>OZ245934.1:0-5524036 GCA_965230005.1 Pseudomonadales bacterium
CATGGCCTTCATCATGATCTCCGTTGGCACAGCCCCGGGCATGATGCAGTTCACGCGAATGCGGGGACCGAGTTCCTGGGCGAACGCGCGGGTGAGCATGTTCACACCAGCCTTCGCGGCGCTGTAGTGGCCGCTGCCCATGACCACCATTTCCGCGGCAATGGAGGAAATGTTCAGCACGCGGCCGCCGTCCTCCATGAGCTCCGCAGCGATGCAGGTGGATTGCCAGATCGCCGTGAGATTGAGCGCGAGCGTTGCATCCCACTCGTCCCGGGGCAGCTCCGTGAGCGGCATCTGCAGGGGCGAGCCACCGGCGTTGTTCACCCAGATGTCCAGACGGCCGAACTCCGTGCGGGCGGCTTCGGCAAGCCGTCTCAAGGCGGCACCATCCGTGACGTCGGTTGTCACGGCGATGGCTTTACCGTTGGCAGCCACGATCTCGGCGGCAACGCGCTCGATTTCCTCGGTGCGTCGCGCGGCACAGACAACGCTGGCACCGGCGCCGGCAAGCACGCGGGCGATGCCCTCGCCGATACCGCGGCCGGCGCCCGTCACCACAGCCACCTGGCCCGTCAGGCCGAATAGATCATCGAGCATTGGTCTTCTCTCCCCCTGGTTAACTGATCGACGGGTTGTCGCCTACTGGCCGGGATCCACGAGGATCTTCACCTCCTGGGGATCCCGGGCGAGGGCAGCGAAAGCGTCGCTGATCCCATCGAGGCCGACCGTCGAGGTGTGTAGCGGCTCGAGTTGCAGACGCCCATCGTTGACGAGGCTCTGGCAGAGCTCGAATTCTTCCCGTTGATAGCCCAGGGAACTCGTCAGACGGATCTCCTGCACGAGCCAGCCGGCGGCGTTGATGCTCGCGGGTGCATTCGGGACACCCACCAGGGACACAACGCCACCGCGGCGACAGAGCGTCACGGCAGTGTCGACGGTGTCTGGAATCCCGGCGCATTCGAAAACGACGTCGGCACCCGGATGCCCGCTGTGGGCCTGTAACAGCTCAGCGACGTTGCCTGCCTGCGGATCGAGGGTCAGATCGCAGCCGAGGCGCTCGGCCATGGCCCGGCGCGCAGGCTGCGGTTCTACCATTACCACGGAGCCCGCACCGGCGGCGCGCGCACATTGGGCGACGAGCAGACCGATGGGCCCGCCGCCGATCACGAGGACCACGTCGCCGAGGCGGATGTCCGTGCGGCGTACGGCGTGCAGTGCGATGGTTGCCGGTTCGAGCAGGGCTGCCCGGGCGAAGTCGATCGCATCGGCGACCGGATAGAGACGGCTCGCATCGATGGCGATTGACGGTGCAAAGCCTCCGTGTGGCGCTGCGAGGGGACCGATACCGATGAGGCCCTGAAAAGCCGTCTCGCAGTGATCGTGGTCTCCCCGCAGACAGGTCGGACAGCGGCCACAGGCGCCGGCGATGCCGATGGCAACCCGGTCACCTTCCTTCAAACCCGTGTCGCTGTGCGCGGCTGAGACGGTGCCGCTCCATTCGTGTCCGCAGATGGCGGGGTTGTAGGGTGCACCGGACTGATAGGCGTGCAGGTCGGTGCCGCAGATGCCGCAGAAAGCGATGTCGACCACGGCCCGGCCCGGCGTTGCTTCCGGCTCGGGAAAATCCGTGAGCGTGATCGTTTCGCGGCCCGTAACCAGGGCTGCCTGCATGATTCCCCTTCCCCTTGGAAAACTTCGGCTCAAAAAAACCGTCAAGCCATCCGGTTTTTTCGAATTCTGCCTAAAGTAGGGTAGTGACGTCTACCCGCTGCAGTCGCGCAGCCAGGCGGGCGCGCCAGCGGGCCATCATCTCCTGCCCCCGCCCCGCATCGATGGCGAAGTCGTCGCTGGGCATGACGGACGTAAGCGCCAGCAGCAGGCCCCGTTCGTAGTCCCGGCGGAAACGGGCGAAATCGTAGTCCGCTACGTCGAGTGCCCGATGGTAGCGGGCAAGGCATTCGTCTTCCGCCGCAGCCGATGTGTCTGCGTGCAGGGCGCTGCCGATAAAGTAGGCGACGTCGTAGGCGGCAGGACCCGAACGGGTTAACTGCCAGTCGAGATAGGCGCACTCGCTGCCGTTGCTGCAGACGTTGTCGAGGCGCAGATCGCAGTGCAGCAGGGTGGTTGGGGCTTCTTCCGTGAGACGATGGGTGAGCTCTGCATAGTGCTCGCCAATCCAGCTCACGTACGGTTTGAGATTCTCGTCCGCCTCGGCGAGAAAGCGCGGTAACGTCTGCCGGAACATGCCTTCGCGCATGCGGGCATCGATGTCCATGGGCAGCAGCCAGAAGCGGTCCGCGAACGTGGCATCGTTCCAGAAGGCGCGGTGCGCCGGCGCGAACTGCTCGAGAACGGCGCCGCAGAACGCAGCGTCCGCACCCGCGAACTGATCGCAGGGCTCGAAGGCGCCCAGGTCCTCCATAATCAGCAGATAGCGGCGGTTTTTTGCGGCGGCGATCTTCTTGCCGAGATAGCCGATGACCGGCGTCATGAACCGCGGCAGGCCGTCGCAGGCGCCGAGGATTTCCTTCTGTTTTTCGGATCCCGCATCGGGGTCGTAGTGGCTGAAGTAGATCCGCGGCGTTCTGACCGGGACGGAGGCGCCGAGCTCGTCGAAGAACAGCACCTCCCGCTCGTAGACGCCGAGCATCTCGCCCATGGCGCGATTGGCCTTCTTCGGCAGCTTGGCGATGACCGTTTCCGGCAGCGTCCCATCGGAGCTCAGATGCAGGCGCACGATGTCGCCGAGAAAACCCTGGCCCTGCCCGAGAATCTCCCGCTCCACGTCGGAGACGGGTGTCCCGAGGGCTTCGCTCAGCCAGTCCGCCGAGAGTTCTTCCGGGATTTCCGGTATCGCGTTAGCGGCCATTGCCGTTCAGGGCATCGACGATGTCGATGAGTTCCGTGAGGCTCGTGATCTCGTAATCGGGCTCCGCCGTGACCTCGAGGCCCTCTGTGAGCGGTGTGGAGATGCCTTCCTCCTTGATGCGCACCGACCGCATACCCACGGCGCTGGCACCGGCGACGTCGTGGTGCAGCGAGTCGCCGACAAACAGGGTTTCGCCGATGGCGAGGCCGGCCTTCTCGAGGGAGTAGTGATAGATACCCGTGTGCGGTTTACAGGAGGCGGCTTCTTCGGAACTCGTCCAGTGATCGAGCCAACGTTCGAGGCCGTGTTTGGCGACGATGGGATCGAGATAGTCGTCGTCGATGTTGGACACGATGGCGAGATAGAGCCCGCGTTCTTTCAGTGCTTCCAGCGTATCGGCGGTGTCGTCACGGATGGGCAGGTTGTCGATGGTTGCCTGACGCTGAGCGGCGTGAAATCGTTCTGCCAGGGCGTCGCCGACTTCGCGCTCGAAGCCGGCTGCAAAGGCCTCGAGGGTGGTCCGAAACAGATCCCGATGCAGAAAGTAGGGCTCCCGGGCAAAGCGCCGCATGGCGTCACGGCTGGCGTTACCCCAGGCAGCTCCGATGTCCGCTGGCTCGGCCTCAATGCCGAGATCTGCAACGGTTTCCATGATTGCCTTACCCATGCGGCGGCGACCGCTGTAGCTGAACAGGGTGCCACCAAGGTCGAACAACAGACCGTTTACCTGCACGAACCTACTCCCTCGCGCTTTCTCCCGGCCGCATGATGATCGGATCGCCGGGCTTGAACAAGTCGTGGGCGCGCTGCCAGCGGGCAAAGGCCTTGAGTATGTGCGGAGGATCGCCGTGGATCTCCGTGAAGCCGCCGGTGGCTGCCCGGGTATCGATGTAGGCGGCATCGACGCCGTCCGCATAGAGTTCGCAGGCCACCTCGAAGCCTTCGTCGACATAACGCTGCCGCGCGACCTTGAAGTCGCTGACGAGAATGCCAACGTGGTGGAAGCCACTCTCGCCGGCGGCATACATGTCACGATAGATGGACGGCGTGTCGTCATGCTGGGTGATGAACTGAATCATCATGTCTCCGAGGTAGCCGAAGGCGTAGGAAACGTCAGCTTCCTGGGACGTGCCGCGATAGCTGAAGCGATCGGTGCGGTGGTGGGCGGCGACGACGAAGGGGCCTGCGCCGAAGAGGTGGGCCCAGCGCGCGCAGGCAGCATCGAGATCGTCCACGAGATAGGCCTGCTGAAAGAAGCGGATGCCCTGCGGTTGCTCCGATTTTCTGGCGGGCGCTTTTCCGCGCTCCGCATTTTCTTCCGTGTCTTTCTGTGGCGGGTTTTCCGGCAAGGCAGTCTCCTTTAGTTACCATCGCTTGCGGCAGGCGTCTCAGATCGTACCATCGGGGTCACAAGTGGTCAGGGGAGCACGATGGCAGCAGCAGGAGCGACGGATCAGCCCGGTCAGAAGGAGGCTGGAGACAGCGCGGAGGCGCTGCCGTCCGGTGTGGCGCTCACCGCGATAGACGAACACTTCCGGGAGGATCCCTACGGCATTCTGAAGCGGATCCGGGCGAGCACCGCCGTGCTTCACGACAAAGAGCTCGGCCGCTATATCTACACGCACCACGACGATGTGAAAGCGATCCTCCGCGACAAAGATCTCTGGAGCGATCCGCGTAAGGCGAAGCCCGGCACCTTCACCCGCGAGTTCCTGGGCGGTGACGAAGAACCCTCCATGCTGCTCATGGACGAGCCGGATCATCGACGCCTGCGCATGCTGGTCAGCAAGCCGTTTACGCCAGCGGCCGTCGAACGCTGGCGGGAGCAGGTTCGTGCGACCGTGGAGCAGGTGCTCGATCGGATTCAAGCAGAAGAGTTCGACCTCATCGCCGAGTTCGCTGGTCCTATTCCGACGGTAGTGATCGCGGAGATGCTCGGCATCGACGCCGCCATGCATGGCGCCTTCAAGGAATGGTCCGATACCTCCGTGAAGATCGCCTTCAACCCATTCTCGACGCCGGAAGAACTCGCCGCCGGTGAGGCCGCGCAGGAGGCGTTGAACGCCTTTTTTGTGGCGGAAATCGAAGCCCGTCGGCAGACGCTCGGCGATGACCTGATCTCTGACATGATCCGAGCCGAAGCCCAGGGCGAAAAACTCACGGTTCGCGAGATCGTAGGCCAGTGCAATCTCCTGCTCGTCGCCGGCAACGTCACGACCACGGACCTCATTGGTAACGGCGTCAAGGCGCTCCTCGACCATCCGGAGCAGTTGGAGAAACTCCGCCGCAATCCCTGTCTCATCGAAAACGCCGTAGAGGAGATGCTGCGGTTCGATTCGCCGGTGACGAACTCAGGAAGGATCGCCAATCGGACCATCGACATCGGTGGCTGCCCGGTCCACGAACGCGAGAGCCTGTCCACGTCTCTGGCCGCCGCGAATCGGGATCCTGAGGTCTATCCGGATCCTGATCGCTTCGACATCGAACGCGAGGACACGCACCATCAGTCCTTTGGCGGCGGCCGTCATCTCTGCCTCGGGGCGCATCTCGCCCGTCTGGAGGCCCAGGAAGCTGTGCTCGGACTCCTGCGCCGCTATCCGGTGCTCGAACACAGCGCCAAAGGCTTCGTTTATGCACAGGTGCCGAGCTTCCGCGGGATGACGAACTTCTGGGTCAAAGGGACTCAAGAAGCCACACCGGAGAATCACTCATGAACATTGCCGTCAAAGGCTCCAACGAGGTGCCGAGCTGCCATGGCGGGCTCGCCAACCTCGATGAGGAACACGATTACGTCATCGAGGACGTAGAAGGAGAAGTGCCCAGGGACCTGGCCGGTACCTTCCTGCGAAACGGCCCTGGTCGCCAGAAAATCGGCGATACGCCCTATGGCCACTGGTTCGATGGCGACGGCATGTTCAGCGTGTTCTCCTTCGTTGACGGTAAAGCGCGCTTCAAGAACCGCTACGTCCGGACACCCAAGTACGTCGAGGAAACCCGGGATCAGGCTGTGCGCTATCGTGGTTTCGGAACTCAGATTCCCGGTGGGGTACTGAAAAACGCCTTTCGGCTCCCGGCGAATCCTGCGAACACCTCTCTGGTCTATCACGGCGGTCACCTCCTCGCCTTGAACGAGGGAGGACTTCCCTGGGCCCTCGAATCGTCGACGCTCGAGACCATCGGCGAGTTCAACTACGACGGAGCGCTCTTCGGCCGAACCTTCAGCGCCCACGGCAAGATTCACCCGCGCAGCGGTGATTACGTCAATTTCGGCTCTGGCACCGTGCGTCGGGGACTGAATCCGGCAGCCCCGTGTCTGAACCTGTTTCGTATCGACGCCGGGGGCAGAGTGGTAGCCAGCAACCGTGCTGCCATTGACCGTTTCCCCTTCTGCCATGACTTCGCGCTCTCCGATCATTACGGGGTCTTCTTCATCGGCAGCATCGTGTTCGGCAACATGGGCCGCTTTTTCCTCGGCCAGAAGAGCATCTCTGATCTGATCGGCTTCGATGCCTCGCTGCCCATGAAGATCGTCGTCGTCGACCTCGAGACGCTCGCTGTCGTGCGCGAACTCGAGACGGATCCTGGCGCGATCATCCATTTCGGCAACGCCTTCGAAGAAGGCGACGAGATCGTCGTCGACGGCATGTATGCGGGTGACTTCGACGCAAACGCAACGCTCCAGGATGTGTTCAACCCCGATGGCCGCTTCGGCGGGGGGGCCTATTTCCGGTACCGGTTGAATCTGAAGACCGGCGCGGTGGGCTCGGAACGCCTGACGGAGCACGAATCGGAGTTCCCAACTTTCAACCCGGTCGTCGCAGGGCTGAAGCATTCAGCCTGTTACACGGCCTGTTCCATTCCCAACGGCGCGGACAGCTTCTTCAACGGCTTTCAGAAACTGGACTACGAGGGCAACAGCACGCTAGTGACACTTCCACCGGGCTTCTATGGCTCCGAGCCCATGTTCGCCGCGAAGCAGGGGGCCAGGGCGGAAGACGATGGGTACCTGCTGGAAGTGGTTTACAACGCCTTCGAGCACCGGAGCGAGCTGCAGATCTACCGAGCCGAGCAGGCCGACGATCTCGTTGCGAGACTGCATCTGAAGCACCATCTGCCGCACCAGTTCCACGGCTTCTTTACTCCGGAGCCGCTGCTCGCCTGAAGTCGCCGGCGGGCGAGGGCCTAGCTCGCGGCGTCCGGTGGTACCAGCGTTGCTTCCCAGCGCAGTTCCGGCACGGTTTCACCACCGAGGAACGCCCGCATCATGGCGTTGACGGTGTCCGGAGCATCCTGCTGCACCCAGTGCGAGACACGAGGCAGGTAGCGGATGGTCAGATCGCTGACGAATTCTTCGGTGCCATAGGTCGTTTCCTTCGTCAGGGCGACGTCTTCTTCACCCCAGACCATGAGTGTCGGCACCTCGATGACAGGAAATCCCTGCTGCTGCTGGCGCCTGGCGCCACCGCCGCGGATGAGACCCCGGTAGTAGTTAATCATGGCCTTGAGGGCGCCGGGCTGGGCGGCATTCCTGACGTACACGTCAGTCACCGCCGGTGGGAACTGCTCGGGATTACATGAGGTGCTGCGAAACATGTCGCCGATGCCGGTGGCGCCTTCCCGGCCAAACAGCCGTTCGGGAAGACCTGGGATCTGAAAGAAGAACACATACCAGGATCGCTTCAGTTGGGCCCAGCTGATCCCCTGTTTACCCATGGGACCGGGATGCGGCACGTTGCAGATAATGAGCTTGTCCAATGGGCGCAGGCGGCGCATGGCGAAATACCAGGCGATGACGGCACCCCAGTCGTGGGCAATGAGCACGGTCTCCTCGAAGCCGGCGGCATCGATCAGGCCCGCAACGTCTTCGAGGAGGTCTTCGATTGCGTAGGCGGCGAGGCTTTCGGGTCGTGAGGAGGTGCCGTAGCCGCGCAGATTCGGTGCCCAGGCCTCGTAGCCCAGTTCCGCCAGCATGGGCAGCTGGTGGCGCCAGGAAAAGCTGTGCTCAGGGAAACCGTGCAGACACAGGGCCAGGCCCCTGGCGGTTCCAGCGGGGGCACAGACGTCGACGTCGAAGTCCAGGCCATTGGCGCTGACGCGGCGCGAGGAGATCCTGGGATCGCGGAGGTCGTCGGGAACGATGTTCATCGGGTACTACTCATTCCTGTGGTTCAGAAAGTCGCGACAATACCGAGGAGCGGGCCCTGGAAGCGGTACTCGAGACGGCCTCTGAAGCCACCTTCTTCCTCGATGTCGCCGCGAACTTTGAAATAGTTGTAGGCAAGGTTGAAGCCTACCTTTTCCCAGGGTTTCCAGGTAATCCCGCCGCGGAGTTCGGTGATTTCGCCCTTGATGTCGTCGATCTCCAGGTCGAACCAGCCGCCGTCCAGTGACAGGATCCACTGCGGTGTGATGGCCCAGTCGAAGCCGAGATCAACGGTCGGCAGCGGCGCGGTGACGTCCCCCCGCTCGTCGATTTCGTCTTCCTCGGAGATGATGGCGATTTTGATGTCCTGCACGTTGAGGCCGATGCCGATATCAAAGATCAGATTGTCCCGGCGAATGATCGAGAAGGCGTAGTGGGCGGCGACCACATCGTTGTCGAAACTCGAGGAAACCTCGGAGCCGATGGGAATGGTGACGTCGTCGATGACGATGTTGAACGGCGCATCGGCGAGGCCGTCGCGTTTTAAGCTGAAGTAGCGAAGATTCAGACTGTGGCGACGGAAGAAGCGCCATTCGAACTCGCCGTTGAACGCCGATTCGTTATCCGCCATGTCCAGGGCGGATTCAAGGCCGAACTCCGTGCCCGGGAAAAGCTCGCCACCCCATTGAACTGTGGTTTCGACGTTGGCGATGAAGGCCCCTCCCCAGAATCCGAAACGGTAGTCGAAGGGGCTGCCGCTCGAATTGGATGCTGATGCATCACCGCTCTCCCCGTGTGCTGTAGCGACAATGGCGCCCAGCGCCAGAATGATTGCGTGAAAAACGGGGCGGGGCATCGCGGACTCCGGGAAATTGGCGACAGCCTACCGGCTGCTTCCGAGGGCTGCCACTCTGCGCGAAACGTCCCCGGGTGATCGTCTTGCTCAATCGAGCCAGGTAGAGCCCGTGGGATTCCAGACGCCGTCGAAGGCCACGTAGAAGTCGCCGTCCATACGCAGGGAAACCGTGACGAATGCGTACTTGCCGTCGGCGAAGCGCATCACGAGTAACCAATCATCGCGGTCGTCCCAATCCGGGTCGTCGGCTTTGACCTCCAGACGATGAGTTTCTTCGTAGCCGTCCGTTGGCGCCTGATCCATGTTGATCTTGAAAGCCTGGGCACCACCTCCCGGGACCGTCAGCTCACACCACCAGTCGAAGCGAGCATCCGGACTCGCGTTTTCGAGGGACCGCGCACAGGCGACGATGGCTTCGCCGGTGCCCGGGTCAACGCCATAAGGCGCGACCTCGCGCAGAGAAAGCTCCAGCGGAACCCCATCGTCCTCGAAGCGCAGGGCGCCGGTGTTGATGCGGCGCAGCTCCGCCTCCGGCGGGCGGATCTCGAAAACGAACTCCGCCGGATTGTCCGCTGTCTCCGGCAGCGGCAACGTGCGATTGAGGCCTTCTGCGTAGACGTAGAGCTTCCGCGGTGCCGTAACCGGTGCCCAACCGGGAACCTCAACGAGCACGTACATACCCGCGCCCTGTTCCTTGGTGAATTTGAAACGCCCCCGACTGTCCGTCAGCACCGGTTCCCGGGTAGTGAAGGCAAAGTAGGGAAACTCGAAGGGATCGACGAGGTGATCAAAGATCGTTGCCGTGACTTTGGCCCCGCGCAGCGGATTGCCCTGATCGCTCTTAACTACGCCATGGAACTCGATTGGAGTCTCCAGCATCTCCTCGGCGGTGACGTGAAACTCCTCGGGATCGAGATTCGAGAAGGGATCGTTGTCCAGGGTTCGGGCGAACCAGCTGATGTCACTCTGCGAGGCGGCGTCCTGCGCGGTCGTAACGCAGCCGGTGAGGCCAAGCAAAGCCGCGCACAGGAGCAGTGCTTTCGCAGCCGTCGCCGGGTCAAAGCAGTTCGCTGACATAGGAGATGTTCCAGATATCGAGAAGCAGGTTGTAGAAGGCCGTCGTTTCGTGGGCGCTGCGGGTCCAGCCGACAACGTGACCCGTGTGGAAGTCGAAGGGGGACTGGGCAAGGTCGAAAACGCGCCGGATGTGGCCCTTTACCCTCGTTTCCGCGCCAAGGGCATGAGTTTGCGACTTGGCGATAAAGGCCATGATCTCGTGGGGATCTGTAACGATCCGATAGTCCGAGCCGAAGAGCCCCTTCCGGTAATAAAGGCGGGCGCGTTCTCCCGGTGGTGCCTTCGAGTCCCAGGCGTAGCGATAACCGCCGCGCTTGGACGTGGGTTTCATCTGCTTCTGTGCGATGTTCCAGCCGAAGAAGGTGACGTCCGCGTAGTTGTACATGGTGTAGGCGGGTGTCTTCGTGGACTCGATATAGCCGAGGAAACCGCCTTCTTCGGCGGTGATGGGCGTCACGACCTCGGCCATGTCCGGGAGCACGAGCAGCGGTCTCGTGTCGTAGGCGGCCGCCGGGATGGCGCCCACCTGCAGCAGTGCATCTTCTGCTTCGAGGCCGAGCTTCAGCGCTTCTGTCAGCAGCACGCAGCCCAGGCTGTGTGCAGTGACGTGGAGGCGCTTGTCTTTCGGAATCGTCTCGACGAAGTCGAGCAACGCCGGCGCCGACTTGTAGGCGCGGTATTCGCTTTCCAGGAGGCCGTACGCGTAGCGGGGTTTAACCGTCGGCCAGTGGAAGAACACCAGGCGGCCACGGAAACCCCGGTGCCACAGGCGCTTGAAGATCGTCTCGCCCGCCTGAGTGGTCGCCATCTCGTAGAGCCCTTCGCCGCTCCTGAGCCAGCCGTAGATCCAGACCACGACGTCGTCCGTTTCGAACCAGCCGGGTTCGAAGGCATGGCCTTGCGGATCCTCCCGCCACTCGAGGCCGGGATCCGGCGGTGCTTCTGCGGTGTACTCCCAGGGTGGGCGCATCTCCTCTGGCCAGGTCATGGTCGTGCGCTGATAAAAGGTTTTTACATGGCGGAGATCCATGGGCACTGGTTCGGATGCGGTCACCGGCTCGCCATCAATGAGAATCGAAGCCACGAGGCTGTCGCGTCCTTCACTGGCCACATCCATGAGCAGGCAATAACCACCGCCATCGAGGTCTGCGTCACCGAGATTGGCCAGACGGATCCGGAAGCTGAAGTCTTCGATCCGGCCGATAGAATTGACGTGGCTTTCCGCCAGCTGCGTCTCGCCGACCGGTTTATCGAGCAGGTAGCTGCGGCTGCAGGCGGCATCGGCGGCCCGGTAGAGGTTGACGATACCGCCGTCGCCGTTGGCCCAGGCGAGTTCCAGCAGTGCGTCGTCCGGGTAAGCCGCCAGATCGTCGATTTCGATGCGCAGCCGGGTGAAGTCTTCCAGATCCCGATAGGAATCCTTGCCTTCCGTCGTCGCGTCGGCCCTGACGATGGGCCACGACTCACCGCCAGTCTCCAGATCGTCCTGATCATGATTGATCCAGAAGCTGAAAGGTTCCGCTTCCGTCGGCGCGTCCACCGGTACGCGGGTGTCGGGCTGGGTCTGAATGAGGCCGTCGCCGTTCCAGTCCACGCCGATACGCAGTTCGCCCGCGCTTGCTGCGGCCCCGAACGAGGTGGTAGCGGCGATGAGAAGAAAGTGCGCCGTAGCGAGGTTTCTGGTCTGCATCTTGTTCTGCTTCCTCAGTGTCTCTCGGCAAGCAGGAGCACGCAGCGACCGGGATCAACCTGCCGGTTCGGCAAGCGCGTCCAGTTGGCCGAGGCTCGTCACCATGAAGCCTCTATCGTGCAAAATCGGTATGAGCCGATCAAGGGTGGCTGCCGTGCGGCGGCCCCGGTCGCGAACGTCGTGGAGTACCACAATGCTGCCCGGCTCCACCATCCAGTTGATGAAGGTCGCCATGCTCCGGGGCGAGGAGATTATGGTGTCGAGCGGTGCAACCGAGGCCATGGCGATCCGATAGCCGCGTTCGCGCGTCAGCGTCAGCACCTGATCGTTGTAGCGCCCGGCTCCGGCGCGAAACCAGCTGATCGTCGTGTGCTGCTCGAGGATTTCGGCGGCTTCCGTAAAGCGGTCGATCAGCTCCTCGTCGGACAAAGACACGGTGGTTACGTCTGCTTTCATGTGATGGCCGATCTCGTGCCCCTCCGCGAGCATCCGTTCCAGCAGTGGCTCGTTACCGGCGATGCTGTCGCTGACCAGGAAAAACGTCGCTTTGACGTCGTGGGCCGCCAGCACGTCGAGAATGATGGGTGTCGTTTCCGGGTCAAGGCCGTCGTCGATGGTGATGGCGATGGCTTTGGCCTCCGTGGGCACAAAGTAGACGATCTCCGGATAGCTCCCCGGGAGCGCCCGCACCAGCCAGCGTGGCTCCGCCCGGTGGGTGCAGCCGACGGTAAAGACGGTGAGCGCGAGAATCGCGCCAGCCAGAGAGATTTTCACGCGCCGGCGCACCGTCAGGGAATGGCGTTCCAGCCACCGCCAAGCGCTTTGTAGAGATCGACGACGGAGACGAGCTGCGCTCGACGAACCTGGGACACGGCAATTTCGGCGTTGAACAGCGACCGCTCGGAGTCGAGCACTTCGAGGAAACTGGTCACGCCACCGTCGTAGCGGGCCCGGGACAGGGTGGCGGCGCTGCGCGCTGCCGTGAGCTGCATCAGCCGCGCGGCGTATTCGTCTTCCAGGGTTCGTATCGCTGCAAGCGCATCTTCGACTTCTCCAAAGGCGGTCAGCACAGCCAGCTCGTAGGCCTCCATGAGCTGCTCCGTGCGCGCGACCTCGATGTCCACTCTGCGTTTGTTCCGGCCGCCGGCGAAAAGCGGCGCCAAGAGCGACGCATCGACGGCCCAGATATCGTCGGCATCGAGCAGATCGGAGAATTCATCGCTGAGGAGGCCGATGGATCCGGTCAGGGTCAGTGAGGGCCAGCGCAGGGCCTCTGCAACGCCGATCCGCGCTGTCTGGGCGGCGAGCTCCTGCTCTGCCTGGCGAAGATCGGGCCGGCGTTCGAGGAGTTCCGAGGGCAAGCCCGCGGGGACCTCCGGCGCCAGCGTCTGATCGTTCAGGCTGCGGCCGCGCAGGATAGGTCCGGGACTGCGGCCGATGAGGATGCTCAGCAGGTTCTCGGCTTGAATTCTGGCCCGCTCCAATCCAGCGAGGGAAGCTGCGGAATCCGCCTCCTGGATTTCCGCCTGATTCACGTCCAGGCGCGGAACGATGCCCTTGTTGAAGCGCTCACGGATGATGTTGGTGGAGTCCTGCCGGGTGCGCAGGGTCCGTGCGGCGATTTCGTAGCGGGCATCGAGATCCCTGAGCAGGAAGTAGTTGGTGGCGACGTCGGCCACGACGGCGGTGATCACCGTCTGCCGGGCGGCTTCCGTGGCAAGGAGGTCGGCCTTCGCGGCTTCGTTCGAGCGCCGCACGCGCCCGAAGAGGTCGACTTCGTAAAAGGCCTGGGCGGAGAGCACGTACTGATTCTGAATGCCGGAGCCCGGGATGAACTGCTCCTGCGTATTACCCCGGCCACCCTGAAGCACGCCGTCGAGCTGCGGGTAGTAGTCGGCGCGGGTGAAGCCGAGGCGGGCGCGGACTTCTTCCACCCGTGCCGTTGCGATGGCGAGCTCGTTGTTTTCTTCCAGGGCAACGTTGATCAGCTCGACCAGGCGCGGATCATCGAAGAGCTCCCACCAGCCGAGATTGGCAATGGCTGCGCCTTCGTTGAGTTGCTGCGCGAAATCTTCCGGTGGCCCCAGCTCCGGCCGCTCGTAGTTGGGTCCGAGTTTGCAGCCGCTGAGCGTCAGCAGCGCGCTGAGGAGCAGCAGCCGTCTCACGGCGAGTCGCCTCCCGGTGCCGGCGTTACCGGCGCAGCCCCTGGAGCCGCGGGCTCGGATGTTGGTTCTGCTGACGCTTTACTGCCGAACAGACGCTCTATGAGCACGTAAAGGGCGGGAACGAGAATGACGCCGATGATCGTCGCTGCAGTCATGCCGGCAAACACCGTCATCCCCATGACCTTGCGCGCTTCCGCGCCGGCACCGGAGGCAATGAGCAGCGGGATCACGCCGAGAATGAAGGAGAAGGCGGTCATCAGAATCGGCCGGAAACGATCGCGGGCTGCCACTAGGGCCGCATCGAGTGGCGTGGCACCCGCTTCCCGTTTCATCTTCGCGAATTCGACGATGAGGATCGCGTTCTTCGCAGCCAGACCGATGAGCATGACCAGGCCGATCTGTGCAAAAACGTTGTTTTCGTAGCCGGACAGGAAGAGGCCCGAGAGAAAGAGCCCCGCCATGGCACCGAAGACGGCGATCGGCGTGCCGAGGAGCACCGACAGGGGCAGAGACCAGCTCTCGTACTGTGCGGCGAGAATGAGGAACACGAAGAGCAGCGCGAGGATGAACACCTGACCGCCGGAACCGGCGGCGGCAACTTCCTGGTAACTCATGGCGTTCCAGGCGTAGCTCATGTCCGTGGGCAGCACCTCCGCAGCAACTTCCCGGAGGGCGTCGAGGGCCTGATCGGAGCTGTAGCCTGGCGCCGGAGAACCGGTGAGCTCTGCGGCCCGGAACAGGTTGAAGCGGTTCGTGTACTCCGGGCCTTGGGTCTGCGACATGGTGACCACGGACGACAGCGGTACCGGCTCTCCTTCCTTGTTCCGTACAAAGAAGAAACGGACGTCCCCCGGCGAGTTCCGGTACTCGGGTTCGGCCTGAACGTAAACCTTGAACAGGCGCCCGAAGCGGTTGAAGTCGTTGACGTAGGCGCCTCCCAGGAAGGAGCCGATGGTCGTGTTCACGTCCGCCGGGGAAATGCCCAGCTTCAGCACTTTGTCCGTGTCCACGTCCGCGAAAATCTGCGGCACGGACGCGCGGAAGGTGCTGATCACCCCGCCGATTTCCGGTCGCTCGCTGGCTGCCTGAATGAAGCGGGCCGTCTGTTCCGCAAGATACTGGGGCGGGTTTCCACCACGATCCTGGAGCATCATGGAAAAGCCCGAGCCCGTGCCGAGCCCCGGAATGGCCGGTGGGCCAAAGGCAAAGGCAATGGCGCCGGGCACGCCGCTGGCCAGCCGGCCATTCACCGTCTGGATGATGTCGTTCACGTGCAGGCCTGGCCCGCCGCGCTCCGCCCAGGGCTCGAGGGCGACAAAAAAGAACGCCGTATTTGGTGACAGGGACGCTGTCAGCAGGCTGTAGCCGCCGATGGCGGTAATCGATTCCACACCCTCGAGATCACCCAGCATGGTTTCGATGGAAGACACTACCCGGTCCGTGCGCTCCAGCGAGGCGGCGTCCGGCAGCTGCACGTTGATGAGAAAGTAGCCCTGGTCCTCTTCCGGGACGAAGCCGCCCGGGACCGCCCCAAAAAGCCCCGACATGGCGATTGTGATGCCGACGAGTCCCGCCACGGTGATGGCGAGCTTGCGGGTGAAGTAGCCGGTGATCCCCATGTAGCGGTCCGTGGCAACGTGGAACACCTTGTTGAAGCCGTCGTAGAAGGGCTGCAGAAAGCTCTTCTTCTGTTCTGAAGGCGGCTTCAGCAGCATGGCCGAGAGCGCGGGCGAGAGCGTCAGGGCGTTCAGGGAGGAGATGGCCACGGAGATCGCGATGGTGATGGCGAACTGCTGATAGAGGCGGCCGGTGATCCCGGCCATGGCAGCGACCGGCACGAACACGGCGATCAGTGAAAGACTTGTGGCGACGATCGGGCCGGAGACTTCGCGCATGGCCGCAACGGTGGCCTCGCGCGGGCTCATGCCTTCCTTCTCCATCTTCGCCGTCACCGCTTCCACCACGACGATGGCATCGTCCACCACGATGCCGATGGCGAGCACCAGTCCCAGCAGTGAGAGCGTGTTGATCGAAAAGCCGAGCAGGGGAAACACCATGAAGGTGCCAACCAGCGACACCGGCACCGCCAGAGAGGGGATCAGTGTGGCGCGGGCGTTCTGCAGGAAGATGAACACCACGAGAATCACCAGACCAACGGCCATATAGAGGCTGGAGATGATTTCGTCGATCCCCTCTTCGATGGCAAGGGTGGTGTCGAGGGAGACGGTGTAGTCCATGCCCACGGGGAAGTCGCGCTTCATCTCCTCCATGACCGCCTTCACTGCCGCTGCCACCTCGAGGCCGTTGGCTCCAGGCAACTGGTACACGGCGAGGACCGCACCGGGGCCGCCGTTCAGGCGACTGATGGCGTTGTAGGTCTGGGTGCCGAGCTCGACTCGGGCGACGTCCCTGATGCGGACCTGGGAGCCATCCGGATTCGAGCGGATGACCACGTTGCCGAACTCTTCCGCCGTGGTCAGCCGGCCGCGGGTGCGCACCGTGTAGGTGAACTGCGTACCGGCTTGTGCCGGTGGGCCGCCAATCTGACCGGCCGGCGCGATGACGTTCTGTTCCTGGATGGCCCGGGTGATGTCCGGGACCGTGAGATTCAGCTTCGCCAGCTGATCGGGTTTCACCCAGACCCGCATGGCGTACTCGCTGCCGCCGAGCACCTGCGCCTGACCGACGCCGCGAATCCGGGCGACGGCATCGAGGACGTTGATGGTCAGATAGTTGGAAAGGAAATTCTGATCGTAATTGCCTGTGGGTGAATAGATCGAAACGAGCATCAGCGGGAAGGAGAGCTGCTTCTTGACGGTGATGCCGAGGCGTTTCACTTCCTCCGGCACGCTGGCCTGAGCCTCCGACACCCGGTTCTGGACGAGCACGTTCGACATGTCGAGGTCCGAGCCCACCTCGAAGGCCACCGTGAGGCGCATGGTCCCGTCGTTGGCGTTCACGCTCTTCATGTAGAGCATGTTCTCCACGCCATTCACCTTCTGCTCGATGGGCGTGGCCACGGATTGCTCGACAACTTCCGCGTTGGCGCCGGTATAGGTGGCATTCACCTGAACTTCAGGCGGGGTGATTTCCGGGTACTGGGCGACGGGGAGGGCGCCCAGGGACACCAGACCCACGATCACGATGATGATCGCAATCACCATGGCGACGATGGGTCGTCTGACGAAAAACTCAGCCATGGCCGAAACCCTCTGTCGGCATCGGTCTCAGAGTCCCAGGCCCGTGCTTTCTGTTTCCTGCAGCATCACGGCGCGCACGGTCATGCCCGGCCGGACCTTCTGCACCCCTTCGACGATGATGCGCTCGCCGCCATCGAGACCTTCCGTGATCACCTGATCGTTGCCGTTGATAGGGCCGAGGGTCACGTCCTTCACCACCACCTCATCGTTTTCGTCCACGGTGTAGAGCTGAAAGCGGCCCTGAAGTTCGACGATGGCCCGCCGTGGCACCACGGTGGCGTCCTCGAGAAAGTCGTACTGAGCGCGTATCCGGGCAAACTGCCCGGGCACGAGCAGGTTGTTCGGATTCGGAAAGAGCGCCTCGAAGGAGAAGGTGCCGGTACCGGCGTCGACAGCCTGAGACGTGGCGGCCAGCTCGCCGGTATGTGGATGCACGGTGCCGTCGGCGAGAATGAGCTCCAGCGGTGGCCGCTCAGGAGCCGGCGCGTCCTTTGCCTGGAGTTCCCCCGCAGTTCTCGCGAGCACCAGGTACTCCTGCTCGGCAATCGAGAAGCGCACGCGGATCGGATCGATGTCCGACAGAACGTTCAACACCACCGGGTTGGGCTCACGGCCTACGAACTCGCCCGGCCGCGCCTGGGTGAGCCCAATACGACCGGTGATGGGTGCGTAGATCCGCGTATAGGAGAGCTCGATCTCCGCCAGCTCTACCCCGGCCTCTGACGCCTGGACGCTGGCCCGCGCAGCGGCTTCCTGAGCCACGGCACCGTCGAGATCCTGCTGGCTGACGGCGTCCATCTCGGCCAGTGGCCGGATGCGGCCCAGGTCGCTTTCGGCCTTGGCCAGATTGGTCCTCGCAGCCGCAAGGAGACTCTGGGCCTCGACCAGCTTGGCCTGAAAAGGTTGGGGATCGATGGTGTAGAGCAGCGCGCCCTCGTCGACGAAACCGCCTTCCTGGAAGTTCATGGACTCCAGGAAGCCTTCCACCCGGGCGCGGATCGGCACGTCCTGGGTGCCGAGAGTGCTGCCGACCATTTCGATGAACAGAGGCACGTCCTGCCGGTCCGCTTTCACGACCTGAACTTCGAGGACGGCCATGCCCGGCGTTGCGGCATCAGGATCGTCGCAGCCGCCCAGAAACAGAGCACAGAGTGCAAACAGGGTCGTGCCTGCGGCGGTCTGCCAGGACCGGCGCATCGCTGCCGCGGCACAATGCCCGCCTGGACCGGCGGTCCGCGGACCGACGTCCATCTCCATGCTCTCTCCTTATTGTTAGTGTGTGCGATCCCTCAGAACCCGCGCATGATCCTTCCTTCCATGGGATCCGTCCAGTTCATTGCCGGCGTATCTCTCTGCTGCCGGACAGTCCGTCGGGCGCTCTCCGTTGCCGGGGTTTGGACGCGTGCCTATCATGGTGCGTCCATGATGCTCCATGGGCGCGGCCGCTCGCGTCGAGCGCCGCTGTGAATCCGGAAACGAGAAGGCAAGCTATGCAAGGAACTCTCATTCATGCGCGATTCGGCCTCAGGCAAGGCGGCCTGTTGCTGACCCTCGCGATGCTGCTCGGCGCCTGCGCCAGCCAGCCGAACACTTACTCGCAGACTGATCCCACCGCCGATTTCAGTCGCTACAGGACCTATGCCTTCTACGATCAGCCCGCCACGGACAACGCGCAGTATGAGTCTCTGGTGACGAACTTCCTGAAAGTCTCCGTGGCCCAGCAGCTCGATGCCCGGGGTATGAACTACGATCCGGAAAATCCGGATGTGGTGGTCAACTTTTTTCTGAACACCAAGGAGAAGGTGCGTTCCCGGTCCGTGCCGACCATGAGTGGCTACTATGGCTGGCGGGATCCTTTCTACGATCCCTGGCCCGGCTACGCCTACGAAACCCGCATCGATCAATACACCGAAGGAACCCTCAACATCGACGTTGCCGACGTGGCCCAGCGCAAGCTCGTCTGGGAAGGTGCGATCGTGGGCCGCATCACCGACGAGTTCGTGCGGAACTGGAGCGCGGCCTTGATGAGGCCGTGCAGGCGATTTTCCAGGAGTATCCGGTGGAAAGCATTTACCGGGTTCGCGACTGAAGCCTTGACCACCGCGCGCAACGGCCAGTGGCGGCTCGCTCGCACCCCGCCGGAAGGCTGGCCGCTGCCCGAAGATTTCATCTTCCAGGAAGCGGATCTCCCGGCGCCCGGTGACGGCCAGTGTCTGACGCGCACCCTGTACCTGTCCCTCGACCCCTATCAGTGGGGGCGCCGGCGCAGCGGAACGGAACAGCCGGGTGACGTCTGCCACGGCCGTACGGTCTCACAGGTGGTGGCCTCCCGGACCGACGACTTCGCGCCCGGCGATTTCCTGTTCAACACCAACGGCTGGCAGTCCTATGGGCTCACCGGCCGGGATGTCGATGTGTTTGGCTACATGTTTCCCCGGCGCCTGGATCCTGGCCTGGCGCCGATCTCTACGGCGCTTGGCGTTATGGGGATGCTGGGTCTGACGGCGTATTCGGGGCTCATCGTTCAGTGCGAGCCGCAGGCTGGAGAAACTGTCGTCGTCTCCGCGGCTTCCGGTGGAGTTGGTCAGGTAGCGGGGCAGCTGGCAAAGCTCTGCGGCTGCCGGGTCGTGGGCATCACCAGCACACCGGAGAAGTGCGCGCTGGTTACCGGGGAGCTTGGCTTCGATGCGGCGGTCAGCCATCTCGGCGAAGGGCTGCCGGAACGACTCGCGAGAGCCTGTCCCGACGGTATTGATGTCTACTTCGAGAACGTTGGCGGTCCGGTTTTCGAGGCGGTGCTGCCGCTCCTCAATCCCCGGTCGAGAATCACGGTCTGCGGCATGATTTCCCAATATGGCAACACCGATGGCCGGCCGGCCGCCGAAGTCTGGCGGGCAACGGGCCAGTCGGTGTTCGACCGGCAGGGGGTGGACGTGCACGGATTGTTTGTCGGTAACTTCGTGGCCGATTACCAGGATCAGTATCTGCAGCAGATGGCCGGGTGGATTCGCGATGGCCACATCGTCTATCGGGAGGATGTCTGGCAGGGTCTGGCAGAAGCGCCCGAGGCTTTTTCAGCCATGCTCAAAGGTGGCAATCTGGGCAAAACGCTGGTGGCCGTGGCCGACGACCCTACCCGGGATCAGGCGGGTGGAGGTTTCACGACCGTGCGCCGCGAACGTGCCGGCTGAGGGCGTGGTCAGCGCGGCTGGATGAGATCCCAGATCAGCTGCAGGCGATCACGGGCGTTGCGCGTTTCGAGCACCTGCTGCATGTAGTCGGCGTCGAGCTTCAGGAACTGGAAGAGCCGGAAGCTGTAGTCTTCGGCGGCGATCGAGGCCCAATCTTCGCTTTCCAACTGCTCGGCGAGCTCGCTGCTCTGAGGTCGTACCAGGTCGATGAGGCGTTCGTTCACCTGCCTTTTGAGGGTGTCCAGGTCGGCGGGATCGCCATCGTCCTGCTCATCCTCGATCGCTTCACACTCGACGATGCGATAAGGAATTGCCTGGATTTCGCCGACGATGCTGTAGCGGTTCTGCATATGCACGTTGACGAGGATGCGGCCATCCGGCGTGGTCTGCAGGATTTCGCAGTGACCGGCCGAAAACACGGGCTCAGGTTCGTAGCTGGTCTGGTTGCTGGCAAGGGCTTCTTCGATCGGCTGCTGGCGCTTCGGCTGGCTGAGCGCCTTGCGCGTGTGGCAGACACCGATCATACGTCCCTCGGCCACGCAGTCGTGCACGAGCTTCCGGTAACGGGGCTCGAAGACGTGGAGCGGAACGATGGTGCCCGGAAAAGACACCATGTTCGGGATCGGAAACAGCGCGACGGATGGCAAGATTCGGGACCTCTCTCAATAGACCCGCAGGGTGATGTATGTTCCGTGAAGGGCGGGTGAACAACGGGAACTGATCCCCAGCCGCGCATGGTCCCAATCCACACGGAAGCGCCTTACGCTAAGATGAACCATGCCTGTTGATCTGCAAACGGTTTGGTTGTTCCTGAGGGGGCGGATTTCATGAAGCTCGGTGCGCTTCTCGGCCCGATCACTGATCCTTCCCGTTCGGACTTTCTCGCCGAGCAGGCAAAGGCCCTCGAAGGGGAGGGCTTTGGCAGCCTCTGGACGGCGCAGGCCGTCGGCCGAGGTTTCATGCTCACGGATCCCATCGTGGCGCTTACCGTTGCCGCATCGGTGACTCGATCCGTGGAGATCGGTACGGCGGTGCTGCAGGTACCGCTCTATGATCCGCTCGATCTTGCTTACCGGGTGCTGTCCCTGCAGCAGGTCTGCGGGGATCGGCTGCGTCTCGGGGTGGGCGCCGGATCAACGCAAAACGACTTCGACACTTTCGGCCGCGACTACGAAAGCCGTTTTCAGGATTTCGAAACGGCGCTCGCTACGCTGCGCGAAGTGTTTGCGCACGGTGGCAGCGGAGCACGCCAGCTTTCGCCCTGGCCGGCGGTTCAGGGCGGCCCTCCCATCTTTTATGGGACCTGGGGGAAAGGGGTCGAGCGGGCTGCTCAGGAATTCGACGGCTGGATTGCATCCGGCATGCATCGCACCCCGGAGCAGGTCGCGGCAGCGGCTGCCCGCTATCAGGCAGCCGGCGGTGGTCGAGCCATCGTTTCGACGATTCAGGTCGGAAAAGACACCGACCTCGGCGAGCTTCGGGAACGTTTCGCCGTGTTTTCCGAGGCAGGCTTTGACGATGCGGTCGTCATGTTGCTGCCCGGAGCGCCGGAACCCGCAGCAGTTCGCGCGCTGCTCCCGTAGGCCCGAGGCCGGTCAGGAAACAGAGCCGCCGTTCTCCAGCCAGCGGGCGCAGGCCGGATCCAGCACCCGCGTTTTTGCCGCTTCGTAGAGGTCGAGTTCCTCATCGCTCAGCACGCCCCGCCAGCGCCCGTTCGTCCCTTTGTAGATAAAGGAAGCGTTGCCGCCGGTGAAGAAGGCCGGCTCTTCGGGATCGGCGCGTGCGTCCTCGGCGATCGCTCTCGCTTTCGCCGCATCGAAATCGGCCTCGGCTGACACCCGGTCGACGATTTCGTCGGTAATCGGTTCTTCGATGAAGGATGCGATACGACGAATCGTACCCGGGAGATCGGCGCGCATGTCGCTGTAGTTGAGAAACAGCAGGTTCGGCAGATGCCGGAAGTCCCAGTAGCTCTGTGCGTGGTGCAGATTGCCCCAGAAGGGATAACCCTCGGATTCCCATTCGAACCACCCGCGGCTGATCCAGTTTCGCCAGAGGCTGTGGATGTCCGGGTCGCAGCGCGGCAGGGGCGGGCCCGGTCGCGGTTCGGCGTTGAAGATGTCGTAGGCGACGTCGCTGTAATTACCGTAGTGATTGGCGAAGGACATGAAGACGTCTCTCGGATCGCGGCACACAACAAGGTATTTCACGTTGGCGTACCAGGGCAGGCCGTCGAGGGCCAGATGTGATTTCAGAAAGCGCCGGTGCTGCTGCGCTTCCATATCGGCGATCATGTCCTCGAGGGGCATCGGGTTGGCGCGCAGATCAATCCAGTGCGAAATGATATCCAGGCGGTCGATGTCGAGAGCGGATCCCAGCAACAGACTCGCCAGTATGGTTTGCGTGAAGGTCGTGCCGGCCTTGTAGGAAGTGGTGACGACGATATCGCCGTCGCGCGGCTGATAGTGCTCCCAGCGTGTCGAGTCCAGGTGATGGTTCTGGTAGCAACGGGTGACGCTCGGTGTCTCCAACGTTCGTTCTCCTGTTAACTTCCGGCAGGTGAGTGCCGACGTGAAAGTGCATGCGCATTGTCGGGCAGCTCGCCCGCAGGGCGCATTCTGCTTGTAAATCACTTTTTCACGCGACTTTCACTTTTCTCGCTTTTAGCCCAGTATCTCGCGTGGGAGAAAGAGGGTCTCCTTTTGTGACAGCAGATCGCAGTGGATGCGAAGAGGGCTGCTGTCACGCAGACCTAAAGATGTTTGAGGAGGGGTTATGAATCGTGTTCGCACGTTTTCGCAGTGCTGTGCCGTTCTGGCATTGGCAGCGGTGTTACCGGACGTAACATTCGCGCAAGAAGAAGTCATGGAAGAGATCGTCGTTACGGGCTCCTACATTAGAGGGAGTTCCCAGGACGCCGCATCTCCAGTTCAGGTCATCGACCGGGAGAACATGGACATTCAGGGCGCGTTCACCGCAGAGGACGTGACCCGGAACCTGACCATCAATTCCGGCACCACGACAAATTTCAATTTCGATACGGAAAACGCAACGATCGCCGGTATGGCGAACGTCAACCTGCGAGGTCTGGGTCTGAACTCGACCCTCGTGCTGGTTAACGGCAAACGCCAGGTGGTGGCGGCGGCGGAGACGCAGGACGGCTCCGAATTCGTCGACATCAACACCATTCCCATGGCCATGCTGGAACGGGTGGAGGTCCTGAAAGACGGCGGCTCCGCCATCTACGGCTCCGACGCCATTGCCGGTGTCGTCAACTTCATCATGCGTGACGACTACGACGGCTTCGATCTGCAGGGTAACTTCGGTGCCCTCGATGACGGGGTCGGCGAGGAATACCGGCTCTCGGCGGTCTGGGGTAAAAACTTCAACGACGGCAAGGGCAACTTCTCGATCGGTGTCGAGTACTTCGATCGTGACCCCGTCGGTTTCAATGACCTCGGACTCACCACGGAAGAAGATCGCGTGACGGTGGCGAACAGCACCTTGAACGTGATCATTCCGAGTGCTTTCAGCGGGGCCGGACTGGGACTGGATCTCAACACCGCCTACGTAAATCCGGAGATCAGCGCAATTCGCGGAGGTACTTTCTTCACGGACCCGCTCTGTGACGACCTGGGTTACTTCACCGGCCTCTTTTCCGAGACGGTCAACGAGCCGAACCAGCACTGCCGCTTCGACAACCGCGAGTTCCGGGAAGTGCAGGTGGCCCAGCAGCGGGTCAGCACCCTGGCGACTTTCAAGTACGAATTCAACGAAGCTGCCGAACTCTATGCCATGGGTCAGTACTACACCCAGGACGTGGAACGGTTCACCTCCGGCGCCTTCGGCCCCATCGATTCCTTCAATGCCGTGTTGCCGGTTGGCGACCCCGTCTGGGGTCTCGGATCCCGCTCAGACGAGTTCGTGGGCGCTCTCCTAGGCGGGGGGCTTCCCGCGGGTCTCGCCGCTCTGCCGCGGCCTGCTAACGCACCGAACCTTGGTATCAATGGTGGGCCCAATGCGCTCACCTACATGGGTTTCCAGCTTTCTGAGCACGGTACCTACGAGTTCAACGACGACAAACTGGACAGTGAGTCAGAAACCTATGGTGGCCATATCGGATTGCGCGGGATATTCGTTGCCGCCGACCGTGAGATGACCTACGACGTCAGCGTCTCCCACACCCAAACGACGACCTATCGGGAAGAGCTGACGGTCGAACGTAACGGTGTGGAATTGGCGCTGAACGGCCTCGGGGGACCCAACTGTGTGCCGAATGGCGTGGACGACTACGACCTGGTCAATGATCCGAACGACTTCATCGGTGGTGGCGTGTTCGGTCAGAACGGCCCGATCGGCTTCACCTTCACCAACGCCGCACCCGGCTACGTGCTGAACATGCGCCGCAACATCTCACTCGCGCTCACGTCGACCAACCAGGGCCAGGGCGACTGCATGTTCCTGAACCCCTACCTGACGAAGGAAGACGGCACCCTCGCGAACGATCCGGAGCTCATCGAGTCCATCTACGCCATCGTGCCCCTGGAGGATCGGAAGAACGAGCTGACGGTGTTCGACGCTGTCTTCACCTCACAGCTCTGGCAGATGGGCGGCGACTGGGCCGCGGGCGCCATTGGCTATCAGTATCGTGATCAGCGTAACCGCGGGGCAGCCTATCCCTTCGTCAACCCGGGCCTCACGGACTTCGTGGGCTACGGTGCCGACGAAGCCTTCATCCCGGTTTCCAACGACAACTTCTACGGTCAGTTCACCCGGGATTTCGACGATGAGCGGAACATTCACGCCGTATTCGGTGAGCTGAACCTGCCGTTCACCCCGAAACTCGAGATGCAGCTCGCCGTCCGCTGGGAAGACTACGGCGGTGCCATTGGCGACGAAGTGTCACCGAAGGTGGCCCTGCGCTGGCAGCCGATCGAATCGGTTGCTCTTCGCGGTTCCTACAGCCAGGCCTTCCGAGCCCCGAACACGGGCGTGCTCTTCAAGGGCGTAGGCTTTGACGGGCAGGCTGCCGTGGACTTCCTGAACAAGCCCGAAGTCCGCGCTGGCCTGCTGCCGCCGACGGAAGAAAACGCCGACGTGGTCGCGATCATCCAGAACGGTTCAGCCTCCCCGGACGTTGGTCCCGAAACCGCCGATACTTACAACATCGGGGTGATCTTCACCCCGACGGGCCTGGAAGGCTTCCGCCTGTCTCTCGACTACTACCAGTTCGAGTTCCAGGACAAGGTGGTCAACGCGCCGCTGTCGATCACGCTCGACCGCGAGCTCGATAACTTCGTCGCCGCTGCGGCTGATCCGAACAACTACATCGATCAGACCACCTTCCAGCCCTGCGTGCAGGGCAGCTCGGTGCAGTGTGTCGTGAACCCGTCGACCTACGCGACGCCGGGAGTGCAGCGGAGCCCGCAGGGCGGCCTGCAGGTCGTGGACTTCCAGAACATCAACGCTGGCAAGATCGACACCAGCGGCATTGATCTTCTCGCAAGCTACAGCTTCGATACGGGCCTCGGCCTCTGGACGCTGCAGCTCGACTGGAACCACATCATCGAGTTCGTTCCGAGCGACATTCCCGGCTTCGAGAACGGCATCCTCGGTACGGGCATCACCGATGCCGCGGGTACCTCGGGCGATGGCAGCATTGCCCGCTCCATGCCGGACAACAAGGGTAACTTCATGGTGAACTTCAACCGCGGCGGTCATAACGCCACGGCTTTCGTTCGCTACATTGACGCTTACGACAACCTTGGCGCTGCAGTCTTCAACAGCCCGGACAATCCGCCGCGCACGGAGTTCAGCGAGAAGGTCAAGAGCTGGACGACGCTCGATCTCCAGTACAACTACCGCTGGCAGTGGGGCGATGCGGGACCGTTGTCACTCACCTTCGGCATCATCAACGTGACTGATGAGCTGCCGCCGAAGCGTGACGACTTCGCCCAGGGCTTCGACTCCACGACGCACGACCCGCGGGGCCGCCGGTTCTACATCGGCGTTCAGCAGTCGTTCTAAGGCGCTGACGCGCCACCTCGGTTGAGGTGGCTGCGAGGAAAGCCCGGTGTGTTGCACCGGGTTTTTTTTATGCCCTGCGGTCTCGAGGCAACTAGGCAACGAGGCAACGAGGCAACCGAGACTAAGGCAGTCGGTTGCAGGTACAGCTCTCGCCTGGGGCGCGGTCAGCGTCGAACTCAGTGGCTGTTCCCGTCCGTCCCTCCGTCACGCTCAGCCAGTTTCGACTGCAGCGCTTCCTGCGCCTTGGCATCGAGGCGGAAACCGCGAATGCCGAGATAGGCACCGACCATGGCCGCCACTGGCACGGCCACATAGATGATGCGGAACCAGTCGAGGGTTTCTGCGGTGTTGTTGCCCTGAGCGTTGAAGCCAACTTGTTCGAGGAGCGGGTAGGTGATGCCGATGGCCAGCGCGCCGCCGAGCTTGGCCGTGAGTGCCAGGAGCGCGAAGTAAAGGCCCGTGCGCTGACCGCCCGTTTCCACGTTGTCGTAGTCCACTACGTCGGCCGCCATGGCCCGGAGCAGGAACTGCAGGCCTGAGTGGGCGAAGCCGGTCATGAACATGAAAACGATGAAGAGGGCGACGTCGCCTTCACCGGGGATGAAGAACAGCGCCGTGGTGAAACAGAAGCACAGACAGTCGATGCCGAAGGTCCGGTGTTTGCCCAGGCGGTAGGAGAGCCGCACCCAGATGGGAATACCCACCATGTGGGCCACATAGAACGTGATCAGCGCCAGGGCGTTGTACTGAGCGTTCCCGACGAGCTCCGCCTGATAAAAAATGAAGAGTCCGGCCATGACGGCGCCCGGCATGGCCGCGAGGGCATCGGCGATGAGCAACCGGCGCATGTGCGGGTTTTTCAGCACGGCGCTCAGCCCTTCGAGCAGGCTGATCCGCGGTGCCGGTGCTGTGGGTCGTTCGCTGACCAGCATCACCGCAAGAAAAACGCACAGCGGACCGAGAACCAGGACCGCGGAGCCGAAGAAGGCGAGGGCGTCGCGGCCTGCCGGTGGGGCGCCCTGGTACTCGAGGATGGCCAGTGGCAGCAGGATCATGAGCGAACCGGCGAAGCCCGCGAAGGAATTGAAGCTCGCGATCCGTGAGCGCTCGTTATAGCTCGGCGACAGTTCGGCGGCCCAGGAACTGTGGGAGATGGTGACCATGGTCGAGCCCACGTAAAGCACCACCAGCCAGAAGCCGAGATACCAGATCGTCGGCGTGCCCTGGGGCATGAAGGCCATGAACACGCCGAGCATCATGAAGGGCAGAGCGATCACCAGCCAGTGCCGCCGCCGTCCCCAGCGGCTGTCGAAACGGTCGCCGACGATGCCCATGACCGGGTCGGTGGCGATGTCGAAGATGCGGACGAGCATCATCACGAAGCCGACCTCGGCAAGACCCAGGCCCAGAGTCTTCGTGTAGAAGGGCGGCAGGAAGATCGCCAGCGGCAGAACCAGGCCGGCCCCGGGAAAGGCGATGGAGGCGAAGGCGGCGAGACGCCAGGCGGGAAGTCGATGCTCTTCCCGGCCTGTCTCCTGCCCGGCGGTGGCCTCGCTCAACGCCGATCGAACCGGATATGCAGCTCCGGCAGATTCCTGAGGATGAAGCTGGGCTCTGCCTCAGGCGGCGGCGCCGATTCGTCGAGGCGGATGTTCTCCATGCGCTCGAGGAGTGCGGGGAAGCCGAGATTCAGCTCCTGCCTGGCCAGCGGTGCACCAATGCAGTGGTGTACGCCGGAACCGAAGGCGAGCTGCATGCCGGCCTTCGGACGGTGCGGATCTACCTTGTCCGGATCCGGGAACTGTCGCTCGTCCCGGTTCGCCGCACCGTACCGGAGCATGACGAATTCACCGGCTTTGATTGGATAGCCGCCGAGCTCTGTGTCCCTGGTGACTACCCGCGGCAATCCCTGCACGGGGGCTTCTACGCGCAGCGCCTCTTCGACGAAGGTTCGGGTCAGCGAGGGATCTGAGCGAAGCTGGTCCTGCAGCGTCGGGTTTCGGCACAGGATCAGCATGCCCCAGCCGAAGGTGCTCGTGGTCGTTTCGTGGCCCGCGACGAGAAACTGATTGAGAATCGACAGTGCTTCGCCGTGGGTCAGATGGCGGTCCTCCTCCTGGAGGCGGCTCGTGGCAAGGATGCTGATCATGTCATCCCGCGGATCTTCCCGACGCGCCTCGATGAGGCGGACGAGAAGCTGCTGCAGGTCGACGCCGAGCTGCGCCCGACGGACTTCTTCTTCCGGCGGGATGGCGCTCATGCGCAGGCCCGCTGCGGCTGCCGTGGCGCCGGCGTCGAAGAGCGGCCGATCCTCCGCCGGAATGCCCAGCCGCTCGGCGATGATCGTGAGCGGTACGGGAAAGGCGAAACGTGCCATGTAATCGATGCTCGAATCGGGAGCCCAGGCGTCGAGCATCGCGTCGGCCGTGCTTTCGACCACTTCGCGGACCTGTTCCTCGCTCTTCTTCACCTGGCTGCCCGTGAACAGCTGGCTCACGAGGGACCGGTATTTGGTGTGTTCCGGCTCATCGAGGGTGAGCATGGTCGGTGGCACCTCGATGAGCTCTCTATTGATGGCTCTGAGGGTGTCCTGCGTTGCTTCCGGGAGCGCCGACAGGGATGCCGATCGAGCCATCATCATGAAGGCGTCGAACTTGCTTGAGTAGGTGTCGGTATCTTTCAGCACTTCCCGCACCAGGTCATAGCGGGTGACGTAGTGCATGGCCATTTCCGGCACGTGAAAAACCGGCGCATGATCGCGAAGACGCTTGTAGGTGTCCCACGGATCTATGAGGGTTTCCGGGGCAAAAGGCTGGATATCCCCGAGGGCACTGGCCGGGTCGGTGGCTTCCGTCATTGTCTCTCTCCTCTACGACGGGTCCGACAATATCCCAGGGAGCCGACGGCGATTCAACAAGGCCGCCAGCGGCGCCCGGGCCCTCTTAGCGGATCACGCCGCTGACCCGCTCCGGGTGGAGCCGGAGCAACACACGCTGTTGCGCTTCGAGCCAGGCCGGCAGGTCTTCCGGTTCCGGGTAGCCCGTTGCGGCGATGTTGGCAAAGACCAGGCGCGTACCGCCCTCGATATCCGTGGTTTCCACCGCCACACGACCCTCCACAGAGACGAAGTTGAAGGGTTCGGCGTTGGAGACAATGCAGAGCGTGGCGCGCGGGTCCCGGGCGAGAGAACGGCGTTTGAAGGTGGCGCCTGGCGTACTCACCACGAGGGTATCTCCGTCGCGAGCATAGGCGACGACGGAACTCACCGGCTGCCCGTCTTTGCGCAGGCTGGTGAGAACAGCCCAGCGGTGCTCGGTGACAAACTGATCCTGTTCCGGGTTGCTGCCGATCATGGTGAGGCTCCGATGTTCCGATTTGCCCAACTTGAGCCAATCGACGCACCGGCGCAATCCTCACGGCGGCAGGCGCTCGAGCGTTCGGAGAAAGGCCGGACGGGTGGTGATGCGGGAGAGATACCCGTTGAGGCCCGGCAGGTCGTCGAGGACGTTCAAGGTGGTTGCTGCAAAGAGCGTAAAACCCATCATGATGTCCGCGGCCGTGAACTGATCCCCCAGGAGGTACGGGCCGCTGCCGAAGTCGTCTGCGAGATGCTCGAAGGCTCGTCGGGCGCGAGCCTGTGCGTCCTCAACCAGCACGGGGTGCTCGGCGGCGTCCTGCCGGTATCGGGTGAGCCAGATCACGACGCCGAGGGGAGAAAAGGCCGTGCTTTCGGCGTAGTGCAGCCACTGCAGATAGCGCGCTCGAGCCGCCGTCCCCGGTTCGGGGGCAAGGCTGGCTTCGCTCCTGGCTCCATAGCTTTCCAGCAGGTATTCGATCATGGCGCCGGACTCGCTCATGACGATGTCGCCGTCCACGAGCGTCGGAATCTTGCCGGTTGGCGTGTCCTGGATGAAAAAGCGATCGGTCGTCGCTTTGAAGGTCACCCGCTCGAGCTTGTACGGCTGGCCCATTTCCTCCAGGAGCCAGACGACGCGCACGGCGCGGGTTCGAGGTGCGGCATAGAGGGTGATCATCGAAGCTCCTGTCGCAGGCGGAACAAGGGGCTATGCTTATTGGAAGCGCATACCGGGGCAACTACGTCAAAGGTCATAGCGTCGGATGCCGACCGAAAGGAGGACAACATGTTGAACGCACCGGTGCGGCAGATTGCCTATTTCGTCAGCGACGCCCGGGCAGCGGCGGAAGCGATGCACGAGCGCTTCGGTGCCGGTCCCTTCTTCTTCGCCGAGCGGATCGAACTCGCTCGCGCAGAACATCGAGGGCAACCGGGAGACTTTCTGCACAGCTCCGCCTACGGCCAGTGGGGTGAGGTCATGGTGGAGTTCGTGCAGCAGGATCGTGAGGGCCCATCTCCCTTTCGCGATCTCTACGGCCCTGGCGAGGAGGGCCTGCATCACGTGGCGAACATCGTCCCGGACTTCGACGCTGCCCTGGAACACTGGGCGGGGCTTGGCTTCGACCTCGCGGCGCGGGCCGAAACGAAAAGCGGCGTAGAGTTTGCGTTCGTCGACACGACCGCCGCGCTCGGCCACATGATTGAACTCTATGCAGCCCAGCCGGCGATCACGGGTTTCTACGCCATGGTGGCAGACGCGGCAGCTCGCTGGGACGGCCGGGAGTTGATTCGAACACTCTGAGCGTCCGCCAATGGGCGATCAGCCGATGTTCATGCTCTGCGAAATGACGGCGAAACCTTCCGTGGCGGCGAGGCGTTTGCCGACCACCGCCTGATATTCCTCGCTTTCGTACCAGGCCTTTGCGGCGGCAGTGTCTTCGAACTTCAGGATAACGGTCTGAGGACCTGGGGGCGTGCCCTCCACGGTTTCTGCGGCCATGTCCAGGACCACCAGCTCCGCACCGGCAGCCTGAATCGTCGGCCCCGCTCCGCCCTGATACTCACGATAGAGATCAGGATCGTTGACGACGTATTGGGCAATGAAATAGGCGGCCATAGTGCTCCCCTTTGAGCTGTGATCAGGAGCAGAACGGTAACCGATTGTGGAGGCGGCGTCAGGTCCGCCGGACCGCGTGCCAGTGCTCGGCGATGCCGAAGCCCGTTCGTTCACCCCAGCGGAATTCAGCGAGCCCCTCGTTGACGAAAATGGCGCCGCCGGGAAAAGGAATCTTCGTGGGGCAGACGTTGAGGATCGATCCTTCGATGTGAATCGCTTCGCCATCGGCGGTACTGGCGTCGAGGACCACCGTCTCGTGGAGGATCGAGTCCGGCGCGTAGCTGCTGGCGATGGTCACCGAGTCGAGGTCGGCAGGCACGTTGTCGCGCAGCATCCAGCCTTTCCCGCGGAGAGTTCCATCTGCCTCACGGAAACAGGACCCACCAAGGGCAATGGATTCACCGAAGTTCATGGAAAACCAGTTAACGAAAGGCGCCGGACCGTCGGAATCAGCTGGCTGACTGGCGCCGGACTGGCTGCCCGCACCCCAGTCTCGAGGGCCCCAGGATTTGTCGCGTACCCCATAGCCGTCGACGACGAAGGTTTCGCCGCCGAGGCTGATCTCACCGGTAACGTGGCCCGACTGTTCGAAGTGGCCGTGTTCACCCCGGGCCGCATAGTGCGGGTCCGAAGTGCAGCGGAAGGTCACATCCATGGCGAGCTCCGCCGGTTCGTACCAGCCATCGGGTCGCTCCTTGCTCGGCGTGAGCAGAATGGCGGCATCGGCAATGTCCTGCGCCGGGCCCGCGTAGGCGATCGTCCAGTCTTCAAAAGGCGCCCGGCAGTCGATGCGCAGGTGGCCAACGTTGAGATCGCCGTCGTAGGCACTCAGATCTTTGCCGATGTCGCGGCGCCCGTAAGTGAAGGCGACGCGCTTGCCCTCGAGGTAGACCACGTGCAGGGCGTCTGCCCAGCCGGAGCCTGGTCGAAAACCCATGCGGGTGAACATCGCGATCCGGCGCTTCGGATCGACGAAGTTGAAGTAGTAGCTTTCGCTCCAGGCGGCGTGGTCGCCCGTGGGGTGCATGAGTTCGTCGTTCACTGTCTCTGCTGTCTGCTGGTCGTTGAGAGCGTCAGTGTAGGTCGGTTGCGCAGTCGATCGGAAGGGTGCTCGCGTCTTGCCCGGCAGCCGGAGCCTGGAGCGAGCGCATGCTAGACTGACCGACGCTTCAAAGGGGAGAGGTCTATGAGGCTTGAAGGCAAAGTTGCCGCCATCACCGGCGCGTCGAGCGGCTTCGGCCGCGCGGCAGCACAGCGGTTTATCGCTGAGGGTGCCCGGGTAGTGATCGGTGACATTCAGGAAGAAGCCGGTCGGGCGGTTGCCGCGGAACTCGGGGACAACGCCTTGTTCAGGCGCTGCGACGTCACGAGCGAGGAAGACGTTGCCGGTCTTGTTGACGCCGCCGTCGAGCACTTCGGTCAGCTCGACATCATGTACAACAATGCCGGTATCGTTGGCGCCGTCGGCCCCATTTCCACGATGCCGCTCGATGAGTGGCAACTTACGCTCGACATACATCTGAACGGATCCTTTCTCGGCTGTAAGCACGCGGCTCGGGTGATGATGCCGAGAGAAACCGGCAGCATCATCAATATGGCGAGTACTGCCGGTCTGCTGGGCGGGCAGGGACCGCACGCTTATGCGGTGGCCAAACACGGCATGATCGGACTCACTAAAAACGTGGCCGCCGAACTCTGCCATTTCGGCATCCGCGTCAACTGTATTGCGCCCGCAGGCATGGCGACGGCCATGGTTGCGGGTCTCGCCGGGGATCCAGAGGCGATAGAAGCGACCAAGGAACGGCTGGCGAAGAGCTCGCCGCTGAAAGGCCGGCCCGGTCTGGCGGAGGATGTGGCCAATGCGGCGCTCTGGCTTGCGAGTGACGAAGCGGGTTATACGAGCGGCCTCACGCTGACCACGGACGCCGGGGTTACCACCGGATCGTCGACGAATCCCGTGCCTTTCGCGGAGTACGCCCCACTGATTCGCGAAGCAGGCAAGCGCGGGATGGATTGAGGCCCTGAACAGGACTCAGGAGAAATCACTTGATCATTGATGCGTGGGCGCAGCACCCGACCCTGAGGCACTCGCAGGACCCGATCTTCGACTCGCTGCGTCGATGGACCCGATCGGAGGTTCCGACGGAGCCGTTGCCGGTGGAAAAAACCATCCAAGCGATGGATGCCGGCAACGTCGGAAAATCGCTGCTTTCAGCCTGGGTTGCGCCGCGTAACGTCATGATATCCAACGACGAAGTCCATGCCTTCGTCAGCGAGTTTCCAGACAGACTGGTCGGTATCGGTTCCGTCGATATCGCAAAACCGATGCAGGCGGTTGCCGAGATCAAGCGCTGCGTCAACGAGCTCGGTTTCAAGGGTATCCGCGTGTTGCCCTGGCTCTGGGAGCTGCCACCCACCGATCGCCTGTTTTACCCGATCTACACGGCCTGCTGCGATCTGGGTGTTCCTTTCTGCACTCAGATCGGACACACCGGACCGCTCATGTCTTCTGAGGTAGGCCGGCCCATCTACCTCGATCGCGTTGCACTGGATTTCCCTGATCTTACGATCGTGGGCGGCCACATCGGCTATCCGTGGACCGAAGAGGCGATCGCCGTCGCGACCAAACACGTCAACGTCTTCATCGATACGTCCGCCTACACGGCCAAACGCTATCCGCCTGAGCTGCTTCGCTATCTGCGATCGAACGGGAAGGAGAAGGTCCTGTTCGGCACCAACTATCCGATGATCACGCCCTCGCAGGCGCTCAAAGATCTGGCGTCACTCGAGTTGCCAGAAGAAACGGAAGCGCTTTTCCTGGGTGGGAATGCGCAGAGAGTGTTTGGGATCGACCAGTGAGCTTGAATCGCTGAATTCGAAACGAATATCCTGACAGCCGGGGTTTACGCCAGGTGGTGCAAACCCCGGCGTCCTGCTTTACCAGACAGGGCAGATTGGCGGGTCGCCAGCCTGCTGATTCGGGTAAACGGCTTCATCCTGCAGAACGCGACACACGTAAGACATCTCGTTGTTGCCTTCGTCGCTCTCGGCGACGCCGTTTCCAGGGTCCACCTCTACGTTGAACACCATGTCGTAGCTCAGCTGACGGTCGGGGAGCGGAAACCAGCCGGTGTTCTGACGGATTGCCGGTACCTGTGCCTGGGCACCCGGGAATGTGGTCAGAATCGGTGCCGGCGAGGTCACCGCGCCGGAAGTGACGGCGACGAATTGAACTTCCACGGAGACATCGAAGGCGCCTGCGTCCACGTCGCCTGAGTTCAGAACGTCGACCGCCGTGTCTACGGCACCGTTGATCAGCAGTTGAGCGATGGCAACGGGTTCCAGATCGGGCATCTTGGACTTCGGCCACTGCTCTTCAGGTGAGAACTCCTTGATGGCCCACTTACCCTCTTTTCGGGCCTTGTAGAGCTCCACGGCCCGAAGCAGGTCGTTTGCATCGAGCGTGCAATCACCCTGGCCGATAAGGCCGAAGCGGATTTCCGTGAGTGTGCATTGGGCCTGTGCGGCGTTCATCGCGAACGTGCCGGTTAGGACGAGCAGCAGGGTAGCTGCCATTCTGAGGCTGGTTTTCATTGAACTTCTCCAAAGTTGGTTACGGGTCGGGGTTTTGCCCCGACGGTGAGTCACGGTCACCGTGGAGAAGGTTCATTCGAAGTTCGGAACCGGGCAGGCCGGTGAGGAGGAGCGCTAAAGCGCGTTCAGGCCCCCATCGACGATGAACTCAGCCCCGGTGGAGTAGCTGGATTCATCGCTGGCAAGAAAGAGCGCCAGTTGCGCAACCTCGTCCGCTTCAGCCGCTCGTCCGAGCGGCACACGCCGCGTTAGCCGGACTTCGTCTTCGGAGCCCGGCAGTTCACGCATCATGTCGGTATCGATGAGTCCAGGGTGGATGGAGTTGACGCGCACGCCGCGCCTGCCGTTTTCAACGGCGGCGGCTTTGGTCATGCCGCGTACGGCCCACTTGGAGGTGTGGTAGGCGAAGGCGCCGACGCCGCCGGTGAGGCCCGCCAGGGAGGAGATGTTGACGATGGAGCCGCGGCCGGCGTCGCGCATGACGGGCGAAACGGCGCGCATGCCGAGGAACACGCCGAGGCAGTTCACGTCCATGACCCGCTCGAAGTCTCCGGGGTCGATTTCGAAGTGGCGGCCCGTCGCGAAAATGCCCGCATTGTTCACGAGCACGTCGATGGATCCGTCGGCGGCGACGATTTCCGCAACCAATGCCGCCCAGGCGCCTTCGTCCCGGACGTCCAGGTGGCGGTAGCTGCCGCCGATTTCTGCTGCCAGTGCTTCTCCCTCGCCATCGAGCACGTCTGTCAGCCAGACCCTGCCGCCCTCCTGCGCAAAGAGACGCGCCTCTGCTGCGCCCTGACCCCGGGCAGCTCCGGTGATCAGACAGACTTTTCCGTCGAGTCGCCCCATGTGTCTTTCTCCCTTCCGTTGAGCGTCAAGCATAGGCCCTGAGCGCCGGCCTTTGAATTGCTCTCACCGGCTGCTAAGTTCCGACGCTCGGAGACTGGAGGGGGGAACTGCCATGACGACCTTTGCTGCACGCCTGGCCAAGGAACGCCCGGACGAGATTGCCGTCAGCGATGCCACGAAGGCACTCGACTGGCAGCAGACCGACGAGCTACTGAACAGGGCGGTGAACGCGCTCCTGCAGCTGGATCTCGGTCCGGAGCGGCGCATGGCCGTGTTTGCCGAGAACGCGGTGGAAACCGCACTGTCGAATCTGGCCGGCCTGCTCGCGGGCATTTCCGTGGTTCCCGTGAATTTCCACCTCACGGCGGAGGAGGTGGCCTACATCCTCAACGATTCGGAAGCGCGCGTGCTGTTCGTGGATGCGGCAACAGCGGACCGCGGTCTCGCCGCAGCGGCGGATTCCGGCGTGCATACGGTGATCGGCTGGGGTGGGGCCGGTGGCGATGGACTCGAGGACTGGACGGCATGGCTTGCAGCCAGCGATCCGAACGATCCGCCGACGGACATGGCACCTTTGCCGAACCTGCTCTACACCTCCGGCACCACCGGACGACCAAAGGGCACGCCCCTGCCACCGACGATGTTCGCCGGGGGCGACACCGTTGCCGAACACCTCGAGCGCATGGCCGAGCGGCTCCAGGTCATGGGTAGCGGCACTCAGCTCGTGGTTGGGCCGATGTACCACACGGGTCCTCTAAGTGCGACGCGTATGCTTGCGGCGGGCATGCCTTCGGTGATCCTCGGCCGTTTCGACGCGGAACGCACGCTCGCTGCCATCGAAGCGCATCGCATCGAAACCACGCTCATGGTGCCCACGCACTTCGTGCGTCTCCTGGCACTCCCCGAGGACGTTCGCAGCAGATACGACACCAGTTCCCTGAAGCGCATCAGCCACACCGGTGCGAAATGTCCCGTCGACGTGAAGCGCGCCATGATCGACTGGCTGGGTCCCGTGCTGTTCGAGGCCTACGGGGCTAGCGAGGTGGGTACCACCAATGCCATCAGCTCCGAAGAATGGCTCGAACACCCGGGCTCCGTCGGCCGGTGCCTGCCGCCCTTCGAAGCAATGATCCTGGACGATGACGATCAGCCGCTGCCGCCGAACACGGAGGGGCGCCTTTACTTCAAAGACACGACCGGTCGGGGCGTGGTCTATCACAATGCGCCGGAGAAGATGGCTGAGGCACACATCGCCCCCGGTGTCTTCACCCTGGGTGAGATCGGCTACATGGACGACGAGGGTTACGTGTACATCACGGACCGCTTCAGCGACATGGTCGTTTCCGGTGGTGTTAACGTTTATCCGGCAGAGGCGGAGCAGGTGCTCATCGATCACCCGGCGGTGCTCGACGTTGCCTGCATTGGTGTTCCCAACGAGGAAATGGGCGAAGAGTTGAAGGCCCTGGTGATCCTCAAGGACGGCGCTGAAGCCACTGACGCGGAACTCATGGGCTTCTGCCGGGATCAGCTATCGCACTACAAGTGCCCGCGCAGCGTCGATTTCGTCAGCGATCTCGGACGCAACACCATGGGCAAAATCAACAAGCGTAAGCTGCGCGCGCCCTACTGGGACTGAGCGGGCGTCGGGCTGGGGCTCGGGCGTGCCTGAGCCAGCGCTGCCCGGGAGGGTCAGCCGACGGCGATGATGTTCGGATCCCGCGGCTTCGGGGTTTTCGGCGCCGAGTCGTCCTGATTGCGCACGGTCTCGGCGATCTGGAAGAGCGGCTCGCGGAGCATGTCCTTCAACTCGTCACTGGCGCCGATTCGTTCCAGGGCTTCCGTCATGCACAGCAGCCACTGATCCCGCTCTTTCGGGCCGATGGCGTAGGGTTCGTGCGGATCTGTCAGGCACACGGTCCCCGTCATCGCCAGATAGACGGGCGGGCCGCCCATCCAACCGGTGAGATACGCGGCGAGTTTGCGCTTGATGTCGTCCAGGTGTTCAGCATGCATGGCGCGAATCTCGGCGGCCTGCGGCAGCTCATCCATAACCTCGTAGAATGCGTCGGCGAGGGCGCGCACCCCGTCCTGGCCGAGGATGTCGAAGGGGGTCTGTGGGGGCGTTGCTTCGCTCATGGCTCCTTTCTGCCTGATCCCGTCGGTTCTGTCTACAGCGCTCAGTCTCTCGCTTGGGCCCGTGCCAGAGACGGCCTGGCGTAACAGTCGTTCAGCCAGCGGCTGACGTTGCCGTACGCGGCAAAATCGAAGCCCGTCATCTGCAGCAGCAGCATCACGCCCGCGACGTTGAGGTCGGCGATGCTGAAGTCGTCGCCAAGGAGATAGGCGTGATCGGCGAGGGCATCGTCGAGGACCTTGAGGGGCCGCTCGAGACCCTTGCCCGCACTGGCGATCACCTGCTCGTCCCGCTTCTCTTTCGGGGTGAAGAACTTCTGGATGACGATCTGCATCTGCAGCGGCTCGATTTCGCTGATTGCCCAGACACTCCACTGAGTGGCGCGGGCTTCGTCGGCGGCAGTGTCCGGATAGAGTGCGCCACCGTAGTGCTTGGCGAGATAGAGATTGATGGCCATGGACTCGAAGAGAGTGAGGTCGCCATCGACGAGCGCCGGTATACGGCCATTGGGATTGACCGCGAGATACTCCGGCGCCTTCGAATCCTCGAAGAAATGCGTGGGCACGTGCTCGAAGTCCACGCCCACCTCTTCTGCCGCCCAGATGGAGCGCATGGCCCGGGAACCGGAAACGCCGTAAAGGGTAATCGTCATGCTGCAGCTCCTTCGCGTTCAAGCTGTTCCAGGCGCGGATCGTTCGGGTGCAGCCACTCGTCACCCATCACCTGTGCAACCCGCAGCTCTTCGGGAATGTTGTCGATGCCGATGATCCGATCGGCCCATTGGTTCCAATGGTAGATGCGGGCTTCCTGGTAACTCAGCGGCACGCCCCGAAAACCATAGGACTCCACGGACTTCTGGATCCAGGCGCCGAACTGCGTGTCTTCCTGGAGCACCTGGCCGAGCTCGCCGTCGGGGGTGGTCCACATGTTCCCGATCGGAGGCGGCGCGTCGTCACCCCAGTCGTGGACCATGGTCCAGGTTTCGAGGCGACAGGTATTGATGCCGGTGGGCCAGAACAGGAGCGGCGGCAGAGTCGTGTGTGAAAGCGGCGACACCCAGTTCGGGAAGATGCCGTAAGACTGAGTGCAGGTGCGACCGATCTCGCCGACCGTTTCGATCTCGTGAATGCCTGGTGGTTTAGGGATCGCGCCTTCGTTGTCTCCGGGGTTTCGTCGTGGGGCCACCATACGGCCGTGGCCGTTGGCATAGAAGGTGTTCACGTTGCGCCGGTCGTCGAGCATCGGGGCGACGGTTTGTGGATGAATGGAGCGCACATGGTAAACCTCGGTGTTCGCTTCCATGGCGATCTTCCAGTTGCAGTTCAGCTCGAAGCTGTTTTTTCCCGTGAGCCGGCACTTGTCGAACTGAAACTCTGCCCATTCATCAGCCACGGGGCCTAGCCAGTCGAGGAGCGACAGCGCGTCGCTGTCGAAGTTGACGAAGATCAGGTTGCCGAAGGTTTCGCAGCGGACGGTGCGCAGACCCCGGCAGCTGAAGTCGAGGTCCCGGAAGTCTTCAGGATCGCGAATGGCGACGAGATCGCCATCGTGGGTATAGCTCCAGCCGTGATAGCGGCAGGTGAGGCGGCGTTTCTTCCCGCTCTGTTCCGTGACCACCGGGGCGCCGCGATGGCTGCAGGTGTTGTAGAACGCGTTAATCCGCCCGCCCTCCGCGTGCACGAGAATCACCGGCTGACCGGCGTTCTCCCAGAGTCGGAAACAGCCGGCCTCCGGCAACTCGTCCATATGCGCCGCGAACAGCCAGCACTTCCGCCAGAGGTGCGCCTGCTCGAGTTCGTAAAAGCGCGGATCCGTGTAGCGTCCGCCCGGCAGATCGGGCAGGGGCGGAAAACCGTCCGGCGGTGCCGTTCTATTGGCTTCGAACTCCATGAGTCGCTTGAGATTGGTGATTTCCTGCGCCTGCATCTTCCCCTCCCGTACGCTCCGCACATGCTACCCTGAGTCGGTGCCGACTGGCGAAGGTCGCCGGACGATGGGGCTGAAGGAGCCGTGTGATGCAGCAGACGTCTGCGATGGAAGTTGGGATCAGCGTTGTCGATCTGTCGCGAATGCTTGCGTTTTACACCGAGGCGCTCGGCTGTCGGGAAGTCCGCCGGGCCGATATCCCTGCTGCCCTGAGCGGTCCGCTCGCGCTGGCGAGCGAAGGTTATCTCTGCGTGTGGCTGCAAACGCCCGGCGGCGAGATCATCAAGCTCATGGCGCCGCCGTCGCCGCCGGCTCGGCTCGCCACTGAAGCTCACCTCACGGAGCGCACGGGGATCGCCTATCTCACCTTCTATGTGAGCGACATAGCCACGGTGCTGGCAGCGGCGGAGGAGCGTGGGGCAATGCTGCGGTCCGAGCGCGGGCTGGTCACCGAGGGAGCGGGCACCGTGAAGCTCGGCTTTTTCGAGGATCCTGAAGGCAACGTTGTCGAGCTCGTTGAAGCGCTCGAGCACTGAAGCGTTTCAGTCTACCCAGCCCAGCACGTTGCGGACGATCGACCAGCGGGGTGCGGTGTCTTCGGCGCCCAGGCCACGGATCCAGTGGTCGAAGAGCGCGCTCACCGTGCCATCTTTCTGCTTGAGCAGAATCCACTCTTCCACATAGCGGGCCCAGCGCTCGTCGTCGGCCGGGACCGGGTAGCCGGCGGGTAGCTGAATGGCGTTCGGCTGAGGGACGACGATCGAATACTCCGGATAGATCAGGGTCCAGGCGGAACCGCCTTCGGCGGAATAGACCACGGCATCCAGCTCCGTTGCCTGGCCGCGGAGAAACGCGCGGGGAGAGTCGATCTGCTCGATCGTCGCCTGCGGCAGAATGAGCGCCAGGCGCCGTTCGAAGGCAGGATCCACCTGCACAACCCCGAGCCGTAAACCCGCCCGGCGCTGCAGCTGACTCAGTTCCGCGAAGCGGTTGCGTTCGTGGTCCGGCACCAGGAAGCCGAGGTTGAGATCGATCGGGGAGCCGCCGAACCGCCAGCGTCGCAGCCGGTCCGGCGTCATCGCGAGGCCGGACATGACGATGTCCACCCGTCCGCTTTCGAAGTGTTCGTCGATGGCATCGATCTGCAGGCGCACGAGCTCCAGGCTCACGTCGAGATCCGTGGCGAGATCGTGGGCAAGCTCGATGTCGAAGCCCACCACCTCACCGGCGGAGTTGGTAAAGGCAAAAGGCAGCGCATCCGGCAGGTAGCCCACCCGTAGCGTCCCGCGGTTGCTGATCCGCGCGAGGCGATCGCCGCCGGTCCGATCCGCCGGCGGCAGCCGATCTCGAAAGTGCTCGACCGCAACGGTGCGGTCCATCCAGCGCATCTGGATGAGCGCCTGGTCGCCCTGATAGCTCCCGGTGTAGGCGTAACCGAGATAGGCACGCACGGCGAACAGGGAAAGGAGAATGGCGGCGATGCCGACGACCATGGCGGTCGTCAGTTTCTGCCAGTTCACGCGGAAGCTGCCCTGACGGATGGCGAGCACGATGGTGCCGAGGGCAAACAGATGCATGCCGCCGAGCACCACGCGAATACGATCCGTGTAGACGGTTGAAACGGTAAAGAGATCGATGAGGTCCGATGGCAGCCTGAGCAGGTCGAGCAGAAACGGGATGCCGATGATGGGCGCAACAAAAGCGCTCAGCAGCGAAGCACCCTGAAGCACGAGCAGCTCGCCGAGATCCAGATTGCGGCCGATATACCAGGCGGCGAAGGGAATGAACATCAGGATCACGTAGGTGCCGAGGTTCGGGAACGGGTAGGCGAGGGGCAGAAGCACGCCGGCATTGTTCTCTACATCGTCATCGAGGCGATCGTAGCGGGCGAAGAGCCCTTTGAGGTTCTCGATGAGCTGCGGCATCAGGACGATGATCTTGCCGGTAGCGAAGATCATGATCAGCGTGTCTTTGGGCAGCGCCAGCACATCGCGCATGCGGAAAGGTGTGAGCGCACCGACCAGCATGGGCAGCACCACGACGGTGAGAATCACCACCAGCACCGTGTAGGTGATCAGATACGCCTGCAGGCGGCTCACCTCTTCGAGGGAGATCGTGCCGGCCGTGCCTGCTGCGATGGCGAACACCCCGGCCGGCGTGATTTTGATGATCAGCTTGTTGACCTGGTTGAGCCCGTCGGCCAGCACGTCCAGACCTCGGATCAGACCTTCTTTGCCGGAAATCCCGCTGATACCGATGCCGAGAAGAATGCTGAACAGCACGGCGGCCGGCACCACGTTACCGGCCAGCGACGCAAAGGGATTAGCCGGCACATAAAGCGCCACAAAATCGATGGGCTCCCGCGCAGCGACGAGCGCATCGCTGAAAAAGGTCGCCGTCTCCCACGCGGGGAAAGCGGCAGGCACGAAAAACAGCACACTCATACCGATGCTGAGCATACCGAGCAGCACGGCCACCGCCGCGAGGATCAGGCCACGACTCTCGGCCCAGCTGATGCGGCCGAGATTGGCGATGAGAGACACCACGATGTAAGGCAGCACCGTCATCTGCAGGAGGCCGATGTAGACCTCGCCGAGGGTGTTCATTGGTGCGGCGAGGTCGCCGAGAAAAATTCCCGCCAGAACGCCCGCAAAAAGCCCCGTCAGAATCTGGGTCGTGAAAGTCATGGAAGCTGCAGGCATTGTCTCCGGCACGTGGACGCGGCAGTCTCGCAGATGGGCGCACTGCCGTCAGCAGAGAACCGGGCAGAGATCAGAGCGTGCTCAGGGCTAACTGGAACGTGTCCAGAAATCTTTCCGCATGGGTGGTCTTAAATGGCATTGGTGGGCGTATCTTCAACACATTGCCATCGCGACTGGCTGCCCCGATAAGCACCTGGCGCGCCCGGAGCGCTTCAACCATACGGCGCGTTTCGCTCATCGCCGGTTGATCGTCACGCAGCAATTCCACGGCCAGGAACAGACCCGCGCCGCGGACGTCGGCGATGAGTGGATGGCTGTTGGCGAGGGTGCGGAGTTCACGGAGCAGAAGCGCACCCACCGCGTGCGCGTTCGCCATCAGGGCTTCTTCCTCAAGCACATCGAGCACAGCCAGCGCAACAGCCGACGACACCGGATTGCCGCCGAAGGTATTGAAATATTTCGTTTCTGCGGCAAAGGGCTCGAGGGTCTCGGCTGCTGTCACCATGGCGGCGACAGGGTGGCCGTTCCCCATCGGTTTTCCCATGGTAACGATGTCGGGGACAACCTCGTAGCGTTGAAAACCCCACATGTCCGCGCCGGTGCGACCGAAGCCTGGCTGCACTTCATCGGCGACGTAGAGGGCGCCGTGACGCTTTGCTGCTTCGGCCGCGAGAGTGAAGAAAGCCTGGGGTGGGGTTGGCGAGCCATCGCTCGCCAGCATGCTGTCCAAGAGCAGCGCAGCCGGGCGATGTCCGGCTTCAGAGAGCGAGCGGAACGCCTCATCTACGCAACCTGCGTAGCTTTCCGCTGCATCAGCACCGCGATGGGGACCTCGGAAAAGATCCGGTGCTGGGATCGTTCTCACGTGGGCGCCCATGCCTTCGCCGTTGGCATAGGCGGGAGACAGCGCAGCGATGTCGCGGCTGTTCCCGTGATAGGCATGCTCCGTTACCACTACACCTGTGCCTCCAGTTCTGGCCCGGGCGATCCGCAGCGCGAGATCGTTGGCTTCGCTGCCCGTGCAGGTGAACATCGTGACGCCAAGTGGCTCGGGCAAAGTGGCTGTCAGTCGTCGCGACAGCTCGAGCACGTTCTCGTGGAGGTAGCGGGTGTGTGTGTTGAGTGTTCCCGCCTGTTCGCAGAGGGCGGCGACGACCTTCGGGTGGCAATGGCCGACGTGAGGTACGTTGTTGTAACAATCCAGATAGCGGTCGCCGGTGGCGTCGAAGAGCCAGACACCCTCCCCACGCACGATCTCGAGCGGCTGCTCGTAAAACAGCCGATAGGCGTCGCCGAGGCGGGCGGCGCGTTCGTCGATCAGGCTGTGCATCAGAGTATGGCCTCCGCTTGGAAGTTCAGCAGCGCATCCCGGGCTGCGGGGAAGTTACGCAGGATGTAGTTGCGATTGTTTGGAAACTGGTCGGCCCGCCAGCCGGTGACGAGTACGGTGGTTGCAAGGCGGCAGCGGATCAGCAGAGGGAGCAATGATTTCTCCAGCGCGGTCAGCGGCGCCAGCGTTTCATAGCCGGCGATGAATTGAGCTGCGCCGTTCGACTTGCCGGGTCCTGAACCAAGGCGGTAGCTGGCTGCCACGGCAACGTCGAAGATTCTCGGAGCCTTGACGATGTCGCCGAAGTCGATGAGACCAGTAATGCGTTGTGGATCTTGCGGATCAACGAGAACGTTGGAATCGTTTAGATCGTTATAGATCACCTGCCTGGGCAAGCTCTGCAGAAGCTGCAGCTGAGTCTGGTAATCCGACAGGCAGGCTTCGAGATGCGAATGCAGTGCCGACTCCGTGATGTGCGGGAGCAGTCGGTCCAGTGCGCTGAAGTGCGAGAGATCCCAGAAAATCCGGTGGCCGGCCGCGGGATGGTCGTAGTTCTCGAGCGCGAGGGTAACCGCGGCGAGCAGCGCGCCCAGCTCGCGATCTAAGGTGGGTCTTACGGCCACGGACTTGAGCGCCACCCCCGGCACACACTCGAGTAGACGCACGCTCAGCCTGACTCCACCAGCGTCGATCTGCTGGATCCAGCCTCCCTTTGTCGCCGGCAGGAATGCGGCCAGAGGAAGGTTCGAGTCAGTGGCCAGCGCGTGCATGACGGCACCGGTCTGGAACTCTGTAACGGCCGGTTTTTCGGCGGCGTTGCTGACTTTGAGAACGAACTGTGCGCTATCGGTCTTCAGCAGAAAGTTCTGATCCCGCTCGCTTGTCAATGGAGTCGCTCTCCCTTGCTGGCCGAAATGCCTGGCAGCAATCAGCTCTGCGTCTGCCGTTGCCAGGGCTGGGGCCGGATGGGTGAGCAACGCGAAGGCATCTTCGTAGCCCGTCTGGTCGAATCGAGCGTTCACAATGTCACGCCAGGTCAGCGCCGCGATCACCGGCGGTTCGCATGCCGCTCGCAAGCGGCAGCAGCACGGCGGCGAGACCAACGGTTACCGCGCCGAAGGCAAGCACGGCGCCATACCCCCCGGCGTCCGCAAGAAATCCGGCGATGCCAGGGCCGAACATGGCGCCGATACCCACCGCCGGGACAGAGAAGATCACGTAGCGGCCGTTGCTATCGAGTCGAGCAACCTCCGAGACAGCGAAAGCGATCCCCAGTCCGACCGAGTACGTGACGATGCTGGCGCCGATCGCGTAGGGCCAGAAACCCTGGCCATTGGCGATCGCGAGCGCACCGACGAAGAACAGCGCACAAGCGGCAATGAATGGCGGGACATTCCCGAGGCGGTCTCCCAGCAGCGCGGCGGTGAGTGATCCCAGCACCGCACACACGAGCGTTATCGAGAGAAGGGAAGCCAGGGCCTGGGGAGGAAAACCGGCATTGGCTCCCATACGTTCAACGAACGCCCATACCGTTGTCTGACCGGCGAAAAAAAGGCCTGCCGCGAGGAGGGCTGTTAGGGTCGCTGCGGCGTTGGTGTTCCCGGGTACTTCTGTGTTCGGCAGGTTGCCTGTGCCGGCGTCATTCGACATCCCGGCAATCCTGCCGGTCACGAGCAGACACAAAGGGCTCAGCAGCAGCACGGCAATGACGATCCCGGCGACCAGACCGGGATAACCGTGGCTTTGGATCAGGGTCCCGGGCAGGATCAGCACCAGCAGCGTGCCGACGATTGCCTCCAGGGTGATTTTCGCGCCGAACCAGCGCGTTGCCTGCGGCGTTTCGCCTATGATCGCCGCCGCCATCCCGTAGAGCACGCTGAAAGCTCCACCGGCGAAGGCGGTGAGCAACAACATGAGTGGCAACGCCCGATCTATACTGAGTGCCAGGCAGACACTGCCGGTGGCGATCGCCATTAGCGCGAGATGCCGCGCGGAAACCCGGTGCATCCAGAAGTACGCTGACGCGGAAACCAGATTGAAGCCGAAGAAGAAACTGGCTCCGAGGAGTCCGATGGCCGTATCACCGAGCCCGAGATCGTCCTGGGCAACACCAAGGGTCAGCGGCAACAGGTTGTAGAAGATAGCGCCCGCAGCAGCCAAGGCGAGCGCCGCAGTAAGTCTCGCGCGACTGATGGTGCCTATGGCGGCTTGGTAGTGCGCATCGGTTGCAGCCATGGTTCTGCTAAAGCCTTCCTTCGAGTGCACACCCTAAGGGAGCCGACACCGACTGTTAATGATATTTCCGACCGGCCGCATGACATTTCTTCTCATCCATGCCGTCCCTTTCGGGCTACCAGGGCTGAGACCAAATCCTGGCAACGCAACGCTTAGTGCGCTTCTGTCATGAGTCGGGTCAGAAATGTCATTACGATCTTCTGGAGGCATTCCTAGAATCCCCATCGACCAAAGCAGCCGGCAGGCAGCCGGTGACAGACAATGAAGATCGAGGGGTTCTAACATGAGCAGAACACTGAAGCTGGTGCTGATCACGCTGATGCTCGCTACCGGCTGGCAGAGCGGCGTCGTTCATGCGGAAGAAGGTGTTATCGAGGAAATAGTCGTGACCGCGCAGAAGCGGGAACAGGCCATCACCGACGTCGCTGCCACCGTGGTGGCACTTACGGGGGAGGCACTGCGCTCGAACGGGATCGAGACTCCGAAGGATATTGCTTTCCTCGTGCCGAACGTTGACATCAAAGGCACTCAGGGCGACGTGAACCCGGCCGTTACGATACGTGGCGTGGGCATGAACAACTTCAATTCGAACAACAATCCGTCCGTCGGCATCTATATGGATGAAGTGTTTCTTTCTTCGCCGGCCCTGGTCGGTTTGGCCATGTTCGACGTGGAACGCTTAGAGGTGTTGAAAGGTCCTCAGGGCACGCTTTACGGGAGGAACGCCTCCGGTGGCGCCATCAACATCCACAACGCCAAGCCCACTCGCGATACGAACGGTTTCCTTACCGCCCAGGCGGGAAACTACGAGTCTTTGCGTCTGGAAGGCGGGGTTGGCGGTGGGCTCGGAGAGAGTCTGGCCGGTCGCCTGTCGTTCCTGTACGACGAACAGGGCGAGAACTTCCATGATTACTTCAACGAAGACGATGGCAGTCGAGAGAACTTCAACGATTCGAAGACCTGGGGCCTTCGGGGCCAGGTCGGCAACGATGGCGACACTTTCTCCTGGAACCTCAGCCTCTCGCACCTTGATCAGGATCTCGGTAACCAGCCTTTCACCTTTGTTGGCGGGGTCTATGACATTGCGGCGGGTCCCTATTCCTTTACGCCCTGTGCACAACCCCTCGACCCGGCGACCTGTGGTGACGTAACGACCTTCAGCGACACCACAGACAGCAATCCTTTCACCCACGTCTTTGAGAACGACAAGGTTGGCGATCTCAAGATCGATTCGCAGATTAGCGGTCTGAACTTCAATTTCGACGTGGATATCGGCGAATTGACCCTCACCTCCATAACCGGTTATCTGACGCAGGATCGGGTTTATGGAGAGAATTTCTGGTCGACACCGAATGAACTCTTTGCGGTGGTTCACGATGAGGAGATCGAGCAGGTCTCCCAGGAGTTTCGCCTGACCGGGGGCAACGAGAGCGTTGGCTGGATGGCCGGACTCTTTTATTCCCGGGACGAGTTTGATTCAGTTAACGACGTACAGTCTCTCGATCTCGCCGGGATTCTGCTCGAGTCGAACCCGGTGTTCTGGACCATCGATCAGGAAACGGATGCCTGGGCGGCTTTCGGTAACCTCGACTGGTACATCTCCGATCAGTTCACGGCAACGTTAGGCTTGCGCTACACGGACGAGAAAACGCAATTCGCCGGTGGCACTTCGGGTGTCGCGCTCTTTGACGACGCGCTCGGCATTCCGGGCATCAGCGCTGGTGACGAGATTCCCTTCACGTTCCTCGAAGACGAATTTAAGGATGACGAGGTAACCTACCGAATCGCGCTCGAATACCGCCCGACGGATGACAACCTCCTCTATGGTTCCTGGTCTACCGGCTTTAAGAGCGGCGGCTTCTTCGGCGACTTCACGCTCGACAACGGAGAGCTCGAGCCTTATGACTCGGAGACGCTGGACGCGCTGGAACTCGGTTGGAAATCGACTTTTGCCGGCGGGCGAGCTCAGTTCAATCTGGCGGGTTTTTACTATGACTATCAGGATATCCAGACCTTTGTGCCGGCGAGCTTCGGCTTCAAGCTCGACAACATCGAAGGTGCTGATATCTACGGTCTGGACGCTGAGATCATTACCCGTCCGGTGCCGGGGCTTGATCTGCGCGCCGGCCTCGGCTTACTCGATAGCGAAACCAAGAGCGAAATCGAATCCCTCGACGGCAATGAGCTGCCGAACGCCGGTCAGGTACAGTGGACGCTTGGCGGTCGCTACGAGTTCCCTATCAGCGACGGCTTCCTGCTGGCCCTCCAGGCCGACGCCAAGTACACGGATCGAATGTTCCGGGAAGCAACGAACAATCCACTGACCCGCACCGACGACTTCACCGTGGTCAATGCCCGGCTGTCGCTGCTGCCCAGCTCCGCCCGCTGGGATCTCTCGGCGTTTGTCTACAACGCGACTGATGAGGAGTACCTTCAGGAAGCGTTCTTTGCTGACCTCATTGGTGCCGTTGCTGGCCTGCCGGGTGCTCCCAGGACCTGGGGCCTGACTTACACCTACAATCTCGGTCAATGAGTCGGAGTACCATGTCATGAAGACCGCTCAGGAGCTTGCCTACACGTTGCACCATCTCTGCATCTACGATGACAAGCCCCGGGAAAACATCTGGCCGTACCTGCGCTGGCACCACGGCATTACCAACTACTTCACTGGCGATGTGTTTCACGTTACCGGCGAAGGGCACTCGGACTACACGTTCCTGGGCTGCGGAGGTCGCGCTTACCAGATTCAGATCGAGGCGCCACCCTTTCAGTTCGAGTACGAGCGCCGCTGGTGGAAGGACCATGGCCATGGTTACAACCACATCTGCTGGGTGACGGCGGATGCCCGTGCTTCCATGGAACAGCTGCTGGCCAATGGTGCCACGGAGGTGATGCCTTTCGAGGAGTTTCCCACCTACGATGGTTTTGTGGTCCACGACCCGGAAGGGCGTTGGGTGGAGATCATGGAATACACGGACGAGTACTTCCGGGTTCAGGAGTTCACCCATGCGCCTGCAGGTGAATGTGGCCTCGAGATCATCGGCAATTCGGAAATCTGTGAGGATCTGGATGCCAGCGTCGGCTGGTATCAGGACGTGATGGGCATGCGGGTTCTGGAGGCGTTCGAGTCCGGTCATGACCGAGTGATCTACATGACGGACAAGGACCATGACCCCGTAGCGCGCAACACGGTGTTCATCCTGCAGACTGCGCGCGAGGACTTCGAAGTCATCCGCCAGGCGGAACACGGTCCCTACATCAGCGCGATCGTCTATCAGGCGGCTGATGTGCAGCGGGCGTTCGATGACGCTCGCTGGGCGGGCATGAAGCCGCTCAGAGCGCCGGAACGCGACCCGGTAACAGGCGCAATCACGGGCTATCTGCAGGAGCCCTGCGGTGACAACGTGATCCTGCTGCGCGAGCCCTACAGACCGGCTGCCTGAGACGATGATTCTCGGTTTTGCCCATGCAGGTCTGGTCGTGCCTGATTTGTTGGCGGCGGAGACGTTCTATACCGCGATGTTCGGCTTCCGCCGGCTGTCGGAGACGGACTGGCGGGATACGCCTGCGGTGGATCGTGCGATCGGTCTCGAGGGCTCGGCTGCGAGGAGTGTGATGCTGGCAGGGCAGAACTGTTTCCTGGAACTGTTCGAATACCAGGCACCGGCCGCCTCACTGGCCGCGGAGAAAGGTTATGGCGCCCACGAGCCGGGAATCAGGCACCTGGCTTTTTTTGTCGACGATGTCCGTGCCGAATACGACCGGTTGCTCGCCTTCGGCGGGGTGCGTTTGGGTGAGCCCATTGCCAACGCCGCGGGCAGGCTTGCCGTTTATGCCCGCGATCCTTTCGGTAATCTGATCGAGCTGTGCGAACCGCCCGACGACGAGGAGCGTCTCGAGCGTTTGCCGGGTGTTCGCATCGCAAAGGAACGGCCATCCGATGCGGAGCCCGCGTCATGAGTCACCCTCTCTTTGATCTCAGCGGTCGGCGAGCTCTCGTTACCGGTGGTGCGGCGGGTATCGGTTTTGCGGTGGCCGAGGCGTTGCGTGCGTGTCAGGCGGCTGTTGCGATTGCCGACATCAGTGATTGTTCGGCACCAGCGCAGGCCATTGGCGCAGCACCGATTCGGATGGACGTCAGCGATGGTGCGAACGTGCGTGAGGGACTGACCGAGGCGACTCGGGTACTCGGTGGACGGCTCGATCTGCTGGTGCTCAATGCCGGGGTTGGCGATGTAGGCCCAACACTCGAGGCATCGGAAGACGCCCTGATCGAGAAAGTGACCCGCATCAATCAGCTGGGCGTGCTCTATGGTCTGAAGCACGGACCGGCGTTGATGAATGACGGAGGCTCTATCATCGCGACTGCCTCCATGGCGGCCCATATCTCGGTGCCGGGCAACGGCGTTTACGCCGCGACGAAGCGCGCGGTGACGAGTCTGGTGGAAACGGCCGCCATGGAACTCGGGCCGCGCGGTATCCGCGTGAACGACGTCTGCCCCGGCTACACAGACACCGCCATGGGCAGTGGTACGGAAGGACGACAGATCTGCGAAGCGTTCACCGCCCTCGGCCGCATGGCAACCGTTCAGGATCTGGTTGGCGTTTACCTCTTTCTTGCCGCCGATGCGAGCCGCTATGTGACGGGCCAGTCGCTGAAAGTGGACGGCGGCTGGGACTGCGGTCCAACCGGAAAACTGCTGGAGCTGGTTACCGGTTCTGGCATCGCCCCGAGCTGAGGCTGCCGGTACCGTCTGGGCGCCGAGTCTCCATTGGTACGGATTCCAGCCTGCTGTCAGCGGAGCCGCTCAGTCCGAACTTTCGCCGGCAAGTACAGCGTCGAAGTCAGACCACGCCGCTCCGTTGAGAGCCAGCTCGTAACCCATCTCATAGAGGGCGGACATGAACGAAGGGTCGAACAGTTCGCTGTTTTCCAGTTCCGAGACAGAGTCCGGCAGCCAGGTGACCTTGACCGCCATTCCCTGATCTTCGGCAAGTCGACCCACGCGATACAGATCGCCGTGGCCCTGGCTCCTGAGCATCGCGCTCACCATCGCGGTGGTGATTGGCAGCGTTCGCGGTTGCAACGGTGCGTAGGGCGGGACGAGCTGTGAGTTGCGGATAAGGTAAGCGGTGGAGCCGCTGAGGTTGCGCGGCGCCTCATCGGGATTGGGTTCGGGAAGCAGGAACAGTTGACCGGTGATGCCGCCATCGACGTGCATTTCGTCATAGCGGTTGCCATCCGAGTGTTCGACCTGGATGTATATCGGCGACAGCGCACCGGGCATGGATGCGGAAGCCAGAATCACCGACTGGATGAGTGCCGTTGCTTCAGGATGGCCGGTTTCGGCGATTCGGGTGATGTTCCAGAGGACCGGACGAGCTGCGTCGAGATTGGTAGTGCCGATAATCAACGCCCGCCCGCGCCGGGACTCATCTGCCAGGCGAGCGACGAAGGCATCGGAGATGTACTCCTCGATGATCAGCTGGAGTGGTGAGAGGTCAGCGAGGCCATCGCCGCTCAGGGCGGAGATCAGTGGGAAGCGAATCCGTACAAGGTCCTTCGTGCTGTTGGTGGTGTAGAACATCTTCAGCATCTCATCGAACTCGGCGCCGAGAAACGCGAAGGGTGCGATCAGAGCCCCCGTCGAGATCCCCGTTACCAGATCAAACTCAGGGCGAGTGTTCGCGGCCGACCAGCCGTTCAAAACACCGGCGGCGTAAGCGCCGCGACTGCCCCCACCCGATATGCCGAGCATTGCCACGGAGGCGCTCTGTGCCTCAGCATCGCCGATTCCGGCCAACACCTGTTCCAGGGCCTGCGGCTCATCACCCCAGACACGAAGGTTCGAAATCCCGAAGAGAGTCAGATCCTGATAAACATCGACGGGTGGCGGGTTGCGGGACTGGCCGGCGCAAGCCGTGAGTAGCAGACACGTGCCCAGCGCGACAACGGCGGCCCTCACAGTCCCTGCGCGTTGATCGCAAAACGACGCAAGGGCGTTTTTATTTTTTGTCATGGTTCGGTGGGAACGTTTTGAGAATTTCGGCAACGACATCCTGCACGGTCTCCTCGAGCTCAACTTCGTCTGCCATGGTCATTTCCCCGATGGCCCAGCCCATCCACTTCTTCTGAGCGCTCGCCTCTTCGAAGATGTCGATGGCGAGGCCAGCCTCAGTGCCACTCTGCAGGACAACCTGGGTTCCCCTGATGCGGCCCCAGTAGACGTGGTGATCATAGGTGCCGGTGTACACGGCGGCGCTCAGCGTATCCCGGCTGCCAGCTGCGAATCCGATGACGAAATCTGCGTCGGCTTTGCTGGAGACATACTGGAAACCTTTTCGCGACAGCTGCTCTTTAGTGGCCTGCTTGAGGTAACCCTCGAGGGCAGGGTTGCCGTGGTCGACGGTCGTGAGCACCAGCGGATGATCGGAAATGAAGGCAAAGGTTCTGTAGCCGGTGAAGTCAGTATCGGGGTCGAAGTCGCTGTAGCTGATCGGATCGTTCCCGGCGCAGCCGATGGCGAGTGCTGAAAAAAGCAGGAAGAAGTACCTGGCCGTGCGCGCCATTGTTCTCCGTTCGCCTCTAGGTTGTTGCGGCTTCAAGCGGCTCGTGCCGCCTGCGGAGGGTAGCCGAAGTAGGTTTTGAAGGCGCGGCTGAAGGGGGCAGCCTGTGAATAGTCCAGCAGATACGCGATTTCCTGCACGGACAGGGTCGTGGCCTCGAGGTAGTGGCGCGCGAGCGTCATGCGCACCTCGAGCACGATCTCCTTGTAGGAGGTATCTTCCCGGTAGAGGCGCTTGCGCAGTTGACTGACCGACATCCGCAGCGTATCCGCGGCCTCTTCCAGCGACGGAATCTCGCGACCGGCACGGCTGACCAAGAGTCGTTTCACCACGTCCCTCGCGTTGGTCTCGGTGCTGCTGGCACCCAGGACTCGCTCACACATGGCCGCGCACACCTCCGAAGTGCTTTCGTTGGCCGTGGTTACGGTCAGATCCAGCCAACCGACCGGGAACCGGACCTCGGAGTGGTCCGCCTCGAAACGCGTCGAGCCCGGGAACACCTCGGTGTATACGGCGACGTGCTCGGGAGTGGGGTAGGCGAAGTCAACGCGGATGTCGACGTGATCTACCTGAGTACCCAGGAGCGTCTGCAGGATCTTCACGACCCCTGCCAGTTCCTCTCCCATGTCCTGATACTCGTCAATGTGCTCGAGGAATGGCACCTGCCTGACGACGGCGTCCGATCCATCGACGAAGAGCTCGAGCTGATAGCGATCGGAAGTGACGTCGTGATAGCGAATGGCCACTTCGAAAGCTCGCCGGATCGTACCGCTGGACGCCATGGCGTAACCGATGAGGCCCATGTCCAGGAGGTCGGCGGCTTGATACATCCTGAGGGTGATGTCCGGATAGCTTTTTCGCGCGCGGAGTTGCGCCGCGTCCAGTTGTTCGAGCCGCACCAGGCTGTCACCGCTCAGGGCAGTTGGGCTCAAGCCACCGGCGTTGAGGGCTGCAACGAACAACTCTGGATTACGCTCGCTCAGAATGGCCTCCAGGCGCCGCAGCCAGCTGACGGCGATGCGGCTCTCTTCCTGGGCTCTGGACGCCATCTCGTCGACGCCGGTTGTTGGCCGATGGGGACTCATTCGTTTGCGCAGATCTGTACAGCGAAGGGTCAGAAATATCATTAAGGCCGGCGCTTTGGCAACTTAGACTGCTGCTCACCTGTTGGGGAGTGGTCCTATGCCTGTCAATCGCGTGCTCACGATTCCAGAGCCCGGGCGTACAGAGATCGTCGACCGGGAGTACCCGAGGATCCGGCCGGGCTACGCGATCATCGAGACTGAGATCGCACCGATCTGCCTCGAGGGCTCACGCATCTGGGACCACCACGAATTCGAGTTTCACGACGACCCCGAGCATCTCGGTCACGAGGGCGTCGGCACCATCGTCGATATCCATCCCGGCAGCACCTTCAAGGCAGGGGATCGTGTCATCGTCTTTCAGGGCGATCACTGCGGTCAGTGTCATGCCTGCCGTAACGCCCTGTCGCCGACCTATTGCGATGCCAACATCCCGGAACGGGGTGGCCGTGCATTGAAGGGGATCGAGGAACGCAACGGGTCGGCCTCCGGTGGCTTTGCCATGGCGTCGCACCGAATCGCGCCGATCCAGAATCTCTACCGGATCCCAGACGGTGTTTCGTTCAAGCATGCGGCTGCCAGCAACTGTTCCTTTGGGGTCGGTTTTTCCAATCAGGAGCGCATGGAGGTAAAAGCCGGTGATTCGGTTCTGATCGGCGGCGTCGGCTTTATCTCCATGGGGCACGTCATCAGCGCGCTCTACCGGAACGCCAGGGTCATAGCGCTGATGCGAAATCCCTATCGGGAAGCGCTGCTCCGGGAGATGGGTGTTACCGACTTCGTAAACCCCGACGATCCGGAATGGCTCGAGCAGGTGCGCGCCCTCAGCTACGAAGGTCAGGGGGTCGATCACGCGGTGGATGGCTCCGGCGCAACGTTCTACCAGGAAAAGCTCCTGCGAGCGACGCGCGTCTACGGCAACGTCAACTTCTCAGGTCATATCCCTGGCGAACACCTCGAGCTGAGCCCTCTGGATCAGGTCATAGACCCGGCCATCTGTCTGTCCGGTCAACACGACGTCCGCGTGCTGGACCGGGAGCGCCTGATACGTGCCTTGACGGACCCCGAGGTGCAGCGCTGCATCGACGTCATGGTCACCCACGAGTTCCCAATGTCCCGCGCGAACGAGGCCTTCGAGCTTCAGGTCAGTAAGCAGTGCGGAAAAGTCTATCTCCACACTCAGCAATGAGTGCTCGGCACGGAAGAAAACTAATGAACGAGCTCATGAACAAAAACGTACTCGTCACCGGCGGGACATCCGGAATCGGCCTCGGGGTGGCCAAAGCCTTCGCCGCAGCAGGCGCATCGGTTGCGATCACCGGGCGTCGCCCGGAAGGCGAAGCGATTGCCGCAGAGTTTGGTGCAAGGTTTCTGATCTGTGATGCTTCAATGGAGCCTGAAGTCCAATCAGCGCTCGCCGCGGCGGCTGCGACGGCGCTGATCGACGTGGTGGTCGTCAACGCTGGTATGGCGGCGGACGAGGGCAGTCTTACGGAAGTAGCTACCGACGTTGCCCGACGCACCTTTGAAACGAATCTGTTCGGGACCTTTCTGATGCTGAAGCATGCTCCGCCCCTCATGCAGGATGGAGGAGTCGTTCTTTGCACCGGGTCGATCGCCGGTTCCGGCACCACGCACGCGGGAGCCGGTGCCTATGCGGCGAGTAAGGCGGGCGTCGCCTACCTGAGTAGAACGGCGGCCATTGAGCTGGCGCCGCGTGGCATTCGTGTCAACTGCCTGTGTCCGGCGGTGATCGCCGGGACTGAGATGATGGTGGCAGACGACGGCAGCCCCGAAGCACAGTTCATGGGTTCTCTGACAGCCCTCGGTCGCATGGGCAAACTCGAAGAGGTTACCGGCGCCTATCTTTTCCTCGCCAGCGATGCCGCCCGGTTCATCACCGGCCAGGAGCTCCGTATCGACGGCGGCGCCACGGCAGGGTTCGGTCTGCCGACCTTCGCGGCACTAGCGGGCGAAGACGCATGAATCTCTCTGACAACCAGATCACCGTGCTCATGCGGAACCTGATTCGCGCCAAGCATTTCGACGAGATGATGGTCCGGCGCATGATGCAGGGGCGATTGATCGGCTTCTATCATCCCGCGGAAGGTCATCTCGCGCCCGGGGTCGGGGCCTGCTCCTTCCTCAATCGGGATGACAACCTGAACCCGCATCACCGCGGCCATGGCATGCCGCACATGCTTGCCAAGAACATCGCCATGCACAGCTATCTCGCTGAGCACACGGGTAAAAGCACGGGCTGCTGCCAAGGGCGTTCGGCGTTTCACTTCTCTTATCCGGACGACAAGGTCTACCAGATGTCGGGTTTCATTGGTCATAACTTCGCGCCGTCGGTGGGTTGGGCCTGGGCGGCAAAGCGGCGTGGAGAAGGGCAGGTGGTCATGAATTGCTCTGGGGATGGTTCCTACGGTCAGGGGCGTGCCCATGAGGCGATGCTCATGGCGGCAAACTGGCAGCTGCCAATGGTCTTTCTGTGTGAGAACAACGGTATGTCGATTTTCGCCAGCGCGAGCGAGATGCATCCGACAGAGCACGTGTCGAGCCTGGCCGCCGGCTTCGACATGCCTTCGGCGGTAGTCGACGGTCAGGATGTTTTTGCGGTCGCCGAGGCTGCTCTCGATGCCATTGAGCGTGCGCGAAGGGGTGCCGGGCCCACCTTCATCGAAGCCAAGTGTCTGCGTTTTCGAGAACACGACATCGGCACACCGGATCTCGAAGGGTGGGAAGGGCGTACGGAAGATGCCCTTACGCAGATGCGTGAGCGGGAGCCGGTACGCATCGCGGCGGACAAGGTTCTTGCTATGGGCACTCTTACCCAGGCGCAGCTTGATGCGCTTCACGAAGAGGCGCTCGCTGAGGTCGCCGAGGTAGAAGCCTTTGCTGACGACAGCCCGATCGCGCGCCCCGCCGTCGAGGCGCTGCAAGCTGCAGTTTTCGCCGAGAGCAGTTCATGAGCCGGACAATTACGCTCATCGAAGCGATCAAAGAGGCGCTGCAGGAAGAAATGCGTCGGGACGAAGACGTGTTCCTCGTCGGTCAGGATGTCCGTGGCGGGATCTTTCCGCATACAAAAGGTCTGGTGGACGAATTCGGGGCCGAGCGTATCGTCGACACACCCATCGCCGAAAGCGGGATGTACGGCGTTGCCATGGGTGCGGCTCAAGAAGGCTTCCGGCCGATCGTCGACTTTATGTTTGGCGGTTTTTCTTACGTGACTTTCTCGGAAGCGACCGTGAGTACGGGCCAGTATCACTTTCTCCATGGCTCACAACGGCCTCTCCCGCTCGTCATGACAGCCGGGGTTGGCACCGGTCAGCGCCTTGCCAACGACCACGCCATGAGTATCCACGGCACCTTCGCCCATCACCCGGGCCTGAAGGTGGCCATGCCGAGCACGCCCTACGACGCTAAGGGCCTCTTCAAGACGGCCATCCGGGACGACAATCCCGTGGTGATCCCCTGGCACATGGGAATCATGATGGAGCGCGGGGAGGTGCCTGACGGAGACTATGTCGTGCCCTTGGGCAGCGCTGAAGTGAAACGGCAGGGCGGTGATGTGACCGTGCTTGCCAATAGTCTGCAGCTCAAACACGCGCTGGCTGTTGCCGATACGCTCGCTGATGAAATCGACGTAGAGGTCATCGATCCGAGAAGTTTTGTTCCCTTTGATATGGAGACGCTGCTTGGCTCCCTGGAGAAGACCAACCGGCTTGTGATCGTTGATGAGGATTGGGAGTCCGGTGGCTTTGCCGCGACGGTCTCTGCGCGTGTGATGGAACAGGGTTTCGACCTGCTTGATGCTCCCGTGCTGCGGGTGACCCTGCCGAACATTCCTGTGCCGGGAGGGTACATGGAAGAGTACGTGGCGCCGAATCCGGAGCGGATCGAGCAGGCCGTGCGTGAGGTATGTGCGTGATCGTCGAATACCGCATGCCGAAGCTCGCCATGGCCATGAACGAAGGGACCGTCAACGAGTGGCTCGTGGCAGATGGGAACTACGTCGAAGCCGGGGCGCCGATTGCGATCATAGAAACGGAAAAAGTGGCGTATGACTGTGAGTCGCCGGAATCCGGTTACTTCTTCGCGCTCATCGAGGCGGGGGAAACGGTCGACTGTGATGTGCTGATCGGCTGCTTCTGTACCGAGGCTGCGGAAATCGAAGATGCCAGAGCGAAATTTTTCGGGGACGCCGCAGATGACCTGCATACTGACACTCCGACGAAAGTCATCCTGCCCGGCCCAGAAGATAGCTCAGCACAGCGATCGTTGGGGGATGCTGGCGATTGCTCCGGCGCACGGGCATCTGCCGCTCGTCGCCAAAGCCGACGGATCAAGGCTTCACCGGCGGCGAGAAAGCTCGCTCGTACCAACGGAATCGAACTCGCGGCCTTAACGGCCAGCGGGCCCCATGGCCGGGTCGTCAAACGGGATGTGCTCTCCTATCTCGAAGCACCTGCCGAGCGTGCGCCTGGTGATCTGCGGGTCCTCGGTCGAACGCCAATCAGAGGGCTGCGCCGGACGATTGCCGAGCGCATGACGCAAAGCCTTGCCGAGGCAGCACAGGTGTCCGGCCACTTCGAGGCCGACGTCTCGAGGCTGCTGGCTCTCCGCCAGCGCTTCGTCGACCGGGAAGAAGCTTACGGCACCCGTGTTTCGGTCAATGCGCTCATCGTCAAAGCAATCGCCTGCGCCATCGCCCGCGTCCCACAGGTGAACGCCTGCGTCGAGGGAGAAGAAGTCGTCGTCTATGGCAATGTGCACATGGGAATTGCAACGTCTCTGCCCGGCAGCCACGAGATGGACTCCGCGCTCGTGGTCGCGGTGCTTCGTGATGTCGACCGCAAAGGTGTGGTCGAAATCGACCAGGACATGAAAGCACTCCTGCATCGGGTTCGCGAAGGCCGCGGCACTCCTGAAGATTTGAGTGGATCAACGATCACCCTCTCCTCGACGGCTGGTATCGGACCGCCCGGACTAACCTCCACACCGGTGTTGAACCGTCCGAACGTATTCATGCTTGGACCGTCAACGCCGGTCGAGCGGGTACGGTGTCATGAGGGAGACTACGTAAACAGTCCGATGATGCCCGTCAGCTACACGTTCGATCACCGTGCCATTGACGGTGAGCCGACCGCCCGTTTTCTGGCGGCGCTTGCCGAGCTGCTGACAGAGCCCGAGTTGATGCTGGCCTGATGCGTAATGCAACTGTACAGATGATCAGCGAGAACTGCGTCGCGCACTCACTTTCAGGAGGGACAACAATCATGACAAGGAACGTCTATGGCAGTCAGGACTAGAGATCATATCGAGGAGTTGGATCGACTGATCGAGCTGTGGCCGGGGTCCGGGATCAATCCCGTACAGGTGTCCTCCGGGGCCCTGCAGATGACGCTAGATGGTGCTATCGCGCCAGAGCTGACTGTCCTGCACATGGTCCTGGCGCCGAAGATTGTCGACCACGTGTTCGTCGATCGAGGGCGTACGGGCTTCGTGATCGTGGATCGACCCATGGTTTCCATGGGCGCCGAGGTCAGCCAGGGATCGTTACTCATCAACCATTCGGAGCGTGAGTACCGCTCTGTGCTGGAAGCCGGCTTCCGATCTACGGAGTTCATGCTCGACGACGAAGCTATCGCTCATCACGAGCTGGGACAGCTGCTCGACGATGCCCGCAAGGCGCAGGATCAGACTATCATCCCCCTTGCTCCACACCTTCACTGCCAACTGAAGTCTGCCGCCGATGCGTACCTCGCTGCCGCTGAGGCGCCGCAATTTGGCAGTGACCTGGGCCTCTGCGCCCTGCATGAGGCCAGAGAGCGGGTTCTGCGGCTGCTCGCCTGGACCCTCAAAGCTCATGAAAGCCTCGTATCAGAACCCAGCGCGGCTCCAGCTCGTGGTTCCCTTGCGGTGGCTGCGCTTCGGGAGATAGAGAGGGTGGGCGCCGCTGAAATCAAACTCAAGGACGTCTGTGAGCGTTTGAGCGTCTCACGACGTGCCGTCGAAAAATCCTTCGAAGGTTTGCTCGGCATCAGCCCGGCTCAGTATCTGCTGGCTTGTCGGCTCAATCACTTGCGGCGATCGCTGCTGACGTCGCCTGGCGGCGTATCGGACGGGCTTGCCTCTGCTGGGCTGGTCGATGCCAGCCGAGCTGCCCGTCAGTATCGGCGACTGTTCGGCGAGCTGCCTTCGAGCACGCTGGAACGAGCCCGGACGCGACTCTGCAGCGTCGTCTGACTGACTTTTTGTCGAGTTCGCATTTCGCCTAACGCCAAGCGCAGAACCGATGCAACACTCCTGCATTCAGCTAGCGCATGGTTCAGGAGCAGTAGATGCACAGTAGTTTCCAGTCGCGACTATGGCGGATTCACTTGAGATTCGTCGCGGCAGTGGGCCTTGCGTTTACGACATTGTCGCATGCTGCGGAACAGGATGCGGTGTCGAAGGCGATGGACTCCACGGCAACTCAGTGGAGCTTCCAGTTCGCCTATCAGACGATGCCCGACTACTTCACCGATGACGTCAACGGTGAACCGCGACCACCCGGCTTCGACGACTACCTGCAAGCAAGAATTGTCACTCCGCTCGTCTTCGAGAGTTTTACGATCCTGCCTCGCGTTACTCTGCGTCACTACGAGAATCAGGCCGGCGAATCAGGAATCGGCAATACGGAGATCTTCGGCCTGATCATCCCCAGATCTTGGGATTGGGGCACGGGTCGAGTCGGCATAGGACCGCTGGTAACGCTTCCCGGCGATGAGAAGGTGGCTCGTGATGAGTGGGGCTATGGCGTTGCCGGTGCCGCCGTGAACAGCAGCGGCAAGTGGTTCTATGGACTACTGCTGACGCAGTCCTGGCGCGCCATTGACCCCACCATCGAATTCCCAACGGAGAGCAACACCAATCCGCTCGGCATCGCGCCGTTTCTGAACTTCCAACTGGGTAAGGGCTGGTATGTGGGGAACGGTGACATGGTGATCCGCTATGACTGGGAAACCAAGGACTGGTATGTGCCCATCGGAGTGCGGCTCGGCAAGGTCAATGCTGGAGAGAAAGGCAGCTGGAACTTCTACGGTGAGTACCAGACGAGTCTCATCTACAAAGACTGGCAGGGCTCGGCGGTAAAGAACTCTTATAGATTCAATGTGACCTACACCATTCCCGTTGGAAATTGAGGTGTGAATCGAACATCGGACATCTTTCCGATCAACCAGGAGAAACACTTGATGCGACTACTGAGAATCTTTGCGGGGTGCTTGTTGAGCGTGATGTGCCTTGTCAGCCAGGCGGCAGAGAAGCCGAACATCCTCGTCATCTGGGGAGACGACATCGGCTGGTTCAATGTAAGCGCCTACAACCACGGGGTCATGGGTTACCGAACACCGAATATCGATCGGATAGCGCGCGAAGGCATGATGTTCACTGACTCTTATGGTGAAAACAGCTGCACTGCAGGTCGCGCCTCTTTTATCACCGGTCAGAGCCCTTTCCGGACGGGTCTGTTGAAGGTCGGTCTACCGGGCGCTCCCGAAGGTATGAGCGAGAAAGATCCAACCATCGCTGGTCTGCTCAAGGATGAAGGCTACATGACCGCCCAGTTCGGCAAGAACCACCTCGGCGATCGAGACGAGCACCTGCCGACCAACCACGGATTCGATGAGTTTTTCGGCAACCTCTATCACCTCAATGCAGAAGAGGAGCCGGAGAACGAGGATTACCCGAAAGATCCCGCGTTTCGGGAGAAATTTGGACCGCGCGGCGTCATCAGCTCGAAGGCTGACGGGGAGATCGAAGATACCGGTCCGCTGACGCGCAAACGCATGGAGACCATCGACGAGGAGGTGATGACTCGCACCCTCGATTTCATGGATCGCGCTCAGGATCAGGACAAGCCGTTTTTTATCTGGTTCAACACGACCCGAATGCACATCTGGACGCGCCTCAAGTCCGAGTCGAAGGGGGTTACAGGGCACGGTGTGTTTGCTGACGGCATGGTGGAACACGATGGGCATGTCGGGCGGCTGCTGGACAAGCTCGACGAGATGGGAATCGCCGACAACACCATCGTCATGTACTCGACCGACAACGGGGCTGAGGTCATGACCTGGCCGGATGGTGGTACGACGATCTTTGCCGGCGAGAAGAATACAACCTGGGAAGGTGGTTTCCGGGTGCCGACGGCAGTGCGCTGGCCGGCCAGAATTGACCCTGGGCAGGTCTCGAACGAGATCATCTCCCACCAGGACTGGTTGCCGACGCTGCTCGCGGCGGTGGGTAAGCCGAACGTAAAAGAGGAGTTGCTCGAAGGCAGGAGAGTCAACGGCCGCCGGGTAAAGGTCCACCTCGACGGCTACAACATGCTTCCCTATTTTACCGGCGAGGCTGATGAAAGCCCTCGCAAGGAGATGTTCTACTTCACCGACGACGGATCTATCTCCGCACTCCGCTACAACGACTGGAAAATCAGTTTCACGATTCAGAAGGCTCATGGCTACGACGTCTGGTCGGAGCCCTATACACCGCTGCGTCTGCCGATGATCCAGAACTTGAGGATGGACCCCCTGGAACGAGCCCATGAAGAGGCGAGCGGCTTTGATGAATGGGGCGCCAACCGACTCTTTGTGTTGGTTCCTGCGCAGACGGTGGTAGGCAACTTCCTGCAGACCTTCGTCGAGTTTCCCCCAAGGCAGAAGCCCGGAAGTTTCTCCCTGGACCGGGTGTTGGAGAAGCTCCAGGAAGGCAGAACCAACTAGGCGGAATCGGCTAAGCAGATGGCTAGTGGTGGGGAGCCCTCCACGAGTAACGGTTGCTTGAGGGCCCGTATGAATCACGGCCTCACGAGGAGAACGGCGATGGGTAAGAGCGAGGTTCGGGTATGGCGCACATAACTCGTCTTATGGGGCTCATTTTCGCGATGGCGGCACCGTTCAACGCGCTGCATGCGGCGTCCGTTGGCCTCTTGCCTACCGACGAAGACGCCGAGAACGTCGGGCGAACGCCGAGTTACTCTCCCTACGCGGGTCGGAGTTTTCCCACCGAGGTGTACTGGGGTGACACCCATGTGCACACAGACAACTCTCTGGATGCCAAGGGCTTCGGCGCCGTTTTAGATGTGGAGACTGCCTACCGCTTCGCCCGCGGTGAGGAGGTGTTATCCAATACGGGGATTCCGATCCAGCTCTCCCGGCCGCTCGACTGGCTGGTCGTCTCGGACCATTCCGATGGCATGGGCGCCATGAAAGAGATCTTTGCCGGTAATCCGAATCTCATGGCAGATCCCCAGGTGCGCGAGTGGAACCGGGCCATGAGCGCAGGCGGTGCTGCGGCGTTTGATGCCACTATGGAAGTGATCAACGCTTTCTCGCAGGGCGTCATTCCCGCCGTAGTTCTCGACCGCGATTTCCAGAAGACGGTCTGGGACAACTACGTGGATACCGCCGAGGCGTTCAACGATCCCGGGCGTTTCACGGCCATCATTGGCTACGAATGGACGTCGACTGAAGACGGCAACAACTTGCACCGCAATGTGCTCTATCGTGACGACGGCGATCGGGCGCGGCAGATGGTGCCTTACACCACGGCAGAAAGCTTCAATCCGGAAGACCTCTGGGCCTGGATGGAAAGCTACGAAACAAAGACCGGCGGCAGTGTGCTGGCGCTCGCGCACAACGGCAACATGTCGAACGGGATCATGTTCCCGGTGGAGATTAATCCGGCCACGGGCAGGCGCCTTGGCGGTGATTACATGAAGCGTCGCGCGCGCTGGGAGCCGCTTTATGAAGTCACTCAGATCAAAGGGGATGGTGAAGCGCACCCGAAACTCTCTCCGGACGACCCCTTTGCTGACTTCGAAACCCTGGAGTTGGGTAATCTGAACCTGACCGTCGTCAAAGAAGACGACATGCTGCAGTACGAATATGCACGGGAGGCGCTGAAGAACGGCCTGGTGCTCGAATCCCGCTTCGGCACGAACCCCTACCAGTTCGGCATGGTGGGATCCTCGGATACGCACACCGGCGTTGCCGCCGTGCAGGAGGACAACTACATCGGCAAACATGCTGGCACAGAACCCTCCCCGGAGCGTTGGGACCACCCAATGGCCAAATTCGCTGGTCGCCAGTACGACGGATGGGCCATGTCCGCTTCCGGCTACGCCGCCGTCTGGGCTACGGAGAACACACGGGAAGCCCTCTTCGACGCCATGAAACGTAAAGAGGTGTACGCGACGTCCGGCTCGCGCATGCTCGTGCGCTTCTTTGGTGGCTGGGAGTTCACCGCCGAAGATGCCAACACCCGTCTACCGGCGGCGGCAGGCTATTCGAAGGGCGTACCGATGGGCGGGCGACTGGGTACGGCTCCGGAAGGTGTTGCGCCAACCTTTCTCATTGCCGCATTGAAGGATCCGCTCTCGGGCAATTTGGATCGAGTTCAGGTGGTTAAAGGCTGGATCGATGGCCGGAACCGCACCTACGAAAAGGTCTACAACGTGGCCTGGGGCGATGCGGACAGCCGCAGCCTCGATGCAAACGGCAAGCTGCCACCGGTTGGCAACACGGTGGATGTGGCAAACGCTACGTGGACCAACACGATCGGTGACCCGGAGCTGATTACTGTGTGGACTGATCCTGATTTCGATGCCGAGCAGCGTGCTTTTTACTACGTACGCGTCCTGGAGATACCCACGCCACGTTGGGTTGCCTACGACGCTGCACGCTACGACATCGAGATACCGGACGGCGTACCCATGGTCCTGCAGGAGCGCGCTTACACATCGCCTATCTGGTATTCACCGCAATAGGACCCGCGGCGTGCGTTTGCGATGGTTCTCTACGATTGTGCTGATGGTCTGGTTGCAGCCCGTAGCGGCTGATGAGTGGGGCTACCAGGGTAAGGTGGGGCCCGAATATTGGGGATCACTCGAGAGGGCGAATGCGCTTTGCGCAGAAGGACGAGCGCAGTCGCCCTTGAATCTCGTCGAAACTGCGAGTGAAACCGTCCACGAAATCGATCGTGTTTTCGATGCGCCACTTCTCGATGTGGGCGAACGGGCTCACGTGATGGATCTCATCGATAACGGCCACACCATTCAGGTGTCGTCCGATGCCTCGGTCTCTCTGCGGATCGATGGTGAGTTCTACGAGCTCGTTCAGTTCCACTTTCATGGCCCGAGCGAGCATAAGGTCAATGGGTTGGCGTTCCCAATCGAAAGTCACTTTGTGATGGCGAGCGAGTCAGGTGCTCTTGCAGTGCTTGGTGTGCTGTATCGCGAAGGTGCACATGACACCGAGTTTGACTCGATTATCGCTGCTCTCCCTGAGGGGCCCGGCGATGCGCGTCATCTCGAGGGACTTGATCTGAACCTCGAAGACCTGAAGCCTCTGCCACGTCGCTACTTTCGCTATGAAGGCTCCCTGACGACGCCGCCCTGCAGTGAGGGGGTGAAATGGATCGTCGTCGCTGACCCGCAGCCGCTCAGTGCGGAGCAGATTGAAGCCCTCGCGATACATCTGCATGACAACAATCGACCTGTACAGCCGCTCCATGATCGTCATGTGCTGCTTGTTACGCCTGAGCAGGATGGCGACGCGGCAGCGCCGCCTTAGCGCGCGCAGTCGCTGCTCTCGCGGCCACCGGGTTTCGCACCCCTTCGAGCCAGCGGGCATCTCGGGCCGTGGTCGGTGCTCCCATCTATCAATTCTCGTCGTGCTGCTCCTGCTCTCGGAGATCAGTACGGCCGCGGCACGCCAGTTTCTCTTACCCATAGAGCTGGAGACGGATCGAGGCGCTGCCAATGGCGACGCAACACTGCTCAGATTGATGCCGGCCTACAACTTGAAGGTCAACGACGACTGGCAGGTTGTGAACCTCGATCTCGTAGTGATCGCGAATGCACCTGCGGGTGTGCCGGGCCGGCCGGGTAATCCTGAACCGGTTCCGGGCGGTCGGGCCCGGGGACTCAGCGACTGGATTCACGCGAGTTTCTTCAATCCCCTGAACGATCGGCCCTTTGCGCTCGGTGCGGGCTTCATGCTCAGCGTACCCACGGCCACCAATGATGCGCTTGGTAGTGGCAAGTGGGCTGCAGGACCGGCGTTCCGTTTCAGCTATCAAGCTGATCGCTGGCGCCTTGGCGCCTTCGGCGGCCAACGCTGGTCGTTTGCAGGAGATTCAAACAGAGCAGATATCAGCCAGCTGTTGATGCGCGGAACCTTCCTCTTCAACCTGTCGCCTAAGTGGTTCTTCGTGTCCACACCCATCATCACAGCCAACTGGAATGCAGACCGAGGTAAGCGCTGGCTCGTGCCTCTCGGCGGTGGGGTCGGGCGGAAGTTTATGTTTCGCGGCGGCCAGTGGCGGACCTCGGTGCAGTTCTATGGCAACGTAGTGAAACCGGCTGAGGCGCCAGACTGGTCAGTGCGACTGGCAGTAACGGCTGCGATCGCTCGGTGAGCATTAGCGAGGGAGAGGTGTAATGGAGACTGCAGAACGCGAACGTCAGCGGCGCCAACTGGGTCGTCTGGAAATGCTCATGGACGTGATGTTTGCGCTGATGTTGTTCCGGGTCCTGGCGCCGTTGCCGATGCCGTCGGCAGAAGACGACTGGTCCTGGGAGTTCGGTGCCCTTGCCGGCCTCTGGCAGGAGATCGGCCCTGCGTTCCTGATGGCCATGATTGGCGTCATCCTGATCGTCATCTACTGGCTGCAGAGTAATAAGATGCTGGGGAATCTGGAGCGTACCAATGGCCCGCATGTCTCCTTCAGCATCGGCCAGCTCGTGTTCCTGATGTTGTATGCCTATGCGATGGCGATGGCCGAGGACTTCGACTCGCCGACCACGCGGGCGCTGCAGAGCTTTGCCCTCGCTGGGGTCGGTTTCTGTGGATTTTTCGGTTTCCGTTATGCAGCTAAAGAGCGTCGGCTGCTGAGTAATTCGATCTCTGATCGGGAAGCCGATGCGCTGAAGGTTTCGGTGCTCCCGGAGCCCGTCGCAGGATTGCTCACGGTGCCGCTCGCGTTTCTGGGTCCCTGGGCCTGGGAGCTGGGGTGGCTCGTCATGCTGCCCCTCGGCAGCTGGCTGCGGCGGCGGCACGATGCGCGCTATCTGGAGAGTCACTAGAAAGGGAGGGGTTGTGATGCGCCGAGTTTTTCTCTGGGCTGGCGGGTTGTTTCTCCTGCTGCTCTGTGGGCTCCTGGTCGTCGTGCTCGTCATCGACCTAGGGCGCTTCAAGAACCCGATGCTCGCCGCTGCGAGCGAAGTTCTGGGTCGATCAGTCTCCATGGATGGCGAACTCAGCGTTCGAATCGGCAAACGCGTTCTAGTGGAAGCCGAGGGTCTTCGCCTCGCCAGCGTGGACTGGGCTGAGGCGGAGAACCTACTCGAGATCGATCGCCTCAGCCTGGATTTAGATACGCTGTCCCTGTTAAGCGATGAAATTGTCGTGCACAGCGTTGCCCTCTCCGGGCTGCGTGCCAGCCTCGAGGAGAGTGAGGAGGGCGCCGACAACTACACGCTACCATTCTTCGAGGAGCCTTCCGAGGCGGCAACGCCCGGAGTTCGTCTCGTTCACCTCGAGGCTCGAGACATCGAAGTCTCCTACACGACACCCGCGCTGCCGCAGTCGCTGCTGCTCGCAGTTGCACGGCTCGATCTCGTCCAGGAAGCCTCGGATCTCGTGCTGGAACTCCTTGGATCGTTGAATGGCGAGGCACTGGCTGCCCAGGGAACGATCGGATCTATGGATGATCTGCTGGCGGCGACCAATGTGGATTTTGAGCTGGACGGAAATCTGGGTGAAGTACAGTTCACGGCACTGGGTACCGTCGATGACCTGACGGAGCCGCGAAGGCCGCAGTTGCGGGCAGACCTCACCGGTCCCGATGCGCGCTATCTGTTGGGTCTCCTCGGTCTTGAACCCATTACATCCGGTCCGCTTCGATTCGAAGTCGAGGTGCAACCTGGGGCGGATAAGGTGACCCTCGCCGCTGCGGGTGAGTTCGGTGAGTTTCAGCTCCGCGCCGACGCCAGCACGACCGATCTGCAGCGGCTTCCCGAGGCTGAACTCAGCGCCGATGCGGCCGGTCCCAGTCTCGCCAACCTTGGTACGTTTCTCGGCCTGCCGGATGTGCCGGAAGAGCCCTTTGATCTCGCCGTAAGAGCCGCACTCGTCAGCGAGCATCTCCAGGTAGAGACGTTGCAGTTTGCAGCCGGTGACGCCGTTGTCGACCTTGAAGCCGATCTGCCCGCGTTCCCAAGCCTGGCCGGCGGGACGGCGAAGCTCGCGGTGAACGGCCCGCATATCGGCCATTTCACTCGCCTGCTCGGTCTGCCCGGACGAATGTCGGGTCCCTTCAGCATCGACGGCACGCTCGTGCAGGGAGAGGTTGAGGGGGATCTGCAGCTATCGTTGGAAGCTGAAGCCCTGCGAGGGACGGTCCAGGCAACCGTGTCGAATCAGGCCGACCTCACAGGCACGAACTTCTCGGCCGGGGTAGAAGGCGCTGATGCCTCTCTCCTTGCTGCAGCGCTGGATCTGCAAGGGATTCCCAAACAACCGTTTGCAGTGTCCCTTGAAGCGGGGATGGAAGCTGAGGCGCTCAGAATTGATCGCAGCACCATCCGCTTCGGACGCGATCAGCTCTCGATCACCGGCGTTGTTGGACGCGATCCTTTGAGCGCGCAAACGCAGCTTAGAGTAAGCAGCGCGCTGTCGGATCTCGCTGGAACCCTCGCAGACTTTGGCCTCGAAGCCCCAGAGACGCTGCCGACAAACGCGCTCACGCTGACCTTCGATGTCTCGCGAGTGGAAGCCGCCACGAAGATCATCGGCCAACTTGGCGCCGACCCCGGCCTCAGCCTGGCCGTAGATGGGCGGGTCGGCGACAGCTTTACACCGGGTGATGCGGGACTGACGTTCGACTTGGCAATGGACGAGGTGGCGGCGTTGCTGCCGGCCGATCAGCTCTTCGGCCTTAGCGGGGCGCTGGATGCCCAAGGTCAGGTGTTTTTCGAGGATGAACGGCTGCGAGTGGGAGACCTCGATGTCAAACTGGGTTCTGCCAGCTTCCAAGGTGCCGTCAGCACACCCCTGGATGCACCCTTTACAAGGGTCAATGCGACCATAGAACTCTCTGTCGCGCGTCTCTCTGAGCTGTTGCCTGAGCTGAACGAACAGTTGGCACTGAGTGCTGAGGTCCCTCCTGTGGCGGTCAGTGGACTCGTCGATTGGCTGGGGGATGGTATCGAAACGGATGGCCTCCAGATAAGCCTCGGCGAGGCAGAGTTGGTGGTCGATGGTGCGCTGGCGTTCCCCGTGAACGAGGGTGTGCAGACGCTTGAGATCAACGCCGGGTTCCCCTCCCTGCGCGAGTTGGACTTTTTGAGCCCCAGGCCGTTGCCCGAAGAACCGCTAGCACTGGCGGTAGTGTTGACCGGGGCGCCGCAGTGGATTGAGGTGGTGATCAATCAGCTGGATCTTGGCAAATCATCGCTTACAGCCCGGGCGGAGGCACTGCTACCGGAAACCGAGGCCGATCGGCCGTCGGTTAGCCTGACGCTGCGCTCACCGCGCCTGGACCTGCATCCCTATGTTGGTTATCTCGCGGAAGAGCCTGCGCCCGAAGCGGCGACGACGGTTGACGATGGACGGGTGATTCCCGATATCGAGCTACCGCTCGAGCTGCTCACGGTGGCGGATGTGGACGTCGATATCGACATTGCCGAGGTGCTCGTGGCCGATAGAACTCTTGAAGATGCGCGCCTGCGTGGGACGCTCCTGGAGGGTAATCTCGATGTCGAAGATCTCAGTCTTACCGGCCCGAACGGCACACTGACGGCAGAACTCGAAGTGGAGTCGGTGCCTCAAGGTGCCGACCTGCGCGTGCAGATCCTGGGCGATACGTGAAGCTCGGACTACCGGCTGCCACGCAGGATGCCTGGGAAGGCCTGCCGACCTACGATCTCGATGTCCGTATCAATAGCCGCGGCCGGTCCGTCCGCGAACATGCAGCCAGCGCCACCGGCTATTTCAAAAGTGTCGCTGAGCCCGGCTTCCTCGATCTTGCGGCGATGCGTTTCTTCACTCGGGATTTCGCCGCTCAGGTGCTCGAGACGGTAAACCCCTTTGTGAAGAACGAAGCGGTCTCTCATCTTGCCTGCGCGGGTTTGCTGATAGAGATTCAGGATGGCGTGCTGTTTGGAGATCCGGCGATGATCTTTCAAACGGACCGGCTCAACATCTTTTCTGTAGCAAAAGTCGATCTCGATACGGAGAAGCTCAATGCCACGTTTCGCACACAGGCCCGCCGTGGACTGGGTATCGGCATCGGCGACATCGTCTCTCCCTTCACGGAGATTGGCGGCACCCTGGCCAGCCCACGCTTGCAGCTGAACAGCACCAGCGCCGTGTTTCGGGGCAGTGCGACACTCGCTACCGGCGGCATTTCGTTCCTTGTCAGAAAGGCGCACGAGCGGGTGCTGGCCGATAAGAACCCCTGCCGGACGGAAGTGGAGGCAGCTGAGGCCGATCTGGCTGGGCGCGAGATTGCGGTGCCGCCCGACTAGGTCGGCGCCGCTACGGCTGCAGCGACGGCGCTTCTGACGGGCATTTAACCGCCGCTGGCGGCCTGCCAGACGATGGACAGCCCCATCGCCAGCGCCGTGATGACCGTGCCGGCAACGTGGACGGTTTGATTGCGGCTGAGCATCAGCCCGAGGAACACGGCGACCAGCAGCCCATTCGGGAGACTGATCATGCCCAGGGTGCCGTAACGGACGTCCAGGCCGAGGATCCAGGCCTGCTCGAGGGCAAGCATCAGAAAGAATCGACCGCTCACGGCGAAGTAGGCGCTCATACCGTCGGCGCCTTCCGCTGCAGGCACGGGTGAGCTGATCACGCTGACCGCGAACAGCACCAGCATGGGGCCGACGATGAGGTAGAGGAAGTCCAGGAAGCGCCAGTCCTCGATGTCGAGAATTGCCGTGGTTTCCCAGAAGAGCGCGAGCGATGCCAGCAGCAGCAGCACCATCCAGGCCAGGTGCACGCCGGGCAGTGCGGGTTTCCTCAATCCGCCGGCAACGTCCGAGAGCGCCATGAGCAGATTGCCGATGGCCATGCCGAGGACGGTGACGAACATGATCGCCGTCAGCAGGGTGGCAGGATTGTCCACGATCGCCCTCGGTGGATGGTTCCGAACCGAGCGCTTAGAAGCGCAAGTTCAGATTCAGCTTCGGACCTTCGTAGCTGTACTCGACGGAGCCCGTCAGGTCTTCATCGGTGGCGCTGACGTCGAAGTCCCAGATGTGATAGCCGAGACCGAAGCCGAAGTTGCGCCAGGGATACCAGGTGACTTCGGCAAGACCGGCGGTGAGCTTGCCGTTCACGTCGTCGATTTCGATGTCGAGCCACTCGCCGCGGATGTGGAAGGTCCAGGCGTCATTGAAACGGTACTTGTAGGCAACACCCAGGGTGGGCAGCGGGGCGGTGATGTCGTTGAACTCGGCTTCCTCTTCCTCATCGATGCGGTTCAGACCGACTTTAAGGTCCGTAACGTGCAGTCCGATGGCGCCGCTCAGCTCGTGCCGTTCGTTGTTGATGAACGACAAACGATAGGCAAGGCGGATGACCTCGGTGTTGAAGGTGCTGCGAATGTCTTCGTCGATCACGAAGACTTCGTCGTCGAAGTTGATGGCGAAGCCGATGTTGGTGTCATCTTCCCGATTCAGCTTGACCCACTCGAGCTCGATGGCATGACGCTTTGCGAAGCGGAAGTGTGCGTCGATGGTGAACTGCGTTTCCCGGTCGCTCAGATCGAGATCCCGTTCCAGATTCAGCAGGGTGCCACTGATGCCGGTGTTGGCGTCGTCGACGCGCACGGACGTGTCAACGTTGGGCCGGTACAGGCCGAGGCCGACGAAAAAGCGGTCTTTTCGCCAGGTTTCGTCCCCCGAGGCAGCCGTGGCTGCGACCGGTGTCATGAGCGCCAGCGTCAGCAGGCCGAGCAGGGCGTTTCTGAGGGTTTGTTGCAGGCGCGGAATCGAGGTTTCTGGGCAGCGGTTCATCGTTTCTCTCCATGTTCCCTGAAGGTGTTGCCGAAAAAGAGTTTCCGAACGTCGGTTCATCCCTGAGGCGGAGTCTAGGCGTTGCCTGGAACCATCGTTAGGCGAAAAGCGAACTTTGCGGAGGGTTGTGTTCCCGGCAGAGCAAGCAGTCCCGCTTCTCAGCCAGCACGGTCGGCGACTCCCCGCGTGCTCAGCCGTTACGATAGGTGTAGGCGTAGCCGTTCAGAGCCGGTGCCCCACCGAGGTGGGCGTACAATACACGGGCACCGGTGGGGAACAACCCTTTTCGAACCAGATCGATCAATCCCTGCATGGACTTACCCTCGTAGACGGGGTCCGTGATCATCGCCTCCGTGCGGGCCGCCAGGCGGATCGCTTCGTTGGTCTCCGCACTCGGCACGCCGTAGGCGGGGTAGGCGTAGTCCGGGTTGATGACGATGTCTGAATCGTCGATCGGCTGGCCGAGATCAATGAGTTCGGCGGTATTGCGGGCGATCTCGGTGACCTGCGCGCGGGTCTGGTCGACGGTGCCTGAGCCATCGATGCCAATGACTCGATCTGCCCGATCGTCGGCTTTGAAACCCACGACCATGCCGGCCTGCGTTGACCCCGTGACCACACAGACGATCACGTAGTCGAAGCGGAACCCGAGCTCCGCCTCCTGCGCCCGCACTTCCTCGGCGAAACCCACATAGCCAAGTCCGCCGAGCGGGTGCACCGAAGCACCGGCAGGGATCCCATAAGGTTTGCCGCCTTCGTCGCGTACGGATTGCATGGCGTCTTCCCAGCTCTGGCGAATACCGATGTCAAAGCCGTCTTCGACGATGCGGCTGTCTGCGCCCATGAGCCGGGTCAGGAGGATGTTGCCGACGCGGTCGTAAACGGCGTCTTCGTGGGGGACCCAGGATTCCTGCACGAGGCGGCACTTGAGACCGAGCTTGGCGGCGACGGCCGCCACCATGCGGGTGTGATTCGATTGCACGCCGCCGATGGAGACCAGGGTGTCGGCTCCGGAAGCGAGAATGTCCGGCACGATGTATTCGAGCTTGCGCAGCTTATTGCCGCCGAGCGCGAGGCCGGAATTGCAGTCGTCGCGCTTGGCCCAGATCTCTACCTTGCCACCCAGGTGGGCGGAGAGACGCTCGAGGGGCTCGATGGGTGTCGGGCCCGGAAAGGTGAGCGGGTAGCGTTCGAATTTCTCGAGCATGGGTGTCATCCTAGGGGCCTTGCGGCGACTTTAGCGAGGTGGGGGATGGCTGCAAAGCCGGAGGTTTCGGAAGAGTCACTGACCGCTGCGGATATCCGCAGCCGGGTTGATGCGCTGGCTGTCGAGATTCGTGAGCGAAACCTGGCGCCGGAGTTCGACGAGCTGCGTAAGCTGCCGCTGGATGTCGTTGAGAAGCTGCGCCATGCCGGCGTGTTCCGCATGAACATGCCGAAGAGCTGGGGCGGTCCGGAGATGAGTTCGCCTGAGCAGGTGGAAATCATTGAGAAGCTCTCCCGGGCTGACGGCTCTGTCGGCTGGTGCTCGTTCATCTGGACCGATTCGGGCATTTATTCGGGCTATCTTGATCAGGCCGTCGCGCGGCAGCTTTATCCACGCCTGGATATGGCGCAATCCGGCTGGGTGTACCCCGCGGGTCGTGCCGACAAGGTTGAGGGCGGCTACAACGTCAGCGCCCGCTGGATCTTCGGCTCCGGCAGCAACCACTGCGACCTGCTCGCCGGCGGCTGCACGGTCTTTGAGAACGGCGAGCCGCGCATGGGGCCGCGGGGGAATCCCGAATGGCGCATCATGCTCGCCCCCCGCGATGCCTATGAGATTGAGGACACCTGGTACACAACGGGGCTCCGCGGTACCGGCAGCAACGACTACACGGCCGAGAATCTTTTTATTCCGGAGGAGCACAGCTTCAGCTTCTTCGAACCGCCCGAGCGGGAAGGGCCGCTCTGGAAACGACCGGATACGCTGCTGCGGAAAATGAGCGGGGTACCCCTTGGTATCGCGCGGGACGCCGTCGACCGCGCCGTCGACATTCTGAAGGACAAGGTGGATCGGGTGAGTAAGGCACCGTATCGCGAGATGCGCGACGTGCAGACGGCGGTTGCCCACGCGGAAGCGAAGCTCGGTGCGGCCCGCGCCTATGTTTACGGATCCCTCGAGACCCAGTGGAAGAAACTTGAGCAGGACGAGCCCCTTACAGAAGCTGAGCGGGCAGCAACGTTCCTTGCCCGGCAGTTTGCCTTTCAGACCGGGCGCGAAGTGGTGCAGATCATCTACGACACCATCGGCGGCGCCGCGATCTATGCAAAAGGGCCCTTCGATCGACACCTCAGGGACATGAACACGGCCTGCCAGCACGTGGTGGCCCAGGAAAAAACCCTGGCAAGCGTGGGCAGCCTGCTGCTCGGGGTGGAAGGTGAGCGCGGCATGCTCTGATGCCATCAGCTCCGTAGAATCCCTGATAGGGCTCTCCTTCAACCTCGACTAGCGTCGGAGGACCTGAATCAGGGAGGGTCCAGCCATGGTCGAGACCACCAATGGCACCAGCCGCAGCGCCGGCGTCACCTATCAGCAGCTCCTCGACGAGGACAGTCATCCGGTTCCGGAGATCATGCGCACCGAGTCGCCCATGGCCCCGGGACCGACCGTGGTGCCCGCTGAGCGCTACTACTCGAAGGCCTTTCACGACCTCGAGGTGGAAAAGCTCTGGAGTCGGGTCTGGCAGATGGCCTGCCACGAAGACGATATCCCCGACGTGGGTGACTACCACGTCTACGAGATTGCCTCGCTGTCATTCCTCATCGTCCGCACCGGCGAAGACGAGTTCAAAGCCTTCCATAATGCCTGTCTGCACCGCGGTCGCATGCTGAAGATCAAAGACGGCAAGCGCGCGCGGGAATTCCGCTGCGCCTTCCATGGCTGGGCCTGGCATACGGACGGGCGCCTGAAGGAAGTGCCCTGCCACTGGGACTTTCCGACGGTCTCGGAGGAAACGCACAGCCTGCCGGAAGTGAAGGTCGGCCGCTGGGGCGGATTTCTGTTCATCAATCCGGACGAGCATGCGGAGCCCTTCGAGGATTTCATCGGCAATCTCTCCGATCAGTTTCCGAACCTCTCCTACGAAAAACGCTACAAGGTCGCGCACGTGGCAAAGGTGCTGCGCTGCAACTGGAAGATCGCCCAGGAAGCGTTCAGCGAGGCCTACCACGTGATCGCCACCCATCCGACGATCCTCGAGACCATCGGTGATGCGAACACCCAGTACGACGTGTTCGGCAACTACAGCCGGGCCATGTCGCCGAACTTCACCCCGAGTCCGCACATCTCGCAGGAGTTCCCGACCCTCGACGACGCCATGCTTTACACGCGCCAGCGTCACGCGCTCACGGGCCACATCTACGAGCGCGGCGACGATGGCAACGTGCATGTCACGAATGCGCGCGGTGAGGTCAGCAAGTTCAAACCGGACGGCACCTGGCTCGAAGGGCCGCTCACCCAGCCGGATCCGAACATGTGCAACTGGGTGGGTGGCGAGCAGCTGGCGGGCTTCGACCGGGTGCCGGCTCCGCCGCCACCGGAAGTCCCGGAGGGCATGAATCGCCGGCAGATGATGGCGGCACCAATCCGGGACGGCTTCCGCAAGGTGCTTGGTGATGAGGTGATGGATCAGGTGCCCGATGCAGAGCTTCTAGATTCCATCTATCTGACGCTGTTCCCCAATTTCCATCCCTGGGGCTCTTTCAATCAGATCGTCTATCGCTTCCGACCGAATGGGGACAATCCGGAAGAGTGCATCCACGAATGCATGTATATGGCGCCGTCTCCGGGCGGTGAAAACCGGCCGCCGCCGGCGCCCGTGCACTGGCTGGGTCCGGACGATGACTGGGTGGAAGCGCCGGAGCTCGGCATGCTGACGAAGGTGTTCAATCAGGACATCGTGAACATGCCGGAGGTGCAGCGCGGCCTGAAGATGCTCAAGAACCCCGAGGTGATCTTCGCCAACTATGGCGAGACCAAGGTGCGGCACTTTCAGGAGCTGCTCACGAAATGGGTCGAAGCGGATTAGCCTCGACCTTTAGCTTGCTGGAAAGACGCCATGCCCTGTCCGCATGGCCAACCAAACTCAGCAGCGGCCTTTTTTAGCCTGTCCGGGCGGGCAATGACGCGGGTGAGGGTGGTCGATCTCGACAACGGTCACGATCGGCTCCCGGAGTTCGGTTACCTCGTCATCATCGGTGGCCAGCGCTGCGCCGATGGCTGCCCCGGCAGCCGCGCCGATGATGGCGCCTTCGCGGTCACCCAGCTCTTCGCCCACGACGGCGCCTACAGCACCGCCCACACCACCGCCGATGGCGGCTTCGACTTTGTCGTTGTCGGCAAGGGCGTAGCCGCTGACGAGCATTAACAGCAGGAAGAGCCTCATGGTGGTCTCCAGCGTGAATCTAATCCGTCAGCTTACGGGGCTCTTGCCCCGCGAACTGTGATGCGGATCACTGCCTGCTAAAGCACCAGCGCGGGCCGGTCAGCGGATGTTGAAGTTCTGCTGGAAGAGATTGTCCGGATCCCACTTTCGCTTCACTTCCTGAAGCCGGGCGTAGCTGGGGCCGTAGGCTTCTTCCACGCGATCGCCTTCGTCTTCACCGAGGTAGTTCACGTAGGCGCCTGCCCCATAGGGCTTTACCGCCTCGAAGAATTCTCGGGTCCAGGCGATGTTGGCGGTGTCGTCAGCCGGCTGCTCCCAGCCCGTCCAGATGCCCAGGCTGAAGGGCACGTTGCGGTGGCCGAAGGCAGAGGCTTCGGCGCTCACGCGCCCCTGGGCCCCGCCCAAGGGTTCGATCCCGATGATGCTGTAGTCGCCGTGCAGCTCGCGGCCGAAGTGCAGGACCGTTTCCAGCAGCTCGTCGGAGAGTTCGTGCAGATGCTGCGATTTCCAGTAGTAGCGGGCACCGTGCGGATTACCGGCATCGAAGGCCGTCTGGGCGACGCGGTAGGGCTGAGCGTCGATGACGGCGAGGGCGGGCTCTGCCCAGGCGGCCGTCGGCGCCAGCGTTGTTTTGCCTGTTTCGACGTCACCGGCATAAAGGCTCACCACGGCGAGCACGGGTTTGCCGTCCTGGCCGATGTCTGGCGGTGCATTGACGATCATGGCATAGCAGGCAGTGTCGTCATTGGCCGCGGCCGCGTAAGCCCGGTACTGCTCCAGAACACGCCCCGCCGACTCGATCGGATAGAACACGGTGCCGGTTGCAACCATGGGGCCGACTTCATGGAGCTGGAACTCGAGGGAAGTGACGACGCCGAAGTTGCCGCCGCCGCCCTTCAGGGCCCAGAAGAGGTCTACGTTGTGATCGGCATTCGCCGCGACGAGTTCGCCCGCCGCGGTGACGACGTCCGCACCGATCAGGTTGTCGCAGGCGAGCCCATACTTCCGAGTCAGATAGCCGATGCCGCCGCCGAGGGTGAGTCCGGCAACGCCGGTGCTGGAGACCACGCCGCCCGTGGTCGTCAGTCCGAAGGCCTGGGCTTCGTGGTCGAAGTTCCGCCAGAGTGCCCCGGCTCCCGCCCGAGCCTTTCGAGCCACCGGATCGATCCGGATGTTGTTCATGCGGCTGAGGTCGATGACCAGACCGTCGTCGCAGACGGCTTTGCCGGAGACGTTGTGGCCGCCTGCTTTGACAGCGAGGGGCAATGCCTGCTCCCGGGCAAGGTTGACCGCCGTGATGACGTCAGCCACGCCGCTCGCCTGCACGATGACGCCGGGTCTCCGGTCGATCATCCCGTTCCAGACAGCGCGGGCGGCATCGTAGCCGTCGCGCTCGGCGGTGATCACTGATCCCTGAATGGCCGCATCCAGCGTCTCAACGACGCGCTGATCGATCTTCCCCATGACGGTTCCTCCCCCGAGCCGTGGCAGGTAAGTCTAACAAGATATCGCCCGTAATCCCGGGAAAAGTGCGCCGCGTCAGTCCGCCAGGGGCTGGCCGTCGAAACGCTCCAGGGTGGCAAAGGTGGAGACCGGGTTGCGCTTGAGTTTCGTCAGCTGTTTCACGGGCCTGCCGAGGGGGATCATGGTCGCGAAGGCGTAGGCCTCCGGGACCCCGAGCAGGGCTTTCAGGTCGTCTTCTCTGGCGCCGGCGAAGGTGGTCGGCGTGCCGCCGTAACCTTCGTTCCGGGCCGCAAGGAGAACGTTCCAGACAAAGGGATACACCGAAGCGCCGGAAATCACGCCAACCCGCGAAAGATTCTGATCAAAAGACGCAACCACAGACAGGTCGACGAACACGAAGAGCAGCACGGGCGCCTGCGTGAGCGCCTGGATCATCGGCTCAGGCACTTCCGTGGCAGCAATCTGCTCGTCGCTCAAGGCAGTGTCGTTGATGGTGTTCCAGGGCGCTTCACCGGCCTGAACCTGAGCCACGTAGCGCTGCATGGTTGGTCGGATCAGGCCCGGGAGTGCATCGCGGGTGGCCTGATCGCGAACGACGATCACCCGCCAGCCCTGGCGGTTGCCACCACTGGGTGCAAAACGGGCGTTGTCGAGGATCTTCTCGAGCACTTCGTCCGGCACCGGGTCGTCCGTGAACTGCCGTGCGGCAAAGGTGGTGCGCATGACGTCGTAGAGGTCCATCGAAAGCTCCTTGGCTTTGGCCGGCGGCGATGGGTCGCACTATAGCGAGGGGCTGCGCTCTGCCGAAAGGCTCAGCTGCACCCGGATCTCCTCGGCCACCGCCAGGGCGCCGGCAAAGGCGCTGTAGGGCTTTATGCCAAGGGCGGCGTGGGTGAGTTGAAAGTCTGCCGTCAGCTCGATGCGCTCCTCATCGAGCGTCCAGCTCGCCGGTACCTCGAAGGGGAAGCGGCTGCCGCGGAACTCGATTTCCAGTGCCACGGACTCGGGGTCGCTCCAGGCCACGTGAACGAACACGAAGGGATGTTGATTGCTGTCGAAGCCCTTCGGGCCGAGCATGCGCACCCGGGTGGCTTCGATGTCGGCCGCAGTGCGCGTCGATTCGAAGCCGTCGCCGGCGGCAAGCCGGCTGTCTGGATCATCGAGAATCAGATCCCAGGGCCGGAAGTAGAGGATGGCCTTACTCACCTCGATGGGCTCCCCCAGATAAACCTCGCCGGCGACCGCCGTCGTCTCCATGACGTGATTGTGGGCCCGACCGGCTTGCCAGCCGGCGCGGTAGGTGTGTATCTCGAGGTCGGCGGCTGTGATCCGGTAGGAGACCGTGCCCGGCGGTGGAGCAGGGAGGGTCTCCGGCACCGCTGCCGTCGGTGGAAAGACGTCGGGTTGCGGGAGGGTCGCGCAGCCGGCCATGGCCAGCAGCACCACCAGGCCCAGCGCCAGCATCCGATTTCCGTCGATCTCGTTGAACTCTCTCGTCGTCATCGTTCGTCCCTGTTCCCATGCGGGGTTGCTTCCCTGTCGCCCCAGACTTCCGGAGATTACACTGCCGGATCGATTCTTCGAGTGAAGCTTTTGAGCGAAGCCGCCCGCCAGGCCGGTCCAGGATTTACGGAAGGCGACATGTCGCGGCACGTGCTGCGGCTGTCCGGCTTCATGATCATGGGCTTTCTCGCCATGACCCTGGCGCAGCTCATCGAGGCTTTTTATCTGGGCATGGTGGGTCGCGACGAGCTTGCTGCCGTTGCCTTCACCTTTCCTGTCGTCATGGGATTCAACGCACTCACCCGCGGAATCGGCGTCGGAACCGGGGCCGTGCTCGCACGAGCCATCGGTGAAGGGGATCGGGAACAGGCGGCCCGACTCACGTCCCACGGACTGCTCCTGACAGCGCTCTTTACAGTGACTTGCGCGCTGCTCCTTGCTTGGCGCGGAGAGGGGCTGTTTCGCCTGCTCGGCGCTGACGGCCACGTCCTCGAGCTCGCTTCCCTGTACATGCTGATCTGGGTCATCGGATTCCCGGGCTTCGGGCTCTCCATGGTGGGTTCCGGGCTCATGCGCTCCATTGGCGATCCGGCATTCCCGGGCTACGTGATGACCACCGGATCCATCATCCAGGTGCTGGTCGCACCACCGCTGATATTCGGCTGGTTCGGTCTGCCGCCTCTCGGCATAGAAGGCGCTGCCTGGTCCTTCGTGATCGCGCGGTCCTGTTCCTTCGCCATGACGGCCTGGTGGTTCCTGGTTCGGGAGAAGATGATCCGCGCGAGCTTCGCTGACATTGGCGCCTCGACGCGCGCGATTCTCCACGTCGGGGTGCCGGCCGCGGCCAGCAACCTCATCCAGCCACTCTCTGCCGCGGTCACTACGCGCATCCTTGCGGGCTTCGGCACAACGGTCGTGGCGGGCTTCGGCGTGGCCGGGCGAATCGACGCGGTGGTCACCATGGTCGTGATCGGTATCTCGGCCAGTGCGGCGCCGCTCGTTGGTCAGAACTGGGGCGCCCGGCGCTATGACCGGGTCGACGAAGCGCTGCGTCTCGGCTACCGCTACTGCATGATCTGGGGACTCACGGCCGCGGTGCTCATGTGGATCGGTGCCCCCTTTTTCGTTTCACTGATCACCCCGGATCCGGAGGTGGCAGCACCTGCCGTGGCTTTCCTCTACATCGTGCCGATCAGTATCGGCTTCTTCGGCATGGTCAACGTTGCCAACGCCTCATTCAACGCGCTCTCGAAGCCCGTGCCGCCGCTTGTGCTGTCGGTCTCCAGATTGGTGCTCGTCTACATTCCCGTGGCCATTCTTGCCGGCCACTATTTCGGCTATGTGGGGGTTTATGCAGCAACGGCTGCGGTAACGGCCCTCTTCGGCATTCTCGGCTGGCGCTGGAACGCGGCGACGATCCGGCGCCTGCGGCCGAAGGCCTGACTGCTGCCATGTCTGCATCGCCCACTGAGCTGGCCGACCGCATCGAATCCCTCGACGTGCTTCGAGGGTTTGCGCTGCTCGGCATTCTGCTGCTGAACATTCTCGGCTTCGGCCTCTACTCCATCGGCTACTTCAGTCCCCTCATCGGTCTCGGTGAGCACCCGGCGCTGAACCTCGCGGTCTGGGGCGGCGTCAACGTGCTGTTCGAAGGTGCCATGCGGGCACTCTTCTCCATGCTCTTTGGTGCCGGGGTGGTCATGTTCACGACCGGTCTCGGCAGTCGCTCCGGGGCCGGAAAAAGCGGCTGGCTGCACTACAAGCGTAATTTCTGGTTGCTGGCCTTCGGGCTCTTCGACGCCTACGTGCTGCTCTGGAACGGTGACATCCTCATCGTTTACGCGATCTGTGGCGCCCTGCTCTATCCGCTGCGACGCCTTGCCCCGCGCACGCTGCTGATTCTCAGTGGCCTTATCGTCGTGCTGACATCGGCCATGTATGGGTCTCTGGGTTATTACATGGGGCTGGCCAGGGAGGCTTCGGAAGTGGTGGCTGCTGCGCCTTACGCGGCCCACGATGCGGAGACGCTCGAGCTCGACGCTATCTGGCAGGGCTTCGTTGCCGGCTTTCCGATGGACGAGGCGTCACAAGCTGGCGAACTCGCCCTGCGTCAGGGTGGCTACCTGACCGCAGCGGCCTGGAACGCCGAGCTCATGAACGGCAACCTGTTCTTCGTGATCCCGGTGATCCTGCTCTGGGATGCCCTTGCGATGATGCTGCTTGGCATGGCTTGTTACCGGCTGGGGATCCTCTCCGGAGAGAGGACGAGCGCCTTCTACTGGCGGCTCATGCTGGGGGGCTTTGCGGTCGGGCTCGCCGTGAACGGCTGGGAGCATATTCAGGCCATCCGCGGCGACTACGATCTCCTTTCGACCTTCGGTTACCTGCACGGCACTTACCACATCGGTCGCATCGCCATGGCCTTCGGCTGGATGGGCGGCGTCATGCTTGTCTGTCGCGGCGGTCTGCTGACCGATTTGCGCCGACGGCTCGCGGCCGTCGGGCGCATGGCGCTCAGCAACTACCTCATGCATTCGCTCATCGGCCTGTGGCTCTTCACCGGCGTTGGTCTCGGGCTCGTGGGCCATCTGGAACGTTGGATGCTCTATCCGATCGTGTTTGCCATCTGGGGGCTGCAGCTCGTCGTCAGCCCCTGGTGGTTGGACCGCTTTGCCTACGGTCCTGCGGAGTGGCTCTGGCGTACCTTGACTTATGGATCGAGACAGCGTTTCTTGGCCAGTCCCTGAAGACACCCACAGCAAACGATTTCCGGAAGGAGGAAGGACATGATCGGATACGCCACCATTGGCACGAGCGATATGGAAAAGGCTTGCGCGTTCTACGATGCGCTGCTCGGCGAGATCGGCGGTTCCCAGCTCATGGGCATGGATCGCATCAAGTTCTACGGCACCGGCGAAGGCGCCATGCTTGCCATCTGTATTCCCTATGACGAGCAGGCACAGCACTGCGGCAACGGGAACATGGTCGCCATCAACGGCGGCGATCGTTCCACGGTGGATAAGCTCTATGCCAAAGCCATGGAGCTTGGCGCCACCGACGAAGGTGAGCCGGGAGAGCGGATGCCCGTGTTCTACGGCGCCTACGTGCGTGATCTGGACGGCAACAAGCTCTGCTTCTACGAAATGAAGATGGGCTGACCGGGCCGCGGCGGCCGGGTGCGATGTCTTGCACCCGGACCGCTGCGCCAGGGGACAAGGCGCCCGCGCGGCGCACTCGGGGGAGAGACACATGAGCCAAGCAGCAGAAGCGGTCGTGATCGTCGACAGCGTTCGAACCGGCCTCGCCAAAGCCCATCGCGGCACTTTCAACCTGACCCGGTCTGACGACCTGGTCGCCCACTGTATCGACGCACTCCTCGAGCGCACTCCGGCAATCGATGCGGCCGAGGTCGACGACGTGATCCTCGGCTGCGGCCGGCAGGTTGGCGAGCAGTCCGCCAACATCGCGCGCGATGCCGTAGTGCTGTCGAGCCTGCCCGTGACGGTGGCAGGCACAACCATCAGCCGGGCCTGCTCATCGGGCCTGAACAGCATTGCCTTTGCGGCGAATCAGATTGCCAGCGGTTGCGCGGACGTCATCCTCGCCGGCGGCGTGGAATCCATTTCCGGGCTCAGTCGCGGCAAGGATGCCGAGTTTGCGCAGAATCCGACGCTCCTCGAAGAGAAGCCTGAGATTTACATGGCCATGGGCAATACGGCCGAGGTCGTGGCGCGCCGCTACCAGGTCACCCGCGAGGCGCAGGACGAATACTCGCTGCAGAGCCAGCAGCGTTACGCGGCAGCCGCCGAAGCCGGCAAGATCGCCGAAGAGATCGTGCCCATGACCGTGCAGTGGCGGAAGCTCGTGGATAAAGAAACGGGTGCCACAGAGATTGTCGAAGGCACCGTGGATCGGGACGAGTGTAACCGGCCGGGGACCACCCTTGACGGGCTCTCGACCTTGCCCCCGGCCTTCGAGGATGGCGGTTCGGTGACCGCCGGGAACGCATCGCAACTTTCGGATGGGGCGTCCATGTCGCTCGTCATGAGCGAACGGCGCGCCGTTGAGCTCGGGCTCGAGCCCATGGGCTACTTCCGCGGCTTCACCGTGGCCGGCTGCGAGCCGGATGAGATGGGGATCGGACCGGTCTTCGCGATTCCCCGACTGCTCGAGCGCACGGGCTACAGCCTCGACGAGATCGACCTCGTTGAACTGAACGAAGCCTTTGCCAGCCAGTGTCTTTATTGTCGCGACCGTCTCGGCATCGACAATGAGAAGTACAACGTCAACGGCGGCTCCATTGCCATTGGCCATCCCTTCGGCATGACGGGCGCGCGCCTGACTGGACTGCTGCTGCGCGAGCTCAAGCGCCGCGAGCAGAAGCTCGGCATTGTCTCCATGTGTATCGGCAAAGGGATGGGTGCTGCGGGGCTGTTCGAGGCCTGCTGAAGGGCTTCGAGGTCCCGCGAGTCTTCAAGGCGGGCTGGATTGATAGATCCGTCTCACTTTTCGTCGTTTTAAAAACCTCTATTTGCACTTAAGAGATTTATATGAATCTAGAAAACCTGTTTTCCATCAAGGGTAAGGTTGCGCTTGTAACCGGCGGCTCCAGAGGCATCGGTGAGATGATCGCGGCGGGTTTTCTCGCCAATGGCGCCAAGGTCTACATCAGCTCGCGCAAAGCCGACGTCTGCGATGCCACAGCTAAACGCCTGCAGGAGGAGTTCGGGGGCGAGTGTGTTTCCATTCCCGCCAACCTCTCCGACCTCGAGGGGATCAGCGCCGCCGTCCACGAACTCAAGAGCCGCGAGAGCAAACTCGACATCCTCGTGAACAATGCCGGTGTCTCCTGGGGCGCCCCGATCGAGGAGTTTCCGGAAGTCGGCTGGGACAAGGTCATGGACACGAACGTGAAGGGCGTGTTCTTTCTCACCCAGCAGCTCTTGCCGCTCCTGGAGGCGGCGGGGACACACGAGGCGCCCGCACGGGTCATCAACGTGGGTTCCATCGACGGCATCAAGACGCCCATCTTCGAGAACTTCTCCTACGGGCCGTCCAAGGCGGCCGTGCATCATCTGACCAAGGTGCTCGCCGCCCACCTCATCAAGCGCCACATCATCGTCAACGGCATCGCCCCGGGACCGTTCCCCACCTGGATGTTGTCCACGGGTGTCGGTGGCGGTGGCGACGTCGACAACACGGACTGGGACGCAGTGGGCAAGGGCAATCCGCGCGGTCGCGTCGGCACGGCCGAAGACATCGCCGGCCTGGCGATATTCCTCGCCTCACGCGCCTCGGGCTTCACCGTCGGCGATGTAATCACCTGCGACGGCGGTTCCGTCGCGAGTTCCTGATGATGGCGAGGCGTGCGCCGGTCCCAGTCCTCAGGCCCTGCTGATCAGTCTCCGTCGGGGTGCCAGAGCTGCTGTGACGGTACTCTGAGCGCACGATTGAATTTGCTCGACGCGTTTTCCCAGGCGATCACCGCCGTGAGTTCGACGGTGGCTGCGCGACCGAACTCGGCCTCCACCCGCTCGAAGAGTGCGTCGTCCACGTCCTCCTCGGATCGCGTGATGGCGTCAGCATAGGCGAGCGCCGTCCGCTCCCGCGCATCGAAGAGCCCGGAATGTTCCCAATCGTCGAGGGCCAGGAGCTTTTCGGTGCTCAGACCGGCTGCGCTGCCCACGGCAGCGTTGATGTCGCGTCAGAACACGCAGCCGTTCAGCGTCGCCACCCGTCGGTTGATGAGCGACACCAGGGCATCGCCGAGAATGCCGTCCCTGTCTAGGGTCGTCCACATGCCGCGGACGGCGCGAAACAGATCCGGCCGATGCGCGTAGATCAGGTGGTTGTTGAGCGGCGCGCCCCAGGTGGCAGCCTGCGCCTGCAGGACCTTCTGCACGTAGTTGCCGCTCTGTTCCAGCTCTGCCGGAGGGATTCTCGCCATGACGCCGTCCTGCCTGTTTTGCGTGCTGGGGATTTTGCTATGCTCGCGCTCCTTTCTCATCCGCGGGCCTCGCCTGCGCTCGGGCCTGGTCCGCGCGCGCTAGCGGTCCGCAACAACCGGCTCCGAGGAGCCTGCAGCGGAGGGGCAGAGCATTGGCAGCGCCACTGGCAGACATCACCGTCGTCGAAATCGACAACTACATGGCGGCACCGAGCACCGGTGCCATCCTCGCCGACCTCGGCGCCCGGGTGATCAAGGTGGAGCCGCTCACCGGTGATCCCATGCGCGGCATCGGCCGGCCGGCGAAAATCGACGGTCCCCTGAAGGGTTATGACTTCGGTTTCGACGTGGACAACCGGGGCAAGCAATCGATTGTCGTGGCACTCGATACGGAGGCGGGCGCGAAGCTCATTCATCGGCTGGTGGCGCAGGCCGACGTGTTTCTCTGCAACCTCCTGCCGCATCGGCAGGAACGGTTCGGGCTCGATCCAGACACCTTGAAAGCCGTGAACGGCAAACTCGTGCATGCGACGCTCACAGGCTACGGCACGAACGGACCCGACGCCCTGCGGCCGGGTTACGACGTCACCGCTTTCTTCGGCCGCTCCGGTATCTACGATGCCATGCGCGATGGCGACAACGGCGAAGTGCCGAACGCCCGACCTGCCCAGGGCGACCATACGGCGGGCCTTGCCCTCCTCGGTGGCATCCTTGCAGCGCTGCGTCTCGCGGAAAAAACCGGCGAGCCGCAGGTGGTGGAAACGTCGCTCTTCGAGTCCGCCATCTGGACCCAGGCCAACGATTTCGGCACCACGGCCGTGGACCGGGCGCCGGTACGGCGCCGTGCCCGGCACCAGATGCTGACCCCGGAGGCAAACCGGTATCCCTGCGGTGACGGGAAGTGGGTGGTGCTGAACCAGCTGGGTCCGGGCAGCTTCGAGAAGCTCTGCAAAGCCCTCGATACGCGCGACTGGCTCGAGGACGAGCGCTTCATCGACGCCAAGTCCCGCTACAACAACATGGCAATCCTGGTGGACGCCATCGATGAGATTCTGGCAACGAAGTCCCGGGACGAGTGGGGCGTGATCTTTGACGATGTCGGCCTGATCTGGGGTCCGGTGCTGACCCTCGATGAGGTCGCAAGCGACCCGCAGGCCGAGGCCATCGGGATGTTTCCGGAAATCGAGCACCCGGAACGGGGCACCTATCGGACCGTGCGCGCACCCATGCGCTTCGACGGTGCCGACGTAAAACCCCGTGGCCCCGCGCCGGAAATCGGTCAGCACACGGAGGCCGTGCTCGCTGAGGCGGGTTTCAGCGCCGCAGAGATCGAGGTACTCCGCGCAGAAGGCGCCATCAGCAGCGCCAGCTAGCCCCGGGGGCGCCTCACAAACTCCGCTATTCCGCGGCCATGCCCGTGCGCTATGCTGTTGCCATCAATCGTCCCGGGGAGAGGTTCGAATGATCCGCACCAGCCACACGACCGCTGGCACTGCCATACTGGCAGCGCTGCTCTTGCTTTCCACAACCGTACCCATGACCGCCAACGCGCTCATGCCGCAGGACCGGGTTGAGAATTTCCGGCTCCTCGATCACGAGGGTGAAAGCCACGAGCTCTACTACTACAGCGACATGAAAGCTGTTGTCATCATGGTCCAGGCGAATGCCTGCGAGGCCGTGCAGTCCGCGGTTCCTGCGCTGGAGGCTCTGGCAAGCGACGAGGTGCAGGTGCTGCTGCTCAACTCGAGCCTCGCCGACGACCGGGGTGCCATCAGCGCTGAGCTTGCAGCATTGGATTCAGCATTGCCCGTGCTCCTCGACGACACGCAGATCATCGGCGAGTCCATGGACCTCTCGCAGGCCGGCGAAGTGTTTGTGCTCGACCCGAAGACCTGGTCCGTCGTTTACACCGGCCATGCCGCCGGTGCGGGGAAGGCCGTTGAAAGTCTTGTTGCGGGCGAGGCGCTGAAAGCCTCCGTGGATGCCATAGAAGGCTGTGTCGTGGACTTCCCGCATCAGGGCGATCGTGCACAGCACGCGGACATCTCCTATGCCGATGAGATCGCGCCGATGCTGGCGGACAACTGTGTTGCCTGTCATCGCGAAGGGGGTATCGGTCCCTGGGCCATGAGCGACTACAACATGGTCCGCGGCTTCTCGCTGATGATCCGGGAAGTGGTCCGCACCCAGCGTATGCCACCCTGGCATGCGGATCCCGCGTATGGCCACTTCTCCAACGACCGGTCGCTCTCGGCCGAGCAGGTGCAGACCCTCGTGCACTGGATCGAAGCCGGCGCACCGCGCGGCGCCGGCTCGGATCCTCTCGCCGAGTACAACCATGACTGGCCCCTCTGGGACGGCGCTCGCGAAATGGGCCCACCCGATCTCGTCATCGACATCCCCGCCGCCGAGATCCCTGCAACCGGCGTGGTGGACTATCTCTATCAGCATGTGGAGAACCCGCTGGATGAAGACGTCTGGGTGAAAGCCTCGGAAATCCTGCCGGGGGATCGCGCCGTGCTGCACCATGTGATCACCCGCTTCGGTGAAATGCATACGGAAGGCCCGCGCAAGGGGCGCATGAAGCGGGAAGGCGGGGGCGGTCTGGCCGGCTACGTACCTGGCTACGTGACGCGGCCGCTGCCGGACGGCACGGGCACGCTGCTGCCGGCGAATGCGACCCTGCAGTTCCAGATGCACTACACGACCAACGGCCGGGCCACCGTCGACGAGTCGAAGATGGGTATCTGGTTCCGCAAGGAGCCGCCGGCGCACGAGATCTCCGGTCTCGTCTGGATCAATCCGCGGATTCGGATTCCGGCCCACAGCAAGAATCACTCAGAGTCCGCCACGCTGACCGTGAGCCAGGATGCCGTGCTCTACAACCTGCTGCCGCACGCGCACTTCCGGGGTAAGGCGTCCAACTTCGTGGCCGTTTATCCCGACGGCTCCGAAGAGATGCTGCTCAGCGTGCCGAACTACGACTTCAACTGGCAGACCACCTACATCCTCGCGGAACCGAAATTCATCCCAGCCGGCACGCAGATTGTGCATACGACCTGGTGGGATAACTCCGGTCAGAATCCGGCCAATCCCGATCCGAGCCGCGAGGTGCCCTGGGGACAGCAGTCCTGGGACGAGATGCTCTTTGGCGCGGCGAGCCTTCGTTATCTGAGCGAGGCGGAGAGCGCGGCCTATCGTGCCGGTACGCTGGAGCTCGCGGAAGCAGACTGACAATATATTTTCCATAAAGCCTGAAGCGCCGGTCTCTGACCGGCGTTGTTCTTTCGGGTTTTACGCATTGACCACACTCAGACTCGCTGCGTGGCACGGAAAGTTGTGTTACTTTTCGTAATGCTTGCATCCATCGTAGTTGGGGAGTTTCCGATGGAGTGCGTTTTCCACGCCGATTGGCATCCCGCCTGAGGCCTCACTCAGGTAAACGATCGTCACAGAAAGTGACGAGTCTCGACGCCATTCAGCGACCGTGGAGAATGTCGCCTCAGATTTCCCCGCCGCGTTACGGCAAACACAAGCTGGTCGACGTCCCGTGACGGCGACCAACGAAGGTAAAGATCGGGAGAGGCTCGAATGACCCGTATGCTCGTTTCACTCTGCGCCGCTCTGCTCGCTTTGGCTCTGGCTCCCGTTGCCACGGCCCTGGCCCCGCAGGAGCGTGTCGAAAACTTCCGGCTGCTCGACCATCAGGGCGACAGCCATGAGCTCTATTACTACAGCGACATGAAAGCCGTTGTTGTGATGGTGCAGGGCAACGGTTGCCCCATCGTCCGCAATGCGATGCCGCGGTTCCAGGAACTGAAGGACATGTATGCCGATCAGGGCGTGCAGTTCCTGCTCCTGAATTCGAATCTGCAGGACAACCGGCAGACCGTGGCCCGGGAAGCCGACGAGTTCGGTTACGACATCCCGGTCCTCATCGATGATACGCAGATCATTGGTGAGTCCCTCGACCTGGTGCGCACCGGCGAGGTGTTTGTGCTCGATCCGAAGACCTGGTCCGTTGTTTACCACGGCGCCCTGGATGATCGGCTGACCTACGAGAATCAGAAGCAGGAAGCCACCGAGCACTATCTGAAGGACGCCATCGACAGCATGGTGGCTGGCGATGCTGTGGAAGTGGCCAGCACCGAAGCCCTCGGCTGCCTCATCAACTTCCCGGCAAAGCAGCAGCGCGCTCAGCACGCACAGATCTCCTACAGTGAGGAGATTGCGCCGATGCTGGCCGAGAACTGTGTGGCCTGCCACCGTGAAGGCGGCATCGGCCCCTGGGCCATGAGCGACTACAACATGGTGCGGGGCTTCTCGCTCATGATTCGCGAAGTCGTCCGCACCAAGCGTATGCCGCCCTGGCACGCAGATCCGGCCGTGGGCCACTTCTCCAACGACCGGTCGCTGACAACGGAACAGACGCAGCGCCTCGTGCACTGGATCGAAGCCGGCGCGCCGCGCGGTGAAGGTCCGGATCTCCTCGCAGAGATCGATCATGACTGGGGTGACTGGGCCGTGCACGAGCCGGAGCTCGGCGAGCCCGACTACATCATCGACATCCCCGCCGCAGAAGTTCCGGCCACTGGAGTCGTCGACTATAAGTATCACTTCGTCCAGAACACCATCGGCAAGGATGTATGGGTGAAGGCGGCAGAAATTCTGCCTGGCGATCGGGGTGTGCTGCACCACGTCATCACTTCCTACGGTCAGATGGAAACGGAAGGCCCCCGGAAAGGGCGCCTGAAGCGTGAAGGGCAGGGCGGCCTGCGCGGTTACGTACCAGGCATGGTCAGCCAGCACTTCCCGGAAGACACGGGCGTGTTCCTGCCGGCAGACGCCACGATCGAATTTCAGATGCACTACACGACCAACGGCAAAGCCACGGTCGACGAGTCCAAGCTGGGAGTCTGGGTTTACGAAGAACCGCCGCACCATCAGGTGTTCTCGCTGATTCTTGCGAACGGTCGGATCAAGATCCCGCCGCACGCCAAGAACCACATGGAAACCGCCGAGCGGGTGATGCCGAAAGCAGCCGTGATCTACAACCTGCTGCCGCACGCCCACTTCCGGGGTAAGGCATCGCAGTTCAGCCTGGTTTATCCGGATGGCACGGAAGAGGTGCTTCTGCACGTGCCGAACTACGACTTCAACTGGCAGACGACTTACGAGCTCGACGAGCCGAAGTACATCCCGGCTGGTACCAAGGTCGTACACACCACCTGGTGGGACAACTCCGGTCAGAACCCGGCTAACCCGGATCCGACCATCGAGGTCACCTGGGGTGAGCAGTCCTGGGAAGAGATGCTCTTCGGCGCCGTGCTCATGCGCATCGCGACGGAAGAGGAAATTGCTCAGAACGAAGGCAAGGCCCCCGCGCAGGATCTCGCCAGCACGGACTGAGCCCTGCCGTTACCTGTTAGGCACGGCTCTATAGAAACAGCCAGCTTGCAACGCGCAGGCTGGCTGTTTTCGTTTGTGGGCTCCCGATAGCGTCAACCGACAGGCTCGAGAGAAAGGAGCAGGCGTTCGCCGGCCTCGTGGGGCGATCGGTGAACCACACCGGCGAAGTCGTCGTTCCAGGCGCCCCCTTTCAACAACGACCAGTGGCCGGTGGAGAGTTGCCGGATCTCCCTGTTCGCTTGCAGGGGAGGCGCGTCTGTTTCGAGATCCGCGAAGCAGTCCCAATCGACATCGCCATGCTGTATCCACTCCGTGCCCGCGCCGCTGAGCGTGATCAACAGTCGACAGGGCACGTGGTCCACGTGGAATCTCGGACACATGGGCGCACTCAGCGTCTCCAGCCTGACGCCAATGGCGTCACATTCAACCAGCTCACTCAACAGCCCGCTGGCCTCGGCCACCTGCTCGAGTAGCGCCGCGCGGACCTCACCATCGATGGTCGCCGGCAGGGCGTCCTCCGCACCGGCGATGCTGCCTGGCGCCTGGATCCAGCGCAGCCGGGGTGCCTGACGGGAACTGATGAACAGCCTGGCCAGGGCTTCACAGCTGGCTGCCTGCGGTCTCGACACGCTGATCAGCTCCACGTCTTCATCGTAGATGGCTGAGAAGTCACCGGGCTGGTCGCTGGTTACGAGTCGCATCGGGCGTCGTGCTCCTGAAATACAAAGGCGTTAAGTATGATATAACATATCTAAAATGAGTTCGATTCAAGAAGCAGCAGCCCTGAATGCGCTCCGAGGAGGTACCCAATGGCCCAAGAACAAATGACAGATAGGAACCCGTCTCGTCTCCCCGTAACCGTTTTGTCCGGCTTCCTGGGCGCTGGTAAGACGACGCTCCTCAATCAGGTCCTCAATAACCGCGAGGGTCGGCGCGTGGCGGTGATCGTCAACGACATGAGTGAAGTCAACATCGATGCGGCCCTCGTGGAACGCGGTGGCGCCGAGCTTTCGCGAACGGAAGAGAAGCTGGTGGAGATGTCGAACGGCTGTATCTGCTGCACGCTCCGAGACGATCTGCTTGCAGAGGTTTCCCGTCTGGCCCGGGAGGGACGCTTCGACTACCTGCTTATCGAGTCAACGGGCATCTCGGAACCGATCCCCGTCGCGCAAACGTTCACTTTCGAGGACGAGGACGGGGTCAGTCTCAGCCATGTCTCGCGCCTCGACACGATGGTCACGGTCGTCGATGCGGCGAGCTTCCTGCGTGACTACAACGCCGCTGAAGCGCTGCAGGAGCGTGGTGAGTCGCTCGGCGAGAACGACCATCGAACCGTGACGGACCTGCTGATCGACCAGATTGAGTTTGCCGACGTGATTGTGCTCAACAAGCTCGACCTGGTCACAGCAGATCAGGCTAAAGAAGTTGAGGCCATCGTTAAGGCGCTCAATCCCGGCGCGGCGCTCATTCCGGCGACTCGGGGCCAGGTGCCACTCGAAAGGGTGCTTGATACGGGTCTATTCGATTACGACAAGGCCGCGAGCTCGGCGGGCTGGATTCGTGAGATGCAGGGCGAACATACCCCGGAGACCGAGGAGTATGGGATCTCCAGCTTTACTTACAGAACCTCGCAGCCCTTCGACGCAGAAAAGCTCTGGGCCTTCCTGCACGACGATGCCAGCTGGCAAGGCGTACTCCGCTCCAAGGGCTTTTTCTGGGTTGCCGCCGACCACCGCGTTGCTTACGAGTGGGCTCAGGCGGGTGGTGTCAGCAACGTGGATCCCGCCGGGATGTGGTGGGCTGCCATACCCCGTCAACATTGGAATCAGCCGGATGGCGATCGACCTGACCAGCGGCCGACCTGGCACCCACGATTCGGGGATCGTGCGCAGCAACTGGTTTTCATTGGTCAGGAGATGAACGAGGAGGAGACTCGGCGACGCCTGGATGCCTGCCTGCTGGATAAGAAACTTGCGGACGCGGACAGCAGAGCCTGGGACAAACTGCCGAATCCTTTCCCTGAACTCTCGATGATCGGCTAGGCGCCGACCCGGGAGTATTGAGATGCCGAGAAAACGCCGCGGACACGAGTTGATCGAGCGTATCGCACCCTACAAGCCGAAAAAACACGAAACCTATATGAGCGCCGACCAGCTGGAGCACTTCCGGGTGATCCTTGAGGCTTGGAAACACGAGCTTATGACGGGTGTGGATCGGACGATCCACCACCTGAGAGACGACGCCGGTAACTTCCCTGATGCAAACGACCGCGCCACTCAGGAAACCGAATTCGGACTCGAACTGAAAGCCCGCGACAGGGAGGGCAAGCTGCTTCGGAAGATTGAGGCCGCGCTGGAACGGATCTCACAGGGTACCTTTGGATACTGCGAAGAGACCGGCGAGGAGATCGGGCTCAGTCGACTGGAAGCGCGGCCAATCACCACGATGTGTCTCGAGGCACAGGAGCGACACGAGAAATCGGAGCGCCATTTTGGAAGCCGCTGACTCCTGTCCAGAGCGGTTCCTGGAGGTATTCCGCGCCATCTCACTGCGACTGATTCATGGCGTCACCCAAACAGACGCAGTACTGTTTCGGGAAAGTTGAGCTGGCGAAGACTTCGGATGTCCGACCCCATGAGTGCGTACTTTGCAGGGAGGAGCAATCACCTGTTTTCGGCAGCAGTAGCGTTCGCGAGATTCGGGCGGGGAGCCCTGACGTCAAAGTGACAGCACAGCAGTTAAGCCTTGTCCTCTTTGTCCTGCAGCTCTTGCTGATCCTGCCTGCGGCGGCCGAAACGCGGTTGGAGGCTCTGCTCGAGGGCACGACGATCACGCCACCGCTCAGCGGGCTGCAGGTCAGCCTGATGGAACGCGGCCGACAGACGGAGCATTTCGCTCTCGGTTTCGCGCAGCTTGCCGAGCCCGGTCCGGTCCCGCTTCGGACGGATCACAAGGTTCGGGTGGCGTCGATTTCCAAGCTGGTGGTGGCCGTTGGTGTGATGCGTCTGGTTGATGCCGGGCGCCTGGATCTCGATGCTGACGTCTCCGGGTATCTTGGTTGGGTGCTGCGGAACCCGGCCTTCCCGGAGCAGCCGATCACGGCCCGTCAGCTGCTTGCGCACACGTCATCGATTCGAGACGGCTCGCGCTATTTCATCGAGGCCGGCGCGGGCGAGCTCGAGGACTTTTTCGATCCGCAGTCGGAGCTCTGGGAGGGAGGCGTGCACTATGCGAGCAACCCAGGCGAGAACCCCGGACGCTTCTTCGTCTACGCCAATCTGAACTTCGGCCTGCTCGGCGCCGTGATCGAACGCGTTTCTGCCCTGAGGTTTGATCAGTACATGACCCGGGAGGTCCTCGAACCTCTGGGACTCTCGGCGCGTTTTGATCCCTGTGAGGTGGCGCCCGAACAGCGTGCGGCCGCCTTCCGAAAACGCCCCAGTGACGGTGCCTGGGCGCCCGATGGCCCATGGGTGGCCCAGGTGGACGCCGGGGAGCCGCGCTGTTTCTATGGAATGCGCGGCCCGGAGCAGGCGCGGAGCTTCCTTGCCGGCTACACCCCGGGCAGCAACGCGAGCCTCTATTCTCCGCAAGGCGGCCTGCGCGCCAGCGCGGATGATCTTCTTCAGGTGCTGCGGATGCTCGCCGCTGGCGGTGTGCTGGATGGGCGGCGGATCCTGAGCGAAGCCTCTGTGGCGGCCCTGCTCGAGCCGCAGTGGACGTTGAACGCGGCAGGGAACAACGGCTTATCTGCCGGTGAGGCTGAGCCCGGTGGCCCGACCGATGGACTCATGACCAGCTACGGTCTGTCGGTACATCGCGTCGACATGCGCGCCTGGGGCTTCAACGATGGGCCTCCGCTGCTCCTGGGGCACCTCGGCGAAGCCTATGGGGTGCTCAGCCACGCGCTCTTCGATCCCGTCAGTGGCGATGGCATCGTGACCATCATCACCGGAACCGGAGATGATCCGGGACGAACGGGTTTCGGCCACAGCCCCCTCTATCGCGTGGAGGAAGAGATCCTCGAGTGGTGGCTGTCGCGCTCGCGCGAAGCGGGGGGGAAGCAGGAAAGACGCTAGAAAGGCCGCGTTAACGCGGCTGGCCAGCTCAGGCGGTAGTGCACGAGCACGCCGTCATGGTCGGAAAGCAGTCGCCCGTTTTCCACGTCGTCGAAGCGCTTCTCCATGCGAATGGGCTGTATCTGCACCCGGGCGCCCGCGGACCAGCCCTGCAGATCCTGGGTTTCCCACCAGGGTGCGTCTGTTTCCCGGAAGCTTCGCATCTCGCAGGCAGTCGGATTGCTGATGCAGAAGGAACTCACTTCGTTGAGGCCCGTGTCGTAGGGGTTTTTTACTGAAGCTCGTTCAGCACGTTCGACGAAGTAGTCGATGCGGTCCGCATCGTGTCGCATGTTCAGATCGCCGCCCCAGATGAAGGGCAGATAAAGGCGTTCGAGGGCGTCGAGGTGCTCGTCTGTCTCGTCCACCTGCAGGTTGTGGGCGACGAGCGCACGTTCCCGGGAAACCCCTGAAGCGCCGCGGGAATTGAAGTGTGCGGTGGTGATGGCGAGGGGGTCGGGCATGCCCGGAATGTCGAGCTCCACGGTCAGAGTCCCCTTGTTCGCCAGACAGTCGTAACCGGCGCATTCCCACTGGGGAAACGGATGGCTGTAGCGGACGTGGATCGGATAGTCGCTGGCAATCATGAGTCCGCTCGACTGCCACTTGCCGAACTTCTCGCCCTTCAGGAGGCTGCGCTCGGCGAGGAAGTCTGTTGGCGCACGTGTGGAAAACTCGGGTCCGAGGTCGTCCGAGCCCGGGCCGGTGACCCAGTTCTGGTAGCCGCCGAGCGTCGGGATCTGTTCCGCGGCTTCGATGAAGGCCTCCTGGAGCATGAGCACGTCGGGTTCTTCACCGCGCTGCCGCATCTCGCCCAGTCGCTCGCCGATGGCCTCCATAGCGGCGCTGCGATCGCAGGCGATGGGGATCCGTTCACCGTCGCTATCAGTACTCCGAGAACGTTTGCCGCAGCCGAGGGGCCAGGGCAGTCCGGCGACGTTGTAGATGAGCACGCTGAGCTCGAGGCTCGCCCGGTCTCCCTCGACGCGAATGTCCGGCTGCCGATCAAGGGCCCGCTGCGGAGTGTCGTTCCGGTTCGGTTCGGTGCAGGCGCAGAGCAACAGGGCCGATAGAAGAAGCCATTGCGTTGCTCCCGGATCAGGCGTCGGGCGGTGGGCTAGGGTCCGGATGTTCGGCTCACCGATGGCGGATTCGATGCCGCGGCTTGTTCGGGAATCCGGAACACGGCAACCACGGATGGGATCTTCGGCAGCAGCAGGCCCACGAGCAGCAGGGGGACCTCGACGAACAGCGTGATGGAGGCGAGGAGCGCCGTCCCTGCCCGGGCGACGCGCACTTCGAAAGCTTCCCCGGGCAGCACGCCGTAAAGCAGGTAGATGGCGACGGCCGTTACCGCAAAACCGCCGAGGGACATGAGAGTGAACTGGCGTTTGTCGTTCCGATTGACGTCAAAGCTGAACAGCGAAGGATGGTTGAGGCGCCCGGGGGGATACGCGGTGCCGCCGCTGGCAAGGGCTGCCAGGAGATGTCCCCATTCGTGGAGCAGGTAGACGGCAAGAGTGGCACCAAGGCCAAGCAGAAGCCCCAGCGTATCGGCCAGGAAGACCGGTTCCAGCGTCAGGGGATAGAAGATTGCCCAGGCCGCGAGCACGGTCGCGACGATGAGCGCGTCGCGCACCGCGTAGGGTGTAAACGCGCCCACTGCCCTTGCGCCTCGGTGCCAGAGCCTGCCTAGTCGGGCAGGCCGAGCACGCGCTTGGCGATGATGTTGAGCTGGACTTCGTTCGTGCCCCCGTAGATGGTCACGGCCCGATCCCGGAGCCAGCCGCGCGTCGACTCGATTTCGTCATCCGTGAATCCGGTACCCGCCCAGCCGAGACCGTTCGTCCCGCGCAGCTCGGCTTTCAGCTCTGAGCCGTTCTTCGACAGCGTCGAGCCGACGTATTTGAAGATGGAGGTGGCAGCACCCGGTGCGCCGGATTCCTTGCTTTCCTCCATGACGCGGCGGCCCGTGAGCTGCATGCTCTTTTCCTGCATCACGTGCTGGAGGACTTTGTCGCGCACGCCCGGGTCCTGGATACGCCCCGCTGCGTCTTCACCAACGTATTCCTTGGCGATGGACGCGAAAGGGTTCAGGCGCTTTTTCTTTTTCCCGGCTTCCGGTGCATCGCCGATGCCCGACCGTTCGTACTGGAGCAGGCGCTTGGCCACGGTCCAGCCTTTGTTCATCTCGCCGATGAGGTCTTCCTTCTTGGCGATGGCGTTGTCGAAGAAGGTCTCGCAGAAGGGCGAGGAGCCGGAGATCAGGGCGATGGGCTTCACGGTCACGCCCGGCTGATCCATGGGCAGCAGCACGAAGCTGATGCCGTCGTGTTTCGCCGCGTCCGGGTCCGTGCGCACGAGGCAGAACATCCAGTCCGCGTGGTTGCCGCCAGAGGTCCAGATCTTCTGGCCGTTGATCACGAAATGGTCGCCGTCGAGGACGGCCTTGGTCCGCAGGCTTGCGAGATCCGAGCCCGATCCTGGCTCCGAATAACCCTGACACCAGCGCACCTCGCCGCTCGTGATCTTCGGCAGGTGCCGCTGCTTCTGCTCTTCCGTGCCGTATTCGAGGAGCGTCGGTCCGATCATCGCCAGGCCCATACCCGTTGCCGGGGGCAGGGCGCGGATGGCGTTCATCTCCTGCCGGAGGATGGCCCCTTCTTCCTTCGAGAGACCGCCGCCGCCGTACTCCTTCGGCCACATGGGCGCCGTCCAGCCCCGCTCGGCAGCACGGTCGAGCCAGAGCCCGGCATCGTCGGTGCTGTACACCTCGAAGGCGTCTTCGAAATGCACGTTGCCCTGGCGCATGCTCTCCGGGCAGTTATCCGCGAGCCAGCTGCGGGCTTCTTCTCTGAAGGCTTCAAGACTCATAGCGTTGGGATCCTTCGCTCGATGTTGCAAAGCAGCAATTATGGCACGGCTGCCCGCGTTCGCGTCAGCCGTTTACAACCTTCAACGCCGGACAATCAGGCTGACTTCGCCGAGTTCCGGGCCGAAATCTCCCGTCCAGCGGCCGGCCTCCGGCTGCGCAGACTTCCCGAAGGCGCCCGTGATCACCCGGTCGCCGGCGTTGAGCTGCCGGTCGTAGTCGAGGAGCTGGTTGGCGAGATGCGCAAGCGTGTCGAAGTGGTCGTCGATATGGCCAGCAGCCGCTACCGTATCCACAGGACTACCGTCGTAAGCCAGCGTCACCGACAGTTCCGCGCCGGCCCAGTTCGCAGGGATCGGACGCAATTCGCCGATGACGATGCCCCAGTTCGCCAGGTCGTCTTCGATCCGCTCTGCCGGTGGCGACCCTTTGGGGATGCGCCGCTCGTTGATCTCGAAGGCCGGGGCCATGCCGGCGAGGTGGGCACGGATCGACTCGGCCGTGACGGGCGCAGACACCGCTTCACCGATCACAAAGCAAAGCTCGTTCTCGAGGCCGCCGTTTTCGATGCCCGTCCAGTCGATGGCAGCCCCGTCAGAAAAAATACGCTCGGCGAGGATGTAGCCGAAGGGCCGGATCCCGGAGCCGAAGGCGTCCCGGGACTCGCCGGAGGTCAAGCCGAGCTTCCAGCCGCCCACGGGTTTGCCCGTGGCGTCGAGATGCTCGAGTTGACGACGTTGGGCTTGGGTGAGCTCCTCATTCATACTGTTCCGTTCCCCATATTCAGCAGGTAAAAGGCGTGTGGATCCGGTCCGGCGCCGCAAGGAGAGAATTATGAGCAGCGACCACAGCAGCGGCCAGCAGATCCAGTCCACCGTCCGGGCGGACGGAACGCTGAAGATCAGCCTCGAGACCGTTCCCACCCCGACGCCTGAAGACTCGGAAGTCATCGTTCAGGTGGGCGCCTCGCCCATCAATCCTTCGGATCTCGGCCTGCTCTTTGGCGGCGCCGATATGACCACGGCGCGTATCGAGGACGGGGCCGTGATCGCCGATATTCCGGAGGCCATGCTCCGGGCCATGGGCGCGCGGCTGGATCAGCCCCTGCCTGTCGGTAACGAAGGCGCTGGCGTGGTGGTTGCGGCCGGTGGCTCTGAGCTGGCTCAGTCGCTCATGGGTAAATCCGTGGCCATCCTCGGCGGTGCCATGTACGGCGAGTATCGCTGCATCAAGGCCAAGCAGTGTCTCGTGCTGCCGGAGGGGACGACCCCAGCCGAAGGTGCTTCCTGCTTCGTCAATCCGCTCACGGCTCTGGGTATGGTCGAGACCATGAAGGCAGAGGGGCATACGGCCCTCGTGCACACGGCGGCGGCATCGAATCTCGGCCAGATGCTGCAGAAGATCTGTCTCGCCGATGGCATCGAGCTCGTGAACATCGTCCGTAAGCCGGAGCAGGCGGAACTGCTGAAGAGCATCGGCGCCAGGCACGTCTGCAACTCGAGTGAGCCTTCCTTCATGAACGACCTCATCGAGGCCCTGGCGGCCACCAACGCGACCATCGCCTTCGATGCCACCGGCGGCGGCAAGCTGGCCAGTCAGATTCTCACGGCCATGGAAGCCGCCCAGAGCCGGAACGCGACGGAGTTCAGCCGCTACGGCTCCACGACCCACAAACAGGTCTACATCTATGGTGGCCTCGACCGGAGCCCGACGGAGCTGACCCGCGGCTACGGCATGGCCTGGAGCATCGGCGGGTGGCTGCTCACCCCCTTCCTGCAGAAGATCGGCTTCGAAGCCGCCGAAGCGCTCCGGCAGCGGGTGGCGCGGGAGGTGAAAACCACCTTTGCTTCCAGCTATTCGAAGGAGGTATCACTCGCAGACGTCCTCACGCTGGAAGCCATCGGGGTCTATGGCAAGCAGGCTACCGGCGAGAAGTACCTGGTGAATCCCACACTCTGAGAGGTTGCCGGGAGAGGTCGCCGGATTGTCGGACCCGGTCCGCCGACCCTCTCGGGTAGTTGCAGCAGCCCCAATACGCAGAAAAAACCGCAGAAACACTCCACTATTTCTGCATACGTGTTTCCATTTATTTCAAATATGTGTCCCTGCGAAACCCCTAATAACCAAACGATCTAAATAGGGTTTGTTTCATGCTTAGTGTGGACGTAGTCTAGCGCGCCAGAGGAGGGGTGTGGTCCGTTCAGGGCCGCAAGCACTCTCAGATCAAAAAACAATTATCTATTGGGGTACAAACATGATTCTGAAAAAGACTCCACTGGCCAGTGCGATCAGCGGCATTTCCGCTGCGATGGCACTGGGAGCGGGTGCCGTCAGCGCGCCTGTTCTGGCAGAGGAAGTGCTTATCGAGGAGGTCGTGGTAACCGGTTCGCGTATTCAACGTTCCAATCTCGTCGAATCGAGCCCGGTACAGCAGCTCGACGCTGAGCAGCTGCAGCTCACCGGTGTGACTCGTCTGGAGGATGCGCTTGCCGCGTTGCCGCAGATCAGTCTCGACCAGTCGTCAGGTCAGGCCATTGAGTCCATCGGCACGGCGACACTCGAACTGCGGGGCCTCGGCTCCAGCCGGACACTCGTGCTCATGAACGGCCGTCGTCTGCCGACGAACTCGCCGAACGACACGGAATCCGGCGCAGACATCAACTTCATCCCGCGGGCTCTCGTCGAGCGCGTCGAAGTACTGACGGGTGGTGCGTCTTCCACCTACGGTGCTGACGCTGTAGCCGGGGTCGTGAACTTCATCATGATCGATGATTTCGAAGGCGTGAAGTTCGACTACCAGTACTCCGGTCTCCGCCACAACAACAAGAGCAACCTGGTCTCTGATGCTGCTGCGGAAGCGGGCTTCCCGGCCGCCACCGGCACGAAGACCGACGGTGATACGCATGACATCAGCCTGATCATTGGCGGCAACCTCGAAGATGGCCGCGGTAACATGACGGGTTACGTCACCTACCGTGACATCGAAGGTGTCGTGCAGGCAGAGCGCAACTACAGCGCCTGTGCCGTCCGCTCCGGACTGACCTGCCTTGGCTCGGGTACCAACGAAACGGGTAGCTTCTACTTCGAATCGGATGCTTTCACGAGCCTCTATCGGGTTGAGGGCGATCAGTTCCTGCAGGGTATCGGACCGGGCTTCAACTTCGCCCCGCCGAGCTATCTGCAGCGCCCCGATGAGCGTTGGACCCTCGGTGTGATGGGCCACTATGACATCGCCGACAACGTCGAGGCCTATGCCGAGTTCATGTTCATGGATACCCGGTCGATCACTCAGTTCGGACCGGCAGGTATTTTCTTCAACACGCTGAACGTTAACTGCGGTAACCCACTGCTGTCTGATCAGCAGCGGGCACTCATCACCGATACCGGCGCCGTTGACCCTGACGGTAATCCGGTAGGCGGCTGTACGGATCCGATCGCTGATCCGCTGCAGCTGACGCCGACGGTGATCGGCCGGCGGAACGTCGAAGGCGGTGCCCGCTTCGGCGATCTGCGCCACAGCACGTACCGGGCTCTGTTCGGTTTCCGCGGCGACATCAACGACAACTGGAGCTACGACATGTCGGCGCAATACGCCGAAGTCGACATGCGCAACCGGAATGGCAACTACGTCAACCTGGCGCGCGCGCAGCGGGCTCTCATCGTTGATCCTAACGATCCGACCCAGTGTATCGATACGGACGGCGGCAACTGTGTGCCCTACAACATCTTCCAGACCGGCGGTGTCACCGACGAAGCGGTTGGCTACATCAACCAGCAGTACTTCGAGCGCGGCACCACCGATCAGCTCGTGCTGCAGGCGTTCGTCAACGGCACCATCGACGAGTGGGCCCTGCCCTCAGCGGACAACGGTCTGTCCATCGTCCTCGGTGTGGAGCATCGCGAAGAAGGCCTCGTCTACCAGCCCGACGACTCGGCCCTGGCCGGCCAGGTCGGTGGTCTGACCGCTGCACTGGTTCCGATCGACGGCAGCTACAAGGTGACGGAATTCTTCACGGAAGCGCAGATTCCTCTCGTGGAAGGGGCCAGCTGGGCTGAATCCCTCGCCCTGGACCTGGGTTATCGCTACTCGAAGTACCGTCCCAGCGGTGAAGCGACCAACACGTACAAGGCAGCCTTTGGTTGGCAGATCGTTTCTGACATCAAGGCCCGTGCCAGCTATCAGCGCGCAGTTCGTGCGCCGAACGTGGTCGACCAGTTCCAGCCGCAGCAGGGCAGCCTGTTCGCCATGGACCAGGATCCCTGTAACCGCACGGTCACTGACGACGACGGCAACACATCGATCGTTCCCGGTAATGTCAGTGTCAGAGGATACACCTTCGACCAGTGCGCACGTTCTGGTGTCACCCAGGCTGTCTGGGATGCAGGCGGTCCTACGGACTCGCCCGCGGCACAGTACAATCAGCTGATTGGTGGTTCGACGGAGCTGCTGCCGGAAGAGTCCGATACCTATATCTTCGGTCTCGTCTGGACGCCCGGTTTCGCCGACAGTCTGGCCGTTACTCTTGATTACTATGACATCAAGATCACGGACGCCATCGAGGAAGTGGAGCCGGAAACGACCCTGCTGCAGTGTATCGAGAACAATCAGTTCTGCGATCGTGTGAATCGGGGCCAGAACGACTCTCTGTGGCTGGGCCAGGCCGGACCTACGAACGGGGTGAATGCCCTGACGCAGAACATCGGCTTCTTCCAGACCAAGGGTATCGACCTCGAAATCACCTACAACTGGATCATCGGAGACTCCGGGCACAGCCTGACCTTCAACAACATCTTCGGCCACATCGTCTCCTGGGAGCAGCAGGAATACCCTGGCGCCGAAGTGCAGCGCTGTGAAGGTTTCTACGGCGGTTCCTGTGAGACCCCGCTGCCGGAAAACTCGAACCGGTTCCAGGTTTCCTGGTCGCTGCCTGGCAACGACTGGCTGTTCAACCTGAACTGGCGGTACATCGACAAGGTCGAGCAGACCCAGACCAGTAACCCGATCAATCTTGATAGCCAGAACTATCTCGATCTTGCGGCGAACTGGCGGGCTACGGAAAACCTGACGTTCCGCGCGGGTATCAACAACGTGCTCGATGAAGCGCCGCCGTTCGTACCGCAGGGTGTGACGGCACGGGAAAACGGTAATACCTATCCGGGCACTTACGACCCGCTGGGTTCTTACTGGTTCCTGAGCGTCACGGCCGGTATCTAAGGCGACAGTCGGGTGGGGCTTCCGGCCCCACCCTCAGTTTGCTTGAGGCGGGCATTTGCCCGCCTTTTTTCTTTCCGTCTCTACCTACACCACCACAGCTTCCTCGAAGGTGCCTGGCATGGCCCGCCACAGCCTATGAATGGCCGGCGGCGAAACTGGGTTCGCGGGATGTGGCGCCCGCGGTTCTGAGGGATAATTAGCTGTCTTTACGGGATCGACTTTATGCGCCGAGACAATCCACCGCCTGCCCGACCAGAGCTTCGCAGCGCCCTGGGTGCCGCGGCCGAGGCGCTGAAAACGGGACATTTCGGAGATGCGATAGCGCGCTGTGAGCAGATCCTCAAGCGCGAGCCGGATCAACCGGACGCCCTGCACATCATGGCCATGTCCTACGCCGCCGGCGGCGATGCGGACAGCGCCATCGAGCGCTTCCGGCAGAGTCTCGCAGCAGCACCCAGGCGTCACGACATACACATCAACTTCGGCAATTTCCTCCGCGAGCAGGGTCTGGCGCAGGAGGCCCGCAGCCACCTGCGCAAAGCCGTGAAGATCGCCCCGGATTTCCCCCATGGCTGGTACTACCTGGGGCTCCTGGCCCGGGCACTCGACGACATGGATGAGGCGTTGCGCAGCGCCCACAAGGTCACCGTTCTGGCGCCTTCCGGCGCGGAAGGCTGGGAGCTCCTGGCGGCTGTGCAGCAGCGCCGCGGCAATCCGGCAGAAGCGATAGCGGCCTGCCGGGAAGGCATCAAGCACAGTCCCGAGGCGGCCCGCCTGCACTATTCACTCGGGCAACTGCTGCGTCAGGAGTGCGACTTCGATGCCGCCGCCGACGCCTATGCCGCAGCCCGTGATGCGGGCTTTGCCCCGCCTGAACTGTTCATCAATCAGGCGGAAAGTTATCTCGAAGCAGGGAATCTCGAGGCCGCCGTCGCCTGCGCCGATACCGGCGTCGACAGCTTCCCGGATCATGCGCTTCTGCACCGCACCCGCACCCGGCTGCGCTATGAGTCTGGTGCGCCGGGGGACCCGGTGGAAGCGCTCTGGCAGGCGGCCCGGGAGCACTCCGGCAACGCAGAGCTCTGGTACAACCTGGTGCGGCTGCTCGAGCGCATCGGCCGGGAGGAAGAGAGTAACGCGGCCCTCGTTGAAGCGCGCCGTCTCGGCTGCCCCGGAACCGCGGAGATCCGCATGCTCGAAGCCTGGTCCAGGGCAAAAGCGGGCGAACACGAGGAAGCGACGCGGGGCTTTCGAGAGATTCTCGACGAACAGCCGGGGCATTCCGGCGTCAAACTCACCTTTGCTTCTCACCTGCTTGGCCACGGCGATCCAACCGAGGCCGAGGCGCTGTGCGAGAGCGTGCTGCAGACGGAACCGGTCAATCAGCTCGCCTGGTGTTACCGCGGCACTGCATGGCAGCTCCTCGAGGACCCCCGTGAAGGCTGGCTGCTCGACTACGAGCGCATGATAAGCACCGTCGAGGTGCCGCCCCCCAACGGTTACGCCGATACCGCGGCGTTCATGGAAGAGGTAGAGGCAGCGTTGGAGACGCTGCACCGGACTCAGGCGCGTCCTGTCGATCAGAGCGTCCGTGGCGGGACCCAGACCAGCGGCTTTCTGTTCCGCTTGAAACACCCGCTGCTGAGAATTCTGGAAGGGCAGATCCGCGTGGCGGCGAAAGAAGTGCTGTCCGCGTTCCCGAATGAGCCTGACCATCCGTTCTGGGGGCGCCGGATCAGCGCGCCACGGGGTGATGGCTTCCGTTTCTCCGGCGCCTGGTCGGTTCGCCTGCAGAGCGAAGGCTTTCACAGCAACCACATCCACACCGAGGGCTGGATCAGTTCCGCCTTCTATATCTCGTTGCCCGAGATCGTCCGCGAGGGTGACAGCAGCGCGGGTCACATTCAATTCGGCGTACCCATGACCGAACTGGATCTGGCGCTGCCGCCGCAGCGGATCGTCAAGCCCAGAGTCGGCACCCTCGTGCTGTTTCCGTCCTATATGTGGCACGGAACCATTCCGTTCACCTCGGAGCAGCCGCGTATCACGGTCGCCTTCGATCTTCAGCCTGAAGCCTGAGCTGCCTGCTCAGTGAGAGGAATCATCGAGTGAATTCGGCCCTACAGAATCAGCTGCAGCAGGGTTTCCGGCTGCTGCAGACGCGGCAGCTGGACCAGGCGCAAGCCTTCGCCCAGACGCTTCTCGAACAGTTTCCCGATAGCCCTGAGGCCTACCTCTACGCCGTGGATACCGCGACCTTGAGCGGCAACCACAAAGGCGCACTCGCGGTCATGGATGAGATCATTGCCAGGCGCCCGGAAGAACCTGCGCTGCGCGTGCGTAAGGCCGAGCTGCTGGTCAACGACGGCCAGCGGACGGCAGCCCGGGCCATCGTCCGGGAAGTCGCCGATCAGCGTGTTCAGAATGAAGCATTGGTTCTCGCCATCGCGCGTCTGCTCAGTCAATGCCAGGATCTCGACGGCACACGCGCCTGGTTGCTCGGTGCGGCCGAGCAGTTTCCGGAGAGTCGCGCCGTGCTCGCGGAGCTTGCCTTTGCGGAGTTTCAGCTGAATCTGCCGAGCGAAGCCGATCAACATCTCGCGGCGCTGCTCGAACTGGAACCCTTCCATCCCGGCGCGTTGCGCTTGCGTTCGATGCTGTCCACGCAGACCGAGGCGGATAATCATGTCGCCGATCTGCAGGATCGCCTGGCGAAAGGGCCGGAGCATCCCGCGCTCGTCGCGTCGGCCTGTTTTGCGCTGAGCAAGGAATACGAGGATCTGGGGCAGTTTGACGAGTCCTTCGGCGCCTTGCAGCGCGGGGCGGCCGCGCACCGCAGCACGCTCAACTACGACTCCGCGGCCGAGCTGGCGGCCCACGAAGAGATACGTCAGGGCTTTACGAAGGCAGCTTTCGAGGCGCTGGCGCCGGGCTATGACGACCCAAGTCCGATCTTCATCGTCGGCATGCCTCGCACTGGCACCACGCTCGTGGAGCGGCTCCTCAGTACCCACAGCCAGGTGGTGTCCATTGGCGAGTTCCCGGACTTTCCGGTTCTGTTGCGCAGTCTCGGCGACGAGCTGCAGGGCCAGGCCGCGTCTGGTCAGTCGGACGTCGAGCTGTCGCTGGCCCTGGACTTTCACGAGCTCGGTCGGCGCTACGTCAACGCCGCCAGGGATCTGGCAGGCGAAAGCCCCCGCTTCGTCGACAAACTGCCCTACAACTTCCTCTATGGCGGCTATCTGCAGGCGGCGCTGCCTCAGGCGAAGCTGATCAATCTGACCCGTGATCCCCTGGACACCTGCTACGCGGTCTACAAGACGCAGTTTTTCAGCGCTTATCCCTTCTCCTACGACCTCGATGAGCTGGCCGACTACCTCATCAGCTATCGACGGCACATCGCGCACTGGCAGGAAGTGTTACCGGCGGGAATGCTCGATGTGAGCTATGAGGCGCTCGTCCAGAATCCGGAAGCAGAGGCGCGGCGGATCGTCGATTGGTGCGGCCTCGACTGGGAGCCCGCCGTGCTGGACTTCCACCGTCAGGAAACCCCGTCCACCACGGCCAGCGCCATGCAGGTCAGGCGGCCCTTTTACACGGAGTCCATCGGCGCCTGGCGCCGGGCGGGCAACGCGCTGGACGGTGTGCGGCGGAAGTTCGAAGCAGCCGGCTTACTGGAGCCCGGGGATCAGCCCACCGCCTGAGCGGAAAGCCAGTTACGGTGCTCGATGAGCAGCGCGCTGATGGCCTCGCGCTCACCTTCGGACAGCAGCGGGTTCCAGATATCGAAGATGAGCACGACCCGTGTCTGATCTGCATCGTTCATCGCCTCGTGCTCGATGGTATCGTCAAAGACCCAGGCTTCTCCCATGCGCCATTCGCGTACCTCGTTGCCAACGCGGAACCAGGCGGGGCCGGGTAACACGAGCGGCAGATGAACCAGCAGGCGCGAGTTGGTGGAGCCTGTATGCGGTGGGATGCCCGTTCGAGGCGCGAGGGCGGAAAAGAGCGCCGTAGGGGCGAACTCCGGTTGATCGCAGAGGGGCAGTTCGCCAAGCACCGCAGTCGTTTTGGGGCAGCGCGCCATGGGCGCTTCCTGCGGCACGCCGTCCTTCCACAGCCAGAGGCTGCTCCAGCGGCTGTTGTGGTTCAGCTCAGCGAACTGGTTTTCCGGTGTGCCTGGGGCGTATTGGATGTAAGGCGCGAAGCCCGGCATCCCTTCGTCGAGCAGCGTCGTCAGCTCCTCGACGATGGTTTGTGTTGCGGCCTCCAGCTTTGGCAGCCAGGGAAACAGCTCACGATCGAAAAAGGGGATCGCGGGCAGACGGGGTATCGTCAGCTGGATCGGTTCCGCGTGGTACACCTTCTGCGTACCCGCGAGGATCTCCAGGCTTTCCGCAAAGCGACTTCCCGACTCGGGATCCTGTTCGTCGAGGAGATCCCCCAGGCGGCTGCGCAGATGATCGCGCATGGCTACTGCCTGGTTGGCGACCAGTTCCCGCGCCCGCTGGATCGGCTCGCGCATCGCGGGCGGCGTTTGCTGTTCTGGCGGCGCGATCCTGAGCGCGTTGCGATAAATCTCCGCAGCCTGGCGTGTGCGCCCCATCTGTTCCAGCACCGACCCTTTTGAGAAAAGGGCCATGAACGAGTAGGGATCCCTGGCCAGGACCCTGTCGAGCGCCTGCAGGGCGCCAGGCAGGTCACCCTGGGTTCTGTGGACCATGGCGATGTTCAGTTGAATGCTCGGGTGGTCAGGAAAGCGCGCGTCCGCACCCTGCAAAGCGGCCATAGCCCCGGTTGCATCGCCTCGTCGGAGGGCAGCCACGGCGGCGTCTATGGTGCTTTTCACCGCCTGTTCGGTGTTCGTCGTCATGGAGTCCGGCCTGGTAAGACAGCCGTCAGTTTACTCCAAGGTGACGCCGCCGATCGGAAGGACGGCTGGTGCTCGGTAGCTACTGCGGCATTCTCTCCCTCCTGTTTCAGTCCCTCCCGCCACTAGGGAACCTGTGGCGTTGAGCGTTGCCGGAAAAGGAACAGTGGCGGGATCCTCGCAAGCGGTCACAGCTGGTGCGAGAGCCCGTTCACAGATCAGGTGGCTTCTCAGGATGTCCACCTATCCATCGGAATTCAAAGGTATAACTGGAGGCCAACCTGCCTATAATGGCGTTTGGCCCGTTCCAGATACGGATCTATGGAGTCCAGAGCCAGTCTGCTGTTCGTGGTGCTCGCATCAATCGCCGCCGGTTATCTGCTCAGCAGCCCGGGGCAGAAAGATGCAGCCCTCCTCGCCGAGCCGGCCTATGCCGACCTCGTCGAGACCTATCAGCAGGAGGGTGACAAGCTTGCCAACGCGCCCGCAGTCCTGGAGCCACCGCCAACGCCGGTTCCGCTGCCCGTTATAACCCCGGTCGTCAGTTTTGCGCTCCTCGTTGAGCCGGAACCGGCGCCGAAGGCACTGCTCATGGCTCAGGGGCCTCCGGAACCGATGCTGCTGCCCATTAACGAAGCGGCCCTCACCGAGCCACCCCCGGACCTCGACTACGTTGCGACCCTCGTGGAGGCCGATGCCGGTGTGGAAGAAGGCTTCCAGGACCTCGAGCCCGGCACGCTTACGCGCCTGACCTGGCGGGCTGGAGAATCGCTCTATGGCTCGGCCATACCCACGCCGGTGCTCGTGGCAGAGGGTGCCGCCCCGGGTCCCGCGCTCTGTCTGACCGGTGCGGTCCATGGCGACGAGCTCAACGGCATCGAAATCGTTCGGCGGGTCATGTACTCCCTGAATCCGGAGAAGCTCACGGGACGCGTGATTGGCGTGCCCATCGTCAACCTGCAGGGTTTCGAACGCCATTCCCGCTATCTTCCGGATCGGCGCGACCTGAACCGCTTTTTTCCGGGCAATCCCCGGGGCAGCTCTGCCTCGCGGATCGCCTACAGCTTCTTTGAACAGGTTGTGCGTCGCTGTGATGCGCTCGTGGACCTGCATACGGGATCTTTCCACCGCACGAACCTGCCGCAGCTTCGGGCTAATCTCCTCGACGAGTCGGTCATGACCCTGACGGAAGGTTTCGGGGGGCTGGTGATTCTGCACAGCACCGGCGGCAGCGGCACGCTCCGGGCTGCCGCGGTCGATGCAGGGATACCGGCGGTGACGCTGGAGGCCGGTGAACCGCTGCGCGTGGACGACAAAGCCGTCGATCACTCAGTGCGTTCTCTGTTCACGCTGCTGGACGATCTCGGCATGTACGACCGGCGCAGCCTCTGGGGTAACCCGGAGCCAACTTATTACGGTTCCATGTGGGTGCGCGCCGACAAAGGCGGCATGCTGCTCGGACGGGTGAAACTCGGCAAACGCGTGCGGGAGGGTGACGTACTCGGCACCGTGACCGATCCGATCACCAACGTTCAGCAGGAAATCCTCGCGCCTGCGTCCGGGCGCGTAATCGGCATGGCACTGAACCAGTTTGTGATGCCGGGTTATGCGGCCTTCCATCTCGGGGTCGAAGCGCCGTCCATGGAGGAGCTGCCTGACGCGCCGAGCGCCGAAGAACTCGATCATTCCGTTGCGGTCTCGAATGCCGATTTCGACGAGCGCGACGATTCGGACGAGTGACCGCTCGAGCCCTGCTCCCGGGACTTCTGCTGCTGTTGGCTGCCTGTGGTCCGGCTGACCCTTCCGCTACAGAGAACCTGCCTGTCGACGGCGGCTCGCCGGCACCTGAGGCAGGGCTGCCCCCGGAAACTCCCTTCGAGGCGACGACCGGCGTCTACCGGTGTCCGGGGGAGGAGGCGGTCACCATCGTCACTCGTACGGTCCCCCATGGGCTGGGGGTGTTCCTGCCACCGACGTTCAGCGGAGACGCTTATCAGGTGCTGACGGAAGCCGCTTCCGGCGCCTTTGCCAATGAGACGCTGTCACTCCAGCGCGGTGAGAGGGAGATCAGCCTGCAAAGCGGTGCACTGACTCTGGGACCCTGTCCCCTGGATCATCGCGCATCGATCTGGGAACACGCCAAACTCAACGGCGTGGACTTCCGCGCCACGGGTAACGAACCGGGCTGGGTCCTCGAGATCCGCCATGGCGAATCCATTGATCTTCGCTACGACTATGGTGCCGGACAGCTCGCATTGCCGGTGCTCGACGAGCGCTCGGATCCCGAGGGCCGTGAGACCCGCATCCTGGCGGGCGAGGGGGACCAGCAGGTGGTTGTGCTTCTGCGTGGAGAAACCTGTCAGGACACCATGGCCGACGAGCAGTACGAGACCCGGGTGGTGATCGCGTTTGCGGGGCGACGCCTGCAGGGCTGCGGACAGGCCCTGCACTGACCGGGGCCTCAGGCCCGGTGCGCCAACGTTTGAAGCTCTCCTGTGGGCGGCAGGGAAGGGAAGCGTCTGCGCGCTACAGTCGCTAGGATGGTCCCATGACTCTCTCAGCACCCCCTGACATCTGCACCTTGAGCGCCGTCGAGCAACTCTCCCTGTTACGGGACAGGCAGCTGTCGAGCCGGGAACTGCTCGAGGCCCATCTCAGCTGGATCGACGCAGTGAACCCGACGGTCAACGCCATCTGCACGCTGGTGCCCGAGCTCGCACGGGCGCAGGCAGATGCCCTTGATGCGCGGCTGGCGGGCGGCGAAGCGCCGGGCCCTCTGGCCGGGCTTCCCGCCGGCATCAAAGATCTCGTCAATACGGCCGGGATCCGAACCACCCATGGATCACCGCTCTTTGCCGACAATGTGCCGACCTTCGATGCACTGCACGTGGCGCGCATGAAGGCTGCCGGGGCCGTGATTGTCGGCAAGACCAATACCCCGGAATGGGGGGCGGGCAGTCAGACCTTCAATACGCTCTTCGGCGCCACGGCCACGCCCTACGACAGCACCAGAACGGCCGGTGGCAGCAGCGGCGGGGCAGCGGCCGCACTCGCGGCGCGGATGCTGCCTCTCTGCGAAGGCAGTGATTTTGGTGGTTCGCTCCGGAACCCGGCGGCCTTCTGCAATGTGGTGGGGCTGCGGCCGACGCCGGGTACCGTGCCGGCGCTGGAACGTGCCGCCGGTTGGAACGCCCTGCCGGTGCTCGGCCCTATGGGCCGGACCGTGGCGGACGTTGGGCTGCTGCTGTCCGTGCTGGCGGGCCATGACCGCCGCGACCCTTTGAGCCGCACGCAGGATCCAGCCGCTTTTGCCGGAAGCCTGGAGAGCGATCCCACCGGGCTGCGGATCGCCTGGAGCGAGGATCTGGGTTTCCTCACGGTCGCGGAGCCGGTTCGCAGCGTTTTTCGCAACAGTCGGGGGACTTTCGCGGCGCTTGGGGCAGAGCTGCGCGACGAAGTGCCACACCTCAGGGACGCCGCAGAGGTGTTCGGCGTGCTTCGGGCGCACGGCTTCGCCAGCGCCTTTGGCCGTTTCTATGCGGAGCAGCGTGACAAGCTGAAAGACACGGTGCAGTGGAACACGGCGCAGGGGCTCGGGCTGACGACGACCGATCTCTCCCGCGCAGACAGCGGCCACCTCGCCGTGTACCGGCGCATGCTCGACTTCTTCGAAGACCACGACTTTCTCGTCCTGCCCACGACGCAGGTGCTGCCTTTCGACAAGACGGTCGAATGGGTGCGGGAGATCGAGGGCGTGCAGTTCGACAACTATCTGCAGTGGATGGATATCTGCTGTGTCATCTCCCTCACCGGTTGCCCGGCGGTTTCCATGCCCTGCGGGTTCACGCCGGAGGGCCTGCCCGTGGGTCTGCAGATCGTCGGGCCTCCGGGGGAAGATCTTGCGGTGCTCAAGCTCGCCCGGGCCTTTGAAGCAGCGACGCAGTTCAGTGCGCGCCCCCCGGACTTTGCGGCGCTGGTGACCGAAACATCCCCCTGACGTTAATGCCCTGCGACTGAGTTGCGCCCGGGCCCGGAGCCTTTCAAACTCGGTCTCCGCAAGCATTCAGGGGGAACACCATGTCTACGGCTCAAACCGGAGCTTACGAGACCATTCTCGTCGACCACATCGACGGCATCGCGGAAATCACGCTCAACCGACCGGAGAAACTCAACGCCTGGACCTACCAGATGGGAGCTGAACTGTCCCGGGCCGTGGCGGAAGCGAACGCCGACGAAGACGTCAACGCCATCGTCGTCACCGGCGCAGGCCGGGGTTTCTGCGCCGGGGCCGACATCGGCGATGTGTTCAAGGCCCAGGCTGACGGTGAAAACGTCCGCGGCGACAACGAACCGCGCGACTGGGTAGGCGAGGTGCGGGCCGCGAAGCCCATGGTGGCCGCCATCAATGGCGCCGCCATCGGCGTGGGGCTGACTCAGGTGTTGCCCATGGACTATCTGATCGCCGCCGAGGATGCGAAGCTCTCCGTGCGCTTCGTGAAGATGGGGCTGGTTCCGGAACTGGCGAGCTCACACTTCCTGACGCTGCGCATGGGCTTCGGCCACGCCAGCGAACTCATGCTTTCGGGACGTACCGTATCGGGCACGGAAGCACAGGCCCTGGGCCTCGTCGATCGGGTCACCAGCGCCGAGGCGCTGTTGCCCACGGCCCGGGCCGTGGCCAGAGGGATGGGAGAGAATCCCCAGGCCTCTCTGAAAGCCATCAAGGCGCTCATCAACGAAAACGCCAGCGAGACGGACATCAAGCGGGTTCAGGCCCGGGAGATGGCCGCGCTCCAGGTCGCTTACGCCTCGCCCGAGCACAAGGAAGCGATTGCCGCCTTCATGGAGAAGCGGGAGCCGGATTTCAAAGCCGCCCGCCAGGAGCAGTGAGCGTGGCCTTTACAGAGCTCAGCTACGACGAACAGGACCACGTTGGGGTCATTACCCTGCGTCGACCCGAAGCCATGAACTCGCTCACCTATCAGCTCTACATGGAGCTGGAAGACGCGGTGCGGGAATCCAAGGCCCGGGCCCTGGTCATCACCGGTGAAGGGCGGGCCTTCTGTGCCGGCGACGACGTCAAGCAGATTCTGGGCGGTGGGGGAAAGCCACCCCAGGCGTCCATCGATCGGGGCCGGAAAACGGGAGGGCTGACCCCTGCGGCGGATGCGCTGCTCTACACGGACATCCCCGTCATCGCGGCGGTAAACGGCCCGGCCGTGGGCTGGGGTATGGAGCTCGCGACCATGGCGGACATCCGCATTGCGAGCAGCGCGGCGAAATTCGGCGAGCTGTTTGTGGTTCGCGGCCTCTGCTGCGATGCGCCGGGTCTCGGACGGCTGGCGCAGATCGTCGGCCGGGCCAACGCCGCCGAACTGCTCTTCACGGGTGAAGTGATCGATGCCGCACGCGCTCAGGCCCTGGGGCTGGTCTCCGAAGTCGTCGAACCGGATCAGCTCATGGAGCGGGCCCTTGCGAAGGCGGGTCAGATTGCGGCGAATCCGCCGCTGGCCGTCCGCGCCCTGAAGGCCGGGCTCCGGCGGACGCTGGATCCAGACTGGCGGGATGTGGGCGCCTGGGCCATCGAGCAGATTCAGGCACTCCGTCAAACCGACGACTCGAAGGAGAGCGTGCAGGCCTTTCTCGAGAAGCGCACGCCCACCTTCCGCGGCAGCTGATTGCGCCGCGGCGATTGGTTACGCCGCGGCAGCTCGTCATTGAAGGCGTTTCAGAGCCTTCACTTCTTTCTTCAGGGCCTTGATGGTGGCCTTCAACTCGGCCAGCTCGGCGGCCGAGCGGCCGCCGTTACCGGCACGCTCCCGCGCCGCGGCGTAGGCTGCATCCAGGCGCCGGCCGCTGTCCCGTTCTTCGGCGATGTAGCGGCCGAGCAGGGCACCGGTTGCCGGATCGATGTTCACATCCTCGAAGAGTCTGCCGAAGGGATCGCGGCCGCCGCCGTTACCGCCGGTGACGCGTTCGATCTTCTCCAGGTCGCTCGCATCGGAGCTCACGCAGGCGAGGAGTTCTTCGAAGTTGCCGAACACGTCATAGGCGTCGGCTTCAGAGACCGGGTAGCCGAGTTCGCAGAGGCGTTTCGTGAACGCCCAGGCGTGCTCGCCTTCGCGAATCGAAACGAAACGCAGCACGTCGGCGAGGTCGTCGTCCGGCGTTGCATCTGCCCAGGCGGAAAGGAATTGTTCGCCCTTCTTCTCGTTGACGGCGATGGTGTTCAGAAGCGGTACGTAGCTCGGCTTGCCCATGGTGAGTCCCCCGTCGGTCTGATCAGCCGATAGGATACACTGCCAGACCGGCTGGGCGTGGCCTCGCGCCGTGGCGCGTCGGGACCCGGACTCAGATCGCGTTAGGACTTGGACAGGGGGAGACCAGGGGAATGAGCGAAGAGGACGACTATCTGTTCGCGGGGTTGAAGGTGCTCGACGTCGGTACCTGGATCGCGGGACCCGTGGCCGGCACCATGCTCGCCGACTTCGGTGCGGAGGTGATCAAAGTCGAGATGCCTGGCGTGGGTGATGCCTACCGGATGCTCTCGGCGCTGCCGATGTTTCCCGATGCGGATGAGAACTACATGTGGCACATGGATGCGCGCAACAAACGCAGTCTGTCGCTGAATCTGAAGCGCCCGGAAGGTTTGAAAATTCTCCATGAGCTCATCCGGGGCTGCGATGTCTACATCACCAACCATCCGCTGCCGATGCGCCGGGCGCTGAAGCTCAACTATGAGGATCTGAAACCGCTCAATGAACGGATGATCTACGCCTCGCTCACCGCCTACGGCGAAGAGGGGCCGGACCGGGACCGGGAAGGCTTCGATCTGGTGGCTTACTGGGCCCGCACGGGCCTCATGGATCTGGTCCGCACGGGTGATGCGGAACCCGCACAATCACTCCCCGGCATGGGGGATCATCCGTCGGCGGTGGCCCTCTATGCGGCCATCGTGACGGCACTCCTCAAGCGCGAGCGCACGGGGCAGGGCGGCCGGGTGCACACATCGCTGCTGGCCAACGGCCTCTGGTCTGCCTCCTGCATTGCCCAGGGCGGCTTTGCCGGCGGCACCTTCGACGGCTTCCGCGCGGCCCGGCAGGCGCCCGCCTTCGCCCGGAACCTCTACGAGACGCGGGACAAGCGCTGGCTGCAGTTCAACATGATCCGCACCCCGGAAGAGGTGGCACAGCTCCTCACGGTGGTGGGTCTCGGCGGCCTCCTCGACGACGAGCGCTTTGCCACCGCGGAAGGGCGCGCAGCCCATGGTGAGCTGCTCGTGCAGCTGCTCAAGGACCTGATCGGTGAACGGGATTCCGATGAATGGACCCGTATCTTCGATGCGGAGGGGATCAACGCAAGCCGCATGGGGGTGATCGAAGAACTGGTCACTGACGAGCAGGTGCTCGTGAACGACATGGTGGTGCCGCCCCGGGACGGTGACGTCAACATGCCCTACGTGATCAACCATCCGGTGAAAGTCGATTCCGTGGCGCAGGTCGGGCCGAAGCGGGCGCCGGAGCTCGGCGAGCACACGACAGAAATCCTCGCGGAGCTGGGCTACGGCGAGGCGGACATTGCAGAACTGAGAGAAAAGGGGGTTTTATGAATCACGACTACACGCGCCTGGCGCTCACCGTGGAGGCGGGCGTCGCCACGCTCACGCTCAATCAGCCCGACGAATACAATCGCATGCCGGCCGCGTTCTGGGACGAGTTCCCGGCGGCGCTGACGGCGCTCGATGCAACCGGCGACGTGCGCGCCCTCGTCATTGCGTCCACAGGCAAACACTTTTCTGCGGGCATGGACCTCTCCGTCTTTACGGATGCAAGGGGCCCGGAGCTCGAGCGTGGCCGGGCCGGCGAGGCGGCCCGCCGGCGCCTGGCCGGCCTCCAGGGGGTGTTCAGTGCCCTGGAGTCCGTTCGTATGCCGGTCCTCGCCGCCGTGCAGGGCGGCTGCGTTGGGGGCGGGGTGGATCTGGTTGCGGCCTGCGACATGCGCTACTGCACCGATGACGCCTTTTTCTGCGTGCAGGAGATCAACATTGGTCTGGCCGCCGATGTCGGAACGCTGCAGCGGCTCCCTCGGCTCATCCCCGAAGGCCTCATGCGTGAGCTCGCCTATACGGGTCGCCGCCTCACGGCACCGGAGGCGCTCAGCGCGGGTCTCGTAAACGCGACCTTCGAGACCCAGGAGACCATGCTCGAAGCGGTATCGGAACTCGCCCGGGAGATCGCCACAAAGTCGCCGCTCGCCATCAGCAGCACGAAACACCTGCTCAACTATGGTCGGGACCACAGCATTCAGGAGACCCTCGACTATCAACAGCTCTGGATGGGTGCCGTGCCGCAGGGGGGCGAAATGGCCACTTACTTCAAAGCCCGGGCCGAGGGCAAGGAGCCTGTCTACGATAACCTGGCCCCGCGGGAAGGATCCGGCCTGCTTTCGTGATTGCCGTCACTTCTGGCGCGTTCAGCATGGGATCTGGCTGTCTGTCGGACCGGCTGCTGGGGAGGCAGGTGCTACCATATGCAGGTGATGCAACGCAGTAACCGGTCATCCCGCTCCATCTACCTTTCCGAAGAGAACGCCGGCTGGCACTTGCGCTGGCGAAGCGTGGTCGTGCTGGGCTTGCTGTTCTGCCTCGGGGCCTGTGGCGGGGGCGGCGGCTCCGGCGCTGGCAGCGGTCCCGGTGGGACTGTCAGCAGCCAGGCGTTTCCCGCTCCGCATTCGCAGTGCTCCCTCAGTGAGGCCAGGGAAGACGTCCTGGCGATCTTCGAGGATCTGTATTTCTTCAACACGGAAGCGGCCCAGGTTGCCAAATACGCGGATATCCGGGCGAATCTGTCCGCCTATGGGTCCGTCGACGCGCTGCTCGACGATCTGCGTTTCGGCCCGGACAGCAGCCGTGGCTTCACCTACTTCTCGACTGTCGAAGAGGTGGAGCAGTTCTTCACGGCGGGGGAGTTCTTCGGCTTCGGGTTCAGTGTGGGTATCGATCCCACGAGCGCCTGGCGGCTGATTGACGTTTTCGGAGACTCACCCGCTGACCGCGCCGGCATGAGCCGGGGGGATACGCTGCTGACAGTGAACGGCGTGGCGACGAGCGGTCTGGAACTGAACAATCCCGACACTTTCGGCCCGCCGGATTCGGGTGTGCAACGCACGATCCGCTTCCGAAAACCGGACGGCACGGAAGCGGAGGTGACGCTCACGAAAACCACCGTGGGTATCGATCCAGTGCCGCCGAGTCGGGTCCGCGTATTCGAAGTCGGTGGCCGCTACGTCGGTTACCTGTTCTTCCGCACCTTCATCTCTGACGCCGACGCGCTGCTGCGTTCGGCCATGGCGGAACTGCAGGCCCAGGCAGTGGCCCTCGGTGGCATTGGTATCGACGACCTGGTCGTCGATCTCCGCTACAACGGCGGAGGGCTCGTCGGCACCGCGGAAGTCATGGGGTCGCTCATGGCGGGTAATGCGCGCGCCGGTCAGGTGTTCTTCTCCTATGAATACAACGATCTCGTCACCACCCAGTTCGGCGACCCGAACAACGACGTGCGCCGCTTCAGCGTCGAGACCGAGGCCCTCGAGGGGCTCGAGAGCGTTTACTACATCACCGATCAGGCCAGCGCCTCAGCAAGCGAACTCCTGATCAGCGGCCTTGAACCCTACATGACGCGATCCGTGACGCTCGGGGCCCGCACCTTCGGTAAACCCGTCGGTCAGTGGGGCATCGAGTATTGCAATGACTCCATGGTGCTCTTCGTCGTGACCTTCCGTACCGTCAACAGCCTGGGTGAGGGCGACTACTATTCCGGCATTCCCGTGAACTGTGTGGTTGCCGACGACTGGGACAATCTCCTCGGTGACCCCGCCGAAGGGCGTCTTGCGGCCGCTCTGGACGACATCGAAACGAACGGTGGCCGGTGCCTGCCGGCGCAGCCGGTGATGCGCGCGGCGGCGCAGAGTCTGAGCGGCGCGCCCATCGTCGAGCTGCCGGAACCCATCATGGGCGCGAGCCTTGCCGGAAAGCTGCTGAACGCCCACTGAGTACCCGCGGCGCGCGCCGCCGCAGCACGTCCTGGATCTCGCGCTCAGCGCAGGGATCGGCTAGCCTTCCGCACTTCCTGTTTTCAGCCGAGACCGATCCACCCATGCCAACGATCACCCGACTGCTGCTGGCAGCGCTGCTGCTTGTTCCTTTCACAGATGCCCTGGCCCGGGCGCTGCCGGAAACCCGCCCGGATCGGGTGGGCCTCGATCCCGAGCGTCTCGAACGGATCGACGAGCACATGCTGCAGGCCGTCGACGATGGTGTGATGGTCGGCGGTCTGGCGATGATCGCGCGGAACGGCCGCGTCGCTTACAGCCAGACCTGGGGGGAGAAAGATCGGGAAGCCGGTCGCGCCATGACGGAAGACACGATTTTCCGCATCTACTCCATGAGCAAGCCCATTACCGGGGTCGCGCTGATGATGCTCTACGAAGAGGGCAAGTTCTTCCTGAACGATCCTGTGGCGAAGTACATCCCGGAGCTGGCGGACCTTCAAGTCGCGCTCTCGACGGCCGACGGCCGCAACACGCGCATCGTCTCCGACGGTACCCAGAGCCGTACCATTGGTGACGGGGACGAAAACCTCGCCGGCCAGACCCGGGCTCCGGGCCGGCAGCCGACGGTACGCGATCTCCTCAAGCACACGGCAGGGTTCACCTACGGCGTCTTCGGCAACACGGAGGTCGATCAGGCCTATCGCGAGGCGGGCATCCTGTTCGGGCACCCGGATCTCCAGGATTTCGTCGCCAAGCTCGGTCAGGTGCCGCTCCAGTACGAACCGGGAACACGCTGGCACTACAGCGTGTCCGTGGACGTACAGGGACGCCTCGTCGAAGTGCTCTCCGGCATGCGCTTCGGCGAATTCCTGGAAACGCGGCTCTTCGAGCCCCTCGGCATGGTTGATACGAGCTTTGTGGTGCCCGCAGAAAAAATGCCGCGGCTGGCGCAGCTCTACAGTCCCGAAGGGACGGGAGAAGGGGCCAGCGCGTTTCTGACGCGGTCCGCGTCGACGAAGCTCGTGGTGGCAGCCCCGGAGGTCAGCGCCGGCTATATGGAAGGCGCCACCTTCGAAAGCGGCGGTGGTGGGCTCGTCTCCACGGCGGCCGACTATCTGCGCTTTTCTCAGATGATGCTGAACGGCGGCGAGCTCGACGGCGTGCGCATTCTGTCGCCGAAGACCGTAGAGCTCATGACCACGAACCATCTGGGCGAGCTGCAGATGGGCTTCGGCCGCACGGGCGTTGGTTTCGGGCTCGGATTTGCCGTCGCCCTCGATCAGGGCGACATCGGCGAGATCGGCTCGCCGGGCGAGTACAACTGGGGCGGGGCTGCGGGAACGCGCTTCTGGATCGACCCGGAGGAAGAGCTCATCGGCGTGTTCATGGTGCAGAGCATTCCACACCGCACGCGGCTCGCCGATCAGTTCAAGGTGCTCACCTATCAAGCGATCGTCGAGTAACCGCGCTACCCGTCAAGCGGCCGCCGCCGGCAGGTCCCCTCTTCGCCGGCTTGGTCGTGGGGTGTGTACTGCACTCCTGACGGCCCTTTTCAGTGGTGTCGCTCCGCCGGCGGTCAGCGGCGACTCCCAGCCCCGTGACGCCGCGGGCCGTCTCTATGCGGGCGTTGCCGAGCGGCTTGGTCATATGCAGGCCGTCGCAGCCTATAAGTGGCGGCAACAGCTGCCTGTAGAGGACCTAGATCGGGAAGCAGTCGTCATTGCCGATGCGGTTGCTGCCGCCCTGGCGGCTGGCCTCGAGCCGGAGGGTGCCCGCCGTTTCTTCGAAGTGCAGATCGAAGCCGCGAAAGACGTTCAGCGCCGCTGGATGGACCGCTGGCAGCAGGGGGAGGGCCTTCCCGCAGAGACCGTGTCGCTCAAAGACACACGAGCCAGGCTGACAGCGCTCGGTGACCGGATCCTCGTCCTCGCCGGGGCGGAGCGGCTGGTCCACGAATGGTCCCGCTTTGAGGCAGGGCTGGCGCCTTTGCCGCTGAACGACGCCCGCAAACGGGAGCTCTTTGAAGCGCTGCTGGCCCTGGAACCCTTTCCGGATCGCCTCACCCAGATACAGAGCACCGGTGTATTGCGAGTGGGGACTACCGGCGACTATGCGCCTTTTTCGCTGACAGCCGACGGGCAGCAGTTCCGGGGTATCGACATCGATCTGGCGGAGAATCTGGCAGAGGCGCTCGGTGTTGCGCTGAAACTCGTGCAGACGAGCTGGCCAACGCTCACGGAAGATCTCCTGGGCGGGCGCTACGATGTGGCGATGAGTGGGGTGTCACGAACGCTGGCGCGGGCGAGGGTGGGGCATCTCTCTTCACCTTACTATGTGGGCGGCAAAGCGGCGATCGCGCGCTGCGAAGACCGGGTCCGGTTCCAGAGTCTGGCGGCCATTGATCATCCCGACGTGCGCATCATCGTCAATCCCGGCGGTACCAACGAAGCCTTCGTGGACACCCACATCAAACAGGCGCAGAAAGTGCTGCACGAGGACAACCGGACCATCTTCGACGCCATCCTGGCCGGGGCTGGCGACGTCATGATTACCGACCAGATCGAGGTCCGGTTGCAGGCTCGCAAGAAGCCGGGGCTATGCGGCACAATAGAGAAACCGCTGACCTATCAGGAGAAAGGTTTTCTGATGCCGGCGGACTCGGCGCTCTCGACCTTCGTCAACACCTGGCTGGCGTTGCGGAAGGCCGATGGGACCGTGGAACGAACGATCGAGGAACACCTGAGCCAGACGCCATGAGAGGCAGCAAAGCCGCCATGAGCAGCCAGGGCCGCGCCGCCGTCGCGGCCTTTGCCTTTGCCCTCGTACTGCAGAGTCTTGCTCCGCCAGGCTATATGGCGGGCAGCATCGAGGATGGCTGGCCCGTCGTACTCTGCCCGGAAGGGCTGCCATCGGCTTTCCTCGGCCACGCGCACCATCATCACGAACATAAGAAGGCCGATGTCCGCCCGGACATGAGCCTCGATGGACATTGCCCGCTCGGCGGCATGCTCGATGCCACTGCCGAGCTCGACGCTCAGGCCCTGCAAGCGGCCAGCAACAGCACGTCGATTGGCGGCGTTCAGGACTATGGGCCGCCGCTGCTGCAGCGACGCACGACACCGCGGAATCCTCGCGCCCCCCCTTTCCCGGCCTGACACCAGCAACACACGTTTACTGTCAGTAACTCCGGTCGCGCCCGGCGCGTCCGGCACAACGGGATCAAACATGAAAACGAAATTCATGCCCGCGATCAGCCGACCGCTGCTGATCGCACCTGCGCTTGCCCTTGCGAGCAGTCCGGCCAACGCTGAGGTCGCGGAGCAGGCATCCGACACCGCGGGCGCCCGCGAAGACGCGGTTTACATCGAAGAGATGGTGGTGATCGGCGAGGCAGACCGCCGCATCTACGACCTGGCGGAAACGCTGGACATCACCCCCGACTCGGCACAGCTCCTGAAGCGGGCCGTGGGGGCCAACGTGGTCAGTAATGGCCCCTTGAGCGGCATGGCGCAGTATCGGGGGATGTCGCGCATGCGGGTGAGCTCACGCATCAACGGTCAGGTCATCAGCCCCGGTGGGCCGAACTGGATGGATCCGCCGCTGTCCTACGCGCCGGCCGCGCATCTCGAGTCGCTGGAAGTGCATCGGGGCATCGCCTCGGTGGGTGCAGGCATGGAAACCATCGGCGGTGTTGTTGATGCCAATACCTGGCAGGGAGACTTCAGCGACGACGGGCCCGATGTGCAGGGACGGCTTCGCGCCGGCGCCCATTCCGTCAACGAGGCGAGTCTCCTCTCCGGCGCCCTCGTTGTGGCGAACGAAAATCATCGCCTCAAGCTTTCCGGGCTCACGGAGCAGGCGGATGATGCGGAGTTTGCCGATGGCTTCATCGTGCCAACGGAATACCGCCGCGATCGCTTTGATATCGGCTACGGCTTCCGCACGGGCGCCCACAGCCTGCAGCTCGACTACGGCCGCAATGAAACCGGTGATGCCGGCACGCCAGCCCTGCCCATGGACATCGAGTACATCGAATCCGATCTCGGCGGCATCACCTATCGTTTTGCCGGCGAGCGGACGGCGCTCACAGGGCGGCTGTTCGGCTCTTCCATCGACCATGGTATGAGCAACTTCCACCTTCGCCCGCCGCCGCCGTCGGAAGGCATGTACCGCCGCAATGTTACCTCGGCGGACAACGTCGGTTTTTCTCTGAGTCTCGAAGTGGACGGCTGGCGCTTCGGCGTCGACGGTCTGGACGAAGTTCACCAGTCGGACATCGACAACCCCAACAATCCGATGTTCTTCGTCACCAACTTCAACGACGCCGAGCGCCGGCTGCTCGGGGTGTTCGCGGAACGCGAGTTCGAGGTGGGCGACGCCTGGACCGTCGAGCTCGGCGCTCGCTACAACCGGGTCGAATCCGATGCCGGTGAAGTGGATGCCACCCCGGCCGTCATGGGCATGCCGCCGGCGGTCGCACTGCGGGATGCCTTCAATGCAGCCGAACGCAGCATCACCGACAACAACGTCGATCTCGTGGCCAAGGCCCGCTACCGCTCGAGTCCGGCGCTCAGCTGGTACGCCGGCGTTGCGCAGAAAACCCGGGCGCCGAGTTACCAGGAGCGGTACCTGTGGCTGCCGCTCATGGCAACGGCAGGCCTGGCAGATGGGCGGACCTACACGGGGAACCTGGATCTCGAGTCCGAGGTCGCCCGGGAAGTCGAGCTTGGAGTCGACTTCGACAACGGCACCTTTCAGATCGCGCCCAGAGTGTTTTATCGGGACGTGAAGGACTATATCCAGGGCGCGCCGTCTTCGAACGCGGCGGCCGTTCAGTTCGTCCGGATGATGAACATGATGAACGGCACCAGTAATCCGGATCCCCTCGAGTTTCAGAACGTGGATGCGGAGATCTACGGCATCGACCTCGACTGGCGCTGGCGGCTGGCGGAGCGGTGGTCCCTGGATGGCATCCTGAACTACGTGCGTGGCACCACGGAAGACGACAACCTCTATCGGGTCGCCCCCCTGAACGGCTTCGTTGCGCTGAACTACGCCGCGAACCGCTGGGGCTTGAGTCTCGAAACGCTCTTTGCCGCCGAACAGACCCGCGTGTCCGATTTCAACGGTGAGCCGGAGACAGACGGCTATGCAATCTGGAATTTCAGCGGCCACTGGCGCGTGAACGATAGTGTTCGGCTCTCCGCCGGCGTCGAGAATCTGGCCGACGAGGTCTATTCAGATCATCTCGGCGGCATCAACCGGGTGCGTGGGAACGAAGCCATCGCCCTGGGCGATCGGCTGCCGGGATTCGGCCGGAACTTCTTTGCGCGCTTTGATCTGGCTTTCTGAACTCGCTTTCCGGGGGTGGGCGGTAGATTGTTTGCTGTCCGGCCCCTGGGGCACCGGTGTGCCGCGTTGTTGCATCCGTTAGACTCTTCAGCTGTATAGACCTCAAAGGCTCCTGCGACCGTGACCAATCTGCGCCGGCATGTACCGGAGCTTGCCCTCGAGTGGGCTGCGGAACAGCCCGATGCACGGTGGCGAGTCCTCGAGGGTACACTCTGCTTCGCTGACATCTCCGGCTTCACAGCACTGGCGGAAAGACTGGCCCAGCACGGTCGCATGGGTGGTGAGGAACTCGTAGAAACGCTCGGGGGCGTGTTTGCTTCCATGATCGGGATTGCCCGGAGCCGCGGCGGCGGGTTGTTGAAGTTCGGTGGTGATGCGTTGCTGCTGTTCTTCCAGGGGCCCGACCATGCGGTTCAGGCGGCGTGTGCTGCCGTTGAGATGCGAACTGCGCTACGGGAGGTGTCGAAGTTGCCGACGTCCGTCGGTCCCTTGAAGTTGTCCATGTCCGTTGGGCTGCATTCGGCGGCATCACACTTCTTTCTGGTCGGAACGGGCCATCGTGAGCTCGTGATCCTCGGGCCGGCGGCCAACTCGGTCATCGCCATGGAAAGTGCTGCGGAAGCGGGTGAGATCGTGTTATCACCGGAGACCGAGGCGCTGCTGCCCGCGGGGGCCACGCGGTACCGTGAAGACGGAGAGCGTCTGCTGCGTTGGCGTCGTGCTGTCAGGGAACCGACCTCCGGCGCTCGCTACGATGATGAAGCGGAGGCTGCCGCGAGAGCACTTTTTCCAGCGCTACTCGGGCGGCACCTCGCTGATGGTGCCCCGGACCCTGAGCACCGAGTGGCCTGCATTGCGTTTCTGCGTTTCTCGGGGACTGACGTGCTGCTTGAACAGCGCGGACCGGAGGTCGTGGCGGCGGCCCTCGACAACACGCTTGGTCAGATCCAATCCATTCTGGATGCTGAAGGGGTCACGCTCCTGGCGCTGGATGTCGATCGCGATGGTGGCAAGCTCTTTCTTGCCGCCGGTATTCCTCAGGCCCATGAGGACGACGAAGGGGTCATGCTGCGCGCGCTTCGCCGCATCCTGGATCAGGAGCTGCCTCTGCCGCTCCAGGCTGGAGTGAACCGTGGGCATGTGTTTGCAGCAGAGATCGGCGACGGCAGCAGAGCGGCCTATTCGGCCATGGGTGATACCACCAACACGGCTGCTCGACTCATGGCGCGGGCTCCTATGGGCAGCATCTATGCCCATCCGGTAACGCTGGACGAGTGTCAGACGCTGTATGAGGCAACACCCACCGAGCCGCTGAGCTTCAAGGGGAAGGCCGCGCCGATCGTTGCCTACGAAGTGGGTGCAGAAATCGGTTTGCGCGAACGCGAAGGCCTCGGAGTCGATACGCTGATCGGGCGTCAGAGTGAGCTGAGCCAGCTTCGACAGGCGATCGCGAAGGTAACCGGTGGCCAGGGTGGTGGTTCCCTGTCTCTGGTTGGCGACACGGGTCTGGGTAAGACCCGACTGCTCCGCGAAGCCACGTCGCTGGTCGAGCCGATTCTGCGGACCCGGGGCGAACCGTACGGTGCAAACAGCCCTTATCGAATGCTTCGCGATCCACTGCGACGCCTCCTCGGTCTTGATCCGGCTCGGGAGGGGTCCCTCGAAGCACAGCTCGAAGCCTCCGTGCGGAAGCATTGCCCGGAGTTGCTGCCTTTTCTTTCTCTCCTCGGCGATGTGCTCAGCCTGTCCATTCCGCCGACCGAGCAGGTGGAAGCCATCGATCTGCGTTTCCGTCCGGATCGGCGGGCAGACGTGCTCATTGAGCTCCTTACCGCGACGGTGACCGGACCCCTGACCTTTCTCGTCGACGAAGCTCACTGGTGTGATGAGGCGTCGGCACACTTGTTTGGGCGGATCGAGGCCGCGTGTGCCGAGAGACCGTGGTTGTTGCTGAGTGCGCGTCGTGACGTCGATCAGGGTTTTGTACCCGAAGCGGCTGCACAGATTGTGCTGGCACCGATGTCCGAAGAGGAGATCCGCACGCTTGTCCGGGTCGCCACTGATGCCGCGCCACTGCGGGATCATGAAATCCATGCGGTCGTCGCTCGGGCCGGTGGCTACCCGCTGTTTGCGGAAGAAATCATTCGCGCTTCCCGGGAAGCGGGTTCTCTGGATGCTGTGCCGGAATCTCTCGAAGCTGCGATGGCGATACAGGTGGATGCGCTGGATCGAGCCGCCCGGCGTACGCTCCAGTTTGCCTCCGTACTGGGTCGGAGCTTCTCGAAGGTTGCGCTCGCCGGTCTTCTCGGCAGTGAAGAACGCACGTTGGAGGCCTCGCACCTCGAACGCCTTGAGGAATTTATCGTCCCGGAGCCCGGGGAACGTTTTCACTTCCGCAGCAGCATGCTCCGAGACACGGTCTATGAGGGTGTTGCCTATCGACTTCGGCGACGCCTGCACCAGGCTGCAGGCGAGGAGCTCGAGGCGCGCACGGACGATGCGGAGTCCGTTGCGGATGCGCTGGTGATTCATTTCTCCCGCGCAGGTGACGCCGAACGTTCCTGGCGTTACGGGCGTCTTGCAGGGGATCGGGCAGTGGCTCGCCACGCGAACGGTGATGCGGCCAGCTTCTATGAGCTTGCGCTGGACGCTGCAAGACGAACGGAAGCCGTCAGTATAGAGCGCTGCGGGCCAGTCTGGGTGGATCTTGGGGAGGCGCGAAAAGCGGCTGGCATGTTCGACGAGGCGGCCGGCGCGTACCGGGAAGCCCTGAAGGCGGCTGCTGACCCGCTGGTCCGCGCGCGGGTGCTGTTTGGTTTCGCGAAGCTGCGCGATCGTTCCGGTAAACCATCTTCTGCTCTGCGGGATCTGACCGCTGCTGAGAAACTCATCGCGGACAGTCGTGAACCGGCCGCCGCGGCGCTGCGCGCCGAGTTGGTCTCCTTCCGTGCCAACGTGCTTTTTGGTCAGGACAAGCTCGATCGGGCCATTTCAGTAGCGGACCAGGCTGTAGGTCTGGCGGAAGCCGCTGAGGCGCAGGCAACGCTCGCGGAGTCGCTGGCGATTCGTGAATCGGCGCGGACGATGCTGCAGGGTCCCGGCGATGGAGCGGATCTCCGAAGGGCCCTGGTACTGTATGAGTCGCTCGGTGAACTGGTGCGTCAGGGCACGGTGCTTACGAACCTCGGTGTCTCGGTCGCTTTCGATGGACGCTGGGACGAAGCCATGGGTTATCTGCAGGAGGCCCGGGACCGCTACAGCCGTGGGGGCAACACCTGGGAAGCGGCTCTCGCAGCGGCAAACGTGGCAGATCTGCTGCTCTGTCAGGGGCACATCGACGAAGCAGGGCGCCTGCTCGAGGAATCTCTGCCGGTTGTGCGCGCGGCCCGCTGGGCGGAAGGTCTGTGCAGCATCCAGTTGCAGCTCGGTCATGTGCTCATTGAGCAGGGTCGACTTGCGGAAGGCGAGCAGATGCTCACCCAGGCCGGAGACGCTTTCCGCGACATCGGGCAACCTGACGGAGAGGCGGAGGCATCATTGCTTCGTGCGTCCGGCCGTCTGCTTGCCGATGAACCGGTGGCGGCGCTCGAGTTCCTCGACGCGGCCCTCGAGCAGGGTGGTGTTGACCTTGGCATGCTGGCGCCCCGGGAGTTGCTGCTGCGAGGCATCGCTCAAGCCATGCGCGGCGAACTGGCCGAGGCGATCCTTACCGGTGAGCGAGGCCTGGAGCTGGCGCGGCGCTACGAACTTCGGTACGAAACGGGCCTGCTCAGCCGCTTTCTCCTCGAAGCAGGTCGCCGGGGTGAGGTGCTTACCGCGGCCGAACAGGCTTCGCTCGCCGCGGAGGTGGCGCTTCTGGAAGACCTCGGTGTCGTGCAACCACCGAGGTCTTACATCTGGGAACCAACCTGATGGCAGCCTAGAAGCGAGCCATCCTCAGGTCGCCCTGGATAAAGATCAGCTCGTAATCGCGGAACAGCGACGTGGCTGAGTCGACGTCTCCCGGGGACAATCCCGGGCAGGGTCCGCCATCGCAGATCGCGTCCGGATCCTGAACCTGTGAGGTGCGGCTGTCGATGAGGCAGGCGATCTGCCTGCCGATCGGACAGTCTGCAGACGTGCATTGGTCCGGAAAGGTTGCTGGTACCAGAACGTCATCGTAGGTCTCGAGGAGGCTGCACTCAGCCGGACTCACGTTCGTCGTGACCGTGCCGCCGTCGATGATCGGATCGATGCCGTTGGTCGGTACGGACAGCTGGTAGAGCAGACCCGTACCGCAGTCGGTGCTGGGATTCGGCTCAACCAGCGCATCGAGGATCGGCGTGATACCCGCGCAGTAGCTCACGGGCACGTCGCCCTGAGTCAGCGGCGTGGTCAATCCACCCCAGGAAATCTCCGTCTCCTGCAGCAGCGGTTTCCCAGCGGTGAAGTCGCCGGGTTCTTCCGGCCACCAGACCTCGCACAGGAAGGCAAAGTCCTCGCGAGCCACGCCGGGTTGATCGCCATGGATGAAGTCCACGGAGCAGGTGCCGCCATCGAGACAGTCGGTCTCGATGATGTAGGGCACAGCCAGACACTGGGACCCGTCGCGGTTCGGCAGCCGGCGACATTGGACACCGCCCCCGGCATCGAAAATGCCATCCAGCGGATCGGTAATCGTTACCGCTCCAATGGACATGGAGTCTTCCTCGCAGGTCAACGTTCCCGTTGCAACGAGGCCCAGCTCGAGCGTGGCGCTGCGTATACCGACGTCGCCGGCGGTGACCTTGAATTCGATGCGCTCCCAATCCCCGACGTCGCTGTCGAAGTCGCTTTCGGCCAGCGAGAACTGGAAATCCGAGTTGGGGTTCGACTGCGCGGAGCAGGCGAACTGTACGATTCCGTTGAAGCCGGGATCGAGGGGGTCTCCGCTGGTGCCGAAGGGGTCACAGGCCGATTTGCCAGTGAACACCTTGTAGGAGTACGTGAGCCCCGGTGCTGCCGGGAGGAAGTTGCCCTCCGCGTCGTAGGCCAGCAGTTCGAATACGGCGTCGTCGGTGACGATGATGTCGAAACTGAAGTTGCTCACCTGGCCGGATGGCACATCGTCACCGAGGCTCATACCCAGCGTTTCGCCATCAACGGCGAAGCCGCAGCCTTGTCCGTTGGTCGAATCGATGCCGATCGAAAGGCGCTGCAGCGAGATGGACGGGTCGCCGGATGGCGAAGCGCTGAACTGGAGCAGATCGGGCGCGCCGGTGTCCTGATCGATCCTGCACCGGTTGGAGTTGTTGCCCAGGGGTTCCAGCGGTTCAACCAGCTCACCGAAGACGATGGTGCCGAGGCTGACGTCGGCCTCGATGGTACCGACCGGCAGACTTTCCGCGGTGGCCGTTCCTGCCCAGAGAAGTGACAACCAGAGCGCGGCGCTCAGCCGCCGACGGTTTCGGAACCCGAACTTAGATCTCATCTTCTGTCCCCCACGCGGTGAGACCGGTAAGGATCTCTGAGCCACGCTCGTTTAACTGTTTGTTTGGTGAGGTCTGTCCGCGGGTCCCTTGCGGAATCAGGGCGTGTGCAGTCCTTTCGGCCCCCGACTCCCAACTGATTGAATATAAGTCAAGTTAACTGGTCAATCGTCCGGGGGATTGTTAGCGTTTTGTGATCTGCGTCACAGCGGGGATCAGGTCTTCGAGACTGCGGCTTCTCCGGTGAACAGCTCCCGATTCGCTCGACGCAGGAATAAGAGACCGATCCCGGCGTTGAACAGCAGAAAGAAGTTGTGCTGGACGAAGCCAAAGATGGCCATCTCCGCCACGTTGTCGGGGAACAGCGTCGGCCACAGGGCCACGGCGAAGGCCCGGAACGGACCTGGAATCAGCGTGCCGAAAAAGATGAGCGGGAGCACGCCGATCATCTGTATGAAGGGGATCTCGACCCCGAAGAGACCGGCGGCCATGGAGTAGACCCAGACGGCGCCGACCAGGGCCGGCGAACGGAGCACCATGATGGTCAGGTAGTAGTGCCACTTCGCATTGCGGAAGGATTTCAGCAGCGGCTTCTGGCGCACGCCGATGCCGTCGAAGCGATCGCTGCGGAAGAAAAAGATGAAGGCCGCCAGGAAAATGGCCGCACCCAGGGCGATGTAGGGAATGTTGTGGAAAATCTCCGGCACGATGTTCCAGCTGACGGTCACACCGATGAGGGCCCAGCTGAGGAGATAGAAGAACTCGCAGAACATGATGAACAGCATGCTCGATGCCACTTCCCAACCCGGCACGCCTTCGCGCCGATTCAGGTAGAGCGCCATCGCACCTTTACCCACCTGCTCGTTGAGGATCGAGATGATGTAGGTGCTCGCCCGCACGGGCAGCAGATCCTTGTACGCGATGTCGTCCGCGTTGAACCAGCGGATCACCCGCCAGAGAACGGCCGTGTCGATGAGCAGATAGAGAAAGGAGTAGGGGATCATCAGGCCGAGCCAGGCAATCCAGTTAACGGAGGCGAAGACGTCGGCGAGGTAGCCGATCACCGTCATGCCTTCCGGAGTCTGGCTGGCGATCCGGTTGTAGAGATAGGCAAAGCAGACGATGGTGATCAGCCAGGGTAGCGCGCGCTGCCAGAGCGGCGCTTTCCGCTTGGGGGCGAGAGCCTCGCTGTCGTTCCCCGCCATTGCCTGTTCACCGGTGGAACCGGCGCCTTCCTCGTTGCTCATGCACTGCTGCCCGTCTGCGTGAGAGGCAAGCATACTGCCAGGGCCCCCCGGAGAGTAGGCCAGACAGGCTGGACGCGGTTTTCACGCCTGAAGCGAACTCGAGGCGCTATAATCGGTCTCAGTAGGCGACGGTTGCGGGTCTGCCTCAGAGCCTTCCCGAGCCTTGGAATCCGGCCGATGGCCCCCATAACTGCTACATGCCCGTGTTTGCGGTCAGGGCGGCGCGGCACTGACCCCTCCGGAGCTGAGCTCCAGCTCAAACAAGCCCTGAATTTTGATCAGTCCTTAACGCAGGAAGTTTAGACAGCACAATCATGAAGAGAGTACTTCTGTTTCTGGGTACCAACCTCGCGGTCATCGTTCTCGCCAGCATGACCTTCAGGCTGCTCGGTTTCGAGAGCATCCTCTACAACAATGGCGTCGATCTGAATCTGCAGGCGCTGCTCGTGTTCTGTGCGCTGCTCGGCTTCGGCGGCTCTTTCATCTCTCTACTGATGTCTAAGGCGATTGCCAAATGGTCGACGAAGGCGCAGGTCATCGACCAGCCGCGTAACGACGGCGAGCGCTGGCTTGTGCAGACCGTTGCCCGTCAGGCCGAAGCCGCGGGGATCGGGATGCCGGAAGTGGCCATTTTCCCCTCACCGGAACCCAACGCCTTCGCGACCGGCGCCTCCCGGAATAAGGCCCTTGTCGCCGTAAGCGTTGGTCTCCTCGAGCACATGAGCCGCGACGAAGTGGAAGCCGTGCTCGGTCATGAAATAGGCCACGTTGCCAATGGCGACATGATCACGCTGACGTTGATCCAGGGGGTGGTGAATACCTTTGTGCTGTTCCTGGCCCGCATCATCGGCTTCTTCGTCGATCGGGTGCTGCTGAAGAACGAGCAGGGGCTTGGCATCGGTTACTGGGTAACGACCATTGCTGCAGAAATTGTGCTCGGCATTCTCGCCAGCGCCATTGTCATGTGGTTCTCCCGGCAGCGAGAGTTCCGAGCCGATCACGCCGGTGCGGAACTGGCGGGCCGACAGAAGATGATTGCAGCGCTGGAGCGTCTCAAGCGCTATCAGGAGGTGCCCAGCACCATGCCGGATTCGCTGGTGGCTTTCGGGATTTCGACCGGTGCGAAGGCCGGACTCCGCGCCATGTTCTCTTCCCACCCGCCGCTCGAAGAGCGAATCGCGGCTCTGAAGAACGCAGGCTGATTTCCTTGGCTCAGGTGCCTCTGCCCGATCGTCCTTTCCAGCACGACCGGACCCTCGCGGTCTGGCTGCTGATCTGCTGCGCGACCATCTTCTGCATGGTGGTCCTCGGCGGCGTAACCCGGCTGACGGGCTCAGGGCTCTCCATGGTCGAGTGGGAACCGATCATGGGCGCGCTGCCACCGCTGTCGGAAGCCGAGTGGCAGGAAAGCTTCGAGCAGTATCGCCAGTACCCGGAATACAAACTGAAAAACGCTGGAATGGACCTGGAGGGCTTCAAGGGCATCTTCTGGCTCGAGTACCTGCATCGGGTGCTGGGTCGGGTCATTGGCCTGCTCTTTGGCCTGCCGCTGCTCTATTTCCTGATCCGGCGCCAGGTGGACCGGCCACTGGTGCCGAAGCTGACGCTGCTGTTCTGCCTCGGCGGGGCGCAGGGCCTCATGGGCTGGTACATGGTACAGAGCGGTCTCGTCGACGATCCCAACGTCTCACAGTATCGACTCACGGCACATCTGCTGCTGGCCATCATCATCTATGCCTACATGTTCTGGCTGGCCCTCGACCTGCTTCGGGGCCGTAATCAGGTGCGGATCAGAAACGCCTGGGGCAGCGGCGCGCTCGTGCTCACGGGTTTCGTGCTGCTCACCGTTGCCTCCGGCGGTTTCGTTGCCGGACTGAAGGCGGGTTTTACCTATAACACCTTCCCACTCATGAACGGCCAGTGGGTGCCGGATGGGATGCTGCTCATGGAGCCGCTGTGGCGGAATGCCTTCGAGAACATCACGGCGGTGCAGTTCAACCACCGCTGGCTCGCCATGTCTGTCGCCACCGCCGTGGTCATTTTCTGGTGGCTCGCCCGACGGCGGAGCGTGGATAACGGGCTCCGCATCGGGCTGGATCTGCTGCTCGGCGCCGTGCTGCTGCAGGTCGGTCTTGGCATCACGACCCTGCTCATGGTGGTGCCTATTCCCCTCGCAGCCGCCCATCAGGCGGGTGCCGTGCTGCTGCTGACTGCGTTACTCAACGTGGCCCATGAACTGCGTCGGCCCGGTGTGCTCAGCGCGCCGACCGCGGTGCCGGCTGAGGCGGCCGTCAAGGCGACCGCCTCCGGCTGAGCCCGGTCAGTTCCGGTTGACGAGCACCAGGCCGACGCCGACCAGCAGCAGGCCGAGCAGGAAACTGCCGGTCAGCTGATCTGCGAAGATCAGCCAGCCGAAGAAGATGCCGAACACGGGCGTCAGCAGGCTGAAAGAGGCCATGTTCGCCACTGGATAGACGGAAAGAATCCAGAACCAGACCACGAAGCCGATGGCCACGATCACGATGACCTGGAAGGCGAAGATGCCGTAGGTGAGCGCCGTCGGTTCACGGATCGTATCCCCGAGCAGCAGCGCGAGCGGCACAACGAGCACCGCAGACACCGCCAGCTGATAGAGCAGATTCATCTCCGGGCTCGTTTCTGCGAGCTTCGTCGTGCGTGCGAGCAGAGCAATGCCGGCCCAGCAGAGCGCGCCACCCAGCGCCAGGACGTCACCCTGCCAGCTGCCACCTTCGGAGCCGCCGAGCAGCGCCGTGGCGATGCCCGCGAAAGCGACGCTCAGGCCCGCAATCTTGGTGCCGGTCAGGCGTTCGCCCGGGATCAGGAAGTGGGCGCCGACCGCAACCCAGAGCGGCATGGTGTAGAAGAACAGCGACACCCGGGACACGCTCGTCAGGTCCAGCGCCAGAAACAGCAGGCAGAACTCACCGGAGAAAAGCACGCCGTTGGCGAGGCCAGGGAGCAGCGTGCCGTCGCTGAGAGAGAGGCGTTTGCGGGCCCAGAGCGCATAGAGCAGTACCGGCACAAACGCGCAGGCCGACCGCAGTCCCGCCTGGAAGACCGGGGCGAAACCGTCGTTCACGACCTTGACCAGCGCCTGATTGAGGCCCAGCAGCACGTTGAAGCCGATGAGCAGACTGGCCCCGAAGGCATCCATACGCTCGCGACGCAAAGCTGCCGCACCTTCCGGAGCGGTTGGTCCCGACTGCCTGCCGCGGCTACTCAAGGGCGGTGTTCATCAGCACGGGTCAACGGCACAAACTGCACCGGCAGCACCTGCGTCGTCGTGACGCCGTCGGCTGATTTCGCCACCACGGTGAGATTCTGACCGCCATGTCGCGGTCCGAGGGGCAACACCATGCGGCCGTCATCCGCGAGCTGGGCGAGGAGGGCAGGGGGAATGTCCTCGCCGACGGCGGTAACGATGATCCGATCGAAGGGCGCCGCCTCCGGCCAGCCGTGCCAGCCGTCGCCCGCGCGCACCGTGACGCTGTCATAGCCAAGCCGCGTCAGGCGCTCGGCAGCACTGTCAGCGAGCTGGGGGATGATCTCGATGGTGTAGACCTCGGCCCCCAAAGCTGCCAGCACCGCTGCCTGATAGGCAGAACCGGTACCGATCTCCAGCACCTTCTGGCCCGCCTCGAGCTCGAGGAGATCGGTCATGAGGGCGACGATGAAGGGCTGGGAAATCGTCTGCCCATAGCCGATGGGCAGCGGCCGGTTTTCCCAGGCATAGAGCTCGGAGCCGCGGGGGACGAACTTTTCCCGGTCGACGCGTGCCATGGCGTCGAGCACCGCGTCGCTCAGGCGGTCGCGTCCCGTGTAGTGACGGGTGTCTTCGGTGTCCCGACGGATTTCTTCGAGCAACGCCTGCATGGCGGAGGTCTCCCCGACTGCTGTGGTGGAGGTCGCGCCGAGGGCTTTACCCTGAATTGCGAGCGCGCAGCAGAGCAGAGTGAGCGCCAGGGCGATGCCTGTACGGCGCCGTTCTCTCCATTGCGCTCTCCATCGCTCTCCGGCCCGTTTTCCCCCTTCCATAGTGTCCCCCGACCCGCCAGACCGGGTCCATTCTAGCGTGCCGTCGCTCGGGCGTGCTCCCGGGTGCGTTCCGAGGCCGGTCTATTCGATGGTGCCGAAGGTGTAGCGATGCCCCGAGAAAGAGGCCTCGAGGAGAATGCCGCCATGGAGCTGAGTGAAGAGGGCAATGTCGCCGCTGAAGGATGGCGTCGAATGGAGGCCGATGACGGTGGCAGCGGCGTTGAACTGGCCGGCGAACTCGAAAGGCGACGTCTTGAACCGCTCGTAAACCTCGCGGGTCTTGAAGAACAGCACCTGACGGTAGAGCTGGCCGCCGATCTGAGGCCCGGCGGTGATCTGATACATGCGCGTGTAACCGATCGGCTGGTCCTGCTGATCGAAGACCAGGCCGCTGCCATAGGCCAGGCCGACGCCGTTGGCGCCACGGAAGCTGATCGGGTACACGGCAACGACTTCCGCCGCTTCGAAGAACGGCGTCAGCTTCTCTTCCTTGCGGAAGGCGGCAAGGGACTTCAACACGCCCTCCACCTTGTCGTCGGCGAGCTCCTCGCGATCGATGGGCTTCATGCCGCAGCCGAACAGCAGTGCGGCGCTGAGAGCGATGATGAACGCGCTGCGCATCAGAACTTGCACTCCACGTGGCCGGTCAGGACCTCCGAGCCGCCCTGGGTGGAGTTGAAGACGTCGGAGCGGCCAAAGATGCCTGAGCGGTGCACGAGGGTCAGACCGAGGTAGCAGTCTTCCGTGCCGCGCTCTCCGAAAATGGACCGGAAGGGGAAGTCCACCATCGCCTCGAGATAGTTCAACCAGTGGCTCGTCTGTTCGTCGCGGCGGGCCTGTTTGAACTGTTCGATGGCGGGGATGTGCTCGGCGTAGGAGATGCCGATGCCGAAGCCGAAGCGGAACAGCTCCCGGTTCGTCCAGGGGGCGTAGCCGGAGCCGATGGCCTGCACGTAGGCCACGTACTCGTTGAAGTCGTCCTGAAAGTCGTTCTCGAGGCGCCGATTGACGGAGAAGCGGGCCCAGACGTCGCCCCGCTTACCATCGTTGATGAGGCGGCCCAGGGTGAAGCCGACCATGTAGGTGTCGATGTCGTCGTGGGGTTTGAAATTGCCCAGCAGGACCTGAGAGAAGGTGTCGTCGACTGTATAGCCGGCATTCACCCGCCAGCTCCAGCGTTTGGTGTCTTCCCGCTGGGTCTCGATGGCCTTCACGCTGCCAAGGTCCCAGGTGATACCCATCAGCGCGGCGACGAGGCCGTCGCGGGCGACGATCGGGCTGTCGGCAATGTCCTTGTCGAGGCCTTCATAGGAGAGGTTGGCAAAGAGGTCCCAGTTCGGGAGCCAGTTCCAGGTGATGTTGAGACCGGCGCGCCAGTTGTAGGCGCTGCCGGGCTCGTAGGCCGGGCGATCCGCGGTCGCTTCCTCGGGCCGGACCCCGTAGTAGTAGTTGGCCAGCTTGGCGCTCTTGTAAACGATGCCGATCGACGGCATGACGGTCCAGCGACCGCGTTGCCAGGGGTAGCCGTAGGTCAGATCGACCTGCTGACCCTCGTGGCGATCCAGCAGGTCGGTGACCGCGGACAGGTAGAGCTTCCCCCAGCCACCTTCCAGGGACGCAGCGATGCCGCCATCGACGCTCTGCCGCCGGTCTTCCATGCCGGTAAGGAAGTCGCTGGCGTCCGCCTGCAGGCGGTCGAAGCGATAGCGGGCGATGAGATCGATCTCGAAGGCTTTGTTGTTCCGGAGGTGAACGCCCCATTCGGTGCCGTTGGCGTACAGGTAATCGCCTTCGTAGAGATAAAGCGGCACGAGGTCGTAGTTGTAATCGCTGTTGACGCTGCCGATGTTGTCGACGCCCACGTAAGGGCTCTGCCCGAAACGGGCGGCATAGCCGATACCGACGGAGCCGGGTTCGCGCTCGCTGAACGGGGTCCGGGTCAGCAGCCAGTCTGCGGACCAGGCGGCGGGTGCATGCAGGAGAGTGGCAATCACCAGCACGCGGGCATAGCGCGTGCTCAGCGAGTACATCCCTGTTTCTCCAAGTCGTAACCCTCTCCTGACCCCACATCCGCTGGCCCCTCTTCACGGGGGCGCTGGGCTGTCGCGCGGCGCCGGGCGCCGGCGGGCAGGATCATACTGTGTTGGCTGGGAAAGGCCAACGCAGGCGGCTGCAGTCGGACCGGTCCGATCCGGAGATGGTTACGCTGCCTGGCCTCAAGGCCAGTACTGGTCGCGGAGGACGCGCTTGTAGAGCTTGCCTGTCGGCAGACGCGGCAGCTCAGCCATGAAATCGATGGATCGCGGTATTTTATAGGCCGCGAGGTGTTCCCGGGCGAAGGTCGTGAGCTCCTCGGCCAGGGCGGTGTCAGCGGCCACACCGGGCGCCGGCTGCACTACTGCCTTTACTTCCTCCCCGAACTCGGCGTTCGGCACGCCGAACACGGCGACGTCGGTGACTTTGTCGTGGAGAATGAGCGCGTCCTCGATTTCACGGGGATAGATGTTCACGCCGCCGCTGATGATCATGAAAGCCTTGCGGTCCGTGAGATACAGGTAGCCTTCTTCGTCGAGATAGCCGACGTCACCGAGGGCGGTCCAGTTCTCGTGGGTCGGGTGGCCGGACTCGGCCGTCTTCTCCGGCGCGTTGTGGTACACGAAGGGGCGTCGGGGCTGTTCGAAATAGATGAGGCCTGACTCACCGGTCGGGAGCTCCTTCCCTTCCTCATCGCAGATGTGGATGACGCCGCTCCGTGCCCGGCCGACGGAACCCGGATGGGCGAGCCATTCTTCCGGCGAGATGACCGTGGAACCGTTTCGTTCGGTGCCGGCGTAGTACTCCCAGATGATCGGCCCCCACCAGTCCATCATCTGCCGCTTGATCTCCACCGGACAGGGGGCGGCCGCATGAATGGCGCAGCGGTGGCTCGACAGGTCGTGGCGGGTTCTGACAGCCTCATCAAGCTTCAACATGCGCACGAACATGGTTGGTACCCATTGGCTGTGCGTGACCTGATAGCGCTCGATGTTCGCCAGCGATTCCTCCGGGTCGAAGCGCTCCATGATGACCACGGTGCCCCCCAGGGCCAGGGTGCGCATGCAGAATCCAAAGGGGGCCGCATGGTAAAGGGGTGCGGGAGAGAGGTAGATGCTCGTTTCGTCGATCCCGTAGGGGCTCGTCAGCTCGAGTCCTGGAATGCCTTCGGCGGCGGGTCGATCGGTGAGTGGGCGTTTGATGCCTTTCGGCCGCCCGGTGGTGCCTGAGCTGTAGAGCATGGCGTCGCCCATGCGCTCGTCCGCAAGGGGCGTGGTGGCTTCCTCATCCGCCGCGGCTTCGAAGTCTGACCAGCCCGCGCTCTGAGCCCCGGACAGAAAGCGGTGCGGGCAGTTGGGAATGAGCGCGGCAAGGGCCTCCGGATCCGTCACTACCGCGGCCGCCACGATCACCTGCGAGCCGGAGTCCTCGACGATGTAGGCCGTCTCCTCCGGAGTCAGGTACCGGTTGATGCAGGTGATGTAGAGGCCTGACCGGAAGGCGGCCCAGGCAATCGCAAGGTACTGGAGCTGGTTGTCCATGAGCAGGGCGATATGGTCTCCGTTGTCGAGACCGCAGCGGCGGAAGAGGTGCGCAATCTGATTCGAGCGCGCATCGAGATCCCGCCAGCGCCATTGCTCGCCGCTGGCTGCATGAATGAGGGCAGGCGTGTCCCCCTTCTTTTCCGCCCAGTGTCCGGGATACATGAATCGCATGCTAACGCGAGGGCATCCCGGCACAACAGCGCTAGTTGCATGGGCGGTTGATTCACGGTCACGCCTGGGCGCCCGGTGCTTGCGCTCATGGAGGGTAGCCGGCAGAGTGCCAGAGCTTCATGGAAGGGGAAGGCCATGTCGGAATCCAATCACGGAAGGGGCGCTGCTGCCGGGCGAACGGGTCCCCTCAGCGACGTCACCATCATTGACTGCACCATGGCGCTGGCAGGGCCCTTTGGAACAGGCCTGCTCGGCGATCTCGGTGCCGACATCATCAAGATCGAGCCCCCGAAAGGGGATGCGGCGCGCAGCGTGCCGCCGCTACCGGAGGACTATGGGAACCCGGCGAGCGGTGAGTCCGACTGCGACTTCGGCGGCTATTTTGCGAGCATCAATCGCAACAAGCGCAGCATCGTGCTCGATCTGAAGAAGCCTGAAGACCGGGAAGTGCTGCTCGGCCTGGTGGATGGCGCCGACGCCCTCGTCGAGAACATGCGTGTTGGCGTCATGGATCGCCTGGGGCTGGGTTACGAAGCGCTCAAGTCCCGCAAGCCAGCACTCGTGTATGGCTGCATACGCGGCTTCGGCGACCCGCGCACCGGTGAGAGCCCTTATGCCGAGTGGCCGGCCTACGACATCGTCGCGCAAAGCATGGGCGGTATGGCCCACATCACGGGCCCGGAGTCGGGCGCGGGCTTCCCGGCTGGTGTCAGCGTCGGCGATATCTATCCCGGCACGCTGCTTGCCCTCGGCGTCGTCAGCGCCATTCATCATGCCCGCCGCACGGGCGAAGGGCAGTTCATGGACATCGCCATGTACGACGCGGTGGCGTTTCTCGCGGAGACCGTGGTGGCCAATTACGGCTACTCCAGGACCAACCTGGGTCCTCGGGGCGAGCATCACCCGAACCTCTGTCCTTTTGGCCTGTTTCCAACCCGCGACGGGGCAGTATCCATCGCCGCACCGGGCCCCGGTCACTGGGCCGCGCTCTGTGAGGCCATGGGCCGGCCCGAGCTCATCGACGACGCGCGCACGAAAAACACCTACCGGCGCCGCGAGCATCAGGAGTTCGTCCTCGAGGTGATCGGCGAGTGGACGGGTGCCCGGAGCAAGGCAGAGGTGGTTGCCGCCCTCGGCGGCAAGGTGCCCTGCGGCCCGGTCAATCGGGCAGAAGACATCTTTGCGGACCCGCACGCCGCGGCGCGAGGCATGATCCAGGAGTTCGAGATTCCCGGAAGCAACGATCCCGTTGCGATAGTCGGCAATCCGATCAAATACACGGCCACACCCACTGGCTTCCATCGGCGAGCACCCCGCCTCGGCGAACACAGCGACGAGATCCGCGCCGGCCTGGCTGAGGGCGGGCGTGGCGACGAAGGGGAGTCAGGCGATTGAGGAGACAATCATGAGTCGATTCGAAGGCCAGCGGATCATCGTGACCGGTGCGGCTTCCGGTTTTGGTGAAGCCATCGCCCGGCGCTTTGCTCGAGAAGGCGGGCGGGTCCTGCTTGCGGATCTGAATGCAGACGGCGCCGAAACCGTTGCAGCGTCGATCAACAGCGACGGCGGCTCGGCGCTCGCCATGGGCGTCAACGTGGCCGAAGAGACGGAGATCGGCTCCATGGTCGGTCGGGCTGTGGACGAGTTCGGCGGTGTCGACGTGCTCGTCAACAATGCCGGTTACTCGCATCGGCAGAAACTGCTCTGGAAGCTTTCGGTGGAGGAGTTCGACGACGTGTTCGCCGTGAACGTGCGCGGTGTGTTCCTCGGCTGCAAGCACGTGATTCCTGTGATGATGGAGTCGGGCGGTGGCGTCATCGTCAACATCGCCTCCATTGGCGCCGTTGCACCGCGACCGGGGGTCACGCCGTACAATGGCACCAAGGGGGCGGTACTGACCATGACGAAGGGCCTCGCGCTCGAGACGGCACGGCACAACATACGCGTCAACGCGGTAAATCCGGTTGCCGCGGATACCAACTTCATGCGTCGGACGACGGGCCAGGACGCCCTCTCCGAAGAGCTGCAGGCGAATCTCATCAGCAGCATTCCCCGGGGCCGGCTGGCGCAGCCGGAGGACGTGGCGGCGACGGTGACTTTTCTGGCGTCGAAAGACGCCGACTTCATCACCGGCACGGCGATCAACGTCGACGGTGGCCGAAGCGTGTAAACTCCCGCAGCGCGGGCCAGACTCAGCGGCTCGGCAACGATCAGTCAGTGGCCCTGCGCCGAAAGGCGCCTCAGGAGGAACGATGCAGGCGGATATCGACGAACTCAAAGAGAAATATCTGAACCTCGAGTTCGATCGAAAGGACTTTGTGCTCGACCCGGAGCGGGTAGCGACGGTGGCACGCATGTCCGGTGAAACGCTGCCGCAGTTTACGGACCCGGCGCACCCTGACTTTCAGGCGCCGCCGGCTTTCATCGCCAGCCTTTCTGCCGGCAGGCATCTGCCCATCGACTTTCCGAAGCTCGGCGGTATTCCCATGGACGGCGGCAAAGCGGTGACCTGCATTGCGCCGGTCCGTCCCGGTAAGGCCCTTACCGGGCGTACGCACCTTCACGACATTTACGACAAGTCCGGGCGATCGGGGCGCATGATATTCATGGTTTCCCGGATGGAGATCTTCGACGACAGCGGCGAACACGTGGCAACGAGCGATTCCCGCATGGTGGTTCGGGAGCGTTCCGAATGAGTGTCCAGAGCATTGGTGACGTTGATTTCGGGGTAGAGCTCGAACCCTTCACACCGGACACGTCTCTCACCGCGACCGGCGCTTTTGCCGACGCCGTCGGTTGGGGTGGCGGCGGCCGCTTCAAGGATCACGATGCCGCCCGTAAGGAAGGGCTTCCTGGCGCGCTCGTCCCCGGCATCATGGCCATGGGTTTCCTCACGAGCATGATCCATCGCTGGTCGCCGGTGGCTGAAGTCGTCCACGTGGATACGGTGTTCCGGGCACCCCTCATTGCCGATGAACCCTGCACCATCAGTGCCGTGGTCACGGACGTGGATGAGACGGAACAACTCGTGGAGCTGGATCTGTCTGTCAAGAACGAGAAAGACGAAACGCGGGTTTTCGGAACGGCGAAAGTGCGCCTCCCGGCGGCCGGCTAGGGGATCCGTCGGGAGAATCGGCGCGCGACATCACGCGGTAACGCGACATCACGCGGTAATAAGGAGATGAAGTGACTGACTATGAAACCCTCACCGTTGAAAAAGACGGTGCCGTCGACTGGCTGACACTGAACCGGCCGGAAATGCTCAACGCCATCAACGTCACCATGGTGACCGAGCTCCGGGACTACTTCGGGAGTCTCTACGAAGACGACAGTGTGCGGATTGTTGTCATGCGTGGGGCCGGCCGCGCTTTCTGTGCCGGTCTCGACATCAAGGCGTCTGAAGCCCGGGAGGAGAACCCTTACGGTGGCGGTATGGGTTTTCAGGGGTATCTGGCGGAGGTTTATATCCGCATGCGCCGCTGTCCGCAGCCGATCGTCTCGCTCGTTCATGGGCCGGCCTGCGGCGGCGGCTTTTCCTTCGTGCTTGCCTCGGACATCCGCATCGCCGGTGAGAGCGCCAGAATGAACGCGGCGTTCATTCGTCTGGGATTGTCCGCCTGTGATATGGGCTCCAGCTATTTCCTCCCGAGGCTCGTTGGCACCTCCGTCGCATCGGAACTCATGCTGACCGGTCGTTTCATCCATGCGGACCGGGCGCTTGCTACCGGCCTCGTCTCCGAGGTGGTCCCCGATGCCGAGCTGACGACCGCGGCAGCTCCCTATCTGCACGAGATGCTGACGACGTCGCCCATGGGTCTGCGGCTCACGAAAGAGGGCCTGAACCTCGCCATCGACGCACCCGGCCTCGAGGCGGCCATGGCCATCGAGAATCGCAATCAGCTCATGTGTTCCCGCACGGAGGATGTGAAGGAGGGCATGCGCGCCTTCATCGAGAAACGCGATCCGGTTTACACCGGCCGCTGATGGCCCGGGTGTTCGGGAACAGGACGAAGATCAGATGGAAAGACAGGAAATCCTCATCAACGCCTACCGGCAGATCATCGAGCAGGTGGACGACATGGAGCGTCCCGGTGTGCGCGATACGCCGAAACGAGCGGCGGTGGCCATGGAATTTCTCACCCGCGGTTACGAGCAGAGCCTCGATGAGGTAGTGAACAACGCGCTGTTCGAAACGGACAACCGGGAAATGATCATCGTCCGGGATGTCGAGCTCTACTCACTGTGCGAGCACCACCTGCTGCCGTTCATCGGCCGGGCCCACGTCGCCTACATTCCGGACGGTAAGGTGCTCGGGCTGTCGAAGGTCGCCCGCATCGTCGACATGTTCGCCCGCAGGCTGCAGATCCAGGAGCAACTGACCTTTCAGATCGCCAATGCCGTACAGGACGTCACCGGCGCCAAGGACGTGGGTGTGGTCGTGGAGGCTCAACATCTGTGCATGATGATGCGCGGGGTCGAAAAGCAGAACTCACGCATGCAGACGTCTGCGATGCTCGGCGGTTTTCAGGACAGCCCGGCCACGCGCATGGAGTTCCTCAACCTCCTGAAGCGCTGAGCGCCGGCGTCGCAGGTGGTAAGCACGCGAAGGTGAGCACAATCACCCTTGCGCTAACATGGGCTGCAAACAGGGCTGGGGGGATCCTGCATCAACGCTGAATTCCGCGCCTATCTGGGCGCCACGGCTTTCTCCGGCATGGCCTTTTCCATGCAGCAGCTGCTCGTGAGCTGGCTGCTCATCGGGGTGCTGCTGCTTCCCGCTGACCGGGTTGGCCTGCTTCAGGCGCTCATCGGCATTCCCGGCATCTTCCTCATGCTCTGGGGCGGGGCGAGCGCCGACCGGGCGGATCCGCGCGCGCTCCTGGTGCGTGTGTATGCGGTGTCACCGCTACTGCCGCTGTTTCTGCTGGCCGTGGACCAGGTGGACGCGCTCAGCGTCTGGGCCGTCACGCTCTGGGGCCTGGGCATGAGCGTCATGATGTCGTTCTCCTCACCGGCGCAGCAGGCCATTCTCAACCGGGTGTCCGGCGATGCCGTGCAGCGCGGCGTGTCCGCATCCACGGCCATTGGGTTCTTCGTGCAGATCATCGGCCTGCTCCTGGCCGGGCAGATGGACCGGGTGGGGCTCTCGAACGTGCTGCTCGTGCAGGCCGTATGCCTCGCCGTGGGTGCCTTTGCGGTGCGGCGTATCTCTCCCGCCCCGCCTCTCGCGACGGGCCCGAAAACCTCTGCGCTTGCCACCATTGCGGCCGGGATGCGGGCGACCCTCGAGCACCGGGTCATCTTTCAGATCCTGCTCATCAACTTCGTCTCCAGCATCTTCAACGCCGGCGCGTTCATGACCGTGTACCCGTTCATCATGAAGCGGGTCTACGACGGCGATGCGTCCATGCTGGCGATCATGATGGCCGTCTTCTACGCCGGTGCCGCGTTCTCGAACATGGTCATGTTCCGGCTCATGCCCTTTGCCCAGCCCGGACGCCTGTTCCTGCTCATGCAGCTGTCCCGGATCGTCATTCTGCTGCTGCTCTGGATCCAGCCCAGCTGGTGGCTGCTGGTGCTCGCGACGGTGGCCTGGGGCGTCAACATGGGCTTCACGACGACGCTGGCCCGGACCATCGTTCAGGAATCGGCGGAGGCCCAGTACCGCGGCCGCATTCTCAGCGTCTTTACCCTCGGCATGATGGGCAGTGCACCGATCGGCGCCATCGTGCTCGGTCTGGTCATCGAAGCCTTTGGCACCCTCAATGCGCTGCTCCCTGCCATGGCCGTTTCGCTGGCCCTGTTTCTCTACGGGAGCCTCGCAACCGGGGTCTGGCGCTATCGGAGTCCGACGGCGGAAACGGCGGAGGAGACGTCTGCCGCCGGCTGAGATGACAGGCCAGGGCCCCATCCGCATAATGCGCCGGCTCTGCCTCACGGATACCCCGGATGTTTCGTAACCTGCGCCTCTATCGGGTCAGCGCTGACTGGCCTGCTTCAGAAGATGCGCTCTCCAACCAGCTCCAGAACGTGCCTTTCAAACCCTGTGGTTCCTTCACGGAGCGGAGTGCCGGTTGGGAGGCGCCGGTTGCCGATCTGCCTGATCTTCTGGCCCGTCGCGTCGGTGGCGCGGACTTCTTCCGGCTGCGTACGCAGAGCCGGCTCATGCCGGCAGCGGCGGTTAACGAAGCCCTCGACGAACGCATCAGCGAGTTCAGCGCGCGCATGGACCGGCCCCCGGGCCGCAAAGAGAAGCGGGACCTCAAAGACGAGGTGGTCGCCGAGCTCATGCCGAAGGCGCTCCTGAAATCGGATCGGACCTGGGGCCTCTACCTCGGGCGTGAGCGCGTGCTGGCCATTGATACCGCCTCGGAAACCCAGGCGGATCGTTTTCTCGACCAGCTTCGGTCTGCCTTCGGCTCCCTGCCGCTGACACCTCTCGAGTTCAAAGAGCCCGTGAGCAAGCTGCTGACCGCCGTGTTCCTCGGCCAGGGCCCGACCGCGTTTTATGCGGGCCGCGAGTGCCGCATGCTCGATCCCTCCACAGGGAGCTCTTCCGTGAGCTGGATGGACATCGATCTGGCGGACGCGAGCGTTCAGAAGCACGTCAAGGACGGCCTCAAGCTCGACCGGCTGGCCTTGACCTTCGATGAGGTGGCGAGCCTCGTGCTCGATCAGGATTGTGTGATCCGGAAGTTCAAGCTCCTCGGCATGGAGCAGGTCGAGGACGGCGATCCCCTCGACGAAGATCCGCTAGGGCGTCTCGACGCCGAGTTCGTGCTCATCGCCGGGGTCCTGAGTCGCCTGCTGGCGGGGCTGTCGAAGCAGCTGGGCGGCTTCGACTGACATGCGTCTGATTCACCTCATCCTGGTGCTCCTGCTCGCCATTCTTGCCGTGCTCATTGCCCTGTTCGTGCAGGGTGGTCCAGACGCGGCCACCGGCATGACGCATCCGCGCATTCCGGGTATGAACGTGGGTAGCGACGGGCTTGCCCGCCTGGGCGGCCTGGGCTGGCTCATGGCAACGCTGCAGACCCTTGTGCTGCTGCTGATCCACGCGCTCCTCGCCCTCGGCGTTCACGAGCGCCATCGAACCCCCGCCTTCTGGGGCTTCGTTGCCATCGGCGCGGGTCTATCTCTTGCCGTCTGGTGGGGCATGTATCTCAGCTACATCGCCTATCTCGCCAACGGCACGGGACCGCTGCTCTTCGGCTATCCGCTGTCCACGGCGCTCATGCTCTTCGGCGTGTTCCTGGCCGGCAGCTATTTCTGCGGTCTCTATATCTGGGGTTTCCGTCGCTTCATTTTCCCGGAGGAAGACGAGGAGGCCTATGAAGCACTCCGGGCTGAGGCTCTGACACCGCGCAAGCCCGAGCAGGGGAGCTAGCGGTGGAAGCCTATCGGGTCGAGATCACACTCGCCTTCGTCGCCGTGTACATGGTTTTCTGTGTCATTGTCGGTCTCTGGGCCATGCGTCGCACGCAGGATGCGAGCGATTTTTTTGTTGCCGGTCGGCACCTGGGGCCTTTTGTCGTGGCGCTCGCGGTGTTCTCCAGCACCCTGTCCGGCTTCGGTTTCGTCGGGGGTCCGGGCCTCGTCTACTCGAGCGGCATGTCGTCTCTATGGATGGTGATCGTGGCCGGCTTCGGCTACTCCATTGGCTTCTACCTGGTGGCGAAACGCATCCGCATGGTGGCCGGCGTGCGCAATGCGCTGTCGCTGCCGGATGTGGTGGCTGCCCGCTACGACAGCGAGTGGGCTCGAGGACTCACGGCGGTGACCATTCTGCTCGGCGTCATGGGTTATCTGGCCACACAGATCCTCGCCATGGCCCTCGTGCTGCAGTCTCTGCTCTCGGCCACCGAGACCTTCGCGGATGTTTCGCTGCTCACCTGCGTGGCCTGGTCCCTGGCGGTGCTCGTGTTCTACAGCGTCACCGGTGGGATTGTCGCCTCCGTGTACACGGATGTGATCCAGGGCGCGATCATGGCGGGTGCGGGCCTCCTGATTCTGGTGGCAGCCTCATCGGTCTTCGACGGCGGCCTGCCCGAGGCCACCTCGATCATCATGGGCGACGATCCGGAAGCCGGGCTGCCCTTCGGTACTCTCGGCATGATCACGGCCCTGGGCTGGGGTTTCGTCTTCGGCATTGGCCTTGCCGGTCAGCCGCATCTGGTGACCAAGATGATGATGAACCGGAAAATCTCCGATAACCGTCTGATCTTCCCGGTGAGCCTCGTCGGCTATGCGCTGGCGGCGCTTCTCTGGTTTTCCATCGGCATCATCATGCGGGCCACGGTCCTCGATGGCAGTATGCCCATGCTCGATGCACCGGACGGCGCCGCCCCGGCGTTTCTCGCAACCTTCGCCCATCCTCTCCTGGCCGGCATCGTGTTCGCCGCGCTCTTCGCCGCGATCATGTCCACGTCCGACGCGTTCCTGAACATCGGTACGGCTGCCGTCATCCACGACATTCCCAACGCCGTGCGCGGCCGCAGCATCGACAACGAACTTTTCTGGGCTCGGGTCGCAACCGTGGTGATCACCCTCGTTGCCGCAGCTTTTGCGCTCTATTCCTACTACGGCAACGATCGGCTCGTGGCACTGCTCGGTGCCTTCGGCTGGGGAACCTTTGCAGCCGCCCTCGTGCCGGTTGTGGTGTTCGGGCTGAACTGGAAGCGGGCGACGGCGAAAGCTGCCGTGGTGGCGATCGTTGCCAGCCTGGTCATGAACTTTGCGGTAGAGATCTTCTCGATCCGGCTGCCCTTCGGCATCAGCGGTCCTTTTCTCGCCATGACCACGTCCATGAGCCTGTTTCTCATCGTCTCGCTCATGGACCGGCCACCGAAGCTGGCGCGCGACATCGATCGTATTCTCGATCTCTGATCGAGGGGCGGGTCAGACCTCGAGGCCGCACGGCGCCTTCAGGGTACGGGGCCTTTCGCCTCGGCCGAGAAGAGTTCATCGAAGAGATCCAGACGCACCCGCTCCGGGTGGCGCTTCTGCCAGATCTGCCGGGTGCCGAATTTCTGCACGATGTGGTGCTCGGGGTCATAGCTGCGCCAGGAGGGCAGGGCGGGTCCATTCGGATTGCCGGTTCGGGCGAAGTTCACCCAGTAGCTCGACACCATGTCTGCGAGGAGGAAGTCCCAGCTGTCCCAACCCAGGCCGACGATGCCGACGGTGTTGAAGTGGTAGGGCAGGTCGCCGGAGTGATAAGCGCCCAGGGCTCGCGGCGCTTTCGGGTCCAGATAGCCGCTGCGTTCGGGAATGTAGAGATTGAAGGCGATGCCCGGGTGGGTGAAATGATAGACCCAGGCTTCAGGTCCCCCGGCCCGAACGTGCGTTGCCCAGGCCCGGGACTGCCAGGTGAAAAAGCTGTGGGTCGACAGCTTGCGGAAGGCTTCCCGGGGGTCGTCGGCCATCAGATCCGCGTAAGCCTCGATGACCCGGGACGCGGCTTTCGGAAATCGATCCCGGACGACGGCTTCGAAGTCCGCCCGCGGCATTTCTGGCAGATCCGCGGCCAGCCCCCGGAATTCATCGGCGACGTCGCCGACGATCAGCGGTACCTGATTGAATCTGCCCGTGCGGAAGCGAACGCGCGGCGCCTCGGGCACAATCCAGCCGTCGACGATGGGCCCGCTGTCGATGGCTGTGGCCTCCGCCGCCAGCCTCAGCGTTTCTACCGGTAATGCGCGCAGGTCCGCGAGCTGAGCGCCAGCGAGATCCGCAGACAGCGCCAGTCCGTCGGCTTCCGCTTCTGCCAGCGTTCGGTCTACGAACAGACAGCCGCCCGAGATGCCGATGACGCCGCTGATGAGCCCCGTACTTTCCGGCGAGGTCATGAGCAGGCAGACATCGATGGCGCCCGCCGACTGACCGAAGATGACGACGCGCTCCGGATCGCCGCCGAACGCCTCGGCGTTCCTGCGCACCCAGCGCAGCGTGGCGAGCTGATCCATGAGTCCGTAGTTGCCGGAGGCGTTCCGTCCCGATTCCGACGTCAGCTCAGGGTGTGCAAAGAAACCCAGCAGCCCGAGTCGATAGTTCGCGGTGACGACAATGGCGCCTTTGCTGGCGAGGCGGCTGCCGTCGAAGACGAGGGAGCTTGCGTGCCCCGTCGTGTTGCCGCCGCCATGAAACCAGACAAGGATCGGCAACGGTGCGTCGGCATCAACGGGCGCCCAGACGTTGAGGTAGAGGCAGTCTTCGCCGGGCTCGATTGCGCCGCGGCTGTAGATGGAACTCACTGGAACCAGCGGTTGTTCGCAGGGCGGACCGGGCTGCAATGCGTCGCGGGGCTCCGACCAGGGTGTTGGCGCCGCGGGCGCACGCCAGCGCCTCTGACCCACGGGCGGTGCTGCGAAGGGAATGCCGCGCCAGACGCTGACACCTTCCTCGTACTGGCTCTGGCTGCCGAGTACAGGGCCGTCCGCCGTCAGCACCACCCGGCCAAGGGTGGGCGTGGCCACGAGGGCGCCGAGGAGCAGCCAGAGACAGCGGTTTGTGATCGACAGGTTCATGGTGTTCATCCGGCATGCTGCCCGACTTGAGGCACCGGCGGAAGCGGTTCAGCGTTCGTTCAGACAATCTTCCCGGCCCAGGTGCAAACCGATTGGATCCGGCGCAGCCCTTGCGGTATAAGGAGCGCGTTTCTACCCCCCAGGAGCAGTGCATGTCTGCACGATTCACCTTTTCTGTTTCTCTTCCGCTATTGCTTGTCGCCCTGGCGCTGGCACCGGCAACCGCCCGTGGCGACGTTTTCAGCGACGCCGCGAACCTCTTCCGGGACACCGAAGCGGCGAGCCCGTTCTTCTCGAAAAGCTATGGCTACGCAATCTTCCCCACGATCGGCAAAGGCGGGTTCATCCTCGCTGGTGGCTACGGTCGCGGCCGGGTCTTCGTGGCCGGCGACCCGGTTGGTGATACCACCGTCACCCAGGCCTCCCTCGGCCTGCAGATTGGCGGCCAGGCCTACACGCAGATCATCTTCTTTGAAGACGAGCGTGCTTTCCGGGAGTTCTCCGCCGGCGGATTCGAGTTCGGTGGGCAGGCCAATGCCATGGTGCTGCGCGGGAACGTGCAGGGCACGATCAGTACCGCCGGCAGCACGGCGGGCACGAACGAAGGCATCAATGATGTCGAGTCAGTCTCTCCGGGCTACTGGAAAGGCATGGCCGTCTTCATCATCGGCACCGGCGGCCTCATGCTCGAAGCGAGCGTTGGCGGCCAGCGCTTCAGCTACCGGCCGATCGCTCAGGGTCTGGAAAATCAGAACCTCGAGGTGGTTTCTCAGTAGCGGCTGCCACCGCCGCGCCTTTGCGGTAGCGGTGCAGGAAACGATCGGTTCTGCCGCGTAACGCTGCGCTGAAGGGCGATCCCTGGAGGTCGTCCGTCGGATTCGCGAGCGCGTCCGATGCCGCTTCGAACCGGAAGCCCCGGCTTTCGATGTCACTCCGGGCGAAGGCTGCGTCGATGCGGTGGCGGTTCTGAGCATAGCTCGAACCGCTGCCCGCCGGAGCGCTGTGGTCAATGACGATCAGTTTGCCGTCGGGTTTCAGAATCCGGTGGATGACGGCAAAGAAGGGTCCAGGCGGCACGTTCCAGCCGTTATTCCGGTAGTAGAGGTCGTGATAGACCTTGACCAGAAACACCCGATCGACGCTTTCGCTCGGCAGGTTGATGTCTTCGATTTCCCGAACGTAGGGCTCCAGGGCCGCAACCCCCGCACCGGCAAGACGCCTGGGCAGTCCACGCATCAGCCCCTGGTAACCCTGGTTGTTGTGCAGGTACACGCGCCCTTCGGGACCAACAACGCGCGCCAGGATCTCCGCGTAGTAACCGTCGCCGCCGAGCATGTCGAAGACGGTCATGCCAGCACCCACTTGCGCGAAGTCGAGGACGGCCTGCGGGTGGCTGCTCTGGTCGCGGATGCGATCCCCTGCGATTCGATTGGGATGGGCGAGCGCCGCGGGGATCGGGTCCTCTGCTGTTGCCGCAGCGACAGCGGTGGCCGGGAGGCAGAGCAGAAGCCAGCGGGCGAGCTTCACAGCCGCGGCTGAACGTCAGAGACGCTCGATAACGGCTCGGGCGAATTCGTCGGTGTTCAGGCTGCCGCCGAGGTCGCGCGTTTTTTCGCCGTCGAGCAGGGCCTGGTCGTAGGCGGCGCGGATACGGTCTGCAACCGCCCCGTAGCCGGGTTCGTCCTCCGCGAGGTGGTTGAGCATCATGACCGCCGACATCAGGAGAGCCAGAGGGTTGGCGACTTTCTTACCGGCGATGTCCGGAGCAGAACCGTGCACCGCCTCGAAGATGGCTTCGTTCTCCCCGAAATTGGCGCCAGGCACGACGCCGAGGCCGCCGACCAGGCCAGCGCAGAGATCGCTCACCACGTCGCCGTAGAGATTCTCCAGGAGCAGGATGTCGAACTGTGTCGGGTCCTGAACCAGGCGCATGCAGCCGGCATCGATAATGGCCGTTTCGTAGTTGATGTTCGGGTATTCGCGCTTGTGGACGTGATCACCGGCGCGGAGAAACAGGCCGTCCGTCATCTTCATGATGTTGGCCTTGTGGAACACGGTGATCTTCTCGCGCTGGCGCTGGGTGGCAAAGCGGAAGGCCCAATGGGCAATGCGCAGCACACCCGCTTCCGTGGCCACCTTCATGCTCATGACCACGCCGGGCACCACTTCGTTTTCAACGCCGCTGTACAGGCCCTCCGTGTTCTCGCGGATGATGATCAGATCGACGTTCTCGTAGCGGGTGTCCACCCCCGGGAGGCTGCGGACCGGGCGCACGGCAGCATAAAGATTGAAGCGCTTTCTGAGCTGCACGTTCACGGAGGCAAAGCCCTCACCAACCGGCGTGGTGCAGGGCCCTTTCAACGCCACCTTGTGATGCTCGATGGCCTCGATGGTGCTTTCCGGAAGGACCTCGCCGGCGCTCTCCAGAGCGGCCAGCCCCGCGTCGTGACGTACCCAGTCGATGTTGGCGCCGGCGGCGTCCAGCACCTGGAGGACGGCTTCGGTGATTTCCGGGCCGATACCGTCGCCGGGAATCAGAACCGCTTTCGTGGCGGGCAGGGCAGGCGCGTTGGCCATGGTCGGGAAAACCTGAGCTGCTAGGATGAGGGAAGCCTAGCATGATGGCCCGTCGCCTGGCGTGATGGAGGCATCAGCGGCGGGCAGAACGGGGGCTTTGCGTGCGTCAATCGGGGAGGGAAATGTGATGCCGAAGGAAGAACCGGATTATCCGATCATCGATCCCTATGAGGGTTTCGAGTACACGCCGGACACGGTCGTGATCAGCCGTGCTTATCAACAGGAGCGCCTGGGTCTCTGCGGCATCGACGCGGACCGCTGTGCCGATACCGTCGACCCGTCGTTCTTCATCGGTCTGGCCATTCGCGCCGGTGCCGCCAGCGGCATCAGCGCCCAGGGCAACGTGAACATGCTTCAGTCGCTCGTGCAGCATCGACCGGCTCGTCTGGAGGAGCCGCTGACGGTGAAGGGTCGGATCACGGCGGTCACGCCGGTGCCGCGTGGACGCACGATCGACACAGACGCCTGGTTCGAAGACGCCGATGGCAAGCGTGTGATCACAGCGCGAAGACGATCGCTGAAACCCGATCCGGCGAAATCCGGCCGCGGAGCTGGGGAAAGGCCCGCACCGGTACTTGCCGATCCCGCCGCCGCCGAAGTCCTTGCGCACCACGTGCTCACGCCGGACGGGGTGTTCGCCTACAGCGAAGCCGGGAACAGCATTCACTATGACATGGAGGCCGCCCAGAAAGCCGGCTTCCGGGCGCCGCTCATTGGCGGCGGTATGGGCGTGCACTATCTGGTCGATGCGCTCTACGCCAAGGGCGTGCTCGAACAGCTGGATCTGGACATCTACTTTCGCCGGCCCATCTTCTGGGACGCCGCCTTCGACGTCGTCAGAGCCGATGATGCGATCGCCCTCGTGAGCGCAGACGAACGGAAGGTGCTCACGGAAGCGCGCATCAACAACCTGGCCTGATTCGCCAGGATCCGACGTCGACCGAGCGCCGCGGCGAGGGCTCAGTCTTCCAGGGCGCTGTAGATGATGTTTTTCAGCTGGCCGCGGAAGTTGAAGGTGGCGGAGGGCATGAGCTGCGTCATGAACACCACCTCCAGATCTTCCACAGGATCAACCCAGAAGATCGTCGACGCAGCGCCGCCCCAGTAGAAGTCGCCCTGGCCGAGTCCGCCCGCGGCGACCTCGTCGAGTGACATGGCGAAGCCGAGCCCGAAGCCCACACCGTCATAGGCGGTTTCCGAAAATGCGCCCATGGCCATGGTCGACAGGTCTCCGTCCGGCAGATGGTTACGGGTCATGAGGTCCAGGGTCCGGCTGCCAATGATGCGCCCGTTGGGTCCTTTGCCGCGGTTCCGCAGCATTTCGCAGAATTTCAGGTAGTCGGCCGTGGTCCCCGTGAGGCCGCCGCCGCCGGAGAGGAAGGTCGGTCGGGTGAGATAGCTGCTCGTTGCTGGATCGTCGAGCAGTTTCAGCGTCTTGTCCGGGCCTCTTTCGTAGTTGGCTGCGAAACGGTGCTGCTTGTCTTCGCTGACGTGGAAGGCCGTGTCGGTCATCCCCAGCGGTTCGAAGATGTGTTCGGTGAAGTAGGCATCCAGGGTCTGGCCGGACAACGCCTCGACGAGATGTCCACAAACGTCGGTGGCATAGGAGTAGAGCCAGCGTTCGCCGGGCTGAAAGTAAAGCGGCACCCGGGCGAGCTTGTTGACGAAACTCTCCAGGGTCTCGCCCTGTTCCCGGTTGACCTGTTCAGCGCGGTAACGTTTGTCCACCGGATGTTTGGTTGCCCCATAGGACAGGCCCGTCATGTGGGAGAGCACGTGGCGGAAAGTCACTGGCTGGCGCACGGCCTCCAGCACCATGTTCTCTCCCTCGCCGCTGACGTAGACCTGCTGCTCACGCCAGGAAGGAATCACGCGATGCACGGGATCATTGAGCTGAAAATGCCCCTGCTCGTAGAGCTGCATGAGAGCGATGGAGGTGATGGGTTTGGACATGGAGTAGATGCGGAAGATCGTGTCGTCCGTCATCGGCAGCTGTCGTTCCCGGTCGCGGTGGCCGAAGTTCCGGAAGTAGGCCAGCTGCCCGTGGCGGGCAACGGCCACCTGGCAGCCGGCGATCTTGCCGGGATTCAGATAGCGGGATTCGAGATGCGGGGTAATGCGCTCGAGTCGTTGTTCCGAAAAACCAGCCGCGGGCGCGTCAACGTCACTCAGATTCATCTGTGTTTCCTCCCCAATGATCGGCCGACCCTAGCAAGCAGCGTCTGGCTTGTCATGGCAGGCTCTCTTAGAGTGGATGGCCACCTCAAGCTCAGGATCTCGCATGACGCCGCCCTCAGCCGTCCGGGCCGGACCTCTCAGACTCATCATTGCACTTCTCATCAGCGCTCTGCTCATCGCCTGCGCGCCAGAACAGGAACCGATGGCAACGGAAGGCGAGGAAGCCGTTCCTGCAGCAGAGCTGGTGCTCACCGGCGGACGGATCTACACCCTGAGCTGGAGCGATCCCGATGGTGACGGTGTCCCGGCCGGGGATGCGCCCTTTGCCGGTGGCGAGTGGCGGCCCGATGCCGGCGCCGTTGCCCTTCGCGGTGACCAAATCCTGGCGGTTGGCGACGATGCCGACCTGGCTCCCCTGATTGGAGACAACACGCGGATCATCGATCTCGCTGGGGCGACTGTGCTGCCGGGGCTCATCGAGAGCCACGGTCACTATCAGGAGCTGGGTGAGCAGGCCGAGCGTATCGACGTCAGCGACGCGGTCACCGTGGCGGACATGGCCGAAGCGCTGACGGCGCGTCTGGCTGGCGCAGCACCCGGCGAATGGATCGTTGGCGGTGGGTGGGACGAAGGGGCCTGGGCGGACGATCTGCCCACGCAGGGTCCAATCTCTGCTGTGAGTCCGGACAATCCCGTGGTGCTGCTCGGTCGCCGCGGCTTCGGTCTCCTGGCCAACCAGGCGGCCCTCGATGTGGCGGGGATTTCAGCGGAGACGCCGTCACCTTCCGGCGGTGAGATCGTCAGAGATGCCAACGGCGAGCCGACAGGCGTGCTCCTGAATCGCGCCCGGGCGCTCATTCTCGATGTGGTTCCAGCAGCGAACCTCGAGCAGAAGAAACGCAGGCTCCGTCACGGGCTCGATGCCATCGCGGCCGGTGGCTACGTCGCCGCGCATCATGCGGGCGTGTATGCGGATTACATGCCGGCCTACGAGGCGCTGGCCACCGAAAATGCGTTACCGGTGCGGGTGGAGGTCATGCTCGCGGCCAGGCCGGAAAATCGTGAGCTCATGGAACACTGGATCGAACGGGGGCCGACACCTGTCGATGGGCGTCGGCTCTGGGTCCGCGCGGTGAAGGCCTACTACGATGGTTCGCTCGGCTCCCGGGGCGCAAAACTCCTCGCTGATTACTCGGATCAGCCGGGTCATCGCGGGGTGTCCGGCGATGAGTACGGTTTTCCGGAAGACCTGGTCACGGCGGCCATCAACCGGGGTTTTCAGGTGGGCGTGCATGCAATTGGTGACGCGGGTAACCGGGCGGTTCTCGACTACTTCGAAGGAAACCTCGCTGACCCCGAGCATCCGTCCCTTCGACATCGCATCGAGCACGCGCAGATTGTGGCGCCCGACGACTTTGAGCGGTTCGGCCGCCTTGGCCTCGTGGCATCCATGCAACCGGGGCACGCGGTGGAGGACAGCCCCTGGGCAGAGGCCCGGGTCGGCCCCGTGCGGATTCGCGGTGGCTATGCCTGGCGCAGCCTGCGCCAGGCCGGTGTGCTGCTGATTTTCAACTCTGATCTCGCCGGGACGGACTTCGACATCTTCTACGGCCTGCACTCGGCGATTCGGCGCACGGACCGGGAAGGGCATCCGGAGGGTGGCTGGTATGCGGACCAGGCGGTGACCATCGAAGAAGCCCTGCGGGCCTATACGGTCTGGCCGGCGCGGGCCTCCGGGAAGGAGGCCCTGACGGGCACCATCGAAGCCGGGAAGTGGGCCGATCTGACGGTTCTTTCGATCGATCCGTTCGCCACGGCGACGGCCGACCCCGCTGCGCTCCTCGACGGTGAGGCACTCATGACCATCGTGGCTGGAGAGGTGGTCCACGACGCACTGACCGAGCGCGCACAGTAGTTAGTAACCGGCAGACTTGTAACAGAACACTTTGTGAGAAAACGATGAGCGGGAGAGCACAATGAAAATCGGCGTCTTCGCGACCTTCATGTCGCCTTACGGAACCCCGGAGATGATCCGGGACTTTGGTCAGCAGGCGGAAGCGGCCGGCATCGAGTCCATCTGGATGGGTGAGCACGTGGTGCTCTTCGATGAGATGGAGTTTCCCTATCCGGGTTCCGCCGATGGCCGGATTCCCGTGCCGGAAGGGGGCGGCATGCTGGACACGGTCGCAACCTTCGGGCTGCTGGCGGGTGTCACCAGCACCGTTCGTCTCGGCACGGGGATCGCGCTGGTGCCGCAGCGCAATCCGGTCTACACGGCGAAGGAGTTTGCGACCCTGGACTGGCTCAGCGGGGGTCGCATGGATTTCGGAATCGGCGTTGGCTGGTGCAAAGAAGAGGTGCTTGCCTGCGGCTATGGCTGGGAGGACCGCGGGGCGCGCTGCGATGAGTTCCTGCAGACCATGATCAATCTCTGGACCCAGCCCGTGGCTTCCTTCGAAGGGGAGCATGTGCAGCTGGCGCCTTGCCGCATGGATCCGAAACCCGTGCAGAAACCGCACCTGCCCATCATCGTTGGCGGCCACGGCAAACGCTCCCTGCGGCGCGCGGCCGAGTTCGGCAGTGGCTGGTATGGCTTTGCCCTCGATACAGCAACGACGTCAACGATTCTCACTCAGCTCAACGAGGCGCTGGCGAAGGCCGGCCGGAGCCGCGACGGCTTCGAAATCGTCGTGACACCGCAGACGACGACGGATGAGGATCTGGCGGCCTATGCAGCCATGGGGGTAGACCGTCTCGTGGTCCAGCTCGGCTCCCAGAAGCCGGAACGGATTGCCGCCCGCATGGGCGAGCTGGAACGGCTCGTTGCGGCGGCTGCCTGACCGCTGATACCAGACCGCTAAGCATCGGTATTATCGAAGGATAGCCCAGTCTGACCCTGTTTTTTCGGCGGGGGGTGCATGGGAGAATGCGCGCGCTTTCGGGGGATGCCCGGAAGCCGCTCTCTTGAGCGCAACAGCTTGACCCCCTCAACCCCCACAAGGAGTAACGCAGTATGTGGTTGGAATGCCCCGTTCGTTCTGTCGTCCTCGGTACCGCTTCTATCATGACCGCCTGCACCGCCATTTTCCTCGGCATGAGCACGCTGAACGCGATTCTCGCCTGATACCCGAAGCAATCGACGGCGTCAGATGACGCCGTCGGCGGCCAGCGCCGCAAGTTCTCTTTCTCCCAGTCCGACCAGGTTGCCGTAGACCTGGGCGTTGTCTGCGCCTGGCTCAGGGAAAAAAGCCACTTCGTGATCGTCGTAGTCTGAATAACGGATCGGGCTCGACGGCAGGACGACCTCGCCCAGGGCCGGGTGGTGCATGCGCTGGAGCATGCCCCGGGCGTGCAGGTGCGGGTCGCTGCGGACTTCCTCGAGGTTGCGCACCGGCGCCACCGGCACCTTCGCTTCGCGCAGCGCCGCGAAAGCCTTGTCTCTCGGCAGGGTGCTGCTCCAGGCTTCGATGAACCCGTCGACTTCCGACTGACGCTTCTTGCGCAGATGAGCGGCCGCAAAGGCCGGGTCCTCTGCGAGTTCCGCTTTACCAATCGTCCGGCAGATGCTCTGCCAGTGACTTTCCGCTACGCAGATAATGGCGATCCATCCATTGTCCGCGCAGCGGTAGCGGCCGTACGGCGCGGCGCCCGCCGGTGAGCGACCGCTGGCGCGTTCCGGCAGCTCGCCGCTCGCGTGGTAGGCGGCGAACTCCGAGCAGAGCGTGAAATACATGGCCTCGAGCATCGAGACCTCCACCCGGGTGCCGATGCCCGTTGTTGCGCGGCCGACGAGCGCCGTCATGACTCCCGCGTACATGTGAATGCCGCCCATGATGTCGCTCGGCGCGCCACCGGCGCGGGCGGGTGGCCGATCCGGATCCCCGGTCATGCTCATGACGCCGCTCGCGGCCTGAATCGTATGATCCATGGCGAGCTGGTCCCGATCGGGTCCCGAGAGACCGTAGCCGGTGCCGGATCCATAGATGAGTTTCGGATTCAGGGCGTGGAGCACCTCCCAGCCGAGCCCGAGGCCGTCCATCACGCCGGGGGCATAGTTTTCCAGGAGCACGTCCGCATCCGCGACCAGGGTTTTGAGCAGTTCCTTACCTTGGTCATGCTTAAGATTCAGGGTGATGCTCTGCTTGTTGGAGTTCAGCATCACGAAGGACAAGGGGGTGTGGGCGCCGCCCCGGCCCCGAAGGCGCTCACCACCCGGTGGTTCGACTTTGATGACCTCCGCACCGGCGCTGGCCATGAGGAATGCGGCGTAGGGACCCTGGTAGATCTGCGTCAGATCGACGACGCGGAGGCCTGCGAGGGGCTGGTTGCTCATGGCGGGATCTCTGCGGTGCGTGGTAAGGGTTGTGATTCTAGACCAAGATACGCAGACGGCCGGCGGCGCTACTTGCCAGGAGTCCGGACAGCAAGCCAGAGTGGGAGTGGAGAGCCCTGTGACGTTACTGAAAAAACTCGGTCTTGGCCTCGCGGTGATCCTCGTGGTCGGCATTGTGGCCGTTGCCATCACCTACCAGGTCACGGGGCCCGAGGGCCCGCCGACGGATTCCGCCAGCGCCGCCGCCCTTGCACAGGGAACCTATCCGGTCGGGCGGCGTGAGATCACCTTCGTCGACGCCAGCCGGCCGACGCCGCCGAATGGCGACTACGAAGGCGCGCCGAGCCGCACGCTCCTTACCGCGCTCTGGTATCCGGAGGCGGAGGTGCCCGGGGGGAGCCCGCTGGTCGTCTACAGCCATGGTTTCATGTCCAATCGCGAAGGCGGCAGCTATCTTGCCGAGGCTCTGGCTGCCCGGGGTTACGTGGTGGTCGCGGCTGACTATCCCCTGTCTAACGGGCAGGCGCCGGGTGGTCCGAATGCGGCGGACGTGGTCAATCAGCCGGGCGACGTGAGCTTTCTGATCGACAGCGTGCTGGCCCTCGAAGGCAGCGACAAACCCTTCCCGGGAACGGTGGATGCAGCCCGGATTGGCGTTGCCGGTTTGTCTCTCGGCGGCCTCACATCAACCCTCGCCGGATATCACCCGCGCTGGTACGACAAACGGATTCGGGCCGTCATCTCCATTGCCGGTCCCGCCGCCATGTTCACCCGGCGCTTCTTTACGACGAGCGCCGCCCCGTTTCTCATGATCGGTGGCACCGAGGACGCCATTGTCGACTTCGCCACGCATGCGGCCATCATTCCGGAGCGGGCGCCGCAGGGGACGCTGCTGACCATTCGCGATGGATCGCACGTTGCCTTCGCGGACCCGGCGGAGCCAGCCATGCGTTTCATGGCCCATCCGGACAACCTGGGCTGCATGGCGCTCACCGCAGCGGGCGCCGGCGACGGCGAGGCAGAGGCGCCGCCGGCGGAGAACCCCTTCAGCGCGCTTGGCGACTTCGCCGACGGCATCAACCCGGAAGCCACGGTGCTGGAGATCTGCGCCAGGCCCCTCGGTAACGCGCTCCATCCGGGCCGGCAGCAGCTGATCACAACGGTCGGTGTCCTGAGTTTCTTTGCGTCTCACTTTGCCCTCGAGGCCGACGAGCGCCAGGCTGCCCGGGAGCTCCTGCAGCAGGAAATGGCCGAAGACTTCCCGGAAGTCTCCGTGCAGCGTTGAGCTGAGAGGGACCCTGATGATTCTCGAAAACCATCTCAGAGCGAAGCTCGATGCGGGCCTGCCGACCATCGGCACCCACCTGCTCTTTACCGACCCGGACATCGCCGAGCTCGTAGGTGATCTCGGCTGCTTCGATTACGCGGAATTTGCCGCCGAGTATTCGACCCTCGATCACAGCAATCTCTATCACCTCGCGCGGGCGGCACAGTGCGGCGATCTCCCGCTCATGATCAAACCGGATCAGGAGGGCCAGGGCTTCTGGACTCAAGCTGCCCTGGGTGCCGGGTTCAAGGCCGTGCTCTTCACGGACATCCGTACCGTCGCCGACGTCGAAGCCTGCCATGCGATCATTGCGCCCGACACGCCAGCGCACGGTGGGCGCATGGGCGTGAAGCTGCGCCGCCCGGCGCTCATGAGCTACGACACGGATGCGTATCTCCGGGATCTGGAAGCGACGGTGTTTGCCATCATGATCGAGAAGAATATGACGCTCGAGAACCTCGATCCCATCCTCGAACGGGCCCGTGAACTGGGCGTCGACATGACGCAATGGGGGCCCGCGGACTTCGGTTTTTCCCGCGGCGAGCCGGGCCTCATGGGCACGCCGGAGATTCGCCCCTTCGAAGCGCAGGTGATCGAAAAGTCCCTCAAATACGGTCTGCGTCCGCGAATCGAGATCGGTGCCGTGGAACAGGCCCGTCGCTACCTCGACCTTGGCGTGAAGGACTTCTGCATCGGCTGGGATCGCTTCATTCTCAGGGCACAGCTCGGTGAACTCGTTAGCGGTCTGCGCGATCTGCTGGACGGCGCCTGAGCCTGATCCGGGCCGCCCGCCGCGCCGCACCCGATTGCCGAAGCCCTTTGAACGCAAGCTGCGGGGGCCGTGACCTACTTCCTGTAGAGCGGAACAGGGAGACACCTCATGGCTGGAAAGCGACCTCTGAGCCGCAGGCTGGCGGCACCGCTGCTGCTCGCGGCTACGCTCAGCGGCTGCGCCACCGTCGGCTGCGATCTCGACCCCTTGAAGCCGAAGAAGCTGCTGACCTGCGAGATGCCCCTGGGTTGAGACCCGTGCGGGTTGGTCAGGGCCCGGGAGGCCGATGCTGCCCGGAGGCACTGACAGGCTCGCTCACGGCTCGGTCAGCGTCCGTTGCCCTGCGCTTTTCCGTCGAGTTCCGGGCTGAGCACGTCGAGCCAGCGCTCGAGCACCTTACGTTGTCCTGCCGCGTCGAGACCGTAGCGGGCTTCGATGAGGAGGCCGCGCATCAGGCACCGGTTTGCGGTCATCAGGAGCATCACGTCTTCCCGGTCCGGGTCCGTCAGCTCGCCGTAGAAGGGCAGGAAGTGCTCGTCGATCTCCCGGATCGATGCCGCGAGCTCATCGGCGATGCGGGCATGGAGTAAGCGGTCCGTGCGCGACGCGATGAGAATTTCCAGGAGCGCGAGATAGGCGCGCGTATTCATCAGCCGATCCCAGATATCGAGGAGCCGTTGCCGCGTGTCCGGCGGCTGGCGTGCGCTGCGGGTGGCGTTGGCATGGGCGAGGGGTCGGGCGAGGAGGTAGGCGGCCGTGCTGGCCATGAGGTCTTCTTTGCTCGGGAAGTGGTACTGAAGTGCCCCTTTCGAGACCTGCGCCTGGGCAACGACCCGGTTGATGGACGTTTCCGAGTAGCCGAGGTCGGCGAGGCAGTCGATGGTCGCCTCGCAGATCGTCTCCCGGGCCCGGGCGGATTTCAGCTCCCGTTTCCCCTGAGCCTCGCTCTGAATCTCGCTCTGCACCTCTGTCTGCATCTCTGTCTGCGCCTCTGTCAGGGCGCGAGCATAGCGAAGGCCTCTGGCAAAAACCATACGAGTGTATTGTTTTGGTCGGCGCCTCTGGTACGCTAGCGGCGGGACTGTGATTCGGGGACTTCCCGGGGGAAGAACATGAGCGACGTGCTGCGCGTGGCGAACTGCAGTGGTTTCTACGGAGACAAGCTTTCTGCGGCTCGGGAGATGGTTGAAGGTGGGCCGATCGACGTGCTCACCGGGGATTACCTCGCTGAGCTCACCATGGCGATCCTCTACGAACAGAAACAGAAGCGGGGCGGCAATGCCGGCTATGTAGGCACCTTCCTGAAGCAGATCCGCGATGTAGCGGCGGCCTGCAAGGAAAAGAACATCAAGATCGTCTCCAACGCCGGGGGCCTGAACCCTCAGGGCATGGCCGAAGACGTGCAGGGCATCCTCGATGAGCTCGGCGTCGACTCGAAGGTGGCCTGGATCGATGGTGACGACCTGGCCCCGCGCATCGATGAGCTGACCGCGGTTGGTGAAGCCTTCACCAACATGGATCGCGGCATACCGCTTGCGGAATCGGGTAATCCCGTGCTCACGGCGAACGCCTACTTCGGCGCCTGGGGTATCAAGGAAGCGCTCGATCAGGGTGCGGATATCGTCATCTGCCCTCGCGTTACCGATGCCGCCGTGGTCATCGGGCCGGCGGCCTGGAAGTTCGGCTGGGCGCGCAACGACTACGACGCGCTGGCAGGCGCGCTTGCCGCCGGGCACATCATCGAATGCGGCTGTCAGACCTGCGGCGGTAACTATTCCTTTTTCCAGGAAGTGCCGAGTTTCCGGAACGTCGGCTATCCCATCGCCGAGATCGAGGCCGACGGCAGCTTTACCGTTTCGAAGCATCCGGGCACCGGCGGGCTCATTTCCGTCGGCACCGTCACCGCGCAGCTTCTCTACGAGATCTCCACGCCCGCCTACGTGAATCCGGACGTCATCGCGCACTTCGACAGCCTCGAGATCGAACAGGTTGGTGACGACCGGGTCCGAGTGAGCGGGGTGCGCGGCTCGAGCCCGCCGCCGACCCACAAGGTGTGCATCAACACGTCCGCCGGATTCAAGACGGGAATGGAGATACTCCTCACGGGTCTCGACATCGAAGAGAAGGCCGAGATCTTTCTCGATGCTTTCTTCGACAACGTCGGTGGCAGAGAGCAGTTCGACAAGGTGGAAACCCAGCTGATCCGCACGGACAACCCGAACGCCGCGCAGAACGAAGAAGACCAGGCAAGCCTCAGGATTTTTGCGCACTCCGACGATCCACAGAAAGTGGGGCGCCTGTTTTCCGCCAAGCACATCGAACTTGCCCTGGCCAACTATCCCGGCTTCAGCGGCCGCGGCAGTGCCGGGGGCGGTCCGGTCATCGCCTACTGGCCGGCGCTCGTCGACTCCAGGCACCTCGTGGAGCGGGTGCACGTCGACGGCGAAGTCACCGAGGTGGTGCCGACCAGTCAGCTCGGTTTCGAGGAAATCTACTATCAGAAAACGCCGGTCACGCTGCCGCCGATCCCAGGCGGTGAGCCGAGAACGATTCCCCTGGGCAGGCTCTACGGCACCCGGTCCGGCGACAAAGGCGGCTGTGCCAACGTCGGGGTCTGGGCGAAAACCGATACGGCCTATGCCTTCCTCGAGTCCTATCTCACCGTCGATGCCCTGAAAGCACTGTGCCCGGACCTGGCCCAGTGGGAGATCGAGCGTTACGAGATGCCGAATCTCAGAGCTCTGAACTTCTACATTCACGGGATTCTCGGGGAAGGGGTCTCGGCCAACAATCGCCTCGACGGACAGGCGAAGTCTCTCGGCGAGTACATCCGTTCGCGAACCATCGAGGTACCGGCGGAGCTGGCCGCAGAAGTGGGACTCTGAGGGCATTCAAGGGGGCAAACCGTGTTCAGAAGAGTATTAATCGCCAACCGCGGCGAGATCGCCTGTCGCGTGGCAAAGAGCGTGCAGGCCGCCGGGGCGGAGGCCGTGGCCATCTACAGCGACGCGGATGCCGGTGCGCCGCACGTGAATCTTTGTGACCTGGCAGTGCCGCTCGGCGGTCTGACCGCGGCCGAGTCCTACCTCGATATGGACAAAGTACTCGCTGCGGCACACCGTGCCGGGGCAGACGCCGTGCACCCGGGCTACGGTTTCCTCTCAGAAAACGCCGAATTTGCCCGGCGCTGTGAGGAAGCACACCTGGTGTTCATCGGTCCCTCGCCGGAAGCCATTGATGTGATGGGCAACAAACGGGCAGCGAAGGTGCTCGTGAGTCAAGCCGACGTGCCCTGCATTCCTGGCTATGAAGGCGAAGACCAGCAGGATGAGACGCTCATTGCGGAGGCTGAGCGCGTCGGGTTTCCGATCATGGTCAAGGCGGCTGCCGGCGGTGGCGGCCGGGGTATGCGCGTTGCCGCCGATGCCGCGGCATTGCCGGAGGCGCTCACCTCGGCGCGCACGGAAGCCCGCAGCGCCTTTGGTTCCGATGAGCTGATTCTCGAGCGGGTGATCACTTCCGGGCGTCACATCGAAATCCAGGTGGCGGCCGATGCGCATGGCAACGTAATCCACCTCGGGGAACGCGACTGCTCCCTCCAGCGTCGGCATCAGAAAGTGGTGGAAGAGGCGCCGTCACCCTTCGTCGGCGAGACGCTGCGGGCAGCCATGGGGGCGGCCGCAGTGAATGCGGCCCGAGCCTGTGCTTATCGCGGGGTCGGGACCGTGGAGTTTCTCGTCGACGAGGACGAGTCTTTCTGTTTCCTGGAGATGAATACGCGCCTGCAGGTGGAGCATCCGGTGACGGAGCTGGTGACGGGCGTGGATCTCGTCGACTGGCAGTTGAAGATTGCGGCCGGCGAGCCTCTGCCACTCACGCAGGAAGAGATCGAGCTTTCCGGTCATGCCATCGAGGTTCGACTCTACGCCGAAGATCCCGCAGCGGACTTCATGCCGCAGACGGGCCGCATTCTCGCCTGGCAGCCGCCGGGTGGCGTCGGCGTGCGGGTCGATGCGGGGATCCAGGCGCCGGGGGAGGTGAGCCCCTACTATGACTCCATGGTGGCGAAGATGATCGCGGCGGGTCCGGACCGCGAGACCGCCCGGCGGCGGCTTCTCAAGGCCCTTGGCGACACGGTGCTGCTCGGGGTGGGCAGCAACCGCCAGTTCCTCATGCAGCTGCTCGAAGATGAGGTGTTTGTCGGCGGTCAGGCGACGACGGCTTACATCGACGCGACGGTGCTCGAGGAGGCGCGGGTGCGGGCAGCCCTCACACCGGAAGAGATTGCCATGGGCGCCGTGGCGCATCTCCGAGCGCTGGATCCCCAGCCCGAGCACTTTGCGAACTGGAGCAACGTGGCACCGATTGCCCGGCGCAAGCATCTGCAGCTGAACGAGCAGGAACTCGGTGTGACGGTTCTGGCCCGCGGCAACCGCTACGAGGTAACGGTGGTGGACGATGTGATCGTGCTCGAGGTGGATCCCGTCACCACCCCGGAATGTTTCGTCTGCCACATCGACGGGGTCCGCTACGAGGCAGCAACCGCGATCGGCGAAGACAGGTCCTTCCTTGCGACGGTCGATCATGCACTTGCGGTCGAGGACCTCAGCTACCGTCCGGCACGATCCGCCACTGCAGCGGGCAGTGGGCAGATCCTTGCCAGCACGGAAGGCCAGGTGGTGCGCGTGGCCGTGAGCGAAGGCGAGCAGGTGAGTGAGGGTCAGCTGCTGGTTGTGGTGGAGGCGATGAAAATGGAGCACCGGCATCTTGCCGATGCCGACGGCGTGGTCTCGGCGGTGCAGGCCGCCGAAGGCACGCAGGTGAAGAAGAATCAGCTGCTCGTAGCGCTCGAGCTCGACGCGGCAGGTGCAGAAGCAGCGGCCGGGGAGGGCGTGGCATGAGTCGGATCGTCTCGAAGCTCGATGTGAATGGTGAAGAGTTCCGCGGCAACGTGGCCTTCATGGAGGCCTACGTCGATAAGGTGCGGACCATCGAGCGCAACATCCTTCGCTCGGAAGAGAAATACCGGGAGCGGGCGGAGAAGCGCGGCAAACTCCTGCCCCGGGAACGGCTCGGCCACCTGCTGGACCCGGGCGCGCCGTTTCTGGAGCTCTCGTCCATCGCCGGTTTCCGCCTCGATGGCGACACAGACGGCTCCACGGCCGGTGGCAACATCGTGGTCGGGATTGGCTACGTGGGCGGCCGGCGGGTGCTCGTACAGGTGTGGAACTACGCCATCAAAGGCGGAACCATCTCCAGCGCCACGACCCGCAAGAACCTGCGCATGCAGGAAATCGCTTTTGCCACGCGTCTGCCGATAGTCTGCCTGTCTGAATCCGGCGGCGGTAACCTTGCCGGTGGCGGAGACCCGGATCCCTGGGGCGTGCACGGCTTCCTCGATGGGGGGCGCGTCTACTGCCAACAGGCAGAGCTTTCCGCGGCGGGCATTCCACAGATCACAGTAGCCCATGGCAACGCCACGGCCGGCGGCGCCTATCAGGTAGCGCTATCCGACTACGTGATCCTGGTTCGCAATCAGACTCAGCTGTTTCTCGCCGGTCCGCCGCTCCTGAAAGCGGCTACCGGCGAAGATGCGGATCACGAAACCCTCGGCGGTGCAGAGATGCACGCCACCGTATCCCAGACCGGCGAGTACCTCGCCGAGAACGACGCGGACGGCATCCGTCTTGCCCGGGAGGTGGTGGGTCAGCTGCCGCCGGATGCGGGCAGGCCCCTCGTGCGTGACCAGGAACCGCTGCCGCCGCGTTATCCGGCGGAGGAGCTGCGCGGGATCGTCAACGAAGACAAGCGTGTGCCCTACGACATGCGGGAGATCATCGCCCGCATCGTCGACGACTCCTGGTTTCTCGAGTTCCAGCCGGACATGGACGAACACACGCTCTGCGGACACGTGTATCTCGACGGCTGGCGCTGTGGCGTCATCACGAACAACGGACCGATCACCCCCGCCGGTGCGAAGAAAGCCAGTCAGTTTCTGCAGCTCTGCGACCAGAGTGCGACCCCCATGCTGTTTCTGCAGAACACCACGGGCTTTCTCGTTGGTGTGGAGGCAGAGCAGGGCGGGCAGGTGAAGCATGGCTCGAAGATGATCCAGGCGGTGGCGAACTTCCGACCCCCGAAGCTGACGATTCTCGTTGGCAACAGCTATGGGGCCGGCAACTACGCCATGTGCTCGAAATCCCTGAAGCCTGCTTTCGTCTTCTCCTGGCCGACGGCCCGACAGGCGGTCATGGGTGGCGCGCAGGCGGCGAAGGTCATGACCATCGTTGCCGAGCAGCGCGCGGCGGTCACCGGCGTGGAGCTCACCGCCGAGCAGCGCGAGGGGCTCGAGACGCAGAGCGCGCGGATCATCGAGGACATGGAGTTTGCCTCGGAGGCCATCCACTGTTCCTCAAGGATGATGGACGACGGCGTCATCGATCCGGCCGACACGCGCAACGTCCTCGCGTTCTGTCTGCAGACCGTGCTGGAAACGCCGCATCGCGGCACGGTGCCGAACACCTTCGGCGTGGCTCGCCTCTAGCCGGCCACAAAACAGGGCGCCTCACGCGGCTTGCGTCGAGGACGCCCGCAACGCGCGGCCCGAGGGCGCCGCAAGTGGAATTGATTCGGCAGTATCGGAGACATTGAGATGAGCGAACTCGCCGAGTTCCGGGCCGAAGTGTCGGCCTGGCTCACCGAGAATCGTCCGGCGGAACCGGACTTTCTCCTGCCGGAAACCTTCATGGAAGTGGGCACGGACCAGCAGTTCCAGTATCTGCGCGACTGGCAGCAGCAGGTTTACGAAGCCGGCTATCTCGGGATGGCCTGGCCGAAGGAATATGGCGGTGGCGGGCAACCCCAGGCGCTGCAGGACATCGTCAACGCGGAGATGGCCCGCCAGAAAGTCCCCTTCGTACCGAACACCATCGGGCTCAACTGGGCCGGACCGCTGATCCTCGCCATCGGCACAGAGGAAGAAAAGCAGAAGTACATTCCCGGCATCCTCTCCGCCGAAGACATCTGGTGTCAGGGTTTTTCGGAGCCGGACAACGGTTCCGATCTGGCAGCGGCCACCACCCGCGCGGTCCGCGATGGCGACGACTGGGTGCTGAATGGTTCGAAAATCTGGACCAGCCTCGGCACCTACGCGAAGTACATGATCCTCCTCGCCCGGACGAATCCCGAAGCGGAAAACCGCTACGCGGGCCTTTCCTACTTCCTGGCGCCCATGGACGTGCCGGGTGTCGAAGCCCAGCCCATCCGCAAGCTCACCGGTGAGTACGGTTTCTGCCAGACCTTCTTCACCGATGCGCGAATTCCCGGCAGCTGCCTCATGGGAAAAGAAGGGGAAGGCTGGCAGATCGCCATGAAGACGCTGACCTTCGAGCGGGGCGCAAGCGGCGGCCAGGCCGGTGGCCTGTCGATGAATGCCGTGGGTGTGCAGGACGTGGTCGAACTGGCACGGCGCGTGAAGCGCGATGGCCGTCCCGCCATCGAAGACCCCTGGGTGCGCGAAGAACTCGTGAAGTTCCTCATCGAGGACCAGGGCGATCGCCTCTGTGGTGCCCGCGCCCGGCACCCGGCCCTTACCAGCGAACGTCCGGCGGCCATTGCCATGTCCGGCAAACTCCGGGGCACGGAACACAAGCGTCGGCTCATGCAGTTCGCCGTGGCGCTTCAGGGTGCCAACGGGGCGCGCTGGGTGGGCGATGCTCGAGCGGAAGATCGTGGCCTCTGGCAGCGCTCTTACTTCAACGCCTTCTCTGCCACCATCGGCGGGGGCACGAGTCAGGTGCAGGCCAACATCGTCGGAGAGCGGGTCCTCGGCCTGCCGAAAGACCAGGAGTCCTCATGACCGCAGCGCTCAAAGCAACGATGACCTTCTCCGAGGAGCAGAGCATGCTCCTCGATACGGCAACAGAATTCTTCCGGGATAAATCGTCCGTGGCCACGGTCCGAGATCTGATGCTCACGGACTCAGGCTACGACGCCGGTGTCTGGGAGGAAATGGTGGCCCTGGGCTGGTCCGGCCTCGCGATTCCCGAAGCCTATGGCGGCAGCGAGCTGGGCCTCGCCGCTGCCGTGACGATTGCGGAACCCATGGGCCGACAGTTGTCGGCAACACCCTGGCTCGCGACGCAGCTCTTCATTCAGGGTGTGCTTGCGAGTGACAGTCTTGCGGCCGAAGTGCTGCCGGGCGTGGCCGAAGGCGCCGTGGGTGCCGTCGCGCTCATGGAAGCCGGCGGCGCCTGGGATCTTGCGGATGCGGAGCTCGAGGTGTTGCGGCGTGACGATGAGCTCCTGCTCCGTGGCAGCAAAACGTTCGTGCTGAACGGCAAGGAGGCGGCGCACGTGCTGATCAGCGGCCGTCTGGAGGGCAGACCCTGTCTGATGCTGGTCGGTGGCAGCGAGCTCGACGGGTGCTGGTCGCCGGAGACGGTGATTGATGAAACGCGGCGGTCGTTCGAGCTCCACCTCGATGGCCTGACCGTACCCGCGAACCGCCTCATTGCGGGTGCGGACGCCGAGCAGGCGCTGGCGGCGATTTATCGGGCGGGGCTACTGCTCGTGTCCGCGGAGGCTGCCGGGGGTATTGCCGGCGTGCTCGAGGTCATAGTCGAGTACCTGAATACGCGAACGGCCTTTGGCCGCAAGATTGGCAGTTATCAGGGTCTGAAGCATCCGACCGTGGACATTCTCATCGGTCTCGAGCGCAGCCGTTCCCACGTTTATCACGCGGCGTCTCTCCTGGACGCAGGCGACAATGCCGACGTGGCCCTCGGGATGGCCAAAGCTGAAGCGAGTGATGCCTTCGCCTTTGCCGGTGACCGCGCTATTCAGTTCCATGGCGGCTTCGGCTTCACCTGGGACTGCGATGCCCAGCTCTATCTCCGGCGGGCTCTCTGGGCGCAAGCCGCCTTCGGCGACTCGGTTTACCACCGCCGGCGGCTGGCCGATGCGCTACTCTAGGCCTCCCAACGAATACTCATTTGACTGGAAACCTCATGTCCGATTACCCGACTCCCAACTTTTCCACTGATCTCACCGGCCAGGTTGCCCTCGTCACTGGTACCACGTCAGGCCTCGGTAAGCGCTTTGCGACGGTGCTCGCTGCTTGCGGTGCCCGCGTGGTGCTCACCGGTCGTCGGGTCGATCGCCTTGAAGGACTCGCCGAAGAGATCCGCGGCCATGGCGGTGAGGCTCTACCACTGGCTCTCGACATGATGGATCGCGACAGCATCCGTGCCGTCGTCGACGAAGCCGAGAAGCAGTTCGGCACCGTGACTATTCTTGTCAACAACGCGGGTATCCCCGATGCGCAGCACGCGGTGAAGATGTCCGACGAACTCGTGGATGCCGTGTTTGATACGAACCTGCGGGGACCCTGGGATCTCTCCTGTGAAGTTGCCCGGCGCCTCATCGCCGCCAAGCTCCCGGGACGGATGATCAACATCTCCTCCGTCGGGGGCTTCAACTACAGCGGTAACGGCGCCGCTCTCTATTCGGTCACCAAATCCGCCATCGTCCGGATGACGGAAGTGCTGGCCGTGGAATGGGCGCGCTTCAACATCAACGTGAACGCCATCGCCCCGGGTGCTTTTGCCTCGGAGATGATGGACGGCATGCTCGAGCGTATGGGCGACTTTTCGCAGCATTTCCCGCGTAAGCGGATCTGCGATCCGGCGCAGCTCGACAGCACACTGCTGTTCTTCGTTTCTCCCTCGTCCGACGCGGTGACCGGCACCTTCGTCAAGGTTGACGATGGTCAGGGTAGCCGCTGAGGCCGCATCCGGTTCCGGCTGATGGCAAAGAAGCGCGGCGGGCTGGTCTATTCGACGGATCAGGGTCGTCTCTGTCCGGGCTGTCACCGCCCGGTCGCCGATTGCGTCTGTCAGGATCGGAGCCGGCCACGGTCCGGTGCTACCGATGGCGCCGTCACCATCCTCCGGGAAACGAAAGGCCGGAAAGGCGCCGGCGTTACGCTGATCCGCGATCTGCCTCTCTCCGACAAGGACCTCAGCGCACTGGCGAAAAAGCTCAAGAGCGCCTGCGGCGTGGGTGGCGCCGTGAAAGCTGGGGTCATCGAACTGCAGGGTGACCAGCGGGACAAGGCACAGGCGCTGCTCGAAGGCCTCGACTATCGGGTCAAACGCAGCGGCGGCTGAGCCTTGATTAAGGAATGATGCTGGACTCAGAAGTACTCGTTGGTATCGCCACGCTAGGACTGACGCTGACCGGCTTCAGCGGTCTTGTTGCGATAATGGGCAAGCGCGGCTCGGGCCAGTGGACGGGTGGTGAGAGAGTTCAGTTCATTGAGCTTGCCGTCATCAGCCTGACGGTAACGTTCGGCGCCTTTGTGCCGATCGTCGTGTCATTGGCGTTCTCAGGCGATCTTTCTCACCGGGTATCGCTAGGGATCATTACCGCTGCCCATCTTGCCTGTCTGGTTCGGGGTTTTTCCACCGTCTTGAGATCGCCGGAAGCGAGAACTGAATACGCACCTGGCGTCATTATAGTGATGATATCGGGCGGTCTCCTGATCATTGGGGCGGCGCTGTTGTCCGTGTTTGGCATCTTTAACGGCTATGCGCTCCTGATTCTGCTGAATCTGCTCTGGCTGCTGTTCGTTGCTGTGGTGAACTTTGTTCAGTTGTTGACCAGCAGTCGTTACCAGGACGACGACTAGGATCAGGCGTGGATCACGTGTTTCTCGATGTATTGCACATACTCAATGGAAAATCCTGACTTCGCGGCGTTCCATGCGGCCAATCCCCCTTCATTGTTGAGCCATTCTTCTAAGACACGCATTCTGGAATCGAATACGTGTTTATCCGCGGTGCCCATATCGTGTTGGATGTAAACGGCCTCGAAGGCGAGCAGCCATTGGCCAATCAAGAATCGGTAGCGTAAGCGGTCTTCCGCAGAAAGGCTGCGATAGTCTGACATGCCTGCGAGGAAAACCCTGGCCACGTCGGGTTTCTCAACGATCATCGCGTTCATCGTTGCGCCAGACTCCGCCAGAGACTGAACGGATTGCGAACGGGTGGCCTTCGTGTTCTGGCGAATCTGAGAGGTCAGATAACCCAGAGTCACGATTACACCGATGGCACCCAGAATCTCCCCGATTGCGCCAATCGCCTCCCAGTCCATGCGCCCTCCGCCAAGATCAAAGCTTCGAGTCTAGCTCATCAGGTAGGACCATTGCCGGTCGTTAGCTGCCTCGTTGCGACAATCGTTTCCAGGCGAGAGTGACACGCGCGCAGGTACGAGACACCTGCCGAATCCATTCCTTTGGCTCTATTCACGCAGGGCGGGCTTGATGTCGTCGAAGAACGGATACTGGTCCACGAAAGATGGTTTATCGAACTCTCTCAGGTGTTCATTCAACGCGGATACGATTGCGGGTGTGAACACGGGAGCTACCTCTTTCCACCATTCGGTGCCACCCGGACTGCTGATCAACTGAGCCATCATGTCCATCCAGGGTGTGAGGTTTGCTTCTGATATCAGCCCCTCTTGATGTTGCTGATAGAAATTCTGAACGTGGAGCAACTGGCCAGTCATCACCTGATGGAAGAGAAACTTACCCTTGGGATCCAGTGCGCCAAAGTTCACTAAGCCTTGTCGCCATATCTCAGCCTTATCGTGTCCGTCTACGTAGGATCGCTGCTCTACGGTGTAGGACTCGATCTCGTTCCTCATTCTTTCGGTACGCACTTCCTTAGCGTTGTTCCTTATCTGAATCGTCAGATACACAAGGGTAATGAGAACGGCGATACCGCTAACAAACTCACCGATAGCTGCGAGTTCTGACAACGTCACACTGAATCCCCACCCAACTTGTCAGTACGGAGGTTAGCGCCATGTCTTGTCGTTTGTCTGCGAAAGTGTATGGGCCACTTCCTCAATGAGCTGAAACCGGTTTGTCCAAGCGCTGCCTCCCCGGCACGGTTAATGAATTCTATCCACAACCTACAAGGGCTGAAAAATATTGGGCGCTTTCAGACCTGACTGGATAATGTCGGCCGATAAAGCCGGTGCGGACCCGCTGATCTGCCTGGTTCGGATTGATAGTGAAGGAGAACTTATGATTCTCAGAGTGTTTCGTGCCGTTATTCGCGAAGGTCGAGTTGATGAATTCAGGCAACTGGTCAAGGAACAGTCCATACCGTGGCTCACGGAGTCAGAAGGCATGCTTGGCTACTTCCCCGGCGAACCATTGGGTGGCAGCGCAAGAGAGTTCGCGATGGTGACGCTTTGGCGCGATTTGGAATCGATCAAGGCTTTCTGCGGGGACGATTGGAATAGTCCCATTGTCACTGAAGATGAGGAGCCGCTGGTTGAAATGATGTATGCAGATCACTATCAGAGTTTTGATAAATAGCGGCTTCGCGTCGAGTGACTTGAATTGGGAACGATCAAAATCCTTTTTAACGCGAGCAGTTTTTGAAAAGAGATATGCGTTTGAAAGAGGTAGGCGCGGTAGGCGTTCGAAGGAAGTGGACGCTGGTGGTCGCACCAATCCAGTCACCTCTCTAGTTACTAGTTCGAGGGTCAGAGCTCCACGCGAATCGAAAACCCGGCTGCTTTGTTCCGGAAGTCAGCCGGGTGGAAAAGTTAGCGACCGATATCCGCTTACTCTCGCTACTGATTTTTCATCTGAAACAGGCGACCGGTCCGGAGGAGGTTCCGAAGCTGTTTCCTTTCCAGGTGTTCGCGCAGTCTGGAGATGCTTCCCATAAGTCGACAAGAGTGCTTCCGCCGACCATGTTGCCTTGAATGACATTGCGCTCAGGGAAGGGCTCCAGGCCCCCGAATTCAAGCGAAAAGACACCGATGGTGTTGTCGTAGACGGTGTTTCCCCGCACGATGTTGTGGAGCGTCTCCGTCGCATCGCTGACAAAGCTATTGACCAGCAGGATGCCGCCAGCCGCGTTGTTGCTGACGTGGTTTCCGTTAACCTGATTCTCGTTTGAGGAATCGATGTTGATTCCCCACTCCCCGTTGTTGGTCGACGTGTTCCCGGCTATCAGATTGTTGTTTGAACGGTTGAAGGCAACAATGCCGAAGTCTGAGTTTCCGGAAACAATGTTGTCGGTAACCTGATTATCGGATGATCCGATCAGCGTGATTCCATTCTCCGAGTTATTCTGAATGGTCATGCCCGTTATGGCGCTTCCATCTGACGTTCTGCCTGGGATGTTCACTATGATTCCAGTCTGAAATCCGGCGATGGTTCCGCCACTGATCCGGGCACCATCTGCCAGAACGAGTACGCCGTTGAATACCCCTGGCAATCCCTCTATGCGATGTCCGTCGAAGTTCAATTTGACGTTCGGCGCGGTGATCTGAAACGCGTTCAACGTTGATGGTCCTGGTCCGCATTCGAGATCCTCTTGCAGGATATAAGTAGCGCCCTCGACATCAAGTATCAGGTTACAGCTGTTGATTGGAATGCTCTCCGCCGACAGCGCACTCGTTGCAAACAACGTTGCGATAACGAAGCTCGTAAATTCCTTCATGTTCAATTCTCCCGGTCGTAGCAGACAGATGCAGGTGTTCAACTCACGTGATCAGCAAGCTTTACTGCCACCATTCCATCCGTTCATTGGCGGCAATTCCTTTCCAAAACCTCCTGTTTTTCTGTTCTTTGGATCGAAAGGAGGGCAGGAGAAAATGTCGAGTCAGAAATCATCTATGTGATGCGATGGTGTTGAGGTCAGATGCATCCGGCAGGTCAGAAGACGTTACTTCTGCCTGCGGATTGTTTGCCGGTGCATGTACACATACTTTACGATCCGGGCGTCATCGCGAGAGCTGTTTTCAGTTGTATAAGTTCGACCTGGTAGAAGCCTTTGCCATCAGTTTGCTTTGCGCAGGTGCTGCATTGTTCGCATGGGGCCTGCATATGGATCCCCCTGGTTCCATCCCCGAACTGGTATCCGCTCACTTCGGGGACTGGTCACCGGGGTTTGCGGTTGATGGGCTTCTGCTGCTGGTCATCAATCGGGTGATTCGGAGCAATGAACGTAAAGGTGTGATCAATCAGGTGGGCAGCCTGAGCAATGAGTTTGCGCTCGATGCCATCAGGCGCTGCCGCGAAGAAGGTTGGCTGGAAAGTGGGATCATGGAGCGTGCACACTTCGCGAAGGCCAGGCTCGCAACTGCAGATCTCAGTGGCGCCAAGTTCGCGGGTGTTGATCTGAGTTTTGCAGATCTTTCGCAGGCGGACCTGACACACGCAGATCTCAGAGGCGCGAACCTCACAGGCGCCAACCTGTCAGGCTCTGATTTGCGTTGGGCAGACCTGACGGATAGCGACCTGCAATGGTCAGATCTCCGCAACGCGCAGCTGGACGGGACATTGCTCAACGGCGTGAATGCCGCTTTTGCGTCCATAGACGAGGAACATGTCGACGTTGCAGCCTTCAGCGGTGCTGTCGCAGGTGGATACTTATCAGATCGGCAGATCGGCTTGGTCCACAGCAGTTTCGAACAGCTTCTGAGCCTCGGAGCACCGGCAATTGAGCGATTCTATGAAAAGCTCTTTGACGCCGCCCCTGAGCTGCGCAAGCTCTTTTCGCGGGACATCGACCGTCAGGCCCGTAAATTCCTGCAAAGCTTGAAGCTGATCGTCACCAGTCTTGGCTCAACGGAACGCGCTGCCCCGGTTCTACGGCGACTGGGAGATCGTCACAGGGGATACGGCGTGGAACCGGGTCACTACGATGTGGTGGGCGGTGTGTTGATCGCTACGCTTGATGAACTTCTGGAGGAAGCGGCTACAGAGGAGATTCTTGAGGCATGGAGATCTGCGTTTCAGCTGATTGCGTCGATCATGAATCGCCAGGACTCAGAACGCGGGCTCCCGTGATTGAAAAGAGCCCGGCCGCCTTTCTGCAGAAGGTCGGCCGGGCCGAGGAGTCAGAGTCCCAAAGGTACTTGGTATCTCTGCCGAACTGCCCCCAAGGTCGTAGGTGGGAGAGGACTCCCAGGACAGTTCGATGACAAGTTAACAGGAGTTTCGTGTTTTCTCTTGTGAAAAGGCTCACGTTTGACATAAGTCCCGACAGCGCTTGCCGCTTCAATGGTTGGAACAACCAGACTCCGTTCCTCGGACTCCAGACGCTTGAAAGATCGTGTTCTCTGCCGAACGTCCACTCTGTCAGCCTCGCGACAGAACACGGTTTGCAGACCAGGCAGAATCTTCCGCCTAGCGTGATGACAACGGAGGAAATCATGCAGGTACTTGCCAAATTACTTTCAGTGCTCCTGATCTTCAGCGGCTGTATGCTCACCGGGACGGTACAGGCGGGCTATGTCTACAATGGTGGTGTCGTCGTGAGCGGCTCCTCTGCTCGAGGCAGCGTGCGTGACGCGCGAGACAATCCCGGCACCATCGAATATATAGGCTGCAGCTACGAGGCGTATCAGAGTGGCAGCGGCTACTTCTTCTGCTCAGCGAGAAGCGGTTCCGGCACCTATATGTCCTGCTATCAGTACTCTCCCAGCGACAGGCTGCTGATGTCGATCCAGTCGATCAACGAGGCCTCTTACATCGAGTTCCGACGCGACTCGTCGAATCGATGCTCCATGGTGATCGTTCGAAACTCCTCGCAATACCTCTAGGCGCCATGATTGCTGCCTGGATGAAGACGTCGCTGACCTGCTTCGCGCTTGCCGTCGCGTTCGTCGCCGGCTACCTGTCCGGTAGTGGCGGCGACACGCGAACGAACCCTGCGGCCGGTGACTTTCGAGGGGGGCAAGGTCTCGAATCACTACGGATCGAGGACGTGCGAGCGGAGATCGATGTGGCGCTCGCGCAGCACCTTCAACCTCTGTACGCCGAGCTGGCGGCACATCGCGCTGTTGAGCCGATGCTACCTGCCGCAGAGGCTGTTCCCCCGGTAACTTCGTCGAAGGCGGTCTCGTCGAAAGCAACTCCTCAGTTTGAGCTTGCCATGGCCTTTGTCGAGGAGCGGCTGGCTTACGGAACGTGGACGGAGGAAGACCAGCAGGCATTTCGTGGGACGATCCAGGGGCTTACTGCCGCCGAGGCCGATACGATACTGGGCGCGTTGTTTGGCGCCATGAACGATGGTCGGATCGAAGTGCGTACGGATGGCCCACCTTTCTGAGGCCGCCTGGGGTGGCCCCGTGGCGTTTGATCGCTCAGGCTGTCAGCAACGACCCTGCATTGCCAGCCCTGGCGGACAGAACGAAGCTCCTCGGTGATTGCCTTTGTATCGACGTTCGCGTTCCCATCGGTCGTAGCGATGAAGCTTCGATGAGTCGTAACGTGGAGCTCGTCGATAACGAGGGTATCACTCGTGCTGGTCCTCCGTCGCGATGGCTGCCCCCAACGCGCCGCCAATCGCGCTACCTAAGATCGCTTCGTCGCGCCCCCCAGTTCGCTACCTATTGCCGCTCCAACAGCAGCACCTAGGCCAGCACGGATAATCGTTCGCGCGGGATCTTCGTGAGCGTTTGCCGACATGGTAAAAAGACCGATCAACAGAGATGGCAGCAGTGTGCGGAGCATGGAAGGTCTCTTTGTTCTCAATTTCGTTACCAGTCTCGCGCTAGAAGGCTGAACTTGAGGTGAACGGGCGGTCGACAGCCGCGGAGTTGACGTGCTCAATTGAGAGCTCAGTCACACGGTGCTCGTTCAGGTCGGCTGTTGACTGTTTTCTTACACCGATCAGGTTTTCACCGGCTACTACTGGGAGAATTTCGCCAGCAAACTCGCCAAGGTAAAGAGTTTGACCGCTTCTGTGACGGAAGCAGGGTTGATGGAGGGCTGCGTAGACTTGCAACAGAATACGTTGAGCAGGATCCACGGCCGAAGGATTCGCATACAGCTAGGGCCCGGAAGGCTTTTAAGAAAGACGGTACCGGGCCGAAAGGTCTACGAATCTCTTCGTCCGTGACACGCTTTGATCAGAGGGCGGCCGCTTTCTGAAAGCGGCCGCGTTTGTGGTCGCAATACCGTTTTCCGACCCTGGCTGCCGCCCAGAAGCGTAGCAGGGATTGGTGCGAACGTGCGGCGCCCAGGCCAGAAACTCAGTCGAAATTCACGACAGCTGTTTCACCGGCATTGACCATAACGTTGATGCTTTCTGTGAACAGGATGTCGTTGTCTGCCGGGTCAGGCTCATCCGCGGGCGGCGGATTTTCTTCGTCCGGTACGATGTCATCGGTTCCCTGGCAGGTGAACGCGACGGTGTAGTCGCCTGCCTCTACGTAACCGACAGTGTATTCGTATTCCGTCGTTTCAGCATTGAATCGCACTGGAGCTGTGGCATAGGGATCGTTAACGCCGTCGATATCATCAACTTCGTTCGGAGCCAGGAACACGTACACTTCGTTTCCTGCCTCGGTGTTGGGATCCGACGTGCATTCCAATGATCCCATGCTGCTCAGAAGTGGCTGGGCAACCGTACCGGTGATGTGTCCGTACTCGGTATCGTCAACAACCCGCAGGCTCGGCTTCAGCTTGTAGCAATTTGGCTGACCAACCGGATCGGTTAATCCCATGCGGACGTTCCACTCTATCGTGAAGTCGGTTTCCTGATTGGCTGTGACCACAAATCCGTTACTGAGTTGGAGTCCCCGGGCGCTGGGTATTCTCAGGTCGACCACTCCACCGTCATGAACGACGTAAGACGAACCTGTCGTAATTCCGTCGCAAGCAGCATCGACGTCGAAGCGCATCCACTCATATTCGCCCGCTGGTAGTGAAAAACCGTCAACCAGCATTTCGCGGTTAATCCCGGTGAAGTCCAGAAGGTTCGTGCATGTATCCGGCATGACCTCGAGTTCAAGGTCAATCGCAGGGCCGTCTACGGGTTTGGCTGACGCACCTTCGAATTCGACGCAAACCTCGGTGACGTCATCTATCGGCGCGTCCGACAGGCCGACAGAAATTGTTCCGTTCCCACCTGAATTGTCTGAGCTGCCACCTCCACAGCCGGTCATCAGCATCGCGAGCAGTGCTAAAGAAGCAGCGACAGTGGAAGTCTGGTTGTTGAATGGGGAATTGCCAGTCATTGGTTCGTCACCTAATCGTGTTGCGATCAAACTTGTTTCAAAGCGGCAAATTGCCCGGCCACCATCTTTGCAGATGGTCGGCCGGGTCGAAGAGCGAGCGTCCCAGCGCTCCTCGTGTTTCTCTGCCGGGCTGCCCCTAAGTGTCGTAGGTGGGAGAAGTTTCCCAGGGCAGTTCGATGACAAGTAAACAGGAGTTACGGGATTTCGCGTGTGCGCCAGATCACGTTTCACAACACGCCCACCAATGCTTACCACTTCACCCCTTGGAGCTGTCAGACTCCTTTCCTCGAACCCCAGAAACTAAGGAACCATCGATGTTTCATGTTGAGAAGTCAGAGTATCGAGCAGGGCGGGAGACCATCGTCGTGGTGAATCAATCGGGAAGAAGAGTCGGCAGCGCGTCCGTCAATTTCGTCCAGTGGATGCACGACTTTGCACCTCGAAAACAGTTGAGGCCGGAGCAGGCTGCGATGGTTGAGTGGTTCGGTAAACAGGCCGCCTAGGTACCCTACAACTACCTTAACCGAGCGGCTTCTGAGTTTTCCGGAACTCACATGGATGCGGCTGACTCACAGTTACGGCCTTTGTCAAAGCTACGTTGGCAAGCGTGTTTTACTCCGTCACACGCTTGAGGTCCGTTGACAAACTGTGTGTCTTTTAGGCAGGGATGCCGGCTCCGGAGCGGAGTTTCTGGTGCCTCTTTGCGTTGCTTGCGGTAATGCTTGGCGAATTTCAGAAGCGGTCAACTATTTCGAAAGAACGATGCGGCAGATCGACGAGATGCGGTCATCCGGGAGTGTTGAGAACTAGGTGTCCGTTGCTGGCCGGGTCGGCTCCGATCTGGGGATGCCCGCTTTCAGAAAGCGTTAGGCAAGCGCTGCCGCTCCCTTCTGGCAGTTCCGACCAATACGAGTCGTTCGCTGCTACCTGAATTTTATCTAAGCTAGGCGTACAGGAACCTGGAACTAGCTATGGAAGCGAGCAAAATCGGCTACTGGCTTCAGTTGCTCTCGAATATAGGGATTCTCCTTGGACTGGTGTTGGTCGGCTTCCAGATGAAGCAAAACGCTGACCTGCTTCGGGTTCAGCTGCTTTATGAGGAGAGTGATCGATTCTCTAGCGGTGAGCGAAGCCTCATAGGAGAAGACGGAGCATCAGTTCTTTCCAAGTCCCTGACCGACCCTACAGGCCTGACACTAGCTGAACGACGGGTGGTAGACATCCATCTCTATTCGACGGTGGAACAGTGGTACGCAGGTTACCGGCTAAGCGTTCAGGGACTTGTAGATGAAGCGGATTGGAAACATAGAATTCAGCGGGAAGCTGAATATCTGCTCGGAAACCCATACGGGTTGGCCTGGTGGAAAACCTATAGTCAGCTTTCTACGCTCCCCGAGGACTTCATCAATGCAGTGCACGCCGAGATTGCTCCTTTGGATGGCGTTAACTTCACGCTTCTCTTCGATCAGTTGATCCAAGATGAATTAGGACGGCTCACTGAGAAGACTACAGAAAACAGGACAACGAATTGAATCGGAAGTAGAGCTGCGTCTCCCGGCCGCGGTCGATACAACATACAAATACCCTGAAACGCATCAACTTCCTGAATTCGTTTGCATGTCGAGCTTATTGTGACAGCGTCTTATCTATTGTCTCTGCAAACTTTGGAGGGTACTGGAATCTGTTCCTGTTCCACCAGTTCAGGGCGACTTTGTTGCCTTTGAAGCTTTCGATCATTGGTGCCGCTCCCTGGGTCCAACTTGCGTAAGACCCGACGTTCAGTCTCTCCCGATCCCAGGTCTGGAAGGCATACCAGAACGTCTGTTCGAGAAAGTACGCCACTTTGAATTTTTCTGATTTAGACAGTGAATCTGGATCGGAAATCAGTTTGAAAGCCAGATCCGAAGCATCGGAACTGAGCGTCGCTGAACGAAACCAAGTCCCTGCCTCGAAAGCAGCATTCATCTCTGCTCGACGTTGTTGCTGTGTGTTTTGTCGAACCTGATACGCAAGATAAACCAGAGAAATGACGACAGCTATGGAAGCGATGAACTCGCCAAGGCTTCCAAGATCTTGGATGCTCATGCTGTGACTCCTGGTGTTATGTTTGGACGATGGAGTCCGTCTGCAGATACCGTTAGTTGCGGCTCGTCGATTCGGCAATCGTAATCAATGAGCTGGTGATCACAGCACCTGCATAAACACTGACTCCAGGAATGAACGCTTACCCCGAACCCGGTCAGATTGATCGAGCTCAGCGGTGAGCAATCTCCTTGAGAATAGTCATTCATTGGGGAAACAGGTATCGGTCCGATTTCCTGTTACGATGCCAGAAAGCTCTGCTGTAGCTGCCTCAACGCTGACCTGTGCCAATTGCGGACGTGTGGAGAACAGCGAAGGCTAACGAACGCCCGCTTGTTTAACTCGGGGAAGGCTGCTGATGCGACATGACGATAAACCTGATTCAAAGTCTCACTTTCAAAGTGACCGGTACTTTGTTGTGTCTGGAAAGTGGTACTTCACAACTCGGGAAGGCGAAGATTTCGGGCCCTTCGAGAATCGTGGCGAAGCTGAAGTAAAGCTTAATGAGTATCTGGAAACTCAGCAGGTTATGCAGCGCCTTCGTGATAGAGACCCACAATTAGAAGATCACAACGAGAAGAATACCCGGCAGATCGCCGAGCTAGCGAGTGACATACAGAAAGATCGAAGAGACTAACCTGGCAGTTCATTGTCCGCGCAATCTGGTTAGTCCGGACGCGAGAAGTGCGGCTCTCTTCGATGGAAGACCTCGTCTGTCCCGCCGCGCACCCGCTGGCCTGCTTCGTCGTTATAGACTCCGGAAGTGAGCTTTAGCTGTTTCCATGAACTCTACCCACTGAGGGTATTCTTCGAAGGCCCCATCCGACCAGATCGCTTCCAGGTCCTTGCGCGCTTCCTCCTCAGGTACCCCGAGGCGCAGGGTGCGGTAGAGATACGTGAAGGCGGAGGCGCGAAAGTTCGCAAAGCAGTGCACGAGGGTCTTGCGTTCGCGGCTCGCGTCCATGATCGAGAAAAAGAGCGCAAGATCCTCGAGCGTCGGCTCCCCCCAGACGACCGGGATCTGCGTGTAGGCGATGCCTTCGCTGGCGATGAGGAAGGCTTCCCGGGCGTTACGCTCCGGATCGGCGATGGCGAGATTGACCACCATCTCGATACCGGCTGCCTTGAGCGCCGGTACCTGCGCGTCTGTGACCTGGCCCGCGGTGACCAGACCGTCGTCTACGGCATGGAAGTTGTAGATCTCTTCCACGCTGAGGGGGTTATCTTCGGCAGACGCAGCGGCGGTGGTGAGCACGGTCAAGCACCACAGGCTCGCAACCGGTAGTCGTAAACGGCGCGGATAAGTCTTTAGCAAAGCCTTTAGCGAAGTCTCTAGCAAAGTCAGCAAAGGATGTTCCTCCGGAGGCGTGTGAGTTGAACGCACCGGCCTGCTGTCAGAGCCGAGTTTGCGTCGTTGACGCAAGCTACTTTAGCGCGAACGGCCAGCCGCTGGGCGAAGCACCCTCATATAAAGCTGGTGTTTTCAGACAAAGGTGGTTTACTCAGCTGGCGAGCAATTCTTTCAGCGCAGCGTCGACAAACGCGTCATCGGCGGGGCTTGCGCCCGGCAGGCCGGCGTTGTGGCCCCAGCTCGAATGGATGACCTTGAGTTCTGCATTCGGCATTTTCGCCACCTCGAACTCGTTGTCGGCGACTCTGAAGTACATGTCTCTGTCGCAGGGCAGGATCAGCGCTTTTGCGGTAATGGCACCTAAGGCTGCATCAAAATCGCCTTTGAATCGATCGTTGGCGGACACATCGGCCGCCATCCAGGTCAAGGTCTGTGCGTAGAGATCGGCCGGCGTCCAGCTGGCGAAGAATCCCTGAACGCCCTCGACGAACTCCGCCGGGCTGGCTGCTCCGGCCTCGAGGTGGCCGTTTTCCCGGTACCACTCCTGGGACCAGGCCATGGTGGCGGCGATGCTCGCGATCGTAGCCTTGAGCTTTTCCGGCCAGACCTCGCAGCGGCCATTTTCCCAGCCGTCGGCGCATTCCATGGCGGTCTTGTAACAGTTCAGATAGAGCCAGTTATGCGGTGTTGTTCGCGCCGAGCCGCAGCTGCAGCAGATTCGCCGGACCAGCTCCGGGAACAGTGCGCCCCAGTGGTAGGCCTGCTGGCCGCTCATGGAAAAGCCGAGGAAGAGCTCGATACTGGTCACGCCCAGGTGCTCGGTGAGCAGGCGATGCTGTGCCATGACGTTGTCGTAGGGAGTGACGAGGGGAAAGTTCAGCTTGTCATGGGGAGGTGCGGTGTTGCTGGGGGACGAGGAAAGACCGTTCGTGAACATGTCTGGCACGACGATGAAGTACTGCGCCGGGTCGAGGGCTTTTCCCGGGCCGATGTAGGGTTCGGCGTCCTGGTGGCGTCCGGTGTACCAGGTGGGGAATACGATGACGTTCGTCCCTGCGGAATTGAGCTCACCGTGGGTGGCATAGCTCAGGAAGGCATCAGTCAGCGTGACGCCAGATTGCAGCTCGAAATCTCCGAGTTGGAATACCCCTTCCGTGCCCATTTCCGCGCCCATACCCGAAGCTCCCCGGTGGCCTCTCTCGGCAGAGAGTCTAGTCCTTGGGTGGGGTGCGGGGGAAACGTTGTCTCTGTTGACCCGCCTGCTCAGAAGGTCGCCTGAGCCGCGGCAGGTGCGTTCATGGCATCCGCGCTCATCAGAAAGGCCCTGGCACGCTGGACCGCGTTCTTTCGAAGATTCAGATAGAACAGGCTGTAGTCGTAGATGTGCATGCTCGAGCCCGGCATACGGGAGGGAAACCGTTCCGAGCGCAGCTCGGGCACGGACAGCATGCCGTCGCGGCACTCCGCGTCAGCGGCGCCCGGCTCGACGATCATCGCGGTCACGTCTTCACCGTCTTCCGGCGGACCGTAGCTGAGATAGCCGATACCGCCCTGATTCAGATCGTGACCGGCGTAGCTGCCATCGTCTTCCCAGGTGAGCGGGTTCGTGCAGATGAGGGCCTCCGCATCGGGGAAGATGCCCGCGGCGGGGCCATCCACAGCGTTCCAGCCGATGACGCAGCCGGTGGCGGCCGCGTGGTCGCACACGGGAATACCGCCCGTCTGGTCTTTCTCAATGGAAAATCCAATCAGGTAGGCGGCAACGAGACGATCCTGCAGCGGCGTGCCGGCGATGCGCTCGCGGAGCAGCCGTGCCGTGTGGCTCGACCCCTGAGAGTGCCCGGCAATGATGAACGGCTGCTCACCGTTGCGGCTGAGGAACGCATCGAACGCCCGGACGACGTCGGAGTAGGCAAGGTCGAGGGCGGCGGTGCCGTTGCCGGACTGATCAATGAAGGAGAAGAACGTCGCCTGGCGATAGCGCGGTGCATAGACCTCGCAGCAGCCGTTGAACACGGACGCCTGGTGCCGCAGTACCCGTTCGTCGACCACCCAGTTGGCTTCCGCATCGTCGATCGGTTGGTTCCAGTTGGCCTTCTTCATGTAGCTCGTTGGGTGCACGAAGAATACGCCGACGGGTAGTGCCTGAGATTCGGCGCCGGCGGGCCGGTCGTCTGCGGCGTCCTGACTCGCTGGTGTGGCGGCCCAGGCACCGGCATCCGTGTAGTCGGGTGCCGGTGGGGCCAGGTTCTCGGCGAAGTCGTGTTCTGGAGCGATCTGGCCGGCCATCATCGCGATGAACAGGGTCTCGCGGTTCAGGTAGGCGAGGACGAGGAGGACGGCGATGAGCGCGGCAGCGCCGAGGGCGATCTTCTTCAGCATTCGGGGTGAGGCTCTCCGGTTTTCAAGCTAACGACGAACAATGCGGCAAACGGGCTTGCCCTCTCAGAGGCTGGTCGGGCAGCCGTGGCCGACAAACAGCAGCCAAAAAAAACGGCTCCCTAAGGAGCCGCCAGAGTTTACCAGAGCTGCCTGGCGAGGAAGCGGTTCGTCGCCGCCTCGCCAGTGAGCAGCCTCAGAACTGGTTCATGGTGTTTGCCGCACCACCCGCCAGGAGCGCTTTCTCGCCGAGGAAGTATTCCTTGTGGTCGTCGCCGATGTTCGATCCGGCGAGGTCCTGGTGCTTCACGCTGGCGAGATCGCGACGGATCTCCGCGCGCTGCACGCCGAGCACGTAGGCCAGCATGCCTTCCGCACCGAAGTAGCCCTCGGACAGCACGTCCGTGGACAGAGCGGCCGTGTGGTAGGTGGGCAGGGTGATCAGGTGGTGGAAAATGCCGGCTTCCCGGGCGGCGTCGGCCTGGAAGGACTGGATCAGACGATCAGCTTCCTGACACAGCTCGCTGTTGTCGTAGCAGGCGTCCATGAGGCCTTTCTCGTCCACGGCCGGATCCGGGTAAGCAGAAACGTCCTTGCCCGCGGCCTGCCACTCTTCGAAGACCTGCTGGCGGAACTTCAGGGTCCAGTTGAAGGACGGCGAGTTGTTGTAGACGAGCTTCGCGTCCGGGCGCTGCTCGCGCACGGCGTTCACCATGGCAGCGATCTGCGCCACGTTCGGCTTCTCGGTCTCGATCCAGAGCAGGTCGGCGCCGTGCTCGAGGCTCGTAACGCAGTCGAGAACAACGCGGTCGAAGCCGGTGTCTTCCTTGAAGGCGTAGAGGCCGTTGTCGAGGCGCTTCGGCTTACAGAGCTTGCCACCCTGGTGGATGGTGATGTCGCCGTCGCTGAGTTCATCGATGTTGTGCACTTCTTCGGCGTCGAGGAACTGGCAGTACTTGTCTCCGAGGTCCCCGGGCTCTACGGAAACCGGGATCTTCTGCGTGAGGCCAGCGCCCAGAGAGTCCGTACGGGCGACAATGATGCCGTTGTCGACGCCGAGCTCGAGGAACGCGTAGCGGACCGCATTGATCTTGGAGACGAAGTCTTCGTGCGGCACGGTCACTTTGCCCGCCTGGTGGCCACACTGCTTGGCGTCGGACACCTGGTTTTCGATCTGGATGGCGCAGGCGCCGGCCTCGATCATGCGCTTGGCGAGCAGGTAGGTGGCTTCCTCGTTACCGAAACCGGCGTCGATATCGGCGATGATCGGCACCACGTGCGTCTCGTAGTTGTCGATCCGCTGGATGATGCTGTCGACGTCGCCGCCGCTTGCGCGTGCGTCGTCGAGCTCCACGAACATGTGGCGCAGTTCCCGGGCGTCAGCCTGACGCAGGAAAGTGTAGATCTCTTCGATGAGGTCTGAGACCGTCGTTTTTTCGTGCATGGACTGGTCGGGGAGGGGACCGAACTTCGAGCGAAGGGCGGCAACCATCCAGCCGGAGAGGTAGATGTAGCGGCGGTCGAGGCTGCCGTGGTTCTTCTTCACGCTCATCATGGTCTGCTGCGCGATGAAGCCGTGCCAGGCCCCGAGCGACTGGGTGTACTTCGAGGAGTCGGCGTCGTAGTTCGCCATGTCACGGCGCATGATATCGGCCGTGTACTGGGCAATTTCGAGGCCCGTCTTGAAGCGGTTCTGAAGCTTCATCCGAACCACGTATTCGGGGCTGATGGCGCCCCAGGTCGGGTGGCCTTCCCGCATGGAAGCCACTTCGTCGATCATCTGCAGATAACCTGGCATGTTCCTAGATCCTCTCTCGCTATTGCGTTGCTGCGACCGGCCGTTGTCCTGATGGGCGGCGAAATCGCAAACGGTTAGAAAACGGTGTCGGCCAGACCCTCGGCCGATTTGAGCCGCGCACTCTATACGAACGAATGTGGAATGGGTGGATACTAATAGTTTCCAAAAGGGAAACTATTATTGGCCGCGAACCTGGTTCAGATTGGCGCCATGAACAGCCGTATCGCCGCCCGTCTGGGCCTTGAACATCCGATCATCCAGGCGCCCATGGCCGGGGTGTCTACCGCCGCCCTGGCCGCCGCCGTCAGCGCGGCTGGCGGCCTGGGTTCCCTGGCCCTGGGCGCCCTCAACGCGGACCAGGCCAGGGACCTGATCCTCGACGCCCGGAAGCGCCATCCCGGGCCTTATGCGGCCAACGTGTTCGTGCATCCGACGCCGGAGCGGATGCCGGTCGTGGAGGCGCGCTACCTGGAAGCCCTGGCGGCGAATCTCTCTGTCTCCGGCGCTGAGCCACCGGCGGCTCTCGACGAGATTTATCTCTCTTTCAACGACGACGATGCCATGCTGGAAGTGCTTCTCGGCGCTCGGCCTGAAGCCGTCAGTCTCCATTTTGGCCTTGCGGACGCTGACCGCATGGCTGCCCTGAAGAGTGCCGGCATCTTTGTGCTCGCGACGGCGACCTCTGTCCCGGAGGCAGAAGCACTGGCCGCTGCGGGTTGTGATGCAATCGTCGCCCAGAGCCACGGCGCCGGCGGTCACAGTGGCGCGTTCCTCGGGCCTCCCGATCCCGCTACCGGGCAGCGTAAGGGTCTGCTCGCATTGATTGCGGCGACCGCGAAGGCGGTGGATGTACCGGTGGTCGCAGCGGGCGGTCTCATGACGGGCGCGGACATTCGCATGGCCCTCGAGGCTGGTGCCGATGCGGTGCAACTGGGTACGGCCTTTGTCGCCTGCCCGGAAAGCCACTGCAGCGACGCCTATCGCAGACGGCTCCTGAGCGCACCGGAAACACGGCTCACGGCCGCCATCTCCGGGCGCCCGGCGCGGGGCATCGTCAATCCGCTCATGACCCTCTGCGAGAGTTTCGGTCCGGAACTCCCGGACTATCCGCTGACCTACGATGGCAGCAAACAGCTGATCGCTGCACGGTCCGATCCGGAATTCGCCGTCATGTGGGCGGGCGAGGGGGTGGCCGCCGCGCGCTCCCAGCCGGCGGCGGCCCTTATGGCGACGCTGGTTCAAGAGCTGCACGAATAGAAGAGGCGGACCTCAGGCGGAGCTTGTCTCGACGCGGCGCCACAAACGGAGCGTGTAGGGGTGGCACTCGGTGAGACGACGGGACTGTGGGTGTCAGTTGCCTTCGAGCAGGTGTTCGTAGCGGGCGTCCGTGAGCGTGCGCAGGAAAGCGGTCAATTGCCGCACCCTCGCATCGTCGATCGGCTGACCGGCGTCCAAAAGCTCGTGGTTCACGGTGTCCGGCACTTCCGGCTCCCCCCAGGGTTGGCCGGTGTCCGGATTGGTCAGGGCGGCCGTGGTGTTCAGGGTGAACTTGCCGTAGTAGGCAACGGCGGTTTCCAGCGATTCGAAGACGCCGTTGTGCATATAGGGCGCAGTGACGGCGACGTTGCGCAGACTGGGCACACGGAATCGACCCCTGGCATCCGCATCCACATCCGCAATGGCCGGGTTGTCGCCGAGCCCCGCATCACGGTGGTCCTCACCCAGACCGTTCTCCGCCCGGGCACGGGCGTTGATCGGCAGGCCGATGTTTTCGAAACGGTGATTGGTGAACGTCTCCCGGGCGGACACGCGGCCTGGTTGATTCAGGTGGCACTGAATGCAGTTCACCAGATCGGAGAAGAAGATCTCGCGGCCGATGGCTTCGTCCCGTGACATCTCATAGGTACCGGCAAGATAGCGGTCGTAGCGGGAGTCGAAGGTACTGAAGGCTTCGCTGCGCTCGAAGGCGGCGATGGCCCGAGTCACCAGCGCCGCGATCGCGGAGGCATCGGCAGTGGCAACGGCGTCGGCTCCGATCGTCTGCTCCTGCGCTGTGTGCTCTCCTCGCTCCATGAGCGCGGACAGGTAGGAGGCGTAAGCCGGATTCGTCCGCACGCGCGCGGCGAGGGTGTCCACATCAGCGAGCGCCATCTCTTTCGGATCGAGCAATGGGTCGAGGGCCTGTGCCTCGAGGGTCGCGGCACGACCGTCGTGGAAGAAGCCGCCGCGGGCACCGAGGTTGTCCAGCTCGAAGGCGGGAGCTGCGCCCAGGTAGGTGAGCGCCGGGGCGTTCCGGTCACCGAGAGACACACCGTCTGCGCCAAGGGACAGCGCGCCGTTGGCGCCGCTGCGGCGACTGTCGCTGAAAGCTCTGGCGGGATCGTGGCAGTTCGCGCAGCTCTGCCCTGCGGGCTCGGATAGGTTGCCGTCGAAAAACAGGGCCCGGCCGAATTCCACGAGGGTAGGCTCGCTGGCCCTGCCCGCACCCGCGCTTAGCGGGAGAGCGATTGCTAACAGAAGCCTGGTGAGAAACTGCGGGGTGGTCACCATGCGGGTGAGTCTAGAGCCTCCGAACCCCGTCGCCCAGCGTTCTCCGGGCTGATTCGACTTCCCCCGGTACCGGTTTTATCCTCTTAGCCGTTCCCAGCCAGGTCGCGAGGTCGCTCCCATGATGAATTCCACCTCCGTACTTTCCTCTGCCGTCGGGGCAGGGCTGTTGCTGAGCGCGCTGCAGCTCGCGCCCATGCCTGCCCAGGCCGAACGGCCGGATCTCAGCGGTACCTACAACGTTGCGACGCTCACACCGCTGCAGCGGCCGGCCCGTTTCGAAGGGAAGGCGACGATTACCGAAGAGGAAGCGAAAGCTATCGCCGAATACTGGGCGAACAATCTTGCGAAGGACTCCGAGCCGAGTGATCCGAACCGTGGAGCGCCGGAGAAAGGCGGGACTGAGATTTACGTGCCCGAATTCTCGGGCGCAGCAGGTGGCGTGGGCGGCTACAACGCCTTCTACGTGGACATCGGCGAAAGCAACTTCAAGATCGATGGCAAGTATCGGACGTCGATCATCACCTCGCCGGAGAATGGCCGCCTGCCGCCGATGACCGATTACGGCAAGGCCAGGGCCATGGCCGGGGCTGCCAATCGCAATGAGAACACGGGCACAGCCTGGTGGATCGATCGTGAGGTTGGCCCTTACGACGATCCCGAGTCGCGTCCGCTTGCGGAACGCTGCCTGCTCGGTTTCGGCAGCACGGCCGGGCCGCCAGCGCTCCCGGTCATGTACAACAACATGAAACGCATCGTGCAGACGGAAGAGTACGTGATGATTCTCAACGAGATGAATCACGACGCGCGCATCATCCGTATGAATGGCGAGCACGCGCCGCCGGAAGTGCGGAAGTGGCTTGGCGACTCGGTCGGCCGCTGGGAGGATGACGTGCTGGTCGTAGACACGCGCAACTTCCGGGACGACAACGGCCTGTTCCTCGCAGGCAAGGATCTGCGCGTGCTCGAGCGTTTCAGCCGTATGGACGATGGCCAGCTGCTCTATCAGTTCACCGTGGAAGATCCCGCCTGGGAGGAGCCCTGGAGCGGCGAATACGTCTGGCCAGCTTCTGACGATCTGGTCTTCGAATATGCCTGTCATGAGGGTAACTACGCCCTGGGTGGCATCCTCCGCGGTGCCAGGATCCTCGAGGAGGAAGCCCTCGCGGCAAAGGAGTCCTCGGACTAAATCTCCCGGAATCTAGGCTTTTATGGATCTGAATTAGGCTTTAGAAGATCTATATAGCGCTATTTGAATAGGCCCGATCATTCAATTCCAGCCACCAGGCTTGAGGAGCAGTTGTGAGCGAGCAGGGTGACCACCATGGTGAACGCCGGGAGTACGCGGGTGCGCTGACCCGCGCCACGCTGCCGGAAGACCCGCTTGTGCTTTTCGGTGCCTGGCTTGAGGCAGCCCTCGAGGCAGGTGCAAAGGACGCCACGGCCATGGCGCTTGCCACGGCCTCACGCGACGGCGTGCCCGCGGTGCGCGTCGTGTTGCTCAAGTCCCATGGGCCCGACGGCTTCGTCTGGTTTACGGACTACGCCAGTCAGAAGGGTCGGGAACTCGAGGCGAACCCTCAAGCCTCGCTCGCCTTTTACTGGCGGGATTTCGATCGACAGGTGCGCGTCACCGGTACCGTGGGTCGGGTGCCGACGGAGGAGTCTCAGTGCTACTTCGATTCACGCCCTGAGGAGAGCCGCTTCTCTGCGGCAGCATCGGCGCAGTCGCAGACCGTCGCTGATCGGGCAACCCTCGAAGCGCGGGTTGCCGAGCTGCGTGCCCGACATCCCGACGGGAACGTGCCCATGCCGGAGCACTGGGGTGGTTACGCGCTCACACCTCGCGCCATCGAGTTCTGGCAGGGCCGCGAAGGCCGGTTGCACGATCGTTTCCGCTACGAGCGGACGTCCGCCGGTTGGGCGATTGCGCGTCTGCAGCCCTGAAGCCCCTTCAGGGTTTACCGGAGATGACGATCTCCAGCAGGTAGGGCCCCTCCGTCGCCAGTGCGCGACCCATGGCGTCGGCAATGGCCTCCGGCTCCGTCACTGTTTCCCCGGGCACGCCCATGCCCCGCGCCATGTCCGGGAAGCCGAGGGTCGGATTGCCGAGGTCCATGTGTGGATAGGGTTTGTTGGATCCCACATCGAAGCGTGCGCGGTAAATGTCGAGGTTGTGCTTCAGCACCCGATATTCCCGGTTCGACAGGATCACGAAAATGATCGGCAGCTGGTGGTGGGCGGCCGTCCATAGCGCCTGGATGCTGTACATGGCGGAACCGTCGCCGGAGATCGCGAGTACCCGGCGGTCCCGGTTTGCCGCCTGCACGCCGATGGCCCCAGCGATGCCCTGGCCGATGCCACCGCCGCGGCCACCAAAGTAGTCGCCGTTCGCTCGCTCGTTAAACTGGGCGGCAACCTCCAGTGAAGCGGTAATGGACTCGTCGACGATGATGGCGTCTTCGGGGAGCACTCGCGCAAGCTCGTGCACGGCGTGAACCGGGGCCATGGGTCTGGCGTCTGCGAGCTTGTCGAGGCTTTCGGCCTGGGCTGCCCGGCGGGCTTCCGTGCCTTCTGCGAGAACCTTATTGCGATTGGCAGCCGCGCTCTGATAGCCCTCGTCCGCCGGGGTCAGGGCGTTCAGAAGGCCTGCGAGGCTGGCGCCGAGATCCCCAACGATGCCCAGGTCCACGGGCACCGAAAGCGCCATGCGGCCATGCCCGTTCTCGAACTGCAGCACCCGGGCGCCATCGGGGATGTGACTGACCGGGTCGTGCCAGACGTCCTCGAAGAAGTTGCCGCCGATCAGCAGTACCAGATCATGGGGTGCCAGCAGCTTGCGCACGCCCGCAGCTTCGAACGGTGTGCGGCCTCGATAGTTCGGGTGCCGATTCGGAAAGCAGACGTGGGCCCGGAGGCCCTGGTGGTAAACGGTCGCGCCGGTGGCTTCCGCCAGTGCAACGAGGGTGTCGAGGGCGCCCTGGCGCGAGGCTTCGTCGCCCAGCACGAAGCAGGGGTTCTCTGCTTCCAGCACCATGGCTGCCGCCCGGTCCAGGGCGGCTGGATCGGCAACGGCGGCAGCCACCGGTCCAACCGTTCGCGCTGCGACGCTCGTTTCGCCCTCCATGACGTCCACGGGCAGGGCCAGGAAGACGGGACCGGCTGGTGGCTCGTTGGCGATCTTGAAGGCGCGGGCGAGCATGGGTGCCATTTCATCGGCCGACTGGGGTTCCGCCGACCACTTCGTTACCGGGGCGGCCATGGCTGCCAGATCGTGAGACAGAAGCGGGTTGTCGAGGCGCATGCGGGTGTCCTGCTGACCAGCGGTAACGATCAGCGGTGAGGCGGCTTTGAGGGCGCCATAGATCATCCCGATGGCGTTGCCGAGACCCGGGGCGACGTGAAGATTTACCACGGCCGTGCGCCCGGTGGCCTGTGCGTAGAAGCTTGCGGCCCCCACGGCAACCCCTTCGTGGAGGGCCACATAGTAAGGCAGCGTCGGATAGTCGATGAGCCGGTCGAGAAGGGGATTCTCCGTGGTGCCCGGATTGCCGAAGATGCAGTCGACGCCGTGCAGCACCAGCGACTCCATGAATACCTGACCACCGCGCATCGCGCTCCCCCGGTTTGTTCATCGTTGGTTCGATTGTAGGCGGTCGAGCGGGGTTCTGCTGGCTTGCTGCGCGCTGCGCGATCCCGGGCAAGCCTTCGCGAGTAAGGGTGAGTTGCGCTCGCGGCAGATCCAGGCGGGCGCGCTATAATCGCGCCGGGTCAGCGGCAGCGCAGCTGTCGCTCGCAGAGACCTGCTGGAGAGAGAGTTTCTTGGTGATGATTTCGGAACGCGCACCTGGCCGGTCGACGGAAACACGGGCGGGACAGCGATGACGGCGAAGCGACCGCGCGTGCTGGTCACCCGCCGCTGGCCAGCGGCGGTGGAAGCCGAACTCCACAGACACTTCGACGTGCGGTTGAACGAAGCCGATGAGCCGATGAGCCGGGAGGCGCTGGCGGAGGCCATGACCTGGGCGGATGCCCTCTGCCCAACGGTGACCGATGCCATCGACGGGGCGCTGTTTAAGCTGCCGGACCGTCGGGTACGGCTCATCGCGAACTTCGGCGTTGGCTTTAACCACATCGATCTGGATGCGGCGCGTGCGGCCGGTGTGGCCGTCAGTAACACGCCCGGGGTACTGACGGACTGCACGGCAGATCTCGCTCTGACCCTGATGCTCATGACCGCGCGCCGCGCGGGCGAAGGTGAGCGGGAACTCAGGGCCGGAGCCTGGAGCGGCTGGCGGCCGACGCACCTGCTCGGTAAACGGGTCACCGGGAAAACCCTCGGCATCATCGGCGCTGGCCGCATTGGCCTGGCGACGGCCGCCCGCGCCCACCACGGTTTCGGGATGCCGGTGCTGCTGTTCAGCCGGTCGCCCGTGGCCGGGGAAGTGCTCGATGAACTGAATGCCGAACAGGTGGCGCTCGATGCGCTGTTGAGTCGATCGGATTTCGTGTCCCTGCATTGCCCGGCGACGCCGGACACCCACCATCTCATCGATGCATCGGCCCTCGCGCGAATGAAGGCGGGCGCGATCCTCATCAATACGGCGCGCGGCGATGTGGTGGATGAGCAGGCGCTCGTCGATGCGCTCGAGCAGGGGCGCATTGGTGGTGCCGGTCTCGATGTCTACGAAGGAGAGCCGGACGTGAATCCCGGTCTCCTCGAGTTACCGAACGTCGTGTTGCTGCCGCATCTCGGCAGCGGCTCGGAGGAAACCCGTGTTGCCATGGGTCGCTGTGCTTTCGACAATCTGCGCGCATATTTCAACGGCGAACCGGTCCCCAATGCGGTGGCCTGAGGGAGCAGAACACAATGGATGACAAGGTTAAGCGCATGGGCGGCTGTGCCTGTGGGGAAATCCGCTACGGGTTCTACGAACCCATGGGGGCGCACATTGCCTGCCATTGCCGTGCCTGTCAGTACGCCTCCGGTGGCAGTCCCGCGCACGCCGTCGTTGTGCGTCGGGCGGAGTTTCGGGTGACGAAAGGTCGTCCGAAAGAGTTCACGACGCTTTCAGACGACGGTAATCACGTTACCCGGACCTTCTGCGACACCTGCGGCACACCGCTCTATTCCTTCAGCGAGGAGCAGCCGGATTTCTGCGCCGTGAAAGCCGGCAGCCTCGACGAACCGGAGCTCTATAAACCGCGAATCCACAGCTGGACGAGCGAAGCCCAGCCCTGGCACAAACGGGGGCTTTTCAAGGCACGCTTCCGGAAAAATCCGCCCGCCCCGAAAGCCAAAGGCAAGGCGCCCGAGCCCGCCGAGGGAGCCTGAGCCGTGCCCCGGCCCATTACCTGCATCGAAGATTTACGCCGACTCCATGAAGCCCGGGTGCCCCGGATGTTTTATGACTACGCAGATTCCGGCTCCTGGACCGAGTCGACCTATCGCGCCAACGAAGCAGACTTCGAGCAGATTCTTCTGAAGCAGCGGGTGGCCGTGGACATGACGAATCGCAGCCTGGCCAGCACCATGGTTGGCGATCCCGTGCGTATGCCTGTTGCCCTTGCGCCGACGGGACTGACGGGCATGCAGCATGCGGATGGAGAAATCCTCGCAGCCAGAGCTGCCGAGCGCTGGGGCGTGCCCTTCACCCTCTCAACCATGAGTATCTGCTCCCTAGAGGATGTTGCCGCGGCGACGGAGAAACCGTTCTGGTTTCAGCTTTACGTCATGCGCGATCGGGACTTCATCGGCCGGCTCATTGATCGTGCGAAAGCCGCCGGCTGCTCGGCTCTCGTGCTCACGCTCGACTTGCAGATTCTCGGACAGCGACACAAAGACCTGATCAACGGTCTCTCCACACCGCCGAAGCTCACGGCGAAGAACCTCCTCAACATGGCGCTGCACCCACGCTGGTGCCTGGGCATGCTCGGGACTCAGCGCCGGGATTTCGGCAACATCATCGGTCACGTGTCCGGTGTCGAGAACATGACCTCGCTCTCGGCCTGGTCGGCAGAGCAACTCGATCCGACGCTGTCCTGGGACGATGTGGCCTGGGTGAAAGAGCGCTGGGGCGGCAAGCTGGTGCTCAAAGGCATCATGTGTGCAGAAGATGCGCGCCTCGCTGCGGACACCGGCGCCGATGCGATCGTGGTCTCCAACCATGGCGGTCGTCAGCTCGACGGCGCCCCGTCTTCCCTGGCCGTGCTGCCGGAAGTGGTGGGGGCCGTTGGCGATCGGCTCGAGGTCTGGATGGACGGCGGCATCCGCTCAGGGCAGGACGTATTCAAGGCGCTGGCCCTCGGTGCTCGAGGCACGCTCATTGGCCGCGCCTTCCTCTACGGTCTCGGGGCCATGGGCGAGGCGGGGGTTGCGAAGTGTCTGGACCTCATCGCCAACGAGCTCGATCTCACCATGGCTTTCTGCGGCCTGCGCGACGTCCGCGATGTGGACGAGCGGGTCCTCTGGCGGGCAGTGCCGGCAAACGACCGCTGATTCAGTAAAGCCCCTCGCCGCGGAGGAAGTAGGCGCCGGCGTCGAGCAGCAGGAAAAGGCCAATGCCGCCCAACACGATGGGCAGCACGGCGCCAGCCACCTTCTCCACCCGTTCGTTCATGCGCTGCAGCAGGGCTTTGGCGTTCTCTCCCATGACCAGCGTCAGTACGGGCACAACGGTGAAGGGCAGCATGTAGGCCAGGTTGTAGCCGGCGAGCACGCCGATCGATGCCACCGTTGAGAGCTCGGCCCGGAGCAGCTGGTCGATGGCGACGAAGTAGGGCACACCAAAAGGCAGACCGACGAAATTGATGATTGCACCTGTGCTGAAGGCCCAGCCGATGGTCGGCGGCGCCGCCTCTCTGTCCACGGGCGCTTTCGGGTCCGGTTCTCTGGCGCTCTCCCAGGCGACCCAGAGCAGAACTGCTCCGAGGAGGGCGCCGATCACGTAGCTGATGGTGCCTGGTTCACTGACGAGTGCCGTGATCTCAGTGAACGCCAGGGCAATGATCAATCCGGATCCGAAATAGGCAGCCGTGTGACCGAGGAGGCCCATGGTGCTGAGCCACGCCCCCCGTGGCTCGGCCGCCAGATAGACCATAAAGGCGAACAGAACCGGGTTGGCCACGTCGCTGAGCAGAATCGGTACGAGTACAACGAGCAGATCGGTCATGGGTCAGGGGCCACAAGCGTGCGGCGATTCTAGCACCGGCTGCACGGAACGAGCCCGCCCTGCTAGCATCAGAAGCCGAACCGGACCCGAGAATCCGGAAAGGACCCAACATGCCCGCCGAAGTTGCCTGGGGCTATCTGGCCCTGACCCCCCTTGTGGTCACCCTCGTGCTTGCGTTTCTCACGCGTTCGGCGGTGCTCTCCATGCTGACCGGGACCTTTATCGGTACCCTGATGCTCGGGGGTACCCCAGGCGTCAGTCTGAACGAACTGCTGCAGGCATCCCTCGGTAACGCCGACTTCATCTGGATCGTCCTGATCGTTGTGCTCATCGGTATCTTCTTCGAGGCGCTCAAGTTGAGCGGCGTCCTTGGCGAGCTGGCGGCGCGGGTCGGCGGCAGGGAAGGGGTGGTGAGTCGGCGCCGGGCCGAGGTCAGCACCTGGGGGCTTGGCTTTCTGATCGTCGACGACTACTTCAGCCCGCTCATGACCGGCGCCATGATGCGACCGCTCACGGACCGGGCGGGAGTGCCCCGCGAGAAGCTCGCTTTCCTTCTCGATGCCACCACGGCGAGTGTCTGTATTCTCGTGCCCTTCACCGCCTGGAGCGCCTATCTGGCAAGCCTCATTGCCGCCCAGGGAGGTCCGGTAAGCGACGTTCAGGCGGGGCTGCAGGTGTTCATCGCTGCCATCCCCTACAACTTCTATCCGATGCTGCTCATTGGCTTTGCCTTGCTCATCGCCCTCGGCGTTGTCCCGGACTTCGGACCCATGCGCAAGGCGGAAGCGCGGGTAGCCCGGACCGGGGAGCTGCTGCGTGAAGGCGCGAATCCACTGCTGGATGACACTGGCGAAGCGACGCCCGCTCACCCTGACGGTGCGTCGCTATGGCTCGAGCTGGCGATGCCGGTGGCGCTGATCGTCGGGATCTTTCTCTGGAGCCTGCTGGCGTTGGGTTCTGTGAAAATCGTCGAGGCCTTCATGGCCGGGTGCACGGTCCTCGTTGTCGTGCTCCGGGTGCGCCGCAAGCTGCCGGACGCCGCTGCCGTCGGAGCGCTCATAAGCCGGGGGGCGGCCAACGTCATGCCGGCGCTCATCATCGTCGCGCTGGCATATGCGCTCAACGAGGTGGCGCGTCAGCTCGGCGTTTCCGACGTGATTCTCGGGCTGTTCGATGCGGGTCTGCCGCTGGGGTGGCTCGTCCCGGCAACCTTCGTGGTTACCGCTGCCATCGCCTTCGCCACCGGCACTTCCTGGGGCGCTTTCGCGCTGATGATGCCGGTGGCGCTCCCCGTCGCCTTTGAGCTCGGCGGCGGCCTCGGAGCCCTTGCCTATCAGACCGTGGCCGCCGTTGCGGGCGGTGGCATCTTCGGCGATCACGCGTCGCCGGTTTCAGACACGACGGTGCTGGCTTCCCTCGGCGCCGGGAGTGACCACATGGACCACGTGATCACGCAACTGCCCTACGCGCTTGCGATGGCGGCGATCACTTTCGGGCTCTATCTGATGCTCTGAGCGATCGGCAGAAGCGTGGGACGGTCTCTGGCTGGGCGGGATCGGTGACTGTCCCGGGGGGACCTGCAATTCTCGACTAAATTCTAGTGAATACGCGTAACTCGTTATTCTTAATAACAAAAATTTGCAAATGTTCGCCACAGTCTGTAGCTTGCGCGCAACGAAACCGGAGAGTCTCAAGCGTTGGCAGTCCGAAAGATCGTCATCCTGAATCCAAAAGGTGGCTCGGGGAAAACCACCATCGCCACCAATCTGGCCGCCTACTACGCCTCCGTAGGTCTGCCGTCGGCGCTCATGGACTACGATTCTCAAGGATCCAGCACGCGCTGGCTGAGCCGCCGGGATCCGGAGGCACCCTACATTCACGGCATCGCCACCTACGAAAACCACGCCGGGCAGACCCGTTCCTTTGCCATGCGCGTGCCGCCGGACGTGCAGCGGGTGGTGGTGGATACGCCGGCAGCGTTCCAGAAGCACGAGCTGCTCGACTATGTCCGCGGTGCCGACAAGATCCTGGTACCGGTGCTGCCCTCGGAAATCGACATCCACGCAGCCACACGCACCATCGCCGATCTGCTGCTGGTGGCGAAAATCTCGCGCCATGAAGACCGCCTCGCAGTGGTCGCCAACCGGGTCAAGCGCAACACGGTCGTTTTCCGGTCACTCATGAAGTTCCTCGAGTCCCTCGAGATACCGGTGGCTGCGGTGCTGCGGGATACGCAGAACTATATCCGCACGGCGTCGGAAGGCGTTGGTCTCGCGGAGCTCAAGAAGGCGGATACTACGAAGGACCAGGTGCAGTGGAAGCGTCTCATTGCCTGGCTCGACACGGACAACGCACCGGCCCGGGCAACCGCGAATGAGCCGCCACCGCGCATGGCCAACCCGCTCCGGCCCAGCTACCGGTTGCAATGACGCCGGAAGCGCCTCCCGGCTTCGTCAAAGCCTTGGGTACGGACCCGGCTGAAGACCGGATCGGCCCTTTCTTCATGAATCGGACCGCCACCGAGTGCCGCACGGCGCTGTTCACGGAACTGCACCACACCAACCTGCTCGGCACCGTGCACGGTGGCGTGCTCATGACCTTTGCGGACTTCACCTTCTGTGCCGTCGGCAAAACCGGCAGTGACGACGCCAGCATTGTGACCGTCTCCCTCACCACCGAATTCGTTCGCGCGGCACCCACCGGCGTCTGGTTGTTCGGCGACGGAACGATTACCCGTCGCACCGGGTCGCTGGTTTTCGTGCACGGGCGCTTGTGCCAGAGTGAAGGGGACGGCGCAGCCGTCGTGATGACCTTCAGCGGCATCGGCAAACGCATTTTCGGAGACAGCTGATGGATTGGACTGACGAAGGCGGCGCGTCAGCCGCCCTTTACGCCCGTGCCCGGGAAGTCATGCCCGGTGGCAGCACCCGGGCCGCCGTCTGGCTCGAACCCTATCCGCCCTACATCGCCCGCGGGGACGGGGCCTACGTTTACGACGTGGATGGCAGGGACTATCTGGACCTCACGAACAATCTGGGTGTGCTCATTCATGGTCACGCGCATCCGGAGGTGGTTGCCGCCGTACGCGAGCAGGCAGGGCTCGGCAGCTGTTTCGCCCTGCCGACGCCGGCTGAGGTGGAGCTGGCTGAACTGATCTGCGGTCGGGTGGCCGGATTTGAACAGCTGCGCTTCATCAACACCGGCTCAGAAGCCGTGGGCCTCGCGCTGAAGATTGCGCGCTCCTACACGGGTCGTTCGAAGATCGTGAAGCTCGAGGGGGTCTATCACGGCTCGAATGATTTTGCGGAGATCAGCAACTATTCCACGCCGGAGAACTGGGGGAACACCCCGGCGTCCGTACCCGTGGTGCGCGGCACGCCGCCCGGCGTTGTCGATGCGGTCATTGCCATCGCCGCCAACGACGTCGCTGGTGCGGAGGCCGTACTTCGCGGGCAAAGTGGTGACATTGCCGCGGTGCTCGTTGATCCGGTGCCGCCGCGGGCGGGCATGCAGCCTCTCGACCCTGAGTTCGTTGCCACCCTGCGCGCGCTCACCCGCGAGCTCGGCATGCTGCTCATCTACGACGAGGTGATCGCCTTCCGCTTTGGCTATGGCGGGGCGCAGACCCGTTTCGGCGGCGAACCGGATCTCACGGCCCTCGGCAAGATCATCGGTGGCGGCTATCCCGTGGGCGCGGTGGCCGGCCGCCGGGACATCATGGAGGCCACGGCCGCAGATGTGGGATCGAGCGGCACTTTTACGGCGAATCCCGTGACCATGCGCGCGGGCCTCGCCTCCATGGAACTGCTCACCACTGGACGCTTCGACGACCTCGATGCGCTCGGCGCCCGCATGCGGGCGGCTGTGAACGAACTCTTCCGGGAAGCCGGCATCAGCGGTCAGGCCTGCGGCACCGGCAGCATCTTCAGCATCTATTTCCACGAACGGGCCGTCCACGACTATCGGAGCTACTACAAAACCCCGCAGGAAACGGCGCTCTCCAGCGCTTTCCATCGGGAGATGCTCCGGCGCGGGGTACTCATCGCCCCCACGGCCACCTGCTTCTTCTCCACCGCCGTTGGCCCCGCGGATGAGGATCGTTTCCTTTCCACCTGCCGCGCCAGCCTGGCGAGCATCGGCGCCGCCTGATCGTGCGCTGGCTTCGGCGTCTGGGGGCGCTGCTCCTGGTGACGATTCTGCTCTTCGCTGGTGCCATCTGGTGGCTGCTGCAGAGGCCGATTCCCGACGATCCGCGGCAGCTCGCAGCGCCGGGACTCGAGGCGCCGGTACAGATCCGTTTCGACGAGCGCCGCCGCCCCTTTGTTGAAGCCGCGTCTTTTACCGACGCTGTTTATGCACAGGGCTGGCTCCATGCCCGCGAGCGGTTCTGGCAGATGGAGCTGCTGCGGCGGGCCGGAAAAGGGCGCCTTGCCGAGCTGCTCGGTCCGGGACTCCTGGCAACGGACGAGGAACTCCATCGTGCCGGCGTTCCCGCACTGGCCGGGCAGATGGCAGCAAATGCCGATGCGGCAACGCTTGCCGTGGTCGATGCTTATCTGGCGGGGATCAATCTGGCCCTGGCGGCGCTGGTTGAGCCCGTGGAACTCATGCTCCTCGGCGCCGACCTTACGCCCTGGACGCGCGCCGACGTCTTCGCCATTGGCGGGGTCATGGCCTTTCAGTCCGGGCGCAATATGCGCAACGAACTGCTGCGGTTGAACCTCATGGCCGATCTACCCCCGGAACTCGCTGCGCTTTTTCTCGCCCAGGGCGACCGTGCGCCCACGCAGCTTCCGGAACGGATCCCCTTTGATCGTTACCTGGCCCTGGAGGCCGCGCTGGGATCGGAGCAACCCTTTTATCAGCCGCCGCTCCTCGGCAGCAATGGCTGGGTCGTCGCGCCCGCGCGCAGCGCCGGCGGACGCGGGCTCTTTGCCTTCGACTCCCACGATGGCTGGGGCATGCCGAGTCTCTTCTATGAGGTGCACCTGTTTTTCGAAGGGCCGGCGGGGCGCGAAAGCGTTCGCGGTTTCTCCGTGCCTGGACTGCCCGGCGCCATCAACGGCTTCAATGAGTTCATGGCCTGGGGTTTCACCAACATCGGCGACTCGCAGGACCTCTATCTGGAGACGCAGGATCCGGACGACCCCCTGCGCTTCAAAGGCCGTGACGGCTGGTACACGGCGACGGAGGAAAGCGTCGCCATTCCCGTGGCCGGTGCGGAAGATCACGAGCTGACGATCGTGCGCACGGAAAATGGGCCGCTGATTCAGACCTCGCCGCCCATCTCCTTACGCTGGTCGGCTGCAGAGATCGGCACCGACTACGGTCTCGATGCGCTTTTCCTGCTCAACCGCGCCACCTCACTCGATGCCTTCATGACGGCCATCGACCGGTTCCCGGCGCCCAGCGCCAACGTTACCTACGCAGACGTTGAAGGCAATATCGTCTTTCGAACCCTTGGGCTCCTGCCGTTGCGAGGCCAAGGCAGCGGTCTCGCCCCGCTCCCGGCCGACGATCCCGACAGCGCCTGGCAGGGTCTGCTTCCCCTGGAAGGATTGCCCAGATCCGTCAATCCCGAGTCCGGCTATCTGGTGAAGGCCAATGCCCGGGTTCTGCCGGAACCACCGCTGATCTCCGCGGACAACGCCCCGGGTTATCGACAGGCCCGGCTCGAGGCGCTCCTGGACGCAGATTCCGGGGTCACCTTCGAACAGATGGCCAGCTGGCAGGGTGACTGGCATAACCTGCAGGCCGAGTGGCTGCTCCCGGAGCTCCTCGATGCGCTCCGCGGCAGCGAGTTCGAAGCGCATCGGATCGCTGCCACGCTCGACCGCTGGGCCTCCCGGCCCGTGAACGAGCCGGAACTCAGCGCGCCGCTCTACTTCAACGAATGGTATCTGGCTCTGGCGCGGCGCCTCTTCAGCGAGCGTCTGGGCGAAGCCCGGTATCAGGCGCTGCTCGGCAACAGCTACGTGCTGAACCACGCACTCGATCGGCTGATCGCCCTGGAACCTGATTCCCCCTGGTGGGCCGGCGCGCGCCGGGAGCTGATCCGCGGTGCCTTCGCGGACCTGGTCGATCGCATGGAGGACGGCGAGGCACCGGGCGGGCGCGTCTGGGGTGACGTGCACCAGCTGCGTTTTAAACACGAGATGAGCGGTGCCGTGCCAGGTCTCGATCAGCTCTTCGATCGGGGGCCTTACGCCTGGGGTGGGGGCAACCCGACCGTTGGCCGGGCCAGGTTCCGCTATGACCGGCCCTATACGGCGACCGGTGGGGCAACGGTACGACTGGTCCTCGAGCTGTCTGAACCCATGCGGATCGGCGCCATCATGCCAGGCGGTCAATCCGGACATGCCATGAGCCCGCACTACGACGATCAGCTGCCGGCGTGGATCGACCGAAGACTCGATGTGATTCCCGCAACACCGGGGGAGGCGGGCGAGGTGGTGACGACCCTGTTACCCTGATCAGCCTGGCCATAACGGGATCCAGCGTGCGTCAGATCAGGTTCCTTTCCGTTGTCTTACTTGTCGCTGTGCCATGCGTGCAGCACCTTGCGCAAGCGGCAGCGCCTGGCGGTGAAGAGCGCCCCCGGGCCCGGGATGTGGGTCTGGTGCTGGGCATTCTGCCGACCGGTCCACACAACGCCATCACAGACGTTGCCGGCGTCCGCGTCGGCCATGCGACGAAGATCCAAGGGGATGACATTCGTACGGGTGTGACGGCCATCATTCCGGGCCCGGGAAATCTCTATACCCACCCGATCCCCGCCTGGATCCACACCGGCAACGGCTACGGCAAACTCATCGGTGAAACCCAGGTCCGGGAGTTCGGCGAGCTGGAAACGCCCGTGCTGCTCACCTGCACGCTCTGCGTCTGGCGCGCGGCGAACGCGCTCAAGACCTGGACCTACGAACAGCCTGGTATGGGTGAGCACACGGTGAATCCTGTGGTCGGAGAAACGAACGACGCCCGGGTGAACGACATGTGGGCCGATCCCATCGGCCGCGAGGAGGTTTTTGCTGCACTGGATGCAGCCAGCAGCGGTCCGGTTCCTGAAGGCAGCGTCGGCGCAGGCACCGGGACTCAGGCTTTCGGTTTCAAGGGTGGGATTGGCACCAGTTCCCGGGTGCTCCCTGAGGCTCAGGGCGGTTACACCGTCGGCGTGCTTGTGCAGACCAACTTCGGTGGTGTGCTGTCCGTCAACGGCGCGCCGGTGGGCAGAGCCTTGGGCCGCTACCCCTATGCGGCAGCGCTGGCCGCAACGGCTGATGCCGATCTCGAGGACGGCTCGATCATGATGGTGGTGGCGACCGATGCCCCCCTGGTGCCCCGGGGTCTGGCGCGGCTCGCGAGTCGCGCAATGATGGGTCTTGCGCGTACCGGCTCCTATGCGAGCAACGGCTCCGGCGATTACGTGATTGCCTTCTCCACCGAGCCGGCGCTGCGGCTGCCCCGGGAGGCGGACACGCCTCTGGAAGCGCCGCGGCTGAGCAATGCGTCTCTGTCGCCGCTTTTTCTGGCGACGGTGGAAGCCACGGAGGAGGCGATCATCAACGCTCTGTTCAAGGCAACGACGGTAAGCTCCAGCCGGGGTACGCTGGAGGCCATCGACCTCGAAGCAGTGCTCCGGGTCCTCGAGGAGCACAATGCGCTGCACTGGGATGAGCGCCTGCCGCCGGGAAAACAATGACTGAGGAGAGAGAACCATGAGCTATGACCACCCCGAGTATCTCATCGATGCCGAAGCCCTGGCCGCGCGCCTGGAAGGGGTAAAAGTGTTCGATGCCACCGTGCATCTCGTTCCGGCGGAGCGCGGCTACCGCGCTGAGTCGGGCCTTGCGGACTACGAGGTCGGCCATGTTCCGGGAGCCGCCTTCCTCGATCAGATCCGTGCCGTTTCCGACACGAGCACCGGTCTCGGCTTCTCCCTGCCGGCGTCGGACGCTCTGCAGGCGGGCCTCCGCAGTCTGGGCATCAACGATGATGACGAGATCGTCGTGTACTCGACGGGACACATGATGTGGGCCACCCGGGCCTGGTGGCTGCTGCACTATGCGGGACTCGATCGGGTGGCCGTGCTGAACGGTGGCTTCCGGGCCTGGCAGGATGCCGGGCTGCCTGTAGAGACAGAAACCACGACCTTCGCTGACGGGAGCTTTACCGTACGGCCCCGGGTAGAACGCTTCGTGGATCAGGCTGCCGTGCTCGAAGCCATTGGCGATGGCAGCGTCTGCACGGTCAATGCACTATCCCCGGAGGTTTACAGCGGTACTGCGGAAATGAGCTATGGCCGCAAAGGTCACATCACCGGCTCCGTGAACGTTCCCTACGATGCGCTGCTCGAGAAGGGACGCTTCCGGCCGGGGGACGAGCTCAAAGCCGCCTTGGCCGCCAAAGGTCTGCTCGATGCCGAGCGGGTTATCGCTTATTGCGGCGGCGGCATTTCCGCCACCATCGATGCGCTTGCCTGTCTGCTCGTGGGTAAGGAAGCCGTGGCCGTTTACGACGGTTCCATGTCCGAGTGGGTGCGCGACGAAAGCCTGCCCATGACGGAAGGATCAGAACCCGGCTGAGCGGCGCCCTCCGGCGCTGATACGTTGGCGTGCTTGTTTCTGGTGTCCCTCGACCTTCGCTAGCAACCCGTCAGCGACCCATGGTGTAAAACTCGTCGTTGGGCCGCATGGCCGACAGGTTCGCGAGGCGATTGCTCTGGGCGAAAAAGGCAGCGATGGCGCCGATGTCCCAGATGTCGTCGTCGCTGAAACCTGCCGCGCGGAGCGCCTCGAGATCGGCCGTTTCCACGGCGCCGGCATCGAGGCAGATGGTCATCGCAAAATCGAGCATGGCCCGCTGGCGGGGGGTGATGTCCGCTTTCCGGTAGTTCACGGCCACCTGATCGGCGATGAGCGGATTCTTCGCGCGAATGCGCAGAATTGCGCCATGGGCGATGACGCAGTAGTGGCAGTCGTTGGCCGCCGAGGTGGCCACCACGATCATCTCCCGCTCAGCGAGGCTCAAGCCGCTTTCCTTTTCCATGAGCGCATCGTGGTGGGCGAAGAACGCACGGAATTCTGCCGGGCGATGGGCCAGGGCCAGAAACACGTTTGGAATGAAGCCGGCTTTTTCGGCGACGCCTTCAATCCGTTCGCGGATGTCGGCGGGCATGGCGCCGAGCTCCGGCACGGGAAAACGGCTGACGGGGTGTTCGCTCATGGTCTTTCCTCAGTTCTGGCGCTTCAGATGTTTGTCCCAGCCCGCATGGGCCAGATGAGCCGGTGTTTTTGTGGCTTCGCACTCGGCAACCCGTTCTACCAGCCATTGAACCCACTCACCGAAGCGCGGATTCGATTCTGCTTCACGGGTCTCTTCGATCCAGCGGCGCATCTTGCGCCACATCATGAGCAGCAGTCCGCCGGTGAGATCCTGGCAGACCTCGAAGGCCGCCATTCTGCGGTACACGAGCATACCCATGGTTTCGAAAGTCATGCCGACAATCTGGGCGGACTGCTCGTACTCCGGGTCCATGGCCTGGATTTCCTCGAGACTCACGTCGTCGGGCAGCTGCCTGACCAGGTTCACCGCTCGTCCGAGTTCAGGCTCGGCGAAGCGGCGACAGAGTTCGGCGGCCGCTTCGCGCAGGGTGCGCCGGCGGTACTCGAAGTACTGGATGGTTGCGAAGGCGGCGCCAACCACGATGGTTGCGGCGCCGAAGATCTCAGCGATGGCCGCGTAGCTCGCGAGGTTGTCCATGTGTTCCTCCTCCCATCGACCGCTGCGAGTGTAACCGACTCCCGTGGCTTGCCCAGTCAGCGTGGCGCGCCGCCGGATCAGAGGTGTCTGAGGAAGGACTCCGGGTCGTTGAGAAAAGCCCGGGTCAGGCTCACATGCTCCACGTCTTCCCAGGCCACGGATGCCGGTGGTGTCTGGTTCACATCGAGAATCTCTGCCCCCGGCAGGGCCATGAGGATCGGGGAATGGGTGGCGATGATGAACTGTGAGCCGCTGTCGGCGGCGTCCATGATCAGCGCCATGAGCGCGAGCTGGTTGCCCGGGGACAGGGGTGTTTCCGGTTCATCCAGAAGGTACAACCCCGGCGCGGCGATCCGCCCTTTAAAGAGATCGAGATAGAGCTCGCCATGCGACCGGGCGAAAGGGTCTTCGCCGTAGCGGGCCCGGAGCTGGTCGCCCTGGGCCTGTGCCATGGCAACGGCGCGCTCCCGGCCCCAGTCTCCGGGGATCGAATTCGACAGCTCTTCCGCGATCGCCGTGTGTTCCTCCGTAGTCCTGGCAACGGACTGAAGAAACCCAGTCACGTCGTCGGCGCGGAAGAAGAAGCCGTGGCGGCGCTTGTTGCGCCTTCCGTCGCGGGGTGGCGCGCCACGAACGAAGCGGAAAGCGGGTCGAGCCTGGCGCGCCGCTGCCATGAGCGGATGGTCTTCGATGGCCGCCTGCCCGAGGGACGGCAAGTTGGTGCCGGCCGCGATGATCTCGAGCAGCGTCGATTTTCCGCAGCCGTTGTCGCCGACCAGGAAGGTGACGGCAGCCGTGAACTCAAGGCTGGTGAAGTCCTCGAATACCGGCAGATCGAAGGGATGGCCCTCGCCGGCCTCGCGCAGGGTAACGGCACGGAGCAGCGTCATGCCGGCACTCTAGCATGCACCGGAGCGCCTCCGGTGCTGGAGGCGTGTTGTGTCCCCCAGGCCCCGGAGGCATGCTGCGGCTAGCTCGAAACCGGGAGAGAAACATGTTCCGAATTACTGTCTGGCTGCTGCTGCTGGGCCTGCTGGCTGCCTGTGATTCGCCGGAGCCGATCGCGGACTGCGAGGCTGGCGCCGGCATGACGCCCGATTGCCGCTTTCAGAATCCCGAGGACCTGGCGGCCCTGCCGGAGAACGCGGGCCTGCTGGTCAGTCAGATGGGGCAGATGGATGGCTCCCTGTCCGGTGATCTTGCCCACTACGTGCCCGGAGGCGCGATTGAAGTGCTGTTCCCCGGGCCTGCCCTCACGGACGATCGCAGTTGGGGGGATGCATCCTGCGCGCCGCCGGACGAGGCTGCGTTCTCACCCCATGGGATCGATCTCCTGACCCGGTCGGATGGGCGTCTCATGCTGCTGGTGGTCAATCATGGGGGGCGCGAGTCCATTGAGTTCTTCGAGGTCACTGCCGCGCCGGTTCCGGCACTGACCTGGCGTGGCTGCGCCGAAGACCCGGGTAATGCTGCCTTCAACGACGTCGTGGGCCGTAGCGATGGGGGGTTCTACGTTACCCACATGTTCCCGCAGGATGGGCAGGTTGGCGCCATGCTCCAGGGCGCGCTGCTCGGTAGCGACACGGGCCATGTTTATGCATGGTCCCCGGATGGCGGCTGGTCCGTTGTGCCCGGTAGCGAGGGCCCCTTTCCGAACGGTATCGAACTCGCCGAAGACGAGTCTGCCCTCTACGTCAACATGTACCTGGCCGGAGAGGTCAGAAAACTGGATCTCCAGACCGGTGAAATCGTCGCGGTGTATGAGGGTGGTAACCCGGACAACAGCACCTGGGCGGCCGATGGACGGCTCCTCGTCGCCACCCACATTGCCGGGTTGACGGAAACGACGGCTTGCCAGGGTCTCGTCGAAGGATCCTGCGGGTTTACCTTCCGCATCGTGGCGCTGGATCCGGAGACGCTCGCGGCGGAGACTCTCCTCGAACATGGGGGCGCGCCCATGGGCGGTGCGACGGTAGCGCTCGAGCTCGGTGATACGCTTTATCTCGGTACCTTTGCGGGAGACCGGATTGCCGCCTATCGCCCCTGAGCCAGGGTCATGAGATTGCAACCATTGGCCACCAGCATCGCGCTGCTTCACCTGGAACCTGAAACATGACGCTTAAAGTCGGCTTCATCGGTTGTGGTCATATCGCCCGCTTCCATGCGCGCAACGTTCGCGATGCCATAGGCCGCCACGGCATCAATGCGGCTTATGACGCAGTCTGCGATCTCGATCGCGCCCGTGCAGAAGCCTTCGCCGACATCGCCGGCTGCTCCCTGGTGACGACGGACGCCAATGCGGTCCTCGACGCCTGCGACGTTGTCTACATCTGCACGGAAACGGCGGCTCATGGTGATCTCGTGGCAGGCGCGGTTGCGCGCGGCCGACATGTTTTCTGTGAGAAACCGCTGGCGCCGACGCTGGGCGAGGCGGAAACCATGGCCAGCGCCGTGCTCGATGCCTCTGTCACGCATCAGGTGGGTCTGGTACTGAATTTCAGTCCGGTCTACCGGGTGCTCGAGGACCTCATGCAGGAGGACTGGGGCGTGCTCCTCTCGGCGCATATGCGTGACGATCAGTACTTTCCGATCTTCGGGCACTACGGGTCCACCTGGCGTGCAGACCCCGAGCGTGCCGGGAGTGGCACGCTGCTGGAACACTCCATTCACGATCTGGATCTTTTCACCCGGCTCTTCGGTCCCGTTGCGGCCGTGCAGTGTCACACGCGGGAAACAAGCGGCCACAAGGGCATCGAAGACGTTGCCAGCGTGCGCTTCCTGCACGAGGGTGGGCACACGACCACGCTTGCGAGTATCTGGCATGCGGTGGAGCGGCGTCAGTCGAGCCGTTCACTCGAAATCTTCTTCGAGCGGGCCCGCTTTACCACCGACCACGACTATTTCGGTGCCATCACGATAGAAGTCGAGGATCAGGAGCCGGTAACGCTGTCCCATGACGAGGTGCTGAACCGCTACATGGCTTTGAGCGGTCTGACACCAGCCGAGGAGGATCTGCGCAGCCTCGCAGGCCTGGGTGACCGGCGTTTCCTCGAAGCCGTTCTGGCGGGCGAGCCCGCCCGGCCGGATTTCCAGCAGGCCCTCGATGCGCATCGCGTTGTTGATGCCTGTTACCGGAGTGCGGCCGCCGGCGGGGCGACCGTGCGGCTCCCCTGAGACGCAGGTCTCGAATTCCGGGACTCCGCCGCGATTGAGCGACTATGGCTGAGGGTCCTTCACGGACCCTTCACCGGTCAGAACCGAGGCTGGTCGGAATTCACTCTGGAGCGCATTCATGGCTCGTCTACCTGTGCTGGTGTTCAGCCTGCTGCTGCCGGCGGCTGCTCTGGCTGTCGATAACGACTTCTACACGGAAAAGCGCCGCAGTTTCGATGGAATCGGTAAGGTCTATATGGGGCGGGAGATCTCCCACGTCATGGGCCATCTCGGGGCCGGCTGGCTCGAACGCTCGGAGCGCGAACGGGAAGAGCGGACGGATCTTCTGATCTCCAGACTGCCGCTCACCCCGGATTCCGTGGTGGCCGATATCGGTGCCGGTACCGGCTACTTCAGTTTTCCCGTGGCTGAGCGGGTGCCCGAGGGGCGGGTCCTGGCCGTAGACATTCAGCCGGAGATGCTGGCCTTCATCGAGACGCGAAGGCAGGAAACCGGTCTTGCCAACGTCGAACCCGTGCTAGGGACGATCGAGGATCCCAACCTGCCTGAGAATGCGGTGGATCTGATTTTCATCGTCGATGCCTACCACGAGTTCTCGCTTCCCCGGGAAATGGGCGAAGCCATGGTCCGGGCCCTGGTTCCCGGCGGTAAGCTGGTGCTCATCGAATATCGGGCCGAAGATCCGGGCGTTGCCATAAAGCCGCTGCACAAAATGACGGAGCGCCAGGCGAAGCGGGAGATGGCGGCCGTTGGCCTCGAGTGGCTGCGCACGGAGGATTACCTGCCGCAACAGCATGTACTCATCTTCGAAAAGACCGCTGCCAACTAGCGCCCGGGGCTCAGGCGAAGTTCGGCATGACCTTGCGCGCAAAAAGATCGAGGGAATCCTTGAGCTGGTCCGGTGTGTGCAACCCCTGGGGAATCAGCAGGTAGGCCTCGTCGATGGGTACGGCCTTCGAGACTTCCTCGATGCGCCGGTTCAGCGTGTCAGGAGAGCCGACCAGCACCTCCGGTAGTCCCTGCCCGAAGGGCGTGGCCCAGGTGTCCCAGAACCAGGCCATGTCTTCGAAGAGCGCCTGGGCTTTCGCGTTTGTTTCCGCGCAGATGGCTATGCCGCCCCAGCAGGCCTGGTCACCCGGCTGCACATCGTGTCCATGGGCGCGAGCCTCCTCTTCCCAGGCCTGCCAGAGGACCTTCAGGAAGTCGGTATTGCCCGAGAGGACGATGGGTCGTCCTTTGTACTTCGCCCAGAATTTCGCCGTTCTGAGGCTTGCGGAGAAGCCGCCGTAGAGCGGGATCTGAGACTGGTAGGGGCGTGGGGCGATGCCCACCTGTTCGACGGCCATGGCATCGTTCACGCCTTCTCCGTAATTCACATAAACCGGATGATCGTGCGGGTTCACGAAGCCGGCCGGCGGGAAGTTCCAGAAGTCCCCCTGATAGCTCAGGGTGGGCTCTTCCAGGGCCTTCACGACGATATCGACGAACTCGGCGAAGTAGGCGCGGTTCGTGGCGTCCTCGTCCGAGTCTGCGTTCCAGGGGCCCACTGCCGCGAGCTGCGGCTGCACCTTGTAGTTCTCTACCCAACGGGCCTGGTAGCCGCGCACCAGGCCAACGCCGAAGCGGCCGCCGAGCATGTGGTCGAGCGTGGCGATCTTCTCGGCGGTCTGCAGCGGATTGTTGGCGGTGGAGACGAAGCCGCAGGTGAGGATCTTCAGGCGCTCCGTGTGCTGACCCAGCCACATGGCCATCAGGCAGGGATCGCCGGAGATCTCGAAGCCCTCGATCTGCAGGTGGTGTTCCGGATGGCCGAAGGCGTGGTAGCCGGCCTTATCCGCAAAGGCGGCGAGGTCGCCGAGCTCGCTCAGAAACCGCTGATAGAGCTCCGGCCGGGTGCCTGCCATGCCGGCTTCTAGCTCAGCGCGGCGACCAATGGTGCAGTAGACGAACATTCCGAACTTCATGGCTCCTCCCCAGGGCTTCCCGGACGCATTATGCAAGGCAGCCTCTCCTGGTTCATCATGCGCCTCCTCGGGCCTTGAATACTGGATTGAAGACGGAGAACGTCATGCGACTGGGAGCTGTGCTTTACAACGACTTCGAACTGCTCGATGCCTACGGGCCCCTGGAGATGTTCGGGAATCTGGGTGATGAGCTGAAAATCGTGGTGATCGCCGAAGAAAAAGGCCCGGTCCGCTCTTCCGGTGGGCCGGCGACGCTGGCGGAATTCGATTTCAGCGATGCGCCGCCGCTGGACCTGATTCTGCTGCCCGGCGGCATCGGCACCATTCCGGAGCTGGAGAACGCGGCGCTGCTCGAGTTTCTGCGTGCCCGGGCTGCAGAGGCGCAGATCACCATGAGTGTCTGTTCGGGCTCGGCGCTGCTGGCGAAAGCGGGCCTCCTCGATGGCCTCCCCGCCACCTCGAACAAGATGTTCTTCTCGCTGGCGACGGTGCAGAGCGATGCGGTGGACTGGCAGGAAAACGCCCGCTGGGTGGACGCGGGCCGCTTCGTGACCTCTTCCGGGGTATCTGCCGGGACCGACATGGCGCTTGCGGTGATCGCCCGGCTCTTTGGCGCCGAGGCGGCGGAGACCGTCGCCCGATTCACCGAGTACCAGTGGCACCGGGACGCGGACGTCGACCCCTTTGTTGAATATCTCAATCAGGGCGCGCTCCCCGCGTAGAGCCTGGACGGACAGCTCCAACGAGCGACCCCGAACGAGAACCCGGTTGCCTGACCGGGCTCTCATGGTCGCTTCAATCCTTGGAGAAAAGGTCGTCGAGCTTCGCCCGGGCGGCTTCCTCCGGCGTCGGCGTCTTCACTTCCGGGTTGGTGGCTGAGGTCCCGCCGTCGTTCTCAGGCGCCACGGCTTCCGCATCGCTGCCGAATAGCGCTTCGAGTTTGTCCCGCGCGGCGTCGCCGCGATCGCTTCGCGCGCCATCGAAGGCGTGGCGGTTCGGTTTGAAGAAATTGCAGAAGTTGGCGTTCTCCTTGATCACCGGTGGATCGGCGCGTTCGTCCTCACAGTCACCGGTGACATCCGTTCGGTAGTGCCTGCAGAAGCGACAGCAGTGCAGGGCTTCGAAACACGCCGGGCACTGCTCGTGGCGCGAGAGGGGCAGCGGAACATCGGTGAGTTCTGACCCACAGTTCCAGCAATGCAGTGGATTTGTTGCCATGGCGCAGCGCCTCCGGGCGTTGTCAGTCTTCCGTCAGCCCATCCCGGTTCGGTGCTTCGTTCATGACCGTGCTGGCGCCAAGGTCCCGGGCTCGGCGGACGATATTGTCGCCGAAGCGTTCCGATAGCTCATCCAGCGTCGTTTCCAGGCGGCGTTCCCGGTCGTCGGCAAGCAGATCGAGCTGGGTGCTGCTTTCCTGCGCACGGAGATCGTGGGCCGTGAGTCCCACGAGTCGAAACGGGCCCGGATGCTCAAAGCGTTCCAGCAGCGACACACCGGCCTTGAGCAGTTCCTCGGCCACATCGCTCGGGGCGGCAAGCGTGCATTGCCGCGACAGCAGCTTGAAATCGGTGGTTTTCAGTCGCACCCGCACACCACCGGCAAGGAGTGACTTTTTTCGCAGGCGCCGGGCGATCCGGTCGGCCGAGCGCTGCAGATGCCGGACGATGTCCTCGCGCGCGACCACGTCCTCGTTGAGGGTGCGTTCCGAGCCCATGCTCCGGTTGCGACGGCTGCCTTCCACCCGGCGGGGATCGCGGCCGTGGGCAAGCTCGTAGAAGTGACTTCCGGCCTGACCGAGTTGTTCCCTGAGGACGGCAGGATCGGCGGCGGCGACATCGCCGATGGTGCGGTAGCCGAAACGCTCCAGCCGGGCCTGTGTTTTCGGTCCTGCGCCCCAGAGCCTGGCCACGGGCAACTGCGCCAGCCAGGCCTCCGTTTCCTCTGGAGTGACGACCAGCAGCCCCTGCGGCTTGCAGATCCCCGAAGCAACCTTGGCGACATACTTGCTGCCTGCCACCCCTACCGAGACGTGGAGTCCGGTCGCTTCGAGCACGCTGCGCTTGATGGCGGCGCCCATGGTTTCCGGTGGGCCGAAGAGATGCTCGGTGCCCGTCATTTCCAGGAATGCCTCGTCGAGGGATATGGCTTCCACATCCGGAGAGAAGTCCCGGAACACGGCCATGATGCGTGATGAAAGCTCTGTGTAGCGCTCGAAGCGCGGCGGTACGACGATTGCGTGGGGACAGCGGCGCAATGCCTCCGCCATGGGCATGGCGCTGCCAACGTGGAAAGGGCGCGCCTCGTAGCTGGCGGTGAGCACCACGCCGCGTCGGCTTTTCGGGCCGACGAGAATGGGTTTGCCGATCAGTTCGGCGTTGTCCAGTTGCTCGACGGAAGCATAGAAAGCGTCCATGTCCGCATGGACGACGGTGCGGGCCCAGCTCATGGTGGCAGACCCAGGTGATGTGGCTCAGGCGGTTTTGGTGCGACCCTTGCCTGTGAGCAGACGTTGCGCAAGGTTTTTGAAGGCAGCCCGGGCCGGCGGCCGGGGCGCTGGCCGGAAGTCCTCCCGGCGATCGTTGAGCGTCTGGTACTCACACTGACAGAGCCCCGGCGTGGAACAGTTCGCCAGAGGCAGGGCAGGTGCGTTCGTCGACAGGAACCGCTTCCCCTCGAGCGCGGCAGCCGACCGGCAGCAGGTGACCGGATAGCGGATGGAGACCGCGCGATAGTCCCCTATGTACATACTTCGTTCTCCCTCTAAAGCGTGAGCCTGCGGCTCGCCAGCTTCCCCGCGGTCTGCTCGGCCGCTTGCGGAAGGAATACCGAATCGGCAGGCAGCAGCGAACGGCGCTCGGGCCACTCTTTGACAAGTAAACCCCGATCGCTCGTGGGAGGAAAACGCAATGAATTTCAGGAACTTCCCTGCTGCTTCTAAGAGTCAGCTTGCGGGACAGTGGGAAATTACACCCATCCTTCCCTTTTGTGAATACCCTGTGGATAAGTAAATCCACTGACAGTTCAGCCGAGCAGACCTTCGATGGGCTCGTGACGGGGCCCGTTCTCGTCGCAGACGGCATAGTTCCTGCCGCCGTAGAGGGCGACACCGGCATGATTACCCGCACGATCCAGCACATAGAAGTTGACGTTGAAGTCCGGCTGGCCGTCTTCGTTCAGCAGTCGAGAGTCAACCTGATAGGAGGCAATCCGGGTGAGGGCGGCCATACCGGCATCCTTCGGCGTCATGCCCTGGCGCATGAACTCCACGATCAGGAAGGAGGCCAGGCTGTACAGGTTGGCTTCACCGCGCCCCGTGGAGCCTGCCGCGCCCACGTCGTTGTCCACATAGAGACCGGCGCCGAGGATCGGTGAGTCACCGACGCGGCCGGGAATTTTCCAGGCAAGGCCGCTGGTGGTGGTCACGCCGCAGATGTCTCCGCTGGCGTTGATGCCGTTGCAGTTGATGGTCCCGTAATAGTGTTCCGGGTCTATGCGACCCTCGGCCACCATCTCCCGACCCACTCGGTAGCCGGCCTCGGCCCGACTCTCAGGGTCCGGATAGTGCCTGCTGTCCGTACGCCGTTTCCACTCGAGCCAGAGCGCTCGGGAGTCGGGGGTGTTGAGATCGTCTTCGATGATAAAGCCCATGTTCCGGGCGAAACGCTGGGCGCCTTCGTCGACGAGCAGATGATGGTCGGTTACATCGGCAACTTTCTGGGCCACGAGCGAGGGTGTGCGCACGCCGCGCAGGCAGGCAACGCCGCCAGCCCGCCGCTTTGGTCCGTGCATGCAGCAGCTGTCGAGGGTCACTTCGCCATCTGCATCGGGCAGACCGCCGAAACCCACGCTCGAATCTTCGGGATCGAGTTCGACGATGTTCACCCCGGCGATCAGCGCATCGAGCACGTCGGCACCGGCCGTCATCTGCTCGAAGGCCAGGGCCACGCAGGAGGTCGGACCACCGTTTGTGGCGGTCAGGCCGTTCCCCGAAGCGATGACCACGGGCTTCGGACCACCGCGGACGACCGCTGGTGCGGCGCTGACGGCGCCCGCGGCGCCGGCGAGGGCGGTGGAAGTCAGAAACTGGCGTCGATTGATGCTTGCCATCGAGTCTCCTGAGCAGGTTCAGCTGGAAGATTCAGCATGACATGATTGCTCGAGACGAACGAGGCGGGCGTGGCAGCAGCGTTGAGAATCTTCGGCGGAACTATCGTGGCAATCGCGGGGCTGACCCTCGTCACGAGCTGCAGCGACGCGGAGCGATCAGAGGGAGGCATCGCCGTGCAGGTCACACGACTGATCGACGAGCCGATCATCACCCCGGCAACCAGTCCCAGCATTGGCGAGAACATTCAGGGACCTTCACTCATTCGCGTGCCTGCTTGGATTTCAGATCCCCTTGGCCGCTACTACCTCTATTTTGCCGACCACAAGGGCACCTACATCCGTCTGGCCTATGCCGACGATCTCGCGGGGCCCTGGCGCGTCCATGAACCTGGCAGCCTGCAGCTGGCCGATTCCCATTTCCCGACGGAACCCCCGGCGGTGCCGGAAGGGGCGAGGGAGAAGGTCTACGCTCGCTACCGGGCGCTCGGCATGGATCCGGGAGCCTTGCCGCACGATCCCGTGTATGAAATGACGGCGCCGCACATCGCATCACCCGATGTCCACGTGGATCATGAGCGGCAGCGCATCGTCATGTACTACCACGGCTTGTCAGGGTTCGGTCTCCAGGAGAGTCGGGTGGCTCTCTCCGCCGACGGCATCAACTTCGACGCCAGGGAAGCCACGCTCGGCCGGACCTACATGCGCGCTTTCGCCTGGCAGGGTATGACCTATGTGCTCGCCATGCCGGGCATCTTCTATCGCTCAGCCGATGGTCTGTCGGCTTTCGAGCAGGGCCCGCAACTCTTCAACAAAGACATGCGTCACAGCGCGGTATTGCGCCGCGGAAACGAGCTCCTCGTGTTCTGGACCCAGGTGGGTCATGCGCCGGAACGTATCCTGCTGAGCCGCATCGACCTTTCCGGGCCCTGGGAGCAGTGGCAGGCGAGTGACCCGGTGGAGGTGCTGCGACCGGAGCGGTCCTGGGAAGGGGCCGATGCGCCCCTCGAGCCGTCGCAGCGCAGCACAGCGTACGGCAGGGTCAATCAGCTCCGGGATCCGGCCATTTTCGAGGAGGCCGGGCGGACCTATCTCCTCTATGCGGTCGCCGGCGAAAGCGGTATTGCCATTGCAGAGGTGAACTTTACGGCGCCCGCGGGCGACTGGCCGCCTTGAGGGCGAGGCATTTCTGGATCAGGCTTCGCCTTTTTTTGGTCAGGCTTCGCCCTTTTTCGTCGGGCTTCGCTTTTTTGATCAGGCTTCGCCTTTTTTTAATTAGGCTTCGCCTAGGGCCTTGAGCATCCGCTTCAGCGCAAAGTGACGGTAGCTTTCGAGGAGCAGAGCGTCGATTTCTTCCCAGTCGGCGTGATCCTCCACGTCCAGACTGATCCAGCCATTGTGTCCCATGTAAGCGGGAATGTGGTAACGCGGGTCGGCTGAGAGCGACAGCTGCCGGTCCGGCCCCACCCAGAACAGCAGCATCATGCGGCCCGTGTAGTAAGCGGTGCTGACAAAGGTCTTCTTGCCGGCTTTCCAGACCGGATTACCGAACTGACGATCGGGGTGTGTTTCAGGGAGTTGGGCGCAGCGTGCTTCGAGCGCCTTCAACACGGCCCGGCCGCGCTTGCCGAGAAACGGATCGATCTCTTCCGCTTTGAATTTCCGTGGCGGCTTGATGCTTATGGTGTCACCGAGCGTCTTGACCAGCGCGGCCGGTGCAGCCTTCTCGTAGGCCTCACGAGTGCGCTTGGCGATCGTCTCCCAGGAGAGATCACCATTCAGCTCCATGCCCAGCCAGCCCTTCGGGCCCGTATAGGGCGGCACGAAGAAGTGCTCGGGTTCCATCTCCGTGTAGAGCTGCTGGGCTCCGGGTGGCGCGTCGAGGTTCAGGGCCACCCGGCCGTCGCCATGGTGATTGATCGTGTAGGTTGCGAAGGTTTTTCCACGCACCTTGAAGCTCGGGGAACCGTGGGATTCCACTTCTTCCGTTTCCGGAAAGCTCGCCATGAGTTCGCGCACAGCGTCGCTGATCGTTCTCGCCATTGGTGGGCACCTCTCCCTTTGTTCCCTGTCTGCGCCAGCGACTAAGCGCGACGCGCCCGCTGAGGTATGATTCTGCGCCCTGCGCGCTAGTTCAACCTGTCTGGATTCACCATGACTGCCGACCCCCTCGGTCTTATCGATGACTTCGATCCCTGGCACTCTGCCGCACCGCTGATCGTCTATATGGATATCAAGAGCCCCTATGCTTTCATCGCCAAAGATCCGACCTATCAGCTGGCGGCGGAGCTCAGCATCGACATCGACTGGCGGCCCCTGACCTTAGACATTCCGAGCTACCTCGGCTCAGCGAAGCTCGACAAATCCGGTAAGGTCGCATCGTCAGAGCGCACGCCGGAGCAGTGGGCGGCCGTGAAGTACGCCTATCGGGATGCGCGGCGCTACGCCGAGCTGCAAGGCTATTCCCTTCGCGGCACGGAGAAAATCTGGGACACGAGCCTTGCCCATATGGGTTTCTGGTGGGCAAAGGCGCAGGGGCAGTCGGTGCTCAAAGCCTATCTGGATCACGTGTATCCGCGCTTCTGGGTACGCGATTTCGATGCGGAGGATCTCGCCACGGTCCAGGCCGCCTTGCAAACGGCCGGCGCGGACGTCAACGGTTTCGCCGACTATGTGGCTGGTCCAGGGCGCAGTTTTCACGACGCCATGCAGGGGGCCATTTTTGAAGCAGGGATCTACGGTGTGCCGGGCTACGTGCTGCAAGGTGAGTACTACTTTGGTCGCGAGCATCTGCCGACGGTGCGCTGGATGCTGACCGGGCGGGACGGGCCTGTACCGGACGTGGCCAATCCCGGTCCTGGTCCGGCAGGGAGCTGGCTGTGACTCCGGCGGCAGATTCGCTCCTCGTCCTTTTCGACTTCAAGGACCCGCATTCCTACCTGGCGCTCGAGCCCACTCGGAAAGTCATCGAGCGAACAGGTGTGGTCAGCCACTGGATGCCGTTTCTTGGCAAAACGCTACGGGCGCCTTCGGCCCCGGCTTCGGACGCCGACCGCGGTACCCTGCATCGCTGGCATCGAGCGAGCTACGCCGAACGGGATCTCATCCGCTACGCGGCGGCCCAGGGCCTTTCTGCACGTCATTTCGAAGACGGCGGCCTTTACCGGGCAGCAAATGGCGAATTTGCGGCCCTCGGTTTCAACTGGGCCATCGGTGAGGGACCGGCGGTCGCCCGCAATTTCCTGACTGAGATGTTCCAGGGCTATTGGGACGGCGATCTGCACGTTGACAACGCCGCCGACGTGGCGCGCGCTCTGGCGCTGGCCGGTGCCGATGCGGAGGGCTTCGACGACTATTGCGCCGGACAGGGTCTGGAAGAGTTTGCGGCGCAGCGCGACGAGGCGGTGGCTGCCGGTGGCTTCGCAGCGCCTTCTTACATCTTCGACGGCCAGGTTTTCCTCGGCCGCCAGCACCTGGCGCGCCTCGAGGCACTCATTCGCGCGCAGCAGAACGGACCTGGAGGGGAAGCATGAACTGGAATCAACCTTATGCGGCAGCCCGCTCACCGGTTTGTGCCGACAACGTCGTGGCGACGTCGCAGCCGCTCGCCACGCAGGCGGGTATCGAGGCGCTCCGCCGGGGTGGCAACGCGGTCGATGCAGCCCTCGCAGCGGCGATCACCCTGACTGTCGTAGAACCGAACAACAACGGCCTTGGCAGCGACGCCTTCGCGATCCTCTGGGACGGCAGCGAGCTCGTGGGTCTCAATGCCAGCGGTCGTGCGCCCGCGCTCTTGACGCCAGATCGCTATGCTGGGCGGGATGAAGTGCCGGTTCGAGGCTGGGACCCGGTGACGGTTCCCGGTGCTGTGAGCGCGTGGGTGGCTTTGTCGGAGCGCTACGGACGCTTGCCCTTTGCCGATCTCTTTGCCGATGCCATCCGCTATGCGGCGGAGGGTTTTCAGGTGGGACCAAAGACCGCTTTCTACTGGCGCCTGGCGGCTAAATCGTTCGCGGACATGCCTGGCTTCGTCGATCACTTTACACCCGCGCCGGAGGCAGGCCGCCGGTTCAGGCGGCCGGACATGGTGCGCAGCCTCGAGCAGATTGCCGAGAGCCGTGGACAGGCTTTCTACACGGGTGCTCTCGCTGAAAGCATGGCGGCCTGTGCGGAGGCTGAAGGCGGGGCGCTGCGTCTGGAGGACCTGGCCCGCCATCGCCCGGACTGGGTGGATCCGATTGGTCAGTCCTACGGTGAATTGTCGCTGCACGAGATTCCGCCGAACGGTCAGGGGCTCGCTGCTCAAGTCGCGCTCGCGATTCTGGCGGAAGGCGGCCCGGCGCGTTTTGACAGCGTCGACGGTGTACACCGGCAGATCGAGGCCATGAAGCTCGCCATCGGCGCCGCCTTCGAGCATTTTGCGGATGCGGACGCCATGCACCTGGCACCGGAAGCGTTGCTGGAACCCGGCAGCATTGCCCGGGCGGCTGCCGGAATCGGCGAGCGCGCCATGACGTTGCCGCCCGTCTCCCTGCCGGTGAGCCATGACACGGTCTACCTCTGTGCAGCGGATGCCTCGGGTCTCATGGTGTCGTTCATCCAGTCCAACTACATGGGCTTCGGCTCCGGGGTCGTCATCCCCGGAACCGGCATCGCCATGCAGAACCGGGGCTGCGGGTTCTCCCTGGACCCGACGCATCCGAACTGCCTGGCGCCCGGGAAGCGGCCCTTTCACACGATCATTCCAGGTTTCGTGACGGATAGGGGCGCACCGCGCCTGGCCTTCGGCGTGATGGGAGGCCACATGCAGCACCAGGGGCATTTCCAGATGGTGCAGCGCATCTTCGATCATGGGGAGAATCCCCAGGCTGCCAGCGATGCGCCGCGCTGGCACGTGTTTCCTGACTACAGCGTTGGTCTCGAGAGCGGATTTCCGGAGGACGTGGCCAAGGGGCTGGCCGAGCGTGGTCACGAGGTCCGTTACGTAGAGGAAGAGCACGTGTTTGGTGGTGCGCAACTCATACTGCGCGCGGAAGATGGCTACGTGGCCGGTTCCGACCATCGCAAGGAAGGTCACGCTGCCGGTTTCTGATCCGCGCCTTCCCGTTTGAAGAACCGTCGCCAGTAGCTTTTTCCCAGCTGATCGTAGGCACGCATGGCGTCGATCATGGCGCGACGGGCAACCACGTCCACCAGAGGATCCGGCAACATCGGATCAAGCAGGATGTCTCTCGTCACCAGGCGGCCGACGAGCAGCGTTTCCCGCGCCGAGGCGTGCTCATCGAGCGTTGCGAGGCGGGCCGTGCTTTGCTCGAGACGTTCGACGTTCTTCCGGTAGCGGGCTTCCAGGGCAGGGGTGTCCCAGAGGCTTTGCGCATCGATTGTCGCTTCGGGCACCAGTTCCGAGGCGTTCAGGCAGATGGCCTCCGGGTCGAGCCCTAGTTCCACGAGATCTGCTCGGAGTTCCTCGAGGCTGCGGCGCAGATTGGCTGGTCGAAGCCAGAGCCCGGTCCGCGCTTCGGCGAAGCCGAACAGGCCGAGCGCCCGTTCATTGCCCCGTCGCCGGGTTTTGTTACTGCGGGACAGGTGCCCGACAAGCACCGTCATCCAACCCCCGCTCCAGGGTTTGAGAGAGGCTTCTGCCTTTGCCCAGCTCCGGACCAGCGAGTGCAGTGTGCCGCCCCTGGAGCCCAGGCCATAGCGGCCACGACCGGCCGATCGCAGTGAGCCCTCGCGCACCAGACGCGCCAGAGCGACTCGGATGGAACTTGGCTCCATAGAAAAAAGTTCAGCTGCAGCAATAAGATAGCTCGCACTTAGAGAACTGGCCGAGGTTGAGTCGACGAGCGCGAGAATGAGCTCACGCGCGGAAAGGGGTTTCACATCAGGCTTGTCAGTCATGATTGAATATTACATAATTTGCCCAGTTTCGAATATTCGCGTTATAAATTTTTCAGGGTCCGCCATGACGAACGTAGCGCCGCCAACGGCACCAGACAGCCGAACCAACATCGAAAGCACGGAAGAGGCCGCTAAGGTCGACAGCAGCGTCGATGCTGCCGTCCGCCTTTCAGACATCCTGACGCCCGAGGAGATGAAGCCATTTGTTGCCCGGTCGGACGTCCGGGCCTGGCTCATGGTGCTGGCCAACATCGGCATTTTTGCTTTTGCCTTTGCGTTACCTGCACTCTGGCTGAACCCGCTGACGATCGTTTTGAGTATCCTGCTCCTCGGCGGGCGACAGCTTGGCCTCGCGATCTTCTATCACGACTGTTCCCATGGCGTGTTCTTCAAGACGCGCTGGCTCAACGATCTCATCGGCCACTGGTTCGCGGGCGGCCTGCTCAACACGTCCATGTACGCTTATCGCGCCTATCACCTGAAGCATCATCAGTACGCCGGCACCGAGGAGGATCCCGATCTCGGTATCGCCATGGCCTACCCGACGAGCAGGGCGAGCATGAAGCGTAAGCTGACCCGTGACTTGAGCGGACGCACGGGCCTCAAATCCCTGAAGAGCCAGTTCGGCCGCTTCGGATTCAAGCGCAATCTGCCTTTCGTGATCATGCACGCGGTGCTTCTGGGCGCGCTGACGCTCGCGGGTATCCCCTGGGCCTATCTGCTCTGGTGGGCGGCCTATGTGTTCGTGCACCAGCTGATCACCCGGCTGCGTTTCATGGGCGAGCATGGCGTGGCCGTCGATCGGCTGAGCCCGGATGCTCGGGAAAACACCTGCACCACCGAGGTTTCCTGGTGGGAACGGCTTTTAGTGGCACCTAACTATGTGAACTACCACCTCGAGCACCATCTGAGCGCCGCCGTTCCCTGCTACCGGCTCCCCGGACTGCATAAGCTTCTCAAGGAGAAGGGCTTCTTCGACGGCTTCGATTGCCTCTCGAAGGGTTATCTCGACGTGCTTGCCAAAGCCACCCGACAGCGGCAGCCTGAGCCAGCCCCGGCCTGATAGCAGGCGCCCGGGCGCCATTTTTCGGCTGGGAGAGGAAAAAACATGGACCGGCAGGGCTGGCAGCGGTTGTTCGTGCGGGTGCTCGTCTATTACCTGACGCTGCTCCTCGGTGTCATGGGCACCCTCTATTTCTTCCCGGACCTCGAGCCCTACATGCCTGTGGGCGGTCTCGACCAGTTTTCCAGCGGACCCAGCTTTGAGGAAGTGGTGAGCACCTATCGGGAGGAGGCGAGCAGCGAAACCGCCTTTCGCGGCATCTATCGAATGCTCGAAGCGGTGCTCATGTCCCTCGCCATCGGCCTGACGCTGCTGATCATGGTGCCCATCGTCTGGGTCTATAAGGCGTCGCAGGTCGGCCGGAGTGACAAGAAGAAAGACGCGACGGTGCTCGAGACCCTCGTCGTGCTGCCGGTGATCATCACCGCCATCGTGCTGATCATTCAGAACAGCATCGCCCTGGCCTTCGGCCTTGCCGGCATTGTCGCGGGCGTGCAGTACCGGAATCGACTGGCCCTTTCGGTCGACGCGGCCTACCTCTTCGTCGCCATTGCCGTCGGAATTGCCTCAGGGATCGAGGCCGTGGGAATCGGCATGATCACCGGGATGTGGTTCTGTCTCACGCTCATCGGCGTGAGGCTGCTCAACCCGGAACCGGCAAGCCCGCAAGACTGAACATCTGTGCAGCGATGGCGCCGCTGTCCCGGCGATGTCCGCTGGCCGTTGGCGTCATACCTGGCACGGCCATGGAGCGGAGGGTGCCCGAGCGGCTCAGGACCGTTTCAATGGCGCCTGCAACGTCGGCATCGGGATTCTGTTGAAGCCAGCCCTTCCAGGCTGCCTGAAAGCGCGGTGAGCCTGGTTCGGTCGCACAGAGCATGATCACCTGATTGAGATCCGTGTGGGCTCTGGTATCGAATTCAGCCCGGGCTGGATGCCAGCTCAGGGTGAGGCACAGCCCGAGGAGCAGGGACAGCAACCTCTGCCTGCGAGCGCAAATGCTCAGATCGGCGATGGCTTTCTTCATGGGCTACTGGCTTTCTTCACGCGCGCTAGTGGCTTTCTTCATGCACTAATTGAACCTCCTCCTGGCCGCTGGCAGAGTGTCGGGTTTCGCAGTTTCTGGAGTCGGTGCAGCATGGATCAGTTCGAAGGCCGGATGGCGGTGGTAACCGGGGGCGGAACGGGCATGGGGCGGGAGCTCTGCCTGAAGCTGGCGCAAGCCGGGGCCCACGTGGCCATGTGTGACGTCTCGGAAGAGAACATGGCAGAGACGAAAGCGCTGTGCGAAGCCGCGGCACCGGAAGGCGTGCGCATCTCGACGCATCGCTGCGACGTCTCCCGGGAAGACCAGGTACTCGCCTTTCGCGATGGGGTTGTTGCCGAGCATGGGGTAGAGCACATCAATCTGCTCTTTAACAATGCCGGCATCGGCGGTGGCGGCGACTTCGTCACCGGAGACCGGGACGAGTGGGAGCGCACTTTCGGGGTCTGCTGGTATGGCGTGTACTTCTGCTGCCGTGCCTTCATGGACCTGCTGGTGGCGAGCGACGAGGGCTACCTCGTGAACACCTCCTCCGTGAATGGATTCTGGGCAAGCATTGGACCCATGGTGCCGCACACGGCCTACAGTGCCGCCAAGTTTGCGGTAAAGGGCTTTTCCGAGGCCATGATCAACAACCTGCGACTCACGGCGCCCCATGTGAAGGTGGCCGTAGTCATGCCGGGCCACATCGGGACCTCGATCGGGCTGAACACTTCGCAGGTTCTGGGCAAAGGTACGGCGCTGGACATGTCCGCGGAGGAAGTCGCGACCGTTCGCGAACGCTGGGTTGAACTCGGTATGCCGGTCGGCAATCTGCCCGATGACGACATACGGCAGGCCATGCACCAGCGAGCCATTGAGTTTCGGGACAATGCGCCGACGACGGCGGCCGAGGCTGCGGACATTATTCTCGACGGCGTGAAGAACGACCGCTGGCGGATTCTCGTCGGTGAGGATGCGCACCGGATGGATCAGCTCGTGCGGGAGGCGCCCGAAGAAGCCTATGAGCCGATCTTTCTGCAGAAACTCGCCGACGAAAATCACTTCGGCGGCCTGACGAACATGACCAGCGCTCAGGAAGAAAGCTGATCATATAGCCGTGAACTGCTTGAGGCCGCTCAAGTCTTTCTCACGCAGGATGGCAGAATGCCTCCATGAGACTTCCCTTCTCGGCGCTTGTCTGCGGCGGGATTGGCGCGCAGGCTTCGCACGAGTGCGGTAAGAAAGAATCAGCACTTCCGCCTAACAGGAAGCCGCACGAGGAGGGGACATGCCAGCCAAAACTGGCCTGGCGCTCTGGCTTGCGTTGCTGCCGCTGTCGGGCTGTACGCTCATGGAAGCGACGGCGGATAAGGCGCTGATCAGTCGGCACTCGGGTGAAATCCGGGCTGTGGCGACGCGCGCAGACCGGCGCATCACCTTTGTCGATGAAAACTGGATGTGGGGCGAAGACCGGGAGCGGGAAAACGTCGCCTACCGCATGGTCATGACGTCCGGTGCCACCCCCGCCGACGAATATCTCTTCGAACGCTATCGTGCTCAGCACTACTGCTCTGAACCGTCGCCGGACGTAACGGCGGACGTGCTCGAGCGCATGGCCACGCGACTCGGCCATGGCGTGACGGCCGTAGAACTCGAGTCCGACGCCCGTTCGGGCATCGCCTCGCTGTTCCGTCGTTCACAGGGCGTGCAACTCTTTCGCGACGGGCTCTTTGCGCTCTGTCAGGCCCACCACAACGGCGCCGTCGGCTCTGAGGACTATGGCGTGTTCATGCACTCGCTCATGGAACGAACCAGCTACCTGATCGCCCTCGAGCTCGCGCTCACCACGGACACGGTCGCCGGTGCTGTGCAGGGTGAGCGCGCGGAAGTGGTCGGTACCGCGCTGGAGCGGCTGGCTCCTGGCGCGAAGCCGGCTCCACAGGGTCAGTCACCCTGGATGGCGGCCACGGACGCCGACGAGGAGCCTTTGCCGGAGTAGAAGACGGCTCGCGTTCCGTCCGTGGTACGAATCTGGATCGGTTCGCCATCCCTGTCTTTGACCACTCTACCGTTTGCCGTACCTCGTCGTACGGGCATGAGGCCAAAGCGATTGCTTTTCGGGACGAGCTTGGGGCCGCCGGGCCGGTAAACCTTGAGCACACCCGTGTAGTTCGTCATATAGATCGGCACGCGCAGCCTGTCTGCGGATTGAGTGTCAGCCGGGCTGAAGTAAGTCCGGTCCGGCGCCTCGGCGCCGTGAGTGTGCCAGAGCGCGAGCAGGCGGCAGCGCGTTGGCTTGGCGATGGTGAAATCCACTGGTGCCTGATGCTCTGCGCCAACACCGTGAGTGTAGTAGACGCTCCGACCGCAGCGCAGGATGGCGCCCACGTGCTCCCGATCAAGGCGTATCGAGTCGGCGTTGAAGCGGTTGCTGGCGGCCACCACGGCGTCGAGCACCGAGCCGTAGCCTGCTTCTGGAACAGGGGTCTCCTCCACCAGACGGCTGACCACCTCAGGGGTTGAGAGCGTGATGTTGAGATCCTGATCGAGCCAGGAAATCAGCGTTGCTCCCAGAAGGATGCCAGCTACGAAGGTTAGGCGTTGCCGCACAGACCCGTCCGATGAAGAAGACCGGACTCGAGCTTCCTCCCGGGGTGGGATCTCTGTCCTCCTGCGCACCTCCTGTTTCTCTAATGAAAGAATTCTCCATTAAAAAACAGTGCATTAGGAGATTGTAAGAATACGCTTCAAGGTTGCGAGGACACTGGGAGACCTGCACCTCGGACGCTATGATTCGGCGAGCAACCTCGAAGCATCGTCGTGTGTGGCTCCGGAGAGACGCTGAACCGGGTCACGGAAAACAGGGAGAGTGATGCAGACGCCAGGTTCCCCCTTCAGATTCAATGACTGGCTCGTGGAACCCGAATCCAATGCTGTGCGGCGTGGCGACGAGACACGGCAGCTGGAAGGCAAAGCCATGGATCTTCTCGCCTATCTGGCGGCTAACGCCGATCGGGTCGTGTCCACTGAGGAAATCCTCGATGCGGTGTGGCCAGGACGGGTGGTCGAACAGAGCACGGTGCATCGACGGATCAATCAGATTCGCACGGCCCTCGGCGACGATCCGAAGACGCCGCGGTATGTGAAGACCATCGTCCGTCGTGGCTATCAGGCGATCGGGGAGGTGGAGGCCGTCACAACGACGGCGTGTGAGCCCGAGAAGCCGGGACCACCTGTCCAACTGGCTACACGATGGCCGTTTGCGATTGCGGGTGTCGTCGCCGCACTTGGCCTCGTCCTGTTGCTCGGGGTGTCAACATCCGGGTTGAAGCCGGCGCCGGTGATTGAGTGGCCGGCAACGCTGCTGATCACGGTTGATGAAGGGGGAGATATGGAAGCCGCTCGTGCCGTTCGGCAGTCACTGCTGCCGCTGCTCAGTGGCCTCTTCTACCTGAAAGTAACGACCGAGGCACGGGATCCCTTTGATCTGAACCTGCGCATCACTGCTGATACCAAGGGTGAGGGAACGGACCTGGCCCTCAGTCTTCGCTTCGAGCACTGGCAGGAGACGATCTGGTCCGAGAATTTTCATCAGCGAGTGCCCGTTACCCGCTTCGACTCCGCCGATCGAGTGGCGAGCAAGGTCAGCACGGTCGCTGCCAGCGCCGTAACTGCTGAGCGGCAGTCAGGTTCCGCATCGCAACGGTCCAGACGTTTATGGGTACGTGGTTATGCCACCGAGAGCGATCAAGAACAGCGATATCTATTGGAAGCGGCCGTGGACGACTCTCCCGACTTTGCTATCGCCTGGGGTCAGCTGCTCTATCACGTGGATCCCAGACGTGAACCGGCCTGGGCTCGGGAAGTAGCGGATACCCTGCTTCGCCTCAAGCCGCAGTCGGGCTTCAATCAGGCCGTCGCGAAGTATCTGATCCTCGGGGAACTGGATTACGCGGGCGCCCTCGAACAGCTGGATGTCGCGGAGCGTTCCGGGGATCCCTGGGGGATGAGAGGGCAGCGCGAGTTGTGGCGGGGGATAGTCGCCTTTTCTCGTGGGCACCTGGGGGATGCGCTGCATCACCTTGAGATCGCGGCCAACATACCTTCCGCAAGCGATGCTGGTCCGATCAGAGTTTCCCGAGCAAAAGTCATGAATGCCCTAGGGCGTCACGACGATGCGAGGCGCGTGCTGGAGGAAGGCCTGCACTTTTACCCTGAACTCACCGACGTGAGCTTCGTCGAGCTTGGCCATCGAACTGAGCAGGTCAAATCGCTCGCCCTCGGTGGTCGGCAAGCTGAAGCGAATCGGCTGCTCGACGAGCTCTGGCAGCGCTTCAGCGGCCAGGCCAGTCATCGGTTTCCCCACCTGTTCGCACTCCTCGGGCGTCGGGGGGAAGCCCGAGCCCTTTTACTGGAACTGGAAGACGCGGACTCTCGAGGTGTGCACTTCCCGAAGTTCCATCTCTTCGAGGCAGAGATCTATCTCGACAACTACGAGAGTGCGGCCGTCTGGCTGGAGGACGTGATTGCTGAACACGATGTCTTCAACCTCGGGCTCGTCCGCGCAGCCCGCTATCTTGCACCTTTTCGCACCCATCCCGGCTACGAAACCGCGATGTTGGAACTCTGTCGCATCGAGGCAGCCGCGGCGGGAGCGGCAGACATTTCTCCCGCAGTTGGCTGCGAGAAAAACACGGCTTCAACGCCACATCTGTCACAAAAGCAGTAGCCCGATCGTCTGGTAGATATCACCGCAAACAACGGGATATCTCATGCTCAAACAGATTCAGGCCGCAACCGGACTCATCTTCGGGGGCTTTCTCGTCTTTCATCTCCTGAACACGTGGCTCGCGGCCCTCGGCCCGGAGGTCTATGACGGCGTGCAGGGTGCGCTCCGGTCCGTATATCAGGCGAGTGTCGTCGAAGCGCTGATTCTTGCTGCGCTCGCCGTGCATCTGGTTGCCGGACTCCTCAGGATCGCCGTTGAGCCTCGTCGGCAACTGAGTGCGCGAGCGCGCTGGCACCGCTACGCCGGCTTCTTTCTGCTGGTGTTCATCGGGGGCCATATTTTCGCTGTTCGCGGATCTTCGTGGTTCTACGACGTGTACCCGGGCTTCGAAGGGCTCGCTTTCTCGATCGCCGCGGTGCCCGCCTACTTTTATCCCTACTATTTTCTGCTCGCGGTCGCGGGGTTCTACCATGGCCTGAACGGCGCCGGTATGGCGCTCAGTCGGCTGGCGCCTGCCGCGGCATCGGCTTCCCTGCTGCGCACCGTGACCCTCAAGCGGGCAACAGTCGTTGGTGCACTTCTGACGCTCGCAGCACTGGGAGGTCTCGGCGGCTGGTACTACGATGTCGGGAACGTGGCAGAGTCTGACTTCGCTAAACTCACCACGGGTATTGCAGAGGAGGTGTTGGGTGTTCGCCTCGCGCCTTGAGAGTCTCGCCTACCGGATGCTCGGCAGCGTTGCCGACGCGGAAGACGTGGTGCAGGAAGCGCGTCTCAAGCTCCTGAAGGCCAGCGAAGCGCCGGAGAACGAGGAAGCCTGGCTCTTCCGGGTGGTCACGAATCTGGCGCTTGACCGGCTCCGGGAACGCAAGCGCCGTGAGGCGAGTTACACAGGACCCTGGCTGCCCGAGCCGATGCTTACGGAATCCGGCCCCGACGATGTGGCCGAACTCGCGGAAAACCTGAGCCTCGGGCTCCTGTTTATGCTCGAGCGGCTCTCTCCGGCGGAACGGGCCGTTTTTGTGCTGCGCGAGGCCTTCGATCTCAGTTTCGATGACATCGGGGCCGTGCTGAATGTGAACGCCGCGGCCTGCCGCCAGCGGCTGCGGCGTGCGCGGGCGCAGCTTGCGGGGGAGGTACCTCGCCGGCAGCGGGAGCAGGATGCGGCTGAACAGCAGCGGCTTCTGGAAGCGCTCTTCGGTGCCGTGGCCGGCCGCGACCTCGATGCGCTCGTGCACCTCTTCGCGGAAGACGCCGTCGTTTACTCCGACGGCGGAGGTCAGGTCAGCGCTGCCATCATTCCTGTGACCGACCCCGACAGGATCGCTCGCGTGATCATGCACATCGGCACCCGGGTGCTGGAGGATGGGAATGTCGAGTTCCGCTGGGTAACGCTCAACGGCGACCCGGCTGTGATCATCAGTGCGGAAGGGTCGCTGGTTTCAACACTGCAGGTAGAGGTCTTGGACGGGCGCATCCAGCGGCTCTTCATGGTCCGCAATCCCGACAAGCTCGCGCACCTGGTGGCGCTGCAGAACTGAATCGGACGCGGTCGGCCTCCCTGGCCAGACTCTCGGAACACACGTTCAGAAACTGGCGATGCGGTCGATCGTCCAGAACGCAGCCAGGGAGCCGATGGCATAGGTCGGCACCCGCCAGGCCCACTCCGGCAGTTTCAGCCGTTTGAGCAGGGACCAGACGAGCATCACGGCGGCAACAAAGGCGAGCTGACCGATCTCGACCCCGACGTTGAAGAACAACAGGGCCAGCGGGATTGCGTGTTCCGGCAGGCCGATGCCCGCCAGCGCACCGGCAAACCCGAAGCCGTGCAGCAGACCGAAAAGAAAAGCGACGACCCAGGGCTGCTTTCGGGTGATCCCTTCCCGACCCTGCTTCCAGTGCACGATCTCCACGGCCACGAACAGGATGCTGAGCGCAATCACGGCCTCCACCGGTGCCGATGGAAAATTCACGAAGCCGAGGGTTGCCGCGCCGAGGGTCAGACTGTGGGCAACGGTGAACGCGGTGATCATGAAAATGAGCGTTCGCACGTTCGGCACAATGATCAGCAGCGCCAGCACGAACAGCAGATGGTCGATGCCGAGCAGAATGTGCTCGATGCCAAGGGCTGTGTAGGTGCTGATGACCTCCTGCCAGCTTTCCGAATCAGATACGGTAATTGTGGTCGATGCAGAAGTGAGCCTGGCGATCTGCGTGGTGCCATCGAGGCGTTCGTAGTGGAAGAGTACGTCCGTCAGCGTGGCCTCGAGCCCGGCGACGGTGATGTTGCCCCCGGTCAGGCCGCCCGTGCATTCGCTGGTCCAACGTTCCACCAGCATCCCGCTCTGTTGCCAGGTCACGACGTCGCCGAGCGTCCGGCAGTTTTCGGGCATCTGCACGTAGATCGCGAGGCGCATGGTGCCCCGGGAGGGCACCCGAAAGAGCAGGTCGTAGCTTTCCGCGTCCACCTGCTGGATGCGCAGGTAGGCCGGGCGGATTTCGTGGGCGCTGGCGACGGAAGTCAGCATCAGCAGCAGCGCCAGGAAGACGGCCCGAATCATGAGGACGGCGCGCCTTCCAACCCCTCAACGGAGATCGTGTACTGCTTGGCCAGCTCCTCGTAAAGGCGGTCGATTGCCACCTCGCGCTGCTGGCGGTTGTAGTCCCGTTGCACTTCACGCCCGACCAGGTCGAGCGTTGGCGGTGGCGCTGCTTTGAACGCGTCGATGATCACCAGATGCAGTCCGAAGCCGGAGCGGATGGGGCCCAGCCAGCGGCCCGGCTCGAGAGTGGCCAGCTCCTCCGCGAATTCCCGCCCGAAGCGGGATGCCACCAGCGAGGGGGAGGCGTCGATGAGTCGAGCCGGCAGTGGAAACGGATCACCGATGTTCCCGAGGTCGACCTTGGCGCCTTCTGCCGAGAGCTGCTGCAGTGCCTGTTTGGCGTCGGCTTCCGCCTGGGCACCGCGTCGATCCTCGCTGAACGTGACCTGGCGAAAGCTGAATGTGGGTTCGCCGAGGTAGTCGCTCTCATTCGCTGCGAGAAACGCCTCGAGCACCGTACGATCCGGTGGCGCCATGGAGACAATCTCTTCTGCCAGCAGTTCGACTTTCTGCCGCAGCCGGCGACGGATCACCGTATCGTCACCCTCGAGGCCCATTTCCAACCCCTGGCGATAGGCGAGCTCTTCACGAATCCAGTCCTCGAGGATCGATTCGAACTCCGTTTCGTTCGGTGCCCGATTCCAGGTGGCTTTGAAGGCGGCAACGAGACGCTCCTGCTTCGCGCTGGTCAGGACGATCTCGTCGTCCTCGGGGCCATGATCTGCCACCAGACCGTGGACCAGAAAAATCAGCAGGCCCAGGACGAGGAAGTGGAGCAGGGGTTCTTTCAGCATCACGACTCAAGCGGCTTGGGCGGGCGCGATCAGCGACACCGCCCGCAGGTGGTCAGAACAGGTCAGCCAGCGGCTCAATCAGCCGGCGTGTACCAGATCGGTGAGGTGTAAGCGCGATCCTGCACTGTTGCCGGTACGTTGTCGGGACGTTCGAGGTTGAAAAACGCCGCATCGAAGGTCGTCCAGCGAGGCGTCGGAATCTCGATGACCCGGACGTAGTAGAACGCGGGCTCCGAGGGATCGAAGTCCGGGTCTTCCCAGTGGGCCATCAACAGCGCATCGCCGATCGTGTTGGTGTAGGTAGCGGTCGCGAGGTCGACCGTATTGCCAACAGAGTCCCGCGCACGTCCGTCGGCTCCGATTTCCCGGCCGTCCGAGACGGCGACGTCATAAACCTGCTCGTAGGTTTCGCCATCGTCCCCGAGCCAGCCTTTGATCACCTGCACCCGGTCGAGGTTGGCGCCGTCCGGATCCCGCAGGGCTCTGATCAGGAACCTCGGAGCGGTGTCTGCCGGTGCGTCGCTCAGATCGCCGCCCATGGGAACGCCGTCCCGGTAGCCCAGCGAGGCAAGGTCTGACGTCAGGACGTCGTCCGGCTCGAAAGACCAGCCGCCGAACACGCGAACGCGCATGCGTGTACCGGTCGTGGCGTAGACCTCCTTGCGGCGCATGGCGTCGAAGAGCTGCCCGCGGGTGTTCTCCCGCGCCCAGACAGCCATCAGGCCCTGTGCACCCTCCTGGGAAGTGAGAATGCGGAGTGCCGGATCGTCGGCAGGGATCACTTCGTGGTTCCAGCGATTGGCGGACGGCTCCGTGTGCTTGTATTTACCGAAGTAGTTTTCTTCGCGCGAGGTCGCGAGACCGGTGTGGGTATCGGTCGCCGCTACCAGGCCGTGCTTGTAGGGATTGACGCCGAGCTTCGCGCCCAGCTTCAATCCGATCTTGAGCGCCGAGCGGGCGTATTCGTACTGGAGCATTTCAGGGGTCTTCGCTTCGCTGCCGGCGATGTTGGCGACGTCCCAGGTTTCGAAGTTGGCAAACTCGTCTTCCGGTGAGAGCAGCGGGTGGGTCTCTTCGTCACCCTTCATCTGCGACATCTCGTGGAGCGGTTCCCAGCGGATACGTTTCGCCGCGTACTCACGGTTCATGCGTTTGCCGTCGAAGGTCCGCTCCGTGAACATCAGGCCGTTGGAGAGATTGCCGTTGTGTGGGATGGCGATCGCCTGTCCGCCGGTCGTGGCTTCGTAGTTTTCGAGGTAGTCCCAGAGGCCTTCCGGGTCGAGACTGTCGAACAGGGAAAAGGGCAGCGTTTGGGAGGTGACGTCTGCGCCGTCCCGCTGGATGATGACCCGGTGCAGGTTGTTACCGCCAGGTGAAGACGTCCACTCGAAACCTGTCATGGCCGAGAAGCGGCCGGGACTATTGTAGAGCTCTGCCTTTTCGACGAAGTCGACCCAGATGCTGCGTGCCGCTTCCTGTGTGTTCATGGGATTCACTGGCGGGTCCGCGAAGGCACTCTCCATGATCATCGTGAACGCCTTCATGCGGCCTTCCTGTCCTTTGTTGAACAGCTCATGGACCCGTTTGCCCCAGGGATCAGCAAGGAGCTCCGGGGCGGCATTGCGGATCTGCGGCGCGAGGCCGATGAACTCCGCGTGGTCGGTGATGACCAGGAAGTCCAGCGGGCGTATCAGCTGCGCCGGCTGCCCCGTATTCGAGATGACCTTCTCACCGCGTGCGAAGCGGTAGGCGTCGTCGACGTCGAGGGTGGTGCCGACGAGACCGGCGTCCGGTGAAAGCTCCGTGTGGAAGTGTGTGTCGCCGAAGAACACCTGATCCGGATAGTCGCGATTGACGAAGGGTGAGTAGATGCGATCCTCCTGTGCGATTTCTTCCGTCAGCACGACGCCATAGCCGGATTCGGCAGCCTCGCCCGAAATGGGCAGCCCGAGTACCAGCGCAAGCGTGGCACACAGTGGTCGGATCATGAGAAGTCTCCATCCCTTCTTGACTGTCGGGCATTCTGCTACACAGGGCGGACGCCGGTCGAGTACGTTCGATCCGCAGGTCGGGTGAGATTCGGGGGAGGCGAGCAGCCGGTTCCTCGAGGGCGCTAGCAACCGCTGCCAGTGGTAGTCTTTGCAGCGTCACTGGCGCCGAAGGGGATAGTCATGGTGTTTGCGCAGTACGGTCGGCGGCTTGTCCTGTCGCTCGGAGGGCTCGTTGTGCTGGCGGCCTGCAGTCCGGCGCCGGAAGAGGCAGCTGCCCCGGCAGAGACGGAATTGCCTGCCAATGTGGCTGACGCGGAAGCAGCCGTGGTCGCGAATGGCACCCGAAATGCCTATTTCGGTGATCTCCACGTGCATACCCGCTTTTCCTTCGATGCCTTCATCTTCGGCACCCGTACGAGTCCGGAAGACGCTTACCGCTTCGCCAAAGGCGAAGCCATCGAACATCCGGCGGGCTTCAACATGCAGCTTCGGGTGCCTCTGGACTTTCAGGCCGTCACCGATCATGCGGCCTATCTCGGCATGCTACCGGCCATGAACGATCCCGCCACGGCCCCCGGCCGTCATCCCATGGGCCGGGTCGTGCAGGAAGCCACGACCACGGAAACACGTCGGGCGGCTTTTCAGGAGCTCGGTCAGTACTTTCGCGGCAACACCGACGGTGACGATCTCCTCGACCTGGACGTCGTTCGCTCCGCGTGGGAGAGCATCATCGAGGCCGCGGAAGCTCATAACGATCCGGGCACCTTCACCACGTTCATCGGTTACGAGTACACCTCTTCCACCGATGAGCGTGAGAACCTGCATCGAAACGTGATCTTCCGGGCTGGCGAGGCCCCCGAGTTTCCCTTCAGCCGCCTCGACGACACGAACCCCGAGCGGCTCTGGGCGTGGATGGACGGGCTTCGGGCCGAGGGTATTGAGAGCCTTGCGATCCCGCACAACGCCAATGGTTCGAACGGTCAGATGTTCAAGCTCACGGACTGGGCCGGTGACCCGATCGATGCAGACTATGCAGAACTGCGCCTGCGTAACGAGCCGCTGGTCGAGATTACCCAGGTAAAGGGCACTTCGGAGACGCATCCGCTGCTTTCGCCCAACGACGAATGGGCGGACTTCGAAATCTTCCCTTACCGCATCGCCACCACGTTACCGAGTGCGGCGCCCGGCAGCTATGTGCGGGACGCCTATCTTCGCGGTCTGCAGATCGAAGCACAGACAGGTGCCAATCCTTATCGCTTCGGCATTGCCGGCGCGAGTGACACACACGTGTCCGCCGGAGCCTTCTCCGAGTTCAACTACTGGAGCAAGGTCGGCATGCTCGACTATCGCGACGATCTGCGCGGCTCGACCCCAGACGATGAGGGGAACTACTCAGACACCTACTACCGCTTTTTCGGAGCCTCGGGACTGACGGGGGTCTGGGCGGAAGCGAATACCCGAGAGGCGATTTACGACGCCTTCCGGCGCAAGGAAACCTTTGCCACCACGGGCCCGCGGATTCAGGTGCGGCTCTTCGCCGGTTATGACATCGCCGCCGCGGCCGAAGCCGGTGATCTGGCCGCGCTCTACGCTGATGCGGTACCGATGGGCGGCGATCTGTTGCCTGCGCAAGGCGCGACGCCGAGTTTTGCCGTCTGGGCCCTCCGGGATCCCATCGGCGCGCCGCTTGCCCGGGTGCAGATCGTCAAGGGATGGCTGGAAGACGGCGAAAGCCGGGAGATGGTTTACGACGTCGCCTGTTCCGATGGCGGGGAGGTGGATCCGAACAGCCACCGCTGCCCGGACAACGGCGCCCGGGTAGACCTCTCCGACTGCCGGATCAGCGCCGGCGTTGGGGCCGGGGAACTGCGCAGCGTCTGGACCGATCCGGACTTCGACCCCGATGCGCAGGCCTTCTATTACGTGCGGGCGCTTGAGAATCCGACCTGTCGCTGGTCCACCTGGGATGCGCTGCGGGCAGACGTCGCCCCGCGGGAGGATCTGCCGCCGATCATCCAGGAGCGCGCCTGGAGCTCGCCCATCTGGTATCGGCCCTGACAGCGTGACGTTTTCAGCGCCTCTGGCGCTGCTGCTGCTCGGTATCGGGGCGATCGTCTGGGGGACGAAGATCGCCCTCGACAACGCCATCGCCGTCGCCCGGCACCACAAACTCTCCGACTTCTTCATCGGCGTTGTGGTGCTTGCGGTCGGCAGCGACCTGCCGGAACTCGTCGTGTCCGTGGATGCGGCCCTGCGCCAGCTTGGCGGCGTGAAAACTGAGAACCTCATCATCGGTAATGCCCTCGGCAGCTGTTTCGGGCAGCTTGGCCTCGTCGTCGGCGTCACCGGTCTGCTCGGCAAGCTGGCCCTGCCCCGGGCGCAGCTCCTGCGGCACGGTGGCGTGCTTCTTGCCGCGACGGTGCTGCTGGCAATCGTTGGTTTCGATGGGCTGGTCACACGGCTCGAAGGGGCCCTGCTGGTTGCCGCCTTCGCCGCCTACGTCTATTTCGTGATCCACGAGGAGGGCGTGTTGACCGGCGTGCGCGCCCTCGAGGCCGACGAGGAGCGTCCGCCGGGTCCGATTTTCGGCTGCTGGTTACGGCTCTTTGTCGGGCTGGCCATTGTCGTTGCAAGCGCTGAGCTGATCGTTCGCGCGGCCATGTCCCTGGCGGCACAGTGGGGTGTCGATCAGGCCTTCATCGGCATCGCCATCATCGGCATCGGCACGAGTCTGCCGGAGGTGGTGATCTCCGTGGGCGCCGTGCTGCGGAAGCGGGTCGGCCTGACGGTCGGCAACCTCATTGGCAGCAACATCCTCGATACGCTGCTGCCCATCGGCATTGCCGCGCTGATCGTGCCCCTGGGCTTCAGTCGCTCGCTCCTGACCTTCGATCTGCTGGCGCTGTTCGCCTTCACTTCCCTCGTGCTCGGGCTGTTTCTCTGGCGAGGTGGGATTCGCTGGCCGCAGGCCTTGGTGGTGCTGGTGGCTTACCTGGCCTATCTCTTTTCGGTAGCTCCCGGGTCCTGAGGTGCAGCGCTCAGGCGGGTCGGCGAACGGGAACCAGATTAGCAGCGAACTGCCTGGCCGACTCGTCCCAGGTGTGTTGCAGCGCCCGGGCTCGACAGAGCGCCGGGTCGATGCCAACGGCGGCCATGATGGCCCGGCCGAGGTCCTCGTCCAGGACACCAGCCCCGCTGTCCGCGACGACGTCTTTCGGGCCCTGCACCGGATAGGCGGCGACCGGGATGCCGCAGGCCATGGCCTCCAGATTCACGAGGCCGAGCGTGTCCGTCCGCGAGGGAAAGACGAAAACGTCCGCAGCGCAGTAATGGGCGACGAGATCGTCGCCACTTTTTACGCCCACGAAGTGCGCGTCCGGGTACCTGGCTTCGAGCTCCGCCCGTTGCGGTCCGTCGCCCACGAGCACCTTGCTGCCGGGTGTATCCAGCCCCAGGAAGTCCTCGATGCTTTTCTCCACAGCAATACGGCCGACGTAAATCTGCACGGGTCGTGGCAGGTTCAGTGGTGCGGGCTCGATGGGCCGGAACAGCTCCGTATCGACGCCGCGGATCCATTGAATGAGGTTCTCAAAGCCGAAGCCGGCAAGCATCTCGCGCATGCTTTCGGTGTTGTACATGGTCGCTGCGGCCCCGCTGTGAAAGCGGCGCAAACCGGCGAAGGTCCAGGCTGCGGGTACCCCGAAGCGCAGTTCCAGATACTGCGGGAAGAGCGTGTGGAAGGAGGTCGTGAAGGCTAGGCCGCGCTTCTTCAATGCCGCTCGCGCGCAGAGACCCAGAGGACCTTCCGTGGCGATGTGCACGTGGTCCGGGACGGTCTCGTCGATGAGGCGTCCGACGGCGCTCGGCGTCGTGAGCGCCAGCCGGATCTCCGGATAGGTAGGTGCCGGCACGCTGCGGAACCGATCGGGACCGACTACCACGGTTTCATGGCCCGCGGCTTCGAGCTTGCCGCAGACCGTAGAGAGGGCGCGAACCACGCCATTCAATTGCGGAAACCAGGCGTCGGAGATGAGGATCAGGCGCATGTCAGTGAGGTCTCTTCGAAGCGCTGCGCATCTTAGGGGCAGGGCGCATGATGGGTAAAGCCGCTCTATCAGGCGCGGTTTTCCATCGCGCGTTTGGCGATGGTTGCCCGGGCGGCGGCGTGTTCCGCCTCGTTGAAGGCGAAGCGGGTGAAGAGCAGGCCGCCGATAAAGTAACAGGCGGCCGGCAGCAGTCCGAAGATGGTGCGAATCGCCTGCACGGTTTCTTCACTCTGAACTTCGTTCGGCACGAAACCCCAGTACTGAAGCACGAGCCCGGTGATCAGCGCGCAAAGCGCGGCTGAACCCTTCCGGATCAGATTCCACACGGCGAGGTAGGCGCCTTCTTTCCGCTCGCCGGTTTTCAGTTCGTCGTAGTCGATCACGTCTGCCTGAATGGCCGGTTGTGCCACGGCACCGCAGCCGGCCAGGAAGCCCGTAAAGAAGGTCAGCACCCAGAAGGTGACGCCCGGTTCTTCCAGGAGGTAGAAACCGATGAAAGGCAGAGAAGAGAGCAGCAGGGCACCGGTCCACGCCCGTTGTTTGCCGACCGTGCGGGCGAGCCACATCCAGAACGGGGTGAAGACGACCTGCGGCAGTGCGTAGGTCACCATGACGGCGACGAGCAGCGCTTCCAGAGGAAAGACGTAGGCCACCAGGTAAGGTGTCAGCGTCATGACGCTGGCGATGCCGTAGGTTTCGATGGCGAACACGATCAACAGCAGGCGCGCGTGCGGATTTTTCGCCACATCGAGCACCGAGCGGAAGACGCCCTCCGAGCCGCGCCCCTGATAGTCGCGACGTTCCGGGAGAAAACGGGTGGTGATGGTGACCGCGAAGAAGACGACGATCGCCGCGACGATGGAAACATCGAAGGCAAAGGCGCGTTTGTCCTCGGCGGTCGTCATGAGCTGGAGAAGCCCCATGCCGAGGAGGCTGCCGATGAAGCCGATCATGTGCGCGTAACCGAACAGCCGGGTGCGCTCGTGGTAATGGGGTGTGAGTTCCATGCCGAGCGCACCGTGGGGGATCAGATAGGCGGTGCTGGCGGTCTCGTAAACGAGGAGGGCGAGGGCCATCCAGGCAACGAGCCAGAAGCCCGTGAGATCTCCCGGAGGTGACCAGATCATGACGATGCCGATGGCCATGGGCAGCGCTGAGGCGTAAAGCCAGATGCGTCGGCGGCCGATACGCGATTGAGTGCGGTCGGAGAGATAGCCCACCAGCGGGTCGGTCACGCCGTCCCAGATCCGCGCGGCGAAAATGAGGATGCCCATGGTCGCGGGGGCGATGAGCAGCACGTCCGTTGCGTACTTCATGAGATAGACGCTGAACATCACACCCATGAGCGAAAACGCCACCCGTGACAGGGTGAAGGCCCAGATCACGGGAAGACGGAGCCGTTCTCCGGCAGGAACGGTCGTTGACGGGGCAGAAGGCTCCTGGGCCTGCCCGTTGGAGGCCGCTTTCAGGGACTGCATCGCCCGATCATAGCGCGAATGGCGCCACACCGACCGTTAGTGCGAGAATGCGCGACTCGTTTCAGGCAGCTCATTGTTCAGGAGGCAGCTCTATGGCCCGCGTGAAGTTCGGCGCTTTTCTCGCCCCCCATCACCCCATCGGGGAACACCCGATGCTGCAGTTCCGTCGCGATCTCGATCTGGTAGAGCAGCTCGACAAGCTCGGATTCGACGAATTCTGGTGTGGTGAGCACCATTCCACCGGGTGGGAGATGATTGCCTCGCCGGAGTTGTTCCTTGCCGCTGCTGGCGAACGGTCTCACCGGATCAGGCTCGGCACCGGCGTTGTGTCGCTGCCCTATCATCACCCCTTCAACGTCGCCCAGCGCCTCGTGCAGCTCGATCATATGACCGGCGGCCGGGTGATCTTCGGCTCAGGTCCGGGGGCGCTGCCTTCTGATGCCTATACGCTCGGGATCGATCCCATGGTGCAGCGGGACCGCCAGGACGAGGCCGTTGGCGTCATCCGCAAGCTGCTCCGCGGCGAAGATCGCTTCACCCACGAATCGGACTGGTTCACGCTGAAGGACGCGCGCCTGCAGCTGCTGCCGCTCCAGGAAGATCTGCCTTTTGCCGTCGCCTCCATGGTGAGCCCCTCGGGCATGACCCTGGCCGGTAAACACGGCACCGGCGTGCTTTCCATCGGTTCCATGTCCACGGCCGGACTCCAGGCGCTGCCCACGCAGTGGAGCTTCGCGGAAGAAAGCGCAAGCAAGCATGGCAACGCCGTCAATCGGGAAGACTGGCGTGTGGTCCTCTCCTGGCACCTGGCCGAGACCAAGGAACAGGCGCGGGAAGAGGCGAAGCATGGCCTCCTGCGCTGGCACAACGAATACACCGTCGGCACTCTCATGCGCCCCGGCGCGGTGGCCTATGACAACGCCGATCAGGCCATCGAGGAGATGGCGGGTGGCGACAGCGCCATGGCGATTGTCGGCACCCCGGATGAACTCGTTGAAACCGTGCGGCGTCTGCAGGAACTCACGGGCGGCTTCGGCACCGTGATTGGCTTTGTCAACGACTGGGCAAATCCGGAGGCCACGCGGCGCAGCTGGGACATGGTGGCGCGCTACGTCGTTCCTGAAGTCAACGGCATGCTCGACGCCTATCGCGAGTCCCAGAATCACGTCATCCACAACCGCGAGGTCTTTGATCGCGCCGGTGAAGCCGTGATCTCGAAGATCATGGAAAACGAAAAAGCGGTTGCCGCCATGGCCGAAGAGTCCGAGGCAGCGGCTGCGATCCCCGCCCACCACGCCCCTGAGCTTGGCAAAGAGTCCAGCGGTAGCTGAGGAATCCCTATGAGCATCAAAGCTGTTTTCGATACCAGTAAAGGCACGATCCGAGTGGATCTGCTTCCCGAGAAAGCCCCGGTTACCGTGGCCAACTTCATCAACCTCGTGAATCGGGGTTTCTACAACGGTCTCAACTTTCACCGGGTGATTCCGGACTTCATGATTCAGGGCGGCTGCCCGCAGGGTACCGGCACCGGCGGTCCGGGTTACCGCTTCGAAGACGAGTTCGATGCAGAGCTGCGCCACTCGGAACCGGGGAAACTCTCCATGGCCAACGCCGGGCCCGGCACCAACGGCTCCCAGTTCTTCATCACGCACGTGCCCACCCCCTGGCTCGACGATGCCCACACGATCTTCGGCACCGTGGAAGGTCAGGCTGACCAGGACGTGGTGAATGCCATCGCTCAGGGCGACACCATCAACGGCATCACCATCGAAGGGGATGCCGCTGCCCTGCTGGAGGCGCAGGCGGCACGCATCGAGGAGTGGAACAAAGCGCTGGGCTGACCACGCGCCCATCGAAGGGGCTGGCGCCGCACCGGCGCCGGTGCTTCGGCAGGCTTCACAGTCGCAACCGTGCGGCGTCCTGCGGTAGCACGCCGCCTTCCGCCACCCTCCGGACCGCTCATCCCCCTTACCGTTGCTTCTGGCAGGCGCTGGTCGACCGCGCCTGCCCATCGGTGGCACAATCGCGCGTTTTCCGGCGCCGCAGCGGCGCCATTTCTTCAATCAGTAACGTCTAAAGGTGACGACAATGGTGAATATCACGCTCCCGGATGGTTCGGTCAGGTCCTATGAAGGTCCCGTGACCGGCACCACCGTGGCGGGCGATATTTCCAAGTCGCTCGCTAAGGCTGCCCTGGCCGTGAAGGTCGACGGTGAATTGAAGGACGTTTATCTGCCCATTGAGCAGGATGCGTCCGTGGAGATCATTACCGCAAAATCGCCGGAAGGGGTGGATCTGCTGCGTCATGACGCAGCCCACGTCCTGGCAGAAGCGGTAAAAGAGCTGTTCCCGGAGACGCAGGTCACCATCGGTCCCACGATCGAGAACGGCTTCTACTACGACTTTTCCCGGGAGGAACCCTTCACACCCGATGATCTCGAGGTCATCGAAGCGCGCATGCACGAGATCGTTCAGCGCAATGAGGACATCCGGCGGGAAGTCTGGGATCGCGACGAAGCCGTGGCTTTCTTCAAGGAGCAGGGTGAACTCTACAAGGCAGAGATCATCGCCAGCATCCCGGAAGGGGAAGAGGTGGGGCTTTACCGGCAGGGGGATTTCATTGATCTCTGTCGGGGACCGCATCTGCCGTCGACGGGCAAGCTCGGCAAAGCCTTCAAACTCATGTCCCTCGCCGGTGCCTACTGGCGCGGTGATTCCAACAACGAGATGCTGCGTCGCATCTATGGCACCGCCTGGGCGAACGAGAAAGATCTCAAGGACTATCTGAAACGCCTCGAAGAGGCCGAGAAACGCGATCACCGTCGCCTCGGTCGGGAGATGGATCTTTTCCACCTTCAGGAAGAAGGCCCAGGGGCCGTGTTCTGGCATCCGAAGGGCTGGACCCTGTTCCAGACCATGATTGCCTACATGCGCGGCAAGCAGCTCGAGGCCGGCTATCTCGAGGTAAACACCCCGGAAATTCTCGACCACGGTCTCTGGCAGCAGTCGGGCCACGCTGAGAAGTTCGGCGAGAACATGTATCTCACGCAGACGCCTGACGAGCGGGTCTACGCGGTGAAGCCCATGAACTGCCCCGGGCACATTCAGGTCTTCAAACAGGGCATCAAGAGCTATCGCGATCTGCCTTTCTACCTGGCCGAGTTCGGCAAGGTGCATCGCTATGAGCCCTCCGGCGCCCTCCACGGTCTAATGCGGGTGCGTGCCTTTACGCAGGATGACGCTCACATCTTCTGTACGGAAGAGCAGATCACCGAGGAGTGCGTGAAGGCGTCCCGTCTGATTCACGAGATCTATCGCGATTTCGGGTTCGACGACGTGCTCGTGAAGTATTCGGACCGCCCGGAGAAACGGGTGGGCTCAGACGAGGTCTGGGACAACGCCGAGCAGGCACTGCTGAAAGCCCTGGACGCCATGCAGGTGGAGTGGACGCTCAACCCGGGTGAAGGCGCCTTCTATGGGCCCAAACTCGAGTTTGTGCTCCGCGACGCCATTGGCCGGGACTGGCAGTGCGGTACCGTACAGGTGGACCTGAACATGCCTGAGCGCCTTGGCGCCTCCTACGTCGACGCCGACGGAGAGCGGAAGATCCCGGTCATGATCCACCGGGCCCTGTTCGGTTCTCTCGAGCGCTTCTGCGGCATTCTCATCGAGCACTATGCGGGCCACTTTCCGCTTTGGCTGGCCCCGCAGCAGATGGTGGTAGCGACCATCACCGACGAAGCCGACGACTACGCGCGCGAAGTGCAGGCGGCACTCACCCGGGCCGGTCTCCGCTCGGAGCTCGATCTGAGAAACGAGAAGATCTCCTACAAGGTGCGCGAACACAGCGTGACCAAAGTGCCGGCGATCCTCGTGGTGGGTAAGCGGGAGGCAGAAGAACGCACCGTGGCCATCCGCCGCCTGGGTGGAAAGTCGCAGGACGTGAAGCCTCTCGACGAAGCCATCGCTGATCTGGTCGAAGAAGCGAAGACGCCCCTGGAACGCGCCTAGGCTTTCCCCGGCGCGTCACCCATGGAGGGTTTGTCCGCGGACTTGGCGTCCGCGGGCGTGCTGGCCTGAGTCGTGCTCGGCAGAGGCCCAGCCAGCTCGCGATTGAGATCCGGAGCGATATCGAGATCGCGCTCGGACACATCGTCCTTGAAGAGTTCTTCGAGCTCCCGGGCCATATCCATGGCGACCTCCCGGAAGGCCTGATCATCCAGATACACGGCCAGCTGCCGCTCCAGCACGTGTTCGTCGTGTTCCCGGAAAGTCTCGATGGCGTTTTTCGCTTCCGCAGCGGTGAGGCCGAGGTGCTGGAGCAGCTCTGTGCCCATGGTCAGGCTCGAGCCAAGGGTCTCCCGGATCACGAAGTCGACGCCAATGTCCCTGAGGCGCAACTCGTGCTGCCGGTTCCGGGCCCGGGCAAAGATTTTCACCTTGGGATAGTTCTCACGAACCTCCTCGGCGATGCGCAAGGCGGCTTCGGCATCGTCCACGGTGATGATGAGGGCCTTGGCGTCGGCGATGTGCGCCGAGCGCAGCAGGTCCAGGTGCGTTGGATCGCCGAAGTAGATGCGGTTGCCGAACTGCCGCACGAACTCCACCTGCGAGGAGCTCGACTCCAGGGCAGTGAAGGGGATGTGCCGCATGGTCAGGATGCGGCCGATGATCTGCCCCATACGGCCGAAACCGGCGATGACCACCGGATTCTCCGGCTCCTCGATTTCGTCGAAGGGTCGATCCTCTTCATCCTTCCTGGCCAGCAGCCGCTCAATGAATGCGGTGTAGAACGGGGTCAGCATCATTGAGGCGGTGATCACCAGCACGGCGATGTCGGCCGTCTGCTTGTCGATCAGCATGACCAGCATGCCGCCGGTGAGCAGCACGAAACCGAACTCGCCCCCCTGGGAGAGCACCGCCGAAGCCCGCAGGCCTTCCGGGTGGTCGATGCCCAGGGATCGGGTGATGGGATAGAGGAGTAGAGTTTTTGCGAGCATGAGGGCCACGGTCAGGCCGGCGATAAGCAGCGGATACTCGAGCAGCAGGTTCAGGTCCACGGACATGCCGACGGCCATGAAAAACAGCCCCAGGAGCATGCCTTTGAAGGGTGCGACATCCGCTTCCAGCTGATGCCGATACTCGGAGTCGGCCACCATCATGCCAGCGATGAAGGCGCCGAGGCCCATGGACAGCCCGATGTGCTCCATGGTGAGCGCGGCCCCCACCACGAGGGCCAGCGCTGCTGCAGTGAACAGCTCGCGAACGCCGGTGCCGGCAACGAAGCGCAGGAAAGGCCGCAACGCCAGGCGCGCGGCGACGAGACCGGCGAAAACGACGCCGATGAGGAGCAGCGTTTCACCGCCGCCGGAACCTTCGTTGTCCGGATTGATGATGTCGAGGATGGCGATGGCCGGGATCACGGCAACGTCCTGCAGCAGCAGCGTGCCGAAAGCCGCTCGACCATGAGGCTGGTTCAGGGTTTTCTGCTCGGCCAGGAGTTGAAGCACAAAGGCCGTGCTCGACAGCGCCAGTGCGAAAGCGATGAGCAGTGCCGCCTGCCAGCTGAGATCGAAGACAAGCATCAGCACCGCCATGAAGGCGGCGGAGGTGACGCTCACCTGCAGGCTGCCCAGGCCGAACACCAGACGCCGCATGACCCAGAGTCGCCGCGGCTGGAGTTCCAGACCGATGATGAACAGCAGCAGCACCACGCCGATCTCGGCGAAGTGCATGACCTCGTCAGCCTCCTGCTTCTGGTCGATGAGGCCGATGCCGCTCGGGCCGATGGCGAGGCCGGCGATCAGGTAGCCGAGCACCATGCTCATGCCGAGCCGGTGACAGATGGGCACCACCAGAATGGCCGCCCCCAGAAAAATGAGTGCCTCTAAGAGAAAGGTCATCCTGACCCGGGCTCCTTCTTCCCTGGGAAGATCGTGTTACTGCTTAGAGGCAACCCTGTCAGATGGCGTTGGCAGGATCCAGCGTGTCCCGAAGATCCCGCTTCAGGAATTTGCCGTTGGCGTTCCTGGGCAGTGGGTCGTCGAGCAGCCAGATGTAGCGCGGCACCTTGTGTCCGGAGATCCGTTCGCGGCAGAAACCCCTGAGCGCATCGCCGTCGATCGTTGCACCTTCCTTGGCGAAGATCGCAGCGCCGACCTCTTCCCCAAGGCGTTCGTCCGGGACGCCGAATACCGTGCACTCGGCAACGGCCGGGTGCTCGTAGATGGTGCTCTCGACTTCGGCGCAGTACACGTTTTCGCCGCCTCTGAGCACCATGTCTTTGGCGCGGTCGACGATGTAGACGAAACCGTCCTCGTCGATACGGGCGATGTCGCCGGTATGCAACCAGCCATCGGTAATAGTTTCTGCGGTGGCGTCGGCGCGGTTCAGATAACCCCGGATCACAGGCGCACCTTTGACGCAGAGCTCCCCCACACCATCACCGGGTGCCACCTCGTTACCGTCTGCATCGATGAGCTTGGCATCGAAGTTGGGCAGCACGCGGCCGCAGCTTTCCGGCTTGTCGACGAAGAAGTCCGCGGAAATCGAGGTGATCACCCCGCAGGTTTCCGTCATGCCGTAGCCCGTGTTTGGTCGGGCGGTTGCAACGGCGCTGTCGATCTTGCCCACCAGATCCGGCTGCAGCTGGGCGCCACCGCCGCCGACGGTTGCGAGCGACGACGTGTCGTAGTTGCCGAACTCCGGGTGGGCGATGAGCTCCCGGGCCATGGTCGGTACGCCGGTGAAGGTGCTGACTTTCTCCCTCTCGATGAGCTTCAGCGCCTCGTGGGGTTCCCACTTGTACATGTGGACGAGCTTGCCGCCGTTCAGCGTCATACCGTGGGCAACGCAGTTGTTGGCGGTCACGTGGAAGAGAGGTGTCGTCACGAGCGCGGCCGGCGGCGGGGCGTCCTCAGCCGGTGCCGGCACGGGATTGCCCATCCGCTCTGCCAGGGCTGCACCAAGACCGGCGGCAAAGGCGAGGTTCATGATGTTGTTGGTGCAACCGCGATGGGTGAGCTGAGCACCTTTCGGGTGACCCGTGGTACCGGAGGTGTAAAAGATGCAGGCATCGTCGTCCGGGTCGATGCTGACGTCCGGCAGCTCACCACCAAAGTCGACGAGCTCGGACCAGGGGATCACCTCGTTGGCCAAGTTCGGTGCGGTGCGCACGCCGACGATCTTCATGGGCGGCAGTGCGTCGATGTGCTCCAGGGCCCGGTCGAGACGTTCCTGGTCGGCGATGAGCACCTTCGGGGCCGAATCGTTCAGCCCGTATTCGAGCTCCGGTCCCACCCACCAGGCGTTTACGCCGACGACGGCGGCACCGATGCTCACGGTGGCCCAGTAGGATAGGAGCCACTCGGGGTAGTTGCGCATGGCGATGGCAACCCGATCGCCGGGCTCCACGCCCTGCGCCTGCAGCCAGTTGGCGATGGAAGCCACCCGCCGGTGGGCTTCTGCATAGGTGATGCGCTCGTCCTGATAGATCAGATAATCGGCGTCGCCGTGCTGGGCGGACAGCAGCCAAACGTCGCGGAGCGTCGGCGGGGCGCCGGCAAAGGCCTTGATCTGCTGGCCTCTGACTTCCACTTCGGTAATTTCGAAGGGTGCACCTTTAGCGGTGATTGCGTCCCAGACTTCGCCAAGTTCCTGATACATCGAGTTCCCCCAGGTCAAATCAGCCCGGTACTGTAAGATAGTTCTTCGGCTTGTGCGAGAGAGCAGGAACTAATGGGACGAATCCTCCTGGGGCTCTGGGCCGGGGTCGGGCTGCTGGCGGTTGTGGGTGTGCAGGCGGAATCCGGTGAGCGACCCGAGCCCGGTGAGGAAGGCCCTGCGCGGGCGGCTAACTATGGGGTGCTGATTCCCGATCGGGCCCCCGCCCGAAGCGAAGGCAGCGGGCCCTACGACGAACTCGTCATAGCCAACGTCATGCTCATCAACGGTGAAGGCGCGCCACCCATGGGGCCCGTGCACATCCACGTGAGCGGCGACCGTATCGCCCGGATCACCACCGGCGGCGAACCGGAAACGGCGCCGGGACGGGAAATCATGGACGCCGAGGGCATGTATGCGTTGCCCGGCTTCGTCGATGCCCATGCCCATATCGGTAACTTCGGCCAGGGTCTCACGGGCCCCATCACACCGCCCGAATACATCTTCAAACTCTGGCTCGCGCACGGCATCACCACGGTGCGGGAAACCGGTGCGCTCATGGGCCTCGACTGGACTCTCGAACACAAGCAACGCAGCGCTGAAGGCAGAGTTGCGGCCCCCCGGCTCGTGGTGCACAGCATGTTTCCGGGCACGGTGATCACGGATCCAGAGCGTGCCCGGGAGTGGGTGCGCAGCGTCCACCGCAAAGGCGCCGACGGGGTGAAGCTCCGGGGCGGGCGCGATGCGGCCCTGACCGCCGTCATGGAAGAAACTCAGAAGCTCGGCATGGGCACCTCGCACCATCATGATCAGACGGCCGTGTACAAGGTCAACGTGCTCACCAGCGCGCGGATGGGCCTCGACAGCATGGAGCACTGGTACGGGTTACCGGAGGCGCTCTTCCACGACCGGACCATTCAGGACTATCCCCCGGACTACAACTACTTCGACGAACAGTGGCGCTTCGGTCAGGCCGGACGCCTCTGGGAGCAGGCGGCGGCGCCGGGCTCCGAGCACTGGAATGCGGTACGCGACGAGCTGCTCGATCTGGACTTCACCCTTGTTCCTACCTTCACCATTTACGAAGCGAACCGCGATGTCGCCCGGGCCCGTGATGCCGAGTGGCATGCCGAGTACACCTGGCCGGGGCTGCAGCGGTTCTTCATGCCGGATCCGCGCCTGCACGGCTCTTACCACTTCGACTGGACCACGGCCGATGAGGTTGCCTGGCGTGAGAACTTCCGCCGCTGGATGACTTTCGTGAACGACTACAAGAACCATGGCGGTCGGGTGGCTGCGGGTTCCGATGCCGGTTTCATCTTCAAGCTCTTCGGCTTCGCCTACATCCGGGAACTCGAGATGCTGCAGGAGGCGGGTTTTCACCCGCTGGAGGTGATTCAGGCGGCCACGCTGAACGGGGCCGAGCTGGTCGGCATGGCCGATGAAATCGGCTCCCTGGTGCCCGGCAAACGGGCCGACATCGTGCTCGTGGCAGAGAATCCGGTCCGTAACTTCAAAGTGCTCTACGGCACAGGGCACATGAAGCTCGATCGCGCCACGGGCACGCTGGTGCGCAGCGGTGGTGTGTCCTACACCATCAAGGACGGCGTGGTCTATGACGCCAAGGCGCTGCTGGCGGATGCGAAGGCCATGGTCCGCGCAGAGAAAGAGCGGGAGTCGCGCGGCGAGTAGCGGCTGCCCGCCGCAGGCTGATTGATTGGAAGGCGGCCGGGCCATCGGTTATTTTGGATGGCCGCATTGTTATCGACACACTAACCACTCAGGGGAAGACACCGTATGGACTTCGAAATACCGGAGGATATTGCCGCACTGCTCGAGCGCCTCGACGATTTCATCGAGAACACCATCAAGCCGCTGGAGCAGCAGGACGACAACATCCGCTTCTTCGATCATCGGCGCGAAGATGCCCGAACGGACTGGGAACGCGGTGGCTTGCCGAACGAAGAGTGGGAACAGCTGCTCTTTAAAACCAAGCGCCTCGCCGACGAAGCCGGCTTTTACCGCTACCCCTTCCCGAAGGAATACGGCGGTATGGACGGCTCGAACCTCGGTATGGCCATCATCCGCGAACACCTTGCCGTCAAAGGCCTTGGACTGCACAACGACCTGCAGAACGAACACTCCATCGTCGGCAACAACGTCGGCCTGCTGCTCATGCTCGAGTACGGTACGGAAGAGCAGAAAGCCGAGTGGGTGGACGATCTGGCAGAAGGTCGTAAAGGCTTCGCCTTCGGCATTACCGAACCGAACCATGGTTCCGACGCCACGCACATGGAGACCAACGCGGTTCGCGACGGCGATGAGTGGGTCATCAACGGCGAAAAAACCTGGAACACGGGCATCCACAAAGCCAAGTACGACATGGTCATGGCGCGCACGAGTGGCAAGCCCGGCGACGGCGACGGCATCACGGCCTTCCTCACGCCGATGGAAGCCGATGGCGTGAAGATCGAAGAGATGCTCTGGACCTTCAACATGCCCACGGACCATGGACGTGTTTCCTTCAAGGAAGTCCGGGTCCCTCATGGTTCGATCTTCGGTGGTGAAGGGCGCGGTCTGCAGGTGGTGCAGCACTTCTTCAATGAGAACCGGATCCGTCAGGCGGCTTCGAGCCTTGGCGCGGCGCAGTTCTGCGTCAACGAGTCAGTGAAGTACGCCATGGAGCGCAAGCCCTTCGGTAAGCCCCTCTCCGCCAACCAGGGTATTCAGTTCCCGCTCGTGGAGCTGCAGGCCCAGTGCGAGATGCTGCGCGCGCTCATCCACAAGACCGCCTGGCAGATGGATAAGTACGGCGCGTTCTCCGTGTCCGACAAGGTGTCCATGTGTAACTACTGGTCTAACCGGCTCTGCTGTCAGGCGGCCGATCAGGCCATGCAGGTTCACGGCGGCCTCGGCTATTCCCGGCACAAGCCCTTCGAGCATATTTATCGGCATCATCGCCGCTACCGGATCACCGAGGGTGCAGAGGAGATTCAGATGCGCCGAGTGGCCGGCTACATGTTCGGCTATATGAATCAGCGTGCCCCGAAGGGTGTGAAAGAGGCTGGCTGATCGGCAATGGACAAGGCGGAGTTCGAGCAGAAGCTCGAGGCGGTTCTCCTTCGCGAGATCGAAGGCTGTACCGGCCTCGTCAGCGCTGAGCGGCTTTCCGGCGGCGCAAGTCAGGAAACCTATCGGCTGACGTTAGCCACCAGTGCCGGTGAGCAGGTGCTCTGCATGCGCCGCGCTCCCGGTGGCGGCGGACACATCGATACGGAGGTTCGCATCGCACCGGGGCTCGCCACGGAAGCGCAGCTCATGGCCTGCGCCCGGGAAGTCGGCGTACCGGAACCGGAAGTGCACCATGTGCTGACGGAGACGGACGGTCTCGGCGAGGGCTTCATCATGGAGTGGCTCGAAGGGGAGGCGCTCGGGGCCCGCATCGTCAAAGCTCCGGAGCTCGACGCGATCCGGCCAAGCCTCGCCTACGCCTGTGGCGAGATCATGGCTCGCATACATTCCGTCGATCTCGATGCGACCGGCTTGCGCGACAAACTCGAAACGGCCCCGCCCGAGTTTTTTGTCAATCAGACCTGGGAGCGCTACAAGCTGCTGGAGACGCCGCAGCCGATGATCGACTACGCCGGGTGCTGGCTCATGGACCATCTGCCGACGGACTATGAATCGACGCTCGTGCACAACGATTTCCGCAACGGCAACTTCATGGTCACCCCGGAAGGCATCAACGCAGTACTCGACTGGGAGATTGCACACATCGGCGATCCCATGCGCGATCTCGGCTGGATCTGCACGAATTCCTGGCGCTTCGGGCGCACGGAGCTGCCCGTTGGCGGCTTTGGTGAATACGCCGATCTGTTTGCGGGCTACGAGGCGGTGTCCGGGAAACCCGTGGACCCTGAGCATGTGAAGTTCTGGGAAGTCTTCGGTTCTTTCTGGTGGGCCGTGGGCTGCCTGGGGATGGCCGAACATTACCGCACGGGCCCGGACAAGACCGTCGAGCGCCCGGCGATCGGCCGCCGCTCCTCCGAGTGTCAGGTGGACTGTGTGAACCTGCTCATTCCCGGCCCCGTGGAGCTGGTGGTGCCAGAGGCCCCCGCCGGGAACCTGGATATGCCGCGGGCTGAGGAACTGCTGAAGAGCGTGCGGGACTTTCTTCGCGAAGACGTGATGGCGGGTACGTCCGGGCGGACCCAGTTTCTCGCCCGCGTGGCCGGCAACAGTCTGGACATCGTCGATCGGGAACTTGCGCTTGGACCGGACCATCGGGCCGGAGAACAGGCCCGCCTCGAAGCGCTGCTCGGCAGATCCGCTTCCCTCGGAGAACTGCGTTGGGCCCTCGTGGAGGCCCTCCGCGATGGGTCGCAGGAGCTCGACGACCCGGCCTTGACCGCCCATCTGCGCGCGACGGTAGTCAATCAGATCGCCATCGATCAGCCGCGCTACTCAGGCTACAAAACGGCGCTCAAGAACGCCGGGATCGCCTCGGACTGAGCCTCAGCTCCGGGGATCCATGCGGATGATGACGAAGTAGGGCGCTTCGTCCTCGTTTGCCAGCCAGTTCGCCCAGCTGTCGTACTTGTCCGCCAGGGCGCCCGCACCCTGGCGATACTCTGCCAGGTCCCGCACCCAGGTCGCCTGCATCTCGTAGATTTTGTCGCCGATTTTCAGGCGTACCTCGGGATTGTCCTCGATGACCGAATTCCAGTACTTGGTGCCGGGGAAGGCGGCTTCCTCGGCGTAGATGGAAGGCACGTAGAGCTTTCCATCCCGGGTGCCGATCACGGTCGTCACGGAGAAGGGGATGCCGTACCAGGGCCGGGTTTCCACGTAGATCTCGGCGTGGTCGGCGATGAAGGACCAGTCCGTGGGCAGCGTGTCTACCACCTCGCCGTACAGCCAGGTGCCGGGGCGGCGGTCTTTGGGCTCACAGGCCGAGAGCAGCAGGGTGAGCACGAGGAGCGCGGGTAATGCCAGAATCCGGTTCAAGGGGCCTCCTGAAGGCGGTGGGGCGGAGATCGGCATCCTAGCACTTTGTGTCAGCACCGGATTAAAGGTCCGGTGCCGGTTGCAGGGCCAGCACCGGCTGCGTCGCCTGTGACCTCGGGAACGGCCCTTGCCGCACCCCTGCGGCAGCCGGTTGCTGGCGGATTGGCTCAGGGCAGCTCTGCGGGTTCGATGATCCAGTAGCCGTTCCAGAGTGCCGAGCGACAGCGGCTCACGGCGTTGAAGCGCGCGTCTGCTGCCTGACCCTCCTTGGAGCCGATGTAGTCATCGAAACCCTGTGCGAAGCTCTCCCAGTCCGGATAGTTACCCACCCAACCGAAGTCCGCCTCGCCTGTGCCGCCGCGGAAGAGCCGCAGCAGAGAACCTCGGTATCGGTTCAGTGCCGGTGAATTGATCTTCTCAACCTGTTTCTGCCAGAAGGCACTTGCTTCGATCACATCGTCGAGGTCCGACCCTTCCCGCAGGGTGCAGGAGAAGGTTTCGACGGCGGCATCCGCAACGCGGTCTTCACCGGAACCGACCTCACCCTGAGTGAGCTGATCGAAAAACACCACGGTTGCATCACAGCTGCCGAGCGCTGCGTAACGCGGACCCATGAGGGCGGCGTTGCCGGACTCGACATAGTTTCTGGCCCCGGCCGCCATGACCCCGAGTTCAGTGTTCAGGATGCCCCAGATGTAGTCGTAGCCCGTTGCCTGTCGGAAGGGCGTCCAGATGAAGATGCCGAAGCCCGGGTCATAGCCGGGTGCCGAGCGATCGACGTTCTGTCGGGTCATTTCCAGCGTCGACCAGACGTTTTCGTAGGTCTTGCCGGGCGCCAGGTTACAGGCGAAGAGCTGCAGGACACCGCTGGCTTCCTGGGCGTTGGCCGCACCCATCGCGCACACAGCAGTAAGGACAGAGTCAGTTTTTTCATTGTTGTCTCCTAGTGGTTGGCGGGAGATGCCGCTAAGGCCCAAGAGACAGCGACGGTCAGCGACCGCCCGGATGACAACGAACGACTGTTTTTCCCCCGTTACGTTTGTAGCCTTGTCGAGCGCAGAAGGCAAGGATCTGCCAGGTGCGTAAAAAGGGGCACGCCGCTACTGTTTCGGTGGATTCATGAACCCCGTGAGCTGATCGACGACCGGGAAAAAGCGTTTGCGCAGGCGCAGCAGCAGTCCCGGCGTGATTTCTTCGTCGATGTTGTCCAGCGCGAAGCGCAGGGTGAGAGAGCCTTCGGCGTGCTCGATGCCGGCCAGACGCGACTCCCGGGAGAGGGGGGGTACCGGCAGATAGGTCTGGAAGATGGACGAGACGTAGCTCGGTACCCCGAAGAAAGCGGCCCGCTTCGGCTTCAGAACGAACCAGCCGCCGACGATTTCAATCGTCGTCTCGAACTCGGCGAGCGGAAAGCCGGCCAGCTCCGTGTGCACGACGAGCGCCTCGGCGCGAAGCTCAAGGCGATAGGGCAGTTGAAAGCGTTTCAGCCAGCGATCGAGAGCGGCCTGACCGATGGTGATTTCAAGACCGGGGTTCTCGAGCATGAGGCGGGCCGGCAGGCCATGGACGAACTGCGCGCGCTCGGCGGTGCAGGCAATACGCTCGAGCTCCAGCCACTCGGTGGCGATGCCCTGAAACTCCACCCTCGATCCCTCGAAACGGTCCGGGAATGGCAGTCCGCTGGCGCTCCGCCACTGCATGAGCACCGGGATTTTGAGATAAGAACTCAGGAGTTCGTCGATAAGATCTGAGCGGTTGTCCATGACTGCAGTTTACGCGAACCTAAGGTCAGACAGCAGCGCGGAGAAGGCATGGCGGAAACCGGCAACATGGCGACCATGGGGGCCACGCGTCATGCCCTGGTGCCTGAGCTGCTCCATCATGCGCGGGTGCCGCTGGTCATCGGCGTCACCGGTCATCGGGATCTGCTCCCGGAAGAGCTCGACGGGATCAAGGCACGGATTCGGAGCTTCTTCGAGCAGATGCAGGCGGCGTTTCCGGACCTGCCGCTCATGGTCATGACGCCGCTGGCGGAGGGTGCCGACCGCATTGCCGCGGAAGTGGCTCATGAACTCGACATCCCGACGATTGTGCTGCTGCCCATGCCCGAGCATCTCTATGTGCGCGATTTCGAAGGAGCGTCGCTCGCGGAGTTTCAGGCCATGCGCGAGCTCGGCGAATGTATCGAGCTGCCGCTGCTGCCCGAACTCGAGGAAGCGGACGTCAGGGCGCCGGGCGTTGGCCGCGACTACCAGTACGCACAACTCGGCGCCTATCTCGCCGCGCACAGTCACATTCTGCTCGCGATCTGGGATGGCAAGCCATCCAACGCACCGGGCGGGACCGGCCATGTGATCAAGTTTCATCAGCACGATGTCATCGACCTCATCGCCGACGGCCAGCACCGCTCGCCGATCGACTTCACGGAAGACGAGAGCGACCTGGTTTATCACGTGGTCTGTTCCCGGCAGGATGAAGGGCCGCCGGCGGAAAGCCTGAAGGCCGGTGACGCCTTCTGGTTCACGCGGGATGAGCTGAAGCCGCGGACCCTGTACATGCCCGACCGCTATCGGCGGGTCTTCGAACGCATGGCTGAGTTTTCCGCAGACCTTGCTACCCCCATGGACGAGCAGGGCTTCTATCCGCTGCTACCGGCGGAGGAACTGGCTCGCTGCGGGCAGGGCGGGCGTGACATCGATCGCCTTTATCATCGGGCGGACGCGCTCTCCCGGCGCTACCAGAACTACTTTTATCGGGAGATCGGCTGGACGTCCGCCCTTGCGCTGGTGGCCGGCGCTTCTTTCGTGGCCTATGCGGACTGGCCCGGTCTGCCGTTCATGATCTTCCCCTACATTTTCTGTATCGCGCTGGTGCTGGGTCTCGCCTGGCTCGAGCGAAAGCTCTCCTGGCAGCGGAAGTTTCTCGACTACCGGGTGCTCGCCGAAGGTCTTCGAGTGCAGTTCTTCTGGTCTCTGGCCGGGGTGGAGATGGAAAACCCGAGCCGCTTCAGTCACGACAGCTTTCTCAAGCGTCAGGATCTCGAGCTTGGCTGGATCCGCAACGTCATGCGCTTTGCGGGCTTCCGCGCAGACAGCACGGACCGTCACTCCAGTCCGGAGCTCGTCGATCTGTGTATGACCCACTGGGTGGAGGACCAGTACACCTACTACCGCCAGAAGGCGGAGGAACGGCAAGGCCGACACCGACTCACGAGCCTCATGGGTCTGGTGAGCTTCGGAATCCTGCTCATCGCGGCCATCGCGCTGGCCAGTGAACGGGAGCTCGGAATTCTCGACGCTGACCTGTTGATCGCACTTATGGGACTGGTCCCCTTCGCCTTTGCTGCCCGGCAGAACTATGCCTACCGGCTGGCCGAGAAGGAGCTGCTGGCGCAGTACCAGCACTACGTACGGATCTTCTCCAACGCCATCAGTCTCATGAGTAAGGCGCCACCGCTGGCGGTGCGCAGGGACATTCTTCGCGCCGTGGGCGAAGCTGCCCTCGAGGAAAACGGTCAGTGGATTCTGCGGCAACGGGAGCGTCCGGCGGCACCCACGCAGCCCCTGCAGGGGTAACCGGATGGCAGATCGTGGAGCCGGTGCAGGGAAGGGCGGGCGCAGGGCTGCGCCCGCCGCAGCTTGATCAACCGCCGCCGAGGCGCCAGCCGATATTGATGGCGTAGATCAGCGGATCGATCTTCGCCTTGGTGACTTCCACGCCATCCAGCTTCACATCGGACTCGATGTTCATCCAGCGGATGTTGCCGTTCAGGTAGAAACGCTCCGTGAGTGCGATATCGAGGCCGGCGACTGCCGCAAAACCCAGGGAGTTGGTCAGCTTCAGCGACGCATCCCCGAGGGCATCCTTTTCCTTCTCATCGAAGAAGATCGTCCAGTTCACGCCAGCCCCGAGATAAGGTTGCCAGCGGCCCGAGGTGTTGAAGTGATAGACGGCCGACAGGGTGGGCGGCAGGTGCTTGACGCTGGCGAGCTCGACGGTTGTATCGCCAACCTGGCCGTCGATGTCATGCTTGAAAGGCAGGGCGGCCAGCAGCTCGATGCCGAAGTTGTTGGTCACCATGTAGGTGCCGTCGAAGGTCAGCTGAGTTGCCGTGGATACATCCAGATCGATGGCCGGATCGCCGGGGACCGTTCCGTTGTCCGACTTCGGTGCAATGTGTGTGACGCCCGCACGAACGATCCAGTTCCCGGCTTCCTTCGCCGTTGCGACGTTGCTGATGAGGAGGAGCGCGGCGGCCGCCAACAGCGCGGCCAGTCTGAGTGATTGCATTGATCTGATCCCTTTTTGAGCTTTCTATTCAGCGCGCGGTGGTGAACCGAAACGCGGGCTCATTGAAGCGTTGGGGGCGTTGCTGGAAACATACGAGGAACCCGAAGCCGCCCTGATCCAGATCAAAAACAAGGTGTTATGCTCTCGCGATGAGTGACAGCTACACCCCCCGCCAGATGATCGAGGCCCTCGTCGGGATACCGACGGTGTCCCGGGATTCGAACCTCGACTGTATTCATTTCATCCGCGATTACCTGGCGGGACATGGCGTTGCAGCCCGGCTGGTTGCCAACGACGACGGCGCCAAGGCGAACCTCTATGCAACGGTGGGACCCGAGGTCGAAGGCGGTGTCGTGCTCTCCGGGCACACGGATGTCGTGCCCGTCGACGATCAGGACTGGCACAGCGATCCTTTCGTCGTCGAGGAGCGGGACGGACGCCTCTACGGTCGCGGGACCTGTGATATGAAGTCCTTCTACGCCATTGCTCTGGCGCTGCTGCCGGAGATGCAGCGTCTGAAACGGCCCATCCACTTCGCCCTTTCCTACGACGAGGAGGTCGGCTGTCTCGGTGCGCCGCGAATGATCGAAGCGCTCACGGCCGAGGTGCCGAAGCCGGAAGCCGTGATTGTTGGTGAGCCGACCATGATGCGGGTCGTGAAGGCCCACAAGAGCATCTTCCACTTCGATACCTTCGTGACGGGTCACGAAGCACACTCCAGTCAGCCGCATCGTGGGGTCAGCGCAGTCATGGCTGCGGCGCGGCTCGTCAACTGGATTCACGAGCGTCAGCGCCGGAACGCGGAGGAAGCATCGCCCGACTGCCCCTTCGAACCACCCTATACGAGCCTCCATTGCGGGGTCATCAAAGGTGGGACGGCGGCCAACATCATGTCCCGACACTGCCGTTTCGTCACCGATATCCGCTCCGTGCCAGGGGAGGAGGCTGAGCGCTATTTCCGGGAGCTGGAGGTCTTTGCCCGGGAGGTGGTGGAACCGGAGATGCAGGCGATCCATCCGGACACGGGGATCGAGTTCCGCATCAACGCCGAAGTACCGTCCTTCGAGTCACAGGACGATTCTCCTGCCGTGGCGCTCGTTAAACGTTTAACAGGCCAGAACGACCTCGAGAGCGTCGCTTACGGCGCCGAAGCCGGCCAGTTTCAGGCCGCCGGGCACTCGGTGGTCATGTGTGGGCCGGGCAGCATAGATCAGGCGCACCAGCCGAACGAGTTCATCAGCCTGGAACAGGTGGAGGCCGGCACTGCCTTCATGCGCCGACTGATCGATCACCTGTCCTGATCAGTGCGGGATTGCTGCCCGGTGCGTTCGTTCTTTACGCGCCGGTGGTGCAAAGCGGCGCGACGCCGGCGGCCTCGGCGTACTTTTCGACCTCGCCCCATACGCGCATGAGATTACCGCCGAGGATCTTGGCGATGGCTGCTTCGCTGTAGCCGCGCTCCATGAGGCCGTTGATCAGATTCGGGAAGGTGCTGACGTCTTTCAATCCGACCGGCAGGCTGTCGCCGACGCCATCGTAATCGGAGCCGATGCCAACGTGATCGATGCCCGCCAGTTCCACGGCCCTGTCGATGTGATCGAGCACGTCTTCCAGGGTGGCGTAGGGGTAGGGGTTTTCTTTACGGTAATCCTCAGCGAAAGCGCGCATGGCTTCCGGCGTCATGTTCTCCTCGGACTCGGCGCGGAAACGGATCATGGCCTGCTGGGTCGCATTGCTGTAGTCCCGCGCTTCTTTGGTCAGAAAGCTGCTGCCGAAGTTGATCTGGATCACGCCGCCGTTCTCCGTGAGGGCCGAGACCATCTCGTCGCTCATATTGCGTTGAAAACCCGGCGTGAAGTGGCGCAGGGACGAGTGGCTGGCAATCACTGGCACCGCCGTCAGCTCAAGGACCTGCCAGAAGGCTTTGTCGGAGATGTGTGAAACGTCGACCATGACTCCCTGACGGTTCATCTCACCGATCAGGGTCTTGCCGAAATCCGATAGCCCCTGCCACTGTTCGTTCAGGTCGTAGGACGAATCGGAGATGTGGTTCGATTTGGAGTGCGCGAGCGATACGTAGCGGATGCCGCGCTCGCGGAAGTGGTTCAGGTTCTCGAAGTCACCTTCGATGGGGCCCCCGTTTTCCATGCCCATTGGCATGGAGATGAGTTCGGCCTGCCGCTGTGCCTCGATGTCGGCGGTGCAGGTGGCAATGGCGAATTTTTCCGGCGCGCTCGCAACCAGGGCCTCGACGGTGTCGATGAGGCCTTCGGCGAAACCTTTTGCTTCGCCGGCCGCATCTACATCGGCGGGGATGTAGATGGACATGAAGAGCGCATTCAGCCCCCCTGCAGCAGCCCGGGGATAGTCGAAATCGCCGCCGTCCGTGGCCACGGTCACGTCCTCCCAGCCCTGGTGGAGGCGGTAGGGAACGTCGATGTGGGTGTCGACGATGAGCAGGCTCTGCGCGAGCGCTGTGCCCCGGTCGGTGACCGGCTCAGCAGGTGCTTCGGCGGGCTCCCCACTGCAGGCACCGAGTCCCAGGCTGGCCAGTAGAACGATGATCGGTGGGCGCAGAGCTCTGGTGACAGAAGCGGAGCGGCGGGGGAAGGGGAAAGCCTGGATCATTGGGGTCCTCTATTGATGCTGGGCCGGTGCAGAACGAGCCTGACCGCGCGGGATGCCGCATGGTCACATGAGCCTCACGGAGCAGGCAAGCGGGCGCCTCCTGGGCGGGACCTTGAGGTAGAATTCACGCTTCGATGCCGCCGCCATCGAGCTTTCATCTCAAACCCAACTCAGGACGCTATTCGCCCATGGGCACCGTGATCAGACAGGAAGACCTCATTCAGAGCGTGGCCGACGCGCTTCAGTTCATCTCGTACTACCACCCCACCGATTTCATCCGCGCCATGCGCGAGGCCTGGGAGAAAGAGGAATCGCCGGCTGCCAAGGCAGCGCTCACTCAGGTGCTCGTAAATTCGCGCATGTGTGCCCTCGGCAAACGGCCGATCTGCCAGGACACGGGCATCGTCATCGCCTTCGTCGAGGTAGGCATGGACGTGCAGTGGGAAGCGGACATGTCCGTCGACGACATGATCAATGAAGGGGTCCGGCGTGCCTACGGGCACCCGGACAACGTGCTGCGCGCCTCGGTGCTGAATGATCCCGACGGCACGCGCTCGAACACGAAGGACAACACGCCGGCGGTCATCCACTACAAGGTGGTCCCCGGTGACAAGGTGAGCGTCGAAGTGGCGGCGAAAGGCGGCGGCAGCGAAGCGAAGGCCAAGTTCGCCATGCTCAATCCCTCGGATTCCATCGTCGACTGGGTGCTCTCGGTCGTGCCGACCATGGGCGCCGGGTGGTGTCCGCCCGGACTTCTCGGGGTCGGGATCGGCGGCACGCCGGAGAAAGCCATGGTGCTGGCGAAGGAATCCATGATGGATCCCATCGACATTCACGAGTTGAAAGCCCGCGGGCCCCAGAGTCATTCGGAAGAGCTGCGGCTCGAGCTCTTCGAGAAGGTCAACGCCCTCGGCATCGGCGCGCAGGGGCTCGGGGGGCTGACCACGCTCCTCGATGTGAAGGTGAAGGAATACCCGACGCACGCAGCCAACAAGCCCGTCGCAGTGATCCCGAACTGCGCCGCCACGCGCCACGTGCACTTCAGTCTCGATGGTTCCGGTCCGGCGGTGTTCGAGGCGCCGGATCTCTCCGAATGGCCGGAAATCGACTTCGATCTCGGCGCGGACGTTCGGCGGGTGAATCTCGACACGCTGACGCCCGAAGCGGTGGCGGAGTGGAAGACCGGTGAAACGCTGCTCCTTTCCGGAAAACTGCTCACAGGACGCGATGCTGCGCACAAGAAGCTCGTCGATCTCATCGAAAAAGGTGAACCGCTCCCAGTCGATTTCACGAACCGCATCATCTACTACGTCGGCCCCGTCGATCCGGTGCGTGACGAAGTGATTGGCCCGGCAGGGCCGACCACGGCAACGCGTATGGACAAGTTCACCCGCACCATGCTCGAAGAGACCGGCCTGATTGGCATGGTCGGCAAGGCCGAGCGCGGTGCCATCGCCATCGATGCAATCCGGGATAACAGAGCCGCCTACATGATTGCCGTCGGTGGCGCGGCCTACCTCGTCGCCAGAGCCATCACCAGCTCTAAGATCATCGCCTTCGAGGAACTCGGTATGGAAGCCATTCACGAGTTCGAAGTGAAAGACATGCCCGTGACCGTCGCCGTGGATGCGAGCGGCGAATCGGTTCATCAACAGGGACCGAAGATCTGGTCGGCGAAGATCGCTGAACGGATCGAGGCGACCAATGTCTGAAGGCTCAGGAAGCCCGGCTCGGGCCGCCACTCACGCAACGAGGACTCAGGAGGAGACCGTTCATGAATGATGGCATGAATGATGGCATGAATGATGGAGAGCACGATGGAACGAAGGGTGGCCGGCTCCGGCGCCGTGTCCGCGGCATGAACCGGAGAGAGAGCCTTATCGCCCTGGGCGCCCTCGTGGCTGGCACCGCACTGCCGGCCCGCGCACAGGTCATGCCCGTCGCCGCTGACACTTCGCCACTGATCTACATCACACCTTTGCGTGCCAGTGGGGCGGAAAGCCGTTGCCAGGCCGAGGTCTGGTTCGTGCGCGAGGGCGGCGCGCTCTACGTGGTGACCGCGGCCGATGCCTGGCGTGCCGAAGCGGTCGGCAGAGGCCTGGCCCAGGCGCGGATCTGGGTGGGTGACGTGGGTGTCTGGGACGACGATGCCCGCTACAAGAAACTGCCGGTGGTCATGGGTTCGGCGTCCTATGAGACGGACGCTGCGGCTCATGCGGCGCTCCTCGAGAAATTCGGCGCGAAGTACTCCGGTGAGTGGGGCACCTGGGGGCCGCGTTTCCGGAAAGGCCTGGCCGATGGCTCACGGGTGATGCTGAAGTATCAGATCACCTGACGGATCCGGTCAGCGCAGGGAGCGGGCGAGGTCCAGGAGCAGTCGGCGGGTGGCTTCGAAGTCGAGGCAGCCGTCGGTGATGCTCACGCCGTAGCGGAGGTTGCTACCGAGCTCCTGCCGGCCGCCCTCGAGGTGGCTTTCCAGCATGATGCCGCGAATTCCTTTGTTGCCGCTGTTCCGCTGCGCGACGACGTCTGCGGCGACCGCAGGCTGGCGATTTGGATCCTTGGCGCTGTTGGCGTGACTGCAATCGATCATGACCGTGTCCGGGAGGCCGGCGGCTCCGAGGAGTGCCTGAGCGGCGGCGATCGAGGTTGCATCGCAGTTCGGGGCGCTCCCCCCGCGAAGCACGAGATGGCAATCCGGGTTGCCGCCGGTTTCCAGAATGGCCGGCGCACCTTCCTTCGTCAGCGATGGAAACAGGTGCCGATGACTGGCGGCACGTATCGCGTCCACCGCCACCTGCACATCGCCGTCGGTCCGGTTCTTGAGTCCCACGGGCATGGACAGACCGGATGCCAGTTCCCGATGGATCTGGCTTTCAACGGTTCGCGCGCCAATGGCACCCCAGCTGATGAGATCCGTGTAGTACTGCCCGAAGGTGGTGTCGAGAAATTCGGTGGCAGCGGGAAGGCCGCGCTCGTTCACATCCAGCAGCACCTGGCGTGCCAGGCGCAGTCCCCGATTGATGCGATAGCTGCCGTCGAGATCGGGGTCGTTGATGAGACCTTTCCAGCCGACGACCGTTCGCGGCTTTTCGAAGTACACGCGCATGACACAGTAGAGCGCGTCCTTGACCGTTTCCGCGACGTCTTTCAGGCGCTCGGCGTAATCGACGGCGGCTGCAGGATCATGAATTGAGCAGGGGCCGACCACCACGAGCAGACGCTGATCTTCACCGGAGAGGATCTGCCGGATCGTCTGCCGGGCATCGGTCACGAGCTGGCTGCCGGCGGCGTCGAGGGGCAGTTCCTCTTCGAGGACGGCAGGCGAAATCAGCGGATGAGTGCCTGTGATTCTCAGGTTGTCGGTCTGCATGGGGGCGCAGTTTAAGGCAGTCGCTGAGGAGGTTGCACCGTTCGCCGGCAGTTCCGAGAATGCAGCGAACTCCGTCGATGTGAACTCTATGCCTTTCGGCCGTCTCCGCTTCCTCAGTCTCTCCCGCCTCTTTCTGTCGTTTGCGTTGTTGCTCTCCCCGTTCTCCGCCGCACTATCGCATGCGGCGGCGTCGCAGGCTGGTGAAAACGGAGCAGACAGGGAGCTGACCCTGGAGGCCGCCAGGGAGGTCACTTTCGACACGAGCGCGGTCACCTGGCTGTCTCTCGATGTGTCCCCGGACGGTGAGACCTTCGTGATGGAGGTGCTCGGCGATCTCTATCTCCTGCCGGTCCAGGGTGGCACGGCGACGCCGCTGACCACGGGTATGGCTTACGACTCCCAGCCGCGCTTCTCTCCCGATGGTGAGCGGGTGGTTTTCGTTTCCGATCGGGATGGCAGCGAAAATCTCTGGACCATCGCCGTCGACGGCAGCGACCCCCGGCAGCTTACGCGCGAGAAAGCCAAGGTGGAGTTCGCCTCTCCGGACTTTTCTCACGATGGCAGCCATGTAGTCGTGTCGAGAACGACCTGGGGTCTCGGCACTTTCGAACTCTGGGCCTATCACGTTGATGGCGGCAAGGGAGTTCAGATCACCCAGGCGAAGCCCAACGGCAACTCCGATTGGACGAACCGGTTGAACTCAATCGGTGCGGTCTACGGCCCGGACGGTCGTTATCTCTATTTTGCCCGCAAGACTGGCGGCTTCGGCTACAACCTGCGCTTTCCCCAATGGCAGATCGTGCGTCGGGACCTGCGCACCGGTGAAGAAGACCTTCTCACGCAGGCCCAGGGCAGCGCCTTCCGCCCGGTTCTCTCCCCGGACGGGCAGCAGCTCGTCTATGCGACGCGCCATGAGCAGCAGACGGGGCTCAGAAGGCGCGATCTGCGCAGTGGTGAGGACAGCTGGCTCGTTTATCCGGTCGAACATGACGAGCAGGAGAGCCGCTTCACCCGGGATCTGCTCCCCGGTTACGCCTTTGCGCCCGACGGCAAGGCGCTCTACTTCCCGCGCGAGGGAGGCATCCGACGGCTGACCCTGGCAACGGGAGAGATCACGGAGATTCCCTTCACGGTTCCGGTGCAACAGAGCCTCGGTCCACGTCTCTATTTCCCGTACCGGCTCGGCCTCGGGCCGGTAAAGGCCCGCATGCTCATGGGTCCAGCGCTGTCTCCGGACGGCACGAAGCTGGCCTTCTCGAGTTTCATGCAGCTGCACCTCTATGATCTGGTAACGGGCGAGGTGCGCGCGCTGACGCCGGAAGCATCAGCTCTTGCGGGCGGTAAGGGTTTCCACCCGAGCTGGTCGCCGGATGGTCGGGAAATCGCCTACGTGAGCTGGTCGAGTCGTGGCGGACACGTCTGGCGCATCCGGGCGAACGGCCGCAGTCAGCCGCGGCAGGTCTCCGAGGAGCCCGGCTATTACTCGGATCCGGCCTGGTCTCCGGACGGAGATCGAGTTCTGGCGCTGCGCGCGTCCAGCTACGACCGGCTCTATCGGGAATTCGATTTCGGTGCGCCCATCGGCTCCGATCTCGTCTGGTTTCCACGCAACGGCGGTGCAGCAACGCTCATTGTTCCGAGCCGTGGCCATCAGGCGCCGCACTTCGGACCGGAAGCGGATCGTATCTACCTCTATCAGACGGCGACGGGGCTGACGTCGCTGCGCTATGACGGCACGGATCGTCGCTCCCATCTCGCGGTCACCGGCGCAGGGATCTATTTCGCTGAAGAGGAGGTCGCGGCAAGTGACATCAGGCTCTCGCCGGATGGTCGGCATGCGCTGGTCCTCCATGCCAATCAGCTCTATCTGGTGCGGCTCCTGAATCCGAATCTGAGCAACCTGCAGCTGAGCCTCGGCAACGCGAGTCTTCCCGTGAAGCGCCTGACGGACGTTGGCGCCGATTTCTTCGGCTGGGCCGAGGGCGGCCGGCAGCTTTTCTGGACCGTTGGTAATCAGCTCTACCGTCGCGCGCTGGCTTCGGTGTCTTTCAGCGATGACGAGGGCGCGCCGCCGGCCGGTGCTGATGACACGCCTGCAGAAGATTCTGACCCGGCCGGTGGTGCTGTGGCGGAAGAGGGTAATTCCGACGACGGCGCGGTGAGTGATGAGCCGGAGATTGCTGAAGCCCATGAAGCGGTTGAGAGCTATTCCGTAGACGTCTATCGGCCGCGCCATCATCCACGCGGCACCCTGGTGCTGACCGGTGGCACGGTGCTGACGATGGAAGAGGGGGCCGAGCCGCTGGCCGATGCGGTTGTCGTCATCGTTGATGACCGGATCAGCGCGGTGGGACCCGCCGATCGCGTTGCGATCCCAGTGGGCGCGGAGGTGGTCGATGTGAGCGGCCGCTTTCTGCTGCCCGGTTTCATCGATACACACGCACACTTCAGGCCGCTCCGGCGGATTCTCGACGATCAGAACTGGGCGTTCCTGGCGAATCTGGCCTACGGTGTGACCACGGGGCTCGATGTGCAGCCGTCGACGACGGACATCATCGCTTATGAGGATCTCATCGATGCCGGCCTCATGGTCGGTCCGAGGGCGCTGTCCACGGGGCCCGGCATCTTCTCGAACAATGCGTTCCGTTCCGTGGCGCATGCCGAGGCTGTGCTGCGCCGCTACAAGGACCACTACGGCGTTCGCAACCTGAAGGCTTATCTCGCCGGTGACCGACAGCAGCGTCAGTACATCGTCGAAGCCGCCCGCGCCCTGAAACTCATGCCGACCACGGAAGGGGGGCTCGACATGAAGCTGAATATGACTCACGTGATCGACGGCTTCTCGGGCAACGAACACAACTTCCCCGTGCTCTCCCTCTACGAAGACGTGGTGCAGCTTGTTGCACAATCAGGCATCGCTTATACGCCGACACTGCTGGTGACCTATGGAGGCCCCTGGGCGGAAAACTACTTCTACACGCGGGAGTCACCGCATCGTGACGAGAAGCTCCGCCGTTTCATGCCTGGTAATGCCATTGCGGGTCGAACGCTCAGAACGCAGTGGTTTCTGGAGGAAGAGTTCACCTTCCCGCAGGTCGCCGCCCAGGCGGGCAAGGTCATCCGTGCGGGCGGTCGGGTGGGTATCGGCGCCCACGGGCAGCTCCAGGGACTCGGCTACCACTGGGAACTCTGGGCCCTCGCGTCCGGGGGGCTGACACCGCTCGAGGTGCTCACGGCTGCCACCCGTCACGGGGCGGAGATGATCGGTATCGCCGAAGATGTCGGGACCCTCAGTCCCGGCAAGCTGGCGGACGTGCTGGTGCTCGAGGCGAACCCACTCGAGAACATCCGCAACACCAATACTCTGACGCAGGTGGTGAAGAACGGTGAGCTCTTCGATGCGGCAACTATGGACAAACGCTGGCCGGAGCAGATCCCGCTGCCGGAGCAGTGGTGGTGGACTGCCGAGCCCTCAGAAAGTCGTCGCTGATTCCACCAACGGGAGCGGCTATTCGTCGTCGCCAACCTCGCCGACCTGTTCCTCGATCGCATCGAGAAAGAGGTCTCTGAGGGAAATCATGCCGAGGGTTTTGCCCTCTTTGACGACCGGCAGGTGACGGATGTGATGTTTCTTGGTCAACGCAATGCAGTGGCGGACCGTATCTTCCGGCGCCACCGTTATGACCTCGTTGGTCATCACTTCGGACACCTTGGTTCTTTTCGAGGCGTGGATATCCAGAATCACTTTGCGCATGTAGTCCCGCTCGGAAAGGATGCCGACGAGGTAGTCCTCGATCTGCACGCAGACCGCGCCGACGTTTTTTTCGTTCATGAGCTTGAGTGCGTCGAACACGGACTCGAGCGGACCGATCCAGACGACTTCCTCTGCCTTTCGCTCGAGCAGATCAGCGACGAGATGCATAGAGCCTCCCCAGGTACTCCAAGCCCCGAAGTAAAGCAGTCTCGATGCGGACTGCCAACCCCGGCATGTAAGTGCTCTGCTGCTGCAGGCGGAGGCGACTAGAGTCGATAGATTCGAGTGGCGGTTCCGGAGAACAGGGCATCCTGCTCCGTCGCAGAGAAGCGCGCGGCGATCTTCTTCATGGCGTTCCAGTAGACGTGGTAGGAGAGCGACCACTTGTCTACGGGGAAGTTGCTTTCGAACATGCAGCGATCGGGACCGAAGGCATCGATGGTGTGCAGGTAATAGTCCTGCTGCGCGGCGACGAGTTCATCGGAGCTTGCCGGCGTTTCCCTGGCGTTCCAGCCGAAACCGTTGTCCGGCATGGCCAGCCCGCCCAGCTTGGCGACGACGTTCGGGCAGTCGGCGATGGCAGTGATGTCTGCCTTCCACTGGGCGAATATCTCCGCCCGCTGATCCGCGTAGATCCCCACCCCCAGCGGTGTGCCGAAATGATCGAGCACCAGGGTCGTGTCGGGAATGGCCTTTGCCAGTTCCGCGAAAGCGCCGTTCTGATGGTGATAATGCCAGGTGTCGTAACTCAGCCCCCGGGCGCCGAGCGCCTGAACCCCGCGCCGGAAGTCCGTGCGGCCGTAGAGGCCTTCCGGCGCTCTTCCGGGAATCGTCAGTGCTTCCGGATGCGGATCCCGAGCCCCCGCATGACGGATCCCGCGAAACAGGCCGTTCCCGGCAGCCTCGTGGGCATCCAGCACTTCGTCCAGATGCTCGTCGTCGGTCAGGTCCGCGTGCGCGACGATGGCGGAGATGACGGCTCGACCGCCTTGCCCGGACTGCGGATCCCCGGCGCTCTGCGCGGCGAGCTCGGCGACGAAGGCGGTTTCACCAACGGGTTTCAGATGCTCGGGTCCGCTCTCCCGGTATTCGGCCCGGCATTCGACAAACACGGTTTTCGTGATCCGATGTCCCGAGTTCGTATCGGCCCAGAGATCCTCGAGGAGGTAGTCGAAGCCCGGTCGGCGCCAGAGATGGTGATGTGGATCCACGATCTCTCGATTCGGGTCGATGATCGGTTCGATCACCTGATCGAGCCATTCCTGCGTGCCGGGTTGTGTCATGGGTGAGCTGCCTGCTGTGCCTGTGTGCTGAGATGATAGCGCGGCAGCGGGGTATGGGCTGCGATGACGTTACGGCTCGAGTGCTGCGGGGTTCTCACTGGCGCGCCGGCTGCGGATGCCCAGCGGTCCGGATTCGACGTAGTACTCGAGCACCTGATCGTTGCGCCGCACGGTGATCGGCACGCTGCCGCTGCTGCTGCTGGCAATCGCCATGATGTCTCGCGAGGAGTAAACGCGTTGATCGTTCATGCTGAGCAGCACATCCCCGGCTTCCAGGCCCACCTGCTGGGCGGTGGAGGTCTGCAGAACGTCGGTGATGACGACACGATTGGCTCGGCCTGACGCGTAGAGATAACGGTCGTAGGCGTCTTCGCCGTACTCTTCACGCACGTAGTCCCGTGCGCTCGGTATCTCTGCCATGGCTTCCCGGAATTCGCTGGAATTCAATGTCCCGTCCCGCGCGGCTTCATAGCGCAGTTCGAGCCGGTCCAGGGCAATCTGATCCACGGCTGCGACGATGCTGGCCGCGTCCGTCGGATTGATGCCCGCCTCCAGCAGCCGTTCGAGATCCACGGTGCCGCGGCGCCGGTCTCGGGTACCGCCGTCTGCGATCTGCGCGGCCTCATCTCCTTCAGCCTCGGTGGGCCCGTCTTCACCGGGAAGTGGCGCCTCCGTCAAGGCGAAGGCGGTGAAGCCTTGCTCCGCCTTCAAGGCGGCCAGTTCCCGCTCCAGAGCGGCGGTCTTCCGACGCTGCTCGGCGAGGGCGCTTTCGAGGCGAGTGAGCACTTCGAGGAGGGCAGGATCCGTTTGCCCATCGGCGCTGAGTGCGGCGATCTGTTCGCTGGCAACGACGGAGTCCGGACTGCCTGCTGACAGGACGGCGTAAGGACGCTCCGCCAGCCACCAGAGAATCCCGGCGCTCGTCATGCCCAGCAAGGCGGCGAGGCTTATTGATGCTTTCGGGTTCATAGAGGTATGAGGCTCGAGGTTTGTCTAAAGTTCCGTTGCCGGTAACCGGAACGCCTCCCTGCAGTATCATCGACGGCCCGGTGAACAGGAAGTGGAGAGAGAATCATGAGTCAGCCAGGACGCGTCGCCCTCGTGACCGGGGTTGGGCCTGGAACCGGTCGGGCCATCGTCGAACGCTATGCCGCCGAAGGCTTCCAGGTGGCCATGCTGGCCCGGAATGCCGAGCGCCTGGGCGAGATTGCGGCAGCAACGGAGGGCACCCGGGCCTACGTTTGCGATGTCACCGACACGGATGCGCTGCAGATGACGGTGAGTGCTGTTGAGGCCGATCTCGGCGTCCCGGACGTGCTGGTGCACAACGCGGTGGGCGGCGCCTTTGGGGATGCCCTTTCCGTGGATCCGGCCGTTTTTCAGCGCAACTTTCAGATCAATGCCATGGCGCTGCTGCAGCTTGCGCAGATGGTGGGACCGCAGATGGTCGAGCGCGGCTCCGGGGCCATTCTCTGCACCGGAAACACCTCGGCCTATCGCGGCAAAGCGGGTTTTGCCGCCTTTGCGCCAACGAAAGCTGCGCAGCGGATCCTGGCGGAGTCCATGGCCCGTCATCTCGGACCCAAGGGTGTGCACGTTGCCTATGTGGCGATCGATGCGGTCATCGACCTCGAGTGGACGCGCAAGCGCTGGCCCGACGAGCCGGACGAGTTCTTCTGCAAGCCAGCGGACATCGCTGGCGAAGTGTTCCGGCTTTCGCAGCAGCCCCGCTCAGCCTGGTCCTTCGAGTCGGTGATTCGCCCCTTCGGTGAGAACTGGTAGGGCCAGTGACGCAGCGTTAGAGTTGGCGCTTCTGCTCGCGGGGAACGCGATGGGAGAAACAGCATGGTTTCCACTGAACTTTTCGATCTGACCGGAAAGGTGGCCCTGGTGACCGGTGCCTCGAAAGGGATGGGTCAGGCCATGGCCGAAGGACTGGCCGAGCACGGCGCCCGGGTAGTGATCTCGAGCCGCAAGCTCGAGCAATGTGAGGTGGTAGCCGCCGGGATCAATGAACGGCTCGATCGGGATGCAGCCGTCGCCATTGCCTGCAACGTCGGCTACAAGGAGCAACTGCAGGCGCTTGTTGATGAAACCCGGGAGAAGCTGGGTCCGATCGATGTGCTGGTCCACAACGCCGGAGTCAATCCGTTCTATGGCCCCATGTCCGAAATCCCCGATGAAGCTTTCGACAAGATTCTGGGTACGAACGTGCGCTCCGTGCACTGGATCTGTCAGATGGTCGCACCAGACATGATCGAAAAAGGGCGGGGCTCGATCATGGTGACTTCCAGCACAGGCGCCTTTCACCCGTCGGAGGTCCTCGGTACCTACAACATTTCCAAGCTCGCCGACATCGCCCTGTGCCGGAATCTCGCCGCCGAGTGGGGGCCGAAGGGCATTCGCGTTAATGCGATCTGTCCCGGGCTCATCAAAACGGATTTCGCAAAAGCACTCTGGGACAACCCGGAAGCCGCCCAGCGGGCCAACGAACAGATTCCTCTTCGCCGCCTCGGGGAGTCCGAGGATCTCAAAGGGCTGGCGGTATTCCTGGCCTCCGATGCGAGCAGCTACATGACGGGTCAGGCCCTGACGGTCTGCGGCGGGTCACACATGTGGGCCTGAGCATCAGGTCTCCCGCCAGATCGGTCCACGCGCCCTGACCGGATCGAGCAGCGACCAGTCGCCTGCGGGGACCTCGTAGCCCTCCGGAAAGGGTGGCCTGGGTGGCGTGCCGAGGGACGCGAGGACGCGCGGATCCCGGTAGTAGGCCTGGCTGACGAGCGACAGAATCAGGCCCATGGTTTCCGGTTCCGCGGCGCGAAAGGCTTCTGCGGCGGCGAGCCGTTCGTCGTCGGCAGCTGTTGCGAATCCCGGAGTGCTTGCTGCAAAACGGCGCAGAGCTTCCTCGAGAAACTCGAGCACGGAGCCAGCGCTGGTGATGAGGTCTGCGAAAATCGCCGGGTCATCCGCACCGGGCACACCGTGTTCGGCACTCGCGGGGACGATGGTGCCTACGAGCGCGGACAAGGTCGCTGCCGCGTCCGTCGAGAGAGTTCGATCGCTGCCGATGAGGTCGCTCATGTTCACATGCTCGCAGTCAAAGAGTCAGTCGAAAAGCGTCGCGAGGCGCTGCTTCATCTGGTCTGCCACGTAGAGGGCAAGGGCCTGAATCGTGCGGGTAGGGTTCACGCCGGCAGACGTCACGAACAGGCTGCCGTCGATCACGAACAGGTTCTTCACGTCGTGACTGCGGCCCCACTCGTTGACTACGGAGTGCTCCGGATCCGCACCCATACGGGTGGTACCCATGAGATGCCAGCCGCCGACTCGGAGCGGCGCTTCTGAGGTAACTTCCAGAGCACCGGCAGCTTCGAGCACCTCTGTCGCCCGGGCGACGGCGTGGGCCAGCATGTCACGACTGTTCTGGCTCAAGGTGTAGCTGATCTTCGGCGCCGGGATCCCGTCGGAGTCCTTGAGTTCGGGATCGATAGTGACGCGATTGTGCAGCTCGGGAAGATCCTCGCAGATCGCCACCATGCCGGTGATGCGATTGTGCAGCGTGCGGTAAGCGTCATGGTGCCCAGGACCAAAGGGAATGCGGCCAGAGCTCATTCCGGCCAGCGCCGTGTGTACGGCGCCGCGCCCGCGTGTCATCTCGTAGGTGTAGCCGCGGACGAAACCTCGCCCCAGGTCGGTTTCGTAGAACTCCTGGCTCCAGAGGCAGTCAACGGGGCCCTGGCTGCCGTCCTGGGGTTCTGCGAACACGCCGGAAATGGAGGCATAGGGGTGGAACATGAGGTTCCTTCCCACCAGACCATTGCGATTGGCCAGGCCGTCCGGGAACTGGTTCGAGAGAGAATTGAGCAGTATCCGGGGTGTGCCGATGCCGTTACTCGCGAGCACGACGACTTCCGCGGGTTGAAACTGTTCCACCCCGTCTGCGTCGTAGTAGACGACACCATTGGCCATGTCGTTCTCGTCGACGGTGATCTCTCGAACCCGGCAGCGGGTTCGCAGTTCGACGCCCGCGCGGATGGCGTGTGGCCAGTAGGTGATGTCCGTGCTCGCCTTGGCCCCCTGAGCGCAACCGGAGAGGCAGGCGCCCAGATTGATGCATTGATCCCGCCCGTCGTAGGGTGCGGTGGCGATGGCCGAATCGGAGGGCCACCAGTGCCAGCCCTTGGCGTTGAACCCGCGGGCGACGGTCTCGCCGGCCCTGCCGAGGGGCAGTGGCGGCATGAGCGACGGCTTCGGTGGGTAGGCGGGATCACCTTCCAGCCCGGACACGCCCATGACCCGATCGTTCTCGTCGTAGTAGGGCGCCAGGGTGTCGTAATCGATAGGCCAGTCGTCGCCAACACCGTCGAGGCTGCGCACGCGAAAGTCGCTTGGATGGAAGCGTGGATAGTGTCCGGCGTACATCACGGTGCCGCCGCCAACGCCATTGAAGTTGGCGATCTTGATGGGTGAGTCGTCGTCGTTGATGGGATAGTCGGCGCTTGCCCGGCGGCGATTCGGACTGAAGCTGTAGTCGCCCATTGCACGCGCTTCCCAGTCGAGGCCAGTGCTCGGATAGTCGGCCGGATTCATCCAGTCGCCCTGCTCGAAGCAGACGATGCGCATCTTCGTTTCCGCAAGGCTCCAGGCCATCGCGGCACCGGCGGCGCCGGCACCGATGATGAGTACGTCGACGGGCTCTACGGCCACTTCGCTCCCCTTGCATCCCGCTCAGTCGAGGCGGCAGTATGCGCTCTGGGGCGACGGGAGGAAATGCACATGGGAGAGACGATCAACGGGCCGCTCTGGCGTGCGGTGAACTGGTCCGCCGATGCCGGCGAAGGCAGCATCCACGACAACGAAACCGCAGAAAAGCTCGGCTTCCGGGGCGGTACCGTGGCTGGCAGCATTCACATGAACCAGTTTCCGCCGGTGCTTAAGCAGATTTTCGGTGAGGAATGGCTCAGAAGCGGCAATCTGTCGCTGAACTTCAAGGCGGCGACGGTCGACCGGGAAGCGGTGCAGGTCTTCGCTGAGCAACCGGGCCCGGGGGAGACTCAGACACGCGTGTGGATGGAACGGGACGACGGTCTCCTCGTCTGCCAGGGCACCGCGGCCATCGGCGACCACAGCAGGAGTGAACTGCGCACCAGAGACCTTCGGCCCTGCGATCCCTCGAAGCTCAGGATTCTGAAGAACCTGCACCCTGGCCTGTCCATGGGGCACTTCGAGCTAGACCTGGACCCGAAGAACCAGTTCGAGCGCTTTGATCGGGATCTGATCAGTGATCCCCTCCCGGAATACCGCTCACCGGTACCCTGGGGCGAGCCGATCGCGGCACCCAGCACCTTCGTCGAATATCTCTGGGGTCCACCGACCCGGGAGATCCGTGGGCTCGTTGGTGATTCTGTCGGTCTCTTCGGCGCCATCGAAGTCGGTCAGGTGAATGGACCGTTCCTGCTGAATCGGCCCTATCACATCGATGCGGAGGTCGTCTCCGTGGGTCAGAGTCCGCAGACAGAGTATTTCTGGTTCGACTCGACGGCGAAGACACCGGACGGAACGCTGGTGGCGACACATCGCATGATGCTTCGGTTCATGAAAGCTTCCTCGCCGCTCTATCCGGAGCTGGTCTGAGGATCAGAACGCCGCATACCCGCCGTCGATCAGAAACGTCTCTGAGGTGTGGTAGCTCGACGCCGTGCTCATGATGTAAACGGCGATCGCGGCGAAGTCTTCCGGTGCGCCCCAGCGCCGCACCGGAATCCGCTTGGAGACGTTGGCGACGAACTTGTCGTTCGAGAAAGCCCCAGTGGTCATGTCTGTCTCGATCCAGCCGGGCAGGATCGTGTGGGCCGTGACCCCATAGCGGGCGTATTCGACGGCCAGGGCTTTGATCATTGAAATCAGACCGCCTTTGGCAGCAGCGTAATGCTCGCCGCGCGCCTGACCGGATATGGCCGCGAGGCTCGCCGTTCCGACGAGGCGACCGAAGGCGTCGCCGGCCTCAGCGCGCTCGCGCATGTGCCTGGCTGCGGCGCGGAAGGTGTGGAAGACGCCAGTCTGATTCACGCCGATGATGAAATCCCACTCTTCCCGGGTCATGTCCTCGAAGCCGGTACCGCGACCGCCAACGCCGGCGTTGGCGAAGCAGCCGTCGACCCGGCCGTGGGCGGCAAGGGTTTCGGCGAATGCAGCTTCCACGGCACGCTCATCGGCGACGTCGCAAAGCTGAGCGGTCACCCTGGGGCCGATCGTGGCCAGCGCATCGAGGGCTTTTACATTTTTCTCCGCATTGGTTCCCCAGAGACAGACCTCCGCACCGGCTTCTGCCAGGCCCCGGGCCATACCGAGACCGATACCGCCGTTGCCGCCGGTGATGAGTGCGACGCGGCCGCTGAGATCGAAAGGTTGGAAAGGCATGCGTGCTCCTGACTGCCGAAAGCGGGGAGGTGCATGCTACCGCAACTCTAACCGCCCACCCCATGAGTTTTATCGGCCCGACGCGGCTAGACGCTGAGTACCGTGAAGACCAGCACGAGCAGAAAGCCCGTCGGCATGAGAAGGACGAAGTAGAAGAACACGAGCCCCGCGTACTTGAGCGCGGTTGCCAGTTGGCTGCCGCCGAAGTAGCGACGCAGCGCCAGGTAGTGATAAACGGCGATCCATAGGGTGAGGGCGGATTCGAAGAGCTCACTCAAGGCATCCAGCCAGCCGATACCGGTGGGGATACCGAAGAAAAAAGTCGTCGTCAGGACGAGGAAGGCAAAGGAGTGCAGGTGTGTGGAGAAAACGAGCGTCTCCACGTAGTAGCGGTGCTGGCGGAAGTAGAAGAGCTTCAGGAGCAGTGCATAAATAGGCAGCATGAAGAACATGCCGATGGCCAGGTTGTCGGTGAACTGGCTGATCACAGATCCAGGCTCATAGAGTGCGTCGATGAGCTGCTGGAGGATGAAGACTTCCGCAGCGTTGGGCGCTTCCGTGCCGCGCTCTTCTATGCCCTGGGCGAGCTGCAGAAGGATCAACCGGGACACGGAGCCATCGGGGCGGTTCAGGATCTCTTCAACCCGGCGGACTCGCTCGGTACCCAGGCGAGAGCGCAGGCCGCTCGTGTTCGTGTCCTCCACGGCCTCCGTTTCGGCAATCACGGTCACGCGATCTTCGGGGTCCTGCTCAACCTCTGCGTTCAGGGAGAAGAAAAAGAAGAACAGGATGCTGACGAAGAGGTAAAGCCGGATCGGGCTGATGTAACTGGCCCTGCGGTTGCGGGAGAACTCAACAGCCAGCTCGCCGGGTTGGAACAGCAGCAGCTTGAGCGTGCGGACGACCCGGGAATCGACCTCGAAGGCCTCGGTGATGAGCTCACTGAGGAGGGGAGGCAGGGAACGCTGATAGTCGCGGTCGTTCTGTCCGCACTGGCCGCAGTAAGGGCCTGAGCGCTCGGCGCCGCAGTTCGCACAATTCGTCATCCTGACAGGCTACTTCAAAGTGCCTGAGGCGTGCCTGCCAACAGTGGCGCCGCTGTGGCTTCTGCGGCGTTGGCCAGCAGGAGGTCGCCGAGCAGCGACCGCATTTCCGGCTCCTCGCGATAGGGCTCCGTGAGCGGGAACCAGGCGATGAGCCAGGGGTACCAGCCCATGCGCTCCTCCCGTGCGATGCCGAGCCAGCGGTACATGGATTCACGATCTCCGACGGCAGCGGAGATCAGTGCCAGAGGAATAGCGTTGTCATTCTCCGGTGCGATCGTGGCGGCAACGGCACGAGCCTCTTCGAAGCGCCCCGCCTTGGCGAGCGTCCCGCCCAGGGCCCAGGACCAGAAGTAGCTGTCCCGCAATTCCTCGTGGGCTTCGAGGGCCTTGTCATACTCACCGAGGTCCGCGTAAGTGTTTCCGAGGGCGAACCAGCCGAGAGGATAACGTTCGCTCAGGTTGATGGTGTAGCGAGCCTGGGTAATGGCATCGTCGAAGCGTCCCAGCCCGCGGTACTGGTCCGCGAGCCAGCCGTTGTAGAAAGGTGAGAGCGGATTCAAGAGCTTCGTCTGCTCACCGTGATACAGCGCCTCTTCGTCTCTGCCAAGGAGTTCCAGCAGCCATGCGTAGTGATAGTGGGCGTCGACGAGGCTCGGATTGAGCGCCAGCGCTTTTGTCAGGTACCGGTCTGCGTCTTCCCAGTGCCACTCGAAATACATCTTGTACATGCCCATGGCCAGATGAACCTCCGGCAGCGTGTCGTCCAGCGACAGGGCTTTCAATGCCGCTTCCCTGGCTTTGGGCAGCGCGGTTTCCGGGAAAAAGTTGTGGCCGAGCATCGAGTAGCCAATGGCCACACCAGCGTGGGCCAGGGCGCTGTCCGGGTCCTGCTCCAGGGCTTCCCGCATGATCCGGATACCGGTGCGATAGCCACGCAGTGTCTCTCGGCGCAGCTCGTGCATGCCGCGCAGATAAGCTTCGTAGCTGTCTGGTCTGAGCTGCTCCATGGCGTGCATGCTGCGCTCTTCTTCCGGCGTGAGCTGCACTTCGATCGCGCTGGCGATACTTCGGGTGATCTCCGTCTGCAGTCTGAGGATGTTGCTCATCTTGCGGACGTAGCTCTGCGACCAGCGGCTGGATTCGGTCTGTGGGTCGATGAGCTGGACGATTACCCGCACGTTGTCTCCTTCCCGGAGCACCGAGCCTTCGATCAGATGCGCCACACCCAGACGCTCGGCGATGTCTTTCAGGGACTGATCGCGGTCCACGCGCCGAACGGAGCTGGGCGCGGTAACGCGCAGACCATGGAGCTTCGACAGGTTGCCGATGAGCGCTTCGTGCAGCCCTTCCACGAGATAGGAGGCATCCGCGCTTCCGGAGAGGTTGTTCAAGGGAAGAACCGCGAGCGTTGTTTCGGTGGCCGTTGGTGGGGTGCGCGTGCCAGAGACCGAAGGCGGCTCCGGCCAGAAGCACCGCGGCGAGGGTTGCAGGCAGCCAGTGTTTGCGCCGGTGTTGAGCGACGGAAACGGGTGTACTTGCGGTCCCGGGTCGGCCGTCTAGGGTCGCTGCCACCCCGCGCAGCAAACGGTCGAGCTGCCCTTTTTCGGCGGGCCAGCTCTTCAGCTGCGCCGTCTGCATGGTTCTGAAACCGAGCGGCAGCTCGGCCGTATCGAGCTGCAGAGGCACGAGCACGTCGCGATTCTTTCCGGCCGTGGCCTCGTCGATCACGAAGTCCGATGCAATGGATGCCTGCGACCAGGCGACGACGACACAGCGGCAGTCGCGCAGGGCACCTTCAATGGCGGCGCGGAAGTCGGGACCGGCATCGATGTGCTGATCCCACCAGACGCTCCACCCCTCGGCTTCCAGTGCCTCGACCAGTGGCGCGATGCGTTCCCTGTCTTCTGAGGCGTAGGAGACGAAAATGTCTGCCATCCCTGCCTCCGGGTTCTTTGTTGACCTCAGTCTAGCAGAGGCCTCAGGGGGCAGGCGTCAGTCGTCCTGAATCCATGCGGCCTGTCGCTTCTCCCGAAAGGCGGCCATCCCTTCGCTGGCTTCATCGGCCGCAAACATCTGCGCCGACCAGGGCGCGGTGAGGGCAAAGCCTTCCGTGCGCGACAGATCGGGCACCTGGCGCACGAGCTTCTTACACTCGATCACCGCCGTGGGCCCGCCGAGCCGGATCATGTCGATTTCTTCCTGCACGGCGGCTTCGAGTTCGTCGTCGGCCACGGCGCGATGGACCAGGCCCATGTCCACGGCCTGGGTGCCGTCGAAGCGTTCACCGGTGAGAAAGAGCTTCATGCCGTGATGGCGGCCGAGCTTTGGCAGGCAGACCACGGAGATGATGGCTGGAATCACACCGATGCGGACCTCCGAGAAACTGAACTGCGCCGAGGCTTTGGTGATCGCAATATCGCAGGCGCCAACGAGCCCGAGGCCTCCGGCGAAGGCCGGGCCATTGATGGCGGCGACCACCGGCTTCGGACTGTCCTGAATGGCGGCAAGCAGGTCAGGGTAGGCCACGGCGCCCTTGCCCTCCGGCAGGCCCCGATCATCTTTCAGGTCTGCGCCTGAGCAGAAACCCGGTCCGTTGCCGGTGATGACGATACAACGCACGGCATCGTCTGCGTTGGCAGCGGCGATGTGATCGTGCACCTCGGTCGTCAGCAGCGCAGAGAGGGCATTGCGCTTCTCGGGCCGATTCAGCTTTATCCAGGCGCCACCGGCTTTCACCTCATACAGGGTCTGTTCCGTCGATGCCATGTGCTTCTCCCCTTGAAATGCCCGTGCTTGGACGACCGTCCTATTCTAAAAGAAACGTGCGCTGCAGATTGACCGCAGTTGACTGATTCTCCTGCGGCAGACGGGATCGCCCTTCGGATACAGAAACGCCCGCGGCGCCGGGACCCTCCTGGCACACGCGGGCGTCTGGGGCGTCGTGCCGGTCCGCGAGGACCGGCTTCACGCGAGCCTTACTGGTACTTACGCAGCTCGGCGCGGCCGACCACCATGTGGTGGACCTCGTCGGGACCGTCGGCGATACGCAGGGTGCGCTGACCCGTGTACATGCCGGCAAGCGGCGTCCACTGGGAAACGCCGGTGGCGCCGTGCATCTGAATGGCCTGATCGATGATCTGGCAGACCCGTTCCGGCACCAGGGCTTTCACCATGTGCACCCAGATGCGGGCTTCACGGTTACCGAGCACGTCCATGGCCTTGGCCGCCTTGAGCACCATGAGGCGCATGGCTTCGATCTCGATCCGGGCACGGGAGACCACTTCGAGGTTCTTGCCGAGGCTGATGATCGGCTTGCCGAAGGCTTCGCGGGTGGTCGCACGCTTCATCATCAGGTCCAGGGCCCGTTCGGCCTGGCCGATGGAGCGCATGCAGTGGTGGATGCGGCCCGGGCCGAGGCGCACCTGAGAGATCTCGAAGCCGCGGCCTTCGCCGAGCAGGATGTTCTCTTTCGGCACCCGCACGTCGTTGAACTTGATGTGCATGTGGCCGTGCGGCGCGTCGTCGTGACCGAACACCTCCATCCCTTCGAGGATGTCGACTCCCGGTGTGTCCGTCGGCACGAGGATCTGCGACTGCTGCCGATGCGGTGGCGCATCGGGGCTGGTCTTGACCATGGTGATCATGATCTTGCAGCGCGGATCACCGGCGCCGGAGATGTAGAACTTCTCGCCGTTGATCACCCACTCATCGCCATCGAGGACCGCGGAAGTGGAGATGTTCTTGGCGTCGGAGGAGGGCAGGCCCGGCTCGGTCATCGCGAAGGCAGAACGGATTTCGCCGTTCAGCAGCGGCTTCAGCCACTGCTCTTTCTGCTCCGGCGTTCCGACGCGCTCGAGCACTTCCATGTTGCCCGTGTCCGGTGCGGAACAGTTCAGCGTTTCCGAGGCCAGCGGGTATTTCCCCAGCTCGGCGGCAATATATGCGTAGTCCAGGTTCTTCAGGCCTTCGCCGGTTTCGGCATCCGGCAGGAAGAAGTTCCACAGGCCCGACTCCTTGGCCTTGGCCTTGGCGCCGTCGAGCAGTTCGAGCTGACCCGGTGCCCAGCTCCAGCGATCCTCGCGGCCTTCGCCGAGGCGGTAGAATTCGTCCTGGATCGGAGCGACATTCTCGTCAATGTGCTTTTTCACCGCGTCGAGGAGCGGTACGGCTTCTTCCCCCATCGCGAGGTTGTTGAGGTCACTCGTATAGTCTTCGGCTTCCGCCATTGGCTTACTCCCTACAGTGTTGGTCCCGAAATAAAGCGGTCCAGAATAGACGCTTTAGCGGACGCAACTCAACAGATGAGAGAGCCAGGGGAGCCTTGTCAGACCGCGCACTGGCGGTTCTCTGATCGAGGTCAGTTCAGAACGCGATAGCCGCGACCGCGCAGGCAGTTCTTCACCACCTGACTGCGCTCCGTGACGCCGCTGCCGACACCGCTGGCACCGCCGAGCACGGCACCCGTGGCGGCGCCGCGCTCCGGGCTGCTGCCCCGGTAGCCATCCCAGATCGCGCCAATGGCGGCGCCGACCGCGGCACCGGTCGCGGCGCCACCAACCGCCTTTGCGCCGACCTCGACCTCATCGGCGTAAACCGAGCACTCTTCGAGATCCTGTTCGTACTGATAGGGGTTCACGCCCTTCATATCGACGATCGGTTTGCCCGGGGTATTCGCACAGCCGGTCAGCGCGGCCGCAACGAACGTCAGGAAGACGGGAAAGGGGAGAAAGGCTCTGGGGCGACCTTGCATGGATCTGGGGCCTCGGTAATGCCTGAGGGGTGCTCATGAGTCTAACGCACGAGCGTCGAAGAGGATGACAACAGAGCACACCTGAACCAAACCTGAACGCGCTGCCCTCTGAAATCCACCCTTCATAATTCTAATAAAATCAATGAACTACCGGGTAATTAGAAATTCTTACATTAGTTAAGAATCTCCACTACAGCCCTGAGCGGCCAGGGTCCTGAGAATGCGGCTACCCCCCAGATATCGAGTAGCTCATCTTGCCCAATTTCCAATTCTGCCGCCGCGCTGCGCGCCGATGTCACCTGCTCCTGCTCCCTGCAACGCTGGCATTCGGCGGCTGTCAGTCGCTCAGTCTGTCGAACGAGGAGATCACCTGGCAGACCCTCCATGCCATCGATGTCGCCCAGACCCTGTCGGCGGCTCAGGATCCCTGCTACGTGGAAGATGCGTTGATTACGCGTCAGCTGATCGGCAGCCAGCCGAGCACCGGTGAAGTGTTGCTCTGGGGCGCGGGAATGGCCGTCGGCCATGCCTGGATCTCGAACATGCTGGAGCGCGGGGAGGCGCCGGTCTGGGTCCAGAAGACCTGGAGCTATGCCACCATCACCAGCACCGGGATCGCCATTGCCAGCAACCACTCCGAAGGGGTGCGGATCCTCGGCGACAACAAGCCGGTGGAAGGCTGCTTCGAGACCTGAAGCCGCGCCCGGGCGATCGCGACGGGCCCGTCAGAGTAGCTGCCGTTCGATCCGCGGGTACCAGGCGCCGAGCAGGATCCCGCGCAGGCCCATGAACACCATCATGGCCAGCCACAGGCTGCTATTACCCAGGGCGTCGATGCTCAGCCAGATCACTGCCAGATAGGCGAAAGCGGCAACGAACATGCAGTTTCGGAGCACGGCCGTCTGCGTGGTGCCGATGAAGACGCCATCGAGGTGGAACGCCCAGACCGCAACGAGCGGCGCCGCGACGGCCCAGGGCAGGAGCGGTGCAGCCGCCTCGCGCACTTCCGGTAGCAGGGTAAGCCAGGCGATGAAGGTTTCTCCGCCAGCGAACAACAGCAGCGACAGGACTGCCGCCAGGCCCAGGGCCCAGAGGCCGCTGTAGCGGGCGGAGTCTCGGAGTCCCTGGCGACTCCGTGCCCCGTAGGCGAACCCGCACAGAGTTTCCGCCGTATGCGCGGGTCCGTCGAGGACGAAGGCCATGGCCATGAAGAGCTGCATGACGATGGCGTTTGCCGCGAGGACGAGATCACCGAGGCTTGCGCCAATCACCGTGAACACGAAAAACGGCAGCTGCACGAAAAAGGAGCGGATGATGAGGTTGCCACTCAGGCTCATGAGCCGCTTCAGTGGACCCCGACGCCAGAGGTTGGTTCTCAGGACAACGGTGCGCCAGGGGAGGGTCCGGTAGAGGATGGCGAGTCCGGTAGATGCCGCCAGCCACTCGCCGATGAGCGTCGCTGCGGCAACCCCTGCGACACCCAGCCCGAGACCCAGTACGAAGAGCACGTCGAGAACGATGTTGGTCACGTTCAGCAGGATTGACAGCCAGAGCGCCGCCCGCATGCGCTGCAGCCCGAACAGCATACCCAGTACCACCATGTGCAGCATGAGTGCCGGTGCGCCCCAGATGCGGATCAGGAAGTAGCTGCTGGCAAGTGCCTCCACCTCGGCGCTGGCAGAGAAGATCTCGAGGACCAGCGCGAGAAGTGGCAGCTGACCGAGGACGGCAATGAGGCCAATGCCCAGACCGAGGAGGCCGCTGCGTATGGCCGTGGCGACGAGTTCGACTTCATCCCGGGCCCCTGCCGCCTGGGCCGCGAGGCCCGTGGTGCCCATGCGTAGAAAACCGAATATCCAGTAAAGCGCGTTGAAGATCGCAGCGCCCACCGCAACCGCGCCAAGGTAACTGGCCTCTGGCATCCGGCCCATGACCGCCGTATCTACGAGACCCACGAGGGGGATCGTGACGTTGGCGACGATGACCGGCCAGGACAACTCCCAGACCCGAAGATGCCAGGCACGCGGTGTGCCCGGCAGGCTCAGGGCACCGTTGCTCATCGTTCGGTGGCTTCGCGAATCAGACCGGCTGGCGCATGCCTTTCGGATGCAGCTTGTGCACTTCATCCGCATCGATCTGACCCTGAGCGACCGGATCCCAGCCGAAGAAGTCCTCAGCGATCCGGTAGAGGCTCGGAACCAGGAAGAGCGTAATGAAGGTGGCGAAGAGCACGCCGAAGGCGAGGGAAATGGCCATGGGGATGAAGAACTGCGTGGCTGGGCTCGGCGTGCTCATGAGCGGAATCAGGCCCACGAAGGTCGTCACCGACGTCAGCAGAATGGGCCGGAAGCGGACAACACCGGCGGACAGCACGGCCTCTTCCAGGGGCATGCCTTCCCGACGTCGGCGGTTGATGTAGTCCACCAGCACCAGGGACGCGTTCACGACCACGCCGGAGAGCGCCACGATACCAAGGGCCGAGAAGAACATGAGCTGGTAGCCCATGATCCAGTGTCCGGCGATCGCACCCACGGCACCAAAGGGAATCACGCTCATGATCACAAGGGGCTGAACGTAGGAACGGAGCGGGATTGCGAGCAGGGTGTAGATGACGATGAGCGACAGCAGGGCGGCCTGGAAAAGGCCGGTAAAGGACTTGGCGCGTTCGAGCTGTTCGCCGTCGAGCTTGATACTGAGCCCCGGGTACTTCGCCCGGATCATCGGCAGCACTTCCTGTGTGATGCTGGCGTTGACTTCTTCAGGCGACAGCTTGGAGCGGTCGAGGTCGGCGATCACGTTGATGACCCGACGGCCATCGACGCGGCGGATCGTCGAGTAGCCTCGCCCGAGTTCGAACTGGGCCACCGAGTAGAAAGGCACTTCGGTGCCCTGGGGCGTGCGGATGTACATGTCTTCCAGGTTGCCGATGGACGACCGCTCCGCTTCCGGATAGCGCACCATCACGCGAACGTCATCCTGACCGCGCTGAATGCGCTGCGCTTCGTTGCCGTAGAAGGCGGCGCGTACCTGACTGGCGAGATCGTTCAGGGTCAGACCGAGGGTGCGCCCCTCCGGCAGCAGCGACAGTTTGATTTCCTGTTTGCCAGCCCGGAAGGAGTCGGTGATGTCGAACACGCCCTCGTAGCGGGTGAGCTCAGCGCGCAGGTCAGCGGCTGCGGCACGGATCGTATCGACATCCCGGGCTGAAAGTTCGTAGTTGATCGGCTCACCGGCGGAGAATTCGTCGGCGCTGAAGGAGAGCTTTACCGCGTCTGGAATGCTGCCGACCTTTTCCCGCCAGAGTCGTGCAACTTCCTTGGAGCTGTAGTTGTTGCGCTGTTCCCGTGGCACGAGTTCGATGACGACCTCGGCGAAGTGGCTGCGCCCCGGCCCGGGGCGCGAGGGTGGCCCGCTGCCGCGATCGGCCGTCTTGCCGACGCTGGTGAAGGTGTTGCTGATCGTCTCCGGGTTGCCGGTCAGCTCGAAGAGCTCTCCCTGCAGTTCCAGGGCCGCTCGCTCGAGCCGCCCGGCTGCCGCGGTGGTGACGTCTACGGAGACGCCTTCCGGCATTTCCAGAGCCGCGTAAACCCGATCGCCTTCGATAGCCGGGAAGAAAGTGAAGACGACACGGCCGCTGGCGATCAGCGCAATGGCGAGTATCAGTACCCCGAGACCCACGGAGCCGGTGATGTAGCGGTTGTCCACGGCCTTCTTGAGCATGGGCCGGTAGCGCTCCGTCGCGAGGTTCTCGAGCCAGGTCGCGAGGCGCCCCTGGAAGGCATTCCACTTCTTCGAAAAGCCTTTGCTTGCCTCGGCGTGGTTCCGGTGCGCCAGGTGCGACGGCAGGATCAGCTGAGACTCGATGATCGAGAAAACCAGGGCGATCACCACCACGTAGCCGATGACGCTGAAAAAGCCGCCCATGCGTCCGGTGGCCAGAAGCAGCGGCAGGAACGCTGCCATGGTAGTGAGGACACCGAAAATGACGGGTATGGAGACTTCCCAGGTGCCGTCGATGGCGGCCTGAATCGGCGGCTTACCCATCTGCTCGTGTCCGTAAATCCGCTCACCGACCACAATCGCGTCGTCAACCAGGATCCCCAGCACCAGAATAAAGGCGAGCACCGTCATGGAACTCATGGAGATGTCGGCGTATGGGAAAACGGCGATGGTGCCGAGGAGGGCGATGGGAATCCCGGCTGCCACCCACATGGCGAGTCGGAATTTCAGGAACAGGGCGAGGACGATCATTACCAGGAACAGCCCCGAGACCGCCATGCTGTTCAGCGTATCCAGACGAGCCTGGAGGGACTGGGCCTCGTCCTGCCAGACCCTGAGTTCGAGCCCTGGTGGCAGACCTTTCTGGTAGCGCTCGATATAGGCATAAAGGTCGGCGGCCATCTGAATAGCATCTTCTTTGCCGACCCGCTCGACTTTGATCAGTGCGCTCGGAGCCCCATTGAAGCGTGCGTTCAGGTCGCCTTCCTCGAAGGTATCGCGAATGTTCGCGATCTCCGAGAGATAAACCTTGGTGCCATCGTTGCGGGTGAGGACGACGATGTTCTCGAATTCCTCGCCCCAGTAGGCCTGGCCTTTGGCGCGCAGAAGAATTTCACCGCCTTCGGTCTTCAGCGTGCCACCTGGCATGTCGAGGGACGTGTTACGGATGACGTTGGAAACCTGCTGCAGGGTCAGCCCATAGCGACGCAGCGTCTCCTCAGAGATTTCGATGGAGATTTCGTAGGGGCGGATGAACTCGAGGGTGACGGTAGAGATGCCATCCATCGCCGCAATGTCGTCGCGGACCTCTTTGCCGATTTCTTTCAGCGTACGCTGGTCGGTGTTGCCGTACAGTGCGATTGAGAGAACGCCCTGGGTGATGGTCACCTTCGAGACGATGGGTTTCTCGGTTTCCTTCGGAAAGGTGTTGATGCCATCGACCTGACTCTTGATGTTGTTGAGTACATCGATTTCCGACGCGTCCTCGAAGAGTTCCGCCATGACGGAACAGGAGCCTTCGTTGGCATTCGAGGTAATGCGTTCGATACCGTCGGTTCCCTTAAGAGCCTCCTCTACGCGTATACAGACGCCTTGCTCCACTTCCTCGGGTGCTGCACCCAGATAGGGAACCGACACAGTCACCATGCGGATGTCCATGTTCGGAAACTCTTCCTGGTGGACCGTATAGAGCGACATAAGACCGCCGACGATCAGCACGAACATCAGCAGATTGGCGGCGACCGGGTTCTTCGTGAACCAGGAGATGGCAGTATGCATGGCGGCGGCCTAGCTGGTGACGCTGTCGACGCGGGGTTCGGGGAGGTCGTCGGGGCCGGCGTTTTCATCCACGGGCTGCACGGGCATGCCCTCGATGGCTGTCTGCAGCGGTGAGATGCAGACGCGCTCGCCCGTCTCCAGGCCGCCGCGGATCAGTACCTCGTCGCGATAGAGGCGCAGCGGATCGATGCTCCGATAGTGGAGCTTGTTTTCCGCATCGACCACCAGCACTCGATTGCCGTTCCGGAGCGCGTTGCGGGGCATGACGACCACGTCGTCCACGAGCAGTCCTTCGATTTCTGCGTTGACAAAGAGGCCAACGTTGAGGGGGACGTCCTGATCTTCGTTCGAAACCCGGGCAACGACGTGCACCATGCGGCTCGAGGTGTCGATCTGCGCTTCCGTGCGGACGATCCGGCCTTCCCAGGTCAATGTCTGACCGGCGTAGTCGGCAGTGAGCCTGACTTTGGGCTGCTGGTCTTCCGGCAGCTCACCCCGGTGGCCGATCGGCAGGTTCAGGAAGGCAAGCTGGCGGTCGGCGATGGGCAGGCGGATTTCCGCCTGGTCACCGGCGTAAATCGTCGCAACCGACATGCCGCGGCTCACGAACTGACCGATGTCCACGGATTCCTGACGCACGAGGCCCGTGAAGGGCGCCTTGATCTCCGTTCGGGTCAGATCACGATTGGCCTGCTGGAAGGCCGCGCGGGCGTCGGTGAGGGAAGCTTCGGCAACGCGGAAGGCGCGCAGCTGGTTTTCGATCTGTGAGCGGCTGGCGAGCTGGCGGTCCTCGAGGCTCTTCAGACGCTGATACTCGAAGCGCGCATGTTCGAACTCTGCTTCCGCGCGGGTCAGGGATGAGCGGGCCCGGGCGAGGGTCGAGCGGTAATCGTTGTCTTCGAGGCGGAGCAGGGGCTCACCGGCTTCGAAGAAGCCGCCGTTGACGAGCGACGGGGATTTCCAAATGACTCGGCCGGAAACCTCCGGGATCAGCTCGCTTTCCGTGTTCGGCACAACGGTGCCCTGGGAGTGCACGGTCAGCTGGATGGGCTCCGGTATCACCTCTCTGACGCGCACGGTGGCAGCGATCGGTTCGACGCCCGCGGGTTCTAGCTGCGGGCTCGTCGCGAGCAGGGTCACGGCACCAAAGATCGATGCGACGACCACGAGGGCAGGGATGACGAATTTACGCATCATGATGCGGAGACCTCCAGACTGGCAGGTTGCTGAGCGGCTTCGAAGGCGTCGAAGGCCTTCTGCATGCGCTCACGATGAAATTGGGCAATCTCGTTCAGCGTTGTACGAATGGCGGTGAGATTCCTGTCGGCCAGAGCGCTGTCGAGCTGACGCGCCATGGCGCTGTGGGTGGATATGTCCGGTGTGACGAAGCCGCGCAGGGGCTCCATATTTGGATGAAACTGCTCGAGCAGGGAGCGGGCGATGAGCTGCACGGGCAGGTTGCCGCTCGCGGTCATGATGCCCTGGAACATATTGAGCTGTGCTTCGAAGTAGGCGTCGTCTTCAAGGCCTTCGGCCCAGATCGGTCGGATCAGATCGCGGACCGCCGCGAGGCCTTCATCGTCGAGGCGCTGCACGGCGGAGATGACGGCCGTCTGCAGCAGGGCGCTGATGGTCTGCAGGATCTGATCGACCAGCTGCCGGTCCGGCACGTGGTCGAGGGCGAGCAGGGTGCCGATCACATCGAGACTCGCTTCCGAAAGGGGCGCCACGCGCGCGCCACCGGGCTGAATGACGGCAATGCCCAGCTGCTCGAGTTTCTTCATGGCCTCGCGGACGGCGCCCCGATTCGCATCGAAGCGGGTCGCAAGGTCCCGCTCGGAGGGCAGCCGCTCGCCGACGCGATACTGACCGACCAGGATGTCGCGGGTCAGGACTTCTGCGATTTCGTCGTGCTTACTCATTACGGCTCGTTGATCTAATCAATGCGCTCATACCAGATCGCTCTTACCAATTCGGTTTTACCAATTCGGTTTTACCAATCTGGTCAGACCAATATGGTCAGCGCATTTTAGCGCCAGCTCGGCACGAGTCCAGCCCTTCGTTACCTCTGGTAACGATTTGTGACGAAATCGAAGTTTTTCTGGGTGGTATGGAAACGCAGGCCGCGGAATGCGGCCTGCGAGGGAGATCAGGCCGCGTCGGATCCCAGTTTACCGTCAAGTCTTCTGTCTAGCATATTGCCGTGCCGCAGAAGTTCGAGGACGCGGGCCCGCCGGTCGGTGGGCTTTTGCTGCCAGAACTGCTTGTCGAAGGCCGGTCGCGGTACCCGATGGATCACACCCATGGCTGTGGGCAGTGGCGCCGCCATAGAGAGAAGCAGACCAGCGAGCGTCGGATTCGTCTCGTCGTGAACCAGCAGGTCGGCCTCACTGACGCCATCCCCGAGGACCACGCTTTCAAGACTCAAGGTCTGCGGATTCAGGCGCAGGCCCTTGTCGCGTTCCTTGCCGTAGATGAGGGGCTCACCATGCTCGACGTGAATCTGCGTCTCGGCCGCCTGCTTCTTGTTCACCACGTCGTCGAAAACGTCTTTGTTGTAGACGATGCAGTTCTGCAGGATTTCGACGAAGGCCGCGCCTTCGTAGTCGTTCGCTGCGGCCAGAATGCCCGGGAGACCTTTCTGATCGATGTCTACACCCCGGGCGATGAAGCCGGCGCCCGCGCCCAGAGCCAGTTGGCCGGGGTGCACCGGGGCATCGAAGGAGCCATGGGGCGTCGACGGGCTGGTGGTGCCCGGCCGGGAGGTGGGTGAGGCCTGGCCCTTTGTGAGTCCGTAGATCTCGTTGTTGAAGAGCAGAATGTTCAGGTCGACGTTGCGCCGCAGGGCGTGCATCAGGTGGTTGCCGCCGATGGACAGGCCGTCGCCGTCGCCGGTGATGACCCAGACGTCTGCGTCCGGTCGAGCGAGCTTCACACCGGTAGCGATAGCAGGCGCCCGGCCATGAATCGTGTGGAAGCCATAGGTTTCGACGTAATAGGGCAGTCGCGAGGAGCAGCCGATGCCGGAGACGAACACGGTGTTTTCCGGGGTCGCGCCCTGAGCCGCGAGGGTGCGCTGCACGGCTTTGAGAATGGAGTAGTCTCCGCAGCCCGGGCACCAGCGGACCTCCTGGTCCGTTTCAAAGTCCTTGAAGGTCAGTTCACTCATTGCTTGCCTCCCGGATCGTGCCGCCAGGGGCCAGTTGCCGGATCTGTTGTTTCACTTCGCTCACCGTCAGCGGCTGGCCCGTTACCTTGTTGAGCTGCACCACGTCGATGAGCAGCCGATCGCGAAGGAGCGTCGCCAGCTGGCCATCGTTGAGCTCCGGGACGAGCACCCGTTCGTAGTTGCTGAGCAGTTCGCCCAGGTTCTCAGGCAGCGGATTGATGTGGCGCAGGTGGATGTGGCCGACGGACAGTCCCTCGGCCAGCGCTTCTCTCACGGCCTGATAGATGGTGCCGTAGGTGGAGCCCCAGGCAACGACGGCGAGACCTTCGCCGAGACCCTGGTCAATTGCCTGGTCTTCGATGAAGTTGGCCACGCTCTGGACCTTTGCCCGGCGCAGGTCGGTCATCACCTGGTGATTGGCCGGCTCATAGGAAATGTTGCCGGAGTCCACGTCTTTCTCGATACCGCCGACCCGGTGCACGAAGCCCGGGTGCCCGGGTGTTGCCCAGACCCTGGCATGGGTGTCCGGATCCCGAACGAATACCTCGCCCTGTGCGTCGGGATCGGGTTGATGATGATCGATGGCGGCATAGCCGTCGTAGTCAGGCAAGGCCCAGAGTTCCGAAGCGTTGGCGATGTAACCGTCGGTCAGAAGGATCACGGGCGTCATGTGCCGAAGGGCAATGCGCACGGATTCAATGGCGGCATCGAAACAGTCAGCGGGTGAGCGGGCGGCGATCACTGGAATGGGCGTATCGCCGTTCCGGCCGTAGACGGCCTGATAGAGATCCGATTGTTCCGTCTTCGTCGGCATCCCGGTGGAAGGGCCCGCGCGCTGAGAGTTCACGATCACCAGCGGCAGCTCAGCGGCGACGGCCAGACCCATGGCCTCCGTTTTGAGGGCGATGCCCGGCCCAGAGCTCGACGTGACGCCGAGCTTGCCGCCGAAGCTTGCACCGAGGGCCGCGCAAACGGCGGCAATTTCGTCCTCGGCCTGGAAGGTGGATACCCCCGCGTCTTCGAGCCCGGCCAGGTGATGAAGCACCGAAGAGGCGGGCGTGATCGGGTAAGAACAGAACATGAGGTTGATGTCGGCGAGTTCACCGGCGGCAACCAGGCCCAGGGAGAGCGCCTCAGCACCGGTGAGGGTCCGGTATTCGACGTTCGAGAGTTCCGCTTCCGGGGTCGGGTGCTGCACGACGTCGTGCGAGAGCTCCATGGTTTCGCCGTAGGCGTGGCCGGCGTTGAGCGCTGCCAGGTTGGCATCGCGCACCTGCTCATTCTTCGCGAACTTGATGTTGATCCAGCGCTGCGTGGCTGCGCGGGGCTGATCGAAGAGCCACAGCATGAGGCCCAGGGCCCAGAAGTTCTTGCAGCGCAGGGAGTCCTTGGTGCCGAGACCGTGCGGTTTGACGGCGGCTGTGGTGAGCTCGCTGATCGGAACGGCGTGGACCGTAAAGCGATCGAGGGAGCCATCCTCGAGGGGATTCGTTGCCAGGTCCGCGCGCTTCAGACGTTGCGTGGTGAAGGCGTTCTCGTCGGTGATGATGGTGGCGCCATCGGCGAGGTGCGGCAGATTCACCACCAGCGCAGCCGGGTTGAAAGCGATGAGCACGTCGGGCGTGTCCCCGGGCGTGGTGATGCGATCACCGCCGAATTGAATCTGAAAGGCCGACACGCCGTAGCGGGTACCGGTTGGTGCCCGGATTTCTGCCGGAAAGTCCGGGAGCGTCGCCAGATCGTGGCCACCGAGGGCCGAGGCCACCGTGAACTGCTGCCCCTGGAGTTGGATGCCGTCGCCGGAGTCTCCGGCAAAACGCACCACGTAACTGGATTTCTCAGGAATGCTGTCTGCTGCCATGTGCTGCTCGTGGTCTACGCTCGCGGCCGGTCGGCTGAGCCAGAGCCGGGGCGCGGTCTGAAAAGGAGGCGCGCATTGTACTGAAATGACTCACGCATGGGACGACTGCCTGGGAATAACCATATTGCCTGCGGCTGTGCTACAGTGCGCGCCGGCTGGCCCGGGAGCCACCTTAAATCTCATAAATATCAAACAGTTATGGGCGTACCCGGGAGCCCATCGGAAAGAGGTCAGCGTGAAAGTCATTGCCAAAACTGACGAGTACACCATTTACCAGAAGCGCAACGAGCGCTACGCGATCAGGAACGCAGCCCGCGCCTGGGTGAACGGCGACGAGAAGGTTGCCATTCTGCTCGAGCACAAGCTCATCGAAGCGCCCGCGCCGAAGGCGCCGGAGCCCGAAGCCGAAGAAGCTGCCGCAGAGGAAACCTCGGAAGCCGCAGCGGAAGACTCCGGGGATGAGGCGGCCTCGGAAGACAGTGACGCCGCCGAAGGCGACGCCGAAGAGGAAGACAAGTAAGCATCTTCCGGCCCCGGGCGCCCCGGGGCCATTGCTGCCATCCCCTGTCAGCATGGCTCGTTCCAGATCCCGTCGTGCCCTGACGGCATCGGGTCAAGGGCCTACAATCAAGGGTCAACTTCCAGACAGGACAGCACCGTGGTTCAGGCCGTCGCAGAATTCCAGGTTGTGGCCGATTACAAGCCTGCCGGCGATCAGCCCACGGCCATCGCGACGCTCGTGGAAGGGCTCGAATCCGGTCTGGCTCATCAGACGCTGCTCGGCGTTACCGGCTCCGGCAAAACCTTCACCATCGCCAACGTCATTGAAGCGGTCCAGCGCCCGACGATCGTCATGGCGCCGAACAAAACGCTGGCTGCTCAACTCTACGGCGAGTTCAAAGAGTTCTTTCCGAACAATGCCGTTGAGTACTTTGTTTCCTACTACGACTACTACCAGCCTGAAGCCTACGTGCCTTCCTCGGACACCTACATCGAGAAGGACGCGTCCATCAACGCGCACATCGAGCAGATGCGGCTTTCAGCCACGAAAGCGCTGCTGGAGCGGCGTGACACGATCATCGTCGCTTCCGTATCAGCGATTTACGGTCTCGGAGATCCGCAGTCCTATCTGAAAATGGTGCTGCACCTCGACCGGGGAGACCGTGTCGATCAGCGGTATGTGGTGCAGCGGCTCGCAGAACTCCAGTACACGCGCAACGACATGGCCTTCCAGCGCGGAACCTACCGGGTCCGTGGCGATGTGGTGGACATCTTCCCGGCGGAATCGGAGAAAGAGGCGGTACGGGTAGAACTCTTCGACGACGAGATCGAGAACATCTCGCTGTTCGATCCGCTCACCGGTGAGGTCATCAACCGGGTACCGCGCTACACGGTCTTTCCCAAGACGCACTACGTGACGCCGCGGGAGCGGATCCTCAACGTGCTCGACGAGATCAAGGACGAGTTGCGTGACCGTCTGAAGTATCTGCAGGATCATCACAAGCTGGTGGAGGCTCAACGTCTCGAACAGCGCACACGCTTCGATCTCGAGATGATCAAGGAGCTCGGCTACTGCCAGGGCATTGAAAACTACTCCCGCTATCTCTCTGGACGCCAGGCCGGAGAACCGCCGCCGACGCTCTTCGACTATCTGCCCAAAGACGCGCTCATGATCATCGACGAGTCTCACGTGACGGTCCCTCAGGTCGGTGGCATGTATAAGGGCGACCGCTCACGGAAAGAAACCCTTGTCGAGTACGGTTTTCGGCTGCCGTCCGCGCTGGACAACCGGCCACTGCGCTTCGACGAATGGGAAGGCCTGAGCCCGCAGATGATCTTCGTGTCTGCGACCCCCGGACCCTATGAGGCGGAGTTTGCAGGCCAGGTCGCCGAACAGGTCGTGCGGCCCACCGGGCTCGTGGATCCGGAGGTGATCATTCGCCCGGCGTCTACCCAGGTGGACGATCTCCTCGGTGAGATCAACGCCACCGTTGCTGCCGGTGACCGCGTGCTGGTGACCACACTCACAAAGCGCATGGCCGAGGACCTCACCGAATATCTCGATGAGCACGGAATCCGCGTGCGCTATCTGCATTCAGACATCGATACCGTGGAACGCATGGAGATCATTCGTGATCTGCGCATCGGTGAATTTGATGTGCTGGTCGGCATCAACCTGCTCCGCGAGGGCCTCGACATGCCCGAGGTTTCGCTGGTGGCCATTCTCGACGCCGACAAAGAAGGCTTCCTGCGGGCCGAGCGCTCTCTCATTCAGACCATCGGCCGGGCAGCCCGGAACGTCAACGGCCGGGCCATTCTCTACGCAGACACCATGACCGGATCCATGGAAACGGCCATCGGCGAGACCAACCGGCGCCGGCAGAAGCAGCTGGAGTTCAACGAAGCCCACGGCATCACCCCGCAGACGGTGCAGAAGCGGGTGGCCGATGTGATGGAAGGCGCGCGGGTTGCAGCCCCCGGAGCGGCGCGCGGGCGCAGCCGTACGAACGGACGCGACAGCAAACCGCTGCGCGAGGTGCCGACGGAGCCCAAGGCCCTCGGCAAGTTCCTGGCCGGCCTCGAAGAGCAGATGCTCGAACACGCCCGGAATCTGGAGTTCGAAGAGGCGGCCAGGCTGCGCGACGAGATCCATCAGATTCGCGAGGAGCAACTCGTCAATCCGGCCTGATCTTGCCGGCAACAACCTCTGTCTTGGTCGGTTGCCACGGTTGAGTTGGCACTGACCGTTCCGGCATGAAAGCTGGCTGGCCGGGCCGGGGTCAGGCGGATTGTTTCTGGCCCAATGAGTCTCGATCCCACTCAAGGAACGACTCATGAGCCATTGGCATAAACACTACTGGAAGTACGGTCTGGCGCTCAGCGGGTTGCTGTATACGAGCGCCGTACTGTTTGGCTGACGGCTGAGCTGCCTCACTTCGACTCGCTTCGTTTCCGGAACGAAAAAGGGCGCCAGATGGCGCCCTCATTCGGTCCGGCTGACAGGTTCAGCTGGCGAGAGCCGCTTTCCGACGACGCCGGCTGAGGAGGCCGAGCAGGCCGAGGCCGGTACCCAGCATCATCAACGCGCCCGGTTCGGGAACCGGCTTACCCGGATCCTTGTGCCAGAACTTCGCGTAGAGGTGGGTCCACCCGTCTCGGAACAGGCGGGCGTCCATGAGCCGGACCAGGTAGTACCCGCCATTAGCCAGGTTGATTTTGGTCCAGTGATTGTTGAAGTCGACAACGATGCGCTTTGGTAGGATCTGATAGTGGCCGAAGTACCAGGCGCGGCGAGCGTCTACCTCACCGCCGCCGGTGTAGGTGATGCCGTTCAGGTTCATGCTCACGTGGATGGGGTCGTCATCGTGAATGTCGTGGTAACCCAACGGAAAGTCCGCACTGTAGAAGCTACCGATCTTCCGGATGGACCACTCGTAAGGAGCGAGGTCGAAGGCGAAATCTCGACGTTCGTGGGTCCTCCACCTGAGCTTGTTGTCGGTGTCGTCCGATATTTTGATGTCTGTAACATGGATGGGCAGCGCAGCAGCGTGCGCACCAAGCAGCATGGCCAGGGGGACCATCAGAATCTTAACGAGCGTTAGGGGGTTGGCTCGAGTCATTCAGCGAGTACCTCTCGTTGCTGTTTGTAGGACACGTCATTGTGCCGCTACGTGCCTGGCTAACAGCAAAGGCTGTGCCAGTTTGCTGAGCGTCAGCGCATCAATGACTTAACGAAGGCTCACGGCGGCGGTGTAAGAGAACCGGACAGCTTTGCAGCCGTGTCGGACAGAGACTGTAAGGATTAGGCGACAGCTCTCACGGCCTGGCGCGTCTCCAGCCCGCTGCGCGCGCCTCCGCTTCCGAACAGAACCAGCGCTCGCCCTTGCTCGTGTTGATCCGGGTCTGGTCGTAGTACTCCTGGCCAGGCAGGTGGTAGATGCGACCATTGCTCGAGATGTTGCCCTTGATACGGCAACCTTCCGGCGCTGATGTTCGGGCCCGCTCCCCGCGGGGCCAATCTCAAGGCGCGGTCGGCGTCGGATCCTGCCAGAGACCGGCTTTGCGGGCTTTGGCTTCCTGCTCGGCGAACTCGTAGCGACCCCGATCCTCTGCAGGCTGCTCGTGAGCATAGTGGCGGTACCACCAGGCCAGTCCGACTGTCAGTACAGCCATGCTCACATCCAGGGTTTTGCCGCATCGATCGCAGTCGGCGGGCTGCACCCAGAGCTTCCCGACGAGGCGCCCGTACCTGTCCGTTTTGTCCGTCTCGAGCCGGGCATCCTCGTGCAGGGCGATCTCGGTGAGATAGCGTCGCGCTTCATCGCCGGAGGGTTGATCGTGCTCCGGCGCGTCGATGCCGGACAGGCGTACGCGATGCTCCCGACCGGCAACGGTGAGCGTCACCGTGTCGCCGTCCCACACCCGGGTCACACGGCCTTCCAGCTGCTCTGCTGCTGCCGGCCGTGCGCAGCCCGACAGAGCGCCGAGAAAGAAAGCGATGGCGGCGGTAGTGAAAAGGAGGGCTTTCACGGGAGTCATGCTGCCTGAACCGGTGGGAAGCAGCACCCTTCACCATCACCCGCGGTTGCTTCGGTCCCATCCGGCCAGGGACCGGTCTTTGCGGGCCAGTCTCGGTCCCTGCGGGCCATCAGGTGATTCATGGCCGGGAGCGATCGATGCCGGGCATCAATCGTTGGTCATCATGCGCACGTCCCGGACCAGCAGCACCAGGGCGGTGGGGATGACGACCGTTGCAGCAGCGATAAGCAGCGTCGTCCGATAGCCCAGCGCTTCGAAGAGATAGCCCCCGGCGACGATCCCGAGGGGCGCGAGGGCGATCGAGCCGAGATGATCGTAGGCGCTCACGCGGCTCAACATATTGCCGGGTACTTTCTTCTGCAGCGTCGTGTACCAGAGCACGGCGAAAATCTGCCCGGTCGTGCCGGCCACGATTGCGGCGATGGTGATGACCCAGACATTCGCCGGAATTGCCAGCATCAGATCGACGCCACAGAAGAAGAACACCATGAAGGTCGCGAAGCGCATGGGGTGCTTCGGGCGCAGGCGCATGCTGATGACGCCGCCGAGGAGCGTGCCGACGCCGAAGCCGGAAGCGATGAACCCCCAGTCGACGCTGCCGCCCATCTGTTCCCGGGCAACCGCCGGGCCCAGGAGCCCGAACACCGCCTCGCCGGCGGCGACGATGAGCGAAAACTGCAGCACGATGGTCCACAGCCAGGTGTGCGAAGTGAATTCCTGCCAGCCGAGGCGCAGGTCCTCGAGTATCGAGGCCGCTTCCGTCGCCTGCTGTGCCCTCGGAACCAGCGTGAAGACGAGCATGGCCGAAAGCCCGAAGGAGACCGCGTCGATCAGCAAGGTACCACCGGCGCCGACCAGAGCCACGAGGATGCCGCCGAGTGCTGCACCAACGGCGACGGCGCCGTTTCTCGCCGTGCCGAGCAGCGCGTTGGCGGCCTGCAGGTCCTTCTCGTCGACCAGCTGAATGATCAGTCCCGTCGCAGCCGGTGCGTGGAAGGCGATGGCCACACCGTTCACCAGCATGAACAGGGTGAGGAGCGGAACCGTGGCCGCCCCCGAGAGAAACAGCCAGGCCATGGTGAACTGTGAGGCCATGGCGACGAACTCGGCGGTGTAGATCACTCTGTGCCGTGAGGTTCGGTCTGCGACGACGCCGCCGAGCAGCAGCACGAAGATGGATGCGAGGGTGGGTGCCGCGATGACAAAGGAAGCATCGGAGGCTTTGCCCGTGAGCTCGAGCACCCCGAAGGCCATGGCGATAGGGGCCATGGCCGTGCCCGTGTAGCTCACGAGGTAGGCCACAAAGAGCTTCGCGACATTGGGATCCCGGAGGAGGGCAAAGCCCTCGCGGAAGGTGCTCATGGTCCAAGCGCCCTGAAGTCATCCTTTGCGAGCTGGCGCCAGCGGCGCTGGCGATGGGCGTAAAAACCCCGCGCGAAAAGCCAGACGAACGGCGTGAGAAGCCCGGCGTCCAGATCCAACTCGTCCCGGTAAAGAGTGCGGTCCGGTCCGCGCTCGATGGTAATGAGGTGGTCCCACTTCCTGATCAGACGGCTGTAGCCGTTGTCTCTGAGGCGCAGGCGATCGGCCGACTCATCAAAGGTAATGCGCACGGCCTGGCGCCCGAAAGGCACGCAGGCGAAAAGGCGGAGCCGGTACCAGTGGGTGCCTTCTTCCCAGCGCGGGCCGACGATGGTTTCCGGATCCGGGACAAAGGTCACCAGCGGCCGGGCGATGTGGAAAAGGAGCGCCGGCCGCTTCACCGCGTCTATGGCGGCTTCAAAGCTGCAAGGCAGTTCGGTGCTCAGTGAAATCCGCATCACGGGTTCCTCCTCAGTTTGGATCGCTGGCCGTTGCCCTGGGGGCGCGAGACAGGACCCTGGGTCAGATTGCCCTGGCCGGCCGCAAAGCGGTACACGGCCAGCCACTGTTCGAAACAGAGCGCCCCGGGTGGATCCTCCGGATGAAAACGGAGGCGCCTGGCCAGGGTCTTCAGGTGTCCCTTGCTGAGGTAAGGGCGCAGAGCGCCCCTTAGATCTCCGCCAGAGAAAGCCGCTTCGACAAGTCGGAGGTAGGCGCGCCGCTCCGATAATCTGATGACTGGATTTTGCCGACGATTGAGATGCAGGAGCACGGAATCCACCGCGGGGGGTGGTGAAAAATCCCGTCGCTGCAGCCAGTCGCGGATCTCCAGATCCCAGAAGGGCTTCAGTCTCAGAGACCAGAGACTCTCGCGCTGGAAAGGGCGGCCGCAGAACCGTTCTGCAAGGTCCTGTTGAACCACGAGCCAGGCGGCTTCGGGCGGCGTGAAGGTTTCAGTAAGCCGGCGAAGCATTTCCGTCGATTGTGCGTATGGCAGGTTGCCCACGATCAGATAGGGCTCCTCTGGCGGCGGGAAGTCGAGGAAATCTCCGTGGCGAATGTCCGCCTGGCCCGCGAACCGGGTGGCCAGTCGATCGGCGAGATAGGGATCGAGTTCGACGCCGATGAGCCGGGTGGTCCGCCGCGCAAGCCATTTCGTCAGCGCACCACGGCCGGGACCGATCTCGATGACGAGGTCGGCGGCTGCAATGGACGTGGCTTGAACGAGGCGGGACGCCGCGGCGTCCGAGAGAAAGTGCTGAGAAAGTTCAGCCCGTCGTGACCGTGTGCGGCGACGGCGGCCGGACACGGTAGAAGGTGCACATACTGTTCATGGCGGGAGTATGGACGGACTCATGGAATCTTCCAACTGGTCTGAACGGTCGCAGGCGTGTAGTTTGGGCGGTGTTCATTGGTGCTGGGGAGCAGGGAGGAACACCAATGCTGGGGCAGGACAATTACGAGGTGCGCTATTGTCGGCGTTGCGACGGCAACGTCTGGGCAAAGCGTGCGCGAATCCACTGGCGCTGCAGCCAGTGCGGGAAGATCAGTCGCGAGCGGGCGAAGCCGAGACAGGCGGCGCGTGCAGGCCCGCAGACCGTGGGAGGTTGATCTAACTTTCCTGCGCTTCAGAATCGGCGACTACGGAACACGGACTTCAGGCTGAAGGCGGACGCGCGTCGATTTGAAGGCAGGGGTCCTGCTTTCGGGATCGACGTCTCGGCCGGTCAACGCGTTCGCTTCCGGAAAGTACGCGAGCAGATTGCCGCGCGGCAGGTCGTAAGGGTAGGCGAGCACGTTTTCCATCCTTCCCTGGTCCGACGTCAGCGTCACCGGATCTGACGCCTCGAGCTCCCATGCGTTCATGTCCTGCCGATTCATCAGGACAATCCAACGGCCACTCATCTGCCGGTAGCTGTCTTTCTGCTCGTAGACGATCGTATTGAACTGCCCTTCACTGCGGATGGAAGCGAGTACAAATTCGTTGCTGGTGTTGGCGATCTCTGGAATGGCGCGCACATTGAACTGAGCCTTGCCGGAGGCGTTGTGGAACACCGGCGAATGCAGCAGGCGATTGCGGACGTGAAACTCCCGTTTCGCAACGTCGATGTCTGCAAGGTCCTCCATGCCGGGGACGGTCCTGGCGATGGCGGCCCGCAACGTGGTGTGTGTATTCAAGGCTTCAAACGGCACTTGGGAGTCAGGAAGCAGCAGCGAACCCAGCTGGCAGAGGATATCGACCTCCGGACGTACGTTTTCCAGACGGCTGATGCCGCCATCGCTCAGCCGCACGTAGTTGAACATGGACTCCTGGGTCGTCGGCTGCCGCTCCTCGTCGCGGGCGGTCACCGGCAGGATCAGCGAGTCTCCCTGCTCGACGCCGACCACATGGCCGCGATTCAGCGTCGTGGTCAGGAAAATCTTGAAGCCGACGCGCTCGAGGGCGGTCTCGGCCCAGGTGGCGGCAGGGGAAGCCGCAAAGAGATTGCCGCCCATCATGAGCGCCAGATCGATTTCACCGCGGTGAGCGGCTTCGAGGCACGCCATGGTGTCCATGCCTTTGCCGCGCGGGAGTGCAACGCCGAACTCCCGCTCCATGGCCTGAAAGACGTCCTCCTCCAACACGGGCTTCACGCCGATAGTGCCGATACCCTGGATGTTGCTGTGCCCTCGGAGCGGCAGCAGCCCGGCCCCGGGTCGGCCGATCATGCCGCGCAGCAGGGCCAGGTTGGCGATCTGCTCGATGTTGGCGACACCGTGGCGATGGTGGGTGACTCCCATACCCCAGGCGAAGACGGCTGATGTCGCAGCACAGTACGTGTCTGCGACGCGTTCGATGGCGTCCCGTTCGACGCCGCACTGCGCGACGAGCGTGTCCCATGATTCGTTAGCCAGATCAGTCAGGAAGGCGTCGAAGCCTTCGGTGTGATCCTCGATGAAGGGGTTCTCTTCAGCGCCGCGCTCGAGGACGGCCTTCGCCAGTCCTTTGAAGAGCGCTACATCGCTGCCGATGCGCGGCTGCAGGTAGTCGCTGGCGATCTCGGTGCCGCCGAGCAGGAGCGACTGCGGGCTCTTCGGCACGGCGAAGCGGACCAGGCCGGGCTCCCGGGCCGGATTGATGACGATGACCTTGCCACCCCGTTCCCGACAGGCTTTGAGCTGGTGGATGAAGCGGGGGTGATTCGATGCGGGGTTTGCGCCGATGACGAAGATCAGATCGCAGGTGCCAAGGTCGGCGAGCTCCACGGTGGACGTGCCGGTGCCGATGGCATGGTCCAGGGCAACGGACGTGGCCTGATGACAGTAGTAGGAGCAGTTGTTGACGTTGTTTGTGCCGTAGGCGCGAGCGAGGAGCTGCAGGATGAAGCCGGCTTCGTTGGAAGAACGGCCCGAAGAGTAGAAGAAGGAGCGGGACGGTGGCGTCTGTCGCAGCCGGTCTGCGGCCAGCGTCATCGCTGCATCCCAGGAGAGGATCCGATAGCGATCGTCGTCTCGCGCCTTGAAGATCGGCGCGCCGAGGCGCCCCAGGTGCTCGAGTTCGTGGCCGTCGAGCTCCTTGAGCTCGGCGAGCGGATGGCCGAACACGGCGTCGTGAATCGGCGGCTGGATGTCGGTCAGCTGAGCTTGAACGCTTTTGTTGCAGACCGAGGGATACTCGCCGAGTTCGTTGGTCATGCCGCCGCGCTGCCCCCCCATGCCGAGGCCACAGACTTTGCAGGCGTTGTGGCTGGTGAGCGCTTTGGCGGCCTTACGGACGCCCACGCGACGCACGGATTGGAGCGTGTAGATGACCTTCTTGATCCCGCCACCCGTCACCGTTCCTCGTGGATCCTGCGAGCGCATGGAGGGCCTCAGTCGGCGCTGACGTTTGTTCTGACCCGGTAAGTGCCGTCCATGTACTCCTTGAAACCGCGTTCGCCGACCACGTCGTCGAAGGCGCTGGACAGCTCACTGAGCTCCGCCTCCGAGAGGGTGATGTGTACAGCCTGGCAGTTGCTCTGCACATTGCGGATTTTGGTGGTGCCCGGGATCGGGACGACGTCGACGCCGAGCTTCTCCCCCTGGGCCCATAGCCAGGCAAGCGCCAGCTGCGCCGTGTGACAGCCCTTGGCCGCCGCCATGGCCTCGACACTTCCGCGGAGGGCCTTGTTGCGCTCGAAGGCGTCGCCTGCGAGGCGCGGGAAGAGCTGCCGGGCATCGTCAGCCGGGGCGACCATGTCGTCGCTCAGGAATCCCCGGCCGAGGGGCGAGTAGGGCACGATACCGATACCGAGCTCCCGGCAGGTGGGCACGATGTCGTCTTCGAGATCGCGGGTGTACAGCGACCACTCCTGCTGCACGCAGGCGATGGGGTGCACGGCCTGGGCCCGACGGATGATCTCAGGGGAGGCCTCGCTCAGACCGATGTGCCTCACGGATCCCTCTTGAACGAGCTCTGCCATGGTCGCCACCGTCTCTTCGATCGGCACGTTCGGATCCACCCGGTGCAGGTAATAGAGGTCGATCGTTTCTGTCTGCAGGCGCTTCAGGGCGGCGTGGCAGGCCTGTTTCATGTGCTCGCCGCTGGCGGGTCCTGTCATGGCCGACTTGCCGCCGAATTTGGTGGCGATCTCTACCCGGTCCCGGCCGATGCTGGCAACGGCTTTGCCGAGGATTTCTTCGTTCCAGAGCAGCTTTTTCGTCACCGGGTCTTCAGCGACGTAAGCCTCCGCTGTGTCGAAGAAGGTGCAGCCGTTCTCGACCGCCTGTTGGAGGAGCTCAATGGCTTCCGGATCCGGGATCGGATCGCCATAGAAGGCGGTGATGCTCATCACCCCCATGCCACATTGGGAAACTTCGAGGCCTTTCGGTCCTCCGAGCCGTACGCGACGCATGGTGAGCACTCCCTGTTTCCGGGGCCTCTAGCCTATCACCTTGGTCTTAAAGAAAGGCGTGGCATCTCCTCGATGCAGCTGAAAGCTGGCTCTGTGGATCGGATTACAAAGACCTGCATGGGTTGTCGCGATCGGCGCTGTGAACCAGCACTATGATTTCGTTCGAATACGCGCTTTCGCCTTGAGCGGTTTTTGCGGTCATCGCGACGTACCAGAATCCATCAGTCTTCAGGACGTCACACAGGTCCTGTCCAGCTGAGATCACGATTGGTTCTTCCGAGTAAGAGAATTCACTGGTTTTGGGTGAATCACAGGGATTGCTGGTGCTGGTAGGCAGGAACTCGCTGGCTCGCGACTCGCGGCCATAGTGAACGGTATAGGTCACAGGCCCCTCGATCAGGGTGCCGTCGCAGTTGTCGGTCACTGCCATCCAGGTCGGTCCGGCTTGCGCGAAGCCTCCGAATAGCAAGCTAAGCCCGACTAAAACTCGGATCATTGCTGTGGCTCTCCACCGCTGAGCAGTTCTGATGCTAGCACTCGCAGCTTCTAGCTGATTGTCCGCAAAGTGTATGCGTGGCGAGCCTATTCGTGGTTAGCAGGGGTCACTCGGTTTCCGTGATGCAGCCCAGCAACTGCGCAGCGGTGTTATTCGTCTCACACACCGTCACCTTGGCTTCGAAGTTTGCCAGCAACTCCAGAGTCTCACGGAGCGGTCCTGCGTTGTACGCGTGGTTGTGTTGGAGCAGCTCGATCAGCGTGGGGAAGAATGTCGGCCAATCACTCGGTGATGCTTCTCTCAGAAGACTGAAGTGGCGTTTCACGACTCGTAGATGGCGAGTGGACTCAGGGACGGCGAGAACGATGATCTTATCTGCTCTCTCTAAGGCTGGTTTGACCCAGGGTTGCCAAAAAATGCCGTCCAGCACCCATCCATCCGTCTCAATGATCTCGGATAGAAGCCTGTCTATCTCAGCCGGTTCTCTCCGCAAGCGCTTTGCGACACTCGAATAGTAGACATCATCGAGTTCGCAATGGGTAAGCCCGTGCTGCGTTGCATACTGCTTCGCAAGGGTTGTTTTTCCTGAACCCGCGCCCCCGAAGATATGCAGCCGTTTGAATTCCACCTGAGCAGTTTATCAGCGGGTGTTGGCTCCATGGTCTTCGGCTGGGAAGGGAAGCTGGTAGGCACGGGCGGATTCGGACTGGTCCGCACCCGGCGTCGACCGTAGGTCGGCGGTGCTAACGGTCTGCGACCGGAGATGGTCTTCGGCTGGGAATGTCCTTCCGGGCAGATAGTTTACTGACGATACCGGAGACATGGTTTACACATTTCGGCATTTGGGGAGGCCCCAGATGCCCTGGAAGGAGTGTAAACCGATGGATGAACGCCTGAAGTTTGTTGCCCGTCTCCTCGAAGGCGAGAAGATGGCGCCTCTGTGCCGTGAGTTCGGGATCTCTCGTGTCACTGGCTACAAGATCTTCAACCGCTACAAGGCGAGCGGTCTTGAAGGCCTTCAAGACCGTTCGCGACGACCCTATCGGCATGCCAACCAGCTGCCTTTCCAGGTCGAGCGGACGATCCTCAACCTCAAGCGAGAGCATCCCACCTGGGGCGCTCCGAAGATCCGCGACAAGCTGATCCAGGAGTACCCCATGATCAGGCCACCGGCGAAGAGCACCGTCCATGCCGTGCTAGACCGCAATGGCCTGGTGAAGCGCCGCAAGCGTAGACGGCATAAAGCCCAGGGAACCGAGCTCAAGCACGTTAAAAGGCCTAACCAACTGTGGTGTGCTGACTACAAGGGCGAGTTCCGACTTGGGAACAAGCAGTACTGCTATCCACTCACCATCACCGACTACAGCTCCCGCTATCTGATTACCTGCGAGGGCCTGTCTTCCACCAAGAGCCTCTTTGCGTTTCCCGCCTTTGAGCGGGTTTTCAGGGAGTTCGGACTGCCCGAGGCGATCCGCACTGACAACGGTGTTCCCTTCGCTTCACCTAACGCCTTTTTCGGCTTGAGCCCGTTATCCGTCTGGTGGCTGAAGCTCGGGATCCACATCGAGCGCATCAAGCCAGGCAATCCCCAGCAGAACGGGCGGCATGAGCGCATGCATCTGACACTCAAGAACGAGACGACCAAGCCAGCCGCGTTCAACTTCCTGCAGCAGCAGGAACGTTTCGATGAGTTCATCGAGGTTTACAACAACGAGCGCCCTCACCAAGCGCTCGGTGGACGCTATCCGGGGCAGAGGTATACACCTTCCGTCAGGACTTACGAACCTGCTCGGGAACCTGAGTACCCCTATCACGACAAGGCGATCCGCGTGACTCAGTGCGGACGGATCTGTATCGGCAGGCGCAAGATCAATCTCAGTCGATCATTTGCCAATCAGATCGTTGGGATCAGAGAGGTCGCTGACAAGATCTGGCTCGCCTGCGAAGCAGGGGCGTCAGCCTTCATGGAGTATGATCTGGGATTCTTCGACCAGGATGAGGGCCGTGTGGAGCCAACGGCAAACCCCTTCATCCCACTACCGGAAAACCTGTAAACCATGTCTCCGGTACGATCTGTAAACCATGTGTCCGGTACGGACCGAAGGGAAGCTGGTAGGCACGGGCGGATTCGAACCGCCGACCTCTGCCATGTCAAGACAGCGCTCTAACCAACTGAGCTACGCGCCTACTGAGGTCAGGTTCCGGTGGCTGGCTATCGGCGCCAGCGGCCCGAAACGGGGGCGCTATCATACCGGAACGGCACCGATTGCCAACTGCAGGCGCCGTCAGGCCAGCCAGCCGAACACCTTCTCCAGATAGGCCCTTCCATTGCGCCGTTGCCACTCACCGTGGGCCATGACAACCCGCTCCGGCTCGCAGGCAAGCAGGCGGTCGAGGGCTCGTCGGGCTGCCTCCTTTCTGAACCAGGTTAGGCGCAGCTCCAGCGGGGCATAACCCCAGGGCTCCTGGATTTTCCAGAGGCGCGCGATCTTTCGCTTCCAGGGCGCCCAGTGGCGTTCCAGGAAGGCTTCGCTGAAGTTCTCCGAGAGGTCCGCGAGAATGGCGGTGCGCGACGCGCGATGAAAGAACACGACTTCCTCGAGGGCCGGTGAGCCGGTGAACAGAAACTGGTCGATCTGCTCCGCCCAGTCTTTGGGAGAGGCGTCGGTCAGTGGCGTCTGAAAGGTCAGATCATCGCGCTTGCGCACGGTCTGCGCTGGCCCCCAGAGCCGCGCCGCCGGGTAAGCGGCCTTCCAGTCCTGCAGATAGAGATGGTGAATGCGGTTCGGGCTCACGAGGTGAGCGACCCGGCCGAGCCTGTCGACTTCGTCGCGCAAGCGGGCCGTCAGGGCAGTCGGAGACCAGACCCAGAGCAGTGAGCCCGCAAGACGCACCACCACCATACGAGTGGGGTAGGGGAAACCATAGAAGTCGACGATCTCGCCCTCGGCGAGCCAGATCTCTTGGCCCACGGCTTCGAGCAGAGCGCTCATGGGTCAGCCGCTTTTCTTGAGCTCGCTGGCAATACGCTTCTGTTCGGCGAACTCGGCTTTCAGGCGCTCGACCTTCTCCGCTGGCATGGCATCGACATTCATGAAGTCGATCTTCCAGTGATCGTCCTCCGACCACCGCTGCGGCGAGGTGAGCGTCGTGCGGGGCCCTGGTGCCGACTCGAAGAGCCCCAGGGCGAGATCCAGGGTGGTGCGCTGTGATTCGGGATCATTCGGTTTACCGGCCGAGTTCCCAAGGGGAAAGTCGCTCCAGAGATAGCGAGGGACACCGGCCTGTTCGACGATGTCTTTTGCGCACCCCATGATCACCGTCGGGATGCCGTGGGCCTCGAGATGGCGAGCGATCAGACTCACGGTCTGATGGCAAACCGGTCAGCTTGGCACGAGCAGAGCAATGTCGGCGCGTTGGTCGATACAGGCGTCCAGGGCCGCCTCCGCATCCACTTCCGTGGTGACGCGCTGAGACCGGTTCGTGGGCACGCCGATGAGTTCTTCTGCGAGGCTGCCGATGCGCCCATCGGCGGCAGCCGCCTTGAGCTGTGCAATCGGTAACCAGGTGGCCGGGTCTTCCGCCGTGGTGTGCTTGCGGTCGTAGCCGAGATGGGAAATGCGCAGGTCCGGCGTTGGCTCGAGCGGTGTGCGGTAGACGGTGAAGAACTTAGCGCCGGCATTGTAGGCCGCCCCGGGACCCTGATCGCCGAGCTCGGCGCGATAAGGCGCCGCCGTGCTGATCAGCGCGAGCCTTGCGTCAGCGACTGGCTTACGCAGCGGGGTGAACGGCACCTTGTCGTGTTCAGCCCAATGGTAGGGCGGATAACCCAGGGTGCTGTAATAGGTGCGGGTGCGCTCGATGTAGGGCACGTGTGAGATTGTCGCCATGATCGCCTCCCATCGCTGACGGCCGGTCACCATGTTGAATCTCGCTGGAGTGCGGTGCAAGCTCGAGCGTCAGCAATCTGTTCCGGGAGAGGGGATGAAGAGGGTGATTTCGCACGGGCGGCAACTTGTTCAAGGCATGCTGCTCACGTTGGCTGCGGGGTTTGCCGGCCAGGTGCTGGCCGAAGAGACAGTAGGCCTCGACGGGCTGGCGCAGGCTTTTGGCTGGGACTTCGAGAACGCCGAGATTACCGTCGAAACGGTGGCGCCCGGTCTGCATGTGCTCTTCGGCGTTGGCGGCAACATCGGCGTCAGCATTGGCGACGATGGCACCATGATCGTCGACGACCAGTTCCCGCAGGTGATGGACAAGATCGACGAGGCGCTGGCGGCGCTCGGGTCGAAGGGCATCGACTTCGCCATCAATACTCACTGGCATTTCGATCACGCGGAAGGGAATCTGACGCTCGGCCCGCGCGGCACCTGGATCGTTGCGCAGTCCAACTCGCGGGCCATGATGGCCGATCCGCACATCATCAATCTCGTGATGCTGAAGTACCGCCAGGATCCCTATCCCATCGATGCCCGGCCCGTGATCACCTATGACGATCGCATGCAGTTTCACTTCAACGGCGAGCAGGTGGATCTGCTTCACTTCGGCCCCGCCCACACCACCGGCGATACGGCCGTGGTGTTCCGCGGTCGTAATGCCGTGCACTTCGGGGACGTGTTCAACAACGCGGGCTATCCCTTCATCGACGCGGGTAACGGCGGCACGATCAACGGCGTGATCGACTTCTGCTCGGCGGTGCGGGATGCCATCGACGAAGACACCATCGTGATCCCCGGCCATGGTCCGGTCACGGACTATCAGGCGCTCGTGGACTACATCGACATGCTCACGGTCGTGCGCGATCGTATCGCGGGGATGATTGCGGACGGCAGGTCTCTCGAAGACGTCATGGCCGCGAAGCCAACGGCGGAGTTCGACGAGCGCTACGGAGATCCGACGATGCTCGTGGATCGGGCGTTCACGAGTCTGTTGCCATGATCCGCATCACCTTTCTGCTCAGGCGGAAACCGGAGCTCACTCGCGACGCCTTTCAGGATTACTGGTTGAAAGAGCATGGGCCGCTGGTTGCCAGCCATGCCCGGCACATCAACGCGCTGCGTTACGTCCAGGTACACGCCATTGACCATCCAGCCAATGCAGCCATGGCTGAAGCTCGAGGTGGGATGGAGCCACCTTACGATGGGGTGGCTGAGGTCACATTCGAGAACCGGGATGCGCTGGTTGCAGCCTTGAACGAGACCGCCGGGCGCAAAGCGGCTGCGGCTCTCCTCGAAGACGAAGCGAAGTTCATCGATCTGCCGAACTCGCCGCTCTGGCTCGGCTATGAGTATCCGCAGGTGAACCCCACGCCGGAGAACCTCGTCGCCGGACCCCTCAGTCCCCTGACGAAGCTCTACTTCCCGCTTCGGGAGCAGCCGGGTCGTGATCCTGCCGAAGTACAGTTTTACTGGCGCACGCGCCACGGCCCCATCATCCGCCGCCACGCGCAAGCCATGGCCGTGCAACGTTACGTGCAGGTGCACCGGGCGCTGGATGACGAGTTGCAGAGCGCGCTGACGGAGCCACGGGGGACGGTGGTTGAGCCCTATCTCGGTCATGCCGAGCTCTGGTTCGATCCCTCCGATACGCGAAGCTCAGAAGAGCGCAGCGCCGGTGGGCGCGCGGCTCTCGAGGACGAAAGTACCTTCATCGATTTCAAACGTTCAGCCATGTGGCTCGGCAAAGAGAACGTCTTCGTCGATCACCGCTAGCCCCGATGCCGGGTCCAGGGACGGGCCGGCTCAGAGCTCGTTTTTCATGCCTCTGAGCTGTGCTGCGCCGTAGACGAACGCGGCACCGATGACCACGCCAAGCCAGAGATCGAGACTGACGAGCAGCGAGAGCTGCTCTCCGACCGTGGTCGTCACGGGCATGATGCGCTCATCGTCTCCGAGAAAGTTCGGCAGGGCGGCGGGTTCCATGTGTTTCGCGATGCCCGTGGAGAGATAATTCGTCCGGAACAGCACGTACTCGATCATCACCGGCACGATGGGCGCTGCGACCGCCCAGAGAAGCGTCATTCTTGGTGCGGCCACGGAAACGACCAGCATATAGCCGCTGATCGGCAGGACCCAGAGGGCCTGAATGAGAAAGCCGAGCAGCGACTGGAAAGTGCCGCCCACGAGCCCTGCGTGGCGCCACAGGGCGCCAACCCCGCCGAGCTCGTGCGTCGATAGAAACACGCTGCCGACCGTGAGCAGAAAGAGCTGTGCGACCAGCACGCAGGCGATCATGACGATGGGGGCGGCGACGGTGGCGATCACCAGTTTGCTCAACACCGTTTCTAGGTCTGTTACCGGCAGGGACTTCCAGAAGAGCACGGACCGGTCTTTACGCTCATCGTAAAGGCTGCCGAGGAGTACGAAGAGTGCCCCTACGAGGTAGATCAGATAGAAGGGCGCGGTCGAGACGGAGCGGAAGAACTGCATGCGCTGGCTCCAGTCTTCCTCTGTCCATTGACCCGGCAGGATCAGATTCGGGCCAGCGCCTTCAGACTCGATGACCATGTGCAGATCACCGAAGCCGGAGACCAGGAGCGCCAGCAGCACCAGACCGATCAGGCTGACAAGGGCACCGAGAGGAAAATAGAGAAAAGTCAGGCGGGCTTCGAGCCACTCGCGCTTCAGAAGCGTCAGAAAACGGCCGTTCACTGGCGGCCTCCGACCACGGCGACGAAGAGTTCGGCCAGGTTCGGCGTGCTCACGGTGCCCTGACCGGTGAGGCTCGCAGGTACTGCGCCTTCGAAGATGAACTCGATCCCGTTCAGAGAGCGGCTTTCCGAGAGGGGTTGTAATGCCCGGGCGGCGTCAGAGTTGTCGGCATCTACGACCAGCTTGGTGAAGGTGTCCGACAGGACGCTCATGTCCAGATCCAGCACCTTGCGGCCATGGCTCAGGAACACGACGTCCGTGAGCAGGTGTTCCACCTCCCGAACCTCGTGCGTGGTGATCAGGATGCTGCGGCCCTCATCGAGATAGTCGTTGATGAGCAGGTCGTAGAACTTCTGCCGGTAGATCTGATCGAGGCCGAGGGTCGGTTCATCCAGCACCAGAAGCCGGGCGTCGATGGCCATGATGAGGGCGAGATGCAGCTGCACGTTCATGCCTTTCGAAAGGGCCTGCACCTTGCTCGTGCGGCGGATGTCCGTCTCGGCAAGCGTGGCGTCGAAGCGTGCCCGATCGAAACTCGGGTGCAGGCCTTCGAAACAATCGACGAGATCGCTGATGCGCATCCACCGCGGCAGGATGCCGGTATCCGCGATGTAGGCAGTCTGTTCCATGATCCGCGCGCGATTCCGGGCAGGGTCGAGACCAAGCACGTTGAGCTCGCCGCCGTCGCGTCGCGAGAGGCCAAGCAGGGTTTTGATGGCCGTCGTTTTTCCCGCGCCGTTTGGACCGATCAGGCCGAGGATCCGACCGGGGGCGAGCGTCAGATCAACGCCGTCGAGCGCGCGGACGTCTTTATAGGATTTCTCCAGGCCCACCGCTTCGATCAGCGGTGTTTCCTGGGACGGTGAGAGGTCGATTGCTTCGCTCATAGTTCCTCTGCCAGCAGCTGGTCGACGTTCAGTCCGAGAAGGGCAATGCGTGAACGGGTTTTCGGCCACTCTTCCGCCAGAAACCGATCGCGTTCCTGCTGGAGCGCCAGCTCCCGGGCACCGTCGGCGACGAACATTCCGAGGCCACGGCGCTTCTCGAGGAGGCCGTCATCCACCAGGATCTGATAGCCGCGCGAGACCGTGAGCGGATTGATCCGCTCCTGGCTGGCCACCTGGCGTACGGAGGGAACGGGTTCACCCTCCGGCAGATTGCCGCGGAGAATGTTCTCCAGGACGGTCTGCGCCAGCTGCACGTAAATGGGTTCTCGGTCGTCCCAATCGGTCATTGCGTTGATGTCGATGCGTACTGGGATACGTAGTGTTATACATATGTATAACACCAGGCCGGTCATGGTGCAACAATCGCTCGGCGAAAGGGCGAAAGGGCGAAAGGGCGAAAGGGCGAAAGGGCGAAAGGGCGAAAGGGCGAAAGGGCGAAAGGGCGAAAGGGCGAAAGGGCGAAAGGGCGAAAGGGCGAAAGGGCGAAAGGGCGAAAGGGCGAAAGGGCGAAAGGGCGAAAGGGCAGCAAGAAGACAGGGTCGGCACCGTCAGCGACGGCCTTTAGAATCGACGGAAATATCCTGCGGGAAAATACGATGACCAACGATACAGATCAGGTTCCTGATGAGAAAACCCGACCTCCGGTCTGGATCGGTCATGTGGCGCTGAAAACAACGGATCTGGACGGGTCGGCGGGTTTCATGGAGCGCATCGGGCTGCGCCTGATCTTCCGCGGCGACGAGGTGGTGGTGCTGGAGCTCCGGGGCGGTACGCATCTCGTTCTGCAGCCTGGTGAGGCGGGCAGCGCCGACTTCGACTTCATGGTCGAGGACCTCGATGCGAGTCACGCCGCCATGGCGGGCTCCGGCTTCGACGTCAGCGAAATCGAGCGGGGCCGGATTCACGACACCTTTCGGGTGACGGAACCCGGCGGCAACGTGATCCGGGTGAACTCGACGCACGTCCCGGATCACGGCGCCGTTTAGGCGTCCTGGCGCCTCTGCCGTTTTCGAGCGGTCAGAAGCGGAAGAACTCCGTCGGATCGTAGGCAGCGCAGCCTTCCGGACCAAAGCTCTCATACTCGGTCTGATCGAAGCCCTGGCGTCCGAAGGTGGTTGCGTACAGCGAGCAGCGGTCTCGCGTCTTGGTGATTGTCGTGTCCTCGGCGAGCATCGTCTTGATGCCGTCGATGGTGACTTCCTCATCCATCATGCGGATGCCGCCGTCTTGCGCCGTGTCCAGGATGATGGAGCGTTTGCCGTCGTTGCCCCAGGCGAGCCAGGGCACCTCGTTGCCATCGCGTCCTGCTCCGGGGTCGCCGCTGATGGCGAACTCGGACCAGTAGGACATCATGCTTGCAGAGAGCGCGTCGCGGCCTTCGCTGGCGCCATACATGTCGCCGAGGGCGGCGATGCCGCTTTCGAAGTCGCCGAACACGAAAGCGATCTCCAGGGCGTGAGCGGCGCCAAAGGCCTTAGACAGGTCGTAGCCCATGATCGAACCCTGCTCGTCCCAGTCGAAGCGGTAGGCATACACGTTCGGATTGCCGGCCTCGGTCATGAACCGCGCCAGTGAGTCGACGCCGCGTTCTTTCCAGGCGAGAGACCCGTACTTCACCTCCCGGAGATAGCGTTCCTCATCCTTCAGGCGGGGAAACACCCAGAGAAAGGTGTCCATGTTCTCCGGAGACATGGCCATGAACAGCGCCACCTCGTCACGGTTGGTGCCGAGAATCACGGGCACCACGTTGTGATTCTCCGGGTTGGAGAAGATCTCCGTGGTCGTCTGATCCGGCAGCACGTGGCCGTCGCCGAAGTTGTCCGGGGTGTTGATCATGCCGCCGAAGCCGCTGTCGGCGAAGAGGGCAAAGATGTCGTCGGGCGTTTTCGAATAGAGGTACTCGCGCATGCGCTGCGGCCCCATGTCTGCCTGGTAGGTGTGCGCGGCAGCCGCGTCGGGCACGGTACCGTCTTTGACCAGCAGTCCGTTCACGATCTCCCGGGAGCTGAAAGGGTGCCCGCCTTCGTTGGCGAAGCTCGACGCCTCGACCATGCTCGTTACGTTGAAGCCGCCACTCTGGACGATGGCGCGGTGGAAGAGCCCCTCCGCGAGCGGTGACGCCATCATGGCGAGGGTGTCGAAGGCACCGGCCGATTCGCCGAACACGGTGACGTTGCCCGGATTGCCGCCGAAGGCGGCGATGTTGTCTCGCGTCCACTCGAGGGCCCGCACCACGTCCAGGGTGCCGTAGTTACCCGAGTCATCGAGCGGGTTGCCGCGGGCGAGATCCGGGTGCGCAAACCAGCCGAAGGGGCCGAGACGATAGTTGATGGTAACCACGACCACGTTCTGACTCGTGGCGAGCATGGCGCCGTTGTACGAGCCGCCTTCGCCGATCGTGTTGCCGCCGCCGTGAATCCAGAACATCACCGGCAGATCGCCGGCATTCGGCGGCGCCCAGACATTCAGGTAGAGGCAGTCTTCGCTGCCGGCGATGGCGCTGTCCGGGTTGCCGGCATTGCCGGAAAGCTGACTCTTCAGCTGCGGGCACATGCTGCCGGCTTCGAGTGCCTCGAGCACACCGTCCCAGGGTTCCGGCGGCCTGGGGGCGCGCCAGCGGAGGTCTCCGGAGGGCGGCTCCGCGAAGGGAATGCCACGCCAGGCCCGGGCGCCGTTGGTGTCGATGAAGCCGACCACGTCACCGGCCGTGGTGCTGCGCAGGGTGACGTCGTCGCGGACGAGCTCGACCGTGGTTTCCTCCGGTTCCGACCCCGAGAGCGTGAAATAGAGGATGACGCCGATCGAGACGACGATGAGGGCAATGGCAAATTTTTTCATGGAGCTCCCCTGACGAATGCGCCATTTTAGGCTGGGTTCGGTCGGAAGTAAGCCTGTGCGACAATGTTCGCTTGCCCCGGTCGATTGACCTTCGCGGGGCCTGCGAGAGGAGGAAGCGAGCATGACTGCACACGAAGTCGTGGTGCGTGGTGGTACCGTCATCGATGGTACCGGTCAGGAACCTTTCAGCGCCGACGTCGCCATCAGCGACGGGCAGATCACAGAGATCGGCAGGGTATCGGGCAGCGGGCGGGAAGAGATCGACGCCCAGGGCGCGCTCGTCACCCCCGGTTTCGTCGATATTCACACCCACTATGACGGCCAGGCCACCTGGTCGAACCGCATGGCGCCCTCGAGTCACCACGGGGTGACGACCGTGGTCATGGGGAACTGCGGTGTTGGCTTTGCGCCCGTAAAGCCATCCGATCACGACCTGCTCGTGGAGCTCATGGAAGGGGTGGAAGACATCCCCGGCGTGGTGCTGCAGGAAGGCGTGCCCTGGGCCTGGGAGTCTTTTCCAGACTATCTCGACTATCTGGCCACCCGTGAGTTCGACATGGACATCGGTGCCCAGCTGCCGCACGCAGCGCTGCGGGTTTATGTCATGGGCCAGCGTGGGGCCGACCGGGAACCGGCGACAGCAGAAGACATCGCCGAGATGCGGCGCCTGACCGCCGAAGCCATCAAAGCAGGCGCCATGGGCTTCAGTTCCTCCCGCACGCTCAATCACCGCAGCAGTAAAGGCGATCCGACGCCGTCGCTCACGGCAGAGATCGACGAGATGGTCGGCATTGCCAGCGGCCTGAAAGACGCGGGGCGCGGGGTCATGGAAATGATCTCGGACTTCGGCGATCTCGACGACGAGTTTTCGCTCCTGAAGGAGATGGTCAGCGTCAGTGGTCGCCCCATGTCCATTTCTCTTGCCCAGGGCCTGTCACCAAACGGCTGGCGCAAGATCCTGTCGCGCATCGAAGGCGCGAGCCAGGAAGGCCTGGTGATGCGCGGGCAGGTGGCGCCGCGCCCGATTGGCATCATCTTCGGACTCACGGCCAGTTTGAATCCGTTCATCGGCCGACCGTCCTACATGGAGATTGCCGGGCTGCCGCTGGCGGAGAAGCTGGCGGCGCTGCAGGATCCCGACCGCCGGAAGCGGATCCTCGCGGAGCCCGTGAGTCGTGGTTTCGAAGGGCTTTACCAGCGCATGGCAGGCGGCCGGAAACTCTGGGAGCTGGGAGATCCGCCGAACTACGAACCGGCACCGGAAGAAAGCGTCGCCGCTCGCGCAGAAGCTGTGGGCCAGGACGTCTGGGCTTACGTCTACGACCGGCTCCTCGCCGATGACGGGCGGACCATGCTCTATTCGCCCTTTGCCAATTATGCCGACGACAATCTCGATTGCTGCCGCGACATGCTGCTCCACGAGAACACGGTGCCGGGGTTGGGGGACGGCGGCGCCCATGTCGGCATCATCTCCGATGCGAGCTTCGTCACGACGCTGCTCACACACTGGGGCCGCGATCGCAGCCGCGGCGAACGGCTGCCGCTGGAGCTCCTGATTCGCCGTCAGAGCCACGACACGGCCCGGGCCGTCGGCCTCACGGATCGCGGCGTGCTGGCAGAAGGCATGAAGGCGGACGTGAACGTTATCGACTTCGACAACCTGCGGGTGCGAGCGCCGGAAATGGTCTATGACCTGCCGAGCGGTGGGGCACGCCTCGATCAACGGGCCGATGGCTACCTCGCCACGCTCGTGAACGGGCAGGTGACTTACCGCAACGGTGAAGCCACCGAGGCGCTGCCCGGGCGCCTGATCCAGTGAACGGCCCACTGGCAGGGATCCGCGTGCTGGACCTCACCCATGCACGCGCCGGACCCACGGCAGTCCGACTGCTGAGCGATTGGGGCGCGGAGGTCGTGAAGATCGAAGCGCCACCGGCGGGCGCGAAAGGCAAAGGCGTGACCGGGGCGCGGCGCGGTGCGGACGAGCAGAATCTGCACCGCAACAAAAAGAGCCTGACGCTGAATCTCAAAGCTCCGGACGGCCACCGCATCTTCATGGATCTCGCCTCGCAGGCAGACATCATCGTCGAGAACTTCAAAGCCGAGGTGAAGCACCGCCTGAAAGTGGACTATGAGTCCGTGAAGGCCGTGAATCCCGCGATCATCTACGCAAGCATCTCTGGCTTCGGGCAGGACGGGCCCTATGGCGAGCGCGCCGGCGTCGATCAGATCGTGCAGGGGATGTCCGGCCTCATGTCCATCACCGGCGAGCCGGGCAGCGGCCCCTGGCGCGTCGGCATCGCCATCAGTGACACGTCCGCAGGCATGTTTCTCGGTCAGGGCATCCTGCTGGCGCTCCTCCACCGGGAACGTACCGGCGAAGGGCAGTGGGTGCACACCTCGCTACTGGAAGCCATGATGAACAAGCTCGACTTCCAGGGCGCCCGCTACACCATGAGCGGGGAAGTGCCGGAACAGCAGGGCAACGATCACCCCTATCAGCTGCCCATGGGGGCCTTTCGCTCGAAGGATGGCCTGTTCAATCTGGCAGCACCCAGCCATCGCCTCTGGGAGCGACTGTGTGAAGCGCTCGATGCGAAGACGTTGCGCGATCATGCCGACTACCAGACCGGGCGTGATCGGGCGGCGCACAAAGCTCAGCTGAGTGCGGACATCAATGCAGTAACAGAGCAGTTCACGACTGCAGAACTCGTGGAGAAGTTGAACGCCGCCGGAGTGCCCTGTGGCCCGATCAACGACATCGGTCAGGCCTTCGAAGATGTGCAGGTGCAGCACCTGGCCATGGCAAAGGGCGCGCCGCATGCAGAGCTCGGCACTCTCAACCTGATTCGCTCGCCGATCAATCTGTCTGCTTTTCCGCAGCCGGAGATCTTCGACCATGCCGCACCGGATCCCGGTGCCGACAGTGCCGAGGTCCTGGCGGAAGCCGGCTACTCGCCGGAACGCATCGCCGAGTTCAAGGCTGCCGGCGTCATCTGATCCGTGGGTATGTCCGCTTCGAACCAGCGCCTGAGCGCTCGGGAACGCCTTGGCTACGGCGTTGGTGACCTGGGAATCAACCTCTACTTCATCTCCACGGCCACCTATCTGCTCTACTTTTATACGGACGTCTTCGGGATTTCCGCGGCCGTTGCGGCGAGCGTGCTGCTCGTGGCGCGGGTGGTGGACGCGGTAACGGATCCGCTCATGGGGATGATCGCCGAACGCACCCGGACCCGCTGGGGTCGCCTGCGACCCTATCTGCTCTTCGGGGCAATTCCCCTTGGGGTCCTCGGGGTGCTGACTTTCAGCACGCCGGAGCTCTCCAGCAGCGGCAAGATCTGGTGGGCTTACACCACCTACATCGGTTTCGGCATTCTCTACACGGTGGTCGGTATTCCGTATTCCGCGCTGACCTCCTCACTGACGAGTAACCATCAGGAGCGCACCGTGCTCTCTACGGTGCGCATGGCGTTCGCTTTCAGCGGCGGTTACGCGATCTCCGTGGGTATGCTGCCGCTCGTGGAGCTCTTCGACGATCCGCAGAGCGGTTTCCAGAACGTGATGATCGGCTTTTCTGTCGTTGCGACGGCGCTGCTCTGGTTTACCTTCTCGGCCACCGAGGAGAAGGTGCAGCCGCCGCCGACCCAGCGGCTGGCCATCGCCGACAGCCTTGCCGCCGTGTTCCGGAACCCGCCGCTCCTGGTGGTGATGGTGCTCTTCACCGGCGGCATGCTGTCATTCACCGTTCGCCAGACCGTGACCGTCTACTTTCTCAAGTACAACCTCGAACGGCCGGATCTCATTCCCTGGTTCTTCGGGATCACCATGCCGGTCATGCTGCTGGGACTGCTCGTGGTGCCGAAGCTGGCGGCACGCTTTGGTAAAGCGGGCGGCATCATGATCGGCGCGGTGCTGACCATTGCCGGCAGTCTTGGACTGTTTCTCACGCCCTACGAATCGATTCCGCTCATCTTCGTGTTTGCCTGCGTCACGGCGCTCGGCGGCACGCCCATTGCGGTGCTTGGCTGGGCGATGATCCCCGACACGGTCGAATATGCGCAGTGGAAGCTCGGCCTGCGCGCAGACGGCGCCATCTTTTCCTTCTCGAGTTTCTTCCAGAAGCTGGCAAAAGCCGCAGGCGGCGCCGGTGTGGCGGCAGTGCTGGCCGTGGCGGGCTATGTGGCGAACGTGGAGCAGACACCCGCCTCGTTGCAGGCCATCCACAACCTCATGACGCTGGCGCCGGCAGGCATCATGGTGCTCATGATCATCGCCGCCTGGTTTTACCGGCTTGACGAGTCGATGCACGCGAAGATCGTCGCGGAGCTCGACGAACGGGACGCCGCCGGGGCTTCCCCCGGCTGATTGGATAGGCGCGCCGGTCGCGCGCTTCAGTGAATCTCTGCGGCGTCGCCCCAGGCCTTCCGGAGCCTTGCCATGTCGAAGCCGGGCTCCCGGGCGGCACCGATGATCACCGCCTCCCGCCTGGCAATCTCTTCTGCGGCCGCCGGTACATCGGCAGCGACGTCCCAGGGAATCACCACGGCGCCGTGCTGGTCCGCATGAATCAGATCACCGCTGACCACCCGCATGCCCGCAACGGTCACCGGCTGCCCGTAGGCCACGGGATGCACGAAAGCGTGGGAGGGACCCACGCGATCGGCCAGCATCTGAAAGTCTTCGGCGATGTCCGGCAGGTCCCGGACGCTGCCGTCCGTAACGAGCCCCAGGCAGCCGAAGCCTTTGTGGATGTTGCTGTTCACTTCGCCCCACCAGGATCCGTAGCCACGCTGATCGCCATCAAGGTCCTGGATGACCATGATGGCTGGTTTCGGGCCGCCTTCGTCCACGTAGGCGTAATACCCGTCCTGCATGGCCCGGGCTTCCTCTCCCTGGAGGTCGCTCGGATGCTGCGCGCGGATCGCGGCGGTTCGGGCAACACCCACCATGGGAGGCAACCACGGTCGCGTGCAGACCAGCGGCTGCACCGTGTAGCCATAGCCCCGTCGCTTCGGCGCCACGATCTCGAGCGCGTTACACACGGTCGGGGTGTCGAGCGTCATCAGGGCTGCGCGCAGTTCGTCGGTGAGATCGGTCATCGGTTCAGTACTCCGGCCAGTTGGCGTTCGATGAGGGCCTCGTTGTCCTGACGGATCCAGTCGAGGCAGAGTCCTTTCAGGGCCATGGCCACCGCCAGCGGTTCATCGAAAGTCAGGTGATGGTAGGTGCCGGGAATCTTGAAGATCGGCATCTTGCCACCGGTAATCTCGGCCATGTGGTCGGCATAGAAGGCGCCTTCGTCGTCGCTCTCTTCACCGAGGATGACGGCCGTGCGACAGGGCAGGGCGGCGAACTTGTCGCGCTGATCGACGCCCATCTCGAGGTAGTCGAAGAGGCCCGGATCGAACTTCCAGGTCCAGCCGCCTTCAACCTGGCGCAGGCTCTTCTCGGCGATGTAGGCGAGCACTGCCGGATGCTTCACCGGCTGCTCCGGAACGTAGCGGAAGCGACCGAGAGCCGTTGCCTTGTCTTCGTAGACTCGGGTTTTTCGACCCGGGGTCACGCCATCCCGCTCGGCTCTCAAGCCCCATTCCACGTACTGTTCCGGTGGCGCGGTGGTGAAGTCCATGAAAACGATGCCGCCAAAGCCGTGCCCATGGTAGTGGCCGGCCTCCAGCACCGTGAACCCGCCGAAGCTGTGGCCGACGACGGCAGGGCGTTCTCCGAGCTCGGCTGCTTCGACGACCGCGGCGACCTCATCGGCGAGGATCCTGCCCGTGTATTTTTCGCGCCAGCCGCTGTCACCGTTGCCGGAGGAATCGAGGGCGACAACTCGAAACTGATCCGCGAGGAATGGTGCGACGAAGCGCCACCACTCGAGGTGGGCGTTGCTGCCATGGATGAGTGCGATGCCGGGGTGGCCGACTTCACCCCAGGTTTCGAAGTGGATGTTGACGCCGTCGACCATCACGTCGCCGGGTTCCGAAGGCGTTGCCAAGGCGCGTTCGAACCAGAAAGGAGCCTCGCTCATGGAAGAAATCTCGCCGGTCACCGAAAGCGCGCGAGAATAGCACAGGCGGCTTGCGCACCCGTGACGGTCGGCTGCAGCTACGGTCTCCGAGGGTCAGCGCAGGCGCCTGCGGTAGTCCTGATAGGGGGCGGTGCTGGCAAAATCGGGATGATCCCTGGCAATTTCCGCCAGGAGTTCGAGCCCCGTTGCTCCGTCCTTCAACAGTTCGATGTTCACCCGGGCGCGCCGGAACAGGGCCTCGGGTATCAGCTCGCTGTCTGGATAGGCTTTCGCGAAGTCGGCGAGCACGGCATTGACGATGCCGACGTCCTCGCGGCCGGCGGCCCGGGTCAGAGCCAGCAGCGTTTCATCGCTCAGGGGCCGGAAGCGTTCGTCCCGTTCAAGGCAGGTCTTCATGAGGGTCCAGGCCTTCCGTGTTTCCCCGCGCTCGGCAAGGCGTTGCAGGTAGCGCACGCCGTGTTCGAGGAGCAGTCGCTCGTCCTGAAACGTCTTCAGCCGCTCGTGGATGAAGGGGTCCAGCGAATCGGGATCGTCGGCGACAAAGGCCTCGAGTTTCTGCACCGCGGTGGCGAAGCTGCCGGCGCCGGCGTGCGTGTGGATGTCGTGCAGCAGCTGGTCGAGCTTGCGCTGTTCTGCTTCCAGCGCTTCGGCCAGCGCCTGTTCCGGGCTGCGCAGGGTGCCCAGACCCAGGGATCGGCGCCTGGCGAACACGAGGGCGCCGCTCAACACGTTGGCAAAAAGAAAAGCGACACCGCTCAGAACGATATGCAGGAGCGATGCGTTGTAGAGCAGCGTATGGTGCAGGTAAAAAAGGCTGCCGCTGACGAGCAGCATGAGCAGCGGATAAAAGACGTTGAGACCACCCACGATGCGGACCAGCTGCTCCGGGCGAAAAGCGCTGAAGAGCGCATCGTTCAGCATGAGGCCGAGCCAGAACAGGGGCAGGAGCAGCGCCGGCAGAGCGAGCAGCCAGCCTGGTTCCGGGCCGCTGTAGAAAAACAGAACGAGCACCGCCAGATGGACCAAGCAGAAGCCGAAACCACGACTGTCCTGAAAGGGGTTGATTTCCGTTTCGCTGTCGATGGCTTCGTCGAACAGTCCCAGCGCGGCCTGGTTGAAGAGCTTGCGTGCGTACAGTGACAAGGCGCCGAACACGCCATACCAGGCAGGCGCGCCCAGAGTGAGAACCATCACGCCAACCCAGAAGTTCATGCTCGCCCAGGCTGTGCCGGCAAAGGCGACCAGCACATAGGAGAAGAGGGCGAACAGTGCCGTGGTGCGGAACGGCCAGGCGAGGGTTTGCCAGTACATGTAAAGAGTGTAATGGTCCCGCAATGGGCAATGAAGCGAACGGTGGCGGTGTTGTGGAGCGCGAAGCAGCGGCATTAGCCGAGCACTTTGCGCCAGCGATTGCCGCTGCAGCCGACGAGATCGAAGCGGCGCGGGCGTTACCGGCTACGCTCGTTGCAGGCCTCAAGAACGCGGGTGTTTTCCGGCAGCTGATCCCGCAGTTCCTCGGGGGGCTCGGCGTCGCGCTGCCCGACTTCGTTGATGCCCTCGAGACGTACGCGCGCGCCGATGCGAGTACGGCCTGGTGTATCTCCCAGGGATCGGTGATCGCCACCACGAGTCTCTGGCTCCCGGAACCGTCGGCGCGTGAGATCTGGTCGGATCCTGATGCTGCGGTGGCTAACGGGCCGCCACGGGGCGGTGAGGCGACGCCGGAAGGCGATGACTATCGGGTGACCGGACGTTGGGGCTTCTCCAGTGGCTCCGCCCACGCCACCTGGATGCACGGCGCGCTGCGCCGGAGCTCGGACGGCCTCTGGATGGGTGTCTACTTCCCGAAAGCGCAGGCGACCTTTCACGACAACTGGCAGGTTGCGGGCCTCAAAGGCACGAGCAGCCTCGAGTTCAGCGTCGATGGGCTGCGGGTGGATAGCCGCTACTTCTGTGACTTCCGGGAGGCACCCCTGGATTCGGGGCCTCTCTATCGAATACCCGTGGCCCTCGTGTTTGCCGTCAGTTTCGGCGCGGTGGCGCTCGGCAATGCCCGGGCGGGACTCGATGCAGCCATCGATCTTGCTCAGGGGAAAGTGCCCGGCTATAGCAGCAGCACGGTCCGCGATGATCCGGACATGCAGGCGTTCATTGGCGAAAGTGAAATGCGCTGGCGTTCGGCGCGGGCCTTTCTGCGCGAAACCGTGGCCAGCGTCTGGACGTCGCTGGCGAGTCAGGACGTAATCGAGGATCGCCAGCGTATCGAGCTTCGTATGGCGGGGACCCACGCGATCAACGAAGCAACGGCCGTGCTCGACCTTGCCTACAAGGTTGCGGGATCCTCTGCCATCTATGCCGAGCATCCCCTGCAAAGACGCTTTCAGGATATGCACGTCATCAGCCAGCACGTCCAGGGCAGGCCGTCGCACTACGGCGTTGTTGGCCGCTACTTTCTCGGCCACCCCTTCAAGCCGGGCCCCATGATCTAAAACAGCTTCCCGAGTTTCAGAGACTCGCGTTCGAAACGCAGCCAGTCCTTACGGAAGCGCCCGCGCAGGTTGGCCGCCCTGCGTCGCTCGAGCCGTATGAGGCTCTCGAAGGCCTGTCGTTCGCGCCGCCCGCGCGCCTTGTTTTCCCGATAGGCGCTGAGTTCCGCTTCTGCCACGCTGGCATCCTGATGGTCTCCGAGGCGGTTCTGCAGCCGCCTGAGTGCCTTCGTTGCTTTGCCCAGTTCCTCGCCATAGGGCCCGTCGAGAATCTCCAGGCCATAGCGGAGCTTTTTGATATGGATCCGGAGTCGGTGGTAGGCCTCGGGTTTGGAGCGATCGTGGATACGGCGACCGGCTCGGCGGATCTGCACCAGCCGATGTGGGACGTAATGATGGGCGAAGGCCCGGATGCTCACGGTGCTTTCATCGCGGCCCGCTTCCAGCGCCTGCTGCAGGTCGCGGTAGCTCGCGAGAAATCGACGATAGCGCCGGCTTTCCAGCGAGTTTCTCAGGCAGCGCCGCGCCTTGCGGCGCTGAGCGAGCAGGTGGCGTTCGTAGCTGGACAGCGTGTCGTGCTGACTGCGCGGAAGCTGAGTCCGATAGGCGTCCAGCTGCTCCAGGTGCACGTCCATATCGCGCACCGCGCCGAGCACGCTGCCGAGCCATCGGGCTTCCTGCGCCAGAGAGGCAGCGGCCTGCTTCGGCAGCACGCTGCGAAAAGTGCGCAGGGCGGCCCGCACCCGGCGTGTGGCCACGCGCATCTGATGAACGCCTTCGTTGTGCAGGCCCTCGTAGGCAACGGGCTCATAGACGCTCAGACAAGCCAGCTGCTCCGTGAAGTAGTTTGCCGCGAGACGCAGCCAGTCGTCCTCCGGGGTCATCAGGTGACGCGCGCCGCCCCTGTAAAGCGGGCTTGTGCTGCAGGCAAAGTGCCCGCGGTGGAACTTACTCGCGCGGGAGCGGAGCAGCGCGGGTTGGGCCTCCAGCACGGCAGCGCAGCGGTCGAGGAGGTCGGTGCTGCCCTGCTTCAGCTCACCCTCGAACTCCACGTAGCGCAGGCGCTCCGGTTCGCCCACCTGTACTCGGTCCATGACGAGTTCGATGGCGCCGCGCGGGTAGTCCTGATGGGTGAGCCGGTAGGAGGCCCGTTCATTGTTCTGACTGAAGATCGGCTGCAGCTCCGCGGAGGCGGGCAGATAGCGGCGCAGCAGCTCGAGGACGGGGCCGTCCTCCAGCGTTGCGAGGTCCGGTGCGTCGTGGAGGGTGGTCTGTTCGATTTCGCGCCGCTCGAAGAGTCCTTCGTCGCTCGACTGGGCGAGCTGCTTACAGGTGAGCTCGAGCGCCATGCTCTTGTGCCGGCAGCGCAGCGACCAGCCGGCGTTGCGCAAACGCTCGTCGGCGGTGTCGAAGTAGACATCGTGGATGATGCGCGTACTCTGAGGCTGAATCTGAAAGCCAGCCCAGACCAGATCCTGCTGCAGGCGGCGCAGCGCCTTTCCCGGCTTCTTCCCCCGGGCGAGCAGATACTTGGTCTCCAGTTCTTTCATCAAAGTGTCACGATCGGATCGGCCAGTATAGCGAGGTATCCATGGACATTCGTGCAGATCTCAGCATCGGGGCCCGGCTGCTGCCGGGCGAATGGGAATGGGTGGACTCGCCACAGCCCGGCGTGCGTCGGGTCATGCTCGACCGGGTGGGTGACGAGGTGGCCGTGGCGACCAGCTTCGTGCGCTACGATCCGGCCTCCCGTTTTCCGGGCCACGGTCATGAGAAAGGCGAGGAGTTCATCGTGCTCGAAGGGGAGTTCGGTGACGAGCACGGCCGCTTTCGGCCCTTTTCATACGTCCGCAATCCGCCGGGATCCGCCCACGTACCATTCAGCGATCCCGGCTGTCTGATCTGGGTGAAGCTGCGCCAGTTTCAGAGCGACGACCTCACGCAGATGACGCAGCTGCTCGATCTCGACCTGCCGGCGCAGGGTCAGGAGCAGCGCATGCTGCATCAGCATGGTGAAGAACGCGTGGCCGAGATTGTCATGGCTGCGGGAGAATCGCTGGAGTTTGCCGCGCTCGAACAGCCCCAGGAGGTGCTCGTGCTTGAGGGTGAGCTCGTTCAAGGGGGCGAAGCGCTCGCTCCGCTCAGCTGGCTGCGTCTGCCAGCCGGTGAAGGTGTGGTGCTCGAAAGTCTCCGGCCGAGCCGGGTATTCTGGAAGACGCGCCCGCAGCACGATTGAAGCAGGCGCTGCGTAGAAGGCATAGAAGGGGAGAGAGATGGCAATCAGTGATGAGGTAGCCCTCTGGCCGGCCGTCCGGCAGGCGGCGGCGATTCGCGCCGGTGAGTTCACGAGTCGGGAATTGCTCGAGCTGTATGTGGACCGCATCGAGCGGATCAACGGTGAGTTGAATGCGGTGGTGACGCTGGAACTCGACAGCGCCCGCGAGGCGGCGAACGGCGCCGATCGCATGGCTGCAGACGGTGAGTTTGCCGGTCCCCTGCACGGGCTGCCGATCACCATCAAGGATGCCCTGGAGACGGCCGGCATCCGCTCTACGGGCGGAGCCACGGAGCTCACGGACAACGTGCCAGGGCAGGATGCACCGGTCGTCGCAGCGCTCAAGGCGGCGGGGGCCATCGTTTTCGGCAAAACCAACCTGCCACGCTGGTCCGGTGACATTCAGTCCTACAACGAGATCTTCGGCACCACCGTGAATCCCTGGAACGCCGAGCGGGTGCCCGGGGGCAGTTCGGGTGGGGCTGCTTCCGCCGTGGCGGCGGGGCTGACGAGCTTCGAGATCGGCACGGACATCGGCGGTTCGATCCGCTACCCGTCTGCTTTCTGCGGCATCTTCGGCCACAAGCCAAGCTGGGGTGTGGTGCCCTCGACGGGATACCTCGACCACGAAGCAGGAGGCACAACGGAGGCGGACGTCAACGTGCTCGGTCCCCTTGCCCGTGCCGCGGAAGATCTCGAACTGCTCCTCGACATCATTCAGAAACGGGAGGGTCCGCTGGTGGCTTCCCTGGCCCCGGCGCCGGAGGATCTGCAGCAGCTGCGCGTGGCGGCATGGCTCGACGATGACTTCTGCCCGGTGGATCGGAAGGTGCTGGGATTGATGACGGCCGCGGTGGACAAGCTCGAAGCCGCGGGGGTGTCCGTGGACCGGGAGGCGCGCCCCTCCATCGATCCCAACCATGCCTTCGGGGTTGGTGGCTGGCTGGTGACCGCCGCCATGGCGCAGTCCATGCCGGCGGAAAATCTCGAAGGTGCGGAGATGGACAACGCGCTCGCCGGTGCAAGCCATCGCCAGTGGCTCGATATGCACGCGGAAAGGGAGACGATCCGCGCGCTCTGGGCCGAGTTCTTCAAGGATTACGACGCGATCCTGATGCCCATCAGCTTCGTGCCGCCGTTTCCGCACGATCATGAGGGTCATTTCGGTACCCGCACGCTGCTCTGTGATGGCAACGAGCGAGCCTACGCAGACCTGGTGCGCTGGACGATTCTCACGGGCATGGCCTATCTCCCGGCAAGCGTCCCGCCCATCGGTCAGGATGCGGACGGCCTGCCGTCGAGCTTCCAGGTGGTGGGACCTTACGGGGGTGATCTGACGACGATCCGACTGGCTGGGCTGATCGCCGAACTCTGCGGGGGCTTTCAGGCACCGCCGATGGCTTGAGGTGGGCTTGGGGGCTGAAGTGCCTTAAGGCACTCAGGTCCCGTCCCCCTGCCAGGCCGCGGGCAGACAGCCATTGTCATCCAGCAGGGTCAGTACCTGGCGGCCCAGAAATCGCTGTAGATGCGTTCGAGTCATGGTGGGAACCAGTCGGTGCGCCTCTTCAATGGCGCTGGTGGCTTCCTTCGGATTCCCGCTCAGAACGCGACAGACTCCCAGCATGAGCCAGCAGAGATACATACGCGGATCCCGCCGGCAGGCAAATTCCGCGTGGGCAAGGGCGCGGTCCGTTTCACCCGCGAGCAGCAACACACGGATGTGACTGACGAGCCAGCCGGCAAGGCGCGAATCTCTCGGACTCAGAGCGATGGAACGCTCGCCATCCTCCACGGCCGCTTCGATCTCTCCGCGATCGGCGTGGGCCAGCGCTCTGGCGATCAGTGCCTGGGCATTGCTCGGATCCATCTCCAGTGCCTTGTCCAGGATCGGCATGGCCCGTTCGCTGGCGCCGAAGTCGGCCAAGGCGCAGCCAACGTAGCCGAGGACGCGTGAGTCAGCGTCATCGAGACTCAGCGCTCGATCTGCCGCACGTTGCGCCTCCTCCCGGCGAGCATCCTGCTCGTCGTGCCAGAAGGCGAGCCGATTGCCGACCCCCAGCAACACCGATTTGCTTGCGTAGGCGAGGGCAAAGTCCGGATCTTTCGCCGTGGCTTCGTCCAGCAATGCCGTCGCCTCTTCGATGACTTCCGGATGCCAGCCGTTGAGCTGGAAGCGGCCGTTGGCTTTCTGATAGAGGGCCCAGGCGTCCAGCTCGGTCGCGCGCCGAGTACCATGGCGGACGAGTTCCGCCCGCGCGAGCTCCGGCTGCAGCCGGGCAACTACAGCATCGACGAGGCTGTCTTCCGCTTCATCAAGGTCCGCAAGCGTCATGCGGATCTCATCGGACCAGAGCACCTGGCGGGAACTTGCATCGGTGAGCTGGGCATTCACACGGACTCTTGAACCCGAGCGGCGGTAGCTGCCGTCAATCACGTAACGCACGCTCAGGCTTCGCCCCGTCGCGACGGGATCGACGGTCTGTCCGAGGTAAGTGATGCCGGTGCCCGAAGAGAGCAGCAGAAACCCCGGCACCCGCGCGAGGCGCGCCGTGATGCCCTCGAGAATGCCCGTGAGGATGAAGCTGTCTTCATCGGTGAGCGTTGGGCAGCGGAAGGGCAGCACGAGGATCGAAGGTTTGGTCTCCGGCATGGGCGTTACCGGAGGACGGGCGACGCCGGGTGCCACGCAACGCTCGATGGCCGAGCAGAGCGCCTGGAAGTTCTCGCGACCGGTATCCAGTGGGATTTCCAGCGTCAGGGTCTGGCTCTGCCGGAAGGCCACGGGCACTCGGACTTCGTCCAGCATCACCGGCACGAGAATCTCCCGTTCGAGTCCTTCGAGGGCTTCGTTCCTGACCCAGCGCGAGGCGACGGCGGACGCTGACCAGCAGACGACCACGCAGGCCGCGCGGCTGATCTCGAAGTCAATGGTCTGTTCGAAGCTGTCGCCGGGGATCATGTTCCGATCCCACCAGACGGACCAGCCCTGGGCCGTGAGCGCCTGCACGAGTGGAAACACGCGCTCGCGGTCTTCCGAGGCATAGCTTAAGAAGATGTCTGCCATCGCTGCTTTGCTGTGGGCTGGTCCATACCGGCGGCTAGCGTGGAACAAGGCCCCACGGGGTGCAAGGTCAGTCCCGCCAGACGCGCTGCATCTGCAGATAAGAGAAAGAGGCGGACCAGGTGATCAGGGCGAGGCCGAGCAGCGCTTCGGCACTCGCGATCATGCGGATCGGGCCTTCCGGCACCACGTCACCGAAGCCGACGGTCGTGTAGACCATGGCGGAGAAATAGATGTAATCGAAGGCGTCGCGAGGTTCCGGCACCAGGAAGCCGTGCTCCAGGAGTTCGACCGCTACCCAGTAGCCGCCGCCGAAGACCCAGATCTCGAAGATGTGGGCAAGGAGGGTGCCGAACACGCTGCCAAGGATGAGCCAGCGGTGGCGCCCCGGTTTCAGGGCCCGTTTCGAGAGGAGATGCAGGGTTTCGTAGTGGACGATCACGCAGATCGCCACCAGCGTGCCGGCGATTACCGAGGCTTCGAATATCTGCTCACCCATGGCGCCCAGTGTAGCCGCGGGTGGCTCATTGACAGGCCAGAGTTGGTGAGTAAGATACGCCCCCTTGACTTGCCCCAGGGTGTTTAGCTCAGTTGGGAGAGCGACGGCCTTACAAGCCGTAGGTCGCAGGTTCGACCCCTGCAACACCCACCATTCCTCTCACACGAGAGTACACGGAGCGGTAGTTCAGCTGGTTAGAATACCGGCCTGTCACGCCGGGGGTCGCGGGTTCGAGTCCCGTCCGCTCCGCCATTTTGCCCGTTTAAATTCAACAACTTGAACCTCTATCTCGCTGCGTCGGCACGATTTGCCACACTTTTGCCACGTCGATCGCTTTGTCACAGCAGCTTCGCCAGCTCCTGCTGATCGATGTTCTGATCGTTGATGACCTCCGCGTAGACCTCGAAAAACATCTGCTTCGAGTGCCCGAGTTGTTTGGCAAGCCACGCGGGATTTGCGCCGCCAGTAAGCCCAAGACTCGCGTATGTATGGCGCCATGGATAAGGCCCGTCGCGATGCCTGACTCCGGTTGCCTTGTGAGCTTCTCTGAAGCGCTTGTTCAGGTGATAGGCCTGCTCGTAGTGACGCCCATATTGGTTCGTGAAGACTTCCTTCGCAGCAAAGCGAGAGGGCAGGGCGGCGAGTACCTTCGATACATGATCGGGAATGATCACGTCCCGATCCTCGTCCGTTTTCGTGGTGGTGATCTCCCGCCGTACACGCGCTTTGTTCACTCTCAGATACCCTCGTTCCAGGTCGACGCAGGGCCAGTCGAGCGCAATCAGCTCACCAGATCGCATGCCTGTGTGAAAAGCTGTGAGGAAGTACGCGTGAATGCACCCGGCCGTATTCGACTTTAGCCAGTCGAGCAGCGTGTCACGTTCTTCGACGGTGTAGCTGTCTGGCAACTTCCTCGTGCGGCTCACGCCACGCTCGCGTTTGATGATCAGCTTCTGGGCGGGGTTGTCATCCCGATATCCGTCCTCAGCTGCGAATACGAAAACTTGGCGTAAGGCAGACACAGCGTTCTTCTCCACCTTGCGCGACGACCATTCGGTTTCCCGGTGAATCTTGCGGAGAAGTGGTAGCTCGATGGCCCAAATGTTTCGATGCTGGAGCCTTGGCATCCAGTAGTCCTGGAGGAGCTGTTTGTAACTTTGGCGTGTAGATGCCTTCAGCTGGAGGTCATCAAGAAACGCTTGGGCCACGCTGGCGAAGGTACCTGACTTTAGGTCTTCGGCCAGATCCGCATCGTCATCAGTGCCGAACTTCAGCGCTTCGATCCGCTGCTTCCTGATCTTCACTGCTTTCGAGATGCCGGTCGCCGTTGGTTTGATGCTGTCCAGAGTCTCAAAGCGTCGTTGGCCGTTTGCTTGGTAGCTGATCTCGACTGCGTCACCGCGAAGGCGAATGCCAGTAGGTAGTTTGCCGGTGTTCAATTTGGCTTCCTTCGTGCCCGTTGGGCACGTTTCTTACAGGTGTCATCGCAGTAGCGTCGCCTGTTGGATCCTTGCAGGTTCACACTGAAATGGTTCCAGCATCCTGGTGCCGCACAGACGTCGATCTCTCTTCCCTGTCGGCAAATCTCTGCGAGTTGGAACCAAGCCACGCCATGGACGCCGTCCAACCGAACGGCAGGCGCGCCACCACTCCAGACGACGCGGCAGAATTTCGGCAATGCGTCAGACATTGCTTTGTTCGTTCGAGCAGTCTCCCCTTTTCGGTGGTTCTCGACGGTATCCCGAAACGCTCTAACCGAGCGCTGCCATCTCTCCAGTGTTATCAGCTGCCGGGCTTTTCGGTATCCACGCACGGCACGCAGTTCCGTGTCTTCTGCACTCAGCCAGCCGTAGGTGTTCGCAAAATGAAGAATCGCTTCGGGGTCCGTCTCTTCCAAATCTGCGAAGTCGTTCCAGAGATCGGGATTGCTTTCCAATGCATACACGGGTTCTTCGAGTGGGCGCGGAAACTTGCTTGATTCCCAAGTCATGGCCAGTTCCTTGCTGGTTCGCAGCTGTCGCCACTCTACGGGCAGCGGCTCTATGAACGAGATAATTTGCATGTCCCTTATTTTGTCCTCTTTATAGGGGACAGCGTCGAATGTACCGTCTGTTTCGGAAGAACTCAAATTCACCAATCGAGACAGACCCATGCCTAAAGACGTTCCGTGTCTACCTGATAGGCCGCTGACCCAGTTGTCAGAGTGGCAGGCATTCCACTCGGCGATTACCGGCGAGAGCAAAACGACCTTCTACCGAAGGAAGCAATCAGGTGATTTCGATCATTTGATCAGCCGGGTCGGGCTGCGTGACTACGGCGATACGGCGAAGCTGATTCAGGAATACATTGAGAGGGGTGTGGCGTGACGCCCTGGGTTACGGAGTCGGCGCTTACCTTGAAGCGCGGTTTTACACCGGGGCAATGCAAAGGGCGCCGTCAGCGCAAGCAGTGGCGGAAAGGCATCGAGTGGGCGTTGATCGACGGAACCATCATGTACAACCTCGATGCCATCGATGCCCGGGCAGAGTCAATCGCTCAGTCTCAGCTGACCGAATCGGATGACCAGATGCCGAGGAGGGTGGTTCGCCTGAAATGAGAAAGCCCGCGCAAGGCGGGCCGGTCGAGATCTCGGTGGGGACCAAGATTTTAACCGGAACGCCTGACGAAACAATTCAATCTATGTCGTTTGAAAAATGCGTCTGGCGCGGTCATACCATCGACGCCGCGAGGGCCATGCTGGAGCAGACGATGATCGGCATGCTCTCCGCATTCGCTCTGAGCGACGAGTTCGAGCAGATCGCCTGGCAGTTGTCCGTCGATCTGGATGGCACCGTTGAAGAGGCCACCAGGCTGCTACTGCCGGTGAAGGAAGACGTCTTCCGGAGGGTAGCCGATGGATGACTCGATTCATTGGTCCCGTCGCCGCGTACCCCCGGAAGACGTGTTCGAGGATCCCGGCCCGCAGCCAGAGCTCTTCGCTGGCCTCCTGCCATCCGAGACGGTGCTCTTGCTCGGCGGTGCCGGTGGACTTGGCAAGACAGGCCTGACGCTGATGATGGCGATCAGCATCGTTACGGGACGCCAACTCTTCGGGCGCTACGCGCCCGCGAAGCCGGGCCAGGTCATCATGTTTCTCGGAGAAGACAATCACCGCTCAGCTCGCCGCATGCTGAAGCGAATTGCCGAGGGTATGAAGCTGACTGACCGCGAGCGGGAGGTGGTTGCCGACTTGCTGCATCTCGTTCCCCTCGCAGGCGCGTATGCGAAGGTAACGATCAGAAACCCGCACACTCGACAGCTTCTGATCTCCCCCGACGTCGAGCACCTGGTCGACTCCTATCGCCACACCGGCCACATCGCCTTCATCTCTTTCGATCCAGGCCTGCGATTTCACGATGGTATCGAATCAGCCAATGAGGACGGCGACGTGCTGATTCAGGCAATGAACCGCATGCGACAGGCACTCGATACCACGGTCCTGCTCGTCGTGCACACGAACAAGGAAGCCCGCGGGACAAAGGGCGACGTGGACTTTGGCAAGGCGTTCCGTGGCGCCTCATCGCTCGTGGACGGCGCCAGACACGCGTTGCTGATGGTGGGCATGTCCGAGGACCGGGCGAAGGAATGGTCTGTCGACAAGGCCGTTCGCGATCGCTGGGTGGAACTCGTCACCGCAAAGGCGAACCTCATGGAGAAACCGGAAACCGTTGTTCTTGTTCGCGGTATGGGAGGTGTTTTCGCCAGAGGCCTGAAAGGAAAAACAGACAGCAAGGCGCTGAAAGAAACTCAGCTGATCGAGCGCATCAAGTCTCTGATCGAGTTGGAATCTCGGCTCGGAAAGGTCTATTCAAAGCACGCCTTCATCGCCAGATTCGCCGGTAAGGAAGGGACGCTCAAAGCAGGAAAGCACTCTGTCGACCATGCGATTTTGGCTCTCCTGGAAAGCGGCGAAGTAGTCAAAGAGAACGACAAACTCGCCCGGCCAAAGTCTCCCAAAAGTCTCCCGGTTCCCGGTCTCCCGGACCGGGAGACTCAAAACGGGCGGGAGGCGCAAATCCAATGAATACGCGGGATACAGGTGTCTCCCGGAGTCTCCCGGTTGAATTTCCCGGGAGGGTGGAAAAAACCCAGTAAAAATGCGGGTTTCCCGTCTCCCGGTTACCTACCCCCTACGGGGGAGGTCTCCCAACCGGGAGGGAGACTCCCCAAGGGCAGTTAGGACGGTGAAAAACGAAACGGAGAACTCGATGACGGAACGTCAACTGAAGTACCACTTGAACAACTTTCTGAACTCACTCGCAGAGCGAACGGAATCTCGGAGTGAGCAAGTACGCGCAATGCGCATCGCAGCAGACAAGCTTCGCCAGAAGGCGGCGGAGATGGAGGCGAGAGGATGAGGACGAAACAGCACATCGATGACCGAGCGGCGAATCAGGATTTCAAGAAAGCGCTTCGCGCTCTGATCATTCTGGGAACAGATCACGAAACATTGATCGCCACGATCCGGGATGCCTATGCGAGCTTCATCGAGGAAAGATCATTTCTTGTCGTCAACGGTCATGTCCGAGAGCGCCCTGAACTGATGGAGACGGTTCGGAGGCTGGACGTAATTCTCGATCCCGATGCCGATATGTGGACCGGTTACAAAAAGGCGGCTTATTGGGCGGCCGAGCTGCGGTGCGCCTTGGATCACTTGAAGAAGGAACCACAACGCACTGCTGTGCTTAACGACCTGCTTAACGTCCCGCAAACAGGACCAATCGAAGAACTTCGTGCTCCCCGGGGCACCAAGGGATGACTCTTAGCAAGGTGAACTGCGCTCAAACACGAAATAGTTTTTGCACGTCAGAAACAACCGTGATTAGAATACTCGCGTTCGAGTCGTCAACGACTCTGATGGCACAAGCAGGCCGAGTTCCGAAGGTAGGAACGCGGGTCGCCAGCGGATACTGGAGATCCCGGTCAGCGTCACAGCGCTACGACGCTGTATTGCCATCGAACAGAGACCCTCGAACACTGTCTACCCGTGTCCCGAAGGTTATGGGACGAGAGGGCAACCACAGGACAATGGGAGCCCCGGCCAAGGCGTTTGATTCAGTGCGAAAAGCACTGGGTGAACGTATGCCGGGGCTTTTTCGTACTCCGGCCAAAGAAACTGGCAACTGGAGTACCACGTGACCACAACCAACCAAGCGCGCAAAACTGACAATGGCGGGATCGGTCTGACAGATCGCGAAGCAAAACAGTTCAGCTTCGTGCGCCTGATCACCGCACTGGCAGACCATAGCAACGGCAAAGCGCAGCAGGCCGCTGCTTTCGAGCTGGACGTCTGTCGCACCACCGCGAACGAACTCTCCCTGCGTGAGATTCGAGACATCCGGAGCGACATTGTCATTCCGTTCGACATTCTCCGACAGCCGATCACTGACGACGAAAACGTCGCAGAGTCCGTCATCCGGATGTTCGCTCAGCGCGACCTGGTCGTCGGCACGGCATCAGCCGGCGGGAACCTCGTCGCAACCGATCTGCTCGGACAGTCGTTCATCGACATCCTGCGCAATCGAGCCGTGATGATGCGGATCTGCACGGTGCTGAATGACCTGCAAGGAAACGTCGTCATACCCCGCCAGACGGCTGCCACCGTTGGATCCTGGCTGCCGACTGAGCAGGGTTCCGCTTCTGAAGACGATGCTGCCTTCGACCAGATAACGCTGACGCCGAAGGAAATCGGTGTCTTCCAGGAGTACAGCCGGCAGCTGCTGATCCAGTCGAGCGTCGACATCGAGGCTTTCGTGCGGCTGGACCTGGTGATGGGGATCGCGACTTCCGTGGACTGGGCAGTTCTCAACGCTGATGGCACTGGTGGTGCTCCCACGGGAATCCGCAATCAGACGGGCGTTGGAGACGTCGATCACGGCGCCAATGGTGGCGATCCGACCTGGGCGCGTGTCGTCGAGTTCGAGACGGACGTCTCGTCTGCCAACGCGGATGTTGGCTCCATGCTTTATCTCGTCAATGCCGCGACGCGTGGCAAGCTGAAGACCACCCCCAAGGAGTCTGGCTACCCGACGTATCTGATGCCTGAAACCGGCATGGAGATGAACGGCTACGGCGTCGAGGTGACGAACCAGCTCCCCGCGAATCTGACGAAGGGCCTCGGCTCTGCGCTGTCTGCGATGGTGTTCGGCAACTTCGCCGACTGCTTCATCGGACTTTGGGGGGGCGTGGACCTTCTCGTGAATCCATATTCTGGGGACACCACTCGCACGACTCGGGTCACCGCCTACCAGGATGTCGACGTCGCTGTGCGGCATCCCGAGTCGTTCAGCGTCGCAGACGACGTCGTAACGGCCTAAGCCCACAAGAGAGGAATGCAAATGGCCTTGAACAAGAGTCAGCCACCAGTCCGAGTCAGGGCACTACGCCGTTTTCGGTTAGGACCAACGGACTCCGAGTCTGGAGAGTTGGAGATCTGCAACGAGGGAGATGAACTGACCGTCTCCGTAGAACCTGCGCGGTTACTGCGAAACAAGATCCAAGTGCTTGGTCAGGCTGATCAGCCAACGAAGTGAAGGCGGCGGGTAAGTCGTGGGTGCCGCCGAACCCTGGCCGGGTCTTTTCAGGCCCACGACACGGGCGCTGCGGGCACGCTCCCATCTCTCCGGCCCAACCTTTGAGATGGATGCCCGCGGCGGGATCGCTCCCGGTGCCGTTCTCCGTGCGGTGCGACGCGATCGAATTGGTTCGCGGCCAGTGTGGGCAGAGGAGAATCTTTCGAAAGGGATCTAAGAGGCTGTACTTGATATGAGTTTAGGTTCTTTCCAGAGGATCCCATTTGCGGGGGTTAAGGCTCCCGGTTTCTCTCAATTTTTCAGCGCAACTTTTCGGCCCTCGTATTCGCGAAACGATGAGTGAAGTAATCGAACAGATTCGAGCAGCCCGGGCGGTATTCGCTGCCTTGGAACGCGATCTAAACACCTTGGCTGATGGGCTGGAGAGCCATCCGGTTATCGAAAGCGATGAGGTTTTGGGTGTGGATTTGATCGACTTCGCCAAGACAGCAACCGAGATGGCCACGGCTGCCGATGCGCTACACCAGCATGTGGAGCTGTGGCAATCCACGGTGGTTGCATTGGAAGAGTGAAGATGACGCAGCGACAGATCGCCCAGCTACTCCGATCGAACGAACACGAGATACGCGGTTTGATTCGGAACGGCGTTCTACCGGAAGCCGAAAAGCGCGGCCAGTACGACGTTAAGGCCTGCGTCAGCGCTTACATCGATCATCTTCGATTGGTGCTGCCCGAAAAGACCAGCGGCTCAGCTCTCAACGAAGTGCGCCAAGAGATCGAGAACGAAAGGCTGAAGAAGCTTCAGTTCGAGAACGCGGTATCGAGTGGTGAGTACGCGCCTATTTCTCTGCTGGAGGAGTACGCCGGGATGGTTGGATCGATTGTGAGTGATGCTTTGGAAGCTTTACCCGCACACATCAAAAAGCGAATCCCTCACCTACGCCACGGAGAGGTTACGCAGATCAAACAGGAAATCGCAAAGATCCGTAGATCGATCGTTGACTTCGACCGAGACAAGTACCTGCCGAGATGACTGACCAAACAACCAGCCTGAATGTCCGCTTCACGGGTGACAGCTCAGGCCTCGTCGAAGAGTACCGGCAAGCTGGCCGGGCCAATGAGCGGTACGGTGACGAGTTGGATCAGACGACTCGCCGGACGGAACGCTTCACGAAGGCGTCAAAGGATGCCTCCGGTGGAATGGGTTCGCTCCGTACCAGCCTGAACAGCGTCGCCAAGGCAGCGGCTGTGGCTACGGCTGCGATTACTACGACCGCGGCTGTCGCTTTATCGAGACTGGTCAAGGATGGATTGGCGGCCGGAGACTCGCTGGCGAAGGTCTCGGACAAGCTCGGCATCACGACGGAAGCTCTCGCGAGTATGAGGCTCGCTGCGCAGCGTTCTGGCGTGGAAACGAACCGCTTCGACACCGCCCTCCAGCGCCTCACGAGGCGCACAGCCGAAGCCGCAGCAGGAACCGGCGAAGCCCAAGCGGCTTTTAAAGCGCTTGGCCTGGAAGCGGCCGAGCTCGTGAGACTGTCACCCGACCAAGCGTTGGCCCGAGTCGCTGATCGCATGGCCACAGTGGAGAACCAGTCACAACGGGTTGCTCTGGCATTCAAGCTCTTCGATACGGAAGGCGTCGCCCTGGTGAACACTTTGCGGGATGGCTCTTCGGGCCTTGCCGCTTACCAACGTGAGGCCCAGGTCCTCGGTTTGACCCTGAGTCGGGACGTAGCCGGGCAGATCGAGGCTGCGAACGACTCCATGGCGCGCATCGGTGCTGCGTTCACCGGCTTCGGTCAGCAGCTCGCCGGCAGGTTTGCGCCGATTCTCCAGGGTATCGCCGATCGCCTTTTTGGTGTGGCCGAGGAAGCCGGTGGTATGGGGAAAGTCGCCGAGCAAGTATTCAATTTCCTGATTGCAGGTGCTGGGAAGGTCGCCAAAGCGATCGACGTGATACGGGTTGCCTGGAACATCGTGAAGACGAGTTTCAATGCTGTCGCGGCTTCGATCGCGAAAGGCTGGGAGCTGCTCCTTCGCGGCATCGGCCAGTCTGTGGCGTTTTTCAACGAAGACGTCGCCGACCCAATTCTGAGGGCCGCTGACAGCCTAGAAGTCGCGTTTAGGCAATTGGCCCAGGAGACCACAACCGTCTGGGATGAAACCAAGGACGCGGCGCTCCGCTACGGAGAGACGCAGGAGTCGCTGAATCTTGTGATCGACGAGTATCAGCGCCGCTCCCGAGAAGCGTCTCAGGTGGCCATCTCAGGGCAGCAGGAGCTTCAGACAGAAGTCATCACGACCGAGAACGTCATCGACTCCATGGCTCGCACGACGGCGGCCGGTGCTGACGCGGCGTCTCGCGCTTGGAACCAGGCGGCCAGCTCGATCACTCGGTCGCTTACTGGGCTCGTCGGTATCGGCGGTGGCGGCTTCGGCGGGATCTTCTCCAACGTGCTTTCCGGCGCTGTGACTTCCGGTGTGACTGGCCCGACTGGCACCGGCGGTGGCGGGGCAAACCTGGGCTTCCTGGGCGCCCTGGGTGCGGGGGCGACTGGCGTGCTGTCTGGTTTCGGCGGCCTGGCGACGAGCGCGTATCGCGGGATCGCGGGGCTCGGCCTACCTGGTGCCGGCCTCGGCGCTCGGTTCCTGACGAACAATGCGGCCTTTGGCGCTCGTTTCGGCCTTAGCGGCAACGCGGCGATCGGTGCGGGCGCCCTCGGCTCGATCGGCGGCGGCCTCCTGGGCGGATTCGCCGGCCGTGGTATCGGATCGCTGTTCGGCGGAAATGCGGAGTCGAACATCGGCTCGACGATCGGCGGCATCGGTGGCTCCTTCTTCGGTCCTGTCGGCGCGTTCGTCGGTTCGGGCATCGGCGGGCTGATAGACAGCATCTCGGGTGGCGACGGCAAGAAACGCTTCAACGTCGGTATCCGCCAAGGCACGGGGCTTACCGAGAGTGATCGCACGTTTGGCACAACCACAGCGGCTTCCGGTCTCGCGATTCAGGGCATCAACCGGAGAGGTGGCGCGGAAGGCCAACAGGCCGCACAGCAGTTCCTTGACACGCTCCTGGGTCTCGATGAGGCGCTGACGGGTCTCCTCGGCTCGGCGGGTGTTGCCGTCGACTTCTCGCGCACAACCCTGACGGGCGTCCGCGCCGATGCGGGCAAATCTGGCACCGGCAGCTTCTTCGGTCTCAAAGGCTTCAACGGCGTGACCGGTTCGCTCCAGGATTCCGCCGAGGACTTCGTAGAAGCCTGGCTCGACGAAGTGAACGACCAGCTCCCGCGCCGCGTGCGTAGGCTGACGGGCGGCATACAGGGCACCGCAGAAGAGCTGGTTAGCGCCCTCGAAGTCGCTCTGAGCATCGACGAGCTGCTCGGCTTGGACGTCGTGCGGCAGACCGAGGAAGCGCTCGCTGCGATGGGCCGCGAGACGCAGTCCATGCTGGACCAGTACGAGGAGATCACCGACGCCGTGATCGACCTCGCGTCGAGCAGCAACACGACTGTCGGCTCGCTGATGGAGCTGAACGACGCGCTCCTGGTTCAGAAGGGCCTCGCCGTTGAGCTGGCCGTCGCGTACCGCGAAGCGTCGGTGGGCATCGACTCGTTGCTCGGCGGCACCATCACTTCCATTCGCGAAGCGCTGCTGACCGACGAAGAGCTGTACGGCCTGCGCCGTGAGCAGATCGACTCGCTGACCGGCCAGCTCCAGAACGCCATCTCTCCCGACGAGATCGCAGCAATCGTCCAGCAGATCGACGCGCTCTCCCGCTCAGCCTTCGGGCTTCTCGACGAGGGTCAGCAGCAGCAGCTCGGCGGCGAGTTCATCGAGTTCCTGCAAAACGCAGGCGAGATCGCGGACGCACGGATCAATGCGGGCCTTCGGCAGCTCGACGAGGCAGAGAGCACGGTGCTGTCGTCGATCGACTTCGAGCTGGCGAATACCGCCGCACAGACCCAGGCCGAGGCTGCGCAGATTACTCTGCTCGCGGGTAACCGCCTTATCGAGGTGGCGGATGCGTGGGAGGCAATCGCAGAGCGCTTCGGACTGAACTTCAGTAGCAATATCGGCGAGATCAACGCATGAGTGTGGAGAGAGACATCAACGACTTTATCCGGGCTCTGCGCAAAGCAGATGAGCGAGCCGTAAAGTTTGCCCAGGCCATCCAGCGCGATCAGCAGTTCCGCTTGTTGGTCGAGCAGGAGAACGGGAACCCGTGGCAGGTGATGACCGAGTCACTGGACGCTTTCGGGGAGACACTGGATACCATGATCAAAGCCGGTGGCGTCGAGTTGCAGTAGGGCTTCCGGTCCTGTGCGGTTTCGTATGCGGATTCGAGTGTCTCTGCGCCATGCTTAACGAGATTCGCTTTCTCCTCAGCGTGAGCCAACACTGCGCTCCCAACTCACGTACTGCTTAGAAACCGTGCCGGTATAATTCTTATACTTGACTGGCTCTCCGAATCTCTCTGCCATCGCCCTCTGACCTTTGGTCATGTGCCGCGATTGATGTTCTCGGAGAGAATGAAGGCGACCGGGTCAAACTCCCCAATCTGGGCAATCTCGAAACTCCGTGGTCGTTTCCGCGCTACTATTTGGATCAGAGTGAGCACCCAAAACGGACGGTATGACTCATGGCAGATCACAAACCATTTCTCGGAGGGGAGCCAGTATCTTTCCGAGAGGCCTTTCCTCAGGTCGACACCATCAGTGTGGTAGTCGTAGATCATGGTGAGATGTCTCAACACCAATACGGTAAGAAGCGGCACTTCGGCGCAAATACGATTCCATCAAAGATCCCCTGCACCAACCCGCGTTGTCAGCAGGGTGGGTACAGCATCCAATTTACGCTCGAAGAAATGGTGCGTTCCAAGGAAGCATCGCAATCAATGACGTGGCACTGCGATGGTCACGAGGGCTCACCCAAAGGACGCCGCAAAGGGGATCCGTGTATGAACTACATCGATCTAACCATTGAAGCCACTTATCTGGACTCCTGAGGATCCGCCTTGGAGTGGTTGATGCTCGCAGCCGCCGTGTTCTCGGCGTTAGCTGCTGGGTTTGCGGCGAAAGCAGCGAATCGATCAGCCGCTGCTGCCGAGCGTGCGCAGGAGTTCGTTGAGATTGGGCTGCGCGACGATCTACTCTCGGAGATCCTTCAGATCGCTCACGAGTCGATGCATGGTGCTCTCGCTTGCCAGACTCTGATTAACGACACCACTTCTCAGCTTGACTCTGTTTTTGTCTTTGCTGGGGCTTTTGGAAGCTCCCAGCACGAAGTTCTGAAAGACCGGGTCAGCCAAGATCTATCAGCTCTCGGGCAACACGAGAGGGCTGCACGCAGGATTGTTGAGAATCCAACCGATCTAAATCCGATGTCGGTAGATGACCTGCGTGCGCAACTGGCTGTACTGAGGGGCTCGAAAATCGCGATTGATCGTCTGGATCGGAAGTACATTCGCGATCACGCGAACTACGTAGCGCAGAACGCAGCGTCACGTGAGCGAACACTGAGCCAGCCTTAGATCGAGTTAACGACCCTGCTCACGATCGAGCTTGTTCATCAATCGCTCCTGAGCCCGACCTGCCCGTTCGTAGTACTTCTCTTCTTTCTTGGCGAATGACTCTTCCGCTTTAGCCAGCTGAACTTTGACGCGTTCGAGCTTGTCGATCAGTTTTTGGGACGGGTCGGACTGTTGTTCGATCGCGGATTCCAGCTGATCAATCTCATCGAGAAACTTCTCTTGCTTGTCGTCGAATGCGAGCTGATCTTCTGAAAGCTTGCGGTCTTCGATCAAAGCCTGCTTGTCACGATGGCTATAGATCACAACTAGCTCGCGCTTACAGAACTCACAATCGAAGTCGTTCACCAGTCCGTAGCTGTTGCGAAGCGGGAAGGGACTGCGCTCTGTATCGACCTCTTTCGGCTTGAACTTGAAACTGTACTCGAAGTCGCAGAACGGGCAGTTTGACTTGAACTTCTTCCATCCGAACATAATGTCAACTTGACCCCGGCTGTCTTGGGCGATTTTTTTTGGGTTTCAATCAGCATCCCGGAATCACCGAGTTTTCGCTTGTGTAGGGCCTTAATCGGCTCAATCATCCACTGTGAAGCTCGACATGAGCGATCGACTGGAGGGCCCAGCCTTCGACCAGTTTTGTTTCAGCAGCGCACACATTCGGCTGCGACTCTCGATCTTAGACGATCTAGGGCAGTGGTGAATATCTACATCGACGAGTCGGGATCATTCGCTGACGCACCAGCTTCGTCCGCTTGGAACTGCGTTGGTGCGTACATCATTCCCGAAGCTACCCGTAAGAGTGCGGTTGCCGTACTGAATCATCTGAAGAGGGTGTCGGGGGTCGCAGCGCAAGACGAGCTGAAATTGCGTGACGTAGCGGAGGCAGCCTACTTCGAGTTCTTGGGTTCGCTGATCGAATTGCAAGGGGTGTTGTTTGCGGTCTGCATTGATGCTGGTGCACAAACACGCGCTCAAACGGAGGAACACCGAGATGAGCAAGCGGATTTGATCGTGGAGCATAAAGAGCGCATGAGATACCCGGAAGGTAAGCAGGTTTTGGAGACTCTTGCAGCAGAAATTCGTGGTATCAGTCCACAGCTCTACGTTCAGCTCAGGTGTCACGCTTACCTTATCGAGGCAATCCTCAGGCGTGCGGTGAACTATTTCGCGCTGAGGAATCCGCGTTGCCTAAAGCAAATCCGATGGCGCGTAGATCAAAAAAACGCCGAAGTTAATGTCTTCGAAACATGCTATTTGAGGCTGTGTCTACCGCTCCTTCAGTCGTTCTCGCTAACGGAGCCAATGATAAGAATTGAGGGAGTGGACTACAGTGGGTTCAACAACTACGTTTATCCGGTGGGTGAAGAACCAACCTACCTGCAACAGGAGTACGGATTTCCCGCAAGAGAAGCTGGAAGCAGACCGGTAAATCTCACGAAGCTTCTGACGGAAAACCACGAATTTGTCGATTCTGAAGCAAGTTGGGGGGTGCAACTAGCTGATCTTCTCAGTTCTGGCGTACGCCGCTGCCTCAGGGGCGGGTTTCAGGACAATCGAAGAGCAGCAGAACTGCTCGGAAAGTTGATGATCCAGGAAGCCGAAGGCGACCCGCCCATTCTACTGGTGAGTTTCAACCGCGACGGAACAGATGAAGTTGACCTAATCGCGCAAGAAGCCGTGCAAACAATGCGTTCCTCCTGTCGACCCATGTTCCCTTAGCAGCGATGATCGAGGGCGGCGACAAATGATCGCCTATGGTGAGGTCAGAGATAGGTAGAGGCCGAGTCTATTTGCTGGTTTTCGACTCTATTGAATGTGCGGCCAAAGAAAACCCCGCCGAAGCGGGGTTTGGTGCGGGGGAAAGGAATTGAACCTTTCCTTGTTTCTCCTAGGTCCCGTCTATCTCAACTGGCCTCTTGTTCCCCATTCGAGTTGGATGCGTCCCGCCAGGCCCGCAGAAACACCGCACCAACACAAAAGCTCACAAATTTAGCGATCCAGTTTTCCATGTTCACCTCCATAGCGCAGACAGTTAAGCTGACTAGAAGGAACGCTTCCAACTCGATCAGAACACAGAAGACCAGCGTCAGGTCGACGTTTACCCCTAAGCTGGTTGTTCCTTACGATTCTACTAGTGCAGAGAGCGAACTTTGTGGGAGCTGTTTCTCGGTTCTATGTAAACACTGCCCCTGAATACAGCAGTTGTCGATGTAGACTCCCAACTATGGCCGCTGACCTTGATCAACTAGTAGCTAATTGGCGCGACGCCGGGCCGGTTTCCAACGAGTCCATGAAGCTGCTGATCGACCTACAGGAAGCCAGGCTCACGGAACAGCCGAAGGATTTGCTCTGGGCGGCATTCGTTAGATCACTGAGTGAGGATCAGAAGGCGGCTCTATTGGAGCTGATCGAGGCGGTGGGGCGGGACGAGATCTACCGGATGTTCTAATGAAAGAAGGCCTCCGAAGAGGCCCTCCGAAGCAACTGCTTTCGACCCGGAGCGGACACTCATAGTGCGTCGACCGCCGTTGTTAGGCGGCGTCTGCAATCTGCTTGGCCCCTATCAGGAGTTCTCGAACCGCTTCTGTAATCGAATCAAACATCGCAGTTAAGTCCACCCCTGTACCTGTCATACGCGGCGTTGTCGAAGTTGGTGCGTACTCAAATTCCTTCGCCGCTGCGGGGGCTGCGCCGGCCCGAATGATTCGAGGCAAATTCGACCTGTGAACGAGACGGTTTCGCAGCGACGTCCACACGCTCCAATCAGACGACGCGATTAGCGAGTCCAGTGCCCCACTGAGCAAGGCCGCTTGCGGATGACTTGCTACCGCAGTACGCAATGTGGAGGGGCTCGATAACCGCTGCTGCGTCCGACCGAACGGAACAGAAAGAGTTTTCGGATGACTGCACAGAGCGTAGATCGCGTAGCAGGTACTTTCAATGCAAGAGCACGAGGCAGTCGTTGTCGTAAACAGATAGTGGTCTCGAGAGTAGATTTCTTCGAAACCACACGATTCTCCATGTTCTGCCCATGACTGAAGATAGGCATTGAGAGCTTCGAACGCGTTTCTATAGCGCCATCCAATTAGATTTGACGCTCCCGCGAATTCGGCCCACGCAGGACCCTTCTCCGGGAGCATTATGGTCCTTGATGAATGTAAAAACTGCTCGTACTCGTTCGCGGGAAAGTCCGGCGGCATCTCTATGCATAGAGTCTCGTTCAACGTCACGCTAGGTGCCTAACACAAGTTATGCAGCACGTTTATGCTGCTGCAATTGTCGGCGGGACTACTCTGCGGGATTATCATGCTGGGAGTCTACTCGCTGGATCCAGTGACAACCATTGGCCGACGGGAGCTGGCTTTCGTGATCGCGGGTTTTGCGTGTGTGTGCGCCGCAGATGATATGAGCTGCGATGATTTCATGGCTTGGGGTGGCGTGGAGAAGATGTTGGCGTACGAGAAGCTGGAGGGCGGAGTCTGTTCTAGGAATTCGATTGATGTTCGGCTGTGCCATTTGCAGTTGGGCATTGACGATAAAACAGCCTTTGAGGGGCTATTGGCGACGGAGGCAATGGGAAGGATTTGTGGCCCTTATACCCCACTGCCCTGCCAAACGCGGAGCGAGCTAGAAAGGCTCGTAGTAGTCAAAGACGCAGAAAGTCTCCCATTCGTCGATCTCATAGCCACCAGCGACGATTACGGGCTCTGTGGTGTCGTTGACGAGTAGGTGCCGGTCTCCAGGCCGTCAGACCTTTCCCTCAATCAGCAGTCAACCTCTGTCCGTACGCCGCTGGCCTGGTCCCACATCATCCGAGCCATGACGTAGAGCCTTTCCCGATCGGCAGGATCCAGGCGGCGCCAGATCAGCTCCAAGGCTTCCAGTTGCTCTGCCTCGGGTAGTTCTCGAACCAGCTTATCGCTGGCATTCACTTCTCCGATCGCAGGCACATAGCCTTCAGGCGGCTCGGCGTGAAGCAGCACCTGGATAGTCTCTCCGGTTTTGCGATGGACATATTCCGTTGTAACGCGCTCGCCGTTCAGGTGGCGGTCGATCTGATCTGAGACATTCATGTTGGGCTCCATTGGAGCCACGACAGGCATATCGGCGCTGTAAAATGGCGTCAGCCGTGACCGTGGACTCCCGTTAGTTCACGATTGTGGTTAGGCTCTCATCTCCGTTGCCGCGGTGATGAGAGCCGCTTCAGAAGAATAGACAGCCGTGCGCTCGATTCAATACCTTGGTGCGCCGCAGGAGCTGCCACGTTTGTGCCACACTCCTGTGCAGCAGTGTTCTTGCTGGTGCCGTAACTCGTTGATATATGCGCACCACCGGGCACCACGCGGCACAGGAATCGGGTTCGAGTCCCGTCCGCTCCGCCATTTATCTGCAAGTGACCTACCCGCGTTACAGTGATTCCACTCTGGCACGCACGTGTTTGTGCCAGGGCGTGCCCACCCAGGGGTCTCGATCGTTCAGATCGGTTAACTCATTGGGAGCAACCCCAAAAGGCTCATTCAATCCGGGATAGTTCAGACCGAGCCCGTTCGGCAGGGCGATTGTTCCTTCCTGCTGCCGATCATCAAACTGGGCGATCACCGTTGCGACGCCGCGCTTGGTAATCAGCTGAACTTCCGTTGCATCCGCAACGCCGGCGCTTTCTGCATCCGAAGGGTGGATGAACAGCGTTGCCGCATCGCGATTCTTCATCCATGCCGGATCTCTGATGACCGTATTGGCGGTGTACGTCCTGCGCTCACCAGCGGCCAGGAGTAATGGAAACTCATCGGTGCGCTTCGGCAGTCTGAACTGCTTCAGGTAGTCGATCTCGTCGCTCATCTCAGCCATATGAAGATGGAGCTTGCGATCCGGATGGCACCATTGCGTATCGTCGCCGGGCTCGTGTTTACAGATGATCAGCCCGGATTCCTGTTCCAGGATAGCCCTGAACAGATTGTTCCCCAGTTGCGCCTCTTCGCCCTGGTGACCTGCAGCTCTAACAGCGTCACCGTGTTGCCGGGCCATGCGTTGACAGAGTCCCCAGAGGCTTGCGGCTGCGGCGGCTCCATCCGGTAGCTGTGGGCCCAACGTTCTGTATAGGACGTAAGGTAGGTACAGCGAGATCTTCCGATCTTCCATCGCTGAACCCATCGCTGCCGAGAAAGTGTCGAGGCCCGCTGCCGCCGCCTCTTTCAGCTCATCCAGTTCGCCAGCTTCGAATTCGCCAAGTGCTTCAACCAGCCGAGCGTGCATCTCCGGTTCCCCCAGTGTGCCTTCTCGTGGAGGAATCAAAGGCTTGCGAAGATGGAAGAAGTTCTCCGGAAACTCAGCAGGGAAAAATGTTGCTTCGTACTTTTCGTACTGTGAACTGGCGGGCAACACGTAATCGGCCAGTGCTGCGGTTTCCGTCATGGCGACATCGATGACGACGAGAAAGTCGAGGGCTTGAAAGGCGGACCGGAATCTCTGCGAATCTGCCAACGAGTGGGCAGGGTTTGCGCTTTCGACCAGCATGCCTCTGAACCGGTCCGGATGGTCAGTATCGATTTCTTCTGGAATCGAATTGCAGGGCATCAGCCCATTGATGATACGGGCACCGGTGACGGGCGTGGTCGGATAGTCGTGCTCGTAACCTTCCTCATCGATCCGGCTTTGTCCGGATCCTCTGCCGCCTGCGCTGGCGAGCCCGGTAGGCATGTGCATGCCCCCATGCTGGTCGAATGCACCCGGGAGGACGAAAAGCAGGATGTTCAGGTAGGTGCAGAGCGTGGAGTAAGGCGCCATCTCAATACCGAGATCTTCGTAGACGGCGATTTTCCTGGTTTCCGACAGGCGCTCGGCGACTTCCTCGATCTGATTCATGCTGATGCCGGCGAAGCACGCATAAGCCTCAACATCGATTTCCGACAGCTGCTCGAGAACTCGCTCGTAGCCGGTGGTGTGGTCCTGCAACCACTGCAGATCGAGCAGGTTCTGCTGAGCCATATGAGCCAGAATCGCGCTGATGCACCAGACATCGGTGCCGGGTCTTACCGCAAGGTGGATATCCGCCATTTCAGCGGTTTCGCTGCGCCGGGGGTCCATGACAATCAACGTCCGGTCATCCGCGCGGGAAAGATCGCGCATGACGATGCGTGCGCGCTGCATTCCGTTCGATTGCCAGGGGTTCTTCCCGATGATGATCGCCACATCGCAGTGGTCGAAATCTCCGTGCCAGCCGCCGCCGAGTACCCGATTCGCCGTCCAGGCTTTGCCGGTTTTTTCCTGGGCAATGGCATTGGAACGGTAGCGCATGCCGAGCGCTTTCTGCACGGGATGGCTGTAGGAGCCCCCCAGGTGATTTCCCTGACCCCCGCCGCCGTAGTACATGATCTTCTCGCCACCATGCTCATCCCGAATGGCGGCGAAGCGGGCGGCTACCTCATCGATGGCTGTCTGCCAGTCGACTTCTTCGAAGGTGCCGTCGGCTCTGCGGCGTAGTGGGTGAGTGAGACGATCGGCAGAGTTCTGGTAGAAATTGAGGCGTGCCGCTTTGTTGCAGGTATAGCCTTTGGAAATAGGGTGGGCTCTGTCCCCACGAACCTTGACGATCTCCTGGCCTGTCTCATCCAACTGAATGAGGACGCCGCAGTTGGCGTAGCAGAGATTGCAGGCCGATGGTCGAAACTCCTGATTGGACACGAACGTTCCTCCCCTTGTTTGTCTTAGTGAGCTTGTTCAGGCGTCAGTGTTTGTAGAAACGCGGCCGTGAGTGCGCTGGTTCCGTCCGTGCCGCCCAGCACCTTTGCCGCCAGCGGGCAGATACCGGCTGTCGTGATCCTGCCATCCGTTGACACGGCCGTGCCCACGAAGCTGGCATTGCGAAACTCGGGATGGGCATCGAGATCTACCTGTGCTGCATAAGAATACTGACGGCCTTCAAGCACCCCGGCTCTTGCGAGCTCCCGAACAGACCCACGCATAGCGCCGATTGGGAGCTCGTGAGCATCTGCTCGGCGGATCAGGTCAACAATGGCATCCGGCATGGACTTGCTGGGCTCGGCCGCCATGCAGGGGAGAATCAGACCGTCGTAGTTCGCGAAATCGATCTCATCCAAGGAGATGTTTGGCGAAAGCGATTGCTGCCCCGTCAGCGGCTGATCATTCACCGTGGCCACATCGACCGTGTAACCAGCCGCGCTGATCTGGTCCTGCATGACAAACACTTCCTGCTCGAGCATCAGGTCCTGATCGCGAGAGTCGTCACGCACGATCATGAGAATCCGATTCGTCGGCTCAGCCGCGGTTGAGACGCTGGTCATGAATAGCACTCCCAGAAACACTGTTTTGAGGGAATTCTGCATATGCGGCTCACGCAGCAGAGTTAATCGTGATGCGGTGTAACTCGCGACGGTAACCTTCGTAACCACCCGTTGCGCGATGCAGGACGCTTCGGTTGTCCCACATGACGAGCATGTTCTTTTTCCACTTGTGTCGATACACGAACTCATCTCGGCCCTGCCATGCCACAAGCTCTTTTAACAACGGCTTCGACGCTTCATCAGTCATACCTTCGAAGCCGACGATGTACAGATAGGAAGTTCCGAAAATTCCAGGCTTGCCAGATTCCGGATGGTTACGGATCAGTGGATGTGGACGGCGCTCGTAAGCCTTATCGGATGGGCGGATGTCCATGCTGCCGCGGCGTTTTGGATCCCCATAGGGGCCGTCGGGCGCGTAGCCGAGAACGGCGGAGTGAATAGCGGTTTTACCCTCCAGTTTCTGGCGTAACTCGCTGGGCATCTTTGCCAGCGCGAGGTGGTTGTTCACGTAAAGGGTGTCGCCACCGACAGGAGGGATGTCGAGGCTGTATAGGAAGGTGGCGGCGGGTGGGTCTTCCTGAAAGCTCCAGTCAGAGTGCCACATATCCGCAAAGATCGGCTGGGTATCCTCTGCCTCTCGGCGAATGGCAGCGATATGTTCCCGGCCCTCTATTGGGCCGAAGAAACCGTCATCGCCGAATACGCCGAACCGCAGCGCAAACCGCTCGAACTGGTCGTCGTCGATCTCCTGGTCGGGAAACGATAGAACGTGGTGTTCCAGCCACGCGTCGCGGATCTCCTTGATGACACCGTCTGACAACTCAGCTGTGAGATCGACGCCCGTCACTTCGGCACCACAGGCCTGACCGCTTGGCGTTACGGTTATTGTTCCCATGCTCTCACCTCCGTCCCTCGGCAGTCGCTGAATGGGCCGATTCTACGAACGAAGGTGCCTCCGGCAAGGTGAATTCGTGCCAACCCGCCCGGAGTGATGGAGCTGGCGATTTCAGCGGTCTAGTAAACGGTGACTCGGTGCAGCTCCCGTCGATAGCCTTCGTAACCGCCAGTCGCACGATGCACGACGCTTCGGTTGTCCCAAAGCACAAGCATGTCGTTTTCCCACTTATGGCTGTACATGAACGCTTCTTTGCTCTGCCATTCGTTGAGCTCCATGATCAGCGGCCCAGCCTCTTCGTCTGAGAGCCCTTCGAACCCGACGATGTAAGACACGCCGCTCAGAAAACCGCGACGCCCCGTCTCTGGGTGTGGAGGTGCCAGTGGATGTGTCTGGTGAATGTGTTCCGCCTCCGCTGAAGGGCGGATGTCCATGGCGCCGTTGTTGTTGACGTCTCCGTAGGCGCCTTTGAGTGAGTATCCAAGTTTGGGGGAGTGGATTGCCTGCAGGCCATCAAATCTGCTCTTCATCTCATCTGGCATCGACTCAAAGGAAAGATGCTGATTAGAAAACTCCGTATTGCCGCCGTGTGGAGGAATGTCGAGGGCATACAGGACGGTTCCGCCGGGAGGCTCCGGCATGAAACTCCAATCGGAATGCCAGTACTCGGCGAAGATCTTGTTCGTATCCTCTGCTTCGCGCTTCACTGCGGCTATGTGTTTACGGCCCGGAATCGGATTGAAAAATGGATCTTCCCCCAGCTCACCGAACTGCTGAGCGAAGACTTCCAGCTGATCATCGGTCAGTTTCTGATTCGGGAACGAAAGTACGTGGTGTTCCAGCCAGGCAGCTTTCACCGCTTCTAAGGTCTCTGCGTCCAGCGGCTTCGACAGATCGAGTCCTGTGACCTCGGCCCCGCAAGCCTGGCCGCTCGGTTTGACGGTGATTGAAGTCATGGTTCGCTCCGGTGGTTGGCTGACTTGTGCTCGGCAGTCTACGGTTGAGCGGACTATCTACAAGGTGATAGTGTGCCATTTTAAGGGTGATTTTGTGCCAGACAGGTACGAGGTAAGGTGCGAGGTGACGCACGAGGTCGCGAGGTAACGGTCGAGGGGTACGTTGTGGCTGAGGAGTTTGTTAACGCAGATCTTGAGTCGCAGGATCGCTACGGTCTGCCGGCGCTTTTTGAGGAGCTGGCAGAACAGGGAGTTACGCGGCAGGCGGTGCTTGTGGATTCAGGTCTCGAGCGTGCGGATGGTGAACTGAACTTCCAGGAAAGGCTCTCGCTGTTTCGTTCGGTCCAACAACTGGCGAGGGATCCTGAAACGGCACTTCGTGCGGGACAGAGACAGCAGATCGGGTATTACGGTGCCTTTGGCTACGCAATGGCTACCAGTGAGACACTTTCGGAAGCCTGGCGCGTTGGACGTGACTTCTTCAGTCTCTCCGGCTCGCTTTTCAGGATTTCTCTGGACATCAATGATGGGGTAGGGGTTTACCGCTCCTACAATCCGGAATCGTTGGGTCCCGTGCTTCCATTTGTTGCCGAGTACTGGCGCAGTTCGCAATCGAAGATCTTCTCCCTGGTGTTAGGCCGGGCGTTCCCATCGCTGCAGATGTACTTTCCTTATCCAGCCCCGAGGCACGCCGCGTTGTATCGGCAGGTCTTCGGATGTCCCGTGCACTTCGGCAGCGAACGAATGGAGTGGCACTTTGACGCCAGTGTTCTGTCAGAGCGCTGCGCATCCGCGGACCCGGGGGTTGCCCGGCTGTGCGAGGACTATTGCGAGCAGTTCGTCCAGCGCAGTCAGGGTAAAAGTATTTTTCAACAGCAGATCCTGCGCACATGCGTGAGGAACCTGGCTTCAGCGAACGTCCAGGCGCCGGAGATCGCGAAGGCTCTGAACATCTCCGTGCGCACCTTCTATCGGCGCCTGGGTGATGAAGGAGTGAGCTATCTGGCGTTGCTGGATCGGCTTAGAAGTTCGGTTGCGCTCGAGTACCTAAAAAACACGACGATGCCGATCGAGGACATTGCCTCGAGATGCGGTTACCAGGACGTTTCCAACTTCAGGAAGGCATTCCGGCGCTGGACGGGACAAACACCTTCATCGTTTCGAAGTTAGAGCGCAGCCAGGTAGCGATCGCGACACTCAATCAACACGTCGATGAAGAGTTTGACCAGCGGAGTTTCCAGCGCCTCGGTCTTGAATAAACAGGCGCTCTGCCACTCGATAGAGGGTGTATCCGGCACAATTCGCATGGCCCCCGAGTCGAGTTCACTCTGGAAGATTTTCATTGGACCGCCGCAGATGTAGTCGGTCTCCAGGGCAACTCTCTTCAGCAGCGTGTAGTTATCGGATGACAGCCTTCGACGCTCCAGTCCGCTGGGGACATTCGATTCCATGGTGCCTTGTAACGGCGGGGCGGCGTACGCGTACTCCAGCAGGTCAGGGCTCTCCGCCTTGAATATGGGATGGTCTGCCCGGGCGACGTTCACGGTACGTTCCTTGATGAGCTCGATGGATGAGATCCCTTCTTCCTCCAGGTTCTCCCTGTGCGCGGCAAACGGGCCGGCAATCACATCGAGCGATCCATCAACCAGCTGGTCGATCAACACGCTCGCCCTTTCGGTCAGCACCGAGCAGCGCACGTTTCCGGTCCTTGTCGCCAATTCGATGAGAACCTCAGGAATCAGTACCTGCTCGATGATTGGCCCAACACCGATCCGCACTTCTCCCTTATCGTGGTCCAGAATCCGCTCGACCTGGCGTTCGATACTCGACAGGCGTGCCTTGACGGGAGTTGCGCTGGCTACCAGGTAGTTGGCGATTAAGGTCGGTTCCAGTCCGGAGGGTGCCCTGTGGAATAGCTTCGCACCCAGCTGCTGTTCCAGCCTGGCCAATCGTTTGCTCAGAGTCGGCTGAGAAACCAGTAAGGCATCCGCTGCCTTCGTCAGGCTGCCGGTGGTGCATATGGTCTCCACCATGGTGAGATCTGAAACGTCGAGCATTTGGGTGCCTTGAGCTGGCCGGTTTTAGCGCGGGTATTCTGAAATTTTCCTACCGTTACAAAACTACATTATTTGTTTTGGGTGGGGCCACTGCTGAAAATGGACGGACGTTGCATACAAGGAGCAGTCCGCTGGCCGCTGTAGCTTCTGCCCGAATCGAATTCTGGGGCGCGCACACATCGAGAACCATGCGACCGGTCTGGGCCGCGGAGGAGCTGGGCCTCGACTATCAGCTCCATCCGATCGCGCCGAGAACGGGTGAAACTCAGACCGATGCATACACCACCCTGAATCCCAAACAGAAGATCCCCTGCATGATCGATGGGGACCTGGTGCTGACCGAGAGTCTTGCCGTAGCCCGTTATCTGATCAGGGCCTACGGCAATGAGCACCTGTCAGCACCGGCCTCTGTCGCTCGTGCAGCCAAAGAAGACGAGTGGTGCTGCTATGTGTTGGCTGAGATTGACGAAACCAGCCTCTACATCATCCGTCGTCATAGAGACCTTTCCCATATTTATGGGGAAAGTCCGGTGGTGGTGGAATCCTGTTTCGAGTACCTCGAACGGCACCTGAATGTCGTCGAAGCCCACCTCGAGGGCAGGGAGTTCGTGCTCGACCACGGCTTCGGCCTGGCGGACATCATGCTCACGACCTGCCTGACCTGGGCAGATGCCTACGGGGCAAACCTGCAACCCCATGCAGCGGCTTACGTGCAGAGGATGACCGCTCGAGAGGCGTACCTGCGTGCGAGAAACACAAACTATCCGAGGAGCAGGTAAATCATGCTACCGCTATCAGGCTATCGGGTGCTCGACTTCACCTCTATGGTCTCCGGGCCGTTTGCAGGTGCCATCCTTGCGGAACAGGGTGCGGAAGTCATCAAGGTTGAACCGCCTCAGGGTGAACAGATGAGAAGGGGAGGGTCTGCGCAGAATGGTATCCCCGCCATCTTTTATTCCTGTAATCGCGGTAAGAAATCTCTGTGTATCGACCTTAAAGAAAAGGAAGGCGTTGAGATCATTCTGGATCTGTATGAAACCACTGACGTGGTTCTGCAGAACTTCCGACCGGGTGTTGTTGATCGCATGGGCATCGGCTACGAAGCCGCCAGATCTCGCAACGGGGCGTTGGTTTACGTCTCCATCAGCGGCTTTGGTCAGGAAGGGCCGTACGCCCATCAACGCGTGTACGACCCGGTCATCCAGGCACTTTCCGGTGCGACAGACATTCAGGCTGATCGGGTGAGTCACGAACCCGCGATGATGCGGACGGTGGTCGCGGACAAGGTCACGAGTCTGACTGCAGCGCAGGCGGTCAGCAGTGCCCTTGTTCAGCGGGCTAAGACCGGCGAGGGGCAGCACGTGGATATCTCGATGCTGGACGCCACACTGGCTTTTTTCTGGCCAGGCTCAATGGCCAGCTATACCTATGCTGAGAAAGAATCTGATCCCAAGCAGGGGCAATGGTCCCGAGATCTGATTTTTACCACCAAGGATGGATTCATCACGGCCGGTGCTATCTCCGAAAGTGAGTGGCAGGGTTTGTGCCGTGCCCTGGATAGAGAACACCTGCTCGAGGATCCGCGGTTTGTCACACCGCAGGTCCGTGCGCGACACGCTGAAGATCGGCTTCGTGAGATGGCGGATGCCATTGGCGAATTCGAATCGGCGGAGATTCTCAAGCGTCTCGATGAACACCAGGTGCCGAGCGCGCCCATTCTCTCCCGGGCGGACCTCCTCACGCATGAGCAGCTGAACGCTAACGATTCGATCCAGTTTCATCAGATCGATGGTTTCGGCGAGGTACGGCAGGCAACACCGGCTGCTCGCTTTGGCAACAGGGCGACTCAGGTTGATCGCCCGGCACCTCAGCTGGGTGAACACAGCGTTGAGCTGCTCGAGAATCTCTCCTACTCCGGAGACCGCATTCGCAAGTTAGTGGATTCAGGGACTGTGAAGTCCGCTGGTTGAGACGGGGACTGTGTGCACTAACGATGGTGGGGTGAGCTGACGGGTATTCGTAATTTTTGTATCTATACGAAAATCAATTCATTTTATTTCGTTTGGCTCGACTCCTAGACTGCTTTCGAACTTCGCTGGCCAGCAATTAATCCAGCTGCCAGGAAGCCTGCAGAGGATTCGGTGATGACGGACCAACGACCAATCAAGCTATGGGGTGCGGGTACGACACGTACCTTTCGACCGATCTGGATTGCAGAAGAACTGGGGTTGGAATTCGAGCATGTTGCGTTCGGACCACGAACGGGTGAGACGCAAACAGATGAGTACACACGGCTCAACCCGAAGCAAAAAATTCCGTATCTGATCGATGGCAAGGTGCGGCTGTCGGAAAGCGTGGCGATCAGCAGGTATCTGATTGAGCGCTACGGCAGCTCGTCCACGATCACCGCGCCCTCCTGCCTTGAGGAACGCGCCAGAGAAGACGAGTGGGTGTGTTACGTCTACGGGGAACTCGACGAAACGAGTCTCTATGTCATGCGCCGGCATGGCGATCTGAAAGCGATTTTCGGCGATGCGCCCGAGGCTGTTCGGTCAGCTGAAGCCTATGCTCGAAAGCACCTCAGTGTGATCGCAGACCATTTGTCTGATCGAACGTATGTGCTGAGAGACAGTCTTGGCATTGTCGACATCCTGTTGGTTTCCTGTCTGGATTGGGCCGTCCACTACGGCATCGAGTTGCCGGGTCTGCTTGGCCAGTACCGAGATCGGATAGCACAACGGGAAGCCTACCAACGTGCTTTTGCGGCGAACTACGTCGGGCACATATAGGAGTTGAATATGGGACCGCTCAACGGACTGAAGGTAGTAGATCTGACAAGCATGGTATCGGGGCCGATGGCTGCGATGATGCTTGCGGACCAGGGTGCCGACGTCATCAAGGTGGAGCCGCTGCACGGCGAACAGATGCGTTATCTCGGGCCGCCGGTTAATGAAGTGCCACCGACTTTTTTCTCCTGCAATCGTGGGAAGCAATCGATTGCGTTGGACCTGAAGAGTGAATCTGGACAGGAGGTGCTGTGGCAGCTGGTCGAGGCAGCAGATGTGCTTCTCCAGAACTTCCGCCCTGGTGCAATGGATCGCATGGGTTTTGGGGAAGAGGCGGTGCGGAGCAGAAATGAAAGCATCATCTACGTCTCTATCAGCGGGTTTGGTGAAACCGGCCCCTACGCGGACCAACGGGTGTATGACCCGGTCATTCAGGCCCTCTCGGGAGCGACCGACATCCAGGCCAACAGGCGAACCAGAGACCCTGAGATGTTCAGAGTCATCATCGCCGACAAAGTCGCGTCACTGACTACAGCCCAGGCGGTATCGAGCGCGCTGTTTCACCGCGCACAGACGGGTGAAGGGCAGCACATCAGGCTCTCCATGCTGGATGCAATGTTGGCCTTCTTCTGGCCGGAAGGGATGGGGGGCATTACCTACGCCGAGAACGAATACGACCCCTCGCAGACCTCAGGTTCGATGGACCTGATCTACCCGACCCAGGATGGTTTCATCACGGCGGGTGTGATTTCTGATAAGGAGTGGGTGGGTCTTTGCAGGGCGCTCGATCGAGAGGATCTGATTGAAGACGAACGTTTTGCAACTGCGCGTGCGCGACTCCAGAACGTCCAGGTCCGAAAAGACATCACTCTGCAGGAGATTGCCAAGTGGCCCACCGCAGAGATACTGCAGCGTCTGAACGAACACGACGTGCCCAACGCGCCCCTGTTGCGTCGGATGGATCTGCTGGACAACGAGCAGGTGCTTGCCAGCGAAGCAGTGGATAGGTCCGAATATGAAGGTTTCGGCGAAGTGCGCCAGGCACGGCCGGCCGCAAGATTCAGCAGAACACCAAGCGAAATCAGAGGACCTGCTCCAAAGCTGGGTCAGCAGTCCTCGCAGATTCTGAGGGAACTTGGTTACAGCGATCTACAGATCCAGGAAATGATCGATGCGGGGGCTGTGATCGGTGGCTGATCGTCTGGTTGTGGGGCTGAGTGATGCCGGACTGTCACGTCGACAGTTTCTCCGTGCATCGGCCTTTGGCGTTGCCGTCCTATGGGGTGGTGGTGCGCTTGCGCGGGCGACGGCGCCTGACGCCTCACACATGCCAGCCGGTGGTGACCGGATACTCAGATCCGTGGACGTCGCTTATTTCACTGCCTTGTTACCCGCGGTGATTGTGCAGGCCAAGTCAGAACAGGACGTAGCGGGTTTTGTCGATTCGTTCGAGCGTATGTTGGCTCCTGCAGCGGAAAACACGCTTGCTTCCATCCGGGACCTTGTGGATCTGCTGACGGGTTCCTTAACTCGGCCGCTAGTGACATTCAGCCTGTCTGACTGGTCAGAGATGTCCGTCGATGAGATCTCCGGTGTGCTGGAATCATGGCGTGACAGTAGTCTCGAGATTAAGCGGATCGCCTACGGGCTGACGACCTCCTTGATAAGGACCGCCTGGTACATGCAGCCCGAAGCACAGGTGATCACTGGGTACCCTGGTGCACCGAAGAAGGTGGTTGGCCGGGAAGGGGTGGTCTAGTGCTGAACACGCTGGAGATAAGAGGGGTAAAGGACCCTTACGCTGATGCGGATTCAAAGGGCTGGGACATCACCAATGGCGCTGCTCTGGAAGGTGATCTTCAGTTGGAAGCTGATGTCGTTGTGGTGGGCACTGGAGCTGGCGGTGGAACCACCGCAGAAATCCTGAGTCGAGCAGGCCTTAAAGTGGTCATGCTGGAAGAGGGACCGCTTAAAACTTCCGATCAGTTCAATATGGTTGAGCGGGAAGGTCTGACCGACCTTTACCAGGAAGGCGCTATGCGCAACACCACGAGCGGAATTCTCATCGCTCAGGGACGTAATGTGGGTGGTGGTACGACAGTGAACTGGTGTTCCACTTTCAGAACTCCGCCGCAAACACTCGAACACTGGTCTGCAGAGCACGGAATCAAAGGCTTGGGTGAGCATGATCTTGCGCCCCACTTTGAGGAGATGGAGCGCCGCTTGAATGTGGCCAAGTGGATGGCCGCCAATTCGAACAACGAGGTTCTGAAGCGAGGGGCTGAAACCCTCGGCGTACATTGGGATCACATTCCGCGCAATGTCGCCGGGTGCATAAACATCGGGTACTGCGGCGTTGGATGTCCGATGGATGCCAAGCAGTCGATGCTCGTAAGCACCGTGCCCTCATCTCTGGAGCAGGGTGCTTCGCTGATTTACCGAGTGCGCGTTGACAAGCTCAGTATCCAGTCTGACAGAGTAACGGGTGTTGCCGCACACGCTCTCTCCAGTGATGGTCGTAGACCCACAGGCAGGATCGTGAAGGTGAAAGCTCGGCATACCGTGCTTTCCGGGGGCGCGATCAATACGCCGGGAATCCTGATGCGATCTGCTGTACCCGATCCATATCAGCGAATCGGGAAACGGACCTTTCTGCACCCTGTGGTCGTTTCACTTGGGCACTTCGAAGAACGGATAGATCCGTACTACGGCGCCCCCCAGTCGATTTACTCGGATGAGTACACGTGGGCGGATGGTGTAAATGGCCGGATGGGATTCAAAGTAGAAGTTCTTCCTTTGATGCCCGGTACTTTCGCTTCTCTAGTGGGGGGGCATGGAGAACGGCTCTTCGAAGAAGCGCGGCAGCTCTCTCATACCAACGCACTCATGTCCTTTCTGCGCGATGGATTCCACGAAGATAGCCAGGGTGGCTCCATTGAACTTGGTGTGGAAGGTGCTCCCGTTCTTGATTATCCGATGAACGAGTACTTCTTTGATGGTGCTCGAAGGGCATACATCAAGATGATGGAGTTGCAGCTTGCTGCTGGTGCCACCCGCGTGCGTCCAGTGCACAACGAGGCGGACTGGGTGTCTACCGCAGCTGCAGTGGAGGGTGCTGTGTCTTCCTTGGATATGGCGCCGAGCAAGCTGGGTCTTTCAAGTGCACATGCGATGGGCGGGTGCGCGATGGGTGCGGATGACCGCCTTGCGGTCACTGATAGCCGCGGTCGCTTTTTCAACCTGGGACAGCTGTCGATTCACGATGGTTCGCTGTTCCCTACAGGGCTCGGGACCAATCCCCAGATGTCCATTTTTGGAATATCCGCGAAGTTCTCCCATGAGCTCGCGGCTGACCTAAAACAGAATCATAGCTAGGAGAAAGATATGAAACCTGTATGTCTGGTTATGGGGGCAGGAGCAGGCATTGGTGGCACCGTTGGCAAGAAATTCGCCAAAGAGGGGTACCACGCGGTGCTTTGTCGCCGCAGCGATGAGGAAGGTCTGCAGAAACTGGTGGGTGAGATCGAAGCTGAAGGCGGAGATGCGACGGGCTTTCTCTTGAATGCTGTCGAGGAAGATCTGCTCGAACAACGAATTCACTCCATCGAGGAGGAAATTGGTCCCATCGAAGTGGTCCTGTTCAACCTGGGTGCGCAGATTGGGAGTCGAACGTTAGAAGAACTCACTTACAAACAATTTGAGCTGGGCTGGCGCATGGCGACCTTTGCGCTCTTCAGGATGGCGAAGGAGCTCCTGCCACGAATGGAAGAGCGCGGACGTGGCACCTTTCTCGTGACTTCGGCCACCGCAGCGGTGCGTGGAAATGCCGGTCAGCACTCCCACGCCGCGGCGATGGGTGGGCGTCGAATGTTGTGCCAGACCCTGAACGCTGAATATGCCCCCAAAGGCATTCACATAGCCCATATCCTCATCGATGGTGCGGTGGACGCACCGGATACCCTGGGCAAGATGATGGGGGAAGAGGCATTCCAGAAGCTGCGGGAAGAACGCGGCCAGGACCACGATGGTCTCATGCTGCCGGAAAAGATGGCTGAGACTTACTTCCATGTATCTCAACAGCACCGATCAGCATGGACACATGAGCTGGATCTGAGATCTTTCTCTGATCTCGCTTGGTGGAACCATCGATAGGAGTAATCCAGTGAAGGTGGTTTCACTTTTCTTTACGCCAGTGGCATGGGCCATTGGGTTTCTGTGGCCGTTGTTTGCGCAGACTAGTCTGGCAATGGGTTGGGCGGATTCGGTAGAAATTGCCTATTCGGTCGCGTTTCCAGTCGCTCTCTTGTGGGGGTTGATGGCTCAATTCCGGGGGAGCTGGATATGGGTGAAGTAGTAAGCACGTCCGAATGCGCGATGATGACAGAGGATCAGCTCGATGTGCTGGAGCGGAAAATCATCGCCAAGTACATCGGCGTTGTGCCATGGAGTGCCGTAGTCTGGGGTATTGGGAACTGTCTGCTTTTTCTCTCTCTGTTCCCGCTTGTGCTGCTGGATGTCTTGCCGCTGTGGCTGGGATTTATTCTGGCAACCGTTTGCGTCGCAGCCTGTTATCTGCCTTCCCACGAGGCACAACACAGCATTATTGCCGCTAGAGGTCGACCGCTGAGATGGCTGAACGAACTGCTCGGGCACGTATCCACCATTCCGATGGTGGCTCCCTATCGCATGTTGCGTGCAACCCATATGGAGCATCATGCGCACTGTAATGATCCTGAGCTCGATCCTGACTACAACGTCACTTCGCCGTCCGATCTGGCTTTCTGGATAAAGAACATCAAAGGCCGGTTCACGGGCGGGAACAAAGCCTACGGGGAAACCCTGCAACGGTTGGGCAAGGCAGACATGATGATTGATGCGCTTGCCTATCAAGGCGTATTCCTGCTGGTTCTGTTCTCAATGGCGTGGACTGGCCACGCTATTGAGGCGTTATTCCTCTGGTGGCTTCCCCGGCACATTGGCACGGCGTATATCAGTTATTACCTCTCCTGGGCGCCGCATCATCCGGGCGTTGAGCAAGGGCGATATCGAGATACCCGCGGGTTTAAGAGTCTGTTTGGGAATGTCGTTTCCATGGGAATGCAGTACCACATCGTTCATCACCTTTATCCACGAATTCCTTTGTCGCTTAACCCCGCCGCCTATCGCGACTTGAAGCCGATTCTCCAGCGGCGCGGCTGCGTGCTGGGACAATTGTGATCGCGCGGAGAACCTGAGATGACAAAAACGGTTGAGTTTATCTACGACACCGGGAGCCCAAATGCGTATTACGCCCATCGGGCGATCCCCCAGGTTCAGGCGAGACATAATGTGGTCTTCGAGTACACGCCGGTGTTGCTTGGCGGCGTGATGAAGTTGACGAACAACGTATCGCCCATGGTTTCTCTTAAGGGAATTCGAAACAAAGGTGCGTACGTTCAGCTTGAAACACGGCGATGGCTCGACCGCTATCCGGTGCCCGAATTCAAGTTTAATCCGGACTTTCCAGTAAACGGGCTCATGATGATGCGAGGTGCGACGTTCGCCCGCGACAAGGACTACTACGCGAACTACATCAACGCGATGTTCTCCTGTATGTGGGAGCAGCCGCGCAAGCTTGATGAGCCTGAAGTTTATGCGAGTGCGTTGAAAGAACATGGCCTCCCGGCTGAAGAAATCCTTGAAGGTATCCAGATGCAGCGCGTCAAGGATGCACTGATTTCTGAAACCGAAAGAGCCGTGGAGAGAGGTGTGTTCGGCGCGCCGACCTTCTTCTTGGATGGTGAAATCTACTTTGGGAAAGAAACGCTGCGTGATATCGAAGACATTCTTGGATAGGGGAGCGAGGTAATGGGGGACAACAATACGTCAAAAGGTGTTGCGCTGATCCTTGCAGCGGGAGATGGCATTGGAGCAGCTGTTTCCAAACGATTTGCGCTAGGTGGCTATCACACGGTCATCGTACGACGGGAGCCAGAGACGTCTGGCGACCTGATCAGCGAGCTGGAGAGCCAGGGCTGTGCGGTGACGGCGCTCGCTGCTGACGTTCGGAATGAAGAGAGCGTCACTTCGCTCTTCGCTCACGTCGAGGCTCGAATTGGCCCGATTGAGGTATGCGTTTACAACGGTGGTGCGAATACTCAGGCGTCTATCGATGCGACGTCTGGGAAGCTGTTCAGCAAGGTTTGGGAGCTGTGCTGTTTCGGTGGATTTCTGGCCGTCAGAGAGGCATCAAAAGTGATGAAGCCACGTAAGCGTGGCACGATAATTTTCTCGGGCGCCACATCTGGAATTCGAGGGAAGGAAGGGTTGACTGCATTCTCAAGCGGCAAGTTTGGCCTGCGTTCGATTGCACAATCAGCGGCCAAAGAACTCGCGCCGGATAAGATTCATGTGGCCCACATAATGATCAATGGCGGAATTGCCTCGGAAGATATTGCACGCTTGTACCGTGAGCGTAGCGGAGTCGACATCAACGATCTGGACAGCGATCGGTTTATTGATGCGGATGCGCTGGCCGAAGCCTATTGGTATCTGTCCCAGCAACCACCAACTTGCTGGACTCATGAGCTGGATATCAGAACTTATCAGGAACGTTGGTAAATCCAGCGAGCTTTCGAGAACGTGCTCAGGGGTATCTATGACCGATCAGTATGACGGCCTGGTTTCAAGCGTCGCGACATCGATAGCTGAACGTCTGCCTTTACCGGAAATCGACGTGAAACTCGACCTCGATACGGCCTATGGCCTTCAGCACCGAGTGACACGCATCCGCTCTCCGCGAACGGTTGGTGGTGTCAAACTGGGCGTGACCAATCCGCGAGCCCAGGCTTTTTTCTCTCTTGATCATGCGCTTCTGGGCAGTCTCTACGGTGATTCTCGCCTCCAGGCTAGAGCTGCTATTCCGTATCTGGAGGGGAGATCGCTTGAAACTGAGTTCGCTGTGCTGGTCGATGATGAAGGAGAGCCCCAGGCTATCGCGCCTGCCATAGAGGTGGTGCTGGTCAACTTCTCCAGACGAGAGGATATGTCCGCAGCAAACCTGGTGTTTAGCAATCTCGGGGCTGATCTGTTTCTGGTTGGAGAGTTTCTCCCTTGGGACTCTCCTCATGGAGATGTCACTGCAGTACTGAAGCGTGGTGATGAGGTCGTCAACAAAGCCTCGATGAACGAGGCTCTGGGCGGCCCTGCGACAGCCCTGCCCTGGATCTGGCAGGAGATCCAAAGCCGCAAGTACGCGATTGGGGAAGAAACGCTGATAATGATGGGTGCGTGCGGTGCAGTAGTCCCTGCAGAAAGAGGGCAGTACCAAGCTGACTATGGGGTGATGGGCAACATCAGCTTCAGTGTTGAGTAGGTAGTTTATTCAGGCGGATGCGGGGGATTTTTGCGGGATAGTCAGACAATTACCCTCGAAGAGTTTGAGGGACTGGTAAGGGCTCGCCACTCCAGTCGCGGATTCACGGCCGAGCCGGTAGATGAGCAGAAACTACGTCGTGTATTCGAGGTAGCCAGGTGGTCTCCATCTGGCACAAACGTGCAACCTTGGCATGTCTGCGTTGCTTCGGGGAACGTCTGCGACGGGCTTCGGCAGCAGTTTCTTGAAAGGTTCGATGCTGGCGTAAAGGCTCAACCAGATCATCCCGGAGATGGTCGCACAGATGGATTGTGGCGTGAGCGCAAGCGCGGATGTGCCCGCGCGATGTACGGTGCTATGGGGATCGAATGGGATGACCGACCCGCTAGAGCCGCTGCCGCCCGGCGGAACTACGAGTTCTTTGGTGCACCACACGTGGCCTTCTTCGGAATCCACGATGTGTTTGGACGACAGAGTGCGTCTGACGTCGGGATGTTTGCACAAACGCTGATGTTGGCAATGCACGCCAGCGGCATCGCATGCTGTCCCCAGGGAACATTGCGGGATTACCCGGACCTTGTCCGAGCTGCATTTTCGCTGGACGATGAAATCAAAATTCTCTTCGGTATGAGTTTCGGATACGCAGATCCAGACATGGGCGTGAATGCGACTCGAACTGACCGCGCACCTCTGTCCGAAACTACCCTGTTCTTGGGTTAAGTCAGTTCTCATGCAGGGCTGAAGCGCTTTCGACTGGCTCGCGGGCGTATTGGAGGGCCTTCCGTACCGTTCGGCATATCAGCCACTATCTGTGAGAAACTGGGCGTTTGTTCTCTGAAGTACCTGTGCCGTGTTGTTGAGGATCTCTCTGGCCATCCTGGTGATCGGGCTTGTTGTGGCCGGTGTATTCACGATCAAGCAGAAACAGACTGCCGAGCGCGCGGGCGCCATGGCCGGTGGACCGCCGCCGGCGACGATCACGGATACGCGGGTCGAACTCACCAACTGGAACCGACGCATCGAGGCTGTCGGCGATCTCGTGGCGATTCAGGATGTGGCCGTTGCTTCCGAGGTGCCGGGGAAGGTGGTAGAGATCACTTTCCAGTCCGGTGCGCCGGTTGAGCAGGGCGACGTGCTGGTGCGGCTGGATGCGGCTGAGGATCGTGCTCAGCTGGAAGCGCTCGAGGCCGACCTGCGGCTCGCCAATCTCGAGTATCAGCGGGTCGAACGTCTGCGCGGTTCCCCTGCATTTTCTCAGTCGCTCATGGATCGAACGCAATCCGAAGCTGCCAGCCTCCAGGCGCAGGTTCAGCAGCAGAGGGTGCGCCTGCAGCGCAAGGATATTCGTGCGCCCTTCGACGGGGTGCTGGGCATTCGTGAGATCAGCCTTGGCGATATCGTTGCGGCCGGGGAATCGATCGTAGCGCTGAAAACGCTGGATCCCATCTATGTGGATTTCACCGTCCCGGAGCGGCATCGGGCCTCGGTCGTGCCCGGGCAGCCTCTTGAGGTCAGCGTCGCTGCCTGGCCCGATGAGACCTTTGCCGGCGAGCTCCTCGTCGTCAGCCCGGACGTGGACGTGCGCAGTCGCACGCTGAAGCTGCGCGGCCGGCTCGCGAATTCGGACGGTCGCCTGCAGCCTGGCATGTTCGCCACCGTGCATCTCATCCAGAGCGGCGCTGAGCCCGTACTCGCGCTGCCGCGCACGGCTGTGAGCTTTTTCGCCTATGGTGAATCCGCGTTCGTGATCACGGAGGAGGGTGATCGGCTCACCGTGCATCGGCGCCCGGTCAGCGTCGGCCGAACCCGCGCAGGACGGGTAGAAATTCTCTCCGGGCTCGAGGCCGGGCAGCGGGTGGTGCACACCGGTCATCTGAAGCTGCGTGAAGGCCAGCAGGTGGTGATCGGCGAACCGGTTGCCTTGCCGGAAGAGGTCGGCGACCGATGAACCTCACGGACACCTTCGTCCGTCGCCCCGTGCTCTCCTCGGTGATCGGGCTGTTGATTCTGCTGCTTGGCGTGCGCTCGCTGCTGTCACTGGAAGTGCGCGAATATCCGAAGACGGAGCAGGCGCTGGTCACCGTGACCACGCCGTTCCCCGGCGCTGACGCGGACCTGGTGCAGTCCTTCATTACCGAGCCTCTGCAGCGCGCCGCCTCTGAGGCGGAGGGCATCGACTATGTGACTTCGATCTCCCGCCAGGGCGTATCCATCATCCAGGCGTACATGGAGCTCAACTACGACCCCTACGACGCTCTGGCGGAGATTCAGGGCAAGATCGCCAGCGAGCGTAACAATCTGCCTCGGGAAGCGCTGGATCCGGTGATTTCCCTCTCCACCAGCGACGGCTGGGCACTCATTTACCTCGCGTTGACCAGCGACCACATGAACACGGCGCAGATGACGGACTACGCCTTGCGCAGCATCGTCCCTCGCCTGCAGGCCCTGCCTGGGGTGGCCAAGGCGGGCATCAATGGGGATCAGACCATGGCGCTCAGGGTCTGGCTGGACCCGGTGCGGCTGACGGCGCTGGACATGACGGCGTCGGAAGTGCGCCGAGCACTCCTCGAGGAGAACGTCCAGTCGGCGGTGGGGCAGACCAAGGGCGACAGCGTGATGATCAATCTTTCCGCCACCACGAACCTCACCACGGTGGAGGAGTTCGAGAATCTGGTGTTGCGCACGGACGGGGCCGCGGTCACGCGGCTTAAGGATGTGGCGGATGTGGTGCTTTCTACCAGCAACCCGGAGCAGGAGAGCTGGTTCAAGGATCAGCCTTGCGTGATGCTGGCCCTTACTCCCACCCCGGGCGCCAACCCGCTGCTGCTTTCGGCGGAGGTGAATGCGCTGCTGCCGGACATCGTCGATCAGCTGCCACCGGGACTCGAGTTGAATCTGATTTACGACGGCAGCCTCTACATCGAGGCCTCCATCGACGAGGTGTACACCACGCTCACCGAAGCGGTGATCATCGTGCTGCTGGTGATCTTCCTTTCCCTCGGCACCTGGCAGGCGGCGGTCATTCCCGCGCTGGCGGTGCCGCTGTCGCTGATCGGCGGCGCCTTCCTGATGCTGTTGATGGGCTTCTCTATCAATCTGCTGACGCTGCTCGCCATGCTGCTGGCGATTGGACTCGTCGTAGACGATGCCATCGTGGTGGTGGAAAACGTGCACCGACACATCAGCGAGGGAAAGACGCCCTTCAACGCGGCGCTGCTCGGGGCTCGCGAGCTGGTGTTACCCATCATCTCCATGACCACCACGCTCGTAGCCGTTTACCTGCCCATCGGCTTCATGGGCGGGTTGGCTGGATCGCTGTTCACCGAGTTTGCGTACTCGCTGGCCGGTACAGTGATCATCTCCGGTATCGTCGCGCTTACGCTGGCGCCCATGCTCTCGGCCCGCATCCTGCCGGACCGGGATCATGGGAACGCGCTCGAACGGTTCGTGGACTGGGCCTTCGGTCTGCAGGTGCGGTTTCATCAGTGGCTGCTCCGGGACGCGCTCCGCTTTATCGGCGTACCGCTGCTGGTGGCGGTCGCGGTGACCACCTCCATCTTTTTCCTCTATCAGGGCAGCACGCGCGAGCTGGCGCCGACGGAAGATCGCGAAGTGTTGAACGTGCAGATCTCAGCGCCGGAAACCGCCACGCTTGAATACACGGCAGCTCATGCCGCAGAAGTGGTCAAAGCCTTCCAGACCTTTCCGGAGTTCCTGCGGAGTTTTCTGCTCCTGGGTGGGGGCGGCACCCCGGCGACCAGCTTTGGGGGTTTTCGCTTTGTGCCGGTCGCTGAACGGGAGCGATCGCAGATGGAGCTGCAGCCGATCGCGCAGCAGCTGGTGAACGAAATTCCAGGTGTGCAGGTGGCGGTGTTCACGTTTCCGTCGCTGCCGGGTGCATCCCGCGGGACGCCGCTGCAGTTCGTGCTGACGGGCGATGCCACCTACGAGCAGCTCGTGGAACTGTCGGATCAGCTGATCGGCGCCGCTTATGGCAGCGGCAAATTTGTCTATCTGCGCAAATCGGCGGAAATCGCCCTGCCGCTGACGCGGCTGGTGATCGACCGCAACCGGGCGGGCGATCTCGGCGTGGATATGGCCGAGTTCGGGTCCACCTTGTCGACGTTGCTCGGCGGCGGTTACGTGAGCCGCTTCAATCAGGCCGGGCGCAGCTACGAGGTGATTCCGCAGGTGGCTCGGCGCTACCGGCTCGATGAAACACTGCTGGAGGATTATCACGTGCGCGGCGGTGACGGCGAGCTGATACCGCTCGGCAGCTTCGTTTCGCTGGCCCATGAGATTGAGCCCACCCAGCGAGCGCAGTTCCAGCAGATGAACAGCGTTACCATCAGCGGGCTGATGGCGCCCGGTGCCTCCCTCGGGGATGCCATGACCTACCTCGAAGAGACGGCGGCAGCCACCTTTCCGCAGAACATCGGCTACGACTACATGGGCGAGTCGCGCCAGCTCGAGCAGCAGGGGAATGCGCTGTTGTATACCTTCTTCATGTCGCTGCTCGTGATCTATCTCGTGCTGGCCGCACAGTATGAAAGCTGGCGGGACCCGCTGATCATTCTGGTCTCCGTGCCCATGTCCATCGCCGGTGCCATGGTGTTCATTTACCTGGGCTTCGCCTCGATCAATCTCTATACCCAGATCGGGCTGATCACACTGATCGGCCTCATCGCTAAAAACGGCATCCTCATCGTCGATTTTGCGAACCGGCTGCAGGTCACGGAGGGGTTGGATAAGCGTGAGGCGGTGGCCAGAGCAACGGCCACCCGCTACCGGCCCATTCTCATGACGACGGTGGCCATGCTGATGGCCATGGTCCCGCTCCTGCTGGCCACTGGCCCCGGCTCGGTCAGCCGCTCGCAAATGGGGCTGGTGATTTTCACCGGGCTCGGGCTCGGCACGCTGTTTACGCTGTTCGTGGTGCCGGCGGTGTATGTGCTGCTGGCCAAGGATCGGAACGCGGACATGCACGAGTTACAGGAAGGGGCCAGAGAAGTGCCTGCGATCTAGGGCCGGACCATGCTGGAGCAGCGATAGCGTGCTTCTCTTATTGAATGCTGAGCACAGCAGGCGAAACACTTTTCGGAGACAGGCAATGAACGAAGACAATGGCATGAGCTTTGATGAGGTGATCATGGGGCGGCGGAGTATCCGTGGTTACAAACCCGATCCGGTGCCGCGTGACGTTGTCGAAGACATCATCTCACTCGCGATTCGGGCCCCGTCTTCCTACAACTCTCAACCCTGGCACCTGCACGTTGCGACCGGAGAAGTCCTTGATCGTATCCGCGCGGATTTCACCGAACGCACGAAAGGCGGCATTGCGCCTTCCTTTGAACGCAGGGAGACAGGTCGCGCCTACGACGGGGATCACCGTAAACGCCAGATCGAGGTTGCCGTGCAGCTGTTCGAGGCCATGGGCATCACGCGGGAAGATAAGGAAGGTCGCAACGACTGGATGCTGCGGGGCTTCCGCATTTTCGATGCCCCATTGTTGACCGTCATCACCTACGACCGGGAGCTCATTGGCGGCGATATCGCGCCTTTCGATTGTGGTGCGCTGGCGACGGCGCTCGTTAACGCGGCCTGGTCTCGAGGTGTCGGCTCCGTCATCAACAGCCAGGGCGTCATGCATTCGCCCGTCGTTCGAGAGCAGCTGGGCATTCCGGAAGAAGAGGTCATCATCATCAGCATCGCCATGGGCTATCCGGATGAGACCTTTCCGGCGAATGCGGTGGTGTCGCGTCGCAGAGCGGTTTCAGAGGTGGCGAGCTTCAACGGTTTCTGAGGCAGCGGAACGGCGCTGTCCCCCTGAAATTGCGGTTTATCTCAATCATATCTCCACGCTCTTGAAACACACCCGGCGCCGAACTGTTGCAAATTCGTGCAAGGAATCGGTCGAGAGGCGCCGGCAATGACACTAACAGCGATGATGTACGTCTTGTGGTTGGGTGCGGCTGCTTTCGGGTCTGCGCATCTGCTGCGCGCGGTGCGAAGCCCTCATCCCCTTGCTGAGACCGCCCGGAATCGATTCTGAGCTGAGTCGCCGCTTCCCTTGCGGCTGTCCGTGTCTACGTCAGCTGGCCCACTGATCGTGCCACTCTGGTTCGAGTATCTGGACGGACGTCTGTTGTCCTGCAGCTCGGAAGATTCGCTGCTCGTCAGTTCACTCCGCAAGCACCCGGACGTGGCCTTCGATCTGTCGACCAACGATCTTCCTTATCAAGGCGTTCGCGGGCGTGGGCGCGCCCGCTGCGAGACAGCCCCTGACAATGAACGGCTGCTGAGTCTGCTTCAGCGGTATCTGGCCGGCGTGGATAACCAGCTCGCCCGTTGGCTGCTCAATCGACCGGGGCCGGAAGCGCTCATCGAAATCGAGATCACCTGGCTGACCAGCTGGGATTTCACGGACCGGATGGAGGATATCGAGTCTATTGCCCGCCGCACGCCAGACGCGCGACTGTGAACTCTGGATCCCTTGGCCGTCGCCCCGTTAAAGCGGCCGGTGTGGGTGCATGGTCTCGAGGGAAAAAGCGGGAGGCTTGAGGCTCATAGCTCGGCTCGGGCCCGTTCGTAGCCCATGGAGCGCTCGCTCAACCAGCCGAGCGCTTCGTCCTTCAGGTAAAAGAGGTAGAGATCGACGGTGAGTCGAAAGCCGGTCAGATCCGTGGCCGGTTTTGGGGTCAAGGTCAGCGTGCCATCGATCTGCGCGAAGGCGCGGTCACCTTCAAGGGAGATGTCACGCGGGATCATCTCCGCGTGGATGTCGTAGGGGCTGTGTTCAAAGGATCCGGCAAGCACGTCGAGACGCGCCTGGCGCCCCACGGTGGTGGTGACCTTACCCTCTAGATCCCGGTTCATATTGACGAAATCCTCGCTGACCAGGCTGCCGTATTGCGCCAGGTTTCTGTCGTTCACGGCGTTTGCGATTCCCGCGATGTTCGCAGCGATCGCCGCCGTGTCCGAGGGCGTTTTCGGATCCGCTGCGACGGCGACGGATTCATGCTCGTCAACGAGGTAGGAGCGCATGCTGCTCAGATCGAAGAGCTGCGCTTCGTCTTCCGAGATTTCCTTTCTGGCTTCTGCGCTGCTCAGGCGTTTGCCGCAGGCAACCATGGTGGCTTCGTCCGGGTACCAGATTTCCAGGAACACGTCGTATTCGGGATCCCGCAGTTCGCCATCACGATCGCGAGTCGCATTCGTGAAGCGGCGGACATAGCGGCTGGCGTAGCCGCTCAGATAGTTCTCCCCGATCACGCGATGCCGGGTTTCGTAATACTGGCGAAACTCGGGCACGGTCATTCCTGGTCGACGCTTCATCGGCATGACGAGCTTGATCATGACCCCGCAGGTTCCTCCACCGGGCAGAACTTCGATTCCAGATCGAGGACCATCAGCAGCCGGCCGAAGCCGATGAACTGGCCGATCATCATGCCGAGCTCGAGCACCTGCTCGTCGCTGAAGACGGCCTTGAGCCGGTCGAAAAACTCGTCGTCCATGTCATGGTGCGCAGTCGCCAGCCGATCGGCATATTCGATCGCGAGGCATTCCTCGGGCGTGAAGCCCTCGGGCGTCCGGTCCAGATCGAGGCGGGCGATCTTCTCTTCCGTCAGATCTCCTGCAGACTGCAGGAGTCGGACGTTGAGTCATGTGAAGCAGTCGTTGTGGCGGGCGATACGCAGGCGGACGAGTTCGATCAGCTCCGCCGGGATCGAGCGACCTTCGCGAGCGGGACCGTAGAACTGGAAGTAGCTGTTGAAGAGATCCTGAGCGTTTGCGAGGCCCCGCAGGGTGGAGGTGTCCTGACCGCCCGCTTCCATGGCCTCCACGGCACCCCGGGTGGCGTCATCGAGTTCTTCATTCGCAAGCAGTTTGATTCTTGCCACTGGCAGTTCGCTCCGTGTCCGACCTGGGCGGACAGTTTCGCACAGTCTCCTGGCCGACTGTTCAACTGACTGACAGTTGCTCCCTGCAGCAGGTCGTGAGCCCGCAAGGCCGAAGCCCGCATTTCTACAAGGGTTTCGAGGTAATCATTAATTTTCTTAACAAATACAGCGGCTTGAAGACAAGTCTTAAGACTGTTGCAACTGCGGATCCATCGGTTGAATTGTCATGGAGCCGCAGTACGATGCGCGCCGATTCGCGGGTCTGCCAGCAGGCAGGCCTGGAGACGCAGGACCACCTGCGCATCGAATCGGCTAAACGACGAATCTATGGAGACGATAAGTCATGGAAAAGAAATCCCCTCTGAAAGCGGCGATTGCAGCAGCGGGAATGGCACTTTGTGCCACGCCGGCGGTTGCCCTGGAACCGATGCCGGCCTTCGAGCTCGACGGTGGTGGCACCGTTGGTCTCTCCGGCGGCCTGCGGGTATCCGGAAACTGGTTCGAGAATCTGGCAGGTGAAGACAACGACAAGTGGAGCAGCGACTTCATCGTCAACCGGGCGGATGTCCGGACGTCCTTCCAGTCGGCCAGCGGTTTCGCAACCGGTGTCATCAACCTCTCGCGGATCGAGAGCCCGTCCGAGTTCGAATCCCCCGGACTCGAAAGCTCCAGTGATGTGGATCTGCTCGACGGCTATGCACGGCTGAAGTTTGCCGATGCCTTCCAGGTGGTGGCTGGTCGCTACAACGTGGCGACGGACCGCAACCGCCTCGCCGACGATTTCGGGCAACTGCTCTGGGAAGGGCCGAGCCTCGCGATCTTCAATCGCGGCGTTAACGGCACCGGTCGAGATGACGGAGTTGGTGTCTTCGGTCGCACCGGTATGTTCGAGTACGCGGTGAATATCTTCGAAGGCCAGAACACGGTAGACGACAATCCGGCCGTTTCCGGTCGCTTTGCCCTCAACTTCGGTGATGAAGAGCCTGATTTCTATCGGCCGACGTCTTACTACGGTGAGAAGAACATCACTTCGGTGGGCATCGGTTTCGAGCGGCAGAAAAACGCCATCCTCGGCGAAACCAGCCTCGACAACGCCGAAGACTACGTTGCCTGGAACATCGACTTCCTGTTCGAACGCGTTCTGGGTAACGGCAGCGTCTTCACCGTTGATGCCGCGTACTACGACTACGATACGAACGACGTTGATACCGGCAACGCCTTTGGCCAGGGGCTGGCGCAGGGTGATGGTTTTTACGCCACCTTCGCGTACCTCTTTGGAAACGACGTGGGCCCGGGTAAGTTCCAGCCGGTCTTCCGCTGGCAGCGCGGCAACATCGACGACATCACCGATCTTGGTGGTGACGTGGAGATCGAGAACATCCGCGTCGATCAGTACGAGCTCGGCCTGAGCTACATCGTTGAGCAGAACGATGCCAAGGTGCAGCTGGTGTGGGGGAATCTCGATCCTCGGGACGGCGACAGCACGAATTTCGTGCAGCTCGGCATCCAGGTTCAGATCAACCAGAACCAGTAAGGCCCTTTCGACAGGGCGGACGTCTGTTCGCCCTGTCTTCTCCTTCCACCTGGTCGCTGATTGGCACTACGGCCTGTCGAGCTGTGCCGCTTCCGGATCACGAATCTCGTAGAGCTCGACGACGTTCCCGAAGGGATCCTGCCCGTAGATGGCCGACGAGTTGCCGAAGTTCACGACCGGGCCGACGAAGGTCATGCCGCCCGCCGCCAGCCGCTCGTATTCCCCTTCGATGTCTTCCACCTGCAACGCCATGTGCGGATAACCCAGATCACAAGGCCGAGCCCGGCGGTCTTCAGGTGCTGGATGCTCGTACTCCCAGAGTTCCACGAAGGCGTTGCCGGTCTTGAGCATCGCCATCCGCGCTGCTGTCTCGTCGAGACCAATGGCCTGATCGGCGAGCGGAAAATCGCGATTCCACCCTGAACGTTGCACCACTTCGAAGCCGAGCAGGCCGCTGTAAAACGCGATGGCGGCCTCCAGATCCGGCGTGGAGATGGCGACGTGGTGTAGTCCGATGATCATGCGTTCAAGGCCTGGCAGTCGGAGATTCGTCAGAAGTTACTATCGTCTTGTCTTCGTTGCCATCGACTCACCAGACGAAGGTCAGGCTCCCGGAGGTGACTGCACCACATAGGATATGACTGACGTTACGAGCTGAGGTCAGTCGCAAAGCTGGTGAGCTACCGTGCCGTTGAGGCAGCACCCGCCTTCCGGAACACCTCCTGGAGCATCTCCCGGGCATCTGCTTCCGTGGGCCCTGCCCAGGCATCAGGACCAGGGAAGGCGATCGGTCGGAGGTTGGTGCCCACCGAGGGGTGGTTGGCCGCGACTTTGGAACGGTAGTCGTCGAGCTCCCGCTTCAGCGTTTTCTCTGCGATGGACCAGTAGGGAATGGCTTCCGTGGCGAGATACTTTCTCTCCGCCCAGAGCTCCAGCACCATGGTGTTGTGCTCTTCCATGGTCAGGCCCTCGTCCCGGTAGCCGTTCCAGTACTTTTCCAGTCTCGCGTCGAGTTCGTCGTGGCGGCTTCGGGCCGAGGCGAGTTTTTCCGTCGCGCCGCCGAGGGCGGTGGTGAAGGCATGGAGTTCCCGCCCGCGGTCGTAGGCCGCGAGGAATGCGGGTTCGCCGTGCTGCGCGCAGACGCCGTTGTACTTCTTGCCACTTTCGCCCAATCCGTAGGCGGTGGCTGGCGTGCAGTACTCTGTGAGCCCTTCGTTGCGGCCATTGCTGTAGGCCGCGTAGTCCATCTCGAAACCATGCTTTGCGCAATCGTTGGCGCGTCGATCCGCCATGGTCAGGGTGGCGCCCTTTGCGCCGTCGTGGAATCCGAGGGCCTGCCAGTCTGCTGTTGTGCAGTCTTCGGCGGTCATGGTGGCGCAACCGCTCAGAAGCAGGGAAAAGGTGAGGGTGGTGACAAGGTAGCGCATGGGTCCGAACGATCCTGGTTGTTCGATCCGGCTACGCTAGCAGTTGGGTGCTGGAGGCTCCGTGATGGAAGGCCCACAACCGGCCGGTGTCAGTGCGTGACCGGACCCGACTTACGAGACTCAGCGCACAGAATCGCCCGTCCAGGCGCAATTCTGCGAAGCGCTACCGGTCGCTCTTCCTCATTCCCGATACCGTGCTCCCACTCTAATTTCCCTGCCCGGGAGTAGGCTCATGCGACTTCAGCGACTCATCACTTTTTCATCCATTGCTCTGCTCGGCGCCTGCGGTGGCGGGTCCGATGGCGACGGCAACAACGTTGTCGATCCGGGTGCCATTGTCGGCGCCCTGCAGATTCCCATCACCGAAGAGACGGCGCCTGCTACAACCGCGATTGTCCTCGAGTCCATGGATGAGGCTTTCGATGCCAGCGAGAGCGCCCTTGGTTTCGGGGGTGCGGTCGGAGCCGTGGTCGAGACTGATGGACCGGGGGCTGTTGCCACGGCTCTCGCCATGGCAGACCGCGCCAGGGATTCGATCCGCGCAACCTCCGGAGCCCTGCCAACGGGTGCCGTGATCACCGAAACGGAGGCCTGTACCGGAGGCGGCGAGGCTACGGTAACCATCGATACGGGTTCCCTTTCTGAGCAGGAGTTTGTCCTCGCGCTGCAGGATGGCGTGATTCCCTCTGGTGTCTCGATCACCACGGCTTTCGACAACTGCCTTGAAGAAGAAGCCGGTCTGCTCGATGGCTCCGTGACCCTTGTGATCGAGCAACTGGACATCGATGGGGTGCTGGGCGTCGACACTTTCACCATGGTGTTTTCCGCAATCTTCGATGACTTCGTCTCGGAGGAAGGTTCTCTGGACGGTGACATCAGCCTGAGCGCTGTTTCGGGTCCCGGTCAGACGAACGTTGACGTCAGCGGCGATTCGCTGGCGGTGGGGCTGGCCGGTGAGTCACTGACTCTGCTCGACTATGTGGTAGATACCTTTGAAGACAACACGGCCCTGGTCGAGAACTTCGACTTCACGCTGCGGGTATCCGGTCTCGGTCAGATCACCGTCGACACGCTCGAAGCCTGGCGGACCCTCGGGTTCTCCGAAACGCCGATTTCCGGTGTGCTGCGCATCGTCGGGCTCGACAATGGCAGCATCTTGGTGACGGCGCTCGACGAAATGAGCGTGCAGCTCGATGTGGACGAAGACGGTGACGGCACGGTGGACGCCACGATCATCACCACCTGGGATGAGCTCGAGGACTGATCGCTGATGCGTTCGCTCTGCGCAGCCGTTCTCGCCGGCATTCTCTGTCTGTGTCTTGCCGCCATCACACAGGCGGAGGACGGTTGGGAGTATGGAGCGGAGTTTGGTGCCAGCTGGCGCCAGGTCACGGAGCGCGATGGTGGTGAGCGGCTCGTTCGGGAAGAAGGTCCCGCGGCTGCCCTCGACGGCGCCGTTGCACGTCGCAGTGGCCCCTGGCGGTTCCTCGCGCATGGCGGCTATTTCGGCGCAAAGCTCGATTACAGCGGCCGAACGCAGTTTGGTGCGGGTCTCGAGACCGAAACCGATTGGTTGGGTTGGGAGGCAGGTGCAGGGTTGGAACGCCGTTTCCTCGGACCGGTGCCGATACGCGTCGGTGCGTCCGCTGCCTACCAGCAGCGGGATCGCAGCATCCAGCCCACGGCCACCACTCAGGGCCTGGATGAGCGCTACCGCACTGGCTGGCTCACACTCAGTGCCGCCGTCGAACCGGCCGGCTATGCGGCGCTCAGCGGATCGCTCGGCTGCGCTTTCAGCTCGCATGCGCAGGTGAGTTTCGCCAGCACCTTCGACGATGCGGAGGTAGCCATTGACGATCACTGCCGCGCCACGGTCGCCGGAGAGTTTCGACTCAGGCGCGCTCAGGGACGCATTTATTTTCTGAAGCCCTTTGCCGCCTGGGAGCGCTACGGGACAACCGAATCGGTGCCGCTCAGCGCCGCGGGGATCGATCAGGGATCCCTCTATCTGCCGGAGACGGAATTCCTTTCCTACGGCCTCACCTTTGGTGTGCGCCGAATCCGCTGACTCAGCGGGCCCCCTGGCGCCGGTCAGTCTTCGTCCTCAGTTATCCGCAACACCTTTGCTCCTCTGACGGGAGCACGCTTCAATTCAACGAGGGCCCTGTTTGCCTGCTCGAGGGGGTAAACCTCGATCGTGGAACGGATGGGAATCTGCGCCGCGATCGGAAGAAACTCGGCGATGTCCCGGGCGGTGATGTTGGCCACTGATTTGATCTCGCGTTCCAGCCACAGGTGTTCGTGGTAACTGAGGGCGAGCAGCGCGTCTTTGTCTGTCTCCTCTTTGCGAATCGCGTTGATCACCAGCCGCCCTCCCGGGGACAGATTGCCAAGTGCTGCAACGATCGGCGTCCAGGCTGGAGTCGTATCGATGATGGCCTTGAGCGGGGCGGGGGCCTGGTCGGTGGTGTGTCCTACCCAGTCTGCGCCCAGGGAGGCGGCGAACGCCCGGGTCTTCTCATCCCGCGCGAAGACGGAGACGGCAGTGTCAGGATACAGGTGTCGCGCCAGCTGCAGCACGATGTGTGCAGACCCGCCGAAACCCGTAAGTCCGAGCGGCTCGCCGTTGCTCAGCCCGGTCAGTCGCAGGGCCCGATAGCCGATGGCGCCCGCACAGAGTAACGGGGCTGCCTGTTCGTCGCTGAAGGCATCGGGAATCGGAATCGCGTACCGGGCGGGCACCGTCATGAACTCGGCGTAGCCACCGTTGGCATCGCGTCCGGTGGCCTCGAAATCGCTCGTGAGATTCTCATTCGGAGCGCCGCTGCCATGATGAATCCAGCCGACGCCGACGCGGTCGCCGAGCGCATGTTCCGCGACGGCATCGCCCAGCGCGACCACGGTGCCAACGACTTCATGACCGGGGATCACCGGCAGTCCTGGCGGCGGTGTCCGGCCTTCGATCTCGTCGAGTTCCGTATGGCAGATGCCGCAGGTCCGGACCTGGAGCAGCACTTCGTCGGCTTGAGGCGTTGGCTTTTCCACCTCGCAGAGTGTCAGTGGTTCATCCTCTTCCGCGAGAGAGACGATTCGGGTCATCTGCATGGCGCGCATGGAAGAGCTTCCTATCGACGGGCTGCGGTTGAGTGTAAGGCGCCTGTTTCCCCACGTGGTAGCCGATGCGGCTACGGTGCCCCGGGCGTTTGACGCGCGGCGACTTATCCCGCGCGTCGCTGGCGATCTACAGCTGCGGCGTCTGCATCATGAAGAGGAACTCTTCCACGGCTGCCTTTGATTCGGGGCGCAGGTTGGTAATGCCCTGGTAGGGCATGCCCGTTGCCGGTCCTTCGTCGGGGTACTTCTGCTTGCGCTGGAGGTGGCGCTGAATCATGCGCACGAACTTGGCGCCGCCCCAGGCGCCGATTTCCGTTGAGACCGGGTACTTCTCCTGGGGATCGCGGAACAGATCGTAGAAGTCGGCGAGGATTGCGTTGTCGATGTTGCCGCCGGGGATAGCGAGCTTGTATTGCTCTTTGACCACGGCTTCCAGCTTATTGATGTTGTAGAGGAACACGTAGTCCCTGCGACCGTGGGTTTCGCCGTTTAACCAGAGGGACGTTTGATCAATTCCGTCGATGATGCGGTTTGTCGGGATCTCGTCTGTGGCGCCACCGATTCTTGCCAGCGTCGTATAAAGATCTGAAACGTGGAATATGTCACCGGCAATGCTGTCAGCCTCGATCATGCCGGGCCAGCGAACAAAGGCATCCACGCGCACGCCACCCTCGGTGGTCGAGCCTTTGCCGCCACGAAAAATCATGGGCGTGTAGCCAGACTGCGGGGAATACTTCGTGAAGTGGCCGTTGTCACCCATGATGATGAGGATCGTGTTGTCCGCTACACCGAGCGCTTCCATATCGGCGAGGAGTTCACCGATCCATTCATCGAGGAGCTTCATCTTCTCCACGTAGATGCCGCCGTTTGGTGTGGTGTATTCCTCTGTGGTTGTGCGCGGCCCCGTGAGCGGATAAAGGGGCCAGTAGTTGAGGAAGAACGGCTCGCCGCTCTCGGCGAGTTCGCGCAGCTGCTCCCGGGCCTGCCGCTGATAACGCACGTTCATGTTGTGGTATTTCGCTTCTGTCCAGCGTTCGCCGGCCTCCATCTCGACTTCCTGCACGTTGCGGTTCCGCGTGCCTTCCACGCCCACGACCATGCTCGAGGCGTCGGTTCGCAACCAGTTGTCGAGGGTGAAGCGGTCGTCGTAGTTGTTACTGCCGATGCCGACAGAGACTTCCTCGTCCGCCGCGTCATCGTTGAAAATCGTCAGCTGGCCCTGCTGATGGATCGGGAAGGCTGCGTAATCGAAACCCTGGAAATTCGGCCAGGCCTCGCGAATATCGCCCATGTGCCATTTGCCGACGTGGGACGTTCTGTAGCCGGAGCGCGATAGCACCTCCGCCAGGGTGACTTCCTTTTCGGCGAGGCCGAAGCCGGAAATGTCCACCGACGTGTTACCCATGCCGTTCCGGTACGGTTGACGCCCGGTCATGAAGGCCACGCGGGTTGGCGTGCAGGAGGGTTCCGTGTACATGCGCGACATACGCATCCCACCGCGCGCGACGCTGTTGATGGACGGTGTTTCGTAGCCGCGAATGGAGTTCAGAGTGGCACTGCCGAGATCGCCGAAACCGATGTCGTCGATGAGTATGTAGAATATGTTCGGTGGCTTGCCGCCGTTGCTCGCTTTGAAGGCGGCAAGTCGGGCGTCCAGCTCCTCGTCTTCGATGGCCCAGCGTGCGGCGTTCTGTTCCTTGAGGATGTAGTACTCGGCATCGTGCGCCAGCTCTGCGGCCCGGGCACTGCTGGTAAGCAGCAGCGCTGCGGTCAGGGTGGCGAGGAGGGCGAGCATTGATCTGTTCACACTGAATCCCGTTCTTTTATCAGTCTTAGGTGAGTTCTGCAGGCGGTTCAGTCGGCTTTCTGCTGTTCCCGCATGGCCTGCATCTGCTGTTGCTGCTGCGGCGTCAGGATCGTGGCGAGCTGTGCGTCCGTGTCGGCTTTGATCTTCTTCATGGACCGGGCCATCTTCAGCTTCTGGGGCACGCCCATACGTTTGCCGGCGGCATCCATCACCAGCTGAAAGATGGACCGGATCGACGTCCCCATGACGGGCGCCATCTGCGTGAGCTGCTCGTCGCTGAGCGCCAGCGGCTGCTGCAGATCGATGAGTTTGATCTCGGCGACGGTGCTGAAAATCTCGTTCATCACTTCGTCGACCATGCCCTGGAACTGAGCGTTCTGCTCCTTGCTCAGAATGCCCGCCATGTCTTTGAAGAACGCATCCCGAGCCTGGCCGATACCGGCGAGCATGGCCTGTCCGTCGGGTTCTTCGGCTGCCTCCTGCTGGGCATGCAGCCCCTCGAGGTTTTTCGCGAAGCCCAACAGCGCCTGCCGGGTTGCTTCAGTCTGATCGTCATCCAGTTCCAGCGCGGCCTGCAGCTCTTCGGCGAGTTCCGAAGGGTCCCCCATGGCCGGTTGTGCCTGGGCCGGCGCACTCGTCACAAGGGCGAGGGTCAGGAGCAGGGCGGTGAGCAACAGCCACTGGACTGCTCGGGTTGGGAAGGGGATCAGGGGACGTGCGACGGGGTGGTGAACGGTCGACATGCGATCTACTCCGTGATGCGGGTCTGCGGCGTGAGCCAGGATTCGGCCGGAGGCTAACACAGCCGCTGAAGACGCCAGCATAAGGAATCCGCACGGGTCGGAAGGGGCCCGGTACGGGTACGGATGAATTTCCCCGGTGCTTTCGGGTATGTTGCCTGCGACTTAAGACGTGGCGCCGACCATGCAGGAATTACGTGAGCTGATCCGGGCGGTACCGGACTTTCCGGAGCCGGGCATTCTGTTCCGGGACATCACCCCGCTACTGGCGGATCCGCGCGGGTTTCAGCAGAGCATCGAGGCTCTGGCGACCATCGTGCGCACTCACCAGGCGCAGGAGCTCCTCGCCATCGAGTCCCGCGGTTTCGTCTTCGGCGCCGCCTTGTCCCTGGAGCTGGGCCTGCCGCTCCATCTGGTTCGGAAGGCGGGCAAGCTGCCGCGGGAAACCATTGCCGAACGCTATTCGCTGGAGTACGGCGCCGACGAGCTCGAACTGCACAGCGATGTGATACTTCCGGGTGTCCGCTATGCCGTCATCGATGATCTCATTGCAACGGGCGGTACCGTCGAAGCAACCGTTCGGCTCGTTCAACGAGCAGGCGGGCAGGTTGCGTGCTGCGCCTTTCTCATCGAACTGCTGGCGCTCGAGGGGCGGGTGCGATTACCGGGCGTTACCGTTGAGAGTGTGCTCCAGTACTGACCGCTCTGGTTGCGCGCTGCTGGCATGGCCCTGACCGTCGTCCAGAGCCATGCCAACCGCTTTGCGCACTTCAGGCGCGAATCACCCGACCCGGGCGGGCACCGGTATCCGCGTCGTTGGCACGGGTCTTCACCCCGTTCACGAAGGTAGCCAGATAACCCTCGGCTGGCTGCAGAATTCTGGAGCCGCCTGCGGGCAGGTCGTGATGTACGGCGAGGGGGCCGAGGCCCAACTTGTCCAGATCGAAGAGGTTCAGATCTGCGCGCTTGCCGACGCTGATGCTGCCTCGATCGTCGAGGCCGAAGAGCTCGGCGTTGCGTTGGGTCTGCTTATGCACCATGAGCTCGATGGGCATGCGCGGTCCCCGGGTACGATCCCGCACCCAGTGCGCGATCTGATAGGTCGGGTTCACGGCATCGAAGATCAGGTTCACGTGCGCCCCGGCGTCTGAAAGACCGATGGTCGTATTCGGATGCTGAATCATTTCTTCCATGACGCTGAAGCTGCCGTCGACGAAGTTGGCACCAAGCAGAATGGCGAAGTTCTCACCATTGCCCCGGGTCAGATAGTCGTACATGTATTCCGGCGCGCTCTGACCGGCGGCGGCAGCGAGACTCGCGATATTGCCGTCGGGCTCCGGTTCGTAGTTGATGGGCATTTCGATCGGGAACATGCCCGGGGCCGCCATGGCCAGAAGCCCGTAGACGTTCGCCATCACGCCCGGCTTCTCCGGCGGGAGATCCTTGTCGGCCAGAATGGCGGCACGGATCTCCGGCTTACGCATCTCGACCAGCCTCTGGGCCAGGGGCAGGTGGGCAAGCTTCAGATAGGTCTCGCGCTGCTGGAACATGTGGTAGGCATCGAGGCTCGTCACGAAGCCGATCGGTCGAGTGGTGATCTGGGGCCTCACCATCAGCCCTTCGGCGTTCGCCGCCTCCACGATCTCCAGGCAGTTCCGCCACTGATCGGGGCGCGCGCCGTTCTGCACGAGCGTGAACGTGCAGTTGCGGCCTGAGGCTCGGGCGACTTCCACGAAAAGCTCAACTTCCTGCTCCGTCGTCCAGCGCTCGGGGCCGGCCATGTCGCCGACCACGCCGGCCGGCACGGCCTGGAAAACGCCTTTGCCCGCGCTCTTCATGGCTTCCCCGATTGCCAGCAGCTCAGCCTTCTCGGCGAAGGTGCCCGGGATCGGCTCGCCGGCCACGGAACGATGGCCAATGGTCCGGGAAGTGGAGAAGCCGAGGGCACCGGCGGTAAGGCCTTCTTCGACGAGCCGGCCCATGGTGGCCAGGTCCTCTGCGGTGGCATCTTCGTGCGTCAGGGCCCGCTCGCCCATGACGTAGTTTCGGAGTGCCGAATGGGGGATCTGGGTGCCGACGTCGAGGGCAAACTCGCGCGTGCCGAGGTAGTCGATGTACTCCGGGAAGGTTTCCCAGCGGCCCCACTCGATGCCTTCGTAGAGGGCCGTGCCGGGGATGTCCTCCACGCCCTCCATGAGATCGATCATGCGCTGCTCGCCGCCGGGCGGGCAGGGCGCGAAGCCAACGCCGCAGTTACCCATGACGATGCTGGTCACGCCGTGGCTGAAGGAAGGATCGATGCGATCGTCCCAGCTCACCTGACCGTCGTAATGTGTATGCACGTCCACCCACCCTGGGGCGAGGCAGGCACCGTTGGCGTCGAGGGTCTCCTTTGCTGCCCCTTCGACGTCACCCACCGCAACGATGCGGCCGTCTTCGATGGCGACGTTGCCGCTGAAGGGTTCGGCACCGGTGCCATCGACGATGGTGGCGCCCTTGATCAGATAGTCATACATGCTCTAGTCCTCCTGTGCGTACTGCAGATAGGCGCTGGCCGTCGCCTGCGCCATCTTGTCCCCGTCGAAGGGGATCGACATCTCCGGCGTGAATTCCAGCACGACCCGCTCCGGAGTGTCGAGAAACTGAACGAACTTGTCCGGATCCAGGTTCTTCGTAAAGGCGTTACCGTCATCGTCGCGAACGGCCATGCCCGCGGCGAGGAGCCCGTAGAACCAGTGCTTGGTCTCCGGCTCGTCGTGAATGATCGTGTGACCCTTGTAGGTCACCGTTTTTCCGCCGCCCATGGGTGTGCCCTTGCTCGAGATCACAATCGACGAACGCCCATCCCGGGCGATGGCTTTGATGCGTACCCGCTCCCGGGTTGCCGTCATCCAGATCTTGCCCTTAACCGGCACATAAGCGGTGATGACACCGATGGGATGGCCGGCTTTGTTGGCCCAGACGAATACGCATTCACCGGCAGTCGCGACAAGCTCGCGCTCCTTCTCTGGATCGAGCCGGTACTGTTTCACATCGTCGTAGTTGGTGACTTCTTCAGTCATCGTGCGTTCTCCCCCAGAACTCCAGCCGCGTTTTTGCGGAGGCCATGCATATGCCTCACCGAGGAAGGAGCCTACACCGGATCGCGGCCGGTTGCGCGCGAGGTCGCGGGACGGCCGCGCCACGCCTTGGTCAAGGGGCGCCGGGACGGGTATGGTGCTCGGGCCGCGACCTCGTAGAGAGTTTTAAGATCCGATGACCGACGCCACGGAATCGGCGGACAGCCGCCAGGATTTCTTCGCCAACTTCGACAACAATCCCTTCCATCAATACCTGGGCCTCACCCTCGAAGAATACCGGGCCGACTACTGTCGTCTGCGCCTGACGCCCTCCGAGAGCACGCCTACGGGTATCGGTGGCAGCGTTAACGGCGGCGTCATTGCAACGATGATCGACATGGCGGTGATCCCCGCGGTCTTTGCCGGTCTCGAGGACAGCGGCAGCCAGCCGGCCGGCACTGCCGACCTGCAGGTCACTTATCTGCGCCAGTCCCACGGCCAATGGATCGACGCGGAAGCCTTCGTCATCAAGCGCGGCCGGCAGCTCTGCACCATCGAGGTGAGCATCGTCGACGACAAAGGTACGCTCTGCGCCCGGGGCCGTGTCCTCTACGCGCTCCGGCCGGTGTAACCGTCACTCGACCGGCCGATTGCTGAGGTAGCGCATATCGCCCTCACTGTCGCTTGCGACGATCACATGGGCATGGCCCTGGCTGTCGACCGCGATGGAACTTTTCCCCCAGCCGATGGACCAGAGCGGCCCGGCCTTCCAGCCGTCGGTGTCATTGCGTGCATAAAGCAGCTGATCGTCGTCGCTGTCGTCTTCGAAGACGAGGTGGGCCGTGCCCTCTGCGCTGATGGCGAGCTCCGGATAACGACCGGTTCCCACGAGCTCCGCCTGCCACGAGCCGCCGCTGTTGCTGGCGTAGCCCACCTCGCCGGGTTCTGCGTCGCGGTGCTGATCGTAGGCGATGTGTGCGTGGCGCTCCGGGTCAACGGCGATGGCCGTTGTCGAGCTGTCGTCGACGCTCTCGCCGCTGTGGCCGGGAATGGCTTCGGCCTGCCAGGTCCCGGAGACGTTGCTGAGATACATGAGACCGAGGGACGGATTCAAGTAGGACAGGTGGGCGTTGCCGTCGCGGTCCACGGCGATGTCGCAGCTGCTGCCTGTTGCGTCCGGATGTAGCTCGGTGCCCTCCCGGCTCAGCCATTCGCTGCCAGTGAAGGTGGCGTAGTAAAGGGTGTCGCGGATGCCGTAGCAGAGATGCTGAGTGCCGTCGGGTGCACTCGCCAGGGCCACGGAATTCATAGGGTTGTCGCTGTCCTGGAGGTTGCGCAGGCCGTAGAGCCCCTGCGGCGACAGTTCGAGGTGGCGGACCCGTTCGAAAGAGCCGTTGCGCTGCTTGTGCACGATGTTCGGCACATCAAAGGAATCGAAGCTCAGCGCCAGCAGGTAGCTGTCTGAGAACCAGTAGGTGTCTTCTCCAGAGTCCACCGTTCGCGACCTCGAAACACCGCCTTGATTCAGCTGCAGAAACTTAAGCTTCACCAGATACGTGGCTTCACTGCTGTCGTATTCCTTCACCTTGAACGCGATGCCGATGCCGTCATCGCTGGCAATGGCGAGTTCCGCCCAGCGTGCGTCACGAGCCTCCAGCCTTTGGCTCGTCCAACCGCTCCGTGCACACACGGAGTCACTTTCCGGGGATGTCTTACCGGTGCTGTCGACGGCAACGACCGTGTAGCAGTAGACGTCGTCACCGGCGATGGCTTCATCGTCATGGGCCGTCTCTTCCGTGTTCGTGAGCAGCGCACCATCACGGTTGAGGCGGTAGTAATCGATGCGGCCATCGTCGGTCGCTGCGGCCCAGGTCACGCGCAGGGTATCGATGCCGTCGATTCGCTGGAATTCAGCGCGCAGGTTGCTCACAGCCTGTGGGCTTTCGATGTCCTGCGGTGTGGTCGCACACGCACGGGCGCTGCTGCGGGAGCGATTGTCGGCCCGATCGACGGCAAAAACCTCATAACAGTGCTCCGTGGCGGTTGCCGCCTTCGAGTCCAGGTAGCTGGTGGACGGCGTGGATCCCAGCGGTGTTCCGTCACGATGGATCAGGTAGTTGGCGATGCCATGCTGGTCGGTGGCGCGCTGCCAGCGCAGGCTGATGGTACCGGCGTTTTCTGCAACCACCTGAAGATCGCGCGGTGGGGAAGGTGGCACCTCATCGGCACGCGTTCGCGCGCATTTCGTTTTGCTCATCTTGTTCGCGGTGATCGGCATTTTGATCACGAAGCAGTAGCGGGTGTCCGGTTCGAGACCGGTGACCACATAGCTCCGTTCTTCGGTCCACGCGAGCATCTGACCCGATCGCTCGTCATCGCGGGAAACGCCGTAGGCGGAGACGCTCAGGCCGCCACCGGGCTTTGACCATTTGAGGCGGATGCTGTCGGTCCCCAGCGCGTCCACGTCCAGAGAAACGGATTTCGAGCCGCCGCCGAGGAGACCGCCGCCTCCGCCGGAGCCACAGGCGGAAAGCAGGATCAGGCAGGCGCCGAGCCAGGTGATGGTGTGGAGGCCTAACGGCGGCTTCCGGCTGAACAGTGAGCGGTGCAGATTCATGGTGCTCGCCTCCCAGGGCTTGATTGGAGCCTGGACCGTACGAGCGGGGCACCTTACGGCGCCCGATTTAGGCCTTAGGAGTCTTTAGGTTTGATTGAATGTTAGTAAAAACAATCAGTTAGAGGCGGGTGTTCAGTCCCGTCGGCCGGCCAATCCATACGCCCCGATTTCCCGCTCAGCGCGCGGTTTCACCTTCATAACGAAGATTCCGCTTGGATCGGCGTCCCGCATGAGGCGCTTCAGGGTGTCCATGACGTGGTCGTAGGGGCCGTAGACGAGGGTACTCACGGCGTTCGTGTGCACCTCGATGCCCGCGACGGCGTTCAAGGCGGCAAGGAAATCGTCCACCGCCGGAATGAAGGCGTCCCGGGTGGGATACATGGAGATCTCGACAACAACTGATTCGGCTGACATGACGGCGCTTCCGGCAAGGGTGGCTCTATGCCGTCACTGCTCTTCAGCGTGCGATCAGAACAGGTCGGGCTCCCGGTTGATGGATACCAGAGTCACGTCGGCGAAGTCGAGATTCTTCGGCAACTCTTCGCGCCGTTCGTCCAGGAACGACATGGTTTCCACATAGTTAGCGAGCTCAAGCTCAGCCGCGGATTTCGACCAGAATGGACCCCGCGGCCCCTCCCGGGTGTCGAAATACCAGCGACCTTCACGAAGGTGAATGCGTTCTTCCGACGCGTCGAACAGCGCTTCCGGCGTGTCCTTTTTTCTCACTGAGTCCCCTCTCCCGATCATTAACTCTCGCTCTTGGCAGGCGAACGGGGCGAGCTTAGTGCAATTGCACTAGGCAAGTTGTGCGGACTTTGTTGCAAAACCGGTGCTAGTTGCCGGTGTTACTCCCAGACTTCTTCCTCGAACTCCACGTTCGTGTTGGCGCCCGCCTCGATCTCGTCCACCACGTAGACGACGGTCGTTCCGGAATACACAGGCTGGTAATAGATGCCGCCGCAGTAGTAGTAGGTGGCACCTGCCCGGGCGATGGTTGTTGTGCAGCCATAGGGCAGATAAGACAGTCGCATGCCGCGATGCACCCGGCGTCTGGTTCGGCGACGGGTTCGCCGACGCGTACGCCGTCTCACCCCCGCGACGCTGCCGGGGCTTGCGGGGCGTCCAGGTGCGCCCTGGGCACCCGTTGCCGTTGTGAGGGCTGTGCTCGTGAGCAAAAGCGGCAGGAAGCTCTTCAGGAGTGTTCGGCGTTTCATGTTCACTCCGCTCCCTGGTCCAGATCGCGGATCATCGGTATCCGCACAGCGTCTCTGGCGGGCGTGAAATCCAGCGATCCCTCCGGTAGATCCGGATCGGTATCCCAGTTGAGAAAGCCCACGGAGCGGGGAGCCCCGCCTTCCCACTTTGCCGAGATGGCGATCTTGCCGGGAAGGGGTAGTCCTTCCATGGCGATCCAGAGCTGCACGTCCACTTCCGGGCCCCGAATGACGAGCTGGTGATAGCGTTCTCCACGAACGAGGCTTTCACCCAGGTACTCCATCTCAGAGTCTTCGTCTCGCAGGCTGCCGGCGACGTCTTTCATGACCAGATCGAGCAACGGCGCATCGACGTCGAGTTCCTCGATCGCGTATTCCGCAGCGGCTTCGATGCTCGCCGGGATCTCTGTCTGGGCGTAGAAGTTTCGGGGTTGAGTAGAGACGGAGAAGGTACCGTCATTGAAGTAGATCTCTTTGTTCTCCTCGGCTGAAACGTTCGTGAGTCTGAGCGATGCCGGGCGAAGGACCTTTAGTGTGACCATCGATGCGTGTTCGACGATGAGCCCCTCAGGGAGTCGCGCGTCTGCATACGCATCACCGCTGATCACGAACGCTTTCAGGCCGGCGATGGTTTCGCTCATCTCGCCGAGCAGCTGCTCGGCTCGCTCGTCGGCGCTGGCCCATGGGCAGATCAGTGCTGCAAGCGTCAACCCGCAGAGACCCTTCCTGATTCCAAGGTGCATGCATCACTCCGTTCTCGATGATCGAGTTCGAGGCCAGGGCCGTGGCCCTGCCCGGTTCTGCCGGGAATCTAGACCACTTGGCTGGGCGGAGGTGATCAAAAAATCGTCAACCGCAGACCTCATGGGCGAGCTGGATGCTCGCGTGGAACCGGGTCTATGGTTAGCATTCGGCGTTTGCTCCGGGACATCTGACGTTGACCGACCTCTTTGCACCGCTGACCTTCTCCCGTGGGCCGGCCATGAAGAATCGCTTCATGCTGGCGCCACTGACCAATTCGCAGAGCCATCCTGACGGCGTCCTTTCAGAGGTCGAGGAAAACTGGCTCACTTTTCGGGCCCGTGGTGGCTTCGGCCTGACCATGACCTGTGCAGCCCACGTGCAGGCTGTGGGCCAGGGTTTTCCCGGCCAGCTCGGGGTATTCGGCGATCAGCACATCGCCCGCCTGAAAGACCTTGCCGGGGCGATCCAGCGCCACGAGAGCCGTTCCGCCGTGCAGCTGCATCATGCCGGCATGCGCTCACCGGCGGAGCTCATTGGTGAGCCACCCGTTTGCCCGTCGGTCAACGAGGAGTTCGGTGCCCGGGCATTGAGCACGGAAGAGGTGGCTGCCCTCGTGGAAGACTTCATCGCGGCAGCGGAGCGCGCCGATGCGGCAGGTTTCGACGGGGTGGAACTGCATGGGGCGCATGGCTACGTGCTCTGTCAGTTTCTCAGCCCGGAGATCAACCGGCGCGACGACGAGTATGGGGGCAGCCTCGAAAATCGGGCGCGGCCGCTTCTGGACATCATCCGTGGCGTTCGCAGCCGCTGCCGCCAGGACTTTCAGCTCGGCGTGCGTCTCTCGCCGGAGCGTTTCGGGCTCGTCACCGCTGAGATCCGTGATCTCGCGGCGGAGCTCCTGGCGAGCGGGAACCTCGACTACCTGGATCTGTCACTCTGGGACGTGAACAAGGAACCCGTGGAGGAGGGCTTCAAGGGGCGCACGCTCATGTCCGTCTTTACGGAACTCGATCGGGGCGACACGCGTATCGGTGTCGCCGGTAAGGTGTATTCGGCGGAAGTCGCGCGCCAGTGCCTGGCGGAAGGCTCGGACTTCGTGCTCCTGGGCCGGGCGGCGATTCTGCATCACGACTTCCCCAGGCGAGCGGCGGCAGATCCCGATTTCACCACCATCGATCTGCCTGTGAGCGAAGATTACCTGCGCGGTGAAGGCCTCGGGGAAGCCTTCATCGGCTATATGAAAGGCTGGAAGGGTTTCGTTAACGACGATTGAGGGGAGAGACGCCATGAGCGACGTCATCGATTATCAGGTTGAGGGCCATGCGGCCATCATCACGCTGAACCGCCCGGACAAGCTGAATGCGCTGTCCGCAGATCTGCGCGATGCGCTGACGGGTGCCCTTACGGAAGTTCGGGAAAACGACGCCGTGCGCGTGGCCGTGCTGACTGGTGCCGGTAGAGGCTTCTGCTCTGGCGCGGATCTCACCGCCAATGCGCCAGCCGACGACGAGCCGGGGCAGAACGAAAGACTCGACGAGTTCGGCTGGGTCGGCCGTCAGGCCATGAGTGTCTACCACCTCGACAAACCGGTGATCGGCGCCATCAACGGCGTTGCCGCCGGCGCAGGTATGAGCCTGGCGCTTTCCTGTGACGTTCGGGTGGGCTCGGAAAACAGTCGTTTCAAGTCCGTCTTCATCGAGCGGAATCTCTCGCCCGACTCAGGCCTGAGTTTCTTTCTGCCAAGGGTGATCGGCCAGTCCCGCGCGGCGGACCTCATTTACACGAGTCGCCCGGTGGATGCCGAAGAAGCCTACCGGCTCGGACTCCTGGACCGGCTGGTGGCTCACGATGCACTGCTGGACACGGCCCTCGAGATGGCCGCTGCCATGTCTCAATGGCCGCCGCTGGCGCTCAGGTCTTCGAAACGCGTACTGCAGCATAACCTCGAAGTGGGTCTCGAAGATGCGCTTCGCTATGAAATGACCGGCTTGAGTTACGCGCGGAAAGCGAAGAACGATGCCGCGGAATCCATGGCGGCGTTCCGGGAGAAGCGAAAGCCCGACTACACGGGAACCTGACCGAAGAGCCGCACGCTCAGACCAGCATGACTTTGGCTGTGGCCACGTCCTCGTGGTACTCCTCGAGGTCGGCGTCTTCGAAATCCGGGTCCAGTCCGACGTTGCGGAAGGCGGGCACTTCCGCCCAGTCCTGCCGCGCATGGGGGTGGTCCGTGCCGAAGCGGGTCTGCAGGTAGGAGACCATCACCAGATCCACGAAGTCCACGTCGGCCACGTTGCGGTCGAAGTCCGTGTAGTGAGCGGGTACAAGGGTCAGATCTTCGGGGAAGTCCCAGCTTTCCAGAATCTTTTTCCCGATCCGTCCGTGCAGATTGTCGATGATTTCATCGAGGGCGAAACTGTCGCGGATGAGATTCGGGTTGTCCTCGGCGAAGGAGAGAATGGGCAGCACCCCGATGGTGTGGATCAGACCAGCAAGGGTGGCCTGATCGGGGCGCAGCCGGGTGAAGCTCTTGGCCAACACCCCGCTGATTGCCGCCACTTCGCAGGCGTGGGTCCAGACGGACCGCAGCTTCCGATCAACGAGGTCGGAGGTTGCCTGGAACATGTGCTCGATGGCGAGCCCGGCGGCAAGGTTCGCTGCGTACTCGATGCCGATGCGGCCAATGGCCTGCTGCAGGTCGTCAATCTCGCGGATGGCGCGGAACACCGGCGAGTTGGCGATACGAATGAAGCGGGCGGACAGCGCCGGATCTTCAGATACGACCGTTGCCAGCTCCTTCGGCGAGATGTCGTCCTTCTGAGCGGTATCGCGGATTCTGAGTGCCACCTCCGGCAGCGTCGGCAGCTCGAGCTGATCGCTCTCGATGGCAGCGTCGATCTCGCGCTGGATGATCTCCACGGTGTTCGGCATCGGGGGTTCTCGCCGCTTGAAGTTGAGGTCGGACAGTATAGGAAGGGGCCTGCAGGACGATGCGTAAACTGAGTCTCAATCCCGCGAATCGATCGGCCGCAAAATCCGGCCGATCGTTAAAGCTGCGGTGATTGCTGCCGTTACAGGTAACGCGGCGATCCGTTTTCAATCAGTCCAAACCTGGCGGCGGTACGAAGCCGCCGAGCTCTGCGCTGATCTGCCGGGCGAATTCGATGGTGCGGTAGTCGCGATAGGGTGCGCTGACCGCCTGTACGCCGATGGGTAATCCCTCCCGGGACAGTCCCGTGGGGAACACCGTGCTCGGCAGGTAGGCGTTGACGATCATGCCGGCCCAGAACAGCTGCTGAAAATAGGGCTGCTCGACGTTGTCCACGGTGATCGTACGTTCTTCGAACGGCCGATGGTCGTGCGGAAACGCCGGCGTTGGCATCTGCGGACAGAGGAGGATGTCCCAGTCTTCGAAGAATGCCGACCAGGCAAGGCGGAGCCGTTCCCGCCTCGTATTCGACCGGATCCATTCCCGGTGCGGGAGCACCGTTGCGCGAGTCTGCACGGCGCCAATGCTGTGGTCGCCGGGGTCGAGGGCATCGGCGGCTGCCTGCGCTTCCGCCACCTGCTCGTCCGTCATCGCTGCCGTCATCACCGAGGTGAGCAGCGTCTGGTAGTTGCTGTGCGCCTCGGCGAGGTCAATGGCCGGCCGTGCCTGGTCGGAAACCCTGGCGCCGAGCTTTGCCAGGGCCTCCCCAGCCATGACCACGCGATCTGCCACCTCCGTCGCTACCGGCGCCAGCTCGTCCGTCGGCCAGACGGCGACTCTGAGATCGCGCAACTGCTCGAAGTCCGCCGCGGGAAGATTCAGCTGCCAGCCGAGAGCCTCACGTTCGTCGGGTCCGGCCATGACGCCGAGGGCAACGCGGAGGTCATCGGCGCCGCGGGCCAGGGGCCCGCAAACGGCGAGATCTGCCTCGGGCATGTTCTTCACCAGCTCGTGACCGGCCATGGGCACGATGCCGTAGGTGGGCTTGTGGCCGAACACGCCGCAGAAGTGAGCTGGATTGCGGATGGAGCCACCGATGTCGGATCCCGCTTCGAGCGCACTGAAACCGGCGGCGAGGGAGGCGGCACTGCCGCCGGATGAGCCACCGGGGGTTCTGGTGGTGTCGTACGGGTTACCCGTGGTGCCGTAGATCGGGTTGTAGCTCTGAAAATCCGCCAAATCCGTGGGTACGTTTGTTTTTCCGAGGAAAACGGCGCCGGCGGCTTTGAAGCGCCGCACGGCCAGGCCGTCCTCGTCGGCGACGTTGTCGCGGAAGGCCTCGATCCCCCAGGTGGCCGGCGTACCGGCGATCACGTAGGACTCCTTGATGGTCATGGGCACACCGTGCAGCGGTCCTGTCGCATCGCCCCGGGCGAGGGCTGCGTCTGCGGCGTCGGCCTGCGCCCGGGCTTCCTCGAAGAGGCGCACGATCACGGTGTTGATGTCGCCATCCAGGCGCTCGATGCGATCGATGTAGTGGTCGGTCAGTTCGCGGGCGCTGATCTGTCTGTCGCGAATCGCACCAGCCAGTTCGAGGGCCGTGAGGTAAGTGGGATCGGTCATACACTGTCTCCTCGTTCTTCCGCGGCAATGGCAGCCTGTACCGCTGATCGGGCCTGCATGCGCTCCGCGTGGGCATGAATCTTCGGGTAGTCGCTGGCGGTCAGGCCATGGATCGGCAGCCACTGGGTGATCGTGAACAGATAGGGGTCGGCAGTGGAGTAAGCCTCGCCCAGGACCCAGGGTGCATTGACCATTTCCTGCTCCATGAGGGTGAAGCACGCGGCGACCACTTCCGGCGCTTTCCTTTTCATTTCTGCGATGGCGTCGGGGTCGTCGGCCCAACGCTCGCCCCGGCGGATATGTGCGTGGGCCACGTGCACGGTGCCGCAGAGATAGGCGTTGAAGGATTGCAGCCGAGCCATTTCGTAGGCGTTGTCGAGGGGCGCGAGCGCCGCGGTGGGATAGCGCTGCGCGATGTAGCCGAGGATGGCCGGCGTTTCCGTCAGCGTTCCGGCTTCCGTTGCCAGGGCGGGGACTCGACCCTTTGGATTGATCTTGTGGTAGCCGGCCGTGCGCTGTTCGGCGCTGGCGAAATCGACGAGTTGCAGTTCGAATTCAGCGCCAGCTTCCCGAAGGGCGATGTGTGAAGCGCGGGCACAGCTGCCTGGTGCGTAGTAGAGCCGCAAGTCCTCTCTCCCCCGGATGGAGAGGGCAGGGTACTCCCTGCCTGGGCGGTGACCAAGGGGCTTTCGGGTGAGACAGCGGTGCCGCTCGCCGTATACTCTCGTCCAGCACTCAGGGGATGGTCAGGCAGTCAGGCATCATGAACGGATCAATAGTCACTTCTCTTCGGTACCCGGCGCGACGGTTGTGGATGGCGCTCGCAGCGCCCATGCTCATTCTGCTGCCGGTCGTTGCCCAGGCCGAGAAGCCGCGCTTCGGCGATACCATCAGCCTGTCTGCCGGTGGCATGCTGCACAAAGGCAGAGGGGAGATTGCCTCGACTCGAGACGATGCGCCTGTTGACCGTCTGAATTTCCGCGATTTAGGGCTCTCCGAGGAAACGCGCGTCTTCTGGGCCGATTTCACCTGGCAGTTCACCAACCGCTGGCAGGTGAGCCTCACTTACACCAGCTTCGATGCCGACGGTTTTCAGTCTGCCAGCAAGAGCGGCAACTTCGACGACCTGGAGTGGGAAATCGGCGCCCGGCTCACCACGGACTTCAAACTCCGGCTCTACATCGCCGATGTGACCTGGGACTTTCTCAAAACGGACCGATCCCATCTCGGCGTCGGCGTTGGTCTGCACGCGGCCGATCTCGACATGGACCTGCTCCTGGAAGTCGGGGGAGGGATTGGTGATCAGACGGGTGAAATCGAAGTTCGCTCAGAGCAGGCCAGCGTACTCGCGCCCCTGCCGAATCTTTCCCTGGCCGGTGGCCACAAGATCACTGAGCAGCTCTACCTGAGCGGTCAGCTCGGCTACATGTCTCTCAGCTACGACAAGTACGACGGAGAACTCTTCTCCGCCCGGGGGCAGGTGGAGTGGCGGCCACGCAACAACTTCGGTCTTGGCCTTGCCTACCAGTACGTGGACATCGACGTCACTGTTGATGAGGAGCGTTCGACGGAACTCTACGACTTCCGTTTCTACGGACCGATCCTGTTCCTGTCCGTCGGTTTTTAACCCGAGTCTGATTGAGCGCCCTCAGAGCCTGAGCTTGCGACGCCGGGTCTCCGAAGGCAGCTCGCCGTAACGTTGCCGGTAGTTGCCCGCGAAGAGGCTCAGGTGCCAGAAGCCTGCATCGGCAGCAACGTCGCCTACGGAGCGATGATCGGAAGGGTTCAGCAGATCGCTGCGCGCCTGCGAAAGCCGCAGACCGTCGATGTAGCGTTTCGGCGGCAGACCGAAGCGCCGGTTGAAGAGTCGCTCCAGCGTCCGCTGGCTGCAGGCCGCCGCTGCGCAGACGTCTTCCAGACGGCAGTCCTTCAATCCGGTGCCGTGCAGATAATCCAGAGCCCGTGAAATCGTCCGCCAGTGGTGATTGAAGGTGGGTGCCTTTTCCGCAGAGGCGCCCTGCCAGACCGGCAGAAAGGCCGCCGGCAGCTGCCGTTGAAAGTTCTCCACGAGGGGTTTGTTCGGAATGGGCCCGGCCAGTAGTTGAAAACCGGCCTCCAGCTGCGCTCTGAGCCGGGCCAGCGCGGTGGGGGCCGGGCTGCGGGACCCTGATCCCGACGGTAGCGATGCGGTCCCGGGCCCTGCGCTGTCGCTGCCGTCGCCACTGAGGCCGAGCTTGGTCACCGACTCGGAGAACGCCTCGTCAGTGAGCGAAATCGTGAAGGCTGAAAAGCCTGGCGCGGTCACCGTATCCATGGTGCCGTCGAAGTGGGTGATGCTTTCTGAGGGAATGACCCCCGAGCCCCACTGAATATCCGCCTGCGGTCCGGTCGGGATGCCGAAGGTCTTGGCGCCGGGCGGGGTGGCACCAAGCTGATGCACGCCGTTGCGGAAGTTGACGCGCAGCAGGGCGATGTCCGGGGCCATCTGCGCGGCGAATTCGAGGGGGCTCGCGGTCCGGTCCAGCTGGCGGAAGTCTGTCGCCCAGCCGGTTTCACCCACGAACTGGTTGAACTCTTCAATGGAGCTGAGCGATGTCTGGATCTCTGAGTGCAACGGGGCGACCTGGCGGAAAAGTGCTAACGCTGTTGCGCGCACCATATAAGTATTGCCGGTCATGTAAAACCCGAGGTTGGGCAAAAAGATGGGATTGTCCGATACCAGTGAGGCTGGCGGCGGGATCACCGACAGCCGTCTTGCCAGTACCAGGAACGAACCGAGGCCGGAAGACCACGCAGGCGCTAGCCGGCGCCGTGGGCGTCCGGCGCGGCCGATTGCGGAAGTCCGCAGGAACCGGCTCGTTACCTTCGTGACCGATCAGGATCTCGAGATCCTCGAAGCCCGATCGCGGGCGGAGGATCGATCGCTGTCGGCCCTCGTTTACGAGCTGATCCAACCCGGAATCCGGAACCATGAAGTAGGAGAGTGTGACTGATGATTCAAGGAACGAAATGGCTGGCCGCTTTGCTGGCCCTGGCAATGGCGGCAACAGCCTGGGCGGCGCAGCCCATCATTCATGACGGCGAGTACAACTTCGTTGCCGCCCAGTACGCCGAGGCCTGGGCAGCGGAAGACGAAGAAGTCGATGCCATGCTGGGAGAGATCCGGGAAGCCAATGGCGGCAAACGGCCGAATATCTTCTTCATCCTCATCGACGACGTCAGCTTCGGTCAGATGGGGCAGTCGGCCATGAACTACGTCATGGGCATCAAAACGCCGCGGATCAACGAGTTTGCCAACCAGAGCATGTCGCTCATGCGCATGTACACGGAACCCTCCTGCACACCGACGCGCGCATCGACGCTCACGGGCCGCTACGCCGTTCGGTCGGGCATCAAAGAGGTGAAGGTGGCTCTCGTCGGAGAGGGATTACCAAAGAACGAGGTGACCATCGCCGAGGTGCTGTCCCGGGCTGGCTACAACACGGCACACGTTGGCAAGTGGCACCAGGGTGACATCGAGGAAGCCTATCCCCACAACCAGGGGTTCGACTACGCGGCTTTCCCGCTGCATCAGCAGGTGCAGCTGTCGCTCATGACGCCGGAAGCGGCGCGCGCAAACAATCTCTTCAGCTGGTACGAAGCGTCGCAAACGAACGAGTTCCTGCTGGATAGCCGCTTCCGTCCGAAGGGGCTCGTCACCGGCGTGGAAGCCGTGGCTGGCGGCAAGGCGCGGGAAGTCGATCTGCAGGCGGGAGAGCAGTGGACCCAGGCCCACTATGAGCGGATGAACGAACGCTACAACCGCCAGGCGATGGAGCAGCTCGACCGTCTGGCCGCAGAGGATGAACCGTTCTTCCTGCAGTACTGGCCGCTCTATCCGCTGAACTTCGTCCACGATGAGGAGGGTGCAAACTCCGCGAACGGCGGTTTCATGGCTGAGAAGCTCCAGGAGCTCGACGGCATGCTTGGCGAGATCTTCGATCGCATGGAAGCGCTTGGCGTTGCTGAGAACACGCTCGTCGTGCTCATGGCAGATAACGGCCTCATGTACCACTACGAGGGGCCGTCCGGGCTGAGCCAGCTCATCTATCGGGGCGGTAAAACCAACCACCTCGAGGGAGGTGTGCGCGTGGACGCCTACGTGCGCTGGCCGGCTGCCATCGAGGCGGGAAGTATGGTGGGCGACATGACGCATTCGTCGGATACCTTCACCACCTTTGCTCGTGTGGCGCAGGCAACCCGCTACATTCCCCGGGATCGGGTCATCGATGGCATTGATCAGACGGCCCTGTTGCTCAAAGGAGAAGGTCACGGGCGGCGCGACTACGTCTACATCTATGAGAACGATGTGCTGCGCTCGGTGGTTAAGAACGAGTTGAAGATGCACCTCGCAGCGCCGGGTGTGCCCGGTGCTGCGGCGCCGGTCTTCAATCTCCTGCGGGATCCTCGCGAGGAAAACGCCCACATTGGTATGGCGCTCTGGTCCGGGGCCAGTTTCCAGGACATGGTCAAGCGGCATCTGCTGACGATTCAGAAGTATCCGCACAACAAGCTGGGTAAAGGTCGCCCCTACGAAGGCATCGAAAACCTCCGGCCGGAAAGTCAGGCCGTGGTCGAGACCTTCATGTCCTGGCAGAAGTGAGGCCCGGCCCGCGCAATCGTTGCGGGCGTTGTCTCCCCCCGGGATTCGCCCTGCTGCTGGTTTGTCTGGCACCGGGGCTTGTGCTGGCGGAAGACCTGGGTGGCGACGAAACAGAGAATGCCTCTAACCCGCTGGCCAAGACCCGCAATACCGACGTGTCCGGGCAGGGCTTCGAGTTCGACTCGGAGGTGAAACGCCGGGCGGCGGTTGTGGAAGGCGCGTTCATGGCCCGGGACGACCTCAAGGTCAAGTACGAGGTCCACTACTGGCGGACCACCAGCACGGGCGAAGTTACCTCCGGTTTCGAACGCCTGTCTCTGAAAGGTATCTGGTTCCCGGCCGAGGGCCGGCGCGGCAATCTCGGCTACCGCTGGGCACTCGGTCTCGAGTGGATCCTCGACGGTGGGAACAGCGACATCGGCATCGGCTCAGGCGGTGATCAGCTCGCACCCTTTGCGGGTATTGCCCTCGTACCGCGGTCCGGCACCACGATCATTCCGCTCGTGCAGCATTTCGAAAGCTATCGGGGCGACCCGGTGAGCATGACAGCCGGACGAGTCATCGCCATGCAGAATCTCGGTGCGCGCAGCTGGTTGAAGCTCGATGCCATCGTCCCCGTGGACTGGGAGAACGACGCAACGGTCCCCGCCACAGCAGAAGTGCAATATGGCCTCCACCTCAACAGAGCCGCCGCGGTATTTGTCGATGGCCTCGTCGGCCTCGGCAAGGATCGACCCTACGAGTGGGGGCTCGGCCTCGGCGTTCGCTTCAGCTACTAGGCGAGATCGCCCGGTCGAACACGTCATTTACCGGCAAAGTTAAGTCTGGTTAGATGACCGGGCTCCAGGCAGGCAAGGGAAGCGATGCGGCTCAACGCCACACTCAGCCAGCTCGAAGAGATCGAGCGGGCGGTCCCGGGATGGGATCTCAACGGCTTTGTGTTTACCGATCGAGAACGGGTATTCAGCGCCTCGCTCGATGGGATTCTGCACGAAGAGTTCTTTCTCCTTCGGGCCCGGTTCAACCGGCGCATTTTCCAGCGCGGAGGAACGCCAGACGGGTTCCGATCGTTCGGGTTCCTGGGCGTGGGCTCCTCCGTATCGCGCTTTCAGCGCTACGACTTTGGCGATCGGGTTGCCAAGTTCGAAGACAACCGTTTCCAGGCCTGCTCGGAACCCGAGTTTTCCGGGATCATCCTTGGTTTCGCCGAGCACTTTTTCGCCGAGCGCTGTCGAGCAGGCAGCGTGCCCGAAGTGCTCGTTGCGCCCAGTGAGGGCGTGCTTGCGGCGGTGCCGTCTGAGCTCGAGGGCATGAAGCACCGGGTGGAGGCGATCCTGGCCTCTGATACGGAGGGCGATGGGCTTGCGGAACCACTGCTTGAAAGTCTGGCCCGGCTCGCTCGCCCTTTACCCACGGATCTGTCGACCCTGCCATCCACCCAGGCGCGCCTGCGCTCCCTGGATCGAGCCCTCGATTTCATCGACCGGAACATTCATCGCGCGCTCACCATGAACGAGATCTGCCGGGAGGCAGCGGCGAGTGAACGCACGCTGGAGTACGCGTTCAAGGAGTACAGTCGCGTTTCGCCGAAACTCTATCTGAACAGTCGCCGGCTGCACGCCCTGCGGCGCGCCCTCCTGGCAGAGACCGGCAGTGCCGGCGTGGCCGAGGTGGCCAGCCGCTTCGACTACTGGCACATGGGCAAGCTGGCCGCCGACTATCGGGCGATCTTCAACGAACTGCCGTCCGACACGCTGAAGCTGGCCCGGAATGACCCACTTCCGCCGTCTATTCGTGCGGTTTCCTGATAGGGCGAGGCCCGCGTCGCTTCTTACACTCACGAGCTTTGGGGCTGGAAAGTTCGAAGGTTGGAGAGATAGTTGCGGGATACAGGCTCTTCAAAACCCCTGGGAAGGCCGAAGCTACCGGCCGAAGATGCCCGTGCCAATCGCGTGGTGACCTTTGTCACCAACCAGGAGCTCGAGAAGATCCGCACGGGCGCCGAAGCAGAAGGTTGTTCGCTGTCGAGCTATCTCCACCGGCTGTTGAAAGCAGGGCTCGACGATTCCCGGAAGCGCTCAGTCAACGGCTGACGTTTTTCTCAGGGCAGGTTGCCCGTTCTGCGCGAACGCGAGGTGGAACGGCGCGGTGCTCAATCCTCAGAGCCTCGATTCCTGAAGGCGAACCAGAACGGCAGCGCGACCAGCAGCGTGCCGCCGAGGATGTTACCGATGCCGGCGGGAAGCACGTTCCAGAGAAAGGCGTCTAGCCAGCCCGGGCCTTCTCCACTGGGCATGATCAACGAGAAGAAGCCCATGTTCGCTGGGCTGTGCTGCAGATTTCCTGCAACGAACAGCGACACCACGAGGAAGATCGGCACAAACTTGCTCACGAGCGTGTTTGCCATGGTGGCGAAGAAAGCGGCCATGCCGATCAACCCGTTGCCGAGCACGCCGGAGACGACGATGCGGAACCAGTCGCTTAACTCACCCCCGGCCATGTAGCTCATCTTTTTACCGACCACACCCGCCAGCGCCGCGTGGTAGGACTCCGGGTAGTCCTGTGCGAAGTGGATGATCCAGCCGAGCAGAAAGGCGCCGAGCAGGTTGCCAGCCCAGGCAATGAGCCAGAAGCGCAGCGCCTTAGCGAAGGCCCCCTGGATGCCGCCCTGCAGGAAGCTGGCGGGCAGAACCACGTTCGCTTCGGTGAAGAGGGCGGCCCGGGACAGGATGATCATGAAGAAACCGGCCGAGAAGCCGAGACCCTGCAGGAGCAGCTGCAGACCTGGGGTTGCAACACCCTGAGAGAGGAGCAGCGAGAAGAGGGCCCCCAGCGTGACAAAGCAGCCCCCGGTGATGGCAAGCACGACAATCTGCGCGGGTGCGAGTCCGAGGAAGAAGCGGGCTTCCCGCTCCATGGCCGGCAGAACTTCATAGGCCGCCAGATACTGTCGTCTCGGTGTATCGGTCATGGTTTCAGGTAGGCCCTGCTCAGAAAGCTTCGCCGATCGCGAAGTAGAACTCGGCACCGTGTTTGCCCACGGCGACATCCAGAGAGAGATTCAGTTTGTGTTTCGGTGAGAGCACGAAGCGTGTGCCGAGACCGGCGGCGGGCAGAAAGTTGTCCAGGAAGCTGCCGTAGTCTTCCGCCACTTCGCCAACGCCAGCGAAGCCCGTAAAGATCCAGCGATCGAGGGGCTGCCAGCGATACTCGCTCTGCACGGCATACATGACGTTGTCCCGGTAGCGTCCTCGCTCGTAGCCGCGCAGGTCCGTACGGCCGCCGAAGCTGCTCAGGAGGAAGAAGGGCACGTCGCCTCCCGTCCAGCGTGTGTATGCCCGAAAGGCGAGGACGTCACGGTTTCGCATGGGCCGGTAATGGTTCACGGCGACAGAAACGCTTTCCGCGTCGAAATCCGTGCCGAACGCTTCGCGGTGAATGAGGGCCCGTCCGTCCATGAACCAGCCCTGCCGCGGAAAGAGCTCATCGTCGCGGCTGTCGTACTGGAAGGGGATTTCCAGCGCGGACACGTTGAGGTCCAGATTGAGCGTTTCCGGGGAACCCTCAGGCGGTGGCTCGTCAGAATCCGGTGCCGTTTCGACGCGACCGGCCATGAAGCCCAGGCCCAGGTAGGTGTTCTTCAGTACCTGATAGCTGCCGGACAGAAACAGCAGCGGTGCCTGCTGACTGATGTCCACGGAGCGGCCCTCATCACCGGCGCCGTTGCCGATGCCGTAGAACCGGTAGTTGATGTCGAGATAGCCTGCCGCCGCGCGCAGGCGGACGTTGTCATCCTTGAGATTGAATTTGCCACCGAGACCAGCGGCCCAGCTCCTGTTTTCCGTTGCAGCGCCAACGACGCCGATGGTGGACTCCGGTGTGTCCGGATTCTCCTTGTCGAGATCGAGAAAATAGCCGCCAGCAATCGCGAGGCCCCAGCCGAGTTCCGGTGAGCGGCTCGGTATGGGTGCGACCACCAGATCTTCCGGCCACCAGCTGAGCCAGTCGCCCATGGGATTACCGGCGAAGCCGCCGTTATCGTCGCTGAAGGCTGAGTCTGGATTGAGGTCCGAGCTGGTCGGCGCAGACACTTCGAAGACCGGCTCCTCTGCAGAGTCCGCGGCGCTCCCGGTGGTCTCTGAGAAGGCATCAGCGGCTGGAAGCACCAGCATCAGGGCGCTCACCAGACAACGCTGCCGACGAAGCCTGCCGCGAGTCACGCGGCCGTCGCCGTTTGGGTCATGCGGTTGATGTCCGTGTGTGGAAAGAACTCGACCCAGACGTGCCAGAACATGCCGGGTTTCAGCGATTCCACCCGGGCCAGACTGCCGGCGGCGGTGTTACCGAAGACATCGATCTCAGCAATGGGAGAACCCGTGTCGTTGTAGAAGGCACCGAGGCTTTCGTGCTCCAGGTCGTAAGCCAGCACGACGGGTTTGCCGCCGATTTCCGTGTTGACGATGCCGCCCTGATGAAAAACGAAGTCTTCCGTGAAGGCCACGGCGTCTTCGCCGATGTCGATGCCCCAGATGTAGGTTTTGTTCGGCAGGCGATCGTCGTTACGCGTCATGTTGTCCATGATCGGTTTCTCCTCCCGATGCTGGCGCTCGATCCCCCAGCCGAAAAGAAAGCCGATGACCTGATCGAACAGCCAGAGCAACGGATTTTTCGGAGGCTTGTTAAGAAACACCTCCCCGTCGGGATAAGCGCGCTGAAAGCCCCGGAAAGACATGCGGAAGGTCGGCCACTGCTGCATGCCTGCGCCCGGCCCGTCGGCCTCACGGTAGCCGTAGACCTGCTGAATGGGTTCCCCGGTACCGTTGTCCCGCAGCACCAGGTTGTTGCCATGCTGGGCGAGCACGTCGAGATCCAGGGATTCACCGTTGATTTCCGGCCGGTAGGCGACGCCACAGTTGGCCATGGCGCAATAGGTCATGGCGACGTTTTCACCGTCCAGACCTTCATCGTTCCCGGCGAGGTGAGGCCTGAGCAGTTCATGGTCCGGGTGGGCGCGCGCTTTCCCGTTTTTCTCGACGACGAGCACGCTGGTCGAGGGGTTGATGTACCTGCGCGCTTCCTCGATGGGGAAGAACTGAGCCGTCCGGAGCTGGTTGCGCAGACCCACGTGCACCCAGACGTAAGGGAACAGATAGAGAAAAGCGGTAGCGGCAATGGCCGGCCAGACGTAGCGAGGATCCCCGACATCGCCGAACAGCTGTGCTGCGATGGCGAGCATCAGGCCGGCAAGGCCGACGGCAATCAAGCGGTACTCATGACGGATGAAGCGCAGCATGTTTTCCCGCTTCACCTTAATGAACATCTGGACCACGTCGCCGAGGTCACGGAAATAGAGCCAGCCGATCGTGAGCGCCACGAGCAGACCCAGCCAGAACAACACCGTAAAAAACATGACCGAGCACCTGATCCATCCCTCTCGACCGTCATTCTAATCACTGGCCCAGCGGCTCTGGGTGACTGCGAGGGAGATTTGCGGATTTCTGATGCTTTCTTTGCGCTGTGGCCTGATGGCCTCTCAGCAGGTCACCGCACGAGCACGGGCCACTGGGTCTGAAAACGCCAGGTGAGGCGCAGGAAAACGTCGAGCTCGCGACGTTTGCGGACGGCGCTGGTCAGTTCCTCGAGCTCCTTGCGCTCCCGTATTCGCGCATCGAAGGTGAGACGTTTCGTTGCTACCCAGACGTAGCGCAGTTCCAGGAGCCGCTCGTTTTTGTTGTATTGCGGAGAGAGAAGCCAGCCTGCTTCCGTGTGACCGACGTTGAAGCCAATGCTGTGGCGTGGGAAGAAGTCCATGAGCGACACGGTGAATGCGGCGGCGATGCCATCCGCGTCCCCCTCGCCGGGCAGATCGAGGCCGGCGCGGGTCGGCGTTTCTGGTGCGTAGCCGACTTCCGCGGAGAAACGCACGCGCCGGCCGGTGGAGCGTTTTGGTATGCGGCCTGCCACGCGGGCAACGATGCCCCAGTAGTCCTCGATGCGGCTGTCGTCCGTTAGACCGTCCTTTTTCAGGGCGCTCGGGTAGTAGCTGATGTCGAGGCCGCGCTGCGTGAAGTACCAGCGCGGTTGTTCGTTGGCGAAAGACAGGAATGCTGCGGCCCGCGAGCCGTCATCCTCAAAGTTGAGGGGCTCCCGAAGCACCTGGGCCGGGCCATCCTCGGGGTTGTACTGCACGATGAGGTGAGATTCCCAACCGTTCTCGAAGTGCAGGGTACCGTGGGCGCCGTCCGTCCAGGTCACGCGCGTGTTGTTGCTGTCGTTGCGATCGAGCGACTTCGCGAAAACGCCACCTTTAGTGATGAATCGCGTCTGCATGCGGCCGAGGGCGACGTCGAAGCGATCACTCTGGTACCAGTGCAGAAATGCCTCGTCGACGTCGAGCTGGTTGTCAGTGCTGCCAATGGTGCCGTCGTCGAAGAGGTCGCTCGGCAGACAGCTTTCCGAGCTGCAGGAAGCGGCGATACGCGCACCCAGCCGCCAGGCCGGGCTCAGAGACCGACTGGCACCGAGCCGGGCTCGCGCCAGCACTTCCGTCTCCTCCAGATCCTCCCCGTCCCGGGCCGCGAGATCGCTCCAGGCACCGAGGGCGCGGATGTCCGAGGTAACGGACCAGCCTTTGCGGCCATCGAGTTCCGAGGGAACCTGCAGTGACCCATCGGCATCGATGGAGATCTCCTGCTCAGATTCCTCCTTCAGGGAGATGTCGGCTTCCAGTTCTTCGGCGAGGGCCTCGACTTCGTCCCGGGCCGTCGCCGGTACGTCCCGGTCTTCAGGCACGTCCGCCGGCCCGCCGTGAGCCAGGCCGGAAAGCGCGCTGAGTAACAGCCAGAGGCTGGCTTTAGTAGTCGACTTCCGTGCAGGCACCGAAGAGTGTCAGGCTGGCCTGGCGCAGGGCGACGGCACCGACGAAACGCCCGGTGCTGTCTTCGATGGACATGGACCAGGCGCCGCTTGGCGTTTCCGGATTGTCCGTCTGACTGCCCTGGATCAGGTGCAGACCGTTTGCTTCCGCCATATTCACGATGCGGGAACCGTCGTTGTTGACGCTCGTGCGGATCCGTTTCTTCTTCATGTCCACCCAGATGAAGGTCGGGGCGTTGACCATTTCCGGCAGCACGGCTTCGCAGCCCCAGCCGTCGAGGCACTCAGTCACCTGACTGACGGCGCAGAGGAAGGGTTCGGACGTGTCGATGGCGGCTGCGGAACCGGCGGTGAGCAGGCAGGCAGCGGCAGCAGCGGTTTTCAGTTTGTTCATGGCGCGTGCTCCTCAGCGAACCGTGTAACCGCGGCCTTCCATGCAGGCGGCGAAGGCGCGATTGTAGGATGTGCGGGCGGCTTCGTACTGGGCCACCTGTTCCTGTTCGTATTGGGCCTGAGCCTGAGCCTGCTGGCGGTTCTGATCGGCGCGCCGGGCACCGCCAACGACGGCACCGGCAGCGGCGCCGGTCTTTGCACCGTCGCTGCCATCGATGATGCCGCCGACGGCCGCGCCGCGGAGGGCGCCGCGACCAACGCCGCCTTTCTTGGCTTCCTGCTGCGGCGGGGGTTCCGTGGTGGTGGGCGGTGCCATGGGATCGAAACCGCTCTCACCCTTGGCCCAGGAGTAGCACTGATAGTTGTCCTGCTCCTGCTGCACGTCGTCCTGGCCTTCGTTTGGATAGATCATGAGCTCGCTGGCGGCGAGGTTTCCCGCGGCGAGGACCATGACAGCGCCGGCGGCGAACTGGCTGAGTTTCATTGGCATCCACTCCAGGCTGAATTCCGGCGGACCTTAGCAGATGGCGCTGGGTGGCTAAAGGCGCGCGGTTCCCGGAGTCGAAGATAGGCGGATTTCTGATAGATCGGCCGCCGCTTAGTGCGGATTAATGATGGAGCGGGGGAGGTGGCGATTGGAGAATGGGCCCGGGTGCAGGCTGGGCCGCTGCCGGACAGAGCCAAGGCCAGCCGTTCAGAATAAGGAGAGCAAGCGAATGAATCGGATTCTTGTGCTGACAGTCCTGCTGTTCAGCTGTGGCAGCCTGCAGGCAGGCGTCGTGAGGGACGACAAGGGTGATACGGACTGGGAAATCCTGTTGACCCCGTATCTGTGGGGTTCGAGCCTTAAAGGGGAGTCGCAGGTAGGCATCTTGCCGCCGCTCGAGATCGATGCCTCCTTCGGGGACATCGTCAGCAATCTCAACGTGGCACTTGCCCTGCACACGGAGTTTCACCGCGGCAAATTCGCCTTCGTGATCGATCCCATGTTCGTCTCCCTCGAGGCAGAGGCCTCCCGCGACGGCGCCATTGCCCAGCCGGAAGCGGAGATCGAGATGTGGCTCGTGGATGCCTGGGTGGCCTACAAACTGACCCCGGAGTGGGAGCTGCTTGGCGGACTTCGCTATCAGGATCAGGACATCAGCGTCGATCCGGGTTTGCCCAGCCCGCCGTTCCCGGAGGATGCGAGCTTCGGAGTGAAAGACGACTGGCTCGACTGGTTCCTGGGCGCGCGCTTCAACTATGGCCTCGGCGACCACTGGCGCGTCGTCGGTCGCGGCGACATTGCTTTCGCCGGTGACTCCGACAGCAACTATCAGCTGTCCCTGTTCTTCAATCGAAAGATCCGCAAAACCATGATGCTCAACCTCGGCTATAAGTTCATGGACACGGACTATGACAACGTGCCGACCTACCGTTGGGACGTCCGTCAGCAGGGGCCGGTGATCGGTTATACCTGGTCCTTCTGAGCAACGGGTCTCGATGTACCGTTCCATCCAGCACGCGCTTGGCTGCCTGTTCCTGCTTGCGCTGGGCGCGTGCAGCAGCATTCCGCCGGATGAGCGCCCGGCTCGTCGGGCGGACATCGACGCGGCGGCCGCGAGCACCGTCGAACAGCTGAAGGCGCTCGACCCGGACTTTGCCGCAGAGCTCGATGGTGCGGTGGGGTATCTGGCCGGTCGCCTTTCCTCCGTGAGTGCGCCGGTGGTCGGCGGTGGCGGTGGACTCGGCGTGCTGGTGGATCTGGACCTCGCCCGGCGCACCTACGTCAATCTGAGTCGCTTCGACTTCAGTGTGGCGGCAGGGGCGCAGACTTACCGGGTGCTCGTCGTCTTCGATGATCGTGAAGTGATGGAGAGTTTCCGGAGCGGACGCTGGCAGGCAGGCGCCGCTGCCGAAGTCGTAGCGGGAACGACTGGCGGCAGCAGCGTTGTCGGCCGCGCCGACGGCTTTTCGGTTCGGGTGTTGACGGAAAACGGCGCAGTGGCCGGGGTGAACCTGCGTCTGGTGCGCATCAGCGTCAATCACGACCTTACGGACACGGGCATCTCTGAAATCACGATCCCGAACCGCGGTTTCGAGGTGGCCGACGGTCAGGAAGACGGCCCGCGGCAGTGGGACCGGCTGCTCCCCTTCATGGCGCAGAATGTGGTGGACAAAGGTTTTGACCTGCCACTGCCTCTCGGGACCGGGCTGACCTACGCCTACACGGATCAGGAACAGCTCGTCAGCGATCTGGAAATCGGCCTGGGCGGCCGGGAAACGGTACCGATCAACTTCGTGACCTTCGAGGAGGTGTTCTCGCAGAGCAACACCACCCAGGGCCGCTTCGATGCGTGGCTGCTTCCGTTCATGAACGTCTTCGGCATGATCGGTCGAGTCAGCGGCACGGCGCCGGTACTCATCACGCTGGACGGCGACCAGGCCCTGGAGGACCTCATCGACAACGGTCTCATCGACTGCGAACCAAGCGGTTTTCCACCGGTGACGCCGCCGCTGTGCAGCATTCTGCCCGGTGGCTCGGTGACTTTTCCAATCGATGCCAACTTCGAAGGTATTACCTACGGCCTCGGTACCACGTTGGCGGTGGGTTGGAACGGATGGTTCGGGACCCTGCCGATCGTCTTTACCTACGCTGATATGGAAGACAGCCGGACCGAAGGCGTCGTGACGACGATCACGCCGCGCGTGGGTCGCCTTGTGGGACTGGGCAGGGCGGGCAATCTGGCGATATTCGGCGGTGGCCAGTACATCGACAGCCAGCTGGACGTTGAGGGGACCTTCTTCTTCGGGGATAGCGGGGCCTTCGTCGATTACAAGATCAAGCAGCAGAACAAGGACCGCTGGAATCTGCTCATCGGGGGTAACTGGGACATCAACAAACACTGGTCGGCCTCCCTGGAGTACAGCGGTTTCATCGGTTCCCGGGAAGGTGTCGTGGCCTCCGTGGGACTCCGCTTCTAGCAACCGGGCAATGGTTCTGCCAGTCACCACTGGTCTCCGACAGCTGCTGTTGCCCCGTCGTGAATCCCGGTATCTTCCCGTGCTCCTCAATCGGTGCGGGAACGCGATGCTTTTTCTGTCTGCGAAGCGGCTGCAGCTGACGCTGATTGCTGTTTGCCTATCACTCTGCAGCGCCGCGCCTTCACTGCGGGCTGCAGAGGTTCCGGAAGGCGAGGGGACGGCCGATGCCATTCGCGAGCGGATCGAGTGGCTTGCCTTTGACCGCCTGTCGACGATCGAGGGGGTGGCGGTGCTGTCTGTGGATCTGCTCAACGAGCTCTACAGCGCGGTCTCTCATGAACCACTCTGGACCTCGCGGGAGCAGGTGGAAGCGCTCTGGAACCTCGCCGATATTGCTCACACGGAAGGATTGAACCCCGCGGACTACCCCCTCGACGAGCTGGGGCAGGCCCTTGGTCCCTTCGGCCTGCCCGCCACGGCAGCGGAGCGGGCGTCCCTCGACATCCTGGCCACCGAGACGTTTCTCCGTATCGGCTATCAGCTGCGCTTCGGCAAGGTCAACCCCGAGCGCCTTTTTGCGGCCTGGAACTTTCAGCGTTCCCTCAATGAAGGGGAGGAGCGTGTCGATACGATCCTCAAGGTGATTCGCGCCCCATCGCTCCTGGCGGCCGTGAACGAAATCACGGCCCGGGGCCAGCTCTTCGACGAGTTCATCGGCATGCTCGCGGAACTGCGCGAAGTGGAGGCCCGGGGCGGCTGGCCGACGGTGCCCGAAGGCCTGACACTCCGGCCCGGTATGACCGATGAGAGGGTCCTCGCCTTGCGAGCGCGGCTGGGCATCCCCGCCAGTCTCAGTGATTCACCGGTGTATGACGAAGGGCTGGAAGATCAGGTGCAGAGTTTTCAGCAGCGTCACGGTCTGGATGCCGATGGCATTGCTGGTGCGAACACGCTTTCGGCCATGAACGTGCCGGTCAGTCAACGCATCCTCCAGGTCCGTGCCTCTCTCGAACGGGCGCGGTGGATTTTCGATGACTATCAGCAGCTCTCCGACGGCGTGGTCCTGGTGAACATCGCCTCGGCGCAGGTCAGCGTGTTTGACGGCCGGGAGATGATCTGGTCCAGTCGGGCGCAGGTAGGCCGGCCCTATCGGCAGACGCCCGTGTTTCGAGGCGACATGACCTACCTCGAGTTCAATCCCACCTGGACCGTGCCGCCAACGATTCTCAAGAACGATGTGCTGCCTCGTTTGCGCCAGGAAGGGGAGGCCTATCTGGAGGAGAAGGACATGGATCTCCTCGACTTCGACGGCCAGCTGGTCGATCTCGACGGCATGGATTGGACCAACATCGGCCGCGGCGGCTTTCCCTATATCCTCCGCCAGCGCCCGGGGCCAACGAACGCGCTGGGCCGGGTGAAATTCATGTTCCCGAATTCGCATTTCATCTTCCTGCACGATACGCCGTCGCAGAGTCTCTTCGAGCGCAGCGGCCGTGCCTTCAGCTCCGGCTGCATCCGAGTAGAGCGTCCCTTCGAGCTGGCCGAATTGCTCCTGAATGATGCGAAACGTTGGAATCGGGCTGAAATAGATACCGTTGTCGCCGGTGGCCAGCGTACGGTAGCGAGGCTCAAGCAGGCCATGCCCGTCTACCTGCTCTACTGGACCGCGGAGCGCGGTCCGACTGGAGAACCGCATTTCTATGAAGACGTTTATGGTCGTGATGCGGTGCTGTTCGAAGCCATGGACGCCCCACCGGACGTGGACCTCGTGAACGGGACCGGTGATTGAGCCACCAGTGGCAAGCCAAAGGAGACAGAGCACAGATGCAGCGGAGTGATCCTCGCCAGGAATACTCAACGACCGGGTTCGGTAGAAGAAAGTGGGTGCAGCGCGCCACGCGGGCGTACGCTTTTCCACGGCTGGCATTCGCGCTGGTGCTGCTGTTTGCGAGTGCGTTCGGCGTTGCGGCCGAACTCCCCCACCATCATCTGGGCTTCATTGTCGGCCATGCGGAGGAGGAAAACGCTGAAGGGGAGTTCCAGCGAGGTTCGGTGCTCGGTCTCGAGTATGTCCACAAGTTTCACGACCGCTGGGCGCTCGGCGCCGTTTTCGAACAGGAAACCTTCGGCAACAACCAGAAGCGCCACGGCATCCTCGCGGTACCCGTGAGTTTTTATGTCAGCAAACACTGGCGGCTTTTTGCGGCTGCCGGGATGGAGTTCTCCGATCCCTGGAAGCCCGACAAAGCCATGGGGCGGCTGGGCACCGGCTATGAGTTTCCCATTGGCAAGCGCGGTTGGACGCTCGCCCCAGAGGTCCAGATCGACTTTGTGGAAGGTGGGACCAACGTCTACGTGTTTGCGCTGGTCCTGGGCTACGGCTGGCATTGACCGCATCGGCCCGGCTTCTGACCCGTCGCGCATCAAGCGCCTGCCGCGGCTGGGCAAACTGATGTCATGGCAGGAACCAACAGCAACAGAGCAGCCGTTCTCCTGATCGGTCTGAGCCTCGCGATACTCACCACATGGACTGCTGCCGCAGACGATACGGTGGGCGAAGAGACCGGTGACCTGGCGATCACCATCTCCGGCGCGGACGCAGACCTCGGCACCATTGCCGTTCGGCTCTGGGAGGGCGGGGAACACTGGCTCGAACGCCGCGCAGACAACCCCGATGTCGTTCGCACGGCACAGGCGGTCGTGCGCGACGGCGCCGCGACCGTGTTCTTCGCCGCGCTGCCCTACGGCAACTACGCCGTCACCGCCTACCACGACGCCAATGACAATGGTGAGCTGGACCTGGGACTCTTCCGGATGCCAAAGGAGCGCCTCGGCTTCTCCAACGGCGTGCACCCGAAGTTCAAAGCGCCCGCTTACACGGAAGCAGCTTTTGCGGTCAGAGCGCCGGTTACCCGCATCGCCATTGAGCTGCGACGGGTGCCCTGAGGTCAGCCGTTAACGACTGAACGTGAGCATCCAGCGGTAGATGTCCTCGTAGTCGCGGCCGTCGGCCCCCTGATTGCGGCTGCCGTGGTCGCTCGCATAGACCCGTGTCCACTGGCCGTGCCCCACGTCGTCGAAGGTCGTCAGCTTCGGCAGGGGCCGCCCCGGTTCCGGGCAATCCAGCAGCGTATCAATGGGCTTGCGCCCCGTTGGATAGCGGATGATCGGGTCCCTGCGGCCGTGGAAGGCCCAGACACCCAGCGGCTTGAAGACATCGCAACTGCGTGACAGATCGCCGGCCCAGCCGCTCACGGGCACCACGGCCGCAAACTCGTTGGAGAAGTTTTTAGCCAGCCACCAGACGCCGCGACCGCCCATGGAAATCCCCGACAGATAGCGTCGGCTGTGGTCAATGCGATAGGTGTCGAGCACGTGTTCGAGGACCGCGCGGACCGCTTCGCCGCGCCACCAGGGCTGCAGGCCGGTGCTTTGCGGCGCCACGACGATGAGTGGCAGGGTCTCGTCCCAGGCGCCATCGCGCATGGTCCGAAACGGACCATGGTCTGCGACGTTCCCGAGGAAAGCCTCGGAGTCGGTGCCTTTCTGAACGATACCGTGAAGAAAGAAGAGCAGCGGAAAAGCCGCGTCCGTCTCTTCATAGCCTGCAGGCAGATGCAGCAGATAGTTGAGCGTATCCGCCCGCTGCACCGCTTCGAAGAGCGGTCGTTCCTCCGTCCAGGCAGCCCCGGCGGTCAGCAGCAGCGCAAGGCCGAGCGCCGCTGCCCTCATGCGGGACTGTTTCCCTGACGATGCCATGGGGCCGTCAGGCAGCGATGACTTCCTCGGCGACCTTCTGGATACCTTCCACGGGATTGGCGCCGAGGGCTGGAATCGGGGTCACTACCCGGGATACTCCAGCTGCCTCCAGGGCGCCGATGAAATCCTTACCCCCGCGGCCTGGCCACATGCAGGTGATCTCGATTTCCGAGACATCCCGATCAATGGCGTCGCAGGCGGCTTTCAGTTTTTCGAGGGCCGGGGTGAGATCTTCCGGCGTGCCCATGGGGGCGAACCAGCCCTGAGCGTACCTGGCCGTCCGCTCGAAGATCTTGCCCGCGGCGCCGCCGGTAATGATCGGCAGGTGCGGCTTCTGCACTGGTAGCGGGTAGCTCTTGAAGCCGCTCCAGCTGATGAAATCGCTCTGGTGTTCGACCACGTCGCCGGACCAGACTTTCTTGATGGCTTCCACATAGTCATCAAAGCGGGCGCCGCGCCGTTCGAACGGCACACCGAGTGCCTCGAATTCTTCTTTGAGCCAGCCGATGCCGACCCCGAGCATGAAGCGGCCGCCCGATACGAAATCGAGGCTCGCGGCCTGCTTGGCCATGTAGAGGGGATTCACCTGCGAGAGGATGTTCACACCGGTGCCGAGGCGGATTGTCTTGGTCGCGGCAGCAATGGCGGTCAGAGCAATGAGCGGATCCACGAAAGGCGTTTCCGGTGCTGCACCCATCTTCCCCGAGCTGTCATAGGGATACTTCGACTGGTAGTCCACGGGGACGATGACGTGCTCGAAGGTCCAGACGGACTCGAAGCCGCTGCCTTCCGCGAGCTGGGCGAGGCCAACCATCTGCTCGAGGTTCTGCACGCCGATGTTCACGGGAATCAGTCCGAATTTCATGCGCTGTCCTTATACTGGTGCGGATTGGGCCGAGCATTGTGGCCCGCGACCGCTTCCGAGGCAAAGCGATGCCTGGAGGCTTGCAGCAACAGCGAGGGGAGGGCGATGGCGCCGAAACAGTCCGGACATCCCTTTATCGACACGATCCAGCGCTACTACCAGGGCTGCAACGCGGCCGACCATGCGCTCATGGTGTCCACCTTCACGCCGGATGTGGTGCACTACTTCGTGGACCACTCGGCGGTCCGGGGCGCCGACGCGCTGGCGAATTACTGGTGCAAGGTCGGACCGAAAACCCAGGCCAGCTGGGCCCTGGATCATGCCATCGTCGAGGAGCCTGAGTGTGTGATTGAGTGGAGCATGCGCTGGACGCCCGTGGCGACCGGTTCGGCGGAGCTTCTCCGAGGCACTGAGTGGTACCGCTTCGAGGATGGGTTGATCAGCGAAATCCGCTCCTACCACAACAACTTCTATCTGCAGGCCAGGGAAAATCGCGAGCTCCGGGACTTCGACTATCGCGGCCGCGGCTACCGCCTCGACTGACGCCGCCACGCCTCCGGCGCCTCGACTGCGGCGGAGGCCCATGTTCAGATAGCGCCTCGCCTTCACAGCAGAACAGGATGAGAGACGTGGCCGAAACACTCGAAGCGGATTATCTGGTCGTTGGCGGCGGCGCCATGGGCATGGCCTTTACGGACGTGCTGCTGGCAGAAACCGACGCCAGCGTGATCCTAGTCGACCGCTATCACCAGGTCGGCGGCCACTGGAACGTCGCTTATCCCTACGTGCGCCTGCACCAGCCATCCGCCTTTTATGGCGTGAACTCCCGCGATCTCGGCTCAGACTCCATCGACGCCACCGGCTGGAACAAGGGACTCTACGAGCTCGCGACGAACAGCGAGGTCTGCGCCTATTTCGATCAGGTCATGCAGCAGACTTTCCTGCCCTCGGGCCGCGTGCAGTACTTCCCCATGTGTGACTACACGGGCAACGGCGCCTTCCGCTCCCTCGTCTCCGACGCAACCTATGAGTCGAAAACGAAAAAAGTCGTCGATGCTACTTACATGAACGTAACGGTGCCCAGCATGCGGGCGCCGCTCTTCGAGGTGGCCACCGGCGTTCACTGCGAGCCGCCGAATGGCCTGCCGAAAGTCATGGGTCAGTACGACCGCTATGTGGTCGTCGGTGCCGGAAAGACGGGGATGGACGCCTGCCTGTTCCTGCTCAAGAACGCCGTGGCGCCGGAAGCCATCAGCTGGATCATGCCGCGCGACTCCTGGATGCTCGATCGGGCCAATATTCAGCCCGGGGAGCGTTTCGCTGAGGCGCTGGGTCAGGGTTTTGCGCAGCAGATGCAGGCGACCATCGAGGCCACGTCCATCGAAGACCTTTTCGAGCGGCTGGATGCCTGTGGGCAGCTCATTCGCTTCGACCCGGAGGTTTTTCCGACCATGTACCGCTGCGCGACGGTGACGCAGGCGGAGCTCGAGCAGCTGCGGCGCATCCCGAACATCGTTCGCCTTGGGCACGTGCAACGAATCGAGCCAGATAAAATCATTCTAGATCAAGGAGATATCGCAACCAGCTCGACTACGCTGCATGTCGACTGCACGGCCGATGGGCTCGAGCGGCGGCCGCCGGTACCCATCTTCGATGGCGCTGACATTCACCTGCAGTCAGTACGGACCTGCCAGCAGGTCTTCAGCGCCGCTTTCATTGGCCACGTGGAAGCCAGCTACGACGACGAAGCTGAGAAGAACCACCTCTGCGAGCCCGTGCCGCACCCGGACGACCACCTCGACTTCCTGCGTACGGCCATGGCCAACAGTCGCAATGCGGTACGCTGGGCGGAAGATGCGGCACTCACGGAATGGCTCGCCAAGGCGCGTCTGGATGGCTTCAGCCGCGCTGCTCAGCTCCTGTCCCGGTCGCCGGAAGAGCTGGCGGGTCTCAGGCAGATGCAGGCCCAGGCATCCCAGGCGTCCATCACCAACCTTGAGAAGCTGCTGGCTGCCGCCGGTTAACGACCTAGGGTCTCGGAAGGGAGTTCGCCGTACTGGCGTCGATAGTCCCTGGCAAACTGACCGCCGTGCCAGAACCCCCAACGACTGGCCACTTCGCCGACGCTGCTGGCAGGTCCGCACTGCTTCAACTCGCGCCGGACCTGATGCAGACGGGCGCGGTTCAGATAGCGCTTCGGGGCAAGGCCCACCCGCTCCCGAAACGCACGGTCGAGCGTTGAATGACTCGTCGCCACCTTCCGGCAGAGCTCACTGAGGGTCAGGCCATCCGCCAGGTGTGCATCGATCACCTCCATGGCTCGGTGAAAGACCCGGGTGCGGCTGGAAGCCCTGTGTGCCATGGGTTCAGGCACGATGTTCAGCAGCGCGATTCGCTCCGCAAGGGTCTCGTCGAAGGTTGCCGCTGGCAGGTGCCCGGCTGTGCGAAAGGCGATGAGCAGATCGTTCCGCAAAACGCTGACGGATCCGGTAGCCGCCGGTGAGCGATCCTGATCGTAGATTTCAGGGTCCGCCTGCTCAGGCCCCTGGAGTGACTGGGTCACCGACTGGAGCGCGGACTCTTCGACAGAGATCGTGAATCCGTAAAAACTCCCAAAGGAAAAACTCTCGAACCCCTTTTCGGCGCTGAAGCGCAGCAGCTCCCGCGAACCCACGGTTCTGCCGGACCATTCGATGGGCGCCTGTTTTGCGTCGAGGATCCCGAAGGTGCGCACTTCCTTTGGCGGCGTGCCGCGCTGATGCAGATCTGCTTCGAGGTTGACCCGGTTGACTCGAGAGCAACGGCCGCCCAGGGACTCCGCGGAGCCGTTGAAGGTCCCGCGGCTCAGCTGAAGAAAGTCGAATTCCCAGCCAAGGGCGTCAGCCATGTCGTCTGCATCGTCAAAGCTGGCGCTCAGCAGTTTCTGAGTCGGCTCCATGGAGAAATCTGGGCGAATCTTGATATGGGTGAATTCTGAACCCAGCTAGGGTGCGCGGCAAATAAGGAGCCGTTCCGTCGAACAAGGAGCCCGCAATGAGCCGAACGCTTTTTGTCACCACCGCCGCCTGGATTCTCATCCTCAACTTTGTCTTGGGGAGCGAGTCCGAGGCTCGCCCGCTCGTTCACGACTCGGAGTATTACGTACTCAAAGCTCAGAATGGAGAACGCTGGGCTGCAGACGATGACGCCGTCGACGCGCGCCTGGAGGCGTTCCGTGCCTCGAACGGCGGCCTGGGTCCCAACGTGCTTTACATTCTCATTGACGACCTTGGCTTCGGAGATATGGGCATTCCGGAACTGAATGCCATTCGAGGCTATCAGACACCGAGCGTGAATCGTTTCGCCGATGAGGGCATGCGCATGGCGCGCATGTATACCGAGCCGTCCTGCACGCCGACCCGCGTCGCCTTCATGACGGGCCGGCAGCCGCAACGGAACGGCATGGCCAATACTGCCGTGGACATTGCCGGGTTCGGGCTTGCGAAGAAGGAAGTCACGCTGGCAGAGCTGCTCTCTGAGGTCGGCTATCGCACCGTGCACATCGGCAAGTGGCACATGGGCGATATTCGTGAAGCCTGGCCGAACTATCAGGGCTTCGACTTCGCCGCCTTCCCGATTCACCAGCAGGGACAACTGACGATCTTCAACGACGACGCGGCGAATGAAGAAGTGGCGATTGGTATTGGCGAGAACAACTACGACTCACGCTTCACCCTGGATCGATCCTTCCGCCCCGATGCCTCTCACATGGCAACCGTGGTCGAGGGCGAGCGGAATCAGCCGGTGCGCGAGGTGCGCATGGCGCCCGGTGAACGTTGGACGCAGGCTAAATACGACGAAATGAACGACCGTTTCCAGGCGCAGACTTTGGAGCAGCTGCGGGCGCTGGCCTCGGGCGACGAGCCGTTTTTTCTCCAGTACTGGCCTGTGATTCCCCTCTACAACCCGAGAACGACCCGGGACGAGTACACGACGCCGAACGGGGGAACCTTCGTCGAAAGCATGAAGCAGCTCGATGGCTGGATTGGCGAGATTCTCGACGAAATGGAACGTCTGGACGTGGCCGAGAACACCGTTGTCGTCATCATGGGCGACAACGGACATTTCACGAAGTACTCACCCGGTAGCGGCTTCACACCCATGATCTACAAGGGTGGTAAGGCTGACGTCACCGAGGGTGGGGTGCGCGTAGACGCCTTTGTCCGCTGGCCCGGCATGATCGAGGCGGACTCCATCGTCTCCGACATCGTGCACGTCACGGATCTCTTCACCACGCTGGCGCGTTTTGCGGGGGCCACGGACGAGATTCCCACCGATCGCGTCATCGACGGCGTGGACCAGAGCGCGTTGCTGCTGGAGGGCGAGACCCACGGCCGGCGCGACCACGTCTTCATCTACTCCGGCGATTCGCTGAAGGCTGTCGTCAAGGAGCAGTACAAGCTCAAAGTGCCGGGACCAGGGGAAAATCCGATCGTCGCCAAGTTTTACGACCTGTTCAGGGATACCCGCGAGGAGTGGCCGGTTTCCACGGAGGTGGGTGCCTGGGGCGGACAGGAATTCATCCGCATCATCGAGCGACACAAGCGACGTAAGGTGGACTATCCGGACGAAGGGCCCGCCACGGGACGTCCCTATGAAGGGATTACCAATCTGCGGCCGGAAACGGAAGCGGCGGTGGAAGCCTTTCTCATGAAGCAGGCATCGCCGAAAGCCCGCTAGATCGCCAAAGCGATGGTTGTGATCCTCGGGCCCAAGGCGTCCGGTTATGCAAGTCAGGGACGTTGTGTGCTATACATTTGCACAGGGGGTTGAGGCTTCGGCTCCCTGGGTGGACGTCGGATTCAATCCCGATGTCAAATCCAGGATTCGAGGTCCATGCAACGATTGCCCCAGCTTCTCCGCTCCCTGTTCCTCGCTGCCATCGGTCTGTGCGCTTCCGCTTCCCTGACGGCAGAGCCTGACGTCTCCGAGTGGCCCTATCCGGAAGACATTCCCGTCGCGTCCAGCGCCGCACCCGGCCTCGCCGGCGAGTTGCCTTACGACATCGTGCGGTTCCTCATGACCCGCGGCCCGACCAATGTCAGTCTGTCGCCGGACGGCCGTTACCTGGCTTATCGTTCCACGGCAACGGGTAAACCCCAGCTCTACACCTTCGAGCTCGGTGCTGGCACGCCCGAGCAGATCACCTTTGGTCGTGCAGTCACCAGCTACGCCTGGGCGCCCACCGGCGACCGCTTACTCTATGCCGCCGATCGCGACGGCAACGAACGCGAGGGATACACACTCATCACGCCTGACGGGCGCCAGGAGCAGCAGCTCTCCCGAAGCAGCAGTGCCTTTCTGAATTTCGGCGGCTTTTCCCGAGATGGAAGTGCCATCGCCTACGCGACGACGGAGCGCAACGGCGTGGACTTCGACGTTTTTGTCCAGGAGATCGAATCCGGAGACGTTCGCCGGGTCTTCGAAGGGACCTTCGGGTTTTACGCGAGAGGCTGGGCGGCGGATGGTCGGCATCTGCTCATGAGCGAGACCCGGGGTGAGGACGGTAACAACCTGTATCTGCTCGATACGGAGTCCGGCGAGGCGGAGACGCTGTTCAAACCGGCCGTGAGCTCGGAGTACCAGAACTTTGCCTGGAAGGCTGATGGCAGCGGCTTCTACCTCAACACCAATCATGACAGGGAGTTCCACGCGCTGGCCTTCTACGATCTTTCCAGCGGCGAGCTTCAGTTTCTCGATACGCCCGATCACGATGTGGACAACGTGGTGCTGTTTGCCGGTGATCGCTACCTGGCGTGGACCGTGAACGAAGGAGGCTATGACCGACTCCGGATCATGGCCCTCACCGGCTCAGACGCAGGTGTCGCAGCGGACGGCCCGGCGTTGCCGTCTGGCGTCTACGACCTGAGCGGCGCTCGCGATGCGGCCACCCTTGCGATCCGCATCAGCGGCCCACGCACCCCGGGAGAAGTCTGGCTCTGGCAACCCGAGGCGGCAGCGGCGGAACGGATTGTCAACGCGACGCTGGCCGGCCTCGACCCGACTCTGCTCAGTGAGCCGGACGTGGTGAGCTTCGAGGCCCGGGACGGGGTAGCGCTGCACGGACTCCTCTACCGGCCTGAAAACACCGGCACGCGAGCGCCGCTCATGCTCAAGGTGCACGGCGGACCCACGGGCCAGGCCCGACCGCGCTTCGATGCGGTGGCTCAGTATCTCGTCGGGCGGGGCTACGCCGTCTTCGATTTCAATTTCCGCGGCTCCACCGGCTACGGCAAATCTTTTGCCCGCCTCGACAACGGGCGCCTGCGACCGGATGCGGTGGGTGACATCCAGGATGCCGTGGAATGGCTCGGTGACAACGCGGAAGTCGACCCCACGCGCATGGCCATCATGGGCGGCTCCTACGGCGGCTATCTGACAAACGCAGCCGTCGGGAGTTATCCGGGCCTCTTCAAAGCCGCGGTGTCCTTCGTGGGTGTTTCCGACTGGGTGCGCGCGCTGGAAGAGGCTTCGCCGGCGCTGAAGGCCAGCGACCGCGTTGAGTACGGGGACATCAACGATCCGGACGATCGCGCGTTCTTCGCGGAAATCTCCCCGCTCAGCCGCGCCCATCTCGTCCGCACACCCATGCTGGTGGTCCATGGCGCCAACGATCCAAGGGATCCGGTGGGTGAGTCGGATCGTTTCGTTCAGGCCGTGCGCGAGCAGGAAGTGGAGGTGCGCTATCTCCGCTTTGCCGACGAAGGGCACGGGCTGCGGAAGATCGGTAACCGCATCACCGCCTATCGGGAGATCGCAGATTTTCTCGACGCCAAATTGAACTGATGCCGGTGCAGCCGCTGACCGCGTCGAAGTCAGCCACGAACAAGAAACAACAAAACGCGAGAAAGAGAACATGGAGCAGAAAACGATGAGACCCCTGACCGCCCGGGTAGTGGCGCTGCTGTGTATTGCGATGGCTGGCTTCGTGCCCGTCGTTGCTCAGGCGCAAGGGGCCGTTGGCTGGCCTGACCTGACCGTTGATCCAGACATTCCCACGCACGAAGAAGTGCTCGGCTACGATCCGGGCGATCGAATCAGCTCGCCGGAAGCGCTCGCCCGTTATCTCGCACGGCTGGCCGAGGCGGCGCCGGAACGAACCCGCCTCGTGGAGTATGCCCGGAGCTGGCAGGGCCGCCCTTTGCATTACCTGGTGATTGCGAGCGAGGCCAATCTGAGCCGTCTGGCATCGATTCAGGCAGGCATGCAGCGTCTGGCTAATCCTCAGGGACTCTCGGCTGGGGAAGCGGATGACCTGATCGCCGACCTGCCCGCGGTGGTCTGGCTTGCGCACGGCGTGCACGGCAACGAAATCTCCTCCCCGGAGGCTGCGCTGGTGACGGCCTACCATCTCCTGGCGACGGATCTCGGCCAGTCGCTGCTCGAAGAAACCGTCGTCGTCATCGATCCTCTGCAGAATCCGGACGGCCGCGCGCGTTTTGTCCATCACTACGACAGCCTGGCCGGGCTTACGCCCCAGGGCAGTGCCATCGCGGCAGAACGGGTGGAAGGCTGGCCCTCGGGGCGTACGAACCATTACCTCTTCGATATGAACCGTGACTGGTTTGCGCTTACCCAGCCGGAAGTGGCCGGCCGGGTGAAGACGTTCCTCGAGTTCTACCCCCTCGTTCATGTGGATCTGCATGAGATGGGCAGCCAGCGCACCTTCTACTTCCCGCCGCCGGCCATTCCCTACAACCCCTATCTCGCACCCAGTCAGCTCGAGGCTTACGACATGTTCGGTCACCACACCGGCGGACGGTTCGACGAGTTCGGTTTCCGCTACTTCACCCGGGAGACCTACGACGCCCACTACCCGGGCTACGGTGATACCTGGCCGACGATGCAGGGATCGCTCGGTATGACTTTCGAAATGGCCAGCGCCCGCGGTCTTGTCGCCGACCGGGACGACGGCGGGCAATTGACCTATGCCGACGGTGTGCAGCGTCACTTCGTTGCCAGCATTGCGACCATCGAAACCGCTGCCCGGGAGCGGGAGCGCCTGCTCCGGGACTTCCTGGCGTTCCGCAGCGACAGCGGCGCGAACACGGACTTCGCCTTGCCGCGCCGGGGAGACATGGGGCGGGTGGACAAACTGGCCCGGCTGCTCGTTGCTCAGGGCATCGAAGTCCGGCGCCTGGACGCCGAGGCGCGGGTCTGTGGGTCCACGGTACCGGCCGGGAGCTACGTCATTCAGGGAGACCAGCCGGCCGGGCGTCTGGCCAGCACGCTGCTCGCAGCTGACAGTCCCCTGCAGGATGCCTTCTGGGCCGAACAGGCCGAACGCGAGGACAAGGGTCTGTCGATTCAGGTCTACGACATCGTTGCCTGGTCATTGCCCTCTCTGTGGGGGCTCGACGTCGAGCGCTGCCAGATCCGGGAAGATCTGGCCGCGCCCATTGCCCAGGTGGGCCCGACCGCCTTTCCGGCACCGGCCAGGGCAGGCGTGGCTTACCTCGTGCCCTGGGGGACGCAGGGGGCAGTGCGTACCCTTGCCGCCGCGCTCAGCGCCGGACTGGTGCTCGAGACGAGCGATGAGCCCTTTGTGCAGAACGGCCGTCAGTTCCCCCGTGGCACCCTCGTCTTTCGAACGGCGGCAAACGGGGTGGATCTGCATGATCGGATCGTGGCGATCGCCGCGGACGCCGGCGCGGAGATTCTTGCCACCGACAGCTCCTGGGTGGAGGAGGGCGTGAACTTCGGCAGTGACAAACTGCGCCGAGTGCCGGCGGCCCGTGTCGCTCTCGCCTGGGGTGAGCCTGCGTCGGTCTACTCCGCCGGACACCTGCGCTACGTCGTTGAGCGAAAGTTCGGCTATCCCATCACCCCGGTGCGGACCTCGGACCTCGACTCCGCCTACCTGGATCAATTCGATGTGCTGATGCTGCCGGGCGGCGCCGGGTACCCCGACGGGCTCAGCGATACTGCGCAGGAGAATCTCGAACGCTGGATTGATGCCGGCGGTGTGCTCATCGCCGTTGGCGGCGCCCTCGAGCTCCTCACCCGGGACGCGCTGGGACTGATCGATACGCTGCCGGAGCGGCGTGCCAGGGAAAGTGATGCCGAGACGCCGGAGGAGGACGACGACGTGCCTTCGCACACGGACGGAACCCTGCTCGATGATGCCGACGCGCTTGCGGCCAGCATTGCACCGCTGAAGGACAATCCGCCGGAGGTGCTCGGCGCGATCCTCAAGGCGAGTGTTGACGGTGACCACTGGCTCGGGGCGGCGTCGCCGGAAAGTGTGAATCTCATTGTCGAAGGAGACACGGTCTATGCGCCGCTGCGTCTCGACAAGGGGTCGAACGTGATCTCCTTTGTCGAGCCTGACGAGCTGGTCACCGCGGGCCATCTCCGGGAAGCGTCTCGGGACCAATGGGCACTCAAACCGGCTGTCATGGCCGCATCCAGAGGCCGCGGGATTGTCGTCGCCTTTGCCATCGACCCGAGTTTCCGGGGCTATCTCGATGGTATGGACGTGATTCTGGCGAATGCCATCTTCAGGGGTGCGGCGCAGGCCCGCCCAGTGCCTGCGCGGCGCCGCTAGCTGTCGGGCTTGTGCTCCGTGATTCGTGTGGCCAGCCAGAACATGGCAACAAACAGCACGGAGTACATGACGGCGGTCGCCGCATAGGGGAGGATGGTGCTCAACTGGTAGAGGGCACCACCGGTCAGGGGGCCGATCGTGAAACCGAGGGGACCGCAGGAACCGGCGACCCCCGCGACCGCGCCCTGTTCTTCCGGCGGCACCGCGAGTGAGGCCCCCGCCATGAAGCCGGGGCCGGCCAGACCCATGCCGAGCCCCAGCACCCCCATGGCTGCTGTCAGCCAGAGCTGGGAGGTGAACAACGTCATCATTACGAAGGCAAGGATCAGCAGCGGCATGGCCAGCCGCAGCAGCGTGAACGGCGCAATGGACAGGCGCTGGACGATGACGCCCTGGGCGAGCAGGGAACAGCCGGCCGACAACATCATGGCGACGCCGACGGCCTGAGCGGTGTCTGCCGCGTTCAGGCCGAGGGCATCCTGAAAACGGAACCCGATCGTCTGCTGCACGATGCCCATGCCGGTGAACATCAGAATGCCGACGACGATGAAAGGGAGGATCCGGGGATCCGTGTAGCGCAAGCGCGGCGGACGCCTGGCGGATCGCTGTCGCGGGGGCTCCGGCAGAAAGCGCCAGACGAAGAGGGCGTTCAGCAGGGCCACCACGGCCATGATCCACAGCGGCGCGAGCAGAGAGACCGCGGCGATCCCGGCAAGGGCCGGGCCGAGGATGGAGCCGAGATTGTTGGCGGCTCCGGCAGCACCCATGCCTTTGGTGCGTGTCGCAGCATCGGTGATGTCTGCCATGTAGGCGTTCGCGGCGGGCATGGATGCGGCCATGACCGTTGCGTGGCTCATGCGTGCGGCCACGAGGGCCAGGAACAGAGGTGTTCCGACCAGGAGGCCCTGCAGACCGGTCCAGAGGACGCTCGTGAAGAGCGTCGTCCCGATGGCGACGCCGAACAGTCCCACGAGCATGACGCGTTTCCGTCCCCACTGATCGGACAGTCGGCCCCAGATGGGGCTGGCCAGGAAGACGATGAGCCCCGAGGCGGAGATGATGCTCGTGATCTGAATCTCAGAGAGTCCGATCTCCCGCCCGAGAGGCGCGAAAATCGGAAACAGCACCGTGAAGCCCATGCCGACGCTGACCAGGGAAACGAGCAGCGTGCGGCGCGCATAGACGGGTGAGAAGGACTGCAAGGGATCTTCCGGTGGCGCAACAGGCGCGGCAGTGTACCGCAACTCGACGCTCCGGCTCCTGTGGCGGGGGTATCATGGCGCTAGTGTTCTGGAGTTGTGTCCATGTCCGATCTGTCGAGTAACGAATCGTCTCCGGCTGAGCTCATCGCCCGCATCGTCGAGCTCGAATCACGGCAGGCGTTTCAGGAGGATGCTCTGTCGAGTCTGCACGAGGCGCTCGTGGCTCAGCAGCAGCGCATCGATCAGCTGGAGAAGATGCAGACGCTGATGATCGAACGCTATCGCCAGTCGGATCCGGATATCCGCCTTCCGTCGGAAGAGCCGCCACCGCCGCACTACTGATGTGACAGGGTTGAACCCCCGTTGAGCGCTTTGCGTTACTATCAACGGCTGACGTTACCTTTCGTAGCAGTCTGATGAATCGAGCGGTCCTGAAGTTTGTGCTGCCGGTCGCCATACTTCTGGGGGCCGTGGCAATTTCTTTCCTGCTCATCCAGGCCCGCCCGGCCGCACAGCAGACGGCGGCACCACCGCCCGCACTGCTGGTCTCCGTGGCTGCCGCCAGCCGCTCGCCCGTCCGCTTTCAGATCCGGTCTCAGGGTGCCGTCACACCACGCACGGAAACCACCCTCGTCTCCGAGGTGGCCGGCCAGATCGTTGAGGTTTCTCCCGCGTTTGTCAGCGGCGGCTTCTTCAAGGCCGGTGACGTGCTGGTGCGCATCGATGCACGGAACTATGAATCGGCCGTGAAGCGGGCCCGTGCCGGCGTTGCCAAGGCGCAGACCCAGGTGGCGACGGAAAATGCGCTTGCCGGCTACGCTTACGAGGACTGGAAACGCCTGCGCAGCGTTGATGAGGATGCCCGGGAGGCATCGGATCTGACGCTCAGAAAACCGCAGCTTGCCGAGGCGCTGGCAGAACTCGAAGCGAAAGAAGCGGATCTCGAACAGGCGACGGAGGACCTCAACCGCACCATCATTCGCGCGCCCTATGACGGCATGGTGCGGCAGAAGGTGGCGGACATCGGCCAGTATGTGAACGTCGGCTCGCAGTTGGCGACCACCTTTGCCATCGACCGCGCCGAGGTGCGGCTGCCTCTCTCGCAGCAGGATCTCAAATTTCTGGATCTGCGCGATCTCGACGATGGAGCGCCCCTGCCCGCTGTGCTCGAGGCAGACATCGGCGGCGAGCGCTACCGCTGGGATGCTGAGATCGTGCGCTCAGAGGGTGTTTTCGATGCCACCAGCCGCGTGCTCTACGTTGTTGCTCAGGTCGAAGACCCTTACGACCTGGCCCGCAGCGGCCGGGAACCCCTTCGCGTCGGAACCTTTGTTACCGCTGAGATAGCCGGCCGCAGCGGCGGTGACCTCATCAAGGTGCCCCGCTACGCCTTGAGCCAGGGCAGCCGCCTCTGGATCGTCGACGAGAGCCTGCGGATCCAACCGCGAGATGTTTCCATCGTTCGCAGTGACGAAGACTGGGCCTATCTGTCCGCGGGAATCGAAGAGGGCGAACGCTACGCGACCACACCCATTGATCAGCCTTTGCCTGGCATGCAGGTACGACTGAATGACTGACGACGTCCCGCGCGGCCTGATCGGGTGGTTCGCGAAGAACCACGTCGCCGCCAACCTGCTCATGCTGTTCGTCATCGGTATGGGCATCTGGGCCATCGTGGCGGTCAAGAAGGAATCGATGCCAGAGTTCCGCTTCGACGTGGTCACGGTAACGGTGCCGTACCTGGGCGGCGCGCCGGAAGAAGTTGATGAAGGGGTGATCGTCAAGGTCGAAGAGGCCATCGAGAACATCCAGGGTATCAAAGAAGTCCGCTCGACCGCCGCCGACGGCTTTGGCCAGGTGCGCATCGAGTTGCAGGAAGGTTATGAGCTGGGCGAGATCACGGACGAAGTGAAGCTTGCCGTCGATGGCATTTCGACTTTTCCCGCAGAAACGGAACGGCCCGTGATCTCCAAGCAGATCATGCGCAAAGGGGCGCTGAACCTGCAGATACACGGGGGGCTGGACGAGCGGGCCATGAAGGACCTCACGGAGAAGATCCGCGAGGAGATCGTAGCGTTGCCCGGCATCTCTTATGCCGAGGTCATGGGTGCGAGGCCGTTCGAGATTTCCGTAGAAATCTCAGAAGACACGCTTCGTCAGTACGGTCTCACCCTCGGGCAGGTGGCGCAGGTGATCCGTGCCTGGTCCCTCGACCTTCCCGGCGGCGCCATCCGCTCGGAGGCCGGGGACATTCGTCTGCGCACCAAAGGCCAGGCCTATACCGGGCAGGAGTTCGAGAACATCGTGCTCGTGACCCGGCCGGACGGCACGCGCGTCACCCTCGGCGATATTGCGACGGTGCGTGACGGCTTTGCCGAGGTCGAAAGCTATTCCTTCTTCGACGGTGAGCGCAGCTTCGGCATCAACATCATGTCCAGCGGCGAGCAGGAGAACGAGCTCGAGATTGCCCGTGCAGTGAAAGCCTATGTCGATGAGCGGCAGGCGACGCTTCCCGATGGGGTAAAGCTCTCGCACTGGGCCGACTCCACCTACTATCTGACCGGGCACCTGAACATGATGCTCGGCAACATGGCGCTTGGCGCCGTGCTCGTGTTCTTGATCCTCGGCCTCTTCCTCCACGTGAAGATCGCGTCCTGGGTGATCGTCGGCCTGCCCGTCGCCTTTCTCGGCGCGTTCATGATGCTGCCGGTGGTGGGCGTGACCATCAACATGATGAGCCTGTTTGCCTTCATCCTCGTGCTCGGCATCGTCGTGGACGATGCGATCATCATCGCCGAAAGCGCCTACAGCTATACGGAGGAGCACGGCTACAACCAGGCCAACATCGTCCGAGGGGCGCAGCGCGTTGCCGTTCCCGCCACCTTCGGTGTGCTGACGACGATCATGGCTTTTCTGCCGATGCTGTTCGTCTCCGGGCCGACTACAGCCTTCAACGCGGCGATCGGCTGGGTGGTCATTTTCTGTCTGCTGTTTTCGCTGGTGGAATCGAAACTGATTCTGCCGTCGCATCTGTCGCTCATGAAATCGTCCCACGGCGAGAAAACCGGTGTCGCGGACTGGGTAGACCGCCAGCTGCAACGGTTCATCGAACGGGGCTACAGCCCGTTCCTCGCGAGGATGATCGAGTTCCGTTACACGACCCTCGCATTCTTCGTCGGTCTGCTGGTGATCACCGCAGGCCTGGTGCTCGGCGGTTTCGCCCGCTTCGTTTTCTTTCCGGAGATGGATCAACCCTATGTCACGGCGAACATCGAGCTGCAGGAGGGGGCACCGGAGTCACTGATTGCTGAGATCGTGGCGCAAATGGATGCGGATCTGCGGGCCCTCAACGAGGAGTTCAAGGTCGAGTACGACACGGACATCAACGTTGCCGAACATCTCTTCGCCTATATCACCGACGGCAAAAGCGGCTTTCTGCAGGTGGAGCTGTCGAAAGACGAGGCGCGGCCGTCGAACTCCAAGGAAGTCGAGCAGCGCTGGCGGGAAAAGGTCGGCGAGATCGCCGGTACCCGGGAGCTCCGCTTTTCCTCCGGTATGCACATGGGCGGCGGTCCGCCGGTATCCCTGGCGCTGAAAGGCGAGGACTACCGGGCCGTCGAACGAGCCGCCGAAGAGCTGGTTGCCGAGCTTCGGACCTACGACGGGCTTTATGAAGTAGAGAGTTCGGCCACCGCAGGGCCTGAGGAGCTCAAGCTCTCGATCCGTCCGGAAGCCGAAGCCCTCGGCATCACCCTCGCCGATCTGGCCCGGCAGGTGCGGGAAGCTTTCTATGGCGCCGAAGCACAGCGAATTCAGCGCGGCGACGAAGAGGTGAAGGTCATGGTGCGCTATCCGCGGGCCGACCGGTCTTCCATCGGCAACCTCGAGCGGATGTGGATCCGTCTGCCGGATGGCCGTGAGCTGCCGTTCAGCTCCGTGGCGAACTACGAGCTGTCTCGCGGCTACAGCACCGTGCAGCGTCTTGATGGGCAGCGCACGGTGACCGTGACCGCCAATGCCGATCTGTCCCGGGTGGAACCGATGGTGCTCGTCGGCGAGATCACCAGCGACTTTCTCCCGGCAATGCTCGCCAGCTATCCGGGCGTGAGCTACGAACTCTCGGGCAGCTCCCTCGAGGAACGTGCCTCCCTCATGCAGATGGGTTTCGCATTCATGGCCGGGCTGTTCGGCATCTATGCGCTCATGGCCATTCCGCTGAAGTCCTATCTCCAGCCGCTCATCATCATGAGCGTGATCCCCTTCGGCATCATCGGTGCCGTGGTGGGTCACATGATTCTCGGGCTCGCGGTGAGCACCTTGTCGATCATCGGCATCATCGCGCTTGCGGGTGTGGTCGTGAACGACAGCCTCATCATGGTGGATTTCGTCAACAAGGCCGTGGCACGGGGCGCCTCCGCCGCGTCGGCTGCCGTGGAAGCGGGCAAGGCGCGCTTCCGGGCGATTCTGCTGACCTCGCTGACCACCTTTTTCGGCCTGATTCCCATCGCCACAGAAACCTCCGAAATGGCCCAGCTCGTGGTCCCGATGGCGGTGTCGCTGGCCTTCGGTATTCTCTTCTCGACGGTGATCACGCTCGTGCTCGTGCCTTGCCTCTATAACGTGCTGGCGGACGTGAAAGGCTGGTTCATGAACACCGACGAGCCGTCGAAAGAGACGCCGGTTCCGGAGAAGGCCTGATTGATTTCCGCCGTGGTACTCTGCGGGGGCGGTGGTCGACGGTTTGCCGGCCGGGACAAGCCGCTGGAGACGCTGCACGGCCGGCCCCTGATTGCCCATGTGCTCGAGCGTCTGACACCCCAGGTTGATGAAGTGGTGATCTCAGCCAATCGCAATCTCGACCGCTACGGCGACTTCGGCTGGCCGGTGCGTCAGGACCTCGCCGAGGATCAGGGGCCCCTGGCGGGCATTCATGCGGCGGCGGCTGCGGCGCAGGGCGAGCGGTGTTTCGTCTGCCCGGGAGACGCGCCGCGGCTCGCCATGGATCTGGTTGCCCGACTCACTCCGGCGCTCACGGATGCTGTGGACGTGGTTGTGCCGCACGACGGCGCCCGGGCGCAGCACCTGTTCATGCTGTTTCGAACGACCCTGGCTCGAGCGCTGCCGGACTACCTCGCGGCCGGGTATCGCAGTGTCCACGGGTGGCTTGCGGGTCTGCGAGTTGTCGAGGTGCCGGTACCCGACGATGGCGGCTTCTTCAACGTGAACACGCCAGCGGCGTTGACGGCACTGGAACGCTCGACGCCGAACGCTGATTTTGATGAGTAATTGCTTTGGGAGCGGGCTCGCAATCCCGGCAGACTTCCGCTAGCGTTGCGGGACCTTGACTGGCTGCCAGTCACCGCAACCCCCACCGATTCACGGGACCGGGAGGTAAACATGAAGGTAACAGGACAACAGACGATTGCAGCTCGACTGCAGGACGCTCCCTGACGCCGGACGCCTCGAGGCCTTGATGGCCAGCACCTGCGTGCTCTCGCGCAGGGAGACTCTCTAGACCAGCAACTGCTGCTGGTGATCCCCTTCGTCGCCAATCCCTGCGCGTCGCATGCTGCCGCGTGCGGGCATTGACCGCTGGAAAGCGCGACGCAGACGGGAGGGCCCTAGCTGGCAGGTCGGAGATTTCATGGCTGACGGAACTTCCATCGATCTGATGGGCGGGGGCTTCACCCGCGGCATGCTTGCCGAACTGGAGCAGAAGATGCTGCTGCAGGCCTTTTCCCGGCACATCGACGCGGTGGACTACCGGATCAACGACGGCAAAGAAGCCACGGTTTATCTCTGCCGGGCGCCGGAAGCGGCACACGGCTGCCTCGCCGCCAAGGTTTATCGGGACCGGCGCTTCCGGGCGTTTGCCAACAACGCGGACTATGCAGACGCGGGTCGAATCAGGGACCGGCGGCTGGCGAAGGCCGTACGCAAAGGTTCCCGGAAGGGGCGACGTGAGGCACAGCGGCTCTGGGTGGAGCGGGAGTGGGAGGCCCTGATTGCGCTCAAACAGGCGGGCGCGTCGGTGCCTCAGGCCGTTGACCACAACGAAGTGGCCGTGCTCATGGAGTTTCTCGGTGATGAGAATGGTCCTGCGCCGCTTCTCGCCGAGTGCCGTTTGCAGGGACAGGCGCTGCAGGATGCATGGCTCGCCCTGCGCCAGGATCTGGCGCTGCTGCTGCTGGCCGGGTTCGTTCACGGTGACCTCTCGCCTTATAACGTGCTGTATCACGCGGGTCGACCGCGCATGATCGATCTGCCGCAGGCGGTTGCCGTCGACGATCTGAGCGACAGCTGGAGCCTCTTTCATCGCGACGTGGAGAACGTTGCGTTTTACTTTCAGCGCCAGGGACTCGAGATCGACATGCTCGAGGAGGCGGTGGGTCTCTGGGAGCGGTACGCGCTTTAGGGCAGTATGATTCGGGCATCCAAGGCGAGGGGACTCATGATGCGCGATCTGACGATTGCCGGGCTGCTGCTCCTACTGCTCAGCGGCTGTGAATTCACCGGTGGTGCGGAAACGCTGGTGCGCGGCAGCAACAACTTCGTGGCCAGGGACGGCGGGCCCGACGGCGTGGCGTTTGCGCTGTCGAAGCTCGACTCCACCCCGGAAGTGACTGACGCTGAAATTCGACAGATCTACGACTCCATCCAGGCTCGTGCGCTGGAAGGCGATCTCGAGGCGGTCCGCGTTGTGCTGCGACTGGCGGAGATTCAGCGGACGCCCACAGAAGACGACGAGGCGTCGGAGGGCTAGTCAGGCCCTGCCATGAGAGTGCGACTGAGTCAGGCGGCGGCGAGGCGCAGAGCGTAGTCCGTCAGGTCCTGCTCACCCCGCGCCAGCACGCTAACGACCCTTCCTGTCTCGAGGTTCCTGTGGCAGGCAGCGCTGTAGCCCGGTCCGCCGCCGTTGTGGCCGAAGGAAATCCCTGGCTCGGTCATGAGACCGTGCGCATAGTGCGGTGACTGCCAGCCTGGATGTCTGCCGGGCACCGCCACGGCGTTGCGGTTCAAAGCGCTTACGGCGGCCGAGGCCATGAACTCGGCAACCTCTGCCGGCGAACCCAGGAGCAGCCCGTGCCACACCCAGCCGCTCGGGTAGTGAGGCAGATCCCCGGCGAAGAGGCCGTCGGCGACCGACAGGCTGCTGAGTTGCAGAGGCTCGAAGAAGAGTTTTTCGAGCGCTTGCGCCAGAGGCAGACCGCTTTCGATCTCTATGATCCGCTTCAGGAGCCAGTAGCCGGGATTGGAATAGGCGAAGCCTTCGCCGGGCTCGAAGAGCAGCGGTTGTGCCAGCGTGTGTTCCGCGAAGGTCTGATCGCTCCAGACCGGGCTGCCGCGCTCGATGGCCTGTCCATAGGCAGGCAGGGCGCCGTAGTCGCGCAGGCCGCTCGAGTGTGTGAGCAGCTGTCGGATGCTGATCTCGCGCCCCCGGGGCAGCCAGCGGTCGTCGATCCAATCGGCAGCCGGACGCGCCTCGTCGATGGTGAGGGCGTCGATCGCGGCAGCGATGAAGGTTTTAGTGATGCTGTAGAGCGGGCGCACGCCTGGATCCGCACGGCTGAACGTGCCGTCTGCTTCGCGTATGGCGATGAGTGCGTCCACCAAGCCAGGATCTCTGATCGAGAACCTTCAATCCAGAACCTTCAACCCAGAACCTTTAAGCCAGAACTTTCATGTAGGTGCGGCTGGTACCGACCCGTTCAAAGCCTGCCCCTTCGTAGAGACGTTGCGCGGGATGATTGAAACCGGCGGTCTCCACGCTTGCGAAGCGTGCGCCTGCTGCCGCCATTGTAGCGAACGCGCCGTGGATCAGCGCCGTCCCGGCGCCGGTGCCACGCCAGTCCGGTGCCGTGCCCACGGGCTCGAAGATGGCGAGCTCCGCGCCCGCTGAGAACCAGCAGATGCAGTAGCTGGCGAGGATGCCGGGCTCGATCTCCAGAACCAGGTCGAAGTGTGGATCGTAAGCGCTGGTTGCCTGGATCGCGGCGTAGGCGGCCTCACCCCAGGTGCTGTTTTTCCAGGCAGAGCGATGCAGTCTGATGCGTGCCTGCCGCTCTCTGGCCGCGACGGGGCGAATGCGCCAGCCGGCCGGAAGTTCCGGGGCCGGAATTGCCGGATCCAGAGCGTGCAGATATTTCGGGGCGAAGTGTTCGGTGGGCGCATAGCCCGACCGTTCCAGCACGGCGATGCGTGCCTCATCGCATTCGAGGACGGACGTCGTGAGATAGCGTGCGTCGTCCTTGCTCTGTGTGGCAGGGTTATCCAGCTCCGCAGCCCAGGCGTCCATGTCTTTCAGATCGACGAAGCGTGGATAGGCCGGCGGTGCAAGCCGCCGCTGCTCCTCAGCCCACGCGAGCAGCAGCGCCAGTGCCGGATGCTCTGCGGGCAGATCGAAACGCAGGTCGAACTCGAAGTCCGTAGGCCCGTCGAACCAGCCCCAGGCGATGAGCTCACCGGTATCGAATACCAGGAGCAGGTCTTCTTCGTCCCGGCATCCTGGTAGCCGCCAGGCAAGATCCCCCGGCAGCAACGTGACGGGGCCAGGCAGGCGGGCCCGCGCATTGGCCGTCATGAAATCGGCAAGGCGCTGGAAGTCCGCAGCTGCGAACGCGCTTGTTTCCAGTCCGGCCATGAGTCCCTGCATGCTGCGTTGGCGCTCGAGCATAGCGTTCGGCTGCGGGCAGGGTCGACCCGAGAGGACCATGAAGCGCTGGCAGCCGCGGCCCGCGAGGGTCAGAATGCATTGCTCAGGACGACGGCAGCGGCTGCGCAGATGTCATCCTCCTGAACGCCGAGTTTTCAGAGTAATACCAGTTTTATATCAATAAGATAGAATACATTTCGCAGGTAATTTAGCGGAAACCGACGGGTGCTCTAGCTTCGGCTTTTCAGGGTGTTTTCAGCGGCTTCCGGGAGGATGAAGTGGGTCAGCTAATCGACGGTGTGGACTATGGTCCGCTCTATGCGCTCATCGGCAAATGGCGGGGTGACAAGGGAATGGACGTTGCGCCGGAACCGGATGGCGAAGAACACAGCCCCTACTACGAGACGATCCTCTTCGAAGCCTGCGGGGACGTGGACAATGCGGAAAAGCAGACGCTGGCCATCGTCCGCTACCACCAGGTCGTCCATCGCCAGTCGAACGACAAAGTGTTCCACAACGAAACCGGCTACTGGCTCTGGGACGCGGAGCAGGCGCTTGTCAGCCAGACCCTGACCATTCCCCGGGGGGTCTGCCTGATTGCCGGGGGCAGTGCCGAGATCGGTCCTGAGCAGACGACGATCACCGTGCACGCGGCCAGGGCGGACGCGAACTGGCCCATTACGGAAGCACCCTTCATGCGGGACAACGCCAGCACCCTCTCTTTTCATCGCCAACTCACGGTCGACGCCGATCGCCTGAGCTATGAACAGACGACGATCGTCGATATTTACGGCAAGCGCTTCGACCACACGGACGCCAACGTCCTGATCCGAGAGGCCTGAGCCCGGCTACAGCCGGCGCGTCGTTATGGAGAACAAAGGCTGGTTACCGGCTTACTGGGGGCGCAACCCCTGGTGGATACCGCCGCATCTGTTGGGTCGCGTGCCGCGTGAGGTGGGTGAAGCAGAGCTGAAAGTGCTGGGTTTCGTGACCTTTGCGCTCCTGTTCGAACATTACGACACCTCCCTGCTCGGTAATGCGCTCAAATACATCAAGGAAGATCTCGGCATCGCCGAGCGCGATCTCGGTTTCTTTCAGATGCTCATTCGTCTGGGCGCCTTACCCGCGTTCCTGCTGATTCCCCTCGTTGATCGTCTGGGTCGGCGTCGCCTGTTCCTGCTTTCCATGATCGGCATGAGCCTCGGCACCATGGCCACGGCCTTCACGCAGTCGGCTTTTCAGTTCGTGGCCTGTCAGATGGTGACGCGTACCTTTGTGCTCACGGCGTCCGCCATTGCCGTGGTCATCGTCGCCGAGGAGTTACCGGCAACGGCGAGAGGTTGGGGCATCGGCATGCTGGCGGCGGTGAGCGCCATCGGTCACGGTCTCGGAGCGCTCATGTTCGCGGCCATTGAGGTGCTGCCCTACGGTTGGCGGTCGCTCTACATCATGGGCGTCCTGCCATTGCTGCTCTTGCCCATGTTTCGCCGGCAGATCAAGGAAACCTCGCGCTTTCAGGCGCATCTGGAGGGGGAGACCCACGATCGCGGTGCAGCCTGGTGGAGCCCCCTCGGTGCATTCGCCAGTACGCACCCGAAACGGGCTCTGGGCATGGCCGTGCTTGCGGCGACGGCGGCGCTCGGCCATATCGTGGTGCTGAGCTTCACCGGCTATTTTGTGCTCGAGTATCACGGCTGGGAGGCCTACCAGCTGTCGATGATGGTGCTCGTGGCCGGTGCGGTGGGGGTTGCCGGCAACGTCGTTGCCGGACGTCTCGCGGATCGACTGGGTCGGCGCCTGGTCGGTTTCTTTTTTCTGACGGTTTTTCCCGTCGGGGCCTGGCTGTTCTACAACGGGCCCAGCTGGTCCCTGACCGTGCTCTGGGCGGTACTCGTCTTCACCATGATGGGTGGCAACGTCATCATCCGGGCGCTGTCTTCAGAGCTCTTCCCAACGTCCCACCGCGGCACCTCCACGGGCGTGCTCGTGCTCATGGAGACGCTCGGGGCTGCCGCCGGACTTTTTGTTCTGGGGGTGTTGCAGCAGCGGGGTGACGATCTGAGCCTGCTCATTCCGAGCATCTCACTGGCGACGATCGCCGCCGGGGCACTGCTGTTCCTTTTCCCGGAAACCCGGCAGAAGGAGCTCGAAAGTCTGAGCGTGGCCCGTTAGGAGGTTCGCTCAGCTCGCGCGGGTGACTTCGGAGAAATCCGTTTCGTGCAGGCCGCACTCACGCTTCAGGCCGAAGAAACGGGTTTCTTCCTCGCTGTCGACCTCATGCAGGGCGCGGGTGGTGTGGGTATCGCCGATGGACACATAGCCTTTGTGCCAGAGTGGGTGATACGGCAGATCGTTCCTGGTCAGGTAGTCGTAGACATCCCGGTCGCTCCAGTCAGCAATGGGGCTGATTTTGAAGCGGCCGCCCGTGTACTGCACAAACGGCGTCTCCGCACGACTCGCCGCCTGGCTGCGGCGCAAACCAGAGAACCAGGTGCCCACTTCGAGTTCCTCGAGGGCCCGGGCCATGGGTTCGACCTTGTTGTCGTAGTTATAGGCTTCGATGCCCTCGACGCCCTGAGTCCAGCGCTGGCCAAAGCGGGCTTCCTGCCAGGCGGGGCTCATGGGGCTGCGATAGACCTTGAGATTGAGATCGAGGTGCTCCGTGAGCTCGTCGACGAAATCGTAGGTTTCGGGGAAGAGGTACCCGGTGTCCAGCAGCACGACGGGAATCTCCGGCGCTTCCTGGGTCAGAAGGTGCAGGCTGACGGCTGCCTGGGCACCGAAGGACGAGGTGAGGACGTGATTGCCCGGCATGTGTTCCAGGGCACAGCGCACGCGGCCGGCCGCATCGAGTTCTTCGAAGCGGCGGTTCCAGTTCGTTAGATGCTGGGCATCGGTGAACGCTGGCAAAGCGGAGCAGGGCATGGTTCGACTACTTCTTCCGGAAATCCTTGAAGAAGCACCGTACTGGGGGCTCCGGGTCCTGAAAAGGAACGAATGGCTATGTCTTAAAGCCGGGTCGTTATAACTGCCCGGCGCAGATCGTGAAGCGCCTGGATGGCTCTGCAAGCCCCGTCAGCGGGCGCTCTGCACGTTCTTGTTCCAATCGGCAAGATTCTTCAGCGGCACCTGCACGTAGTTGCTCACCCGGATGAGCGCAACCAGTGCGCGATTCACCAGGGTACCCACCCGATCCATGGGCCGATCGAAATCGATGAACAGCACCACGCGGCGATCGGGGGTGTCGTTGCGCACCTCATGCTCGTAGGTGTCGTCGAAGACGATGCATTTGCCTTCCTCCCAGGTGCAGATCTGATCGTCGACACGAATCCAGCAGGCCTCCGCATCTTCCGGCACCACCAGACCCAAATGCAGGCGCACGACCGCGCGCGTGGGTCCGTGGTGCGGGGGAATGTGATAACCGGGTGCGAGGATCGAGAACCAGGCGTTCTGCAGCCCGGGTACCCGGTCGATGAGCTTCGAGGTTTCCGGACACAGGGCACGGTTCTCCTCGATCCGCGTCCCGTAGGCATGGAAGGTGAAGACCTTCCAGTTATCGCCTTTGGAGATGCGTTCCTGATCCGGTGAAATCTGATGGAAGGCGGGTATGCGTTCCGGGTGTTCGAGGAGCGCGTCGAGCTCCTGACGAATGGCCGGATAAGCGGCTTCAACCTCCTTCACCCAGGGGAACTCGTCGTTCTCGAGCACGGGCTCCGTGCCGACCAGAGAATGTCGGGATTGAAACTCGGCAACGCCGCGCATGAGCTTTACGCCGAGCTTTTTCAGGGCGGGGTAGACCTGCATGGTGCACCTCGATGAATCGCTTTGGCCCATGATACTGTTACGGGCTTTTCAGCAATACGGCGAGGGAGGCTTCCATGGGGGTTGAGACGGTCACACTGCAGTCTGAGCGGGCCAATCTTAAGAATCGGCGCCTGGTGACCGGTTCTCTTGGTGATCCGCAGCCCGGGGAGGTGCTCGTGCGCGTGGACCGCTTTGCGCTCACGGCCAACAACGTCACCTATGGCGTGGCCGGCGACAGCATCGGCTACTGGCAGTTCTTTCCCGCGGAAGGGGAATGGGGCTGCATCCCGGTCTGGGGCTTCGGCGAGGTGGTCGCGAGTGCCCACGACGAGGTGCCCGTGGGCGAACGTCTCTACGGCTACCTCCCGATGGGCAGCCACGTGATGCTCAAGCCCGGTAAGGTCAGTCGGGGAGGCCTGGTGGATATGGCAGAGCATCGCGCCGCCCTGCCGCCGGTCTACAACCAGTACACGCGCACAGGTGCTGATCCTGCCTATGACCCTGCCCGGGAAGCAGAACAGATGCTGTATCGGCCGCTCTTCACCACCTCGTTTTTCCTCGACGATTTCCTTGACGACAACGATTTCTTCGGCGCCGGGGTGGTGGTGCTGACCAGCGCCTCGAGTAAAACCTCTATCGGTCTCGCCCACCTGCTGCACGCGAATCGTGCCGACCGCTGCCGGGTGGTGGGACTTACCTCTCCGGGGAACGCCGATTTCGTGAAAGGGCTCGGCTGTTACCACGAAACGCTGACCTACGACGCCGTCGATCAACTCGAACGTGTGCCCACGGTCATGGTCGACATGGCGGGCAGTGCGTCGGTGCGTGCGGCCGTGCACGGACATCTCGCGGACAGTCTGACTTACAGCTGCGCCGTTGGCGCGACACACTGGGAAGAGGCGACGGTGGGCCAGGGGGCCGACGACCTGCCCGGTCCGAAACCGGAGATGTTTTTTGCGCCCTCACAGATACAGAAGCGTGTGAAAGAGTGGGGTCAGGAAGCCTTCGGGGCCCGCCTCGGGGAAGCCTGGCAGGGCTTCATTGCTGCCGCGGACGGCTGGATCGACGTGGTATCGGTCGACGGAGGCGAAGGGCTGTGTTCCCTCTACGACGACTTCATCGACGGACGTGCAGATCCTGCCAAGGGTTATGTGGTGAGCCTGCCCTGAGGGAACGTGCTTCGCGAAGTGATCGACGGGAACTGCTCGGGGCGGCGTGAGGAGACTTTGTTGAGTAACCCAGTTTCTGTGGGAGGGCTCTATGGCCGGTGACAGTGACGAACCAGGCTTCGACTGGCGCGCTATCACGCCGGAAGATTCGCCGAAGACACCCATGGACGTGCATGGCGATCCACGACACCAGGCCCTCAGCACGGCGGACGTCGTGACTGGTGGCCCCGCCTACGACTTCGCGAGCCCCATCTACGACTTCAGCCAGGGCCATCAGGTGATTACCGGGCGCCGCTTCAGCCTCTTTGAAGCAGCGCGGGAAAAACCCGTTGCCCTCATCTTCGGCTCCTATACCTGACCGCCGTTTCGCGCCCAGTTGGGCGCGCTGCATGAACTCTGGGAACGCTATGCCGATGCCGTGAACTTCGTTGTGGTGTACATCCGCGAAGCGCATCCTGAAGAAGGCTGGGTGGTCACTCCGAACCGGGACGAAGACATCCTCGTGAACGACCCCACGAACACGGACGAACGGGTGGAAGTGGCAGCCAGCTGCGCGATCAATCTGAAAATTCGCATGCCGGTGGTTGTCGATGAGATCGACGATCAGATCGCATCAGCCTATGGGGCCCTGCCGGATCGGCTTTATCTCATCAGTGAGGAGGGCACCGTGGCTTACCAGGGCGAACCTGGGCCCTGGGGATTCGATCCCAAGGGTCTGGAAGGCGCCATCGAGGCGCATCTGGCGGGAAGCCGCTGAAGCAGCGCCGTACGCTCAGCCCGATTCCCGGTAGCGGCGGTAGCGCCAGCCGAAGTCCGTCCAGGGTTCTCCCGGCGGCACCTGGCCACCGTGGTCTTCCTCGAGTGCTTTGAAGCCGCAGTGTTGCCGCGGGTGTTGTATCTGGCTCGGCGCCTCAGGCGTCAACGACACCGCCAGCGTCTATAACGGAGGCAGCCCAGGTCCGCGCGGCGGCGCTGCCGGTCCAGCGCAGCGCGTTGCCGAGCAGGGTACGGAAGCCGTCGTTGCCGTAGGCGTCAGGACCGTCGCCGAGCATGGTCGCAACCACCGGACTGTTGACTGCGGCATTTGCCCAGGCGACGAGGTTGCTGCCTTCCGGATGATCCCAGTTCGCCTGCTCGGCTGCGGGGGCCAGGGGCGGTGGGGTGAAGTGCTCGACGGTGAACGGGTAGTCGGCACGAAGCAGCGGCAGAACGCTGCTTTCCTGAGCGGTGGAGGTGAGGTAGAGCTCGTCGGTGATCTCGAAGCCTGTCGCCAGGCCGCTGAGCACCGGATGCTCACCTTGAGGCTCCACGCGGAAGCTGGGATTCGGATGCGGGCCGTGACCGCCGCGATAGCCGCTGCCGGGATAGGGCTCGCCGTGCAGTTCACCGGCCTTGAGCAGGTAGGCGGATCCGGTGAGCGCCCGCCAGAGAGGCCAGTTCGGCCAGGAAACGGTGGCGTGATTGAGAAACACGAAGCCCGTGCCTCGCGCGAGGGCTCGCTCGATGCCCTCGACGTACAGGGCGGGTGGATTGCCTGCTGCATCCGAGCCGTCCGGGACACCAGTGCCGGGAATGCCGCACATATCGTAGAAGAGCAGGGTCTGAAACTGCTCGGCGACAGGGCTCGCCAGCACGGTCGCCACCGCCGGATGCTCCACGTGGGTGATGTTCACATCGGGCAGAGCATCGAGCATCTCGAAGAATCGGCCGCGATCGTAGGGATGGCCGCGAGTGATGACGAGTGCTTCGGTGGTCATGCTGAACCTCGGATCCGTTGGAGGCTCAGTCTAGCCCAGCGTCAGCCGGTCTTCTCGCGGCGCTCCTCAGCGATGCGCTGATAAATCTCCTCGCGGTGCACGGCCATGTCCCGCGGGGCGCGTACGCCGATGCGCACCTGAATCCCGCGGACGCCGAGCACGGTCACGCGGATGTCGTCGCCAATGGCAATGGCTTCGCCGGTTCGGCGCGTCAGGATCAGCATGCGAGCCGACCAGGATCATTTTTCCGACCCATTCAGGCCTCAGTGTTCTCAAGGGCGAGCTGATCGTAGATCATGTCTTCCATAGCATTGAAGTAGGCAAACCTATGGTCCGCACGCGGCGACGCGGCTTTCACGGGCCAGTGGTTTCGATACACGCCTTGCTTTCGGAGCCGGTGAAGAGAATCAGCGTGGAATCCATGCATCAGGGAATGGGCAAGCAGGCGGCAGGTCATGACAGACCGTAACGACTCTGCGCGAAGAGATGCCTTTCTGCAGAAGGGGCTCGATCTGCTGGCCGACGAGGGCCACCGGTCGATCACCATTGCCCGGCTGACCCGGGAGCTCGAGGTGACTTCCGGCAGCTTCTACTGGCACTTCAAGTCGGCGGCCGACTACCAGACCGCGCTGCTCGTTTACTGGCGGGGTGCGGTGGAGAAGGTGATCGATACCGCTCGTCGTGAAGGGAAAGGTGTGACCACGGCCACCTTGAAGGCGCTGGCGGAGGCGGTGCGCGAAGCCGGCACATACCGCTACGACGACGCCATGCGCCGCTGGGCCAAGGAAGATCAGGAAGTGGCAGCCGCCATGCGCGACGCGGACCAATGGCGGGGCCGCGTGCTGGCCGAGTTCATCGGCGTGCAGGATCCGACGGACGAGCGTGTGGAGCTCATTGGCGCAACCTGGCGGGGCACCAGTGGGATGAGTGACGAGGAGCGGCGCTTCCGCTTGCTCGCGCTCACTACGGACACCGACGAGCTGCGCGCGCGGCGGAAGACGGAACCGCGGGCGCAGAACACGGAGCCACCGAAAGAGCCATGAGCGATCTGAATCAGCTTCCGCTGCCGGAGGACAGCGTCGGGCTTCTCGAGGGGCTCATGACAACGCGCGCCATCCGCCGCTACCGGAACGAGCCGATCCCGGCAGCCGCGCTCCGGGCCATGCTGTTTGCAGCAACCCGCGCCCCGAGTGGCTCCAATCGACAGCCGTTCCGCTTTCTGGTGCTGACCGATGGGCCCAAGGCCGCGGCGGCAAAAGCGCTCATCGGCGGCGCAGCACGGAACATGTGGGCAGCCAAGCGCCGGGACGATGGTTACGACAGGGGCTCGGGGGCGCGTGCCGACTCACCGAAAGCCCGCATGGCCCGGACCATGGCCCACTACGTAGACAGCTTCGAGCAGGTCCCCTGTCTTGTTTTACCCTGTCTGGTTCGCTATCGCGAAGCGAGCACCTTCGAAGGCGCCTCAATTTATCCGGCTGTGCAGAATCTCATGCTGGCCGCCCGGGCGCTGGGTTATGGCGGCGTGATCACGGGTTTTCACGGGGCGGTAAACGATGAACTCGTGGAGCTGCTGGAGATTCCCGAAGGCGTGGTGATCTCGGCAACCGTGACGCTGGGCAAACCGGAAGGCCATCACGGCCCGGTGCGCCGCCGTCCCATGAGTGAGCTCGTTTTTGAAGAGAGCTGGGCCGAGGTCCCCGATTGGGCCGTGGACCCGCCGGGCACCCGGCACACCAGTGCCGGGCCGCCGAAGCAGAAAAAGGGCTGAATCGGGCTGAGCTGTGTAAAGCCGGCGGTATGGCCAGCCTCTGCTCGAAGGAAAGCGGGTGTGGCCGCCCGCGGCAAGCGGGCAGCCTGAAGTCGCCTACTCGAATTCCAGGATCGGCTGATCCACCTCCAGTGAGTCGCCCTCGGCAACAAGCACCTTGGCGATGGTGTGGTTTTCCGTCGCGCGCAGGCTGTTTTCCATCTTCATGGCTTCCACGGCCGCGAGTTCCTCGCCGGCCTTCACCTCGTCGCCTTCGGAGACGGAGAGCCGGACCAGTAAGCCTGGCATGGGCGAGAGCAGGAACTTGGACAGATCGGGCGGTTCCCGTTCGATCATGTGCTCCGTGAGTGCCGCGCCGGTGGGCGAAAGCACCAGGGCATCGATTGCGGCACCCCGATGGTAGAGCCGATATCCGGCCCCAGTGCGATCGAGCTGCATGGCAATGTCCCGGCCGTTGATCTCAGCCTCTACCACCTGCATGCCGATGCGCCAGTCCGTCACAACCCGATAGATGGCGTCCCCGTGCGCGACTTCAAAACCGTGCGCCACGCGAGTCACCGTGACCGGATACTGTACGCCGTTGGCAACAACCACCCAGTCGTCTCGATCCTTGAGCTCGAAACGCCGCGTCTGTCCGCTGATCTCCAGCGCCCGGCTCGAAATCACCCGATGGGCAATTGCGGCAATGGCAACGGGAATGAGCGGGTCTGCCTGCGGCACGTCGCTGGCATGGAACCCTTCCGGATACTCCTCGGCGATGAAATTCGTCGTCAGGCGGCCTTCCCGGAACCGGGGATGGGCGATGAGCGCGTTCAGAAAGCTGATGTTGTGGTTCACACCGCGGATGTAGTAGGCATCCAGGGCGTCGGCCATGCGGTCGATGGCCTGTTCGCGATTCTCCCCGTAGGTGACGAGCTTGGCGATCATGGGATCGTAGAACATGGAGACTTCGCTGCCCTCGACGATCCCCGAGTCGACGCGGACGGAGTCCGTTTCTACTGGCGGCTGGTAGTGTGCGAGGCGGCCGATGGACGGCAGGAAGTTGCGGAAGGGATCTTCTGCATACACGCGCGCTTCCAGCGCCCAGCCCGTCAGGGTCACGTCTTCCTGCTTGAGAGACAGCGGCTCGTCGTTGGCAACGCGGATCATGTGTTCCACGAGATCCTGGCCGGTCACGAGCTCCGTGACCGGGTGCTCAACCTGCAGGCGGGTGTTCATCTCCAGGAAATAGAAGTTCTTGTTTGCATCAACAATGAACTCCACGGTACCGGCAGAGGCATAGTCGACCGCCTTGGAGAGGGCAACCGCCTGCTCGCCCATGGCTTTCCGGGTGGCTTCGTCGAGGAACGGTGAGGGCGCTTCCTCAATGACTTTCTGGTGGCGACGCTGGATCGAGCATTCCCGCTCGCCCAAATAAATAACGTTGCCATGCTTGTCAGCCAGCACCTGGATTTCGATGTGTCGGGGTTCTTCGACGAACTTTTCGGCGAAGATGCGATCATCGCCGAAGCTCGAGCGTGCTTCCGCCCGGGTGCTGTCGAAACCCTCGCGACACTCGGCGTCGTTCCAGACCACGCGCATGCCCTTGCCGCCGCCACCGGCGCTGGCTTTGAGCATGACCGGGTAGCCGATGTCCTGCGCAATCTTTACGGCGTGGTCGGCGTCTTCGATGACGTCCGTATAGCCGGGAATAGTGTTCACACCGGCCTCGGCGGCCAGCTGCTTGGAAGCGATCTTGTCGCCCATGCTGGTGATGGCGCGCACACCGGGGCCGATGAAGGCAACGCCGGCGGCGTCCAGGGCTTCGGCGAACTCGGCGTTTTCCGACAGGAAGCCATAGCCCGGATGCACGGCTTCAGCGCCGGTTTCCTTGATGGCGGCCAGCACCCGATCGATGCGCAGATAGGAATCCGTTGAGGCGGCGCCGCCCACATGCACGGCTTCATCGGCCATGCGTACGTGCAGCGCGTCGGCATCGGCCTCCGAGTAGATGGCGACGGTCTTGATGCCCATCTTGCGGGCGGTCTTGATAACCCGACAGGCGATCTCGCCCCGGTTGGCAATGAGGATCTTCTTGAACATGCGCTACCTGCCTAGAGAGGAATGTTGCCGTGCTTGCGCCACGGATTCTCGAGCTGCTTGTCGCGCAGCATGGCAAAGGACCGGCAAACCCGCTGACGGGTTTCCCGCGGCATGAAGACGTCGTCGACGTAGCCACGGCTCGCGGCGATGAAGGGGTTTGCGAAGCGGTCTTCGTACTCCTGCGTGCGTGCCTCGATGAGCTGCGCATCGCCGATGTCTTTGCGGAAGATGATCTCGACCGCGCCCTTGGCGCCCATGACGGCGATCTCGGCACTCGGCCAGGCGAAGTTGACGTCGCCACGCAGGTGCTTCGAGGCCATGACGTCATAAGCACCGCCATAGGCCTTGCGGGTGATGAGCGTAACCTTCGGCACCGTGCATTCCGCGTAGGCGTAGAGCAGTTTGGCGCCGTTCTTGATGATGCCACCGTACTCCTGGGCCGTGCCGGGCATGAAGCCGGGCACGTCGACCAGGGTCAGGATTGGAATGTTGAAGGCGTCGCAAAAGCGGACGAAGCGCGCGCCTTTTTTCGAGGCATCGATGTCCAGGGTGCCGCCGAGCCACATGGGCTGATTGGCGACCACGCCGATCGTTGAACCCTGCAGGCGGATGAAGCCGATCACGATGTTGGCCGCATAGTCCGGCTGCAGTTCGAAGAAATCGCCTTCGTCGGCAACCTTCACGATCACCTCTTTGATGTCGTAAGGCTTGGACGGGTCGGCGGGGACCAGGCTGTCGAGGGACACTTCTTCCCGCGTGGCCGGGTCTTCCGTCGGCCAGCGGGGTGGCTTCTCTTTATTGTTCGCCGGGAGGAAGTCTATGAAGCGGCGGGTCTGCAGGAGGGCCTGCACGTCGTTTTCGATGGCGAGGTCCGCGACGCCTGATTTCTTCGCGTGCACGCTCGCGCCGCCGAGTTCTTCCGGCGTCACGACTTCGTGGGTCACGGTCTTCACCACGTCCGGGCCCGTGACGAACATGTAGGAGGAGTGCTCAACCATGAAGATGAAATCGGTGATGGCGGGCGAGTAGACCGCCCCACCGGCGCAGGGGCCCATGACCAGGCTGATCTGCGGCACGACGCCGGAGGCGAGCACGTTGCGCTGGAAGATCTCCGCGTAGCCGCCGAGGGATGCCACGCCTTCCTGAATCCTGGCGCCGCCGGAATCGTTCAGACCGATGACCGGTGCACCCACCTTCATGGCCTGATCCATGATCTTGCAGATCTTCTCGGCGTTGGCCTCGGAAAGCGCGCCGCCGAAGACCGTGAAGTCCTGGCTGAAAACGAAAACGAGCCGCCCGTTGATGGTGCCGTAGCCGGTAACGACGCCGTCGGACGGGATTTTCTGCTCATCCATGCCGAAGTCGGTACAGCGGTGCTCCACGTATTTGTCCCATTCCTCGAAGGAGCCTTCGTCGAGGAGCAGGCTGATGCGCTCCCGGGCGGTGAGCTTGCCCTTCAGGTGCTGCTGCTGGATTCGGTGTTCGCCACCGCCAAGTTCGGCTGCCTGGCTGATTTCCTCCAGCCGGGCGATGATTTCCCGCTTCATAGGCGCTTCATTCTCAGGTCGGACAAAGGTGAGGGAGCATACGCGGAGGGGCAAACGGCGGCAACGCTGGTAGAATCCGGCCCCCGCGTTCGCTGGACCACCCCATGAGCCACCCTCGGCGCTCCTCGCGTCCTGTTTCTTTGTCGATTGTCCTTCTCCTCGCGGCGGCCGGTCTCGGCGCCTGTTCGCAGGAGGGCGCGGCGCCAGAGCCACGGGAACCGGCGACACCCCTCGGGAATGTCGACCTCGACCTCCTGGATCCGGCCATCCGTCCCGGCGACGACTTCTATCGCTATGCCAACGGTGCCTGGCTCGAGAGCTACGAACTCCCTGACGACAAGACGGCCTTCGGCAACTTCTACGAGCTGCGGGAACAGGCTCAGGAACGGGTTCAGGGGCTCATCGAGGAACTCGCCGGGAGTGCGCCGGCGGCTGGTTCCATCGAACAGAAGATCGGCGATTACTACGCGAGTTTCCTCGATACGGCGACCCTCGATGCGCTCGGCTACGCGCCGATCGCGGAGGAACTCGAGGCGCTGGTCACGCTCGAGTCCGTGGCTGAGCTCACTGCAGCCTTCGGGCGCGCATCAAGGGAAGCGAGCATTACACCCATCGGCCTCGGGATCGAGATTGACCGGAAGGATCCGAGCCGTTTCATTGCGGGTGTCTACCACTCGGGTCTCGGGCTGCCGGAGGGTGACTTTTACCTGGAGGATACGGAACGTTTCGCGACGATCCGGGCGGCTTATCAGGCGCATATCGGCGATCTGCTGCGCCGGGTGGATCAGCCGGAGCTGGCTGAGCGCGCTGCCGAGGTGCTGGCCCTGGAGACCGCCATTGCCGAGGCGCACTGGCCCCGGGCCGAGCGCCGCAACCGGGATCTGACTTACAACCTGAGCAATCTCGAGGCACTCGCCGCCAGTTTCCCGGACTTCGACTGGCTCGGTTTCTTCGAAGCGGCAGGTGTTGTGCCGGAAGTCGTCAACGTGGCTCATCCGAGCGCCATGGCGCCGATCATCGAGCTCATCAACACGACCCCGCTGGCCGTCTGGCGCGCCTATCTCGCTTATCACCTGGTAGCGAACAACGCCACTTATCTGGCCACGGCGCTCGATGACGCCAATTTCGCCTTCTATGGCAAGGTGCTGAGCGGTCAGCCGGAGCAGCGAGAGCGCTGGCGCCGCGCCGTGAGTCTGGTTGGCAGTGGCGGCGGCCTCGGCGATGCCATCGGCCAGGTATACGTGGCGCGCTATTTTCCGCCGGAATCCAAGGCCATGATGCTGGAACTCGTGGAAAACATGCGCGAGGCCCTTCGGGAGCGTATTGCCGCCCTCGACTGGATGGGCGAGGCGACAAAAACGCGCGCCTTCGAAAAGCTGGATGCGTTCCTGCCGAAGATCGGTTATCCGGACGAGTGGCGCGACTATTCCAGCGTCAGCATCGCGGCCGACGATCTCATGGGGAATGTCCGGCAGCTTCGCGCTTATTACGAAGCGCAGGCCATCGACCGGCTGAGCTCGCCGACTGATCGCAATGAGTGGTTTTCCCCGCCGCAGACCGTGAACGCCTTCTATAACTCTCAGTTCAACGCCATCACCTTTCCAGCGGGAATTCTCGAGCCACCGTTCTTCGACCCTGAGGCCGACCCGGCCCTCAACTATGGGGCCATCGGGGCCGTGATCGGCCACGAGATGGGCCATGGCTTCGACGATCAGGGATCGAAATCCAACGGCGCCGGCGTACTGGAAAACTGGTGGACGGACGAAGATCGAGCCCGCTTCGAAGCGAAAGCGGCGCAGCTCGCCGGTCAGTATTCCGCCTACGAACCCTTGCCCGGCGTCTTCGTGGATGGTGCATTCACCCTTGGGGAGAACATTGGCGATCTCGGCGGAATCAACATCGCCTATCAGGCCTACCGGAACAGCCTCGGGGGCGAAGAAGCGCCGATAATCGACGGTCTCACGGGCGATCAGCGGTTCTTTCTGGCCTATGCCCAGCTCTGGCGTTCCATGCTGCGGGAACAGGCGCTCCTTGCTCGGCTGAAGGCTGCCCCGCATTCACCGGCGGAGTTCCGGGCCAACGGTGTGGTGCGCAACGTCGATGCCTGGTACGACGCTTTCGAAGTGACGGAAGACAACGCCCTGTATCTGCCGCCGGACGCACGGGTGCGAATCTGGTAGCGGTGAGCGGGTCTGGCGGTTGAAAGATCGCCGTTCTCTGAGCATGCGGAACTGAGGAGGAAAGATGGGACACGAAGCGATCACTGCTGCAGCGGGCCTTGATGCAGCGCAGTTGAGCGGGGGCAGTCTCCGGGTCACGTCGCCGGTTGATGGAACAGAGCTCGGCAGCGTCGCCGTGCAGGGTGTCGCAGAGGTAGAGGCCATGGTTGGGCGCTCCGCGGCGGCGTTCACCGCCTGGCGTCAGGTACCGGCACCACAGCGGGGGGAATTCGTCCGGCGCCTCGGCAATGAGCTGCGGGCTCAGAAAGCCGCGCTTGCGGCGCTGGTGTCGGCCGAGTGCGGCAAGATCCTCCAGGAAGGTCTCGGTGAAGTGCAGGAGATGATCGACATCTGCGACTTCGCCGTCGGGCTCTCCCGGCAGCTTTACGGCCTGACCATGCCCTCGGAACGGCCTGGCCATGCCATGCGTGAACTCTGGCACCCCATGGGTCCCTGCGGCGTGATTACCGCGTTCAACTTTCCCGTGGCCGTCTGGTCCTGGAATGCGGCCCTGGCCTTCGTCTGCGGCAACCCGGTGCTCTGGAAACCCTCCGAGAAGACACCGCTCACGGCGCTTGCGGTACAGAAGATTTTCGAGACGGTAGCCGCTGACTTTCCGGATGCGCCGGAAGGCCTGAATCAGGTGCTCATCGGCGGTGCAGCCGTGGGGGCTGCCCTCGTGCAGCATCCCCGGGTGCCCATCATCTCGGCCACGGGCTCAACGGCCATGGGCCGCAAGGTGGCGCCCGTGGTTGCCGGACGCTTCGGCCGCTCGATTCTCGAACTTGGCGGCAACAACGCCATGATCGTCAGCGATGCCGCCGAGCTCGATCTGGCCCTGCGGGCCATTGTCTTTTCCGCCGTTGGCACCGCCGGTCAGCGCTGCACCAGTCTGCGCCGGATCTTCGTTCACGAGGCTGTTTACGACGAACTGCTGGCACAGCTGAAGGCCGTCTACGACGGTCTGACCATCGGCAGCCCCCTCGAGGATGGGGTGCTGGTGGGGCCGCTCATTGATGCGCAGGCCTTCGCCGCCATGCAGGTGGCCCTCGAGCGCGCGGCAGAGGAAGGCGCTGTCATCCACGGCGGGGAGCGGGTGCTTGAAGACCGCTACCCAGACGCCTATTACGTACGTCCGGCGATTGTCGAGATGCCCGCGCAGACCGACGTGGTTCGCACGGAAACCTTCGCACCCATTCTCTACGCCATGAAGTACCAGGAGTTCAGCGAAGCCATCGCCGCGCAGAACGACGTGCCGCAGGGTCTGTCGTCCTGTGTCTTTACTACTCGGGTCAAAGAATCGGAGGCCTTCATCGCCGCTTCCGGCTCCGACTGCGGCATTGCCAACGTCAACATCGGACCCTCCGGTGCTGAGATCGGTGGGGCCTTTGGCGGCGAAAAAGAAACGGGCGGCGGCCGCGAATCCGGTTCCGACGCCTGGAAAGCCTACATGCGCCGGCAGACGGTGACGGTAAACTACTCCGACGAACTGCCGCTGGCGCAGGGAATCAACTTCGAGGTCTGAGCAGCGATGTCCGGAAGACTCATAAACAGCGTTGCCGTCCTGGGACTCGGTGGCGTGGGAGAGCTGGCGGCGCGACTCCTCGCGACGACCGGCTTCAAGGTGACGGGGCTCGATCTCTCGCTGCCGGAGGGATCCTTGCCCTTTCCCGTGCAGACAGTTTCTGCCACAGACCCTCAGGCGCTGAAGGCAGCACTGAAAGGCCAGGACGCCGTACTCTCCTGTCTGCCCTATCACCTGAACAAAGATCTGGCCCGCCTCGCCTGCGAGCTCGGCATCTTCTACTTCGACCTCACAGAAGACGTTCCCACGAAGGAGCTGATCCTGGAGCTGGCGGAGCGGAGTGAGCGGCTCATGGCGCCGCAGTGTGGACTCGCGCCGGGATTCGTGGGGATTGTCGGAGCGCATCTTGCAGAGCAGTTCGACGAGGTCCGATCCATCAAGCTCCGGGTGGGTGCCCTCCCTCAGCACCCGACGGGTCTGCTCGCCTACTCCTTCAACTGGTCGCCTGAAGGTGTGGTTAACGAGTACCTCAACGACTGCGAAGTGATCGAAGACGGTGAACACAAGTGGGTCTCGCCCATGGAGTGGGTGGAGACGGTGCATGTGAACGGCGTGCGCCTGGAAGCGTTCACCACCTCCGGTGGCCTCGGCACCATGTGCGACAGCTATGCCGGGCGCGTCGAGAACCTGGACTACAAGACCATGCGCTACCCGGGCCATGCGAGCCTCATGAATTTCTTCTTTCATGAGCTGCTCATGCGCGACGACCGGGAGATGGCCGGGCGCATCCTGAAGAATGCCAAGCCGCCGGTGGACGAAGACGTCGTGCACGTTCATGTTTCCGCGGAGGGCCTGCAGCAGGGTCGTCTGAACCGGAGGGAGTTCGTTCGCTCCTATTTTCCCGTTGAGATCGATGGGCGACTGTGGCGAGCCATCGCCTGGACGACGGCGTCGTCCGTCTGCGCCGTCATTGAGATGGTGGCTGCCGGGACGCTGCCGGCGAAAGGCTTCCTGCGTCAGGAAACGGTACCCCTCGCGAGCTTCTTTGCCACGGAAAATGGTGCCCGCTATCAGGCCCACGGCCGGCGCCGGGAGCTGCAGAACTAGAACGGATGTCGCGCGCTCACACCGCGCGCAAACAGGAGAGCTGACACGCCATGGCGGGAATCATCCTTCGCACCGCGATTATCTGCTTCGGTATCTGGGTTGCCGCTTACCTGGTGCCGGGAATCAGCACCGACGACACGGCTTCGCTCATCTGGGGCGGCATTGCGCTCGCGCTCATCAATGCTTTCGTGCGGCCGATTCTCGTGCTGCTGACTTTACCGGTAACGGTGCTGACCCTGGGGCTGTTCCTGCTGCTGCTCAACGCCGCCATGCTGAATCTCGCCGGCTGGTTCGTCGAGGGTTTCGAGGTTCAGGGTTTCTGGAGCTCGGTCTTCGGGGCGCTGATCATCAGCATCCTGAGTGGTGCCTGTGCTCAGTTCATCGGTCCGAAAGGACGCTACGAGATCATGGTCATCCGGCGCTGACGGGTCGGCCTAGCTGTGGATCGTGGCAGGCTGCGGGCGTGTGATGGCAGCCAGGCGTCCCGTGCCCAGGGTCATGAGGGCCGCCACTGCAGCCAGCGTGTAGAGGCCCGCCGTGAAGCCCGCGGTGAGATCGTAGATCACGCCGAGACCGAGCGGTCCTAACACGCCGCCGACTTCTGCCGCGGAGAAGAACAGGCCGCTGGCGGTGCCCGCCTGCTCCGGGCGAATCCCGGGCAACTCGACCAGCGTCAGAATCAACACCGTCATGAGCGATGAACGCACGAGTCCCTGCACCAGGAGGGCAACGGTGATCGTCGCGGGATCGGTCAGGGTGAGGAGCAGGCTCGACAACACAGCCGCAAAACAGAGCCCGCCCAGAATCAGCATGCGCCGTTCCGGAATGGCGAGCCGGGGAATCGTCAGGGAGCCGATGATGCCGACAGCCATGGGTAACGCTGCCCAGTAGCCGGCTTCCACAACGGTCATGCCACCGTGGCGGAGCATCTCCGGCAGCCAGTTGTTCATGCCGTGATTGATGAGAAACACGCCGACGCTCATGGCAAGCACCAGTGGCACGCCGGGTACCTGCAGGATCTGGCTGATGGCACCGCCAGGCGCCCGGGTGGAGGAACCATCGCTGCCGTCGCCGTCTGTAGCCGGGTCGGCCTGCTCCGGCGCTGCGGTGTCGGTGCCCGTTCCTTTGCCAAGCAGCTCCCGGCCTGCGGTGCTGGCGATGAGTAGCCAGGCTCCGGCCGCCCCCAGAGCCACCACACCCCAGAGGATCATCAGTGTGCGCCAGTTGTCGTCGAAGGCCGGCAGCAGCACAGCGTGGGTGAGCGTCAGGGCCAGGATGCCGCCGAGGGTCGGTCCGGTCATGTAGATTCCCATCGCGAGACCGCGGTTGCTCCCGGTGAAGATCTCGGTCACCACTTTCGGAGCCCCGGAGGAAACGATGGGGCCACCGATCCCGAACAGCATGACGGCGCCGAGCAGTTGCCAGTAGTCCGTGGCCAGGCCGCGGCAGAGGGCGGAGAGGGCAATGCAGAGCACGCCGAGGGTGAGCGCTGCACGACCGCCGAGGCGATCGAGGAGCATGCCGGCGGGTATGGCGGCGGCGATGTAGACGAACTGCCAGGCGCCCATGATGCTGCCGAGCGCCGCGTGGCTCAGAGAGAGATCCTGCTGGATCGGCACGACCAGGGGCGCCAGAGACGCAGCGATCGCACCGAAGGAGAAATAGCACAGCCAGAGGCCGGCGAGCAGCAACCAGCGCACTTGGGGTCCCATGGGCAAAGGTTCGCGACTATAGCAGCCTCCGCGAGCGACCTGGGAAGGTCTGATTCTGGGGTCGGCAGATCGTCAATAAAGCTACTAATACATCTGTGAAATGCCGTGGCTGACTGCCTGCAGACGTCACTTTCGCACCCCCCGCGCGCCTGGATACACGGTCTTTGCGGGCGTTTCTCGGGCCGGACCCTTGACCCGTTCAGACCGTGTTCAGTGCTGCCGTTGTCTTATGGTGCCTGCAGACATTGATCGGATTTTGACGAGCAGATTGGTACGAATGGTGCAGTCCGAACGGGATGCAAGAGAGTTTCGGGTAGTGGCGCAAAGGCGCCAGCCATGCCGGTACCGATCGGCAGCGAGGTGGAAGACGATGTACAGCTACGAACGGCTTCGCGAAGAGAATGAGACCTTTGCCGGCACCGGCGGGGTCAGCGAGAACGCCTGCCAGGCGCGCTTTCTGCCTGCCTTCCGCGACAGCGACAGCGGCCGCGTAGAACTTGCCCGGACCGAGAACGGCGCCCGGGCCCCCATGCACCTGCTCTGCTGCCTGCCAGACGATTGGGTTACCGAACGCGACGCCGACGGTCGCATCCTTGCCCTCAAAGACAGTGTGGTCGCCGGTTTCGTGCGCGACGGCTGTTTTTACACCCGGGACGAAGCGGCCAGCCTCGCCTGAAGGCCGACCCCCATCTCCAATACGAGCTCGGCTAGGCGGCGAAGGACGCCGGGTCGTGGTGCTCGAGTTGCACCAGGGCCTGCTTCAGGGCCAGATAAAACGCTTCGGGTTGGCTTTCGTCCGTGTCGAGCAGTTCGTCCATGAGCTCGCGGAAGTCCGCATCAAGGGCATCGAGATCGAGTGGGGAAGACATCCTATCTCCTCGTAGATCGGCTTTAGTTGAGGCCTTCAACGGTAAAACCGGACCGACACCCGAACCGTGATCCCCGTCACCTTTTTTGGTTTCATGCGCGGTTCCATCGCGGATCCCGCGGAGCCTGCGCTGCGCCACCTTTCTCGTCTGTCACAGCTGCCTGAGTGTCTGAGCACACGGCCTGCGGCTGCCTGTCTTTTTTTGTCGTTCCTGCTTTCCCTTGGCGCTGCTGCTGCACGCGGGGAGGTGTCTGTATCCGGCATCGAAGGTGAACTTCGGGACAACGTGGTCGCTTACCTCAATCTCGACCAGGAGCTCTGCTCTGCGGACCCCGCCCGGGTGCGCTATCGCTTCTCCGGCGCGGACGCCGCCATCCGCAACGCACTGCGGCCCTTCGGTTACTACGAGCCGAGCATCGAAGGCACGCTCGCGGAACGGGAGGGGGATTGCTGGCGGGCGCACTTCGAGGTGGACGCCGGGGAACCGGTGCTGATCACAACCGTTGAGCTGAAAGTGCAGGGGGAGGGCGAGACCTTCGCGCCGTTCCTGTCCGTGCTGGCGGCCTCGACCCTCACGGAAGGCGCACAGCTGCGCCACGATGAGTACGAGGCGCTCAAATCCCGTCTCCTGATCACTGCGAGAGAGTACGGTTTCTTCCAGGCCCGGCTCGAAGCGAACGAACTTCGCGTCGATCCACCGGCCCGCGCTGCAGAAGTGCGGCTCATCCTCGATTCCGGCCCCCGCTATCGCTTCGGTGAGCTGTCCGTGGACGGCGACGTGCTGTCCAAGGAACTGCTGCTGCGCTACGTCGAGTTCGAAGAGGGTGCTCCCTTCGAGCAGCGTGAGCTGCGCAAGCTGCACAACGATCTGGTTCGGGGTGACTACTTCAGCAAGGTTGATGTCCGCACGGTCACCCGCGAGGGTGAGATTGCCGATGTGGTGCTGCATCTCGAGGAAGGCCGGCGCGTGCGCTACGGGGTCGGTGTGGGTTTCGGCACAGACACGGGGCTGATCGTCCGCGGCGATCTGGTGCAGCGAAGGGTCAACAGGGCGGGCCATCGCCTGGAAGTGGATGCCGAAGTGTCCTCCGCCCGACAGAACCTGACCTTCGACTACCGGATTCCCGGTCGCCGTCCGCAGAACGACTGGTACTCCCTCTATACGGGGGTCAACCGGGAAGATACCGACGCCATCGAGAGCATCGCCTGGAAGTTTGGTGTGCGGGAGAACCGTTTCCACACCATCAACTGGAGCAGCACCCCCTTTGCCGAGCTGGTTGTCGAAGAGTTCATCCAGGACGGCGAGACGTCGCGCAAGCTGTCGCTCGTGCCTGGCTGGGGCGTCAACTACGTCACCGCCAATGCACCTTCACGGCCCACGCAGGGCCTGCGCCTGCGGCTCGAGGTTGCTGGTGCCAGTAAGGAGGTGCTCTCCGACGCTTCCTTCCTGCGCTTCTCCTTCAACGGCAAAACCATCCTGCCGTTCTCCGAACGGGGCCGGCTGCTGCTGCGCGGTGACGTCGGTTACATGCTCACGAACGATTTCGACCGGGTGCCCCCGACCTGGCGGTTCTTTGCCGGTGGGGATCGCAGCGTGCGCGGCTACGACTACCAGTCCCTGGGGCCGCTCGATGAGGAAGGCAAGGCCATTGGCGGCACGCGCCTGCTCACGGGCACCATCGAAGGTGACTGGCGCTTCCTCGATCGCTGGTCGGGGGCGCTCTTTGCCGATGCGGGTAACGTCGGGGAGGAGGATCTCCTCGACGATCTGCCCTGGAGCGTGGGCTTTGGCGTGCGCTGGTATTCGCCGGTAGGGCCGATCCGGGCGGACATTGCCTTTCCGCAAACGGGCAGCACGGACGTGCGCCTGCACATTTCCATGGGGCCGGACCTGTGATTCTGCGCACCTCCTATGTGCTGCTCGCGGTTGTGCTGCTCGTGGCCGTGCTGGTGCTTGGTGTGCTCAGCAGCACGGCCGGGAATCGCCTGATTATCGATCTGCTCAGGGAATCGGTGGTTCCCGGACTCGACGTCACGGACCTCGATGGCAGCATCCTCGGCACCCTCTGCACCGCCGAGTTTCAGTACCGCGCGCCCGCCTTCGAAGTGACCGGCAGGGACGTCTGCGTCGAGCCCAACCTCTGGACGTCCATCGATTTCCTCAAAGTGAGCCTGGCCCGTCTCGACGCCCGATTGCTCACCTACACCCGCCTCGACGATGGGGCGGTGTCGGCGGCGCCCGAGTTCGTTCCCCCTTCATTGCCGCTGCCGATTGAAGTCGAAGCACTGTCCGTCCAGCAGCTGGCGCTCCTTGGCCAGGCCTTCGATGCCGTCTCCGGCAGCCTGATGCTCGACAACGCCGACCTCGTGGCGAGCCTCGCGTTCCGCTTCGAAGCGATTCCGGTCAGTGTGTCGAGTGCCGGGCCCTGGCAGTCGCTGAGCCTCGAGGCCGAAGCGCTGAATACCCGCCTCACCGGCCGGGTTGATCTGACGGCGGCCGAACTCCCCTACGAAGTTGCCCTGCGCTCCGAGCGACTCGATCTCGAGGCCCTGCTCGACCGTGCCCTGGTGTTCCAGAACCTCGAGCTGGAGGGCCGAGGCAGCCTCGATGCCTATGGCTTCAGCTTCAGCGGCCGCGTCGAGGATCCGGAAGGATCGGCGAGGCTGGCGCTTGCGGGGGAGGGGGATTGGACGAACGTCGTCCTGACTGGCGTGCGGGTTCAGGATCTGCGGGCGCCGGCTCGGCAGCTCGAAGTGATTGAAGCCGATGCCGATCGGGTATCCATCGACTGGTCGACGGGGCTGCGGCTCGACGTCGAGGCACTGCGCGGCGCTGGTGCTCTGGCGGGTGAGCGCCTGGACATCGAAGTGCCCAGGGTCACCTGGCGCGCCGACGGACTTAACGTCGAAGCGGCAGAGCTGCGCTTACCGGAGCAGGAGGGATTCGCAAAGGTCGACGGCTCCGTGAGCACCGAGCTCGCGCTCGATCTCAGCGTAGAGCTCCAGGGCTTCTCGCTGCTGCTTCTGGATCCCGGGCTCGCCGGCGTGATCGGTGGCGCCGTGCAGCTCGCCGGGTCCCCGGCAGAACCTCAACTTACTGGGGAACTGCTGGCACGGGACGTCGCCTACGCGGGGGAGACTGTCGAGTCGGTGCGGTTGCGCTTCTCCGGAACAGAAGCCCGCAGCAGCTTCGAGCTCGAGGCGGAAGGCGAACGCGGTCGCTTGACCTCGGCGGGGACGGTCGCCCTGGTTGAAGCAGAGGCAGCGGTGTCGCTCGAGCGGCTGGAGTTTCTCGGCCGGGAATGGCCGGTTGGCCTCCGCCTGCTGGGCCCGACCACGTTCAATGCTGCGGCGAACCGTGTCGCTCTGCCGGAGAGCTGTTTCGAACTTTACGATCCGAGCGAAGCCTTGGGCAGCGCCCGGTTGTGTCTGGATGTCGACTACCCGGCCGGTGGCCTCAACGCCGTGCTCGATCCCTGGGAAGCGCCGTCCCTTGCGCTGCCTGGCTCCAACGTGGCCCTCCGCGGCCGGGCGAGCGCCTCGCTGGCGGTGAGTTCTTTCGCTCCGCTCGCCGGGCAGGGTCGCATCGAGCTCGATCGGCTCGTTGCCGAGCACCCAAACATCGAGCCCCTGGTGCTTGGCGAGCTGCGCTCGGACCTTGCGCTGGATGCCACCGGCGCCAGCCTGATCCTGCAAACCCCGGAGTCGGGACGCCAGGAGTTCGAACTGGACGGTCGCCTCGCCTTGGCGCTGCAGGGAGAGCTGGCCGATTCGCCGCTACAGGGTTCCCTGCAGATGTCCCTCGATGGCATCTGGGTGGCTGAGAGTCTCCTGCCCATGGGGATCGCCTTCGAGCTGGAAGACATGCGCGGCGACATGCTGGTGGACGCACGGGTCACGGGCAGAGTTGGCGCACCGACTGTGGATGCGTCGCTGCGCCTGGCCGATGCGGGCTGGCGTGTGCTGGCCCTGAATGCGGACTTCAGCGACTTCGACCTCGAGGCCCGCATCGATGATTCACAGCAGCTCACCTTCAGCACGGGTGGTCAGGTGGGCAGCGGCACCCTCAGCGTCGAGGGCGGCATCGAAGGGCTCAACGAAGCAGCGCCGCGTTTGCGCTCGGAGTTCCGCCTGGACGAAGCGGAGCTCATCCAACTGCCGGATTACACCGGCGCGCTCAGCGGTGACCTGGCCATGACCATGGGGACAGACAGCCTCGGCCTGAGCGGGCAGCTCGAGCTGCCCCGGGCACGGATTCGGATTGCCGACCTGCCGGAATCGGCGATCACCGCATCCGCGGACGAGATGATCGTGGGCGAGGCGCCGGCCGTTCAGCAGCTGCGCACGACCGATGTGACCCTGACACTCGGGGAGGACGTCGAACTTGCCGCTTTCGGCCTCGAAGCGCGGCTCTTCGGTTCTCTCAGAGTCAGGGAAGCACCGGGTACGTTGCGTTCGGTGACGGGCACCATCGCCCTGCGGGATGCCACCTTCAATGCCTATGGGCAATCGCTGATCGTCGAACGTGGCCAGCTCACCTTCACCGGTGATGTCGATAATCCAACGGTGGATGTCGTCGCCACCAAGATCGTTCCCTATGACGGACGCGACTATCGCATCAGCCTCAACGTCACCGGATCGGCGGAAGATCTCAGCACGGTGGTGCAGTCGTCTCCACAGTTGCCGGAAGACGATGCCCTGGCGCTGCTGCTCACCGGACGGACCTTCTCGCAGATTTCCAGCGCGGAACAGAGCAACGTTTACGGCGCGGCGCTGTCTCTCGGGCTTCTCAGCGCCACCGGTGTGACACAGAACCTGGCCACGCAGCTGCGTCTCGAGGAAATCATTCTCGATCAGGATGCGAGTGGGAACATGGAGGTGGGAGCCGCCGTGCGGCTCAACCGGAATCTGTACCTGCGCTACACCTATGGGGTGTTTTCACGACTTGGCGGTGTGCTGCTGCGCTATCGGTTGAACAACCGCATCAGCGTGCAGGCGAAAACCGGAGACGCCCACTCCATCGAGGTGCGCTATGGAGTGGACGAGTAGTCGAAGCGGTTGCTCAGGTGACGACCATCGCCACGCCGATGAGGGCGAAGGCAACGGCGACCAGCACGGCCACGTTGATGCCGATCTTTTTCAGGATGACGGTGTCCTGGGGCTCGATGTAGGTAGTCATGAAACTCTCCTTGAGGATCTGTTGCCTTGAGGTGATTCCAATGCTCCCGGAGCCGCCGCGAGGACGGTTTGATCGCGATCAAATCCGACGGGATTCGGTACGCCCGGGCCCGTGTTTCGAGGCCCTGAACACGCGGCGGGTTGGCGTCCATCTGCTGGCCTCACTTCCGGAATGACGCTACGCTCCGGTCTCCCCGCAAGGCTCAGAGATCGCATGTCTGTTTCCCTTTGTGCAGCCCGACGGCTGCCCGCGCTACTGCCGGCCGCGCTGGCGACCGTGCTCCTCAGCAGCTGCAGCGAGGAGGTAGCAGTAGAAGCCGGCTATGAGCCGATCGTGGACAGTAAGCAGATGATGAACTGGATCCTCGATCCCAATGCGGACGTGATCTGGGGATCTGCCGGCACGATCACGACCTTCGAAGGGGTGGAGGACCTCACCCCGACCACCCAGGAAGGGTGGGATGCGGTCCGTAATGCAGCCGCCACCCTTGCCGAGGCGGGCAATCTGTTGAAGATTCCCGGCCATTCCCAGGGCGAGGACTGGAACGAGATCTCCGGCGGCCTCACCCGCACGGCGGTGCGGCTCATCGAGGCGGCGGAGCAGAAGGATGGTCAGGCGGTCTTCGACTATGGCGGCCAGCTCTACAACGTCTGTGTGTCCTGTCATCAGCTCTACATGCTGCCGGGCGACGAGTAGCCCCGTGCCGGTTGCCCGCACGGGCGCCGCGCGCGGAGCCCGACCACAATGACCCTTTGTCGCTCCGGCGTTGCCGCCGTGGGCCGGTTGTTCGCAACGACGACCCTGTTCCTGATCGCGGCTGCCGCTTTCGGACACAACCTCTCCGAATCCAACGCCAGCTTCGTCGAGCAGCTGAATGGCCCGGCGCCGCTGCCGTTCCTCTACCTCGGCGCCAAGCACATGTTCACCGGCTACGACCACGTGCTGTTTCTAGTCGGCGTGGTGTTCTTTCTCGAGCGCTGGCGCGATGTGGTGCTTTATGTCTCCCTCTTCACCCTGGGGCACAGCGCGACGCTCCTCGCCGGTGTCTTTGGAGGCTGGTCGGTGAACGCCTACCTGATCGACGCCGTCATCGGTCTTTCGGTGGTGTACAAAGCCTTCGAAAACATGGGCGGCTTTGACCGCCTCGGCCGCTTCCGGGTCGACTCACGGGTGGCCGTTTTGGTCTTCGGGCTCTTTCACGGCCTGGGACTCGCGACGAAGCTGCAGGACCTGACGCTGACGGAGGACGGCCTCGTGATCAACATGCTGAGTTTCAACCTGGGCGTGGAACTCGGCCAGATCGCAGCGTTAGCGGCCGTGTTGCTCCTGCTGCTGCGCTGGCGGGAGAGCCCGGCCTTCGAACGGCAGGCCTTCACGGCCAACGCGGTACTCATGACCTGCGGATTTCTGCTGGCCGGCTACCAGTTTGCCGGCTTCCTGCTGGATGGTTGAGCAGACGAGATGAACGACAACGAAGCGACTAGAAACACACGCACAGATTCGGGCAGGCTCTGGAAGGCGACGGCGTTCGCTTTTCTTGTGGCCATGCTGCTGCTGTTCACGGTGGTGCTGCCGGCGGAGTACGACGTTGATCTGCTTGGCACCGGTGAACGGCTCGGACTCACCGGCTTGTCGAGAACGGGTCCTTCGGCGATCACGGCGTCGGATGGAGCCCACGCGGTAGACCACATCCGCTTTGAGCTCGCGCCCTTCGAGTCCGTCGAATACAAGTTCCGCATGGCGGCGAACAGTGGCCTCGTCTTTTCCTGGACGGCAACCGGCGAGGTGGTTTACGACATGCACGCCGAGCCGGAAGGCGCGGAGGCGGGTTATGCCGAGAGCTTTCAGCAGAGCCGGGGTACGGAAAGTCACGGCACTTACCTGGCACCGTTTTCCGGCATTCACGGCTGGTTCTGGGAAAATCGCGGCGACGAGACGGTGTTTGTGGAGCTGCACGCCAGCGGCTTCACAGATCAGGCCACGGAGTTCCGCGACGGCGATGCGGTCGACGTGCCGTTGGAATCTGTCGGCCGCAGCGCGCCCTGAGGCCGGACTTACTCGGGCAGTGCGAAGGCCATGAGGTGATCTCCCGGCGGATTCATGCCACCCATATGGCCACCGGCTGCAACCACCACGTACTGCCTGCCGCCTGGCCGCAGCTGGTAGGTCATCGGCGTGGAGTTGGCTGCCGTCGGCAGGCGCTGATGCCAGAGTTCCTCGCCGGTGCGGGCGTCGAAGGCGCGGAAGGCGTGTTCCATGGCACCGGCGACGAAGAGCACGCCGGATTCCGTGACCGTCAGGCCCCCGATGGCCGGCACGCCTTTGATCCACCAGAAGGGGAAAGGTGCCATGTCGCGGGTGGTGCCGAGAGGCACGCTCCAGAGGATCTCTCCAGCAACCAGATCCACGGCGTCCACGGTGCTCCAGGGGGGTGCCGTGCAGGGCACCCCCAGCGGCGACAGCAGGAACTCCGTGTCTGAACAGTAGGGTGTGCCGATCTGGTTTTCCCGGCCGCCCGCCGCACGACATTCCTCGCGGGCGGTGAGCTTCAGCCAGTTCGGCGTGCGCAGAGTGATCACGTACATCACGTCCTCGCCCGTATGGATGGCGGGCGAACCCCAGTTGTTACCGCCGCCATTGCCCGGCATGAAGAGCGTGCCTCCGGTCGTCGGCGGCGTGTAGATGCCTTCGTTGCGCAGTCCCTCGATACGCTCACGGCAGCTGGCTTCGTCCCAGAGCATGAGGCCCCAGGCGTCGTCCGCGCTCACCGGTCGCATGAGCGGCGGTATGTGGGTGGGAAAGGGTTGCGTGGCGGAGAGGTATTCGCCGGGCACCGGATCCTGCGGCACCGGACGCTCTTCCACCGGGAAGACGGGCTCGCCGGTTTCCCGGTGCAGCACGAAGGTAAGGCCCATCTTCGTCACCTGCACCACCACCGGCAGAATCTCGCCGTCTACTTCCAGGTCCATGAGCGTCGGCTGTGCGGGGGTGTCGTAATCCCAGACATCGTGATGCACGAACTGGTAATGCCAGACGACGTGGCCGGTGTCGCCGTGGAGCGCAACCACGGAGCTCGAGTATTCGTCGAGGCCCTCCCGATGGCCGCCGTAGTAATCGGGGGAGGTATTGCCTGTGGGCACGAAGACGAGATTGCGGGCCGGATCGACGCTGATAATGGACCAGACGTTTGTGGTGCCGCTGCGAAAGGAACCGTCGGCGTCGAACTTTGCCATGCCTTCCGGGACCGGGTTCCAGGCCCAGACCAGCTCGCCGCTCAGAGCGTCGTAGGCGCGCACCACGCCGGACGGGATGTCTGTGCGTACGTTGTCGAGCACCATGGAACCGGTGATGACGAGGTCGTTGAGGATTGCCGGTGGCGAAGTCACCCCGTACTCGTACGCAGCGTGGCGGGACAGTCCCGGCGTCAGATCCACCTCACCGTTCTCGCCGAAATCCGGACAGCGCTGTCCGCTGACGGCATCCAGCGCGATCAGGCGGGCATCCATGGTGCCCGTGAGAATGCGATGGGTGCAGAGTCGTTCATCGCCGGGCTGCCAGTCGTCGGCCTTCCAGCTGGAAACGCCGCGACAGTTCGGCAGGATGCTGTTGGCTGCCTGGTCGAGGCCCGGGTCGAAGGACCAGAGCTCGGCGCCGGTCTCCGGGTCCAGGGCGAAGACCCGGTTGAAGGGCGTGCAGTAGTAGAGGCGTCCGTCCACCAGGATGGGTGTGGCCTGAAAGGCGCTCGGACCGACCCGGCGGCCGTCGTCGCGACGCCGGGCTTCCCGGTAATCGCCGGAGTTGTGGGTCCAGGCGGATTCGAGATAGGCGACGTTGTCCGGCGTGATCTGCGTGGCTTCTGAAAAGTGCGTGCCGCCCGGTGTGGCGCCATAGGCAGGCCAGCCGGCGGCGACACCGGGGCCGATCTCCGGGATGCCCCCGGGGCTGCAGGCGCCGGCGGCGAGAAGCATCAGCGCGGGTAGCGCGCCCTTGGTGGCTTGTACCAGCTCTTTGCGGCAGGGGAAAAACAATGGCGGCTCCTCGTGGCGTGCGGCTAGAATCGGGGTCAGGCCAGGTGGGAGAGAATGATGAGCCAATCGTCCAAGGGAACCAACCGTCGCCGCTTTTTCCAGTACGCCGCCGCCCTCGGCGTGGGCGGTCAGACGCTTCTCAGATCGGGCAACCTCAACGCCGCGGTCAGTGAGGCCAAGGCTGCCGCAAGCCCGGCCTGGCCGGAGATGCAGTATCGCACCCTCGGCCGCACCGGCTTCGAAGCGAGCCGCCTGGTCTTCGGTTGCGGTGCGTCTCTCATGCGGGCGAACAAAGACCAGCTTCTGAACACGGCTTTCGACGCCGGCGTGAATGTCTTCGATGTGGGCACGACCCACTACTACGACATGGCCGAGCGCAACATGAAGAACTTCCTGAAAGCGCATCGGGACGAGATCTTCCTGATCTCCAAGGCACACCCCGGCCATGCCGACCGCTCTGTGTACAAACAGCCGGGTGATGCCTTCAGCGTGGAGGAGGGCAAAAAAGCCGCCAAAGCCTGGCTGTCGCTCATCGACCTCAGCCTCAAGGAGCTTGGCACGGAACATATCGACGCCTACTACCAGATGGCGGCGAACAACATCGACATGGTGCGCAGTGAAGAGATGTACCGTGCCTTCGAAAGCGCAAAAGCCGCCGGCAAGATCAGCTACTACGGTCTCAGCACCCATCAGGATGCGGAAGGGGTGTTGAAGGCGGCCATCGACACGGGCTTCTTCGATCTCGCCATGATCGCCATCACCCCGGGCGGCTGGTACGACTGGGAAAGCAAAACCATGCTCAAGGGGTCGCCGGCCATGGCCGAGCTGCGTCCGCTCCTCGACGAAGCGCGGGAAGCCGGGATCGGCCTCATCGGCATGAAGGCCGTGCGCTACTTCTCCTCCGGCTTCTTCGGCACGCGGAACAAGAAGGTGTTCGACGAGCACTATCCGGAAGCCCTGGTGCAGGCGAAGCTTTCTCCGTTCCAGCGCAGCTACGCGTTTGTGCTGGAGAACGGCCTCGACTGCGTGAATGCCGATATTCAGACCTACGATCAGCTTCGCGAAAACCACATCGCTGCAGCCACCTCGGGCCAGTACTTCGGCAACGTGGCCTGAAGCTCAGCGTCAGATCATTCGTCGGGTCTGGTCATAGCCAGCAGGCCTGCAAGTCATAACAGGACAGAGAACGCATGAAAGTTGCAGACGGTATTGCCCACGCTCTGAAACAGGAGGGCGTGGAGATTCTCTTCGCGTACCCGGTCAACGCGATCATTGAGAGCTGCGCGGTGGCCGACATCCGCACGGTGATCGTCCGTCAGGAGCGGGTCGGTCTGCACATGGCCGATGCGTACTCACGGCTCTCCTCGGGTAAGAAATTCGGGGTGTTCGCCATGCAGCACGGCCCCGGAGCGGAAAATGCCTTCGGTGGTGTGGCTCAGGCCTACTCCGAATCGGCGCCGATCCTCGTGCTGCCGGCCGGGTATCCGCGGCGGCTCGCCCACTACTACCCGAACTTCAATTCCACGCTGAACATGCAGCACGTCACGAAGTGGGCGGAACCGCTGACCATGGGGCGCGCCATGCCGGAGGTGATGCGGCGCGCTTTCTCGCAGCTGAAAAACGGTCGACCCGGTCCGGTGCTCGTGGAACTGCCCCTCGATGTGCTCGGAGAGGATGTGCCCGAGGGCTGGTCTCATGAACCGGCCGTGGCGACCCGTTCAGCGCCGGACCCGGCGGACGTCGAGCGGGCCGCCGCGGTACTGGCGGCGGCTGAGAAACCGGTGATCTATGCGGGGCAGGGCGTTCACTATGCCGAGGCCTGGCCGGAGCTGAAGGCCCTGGCCGAAGCCTGGAACATCCCGGTGACCACGAGCCTCGAAGGCAAGAGCGCTTTTCCGGAGACGCACCCGCTGTCGCTCGGCAGCGGCGGCCGCGCCAATCCGCGGCCGGTCAAGCGCTTCCTCGAGGAGGCGGACGTGATTCTGGGGGTTGGCTGCAGTTTTGCGCTCACGGCTTTCGGGGTGGCCATGCCGAAGGGCAAAACCATCATCCATGCCACCCTCGATCCCATGGATTTCAACAAGGACGTTCCCGCGCAGTATCCGCTCATTGGCGATGCGAAGCTGTCGCTGCAGGGGCTCCTGGACGCCATGGATGGCCATGACAAATCGAAGGCCAACGATCGGAAGCACGTCGGCGAGACCATCGCAGCACTTCGGGAGGAGTGGCTTGCCGAGTGGATGCCCAAGCTCACCAGCGACTCGACGCCGCTGAATCCCTATCGCGTGCTGCACGAGCTGCAGCAGAGTGTGGACATCGACAACACCATCATCACCCACGACGCCGGCAGTCCCCGGGATCAGATCACGCCGTTCTGGTCGAGCACCACGCCGCTGTCTTACATCGGCTGGGGGAAAACCACGCAGCTCGGCTATGGTCTGGGGCTCGCCATGGGCGCCAAGCTCGCCCAGCCGGACAAGCTCTGCATCAACGTCTGGGGGGATGCTGCGATTGGCTTCACGGGTATGGACTTCGAAACCGCCGTGCGCGAGCGCATCCCGATCCTGTCGATCCTCATGAACAACTTCTCCATGGCCATCGAGCTGCCGATCATGCAGGTCGCCACGGAGAAGTACCGTTCGACGGATATCTCAGGCAATTACGCGGACATGGCCAAGGCCTTCGGCGGCTATGGCGAACGCGTGACGGAACCCGGCGACATCAAAGCCGCGATCCAGCGCGGTATCGAAGCAACCCAGAGCGGAACGCCCGCCCTGCTGGAGTTCATTACCGACAAGGAGATCGAAATCTCCCACGGTTGAGCGGGACCCGCCTTGGGGCCGGGAGCTGGGTCAGGTGATGGCAGAGGCAAAGAAAACGAGGAGGGTCATGTCTTCCTCGATTTCGAAGAAAGAGTGATCGGCAGTCGCTCTCACGTAGAGGATGTTGCCGGCGGATACCTCTCGAACCTCGTCATTTACGGTCATTCGGGCCCGCCCTTCGAGCACCAGATACACCTCGTCCTCATCATGCGGTGACTGCATGTCCTTCGCGCCTTTCGGCAGGTGGTAAACACCGCAGGAGAGCGAGGGTACCCGGAGGAACTCCTGATACTGCACTTTGCCGCCTTCCAGATCGCCGCGAATGGCGTTGATGTCGAAGACTTCCCAGCTGTTGTCGCTCATTGAATTCCCCTGCTCGAGCATGAGTGGCGATGCGCGCTGGAATGATAGAGTCTGGCGGGGCCGGGCACAAAAGGGATCCCCGGCTGTGGTCGGACAACGGGGAAAGCAGGGGAGAACGCGGGATGGATCTGAAAGCCGAGTGGGCGAAGCGCAGCTGGTGGTTGAACCTGGTGCTGCTTTTCAGCCTCTACATGACCTTCATCTACAGTCCCTTCGACGTCGTCTTCAAGCCGCTCGCGGAAGACGAAGACGTGTGGCTCGGATACATGTTCACCGGTTGGGCGGCGAAGGTTGGCGGCGTCGTTCATTGGCTCGTTTATGGCGCCCTGGCCTGGGGACTGTGGTTCATGCGCCCCTGGGCCTGGTGGCTCGGCAGCCTCTATGCCACCCAGGTAGCCCTCGCCATGTTTCTCTGGCCGCTCTTTCAGGCCCAGGGTGGATGGATCGGTGCACTCATCGCCGGTGGGCTGTTCGCGGTCCCGGCCGTCGCGTTCTGGCGGAGCCGGGATCAGTTTGTCGGTGAGGCGATGACGGCGGTCGGAGCGGTCACTGCGGCAAAGGCAGACGACCCTCAGACCACCGCAACCGAGTAACCTCCCTTCAAATACTTGAGTGGTTCGGCGACTTCAGAGGGTCAGCCAGACCAGGTAACCGGCCGACGCAAGCAGGGTCAGCACCGTGCCGAAGGCGCCCACGGGGCGCAGGGGGTGTGCGCCGCTCGTCCTGCTCAAGGCGATGGCGTGAGCCAGTCGCGCGACCAGAAAGGCCGCGCCGAGCAGGCCGATGATCCAGGACGTTCCGCCTGCCAGCTCTGTGAGTGCCAGCAGAATGAGAAACAGCGGCGCGTTCTCGGTCAGGTTGCCGTGGCGACGGATGCGCAGGGCGAGTGACTCTTCGCCGCCATCGCCGATGCCGATGCCGGTACGCAGGCGGACGAAACCGACGCTCATCATCAGATAGACCTGCAGCAAAGCGATCGCGGCCGCGGTGAGGGCGGTGATCATGGGAAATGCCATACGGTGCTCCTTGATTCAGTGGTGCGATCGCATTCAGTTGGATGCTGCAACGCTGCTGTCTGGTGCCTTGTCGCTGGGTGTGTAGGCCACAACCTGGTCGTTTTCCAGGACGCAATCCGCGCGAAAAGCCCCCGCATCGGTCACCACTCGCAGTCGAACTTCGGTCTTGCCACCGCCGCGCTTGCGCAGCTTCTTCAGGGAGACGCTGCTGTCGGGCCCGTGGGCCTGTTTGGCGGCTTGCTTGCAGTACCCGTAAGCCTCTCCCGAGGAGATGGCCTGGGCAGGCGTCCCGAGCAGCAGGCCCGCGCTCAGCAGTAAGCCGGCCGTGAGCTGGCTCATGGCGCTGGGTCCGAGGCAGGTCTCAACGTCCCGGGTGGCAACATCGGTTGGTGTTTCGGTGCTTTGATGTGTCATCAGTGTTTCCTCATTGGCCGTTCTATGGGCCTCAGTTTTCGTCTTTAGCAGAACGTTTATTCTGCTTTTGTCGCTTCTCTCTGATGGTTGCTTTTCAATCAGTTACATCAGAATAGAAGTTCTGTTAACAGCAAAAAAATTCAGACGGGCAGCAGGGCCAGGGCACCCCGCACACACTGTTCGATTTCTCTGGCGGGTGTCTGACTGCGTACCAGGGTGCCCAGCGTGCGCTGCAGACCGACCAGATATTCGATGAGCCACGCGCGCTCCACAGGGCGGATTTCCGATCGTGCAAGCGCCCCGTCCACGGCATTGCTGAAGGCGTCGCGCATGAGCGTCAGTGTGTCGTCGACGATTGCTGCCACTTCCCTGTCCAGCGGGGCCCGTTCGATGGCGGCCACGCAGGCCAGGCAGCCGCGGCGATCGCCTTCGGAAAGCATGCCGAGCATGCGCTCGAAGTGAGCTTCGATGGCGCCAAGGCCAGCGTCAGGGGCTCGCAGTTCAGCCAGAAAGTCGTCGCGCACGATACGCTGGTAGCGCTTGAGGGCTGCCCGATAGAGGGCGTCCTTGTCGCCGAAAGCCTGATAGATGCCGTAGCGGGCCACCCCCGATGCATCGACCACGTCTGCCACCCCACACTGCCCGTAACCCTTCGCCCAGAAGAGCTCGACGGCCGTGTCCAGAACGGCGTTGGGATCGAATTCGCGACTGCGAGCCATGGTTTTGTTGCGTGCCGGGTTCCTGTTGTGTCTTTACAGAATACTCATTCTGCTAATTGGCGCAAGTGTGCCGGGACGATCGGGTGCGTCAGGGTAGAAGCGATGCGGGAAGCGGCGGTCGGCGGCCCCAGTCCGTTTCGTTGTAGTGCTCTGCGAGGTAGGCAAGGAGAGCCTGCTCCTGCGGCTCGGGAATCTGCCAGAGGTTCTGCGTGCGCTGCATCCAGCGGATCGTATCCCGCCAGAAGCCGGCGTCACCGCGCTGGGCGATCACCAGCTGATGTGAATGACAGCCACCGCAGTGCGCCGCGGCGAGTTCCCAGCCGGGCGCGACAATGAGACCGGTGTTGGGGTCGAGTTCCGCAGCCGCTGCGCTCTGGAGGCTGCCGGCGGGCCACAGCACCATCGCCAGCAGCAGCCACGCCCCTCTCATGAGACCGCCTCGAGGGCGATCCGGTGCGTGGCGTTGTTCAGATAACCCTTCGGATTCCACCCCGGCACGAGCATGGGCTGGCTGATACCGGCGCTGTCGGTGGCTCTGGCCCAGACCTCGTAATACCCCTCGACGGGCAGTGTGACGTCCGCCTCCCAGAGCTGCCAGGCAAGACGATTCGCCGGCTCGGCGAGCCTCGCGGGCTGCCAGCTCTGACCGAAATCGATGGAGACGGCCACAGCACTCACCGCGCGATCACCTGCCCAGGCTTTACCCCGCACGGGGAAGGCTTTTCCAGCGGGCACTTGGATCCCCGACCGGGGGAAAGTGACGAGAGACTTCACGGGCATGCTTTCGATGATGCACATGTCTGCGTCGGCGACTGCGGTCCCCGGGGCTACGGGCCGGCAGGGTACCCGGTAGGAGGTGCCCGTCATCTTGGCGCCGTCGTGGACCTTGTTGCGCACCAGCAGCTCCGTGAGCCACTTTCCACAGACGGAGCCCGGCCAGCCCCCACAGACCAGGCGCAGCGGTGCCCCGTGAAGCGGGGTGATCGGCGCGCCGTTCAGCTCGAAGGCGATGAGTGATTCATCCTCCAGCGCCTTGGCCATGGGTACGCCGCGGGAGATCACGTCCTTGTCCGGGTCGCCGGACAGATGCCGGTCGGCACTGCGATAGGCGAGGTAGACGGCGTCGTCGCCGATACCGCAGGCCTCGAGCACGTTGCGGAGCCGCACGCCCGTCCACTCGGGGTTGCCGATGGCCCCGGTCGACCACTGATTACCCGGCACTCGCGGCCGGAACTCGGCCCGCCCGTTGCCACCGCATTCCAGCTGCAGCTGATAGCGGTAAATCGGAAAGCGATCTTTCAGTTCAGCGATGCTGAAGCTGCGTGGTGCCAGGCAGGACTCGCCGGCCACGCTCAGGCGCCAGTTCTCCGGGCTCATGTCCTCCGGCAGGAGGCCGTTGTTCCGCACGAAGAGCCGAGGCTCAGGCGTGATTGCATCATCCAGGAGGTGTGGCGGTGTTTCGGCGTTCAATGGTCGATCGTTGAGGACCCGCAGGGTACCGTCGGCGCTGTCCATCGCTTCCGCTGCCTGCGCAAGGCCAAGCGGCAGATAGCCGGCGGGGAGCAAGGCGCCGTAACGGATCGCCGCGCCGAGTCGTGCGCTCATGGCGGCCAGGATCGCGGCGCGCCCGCCGCCGGAGAGGAACCGGCGCCGGGTCCAGAGCAGGGCTTCAGCCCGCTCGGGATCTTCGTAGAGCTCGAACAGCCCGCGCTCACGCTGCATGGTCAACTTCCCTGAACTGACGTCGCAGCCATGATGCGGGATGTGCACAGTCACAGCCAGCCCGCGCCGCTTGCCGTTCACTGGATCTGGCCCGCTGCCGCCCATGGACCTGCGCGTCGGACGCCAGGGACCGTGCTAGCATGCCGGTCACTTTCCGGGAGGAGAACCCATTTTGACGACCCTGATCGGGCCGCTGAAGCAGTGGCCGGCTGCCTGTTTGCTCTGCCTGCTTCTCACTGGCTGTGCAGCGCCGGAACCACCCGCGCCGCTCAGCATCGAGGTGCTCGCAACCGGTGCGGAGATTTCCGGCGCGAATGGCATGCACTTCTCACCCGACGGCCGGCTTTTCGTCGCCTCGGTGATCGGATCGGAGCTCGTGGTGCTCGACCCGGAGTCCGGCGAGATTCTCGAGCGCCTGGCAGACGGCATCGACGGACCGGATGACATTGCGTTCAATGCGGCCGGCGACTTCTACTGGACCTCCATTCTGACCGGTGAAGTCGGCGGCATCAGAGCTTCCGGTGAACGGGTCACCGCCGCCACGCTCACCCCCGGGGTCAACCCGATCACCTTCTCCGACGACGGCCGACTCTTCGTTTCCCAGTGCTTCTTCGACGACAAGCTCTTCGAGCTGGACCCGGCCGGCATCGGTCCGCCGCGACTCATCAGCGATCAGCTCGGTCCGGGCTGCGGGCTGAACGGCATGGACTGGGGGCCCGATGGCCGACTCTACGGACCGCGCTGGTTCCGGGAGCAGGTGGTGAGTTTCGACGTCGACGAGGGCGATATGCGCATAGAAGCCACAGGCTTCAAAGTGCCGGCCGCGGTGAAGTTCGACTCCGAGGGGGTGCTCCACGTGCTCGATACCCTGGCCGGATCGGTGATTCGGGTGGCCAATGGCAAGCAGACGGTGGTGGCGGACTTGGAGCCGGGGCTCGACAACCTGGCGTTTGATGAAAACGATCGCCTGTTCGTGTCGAGCTTCGTCGATGGCTCCGTCTCACGGGTGAACGCCGACGGATCCATGGTCCGACTGCTGCCGGGCGGCATGGCCCACCCCGGGGGCATTGCCGCGCGGGTGGGCGCCGGCGTGGTCGAACTGCTCGTGGCCGACCTCCATGCTCTGAGGGCCTTTGATGGGATGAGCGGTGAGGCGCGTTGGATCGAGCGGAACGTGCTCGGCGTTGGCGAGCTCGGTTCCGTGCTCGCGGTTGCCGTGGATGGCAACGATCTCCTGCTCACCTCTTTCACAGACAACAACGTGCGCATCTGGGATACGGAAGAGCGGCGCACGCGGGCCCGCATCGACAATCTGCAGATGCCGGTAAGCGCCGTTCGCTACAGCGGGGACATTCTCGTGACGGAATACCTGGCCGGTCACGTGAAGATGATCGGCTCTGACCTGCCACGGGTGATGGCGAGCGGGCTGCAGGCGCCTACCGATCTGCTCACGGATGGTGATCGCCTCTGGGTGAGTGATCGGGCCGCGGGCACGGTGCTGCAGATTGGTGCCGGTGGTGAGCGCATGGAACCCGTGGTCCTCGCAGCAAATCTCGAAGCTCCGGAAGGCCTCGCACTCTGGCGTGGACGCGTGCTGGTACGCGAAGGGGAGAGTGGCCGGGTCTACCTTCTCGGCGATGAGGCGCCGCAGCTGCTGGTGACCCTTGGGGCCGGCTCACCGCCCGCATCCGACGCACAGCCGCCGTCCATGGTGCTGAACGACATTGTCGTCGTTGGGGACCGGCTCTTCGCGAGCAACGAGTTCGAGCGAACGCTCGTGATGGTGGACCTGGCCGGGCTGGTGGAAGGCTGAGCGGACATTCCCGTGCCGTTCACGGCGCGGGTGGCGGACCTCAGAACCAGCGCAGGTAGAGAAAGCCCAGGGTTGCCGCACTCAGCAGCACCACGGCGAGCTGATTCCAGCGAACCAGCGCCGCGCTCGGACGGTGGGCAGGCGGCACGTTGCTGCCTGAAACGACGCGACCGTTGGCCCAGGCAACGATGGGGGCCGCAAGAAAACCGCTGATGGTGACGATGTCGATGAACGCTGCGAAGGATCGCATGAAAAAAGCGAGCACAATGCAGGCGCTCGTGACAACGATCACCAGTGCCGGCAGGTAGAGCCTTCTGGCCGCCGTTTCGTCGTTGTTGCTGCCGCCGCGAAGCTCGATGAAGAACTCGGCAAGAAACCTCGGAAAGCCATCGATGATAGCCAGCATGGTCGAGTACATGACGGCGAAGGCCGCAACGGTGACGATGACCGTGGACCAGCTGCCGATGGTGCGTGCGTAGAGATCGACGAAGCCGGTCACGAACCCCGCTGAGGCGCTCGGCAGCACGGTTGCCGAACCATGGAGCACGGCGGCGCCCATGATCAGAAAACACAAGGCGAGGATCACGCTGGCGCCATAGCCGAGATTGAAGTCGAAGCGCGCCGTTGCAACGTCGCGGGTGGACTGACGCGCCAGAATCCAGGCGGCAAGCATCATGGCTGCCGTGTTTCCGATCGGCATCCAGCCGGATACGGCGATGGCGAAGGCGGCGTTCTCCCGATTCAGCACAAAGGCCGGCCAGAGCGACGGTTGCTTCGCGAGGGCAGGCAGCGCGCTGAGGGTCGCGGTCAGCGTCAACACGCTGAAGGCAGCGACGAGTATCCCCGTGAGAGAAACGAGCAGGCCGTAGCGGCCGATGGCGACGAGGACCGCGGTGGCCAGCAGCAGGCAGCCGGTCGCGAGCACAGGATCGAAGCTCGTTCCCAGCAGCCATTGACCGATCGCTGCCGTCACGAGGCTCACGCCGGCAATCGCCGCAACCGCTTCGATGGCCGAGGTGAGAAACATGATGAGCACGAGCGCCCGACCCTGGCGGCCGTAGCCGCGGACGAGGTTCTCGCCGGTGGCTGCGGCGTAGTCGGCGGCGAAGCGGAACAACGGATACTTGAGCAGGCAGACCAGAAGAATGAGGCCGCCCAGGGTCAGCCCGTAGGCCGCTCCCGCTCGCGTGGACTGAACGAGATGGGAGGTGCCGACGGCGGCTGCGGCAAACAGCAGACCGGGGCCGAAGCGCTGCTGCAGCCGTGTGAGGGAGGCGGTGACGGTGTTCATGTGGCTACAATACGCGCCTTTTACTCAATTACCTGAATGGGAGACACCATGGAAGACGTATACATCGTAGAAGCCGTCCGGAGCCCGATCGGCCGCCGCGGCAAGGGCCTGGCCGGCCTGATGCCGGCCGATCTGCTCGGTGCCGTGCAGTCGGCCGCCCTCGAGCGTTCAGGAATCCCCGCAGAGAAAGTCGGCCAGGTGATCGGCGGCTGTGTCTCTCAGGTCGGTGAGCAGTCCTTCAACATTGCCCGCATCGCCTGGCTGTCGAAAGGCCTGCCGGAAGAAGTAGCGGCAACCACCGTGGACTCCCAGTGCGGTTCCAGCCAGCAGGCAACGTCGCTCGGCGCAGCCATGGTCGCTTCCGGCATGGAAGACGTGGTCATGGCCTGCGGCGTCGAGATGATGACCCGGGTGCCGTTGGGTTCGAACATGAAGGACGGGGTGCCGATGGGCGAATCCTACATGTCTCACTACCAGCCAACGAGCCAGTTCCAGGGTGCCGCGATGATTGCCGAGGAGTATCAGATCTCCCGCGGCGACACGGATGCGTTCGGCCTGAAGAGCCAGCAGAACGCCATCAAGGCCTGGGAAGAGGGTCGTTTTGATCGCGAGGTGGTGCCCGTGGAGGCGCCGGTGCTGAACGAGAAGGGCGAGCCGACCGGTGAGACGCAGACCATCAGCCGCGACGAAGGGCTGCGGGAAACGTCTCTCGAGGCGCTGGGTGCCCTCGATCCGGTGCCGGGGCAGGAAGTGCACACGGCAGGGACGAGTTCCCAGGTTTCCGATGGCGCCGCGGTGGTGCTCATGGCCAACGCCAAGGCCGTCGCCGAGCTGAGCCTGAAGCCGCGGGCACGCATCGTGGCGACCACCCTGGTTGGCGTGGATCCGGTCACCATGCTGAAGGGTCCGATCCCCGCATCGCGCAAGGTGCTCGATCAGGCCGGGCTGAGCGTGGACGACATCGATACCTTCGAGGTGAACGAAGCCTTTGCCTCCGTTGTGCTTGCCTGGGAGAAGGAGCTGAGCCCGGATCCCGAAAAGGTGAACCCGAACGGCGGCGCGATCGCACTCGGCCATCCCACAGGATCTACCGGTGCGCGCCTGATCACCACGGCACTCCACGAACTCGAACGCAGCGGCGGGCGCTTCGGTCTCATCGCCATGTGCTGCGGCGGTGGCCTGGGTACGGGCACCATCATCGAGCGTCTGGATTAGCCTGATGCTCAAGATCGGCATGCATGCCGGTCCCCAGGATCTCAGCATCGATGAGCTGAAGCGCCTCTGGCGGACCGGTGACGAGAAAGGATTTCACTGGATCTCCGTGTGGGATCACTTCTATGCGAATCCGCTCGTCGACCGGAACAACCCCTGCTTCGAGGGGGTGGCCGCCATGGCGGCCCTCGCTTCACTCACGGAGAACGTGCGCGTGGGCTGCCTTGTCTTCTGTGCGCTGTTCCGCAATCCCGCCATGCTGGCCAAGGCGGCGGTCACCGTTGATCACCTCTCCGGGGGGAGAGCGGAGATCGGTATCGGCGCGGGCTGGCTGGAGGAGGAGTTCCGCGAGTTCGGCTACGGTTTTCCGCCGCTCGGCAAGCGCCTCGATCAGCTGGAGGAGGCTCTGGCCATCATCCGATCGCTGATCCACGACGAAGAGACCACCTTTAAAGGCACCTACTACGAGCTGGAGGGTGCGGTTTGTGCGCCGAAGCCGCTGAATCCCGGGCTCCGGCTCTGGGTCGGTGGCCGCGGCAAGGTTCGTACGCCGGCCATCGCCGCCCGCTATGCGGATGGCTTCAACATGCCCTACCTGGCGCCGCCCTCCGTGGCCGACCGGCTCGAGCGGGTGCGGCGGGAGTGTGATGCCCTCGGGCGGGATCCGGCGGAAATCGAAGCTTCCGTGAACGTTGGCTTCTATCTCGGCGACCGGGCGCCGGAGGTGAATCCGGAAGGATCTCTGGTCGGCTCCACGCAACAGGCCGTCGACCGCATTGCCGCCTATGCAGAAACCGGCGTCGCCGGACTCAATATCGCGCTCCGTCCGCCCGTCGACTGGGAGTCGCTGCAGCGGTTCATCGAAGAGGTGATGCCGCACTTTTCCGGGGAATGACGGTCAGAGGCAGGCAACGACCGATTCGATGACCGGAGGGGCCTCATGAAAACACTGCTGCTGGCGGCGACCCACCTGGGTGCGCTGCTCGTGGGTATCGCCCTCGGGATTTACCTGCTGCCCATACTCACCGAGCCCACCGGGCCGGCAACGGAGGAGCTCTCGGCCGTGGCTGCAACGGCCAGCTACGAAGGGACGTTCCGCCGGGATCTCGCGGACAGCGATTTCCTGCACTGGGGGGAAGGCACGGTGTCCGTATCTCCGACCACCGTGGCCTTTTCCGGTGCTCTGGCGCCGGGCCCGGACTACAAGCTCTATTTTTCTCCGGAGTTCGTGGAGACGGAAACGGACTTTCTCCGCCTCAAAAACACCATGGTCCGGGTGGGGGACGTGAAGACCTTCGATGGATTCTTAGTGCCGGTGCCCCCGGACATCGACCCGGCGGCTTACACTGCCGTTATCGTCTGGTGCGAGAGCTTCGGTCAGTTCATCACGGCGGCCAGCTACCGCTGAGGCAGGCTGGCCGCGGGCGCTTACTGCACGTTCAGACGTGCGTCGCGGAGCTCCGTGAGCTCGAGCTTCAGGGGGAGAAAATGACGATCGATCTCCGCGCGGGTGAGTTCTCCTGCTTCCCGTTCGAAGACCACGCGCTCCATGCCTGACTCGTCGAGGAGGCGAGCGACTTCCGAATCGGCCACGAGCATCTTCAGCGCCTGAGCGACCAGATCGGGTACCCGAACGCTCTGCCAGTAGCGGACGGCCTTGGCCAGTTCGAAGTCCACGGCATGGCGGCGGGCGCCAACTTCCACCAGCCGCTGGCCGAAGCGCTCGAGATGCGCGCGAGCGAGGGGCGCCACGGTTTCGTGACCGAAGATCCGCAGGCGGACCTCTGTTGCCAGATGCAGCGCGGAGCCCATGTCCTCGGGGTCCGCCGACTGTTGTGATTTTCTGCTGAGAAACATCATGTCGTGCAGTGTCTTTGTGGAATGACAGACACCTTAGCGGCCCGCTTTGCCACCCACCGTTCGAGACCGGCCAAGGGGAATTCCCAGCAGGTCAGGGTGCATGGCGCGCAGATCGGGCGCATGATGGGGCGGGAAGCCGGCCAGGAACGCACCCGGTGCGTTTGCGGGCCGGAGATCGGAGCGATGGAGGGGCCATGGAACTCCGTGAGATCGACGCGCAAACGGAAGACACCTACTACCGCTGTCTCCACGACGAAATCCCTGCCGACCCCAGGGTGCTGGCCATGCGCCGGGCCTGGCGGGCGGAACACGCTCCGCTGGGGCATCGAGCCAAAGTGCTCATCGACGATGACGGCAAGGTCGTGGGCCTCACGAACTACATTCCCATCGAACACTCGCCTTACCTGGGTGAAGATCTCATGGCGATCCTGTGCATGTGGATTCACGGCTACGCGCACGGGGTCGGCAATCAGCAGGCCCGAGGTTACGGGCGTTTCATGCTCGAGGAGATTGAGGCCGATGCACGGGCAAGCGGTTCAAAGGGCATGGCGGTCTGGGCCAAAGACTACGACGCCTGGAATCCCATCGCCTTCTACGAGCACATGGGCTATGAACGGGTGTCCGTGCACGGTCTCGATGTGCTGGCCTGGAAACCCTTCGACGACGAAGCCCGTCCACCGGCCCTGCTGCCACGGCAACGCATACAGGCTGCGCCCGCGGGTAAGGTGCGGCTCACAAGCATCAACACCGGCTGGTGTGGCGGCGGCTGTCAGAGCTGCGTCATGGCGCGTGACGCGGCCGCGGCTCTGCCGGAGCGGGTGATCCTGGAAGAAGTCACCGGCGTGCGCGTGAGTGATGCGGCACCGTCCGCGGAAAGCCTGGATGCGATCTACCTGAATGGTGAGGCCTTTCGGCCCGATGGTCCGCCCTACGGTCTGGAGGATCTGGTGGCTGCGATCAGGAGCCGATCAGAACGTTGATGCGCTGCCGCTGAGGATCAGACGACGCCGGCGTCCTGCAGTGCGGTGATGGCGGCATCGTCGTAGCCGAGCTCACTCAGCACTTCCGCCGTGTGTTCGCCCTTTCTTGGTGGCGGTCGATCAGTTTCGGGGCCGTCGGCATTCGTGCCGTAGCCTGCCCGGACCAGACGCACACCGTCGTCGCCGGCGCCCGGAAAGGGAATAAAGGTGTCCCGGTGCTCGAACTGCGGATCGGCAATCACTTCCGGATAGGCGCGGATGGACGCCGCGGGCACCGTTGCCGCGGAGAAAACCTCGAGCCAGTGGGCCGTTGGCTGAGTCTTCAACACCTCTGCGATCAGGGCATAGGTCTCGTCGTAGTGGCTCATGCGTGCAGGCGCCGTTGCGAAGCGCTCGTCCTTGAGCACGTCCGCTCTGCCGATGGCGGTAAAGAGCGCGGTAGCCTGCGCTTCCTTGAGCGCCAGCACGTTCATGTAACCATCTGCTGTCTGGAAGCTGTTGGCTGTGGGTTGCCCGGTGGGGGATCGGTTGCCGAAGAGCTCCGGCAGTTTGCCGTTCACCAGATAGTTGCTCACCTGCGGCGTCTGCAGCACAACGGCCGTATCCATCATGGCCACATCGAGACGCTGACCTTCGCCGGTGGCGAGGCGGCGGTAGAGAGCCGCAGAGATGGCAAAGGCCGTGTTCAGCGCTGTGCCCATGTCCACGGGCATATACCCGGTACGTGTCGGGCCCGTTTCCGGATGGCCGGTGATCGCCATCATTCCGGAATCAGCCTGGATAGCGCCGTCGTAGGCAGGAACGCCAGCCTTTGGACCCGTCTGGCCATAGCCGGAAACAGAGCAGTACACGAGATCGGGTTTCAGAGCGCGCAGGGCGTCGTAGCCGAAGCCGAGCTTGTCCATGACGCCGGCGCGGAAGTTTTCGACAACGACATCCGCGTCCTTAACAAGAGCGTAAACGATGTCCTGCGCCTCAGGGGCTTTCAGATTGAGTGTGAGGCTGCGTTTGCCGAGATTGCAGCTCATGAAGCTCGGCGACATGCCGGCATTGTCTGCCGAGTCGTTCCACAGGCCCCGTGTCTGATCGCCGCTGACGGGCTCTTCGATCTTGATGACGTCGGCCCCGAGGAGCGCGAGCTGCTGCGTGGCGAAGGGCCCCGCGAGCACCTGGGTGAAGTCGACGATGCGGATACCGGTAAAGGCTTGCGCCATGGTGGGAGCCGTTCTGGCCGAGGGGAACTTCTGATCTTAACGCAAATTTCCTGCATCCGGTCCAGCCATTCCGGGATGAAAGCACTTGCATTCAGGACCGGCTTAACTAACATCAAGCGCGTGTCGGGCTGAACAGTTAAGGAGGTGATCGTGTCTTTATCCCAGGTAGGAGGAATGGTCGCGTAACTTTCGAGATCATTTCTCGAACCTTCATTGTTACGGTCACAGAGGTCTCCAGTTTCCGCGTCCCCCCGATAAGGCGCGCTTACTAAGCACCGTTCAGTCGAGGCGTCGCGGACCGATTTCTGGTCCCGACCAATGAAAACCAGCGCGGGCTCTCGCCAACAGGCTTGAGCCCGCGTTTCATTTTGGGGACTGGGTGAACGGGTAGACGGGTGAACGGGTAGACGGGTGAACGGGTAAAAAAGGTTAACGGCCTGGCTGGACGGCTGGATTGTCGGTTTTAACGGTAGGCCGACGGAGCCAGGAAAAGCCTACCCCGGCGAAGGCGCTTGCGGTGCGGGTCTGGTGCCGCGCTCGGTGATCAATCGGTAGACGCCGATGGTGAAGAGCGGAATCAGGTAGACGAAAAGAAAACCCCAGGCCAACGTGCCGTAGCCTTCGGCAATCAGATCCACGATCCCGAAGTCGGACAACACCCCGGCGATGATCATGGTCACACCGGCAACGACGGCGTGTTGGACGCGTTTCAGGGTCACGCCACGCCGCTCGGCCCACCAGGCATCGATACGCTCGATGATGCCCTGGATGTCTCCGGCACCGGTCTCGATGAAGGTGCCGAACAACACCACCAGATAGAGTCCGTAGAGCACTGGCATCGCCAGGTTGCCGAACATCGTGTAGACCGGGAGCGTGGCCTCGAGGATCTCCGGATAGGCCCCTACAAAGCTCAGATGAAACAGCATGCCCGGAACCATCGCGATTACACCCCCCACGCAGCCTGACACATAGGCCTGCTGCTCCGTTTCGATGGCACGCGCCGCGTAGAGAATGATGGGTACGGCGGAAACGTTGTAGAGCGCGTACTGCAACGCGCTCACCATCCAGGCAGTCTCGAATTGCCAGTCGAGCTTGTCACCGATGTCACCCTCCGAGAGGCCGCTGACGACGGCCACGAAGTAGGCCAGAAACACGGCGTAGAGCAGCACGCTCCAGCCGGCGAGCACGCGGGTGATCAGTTCCCGACCGAAAAACGTGAGGATGACCACGGCGACGAGCATGACGATGGCCCCGAGTCGGTTGGGCAGGCCGAGCGTATCTTCCATGATGCCGCCGGCGGCTGAGCCCATGACGGCCAGTACCAGCACGATAAGCAGGAGCAGCACGATTTCGAAAAGAAACCAGAAGCGGCCGAGGAGCAGCTTGAAGAAGCTGCGGTAGTCGTAGGTGCCGTAGCGGACGGCAAGCCCGAGCGTCAGGGCGAAGATCGTGGAGACCAGTACGGTGGCCAACAGCTGCCCGGCGAAGCCGTTGCCGATGCCGTGCAGCGTGAAGAACTCGACCAGCTCCCGGCCCGTGCCGTAACCACCGCCGATCATCACGGATTGCAGCACGGCCCCAGGGATGAAGTAGATCTTCAGGAAGCGAAGCATGCAGTCTCGGCTTCCCTGACGCGTTCGGTCACGCACGGTCCTCGGTCGACGGGTGCAGCGATGCTACGGCAGTTTGCGCGGCAAGGGCAATCGAGGGACACTCGATTGCTGTGCTGCAGTTTTCAGGGGAGAGTAAGCCGTGCATACCTTTGCCGATCCGATCAAAGCCGCCGTGCGTCAGGCACCGAACAAAACGGCAGTGATCGATGGTGCGTCGTCCTTCACCTTCACGGAACTGCACGAGCGCTGTGCCCGTCTGGCCGGTGCGCTGGGCGGCCTTGGTCTCGAGCGTGGCGACCGGGTCGCGATCCTTGCCGGTAACAGCCACCGCTACATCGAGACCTACGTCGGTGTGCCTGCGGCGGGCTACGTGGTGGTACCCCTGAATACCCGTCATGCCATGCCGGAACTCGAATATGCGCTGGAAGACTCCGGCGCCAGGGTGCTGATCACCGATCGGGATCCGGGCCCCCTTGGCGACGTCGTGGAGCGCGTGGTGATGATTCCCGATGCCTATGAAGCGCTTGTTACGGATGGCTCCCCGGTTGCCCTGGGTGACGACGTGAAGGAGGACGATCTTGCCGGGCTTTTCTACACCGGTGGCACGACCGGAAAGTCGAAAGGGGTGATGCTGAGCCATCGGAATCTGATCGCGAACACCTATCACTATCTCGTCGCCGTGCCGCAGCAGGCGGACGACGTGATGCTGGTGATGGCGCCCATGTTCCACGCCGCAGGCTCGAACGGTCTGCTGGCGAATATCTGGACCACGGGCACCCAGGTGCCGCTGGACGTGTTTGACCCGGCCGTGGCCCTTGATCTCATCGAAGCCCACAAGGTGACCGAAACCCTCGGGGTGCCGACGATGCTTGCCGCCATCGCCGAGGAGCAGCACGCGAGGCCCCGGGAGACGTCGTCCCTCCGGATGATTGCCCACGGCGGCTCACCCATCGCCACGGAAGTGCTGCGCAGAACGCACTCGGCTTTCCCGACGGCGCAGCTGAATGAGGTCTATGGCGCCACGGAGCTGTCGCCCCTGACCACGGTGCTGGTCGGTGAGGAGGCGCTCATGGACTCACCGCTCGCCCGCTCCTGCGGCCGGCCGGTGGTGGGTAATGAAATTCAGATTCTGAGCCCCGAGGGAGAACCCATGCCACAGGGCGAAGTGGGCGAGGTGGTGGTTCGCGGCCCCAACGTAATGATGGGCTACTGGAACAAGGCCCAGCAGACGGCCGCCGTGCTCAGGGATGGCAGCTACTGGACCGGTGATCTCGGCTACCTGGATCCAGATGGCTATCTGTTTCTGGTCGATCGAAGCAAGGACATGATCGTCTCCGGCGGGGAAAACGTGTACTCCACCGAAGTGGAGGAAGTGATCTATCAGCACCCCGCGGTGCTCGAAGCCGCTGCCTTCGGGGTGCCGGACGAGAAGTGGGGTGAGGCGGTCTGGGCAGTAGTGGTCCCGCGGGAGGAGCACAACAACGTCGATCCGAAGGAAATCATCGAGTTCTGCCGGGAGCACATTGCCGGCTACAAAGTGCCTAAGGGCATTGATCTCAGAAACGATCCCCTGCCCAAGTCCGGTCCCGGAAAAGTGCTGAAGCGGGAGCTGCGCGCACCTTACTGGGAAGGTAAAGACCGGGCCGTCAACTGAGCTGTGTCCGAGGTCTATGCGGTTTCCGCCCTGGAGTCCTACCTCGCGGCGCTTTTCGAAGCGGCAGGGCTTGAAGGCACCCGTGCAGCGGCCATGAGCCGCGGCTTCATCGAGGCGGATCTGCTGGGCTTTCCCTCCCACGGGGTGGCCAAGGTGGCCGGCAACCTGCGCTGGCTGGAAAGCGGTGCGACAGCACGAACCGGTGATCCCACGGTGCTCGTGGATCTGCCGGCCGTGGGCAGCTGGGATGCGAACCGGTTGCCGGGGCACTGGATCATGCAGGAAGCCGCTCGTCTCGCCATTGCTCGCGCGTCGGAGGTGGGCGCTTTCACCCTGACTCTTCGCCGGGCTCAGCACGTGGCCTGTCTGGCCGCCTCCCTCGTGCCCATCGCCGAAGCCGGTCTGCTGGGCCTGATGATGGTGAGCTCGCCGGAGGAGGTGTTTGTCAGTCCCTTTGGTGGCAGCGAACGGCTCTTCTCGAACAACCCCATCGCCTTCACGGCACCGTCGTCTGCCGGCATCGTGCTCTTCGATGTGAGTATGGCCATCACCGCTGGCGGCCAGGTAGCGCGTGCCGCGCGCCTCGGCGAGTCCCTGCCGGAAGCGGCTTTGAAAACGGAGGATGGGCGCGTTTCGGCGGATCCGCAGGCACTCGGCCGAGGAGGTTCTGTGATGCCCATAGGCGGTCTTGGCCATGGTCATAAAGGCCATGCACTCACGATCATGACCGAGGTGCTCACCCAGGCCTTGAATGGCTTCGGTCGCGAATCGCGGCAGGGTCAGGCCAGCGAGCAGAACAGCGTGTTCCTGCAGGTTTTTGATCCGGCAGCCTTCGGTGATCAAGCAGACTACGAGCGGGAAATGGCCTTTCTCTTCGAACGCATCGAGGGCAGCGCGCCGGATGCAGCCGATCATCCCGTCCGGGTGCCCGGCCGCGGCGCCTGGGCACGGCGGCAGCGGCAGCTCGCCGACGGCGTCGCCCTCGATGACGGCACGCTCGATCGGCTGCTACCCTTTGCCGGGCGGTTTGGCATAGGGCCGCCGGTGGCCATGGTCTGAGGCGCGGAGGGAGAGAGATGGCGCAGGAAAACACGGATGGAATGCTGCAAGGGCTCAAGGTGCTGGACGTGGCGTCGTTTCTGGCGGGTCCAGGCGCGGCGACGGTGCTCGGCGACTTCGGCGCGGACGTGATCAAGGTAGAGCCCTTCGCCGGTGACGGCTATCGACTGCTGTCGAAGCCCTGGCGCACCGATTACAACTGGCTCCTCACCTCGCGGAACAAACGCAGTCTGGCCATTGACCTCAACGAGGCCGACGGGCGGGCGGTCCTGCACCGGCTCGTAGCGCGGGCCGACGTGCTGGTCCACAACTTCTTCGACGACCAGCTCGCGCGTTATGAGCTCGACTACGAGCGGCTGAAGGCGCTCAACCCGCGCCTCGTCTATGCGCGGATCAGTGGTTTCGGCAGCGAAGGGCCGGAAGCCCGCAAGCGAGGCTTCGACTCCACAGCCTGGTGGGCGCGGACCGGCCTCATGGACCTGGTCCGGGACAAAGGTCAGGCGCCGGTCATGGGCGCTCCGGGTTTTGGCGATCACTCCACGGCCATGTCGCTCTTCGGCGCCATCATGCTGGCGCTCTACAGGCGCGAGCAGACGGGCGAAGGGTCGGCGGTGGAGACGTCGCTGCTGGCGAACGGCATCTGGGCGAACGGCATGCAGCTGCAGGGCGCCGTCGCCGGTTTCGACCTTTCTGCCCTGAAACAGGAGAAAGGACTCAAGAATCCGCTGACTGCGGTTTACGAGACGGCCGACGGTCGCCACGTGCTCTTCGCGATCATCAACGGCGCCCGGGAATGGCCGCGGCTTTGCGAAGCGCTCGGCCGCAACGAGTGGATAGACGCCTACCCGGACGTGCGATCCGTCATGAAAGCCCGGGATCTGTTGAAAGAAGAGGTTGCCGCGCTGATCCGGAGCCTGTCGCTCGATGAAGTCGTTGCTCGGCTGACGCAGGCCGACATCACCTTCAGCGTGGTGCAGAACCTCGAAGAGGTGCTCGAGGACGAACAGGCACGAGCGGCCGGCTTTGTGGTGGAAACGGGTTCCGAAGACCCTGACTATCGCCTCACGATTGCCAGCCCCATCAAGGTAACCGGTGAAGCCAAACGCTCGTCGGGCCCGTCGCCGGCCGTTGGTGAGCACACGCGGTTGATTCTCGAGGAAGCCGGTCTGGACGCCGCCGAGATTGACGCGCTCTGCAGCGCGGGTGTCGTTCGAGAGGCCGCCGACTGAGTCAGCCGGCGTTTGCGGCCCGGGCCATGGTATCGCGGAACTGCCGCAGACCTTCGTCGCCTGGATTCTGCTCCAGCATCCGGTCGAGGTAGGGCAGAGCTTCTTCGAAACGGCTCTGGTCCCGGAGCATGGTCACCACCGCAATCAGCAGTTCCTCATCGTTCGGCCAGCGATCGAGGAGGGCCTCCAGCACGGCGACGGCCTGATTGCGATTGCCTGCATCGTTCAATGCCACTGCATAGGTGTAACCGTAGCGGCTCTCGTTCGGACCCAGATTTGCGGCGGCGCGGAACTCATCGAGGGCGTCGCCCAGTTGGCCCTGACGCGCAAACCAGAGGCCGTAGGCATAAGCCACCTCTGGCGCACCCGGTGCCAGAGCGCGTGCTTCAGCGAGGAGCTCACCGGCTTCCTCGTCTCGTCCGGTTGCGCGATAGAGATCGGCAAGGTTGGTCAGCCCTGGCACCCAGTTCGCCTGCACGGCGAGGGACTGCTCGAGCATGCGCTCGGCGTTCACGAGATCACCGAACGCCGCCAGTGTGCCGGCCACGTTGGTCAACGTTTCGGGGAAATCCATGTTCAGGCTTTGGGCTTCCAACCAGGGCTCGAGATAGGGGCGCAGTCTTTCGGCATAGGCGGGATCTGCCTGCACGGAAGGCACCAGGGCCGTGAAGGCCTGTTCGCGAACGGCTTGGCGCTCGTCTTCGAGGAGCGGCGCGATGAGGCGCCACTGGTTTTCCGGCGACAGGCTGGCGGCGGCCTGGGGTGCTGCCAGCCGCAGAAGCGGATCGCCGCGCCGGGCAAGGCGAATGGCATCGATCGTGTGCCCACGCCCATAGCGCCCCAGTCGACTGAGTGCTGAGGCACGCACCATGATCGGTGCCGTTTCGTCGCGAACGATGGCCGCAAGTGCTGCGTCGGCATCCGGTTCGGCGACATCTGCAGCGGCGAAGGCCGTGGCGAAGTGGGGCGGACGCTCGGCGCCGAAACGGGCGTTGATCACGTCGGCTGCCCAGGCGGCGTTCTGATCTGCATGGCACGTGGTGCAGGGTTCCGGCACACCCAGGGCGACCGTGAGGTCGGGTCGGGGTATTGGAAAGCGGTGATCCCGGCGATCGTCGACCAACATGTAGGTTTTGCTCGGCATGTGGCAGCTCACGCACTGAGCACCCTCGCTGGCGTCGCCATGGAAGTGGTGCGTGGGATCGTCGTAGGTACCTGCAGCCGCGGCGAACGCGGGATTCAAGGCCATGGCGTCCGCGGGGTTCTCCTGATGACAGAAGGTGCAGGTATCGTTGCCGGGGCGGGCGAGGGTAGCGCTGTGAGGTTCGTGGCAGTTGCTGCAGGTCACACCGGCCCGGTGCATGGGGCTCGAGAGAAAGGAACCGTAAACGTAGACCTCATCGTCGATCTGGCCGTCCACGTGATAGAGGTCCCGGTCGAGGAAGCGTGGGCTGTAGTAATCCAGGTAACCGGCGGTGGGTTGAAAGCCCTCAGCGAGCTGACTGCGCCGTGAGTGACACGCGGCGCAGGCGTTGATTTCACCGGCCTGGGACACCAGCGTGGCCAGAGGCGTTTCCGGGTCGGCTACATGATTGGATCCCGGCCCGTGGCAGGCTTCGCAACCGACGTCTTCGATGGCAAAGGTGGTCGCATAACCGCCGCTTGTCGCGTCATAGTTCTTCTCGACACCTGTGGAGTGACAATCGGCGCACTGACTGTTCCAGCGATTGGCGCGTCCGGTCCAGTGCATCGGGTCCCCGGGGCTGAAGGGTTCTCCGTGGAGTTCGAACCAGCGTTGACCGCCTTCCGCTGCCGGGCGCGTGTCCCAGCTCAGTGGGTACGTTGAGAGGGCGCCTTCGTCGTCAATGGGGACGACGTACTGTTGTAACGGTTCAACGCCGAAGGTGTATTTGACCGCACGGGGGGCTTCCTCACCCTCCGGCAGGATGCTGAAACCGCCGGCGTGCGCGCGGAGGTCGGTCCCCAGCGTCTGCGCAGCGAAATCTGCCAGGACCGTTTCCGCATCAGCCACCTGCAGCGCGAGGTCGTGGTGCGAGTTCTGCCATGCGGCGTAAGCAGCTGCGTGGCAGTCGGCGCAAGCGGCGCTACCCACGTAGTCAGCTGGCTCGATGTCGGCGACGACAACTGACGGTGCTTCATCGGGAGATTGAACGGGCGCCGCATCCTCCCCGCAGGCCGCAAGCACCGCGGCCACTAGCACGATGAGCGTCAGACGGGACACAGGTCGAAGGGCCGTCGCGACGACGATGATTCCGGGGGAGATGCGCATGGGCCGGGAGCATAGCAGGCCTTTGCGGACTCAGCGCAGCGGGTGCGACAATCGCTCGGAAGAAGTACCGACAGGAAGTCACCGGAATGAGCGCTTTAGAGCAGGAGTTTGCAACCTTGGAGGCCGACCTCGAGGCGCTCCTCGGATTGCTGCGGGAAGCGGAGGAGACCTTCTGGGTGAACACCCTGGCTCGTGGCCTCAGGCAGATTCAAGCCAATGAGCTCGGCGGTGCGACTTACATCCTCGGCTGCTACGGTGGACAGGACACGTTTTCCGATCTTGTGATTGGCCAGCGCTGGTCGGAATCGGAGCCGTTGCGTTACCGGAATCTCAATGCCCGCTTATCGCACTTGCGGACGAAGACCTTCGAGTCTGCGAACGCGATTGCTGCCAGGCGGAGTTGGTAGATGGGAACGATCATGAATTGGTGTTCATGCGCCACGGCGTCGTGCTTTGTCGCGACACGATGCCGGCTATTTGGCTGTTAGGCGTCATGTAGATGCTGTTCGATCGGATCAAGGCGTGTTTGGTCGTAGTGATGGCAGTAAGCCACTTGAGTTGTTCCAGGTCAGATGAAGAACTGGCCGTGCGTCATCTTCTTATTCCTTTCTCGGCGGTAGGTTGCGTAAGCGAAGTCTTTAGACTTCTCGATAAAGAATTTCAGATCGATCTCGAACTTTTGGAGCTGTCGCCGAATCAGCCCTATGGAGCAGGTAGCTTTTCACATATTGCTAGGCTTGCGGGCGAACGGCAGAAGTTACTTGGAGCCTACACCGGGTTGAGGGGTTCGGAGTGTTTCTCGCAGAGCGCTGCCTTGTATTCGATATCGAAGAGCGCTGTTTCAGAGATGCATGACCATATCGCAGCCACACCAGAGTCAGACCAGATTTTTATCGACTATATCGATGGGGAGATACGGGTTTCGACTAACTCCCTACCTCCTGCTGGGGCACCTTTGCTTCTGCCGACGAGAATGGGAGATACCAAATGACGCCTAACCAGGCGATGAAGCGGACGCTTGATTCTGTCCTCCTTTCGCTTCCGCTCCAGTCGGCCAGATTCAAGCGCCGCTTATCGCGGCGTTAGGCGACAGTCTCGTTGACATATCAAGGATGGTATATATACTTAATTCAGTATGTGGGAGATATATGAGCATCGGAGAGTATCTCGGCAGCTCAAAAAGCTCCCTATCGACTTGCTCAAGCGCTACGAGAAATGGAAAGACATCGTTGCGCTGTCTGGCCCGCAAGGATTAAGGCTGATTAGAGGTTTCAATGATGAATCGCTCAGCGGAGACTGGGCCGGACACAGATCCTCGAGATTGAATCAGCAGTATCGCGTGATCTACAAAGTTGAGAAGCAGCAGATTCGAGTCGATGTTGTGAGTGTTACACCTCACGATTATCGGAGGAAGTGACAGTGAGCGAGTACCGCAAAGCCAAGCGCCAGGTGGAAGTTAGCCCTGGAGAGTCTGTGAAAATCATCAGAGAACTTCAGGAGCTTAGCCAGAACGATCTCTCTAGAATTTCTGGCATCCCGCAATCCACGATCTCTGCGATCGAGCGTGATCGCATCAACTTAGGCGTTGAGCGCGCTAAGCAGCTTGCACGAGCTCTGAAATGCCATCCAGCGGTTCTCGTGTTTCCTGGTTGGGATGTCGATTATGACTCTGTCGCCTAACAAGGCGACGAATCGGACGTTTAACCGCCACTTGCTTTCGCGGAACGGACAGATTCAAGCGCCGCTTATCGCGGCGTTAAGCGAACACAAGATGTCTTTCGGCCGCCAAGCAGTTTTTGCTCTTGCCATAAGCACTATGGCGAGTTGCTCTCCCACGTTGGGAGACGTAGATACCTCGACCAACGTGCTCATCCTCGCTGACGGCTACGAGTACCATGAACAGTTTTTCGACACGATCGAGAACCTCGCATCCGAACTGCGCAATGCGACCGAGGCTCCCGGGATAGTCGTCAGTCCTTGCGCTTCGGATGGCCAAGTTGCTGAGTTGGTCGCCGTCTTCCGGGATCAGCAAATATACAACATCGCAATCGCTGGCCAGATTGAGATGGATTGCGAATCATGGCTTGAAGGCTACGTACGTCCATGAACGCAAGAACGAACGGTTTTGCCGACGGCCTGCAATGTCGCCTACCAAGGCGACGAATCGGACGCTTGATTCTGTACTTTCGCTACCGCTCCAGTCGACCATGCTGAAGCGCTACTTGTCGCAACGCAAGGTGTCATTCCGCGCGATGTTCCGGTTTTGAACCTCTTGCTGATCAACGGGGTTTCCGGGTCAGGCAAGACGACTCTCGCCAAAACTCTGGAAGACCGCAACTCCGAAATCATCTGGATCCACCCTGATGGCTTAATGGATACGCCAGTCATGGTCGCTGAGGAAATCCTGAGCGCTAGCCTGTCTCTTGCCGGGTCGAAAGACCACAGCTCGACTCTGATCATTGACTGCCAGATAAGGCCGAGCTCCATCGATGAGCTGGTTCGACCACATTCATTGAGACACACAATGATCCTCTTGGACTGCCCTAGAAAGATCAGAGAGCAGCGCCTGAAGGAACGTGGTTGGACCAACCGAGACTTCGAAAAGATTGATGCATGGGCATCTACGTTGCGCGACGAAACACGAATGGCAGGGCACGCGATTTTCGATACGAGCGTCACTGCTGTGAATCTGATTGCGGCCCTAGTCGAAAGGAGCTTGCGAGATGACGACTGACGAGTCGCTGAATCTACCGTTCGAATGTCGCCTCATTTCGCTGTCGCCAGATGAATGATCTAGAGAGAATCCGAAAAATCTGCAGTCACTTTCCGGAGGCTGAGGAAAGCGCTCTCCAAGGCCGGCCTCTGTTTCACGTTCGGCGCAGGCGATTCGCCATCCTCAATCCAGAAAACGCACCCTATCGAAAGCGTTGGGAAGGATTTGGTGCTTCTCTGCATTTCATGACGGATCCGGTCCAGAGGCCAAAGCTCGAGCAGGATCTACGATTTAGAGTTTCTCCACATCACGGCTTCCGAGGCTGGATGGCCCTGGATCTGCGCTCGGAGCAAACCGATTGGTCCGAGCTTGGCAGGTTGCTAGAGTCAGCGTATCGAGCTGTAGCTGGAAAGGAGTTGGTTGCCGAGATGAAGATAGATAGAAAATGACGCCTCGCAACGCAATGAATCTGGTGAGTGAGTGCCGACTTTTTTACTACCGATCCAGACGAATGAGCGGAAGCCCCCGCCTGTCGCAGCGTTAGGTATCGCAGGGATGAGCCGATGAACTGGGATGCAATTGGAGCAGTCGCTGAGCTGGTCGCCGCTGTCGGCGTCATTGGATCTCTCATCTACCTCGCGAAACAGATAAACGCGAACTCCGACAACATCGCACAGAACACCAAGGCCCTGATATCGGATCGGGATGTGAGTTCCAACGAGGCCGTCATGGATATCTTAGGCTCGCTCGCTAAAGACGCGGACCTGGCCGAATTAGTTATGAAGGGCGGGCAAGACGTGGAACCACTGTCGGACCTGGAGCGTTTTCGATACTCAGCGTTTCTGTCGAACAGTTTTGAATCGCACCAGACGTTCTTCGTCCAACATATGAAAGGCACGGTAAGTGATGAGCTCTGGGGGTACTACAGCGGCGTGATGGATCGCAATATGCAGGTGCCCGGTGTGGCCAGGTGGTGGCGCCAGCACCAGTCTAACTTCAATACCGAATATGCTGTTTACATCGAACAGAAACTGCCTGACGACGCCTGAACAGTCGACGAAGTGGCCTTCCCTGGCTCTGAGATTCCTTTCTGCGTCCACAGAAATCACAAGGCCGCTTTCACGGCCTAGGCGTCACTGGCAGATGCTATGCGTGAACACCGGGACATAGAGGTAGAGAGATCCGGTATCGAAGGCCTTGGCCTCTTCGCAGGTCGTGCTTTCGAGCGCGGTGAACCCATATACAGAGTCTCGTATGAGCGAGAGATTACCGAGCAAGCCCCGTTGCGCCCTGAGAAAGGTGAACGGGTTGATCACTGCGCATATCCGGATGGCCGAGTCATGTTGGTGGCTTATCCAGGTAGACACATGAACCACAGCTGTGACCCCAACGCCTACTATGAGTTTGTTGAAAGCACACAGGTCGCCAAGGCGAGACGCCGTATCGACCCGGGCGAAGAGATAACCGTTGATTATCTGATCAACAATGCCGGTGGCGACAGCTGGCGGTGCCATTGCGGTTCGGCAAGGTGCAGGGGTTTCACTGGCAGTAGCTTTTTCGATCTGCCGACTTCCTTCCAGCGGGAGTACCTGCCGTTGCTTGCCCCCTGGTTTCGGGTGCGCTTCCGGGAACAACTGCTGAAACTGGACGCCGGTCTTAAGTAGCACATCTCCTGGAGCGGGTTTTGCGCCGTCTGTGCAGGCTTTGAGTCCGGCCAGGATTCTGTTCCCGCTTCGCCATCGCTCCATTCATCGCGCCAGCCCACCCTGGACCCTGGGGTGGGCTCAGCGTTCGGCTATACTGGATCCTCATCCTGGGGAGGAAGAAATAAATGCAGAAATACGTAGCGGAGCTGGTGGGCACCTTCTGGCTGGTCCTCGGTGGTTGTGGTAGCGCTGTGCTTGCTGCCACGTTTCCGGAGGTTGGTATTGGCCTGCTGGGTGTATCGCTGGCGTTCGGGCTGACCGTGCTGACAATGGCCTACGCGATCGGTCACATATCCGGTTGTCACCTGAATCCGGCGGTCTCGATCGGCCTCTGGGCAGGTGGGCGCTTCGAGGCTGCGGACCTCGCCGGTTACATCATCGCGCAGGTGCTCGGGGGTGTTCTCGCCGGCGGCGTGCTCTACCTGATTGCCAGCGGTGCCAGCGGCTTCGATCTCTCCGGAGGGTTCGCAGCGAACGGCTACGGTGCACACTCGCCTGGGGGTTACTCGCTCACCGCCGCGCTCATCACCGAGGTGGTTATGACGATGATGTTTCTGGTAATCATTCTGGGGGCCACGGACGGCAGAGCGCCGGCAGGTTTTGCGCCCCTGGCCATCGGCCTCGGGCTTACGCTCATTCACCTGATCAGCATTCCGGTGACCAACACGTCGGTCAACCCGGCCAGGAGCACTGGGGTTGCTGTTTTTGTCGGTGACTGGGCCATCGGGCAGCTCTGGCTGTTCTGGGTGGCACCGATCGTCGGTGCCGTCCTCGGTGCGCTCGTCTACCGGGTAATCGGTTCGAACGCTTCAAACACTGATAGCAGCAACTGATCCTCGCAGCGTCCGGGTCAGTTCCAGCACCGTCGGGGTGAGCCCGCGGTTCGAGTGAGGTCACTATGAAAGTCACCGATGTGCTGAAGCTCCTGGCAGACAATCCTGAGGGATCGTTTCTGGAGTTTTCTCCTTTCAACGATCGGACCTTTGGTGCCTGCAGCGTTACTGGTGTTTCTCCGGGTTGGGAGATGCATCCGGATACGGACGAGTTCTTCTACGTCATCGAGGGGACCGTCGAGATCACGCTGCTCGAGGATCAACCTCGGCATTTTGTTGCCCCTGCTGGTTCCTCCTTTGTCGTGCCCCGGGGGGTGTGGCACAAACCCGGAGCGCCTGAAGGTGCGAAGTTCATCTACTTTACCCCCGGGGAATCGCTCTACTCGGAAAATGAAGATCCACGGAGTGAAAGCGATGCTTAGGGGTCCAGCGGCTGGGAGTGCGTCACAAAGGCGGGTGAGATTCTCGAGCGATGAGTCGCCGAGTGCGGCTCAATAGTCCGGTCGCTCCTGTGACTGATAGCGGAATCCGCCGCGCAGCACCGTCAGCAGCCAGATCACCAGACAGGCAACGGCGATCGCCAGACTGATTTTGTAGACCACGCGCCATCCGTTATCCATGCTCGAGAGAATGTTGAAGCGGGTCACATAGATCGTTTCGCATGCGCCATTGCCGCGGTCGGTTCGTGTTGTGCTGGTTCCCCGGGTGAAACCGTCACCGTGGCTGTAGCTGGCCAGTAAGCCGCTGAGCTGTATCTGGTCACCCACCTGAACGTTGGCGATCAGATCGCGGAGGTATTCGTCTTCGGTGATGAGGTGGTTGTTGGATAGCGCGGTCTGGTCGAAGCGCTGCCAGGCTTCGTGATCCCCGGTTCGATAGAAGCAGGTGAATTGACCGTTCCAGAAGTCAAAGGCGTTCAGGTCAATTTCACTGGCGTTCGAGCCCCAGATCACACACAGGTCGGCGACGTTCAGGTGATCGTTCCAGAGGCGATGCAGCATGCGATCCCCGTCATGGTGTTCGTAGGAGACCACCAGACCCCGCAGGTCGTATTCGTACTGGGGCTCAATGGCATAGGCCACATCGTTGACCAGAACGGTAAAGGGCTCTTCGCGGGTCTTCGTCTGCACGGGTTCCTCCGCCAGCGATGGCAGGATGGTCATGTCCGGCACGAAGTCGTCCCGCTGCCAGCAGGAAATCGGCAGCAGGGCGAGGCTGGCGCAGAAAACCCATTTCAGAAGTTGTTCCATGGGATCATTCTGCGCAGATGATGGAGAGTGTCGTTCGAACATGGCACATATTGGACTGATTGGCGGCATCGGGCCCGCCGCAACCGACTACTACTATCGGCGTCTGATTGCGGCCTTTGCGCAACGCGAAGCGCCCCTTGAGCTGACCATGGTGCATGCCGATACCGCCACGCTGCTCGGCAATCTGGAAGCCGGGGCGGAGGATGCGCAGGTTGCGATATACAACAAACTTGCCGACCGGCTTGTGAGCGCAGGGGCCGATTGCGTGGTTGTGACGTCCATCGCCGGTCACTTCTGCATCGATCCCTTCAAAGCGGGTGCCCCGCTGCCGGTCATCGATATGATCGGCAGCGTCGATGATGCCGTTGCAGACCGCGGGCTCGAGCGGATCGGACTCATCGGTACCCGAACTGTGATGGAAACCCGCTTTTACGGCGGGATCACCTCGAGCGACGTGATCGTGCCGGAGGGGCAGGCCCTGGCGGATGTGCACTCGGCTTACGTCGAAATGGCGGCAGCCGGTGAGGTGAACGCGCAACAGCGTCAGACCTTCGACCGCGCCTGCAGGGCGATGCGCGACGATGATGAGGTTGACGCCATCGTGCTGGGTGGTACCGATCTCGCGTTGGTCTATCAGGCGGGAAACGCCCCTTTTCCGGTCGTGGACTGCGCCGCCATTCACGTTGACGCGATCGTTCGCTTCGCGCTTGGGCGTTGAGGCGCCTGTGCCCATGGCAGTTTTTGCCATCGGCTCACTGATCAGCTACACAGGAAGCTGCTATCTCACTGAAGGGGAGAATGACGATGGTAATCCGGACCTTCGGCGTGAGTCCGCTGACGCTGCTGCCATTGTCGAGCCCATCAACGCGTCTACTGAACCGGTGGGGTCTTCGACACACGTCCCCGCTGGCTGACTTCCAGTCGTGAAGAAACCGATCGGGGACTGCGATATCGAACCGGTGGTCTGGTATCGCGGGACCGATCGGGAAATCTCCGGGCGGGCGCTGTCTGATGCCGGTGGAGATGCGAGGATCGGCTTCGGGCTGCTCGAACTGTCGCCTGGCTGCAACACGCTGCCCGCGCACTACCACACGCTGGAAGAGGAGCACCTGTACGTGCTCGATGGGGAAGGGTTGCTCTATCTTGGTGACAACGTGTTTCCCCTCGGGCCGGGTTCCTACGTGAACTTCCCGGCAGGACAGCCGTATGCGCACTACCTGGCCAATGAGTCGGATCAACCTTTGCGCTATCTCATGGTCGGCGAGCGACTCGAGGCGGATACGGTGGTCTACGCGCCGCGGGCGGCAACGGATGGAGGAGGGGTGGCAGAAGGAAAAGAAGAATGATCAGCGGCGAGTGTTTCTGCGGGGCTGTTTCCTATGAGCTGGAGGGGCAGTTGCAGAACGGTCGCTCCTGCCACTGTTCGCGCTGCCGTAAGGCCTTCAGTGGCGCAGGGTCTGCTTACGCGGAGCTCGCCCCCGGCAGCGTGCTGCGCTGGACAGGGTCAGCGCCCATCTCGCGCTACGGCTCGGGAGAAGGCTGGGCGATTGGTTTCTGTGGCACTTGTGGGTCCACGCTTTGCGGTCTCTGGGAGGGGGACGTGCACGGACTGACGCTTGGCTGTGTGAACGGCGATCCAGGCGTCGAGATCGAACAGCACATCTTCGTCGGCTCGAAGGCGCCCTGGGACCACATCGGCGGCAACGCCCCGCAACATGAGGCCTTTCCCTGATCGGCGTATAATTCTCCGGTCATCTGAGCATGCGGAGCGCGCAATGGCGGGCGTGGACGACATCATCGGCGGCTGGGTAAAAAGCGCTGAGAAGTCTGGCGAGGTGAAGAAGCTGCCGGGCTACGGTAAGCCCCTCGCGCTCGAGGACGAGCGTGCGGTACCCCCGAAGTACCGCATGGCCTTCCGCATTCTCAAGAACTCCGGCTACACCCCCGCCGGAGGTCGAGCTCATCAAAAAGGTCGGGAGTCTGAAGGCGGCCATCGACGCCTGTGCCGATCCGGCCGAGCAGCGGCGCCTGCGTAAAGAGCTGGCGGAGCTGCAGCAGCGGCTGGACGTTGCTCTGGAGAAGTTTCGCGGCGCCAGCTGACGCAGTCGTGATTCAGTCGAGGACCAGTCGAGTGCTCGCAAGACGCTCCAGTCCGAGCTGATCCCGAACCTCCACGGACATTTCAGCCATGCGGCCGTCCACGGGAATGCCGGTGCTGTCCGCGATCCGCACCATCCGCTGGAAATTGCCCACCACTCCGGCTGCATCCACGAGCGCCGCATCGCCAAGGCTTGCTGCCAGCGCTTCGCGTGCGGCCGGCAGCGCATCCGGGTCGGTCAGAACGGCATCGGTAAAGCGCACGAGTTCGGCGCTGCCCGGCAGGCCGCTGTCTACCGTTGACCCCGCAACGATGGTATCCAGATTGACGGCCTCACCGGCCTGCGCGCTGCTCCCACGGAGCATCATGCTGTGCGCGTTGGTTCAGTAGAAGCAGTCGTTCTTGATGGACGTGCGGGCAGCGACGAGTTCCGTCTGCATCCGGCTCAGCGTCAGATGTCCGTCCGCCGCCATGTCGCCGACCTGAGGCGTGGGCAGATAGTGTGCTGCGCTCAAGGCGTTCAGCTGGCGCACGGCTTCCGGCACCAGGCTCATGGCTCGGATGACGTGTCCCATCTGCGGTGCACCGAAGTAGATGTCCGCTTCCTGTTCTGTAAGGTTCTCCGGATAGATCATCGGCACCCAGGCAACGTCCAGCGCTGCACCGGCAGGCCGATAGGCATCGGGCTGGCCAGGTTCGGGCTCGGGCAATGCTTCGAGGGGCAACCCGAGGGCGCGATGCAGCGTGTCGATGCTGATGAGGCAGGTGATGATGCTCACGGCTTCGACGTAGTGGCCGTCGCTGAAGCTGTCGGTGAGCTTTCCCTTGAGCCAGCGCTCCGTCAGGCGCGCTGGATCGGTCGTGATCCGGTGCACGGCATCAAGCACGGGTTCAGGGAGGTCCGATGCGCCGGCGTGCACACCGTTCACTGCCTCCGGCGAGAGCGCTGCCTTGCGTTCCGCGCAGAGCGGACACGTCATGGCGTCTCGTGAAGCCTGAGCGATCGCGATGCGCTCAGCGCCCGTCCACCAGGAACCGGGGCGCGCGAGATACGCCCAGCAGGCGCGGTGCGCATCGGCTTTATAGTCCGGAATCGGGTAGGGGCTGGTCTGGTAGTCGAAGCTCATTTCAGAACGGACCCAGCGCCTAACCCTCGAGGGTCGCAACCACGTTGCTCAGTTCGCCGATGGGCTCGGCGCTGACCGATACCTCGTCCTCAACCCCGGCAGACAGCTCTGGAAGGAAATGCAGGAGTCCGATGATAGCCCCGGTCCCGAGATTTTCCCTGGCAGCCAGGGCGCTCACGGCGGCGGCAGGATCGGGCAGATGAAGCTCCGCACGTTCTTCGCCCACCGCCGCAATGATCGTCATCCCGTCAGCCTCGCCGAACTCATCGGGAGTGACGAGCCAGGGACCCATGGCGATGGCAGCCGGTGAAAGGTAGGTGAGTAGAGAGTAGCCGATGGGGCTGTGCCCCCCTTCGTTCTGTTCCACCACAACGGCCATGCCGGCGGCCAGCGGGCGGCTGTCTCCCGGGGGAATGCGCAGGCGGGCGCCCGAGCCGCGGACGAACTTCGGATCAACCACCACGGCGTCGTCGCGCGCGTCGTCGAAGACGCAGAGCATGCGCTCGGCGTCCGGCAGCGGAGGCAGCACGGTCAGTTTGTTCAGACGGTAGTCAGGAGACACCTCGGCCGCGGTGTCTAGAGCGCGGACCAGACCCTGGCCGTTGAGCAGTGCTTTCAGGGAGTCGTATTCCGGCAGGTGCCGACCGAGATCGACCACGCGACCTTCCACCACAGCCCCAAAGGAGCTTTCCTCGCCGTTTCTGAAACTGATCAGGCGCACTGGTACCTGCTGTCCCCCCTCCCAGGAGTCTCTTTTTGCTTCCCCGCTGTGGCGCCGTTTGACCGGCTGGAAGCGCGTGGTGAGAATTAACCAGCCGCCGGGGCAAGTCAACGCGCCCGGATACGCGTCGCCAGCCACCGTCAGCGGGAGCCCCATGCAGCACAGCCAGTCGATCCGGTCGTTCCTCCGAATGGCCACGGGACACCTCGTTCCGTCGCTGTCCATCATCGTCCTTCTCAGCAGTACGCTGTCTGCCGGCAGTCAGGCCCAGGTGGCGGCGGACCCTGCCCGGGGACCTTTCGCGAATCCAGCGCTCGTGCAGCTCACCGATTACTTCCCCCCGGCGGATCCGGACAGCGGCTACGACGACACAGTCCCGCGACCGGAAACTCTGCTCGGGCACGACATCGGCCAGCGCTATGCCCGTCATGACCTGGTCGTCGCCTATTTCGAAGCGCTGGCCGAAGCCTCACCCCGGGTGCGTCTCGAGGAACTCGGCCTGACCTACGAAGGCCGCCGGCAGATCGCCGTGTTCATCTCTTCCGTCAACAACATCGATCGGCTGCAGGAAGCTCAGCGGGCGCATCTGGCCAGCGAGCCCGGTGCGCCGCTCTTCACCTGGCATGGCTACAGCGTGCACGGTAATGAAGCGAGCGGCACGCAGGCGGCCATGGCGGTGGCCTGGTATCTCGCCGCCAGTCGCGACGACGACGTCCGGGCGCTGCTCAGAAACACAGTGGTCATGATCGATCCGTCCCTCAATCCGGATGGCTATGGACGTTTTTCGAACTGGGCTAACCAGGCTGCCGGGCGCGTTGCGGTGGCAGATCCCGACCACCGAACCCGCAGCGAAGCCTGGCCCGGTGGACGCGGGAACCATTACTTTTTCGATCTGAACCGGGACTGGCTGCTGCTGCAGCATCCGGAATCGAGAAACCGCGTGCGCTTCCTTCAGCAGTATCGACCGCTGGTGATGACCGATCACCATGAAATGGGGGCGGACGGCACCTTCTTCTTTCAGCCCGGTGTCGAGAGCCGCTGGCATCCGATGATTCCGCAGACCAATCGCGAACTCACGGAGAAACTCGGCGAGTTTCACGGCCGGGCCCTCGATCGGGCAGAGCGACTTTACTACGCCGGCGAATCGTTCGACGACTTCTATCCCGGCAAGGGCTCCACCTGGCCGGACCTCCAGGGCACCGTCGGCATCCTCTTCGAACAGGCTGCACCCTCCGGTCGCCTGCGGGAAACGGCGCAGGGCCGCATCACGCTGCCCATGGCCGTGCACAATCAGATTCTCGCCACCCTGTCGACGCTCGAAGGGTCTCGTGAGCTTGCCGATGAACTGCGTGCCTTCCGAGTCGCTTATCAGGAAAGGCGCTACGTGCCGAATGGCCTGCCGGGTGCCTGGATTTTTGATGACGGCGGCGACCCGAGTCGCGCTGCGGCCATGGTCGAAGTGCTCAAGGGTCTGGGCCTTTCGGTCTTCGGGCTCACGGAATCGCTTCGCGCCGGCAGTCGGGAGTTTCTGCCGGGCCGCGCCTGGGTGGTGCCGGTGCTCGGCGCTGAAGCTGCCCTAGTGCAGACGCTCTTCGAAGACGTGACGGATTTCGAGGACACCACCTTCTACGACGTATCGGCCTGGTCCCTGCCTTATGCTTTCGGGGTGAACGCCGCGCGTCTGTCGCGCATGCCCAGCAAGCTCGATCCCGAAGCGAGCGTGAACCGCAACTATGAGGTGAGCGGGCGTAGCGAGCCGGTGGCCTGGGTGCTCCCCTGGGACGACTTCTTTGCGCCCACGGTCCTTGCCCGGCTGCAGGCAGCCGGGGTGCGCGGCCGCGTGGCGCTGGCGCCCTTCGAGTCCCGCAGCAGCGGTCAGACCGTCCGTTTCAAGCGGGGGGCGGTGGTGATCCATGAGGCGGACGTGCCGGAGATGGAAGAGCGCAAACGCGACTTTCTCGCCCGCATTGCTGCCGGGGATGCACCGCTCGTGGGTCTCGACAGCGGCGCCTCCGGCAGCGGCCCCGATCTCGGCAGCCCTCGGCTGCGGCCCCTGGATCCGGTGCAGGTTGCACTTCTCGGTGGCAACGGAGTGAATCGCTCTTCCGCCGGCAGTCTCTGGCACGCGCTGGACTATCGGCTGGGCTATCCGGTCACCGTCGTCACGGCCGATCGCTTGTCAGCAGCCTTTCTCGATCGCCACACGCATCTCGTGATACCCGACGGCGAATACGAACTCCTCGACGAGGAAACGATTGCCCGCCTAGAGCGCTGGCTGGAGACCGGTGGCGTGGCGGTGCTGGTTCGCGCCGCGGCGACCTGGGCGCAGAGCGTCGGCTGGCTGCCGGATCCCCGGTTGCCCGACGAAGACCGTAAACGCTTCGCCTATGGCGAGATGGCGGCCCGCGATGGCGCCCAGCAGGTCGGCGGGGCCATCCTGTCCGTCGATCTCGACGAGACACACCCGCTCACCTTCGGCGTTTCGGCTTCGCAGATCGGACTCATGAAGCGCGGCAAGGTGGTGTTGAAGGCGCCCTGGGACAATCCCTTTACCGTGGCGGCGTCCTACGCGAGTTCCCCGCGACGCTCCGGCTATCTGCCCGAGGGTTTTGCGGAGCAGCTTGCGGAGACCCCGGCGGTCCTGGCCGTGCCGCGTGGAGAAGGGCTTATCGTTGCCTTCGCCGACGCACCCGCTTTTCGTGGCGTCTGGTGGGTGGGGCAGCGTCTGCTGTCCAACGCCATCAGCTTCGGCAGCATTGTGCGTGCTCCCTCCGGTCGCTACGGACCGGCCTCCACGAAAAAGGAACCCTAGCGCGCTTCAGGGCGCCGCCGAGAGTTCCTCCAGCATCCGCGTGATGGTTTTCGGTGAGCCCGTTTTCTTCGCCAGGAGCTTGTAAAACGCTGGGACGATGAAGAGCGTCAGCAGCGTTGCGAGCGCCACGCCCGAGAAGATCACGATGCCGAGCATGTTACGCCCGCTGGCACCGGCGCCGGAGGCGAGCATGAGCGGAATCGAACCCATGATCGTGGCAATGGTGGTCATGATGACCGGGCGCAGACGAATGGCGGCCGCTTCGAGAATGGCGTCTTCGAAATCCCGGCCGGCATCGCGCAGCTGGTTGATGAACTCCACGATCAGCACACCGTTCTTCGCAGAGATGCCGATGAGCAGAACCAGACCGATCTGGCTGTAGATGTTGAGGGTAGAACCCGTGACATAAAGGCCGAGGAGCGCCCCGGCGAGGGCCATGGGCACCGTCAGCAGAATGACGAAAGGATGGATGAAGCTCTCGAACTGCGCGGCGAGGACCAGAAAGACGATGAGCAACGCGATGGCGAAGGTGAATGCCAGGCTGCCGGAAGCTTCCTTGTATTCGAGCGACTCACCTTTGTAGTCCACCTGCGCAAACTCCGGCAGCTCATCAGCCACCACCTTTTCCAGGAACTCCAGGGCATCGCCGAGGGCATAGCCGGGCGCCAGGTTGGCGCTGATGGTCACGGCGCGCAGCCGGTTGTAGCGGTTCAGATTACCGGCGCCGGCCGTTTCCTCGAGATAGATCAGATTCGCCAGCGGGATCAGTTCTCCGGTGTCGTCCGAACGCACATAGATGTTCTGCAGATCGCTCGCGGAGGCGCGCTGATCTTCTTTCGCCTGCAGGATCACGTCGTATTCCTCGCCATCCTGCACGAAGGTGGTGATGCGCTGCTCGCTCATCATGGCGCCCAGCGTCTGACCGATGTTTTCGACGGAAACGCCGAGGGCGGCGGCCCGGTTCTTATCCACGCGCACCACAACCTGCGGCTGCGTTTCTTTGTAATCGCTGTCGACGCGAGTGATACCCGGATAGTCATCGGCGCGCTCGAGGAGAATGTCGCGCCATTGCGCCAGGGTTTCGTAGTTGGGCCCGCCGAGCACGAACTGCACGGGCCGATCGCCGCCGCCGCGGGAAAGTCCGGAACGGACGAAGGCGAAGGCGCGCACGCCGGGCACCGTCTGCCAGTCCGCCATGACCTGGTTCAGCGCGTCCTGCGTAGACAGGGATCGTTCGCCCCAGGGGGACATGGTGACCATGAACATGCCTGAACTCGGCGACGACTGCCCCCAGGAGGGGACCCGGAAGACCACGCGCTGCACCTCGCCGGATTCCCGCAGGTCGGTCAGCGGTTCTTCGAGCCGCTCCATCTGCCCGATCATGCGTCGGATGCCGGTGCCTTCCGCGGCGGAGACCCGGGCGAAGAACGATCCCTGATCTTCCTTCGGCGCGTATTCCTGGGGCAGGTGTTCGAGGAGCCAGGCCGTGCCGCCGATGATGCCGAGGGTAATGACCACGGCAATCCAGCTGCGCTTGAGGAAGGCTGCCAACACCCGCTGGTAGGCCGCCTCGAAACGCTCGAAAAGCTTGTGCACGAATTCCGTGAAGGGGTTCACCGTGGTCTTCAGCGTCAGGAACTTCGAACACATGACGGGTGTGAGCGACAGAGCCAGGACGCTCGAGAAAACCACCGCGGCGCTGATGGTCACGCCGAGTTCGGAGAAGATCACGCCGAGGTTGTCTTCGAGAAAAATGATCGGGGTGAACACGGCAACGAGGACCGCTGTCGTGGCGATCACCGCGAAGGCCACCTGGCGTGCGCCTTTATAAGCCGCGAGGAGCGGATCCTCGCCTTTTTCGATGCGCCGGTAGATGTTCTCGAGCACCACAATCGCATCGTCCACGACCAGACCGATACAGAGCACGAGGGCGAGGAGGGTGATCAGGTTGACCGAAAAGCCGAAGGCAGCCAGGGCGATGAACGCCGAGATCAGACACACGGGGATCGTGACCGCGGGGATGATCATGGTTCGGAAGGTGCCGAGGAAGGCGAGGATGACGATGCTCACGAGCACCGTGGTGACGGCGATGGTCTGGTAGACGGAGTTGATGGCCTCGCGGATGAAAAGGCTGTCATCCTGGCTGGTGGTCAGCTCCATATGGTCCGGAAGCGTCGCCTGCACCTGCGCAATTTCAGCCTTCACGGCTTCCAGCAGCTCGAGGGTGTTGGCCGTGGACTGTTTGCTCACGTACATGCCCACGGTGACCTGCTGATTCGAGCGGAAGGTTTCCCGGGTGCTTTGCGGGGCCAGCTGCACCTCCGCCACTTCACCCAGTCGGATCAGATGCCCATCCTCGCCGCGACGGATCACCAGGGCCCGGAAGTCCTCGGGGGTTTCATAGCTCCGCTGCAGACGAACGCGGAATTCCACGCTCTCGCTTTCCAGCCGGCCCGCTGGGAGTTCGAGATTCTCCCGGCGCAGAGCGGCTTCGATGTCGGTGACGGTCAGTTTGCGGGCCGCAAGATCCAGCCGATCGAGCCAGATCCGCATGGACGGTTTGGCACCGCCGCTCGTATTCACGCTGGAAACGCCGGGGATCACGCCGAAGCGGTCGACGATATAACGTTCCACATAGTCGTGCAGCTCCATGAGCGAGAGTTCGCTCGAGGACACGTTCATATACATGACCGGACGCGCGTCCGAGTCTTCCTTGGCGACGATGGGGGGCTCCGCATCCTGAGGCAGACGCCCGAGGATGCGCGACACCCGATCGCGCACGTCGTTGGCGGCCTCGTCGATGTTCCGCGACAGGTCGAACTCGATGTTCACACTCGAGTTTTCGTCCCGGCTCGAGGAGCGGATCGTTTTGATGCCTTCGATGCCGCTGATCTGGTCTTCGATCACCTGCGTGATGCGGGTCTCGATCACGTCCGCCGAGGCGCCGACGTATTCGGTGCGAATGGACACCGTTGGGGAATTGATGTTCGGGTACTCGCGCAGCGGCAGATAGTTGAAGGACAGCGCGCCGAAGGCCACCAGCAGCAGGGAGATGACCGTCGCGAAGACCGGCCGTTTGACGGAGACGTCGGATAGCCACATGTCAGTCGCTGCCTCGCTCGCCGCCGCCCGATGGTCGCCGGGACTCGGGCGGTTCCGTGGTGACCGGGCTGCCGTTACGAACTTTGATCACCCCGTCGGTGATCACCCGTTCTCCGGCTTCCAGGCCAGACAGCACCTCGATGAAGCCATCCCGGCGTGCCCCCACCTTGAGCTGCACCATCTCTGCGAATTCACCGCCGTCGGCGCCGCGGCTGATCGTGAAGGCAAACACCTGCGCCGAGCGCTGCATGATGGCGGTTTCCGGCACCATGAGCGCTTTTCGGGTGGCGGTGGTCATGTGTACGGTCATGAGCATGCCCGGGCGCAGCGCACCGTCCGCATTGTCGATGTGGGCGCGGATCGTTGCAGCGCGCGTGCTTTCGTCGATGCGCGAGCCGATGGTGCGAACCTCAGCGCTGAACACGCGACCGGGAAAAGCAGAGCTGTCCGCCTCCAGGGAGAGACCGGCACGAACCAGTTCCAGGTAGACCTCGGGAATGGAGAAGTCGAGCTTGATGATCGATATGTCATCGAGGGTTGTGATCAGGCTGCCGGGCGTTACCAGGGTGCCCTCGCTGACCTCCCGGAAACCGAGTAAGCCGGTGAAGGGCGCGCGGACGAGTCGGTCTTCCAGACGGGCGACGATGGATTGATAGCGCGCCTCGGCGGCAGCGAGGCGGCTCACCGCCGCATCGAGCTCTGAGAGGGGCACGAGGTTGTTTGCGGCCATGGATTCGAGACGCCGGACCTGATTGCCGGCGTCCTGCACGTTGGCTTCCGCTTCGTCCAGGAGGGCCGACTGCTCGCGATTCGTCAGCTCCACCAGAACGTCGCCCGCCTTGACGAAGGCGCCGTCATCAAAATTCACCCGGCTGATGGTGTCGGTCACCTTGGCGGCGATGGTCACGGACTCATTGGCCCGGGTTGTGCCGATCGCTTCCACCTCGTCGCGGATCTCCCGGACCACCGCCTGCTCGACGAGCACGTAGGTGGGACCGCGGGTGAAGGTCGCCGGTGCGCCGCCCCTTGCTGCGTCCTGCTCGCAGGCGCTCAGCAGCACCAGGAGCGAGGCGGCGATGATGGCGCTTCGAAACACGCAGGGACCTTCAATCATGGCAGGGGAGCCTCAAGAGTACCCTGTTTCGACGCCGCGCGGGCCGAGTGGTTCGATCAGCACGGCGTTTGTGCACCTCCGTGCCCGCATGCGTGCTCGCTGGCCGTCCCGGGATCCGCCACTTACACTGGCGCCCTGGGGAGGCGACGATTCATGAACAGGCTTTCGTCAACAGGCTGGGCAGAACGGTGAGCGAAAACTTTTTCGGACTGCTGCAGTACGCGGCGAACAAACGCCCGGCAGCGCCGGCGCTGCTGCGCCCGGGGGCCGAGACGGTCAGCTACGCGTCGCTCATGGCCGAGAGCGCGCGGCTTGCAGGGTTGCTGTTGAAGCTGGGGGTAACGCCTGGGGACCGGGTACTGGTGCAGACGTCGAAGTCGGCGGAAGCGGTCGCCCTTTATCTGGCCTGCCTCCGTTCCGGGGCCGTCTACGTCCCGATCAACACGGCCTACACGGGTGCTGAAGTCGCTTACTTCCTCGAGGACGCAAAACCGGCGCTCTTCGTCTGCGACCCGCGGGATGCCGACAGCTACGCCGCGCAGATCGATGCCCTTGGACTCGCGGTAGCGCTCCGTACCCTCGATGCGGACGGCTGCGGCAGTCTCATGGAGGATCCGGCGCTGCCGGTGCCCGGGGCTCTGGATAAGGACCTCGCCAGGCTCCTGGTGCCTCGCGCTGCCGAGGATCTTGCGGCGATTCTCTATACCTCCGGGACCACCGGCCGATCGAAGGGTGCCATGCTCACGCACGGCAATCTCGCCACGAGCAGCGTGATGCTCGTGGATTACTGGGGCTGGCAGGACGATGACGTGCTGCTCCATGCGCTGCCGATCTTTCACGTGCACGGACTGTTCATCGCGCTGCACTGCGCGATGCTCAAGGCGACGCCGATGATTTTTCTGCCGGGCTTTGCTGCGGAGGCGGTCATCGAGGCCCTCCCGGACGCCACGGTCATGATGGGTGTGCCGACGTTTTACAGCCGACTGCTCGCTCAGGAATCCCTCGACGGGACGCTCTGTTCGCACATGCGCCTCTTCATCAGCGGCTCGGCGCCGCTCACGACCCAGACCTTCGAAGCCTTCGAGGCACGCACCGGTCATCGCATTCTCGAGCGCTACGGCATGAGCGAGACCATGATGAACATCTCCAATCCGCTGGAGGGTCACCGGGTGGCGGGAACGGTCGGTTTTCCGCTGCCAGGGGTCGAAGTGCGGATCAGCGATGAGAGTGGACGGTTGTTGCCTGCCGGTGAGGTGGGCGTGATCGAGGTCCGGGGCCCGAACGTCTTCAAGGGTTACTGGCAGATGCCGGAGAAAACGGCCGAGGAGTTCCGTCCGGACGGTTTTTTCATCACCGGCGATCAGGCGGTCATGGACGAGACCGGCCGGGTGAGCATCGTCGGTCGGGAGAAAGACATGGTGATTTCCGGCGGTTACAACGTGTATCCGAAGGAGATCGAGACGCTCATCGACGAGATGCCCGAAGTCCAGGAGAGCGCCGTGATCGGCGTGCCTCATCCGGACTTCGGGGAAGGCGTGGTCGCCGTGGTGGTGCCGAGCGGTGTGGCTGTCGCCCAGGAAGCCGTGGACGCGGCGCTCGCGGGAAAACTCGCCCGCTTCAAGCAGCCGAAGCACGTCATCAACCTCCCCGAGCTGCCGCGGAACGCCATGGGAAAGGTGCAGAAGAACCAGCTGCGCCAGGACTACGGCGGTCTATTTGCCAGCGAGGACGCGGGACAAGGCGGTAAGCAAGGCCAAGGTGCGCCCTGAGATGTGGGCCCTCACCGTTGCGACCGCCGTGCAGTTTGTCATTCTCTTGGGCCTGGCCGTCGTTGTGCTGTCGCTCGCCCGGCAGGTCGGCATTCTGCATGAGAGGCTGAGCCCTGCCGGCATGACTCGAGCCCGCCAGGGCATCGAACCCGGTGACGCCCTGCCCGGAGACCTTGCGCTCGAGGCGTTGGACGGTGAAGCCGTCGACCTGGGCACCGGGGCGAGCGCCGTGCTGTTCGTGGCCGCGGACTGCCCGATCTGTAAAAGCGTGCTTCCAGCTTTCGAAGGGGCCCTGGCGGAAACCGGACGGGCGCCGTATTGGGTGGCGGACGGGCTCCCCGGCAAGGACGGTGCCCTGCCGGACTATGGCGCTTACGCAGACGATCATCACATCGACCGCGGCCGGTTCATCGTCTCACAGGAACTGGGCCTGACACTGGGTATCCGACAGCTGCCTGCGCTGGCGCTTTTCGGGACGGACGGACGCCTGGAAGAGCACCAGGCCCTGTCCGGGCCCCGGCAGATCGAGGCGCTGCTGAAGACGGCGCCTCAGGCTGCCACGCCGTAGGGCGAAAACAGCCAGTACACGGCCACCATGGCCAGCAGCAGGATGCCGGCCACCGGCTTTGCCAACCGCCAGGGCGTCATGTCGACGGCATGATGGTCCGGCACCACCAGGGGCTCGCCAGGGCTCGCCCAGGCAAAGGCCGTCATGATCCCGATTTCCACCGCGAACAGAATCGCATAGAGGTGGATGAAGTGAATGCCCGAGTCCCAGACGAAGGTGAGGCTCCCGTAAGCGAGCAGATGGAAGCCGATGGCCGTGAGGGCACCGGCGGCCGGCACCCGGTGCCGGCGTCGGCTCGTAAACACCGCCATGACGACGATGGCGATGATCGGGATGTTGTAGAAGCCGGTGAACTTGCGGATCAACTGCCAGACGCCTTCCGGGGCATACTGCAACAGGGGTGCAACGAGAAACGAAAACAGGGCGAGCACGGTACCCACAACCCGGGCGACGCGAATCAGTTCCGCGTCGTTCACCGGCCCCCGCAGGGGCTGGTAGAGGTCCACGGCAAAGAGCGTGGAGGCACTGTTCAGCAGTGAGTTGAAGGAGCTGAGCACGGCGCCGAGCAGCACGGCGAGGAAAAATCCGGCGAGCGAGAGCGGCAGCACGTCCGCGGCCAGGCGCGGGTAAGCATCGTCCATGCTGTGTAAGCCGCTGCCATAAAGATGGAAAGCAATGACCCCCGGAATCATCATCAGAAACGGCACGGCAATCTTGAAGAACCCCGAGATGAGCACGCCTTTCTGACCTTCGGCCAGGCTCCGGGCACCGAGCGTGCGCTGGATGACGTATTGATTGGTCCCCCAGTAGAAGAGGTTGGCAAAGAGCATGCCCGTGAAGAGCGTGCCGAAAGGTGTCGGGTCCGTGGCGCTGCCAATGGCGTTCAGTTTCTCCGGCTGTTCCGTGGTCAGAATGGCGAGGCCCGCGGCCAGGCTGCCGTCACCCAGTTTCACGAGCCCCAGCACCGGCACTAACACGCCTATCACGAGCAGTCCGATACCGTTCAGGGTGTCCGAGACGGCAACGGCCTTCAGACCGCCGAAAATGGCGTAGGCGGCGCCGATGAGGCCGATGATCCAGAGTGTGATGATCAGCGCCGTGCCCCGGCTGACGCCGAGCAGCGTCGGCACGTCGAAGAGCTGCAGTACCGCCAGGGAGCCGGAGTAGAGCACCGACGGAATGGTGATCAGTCCGTAGCCGAGGAGGAAAAGTACTGCCGTAGCGCGGCGAACCCGGGCATCGAAGCGCGTTTCGAGAAACTCCGGGAGGGTGGTGAAGCCCCCGGTGAGGTAGCGGGGCAGCAGCACCAGGGCCATGATGACGATGGCGACCGCAGCGGTCACTTCCCAGGCCATGCTCGACAGATTGAACGCGTAGGCGGAGCCGTTCAGACCAATGAGCTGTTCTGCGGAAAGATTCGTGAGCAGCAGCGAACCGGCGATGAAGGTGCCGGACAGGCCGTGGCCCGCGAGGAAGTAGCCGTCCCGGCTCTGCGTCTGCCCGCGGGTGCGGCGATAGGAAATCCAGGCGACCAGCCCCATGAAGAAACAACAGGAGAGGATGGTGGTCATAAGATCGAGAGTAACCGTCTGATCGGTCAGGAGCGAACGTCCTTGCAGCAATCCGTTTTTCTGCTTCTTGCGTGCTGCCTGAGCAGCGTCCCGGCGCTCGCAACGCCCCTCGAAGGTGAGGGCGCGCCGGCGGCTTTTTATCGTATTGCGGTCAACGAAGCGCTCTCAGAGGTGGCGGTGGAGGCGCGTTTTACCGGCGAGATCGGCGATCTCGAGGCAGAAGATGGCCAGCTCAGGGACTTCCGCAGCCTGAGCGGCTGTGGCGGGGAAACGGTACAGATCAACAATGAACGGATCGCCACCACGGGATTGAGCGGATGTCTCCGCTACCGCTATCCCCTCGAGGCCGAGGCAGGCTCGCGGACGCCGCCGGTGGAACCGGGCGTGCGCGTCACGCGACCGGGCGCCTGGCTCTGGACGCCCGATCTCCGTTCGGCCGGTCCGATCCATATTGAGCTGAAACTGCCGGAAGGAGCAGAGGCTTCCGTGCCCTGGCGGCCTCTGGAAGACGGCCGCTATGCGCTGGATCCCTCGCCGGGCAGCGCCAGCGGCAAGGTGGTCTTCGGGACTTTCGATCAGTTCGACGTCCCTGTGGGTGACGCAGACATCCGGGTCGCTGCGGTACACAGCCCCGGCCGGCGCCTGGATGTCGAGAAGACGGCAAACTGGCTGCAAGTTGCCCTGGAAGACGTGGCGGCCGTGGGCGGCCGGTTCCCGAACCCCAACCTGCAGGTGATCGTGCATCCGGTGGGAGATCGTGGGCGGTCGCCCGTGCCTTTCGGTTACGTGATTAGAGACGGCGGAGAAACGGTCCGCTTCTATGTGGCGGAAAACCGTTCCCTCGACGACTTTCTCGCCGACTGGACGGCGACTCACGAGTTCGCGCACGTGCTCCTGCCCTACGTGCGCAGCCGTGAGAAATGGGTGTCGGAAGGTTTTGCGAGCTACTACCAGAACGTGCTCCTGGCGCGGCGGGGCGCCTATACGGAGTTGGAGGCCTGGCGGCGCCTGCACCGGTCCTTCCGCCGGGCGGACCAGGTGCGCAATCCCCCGCGCCTGGACCGGCTCAACGAGCGTTCCTTCGGCGAGATGCGCATGCTCATCTACTGGTCCGGCGCTGCCTTTGCGCTCATGGCCGATGCGCGCCTGCGGAGTATCGGTGACGGCAATCTGAGCCTCGATTCGGTGCTTGGTCAGCTCGCCGCCTGCTGTCTGCCCTCTGAGCGGATCTGGACCGCGGCTGAGCTCTTCGAGACGCTCGACGGCTTCACCCCGGAGCCGGTCTTTGTGCCGCTCTATGAGGAGTTCATGGCCCGGCGCGGGATGCCCGATCTCGAACCGCTCTACGCGGACCTCGGCATCGAAACCGCCGGTGACTGGGTGCGGCTCACGGAGGAGGGACGACTCCGGGCGCTGCGCGGCGCTATCATGAGCCCTTCGCCATAGGCACCGTCACGGTCGCCGACTGACCGGCCCGGCAGGCCAGGGTCAGGAAAGAGAAGACAGGGGGAGAGATGCCGACGTTTCAGACCGCCGATGGGGCGACGCTCAACTATGAAACCCGTGGGGCGGGATTCCCCGTGCTGCTCATTGCGCCTGGGGGGATGCGGTCCGCCATTTCCTTCTGGGAACACACGCCCTGGAACCCGATGGAGGACCTTGCGGATCGATTTATGGTGGTGGCCATGGATCAGCGCAATGCGGGTGCATCCACGGGCCCCATCGCAGCCGATCACGGCTGGCACACCTATGCGGCCGATCAGCTGGCGCTCATGGATCACCTCGGGCTCGAGCGCTTTCATGTGGCTGGCATGTGTATCGGCGGCCCCTACGCCTTCGGCCTCATCGACGCTGCCCCGGAGCGGGTGGCTTCTGCCGTGCTGTTCCAACCGATCGGTCGTGATGACAACCGCCAGGCCTTCTACGACATGTTCGACTCCTGGGCAGCCGATCTGAAAGACAGCCGTCCCGAAGTCAGCGATGCGGACTGGCAGCAGTTCAGAGCCAACATGTACGACGGTGACGCCGTGCTCTTCAATGTCGATGAGCGCTTCGTCGAAGCCTGCAACGCGCCGCTGCTGGTGCTGTGCGGCAAAGATCTCTACCACCCGGAAAGTACCTCCCGCGCCATCGCCAGGCTGGCGCCGGCGGTAACCTTCATCGAGGACTGGAAGGAAGGGGCCGACCGGGACAGCGCCCGGGAAGCAGTTGGACAGTTTCTCGACGCCAACACCCCCTGAGACGCCAACCGGCCGGACACCCTGTTAGGCGGGGAAACCCGTTAACCCGGAAAAAGAGCGCGGCCCCTGGGAATCGAAACACACACTCACGCAGTTTGAGGAGACCAATTTGAGTGACAGCACGCGGACGGCCTTTCTCGGCCTGGGCGTCATGGGCTATCCCATGGCAGGACATCTGAAAGCAGCCGGCCACGAGGTCACCGTTTACAACCGGACGGCACCCAAGGCCGAGCGCTGGCAGGCGGAACACGGTGGTGACGCTCAGGCCACACCGCGGGAAGCTGCCGCCGGTGCGGAGGTCGTCATGCTCTGCGTGGGAAACGACGACGACGTGCGCTCCGTTGTTTATGGGGACGACGGCGCCCTGGCAGGGATGGAAAGCGGCGCCGTACTCGTGGACCACACGACAGTCTCGGCCGATCTTGCCAGGGAGCTGGGGGAGGCCTGTGCCGCCCGGGAGATCGGTTTCCTCGACGCGCCGGTATCGGGCGGTCAGGCCGGGGCCGAAAACGGTCAGCTGACCATCATGGTGGGCGGTGAGGAATCGGTCTTCGCGCGCGTCGTGCCGGTCCTCGACTGTTTCGCCAAGTCAGTGCGCCTCATGGGTCCGGCCGGGGCGGGCCAGTTGACGAAGATGGTCAATCAGATCTGTATTGCGGGTGTGCTCCAGGGGCTTTCTGAAGGTCTGCACTTTGCGGAGCAGGCGGGGCTCGACATCAGCACCGTGGTCGACGTGATTTCCAAAGGAGCCGCCCAGTCCTGGCAGATGGAGAACCGCTACGAGACCATGGCCGCCGGTGAGTTCGAGTTCGGATTCGCCGTGGATTGGATGCGCAAAGACCTCGACATCACCCTGCGCACCGGTCGCACCCTCGATGCCCGGCTGCCGTTGACCGCCCTCGTCGATCAGTTCTATGCGGATGTGCAGAGCTACGGCGGGGGACGCTGGGATACGTCCAGCCTCATTCAGCGCCTCAGGAAGTCTTGAACCGTTCCGGGCCCTGGTATCAGGGCCCGGTAGCGACCGCTGAATCAGGCAGCGGCTTCGTCGAGATACTTTTCCGCGTCCAGCGCCGCCATACAGCCGAAACCCGCGGAGGTGATAGCCTGACGGTAGATGTGATCGGCCACGTCGCCGGCGGCGAAAACGCCGGGCACACTCGTTGAGGTGGCGCCCCCTTCGGTACCACTCGTGATGTTGATGTAGCCGCCTTCCATATCGAGCTGACCGGCGAAGATGTCTGTGTTCGGCTTGTGGCCGATGGCGATGAATACGCCGGTGAGATCGATCTGCTGGTCGTTGCCTTCCTTGTCGGCGATGCGCATTCCGGTCACGCCGCTGTCGTCGCCGAGCACTTCCTGAAGCGTGTGATTCCAGATGGGTTCGATGTTCTCTTTCGCGAACAGCCGATCCTGAAGGATTTTTTCTGCCCGAAGTTCGTCGCGCCGGTGAACCAGGTACACCTTCGAACAGATGTTCGACAGGTAGAGGGCTTCCTCCACGGCGGTGTTACCACCGCCGACCACGGCGACTTCCTGGCCGCGATAAAAAAAACCGTCGCAGGTGGCGCAGGCTGAAACGCCGCGGCCTTTGAAGGCGTCCTCTGAAGGCAGTCCGAGATACATGGCAGATGCGCCCGTAGCGATGATGAGTGCATCACAGCTGTAGCTGGCCGAGTCACCGGTCAGCGTGAATGGCCGTTTCGAGAGGTCCACGGCATTGATGAAATCGTTCACCACGCTGGCATCGAAGCGCTCCACGTGCTCGGCCATCTGCATCATGAGCTCCGGTCCCTGCAGCTCTGCGTGGCCACCGGGCCAGTTCTCCACCTCCGTGGTGGTGGTGAGCTGGCCCCCGACCTCAACCCCGGTGATGAGCACGGGTTTCAGGTTGGCGCGCGCAGCATAGAGGGCGGCCGTGTAGCCGGCGGGGCCCGAGCCGATGACGATGAGACGGTGGTGTTGGTCGCTCACGAGGCGCACCTCCAGATCGAGAAAGCGGCGTATCTTAGCAGGGGCTCTGCGGGTGCCAAAGAACCAGCGGTGCTTCCCTTAGATCGGCCCGTTTGGCCGGCCTCAGGGGGCCTCATCGGCGGTATGACAGTCGATACAGCGCCGGGTAGGCCCTCCGTCTTCGCCCAGGGCCTGCTTTTCCAGGTGGCAGCCACGGCACAGCCCGTGAAAATGCGTTTCCACGAGGGCGTTTACCGCCGGATCCGTCTTATGGCAGTTGAAGCAGAGTCCTTTGCCGCTGTCATCGACGTAATCGTGGTGGCAGGCCACACAGTTGACGGTGCGATGGTCGGCGTGAGCGAAGGTCACCGGCAGCATGGGCCGTTCGCGGCGGGCCTGTTCCTGGCCGCCGGCCAGGAGCCAGAGACCGCTTGCAACGATCGCCAGGGCGGCGCCGCCACTCAGCAGGCGACGCACGCGAACTGCTTGATGCTGGCGTAGCCGAGGGCGAGACACACGGCGCCGAACGCCGTGAGATAAGGCGCGCGGGCAACGGCGGCGGCCGACCTCGGCGCCGCTGTCAGGCGTGGCGTGAGCGCCAGACGCCGGGCCAGATAACCCGCCAGGGGAAACACGCAAAGCAACAGGGCAATGGCGGCCACTTGCCACGGTCGCCCGAGACTGAACTCCGTACCCAGCACATGCCAGGCCGTGGCGCCGAGCACGGCCAGATAGATCACCCGGTGCCAGCGTCGAAAACCGGCGAAGTTACGGTAGCTTTTTGAGCGGAAGCGCGGCAGTGAAGTGATGGTCATGGCGAGGAGGGCCAGGAATGCGAAGAGCCCCACGAGCATGTAGGCGGGCCCTGCAGGCAGGAGGTACTCGATGACCGTCCAGTCGAGCATCAGATAGCCGATGCCGTGGAGGAAGATGAGCACGCACGCGGCGATACCGAGGTTCCGGTGCAGATCGAGCCGAGGCTGCCGGGCCGGGCTTTCCGAATCCCAGCCGAGCAGGGCGATGACCGCGAAGGCACAGAAGCCGAGCGCCCCGAGAAAGTCCCAGGCGAAGCCAGCCGTCGGCAGGGCACGGCCCGCCAGTCCGAGCAGCAGTACGAGGCTTGCGAGCAGAAGGGCAGGTGTCATACGGCGTGTTTTTTCGGGAAAGATCTAGGCTAGACGACGCGCCGGAAGGAGCAAAGGGAAAAGGGGAAAAGGGGAAAAGGGGAAAAGGGGAAAAGGGGAAAAGGGGAAAAGGGGAAAAGGGAAAAAGGAGAAAAGGAAGAGCGGAAAGGAAAGAAGGCGTGGGCGGCCGCCTGCTGCAGGGCCGCCCGCGCCGATTGATCAGTAGGTGTACTCAGGCGCCGGGCCGAGATCCCAGAGTACGACCGTCGCGCCCAGAAGGGCGACAAATGAAACGAGCGCCACGGCGAAAACGGCACTCGCGTAGAGAAAGGCCCGTTCTGGTGCAACCCGCATGACGGGTCCGGTGCCCAGGAACAGCAGATAGATGCAGTAGCAGGCGACCAGCGTGCCGCCAAGGACGTCGAGCCAGAGCAGTGGCTGCAGCCCGAGCAGGCCCGCGAGAAAGAAGGGACTGGCCGTGTAGCTGATCAGAGCAACACCTCGAGACAGGCCCGACTCAGTGCCGTAGGACCCTGCCATCCAGCTGACCATGTAACCGAGGAAGACGACCCCGGCGACCATCGCCAGATAAAATAGCACGCACATGGGCAGCGCACTTTCAGCGGTAAGCCGCACGGGATCGCCCATGATCACCCAGCCCTGGGTGGTCACGCCGATGTACCAGCTCACCGCCGGGATCAGCGCGAAGGGAATCGTGTGCAGCAGCAGGGTCATCATGATGCCGGGATCCTGCTCGGCAACGTTGCGCCAGCCTTGTCGTGGGTTGAAGGTCACGACAAATCCGTTCAGCAGGCTATTCATTTTTCATCTCCCGAATCATCCTCAAAAATATCGAAACCGTGCTTGTCGAGTTGCTCGAACTGATCGTTGTTCACGGCCCAGAGAAAGATGGCGCCGGCAATCCCCATGAGGATGACGGACACCGGAATGAGTACTACGAGTATCTCCATCGTCAGGCCGCGAGCTGCTGCCCGGTGCGGGGCATGGCTTCCTGAACCGGGTTGTGCACGGCGCCTCCCGGTGCGCTGCGCTGGAGCAGCCGGGTCGCGTTTGCCATGACGAGAATGGAGCTCGACGCCATTCCGAGGGCAGCAAACCATGGCGGCATGAAGCCGAAGGCAGCCAGCGGTATGGCGGTGAGGTTGTAGGCCAGGGCCCAGGTCAGATTCTGTCGAGTGATCCGCGCCGTCCGCCGGGCGGTCTCGAAGAGTTCGAGCAGCGGCGTCAGCTTGCGGTTCAACAACAGCACGTCGGCCCGGGACTTCACCAGATCGCTCGCTTCCACGACGGCAGCGGACACGTCGGCGCCGGACAGCACCGGCACGTCGTTGATGCCATCGCCGAGCATGAGCACGCGATGACCGGCCGCCTGATCCCGGGCGATGACGTCGAGTTTGGTCTCTGGCGTCTGGCGGGCGAGGTAGCGAAGGTTCAGCTGCTCGGCAACCTCTGCGCAGCGCTCCGGGGCGTCGCCGGAGAGCATGACCGGTTCGATGCCCAGAGTTTTAAGGGCGGCCACGGCACTCAGGGCATCGCTGCGCAATTCGTTGCCGACTTCGAAGCGAGCCAGGAGCTTGCCGTCCTCGCTCAGGTAGATGCCGCGATCGGCGCCAGCGTTGCTGCTTGCGGCCGGATCCGCCTCAGTGGCAAAGGCCTGGTGTCCGATGCGGAGCACCTTGCCTTCGGGTGTTGCCCCGGTCACGCCGGCACCGGTGATGACCTCCACGTCGTCGAGGGCCAGCGTGTCGCCATGAGCGGTGAAGGCCTGGGCATAAGGATGGCTCGAGTGCCGTTCCAGCGCTCCGGCCAGCGCGAGCACGCGCACCTCGGCCAGGTTGCCCAGCACGTCGACCCGGGTCAGCGCAGGTGTCTCCGTGGTCAGGGTGCCGGTCTTGTCCAGGTAAACGCGGTCGACGTGGATCGCGTCGTCGAGGGCCTGGCTCCGAGTCAGCACCATGCCGCGGTTGCGCAGTCGGGTCATGGCCGCCGTGAGTGCTGCCGGTGTAGCCAGGGACAGCGCGCAGGGACAACTCACCACAAGCACCGTGAGAGCGGCGAGGAGCGCCCGATCCGCATCAACGAACTGCCAGCCGATGAAAGTGAGGGTTGCGAGACTGAGCACCAGCGGGACGAAGACTGCGGCAATACGGTCCGTGAGTCGGGTGATGCGGGCTTTGCCGACTTCCGCCCGATCGGCGAGAGCGGCAATGTCGGCGATACGCGAACGGTCGAAGGGGGCCGTGGCGCGGAGCAGCAGCGCCGGACCCCGATTCAGCGTCCCGGCGTACACGGGATCCCCCGCAGATCGGGACAGCCAGTCCGATTCACCGGTCAGCACTGCTTCATCGACGGTGGCCTGTGCCGAGACGAGCGTACCGTCCACCGGCAGCTGAGCGCCCTCCGGCACCCAGATCCGATCTCCGGGTTCCAGTTCGGTGACCTCGCGTTCTTCCCGGCCTGCGGCGTTCTCCACGAACGCACGACGGGGCAGAGCGGCGAGGAGCGCGCTGGACAGGTCGAAACGGCGCTTCAGACGATTGTCGATGTAACGGGCACCGAGCAGAAGGAAGGTGAACATCACCACCGAGTCGTAGTAGACCTCATGGCCGCCGGTGAGCGTTGCATAGACGCTGGTAAGAAAGGCGATGGCGATCGCGAGGGCAATGGGCACGTCCATGCTGAGAGCAAAGGCGCCGTTGTGGGCCTTGCAGCTCTTCAAGGCGGAGACGAAGAAGGGCATGGCCGAGTAGCTGACGACGGGAATCGTGAACAGCAGGCTCGTGTAGTGCAGCAGGCTCCGATACTCGGCCGCCATCCCGTCGAAGGCGCCAGCGTAAAGGGCGATCGCGGCCATCATGACCTGCATCATCGCCAGGCCTGCAATCCCCAGGCGCTTCAGCAGGTCGCGCTGGCTGGCGTCGTGATCGTCGAAACTCGCGAGGGTCGGGGTGAAACCGGCGGACTCGATGGTGGCCAGCAGGGCCAGGGGATCGGTGGCGGGTCCGTGCTCGACGAGCACCTGGCGCCGGACCGGATTGATGTGCGTGACCCGAATGTCCGAGAGATCGGCGAGGGCACGCCGGATCTTGCCTGCGCACACAGCGCAGTGCATGTCGTTGACGCTGATCGTGCTGACCGTCACCGGCCGTTCTCTCCAGCGGCGTCCTGCTCGAGGGCTTCCAGCAGACGTGCTTCTTCCTCGAGGACCGCTGCATCCAGGGCTTTACCCTGCCAGCTGGTCTTGGACATGGGAGCGCCATCCAGGGGAATCTCCTGGCTCGGTCCGCTCAGCGCGAAGAACATGGTGATGCTGCTCATGATCACGGCAGCGGCCGGGATGGAGATCAGGAGATACAGGGGCAGGCGGTCTTTCATCGCACGGGTCCAAAGAAGGTTGTCTGCTCTTCGTCGCAGTGTCCGCTGTCGACTTCGCAGAGACGAATGGTGACTGGCACGGTCGGCAGCGCGACAGCTTCCCGCGGCGCGGAGAGGGTCAGAGGCAGATCGAGAACCTCGGCGGGCAGACTGGTCAGTGAAGCGGTGAGCTGCTCGCTTCGCTCGACCGTCAGCGGCAGGTCGCTCGTGACCTCGATCGTGTAGCGCTGCGGTGCCTGGGTCTTGTTCAGAACCTTCAGGCTATAGGGGTTCACCACCTGTCCCGCAGTGGTGACCTGGAAGAGCTCGCCGCGCTCCCGGATCACATCCACTTCGAAGGGCTTGCGCGAGAAGATTGCGATGGTGAAGGCGGTCATCAGCACGAGCAGTACCACCGCGTAGCCAACGGCACGACCGCGGAACCAGTGCGTTTTACCGCCGGAGAGCTCGTGTTCCGTGGTGTAGCGAACCAGACCGCGGGGATAGTTCATCTTGTCCATGACCTGGTCACAGGCATCGATGCAGTGGGCGCAGCCGATGCACTGGTACTGAAGGCCATCCCGGATGTCGATGCCCACGGGGCACACCTGCACGCAAAGCTGACAGTCTATGCAATCCCCTAGACTCTCGCGCTCGGCATCGGCGGAGCGTTTCCGCGAACCGCGGGGCTCCCCCCGGCTCGCATCGTAGGACACGATCAGCGTGTCCTTGTCGAACATGGCGGACTGGAAGCGGGCGTAAGGGCACATGTAGATGCACACCTGCTCGCGCATCCAGCCCGCGTTCGTGTAGGTAGCGCCGGTGAAGAACAAGCTCCAGAACACCGCCCAGCCGTTCGCCTCAAAGGTGACCAGGTCGGGCACGAGCTCCCGGATCGGCGTGAAGTAGCCGACGAAGGTGATCCCGGTCAGGGCGGCGAAGCCGATCCACATGCTGTGTTTGAAGGCCCGTTTCCGGATCTTCTCGAAGGACCAGGGTGCCTGGTCGAGGCGGATGCGCGCGTGGCGTGGACCCTCCGCCACCTGCTCGGCCCACATGAAAATGGCAGTCCAGACCGTCTGCGGGCAGGTGTAGCCGCACCAGAGGCGGCCGACGACGGTGGTCACTGTGAACAGCCCGAAGGCCGCGATCATCAGCAGCCAGCCGAGGAGCCAGAAGTCCTGCGGAAAGAAGGTGACCGTGAAGATGTGGAACTCACGGGCCGGCAGATCGAACAGCACGGCCTGCCGTTCTCCCCAGTTGATCCAGGGCAGAAGGAAGTAGCCTGTGAGCAGGGGCCAGCCCGTGAAGAAACGCAGCCGCTGGAAAAAGCCGCCGACGAAGCGGGTGAAGATTTTCTCCCGTCGCTGATACAGATCCTTCGGGCCGAAGCCTTCGAGTCTGACCGGTTCTTCCGAGACGTTGGGACCGTTCACAGGTTGCCTCTACTGCTTCCGTTGACTTCCGTGGCGTCCGCTACCGCTGGCTCAGGTTCGTCACGTAGCCCGCCAGAATGTGCGCTTTCTCTTCGCCTAAGATGTCTGCGAAGGCGGGCATGTTGCCATTGCGACCATGACGGATCGTGAAAGCGATCTGTTCGGCACTGCCGCCGTACAGCCAGATGTTGTTGGTGAGATTCGGTGCACCCAGCATGGGATTCCCCTCACCGGTCACGCCGTGACAGGCCACGCAGAGCGTGTTGTATTGGGCTTCACCGGCGGCGGCCATGTCCGCGTCGTGTTCCTGGCCGGCGAGGGACAGCGTGTACTGCGTGACGTTCGCCACCCCCTCTTCGCCGAGCGCGGCTCCCCAGGGCGGCATGATCGCGTTGCGGCCGCCCACAATCGCCGTCTTCACCGCATCGAAACCTTCGCCCCAGATCCATTCGCCGTCGGTCAGGTTCGGAAAGCCGAGGCCACCCTGCGCGGCGACGCCGTGGCAGGTGGAACAGTTGTTCAGGTACAGACGTCGGCCCACCTGTTGCGCCACTCGATCGTTCGCCAGTTCTTCCGGACTCATGGCGGCCAGCTTCGCGTAGATGGGCGCGAAGCGCTCCTCGTGGCGGTCGACTTCCTCCTGCCACTGATCGATGGACGTCCACGCGGCGGTGCCCTTGATGTTGCCGAGGCCCGGGTACCAGACCAGATAACCGATCGCGTAGATGATAGTCAGCAGAAACATGCCCACCCACCACATGGGCAGGGGGTTATCGAGCTCCTGAATACCGTCGTACTCGTGCCCCGTCGTCTCTTCCCCGGACGTGTGCCGGTTCATGAGGAGGAAAATCGCGGCGCCGATCAGGCTGCCCAGCGTTCCGATGATGACGAACCAGCTCCAGGCGCTACTCATTGGGTTGCTCCGTTTTATTCTTCGACTCGACGGCGTCTTCGCCGTCCAGGGGGATTCGGCCCAGCTCCTCGAGCTTCTGCCGTCGGGAAGGCCAGTACACCCAGGCCACGAGCAGGGCAAAGCCCAGCGTCACTGCCACCAGGGAGAAGATCGTCGCGTTCATTCGCCCCCCCGATAGTTGCGCATGTCGAGGCCCAGGTTCTGCAGATAAGCGATGAGCGCGGTGGCTTCCGTTTCACCGGCAACCGCTGCTTGGGCGCCTTCGATGTCGGCATCCGTGTAGGGCACGCCCAGGGTTCTGAGCACGCGCATCTTCGCTGCCGTGTCCTCACCGTCGAGGGTGTTTTCGAACAGCCACGGATAGGCCGGCATGTTCGATACGGGCACGACGCTGCGCGGATCCATCAGATGGGCGGTGTGCCAGGCGTCGCTGTAGCGGCCGCCGACCCGCGCCAGGTCAGGTCCCGTACGCTTCGAGCCCCAGAGGAACGGGTGCTCGTAGGCATCCTCGCCAGCGACGGAGTAGTGGCCATAACGGGCCGTTTCCGCCTGCAGCGGTCTGACCATCTGTGTGTGGCAGACGGCGCAGCCCTCGCGCATGTAGATGTCCCGACCCTCGAGCTGCAGCGCCGTGAGGGGCTCGAGGGTATCGATGGGCTTCGACAGATTGCCTTCGAAGATCAGCGGAAAGATCTGCACCGCGCCGCCGATGGAGACGCAGACCAGGATGAAGGCCATGAGCAGGCCGATGTTTTTTTCCAGCGTGCTGTGGTTCATGCCTTGGCTCCCTCCGGGGCAACGAGGGGCGTTGCCGGTGCCGGTGCCTCGTCACGGCGCTCGCCGCGCACGGTCTTGTAGACGTTGAAGGCCATGATCAGCATGCCCAGGAGGAATATGGCGCCGCCGATGAAGCGCACGTAGTGGCCGGGATAACTCGCCTCAACGGCCTCTGCGAAGCTGTAGGTCAGGGTGCCGTCCACAGAGGTGGCCCGCCACATGAGGCCCTGCAGGAGACCGTTGACCCACATCGAGGCGATGTAGAGCACGGTGCCCAGGGTGGCCAGCCAGAAGTGCAGATTGATGAGCTTCACGGAGTACATCTGCCCCTGATCGCGACCGTAGAGCAGCGGGATCAGATGGTACATGGCACCGATGGACACCATGGCGACCCAGCCGAGGGCACCGGAGTGAACGTGACCGATGGTCCAGTCGGTGTTGTGGGAGAGCGCGTTGACGGTCTTGATGGACATCATCGGACCTTCGAAGGTGCTCATGCCGTAGAAGGACAGGGAGACGATGAGGAACTTGAGAATCGGGTCCGTGCGCAGTTTGTCCCAGGCACCGGAAAGGGTCATGATCCCGTTGATCATGCCGCCCCAGGAGGGTGCGAGCAGCACCAGGGACATCACCATGCCGAGGCTTTGCGCCCAATCCGGCAGGGAGGTGTAGTGCAGGTGGTGGGGCCCCGCCCAGACGTAGATGGCGATGAGCGCCCAGAAGTGCACGATCGACAGCCGGTAGGAATACACGGGCCGTTCGGCCTGCTTGGGCACGAAGTAATACATGATGCCGAGGAAACCGGCGGTCAGGAAAAAGCCGACGGCGTTGTGGCCGTACCACCACTGCATCATCGCATCCATGGCGCCGGCGTAGATGGAGTAGCTCTTCGTCAGGCTCACGGGGAGCGCCAGACTGTTGAAGATGTGCAGGATCGCCACGCCAATGATGAGTGCGCCGAAGAACCAGTTGGCGACGTAGATGTGCTCGATCCTGCGCTTCATGATCGTGCCGAAGAAAACGACACCGAAGAGCACCCAGACGAGCGCAATGAGGATGTCGATGGGCCACTCGAGTTCCGCGTACTCCTTGGTCGTGGTGATGCCCATGGGCAGCGTGATGGCGGCCAGCAGAATCACCAGGTTCCAGCCGAAGAACACCACCTTTGCCAGGCCGTGGGAGATGAGGGGCGTCCGGCAGGTGCGCTGTACCACGTACAGCGCCGAGGCCATCAGCGCGCAGCCGCCGAAGGCGAAAATCACCGCGTTGGTGTGCAGCGGTCTGAGCCTGCCGAAGGAAAGCCAGGATGTGTCGAAATTCAACGCCGGCCAGGCGAGCTGACCGGCGATCAACACACCGACGGCCATGCCGACGATGCCCCAGACCACGGTCATGACCGCAAACCAGCGGACGACCTCTATGTTGTATTCGGGGGTTTCCTCCGTCACATCTCTTCCTCAATGCACGTTTAACGTCTGGCCGGCCGATCCGTGCCGTGGATCTGCCGGGTGAATTCTTCCGGGCAACAGAACAGGGGAGTACGGAGACAGACAAACGCCCCGGCTGCGCTCGCTTGACCCTCCCGTGTCAGGCCGGAACCGGGGGCGACTCCGACGGTCTCGATCATAGCCATTGGCCAACACAAAACAATCAGTGCGATCGGTGACCGATGGCTTCGATGAGCCGGCGGTGAACGAGGGGCTTCGAGTAAATACGATCGATGCCTGCGGCGCGGGCCAGGGCCATGACGGCGGGGTCGCGACGACTCACGAGCAGGATGAAAGCGGCATCGCGGTCGGCTGCCCTGACTTTGCCGAAAAGGTCGATTCCACTGCCGTCCGGGAGCTCCGCCTCGCAAACGATCCAGCGCTCCTGGTCGGTCGGATGGGCCCGGCTGTCAGCTTCGAGGTAGGCGGCCGCCGTTGCGTAGGCGGCAACGGAATAGCCGTTGAGATCGAGAAGCGTGGTAAGGCTGTCGCGGACCGCGGGATCACCGTCTACCACGTGCACAGTTGCCGAGGGATCGCCGTTCATAGGCGCACCCTAAAGGCGGCTGGAAAACCCCGCTATACGCGGATTCCCCTAAGTTGGGGGTAATTCGCGGATTGCTGCCTCAGGCGGCGTTCTGATCGAGCAGAATTTTCATGCGCACGAGTTCGGCGAGGCTGCGGGCCTCCATTTTCTGCATCACCTGGCTGCGATGAATTTCCACGGTCCGTTCGCTGATATCGAGCTCGATGGCGACGACCTTGTTGGCCTGGCCCTCGGCCACCCGTTCGAACACCTCCGTCTCCCGGGGGGTCAGGCTTGCGGCGCGTTCGCGGACGATCTCCAGGTCTGCCGAGTGGGCGCGCTTCTCCGCATCGAGGGTCAGGGCTTCCTGGATCCGATCGAGGAGCTCCTGATCCCGGAAGGGTTTCCGGATGAAGTCGACGGCGCCTTTTTTCATGGCCTCCACGGCCATGGGGATGTCGCCGTGGCCGGTAATGAAAACGATCGGCAGCGGATCGCCTTTTTCGAGCAGATGGTCCTGTAGCTCCAGACCGCTCATGCCTGGCATGCGGATGTCGAGCACCAGGCAGCCGGTCTGCCCACCGCCGTAGCCGTCGAGGAACGCCGTCGCGCTGTCGAAGGTTTCATGCGGGATGTCGACGGTGTCGAGGAGCATGGCGATAGCGTCGCGTACGGGCTCATCGTCATCAACGACGTAAACGGTGGGATCGGAATCACTCATGTTCAGTTGGTACCGTGAAGTAAAAACAGGCTCCGGGGCCGGAATTGTTAGCGTAGCGCAGCTCGCCGCCGTGGTCAGACACGATCGAGCGACAGATCGACAGCCCCATCCCCATGCCTTCCTTTTTGGTCGTATGGAAAGGGGTGAAGAGTACGTCGCTCTGGTCGTCGGCGACGCCGTGTCCGAGGTCGCTGACGCTCAGGGTAACCTCTCCGGCGCCGGCGCTTGTCGTGACCTGGATCCGGCGCCCGTTCCGGCAGCCGATCTCGTTCATGGCATCGATGCCATTGCGGATGAGGTTCAATATCACCTGCTGGATCTGCACCGGATCTGCGTAGACGAGGGGCAGGTCGTCGGCGAGGTCGAGGTCCAGCTCGATGTCGTGCATGCGGGCGTCGCTTTCGGCGAGCTTCAGCAGATCGGTGACGAGTTCGTTCAGGGCCACGAGTTCTTTGCTCGAGTCCTGGGGCCGGGCAAAGCGCTGGATCCGTTCAATGACCGCGCCGGCGCGCAGTGACTGGGTATTGAGCTTCTCCAGCGCATCGCGGATTCGCTCGAGATCGCCGCCGCGCTCGAGGAGCTTGAGGCTCGCCTGGGCGTACATGGAGATTGCGGTCAGGGGTTGATTGATCTCGTGGGCGATGCTCGCCGTCATCTCACCCATGGTCGACAGGCGCCCGACGTGAGCGAGTTTCTCCCGCTGGCTGGCCAGGGCTTCGCGGGCTTCGTGCTGTTCCGTCAGATTCCGGACGATGCCCGCGAAGCGGCGTCGGCCCGGGAGGCGGATGTCCGAGACGGCGAGATAGATCGGCACGCGACCACCGTCTGAACGCAGCGCCGTCAGCTCACGGCCGACGCCGATGATCGAAGCCTTACCAGTTTTCAGATAGTCGGCGAGGTAGCGGTCGTGGTGCTCGGCGTCACCGGTGGTCATGAGGCGGTTGATGCTTTTGCCGATGACTTCCTCGGGTGTGTAGCCAAAGAGCTCCATGGCGGCCTGATTGAAGGTCTCAATGGTGCCGCGCTCGTCGATGATGATGATGCCGTCGACGGCGGTATCGAGGATCGCCTGGGTCTCTGCGAGGGCCAGCGATTGTTCGGTCACGTCGACGAGGGAACCGAGCATCTCTTCCCGACCATCGATGCGGGCCGGTTGCAGCAGCAGCTCGAAGAAGCGCACGGCGCCGCTTTCCGTGTTGGAGGCCGAAGACAGTGCCGAAGGCGCCTGGTCCTTTACGCAACGATCCCAGAGCTCCCGGCCGAGCTCATCGTCGATGGCCAGGAAGTGTTCGTGCCAGGATGTGCCCGCGGGATGGCCGAGCGCCTCGTCCCAGGCGGCATTGGTCCAGGTGATCAGCCCCGTCTCATCCGCACGGAACAGCGGTACCGGTAGCCGGTCGAGGGCCGTGAGTTCGATCAAGGCGCAGCGTCGCCGGTGGCCGGCAGACTGCCGAGGAGTCGCATATAGGTGAGGCCCGGGGTCATGGCCCAGCGCCAGGCGAGCTCCGTTTCCCGGTCGCAATCCGTATCGAAGTCGCGGACGGCGGCGATGAGCGCGTCGAGCCAGCGGTCGTAGAAGTTGCCGCGGATTCCCAGAGACTCGTGAATCCGGCCGATGCGCTCCAGTTCTGCTGAGGGCTCGTGGCTCACGTAGAAGGCCACGAGGTGAAAGAACGACTTCCGCAACATGGAGACCTGTCGCTCCATGTCGGTGCTGCGAAAGGCGTTGGCGATCTCCGGGTCTTCGAGAAAGTACCGGTAGAAGCGCTCGAAAAAGGGAGTGCTGCTCTCGTCGAGGCCAACGCCCTGACCAAACAGTCTGGCGTAGCTGTCATCGAAAAGCGGATTCTGGCTCACAATCGATTTCCGGCAGAGCCGAAAGCATCCGGATGCTCAGGGCTGCCGGGCCCGTTCCGTCGCGGCCACGCTTTCTGCAAGTTCCGAGGCGCTTCTGCTGAAGCGGCAGGGAATGGCGGCCAGCTCAGAAAGCTCGCGCAGACCCTCGGCCACATGGCTGACCCGCTGTCGCAGCAGCTTCGCGAGGGGTGCAGGACTGCCGGGTTGGGTCATGGCCTCGAGCCAGAAACTCGAGTAGTCACCGAACAGCCAGCGTGCCTGGGTTGCGGCGAGCGTTGCGCTGCGCTCCATGAAGAGCACCAGGCTGCCGCTCGCCTCGGCAAGCTCTTTGCCGGCAACGATCTCGGCACCGGCGAGGGCCTCGCCGAACTCCCGGGTGCCGGTGGGCTTGGACGTTCTGCTCACGATTCACCTCCCAGTCGGATGGTCATGACGCTGACCGGGGCGCCATGCAGTACCGCATTGGCCGTGGAACCGAGCAGGCGCCCGAGGCCTTTGCGGGCGTGGCTGCCGATGATGATGCAGTCGGCGTCGAGTTCTCGGGCGACGTCGTGAATGCTGTCCGCCGCTCGCCCGAGCACGACAAGCTGCCGCTCGGGGGGAATGCCGGCGTCCTGGCACAGCTCTGCGAGCCTGGCGATGGCGGCGTTTTTTGCGTCGGCCTCCATCTGCGCGGTCAGACTGCCGGTGAAGGTCGGGTCGACGCTGTACTGCACGTACTGCGGTTCCACGGCGTGGACGACCGTTGCCGTGCCTCGGACCAGCTGCGCTGCTGCCGCGAGGACGGTGCGAGCGCTGGACTCGTCCAGATCGATGGCCACCAGGGCGTTGTCGAATAGGCTCATTGGATTCCCTTGTCTGTCCGCGGAGTTTAGCAGGCCTCTCGACGGGGCGGTGCCTAGGGGTTTCCCGAAGCGCACCCCGTGGCAGGCACCGATGTCTTGGCTCGTCGGGCTCGCTTACGCTCCCGACATCGTTTCGGTACCCTGCAGATTCCAAAGGGTATCTGCAAAGGAGAGGTTGGGAACAATGGCTTACAAGCACGTGATGGTGGCAGTCGATCTGTCGGAAGAAGCGGGACAGGTCCTTGGAGAAGCGCAGAAGCTGGCAGCCGATCACGGCGCCAAGCTGTCGCTCATCTCCGTGGTCAAGCCGCTCACTCAGGTTTATGGCGGGCTCGACATGGCCGCGTACACGCAGGCGAGCGTGAATTTCGAACGCGAAGCGCAGGCCCAGGCAACGGAGCAGCTGAAAGCGCTCGGTGCCGGCGCTGGTGTAGAAGCGGAAAACGTGCACGCGGTGATCGGGGCACCGGCGCCGCAGATCGTCGATACTGCGAAGGACCTGGGCGTTGATCTCATCGTCGTTGGTTCGCATGGCAAACACGGCCTGGGCCTGCTGCTCGGCTCCACGGCCAATGGCGTGCTGCATCACGCGGAGTGTGACGTGCTGACGATCCGCATCAAGAGCTGAGCGCTTATGAAAAAGATCCTCATCGCCCTGGATGCGACCGCCGAAGCGGAAGAAGTGATAGAAGGCGCCATGGCTCTCGATCCTCGCGGTGCTGTCGAGGTGCACGTGGTTACCGTGATTCCGCCGCTCATGGGTGGGATCAGCGGTATGGATGGTGCCGCCTTTGCGGCGTCCTGGCCCCTCCGGGAAATGGAAGAGCAACTCGCGCAGGACACGGCGAAGAACATCCGTGAACGCGCCGCGGCCTATGGCATCGCGCCGGACCAGGTCAACATCCGTACCGGGCGGCCGGCGTCGGAAATCAAAGCCTGTGCCAAAGAAATTGGCGCGGACCTCATCGTCATCGGCACCCATGCGCGCGGGGCCCTGTCCGGAATCCTGCTCGGGTCGACGGCCAATGGGGTGCTGCATGGCAGCCCCTGTGACGTGCTCACGGTTCATGTTGCCAATCCCGAATGATCGGTTGCTGAAAGCCAGGCTGTTGCTGCTCAGCACGGTGCTTGCCGGCTGCGCAGCCTCGCAGCCGATGGATACCTACGTTCCCGCACGCTGTCACGGCGTCGCCAGCGGCTTCTCGAGCTACACCCTCGCGTTTCAGGATGTGCCGGGCTTTATCGAAGGGGTCATCGAAGAGGCGCTCGAAGGGGCGCTGATTGCGCAGGGCCTCGACGAAGCGCTGGATCCCGCAGCCGCGGACGTCCGCGTTGTCAGCACCTTCTACATGATCGATCGAAACCCACCGCCGCCGCTGGTGGAGGACCCCTTCGGCGAGCAGGTCGAGACCGGGACCGTGAGCCGTTTTGTTGCACACCTGGACGTGAACGTTTACGACGGGAATACGGGAGCCGTGCTCTGGACCGGGGCCATGTATCGGGCCCATGCCATCCGTGGCGGTGAGACCTTTCATGACGAGCGGGCCGTGCTGCTCATCCGTCAGGCTTTCGACGACATGTTCGTTGGCTTGACCACGCCTTGCGGGTAGATTTCAGGGATGCGCGGCCGATTCACGCCTCGATTCGCTGCCTTGCTGCTGGTCGTTCTGGGCTGGCTTGCGTTCTTCGTGCCGACGAAGGCCTCTGATGCCGAGGGCGGCCGGGTGGTCTGGCTCGTGGAGCTCGAAGGGCCGCTGGGCCCGGCAGCCGCCGATCTCGTCATTCGTGCCATCGATGATGCCGCTGCCGCTGATGCCGCAGCGCTGGTCATCCGCATGGACACGCCCGGGGGACTGGACAAGTCCATGCGCAGCCTCGTGCAGGCAATTCTTGCTGCGGAGCTGCCGGTGGTGACCTTCGTTGCCCCCGAAGGCGCTCGCGCCGCCAGCGCGGGAACCTATATCGCCACTGCAAGCCATGTTGCAGCCATGGCCCCGGCAACGAACATCGGCTCTTCGACGCCGGTCTCCATTGCACCGGCTGCGCCGTCACCCCGGCCGGGCCCTGCTGCCGATGATGCCCCGGCTCCCGAGCCTCCGGATGCCATGGGCCGCAAGGTGATCAATGATGCGGTCGCCTACCTGCAGGGCATCGCCGAACTGCGGGGGAGAAACGTTGCCTGGGCGGAGGAAACGGTCCGCGAGGGAGCGAACGTGCGTGCCTCGGTGGCCGTGGAGAAAAACATCGTCGATCTCATGGCCGCCGATCTGCCGGCGCTGCTGCTGGCCCTTGATGGCCGTGAAGTGGCGCTCCGTGATCGCGTGGTCACCCTGGAAACCGCCGGTGCCGGGATTCACCGGGTGGAGTCGGATTGGAAGCACGACCTCCTGGAACTGATCACCGACCCGACGATCGCCTACGGACTGCTCATCTTCGGCATCTATGGCCTGATTCTCGAGTTCTACAATCCCGGCATGATCTTCCCGTCGGTGATCGGGATCGTCTGCCTGCTGCTCGGGGCTTATGGCCTGCAGATGCTGCCGGTGAACTATGCGGCCCTGGCACTGATTTTTGTCGGCATCGGGATGATGGTCGGGGAGGTGTTCACCCCGACCATGGGCGCCCTCGGTATCGCCGGGGTGGTCGCCTTCGTATTCGGGTCGCTCATGCTTCTGGATACGAATTCTCCGGAGTTCGGGCTCCCGCTGGCAGTCATTGCCGCCTTCACGGTGAGCACGGCCGGGGTGATGTTCATTGCCGTTGGTGCTGCGCTCCGTGCCCGTCACGGCGCTGTCAGAACCGGGCGCCGGGCCATGCTGGGCGCGACGGTGGAGGTGATCGACGGCTTTCCCGGTGAAGGGCACGTCCGCGCCTTTGGCGAGATCTGGCGGGCCCAGGCCGACGTGCCCATGACTGCCGGTGCGCGGGGGCGGGTCACCGGGGTCGACGGCCTGGTTCTGTCCATTACCCCCGAGGCGAACGACGGGCAAAAAAGCGCGGATCACAACGATCCGGACCGAGACTGAGGAGAGCCTTATGGAAATCTTCACCATCATCATCATTACCGTCATCGGCGGACTGCTGCTTTCGGCGTTCCGGGTGCTCAGGGAATACGAGCGGGGCGTGGTCTTCATGCTCGGGCGCTTCTACAAGGTCAAGGGGCCCGGTCTGATCCTCATCATCCCTATCGTGCAGCAGATGGTGCGCGTGGATCTGCGGACCCTGGTCCTGGACATTCCCAGTCAGGATCTCATCACCCGGGACAACGTCTCGGTGAAGGTGAACGCGGTGCTTTACTTCCGGGTCGTCGATTCTGAGCGGGCCATCATCAACGTCGAAAACTACATCGAGGCAACGGGGCAGCTGGCTCAGACCACGTTGCGTTCGGTGCTTGGTCAACACGAGCTCGACGATCTGCTTGCGGAGCGGGAGCGCCTGAACATGGACGTGCAGGAGATTCTCGACAAGCAGACCGACCAGTGGGGTATCAAGGTTGCCAACGTGGAGATCAAGCACGTCGACATCGACGAGAGCATGATCCGGGCCATTGCCCGGCAGGCGGAAGCAGAGCGGGAGCGGCGCGCCAAGATCATCCACGCCGACGGCGAGGAGCAGGCGGCGCAGAAGCTGGTGCAGGCGGCGGAAGCGCTCTCGTCGCAGCCGGAAGCAATCCAGCTGCGCTATCTGCAGACGCTTACGGAGATTGCCGGCGAGAAGAGCTCAACGATCGTCTTTCCGCTGCCCATGAACCTGTCGAACGTGATCCAGTCCCTCGGGGACGCCGTGGGCGATCAATCCCGTTCGAGCTAGACGACGCGCGGCTGCTCAGTCGGACGTCTCCCGGATCGTGACCAGGTCGCCTTCGATGGCGCTGATGATGGCTTCCGACGTGTTGCCGAGGATCAGCTGCGAGAGGCCGCGGCGGGCGGCCGTGCCGAGCACTGTCAGCGCCGCTCCCATTTCATTGGCCAGGGCCGGAATCGTGTCACGGGCGTGACCCTCGAGGAGATGAACTTTGGTCACCGGTGCCTCGAGCTCCCGGGCCAGTTCGTCGATGAGCGCTGCCCGGGTCTCCTGCATGTCGGTCTTGATACCTTCGTAATCCATGGCGACCTGCAACTCGTTCACGGTCTGGCCGAGACTGGGATAGGCAGAGACGACGTGCAGATCGCAGCCCAGGATGCGTGACAGATCCGCGGCGGTTGCCAGGATCGAGCGGTTCAGGCTCTGATGGGACTCGTCACCGGCGTCGAGCGCCGCCAGCACCACCCGTGCGTCCTGCCACGGCTTCTTCGAGATGAGCACCGGGCAGGGGGCCGAGCGTGTCAGCGCCCAATCGAGGGGGGCGTGAAGTCGGTCGATGAGCGCCTGATGGCGGGAAATCGGCTTGATGAGCAGGTCGACGCCTTCGAGTTCCTTGAGGATTGCCTCGCCGGCGTTCTTGTCCCAGAGCACGCGGGTTTCCAGCTCGGCGACTTTGCCGTCGTAGGGTTCAGCGAGGTTTGCCAGGCCCCGCCGCTCTGCGGCCTTGAGGCCTTCGATGAGGTTCGCCCGATCGGCTGCGGGCAGGATTTTCGTCGGTTCCTCGGCGATGGTGTCGTAGAGCACTTCCACGACGTCGATGGCTGCACCACTGTAGTGTTCGATCATGGCCGCCTTCTCGAGGGCTGCATCGAGGCCCTCCAGGCTGTCGTTAGCGACCAGCACTTTGCGGAAGATAGGTTTTGCGGCGCTCATGGGTGCCTCCAGCGTTTGCTTTGTCCTGGCCAGTACCTCGATGGTACGCCACTGGCGTCGAAAAAATCTTCGCATCGGCCTTCCCGGGCGTTCATTAGGTATTTACCGAAAAGGCGGACGGCAACTACGGATAGGACCGGCAGTTCCGGACGAATAGCGTTGCTCCTGACTGTAGCTTCGGGAGATGAATATGCCCTTGAACCAGGAGAGCCTCGAAAACCTGCTGGTGGTTGTGGACAACGCACTGTCCATGCCGCAGCTCCTCGAAAAAGCAGAGCGCCTTGCCGGTCCTGACACGAATGTTCACGTGGTGCAGGTGATCTATGAAGGGGTTGCCGAGGTCAGCACCGCGGCCGTTGAAGATTCGAGCCGCCTCAAGACCTTCATGCTCCAGTCCGCGGAAGCCGCGCTGGAGGATGAGCTGGAGAAAGCTCGCGGTCGTTTCCGGCATCTCGAGTCGGCGACGTTGTGGAATTCGCGCCCCTGGGAAGCTGTCCTGCACGCTGCGGCGGACGCTGGAGCGGATCTGATCGTCAAGGCCACCGGGGAGGAAGACGGTTTTGGCGAGCGGGTTGCGCGCGCCCTGCGCACGCCGGACGAGTGGAACCTGCTGCGCCATTCGCCCGTGCCCGTGCTGCTCGTGAAGGTGACGGCCTGGCCGGCGGAGCCGCTCGTGCTCTGCGCCGTGGACGCGTTCGACGAAGCGCATGATGCCCTCTCGGTGAAGCTGCTCGGGGAAGCGGCGCAGGTGGCCGCCTTGCTCAAGGGATCTCTGGACGTGATCTTCACCTACCCGCTCTTCGAACCCTGGGTCGGCGAGCTCGGCGCTGTGAAGAGCTACGCGGAGATCAAAGAGACCGTGGAAGCCGAAGCACGCTCGCGCATCGACGAACTCGCCAGGCAGGCAGGGGTGGCCTATCGTCATCTGCACCTCGAAGAGGGCCAGACGGCACAGACCCTCGCCCGGATCGTTGCCGATGACGAAGCGGCGCTGGTGGTCATGGGTACTCACGCCCGCGAGGGCTTTGCCGGTGTTTTGCTGGGCAACACCTCCGAGCGTATCCTGCACGCCGTCGATTGCGACATCCTCACCGTACACGGCTGACAACCAAGAAGTCTGAAAAGGAACTCCCGTGAAGAACCCGAAATCCATACTGGTCATTCTCGACAAGCCCAAGCATGAGCAGACTGCCCTTGCAGAAGGTCTGAAGGTGCTCGCGGCAAGCCCCGGCGCGGAGCTCAGGCTGGTCTCCTTCGTCTGGCAGGCCATGGCCGAGCAGAAGGAGGTCTTCGATGCTCATCAACGCCGGGCCTTGAAGAAAGAGATCGTTCGGAACCGCGAGCGCTGGCTCCGGGAGATGATCCTGGATCAGGGTTTGTCTGCGGCGCCGGCGAATCTCGAAGTAGTGTGGACGTCAGACATTGCAGCCTGGGTCGCCGAGCACGCAAACCAGGCCGATCTGGTCATCAAAAGCGTGAATCGTTCGAAGACTCTCGTGCACACCCCCCTCGACTGGGATCTGATCCGCAGCTGTCCCAGTCCGCTGCTCCTCGCGGGTGCCGCGCGTCGTGGTGCGAAACGGGGCAAACGGGCGAAAGGCGCAGACGATGTCATTGCCACCCTCGACCTGCGCAACGACGACAGAAAACACAGAACTCTGAATCTCAAGGTGCTCGACGCGGCTTCGCGCTTTGCAGAGCTGCGCGGCGGCAAACTCCATTGCGTGGCGGTGGTTGAATACTCGGAGGTGTTGAGCGACCTCGACATGATCGATCCACGCAAGGTCCAGCGCGAAGCCGTGGCGAAGAGCAAAGCCTTTCTGGAAGCGCTCATCGAGCCTTACGGGATCACGAAGAATCGTGTCCACCGGCCCGCCGGCAAGGTGGGGCACATGGTGGCCGCCACGGCAAGAAAGACCGGTGCGGGGCTGGTGGTGGTTGGTTCGGCGGCCCGGCGGGGTGTTGGTGCCCGGCTGCTGGGTAACTCCGCCGAAAAAATCCTCGAGCGTTCGCCAGCGGATCTCCTCGTCGTTCATCCCTGACCAAGCGGTCCTTTCCTGCGCCTGACCGACTTGGGCCGCCAGTCGGTCCTGGCTGAGCCAGGGGCCCGTTGAGCCTTACTGAACCGGGTCAGCGCGCAAGCGGCGTGCTAGTCCTCGTCGAGCTGGATCAGCTCGAGGAAGGTCGTCAGGGCATCGATCTTGCCGGCGACACGAGCCTCGGCGGCTTCCGATGTGCCTTCGCCACGGGCGAACTCCGCGCCCCAGATCGGCATGCCCTGGGGGCCATGGGCCGCTCGCATTTCCCGGCCGTCGATGATGTCGCGGACGAACTCGTTCGGGAAAGTCCCCTCGTTCCGAGCTGCCAGGTAGCGCAGGTCGAGGAGCACTACGGCGAGATCAGGCGTAACGCTGCCGTCGCCTTCGCCGTAGGTCCCATGGCAGTTGGCGCAGTTGAGGGCATAGAGCTCGGCGCCGTCGTAGTCAGGCATGGCCGCAGCCGGGTCCGCCGCCGCAGGCTTCGGAAAGGCCGCGAACATCAGGCCGGCCAGCACCAGGGCCGACAGTGTTGTGATGGATGGGACGTTTACGCTTGCCATGCTGTTACTCCTCTTGGCTGCGAGTTCGGGCGGCGGGAGCCGAGTGCTGATCCTGACGGAAACGCCGCGCCAATTCACTAGGGCTCGATCATGCGACGGAAGGTGGCGGCCGCCAGCGCTCTTCGAGGCCTTCGGCGAGCACCCGGCAGGCGTCTTGTGCGGTGAAGATCCCTGCCAGGCGGCCGTGGGTGGTTACCAGGGCCGCTCCCAGATGACGGTCCACCATCTCCTTGAGAACGTCCAGGAGCGGCATCTCCAGATCGACGATGTAGGCATCGGAGATGTAGCCGTCTTCGACGGTCAGCTCTCTTGGGTCTGGCGACCCGAGCTCCGGTCCGAGGAGCAGCTTGATGTCCCGGTCCGTGATGATGCCGACCAGTTCGCTCTCGCGGGTCACGGGCAGATGATGCACGTGTTTGTCGAGCATGAGCTTCCGCGCTGCGCCGATCGGCGCGTCGATGGTGACGGAGTAGGGGAAGGGCGTCATCACCCCCTTGATGCGAGGCTCGGCCACGACTCAGTTTTGTTCCGCAGCTGCCGTGGCACAGTCGATGCAGAGCACGCTCATCGGCAGAGCCTTGAGACGTTCCTCCCCGATCTCTGCGCCGCAGTTTTCGCAGACCAGATAGTCGCCGGCCGCGATCCGAGCGAGGGCCCGGTCGATCTTCGCGAGCTCGGCGGTCAGCTCCTGATCGAGGGCAACCAGCGTCTCACCGTTTTCCAGCTCAACCGCCTGTTCGGCGAAGTCCTGGGGCAGCGGCTCGTCGCGATGCCGCGTATGGCGGGCCACCCGCTCCTGGCGGGCTTCCAGCTCCACCTTGAGTTCCTTCAGCTGGCTTTCCCGGGCGCTCAGATCGAGCATGGTCGACTCCTGGGACTCGTTGTTTGCAGAACCATTAACCGGCGTCGTCCGTCCAGCGTCACTACGGGTTTACCGAAGCCGCGGCCGGGGACATCCACCGGTTGTCGCGCCGACCCGGCCGGCGCTAGGCTCTGACTTTCACTCGAGATTTACTCGTGAGCTATTCAGACGTACTGGTGGCCGTGGATCTGTCGGAGGAGTCCCGCAGGGTTCTGGAGGCCGCTCGTGCGGTGAGCAGCCAGACGGGGGCTCGTCTGCATCTGGTGACTGTCATAAAGCCGCTCACGCAAGTTTACGGCGGGCTCGATATGACGCCGATTTCCCGGGGAAACGTGTCCTTTGAAGACGAAGCGCTGACCCAGGCAAAGGCACAGCTCGCTGCCCTGGCGAGCGATTTCAAGATCGCCGCGGAGGACGTGCACGTCATCATGGGTTCCCCGGGCCCGGAGATTCGCAGCCTGGCTCGGACGACGGGGACGGATCTCATCGTGCTCGGCAGCCACGGCCGGCACGGTTTCAACCTGCTGCTTGGCTCCACTGCCAACGCGGTGCTGCACGACGCCGGCTGCAACGTTCTCGCCGTGCGCCTCGACTACGATTAGTCTGACGCATCCCAGCCCGATGCGTCGTGCTGCCCCCGATACTCACAGCGAAGTAAGCAATTCAGGACCAGAGGAACGAACATGAGCAAGTATCAGCACGCCAACGCCGCCATTGAGCAGGCCGTCGCCGCCGGTGGCGCGGAAGGCCTCGATCGGGAAGAGATCCTGCTGGCACTGATCGTCTCGACCGTTGCCGCCTACCGGGATGCGGCCGGGAAGAAAGCCGTCCGCGACGCACTGCTATACGAGCTTGGAGAAGTGGAAGGGGCGACGGACACACAGTTCATCCGCTCCCGCTGAGCGGGTGCTGCACCACCTTTCCCTGCCGGTCGCCGATATCGATCGCGCCAGGCGGGTCTACGATCAGGCTCTGGCCGCGCTCGGCTATCAGATCGCCTTCCTGACAGAAGACGCAGTGGGTTATGGGCTCGAAGCGGGCAGGGACAAACTCTGTCTCAAGAGGGTAGAGAAGCCCGGCAGCCTAGACAGCGGCTTGCATGTGGCCATTACCGCCCCCGACCGTGACGCCGTGGCGGCTTTCCATCGAGCCGCGCTCGACGGTGGCGCCAGAGATAACGGTGGCCCCGGGCTGAGACCGCAGTACGGAGAGAATTACTACGCCGCTTTCGTCATCGACGCGGACGGTCACCCCATCGAAGCTGTCTGTCGAAGTCGCGGGGACTCAGATGGCTCTTGAGAAACCTGCGGTTTCCGGCGGCAGATAGCGGTCGAACGCCATCGCCACGTTGCGGATCAGATAGCGTCCTTTCCCGGTCACGGTGAGTGCCCGGTCCGAAAGGGTCAGCAGACCATCGTTGGCGAGGGTTTCCAGTTTCGGCCAGGCCTCGGGAAAGGCCGCCTCGAGGGACGTATTCCACTGGGCCTCGAAGGCTCCGATGTCCAGTTTGAAGTGGCACATGAGCGTGCCGATCAGGGCGCGTACCATTAGATCGTCTTCGGAGAGCACCAGACCCCGCTCGAGCGGGTGCCGTCCTGCATCCAGGGCGGACAGATAGTCCGGCAGGGTTTTCGCGTTCTGGCAGTAGAGCCTGCCGACGCTCGAGATTGCGCTGACGCCGAAGCCGATGAGGTCGCAGTGACCGTGGGTCGTGTAGCCCTGGAAGTTCCGATGCAGCGAGCCGTCCTGCTGGGCCTGCACGAGCTCGTCCTCCGGCAGGGCGAAATGATCCATGCCGATGTGGACGTAGCCGGCCTCGGTGAGGTGCGCCACGGCGAGGCTCAGGATATCCAGTTTCGTTTCCGGGCCCGGCAGTGCGCTGCTGTCGATCTGCCGCTGAGTTTTGAAGCGTGCCGGGAGATGGGCGTAGCTGTAGAGCGAGATGCGATCGGGGCCCAGGCCCACGACCCGGTCGAGGGTACGCTGGAAACGGTCTACGGTCTGACAGGGCAGGCCGTAGATCAGATCCACACTCAGCGACTTGACGCCGCCGGCCCGGGCCGCACTCATGATCGCTGCCGTGTCTGCCTCGCTCTGCAAGCGATTGACGGCAACCTGGACTTCAGGATCGAAGTCCTGGATGCCGAGACTCATCCGATTGATGCCGAGGGACAGGAGGAAGCCGATGCGTTCCGCGTCCACGGTGCGGGGATCGATTTCGATCGAGAAGTCTCGCTCCTCGCCGGTGACCAGTCCGAAGTGGCGACGCAGCGTCGCGAAGGTTGCCTCGAGCTGCTCGTTGGTCAGGTAGGTCGGCGTGCCGCCGCCGAAATGCAGTTGCTCGACACGATGCCCGGCGGGCAGGGCCTCGCTCACCAGAGCCATCTCCTGGTAGAGGTGTTCGAGATAGCCGATGGCGTGGCGCCGATTGTTAGTAACGATCTTGTTGCAGGCGCAGTAGTAGCAGATCGTGTCGCAGAAAGGTACATGCAGATACAGTGAAAGTGCGGCCCCGGCGTCGAGTTGAGACGCCGCCTCGAGCAGGGCCGAGGAGGGGACGTTTTCCTGAAACAGGTTTGCCGTCGGGTAAGAGGTATAGCGCGGACCGTTGACGTCGTAGGCACGGATCAGCTCTGGGTCGAAGGCGCCTGCCGTGGCGGGTTCGACGGTGCTGCTCAGGGGCATAGAGATGGATTCCCGTTCGGCTGGATGCTGGCGCTCAGGCGGCGGCGAGGTGGTAGGCGGCTGTCGCGAGCTCGTCTGGCTGCTTGATCTGCATGCTGTTGCGATCCGTATCAATGACGCCAGCCTTTCGCCATTTTGACAGAATCCGGGAAACGCACTCGAGGGTGAGGCCCAGATGATTGGCCAGATCCGTCCGGCTCATCGGCATGGCCAGGCAGGTCGGGTCGAAGCCCTGGCGGGCCGTGCGATCCATGAGCAGCTTCAGGTAGCCGGCAATGCGCATTTCTGCCCGGGACTGGCTCATGTTGATGCGCAGCAGTGAGAGGGTCCGATCCCGTTCGCCGATCAGTGACAGAATGGCCGGCCCTGCGCCCAGACCCCAGAGCTCCGGCAGCGACTCGAGTGTCAGCGCACAGGCCGTCGCCGCCTCCAGCACCACGGCGCTCTCCTCGTGGCGGCCGCTGGCCGTGCCCTCGAGCCCGATGATCTCGCCGGGATAATGGAAGCCGGTCACGTGTTCCTCACCGTCCGGCGTGACGGAGAGGGTTTTCATGACGCCTGAGCGAACGATGTACCAGGCGCTGGCCCGGTCGCCGGCTCGATAGAGGGCTTCGCCGCGCTTCAGCGGCGCCGTCGTATCGATGGTGTTGGTCAGGGCGTCCAGGCCCTCGGTGGTCATGGCTCTGGCGGCGCAGAGCTTACGGGTAGGGCAGATGGCACAGCCTTCCCTGCCCCGACGGAGTCCGGTGATCGCATTCATGGTCTGACCATGCCGGCCCACGGGGATCAGCAAAATAGGGGGATTCCCCTAGCGCCTTCAGTATTGACGGGAGGGCATCCGCACGCGCATTCCCTCCATGGCCTCTGTGACCTCGATCTGACAGGACAGGCGGCTCGAGGCGTCGACTTCGAAGGCGAATTCGAGCATGCCCTGTTCCAGCTCGTCAGCGGCGCCGGCGAGCTCGAAGTAGGGGGCATCCAGATGCACGTGACAGGTCCCGCAGGCGCAGAGACCGCCGCAGTCTCCTTCGATGCCGGGGACCAGTTGATTGACGGCACCCTGCATGAGGTTGGTCCCCACCGGCACGTCGATCTCGTGTTCCGTCCCGTTGTGTTCGACGTAGATGATCCGGGGCATCAGCTTCCTTGGCCCCCGGACGCCTGCGCCGGCTCTGTAATGCGCGCCTCGGCAACGATCGCGATCGTTTCATCGCTGACCAGGACCGGTGTGAGGGAGAAATCCATGGAGCGCTGGCTGCCGTCGGGCAGCTGGATGTCGGTTGTCGTGCGGTAACTTTCACCGGCCTGGCAGCGGCCCACCGCATCCTCGAGCCACCTCGCCGTGTTCGCCGGATCGCTTGCCCAGAAAGGCAGGGCGCTGAAAGCGCGACCGATAGGGTCGGTGCCGTCTGGAAGCAGGCTGCGCGCCGCGCCGTTCATTTCAAGGACCAGCCCCTGGCCGTCGATCAGGGCCATCGCCTGCAGCGCGTGCTCGAAAACAATCTGCAGGGAAGCGCGGGTCCGGGCCAACTGCGCGTCCGCCGCGCGACGGGGACGGAGGTCCCGCAGGTGGGCGCTGAAGTAGACGTCTTGGCCCACGGTGACTTTCGTAATGGACGCCTCCAGAGGCAGTTCTTCGCCGCTGCGGCTCAAGCCCACAACCTCGCTGCGTTCGCCCATGAGCCTGGATGCAGGCGCCTCGGCGGCGAAGCGTGCGATCTGCCCGGGATGCGGGGCGCGAAAGCGTTCCGGCAGCAGCACGGCCAGGGGCTGGCCGGTGAGTTCGCCGCTGCCGTAGGCAAACAGGCGCTCAGCGCTGGGGTTGGCGTAGGCGATCGTGAGCGCTGGATCGACGGTGACGATGGCGTCGGCGGTGATGGCCAGCACCCGGGCGGCGAGACGATGCTGGTCGCGTTCGCTCTGCGCCCGTTGCAACACCCGGCTCGCATCCTGGAGCATCACCACGTAAACCGGTTCCCCATCGGCGCTGAAGCGAGCCACGCGAACCCTCGCCGGCAGTTCTCGACCGCCGCGGGTTTTCACCCGCAGGTGCACGTAATCCGTTTCCGGCGCGTCCGGCGTGTCGGCCCAGCGCTTCAACCAGGCGAGGGGATCCAGCCTCGTGCGTTCCGTTTCCGGCAGAAACTCGGTGATGAGTCCCTTGTCGGCTCCGCCCGGCGTTTCCAGCAGCGCCTCGGCGGCCGGATTCATGTAGAGCAGCGTACCCTCGGGGTCGATCACCAGCATCGGCTCCGGAAAGCCTGTCAGGAGGCCGGTTGCCGATAGCTCGTCCAGGGGCACGCTGGGCTCGTTGCTCTGGCCGCTGACTCGAGGCGCCTTAGTAGGCGGCCTGCTCCGCGTTCAGCACATTGAGATCGGACTTGCCGTCCTCCATGGCTTCGAGCACCGTCAGATCCGCGTTGACGGGCACACCGATACCCTCGAACAGTTCCTTGGTGCGCGGTGTGACCAGGCCGGCGCGGACGAGAGCGGGCATCATCAGATCGTTCAGGGAGTGGATCTGACCGGGCGGCAGCTCGCGGGCGATGCCGAGTTCGGCGGCCTCTTTCATGCCGGCCATGAAATCTTCGGGCTCGATGCCGCTGACCTCGAGGACCTTCAGGAAACCTTCATCGGTGCCGGTGGCCTGACCGCGGACGAGGATCTGCACGGCGTCGAAGGCGAACTGAGCCAGCTCTTCCCGTTCGTCCTTGTGCAGCGCCGCGACGGTCGGTGCGAGGTAGACGTGGCCAAAGGATACGTGGCGCGACTCGTCACGCATGACGTTGAAGGTGATCGACTTCAGCAGCGGCTCTTCCGTCTGCTTGTACATGTTGTTGAACGCGCCGAGCGCAAGACCTTCGATGATCATGTTCATGCCGATCATGACCTTGCAGAAATTGTTGGTCTGGAGCGTCGTATCGATGAGCTCTTTCAGCCAGGGCACCATCGGATAATGGATGGCGATCTTCTCCACGTAGCGGTCGTAGGCTTCCACGTGCCGCGCTTCGTCGATGGTCTGCGTTGCCGCGTAGTACTTGGCTTTCATGTCCGGAACACCGTGCGCAACGGTTGCGGCGGTCAGGAGCGCGCCCTGTTCACCGTGGAGGAACTGCGAAAGCATCTGTGCCGTGGAGTGCGCAGAAAACGTCGCCTGCTGTGTTTCGGACAGCTTCTGAAAAAACGGCATGCGCGCGTACTGGCTGTGCTCCGGCGCGATGATCGGATTGGACGGATCGATGGGTGTGTCCCAGGCGAGCTCAGCGGCGTTCCACTGGTTCTCCTTGGCGCGGTTGTAGAGATCGTCGAGCTTTGCGACCTGACCCTGGTAATCGAAGTTCCAGGCGACCTGCATGAGGGTTTCATAGGTTTCCGAGCGATCGAGGCTTGGCTCGGTGGCGTGGGCGACGGCGGCCATGGCGTTCTCCCTTTGGCGAATTGAGCATTGAACGGCCCTTAGGGTGCGCCTGTGGCGGTGTCAGAACCTTGATTGCAGTCAATGCCGCATGCGGTGGCAGCCGCTGCGTGAGCGGCGCATGAAAAAGATCGCTATGTGTGCTGCTGCAACATGAAATCCCTGCATGCAGGACATTCCGAGTCATCTCAATCACTTACGCCAGGTCCGGGTGCTGGCACACAGCCGTGGCACAGCTTGTCCACAGCGCGGGGGTGGGATTGACCACAACATATCCACAGCGCCTTGCGATCCTTTCACTGGTCAAGCCGTCAGGGCTCCGTAATATGAATTCCACGGTTGGCGAGGCGAAGGACACTGGAAACAGAGCCACTTCAAACCGACAAGCCGAAAGACCCTCGCCGGGGTCGGGGTACGCGTCAGGCGGCGCGTGCTCAAGGGTGAAACCCATGTTGCGGGACCTTTGGCCAAAAGGCTTCCCGGGGCAGGCGGAAGCGGTCGCGACCGTTGCGACTTCTCCGGCCGGAACATCGCACGGGGCCTGCGGGTCACGTCAGGTGGGAAAGCGGGGGCTCCCCGAAAGGGGAGGCGGGCAACCTTCGGGGCGCCCGGAAGCGGAACGGCAACGGGCCGGTGAGGCCGGGAAGAACCCGTCTTCGAGGAGAACCGATCGATTCGACTCGAAGCGACGTAGCAAGGCGTCGTTAAATAACGGCTCTTGAGTCGACGACCGCGACTCATGCCAATGGCCCTCGAGGCGATTCGGCAGGGAAACGGTCAATCGGGTCTGGACTGGAAGGGAGGCGGCGCTTCAAGTGGGCAAAGCCAAGCAGAAGGCCTCAGAATCCTGAGATTGATCCTCTTCGGAGGGTCAGTTGGAGAACCCCGCCCTGGCGGGGTTTTCTTTTTCTTGCGACCAGACGATCCCCATTCCTCCCTGTACAATGCGCATCCTCCAGCTACCAGCTACCAGCGACCGGAAGGGTGAACATGGCCACGCCAGAAGACGACGAAGAAGCCCGCGAGCGGGACGACGTGCGCTGCGAGGCGGCCTTGCAGACCCTGGAAGACGTGCTCTGGCGCTTCAATGAAAGCAACGAGGGCACGCTGGCCGTTTACGACGTGCTCGGGTTTCTGGTGGAAGACCTGATCAAGGAGGGTTTCTGTGCCGCCTGCGTCAAGGAGACGGTAACGGCCGCCCTGGAGCGCACCGGCGTAGACCTGAATCAACACCGGGAAGACGAGGGCCCCTTGCGGGGACCCACGGACGTCTTCCACTGAACGAACGCGCCGGTGTAGCCGGTGCACCCCTGGCCCGGATGACCGGCCACGGTCGGGCCAGGCGCGAATCAGACCCCGAGTAGCGCCAGGAAAATGAGCAGGCAGCCGAAAATGCCCGCCGCCCAGGCAACGGGGCGGACCCATGGAACGGCTGCCAGATAAAGCGCGGCGTGGGCGAGACGACTCCAGAAGAAGAGCTGCGCGCCGAGCGCCGTGGTTTCCGTGGATACGCCGGCAAGACTGGCAACGATGACCAGTGGCGCGAAGATCAGCAGTCCCTCCCGATGATTGTCCACCACACGTTTCGCACGGGCCTGAAACACGGAAGGATCGTTCAACTGATCTCTCGAGCCCGCCATGGCGGGGAGACCCTGAGCGAGGATCCCGGCCGTAGCCTGGATGAGTATCAGTACGACAAGAAGACCCACGCTGTAGACCAGCATGGTAAGTTCGACGGTCATCGTTTGTTCCCCTTATTCGTTTTCCGGCAGCCGCGCTGACGAGCGCTTCCCTCGGACTCTCCCTTGCCCTGGCGCTTCAGTTCTCCCTCTGTCTTACGCTCGCCTGATGCGTTGCCTTGTTTTTCCCCTGACGGCTTTGTCAGAGTGCGGATTACTTTAGCGCGATCAGGTGAACTCCGGGTAGTCGGGCCACCACATGGCAGCGCGAGCTTCTGCTTCCGGGTCTTCCATCGGCGCTGCAGTGGCCACACCGTCGGCGAAGGCCTGACGGCAGACGGCCGCCGCGCAGAGCACGGTGGTCTCCCGGAGGCGATCGATAGAAGGATAGAGCAGGCCGCGCGCGAGTTCGTCCTCGGTGATGGTGTCCGCGAGGGCGTTGGCTGCGGCGGTGATCATCGGGTCGGTAACTTCACGGGCACCGGAGAGCAGAGCCCCAAGCCCCAGGGCCGGAAAAACGAAGACGTTGTTGCCCTGACCGATTTCGATGGTGCGATCACCGTGGGTAACCGGTGCAAAAGGGCTCCCGGTCGCGACGAGGGCGGCACCTTCGGTCCAGCGAATGAGATCTTCCGGGATGGCTTCGCTGTTCGCTGTGGGGTTGGACATGGGCAGGATGACGGGTTCGGGGCAACGGGACTGCATATCGAGGACGAGCTCCCGATGGAAAGCGCCGGCCTGACCGGAGGTACCGATCAGCACGGTCGGTGCGAAGGCGCTCACCACGGCTTCGAGGCTTCGATCCTCATCGATGCCGAGGGCGTGCACGGCGGCTGCCGGCCAGGCCAGCTCACTCTTGTAGCTGTCGGTCTGCGGCACGTCGTCAACGAGCAGGCCTCGGCTGTCGAGGAGGGCGACGTGTTCGTGCATGGCGTCTTCAGTAACGCCAGCACCCGCCAGGGCATCCTTGATCTGTCGGGCAATGCCGAGACCGGCGGCACCGGCACCATGAATGACGATGCGCTGGTCGGCGATCGATACGCCCTTAACACGGAGTGCGCTGAACAGGCCTGCGAGGGCAACGGCACCGGTGCCCTGGATATCGTCGTTGAACGACAGGGTTCGATGGCGGTATCGCTCGAGAATCGCCAGCGCGTTGTCCTTACGGAAGTCCTCCCACTGAATGAGCGCGTCGGGAAACACCGCGGTGAAGGCCTCCACGAATTCTTCCACGAGCTCGTCATAGGCTCCTCCCGTGAGGCGCTCCCGGGGCCAGCCGAGGTAGAGATCGTTCTGCAGTAGCGTGCGATTGTTTGTGCCGACGTCCAGGCTCACGGGCAGCGTTTCCGCCGGATCGATGCCCGCTCCGGCCGTATACAGGGCGAGCTTGCCGATGGAGATGGCCATGCCGCCGGCACCCTGGTCACCGATGCCGAGAATCGATTCGTTGTCCGTGACCACGGCAAGTCGGATATGTCGGCCGGAGACGGCGGTTTCGAGGCGTTCGCGAATCTGTCCCCGATCTTCAGGGGTAATCCAGATGCCGCGACCGCGCTGAAAGACTTCGCTGAATTTCTGCGTCGCCAGACCCACGGTGGGTGTGTAGACAATGGGCATGAGTTCCGAAAGGTGATCCATGAGGATCCGGTAGAAAAGGTGTTCGTTCCGATCCTGGAGGGCACTGAGCTCCCGGTAGCGGGCGAGGGGCTCGGTGACCGTTGCCAGGCGCTCACTGAACCGAACCGCCTGTTGATCCTGGCTGTTGTACGACACCGGCAGGAGACCGCGGAGGCCGAGCAGTTCCCTTTCTTCCCGGGTGAAGGCGCTGCCTTTGTAAAGCAGCGGATCCCGCAGGACCGCATTGCCGCGCAGCTGGGTGTGGACGATTTTCCTGGATTCGCTAGTCATGAACCGATGATTGCCTCTTCGTAGACGGGCAGGGAGGCTGCGCCGCCGGTATGTAAAAAAACGAGATCTGCCGCCTGATCGTAATGGCCCGCGCGCAGGCGGCCGATGAGTCCGCTCATGGCCTTCCCCGAGTAAACGGGATCGAGCAGGATGCCTTCGAGGGAAGCCACGGTTTTCAGGGTATCGAGGGTCTCCGGGGTTGGGAGTCCATAGCCTTCACCCAGATAGTCGGAGTCGATGTGGATCTGCGCTTCGGGCAGGGCTTCACCGGCACCGAGCAGCGTCAGCGCATCAGTGGCAAGGCCGGCGATGGTCGCTCTGAGGCCGTCGACGGCCTCTGGCGGCTCCGAGACATTGATGCCCTGCACGCGAACGTGAGGTGTTTTGTTGCCGTCATCGGCTTCGCTGGCGATGAGGTGGAACCCGGCGAGCAGGCCGCCTTGCGTACCTGCACTCGAGGTGGCGTGCAGCACCTCGGCCGGCTGGACTCCCTGCTCGCGGAGCTGCTGGTCCAGTTCCAGGGCGCAACGCACATAGCCGAGGGCGCCGGTACCGTTGGACCCGCCCGTGGGGATCACATACGGCTTCCGGCCCTGACGATCGAGATCGTTGAGCAGTGCCTTGTAAGTGGGCTTGAGCTGGTCGGGATCAACGAGGTGCAGCTCGGCGCCGAACATGCGGTCGAGGAGGACGTTGCCGAGTCGTTCGTAGGTCGGATCCTGCCAGGGGACTTTCCGGGCAAGGATCAGATGGCAGGGCAGGCCGATGCGGGCACAGGCCGCGGCGGTCTGTCGCGCATGATTGGACTGCACGGCGCCAAAGGTGATCACCGTATCTGCCTGTTCTTCGAGAGCGCGGCCGAGCAGATACTCGAGCTTGCGGGTTTTGTTGCCGCCGGTACCCAGGCCCGTGCAGTCGTCCCGCTTGGCCCAGAGCCTCGGCCCGCCCAGTGCTTCCGAAAGCCGGTCGAGGGGCTCCAATGGGGTTGGCGTATGGGCGAGAGCGACTCGCGGCTGCTCGTTCAATGCGCTGTGCATGATCCGAGGTGATTCCCTTTTTTCGAGAGGCGGCGACTTTAGCTCAGTCGGGGCCCCGGCCCAATCCATGGACTCGAGCTTGTAATTAATCAGACGTTTAATTAATTTACGAGAGAGGTACTTAAGCGCACCTGGCGCTGGGGAGCACGAACCATGGAAGAGTCCGAATCGAATGACAGCGTCGACCGGTCGCCCGGGCGGCCGCAGGCGGCCGAAGCGAACCCCGATGCCCGTGCCATGCTGGTGCAGACGGCGGCGGCGCTCTTTGCGCGGCAGGGTTTCGATGGCACCAGCGTTCGCGCCGTTGCCTTAGGCGCAGGCGTTACCCCGGCCATGGTCGCCTATTACTTCAAGGACAAGGCCGGCCTGCTCGAGGCCGTGGTTCGAGAGGGCCTCGGGACATTGCTCGCGGTGGTTCGAGGCGTCGTCGCCGAGCACGAAACCGGACGTTTTGTGCCATTGCTGATCGAGCGCTACCTCGCAACGATCGCCGAAGCACCCTGGATCCCCCAGGTGATGATTCGGGAGGTCATTTCCCGGGAAACACCACTCCGCCAGGTGTTTGTCGAAGAGTTTGCCGTGCACGCCGCGGCGCTCGTGCCGGAGCAGGTGGCCAACGAGATCAGCGCCGGTACCTTGCGTCGCGATCTGGATCCACGGTTCGCCATTCTCTCGGTGCTGGGCATGTGCCTCTTTCCCTTTATCGCCCATCCAGTGCTCGGCGACCTTCTGGGCTATGAGCTCGACGGCGACTTCGGCGAAGCCTATGGCGCCCACGTACTCAGGCTGTTCAGTCAGGGAGCGGCATCATGAAAGCATCCGTTTTGTCCCTGGCCCGGTTTTGCTCCGGCACCGGCGCGGGTGCCTTGCTCTGCGTGACGGTGCTGCTCGCGGGCTGTGATCGCGACGATCTCGACTATGCCGTGGGCACCATCGAGCGCTATCGAATCGATCTGGTTGCCGACTCCGGAGAGCCGGTCATAGCGCTGCACGTTACCGAGGGCGATCGCGTGCAGGAAGGGATGGCGCTTCTCGAACAGGATCCAGGCAAGCTCGAACTGGCCCTGGAACGTGCCGAGGCGGAGCGGGTGCAGGCGGCGGCACTGCTCAAGGAAGCCGAGGCGGGGCCCCGGGCGCAGGAGATCGAACAGGGCCGGGCGCAGTTCGAACGCTCGCGTGCTGCCCTGGCCACGGCCGAACACGAGCTCGAAAGACAGCAGGCATTGCTGGCCAGGAACTACGGCTCCGAGTCCCGGGTGAACATTCTTCAGGGAGAGGTGGACAGCGCCCGGGCGCAGGTGAACGAAGCCCGGGCCCGCCTCGATGAACTGCTCGAAGGCACCCGCTCGGAACAGGTAGACCAGGCTCGGGCTGCCTACTCGGCGGCCGCCGCACGGGTGGCCGATCTCGAATTCGACATGAAGCGGACGATCGTGCGGGCACCGGTTTCCGGCGTTGTCGAAAGCCTGCCCTTTCGTCGCGGCGAACGGCCCGTGAAGGGCCAGCGGGTGCTGTCGCTCCTGTCTGATGAAAAGCTCTTCGCGCGGGTACACATTCCGCAGCCGCTGCGCACGCGGCTGATGAGCGGGGATCGGGCACTGCTGACCATTGACGGTCATGCAGACCCTTATGAAGGCCGCATCCGCTGGATTTCGAGTGATGCAGCGTTTACGCCGTATTTCGCGCTGACGCAGCAGGATCGAAGTCGGCTCGCCTATCTCGCCGAAATCGATCTCGGGCCTGAGGTTGAGCTCCCGAACGGCATTCCCGTGGAGGCGAGATTTCCGGACCTCGCACCGTGAGCCAGGATGTTGCGATTCAGGCGGCGGGTCTGAGCCGGGCCTTCGGTGACCTGCTCGCTGTGGACGATCTTTCCCTGGTGGTGCCGAAAGGCAGCATCTACGGCTTCCTGGGTCCGAATGGCTCCGGAAAGACCACCGCCATCCGGCTGCTCTGCGGTCTGCTGCTGCCAACGGCAGGGGGCGCCACGGTGTTGGGCCACCAGGTCCCCCGGGAGGCGGAGCCGCTGAAGCGCAAACTCGGTTACATGACCCAGCGTTTCTCCCTGTACGAGGATCTCACCGTGGGGGAGAACCTGAGCTTCATGGCTTCGATACATGGGATGGATCGCGAGCGCCGTCAGTTGCGCGTTGCCGCTCAGCTCGAACGCTTCAACCTCGTTGATCGACGGGATCAGCCGGCAGGCACCATGAGCGGCGGGCAGCGGCAGCGGCTGGCTCTCGCGGCGGCGACGCTGCACGATCCGGAACTCCTGATCCTCGACGAACCAACGAGCGCCGTTGACCCGGAAACCCGTCGCGACTTCTGGGACGAGCTGTTCGAAATGGTGGATCAGGGGACGACCATCCTCGTCTCCACCCACTTCATGGACGAAGCAGAACGGTGTCATCGCCTCGCCATTCTCAATCACGGACGCCTGGTGGCCGATGGTGCGCCCGACGAACTCATCGACAGCATCGGCGCCACCGTCGTGCAGGTGCAGAGCGCTCGCTCCCGGGCCGTTCGCCTGGCACTCCTCGAGCGGAACACCGTCTGGCACGTGGCACAGCTCGGCAACAAACTGCATGCCCTCGTCGCCCCGGAGATCGCGGACGCGGCGGCCCATGTGCAGGACTTTGCGCAGAGAGTGGATGCCGACGCCGAGGTCCGGACCATTGCCGCCAATCTGGAAGACGTGTTCGTCATGGCAACCGGTGGACGCCCTGATGACCTTTAGTGTCAAGCGCATCGGCGCCATCGCGGCCAAGGAGTTCCGCCATCTCAAGCGCGATGAGCTGTCGCGCGCCATGATCCTCGGGATTCCCCTCATCATGACGCTGCTCTTCGGTTATGCGATCAATACGGACGTGCGACACCTGCCCGCAGCCGTGGTCGACAGCGCGGAAACTTCGGCATCGAGGCTGTTGATTGCCAAAGCCCAGGCGACCCGCATCGTAGACATCGTCGCCCACTACGAGTCGGCGACTGAACTCGAGCGAGCCCTTGCCCGGGGAGACATTGCGGTCGGCATCTTCGTGCCACCGGACTTCGAGCAACGCCTGGCCCGGCGTGATCGTCCGCTGGCGCAGCTGCTGATCGACGGCAGCGATCCGGTGGTACAGAGCGCCGCCCGGGGCCTCGGTCAGCTCCCGGCTGCTGAGCTTGGGCCGAGCCTGCCGGGACTGGAGATGAAGATTTTCTACAACCCGGAGCGGCGTTCACCGGTGTTCATCGTGCCGGGGTTGTGTGGGGTGATCCTCAATCTGACCATGGTGCTCTTTACCGCCGTTGCCATCGTCCGTGAGCGGGAGCGGGGCAACATGGAGCTGCTGATAACCACGCCGATCCGCGGCCTGGAACTGATGATCGGTAAGATCCTGCCTTATCTACTGATCGGCTACGTGCAGGTCACCATCATCATGCTGCTCGGAATCTGGCTTTTCGATGTGCCGATGGCCGGCACGCTGTCCGACTTTCTCGTTGGCGTTGGTTTGTTTGTCATCGCTACGCTGGCGCTGGGGCTGGTGATCTCCACGGTTGCGATGAATCAGTTTCAGGCTTTTCAGATGACGTTCATGACCTTTCTCCCGCAAATGCTGCTCTCCGGCTTCATGTTTCCCTTCGAGGGAATGCCGAGACCGGCGCAGTGGCTGGCAGAGCTCTTTCCGCTCACGCACTTTCTGCGCATCGTCCGTGGCATTGTCCTGAAGGAAGCCGAGCTGCTGCTGCTCTGGAAGGATGTCTGGCCGCTGCTGGCGTTCTTCGTGCTCTTTCTGATTCTTGCCACGCTTCGCTTCCGTAAACGTCTCGATTGAGCAGCGGATCGTCCCCTGACACCAGCGGCCCTGCGCCTTGCGGGAGGGCAGGGGACAGGCGCCGTCGGAGGATGAGCAGGCATAAAAAAGCCGCCTTGCGGCGGCTCAGCTCGTCCTGTTCTTGTTGTTGTTCAGGACACGTTCGCTTTCCCCTCCCCTTAGCCGGGCTCGGTTTCGCGTGCTCGGCAGGGCAAAACGAGTCGAAAAGGTAGCAGCTAGTTTCACAGTAATCAACAAGTTATGGGTACTACTTAAGTTGTACCGAGCGCGGTGCTAATGCCCGCGGTGCTTGGTTCAGGAAGCGCCGAGGCGTGAAGCTGCTGCTCGCGGTCGATTGACGGAGCGGGGCAAACGCTCTGAGGATCGTGCGTTGAATGGGGTCGACCTTGCCGAGTACCCTCGAGACCGCAGCAGCAGATCACTGAGGAAGGCCAGGTCATGAGCGATGTCCCGCTGGCGCTGAAAGGCGCTCCCGGATCACCCTACACCCGTAAAATGCTTGCGCTCATGCGCTACCGGCGGATTCCCTACCGGCTGCTCATCGGCGATCAGGCTACGGCGCTCGGCCTTCCTGAGCCGAAGGTCCAGCTGCTCCCGACTTTCTATTTTCCCGATGCCAGCGGTGAGCTGGAGGCGGTGGTCGATTCCACGCCGATCATCGCTCGCCTGGAGGCCGAGTACGGGGGGCGTTCGGTAGTGCCCGACGATCCCGTGCTCGCGTTCCTCAATACGCTCTTCGAAGACTATGGGGACGAATGGCTGACCAAGGCCATGTTCCACTACCGCTGGTACTACGAGGCAGACATCGAACGTGCCGGTCAGATTCTGCCCCGCTGGCGGAATCTCACGGCCACCGATGCCGAAATTGAGCCGATGTCGCAGTTCATTGCGGAGCGACAGATCTCACGGCTCTACGTGGTGGGCAGCAACGACACGACGGCGCCGGTCATTGAGGCCAGCTACAGGCGATTTCTCGATCTGTTCCGTGCGCACCTCACGGCAGGGGGTTTCTGTCTCGGGCGACGTCCCGCCGCCTGCGACTTCGCGCTCTTCGGCCAACTCACACAGCTCGCCGCCTTCGATCCCACGCCGATGGCGGAAACGCTCTCACGGACACCTCAGGTCTACGCCTGGACGAGCGTCATGGAAGATCTTTCAGGTCTGGAGCCCGAGGCCGGTGACTGGTTCGAGCGCGATGCGCTGCCGGCGTCGCTCAGGGATCTGCTCGTGGAGATCGGCCGCACCTACGTGCCGGCGCTCCTCGCCAACGCGACGGCCATCGAAACCGGGGCGGAGCAGGTGGAAACGGAAATCGATGGTGCGCGCTGGGTGCAGCAGCCCTTTCCTTACCAGGCGAAGTGTCTGCAGTGGCTTCGGCAGGCCTATGTCGGTCTCGAAGGCGAGGACCGCAACCGCATGGATGAACTTCTGGCGGGCACGGGTTGCGAGGCGCTGTTCAGTAAGCCTTGAGCGCGGCCGTCATCGGTTGCGAACGGTTTTCAGGGTGGCGTCTGCCCAGAGCCAGAAGGCCAGCTGCCAGCGGCGGAAGAGGGGCAGTCCCTCGCTTTCCCGCCAGCGGGCCTGCCAGCCCCGCCAGCTGGGGTGCCGCTCGAGACGCCGCTGCATGCGAGGTGACGCGGCTGAAAAGCAGATGACCGCGAGGGCCAGAAACAGCACGCCGGGGATGATGGGTATGAGCAGGCCGATCAGACCCAGCGCAGTCAGCGCTGAACCGGCGGCCAGAAGCAGGGCACGTCGCAGCATTTTTTCTCCTTGCGGCCATTCCCCACTCCGCGGTGCCTTGGAGGGCGGGTGAGGCCGGTTTCTCCAGTATTCTTCCACTACTTCGATGCATGCTCTGTGCCATCCGTAACCTGTTGATTTATATAGCATCGCGAGAGTTGGTGTGGCGAGCTTCGCCTGCCCTTGGCGAATCCTACCGATTCTTTACAACCCCATAACCCGCGAGTCATCAAGGCTCCGTATGCTCCTGAAACGCTTGAAAGAACGGGACGAACATGCAGGAGCTCCTGGGTAGAACTTTTTCGGTCGGCGACGGTGACTATCGGGTCGTCGATGTGCGCAATTTGAGCGGCGAACTCATGGTCTATGCCGAAGAAGCAGGTGGCCGCAGCGGTGCTGAGGCTGATGGTGGCAAGAAGCCGCGCCGGGCTGCCTTTCACTATGGCGATATCGCCAGCCGCTTCGATCTCGGAGATCAGACGGCCTGATCGCAGGCAGGTTGCCAGGCGAGCTGATGCGTCACACCAACGTCACCAGCCTCCGCTAGGGTCTGCACCGATGACGGCGACGCTGCCCGAGCGGCAGGGCTCCGGCAGCCGAGAATGAGATCGCCACAGGGAAGGAATCCCGAGCAAATGGAACTGGAAGAACTCGCGGAACCGAGCTGGCCTGATGCCATGGCTGACGCCGCGGAGCTGGCTGGAGGTGCCACCGAAGGCAACAACGGCCAAACCTATTGCCACCACGATGCGGACACCTATCCCGTCTGGGTAGATGCCTACGAGGTGTGAAACGCGGCAAAACGACGCGTCCTTACAATCTCTTTCTTAAATCCTCCCCATCTCACTGATTTCACGACCCTTTCGTGACCCTTTCCACGGTCGTGAAGTGACCATCCTGCTTAAATTATGCCGTCCCCGGCCCCGACTCACGGGCTGGACCCAGGTCTTTTCGAGAGGGATGACGGAAAGTCGTGACCGACGAAGAAGGATATGTCGAGGCGGTACTGCTCTTTGATGCAGACACCGCTGCCGTTGACCACGAACTCACCGGTGACGCCTTTCAGGCGCTCGTCGCCGGCGAGGCGGAGCTTGCCCAGTACGCGGCCAGCGTCGTGCGAGCTGTTTTTGTGGTTGTCGGTGCGGCGTTGTCGGTCCGAGCCATGGTGTTTTTTACTCTCAAGATCGACGAAGACGGCAGACTCGAGGGCAGTTTCAATCTCCCGCTCCGCTATCTCGCAGACAACGCCGGGGTCGGACCCGACGTCGGCGCCGGTGTCATTCGGCTCGCTTGCCGCGGCCAATGCCCCGTGCCCTGGCACGCCGTCAATCTCTGGGAGCCCATTGGTGAAGGTGAAGACGGGTCCATTGGCCTCGTGCAGCGTGCGATCTGGCGCAACCGGCTCAGCCTCAAACCTTCCGGCGCTCTGGATCGGGTGCTCGATGCCCCCGTTGAACTCCTCGAGCACAATGGCACCTCGACGAAGGTGCTGGAAAGCCGGCTCACCGAGACCTTCGGCGAGGAGGGGAGGGTCGATCTGGAAAAACTGATCCGCCAGCACAATGACCGGCTGGTGCAGGTATCAGAGAAGTACCGGACGGAGCTCGCCGACCAGCAGCAGGGATACCTCGACCAGATCCGTTCCTGTCGGGACGAAATCCGTGAGCTGAAGGCGGCCCTGCGCCACGAGCAGCAGAAGAGCCGGCGCCTCCAGGCGTTGCTGCGCGGCGAACCGGGCTAGCCTCAACCCGGCTGCGGAGTCGGCAGGGTGCCGGTGATGGCGCCGAAGAACATCCCCACCAGCAGAAACAGGAAGAAGATGGCCATGCCCGTCAGAAAGCCCACGGCCGCGGCCCGGCCGAGGCTGTGGGTGGCCCCGCCCTGGGCCTGGTGATAGCGGATGGCCTCACCCTGGAGCCGATCAGTCAGAAACCAGGCGATGGCCAGCTGCGCGCCCAGGGAAAGGAGCGCCACGGTCAGATTCCCCGGCGTGAAGGAGCCGATGACGATGAGCGCCAGAAACAGCACGCCGCCCCAGAGGGAAATACTGCGCGCCAGCCTGGCCTTACCCAGAGCCACGTAGTTCAGATACACGAGGACGATGCCGCCCGCCAGAGAGCCGAGCAGCGTGCCCACGAGCACACCGCGCAGGTCGTAGAGGGGGGCTGTGGCAATGGGGCGGCCGGAGTCTGGTTGAACTGGATCGGTCATGGTCGGAAGATGATACACAAGCTGCACGGCGTGCTGGCCGCTTAAGGATTGGAACCCATGAACCTCGAAATCTTCTCGGACCTCATCTGTCCCTGGTGCTTCATTGGCAAGCGGCGCCTGGATCAGGCCCTTGCGGTCGGCGATACCGCGCAGGGTCTCAACATCATCTGGCGCGCCTATCAGCTCTATCCGGGCGTTCCGGCGGAAGGCATGGACCGGGATGAGTTCATGCGTTTGCGCTACGGCAGTGCCGACGTGTCCAAGGGCCGTGAGCAGATCCGTACGGAGGCTGCTCGCGTTGGGATCGAGATGCGCAGCGCGGCGCGCATGCCGAATACCTTCAAAGGCCACCGGTTGCTCCACCAGGCGCGCGCCGCCGGTGTGCAGCACGAACTGGCCGATGCGCTGTTCGTTGCCTATTTCGAGCAGGGACTCGATATCGGCGACGATGCGGTGCTGCTCGATGCCGCACTCGCCGTGGGGATGCCGCGCGGGGAGACGGCCGAATACCTGGCGTCGACATCCGGCACGGACGCCGTACAGGCGGAGCTCACCCGAGCCAGCAACGTGGGCATCACAGGTGTGCCGTGTTTCCTCTTTGCTGGTGCCTTCGCCTTGCCCGGTGCGCAGGAACCGGAGGTCATCGGCCAGGTGATCGAACGGGCGAAGAGCCGGCTGGCCGAATCAGCCTGAGGTTGCCAGCGCCTGTGTGCGGCGAAGCGCTGATCGATCAGAGCTGAGGCAGCGTGAGCTTTGGCGTTACCGGTTGACTGAAGGTGTGTTTCGCGAGCACGCCATAGACGTGACCGCACTGGTCGCAGTGCACGACCAGAAACCACGGCTGCTTCGTCTTCGACCGCTCCCGGCTTTCTTTCGAAACGATGTGTTCCATGCCGCTGACATCACAAGCCGGGCAACGTGGTTCCGCCATCAGACTTCCCAGTTCTGGTTCATATCATGAGACGGCACCGCCTCGGCGGTGCGACCAACGAGCTTCGCCGGTACCCCGGCGACCGTGACGTGGGGCGGCACATTGTCCAGCACAACGCTCCCGGCACCGACCTTTGCGCCTTCACCCACCTCGATGTTGCCGATGACCTTGCAGCCCGCGGCGAGCAGAACGCCCCGGCGGATTTTCGGGTGCCGATCGCCGCTCGTCTTGCCCGTGCCGCCGAGCGTTACGGAGTGGAGTATGGATACGTCGTCCTCGATGACGGCGGTTTCTCCCACCACGATGCCGGTTGCGTGGTCGAGCATGATGCCGCTGCCGATGCGCGCGGCCGGGTGAAAATCGACGCCCAGGGTGACGCTGATCTGGCTCTGAAAGAACTGGGCAAGGGTGCGGCGATCGTTCTGCCAGAGCCAGTTGGCGATGCGGTGAGCCTGCAGGGCATGGAATCCTTTGTAGAAGAGAAAGGGTGTGGTCAGATCCTCGCAGGCTGGATCTCTGGCGAAAATGGCCAGCATGTCGATTTCCGCCGCCCGTAGAATGTCCGGATCGTCCGTCATGGCCTCTTTGATCACGTCGCGGATCAGCATGGTCGGCAGCATGGGGTTGTCCAACTTCGAGGCGAGGCGGAAGCTGAGCGCTGAGCCGAAGGTCGGGTGGTTGAGAATCGTCGCATGGAAATAGCTGCCGAGGATCGGTTCCTCTTCGGCCTTCTTGTCCGCTTCAGCGCGCATCATCTGCCAGAGGTCGTCAGCATCACCGATGGCGTGATCGGCGGAGACTTCTTTCCAGATCTCCGCGTAGCGCTGGCTGATGTTCGCGGTCAGGACGCTGCTCATTGATGACTCCTTTGCCTCGAATGCCCCGGCGGGTGCGCGCCGGCGAAGGCATTGTGAGAGTGGACGCTGCAGGGTAGGGTGCTTGTCAGTTGCGTAACGATACCATTTCTTTCTGACACGGTAGCGAGATGAAGAGTTCCTTTGCAACGGTCGGCATCATCGGCCGTCGCGATACGGCGACCATTCGTGATTCGCTCGAGGCCGTGGTGCAGCTCCTGCACGGCCTCGGCATAGCGATTGTTTTCGATGAGGATACGGCCGCTCTGCTGGGCACCGACCACGGCGAGGGCGGTTCGACGTTCACGGTCGTGCCGCGCCTCGAGCTCGGTTCACGCGCGGATCTCATCGTCGTCATCGGCGGCGACGGCAGTCTGCTCGGCGTTGGCCGTGATCTGGCCCATGCCCGAGTGCCGGTGGTCGGGATCAATCGCGGTGGCCTGGGTTTTCTGGCCGACATTTCTCCGGATCAGATTGAGGCGAGCCTCACGGACGTGCTGGCCGGTCGCTTCCGTAAAGAAGATCACTTTCTGCTCGAAGCGGAGGTGCTGCGCGACGGAAAAGTCATCGGTGCGTCCCCTGCACTGAACGATGTGGTCGTGCAGCTGGGTGGGATCGCGCGCATGATGGAGTTCGCTCTCTATATCGACGACGAGTTCGTCTACGACCAGCGTTCCGACGGGCTGATCATTGCCTCACCGACGGGCTCGACGGCCTACTCCCTGTCTGCCGGCGGGCCCATCATGCATCCAAGCCTCGATGCCATCGTCGTGGTCCCCATGTTTCCCCACACGCTGACTTCCCGGCCGCTCGTGGTCCGGGGGAGCTCGCGGATCCGGGTCGCCGTGGCCGGCGACGATCCCGAAGCGCGGATCAGCTGCGACTCGCAGGTGGATTTTGTCCTCGCCCCCGGCGATGAAGTGGTGATTTCCAAATACGAGCACGCCCTGAAGCTGCTCTATCCCCTCGACCACAGCTTCTATGACAGCTGTCGGAGCAAGCTCGACTGGGCCTCGCGCCTTGGTGGCGCAGGGCGCCGGGATAATGGAGCCGGCACCTGAAGATCATTGGCCTGCTCGGCGGCATGAGCTGGGAGTCTACGGCGCTCTACTACCGCATTCTCAACGAGGAAACCCGGGCGCGCCTCGGCGGCCTGCATTCGGCGCCCCTGGCGCTGGTCAGCGTCGACTTCCAGGAAGTGGAAGCCCTCCAGCATAGAGGCGCCTGGGAGGAGGCCGGCGCATTGCTGGCCGCCCGTGCCCGCGAGGTTCAGGCCGCCGGTGCGGAACTGCTGCTGATCTGCACGAACACCATGCACAAGGTGGCAGGTACCGTCGCTGCTGCGATCGATATTCCTCTTCTGCACCTCGCCGACGCCACGGCTCGCCGGCTCCTTGCGGACGGAGTGGAGACTGTGGGTCTCCTTGGAACGCGCTTCACCATGGAAGAAGCTTTCTATCGGGAACGGCTCGAGACCCACGGCCTGGAGGTCTGTATCCCTCCTGAGGCAGATCGCGAAATCGTCCATCGGGTGATCTACGAGGAACTCTGTCTCGGGGAGGTCCGTGGCGACAGCCGGCAGGAGTTTCTGCGCATCATCGAGGGACTTCGGGCTGCGGGGGCCGAGGCCGTCATTGAGGGTTGTACGGAGATCGTCATGCTCGTCGACCAGACCCATACTGATGTGCCTCTCTACGACACCACGCGCATCCACGCTGAAGTGGCGGTGGACGAAGCCCTGGCCTGACGGCCGCCTGATGACCGGAAGAACGGCGCTGCCGCGCACCTTCCGGTTCCCCGGGACAGGCAGCGGGGCCTGGGCCGCGCTGATTCAGAGGGGCCGGTCGACGTCTTTCAGAACGCCTTCGTCGGCGACTTTCACCTGCACCAGCTCGCCGGCGTTCGCTGCGATGACGGCGCGCGCACCGGCATCTCCTTCGAGGTTCATGAGCTCCGAAAAGTAGTGCGCCGTGAAGAACACCGGATGACCGCCCTGACCTTCGAACAGTGGCTGCAGGATCGTATGCGTCGTTTGCGCTGCCGCCTCCTCGAAGCGGGTGAGGAGCAGCTGTAGCGTGGTCGCCTCGATGAACGGCATGTCTCCGAGCGCGATGCAGACACTGTCCCAGCGCTCCGCCACGGCGGTGATGCCGGCGGCAAGGGAGTGCCCCATACCAAGGGCCGCATCAGCGGCTACCACCGTTGCCACAGACGGATGTTCCGCTTCCAGGAGCCGTTCCAGCTCGTCATCCTCGCGGCGAACAACTACCTGAACATTCTGGAAGACGTCGAGATAGCGGGCCACCGTTGCCAGCAGCAGCACGCGACCATCCGGGAGTCGATAACGGCGTTTATCGGCCCCGAACCGGCGCCCGAAGCCGGCGGCCAGGATCAGGGCGCCGAGGGGCCTCGCGATATCAGCCGGCACTCAGAGCATCTAGACGGGTTTCAGCGCTGACTTTCGCCTTTGCCTTCACGGCAGTGATCTCGGCGAGAATGGCCACGGCAATCTCCGGCGGTGTCTTCGAGCCGATCGGGAGACCGACCGGCGCGTGCAGACGATCGAGTTCTTCCTCCGTGAGGTCGAGCTCCTTCAGGCGTTCCCGACGCTTCGCGGAAGTGCGGCTGGAGCCCAGCGCGCCGACGTAAAAGGCATCGGTCTGCAGGGCTTCCATGAGCCCCATGTCGTCGATCCGTGGATCGTGGGTCAGCGCGACGATGGCCGAGCTCGAATCGCTCGCCAGTTCGCGAACGGCATCGTCCGGCATGTCGCAGACCCGGTTGATCCCCTCGACCGGAAAGTCGTCGAGCATCTGCTGGCGTGGGTCGCAAACGGTGATCGCGTAGTCGAGATACTTGGCCATGCTCGCGAGGTACTGCGAGACCATGCCGGCGCCGATGATGAACAGCTGCTGCTGCGGGCCGTAGGTGTGGGTCAGACGCTGGGTGGTTTCGTCCCAGTCGAGGGGACTGTAACCGTCCGCGTCGACGCAGACTTTGACCTGCTTCTTGAGGTCCACGGTCCGCTTTACGTGGCGTCGCTCCTGGAGGGCGGTGACCAGGTGATCGATATGGCCCCGGATCTCGTCGTCCGCTGGCAGCGGCTCAATGACGATGCGCAGTGTGCCGCCGCAGGGGAGACCGAACTTCTCGGACTCTTCATCGCTGACGCCATAGGTGAAAAACTGCGCTGAGTCTCGGGCCAGCTCGCCGCGGGTCAGTTTCTCCAGCAGGTCGTCTTCGACGCAGCCGCCGGAAAGGGAGCCCACCAGGTGACCATCGGCGTCACAGGCGAGGAGGGATCCAACGGGCCGGGGTGACGAGCCCCAGGTGCCGATCACGGTGGCGAGCCAGCAGTGGCGGCCCGAATCGAGCCACGCTTTGACCTGGGTGATCACCTGCTCATCAACTGCGTGCATGTCGTACTCCTTCCCGGCTGCGGCTGAGGCTCCGGCCATCGAGCGCTCCGGGCATCACGGTTACACTGGACTCCCCATTATCGCTGCTCGGCTCATTTCATGCGAGTGATCGAAACCGCCCTGGAGGAAGACCTCTCGGCCTTTGCCGGTTACCTGCGCCGGCACCGGGTGCCGCATCGGATTTTCGAAGAGCGGGGCCGGCAGGTGGTGGAAGCGGGCTCGCCGGAAGCCGCTCAGGCGGTGCGCGCCGCTTACAACGCCTGGCGCCGGGGAGAGTTGCCCGTGCAGGCGGCCGATGCCGCACCCCGAATGGGCGGCGGGGGTGCGCGTGCCCTGGCTGCCGTCGCCCGCTATCCGGCGCTCACAATGCTCTGTCTCCTGGCGCTCGCGATAGCGCCGTTTTCCACCGGACTGTTGCGGGCCGATGCCTTCGTGGCCAGCCTGTTCTTCGTCGATCCCTACCATCCAACCCTGGGTCCCCTGGAGGTCCTGGGAACCTTCGAGCTCTGGCGCTGGGTGACGCCCATTCTGCTGCACTTCTCCGCCGTGCATCTGCTGTTCAACATTGCCGTTACCGTCGAATTCGGCCGGCGTATCGAATTCCGTCGAGGCAGCCCCGGGTTCCTCGGTATCGTCCTGGCGACGGCGGTGGCCAGCAACTTCGCTCAGTATCTCGCGCAATACCTCGCGGCCGAGCCGGCCGGTTTCGGTGGCCTGTCCGGGGTTGCCTACGGGTTGCTCGGCTATGTGGTCGTCAGTCGGCGGCGCGAGCCGGAAGATCCGGTCTGGCACGTGCACATGGGCTTCGTCGGCAGCCTGCTGATCTTTCTCGTGATTTTCAGCACCGGCATCACCGAGGCTTTCCTTCCAGTGGCGAACGCCGCGCACTGGGGCGGGCTCGTCACGGGTGCCTTGCTCGCGCTCCTGCCAGCGCTCAAGGCCGATGGAGCTCGCGTCTCTTGAAGCGGGAAGGCGTGATTTCGGGGCTCGCCATCGACTACGACGTCGACGGCGAGGCGCCCGCCCAGTACCGTCTGGTCTTTGCGGAAGGTCCGGCGGTTTCGTTGAACGAGCACATCGGCGCCGGCCTCGAAATCCGGGCGACGGGGACCGTGGTCTGCCGCCATTGTGGGGCCGAGGGGCGCCGCAGTTTCGGCGGTGGCTACTGTTATGACTGTTTCACGACCCTGGCGCGTTGTGATCTCTGCGTGGTGAGTCCCGATCGCTGTCACTATCACCTCGGCACCTGTCGCGAGCCCAGCTGGGGTGACGCCTTCTGCATGCAGCCGCACCTGGTCTATCTCGCCAACTCGAGCGGCGTGAAGGTGGGCATTACCCGAGCCGGCCGCGCAGAAGGGCGCTGGCTGGACCAGGGTGCCATCCAGGGCCTGGTGATCCTCGAGGCGGACAGCAGGCGCGCTGCGGGCCTTGCCGAAGCTGCCATCGCCCGGTTGCTGCCGGACCGGACCGATTGGCGGAAAATGCTCCGCAGCGATGTGCCGACGCTCGACCTGGCGGAGACGCGCCGCTGGCTCGAAGCCCAACGTCTCGAGTTACCTGAAGGGGTTGGCTGGACTTCGGAGGCGCCCGTGACGACCTTACGCTACCCGCTCATCTATCCGCCGGGCCACGATGGCGCCGCTCCCGGGAAAGTCGGCCTCGACGAGGGTCCGGTGAGCGGCAATCTGCTCGGCATGAAAGGCCAGTATCTGGTGCTGGACAGCGGGGCCCTGAACGTTCGTCAGCATGCCGGTTACCGCGTAGAGTTCAGCCTCGGCGAGGCGCTGCCGACGCCCGGTGCCGCGCAGCTCGGGCTGTTCTAGGGAAGCCTTGAGGACTTTTCTGCCGGGCTGAGGTCTCATGCAGCAGTACCACCCATTTCTCAGGAACCAGGAGTTTTCATGAACGCCCTCGATACCCCGAGCACCATTCATCTGTCCGACTATGTGCCGCCCCATTACGGCATCGAGCGGACGGACCTGGTCTTTGAGATCAGAGCGGGCGAAACCCGGGTTGAGAACACCATGGTGCTCAACCGCCAGGGGGCTGCGGCGCCGCTGACCCTCCACGGTGAGGATCTCGCGCTCGATGAAGTTGCCGTTGATGGCAGGGTGCTTTCGAGCAACGAGTACAGCGTTGACGACAAGGGGCTGACGATCTACGAGCTGCCGGAACGAGCGGTACTGAGAGTGGTTACGCGCATCGTTCCGGAAGAAAACACGGCCCTCGAGGGGCTCTATAAGTCGAGCGGCATGTACTGTACTCAGTGTGAAGCCGAAGGCTTCCGCAAGATCACCTACTATCAGGACCGCCCGGATGTCCTGTCGATATTCACGACCACAATCATCGCGGACGCGGCCTATCCGACGCTGCTGGCGAACGGCAACAAGATCGCCGACGAGATGCTCGATGATGGGCGGCGCAGGGTGGTCTGGGAGGATCCTTTCCCCAAGCCGAGCTACCTCTTTGCCCTCGTGGCCGGCGATCTCGCCATGAAGGAAGACGCGTTTCGAACTGCATCCGGTCGCGACGTGGTTCTGCGCATCTATTCGGAGCCGCACAACATCGAGCAGACCGACTACGCCATGGATGCACTGAAGCGGGCCATGCGCTGGGACGAAGCCGTCTACGGGCGGGAATACGATCTCGACATCTACATGATTGTCGCCGTCGACGACTTCAATATGGGCGCCATGGAAAACAAGGGGCTCAACATCTTCAACACCTCCTGTGTGCTGGCGACAAAGGACACGGCGACGGATCAGGCCTACCAGCGGGTGGAGGCGGTTGTGGCCCACGAGTACTTCCACAACTGGTCCGGTAATCGGGTCACCTGTCGTGACTGGTTCCAGCTGAGTCTCAAGGAAGGCTTCACCGTTTTCCGCGACGCCCAGTTCTCCGGGGACATGAACTCAGAAACGGTAAAGCGCATTGAGGATGTGAACCTGCTCCGTGCCGTTCAGTTCGCCGAGGACGCCGGACCCCTCGCTCACCCGATCCGCCCGGCCTCCTACATCGAGATCTCGAACTTCTACACGCCGACGGTCTACGAAAAAGGCGCGGAAGTGGTGGGAATGGTGCGAACCCTCGTGGGTCCCGAGAACTTCCGGCAGGGATCTGATCTCTATTTCGAGCGGCACGATGGCCAGGCAGTCACCACCGAAGACTTCCTCGATGCCATGCAGACCGCGTCGGGCATAGACCTCGGTCAGTTCCAGCGCTGGTACGATCAGGCCGGCACACCGGAGCTTGCGCTCAGCGGGGCCCTCGATGGCGACCGCTACGTGCTCACGCTCAAACAGTCCTGCCCGGCAACCCCAGGGCAACCGGAGAAGGCGCCCTTTCACCTGCCGATCGCCCTCGGTCTCCTGGACGGAGAAGGTGGAAATCTGCTGACCGACGACCTGGAGATCACCGGTGACAGCGAAGTCGAGCGTCGGGGTGAAACGCTGCTCGTGCATCTGAAAACCGAGGAGAGCCAACTCACCTTTAGGCCGGTTGTCGCAGCACCCGAAGTGTCTCTGCTTCGCGGTTTTTCCGCGCCCGTGAAGGCGCATATGGCGCGCAGTGACGAGAGTCTGGCGCTGCTGGCAAAGCGGGATCCGGATGGGTTCGCGAGCTGGGATGCACTGCAGACGCTGCTCGTGACCGAGATTGGGCGCCTGCAGGGTGGGGCGGCGGTGTCGGCGACGGTGCTGGAGGTGTTTGAGGCGCTGCTGGAAACCCGACCCACCGCGTCGGGCGATGCTCAGGCCGAAGCCAACTTTCTCCTCGCCACGAAGCTCACGGTACCGAGTGAGAGCTATCTGTTCGAGCAGGTCGCTGAGATTGATGTGGACGGTCTCTGCGCAGCCCGGGATCTGCTCCTCGATCATCTGGCCCGCGAGCTTGTCGGGCAGTGGCAGGCGCTCCTGCAGGCCATGGACGACCACGGCCCCTATGAACCGGATGCGCTGAGTATGTCGCGGCGGGCCCTGAAAAACCTGGCGCTCGCCTATCTCGCCCGCACGCTGCCTGCCGATGAGCTCGGTGCGATGCTCGAGGAACGCTATGCGCGAGCGGACAACCTCACGGATCGCAGAGCAGTGCTCGCGGCAGCCGTGAATGCCCTCCCCGGGGAGGCGGTCACCGAACGGCTCCTCGCCGGGTTTTACGATCGCTGGCAGGGGGAAGCCCTGGTCGTGAATCAGTGGCTGCTCGTGCAGGCAACGGGTGTTGCCACAGACGTGGCCGCCCTCGAGGCGCTCGCGGCCCATCCGGCCTTCGAAATCACCAATCCGAACAAGGTCAGATCGGTGCTCACAGCCTTCGCCGGCGCCAATCAGCGTAATTTTCACACTGCCGACGGGTCAGGTTATCGCTACATCGGCGAGCGGATCGTCGAGCTGAATGCGATCAACCCGCAAATGGCTGCGGCGTTGACCAAGCCCCTGGCCCGCTTCCGCCGCTACAGCGGTGAACGACGCCACCTGATGCAGCAGACCCTGAAGGCGATCGCCGCTGCAGACGGACTTTCCACGGACGTTTATGAAATCGTGAGCAAGAGCCTCGACTGATTTGCTGCTGGCGCGAAAGCGCCATTGGTATCCGCCAGTGCGCCGTGCTAATCGGCCAGCGCCAGGTAGGCCGTTGCCATCGTCGTGAGCTGGACGACCATGTCTTCGAGGTCTTTCGCCTGTCTCCCTTTGCCGGGCCCGGCAAAGAGCGTGTCTCTGATCACCGCGGACACCGTTCTCAGGACAAAACGCGTCCGGGCGCGCAGCTCGCCCTGGGCCAGCAGGCTGCTATTCAGGTTCGATGCCAGCCAGTCAGCGGAGGTGTTTCTGGCGCTGAGCATGAGATCGAAGGACGCCTGGTCGTTGAGCGCGGATGCCGCCCGCATCAGGGGGATGTAGGGAATGGTGAAGGTCAGCGTCGAGCGGATCATGTAGGCCACTTTGCCGACGTCGTCGATGTTCGCCATCGCCGCTTCCCGCTCGAGCTGGAGTTCCCTGGACTGCGCCGCAAAGCGCTCGAAAGACGCTTCCAGCAGGGCCCGCTTGTCTTTGAAGCGGCGATAGATTGCACCAGTCGTCAAGCCCGCTTCCGCAGCAATCTGCGCGACCGTGACTTCCTCGAACGAGTGAGACTGGAGGAGGCGATCCAGAGCATCCAGGAGCGTCTGCCGGGTTCTGAAAGATCGGTCCTGCTGCGGAGCGAGTGAGTGACTCATCGCATGACTATACCCATTGCGGCACTCGATAGATAACGATAATATCATTATCGTTTTGAATTGGAGAGATCAGCCATGAGCGATGAACAGGGGAAAAAGGGACTCGAAATGATTGGCCGATTGTTCGGTCCACCGAGCAGCGGCGGCATCAAACAACCGGAGCCTCTGGCACGCTACACGGTTGAGCACCTGTTTGGGGATGTCTGGCAACAGGATGATCTGACGCTCCAGGAGCGCTCGCTGGCGACCTGCACCATGCTGTTTGCACTGAATCGGCCGGAGGAAATGCAGATTCACTTTACCGGTGCAAAAAACGTCGGGGTTGAGCGTTCGAAGCTGGTAGGCGTCATCGCTCATGGCGCGCACTACGCCGGCTGGCCGAACGCGATGGCAGCCTTGCGTGTGCTGAACGTGGTCTGGCCGGAAGACGGGTAAGCGCGCGAGGCCAGAGCATGGGAAATGAGCAGATGAAAGCCGTTTATCTGGTACCGACTCGCGACGGCGGCGTTTACGAGTATCGCGAGGTGAAAAAACCCAGGGCGTCAGGTGGACAGGTGCTCGTGCGCGTGCGGGCCGCCGGAATCAACCGTGGTGAAATTCTCATGGTAGGGGGCTTCCGCTCCGACGATCCCCGCTTCAAAGCGGTACCTTCCGGCATCGAGTTTGCCGGCGAGATTGTCGAGGTGGGCGAGGACGCTACCGGGTGGCACGTTGGCGAGCGGGTCATGGGGCGGGGCATGGGGTGTTATGCCGACTATGCGCTAGCGGGCGCCATGACCCTGATGCGCATACCCGATGCTCTGAGCTATGCGCAGGCCGCGGCGATCCCGAACGTGTTCATCACGGCCCATGACGCACTGGTGACCAATGCACAGCTGCAGAGCGGCGACACCGTGCTGGTCACGGCCGCCTCTTCCGGCATCGGTACCGCAGCCATGCAGCTTGCCCGCTACTTCGGTGCGAAGCGCGTTTACGCCACGACGCGGGAGGCAAGCAAGATTGCCGCATTACAAAGTCTCGGTGCCGACCGGGTCGTTGACACCAGTCAACCCGGGTTCACCAACATCATCGACAGGGAGACCGAAGGGCAGGGTGTGGACGTCATCATCGACAGCGTTGGCGGTCCGATGTTTCCAGATAACCTGAAGATGCTCGCTATCAAAGGACGAATCGTGTCTGTGGGCAGAAACGGGGGCACGACCGGGGAGATCGATCTCGACGAAGTGGCCAACAAGCGGGCGGCCATCATCGGGGTCACGTTCAGAACGCGAACGCCGCAGGAGGCCTGGCGCTGCTTTGAGGTTTTCGTCGAAGACTGTATGGACGGTTTTGCCGACGGTTCGCTGGCACCGGTGGTCGACAAAACCTTCGCCTTCGAGGCGCTCCACGATGCACACGCCTACATGATGAGTAACAGCCAGGTCGGGAAGATCGTCCTGGCTCGTGAGTGAGGGGCTGACCATGACGAAAACGGCCGTTGTCATTGGCGGTGGCATTGCGGGGATGTGTGCGGCGAAGGTGCTGGTAGACCACTATGACCGGGTGGTGTTGCTGGAGCGGGATTCCTATCCCGATGGCGTCGGCGGGCGTCGCGGTGTGCCGCAGAGCAAGATGTTCCACACGCTGCTCGAGCGTGGCCGGCGCGAGATCGAAGACATCTACCCGGGTTTTCACAAACTGCTGGACGAACGAAAGATGCCGAAGGTGGCCTTCGGCTTTAACTGTGCGCTCATGACCCCGAGAGGGTGGGAGCGAAATCTACCGGTGCCCGTGCAGCGCTCCCTGTTCTGCACGCGGGCGATGCTGGAGTCGACGATCCGGGATCTGTTTCTCAAGGAACCGCGAATCGAACTCATCGAGGAAGCCATCGTCAACAGTCTGCTGTTTGCAGACGGTGGCTCGCGCAAAGCAGTAACCGGCGTGACCTACAAACGGCGGGGAGCTTCAGCGCAGTTCGAGCTGCCTGCGGAACTGGTCGTCGATGCGTCCGGTTTCAGCTCGAAAGCGTCGCAGTGGCTGCAAGGCGCCGGCATCCAACCGCCGGACGAACACGAGCTTGATCCGCTGCTGACCTACGGCGGTCAGCTGTACCGGTTGAAGCCGAGCGCCCGATTCCCCAAAGACTGGTGGTGGACCCACGGCGCCTTCATTCAACGCGTTCCCCCGAGAGACAACGTAGCCGCGCACCTGATCCGTCAGGAGGGCGACCTCTGGCTGCTCACCCTGGTTGCGGGCGATGGTCTGGAGATACCGAAAGATGCGGTCGGCGTCAGCGAATTCCTGAGTCGCATGAGATCGCCGTTGATCTACGACATGCTGCCCTATTTCGAAGCGATCGATGAAGTCACGACCTACCGCCTGCCGAAGAACAAGTGGAGGTACTACGAGCGCTGGCAGGATTCACCCTCGGGCTTCATTGCCATGGCTGCCGCCACCTGTGTCTTCAATCCGAACATGGGGCAGGGCATGTCCGTTGCGGCCGGCGATGCCGGCATCCTGAAACGCTGCCTGCAGCAGACGAACTCTCCACACGACTTACCAGCGCTGTTCTTCAAAGCGCAGGCAGATTTTCAGAAGAATGCCTACCAGCTTGCCTGCAACAACGATCTGAAGTTCGAAACCGTTGTAGGTCCGCGAAGCTTAGGCACTCGCCTTTTCAACTGGTACAACGATCAGATCACCGCGGCCGGCGCAGCGGATCCCTGGGTGGCGAGGGAAAACGGCCTGATCAACCTGTTGCTCGAGCCGGTCTCCTACAGCTATCGCCCCTGGTTCGTTGTCCGGGTTGCGTTCGCGCGGCTGTTTCTCTGGTGGAAAGAGAATCCGTCGGCTGATGAACGTATAGCGCCAATACCCCCAGGACCGGCGGCAGTTCCAAAGCGACTGCGTTCAACCATCCGCGACTGGCTGGGAGTGGCCTTTCGTTCTGCCCGGAATCGGGTGGGGCTGGCCCCCTAGGGGCTTATTCGGGAGAGAGGGTCAACGCGGCCATCGCAGAAGGCCTGACAGGAGATCAACTGAACAGCGGAGGGAGGTCGACGCTTTCTTCGGGGTTCCGCTCGTGCTTGAGGAAAGCGTCGCCAAGGGCCATGAGTGCTGCCTTCGCGTCTGCGAGCGTTGCCGAATCGGCGTCAGCTCCTGCGCTCTGCGTGTCGGCGGCGTAGGCGGCCAGGTCCAGTTTCCGGAGCAGCCTGTCGGCCTCAGCGGCCTGGCGGAAGTCGCGCAGGACCTCGGCGGGCGGACGGTTCAGAGCGGTGCCCAGATAGCTGACGAACGCCTGGCGAAATGCGCCCGCATCACCCTCCGCCTGCGCCGCTTTCAGGCGCTGACGGGCACTGCGGGTCTCCCGCCGCGTAGTCAGGCTGCCTCGGCCGCCGGGGAGCGGCAGCCGGGTGAGGATCGGCGTCAGACGATGGCCGTAGCGCTGGTAGGTGGCGGCTGCCACGCCGGCCAGCAGCAGCGCGAGAATGAGCGTTGCCATGATCGGGATCCAGGCGATGGTGCGACTGTCAGGGGCTGTGCCGGGCGGTGCGTCGATTGTTTCCGGCGCCTCGGGTTCTGGTGCCAGTGCTTCCACTGTTGCCGTGCCGATGATGGTCAGCGCTGGTACCGCGGCGCCCGTGACCCGCAGGCGATCGCTGTTCGTGTCCCACCAGGTGACGGTCAACTCCGGTACGGAAACGGTCCCTGGCGCCGTGGGAATCAACGCGTACTGTTCACGACGCTGGCCGGTCACGGTGCCTTTGTCGGCGGTTTCCGCCATGACCGGCGCTTCCGGATAAATCTTGAACTGATCCGCAGGCAGCGGCAGCGGAGTCGGTGGAATTGCGCTGCCGCGATTGCCCGTGGCCTCGACGGTGATCTCGAAAGCGAGCGGCTCACCGACGTCAACGGTGCTGACTTCCGGCGTCCAGCGCTGGCTGAGCGTTACGTCGGTGGCAGGCAGCCAGGCGGCATCAGAGGGGTAGGTGGCGGGAATCGGCAGCACCTGCACCTGTTCCGTTTCTGTGCTTACGCGGATCCCCGAGCGTCGCGTTCGTCCCCCAGTCTGCAGGCGCACGCTGGAGGTCACGGAGATGGCCGGTATCTCCAGCGTGCCGCTTTCTTCTGGAAAGATGGCGAAACGCTGCTCGATAACGCCGTAGCGCTGCCCGCCCCGCAGCACGGACCGCGATTGAGTTTCGCCGAGCGGTATGACGACCGCGTTCGCGATTTCCGGCACACCCGGCAGATCCGAGTAGATCTGCACGCCCTGGGAGTAGAAAAGGCGTCGTGTGAGTACCGTTTCAGCCTGCACGTAGACGGGATTCCTGGACAGGTCCGTCTCGAAGAAAACCATCGCGGCAATCGTTTCCTTCACCTTCGGATCCAGCGGGCGCACCACAACGCGGACGGCTTCCGACTGCTCATTGCCGATCGTGAGACTCGGCACCAGCAGTTCGCCCGTCCGTTTCGGACGCAGGCTGATCTGATACTCCACGGAGGCGATGGTGCGGCCGTTGATGCTGGAGATACGGCTCGACGTCTGACTGCCGAGCACTTCGAAGTCTGCATCCAGCGCCGTGAGGTCCGGGGCCGCGGATTGTCCGGTGCCTTCGGCCCGGATCGTCAGCCGTACAGTCTCCATCTCATCGAGGAGTCGCGGCTCGACGAAGGTGCGCAGGACGGCGTGTGCGGGTAAGGCCAGAGTCACGAGTATCAGAACCGCCAGCACCGTGAGCAGGCTTGTCGTACCACCGGATTCGTGCGTTAGCTGCCGATTCACCAGATCTTCTCCGTTTCCCGGCTTGAGTAGTCACCGCGACGCAGACGCTGGTTCGTTTCGTACTGGAACTTCCGGCGCAGCAGGCCGCCGGGATCGTCCGGCACACGGCGCAGCCACTGCTCCATGGCATCCTGTCGTTCGTCCCGGGGACTGTCGCCTTCTTCGACCTGAGCATTCTCATCCGAGGCGTCGGCTTCCGCCTGCTGCTGCTCGTTCGGATCCTGATCCGGCGGCTGTTCCGGTTGTTCGCCGTCCTGCCCCTGCTGTTGCTGCTGTGCATCGTCCGGCTGCTGGGACTGATTCTGATCCTGCGGATTCGTCCCCTGTTCTCCTTCGCTTTCCGAATCCTGCTCCTGAGAGCGCTGCTCTTCGAGGAGACGTTCGACGAGCTCTCGATTGAACAGGGCGTCTTCATGGTCCGGGACCAGTGCCAGGGTCTGGTCGTAGGCGGCGATCGCTTCCTCGAAGCTGCCGTTTCGGGCTAGGGCGTTGCCGAGGTTGTAGTTGGCGGTGGCGTCGTTGCCTGCGGCGAAGCCGTTGGCCGCACCGGCATAGTCGCCGGCTCGGTACTGGGCGACGGCGCGCCAGTCGTCGTCCTCGAAGAGCAGGGAGGCGAGGCCTGGGGCGCCTTCTTTGAGCGCACGGTAGGCCTGCTGATCGGGACGCTGCCAGAGGTCGTCCCAGAAACTCGCTTCCGCCGGCAGGGGAACGAGGCTCAGTACGGCTGCAGCAAAAACGCCCCGGCGAAAACCCAGCAGCAGCAGCGGCAGCAGGACGAGACCGGCCAGCCAACCCATGTCCGCCCAGGTATCGAAGTCCCGTTCAACCTCTTCGGTTTCGTCTTCGCTCGGCAATGCGGTAGCGAGCAGATAAGTGATGTCTTCATCGCCGAGGGCAAGGGTACGAAAGCGGCCGTAGCAGCCTTCGGCGACGTTGCCGAGCCGCGCTTCGTCGAGACGCGCGGTGATTGGATCGCCGCTCTGCGTGCGCAGCACCTGGCCCGGCTGATTCACGAAGTCCAGCGGTATCGTGCCGCCTCTGGCCGTGCCCACGCCGAGGATGGACAAGGGGAAGTTCCGTTCGCAGAAGGCGCGCGCATCTCCCGTATCGTCAATGCCGTCGGTCACCAGGAGAATCCGGCCCTGAGGGACCCGGGCGTTCTCGAAGAGTTCGCGGGTAATGTCGAGGGCGCTTTCCAGATTGCTGCCGAGCACCGGCATCATCTCGGGACTTAAGGAGGACAGCAGATTCTCGATCGTTCGCACGTCGTCCGTAAGGGGTGCCACGGCATGGGCGTCACCGGCGTAAGCCACGAGCGCCGTATAACCTTCCCGGCGCAGGCGCAGCACATCGGTGATCTTCTGCCGCGCTCGAACGAGCCGGGAGGGCCGCACATCCTGGGCGAACATGGACAGAGAGAGATCGAAGACGATGACCAGCGCGTCGCGCTTCTCTTCGACGGGCTGCGGCAGTTTCTGCCACGCGGGACCGGCCAGTCCGATGGTGCCCAGGGCCAGTGCGATGGCCAGGGCCCAGGCCGCCTTGCGGAAACCGCCGCGGCTGCCCGGCTCCAGGAGCACCTCGAGAAGTGCCGGGTCGATGGTGCTTTCCCAGTGCGAGGCCGACATGCGACGTCGGGCCCAGAGCACGGCGAGCATCACCACGGGGATGACCCCGAGCAGCCACCAGGGGCGGATGAACACCAGCCCGTCGACGCCGCCGTTCAGCAGGGCGTCAATCACCGCCCCAGCCTCGCCAGTCGCAGATGATGAGAACGAGAAACAGCGCCCACGCGAGCCCCATGGGCCAGAAATAGAGCACGGCAATCGGGCGGTAGGTTTCCGCCTCCTGTTCGATGGGCTCCATGGCGTCGATGATGTCGTAGATCTCCACCAGCTTGGCCGTGTTCTGCGCCCGGAAGTAGCGGCCGCCGGTGGTGTCGGCAATGCTCGTGAGCGTGTCTTCGTCGAGTTCGGCGGACGGATTCACGACCCTGGATCCGAACACCCCGAGCAGACTCGGCAAGCGCATCTCGTCGGCCCCGACGCCGATGGTGTAGATGCGGATCCCATCCTGCGCTGCGAGCTCGGCGGCTTTCACCGGGGCAACTTCACCGACGTTGTTGGCGCCGTCGGTGAGCAGGATCAGTACCCGTTCGCCCGCTGGCCGCTGCCGCAGACGTTTGACGGCGAGGCCGATGGCGTCGCCAATGGCCGTCTTGCCACCGGCAATGCCCACGGGGGCTTCGATGAGCAGCCGGTTCACAGTCTCCAGGTCGAAGGTGAGCGGCGCCTGCAGGTAGGCGTTGGTCCCGAAGAGAATCAGGCCGACCCGATCGCCTTCCCGGGCGTCCACGAACTGGCTGACGACGTTCTTCACCACCGTCAACCGGTTCACGAGCTGCCCGCCGAGCTGCAGGTCTTCCGTGCCCATGCTGCCGGAGATGTCGACGGCCAGCATGAGATCCCGGCCCGACGTGGGCAGGGTGACCGGTTCGCCGGTCCATTGCGGACGCGCCATAGCGGTAACCAGCGCCAGCCAGATGAGCCAGAGCAGGACCGCGCGCCAGGGAATCCGCTTTTCCGCCTGACCGCTGCGACCGGCGGCATCCACGCGAAAGCTGGCGACGTCCGGCACCGTGAGCGCCGCCTGCTGCCGTTCCACGGGACGAATGAACAGCCGCAGCAGCACGGGCACTGGGGCCAGCAGAAACATCCAGGGCCAGATCCACTCGATCATCGTCGTGCCGCCTTGAACAGCCTCAGCACATGCGGATGCAGGCTTGCCGGGTCCGCCTCCGGGCTCTGCCGAAAACGCTGATTGCCGAGCTGATGACCAATGCCTTCGCTGAAGGCCGTGGTGCCCGACTGCTGATCGAGATAGGCCAGCCAGGCGTCGTCGGCGAGGGGCCTGGCACTGTCGTCGTGCACGCCGTGCACGTAGAGCCGTTTCAGCAGTTCGTTGGTTTCGTGCAGGTAGCGGATCGCGTCGATCTCACCGCGTTCGTAGGCGCCGTAGAGCGTCGCGTAGTACTGACCGGCGAGACGGATGGGACGGCGCCGGCGGATGGCGCTCTGAATGCGTCGAAGCAGCAGCACCAGGAGCACGAGCCCGGCCAGGGCCAGGAGCCACCAGCCCGGGGCCGGCGGCCAGAGAGCCGGTTCGGCGGGCAGGTGAATGTCCCGCAGCTGCTGGAGCAGGTCCGGCTGCATCAGGTCCACCCCGGCAGACGGGTGAGGGGCTCGCTCGTGGCGATGGACCGGTAGTCGACGAGGGTCTGCTGGCAGACTTTCTTCAGCTGCTCTTCCGCGTGGCTGTACCGGGCCTCGTAGCTGGCACGCAACCGTGCATTGCCGGTGTGAAACTGCAGCCGACTGTCGCCGTCGGTGACCGTGTAGCTGTCCGCCGGTGGCAGCTGCTGCTCGAGGGGGTCGTAGATGCGGATGGCCACGACCTCGTTGTGCCGCGACAGACTCCGGAATGCCTCCCGCCAGTGATCGCCCTGGACCTGGAAGTCGCTGATGAAATAGATGCGATAGTTGCTGTGGGCCAGGCGTCGGATCTGCGCCAGCGCCTGGGCATAGTGATCGCGGCTGGGGTGTGGATTCCCCCGCGCGAGCGCCTGATTGGTGGCTGCCAGATCTTTCAGGAAACGGGCGACGGACTTGATGTTGCGATAGGGCTTATGAGCCAGGTAGCCGTCGTTGCCGATGATCATGCCGCCGACGCGGTCGTTGTGGTTCAGCGCCTGCCAGGCTCCGAGACCCGCCAGCTCAGCGGCGGCAACGGACTTCAGGCGAACCTCCGAGCCGAAGAACATGCTCTGCGTCTGATCAACGACGATGAGAGTCAGGCGCTCGCGTTCCTCCCGGAAGACCTTGGTATGGGGTTTGTTTTTACGCGCCGTGACCCGCCAGTCGATGGTGCGCACATCGTCGCCGGGCTGATAGGCGCGCACCTCGGAGAAATCGATGCCGCGACCGCGGAGCTTGGAGAGCCGGTTTCCTGCCTGGCTGCCCATGACCCTGGCGGAGTGGGGCGGTGCGGGCAGGCGTCGGTAGCGGAGCCGGAGCAGATCGGCCAGGGTGACGTAGGCGCCGCGCAGCATGGGCTCATCGCTCCTGGCGTCCGGCTGCCGGTCTGTTTCCCGCGATGTGCTGCCTAGGCCCACCTGCCAACGTCTCCCTGCCTGCGCCTCGAGAGTCTCGCCGCCCAGCTACCGCCTATGGGACCGGTACCTGGTTGATGAGAATGTCGATGACGTCGTCGGCCGACACACCCTGGGCTTCCGCATCGAAGGAACGGATCAGGCGATGGCGGAGCACGTCGTGAGCGATGGCCTGAACGTCGTCGGGCGTCACGAAGTCACGGCCGTCGAGCCAGGCGATGGTTCGTGCGCACTGATCGAGGGCAATGGTTCCCCGGGGGCTTGCACCAAAGTCGAGCCACTGGGACAGCTCGCCGCGGGCTTCCCGCGAAGCCATGACCAGGGCCACGATGTAGCGCTCGATGGGCTCGGCCATGTACATGCCGAGAATCGATTGCCTGGCGGCGAAAATGTCTTCTTCCGTGAGCCGGTAGGGGGCCTGCGCCTCGGTCCGCTCCGTGGCTTCTGAGCGCACCAGGTGGAGGATTTCGGTTTCCGCTGCCTCGCTCGGATAAGAAACGTGCACGTGCATGAGGAAGCGGTCGAGCTGCGCTTCCGGCAGCGGGTAGGTGCCTTCCTGTTCGATGGGGTTCTGCGTGGCCATGACCAGGAACAGCTCCGGGAGCCTGAAGGTCTGGCGGCCGACACTGACCTGATGTTCGGCCATGGCTTCGAGGAGCGCGGACTGAACCTTGGCCGGCGCCCGGTTCACCTCGTCGGCAAGCAGCAGATTGTGGAAGACGGGCCCAGGCTGGAATTTGAAGGAACCGTCTTCCGGTCGGTAGATCTCCGTGCCGGTCACGTCCGACGGCAGCAGGTCCGGGGTGAACTGGATGCGGTGAAAATCACCGTCCACGGCACCGGCAAGCTCTTTGATGGCCCGGGTTTTGGCGAGGCCCGGGGCGCCTTCGACAAGCAGATGGCCACCGCAGAGCAGGGCAGTCATGAGGCGCTCGAGGAGCAGCTCCTGGCCGATGATGCGTTTCGACAGCCACTGGGTGACCGCGCTGACGCGTTCCTGCTGGACCGTTTCTACTGCTTCCATTGTTTTGCTGATTACACCGTTCGGTTCCGCAGCGGCGCACTATACTCTATCTGCCGCTGTCTGCCGCGCCCTCTGAGGACCGAGGCCGTGGGAAGGCGGGTGCGCGTCTGACAAGCCGCCGCTGCTCCGCGCATTACGGTCACTGACAGGCGGATACCAGGGCGCGGGGGCGTTCGCCCGCCCCGGCCAGCGGCCGCAAAATCGCACCAAAGCTGTGCAAATTCGCCGCGCCAGCCGGTGCGCGTGCACCGGGACCTTCCATGGTCTGGACATCTTAAGTACCCTCTCGGCCACTATAACGAGAACGTGTCTTTCGGGGGGGAGTTCTTATGCTCGATGGAGCGAATACCGCGTGGATTCTCACGGCCACGGCGCTGGTCCTGTTCATGACCCTGCCGGGGTTGTCGCTGTTTTACGGCGGACTGGTACGCGCCAAGAACGTGCTGTCAGTGCTCATGCAGTGCTTCGTGATCACCTGCCTCATGTCCATGCTCTGGGTGGTCGTTGGCTACAGCCTGGCCTTCGACGATGTTGGCAACGGCGTCATTGGCGGCTTGAACAAGATCTTCCTGGCCGGGGTCGCCGAGGGCAGCCTCTCGGGCGACATTCCAGAAACGGCCTTTGCGCTGTTCCAGATGACCTTTGCCGTGATCACACCGGCGCTGATCGTCGGTGGATTTGCGGAACGCATGCGCTTCTCCGCGGTGCTCATTTTCAGCGCCGCCTGGCTGATCCTCGTTTACGCGCCGGTCTGTCACTGGGTCTGGGGCGGTGGCTGGCTCGGTCAGCTGGGCCTCATGGACTTTGCCGGTGGAACGGTCGTGCACATCACCGCCGGTACTGCGGCCATCGTCGCTGCCATGGTGCTGGGTAATCGCCGCGGCTTCCCGGAGCAGGCCATGATGCCGCACAACATGACGCTCACCATCGCCGGTGCGGGCATGCTCTGGGTCGGCTGGTTTGGTTTTAATGGCGGCAGTGCGCTGGCAGCCAACGGCGATGCGGCAATGGCCATGTTTGTCACTCACACTTCCGCGGCCGCCGGCGCCTTCACCTGGATGATCTGCGAGTGGGGGCGGTTCGGTAAGCCGAGTGCCCTCGGTGTGGTCACGGGGATGGTGGCCGGTCTCGGTACCATCACGCCCGCTTCCGGCTACGTCGGCCCCGCTGGCGCGCTCGTGATCGGGATTTCAGCCGGTATCGTCTGCTTCGCAGCGACGAACTACCTGAAACGCACCCTGAAGATCGACGATTCTCTCGACGTCTTTCCCGTGCACGGTGTCGGCGGCATCCTCGGCACGCTGCTCACGGCCGTGTTCGCCAGCAACGCCCTCGGGATCTTCTCCGGCCAGGAGGAGATTGCCATCGGCAGCCAGTTCGGCGTGCAGGCCATTGGTGTGGTTGCGACGCTCGTCTACACGGCCGTGGTCAGCTTCGTGATTCTCAAGATCACCGACATGCTGGTCGGGAACCGCATCAACGAAGAAGAAGAGGTGGAAGGCCTCGACATCACGCAGCACAACGAGCGCGGCTACGACCTCTAAGCGCTGTCTCGAGCGGACCGGGCCGCGGCGCTTCTCACGAGTTCTGCGACGAGCTCCGGGAAGTTGATGCCAATGGCCCGGGCGCCGTCCGGGTAGAGACTGGTCGGCGTCATCCCCGGGAGGCTGTTCACTTCGAGAAGCACAATCTCGTCGCTGTCCGTGACGATGAAGTCGGCCCGGGAAAGATCCCTCAACCCCAGGGCTTCGTGGGCTTCCAGGGCGATTCGCTGGAGTGACGCCGTGAGCGAGTCGGGCATCGGCGCAGGAATGACATGCTCGCTGCCTCCGACCGCGTAGCGGTTCTCGTAGTCGTACCACTCGTCGGCGGCGGTGCGGATCTCGATAACGGGAAACGCCCGGGCCTTCTCACCGTCAAGGTCGAGGACGCCGACGGTGATTTCCCGGCCGAGCACATAGGGTTCCACCAATACGCCGTCGCCGAGGGCCAGAGCAGCCTCCAGGGGCGCGCGGAGATCACCGCCGTTTGCGATCGGGGTGACGCCAATGGCTGAGCCCTGAGCGAGCGGTTTGATGACCACGCGATCGCCCAGCTTTGCCAGAACGGACTCCGCAGCGGCTGCCGGATCCGCGCCGCTCGGAAACACCAGATCTTCCGCTACCGGCAGCCCCACCCGTCGGAAGACGGCTTTGGCCAGCGCTTTGTCCATGGCTGCAGCACTGCCGTGCACGCCGCTGCCGACGTAGGGAAGGCCGAGAATCTCGAGATAACCCTGGACAGTCCCGTCTTCGCCCGGTGGCCCGTGCAAGGCCGGAAACACCACGTCCGGGCTCAGGGCCATGAGCGCTGCGGTGACGGTCGCATCGAGTTCCACGAGCTCCGCCTTGAAGCCGGATTGCTGCAGCGCGCTGGCAACCTCTGCGGCTGAGCGGCGGGAAACTTCGGCTTCGGCGGACGGTCCGCCCATGAGTACGGCAATGGTCTGGGTCATGGCGTCAGAGCTGGTCGGCGTTGTCTATGCTGAGGTCTGGTTCGGGATCGGCGGTGTCGATGTGGAACACCCGGGCGAAGAAGCTGACCTCCGATCGAACGGCGCGGACGATGTTGCGCCCGTCCCTGAAGCCGTGGCCCTCGCCTTCGAATTCGAGGTAGGCCGTGGGGATGCCGCGATCCCGCAGCGCGGCGGTCATGGCCTGGGACTGATTCGGGGGAACGACCCTGTCTTCGCTGCCCTGAAAGAAGATCACCGGACAGCGGAGTCCGTCCAGATGATTGATGGGTGACCGCTCGGCAAGCGCAGCTTCGCTGCCGAGGAGATTGTCGAGATAGCGCGATTCGAACTTGTGTGTGTCCCGGGCAAGTGCATGCAGATCCCCGATCCCGTAATGACTGGCCCCGGCTCGGAAAGTCCCGGTGGTGGTGAGTGCGGCCAGGGTCGTGTAGCCCCCGGCGCTGCCGCCGCGAATGGCAACGCGGTCCGGATCGATGCGCCCCGCCTGCGCAAGGTGTCGAACGCCGTCTTCGCAATCGCTCACATCGAGGAGCCCCCAGTGACCATCCAGGGCCTTCCGGTAGCTGCGGCCGTAACCCGTGCTGCCCCGGTAGTTCACGTCGAGCACGGCCCAGCCGCGGGTAGTGTAGTACTGCGTGAGCAGACTGAAGGCCGGGCTCGCGGCAGCCGTCGGACCGCCGTGGCTCATGACGACGAGCGGCGGGCGTTCCTGCTCCGGCCCCTCGAGACCCTCTCGCCTTGGCGCATAGAAATAGCCGTAGGCCTCGGCGCCGTCCCTGGTCGGGAACCTGAGCGCTTCGGCGCGGGAAACATCGGCGTCCGCGAGGGCCGGGCCGCCGGCGGCTTTCAGCGTCGTGGCCTGGCCACCGCGCAGGGGCAGGCGCTCGATCGTTGGAGACCGGTGCGGATAGCGGCCGATGAAAAACAGATCGCCGCCGACTACGCAGGGGCTGTCGAAACCGCACCAGAGCGCGGGATCAGGCTGGAGCGGCGAAGCCATGGTATTGCGTGCGTTGACGAGCACGAACTCCTGGGCGCTCTGCCCCTGACGTACGGCGATGAGATGGTCGGCGCCGGCGTCCGCGTAGCTTCGTGCATCGAAGCCCCAGGGTGGTCCGCCGTACTCGGCGCCGTCTTCGAGAACGACGTAGCTGCCGCTCTCGTCGAAGCGGTAGAGATTCCAGAATCCGTTGGCATCGCTGAGATAAACGAGGCTGTCGTCGGCGAGCCAGAGCGGTTGCTGGACGGATTCCTGTGCCCCCCCGGCGAGGGTCATGAGCTCGGTCGGGTGCCCGGCGTCATCCAGTTCGGTGAGATAGAGGGTCGTGCCATCCCAGGGCATGTTCGGATGGTCCCAGGCCACGAAGGCGAGCCGCTGGCCGCTGCCGCTGAGTCTCGGCGATGCGTAGAAGTCGTGGCCCTCGGCGATGACTTCTATGCGACCCTCGTTCCAGCTGACGCCCACCAGACAGTTGTCCACGGCACCGTCCTCGCCGTGGCGCTCGCAGACGCCGAGCAGGCGCTCGCGCGCTGTATCGACGACGAAGTCGGCGAAGCGTTCGCGGGCATCACCCTCCGTCAGGGGTGAGATGGTCCCGTCGGCCGCGATGCGATAGAGGTTCTGGTCCGCGAAATTCACGAAGAACACACCTGCCGCGTCGGCACGGAAGGCACCGCCGCCATACTCGTGGACTCTGCTGCGAACGTTGAAGGGTGCTGGCGTGAGCTCCTCCGCCTGGACGCCGTCGGCGCCTGGATCCAGGCGCACGAGGGTGGTGCGTCCGCCTTCTTCCGGGCGCGCCTCGAGCCAGTAAAGGCAGCCGCCGTGGGCCTGCAGGCCGGTCAGGCCAACGACACCTTCAACCAGTGCTTCGGCGGCGAGCGGGGACGGCCAGCTGCCGTAGGGGAGGGCCGTCGTCACGGTCGCAACGCCGGTCGGGCGTGTACGGCTGTCCAGCGTTCGTGATCGCGCCAATGACCGTCGATGAACAGAAAGGCGGGCGACAGCCCTTCGCGGACGAAGCCGCACTGCTGCACGAGGGCGATGGACCGGTGGTTCTCCGGCTGAATGTTGGCCTCGAGACGATGCAGACCGAGGGTGTAGAAGGCGTAACCCTTGACCAGCTCCAGACCTTCGCGCATCAGCCCCTGGCCGGCGAATGGCGCGCCGGCATAGTAACCCAGCGATGCCGAGAGAAAGGAGCCGCGGACGATGTTGTTGATATTGATCACCCCGGTAATCGCGTCGTCGGACTTGTTACAGATCAGCAGCCCCTCGTGATCGTCACGACGCGTCCGAGCCAGATAGCTGGCGAAGGTGGCGTCGGTCAGCGGCGGGGAGATCCAGGGTTGATGGAGGTGCTGGCTGCTGCGCATGAGGCTCAGAAACTCATTGCGGTCGCTGGCGGCGACGGCCCGCAGATAAACGCGACCGGTATTGGGTTGCGGCGAGCTACCGATCATGCTGCTCGGTTTCCAGGACGAAGATCTCCCAGAGGGAAGGTGGAATCATGGCCAGTCCGAGAATGAGCACGTGCAGGGCATGTGGCTGAAAGTCATTGTCGAAGAACCAGATGCCCTCGAAGCTGAAGCCAACGGCACGCCACATCATGAGCCCGAACGTGGTCAGGGCGAACCCGATCATGAGCAGGAGGAAGCGTGTCAGGTAGCGCATGGCGAGAGCATATACGCAGCACCCCGGTGGCGGAACCAGGCTTCCGCAAAGGCAGCCGCCGGATAACGTCGAGCGACGGTACCGTGGTTGGGTGCTGCTGGATCGCAGACGAGCACCTCGCCGGCTTCAATGCCGTAGACGACCACGAGATGGCCTGCGGATTTCTGCTGCGGTGAACCGGGCAGCGCGCCCTCATCGAAGCGGATGCTGGCAACCACGGGCAGCTTAGCCTCGAGGCTCGTTTCCACCTCGGACCAGTTGCTCAGGAGTTCCGTTGCGCCGATAACGCCTCTGAGCGCCGCAGCTCGAATCGCCAGCGGCCACAGCCCGTACATGCCCGTGAGCGGATCATGGCAGTCGCGAACCACCTTACCCGCGTCGGTGCTCACGCCCGGTCCGGCGATGACCATGGCGGTGCTCACGGGCGAGCAGATGCGGTTGGCGATGCGTGGATTGGCGAGCATCTGACTGATCGTTGCAGGTCTCGGCGCCAGGCGATCAGCCGTCGCTTCCGGCATGGCTCCCGGGAGCGCTTTCGGACGGCAGGAAACGGTGAGCAGGTAGCGGATCGGTTCGACCGGCGCTTGAACCGTACACTGGAGTCGAAGGTCCCTGACGGCCTGCTCGATGAGGAAACAGTCCAGCGCGGTGCGGACGCAGGCGTCGCTGCCGTCGCTGGCTTCCTTCACGTGGGCCGTGGTCGGGATCGTCGGCAACCGGTATTCGCCGTGGGCGGTGAGGAGGACGAAGCGGTAGCGGGTAGCGGGATCGGTGCCCGGCAGACTCAGACTCGGCGTGAGCAGTTGCCCGGCTTCGAGATCCGGCAGGGAAATCTCTACCCGCCAGCCGCCTTCGACCCGTTGCCAGCTGAGGGCGCCGGGGATCTCGAGCGGATACTGGGGTACAGTCTCGACATCGGCGAAGCGCAACGTCTGCATGGCAAAAGACCTGATTCTCTACAGCACCGATCACTGCACGCTCTGCGACGAGGCGCTGGATCTGCTGCTGAGTATGCCAGAACTGGCGGGTCGTTCTGTGCGCGTGGTCGACCTGGCGACCGTCGAGGATGAGCTCCTCGAGCGTTACGGGGAGAAGGTCCCCGTGCTTTGCCTCGGGGAGCGGGAACTGGCCGCACCCTTTGATCGGGCGGCCGTGCTGGCCTGGTTGCAGAAATAAGGCAAGGCGGTCGGGGATCACCTGTGCTTTACAAGCCGCCTCAGAGCCGAAAAAGACGCCGGGCGTTTGCCGTGCTTGCTTCGATCACGGCACTCACCTCGACACCCATTGCCTCCGCGACCCCTGCGGCCACATAGGGCAGCAGCGCCGGCTCATTGCGCCGCGTGCTGACACCCGGGGCATGTGTCGCATGCCAGCCTTTCGGCAGGTTTCCCGGTAACAGAAACGGGGCGTCCGTTTCGATCAGCAGGCGCTCCAGGGGGAGTGCGCCGATGATTTCCCTCAAGACGGCGCCTCGTTTGCGTTCGGTGATCCACCCGGTGATGCCGATGTAGCAGTCCAGCTCGAGGAGCCGCGCCAGGTCCTCTGCGCTGCCGGTGAAGCAGTGAACGACGACGCCAGTCAGCGCGGTACGGAAACGGCCGAGCTGGTCAGCAACCTCTCCGTTGCTGTCCCGATCGTGAACGAATACCGGGAGACCCACTTCCGCGGCGATTTCCAACTGGGCCGAGAAGACCCGTCGCTGGACGGCCGGCGGTGAGAAATTGCGATTGAAGTCGAGCCCTGTCTCGCCGATGGCTCGCACGGCGGCTTCCGTCGCCGCGGTGCGGAGCCGCGCCTGGAGGTCGACGGGTGCGTCTTTTGCATCGTGGGGATGCACGCCGGCTGTGCAGGCGAGACCTTCTGCCCGACAGACCTCGAGGTTTGCCTCGAGCATGGTCAGGTCCGTGACCGTGAGGAGCATGGTTTCCACTCCCGCTTGTCGAGCCCGGGCGAGGAGCGCCGGTCGATCCTGGTCGAACTGGGGGTGGAGAAGATTGACGCCGATATCGATCACGACGGGCTCAGAGCTGCACACGAACGATGATGATAACGAACCTGGCGCGGGGAGCAGCGGGCACCTGCGCAGGCGCTCAGGACGTCGGCGACCAGTCCTTCGTTTCGATAGCGTACTCGACGTCCAGGCCCGGCCAGAGCTCGGCCTCTGCCGTCGAGGTCGTATCCACGGCGTCCAGGTCTTCGTCGGTCATGCGGAAAGATCGGACGAAACGCATGCCGAGCTTACGCATGACGGCAATGGAGGCTTCGTTGTCCTCATAGGTGGTGGCATTGACGCGCGCGATCTGGCCCTGTTGAAACGCCGTTGCAATCAGCGCGCGAGCGCCCTCTGTGGCGAGGCCCTGGCCCCAGGCACTTCGCCGCAGGCGATAGCCGAGCGTTGCAGCGTCTTCTTGCTCTGCATCTGTCCTGAGACTGAACCAGCCGAGAAAGTTGCTCTGAGCGACGGCTTCTGCCGCCCAGAAGCCAAGGCAGGATCCGCGCGCTTCCGGCAGGCAGAAGAGCGGCAGGATCTCGTTTCTGATGACGGCGCGCGGTGTCGGAGCGCCTCCCGTGAGGTAGCGCATGACGGCGGGATCGCTGTCGAGATCGAGTAGGTGGTCTTCGTCAGCAGCCGTGAAGCGACGGAGCCTGAGTCGTTGCGTGACAAGCTCGTCCATGCCTCGATGGCCTCAGGGCAGTTTGACCTCGTGGGCTTCCAGCATCGGGCGCGGGCTGCCGCGACGTTGCCCGTAAACCTGGGTGAAAGCCATGACGTTTTTCACGTAGTTCCGGGTTTCCCGGAAGGGAATCGTTTCGATCCAGACGTCCATCCATTGGCCCGTGTCGTCGCGAATCCAGCGGTCGACCCGATGTTCGCCGGCGTTGTAGGCCGCGGCCGCCAGCGGGCGACGATCGCCGTAGCGTCCCATGAGATCGGCGAGGTGATGGCCCGCCAGTTCGATGTTAAGGGCCGGGTCGTAGAGATCGCTGGCGGAGGGTGCTGCAAGTCCGACCCGGCGGGCAACGCGCTCGGCCGTCGGTTGAATGAGCTGCATGAGTCCACGCGCGTTGGCGCTGGATCGGGCCCGCGGATCGAACAGGCTCTCCTGTCGGGCCACAGCCAGGAGAAAGTTGTCGGGTACCGTCGTGACGTGACTGATGCGCTGAAACTCGTCCGCATAGGGTTCCGGAAAGCGCAGCTCCAGGGCATCGCGAAGATTGCCGGCGTTTGCCGTGCGGATCCCCTGGGACGTCCAGCCGATGGAGCTTGCGAGCGTGGCGGCCGTGGCCTTGTCGCGGGCGTCGAGTTCGCTCAAGAGTCGATACCACTCCCGGCGGGCATTCACCCGGTCACCCACGGCGTAGAGTTCTGTCGCTCTGCGGACGGCCTGCTGATTGCGCAGGCGATTGATAGCGAGCGGACTGACGTTGCTCGGCTGATGGTTAAGGCGCACGGGCTGGCCAAGGCGTTCTGCAGCCAGGAAGCCGTAATAGTCCCGCTCGTCCGCCAGAGCCCGGAAGGTGAGCTGCGCCTGCTTGGGCTCAAAGGTGGTCTCCATGAGCGCCCGCGCGAGCCAGTATTGCCAGCGCCGGTCCTGGCGCGCTGTCTCATCGAGGTGGCCGATCCAGAATTCCAGATCCGGCCAGCGCTGATGGGTCAGGGCGGCCAGGGCGAGCTGCTCCGCGGGAACATCGAAGTCGGCGGTCTGCATGATATCGTGGCTGGGAAAGCGGCCTTCCTTGGCGTGGCCGACGAGAATGGCGCGATTCACCGCGGCGCTCGTTGCTGCGTCGAAGGCGTGGCTGTCCTGGTAGCTCAACCAGGCTTTGTCTGCCGCTTCAGCATCGCGCCGTGCCAGCCGCTTGAGTCCGTGGGCGATGACTTCCCGGGAGTAGCGGGTGTCGGTCGTGAACCGGTTCGTATGGGTGATGCCGCTCGGCGTCACGTGAACGTTGTAGTAGCTCTGTGCCCAGGGCTTCACGTTCGGGCTTTCGAAGAAGCGCTGCAGATAGCGCGCCAGGGTGCGGCTGTTGGCATCGAGCGCCAGCCCGAGGCGGTCCCAGACCATCGACTCCGTGAGGCGGCCGGCGTCGATCCAGCTTTCGAAGAGCGGATCGCAGGCCTTCGGCTGGGATTTCGCCACCAGCCAGAGTGGTTCGACCTGATCGAGCGCCTTTTTCTTTTTCCCGGTGCCGAGCAGCGCGCGCAGTTCGTAGCAGCGCAGTTCCGCGTCGTCGCCGCCCTCATAGTGTGCGAGGAATGTCTGCCAGCGTCGCTGGCTACCCAGGCGCCGCAGCCAGCGGTAGTAAACGATGTCCGCCACCGGCAGCGCGCCGTGGGATTGTCGAAAGGCGATGACGGTTTCCGGCGTGGCGCTCGAAAGGCGGCTCTGCAGCGCGTAGTAGTCCAGATACGGCGCCAGCGCATAGTCCTCGAGGTCCGAGCGCAGGGCGTCGAAGCGATCCATCCGCCCGGCCGTGAGGTGATCCAACGCCTTTTTATAGGTGGCTCGCTGTTCGTAGAGGGTGAGGGCGGAGGCGGGCAGGCTCAGGCACAGGGCCGTAAGCGCGGCGATGAGGAGCAGGGTGCCGTGCGGTCGGTGCCGTGGTGGACCGATCTGACGTCGGGTCTTCGTCTGAGCCGCTGGGGGGAACCGGTCGGCGGTTGAAGAACCTTGCTGCGAACCCCGGGTACTGCTGAACGGGGAAAAGTTCACGGTTTAACTGCTGTCGGCCTCCGTGTCGTTGCTGACTTCTTCCGAGCCCACGCGTACGGCCAGAACATCACAGGTGGCCCCGTGGAGCACACCGTTTGCCGTGGAACCCAGCAGCAGGGCCAGGCCGTGGCGACCATGGCTGCCGACCACGATCACGTCGCACCCTTTGGCTTCTGCGGCGCGCTGAATTTCGCTTTCCGGGCGCCCGAAGATCAGGTACTGATGCTCGGCGGGCACATTCAGGGTAGCGGCGAACTCGGCGAGATGCGATTTCGCCTGATCGTGAATCTGTTCCTGTACCGAAGAGAGGTCCATGGGGATGTCACCACCGTAGGCCAGGCTCAGAGGTTCGATCACGTGGACGACGTGGAGTTCCGCTCCGTGAGCGGTCGCCAGCGCCATGGCGCGTTCTGCCACGTGGTTCGATTCTTCAGTCAGGTCCACGGCCAGCATGATGCGCTCGTAGCCACCCTGCACGTCAGGCATGTTGCGTCTCCCTCCTGATTGCGGCGACGATACACCCGTCCCAGAAACGGAATCAACCATGACCTGGCTGCTCATTGCCGTGGTGCTGCTCGTGGCCTTCGGTCCCGTGCTCTGGCTGATTCCGAGTAAAAAAGACAAGCGTCTGGCGGCCATGCGCGAAAGGGGCCGGCAGGAAGGGCTGGTGGTGGAGATGCGGCGCATTCCCAAGGCGACGCCCGATCCTACCGACCGCGTCACGGCCGGCGGCAAGGTGCTGGATCCGGTGGTCGAATGTGCAAGCTACCGGCTGATGCTGCCCCGGCGCCTGCGGCATCTGCCTGGCTGGCGGGTGCTGCGGCACGCCGAAAGCGATGGCGACCCGTTCCCCGGCTGGAGCTACGACCAGCGCCCCAAGGGTGACGCCCGGGCGTATCTCAGCCGTATGCTGGAAGCGCTGAGACCCCAGGTAACGGCGCTCCCGGCGGACGTCGCGGCCCTGGAGATTGCCTCCGGTGCGGTGGTCGCCTACTGCCTCGAGCGCCCGGGAACCAGCGCTGATTCGGTCACAGAACTGGCTGAAACGTTGCGCGCTTTAGAGGCCGTCCTGGTCGCTCTGGAGGGCACCATCGAGGCGGATCTGGCCGAAGACGATTCTTGACAGGCGTTTCGGCGAACCCTTATAACGGCGCCGAATTCAACTCGGGAGGCCTATGGCCCGGTCCCTCGTCATCGTCGAGTCCCCTGCGAAAGCAAAGACCATCAATCGCTATCTGGGGAACGACTACATCGTCAAATCCAGCGTCGGTCACATCCGGGACCTGCCCGTCGGCGGCAAAGCCTCCGACCCGAAAGCGCGCGCGAAAGAAGCGGCCAAAACCCGCAAGCTGTCTCCGGCCAAAAAGGAAGCTTATAAAAAGGAACGGGCCCGCAAGCAGCTGGTGCGACGCATGGGCGTGGACCCGGACAAGAACTGGGAGGCGACCTACGAAATCCTGCCTGGGAAAGAAAAGGTAGTCACGGAGCTGTCGAAGCTCGCAGAGAACGCCGAGGCCATCTACCTCGCGACTGACCTCGACCGGGAAGGGGAAGCCATCGCCTGGCATCTGATGGAGACCATCGGCGGCGACCCCGACCGCTATCGACGGGTGGTGTTCAACGAGATCACCCGCAAGGCCATCCAGGAAGCCTTCGAGGACCCTGGCGAACTGGACATGAACCAGGTCCACGCGCAGCAGGCACGGCGCTTTCTCGATCGGGTGGTGGGCTTCGAACTCTCGCCGCTGCTCTGGGCCAAGGTCGCCCGGGGACTGTCCGCCGGACGCGTGCAATCCGTGGCCGTGCGGCTGGTCGTGGAACGGGAGCGGGAGATCCGTGCCTTTATCCCCGAGGAATACTGGGAAGTCTTCGCCGATCTGGCACGCAGCGGTGAAGACAAGCCACTGCGCTTTCAGCTCGTCAAAGACGGTCAGGAGAACTTCCGGCCGAACAACGGCGAGACAACCGAAGCCGCCCTGGCGCGCCTCAGGGAGCGGGACTTCGTCATCAAGTCCCGGGAAGACCGGCCGACGCGCACCAAACCCAACGCGCCTTTCATCACGTCCACGCTGCAGCAGGCGGCGAGCACGCGCCTCGGCTTCTCCGTGAAAAAGACCATGACCATGGCGCAGCGCCTCTATGAGGCGGGCTACATCACTTACATGCGGACCGATTCCACCAACCTGTCCACGGAAGCGGTGAGCAGCTGTCGGGAGTACATCGGCGAGAAGCACGGCGAGCGTTATCTGCCGGAAACGCCGAATGTCTATGCGGCGAAAAAGGACGCTCAGGAAGCGCACGAAGCCATCCGCCCGTCGAACGTCGGGACCGTGGCAGAGTTTCTGAGCGGCGTCGACGACGATGCGGTGCGGCTCTACGACCTCATCTGGCGCCAGTTTGTGGCCTGTCAGATGACGCCGGCCGAATATCTCAGCACCACCGTGCTCGTGGAAGCCGGTGAGTTCGAGCTTAAAATCCGCGGCCGCATCATGCAGTTCGACGGCTATACGGCCGTGCTTCCGCCCATGTCCCGGAAGGAGGAAGACACTTCGCTCCCGGACTATCAGGTGGGAGAGTCTCTGACGCTCAAAGAGACGGAAGGCGTTCAGCATTTCACCAAGCCGCCGCCCCGCTACGGGGAGGCGAGCCTCGTGCGCGAACTCGAGAAACGCGGAATTGGTCGCCCATCTACCTACGCGGCCATCATTTCCACGATTCAGGATCGCGGCTACGTGACGCTGGAAAACAAGCGTTTCCACGCCGAACGGATCGGCGAGCTCGTCACGGATCGGCTCGTGGAACAGTTCGAGGATCTGCTCGACTACGGCTTTACCGCGCAGATGGAGCAGGAGCTCGACCAGATCGCTGAGGGTGATGCCAACTGGCAGGGTGTGCTCAACGAGTTTTACGGCGACTTCAGCGGCAAGCTCGAAGTGGCCGGCAAGGCCGACGGCGGTATGCGGCCAAACGAGCCGACGGACACGGATGTCGCCTGTGACGTCTGCGGCCGGCACATGCAGGTTCGCACCGGCAGCACCGGCGTGTTTCTCGGTTGCTCCGGCTATGCGCTGCCGCCCAAGGAGCGCTGCACCAACACCATGAATCTGATCTCGGGCGACGAGGTGGTGGACGTGGAGGCCGACGACGAAGGCGAATCGCGTCTCCTGCGCTCGAAATGGAAATGCCCGATCTGTCAGACACCCATGGACAGCTATCTCATCGACGAGCAGCGCAAGCTGCACGTCTGCGGAAACAACCCCGACTGCTCCGGCTTCGCGGTAGAAAAAGGCACCTTCCGCATCAAGGGTTACGACGGTCCGGTGATCGAGTGCGACAAGTGCGGATCAGATATGCAGCTGAAGTCCGGCCGTTTCGGCAAGTACTTCGGTTGTACGAACGCCGAGTGCAAGAACACCCGCAAGCTGCTCAGAAATGGTGAGCCGGCACCGCCAAAGGCAGACCCGATCCCCATGCCCGAGCTCCAGTGTGAAAAGGTCGACGACTACTATCTGCTTCGCGACGGTGCCGCCGGGATCTTTCTGGCCGCCAGCCAGTTCCCGAAGAACCGGGAAACCCGTGCGCCGCTGGTACGTGAGATCAAGCCACACGCCAATGAGCTGGACCCGAAGTTCAAGTACCTGCTGGATGCTCCGGAAGCCGATCCCGATGGACTGCCAGCGGTGATCCGCTATGCGCGGAAGACCAAGGAGCAGTACGTGCAATCGGAGGAAGAAGGCAAGGCGACGGGCTGGAAGGCATTCTATGTGGATGGGCGCTGGGTAGAGGAAGCCAAGCCGCCTCCGAAGAAGAAGGCGGCGAAGAAAAAACCGGCCAAGAAGAAAGCCGCCCCGAAGAAGAAGGCCGCGCCCAGGCAGAAGGCGGCGCCAGGGGCAAAAACCGCCAGTGCCACCGAACCTAACGGGGAGGACTGATTCCGGTCCCCCGATGCTGACCAAGAGGTGAAATGAGCATATTCCTGGAGATTACGCAGCTGGAGAACGGAGACATTGTGCTTCGTGAAGCGCAAGAAGAGGCTCCCGAGGACGGCATGGACCTGACCGCGTCAGGTACCGTCGACCTCGCTCAGGCGGATAAGGAGCCCCTCGTTCGCATCAGCTTTTCGAATCAGGTAAAGGACATGCTTGGTGGAGACCTCGTGGGCGTGGCTGAGGCCATGATCGACGCGGCAACGGACTACCTGGATGGCGACGCCATCGAGGTGGAAGCGGAGCCACCGCCCCCCGTCATCCACTGAGGCTGGCTCAGATCGACTGTCGGATCACTCCGACCGACAACCCCTCGATCTGAAAGGGTTGCTCCTTCAGGTCGACCTCGATCGGCTCGTAGTCGTCGTTTTCCGGGAGCAGCAGCACCTTGTTGCGTGCCCGGGTCCGCTGGAAGCGTTTCACCGTGACCTCATCTTCGATGCGCGCCACGACGATCTGGCCATTCGCTGCTTCCGGCGTTTTGTGCACCGCAAGCAGATCACCGTCGAGAATGCCCACCTTCATCATGCTGTCGCCATGGACGCGCAGCAGGAAATCCGCCCGTGGGGCAAAAAAACCGGCCGGCAGTTCCACTCGATCTTCGATGTGCTCCGTGGCGAGGATGGGGCTGCCGGCTGCCACCCGGCCAACGACCGGCAGGCCTCCGTCGTCGGGCAGGCGGATACCGCGTGAGGTGCCCGGAATCATTTCGATGGCGCCTTTCCGGGCGAGGGCCTTCAGGTGTTCCTCGGCCGCATTGGCGGAGCGGAAGCCGAGCTCCCGCGCGATATCGGCGCGGGTCGGGGGATATCCGGTATCGCCGATGTACTGCTTGATCAGATCAAGCACCTGGGCCTGGCGGGATGTGAGGTTCTCCATGGGGGGACTCCTGGTCGTTTCTTTCCGACGAACTGATCAATCAACCAGCAGGATCAATTCGATCAAACTTGCTAATCAGCCTTGCCAATCAGCCAGTTGCGCTCCTATGCTTAGGCCTTGCTTCAAGTCTGGCAGCAGAGGAACACACCAATCTGATGCTGTTTGAATATACAGTAAGCTGGCAGTATATACAGTAGCCAGCGCATTGCACAGCCCCCGGGGACTTGCCTGCCATGAGCGCAGCAGCGCCCCTGAGCGCCGCAGGGACGATGGTTTCGATGTTCAAGCGCCTCTCCGCAATCCGCCCGTTCGCTGCATCCCTTGCCCGGGGTGTTCCGGGCGTGCTGACGCTGAGCCTGCTGACCTCGATGCTGGCTGCACCGGCGCAGGGTGAAGCGGCAGGCGATGGCGCGCCGGTTGAGCAGACGGTAGCGGGCGCGGTGTCCGACTCACCGGCCGATGCTGAGGCCGTCGGAGCGGGTGAGGCGCACTTCTCCCTCGAAGGCCTGAGTGCGGAAGCCGCGGGGGAAGCCATCTTCCGGGAAGTGGATCGGCGTGAATCCGGCTATCAGGACCTGAAGGTCGATCTCGAGATGATTCTCCGGACCGCGAAGGGCAGCGAGTCCCGCCGGGCGCTGCGTATCCGGCAACTGGAGGTGCCCGATGACGGCGATCGTCTGCTGGTGGTCTTCGACACGCCGAAATCGATTCGCGGCACGGCGCTCCTGAGCTATGCCCACAAAGTGGAACCGGATGATCAGTGGATGTATCTGCCGGCCTTGAAGCGGGTCAAGCGCATTGCCAGTCAGAACCGCTCGGGGCCTTTTCTGTCGAGCGAATTCGCCTACGAAGACATGGCCCTGCAGGAGGTGGAGAAGTTCAGCTACCGCTTCGTCGCCATGGATGAACGTGATGGCGAGCCGGTCTTTCTCGTCGAGCGGTTCCCGACAGACGAGCACTCCGGCTACGCGCGCCAGCTCGTGACCGTGCATGGCGAGGCCTTCCGCATTGAACACATCGAGTACTACGACGAGCGGGACCGGCTCCTGAAAACCCTCGAGGTGAGCGGCTACCGCCGCTACGAGGACCGCTTCTGGAAAGCCGAGCGCATGCTCATGAGCAACGTGCAGACCGGAAAGTCGACGGAGCTGCTCTGGGGTAACTTCGAGTTCGCCACGGGGCTCGATGCGGACCGGGATTTCTCCACCAACAGCCTGCGCCGGGCGCGATGACGCGCGGCAGCCCGGGTGTCCGGCTGGCGTTGCTGGCGCTGGCCTGCCTGTCTGGTCTGCTGGCAGCCGCAACACCGGCCCAGGCCGAACAGCCGGAGGACCGGCTGGTCTTCGGCAGTTTCCAGAACGCGCAGAACGCGGAGAACTGGGCGAACCGCATGCGTTCCCTGCTCAACGTCGACGTTGACGTCCTCGTTGCGGAGGATTCGTCGGGGGCGGAGACCTTCCGGGTTGTCACGGAGGGGCTGGATGATGTGGAAGCGTCGCGCGTACGCCGGATAGCCGATGGTCGGCAGCTCAGATACTGGCGGCTCCTCGACATCGAAGCCGCAGAGTCCGCTCCACCGCTTGCGGAACGTCCCGTACGCACAACGCCAGCGCCGGTGCGGGCCCCGAACCCGCAGCGGCGGACCAGCGCCGCTCCGCCGGTGCGCCCAACGGAAACGATCCGGCCGACGGCAGTCGAAGACAACGCCGTCGTGCAGATGCTTGACGTGGATCTCGGAGCCCAGGCGCGGAGTTTTTTCAAAGAAGGTCTCGACGGTCAGTCGAGGTTTCATCCTTCCCTGTCGATCAGGCTCGACTACTACCGCGCCTGGGACGACGAGCGGCAGAGTTTCACCTTCGCGCCTTTCTACCGCTATGACGTAGAGGACGACGAGCGCACGCACTTCGATGTCCGCGAGGGCTTCTGGTCCCTGGTTGGCAACGACTGGGATCTGCATCTGGGGGTGAAGCAGGTGTTCTGGGGGGTGACGGAGTTCAATCACCTCGTCGACATCATCAATCAGACGGACCTCGTTGAGAACATCGACGGCGAGGACAAGCTCGGGCAACTCATGGCCCATCTGTCACTGGTGCGGGACTGGGGCATTCTCGATCTGCACCTGCTGACCGGACACCGCGAGCGCACGTTCCCCGGCGTCGATGGCCGGCCGCGGTTCTACGTGCCCATCGATAGCGATGACGCACGCTACGAATCGGGCGCGGGCAAAAACCGCATCGACGGTGCCATCCGTTGGTCCCATCATCTCGGACCCTTCGAGCTGGGTCTTTATCATTTCAACGGGACCTCGCGGGATCCGCTCTTCGACGTGGTAACCGATGAGGAAGGAGAGACGTTGTTGACCCCCTTCTACCCGGTCATCGATCAGACCGGCATCGATGCGCAGGCCATCTATGGCGACTGGGCCTTCAAACTCGAGGCGATCTACCGGACCAACTTTCCCACCGACTACTACGCCTTCAATGCCGGCTTCGAACGCACGCTGGTCGGGGTCTTCGGCGGCCGTGCGGATCTCGGACTGGTGGTCGAGTATCTCTACGACGACCGTCAGGAAGGCGCGTTCAATACCTTCTTCGAGCATGATGTGGCGCTGGCGACGCGCTGGGCCTTCAACGACCTCGGCGACACCCAGGCGCTTCTGGGTCTCATCTGGGATCATGAGAACGACGAAACGATCCTGACGCTGGAAGCCAGTCGCCGCCTGGGCGAGACTTGGACCCTCCTGCTCGAGGGCAGGGCCTTCGGCGGCGCCGGTGCCTTGAACCCGACGGACATCTTCGATCCGGTGAACAAAGGGGCATCCGTCGCGCGGGACGATTACATCGAACTGGAACTGACCAAGTACTTCTGACGCCTCATGCTCGACTTCCTTTCGCAATACCTGGGTGAAAACGCCTGGGTGGGCCAGGTTTTCGCAGCCGTGCTTGCCACGGCCATCGTCCACTGGCTGGCCCGACACTTCATGCAGCGCCTCGCCGTGCAGTTGGAGAAAACCCACAACCTCTACGACGACGCGCTGCTCGATGCAGCCCGGAAACCGATCGCCTGGGGAATCTGGCTCCTCGGCATCAGCTGGGCGGCGGAGTACACCGGGGGCACGTCGGTGCAGGCGGAAATATTTGCCGCCATCGGCCCTGTGCGCGAGGTCGGCGTCATCTTACTCCTCGCCTGGTTCGCCGTGCGCTTCATCAAGTTCGTGGAAACGCACATCTCCGACGGGGAGTACCGGGCGAATCCGGCGGATCCGACCACGGCCTCGGCCGTGGGCAAGCTGCTTCGCGCGAGCGTCATCATCACCGGCGTGCTCATGGTCATGCAGACCCTCGGTTTCAGCATTTCCGGGGTGCTCGCCTTCGGCGGTGTCGGTGGTATTGCGGTCGGTTTTGCCGCACGCGATCTGCTCGCGAATTTCTTCGGCGCAATCATGGTGTTTCTCGATCGACCCTTTTCCGTCGGTGACTGGATACGCTCGCCGGACAAAGACATCGAAGGCACCGTGGAAGAGATCGGCTGGCGCCTGACGCGAATCCGCACCTTTGATGCGCGGCCCCTCTATGTGCCCAATGCCACCTTCACCTCCATCTCCGTCGAGAATCCGTCGCGTATGACCAACCGGCGTATCCGGGAAACCATCGGTGTGCGCTACGACGACATTGCGGTGGTGGAAGCGATCGTCGACGACGTGAAAAACATGCTCCAGACCCACGAAGCCATCGATCAGAACAGAACGCTCATGGTGAACTTCAACGAGTTTGGACCTTCGTCCCTGGATTTCTTCATCTACACCTTCACCAGAACGACGGTCTGGACCGAGTTCCATGCCATCAAACAGGACGTGCTGCTGCGCATCGCGGAGATCATCGACCGGCATGGTGCGGAGATCGCCTTCCCGACTCGGACCCTGCACATCGAGCAGGGCGAGCCCGCAGCCTCGTGAGTCTTCCGGACCTTGCCCGGCGGGCGCACACGGAAGGCGAACGGCTGTTCACGCGTAAAGAAGTGGAGCGGGCCGTCGATCAGCTGGCCGTCCGCCTGACCGTTGAGTTTGCGGAGGCCGATCCGTTGCTGATCTGCGTGCTGAACGGTGGGCTGCCCTTCACCGGCGCCCTCATGCAGCGACTGCAGTTTCCCCTGACCCTGTCTTACGTTCACGTCGGTCGCTATGGCGACAGGACCCGCGGCGGCGAGCTCAGCTGGCATGCGCAGCCGCAGGCGGAGCTCGACGGCCGTACGGTGCTGCTCATCGACGATATCCTCGATGAAGGCGTAACCGTTGATGCCCTGAAGCGGTGGTGTCACGAGGCCGGCGCTAGGGACGTCAGAAGCGTCGTGCTGCTCGACAAGAGCGTGACGCTGACGGGCACGAGCCGTGCGGACTATGCGGCTCTCGACTGCCCGGACCGCTACGTCTTCGGTTGGGGCATGGACGTCGAGGGCTACTGGCGCAATCTTCCGGACATCTACGCTCTGCCCGAGGGCCTGACGGAGGATTCTGCGTCGAGAGCAGGGGGAGACGACTGATGGCAAGGGTGGGTCTGATTGTCGGCTCGGGGGCGCTCGCCTGGGACATCGGCTGGCAGGAGACCGGCGGCCGGGCAACGGATTGGGGAGATGCGGCAGCACCCCTGCGGCGTGCCCTGCACAAGAATCAGGAAGTGTTCGCGATTGCCAGGCACGGGGTGCCGCATCGCTACGCGCCGCATGCAGTGAACTACCGGGCTAACCTTGCCCTCCTCGAGGCGGCGGGCGTTGAGCGGGTTGTTGCGCTCAACACGGTGGGCGGCATCAGTGATTTCGCGACAACGGAAGCGCTCGTGCTCCCCGATCAGCTCATCGACTACAGCTGGGGCAGGGTGCAGACCTATGCTCCGGAGGACGACGTCCGGCACATCGACTTTACGGAACCCTACGACGCCGCCCTGCGAGGGACGCTGCTGGAGGCCGCTGACCGCGCTGGGGTCGAACTCCATGATGGCGGGGTGATGGGGGTGACCCAGGGGCCACGTCTGGAGACGGCTGCGGAGATTCAACGGATGGCCCGGGACGGCTGCGCGCTGGTCGGTATGACGGGTATGCCGGAAGCAGCCCTGGCTCGCGAGCTGGGGCTTCCCTTCGCATCGATTGCGCTGGTGGTGAATCCGGCGGCGGGGCTGGCCACGGAAGTCATCGACCTCGACGACATCCGGGCGGCCTCGGCGCGCGCCATGGGCCGGGCGATCCTGTTACTCGACGCCTTCCTCGAGGGCCTCTAGGGCGTCGAAGGCTTCGAGCAGTGCGTCCGGATAGGTGACGGGCTCCACCCGGACCACCACGCCGAGCTTCGGATGATCCAGGTAGTGGAGTTCCGAAGAACGCATGCGGCGACTTTCCGACAGCACCATGTAGCGCCGGCCCGGGAATTCCGGCGCCGACAGCCGAACGCTGCCATCGGCGCCCATGAGGGCGGCAGCCGGTTCCGCGCCGAGGGCGGGGCCATGGAAGAAGAGCTCAGCCTGGAAGTGGAGAAAGCGGCCCAGGGTGATGGACACGGATCCAACGAGCTCCGGCACGGCACCGGCGAGCGTTTCGCCGCCGGTGATGAGAATGGGTTCTGGTGCGTCGCGGGGTGGAACGGCCTGCAGCCAGCGGCCGTGGAACAGGATACGACCGAAACCGCGCCGTTCGATGCGGGCGGCTTCCCGGCGCAGCGTGAAGGCGTCCTCGGACTGCCAGCGATCGAGCTTCGCCTCGAGACTGCTTTCGAAGGCCGCCATGGCGGCGAGAAAATCCAGGGTTGGATCGGATTCCAGCACCGGGGCGATTTCCGGTACGGGGACCGTCGACCGGGTATCCGTCTCAGTGGCGGTGGTTGATGGTTCCAGCGAGGGCGGTGGCGACGCCGCCGGGTTCCCGCCATCGGGGCGTGGCTCGAGGGCCGGTTCGAGTTCATAGGTGATCACTGGAAAGGTCAGCCGTGCCCGGGTGTTCGGGTCCAGTGCCAGGGGCCAGCGCCATTCAGGATCGACGCGTTGGCTGCGCAGCGTCCGGGGCAGGGCCCGGGGTCGGTCGAGGGCGAGCACTTCTTCGGTTGTGAAATCGAGGACCGCGGGCCGCTCGAAGACAAAAAACTCCACGGTGAAGTAATCGGCGTGGAGGTAACCGTCGAGGCTCGTGTCCCGCTCGAGCCTGGCCGTTGCGGCGTGCAGTGGTGCGCTGGTGAAGAGCACCATCAGGGTAATGGGAAGCAGGAGATTGCGAATCATGCGGTGGCGGCGGATGGGCTTTCCCGGTGCTTCGGGTCGAGTCGATCGATCAGCCCGTAAGCGTACTGCAAGCGCGCGTCGAAGTCCTCGTGGCGGGCGCTGATGCGCAGCGTCGTTGCCCCCTCGAGGCGGAAACTCGAGGGCTCCCGCTGCACGAGCTGGATCAGAGTAAAGGGGTCCACGGGCGTTTCTGCACCGAACTCGAGCCGGCCGCCGCCCTCACCGAGGTCGAGGCGCTCGATACCGAGGCCCGCCAGCCGCTGCTTGAGTGCGGTCACCTTGAACAACCGCTTCAGGGGATCCGGGAGCAGGCCGAAGCGGTCGACGAACTCAGCATAGAGATCGTCGAGTTCCTCGGCAGAAGCCGCGTTGGCGATGCGTTTGTAGAGGATCAGCCGGCCGTGGATGTCGGGCAGGTAGTCTTCGGGGATGAGCGTTGAAGCGTGCAGATTCACTTCCTGGCTGATGGGCTCGAGGGGCGCGTCGAGATTGGGTGTCTTGCCATCCTGAATCGCTTTCACAGCACGGTCGAGCATGTCCATGTAGAGGGAAAAACCGATCGATTCAATCTGCCCGGACTGGTCTTCGCCGAGGAGCTCGCCGGCACCGCGGATCTCCATGTCGTGGGTCGCCAGGGTGAAACCAACGCCGAGTTCACCGGCGGCCTCGATGGCTTCGAGGCGCTTCACCGCATCGCGTGTCATGGCCTTCGGATGGGGGGTGAGCAGATAGGCATACGCCTGTCGGGTCGAGCGGCCGACCCGGCCGCGGAGCTGGTGCAGTTGCGCCAGGCCGAATTTGTCCGCGCGTTCGATGATGATCGTGTTGGCGTTAGGAATGTCGATGCCCGTCTCGATGATGGTGGTGCAGACCAGCACGTTGAGCTGCCGGTGATAGAAGTCGTTCATGACCTGTTCGAGGTCCCGCTTGCGCATCTGGCCGTGGCCGATGCCGATGCGCGCTTCGGGGATCATCTCCGCAAGTTCCTGGGCGGTCTGCTCGATGGTTCTGACTTCGTTGTGCAGATAAAACACCTGGCCGCCACGCATGAGTTCCCGGGCGATGGCTTCGCGGATCACGTGCGAACGCTTTTCCTGGACGAAGGTGTTGATGGTCAGGCGCTTGGCCGGCGGTGTGGCGATGATCGACAGATCGCGCATGCCGTTCATGGCCATGTTGAGGGTCCGCGGGATCGGTGTTGCGGTCAGCGTCAGCACGTCGACTTCGGCCCGGAGCGCGCGCAGCCGTTCCTTCTGCCGAACGCCGAAGCGGTGTTCCTCGTCAATGACGATGAGGCCGAGGTCCTTGAAGCCGATGGCTTCGTTCAGCAGCTTGTGGGTGCCGATGACGATATCGACCTTGCCGCCTTTCAGGCGAGTGCCGATATCGCTCACTTCACCGTCCGAACGCATGCGGGAGACGGCCTCGATCTGCACGGGCCAGTCGGCGAAGCGGTCACGGAAGGTGTCGAAGTGCTGCTGAGCGAGGAGGGTGGTCGGCACGAGCACGGCCACCTGCTTGCCGCTCGCCACCGCCAGGAAGGCCGCGCGCATGGCGACTTCCGTTTTGCCGAAGCCCACGTCGCCGCAGATCAGCCGATCTGTGGCGCGCGTTGAGCAGAGGTCGGCGACGACCTCCTCGATGGCTTTCTGCTGGTCGTAGGTCACCTCAAAGGGGAACTGATCGGAAAAACGTTGGTAGTCGTCACTTGGATCCGTGAAAGCGAAGCGATCGGCCGTTTCCCGACGTGCGTAGATGTTCAGGAGTTCCGCAGCGACGTCATAAACCTTCTCCGCCGCCCGGCGTTTGGCTTTTTCCCACTGATCGGAGCCGAGCCGGTGCAGGGGTGCGTGCTCGGCGTCCGCGCCGGAGTAGCGGCTGATCAGGTCGAGGGAAGTGACGGGAACGTAGAGCTTGGCGTCGTCTGCATAAGCCAGGGTCAGGAACTCGTTCTCACTGCCGTCGATGCTCAGGGTCCTGAGCCCGAGATAGCGGCCGATACCGTGTTCGATGTGGACCACGGGTTCGCCGATGTGCAGCTCCGTGAGGTTGCGGATGATCTGTTCCGGATCCAGGGCCCGATTGCTGCGTGCTTTCCGTTCGTCGATCTGGTGCCCGAAGACGAGGTTCTCGGTGATCAGACGGAACTCGTCGAGCCACAGACCCCGCTCGAGCGGGGCGATGCTCAACGCGAGAGGCTCCCCGGAGGCGCGGAAAGTGTCCAGGGAGTCCACTTCCACGGGCCGCAGACCCGCCCGGGCCAGGTACTCGAAAAAGACCTCCCGGCGCCCGGCGGTGTCTGCTGTAAAGAGCACGGGGCCTGGCGCTTCGTCGAGGAAACGCAGCAGCGCTTCCGCCGGTTCTTTCGCTCGAGGCCGGGCCGTGAGGTCCGGGAGCTCGCGACTCGCAAAGGTGCTGCTGTGGCGGCCTTCGCGGACGAGGTCGACAACGGCCGCCTGTTTCAGCGCCGCGCCCAGCTCCTCCTCGCGGAGATAGAGGTCCGCCGGTGGCAGGATCGGCCGCTCGACGTCGTGCGCCAGATTGTCATAGCGCGCAGCGATGTCGGCGAGGTGGTCCCGGGCGGCGCTGCTCGGATCCGTGTCGGCGACGACGAGCGCATTGTCTGGCAGGTAATCGAAGAGGTTTGCGAGCTCGTCGAAGAACAGTGGCAGGTAATACTCCACGCCGTTCGGGGCGATGCCCTGACTGACATCCTGGTAGACGCTGCAGCGGCGCACGTCGACATTGAAGGTGTTGTGCCAGCGATCGCGGAACCGGGCGATGGCTGCCTCGTCCAGGGGAAACTCTTTGGCTGGCAGCAGCTCGAAACGTTCGACTTTGTCGAGGGTTCGCTGGCTGTCGGGATCGAAGGTGCGGAGGCTCTCGATTTCGTCGTCGAAGAGATCGACCCGCAGCGGCACGTCGCTGCCCATGGGGTAGATGTCCATGAGGGAACCCCGCACGGCGAACTCGCCGCGCGCGGTGACGGTCTCCACCGCCAGATAGCCCGCGGCTTCCAGCTGGCGCCGCTCGTCGTGGAGGTTGAAACGCTGACCCACGGCGAGTTCCAGCGTGAAGCCTTCGACGTAGTGGCGGGGCGGCAGCTTCTGCAGCAGGGTCTGCAGCGTGATGACGAGATGCCTCGGTCCCGGCGCTGACCGGGGCAGGCGATAGAGGGTGTGCAGACGTTCGGAGGTGATGTCCTCGTGGGGGGAGAAGGCGTCGTAGGCCAGCGTTTCCCAGTCGGGGAAGTGATAGGTCTTCAGGTCTGGCGCCAGATAGCCGAGCTCGTTCACCCAGCGGCGCGCGCTGGCGCTGTTGGCGGCGATGATCAGCGTCAGGGTGCCGCGGCTGCGAGTCGCCGCGGCCACGGCCAGGGCCGCGGCGCTGTGCTGAAGCCCGGACCAGTGCGTACGCTGGCCGGTGCCGGGGGTTGCCGGCGGGGCGAGGGGCGAGTGGGTGCCGGCCGCGGGCACCGCGGAATTGTCGGGCATCGCGGGTATCGAGCTTGGTGGTCTGAGCGGGGCTGGTATTCTACCGCCCGTGAAAGGAACCGCCACAGCCGCGGTGTGGATACTCTCCATCGTCGGCGCATTTCTCCTCGGCCGTTTGACCGCGCCGCCGGCAGCGCAGGACCCGGTGGTGGCCTATCTGACCCCGGGTTTGGACAGCGCCCCGGCAGCCACAGTGAGCGATGGGGTGGCAGTGGGGCCCGTGCTCAGCCCGATCGAGCAGGCCGAGGCCCTCGTTCGCGACGGCAGACCCTTCCAGGCACTGGAAGTGCTCGAAGCCTATCTGGCCGAGGCGCTCCCTGACGCCCGGGCGTTGTTCCTGCTGGCGGACCTGAAGCAGATGACGGGGGAGACGGACGCCGCGCTGCTGCCGCTCCTCGAGATCCTCAGCCTCCAGCCCGATCAGGAAACGTCCGAACGGGCCCGCCGCCGGCTCGATCTGCTCGTCAATGCGCGGGAACAGCAGCTGATCAATGCCGGTGATCTCGTCGGCCTCGTGAGCTATTTCGAACGGCTCGCGCGCCTCGAGCCCGGCTATGACGGCCATCGTCTGAAGCTGACGCGCTGGCTGCTGCGCAGCGGTGACACCGAGGCGGCCCGCAAGCTGCTTCGGGAGGTGGGTTACGTCGGTGTGACCCAGGCGGAGATCGACGCGCTGGCGGAAGAGATCCGCCTGGCAGAGACGTCGCTGCCCGTTGAGCGGGAAGCGGGTGCCATGTACGCCCGCGCGCGGGTCTCGGGGTCCCGGCGGGAGGATCGCTTCCGCTTTCTCCTCGATACCGGCGCAACCATGTCCGGCCTTGCGGAATCCAGGCTGCAGGCCCTCGGCGCCAGGCGTATCGAAGAGGGCATTCGCGTGCAGACGGCCAACGGGATTGCCGTGCTTCCGGTGTATCGGGTCCGCGCGCTCGAAGTCGGCGGTGTGCGGGTCGAGGATCTGGCCGTTCTCGGTTTCAGCGATCTGCCCCGGGGGGCGGACGGGCTCCTCGGTATGGATGTGTTGAGCCGACTCTCCGGGGGCCTGCCGACCGCTGTTGGCAGGCCTTGAAAACCCGACTATAGTGGTCGGGTTAGTCAGAAGCCCCGTATTCCGCGGGCTTCGCAGAAGGTCGGGCCCGCTATGGGGTCCACGAGGGGAACCTGGGAATCCTAGGAGCAAGACCCAAACGGTCACAGGAGAGCACCCGCCACCGGAGTTCTTCCGGCGGTGACCTGGCCCATGCGTACCGGACCTCCACCTGCCGGAGGTCCGAGCGACACTCGGTCCCGAATCCCGGAACAGTCACCGACAATCAGAGAGTTTGCCCATGAGCGAGCCGATGAAAGCCACCAACATTTTCGACCCGAACTACTTTCACAAGGTCGTCGACTGTCAGTGGGCCTGCCCGGCGCACACGCCGGTGCCGGAGTACATCCGACTCATCGCCCAGGAGCGCTACACAGAAGCCTACATGCTCAACTGGGACTCGAACGTGTTTCCGGGAATTCTCGGCCGCACCTGCGACCGTCCCTGCGAACCGGCCTGCCGGCGCGTGCGAACGGAAGAGAAGCCCGTTGCCATCTGCCGCTTGAAGCGCGTAGCCGCTGATCACAAGGGCGAGATCGACGCTTTCATGCCGAAGGTGCCGACCAACAAGAACGGTAAGAAGGTGGCGCTTATCGGCGCCGGGCCGGCCTCCCTGGCGGTGGCCCGGGATCTGCTCCCGCACGGCTATGAGGTGCACCTCTTCGAGAAGGACCCGGCGGGCGGCGGTATGATGCGCTCGCAGATCCCGGCTTTCCGGTTGCCCATCGAAGTGCTGGAAGAAGAGGTGGATCTGATTCTCAACATGGGGGTCGAGACCCACTTCAATCACGAAATCGCCTCCATGAAATCCTTCCTCGCCGAGCACGATTTCGATGCTGTGTTTGTCGGCACGGGCGCGCCCCGGGGGCGGGATCTGGAACTGCCCGGCCGGGCGGAAGTTGCCGACCACATCTCTATCGGCATCGACTGGCTGTCGAGCGTCGCCTTCGGCCACACCTCGAAGATCGAAGGTAAGGTCATCGTCATGGGCGGGGGGAACACGGCCATGGACTGCTGCCGGACGGCGAAGCGTCTCGGGGCAGAGACCGTCAGTGTCGTGGTCCGCTCAGCCTTCGAGGTCATGAAAGCCTCGGACTGGGAAAAAGAGGACGCCATGGCCGAGGGTATTCCGATCATCAACAACCGGCCGCCGAAGGAATTCGTCCATGAGAATGGCAAACTCAAGGGCGTGGTCTTCGAGTGCGTCAAGCCGGTGGAAGAGAACGGACGCCTCAAGTACGTGCCGAGCGGCGAGCCGGACGTATTCATGGAGGCCGATCACATCCTCATGGCCATCGGCCAGGAGAACCACTGCCCCTGGATCGAACGGGACGTCGGCATCGATTTCGACAAGTGGGATTGCCCGATTCTGGACGAAGACACGCTGCAGTCCACAAATCCGAAGATCTTCTTCGGCGGTGATGCGGCCCTCGGGCCTGAGAACATCATCTGGGCGTCAGCCCACGCCCACAAGGCAGCGATCTCCATTCACCTCTTCTGTCAGGGCAAGGACCTGAAGGCGGATCGCCCGCCGGAAGGGGTCAACCTCATCAGTCAGAAGATGGGCGTGCATGAGTGGAGCTATGATTCGGCCCACGATCCCGCCGAGCGCTACCTGGTGCCGCATGTTGAGCGAAAAAAGGCGCTGTCTGACATCAAGGTGGAGGTGGAACTCGGCTTCGACCAGGCCCTCGGCGCCAAGGAAGCCCAGCGCTGCCTGAACTGCGACGTGCAGACGGTCTTCGCGGAAAAACTCTGCATCGAGTGCGACGCCTGCGTCGACATCTGCCCCATGGATTGCATCACCTTCACGGAGAACGCCGAGGAAGACGTGCTGCGCACGCGCCTGACGGCACCGGCCGGCAACCTGGAACAGGACCTCTACGTTTCTGAGGAGCTGAACACAGGACGGGTCATGGTCAAGGATGAAGACGTCTGCGTGCATTGCGGGCTTTGCGCCGAGCGCTGCCCGACGAACGCCTGGGACATGCAGAAGTCCGTCTTTCATATTCCTCAGCTCGGGTCCTACGCAGAATGACCAGCTACAACGACTTCGTCATCCGCTTCGCCAACGTCAACGGCTCCGGCTCCGCGTCGGCCAACGGCATGTTTGCCAAAGCCCTGTTCCGTATGGGACTGCCGGTGGCGACCCGCAACATATTTCCATCGAACATCCAGGGACTGCCGACCTGGTTCGAGGTTCGCGTCAGCGAAAAAGGGTATCTCGGCCGGCGTGAAGGGGTGGACATCATGGTCGCCATGAACGCCGAGACCTACGATGAGGACGTCGCCTCGCTCAAGCCCGGCGGCTATCTCCTCTACGACAACACCAAGCCGCTCGCGCCGCATCTCCGGCGCGACGACATCACGGAAATCGGCATCCCCCTGACGGACCTGCTCCTGCCGGTCTTCACGGACATCAAGCAGCGCGGACTGTTCAAGAACATCACCTATCTCGGAGCACTGTCGGCGCTGCTGAACATCGAATTCGATGTGATCACCGGCATGGTGGCGACGCAATACAAAGGCAAGGATCTGCTCATTGCACCGAATATCGAGGCGCTGGAGATCGGGCGGAGCTACGCTCAGCAGTATCTGCCCTGTCCGCTGCCGCTGCAGGTAACCCGCCTCGATGCGAATGCCGACAAGATCATGGTAGACGGCAATACGGCAGCCGCGCTCGGCGCCATCTACGGAGGTGCCACGGTCTGCGCCTGGTATCCGATCACCCCCTCGACCTCCGTGGCGGAGGCCTTCGAACAGCATGCCAACAAGCTGCGTATCGAAGAAGATTCCGGGCGGCGTAGATTTGCCATCGTTCAGGCAGAAGATGAACTGGCGGCCATCGGCATCGTGATCGGCGCCGGCTGGAATGGCGCCCGTGCGTTTACGGCGACGAGCGGGCCGGGGGTATCGCTCATGAGCGAGTTCCTGGGCCTTGCCTACTTCGCCGAAATCCCGGCCGTGCTCATCGACGTGCAGCGGGCCGGGCCCTCTACGGGCATGCCGACACGGACCCAGCAGGCCGACCTGCTTTCCTCTGCCTATGCGTCCCACGGCGATACGAAACACGTGCTGCTGTTTCCATCGACGCCGAAGGAGTGTTTCGACTTCAGTGCGCTGGCCTTCGATCTCGCCGATCGACTGCAGACGCCGATTCTGATGATGACCGACCTCGAACTCGGCATGAACGACAATCTGTCCGAGCCCTTCGAATGGGACGACGCCAGGCGCTACGACCGCGGCAAGGTGCTCGATGCGGACGACCTCGAGAAAATCGAACGGTTCGGCCGCTATCTCGACGTGGATGGAGACGGCATCGGTTATCGCACTTACCCCGGCACGCATCCGGAAAAGGGCGCCTTCTTCACCCGCGGGACGTCCCGGGACGAGTACGCGGCGTACACGGAGTCGCCGGAAGTCTACGAACAGAACATGCAGCGCCTGGAAAAGAAGTGGGCGACGGCGGCGACCCTCGTGCCGGAAGCCGAGATCGGCACCACCGGGCAGCGTGCGGGCATCATCTACTACGGCACCTCGGCGCTGCCCATGCAGGAAGCCCTCGATCTGCTCGGCGAGGAGGGCATACATCTCGATACCATGAGGCTCCGGGGATTCCCCTTCGGTAGTGAAGTCTACGAGTTCATCGATGCCCACGAATTCGTTTTCGTGGTCGACCAGAACCGAGACGGACAGATGCGGACCCTGCTCGTGAACGAGGGTGATCTCGACCCCGCGGGGCTGATCTCCGTGCTTTATTACGGGGGGCTGTCGATCTCTGCGGACACGATTCAGGCCCAGGTCTCCGAGTACTTCACGGCGCAGAAGCTGCCACGCCTGACGGAGGTGAAATCATGACGTTTGTCGCCAAGCCCCGCGTTCATCATCCGAAGCTGCCGGTCAATGAGATCGGCCTGACGCGCCGGGATTACGAAGGCCTGGTCTCGACCCTCTGTGCCGGCTGCGGTCACGACTCAGTGAGCGCTGCCATCGTTCAGGCCTGCGCCGAACTGTCCCTGCCCCCGCACAAATTCGCCAAGGTGTCGGGCATCGGCTGCTCCTCGAAAACGCCGAGTTACTTCCTGAACAAGTCTCACGGCTTCAATTCCGTGCACGGCCGCATGCCGTCTGTCGCCACCGGTGCCAACCTCGCCAACCGAGAGCTTTACTGCATCGGTGTATCCGGCGATGGCGACACGGCGTCCATCGGACTCGGTCAGTTCGCCCATATTGTCCGCCGCCGGATCAACATGCTCTACGTCGTGGATAACAACGGCACCTATGGCCTCACGAAAGGCCAGTTCTCGGCGACCAACGACAAGGGGTCCACGAGCAAGAAAGGGGTGCCTAATCTTTACGAGCCCGTGGACATCGCCTCCATGGCGCTGCAGATCGGTGCGAGCTTCGTGGCGCGGAGTTTCTCCGGTGACAAGAAGCAGCTTGTGCCGCTCATCAAGGCCGGGCTCATGCACCAGGGTTTTGCCTTCATAGACGTGATTTCGCCCTGCGTGGCTTTCAACAATCACAACGGCTCGACGAAGAGCTATGACTACGTTCGCGACCACAGCGAGACGGTCACCGTCTCCGATTTCTTCATGCCGCAGGAAGAGATCACCGCAGATTACGCGCCTGGCACGACGGAAGACGTGCGTATGCCGGACGGCTCCACGCTCAAGCTGGCGAAGCTCGACAACGACTTCGACGTCCACGACCGCATCGGTGCGCTGAACTACATGCAGCGCCGGCAGGCGGAAGGGGAGGTGGTGACGGGACTGCTCTATGTGGACCCCGATGCGTCCGATTGCCATGCCATTCTCGACACGGTGCAGCGACCCCTGAATGAGCTCGACGTGGAAGAGCTCTGTCCCGGCGCGGACGCCCTGACGCAGGTGAACGAAAGCTTCCGCTGAGGCAGGGGAGAGCGGGCGCACCTCGTGCTCATGGCAGTGCCGAAACCGGGCCGCTGAGAAGCGAAACGGGCGGCTACGGGGCGCTTACAAGGCCATTCACGGCTCTTGTTGCTCCGCACAACGCAAATTCCCATAATACGCGCCCTCGACACGCCTGAGGATTCCCTGTGGCCCTACCGAGTCTCGACGACTACTTCCCCGACTGGAAGGAACGTGAAGCCCTGGCAGAGGCGATGATCCCGATCATCGGCCGTCTCTACCGGCGCAACGTTGTCTCCTATTGCTACGGTCGCGCGCTCTACAACCAGAGCGTCATCCAGATCATGAAGACCCACCGCTACGTGCGGCAGCTGGCGGACAACGAGCTCTCGGAGTTCGAGAGCTATCCGATCCTCGAGGCCCTTTCTCAGCTGGACCTCGGCCCGTCGCACATCGATGTGGGCAAGCTCGCCAGCAAGTACATGGAGGAGTCGGCTCAGGGTGACATCACGCCGCTCGAATTCTGTGAGCGGGAATGTGCGGAAGTGATCGGCCGGCACGTGCCGCCGCTGGAGAAGCCCCAGGATGTGGTTCTCTACGGTTTCGGCCGAATTGGTCGGCTGCTGGCACGACTGCTCGTCGAGAAAACGGGCAGCGGGCACCAGCTCAGGCTCCGGGCCATTGTCGTTCGCGGGAGCAAGGAAGACGACCTGGTCAAGCGCGCTTCGCTGCTCCGGCGCGACTCGGTCCATGGAAGCTTTCAGGGCACCCTGCGGACCGATGAAGAGAACCAGTGCATCATCGCCAACGGCAACGTGATCCGCATGATCTACGCCAACTCGCCGGCGGAAGTGGATTACACGGAATACGGCATCAACGATGCGATCATCATCGACAACACCGGCGCCTGGCGCGACGAAGCGGGCCTGTCCGAGCACCTTAAGGCCAAAGGCGCGTCCAAGGTGGTTCTGACGGCGCCGGGCAAAGGGGCCATCAAAAACATCGTCTCGGGCATCAATTCTTCGGACATCTCCCACAACGACAGCATCCTTGCGGCAGCCTCCTGCACCACGAATGCCATCGTCCCGGTCATGAAAGCCATGAACGACGAGTTCGGCATTCAGTCCGGACACATGGAAACGGTGCACGCATACACGCCCGACCAGAACCTGATCGACAACTACCACAAGAAGAACCGTCGCGGCCGTGGTGCGCCCATGAACATGGTGATCACGGAGACGGGCGCTTCGTCGGCAGTCGTCAAGCTCCTTCCCGAGCTTGATGGCAAGCTGACGGGTAACGCCATTCGCGTGCCCACGCCGGATGTGTCTCTGGCGATTCTGAACCTCACCGTCGACCGGGATACGGACGTCGAGGAGGTGAACGACTTCCTGCGCAACACCTCTCTGCATTCGAATATGCAGCGGCAGATCGACTTCACGACCTCGCCGGAGGTGGTGTCCAGCGATTTTGTCGGCAACCGCCATGCGTGCATCGTTGATGGCGGGGCCACCATCGTAAAGGGCAAGCAGGTCGTGCTCTATGTCTGGTATGACAATGAGTTCGGCTACGCCTGTCAGGTGGTGCGTGTTGCGCAGAAGTGGGCGGGTATCTCCTACCCGCTGATTCCGACGGACGTGGTGAAGCAGGGCTTCTAGCCGAACGGGTCCCTGCCGCGGTCGCCGCAGTGGCTGACCGCGGCCCCAGGCCCGAAAAGGCCGGTTTGTAGGGCAGTGATCGTTGGCAAGGGCAGGGCGCGACACTATAATTCGCGTGGCCTGCCGAGGTACGCACGAGCTCCTGCCGACCGACACCTCTTCGAGCCGAACTTTTAAGCTGACGTGAGCCATCTGGCCCGCTTCCCTGTCGTGTTCCCGACCGCCTGAGTCCCCTCGGGCGACGAAACCAGGGGGTTTGCGTCGACTCGCCAACAGCGAATTTTTTGGACCCATGATCAAAATTAAGAAAGGTCTCGATCTTCCGATTTCCGGGAAGCCGGAGCAGGTGATCGACGACGGTCGCGCCGTCCGTTCTGTGGCGGTGCTCGGGGAAGATTACCCCGGAATGAAACCCACGATGCTCGTCAAAGAGGGCGACACCGTCAGCAAAGGCCAGCCGCTTTTTTCCGATAAGAAGAACCCTGGCGTGCACTACACGGCGCCCGCTGCCGGCAGGGTCACCGGCATCAATCGCGGCGCAAAGCGCGCACTGCTTTCGGTGGTTATCGACGTTGAGGGCGATGCTGCCGAGCGTTTCGAGGCCTTCGGTGCTGAGGGAATCGCTACCCTCACGGCGGATCAGGTGACCGAGACGCTGGTGAAGAGCGGCCTCTGGACGGCGCTTCGAACCCGACCGTTCTCCAAGGTCCCCGCCATCGGCGCGAAGCCTCACTCCATCTTCGTTACGGCCATGGACACCAACCCCTTGGCCGCCGATCCCGTGGTGGTGATCGAAAGCGATGCTGATGCTTTTCGCGCAGGGCTCGATCTGGTGGCCAAACTCACCGAGGGTAAGGTCCACGTCTGTCATGAAGCCGGTCGCACGATACCTGCAGGCTCGGATGCCAAACTGACCGCCCAGGAGTTCGGCGGCATCCATCCTGCGGGTCTGCCGGGAACGCACATCCACTTCGTTGATCCGGTCAGCCCCGAGAAGTCGGTCTGGTTCCTGAACTATCAGGACGTCATCGCCATAGGTCGCCTGTTCATGACCGGAGAGCTGGACAGCAGCCGTGTGGTTGCCCTGGGCGGACCGACCGTTGAAAAACCACGTCTCGTGCGCACGTTGCTCGGCGCCAATCTCGATGAACTCACTGCCGGTGAACTCGACGGCAGGGAAAGCCGCATCATCAGCGGGTCCGTTTTTTCCGGCCGCGCGGCGGAATCGCCGGTGGCCTTCCTCGGTCGCTATCACCTGCAGGTGTCCGTGCTCCCGGAAGATCGCGAACGCCGCCTCATCGGCTACCTGACGCCGGGTATGAAGCGGCACTCCGTGTTCCCGATTTATCTCTCCAAGTGGTTCGGAGAAAAGGACGTCGAGTTCAGCACCACCACCAACGGCAGCCAGCGCGGCATGGTGCCCATAGGCACTTACGAGAGCGTGATGCCTCTGGACATCCTGCCGACTCAGCTGCTGCGGAGCCTGCTGGTGGGTGACCTCGACACCGCCATCAACCTCGGGGCCCTCGAGCTCGACGAGGACGACATCGCCCTGTGCACCTACGCTTGCCCGGCCAAGTACGAATACGGCCCCGTGCTGCGCGGGGTTCTGGACACCATCGAGAAGGAGGGTTGAAGTGAGTATCCGTTCCTTCATGGACAACATTGCGCCGAACTTCGAAAAGGGCGGTCGCTTCGAGAAGCTCTATCCGGCCTTCGAGGCCATCGATACGGCCTTGTACACGCCGGGCTACGTGACCCACCGCGCCTCGCACATCCGCGATGGGCTGGACCTCAAGCGCATCATGATCACGGTCTGGATGGTTGCCTTCATTCCCGGCCTTGTCGGCTGTTACTTCGTCGGCCTGCAGGCCAATGAAGCCATGGCCGCCATCGGCGCCACGAGCGCCGACAACTGGCGGGCCCTGTTTCTCGACGGACTGACCGGCTACGACCCGACGAGCGCCTGGGACAACATCGTCCACGGGCTCGCCTATTTCATACCCCTTTACGTGGTCGTGTTTGCGGCGGGGATCAGTTTCGAAATCTGGTTCGCCTCCAAGCGCGGTCACGAGGTGAACGAAGGCTTCTTCGTCACTTCCATTCTCTTCACGCTGACTCTGCCCGCCTCTACGCCCCTCTGGATGGCGGCTGTGGGCATCATCTTCGGGGTGATCATCGGCAAGGAGGTGTTCGGCGGTACGGGCAAGAACTTCCTGAACCCGGCGCTGACGGGCCGGGCGTTTCTGTATTTCGCATACCCGGCGCAGATGTCCGGCGATGCGGTCTGGGTGGCCGTCGACGGCTACACCCGTGCAACCTCCCTCGGCACGGCCGTGCTCGGTGAGGGCTACGGCGTTGAATGGTGGGATGCCTTCATCGGCAACATCGCCGGCAGCATGGGCGAAACCTCGGCCCTGGCAATCGCCGTTGCCGCGGTGATTCTCATGGCAACGCGCATCGCTTCCTGGCGGATCATGCTGGGCTGCGTGCTGGGGCTGTTCCTCGGAGTCACCCTGTTCAACGTCATCGGTTCCGATTCGAACCCGATGTTCGCCGTTCCCTTCCACTGGCACCTGGTTATCGGCGGTTTCGCCTTTGGTGCCGTGTTCATGGCCACGGACCCGGTCTCCGCGGCCATGACGGACCGGGGGCGCTTCATCTACGGACTCCTGATCGGCGTCATGTGTGCGCTCATTCGCGTGGTCAACCCCGCGTTTCCGGAGGGCATGATGCTGGCGATTCTGTTCGGGAACCTGTTCGCTCCTCTCATCGACCACTTCGTGGTCCAATCCAACGTCAAGCGGAGGCTGGCCCGTGTCTGAGTCCACTGACAGTGACAAGTCCTTCGATAAAGAAGGCCTGAAGAACGTCCTTACGGTCGCCATCGGCGTCTGTCTCGTCTGTTCCATCATCGTCTCCACGGCTGCCGTGGTGCTGAAGCCGCTGCGGCTGGCGAATCAGGAGCTTGACCAGAAGCAGAACATTCTCCGGGCGGCGGGCATGCTGCCTTCCGATGCGGTTGTTGACGCTCAGGGTCGCGGCATTGATGAGATCTTTGCGGAGTTCGAAGTACGCGCCGTGAACCTGGATACGGGCGAGTTCGTCGACGATTTTGATATGGGCGGCTACGACCCGATAAAAGCCGCGAAGGATCCGGCGCTGTCCATCGCACTCACGAAAGATCAGGACATCGCTACCATCAAGCGCCGGGAGAATGTTTCCTTCGTTTACCTCAAGCGTACGGACGGCGAACTGGACCGGGTTGTGATTCCGGTGCGCGGCTACGGGCTCTGGGGCACGCTGCTCGGCTATCTGGCTTTCGAGGGCGATCTCGAGACGATTGCCGGTCTCGGCTTCTACTTCCATAAAGAAACCCCCGGTCTCGGCGGCGAAGTAGACAACCCCAACTGGAAGGCCCTCTGGCCCGGCGTTGTCGCCTTCGATGAAACGGGTGACCCATCAGTGCGGCTCGTGAAGACGCGCTCCGCGGCGGGATCGCCGGCTGCCGCCTACGAGGTGGACGCGCTCTCGGGTGCAACGCTCACGACCAAGGGCGTGGAAAATCTGGTCAAGTTCTGGACCGGCGAGCTCGGATTCGGGCCGCTCCTTGCCAACCTGAAAAACACGGGCTGACGCATCATGGCTACGCAGAAAGAAGTTCTCGTCGATCCGATCTTCAACAACAACCCGATTGCCCTGCAGGTGCTCGGCATCTGCTCGGCGCTGGCCGTTACCATCAGCATGTCGACGACCCTCGTCATGTGCGCCGCGGTGATCTTCGTGACCACCATGTCGAACGTTGCGGTCTCACTGGTGCGGAACCGGGTGCCGACCAACATCCGCATCATCGTGCAGATGACGATCATCGCATCCCTTGTAATTGTCGTGGACCAGGTGCTGCAGGCGGTGGCCTACGACATCTCCAAGAGCCTGTCGGTGTTCGTTGGCCTCATCATCACCAACTGTATCGTCATGGGCCGGGCGGAAGCGTTCGCCATGCAGAACGGACCCTGGCTTTCGGCCCTCGACGGCTTCGGAAACGCGCTTGGCTACAGCGTGATCCTCATCGGGGTCGCGCTGATCCGCGAGCCCCTCGGCTCCGGCACGCTCATGGGTTTCGAGATCCTGCCGAAGGTGACCGAAGGCGGCTGGTACTACGCGAACGGCATGATGCTGCTCTCGCCGAGCGCCTTCTTCCTCATCGGACTCTTCATCTGGGCCATTCGCGCCTGGAAGCCGGAGCAGGTGGAAGAGGCGGAGTATGAAGTGTCGCCGGATGCGCACTACAAGGAGGCCATGTAATGCTCGAACACTATCTGGGCATCTTCGTCACCGCCGTCTTCGTCGAGAACATGGCGCTGGCCTTCTTCCTGGGCATGTGTACCTTCATCGCCATCTCGAAGAAGATCTCCACGGCCTTCGGCCTGGGCGTCGCCGTGGTGGTCGTGCTCGCCATCACCGTGCCGGTGAACAACCTCATCTACAATTATCTGCTGAAGGACGGCGCCCTGGCCTGGGCAGGTCTGCCGGATGTGGACCTGAGCTTCCTCTCCTTCCTGTCCTATATCGGCGTGATTGCGGCCATGGTGCAGATTCTCGAGATGTTCCTCGACCGCTTCGTGCCCGTGCTCTACAACGCCCTCGGCGTGTTCCTGCCGCTCATCACCGTGAACTGCGCCATTCTCGGAGCAAGCCTGTGGATGGCTGAGCGGGACTACACCTTTGCCGAGTCGACGGTGTTTGGTCTCGGTGCCGGTGTCGGCTGGGCGCTTGCGATCACGGCCCTGGCGGGCGTGCGGGAGAAACTTAAGTACAGCGATGTCCCGGAAGGGCTTCGGGGCCTTGGCATCACCTTTATCTCTGTCGGACTCATGAGCCTCTGCTTCATGTCTTTCGGCGGGATCGATATCTAAGGAGTCGTTCAAGTGGATATGACCATTATCCTGGGTGTCGGCATGTTTACCGGCACGGTGCTGTTCCTGGTCATGGTGATCCTCTTTGCCCGCTCGCGACTCGTGAGCACGGGCGACGTCACCATCGAAATCAACGACGACCCGGAGAAATCCATCGTCGTGCCTGCGGGTGGCAAGCTTCTAGGTACCCTGGCATCGAAGGGCATTTTTCTCGCCAGCGCCTGTGGCGGCGGCGGTACCTGTGCGCAGTGTCGCTGCCGGGTGACCGATGGCGGCGGCAGTATCCTCTCTACCGAGGAGGGTCACTTCACGCGCGGTGAGATCGGCGAAGACTGGCGCCTCTCCTGCCAGGTCGCCGTGAAGCAGGACATGAAGATCCAGATCCCGGAAGACGCCATCGGCGTGCAGCGCTGGGAGTGTGAGGTCGAATCCAACCCGAACGTGGCCACCTTCATCAAAGAGCTGAACCTGAAACTGCCGGAAGGGGCAGACGTGGCCTTCCGTGCCGGTGGCTACGTGCAGCTGGAGATCCCGCCCTACGAGATGAAGTACCGGGAGATCGACGTCGAGGACGAGTACCACGAGGATTGGGACCGCTTCAACGTCTGGGACAACTTCTCCAAGGTGGACGAGGTGACGATCCGCGCCTACTCCATGGCCAACTACCCGGAAGAGAAGGGCATCCTCAAGTTCAATATTCGTGTCGCGTCTCCGCCCCCGGGCATGGACGTGCCGGCGGGCAAGATGTCGTCCTATGTCTTCAATCTGAAGCCGGGCGACAAGCTGACGGTCTTCGGCCCCTACGGTGACTTCTTTGTCAAAGACACGGATGCGGAGAAGATCTGGATCGGCGGCGGCGCCGGCATGGCACCGCTCCGCTCGCAGATTTTTGACGAGCTGAAGCGCAAGAAGAAGACCGACGTCAAGATGAGCTACTGGTACGGAGCGCGCTCCCTCCGGGAGATGTTCTACGCAGAAGAGTTCGATGACCTCGCCGAGCAGTTCGACAACTTCGAGTGGCATGTGGCCCTGTCGGATCCGCTGCCGGAAGACAACTTCGACGGCCACATCGGCTTCATTCACCAGGTGGTTTTCGACAACTATCTGAAAGACCATCCGGCCCCGGAAGACTGCGAGTATTACCTCTGCGGACCGCCACCGATGGTGGCCGCCGTGCTGCAGATGCTCGAGGATCTGGGTGTGGAGCCCGAGAACATTCTCCTCGACGACTTCGGCGGCTGAGCCGAACAAGGCGGTCGAAGAGAGACCGCCACCTCGAAGGGAAAGCCGCTGACTCGTCAGCGGCTTTTTCGTTCAGGGACGGTCAGGCATGGCGTCACGCCGCGATTCACCGAAGCTCGGATCAGCGATAGACCGCAAAGTCGTAGTCCCGGGAGTGCTCCCGGGCGATCTGATCGTTCAGCGTCCAGTAGTCATAGATCACGCCAACCAGGAAGAATCCGCAGGTGAACAGGTAGAGGAGCCCGGTGCCCCACTTACCCATGTAGAAGCGGTGGATGCCGAAGATACCGAGAAAGGTCAGCAGCACCCAGGCGACGGTGTAGTTGAGGTGCCCGGGGACGTAGACCTGATCCGCGTCATGATCGAGCTTCGGCATGAGAAACAGGTCGACGATCCAGCCGATGAGAAACAGGCCGAAGGTGAAGAAGTAGATGGTCCCGCTGACCGGTCGACCGTAGTAGAACCGGTGCGCGCCGAGAAAACCGAAAATCCAGAGCAGGTAGCCAACCGCGAGGTTGTGCGTATCTTCCCGAGCCATTCTGACTCCTTTGCGTTAAGTCACTCTGGATGATGCAACCTTCGGGCCGGATCGGCGGAAGTCCCGGGATATGGGGCTTTCCGGCGTGTCAGAGGAGCAGAGGGAAGGGCCGAAGGCGGCAGAAATGACCAGATTGTGGGTGTTCCCGCCTGCAACACCCGCTGGCCAGTCCATGTACGCTGGAAACGCCCTTCCTGCAAGCGGGAGAACGCCAACCGCCCCTACTGAGGGGCGCCCTCCGGCTTGCACTCAGAGACCGACGCTCTCGAGCGCTGTCTCGAAGCGGGCGACCGCCTGATCGACGTCCTTCAGCTTATCGAGACCGAACAATCCGATGCGGAAGGTCCGGAAGTCGGCGGGCTCATCGCACATGAGTGGCACACCCGCTGCAATCTGCAGTCCGGCTTCCGCGAACTTCTTTCCGGTTTTAACGTCGTCGTCGTCTGTATAGGAGACGACCACGCCCGGCGCTTCGAAGCCCGGTGCTGCCACGCTCTGGATACCGTGGGCGGCAAGCAGGGCACGGATGCGCTGGCCGAGCTCGAGCTGCGCCGCTTTCACTTCGTCGAACCCGATCGCCTCCGTTTCCGCCATCACGTCCCGGAGTACGCGCAGGCCGTCCGTGGGCATGGTGGCGTGATAGGCGTGCCCGCCTGTCTCGTAGGCTTCCATGATCTCGAGCCACTTCTTGAGATCTGCAGCGAAACTCGTCGACTGGGTGTCTGCGAGTGCGGCGCGAGCGCGTTCTGAGAGCATGACAAGCCCGCAGCAGGGACTCCCACTCCAGCCCTTCTGCGGAGCGCTGACAAGCACGTCAATGCCGATGTCGGCCATGTCGACCCAGACGGTACCGGAAGCGATGCAGTCGAGGACGAAGAGACCACCCTGAGCATGAACCGCGTCGGCAACGGCGCGCAGATAGTCGTCCGGCAGCATGAGACCGGCGGAGGTTTCCACATGGGGGGCGAACACCAGATCCGGCTGCTCTGTTCTGATGGTGTCGATGACTTCCGCGAGCGGAGCCGGTACGAAGGGAGAGGTGCTTTCGTTACCCGTCTGCCGTGCTTTCAGCACGGTGCTTTCTGCCGGGATAGCACCCATCTCGAAGATCTGCGTCCAGCGGTAGCTGAACCAGCCGTTCCGGATCACGAGGGTCTTTTTTCCGGTGGCAAATTGCCGGGCTACCGCTTCCATACCGAACGTGCCGCTGCCCGGGACGATGACGGCCGCATCGGCCTCGTAGACGGCTTTCAGTGTCCGTGACAGATCGGTCATGGTCTGCTGAAACGACCGGGACATGTGATTGAGTGCCCGGTCCGTATAAACGACGGAGTATTCGAGCAGGCCGTCCGGGTCGACGTCGGGCAGCAGAGCGGTCATGGGCAGTCCTTCCAGGTGGTGTCTGATTGAGTGTGGATCGCGAAGACGGGATTGTGGGGAAAGGCGCGAAAGGGCTCAAGGGCACTCTCGCTGTTGCCCATCGGCATTGAATCCCGACGTCCATGGCCTGCCGGATCGCCGCGCCCTGTGCCGCCAGCCGGTCAACGGTAACGGACTCGAGTCAGGCGCTCAGTTCCCGGATGAGCGCCTCCTCGTCGGGAAAGGCCCCGGTTTCGTGCTTGGAATAACGCAGGGCGCCGTCGACCTCGACATCGAAAACACCGCCAGCGCCGGGAATCAGTGTCGCCTCGGCGTCCAAGGCCGTTTTGATCTTCGCAGCCAGACTGACCGCGGCCGGTTTGTAGTTTCAGCTGGCGCAGTAGGTAATGGTCACGTTCATGAGTGGCACCTCCAGGGTCCAGAGTTAAACACGAGATCTGTGTGCGGGCCTCACATTCCCCTTTACCGCCCGCGAGTCCTCAGGCCGTGAGAAAGTGACAACCCGGACAGCTCGGGTTGGCGTCTGCCGCGAGCTTGTCCGCCTCGCTCTGATATTGCGGCGAATCGTCTCTGGCCGTGCGGTTGTCGCTGTGCTGACCGGAGGCATCGGCGCGCATGACGCTGTCCTTCCAGTCGTTGTTCTCGGCCCAGCGGTAGGGCAGGTCGCGGATACGCCCTGGGACTACGCTGCCGTCCAGGGCCGACAGCGTGTCGATCATGATGCGTCGCTGTTCGGCACGATCGAAGGCACGGCCGGCCGTATGACCGAGCGGAAAGTCGAGGAACACGGCGCGCGGTGGATTCACCGCAGCGGTGATGGAACGGGCCGACGACATGGAGACCGTGGCGATTCCCCTCGCTTCCACAGCCCGGGCGATCAGTCCCACGGACTGATGGCAGACGGGTCAGGCAGGCACCATGATCGCCACGTCCACTTCATCGCGAACGAGGGCGCCGGCGAGCGCCGGGGCAAGGATGTCGCGGACCTTCCGCGCCGAATAGATACCGCCCATGAAGGTGTACGCCATGGCCGCGAGGCTGCCGATACGTCCTACGGCTGCGAGATCTTTCAGGGTCTCGTAGGGAAAAACGACGTTTGGATCCTGCCGGGCGTCTGTCGTGTCGTAAGCGAAGTGTGAAGCGCGCAGTTCATGGGCGGGCGTATCCGTTGGAATGGCCCGGTAGCTCAGGTCGTCTTTGAAGTGAAAAGCGCGCTGCCCGATCCGATAGAGGCCCCCAGACGCCACGAGGCCCACCCGGCACTCCCTGAGTGGTTTTGCGAGGGGCGTGAAAGGCGGCGCTTCCGGGAGCTCGACCCAGCGATAGGGCGGATAACCGAGCGCCGCATACTGGTCGCGCGTGCGCTCGATGTAGTCGATGGGTGGAGTCGCGGGCGGCTGGGCTTTCCGGGGCACGTCAGTCGGTCCAGCCCGGGCCGTCCTGACCTTCGCGTTGACCGTCGATCTCGAGGGTGACCCGGTCCGTGTAAAAGGAAACGTAACCTTTCAGGGGTTCGCACTCGAGATAAGGCGCTTCGTAGCCCCAGATGACGTTCTCGAGATCGCCCTGACCGCCATCGACGGACCAGTAGCTCGCGTGACCTTTGAAGGGACAGTAGGTGCTGTGGTCCGTCGCCGTCAGTCGAGACTGGTCGACGTCTTCCATGGGCAGGTACCAGACCGGCCGATGCCGGGTCTCAGTCACGGTGAGGGCCCTTTCCGTGCTGGCGAGCACCGAATCTCCCACCAGCACCCGCAGGCGCGAAGAGCTGGGAGTGATGCTCACTTCGTAGTTGGGGTGTTTCTCGAAACCGGGGGCAGCCTGGCTCATCGTTCGATCTCCGCGATGGTCGGGGACTATCCTGGCGGCATTTCCGGGTCGGCTCAAGGGGATGGTGGGTACGGTGTTCCCAGGCCAGGAAGGAGCGTCTGCTCTGGAAGCAGGGTGAGCCGGAATCAGGCGGCTGCGTAAGAGAGATCGCGGGCGCGATGCTCGTCGATGAGTTCCTGTGCCATGTCCTGGCAGCGTCCACAGCCCGTGCCCAGGCCGCAGCGTTCGGCCAGATGGTTCACGTGACTCACGCCATCTTCTACCGCTTCACGGATCTCGGCGTCGGTAACTGCGTTGCAGAGGCACACGTACATGAGCACAAAGACTGTTGATCAGATGGGCTAAATTTAAATGCAAATCGTTCGCGATTGCAAATGTTTTCGGATCTCAAGCGCGACTGCACAGCATTAGCGCCTGTTAGAGATTTTTATTTATATATCAATAGCTTAAGGGGGAAATTGCTTGCGCGCATGCGGTGTCTCAGGCATCCTCTCCACCTTGAATCCAGGGATCAGGACCCCCCATGCAGCCCAATGACCAAGAAATTAATGCGCACCTCAATCGAGCGCTGCGCAACGAACTGACGGCCATCAATCAGTACTTCCTGCACGCGAAGATGCTGAAGGACTGGGGACTCAAGGAGCTCGGCGAGCACGAGTACCACGAGTCCATCGACGAGATGAAGCACGCCGACGACATCATCGAGCGCATCCTGTTTCTGGACGGGCTCCCGAACCTGCAGGACATCGGCAAGCTCTACATCGGCCAGGGCGTGAAAGAGATCTTCGAGTGTGATCTCAAGCTCGAGATGGAGGCGGTGCCGGATCTGCGCGATTCCATCGAGTTCTGCGAGAAAACCAGCGATTTCGTGAGCCGCCAGCTGTTCACGAGCATTCTCGCCTCCGAAGAAGAGCACATCGATTGGCTGGAAACCCAGCTCGCACTGATCGATAAGGTCGGTGAGGAGCAGTACATTCAGCGCCACATCAACGTCACCTGAGCGACCGTCGCCCCGGGACCGGCAGAGCCGGCCTCGGGCCCAGCGCTTAGCTAACTTTCCCTGAGCTGAGGATTCGCCTCGAGGGCACGCTCGCTCACGTAGGGGCGAAGACCCACAGCGTCGACAAGGCTGCCGAAGCGCGGATCGGCTCGCAGAAAGGCGGCCTCCGCTGCCCAGAGCAGTTCCATATCCTGTGACTTTTCCCGGGCGTCGAAGGCGGTGACAGCCCGGTCCGCGTCACCCAGCAGCACCCAGATACCGAACCAGTATTCCCGGGCCACTTCTCCCCGGGCAATGGCGTCCTCGATAATGAGCGCCGCTTCCGGCCCCGTGCCCGGGTCCGCCAGAGCCCCGACGAAGGCTTCTACCCAGCCGGCTTCGTTACCGAGCCTGAGCAGCATGGCGCGTATCGCTCCCCAGTTCTGGGTCCGCACCGCAAGGAGCACGGCCGGTTTCACCTGGTTGCTCTCCAGATAACCGAGATCGATGGCAGCTGCGTAGCTCGCCGCCGCGCTCGCGGTGTCGTTGACCCAGAGGTAAGCGAGGGCAAGACGGTCGTTGATCACGGCCGAATCGGGCAGCAGGGCATTTGCCCGCTGCATGGCAGGCAAAGCCGCCTCGAAGTCGCCGAAGATCGACAGCAGGTGTGAGTACCAGTAGTGGGCGAGGGCGTTGTCCGGGCTCAGCGCCAGGGCTTCGGTCAGAGCCCTGTGGGCATCCGCCCAACGATGCTCTTCCATCGCCATGAAGCCTTCCAGGGCGCTCACCTCCGAATCGAGATCCCCGGTCAGGCTGCGCACCTGCTCCAGAGCAGCCCGCGCTTCGGCGAAGCGGCCGGCTAAGGGGTCGGTGGTGTAAAAGGGGCGGATGGCCAGGGCCTGAGCAAGGGCCAGGTGTGCCTCGGCGAAGGCGGGGCTCAGGGTAATGGCCTCCCGGTTCAGGCGGATGGCCTGGTCGATGCGTCGAGCTCCTCGCAGGCTCCACTGATACTGCGCCCGGAGATAGAGGTTGTAGGCGCGTGGATCAACGTTCGGCGACGGATCGCGGTCGGCAAGGGCGCGGATTCCTAGGCGCTCTTCGAGAGCGGCGGACAGGGCAGCGAGGGTGGCCTGCTGCAGCTCCGCCGGTCGACCCGGCTGACCGGTGATCATCTCGGTCCAGATCTCCGCCTCGGCGGCCGTGTCCGTCAGCGTCAGGGTGACGTCGATCGACGTGTCATCCTGGCGGATGGCGCCGCCGACCAGATAGTCCGCCTCGAGCGCCTGACCGATCGACTCTACGTCCGTATGGGCGTCCGTAATGGAAAAGGCTGCCCGGCGCGGCACCACGGCCAGTTCCGGCGCGGCCGTCAACGCACTGGTGAGGTAGTCCGCGAGGCTTTCGCCACCGGCCGGCATGCCCTGGAGATTCGGGGCTGTGAGCGGCAGCACGGCGATCTTGATCGGTGCGCTCCACCAGCGGTAGGCAAATGTGGCGAGAACCGTCACGCAGAGCAGGATGCCCACGGTTGCCAGGAGCGGCCAGCGCAGCGACCGTTTCAGGGGAGCCACGTCCACCACCAGCTCGTAGCCGGCGTTGGGGATCGTGCGGATGAATTCGGACTTCTCGGCGCTGTCGCCGAGGGCTGATCTGGCCAGGTGAATACTCCTGGACAGCACCTGCGGAGTAACGACGCGTCCTGCCCAGACGGTATCGAGAAACTCGTCTTCGCTGATGGTTTCGTGCGGCCGGCGGGCGAGTTCCACCAGAACGTCCATGGTTTTGTTTTCCAGGCGCTCTTCGGAACCGTCCGGAGCGATCACCAGTCGCTGGTCAGGGAGGATGCGATAGCCGCTCAGCCGAAAGCCGTCGCGTAGCGGATCGCGCGTTGCGCGCTCTGTCGCAGCCGCGGATGATTCTGCCCCTGCTTGCTTGTTTACCCCTGTTCCCCCCGGTGCAGCCATGCCTGAACCATACCGAAGGCCGTCGGGCCGGTCACGCGTCTGCTTTCCCCGGCATCTGGGGTCGCCTAGAATTGGCCGTCCTTCAGGAAACAGGTAATCGTCGTTGCACTTCTCATGCGGATTGCGCCGGATCGCAGTAAAGCCCTGGCCGAGGCTCGGCGGTCCTGCGCTGATCGCGATGATGCTGTGCTTCGGCGGGACGGCGCATGCCGTGGATGCGCTGCCGCGAAACATGGCCTGGTCTGCCTACAACCTGGGCACCACCGGCAACAGCCAGGCCGTGGGCATTGGCAAAATGCTGAAGGACAACTATGGCGTCAATCTGCGGATCCTGCCCGGCAAGAACGATGTGTCGCGGCTGCTGCCGCTGGTGAAGGGCCGTGTGCAGTTCTCAGCCAACGGCGTAGCCACCTTCTTCGCCTCCGAAGGCGTCTTTCAGTTTGCCCTGCCTAACTGGGGACCGCTGCCGCTGCGACTCGTGATGACGTCCAATGGCGACAGCAACCAGGCTCTGGCGGTGGCCGGGGATCTCGGCATCGAGAGTTATGCGGATCTGAAAGGGCGCAGAGTGCCCTGGGTGCGTGGGGCACCGGCCCTGAACGTCGGTACCGAGGCGCTCCTCGCCTGCGGTGGACTTGGCTGGGCAGACGTCGAGCGGGTTGAGTTCCCGGGCTATCAGGCCATGTGGGACGGCATCATAAACAACCAGGTGGATGCGGCTTTCGCCACCACCGTGTCCGGTCCTACCCGGCGTCTCGAAGCGTCGCCGCGGGGCATTTTCTGGCCACCCGCCCCCCACGATGACGAGGCCTGCTGGGAGGGTATCCGTAGCGTTGGTCCTTACTTCCTGCCGCATACAGGAACCCGTGGGGCTGCTATCTCCGAGGCAGCACCTCATGAAGGCGGCACCTACCCGTACCCACTCCTCACGGGCCTGGACCGCAGTGATCCGGCGGTCGTTGAGGCTCTGGTTCTCGCGCTCACCGAGCATTACGACGACTACAAGGATTCGGATCCCGGATCCATCGGTTGGGCTTTAGAGCGTCAACTCTTCCAGTGGGTGGTGCCTTATCACGAGGGGGCCGTGCGTGCTTTCCGGTCGCTCGGTGTCTGGTCCGAGGCGGATCAGGCACACAACGATCGACTCATTGCCCGGCAGGCCGTTCTGGCGCGGGCCTGGGCCGAGATGGCCGATTCGACGCTGGAAGGGGACGCTTTCGCTGCGGCCTGGATGGACCTGCGCCGTCAGCATCTGGAGGCGGAGGGCTTTGACCCCATCTGGCGCTGACGAGCGTTCCCGTCCCGCCAGCGCCCAGCGCCGCTGGCTCACGGCCACGGCCGCCGTTCTTGCACTCCTGCTCGCCATGGACATGCTGCGCCTGTTTGGCGGTGTGCAGTGGCTGGCCGGACTCATCGTGCTCGAAACGCACTACTTCTTTCTACTCCTCGGTCTGCTGCTGCCGCTGACCTTTCTCATTTTCCCGCGTCTGCGCTTTGTCGACGAGGCTCTGGCGCTGGCCGTCGTCCTGGTCTGCGGCTACTTCTTTTCTCAGGCTGAACGCATACTCGATGAAGGCTGGGAATTCGGCGCACCCGCCATTGCCACCTGGGCGGCTATCGGCCTCTGGATGCTGCTGCTCGAGGCCGTGCGGCGGGCCGGGGGCATGGCGCTTTTTGTGATCGCCGCGCTGTTTTCGATTCTGCCGCTTGTTACCGAGTACCTGCCGGGTCCGCTGTCTGGACTGCCATCGAGCCTCGAGGAAGCCGCCGCTTATCATGCGCTCAGTATCGAGAGCATCTTCGGTCTGCCGTTCCGCGCTTTCGCCAATCTGGTCATCGGCTTCCTGCTCTTCGGCATCGCCCTTCAGTACACGGGGGGTGGCGCCTTCTTTCTGAACCTGGCGTTTGCACTCCTCGGTCACGTGCGTGGCGGACCGGCAAAGGTGGCGATCTTTTCCAGCGGCCTCATGGGCTCCATGAGCGGCAGCGTTGTAACAAACGTGCTCACGACCGGGCAGCTGACGATTCCCGCCATGAAAGGAGTTGGTTTGAGAGCGGAAACTGCCGGAGGCATCGAGGCCTGTGCCTCGACCGGTGGGGTGTTACTGCCGCCGATCATGGGTTCGACGGCCTTCGTCATGGCCACGTTTCTCGAGTTACCCTACTACCAGATTGCGCTCGCGGCGGCTTTACCGGCGCTCCTTTACTTCAGCGGGCTGTTTCTACAGATCGACGCGACCGCGGCCCGGGAAGGCCTGGCTGGTGTAGACCGCGAAGAACTGCCGAAAGTCGGCGCAGTGCTCAAGGACGGTTGGCACTACCTCGGCGCCTTCGGTTTGCTCATCTTCCTGCTGCTGGTCATGCAGCGCGAAGCCGTGGCTCCGTACCTGGCTACCGGTGCGCTGGTGTTACTCAATCAGCTCACCCCCGCGCACCGCTGGTCGCTGGCGGAAGCCGGAGAGTTTCTCGTCGCAACGGGGCGTCTGCTCGTGGAACTGCTGGCCATTCTTGCGGGCGTTGGCCTCATTGTGGGGGCGCTGTCCGTCACCGGGCTCTCCGGTACGCTGGTCAACGATCTGCTGTTCCTCGCGGGCGATAGCGTCTGGCTGCTACTCGCGATGGGTGCCATGACCAGTTTTGTGCTGGGTATCGGTATGACGGTCACGGCCGCCTACATCTTTCTGGCAGTCATTCTCGCCCCTGCGCTCACGAGCGGCGGACTGGACCCGATCGGCGTGCACCTGTTCATCCTCTACTGGGGCATGCTGAGCTTCATCACACCGCCAGTTGCTCTCGGTGCCTATGCAGCAGCGACCATCGCCGGTGCGAACCCGATGCAGACCGGCTTCGCCGCCATGAAACTCGGCAGCATCATCTACTTCATTCCGTTCATCTTCGTCCTCGATCCAGCACTGCTGCTGCAGGGCGGCATCACGGACGTGTTACTGGCGCTGTTCCGTACGCTAGGCGGACTCTGGCTGCTGATTGCCGGTCTCCAGGGCTACCTGCAGGGCGTCGGACGGGTAGATGCGCTGCCGCTGCGGTTGCTGCTCGGCGCGATCGGTTTGAGCCTGGCGTTTTCCTTTCTGCTCTTTTGACCTTCGCCGCGAGGCGTGCCATTAGCGCCCGGACTCAGGGCATCTGCCGCGGGGTGACGATGGGATAGCGTCGTGGAAACTGATCAAAGAGACCCGTCAGGGTCAGCAGCACCGCGGCATCACCCTCGATTGCGAGGCGGCCTTCACCGAGCAGCGTGGCCCCATCCGAGAGGCCGACCATGAGCCCCTTAAAGTCCGTGGACGTCATGGTCAGTGTTGCCTGGGCATCAGCACTGCTGGCACCTTCATCGCCGCGCAGCACGCCGTTGTCGATGCTCAACAGCCAGGGCGTGTCGAGATCCGTGAACACGAGGTTGATCGCCAGCTTGAGCTCGGCCGCCCGCTCGCCATTCAGACGTACGGCCATGGCTTTGAAGATGTTCGGCAGGGGAATGCCAAGGGCCGTTCCGGCGCTGGGTGCGTAGGTGCTCTCTGTCGTGACCGGATGACGGAGCTCGAGGGCTCCTGTCAGATAGAAGTTCCTCCAGACGGCAGATTCGGCCTGATAGCCAAGCTGTTCTAGGGCGTCGGCAAGGAGCGCCCGGGCGCCGGCGTGGTCCGGGTCACTCATGATCACATGGTTCAACACCTCGGCGACCCAGCGATAGTCCCCTTCAGCATAAGACGTCTGAGCCTTGTCCACGACCGCATCGGCGCCGCCCATGAAGGCCACGTAACGCGCCCCTGCGGCTGACGGAGGGTGGCGCTGAATGTTGGCCGGGTTACCGTCGAAGAAGCCGAGGTACTTCACGTACACGGCCTTGGCGTTGTGGTGAACGCTGCCGTAGTAACCACGGTTCGAAAAATTCTTATCGAGGCTGTCCGGCAGAGTCAGCTGCTCGGCAATTTCCTCCGGATTGAAACCCTGGTTGGCCAGGCGCAGCACCTGGTCGTGCAGGTATTTGTAGAGATCCCGCTGGGAGCGCAGATAGGCCAGCGCCGGCTCCCGGCCCCAGATCGGCCAGTGATGGCAGGCGAAGTGAATCTCGAGATCATTCCCGTAACGCTCGATCGATTCGTTGATCTGCTCGCTCCAGGCCAGCGCGTCGCGCACCTGAGCCCCGCGCAGGGTGTAGACGTTGTGCAGGTGGTGAGACGTAATTTCGCTCATGCACAGCGCTTTGAACTGCGGCAGATAGAAAACGAACTCTGCCGGTGCTTCGGTGCCGGGCGTCATCTGGAAGTCGAACTCGATACCGTCGATGGTGCGTGTCTCGCCGGTTTCAGCAACGATGTCGTTCGGCACGACAAAACCCGTGGTGCCCATCGAGAGGGCTGCGCCGAGGCCAGTGGATACGAAGCCGGTGGGTGAAGGTTCGAGGAGATTGCCGTACATGTAGGTCGCGCGTCGCCCCATCGCGTTCCCGGCGAGAACGTTCTCCGACAGCGCCTCGTCGACGAAGTGTGCCGGTGCAATCACGGCAACTTTCCCGGAGTCCACGTCTTCCGGGGTCACCACTCCGAGAACGCCTGCAAAGTGATCCGCGTGGGAGTGCGTGTGGATGACGGCGACAACCGGGCGTTCGCCAAGCTGCTCGTTCGCCAGTTTCAGGGCGGCAGCCGATGACTCGCTGGAGGTCAGGGGATCGATGATGATCCAGCCGGTGTTCCCGCGAATGAGCGTCATGTTGGCGATGTCGAAGCTGCGGACCTGGTAGATACCGTCCGTGACCTCGTAGAGTCCCGTGTAAAGGGCATTCAACTGGGCCTGGCGCCAGAGGCTTGGATTCACCGTGTCCGGGCAGTCGGCATCGAGAAAGGCGAGGGAGGAAAGGTCATAGGCGGGTCGGCGTCCACCCTCCCGTTCGATGGTGAGCGGGTCCAGCGTCGCGATGAACCCCCGCGCCGCGTTCTCGAAACTCGTTCTGTCCTCAAAGGGGAGACGCTCACGAACGGCGGCGTTGGCGGCGATTGTGTGTTCCGAGGCCGGTTTGGCGGCCTGCGCCGTGTCGTTGCGTTCGGTCATGGTTGGCTCCTTGGCTTCGGCGCTCCTGCCCGGAGCAGGCTCCGGCGCATGTTCCGATCAGTGGTCAAACGGGCTCGACGTCCACGGCGACGGTCAGCTGCTGCGTGCCGCCACCGTGAATATAGCCGCGCGTTGGGCTTACATCGCTGTAGTCGCGCCCCCAGCCGAGCGTGATGTGTTCGGTCTGGGTCTGCAGGTTGTTGGTCGGGTCGAAATCGACCCAGCCGAATTCCTGGCACCAGACGGAAAACCAGGCGTGCGAGGCATCGGCACCGGTGAGGCGCGGTTGTCCTTCCGCGGGACGGGTCAGCAGATAACCGCTCACGTAGCGGGCTGGCAGACCGAAGGCGCGAAGACAGGCAATGCCGAGGTGCGCGAAATCCTGGCAGACGCCGGCGCGCGCCTGCAGGACGTCGGGTACCGGCGTGTAGACGTCCGTGACACCGCCCCGATACTCGAAATCCTGGTAGATCTGTTCCGTGAGTTCCATGGCCAGACGCAGGAGCGGCTTGCCCGGAGAAAAGAGGCCGGCCGCATAGTCGCGGGCGTTGGTCAGGACGATCTGCGGTGAGGGGAAACAGTAGCGTCCCGCATCACGGGCGGCGTCTGTGTCGGCGAGGCGAGCGCGTTCGGCGGTCAGCTCCCAGGGCGGGCTGAGATCGAGCAGTACGTCCGCATTGGCGTGCACGGTTACGGCTGCCTCCGCGAGGATCGTGAGGTGATCGTGGGGATCGCGGATGAACAGATCCGTCACCGGGTTACCAAAGAAGTCCACCCGCCGCTCCTGCTGGAGTGGCATCGGCGTGACCGTCAGCCTGGTGTCACGCACGCTTTGCCGGTCGAAGCTCCGCGGTGTGAGGTGCAGCGATTGGTAGGAACTGCCCACGAGATGTTCGTAGCGGTACTCGGTCACATGACGAATCTGGTACTCGACGCTCACGTCAGAATGCACCCGTATCGTTGCGGATGCTCGGATTGAAGTAGGTGCTGGTCAGGACTGCCTGCAGATCCGACAAATTCTGCTCCGTACGTTTCAGAAGCCGCGCCAGGTGCGTGCGTAACCCCGCTTTGCTGATGATTGCCGTCAGCTTGTCGAGGTCGGCAAGAGACAGCTCGGAATGGGTCGCCAGCAACAGGCGCTCGGCCTCCGGGAGCAGGCCTTCGCGACCCGCTCTGGGCATGGTTGCCATGTGCCGCTGGAGCGTTTCGATCTGCAGCAGCAGACCGCGCGGGTTGCTGTTGTCGGTGAGCAGGAGATCGAGCACGGTTTCAAGGCTCGGGGCAGTCTGATAGCGAGCCCGGTGGGTAAGGGCGCTGTCGGTCGCATCGAGCAACAACGCCAGGGTCCCTTCCGCTTGCGGCTCCCGGGTGCAGAGTTCGCGGATTACCCGTACCAGAAACTGGCTCCGCTCGAGGCGGCGGCCGGAATCGAGGAGGCGCCAGCCGTAGCCGCGCGTCATGTTCTCCTGAATCTGGCCGTTGAGGGCAGAGAGCTTCTCGACGAGATCATCGAGCATGTGCACCACATCAGCAGCCGTGTGCACGCGCCAGCGAAGCTGCGGCGCCTGACTCAATCCTTCGAAGAGACGCCAGGCGTCGCGGGAGAGTCGTTCGCGCACATGTTCGGCCGTGCGTTTCACGTTGGCGAGCACCTTGGCGAGGCCGTCGGGGCTCTCCGGATCGAAGAGGATATTCCACAGTTCCTGTTCCACGGCGAGCCGTCCGGCACCGGCAGCGCGTCGGGCGCGCTGCACGGAGAGATAGTCCATGGAGGCAAGCAGGCGCGTGAGGATATCCAGGGCAACGGGCTGATCGGAGATGTCGCCTTCGCCGTTGATGTAGCGGAACAGAGACCGGTAGAGGCGTACGGCGCCTTCCGTGCGCTCCAGATAACGGCCCAGCCAGAACAGGTGATCGGCCGTTCGGCTCGGCAGGTCCCGGTCGCTCCTGCGCGTTGGCAGGGCCGTCGCAGGCAGGCGCGTGACCTGATCGTCCCGATGGCGTGGCACCCAGACGTCTTTCGAGACTTCGCCGTTCGATGTGGATACCCGCACGAGTCCGCCGGGCAGCACCTGATAACCGTCCTCAGTCGCGGCAACGTACATGCGCAGGGTCATCGGTGCGGCTTCCCAGTGACCGGCGGGGTTCCAGCAGGGCACTGTGGACAGATCGATACGTTCCCGACCGACGAAGGCGTAGGGCATCTGCCGGATCGTGTCCGCCAGCCCCGGGTGTTCCGCGGGAACGATGTCGGGTGCCATGTAGCTTTCAACATTGGCCGCGAGCAGCGGCTTCCGCTCGAAGGCATTGCGGATATCGAGGCAGTCGATGCTGTCGATGACGTGCTCGAGGGCCACCTGCTGGCCGCACCACCAGGTGGCGAGGCTCGGCAGTGACAGCGACTCCCCCAGCATGCGCTCGGCGAGGCCCGGCAGAAAACTCATGATGGCGTCGTTCTCCACCACGCCGCTGCCGATGGCGTTGGCAATGAGCACGTTGCCCCGGGCGGCGGCGCGCAGCAGGCCGGGGGTGCCGAGGAGGGACTGTGGATCAAGCTCCAGCGGATCTACCGTTGGAGAGTCGATATGCCGCAGGATGAGATTCACCGGTTTCAGACCTTCGAGGGTCTTCAGATAAACCTTACCCTGCTGCACGGCGAGATCGGCGCCTTCGACGATGGGAAAGCCCAGGTACCGGCCGAGGAACGCCTGTTCGAAGTGCGTGTGCTGCTCCGGTCCCGCCGACAGGATCACGGAGAGCCCTTCGTCTGTGCCGATGCGGCGGCCGAGGTTCTGCACGCCGTTGCTGTAGCTCCGGAAAAAGTGTGCCAGTCGCGCGATGCTGCCGAGCTCAAAGAGATCGGGCACGGAGCGCGACATGATCATCCGGTTTTCCAGCGCATAGCCCAGACCCGAAGGGGCTTCGGCGCGATTGCTCAGCACGCGCCACTGACCGTCCGGAGAGCGGCCGAGATCGAAGGAAAGCTGACTCAGGAAGACGCCTTCCGGCGCCTGATAGCCCGAGCAGGGCAGCAGGTAGTGGGGATTGGCGAAGGCCAGTGCCTGAGGCAACACGCCGTGCAGCAGCGTCGTCGGCCCGTAGAAGTCGGCGACGATGGCATTGAGCAGCCGCGCCCGCTGTATGAGCCCTGCCTGCAGGGCTTCCCACTCTTCCGGCGCAAGGATGAACGGCAGGCCGTCGAGCTGCCAGGGCCGCGGACTGCCGTCCACGCTGGTGGTGGCGGCGCTTTCGCTGAGCAGGCGTTTGATGATTCTTTCCTGGGCCTGGGCCCAGTCTGTCGCGGGGTCGCTGAGCGCATCGGCCATGAATGACCAGTGCGGGCGTACGCCTGCGCCGTCCACGAACTCGTCGTAGACGCCGGGTGGCGCGGTGTAAGGCGCCGCAAAGAGCGAAGAGGCACTGTCAGATTGGCTCATGACGCCTGACGGGCTCGGAATCGATGCGAACGAGCCACTCTAGGGAACCGCTGGATGATTGTCACGGGTCCGCTATGGTGACGCCATGCACGTTCCGAGAGCCCCGCACAGCTTCCATTTGACGCCGAAAGAGGCCGTTGCCGTTCAGCGACGGCTGTCGGCAGAAGTTCGACTCGAGCCGCTCAGGTCGCCGCGCCTGGTGCTTGGGCTCGACTGTGCGTTCAGGGGCGAGCGTGTGCTGGCGGTGGGGGTCGTCTGGGATCTGGCGTCTGGCAGGGTTGTCGAAACCCGGGGTGCGAGCCGGCCGCTGTCATTTCCCTATGTACCAGGCCTCTTGTCGTTCCGCGAATTGCCCGCGCTGCTGGCGGTGCTGCGGCGGGTCGTCTCCCCGGTGGACGTCGTGCTCTGCGATGGTCAGGGGCTGGCTCATCCCCGGCGCTTCGGCATCGCGTCGCATCTCGGGGTGATCACCGGCCTGCCGGCAGTTGGCTGTGCCAAATCGAGATTAACCGGCCGCCATGAAAGCCCGGCGCCTGCGCGAGGTTCGTCCGTCCCGCTGCTTGCCGAAGCGAAGGGGGCAGCCTGCGATGAGCGGATCGGCAGCGTGCTCCGGACCCGGGACGGCGTCAGACCGCTTTATGTGAGTCCAGGCCATCGGGCGGATTTCCTGAGCAGTGAGGCGCTCGTGCTCGCGGCTGGGCAGGGTTATCGCGTCCCGGAGCCAACGCGCCTGGCGGACCGGTTTGTGGCCACCTTCAAGCGGCAGGGTCACTTTCGCGGTGGGCTCCGCTCCTGAGACTTGCGAAGTACGCATCCGCTGCCGCTTTCACCTTCGGTGCCAGGAGCAGTGCTGAAAACATGGTTGGGATGGCCATCATGGCAAAGGCACCGTCGATGATGCTGATCGCGGCGTTTAAGGACACAACGCTCGCAACGACGATGAAGCCCACGTACACGAAGCGGTAATGGGTCTGATAGCGCACGCCGAACAGAAAGCTGGCGCACTGCGTGCCGTAGAACGAGTAGGTAAGGATCGTAGTCATGGCGAAGCAGACCGCGCAGATGAATACGATGATGAGTCCCAGAGGGCCAAGCAGCGTCTCGAAAGCCCCGGCGGTCAAGGTTACCCCCGAGATCACGTCGTCCGTCTGCCAGGCACCGGCGATGAGAATCACCAGCGCCGTAGCGGTACAGATCAGCAGCGTGTCGACGATCGGACCCAGCATGGCGACGAGGCCTTCGCGGATCGGCTCGCGGGTGCGTGCCGCGCCGTGTGCGAGGGACTCGGTACCGATCCCGGCCTCGTTCGAATAGGCACCGCGCTGCACGCCATAAAGAATGACGGCGAGGAGCGCGCCACCGCCGACGGCCTCTCCGGTGAAGGCGTCGGTCAGGATGAGCCCGAAGACAGCCGGGATACTGGTGACGTTCAGGGCGAGGATCAGCAGTGTCGTCCCGAGATACAGCGCGGACATGAAGGGCACGATGCGGCTGGCGACCGCGGCGATGCGCTGCAAGCCGCCAAAGATCACGCTTGCGGTGATCGCGGTGATGATGAGTCCGGCGCTGAGATTGAAGCCGAAGGGGTCGGCGTCGGCAGCGAGCCAGCCCTGCTCGATGAATACGACGTCGCGGAGAATCTGGACCAGCTGATTGGCCTGGAGGGCGGGCAGGGCGCCGATCAGGCCGAAGAACGCAAACCAGTACGCCAGAAAGCGCCAGCGCGGATGCAGTGCCTCTCGAATCACGTACATGGGGCCGCCCTGCAGATCCCCAATGTCGTCCCGGCCCCGGTACATGACGGCCAACGAGCAGGTAAAAAACTTCGTGGCGATACCGAGAATGGCCGTCATCCACATCCAGAAGATGGCGCCGGGCCCGCCGATGGTGATCGCCAGCGCAACGCCCGCGATATTGCCCATGCCGATGGTGCCTGCCAGCGCGGAGGACAGGGCCTGGAAGTGGCTGATCTGGCCGGGATCCTCTTTATCGTCGTAGCGCCCGCGGAGCAGCTGCCAGGCGTGGCCCAGGTGGCGGAAAGGCACGAAGCGCGTGTAGAGCAGAAAGAAGAAGCCGCCACCGAGCAGCAGGACGAGTAACCACGGGCCCCAAGCCCAACTCGAGAAAGTCGTGGCAAGTGATTGAAACTGCTCGATCATTAGCGACTGTCTCAAATACTGTCTCAGGGTTTTCGTTCTTGCAGCCTTGCCTTGCAGGGCCAGCTGGTCTGCGCCAGCGGCAGCACGGTAAACCTTTTCCTGCCGGTGCGCACTAGGGGAGCGCAGGGTCGCCTGCGCCCAGGAGTCAACTTAGCTGCCTTACTCCTGCCCGACACGCCATTCGGGCACCGTCAGCGGCCGCCCGTCGTGTCCCTGGTTGACATGGCCACGCCGCACGATTGAATGGCAGAGAAGAGGGTGGACCCGGAGTGATCCACCGCTGGTGCCACGTGCTTCGGTCAGGGACCACCGCAACACGTGTGACTGTGACAGCGCCCCGGCAACCGATTGACGGCACCGGCGCACAACCGACGAGAGAGCCACTATGGACAGCCCGCTCGGCCAGCAGGCTGAATACACAGACACCTATACGCCGTCGCTGCTTTATTCCATCGAGCGCGCGACGGCGCGCTCGAGCATGGGCCTCGAAGCGGACGTACCCTTCAGTGGCGAAGATGTCTGGACCTGTTATGAGCTGACCTGGCTCGGTGCGCGCGGCAAGCCGGAAGTGGCTGCCCTGCGCATCAAAGTGCCGAGCAGTTCGCCGTGCATGGTGGAAAGCAAATCCCTGAAACTCTATCTCGGTTCTCTGGCACAGACGCGCTTTGCGAATCGGGCGGAACTGCTCAACACGCTCAATTCCGATCTTGGCCTCGCGTTCCGGGCGCCGGTCATGCTCGAACTCATGGATCTGCAGCAGATTCCCGAGACGCTGGCGCAGGCGCCGGGTATCTGTCTGGATGCGCTGGACGTTAAGCTCGGCGTTTACCAGCGCGAACCGGCGCTTCTCGAACTCGAGGAGGGAGAAGAGCGGGTCGTAAAGGAGACGGTGCACAGCAACCTGTTCCGCAGTCTCTGCCCCGTGACCGGGCAGCCGGATTATGCCACGGTCATCGTTCAGTACCTCGGTCGTCCCATCAGCCGCGGATCAATGCTGGCCTACCTGGTCTCCTACCGGAATCATCAGGCGTTTCATGAAGCGACGGTCGAGCAGATCTATCTCGATCTCATGGAACGCTGCGCGCCAGAGCAGCTGTCCGTTGCTGGGCGGTTTCTTCGTCGTGGCGGCATCGACATCAGTCCCTACCGATCGAACGTCGACGACCAGCTGCCGCTCCTGCGCCTCCCTCGTCAATAGGCGATCAGTCTCCACGTCTCGGGTTGACGAGGCTGCGCAGCCAGCGCAGCCAGCTGTTCGAGGCGAGCAGATAGCGATCCAGCTCGTCGATCTGTCGTTCCAGAGCGGGGCCATCTTTGAGTAGATCTTCCCGACGCCGTAGTGCCCGCTCCGGATCCAGCGGTTTGATGACGCGCGCCGGGTTACCTGCGGCAATCACGTTTGCCGGGATGTCACTGGCCACCACGGCACCGGCGCCGATGACGCTGTTCTCGCCAATGGATACGCCTTTGCAGACGATGGCGCTGTCGCCGATCCAGACATTGTCACCAAGGGTGACGGGCGCGCGATTACCGATGGGGCGAGCCCGATCGTAAATGTCATGCCAGTCGGCATCGGTCACGTAGGCAGAGGAGGCGAACATGGTGTTGCTGCCGACCTCGATGCGACAGGCGGAGTCGAGTCGAACGCCGGGGCAGAGCAGACAGTAGTCGCCGATGTCTATATGGCCGGCGTCGTCTTCGAATTGCCAGGTGGTGAGGCTGACCCGCCGATCCCGGGCGGTGACGATGTGCGGGCTTTCGCCAATCCGGATGTTGGCGCCGTGCACCTTCAGGTACCAGGGCTTCATGATCTGGAAGTGCGCGCCGATGCTGTCGAGCTGCGGGGCAATGAAGTGGTTCACGTAGGCCCGTTCGATGAGGCGATGGAGCCGTTTCGCCGGGTAGGGGCGTAGGTCTGAGCGCATCTTCGTACTCTAGCCGATCGGCCGGAGATCCACGAATTATGGGGCTTCGGCCGGTCTCCGACTGCCCATAGGCAGGCCCGCCACGGCACGGGAGGTCCTATTCAAAATCCCAGAAACTCTGTAAGCTTCGCGCCCTCAATGGTGACCCTTTCCGGTCCCCTCGCAACGACAGGTTGTAAACCCCGCCAGGCCCGGAAGGGAGCAACGGTAGCAGCTGACTCGTGTGCCGAGGTGTGGCTGGATTGGGTTGCCACCCGGAGAGGTGTCCGAGCGGTCGAAGGAGCACGCCTGGAAAGTGTGTATACGGCAACGTATCGAGGGTTCGAATCCCTCCCTCTCCGCCAAATCAAAAAGGGCCCCACTGGGGCCCTTTCTAATTTGACGGCTCGGGAGGTAGCAGAAGAACCCTCCCGGGTTCGACTCGAAGTGTTCTATCGCACCGCTTCGATAGAACACGCAGAGAACGCCGTCGCCTGCGACGGCGGCCCCTGAGGGGTGAGCGTTCCGCCAAAGCGGAACGCGAACAATCCCTCCCTCTCCACCAGCAGCAGCAAGCAATGCTTCTTTCTGATGGATCAAAGACCAACTTATGCCCGTTTGAAAGCGCGAAGCGCTGGAGTCCCAATCGCCAAAAAAAAGGGCCCCAACGGAGCCCTTTCTTCGTTACGCGACGTCTGCCCTACAGCCGATAAAGCAAACTCGCATATAACCGGCGACCACGCTGATCGAAGGTGAACAGATCCACCCCACGGGAATCCCGCACGTTCGGCAGATCTGCATCGAACAGGTCGATGGCGCCGAGGCTCATCTGCAGCTCGCCGTTGCCGCCGAGCTCGAAGGTGTAGGAATAGTTCAAATCGAATGCGAAGTATGGGTCGAACTTCTCTTCGAGCCGCAGCGAGGGTTGCGAGTCGTCCTCGTAGGAACCGATGAAACGCATGTTCAGCCGGGCGAAATGCCGGTTGTTGAACCATGACAGGCCGACGTTGCCCCGGAAGTCAGGCATGGACTGTGTGATCCTGCGATCCGGGCTGCGGTTTGCGAAACCTGCCGCATCATAGTCCGGTTGCCCGGTGGGGAAGTCCCGCACCTTGTGACTGATGATGTAGTTCATTCGGCTGTCCACGAGCCATTGCCCGAAGTTCGTATCCCACACGTACTGCAGGTTGGCGTCGATGCCCTGCACGTCCACCTTGCCGGTGTTGATGGCCCGGCTGGAAATGATCTGCAGGCTCCGCGAGACATCCGGCCGGCGCTGGATATTGCCGTCGAATTCAGACACGCCTGCGTTGATCGCATAGGCGGTAGGATTCACCTGGCAGGCTTCTCCCTGCAGGGTGCCGGGATCGTAGATAGCATCGGTCGGGTCACAGGCATCGCCGAAGTTCGGCAGGGTAGGATCCACGATGACAAAATCACCTGCAGCGAGCGCGGACTCGAAAAGTCCCAGTTCGTCGGTCAGGAACGATTGCGTCGGCACGTCGATAATCTTGTCTTCGAAGTTGATCTGGTAGTAGTCGGCACCGATGGACAACCCCTCCAGCGCGCCCCCGACGGGTTCCCAGATGGCTCCAAGGTTCCAGGAAATGGCGGTCTCAGGCGCCAGATCCGGGGTCTCCAGACCCTGCTTGACGATAATAATGGCCGGTGCTCCGTCGTCCGCGGGGATAGGGCAGCGTCCCGTACGCACGCAGTTCGCGCCAGCGGGGTTGGCCTGCTCACCGAGCTTGTCAAGCACGCCAAACTCCAGACTGAATCCCGTGCCTTCGTTGATCTGTGCCAGTGCCGGGCCTCGGAATGAGGAGGAAACGGCGCCGCGCAGCACGAAGGAATCGGTGGTCTGCCAACGCAGGGCCAGCTTGGGGTCGAAGGTTGAACCGATGGTGCCACCGTAGTCTTCATAACGACCGGCGAGCTGGATGTCGACGTCTTCACCGAGCGGAATTGCCAGCTCGGCAAAGACGGCCCAGATATCACGCTGGGCGTCGAAATTGCGGTTCTCGGACAGGCCGCCGACGGAGGCACCACCGGCGAGGCGGCCGAAGCTGGTGACAGATCCGGTGATCTGCTCATTCACCCTCGTCTCGCGACCTTCCTCCCGATACTGGGCGCCGATCGCCAGCTCCCACATGTTGCCACTCACTTCGAAGAGTTCTCCCGCGACGACGAAGTCGACGGAGGTCAGGAAGGTATCGGTGACCTGGTAGTCGTCCATCGGCACTTCAAGCCAGCGCAGCAGCTCATCCGAATTGGGGCCAGACCCCCCGTCTGCGGTACGGTGAAGGAACGGATTCAAGAAAAAGCACCCCTGGGAGGCATCGCCCATGTTGCTGCTGGTCATCGCAGTCAACAACACGTCTTCATTGATCGATGGGAAACCTGGCAGGGTACCGGAGAGCGAGACAAACACAGGCTCCAACGGCCCGATTGCGCCTGGCGCCGTTGAGCTGAGGTCGAACTGATTGTCGGTGCCGGCCAGCAGGAAGCGTCCCGTGTCTGCGCGAGGATCGCCGAATTCGATGCTGCCATTCGGCGTACAGTTCGGTCCGCCAAGACCGTACATGGCGAGTTCAAGCCGATTCTTGTCGATTTCCAGCGTATCGATTCTGAAGTTGTTCTCTCCGTGGGTCACGCTGAAATCGTAGTTCCAGGCCTTGTCGCCCAGATCAAAGTCACCGCGTAGGCCCGCGGAAAACCGCCAGTTCTGTGTCTCATTGTGCGAGTCATAGCGGCGGTCTGCCTCGATGCCGGGCACGCGTAGCTGATAGTCCGCAAGTTCGAGGGGTAACCCAAGTGTGAGTGGCACGTTTGGTGGCAGAGGGCCGCCGTTGGTCAGCACCGACGGGTCGTTCGGCCATCCCCCGAGTGGTTCCGGGACAAAGGAGGTCGCTCCGATCAGGTTCGGTAGAAAGAACTTCGGTTCGATCGGGCCGGCGTAAATCTCGAAGTTCTGTCCGCTTCGGCCTTCCATATAAGAACCCTGAGCATAGAACTCCGCGGCGTCGGAGAAGCCATAGCGGAAGTCAGCGAGCACGCTGCCGCGCTTCTGGTCGGGGATCATCACCCCGGTTTCGCTGCCGTTGCGATTGCAGGCAAAGGGATCTGAACTTTCGCCGTTGTCCCGGAAGAAACCTGCGTCATCACAGAGCGGATCGCCACCGGTGAAGGAGAAGCGGTTGACGATGGTGGCGTCCTGCTTGTCATAGAGGTCACGACGCAGGTCCGGTCGTTCCGAAGACCGAAGCAATGAGCGGTCGAAGTATTCGCCACCGATGACAAAATTGGATCTGCCATCGTCGCTGGCCCAGCCGAAAATGGCGCCGAGCGTTGCATCTTCCTGGCTGCCTTCGGTGGTGGTCTGCCACTTGCCGCTGAGTTCGAAGCCTTCGAAGTCGCTGCGGGTGATGAAGTTCACAACGCCCGCGATAGCGTCAGAACCATAGGTGGCCGAGGCACCGTTCTTCAGCACCTCAACCCGCTGAATCATGGTTACCGGAATGCTGTTGATGTCGACGAAGCGGTCGCCGTCTGAGAGCTTCTGCCCGGCGAAGGGCAGGCGTTTGCCGTCCAGTAGAACCAGGGTGGCCGTCGGGCCCAGGCCGCGAAGGTTGACGTTCGCGAGCCCACCCCCGGCGCCACCGTTGAAACGGGTACCGTCCGATGGGGCGGTATCCGAACCGGAAGCAATCTCCAGATTTCTCATGACCTCAGCCATGTCTGATGCACCAGACGCGACGATGTCGTCGCGCTGCAGGGACTGCACGGGTGATGGCGCGTCCTCAGCAGAGCCTCTGATGTACGAGCCGGTCACGACGATCTCTTCGAGCTCACCGGACTGACCCGCGGCAAGTGGTGGTATCAACAGAAGACCAGCCACGACCATACGGACGAAAAGTCTCTTCATCGAATCTCCCCAAATTACTGCAAAGTTACTGCGAGTTACCGCATCCGGATGCCTCCTTCCTCAAGGCATCCGACTGACTGTGCGTAAACCCCTCCCTGGGGCCGCTGAATCAGGATGAACAACTTGCCAGTGCCGCGCAACTTTCCCGCCCGCACCAGTCTGGGGCGTTCGGAGTCGCTGCCCTGGAGCCGAGTCTGATTTTCAAGTCCTGGAGCTTGCGCTATAACTGGCACACGTACGCGAGGAGAGTGGCTTGCTGTTCAGTCAGGATCAGGCACCGGTTGTCGCAACTTCACTCACGCACTACATCACGGATCGGCTCGCCGAATTTGCGGAGCGTCTCGATCCACCGCCTCAGGAAGAGACGTGCATCTACCTGGGTGCGGTACTTGCCCGCTTCGGGCGCTCCGAACGGCTTTTCTGTTACGAAGATGGTCGATTCATGCTCCGGTCGCTGGCCCAGCTGTACGGCGATGCGCTGGAAGCGCCGGACGAGCGCACACGCTGCCTCATGCTGCAGCAGCTCGGAGACCTGGCGATGTTCGTCGGCGCCGTCTTCCCGCATCGCTACCGCCGCTACGGCATCAATCGGGACTATTTCGTCGGGATGGGTGGCGGTGCGTACGATTACCTTGCTGGTAACGCGCGCCGGCACCGCAGCATTTTCGCCGAGCTGGCAGGCATGTTCGCGAGGCTGCTGGAGCTCGTCTCCCAGGCCTGCAGGGGTCGGGAACAGCTGAGTGCGGAGGAGGTGCTGCTGCTCTATGAGCGCTGGCTGGTCAGTAAAGAGCCGCTGGTCGAACAGCAGCTACGCTATCTTGGAATCCGCCTGGACGGCAGTGAATCGCTTCATTAGGAGCTCAGACTCGCCAACTCAGGCCGGGTCAGCCCTGTCCTCCAGTCGACCATCCTCAGTGAAGCGGACGACCAGTCGAGCTTCTGATCGATAGTGATCGAGGGTTGCTGCATCGATGTCCCAGTAGGCCATTTCTTCTTCGGCCGTGAGCACGGGAGAATTCACCCGGCGCTCCTTGCCGGCAAAGCGTGCTCGCTGAATCCGGGACCAGACGATCACCACGAGCGCCGTCGTCAGCAGGATCACTGTAAACCAGAAAAGCAGGTTCCACAGCGACTCCGGTCCGCCAGCACGGAGCACGAGGTCGTAGGCAAACTGGACCCCGAGATACCAGGCGCCGAGGCTCACCAGGGGCAGCCAGAGGTAGGCATAGAGTCCCCACATGAGCGTCGTCAGCAGGCGGTCGCGGTTGCGTACCCGCCGGCTGAGTACATTGCGGGCGTTGATGATGATGTCGCCGAGTTCCTCAACCATTGTCGGCGCCTCGCACGCCCCGGTCAGGGCTGACCCAGATGGCGCGCTTACCCTTGCGGCGGAAAATGGCGCGCGGCAGGGCGGTGACCGACGTCACCACCTGGATCACCCAGTAGACCATCGGATACCACACGATCCAGTAGTAGGTGCGCCCGAGTCGCGTTTCATAGCGGCTGTCGATGACCAGACTCACGGCGAACTGCAGCAGGCAGGTGGTTCCCAGCAGCAGTCCGCTCCAGCCCGGCAGAATCGTCGCCGTGTTGAGTGGCGCGGGCAGCGCCAGGAACAGACCGAGAAACCAGAGGGTGAATACCATGGCCATGGTGTAGGCCCAGAAGGTGCTGACCATGAGTTCCAGGGCTACGATCCACATTCGTCTCGAGCGCCACCGGCCCAGCGTGCGCAGGTGGTTGGTCAGTACCTCCAGGCCTCCCTGCGCCCAGCGCAGTCGTTGGCGCCAGAGGCCTTTGAAGGTTTCCGGCATGAGAATCCAGCACAGGGCATTTGGCTCGTAGCGGATGTCCCAGTGGTTGAGCTGCAGACGCCAGCTGATGTCGATGTCTTCGGTCATGACATCGAGACCCCAGTAGCTGGCCTGATGGACGGCCGACTTACGGAACGCGGAAACGACCCCGGAAACGGTGAAGACCCGTCCGTAGATGCGTTGAGCGCGCTTCAGGAGCCCGATGATCGACGAGAACTCACCGACCTGGATGCGGGCCAGCAGGGTGGTGCGGTTGCGTACCCGCGGATTACCGGTGACGGCCCCGACCCTGGCGCTGGTGATGAAGTGATGCGCCAGCCACTTGCTCGCGTGCGACGCGAGCAGGGCGTCGCCGTCCAGGCAGATGAGGATTTCATGGCGTGCCGCCAGCGTGCCAACGCGGAGGCCCATGGCCTTACCCTGATTTTCTTCGAAATGAATGACCCGCAACGCCGGGTGACGCTCCGCCAGCTCATCGAGGATAGCGCCCGTATCGTCTGTGCTCGCATCGTTGATGGCGATGACTTCGAAGTCCGGGTACTCCTGACCGAGAATCGACTCGATCGTTTCCCGAACGTTGGTGCTCTCGTTGTGGCAGGGGATCAGAAAAGAAACGGCCGGCCAGCTGTCATGCTCCGGCGGCTGTTCCGGTCGGGTTTCCGCTTCCTTCTCCCGATAGAAGAAATAGTAGATGGACGCCGTCATCCAGACGATGGACATGAACAGCGGGTAGTAGAAGGTGAAATTCAACAGCGAGTAGAAAGCTGACTCGAAGCTCATCGCACTCGCTCCAGAGCCGTTTCCCTGAGAGACAACACTCGAGCAAGCTCGCTCGCGTCCGGCTGGCCGGTGATGAAGTCGTCCGGGTAGTAGGCAAGGTGTTGTGCACCCCGGGCTCTGAGGAACTCGAGTTCTTTCCTGAGCGTTCTGCCGCTCAGCCAGCGATCTGCCTGCCAGTCCTTTGCCTGCAGCTGGAAAAGCGTTTGCTTGAGGCCTGGATCCTGAAGACCGGCGCTGGCGAGCAGGGACCGATAGAAAGCTCTGGCGTTGCTGTAGCCCTCGAAGGCCGGCATGGCCATCAGCGCCACGTGGTCGTAGTGCTCGAGAAAGAGCGCATAGTCCTGAGCCAGATAGCGCTCACTGGTCGGATCGAGCAGCGCACTGGCGAAAAGATTGCGGCTGACCCTGAGACCCGGCTGCCAGGCCCGCACGATGCGCTCCAGGCGTTCCGTAAAGTCGATCAGGCTCTGAGTCTTGAAGCGGCTCCAGGCGGCTTCCGTATCGCTACCGTTCGCCTTTGCGAAAGCGGTGCGCGCGGCCGGGTTGACGTCTTCGAACTCGTTTCGGCGACCGTCGTCATGAAAGTGCAGGCCCTGGAAGCGGGCGTGCTGGGCCAGATCCTCATAGACCTCTTCGATCCAGCGGGCCGCCTCGGGCATGTGAATGGAGAGGCGTGGCTCCGCGGTCGGATCAGGGGCGGGGCCGCCGCCTCGGTCCTCGAGTACTGCCCAGTGCTCCGGCAGCGTGGGTGCGTTGAAGGCGCTGATCGGCATCCAGGCATAAACGCTCACCGGGGTGCGTGTGCGCAGTTGCCAGGCCGCGCGGTTGAATAGGTCGGCGCGCACGGGCAGATGACGATTCGGAAAGTAGACCGCGTCGGCGCTTCCATCACCGTCCGGGTCCGCGAAGGCCTGCAGGAACACTGCGTTGACGCCGAGGTCGATGACGCGATCGAGGAGCCGACCGAGATTCGCTTCCTGCTGCGCAGGATCAGGATCGTAGACGTAGTCGAGGTCCACCTGGACCACCCTGAGAGGCGCCTTCGGGCGGCTCTCCCGCAACATGTCGGCGAAGAGCGCCACACCAGGGTTGGCCACAGGCATATCGCGGCCGAGAATGCCCCGGTCATCGAGGGCCGCCCGATTGTCGAGGGTCAGGGAGAGGACCATGCCGAGGTCTTCAGCGACCTGTCGGCCGGTCTCGTGCCAGGCTCCGTAGGGCCAGGTGATGACTCTCGGACGCTGACCAACGTGCGTCTCGATCAGCTCGGCACTCCGGGCCAGGTCGGCATGGATGCGCGCACGGTGTTCAGCGGCGCTTTCGTAGCCATCGGTGCGGAAGGCGCGGGCTGTGGCCGCGGGGAGTTCGTTACCCTGCGGGTTCGCGATGATGCCGCGATGCAGATTGTGGCTGTGAGAGGCGACCTCGACGAGGCCGGATTCGTGCATCTCGCGGAGCTGTGCCCAGGTCAGGAAGTCTTCCTGCTCGAGCGCCTCGCCGTTGTAGGGAATGGCGACATCGCTCTCGATCCAGGACGTCACCGGGCTGACGATGGCGGGATAGTCGAAGGCTTTCAGAAGCGGAAAAACATGCGTGTACACGCTGGCGAAGCCGTCGTCGAAGCTGAGCAACACGGCACGGTCCGGCAAAGGTTTGCCACCGGCTCGAGCGCTCAGCACATCTTCCACGGAGACGACCGTATACCCCTGAGATCTTAGCCAGCGGAAGTGGCCGGCGAGGTGTTCGGCGGTCACCGCGTACTGATCGGGGTCGTAAGTCCGAGCGAGGTTGTTGCGCACATCGTGATAGCCGATCGTGCGCACGATCATGGCGGGGTCCGTGTCCCCGGCCCAGGCAGAGGCTGGCGCGAGCAGCACCGCCATAAGCAGCGTTACGAGCAGGGATACCCATGGCCCTGAGAAAAGGCGCGTCACCGTCCGATTCTCCCATCGAGACCGAAGCGGACGAACCAGGCATCTTCTTCGTTGGCATCGTAAACCCGACGATTCAGCTGCAGTCCGCCGCGAAGCGCCAGCCGTTCCGAAAGACGCCATTCCAGCTCGTAGTCGAGGGTCCAGGTGGGGTCGCTACCGAAACCTTTCTGGTCGAAGACGCCGACGTCGGCGGAAAAGCGGTGCGTCAGGCTTCGCTGGTAGCGTCGGAACTGGCGCCAGGTGTTGCGAAGCCCGACCGCGGCACCGAACGCCCGCTCGGGGCTGAAATAGGCCGGGTCCTCCAGGCTCGAGGTGATGGCGTCGGCGCTGCCGTATACATCCAGTTTGTAGCGATAGCCGTTGACGAGCCGATAGCTGCCGAAGAGGTTCGCATCGACGACGTCGTTGCCATCGTCATAAGGCTGGAAGGCAAGGGCGCCGCCCACTTCCCAGAGTTCGTTGCGGCGATAGCGCGCCCGGGCCGTGTAGCGGTTGCTCGTGATGCCAATGCGGTCGGCACGGAGCTGGGTGGCATAACTCGCGAAGTCTGCCTCGGCACCGAGCAGCCAGCGATCGGTGATCCGGTAGTCGGCCTGCAATCGCGCCCCGGGCGTGTCGAAGTCCAGACGGTCCCCCGACAGCTCGCCGATCAATCGCCAGCGGTGGCGTCGATACTCCGCGCCTCCGGCGAGACGACGTCGATCGTGATTGCCTTCGGGGAACTCCGCCCAGGCGTCGAAGGTGCGCACATAGAAGCGCGTGTTCAGACGCCACGGATAGCTGAACCACCAGAGATTGGCTTCGTATTGTTTGGCACCGAAGGTGTTGCCGGACGCGCGGCCGTAGCGGGCATCGATGAGTATCTGACTTCGGAAGTGGTTGCTCCAGGCGATGTACAGGTCGTCGAAGCTGGCGTAGGTCAGGTAGGGCGGGGAGAGCTCGCGCATGGACCGGCGCAGCTCGTGGTAGTGCTGTCGGGCCAGCTGGTTGTGACCGAGCCCATAGGTTGCTGCCAGATCGTCCTGAGTGTTGCCGGTGCGGGCAATGCGATAGAGCGTCTCCGCCTGGTCGTAGAGGCCTCGCCAGCGATACACGTTCGCCAGCTCCACGAGGGCCTGACGGTTCCCGGGGGCTTCTGCAAGCACGGCGTTCAAGCGTTCGATGGCGTCATCGTTCTGATCCGCATAAGCACGGCTGACGCTGCCGAAAACCCTCGCTCGGGTGTAAGTGGGATTCGGCTGCAGAGCGGTTTCCTGGCCGGCCTGCAGGCCGGCCGGCTCGCGCTCGACGACACCGTCGATGGCGGCAAAGGCGTCCTCGAAACGTTCCTGTTCCACGAGGGCGAAAAAGAGCGACAGCGTCAGTTCGATGTCGTCCGGCGCCAGCGCGAGTCCCTCGACCAACGCCGCTTCTGCCGCCTCGGGATTCTCGAGCGCGAGATAGGAGTCACCCGCTGTCTGGTGCACGAAAGCCGGCACGGAGCCGGCTTCCAGGAGCCGTTCGTACGCCTCGGCAACCGCCTGCCAGTCGTTCATGGCGAACAGCCCGACGAGTCGATCGTAACGGAGCTGTCTGCCCATGAGACTGTCCGGATCCGTCACCAGCAGTCGTGTGTCGATGGCTTCGAGCGCTTCCCGGACCTTGGGAAAGGGATAACGGCGGTCCGGGGCATAGAGCGCATCGCGCAGGTCCAGTGCCAGGGCGTCGGCTTCCAGGCGCTCGCGCTCGCGCGCGGTGAGCAGATCCGGATGCGCGTCGGCGACGTCGAGGGCCTGACGCGGCAGGAGTAGACGCTGCAGGGTCAGAATTTTGCCACGCAGGGCCTCGACCAGGTCGGGATCGAAGGCGAGCACCGCATCGTAATCGGTCAACGCTGGTACGTAAGCCTGATCCAGCCGGTGCAGATAGGCGGAGCTCAGACGGCCCTCGATGCTTTCCTGTTCGGCGGCAGGCAACGTCAGCCACACGTCCCGTGCGCGGCGGGCTTCACCGAGGTCGGCCAGGGCCATGGCGTGGCCATAGGTCAGGTCTGCGTTGTCGGGCGCCTGAGCCCGCGCAGCCTCATACCAGCGAGCGGCAATCTCGAAGGCCTGCACGTTGCGGGCCGAGCGGGCGATGGCGCTGGCGGTGTAAGCCGGGGTTGCAGCGGGGGCCAGGTGCTCGGCGCGATCGAGCACGTCCGCGAAGGCCTCCGCCCAGAACAGCACGACGATCTCGTCGTGCTGGAGGCTCTGGTTGTTCGGATGTCGGGTGCGGAGTTCGCCAAGGCGAGTCAGGGCAGTGGTGTAGTCACCGGCTCGGGCCATCGCCACGGCGTCATCCTGCGCGGCTCGCAGCGTTGCGTCTTCTGCGGCCAGCGCTGGCGATCCCGCAGAGAGCAGGACCATCAGCAGGGGCATGAAACGCGCGCGCAGAAATCTGAGCGGCAACGTCGAGCGGCCGGGGATCGCGGGCGGGGTCGCCGTCCAGCCATCGGACCCTGGGTTCACCGGGCAACGAATCATCGGCTTTGCTGGCGTGACGGGGGGATCTTCACGGGGCGGCATTCTAGCCGAACGCAGCTCCGACCGTGTCAGCGAAGCGACAGAACACCCCTGCCGCAGGCCTCAGGCCATGGCGCGACCGGCGGCCAGGTCAGCTTTCAGGGTTCGACCGGCCATGAGATAGAGGATGGCCGAGACGAAGTTGAAAACCAGGCTGATGACGAGGGCCCAGCGCAGCGATTCGTCCCCCAGATCGGTGGTCGCCGCCAGGATGTCGGAGGTGATGCCCGTGAACTGGGGACCGAGGCCCAGCCCGATAATGTTGAGGATAAACAGCGAGATGCTCGCCGCCAGCGCGCGCATGCGTAAACCCACCATGCCCTGGGTCATGGAGAAGGTCGGGCCCAGGTAGTAGGCGCCCAGGAAATAGGGGATCGCCAGCATCCAGAGTGCGTCGTAAGGCGCACCCCAGAGATAGACGAAGGCGGAAAACGGCAGACTGGCCATGGTGGCGATCCCGGGCAGCCAGACGTACCAGCGCTCGTCGCGCTTGCCGAAGCGGTCGCCGAGATAGCCACCAAGGAAGGTGCCGGCGATGGAGGCAAAGCCGAGGTAGAACAGGGCCTGCCCCATTTCGCTGGTGCCGAGTCCATGGCTGCGCGCGAACATGGCCGGTATCCAGTAGCTCACGCCGTAGCCGACGAAGGCATGGAGCGCGCCGCCGAGTGACAGATAGCGGAAGCTGCGTCGGGCCCAGAGATAGCGGAACACTTCCTTCACCGGCGGTGCTTCGCCGGCTTCGAGCTGCACCCCTTCGGCGGCCCCGCGGGGTGGCTCGCGAAGCGTCAGACGCAGGAAGATGGCGAGTATGACGCCGGGCAGTCCCACCACGACGAACGCCGTCCGCCAGTCGAAAGCCTCGTTGATCCAGCCGCCACCCAGGTTGCCGAGCATAGTGCCGATCGGGATGCCGAGGGCATAGATCGCCAGTGCGGTTGCGCGCCGCTCTGGTGGGAACATGTCCGAGATCATCGAGTGCGAGGGCGGACTGCCGCCGGCTTCGCCGACGGCAACGCCGATTCGAGCCGCCAGCAGGTGAAAGAAGTTCTGTGCCAGTCCGCAAAGCGCCGTGGCACCGGACCAGAGGAACAGAGAAACCGTCAGCACGTTGACGCGCGAGCCCTTGTCCGCCAGCCGGGCGATGGGGATGCCCATGAAGGTGTAGAAGATGGCGAAGGCAATGCCGCCGAGGAACCCCATGGCCGTGTCGGAGACCCCGAGGTCCTCTTTGATGGGCTGCACGAGAATGCCGAGGATCGACCGGTCGATGAAATTGAAGACGTAGACGATCACCAGCAGCACGAGGGCGTACCAGCGATAGGCGACGGAGTAGGGGCGCGGCGCGTTCCGGTCCCGTGCGCCCGTATGGGCAGGTTCCGCCATGGATCAACCCCCTCCCGGTTGCTCGCTTATGGGCGAATCAGTCTGCGCTGCAGCGCCTCAGGCAACTTCCTCGAGTTCAACGAGCGTTCCGCAGGCGTCCTTCGGATGCAGGAAAACCACGGGCAACCCATGGGCGCCGATGCTCGGCTTACCGTCTCCGAGTACGGTCATCCCATCGGCGGTGAGCTTGTTGATGGCCGCGTTCAGGTCCGTGACCTCGTAGCACACGTGGTGCATGCCGCCTTTCGGATTGTTGCTCAGGAACTTCTCGACAGGAGAGTCCTCACCGAGCGGATGCAGCAGTTCGATCTTGGTATTCGGCAGATTCACGAAAACGGTCGTTACACCCTGCGCCGGGAGATCGACGGGCTCTGAAACGTCTGCCCCGAAGCTGCTCCGGTAGATGTCGGAAGCGGCGGCGAGGTCCGGGACGACAATAGCGACGTGGTTAAGTTTTCCAATCATTTCAGATAGTTACCTATTCTTTCCGGGAATCATTTTAAGTATCGAGCTGGCCGCTTCGAGGATGTTCGTACCGGGACCGAAGATACCGGCGACACCGCAGTCATAGAGGAACTGATAGTCGCGTTTGGGAATCACGCCGCCCACGACGACGGTGATGTCTTCTTTGCCCGCGGCCTTCAACGCGTCCATGAGCTCCGGGACGATGGTCCGATGGGCGCCGGCGAGGGTGGACACGCCAACCACATCCACGCCGAGCTCAGCCGTGCGGCTGGCGGCTTCTTCTGGCGCCATGAACAGCTCCGAGAGGGTGACATCGAAGCCGGTGTCGCCGAAGGCATTGGAGATGGCTTTTGCGCCGCGATCGTGGCCGTCCTGACCGATCTTGACGACGAAGATGCTGGGTGCGCGGCCTTCGAGTTCCGTGAAGAGTTTGATCTCCTCCTGCACCTGGGCGAACTTCGGATCGTCGCCGTAGGCATCGGCAAAAACTCCGGTTCGGATCGGCGCCACGGTTCGATGACGGTTCCAGCGCTTTGCCAGCGCTTCCGAGATCTCGCCGACGGAAGCGCGATGCCGGGCTGCCTCCACAGACAGCGCCAGCAGATTCCGACTCGGATCGTCGGTGGCTTCCGTCAAGGCGCCGAGGGCAGCCTGCACGGCTGCTTCGTCGCGCTTCTCGCGGATCTCTTTCAGCCGGCGGACCTGATTCTTGAGGACCTTGGAGTTGTCGATATCCAGCGCCTCGACTTCCACGTCTTCCTCTACCGGGTATTTGTTCACGCCGATGATCACGTCCTCCAGGCGCTCGATACGCGCCTGGCGCCGGGCGGCAGACTCTTCGATGTAGCGCATGGGAATGCCTTCATCGAGGGCGCGGGTCATGCCGCCGACGTTCTCGATTTCGCCGATCAGCTTCCGGGCTTCCACAACCAGCGAGTGCGTCAGGCTTTCCACGTAGTAGGAACCGCCGAGGGGATCGATGACGCGCGTGATCTGCGACTCTTCGGCGATGATCGACTGCGTGTTCCGGGCAATGCGGGCGGAGAACGGCGTCGGCAGAGCGATGGCCTCATCGAAGGCATTGGTATGCAGACTCTGCGTGCCACCGAGCACGGCGGCCATGGCCTCTATGGTGGTGCGGACGACGTTGTTGTAAGGGTCCTGTTCCTGCAGTGAAACGCCCGACGTCTGGCAGTGGGTACGCAGCATGCTCGACGAAGGGTTTTCCGGGTCGAACTGCTGCATGACCTCGTGCCAGAGAATGCGGGCGGCGCGGAGCTTGGCGATCTCCATGAAGAAGTTCATGCCGATGCAGAAGAAGAACGACAGCCTGGGCGCGAACTTGTCCACGGGCTGACCGGCATTGATGGCAGCGCGGACGTATTCGATGCCGTCGGCGATGGTGAAGGCGAGCTCCTGCACACAGTTCGCGCCGGCTTCCTGCATGTGATAGCCGGAGATGGAAATGGAGTTGAAGCGCGGCATGTGCTCAGCCGTGTGGCCGATGATGTCTGCCACCACCCGCATACTTGCGGCGGGTGGATAGATGTAGGTATTTCGAACCATGAACTCTTTCAGAATGTCGTTCTGAATGGTCCCGGACAGATCTGCCTGAGCAACGCCCTGTTCTTCGGCGGCGACGATGTAGTTCGCAAGCACCGGCAGCACGGCGCCGTTCATGGTCATGGATACGGACATCTGATCGAGGGGGATGCCGTCGAAGAGAATCTTCATGTCTTCGACGGTGTCGATGGCAACGCCGGCCATGCCCACGTCCTGCGCAACGAGCGGATTATCGGAGTCGTAGCCGCGGTGGGTGGCGAGATCGAAGGCGACCGAAAGGCCTTTCTGGCCAGCGGCCAGGTTGTCCCGATAGAAGCGGTTCGATTCCTCGGCGGTGGAAAAGCCCGCGTACTGGCGGATCGTCCAGGGGCGGTTCGCGTACATGGAAGCGCGGGGCCCGCGCATGTACGGCGCCATGCCTGGCAGGGTGTTCACCTGCTCGGTGGCTTCGAGGTCCGCCGCGGTGTAGAGCGGTCTGATCTGGATACCTTCCGGAGAAGTCCAGTAAAGCGCTTCAACGGGTTTGCCCCGCAGTTCCTGCTCGACTTTTTCCTGCCATGCGGCCAGATCGTTCTGTGCCGGTTCGCTCATGATCACACCTCAAGCTCTGCTCGTCGGAAGCCGCCCGGATGCCTCTGGAAGGACCTTGCGGGCAAACAGCGCATTGAATCCGGGCGCCTGGCTCTCGTCAAGCTGGGGACGGCGCAGGGTGTGCGCGTCGTCAGGTGGACCATCACGGGCATAGCGGTGCCTCTGCTAGCATGCTTGAGCGTTGGAAGAGGGAGGTTGACATGCAACCGCTGAGAATCGGGGTGGCCTACGATTTCCGGAATCCGCCCGACTCGGGTGTGAGCAACCGCACCCTCTATGGGGAAATCCTCGAGCAGGTGCGCTGGCTCGACAGCCTCGGGGCTGACCTCGTCTGGTTCACGGAGCATCATTTCGTGGAGGACGGTTATCTGCCGAGCTGGGTCCCCGTGGCGGGCGCCATGGCGAGCGTGACCGACCACGTCCGCTTCGGCACCGACATCTGTCTCATGCCTTTCAATCATCCGATTCGCCTCGCGGAAGACCTCGCGGTACTCGACAACCTTTCCGGTGGGCGGGTGGAACTGGGGCTCGGCATGGGTTACGCGCCGCACGAGTTTCGCGGCTTCGGTTTTCCCGTAAGTCGTCGCGTGTCGCTCACCAACGAAGGCATCGAAGTGCTCAAGCGGTGCTTCAGCAGCGAGCGCTTCAGCTATCGTGGCAGGCGCTACCAGTTCGAAAACGTGCAGATTACGCCCGGCTACGTACAGGAGGGCGGTCCACCGCTCTACGTGGCCGCCATGTCGGAGGCCGGCGCGCTCCGCGCCGCCCACTACGACACACACTTCCTGCCTCAGGGTTTGCGACGCCGATCCTACGAGCCCTGGCTTGCGGAACTCGAGCGCAGCGGGCGGAATCCACGGGATTATCGTGTGGGCATCATCCGCAGCGTGCTGGTCACGGACGACCGGAACACCGACTGGCCGGTCGTCAGGGCAGCGGAGCGCTATCGCATGGCCCTCTACCAGCGATTTTTCGAGGAGAGCGGCGAAGGTTTCGGCGAGAAAGGTGAGCCCGTGCCGCAGACGTGGATCGTTGGTGACGTGGCCCACTGTGTCGATGAGCTCGTTGCCTTCATCGAAGACTTCGGCATCACCGACCTCGTCACCATGGCCGTACCACCCGGGCTTCGCGCGGAGCAGATGGGCACGAGCCTCGAGCGGCTGTTTCGGGATGTGGTACCAGCGGTGAAGCGAATTGTCGGAGTCGAGGGGGCTGTGGTGCTTTCCTGAGAACAGACGCCGGTCACATCAGTCCTGTCCGGCCTCAGCCACAATGCATCTGGGACAACGCAAAGCCGCCTGCGCGGCAAGAGAGATCAGATGTATACGGTGGAAGTCATCGAGAAAGCCCGTGGTAAAGAGGCCGTGCTCGTGCGCCGGAACCGGCGCCTGGTGGGCGCTGCCTCCATGCCCTTCGTACAGTGGATGCACGCCAACGTGCCCTTGAGCCAGCTTGCTCCGGAACAGGCGGCCCTGGTGGCCTGGTTCGAGAAACATCAGGTGCACTAAGCCGCCGCGGCAAGCGGCGGCGCTGAGCGCTCAGCGACTCACGACCCTGAAAGACCACCATCCCTCCTGACGCGGTATGTCCGTCGGACGTCCGAGCTTGGTTGCCCGTGCGAGCCAGGCCCGATCGAGGGTGGCGGGATCCGTTACCCGGGTAACGGTGACCGGATAGACGGTGCCGTTGGCGCGCAGCCGTGCCTCCGGCGTGTCCAGCACGGCCGAGGACCAGCGCTTGCCATCGCAGCCAGAGCAGCTCAGAAACAGCTCACCTGCATCGGCCATGCAGTTCAGATTGATGGAATGGGGCAGCAGGCCCGCGTCGACCTGAATCTGGCAGAGGGGCACCGCTGCCTTGTCGTTGGCGAAGCTCCAGTCCTGCACCGGTGCCTCTGGAGTAGTGCCCAGCAGATAGCCACCAGAAGTTCGCTCGCAGGGGCAATAGAAAAACCAGGTCAGGAACGCCAGGACGGCGAGGCCGCCCAGCGAGAGCAGAATCGTTGCCAGGGCCGCGCCGCGGTAGCGTTGCTGCATGGGATCTCCGCAGTTGAGTTGACGTCGACGGCCACCTTACACCATGGGACCCGGTCCCAGCGTTAGCTGCCGATGACCACGAAACAAAGCGCGCTGCTGACAGGCCCCTGACGTTATACGGGGAAGAAAGCAAGCATTGTTGACAATAAAGACGGCTGTAGTTGCCAGTTCGGCGCTCGAGAAGCCGCTGTTCGGTCTCCTGCGATGTACTTAACATTGCGCCACGGCAGCTTTCCGTAGACTCGACGGGTCATCAAGACTACCCCGGAAGCCGCATGGAAGCTGAAGCGGGCCTCGCAGGGCTCAAGAAAACATCGGTCGATAACCTGACCATCGGCATGTACGTCGCCCAGCTGGATCGACCCTGGGAAGAGACGGACTATCCGGTGCAGGGGTTCTACCTGCGTTCACGGCAGGGTATCGATCGGGTCTCCAGACAATGTGCCTTTGTCTACGTGGATCCGCGTCGCTATGACTCGAGTCTCACGGACGTGAAGCTGAGCGTCGTATCCAAGGTTCGAAAGACTCCGGAAGAGCAGACGGAAGCCAGCAACGTCACCCGGATACAGCCCCGGAAGCCGCGGGTCTATCAGGACACCGTGGAACTGGGCAACGAGCTCGAGCCCGCGCGGACGTCCCTGGAAGACGCCGTCGACATCATGCGTGGCTGTGTGGGCAAACTGCAGGCGACCGGCGGCTTCGACATCGACGAGATCGAACGAGCCATTAGCCCGCTCGTCGGCAGCGTCATGCGTAACAAGTCCGCCATGGCTGCTCTACTGCGCATGCGCAGTCTCGACGACTACACTTTCTCGCACTCGATTTCCAACGCGGTCTGGGGAGCGATCCTCGCGCGTCAGCTCGGGTTCCCGCCGCCGGACATCGATGCCATCGCACTTGCCTGTTCGCTTCTCGACATGGGTAAGGTGAGCCTGCCGCCGGAGCTCCTCGTACAGCCTTCGCCGCCGACCCCGGAGCAATGGGAAGTGTTGAAGAGTCATGTTGCTGAAGGCATGAAACTCCTCGAAGACAACGAGGTGAAGAACAACAAGGTGCTGCTGGCCGTGCAGTCCCACCACGAACGCTTCGATGGTTCCGGCTACCCCGAAGGGCTCGCGGGTAACGAGATTCCGCTCTGGGGACGCCTGGCCGCAGTGGTCGACAGCTATGACGCCATGATCACCGAGCGACCCTACGCCGAAGCCCGATCTTCCTACGGGGCTGTGCAGGAACTGCAGAAACAGGCGGACGTCCTCTATCAGCGGGAGATCGTCGAGCACTTCATTCAGGCCATCGGCGTATTCCCCGTGGGGGCGATTGTCGAGCTCAATACCGGCGAAGTAGGGGTTGTGGTGGCTCAGCACGGCACCCGGCGCCTCAAGCCGAAGATCATTCTGCTCCTCGATGCAGAGAAGCAGCCGCGCTCCCACCTGGTCATCGTCGATCTCTCCTCCCAGGACAAGGACGAGAGCAGCACGCTGAGCTGGTGGATCACGAAAGAACTGCCGCGCAATGCCTATGGGATCGATCCCGCCAAGTACTTCCTCTGAGTTCGGCGCGAGAATAAACAGAAGATGAGCTCCCTCTTAGAACCCGCCCGCGACCTGGGTAGCCTGATTGAGAACACCTCCGGCAATGCTGCCTTTGCGGTCGTTGCCCTGAAAAACGTCAGTGAGCTGTCCGGTCAGCATGGACTGGCCTTCGCGACGGCTGCCCAGACTGAGTTTCAGACACGGCTCATGCGCCTGCTGCGGGAATCCGACCAGTTGCTGCCCGTAGGCAGCGATCGGGTCTGCCTGGTTTTCGACGAGCTCATGGACGACAACCATGTGCTCCTGGCGGGCCTGAAGATCGAGCGGGCCTTCGAAGAGCCCTTCAGCGAGGGTGAACACGCGGCGCAACTCGTTGCCCGAGCAGGTCTCGTTTACTACGGCTCCACGGAACGGCTCAAGGATCTGGATGCCGAGGACCTCTACCGGTTTGCGGAGGTGGCCCTCGGGCGCGCGGAGGAAAATGAAGTCTGCTTCGAAATCTCTTCCGAAGAAGCTTTCACGCAGATGCAGCGGGACTGGCAAACGAACGCCGAACTCGATCAGGCCCTGAAAGATCACGAAATCACCCTCGACTATCAGCCGAAGTATCGCCTGGAGGATGGGGAACTGGTCGGTGCCGAGGCCATCGTCCGCTGGCGCAAGGGCGGGCAGATCATGCCGCCCCAGGACTTCATGCCTGTGCTCAACGAGGCCAGACTCTGGGACCTCACCCTCTACAGCCTGCGTCGCGCGATCCGGGAAATGGACGGGTTTGATGCCGAGGTGCCTATCGCTATCAGCGTGGACGGGCGAGTGCTCAAGCGGCCCGAGTTCCTCGCGACCGTGCGCAGCGAGATCAACATCTGGGGCGTCAAACCCGGGCGCTTGTCGCTGGAAGTGCGTGAGTCCCGCTTCGACGATCCGCACACGCTCGGCGTCCTCGATGAGCTTCGAGCTCTGGGCATCGCCGTGGTCATGGATGAGTTCGGTCGCGGCGCTGCTTCCCTGGAAAAGCTCAGAGATCTGCCCGTCGACGAGATCAAAATTGACCGTAGCTTCATTACTAATCTCGTGGAGGACGAGCAGGACCGTGAGATGACGGCAGCCATCATCGATCTCGCGCACCGCTTTTCGAAAAAGGTGGTGGCTGATGGTGTGGAGGACGCCGAAACTTTTTCCTATCTCGCCGAGGCCGGCTGCGACATCGGCCAGGGTTTCTACCTGGGCGCGCCGCTGAACGAACTGCAGTTCTCGGAACTCACTGCCTGGCACTGATCCACGCCGACTTTTAGCGGCTTCACTGGCGTGCTGCCACGTGCGCTTGGCGTTAGAAAACCCGTCCTTCCAGAGGCCCGATCACGACCCAATCGACGACGAAAGCGATGATGGCAAGGACGGCAACGACGCCGAAGATGGCGCCGAGCAGGGGCCAGACGCGAAAGCGTTTCTCTGCGTGTTCGTCGGTCTCGTAGCGGGGGGAATCAGCCGTGTTTTCGCGGGTTTTGGGGACTTCCTGTGTCATCTGGGTATTGTATTCGGGCCGCCTTCCGCGCGCCATTGGCTTTCTTGACGGCGTCAGGCGCGATACAGATAATGGCGCGCCTTCACGCACCCGTAGCTCAGTTGGATTAGAGCACCGGTCTACGAAACCGGGGGTCGTAGGTTCGAATCCTACCGGGTGCGCCATTCGAAACCGGTCCGTACCGGACACATGGTTTACAGATCGTACCGGAGACATGGTTTACAGGTTTTCCGGTAGTGGGATGAAGGGGTTTGCCGCTGGCTCTACACGGCCCTCATCCTGATCGAAGAATCCCAGATCATACTCCATAAAGCTGACGAGCCAGATCTTGTCAGCCACCTCTCTAACCCCAACGATCTGATTGGCGAATGATCGACTGAGGTTGATCTTGCGTCTGCCGATACAGATACGTCCGCACTGAGTCACGCGGATCGCCTTGTCGTGATAGGGGTACTCAGGCTCTCTCGCCGGCTCGTAGACTTTCGCTGAAGGTGTATACCTCTGACCCGGATAGCGTCCACCGAGCGCTTGGTGGGGACGCTCGTTGTTGTAAACCTCGATGAACTCGTCGAAACGTTCCTGCTGCTGCAGGAAGTTGAACGCGGCTGGCTTGGTCGTCTCGTTCTTGAGTGTCAGATGCATGCGCTCATGCCGCCCGTTCTGCTGTGGATTACCCGGCTTGATGCGCTCGATGTGAATCCCGAGCTTCAACCACCAGACGGATAACGGGCTCAAGCCGAAGAAAGCGTTAGGTGAAGCGAAGGGAACACCGTTGTCAGTGCGGATCGCCTCGGGCAGTCCGAACTCCCTGAAAACCCGCTCAAAGGCGGGAAACGCAAAGAGGCTCTTGGTGGAAGACAGGCCCTCGCAGGTAATCAGATAGCGGGAGCTGTAGTCGGTGATGGTGAGTGGATAGCAGTACTGCTTGTTCCCGAGACGGAACTCGCCCTTGTAGTCAGCACACCATAGTTGGTTAGGCCTATTAACGTGCTTGAGCTCGGTTCCCTGGGCTTTATGCCGTCTACGCTTGCGGCGCTTCACCAGGCCATTGCGGTCTAGCACGGCATGGACGGTGCTCTTCGCAGGCGGCCTGATCATGGGGTACTCCTGGATCAGCTTGTCGCGGATCTTCGGAGCGCCCCAGGTGGGATGCTCTCGCTTGAGGTTAAGGATCGTCCGCTCGACCTGGAAAGGCAGCTGGTTGGCATGCCGATAGGGTCGTCGCGATCGGTCTTGAAGGCCTTCAAGACCGATCGCCTTGTAGCGGTTGAAGATCTTGTAGCCAGTGACACGAGAGATCCCGAACTCACGGCACAGAGGCGCCATCTTCTCGCCTTCGAGGAGACGGGCAACAAACTTCAGGCGTTCATCCATCGGTTTACACTCCTTCCAGGGCATCTGGGGCCTCCCCAAATGCCGAAATGTGTAAACCATGTCTCCGGTATCGTAAGTAAACTATCTGTCCGGAAGGACAACCCCCTCCCTGGACCGCAGATGGCCTGTTCCCGGGTCATCGGTACAAGACGGGCAGTAGCTTAGAACGTCTGGTGAAGGCTCAGCTGCAGCTGGCCTTTGGAGACGCTGTCCGTGTACTGATGCATGTAGCCGAACTGGATTTTCACTCGATCGGCAACGCTGTGTCCGATCGCCGCATAAAACCGGTTCCGGTCGAACACCTCCACCGTGCGTCCGTCGCCGATATCGCGTTCTCCGTTGAGGAAGATCTCGTTGTAGAACGACAGATACCAGGCACCTTTGTCGAGGCTGGTGCCGTTGACGGGGACGTTCAGAAAAAGCGCATAGCGGAACCGGGTCCTGAAGTCCTGGTTTTCCACCCAGCGCTGCTCGTACCGGAACCGATGCCTGAGATAGAAGCGTTTGCCGATCTGTTGCGGTAACAGCGCCTCCTGGTAGCTTCGATGCTCGTGACTGGTTGCATCACTGGGCCCGTACACCCCGGTCGTAATGCTGGCGTAGCCAAGGGTGAACATCACGTCGTTCGACTTTGGACGCCAGGTAAGGCCGCCCCGTATGAGCAACTGCTCGAGATCTCCGAGGATGTCCCAGTTGCGGAACTGGATGTCGCCCTGGATACCCCATTGCGATGACTTCGACGGCGCGTTGAAAAAATACATGTACCAGGCACCGAGCTCGTCTTCGTCGACTTGTGCGTGGGCCTGCGGGATAGCGGCGAGGCTGCAGATAGTGAAGGTGAGCAGCAGTCGATGGATCAGCATAACGCGGCCATGATGGATGGCTCCGCCAAGGTTGGATTGGCACCTGATGTTAAGGAGCGTGATCGGCCCCGTCGATACACGAAGACGCCTGGAATCCTGGCCATGGACAGTCGGAGCTCCGAGGGGGACCATGGCGCTATGGTTGAACCACCCGCAATCGTCCGCCCCTTCCTGGCGAAGGCATCGAGGGTCGCCCGCTCACCGGTGCTGCTCGCGCAGATCAGCCGCCAGGTGAAAGGGCGCTTGCGCCGGGAAGGGTCCGTTGGTGCTGCCCTCGATTCGGTTCGCGCCGATCTGGCAATGAGTCTTGCCCTCGTCAAGGCCTGGCGCACCGGTTCCTATCGGAACGTGGCGGGCCACTCGGTCATCCTGCTGCTTGGAGGGCTCCTGTATTTCGTGACGCCAGCAGATGCTGTGCCGGATCTGATTCCGGGGGTCGGTCTCCTGGATGATGCAACGGTCCTCAGCCTCGTCTTTGCGCAGCTCGGGGAGGAGCTGGCGCGTTTTCGGGCCTGGCAGGCCAATCAGGAAAGCCCGCAGGCAGAGATCACCTGAGCAGATGCTCCGAGGTGCTTGAGACACGCGTCGGCCTGAACGTGAGATACCACTGCGCAGACAGTCGCCCGCGGAATCCGACTCCTGCATATCGAACCGCCGGTCAACGAGTATGTGCAAGAGGCGCCCGGTCCCTGAGGGGAGATCCAGCACCTTACTGTTCGGCGGCACTTCTCGTCGGAGCGCATGCAGGATGCGGCGTTTTCGCGCCCGACGGGGGAGCGCTCACATGTCGCGCAGGGGCTGAACGAGCAACCGGTCGAGTCGCTGATCCTTGGCCGCGGACAGGCCGCTGATCCCGATGGCCATGGTGCCATGAGTCAGGGACGGCTCTGACCGATAGGTACCAAACAAGCGATCCCACCAGGGCAGATTGAAACCGAAGTTGCTGTTCGTTTCTGCTTCGCGCATGGAGTGGTGGATCCGATGCATGTCCGGCGTAACGATGAACCAGCGGAGTACCCGGTCGAGCCGCTCGGGGAGTCTGATGTTGCCGTGATTGAAAAGCGAAGTGCTGCTCAGAACGATCTCGAAGATCAGAAAGGCCAGCGGCGGAATACCGAACAGCACGATGGCCGCGGATTTGATGAGCATGGAGAAAATAGCTTCGAGAGGGTGGAAGCGCACGGCTGTGGTGGCGTCGAAGTCCATATCGGCGTGGTGCATGCGATGCAGACGCCAGAAGAAGGGTTGCCAATGAAAGAATCGATGCTGGGCCCAGATGAGCAGATCGAGCAGGAGCAGAGAGCCTGCAAAGGTCAGCCAGCCAGGGAGACCCAGGGCCGGGAACAGTCCCCAGCCGTGCTCGGTAACCCATACCGCCATGCCGAAGCCTAAGAACGGAAAGCCGAAGCGGAGCAGGACCACGTTCAGCGTGCCGAGACTCAGGTTGGAGAACCAGCGCAGGGTCGTCGGGCCCCGGTGACTGCGACGGGGGGCAAGTCGTTCTGAGAGAAGCAGAACAAGCAGCAGCGCCGTAAATATCCCGGCCCTGAGCAGCGTTTCCGGGTCGACGGGCATCAGTCCCTGAAAGCGCTGCGAATGAGCCGGGCGAATTGCATGGCTGCGCCGGCCAGATTGAGCACGAGGGCGCCGAGAAACGGCCAGAGGGCATGAAGTAACAGGGTGTTGCACAGCTGCAATGCCATCAACAACAGAAAGGCGGACGCCGTCAGGCGATTGGCCACGCGATCAACGTCCCCGTGTTCCGCGTTGTTTGCCTGAATCTGTTGCCTCGAGCGCCAGAGGGAAAAAGCCATGAACAGGAACCAGAGTGCCGAGAGGATGCGCCAGACAGGTTCCTGAGCGTCCATGGAAGCGAGGAGCAGCAGGGCCAGGAGCGCAAATCCCCCGGCCGTCAGGCTCGCCTCGAGCAGAAAGCCCAGTCGAAGCCGGTCCCCCGGATGCCAGGCGCCCTGACTGCGACTGCCGAAAGCGACGACCACACCGGTGAAGCCGGCCAGGGCAGTGGCGATTTCGGCGATCCCGATCAGCAGTTCGACGACGTCCATCGGCGGCGAGTGGTCCTCAACAGGCCAGCGGCATTCGGCCGGAAAAAGTGCGGCGCAGTGTAGCAGCTGACGCCGTTGTCGGTGGCGGCGCGAGGTTCCATACTCCGCGCCCCCAACCGCTACCCGGGGGAGTCTGCCATGACTCCGGATCAACGCCCGCTGCTTGGGGTGGGCCTCATGACGCTCGCCATGCTGGTCGCCGCGGGCATCGATGTGTCCGTCAAGGCACTGACGTCAGGCTACGACACGGCGCAGATCGTGCTGCTCCGCTCACTGCTGGCGCTGCCGATCATGCTCCTGGTCTGTCACTACCAGACCGGGCTCAGACGACTCGCGACGCCGCGCTGGGGCTGGCAACTGTACCGTGGTCTTCTCACCGCCGGCGCAAACTTCGGCTTTTTCTATGCGCTGGCCCACGTACCCATCGTGACGGCGCTGTTGCTGAGCTACGTTGGCCCCGTGCTGATTGTCCTACTATCGCGACCGCTCCTTGGGGAGCGCGTAGACCTGCATCAGTGGCTGGGGATAGCCGTTGCTTTCGCCGGAGTGCTCATCGTCCTGCGACCGGATCGCCTGGTGCTGCCGCCCGCTGCCTGGGCGATCCTCGGCTCAGCGCTCTGCTGGGCGCTGCTGTCTATCAGCAACCGTCGGCTCGCCGGGGTGGAGCCGGCGCCTGTGCTCGCCTTTTATACGATTCCTGTGAGCGCGCTGCTGGCCGCGCTGTTGACGATCGGCGAGTGGAGGTCTCCGGTCGGCTCTGACTGGCTGCTTTTTGCGGCCGCGGGCGTCTGCGGTGCAACCGCCCATCTGTTTGTTGCCATGGCCTACCGGCATGCTCGTGCGGCGGTGATTGCACCCTTTGAATACACGGCGCTCATCTGGGTGTCTCTGGCTGGCTACCTGTTCTGGAACGAACGCCCCGATCTCGTGACCTGGCTCGGGGGTGCCGCGATCATCCTGGGGGGCTACATCGCCATGCGCAGTCGCAGCTAGGGCCCTTGGTTCGGGCCGCGAACCGGTGTAGCTTCTGCGAAATTTTCCTGGAGGTGTGTTTTGGTCGGAACGCTCATGGCAGAAGGGCTGCAGCTGATGCTGGTCGGAATGGGAACCGTGTTCGTATTCCTCACGACGCTGGTATTCGCCACCACGGCCATGTCCGCGCTGGTGAAGCGATTTCTGCCGGACCCTGAGCCGGGTCCGGTGGCCGCCGCCGGCGTCAGCGATGAGGAAGTTGCCGCCATCACGATTGCCATCGCCGCGCACCGACAGGCTAGGGGCCAGGAGCCGCTTCGTCGCCCCTGATGGACAGGCAGTAACGGATTAGAGACAGGCATGACTGAGAAAAAACCGCTGGGCATCACGGAACTCGTGTTGCGTGATGCTCATCAGAGTCTTCTGGCGACGCGACTGCGGATCGAGGATATGTTGCCGATCGCCGGGAAGCTGGATCAGGTGGGATTCTGGTCCATGGAATCCTGGGGTGGCGCAACCTTTGATGCCTGCATCCGCTACCTCGGTGAGGACCCCTGGGAGCGCATCCGTCGACTTAAGACGGCCATGCCCAACACGCCGCAACAGATGCTGTTCCGGGGCCAGAACATTCTAGGTTATCGACACTACGCCGATGACGTCGTGCGGAAGTTCGTCGATCGGGCCGCCACGAACGGCGTCGATGTGTTCCGCATCTTCGATGCCATGAACGACATGCGAAATCTTCGCACAGCGATCAAGGCGACGATCGATGTCGGTAAACACGCGCAGGGCACCATTTCCTATACCGTCTCGCCGGTTCACACCCTCGACCTGTGGGTGGATCTCGCTAAAGAAATCGAGGACATGGGCGCGCACTCGATCTGCATCAAGGACATGGCTGGACTTCTCAAGCCTTACGTTGCCTTCGAACTCGTCAGCCGCCTGAAATCGGAAACGGCGCTCGACGTGCACATGCAGTGCCACGCCACCACCGGAATGTCGACGGCGACCTATCTCAAGGCCATCGAAGCGGGAATCGACAACGTCGATACCGCCGTGAGCTCTATGAGCATGACTTACGGCCACTCGGCCACGGAATCGCTGGTGGCGATCCTCGATGAAACGGATCGTGCTACCGGTCTCGACATCACGCTGCTGGAAGAGATTGCCGCTTATTTCCGCGACGTGCGGAAGAAGTACGCCAAGTTCGAAGGATCGCTGCGCGGCGTGGATTCCCGCATTCTTGTCGCTCAGGTGCCCGGCGGCATGTTGACGAACCTGGAGAATCAGCTCCGCGAGCAGAATGCCACTGACAAGCTCGATGCGGTGCTCGAGGAGATCCCTCGAGTGAGAGAAGACCTCGGCATGATCCCCCTGGTCACACCGACCTCGCAGATTGTCGGTACCCAGTCGGTGATCAATGTGCTCACGGGCGAGCGCTACAAGAACATCACCAAGGAGACGGCCGGAGTCCTTAAAGGAGAGTACGGTGCCACGCCGGCGCCGCTCAATGCCGAGCTCCAGGCCAGAGTCCTGAACGGAGAAGCCGCGATCACGGACCGCCCGGCGGATCACATCGCCGACGAACTGGAAGCGCTGACGACGGAACTCGAGGCCCTCGCCAGAGAGAAAGGGCTGCGGCTCGCCGATGCAACCGTGGATGACGTTCTGACCTATGCGCTTTTCGCGCAGACGGCGCTCAAGTTCCTCGAGAACCGCGACAACCCCGATGCCTTTGAACCCGCCCCCGGCACCGAGCCGGAAGCCACCGTACCGGCGGCGCCAGCCACCCCGGCTGCGGTGGCACCGAGCACTTACAGCGTGCGCGTAAACGGTAAGGCCTTTACCGTTGAAGTGGCAGAAGGGGGGGCGCTCACGGACGTGCAGCCGGCGGCAGCGCCAGCCGGACCCGCGGCCGCCGGGGAGGGTAGCGGTGAGCCGGTTCCGGCTGCGCTGGCGGGTAACGTCTTCAAGGTGCTCGTGGCGGTTGGCGATACGGTGCAGGAAGGGCAGCCGGTGCTGGTCGTGGAGGCCATGAAGATGGAAACGGAGGTAGCCGCGCCGCGCGGTGGTGCTGTGACAGCTGTGCATGTGCAGGAAGGGGATGCGGTTGCCGTAGGCGAACCGCTCATCTCCATCGCCTGACCCGCCCGTTTGGAACTCATTCTCGAAATCTGGCACGGGTCCGGCCTCTATCAGCTGACCCTCGGGCAGGCCGCCATGATCGGCGTTGGCCTCGTGCTGCTCTATTTTGCGATCGTCAAGAAGTTCGAGCCGCTGTTGCTGGTCACGATCGGTTTCGGTGGGATCCTCAGTAACATTCCCGGTGTGGAGATAGCGACCGGAGACGGGCTCCTGCACCTCGTGTATATGGTCGGTATCGAGACGGGCGCCTTTCCGCTGATCATCTTCATGGGCGTCGGAGCCATGACCGACTTCGGCCCGCTGCTGGCGAACCCGAAAACGCTGTTTCTAGGGGCTGCTGCGCAGTTCGGCATCTTTGCCACGCTCCTGGGTGCCCTCGGCCTGACGGCCCTTGGCGTCTTCGACTTCAGCGTCCGGGAGGCGGCGGCCATCGGCATTATCGGCGGAGCCGATGGCCCAACGGCGATTTACGTGGCCGGACAGCTGGCACCGGATCTCCTCGGTGCTATTGCCGTTGCGGCCTATTCCTACATGGCGCTCGTCCCGCTCATTCAACCGCCGATCATGCGGGCGCTGACCAGTGAAGCAGAACGGAAAATCGCGATGGTGCAGCTGCGCGAAGTATCCCGGGCGGAGCGCATTCTCTTCCCGCTGTTGCTGCTGTTGCTCGTGGCGCTGCTCCTGCCTTCGGCGGCTCCGCTGCTCGGGATGTTCTGCTTCGGCAACCTCATGAAAGAGTGTGGGGTGGTGGATCGCCTGTCTGATACGACTCAGAACGCGCTGATCAACATCGTCACGATTTTTCTCGGACTGGCAGTCGGGTCGAAGCTGTCGGCGGATCAGTTTCTGCAGTCGAGTACCCTCGGCATTCTGCTGCTCGGTATGGTTGCTTTCGCCATTGGAACGGCCAGTGGCGTGCTCATGGGCAAGTTGATGAATCGTCTGTCGAGCACCCCGATCAACCCGCTCATCGGTGCTGCAGGAGTTTCTGCGGTACCCATGGCGGCACGGGTTGCCAACCGCGTCGGCCTCGAAGCCAACCCGCACAACTATCTGCTCATGCATGCGATGGGTCCAAATGTGGCCGGCGTGATCGGCTCTGCGGTCGCCGCAGGCATCATGATCATGTTCACTTCCTGAGCACCTCGCTCACGCGAGTGTGACGAGAATTTCGCTAGGTTCCCCTGAAGTATTTCTGCAACCTGCCGATGAATCGCAGGCGCACAAATCTGGATCAGTTTCTTCAGTAAGCCGGTCGACATTTGTGCGCACGCACTGTGCTGGTGCGAGCCGTCGCCTGCGGGTTCGGCTCTCATTCAGACAAGCGAGCAGTTCGCCGAATCTGCTTCGCAGAAATCCCGCACAATCTTTACGGAGTGGACTCAGGTGCTACACTGGCAGGCTTTCTTCGCAATCCGCTGTTCGGGAAGCTGCATGCTCCGTCGACCCCTCAGGACCGGCCTTGGCTTTCTCGTCTTCTGCTTTGCGCTCAGCGCGTGGGCCGAGGACGAGTTGTGGGTTGCTGTCGGCAGCTACCGCAACGTCAACGAGGCTGAAACGGCTCGCGAACAAGCCGCCGGAACGTTGGCCGAAGCTTTTTCCATCACGGAAGTAGAAACCGAATCGGGACGCTGGTATCGGGTTGTTGCCGGCCCTTATCTCACGCGGGAGATTGCAGAGCACATGCTCGGCGAGGCGCAGCGAGCGGGGTTTGCGAGTGCCTGGGTTCTGCAGAAGACTTCCGGACAAACGTCCCTGCCGGCGCTGAGTACTTATGCGGCGGCAAACTATGAAGATGTCCCTCTGGAACGCGAGGAAACCTTGCGTGATGACATCCGCGAGGACCGGATCAACTATCGCGTACCGACGTCCGAGCCGATGGACATTCCCGGTTTCAATGCGCCGGTACGACCGGACGAGGAAAAAGAGCATCGGGTAATCAACGAGGCGCCGGAGGAATACGACCTCCATCGCCTCAAGCGGAAGCAGGCATCCCTCGACTGGGACAGCCCCTTTCTTCTGGCCAGTACCAGCGCTGTAGTTCTCGCAGCGGCCCTCGAAGCCAACGAGGCAGCCCGTGCAGTCGCCATTTCCGATGCTGATATCGATGCCGAGCCCGATGCGCAGGCCGAAACCGATCTTCAGGCCGATATCGAACTGCAAGAAGCAGCCGGATCTTCGAGCGTGGCACCGTTCCTCCCGCCGAACGGGGTTGAGGTGCAGGTGTATCAGGACGAGCCTCTCGTGCTGCAGCAGTGGAATCACAAGCAGGCGGATATCACCATCGACGGCCGCCTCGACGAAGAAGCCTGGCGCAACGCGATGGCGATCAACCAGTTGCGGGTGACCGAGCCCGACACGCTGGTGACCCCGCGTTACGACACGGAGGTGCGGCTCTTCTATACGGAGCGGGGGGTCTACGTCTCCTTCGACATGGAGCAACCGGCAGAGACGCTGGTGAAACGATTGTCTTCCCGGGACAACCGGGACGTGAAGCGGGACTTCGTTTCCTTCACCCTCGACACCTCCGGTGCGGCCCGCTACGCCTATTGGATGACGCTCGCTCTCGGTGATACGCAGATGGACGGGACGGCGTTGCCGGAGCGTCAGTTTTCCTCTAACTGGGATGGTGCCTGGTGGGGTGCCACCACCGAGACGGAGCGCGGCTGGTCCGCCGAGTTTTTTGTGCCCTGGTCACAGATGACCATGCCCGCTCAGGGTGCAGACGGGCGGCGGCGCATCGGTTTCTACAGCGCTCGAATTGTGGCGCATCTCGACGAGCGCTGGGCCTGGCCGGCGCTGCCCCGGTCGCAGCCGAAGTTCATGAGTGCTTTTCAGCCGCTGGAAGTGCTGGACGTCAATCCCAGACAGCAGTGGAGCCTGTTCCCTTACGCGGCCTCCACCTCAGACTTCGCGCGTGAAGAAAACAGCTTTCAGGTCGGCACGGACGTGTTCTGGCGGCCGACCACCAACCTGCAGCTGACGGCGACCCTGCTTCCCGATTTCGGCACCGTGGAGGCAGACGACGTGATCGTTAATCTGACTGCCTTCGAGAACTTCTTTCCGGAGCGGCGTCTGTTCTTCCTCGAAGGTCGGGAGATTTTCGAGGCGACGCCACGCGCCAGGAGCTTTGATCCGATTACGTTGTTCAATACCCGTCGGATTGGGGGCAGTCCGCGGATCTCCATCGATGACGAAGACGCTGACATTCCCCCGGAAGAGGAGGGTCAACCAACGGAACTCTACGGAGCGGCAAAGGTAACGGGTCAGGTTGGTGGTCTGCGTTACGGTGTGCTGACGGCGTTCGAGAAGGACACAACCCTCTTTACCGAAACGGGTGACCCGATAGAGGCCTTTGGCCGGGATTTCGCGGTTGGGCGACTCCTTTATGAGAACAATGACGGCGGCGCCTATCGGGCGCTCGGTGTCATGAGCACGCTCACGACTCATCCTGACGAAGATGCCGCTACCGCGGGGATCGACTATCACTATCTGTCACGGTCCGGAGCATGGCGCCTGGACGGACAGTTTCTCTATTCCGACCTCGATCTGGCTGGTAGTGGTGGCGGCGGTTTCTTCGACCTGGAATACACGCCTCGGCAGGGCATGAAGTACCTCTTCGAGTACACGCACCTGGACCGTAAGATCGACGTGAATGACGCGGGTTTTCTCCGTCGCAACGACATCACCGGCGGCAGAATCGGTACGGAGTGGATCAAGTCGGGTTTCACGCGGTTCCGTGATCTGACGGTAGAAACCTTCCTGCGTTATCAGGAGAACCTGGACGGTTATGCCATCCGCAGCGGTGTTGGCGGCAGCGGGGAGTTCACGCTGAACAACCTGCATCGCGTTGAACTGGAACTCAGATACTTCCCCGCCCGCTACGATGATCGTAACAGCTTCGGCAACGGTACCTATCGCGTCAACGAACGGCCCTCCATCGAAATCGGCTACAGCACCAACGACGCGCTGGCGTTCAGCGGCTGGGCCTATTCCGGGTGGCGCGGGGATGGGGTCGACGGCCAGATTCTCGAGAGCGGCGTCGGGATCAGCTGGCGGCCGGTCGATCGTCTCAACTTCGAGCTCGGTACCACCTATCTCGTCCGCGAGGGTTGGCTACTGCATCAGGGCGGTCAGAACATGACCGCTTTCGATTCGGAGGAGTGGCAGCCGGAACTGTCCATGGATTTCTTCATGACAGCCCGCCAGGAACTGCGCCTGGGACTGCAGTGGGTGGGGATCAAGGCGTTTGAAGATCGTTTTTATCGCGTACCGGATACCCCGGGCGACCTCATCGAAGTGGAAAAGCCGAACGACGAGTCAGACGACTTCAACGTCTCCGCCCTGAACTTCCAGGTCCGCTACCGCTGGCAGATCGCACCGCTGTCAGACGTCTTCCTCGTCTACACGCGGAATGGCTTCGACACCACACCAGACAGTTCTTTCCAGCAGCTTTTCCGCAACGCCTGGAACGATCCGCTCGGCGAACAGCTGGTGCTCAAACTGCGCTACCGCGTGGGTAGCTGAGCAGCTGGACGCGGCTCCCCGGGCGCGCTAGCGTTGCCTCCCAAGCCCCGGTGGCACAACTGGATAGCGCGGCCGCCTCCTAAGCGGCAGGTTGCAGGTTCGATTCCTGCCCGGGGCGCCATTAAAATCAATCACTTGCATCACGCTGCGCCACCTTCGCGCCACTTTTCATCATTTTCGCCAGTTCGCTGGCGTCGTCTTCCCTCGGGAGATACTTTCCATAGGTCGAGAGCAGCACATCGAGCCGGTGTCCCAGTTGGGCAGCGATCAACGCCGGCTTCACCCCCGCAGACAGTGCAGTAGAGGCGTATGTGTGTCTCCATGGATACTTTGCGGGCTTCCCCTCTGAATCCACCCTCAGTCTCACCCCCGTCGCTTCGTGGGCTTTCCTGAACCACACGTTGAGTTCCGTGCCGCTCTGATATGGCCTCCCGTGCTGAGTTCGGAAGATTGGCCCACCAGTTATCGGGCGCACTTGGGATTCGATCACTTCCACGATCTCCGGGAGCAACAGCACCCGTCTGGGCTTGTCGGTCTTTGTGCCCTTGAGCCTCGAGCGCACCCTGGCCTTGTTTATCCATAGAGATTCGCCGTCGTAGTCGCTCCATGTGAGGGCGAGAAGTTCCCCTGTTCGCGCACCTGTACCAAACGCGACTCGGAAGTAGAAAGCAGCGAGCGTCCCGTCGAGAAACTCGAGTAGCGTGTCTCGCTCTTCTGCCGTGTACGGATCTGGCTCTGTACTCTTTCGTTTACTCTCTGCCAGGTTGGCGGCGATGTTTGCACTGCACCATCCACGCCCAACAGCGAGCCTGAAAGCTCCTCGAAGCGGTATAAGTGCGTTGTTCCGCGTACTGGCCGAGGGCCACTCAATCGCATCGTCCATTCCCAACAGATCCTGAAAGGTAATGGCATCCATCTGGCGCTTGGCAAGTCCGGACCAGTAGATCTCCAATGAGTTTTTGTAGAGGCCGCGAGTCGATTCCGCACCACTAAATGCGTCCAGATACGCCTGCGCCACTTCTTCGAAAGTTCGACTCTGTGTTGAATCGCCCCCAAATTTGAGGGCTTCGATACGCTTCTTTCTGATCCTGACCGCATCTCTCAGACCAGCCTCATTCTGTTTGAGGTCGAGCGTCTCCGAGTATTTCTGCCCGTGGACGCTGTATCTGATCTGGAGCTTTCCTCGCATTGGGCGGACGCCTCGCGGGTAATCCATGCCTGCACTTCCTCCACATTCACCCAGATTCGGCGGTCGATGATGGCGAAGTGAACACCCTTCTGCCAGTGAGCTTTCATCTTGTGCTCGATTTGGCGCCGGGTGAGGCCCAAGGCATCTTCAGCGCGCTGTCGGGTTACCCAATTCACTCCTCTTCCTCCACCAACTCAGCCGGTATCAGCGACGTACAGCCGTCATCGTCCAGAAAGAAATAACTTCTTTCACCATCTCTAGAGTGAATACCCCATATCGTGCCCCAGGGTTCTACTTCTGTGCCGAGTGGGAGTGGGGTGGTCATACCGGAATCTCCGTGCCTTTGCGCCGAAACGTCCTGGCTTCTTCAATCAGTGCGTACACGTCAATGTGATCGAGAACGCCGATCCCGGCTTCCGCCTCGTCAAGCTTTTCCTTCGCCAGCCTGTACATCTCCATTCTGGCGTCGTGGCGCAGGCTCATACGGAATATCCACATGAACCAAGCGTAGAAAATGCCGGCCATGAGCAGCCAGTACATCGCGACGCCGAAGTCAGCCATGGGTCCACCACAGATATGCCGTCCATATCCCCCAAGCCACCAACACAGCAGATACCCCCATAACAGCGAGTAGGGCTATACCACCCCAGTCGAAGGGGGCAGGGTTGTCGCCCCAACGCTCTTTGCTCATGACTCCTCCCACTCAATGTCCGGCAGCCATTCAGGCCGGTGCTCAGCCACCCACTCTTTGCAGTCGATGGTGTGTTTGACGCCATTTGGCTCGCAGGCCCAAGGCACAAACTCTTTGCGGATGGCCTCGATGAATACGGCCTCAGCCTCCTTCAGCTTTTCGTTTTCGGTAAGCCCTGGCGGGTCTTCGCCGCCCAGTTCGCTCTCCCATAGCCTGTCGTTGACGAACTCCAGAATGTCGCCTTTGAGAAACCACGGCTCTAGCTTCATGCGCCTAAACTCTAGAATCTCAACCGTCAGCGGGGCTTTGACCCCGCAGAAGTCGTCGAGTACCCGCTCCATGACAGTTTCGATGTCCAGTTCGACAAGTAAATCGCCGTCGCAGCCGTAGAGAATTTCGTCCTGCTTCACTCCTCCCTCCTCGGCACCCGGCCAAGCTCTGTCGAGGCCAGTAGCGCTGCTTTCAGTAGATTGGGGTTCTCTTCCCCGGTTAGGTCTCTGTGTGCTTCCTGTGCTACTTCAAAGGAAGTCTTCAGAGACTCCAGGGCGTTGGTGTAGCGGAATAGCTGAGCCCTGCGTTCTAGGGTGTAATCGACTTTGTTAAGGAGAGACGGCCATATCAGCCCCACGACGACGTAGCCCAGCGCCACAACGTTCCAGTCGTATTTCTTGTCGACCTCCCTTGTGGGGAGCAGAAACACCGCGATTGACGTGAATGTCCCGATGACCAGATACCACTCCCACCAACTCATGCTGGCTCCTCAACAATGAATCCGTGCTCGGCCGCGAATCGGATCAGCGTGTCGATCAGGATTGAATAGGTTTCGATGTCACGGGCGTTGCCGTCCGCGTCCTTGCTACTGGTTTCCTTTGGAACGGGCCAGCTGTAGGTCTGACCGGCAACGGTGATGTCTCTGTGGCCTTCAAGACCAAACGCCGCGGTACAAATGGCGGGGTGCAGTAGATGCTCGGCCTGGTGCGCGTCGTAGCCCTGATGTCGGCCAAAGGCGTGAAGGGATCTCCAGTAGTAGCCTTGCTGCTCTGAGGTGTGCTTCGCCTTCACAGGCTTGAGCTCGACGGTGAGCCCTTGTTTTGACCGGTTGCCCAGCCGGGTTAACTGGTCGCCCAGCCCCGGCACAAGCGGTCTCATAGCGTCGATCACTTCAGCAACTTTTGGCGTGTTGAACTTCATTTCACGACGACGTAGGAAGCCCCCCGCTCGAGACGGGCAGGTATGTCCCGCCCGTCTTCGAGCGCTTCCTTGATGGCCTTTTTGTTGGGTTTCGGTTCTGAATAAACCAAGCAGTCGTCTGGCAAGCCTTCGGGGTCGTCGATCACTACGGACATCTGTCCTTTACGGAGGGATACCGTGTGCAGATCGGTTTCGATCTTCGGTTCGTTCAATCGGCCCAGCTGCCACTGGAGATAGGTTTTGAGCCGCTTCTGGTCATTGGCGACTACAGACTTTCGGGCCTGCAGCCGCTTGATCTCTTCACCGATGGCTTCCTCTCGGCGTTTCCAGTCCAGCAGAAGACCGGCGATAGCGTCGGCCTTGTCTGCCAGGGTCCCGTCGATGGACTCCAGGGTGTCCCGGATCACCTCGTCGGGCATGTCTTCCATACCCTCTACGTCGAGGCGACCCGAGATGATGTCCCGAAGCGTGCTCACTCGAACGGAATCCCGCTTTCATCCGGCGCAGGAATCGTCTGAGTGCGCGCCATAGATGGGTTCTCCATCCGCTGCGAGTACTCGTAGGCGCTCATGCCTTGCTCCATCGATTGAGGGGCCTGCTGTTGCCGGTACTGTTCGGCCGCATTCGGCTGATCGGTTGGCTGACGCACTCTCAGGCCGCCTGTCTGGCGCGTGCCGAAGCTCACGAAGGGGTCGTTGAATACGTTTACCCGAGCACTCGTCCAACCGTCGGTATCGTCATTGCCGGTGATTGTTGAGATCCGCTGGAAGTTCTCGACGTTGCAGATCATCGGCTTGACGGGGTTGCCGTCAGGCGTCCGCTCCAGCCAGTGCAGAACCAGCTTTTGCTCCTTCTTGTCGTCGTTCTCCAGCATCTCCATCGTGACGTGGGAGATGGTCAGGTTGAGCCCTACCTCACCCGCGTCTTCCTTGGTCAGATACTTCGAGTTTTTGATGTCGTTCAGTGTGTAACCCATTTTTCAGTTTCCTTTTCGGTTTCAGTTGGATTTTTCAATCCTCTCTACGTTGTCGCTGCCACAAGTGCAGACAATCAGGCTCTCTCCATGCCCCTGAAGGGCTACAGAGCATTCCTCTCTAAAGACGTGGCTGTTACAGGAGTGGCAGTACATATCGCCCCAGTTGTCTATGAGGTCCTTCTTGGCGTCTTCCTCAGTCCGGCCCCAGCCGGTGTATGGGCTCTCTTCGTGGCCGTCGAGATAGGCTTCCCAGTCGTATTTACGAATGGGGATAGGCGGGTTGAGGTGATAGGTGACGATCTTCATTTCGTGCTCCTGTAGATCTCATTCGCCACCACGGCAGCGAAGAGAATGAGAATTCCTATGCCGGTCACAGAGAGATGTCCTCGTAAGAGATAATCCCCTCGCACTTAAGCCAGCCGATCCAGTCTTCACCCTCCTCGGCGCCCCACTCACGCATGGCTTCTTCGAAGCTCTTCACATCTCTTGCCTCAAAAGCGAATGCGATCAGGATGGCTTTCGACTTGTCTGAGAAATTGGGCTCGACGGGTGGAGTCTTCGCATCCCATGAAACGATCATTGGAAAAACCCCGTAAACGCAGCCGCATAGACGCCGACTACGAAGGTTGAGTAGATGAATATCCGGGTGTAGCGGAGGGTCATGCCGGGACGCCCGCAGCCTTGAAGACCTGTTCCCGGATCTCGTCGATTTGCCCCCGGAGGCTTTCCCATGAGATTGAGTCGTCCTGAATCCGGAGGTGATCAAGCACCAGCCCATCGATAAAGCTGCGGATCATGTCGTCGGTCATCAGGTTTCGACCCTCTCGGCCAACAGCCGTGGACTTGAAGTCCGCGTAGATTTGTCTGGCGTGCTTGTTCATCTCTATCTCTCCTGATTCCCCGAAGCATTCGCTTTACGCAGCAAGTCAAAGGCTCTTGTGACTTGTTTTGGCGTCGCCTTGTGCGGCTGCGTCAGGATCAGTCGCTGCAACTTTTCGTGCTCTTTCTGTTCTTTCTTCGTTAGCATTTCTCTTCTCCTGCGCCTTCCTTTCCAGCCAGCGACACATCGCGCCGGCCTGCTCTATGCTCAGGAAATCGCTCACTTCAGAGCTTCCTCAAACGCATTCCGGGCCTGCTCTTCCTCGAACCTCAACCCCTTAAGCTTCCAATTCAGATCTGCAATTTTCATGGTGGCGTCATGCAGTCTCTTTGCTGCTTCCTCTACCCCTTCTTTTCGGGATACCGGGGCCATCCGGATTACGTCTTGTTCTTTCCACTGTGCTTTTCTCATCTCTATTCCCTGTTAGGCCCTTTCAGCCGCTCCAGTCGCTCGATGACGGCGCACATATCGGTATGCACCCGCTGAAGCCGGGCCATTTGCTCATCGATTCTCTGGAGCGCGGCAATCGGCTCCGGGCTGTCAGGCTCGCCGTGCTTCAACTCATTGGCCGATCCGATCAGCCGGTGTTCCAACTCAAAAAGCCGGCGCTCACACATCGAAAAAGCGTCTGTGGTTTGAGCAAGCTGGGAGAGAAGCGTCTCAAGCATGGTTTGCTGCGTTCTCAGTGTGTCCACTGCTATCTCTGGTGATTCAGATACAAAGGTCATGTCTTCCCTCACTCGTATTGGTTAGGCCGCAGCCTCTGCTTTCGCTTCCACGGGCCAGCCCAGTGCTTTTGCTTGCTCAACCAGAAACTCCAGCATGGCGAGTTGCCGCAGGCCGTATTCGGGCGTGCTTCGCGTCCACACATCTTGGTTTTTCGGCTGCCAGCGCTCTCTGGCTTGCTCAATCGTCCAGCCTCTATGGCAGCCCGCTGTAACGAGCACCGTCCCTTTGTGTTGGAACAAAGCCATTTGGTAGTTGGTCAGACAGGCAGTGATGACGTAGCGGTTGTGTTGTGCGGACGCACCGGCCAGATTCGCATCGGCCAGATTCGCACCGGCCAGATTCGCATCGGCCAGATACGCACGGGCCAGATTCGCACCGGCCAGATTCGCACGGGCCAGATTCGCACCGGCCAGATTCGCACCGGCCAGATTCGCATCGGCCAGATACGCACGGGCCAGATTCGCATCGGCCAGATTCGCACCGGCCAGATTCGCATCGGCCAGATTCGCATCGGCCAGATTCGCACCGGCCAGATTCGCACGGGCGCCGCCGTCTTCTCCCCGCAACCACTTCGCGTGCTTGTCGAGGATTTCGGCCAGTTGCTCTTTGGTCATGGGGTTGCCCTCACTCGTATTGGTCCGCAGCACACTGGTCACACAGGCCAGTGGTGCCTTCGGTCGGTTTTTCACAGAAGTCGCAACCCTCAGCCTTCGCCATAGCCGCTCTCGCCTCACGGTCCTTTCGGATGATCCGATCTAGGGCAGCGTGCCAAGCTGGGCTGCCGGTGGCGGGGACGATTGCGGGCCGTTGATTGATCATGTGGTTATTGAATCACAGGACAAACCTGCATACAAGTACAACCTGTGTTTTTTTTTGCGGTGTAACGCTCTCCCTCCCATCCAACAGGTGATGCCGATTGATAAGGCAGATTTTTCCGTTCTATGAGAGCGGCCCAGCAGGGGTGCGGCCGAAGAGAAACGGGATTACTGTATGTATATACAGTTCCAGGGGGCCGTGATATTGTTCGCAGTCCTAGTCCGGTGCGCGCCGGGTCCCAGGACACACCCGCCGTTGGATCGCGCAAACAGCCCAGAGAGGTTGAGGCGTGATATCAAACTGCTATCACTATGACGCAGAGCGTCACTTTCCCGACAAAGCCGCTACAAGTATGTCGGCACAAAGCGGGACTATCTTCCCAACAAGATCAAAGACGTGGTCTACTGACTTGTCAGGAGGTTGGTTATGACTGATCTGACAGGAGTCCTTGGTCGTAAAACCAGAGAATTCGTTGCCGAAGAGATGGCGGGGTTCGAGGCGTGGTATGCGTCTTTGGATCTACCAAGCCAGATCGCAGTATCCGAGCGGATTGCCGGGGCGCTGGTCAGGCACCTTCAAACGCATCCGCAAGCACTTTCGCCCGTTCTTCGGGAGATAGTGCTCGAAGAGACGCGGCTAAAACATCCCCTGATATTACCGGGGCCTCAGTAGGGAGCATCGGCCCGCTGTCGGCCAGCAGCCATGCCAGTCTGACCCCGGTGAGATCCCGAATCTGGTAGAGGCGGAAGAGCTCAGGAATGTGCTTGCCCGTCTCCCATGACCGTACCGTTTCGTAGCTGACCGGCGGGTCCATGCGCTCGCCCAGATGCCGTCTCGGCATCTTCTTATGCTTGCGCGCCCGCTCTATCCGATCCGCATACCCTTGTTTGTCTTCCAAGTTCATTCCCCGACTCTAAAGGTCCAACCTTCGAACGTAATCACAGGATGAACTTGCAAGCAGGTTCAACCTGTGCTCATAATGGCGTATGCCATGTACAGAGTTTCGAAATTGGCTGGCCGAGACAGGGCCAGTTGAAGCAGCAAGGCTGATCACCGAATACGAGAGCGCCAGGGGCAAAGCTGGGCTTACGTATCAATCGATTCAGGACTGGCTCAAGTCAGATATCCCCCTTGCTCGTATTCCTGCGGTTTCTGCGGTTAGCGGCATTCGTCGCGACGTTTTGTGCCCCGAGATGTTCGAGGGCGCCGCATGACGACCAAGGCGCTCCAGGCCGGCAACCTTCCCCCTTTCCTCCCTTCGCCGGTCTGGGGTGCCTTTTTATTTGCCCGAAATTCGTAGGGGAAATTCAAGGAAAGTGGAGGAAACAAAAACATGCAGCTGACGCTGAATTTCAACGCGGGGCTGGTCGATAGCTACGGATCCTGCCGGGAGTACGTGGCCGCTCGGGTCCACCACCAGGGCAAACCCCAGAAAGCAATCGCCGCGGACATGGACTATTCCCCGTCCGATCTGTCCCGAAAGCTTGCCCAGAACCCCGAAGACTCCCGCCGCTTCACGCTCGACGACCTTGAGCGGTTTATCGAAGTCACGAAAGACGCCAGCCCCGTCCTCTATCTGGTTGAGAAGTACCTCGCCAGCACGGGTGACGAGATTGCCGATCTCGAGGAAAAGCTGGCCCGGCTGAAGCAGGCGCAGAAGTTCAAGGAGGCTGGGTAGTTGGCGGCGCTGCCATACATGCAACTCTACGTTGCCGACTATCTAGCCGACACGGCATATCTCGATGTCATTGAGAGCGGGGCGTATCTGCACCTGCTCATGAACTACTGGCAGACCGGAAAGCCGCTTCCCGATGACGACGTAAAGCTGGCCCGAATTGCTCGCTGTTCCGAGGAACAGTGGTTCAACGTTCGTTCAACGGTCGTTGGGTATTTCGTTCAACGCGACGGTCAACTGATCCACAACAGGGTCGAGCGGGATCTCAAGGCCGTCCGGTCGAAGATTGAAAAGGCGAGTGAAGCGGGCAAGAAATCTGCCGAGAGCCGCAGAAGGGCAAAAGAATCCAACTCCAGTTCAACGGACGTTCAACGCTCGCTCAACGGACGTTCCAACGAACGTTCAACTACTCAAGATACAGATACAGATACAGATACAGATAAAGAAAAGAAGAGGGCGCCAGAGGCGCCATCCCTTGAGCTACCCGATTGGTTAAACCAAGACCTCTGGAAAGCGTTTCTGGAAACTCGGCAGACTGGCAAAACGAAATTCACACCTCACGCTAAAAAACTCGCTCTTAGCAAACTGGAATCCCTCTGCCCCGGAGGGAGAAATCACGAAGCCGTAATCAACCAGACCATCGAGAACGGCTGGAAGACGTTTTACGAACTCAAGGGGACACCTCGACAGACCAACGGCATATCCGCACCCCCACGAACTGCGGAGAACATGCTGTGAACCCGGAACGCGAGTGGACCGAATCAACCGCCCTGGCCGGCCTTCTGCAGAACCCGGCGAACTTCCCTGTGTTCGACCTGAAGCCCGATAACTTCGAAATCCCCCAGTACCGGCAGGTGTTCACTGCGATTGCCGACCACCTGCAGAACGGGTTTCCCGTGGAACCTTCTGCGATTGCGGACACGCTCACCACACGCCACGGGAGCGACTACAGCCCGATCCTAGACGAACTCCTCACCCTGCCGACGGCGAACGCTGCATCGAGTGCTCAGGGGCTTCAGCACTCAGCCAACGCCGAGACCGCCCGTGCGATTGCGAGGGAACTCATCCAGTCGGGTGACGTTCAGGACGCGATTGTGAAGCTCCACGGGCTGCGGATGGGTTTCGGCAGCCCAATTCATGAACCAGTCCAACTGCGACGGGAAGTCGTGGAACTCATGGAGGGCGAGGGAACGCCCGGGCTGCCGACCGGCTTTGCCGACTTGGACGCGAAGCTGGGTGGATTCCATCCGGGGGATTTGATCGTCATCGCCGCCAGACCTGCGATGGGCAAAACCGCATTGATGCTGAATCTCGCAATCAACTGTTCAGAACCGTGTTTGATCTTCTCCGGTGAGCAGCCGGCGGTGCAGTGCGAAACGAGGATTCTGTGTTCCCACGCCAAGGTCCCGCTTGAGGCTGTGAGAAACCGGAGTCTTTCGGAGGAGCAGATTCGCAGGCTGTCGAAGTCGATCTCTGAGCTTCCAAGGAACTATTGGATCTGCGACCGCTCCGCCCCGTCCCTTGGAGAGATTTACCGCCACGCCATGCAGAAACAGCAGAGCGACGGCGTTCAAGCCGTGTTTGTGGATTACATCCAGCGCATGAAGCGGGACGGGAAGAAAGCGAAGCATGAGGCGGTGGGTGACAACGTTCTCGGACTCAAAGAACTCGCACGGGATTTGAACATCCCCGTCATCGCTCTGGCTCAAGTCAATCGGAATGTGGAAACCCGGGACCAGAAGCAGCCCACCATGAGCGACGTGAAAGATTCTGGGGAGATCGAGCAGGAGGCCGACGTGGTGATCACGCTCCTGCGAGAGAAAGTCTACGACCCCCACGCGAACGACAACGCCTCCCTGTACATCGCCAAGAACCGCCACGGTCCGACCGGATACGTGGACCTCGAATACCTAGACAAATTCGTCTGCTTCCAAGACTCAACGCGGAGGTATTACGCATGAACGCCATTACGTTCAAAGAGCGCCCGAAGTCCGAAGTGCATCTCGCCGCTGCGGCCCGTGAGCTACGCCACGCCATCGCAGAACTCGAAGGCAAGCCCGAGGCACTGGAAGTCCTGCGGATCCACCAGCGCGTCACCAAGCTGCTCCATGAGGCCCGGTCATGAACAACGCCCCGACGCCCACCTGGAAAGTTCAGCGCATGATTGAAATGGCCGCGACACATACGGCGGCCGAGATAGGCAAAGAGGTTAGGTCTAGACCGGATTTGGTCAGACGCAAGCTATCGGAGGCGGGTTTATTCCCGCTCCGCCAATGCAGGATTTGTGAAGAAAAGAAGCCCGAGTCCGAGTTTGGCGGTCCATTCGCCCGGCAATGCCTCGATTGTTTTTCCGCCCAAGGCGCGAAGTACATCCCCATGGAGGAAAAGCTAGAGCGGGAGGCCGCGCGTGGTGCCAGGAAGCTCGCAAAACTCTGGCCAGCCTCCGAAGGCATAGCCACCCGTTACATACAGCATGAGGTGCGGGTGTGAGTGGCGGTTCTCACGATTACCTCTGTTGGAAGGACGCCGACCAATTGCTGTGGCGCATTCCTGACGTGGAAGCTATGGGGCAAGACCTTGGCGACTATCCGGGCTCAGCCAAAGCCGTTGCAGCGACTTTTGAAGTGGCCGCGAAACTTAGCGAAATACAGGAAGCCATTGCCGAGGCAGATGTGATGTGTCGCGAACTTGAAGAAGTCTGGCGCGCCGTTGAATGGCATCACTCAGGCGATTCGACTGCGGCCGCCGTAGCTAAAGCCATTCGGGCACTGGAGGAGGGGTCGTGACCGTAGTCGAGGTCACAGTATCTCTGCCGAGCCTCGGCGCCGTGATTGCTCGTCTTGAGCGCAAAAACAACAAGTACGCGTTGGCCAGTTGCTTGGCGTCTATGCGGGACACGCTCTACGACGAATCACTGCCTGACGAAGAGAAACTGAAACGCCTGATAGACAAGGCCGACGACGCGCTCTGGGGCTGCGTATGAACCTCCGCAAAGCCGCTAACGGAGAAGCCTGTACCCAATGCGGTACACGCGACGGGACTGTGGTCCTGGCTCATTACAGCGGAATCCGATCTTACGAATACGGGAAGGGCAGGGGGCTCAAGGGACAAGACTTTTTCGCTGCACCACTTTGCATGTCCTGCCACGCAGACGGTCCCTTTGCAGAAGGTTGGGTAGACCCTGCCTACGCAGACGAACCGAGAGAGGTACGGCGCCTAGCGAAGTCAGAAGCACAGCTAGCGCTGATTCTGGAGTGGCATAGACGGAGGGCGGCGTGAATGTTCTGGATCTCTTTTCTGGGATTGGGGGTTTTAGCCTGGGTCTTGAACGAGCGGGAATGGAAACCGTTGCGTTCTGTGAGTCCGAAGATTACTGCCGGCGCGTACTGGCTCGTCATTGGCCTCATGTGCCTATCCATCCTGACATTCGGGACCTAGACGGCAGTGAGTACCGAGGAACAGTTGACGTTGTTTGCGGGGGGTTCCCGTGTCAGGCGCACTCGACTGCCGCTAGGGGGCGAAACAACGCAGAAGACTTGTGGCCCGAAATGCTCACAGTCATCAGAGGTGCCCAGCCCTGCTATGTGCTCGCAGAGAATGTACCCATGGCTCCGTGGGAGCGGGTGGTATCTGACCTCGACAACGCGGGATTTCGGTCGCAACTCTTCGATTTCGAGATTCCGCATCGAATGCACATCAGGCGCAGAGCCTTCCTTGTGGCCCACTCCTACAGCCACGGCAAACCACTCAGCCCCATCGATGAGCAAGTGGCCCGCTTACTCTCGAATGATGCGGGAGCATGGGCGGATTACCCCAGCGCTGTGGGAATGGATGATGGGGCTGCCAATCGGATGGACCGACTGCGAGCCCTCGGAAACGGACTCATCCCCGCAATCCCTGAGGCCATCGGCCGAGCAATCCTAGCCGCATCATGAGCAGATTCGTCCGCCACAAGAAGAAAGACCGCAACCACAGAGAGATTGTGGACCACCTTCGCGGCGCTGGTGCGGTGGTTGACGACGTAAGCGACTTGGCCGGTCTCGGATACGACATTGTCGTCCATTACGAAAACGTCGTTGTCCTTGTGGAGATCAAAGACGGCGAGCTTCCCCCCAGCGCACGCAAGCTCACCGAATCCGAAGAAGAAGCAAAGAAACGCCACGGCCAGAAATTCGCCGTGCTGATGAACACAACAGAGGCCGATGGACTGCTGGCCGCAATGAGGTGGGAGGGGTAACCCAAAAGGAGACCGTATGGCAGGCGTACCCGGCAAACACCGAAAGAAGCTCAACGAGGTTGGCCCGAAGGCGGTCGCTAAAGTGACGCTTGCCGCCAGAACGAAACAGGACGCGGCGAAGGAGCTTGGCGTGTCATACGACGCACTCAAGTATTACCTCGTCAATGAGCTGGGCTGGGAGAACGGCACATACGGCCTGGCACCACCCGAAGGCGCGAAGGTGCAGGATGTCGAGTTGCCCGTTCTGCCTCCCGGGGATTTCACCTACGAAGAGATCAAAGAGCTTCGCATGCGCGAGTTCGAGAAGGTCGATGAGGCGAAGAAGGCCCGGAAGCTGGTAACGGCCAGGGTCAAGCGTAAGGGACCAATTGCGCTGTTCTTCTTCGGTGACCCTCACGTAGACGATGCTGGCACAGACCTAAAAACGCTCTACGAGCACACCGACCTGATCAACCGCACCGACGGGATGTTGGCCTGCAACATTGGCGACACCACAAACAACTGGGTCGGCCGACTACGGGCGCTATACGCAGAGCAGACGGTAACCGCGAACCAAGCCTGGGTGCTTGCCGAGGGGTGGTTACGAGAGCTTGAAGGCAAGTGGTTGTTCCTCATAGGAGGCAACCATGACCTTTGGAGCGGGGCGGGGGATCCGTTGAAGTGGATTACCCGGGGCATGGGTCACTACGAAGAGCATGGCTATCGTATCCAACTGAAGTTCCCCAACGGCGCCTCGCGGGTCATCAACGCTCGCCACGACTGGCCGGGGCACTCTCAGTGGAACCCCACCCACGGCCCACTGAAGGCGGCTGAGCTCGGGTTTCGGGATGACATATACATCGCCGGTCACAAACACACGTCCGGTTATCAGGTTATCAAAACCGGCTCCGGCAACATCGCGCACGCCGCTCGAGTGGCGTCCTACAAGATGCACGACGGCTACGCAGAGAAGCTGGCTCTAAGGGACCTGACGATCTCCCCCTGCATCGTGTTCACCATCGACCCCGAAGACGACGGGCCGGACGGCATCAAGCAATTCTGGGATCCCGAAGTAGCGGCGGATTATCTGAAGTTCTTGCAGAAGAGGGCGAAATGATTGGTTCGGCGGCACTCCTCGCCTTTGTCGGCTTCGCACTCTACGGGGCATATCAAATTGGGTATGAGAGAGGCACATATGACTATTCGAGGTGACATTCTGGCTCACGCCCGTGAGTTGACCGAGGGCGACAGGAACCAGCAATACGGCGACCCCTATCCCGAGTACCGGCGGCTCGCCGCGATATGGGGGGCAAGGCTAGGTATCAAGATCGAAGCCCACCAGGCGGCCCTGATGATGGCTGACCTTAAGGCCAATCGGCTGTGGGACAACCCTGACCACGGGGACTCTCCTGTAGACGGGGCTGCTTACTTCGCGATTGCCGGGGAGTGCGGTGAGCGCCAGGTGGCGGACAAGGGGCTCAACATCGTGGAGGACCGTTTCCCGTGAAACTCTATCTCGCAGGACCCATGACCGGGATTCCGCAGTTCAACTTCCCGGCGTTCTATGCGGCTGAGAAAGAGTTGCGGGAGATGGGCTATGAGGTGGTCAACCCGGCCGAGCTCGACCCGCCAGAAGTTCAAAAGGCTGCGTGGGATTCACCCGATGGCCAGCTCACTGACGGCGGCGTAGCGGGGCACACCTGGGCTGAATTTCTCGCCCGCGATGTAAAGGCGGTAGCGGGCTGTGACGGCCTCGTCTTGTTACCGGGATGGCAGACCTCCAAGGGCGCGCGACTGGAACGCTTTGTCGCTCAACTGCTCGGCCTTCCGGTCTATGAACTTGTCGGCCGGCACCTTCGCTTGTGCCCGGCCTACTTCCAGTTGGTGAGCCACGACGCATGAAACTAATCCTCGAAGACATGGAAACAGAAGAGTGGGACACCATCACCATTGTTGTATCGAAGGCCACGATGGAATGGACCGAGCTTGACCCCAAAGACCCGGCGGAAAAGCCAGAGGAAGAGAAGAAATCCAGCGTGACGGCGATAGCGGGAGGGAAGCAGTGACTAACGAAGAAATCCTAAAGCGGCTGGCTGAGATTGAGGGCTGGCAGTGGCTTCAGCAGGGCAAGGACAACGTGCCCAGCACAGGCTGGCGCGACAGTGAGCGATGCTTGAAGGATCCATTCACCAACCCAGCCGATACCTATGCGCTGATTGAGAAGCATGAACTAACGATAGACAAAGACAGCGATGACCCAGAAGACAGATGGGTTGTTCACAAGCGCAAGCGCTGGGGTCTCTACCCACCAGGTGTTCACGAATCCCTCGCCATGGCTGTCTGTCTAGCAGTGATAGAAGCTCACAGTGGACAGGGCTGAAACATGGAAACGAGAAGCCGAAGTCTGGTATCGCCGGGCCATGGCATTGGAGAGGCGTATCCGTGAAACCCAGGCAGCTAGCCGAAAAGATGCGGAGAGAAATGCTGAAGACAGCGGAAAGGGTATGGAAGGAAGAGAGCCCGAAGCTCGACCATGAGTGGAAGGACGCCAAGGCGCTGGTTTGGGAGCACATAAAGGACTCGTTTGCACGATGAAGCAGATTGAAGAATGCCACTGGTATCTCTGGGCCACCTACGAGCGAGAGTCGACTGGCGCCCGGGGTTATCCGTCTCTGGCTAACTTCTACACGGCCCCCAGGAATCAGGACTACGCCAATGACGCTGAGACGCCTGAGAAGCCGTTGGAGGCGGCAGACTGGGAGCTAGCCGACAAGATAGCCTCGGGCTTTTCATGGCTCTGTGGCCGCGACAGAGACGCCAGCGCAGCTATTCGGATCTTCTATGGGGCATGGCCCGGGGCGCCGAAGGAAAAGTCTGAGAGGCTAGAGATCGCCCTGCAGAAATGGAAAAAACAGGATTACTACCGGAAGGTGGAGGCTGCGAAGCACAAGATTACAGGCTATGCAGAGGCACTGTATGGAAACACAGGCTGTATGAATTGACAGTCCGGATTCAACGTGGCAGAATCTGGCACGCTGACGAAAAAGCTTTATAGGGAGCCCGCCGCGTGCGGGCTTTCGCGTTTCTGGGAAGAGGTAATGCCTGAAGAACAAGAACACTGGCACCTTCGTAAGGAACTCAGCATAGGGACGATTATCAGTCTCGCGCTGCTTACGGGGTCTGGCTTTGCGGCGTATGCCTCTCTCGCACAGTCGGTAGATAACCTAGAAACCGAGCCCAAGGTTGAATTAGAGCAAGTCGCTCGTATCGAAGAGCGGCAGAAAGAACTCAAGGAAGACGTGGAAGACATCAAGCGCGATGTAAAGCGGCTTCCTGCTATCGAACAGTCTCTCAGCGATCTCAAGGATTTAATCCGCCGAGAGCTAGATCAAGACAACTAACCCCAACACTCGAAGCCCCTTCGATCACAGAATCCTTGCAAGGGTGGTCATTCGGAGATGACGGGGGAGGTTGTTTCTCTTTTGGGTCTGAACCTCGCAGAAGGCGGGCAGTAGGACCCATCCGGGCGGCCCCTTCGGGGGCCTGCTCTTACTCCCACGGAAGACACCATGATCCGCGTCAAAGACGACAGCGTGAACATTGCCCATCTCACTACAGGGGCGCTGCTGGCTCTGTACGTTGCGGATCAGGTCTATTCCTTGAAGAACTACGAGACAGTCATTACCTCAGGTAACGACGCCAAGCACTCGAAAACGTCACTGCACTACTCAAACAACGCCTTTGATCTGAGAACCCGCCACATGCGGGAGTCGGACAAACAGCCGATTGCAGACGACATCAAGGTGAGGCTGGGCCAGGACTTCGACGTAGTGCTCGAGCACGATCATTTACACATCGAGTGCCAGCCAAGGCGGCGGCTGTGAGACTTCTGGCGCTGTGCTTACTACTGACTGCATGCAATAGCATGCCTAAAGAGCCCGAAAACGCGCCCTATAGCGTACATCAAACGGCCGAAAACGTACCCAATAGGGTACAAGGTAAGCACCTAAAGCTCAGTGAAATCAAAGCCTTGAGGGCCCAAGAAGATGACTGCACCAAAGCCCGCCGAGAATCCATCTGCAGTCGCTACAACCGCTGCTATCTCATCTGTAGCCAATGAGCAGAAAGGACTGGTGTGTTCGATGCACGACGTATGGGCACAGTTCGAGCAGTTGCACTCGGCCTATTGGCCAGTTCCTCGACAGGAATGGCAGCTCCCTTGCAAGGTCTGCAAGCGAGAGTACGAGTACGACCACAAGGAAGAAGTCCCAGGGCTCATCTACTGGTACTACCGATGCGGCTGCCCCAGCCCCCTCATCCGGGCTCAAACCGTCCAAGGTATGCAGCCACTGCCATGAGGAAAAACCCTTAGCGGACTACTGGGTAAAGCCCACGGGGAAGCAGGGCAGGGCGGCTGCGTGCAAGGGCTGTATGGGGGAGAAGCGGAATAACGGCAGGGGTCAGGACTGGCGGGCGAGGGAGCTCAAGCCGCACGACTACAGCCCCGGCCTGATGGCTGAGTGGGCGTCGAGGAAGTTCTGAATGCTAACCCGCATCGTCGCTGAGATAGACCGCCACATCGGCAACCTAGAGGCGTGGTGGTTTCGGGCTGATGTAGATCAGAAAGCGGCGGTTGGCTTTGCTGTCTTGATCGCTATCGCCTTTCTGGCTGCTCTTGGGAGCGCGTAAGCCGAGATAGGCCGCTCTTAATGTCTCGCCTCGACCTTTCGGAGTTCTGAAACCCGGACTGACCGGATGTAGGAAGACTTGCGATTAGCAGGCCCCTGGCCCTGGGTACGGGCAAAAATCAATGGCCTGACCCGGGGTAGCTCAACCCCCTCCCTGAGTCCCGGGGATGGCCGCCTATTGGAGAACGCAATGGACTGGTTCAAGAAGTACAGCAAGGGCATTGCCTCGCTGCTCGGCTCTGTGCTGATGCTTCTGGTGCTGAATTTCGGCTTCGATATTGATGTCGATGCCACGGTTCAGGCGCTAATGCTGCTCATTCAAAACGCCGTCGTCATCTTCTCCCCGGCGAATCAGGAGTAACACGTGAAACGTTCCGCATTGGGCATGATCGTCCTGGCCATTCTCATACTGGTCCTCAACGCCTGTGCGTCTCAGCCTGACCGGGTGGTGTATGCATCGGTAGGGGAGGCCATCAAGGCGCTCTATGCCGCTTCAGCGAACCAGTACGTGGACTGCCACACGTCTGCAGGGACCGAGGCCGAGGAAGACGCCTGCTTCGATGAGAAGAACGCTCGAGGCGACAAGATCGGTGAGGTGCTGCCGTACTTCGATGCCTACGGTCAGGCGCTGATTACTGCGGACGCGGTAGAGACGGACTCCAACCTGACCAGGGTGCGCGCAATCCTCGCCGCCCTGACGCCCAGTCTCCTAGAAAACGTAGACGCCGACCGTCGGCGTGCAATCGAGTGGTTGGACCAATGAACGTATCTCAGATTCTCGGAATCATGACGCTGGTGGAGCGGGGCATTATGTCCGTGGCCACTGTGATGGCGATGCGCGAAGCAGGGATCTCAGACGACAAGATCCTAGAGACGATCTCCAGCCTCAACCGCATGCACGAGCAGCATCAGAGCTTGGATCTGCGCCAGTAGAGCAACGCCAAGCCCAACAGCATCAGGGCGATGGCTGGGGGTTCGGGGACCTTCGACCAGGCGCCAGGTGCTGCAGACGCCCATAAACCATCTGGGTAATTCCCAAGCCCATAGAGCCTGTCGCCCCGGAGATTATCCAGGCGAAGGTCTGGAGGGCCGTCAAAAAGGCCGATTTCCCAGCCGACGATATCTTTCGCCGCGTTTGTTGTGAGGCGAATGATGCTGGTTGCAGTTACTGGGAAGGGGAATTGTTCGCCGCTCCCGAAATCTGGGGTTCCGAAAACAGCTCTGACCAGCCCTGGGGGCAGCGCACAGAAACCATCGCAGTAGAAGTCGATGGCCGCATTGCTGAGCGACCCGAGTTCTGATTCATCCAGCGTGATGGACCCGGTTATTACCCCCAGCGTCTCAGGGCAGCTGTTGGGGTTATCGAGGTCCAAGCACTCCTGAAGCATCAAAGGCGTCGAGCCTTGATATTCGTAGGTAATCAGGTTCGCGTGGGCGGCTGGAGACAACAGCGTCAGTAACAGCGCAAATCTAAGCATGGCGTCCTCCCGAGAGTCAGAGACTACTCGCCGGGCCTAGTCATCAATGTAATGGGAACGTAAATGCCCCTAGAGATCACGACCAAGGGATACATCGAGGTCTTTCGGGATGGGGAGAGGATTTCTCGACACCGTGTTGAGACAGAAGCAATTGAGAGTGCGGCGGCACACGCGGAGAGCCACGGCGCGGGGAAATACACATTTCGATACCCCGAGAAGGTAGTTGATATGTCCATGGTCCTAATGGGAGGCGGTGTAGGCGCCCCTCCGAATTCTCTGGTGTTGAACTCAGCCCCCGCATGGGTGGATTCGATCCCAACTCAAAGTGCCCCGGTGAGCCAGGCGTATTCGTTGGATTTGACTACGCTGGTGTCTGACCCCGAGGGGGACTTCATGGCGTTTTCGGTTGACTCCGGGGCGCTCCCTGCTGGCTTGAATTTATCTGGGGATACGATTTCCGGCACGCCCACTGTCGAGGGCTCTCAGACGGTAGTCATTGGCGTTACCGACAACATAAGCAACGGCGCATTCCTAACATCGCCTATTGTTGCGACCAGCGATTTCTCTGCGGCGGTAAGCTCTTTCAGCAATCAGATCGGCACCTTTACGGCTCAGGTAGAAGTCACGCCGGTAGCGGACAATATCGACCTTGTGGTGGCACTGTCCGAGGCTGTCCCGACAGCCTATTCAGAAATGCTGTGCATCTGCCGGTTCAACAGTTCTGGTCAGATTGACGCGAGAAATGATGCGTCTTACTCGGCTGATTCAGTCCTGAATTACGCGGGTGGAACGACCTATCAGGTTAAGTTCATCGTGGATGGCTTCAATGCCACTTACTCCGTTGAGGTGGACGGTCAGAGAATTGCGACGGACTACGCCTTCAGGGACGGAAATGTCATTCAGCTTGGCCTTGACACCCTGAGCGCCAGAGAGGCGGTCACGGATGGATCCACGTTGACCAATGGCAGGGTTTTTCGCCCTGTCTCTGTTCCGATTGAGTTCGACGTATTCACGCCAGATACGACGCCGCCCCCGGCGCCCGATGCGCCAACCCTGACAAACGATACTAATGGCGTTCGGGTGACATTCCCGACAAATACAGCATCGGATCACGCCTCTTACGCGGTCCTAAGATCCACAGATGACATAAGTTATACGCAAATCTCTTCAGGGCAGACGGGAACGTTTTACACAGATACGTCCACGGTTGACGGCACGCTGTATTACTACGCCTTAACCGCAATTGACGCGTCTGGAAATGTTTCTGCCCAAGGGTCCAGCGCGTCGATAACGTACACGCCGCAAAGCTCTACCGGCCTCCTCTCGTCAGTAACGAGAGAGGGGATTACATGGACGTTTGACCAAGCGTATCCAGTCGGGCAGTTCTGTAACGGGGATTTTTATGTAGTGATCCCTAACGGGGGCAGCGTCACTGTCAACTCTGTGAGCCCCGGGTGGACTGGGCAACAGAACGGCAGCATGTTGAATGTGACGAACACCGGGACCAGGGGGTCCGACCACTCCTTCGACTCTCGGGAAACCAAGGCATATAACGCGGGGCTACAGGTGAGCTTCCCGCTGTCGGTCTCTTCGGATAACACGCTCCTGTCCTCTATTAGCAACTCAACCCCCGTGGCTAATGGGTCGAATCTGTATTACATCAACACAGTTGCGACTCTTACATTCTTGACGACAGAGCCCGCCGCAGGTTCCTTCAGACCACCGATGCAGGGAACGGACAAAACGATCATCGCCACCGAAGGCGATATTGATTTTTCCTACCTGCAAAACCGCGCGAAGGTTGCAAGCTCTCTTACTGAGCAGGAGTTTTCGGATTACATAGACGACCAACTCTTCGGTCGAACAAAAACCTTTATTAAGACCCAGCAGAACTGTCGCTATACGAGGCCGGTTCGCTCATTGGGCCAAGACAATCCTTACGGTCGAAATTACGCTAAGCGCCTTGAAATTGGGCTTTTAGCAATCAATTGTGATTACTCTTTTGAGCTGAAGAGAAAGGCTGTTATTGGCTATATCCAGATGGGTATAGACATCTATGGGGCGATTAAGGCGGGCGGGTACATCACGGCACAGGGCGGGCTGAACAACGGCAGTAAAGTCCCAATGCTGATGGCGGGGGTGATGCTGAACAACACCGACATAAAGAATTACGCAAACGCCACTTATTCGTTTGCAAATTATTCAAGGTCTTTTCACGAAGATGAGGCGACATTTGTCGTACAGCAGTCGGACGTTGGAAGAACGGTCAATTCTGGACACAGTACTTATTCTCAAGGAGACGTAGGAAACCCAGAATGGGGGGAACAACACTATCGCAGCCCTCAAAGGGACGACAGCGACTGGGGCGCCACCTATCGAGACATCAACACCGCCGCATTCATTGGTCATTGTCTATCGGCCTTAATGATGGGGATGAAGGCGGATTGGGGGTGGGATGTTTTCTTTGATTATTGCGACCGCGCTTTCTCAATTGATGGCAATTACACGACCTCCACAGATCAACCGGGCACCACAAACGGGATGACGGTCAACGCCTATGAAATGTGGTTGGCATATAGGAATGATTACTAAATGACGGCCCCCTCGATACGTTCGGTTGTCTCTAGCAGCGAGGGATCTGACACTACGACGCACACGATAACGTACCCTGCTACCATTGAGGCGGGGGATACTATTCTTGCAATCTGCACAGTTGACGGCGGCTCAACGGCTTTAACGTGGCCTGGCGGCTGGACGGAAGTCCTTGCTGTCAGTAGCGCCGCAAATCGTCTTGAGGTGCGAGTACAGAAGGCGGGCGGATCAGAAGACAGCACGACGTTTGATGTAACTTCTGACAGTTCTCAACAGTCGGCCTCTCGGGTTTGGGTGTTTCAGGATGCCGCAGACCCTACGGTTACAGCGCCGGAAGCGAGTACGACTGCTGAGGGAACTTCTACTGCCCCCGATGCGCCCTCTGTCACCCCCACGGGGGGGCCAAAAGATTTCCTGTATCTGGCTTTCCATTCAACCTCTCGGGGTACAGATGACACCACGGGGTTCCCCACGGGGTATTCGGTTGGTACGGGTTTTGATGTTGCGGGTTCGACCGGGGGCGTCCATTTAGGCTATGCGCTTAAAAGCACGACAGCCTCTTCGAGCGATAATCCTTCAGCTTTCACCACATCTGCGTCGCGAAACTGGGTGGCGGCTGTGGTGGCTATCCATCCAGCCGGGGGAGGCGCCTCTGCCATCCCCGTAATCATGCATCCGCGGGTCATCTTCCGCCGATAAACCACTTTCTCTGAATCTCTCCCGGTGCGTACCCGGGACGGATTCCTATTGTCTAAACCAAAGGAGCAATCCGATGATCCAAGGTCGTGGCTACACGATTCCTATCAATGGGCTGTCCACGGGTACGACGAACGATGCAAATCTCATCGCTATCGTGGCCGCGACCGACAAGCCTCTCGCAATCAACTATGTCTCGGGGCATTTCCGTAACGGTGATTCTGGTGAGAACGTGAGCTTCGGCCTCATCCGTGCCAGCGCCTCTACGGCGGGTAATGCGATCACCATCGAGCGCATGAATCCCGATGACACCACGGCAGGCTTTACCGCCAGTGACACGCCGACAAGCGTCACGCTGACCGGTTCTCACCTCGCTGTGTTTGGTGGAAATGGCGGCTCTAACTGGCAGTGGTATCCCTCCAATGAGAGCGGATCAATCATCCTGAAGCCGGCCGACATTCTCGTACTCGAGCTCATCACTGCCCCCACGTCTGCTCTGACGATGCAGGGCGTGATTGGCGTGGAGGAAATCTGATGGACCTTCAGAAAGCAATGGAAGGCGATGCAGAGGCCATTGCCGAGTTTGAGCGCGAGCGTCGCCGTCTTCGGTATGACCGCAACAACGTGCTTTTCAGGTTTGTCCCCACTCAGAACTTCACTTGTGAGCACTGCTTCGAGTCTGAGTACGTGGAGGGCATGACGTACTTCGTGAAAGCGGCGACTGATCCCGATACGGGAGAGCCTGTCGTTTCCCCCCTTGAGCAGATCGTCCAGCTGTGGGCGCTGGATGGCAAAGTGAGGATTGGATAATGGCCACTACTCATACAACGGCGGTTCGATCTGGCATTGCTGACTACGTCGTAGACCTGTTGGACGGCGGCACCACAGACGCCACTGGGGATCTCGTTTTTGAGACTTCCGGTGACGTTGAGGTTGCAACTCTGGCGCTCGCCAACCCCGCCTTCGGTAATGCCGCATCTGGCGTTGCTACGGCGAATGCCATTACGAGTGATACGAACGCTACGGGCGGGACTGTTGCCAAGTACAAGATGCAAGATCGGGATAACGCCGAGGTCTTTGCAGGCTCTGTAACTGCCACGGGCGGTGGTGGTGACATCGAACTGTCTTCTGTCGTCATTGGCGCCAGCGACACGGTTTCAATGTCCTCATTCAATTACACCGGACCTAACTAGACGGAGCACATAGCGGGTGGAGCTTGAATCCCCCGCAATCGTCCTACTCCGCAGGAGACGCCTTAGGCTTCGGCCGACTGTAGAGCGGATTTTATCCACTTCTACCTCCTACTCCGGTTCGGGTGGCGCGGCTGCGGGTAGTAGCACAACGAGCGGCACGGGTGCCGTTTCTGTAGCCGGTACTCCCGGTCTAGCCATTGAGACGGGCGCTGCTGTCCTTCTCAGACGGCGCAGGGTTAACCCCCGGCCTCTCAACGAGAAGACCTCGAGGGTCATCACGGGCTCTGGCGGGGCAGTCTCTGGGGATTCCAGTACGTCTGGGGTCTCGATCAAGACCGTTACTGGTTCAGGCGCGGCCACAAGTGATCCTTCGATCACGGCCGGCCTTGGCGAAGGCGGCACGGACCTTAAGCACGCGGACCAGATTACGGTCCTGCTGCGTAGAAGGCGGCCGCTATCCAGACCGTCAGATGTCGAGACTGCGCCTCAGGTAAGCACTGAGAAGACCGGTTCAGGTGGCGCGATAGCTTCTGACTCCACGACCAGAGGTGTTGGTGGGGCTCCAGGCTTTGTCAGACCTGAGCCCATCAAGCCGCGGGTTCTCCTCAGGAGATATCGCCAGGTCATCGACCTTGGCCCCATGCGGTTCATCGAGCCGAATATCCGGGGCCTGTCTGGGTCAGCTGTATCTAGCGACTCCAGCACATCAGGTGTTGGTGAGCGCGAGGTCACGGGTAGCGGTGCTGCTGATGTCATAGCAGTCACCACCTCTGGCGTTGCGGTCAGGGTCATCACGGCTGTTGGTGGTGCTGTATCGGATGACGCCTCGAGTTCAGGCTCTGGGGCGACTGGCGAGAAGGTCGGCTCTGGTGCCGCGGTATCCAGCGACTCAACTACTTCGGGTACAGGCTCACGGGTATCTGCAGGCTCAGGCTCTGCGGTCTCTGATGACTCTGTCACTGATGGCGAGGGTATTGCCGGCGGCCAGGTTGGCGGCTTCGGTGGTGCTGATAGTGCTGACTCGAGTACGTCGGGTGTTGGTGAAAGAGAAGTCACCGGCACGGGCTCGGCGCAGAGTGGTGATAGCTCTACCTCGGGCCAGTCTACTGGTGGTGTTGTTACAGGTGCTGGCACAGCACAGGCTCAGGACAGCGGCACTGACGGCACGGGCGAAAGAGCCTCGACCGGTAGTGGTGACGCTCAAGCAGGCGATTCGACCACTTCTGGTGCCGGTGAGCTTGAAGGCTTTACCGCGGGCGCTGGTGGCGCGCAGGCAGTCGACTCAACCACTTCAGGCGTTGGCCTTCGGGTCATCACTGGCTCGGGCGGTGCGGTATCTGGTGACTCCAGTGCTTCGGGTGTCTCGCTCAGGGTCATCACCGGTGGTGGTGGTGCGCAGTCTGATGATTCACAGACGAGCGGTAACGACGCGCTTCCGGGCACGCTCACGGCAACCATCACCACACACACGGTTGTCGACGGCAGCCTGGCTGTTGTCACCACGCTCGACGCAAACATCACGGTAGACCCATGACGCACTCAACCATCTACGTTGGTAACACGCACCTCCTCAGGGTGGACGAGCTCAAGGACGAGGACGGCGCTGACGTGAATAACGCTAATGTCACGCTGCAGTCGCTGACTGATAAAGATGGGGCCGCAGTGACTGGTGTCACCACACCACTGACGCTCTCGTTTGTATCCACAGGACGCTATGAGGTGGAGATTCCCTATGGCGCAGGCTTCACCGCGGGCCAGTGGTATGAGGCGGACGTTCTTGCCATCGACTCCTCAAACCGTAGAGGCCGGTGGACAGAGCGTATGAGGGCGCGTGTCCGCACGGCCTAACTGGTACAAGGCCAAGCGCTGGCAGTCTCTGAGAGCGCGCCAACTGCGCCTCCATCCCTACTGCCAGTGTCCTCACCACGAAGGCAAGAAGCTCAGGGCAGACGACCCTGAGCACGGTGGCGCAGTGGTCGACCACATAGAGCCACATCGAGGCGACGCCAAGCTGTTCTTCTCCAGGCGCAACCTTCAGTCCATGACCAAGCAGTGCCATGACCGCTACAAACAGAGCGAAGAGTCAGGCGGTGCTGGTTTTCTCAAAGGCTCAGATGAAGACGGATGGCCACTCGACAAGGCGCACCCGTTCTATGGAGACACATGATCTATCAATGGCGGTGTGATGAGTGCTCGGGGCTGGTTGAAGTACAGCGCTCCGTGGCTGACCGCACAGTCCCTCCCGTGATGGGAGAGTGCGACCACTTCTGCACTGACCACAAACTGTGCATCAGTCGTTCGTTCACTCGAGTTATCAGCCCTCCACTCATGACACTGGTGCATGAGAACGAGGCGCAGTACTTCGACTAGTCGGGCACTACGTAAAGATCTCGAAAGGGATCAACGTATGGGTTATTCGGACTATCGGGTGAGTACGGATTCCCATACTTACCAAAGGGATTGGACACAGAGTCAGGGACAAGCGGGTTGGTACTCAGCCTGCCTCGATACTCACCGTCTTGATTGAAGAGCTTGGGTGCATCAGTGGCGTATGGATTGCGCCATGACTTGTTCGAGTACTGACTCCCGTACTGACTGTAGGGGTTCATCAGTCCATTGGGCTTGAACGGATTACCCGCACCGTATGGGTTGTTGATGCACTTGGGGTCGTAAGGACAGCGTGCTTCTGCGGCTGCAGCCACAAGTAGTAGTAGAGCCAATAGGTATCGCATAGCCAGACTCCATAGGAGTTAGGGCGAGAGTACACATCACTGACGGCATAGGGTAGCTCCCGAAAGCCCGGCACCGCACCGGGTTTGCCGTCTCCATTGTGCGGAATCAATTCAGCGGAGATTGAGGAGCATGACACGGTTCTGTGAGAACTGTGGGCAGTCGTATGCCCCGCGTCGGGTGAATGCAAAGTACTGCGACGATTGTCGAGCGCCCAAGGGCGGGCTCGGCACCAAGCACCGCAAGGCAAAGGCGGTCTGTGATCACTGCGGTATCAGCTTCGAAAGACCCCACCACAAGAAGCGGAAGTACTGTAGCCGTCGCTGCCATCAAGCCGTGCGTGATCTGTCGAAGTTCATAACGACCGAGACCAAGCTGTATCAGCGTTGGGCTAAGCGTGCGGCGAAGCGCACTGCGAGAGAGGTTGGGCCAAAGCCGCAGCTTACGCGAGAGTGCAGAGAGTGTGACTCACCGTTTGAGACCGCCAAGGCTTGGCAGGTCTACTGCTCACCAATCTGTAGCCGCCGTGCGAGCAAACGCAGGCATAAGCAGGCAAGGCGCGCCAGAGAGAGGTCGGCATTTGTTGAGCGTGTTGATGCCACTGCAGTGTTCGAGCGAGATGGCTGGACGTGTCAGTTGTGCGGGTGCAAGACCCCGAAGAGACGAAGGGGCACGCAGGCAGATGATGCTCCCGAGCTCGATCACATTGTCCCGCTCGCGGCGGGCGGCGAACACAGCTACCGGAACACACAGTGTGCCTGCAGAGCCTGTAACTACACCAAAGGAGCGGAGCCCCGGGGACAGTTGTTGTTGGTTGGCTGACGGTCCCTTGGGCGCCAAAGAAGCATACCGGGGGGGCGGGGTCGGCTTTCTGCGTTGACCTGGGGGAGGACCGGAGGCGGAGTCGCGCGCGCAATAACCGCAATTAAAGTTTCAAAATGGCCAATTTGGCCTGTTTTTCCGTAAACCAGGGAGAAACCCATGCCGAGAGGCCAAAAACCGATGCCGCCAGCCCTTCGGGGAATCAAGGGTGGCAAGAAGAGTGACCAGACCGAGAATCCAGCGCAGGCAGAGCGAAGAACTGAGCCCCTGATACCGCCCAGGGAATTGAACGACACCCAACAGAAGGCTTGGGACGAGCACGTTCACCCCGCATGGTGGCTACAGCAGAACGATGTTCCTCTGGCGTTCCAGTGGGCGTGCATGTACGCGAGATTCATTGACGAGCCGGGCGCCATGAATGCTTCCGAACTGTCAGAGATGCGGAAGGCATACCACCAACTGTGTCTTTCATCGTCCGAGCAGGTTCGCGCTGGGGTTCACGAATCACCGGAAGGGGAGGGCAAAGGCCGGTTCTTTGAACGCAATAAGGCGTGATCGAGTTTCCGGCCGATCCGGCCACCGAATACGCATGGCGGGTTGTCCGCGGCGACGTTGTTGCTGGGCCGCATGTCAGGGATACCTGTCGACGGCACATTAAAGACCTTGTTGAGGGCGCAGAGCGCGGTCTCACCTGGCACGTCGACGAGGTTGAGTACGTTCTCGACTTCTTCCGCGAAGTCCTGACCGTTGAGATCGAGTACGAGGACGAGTACGGCGATCTGGTCTCGGAGGCAGTGCCCTTCCAAGTCCATGAGTCTCAGGCTTTCATTCTGGGTTCACTGTTTGGGTGGAAAAAGAACAACCGACGGAGATTTCGTCGAGCCTATATTGAGATAGGCAAGGGGAACGGCAAGTCACCCCTCGCTGCAGGGATCGGCCACTACATGATGGTGGCGACCGGGAAACTCCGAGCGGAGATCTACTCGGCGGCGACTGACAAGGACCAAGCGGCCATTCTTTTCCGGGATGCGGTGGCGATGTATGAGCGCTGCCAAGACCTCTACGACCGGTTGATCCCTTCAGGATTCAATCCGGTGTGGCAGCTGACCTATCCGGCCACGAACTCCTTCTTTAAGCCGATCTCGAGCGAGAAGAAGGGGAAGTCTGGGATTCGTCCGTATTGCGGACTGATTGATGAGGTCCACGAACACCCGGACAACACGGTCATCGAGATGTTGCGGGCCGGCACGAAGGGCAACCAAGAAGCCCTGATCTTCGAGATCACAAACTCGGGCGCCAGCCGGGACACGGTCTGCTGGGACGAGCATGAGTACTCGACCAAGATCGCATCAGGCGAGCTCGAGAACGACGCTTGGTTCTCCTACGTGTGCGCTCTCGATGGTGAGCGGGTTGGCGAGGATGGCGAGAAGATCCCGGCTGACGACCCCTTCGAGGACGAAAGCTGCTGGATCAAGGCTAACCCACTCCTCGGGGTGTCGATTTTCCCGGAATTCATCCGGGAGCAAGTCAGCGAAGCCCGCGGAATGCCCTCGAAGGAGGCCATGGTGCGGCGGCTGCACTTCTGTCAGTGGACGGAAGGCGCAGAGACTTGGATCACCCGCGCGGTTTGGGAGCGCTGCGAGCGTGAAGATCTGCGGATTGAGGATTTCGAAGGTGCGGTTGCTTACGGGGGGCTTGACCTCTCCTACACGCGGGACCTGAGCGCCTTCTCGCTGGTGTTTCCGAAGTGGAAGAAGGTCCGACGCAAGCAGAAAGAACTGCCGGTCATCGACTGCGACTGTTTCGTCTGGTTTTGGAAGGCCAAGGTCGACCTTCAGGAGCGGATCAATGAAGACAAGGTCCGCTATGACCTTTTCGCGGAGGCAGGCGAGCTCTTCCTGACGGAAGGTCGGGTTATTCGCCTGGAGCCGATTGGCAAGTTCATGTCAGAACTGGCGAAGCGACATGACATTCGAGCGATTGCCTACGACAACTACCGCCATCGTGAGCTTGAGGACGATCTCACTGACCTCGGGATCCACGATCTACCGCTCGTGGAGCACCCGCAGGGCTTCCGTCGAACCCAAACAAGCCCGTTGTGGATGCCGAACAGTGTCCAAGAGATCGAAAACGCCATCGTAGAGTCGCGGATTCGCTTCCCGATCAATCGATTGCTTCGAATCAACGTGTCTCAGGCGGTCATCCGGCCGGATCCGGCGGGTACAGACAATAAGATCTTCGACAAACGAAAGTCGCGGGCTCGAATCGATGGAATCGTTGCGGCTGCTATGGCAGCGGGTACTGCAGCGGTTCGATATGAACCGGTTTTCAAGGGCGTAACGGTTGAAGACATCATCACACCGGAGACTGCGTGATTCCTGACACCTATGACCTCATTCCCGATCACTATCGGCGGATCTGCGGCCTTCATACGGACGAAGAGGGCGACTACGCGGCTGTCTGGCTGGTGATGGACCCGAGCAGCGGGCGAATTAGGGTGAACGACTGTGCGGTTTGGCGGGAGGGCGAGATGTCGGTGATTGTTGCCGAGGCCCTGCACGCCCGCGGCCGCTGGATTCCGATTGCGTGGGACAACGAAGCTCTTGCGACGGAGTTAAAGCGCAAGCACCGGTGCATGATGCTCCCAGAGAAAGCCCTGGATACTGACGATGCCGTCGATCTTGCGTTTCGGGCGCTTCAGGAGCGAATGCGCACCCGTCTGTTCACTGTTGATGGTCATTGCAGCGAGTGGCTGACTGAGTTCAAGCGATTCACTGAGTTCGGCTCGAAAAGAATCCCAGGAGGCTTTCCATTGATGAGTGCGACCCGAGTCGCCATGCAGAACCTTGAGCGCTCTCGAGCTAAGGGGCCTCGAGAAGCGGCGCCGACCAAGAACTACCCCAAATTGGCGATTGTATGAACGCGCTCCCGGAGAAGATGGACGAGGGCAAGCTCGTCGACATCATCAGTGGCGAGTTCAAGAACGCCATGGGCCGTCCGGATGGTGACATCTCGAAGATTCGCCGCCTTGCGTGGAATCGCTACAGCCGCGAGCTCTTGGGGAATGAGGTTGATGACGAAAGCCAGGTAGTCACGTCCGATGTGGCCGAGGTGGTTGATGGTTTGATGCCGGGCCTCATGCGTATTTTCGCGCTGGCCGACAATCTCTGCATGTTCCGCCCGGTCTCCGAGGAGGACGTACCGAAGGCCGAGCAGGAGACGGAATACGTCAATCACGTCTTCTGGAAAGGTCAGGAAAACTCCTTCATGGAGATGTTTTTCTGGATCTTCGACACGCTTTACGGAAAGAACGGGATTGCGATTGCTTGGCTCGATGAGTCCGAGCACATCACTGAGGAAGAGCACACCGGCCTGACGGTCCAGAAGATCGACGAGATCATTGAGGGCACCGAGGACGGCGTCACGATGGAAGCCGTCTCTCGTAGTGAGCCGTATCAAAAGACGGTCCCCGTAGGAGATGGGCAGGCGAAGATCGAGGTGTTTGACGTCACCTTCCGTCGCCTCGAGAAGCGCCGCGAGCCCCGCTGGGAGACGGTCCCCCCGGATGAGTTCCGCATCTCTAACGACGCGAACCGCCCGTATACGTCCTGTGCGCGCTTCAGGGGCCGGGAGCGGTTTGTTCCCCGCAGTCATCTCGTAGAGTTTGGCTTCGACCTCGATCAGGTCTATAGCATTGAGGCTGCCAAGGTTGGCGCGTCTGTTTCCAATACGGAGAAGCAGAACAAGCAGAAGACGTCGGATGAGCGGAGTGGTGATCGGAAGGGTGGTTCCGATAAGAGCCAGGAACTGGTTCTGTGGCAGGAAGCCTACATCAACATCGATTTTGACGGTGACGGCCGCTCAGAGTTGCGTCAGGTGTTCCTGGCGGGCGGAAAGCTGCTGAAATGGGCGGGTGGAGAGCCTGCTAACCAGATTGTTCACCGTGACCCATTTCATACGCTGGTCGCGAAGCCGCTTCCGCATACGTTCTGGGCCAAAGCCCCCGCCGAAGATGAGATCGACACTCAGGAAGTGACGTCGACGCTGCTGCGTCAGACGTTGATGAATGCCTACCACACCAACAACCCCGGGCATGGTGTCGACGAGTCCGGTCTTTCCGAAAACACGATGTCCGACCTTCTCACATCGAAGGTAGGCCGGGTGGCGAGGTTTAACGGCAACCCGAACGAGATCCATAAATCCCTCGCGGTTCCGTTCACCGCGAATCACACCTTCGACATGATCGGGTACTTCGATCAGAAGAAGAAAGACCGCCACGGCGTTCACTCAGATTCTGAAGGGCTAAGTGCGGATTCCTTGAAGAACATCCAGAAGGGTGTTCTCGCGAACATGCTGGACATCAGCACGCAGAAGCAGGAACTCATCGCCCGGGTGATGGGTGAGGGCGGGATTAAATCTCTTCTCCTGCACCTCCATGAATTGCTGCTGCGTCATCCCAATGAGCAGCGCGTATTCCGGCTGCGAAATGAATTCGTGCCTATCGACCCGTCTGAGTGGCGGCATCGATACGACATGGATGTGAACATCGGTCTTGGTATCGGAAACCGGGAACAACAGCAGATGTTCCTCGAGGCCATTGCTGAGAAGCAGGAAGCCATCCTGCAAAGCGAAGGCGCGAACCTGATTGTGAAGCCCAAGCACTACTACAACACGCTGGTTGCGCTGGCGAAAAACGCGAAGATCGCGGACCCGTCTCTGCACTTTGAGGACCCGAAAGACCAACTGGCCCCGCCGCCGTCCAGTGAGCAGGAAGAGCTACAGAGGCAGCAGCAGGCGCTCCAGGCCCAGCAGCAGAAGATTGATGAACAGCGCGAGGCGAATGACCGCATTTCCCATCAACTGGATATGAGGGAGCAGAACCTCAGGCACGAACGGGAGATGGCGAAACTCAGCCAGGAAAACGAGAAACGCCTCGACCGCTACGCCATCGACAACGACAAACTCCGAAACGACATCGCGAAGCTGCAACTACAGGCGATTGACGAGGAAGAGAAGCGTGAACTGGCGAGGGCGAAGGCGCCGGCCGAGATTGAAGAGATCAAGGCCAGGGCTGCTGAGTCACGCGCTCGCGCAATGAAGACCCTTGAAGAGGCCCGCGGGCAGGACATTGAAAACGCGCAGACCGAGAGCGGTCTCACCGACTTGGTGAACGAGATTGCCGGATCCGAAGAAGATACAGAAAGCGATTCGTAATCTCCGTGAGGTTCCACCCGCGCCTGAACCCCCTGAGCCGACGCCAGATGAGATCGTAGAGCGCGTCTACAGCCGGTTGCTCCCAGAATTGCTTGCCGCGATAGAGCGGACGGCACCTGTCCCTGCAGTGGACCGCACCGAGGAGTTGCTCAGGGCCATCGAGCGTGCCGCGCCTTCGATGCCGTTCCTAGATATGAGCCCGCTTGAGCAGAAGATCGAGGCAATCCAGGCCGAGGTTGAGGCGCTCAAAGCCCCGAAGCAGTACCAGATGGAGCACCAGCGCAATGGGCGCGGTGAACTCGACAGAACGATAATCACTGAAATTGATGCCTAATGTGGTCGATCTATTACGACGACGGCTCAACATTCGGTGACACGGATGGCGATCCGGTCGAGGCCCCCACTGAGGGGTTCATCGCGGCGATTGGCTATTGCGCGAATGGCGAGCGCTACATCATGTCCGGTTGGGACTTCTACTGCTTCGATGAAGATTCCGGTGTGTGGTGGGGCATGGACCGATATGGTCTGCACGACCGGCTAAGGCGGAACAAGGTTTACGCCTACAAAGAGGGTCGGACGGTAACCAACGACCAGTACCAAGCAGTCATACGGAGAATTACAGAGACATATCCTAAGAGGCTGTAAATGGCTCACGTCAGTGCCAACGTAGTACAGACCTCTTTTGCTGGGTTTGAAGACGACGCTGCTCTAGGGTCGGCAACCCAGATCGGGACCAATAACACCAATTGGACCCAGGACACAGGCGCCAACTTCCGGGTCCGGTTTGAGGTTTCGGAAACCAATGGCGGCTCCGCGAACAACTACAACCTAGTCCTCTATTACAACACTGGGGGCGGTTGGGCGCTTGTCACCTCAAGCACGCCGGTTCAGTTCGCGACATCGTCGAATGTCTCTGATGGCACGGCGATTACAGGCGCTGGCCACTTTGGCAACCAAGACGCAAACGGAGAGTTCGACTCCAACGGTACGGTTGCAAATGTCTCGCTGAATAATCAGCAGACGGAGATGGAGTACTGTCTGACGATAGACAGTGCTCAGGTAGCGGATGAAGACACCATCCAGCTACGGGCGCAGAACAGCGGCACCGCGCTAGACAGTTACACCAACAGCCTCACGGTTACGGTAAATGAGCCGGCGGCCCCTATCACGGGCTCTGGCGGTGCGGATTCCGACGACTCTGCCACAGACGGAACGGGCGAACGGACTGTAACGGGTTCCGGCTCTGCTGCTTCCGATGATTCGGTCACGGATGGCACCGGATCCACCCCAGAGGCTCCTACAGGCGCCATAGAGGCCAGCGCAGCCGTTCTGGTCAGAAGGCGCCAGCGGTTACGCAGGCCGCCCGCCCTTTTGATTGCGGCTGCCACTGTTGTCACTGGCTCGGGTGCCGCGAATTCCTCTGGCGCATCAACTGATGGCGTAGGCGAGCGTGTCGTAACGGGCGCGGGCTCGGCGGGCTCTGACGATTCCGCTTCTAACGGCTCCGGTGAGCGCGGGGCGGTCGGTTCGGGTTCGGCCGGGTCAGATGACTCAAGCACTTCGGGGGCTGGTGAGCGGGCCGTCACGGGCTCTGGCGGGGCGGTTTCCGGCGATTCGGCCACGTCCGGCGGCGCTGAAGGTGTCACGGACGGCACTGGTTCGGCGGTTTCCCAGGATGCCGAAACGAGCGGTACAGGCGCGAGGGCGTCTGTCGGCACGGGCGCGGCTCTTTCTGGTGGCAGCGTCACTGAAGGGTCTGGTTCTTCGATCCCGGCAGGCTCTGATGCTGTCGGCTCTGGTGGTGCCACGGCGGGGCCATCGGCCACAGATGGCGCTGGAGCCGTCATCTCAACGGCACGTCCACCTAGAGGCGGCCTAGATGAATACCCGATACGGAGAAAGAAGAGCGATGACCCCGAGGTCGATGCGATTGGACGAGCGTTTATGGAGTTTCTTCAGAAGTGAGCCCCGAGCAAGCCAGGAAAGCGCTTCGTGAGTTTAAGCGTCGTCGCAAAGAGAAAGACGAGGAGCTAAATCGGCTCCGCCCCCCGGAAGAGAAATGACCGAACCCACAGAACTTACCCCGGAAGAGCGTATCTCCCGGGGGGATGACGCTCGCCAGTTGCTTGAGCACCCGCTCATGAAGGCGTTCCTCGAAAACTACCGAGAGTGGTCCTTCAAGCAGTTTCAGAACGCCGACATATCCGGCAGCCACGAAGAGTTAGCCGGCCACCTTGTCTGGCTTCGAATGCTCGATCAGGCACAGCAGAACTTCACAGAACACTTTCAGCGGTTCGTCCGTGACGGCACCGATGCCAGCGCCGAACTGCTTCAGAAAAGAAACCCCACCACGCCCATAAGGAGCGTTCAGAGCTATGGAAACCCTCGCAGCTGACGAAAACCACGTCACTGACCAGATGGCCCCTGCGACAAGTATTAACGACATCATTGCCCGGCAAACGGGTGGGGAAGAAAACACCCCCGAGCCGCCCCCCACTGAGGAAGTTGTCGAGGACAGCGCACCCGCTGAAACCGGCGTTACCGAACCAGTAGAAGGCGACACGGGCGGCCAGACCTTATCGACCGACGACACCCAGTCGGATGGAGAAGGCGGCCAAGAAGAGGGCGAGATCATCTCGTCCTTTTCGCAATTGGTTGAAAACCAAGAGTGGGATCCCGAATGGGCGGACCAACTCACGGTGACAACCGTCGTGAATGGGGAAACCCAGGAGCGAACAATCGGCGAGCTGAAAGCGATAGACCAAACGATGGAGGCCGCCGAGCAGCGTCTCACAGACGCAAAGGCTGTAGCCCAGCAGGCGCGCCAGGAAGCGAATGGACAGCGGGAGACTATGGCGACGGAAGTTGCCGGTGCCGCTGCTCTCGTCACCCTGGCAGAGCAACTCATCCAACTGGACGAGGCGGGTCTCGCAGAACTCAAAGACTCGGACCCTGAGCGATTCCTGATCTTGAAAGACGAGATCAAGGAGAAGCGGGCCGAGATCGAGAAGGTGCGCGGTGTGGCAGGCAATGCCATGCGCGAACTCCTGCAACAGATCACCTCTCCTGAGATGAGCGAAGAAGAGCAGATGGAATTGGCTCGAACGGAGAACACCAAACTCCTCGAGAAGGTTCCGGAATGGCAGGCCGATTCTGAGTTGGCTCAGAAGGAGTCTACCGAACTCGTTTCTCACGCAATCAAGTCCTACGGATTCACGGAAGAAGAGATCGGCCAGATCAATGACCACCGTCTATTCGTGATGGCTCGAGACGCGATGCTCTATCGCCGCCAGGAAAGCGCAGCCGAAGCCGCAAGGGACAAGGTCCTGAAAATCCCCCGCGTCATGAAGGGCGGATCGGCAGACAACAAGTCGAAACCGACCGCGGACCGACCCAAGTCCCAGATTCTCTATCCATCTAACTAAGGAGATTAGTTATGGCCGTTATTGGCGAAAACTACATCGACATCATCGACGCTCTGAAGCGGTCCGACAGCGACGACGCGCTGCAGGTGGCGACGGTGATCGAGCTCCTCAAGGAAACGAACTCCATCCTTGACGATGCTCAAGCAGTGCCGTGCAACCTCGGCACCCGTCATCGCACCACGGTACGCACCGGTCTTCCGAGTGTTGCCTGGGGCAAGCTCTACAACGGAATCACGCAGTCCAAGTCCTCGACCCAACAGGTTGAAGATACGACCGGTTTCCTCGAAGCGCTGGCCAGCATCGACAAGCGACTGCTGGAACTGTACCCCGATGAGGGTGCGCTCCGTCTCTCTGAGTCACAGGCATTCCTCGAGGCCCTGTCTCAGGAAGGCGCTTCCACGGTCTTCTATGGCGACTCTTCTGCGGACCCGGAGAAGTTCACCGGCCTGGCGCCTCGCTTCTCGAGCCTGAGCGCTCAGAACGGCGGCCAGATCGTGAACGGCGGCGGCGCTGGCTCTGATAACACCTCCATCTGGATGGTGTCTTGGAGCCCGCAGACCTGTCAGATGCTGTACCCGGCCAACACGATGGCTGGTATTCAGCGCGAGGACAAAGGCGAGCAGCGTGTCCTCGACGACAACAACGCGCCTTACTACGTCATGGAGGACGAGTATCGCTGGCACATGGGCCTGACGGTCCGTGACTGGCGTCAGGTGGTTCGCGTGGCCAACATCGATGTTTCCGACCTTCAGGCCGGCAGCGTCGACATCTATGCGCTGATGCGTAAGGGCTTCTGGAAGCTCCGCAAGCATCGCGTCATGGATGGCCGCATTGCGATCTACTGCAACGCCGACGTCTGCGAAGCGCTTGACGCTGATTCCACGCCGACCACCGGCACCTCTGCCTCGTATGTCCGCCTGCGCCCGCAGGAAGTCGACGGGATGGAAGTCATGTCGTATCGGGGCTTCCCGATCCGTCAGGTGGACGCACTTCTCAACACCGAAGCGGCAGTGAGCTAAGGAGGTCCCATGATCCTTTCTGCTGAACAGACTTTCTCCGAAAGTCAGAACCTGACGTCGTCGGGCGCCTCCACCAATGTGATCGATCTCGGCTCTACGGGGACGGTCCTTGGTGGTCCTGCCGCCCTTGTGCGCGACATCGGCAAAGGCCGTCCGATCCACATTGTGGTCTCGCTGGCTGCGGACGCTTCGGGCACCAGCCCGACGCTGGACGTGGCTCTGCAGATGGACACGGTCTCTAACTTTGCCTCTGCCACGACGGTTGCCACGGCAACTCAAGTGGCCGGCGGAAGCCAAGGTGATCGCGTAAGTCTGTACGTCCTGCCTGAAGGCATTACCGAGCGTTACATCCGGCTGAACTACACCCTCGGGGGTACTTCTCCGGACTACACGGTCGACGCCTACATCGCAGTGGCTGATCAGACCAACGACTGATGATCAAGGGGCGGCCTTCGGGTCGCCCCGCTCTTTCAAACCAAAGGAGCCAATATATGCCGGCCAAAAAGGCAGAAGAACCCACTTTCATGACCGTCCGCGCGACCGCAAAGGGCTACTACGGCCGACTTCGCGAACCTGGCGGCCCCGCATTTGAGATTGATGCCGAGATGTTTTCCGAGAATTGGATGGAAGCCGTCGAGGAGCCTTCACAGGCGGATGAGGTGGCGATTGCCCAGGAAAAGGCTGCCGACAAAGCAGCAGAGGTAGGGGCTGAGTAGTGGACTCTTACGCGTCCCTGAAGACGTCTATCTCCGGCTGGCTGGAAGACGCAGACCTTGAGCACTACATCGATGACTTTATCGATGCTGCTGAGGACCGTTTCTATGCCGAGCTTCGGGTACGCGAGCTTCTGGTCCACAACACGTCCTTCACGATTGCAGACGGCGACCGCTATGAGGCCCTGCCGTCTGACTTCAATGACGTGAAATACCTGAGAATTCAGCGGCCGTCGTCTGCTCTGGGGGACGGTCGCTTTTTCCCGCCGCTCAAGGAACTGACGATAGATCAGATGACCGAGCGGTCGATGAACCTTGAGAACCGCCCCCAGGCGTTCTGTGTCCACACTCAATTTGAGTTCGACTACGAGGCGGATCAGGACTACACCGGGGAGTTGTTCTATTACAAGAAATTTACCCGCCTCTCGGACGCGAACGAAACCAATGAGGTGCTGACAAACTTCCCGTCTTTGTATCTATGGGCCTCTCTCGCCGCGTCTGCCATGTATCTGCAGCACGACGAGCGCGTACCCGTCTGGGAGGCTGCTTATCTAAGCCTCAAAGACAAGTTGAACGAGAAGCACGTCCAGAACCAGTTCGCCGGCCCGCTTGTGGCCAAGGTCTCGGATCTACCGCGCCGCGCCTGATGGCTGTCATCCCGTTCAATGAGTGGCTTCCGGATGAGGCCGAGCTCGGCAACCGCGGAACGCCCTATCTCGTCAATGCTCTGCCTGGACCGACGTCCTACAAGCCGGTGCCCTCTTTGGAGGCGCTGACTCAGCCGCTGAATGACTACTGCCGCGGCGCTATCGACATCCGCTCGAATGATCTGAACGTTTTTCAGTTCGCCGGGGATGCCGCGAAGCTCTACCAGCTGTCTCAGGATACGTGGAACGACGTGTCCCAAGGATCCGGATACAGCACCGGTCAGGATGAGCGCTGGGCTTTTCAGTTGTGGAAGAACAAGGTTCTGGCGACAAACTTCTCCGACAACATCCAGAGCATTGACCTCGGCGCGGCCAGTTTTTCTGATCTCACAGCGGATTTTCGGGCCAGGCAACTGGCGGTCGTGAATCAACACGTCCTGGCCGCAAACACCTTCGATTCCGTAGGCGGGGCGGTTCCTGATCGTCTGAGAACATCTGCTTTCAATGACGAAACCGACTGGACGCCAGACTCGACCACAGGAGCGACAAGTCGAGACCTCGGCGGCGGGCCGATTCAACGTCTCTTTGGCGGGGAATTTGGCGCCATCATGACCAAGGACCGGACGTACCGTGCGGTCTGGCTGGGCGCCCCGGATTGGTTTGCCGTTGACGAGACCATCCCCGGCATTGGGACTGTTGCTGCTGGGGCGTCTGCGCAGCTGGGAAACCGTATTTTCACGTTCTCCCAGCACGGGTTCTTTGTCATCACCAACGCCACGGCAGCAGAGCCTATCGGCGCTGGCCGTGTTGACAAGTTCATGCTCGATGACCTTGACGACAAATATCTACATCGGATCTCAACCGTTACCGACCCCGCAAGTGGTCGGGTGTTTTGGGCCTATCCAGGCGCGGGGAATGTGGGCGGCCAGCCGAACAAGATCATTGTCTTCGATTCCCACCTCAACAAGTGGGGAATCATCGAGCAGGAAGTGCAGCTCCTCTGGAGAGCGGGCGGCATTGGCTTTACGTTGGAGCAGTTGGACACGCAGTCCACGAGCATCGATGACCTTGCCTTTTCCCTCGACTCCAGTGTGTGGAAAGGGGACGGCACGCAGACGCTGTCGGCGTTTGATGGGCAAAACCAGCACGGTTTCTTCCGTGGGACGCCCATGACGGCCGTGATACGGACCAAAGAGACTGAGATACACCAGGGCCACAAAACCCTTCTCCAGGGCTTCACGCCGCTGGTGCAGGGCGGTTCTGTGTCGGCTCGGGTTGGCTACCGGAACAATCTGCAGGACGCGGTCGCGTTCACCAGCAGCTGCTCTGTCGGTGCGAATGGTCGGTGCAAGTCGAGAAAGCGCGCTCGCTATCACCAGATCGAACTGACCGCTTCTGGCGCCTGGGAAGATGCGATAGGCGTCAGCATAGACCCTTACGACGCGCGGAAGTCTGGCCGGCGTTGATCTCCTGCGTCCCAGAGCATCAGGTTGACATCGTGTGGCCGACGGTTGCGCCAATGCTGAAGAAAGCCCTCAAGCGAGGACAGGGCGACGGTATGGACGTGGAGGTCATCCGGACCGGCCTACTGACTGGGAAACAGTCGATGTGGGTCATTCATGAAGAAGAGATCAGGGCGGCCGTTGTGGTGTCCCTGACAGAAATTCCTACCGTTGGCGAAAAGGTCGTCGTCGAGCTACTCGCTGGCGAAGGTCTTTCCGAGTGGGCTGACGAACTCCAAGACGCGCTCAACCAGGCTCGCGAGATTAGTGGAGCGTTTTGTATCGAGGCGTCGTGTCGGCCGGGCCTTGCGGAATTCTTGAAGCAGATGGGGTGGAGAGTGAAGAGCATGATTATGGAGTCCCCGAAATGAGTTTAGGTGGCGGCAAGGGCAGTTCCTCATCCAAGGTCAAAGTCCCGGATTTTCTGCGGCCGCTGTTCCGGACTGGGGCAGGGATTGCGGAAGATGCGCTGGGCTCTCTCGATCAGCTGCTCCAGCCGGGCAGAGATCTTGTTGCCAGTTTTTCGCCACAGCAGGAAGCGGCCCAGATCATCGGCACTCAGCGAGCCCTGGGTGCAGGGGGTTATTTCCCAACGGCAAGAGATACGGTGATGTCCACAGCTGAGGGGACGCCGATCAGCGAGTTTCTGCCGCAGGTTTCAACGCTCGAACAACTGGCCACGAACGGCGCAATTGATCCTGCCGTCCTCGAACGGCTTCAGTCCTCCATGGGGGGCGAAATCCCGGGCATGGACACCCTCTCTCAGATTGAGAGCGGGCTCAATCCGATCTCCCGGGAAGCGCTTGAGGCTACTGCGAGAGGCGACTTCCTATACGGCGGCGAAGGCTTCAATGCGGCACTTGAAGCCGCGAAGGCTCGCATCATGCCGGAAGTCATCACGCAGTTTGGCCGAACTGGTGCCGGTGGAGGCACAGGCTCACTGGCCGAGGAGGCTATTGGCCGGAGGCTGGGAGAGACCTTTGCCAGCCAATACGGAGCAGAGCGTGGCCGGCAGTTGGGCGCAGCTGAAGCGCTGACGGGTCTTGAGTTTCAGGACCGCGGACAGCAGGCCGACATCTCCAGCACCTTGGCTCAATTGGGTCTGGCTGGAACCGGGCGCGAACTGGACATTGCCAGGACGCTTTCAGACATCGGCGCGACAGACGCTGGTATCCGATCGGGTGCCGCCACGACTCTGGGGGAATTTGGTGACCGGGAGCGGAATCGCCAGCTGGGCGCCGCTGAGCTCCTGCCGAGCATCGCCACGGCCGACATCAATCTCCTCTCCGGCATCGGCAATGAAATCCAAGGGCAGGAGCAGGCAGAGATTGACGCGCCGATTGATGCGCAACTGAGGCTGCTCAGTGCGGCTCTCGGGCTTGATCTGAATAGCCTGCTTGGGTCCAAGACCAACCAGAGGAGCGCCTTCTTCGGGCTTGGAGGTTGATATGGCGGGCATCCTAGACTTTCTTCAGAACCCCAAGGTTCAGGACACTGCGCTGTCTGTCGCGGGGGCGGCTGCTTTCGGTATCAATCCCATTCTCGGACTTCTCGCCGCCCCCATGGTGATGGATCACCGCAGCAAGACCCGGTTGGAGAATGACATTTCCCGTGAGGCCGTAACGGCTGCAAAACGGACGAATCGCCGCGGCGAGGAGCAGGACGCGGCTATCGCCAATCTCCCTGCTATTCTGGCTGGTGGCGCTCCTCTGACTCCTTCCGGCCGCGAGGCTGAACTCACCCGCACGGCTTCTGTGCTCAATCCTCAGGCCATGGGGACAGCCCTCGCTCAACAGATCTTCCCGAATCAGAACCGACGGCAGACGCCGGCTGAGAGAATTGCTGACTTCGAAGCGAAGGTCGGCCGCGGGGCTACCGAAGAAGAGATCATCGCCGCCTACAAGATGGGCGGTGAAACGCCGTCTGCCACCGATCAGTTGCTGCTTGAGGAGGCAAGGCTTCGACTTCAGGAAAGGCTCGGCAACATGCAGGACGAAAAGGACGAAAAAGCGGAAGAGGAATTGCGCGAGGTAGACGCTACCCGCGCGGTCATGGGCAACCTTGAGGCAATGGAAGAGTCCCTGCAGGTGCTTGAAGGCTCGTTCTTAGAGCCTGGCAGCACAGGCTCTAAGTTCTTCCGAGACTACCTCGCTACTCCCGCAGAGTGGGCGGCCGATCTTTTGGGGGAAGGCAAGACGGCAGAGGATATCCGAACACAGAGAGTCGCCTACGACACTTTCCGGAAGAACTCTCAGGACCTCGTAGCCAACACTCTTTCGCGCATGCAGGCCGAGGGTATGAGTGTCACGGTGAGCTTACAGCGGCTTGTGGAGAACGCGTCTGCCAATGAAAACATGTCGATAGGCTCCATTCGTTCGATCAACGCCATCACCGCCCAGGAAGTCCTAACGAAGGATGAGCGCCAGCCATTCCTAACCTCTGAAGAACGCATCAGCCTTCGAAGGGTAGCCCGCAAGTTCAAGGCGGATGGCTTCAACTTCGCAACGGAGGCAGAGGCACAGGCTGCGTTTGACGCCAAGCTGATTGATGTAGGCGACGAAATCACGGTGAACGGTGTGGTTGGAGACTGGAAGTAATGCCTTTTGTCCCCCGCGACAAAAAAACAGGCTTCGTTCCTCGCGAGTCCGAGGACTTTTCTGCGCGCAATCTCGACGCCATGGGTAATGCGGCTATCTCAAGGGCTGTAGACAATGCCGCAGGATTTCCGGATGCGATTCTGGAGATGGTCGCTCGAGGCGGGCCTGCATCTGCGGCCGCGGACTTCGCAGGAAACCGAATCCTCCCAGGTTATGAGTCAAGGCGATTCGATCTGCCCAAGATCAGCCCGATCCTCCCGTCTGGTGAAAACGTTGTGGCGGGGGCGGATTCATTCCTGCGCAATCAGTCTTTTGATGAAGCCCTGGCTGAAAACCAGGCGGTAGCGGAGCAGAACCCGATAGCCGATGCCACGGGAAACCTTCTTGGTGATGCTGCCACGCTGTTCGCCGGCCGGCTTCCTCTAAAGCGTGGTCGGACCGGTGGCGTGCTTGATGAGCCTATCGAGAAAGCCATGGAGGGCGCGCGAAACAAGCTCGCTCAGAAAGCGACAGAAACCGGTCTTCGGCGGCAGGGTATCGACATACTGGAAGACGAGCGCTTCCAGCTATTGGCCCGTGGAACCGGCAGAACGTTTGAAACAGGCGCCGAGGCGGCATTTCTCTCAATGCTGCAGGACGGTGATCCTGCTGAAACGGCAGGGCTTGCGATGGCGGGTCAGGCGCTTTCGAGTGGCGCCCTGACTATCGGCAAGGGCACGGTTGAACTCCCGTTCCACGTCTTAGGCAGCGGGAAAATGAGCACTTTCGGGAAGGCGTCTGTTGGGCTCGCCATATCAGGCGCCCTGATGACGTCACTCTTCCAGTTCTTCCAGCAGAACCCCGATCAAGCCGCTGAGACGGCCTACGACAAGCTGACGGCTGGTGCGCTGCTGGCTTTGACATTGGGTCTTCCTGGCAAGCGCCCGAAGGACGATGGCCTGCTAAAGAACTTCCCCGCCGTGGCTGATGGATTCCTGACCGTGCCCAGAACCGCAATGATCAACGCCGCCCAGGCGATGGCCGAGGATCCTGTTGTCGCAGATGTGACCCAGGCCGTTGCCGAGAACCCTGAGGCGTTCGGCCGCTCCCGAGTACAGAAGTTCTGGAAATGGATGCAGGACGGGACCTACGCCGAGAAGATCCGCGAGCTCTATGAGTCTGACAGCAAGTTCTCGGACCTCGTCAACACTCCTTCAACCCTCCGCGGCGTGCCTGTTTCCAAACGCAGAAACCGAGGGCCGGGCTTCAACAGATGACGTTCCGAGCGACCGCCCCCCCAAACGATCCGACTGCGTTTCGTGACTACACCCTCGACAGTTTTCTCCGGATACAGCGCGCCTTTGAGCAGGCTGCCATCTATGACGAAGGCGGAACAGGATCTGTTGCTCGCAGCATCCTCGAGCGCTTGAGAGACCGGGTCTCTGTCAAAGACTATGGCGCGGTTTGCGATGGAGTGACTGACGACACCGCAGCGGTTCAGAAAGCGATAAACACCCGTTTCCTCAGGGACGGGGGTGGCGACATTCTTGTGGAGGGCCGGTGTCTGATAGACGGCACCCTGGACGTTCTGCAAAACGTCACCCTCGTCGGCGGCAACAGTTATCTGGATTTCACCGACCGGGATTGGTGGGGCCAAACCCGGAGCACGCTGATCGTCAACAGTAGCGCTACGATTCAACTCAGGAATGGGGCCGGGCTCAAGGGTCTGGTTCTCTACCGCAAGGGCATGGTATTCCCCGCCACCGGCCTTACCGCGGCTGAAGTTGCCCTCTACGAGGGCACGGCAATCACCGTTCTCTCTGCCTCCCCTTACATCGGCTACTGCGCGATTCTTGGTTTTGAGCGGGCGATTGATACAGGCACGAACAATACCCCCAGGGGCCGGGTCGAGTTTGTGAATATCGACTGCACGAACGGTATCAGGGTCGATCAGGACCTGGGCGCCTGGAACTTTCAGTTTGTCCAATGCGCGCCCCTGCTTTCGAACTCAGACGCCGACAACGTTCGGTCTGGGGTTGGATTCGAGTTTAGGAATCGTTCGGACTGGACGACCCTTGTCGGATGCTTCGCCTTTAACGAGATTGGCTACAGTATTGTCGCTTGCAACCAAATTAAGATGTTCGGGTGCGGCGCAGACTCTCCTACGGATGGGACCGACACGTATCACACTGGCGTCGGGTTCAGATTTCGAGGGGCTTCAACGGATTGCATGCTGGTCGGGTGCCAGACTGCCTCTCATCTCTACGGAGTTGACATCGACATAGCCGATGCAGATCGGGTCTACCTGACTGACCTCCATTCTTGGAACATCCATTCCACCAACGGGATCCATGTCCGGATCATTGGAGGGGACGTTTCTATTCTTGGCGGGAGATTCGCGGAAGGGAACAAGGGAGTTGTCATCGATAATCCCAACTCAAACGTAACCCTTGCCGGGGGCACGCACTTTTTTGATGTTACCAACGCACTCGACTCCATCGATTACAGCTCCCTCGTCATTAGTCCCGACATCATTATCGAGGGAGCGACGACTGCCCACGCCAACGAAAAGCTAACCGAGATTGCCTCCGCTGCGACTATCACGATACCCAACAACGAAAAGATGTTTCAGATTACGGGGACAACGGATGTTGGGCTCATCTCTCCCGGTTCTGTTGTGTTGGCGGGGACTATAGTCACTCTCATCTTTGAAAGCGCGCTGACGCTGAATCATGGCAATACGCTCCTCGATGGGAGCGCTGACCTCGCCGTGACCGCGGGCAGTAGCGTAACTCTTCAGTACATCACCGGAAACACCTGGCGCGAGATCGGCAGGAACATCGCCTAAACAGGAATCAATGTGAAAAGAGTCTTACTGCTTTTTCTGTTCTCCGCGCTCCCAGCGTTCGCGAGTGACGTCAACGAATGGGATACGTCTGCCGCCAACAACACGGCGGCGCCTCCGGATGGCGCGCCAGAGGGTATGGCGCCAAGCACATTGAATGACGTCATGCGGGAAATGATGGCGGCTATCGCTCGATGGTTCGAGCAAAGCGGCGGCGCATTGATCTCGACCGGCTCCTCCGGGGCCTACGCATTGGCGACGAGCTCCGCGTTCACCAGTCTTTCGGCGGGCGATCACTTTCGATTTCAAGCGAATCACACCAATTCAGGCGCTGCAACGCTTGCGGTGGATGGCGCTCCCGCTGCCAGCATCGTCAACCAAGACGGTCGGTCTCTCGATGTGGGGGTGATTCGGTCTGGCTCGATATATACCGTCGCCTTTGATGGGACGAGCTTCCAGCTGCTGAATCCACTTGCGTCTGCGCTTCACTACGATACGTCAATAGCCGCCATAACCACTTCCGAAGGCTTGGCCGTCAGAGACGTCAGTGGTGCGAATGTATCTGTGAAATTGCAAGACGATGCTGGGGCCAATCTCGCACAAGTCGGCGCCAGCAGCGCGGCGGCTGTCCTAAGGGGGCTTGAACATGGCGGCGATGTTGCGCTGCAGGCCGAAGACAGTTCGGGTACGGTTCAGAATGTTGTTCTTGGTGATGGTGATGGCGCGGCCAGTGTCTACTACGCGGGGTCAGTGCGACTGGCGTCTTCGGCGACTGGTGTAGACATCACCGGCTCCGTGAATGTGACGGACGCGGCAACAACGCGCACGAACCTTGGGCTTGGTACTCTGGCTACTGCAAGCACTGTCAACGACGGGAACTGGTCAGGGACGGACCTTGCTGTTGCGAACGGCGGAACCGGCTCGAGCACCGCGGCAGACGCCCGTACAGCCCTTGGTATCGGCAGCATGGCTGAGCGTGACGTAACCATTCAGAGCGGCGGCTCGCCGTCTGGCGGCACGGATGGCGACATTGTTCTCATCTACTAGGTTCTTTCTATGGGCTCTCTGCTTCTGGGCGACTGCTGCCTATGGCCAGGAGATGCACGTCCGGGATGCCGGTGTCTGGCAGGAAGTGCAGGAGATGCACGTCCGTGTCTCGGGTGTCTGGCAGGAAGTACAGGAAGGCTGGGTGCGCGTCAGCGGCGTATGGCAGCAGTTCTACCAGGCCAGCTTCCTTGTAGAGCTATCGGCACAGTCTTACTCGAGCACCACGAACGGCGCGACTGACCGCAGCGGCGTGAGGATAGCGACCGACCGTGATATTGATGAAATCCAGACCACGACACCGACTTATATTGATCGAGGGGATTGGCTGCTGGTTGGCGGTACGGCATCGAACTATGAGGTCCGCTGTACGGTCAATTCCGGCACTGTGACGGGCGGCGCTACCTGTGACGGCTCCACCTATCTGGCGCTGTCTACGAATAGGGAGTGGTATGTGGAGGCCGGAAGCCTGAACACGGCCCAGATCTCCCTGACGATCCGTCACGCCACGGAAACCAATGACAATGTCACGTTCACTGTGGATCTGTCGGCCCTGGAGATCTAGGGCATCCCGTAGAGGCTCATTCCCTACGATTCTTCAGGTGGAAGAGCTATAAAGCATCTCCACTGACGTTTACGTCAATACAGGGGTTTATTCGTTAGGCACGTAGAGCTTGCCGTCTATCTCCACCCACGGGACCTTGTTTCGTAGGTCTTCGACTTCTCGCTCTAGTCTTAAAGCCAAGTCACGGGCGTTTTGCCAGGACTCCTTAAGTTCTTCGTAAAGGTCCGCCCGTATGTATTCGACGGGCTCATGAATCCTGTCCGGTGCTTCTTCACTCACTTCGGCTGTCCTCCTGAAAATGCTCCTCCTGGGGGCGACATGTTCTCCTCGCCCAAATTCGCAACCCATTCAGCAGTAGTCCGGCTGAACCCTTCGGGATGGTCATATTCGCGCCATCCGAGCACAGCAGAACGGAAGCGCTCCAGTTGCTCGATGCGCTTGTCACGCTCTGCGAGCAGATCGTAAAGCTCCTGCTGTGTGTAAACGGAATCTCTCCAATCACTCACTCCGACTGTCCTCCGCACTTCCATTTCTGTGTTCCCCTTGGGGGAAACGCGTGATAGCCCCGCCTGAAGTTATGTTTTACAAGGGCGCTCTGCCCCCAGATCAGAAGAAACATCAAACCAAGGAATAGAAAACCTCCGCTCACTCCGGCTGTCCTCCGTTCAGCAATATCCAGCCTTCCTCGACTCCGATTCGGCAGTACGTATCGAGGCGGGTCATGTCTTCAAGCTGGCGATACACTTCATAGTCCCGGAACGACTCCTCGAATCGGTCATGCCATTTGTCGTCGCTATGGATGGTCCCTATAAGAAAACCGAAGGCCGCGCCAACGAGAACCATAAGGGCTAACGATCCTGCCTTTACGTCGCTCATTCCGGCACGCTCGACGATGCAGTTGAGGACCGGACAAGCGCCAAGACGGCCGAGTAGTCTTCCTCTCTACAATGGATTTCTGCTCCGAATAAACGCGGTACAGGGCTGATGCAGGAGACCCGTCCGGGCTTTAGTGTCGTGATCACTTTTACGACGGCATCGGGGTGTTTCTCTACGTGGGCTCGAATCTCGTCAGCGTCTCGGAGCGCCCGTGAGACTTCAGGAATACTAGCGTCCATGTCCACCCTCCCCTGCAGTTGAAGACCGGACAGGCCCGCTGGCGAAGCACAGCAGCGCGTTGTACTTCCTGAGCAGATCGTCGCCCACCATGACGGCGAAATAAGGGACGCTGCAATGCAAGCCGTCCTCCATTTCCACCCGGATAGAAGTGACAACCGGGGCATCCCTCCAGGGAGCCTTCTGTCCCACCGTGTAGCCGTTCATTCCAGCTTCCGGCTGAATCCACTCCAGTTCCTGTCCTTGCTTGTATCTGAGATCAGTCACGGTGCACGCTCGACGATGGTATTGGTGTCTTCACAGCGAGCAGGTACTTGTCTTTGATCCAGAACCCCTCTCTCGGGTTGTCGAACTCTACGAAGGACTCTGAACGGTCGATTGAGTGAATAGTTGCTTTGCCAACTTCACCGACTCGGGATTTCAGTCTGGGGTTGTGCGCGTGGTGGCACCGTTCCAGTTTCACTGGATAGGATTGGCGCTTGTGGGGTCCAGAGATCATGACCGCTGCCCTCCTGACGATGCTCCTCCTGGGACGGACAGCATGTTTTCCACCATCTGTTCTGCGATCTCTGCCCTCTCTGCTGGCGTATTCGATTCGTGAGTGGTGGTCACCGTCTCGGTCCAGTAGTAGGTGAAGCAGAACTTGCAGCGCTGTTTGGTGCGCCACGTGTCCGTGATGGTTATGCCATCTGAGATGTGGCCTCGAACTTTGCAGATTTCGTACTCTTCTTCAGGCGTTCTCATCGACCCTCCCCGGATTCGTGAGCACTCGACGATGGCATTGTGGGGTTAAGGCCCCAAGTTGTAGGGGTGAGCATTTGCGCCACTTTTGCGCCACTCTTACAGTTTTCGCCGGGAATCGGCGGGGTGAGATAACGGTAGAATGCGGGTTCTAGCCCCGCTGAATCACGCTGAGGCACATACAAGCAGGTTCGATTCCTGCCCGGGGCGCCAACGTCACGTTCATCAGCAGGGGAGTGCGGCATGGACGTCTATCTGAACTTCGCCGGCAACTGCCGGGAAGCCTTCGAGTTTTATCGATCTGCCTTCGGCGGGGACTTCGCGGTGCTGCAGACCTTCGGGGATGCGCCACCGCAAGCAGGCATGCCCGGATCGCTGGCGGATAAAATCATGCATATCCGGCTGCCGCTCGGCGGCGCCATGCTCATGGGCAGCGATGTTTTCGACGACACTGAACACGTTGTTGGCAGCAACGTGCAGATCTCCCTGGCGCCGGAGTCCCCTGAAGCTGTTGACCGGCTCTTTGCCATCCTGAGCGCTGGAGGAGAGGTCGAAACGGCGCCCGAGGAAATGTTCTGGGGCGCCTGCTTTGCTGCCTGTCGTGGCCGGTTCGGCATCCGCTGGATGCTGAACCACGAGCTCGCCTAGGCGGTCGCTGCCGGTACCAGGGCCGTCTCGAACAGCGCCAGGAGCCTCGCCCAGGCCCGCTCGGCCTGTGTCTCGTTGTACACGCGGGAATCAATGGCACACCAGCCGTGTAATGCGCCTTCGTAGACTTCGATCTCAGCCGGCAATCCAGCGGCATCGAAGGTTTCGCGCAGCACCTGTTTCGTCTCCGGCTCCTGCTCGTCGTCGTTTTCCGCGATGGCAAAGAGAAAGCTCGCCCGCATGTCTTTCACGAACAGATGCGGACTGTCGGGTCTGTCGGTCACAAGGCGACCACCGTGGAAGGAGGCGCCAGCGCCGATGCGCTCGGGAATGGCGGAAGCGGTACGCATGGTCATGGGGCCGCCCATGCAATAGCCCGTTGTGCCGATCGGGCGTGCCGAATCAACCGCGCTCTGGTTGTCGAGAAAGGCGACGAAGGCTCGGGCGTCCGTGACGTTTGTGTCTGGCGTCAAGGAACGGGCCAGGGGTAGAACAGTGTCGCGCGTCGCCTGGTCCTGGAAGCTGGCCCCTTCTCCAACGACCGGTGAGCGGGCCTCACGGTAGTACGGATTGACGACGAGCACCGCATAGCCGGACTCGGCAAGGCGCTTCCCCATGAGCCGGAATGCCGGCCGCAGGCCGAGAATGTCCGGCCAGACGATTACCCCGGCGTGGGCGCCGGTTGCCGGGTGGACGAAATAGCAGTCGGCGCTGCCGTCCGCGGTATCGACCATGACGTCGCGCTCCGTCACCGTCATGGCGTTGGCGACCTTCGGTAGCAGCGCAGCGAGCGCGGCGGCAGTGGTGAAAGTGCCGAAGTTCCGGCGCGTGATGCCAGTACTTTTCAGATAGGTCTCGGCGTCGGCGGCAGTCCGGTCGTCACACATGCTTCATCTCCTCCCGTTGGATCAGAATCGGGTCTTCAAACGGCTTCAGCGGTGACAGGATCGATCATCCCCTTTACCGCCGTCACCTTCGTTGCTGGAAAGCCGCTTCGCTCAGCGTGCTCGTGGATGAGGGCTTCGTCGTCGGCAATATAGATACAGAAGGTTTTGTCGCCAGCCACGTAGGAATGCTCCCACTGTATATTCTTGTTTTCGGCTTTCATGGCCGCGAGCACGCCGTTCGATTGCTGTGATGCATCCCGCAGCGCGTCGCGTTCTGCCGATCCGATTTCTGGAATGTCCCGTTCAATGACGAATCTGGGCATGGTGGTCTCCTCTTCACTGGTCCCTGGTCGGAGATCTTAGCGCGCCCGCAGGCGTTGGAACACGGGCAACTCAGGCCGGACAGGGAACGCCCAGGTGAATCGTTGCGGCGATGCCGCCTCGGACCACACCATCCGGATGATGTGCCTCCAGAACTGTGCGAACAGCCTCATCGAAAGCTCTGGCCCTGCTCCGAGTCATCCGGTCTCTGGAAAAGCCGTTTCTACCGTGGATCGATTCGATGAAGTCGGTCGTCGACTGCTCAATCGCAAGCGCCGTCGTGCGCAGAACCTGCTCTTCTTTGAACAGCCCCCGTTTGACAAGTTCGGCCACGAGATCGAAAGGCATGAAGTCCTGGTTGGTCGAATACTCACTGATGAGCGCTTTCAGAGCAGGCAACCAGGGGCCGCTGAGCTCATCCAGACCGATGATGGCGAGTTTCCCCGCTGGCTGCAGCGCCCGCGCAAAGGCCGGCATGACCACCGACCAGTCCATCCAGTGCAGGCTTTGCGCACAGACGATGAGATCGTAGGCATTTCGGGCGGCGAGCCGCTCTCCTGGCTCATTGATGAAACGCACCCGCTCGGCGTCGCTTTCGTTCCTGGCGACGGAGAGCATCGCAGCCGAGGGTTCCATCGCGTCCACCCGCAGGCCCCGCTGTGCCATCGGGAGGGCGATTTCCCCGGTACCGGCGCCGACATCGAGCAGCCTGCGCTGACCCGCTGGAATCTGCTCGATGATGGCGGCGAGCAGATCGAAAGTCTCTGCGGGGTAGGGTGGACGTTTCCGATAGACGGCGGCGATCGCCGCATCTTCGAACTGAGCAGCATAGTCGGGCCACAGGTGGCGCGGACGATCTGCTGAAGCGTTTCCGGTTTCCTGATCCATGATCCGCTCAAAGGCTTCCCGGCGTCTGATTGTGGGCCTATACGGGTGCTGGATCGACTGTGACGGATCGCACGGTGCAGCGCCTGTCCGCCAGCTAGGCTCGGAGTTATATAACTTCAGCGTATGTCGTAGGAGGCGTTTATGCGGCTGGGTGCTTGACTGACATATAACAGTAGCTTTTTATAGATACCTAAAATTATTTAATAGTTTTATATGCCACGCCAATCCAAATCCTACAACATCCTCAGTGATGCGGCCCTTGGCAGCCTGGGTGCGCTCGGTATCCGGCTGAAAGAAGCCCGGCTGCGGCGCAACTGGACGCAGCTGCAGACGGCGGACAAAGCCGGGTTGTCGGAGAGTTCTGTGAAGAAGTGCGAAGCCGGTAGCCCGCGCATAACCGTGGGTGCCTACCTTTCCCTGCTTGATGTCTTTGGTCTGCCAACGGCGCTCGACGCCGTGCTGAGTCCGGGATCAGACAGTATCGGCGAGTCACTGGCCCGCGGGGCTGCCCGGCGTCGCGCAGGCACGGCACGCAAAACCACAAACCTCGAGGACGAGTGGGAAATCTGATGGCCGCAGAGAAACTCTTCGTACACGTCGACCTGGGAGAGGGTGAAACGGTGCTTGCCGGGCAACTGATCGTCGATGAGTCCCGTGGTCGCTTCAAGTACGCGCGGGCCTACATCGAACGCCCGGACAGCTTTCCACTGGATCCGGTCAATCTCCCACTCAATCCGGAAGTCCACGAAAACGTGCGCACGCGAGAAACGCCGGGGGTTTTTGGTGTGCTCATCGATGCAGGTCCCGACGAGTGGGGGCGTCGCCAGCTGACGAAAACCCGCCGACCTCCGCCGGTTACCGATGTGGAGTTTCTGCTGGCTGCCTCCGGGGAAGGCGTTGGTGCACTGCACTTTACCGCGGAGCTCAGGGATGAACCCAAGCCGCCGCCGGAAAGGCCCTTTGAGAACCTCGTGCACCTGCAGCATATTGCCGAGGACATCGAGGCCGGACGGGAGATGGATCGAAGCCTCGAACCCTATTTCTTTCACGGCAGCGGCCTTGGCGGGGCGAGGCCGAAAACCCTCATCGAGCACGAAGGCCGGGGCTGGATCGCCAAGTTCAATCGCGACAGCGATCTGGTTGATATGTGTCGCGTGGAGTGCGGCACCATGCGTATGGCGCGGGCGGCGGGCATCGACGTGCCGGACGTAGACCTTACGGAAACGGCGCGAGGGCCCGTGGTTCTCGTGGAGCGTTTCGACCACTCGGAGCAGGGCCAGCACCACCTGATATCCGTAGCAAGCCTCATCAACAAATTCGACATCACCCAGTTCGACGAAGCGGCCATGTCTTATCCCGGTATCAATCATCTGGCCAAACGTATCGGCGGCATGACCGTCGACCTCCCCGCGGTGATCTTCCGGCGCATGATCTTCAACGTGGCTATAGGCAATACCGATGATCACCTCCGCAATCACGCGTTCTACAAACGCGCCGGTCATCCGGAGTATGAGCTGACCCCGGCCTACGACATCGTGCCCAACACGGGACTTCAGGGCTCTCATGCCATCGCGCTCGGGGAGTTCGGGAGTACGCCCAGCCGGGACAATCTGCAGGCCGCCCGGCACCGGATGGGGCTTGAGGAGCAGACAGCCCGGCAGATCGCCGAGGAGGTACTTGGGGTGACTGCCGGGTGGCGGGAGGTGCTTGCAGAGCTAGGCGTCAGCGAATCGGATCTTGCTGTCCTGGAACGCTGCTTTGCCTATCAGAGCGTCCTGGAGGAGTTTCTCGCCGCTTAGCGGCGGCGAATGTTTTCCGGTGCGATCGGGCCACTTTGCGGTCCGTCCCCGCGCCGACGCCAGCCTCTTGGATTTTGCTTCGGCGCCTGCTCGATCATCGTCCATCGCGTTGTTGTTCTTGCGTTGGTCGCGGAAACCTTCGGTGCGACCATGCCATTTGCGTCAGCAACGTTGACAGTGGCGGCATTGGAAGGTGCCAGATGTCTATCGCCGAAATGCGTAACACCTTTGTCATCTACCCAGCTGGCTACGCTTTCGTTGGCATTGGCCGCCAGGCTGCCGCTCAGGCTTGCTATCAGGAGGAGGGACGAAGCCAGCATCAGTGCCGGAAGTCCGGTCCGCGATGAAGTGCCAGGGATCGCACGGGGCTGTTCGTTTCTCTGCCGGCGCATGTGTTGCCCTCAGTGTGGAGTTCGATAGAACCTCAGCCGTCGCGATAACAACAATCGACGATCGACTCAGGATTGAGTACCAGATCACACTTTGCCGGGCGGATGCGATGCGCGGTAGGAGGATTCTGTGCGAATTTTGTGACGGGCATCACAGAGCGCGTGCCGATCAGTTCGTGATTTGTAGCAGATTGCGACCCCAAACTTAATAAGATAACCATGAATGTCGCCTATCTATATGAATTTAAAGAAAATAAGATATAGTCTCTATTAGGGACAAGCTACACGCGCAATGTATCGGTCCACCTTTTCACACAACTCTTCCCTTGCACTGGAATGGCCTGAAGCGCAGGATGATCCGGCTAACTGAACTGGGGGGTTCAACATATGCAAAGTTCACTGAAGTACATGCTCGCCGCAGGGCTGATGCTCGTCGGTTCAGCAGCGTGGAGTGAATGCGCCTGCTTCTGTGTGGAGGGTGAACTCACCACCATGTGCACGGCCGTCGAAGAGGCACAGGATAGCCCCAATCTCTGTCCGGATACCGGCAGTGCCAGCTGCCCGATCGAGTCTGGTGGAGCTGAAGCCGCGATTTATGAGCCGCCCGAAGCGGATGCGATCAACTGCCGCACGGTGCGTGTCTTTGATGCGATCCGCGGTCAGTACGTCGATACAAAAGCCTGCGACGTCATCTGACGCAGAGCAACACTCAAGGCAACTTCATTCCAGTAAAGGACCGCTGATAAGACGATCCCGGCGCGAGGGTCCCCAGGCCGCCGGGGCGTTGTTGGATTCGTGAGGCTGCTTGAGTGCTAAGCTGACGTCGTTTTGAATGCCGTTGATGTCAGCATCATCATCCCCGTCCGCAACGACCGCGCTGCACTGGCCCATCTCCTGGCGGCGCTGAACGAGCTGCCGCAGTCGGGGCTCGAAATCATCGTCGTCGACGGTCAGAGCAGCGATGGCTCCGCGGAACTCGCCAGGGAAGGGGGCGTGCGAGTGCTCAGCTCAGTACCCGGCCGCGGCCGACAGCTGAACCTGGGCGCCAGATCAGCGTCGGGCCGCTGTCTGTGGATGCTGCATGCCGACTCGCGACCGAGCCAGGCCGCACTCACCTACCTGCGAACGCTCCGGCAGCCCGCCTGGGGTCGCTTCAACGTTGCGTTTTTACCGGAAGGGTCAGCCATGCGCGTCATCGCTGCGTTCATGAACTTGCGGTCCCGGCTGACCGGCATCTGCACCGGGGATCAGTCCCTGTTCGTGGCGCCTTCGCTGCTGCAGGCCATCGGGGGCGTGCCGGAACAGCCGCTCATGGAAGACATTGAATTGTGCCGTCGTCTCAAAGCTCTGCTGCAACCCGAATGTCCGCAGCTTGTCATTGCCACCTCGGCGCGCCGCTGGCAGCGCTTCGGTGTTCTGCGCACGGTGCTCGGCATGTGGCAGCTGCGCCTGCGTTACTGGCTGGGTGCGACGCCCGAGGCGCTCGCCCGCCGCTACTATGGACAGGATGCGGGTGTCTGAGCTGGGCAGAGCCGTCGGTCCTTCTGGCTCGCGAGGATCGCAGTAGTGGCCTGCCGCGGCAGACTCTGCATCTTCGCCCGCAGGCCCGTCCTCGGCACGGTGAAGACGCGTCTGGCCGCAGAGATTGGCGAAGTGGCGGCGCTGACGGCACACATCGAACTCACCGAGGGTGTTCTCGAACGTTGCGTGGCGCCCGAAGCCTACGACACGGAGCTCTGGTTGGCGGGCGCTGCGGAGGCGGATGAGCCTGTTGTCGCCCGCTGGCTCGAGCGATACGGCATTGCAGGCCGTGAACAATCATCGGGGGATCTTGGCGAGCGGATGCGTTTCGCGCTGGAAGCAAAGTCGGGACCGACGGTCCTGATCGGGAGTGACCTGCTGGACGTCGACGCCAGCTACATTGCCGGGGCGTTGAAGCGCCTCGAAGAGGCGGACGTGGTCCTTGGTCCTGCAGAAGACGGCGGTTATGGGCTGATTGGTGCGCTCAGACCTGTGCCTGAGCTCTTCGCCGGGATCGACTGGGGTACGAGCCGTGTTTTTACGCAAACCTCTCAGTGCGCCCGGGAGGCTGGTCTCCGCGTTGCCGTTCTGACGACGCTGCGGGACGTGGATACGCCTGCGGAATGGCGGGCGTGGCAGGCGCGGGCTAGCGGCCTGGACCGCTAGCATTGCCCTGGCTGGCGGACAGGGACTGGATGAACTGCTCGAGGCGGCGTCGATCGGTGACGTGCATGCCCGTGAATTCCAGTCCGCAGATCACCTTGCGCGTGAGCTTGTTGTAGCTGGCGTGGCGAACAGTGGCGTCGGCCGCGAGATCGAAGAGGGTAGGGATCTCGATCGCTGCCGAGGCCAGCTGCTCACCCACTTCGAGCGGTGGATGCACGGGTCCTGGCAGCGCCACACGGCAGCCTCCGGCCGAGATGTCGATGAGGCGCCCGCGCAGAGTGTCTGAGTGGTCTTTGTCAGCGGCGATGGATCGGATCAGCGTTACGGCGGCCGGTCGGTCCTCAGTGCGTACGGGCAGCTGATAACGCGTGCTCCTGCGACGATGCTGATAGAGGGCATTGCTCGGGAGCGCTACCCGGAAGTAAGGCACGCCACGGTCCTCCTCCACGCGTGCGCAGGCGTTTTCTTCGCTGAAGAGATAGACCCCATCAGCGCGACCAGAGAAGGAAAAACGACGGCCGCTGCTCATGAGCTTCAGGCCCGAGCGGGGCTGAAGATCTTCCAGAAGCACCGCGTCGTCCAGCACATCGAGAATGCGGGCCCGATGCATGCTGCTTTCTCCTTCGAAGGTCAGCTGCAGGACGGCGCGTTGATTGCGCAGGGTTTTGAGTGCTGCCGCGATCTCCGAGCGGTCGTCGAGGAAGGTGGTGTAGATGGCGTTGGACCGGGCCCCCGCCTTGTCGATATTGAGCGCTTCTGCCATGCCTGGATCCGGTTCGCGAGAGCTTCGGCGTCCTTTCCGGAGTCTGCAGGTCTCTGTCATTGTCCCGCCCTCATTCTCGGCAGGCCGGCACGGGAAAACCGTTAACGGGTCTCATCTCCATGAGGAAATAGGGTCGCAGCGCGAGTACCTGTGACACAGGTCACGCCGGAGCGGTCACTCCTCAGGCGGCTTCAGCGTAGTCGCGGATCCGACCGATCAATGCCCGGAGTCCGTTGCCACGGGTAGGGCTCAGGTGCTTGAGGAGAGCGAGGTCTTCGAAGAGGCCTTCGATGTCGTAGGCCAGCGCATCTTCCGGTGTACGTCCGTCGTAAACGGCCAGGACGATGGCAATCAGCCCGCGCACGATGTGTGCATCGCTGTCGATACGCAGCTGCAGCGTGCCTGTTTCCGGATCGATGTCCGGGACCAGCCAGACCTGACTCTGACAGCCGCGCACGAGGTTGCCCTCCTGCCGATCAGTTTCCGGCAGCGTGTCGACGGCTTTACCCAGGTCGATGATGAAGCGGTACTTGTCTTCCCAGTCGTCGAAGAAGCCGAAGGACTCCCGGATCTCATCGAGGTTGGCGCGGGTTTCCGTCATCAGAAGAGACCCAGCTCCAATTGCGCCTCTTCGCTCATGCGATCCCGGGACCACGGTGGATCAAACACCAGATCGACGTTCACCGACTCGACAAAAGGCACGCTCTCCACCCGCCGTTTCACGTCCGCGACCAGCACGTCTCCCATACCGCAGCCGGGCGCCGTGAGCGTCATCTGCACCGCAACCGTGTTCTGGCCGTGCTCGATGTCGACCGAGTAGATCAGGCCGAGATCAACGACGTTCACGGGGATTTCCGGATCGAACACACTGGCCAGGGCTTGCTGCACCTGACCCTCGTCAATACACCCGTCGGCAGGCGGATCGAACAGCAGGACTTCCGGTTCGAAACCGAGGGCGTCGGCATCTTCACCTTCCACGCGCGCCATATTGCCGTTGGCGATCACCGTGTAGGTCCCACCGAGGCTTTGTGTGAGGGTCACGAAGGTCCCACCCGGAATCGTGATCGGATCACCAGTGGGAACGAGCCGCGCAGGCACCTCCCGGGTCGTTGCGATGAGGCGTCTTTCCAAGGGGCGATCAGTCGTCTTTGATGGAAAAGCTCTCGCCGCAGCCGCAGTAGCTTTCGGCTCGGGGATTCTTGAACTTCAGCGCCGAATTGAGACCTTCGACCTCGAAGTCGATCTCGGTGCCTCGGACCAGCTCGAGCTCGTCTCGCTGCACGTAGACGTCGATGTCGCCGAACGCGAAGCGTTCGTCTTCACCCAGGGGACTGTCGATGTAGTCGAGGGTATACATGAAACCGTTGCAGCCGCTTTCCTTGACGCCGAGCTTGAGAAAGCGCCGGCCGGAACGGGCGATCTGCGCGGCAATGTGGGCCTGCGCCGCGTCGGTCACGGAGATCGTGCTGGGGTCGAATTGCGTTGCGCTCATGACATCCTCTTATCCGATTGTTGCCGCTCCGGGGGGGCGGCTGTTCAGACGAAGGTAACGGCCTTACGCAGCCCGGTGACGAACCGGTCTACGTCTTCGGCCGAATTATACAGACTGAAAGACGCGCGGACTGTGCCGGGGACTTCGAGTCGTTCCATCAGGGGCATGGTGCAGTGATGGCCCGTTCGTAAGGCAATCCCCTGCTGATCGAGGAGGGTACCCACGTCATGGGGGTGCGAGCCTTCCACGAGGAACGAGATGGCGCCGACCCGCTCGCGCGGTTCACCAACGAGCCGAACCTCGGGAATCTGCTTCAGCTCGCTGAGTGTGACGTTGAGCAACTCCTGCTCGTGCGGCACGACGCGGTCGAAGCCGATGGCGCTCAGATACTCGACCGCCGCGCCGAAGCCAATCACGCCGGCAATGTTTGGCGTGCCAGCCTCAAACTTGTAAGGCAGGGTGTTATAGGTGGCGCCGGTCAGCGTGACGTGTTCGATCATCTCGCCGCCTCCCTGCCACGGCGGCAGCGCCTCGAGGAGGGCGCGTTTACCATAAAGCACGCCGACCCCGGTAGGACCGTAAACTTTATGCGCTGAGCCCGCGTAGAAGTCGCAGTCCAGTGCCTGCACATCCACGGGCAGGTGGGCGAGGGCCTGCGCGCCGTCGACAATGGTGATGGCGCCTGCCGCTTTCGCCTGGGCAAGCAGGCGTTGCAGGGGGTGTACCGTGCCGAGGGCATTGGAGACGTGACCGATGGCAACGATGGCCGGTCGGCGCTTGAGCTTCTCGGCGTAGTCCGCCTCATCGATTTCCCCCGCATCGGTGACCGCTGCCGCCAGCAGTTCCGCGCCGGTGGCCTGACAGAGCATCTGCCAGGGCACGATGTTCGAGTGGTGTTCCAACTCGCTGATGAGGATGCAGTCGCCCGGGCCAAGGCGCTCCCGGTGCACGGCGGCGAGCAGGTTGATGCTGGCCGTCGTTCCGGAGGTGAAGATGATTTCCTCCCGTTCGGCGGCGTTCAGGAACCGGGCCACAGAATCCCGCGCGCCTTCGTAGGCCTGCGTGGCCCGATCAGCGAGGCCGTGTGCCGCTCTGTGCACATTGGCGTTGACCGTGCGGTAATACTCGTCCATGGCCTCCAGCACGGCGATGGGCTTCTGCGTGGTCGCAGCGTTGTCCAGATAGACGAGCGGTTTCCCGTTCAGCGTCTCCCGAAGGATTGGGAAGTCGTTGGCAAACATATCAGACGGCACTCGCCCAGGTGCCGAGAAGCGCGGTTTCCGCCGCGTCGGCGAGGGGACCGGCGATGCAGCTCTCGATGAATGCTCTGCAGATCAGGCGCCGGGCCTCAGGTCGTGTGATGCCCCGAGACTGCAGGTAAAAGAGGCTTTCTTCCGAGAGCTGGCCAACGGTTGCGCCGTGCGAACAACGCACGTCGTCCGTGTAAATCTCGAGCTCTGGCTTCGTGTTGATGATCGCTTCCGGGTGCAGGGCCAGGTTGCGATTCGACAGCGCCGCATCCGCCCCCGGGGCGCCGCTGTGAATGTGGATGCGGCCGTTGAAAACGGCCGTGCCTTTGCCGGCGCCGATCCCGTGAAAACGCTGCTCGCTGTGGGTATGGCCCGCCCGATGCTCGATGACGAGCTGTTGATCGAGGTGCTGCCCGCTCTCTGCCACGTAAGCGCCGGTGACCGCGGTGCTGGCACCGGGGCCGTTCAGCAGAATCTGCGTTTCCGTCCGCCGCCGCTGGCCGCCGAGCTGATACTGACGTCGCTCGTAGTGGGCGTCCGCGGCGACGTGGGCCTGCGTCAGGGACCAGTGCGAACACGCGCCGTCAAAGGCACCGGCAGAGTGTGAAACACGAGCGCCCTCGGCGATGTTCAGGTACAGGGACTGATTCTGATAGGCGCTCCCCGGCGTATCCTGGTGTTCGATGAGCGTCACTTCCACACCCGGCGCAACACGGACTTCAAGGGGTACGGAAAAGCCGGCCGGCTGGCGGATGACGAGCGGGACTGCCGGCGATTCACTCACCTCCAGAAGCAGCAGATCGCCCGCCAGGAGCAGGGCCAGATCAGCCAGCGGAAACCGATCAGGGCTCTGGGCGTCTCCGAGGGAGGCCCGTTCACTGGCCGAGGCGCTGCGGCGGATGACGCCGGCGAGGTCATCGGGTTCCACGCTTGCCTGAGTCGGCGCGAGGCCCTGCAGGCCGGCAAGAAAGTCGCCGGGGGGCGTGTATTTCCAGAATTCCCGGAACAGCTCAGAGTCGAGGGCGCCTCTGGCCTGAGCCAGGCGGGCCGCTTCGCTGTCGCGGTAGTCGGCGCTGCCGGCGAGGGCGTCTGCCAATTCCAGGGGGCTCAGTCGGTCAGCCATGCGTAACCCTTTTCTTCCAGCTCCAGGGCCAGTTCGCGGCCGCCGGAACGGACGATGACGCCGTCTGCGAGCACGTGCACGTAGTCGGGCACGATGTGCTCGAGGAGGCGCTGGTAGTGCGTGATCAGCAGCACGCCGTTCTGCTCGTCGTGGTAACGGTTGACGCCACCGGAGACGATCTGCAGCGCATCGATGTCGAGGCCTGAATCCGTTTCGTCGAGCACGGCGAGGTTGGGATCGAGGAGCAGCAGCTGGAGGATCTCATTGCGCTTCTTTTCGCCGCCGGAGAAACCTTCGTTGACGCCACGTTTCAGGAACTCCGGATCGAGATCCAGATCGGTGGCGATGGCCCTCACGCGACGCATGAACTCGACGGTGTTCGGCGCTTCTTCGCCCCGTGCGGCAGCGAGATTGTCGACGGCGGCTTTGAGAAACTCCATGTTGCTGACGCCGGGGATTTCTACCGGGTACTGAAAGGCGAGGAACACGCCCTGCTGAGCTCGGACCTCCGGCTCCACCTCATTCAGCAGCTCGCCGCGGTAGCGAATCTCTCCTGCCGTGACCTCATAGCCTGGTTTGCCGGCAACAACGGCGGCAAGCGTACTTTTCCCGGACCCGTTCGGTCCCATGATGGCATGCACGGAGCCCGCTTCGATGGTCAGGTTGAGGCCCTTCAGGATCGGTTTGCCGTCCACGCTCACGTGCAGGTCTTTGACTTCGAGCAGTCTCATCCCACGGCTCCTTCCAGGCTCACTTCAAGCAGTTTTCCGGCCTCCACGGCAAATTCCATGGGCAGTTCCCGGAACACCTCCTTGCAGAATCCGTTGACGATCATGCTGACGGCCTTTTCCGGGTCGATGCCGCGCTGCTGGCAGAGGAAGAGCTGATCGTCGCTGACCTTTGAGGTGGTCGCCTCGTGCTCGATGATCGTTTCCGGATTCCGGTTCTCGATGTAGGGGAACGTGTGGGCACCACACTGGTCGCCGATGAGCAGGGAATCGCACTGCGTGTAGTTCCGCGCGCCTTTCGCCGTCGGTGCAGTCCGGACCAGACCCCGATAGCTCGACTGACTGCGACCGGCGCTGATCCCCTTGGAGACGATGGTGCTGCGCGTATTGGGCCCGAGGTGGATCATTTTCGTGCCCGTATCGGCCTGCTGGAGGTTGTTGGTCAGTGCCACTGAATAGAACTCGCCGACGCTGTCTGCGCCGCGCAGCACAACGCTTGGATACTTCCAGGTGATGGCCGAGCCAGTTTCCACCTGAGTCCAGGAGATTTTCGAGCGGTCTCCGAGGCAGGCCCCGCGCTTGGTCACGAAGTTGTAGATGCCGCCCTTGCCGTCTTTGTCGCCCGGGTACCAGTTCTGCACCGTGGAGTATTTGATCTCAGCGTCTTCCAGCGCTACGAGCTCGACCACGGCGGCGTGGAGCTGATTCTCATCGCGCATGGGCGCCGTGCAGCCCTCGAGGTAACTTACATAGGAGCCCTTGTCGGCGATGATGAGCGTGCGTTCGAACTGACCCGTGTTCTGCGCGTTGATCCGGAAGTAGGTCGACAGCTCCATGGGGCAGCGAACCCCGGGCGGGATGTAGACGAATGAGCCGTCCGAGAACACGGCGGAGTTCAGCGTAGCGTAGAAGTTGTCGCGTTGCGGCACGACGGAGCCCAGGTACTTCTGCACGAGCTCCGGATGGTCGTGTACGGCTTCGGAAATCGGGCAAAAGATCACGCCCGCTTCCGCCAGCTTTTCTTTGAACGTGGTCGTGATGGAGACGCTGTCGAAGACCGCGTCCACGGCGACGGGCGTTTTCCGTTCCACACCAGCCAGCATTTCCTGCTCATGGAGGGGAATGCCGAGCTTCTCGTAGGTTCTCAGCAGCTCCGGATCCACGTCGTCCAGGGACTGCGGTCCCGTGCCCGGTTTGCGGGGTGCGGAGTAGTAGGAAATGGCCTGAAAGTCGATCTCCGGGAAATGCACGTGCGCCCAGGCCGGCGGCGTCATCTGCTGCCAGAGAGCGAAGGCTTTGAGGCGCCATTCCGTCAGCCACTCCGGCTCGCCTTTCTTCTCGGATATGAAGCGGACGACCGACTCATCCAGACCCGCGGGGATCGTATCGGCTGCTACGTCGGAGACGAATCCGGCGCTGTAATCACGCTCGACGAGATCTTCTACTGCCACTGCTGTTTCCGTGTCTGCCATTGATGTTGCGTCGCGAATTGTACCGTTTGGGTGTGCGTGAATACCAGAGCAATTTAGTCGGGTATTATTTCAGCGCCAGCTTTTCAGGCCAGGTTCGTTTGCTGCTGTGGCCCTCAGACCCTTACACTGCGGCGCGTTCGAGAAGCTCCAAGGTAATTGACGACCATGCCGAGAATGCAGCCCCTGCCGGAAGACCACATGTACCAGGCCTACGGCATCTATCTGCTCGAGTCGAAGCACCGGCTCATCCGCCGGCTCAAGAAGGCGTATCAGCCCTCTGTGCACGGGCACAAGACCTGGAACGCGAGCTTCCTGCTCATGGACTATCTGCATCACCATCCGCTGAAGAAAAAGTCCAGGGTGCTGGAGGTCGGCTGCGGCTGGGGCCCGGCATCCATCTTCTGCGCCAAACAGTTCAAGGCCAAAGTCACCGGCCTGGACATCGACAAAGAGGTCTTTCCCTTTCTGGATGTGCTGGCTGAACTCAACGAAGTGGAAATCGCACCCATGACCCGGCGTCTCGAAACGCTCAAAGGGCCCGATCTCGGCAAGTTCGACGTCATCGTCGGCTCGGACATCTGCTTCTGGGATTCACTGGTCAAGTCACTCAACCAGATGATCAACCGGGCCATGAAAAATGGCGTGAAACGCATCATCATCACCGACCCGGGGCGACCTACCTTCTACGAACTCTGCGATCTGGCCCGGAAGAAGCACCGGGTGGAACTCGCCGAGTGGTATGCCAACGAGCCCCGGCATTTTGTGGGAGAGGTGGTGGAGATCCGCCCAGCCGACTGACCGTCGCCGGGCCTGCCTCAGCCTTCGAGGATGAAGGTTTTCAGCTGGTTGGAGAGGCTGTTGCAGGCGGAGTTCTGCACTCTCGCAATGAGCGGTACGGGGACCACAACGGCGGGCACGTAGCTCGTGCCGATCGCATCAGAGCTCACCCGACCGACGGCCTGACCAGAGCGCACGTCCCAGACCGTGGCCTCGTAGGAGGAGTCGTTCTCCCAGGTCAGAAAGCCAAAGCAGCCACCCCCGGCCGTGGTAATGCTGCAGGTCATGGATCCTGCCGAGTCCGTGCGGACCGTGGAGCCGTCCACCCAGACGAGGTAGCGCAGGCCCAGCTCCCGGAGCCGCTGAGCGACGACCGGAGTGGCCATGATTTCCGGCAGATCCGAGGTATTGGCCGGTGCCGTGCGCGGTTCGAACCAGGGAAAGACCGCATCGCGGAACTCGGCTTCGCTGATGACGTTCAGGCCGTCGCCACCTTTGCCCATGCGGTCGCCTACACAGTTGATGAAGTGGCGTTCCGTCTCGTCAGCGCTCGGCCGATCTTTCCGGCCCAGGACGACGACGGCTTCCGAGGAATCGAGCCCTGTGGAGGCCTCCCGAACCTGCTGAACGGTTGCGCTGACGCAGCCGAAGAGCGGGGCGAGGCAGAGCAGAGCGCCGAGCAGACGCCAGTGTGAGCCGGCAGCGGCCTGATGAGCGTTCGGAACCATCAGTGTCCTCCCGGGGCGCTGATCATTGCGGGTGGGGCATTAACCGGGGCATTAACCCGGCTCGCGGCGAGCTCGGCCGTGAGCCACTGCTGGACCACCGGCTCCCGCGGGAAGGCCACCGTGAAATAGGCCATGGCATCCCGACAGGCCTGCAGGGCAGCAGAGCGCAGGGTCGGTGGCGTGGTGTTCAAGCCGTAATTCTGAGTATTGGCTTTGCCATAGGCGGTGAGGTCCCAGTTGCCGAGGCGCGTGCCGTCACTGCCGTAGAGTTCGAACTCGTAGCGGAGCCAGACTTCGAAGTAATCGGTGCGGGTCTGAAAGGGGGTCGCAAACTGCATTTCGGTGATGCGCGGAACGATCGTGCCTGCGACGGGCACTTCCGGACGCGTGGGATCAGAGATGACGCTGACGTTGTCGAACATTCCGACGAACAGGTTCGTGAAGACCGTGGGCTGGGCGTCGCTGATGTCGATCGTGAATATCCCATCGTCGCCTAGGTCTTCCTTGTGCACGAAGTCGAGGAGTTCCGTTGGCAGGTGGACGCCAACGGTCAGGGGAATCTTACTGACCAGGGGGACCGGGAACTCTGCTTCTTCGTCGACCTCGACGGTCGTCGACAGACAGCCGCTCAGGAGCAGGAGCGCCGCGGAAGCCAGCAGGGTATGACACCTGGTGGCGCGGCTGGCCGGCCCTGCGGCAGACGACGGACCAGCGCCACAGTCGCGGTCGTTACTGCGCCCTTCGGTCCCGTGCTGTTGTGATGTCGTCATGTCCCCCATGAGTCAAACACTACTGGAATTCAGACAGTCCCACAAAGGTCCCATCGTTACGGTATGCAAGTTCGCGCATGAGCGCGGCGAAGCGATAAACCCGGGCGTTCGGCCGCTGCAGGTAGACGGGAAAGGCGACGGCGTGAATGCGCACCATCTTGCGGCCGTTCTCGTCGAGCCGATTGACGCGATCCACTTCGTCGACGACGGACTCTATGGACTGGCCCGTGAAATCATCGCCAAATACATAAATGCTGATGAGTTTGTCCGGATCGTAGTAGGTGTTGACCGCCACCTGGATGCCCTCCACCGGGCTCGAGTTGGAGAAGGGGTTCCAGGACTGGAGGCGCTGAATGATGCCGCGCCGGCGGCTCGGCGAATCCGGCAGCCACTCACCGGCGAAGCGCGGGTACATGTAGTCGCCCATGTCGTTCATGACCTGGATGCCCTTCACCTGCGGGTAGATGGCAAGGGTCTCTTCCACTTTCTGCAACACCTGCGACCAGGCTGCGTTGTACATACTGCCGGAGGTGTCGATCACGAAGATGATGTATTCACTGTCGACGGCGATCCCGCCCACGAGGTCCGTCTGCCGGCGGAAGTCGGCTCCGAGCAGGCGCTGCATTTCTTCGGACAGCGACTGTTTCGCGGCGGCAAGCTCCGTGGTGGCGGACTCCGCTTCCGTCTCGAGGGTCACGGTGGTTTCGTATTCACCGAGAATCTTGGTGAGCTCCCGCTCGAGGGCGGCAAGCTCGATCAGGTTGTCGTCGAGGGCTGCCCGGGAGTCCGTGACCTGACGCTTCAGTTCCCGGACCTGGCCGCGGATCTCGAAGAGGGCGTTTTCCCGGTCTTCCACAACGCCTTCGAGGTTCACCTGCGTTTCCTCGAGAATGATGGGTTCCACGGTTTTGGTGATGATGAGCAGGAGAATCACGGCGCCGAAACCGCAGCAGATCACGTCGAGGAAAGAAACGCTGAACTCCTCCGCACCGCGACGTCCTTTCTTCTTCGCCATGCCGGTACCTAGGGCCAGTCCCGGGACGGGGAGAGGAAGGAGCCGCCCGAGGTTCGGGCCAGATTCCAGTAGGCCGCAGCTGCCATGGGGTCGCCCTCCATGGGAAACATGATGACGTTGATCGGTACCTGAGCCGGGATTCGCCGCACGGCGTTCTGGAAGTGATCGAGCCGCGCCCGGCCGCTCACGGTGGCCCCCCGCGGTTCGCGGGTCCCCATGGTTGGCAGCGAATCGATGATCAGATACACGTTGTCCGGGGGAGGCTCCATCTCCGTCATGGCCAGCGCCAGGTTTTCCAGGCTGGTGCCTTTCTCGGGGATTACGGTTTTCAGTGTTTCCAAGGCCTCATCCAGTTCCCGACCCTCTCCAAGTTCGATCCACTCTCCGTCCGTTGGTTCCAGCATAGGCGTGGTCTGTTCGTTGAAGCCGTAGATCTGAAAGCTGGCATCGAGAGGCAGCTGGGCGGCAATCCACTCCACGGTTCTTACCGCCCGCTGCCACTTGGGCGCCTTCAGTTTGCGGTCATCGGGCATGTTGCGTCGGCGCAGCACGTTGACGATGTCGTCGTCGAGCATGCTGGCGGACGTGTCGACGGCAATGAGAATGTGCTTGCCGCCCACCTTGAGGCCGGTGAGGTACTGTCGATCACCGTCGCCGGTAAAGGTCCGGATCTGGCTGCCGTCTCCTTCGGCTTCGATGGCCTTCAGACGCTTCAGCTCTTCTTCCCGGGATTCGACGTCGCTCTTCAGCTGCTCGAGGCTCTCGATACGCGCGAGGGAGACTTCCTCGAGCTCGGCCAGGTCTTCGGTACGTTCGTCGAGCTGGGTTTTGGTGCTGTTCAACTGCTCGTCGGAATCGGAAACGCTGCGCAGGAGCGCTTCGAGCTCCTCCTTCAGCTCAACGAGATCTTTCTCTCCGTTCTGCACCTGATAGTCGAGGAGCCGGATTTCCGAGAGGAGATCCTGGTTGATGACTTCGGATTGTTCCTGGCTCGCATGGTTGATGATCAGGAAGATGAGCACCACGGCACCGAAGCCGCAGGACATGACGTCGAGAAACGACAGGGAAAAGACGTTGGTCTCGCGCCGAGCCAAAGGGGTCAGCCCTCGAGGCGGATCGCCGTGAAGGTCTCGGCGCCGTTCGTGATTTCATCTCCCAGGCGCAGATATCGATCGCTTTCGAGGCGTTCGCCGTTGATGGTAGCGCTCGTGCTCGCCGCGATCAGCGGGCCCCCTTCGCTCAGAGTAACAAGACTGCTGACGCTTGGATGGTCGACGGAGATTGCTCGAAAGTCGCGAAGCAGATGTGTGGGTGTTTGTGTCGTTGCTGAGGCGCTGCTCTGGGCCTGGGCGTTGTCGTGGGGGAGCCGGCTGATCAGCCGCAGCTCCGAGTCGATGGTTCGCACCAGCGCCATGTGTTCGTTGCAGCCGGTAGCAACCGCATCGGCTGCCAGCGGGCGCAGCTCGTAGCCTGCTGCGGAAAGTCTGGCCGAAAAGCCTGGCAGACGCGCCGCTCTGGCGCTCAGGGCCAGGGCGGCGCCGGCCGGAAGCGCGTCGATGAATCTGTCCACACGCTGCTGCGCCTTGGCTTCGAGTTGCGCGGTAGGAACTTCCACGCGTCGCTTCTGCTCGCCGTGGCTCACTTCCACGGCCACCTCGCTGCGGTGGTGAGGCCCCATGACCCAGTCGTAGACCTGGTTGTAGAGCTGCTGCTCCGAATCGGCCGTATGCAGCGGGTCGAAGCGGGTTTCCTGGACGAAGCGATCGGCGATCAGATTGACCCAGCCGTCGAGCAGGCTGGAAAAGCCGCAGTCCCGCACTTCGAAGGAACGGCCATGACGGACCTCGGAGCCCACGCTCAGTTCGCTGACGAGTACGTGTTGCAGGTACACGTCCACGTAGAGTGTCTTCTCCGGGACGGCCGTCGTCGCGACGGCAGCCACCGCGTTGTTGACAAACCCACCAACGTCGATGCCGGCTTCCTGACAGATACCCAGCAACACGCCAAGCTGCTCTCCATCGAGGGTTCCCGGCACGGCGAGGATGGCGTCGCCGCTCAGCTCCCGGGCCAGTTCCTTGAGATGCAGGTAAACGAGGTCCGCATGATTGGCTGCCGTGCGCGTGGGTTGCGGCAGCGGGTCGGCGTTCATGCGGTTGAAATACTGCTGGTTGGCCTGCTGCGGGTGAATGCGCGCAAGACGAACGGCGGGTTCGCCGAACAGCAGCTCACCTTCCCGGACGCTTGCGTAGCCCGGGGCCTGATAGAGCCTGTCCACGCCCCGGTAGAGCGTCAGCTCGAGATCGTTGAACTCGATGATGCTGCTCATGTATTGCGAACCTGCAGGTGCCGTAGCAGACGTTGGTCGCAATAGGTCTGCGTATCCAGCACCAGGCGTTCCTGGATGAGCTGCAGCTGGTGCATGAGGAACATGAGCACGATGCTGATGACGAGGGCGGTAAAGGTCGAGTTGAAGGCGACGCCGAGGCTTGCGGTAACGCCAGCGATGTCGCCCTCCACGGCCTTGTAGGCTTGCCCGAGCGCTTCACCGATACCGCGTACGGTACCGATAAAACCAATCGACGGGATCGCCCAGGCGATGTAGCGGACCATGGCCAGCTCGCTGTCGAGGCGATCAGACTCGGCCTCGCAGACGCTTTTGATCGCTTCGGAAACATCCTGCACGTTGCGTGTCGAGGCAAAGCGCTGCAGCGCGGCCATGAGCGCGCGTGGCAGCAGGTAGTTCTGCATTTCCGGTGGCAGGGCCTGGATGCCGCGTGTGTATTCGCGGGTGTCTTCCGGAAGGATACTCATGCCCTCGCTGACCCGGACCACATCCTCGGACAGCAGGCTTCGCTCTCGCAGGGCAGACCGTGCCTTGTAGCCCATGATCGCCATGGCCCAGAACATGAGCACGAAGCAGGCTTCCTGCTCGAAGTCCTTGAGCACGACATAAAGGCTCCGATCCTGCACGTACTCCTCACCGGCGGCTGCCCGCTCGGCCTGGGCGCTCAGAATCGCATCGGCGTTAGGCCGGATGACCGTGATGTAAACGAGGTGCACGAGGACGATGGCGATCACGAGCGCGACGACCTGGTAGACGAACTCGAAGGGGAGCTGCTGTTTCAGGGAATTGTCGGTGCCGTTCGCCATAGTCTTCTCGAAGGGGTCTACTTGTGGGAGTCGTTGAGCTTCAGATATCGACCGGGAAGGATACGGCGAAATCTTCCGAGATCTCTTCCGTCGGTATGAAAACCTCTGAGCTCGGCTCGCTCGGGCCTTCGGCCGCGCTCTCGGCGGCGCCGGCGTCCGACTCTACGCTGGCCCTATCGGCTTCCTGGGCGATGCCTGAGGCGCTGAAGCCGAGGGCGCCCGCCGCCAGCAGGGTGGCCAGAAGGAAGCGCCAGCGGCCGCCTGAGGCGTCCTGACGGAGAGTGCTCATGAGGTTTCTGTACACGGCCGATACATCTCGTTCGTTGGTTTACTGGACGGACAGCGGGGCGTCAATTCGGTTCCGCGAAGCGGCCGATCCGGAAGCCGAGATCCTGGCGTCCCTCGAGGCCGTAGTCGCGGAAAGACAGGCGCAGATCGGTAATGGTGCCGTGCATCCAGCTCGAACCGCGGATCACGCGATACTCGCCGGTTTCCGGGCCGAGGGGGTCCACCACGGCGTCCGCGCTGGGGATTTCGTAGAAATCGTTCACCCACTCGGCGACATTGCCGGACAGGTCATAGAGCCCGAGCGTATTGGGTGCATAGGTGCCCACCGGTGCGGAAGCGATGTAGTTGTCGTTGTAGCCGAAGATGATGCGGCCGACGAGGTGGGCGGCGGATCGGTCTGCGTAGTTGCCGTGCCGGTCAGGGGGCGGCAGGTTGCCCCCCCAGGCAAAGCGCAGCGGGCCGTCCACGGCAACCTGGCGGATGCTGAAAGCCCATTCCGCCTCCGTCGGCAGTCGGTAGCCGGTCGCCTGGGCATTGATGCCCGTGACCTTGCCGAACTCCGTGAGGTAGAAGCGCGGCATGTTTTCCTGATCTGAGAGCCAGTTGCAGTAGAGGGCAGCTTCCTCCCAGCTGACGTTGACGACGGGCTGATCGTCCTTACCCAGTTCCTGGTCTTCGAATTCGCCGGACGTGTGTCCTCGCGCAAAGCGCCGGAACTGGGCGTTCGTGACTTCCTGAGTACCGATGTAGAAGAAGCGCTGCATTTCCACTTCCCGCAGCGTCTCGTTGGCACGGCGACCCGGCTGCCGTCGTGAGGCACCCATGGTGAAGGGTTCCGGTTTCACCAGGACGAGTTCCTGGCCGGCTGCCGTCGTCACCCTGGGTTTGAGGGCGGCAAGGCGGGCCTCCTCCAGGGTGAGCAGGCGCACCTTCACTTCCTGCAGCAGTCCGGACTTCGGAGTGATGCTGCTCTGATAGCCGGCGTAACCGGCAAGCTCCACAGACAGATCGTGCGCCATGGTCGGCAGCGTCAGCCGTTCGCTGCCGGTCCCCTGGGCGACGCCGTTGATCAGGATCGTGGCTTCCGGCGGATCGACGGTGACCAGCACCTCTCCGGTCTGTCGGGCCAGGCTGATGGCCACGTCCCGCTCTTCACCGGAGGCCAGGCGAATGGTCTGCTCTCGAGACTGATAGCCCGCTTTGAACACCTGTATGCGGTAGCTCGTGCCGGACTTCACCGCAAGATCCAGGGGGGATTCGCCCTGGAACTGTCCATTCAGGGTGACGCCGGCACCCGAAGGTCGGGTGGTGACGTTGATGAGGCCGTCGGCCTGTTGCAGCGTGAAGGTGGGCAGGGTGATCTGTTCCTCGGCCGCGACCAGAATGCGCTGCCGATGGGGCCGGTGTCCCGGGAGGCGCAGGCGGATCTCGTGCTCACCGGCAAGGGCTTCGATGGTAGCCGGCGTCACCGCGCCGGTGGGTTCGTCATCGAGCAGAATTTCCGCGCCGGCGGGGGATGTGCTCAAGGTCACGTCCGCCCAGTTCGGTCGCAGAGTGCCAGAAACCGTCTGGGGCTCGTTCATGCCGGTGATGTCGACGACGATGGCCAGCGGCTGATAGCGCGGTGCGCTGAAGGTGACCTGGCGACTGCCGGCGGGTACCGGAATGGCTGCACTCGGCGTGGTGGCGCTGATGATGCCGTCGATGGCGACTTCAGCGCCGGCCGGTTCCGTCTCGAAGGTCACCTGCCCTGGAAGCTTCGACAGCTGAAAGTGGTGCAGCTGGTTGCGGTCGGCGCCGACCTCAAGAGTGGCGTCCAGATCGTAGAAGCCGGGCGCGCTGGCGCTGACCTGGTACTCCCCGGCTCGAAGCAGATAGATTCCGCCGAGTTCGAGGGACAGACCGCCGCTGACGCTCACGGACTCCACGGCAGGCTCGAAGGTCAGGCGGACAGACTTCGCCGTGAACAGAAACCAGACACCGATGAGCGTCGGAATGAGGACGGCGATGGTAATGAGTTGAGCCCTCGAAAGCTTGAAGCCGGACTCGGTGGTCTCTTCCCGGGGCTGATAGCCGACCGGGCGGATGATGGCGCCGTCATCGTCCTCGCGGCCGACGGGCTCTCGGGGTTCGCTCACGGTCAGAACGTCTCTTCGCAGCGAATCTCAACGGGCTGCATGTTCGGTCGGACGAGAATGCTCTCCCGGACGTCGCGACAGCCATCCCGACTGCCGATTACCGTGTAAGCGCCCGGGCGCAGACTCAACTCCTTTTCCGCAAAGGTACCCAGACGACCCACCGTCGACAGGGTGATCTCCGTCGCGTTGTCGGAGCGGAAGGTAACAGCCACCGGCGTGCCGTAGGTGGCAAGCAGATCGCCGACCCGTGCGATCTGTCCGGCGAGCTTCGGTCCCCTGGGTTCCAGGGTTTCAGCCCGTGCAAGAATGTCCTGGGCCTGACCATAGAGGGATTTCGAGGAAAGCTTGTCCGGGGAGGCGATGATGTTCCCGAGCGTGATGCTGGTCCGTTCCTGCTCCAGGGCGCGGGCGCGACCGCTTTTCGCGAATTGAATGTTCCCGTCGATGGCGAGCACCTTGTCGTAGTCTTCGACGGCGCGGCGCCAGTCTTCGGCCGCTTCAAAGCCTTCGGCGCTCGCGCGCAGACTGCGGATCGTAGCCAGGTCTTTGCGCTCTGCCACCTGCTCGAGGCCGCCGACGGCGACAGGATCGCCGGGCTTGAGCTTGAGGGCTGCGTTGAACGCGGTGCGTGCGGCCTCGAAGCGCTCGGCATCCATGGCCTTGAATCCGTCCGAAAGCAGCTCCCGGAAGCGCATATCGGACACGCCATTCCTGGCAACCGCCATCGCTGCTGCAAGACCGTAGGTCTCTGAGTCGAGGGCCTGAACCGCTTCGTAAGTGGTGAGCGCACTGCGATAGTCACCGGCGAGCTCGTGGTTCTTCGCCTCGCGCAGCAGGTCGATGACCTCCGGCAGGAGTCGTGCTCTGGCCTCTCCACGCTTGGCAAGGTCGTTCTCGGGGTCGATGGTCAGAGCCTGCTGAAACTTCGCCAGCGCCGTTGCTTCGTCCCGGTCGTTGAGTGCCTGGTCTCCAGCCGCAAGCGCATCGTCGAGAATCGTCGTACCCGTTTCGATCAGTGCCGCCAGCGCATCGGACGCAGCGCGGTAGGAGCCGAGGGACGCTTCGAAAGCTTCCGCAACGAACTGCTCATCGCCCTGGGTTGCCAGCGCTTTCGCCTCGTCGAATGCGGCCTGACCCCACTGGCCAACCTGCATGGATTCTTCCAGCTGCAGCTGCAGCTCGACGAAACGCGACAGCTCCTCCTGGGCTTTCTCCCGGGTCTGCTCCCGGAGCAGCGCCTCAAAGGGTGGCAGCTGCTCGTCGTCCGCTGCAGTCGGATCCTCGGTCGCGGTGGGACTATCTGCTTCCGGCGTGGTTGGGGTGTAGGTGGTGACGACGGGCGGTTCGATGAAGTCCGGGACGACGATGAACACCAGGCTCAGGATCGCGAGCACGGCCACAGCGCCGGCGATGGCCCGCCAGGGCAGGGGGCCTTTGGCCTGCGGCTGATGCGCCGGGCTTTCTTCCGGCGTTGCTACATGACTCAGCGGCACCGACCGGGGTCGGATCGGGCTGATCTCTTCGTCGCTCATGGTGGTTCGGGTCGAGGCGTTGGCCGTGGATTATAGTTCTTGCAGCGCGTCCGCCGTTTCAGGGTCGTCGCCGAAGGCGGGGTCTTCGACGGCGGGCGCATCGGGATCCGGAATGCCGAGATCGGCGAAATAGATGCGGCGCAGGATACCCCGGAGTTCCTCGTACTGCTCGTCGACGTTGCCCTGCAGGCGCACGCTCTGATTCTCCAGTTCAATGGTATGGGGCATGATTTCCGCTTCTGCCGCGATGCCCACTTCCTCCAGAACCTGCGCATGGATCTGGGCTTCGTCGCGTTTGGTGATTGCCGTCTTCAGCAGCAGGGCACCGGCCATGACGCTCATGATGCCGCTCGTGTCCACGTAGGCATTGCTGCTCTCGCTCATGGCGGCAATGCCGCCGGCGATGGCAACGGCGCCGCCAATGGCTCGTGCTCGCGACTGTGCCTTCAGCTCCTTGTAGGCAATGGCTTCCTCATAGGTCGCCCGGCGCCAGTTCTGATAGGAGGGATACATCTCCCGATTGAAGTTCTCGTAGTACTCGTCGAGCGTGTCGATGAACAGGTATTCGCGCTCGCGGACCTTACGAACGCGGCCGAGCATGGGATCATCCTCTGCCGGGAGTCGACGCAGCTCGAACTCCCCGGAATCCGTCTCACCGATATGGTCGGCAAAGGCATCAGGGGCAAAATCCTGAGCGAATTTCATCTCCGCCGTCGCCCGGATTCGTTGAATCTGCTCGGAGGTCAGATTCTTCCGGTATTCGAGCAGATCGTCCGCGAAGTCCTTGTAGATGGTCTGGAAGGGATCGATGCCCGGCGGTATGCCTTCGTCGTAGGCGTACTTACTGGCGAGCGCTTCGTATTTCCGGGTAAACCACTTCTCGCCGGTGGCATCGGCAACGGCAAGCTCCACCTCCATGCTCTCACCGTTTGAATGCAGGATCCGGCCCGTAACGCTGACGTCGACCGCATGGGTCGGGCGCGGAACCACCCGTACGGCGCCCCAGTTGCCGGTGCTCTGCAGCAGATTCTTGGCGAAGTAGGGCATGTAGTTGGCTTCGGCCCGGCGGATATCGGGTTGGATGAGCAGCTTGATCTGCTCGTCGTAGTCTTCCGGGACATTCGGATCGAAGATCGCAATACCGATATCGAGCAGCTCGGATTCCGCCTGGATGCGATCGATCTGTTCGGGAGGGGTCATGTCGACGATGCGCACCGTTTCCGAGGTGCAGCCGCTCAGCATCGCAATGGCGACCAGCAGGCCGGCCAGCCAGAGTGGTTGGCCCCGCACAGCGGCCCGGCGAGGCCGGCTGACATGAGAGGGTAACGGACCTGCGCTGCTCGATTTCATGTTCTGCATTCGCTCCTCAGGAAGGCGTCTTCAACTCAGGCGCCTTTGTAGCGTCGGTACTCCTCCCAGAGCTTCTCCCTGAGCTCCGGGTCCGGTTCGTTCATGGCAGCTTCGCGCAGCTGCCGGGCGATGATGTCGTCGTCCCGGGCGTCCGGAATGTCCTCCGGCACCTGGCTGCCACCGGTAGACATGGGTGGCGCCTTCTGGCTGTTGTTCTGGCTCGGCATACCCCTGGGTACGTAGCCGGCCGTCTGCTGCTGGGCGCCGCCGGGCTCACCGGGGGTGCCCTGAACTGCGCCCTGTTCGCCAGGTAACTCTCCCTGGGCATTGCCTGAACCTGCTCGTTCGTTGCTGCGCTGCTGGATGACCGCACGTTCCGCGAGAATTTCGCCGTCGAAGTCCTCGAGCGCTTTGTCGAGCTCGCTGTCGCCGCCCTGGCCTCCGGGCGGTTGCCCATCCTGACCCCCTGGCGGCTGGCCGTTCTGACCGGCGCCTGCGCCGGCTCCTGGGGGCAGGCCCTGTTCAGAGGGCATCGGCGGAATGCGGGAGCCATTGCCCCCCGGCAGCTGGTTCGATGTTTCCCAGCCATCGTTGCCGGAGCCGGAACCGGGCACGCCGCTCTCCCAGCTCTCCGTTTCCGCACCTCCCGGCTGACCGCCCTGGGCGCCGCCAGGTGGCATGCCACCCTGCGGCATTTCCTGACCGCCGGCCGCGCCGCCACCCTGCTGCTGCTCCCAGGTGGGTTGGGACTGAGTGCCTGGCTGGTTGCCTTCGCCCTGTGTGCCTGGCATCTCTCCCTGGCCCGGGTTTTGTCCGCCAGGGGACTGCTGCCCGGGCATTTCACCGCCGGGCACCTGTCCCGGCATCTGACCACCGGGCATCTGCTGGCCGGATTGCCCACCTTGCTGTTGTTGGCCGGATTGCTGGCCGCCGGTCTGCTGCTGCCCCGATTGCTGCCCCCCTGGCTGCTGCTGACCCGGGCTCTGGCTGCCCGGCGGCATGCTGGCACCGCCCGGAGGCATGGACGAGCTGCCACTCTGCTGCGAGCTGGGGCTCTGCGAACTCGGACTCTGCGAACTCGGACTCTGGGAGCTGGGGCTCTGTGAACTCGGACTCTGAGAGCTGGGTGAGCTCGGGGAAGGCATGCTGGGAGAGGGCATGCTCGGAGAACTCGGAGGCGGCTGCTGGCTGCTGTTGGACGCGCAACCGCCAAGAATCAGCGCGCTGAGGGCGAACAGCCAAGGGAGAGGAAGGCGAAATTTCATGGTCGGAGGCTCCGTTCGGCGCCGGCCATGCTCCCCTCGAGGTGTGGGGGCCGGCTTTCCGCGTCGATGCTAGCCATCCTAACCTGAACGTCCGCTGTATGGCTCACGGCTCTTCCGTCCGCTCAGTGAGCGTCACCTGCGGGTAATAGGTGAAGCGGTGAGTGTAGACATAGTCCTGCGACGGTGCCGGCACGCCGTTGACGATTGCCGGACGGAAGCGCGATACGCGAATGCTCTTGCGTACGCGGAAGTCCATCATGCCTTCGGGCTGAGAATCGAGGGTTTCCAGACGTCGCGTGGATCCCCGTTCAGTGATGTCGAACTGCACGGTCACCAGGCCCTCGGCTTCGCTCTGCGGTGCCTCAGGCATGCTCGGGTCGCTGGGTGCCGGGAAGTGGATGAGCTTCGGTCGACCGAAGAAGTCCTCCAGCGGAAAGTTCTCCTCCGTGGCCATGAGGTCGTAGGCGAGTTGATAAAGCGGATAGGCCTCCCGGGTCTTTTCGAACAGCAGGTGCCAGTCGGCGAGATCGAGGATTGCCTGAGCGATTTCCGGGGTCGGAGAGTCGTAAGCCCGGTGAATCTGAATGATGGCCTGCAGGGCCCGCTCCCCGGCCGGGAAGTTGTTCAGCGTGACCGGCCCATAGGTCGGTGCCATCGACGATCCGTAGGAAGAGGCATCGCTGGCGTCGATGTAGATGGGCGGAAAGCGCTCCAGACGATAGGTACGGGCCACGCCCTGCCAGGCCGGAATGGCCTCCATGGTCTGCCCCTTGCCGTTGGCCACGAGCACGTCGGTTGCGCGCTGGTAGAGGTGGCGGGCGGCAAACACGTTGTGGGTTTTTTCATACCAGCGTGCAAGGTGAAACAGGCCGGGCAGCATCTCCTCGCTGTACGGGTCGTGTGCCCGCTGCAGCACGTGGTAGGCGTATTCCTCGCGCTCGTTGGCCGTCTCGAAGTCGCCGAGGGTTCGATAGACCTCCGCTTCGCGGTACACGATTTCGACCTGGCCCGCAGACACCAGTCCGGAATTGACCCGCTCCAGATGAATGGCGCGGCCGAAGCTGTCCAGCGCGGCGTTGTACTCACCTTCCTGAACCTGGATATCACCGAGCATGGTGATGGGGCGGACGAGGGCCGGATCGAAGCGATGGCTCGATCGTTCGATTTCGCGAATCTTGTTGCTCAGCCAGTACTTTGGAATGTCGTATTCGCCAGCATCGATCTGCGCCTGGATCTGCTCCAGATCCGGGTCGAGCTCGTCGAGGATGTCGGCGATGCTCGTGCCACTGGCGTCGCGCCGATTCGGCATGCTCATGGGCGCTGCCGGGGCGTTGGCGGCGTCTTCGAACGGGTTGGTCGCGGCCGGTGCCGGGGCAGTGGCGTCGAAGCCATCCTGAAGCGTCTTCGCAGCCTCTTCAGCCTGGGCTGGAACCGCGGCGCAGAACGAGGTCAGCATCAGTGTCACCGCTGCGCGTTTCACCGACTGCGCCACCCGGTTGGTGGCCTTAACTCGCCACAGATTCACCATCGCTTCTTCAGTTTCCTGATCTCAATCTGCTATGACCTTCAATGGGCAGTGGGCCCTAGGTTGTCCCGCGCGCTCAGGCGCCCCCGTTCCTGTTTCGCTTGATAGCGCTCCAGCCGTGAAGCCGGCGTCGACGACGGTTCGCGGGTGCGTGTGCCGTGCTTGTGTCATCGCCCGGCAGACGGTTCCGAGACGCCGCTCGCCGCGTCACCTCTGCTCTGCGTTCTATGACCGCAAAGCCTTGATTCCGTTCGAGTGTGAAATTGCCTCCAGGGCAAGTCAAGGGAGCACCCAGGGGCGCAGAATCGGCTTTTGAGCTACCATCGCCGCCCATTATGTGTGACCCAGATCTGAACGCTGACGCAGAGCTCGACGCCCGCGGCCTGCTTTGCCCGGAACCCCTCATGCTCGTGCGCAATCGTGTCCGCGAGATGCACTCGGGGGAGGTGCTTTACATCGAAGCCACGGACCCCAGCACGGGCAGGGACTTCATGAATTTCTGCCGTTTCATGGGCCACGAACTGCTCGCTGAGGACACCGACGGAGATCCGCTCCGCTACTGGATCCGGAAAGGCTAGGATGGTTGCCCGATACTTCGCCTACGGTTCAAACATGAATCCGGATCGGGTTCGGGAGCGGGGCATCGAGTTCGACCACGCCTGTGGGGCGCGCTTGCCGGGCTATGCGCTGGTGTTCGACAAGACTTCCCGCAAACATGCCGGGGTTGGGCATGCCAACCTGCTGCCGGCACCGGGGCGAGTCGCCGAGGGCGTGCTGTACTTTCTCACCAACGCCGCTGAGATCGGGAAAATGGATCGCTTCGAGTCGACGCCGATCAACTACTCCCGCGAGATCATCCGGGTTTCCGTCGAGGCAGAGGAGGTTCCGGCAGCGGCCTCGGCCGCAAACGGCTGGATTGCGACCTGGACCTACTTTGCCAATCCTGCCGTCCGTCAGCCCGCGCTCAAGCCGCCGCGCAGTTATCTCGAACACCTGCTGGCGGGTCGACCTTACCTGTCCGACGAGTATTACGAGGCGCTGGCAGCCTGGCCCTGTGACGACGGGCGATGATCCGCCGCCCTCGTCGATGCGCCAGTGCCCTGACGGACCTGCAGATCGCCGGCTGTTTCAATCGCGGCCTCGGCCGTCGTTATCAGGTCCGGCTGATGGGCGGCGCGCCGGAACCGATTTACGAGGCGCGTCCAGAAGGGACTTCGATCATCCGTTACCGAGCCGATTACCCGGCCAGTGCCCTGCATGAGCTTGCGCACTGGTGTATTGCCGGAGCTGGTCGGCGCCGGCTCGATGATTATGGCTACTGGTATCGGCCGCCTCCGCGGACAGCTGCCGAACAGGCGGCCTTCCTACGGGTGGAGGTGCCGGTGCAGGCTCTGGAAGCGGAGCTGGCTGAGGCCTGCGGATTGCCGTTCCAGGTCAGTGTTGATGACGTCAGCAATTCGGAAGGTCGAGTGACCCTGGAGCGGGCACTCGCCACCTACAGAGAAGCCCGGCACCCGCTGCCGCCCCGCGGGCGCGTTCTCGCCGAAGCTCTGCGATTGCTCCGGAAAGCGTGCATGACTTCGGCTGCCCGGCCGTGAGCGGCTCCGCGCCGCTCTTCCTGCTCGACGGCACGCTGCTGTTTTTCAGGGCGCTCTACGGCATGCCCGATGTGTTCAGGGACCGGGATGGCCTGTCGGTCAACGGGGTGCGTGGCTACCTCAGCTATCTCCTGAAAGTGCTCAGCGGCGGTGTGCAGATCGGCCCTGCTGGCCCGGTGACCCATTGCGCGGTGGCCTTTGACGAAAGTCTGACCACCTGCTGGCGGAATCGCGTTTATGCGGCGTACAAAGCCAACCGTCCCCCTTCGGACGAGAATATCCGGCAGCAGCTCGAGCGCTGTCAGGCGGTTACGGCGCTGCTGGGAGTGCCGCTGCTGGCGGACCTCGAGTTCGAGGCCGATGACTTCATCGCCACCCTGGCCCGGCACAGTACCCGAGGGGTTGTCATCGTCAGCCGGGACAAAGATCTGAATCAGCTGGTGGACGATCGAATTCGCCTGCTGGATCCGAAGGACGACACGCTGCGGGGCTTGGCGGAGTTTCAGACGGAATTCGGGTTCATGCCGGCGCTGTTTCCCGACTACCAGGCCCTGACCGGCGACAGCGTCGACAATATTCCCGGCATTAAGGGCATCGGACCCAAGGCGGCCGGTCGCCTCGTGAGGAGTTTCGGGGGCCTCGAAGCCATCTACGATGCGGAAGCCCGTTGGCCGGAGGCAGGTTTGAAGGAGGGCAGCAAACTGGCCGAGCGTCTGAGGCAGGGTCGGGAGCAGGCCTTTCTGTTTCGACAGGTCCTGCGCCTCGATGAGAACGTAGCGCTGGCGCTGCAGCTCGGTGATCCGCAGGTGAAACCGCCTGATGCTCAGACGCTGACCCTTGGGCTGGCAGAGCTACGCCTCGATGGCGCGCTCGGTCAGGGCGTCGACAACAGCCTGGAGCACTTCCTTGCCTGAGGTCGTTGACTGCGTCGTGATTGGCGCCGGGGTCGTGGGTCTCGCCTGCGCAGCTCGGCTGGCTGAGGCAGGCCGGGATGTGATCGTCCTCGAGCAGCACGATCTGATCGGGTCGGAAACCAGCTCCAGGAATTCAGAGGTGATTCACGCCGGGATCTACTATCCGACGGGCTCGGAAAAAGCTGCGCTCTGCGTTGAAGGCAAACACTGTCTCTACGAATACTGTGACCGCTTCCAGGTGCCTTACCGACGCTGTGGAAAAGTCATCGTGGCGGTGACGGACGAGCAGATGGACGTGCTCGACGGCTACAAGACTCAGGCCGCGAGCAACGGCGTGCCGGATCTGCAGTGGCTCGACGCCGCTCGCCTGGCGGAACTGGAACCCGCAGTAAATGGGGTTGGCGCTCTGTTTTCGCCTTCGACCGGCATCATTGACAGCCACAGCTACATGCTCAGTCTCCAGGGGCGGCTGGAAGCCGCCGGCGGCATGATCGCATTCGGTACCCGGGTGACGGGACTCAGTGCCGGAGAGTCCGGGATCGAGATCGGTCTCCAACACGATACGCTCCTGACCCGCAGCCTCGTCAACAGTGCTGGACTGTCCGCACCCGGCCTCGCCCGACAGCTCGATGATAAGGCGCCAGACGCCCACTACGCTCGCGGCCACTATTTCACCTACAGCGGTCGACCGCCTTTTTCCCGGCTGGTCTACCCGGTTGCGGAGCCCGGTGGTCTGGGCGTCCACGTCACCCTCGATCTTGCGGGGCAGGTCAAATTCGGCCCTGATGTGGAGTGGTGCGATGGTGTCGACTACGGCTTCGACGACACCCGGAAGCCAGCCTTTGCAGCGGCGATCCGGCGTTACTTTCCCGGCCTCGAAGAAACGCGCCTGCAGCCGGATTATGTCGGTGTCCGGCCGAAGATCAGCGCGCGGGGAGAAGCAGCCGCTGACTTCCGTATTGATGGCCCCGAGGACCATGGTGTGACCGGCCTTGTTAATCTGCTCGGCATCGAAAGCCCGGGGCTCACCGCTTCTCTGGCGATCGCGGAGCGGGTCGCCGGGCTCCTGGCAGCGCCGAGTGACTGACGACACTCCACGCCTGGATCGGCTCCCCGAGCGAGGGCTGGCCGTCGGACTGCTTGTTAATCCCGTTGCCGGCCTCGGTGGCGCCACGGCGCTGAAGGGTTCCGACGGTGTTGAGGCGCAGGCAGAGGCGCGCACTCGGGGTGGGACGCCCCGGGGGGCCGAGCGGGCGACGCGGATGCTTGCGGCGATGAATCAGGCTGCAGGCATTCGCTGGTACACCTGGGCGGGTGTTATGGGGGCAGACGTGCTCGCCGAAGCGGGTCTCGACGCCACTGTGCTTGGTAAGCCAGCCACCGAACCTACGGCGGAGGACAGCAGGGCAGCGGTCCAGGCCTTCCTGGACGCGGGTGTCGATCTACTGGTGTTCGCGGGAGGCGACGGCACGGCTCGGGACATTCTGGCCGTGGCTGAATCCGAGTTGCCGGTTCTGGGCATCCCTGCGGGGGTGAAGATGCACTCGGGTGTCTTCGCCACCACGCCATTGCGCGCGGCGGAACTCCTGGACCGGCTCGTGATCGGCGGACTCGTCAATGCGGTCCACCGGTCGGTCAAAGATCTCGATGAGGCGGCGCTCCGAGCCGGCGAGCTGCGGCCGCGCAGCTACGGAGAACTCAAAGTGCCGGAGCCGGGTGGTTATCTGCAGCATACGAAAGAGCGTGGCTTAGAAAGCGAGCCGCTGGCCCGCACCGAGATCGTTGCCGAAGTTGTCGAGCGTCTCGCCCTCGAAAGCGATCCGGTCATTCTCGGACCGGGAAGTACCCTCGCGGAGCTCAAGGTAGCCCTTGGTTTCGAAGGAACGCTGCTCGGTTTCGACGTCTGGCAGCAGGGGCGCGTGCTGACTCGCGACGCTGATGCCCGCTGGCTCCTTGAACACGTGCAGCGCGGTCGGGTGGTGCTCAGTTTCACCCGCGGCCAGGGGTTTCTCATCGGCCGTGGCAACCAGCAACTGACCCCGGATCTGCTGCGGCGTCTGGGCCGGGACTCGATCTGGGTTCTTGGAACGCGGACCAAACTCGGCAGCCTGGAGGGGCGGCCGCTGCTCATGGACTCCGATGACGCTGAGCTCGATGCACAGTGGTCCGGGCTCATCGAGATCATCAGCGGCTATCAGGACAGCCTGCTCTATCGGCTCAGCGACCGGGAATCGGACGAAAGCGCCGCGGTACCGCAGCTGTCTGCAAGGTCGCCGGACGACTCAGGGCAAGCGCCTTGAGCGACAACTTTCAGCCGGTGCTCGATGCCTGCCGAGAGCGCTGGCCTGCGGCGGCGGCGCCAGCGGTCGCGCGGCGACTCTTTCACGGCCGGGGGCGCAGCTATCCGGGCTACGAGGACTTTACGGTCGATCGGTTCGGTGACGTGCTCCTTATCGGCTGCTTCAGCGACCGTATGGCAGAAGCGGAGGTGCTTGCGGAACTGCTTGCCCAGGCGTTCCCGACGGCGCGCGGTATCGCGCTTCAGCACCGGCAGGGCAGGGGCAATCGCACCCGGATCCTCCACGGGGACGTACCCGAGGAAATTGTCGTCGAGGAGGCGGGGCTCAGCTATCTGGTCATGCCGCTGGAGAATCAGAACGTCGGACTGTTTCTCGACATGGCTCCCACCCGCCGCTGGCTCGAAAGTTCTGTGACCGACGCCCGGGTGTTGAATCTCTTCGCGTACACCTGCGCGTTCTCTGTGGCGGCCGTTGCTGGAGGGGCTCGTGAGGTGGTCAACGTCGATATGAGCCGCTCCGCACTCGAATGGGGGCGGCGGAATCACGAATTGAACGACCACGATCTGCGCAAGGTGCGCATGCTCCCTCACAACCTTTTCAAAGCCTGGCCGAAGCTCAGGAAGCTGGGCCCCTTCAACGTGATCATCATTGATCCGCCCACGAACCAGCGAGGCTCCTTCACGGCCGAAAAACAGTACGGGCTCGTGCTCAAGCGGTTGCCGGAATTCGCGGCACCTGGTGCGCGAATTGTCGCCTGCCTCAATTCTCCCTTTCTCAACACGGATTTCCTGCCGGGACAGATGGCGCGCTGGTGTCCCGATGCCCGTCACGAGACAGCCATGCCGGTTTCGCCGGATTTCCCTGATCTCTACCCGGACCGTGGCCTCAAAATCGATCGCTTTCGCTACCGCTGAGCGAGGCAGCAGGGCCGCCGTGCAGAGGAGCCCCGCAGGGCAGCGACCCGTCGGCTCCGGCTGGGACCGTTCAGAGACTCATTTTCGTCATGACGGCGAGCATCGCCTGACGCAGTTCCGTCGAAGAGCGGTGTTTGAGGGCGAGCTTGATCTGGTGGATGTGTGTGGCGTGCTCGAGGCGCACGGCATCCGGTAGCGTGCCTTCGTCGGCATCGCCGCCCAGCGGCTCCGTCGGCGAGGAGAGGACGGTGAAGCAGCGCCCGGTCAGTACGGCCTGATCGATGGCTTCCCCGGAAATCGTATCCTCGTATCGCAGATAGCCCTCATCGCCGAGCCAGACGAGGGCGCCGAAGCAGGCCTGATAGCGATCGCTGTAGAGGCCGAATTCGTCAGGCTCCTCCGCCGCGTAGATGTCGTCGACGAAGATGCCGTGGCGTCGGGGGAAAACGCCGTAGAGGGCAACCAGCGTTCGGGCGACGTCCTTGAAGAAGTCATCGACGTTGATGTCCGTCATCGAGGATCCCTGCGGGCGCCAGGCGCGGCCCTACTGCCGATAGCCGTCTAGAAAATGCTCGATGCGGTCGAGTGCTTCCGTCAGGTCTTCGAGACGTGGCAGGAAGACGATGCGGAAGTGATCGGGCTCCGGCCAGTTGAAGCCTGTACCCTGAACAACCAGCACCTTCTCCTGCTGGAGCAGATCAAAGGCGAACTGCTCGTCGCTCTTGAGGTTGAAGTGCACCGGGTCGAGGCGCGGGAAGAGGTAGAGGGCACCGGCGGGTTTCACGCAGCTGACACCTTCCATGGCATTAAGTCGGGACCAGGCATAGTCGCGCTGTTCCCGGAGCCGGCCCCCAGGCTGAAGATATTCCACGATGCTCTGATAGCCGCCGAGGGCGGTTTGAATCGCATGCTGGGTGGGGACGTTCGGGCACAGACGCATGGAGGCGAGAATCTCGAGTCCTTCGATGAAGTCCCGGGCGCGGTGTTTGGCGCCGCTCACCACCATCCAACCGGTGCGGAAGCCGGCAACCCGGTAAGTCTTCGACAGGCCGTTCATGGACAGAATCAGGAGATCTTCCGCAAGGGAGGCTACCGGGACGTGATCGGCGCCGTCGTAAAGGATCTTGTCGTAGATCTCGTCGGCGAACACGACCAGATCGTTTTCCCTGGCGACTTCCAGCATCGCTTCCAGAACAGCCTTTGGATAAACGGCGCCGGTGGGATTGTTCGGATTGATGATGACGAGCGCTCGTGTGCGGTTCGTCACCTTGGCGCGCAGATCGTCGAGGTCCGGCGCCCAGTCCGCGCTTTCATCGCAGCGGTAGTGCACGGCCCGCCCACCGCAGAGATGGGTGGCAGCCGTCCAGAGCGGGTAGTCGGGGGCCGGGATCAGGACTTCGTCCCCGTTTTCGAGGAGTCCCTGCATGCCCATGACCACCAGCTCGGAAACACCGTTGCCGATGTAGATGTCGTCGATCTCCACGTTGGGGATCCGGAGCTGCTGGCAATACTGCATGACCGCCTTGCGGGCGCTGTAGAGACCTTTCGACTCACAGTAGCCCTGGGAGTGGGGCAGATTGTGGATGACGTCGAGGAGGATCTCCTCTGGCGCTTCGAAACCCCACGGGGCCGGATTACCGATGTTCAGTTTGAAAACCCGGTGGCCTTCCTCTTCCAGGCGATTGGCTTCGGCGAGCACGGGGCCCCGGATGTCGTAACAGACGTCATCCAGCTTGCTCGACTTGCGGATCGGCCGAGTGGCCGCCGCTGCCGCAGCGCTCGTCGAGGCGGGCAGGTGCGTCACGGTGCTGTCGGTTCCGGTCGTTTCCATTGCTGTCGGGCTCATACTAGAATTTCGGGCCGCTCGCGGGTCGGCTGGTGCCGGCCGGTCTTCCCAGTAGAGGCCTCCGAAGGGAGGTCCGGGGAGCTGGCGGGCGAGCATCTTAGCAGTACCCGCCAGCACAGACATCCGAACGGTACTGAAACCAGATTGACAGAAGTTATCGACATAGGCGTGCAGCAATGGCCAAAGTGACGAAAAGCGACGACGAATGGCGCTCAGAGCTCTCTGCGGAGGAGTTTGCCATCCTCCGGCAGGCGGGGACGGAACGAGCCTTCACCGGGGCGTACTGGGACACGAAAACGCCCGGCACTTACCGGTGCAGGGCCTGCAACGCGGAGCTCTTCGATTCAGACACCAAGTACGATTCCGGATCCGGCTGGCCGAGTTTCTATGCCCCCCTCGAGGACAGCGCGGTGACTACACAGCGCGACACGAGCATGGGCATGGAACGCATCGAGGTCCTCTGCAGCAACTGCGGCAGCCACCTTGGCCACGTGTTTCCGGATGGGCCTCAGCCAACGGGCCTGCGGTACTGCATGAATTCGGCATCACTGCAGCTGGAAGAGCGGGACGGGGCCGACTGAGCCCACGGACGCGCGAGACGGCGACAGGACCAGAAAAGACAGACAGAACCAAAGGGGGAGACCAGTGCATCCAGGCATTATCGCAGAGGCAACGCCGGACAAGATTGCTTACACCATGGCCGATACCGGCGAAACCGTCAGCTTCGGCGAACTCGAAGCGCGGGCCAATCAGGGCGCTCAGCTGTTCCGGTCCCTGGGGCTCGAACGCGGCGATCACATCGCCATTCTCCTCGAGAATCATGTGCGCTTTTTCCAGCTCTGCTGGGCCGCACAGCGCGCGGGCCTTTACTACACGGCCATCAGCTGGCGCCTGCAGCAGGAGGAGGTCGAGTACATCGTCGACAACTGCGAAGCGAAGGTGTTCATCACCTCCCACGAACGCCGTGCCGTAGTGGCCCCGCTCGTCGACAAGACGCCCAACGTCATTGCCCGCTACATGATCGACGGCACCATCGATGGCTTCGAAGCCTGGGAAACCGCGATTGCCGCCATGCCCGAGACGCCCATCGCGGATCAATCGGAAGGGCAGGCCATGCTCTACTCTTCCGGCACTACGGGTTATCCGAAAGGCGTGAAGAAGCCGCTTCCGGAAGAAGCTTATGGAGAAGGTGCCGAGATCAATCTCATGGCCGCACTTTACGGAGCCACAGAAGATTCCATCTATCTTTCTCCGGCGCCCCTGTACCACGCAGCGCCACTCGCCTTCACCATGGGGCTCATCCGCCATGGCGTGCAGGTGATCGTCATGGAGCACTTCGAGGCGGAACTCGCCCTGCAGTACATCCAGGACTACCGCGTCACGCACAGCCAGTGGGTGCCGACCATGTTCGTTCGCATGTTGAAACTGCCGGATGAAGTGCGGCTCAAATACGACGTATCGTCCCTGCAGTGCGCCATTCACGCGGCCGCACCCTGTCCCATTCCCGTGAAAGAACAGATGATCGAGTGGTGGGGGCCGATCATCTACGAGTATTACGCCGGGACGGAAGGCAACGGTTTCGTGCAGTTGAACTCCGAGGAGTGGCTCGCGCACAAGGGCTCCGTCGGCAAGCCGCTCACCTGTGAGATTCACATCTGCGACGAAGAGGGCAACGAAGTCCCCGTCGGTGAGGCCGGCACCATCTATATGGCCGGCGGCGGCGAGTTCGAGTACTACAAGGACGATGACAAAACGGCCGGGTCCAGACACCCGCAGGGCTGGACGACGCTCGGCGACGTGGGCTATCTCGACGAGGACGGTTATCTGTATCTGACTGACCGTAAGCACTTCATGATCATTTCCGGCGGTGTGAACATTTATCCGCAGGAAGCGGAAAACGTGCTCATTACCCACGACGCCGTCATGGATGTCGCCGTGTTCGGTGTGCCGAACGACGAATTCGGTGAGGAAGTGAAGGCCGTGGTACAGCCGAAGGATATGGCGGACGCGACGCCGGAGCTCGCCATCGAACTCATGGACTACTGCCGTTCGAAGCTCTCCCACATCAAGTGCCCGCGCTCCGTGGACTTTCGCGAGGAACTGCCTCGCCATCCGACAGGGAAGCTCTATAAGCGACTGCTCAAAGACGAGTATTGGGCGAAAGCGGTGTCGTAGCGCCGGGCCCTGGGCGGCTCAGGCCGCCCGATGGGCTTCTCTGATCTCTGAGGTGGTTCGTGCTGCTCCCGACAGCCGTTACTCGTTGCTGAGCAGGTTCGCCGGAGCATACTGGTCGGTGAGAATCCGCGCCGATTCGTCCCAATCCGCTCTTGTGGTGAAACCGGGGAGATAGTCGCCGATACGCACGTCGTAGGGCTTCAGTTTCTGCGCCAGCGCTCGACTCCGGTCGTTCAGGGTCTGTCGGTCCGGGAGCTCACCGGCCGTCGCCAGGATGACGCGATTGGCGGATACCCGGGAGCGGACGTTGTAGAACTCCCCGAACACCGCCTGATAAGTCGTCGATTCGTGATCATAGAGCCGGCTGATGGCGAAGGTGTTTGAGGCAACGACGCCGCCCGGTGCGAGCAGATCGCGCGTTTCTTCGAGGTATTCACGCGTCATCAGATGTTCCGGAATGTAGTCGCCGTTAAAGGCGTCGAGCATGATGATGTCGTAGCGTTCTTCCCGGGTCAGCGCACGCTTCGTGAACACACGGGCATCCTGAAGGATCACCCTGGAACGGTCGCTCTCACGGAATCCGAAGTAGGTCTCGGCGACCGTCTTCACAGCCGGATCAATTTCCACCGAGTCGATCAGCGCATTCGGGAACAGCTCCTCGAGCGCCGTTGGCAGAGTCCCACCCCCTAAACCGACGATCAGGATACGCTCGGGTTCAGGCACGAGGAGCAGACTCATCATCATCATCCGGGCGTAGGGAAAAACCATCTTCTGTGGGTCATTCCGGTCCATGCAGGATTGATTGCGCTGATCCTTGCGGACGGAAAACTGCAGGCAGATCGTCGAGCCGCGCTGATCCACGAGGATCGTGCTGTAGAGGGAGCGTTCCCGATGGATGATTTTGCCGCTGGCGGGTGCTGCCAGGCCGAGGAGCAGGGCGGCGCTCAACGGCAGCGCCAGAGCAGAGATGAGTCGTATCGGCATGGTGCGGGTCCGGCGATGTCCAGTTGGAAGGAACGCGTTGAGTAATGAGAGAGCCATGCTTCAGGTGGCCGGTCGCTGATCTGGCATCAGCCGGGCGCCAATGAAGGCGATGCCGGCCATGAGCAGCAGGCTCAAGGCGAGCAGCGTCAGGATGGTGTTCACCTCGAACCAGAGCACGAAGTAGAAGGAGGTTGCCAGGGTGCCCAGGGCGGAACCCATGGTGGAGCAGAAGTAGAGGCGTCCGGCGACCTGACCCGATTCATGAGTCGAGGCAACGAGCAGGCGTACGGAATAGGGCGAAATCATGCCCATGATCACGGTCGGCAGAATAAAAAGGAAGCTGGCCGCAACCAGCGAGCCGTAGCGGGGGTCCTCGATGCGTTCGAAGATGGTCACCATCGTGGGTTCCGCCGAGTAGACCAGCGGATAGAGCAGGACCGCTGCCACAGCGAAGATCATGCCGAAGCGGGTCAGCGATGGACGGTGCAGAGACAGCTTGCCACCGAAGAGGTAGCCGAGCGCCAGGGACAGCATGAAGACCGTAATGATGCTGCCCCAGACGTAGATGCTGGAACCGAAGTAAGGCGCCAGCACCCGGCCACCGAGGAGCTCGAGGGACATGATGACGAAGCCGCCGGTAAAGGCGAGGGTATAGATAAGTCCGGGCAATTTACTTAAAAATCAATAAGTTGTTAACGAATTCTTACAACGCTTCGTAATTATCTGTCTGCGGAAACCCGGACGCGGCCGCTGAGCGCTAGGCGCCGCCGGCGCGCCGGCAGTGTACAAAGAGCTATAAGTAATTAACAACAACGCGGTTGAGGGCTATGGGTCCCTGACGTCTAATTGCCGCCCCAGAGCCACCACCGAGCAGTACCCTTGACCAGGCACCTCACCCATCTCGAGCGCCTTGAAGCCGAGAGCATTCACATCATGCGCGAAGTTATGGCCGAGGCAGAAAACCCGGTCATGCTGTACTCCATTGGCAAAGATTCTTCGGTGATGCTGCATCTCGCCTTAAAGGCCTTCCATCCATCGAAACCGCCGTTCCCGCTGCTGCATGTCGACACGACCTGGAAGTTCCGCGAAATGATCGAGTTTCGGGATCGACGCGCCGAGGAGCTGGGCATCGAGCTGCGGGTGCAGATCAACGAGGACGGAGTCAGACAGGGAGTCTCGCCCTTCACGCATGGTTCTTCCGTCCACACGGACATCATGAAAACCCAGGCCCTCAAGCAGGCGCTGGACAAGTACCAGTTTGATGCGGCCTTCGGTGGTGCCCGCCGTGACGAGGAGAAATCCCGGGCCAAGGAGCGGGTCTTCTCCTTCCGGAACGCGCAGCACCGCTGGGATCCGAAGAACCAGCGCCCAGAACTCTGGCAGCTCTACAACGGCCGGGTGCGGAAAGGGGAGTCGATCCGCGTGTTCCCTCTTTCAAACTGGACTGAGCTGGACATCTGGCAGTACATCCACCAGGAAGACATCCCGATTGTGCCGCTCTACTACGCGAAGAAGCGGCCCGTGGTCGAGCGGGAGGGCATGCTGATCATGGTCGACGATGACCGGATGCCCCTGAAAGCAGGCGAGGTGCCAGAAGAGCGCCTTGTCCGATTCCGAACGCTCGGGTGCTACCCATTGACGGGTGCCGTTGAGAGTTCTGCAGACGATCTGCCATCGATTATCGAGGAGATGCTCGTTGCGAGGACGTCCGAGCGGCAGGGGCGCGCCATCGACCACGACGAATCCGCCTCCATGGAGAAGAAAAAGCAGGAGGGTTACTTCTGATGACTGCGAGCGCTCAACCTGAGGCTGATATCGAGGCGTATCTCGCCGAACAGGCCACGAAAACGGAGCTGCGGTTTCTCACCTGCGGCAGCGTCGACGATGGCAAGAGCACGCTCATCGGCCGGCTTCTCTATGATTCCAAGCTCATCTTCGAGGACCAGCTGGCGTCCCTCGAGGCAGACAGCCGCAAGGTCGGCACCCAGGGCGAGAACATCGATCTGGCGCTCCTAGTTGACGGTCTCGCGGCGGAACGGGAGCAGGGCATCACCATCGACGTGGCCTACCGGTTCTTTGCCACGGACAAACGCAAGTTTGTGGTTGCAGATACGCCGGGCCACGAGCAGTACACGCGCAACATGGCCACCGGGGCATCCAATGCCGAGCTTGCCGTCATCCTCATTGACGCCCGCAAAGGCGTGCTCACGCAGACGAAACGGCACAGCTTCATCGTCTCCCTGTTCGGTATCAGCGAAGTGGTGCTGGCGGTCAACAAGATGGACCTCGTCGACTACGACGAAGCCGTCTTCAACGACATTGTCGAAGAGTATCGGCACTTTGCCGCGGCACTGGGCGATATTCGTATCACCCCGATCCCGGTCTCGGCCCTCGAGGGCGACAATGTCATGACCCGGAGCGAAAAGACGTCCTGGTATGAGGGGCCTACTCTGCTTGAGTACCTGGAGACGGTGCAGGTCGACGAGACGCTGGGCGGTCAGCCCTTCCGTCTGCCGGTGCAATGGGTAAATCGGCCGAATCTCGATTTCCGAGGCTTTTCGGGCACGATTGCCGGCGGTAGGGTCCGTCCGGGTGATGCCATCCGGGTGCTGCCATCTGGTCAGACCAGTGAAGTAAGCCGCATTGTCACTTACGACGGCGACCTTGAAGAAGCTGGCCCGAACGAAGCCGTGACGTTGGTGCTCACCGACGAGATCGACATCAGTCGTGGTGACGTGATCACCGCCGCCCAGGCGCCGAGTCAGGTCTCCGATCAGTTCGCCGTCCACCTGCTCTGGATGAGCGACACGCCGCTTTATCCCGGGCGTCAGTACTACCTGAAGTCCGCGGCAAGAACGGTGCCTTGTGTGGTCACCGACCTGAAGCACAAGGTGAATGTAAACACCCTCGAACAGTTGCCGGCGAAGTCCCTCGAACTCAACGAAGTGGGCGTTGGCAACCTGAGTCTGTCGGACCGGATTGCCTTCGATCCGTATCTGGAAAACCATGGCCTGGGCAGTTTCATTCTCATCGACCGGCAGAGCTTCGATACGGTGGGAGTGGGGCTCATCGACTTCTCCCTGCGCCGGGCGGACAACGTCCACTGGCAGGCTCTGAGTGTCGACAAAGGGCATCGCAGCGCGCTCAAGCACCAGAAGCCTTGCCTGATCTGGTTCACGGGACTGTCGGGTTCCGGTAAGTCGACGATCGCCAACCTCCTCGAGTCCCGCCTGCATGACGCCCATCGGCACACCTACGTCCTCGATGGTGACAACGTGCGCCACGGACTCAATCGGGACATCGGCTTTACGGAAGCGGATCGGGTCGAAAACATCCGCCGGGTCGGGGAAGTCGGCAAGCTCATGGTCGATGCGGGTCTGATCACGCTGGCCTCCTTCATCTCCCCCTTCGCTAACGAACGGCGCATGGTGCGTGATCTGCTTGACGATGACGAATTCATCGAGGTCTTTGTAGATACCCCACTGGAGGTCTGCGAAGCGCGGGACCCGAAGGGGCTCTATCGAAAAGCGCGGGCTGGGGAGATCGCCAATTTCACCGGTGTCGAGCAGGATTACGAACCGCCCGAAAACCCGGATGTCGTTATTCGCACCGTGGAAACGACGCCGGAAGCAGCGGCCGAACAGATCCTTGATTACTTGGAGGCTCGCGGCTTCCTCAACGTCTGATGCGGTCGAGTTTCTGATGCATCTGGGTGTGACGCTTCGGAACATGGGCGACCAGTCGTCGCCTGAGCTACTGCTTGCCGGTGCCCGCGCGGCGGAGAACCGCGGTTTCGAGTCGCTCTGGATCACCGATCACATCGCTATTCCTCCGGACGATGCGGAGGGCAGCAACGGCCGCTATCTGGATCCGCTGGTCACACTGGGCGTGCTGGCAGGCGCGACGGCACGGATCAAACTCGGGACCGGCGTGCTCATCCTCCCTTACCGTCCGGCGCTGCCAACGGCCAAGCAGGTTGCAACGCTGCAGGAGCTCTCGGAAGAGCGTCTGCTCCTCGGCGTGGGTATTGGCTGGATGGACCCCGAATTCCGCGCCCTTGCCATCGACCGGCATCAGCGCGGACGGGACTCCGATGCCATCCTCGAGTTCCTGAACCGCTGTTTTACCAGTCCCGACGACGTCGTTGAGGCGCATGGCCAGGCATTTCTCTTCCGGCCCAATCCACCGACACCGCCGATCTATGTGGGTGGGCGCGCACCACATGCCCTCGAGCGGGCTTTGCGCCATGATGCGGGCTGGCTGCCGATGGTCGGAAAGCCGGAACAGCTCGAGGGCGATCTCGAACGTTTTCGCACGCTCGCGGCAGAAGCCGGTAAAGCTGCCGGTCCCGTAACGGTGCTCGGTGGACTGCCTCTCGAGCGTCCCGACGAGGCCCGCTCCCGGGTGCAGGCGTACCGCGATCTCGGCGTCGAGCGACTGGTCTGCGCGCTGCGCTACGACACCATCGCTGAGTACGAACGCCAGCTCGATAGCATCGCCCAACTGGTCTGAGATGCTGTTCCGACTGGCGAGCCGGATGCTGGCGACCCAACAGCCACAGCTGGCGGCGGCGGACGGCGCACGCCTGACGCGGATCGGCGAAGATGCCTGGGTGGCAGATCGAAATCTGCTCTACGGTGCTCGTGGCCGGCAGCCTTTGCCCCTGCGCATGGTGGTCCTGAGAGACCCGGCCGGGAACCTCACACTCTATTCACCGCTCGGACTGGATCCAGGTACCACCGAAGCGCTCGATGGCCTCGGCACGGTTCGAAGACTCATTGTCCCGAACCGCTTCCATACGCTCTTCGTTGGCACTGTTGCAGGCAGCTACCCGCAGGCGGAACTTCTGTTCCCGACCTGGGACGCCGGCCTGCGGGCGCGGTTCGGCGATCGATCGAGTACCGTCAGAGCGGTCGCGAGTGTGGCACCCGGTCTCGAGGTGAGGGCGGTTCGGCTGAGGGACGGACTCGATGAGCTGGTGCTCTATCACGACGCGAGCGAACTCCTTGCCGTGGGTGATCTGCTTTTCAACCTGCAGGTAAACCCGCAACAGCTCAGCCCCGCGAGTCGGCTGATCCATCGTCTGAACGGGATCGGACAGCGTCCGGCGCTGTCCCGGCTGCAGCGGCTTCTGTTGCTCAAGGACCGTGCAGAACTCGGAGGGTTCTACCGCTGGGCCCTGGGCAAACCCTTCTCCCAGATCAGCATGGCCCATGGTCAACTGATCGCGTCCGACGCCCGGGAGCACTTCTATCAGCTCTTCTCCCCCTATGGCCGTGGCTGATCTCCTTGCGCTAGCATCGCGCGATCTTCAACCAGGTTGATTCTCTTGGAGTTCTCCAGCAAGTACCACGAAACGGCCTTTCCGGCTGAGTACGCAGATAAACACGGCGCCAGCGTGTTCCGCCGCCTGAATGACCGGCGTGAACAGCAGCTGCTGCGCCAGTGCCTGGCAGATCTCGGCGAGCTCGACAGCATTGCCGACATTGGCTGCGGCCCCGGTCGTTTCTGGCCGGTGATTACTGCTGCAACACCGCGACAGCATTACGCCCTGGACGTGAGCCATGGGATGCTCGCCTATGCGCGGCAGCGCCATCAGGACGCCTCCGGGGAGAAATTCCGCCTTGCCGCTGGCAGCGTACTGGCCTTGCCGTTCTGTGACGAGGCCTTTGACTGTGTTGTTTCCATGCGACTCCTGCACCACTTCGGCGAACGCGAAACGCGGCGACGCGCCATGGCCGAACTGGCCAGAATCGCCCGGCGCTACCTCGTCGTTTCTCTCTGGACTGACGGCAATTACAAGGCCTGGCGCCGGCAGCGTCTCGAGGCACGACGCGGTCGGCGCGGCTACCAGAACCGCTTCGTCGTGCCACAGCGTGCGCTCGCGGCCGACTTCGCCGCGAGTGGCCTCAAGGTCATCGATCACCGCGATCTCATTCCCGGTTATTCGCAGTGGCGCTACTACGTCTGTGAGGTTGCGCGATGACGCAACCGGGCGCATCGCTCGAGTTTTCCTCACCAGCCTGGCAGGCGCGATTCAAAGCAGCAGGCCTCGACACGCTCGAGGCGTTATGGTCGCTCGAGGCTGAGGAAGTGGAGCCCGGCAACATGCGTCGGGGTGGGTGGAGCGCCGTCGTGCGCTTCGTCCTCGATGATGGCGGTGCCTTCTACCTGAAACGGCAGCAGGGTCATGGCTACCGGCAGTCGCACCCGCCCTTTGAACGCCGGCCGACGGTCGCCCGGGAGTGGGATGCGGTCCGTGAACTGAAGGCCGCGGAGATCGGTGTTGCCGAACCGGTTTGTCTGGGTGTCGATGGCGAGCGGGGGCTGCTCGTGTCCGTGGCCCTGGACGATTGGACGCCGCTCCCGGAAATGCTGCAGCGGCTCCTCGCCCTCAGTGATCAGCGGCGTCAACTCATTGAATGCCTCGCGCAGGATGTCCGTCGCATTCACAACCTGGGTATCAGGCACAACTGTCTCTACGGACATCACATCCTCGTGCAGGAAGCACTCGGCAAAGGTGACGAGGAGCGCCCGTTCCGATATGCCTTCATCGACCTCGAAAAAGCTACCCCCACGCGACGCTGGGTGCGCGCTGCTATTGCGGACCTCAGCGCCCTGGATCGACACACGGACGATCTGAGCCAGCGGGACCGGCAGTGGTTCTGGGACAGCTACTTCTGCACAGAAGCGCTCCCCGAACGGCGACGTATCCTCAAGGTGCTGGCCCGCCGATCCGCCGATCGCGGCGTTGACCAATACATCCGCGACTGCCTGGCTGGTCGTCGCGGAACCAAGGCAGAGGGACCCGCCTGATCGTCCGACCCACCCTGACTTGCACTGGCTGCGAGGCGCTGGAACAATCCCGCCCGCCCCGGACTGGACTCTGATCAACATGTTTTCTCTGCGGAATGACGGCCTCTTCTTCAACCACGCGCTCGCCATCGGGGTGGCGCTTCTGGCCGGCCTGGGAGGTGCCTCCCTGGCCCTTGCGGACCCGGGAGAAATCCGAGCCAGTGAGGTGCAGCGACCCCTTTACGCACGTCCGGCCACGACGACCCGGCGCTTCAACATGGACGCCTACGTAGAGGTCTTCGACGGACTGGATCTTCAGGAAGCCGTGGATCTCGAGGGTTGGACCGCCGGCCTGGACTTTACGCTGCCGCTAAACCCTTCCATGCAGCTGCGCTTCCTGCTGCCGGTCCGGACCGAGGCAGAGGGCGTGCTGGTGGATGGTGGCAACGACATCGACATTGAAGGCTGGGGTGGCACGTTCCGCTTTGCGACGCTGGCTTTCGAGCACCAGTTGGTCGGCAGTGGCGGCGGCTCGAACCGGCTCGCCTACATGGTTGGCGCCGGTGTGCGCACCGCCAATCTCGAAACCGATACGCCCGACCGCTACAACCATCAGGGCCGAAGCCTGCATCTGGGCATCCGCTATGACCGGATCCTGGCCGGCGGTGGCGTGCTCATGCTGGATACGGAACTCAGATTCTATGAAGAGAGCGACGATCTGAATCCAGGTGATCTCATCGATGACCGATTCTTCTGGGGCACCATCAACGGGGCCTGGCTGCTGGCGCAGCGGGGCGCCTTGACGCCTGCAGTGGAAGTCACCGCGGCGCTGGGTGAGAACCGGACCGCTTTGTCCGTGGTGCCGGAACTCTACATCGCCGCCGGAGATGCGGTCGATCTGAAGTTTGGCGTGCCGATTGGAGTCACGGCAGATGCGCCGAACTGGGGCGCCCAGTTCCGGCTCACCGCCAACTTCTAGGCGTCGGGTCTCAGCCCTTCTTTTCTACGGTTTCGACCGGGTGGCCGGCATCAACCCAGGCCCGGAAGCCGCCGCCAATGTGGCTCACGTTGGGTAGACCCATGCGTTGCACCGTTTGTGTTGCCAGCGCCGAGCGCCAGCCGCTCTGGCAGTAGAAGACGAAACGTTTGCCCGAGCCGAACAGCTCTTTGTAGTAGGGGCTGTCGGGGTCGATCCAGAACTCGAGCATGCCCCGCGTTGCGTGGAAAGCGCCGGGCACCTTCCCCTCGCGGGTCAGCTCGCGGATGTCACGAATGTCGACGAACTGCACCCCATCGTCGTCCAGCAGCTCGGCCGCCGCCTCCGGGGTGAGGGTTTCGATTTCAGCTTCCGCTGCTTCCAGCAGAGCCTTGTAGCCGACTTTCAGTGCCATGCAGGGTCTCCCTTCTTTGCTGTGTTTACCTTCGCTGCCTCTGCATCGATGTTCGAGCAGGACCTCAGTTATAGCGGTGAATGCTGCGCCAGGCCAGAGCTCCCCCTGGGCGGCACTTTGGACGCATCTTCGGCAGCTGGCGGTTCAGACGCCCGATCGCATCATTCATCATAAAAAATTATATAAAACAATAATATATGACGTTTTTATAGAATCTTTTCGAATTGGCACGAAACCTGATGACATCCTCTCTGAGTGACAATCAATCAGGAGAGGGCGCCATGAACAGCCCGGTGACCCGCACCTATCCCGAACAGTTCGAGACCACGCCAGATCTGCTCCACGTGGTCATTCCCCGGGGCGAGATCATCGCCGAGATGACCCTGCGTGGCGAAGACGACACCCTGAATGATGTCTGTCTTGCTGTTGCCGTGGTGGCCGATGCCGTCGGCCTCGCAATGGCTCAGCGGGACCGCTGAGTCGTCGCTGACGGGCCTGACCGATTAACGGCCCTGCCAGTTCGGAGGGCGTTTCTCCGCGAAGGCTTTCGGGCCTTCGATGAAGTCTTCACTGGTGGTCATGGCCTTCACGGAATCGTACTTGCGGGTCATGGACTCCTCGAGGGAACCCATGGACAGCGATTGATACACCACGTCCTTGCTTGCACGGATGGAGAGCGGCGCGCAGGCGAGAATCTGATCCACCCAGCCCTGCGTTGCACTCATGAGTTCTTCGTGCGGCACCACGTCATTCACGAAACCGAGGTCCTTGCCTTCCGCGGCAGTCACGTGGCGGCCCGTGAGAATCATACCCAGGGCCCGTTTCGATCCGATCTGTCGCGGCAGGCGGTTGAGGCCACCGGCCAGGGCGGCAAGACCGACTTTGGGCTCCGGCAGTGCGAACACGGCTTTCTCCGAGGCGATGATCAGATCGCAGGCCAGGGCGATTTCAAAGCCGCCTCCCATGGCGACGCCGTTCACGGCGGCGATCACCGGTTTCGTCAGGTCAAAGCGTGACGTCAAACCGGCGAAGCCGCGGGGCATCGGCACCCGCTCGCCACCTTCGGCCTGATAGCGAAGGTCGTTGCCGGCACTGAAGCCCCGGCCGGAGCCGGTGATGACTGCCACCCAGAGGTCGTCATCCGCGGCAAACTCGTCGAAGACCTCACCGAGTTCCGCATTGGCTGGTGGGTGCAGGGCATTCAGGCGGTCGGGACGATTCAGGGTCACCGTCATCACATGGTTCTGTTTGTCGACCAGGCAGTACTCGGTCATGGCTCTCTCCCTCAAAAAAACGGAAACCGGCGCTTGCGATGCCGGCCTACAGATGCTGCGTTGAATTGAAGAAGTTAACGTAGGGCGCTGGAGAAAGCACCAGCTCGGTGAGGCTGCAGTTCGAAAAGTGGTAGTCCACCCAGCGCGCCGGATCTTCATGGAGCAGGACGCCGAAGGCGACTGCCAGCGCGGCGCCATGACCGACCACGAGGACGCGGTCTCCCTGGTCGTGTTCCGCCGCGATGGTACCGATCGCGGCCTTCAGGCGCTCGGCAACGGCCGCCAGCGATTCCCCACCCGGAGGTTCGAAGGTGGGATCGCTGCTGGCGCGGGCAACAAAGTCGTGGGCTTCCGCAAGATCTCTGAACCGCATGTTTTCCCAATCGCCGATGGCGTACTCCCGGAGACCATCGAGCACGATGGGTTCATGGCCGGTGAGCTCAGCCACGGCTTCGGCCGTTCGCCGACACCGATCCAGGGGGCTGGTATAGATGGCCGTCAGCGGTTGATGGTTCGAAGCAACGTGGCGGGCCGTTCGCCTGGCCTGGCGCCGACCCCGCCAGGTGAGCGGGCTGTTGGTCGAGCCGTGCCAGCGGCCCTCGCGATTGGCTCGGATCTGACCGTGTCGGAGCAGGAGAAGTGACGTCATTGCAGGTATTCTGCGCGACGATTCGGGCGGCGTGCCAGTGCCGCGGGTGAAGAACAGGCGGAGCTCATGGAGACAGTAGTCGGACTGACGTCAGCCACAACGGGATCGGGAGACAGTCCCCGTGCTGTCCGCATTCGGCCGCGAGCACGCTGCGCGACCCTGGCGCTGGTCGGTATGCTTCTGTGTATTGCGGGCTGCGGCACGGACCGGGCCTACGTCCGCTTCGATGGGCCGACCATGGGCACCTACTATCAGGTGACCGCATTCTGTCCTGGCCAGGGTGTCGAGCCGCTGAACCGGGCCGTCGAGGCCGTGCTTTTTGCGGTAAACACCGAGATGTCTACCTACGATCCGGCTTCGGAGCTGTCGCGGTTCAACGCGGCAGAAGCTGAGGTCTGGTTTCCCGTGTCGGACGCGCTCGTCGAGGTAGTTACTGCGGCAGCAGCGCTCGCCGAGTTGAGCCACGGCGCCTTTGACGTGACTGTCGCACCTCTGGTGAACCTCTGGGGCTTCGGTCCCGCGGGTACTCCGGCTGCGGCACCCACTGACGAAGCCATCACGCAGGCGCTCGCGCAGACCGGCTGGGAGGCGCTCGAAACCCAGGCGGCACCGGCCGCGCTGCGGAAGGACCGGTCGCTCACCGTTGATCTCTCCGCGATCGCCAAGGGCCACGGCGTCGATCGCGTGGCCGCCGGCCTGGTGGCGCTCGGCTGTGCCGATCTGCTCGTGGACATTGGCGGAGAAGTTTTTGGCCAGGGCCTCGGACCCGGTGGTCGTCCCTGGCGCGTCGGCGTCGAGGTCCCGGATCCGGCATCGGCGGGGACCGTGCAGCGGGTGCTCAGCATCGATGGACACGCCGTGGCAACCTCCGGTGACTATCGAAACTTCATCGAATACGAGTCGGGGCGGGTCTCGCATACCATCGATCCGCGCACCGGGAGGCCGGTAACCCACGACCTGGCCTCGGTTACCGTCGTCCACGCGTCTGCCATGTGGGCCGATGGTCTGGCGACGGCGCTGAACGTGCTCGGGCTGGAGGAGGGGCTCGCCCTGGCAGAGGCGGAAGGCCTGGCGGCACTCTTCGTCGTTCGCCGGGAACCTGCAGCGGAGGCGGGCGCGTTGACCTTCGAAGAACGCTATACTTCCGCTATGCAGAATTACCTGGAACCCCCCCGATGACCACGGCCCTGCTGGCCTTCTTTTTTATGCTCCTGCTTGTCGGCGCCATGGCCGTCGGCGTTCTGTTCGGGCGCAAACCCATCAGCGGCAGCTGCGGTGGTATGAAAGCGCTTGGGATGGATGTGTCCTGCGAGATCTGCGGCGGCGACCCGGATGCCTGCGAGAGCAGCAGAGCGTCCCGGCTGCCCGCTAGTGCCCGGCAATTGTTCTACCGAGCTGACGACCAGCCCTAAGCCGGCTGTCGCCTGACCGTGACCCGCGCTGTTTCCCTCGATCTCGGCTGGCGCTATGCGTTGTCGAGACGGAGCGCCATTTCCTTCATCAGCGTAATTGCCGTTGCCGGCCTGGCACTCAGCGTTGCCGTGCTCGTGGTGGTGGTGAGCGTGATCAACGGCATGGAACGGGAACTCGAGAACAGGGTGTTCGGCATGCTGCCGCACCTGACGCTCTACGCCCGGGAGCCGTTGCCGATAGACGACAAGGAACAGGCGTCCCTGGAAGCGCTGCCCGGTGTGGCGGGTGTGGCGCCGCTTGTTCAACAGGCAGGTCTTGCTGCCGTGGAGGACCGGGTCACGGGGGTGTTGATCACCGGCATCGATGCGGACTACGGCACCGTCTCCGATTATGCGAAGTATCTCGTGGCCGGCGAAGCGGGACTCGAGGCGGGGTCCTTCGAAGTGCTCCTCGGTGCAGGCGTTGCCAGGGCGCTCGACGTTGATGTCGGCGATCGCGTGAGCCTCGTGCTCCCCAGCGCCACGGTAACGCCCGCCGGTCTCTTTCCCCGACAGAAGCGCTTTACGGTCCGCGGTATCGTGCGCTCTCAGTCAGAGATCGACGCGCGCGCGGCCTATGTCCACGGAGCAGATGCCCGGCGGCTGATGCGTCTGGGTAATCGTATTCAGGGTTACCAGCTTCGGGCGGAGGATCTTTTTGCCGCCGACACGATTGCTGCCGCGGCGGCCATGGCCCTGGGACCGGATCGCGTGTTCCCGCGCAGCTGGATGCGCACCCACGGCAATCTCTATCACGCGATCGGAGTTCAGAAAACGACCATGTTTGTGCTGCTTTCCTTTCTCATCGCGGTGGCGGCGTTCAATCTCGTGTCAACGCTGGTCATGGTCGTCGATCAGCGGCGCAGCGATGTTGCAATCCTGCGAACACTGGGCAGCGACAGTGGGACGGTGGTCTGGGCTTTCCTGCTGCTGGGTACGACGCTGGGTCTCATCGGGATTCTCGGTGGCCTGCTCGGGGGCGTGTTGATCGCGGTAAGTCTTCCCGGTTTCTACGCCTGGGTGACGGACACCTTCAGTCTCGACCTCATGAGTCAGTACTTCGTCAGCTATCTGCCCGTGGAGATCCGCTTCACGGATCTCTGGGGGATTGCGTTGACCGCGCTGTTACTGGCCATGGCCAGCACTTTTTATCCGGCCTGGCGCGCAGCGCGGCTGCGGCCTTCGGAAGTGCTGGCGCATGAGTGACGCGGCTGGCTCCGAAGCGGCGAATCCCGAAGCCGAGGTGCTCGTCGCCCGGTCCCTCGTGAAGAGTTACCAGCAGGGGGCCAATCCGGTGACCGTTCTGCGCGGCGTCGACTTTGCGGTCGGAGCCGGAGAGCGCGTGGCCATCATGGGTCGTTCCGGCGCAGGGAAGAGCACGCTGCTGCATCTGCTGGCCGGTCTCGACGAGCCGGATGCGGGCTCCGTGATCGTCGCAGGTCGAGATCTGACCGCTGCAGATCCCGCGGAGCGGGCGGCGATCCGCAACGCCCATATGGGCTTTGTCTACCAGTTTCATCACCTCCTGCCGGAGTTTTCCGCGCTGGAGAACGTTGCCATGCCGCTGCGCCTGGGCGGGTCCCGATCGTCAGAATCGGAGCAGGCCGCTGCCGAGCTTCTGGCCCGGGTAGGCCTCGCGGAACGTCTCTCTCACAGACCCGCGGAACTTTCCGGCGGGGAGCGACAGCGTGTGGCCGTTGCCCGCGCGCTGGTCACGACGCCTGCGGTGGTACTCGCCGACGAACCGACAGGCAACCTGGATCGAGAGAACGCCGAACAGACCTTTGCGCTCATGGTCGAGCTGTCCCGGGAGCGTCGTATCAGTCTGGTGATCGTGACCCATGATCAGGCCATGCTCGAAGGGGTCGACCGGGTGCTTCGGCTGGAAGACGGCGTAATCCAGTGAGCAATGCCGTCGCCTGGTCCCTCGCGCTGCGCTATCTGAAAACGAGACGCAAGCACTTCGCCGCGTTCATCACCTGGGTTTCCATGGCAGGGCTCATGCTGGGTGTACTGGTTCTGACGGTCGTACTTTCCGTGATGAATGGATTCGATCGGGAACTCAAAACTCGAATCCTCGGTACCGTGCCACACATGCTGCTCGCTACCTCCATGGAAGACGAGCGCGTACTGCAGGTTCTCGAGAGTGATGGAGTGGTCAACGGCTACGAATTCTTTCTCGGCGCCGGCATGCTGACCCGCGGCGGTGCCGTCAATCCCGTTTCCGTTTACGGCATCGATCCCGCGGATAGTGCCGCGCTGGAAAGCGTGGCCGGAGCGATGCGTTACGGGGACCTCGCCAACCTCGCCGGTGCCGGCAGGGAGATCGTGCTGGGCGCGCCGCTGGCCTCGCGCCTTGGCTTACTTCCCGGTGATACCGTAGCGCTGATCGTTTCCGAACCGACCTCGTCCGGACTCAAACCGGTGATTCAACCCTATCGGCTCGTCGGCACCTTCGAACTCGGTGCCGAGCTCGACTACGCACTGGTGGTGATGGCGATTGAGGATTTCCCCATCGAAGACCTGACAGCCGTTGGCAGCACCGGGGTGCGACTCACCCTGACGGATCCGCTGCTGGCGCCACCGCTGAGTGAAGCGCTCAGAACGCAGTATCCAGATCTGTCCATCGAGAGCTGGTCCGAGAGTTATGGGGAACTGTTTCAGGCGGTGCGCCAGGAGAAGGTTCTCATGTTTCTGATTCTGCTCATGGTCGTGGCCGTGGCCGCGTTCAACATCGTCTCGGGGCAGATGATGGTGGTGACTGACAAGCGTGCGGACATCGCCATATTGCGCACTATGGGCGCCAGGGGTGCGACGATACATCGCGCCTTTCTCCTGCAGGGGGTGCTGATTTCGCTACTGGGCATTTTCGGGGGGCTGTTCCTGGGCGTGCTGGTCGCTTTCGAAATCAATGCGATCGTCGGCTGGATGAAGGACTGGTTCGGCTTTGGGCTCCTGGACGGTACTTACTTCGCCGAGGTGCCGGTGCAGGTGGAAGCTTTCGACCTGTTGCTTATCGGGGTGCTGGCCGGTGGGTTGTGTCTTCTGTCAGCCTGGATGCCGGCCAGACGAGCCGCGGATCTCAACCCCATCGACGGTCTGCATCTCTGAGACACCGGCCCTGGCCTGCCGCCGCCGGGCTTTCCTTTCGCGCCAGCGACTGATCACATGAAAGCGCCAGGCAACGCGCACCAGTACAAAGCCCGTCACGCCCGCAACCCAGCCACAGAGCAGGGACCCGAAGATCAGCGGGTAGCCGATGTCGTCGAGATTGTCGACCAGCCAGGACCCGCTCAATTCGATGCCTTCGACCGACACGTCCATGTTCAGCAACCAGGCCCCCAGGCGGTAGGTGAAGTAGAACATTGGTGGGATGGTGATTGGATTGCTGATCCAGACCAGCGCCACGGACAGCGGCAGGTTACATCGCGTGACGATTGCCAGAGCGGCGGCGATGAGCATCTGAAAAGGTAGCGGAACAAAGGCGCAGAACAGGCCGATGAAGGTGGCTCCGGCAATGGCACGTCTGTTCAGATGCCAGATTTCCGGGTTCTTCAGCCATTTACCCACGGGCCTCAGGGCGGGGTTCTCACTGACCTCGCCTGGCTCGGGAAGATACCGTTGCAGGAGCTTTCGCGACATGCGCGGATTATGCACGCCTTGTCTCCCCGGGCCCATGAACCCTGCCGCTTTTCCACCCTGTCTCGGGGTTGGTCCGACGGAGCGCCGATCCGGTTACTGCTGCCGCTGGGTGCCGGTGTCGCGCTGCTTGGGCTTCCCTGGCCGCAGCTGCCTCCCGCCTGGAACGTCGGCTCCCTGTCGGTGGTCGCTCTGCTCCTCGGAAGCTGGCTGAATGGACGTCCGAGCACGGTCCTGCTGTGGCTCGGCTGGCTCTGCATGGGCCTCAGCTGCGGTTCCCGGACGATGGAGGCGGCCCTGGATGCGAGGGTGCCGCTTTGTGCCGATGAGGCGGCCCGGACCTTCGAAGCGGTGCTGCAGGGTCCCATCACCCGGGAAACGTTGAGCACCGTCGGCAGCGAGAAATCTGCCGGCAGATCGCGCAGCGTCACCCGTTTCCTGGCCGATGTCCGCATCCGAGCAGCAACGGACTGTGCCGGGCTCAACCGTCACCGCGTACGACTCTCCTGGTATGACGCGCCGGTGTTGTCTCCGGGGGAGCGCTGGGTCCTGGAGGGGCGTCTGCGACCCCCCTGGAGCTTCAGCAATCCCGGAGGCTTTGACTATGAACGCTGGTTGCTCGGGGCAGGGCTCGGTGGCACCGGCTACATCACGGGCGGTGAACGCCTCGCAGGGGCGGTCTCTCCTGGCACAACTCTCAAGACCAGGCTGCGGCAATGGCTCGCTGAGCTCGAGCTGCGCCAGGAAGCCGTTGTTCTGGCGCTGATGCTCGGCGACGACAGCCTGCTCACCCGCGAGGACTGGCGGCAGCTTCGTGATAGCGGCACCGTGCATCTGCTGGTGGTCTCCGGACTGCATGTGGGGATCGTTGCTGCGGTCCTCTGTTTTCTGAGTGGCGGGGTGCTCAGGCCCTTTGCGTTGCTCTGGCCGGGTATCGGCACGCGACGTCTGGCCGGTGCTTTCGGAGTGGTCGGCAGCGGCGCCTATGTCTGGCTGTCTGGCGCCGGTGTGCCGGCCTTGCGGGCCTGGGCGACGGCCAGCGTACTGCTGTTGATCTTTACCAGCGCACGGTGGGTGCCTCCCCATCGCGTGGTTCTCACGATCATGGCCGCCATGCTCGTGGCGCAACCGCTCGTCGTGCATCAGGTGGGGTTCTGGTATTCCTTCCTCGCAGTACTTGCGCTGCTGAGTGCCTTTGCCCCTCTCCAGCGGCGCGCCGGTTGCGGGCCGCTCTATCGCTTCGGGCGTTACGGTCTGGATCTCCTCCGGGTGCAAATCGTGCTTTTCCTGGCCCTGGGTCCGGTGCTCGCCCTCACGCAGGGTGTGCTTCCAGGGTCGGGGGTTCTGGTGAATCTGCTGGTAGTGCCCCTTGTTACGCTCATCGCGTTGCCGCTGATTCTCGCAGCGGGGACACTGGGTCTCTGGTGGGAGACTGCTGGCGCGGCACTCCTGGAGGCCGCTGATCTGTGCCTGACTCTCGTCATGGATGCCGCTGCGGCCGGTGCCGAGACCGCACCCCGGGTGGTGGGGCTGGGTGGCCTGGCGGAGCCTGCCTTGATCGCCTTGACTCTGCTCGCGTTCTGCCTGGCACCTTGCCGGCGCTGGAGCCTGGCCCTCGTCGCGTTCTGGTGGGTGCTTCTGTTACCCGACGGCTGGTCGCCGCCGGGGGCAGGGGAGCTGCGGCTGACCGTCCTCGATGTGGGCCAGGGTACCGCGGTGCTCATCGACACCCGTCAGCATCGTATGATCTACGACGCCGGGGCAGCCTTCCCCTCAGGCTTCAATCTCGGCGAAGCCGTTGTGGTGCCCGCTTTTCAGCAGACCGGAGGCCGTGCCCTCGATGCACTGGTGCTCAGCCATGACGACCTGGATCACACGGGTGGCGCAGCGATTGTGGAGCAGCGGCTCGTGCCGAAGGTTGTCTGGTCGTCTTTTCCGCAGCGCGCTGGTGCCGGTAGCCTCCCGGTCCGCCGGTCGCGTTGCGTCGCCGGGCGAGGCTGGCGCTGGGACGGGGTAAGCTTCGAATTCCTGCACCCGCCGGGCACCCGGCAGGCAGCAGGCTCTGACAACGATCGATCCTGTGTGCTCCGGATCGAAACGGCCAATGCCAGCGCGCTCCTGCCCGGCGACATTACCCGGCGCGTGGAAAGCCGCCTGCTGCTCGAGCCGGTCGACCTCCTGCTGGCGCCGCATCATGGCAGTGCCACTTCTTCGTCGCGGGGTTTCATCCGCCGGGCGGATCCAGCCTTCGTCATTGCGACCGCGGCCCGCCGCAGCCGCTACGGTCATCCCCACGAGGACGTGCTGGCGCGCTACGCGCCGCGCGTGGTCAGGGTGACGGGCCGTGAAGGTGCCTTGCGTTGGGAAAGCTGGCGGCCGCGGAAACTTGCTGCCTGGCGGAGTGAACGGCCCGCCTATTGGCGCGGCGCGGCCTCCACGACTTCCGGCGGGGCGCTGTCCAACCGGTGAATGATCTGCCGGAGCTCGCGCACCAGGCGGTCTTTTTCGTCGTCACTGAGAAACTGACCCACCTCCATGGCCTGGTCCCGGCACTTCAACTCGATGGTCTTCCGGTACCAGGGGTGTTTCGGCGGCTTGACGAAGAAGCGGGTGAAGTAGCGGTCGAAAGCATGACGCTGCGTCGGCTTGTTGATGCCCCGCTCGAAGACGAGTTCTTGCCGGTTCAGGTGCAGCACCTCGGTGGTGTGAGTACGACGCACACAGTAATAGAGGCAGCCGGTCAGGACCGACAGCTCCAGAACCGTGAAGGGCAGAATCATCCAGAATCCCTGAGCCGTGAAGGCAATGGCGACAATGAGTGAGATCACCATCAGCGTGCCGATGAAGTAGGTATTGGCGCGCCAGGTCCAGGACTGATTCGGGCGGAGCACGATGTAGGCGGCGAAGGCCTGATCGTCGAAGCGGGCAGCGACCATTTAACCGTCCTGCTCGCCGAGCCAGCGGAACGCAGCGAGGGCCTGCCGACGGGTGAGGTCATCGGCGAAGGTGAGTTCATCGATCATACGGGGGTTCTGCAGCCAGCGGTCGTCTTTGTAGCGGTCGCCGGGTTCAAAGTGATACTCGGTGGCGTCAGCCTGCATGATCACAAAGGTCTTTGCTACTGCCGCCTCGGGAATCTTGTCGGACGATTCGGTTTCCAGGGTGAACAGCGTCATCGCTGCTGAATCGGCGATGATGCCGAAGCGCTCCTCGAGCATGTTCCGCAGCGCTTCGCGCCAGTCGTCACCCACCACCAGGTAAAGGCCGGGAAAGGTCCAGCGGCCGTTCTGCTGAACGATGAGCAGACGCCCGGGATCTCTCAGGACGAGCGCTGCCACGTGGAGCTGAAAGTAGTCGCGGCCGATGGCCAGCTCCGCGCGCATGCGTTCGACGCTTTCCCAGAGGTGGCGGCTCGTCCTGTTTTTGAATGCCAGGCCAATGCCTTCGTCGTCCAGACGCCGAACCTCCATTTCCACGGTCGGAGTGGGCTGGGTGTCCAGGGTTGTGACGTTTTTGAGGGTCAGACGCAGCGACGCGCCGGGCTTGAGGCCGCTCTCTTCGAGATAGACGAACACGCCGCCTTCGGAAACGTCCCGGGCCACGCAGGTTTTGCGCCCGAGCGATGGGTGCTGCAGCTCCACCAGCAGTGGCAGTTGGATACGGGGGTGTTGTCGTCGCTCGATTTCGGACATCCGGGGGGCGCTGAGAACCACGGTCAGGGTGGCTGCCTAAGTAGAATTCCTTAGGTATAGCCGCTTCAGTTTCGGTTGAGTTCCGGCCGTAGAGGCTCGTTTTGCATTGAATTCTCGAGATTTGGCCACATTGTAGCAACAGTCAACAACACGAGAGAGCGACATGCGACCGGACAAGATGACCAGCCGCTTGCAGGAAGCCCTGGCCGATGCGCAGTCACTGGCCATCGGGCGAGACCACACGTCCCTGGAACCGTTGCACCTGTTTACCGTGCTGCTCGAGCAGAAGCCAGGCACGGCAGCCAGTCTGCTCGGTCGCGCCGGGGCCGACACGGCGAGCCTCCGAGGCGCCGTGGAAGACGCCCTTGAAAGCCTTGCCACGCTGGCGACGCCGACCGGTGAAATCTCACCGTCGGCCGACTTCGTCCGCGTGTTCAATCTTGCGGATCGCCACGCTCAGAAATCCGGCGACAGCTTTCTGTCCTCGGAGCAGGTGCTGCTCGCACTCTTCGAAGATGGCCGCGTTGGCGGTCTGCTGGCAGCCAGTGGTGTTACCCGTGAATCCCTCAAGGAGGCCATCGATATGTCGCGAGATGGGGAAACCATCAACGATCCCAACGCCGAAGAAGCCAGGGAGGCCCTGGAGAAATACACCGTAGACCTCACGGAACGGGCCGAGCAGGGCAAGCTCGACCCGGTGATCGGTCGTGACGATGAAATTCGGCGGACCGTCCAGGTTCTGCAGCGGCGCACGAAGAATAATCCGGTGCTTATCGGTGAGCCGGGGGTGGGTAAAACAGCCATCGTCGAGGGCCTCGCTCAGCGGATTCTCAATGGTGAGGTGCCCGAGGGCCTGAAGAACAAACGAATTCTTGCCCTGGATATGGGTGCCCTGATCGCCGGTGCCAAATTTCGCGGCGAGTTCGAGGAGCGTTTGAAGGCAGTGCTCAACGAGCTGTCGAAGCAGGAAGGCAACGTCATCCTGTTCATCGACGAGCTGCACACGATGGTCGGTGCCGGGAAGGCAGAAGGTGCCATGGACGCCGGTAACATGCTGAAACCGGCCCTCGCGCGCGGTGAGCTGCACTGTGTTGGCGCGACCACCCTCGACGAATACCGGCAGTACATAGAGAAAGATGCGGCCCTCGAGCGTCGTTTCCAGAAAGTGCAGGTGGACGAACCGAGCCTCGAAGATTCCATCGCCATTCTGCGCGGTCTGAAGGAACGCTACGAGCTGCACCATGCCGTGGACATTACGGACCCGGCCATCGTCGCGGCAGCTCGCCTTTCCCATCGCTACATCACGGACCGGCAGCTGCCGGATAAGGCCATCGATCTCATCGATGAGGCCGCGAGCCGCATCCGCATGGAAATGGATTCCAAGCCAGAGGCCATGGATCGTCTGGAGCGGCGCCTCATCCAGTTCAAGATGGAAGCCGAAGCGCTCAAGCAGGAAAGCGACGATGCCAGCAAGAAAAGGCTGGAAGATCTGCAGTCGTCAATCGACGAACTCGAGCGCGAGTATGCGGACCTCGACGAGATCTGGCAGGCGGAGAAGGCGAGCCTGCGCGGTGCGCAGGAGTTGAAAGAAGAGCTCGATGAGGCGCGCGGTGAATTCGAGGCTGCGCGGCGGGCCGGTGACCTCACGCGTATGTCCGAACTTCAGTACGGTCGTATTCCGGAACTCGAGAAGCAGCTCGAGTCAGCCAGCAGGGGAGGCGACGAGACCCCGCGGCAGCTGCTCAGGAACAGCGTGACCGAAGACGAGGTCGCAGAAGTCGTCAGCAAGTGGACGGGTATCCCGATCTCCAAGCTCCTGGAGGGGGAGCGCGAGAAGCTCCTGCGCCTGGAAGATGCGCTGCACAAGCGTGTCGTCGGCCAGGACGAAGCGGTGAGTACCGTCTCCGATGCGGTGCGGCGATCCCGTGCTGGTCTGGCAGATCCGAACAAACCCAACGGTTCTTTCATGTTTCTCGGCCCCACGGGGGTCGGTAAGACGGAACTCTGTAAGGCTCTCGCGGAGGTGCTCTTCGATTCGGAGGAGGCCATGCTGCGTATCGACATGTCGGAGTTCATGGAGAAGCACTCCGTAGCACGGCTCATCGGTGCCCCGCCGGGCTACGTGGGCTATGAGGAAGGCGGCTACCTGACGGAGAAGGTTCGACGTCGGCCCTATTCACTGATCCTGCTGGATGAGATCGAAAAGGCCCATCCGGACGTGTTCAACGTGCTCCTGCAGGTGCTCGATGACGGACGTCTCACCGACGGCCATGGCCGAACGGTGGATTTCCGCAACACGGTGCTCGTCATGACCTCGAACATCGGCTCCCAGGCCATTCAGGCACTGACGGAGGACGGACAGCTGGATCGGATCAAACAGACGGTCATGGGCGAGGTGCAGCAGCACTTCCGGCCCGAGTTCATCAACCGGATCGACGACACGGTCGTCTTCCATCCGCTGGCGAAGGAGCAGGTCGCGCAGATTGCGACAATTCAGTTCGATGTGCTCAGGCACCGACTCGCTGACCAGGAGATTGCCATCGAACTGGAACAGAACGCCATCGACGCGCTCGTCGAGGAAGGCTACGACCCGGTTTACGGTGCACGGCCACTGAAGCGGGTGATTCAGAAGCGGATCGAGAATCCACTCGCGCAGCGGATTCTGGCCGGAGACTTCCCGCCGGGAAGCACCGTGCAGGTGAGCCTGCAGAACGGCGACTTCGTGTTCGGTGCGCTCGAAGCGGGTGCTGCCGCCTGACCCGCACTATTGTATAAATATACAGTAGTTGGTAGCATGGCTGCATGATGGATGGAAAACCGACCAGCCCCCGGGCGCCGGCAATACCGGCGCAGCCAGGGCCTGCGTCAGAAAAGCCTGCGTCAGAAAAGCCTGCGTCAGGAAAGCCTGTGTCAGGAAAGCCTGTGTCAGGAAAGCGTTCAGGCGGGCCCGGCTCAGGCAGCCATAGCTCGGCTCCGTGTGACGCACCACGAGACGTTCACTCTCCGGCAGAGCAGTTGCCGCTGTTTGCCGGCCGCGCGTCTACTGCTGCGCAGGCGCTGGCCTCCCTTGGCAACGACTCGGGTTCGATCATTCGGCGTAGACTCAACGACGAGCGATTGTCGACTCGGGCCCGATCAGGCGCCGCGCGTTACGCCAGTTCTCCGGCCAATCCACATCTCCTCGCTGCCAGGCAACTGTCGCGCAGTATTCGACGACTCAAACGCCGCTCTGCCGCCGAGACTGAACTGGGGCTGGCTATCTGCGCGGAGCTGAAAGCCTACTTGCAGGACGCTGATCTCGCAGGAACACCCGCAGGAGAGCAAGGCACGCGCCACTAGCCGGAGCGCCTGCACATTCTGCGGCGGGGTCGTCCGTAAAAACGCCGCCTTGTTGAGATCAGGTCCATCCGACACCAGATCAGGCCTGCTGGGCCGCTCCCGGCGAGCTTGTTCAACATCCCGGAAAAGTGTTCAATTTGCGAACTTCGACATTGGCGCGATGATTCGCGGGCTCCATTATTCCTCAGAATTCAATAAGGTAGCGACGAAAGCTCTCCATACAGGCAGCAGCCTGGATGGGCGGGCCGATGTTGCAGTATCGATCACCAGGGAAGGCCAGCAGTAGGGCTGGGAACCAAGCCAGAAAGAGGATCCATGATCAATAAATGTCTCATTCCCGTGGCCGGTTACGGGACACGTTTTCTTCCGGCTACCAAGGCCATGCCGAAAGAGGTTCTGCCGATCCTCGATAAGCCGTTGGTTCAGTATGCTGTGGAGGAAGCCTATAGCGCAGGTCTCGCAGATATCGGGTTTGTTACCGGACGGGGTAAGCGAGCGATCGAAGACCACTTCGACATGAGCTATGAGCTCGAACACCAGATCGCCGGAACCGACAAGGAACAGATGCTCGCCGGGATTCGTGAGCTCATCGAGCGCTGCACGTTTTCCTACACCCGTCAGATTCATATGCGGGGCCTCGGTGACGCCATCCTGAAAGGGCGTACGGTGCTGGGCGATGTGCCTTTCGGGGTGATTCTTGCCGACGACCTTTGCCTCGGTGCCGACAACGGCCAGGGGCCCGGCGTGCTGGAGCAGATGGTCGGCCTCTACAAACAGTTCCGCTGCAGCATCGTCGCTGTGGAGGAAGTGCCGGAAGACCAGGTCCACAAGTATGGTGTGATTGCCGGTGAGTCGCTTTCGGACAACCTCATCCGCGTGACCGACATGGTGGAGAAGCCGCCGCCCGGGACGGCGCCGAGTAATCTCGCGATTATCGGCCGCTATATTCTCACCCCGGACATCTTCGAGCTGCTCGAAGTCACTGAGCCAGGAAAGAACGGCGAGTTGCAGATTACGGACGCCTTGCTGAAGCAGGCCAACCAGGGGTGTGTCATCGCTTACAAATTTGACGGGAGGCGCTTCGACTGCGGTTCTGTGGCGGGTTACGTCGAAGCGACCAACTTCTTCTACGAGCTCAAATACGGATCATGAACCAGGCTGCCTACAGCGCTGTCCTGGCTGCGCTCATGGCGCGGCCAACGGAGCCGGAACCGCTGGCGGCGGCGGTTCCTTTCGAGGCTCTTCCGACGCCGGCGCTGCTTCTCGATGAGCCTGCGCTCATGCGCAATATCGAGAAAATGGCCGCTTTCCTCGCCGAGCGAGGCAAAGGCTTCCGGCCGCATGCAAAAACGCACAAATGCCCGGAGATTGCACGCCGGCAACTCGCAGCAGGCGCAGTGGGGATCTGTGCGGCCAAGGTGTCTGAGGCTGCCGCGCTGATCCAGGGCGGCGTCGACCGGATCCTCGTCACTTCACCGATCATGACCGCAGACAAGGCACAGGTCGTTGCCGAGCTGAGCCGGAAGGCACAACTGGACATCGTCGTCGACAGCCTGGCCGGTCTCGAGGTGCTCATCGAGGCGCTGAATGCCGATGACCGCCTGGGTGTGCTGATCGATCTCGATGTCGAGATGGGCCGCACAGGCACACGCTCCGATGACGATGTGCTGCAACTGGCCGAGCGTGCTGCTGCTGCCAGCTCGATTCGTTTTCGCGGCGTGCAGCACTATGCCGGCCACCTCATGCACGTCGAAGGGTTCTCGACTCGCCGGGACAAGTCCCTGGCGTTGTGGGAAACGGTTGCAGGACGCATCAGCAGCCTGGAAGCTGCCGGTTTTCCCTGTGAAATCGTCACCGGCTGCGGTACCGGGACTTTCAATATCGACTGCGAAGTCGATGTGGTGACCGATCTGCAGGTGGGCAGCTACGTGTTCATGGATCAGGAGTATCGACTCATCGGGGGGGAGCAGAGCGAACTCTTCGACGACTTCGAGGTGTCTCTGACGGTGGCCACGACGGCTATCAGTCAGCCGATTGCTGACAAGGCGGTCACCGTGGATGGTGGCTACAAGGTGTTTGCTTCCGATACGGTGGCGCCCGAGCCTCTCGATCTGGCGGGCAGCCGCTTTCGCTTCGGCGGCGACGAGCACGGCATCCTCGTCTTCGGCAAGGGCACGCAGCAGCCAACGCTCGGTAGCGTGCAGCGCTTTGTCACACCACACTGCGATCCGACGGTGAACCTGCATGATGCTTACTGGGTTCACGAAGGCGAGCTGGTGAACGCCCGCTGGCCCATTACCGCCCGCGGCTGCTCCTGGTGATTTGCGCCGGTTACCTCGAGAACACTCAGAACAAGGACTTTAAAAGTGGCTGGAGAAATTTGTGCTTGAGATCGTGCAGTCCGGTGGCTGGCTCATGGTGCCCATTCTGTTGTGCAGCATCGTTGCCGCGGCGATATGCGTGGAACGTCTTTGGACTCTGCAACGGTCGCGGATCGTACCGAAGAACCTGCTGGCGCAGATCTGGAGTGCAGTGAAAACTGAAGACCTGGATACACAGAAACTGCGTGAGCTCCGTGCCAACAGCCCCCTCGGCCAGATCCTGGCGGCAGGCGTTGCCAACGCGAAACGCGGCCGGGACGTTATGAAGGAAGCCATGGAGGAGGCCGCCAGTCAGGTGAGCCACGACATGGAGCGCTATCTGACCTCCCTTGGCATTATCGCCTCCATTTCACCGCTGCTCGGTCTGCTGGGGACCGTAGTTGGCATGATCAAAGTGTTTACGGCACTCATGCTCGAAGGTGCTGGTAACGCCAACGTCCTCGCCGGAGGCATCTCGCAGGCGCTCATCACGACCGCTGCGGGGCTCTCCGTTGCCATTCCCGCGCTGATCTTCCACCGCTTCTTCCTGCGGCGCATCGACGAGCTCGTCGTCACCATGGAGCAGGAGGCGAGCAAGCTCGTCGACATTCTCCAGGGGGACCGTGCTGAAGAGCCGCGCCTGTGAAGTTCTCCCGTCGCGGCCGGCACGAGGCGAGCGTCGAACTGACGCCCCTCATCGACGTCGTCTTTCTGCTGCTGATCTTCTTTATGGTCTCGACCACCTTCATTCGGGAAACTCAGCTGAAGATCGATCTGCCGGAAGCCGCTGGAGAACTCCAGGAGATCGAGGAGGCCATCATCGAAGTCACCGTGGATCGGCTCGGAGACTATGCCGTTAACGATCGGCTGCTGGTGAACAGCGAGTTGGGTACCCTGGTTCGGGCCCTCGAGGAAGTCCTGAGCACCACCGCGGCACCAGGTTCCCGGCTTATCATTACGGCCGATGCCAACGCTGCGCATCAGAGCGTTGTTCGCGCCATGGATGCGGCCGGCAAGGTTGGATTGACGCGAATCAGCATCACCACACAGCAACCCGCGGAAGGTGAGTGAGCCGCCCGCTGCGAGAAGCTGAGAAAGACTCCGCTCGGCCGGCGGCAGAGGTCGCAATCGCCTCAGCGTCGGCTTCGCCTCGCCTCGACACCGGACCCGAGCCGAGTGGCAGCGCCTCCGAAACCCGGCGCCTGGGTCGTCAGGGTGCCCCGCTGGCACCCCGTGAACTGCGAGCCGGTGACTGGGCAATCTATCGCCGACTGCTGGGCTATGTGAAACCTCACTGGTTCATGTTCCTGCTTGCTGTGCTGGCCTTTCAGGTGGGCAGCGGCGCCGAAGCGTACTTCGCCAAGATGTTCGGCGATCTCATTGACACCTGGCCCGAGACGGCGCTCATGATCCCCGCGTTCATGCTGGTGGCTGCCTTCGCACGAGGCTTCGGCGAGATAGTCGGTGAGATTCTCTTCTCCAGAATTTCCTTTACGGTCGTGCACGACATCCGCACGGAGCTGTTCGAACAGCTGCTGTTTCTGCCGAGCCACTACTTCGATGCCAGCAGCCAGGGCCACCTCGTTTCTCGGATCACGTACAACGTGGCGCAGCTCAGGGCGGCAGCAACCGATGCGCTGAAAACTATCGTTCAGGATGGCGGTAAGCTCATCGTGTTTGTCAGCATGATGCTCTGGATCAGCTGGAAGCTGACGCTCATCATCATGGCAACCGCACCTATCGTCGCGCTGATCGTCGCCTGGGCGAGCCGCCGCTTCCGACGTATCAGCCGGCGCATTCAGAACAGCATGGGTGACGTGACGCACGTGGCCTCGGAGGCTGTCGCCGGGTATCGCGTGGTGCGCATTTTCGGCGGGGAAAGCTATGAGCGGGATCGCTTCAACCGCTCGAGCCACTACAACCGTCGACAGAACATAAAGATGGTTGCGACCAAGGTCATCAGTACGCAGGTGATCCAGATCCTCGTCGTCATCGCCATGGCCGTGCTCATCGCCGTTCTGTTCCAGCCGGAGATCGGCGGCGAACTGAGCACCGGCGAGATCGTGACCTTCCTCGGCCTCGCAGGGATGCTTGCAAGGCCCCTGAAGAAACTGACGGAAATCAACGCCAAGCTGCAGCGGGGCATAGCCGCCGCCGAAGACGTGTTTGCCCAGCTCGACGAGCCGCGCGAAGCGGACACCGGTGAACGGCTTGTTGAGCGGGTAGAGGGTCGCATCGAATTCAGAGACGTCAGCTTCAGCTACTCAACGGATGCCGGTCCGGTCCTGAAAGATCTGAGTCTCACCATAGAGCCTGGCCAGACCGTGGCTCTCGTTGGGCGCTCCGGGAGCGGCAAATCGACCCTTGCGAGCCTGCTACCGAGATTTTATGAGCCGGATGCCGGTGAGATTCTCATCGATGGTGTGCCTGTTACCGAGTACGCCCTCGCGTCGCTGAGGGCTCAGATTGCGCTCGTGACGCAGCAGGTCACGCTGTTCAATGGCACCCTCAAGGACAACGTTGCCTACGGAGGGCTTGCGGAGGCAACTGACGAGGCGCTGAACGATTCGATACGCCGGGCTCATGCCGACGGGTTCGTCAAAGAACTGCCGGAAGGCCTGGAGACGCTGGTTGGCGACGATGGTGTACTGCTGTCCGGCGGGCAGCGGCAGCGGGTCGCCATCGCCCGGGCGTTGTTGAAAGACGCGCCGGTGCTGATTCTCGATGAAGCGACGTCGGCCCTGGATGCAACCTCCGAGCGGCACATTCAGGCAGCCCTCGATGAAGTCATGCGTGGTCGCACCACGCTGGTGATTGCTCATCGACTGTCGACCATCGAGAAAGCCGACGTGATTCTCGTCATGGACGGTGGACGGATCATCGAGAGCGGCAATCACGAATCATTGCTCGCCAGCGGCGGCGCGTATGCTGACCTCTACAACGATCAGTTCGAAGACGAGCAGCGTACCAGCGAGCTGCCGAAGGCCGCCGCCGGTCCCAGGAACCGTGTGCGACGCTCGGAGCCGCTCCCGGTCGTCGAGCGCGGCTTCTCGCCGCTGGTCAATGCCTGGTATGCCCGATCACGCTGGCTCGGACTGCTTGCACCCCTGAGCTGGCTCTACCGGATCGTGACGCAACGACGTCGCATGCGTTATCTCACGGGCAAGGTTGAACCCTGGCGGGCACCGGTCCCGGTAGTGGTGGTCGGGAACATCAGTGCGGGCGGTACCGGGAAGACGCCGTTTGTCCTCTGGCTCGCCAGGACCCTCGAAACTCTCGGCTTTCGACCCGGCATCGTCTCCCGGGGCCATGGAGGTGTCGAAAACCGTATCGCTCAGCAGGTGTTCGCAGAGAGCAGCGCTGAAGCGGTTGGTGATGAGCCACCTCTGCTGGCCGCTCGCAGCGGTGTGCCGGTGTTCATCGGTCGGGATCGCGTTCAGGCCGTAAAGCTGCTCCTGGAAGCGACCCCCTGCGACATCGTCATCGCCGATGATGGTTTGCAGCATTACGCGCTGGCTCGAGACGTTGAAGTGGCCATCGTCGATGGCCATCGAGGGCTTGGTAATGGCCGCCTGCTGCCTGCAGGGCCCCTCAGGGAAGCCCCCGCGAGACTGACTGAAGTAGACTGGGTCGTCGCCAGCGGACGTCACGCCGACGTCACTGACGATGAGAGCCTCATGGCAGTGGTTCCGGTGCGGTTCGTTCCGGTCGACGGGATCGGCGACGCGCTGGACTGCGCCACCTTTATCGAACAGTTCGGCAACGTCAACGCGGTCGCCGGTATCGGCAATCCCGGTCGATTCATACAGACGCTGAAAGGTCTCGGTCTCAACCCGCTGCTCTCCGCCTATCCGGATCATCACGTCTTCAGCGGCGAGGAACTTCGCTTCGACAACGGTTGGCCCATCGTCTGCACGGAGAAAGATGCCACCAAGCTGCGCGAACTGGACGAACTGCCGGAACAGCTCTACTACCTCGAAATCGAGGTAGAGATATCCACAGCCGATGGACGACCCGGCGTGGAAGCGCTCATGGCGCTGCTGGACCGGCACGGCATCCGTGCCGGTGAGCGCAACGCCGAATCGTGACTTATCGGGTCGTCATTCCAGCCCGCTTCGGCTCGGAGCGGCTCCCGGGTAAACCGCTTGCGGACATTCACGGGAAACCGATGATCGTCTGGGTGGCTGAAGCTGTCGCTGAATCCGGTGCGGAAGACGTCGTCGTGGCGACTGACGACGAGCGCATCCAGGGCGCCGTGATTGCTGCCGGCTATCGAGCGCTGCTGACGCGTTCCGATCACGAGTCCGGCTCCGATCGGGTCATGGAAGTAGTGACGACACTCGGCTGGCCGGAGGACGCCATCGTGCTCAACGTTCAGGGCGATGAACCCTTGATTCCGGTCGCCGTGCTCGACCAGCTTGTCAGCTGCCTGCAGCGAGAGCCCGAGCTCGGCAGCGCAACGCTTTGTGAACCGCTGTTGACCGTGAATGAACTCGAGGATCCGAACATCGTGAAAGTCGTCCGAAGCAGGGAAGGGCGGGCTCTCTACTTTTCCCGAGCGCCAATTCCTTTCGATCGATCAGCAACCGCTACCCGTGGCGAGCAGCTGTCGCACGGATGGTGGCGTCATGTCGGGGTTTACGGCTATCGGGCCTGGGCGCTTGCGCGTTTCTGCGCCTTGCCGCAGAGCAACCTCGAGCGTGTAGAACGCCTCGAGCAGCTCAGGCTTCTGGAGAACGGGCTGGCCATGCAGGTTGAAGTGGCCTCGGCACCGGTACCCGGGGGCGTGGACACGCCCTCGGATCTGGCACGGGTGCGGACACTGCTCGGCTGACCGTGCCCGCGACGAGCCTCTACTTCGGGGCCATACGGATGCCGCCGTCGAGGCGAATCGTCTCTCCGTTGAGGTAGGGATTCTCGATGATCTGACGAGCGAGCAGCGCGTACTCAGGCGCGTTACCCAGGCGCTTCGGAAACTGCACCATATCGATGAGTGGATCCCGCACCCGGTCCGGGGCGCCGGCCATCATCGGTGTTTCGAATATGCCCGGGGCGATGGTGCATACCCGGATTCCGGATCGGGAAAGGTCCCGGGCAACGGGTAAGGTCATGCCGGCAACGCCCGCTTTACTGGCCGAATAGGCAGCCTGGCCGATCTGGCCGTCGAAAGCGGCAACAGAGGCTGTGTTAATGATCACGCCGCGTTCGTCATCCGGCCCCGGCTCGTTGTTCTGCATTTTCTCGGCGCACAGGCGCAACGTATTGAAAGTACCAAGCAGGTTTACCTGAATGACGAAGTTGAAGTACTTGAGCGGCATGGCGCCATCTTTTGTCAGCGTTCTCGATGCCGCGCCGATACCCGCGCAGTTCACGTTGACGTGGATGTTGCCGAATCGTTCGATGACTCCGTCCACACCTGCCTGCACGGACTCCTCGTCTGTTACGTCGACTACGAAAGGCGCTGCCTGATCGCCGAGTTCGGCTGCCGTGTTGCCCACCAGTTCTTCGTTCAGGTCGAACAGGGCGACTTTACCTCCCTGGTTGATTACCATCTCGGCCGTTGCCCGGCCGAGGCCGGATGCGCCGCCGGTGATCACGGCGACTTTGTTGTTGAGTTCCACGGTGTTACTCCATCGATAGCTATCTGAAAACGACGCCCGACACAGCGCCAGGCGGCGTGGCGAAGGCCGCGAGTATAGCGGATGGCCTCAGGTATCTGCCTGGCTATCTGGCGCCTCGGGACGCCGATGCGCTGTTTGCGACGCTTCGCGATGTGCTTCCCTGGAAACAGGAACGAATCCGACTCTTCGGCCAGCAGCGGGAGGTACCCAGACTGGTAGCCTGGCAGGGGGATGCCGGGCTCTGTTACCGATACTCGGGCGTCGACCACGCAGCAGAGGGCTGGCATCCGGCCGTTGCCGCCCTTCGCGAACGACTGGCCGGCGAATTTCGGGAACGCTTCGATTTCGTGCTCCTGAATCGCTATCGGAACGGCGGCGACAGCATGGGCTGGCACAAGGACGACGAGGCGATGGCTGGAGAGTTCATCGCCTCTTTCAGTCTCGGCGAACCGCGACGGTTTCTCTATCGTCCTGCGGGCCGCCCGCCCAGTGAAGCACTCACTCTCGAGCATGGCTCGCTGCTGCTCTTTGATCGCCGTATTCCGCACGCGCTGCCGAAGTCACGGAAGGCAAGGCGGGAACGGATCAATCTCACCTTTCGGCGGTTGCGATGACATCACTGGCTGGTGCAAACACGCTTGGGGTGCCCGCAGACGCGCAAGATGTGCGTCGGATAGAACAGGTCGACGATTTGCGAACAGCGCTGGCCGAAGCTTCCGGGCCACAGGTACTGCTCGGGGGCGGCAGCAATGTCGTCCTTGGCGACCACCTCGACGGAACGGTGTTGCTCATGCGGATTCGCGGCATCGCCGCCGAGGCAGTCGGCGAGACAGTGCATGTCACCGCTGGTGCCGGTGAGAACTGGCACGGTCTCGTGCGCTGGTCGCTTGGCCGAGGATTGGCGGGCCTGGAGAATCTGGCGCTCATACCCGGCAGCGTCGGCGCGGCGCCGGTACAGAATATCGGCGCCTACGGTATCGAGCTTGCAGAGCGTTTCGTCGGTCTGGAAGCCATGGAAGTGGCAAGCGGTCGTATCCAGAGGTTTACGGCGGCGGAATGCGCCTTTGGCTACCGCTCGAGCGTCTTCAAACGCGAGCCTGGTCGCTTCGTGATTCTTTCGGTGACGTTGCGTCTGAGCGATGCGGCGGAAACAACGATAAACACGAGTTACGAAGACGTTGCTGCGGAGCTTCTGAAGCTCGGACGCAGCAGGCCTCGACCCCTCGACGTTGCCGAGGCCGTGGTCAGGGTGCGCCGGAGAAAACTTCCGGATCCGCGAACCACACCGAACGTGGGCAGCTTCTTCAAGAATCCAGTGGTCAACGCCGAACAGGCTGACGCCCTTGCTGAACGCATCGGCGGCCTGAAAACCTACCCGGACGCCATGGGCATCAAGCTGGCGGCGGCCCAACTCATCGATCGGGTCATTGCGGCCAGCGATCCCGCGTGGGCTGCACCGGACGCACCCGTCAGGGTGTGGCACAGGCAGCCGCTGGTGTTGACGAATCCTGGCCGCTGCTCAGGGACCGAGGTGCTCGCAACGGCCGCCGAGATTCGAGGCGCCGTGTCTGGCGCCTATGGCGTGACCCTGCACCTCGAGCCGGACCTGTTCGGAGTCAGCACTCCCTGGGCATGACCGGGCGCGCGCTCAGCCCTTCGGGATAACGCCTTCTTCTTTGAGCTTCGCTTCCCGTTCCCGACGGCGAACTTCCCGGGGATCGTTGCTCGCGCGCACACCTTCGGACGCATCTGCTTGCGCTTCCGGCTGCGAGGCTGCCTCTGGTGGGGAGTTTGCTTCGCGCACTGGAGCAGCATCCGAATGTTTTTTCTCTGCTTCAGCGGCCGTTGAGGTTTCAGATGTCGCAGGCGATTCGCCTTTGCCGCGCTCGATCGCAGGCTGTGCTGCTGGAGCGTCGGCTGCAGCCGGCACTTCCGCCGGAGCGGCGGCTGTCGTGGGCTCTGAGGTGGCAGAGTCAGTGGTTGCTGCTTCTGTTTCAGTTTCAGCTGCGGGGGAGGGTGTCGAGCCTGCGGCGGCGGCAGGCGCAGACGCCGAAGCGCTCGCTGGCGCGCCCGATGCCTGCGAGTTTGCCGATCCTTCGTCTTTCGCAGCAGCGACAGCGGCTGTTGGAGACGCAGGGGTGTTGGCAGAACCTTGGGCAGCCGCACGGCCTCGATTGCGTGGGTCGTTCGCGGCGCGTCCGCCAGCGGCGACCGGCGTTTCGGTGCTGTCCGCCGACTTGTCAGATGCCGCTCTGGAACGTTCGTCGGATTCAGCGTTTGCCGGTTCAGGCTGGCGCTCTGCCGGCTCGCTGCTGGCGGCAGCTGTATCTGGTGTCGATGCGTTTTCTGCGGCGCCTTCCGCTACCTGCTTCTCTTCTCTCCGCGGGGCGGCACGAGGTGCGCTACGTTCTTCCCGATCCTCACCGAGGGCAGAGCGATCGCGGCGCGGCCGGCGGCGGCTCTCAGCAAGGGACGCTTCGCTGGGTCGGCGCGCTTCTGCCTCTGCTGCTTCGACCACGGCGTTTACCGCATCGGCTGAGGGGCGTGCCGTTTCATCGGCTTCCGCTGGCTGGCGGTTAGCGCTGCCGCGGCTTCTTCTGCCTTTCTTCTCTTCCGTACCACGATTCTGATCGCCTCGGTCGTTCCTCCGAGGTGGGCGACTTTCGTCGCGTTCTTGCTGTGGATCCCGGTTCTTTCGTTCCCGGTTGCCGTTGCGTTCCCGATCTTCGGTGCCTTCGCTGCGATCACGGCCGCGCTTGTCTCGGTCTTCGCCGCGATTGCGGTTTCGGCCGCGGCCACTGTCCTGATCACGATCCTGCCGGTCTGAGCGCTTGTTGCGACCGTCTTCGCGGCCCTCACTGCGTTCGCGGTTCTCTTTGCGGTTGCCCCGGTTATCCTGCCCGTCGTCTTCGCGGCGGTCCCCACCGCGTCTGGATCGACCCCGGCCTTCGGTCTTTCGACCGCCTTCGCCGCTCCGACCGCCATCGCGTCGACTACCGTCTTCTCTGGCGCGGCCGGATCGATTGCGACCTGTGCTTCTGGGCTGCTTCTGTTCTGTTTCTCCGGCCGGTGGCGTTTCCTCAATGGCTGGCTGTTCGCTGAACAACGACTTCACGATCCGCCCGAAGAGCCCCTCCTTTTTTGGTGCCACGGCGGCGTCGGCGGCTTTCGCCGCGCCGGTTTCGTTGCGTTTCCGACCGCCGTCCATGTTCGTGGGAGCAGAAGCGCCGCTGTCAGCCGCAGGTGCGGGGCGAGGCGTTGCTGGTTGCATGGGTTGCACGACGGCTGTCTGGGCTGGCGCCGGTGCCTTCGGTGGCGGTGCGACGGCCTCAGGTGTCTGCAAGGCCTCCGTCAGTTCGTAGCTCGGTACGTCTCCTTCTTCGCTCAGGTGATCGTCACGCAGTCGCTGGATTTCGAAGTGCGGGGTTTCCAGATTCACGTTCGGCACGATGACCACGTGGGTTCCGGTGCGGCGCTCGATTTCCGCGACATCCTGACGCTTTTCGTTCAGCAGGAACGAGGCGATGTTCAAGGGCACCATCGCCCGCACGACAGAGCTGCGCTCTTTGAGGCATTCCTCTTCCATGATTCGCAGCAGGGCCAGGGCGAGAGAGCGGGTGTCGCGAATGCGGCCCTGACCGTTACAGCGCGGACAGATCTCCGTGGTCAGTTCTTCCAGAGACGGACGCAGGCGTTGCCGGGACATTTCCATGAGTCCGAAACGCGAGATGCGGCCCACCTGCACCCGGGCGCGGTCGGCTTCCAGGGCTTCGCGCATCTTGTTTTCCACGGCTCGCTGGTTTTTGACGGCCGTCATATCGATGAAGTCGATGACGATCAGGCCCCCGACATCGCGCAGCCGCAGCTGTCGGGCGATTTCTTCCGCAGCTTCGAGGTTGGTATTGAGGGCCGTCTCCTCAATGTCAGCCCCTTTGGTTGCCCGGGCCGAGTTGATATCGATCGACACGAGGGCCTCCGTCGGGTCGATGACGATGCTGCCTCCGGAGGGCAGTTTCACGGTGTGCTGAAAGGCGGTTTCGATCTGGGATTCGATCTGGTAACGGCTGAACAGGGGAATCGGATCGTTGTAGAACTTCACCTTGTCCTGATAGTTGGGCATCACCTGATCGATGAAGGTCTTCGCTTCTTCGAAGGCCGCATCACCGTCGATGAGCACCTCGCCGATGTCTTTGCGCAGGTTGTCCCGGATTGCCCGGAGGATGACGCTGTTCTCCTGGTAGAGAAGCACGGGCGCCTTCTGCTGGCCTTCGGCCTGCTGGATGGCGTCCCAGAGCTGCAGCAGGTAGTCGAGGTCCCATTGCAGCTCTTCGCTGCTGCGGCCGATCCCTGCGGTTCGGATAATCACACCCATCCCCTGAGGAATCTCCAGCTGGCTCATGGCTTCGCGCAGCTGATCGCGATCTTCTCCCTCGATGCGTCGGGAAATACCACCGGCTCGGGGGTTGTTGGGCATCAGCACCAGATAGCGGCCTGCCAGACTGATAAATGTGGTCAGTGCTGCCCCTTTATTACCCCGTTCTTCCTTGTCGACCTGAACGACGAGTTCCTGGCCTTCGCTGACGAGCTCGGCAATGTTCAGACGGCCGTCTCCCGTTTTCTTCTGGAAATACTGGCGGGAAATCTCTTTCAGGGGCAGAAAGCCGTGGCGCTCGGCTCCGAAATCTACGAAGGCGGCTTCGAGGCTTGGTTCGACTCGAGTAATTTTGGCTTTGTAGATGCTGGCTTTTTTCTGCTCGCGGCCAGCATTTTCGAGGTCGAGATCATAGAGTTTCTGACCATCGACGAGGGCAACCCGGACTTCTTCGGCCTGGGAAGCATTGATGAGCATTCTTTTCATGAATAATCCTGTTCCGGTCATCTCCGTAGAGATGACGGGCGAAGCATCGGCACAGGATGGACAGGAAGCGGCGAAGGAGGCACCGGTATGGGTGTGAATCCCGCTCCTGCTGGATTCATCATCGGTTTCGGCAGCTGCCAGGTCTCCCGCTCCCAGTGGAGCGGCGCCCGATTATCGGCTACTGGTCACCGATCGAAGCATTGAACGGACCACGGTGGGCGGTCCCGGCAGGTTCAATGGCTCGACGTTTTCCCTGTTGCCGGTCGGTCTCGGACCGCCCGGCGGTATTCTCACTTCGAATGCTTACACCGGAACCGGTTGAGGGGACAGCGTTCAGCGCGTAGGAGGTCGGCGCTGAAGGTCTTCGTTCTTCGCTACTGATGAAGGGTCGTGTCAGCCAGGCTGCATTGATCGCAGAATGAGCGCGATCTCGACCGCCAGTTTGAAAAAAGGAAGCTGCTCGTCTCAGAGTGGTTCCGCGCCGTGTCTGTCCGGCGATTCGCCTTCGTTGTTACTGTTTCGTTGTCATTGTTGACGTCTGGCTCCTTCACCGGAGCCGGGCTGCGTGGGACAATTCACTTTCTCCCGCTGAGGCTGGCTCCGAATAGGGCCGTCTGGCTCGGCGGTCGACTGGATGAGGGCCCTGCGCAGACCCCGCCGGGCGCCGACGTGGGCGCCGCGACTGGGGGAGCTTAACAGTTGGACTTAAGTCCTTCAAACGGTTACCAAAACCCGCTTTTTCCACAGGGAGCCAGTGTCAGGCATGAGCAGCCGCGAGAGAGCACGCAACGGCCGTCGACCAAGTACTGAACGAGATGCCTGATGACACCGCTCAGAGGGCGGGGGTGCGCAGGGAAGGTGCCCGTGTGGTCACGATCACGGACGACGAGGCCGGACAGCGTGTCGACAACTATCTTTGCCGTGTGCTCAAGGATGTGCCGAAGAGTCGCGTTTATCGCATGATCCGGCGCGGCGAAGTCCGCCTGAACGGGGGTCGCACCAAGCCCACGGTCAAACTTGCGGCGGACGACAGGCTTCGGATTCCGCCCGTGCGCCGCGAGCGCGAACCACCCCCGGCCTTCATCGGCAGCCGACAGCTCGAATCGCTGGAAGACGCCATCCTCCATGAAGACGATCGACTGCTGGTGCTCAACAAACCGGCCGGGCTCGCCGTGCATGGCGGCAGCGGCGTCAGCTTCGGGGCCATCGAAGCGCTGCGCAGGCTGCGGGGTTCAGACACACTGGAACTGGTGCATCGGCTGGACCGGGAAACTTCCGGCTGTCTGCTCATTGCGAAACGCCGTTCGACGCTGAGAGCGTTACACAGTCAGCTGCGTGAAGGTGCTATCGACAAGTTCTATCGATTGATCGTTCATGGCCTCTGGCCCCGGACAGTGGGGGAGGTCGATGCGCCTCTGGAAAAGTACCTTGCCGGTGGCGGTGAGCGACGCGTGCGCGTCAGCGATGCTGGCCGGGAGAGCAGAACCACGTTTACCGTCGAGGCCCATGCGCCTGAGGCGACCCTGCTGACGGCGGAATTGCATACGGGGCGCACGCATCAGATCCGGGTCCACACCCGCCATGTGGGTCACAGCATCGTCGGCGACGAGAAATATGCCACGACTGCGGAACTGGAGGCCGACCGCCGTCTCCCCGCGCAACGTCTGGCTCTGCATGCCGCTCGGATTGTGTTACCAGCCACGGACGCGGGGCCCGAAAGTGTGTTCGAAGCGCCTACGCCTGCTGATTTCGAGCGGCTATGGCGCTTCTTCGATGGCATTGCCGCCAAGGACGGGTAAACCTGCTTTGATGAGCATGGTCGTAAGGGCGATCAGCGGGAGACCGATGAGCGCATTTGGGTCGCTGCCCCCCAGGGATTCAAAAAGCGCGATCCCAAGGCCCTCTGATTTGAACGCGCCAGCACAGTCGAGGGGTTGCTCACGGACGACGTAGTCGGCGATCTGCTGCTGACTCAGCTGCCGGAACCTGACCGGAGTTTCGACGACCTCAACCTGTTCCTGCTGAGTCCGTCCATCAACGAGGCAGAGACCCGTCAGGAAGGTTACCGAGCGCCCGGAGAGCCGGGAAAGCTGTTCCCGAGCCCGGGATTCTGTTCCTGGTTTTCCCAACACCTCATCGTCGAGGGCCGCGAGTTGATCAGAGCCGATCACCAGCGCCTCAGGACGCTGCTCGGCACCGGCTCGGGCTTTGGCGATCGCAAGCCGCCTCACCAGGTCTCTGGGTGCCTCGTCCGGCAAGGGCGTTTCATCGACATCCGGAGCCAGCGTCGCGAAGGGTAATCCCAGGCGCTCGAGAAGCGCGGCACGATATCGGGACGTCGAGGCGAGAATGAGCTCCATGGGCGGTCGGGATCCTGTCTTTCGAGTGTTGTTTCGGCATGCTGCCGATCGGTGGAAACTGCCTGAAAATTAGCAGCTTATGAACGTTTTCGGGCTACCGGAAATTGCCCGGAACGGCCTTTACAGCGCCCCACAGGGTACCTATGATTGCGCCCCCTATGAACACCCGGTCGCAGGACTCGCTGCTGTATCGGGATCTGGCAAGGCGAGGTGCGACGCTCACGCGGGCGCTGACCCTGGACATGCTGCCGCGGCTTCAGCACCTGAGTGCGGAGGGAGCGGCCTCCTCGAGCTCTTCCGTCGACGTGACGCTCAGGTTCAGCGAAAGCGAGAGCGGAGCGGCTGTGGTCGAGGGACGAGCCCTGGTCCGGCTGGATCTGGAATGCCATCGGTGCGCGGAGGCGCTGCCCTACGAACTCACCGCGGAGTTTCACTGCGCGATCGTCGGTTCGGAAGCGCAGGCGGATGCCTTCGCCGAATCGGGCGCTTCGAGTGATGTGCTCGTGGCCACAGGCACGACGGTAACGGTTGCAGAGATTGTCGAGGACGAGCTGCTGCTGGCGCTGCCGGAGCGCTTATGTGCTTCGGAACCCTGTGAGAATCTGCCGGCTTTGAGCTATCCGGCGGGACCTGAAGCGGTAGCAGCGGCGCAAGCGGCTGCAGACGAGGAACGGAGCGAAAATCCCTTCAGCGTGCTGGCGGATTTAAAGGCGGGACTCGGCGAGGGCAAAGATCGCTGAGTCGATGAAAGAAGATTGAGGCGTCGAAACAGCTCGGGCACGGGCCCGCGCGATCACGACGGCTGAAAAGTAGAACATCGGAACAACAGAAACAGGCTGGCGGTTGCCAGTAAACGGAGGCCCCCATGGCAGTCCAGCAGAACAAAGTCACCCGCGCCAAGCGCGGCAAGCGCCGCTCCCACGACGCACTGAAGAAGCCCACCCTGTCCATCGATTCGATGACGGGTGAGACGCATCGTCGACATCACGTCACCTCGGACGGCTTCTATAAAGGGAAAAAAGTCGTCGACTGAACGGCGCAGCGCGCTGCTCGACACGCCACCCGCCGCCTGTGTCAGCTCAGAGGAGCCCGACCTGCCGCGGCTGACCTGCCCATGACTGCCCTGCGCAGTCAGACTACCCACCCCGGCCTGTGCTGTGGCCGCTGGTCCCTGACTGGCGGCTGGGGTTTTGCCGGGGCATCATCGACGGAAGAGGAGGGGGTATTGTGAGTCTAGGTTTCGTCTTCCCGGGACAGGGATCGCAAACGGTCGGCATGCTTGGCGCCATGGCCGAAGCCCACGACGTCGTTCGAGCAACCTTCGACGAAGCCGGCGAGGTGCTGGGGCTTGGGATGTGGGACCTCGTTGCCGAGGGGCCTCAGGAGCGCCTCAACCAGACTGAGATTACTCAGCCGGTGCTGCTGACCGCGAGCACCGCACTGTGGCGGGCATGGCAGGCGGCGGGCGGTGACGCTCCGGCCATTCTTGCCGGGCACAGTCTCGGCGAATACTCGGCGCTCGTTTGTGCTGACGCCCTGGATTTCAGCGATGCCGTTGCACTCGTTCACCAGCGAGGCCGCCTCATGCAGGAAGCGGTACCGGAAGGCGAAGGTGCCATGGCAGCGATTCTCGGCCTCGACGACGATGTGGTTGCCGACTGTTGTGCTGCCGTTGACGGCGTGGTCAGTCCGGCGAATTTCAACGCGCCCAGCCAGGTGGTGATTGCCGGTTCCGCGGCAGCGGTTGCTGATGCCGTTGTGCGCTGCACGGAGGCGGGCGCCCGCAGGGCCGTAGAGTTGCAGGTCAGCGGACCTTTCCATTGTGAACTCATGGCGCCTGCCCAGGAGGGCTTCGCGGCAGCCCTCGATGCCGTGGACCTGCGCATGCCGAAGATACCCGTCGTTCACAACGTCGATGCGACGGTTGCCGAGACCACCGCCGACCTACGCGCCAAGCTCATCGACCAGATTGCCCAGCCGGTACAGTGGACCCGCTGCGTGCAGGCGATGATCGGCAGCGGTGCAGACCGCTTCGTGGAATGTGGTGCAGGCAAGGTGCTCAGCGGCCTGCTGAAGCGCATCGATCGCAAGATGCCCGCGAGTAACATCGATGAACCAGACAGCTTTGCGCAAGCGCTGACGGGGGAGTGAGCGCTATGAGCGACGCAAAAACGGCGCTGGTGACGGGTGCCAGCCGTGGGATCGGCGCCGCCATCGCGGATCGCCTTGCTGAGGAAGCGTTCGTCGTTGGCACCGCAACCAGCGAAGCCGGCGCAGAAGCCATCAGCGAGCGTCTCGGAGAGCGCGGCATCGGCGTGGTCATGCGCGTTGACGACGACGCATCCGTTGAAGCGGCTTTCGCCGTCCTCACAGACGCGGATCAGTCGCCGCACATCCTCGTGAACAACGCGGGGATCACGAAGGACAACCTGCTCATGCGCATGAAGGCTGAGGAGTGGACGTCAGTTGTCGATACGAATCTCAATGGTCTTTACCGCGTCGTCAAACCAGTCCTGCGAACGATGATGAAGGCACGCTGGGGCAGGATCATCAACGTGAGCTCGGTTGTTGCACGCATGGGGAATCCGGGCCAGAGCAACTATGTTGCCACCAAGGCGGCGATAGAAGGGTTCACTCGCTCCCTGGCTCAGGAGATTGGATCCCGGGGCATCACGGTCAATGCCGTGGCGCCCGGTTTCATCGAGACAGATATGACGGCGGAACTCGATGACGCTCAGGTGGAACTCATGGCCAGTCGTATACCGCTTGGCACTCTTGGCCAGGCAGGTGATGTGGCGGAAGCCGTCGCCTTTCTTGCCAGCGACAGGGCGGCCTATATCACCGGTGAAACGCTGCATGTAAATGGCGGCCTGTACATGGGTTGAAGGCGGTCGAACGGCTGAAAAGCAAAGGAAAAACAGGGCTTCGAAGCAGGCTTCGAAGCCAGGAAAAACGCTGCTGTGGGGCAAATCTGTCAACATTGGCGTCAACTTGAATTGGCTATGGGCGGCCTATAGAATGCGCGTCGCCCTGCACCCCAGGAACCAGATTGGGAGATCCCTGCGTAATGAGCAGCGTAGAAGAACGTGTTAAGAAACTGATTTGCGAACAACTCGGCGTCAAAGAAGAAGAAGTCAAAGACGAAGCGTCTTTTGTCGAGGACCTCGGCGCCGACTCTCTGGACACGGTTGAGCTCGTCATGGCTCTCGAAGAGGAATTCGAGACGGAGATCCCCGACGAGGAAGCCGAGAAGATCACCACGGTCAAAGAGGCCATCAGCTACATTCTGGCGCATCAGTAGCCAACCCCACATCCGTTCGTGCTGAAGCCGCATCTACGTTCCGTAGAGCGGCTTCTTGCGTTTAGGATGACCGCGATCTTCCGGTAAGGTTGCACAGCGAAGCGAGAGAGCGCTATGAGCAAGCGAAGAGTAGTTGTGACGGGCATGGGGCTGCTGTCGCCCATAGGCAACAGCGTGGAAACCGCCTGGGCGAATGCCCTGGCGGGCAAGAGCGGCGCCAATGCGATCGAAGGGTTTGATACGGAAGACTACAGCGTCAAGATCTGCGCTTCCGTCAAAGACTTCGAAGTCACGGATTACATCGACCGCAAGGAAGCCCGGCGACTGGACCCCTTCATTCAGTATGGTATGGCCGCCGGTATCGAGGCGATCAACGACGCAGGGCTCGAAGCAGACCCGGACGACGCTGAGCGCATCGGCGTGGCGATCGGCTCCGGCATCGGCGGAATCAACACCATCGAAGATACGCATTCGGTGTTGCTCAAAAGTGGACCCCGCCGGGTGTCGCCCTTTTTCGTTCCAGGCAGCGTGATCAACATGATCTCCGGCAACCTGTCGATACGCTATGGTTTCAAAGGCCCGAACATCGCGATTGTCACGGCCTGTACCACGGGAACGCACAACATCGGTGTCGGCGCGCGCATGATTCAGTATGGCGATGCCGACGTCATGATCGTCGGTGGCGCGGAACAGGCGACGTCGCCGATCACCATGGCCGCTTTCGGTTCCATGAAAGCGCTGTCCACCCGCAACGACGAACCGGAACGCGCCAGCCGGCCGTGGGATCGCGACCGCGACGGATTCCTTCTCGGCGATGGCGCCGGCGTACTGGTGCTCGAGGAGTACGAGAGGGCCAAGGCACGCGGTGCGAAGATCTACTGTGAAGTCGCGGGCTTCGGAATGAGCGGTGATGCTTTCCATATCACCAGCCCCGCAGAGGATGGCGCCGGTGCCGTGGGCTCCATGCGCAACGCCCTCAAGGATGCCGGTTTGAATCCCGAAGACGTCGACTACGTGAATGCCCATGGCACCTCGACGCCACTGGGTGACGTCGCGGAAACCAAGGCGATCAAAGAAGTCTTCGGTGCGGACACGAAAGTCGCCGTCAGCTCGAGCAAGTCGATGATCGGGCACCTGCTCGGAGCGGCTGGTGCGGTAGAGGCCATCTTCTCGATTCTGGCCGTTGCGAATGATGCCATTGCCCCGACCATCAACCTCGAGAATCCCGGGGAAGGCTGCGATCTCGACTATGTGCCTAACGCCGCCCGTGATACGACGGTCCGCGCTGCTCTGTCGAACAGCTTCGGCTTCGGAGGCACCAACGGCACGGTGATCTTCGGCAAAGTCTGATTCGCCATCGGTCGGCATGCACTACAATGCATGCCGTGACCGGTCCCCTGAAAACCCTTCTTGCACTCTGCGCTGCCGCTGCCCTTGCGCTTGTCGTGGCCGGTCTCTATGGCTGGAACTGGCTCGAGCGGCCCTTCCAACTGGAGGAGGAGCGCGTCGTCACCCTCCGAGCGGGGCAGAGTTTCGCCGGCTTTGCCGCGGACCTCGAAGCGGAAGGCCTGATTGACCAGGCGAGGATCTGGACACTGCTGACCCGACTCTCTGGCGATGCGCGGCGTGTGCAGGCGGGAGAGTATCGTCTGCTCCCCGGTGATACGCCCACCGTCCTCATGAAGCGTCTGCTCAGCGGAGAGGTGGTGACTTACGAGGTCAAACTCATCGAGGGCTGGACGATTGAAGAGGCGCTGGCGGAACTCGCCCGGCAACCGGCCCTCGAGCAGACCCTCGCCGGCGCGAGCGTCACGACCCTGCTCGGGGCCCTCGGCCTCCCGGGGGGCAATGCCGAGGGACTGTTCTTCCCCGATACCTACCGCTATGAACGCGGTGCCAGTGATGCAGACATCCTGCGCCGGGCTTATGAAAAGCTGGAAACGGAACTGGAGGCAGTCTGGACCGGTCGTGACGCCGGTCTGCCCTATGAGACGCCATACGATGCGTTGATTGCCGCATCGCTGATCGAGAAGGAGACGGGCCGGGAAGCCGATCGCGCCAGCATTGCGCAGGTCTTCATCAGCCGGTTGCACAAGGGCATGCGGCTCCAGACGGATCCTAGTGTGATCTATGGAGTAGGGCCCAGCTTTGACGGCAATCTGACCCGCCGGCACCTGCGTACCGATACGCCTTACAACACCTATACGCGCAAGGGCCTGCCGCCGACGCCCATCGCCCTGGTGGGGCGACGTTCCCTGGAGGCCGCCGTGCATCCTGCGCCTGGTGAGTTTCTCTACTTTGTCAGCCGCGGTGATGGCACCAGCCAGTTCTCGGTCAGCCTGGAAGAGCACGAAGCTGCCGTGCGGAAGTATCAGCTCCAGTGAGCGGGCGCTTGATTACCCTCGAGGGCGGGGAGGGGGTTGGTAAATCCACCAACCTCGCCCTGGTCGTAGAGCTCGTAGAAACCGCGGGGCATCGGGTGTTGACCACGAGAGAGCCCGGCGGGACGCCGCTTGCCGAGGAGATTCGCGACCTCTTTCTCGGCGTGCGGGAAGAGTCGGTGACGGGCCTAACGGAACTGCTGCTGATTTTCGCTGCGCGGGCCCAGCACCTCGAGACCGTTATCAAACCGGCATTGGCAGCCGGCACCTGGGTGGTCTGCGACCGCTTCACCGATGCAACCTACGCTTATCAGGGCGGCGGAAGAGGTCTGCCCATGACGCAGATCGCAACCCTCGAAAGCCTGGTGCAGGGCGATCTGCGTCCGGATCTGACGCTGTATCTGGATGTGCCCGTCTCCGTCGGTCAGGCGCGCATCGCCGATCGCGAGCATGATCGGGTGGAGCAGGAAGCCGTCGCGTTCTTCGAAGCGGTGCGCGCGACTTATCGCGAGCGGGCGGCCAGCGAGGCCCAGATTCAGCTCGTCGACGCTTCAGGAACGCTGGAGGTGGTGCAGCAGGAGATCCGGACGCGGATGACGGATTTCCTGAGTGATCCCGGGAAGGCAGGCGCGTGATGTTGCCCTGGCTCGAAGCACCCCTGGCGCGCACGCTCAACCTGCACGCGGAAGGCCGCCTGCCGCACGGGCTGCTCATCCGGGGCTATGAGGGCTGGGGAGAGGTGCTTTTCGCAGAGGCGCTGGCCAGGCAGCTGCTGGCTCTGAAAACGGACGCGGTGCTCAAAACAGTCGCCCATCCCGATCTGAAGTGGATTGAGCCCGACGGCGCCGTCATCAAGGTTGATGCCATCCGGGAACTCGTCACCTTCGCGACGGGCACGAAACAGGCAGCGCCCTGCAAGGTCGCCGTCATCGAATCCGCGGAACTCATGAACGCGGCGGCCGCCAACGCGCTCCTGAAGACCCTCGAAGAGCCGCCGCCGGATACCTATCTGATTCTGAGTAGTGCCAGGCCAGCGCAACTGCTGCCGACCATCATCAGCCGCTGTCAGGCGGTAACGCTCGTCCGGGACAATGCAGAGGCGAGGTCCTGGCTCGCGGAACAGGGGGCTGCCGACTCGGAGATCGACGAAAAACTCTTCGAGTGTGGAGGCGCGCCGCTTCTCGTAGCCTCGGCCTTTGCCGCCGGTGAGCCTTCCCTGGGTCCGCTGCTCGGTCGCCTCGCGACCGCTACCCCCGTATCACAGGCAATCGGCGATCTTCTCGAGTGGGATCCGGACCGCCTCACCGGTGCCTGGTACCGCCATTGCACGGCGCTTCTTGCGGGGCAGTCGCGCATTCCCGGTATTGAGGTGCCAGGCGCGCCGGCGCTGGCGGCTTTCGTCCAGGAACTGGCTTCGATCCGGCGGCAGCTGCTGACGACGAACAGCGCCAACGCGCGGATACTGCTGGAACGTCTGCTGGTTCGCTGGCAGAGCGTGCTCCGCGCTGGCGCCTGAAGTGCATGCCGTCCGGTTGTCGGTCACGAACCGGAATTTGTGACGGACATCACGCTGGCAGCATTGACAGTCCCTGGTACCCACCCGAATATGACCCTTGCCTTAACTCCCTCGCGATGTGAAGGAGTGGGGCGCTGCGCGGGCCCGAGCCAGCGCAGCTCAGGTAAGCCGCTGCTTATGCCAGGCCCATGGGCCCGGGTCGGTAAAGAGAACCGGAAAGCTGAGTCGCTGCAAGCCAAAGAGGTAAGAAGGACATTCCATGGCAGCAAAGCGCGGAGCGAGAAACGGCATTCTCTCGCTTTCCATCAAGGACAAAGCGGTGCTCTACGCAGCGTACATGCCTTTCGTCCAGAATGGCGGCCTCTTCATTCCCACGAAAAAAGAGTATGAGATCGGTGATGAGGTCTTCATGCTCCTGAACCTCATGGACGAGCCGGAAAAGCTGCCCGTCGCCGGTAAGGTCGTCTGGGTCACGCCGAAAGGTGCCGGGGGCACGAAGGCCGCTGGAATCGGCGTTCAGTTCAACGATCAGGACGACGTTGCCCGCAACAAGATCGAGACCTATCTCGCCGGCGCCCTGCAGTCGGATCGTCACACGCACACCATGTAACTCGCGGAAGGTCCAAGGGCCTTGCTGGTCGATTCGCACTGTCACCTGAACTATCTGGAAGAACCTGCTGCCCGGCTCAAGGAAGCCCGTGCGGCCGGCGTCGATCGCCTGCTCTGTATCGGCGTTGATGCACAGCACATCGACGAGGTGCTCGCCCTCGCCGCGGCAGAACCCGATGTCTGGGCCAGTGTGGGTCAGCACCCGGAAGCGGCGCAGGGCTCCCTGGACTGGATCGAACCGCTGCTCAATCGACCGCGTGTCGTCGCGGTGGGCGAAACGGGGCTCGACTATCACCACGTCGCGGAGGATGATGCCAGGGCGCGGCAGCGGGAAGCTTTCCGGCATCAGCTGCAGCTGGCCAAGCGTCACGCACTCCCCGTCATCGTCCATACGCGGGCGGCGGAAGCCGATACGCTGGCGCTGATCCGAGAGTTTCCCGGCGTTGTCGGCGTGTTGCACTGTTTCACGGAATCCTGGGCTATGGCGGCGGCGGCTCTCGAGCTCGGCTACTACGTGTCCATCTCCGGGATCGTTACCTTCCGCAACGGTGAGAACGTTCGAGAAGTTGCCCGGCAGGTACCGGACGATCGACTGCTCGTGGAAACCGATGCGCCCTGGCTGGCACCGGTGCCCTATCGAGGCAAGCCCAACGCCCCGGCTTATGTGCGTGCTACGGCGGAGTTTCTGGCGGAGCTCCGTGGCGTACCGCTTGCGGAACTCGCGGCGACGACGTCCGCGAACTTCCAGCGGCTCTTTCCGCGGACGGTCAGCACCTGAGCGCAGGTCCCGGCAGGGGGTTGTTCAGAACTCCGCTTCGAAAAGCCGGTAGTCCGTTTGCGACATCCCCAGGCTCAGGTAGGTTGCCTGCGCACCGTGGTTTTCTCGTTCCACGTAGAGTCGGATGCCGCAGGCCTGCGGGTCCTGCCGTGCTTCGCTCTGGATGGCGCCGTGAAGCGCGGTGTAGATGCCCTGACGACGGTACTCCGGGGCGACGTAGACGCTCTGAATCCACCAGAAACGGCCGTTGCGCCAGTCGCTCCACTCGAAGGTGACCATCAGCGAGCCGGCGGCGTCACCGTCTCGCTCTGCCACCAGGTAGTGGCCCTCAGCGGGATGGTCTAGGAGATATTCGATCCCCCGACGCAACCGGGCAGCGTCGAGACCCTTGTCTTCCGTTTCGGCGGCCATGGCTTCCTGAAAAGCCGTGAGCGTATCGAGGTCGCTGCGAGCAGCGGGCCTGACAGTGAGTGATGAATGACTCACGCGCCCAGCGTCCGTTCGAAAAAGTCCAGAATCAGGTTGAAACGGTGGATGGACACGGTCCGTTCCTGCAGCGCATGTTTCGATCCGGGATAGGCCATCATCTCGAAGGGCTGGCACCGGTTCTGCAGGGCCTTGATGAGTCGCGTCGTGTGCGTGAACAGGACGTTGTCGTCAGCCATGCCGTGCATGACGAGCAGCTTACCCTTCAGCTCATCCAGGTAGGGAAAGACGGCGCTGGCGCCGTAGCCCTCGGGATTGTCCTCCGGTGTGGCCAGATAACGTTCCGTGTAGTGGGTGTCGTAGAGCTCCCAGGCGGTTACGGGCGCTGCGGACACCCCGGCTTTGAACACATCTCCGGCTCGAGCAAGGCACATGAGGGTCATATAGCCGCCGTAGCTGTGGCCAAAGACGCCGATCCGTTCACCGTCGACCCAGTCCAGACCCTGAGCGAACTCTGCGCCGAGTCGCTGGTCCCGCACTTCTGCGTCTCCCATACGGCGATAGATCGGCGCTTCGAAGTCGCGTCCGCGATTCGAGGAACCTCGATTGTCCAGCTCGAGCACGCCGAAACCGTGGCTGGCGAAAAGTTGCAGGAGCAGCGGCGGCCACTCGTTCTTCACGCGATGAACGCCGGGGCCACCATAGACGTAGACGATCAGCGGGTGCGGACCTTCGCCGGTGGGACGGGTCAACCGGTAATGCAGAGTCTGACCGTCCTCGGCGGTCAGCGTACCCAGCGTCGGTGTGACGTGGCTGCCCTGGAAAGGCGTATAAGCTGGGGCCGCGCCGTCTTCGATGTGAGTCTGCCGCCCGCCGGTCTCGATGGACAGTCCGCCCATGCTGTCGAGGCTCGTCCAGCGATCGATAAAGCCGCTCCCATCGGGAGATGGGATCAGCTCGTGCCAGCCAGGCGTTGCCGTGAGCCGTTCCCGGGTGCCATCGGCGAGCTGCAGGGAAAAAGCATGTTGCTCCGTCGGCGTCTCCTGCCAGCCACTGAACAGCACCCGATCGTTGTCGGCGTGCAGCACCTTGTTGACGCGGCCGGTGCCGTCGGTCAATCGCGTTGGTTCTCCGTTCGTGTAGAGATAGAGCTGCGCATTGCCTTCCCGTTCGGAGGTCCAGAGGAAACGGTCTTCATCCAGGGCTTTGAAGTTATCGTGAAGATTGATCCAGGTGGGCGACTCCTCGAGGAGCAGCGTTCGTCGATTGCTGCCGTCGGCTTCGTGCAGATCGAGCTTGAGGATCTGCTGATCGCGAGTCTGCACCTGCACGGCGAGTCGACTTCCTGCCCAGGCGACGCGGGCGAGGTAATCGTCGCTGGCGTATGCATAGTTGATGTTCGTCGTTTCAGCGGTGGTGAAATCGAACACCTTCAGATCGACGTCGGCGTTCCTCGCCCCCGCGTAGGGGTAACGCTGTTCGATCACGTTGATCGTATCCGCGTCGATCTCGTAGCGCCGGCTGACGGCAACCGGAGCCTCGTCGCTGCGCGTAAAAGCCAGGCGCTGCTCGTCCGCCGACCACCAGTGCCCCTCGAAGCGATGCATCTCTTCCTGAGCGATGAAATCGGCGATGCCGTTGGCGACGGTATCGCCGCCGTCGCGGGTAATGGCGCGTTCTGCCTCGGCGCTGATCTCATAGACGTAGAGATCGCCTGCGCGAACGTAGGAAACAAAACGTCCCTGCGGAGAAAAACGGAATTCGGTCTGCCGCGTGCCAGGTGGTGTGAACGCCGTGAGCGTTTTGCTCTCGAGTTCATAGAGGTAGCCCACTCCGTCCACAGGCAGCAGCAGCCGGGTGCCATCGGGGCTGAAGGCGTAGCTCGTGATACCCGTCGCAAACAGACGCTTCCGCTCCCGCTCGGCTTTTTCCGCATCGGAGAGCGTGGAGTCACCGCGCATGAGCTCACGGGCGTCAATCCACAAGGCGCTTTCACCGGTCGCCACGTCCAGGCGCCAGAGATCGAGACGTTCCCGGTCGTCTGCCGCAGGACGGAGAAAGGCAACGACGGTGCCGTCGGGGCTCCACGTTGGTTGCAGGGGCAGGGTTCCGGTCAGGGGCGGGTTGTCGAACAGCCGTTCGACGGTGAGCTCACTCAAGCGATTTCTCCTCAGGCGGATTCCTGCGCGGCGAAGGCATCCCGGGTCATGTTTTCTATCCCCGCATCGGTGAGCAGCACGTTGTCCTCGATTCGGATGCCACCGGCCGGGCGCAGGGCATCGATAGCCGGCCAGTTGAAGGCATCGCTGGCGGGGCCGCTCCGGGCGGCGTCGAGAAGCTGCGGAATGAAGTAGAGGCCTGGTTCGATGGTCACGGGCATGTGGGTCGTCAGGGTCCGCGTCGTTCGCAGCGCCGGGTAGTTGTCCGGCGGTGGCACCTGAGTCCCACGGTGGTCTGACTGCTGACCGCCCACGTCGTGAGTCTGCAGACCGATGAGGTGACCTAGGCCATGGGGCAGGAACACCTCGGTGAGGCCGTCCTCGAAGGCCCGGTCGGCGTTGCAGGTGAGCAGTCCACTTTCCGTCAACAGGATAGCGAGTGACCGATGCATGGCGATATGCAGATCGACGAAGTTCGTGCCGACGGTCATCGTATCGATGAGTGCCTGCTGAGCCCTGTCCAGGCCGGCGACGAGATCGGCGAAGCTGCCTGCCTCGGTAGCGTAGGTGCGGGTGATGTCGGCCGCGTAGCCGAGGTGGGTGCCACCGGCATCGATGAGAAAGCTCACGCGTTCTGCCGGTGGGGCGCGATCGTAGAACTGGTAGTGAAGTACCCCGGCGTGCTCATTCAGGGCCACGATGTTCTGATAAGGCAGCTCCGCGGGGAGCTGCCCGGAAGCGCCGAGATAGGCCAGATTGATCTCGAATTCACTGGCACCGGCCTCGAAAGCCTTGCGGGCAGCCAGGTGACCGCTTACGGACCGGGCAGTCGCGGCCCGCATGGCGGCGAGCTCAAAGGGCGTTTTTCTGGCCCGGTCGAAATGCAGGTGTGCCAGCAGGCCGTCGGGATTGACGTTGGCTTCTCCGAGTTCCGGGAATCCATCGGCGCCGGCATCGCCGATGAAGGCAACGCGGTTTGCGCCGGAAGGGAGCGCGCGGGCAGCGGCGGCGAGCAGCCCTTCCCGGTCTCCGTGGTGCTCCACTTCGAAGGAGCTGGCCCAGACGGGCAGGGCGGGCGGCTGGTGCCAGTAGTCTTCGGGGCTCAGAAAAAACAGCCGCGGTGTCTCTCCCGGACGGAGCAGAAGGGCACTGCCGCTGGCGGTTTCGCTTGGACACCACTGCAGGAAGTGTGGATTCAGTTTCTGCGGCGGCGCCTGGTCATCGAGGAAGTTGTTTCTGGGCTCGCCGGCGGTGACCAGCACCGCGTCGTAACCGGTGGCAGCAAGGGCTTCCGTCCAGCCCTCGCGGACGCTTTCCAGGTGCACGGCGAAGAGGTCAGCCGGATCAGGGGAGTTGCTTGTGGCTCGGGAAGGGCTGGGTGGAGTTGGGCGCCGGCTCAAAGAGGATCCTGCTTTTTCGGGAACGGACAAGCCGGCGAGTATAGCGGATTCCCCCGTCTCAGAAGATTGTGCTATGTTCTGAGGACGATTCGATTTTGCCTTGAGGGCCCGGCGCGCGGGTCCCGTAACTCGTTTTCACGGGCTTTCAAGCTACTCGCTTGCAGTCGGCGGCAGCCGCAGCAGCCAGCGACGTGGCAACACGGAAGCACATCTTGAACTGGGAGGATCTATGGGGTCATTCGCCTACGCGGCGCCAACTTCTGTGGCTGAGGCCACTGCCTTGCTCGCTGAACACGCGAAGGACGACAGCCGTGCGCAGGTGCTGGCCGGTGGTACGGACCTGCTCGTGCAGCTGCGCACCGTCGACCGGGAGCCGCGTACCATTGTCGATATCAAAGGTCTCGAGGAAGCCAATCGCCTCGAGATCGGTGCAGAAGAAACTTTTGTCGGTGCCGCGCTGCCGAGTGCCGTACTCAATGAGCACGAGGAGCTGAAAAAGCGCTTCCCCGGTCTGCTGGAAGCCGCAGATCTCATAGGCTCGACGCAGATCCAGGGTCGGGCGACGATCGGCGGCAATCTCTGCAACGCATCCCCCGCCGGTGACAGCATTCCCGCCATGATCGCCAATGGCGCGAGCTGCGTTATCGCAGGTCCGGAGGGCGAACGTCGGATCCCCGTGGAAGATTTTGTCGTCGGGGTCGGCCGTAATGCCCTGGAAGCGGGTGAGCTGCTCCTCGGCCTGGCCTTTCCGAATCCGGGACCGCGAACCGGTGATGCCTACCTCCGGTTCATCCCACGCACGGAGATGGATATTGCCGTGGCAGGTTGTGGGGTCCGCGTCGATGTCGACGAGAACGGCACCTGCACGGCGGCCCGAGTGGCAATCGGTGCCGTAGCGCCCACGGCGCTGCTCGTACCGGCAGCCGCCGAGGCGCTCATCGGCAGCACGCTCGACGATGCTGCCCTTGCCGCCGCCGGCGAGGCCTGCACGGCGGCAGCCTCACCGATTTCCGACAAGCGCGGCACCGCCGAGTATCGGCGCAAAGTTGTTGCCGTGTTGTGCCGTCGGGCCACCGCCATCGCCCGCGACCGGGCCACCCGCTAGAGCATCAGGAGAGAAGATGAGCAAAGTACACGTCAGTACCGTGATCAACGGTGAGCCCGTCGAATTTCTCTGTGCACCGGAGCAGACCCTCGTGGACGTGCTTCGGGAGGAACTCGACCGGACAGGAACGAAAGAGGGCTGCAGCACGGGCGACTGTGGCGCCTGCAGCGTACTCATAAATGGCCGGCTGGTCTGCGCCTGTCTCGTGCTCGGGGTTGAGGCAAGTGGTGCCGAGATCACGACGATCGAAGGCATCGCCACGGAAGAGGGCCTCCACCCGATACAACAGAAGTTTCTCGAGCACGCCGCTCTCCAGTGTGGAATCTGCACACCGGGTTACATCGTTGCAACGAAAGCGCTCCTCGAGAAACACCCGAATCCCGACGAAGAGACGATCCGCTACTGGTTGGCAGGAAACCTGTGTCGCTGCACCGGCTACGACAAGATCATTCGTGCCGTTCAGGATGCAGCAACGGAACTGGCCCACGAGGCCTGAGCAGAACCCGAAGGAAAGGAGCAGACAGCAATGGCAGAAGCAGAAGATTTCAAGGTCATCGGTACCCGTCCCATCCGTCCGGACGGAGTGGACAAGGTCACCGGTCGTGCCCAGTTCGGCGCAGACCTCAACCTGCCTGGAATGATCTACGGTCGCGTGTTGCGCAGTCCCCATGCCCACGCGCGGATCAAATCCGTGGACGTGAGTGCGGCTCTGGCAATGCCCGGAGTTTATGCCGCCGTGTCCGGCGCGGATTTCCCGGGGGCCCAATCGGCTGAGATCGGCGGCGAAGGCGGCGGCGACGTGGCCGATCTGGCGCAGAACGTCATGGCGCGGCACAAGGTCCTCTACCATGGCCATGCGGTGGCCGCGGTGGCGGCCAGTTCCGCCGCGCAGGCGGAAGCGGCGCTGGAAGCGATCAAGGTGGACTACGAGCCTCTCACGCCGGTGCTCGATCTGGAGGCGGCGATGGCCGCCGATGCCCCGCTTGTGAATGAGAAGTGTTTTACTAAAAACCTGCCCGAGCCTGCTGAAAAACCTAGCAATATTGCTGAGGTTATGACCCTGGCTAGGGGTAATATCGACGAAGGGTTCGAACAGGCCGACGTCATTGTCGAAGGGGAATATCGCATTCCCATGGCGCACCAGGGTTACATCGAACCGCACGCCTGCACGGCCACGGTCAATGAAGCGGGTCAGGCGACGGTCTGGTGTTGTACCCAAGGGCATTTCGGCTTCCGAACCATGACTGCGAACATCCTCGATATGAGTGTGGCTGACCTGAAATTCATCGCCTCGGAGATCGGTGGCGGCTTTGGTGGCAAAACGGTCGTCTATCTGGAGCCCGTGGCCGTACTGCTGTCGAAGCTCGCGCGGCGCCCGGTGAAGATGGTCATGAGCCGCGAAGAGGTATTCCGTGCTTCCGGCCCGGCGGCCGGATCGCTGGCTCGCGTGAAGGTGGGGGCGAAGAAAGACGGCACCATCACCGCCGCAAGCGCCTGGCTTGCCTATGAGGCAGGCGCTTTCGCCGGTGCGCCCATGGGTGCTGGTGCCATGTGCATCTTTGCCCCCTACAACCTCGAGAACTTCAAAATCGAAGGGTTCGACGTGCTGGTCAACAAACCGAAGGTAGCCGCCTACCGGGCGCCCGGAGCACCCCAGTCCATGCATGCCATGGAGTCCGCCCTCGACGATCTCGCCCGGGAACTCGGCATGGACCCCATCGACCTGCGTCTGAAAAACGCGGTGGAAGAAGGCTCTCAGGCGGCCTACGGGCCGAAGTTCCCGGTCATCGGTTTCAAAGAGTGTCTCGAGGCGGCGAAGGCCCATCCGAACTACGCGAAACCGGTCCCCGAAGGCGCCGGTCGAGGTGTGGCTGCAGGGTTCTGGTTCAACGCCGGCATGCAGTCGAGCGCCGAGGTGCACGTGAACGAAGACGGTACCGTGCAGCTCATCGAGGGCAGCCCGGACATCGGTGGCAGCCGCTCCTCCATGGCCATCATGGCGGCAGAAACCCTCGGCGTGCCCTACGAGGAAATCCGCGTCCTGGTGGGCGACACGGAAGCGAGCGGCTTCAACAACGTCACCGGCGGCAGCCGGACGACCTTTGCCACCGGCATGGCGGTGATTCAGGCCTGTGAGGACATCATCAGCCAGTGTAAAGAGCGCGCGGCGAAGACCTGGGGTATCGATGCAGACCAGGTGGAGTGGGAAGACGGGCAGGCCGTTCCCGCGCCAGGCGTCAACGCGGAACTGAAGCCTCTGTCGCTTGCCGACATCGCCAAAGGTTCGGCGCGCACCGGTGGCCCGCTGCTCGGTCGCGCGTCCCTCAACGCCCGGGGACCGGGGGCCGGATTCTCCGTGAACTTCGGCGATCTCCGGGTAGACCAGGAGACCGGGAAGGTCGACGTGTTGAGATACACGGCAATCCAGGATGCCGGTCGAGCCATTCATCCTGCCTATGTCGAAGGTCAGATTCAGGGTGGTGCCGTGCAGGGTCTCGGCTGGGCCCTCAACGAGGAGTACATCTTCGACGAGAATGGTGTCCTCGAGAATCCGGGTTTCCTGGACTACCGCATCCCCGTGGCCTCCGATATGCCGATGATCGATACGCAGATCGTCGAAGTCCCGAACCCGACCCATCCGTACGGCGTGCGTGGCGTTGGTGAGACCCCCATCGTTGCGCCGCTGGCCGTAGCCGCCAATGCGGTGCGTGATGCGATCGGCAAGCGCGTGCATGATCTGCCGCTGTCGCCGCCGAATCTACTTGCAGCCATCGACGGCGACTGAATGGTCCTCGCATTGCGCAGTGGCAGGCTGAAGCCGTGACGCGGGTGGTCTTCCCCGACCACCTGCTCACGGTGACTAATGGCGTGCGCGAGCTCGAGGTGTCTGCTGCCAACGTTCGGGAACTGCTCCTGGCGCTCGAGCGTGAGTTTCCAGGGAGCGAAGAGCGCCTCGCGAAAAGTGCCATCGCCATTGATGGTCAGATCCACCAGGACGCCTATCTGGAACCGCTGGCGCCGGATTCGGAGGTATTTTTCATGCAGCGTCTCGAAGGCGGCTGAGGTCCCTCTGGCTCGCCTGGTCAATCTCGGTTCTCTCTGCGTGGACCACGTTTACCGGGTTACCGCGCTGGCTGGCGCTGGAGAGACCCTGGCCAGCCAGAGTCATCAGATCTTTCCAGGTGGGAAGGGGCTCAATCAGTCGCTCGCAGCCGCTCGAGCCGGTGCAGCGGTGGCGCAGGTCGGCTGCGTCGGCGACGACGGGCAGATGCTCATTGACGTCCTGAAGGATGCCGGCGTTGACGTCGAAGGCGTTCGCACGATCGCAGGCGCCAGTTCAGGCCATGCCGTCATACAGGTGAACGACGCCGGTGAGAACGCCATTGTCATTGCCGGCGGGACCAACAGGCTGCTTACGACCCATGACATCGATGCGGCCTTGAGCGGCCTCGGTGCCGCTGACTGGCTGCTGCTGCAGAACGAAATCAATGCGCTGCCGGAGGTGCTCAGCCGCGCAAAAACCAGTCCCGCCCGGGTGGCGTTCAACGTAGCGCCGGTGGATGGTCGGGAGTCCGAATACGATCTCGATGCGGTGGATCTGCTGATCGTCAACGAGCACGAAGCCAGAGCCCTGGTGCCTGCAGCTGTGGCAACGGCATCCGATGCAACGGTTGCCCGGTGGTTGCAGGACGCGCACCCGGCCATGGATGTCGTGTTGACGGCCGGTGCTGAGGGCCTCCATGCGGTGCTCGGGGGGCGTCCGATTCAGCTGCCGGCGTTGTCGGTGCAGGCGGTCGACGAGACAGCAGCCGGCGATGCCTTTATCGGATACCTGCTGGCGGGCCTGCTCGAAGGGTTGGGCGGTCCGGACGCCCTTGCCCTCGGTGCCGCCGCCGGGGCTCTTGCCGTGACGGCCGCCGGGGCGGCGAGTTCCATACCCGACCGGGAGGCCGTTGACGCGCTGCGCGCGGACGCTGCTCGAGGTGCCGACGCTTAGACGCGTCTCGGCATGCCGGTGATCTCGTACAACTCGTCTATGGCCTGGTCTTCGCTGAGGACCTTGATGGTGGCCATACCCAGCGCCCGCGCCGGTTTCAGGTTGATACCGAGGTCGTCGAGAAAAACGGCCCGCTCCGGAGCAACGCCGAGCCGCTCGCAGGCGAGCTCATAGATTCTAGGATCGGGCTTTCGCACCCCTTCGATACTTGACTCGACGACGGTGTCGAACAGCGACATCACCTCAGCAACCGCGGCAGCTTTATTCGCATCCCTCGCCATGCCGGGACCGGAGCCGGACTTGACGTTGTTGGTGATGCAACCCACGCGATAGTTCTCTTTGCATTGCTTCAGCACACTCACCATTCGCGGGCGCACGTCTCCGGACAGCAGGGCAACCACCTCCCGGCCGGTGATCCGATGTCCTGCGGCTGCCGATTCCTCGGCGAAGGCGGTGTCGAACTCGTCGAGCGAAATGCGGCTCGATTCGAAGCGCGCCCAGGCGTTGTCTTCCGGGTTGGTGGCGTTGATGGTGCGAATGAAGTCTGCCGCGATGCCACGTTCTGCTTCGAAACGGTTGAAGGCCTCGAAGGGGCTCGTGGTGAGCACGCCTCCGAAGTCCCAGAGTACTGCCTCAATCATGGCGGATCCTTAGCGTCGAGGCAGCGGATGGTAATGCAGAGCCAGGCTCAGTCAACGTAAAGGCGCCCCGGTACCTTTGCCTTGGGGGACGCCTCTGCTAGCGTCGCGTGCTGACAGGCATTCGAAACACTTGGGGAGACTTGCATGGATATGGAAGGGGCGGTCGCCATCGTCACGGGCTCATCGTCAGGGGTCGGCGCTGCCTGCGCCCGGCAGCTTGCTGAGAAAGGCGCCCACGTTGTCATCAACTACGCAAACAATTCGGCCGGGGCGGAGGCCACCCGGACGGCCTGCGAAGCTTTTGGTGTGGAAACAGAAATCGTCCAGGCAGACGTCGCCAGCGACGTGGACTGTCGTCGCCTGGCGCAAACGGCCCTGGATCGCTGGGGTCGGATTGATGCGCTGGTGAACAATGCAGGGACCACCAAGTTCTGTGACCACGGCGATCTCGAAGGCCTCGACGCCGAAGACTTCCAGCGCATCTATGCGGTGAACACCGTGGGTGCCTATCAGATGGTTCGAGCCGTTGAGCCAGCCATGCGCCGCGGCGGCCGCGGCGCCATCGTCAACGTTGCTTCAATCGCAGGTGTGATGGGCGTGGGTAGCTCCATCGCTTACGCGGCATCGAAAGGCGCGCTCATCACCATGGGGCTGTCGCTGGCCCGCGTGCTTGGACCGGAGATCCGGGTCAACACCATCTGTCCCGGTTTCATTCAGGGCGACTGGCTCGAGCAGGGCATGGGGGAAGAACGCTACCGCGCGGCTATGGACTTTCTCGAGAGCACAACGCCGCTGCGCCTGACGACAACCCCGGAGACGATCGCCGAAGGGGTGCTTTACTTCATCTGCGGCGCCGATGTGATCACTGGCGAAACGCTGATCCTCGATGGGGGCCAGCATCTGAATCAGCTGGCCTCCGGACGGCGCTGATCAGACTGGCCCAGGGGAATCGGCGCGGCGGACATCCATGCCATTGACAAGATAAACCACGTACTCGGAGAGATTCTTGGCATGGTCGCCGCAGCGCTCGAGGGCGCGGGCGATCCATAGCACCGTCAGCAGGCGCTCGATGTTCTCCGGCTGCGATTTCATCAGGACGCCCAGTTCCTGGACGATGGCGTCGTAGGCTTCGTCGACGGCGTCGTCGAGCATGATCACCTCAACGGCCGTCTCCGTACTCTGCCGCGCGAAGGCGTCGAGAGACCGGCCCAGCATCGTCAGGACCTGCTCCGCCATGGCACGAACAGTCGTGTACTGGTCGCCGGGCACTTCGAGATTGGCGACCCGGAGCACCATCTTGGCAATACGTTTAGCCTCGTCTCCAACTCGCTCCAGATCCGTGCTGGCTTTGAGAATGCTGATGAGCGTGCGCAGATCCGTAGCGGCGGGCTGGCGCCTGGCGATGATCTGCACGCAGAGTTCGTCGATGTCGACTTCCATCTCGTTGACGGCACGGTCGCCGGCGCGCACCGTCTCCGCGAGCTCTGCGTCGTGTCCGTAGAGCGCCTGACAGGCATTCTGTACCTGCTGCTCCACCAGACCGCCAAGTTCGAGCAGCAGGTTACGGGCTGTGTCCAGCTCCGCGTCGTATTGTTCTGATATGTGACGGTTCATGGACTCAACCGTACCTGCCGGTGATGTAATCTTCGGTCTGCTTTCGTGACGGGTTAGTGAAGATATTCTCCGTTCGACCGTATTCGATGAGCTCGCCCAGATACAGGAATGCGGTGTGATCGGACAGTCTAGCAGCCTGCTGCATGTTGTGCGTGACGATTACGATCGTGTAGTCGGCTTTCAACTGGTGGATGAGCTCTTCGATCTTCAGCGTGGAAATCGGATCCAGCGAGGAAGCGGGTTCGTCGAGCAGCAATACGGACGGCCGTACGGCGATAGCCCGTGCGATCACGAGCCGCTGCTGCTGGCCGCCGGATAGTTCCAGCGCGGAGTCCTGCAGCCGGTCCTTCACCTCATCCCAAAGCGCGGCGGATCTGAGCGCCCATTCGACCTGTTCCTCGATCTCCATCCGCGATGGCCGGCCCTGGATTTTCAAGCCATAGGCGACGTTCTCGAAGACCGATTTGGGGAAGGGGTTGGGCTGCTGAAAGACCATGCCGACGCGCCGGCGCAGCTCCGCGACATCGATTTCCGGCCCGTAGATGTCCTCTCCGTTGAGCAACACGCGACCGCGTGTGGAGGCTGATTCGATGAGTTCGTTCATGCGGTTGAAGCAGCGCAGCAGCGTCGACTTGCCACAACCGGACGGACCAATGAACGCCGTGACCTCGTGGGCAGCGATGTCCAGATCGATGCCCGAGAGGGCGTTCTGTTCGCCGTAGCTGACCCCGAGGTTTCTGACCTTGAGAGCGGGTGTCTGCTCTTCCTCGGTGCTGATGTGCCCGCTCGCCAGGCTTTTTTCCCAGGGTGCTTTCAGAAGACCGTCCTTTCCTCAACTGCTGCCACGGTAGCGGGCCTCCAAGCGGTTCCGCAACAGGATTGCGGTCAGGTTCAGGAGCACGATGATGCTGACGAGCAGCAGTGCTGTGGCGTAGACGAGAGGCTGCGCGGCTTCGGCATTGGGACTCTGGAAGCCGACGTCGTAGATGTGAAATCCGAGATGCATGAACTTCCGTTCCAGATGCAGGAATGGAAAGTTGCCGTCGATGGGTAGCGTTGGCGCCGACTTCACCACACCGACGAGCATGAGCGGGGCAACCTCTCCGGCAGCCCGGGCCACCGCGAGAATGGTGCCCGTCAGGATTGCCGGCGATGCCAGCGGCAGCACCACACGGAACAGGGTCTCAGCCCGGGTGGCGCCGAGGGCCAGGCTGCCATCGCGGATTGCCCGGGGGATCCTTGCGAGGCCTTCCTCAGTGGCGACGATCACGACCGGTACCGTCAGCAGCGCTAGGGTCAAAGAGGCCCAGATCAGTCCCGGAGTACCGAAAGTCGGCGCGGGCAGGGCGGCCTCGAAGAACAGGCGGTCGAGGTTGCCGCCGATGAAATAGACGAAAAACCCGAGCCCGAAGACGCCGTAGACGATGCTCGGCACACCGGCGAGGTTGTTCACCGCGATGCGGATCAGGCGCACGAGTGGCCCCTGGCTGGCGTATTCCATGAGGTAGATGGCGGCGATCACACCCATGGGCGTCACCAGAACGCTCATGAGCAGCACCATGAGCACCGTGCCGAAAATCGCAGGGTAAATCCCGCCTTCCGTATTGGCTTCCCGCGGAGCTTCGGACAGGAACAGCCAGAGGCTCGAGGCGAAGTGCTGCAGTTTCTGAAACCAGCTCATACGGTTCGGCTGCCAGGCACGAACGATGCTGCCCAGCGAAAGCACTTCCAGTCCGCCGTCGGCGCGCCGGAACTCGACGCTATCGCGATCGAGATCGCGCCGCAGCGTTGCCAGTTGCGCTTCAAGGCGACCAAGTTCCACCAGCAACTCCGCTTCCGTGGCTGCGAGGCCGGGATCCTCGCCCTCCGACCCCTCGGCCAAGCGCCGCTCGCGCAGGGTCAGTCGCAGCTGATTCAACCGATGGTTGAGAGGATTCATCTGCTGCCGCTCGATGCGGCGAATCTCGTCGCGCAGTGTCTCCACCCGCCTCAGCGCCGCCTGAAAGTCGGCCCAGAGTGCTTCCGGATCGCTGACCCTGGTGCCCGCTACTGTCATGCTGTTGAGCCAACCGAACGCATCACCCCAGGCGACCCGCTCGAGCTGCACGGCGTCGACCGGCGCGCTGAAAGCCTGCACATCCTGCGCATACACCCAGCGGAAGTCTGGTGGACTGCTGCGACGGTTGCCGGTTTTCAGGAGGTATCGTTCGATCTGCGTACTTTCCGTCGGGCGTCCCGTAACTTCCTTGAAGCTGGCCGCCGACAGCGTCTCCCGTTCGACGAGTTCACCCAGAAGTGCGGCGGCCTCCTGCTCCGGCGGCGCGTGGTCGAGGGCGATCAGCTCAGCGGGCCAGAAGTGGCCGAAACCGCGGACAGCAATGAGTGTGAGGAGGCCGATAACGGCCGTGACGCTCAAACCTACGGCCGCCGCCGAAGTCCACAGCCAGACATCGCCGCTGGCCAGCCAGCCGCTGACGGCGCCGGATTTTCCGGATTCAGAGCGCACCGTAGCGCTCCCGGAGCCGCTGCCGGACCAACTCGGCGACGGTGTTGAAAAGGAAGGTCAGCAGAAACAGCACGAGGGCAGCGAGAAACAGGATGCGGTAGTGAGAGCCTCCCACCTCGGTTTCGGGCAGTTCAATGGCAATGTTGGCCGCGAAAGTGCGCATACCCTCGAAGAGATTCATGTCCATGATCGGCGTATTGCCCGTGGCCATGAGGACGATCATGGTCTCCCCAACGGCCCGACCGGTGCCGATCATGAGTGCGGAGAAGATGCCGGGACTCGCGGTAACCATCACCACCCGGCTCAGGGTCTGCCAGCGGGTCGCGCCGAGGGCGAGAGAGCCGTTGACGAGATGCCTTGGTACTCCGTGGATGGCATCTTCCGCAATGGCGAAAACCGTCGGGATCACCGCAAAGCCCATGGCAACACCGACCACCAGGGCATTGCGCTGGTCGTAAGGGAGGCCCAGGTGCGCGTCCAGCCATTCCGGCAGATCACCGGCAAACAGGCCTTCTTCCAGCGGCACCCCCAGGGTCAGGGCTGCGCTGATCGTCAGGATCACCACGGGCACCATGAGTAACCCATACCAGCCCTGGAGCCGGGCGCGATAGGCGCTTGGCAACTGGGTAACGAAGGCGGAGATCAGCACGATAACCAGCGGTAACAGAATAAGCGCTGCAAGGATGCCGGACAGGTTCGCTTCGACAATCGGGGCAAGCCAGAGACCGGCGAGAAAGCCGAGAATCACCGTCGGCAGTGCCGCCATGATCTCGACGGTGGGCTTGACGAAACTGCGCATGGCGGGTGCCATGGCGTAGGCGGTGTAAAGGGCGCCAAGCACGGCAACGGGCATGGCGAAGAGCATCGCGTAGAAAGCGGCTTTCAGCGTGCCGAAGAGGAGGGGAGTGAGGGAAAACTTCGGTTCGAAGTCATTGTCCGCGCCGGATGACTGCCAGCTGTGTACGGGTTCGCTGTAACCCTCGTACCAGACACGCTCGAAGAGGGCGCCGAGAGAAACTTCCGGGTGTTCGTTGGCAACGCGGAACGCCTGTACCGTGTCGGATTCCGTAGTGGCCAGGAACACGTCTGCGCGCGGTGACAGGGCGAACAACGGATCAGTGGTCAATGGGAGACCGAGCTTTGCACTCGTCAGCGCCCGGGTCGTCGTGCTGTGCAGCAGGGTCAGGGTGCCCGCTTCGTCGACGGTCACAAAGCCTTTGCGCCGTGGTTCCGGAATAATGTGGCGGATGTCTCCCGGCAGTTCGAAGCCTCGAATCCGCTCGAGGCGGGGGCCTGCCCCGGTGGCAAACCACTGCTCAACGGTCTGCTGATTGTCGGCAATGAGCAGCGAGTAGCCACCGACGAGAGTGGCGGCGCTGAGCAGCGTCCGATCCGGTTCCAGCAGGCGTTGAGTGCCCAGGGAAGACAGCCGACCGCTGCGACTGATACTGACCGTTTCCAGCAGACCGTCCTTGCGGAGCAGGTATAAGAGTCGCCCGCGCGGACCCATGAGGCTCAAGTCGTAATTACGTTCGAGCTCGAGGCTCTCCCTGCGGGGCTTTAGGAGCGCGAAGCCGGGCTCGGGGTCGTCGAAGATCCAGAGCTGCAGCTCCCGACCGCTGAGGCTCGCCAGCAGCAGCCGATTCTCAGTCCTGTGCACGATCGGCTGCTCGCCGAGCTCGAGCGCCAGCCACTCCGCCGTGAAGCGGGGTCGAAGGCGGGCATCGATGCGCCGGGTGTCGTTCGTGAAGCTGACGGGATAGTCGGCATCGAGCAGCAGCACACTGCCATCGGCGTCGATGACCGCATAGTTGCCGGAGCGTGGGCTCATGCGCAGGGCGCCGCGCAGAGGACGCCCAACGCTGCCGCTGTGGACGTCCGCGCCGTTGCTGAGATCCCAGAAGCGGTAGCGACCACTGGCGTCCAGGGCAAAGGCGATTTCAGAGTTTTCGCTGACGTCCAGGATCAACGCTTGGGCGAGATCCGCGTCAAAGCGTTCTGCTGGTTCGATGGATGCCGGTGCAAAGACCGGCGCGATGACCCAGAGCAGATAAAGAAAAATCAGGGCGATCGACACCATGACGCCACCACCGCCCAGGGCCACCACGGCCCGGGTGCTCCTGTCGATGAATGCCCGCCGTCTCGCCCCTGGTCTGTCCTGCCTGAGCTCCATCAGTCGTCCCTCGCCGATTCCGCCATCAGAGCAGTTTCTCGAGCTCCCTGCCGGCGACCGCCGGAGTGAGTGGAACGTAGCCGTCCCGGCTGACGATGCGCTGCCCTTCCTCAGAGAGCACCAGGCGCAGAAACTCGAGTTCGAGTGGTGGCAGCGGGGTATTGGGTCGCTTGTTAATGTAGATGTAGAGGTAGCGGGACAGGGGATAGTCCCCTTCGCTGACCGTGGTCGTGGTTGCGTTCAGTGCCGGGAGGCCGGCTGCTTCGGCGATGGCCAGCGCCTTGACGCCGGAAGTCAGGTAGCCGATCCCCGAGTAGCCGATGCCGTTCACGGAGGAAGCGACGGCCTGTACGACCGAAGCGGATCCGGGTTGCTCGTTCACCGTTGCTTTGAAGTCCCCGGAGCAGAGCGCCACCTGCTTGAAGTAGCCGTAGGTGCCCGAGACGGAATTGCGTCCATAGAGCTGGAGGGGACGCCCGGTCCAGCTGCCGGACAGACCAGCGTCGCCCCAGCGCCGGATGTCTTTCGGTCCACCGCAGCGACGGGTAACGGAGAACATGGCGTCCAGCTCCGGAAGCGTCACCGCATCGAGGGGATTGTCTTTGTGCACGTAGACCGCCAGCGCATCTACGGCTACCCGCACGGCCGTCGGCCGGTACCCGAACCGCAGCTCGAAGGCTTCGAGCTCACGGTCTTTCATGGGGCGGCTCATGGGACCGAAATTGGCGGTCCCTTCAGCGAGGGCGGGAGGGGCTGTGGAGGACCCGGCCGCCTGGATCTGCATGTTTACGTTTGGGTGAGATCGCGTAAAGGCTTCGGTCCAGAGCGTCATCAGATTGGCAAAGGTATCGGAACCGGTGCTGCTCAGATTGCCGACCAGGCCGACGGTGTGCCTGTCTGCGGGATAGGTCCGCTGCGCGTCTGCAGCGCCGGCCGGTTCCGGCAGCAGGCTCGAAGCGAATAGAAAAACCAGGCCGATGAGTGTCGGCTGGCGGCTGCGAACGGAGTTTTTCAAGCGAGCTGTGCGGTGGGGAAGTCGCAGTAAAAAGTGCTGCCCTTGGCCAGCTCGCTGTCCACCTGCAGCTGCGAATTGTGGCGTTTGAGGACGTGTTTGACGATCGCGAGGCCCAGACCGGTGCCACCCCGCACCCGAGCCTGCGCCAGATCGACGCGATAGAAGCGCTCGGTAATCCTGGATAGGTGCTCCTTCGCGATACCCATGCCGGTGTCTTTGACGGAGAACCGGGCGCCGCCTGGAATCTCCTCCCAGCTCACGCAGATGTCTCCGCCATCCGGGCTGTATCGTACCGCATTTGTCACGAGGTTCAGGCAGGCGCTGTGCAGTTCGCTGTCGATGCCGAGGACCTGCGTGCGGGTTTTCTGGTTCACGCGAATGTCGTGGCGACCCCCGGATAGCGCTCGGGCGTCGCCCACGATCGCGTTCATGAGTACGTTCATGTCTACCGGCGCGAGCTCGTCGGCGGATGGACTCGGGCTCGACTCGAGGCGCGTCAGCAGGAGCAGATCGTCCACGAGAGCACGCATTCTTGCGGTCGGCGACAGCAGCTTGTTGACCAGTTCCAGCGTCGTTTCCCGATCGAGATCTTCATTCATGAGGGTCTCGATGTAGCCGACGATCACCGTGAGCGGCGTGCGCAGCTCGTGGGAGACGTTGGCGATGAAGTCCTGGCGCATGGACAGCAGGCGGTTCAACTCCGTCACGTCCCGGACCAGGATCATCGACTGCTCCGGCGTCATCTCGATGCGGCGGGCTTCGAAGCGCGCATCTTCATCAAAGGGTGAAGAGAACTCGACCAGGTCGCCGTCGACCTGATTCCGCACGAGACTGACGAACTCCGGTTCACGGACCAGGGCGGCCAGATTGTGCCCCCGGTCTCCCGGCGCGAGATTGAGCATGTTGCGGGCGGCGATGTTCAGGTTTTCGATGTTGCCCTGGTCGTCGAGGATGATGGCGGCATCCGGCAGAGCGTCGGTCATGGAACGGAGCGACTTGAAGCGGCGCAGGGTCAGGGCGTGGCGGCTTCGGGCACGGCGCAATGCCTGATAGATCGGCGCCGAGAGCCGTTGCCAGGCGTCCTGTTCATTTCTGGGTCGGCTCAGCGGCTGTCGGGCCCAACGTGCCAGCAGCCGGCGTTCCCGATACTGACCCAGGGACCAGACGACGGCGGCTCCGAAGAAGCTCCAGCCGTAGTAGCCCGAAAACCAGCCGACCGCTGCCGCCAGCAGGGCCAGGCCCAGTAACAGCAGGGTTTCCTGGCGGGACAGCTTCATCTGTCAGGGCGGTGAGAACCGATAGCCCACCCCGCGAACGGTCTGGATTGCCGTGTGCGCGCCGTAGGGCTTCAGCGCTTTACGTAGGCGCAGCACGTGTACGTCGACAGTCCGTTCCTCCACATAAACGCTGCGACCCCAGACCCGGTCGAGCAGCTGGGAGCGATCGAAGGCGCGATCCGGGTGGTTCATGAAGAGTTCCAGGAGACGGAATTCCGTCGGCCCCATTTTGACGACCTCACCTTTGACGGTGACCTGATGGGCGGCGAGGTTCATGTTGATCGGCCCCGTTTCGAGGATACCGTCCTCCGGCGCACCGGAGCGTCGCAGCAGGGCTTTGACCCGGGCGATGAGTTCCCTGGGCGAGAAAGGCTTGACGATGTAGTCGTCGACGCCGGAGTCGAAGCTCTTGAGTTTGTCCGATTCCTCACCTCTGGCGGTGAGCATGATGATCGGCAACTGGGCGGTGTGCTCGTCTTTGCGCAGCCTGCGCGCCAGGTCGACCCCGCTCATACCCGGGAGCATCCAATCGATGATGACCAGGCTTGGTAACAGGCCGTCGAGCTTGTGCATGGCATCTTCAGCGGTTTCAGCTTCCCAGATCTGAAAACCGGCCCGGGAGAGGGCGAAATTCAACATGTCGCGAATGTCAGGTTCGTCTTCGACGAGCAGGATCGTGTTGGTGGTCATGGTCTCATTCGGGGGAGGTGGGTTGATCGAGGCAGATCGGATTACACCGGAGGACTGTGACAATTGCGTTATTAAACACAGAGCGACGATGACAGCAGCGGGTATTCGGTTCGGCTTTTGTGAACGCCCGGGATGCCAGCGGGCGCGAGTATGTGACAATTATATGACATTTTTGTGACAGGCTCGAGGGTGCCTGTCGGCGGCGTCGAACCTGGAGGAGGGATCCTTTATGGTAGCGAGCCAGCCATACGAGGAGACGATGATCATGGGAGATTTCACAGGGCAGAAAGTTCAGATTCGCTCGCAGGACGGCTTCGCCCTCGGCGCTTATCAGGCGCAGCCGGCTGATGAGCCGAAAGGAGCCGTCGTCGTGATTCAGGAAATCTTCGGGGTCAACGCCCACATCCGGGAGGTGGTCGACGGCTATGCCAGTGCCGGTTACTTCGCCATCGCGCCACAGATTTTCGACCGCGTGGATCGGGACGTGGAACTGGGCTACGAACAGGAAGACATGGGTAAAGGCATCGAGATCGCGTTTCAGAAACTCGACCGGGAACTGGCGCTGGCCGACATCCAGGCAGCAATCGAAGTCGCCGGTGTGCATGGCAAGGTGGGTGTCGTCGGCTACTGCTTCGGCGGCCTGCTGACCTGGCTGGCTGCCTGTGAACTCGACGGCGTCAGCGCTGCTTCCTCCTACTATGGTGGCGGCGTAGCCGGCGAAGTGAGCCGGACGGCGCAGTGTCCGGTAATCATGCATTTCGGGGAGCTGGATGCGCACATTCCCATGACGGATGTGGAAAAAGTACAGGCCGCACAGCCGGAGGTGACGGTACACGTGTACCCCGCAGACCACGGCTTCAACTGCGATCATCGCGCCAGCTACGACGCAAATGCCGCGGAGCTGGCACGCAGCCGGACGCTGGAGCTGTTCGCCGGCGCGCTCGGTTGATCGGGGATTCTCCGAAACTCTTTCACAGCGGGCGGCAACGGGCATGCCAACGGCTTCCCGCTTGACTTCCATGGGGTGTTTGTTGATGCTTCGCCCACTAATCAGGGGCGGGGCATCAAAACAGCGCTGACGGGCTCGAAAACCACGGAATTCAAGGTCTCCAGACTTTCAGGGGTGCAGTAGGAACCCAGAAAATTCCAAGTGGCAGAGAGAGGAGGTTTCCGTCGTAAGCGCCATGCCCGCACGGTCGTGTTCAGCTAAGCGCGGTCGTATCGCAGAACAACAATGCAGCGAACGATCACCGCAGAGAGAGTGCGCGTCAGTCGCACGATCTGCCGGCAGAACCAGGCCATAGAATTTGTTCCCCCGGAACTGGGAACGGGGTATGGCGCGTTTGCGCCATTGCATCGTTGCCATCCGGAGAAACAGGCGGTCGTTCGCTCTCGCGGGAGCATGGACGGCCGGTTGGGTGTAATTGCGTGTAGGCAGCGTGACGAACGTAGCCAGGGTGACAGTCCTCCGTCGAAGATCGACGAGTCACCGCGGAATTGCCCCGGAAACTTTGCGGAATGAGGTGAGCAGTAACTCGCTTCGGAGAGTCGTTACAGTCGAGTCATAAATAAAGGCGCAGAGATAGCGCAAGAAACCGCAATCAATAAGCGAAACCATCCCGTAGGAAAGCCCGTAGGAAGTCTTATGAATAAACAACGGAACCGAATCGCAGCGACACTGCTCCTGGCAGCGTCGGCAGTGCTTGGAGGCACTGCGTCGGCTGCGACGTTGAACGATGTCTTTGCGGTGGCTGAGCAGCTGAATACTCAGGCGCGTCAGTCCCAGGCAAAAATCGATGCACTCACGGAGGAGACCCGAGAGCTCCTGGGTGAGTACAAGACGGTCCTCAAGGAAATCCAGGGCTTGCGCGTCTACAACCGGCAGCTGGAGCGACAGATCGCCAACCAGGAAGCCGAGATGGCCCAGCTCAGTTCCTCCATCGACGAGGTAACGGTCATCGAGCGGCAGATCACGCCGCTCATGATGCGCATGATTGATGGGCTCGAGCAGTTCGTTTCCCTCGATCTGCCATTCCTCACCACAGAGCGGAACAACCGCCTCGATACGCTGCGCGAGATGATGGATCGTGCCGACGTCGCCGTGAGTGAGAAGCTCTCTCAGATTCTCCGGGCTTACCAGATCGAGAACGAGTACGGGCGTACGATCTCGGCCTATCCGGACACGATCAACATCAACGGCACGGACCGGAAGGTGGACGTCCTTCAGGTGGGCCGCGTGTCGCTCATGTATCAGACCCCGGACGGTGAGGAAACCGGACGCTTCAACGCCGAGAGCGGTCAGTGGGAGGTGGTCGACGACCTCTTCAAGACGCCGGTCCAGAACGGCATCCGCATGGCCCGTCAGCAGATGTCCTACGATCTGCTGTCTCTGCCCGTATCCGGTCCGGAGAACGCACAATGAGAAGTACTCTGATGAATACCAAGTTCCTCCCCAGCGCACTTCTGGCGCTGATCATGACTTTCGCCGGTACGGTGGTCGCCCAGGAAGCGGACAGCGCCGCTGAGCCGACCCCGGCGGACGATCTGCAGGTGAATCAGGCGGACTCGCTCCGCGAACTGCTCGAGAACGTCCGTGAGCGTCGCGTGGTCGAATCCCGCGAACACACTCAGCGCGAGCAGCGTTTCGCCCAGGACAAAGCCAACCAGCAGCGGCTCCTGAATGAGGCCCGGGCCGAGCGGCGTCGCGAGGAAGAACGCTCCGACCGCCTCGAAACCACTTTCGACGAAAACGAGATCCGCATCGGTGACCTCCAGGAACAGCTGGACCGCCGCCTCGGTTCTCTGAAAGAACTCTTCGGTGTCCTCCAGCAGGTGGCTGGCGACACCCGCGGCCTCTTCGAAGGCTCGATCATCACCGCCCAGTATCCGGGCCGAGGTCAATGGCTCGGCGACTTCGCCGCGAAGATGGGTACCTCTTCCCAGCTGGCCACCATCGACGAGATGGAAACGCTCTGGTTTGAGCTGCAGCGGGAAATGACGGAATCCGGCAAGGTCGTCCGCTTCCCCGGCACGGTCACCATGCTCAATGGTGAAACGTTGGAGACGGACATCGTCCGGGTGGGTTCCTACGCGCTCGTAGCCGGCGGTCAGTACGTGAACTTCGAGCCCGGTGACGAAGGCACCATGGTTGAGCTCGCTCGCCAGCCGTCGGCGCGTTTCGTGAGCACGGCGGAAGACATTCAGGAAGCCTCGGCGGGAGACGTGGTCGAGTTCGGTATCGATCCCACCCGCGGTTCGCTGCTGGCGCTGCTCATCCAGGCAGCGACCTGGGGCGACCGTATCGGGACTCCCTTCGGCGGTATCTCCAAAGGCGAGTGCTGGCTGCCGTTCTGTGACGGCCAGGGTGGTACCCCGGGCTCAGTCATCATTCTCGTCGGTATCATCGGCGTGCTTCTGGCCGTCGAGCGTCTGATCACGCTCTCGCTCATGGGCGCCAAGGTGTCTGCACAGCGCAAATCGAATACCGCCAGCGACGACAATCCGCTTGGTCGCGTGCTCAAGGTCTACGACGACAACAAAGACGTGGACGTCGAAACCCTGGAGCTGAAGCTCGGCGAGGCGATGCTTGGCGAGCAACCACGGATAACAAGGAACATCACCCTGATTCAGGTTATTTCCGTCGTTGCGCCGCTCCTCGGTCTGCTCGGTACGGTTATCGGGATGATCACGACCTTCCAGGCGATCACGCTGTTCGGTGCCGGTGATCCGAAGACCATGGCCGGCGGTATCTCGCAGGCGCTGGTGACCACGGTACTCGGTCTTGTGGTGGCGATCCCGACGACGCTCCTGCACTCGATCGTTGCCTCGCGCAGCCGTTCGCTCATTCACGTGATCGAAGAACAGAGCGCGGGCATCATCGCCGAGCATGCGGAGAACTCAGGCCAGGCGCTGGGGTAAGCTGAACGATGTTCTACGACGCTTATCTTGCGATCGTCCAGTTCATCGAGCTGGGTGGTGGCGTGCTCTATTTCATTGCCGCCATCACCTTCCTCATGTGGACGCTCATCTTCGAGCGGTTCTGGTACTTCCGTGCCGAGCACAAGAATGTGGTCCGTCAGGCGACGGAAACCTGGGAAGGGCGTGCAGAGCGCCGGTCCTGGTCAGCCCACGCCATTCGCGAGGGTCTCATCTCCGACGCCGCCGACCGCATAACCGGCAGCCTGCCGCTGATCCAGACCTGCGTAATGCTCTGTCCGCTGCTGGGTCTCCTCGGCACGGTGACCGGCATGATCACGGTCTTCGATGCCATGGCGACCATGGGGGGTAACGCGCGCTCCATGGCCGCCGGGGTATCGCAGGCAACGATCCCCACCATGTCCGGGATGATCGCGTCCCTGTCCGGCGTTCTGGGAAGTACCCTGATCAAGCGGAAAGTGGACACGGAAGTAGCGATGTTCGAAGATCATCTGACCTTCGATCACTGAAGGAGGGAGTTATGGCCCGTCAAGGTCAAAGAAGTTTTTCTCGTTCCGACGAAGACTCGGACATCAACCTGACGCCCATGCTCGATGTGGTGTTCATCATGCTGATCTTCTTCATCGTGACGGCCACATTCATCAAGCAGGCCGGTATCGAGGTGATGCGCCCGGAAGCGCTGACCGCAGAGCAGAAGCCGACCGTGAGCGTTCTCGTGGCCATCGGCGAAAACGGTGATATCTGGATCGATAAGCAGAAGGTCGACGCCACCGCAGTGCGGGCGCACATCGAACGCTTGCGTGCAGAGAACCCGAAGGGTGGTCTCGTTGTCCAAGCCGATAGAGGCGCTAAATCTGAGAAGCTGATGGCTGTGCTGGCCGCTGCCCGCGCCGCGGGTATGACGGAAGTCGCCATCGCGACGGAAAGTTAAGGAGGGTTCGCGCATGGCGGTAAGATATGCCTTTGGTGTCGTGCTCGGCCTCGTCACCACTTTCATCCTCTTCATGATCATGCAGTCGGTGATCAAGAGCGATAGAAACCCGTTCACAGACGCTTTCGACGGCAAGATCGTAGACATCGTTCGCCTGAACGAAGATCAGGAGATCGAGATCAAGAAACGGAAGCCGCCGAAGCCACCACCACCCGATGAACCGCCGCCGGACATGCCGAAGCCCGACTTCGACAACAGCAATGTGTCGCAGGGTGTCGATATCGGTGCCGTGGACGTGAACGTCGATCTCAATGTTGGCGGCGTGGGTGGGTTCAGCTCGGACGGCGAATATCTGCCGATCGTCAAAGTGGCTCCGGTTTATCCGCGCCGCGCCCAGACCCGAGGCATCGAGGGGTATGTGCTGCTCGAGTTCGTCGTGACCAAGACCGGTGCCGTCGCGAACCCGGTGGTCATCGAAGCCTCGCCGCCGGGCATCTTCGACCGTGCGGCCATCAACGCCGCGCTGAAGTTCAAGTACAAGCCCAAAGTCGTTAACGGCGAGCCGATCGACGTGGCCGGCGTGCGAAACCGCATTACTTTCGAACTCGCGGATTAGGGAGGTCAGCGATGACAGCAGTATTCACCCGGACTCTCTCGAGTCTTGCTCTCGCCGCGGCGCTTCTGCTTCTCGCGCCGCTCGGTGCGGAATTCGGGATCAGCGGCTTCCAAGTTCAGGCTGAGGAGGGCGAAAAACCCCAAAAGACGCGTCGCGTGCCGACGATGAGTGAGAACACTTTCAAGAAGCTCGGTGAGGCTCAGGCCTTCATCGACGAGAAGGATCTCGCCAGCGCTGAGAAAGTGCTCACGGACATGCTGGCTCGGTCGAAGCGTCTGAACGGCAACGAAATCGGCCAGGTCCGCAACATGCTGGGTTTCATTGCGTTTACGGAAGAGGACTACGACGAGGCGATCCGCCAATACGAGATGGTGATCGCGCAGGGCGAGGACATTCCCGAGGGTCTGGAAACGACGACCCTCTATACGCTGGCGCAGCTCAGTTTCGTCGCTGAGAGATTTCAGGACGCCCTCGACTACATGGAGACCTGGCTCTCGAAGGCCACCAATCCGGGAGCCGACCCGCACATCTTCATGGGGCAGGTCTACTATCAGATGAAGGATTTTCCGGCCGCTATCGATCAGATCGAGACGGGCATCCGTATCGCCAAGGAGCGCGAGCTGACCATCAAGGAAAACTGGTGGGCTCTCCTGAACTATCTCTATTACGAGCAGGAGAACTGGCCAAAGGTTCTGGAAACCCTGGAAATCCTGGTGCGTGATTTTCCGAAGCGCGACTACTGGATCCGCCTGGCAGGCATCCACGGTCAGCAGGGTAACGAAGACAAGCAGGTCTGGGCCATGCAGGGCGCGTATACGGCCGGGTTCCTGGACCGGGAGCGTGACCTCATGAATTTCGCGGGTCTACTGATGCAGGAGCAGGTCCCCTACCGGGCGGCGATGGTCCTCCAAGCGGGCTTCGACGAAGAAACGATCGAGCGCTCGGCGAAAAATCTTCAGGGTCTGGGGCAGGCCTGGCAGCTGGCGCAGGAGCCGAACAAAGCCATCCCGATCTTCGAGGAAGCGGGGGGCAAGTCGGAAGACGGCCGGATTTATGAGCGGCTTGCGCAGCTGTATCTGGACGTGGACAAGTTCCAGGAATGCATCACCGCGTCAAACAACGCTCTGAACAAAGGCGGATTGCGTTCCAGCCAGGCCGCCTACATCGTCCGCGGTATGTGCGAGTTCAACAAAGATCAGACCAACCTCTCCAACCTGACGGCAGCTCGGAAATCCTTCGTGTCCTGCCGCAACGAAGCGCGCCGGGAGGAAGACTCGAACAACCAGCGGATCTGCAACCAGTGGATCACGTACATCGATCGTGAATCCGCCCGTCTCGAGCAACTCGAAGCCGCTATCTGACGACTTTCCAATCTGCTGGACGCAAAGCCTCCGCTCGGGGGGCTTTTTGTGTCTGACAATACGGTATGACACCCTGTCGAACCCAGCAGGATCTCCTGAGGCGACCCATGGCACATCTGAAGCTCCGGCGTCTTTCGGAAGGATTCGGTGTAGCATGGGTGCATGTTTACCGGAATCGTTCAAGGGCTCTGCCCCATCCAGCGGGTGACCGAAGCGGCTAATCTGCGCCGCCTGGCCATCGATCTTGGCGAGCTTGCTGAGGGCGTGGAGCTGGGTGCTTCCGTGGCGGTGAATGGTACCTGTCTGACCGTCACAGGCACGGAAGGTAACGGTGGTGTCGTACTGTTCGATGTGATTCAGGAAACCCTGAAGCTGACGAATCTGGACGGCCTTGCCGAAGGCGATCTCGTCAACGTCGAGCGCTCATTCAGGGTTGGCGACGAAGTAGGCGGTCACATCGTTTCCGGGCACATTGCCGGAAAGGCCATGGTCAGCGCCGTGGAGGAAGCAGAAAACCTGCGCAACGTGTTCTTCTCGGTCCCGGAAGACTGCATGAAGTTTCTCCATCACAAAGGCTTTGTCGCTCTGGACGGGGCCAGCCTGACCCTTGCCTCTGTGGATCAGGGCAAAGCGGAAGTCAGTGTGAGTCTGATTCCGGAGACCATCGAGCGCACGACGCTCGGCACGGTGGATGTGGGAGACGCGGTCAACCTCGAGGTTGATGCGCAAACTCAGGCCGTCGTCGAAACCGTCGAACGGCTGCTGCAAACGCCAGAGCTGCTGGAACGCGTGCTGCCTGGACTGGGGGACCGCGCTACGGAAGCTGGCTGAGCACTCAGCGGCTACGGACGTTGCATCCTGAGCCGCCGAAGGCGGCGGGAAGGACCAGTCGGACCCTCAGCTCGGGCTAGGAGCCCGGTGCATCTGTCGAAGGTTGCCGATAACGGCCTGTAACGCTCGATCGAATACCTGAGACTCTTCGAGAATCTTCAGGCCTTCGCGCTTCAGTTCAACGGCCAGGCCGCGGCGGCTCCGCTCGGCGACTTTCATACCGCGACGGTTCACAAAGATGTAGCGGCCACCGGGCTCGACGATCGTCGAGAGCTTGCAGCGCAGCACTTCACCGCTCGGCTGGGTCAGTTCCACCCAACTGCCTTCCCGAAGTTTACCCACCTGATCCAGGTACTCGGGCTCGACGTCGGCGGCCTCTGCCGGCACGTCGATCTGCTCGCCGGGGAGGGTGAGCACAATTTCATCCATGACCTCGAAGGAGTCGTCCTGCGGTGCCGGTTCGTCTTCCTCGACGTAGGCTCGGTCGTTAGCGCTGACGTTCGCCAGATGTCGTTCGATTTCTTCGAGATGACGGTCTACCTCTGCAGCCGGCATCTGAATGGCCGCCATACCCTGGCGCAACTCCTCGAGGAGTCCGGCGACCTTACCGTCGCGGGCGTTCATGTCATCGAGCGTATCCAGCGGCTGCAGGCACCAGAGCAGCTGATCCAGAGTCTCGGTCTGCTCGTGCCAGGTGGAGGACTGTTCGCCTTCCTTGACGCAGGTGTAAACCAGCACCTTGGACCAGGTGGCGCTGATGAAGCGGCCCACCTCGGCGGGCAGCCGCATGCCGCTCGCTTTCTGGTTGATCAGCTTCTGCACGGTCTGCTTGGCGTTGATCGTTCGTGCGCGGCCCTGTTCGTTGTCCTTGACCCGCTGCTCGATCTGATCGCGCTTCTGCGAATCGTTCTTTACGAAGCTGCGCAGGTCGTCCAGCAGTTCTTCGAAGATGCCGCCGTCTTCTTTGAATCCGTTCATCACCCGAAGAACGATGGCCTCGACTTTGTTGTAGAGCGCGTCGCGTTTGAGCTCTTTGGCGCTGCTCCAACCGATACCAGCAGAAGACAGTTCGTTCAGGAGCTGGCGGGCCGGGTGGCTGGTCTGGTCGAAAAATGCGCGATCCATGATGGCCAGCCGAACGATGGGCAGCTGCAGGCGGCCGATGAGGGCCTTCATGGGAATAGCGAGATTCCGGTCGTTGAGTATGTAGTCGAAAAGCATGCCGACGAAGTTGACGACATCGTCATCCGCCTGCGCGAGATGTTCCTTCTCGCTATCCGGCGAGTTTTTCAGGACGATCTGGCGCAGATCGAGTACCGCGGGGACCGTTTCGATGTCGATGGGCGCTTCCAGCGCCGCCTGGGCCTGATTGAGAGCAGTGAGCACTTCCGTCGTCGACATGGGTGGTCCGGAGGGCGTACCGCCACCCTGAGCCGTCATTGCCAGCGGGGCAACCGCGCGGGAGGCCGCGAGGAGCTCCTGGATCGCCTGGAAACCACTCTGACGTGCCACGGCACTCTGTCGGCTTCCCTGTTCAGCCGCGCCGTGCTGATCGCTCCTGGACTCCAGGTGTTCCCGGCCGGGGCGTCCGCTCTGACGTTCACGCCGCATGACGTTTTTCAGATCGGTCAGCACCCCGGCGTCCGCGAGCATCTGGTTCGCGTCCGTGTAGAAGCTCGTCAGTCTTTCCATGACGAAGCGTTCGAAGAGCTTGAGCAGAATGATGCGGACCTTGATATCGAGGTCGGCGCTGGCCAGCGCGTTGACGAAGACCTGGCTGAGCTGCTCCGGTCCCATGGGATTGGACCGCTCGCTGACCTCGATCTCACCGGCCAGGTGATCGAGGCGCTTCGTCAGCTGCATGATCAGCAGAGAGTACTGCGATGTGACTTTTGAGGTGATGCCGGCGACGGCAACGGAGATCTCGAGTTCGTCGTTATCCAGCATGCCCAGGTTGTCGTAGTCGGTCTCGAGCTCGACGGACGCCTTGGCGGCGGCCCTGAAGCTCGCCTCGAAGCCCGCCGCGTACTCGCGGGCGAAGGCTTTGGCGATCTCCTGACGCTTCAGTCGGAGTTCGCGCATGGATTCGAAGTACAGGTGCTGGTCGGCGTCGGATCGGGAGCGATCGGCCATCTCGAAGAGGGCATCGTCGATATTGTTGAACAGGCCCTCGAGCAACGTCGCAAGCTGCTTGCGCGAGTGCTGGCGCATCGTGTGCACGATGGGGGGCAGCGCGGACGTCTTCTTTGACGCCGAGCTCAGGGCTACGACTTTCGGTTGGCTCACCGCCCGACGATTCCTTCGTTGGTACGTCGGGATTACACCACTTCACCCGGAGTCCGACCGCGACTCGGGCCTGATTGTTAGCGTGATGTAAATCACAGAATGGCGGGGACGCCCTGCGCTATCACGCCATGGTCGCTTCGCCGGTCAATCTGTGCGCTGGGTCTCGCTGGCGGGCACTGAGAAGGCCTTCAGCGGGCGTAGGCGTTCGCGTGGAAATCCCGCCAGTCCATGATGTCGGTGGCAGCGCCGGATTTGAGCTGCACGCCCACGAGCCACTGATCCTTTCCGCGTTCGTCGGTTTCACCGGTCGGACGGTTCCAGCGAACCTCTCCGGCGAGGAAGAACTTGCCGGGACGGCTGGAGACGTCAACCCACAGGTCGAGCAGTGACCCGGTGGGGACCGCGGAGCTCGTGCGGAACTGGATGCCACCGACGGACAGGTTGACGGCAGTGCAGGAGAGGGTTGTGCCGACGAGTTCCGGATCATCGGCGGACAGGACCACCTGCGTGAACAGGCGATCGTCGCTTTCGAGGCGCGGATGCAGGCGTTGGTCGGTCCCGGCGGGCGCCGAAGCCGCTTGCTCCGCGCCGGCGCGGGCCGATGAGAGCTCTACGATGTTGTCGGATGCCATAGGGCCTCCCTGAAAAGCACAGCCTCGTGATGCGGATAAGTTTAGCCAGAATCGTGCCAGCGCGTTGTGCGAGTCCTGTGTGACGAATTAATATCAATAAATACAGAAAGTTATGAAAACATTTGCAGGTAGTTACTAGTTGCTGATTCCGTCACTTTTCCGTTGGCCTGCCTGCCGCCGTCACCTGGTGTGACGTATTACGCTATAATTGGAGCGTGAGCACGCGTCCCCCCTTCATCGAGCAGATCCGAGCGGGTTGGGATGATCGTGACAGTCTGCTCTGCGTGGGTCTCGATCCCGATCTTACCCGTCTGCCGAACCAATACCGTGACGGGGCTAATAGTCCCGCTGATGGTGTTGCCCGGTTCTGCCGCGACATCGTCGACGCGACCGCAGACATCGTATGCGCCTTCAAGCCGCAGATTGCCTACTTTGCGGCCCTGGGCCTCGAAGAGACCCTCGCGGAACTCATCCGCTACATCCATGAGCGCCATCCCGGCGTGCCGGTCATCCTCGACGCAAAGCGTGGTGACATCGGGGATACGGCGCGGCTCTATGCCCGGGAAGCTTTCGAACGCTATGACGCCGATGCGGTCACCGTGAACCCCTACCTGGGCAGTGAGAGCATTGCGCCGTACCTCGAGTATACGGATCGTGGGGTTGTCATCCTCTGCCGCACAAGCAATCCAGACAGCGCGTGGCTGCAGGCTCATCCGGATGACGATGATCCGGTCTATCTGAAAGTTGCGGAGACCGCGGCCACCTGGAATGACCATGGCAACGTCATGCTCGTGGCCGGTGCAACCTATCCCGAAGAGCTTGGCCGCATTCGCGCTCGCATCGGCGATCTGCCGCTGCTCGTGCCGGGCATCGGCGCCCAGGGCGGGGACCTTGGCGCCGTGATCAGGGAAGGGGCTGACTCCGCAGGCCAGGGCCTCGTGATCAACAGCTCCAGGGCCGTGCTCTACGCTGACTCACAAGACCCTGCCGCTGGCGCCCGGGCGGAAGCCGAGGCGACCCGCGCGCGGATGCTCGAGCTACAGGCTGAACTCCGCCCAGACCGGGCAGTGGTCTGAAGGCTTTTCGCTGCCGCGGATGTCGTAGTCGACGCCCGATCCTTCGAGCCTGCCGTGGAGTGCGGCACTCGCCAGAATCAGGTCGATTCGCAGGCCGCGTCTGGGCTCCCGCTCGAACCCTCTGCTGCGGTAATCGAACCAGCTGTAGCGGCGGGCGCTTTCGTCTTCCGGCTGTTCGAAACAATCCCGCAGGCCTTTGCTCATGAGCGTTTCCAGCCACTCGCGCTCTTCCGGCAGAAAGCTTGCCTTGCCGGTCCGGAGCCAGCGTTTGCGGTTGTCCTCACCGATACCGATGTCGAGATCTGACGGTGCAACGTTCATGTCGCCGGCCACGATGACGAGGTCGTTCTCGCGGCAGTGCTCCTCGAGGTAACGCTGCAGATCCGCATAGAACGCGGCCTTGTTCGGGAACTTGGTCGGATGATCGCGGGATTCACCCTGGGGAAAGTAGCCATTGATGAGCTTCACCTGGCGCCCGTCTACCGTACTCCTCGCGCTCAGAAACCGGCGTTGCTGATCCTCGGGCTGCCAGGGAATGCCGAGCTGCACGGCGTCGAGGGGATGCCGGCTCGCAAGGGCGACGCCGTAGTGGCCTTTCTGACCAAAGCGGGCCAGATGCGGATAGCCCAGGGCCTTCAGCGCGTCCCCGGGAAAGTCCTCGTCGACGACCTTGGTTTCCTGGAGTGCCAGAAAATCCGGCCGGTGGCTGTCGGTGACGGCTTCGAGCTGATGCAGGCGGGCTCGGATTCCGTTGACGTTGAAACTGACGAAGCGCATGTTCTCGGGATACTGCGTTACGGGGAGGGCGCAGTTTGTGTAAAGTGCCCGGAACGCGCAAGCGCCTTGCGGCCAATGTCGGAGGTCGCTCCGACTGTTCGAGAATCTAGTCGCAACTTCCTGAAAACTAATAAGTATCTGAGTTAAGAGCTCTATTCATTGGCTTACATGTTGCCCGTGGAGGCAGCAGGCGCAGCTTCTAGAATGGACATCTGACGCGATCGATGACCGACGCGGGGAACTGTCGGGGCCACGGCCAGTTGCTGCGGCCCGACCTCACGAGGAGGCCGGGGGAACCGACTGATGGGGGAGTGAGAGTCCCCGGCGAAACGTGCCTGACGCGCCGCTCTGTCAGCTGGACGGGTGCGCTCCTGCGAAGGCCAGAGGAGTACCAGCGTTGACCCCGGAAGCGGTCATCTTTCGCTACCTGGAAGCCGCCAATCGGCAACCCCTGTCGGTGGAGGCGTTCATTCGTGTGCTTTCTGCCGACGCCGATCTCCTTGCGCGCTGGTTGACGCTGACCCACTGCCCGGCGGAACCGGAGGCCTTGTTTCGCGCCATTGGCGACCTGTCCGAAGAAGACGTACTCAGCCTTGCTCAGGCTCAGGCCTGGGCGGTGTTGCCGGTGGCGGGCAGTGCCCGCCTTGGCCTGGATCAGTGGCAGGCCGTATTACGATCGGCGTTCCTCGCCGAAGTGCTGGCGGAGCAGCTGGGTCTTGAAGATCCCGTGTCTGTGCGCTGGCGGGTGCTGCTCGCGATTTCCGGCGTCACCCTCGAACACGACCCGGCCCTGAAGGAGCTGGCGACCTATCGTGGTGCTCGTCCGGAGCTGCTTGCCGATGCGAGTCCGCTGGTACGGATCTTCGGCGTGGTGGATGCCTTCGAGGTCCACGATGAGTTTGCAACGGCACAGCTCGCCCGCTCGCTCCTGGCCATCGAGGCCGAGCATTTCTCGGAGCTCGTCGAATGGGCGGCCGCCCGCTCGAGCGAACTCGCGAAGAGCCTGGATCTGGCTGCAGATCCCGAGGCGGACTGGTCCAATCGACTCTGGGTCCAGCAGCAGGTGTCCATGCTGGCCGCGCTGCTGGCGCTGGCTGAGGATCATGCGGCGCTCAATCACGCCCACGCGTTCATAACCCGAAGCCTTTTCCGGCGGGTACCGCTGCTTCTGCTCGAGACGGAGCCCGGCCGTTACCAGTCCCTCGACGAACCCGATCTGGTGATCCCCGTCGACTCGGAGACGAGTCAACTGGCCGCCAGTATCCGCAGCGGCGAACGGCGGGAGATTCGTGAGTCCGTGGATCTTTCTGTTGGGGATCGGCAGCTGCTGGGTCGTATGGGTGTGCAGAACGCTCTCGCACTGCCAGTACGTGCCAACGGCCACACCCTGGCAGCCGTGTTCATGGTCAGCGACGACGACGTGGACTACGAGTTTGCCCTGACCCTCTACGTGGACGCCCTTGCTCAGCGCCTGACGTCCCTCGGTGCCAGCAGCTCCGAGCTCGATCTGCTGAAGAAGTATCGACAGCGCGAAGAAAAGCGCCTGCGCGAGCTGGTGCATGAGGTCAACAATCCCATGAGCGTGGTGCAGAACTACCTGCACATTCTCAAGCTGCGGCTCCAGCACGACCCATCCGCCAGCGAGCAGCTGGAGATGATTGCGGCCGAGCTGTCCCGAGCCACGGAGATCGTTCAACGGGCACGCGATCTGCCGCCGCTTACAGAGGTGGATGCGGACGCATCGGTGGTCGTCGCCGATTTCGATGTCGCGGAGCTCGCCCGGAGAGTTCACGAACTGCACATTGGCTACGCGGCTGACCATGACGTGGACCTCGATCTTGAGGGGCCACCCGGTGTGCTGTCCCTCAAGTCGGACGAACAGCGCCTCGCCCAGATCCTGAACAATCTGGTTCGCAACGCCATCGAAGCGGCCAGCGGCGAGTCCGTCACCCTCGGTGCCAAAGGTGGCGTGTTCCGGGAAGGGCGCGAGGGCCTCGAAGTATTCGTGTCTGATACCGGGCCGGGGCTGCCGAGGACAGTGCTGGAACGACTCGGAGACCCGCAGGAGAGCACAAAAGGTGGCGATCATGCGGGGCTTGGCCTGCACATCGTCCATCGCCTGATTGCCGAACTGGGTGGCAACATCGACGTACGCACCGCGGCCGGGCAGGGCACGTCCTTTACGCTGTTTCTACCGCTGACGCCCTGAACCGTCCCTCATGATGGCTGGGAGCGGTGCCTGCTCCCGTAGCAGGCTCTAAAACTACTTCAACGTCCGCGAATCAGACCCTTGGCAATCACCGTCTGCTGGATCTGGCTGGTACCTTCATAGATCCGGAACAACCGTACGTCACGGTAGAAGCGGGCAACGGCATACTCCTCCATGTAACCGGCACCGCCGTGGATCTGCACGGCCCGGTCCGCGACCCGGCCCACCATCTCTGTCGCAAAGAGCTTGCAGCAGGAAGCGAGCGTGGTCACCGCCTCGCCGGCGTCGCGACGCCGTGCCGCGTCGAGGACCATACACTCCGCCGCGTAACTCTCGGCTTTACTGTCCGCGAGCATGGCCTGGATCAGCTGGAACTCGGCAATGGGCTGGCCGAACTGGGTGCGCTCCGTCGCAAAGGCCAGGCTCTCGTCGATGAGCCGGTTTGCGCAGCCCACGGCCAGGGCGCTGATGTGCAGCCGGCCGCGATCGAGGGTTTTCATGGCCGTGGCGAAGCCTTTGTTGAGCTTCTCGGGGCCACCGATGATGGCTGATTTGGGCACCCGGCAGTCTTCGAAGATGACGTCGCAGACGTGTGCGCCCTGCTGGCCCATCTTCCGGTTATTCGGGCCGAGCGTAATCCCTTTGGTGTCTGCGTCCACGAGGAAGGCAGAGACGCCTCTGGCGCCTGGTTCGTCGGGATTCGTTCGGGCGAATACCGTGAAGAGGTGCGCCTCCGGGGCGTTCGTGATGTAGCGTTTGGTTCCGTTGAGGACGAAGTCATCGCCATCGGCCACGGCACTCGTCTTTACCGCGCCTGAGTCGGAGCCCACGTCCGGTTCCGTGAGGGCGAAGGAGCCGATGATCTCGCCTGTGGCCATTCGCGGCAGGTAGTGGGCTTTCTGCTCCTCCGTACCATCCATGACCAGCCCCTGAGAGCCGATGCCGTTGTTGGTGCCGAAGGTCGAGCGAAAGGCCGGCGAGGTGCGGCCCAACACCTTGACCACCTGGCACTCTTCCTCTGTGGACAGTCCGAGACCGCCGTAGCTCTCCGGGATGGTCATGCCGAAGAGCCCGATCTCCTTCATCTCGTCGATAACGGCCTGAGGAATTCGATCCTCCTGGGAGACCTGTTCTTCCAGAGGAATCAGGCGCTCGTTGACGAAGCGCTCGAGGGTGTCTGTGAACTGCTTGAGAGTGCTGGCATCGAGGGCCATGGCGAGGTTTCCCTCCGTTGGGTGAAGGCCGCGGAGTATAGCCTCGGGACGGCGGCGCTGGCAGGGGAGAGCGGGCTGTGATGTCGGGTGCCGGACAGCGCAGCAGGCGGCCGCGGTGCCTGATTGCAGTGCCGGACGGGCTCCATTAGCCTGTGCGCCTTTCCGGATTCCAGAGAGTTTCGACATGAGCAATGCACGCCAGGCCTTCGTCTGGGACGACCCGTTTCTGCTGGACGACCAGTTCACGGAAGAAGAGCGGATGATCCGCGATACGACCCGTGATTACGCCCAGGACAAGCTCATGTCGCGCGTCCTGATGGCGAATCGGGAAGAAACCTTCGATCGCGAAATCATGAACGAAATGGGCGAGCTGGGGCTCCTCGGCGCCACGCTGCCGACCAAGTACGGCTGTTCCGGTGTCAACTACACCTCCTACGGGATCATGGCCCGGGAAGTCGAGCGGGTCGATTCCGGCTATCGCTCCGCCATGAGCGTGCAGTCCTCCCTCGTCATGCACCCGATTCACGAGTACGGCAACGAGGCCCAGCGCGAGAAGTATCTGCCGAAGCTCGCCACCGGCGAGTGGGTCGGCTGTTTCGGGCTCACGGAGCCGGACCACGGCTCCGATCCGAGCAGCATGGTGACCAACGCGAAGCCCGTGGACGGCGGCTTCGTCCTCAATGGCGCGAAGATGTGGATCACGAACTCACCGATCGCCGATCTGGCGGTCGTCTGGGCCAAGCTCGAGGGCGTGATCCGGGGGTTTGTGGTCGAACGCGGCATGGACGGGTTCTCCACACCGAAGATCGAAGGAAAGATGAGTCTGCGTGCCTCCGTGACCGGAGAGATCGTTCTGGACGATGTCTTCGTCCCGGAGGAGAACCTGCTGCCGAACGTGAAAGGGCTGTCCGGCCCCTTCGGCTGCCTCAATCGCGCTCGCTACGGCATTGCCTGGGGGGCCATGGGCGCCGCTGAATTCTGCTGGCATGCGGCGCGCACCTACACCCTGGAGCGCCAGCAGTTCGGGCGTCCACTGGCGGCAAATCAGCTCGTCCAGAAGAAGCTCGCCGACATGCAGACGGAGATCGCTCTCGGCCTGCAGGGGTGCCTGCGCATGGGACGCCTCCTCGACGAAGGGCGCCTGGCGATCGAGAACATCTCACTCATGAAGCGCAACAACTGCGGCAAGGCGTTGGACATCGCCCGGGTTGCCCGGGACATGCACGGCGGCAATGGCATCTCCGACGAATACCACGTGATCCGGCATGTCATGAATCTGGAAACGGTGAATACCTACGAAGGCACTCATGATATTCACGCGCTCATTCTGGGTCGTGCGCAAACGGGCCTGCAGGCTTTCACCGGCGCTTGAAGCCGCTTCAGCTGGCGCCTCGGAGGATGCGTCACACAACCGGTGGCGGCTGAGGCTGCCGCCGGTTCCGGTCGCCCGCTGCTGGCGGGACCGCGATTACGCCCGAAAAGTGATATCAGGGCGTTATCGCAAAATGGATATTTCCTGAAACTCTTCCAGTCTTCGCCCCGCGACCATTGTTCTGCTCGAGGGCCCCGTCTACCTTGCACTCGAGGGTGAGCAGGGAGTTCCACCCGGTTCCGAGGAGAAGAAGAGGGGAAAGGGATGATCAGAGTCATCATCGCAGATGATCACAAGCTGTTCCGTATCGGTCTGAAGAAGATGCTGCGGGAAGCAAAGGACATGCAGATTGTCGCAGAAGCGCGGAGTGGCGAGGAGGCCGTCGCGCTCTGTCGGGAGCACGAGCCGAACGTGGTGCTCATGGATCTGTGTATGCCGGGGATTGGCGGGCTCGAGGCCACCCGCCGCATCACGGAGCGACAACCGGATACGAAAGTCCTGGTGGTGACGGCCTGCGAGGAAAGTCCCTACCCGCTGCAGGCGCTGAAGGCGGGCGCCATCGGCTATCTGACCAAGCAGGTGAATGCAGAGGAGCTGTTGAAGGCCGTCAAGCGAGCCTTCGTCGGCAAACGCTATCTCAGCGACGAAATCGCCCAGCAGCTGGCGGTCACGAGCCTGCATGAGGAAGCGGAAGACCCATTCGTGCAGCTCTCCAATCGGGAGATGCAGATCATGCTCATGGTGGTGAACTGTCAGCGGGTGAAAGACATCTCGAACAACCTGCACCTCTCGCCGAAGACGGTGAACAGCTATCGCTACCGTATCTTCGAAAAGTTGAACGTCGGCAGTGACGTCGAGCTCGCACTGATGGCGGTACGACATGGAGTCGTGAATGGCGGAAGCCACACGGAGCCAACTCCTCCGCTGTAAAGCCTGCCCGCGGCTCGTGGCGACACGGCAGACCGTGAGCGCCAGGCATCCGGATTATCACGCGGCCCCGGTGCCGCCCTGGGGGCGCCGCGATGCGCGCCTGCTCATCGTCGGCCTCGCGCCGGGCATGCACGGCGCAAATCGCACCGGGCGCCCTTTCACCGGCGATGCCAGCGGCCGCTTTCTGTTTGCAGCGCTCTACCGCGCCGGCTTCGTCAGCGCGCCGGATGCTGACGACGCGGGGCTCATCGGCGTCCGGATCACCAATGCGGTGAAGTGTCTGCCGCCGGAGAACCGCCCGCGGGCGCCAGAGATCAACAACTGCAGCCCCTATCTGCGGGCGGAGATCGACACGCTCCGGGGCAGGGCACCACGGCGTCCCCGGGCAATACTCTGTCTCGGCGGGCTGGCCCATGACGCGGTAGGAAGAGCGCTCGACCATCGCCTGCTTCCGTTTGCGCACGGTCAGGAACAGATCGTCGATGGTCGGCTCGTCGTGGTCGACACCTACCATCCGAGCCGCTTGAACACCAACACCGGCCGGCTCACGGCGGAGATGCTGGATTCCGTGCTCGTCAGACTGAGGGCTCGGCTGGCGGCCTAACCTTGTCTTGAACCCACCGGCGCTGCCCCCCACTATGGCGGTACCTGCCAGCCGTCCCGAGAGCCCACGTCAGCCAGCGCCATGGCCGCCTTCGACCACGAAACTTTTCTGAAAACCCTGCCCAGGAAACCTGGCGTCTACCGCATGTTCGATGCGGATGAGCAGGTGCTTTATGTCGGCAAAGCCCGGAACCTGAAGAATCGGGTGTCGAGCTATTTTCGTGCGTCCGGACTCACAGCGAAGACCCTGGCGCTGGTGAATCGGATCACCGACATCAAGGTCACGGTCACCCACAGTGAAACGGAAGCGTTGCTCCTCGAGCAGAGCCTCATCAAAGAGGACCGTCCGCCCTATAACATCGTGCTGCGGGATGACAAATCCTATCCGTTCATCTACCTCACGGATCATGGGGATTACCCGCGCCTGACCTTCCATCGCGGCAGCAAGCGGAAGACGGGCCGCTATTTCGGACCCTTTCCGTCAGCCGGTGCCGTGCGTGACAGTCTGAACATCCTGCAGAAGCTGTTTCGTCTCCGACACTGTGAAGACACCTTTTTCAAGAACCGTTCGCGGCCCTGCCTTCAATATCAGATTCAACGCTGCAGCGGCCCCTGTGTGGGTCTCATCGATGCCGAGGAATATCAGGAAGACGTCGAGCTGGCAGTGATGTTTCTCGAAGGTAAGAGCAATGACGTGCTCGATCATTTCAAGGCACGCATGGAAGCGGCAGCCACAGATCTCGACTATGAGCGTGCGGCGAAATATCGCGATCAGATCACGCACCTCAGACGCGTTCAGGAAAATCAGTACGTGCACGCGGCGGAAGGAGACGTCGACGTTTTTGCGCTCGTCGAAAACACCGGCGTCTACTGCGTGCAGGGGCTCTTCGTTCGCGGCGGGCGCATGCTCGGCAACCGGACCTGGTTCCCCAAAAACGAACTCGGCCTGCCGGAAGACGAGCTGCTATCCGCCTTTCTCGCTCAATACTATTTCGCCGGCCGCGGCCGTGACCTGCCCCGCTCGGTGATTGTCGCGACGGCCATGACGGACGCCGCCATTCTCGCAGAGGCGCTCACGGAGCAGGCGGGGCGCAAGGTGGAAGTGGTGCATCAGGTGCGCAGTCAGCGGGCGCGCTGGCTGAATCTCGCCATCGAGAACGCCGAACACAGCCTGAACGCCTATATCGCCGATAAACGCAACGTTTACGCGCGGCTCGTCGCCCTGCAGGAAGCCCTGGGACTCGACGACGTACCCTCGCGGCTCGAGTGTTTCGATATCAGCCATACCATGGGCGAGGCGACCGTCGCGAGCTGCGTGGTCTTCGACAGCAATGGGCCGCTGAAATCCGACTATCGACGGTTCAACATCGAAGGGGTTCAGGCCGGCGACGATTACGGCGCCATGGAGCAGGCCCTGCGGCGTCGCTACACGCGTCTGAAACAGGGTGAAGGGCAGCTCCCGGACGTGCTCGTCATCGATGGCGGTAAAGGTCAGCTCGGTCGAGCCGAGGCGGTCCTTGCGGAACTGCAGGTGGACGATGTGGCACTCCTCGGCATTGCCAAAGGTCCGGCGCGGCGTCCGGATCTCGAACACTACTTCACCCCCGAGAGTGAGATCGTCCTGCCGCCCCAGGGAGATGCCATGCATCTGCTGCAGCACATCCGGGACGAAGCACACCGGTTCGCCATCACCGGCCACCGTCAGCGCCGCCAGAAGCAGCGGCGCCACTCGGAGCTGGACGACATCGATGGCGTCGGGCCGAAACGCCGCCGTGAACTCCTGACGCATTTTGGTGGGCTCAAGGCCATCCGCGGCGCAAGTCGTGAGGAGCTGGCGAAGGTACCCGGCATCAGCCAGAAGCTCGCCGACGACATCTACGCTGCGCTGCACGATTGAAGGGTGCGCACGACCGGCGGTACGCAGCCGCGACAGTCGGCGTACAATGCGCGCGATGAATCTCCCCAACCTCCTGACCATCGCGCGCATTCTGTTGATTCCAATCTTCGTGCTCGTCTACGTGATTCCCGGGCCGGGCACCTATCTGGTGGCAGCCGTGCTCTTCGGTCTCGCGGCCTTCACGGACTGGCTCGATGGTTACCTCGCCCGGCGCCTCAATCAGACGACACCCTTCGGTGCGTTCCTCGATCCCGTGGCCGACAAGCTCATCGTCGTCTCGGCCTTGACGATTCTCATCGGCCATCACGCCTCGCTCTGGCTGACAATACCGGCCCTCATCATCATCGGCCGGGAGATCGTGATCAGTGCCTTGCGGGAGTGGATGGCGGAGATGAACCGGCGTGGCATCGTCGCTGTGAGCTGGTTCGCACGGCTGAAGACGACGGTGCAGATGGTGGCCATCGTGGTGCTCATTGCGAATCCACCGGTCCTCGATCGGCCCTGGGTGATGACGGGTTACGTGCTGCTCTACATTGCGGCGGTCATGACGCTGATTTCCATGGCTCTCTACCTGCAGGCGGCCTGGCCGACGTTGCGTCAGGGACTCACCCAGCAGGGTTCCGGGAGCTGATGGCGGAGACTTTGCGCTGCGTCGCAGACGTGACACCGTGATAGCCTATCTTTACTCGATCGATCTCCGCCCGGAGTAGACATGGCTTTCAAACGGGCACTCGTCGTCGACGATTCAAAGCTCGCCCGCGTGGCGCTGAAGAAGCTCCTCGAACAACACGATCTTGACGTGATCTTTGCCGAGTCCGGCGAAGCCGCCCTCGAACTCCTCGAGCGCGAGACCGTGGATGCCATTTTCATGGACCACCACATGCCGGGCATGGATGGTCTCGAAGCCGTGGCAGCGCTGAAGAAGAATCCTCGGACGGCAACGATTCCCGTCATGATGTACACCACCCGGGAAGGCGAAGTGTATGTCAGCCAGGCTCGGGCGCTCGGTGCTGTCGCTGTGCTGCCAAAGCAGGTTCAGCCAGGCGTGCTCTTCGAGATGCTGGAAGAGCTGGGTCTGGTCAAAGACCGGCGCGCTCCGGCTGGCCAGGAACCACCGAACGCCAGAGAGGCCTATGAGGTAGACCGACGGGGCAGGGACCTGAACGATGAGGTGGCCGGTATCTCGCTGCAGGCCATCGTGACCCGCATTCTCGAAGATCAGCACCTTGCCCTCCGGGCGGACATCCTCCGCGGCAACCGCAATTTTGCGCGCCAGGTGGCTGGTGAAATCCTTCGCGAGACACGGGAAGCAGAGGCGCCCCTCGAACCGGAGGTGAGCCGCAGCTACTCGCAGGGCGCGGTAACGCTGCTGGTCCTGCTGCTGCTGGTCCCGGCGCTCGTGTTTGGCGGACTCTGGCTGACCGCGGCCGAAGAGCGGGATTCGGCCCTGGCAGAGCTGGCGGGGCTCGACCGGACCCTCTCCGAACGCATGCAGGTTGCAGAATCCGTTACGAGCAACCTGCTGGCGGACATGAAAACCGAGCGCAACGACCGTCTCTCGAGTTACCTCACCGCGCTCGAGTGGTCGTTGAATGAGAATGGCGGCCACAGCCTCGCCACCCAGGCTTTCGACCGTAACCGGGTTCAACAACTGGAGACGCTCCTCGAACACCTCGAAAAAATCGGCTTCCGCGGCACCGTCCGGCTGACCTCGCATCTCGGCGAGTTCTGCCTCGATGCCGATCGCCTTGGCGAGCTCAGGCCGGCACCGGCAGATACGGCAGTAACCGCCTGCGGCACCGTCGGCCATCCCCTCGACGGCTCCAGCTTCAGCTCGGACCGCCAGTCCATGCAGTTCACGGCCTTCCTGGCGCGTCGCGGCGATCGAGCCGGCGGCATCCGCATCGAAGTCGTGAGCAACGACCGGTTTGCGTCAACCCGCCGTTACGCCTATCCAGGGGAGAACAGTCTCGCCGGAGAGTGGAACGCGGTAGCAGCCAGGAACAACCGCGTCGAGTACGAGTTTCTGCCGGAATTGGGGGACGGCTGAAGCAGCCTTCGCAACAGAACGCGATGTTCTGGGCTTCACAAAGTCGACTGAAGGCTCGCGTGAAAGCCCTGGAAGAAAGACAGGAATCCTGACCCTCGCTCGAACCGCTGTGTCTCGGCGGACGATCGTAACGTTGGGGTTTAATGGAGGCTGAGGTCGGAATCGAACCGGCGTACACGGAGTTGCAGTCCGCTGCATAACCACTCTGCCACTCAGCCTGGGTTCGGCGGTCTGGGCGCCGAAAGGCCGCGCATTTTAGCCAGGTTCTCGGGAAAGCGCGAGTCGCGCTCAGGACTCTGCGGGGTAGAGGAATCGCGGACTGAGGGCTTCTGAGGGAGAGAGACTCAGAAAGGGGACCCCTGTTATGTCAGGGGAGCCCCCAGCCCGCGGAGGGGATCGTCAGGCGGCCGCCGTGCGGCGCTCTATCATGAACTGGCGGAAAGCCACGGCGAGTTCCCGCCGACGCATACTTTCCAGGCTCAGACGCCGGTGCAGGAAAAGGTTCCAGCACACCAGTATCATCAAAATCATTGTCAGCATTCCCGTCGTCATTTCTTGCTCCTGAATGCTTGCTACGGGGGTTACTTTAGACGTCTGGCAGCTGTGGACCGCGCCAGAGCGGCCAAGGTCCGGTCAGGGCAGGACACCCGGATTCAGTCCGGGAAACAGCCTTCCTTCTTGCGCAGAGGGGCTCTCCTTGGGTCCCGTGGTAACGGAGTTTTGAATGAGTCGCGACGACATCGCACCCCCACCGAGCTGGCACACCATGCTCGAGGGCCGGGTTGGCGCGGAGATCTCAGCCCTCATGCTGCAGCTGCCGATGCTTCGAATGAGCGTTCCCCGGGGCCGGGGGCCGGTCATGGTGCTGCCCGGATTCATGACTGATGACAGCTCCACCTGGCTGCTGCGTCGGTTTCTGAGTTCTATCGGCTACGACGTGGCCCCCTGGGAACTGGGGCTGAACCGCGGGCCGATGATGAGCTATCTGCCCGTGCTCATAGAGCGCCTTGAAGCCTGGTCTGCGGAGCTTGGTGCCAGGCCTAGCCTCGTTGGCTGGAGCCGCGGAGGCACTCTGTCGCGCGAGATTGCCCGGGAGCGGCCCGATCTCGTGCGCAGCATCGTAACTATGGGCAGTCCTGTCCGCGGTGGAGTCAGCGGTACCAGCATTGGACGGATGGTCGCGCGCCAGACGGGGCTCACGTCCGCACAGATCAACGCCATGCTCCGCGAACGTCAGCGGCGGCCGATTACCACGCCGATTACGGCGCTCTACTCAAAAACCGACGGGGTAGTAGCCTGGCAGGCCTGTGTCGACGAGCTGAATCCGAAGGTCACTCACAAAGTCGTCGGTGGCTCACACATGGGATTGGGCTTCAACGCTACCGTTTACCGCCTGACGGCCCAGGCGCTGGCGTCTCATCACGCCGCTCAGGGGAAGACCTGAGAAGCGGTCGCTGAAGCTTTCAGCTTGAGCGTACGCTGGTGGCTGCGCAGCACCCGCAGAATCAGGCGCTGTCGTCGCTGCTGCCGTTACGCTGATTGCCCGGGCGCCGGGGTTCGCTGAAGGTCCGCTCCATGGCCTGGCGCATGAAGTTGAACGGATTGAGGTCGTTCATCTCTTTCATGCGGCGACGGAGCTGATCCTGATGTTCCAGGAAGGTGAGAATGCTCTGCTCGATGTAGCGGGAAACGACGCTGCCGACGTTGTCGCCATAGAAGCGGATGACCTGCTCGATCACTCGGTTGGTCAGCACGGGCTCGTGGCCGGCGGCTTCCTGCTCCGAGAGGATCTGGAGCAATATCTGCCGTGTGATGTCTGTGCCATCTTTGCTGTCAGTGACGTGGATGCTCTCGCCGCGCAGGATGAACTTCCGCACGTCGTCAACGGTGACGTACTGACTTTCCTCGAGGTCGTAGAGTCGCCGATTCGGGTACTTCTTAAACTCCCTCATGCAATTCCCTCATGCAGGCGCTCCGCCCCGTAGCTGCCTGTCGACGCCGGCGGCGGATAAATGAGGCTGCGGCACACCGTGCGCTCAAAGGGCTTCCAGCGGCCTGGCTTCTGGCTCAGGCGGTCGGCGATCACGTGCAGCACCAGCGGGTTGAAGGCCATACCCGAGTGGCTGCCGAGCACCTCGACGTTTTCCGCGCGCTCACCCTCGTACTCGAGGCACGTGCTCCAGTGCACGACACCGTCGGATTTTGAATAGATGGCGGTACTGGGCACAGGGGGTGCGGCGGCGGGGAATTCGGTCATCTGATCGCGCATCTCGTCCCGGTCCATGCCGGAGAGGTTCTGAAACAGACGGCTGACGAAACTGTTTACGGTGTCCGGGGACGCGGATGCAAAGGGACTGCCCAGGGTGATGACCTGGCGAACGCGGTCCGGATATTCATGAGCGAGGATGCGGGCGAACACGCCCCCCAGACTCTGACCCACCAGCGAAATGCGGCCGGAGTGACGCGACAGCACGGATTCGAAGCGATAGCGCAGCCTCTGCTGCAACTCCGCGCTGCCCGTGTTCTGACCGAGGGCCCAGGGCAGTGGGTTGTAGTTGAGGCGATTGAGGATCCGGCGGAGCACGAGCGTCGACTGATCACCGGCCGTAAAGCCGGGTAGCACCATCACCGTGTGACCGTCCCCGCGCGGCGCGCGGGCCAGAATCGGCAGGCTGTAGACGAGCGATGACATTTCCAGCAGTACCCGAGGCAATTCAAGCGCCGAGTCGATGAACTCGGGGCCGCTTGCTGCGCGTTCCGGTACTTCCAGTGCTTCGTACACAGGCATCTCCCAAACAGTCGCCCGGAGTGTTACGAAGAAGTTTCAGGGGGTCAACCAGTTTTTGCTGCGTTGCAAAATCGGAAAATTTGTTGCGTTGCAAAACCAAAATCGAGGAGATCGGTGCCACCCGCTATCAAGCACATAACCGTTTGATCGAATTGATTTTACGGGAAAACCGAAGAGTCGATCGTTGCACTCGTAGGAGAGATACCTACAATGCGCACCCGTTCGAGTATCGCAGTGCACCAACGAGGCGCGCGCGCCAGCAGAGCGCACCAAACCAGAACCTCAAAGCTCGCAGTTGCAGCTCGGCGGAAGAAAGAAAAGCCTCTGTAAATCATAGGGTTGGCCTCACTTTGGAGGCTGGCATAGCCTTTGCTTTTTGGATGGTGGGGATCCGAGCACTCAGGCACTGGGGCAGGGCAGGCACAATCGAGCGCGCGCCTAAGACGAAGCGATTGTGACCACGGTGGTGAATAAAGGCTTGCACGGGGCGAGCCGCGGAAAACGACAGGAGACCTCAAAGGTGTACAAACTCGGCGCGCTCGATGCTGGTTTTCTCTACAACGAAACCGGCCGCAGTCCTCAGCACATTGCGTCCGTACAGATTCTCGAACTGCCGGAGGGTGTTGACGAAGCGCAGTACGTCAGCAATTTGAAGGCCATGCTGCTCGAGCGGATCCATCTTGTGCCTTACTTCACCAACAAGCTGAAGTTCGTGCCTTTCGATCTCGATCATCCGGTCTGGGTCCGTGACAAGGACTTCGACATCAACAATCACGTGCTCACCATCGAGGTGCCAGCGCCCGGTGATCGAAAGGCGCTCGAGAAAACCATCGCCCGTCTTCATGAAGTGCGTCTCGACCGTAATCGGCCGCTGTGGGACCTCTGGATTCTCACAGGCCTCGAAGGGGGCAAAGTGGCTGCGTACAACCGTTCCCACCACGCCTGTCTCGACGGCGTGGCCGGTCAGGTCATGATCCAGACGATCATGGATATCACCGAAGAGCCACGCAGCGTCGAACCTGCTCCGAAAGACTTTTTTGCCGCAGCACCGGCGCCGGGTGCCGGTGAACTGTTCGCCAGTGCTGCAGAGAATTTTGCCCGCTTCCAGGCCAAGCAGCCGCTCGCGGCCTTTACGGCTATGGAGACGGCCGGTCGCCTCTTCCGGAGAGCCTTCGATCCGAGCAAGGGTCTCGGCGCCACTGCCGAACGCGCCCCGAAAACGCGGTTCAACCGAGCCATTGAGCGGGAGAGGAGTTACGCAACCGGTGAGGTGCCGCTGGACTCCGTAAAGAACATCGCGGCCATGACGGGCACCAAGATTAACGACGTGTTCCTTGCAGTCTGCGCAGGCGGTCTGCGCCGGTACTTCGAGCGTACGGGAGAACTGCCCGATGCGTCGCTCATCGCCGGCTGCCCCGTTTCCCTGCGCAAGCCGGGTGACGAAAACACCAACAACCAGGTCACCATGATGCTGGTGAGCATGGCAACAAGCGAGTCGGATCCAGCCGAACGGTTGCAGACCATTGCCCAATCAGCCAGAACGGCAAAGGGTTTCACTCAGGATATTGCACCGAGCTACGACTCAGACGTAGCCCTGCCGGGTCTGCCAGCGGCCTTCAGTCGTGGCGTGCGCTTCGCTGAATTCACGCGCGCGGCAAACCTGCCGGGCGTGCAGGCCCCCTGCAATATCGTCGTCTCCAACGTACCGGGCCCGCAGCTGCCACTGTATTTCTGCGGCGCAAAGGTGATGACCCACTACCCCGTATCGATTCCGGCGCACACCCAGGGTGTGAACATCACGGTGCAGAGCTATAACGGCGACCTCTATTTCGCGGTGACGGCCTGTGCCAAGGCGCTCCCGGATGCGGACCGGCTTCGGGACGATATGGTGGCCGCCTTCGAAGAGCTCAAGGAGCTTTACGACCTGCCAACGGTGCCTGTGGCAATGCAGCAGAAAGAGGTGGTTGATGAAGGTTCTGAGGTCGCGCCAAAGGTACAGAAAGCGAGCGATGAGCAGTCGAAAGCAGCTTAAAAATCTTTTGAAAAGAATGGGATAGGAAAAATTTGAGATTTTAGTTGCACTGCACAATGTTGTGCTGCACAATGCGTTTGTGCATCGCAACAGATCGAGCGAACGCCCAAGTGGAGCGTCGATCAGATCAGTCAACGCTAAACCCTCTAGGAGATTATTGAGATGAGCGCACTGGAAAACGGTATGGAAAACATCGGCAAGCTCGGTCGTCAGCTGTTCGACCTGAACAACGAGACCATGGTCAAGTTTGTCGAGCTGTCTTCGGACAACTTCAAGAAGTACGTAGAACTGAACCAGAGCTACGTATCCAAGCTTCCGGAAGTCAGCGATGTGAGCAGCTTCGTTGAGCTTCAGCGCGAATACGGCCAGAACCTCTGGGAAGGCGTCCAGGCCGACCTGCGTGCCCGCGGCGAAATCGTCCGCGAAGCCGTAGAGACCACCGGTTCTCTGGTCCGCGGTTCTTTCTCGGAAGAAGAAGCTGCCCCGGAAGCCGAGGCCGCAGCGGCCGCCTGATCCGACCCTGCGGGGCGGCACAGCCGCCTCACTCGGATCAACATAGAAAGCCGGTACTCCTTTCGAGGTGCCGGCTTTTTTTATACCCGAATCATTAGAACTGAGCCCTGCAAGGAATGAGAGATCATGAGCACGGACGAGCAGAAAACCGACCAGGCTGAGAGCATTGCCGAGCAGACCGGTGGTGCAGCGGCCTCGCCAGGCTTTGCCGTCGATGCACGGTCAATCCTCGACAGCTGGGGCACGATCCTCGAGGAAGCGGCCGATCAGCCCCGCGCTTTTCTGAAAGCACAGGCGAAATTTGGTCAGGCCCTGTCGACCATCTGGCTGGGCGAAAGCGACATTGCGCCACCGGCTGGGGACACCCGCTTTCGGGACCCGGCCTGGCAGGAGAGCGGTCTCTTTAAACGGCTCGGGCAGTCCTATGTCGCCTGGAGCGAATCCCTCGATGATTGGCTTGAGCAGTCGGGTCTTGAGGGTATCGAGCGCGATCGCGCCCGCTTCGTGCTCAACGCGACAAAAGATCTGCTCGCACCTGTGAACGGGCTCATCAGCAACCCCACGGCGCTGCGTAAACTCCGCGAGACCCGGGGCGAGAGCCTGTTCAGCGGTCTGAAGAACTTCCTCGACGACCTGCAGCACAATCACGGTTATCCGGCCGTGGCCGACAGGCACGCTTTCGAAGTCGGCAAGGACGTGGCGGCAACGCCCGGGGCGGTCGTATTTAAAAACGAGCTCTTTGAGCTCATTCAGTATCAGCCTGTGACCGAAACGGTCTCGCCGATTCCACTGCTGTATGTCTTCAGTCAGGTTAATCGCTTCTATCTCGGCGATCTGACGCCCGATCGAAGTCTCTTCCAGCGGCTGCTGAATGCCGGCATTCCCGTCTTCGCCATCAGCTGGCGGAATCCCACTCGCGAGCACGCGGACTGGAACATCGACACCTACGCCGATGGCGTGATTGATGCCATTCGCGTGATTCAGACCATCAACCGGCGCAAGAAAGTCCACCTCATGGGGCTCTGTGCCGGCGGGCTCGTCGCCGCCGCCGCTGCCGGGGTTCTTGAAGCCCGCGGTGATAAGTGGATCGACACGCTCAGTCTGTTCGTGAACGTCCTCGATTCCCGGCCGGGTGAGAGTGAGTTCGGACTCTTTGTCACTGAGCGCTCCGTGGAGGCACAGAAAGCCGCCGTCCGGTCTCAGGGTGTGTTCTCCGAGCGCAACGTCTTCGAGATGTTCGCCATGCTGCGCATCGAGGAGAGCATCATGAGCTTCTTTCGGAGCAACTATCTCCTCGGCGAAGCCCCTCTGAAGCACCCGCTGCTGTTCTGGTCCATGGATTACACGCGGGTACCGGCGGAGATGCAGTGCGACTTCCTGGATCTCGGCCAGGACAATAAGCTCGCGAAGAAAGAGCAGCGGATTCTCGGCAAGCGCGTTGATCTGTCGCAGATCAGCTATCCGGTTTACATCATGGCTGGCACCACGGATCACATCACACCCTGGAAGGCCTGCTATCGGAGCACGCAGCTTTTCGGTGACGACACGGTGTTTGTGCTGACCACCCAGAACCATACGCAAACCATCTCGAGCCGGGCTGACAACGCGCATCTCAAATACTGGGTTGCCCGGGATCTGCCGGAGGAACCGGAGCTGGCTCTGCAGTCCGCCAGCGCGCACGACGGCAGCTGGACAGACCATTGGATTGACTGGCTCGGTGAACGCTATGAGACGGCTGTGAAGCCGAAGAAGAAGCTGGGTGCTACGGCTTATCCGGTGCTGGGTCCGGCCCCGGGCGAGTACGTGCTGGAAAGCTGAGCGGCGTTCTGTGCTGCTCGCAGGGACGTGTTCCTGGTCAGCCATCGCGGGGAAGGAAGCCCGGGTCTCGTTTATGCGCCGCTGTGGATCTGTACTTTGATCGTCTTGTTGGCCTTGTCGTCCGCCACGGCGAAGGCCTCGCTCACCTGATCGAGGCTGAAGCGGTGGGTCACAAGCGGCTCGATGGCTGCCGCGTGGCGCGCAGCGAGTTCCACTCCCAGCGCGAAGTCACCTTGCTCTGCCTCCCGGCTGTAGCAGTTCGACGCTGCGAGCGTCAGTTCTTTGCTGAAGAAAGGCATCCCCGGCAGCTTGGGACTGGCGGGGAACACGCCCACGAGTGAAATCCGCCCCCCGGTGCGGGCGATCATCACGGCTTCCGCGAGCGTTTCCGTTTCCCCGCCAACGGTTTCCACCACCACATCGGCGTGCTGGTCACCAACCTCCGCAAGCAGCGACTCCGTGGACTCGAAGACACGGTCGGCGCCCAGAGCTGTCGCCAACGCCTGCTGATGGGGATAGCGGGCGGTAATCAATACCTCTGCAGCACCTGCTTCCCGGGCTGTGATGATGCTCAGGAGACCGATGGTGCCGGCGCCGATGATGGCCACACGATCGCCGAGTTTGATCTGTCCAACCCGGGCGCCCCGCACGCAGACGGCCATGGGTTCCGTCAGCCCCGAGCTCTCCCGGCTGACGCCCTCCGGTAGCGTGTGGACCAGGCTTTCCGGAACACACAGGTATTCGGCAAGCCCGCCCGGCAGGGCAATACCGAACAGGCGGGTATCGCCGCAGAGATTGGCGCGGCCGACATGACACTGATGACAGCCGCCACAGCCGAGGATGGGTTCGATGGCAACGGGTGTGCCGGTACCGATGGTCGTGCCTTCGCCGGCCTGGTCGACAACGCCCGCGACTTCGTGCCCGGGTTGCATGCCTTTGGGGTTACCCATGGCGGCGTGATAGATGTGCAGATCGGAGCCGCAGATACCGGCGGAGGTTACGCCGACGCGAACCCAGCCGGGTTCCGGCTCCGGCAGATCCCGCTCCCGGATACCAATGGCCCCCGTGCCACTGTAGATGGCTGCTTTGATGACTGCGTCCCCATGCGCCCCGATGAATCCCCGCATCCTAAGGTGCAAGCGGTACCGGGCACAACGCTGGCATGCTGACCGCTGCGGGTTACACTGCGCCGACTGATTGAGGGGAGATCAGATGGCTACCTACATTATGATGAGCACGCTCACGGACGAAGGCCGCAAAACACTCAAGGAACGGCCCGATCGCCTGAAAGAGGTGAACAAGGAAGTCGAGTCCATGGGTGCGAAGGTGGTCAGCCAGTTCGCCGTGCTCGGCGGTTACGACTTCATCAACATCATCGACGCGCCGACGAACGAGGTCATGTCGCGCATTTCCATGGAACTGGGATCCCGGGGCACCATCAAGGTGACGACCTATCCCGCCATGGAGATCGGCGCCTTCGTCGATATGCTCCAGGGTAAGGTGCCGAGCGGCTCCTGACATGCCGAACTACGTGATGCTGATGCGTTACCACTCCGACGGCTTCAAGGCCGTCAAGGAGGACCCAACGCGTCTCCTGGACATTCACGAGGCGCTCGGCCGCTGGGAAGCCAAAGTCCTGCACAGTTTCCACATGCAGGGCGACTGGGATCAGATGACGGTCTTCGAAGCGCCGGACAACTTCAAAGCCTATCGCGCGACTCTCGCCCAGGAATTCGGCACCACGGCCCAGACCGAGATTCTGCCGACGATTGATCAGGATCTCTTCGCGAAACTGATTTCGCAGGAGGCGGGCACCGTGGGTCCCCATCGCTGGCAGATCAGCTGGTGGGCAAAGCTCGCTCGACTCGGCTGGCGCCACCACGCCTACGGTCAATGGGTTTACCCCTACTGCAAGCCGTTCACAATCACCGGTCGCGAGAAGTTCAAAACGATCAAAGGGCCCTGCATCGTGGTGGCGAACCACACAAGCCATATGGATGGCCTCGTGCTCAACTGCGCGCTGCCGCAGCGGGTCCGCTTTAACGTGTATTCAGGGGCGGCCGCCGACCGCTGGTTCATCAAAGGCCGGGAAGAGCTCGTTATGCAGCCCTGGTATCAATCCATGGCCATGGGCACCTTTCCGATCCAGCGCGGCGGCGGCTCGAAGGCCCTCGACTATCCGAAGTGGCTCCTGGATAAGGGCTGCAATCTGATCATCTTTCCGGAAGGCACCCGGTCGACGAGTCGCAGCATGGCCAAGTTCCGCCACGGCGTGTCGCTCTTGGCGCTGGAGAAGAGCGTTCCCGTGGTGCCGGTTTTTCTGGCTGGTCTGAAAAAGCTCAGGCCGAAAGGCTCCCGGGAGATCTTTCCAGGGCCGGTCGGCGCGCACATCCTTGATCCAATCACCTTCGAAGCCGGCACGGAAGTTCCCGCTGCAACCAAGCAGATCTATGACGCGCTGAACACGGTCCACCAGCGCGTCATGGAGTACGGCGATGAAGCCGCACATCCCGACTGGCAGCCACCGACGGTCAGTGAGGAGCAAGTCAGAGACGCAGCGCCTGCTTGAGCCAGGCGATGAGGTCGGCGATGACCTCGTCCCGATTCGTCTCGTTCAGCATCTCATGGCGGCCGTCGGCATAGAGCCGATAGTCCACGCTTTGCACCTGAGCTCGATACCGATCGAGGAGGCGCTTCAGGCCTTTCTCTTCGCCGTGCACCGGATCCGCAGCGCCGGAGAAGACGTAGACAGGCAGGTCGGCGGGAATGCCCGCAATTGAGGCCTTGCGCCGGGCTTCCCGGGCGCCAGCCATGAGATCGGCCACGGAGCCCGCGCTCAGCACAAAGCCGCAGGCTGGATCATCGATGTAGGCCTGCACCTGGGCATCGTCCCTGGACAGCCACTCGAAGCCGGTTGCCTCCGGTCCGTCGAAGGGTTCGTTGGATTTACCGAAGAGCAGCTGCTGGAGCAGCTCAGAATGCGCGTCGGCGCCGTGGCGCCAGGCCTCGAAGCGGGCGATGAGTTGGGAGAGCCAGAGTTGAAAGTCAGCGCCCAGACCCGGTGATCCGGACAACACGACGGCATCGATGCCGCTCCCGTGGCGATAGAGATACTGCTGCGACAGCATGGAACCCATGCTGTGGCCAATGAGCGCGTGGGGTTTACCGGGATGCCGGCCGCGAATAAATGCTGTCAGGGCGGCCGCATCTTCTATGGTTCGATTCCAGCCGTCTTCGCCCATGGCGCCGTAGCGTTCCGGGCTCGACGATGCGCCGTGCCCCCGATGATCCTGGGCGTACACGGCAAAGCCTGCGGCATTGAGGTGTTCTGCGGTCCAGCCATAGCGAGCAGCGTGTTCGCCCATGCCGTGGGCGATCTGCACGGTCGCCGCCGGTTCTCCCGCGGGCAGCCAGACGTAGACGTGCATCCTGTGCCCGTCGGGACGCTCAATGATCTCCGTGCCCATTGGTTCTGCCACCTCGCTCATCAGGGCGCACCCGTTTCGAGAATTCGATAGACCGCCTGAGCCACACCGGCTTCATCGTTGCGTGCGGTCACGTGAGTGGCTGCCGCCTTTGTGGCAGCGTCCGCCTGACCCATGGCGACGCTGGCACCGGCAGCACGAAACATCTCCACGTCGTTCTCCGAGTCGCCGAAGGCGACAACCTGCTCGGTGGTGATGCCAAGGTGGCCACAAGCCGCGTTCAAGGCATCACCTTTGCTCGCCGTTGATGCGGTCAGCGTGAGGATCGTTTTGCCGGTTGGACCAATGCTGTCGAAGAAGTGCACGTGTTCCTGGTAGCGGCCCTGCAGTTCCTCGCGGATGCGGGCATTAACGCGGCTGCCCTGAATGGCGGCTACGCGGGGCAGAGAGTCAGCGGCGCCGGTGAGCTGCGGGACCCATTCCATTTCATCGGGGACTTGACTGTGATCCGGTTCGCCATCGAGTTTCAGCAGCACACGATCGCCAACAGTTACCGTTGCTACACAGCGGTCGGCGTCGCAGATGGCGTAGAGGTCACTGACGAAGTCGGCGGGCAGGCGCTCGTCAAAGATGTCAGAGCCGCTGACTGGATCGAATACCTGGGCACCGGAGCAGGCAATAACGGGGCCTTCCACGCCGAGCTCCGCTTCCACCCGCTGAGCCATCTGCACCCAGCGCGCCGTTGCAATGATGATCTGAAAGCCTTCGTCGTGGGCGCGGCGCAGTGCGGTGATGTTTTCATCAGGCACGTGCTCACCCACGAGCAGGGTGCCATCGAGATCGATGGCAAAGGCGCGATAGGCCATTGAAATCTCCTTGTCGGGCTCTGGTGCCCAGGGCGGGACTTGAACCCGCATGGCCTTACGGCCGGGGGATTTTAAGTCCCCTGTGTCTACCAATTTCACCACCTGGGCAGGCCGCGGCAGCTTAGCAGAATGAGAAAATTCACGAGCGAGTGGTCTGTACTCGCGGGAAGCGCTAAGGTGTGCGCCCTTGGGCAGAACTGCGGGGAGGCGACCTTGCGCAAGGCCGTTTGCTGGCTAATCACTACCGGAATCCTTCTTCTTGCGCAGGGAGTTGCGCAGGGAGCATGGGCTGATGCTTTCCGTTCGATTTCTCCGTCGGCTGCTGGTTTCGACGCAGAACGACTCGCACGCATGCCGGCCCTGCTCGAGCGCTACGTCGCCGAGGAACGTATCCCGGGTGCTGCACTTTTGGTTCTCAAAGACGGGCGCGAAGTGCTCCTGAGTACGGCCGGTCACGCCGATCGCGAGGCCGAGAGGTCGATGACGCCCGACACCATCTTTCGAATCGCCTCGCAGACCAAGGCCGTCGTCAGCGTGGCGGTCATGATTCTGCAGGAAGAAGGGCACTTCCTGATCAGTGATCCGGTGGGCAACTACCTGCCGGAGTTCGCGGAGACAACCGTTGCCGTCGCCCGTGAGTCGGGAGGCTACGACATCGTCCCCGCGGAGCGGCAGATCACCATTCGCGATCTGCTGCTGCATACGGCTGGCATCGGCTATGGCTACGGGCCGGCGGCCGACGCCTGGGCCGGGGCGGGGATCCAGGGTTGGTACTTCGCCCACCGGAACGAACCGGTACGCGAGACCATTCGTCGCATGGCAGCGCTGCCGATGGATGCGCAGCCGGGGAGTGCGTTCGTATACGGCTACAACACGGACATTCTGGGGACGCTGGTCGAGGTTGTGAGCGGCAGGACGCTGGCCGAGTTCCTGGCCGAGCGGATCTTCGAGCCCCTCGAGATGAACGACACACACTTTTTTCTCCCCGAGGAAAAGCGGGACCGCCTCGCCGTCGTTTATTCCCTGGATGAAAACGGGCAGCTGGCGCGGACTCCGGACGTCAGCGCTATGGTCGGGCAGGGCGCTTATGTTGATGGACCGCGCCGGAGTTTTTCCGGTGGCGCCGGGCTACTCTCTACGGTGAGCGACTACGGCCGCTTTCTGCAGATGCTAGTCAATGGTGGCGTCCTCGACGGCAACCGGATCCTGAGTCCGAACACGGTGAGGCTCATGACCGCGAATCATCTGAACGGCATCGAGTTCAGACCGGGTCAGGGCTTTGGCCTCGGCTTCGCGATCACCCTTGATCTCGGTGCCAGAGGCGTTCCGGCCTCTGTCGGTGAGTTCGCCTGGGGCGGTGCCTATCACACCGTCTACTTCGTCGATCCGGTCGAAGAACTGGTGTTCGTCTACATGACCCAGGTGTTACCCGCCACCGGGCTCGATGACGCGGGCAAGCTGAGAGCGCTGCTGTACGCAGCTCTTTCCGATTAAAAGCCAAATAAAAACATACAGATACGGGATTAATCGAGAATGAATCAACTCTCCGAAGGCGCCCAGATGATTCTCGGCGCTTACGCGCTTTCAGATACCCACACGCTGGCTGGCGCCGAAGTCGAGGAGATGTCTGCGGGCGCGATCGTCGAAGAAGATGCCACCGACGCGCTCACGGAGCTGGTCGAGGCCGAGCTCGCTCAGGCACTGCCTGACGGGAGCTTCCGACTGACCCGTGAAGGGATCGAGGTAACGCTCAAGCTCCAGGAAGCGCTTGCGCAGAAAGAGTGATGTGGATGGTGCCCAGGGAGAGACTCGAACTCTCACGCCTTGCGGCACTGGAACCTAAATCCAGCTTGTCTACCAGTTCCAACACCTGGGCAGGCGGGCAATGATAGTCGCCCCAGCCGCCATTGGCACACCCGCATTCCTACTCCGATTTTCCACCCTGCGCCTTTGTTAAGGTTTCTTGAATTTTTGCAGTCCCTCCAGATCCGACACCCAAGCGTCATAGAGCCGCCATAGAGTCCGCGTTTTTCCCGAACCTGGAGAGCACTCATGGCGGCTTCGAGCCCAATCAAAGCGGGAGCACAGCTCCTGATCCTTGCAGCCAGTCTCGTTTCATTGAGCGCTTTTGCAGACGGTCGTCTGCAGGGACGCGTGGTCACGGAGGACGCCAGTCGCAATCTTGTCGGCGCAACGGTGAGGATCGAGGCGCTGGACCGGAGCGTTGCCACGTCGAGAGACGGCCGTTTTTCCTTCGGGTTGGTTCCCGCTGGCAGCTACACCGTGAGCGTGAGCTATCTCGGTGCCGCTGAAACGACGAAAGACGTGACGGTTCAGGAAGGCCAGACGGTCAGCCTCGAATTCAGCATGGGTGGCCTGACGGAAGAAATCATCGTCCGTGGTGCCCGATCCGGCACTGCACGCGCGCTCAACCAGCAGCGGTCCTCAGACACCTTCGTCAGCGTCGTGTCCGCTGACGATATCGGGGCGCTGCCGGATTCGAATGTCGCTGAAGCGGTGCAGCGTGTGCCGGGTGTGTTTCTCGAGCGTGATCAGGGTGAAGGGCGTTTCATCGGCATCCGCGGGCTCGATCCGAACCTCAACACGACAACCATCAACGGTCTGCTGGTGCCTTCACCAGAAGTCGGCGCCCGTTCGGTGGCGTTGGACGTGATTCCCGCGGATCTGCTGGAAGGGCTCGAAATCACCAAGTCCTTCACGCCGGACATGGACCTGAGTGCCATCGGCGGCAATGTCAACGTGCGCGCTCTTTCTGCCTACGACCGCGGTGATCGTTCCCTTTCCCTGACCGTCGAGGGCAGCTACAACGAGCTCGTCGATCGGACCAGTCCGAAATTCGCAGGCACCTGGACAAACCTCTTCGACGTTGGCAATGGCGAGCAGAATTTGGGGGTCGCGGCCGCGGTCTCCTGGTTTGACCGAGATTTCGGCAGCGACAACATCGAGACGGACGGCGGATGGCCAACGCTGGAAACCGTCGGTGGCCAGGAATTCAAAGGTGCTGAAGAAATGGAGCAGCGGAGTTACTCCATTACTCGTGAACGGATCGGCGCTGCCCTTAACTTCGATCTGCATACGGACCGGGGCAACTATTACTGGCGAAACCTCTACTCTGAATTCAGCGATCAGGAGTTCAGGAGCCGCAACGAATACAAGTTCGATGATGGGGTGGCGGTAACCGCTTCCGAGCGCAGCGCAACCTGGGAAGGTGCGACCGTCGAAAAGGACATGAAGGATCGTCTTGAAGAGCAGACGATTATCTCCACGCTGATCGGTGGCGAGAACGACCTCGAACTCTGGCGCATCGATTACAGCTACGGCTATTCCGAATCACGGGAAAAGGAGCCGCAGCGGCTCGATACGACGTTCGTGGTCGAAGACGTGCAGATCGGCTACCGGGACATCGGTCCTACGCCGGACCTATTTGCCGAGGAAGCGGTGTTTCTCGCCGAGAACTTTGCCCTTGATGAGTTCGAGTACACGGATGGTGACGCGAAAGACCGCGCCCATAACGTGAAATTCAACGTCACCCGTGACCTGTTTCTTGGCCCCTACAATGGCGATGTTAAATTCGGCATCTCCTATCGCCAGCGCGATAAGCGCTACGAGGCGGATGTGGAGGTCTACGGTGGCCCCGATGACACCTTCCTGACGCCCTTTGAGGCTCGGCCGCCTCGCTATGATTTAGGCCGATTCGGCCCCGGCATCAACTCGACCAGCATCCGCGATTTCTTCGATGAGAATCGCGACAGCCTCGAGCTGGAGGAAGAAGACACGCTCGTGGCCTCGAGTATTGGCAACTACTCCCTGAACGAAGACGTTACCGCTGCTTACCTCATGAGCACCTTCGAGCGAGGCGGCCTGCGCATCGTTTATGGCGTTCGCTATGAAGACACAGCCTTTGACTCCGCCGGCACCCGGCTAGTCGTAGACAATGACGAGGCTGCCCTGGAACCGGTGGCGTTTGAGAACGACTACGACAACTGGCTGCCGAGTGCCACGTTGCGTTGGGAATCCGGCAACGTCGTGCTGCGTGCCGCCGCCAGTCAGACCCTTGCCCGGCCGAACTTTGGTGAGCTTGCCCCTGGGGGAGAAATCGAGTTCGAAACCGAGGATGGGGAAACGGAGGTGAATGCCGAGATCGGGAATCCCGAACTTGACCCGGTCGAGTCCGTTAACCTGGACCTGGGAGTTGAGTGGTATCCGGGCGGTCTGAGCGTGCTGAGCGCCGGTGTTTTCTACAAGGACATCGACAACTTCATCTTCATCGCAGACGTGGCCGACGTCATCGATCTGGAAGGCCTGATCGGCACGCCGGTTGCCGATGCTGAGGTGATTCAGCCCGTCAACGGCGAGAGTGCTCAGCTGACGGGTGTCGAACTTTCCGTGGTCACTCAGTTGGAAAGCGGTTGGTTCTTTTCCGCCAATGGGACCTACGTGGACTCTGAAGCCCGCTACCCGGGCCGAGAGGGCAAGGGCCAGTTGCCCCGAACACCCGAATGGGTGCTCAATGGCGCCGTCGGCTGGGAGAATCGCCACCTGAGCTTCCGGCTCGCCGCCACCTATCGCGACGTCGCGCTGCAGGGTCTCGAGGACCTCACCGATGCAGACTTCGATGTCTTTCAGGATGAGCACACGCAGGTGGATTTCTCAGCGAACTGGAACCTCACCGACCAGTGGCGGTTGACCTTTGCGGCCACCAATCTGACCGATGAACCGTTTTTTACCTACTTCGGCAGCCGGCCCTTCAACGCGCAATTCGAGGAATACGGTCGCACCTTCTCCCTGGGACTGAGGTTCACGCCGATCTAGTCGTGAAGCTGTGGAAAAAATTCCCGGGGCTGCTGGCGCTCGCGACCGTCCTGGTCGCCTGCGCTGGCCAGGCGCAGCGGGAGTTGCCGGTGGTGACGGCCAGCTTCGAAACGGAGCCGGTCGTCAGCGACGACGATGCAGCCGATGATCCGGCGATTCTCGTCAGCGCCGATACCTCCGTGGTACGCATCCTCGGGACGGACAAGCAGGCAGGTCTCGGCGTTTATGATCTTGACGGGCGGCTTCTCGCCTTTCTCGAGAGCGGGCGGCTGAACAACGTTGACGCAGTGTCGCTCGGCGATGATCGCTTCCTCGTGGCTGCAAGCAACCGGACGTTGATCAGTATCGACCTCTTCCTTGCGGACCTCCGCGCCGACGAAATCCGCTTTCTGAACCGGATTCCACTCGAACTCTCGGAGCCCTACGGACTCTGTATGGGCCTCACGCCTGAGCCGACGGTGTTCGTGGGAGACAAGGACGGGAGGGTGGAGCAGTGGCGCGTTACGGAAACAGGGCAGGGTGAGCAGGTCGGAGATCTGTCTTTTTCCTCTCAGACCGAAGGATGCGTCTACGACGCTGAGACCAACGTGCTTTACGTTGGCGAGGAGATGGTCGGCATCTGGGCCGTCTCCCTCGACAGCGGAGCCCGGCGGCCTCTCGACGCTACCGGCCAGGGACGGTTGACCGCTGACGTGGAGGGCTTGGACGTCTATCAGCGCGGGGAGGCGAAATACCTGATCGCGTCCAGTCAGGGTGACAACAGCTATGTCGTCTATGAGCTGCCGTCCGGGACGCCGCTTGTTCACTTCCGCATCGACGATGATCTGTCCGAAGGGCTCGACGGCACGGAAGAAACGGACGGTATTGCCGTGACGGGTACACCGCTCGCGGGTTACCCCCTCGGCTTGCTCGTGGTCCAGGATGGTTACAACCGGTCACCCCGGGAGAACCAGAACTTCAAAGGCGTGGACTGGCAGCGCGTGCAGGCCCTGATCGAGGCGCAGACTGCTAAGCCTTAACGGGTGCGACACAGCGCCGGGCTGGGCCCAGACTGCGTCACCGCGGTAAGCTGCAGGAGTTTGCTGAGCAGACCCGGTGCAACGGGCGGGACAGGGCATGGATTTTCCCATAGAGGGCGAGGTCGCCCCCGGCTTCGAGGCCGTTCGTGACGTATTTGCGACCAATTTCTCAGATGATGTCGACGTTGGCGCCAGCGTTTGCGTCATGCGCGCAGGCGGGGAAGTGGTGGTCGATCTCTGGGGTGGCTATCTGGACGGAGCGGGGCGCTTGCCGTGGACCGCTGACACGCTCGTAAACGTCTACTCCACCACCAAGGGTCTCGCCGCGCTCGCCTTTGCCACGCTCGTCGAAGAAGGACTGGTGACCTACGAAACGCCGGTCAAGGACATCTGGCCCGAGCTCCGCGCAGGCGCATCCGGTCTTTCCATTGGTGATCTCCTTGCTCATCAGGGCGGACTTGCTGGCGTCTCAGCCACGCTTACGGTGCCCGACCTCTATGACTGGGAATCCATGATCGCCCGTCTCGAAGCCCAGGAGCCGCTCTGGGCGCCTGGCAAAGCCGCCGGTTACCACGCAGTGCTCTGGGGCTTCCTCCCCGGCGAACTGGCACTGCGACTTTGCGGCAAGTCCCTCGGGACGCTGCTCGCCGAGCGCCTTGCAGCGCCCTTTGACGCTGATTTTTTCCTTGGCCTGCCGGTGTCGGAACAGGACCGTGTGGCCCCCATGATCGGCCCCAATCGCGCACGCAAGCAGCCGGACATCACGGCGCTCCTGAACCGGGAGATCCCGCCGCACTATGCGGTGGCACTGGAAAACCCGGTGATCCGGCCTTTCAAGGATGCGTCCAGCAGCGCCTGGCAGTCGGCGGAGATCGCCGCTGCCAACGGCCAGGCAAACGCCCGGGGGATCGCGCGGATCTATGCCGGTGTCCTTGGCGACAGATCACCGCTGTCTCAGGCAACAATTGCCGCACTGACGGCGGAACGGGTCGGCCCCCTTGAGCCTGACCTCGTGCTCGGCAATCCGGTGCGTAGGGGCGCCGGGGTCATCCTCAACACCGAGGCCGGCTATGGCCCCTGCTATGCAAGCTTCGGCCATTCCGGTGCGGGTGGTTCCATCGGTTTTGCCGATCCGGATACCGGCATCGGCTTCGGCTATGCCATGAATCAGATGCAGACCAATCTCGACAACGACACCCGCGGCGGTCGCCTCATTCGAGCAGTCTACGATTGCTTGAGTTGACCGTTTTCATCGCAGGATCGGCCTCGGAAAAAAGTTCCTGTAGGAACGAAGATCCTCGCTAGGCGGCGCAGGACCACTTCGCTACACTCGCGCCGGTTTCGAGGGTGGGTGGACTGGCGCGCAGTGTCTCCGCGGGCTCGACCATAAGAACAAGTGACGGCAACGGGGTAACTCCCGACTCAACGGCTAGGGCGGACCGGACAAGCATGCCAATCACCGAGATCCTGATGATCCTGGGCTTCCTTCTTGCGGCCTACGCAGTGGTAGCCAACGACTCGATCCAGACTCTCGGTACTTTCCTCGCTTCGAACGCCCAGCGGCCCTGGTGGGTGCTGTGGATCTTCGCCTCCTCGATTCTCGTCATGGTGTTGCTCTGGGGCTGGTTTGCCAACGGCGGCGATCCGGCCTATGGCCGTCTCGAGAAGTTCCCGATGCCCGAGGGCGGCGTTTCCGTGGTGCACGTCCTCGCGCCTTTCACGCTGCTGCTGTTGACACGCTTTGGTGTCCCGGTCAGCACGACTTTCCTGGTGCTTTCGGTGTTCGGGCCAGGGAACATTCAATCGATGCTGGTGAAGTCGCTCTTCGGCTATGCGGTTGCCTTTGTCGTCGCCATCGTCATCTATCGCTTCGTGATCACCCGGGTCACCGCCTACTTCCACCGTACTCAGGGGGAGGACGTCCCCAGCTACTGGGTCGCCATTCAGTGGGGCTCCACGGCGTTCCTCTGGGCTCAGTGGCTGATCCAGGATCTCGCCAATATCTTCGTTTTCGTGCCCCGTGAAGTCGACTTCTCCGCGCTGATGATGGCCCTTGTCGTGCTCGTGGCGATGCAGGGCGTCATCTTCTATCAGCAGGGCGGCAGCATTCAGCACATCGTGACGTCGAAAACCATGACCCACGATATTCGTGCTGCCTCAATCATCGACTTCCTGCTGGCCATCATCCTGTTGATCTTCAAAGAGTGGAGCAACATGCCGATGAGCACCACCTGGGTGTTCCTGGGCCTGCTCGCCGGGCGTGAAATCGCCATGTCCATGCAGTTACAGACCAAAACGATGGCCGACACCGGGCGTCTCATCTCCATGGATGCTGGCAAAGCCTTCATGGGGCTCGTCGTCAGCGTGGTGATCGCCTACATCGCCGTCTGGTTCGGACTTACCTGAAGCTGCGGCCGATGGTCGCGGAAGGGACGACTGTTGTGGGCTGATGGGAAAAAGGCACCTGAAGAGTCCAGGCGCCGGAGTCGACGCTCCCGCAGGCGGAGCGCCATCGAACACGATCGAGCGATCAGTAGTTTCTGAGGGTGTAGCCCTTAGAGACCATGCACTCCCGATAATCCTGGAAAGACGCGCTCTCCGCGTCGAATTCCGACTCCATGGCACCGCAGGACACATTGTCCTGATCATAGGTGCGTTTCGAGACCGTGGATTCCCAGTAATGGGTTGGTTGGGTTTCTGTACTCGCACACCCGAACGCCAGAAGCATTACGGACGCGGCCAGAAGGGTCTTAAACCCGGTATTTATCGTATTCATAACTCACCAACTCCTCTTTTTTATAATGATTCAAGCCCTTAGAAAGGGGGGGACTGGCTCAAATCAACGGCCAGTAGGATATTTGGTCCTATGGCCGAGATCAAGACGATTAGGTAATAAGATCCTAAAAAAATAGGTAAATAGGACCTAAGGAATAATCATCCTTAGGACGGTGCATCCTAAGGAACATAGAACCTAACTCCTTGTTCTCAAAGGATATTGTGACATATTGATGACACTAATGTGTCGCAACTGTGACACTTTCCGCCCTTTCCGGCATCCGTCTCGAATAGAGTCGATTTGAAACAAATTTCTCGAAAACGGATAAAGCATCCTATGGAACATAATTCCTAGCATGCGGTAGCATTCACGGTGACTGCTGATTAGGCCCGGATCCGGAATGAAGAATTACCCGCCCAGCCCGGAAGAGTTGCGCGAGTGGATGGACAGAAAGGAACTGTCCAACAAAGACGTTGCCAAGGCGCTGCGCCTGTCGGACGGTCGCGTCGTCCGTTTCTGGACGTCGAAGAAAGATCCTAGGCCCATTCCTTATCCCAGCTGGTACACGCTGCGGCACAAATTCGGCAAGTAGCCTCAGCTCGAGTGCTGCATCCGGCGGTGCAGCCGCCGGAAACCCCACCAGGCAATCGTGCTTAGAACGGCCGCGAGCGCAAAGAGATGGACGCCGATGCCGCCTTGTCCACTCACCCCGCCAGCTACGTTGCCGAAGCCCACATAAAGCAGCATGCCCAGAAACGGCATGGTGGCTCCGCGTACACCCGTGAGCGTCACGTGGATCCCCATGTAAGCTGAGAGCGCCTGCTGATCAGCAAAGTCGTTGTGGCCGATCTGCCAGGCAAGGGCGCCCCCGCCACGGGCGATGCCCAGCACCAGCCGGCTCAATGCGATGAGCCACAGAGAACCCATGAGCGCCCCGATCCACAGAATCACCTGACTCAGCACCCAAAGCACGCTCTGCCGCGCGCGGAACTCGGCGACGTGGACACGATCGAGGTAGCGGGCCCAGAGCGGTAGCGTGATCACGCTGACGGCAAAGGGAATCACCATGGTCATGGCGATGGAGACCGTATAGCCCGCCTCGAGTTCGCGGGTAACGAGGAAGACGAGGGGCGCCTCAATGATCATGTTCGCTGCGCCAGCCGTGAACTGATAAAGCTGATAGCTCGCGTAGTTGCGATCGCGGCGCAGAATCTCGAGAAAGCCCACGGAGTCTTCTCCGCCACGATCGCGGTGGGCGCGCCGTTCCAGGACCCGGTGCCGGGATTCTCCGATCACGTTCACCCGGCTGAAAAAGTAAACGCCCAGGGCGCCGAAGGCAGCGCCCGCGACATACACCCACCGGAAACTCTCTGGATTCTGATCAAGCAGGGGGCCGACGAGGCTCGAGATGATGACGGTGACGAGACTGGTGATCACCTGCAGCCGACCCGTCGTTCGCGCGCGCACGCCGCGGTCGTAGTTCAGGCTCCAGACGATGCTGCGCACGGTGATGATGCCGGTGATGAGCAGCCGGCTCAGGATCATGCCCAGCACGAGCAGCACCGCACCGGCTTCATTGACCGGCGCCATGGCGATGGCCAGCACGCAGGCGATGGTGGCGATCTGCACGACATTGGCGAAGCGCACCTTGGTTTTCGCGTTCGCCAGCCGGCTCCAGAAATAGGAGGAGAGGTTGCCAAACATCGGTGCCGCCGTAATCACGGCGAGCACGAATGGCGACACCTGATAAATCTTCGCCGCGATAACGCCGACAATGCCCCCTTCGAGGAGCGTGAAGGCAACGGGCAGGGTCAGCTCAGTGAGTTGCTCGTAGCGGAAAGCGCGCTGAGCCGGCGCTGGGAGGGCAGGTCTGCCGAAGACCCGGCCGAAAAGAAGGTGCAGCGAACCGCCGCGCCTGCGGCGGCTCGCCTTTGGCTCTCCCGTGCTCAGGGCTTCCGGAAGAGAAGGGTGAAGCGGTCCGTGTTGCCGGTGACGGAGCGACGCCCCACTTCGTACTCGAGGCTGTCGTCAGGACGGTAGTGCAGGGTTGAGTAGTCCACGAACTCGAAACCCGCGGCTTCGATTTCCTTGATCATCTGCACGGGATCCATGCGGCGCCAGACTTCGCTGTAGTCACCCTGCATGTGTCGCCGGGTGTGATCGACAACACCATAGAGACCGCCCGACTTAAGAGCATCGTAGGCCGCCTTGTTCAGATCGGCACGACCTTCGTCGGTAAAGTTGTGCAGGTTTCTGAAGGTCAGCACCATGTCGAGATCTTCCGCGTCGATGTTCAGGCCATCGATATAGAAGCGTCGGGTCGTTTCACTGCGCTTGAACTCGCCCTCGGCTTCGATCACTTCAACGCCGGAGATCACGCCCTCATCAACGAGGCGAGCTACATTGGTGGTGCCGATACTCACATAGAGCTGACCGTTCTCAGCCAGAACCGGCGCCAGCAGCTTCGTGTACCAACCGCCGCCGGGTAACAGTTCCAGCACCCGCATGTCTTCTTCCAGACCGAAGAAAGTCAGCGTTTCGATGGGTTTGCGGTTCGCGTCACGGGCAACTTCGGCTTCCGTACGGATGTCCGAGGCCATAGCGGCTTCCAGCGCCTCCTTGAGATCGGCGCTGGCCGGTACTGAGAGCAGGGCGGACAGCGCGAGGGCCGCCAGCGGAGTCACGAGTCTCTTCCTGTTCGAGGTCATGGTCCAGATCATGGTCGAGGTTCCTTTCTTCGATTGCATCAGCGGTTCGGACCGCGGTTCATAGGATAGGGCTGCCAGCGTTCGAGCGTGACGCGGGGCAGCACCGTTGGGTTCACGCAGCTCATGGGCCAGCGGCCCCGGAGCACGAGGGCCACTTCGCGACCAACTCGGCGCCGGGTCTCCGGGCGCATACGGGTCGTTGCCGAGGCGACGTGTGGGGTAACGATGACGTTGTCCATGGAGAGCAGCGGATTGTCAGACGCCGGGGGCTCTTCCTCCAGCACGTCGAGGCCCGCGGCGGCAATAACGCCGTTCTTAAGTGCCTCGATGAGATCGACTTCATTGATGATCGGTCCCCGAGCCGTGTTGACGATTACAGCGGACGGCTTCATGCGACTAAAGGCGTCCGCATTAAGCAGGTGACGGGTTTCCGCGTTCAGCGGGGCGTGCACGGAGAGATAGTCGCTGCGTTCTAGAAGCTCACCGAAGGAAACAGGCTCGACGCCTTCATCGCTGATCGCAAGTTCACTCACGTAGGGATCGTAAGCGATGACGTGCATGCCGAAGGCGCGGGCCCGACGCGCGGTACAGCGGCCGACGTTGCCGAAGGCGAGAAGGCCGAGAGTCTGGCCCATGAGTCGGGGCACGTGATTCAGCAGCGGGCGGCCCTGATACCAGTCCCCCTCGGCCACCATCTTCTCCATGATCTTCGTGCGGCGTCCTGCGGCCAGCAGCAGCATGAGCGCGTGGTCGGCAACCTCCTCGATGAATACGTCCGGGACGTTGGTGACGACGATGCCGGCCGCCGTCGCCGCTTCGATATCGACCATATCAACGCCGACGCTGCCGACCCCGATGACGACACACTTCTCCAGACGGCCGATGATGGTTTCGTCGATGCGTATCCCCCAGGAGGTGATGAGTGCGTCTGCATCTTTTGCCGCCTCCGCAAAGGCTTCGCTCGTTTTGGCTTCGACCTCGACAATGTCCGCGACCGGCGCCAGGGCTTCCAGCTCGAGTGCATAGCGTTCCGCAATGGTCTGCGATTTCGCCTGCACCGGCAGCTGTACGACCACCTTCTTCTTATCGGTCACTTTTCTCACCTTGTTTCCGTCGGAAGCCCGCCAGCTCAGCGCCCGCGGAGACGTTCCAGGGCCTCGTCCTTCAGGCCCCGTTTGAAGATTTTGCCGGAGGCGATACGCGGCAACTGCTCGTCCTGGATCCAGATGTGTTCCGGCACTTTGAAGCGGGCGAGGTGTTCTGCCGCGTGGGCCTGCAGATCGGCTTCCGTCACTGCCTCACCGGGATGGCGCATGATCACGGCGGCCAGCGTTTCACCCAGGCGCTCGTCGGGCAGACCGAACACGGCGCATTCGCTGACGGCGGGATGATCGTAGAGGACGGCCTCGACTTCCTGGCAGCCGATGTTCTCGCCGCCGCGGATCACCATGTCTTTTTCCCGGTCGGTGATGAAGACATAGTCTTCGTCGTCCATGTAGCCGATGTCGCCGGTGTGTACCCAGCCATCGGTCAGCGTCTCGGCAGTGGCTTCCGGCTTGTTCCAGTAGCAGCGGAAATTCTGGGGTCCGTGAATCCAGATTTCCCCGGCTTCGCCGCGAGGCAGCTCCCGGCCCTCCGCGTCGACGATCCTGATCGTCACGAGTGGCTGAATGGGGCGCCCGCAACTCCGCGGCCGACCGAGCAGGGCTTCGCCGGAGATGGTTGTGCCGAGTCCGCTCGTTTCCGTCATACCGTAGCCCGTGCCCGCTACACCATTGCTTAGCTTGTCGTTGATCTGCCGGGCATGGTCCGGCGCCATGGCGGCCCCGCCGCCGCCCATAGAGGTGAGGCTTGAAAGATCGTAGTTGTTGAAGTTCGGCGAGCGGATCACCTCCCAGGCCATGGTCGGCACACCGTTGAACGCCGTGATGCGCTCCCGCTCGATGAGCTTCAGCGCCTCCTCTGGGTCCCACTTGTACATGCCGACGACTTTTCGCCCTGGTCGAAAGGAGGAGAGCAGCTGCACATTGAGCCCTGCGACGTGAAAGAGCGGTACCGCAAGGAGCATCGCCGGTTCGTCACCTTCCGCTTCCTCGTCGACACCAAGCAGTTCCTCGGCGATGACCCCGAGACACTCCCAGCCGAGGAGGGCGCTGATGATGGCCCTGTGTGTGGTCAGCACACCTTTCGGGTGGGCCGTGGAGCCGGAGGTGTAGAGAATCAGGGCGCTGTCGTCCGGCGCGATGCTGACGTCGGGCATGTCCTCACTCGCCTCGGCGAGGAACTCGCGCCAGGGTCTGTGCTCGGCCGTCTCGTGGCGCACCGTAACGAGTTCGATGTCGAGATTGCCGAGGTGCGGCGTGAGGCGTTCGGTCCGCTCCTGGTCGGCGAAGAGCAACGTCAGACCACTGTCCTCGATGCCGTACACGAGCTCTTCTCCCGTCCACCAGGCATTCATGGCAACGGCAATCCCGCCTGCTGCGGTGATACCCATGAAAGCTTCGACCCACTCGGGGTAATTTCTCAGAGCGATGCCGACCCGGTCCCCTGGCTTTACGCCTTGGGCGATGAGCGCATTCGCCACCCGCGCTGCCCGCTGCCAGGCTTCCGCAAAGGTAAAGCGTTCGTCTTCGTAGACGTAGAAGTCGCGGTCCCCGTAGGCCCGGCCGTCGGCATAGAGGGCGCGCAGGTTCTCGGGCGCGTTCCTGAAGACGGGGAAGACGACGCCGTCGACGTTGGTCTCGACGACTTCGTAGGGCTGGCCCGGCGCTGTAACGCGGGCTACCGCAGCGCTGATGGCCTCGCTGATGTTCTCTAGGTCCGTTGCCGCGGTCGGGCCTGACTCGCTCAATCCCCATCTCCCTCTGGTGCCGTTCAGGACCGCGAGGCAGCCCTCGCGGGCCGGGGATTCTCGCACGGGGGCGCGCAAGCTGTCAGCCTGAGCGGCTGCGGTCAGACCCCGGGCTCGCAGCAGGTGCTGTGGTATGGTCAACGCCTGTCACGGAGCGGTGGTCACGCCCTGCTCCGAGGTCATCGCGAGAGGGGAGAGACATGCAGGAAAACAAGGCACTGGCAACCTGGCGCGCCGGCGGGCAGACGATCGGCTGCTGGCTGTCTCTGGCGAACGCACACAGCGCAGAATCCCTCGGGCGCCTCGGCTTCGATTGGGTCTGCGTTGATCTGCAGCATGGCCTGGTGGACTACACTGATCTCACCTACATGCTACCGGCCATCTCCAACGGGGACAGCACACCCATCGTTCGGGTGCCCTGGAACGAACCCTACGAAATCATGAAGGCCCTCGACGCCGGCGCCATGGGCGTGATCGTGCCGATGGTGAACAACCGCGAAGAGGCAGAAAAGGCGGCTGACGCCTGCCGCTACCCACCTCGGGGTCATCGCTCCTTCGGTCCCATTCGAGCGGCCATGGTCGGCGGTCGGGGCTATGCCGCAGAGGCCAACGATCAGGTGGCCTGCCTCGCCATGATCGAAACGGAGGACGGTATCGCCAATCTCGACGAGATCCTCTCGACACCCGGCATCGATGGCGCTTACATCGGGCCTTCGGATCTTGCCCTGGCTCTCGGCCTGCCGCCGAGAGGCGACAACGACGATCCGAAGCATGCCGCCACCGTGCAGCAGATTGTCGATGCCTGCCGACGCCACGGAGTAGCTGCAGGTATCCATACCTCGAGCCTCGAATACACGCAGCGTTATCTGGAAATGGGCCTGAATCTGGTCACGCTGGGTTCCGACGCAGGCTGGCTCATGGCTGCGGCGGCGAAGGACCTGGCCGCCGCGCGGGGCACCGTGGAAGCGGAACGCGAGAAGACCGGCTACTGATCTGATGCCATACTAAAGGCCCCAGAAGACCAGCCCGGAGGCCGAGCCACCCTTGGCCGAACTGTTAGATGCCTTAGTTATCCTCGCCCGCGCCGAGTGGCCTCTGGCGGTCGCCGCGCTGGTTGGTGCCCTCGTGGCCAGTCTCGTCTGGCTTCGCATCGGCAATCAGAAGGCACGAGCCGCTTTCGAGAAGGGCCTGGCTCAGGATGCGGACAAGCGGGCCCAGGCGGCCCGGCTCGTCGAAGAGCGCATGGAGATTCGCGCTCGGGAAACCACCCGCCTCGAAGGACGCCTCGAAGCCACGGCAACGGAACTCGGCACGACTCGAGAACAGCTCGAAGAGCGCACGCGCGCCCTGGCAGAGAATCAGGCTCGACAGGCGGCGCTGGAAGCGCGCCTGGAAGAGTCACGGAAAGCCTTCGAAGAGAAGGAAGCGCTGTTCCGCGAATCGAGCGACGCCCTGAAGCAGGAGTTCGAGCTGCTCGCCAATCGGATTTTCGAACGCCAGGGGCAGGCCCACCAGGACAAGCTCTCCACGGTGCTCTCACCCTTCAAGGATCAGATCGTCGATTTCCGCAAGCGGGTGGAGGAGGTCTACCACACGGAGAGCAAAGATCGTGCGTCTCTGCTGACCGAGGTGAAAAACCTCCAGCAGGCCTCGGAGAAGATCAATCAGGAGGCGGAAAATCTCACAAAAGCCCTGAAGGGCGACAGCAAGGTGCAGGGTAACTGGGGCGAGCTGGTCCTCGAACGGGTCCTCGAGGAATCAGGCCTGCGTTCGGGCCACGAGTACTTTACCCAGGAGAGTCGACGCTCCGATGAGGGGGATCTCAAACGCCCCGACGTTCTCATCCGCCTCCCGGACGACAAAGACGTGGTGATCGACGCTAAGGTGTCGCTCACGGCTTACGAGCAGGCCCTGGCGGCGGACTCAGACAGCCAGCGCGAGCTGCACATGAAGCAGCACCTGGCAAGCCTTCGAACCCACGTGAAGCGGCTCTCCGACCAGGATTACGCGCACTTGAACGATGTCCGCTCCCTGGACTTTGTGCTCATGTTTGTGCCCGTTGAGTCGGCCTTCACCCTGGCAGTGGAAGAGGATCCGAAGCTCTTCACGGACGCATTCGAGAAACGCATCGTCATCGTCAGCCCGACCACGCTCATGATGACCCTGCGCATCATCCACAACGTCTGGCGCGCCGAGAAGCAGAACCGCAATGCGCAGGAGATCGCCCGTCGCGCCGGCGGCCTTTACGACAAGCTCCGCGGGTTGGTCGAAGACATGGAGAAGCTCGGGCTGCAGCTCGGCACGGTCGAGAAAACCTACCAGGCGGCATTCGGAAAAATCACCACGGGCAAAGGCAATCTGGTCCGGCAGGTGGAGCAGTTTCGTGAGCTTGGGGCGCAGGTGAAGAAGCCGCTGCCGAAGGCCATCGTCGACGCCGCGGAACAGGACGGAACCTGAGGCGGACGCCGGTTTCTGAGACGCCGCGATACGCCGTGGCGCCCTTTCGGCAAAGTGTGCGGTGGGTCTCGTTTCTCCCGCTTCCGTTCCGGGGCAGTGTCAAGAAGGCATATGAACTTCACAGAACGGGCCTCAAGGCGCCGGTAGATTAGCTCGCAGAAATGGATTGCGAGGACAACTTAATGCTGGTGTTAACCCGGCGTGCCGGCGAGTCGATAATGATCGATAACGAGATTGAGCTGAAAGTGCTCAAGATTCGCGGCAGCCAAGTGCATCTGGGTATCGATGCGCCGAAAAAGTCCGCCGTACACCGCAAAGAGGTGTGGCTGCGGATCCACGGTGAGCCGGCCCCCGCACCGATGCACGACGACGAAGACTACTCCCAAGGGAGCGCCAAGACCGCCTGATTCCCCCGGCGCCTGGAGCCCTTCCGGGCGCCCCGATTCTCCTCTCGATTCAGCCTCAGACTCCGGACCTCTCAGCGAAGCAGACCACCCCAGGTGCCCGAGGAACGTCGCGGCCGTTCAGCCCGTGGATTGACCGATGAAGGCCGGCGTCTCGCAGATGGCGTAGGGGTGAATCTCGCCTTCCGTGACCGGGTAGCGATGCTGATGGATGCCTTCGCGAGCTTCCCGTTCGAGCTGTTCGCCGCTCGGTTTCAGAAGCAGGCTGTCAAGGTCCGTCCAGATCGGATTTACCGGGGCTAAGGGAGTGAAGCTCAGGACCGATTCCCAGGTGGCGCGATGCAGCTCCACCACGGCAAGGTCTTCGACGAATCCCCAGTGCGTGAACGCGGAGGGTTGACCGCTCGCAAACAGAACGGCGAGACGTTCGCGAGCCGCTCTGGCTGCATCGAGCATGTCCAGCGCAACGAGCCAGGGATGGGTGTCCCGGTACTTACCTTCGCCGCTCGCCTCCAGCAACGCCTTCAGCGCCTCACCGCTGACGGTGGTGCAGAGGCAGTAGGGATGTACTTTGGTTACCCCCGCGTTCAACCCGGTGTTCTCTCCGGTTACTTCACCGGTCATGTCAGCCGTCTCTCCTGTTATTCCGTTATTCCGTTATTCCGCTATTCCCGTTATTCCGACTGCCTGCGCAGGATGAAACATACTGTACATGCATACAGAGATTTTTATAATTCAAGGCCCCCCAAGCGAATGCAACTGCCCGCGGTTGCCGGATCAACCATGCCGAAGCTCGAGCCGCAAGTGCCACCGCCGCCAGACTACTATGCGGCTAACCTGCGCACGCTCTTCGAGCACGTCAATACATTCTACGGCGACCTGCTGAGACCGGAAGAAGCCGCCTTCATCGAGGAATTCCTGCGCCTGTCGACGGACGGCCAGCGCCTCTATGCGCGCCTTATCACCCGGAAAGGTCCCTGGCTGCGCTGTGACAAGCTCAGCTACGCGGAGGTGGAGAACCTGGGCGCGGCTCTCCAGGAGCTGGCCGCGGCGCAGTTCATCGAACAGAACACACCAGCACCAGCAGCGACGCTGCTGGGACTGCTGACGCAGGCGGAACGGATGGATGCATTTCCAGCGCTGCCGCGTGCACGCCGGGACGACTGGATACTCGAGTGTCTGTCCCAGCACAGCGATGCGCGGATACGCCAGGTCCTCGGCAGACGCTATCGCTGGATCAGCCTCACCCGGCCTCATCGGCTGTGGACGCTGCAGCTGCTGTTCTTCGGCGACGACTACCAGGACACCAGCGCCTTTGTTCTCGAGGACCTCGGCATGGTGCGCTACGAGGACTATGACCTGAAACCGCAGCATCGACAGTTTGCAGACCGCGCTGCACTGGAGCGCTTCCTTCGCCTCCGGCAGCTGAGCGGTCTGTCCCATCGCCTTCAGGAATACCCGGGACTCGCAGACTGGCTCCTGACTGCGCTGGCCGTCCCCGTGGCAAACCGGCTGGAACAGCGCCATCGGGACCGGGCGCTCAATCGCGTAGGTCACTACCTCGAGCGCTTGGGTCACTACGATGGCGCGCTGTCGGCCTACGGTCAGAGTGCCACGCATCCGAGCCGGGAACGTCGCGCCCGGATCCTCTCGAGACTCGGGGATCCCGCGGCGGCCGCCGCCCTGACCCGGCGTATGGGAAGTACCGCCCGTTGCGCCGAGGAGCTGGATTTCTCGCAGCGCTTCCGCGCCGACGCGGGGCGCATGCGACAGCGGGCAAAAGCCATCATTAAAACGACGGAGCTGCCACTTGCCGAGGCACCGGAGCAACGCATAGAAAGCCACGCCGCAGAGCTGCTCGCGGCCAGCGGAGGCCTTGTCTTTCACTTTGAAAACGCGCTCCCGCTGGGACTGGCCGGACTCCTTTACTGGGACGTCGTCTATGCAGAGATTCCCGGCGTTTTCGCTAATCGGTTCCAGGCGGCGCCGCTGGATCTCTTCTGGCCGGACTTTGCCGAGTCCCGCCGTGCGGCGATCGACGCGCGAACGGACCACCTCAGGGCGCCCGGTGCCGTGCGTGAAGCGCTGCAGAAAACCTGCCATCTGAAGCAAGGCGCAGCGAACCGGCTCGTTTCCTGGCGGCATCTGACCCCGGAAACCCTGGAGCTGCTGCTGGAAGGCGTGCCGGAGCACGCGCTGCTGGCGCTCGCGCGCCACGTTATCGGTGCGCCGTACCGCACGCGCAGAGGCTTCCCGGATCTGACGGTGATCTACGGGCGGGACAGCTTCGAGTTCGTCGAGGTCAAAGGGCCGACGGATCAGCTGCAACCCGGGCAGCGGATCTGGTTCGATGCGCTCGACTCCCTGGCGCTGCCTGCCCGGGTGCTCAAGTTCCGGGTCGGTGCCTGAGTCGCGCCGGTGGATGGGAAGTGCCTGCTACCGATGATGAACGGTCGGTGACCTCAGCAGAGGCAGACAGCGCAACGATGGTTTCCGTGAAAACCCTCGCGGAGTTCGTGCATCGCCGCGGTGACCTCTATCCGCAGCTCGGTGGCCGGGTCACCGGTGAAGAAGGTATCGCCTGTCAGCGCCGGGTTCAGCAGGGCAGGGGAGCGGGTTACGAGCGGGAAGTTGCCGTTCGCTTCGAGAGCTGCAGCTCAGCCGTGCCGATGGTGGTGAGCGGGCGCGTAGACGGGATGGATCTCAGCACCTCGCCACCGCTCGTGGAAGAGATCAAGACCACTCGCGCGCCCGCTGCCGAAGCGGAGTCGAAGGTCGGCTCTGCCCATTGGGCTCAGGCCCGGCTCTATGCGGCACTGCTTTCGAGCGCACATCCAGAGGTGGCCCAGTGGACCATCCGCCTTCTGTACTGCCACCCGGATACCGGAGAGGCCGTGCCTTTCGAGGAAACGAAGGACCGCGATCAGCTTAAGGATTACCTCGAGGCGACCCTCTCGCGTTACGGCCGGTGGCTGGCAGCACAGCTCGGTTACCGCACCGATCGAGACCGATGGCTCCAGGCCCGACCCTTTCCCTATGGCAGCTTCCGTCCCCATCAGCGGGCGCTGGCAGGACGCGTCTATCGTGCCTTCACGGACGCGGAGCATCTGCTTCTCGAAGCGCCAACGGGCAGCGGCAAAACCATGGGCGTGCTCTATCCAGCACTGAAGGCGCTGGCTGAGGGCAGGGTGGCGCGGCTGTTTTATCTGACCAGCCGCGGGACCGGCAGCCTCGCGGCACTCAAAGCCTGCGGGGATCTTGCAGCAGAGGATCGGTCGCTCCGGGTGGTGGAACTCATCGCCAAAGAGAAAGCCTGCCCCGTGGAGGGGATGCCCTGTGACGAGAGCTGCCCCAACGCCGTCGGTTACTACGATCGGATTCAACCGGCGCTCGCCGCGCTGCTCGAGCGGGGGCAGATGGACCGGGCGGCCGTTCAAGCCGTTGCCGCGGAACATCGCGTCTGCCCCTTCGAGTTGTCTCTCGATGCAGCACTGTGGGCAGACGTCACGATCGGTGACTACAACTATCTCATCGATCCCGTGGTGCGATTACAGCGTTTCGCAGAAGACGCCAGCCTCGGACTGCTCATCGATGAAAGTCATCAGCTGGCGGAACGTACACGCGACATGCTGTCGCTGGCACTGTCTCGCTCCGACGTGCAGCGGGCGCTCGACGAGGCCCCTCCCGGTCACCTCGGCACGCGACTGCGGGGGCTCGATCGAGTGCTCATGACGCTCCGCCGGGACGCCGGTAACACCGGCACAACGCAGGGGCAGACGCCCAGGAACTGGCGTGGTGAGGCGGAAGCGATCGAGATACCCCGTCCCGAAGCCCTCTTTCGTGCCATCTCCCGGGTGATGGAAACGCTTGCTGAAGAGGCGCTCGATCTCGCGCCGCTGCCGGCCTGCCAGCAGCTGATGTTCAGCCTATCGCGCTGGTCCCGGGCAGAAGCATGGCTCGAAGAGACACCATCGAAGGCCGCTGAAGACGTGGCGGGAAAGGGCGCTTCGACCTCTGCGCCTTTTCGCTTCTACCTGGCCTCAAGCACGCCGAAAGGTGGGAAAAAAGAGGTCGTGCTGCGACTCGCCTGTCTGGATCCGTCGACCTATCTGCGCCGGACCCTGGCCGGCTACGGTCCCCACGTCCGCTTTTCGGGCACGGTTACACCGCTGTCGCTCTATCAGACTCAGCATGGTCAGGCGGATGCGCCGGCAGAACGGGTGGAGAGCCCCTTTGCGGCCGAACAGCAGACGACGCTGCTCGTGGGCGATCTGCCCGTGTACTACCGAAATCGACTGGACAGCCTGCCAAGGCTCGCAGAGCTCGTGCGGGGCGTAGCGGCAGCGAAACCCGGCAACTACCTCGTCGCACTGCCTTCCTTCGAGTATCTGAAGCACCTTCAGGAAGCGCTCAGCACAGACGCAGGATCGAGCGAGGCTCTGGTTCTGGCACAGACAGCGGGGTCCTCTGACGCCGAACGTGAGGCGTTTCTCGCAGCGCTCGTCGACGACGGACTAACGCGCATTGCCCTGGTTGTCCTCGGCGGCGTCTTCGCGGAATCGGTGGACTTCGCCCACGGCACGATCGCGGGCGTGATCTGTGTCGGCGTCGGGCTACCGCCCGGGAGCCCCATCCGCGATGCCATGCGCGAGCACTTCGACGTCACCGTGGGGCCAGGCCAGGGGGAAGTCGTCGCCTTCCAGCAGCCAGCCATGGTCAAGGTGCTGCAGATGGCCGGTCGACTGCTGCGTGGACCAGAGGATCGGGGTGTGCTCGTGCTGGTGGACGACCGCTTCGGCCGGCCGGCCTTCCAGCAGTTCTTTCCGGGCCACTGGCAACCGGCCATGACCCGGGCAAAGGACGTTCCGCAGGTGCTGGAAAATTTCTGGCAGGGCGCGACGCCCTTGCCTAGACTCCGCACTTCCTGAAAACCGGGCAGTGTCGTGAGCACCCTTACCCAGGTCCGTCGGACCAAGATCATCTGTACCATCGGCCCCGCCACCGCGAGCTACGAGATGCTCGAGAAGCTGGCGCTGGCGGGCATGAACGTGGTGCGGCTGAACATGTCCCACGCGGATCACGACAGCGCTCAGGAGATCGTGAACTGGATACGGACCCTGAACCGGAAGCTCAACTATCCGGTCGCCATCCTGCTGGATACCCAGGGCCCGGAGATTCGAACCGGTGATATTGCTGAACCCATGGAGCTCGAGAGCGGCGATGTGGTTACCGTCAGCGTGCTGCCCGGCGACGTCGAATCGAGCTCGATTCACATCAACTACCACGAACTCGTGGACGTCCTCGAGGTTGGCAATCGGCTGACGGTCGACAACGGGCTCATCAACTTCGAGGTCCTCGAGAAGCAGGGTGATCAGCTGGTCTGCAAGGTCCTCGACGGCGGCAAGCTCGGCGGCCGGCGCCACGTCAACCTGCCCGGCGTCCGGGTGAATCTCCCGGCCATCACGCAGAAAGACCGCCGCGACATCCAGTTCGGCCTCGACAACGACCTGGATTTCATTGCTCTGTCGTTTGTCCGCACGCCCGATGACATCGTCGAGCTCAAAGAGCTCATGGGCCCGAAGGCGAAGAACACCAAGATCATTGCCAAGATCGAAGACCAGGAAGGGGTGCGGAACATCCACGGCATCGTCGAGGAAGCCGACGGCGTTATGGTGGCGCGCGGCGATCTCGGTATCGAAACCAACATCGCCGACCTGCCGAACATTCAGCGCCGCATCGTCCACTCTGCGCTCCAGGGCGGCAAACGCTGCATCGTTGCCACGCACATGCTCGAATCCATGATCGAGAACCCGATCCCCACCCGTGCGGAAGTCACAGACGTGGCGAACGCCATCTACGAGGGCGTCGACGCCGTCATGCTCTCCGGGGAGACGAGCATCGGTCAGTATCCAGTTCGCTGCGTGGAACAGCTCGACAACATCGCCCGCCACAGCGAAGGCTGGCCCGGCCTGGGCTATGAAAAAGACCTGGTGCCGGAAACGGACAAGCAGCACATCGCCATCAACGCGGTTTCCCTCGCCGAAGACATCAAGGCCAAGGGTATCGTCGTCATCACCCGACGCGGTATCACGGCCGATCTCGTGACCAATGCCCGACCTCATTCGGTGCCGATCTTCGCCTTCACCAACCACTCGCAGACGCGCCGACGGCTGACGATCAATCGGGCAGTCATTCCCTATCGGATGGAGTTTTCGTCACAGCCAGAGAAAACGCTGCAACGGGCACTGGGAATCCTGAAAGAGCGGGAGGGGTTCGAGGCGGGCGATAAGGTTGTGGTGATTTCGGACGTGCTGGCGGAATTCAACTCGGATGCCATTCAGCTCAGACATCTGTCGTGAGGTCGGTCGGGTAGGTTTTTGAGGTGTTTCGCGCTGGGGTGGGGAAGTCTTTTCCTGCACATGCTCAGCCGCTCCGCGGTGCCCTCACTCTGCAGAGTTGCCTCGCTGCGCGAGTCAATCTGCGCCGTTCGGCTTCGCATCACGTTTCGGAAAAGACTTCCCCACCCCAGCGCTAAGCCCTTCAGACTGCATCCGCTGACTGGTGAGTTGTGTGTGAACAGGTTGAGGGACGCTGAAGGAAGGAGCGGGTTCAGACGACAGCTGCTTTGGCTCGATCGGCCACTAGATCCACGTGAAACGCGCTGTGGATAACCACTTCCCTGACTCGCTGCGTCTGGCTGCTGCTAACGTGAATACCGGCTCGTTTCCAGGGACGAGTAAAGCACCACTCTGCACCCCCTCAGCAATCACGGAGCTGCCTGGGCCGCTTAGCCAGGAGGCCGGAAGTCCTTTTTCGAAACGTGATGCGAAGCCGAACGGCGCAAATCGACTCGCAGAGCGAGGCGAGTTTGCAGAGTGAGGGCACCGCGGAGCGGCTGAGCATGTGCAGAAAAAGGACTTCCGGTCTCCTGGCGAAACACCCCAAACAACCCCAGGAAACTGAATCCAAAGGAGCAGCCGACCGACCCCTGACCTCCAGGGACTACGCCAAAAACGCCGAATAAAGCATTCTTCCGGAAACAAGAATCAACAACACCCCAAAGGCCCGCCGCAGGGGCAAGGGCGCCACCCGGTGCGCCGTCTTGACCCCCAGCGGCGCAAACGCCATGGCCGCCACCACGATCGCGGCGAAGGCCGGCAGATAAACCCAGCCCAGCATCCAATCTGTGCTTTCCCGTCCCCACCCCGAGAGGATGTAGCCGAGGGCGCCGGCCAGGGCGATGGGCACGCCCAGCGTGCTCGAGGTAGCCGTGGCTCGGTGTACCGGGGTGTTGAAGTAGATGAGGGTCGGGACAATTACGTTGCCGCCACCGATACCGGCAATGCCGGAGACGAGACCGCCGCCGGTGCCGAGCGCCGCCGAAAGCGCCTGACCGGGCGCCGTTCGATGGGCGGACGGTTTCCAACTCGTCAACATGACAAAGGCGACGAAGAGCAGGAAGGCGCCAATGAAACCGCGGAAGAGGACGGTCGGGAGTTCGGCGGCGAAGGAGCCGGAAAGAAAACTGCCGAGAACCAGAAAGAGTGCCCAGCGTCTTACGATGGGCCAATCCACCATGTTGGCACGGATCTGCGTGGTCGCCGCCGACAGGGACGTGAAAACGATGCAGGCGAGCGAAGTCGCGACGGCCACAGCCGTTGCGTCGTGCGTATCGAAGAGACCGGCCAGATCAAAGAGCAGGATCAGGGCGGGGACAATGACGACGCCGCCACCGATGCCGAGAAGGCCGCCCAGGAAGCCGCTGACGGCGCCGATGGCGACGCAGGACCCAAAGAACAAAAAGTGATTCAATATGACTAACTTAGGCGGCAGAGCCTGGAGTCTACTGAAGTTGCAGCGAACGCAGCAACGAAGTCGAGGAGCCAAGCAACGGGCGCGGTGCGTAACGCTCAGGGCCCCGCTCGCGCTGCTTTTTTGCGTCAGCCTGGGCCTCGCGATCACGAGTCAGCCGGCGGCGGCCGCCGAACGGCGGATCGAGCTGCCGAACGGCGATGTCTACGAAGGCGAGATTCTCGACGATACCCGAACCGGCGTCGGCACCTATGTCTGGGCCGATCAGCATCGCTACGAAGGCCAGTTTCTGAACAATCGAATGCATGGCCGCGGGGTTTACAGCTGGCCGGACGGCCGAACCTATACGGGAGACTTCGTCGAGGATCGCCGGGAAGGTGAGGGCGTTCTCGTCTGGCCCAACGGCGATCGTTACGAGGGGGAATTCCGGGACAACCAGATGCACGGCCAGGGCAGCTTCCGCTGGGCCAACGAAGACGCTTACGACGGCAGCTTCTTAAACGGCGCCAGGACCGGAGAAGGCGAGTTCCGCTGGCATACCGGCGAGGTCTATCGCGGCCAGTTTGCCGACGGGGTCCTTGAGGGCCGCGGCGTTTTCGAATGGCTGGATGGGCGGGTCTTCGAAGGCACCTTCAGCGAAGGCATGAAGTCCGGTCGCGGGGTTTTCAACTGGCCCAATGGCAATCGCTACGAAGGGCTCTTCGCCGCAGACGAACGCTCCGGGCTCGGCGTTTTCCAGTCCCGGGACGGTACCGTTTATCGCGGTCAGTTCGCCCGGGACAAGATGCACGGCTATGTGGTCAAGCAAAGGCCCGATGACCAGCTCGACCTGCAGCGCTGGAACGAAGGCGAGCTGCAGTCCACGCAGCCCCTCGCCGAGTCGCCGCGCTGTCAGCTTGAGATCGATGGCAGCCGCTGGATGTTCGATTCCGCTGACTGCGTGAACGGTCTTGCGCATGGCACCGGGCTGGCGGCGAGTGTCGATGGCCGGGAAATCGTCATCGACGGGCGCTACGTGCTCGGCCGGCTCATCGATGGGAATCGTGAGCTGCTCTGGCTGGAGGGCGACTGATGTCTTCGGTCCCTGACATCGCCAGCCTCGACATCCCGGGTTTCCAGATCCAGAAGGAGCTGGGCCGGGGCGGGATGGCGCGCGTCTATCTGGCCGTGCAGCGGAAGTTTGGCCGCCTCGTGGCCTTGAAGGTCGTGAGCGGTGAATACACCCGTGACACCCGCTTCCGGGAACGTTTCATCCGCGAATCGCGGATCAACGCCCGGCTGACGCACCCGAACATTACCCAGGTGTACGACGTCGGCACCCACGACGATGCCCTCTATCTCGTGCTCGAGTACATCCGTGGCGGCGATCTCAACCAGCGCCTCGAACGGGGCATGCGCCTCTCTGAATTGGTAAGCGTCGTGAAGGACATGTGCCGGGCGCTGGATTACGCCCACGGCAAAGGCTTCGTTCACCGGGACATCAAACCCGAGAACATTCTCTTCCGGGAGGATGGCAGCGCGGTGCTGTCGGACTTCGGCATTGCCCGTATCGCCGATTCCGATCCCTCCCTGACCCAGGCGGGCACGGTGGTGGGTACGCCACAATACATGTCCCCGGAACAGGCGAGCGGGCGCGAGCTCGACGGCCGGTCAGACATCTACAGTCTCGGGGTTGTGCTCTACAAGATGCTGACCGGGGACGTGCCCTATAAGGCAGACTCGGCCGTCAGCGTGGGGATCAAACACCTGCAGGAGCCCGTGCCGAAGCTGCCGAACTACCTGAAGGCTTTTCAGGAGGTCATCGATCGCTGTCTCGCGAAGCGCCGCGATCAGCGGTTCCAGAATGGCGCGGAGCTCATTGAAGCGCTGGACGAGGTACAGACCGAAGCCGAGCTGCCGAATGCGACGATCCGCGCCGAGGCCGTCAGCACTCAGGAAGTGCGCGCCGTTGGCAGCGATCTGCTGACCACGGCCCGAGACCCGAGCCGCCCGGACCGTCGCGGTGATCGGCGCCGCTACAACCGGCGGCTCCGGTTGCTCTATTCGCTGCTGGCCATCGTCGCCCTCGGCAGTGGCGCGGGCTACGTCTTTGTGGAGCAACCGCCCTGGTCGACGCGGCTGCTGACCCTCGCCGGCGTCATCGAAGACCCCATGGTCCAGGACGCCTGGAACAACGCTCAGTCGCTGCACCAGGATCTGAACCAGGGTCTGTCCGCCATTGCGGCGGGGTATCAGCGGGTGCTGGACCTGGACGGTGACCATGCCGGCGCTACGACAGCCCTGGCCGGCCTTGCGAGCCAGTGGCGCCAGAGTTTCACCGCGGCGCTGGAGCAGGGCGATCTTTCACAGGCGGAGACAAAACTCAACGAACTGCGCACGGCCTTTCCGGAAGATCCTGCGCTCGACGGCCTGGCAAACGCGCTGGCCGATCGTCGGCGGGCGGAGGAGCTGCTGGTCAGCACCCAGGCGCTGCTGCGAAGTCACGGACTCTCCGACATTCCCTCGGCGACTGCCGCCATCCAGGCGTATCGGGAGGTGCTGCGACTGGCGCCCGGGCATCCGGTGGCGCAGGGTGAACTCGACTCCCTGGCGGCGCACTACGCGGACCTGGCAACGGTTTCTGCCGGGGAAGGAGAAATCGACAACGCCCTGAATTACCTCGACCGTGCCAGCGCGGCAAACAGCGAGTTGCCGCTTTTGGACGACGTGCGGGACAGCATTCGTCAGGCCACAACGCTCCAGGAGGAGATCGCCAGCATGCTGCAGCAGGCCGGTGAGCTGCGCGCCGCCGGGACGCTCATCAATCCGCCGGGAGAGAACGCCGCCGAGCTCTATCACCGGGTGCTGGCCGCCGACCCAGACAATGTCGTGGCCATGCAGGGACTAAACGAAGTGGAGTCGCAGTTCGTCAACCGCGCGAATCAGCTCATCATCGCGAGCGACGTCGACGCCGTGCAGGCGCTGCTCGCGCGGGCTGGCGCCGTTGGTCTCGATGAGGAAACCGTCGCGGAGGTGCAGGGCAAGCTCGACGTTGAGGTGGCACGCCTCGCGAGCATCGATCAGGGGCTCGACCGGGCTCGAGGTCTACTCTCCGACGGCTTCATCACGGCGCCGCAATCGGATAACGCTGTGGCCGTGCTTCGGGAAGTTGAACGGCTCGATCCAGGCAACGAATCCGCCGCAGAGCTGCTGACCCAGGCGGCGGAGCGCCTCGTGAGCGTGGCGCAGGAAGCCTACGACGTCGGTATGATTGAAGAGGCCCGGCAGTATCTGGAGCTGGCGTTGACGGTGACGCCGGATGTGAGCGAGTGGCGGGAGTTACGCTCGACTTGGAATCAAGATAACAATAATGCCGCAAGTATCTGATTTAAAGATATTTCTTCACATCGAAGGGGACGCCGTCCCGCTCCAGGAAAGCATGACCATCGGCCGCCAGCTCGACAACGATCTGATGGTTGCCGGCGAGGATGTGCTGGATTTCCACCTGCGGGTAGAACCCACGGATCGCGGCGCTCGAGCTTTTCCCCTCGGCGAGGCAAGCCTCATGGTCAACGGCACGGACTGGGCCGACCCGGTGGACCTCGTTGTCGGCGACAGGCTTCAGGTTGGCGTCACGGAGATCGGCATCAGTGCCGAACGACTTCTGCCGCCTCAGGCCGACGAGTGGTGGCTGCATGCAGACCGCGACGAATCCATCTACAAGGTGACCGGCCCCCTGGGCGTTGGGCGGGCCGATGACAACGAAGTCCTGCTCATGGACGACCACATCTCCCGCCGCCACGCGCGCTTCCTCTTCGACGACGGTGTCGTCTGGGTTCAGGACCTCGGCAGTGCCAATGGCACTTACGTCAACGGTGAAAGACTGACGGGCGGTTGCCGGCTTTATCACGGTGACGATGTCAGTTTCGACAATCTTCGCTTTCAACTGGTCGGGAAAGGCCAGGATCTCACGCCAGTGCGTCAGGCTCCGAGTCTCACTGAGGTGGCGCTCATCAAGGAGGCGCCAGAAGGGAGTCATGAGACGACGGAATTTGCGATCTCGGACTCGAAGACGGACGTGCCGCTCACCATTCCAGACAGCTCCGAGACCGGCGCCTTTCTCCTGGGCGTGAGCGAACCGATCAGCGGCTACACCTTCCGGACCCGCATCGGCACGACAACCATCGGTCGCGACGAGGATTGCGACGTGGTGATCCGCGATCCGACGGTATCCGCCCGCCACGCCGATATCGTCGTGCGTCCGGAGACGACCACGGTCACGAATCTCATGGCCACGAACGGAACCCGCGTGAACGGCCAGCAGATCCAGAACTCGGAGCTCGTCGATGGAGACATCCTTCGCATCGGTAGGGTGAGTCTCGTCTTCAAGGACGTACCCGCCATGGCCGAAGAGCGGTCCCTGCTCGGCAAGCTCCAGTGGCTCCTGCTCGGCGCTTCGCTGCTGCTCGCCATTGGCCTGATCTGGCTTCTGGGCTGAAATTCGACCCGACCGGGCCCTGTTGGCAGGGGCTGACACCCGGCTTATGCTTGCGGGCCTCTAACAACATGCGTCAACCGGAGACCGCGACCGTGGGTGTGAAGATTCCGTTCAAGAGGGAACTCGAGTTCGAGTACGGCGCTGTTGATGAGGTGGAGCCGGGCATTCGCCGGGTCATCGCCAACAACCCGAGCCCATTCACCCACTACGGCACCGGCACCTACATCCTCGGCACCGGTAACGTCGCCGTCATCGATCCCGGGCCAGCCGATCCCGCTCATATTCAGGCGATTCTCGAGGCCACGGAAGGTGAGACCATCAGCCACGTGCTCGTGACGCACACGCATATGGACCACTCGCCAGGCTGCGCACTGCTGAAAGATCATTGCGACGCCCCGACCTACGCCTTTGGTCCCCATGGCGCCGGCAAGCTCGAAGAAGGGGTGCCGGTGGAAGAGGGCGGCGATATGGAATTCCAGCCCGACGAGCTGGTGACCCATGGCGATGTGATTTCCGGAGAGGATTGGACCGTGGAGTGCGTTTACACGCCCGGGCACACCTCCAATCACATGTGTTTTGCCCTCAAGGAGGCGAGCGCGCTATTTACCGGCGACCATGTCATGGGCTGGTCCACGAGCATCATCTCGCCGCCGGACGGGGACATGATGGCCTACATAGTGAGTCTGGAACTGCTGCTGGAGCGCGACGATCGCGTTTACTGGCCCACCCACGGGCCGGCGATCACGGATACCCACGGCCACGTGAAGGCCTTCATCGAGCACCGCAAGGAGCGGGAAGCGCAGATCATGAACTGCGTCGAGCAGGGCGTTGGTGTGATCGGCGACATGGTGCCGATGATGTATCAGGACACGCCGGAGTATCTGTATCCAGCGGCAGCGCGCTCGACGCTCGCGGCCATCGAATATCTGGTGAAGCGGGGTGCCCTGGCTGCCAGCGATGGAATCTCTCTCAATTCGACCTACAGCAAGGCGAGATGAGCGAGCGCCTGGCATAAGGCGCACACCTCGATACGCCTATTCCCGGTCGTGGTACCGGGCTACACCCAGTCCCGCGGGGGCAGAAAGGCTTCCAGCAATGCCGCTTCGGGCGTGCCCGCCTCCGGGCTGTAATTGTACTTCCAGGTGACCAGCGGCGGCAGCGACGCCAGCACGGACTCCACCCGGCGACCGCTCTGCAGCCCATATTTCGTACCTCGGTCGATGGCCAGGTTGAACTCCGCGTAACGGCCTCGGCGGTAAAGCTGCCAGTCCCTTTCGCGCTCTCCGTAGGCCGTGTCCATCCGCTTTTCGAAGATCGGCTGATAGGCGGGCAGGAAGTGATCGCCAACGGCGCGGGTGAGCTCGAAGGCGGCGTCGAAACCCCCTTCGGTCCAGTCATCGAAGAAAAGCCCGCCGATGCCGCGACATTCCTGCCGGTGACCAAGGTAGAAGTATTCATCGCAGGCGGCCTTGAAGGCCGTGTAGTGGTCGCCCACGGCGGCCTTCGCCTCGCCATGCCAGTGGGCGCAATCTTCCTCGAAGCCATAGTAGGGGGTGAGATCGAAGCCGCCGCCGAAATACCAGACCGGATCCTCGGCCTCCACCATGAAGAAGCGCAGATTGGCGTGGGTCGTCGGCACGTAAGGATTCACGGGATGGACGATGAGCGAGATGGCCGTTGCCTGAAAGCCGTGGCCGGCGAGCTGCGGATTTCGCTCCGTAGCGGCCGGTGGCAGGGACGGGCCGAGGCTGTGGGTGAACTGCACGGCTGCCTTTTCGATGCGGGCGCCGAACTCGAGCACCCGGGGCCGGCTCAGGGCACCGTTGGGGCCGGGGACTTCCTCTTTCAGGAATTCGGCTTTCCCGTCGATGCCTTCAAGGGTGGAGACGATGCGGTCCTGGAGCGCCATGAAATAGTCGCGGACGGGTTCGATGGCGGGCTTGTTGGCAGACATGACGGCTCGTTTTCCTGGACAGGGCGGCATTATGCCTAGAAACAGAGGGGCAGGAACTCAGGGACGCTACTTACTTTACCGGTGGGTAGGCCTGGGGGTTGTGATCCGGTGCGACGCACTCAGCTTGCGCGCAGATCCGGCACGATTCTTTCCTGTCCGGAGTAGGTGTCCGATGCCACGCGCGGCAGCTGCACCATGATGGCGACACCGCTGCCGTCAGTCAGGTTCATCGCTCGCACGAAGCCGCCATGGGCTTCGGCGATGATCCGCACGACGTAGAGGCCGAGGCCGAAGTGGAGTCGATTCTGGGGCCCGCGGTGGCTGACCATGGAGTCGAAGAGGGAACCTTCGGACTGTTCCGGTAGCGTCGGTCCCCGATTGGCGACGGTGATCTGCAGGGCACCGCGGGCTGTATCGAGCTGGACCCGTATCGGGCTGTCGCTGCGATGGAAGTCGATGGCGTTGTCGATGATCTTGTCCATGAGCTGCTCGATGCGGAAGTCGGAGACTTCGGCGAGCACCGGGCGCCCCGGGCTCTTGTAGACAAACTCGCACTCCGGATGCGCGACGGCGCAGTTGGCCACATAGTTCTGCAGGAGCTGGTCGAGGTCGATGACCTCCATGTCTTCCGCTTCGAGAGAATCCTCGAGGTTCGCCGCATCGGCGAGGTTCTGCACGATCGAGCCGATCCGGGTCACTCCGCGGCGGGCACTGTCTAGGTATTTGCTGTCACGCACCTCGGGTGACTCTTCGGCCAGGTTGTGCAGCGATGTCGCCAGCGTGTTGAGTGGATTGTTGATCTCATGGCGGAGCGTACGCGGCATGTTCTCGAGGAACGTGTTGTGCTGGTGCAGCTTCGAGAGCATGTTGGAAACACTCCGGGCCAGGTCACCGATTTCATCGCCGGCCGTCATCTCGCTCTGCAGGAAGCTCGTGCGCAGGCGCCCGTATTCATCGATGGCTCGAGAAGCCTCGCGGCGCAAGTTGCGGATGCGCCAGGCAAGGCGGCCGGCGAAGGCCACCAGCGCAACGAAGACGATAAACAGGCTCGCGACCGAAAGCAGCACTACCTGCTCGAGGGCCGAGCGCTGGAAGGAGAGGATATCGTCGATGTTCTGCTCGACCACGACGGTGCCGATCACTGAGTTGAGCGACACGATCGGATGCGCGGCCATGATCACTTCGTCCGTCTCCGAAAGGCTGCGCCGGAGCGTGATCGGGTCACCAGAGAGTGAGCTGGCGATGGCCGCATCAACCGCAGCATCCGGCGCGGGACTGATCCCCGGCGCCGGCTCATATTCCTCGAAAGTCGTCAGATAGTGGATGACCGGGCGGACCTGGTTGAAAAGCTGCCGGACCAGGCGGAAGCGGCCGTCGTCGGCTTCGTTCGGGTTGGTAACGAGACTGGTCCCAGTTTCAGCCCGAACGCGCTTCTCGGCGTCGATGACCAGAATCCGGGCCCCGGAGTAGCCGAGGCCCTGAATGATGTTCAGAAGCTCCGGCGAACGCAGCACCACGAGATTGAAGCTCTCCTTTCCAGCCGTCGGCAGGGTCTGGGTGGTACGGACGATGGCCCGGGTGTCGGGATCGTCCACGTCGACGAAACTGATGCCGAAGTAGCGGGAAGAGCCTAGCAGCGCCAACGGCAGGCGGAACTCGAGACGATGACCGGTTTCCGTTGGCTGCAGGTACCCGGCGACATTCGGGATCGGGTTGCCGTCGGCCGCGAAACGCCAGTCGGCATCCATCTCATAGGCCGTGATCACCCCTTCGCCCGGAAAGGTGACGTTGATGCGACCGTCTTCGCCGTCGGCACGGATGAAGTCGAGGCGGACGTGGTCGGCGTTGTCGAGGCGCAGGTACTCGGGATCGCGATAGATCGCGTCCGGATCGTAGACGTCCATGTAGACATGCAGCTGACCGCCCCGCTCGCCGAGGAGCAGCTCGAAGTTACCGTCGGCGTCTGCCTGTTCCGAACCGAAGGGAATCCGTTTGTCGGCAAGTTCGTCGCCCCAGTCGCTGACGTCTCCATCGAGACGGATCGCGTTCTGCAGCGGGTGCGCATAAAGCGACTCAAAATCCTCGATGGTCACAGGCAGGTCGTTGAAGAGATCGTCCCGCCCGTTAAAGAGCGTCGAGATGCCCTCGGCGGTCAGAAGCTGTGCGTGGGACTGGCCCTGGATGAGCAGCCGCTCCATCTCCACCAGCTGGCGGTAGCCGAAGAGCGGCACGATGAGCAGCGTCAGCCCAAGCAGCATGAGCTTGGTGCCAAGGCGCGGGCCGCGAATGGACTTGAAGAACTTCACGGGGGGATCGCTCTACAACAACTCCGGGTTCAGTCCGACCAGCGGTAGCCGAAACCGTACTCACTTTTGATGGCAGCGAAGTCCGGATCCAGCTTTTCGAATTTCTTACGGATGTTACGCATGTGCGTGTTGATCGTGTTGTTGGTCACGAGCGACTGCATGGTCGCATTCATGAGCGTCTCGTAGCTGACGGCATGGCCGGGCTGGCGGACCAGCTTGGCGAGCATGCGGAACTCGGTCCCGGAAAGATCGATGCGTTCGCCTTTCCAGGAGGCGAGCAGCGCGTCCTGATCCAGGGTGAGGTCGCCGATCTTCTTCGCGGTCGGCGATTCCGCCTGGTCCTGCTCTTCGCGGAATTCGTTGATACGCAGGAGGCTCGAGATACGCTCAGCCAGATAGTCGAGGCTGATGGGTTTCGGCAGGTAGTCCCAGGCGCCGAGACGGAGCCCAGAAATCTTGTCGATTTCGTCGATACGTTCCGTCAGGAAAATTACGGGCAGGGAGGGCGCCCGGGCCAGCAGATCGCGGCAGAGCTGGAAGCCGCCGTCCACTTCTTCGCCAAGAATGATGTCCAGAATCACGAGATCGGGCAGGGACTTGTCGAAGCCTTCGAGGGCCTCGTCGCGGCTGCCGTAGGCGGAGACCTGGTAGCCCTTCTTGGTGATGGCGTCCGTGTAATTCGCGCGCTGATCCGGATCGTCTTCCACGATCGCAATTGTCTTAGCCATCAGTCACTTAACCTGGGGTGTCGACGCGGATTGTAGCTCGAAAAGCGAGACTTGGCGCCTATCCTGACTGATGCACGGGTCTCGTTCCAGGGTTTCTCCATCGTCCGGGGTGCGCTTTCCACTTTTGGTTCACGGCACTTCCAGCCGAACGCGCTCTAATGATCTGACTGCCTCTTCCAGAAGGACAAGGAACGGGCAGGCGAGCCCCCGAGCTTCCCCCCGGATGCGTCGCGGGACCGGCAGAGAGAAAGGTGACGAGCGATCGCAGGAGAGAGCGATCGCGAGTTGGGCGGAGGTAGGCAGTAACAGGATGGATCTGCGATGAGAGAAGTATTTGTACCCGTGAGCGAGGATCTGCTCGAACAGCTTGGGCTGAGCCCGGATGATCTCGTGCCCTTCAAGCTCGACTATGAGATTTTCCGGCCCGGGGAGCCCTTTCCCGAGTCGGCGCCGGAGGTCGAGCGAGGCGAAGCGCTGCTCGCTGCAGGGTGATCGCCACCCCCTGAGTGACTGTGCCATGCGGCAGGCGCAGATTGCCGACCATTCCAGGGACCGCTAAGGTGGCTCGACCTGAGCCCTCAGCCAGCAAGGTCTGGTGACAAGCGCCTTTTGATCGAATCCGTTCTGCCACTCTTTCGGGGTCTATTTGACACGCTCGCGGCCATGGCGTGGCTCGAGTTCACGGGCCTCGTGTCGGGATTGCTCTGCGTCTGGCTGCTCATCCGCCAGAACGTCTGGACCTTTCCGATCGGCCTGATTTACGCCGTGGTCTCTGTCGTCGTCTTCATCGAAGCGCGTCTTTATGCCGACGTGCTGCTATCCGGCTACTACGTGCTCATGAACGCCTATGGATGGTACTACTGGCTTTACGGGGGGGTGCGCACGGCGGCAGACGAGTTGCCCGTAACCCGCACACCGCTGGCCACACTTGGGAGCCTCACGGTAATCACAGCGCTGGCGATTGCGGCCATGGGCTGGTTCTTCGACACGCAGACCGACGCGGACTTTCCCTACTGGGACAGCGCCACCACCTGCATGAGCTTTGCCGGTATGTGGATGACGGCGCGGAAGTATCTGGAAAACTGGATGGTCTGGCTCGTGGTCGACGTGATCGCAACGGCCATCTATTACGTCAAAGGCATTCATTTCTACGCCGTGCTCTACGGCGTGTATCTCGGCATGGCAATACTGGGCTGGCGCGCATGGCAGCTGACGATGATGAAGCAGGCGGCGGCAGAACGGCCAGCCGCATCCTCTGCCTGACCGGGCCGGAATCGACGGGTAAAACAACGCTCGCCGCGGCGCTCGCGGCGACCCTGGATGCCGTGCTGGTACCAGAGGTTGCGAGGGCTTACCTCACGGGTCGGGAGGCCTACACGCCCGCAGACGTGCTTGCCATTGCGGCAGCTCAGGAGGCGGCGGAGGCGCGTGCATTAGAGAGCGGTTCTGGACTCATCGTCTGCGATACGGATCTGACGGTGATTCAGGTCTGGTGGGAAGAGAAGTATGGCGCTGCGCCGCCCCCGCTGGCTGAAGCACTGGACCGACGCCCGCCGAGGGCCTATCTGCTGCTCGAGCCCGATCTCGCCTGGGCACCCGACCCATTGCGGGAGAATCCGAACGACCGGGAGCGCCTGTTTGCGCGCTATCGGGAACTGCTGGAAGCCGGGCCTTTCCCCTTTCGGCGGGTGACGGGGGAGGGTGAGGCGAGGCTTGCGAATGCGCTGGCGGCGGTAGGGAGGCTGCTGACCTGAGCCTGCTCGTCTCCCGAAAGCGCTACGCTACTTGATTGGAAAGCTGTGCTGACTTCAGCGCTGTCAGTCGTAGGCGCTCATGCCCCCAGCGCTTGGAGACGATCGAGCGAGACTCTCAGCTGCTCTGCGATCTCCAGCCGGTTGTTGCCATGTTGCTGTTCCGCAGAGGCCCAGGCGTACTCCCGCAGCCAGAAGGCCATCAGGCAATCCTGCAATTCCTGGTCACCGACGGCACCGCCACGCCAGCGGGCGGCGAGGTCCGGCAGGCTTTCGTCATCGAGTCCCAGGCCCTGATGCAGGGTGACAACGTCGAAGAGCGGATCATTGTCGCCGTGCCACTCCCAGTCGAGTGTCACCCAGGGGCCGGATTCGGGGAGTATGACGTTCCAGGGATTCAGGTCGTTGTGACAGCCGGCGAGGCGAGTGGGGGGCCAACTGAAGTTGGTCAACAGAGTCTGGATGAGGGAAGGGTATTCCCCGGCACTTAGGAACTCTCTTGCCAGGGCGACGGGATCGTAGCGTCTGCCGCTGGGAGGCAGGGCGCTGTGCAGCATCTGCAGATAATCCGCGAGTGCTGGGATATCTGGTTCCACATCTGATAACAGCGGACCTGGCTCGAAGCGAGTGAGCATCTGGCCGTTCGCTGTGTCGAAGGCCACGAGCTCAGGCAGCCGGAGGCTCCGCTGGCGCTCGAGAAAGGCGAGTTCGAGAGCCCTGTCGACATAGGGACGGCGCCGATTCGGGAGCCGCAGCACGTAGCGCGCGTCCTGATAGCTGAAGGCATAGTTCTCGTTGCTGTAGCCGCCGCTGAGATAGCTGACGCCCTGAACCTCAGTCAGGCGCCACCCTGGCATGAGTCGGGCGAGCGCATCCAGCATCGCGGCTGGTGGCTCAGGGACGTCATTCTTCGCGGGCGGACTCATGGCGCAAGCCTCCGCATGGATCTGCATCCCGTCAAGAGATGCGCGGTATGCCTGTTACCAGGGCGGTTTCCCAGACTTGTTAAACTGCTCAAATGGAGGTCACCCTGACTCGGTTCGTTCACGCGCTGCGCAGCGCCGAACTGCCTGTATCACCGGCGGAGACCATGGATGCCTTCGAGGTCGTGCAGAAGGTGGGAATCGGTGATCGCGAGCTGCTGAGGAACGCGCTGTCGCTGGCGCTCGCCAAGACCATCGACGAAAAGTCCCGTTTCAGCGAGTGCTTCACCCGATTTTTTGACCAGCTCGCCTTTCAGCGACCGGCGAAAGAGAGCCTGCTGAGCCGCGTAGACCCTGATTCGCTGCTCAGTGAGATTACGGCGGCCGGCGACGACCGGTTGACGGAGGTTGCCAGAGCCATTCTCTCACGGGAGCTCGATAGCGCCGCCTGGCGTGTGCAGGCGGCAGCGGAGCAGGTGCAGCTCGATAACATGCAGACCCTGCGGGACAAGTCCCGCTTCACTGCCGCCATCGCAGATACCCTGGGCGCGCAGACCCTGGAGCGCCTCATCACGCAGCCCGACGCCGTGAGCGATGCCAATCGACCGGCCCTGCGCTACCTGCGTCAGTACATCCAGGAGCAGGTGCGGGAGTACGTTGACGTTCAGTACGCGCTCAACGTGGATGCAACCGGCAAGCGTGCGCTCCTCGAAGCCGCCCTGCGGAGCAATCTGGATCAGTTACCGCCGGACTACTTCGCCGAAGTCGACCGGGTGGTGGCAAAGCTCGCAGAGCGGCTCGCGCAACAGCATCGCCGACGTCGAAAGCGGGCGGAACGGGGTGTGTTGGACCTGAAGCGTACCCTGCGCCACAACGTTGCCTACGACGGTGCGCTCTTCAACCTTTACTGGCGCCAGAAAAAGCAAGAGCCGTCGACGGTTTACGTGATCTGCGACGTGAGCAACTCGGTCGCCAGCATCGCGCGCTTTCTCCTGCTCTTCATTCATGGCCTGGCGGACGTGCTGCCGCAGGTGCGTGCGTTCGCCTTCTCCAACCGGTGCGGTGAAATCACCGAAGGGTTCCGGGGTCAGACCTTCGAACGCGCGGTGGAAGAAGCCATGTTCGACTGGGGCAAGGGGGCGACTGACTATGGCAGCGCGCTCGTGGACTTCCGTGAGCTGACCCACCAGGACCTCGATCATCGGAGCACGCTGATTTTCCTCGGCGATGCCAGAGGCAACTACTTCGATCCGCGTCTGGATGTGTTCCGACATCTTTCGGCGCGGGTGAAGCAGGTGTTCTGGCTGAATCCGGAGACGAGAGATCGCTGGGATGACGGGGATTCGGACATGCGACGCTATGCCGCGCATTGTCTCCGTGTGGATGTGTGCCGCGGACTGAAGGATATCGAGCGCTTTGCAGACCGGTTACTGACGGCCACGCGCTGAATCAGTTCAATCCGACAACGTAGGAGAGGGTGGGGCCGATCTCAGCGTGCACGACCAGGTCCGCGATGGGATCCAGCGGCGTCGCTTCACGGTTCAGAATCGCAAGCTTCGAGCCGAGCTGTTTGGCATACTCTGGAAACCCCGCGGCGGGATAGACGATGAGCGTCGATCCCGTGGCAATCATGAGATCGCAGTTCTCCGTGGCGATCTTAGCCCGCCGCATGGCATCTTCCGGCATGGCCTGGCCGAAAGAGATGGTCGCACTCTTGATGATCCCACCGCAGCCCGCGCAGGGCGCAATCCGTTCCTGCTGCTGGAACTGCTGCTCGAGATCGGCCAGTTCATAGCGAAGATCGCAGGAGAGGCACGTCGCATAGCTGGCGTTCCCGTGAAGCTCGATGACCTGCTCGTCGGGTACGCCTGCATTCTGATGCAGATTGTCGACATTCTGAGTGATGACGGCCGAGCACTTCCCGAGCTCGACGAGACGCGCGATGGCCTTGTGTCCGTTGTTGGGTTCAGCACCTTCCATCTTCATCTCACCGGCGAACTTGCGCCGCCACTGCTCGGTACGGGCTTCTTCGCTGCGGAGGAACTCCTCGAAGTAGATGGGCTTCATCTTTTCCCAGATGCCGGTGCCCTGGCTGCGGAAGTCGGGGATGCCGGATTCGGTGCTGATGCCGGCGCCGGTGAAGAAGACGATGTTGGAGGCCTGATCGATAAGGGCGCTAAGTGCGTCAGTTTCACTGTTCAAAAGGCTGTCTCGTGCCTGCTGCCGGTTAACGTGATGGTACACGTATGATGGAGTGCACTCGAAAGGTCAAAAACACGATCTGCCGGAGTGCGTATGTTAATTATATTGACGTCAAAGTGTGTCGAGATCCTTTCCAGATAGCATTCTGAAAGCGCTTCACATGTCGGCTCTCTTTACACTGTCCGTGATCCACTGATCCTATCGGCCTGATTTGTCGGCGGATTTTTATCTGGCACGGAAGTTGATAATTGTTTAGTCAGTTGCGCTCGTAAAGGCTGAGAAATGAAACATACGACTAAGCTCATCACTGCTCTCGCTCTGCTTTGGGCTGGTGCCGCCCAGGCAGGTCTGATGTACACGGATGACCCAGCGAACGATCTGCCATCACTCGGTGGGCATTTCTCACTGGATTTAGACGCGCTGAGCGCCACAACGGTCAGCAACTTCAACAACAGCACCGACGTGCCCCGTGAGCTGACGGCTGACGGGCACACCTACAAGTTCCGTAACAGCAGCACGTCCGCCCCATACATCTACGAGGCGGACGACTACAGCTGGATGGACAAACGCTTCATCGGGACCAGCACCAACAAGATCGTTATCTACCTGGACAAAGCCGTTCAGGCTGTGAAGTTCAACGTCGGTGTAACGGACGCCTGGGGTTCAGCCAACGTATGGTTTGGCGCCTGGATTGATGGCACGAAGCACACGAACAGCAGCTCGCCCTACCGACATGCTGGCGGGACACAGCATCAGTACGGTATGTACCTTTCAGACGCCGGCGACTCCTGCAAGGGCTTTAACAAGATCATCATCGATCCGCCGCCGGCTAACTGGGGGATCAACATGTTGAACTTCTACTACAACGACAGTCCCAAATGCTCGGACGTGCCAGAGCCCGGGGCGCTCAGTCTTCTTGGCGCCGGCCTGCTGGGACTAGGGTGGCTGCAGCATCGTCGCCGCAGACGAGCGCCTGCTGCCTGATGCATAAAGCGCAGATCTTTGTATCTGCCGACTAGAAAGAAGCCCGCACTATGCGGGCTTCTTATTTTCGGGACCACCTACCCGGGGGCAGAGGCTCGCAATGTCTTGAAGACCAGTGGTGGTTCTGTAAGACGGCCTTTGATTCGTTGAGCACCAGCCTTCGGCGACAACTCAGCAGTATCGATCTCCAGATCGTAATCCGCTCCGTGGGCGTGCACGGTTTCGAAGTGGGATGTTGCTGTCCCGGGAAACCGTCCCGTTCTTTCCGCCTCGCGGGCATTGACGATATCGAGAGGGCAACGCACCCCGATAAACCAGGTATCAATGCCGTCGAGGGCGACAACATAGTCTTCCAGATAGTGCGGCGCGAAGAGTAGATCGTCGACAATCACGTTGTTGCCAGCGCTAGCAAAAGCGGCGATAGCCCGCCGCATACCCTTCAGCACCTGCTCTCCATGGTCGCCGAAACAGATGTGTGTCAGTGGCTCTCCGTTCCGCTCAATGGGCACGATGTTCAGGCCTGCAGCCCCAGGCGAGCCCGTGGGTGAGTTGAAACCCCGGTAGCGATCGGGGAGGCCATCCCGGAATTGATCCAGGGCGATGTGTTGGTAGGGTTCGTCGAGCAGTTGCTGCAGCATGAAGGCCAGCGTTGTCTTGCCCGCACTGGAGGAGCCGTTCAGAAATATGACCTTACCGGGCGTCATGGAACGGATGGTATCGATGGTCGCACTGAACGACAATCGGGTCGCAATGGAGCCTAGCCACATATCAACCCTTCAGCGCCTCATGGACGCCCACTTCCCACAACAGCATGGCCTGCTCAGCCGCTGCGGCCTGGTGGCGGACCGCACATCCGAGTTGTTCGAGGAGGAGCGGGCAGCCATCGCGGGCAGTATCGATCAGCGGCGTGCGGAATTTTCCGCGGGTCGCGTGTTGGCTCATGAGCTGATCGCCGAACTTGGTCATCCGGTTACTGCCATTCCTCGTGCAGACAGAGCCCCGATCTGGCCTCCGGGACTGTGTGGCAGCATCAGCCACAGCGATTGTGTGGTCGCATGTGTCGTTGCGGAACGCGGGCGCTACGACGCCCTGGGTATAGATACTGAAAGAGTGGGGCGCATCTCCGACCGCGTTGTCCCGAAGCTTTTCACAGCCTCTGAAACGGAGCGTCTTGGTGCCGATCCCCTAAAACAAGCGATTGCATTTTCAGCCAAGGAGTCGGGATTCAAAGCGACCTATCCGATCGGCCGTACCTACATCGGGTTTCAGGAGGCAGAAATCACTATCGATCTCGAAGCTGGAACATTCCGGCTCTTCTACCTGGGTAATCATGAGCCGAACAGCGTCATGAATCGCGCGAGCGGCTACTTTGTGACTCACGAGCACTACGTGCTGACGCTCGTTATCATTCCCCAACCTCAAGCCGACTGAATTACATGCAGGCACTGCTCGGTATCGCTGTGCTGATCGGCCTCGCCTGGCTTCTCAGTGAGCACAAACGCAGCGTCGACTGGCGCATGGTGGCGATCGCGCTGGTGATTCAGTTTGCCCTTGCGCTGCTGCTGCTTCGAGTGCCCGTCATCAGCAACGGGCTGCTGCTGCTCAACCACGTCGTCCACGCAATCGAGCAGGCGACCCTGACCGGCTCGAGCTTCATCTTCGGCTACATCGGCGGTGGTGAGCCGCCATTCGAGGTCAGCGTCGAAGGTGCGCTCTACATCTTCGCCTATCGCGTGCTGCCGCAAATTCTGGTGTTCAGTGTGCTCGTGGCGCTCTTCTGGTACTGGCGGATTCTGCCGTTGATTGTGCGACTGTTCGGCTCTGCACTCCGCCGTCTCATGGGGCTTTCCGGCGCTGTCGGCACCGCCGCGGCCTCCAGCGTGTTTCTGGGGATGGTGGAAACACCGCTCGTCGTCAGGGCCTATCTCCAGGCCTTTACCCGTTCTGAGCTCTTTACGCTCATGACCTGCGGCATGGCGACGGTGGCGGGTTCCATCATGGTGCTCTACGCCAGCGTCCTCGGCGGGGTGATCGACGGCGCTTTGGGCCACGTGCTGGTCGCGTCGCTCATCAATGTGATTGGTGCCGTGTTCCTGTCGCGGATCATGATTCCCGAAGTCGATGAATCTGTAGCGGATGACACGCCGTCGGGGCTCAGCTATTCGAGCCACATGGATGCTATTACCCGCGGGACAACCGACGGTCTCATGCTGGCGGTTAACGTAGGAGCCATGGTGCTCGTGCTCGTGAGCCTCGTCGCCCTGGTCAATCAGATGATCGGCATCGTGGAAGTCGGCGGCACGGCGCTTTCACTGGAGCGGATGATGGGCTGGGCGTTTTCCCCGATTGCATGGCTCATCGGTATTCCCTGGGCAGAAGCCCAAGCAGCGGGTTCGCTCCTCGGTACCAAAATCATTCTCAACGAACTCGTCGCATTCCTGCAGCTGGCAGGCCTCGAAGAGGGCAAATTGAGTGATTCGAGCCGGCTTGTGATGACCTACGCTCTCTGTGGCTTTGCGAACTTCGGCAGTTTGGGAATCATGCTCGGTGGCCTGAGTACCCTGGTTCCGGAACGTCGAGAGGAGTTGCTTACCTTGGCGCCAAGAACGCTCATTTCCGGAACGCTGGTGACCTGCAACACCGGCGCCATCGTAGCGTTGGTGACCCTGCTCTAATTGCCGGGGTAGGAATCGATCGCTGATATCAGGCGGGCAACGTCCTGGGCGGTGATGTCCAGGTGCAACACCCAGCGATTCCGGCTGATGCGGATCTGATGCGCCGCGAGATGGGCTTTCAGACGCTCCAGTTCTACTTCATCGATGCCGAGGAACACCATATTCGTATGCTGCGAAATGGGCGCGTTGAAATGCATTCGAAGGGCCGCAGCGACTTCTTTAGCGTGCTGATGGTCTTCGGTGAGCCGTTCGACGTGATGCTCGAGTGCATAAATCCCTGCTGCCGCAATCACGCCAGCCTGCCGCATGCCGCCGCCGACCATCTTGCGCCAGCGTCGTGCACGCTCAACGAAGTCTGACGAGCCGACGAGAACCGAGCCGACCGGAGCGCCCAGTCCCTTCGATAAACAGATGGAAATCGAATCGCAGTGCCGCGAGATCGCGTCTGAAGCACAGCCCGTCGCAATCACCGCGTTGAAATAGCGCGCGCCGTCCAGGTGCAGCAGCAGCCCGTGCCGGTCTACGAACTCCCGGGCGTTTTCGAAGTATTCGGGCCCGGCTGCTTTGCCGCTCTGCGTGTTCTCCAGACACAGCAGACGGGTATTGGCGAAGTGCACGTCGACGGGTTTGATCAGACGCTCGACCTCCTCCAGGGGCAGAGTGCCGTCTTCGGCAAAGGGGAGCGTCTGCGGTTGAACGCCTCCGAGTGCTGCGGCCCCGCCGCCTTCGTACTGGTAGCTGTGGGCAGTGCTTCCGGCGATGTATTCATCGCCCCGCTGACAGTGGGTGAGGAGGGCGATCAGGTTGGATTGAGTGCCGGAGGCGACGAAAAGCCCGGATTCTTTGCCGAGAAGGGCCGCAACCTTGGTTTCCAGCGCGTTGACCGTTGGATCTTCGCCGTAAACGTCATCGCCCACTTCAGCCTCGAACATGGCTTCACGCATGGCCGGAGTGGGGCGGGTTACGGTATCGCTGCGGAGGTCGATCCAATCGTGCATGGGTGTTGTGCCAGGTCTCCGGTCTTTCAGGCGCTCAAACGAAAGAAGGCCGGGGTTTCCGGCCTTCGCTTAAACCTGCCTGACGTTCAGTTCATTGCTGTGCGAGAGACACGTTATAGACGCCAGCCTGACGGGCCGAGTCAAAGATGTGGATCATCGTTTCCGTGCGGCTTTCCGGATGGGGTTGAATGATCACGGGTGCCTCCGGATTTTCAGCGTGCAGGCGCTCGATGTTGGCCCGGACCGACCGCCAGTCCACGTCCCGCTGCGCGATGATGATGCGGTCGCGGTTGGTTATGCGAACGACGATGGACTTCTTGTTGGGGTCGACGGTTTTCGGCTTGTCCTCATCGGGTTGATTGACGTCGAGACCCACTTCCTTGACGAAGGTTGCCGTCACAATGAAGAAAATGAGCATGATGAACACGACGTCCAGCATGGGCGTCAGGTTGATCTGTTCTTCGTCACCGTCTTCGCGGCTCTTGCCGAAAGTTCTGCGCACAGCAATTCCCCTCAGAATCGCGCCAATAGAGGGGGCGAGTGTACTCAAGGGAAATGAGCGTGACCAGACCTGGCGGTCTAGCGGTTCAGGTGGTGCAGGCCAAGCCCCGGCGAAGCCCAGGGCATCGATATCAGCTGACCGGTCGAAGAGAGGGTGATGTATGCCGTTTGAAGATTCTCTCCGCCGAAGCAGATGTTGGTGGTCATTGGGTCTGACGTCGGCACGTGATCTGGCGAGCCGCCATTTGGATCCAGGATCGTGATGCCACCGTCGACGATGGTCGCCACACAGACCCGACCTGAGGCTTCCACCGCGAGCGAGTCGAAGAGGAAGTAGCCGGGTCGGCCCGCGATGAGACGGCCACCCTCCAACGTGTCCCGTCGTTCGCCCTTCAGGCGGCCGGGTCCCTCGAGCTCATAGGCCCAGAGCCTGCCCGTGAAGGTTTCCGCAACGTAGAGTTCACTGCCATCGGGAGAAAGCCCGATCCCGTTCGGGCCTTCCAGGGGAAAGATGACCTCCTCAATCCCCGATCCGTCGGCCTTGGCGTAGAAAACACCGGTGCGATCGCGCTCGCGCGGGCGCTGCTTGCCGTGGTCGGTGAACCAGAATCCACCCGCGTCGTCGAACACGAGGTCGTTCGGTCCGCGCAGTGGCTGTCCTTCGCAGTGCGTATAGAGCACCTCCACGCGTCGGGTATCCAGATCGACGACTTCGATGCGGCCGCTGGAGTAGTTTTCGGGCTCGAGGCCCGGGAAGAGTCGTCCTGACGGGGTTTCGGTCCATTGAAAGCCACCGTTGTTGCAGACGTAGCAGTAGCCATTGGGACCGATGGCAGCGCCGTTGGGGCCGCCGCCGAGCTCGGCGATGACCTCTGTCTCGCCATCGATCACCCTCGTGAGCGTCCCACGGGCGATCTCGACCAGGAGGATGCTGCCGTCGGGCATGGCGATTGGGCCTTCTGGGAAGCGTAGGCCTTCGGCGATAAGTGCTGTTTCAGTCATCTGTGTTCCAAACGGATACGGCGCTGCAGGGGGACAAAATTGTAAAGATGGCAAGTCGCCACGACGAGGCCTCGAGGCACCTCTAGTCAGCTTTGAAGCTCCAGGTTATGCACAGAGACTTTGCAGACTACTCCCGACTCCAGACCTTCAGAAACCCTCAGATATAACCTTCAAGTATTTGATATAAATAGAGTTATTCTTATGAGCATACTCTGCAGACGCGACAAATTAAGATTCCATGAACATCCCATTGGAATAATCCCCAGACTTATCCACAGAAAACGTCTCGAATAGTGACGTTTCGCGCGTACAGGTTTCAAACTCACACAATACGATCGTCAGCGATCGGTCAGGTGTTGCTAAGATGCAGGCCTTCAACGGCGAGAATCCCAACCGAGCCCTATGCAGGAACTGATCGATCAGCTGCTCTACTTTCTGCGCGGCATCTGGCGCTATCGATGGGCGGCGATGGTGGTGGGTTGGGTTGTGTGTTTGCTGGGCTGGTCCGTGCTTGCAGCATTGCCAGACGTCTACGAGGCCAAGGCCAGAGTTTACGTAGATACATCCTCGGAGATCAGCCGGCTCCTCGATGAGCAGATTCTGGATCCAAACATCCAAGAAGAACTTGCCTATGTTCGGCAAGCTATGCTCGGCAGACTCCAGCTGGAAAAGGTGGCTGAACAGACGGATCTTCTCCTCGATGCAAAAACTTTGGAAGAACGAGACGGAGTCATTGATGGCCTAGCGGCTGGCATCCAGATCGTGAGTTCCGGTGGAAATCGTCGCGGTGGGATTCCTGACAATCTCTACCAGATCACTTATCGGAATGCTGACCCAACGAAAGCGGCCAGTATCGTGAGAACGGTGCTAAACAACTTCATCGAAGACACGCTTGGTGGCCAACAGTCGAGCTCAGAAGTAAGCCGTAAGTTCCTTCTCGAGCAGATTGAAGAGTACGAGCTTCGTCTGCAAACCGCAGAACAGCATCTCGCTGACTTCAATAGAGAGAACTACGATAGGTTGCCGGGGCAACAAGGCGGCTACTTCGAGCGTCTCCAGAGCGAGATCGCTGCACTCGAAACCACAGAACAGACGCTGGCTCAGGTGCGGTCGAAACTCGAACGACAAGAACAGCAGCTTCGAGGCGAGGCACCGCGGGTGCTTGAGGGTGGTGCTATCGATCCGAACAGCCTTGAAGGCCGGATACAACAACATCGTGTACGCTTGGATGAGTTGCTACTCCGCTATACGGATAGTCACCCCGACGTTGTTGCCGTTCGGGAGACGCTAAATCGACTCGAAGCTCAGCAGGTCGAGGCAAACGACCCAGACGCTCAAGGACCGGTCGAAGCGTCGAACAATCCCGTTTATCAGGCGCTGCAGATCGCGATTAATGAAACGCAAGCTGAGGCAGCTACCCTGGAGGCAGACAGGGAAACACGCGGCCGGCGAATCGAGGAGCTTCGCAATCTGATCGACGAAATTGCGGACGTGGAAGCCCAATCAGCACGACTCAATCGGGATTACGGGGTTGTGCAGGCCCAGTATCAGGCACTCATCGATAGCCTAGAAAGGGAGCGATTGAGCCGAGAGGCACTCATGAGCGAGAAGGTGGAATTCCGCATTATCGATCCGCCGAAGACGGCTCCAGATCCTGTAGCCCCGATGCGAATTGCCTTTGTCCCGGCAATTCTAATCGCTGGTATCGGAGCTGGTCTGGCCTTCGCTCTGCTTCTCAGTCAGGTTAAACCGATCATCGAAAGCCCGCGCTGGCTTGAGCAGAACTTCGGGATGCCGGTGTTAGGAACCATACAAATGGATCAGGACAGGGTGCCGCACTCTGTCTGGAAAGGCCTGACGCTGTTTCTCACTTGCGGCGGGATGCTCGTAGTTCTGTTCGGGGTAGTCTTCGTGATAGAGGGTCTCGGTGACGGCTTCAGGTCGCTGATGTGAACCAGCCCCTGAGGAAGGCCGTTTACATCTCGCCCTAGATCCACATACGCGAAACAGCACCACACTGGCTATCATCGAGACCTGAATAGACATTGTCAGGACTGCGTCGAGCATGAAGTTTCTTGTCACTGGCGGCGCGGGATTCATCGGCTCCGCGCTTATCAGGCAGGTAATCAAAGAGACCGATCACTCGGTGGTCAACGTCGACTGCCTAACCTACGCGGGCAACCTCGATTCCCTAGCTGAAGTGGTCGAAGACCCGCGGTATTCCTTTGAGCACGTGGATATCTGTAATGGCCGGGCGCTCGAGCGTGTTTTCCAGGCCCACCAACCCGACGGCGTGTTTCATCTTGCGGCAGAAAGCCATGTTGATCGCTCTATCGATTCACCTGGTGCCTTTGTGCAGACGAATGTGGTCGGTACCCTGACTCTGCTCGAGCGGGCTGCCAGTTACCTGGAAACGCTGAGCGGAGCCAAGCGCGAAGGCTTCCGATTCCTGCATGTCTCTACCGACGAAGTCTTCGGCGACCTGGAAGCTGGTGCACCAGGCTTTAGTGAGGCCACACCCTATGCCCCAAGTTCCCCATACTCCGCCAGTAAGGCCGCTTCAGATCATCTCGTGCGGGCCTGGTATCGCACCTATGGCTTCCCGGTGCTGATCAGCAACTGCTCGAACAACTATGGGCCCTGCCAGTTCCCGGAGAAGCTGATTCCGTTGATGATCATCAATGCGCTGAATGGCAAACCGCTGCCTGTTTATGGCGATGGTCAGCAAATCCGCGACTGGCTTTTCGTCGATGATCATGCCCGCGCATTGCTATCGATTTTCACGGACGGAGATCTCGGCTGTTCTTACAACGTAGGTGGTCGGAGCGAGATGCGTAATCTTGAAGTCGTAGAGGGAATCTGCGGAATACTCGACGAGCTTGCGCCTAGTGACAGTCTCAGTAGCTATCAGGAGTTGATCACGCCTGTTGCCGATAGGCCCGGGCACGATCGCCGCTACGCGATAGACAGCCGCTTCATCGAGGACCGCCTTGGGTGGACTCCTCGCGAGAGCTTCGAGACTGGGCTGCGCAAAACGGTGAATTGGTACCTCGAAAACCGTGGCTGGTGGCAGCGCGTTCAGGACGGTAGCTACCTGAAGTGGCGGGACGAAGCCGAAGCGAAAGATGTCGGCACGTAAGGGCATCATTCTTGCGGGCGGCGCAGGCACACGGCTCCATCCGATCACGCAAGGGATCTCGAAACAGCTGCTGCCTGTTTATGACAAGCCCATGATCTATTACCCACTTTCTACGCTCATGCTCGCGGGAATCCGTGAGGTCCTGATCATTTCAACCCCGACGGACATAGGCCGTTTTGAGCAATTGCTGGGTAACGGCGCCCAGTGGGGCCTGGATATCTCTTACGCAATTCAACCTTCACCTGATGGACTTGCGCAAGCATTTCTCATCGGCGAGGCATTTCTCGACGGCGCCCCGGCCTGCCTGGTGTTGGGAGACAACTTGTTCTTTGGCGCAGGATTCAGTGGCCTGCTTCAGGAAGCCGCGAGGAGAGAGTCTGGAGCGAGCGTCTTCGCTTACGGAGTTAGTAATCCCGAGGCCTTTGGCGTGGTCGAGTTTAACGAAGCCGGTGAGGCATTTTCCATTGAGGAAAAGCCTGCTCGACCGAAGAGCCGCTTCGCTGTAACTGGCCTCTACTTTTATGACGAAAGGGTTGTCGATGTGGCCAAAACCATAGAGCCATCGCCTCGCGGCGAGCTTGAGATTACGGACCTCAATCGCTGGTATCTCGAACGGGGCGAACTCAACGTTTCCGTCATGGCGAGAGGCATGGCCTGGCTCGATACGGGTACTCATGATTCTCTTCTGGAAGCAGCCCACTTCATCCAGACCCTCGAGAAGCGTCAAGGACTCAAGGTCGCCTGCCCGGAGGAGATCGCCTGGAGCGCTGGTTGGATTGGCGATGAATGCCTCGCGCGTCTGGCAGAACCGCTTCGCAAGAGCGGTTACGGGGAGTATCTGCTCAGCCTGCTCGACGTACGATGAAAGTTTTCGATACCAAGCTACCGGGGGTGAGGATCATCGAACCCGAAGTACACCTCGATGAAAGGGGCTTTTTCCTGGAAAGCTATCAGCAAGTCCGCTACGAAGACGCTTTGGGCCGAGATCTGCCCTTCGTCCAGGACAACCACTCGCGATCCACAAAGGGCGTGCTGCGAGGCCTTCATCTGCAATGCAAGTATCCGCAAGCCAAACTTGTCCGGGTGGTACAGGGCGAAGTGTTCGACGTGGCGGCAGATGTAGATCCTAGTTCCGAAACGTTCGGACAATGGGTTGGGGTAGCGCTGGACGGCCACTCTAAACGACAACTTTTCATCCCAGAAGGTTACGCTCACGGATTCCTCGTGCTCTCAGATAATGCGGACTTCGAGTACAAGTGCATCGGCTATTATCGACCGGACGATCAATCGGGAGTGCGCTGGAACGACCCGGACCTCGCCGTGTCGTGGCCCATTTCTAATCCCATTGTCTCTGAGAAGGATCTGCAGTTGCCCTTTCTTAAAGAACTAGTGGGGCCGCAGAAGTGAAACTAGTCGTCATTGGCTCGACAGGACAGGTGGCTACGGCGCTGAGAGCGGTGTGTCCTCGTGCGCTCTATCTCGACCGTGCGGCGCTTGACCTCGCCGACCTTTCATCCATCGCAGCGACGGTTTCGGAGTACAAACCCGAATTCATAGTTAACGCTGCTGCGTATACGGCCGTCGATGAGGCTGAAGACGAGCCTGAACTCGCTTTTCGGATCAACGCAGAAGCCGTTGGAGTACTCGCGTCGACAGCTCGAGCATTGAATGCGGGATTCATACACCTTTCGACGGACTATGTATACGCGGGTGACAAAGAAGGCGCATACATCGAAAGTGATTCGGTGGGACCATTAGGAAGCTATGGTCGTTCCAAGCTCGAGGGAGAACGGTATGTACAAGAAGCAGGTCCCAGTCGTCATTGGATCCTGCGTACCAGTTGGGTCTTCAGTGCAACTGGTCGGAACTTTGTGAAGACCATGCTTCGACTTGCTGCAGAAGACAATCACCTACATATCGTGGACGACCAGCGCGGAATCCCGACCTATGCAGGAGACATAGCCGTCGCTATTCAACGGGTTGCCGCGCTCGAGGCGAGAGGGGAGGGTATTGAAGCGGGGACGTATCACGCGACCTCCGGGGGCAACGCCTGCAGTTGGTGCGAATTCGCGCATTCAATCTTCGCGTCAGCACGACGACTCGGGAAGCTATCGAGCACACCGCAGATAAATGCGATCACTAGCCAGCAGTTTCCGACCAGAGCACAACGACCGCGTAATTCTGAATTGGATTCTACAAAGCTCCGGCAGGCGCTCGGAAAAACCTTTCCGCCATGGCGTGACGGTCTAGACGAGGCGATGAATTCACTGTGAAGCGACAATTAGATCAGTTAGCACTATTCGGTGGTCCGGTGGAGTTTGATCAACCGCTACACGTAGGACGTCCGTTCGTAGGAAATCGGAATAAGCTGTTAAGCGAGTTAGAGCGCATCCTCGATAGGCGACAGCTTACTAACGGCGGACCACTGGTCCATCATTTCGAGCGAGTTCTGTCGGAAATTTTGGAAGTAGAAAATGTAATACCCCTAGCTAATGGGACGCTCGGACTTATCGTTCTACTCAAAGCTCTGGATCTCCAAGGAGAGGTCCTATTGCCATCTTACACCTACATAGCGACCGCTCATGCCGTCGCCTGGCAGGGTCTCAAGCCTGTGTTCTGTGAAATTGACCCTTCAACCCATAATCTGGATCCGGAAGATCTGCAAGCGCGAATTGGCAGTGAGACAGCTGCCATATTACCGGTGCATCTCTGGGGTCGCCCTTGCGACGTCACAGCTATCGACCGGATTGGGAGAGACCACGGCGTACCCGTCGTCTACGATGCTGCTCACGCCTTCAACGTTTCGGTAGAGGGTAGAAAAGTTGGAAACTTCGGGGAAGCCGAGGTCTTCAGCTTTCACGCCACCAAATTCATCAACTGCTTGGAAGGTGGCGCCGTAGCAACGCAGGACGATCACCTGGCAGCAGAACTCAAGCGTTTGATCGACTTTGGCTACGGTAGCAACGATGAGATCGAAGGGCTGGGGATAAACGCGAAAATGAACGAGTTCAGCGCAGCCATGGGCCTATCGACGTTGGCGGATATGGCGGAAATCATAGCAGTTAATCGAGATACTCACTCGGCGTATCTCAGTGAATTGGAAGGTATTGCCGGCTTATCGCTTCTTGAATACGACGAAAATGCCTCGCCTAACTATCAATACGTTACCGTAGAAGTTGAAGAAACGGAATTCGGATTAAACCGAGACGAGATTGTGACGCTCCTTCAAGCGGAGCAAGTCCTTGCAAGAAAATATTTCGATCCAGGCTGCCACAGAACTCCGCCTTATCGAATGAACAAGATTTCCTTACCGGTAACGGAGGCGGTATCTGACAAAGTGTTCTGTCTCCCAAGCGGAGCAGACATATCCCCTGGTGTCGTCTCTCGAGTCACAGATCTGCTCACTTTCATTCAAAATTTGTCCCCACGCATTAAAGACCGCTTGCTATACGACCCGTCCTCTCGTCTAGCCTCAAGATGAATTGTTGATTTGATTACTAAGCATTCAAGTCAGAGACGTCAACGTTCGCAAAACGAGCACAGCCGCCAAAAACAGGTTCATTGATGAAGAACGGCGCTGATCGTACATCGAACGAGATTGGCCGCCTTGACGACCGTGAAGACTGTCCGAAGCCGGACGTTAGTGTGGTGGTGGTGAATTGGAATCAGCGAAAGCTTACTGATTCCTGCATTCGTAGCGTTCACCAGGGCTCGGATGCCTATGCAGTCGAGGTGATCGTTGTCGATAACGGATCATCGGATGGGAGCGTGGAGAGTCTCAGGAAGTCTCCAAAAGTTCAGAAGCTAGTCCTTAACGAGAAGAACCTTGGATTTGCCAAAGCCGTGAACCAAGGCGTCGCACTCTCCGAAGGAGAGTTTGTTTTACTGTTAAACAATGATGCCCGGCTGGACGAAGGCGCACTAGACTGCGCGGTCGATTCACTTAAGACCAATCCGGCTATTGCGGTGGCGGGATTTAAAATCACTTACCCTGATGGTGCTCATCAAAGTAGCTGTTTTCGATTCTCCTCACTGAGAGGTCTGCTTAGCAACGCACTCTATTTGGCTCAGCTTTTTCCGGCTTCTAGCGTTTTCAACCATGAGAGATATGGAGGTGGCGACTTCTCCGATACAACTGAAGTCGACTGTGTAATGGGAGGCTGTATGTTGATACGACGGAGCGACATCGGGGAAGAAGGTTTGTTCGACGAGGGATTCTTCATGTACGGGGAGGAAGAGGATTTCTGTAAGTCGTTGGATCAGCGCGGGAGAAGGAGGGTGTATCTGCCTGCCGCCACTGCTGTTCATGAGCACTCTGCTAGCTCAAGGTCTCCAGATCTTGCGGCCTGGGCTTATGAAGCTAAGGCGAGGGCAAAAATGCGGTTTTTCGTTAAGTGGCTGCCTCCCTCGCATGCACGGATAGCGAACGCGATTTGTTTGTTGGGGCTCGCGCCAAGAATCATTGGTTGGGCAATACAAGACCTGGTAAACGGGTCGTATTCGATCAGCGCACTGAAAAAGTTACGAGTCGTAAGGTTCCATCTCTCGTTGCTGATCGACTATGACGAGGCTCGAGCTCCGTTCCCTCCCCCTCCAGCGGTACACAGTGCAAATGACTAACCGATGGGAGCGGTGGGTCCATCTAGCAGTGAGTCATACAGTGCAGCGATTTTTTCAGCCATTGCCTCCCATGTCGCTGGTCTAACTGCCTCGAAGTTTGCTGCTCCGATTGCCTTTACAATATGCGCGTTGTCCTTCGCATAAATCATGGCTTGGAGGAGCGAAGCATCACTATCGATTTCAAATGTGAAGCCATCATCCCTACCAATGGCTATGTCCATTAGGCTTGTGACGCTAGGGACGATACAGGCCTTTGCAAAAGACATCGCTAGAAGCAATGCGCCGGATGTTAAGGCCCTTCGGTATGGGAAAGTGACGATATCGCTGGCATTCATCAACACCTGAATATGACCATCGTCGATGTGTCGCAGCGATAGTTGGATACGATCATCCTCGTGTGCTAAGTGCTCGATCTCTCCTGCTAGATCTTGATCTGCTGGTTGGCCCGCAACCAACAGCACAAGTTCATTGCCCTCAATTTGCATAAACGCTCGGATCAACCGATCGACACCCTTGTACCGGCGTATTTGACCAAAGAATAGGAACACGAACGCAGAGGGTGAAATATCGAGATGATCCCTAGCGTCCTTTTGAGAAATCGCGTTTTCGTAAAGGCCTATGTAACTTGGGTGCGGGGTTACCAGCACGTTCTTCAGCGTCACGTTCCAACGTGATTCGATGTCGCGGATCGCCCCTTGAGTGTGCACGATCACGTAATCGCAGAGTTTCAGAAATGAACGGGATGCACGGGCCTCAAGTTTCGGAAACGACGCTTCATGATGGATCACATCGTGAATTGTCCACACGATCTTCCACCCAGATTTCTTTAAAAGCCGTAGTCGAAACCAGAACATAGCGAGCTGACTCCACGAAGTTGGATATGTCGCTAACGAAGGAATGGCGTGAAGGTGAAGTATCGATGGCTTAGGCCGGATCGAGTAGATTCTCTTTAACTGATGGATCGGGTCGATTTCGTATCCATTTCGAGCCAATGCATCAGCTAGGTTGTGATGGTATGGATTACCACCCCACCAAGGGACATGATATACGCGCCGCATTGGAGGACAACTTTGAAAGGGAACAGTAGTGTAACGTTCGCAAGACTTTTTTTCGTCGTTACTACTTGTATTTTTTTCGGGTGTACACCAGAAAATCGAGACGTAGTACGTACAGGCGCTGCATTTGTGTCGGTCGACAGTCGATACATTTACAATATAAATGACGTTGGCTTAGGCCAGCTCGGCGGAAACCAGTCACTAGACCTTTGGACTACCAATCACAGCTCACGTCAGTGGACCTTTCTTGATCCTGTTCCGCTGATCGAAGACAGCACCAACGAGCTAGGACTGAATCAAGACAAAGACTGGCCAGGTATCGAATCAGACTTGTTGCGATCGGAGGGTCCACCTAGCAGTCTCGTTGATGTCTGGATCCGTTTCGAAGGTGACAGCCTTGTTTTCGAATCTTTAGGGAAAATCGGCTATGCGTTTGGTGTTCGCATCTCATGGCCGGTTGCGTTTACGGTAGATGGAGGTGCAACAACGGAATCCTTGTCCGGATGCTTGAAGGAAGACAACTATTGCACGGCACACGTCCTGAATCTTCCTGCGTCATCGAAAATCGAAATTCTGCCACTGCCACCACCGAGCGACGGATTCCCGATAGATGTGTCTGTAATCGCCCCGACTTCAGACGCCGCTGTGGTGATCGGACGTCTAATGAAACCTCTTGATTCCAGTAATTTCTCGCTTCACCTAAAAGATAGGCATGGAATCGCGATGGCAGATCTCGCAGGCGATAGTCAGGCCGATATCTTCATATCGAGAGGCGGTGCCCGAGGCATGATGGACCGGGCGGACCCAGCCGCACTGGATGAATTGCTCGTTGCTGAGGATGGCAGATATCTAGACCGAACGCCCCCATCAGGAATCACTAAATATGGCTGCCCCGGCCGCCAAACAGAGCTGTTAGATGTCGATCAAGATGGAGACTTGGATATATATCAGGTTTGCGGTCGAGGCCGACCACCAAACAATCGGGCAAAGAACAGACTATACGTACAGGAAGGTCGCGGACGGTTCGGTGAACAAGCTGAACAGTTCGGGATTGCATTCGAGGGTGTAGGGCATTTCGAACATTTGCCGTCGGATGCCGGAGGTGCAGCGATAGCTTGGATCACAGGCGACTCACTTGTTCTCTACTCGAAAGATGAGAAGAAGTTTGTGGAGAGATGTACGCTGGAGAATGTTGGCGGACGACGACTGGTTTTCCTCCCAAGACGAGAGAAAAGCACACTGCACGCAGTGCTGATATCTGGGAAACAAAATTACTGGTTGGAGTTCGGAGAAGATCCGTGTCCTTCTGCGATGAATCTCGAGGAAATTGGTGTGCCCGGTGGAAGTATTGACGGCGGCTATGTTGACATCGACGGTGACTTAAACGATGAGTTACTGTTGATTCCGCAAGGGATCTTCTCTCGGGGGAACGATGGTAAGTGGCATCACCAACCAGAGCTAGCATTTGATACGAGAAGGCCGCTACATGACGCTAGGCAGGTATGGACAGATTTCGATCAAGATGGAGACCTTGACTTATGGCTATTTCTAAAAGATGCCCACTTGGCCCCACAACGCGTTAGTCGGGCAATAGATTCATTCCCGATTTTGAGGGACCTTCTCCGAAGCCTTACCGAGCTGGTGCTGAATGAGAAGTTTGTATGGGAACGAGAGTACTGGTTCGGAGAACTGTTTGAGAACAAGAATGATGGCCGAACGATCGAAGTAAGACTACAAGGGGTAACCGGGAATCGTCAGGCAATCGGCGCGATGCTTTCAGTGGACTACGCTGATGGCGAAACCAGACTTTTCACAGTAGGCCACTTCGACTTGTCTGCGTTTTCGCATACGAATTTCAGCATGTACGTACCGAATCCTCCATATAATCCGATCAGCGGACTTACCGCGCTGTTTCCCGACGGGGCGAGAGCATCGGCTTCCGCAAACGATGAACGATTGATTACGATCGAACATCCAGATCAAGGTCGAGAATAGCCTGTCGTGTAAGCCCGTTGATCACGTATCGTTCAAATCTGGTGACATCTTCCCGAGGATTCTTTTCTTGTCCAGATCCAATAGGCGTTGATAGAAGCGTTCCATCGAGTGACAACTCACAGTAGTTTTCCAGCTTAGCCACAGCATCCGGGTCGGTAGTTAGTTCGTGATAGCTCATACGTAGAGCATCTAGTATCTTCGATGCCGCAAAAAACTCCTGCACGAGCCGACGCCAGTGCAGCGCAAACTGTCTCGCAGTGAAGGCTGTCTCTGTCGGCCAGTGGCTGTACCAGTTGAGGCTTGGTTCAAACCTCTTGTAGGAAGCAAAAGCTGCAACAGGATTTCTGTACAGAAAGACAATCTTTGCCTCCGGGTAAATCCATTTGAGTAGGAGTGCTTCTTCTAGGCCATAACGAACTTCTTTGATACCCCACCTTGATGCTCCTTTCGCTAACGCTGGTTCTGCGTACAACTTGAACAGAAACTCGGCGATTGCAGATTCGAAACACGTAGATGGTGGAGCCATTGTTGCAATCCATTTTTGCGGCAAATCAGCCAACGGCACATCATCGAAGTCGGATACATGTCTGAGTTTGACGGGTCGTATCGTTCGCACCAGGTTTTGCAGGGTGTTCGAACGATTGTGAGGTTCACCCCAGATTAGTGCTTCTCCGGAACTCATGATGAGCCTTTGAAGTAGCGTGGACCCTGAACGCCAGCCAGCGGATAAGATGAAGATAGGCTTTTGCTCGATCCCAATTCGACGTGACATCGAGCGATCTGTGCCATGCAATGGATGATGGAGTCTTACTCTCATTGCATCAGATCGTCCCAAGCGAGCGTAGTGAGAACCAAGAAATGGATCCAGCTGGTGCCTCAATAGTGAAAAGAGCTTTTTCATCTAGGTAGAGTTTTTCCTCGTAGCGACATGGAAACAAGTCGAAGAGCACCTTGGAGATCGCGCCTGTCTGCAGCCGTAGCAACCAAGAAAACAACAGACAGATACAGGAACGACAGCACCCCAACGATAAAGGCTAGATGGACCCAAGAACCGAGAATCACGGCATCTCGCGCAAAGAAACCAACTACAAGGACCACACCGCAAGGAGCGGTACCCCTCAAAAACGAACTCGTAAGAAAATCCACCAGCTTCGTTCCGGCGACCCTGCACCCCATCGGCCACGCGACGAAGAGTTGGAACAGCACGTTGACTGTGAAAGCTGAAGCCGCGGCCCCTGTGACTCCCATGCCCACTTGCGAAACCGCTAAGAATGTAACGGCGGCGACACAAAGCTGCACCCCCAAGGTCCACAACGAAATACTCTGCAGCTCAGCCTTGGCAAACAGAATTCTGAACAGCATAAAGGTTGAGTATCTGAAGACGTAGGTGAGATAAATTATCGTTAACGCACTAGCAGCAAACTCGAATCTCTCTCCCACATATAGAACTAGAATGGAATCTGCGAAAAGTATTAGCGGATTGACAACAAAGAGAGTAAACCAAAGCAGATAGCGATTTCCTCGAAGATAAGCTTCTTGTATCGCCACGTGGTTGTTGTTCGTTACTGCGGCTGTCAATGCTGGTTCGCTAGGAGAGAAGGAGGTGTTTATCAAAGTCCCTAGTTGTCGATCTGGTATCAATACGAGGTTGTAGGCGGCAACGTCTGCTTTCGATCCGAACTCGTTCAAAATCAGAGGTGCCGCAGAATTGCGGAGGAGATTGGAGACTGAGTTAACAACGGACCAACCCCCGAAGCTTACAAGTTGTTTGGTTTTGGCTAGGGAGAAACTCGACCAGGCAGGACGGAGGTCCGGAAGCGCCTTCAACGACAAGGAAACAATTAGCATCGCTCCGATCAGACTCGAGGACGATGTAGCGACAACAACAAACATAACTCTCGCGTCGACCAACAAAAGCAGTCCTGCGAGAATCGTAAGCCGCAAGGCCTCCTGCCCAAGCCTTATCGCATTCTGCAATACAAACTGCTGAGTAGCGTGGAGTCCTACAGAAAGCGGCTGCACAACCAACTCTACACTCTGAGCAATCACCAGCATCAGAAGCATCAACTGGGCGTCCTGCAGCCAAGCGGTCTCAAGCGTGACCAGGCTGTCAAGGTTCGCACACATCAACAGCCCAACACTCAACACAAGCAGCGCGAGCAGGAAAGAAACAGGTAGCGCGGATGACGTCACCTTGCTGATCTCAGCGCTATCTCTTGTGGCCAAAGCGGCTACCGTATATCTCGCTACCCCCGAGCGAACCATCGGGACGAGCAACATGGCTACATACATCAATGCACTGACAATTGGTAGAAGGCTGTACTCCTCGAGAGATATTCGATTTAGAAGGTACGGGTGCATCCATATCAGGACGGCAACGGATAACAGCCTGACTGCCATTGAACTGGCGGTGTTAATGACCAGCAATCGCTTGCTGAAAACGATGCCGTAGTTGCCTTTCGGAGTACTCAACTCAATTCCCGAATGAGGTTACGTACGCGCGCGAAGATACCTTCAAACTGCGTAGATGTACTGCCAGGACATATATGCGTTTTGAGCGCTTGGGGACACAAAGCCCTTACAGTCTTGAGTTCATTCCCGAGGCCAAACGTAGCATATTGAGTGATCGCATCTGAGTTCTACCTATTTTCGAGGACTCACTCTAAATTGCGATCTTAAGACTATGAAATTCTTAGACTAACTCCGAGGCGATCTTGCGCAAGGCTTTTCACTCTATCGCTGCCATTGCAATGTTTTCGCTGCTTTGCGCAGCCCAGCTTTCTTTCGCTCTACCACCGAATTTTCAGAGCGAGACCATTTTGAGCGGACTTCAGTCGCCAGTTTACGCTGCGCAACTGCCCGACGGTCGGTTGCTGGTCCTAGAAAAGTTGGGAAGGGTAGTAATTTTCGACCCTTCGACAAGTACACCCGCCATCCAAACCTATCTCGTTTTACCCAATGTAGAGGGTGGCGCAGAACGAGGTTTGACCTCCATAGCGCTCGATCCCCAATTCGAAACCAACGGTTTCCTATACATCTACTACACCCACCAGCCAACCGGCAGAAATCGAGTGTCGAGATTTAGCCACCTGGGCGATACCGCTGACTTGGACAGCGAGTTCGTAGTCTGGGAAGACAACGAGCCCTGGTCATCCTGCTGTCACTACGGCGGCGGTTTGGGTTTCGGACCCGACGGGTTGTTGTATCTCACAACCGGCGAAGAGTTTGACGGTGCACAGGCCCAAGATCTCACTCGAGCAGGCGGCAAGGTCATTCGAGTTGCTCCTGATGGCTCTATACCTGCTGATAACCCTTTCGCCGACGGTCCAGGGGGCAATCTTGATGAGATATGGGCCACGGGTCTCCGTAACCCCTACAGAGCAGCCTGGGACCTCGTTGAAGAGCGGTTTTACATCGGAGAGGTGGGAGGAAATGTAAATAGCACTGCTCGAGAGGACATTCATGTTGGCCGTGCTGGAGCCAATTTCGGCTGGCCAGATTGCGAGGGCCAATGCTCGAATCCGAGCTATGACGATCCGGTTTTCGACTACGGCCATAACTCAGCCGGCGGGGCAGTTACCTTGGGCTTCGTGTATCGAGGCTCTCAATTCCCATCGAGCTATCAAGGGGTACTGTTCTTTACCGACTACGTGCGCGGGTTCATCCGTTACCTGACGTTTTTTCCAGACGGCTCGCTGAACACAGATGAGGACTTTGGTACGGGATTCGGCCCGATTGTGCATATGATCGAAGCGCAGGATGGTTCGATTTATCTTGTGAACTATGCCGGCAGCGTTGAGCGGGTTTTCTATGTCTCCGGCAACCAGCCTCCTTCAATTTCGTCTGTTACATCATCTCCAGCGCTCCCTGGCCCAGCACCTGCAACCGTCTCATTTACTGCAGTGGCATCTGATGCCGAGAACGATCCGCTTTCCTATGAGTGGCAGTTTGGTGATGGGACACAAGCGTTTGGTGCTTCCGTGAGTCACACCTATACGTCCAACGGGCCCTACACCGTTCGATTGTTAGTCTCTGACGGAAATCGGACCACAACCGCCGCACCAATTCTAGTAAACGTTGGCAACCCGCCTACAGTTTCAATCTCCTCGCCGGTAGATGGAACACATTTTAGAGCGGGCGACTCAATTGTGTTCGCAGGGGATGCGGTGGATCCAGATGAAACAATAGGCGCTGCCTCATACAGCTGGGATGTTCGATTCTTGCACAACACCCATACGCATCCGGCTGTCACGAACTTACAGGAGACGAGTGGAACACTAGTTATCGAAGACTCTGGTCACGACTATACCGGGAGTACCGGATACGAGTTTGTACTCACCGTTACGGACTCAGACGGATTGGAAGGCAGTGCCTCGGTCGTAGTGCTTCCCGACAAGGTCAACGTTGACATCTCAACCGCTCCAATAGCGTTGCCTGTCTATCTTGACGGTATTCCTTTAACTACACCGGTCACCTACGACACGCTAATCGGCTTTCGGCATGTCGTTTCCGTGGCCACCCAATGTGTCGATGGTACGGAGTACGTGTTTGAGTCATGGTCGGATGGAGGTGCACAGACTCACACCTATATTGTCCCGACCACAAACGCTTCGCTGACGGCGAACTTCATTGCGAATGGGCCTTGCAGCGAACTTCCCACTGACGGTCTTGTTCTGCATCTCGAATCGGAAAACGCGGTTGTTGACGTAGGCGGGGTGGTAACCGCATGGAGTGATCTTTCTCCCAATGCAAACGATCTGACCAGCACCGGTGATCCCCGTTTGCTTCTTGGAGCTTTGAACGGCCAATCCGTAATCGATTTCGATGGAGACGGTGACTCAATGTTCCGAGATTCACCAGTCGGCTTACCGACAGGTGTTTCTGACCGATCAGTTTTTCTTGTGGTGAACTACCAGGGAACGGGATACGGAGGTTTTGCGTGGGGTAAAAACGCCTGTAATCAGACTTTCGGCACAATCGTAGACCCCGGTGGGACTTTGATGCTGCAGGGATGGTGTCAGGATTTTCCGAGTTCAAGCCTTGGCACTGGAGAAGGCTGGTTGGTTCAGTCAGCAACCGTTGGCAATGGAAGTTTCTCACATTTCAAAGATGGCGTTTTGATAGACGAAAGAAATCACCAGTTCAATACCGTCGCTGAAAAGCTGGTGATGGGCGCGGAAATCGACGGTTCACCGTTTGTGGATATGCAGGTCGCCGCTGTTTTTGTTTATGACCGAGAACTTTCTGCAGCGGAACGGCTCCAGGTGCAGAATTACCTGCAGACCAAGTACCTGGGCAACTCAGGAGAGCAGTCACCTAACGCACTCGACGACTTTGCCTCGGCGGAGTCGGGCGGCACGGCCTCCATTCCTGTCCTTGATAACGACTCAGACCCAGACGGTGTTCTTGACCCGGCGACCTTAACTATTTCTACGCCGCCGGCTAACGGCACCGCAACTGTAGATCCTGTTTCCGGGGTGGTTAACTATCAGCACAATGGCAGTGGTGGTCCCACCGACAACTTTTCCTACGTGGTCTCAGACAACAGCGGAAATGTTTCAAACGTCGCCAACGTGACCGTTGAAATAGTTGATCTTGGTGGGCTTCTCCAGAACGGCTTGGCATTACGGCTTGAAAGTAAGCAGGGTGTAGTAGCTTCTGGTGGGATAGTTACCACGTGGCAGGATCTGTCTGGCAACGGGAATGATTTGTTTGCTGTTGGGGATCCGCAGTTAATAACGACACCAACTGGTGGCAGTGCGATTGATTTCGATGGAGTAGGGGACATGTTGTCCCGTGGCAGTGGCTTTACTGGTATTCCGACGGGCAATACAGATCGAACTGTTTTTGCATTGGTGCAGTACGATGGTACGGGCTATGGAGGCGTTTCGTTCGGCGATAGAGGTTGCAACAAGACCTTTGGATTAATTGTTGACCCCTCGGGCAACCTGATGATGCAGGGATTCTGTCGTTCGAATGATTTTGCGACGACGGAAGCAGGCACAGGCGCGGGGTGGATCATTCAATCCGTTGTTCTTGAAGGCGGAATATTCAGTCACTACAAAGACGATCAGCTCATCGACAGTCAGACGCACTCATTTGGTACGGTAATGGATGACATTGTCGTTGGTGCAGAAATCGATGGTACGCCAAAGATCGATATGCAGGTTTCCGCCGTGCTCATCTACAACCGAGCGCTCAACCCCAGTGAACTGCAACAGGTTAGAAGCTATCTTCAGCAGAACTACTTAGGCCCGCCGACTCCGCAAAACCCGATTGCGGGTGACGACTCGGCTACCGTAACGGCTGGAAGCGCTGTCCTGATAGATGTGCTATCGAATGATGTCGACCCGGATGGTCTGATTGATCCGGCAACGGTTAGCATCGTGCAAAGCCCTTCCTCTGGAACGCTAGTAGTCGACCCAATAAACGGATCCGTTACATATACGCATGACGGAGGAGCCAGTCTCACCGACTCGTTTAGTTACACCGTTCAGGACGACCAGGGTGCCCTATCCAATGAGGCAAACGTTACTCTCGACGTGGTTGCCAGTCTCCCTCCGTCGGCTGTAAATGACTCTGCCTTCGTGGTTCAGGGTAACAGCGTGCTCATTGATGTATTGTCGAATGATTCGGATCCGGAAGGCGCCATTGATTCGAGCAGTGTCTCAATTGTGCAGCAGCCGAGCTTGGGAATAGCGAGCGTTAATCCGACTACTGGAGAAATCAACTATCAACACGGTGGGGCATCGACACAATCTGATACCTTCACCTACAGCTTTTCCGATCAGGCTGGTGTCGTATCCAATACGGCAACAGTGACGATTACAGTAGGCACTCCTGATGCAACGGTTCAAATAACGTCTCCAGCAGAAGGCGGGCTTTTACAAGGACCGAGTCTGACGATCAACTATACGGTTTCCGGGACAGACTACGATCACCTGCACCTTTCCTTAGACGGAGCGGGGCACAACACCATCATGGATCTGACGGGAACGTATACGTTTAACAACGTTTCGCCAGGCCCGCATACCGTGACTGCCACGCTGGTAACCGCAGCACACCAACCGGTACCGGTCGCAAGTGCGACAGATACCATTGCAATCGTTGTGACTGACTCCATCGGTTCGCCAGTGGCTATCGATGATGAGCTCAGCGCTACAGCAGTTGGATCAACTGATCTGGTTGTTCTGACCAATGACTTGGACATTGATGGTTCGATAGATCCATCTACGCTGACATTGCAGCAGGTCCCATCATCAGGTAATGCCACAGTAGACCCGGTTTCTGGGACCGTAATCTATACACCGAATCCTGGGACGACGTCTGACCAGTTTAGCTATCAGGTAGCCGATAACAGTGGGTTGATATCCAACGAGGCATTCGTTGATGTCACTGTGAATGGTCTTATCCCTCTATCTGGCCTCGTTCTGCACCTGGAGGCAGATGAAGGCGTTCTTGCTTCTGGTGGGATAGTTACCACGTGGCAGGATCTGTCTGGCAACGGGAATGATTTGTTTGCTGTTGGGGATCCGCAGTTAATAACGACACCAACTGGTGGCAGTGCGATTGATTTCGATGGAGTAGGGGACATGTTGTCCCGTGGCAGTGGCTTTACTGGTATTCCGACGGGCAATACAGATCGAACTGTTTTTGCATTGGTGCAGTACGATGGTACGGGCTATGGAGGCGTTTCGTTCGGCGATAGAGGTTGCAACAAGACCTTTGGATTAATTGTTGACCCCTCGGGCAACCTGATGATGCAGGGATTCTGTCGTTCAAATGATTTTGCGACGACGGAAGCAGGCACAGGCGCGGGGTGGATCATTCAATCCGTTGTTCTTGAAGGCGGCATATTCAGTCACTACAAAGACGATCAGCTCATCGACAGTCAGACGCACTCATTTGGTACGGTAATGGATGACATTGTCGTTGGTGCAGAAATCGATGGTACGCCAAAGATCGATATGCAGGTTTCCGCCGTGCTCATCTACAACCGAGCGCTCAACCCCAGTGAACTGCAACAGGTTAGAAGCTATCTTCAGCAGAACTACTTAGGCCCGCCGACTCCGCAAAACCCGATTGCGGGTGACGACTCGGCTACCGTAACGGCTGGAAGCGCTGTCCTGATAGATGTGCTATCGAATGATGTCGACCCGGATGGTCTGATTGATCCGGCAACGGTTAGCATCGTGCAAAGCCCTTCCTCTGGAACGCTAGTAGTCGACCCAATAAACGGATCCGTTACATATACGCATGACGGAGGAGCCAGTCTCACCGACTCGTTTAGTTACACCGTTCAGGACGACCAGGGCGCCCTATCCAATGAGGCAAACGTTACTCTCGACGTGGTTGCCAGTCTCCCTCCGTCGGCTGTAAATGACTCTGCCTTCGTGGTTCAGGGTAACAGCGTGCTCATTGATGTATTGTCGAATGATTCGGATCCGGAAGGCGCCATTGATTCGAGCAGTGTCTCAATTGTGCAGCAGCCGAGCTTGGGAATAGCGAGCGTTAATCCGACTACTGGAGAAATCAACTATCAACACGGTGGGGCATCGACACAATCTGATACCTTCACCTACAGCTTTTCCGATCAGGCTGGTGTCGTATCCAATACGGCAACAGTGACGATTACAGTAGGCACTCCTGATGCAACGGTTCAAATAACGTCTCCAGCAGAAGGCGGGCTTTTACAAGGACCGAGTCTGACGATCAACTATACGGTTTCCGGGACAGACTACGATCACCTGCACCTTTCCTTAGACGGAGCGGGGCACAACACCATCATGGATCTGACGGGAACATATACGTTTAACAACGTTTCGCCAGGCCCGCATACCGTGACTGCCACGCTGGTAACCGCAGCACACCAACCGGTACCGGTCGCAAGTGCGACAGATACCATTGCAATCGTTGTGACTGACTCCATCGGTTCGCCAGTGGCTATCGATGATGAGCTCAGCGCTACAGCAGTTGGATCAACTGATCTGGTTGTTCTGACTAATGACTTGGACATTGATGGTTCGATAGATCCATCTACGCTGACATTGCAGCAGGTCCCATCATCAGGTAATGCCACAGTAGACCCGGTTTCTGGGACCGTAATCTATACACCGAATCCTGGGACGACGTCTGACCAGTTTAGCTATCAGGTAGCCGATAACAGTGGGTTGATATCCAACGAGGCATTCGTTGATGTCACTGTGAATGGTCTTATCCCTCTATCTGGCCTCGTTCTGCACCTGGAGGCAGATGAAGGCGTTCTTGCTTCTGGTGGGATAGTTACCACGTGGCAGGATCTGTCTGGCAACGGGAATGATTTGTTTGCTGTTGGGGATCCGCAGTTAATAACGACACCAACTGGTGGCAGTGCGATTGATTTCGATGGAGTAGGGGACATGTTGTCCCGTGGCAGTGGCTTTACTGGTATTCCGACGGGCAATACAGATCGAACTGTTTTTGCATTGGTGCAGTACGATGGTACGGGCTATGGAGGCGTTTCGTTCGGCGATAGAGGTTGCAACAAGACCTTTGGATTAATTGTTGACCCCTCGGGCAACCTGATGATGCAGGGATTCTGTCGTTCGAAGGACTTTGCGACGACGGAAGCAGGCACAGGCGCGGGGTGGATCATTCAATCCGTTGTTCTTGAAGGCGGCATATTCAGTCACTACAAAGACGATCAGCTCATCGACAGTCAGACGCACTCATTTGGTACGGTAATGGATGACATTGTCGTTGGTGCAGAAATCGATGGTACGCCAAAGATCGATATGCAGGTTTCCGCCGTGCTCATCTACAACCGAGCGCTCAACCCCAGTGAACTACAACAGGTTAGAGACTACCTGGCCCAAGAGTTCTACTTACCATGAGTTCTGAATCAAAGCATCTCGCTTCCATCGTAATGATAACAATGGACCGATTGCACCTGCTTAGGTCTTGTTTCGAGAAGGTGCTTGCGAACACGACCGCTACGGATCAGATCGTTCTTTGGGATAACGCTTCGACCGATGGAACAGTCGAGTTCCTCCGTTCCATGGAGAACAGTGATCCTCGACTGAAGGTTCTCTACAGTGAGACGAATATCGGCTTGAATGCGTATGCAGAGGCGTGCAAGTTCGCGACGAATGAATTCATAATTGAATTAGACGACGACATAATTGATGCGCCTAAGGGGTGGGATGAGGAACTCGTAAGGGCGATTCGGCACTTCCCGCAAATGGGTTACCTCGCGAGCAACATCATTGACGACGGAAAGAGTACCGCGTCTGATATCTTTTTTCGTAAAGAAGCTGATCGGTTTATTGTCCGGGATCACAATGCCGAGATCAGGTTAACCGATGGGCCAGTTGGCGGCTATTGCACGATAACAACCCGAAAAATATACGACCAGGTTGGAGGTTTCCCTCAACACCGTGAGCTGTTCTTCCGGGAGGATGGCGAGTATCACGACGCTGTAAGAGCGGCCGGTTACGATTCCGCTATTCTCACAGACTTAAGAGTCTTCCATGCTTCCGGTCCTGCATACAGTCAGCCAGAAGCGGCAAACAGGGCCAAATCCGTCTTTTACACACGCAGAAACCGCGTACGGACGGTGAAGCGAATTATTAAACAAACACTGTCAGCCGTTCCCGGAATCGACCGAATCAACAAGCGCTACGGACTCTGGTCTTAGGCATATCATCGGAGCGTTAGTTCTCCGGCTTCCGCATATCTGAAGGTTAATAAACATGGTGCGTCGCCACGCTGATGTCACTAGCGTCGATTCGCTCTCAAACCGGCTGAGAGCGAGACGATTCCTTCACTTTCAATCTCTGATCCAAAACCGGGATCGGCCGATTAGGATAATCGATGTGGGTGGCACACTAGAGTACTGGAAGCACCGATCAGGCATTAGTGACCATAGTCTGGATATCACAGTGGTTAATCTTGAAGCAGATGTGATCGACGGAGAGCATTTAAGATCGCGTCCGGGTGATGCTACCGATCTGAGATTTGTAGCAGACGGGGAATATGATGTGGCGTTCAGCAACTCTGTGATTGAGCATCTCTTTACCAAAGAGAATCAAGAAAAAATGGCCGCGGAAATCCAGAGAGTAGCGAACGCATATTATGTGCAAACACCCAACTACTGGTTCCCCATCGAGCCTCACTTTCTCTTTCCAGGATGGCAATGGCTTCCCGTTGCTGCGCGCTCAACAATCCTTTCTCGATTTCGAGTTGGGCAGCGAGGCCCGTATACTTCCACCGAAGCGGCGAGGCGCGCGGTAGAGGAAATCCAGTTGCTAACGGAAAAAGAGCTCGTCCGACTTTTCCCCGGTGCTTCCGTGTGGAAAGAGCGTTTCTTCGGACTCACTAAATCGTTAGTGGTGTATCGTGGATTCGCAGATGATCCGAATTGACCAACTCTAGCTCTTTGAGAGTTACGATCGTTGCCTATCACTTCCCACCGCAGGGTGGGGGCGGGTCGCAAAGACCTCTCTACTTTTCTCGCTACCTCGCAAAACTCGGTTGGGATGTCGAAGTAGTCACAACCCAAGCTGAGAGCTTCACGCGTTGGAATCCAGAGGATATTTCCCTCGAAGCTGACCTCAAGGACAGCGCAATTCGTGTAACCCGAATCAGAGATCCCGGAAATCTAAAAGGAGTAAAGGGAGTACTCTCCATTGACAAACAGGAACGTTGGTCAGCCAAGGTAGCCGATTACCTCAATGGGCATAACACCGATGTTGTGCTTCTCACCATGTCTCCCTTTTCCGTGTCTCGCATCGCTCGAACTCTCCGAAACAACTCTTCGTTTTCTGGGCGTCTGGTGCTGGATTTTCGTGATCCTTGGATATTTGACGGATGGCAACCGCAAAAAAGCCATTTTCACTGGATTGTCCACAAATACGCCATGCAACAGAGTGTTGCTGCGTCGGATGGAATCATCGCCAACACGCCTGAAGTGCAGAGACTCTTCAGAGAGGAATTCACGCTACCAGCCGACCGGCTGACGACGATTACGAACGGTTACGATGCAAAGGACTTCGACTCTCCGTTATCGAATCGTTCGAGCGATGGACTGTTTCATCTAGTCCATACCGGAGCCTTGCATACAAGCGCCTTATCATGGGATCAAGGGCCAATGGGTGGTTTGAAACGCTTGGTAAAGTACTCTCCTGAACAGATCGATCACTCAGGTCGCACACTGATTTACCTGGCTAGGGCGCTCGAGGAGCTCTCTCAACGTTCCCCGGAACTCTTTAGATCAATCCGTGTAGATTTGCTGGGAACCTACACCGAGGCAGATGTTGCATCCGTGCGAAGTTCGTCGTTGAAATCAACCTTCAACTTCCAGGGATATAAGTCTCATGCCGAAACGGTTCAGACGTTGAGGGCTGCAGATGCGCTCTTTCTTCCCCTGCACGATCTGAAGCAAGGCAGGAGCCTGATCATTCCTGGGAAGACCTTCGAGTACTTGGCCAGCGGCAGACCTATCCTTGGTGCCCTACCTGAAGGAGACGCCAAGGATTTGGTATCTGAATGCGACGGTAACTATGTCGTCCCACCGACAGATGTAAAACTTATCGCCCGAGCCATCGTTAAGCTGATGAGTGGCAAAGCGAAAAAGAGAAAAGATCGCGAGTGGATAGAGCAGTTTAGCCGAGAAGCTTTGACAGCCCGACTCGACAAATTTCTTAAAAAGCTACTGGCATTACCGCCTCGTACCCATGAATGAGCTTGCCGGTTCTTCTCTGGAGTTCGCCAATCAGACGGTTCTACACCCAGTCGGCGTCGGAGTTCTTGTGCTCTGTTGTATCTACATGCTCATCGCACGTAAAGATCACGCCATCCTCCCACTACTGTTACTGATGCTTGTGATCCCCAGCGCTCAACGGGTGAGCATTCTGGCGATGGATTTCAGCTTTATTCGAATCGGCCTGCTCGTAGTCTTAGTTCGAATGCTGATGAAGCGCGAGAATCAGGGAGTTGGCTGGCAGAAAAGTGACTCCCTGGTGCTCGCTTATGTGATTTGGGGGATCGTCGCATATGGCATCTTAACTGCGTCGGTTTCCGGTTTCGTTACGAGAGCTGGTTACATGCTCGAAGCGGGAGGAGCATATACGGTCGCTCGAGTATATGTCCGAGATTTGCCGAGCCTGGTTCGATACATCAACTTCCTCGGGTTGTTGAGTGTAGTGCTAGCGTCTTTTTTCATCTTCGAAAACAGCACAGGACGAAACCTGTTTTCTGTGTTCGGTGGTGTGCATGAGTACACGCAAATGCGAGAAGGCAAGCTACGATGTCAAGGACCATACTCGCATCCAATCATTGCTGGTGTGGTATGGATTGGAGTTTTGCCTTGGTTCCTTGCATTGCCTGCTCTTGGCTACACCGCGTGGCGCTCTGCAACATTCGTCGTGAGCGCCTCCATAATCGTGGTTCTAACAGCTTCTTCTACGCCTATCGCCGGTTTTTTTGCGGTGTTCATTGGTATTGCAGGTTTCTTCCTCAGAACGCGAGTCAAACAGGTGCTGATCGTGTTTGTATCTATGTTAGTTTCACTTCAACTCGCAATGAGCCAACCCATTTGGCACCTGCTGGCACGAGTCGATTTAGTCGGGGGTTCAACCGGTTGGCACAGATTTCTTCTCATAGATTCCGCATTTCGTAACTTCACAGAATGGTTTGTTGTCGGTCTGCTATCTACCCGGCACTGGGGGCGGGGAATGAGAGATATCACTAATCAATACATACTAGAGGGGCTCAGAGGCGGGATCATTAGTCTGGTTCTATTCCTCTGGATCTTCGGAAGTATCCTCAGGGGTCTGATCAACAGCCTGACAGGGAGCGTCCTGCCCGGTCGCGATTGGGTAATCTGGATGGCTGTGACCGTACTGCTGGTCAATCTGTTTTGTTTCTTAGGAATCTCCTATTTTGGTCAAGCAGTTGGCGCATTATTCCTGGCACTTGGCGTCGCAGCATCTTTGGGTACAATGCACGACCATCCAGCACCTACGGCGGCCCCCCAGAGCATTCACTAGAGCCTGCCAATTTGAACCCGTTTGGGGTTTATCGTTGCTGAAGTTAACGGTTTTTGTTCGTTAACGAGTCCAGACTTAGTTTCGTTGGGACAACATATTGGAGGACATAGTGCTCAGGGCAGTGTGTGTTTTCTTGGTTTGCACTATTGTGGCCGCCACATCACAGGCGGCTACATCACTTACGCAGTTCGGAATAACTTGGACATTCGACGCCGACTATCAGACCGGACAGTTCGCGAACGGTGACTACTGGGTCGTGGGGCCCGTTACGATTGAGAGCATCTCTCCAAAGTCGACTTTCGGTCGACACGGAAGCATGATCGATCCAGTCCCGAATGTTACCAAACAGGGATTCGATGACAGAATGCAAGGAGGGGCGAACAAGTACGAACATGCAAACAATGTCGCTGCCAGGTTACCGATCCGCGTAGAGCCTGGCTCCTCGATCATGAGTTCGATCAGCAACTCAGCAGACATCGTCTCCCACACCGCTTCTTTGGATACAATAGCGATTCTGACAGTTGTTGATCAGCCGCCCGCGGCTGGAAGTTTCCGCCCACCTCCCGTTGGCGGGCTAGCCCAAGTCGATAAAAATCCACAGTGGACGATTGCCGATCTGGACTACTCTAGATTGGCGAGAGTGCCTTCAGTTGCAGGAATGCCAAATCTGCGAGATGTCGAGTCCTTTTTTGAGCGTCCTTGGATCGAAACTTTAACGGCTTGGAACGGGCGCTACAGACATCCCAGGCTGAACCAACCAGGGTATGGCCGGGACATGGCACACCGTTTAGCCACGGGATTGTTGTCTCTACAGCTGGACTATAGCAATCAAGAAAAACAAAAACTGCTTGTTAGAATGGTTCAAGTTGGCATTGATATTTGGGGGTCTGCCCGTACTGGTGCAGCTTGGAACAACGAAGGGGGCCACAACCAGGGGCGTAAGATGCCCATGCTCCTCGCCGGCACTGTTCTTAATTCACCCAAGATACTTGAATATGCAGATGCGTCTCGCCACATCATTTTTCAAGAGGATAGACAAACTTGGTATGTGAATCAGAACGACGTCGGGCGTGAGTTGTATACTGCTGATGGGCGTCCACGAGAAAAGTACATCCAGTCTGACGTTGGTGTCCCAGAGTGGGGAGAAAAGCACTATACACAACCGAATAGAGATGGACGAAATTGGGGAACCTACTATCGCGATATATCGGGTTCCTGCACAGTCGGACACATTCTCGCTGCAAGGCTAATGGGAGTTGAAGACCAGTGGAATTGGCCGGCTGCCTTTGACTATTACGATAGATTTTTCGCCATCGAGGAATCCCGATCAGAGGCCCATCCGAATCGTATTCAACCCTACGTTGCAGAAATGTGGCGGCGCTATCGTGATAACAGCGACTGGATCCCACCTCCTACGACTGACCCGCAGCCGATTGGAAATGAGCCTGGCGGTGGTGGCAGCGCGGGAGTTTCCATCCAACCGGATGGGGGCATATACCTCAACGACAACATTCTAGTGCAACTTCAATCCGGATCCGCTGATGTCAGATATACGTTGGATGGATCGTCACCTACCGATCAATCCCCAGCTTACGATGGACCGATATTACTCAGCAGTTCTTCGACACTAAACGTGCGAACGTTTGATGGCGGTACTCCGTCTGCTGTGGAAACGGCGACCTTCGAGGTGGCCGAGATACAGAGCCTCGCGAGTTGGAAAAATGCCGAGGTAAACAACATCTCGAACAAAACCCTTGTGCAATTTGATGCAACACCAGACGCAGCTCCGATGGATGGCGTTATTGGTGTTGCCACTTCGAGCGCAACCGGGTTCAGGGACTTGGCCGCAATCGTCCGCTTTGCACCTTCTGGGTACATAGATGCTCGTAATGGAAGTGCGTATTCTTTTGATAACGCAATCAGCTACACCCCAGGAATTAGATACACGTTCGAGTTGGAGATCGATCCGTTGATAGGAACATACTCTGTTTGGGTAAAATCAGAAAACAGCACGCGTATCCCTATAGGCCTGAATTACGCATTCAGGGAAGAACAACGCGATGCTAAATCACTTTCATTCGTCAGTACTGTATCCATCGAAGGTAGTTTGGTCCTGAGTAACTTTGCTTTTGGAAAACAACCCAATCCCCCTCAGCTGGTCGCCTTTTGATACTGGCCAAGTCCGGCAGCCCCTAGTTCTTACTGGGGGCTATCATTTACAAATCTCCATCATAGTCGCAATGCCTCAAGGCGCATGCGAACCCTAGAATGAGACGATCTCTAGCCCCGCGTTTCCCTATTCTGAATGCGACTGCTTATTGTTGGAAACCATACCTGCTCGAATCGAGGGGATCTCGCCATACTGAGAGGATTACTGGTGGGGATCTCCGCGGTTGCAAACGCCGCTTCGGTAGATACCCTAAGCAGATTCGCGCTTTCGTCGACTGCTCTGTTAGATCAGAGGCTGATTCAGGACCCGATCGCTCACTTCAGACAAACGCCTAAACGACGACTGTATCGAGTCGCGTTGAGACTGTTAGAACCAATCTGGTTTTTTGTCCTTCTTCTAGCAAGCTGGCAGCCTCGTGTACCACGCTGGTTGTTGCCGAAACACTATCTCGACACGATTGAACTATGTTCTGTCTATGACCAAGTGGTACAAGTCGGAGGGTCATTCTTTGTCGATTTATATGGTTTCAGGCAGTTCGAACACATCCTTTGCTGCAATGCCGCACGCGTACGCATCTCGTTAGCAGGGCACAGTTTAGGTCCTTACGAGGGCAGCATTTCACGAATGGTCGCACGGTACGCCTTTTCCCGATGCAAAGACATCTACTTGAGGGAGGGTGTTAGTGAGGAATTGTTAAGGCAACTGATTGTGGAACCCGGTCCAGACATCTCAGTAATGCCAGATACAGCATGGCTGATGAATTACGGGAATCCAGTGCGTAATTCGCGAGCTGCTCCGGTTCCAGAAAATGGTCGAAAAACGATCGCCGTGACGTTCAGAGAGCTCGCTCCATTCGAGGCACGCCTCGGGATAACCCAATCAGAGTACGAAGCAGGCTTTGCCAAAGAACTAGACTCCCTAATAGATAGCGGCTACCGGATTATCGCTTTGTCGACTTGCACTAGCTTCGGCGGATATCACAAAGACGATCGAATGGTCGCTCTCCGTATCCAGAAAATCATATCCGAGGCTCAGCACTTCCATGTCGTTCTGGACGAACTCAATGACATTGAGCTAGGCAAGGTTATCGAGACTTGCGAGATCACCGTTGGAACTCGATTGCATAGTTCGTTGATCTCACTCGCCTACGGCACTCCAACGGTAAATCTAGCATACGAACACAAGTCGACAGGAATCTTTCAAGGTCTTGGTTTGGGCGAGTTTTGTATGCAACCAGCTGACCTCGTGGTTGACGGTCGGCTATTCGGGATCTGTAACAAGCTACTTAGCGACATTGCGTTTTTCAGGAATTGTATAGCGGACATGAAAGTTCGTGAGCAATCAGCTTGCATTACCAATTTACGGGAACTGCTGAAACAATGAGGGAAGGCGATGATCATCAACAGCGGGTACTATTCGTGCTGGAAGACTACCCAAGCCTTTCCCAAACTTTCGTCCTAAACCAGATAAATGTGTTCGAGTCGTTAGGTGTACATGTAGACGTTCTAGCATTCAGGGAGGGAGTGCTTCGCGGTAGTGTTGCGTACGAAAAGGTTCCTCGCGCACGCTACGTAAAAAAAACACAGGGAAATCGATTCCGAAAACTCCTTGATTTCAGCGCAAATTTCGTTCGACTGACAGTAAACAATCCTGTGGAATCTGTGCGGTTCACCAAAAACATCGGGAGAGTCGAGCCAAGAACCCTTTACGCTGCTATCTCCGCGAGGGATAGGCTAGGGAACTACGATAGAGCGGTCGTCCACTTCGGACCAGTCGCTTGCAAAGCCCTATTACTAAGAGATCTAGGGGTCTTTTCTGCACCGATCGACGTTTTTTTCCACGGCTACGATTTATCTGTCAAACGGGTACTTGCTGAGAACCGGCGCGGATACCGCGAGCTTTTCAGACGAGCAAACACTGTCTATGGCATTAGCAACCACTGGTGTCGCCGGCTGGAAGAGCTAGGCTGCCCAAGCCATAAAATCAAACTTCACCATATGGGAATCGACTTGGGTTCTTTTCCATATAATCCAAAGCAATTTGCCGCGAACAAGGAATCAATAGTTTTGTTAGCGGTGGGTAGATTAGTAGAAAAGAAGGGCTTCAGTGTAGCGATTAGAGCGCTAAACGCTCTAGATGATAGATTCAAGCTAGTAATCATCGGTGACGGGCCCCTACTCTCAGAGCTAAAGAAGATAGCCGAAAAACTGAGTGTCGCTGAAAGAGTCGAGTTCACAGGAGCATTAAGGCACCACGAGGTCCAAGAGCGGTTGAGCCGGGGCGACGCCTTCGTGCTACCAGCCATCGAAGCAGACAACGGCGATTTGGACGGAATCCCCGTTTCTCTAATGGAAGCGATGGCCCTTGGCATTCCTTGTTTTAGTACGAGTATCTCGGGTATTCCTGAGTTGATCTCCAACGAATACAACGGATTTCTGGCCGAACCCCATAACGCTCAGTCTTTGGCAGAAACGATCTCGCGTTACTTTTCTTTGGATGCGGGTTCAGTCGCGGCACTGCTACAAAATGCTCGTCAAAAAGTCGCGAACGAATTCGATGTCAGGAAGCTAACCATCGATCTCGCAAATAATCTTTAGGGGAATAGTCTTGCCCAACGTAGCATCGCTAGCGAGAATCTTTCGGAGGCAGAAACCTAAGGTTTTCTGTATTGGCTTCAACAAAACGGGAACGTCCTCGCTACATCACCTTTTCGAAGAAATGGGCTATCGCTCATACCATGGTGAGCGCTGGCGTAATGTAAAGCACAATCCGCTACTTCGAGCCTACGATTGTTTCAGTGATGGAATTCCCAGCGACTTTAGGTGGCTTGACAGAGCGTACCCAGGATCGAAGTACATACTTCAAGTTCGTGATCTTGATCGTTGGGTCGTGAGCCGACTTGGACATATTCAACGCGAAAAAGAGCAGGGTACTTACCGAGAGTCGGAATACTGGTCTGACGACGAAAAAGCGATCAAGACCTGGGTTAAGCAAAGGAATGACTATCACATTAGCGTAATGAAGCATTTCATGAATCGGTCAGATTTCTTAGTTGTCAACTTCATTCGTAACGAAGACAGCGCCGAGAATGTCGCTCGGTTTCTGCATAAGAGTGGTGAGTTCACACGTCCGAAACGAAACGCAGCGGGCGCGCCCAAAAGCATCTTTCTAGATATGTTCAACGATATAGCGGACCAACTTAAGCTGACCGTAGAGGAACGCAGCTACGATATACACTGTCCGACATTGAGTGGCGAACTGGGGAAGCTGGTTCCGTACGATTCTTCTGGCAAAGAATTCGCATAATCAATATTATGTTAAATTCAGTTGCTAATGAAGCTATGGATCCTTCGGATCAGTTCATTTGATGCAAACTCAGGGATTGCTGCCAAGCCACCAGAGGCATGCTTGAGCACTTCCTCCAGCTTTTCGTGGATTTGTTCTTCGCCTTCAGCGACATACAGGCCTGGCCTATCACGAAGAGCTCTTACAGTATGGAACTGGTGATCGTTCCGATGTTCACCAGCTGAAGCGCTTCTAGGCAACACTAATATAGGTGTCCTTGCCGATAGCGCACTGATGATTGAACCCATCCCCGCGTGCGCTACCACTACTTCAGCCTCCCGACTTAGTTCAGCACATCTTCTGGGCGTAAGCTCCCGAGTCCAGCCGAAGTGGAGCGGCTCATACTGGCTGTTGCCGATCTGGCCGAAGACATCGTCTCTACCTGTAGATTCGACCCAACGGTCTACTGCCTTGACTAGCCGATCGAATGGCAGCTGAGATCCGACTGTTAAGAAGATCATATTACGGCGCCGGAGTACTCGAGGGTCGATTTACCTGAAACTCGATCAGCTTCGACCTCGGCTATGTGCTCCCACTGCGTCAGCCACAGATCCGCGTAAGGACCGACTCTCGAACCCGCCATCGAGAGAGTTTCGGCGTTGGCGATGCTATCAACCCAAATAGTTTTCGCACCAATTAGCTTTCCGATTCTTATCGCGAAATAGCCTGCCGAAGCTCCAGTTGATACAACGACTCTGGGTTTCTCCAACAGGCAGACGAGGATGACTTTTGCGAGTTGCCATACCAAGCGGATCCGTTGATTTCTGTTCGCATCAGGGACACAGTAGAAACGAGGATTATCCGAGAACCCAAGTGCTTTGTGCTGTTCAATGACATTTTCTTTGTACCCGTCATCCGTCGTTACGTAAGCAACGTCACAATTTAGCCAAGCAGGTATTAATCTCGACAGCTGAATCCAATGCCCACCACCAGATGCAACTGCCAGCACTTTCGTTACGTTAGTACTTTCGACGCTGGTCATCGTAATTGCCTCGACGAATTATCCCGCTCCCATACGCCGAGTTGCCCAGCCTTAAACTGCCGGAGAGCTCTAATGCGAGAGATTACATTTATCAAGACATACGTCGGATAGTTCATCCATTGTCTTGGTGTGGTCAACATCCTAACTAGTGTCTTCACGCTTCCGGTGTTGTCGTTGTTTCTCAGTTCGGGAAATCTCTTCCGCAGCTCAACTGTGCCTAAGCGCGATCGGGTTTTGACCTTCACAAGGTCGCCTAAACTCCGGGGTGTTGTGACTATCACCTCCGCTGTGTCTACAGTTACACGCTCGCCTTCCTGGAACTGCAGACGCACATATCCATCATCCGAAACCAACTTTGGGAACTGATCGAATCTCGACCGTCCTGCAGCGGACAGAGCGAATGCGCCAGCGATCCGACCAGAGTCCGAGTAAGGGAGACTATCCCAGGCCTTGTAGTATTGGCGCACAGACAAAGACGCTTCGGTAAGATCGAATGTGAACTTAGGAGCTGCTGCAAGCACACCTTCGATTTGATGAACTGCCCTGGTGACGATCCGGGCCGATTCCGTCGTCAAAACCAAATCAGCATCGAGATAGATTCTTGGGAAACAGTCCTCAGGGAGCAGACTCTCGGCACAGTTGAGAGCCGTTGTTTTGCAACCTTCACTAAGCTCGATTACTTTGACTGGGAACCGACTTGCCACTTCGGCGGTCTTGTCAGTGCATCCATTAGCGGCAACCACGACGAGAAATTCATCGGTTTTAGCATCTGCTAGCAAGGCATCGAGACAACGCCCGATTACGAGTTCCTCATTGTGCGCGGGGATTAACACACCGACTGGCTTTAGCGAATTCTCCATTACCTTAGCGGACTAAGTCGCCCCGTCTCCACGGATCACGCTAGGTACCAATAGAATCAATATCTTGAAATCCATCCAAAGTGACCACTCATCGATGTACTTCAAATCCAGCTCTAACCATTTCTCGAAGGATAAGCGACTACGGCCGGAAACCTCTCTCAAACACGCCAATCCGGGGCGGACGCTGAACCGTCTGCGCTGAATGCTCAAACTGAATTGACTGACGTCACGCACCGACATCGGCCGAGGTCCCACCAGGCTCATGTCACCAAGAAGCACATTAAAAAGCTGTGGCAACTCGTCAATGCTGGTCCGTCGAATCACCCGCCCTACTCTCGTTATCCTCGGGTCTTTGGCGATCTTGAAAATTGGTCCCTCAGCTTCGTTAAGATGCTCAATCTCAGCCATCCGGGCCTCAGCGTCCTCGTACATACTGCGAAACTTAATCATTCGAAAGTTTCGTTTGTTAAGCCCTACGCGGTTCTGAAGAAAGAACACCGGGCCCGGAGAATCGAGCTTGATTGCCAGCGCGACCAGCAGAAACAACGGTGACAGCAGAATCAGTCCGGGAATCGTCAGGCCTAAATCGACGAGGCGCTTCACAATGAGTTTGCCTTCGTCGTAATGCACAGGATCAAAGCTAAGAATGGGCAGTGTGTTTAGCTTATCCAGCGATAGCGTGCTGCCCGACCTCATCTCGAAAACACTTGCCAGATACTTCACGCAAATGGCCTGCTCATCGCATGCTTCTATTATCGGCTCTACCTCGTCCAATAGACTGCGCGGCAGGCAAACGATCACCTCATCAATCACCTGCCTCGCCAGTAGGCCATGGATTTCTTCGATGTCACCAAGCACGGGTACACCATCAACCTCGGCAGGCATTTCCCTGGCCCGCGGATCGAGAATACCAACGACGTCTATCCCCCACTCCGACTCACGACGAAGCTCATGAATCACGGAGCGTGCTCTGCGGCCTCCTCCAATAATCGGTATTTTCAGATAGTTAGAAGGATGTTCTCGACGACCAGTGAAATACCACCAACGGAGGAAAATGCGGTTCATAAACAGCGCAATGAATAGCAATCCGGAGGCTGAGACCATGACCGTCCGACTGATGAATTCGAGGCGTCCGATGTATGCCAGAGCCAACATGCCAGTGAGCAGAATGAGTGAATATCGCGCAGAAAAACGGGCTATGCTGAGCGGGTTTTCGCCGTGCAGACGAGAGCTTCCAGTTAAAGTCGCGAAGACACAGATCAGAACGACCAATGGCAAGATCTGCAGGTGCATCATCACCTGCTCCGAACCAATTCGTCCCGTCCACCAGATCCAGATCACACCCAGCAGATAGCAGAGTGTGCCGACCAGCACATCCTGCGTCTGGAGAAGCCGCTTCAGGTGATTGGCCTTGGAGATCCGCATAAAATTGCGCTGGTCGCGAGTCGCCCGCAAGATTACGCAATGCCGGCCACCTCTGTGTGTCCCTAATGTTAGCAGTCCTTAACGTCGGGCAACGCGACTCTTAGGTTTCAACTCTGTCCAATCAGCTGACATTTACTTCAGCTGGCCATTCATCCTGCTGACAACCTGGGCTCCTCATCTATAGGAGAATTAAGGGGGATCCTGTTTGCCAAGGAGTGCCGGAAACCGGTGCACCACATACGCTTATTCCGGCACTACATCCATACGCCGCTAATGCTCCTCGCGCTTGCTGAGGCCGGCTTGATCGTAGCGGCTGCGTTCTTAGGGGAATACCTGGCGCATCGCAGTTTCCCAGGCTTCGTTGGGTACCTGGGCCCGGCTCTGGTGTTCTCATCCATCCTGATTGCGACCATGGTGGCGATGGGCGTGTATGGCTCAGCCATCAGGGAAGGTATGACCGGGATGTCGCTGCGTACAGCGGTTGCTTTCTTTTTACTTGGCTCAGCGATCATGGTCGTCTTGGGCGCGTTGGTACCCTCGCTAAACTTCGAGCGAACCACGCTGCTCTTCTCTACGATTGGTGCCTTTGCACTCATCTCAGCGTTCAGGCTGCTGGTCTTCTCAGTAATAGACGAAGACCTCTTTAAACAGAGGATTCTCGTCCTTGGGATCGGTAGGCGAGCGGCCAAGATTGCTTCCCGCATGCGTCGCCGCGTAGACCAACGTGCCTTCACAATCCATGGATTTCTGGATCCTGGTAGCACGGATGATCTTGTCGGTGATCACGGTGCAAATGTCGTTCGAACGGACTTGCCGCTTCTCGATTACTGCAGGGCCCACGAAATTGACGAAATCGTTGTCGCCATGGATGAGCGTCGCCGCAACCAGACAGGCACTGCCGGCCTGCCACTGGAAGAACTCATTGAATGCCGAATGTCGGGAATCGCCATCTGTGACGTACAGCAATTCATTGAACGCGAAGCTGGAAAAGTTGACGTAGATCTCCTGAGGCCCTCGTGGCTCGTTTTCTCGGAGGGCTTCGTGATGAGCTCGGGCCGCGCAGCCACGAAGTTCGTTTTCGATATCGTTGCCAGCCTGATACTGCTTGCCGTTGCCTGGCCGATAATGTTGCTCTTCGCAGTGCTAGTTAAGCTGGAATCGCCGTCAGAAGCGGTGTTGTACCGCCAGGAAAGGCTTGGCCGCGAAGGGCAGCGTTTCAAGGTACTGAAGTTCCGCAGCATGATCGCCGTGGAATCAGCCGAACCCAGCTGGACTGCGCCGAATGACCCACGCGTAACTCGGATTGGCGCATTCATGCGAAAAACTCGAATCGATGAGCTTCCGCAGTTGTTTAACGTACTCCGTGGTGAGATGAGCTTTGTCGGGCCCCGACCGGAACGTCCGGTATTCGTCGAGGAGCTTAAAGACAGGATTCCGTTCTACGACCAGCGTCACCGTGTTAAACCGGGAATCACGGGGTGGGCGCAACTCTGCTACCCCTATGGAGCCTCCGTTGACGACGCAAAAGAGAAACTGCAATACGATCTGTACTATCTGAAGAACCACTCCATTCTTCTGGATATGATCATTTTGCTGCAGACCGTCGAAGTCGTTCTTGTCGGGGAAGGCGCCCGCTAGCGGTGATCTCCGAGCGAGCCGGTTCGCCAGAAGCCGATAAGTCGGCAACCCAATCCGCTTACGGTTGGAGCACTCTGGACTCATTGGGCGTCCAGATCCTCCGGTTCGGCTTTGGAATCCTGCTTGCACGCTTCCTATTCCCGAAGGATTTCGGATTGATCGCTGCAACAGCCATCGTGTTGGCCGTGGCAAGCTCCCTCATTCAAAGCGGCCTCAGTCAATCGCTGATTCAGACGAAGGTTGAGCGCCCCGCCGCAGAATGGAATACGGTTTTTGCTGCGGACCTGCTTCTCGCTCTTGCACTCTTCGCGATCGTTTGGTCGCTTGCTCCCCTGGCGGCTCAGTTCTACGGAGAACCTCAGGTCACCGTCATCATCCGAAGCCTCTCACTTACATTCCCGCTGCTTCCATTCATCGTCATCCAACAAGCTCGGTACACACGCCAATTGGATTTCAAGTCGATCGCCGTGGCAAATATGGCGGGAGTACTAGCTGGTGGAACAGCGGCTATTTTCCTGGCACTGAACGGTTTCGGAGTCTGGAGCCTCGTCGCCCAATTTCTGCTCGACCCCATCATCCGAATGAGTAGTCTCTGGTGGCGCGCCAACTGGCAGCCGACGCTGGATTACGACTGGCCCACGCTGCGGGAGCGTATGCAGTACGCTCTGCCTATGATGGGCTCAGCATCTCTGAATGCCGCCTTCAGCAACCTCTACTTTGTTGCCATCGGGCGGTTTGATGGCCCCACGCAGTTGGGGTTTTATTCGCGAGGCGTGTACCTCCAACAGGCACCGAGCAGCGGGCTGAGTGGTGCAGTAGCTTCAGTTCTATTCCCGCGACTTGCTGCGGTGCAAAACGATCGAGCGTCGCTTCGCGATGGTATGCGTGGCGCACTTCGCGGGCTCCTGTTTGTGCTGGCGCCAGCGATGATTGGCTTGGCTGCAGTGGCAGAACCGTTGATTACCACGCTAATGACCGACAAATGGTTACCAGCAGTACCGATTCTTCAAATAGCCGTGCTATTGGGATTGCTGCATCCTCTCCATGTCGTAAATCTGACTCTACTTCGTGCCCTCGGCCGTACCGATCTGTTCTTCCGATTGGAGATTGTGAAGCAGGCCTTAGCCGTTGTGATCATCATATGCACAGTGCCTTTCGGCATCGTGGCAGTGGTCAGTGGACAGGTACTCGCCTCGGTGATTTCAATCGTTCTAAACACCCACTACGCTGCCAATCTCGCAGACTACCCGCTGCGGGGTCAGCTCCGAGACGTTTTCCCCTATCTGTTACTTTGCCTCCCAATGATTTCGGTTGTATGGGCCATCGACGCAATTGAACTTGCTCCTGCTCCGGATCTTCTGACTAAAGTGTTCGTTGGAGCTGTCGTATATTTTTCGATTGCGCGCATTACAGGCCTCGCTGTCTGGGTAACGTGGACAGCTTCGCTTCCCGAAATGAACTCTGCCGTCCGCATCACCAAAAGCAAAGAGCGTAATTGAACTTCCGGTTGTGTTAGCGAGTGTTGGTCTGGCCTCAGCGGAGAAGGCGTCGAAGTCGTGTCCGTAGCGCGAGTCCTTTCCGCAGCTGTCCCACGTAAGGCAGACCTCCTGAGTCGGCAAAGAAGCGGAAACGGGCCTTCCTGTAATCAGTCCCTGTTCCGTCGTCGTGGAGCGGATAATCGTAAAAGCTCATGAGCGACAAATGTCGGTGCTTGAAAGCGGTGGTTATGTACCAGTTGTATCCCGCTTTCACCATTGCCTTGGCCATTTCATGGTCTGGCTGGTAGCCGCAGCGTTCAACCGCTTCCGTATCGAGGAGCATCAGTCTCCCGGGCGGATTGGGAAAATCTCCAACCGTGGCATTACGCGTAGGATCGAGGTGTGCGCCTCGCTCCTTTGAGCGGGTTCCGCCGTAGCTGTAGTACTCAATCTCTTCTGGAGAAAGCCCCGGCTCCGCCCGTCTGATCTCAGCTTCGTCGATGTAGTCGGAGGGGTCACATAATGATCCAACCATGCCAACGCGACTGTGGGTCAAATAGAGCTCGTGATAAGTGCTTGCCCAACAGGGGTTTTCGGGGACCTGCACATCACTTTCCACGAAGAAAAAGAAGTCCCCAAGACGGCTCTTGTAGTCATTAAGCGTCTTGGATATACGATTCGGATCATTACTGCTGCAAAGGTGGACGTCTGAGAACATATTGCGCTTCTCGAACGCGCGAATTACTTGTCGAACCTGCGGGTCTGTCGAAGCGTTGTCCACCAGCACAAAGTTAAGATCCATTGACGTGTTTCGCAGCAGGCTTTCAAGCGTGAGCCATAAGTAGATAGGGCGGTTCCAGGAGAGAATGAAGCAGGTAGGTACCATGACACTATCGCTTTGTTGGATCGCTGCCAGCGAGGAGTGAATTGGAGCCGTCCTGAAACATCGTTGACAGATAGGCTCGGACAGCAAAGACGCTATTGTATCAGCTGCACTGATGCTGCCTTTGCGAGGTTAATGTGACTTCTTACACACCTCGCATTGCTTATAGCGTCGCGTCAGCGATAAATAACATCGTTTCGCAATCCTTGACGACTTGGTAGTGGCATAGCAATCCAGGATCTTCTCCACAGTAAAGCGGGAAAGCCTATGAGAACGGGGTACGCCACCCGCGCGTATGCTGAATCGCTATGTCTGGGTGAGCTGGTTCATCTCCCAACCTGCGATGGCTATCTCGCGGCTCAGATTGTCCCGCCAGATTCTGTTGCCACTGACGCCACTGACCTTACCGGCCCTTATCCGTTTCTCGTTTGTCAGAGCTGGGATGGTTTGAAAGCTGACCTCGACGCTCTGCCATCAGACTACGTATCCGTGTCGCTGGTCACTGATCCATTCGCCCAGTTTGATCCACAAGCACTCAGCGAATTCGGCTGGGATAAGTTCACACGCTTCAAGCAGCACTACGTAGTGAGTTTAGGCGATCACTTGGGATCGCAACTCTCAAGACATCACCGAAGAAACGTCCGGAGAGCCGCAAAAAATCTCGAGTTGAGGAGCGCCGAGGAGCCAGCCCTGCTGCTGGACATCTGGTGTCAGCTCTACGATCAACTGATCGACCGCCACAGTGTGAAAGGTGTATCCGCGTTTTCGCGGGCTTCATTCGAGAGGCAGCTTTCGCTCATCGATTTGAGGGCGATCGTCGCCTACACCCAGGACGAAGTGGTTGGCGCCACGCTCTGGATCGTGGACGGGGATGTCGTGTACTACCATCTTGGCGCTTACAGCGCATTGGGCTACAAGCTCCGTGCGTCCTACGCGCTGTTCTACGAAGCGATCGCTACTTTTCGAGGCGAATACCAGTATCTGGCGCTGGGTGGCGGTGCGGGTTCGAACAACGATGTCGACGGCTTAACCCGCTTCAAAGAAGGCTGGGCCACCGAAACACGTGAGGTATATTTCTGCGGGCGCGTTTTGAACCCCAAGCTGTACGAAGATCTGTGCCGGCTAAACGCTCAAGCCAGCCACACTGCTTGGTTTCCCGCGTACCGGGCTCCTTAGATCCGGCCAACGCCACAAACACGGCACAGACCTCATGATCCAAGCCGTTACGATCACGTTCTTGAGTCTTTGAATACCCCGCCATGGCGAGTACAGAGTTGCAGGATGACAGCCAAGGTCTAGTCACAATCGATCGTACTCATGTCGTAGCTGTTCTTACCTGTGCAGCGCTGCTAGGGCTGGCCACGCTGCTGGGACTAAGTGATGGCATCGGCAGACTCGTGTCCAGGTGGATTGTCTCGCCAGCCTACACACATGGCTTTCTGGTCCTGGCTTTGAGTCTTTATATCGTTTTCGTTCGGGTGCGGGAACCTACCTTTCCCTTTGGGCCAGGCTCCGTCTTCGGTCTTCTGGGGCTTGCTGCGTTGGTGCTCGTCTATTCGATCTTGCGCTATATCGAGTTCACGACTGGCATGTACGTTGTGTTGCCGCTGGTCCCGCTCGCAATCGTCCTGCTGCTGGGTGGTTGGTCTGCTGCCCGGGAGCTCTTTACCCCGATCGCCTATCTGTACCTTGCAGTCCCTGTTTGGGATTTCGTTCGCACACCCTTAGCGAACCTGGCAGCAGCCGTGGTGTCTTCAGTACTTACCGCCGCAGACCTGAACGCCTACATCATCGGCAACCTTATTGAACTTCCCTCTGGCACCGTTGAGATCACTGATGATTGCTCAGGCATTAGTTATCTCCTGGTCGCCGCTGCCATTGTGAGTTTCTTCCTGATGCGTACTCGGCCCTCGATCGCCGTCTCGGCTGCTTTGCTCGCCTTCGCCCTACTCATTGGATTCCTGGCCAACTGGATCCGCATTGTTCTGCTCGTCCTCATCGGCCACTACACAGAGATGACCAGTCCACTCATGACTGATCACGAGTTCTTTGGCTGGGTGGCGTTCTGCTTTTTAGCAGTTCCCGCACTGGGGTGGGCGTTGCGATTTCTCAAGCATGATCCGGATGAAGAGCCACCAGGCGGTGCGCGCTCGAATGCGAAATCCTCGTTTACGAAACAAGCGGTTTCTTACTCCTTTGTCGGTCTGGTTGTTCTTCTTATGCCACTGCTTTCCCTGCAAAGTTCAGGTTTCGCTTCGCTCAATGAAGAGCCTCAATTCAGCCATTCAGGCCTCTCACCAGAATGGCTGGAGACTACGAGCCAGTCAGGGTGGGCGCCGGAATTCGCAGAACCCCAACAGGAGATCAGAACTGCCTTCCAAAGACCGGAGCATCCACACGTTGAGCTGTACGCCGCCCGCTATCTGGTACAGGAAAAAGACTCCAAGCTGCTCGCGTCAAAAAACAGCGTGACAGGCCCGGCGAGAGCACTTCAGTCCAGCACTCGTGCTACCGGTGCAGCCGGCCTTGAAACCGTCACTGAAACTACCGCAGCGACCAGCCAAGGTAACATTTTGATCTGGCATTGGTACAGCGTATCGGGCCGGGGAACCCACTCTGAAAGGACCGCCAAGCTGCTGCAGATTCCAGGACTCCTGCGAGCTAGGACCGACGGCACTGTGGTGGCTATTGGGGCCGCGTGTAATCGATCTTGCGAAATGGCTGCCGATGAACTCCAGAGCTTCATGGATCAGAACCAGCCTCTATTGCTGCGGCTACCCGAATCGGGTTTACCTTAGCGCAACTCTACCGACGTCAACGTATAGCGGCCTGGCGCGTTGTACTCCCTGAACACCCAAGAAAAGGCAGTACAATGTTCAAATCAATCCTGGCAATAACCACTATCTCTCTGATTCCATTAACCTCTTTCGCTGATCCTGGCGACCGAGCCGACCACTACTTCGACCGCAAAGGCGACCGCATAGAAACCCGCCTCGACCAACGCGGCGACCGCATCAACCAGCACCTCGACCGTAAATCCAATCGCGCTGAGATGAACGATCGCGATGCCCTAGCCCGCCAACTGGATCGGCGCGGTGACCAGATCGACCGTCGCCTGGACCGCAAAGGCACCCGCGCGGACCGCCACCTCGACCGTCGAAGCAACCGCATCGAGCGAGCCTGGGACCGCCGTTCGAGCTGATCGACTGATTCGATCGACAAAGTAGGCTGCGATATCCAGGCGACTCTGGTGCCTCAGAGCCGCTCAGGAAGCGCTAAACTCGCATCATGGATGATGCGAGCCCAGAAGGTCGCCGAGGCAATATCGACTCGGAGACCCAGCCAGAAAGCCAGGAAGGCCGGGAAACCTCCCGCCTGAAGCTCGTACTGGACGTCCTCGTCTTCCAGTTCAAGCTCGCCGCCGACGGCCTTCGAGACGTCCTCCTAAGCCCCCTCTCCCTCATCAGCGCTGTTATGGGCCTGATTGCGGGCGGCGATGACCCTCACCGCTACTTCCGCGACCTGAAACGCCTCGGCCGCCGCACAGAAGTCTGGATCAACCTCTTCGGCCATCACAGCCGCGGCACCAGCGACGATCTCATCGACCCGCTGCGACAACGCGTCATGACCGAAGCTCAAAGCAATCCCTGGCTCAGCAGAGCCGGGGGTGAGCTCAACAAACAGTTGGATTCAGTCGGAGAACGCATCCGCTCGGATGCGCAAGATGCCGGCTCGAAAAGCCGACCGTCTTCAGGAAAGAACGCCAGCGACGATCAGGCGCTGTAAATCATCTCCCCTTCGCTCGGCAGCAGATCAAAACCTGCCTCTTCCAGGCGACGATTGCAGTCGCCATAGATGTTACCGAGACGATCGAGCACAAAGCGCTCGAAGAGGTTCTGCACGACCTCGATGGCATCGTTATCAAGATCCAGGGATCGGCAGGTCGCGAGGAAGTTGTATGCAACCTGATAGGGGCTGATTGGGATCTTCACCTGGCTGGAAGGACGGCTCGAGGCCGTTGCAGCGCGATCGGTGATCTGGCCGAGCAGGAAGCCGAAGTGCGCCGAGCACTTCTCGGACATCTTCTGCGCCAGCTGGTCGAGGTGGATGTCGTATTCGGTATCGAACTCCTGCTTGTCCTCAAGCCAGTGGGAAAGGCCGCGCTGCATGCGCTTGGCGAAGGACTGAATGAGGTTCGAGCGTCGGAAGCGCAGTTCGCGCATGAGATCGAAGCAGGCGCGCTGCTTGGTCTCGTCATCCTCATGACGATAGGCAAACTCGAAGAGGCCATCTTCGATGTTCATGTAGAGCCCGTCCATCAGATGCAGCAACTCACCCGTTGCCTTGTGGTGCATCGCGGTGAACACACTCTGGGGATCTCTGTTAGGCCCCATCCTCACCTCATATCCGTCAAGTCCCAACGTTTATGCAGTCTAGGAGCGAGGTGGTCCGAAAACGTTGATTCATGGCTAGCGCAAAATGCCAACCGCGTCATAAAGCGTCGAAAAACGCCGTAATCAGGGGGAACCCCGGGTCGGAATACGCCGCAGGGCGGCATTTCGAGCGGTAAGACTGCCCTTTCGGCGCTGCAGTAAGGGGGACTGGATCTCAGCAGGATTGAGAATCCGGTCTCGCTCGATGGTTCGCTAGAGCAAGCGGATCTGGGCGTTCACAAGCCCCGGCTGCCCTTCCGCGTCCACGGAGATACGCTGCACGGCGACGCTGTGGGTGGTCTGCAGGCGGTTCAGCCACTCGATCACCGAGTTGAAGGATTGGGCCTGCACCACCACGCTGACGGCGCCGTCGGACTCCGGCTGCAAACGATTGAGCCTGAGCCCCTGAGCGTTGGCCTCACGCGTTACCAGCGGCATGAGCGAGCGTTCGCTGCTCGGTCCGGCCGTGGACGCACTGGCACGCGCTCGCGCGTTGGCTTCGTTGGCCTGCATCCATTCCCAGGTATCGAGGGCGTTCTGATAGCGGTTTGTTTCCAGCACCCGCCAGTCGCTGATCGGTTTCCAGATCGCAAGCCAGAGCACGGCCGCCGCAACAAGGATAGCCACTCCCGCGATGATCGGCCGTTCGTGGGCCTCGCGACTCGCGTACCAGCGCCATACGCCGGTGCCTTGCACCTGCTGCGTCATGCGATAGAAGAGCGAACTCATGCGTCCCCTCCTCCACCCTGAAGGCGCACCCGCGCGCGCACGCCGGCGTCCTGCTGTTCGGCCGAAGTGATCTCGAGCGAGAGACCGAGCCGTTCAATGCGTTGTTTGAACTGCTCGAGGGCGTCGTAGCTCGAGAGCTGCAGATCGGCCGCAAGCTCATTGCGGTTCTCTGAGTAGGTCAGACTCCAAATGCTCACGGAACGATCAATGCCTTGAGCCAGGTAGCCGAGATAGGCGCCGAAATCACCACCCGCACCATCTACACGTTCGCCGAGTTTCTGCCGCATCTGCCGACGCACGTTGTTGATGCGACGTTCGCCGGGATAGATGTCCCGGTAGAGCGCTTCGCTCTGGGCCTCCAGCGAGTCCGCCTGCAGCCCCGCCCAGACCCCTTGGGCCACCATGCCGATGAGGCCAACGAGAAGCCAGATTGCGCCGAGAGAGGCAACGGCCCGCCACCGGTAGAGATTCTCTGTGGGCGGCTTTGCCGGGGTGTAGTCACCCTGCAGAAGATTCACGGCGTCGGGCAAGCCGCGCCAACGGCGAGCCAGGTAGACCAGGGGTGGATCGGTGTCTTCTCCGGCCCGAATTTCGATACCGGCGTCGAGCTGTCCGGCCGTGATGCCGTCGAGTTCGCCGTTCACCACCTCGATGAGATCAACCTCGAGGGATTCCAGCGCCAGGCCCAGATTATCCCGGTCGATGCTCGCGGCCTGAGCATCGGTTCGAATCAAAGCGGTCTCGGGCTCCAGGAGCACCGTAGCGCCTTTACTGTGCACCGGCAGCAGCTCCGCGTCGGATACCATGAACCCTGGACGCAGATTCAGCTCCTCGAAGCAGGCCATCCAGTCATCGAGATAATCGACGTCGATCAGATTCACCCGCACCGGGGCGCCGCGCTTGATGGGGCCGTGGGCAAGATGCATGCGTTCGATGTCTGCCGCAAGATACTCTTCCACGACGAAGGGTAACGCCCGGCGGATGTGGCCGACGGAGCGCCCGGGCACTTCCGTATTGAGCGCAAGCACATGTTCAGCAGGGACGACGACCACGAGGTTGTTCGAGTTCTGCAGCCAGTCCGTTGAAGGATCGATGAGTTCGGAGAGGCCTCGATAATCCGTCACTCCGCTTGCACGGACGTCCCCATCGTTCTCGAGAATCAGCCAGTCGCAGGACAGATCCGTCCCGTCCTCGTCGTGGTAGACAGGCGACTGCAGGCGAATGAAGAGCGTAGGCATGGTCGGTGGCGTCGTGTCTGGGGTGCTTTAAATTGCTCTACCGTGCGTCTATGACACTGGCGTTTCAGCCTTCCGTTTCCACCTCGAGGTTCTCGAGGAAGCGGGAACGGAACGTCTTGCCGAAATCGCGCGTCAGCAGCGTGATAGTGCCATCATTCGGACCCCGATGCAGGACCGAGGAGAGCTCAACGAGGCTGTCGTCTACCTGGGCGCGGATCTGTATCTCAAAAAACTCACTCGCGACGCCAATGGCATCGGTGGCCGCCGCGAGCTCCGGCACCTCGGCCGTGATCTGGTTCACATCCTCATAGAGGCGCTCAGCCTGTACCAGCGCTTCCACCTGGGCGGGGGCCAGCGATGGATTAAGCGAGGCGATAACGTGCGGGCTCGCTGTGTTGACGTTGATCTTGAGCACATCCGTCGGCAGCACACACACGTGCGGTTCAATCTGCGCGTAAAGATCCCGATCCATTTCCCGCACCATGCGCAGCTCGCTCACATGCATGGCGAACTGATCGGCTGTCCGGTGCGCGAACTCACCGAGCAGATACTCGCCGTCTTCGGCGCCGAAGCCGGAGACCTCCTGATCGGGATCGATCCAGTCGAGCCAGGTCTCCGCCAGCGGTTCCGGCAGATTCAGATTTCGGAGCAGCGTCTTGAAGCGCGTGAGGTTGATGCGCCCCGCCGCTGCGCCGGTGGCCGTCGAGGCCACGGCGTTGAGATTGAAACAGGCGTTCAGATCCCGCACCTGAATCTCGATGAACCCGTTGTCTACTTCCAGGGGTGGCAAAGGCTGCGCCCAGACTTCCGTCAGGTTGTCCACGGCACCGGTATCCATCCATTCCTGGCGAAGCACCTGGCGTGCGAATGCCTCAGCACCGAGCGCGTACTGCAGCGCCTGATCACCGGCGAAGGTCTGCCGGGCCTGCGCGACGAGCAGGGTCTGACGACCCACGAGCTGATACACGAGCGCCGAAAGCAGCGCCAGAATCAGCAGCACGGAAAGTAGAACAACGCCGCGTTGCCCGAGTGGGATGCCGATTCGGTTGCCCATCAGACTTCCGCGCCTGTATCGACCGGCACGTCGTCATCCGGCTGGGCAGGCGCTTCCGGAGGCTGCTCGGGATCCGTACCCGGATCTGCACCCGGCCCGCCGGGAACGCCCACGTTCACCGTTGCATCGGGGTTCGGCACCGGCCAGATCCGCTCCACGACGCCGAAGGGGGCCGCATCGATTCGAAGAATCACCGCGGCCAGCTGCAGATTCGGGTCGTTGCGAAAGTCGCCAGCCGGCGGCCAGAAACTGTACTCGTTACCAGCCCGGTCCAGGGCAAAGAACTCCGCCTGCGTGACCCCGGAGAGGAGCTTCTGCAGCTGCGGCTCCGAATCCGGCGCCCGATCGAGAACCATCCAGTAGGCGCGAAAGAGCGTATCGTCCTGCACGATGTAGCCAACCCGCTGGAGCTCTGCGCGCGGCCGACCAAGGGGATTCCGCCAGCCGAAGCGCGTGAACTCGATCATGCCGTCCGCACCGATCATGAGCGCTTCCATCGGGTCTCCGAGCTGATCCCTTACCCCCCGACCCGCAAGCTGCAGCAGGTCCCGCTGCAGGATCTGCATGGAGCGCTGCACTTCCGCGAGTCGCGCGCCGCGTTCCGAAAGCACCTGGTTGTTCTCGAGGACCCGGCTGACGATCTGCGCACCAATGAGACCGATGATGGCGAAGATCCCAAGGACCACCAGCACCTCAATGAGCGTGAAGCCGTTCCCACGCCTGCGCATCAGTAGCGCCCTATGAAAGCAATGATGGAATCGATCGGCCCCACGGGCCGGTCGTCGACGACTTCGAAGGTCTCGACTTCCACCCGGCGCAGCCAGGGGTGCGTTGTGTCCGAGACCTGTACCTCCAGCCGCCACTCCCGGTCACCCATGAAGACCCGCTCCGTGGAACGCCCGGTCGGCATCACCTCCTCCGTCGCCTGCGCCTGTATACGGAGGCGGGTTAGATGGTTGTCCGTGACCCAGTGCGCGACGGTGCGCCGTTCGATGACGTAGGTCTGGTTGACGATCTCTCCCACCCTGGAAGAGACGGCAAAGCCGAGTACCGAAAAAACAAGCAATGCCACCAGTACTTCGATGAGCGTGAAACCGCGAGCAGCAGCAGCGTTGTGGCGCTTCAGTTCTGGAACTGGTTGTCGGCGGACCATCACAACAGCGCCCCGTCATCCCGGCTCGCCTCCACCTGTGACAATCCATCGGTGGTGAGGGCCCAGGGCGGCGCCCGCCACTCGGGCTCGAGCAGGAGGCGGAACGGCGTGATCTCACCGCTCGAAAAAATCAGGATCTGTGGCAGATCGTCGTTTTCATCGAACGGCAGGAAGTCGAATTCCTCGAGATCGAGAGACAGGGTCACTAGGGCTGGAAGGTCAGCCCGATCGAACGGTCGGCCAGTCTGCTCTACCCAGATGGATTGCTCGGGATCAAACTCGGCGAAGCGATAGGTGTCGGGCTCAACGTAGATTCCCCACTCTCGGTTTCGAGTGAGCGCATGCTGGCGGGCCAGTTCAATTCGTATCGCCAGCCGTTCGGCGGCGCCGCGCAAGGTCTGTTCCTGATCGGAGCCCGTGAAAGATAGCATCACCGTGCCGGTCAGCACCGCAAGGATCGTCAGGACCACGAGCACTTCGAGCAGCGTGAACCCCAGGGATCGTTGAACGCTAACGCGCACGGGGTTTTCTCTCAGGGCGAGGGAACCCGATGTCTGAAGTCGATCGCTCAGCTAGAGCGCGCATCGCGGTCCTCATGATCGTTTCCGCCTGATGTTCGAAGGGCGGAAGAGCCATCGCTCTCGACGGTCAGAGATCGTCGTAATGAATGTCGGCGTTCAGCCCGTCCCCCCCTTCGGAGCCATCGGCGCCGAGAGAAAAGAGACTGAAGGCATCCCCGCTGCGCTCGTAGATGTAAGGTGAACCCCAGGGATCCGTCGGCAGCTGCTTGATGTAGCCATCGGGGCTGTAGTTTTTCGGCTCCGGAAAACCAGCAGGCTTGCTGACCAGCGCCTCGAGGCCCTGCTCCGTAGATGGATAGACGAAATTGTCCAGCCGATAGATGTCCAGCGCATTCGCAAGGGAACGGATATCACTCTCGGCCGCTGTGATGCGGGCCTGATCCGGACGCCCCAGCAGGTTCGGCACGATGATGGCGCCGAGAATACCGACGATCACCACAACCACAAGGATCTCGATCAATGTGAAACCGCTTGCGCGAGCAAGGGGGCTGCGGCCGTCGTGTCTTGTCTGACGCCCGGGGGTACTGCTAATGACGCTCATGTTCTTCTCACTTACTCATTCGTTGCTGCGGGTCTGTGCCGTCTGAGATCTCTGCTTAAGGCCGCGTGTTGCTGTCGACGCGCCTCAGCCGCCACCGGCTTTTCGGCTCAGACCAGCTGATTCATCGTCAATATAGGCAACAGTATGGCCATAACGATGAACATAACCAGCACGGCCATCACAACCAGCATCGCCGGCTCGAAGAGCCGCACGAGGGTCGTGACGATCCGTTCCACTTCCGTCTGCTGGTAGACGGCCACCTTCTCCAGCATGGCGTCCAGCTCGCCGCTCGACTCGCCGCTCGCCACCATGTGCAGCAACATGGGCGGGAAGTAGCCGACTCCCTCGAGAGCCACGCGCAGGCTGGAACCTTCACTCACACGCTGGGTCGCATCGGCAAGGCGCCGCTTCAGGAACTCGTTCGACACGACTTCTGCAGCGATGTTCATACCCTCCACGAGGGGCACGCCGCTGCTCGATAAGATCGAAAGGGTGTTCGCATAGCGAGCGGCATTCGCCGAGCGGCTGATGCGGGACACCAGCGGCAGCGACAGTTTCCGCTTGTCCCAGGCGATCCGAACATTCGGTTGCTGCAGAAGCCAGCGGACCCCGATGGCGGCAACCACGGCGCCCAGCACGAGAAGCCACCACCAGGCCTGGGCGAATTCGGAAAGTCCGATCAGGATGCGCGTCGACAGCGGCAGCTCCTGACCCATGTTTTCGAGCACGCCAACCATGTCCGGCACCACATAGATCATCAGCGCGCCGACGATGCCGAAGGCAAAGAGCGTCAGCAGCACCGGATAGAGCATGGCCATATCCACGTCGCGCCTCGACTCGAATTGGCGTTCCTCGTAGCCGGCCAGGTTTTCCAGGACCTTGTCCAGAAAGCCCGACTGCTCACCGGCGGAGATCGTCGACCGGTACAGATGCGAGAAGCTGCCGGGATAGTCGCTCAGGCTGGACGCCAGCGAATGCCCTTCCAGCACCTTGCTGCGAATGGCCATGACAAGGGAGCGAACGCCCTGCTTCTCCGCCTGCTGGGCGATGGCCTGGAGCGCTTCCTCGATGGGCAGGCCCGCAGCGATCAGCGTTGCGAGCTGGCGGGTGAACAGAACACGATCGAGGGCACCGAGGCGGCGACCAAAGTCGGCAAAGGAGAAACCGCCTCCGGCGCTCTTCTGCTCCCGGGCCGCATCCACTTCGAGGGGCACGAGCCCCTGATCGCGCAGAAGCTGGCGGATCTGGCGAACGCTGTCCGCCTCGAGAACGCCTTTCTTTTCTTTGCCGCGGGGATCGAGGGCTATGTATTCGTAGGCAGCCATGGCCAGCCGGAGGCCTTACTCCTCGAGGGTAACCTTGAGCACTTCCTGCACGGAGGTCACGCCCTGAAGAATCTTGGTCACCGCGTCGTCGCGGATACTCGGCGCCTTGCGCCGGGCATAGCCCGTGAGTTCCTGCTCGGAAGCCCGGTCATGGATCAGCTGTCGCAGCGTGTCGTCAACGACCACGAGCTCATAGATGCCGGTGCGACCCCGATAGCCGCTGCCCTGGCAGGCTTCGCAGCCGTTCGGCTCGTAAACGGTTGCCGACGTCTGTCGGAGGAAAGCGGCTTCCGACGCATTGGCCGGGCGCGGAGTTTTACAGTCCGGGCAGAGCACGCGGACGAGCCGCTGGGCCAGCATTCCTACCAGGGACGACGACAGCAGAAACGGCTCAACCCCCATATCGACCAGGCGGGTAATGGCACCCACGGCCGTGTTCGTGTGCAGCGTAGACATGACGAGGTGGCCCGTGAGACTGGCCTGCACGGCAATCTCTGCCGTCTCCAGATCCCGGATCTCCCCGACCATGACCACGTCCGGGTCCTGGCGGAGGATGGCGCGCAGGCCGCGGGCGAAGGTCATGTCGGCCTTTGTGTTCACCTGCGTCTGGCCGATGCCCGGCAGGTTGTATTCGATCGGATCCTCGACGGTGAGGATGTTGATGGTGTTTGCCGAGAGCTCCGCGAGCGAGGCATAAAGCGTCGTCGTCTTACCCGAGCCCGTAGGACCGGTGACGAGGAAAATGCCGTGCGGCTTATGCACGACACTGCGGATCCGGTCGAGATCTTCCGGGAGCATGCCGAGCTTCGGCAGGGTCAACCGCCCGGCCTGTTTATCGAGCAGTCGCAGCACCACCCGCTCGCCGTTGCTTGCCGGCATGGTCGAGACCCGGACGTCGACTTCCCGGCCACCGACCCGAAGCGAAATCCGGCCATCCTGCGGTACCCGCTTTTCGGCGATGTCCAGGCGCGCCATAACCTTGATCCGGGAGACCAGCAGCGGCGCCAGCTGTCGTTTCGGCCGCACCACCTCGCGCATGACGCCATCCACCCGGAAGCGAACGACGAGCTCACGCTCGAAAGTTTCAATATGAATGTCTGAGGCGTTCTCCCGGATGGCTTCGGCGAGCAGCGCGTTGATGAGCCGGATGATAGGCGCGTCGTCTTCCTTCTCGAGGAGATCCTCCGTTTCCGGCACCGAGTCGGCGAGGCTTGCGAGGTCCATCTCGTCGCCCATGTCTTCGACCATCTGCCGCGCCTCGGAGCCGTCGCGAGAGTAGGTGCTCGACAGGAGCGTATCGAACTCGTCCTCGCCCACCATCTTCAGCTGCAGAGGCTTCCTGGCGAACCGCTTGAGTTCCGCGAGGGTGGTCAACGTTGGCTGGGTTTTGCAGGCGACGAGCACCCGCTCTGCATCCTCGAGGACCTCGTCGTGATGGGTGATCACGACGCCGAAGCGCTTAGCAAAGGCAAAGGGTAGGAGCGCCGACGCGGTTTCGGTCGCGGCATCGAGGCCGGATTCGGGCACGGCGGCCAGGGGGGCTGCCGTGTTGTCGTCTAGCTGGTTCTGATCGAGCGCGTCCTCCGCGCCCGCAGTACCCGTGCTGGGGGCTGCACCGGGTTCACTCATGACACTTTTATCCGTGAAGATTCGTGAGCGGTCACTGAACCCTCATGATATCAGCTGCCCGGGACCTCGAAGAAGACGAGATTCGCCCGAATACGCGCCTTCAGGCCAGCCTCGCCAAGGAATCAGACCTGCATCACATCCCCGCAGGAACGCCCGGGCGAGCCAGCAACGCGCTGACCGGGGTGGGCCCCACTGGACAGGCGGGCTGAGCGTCGGAAAAAGGCGGTTGCCGCACGACGCTGCTCGCGCAGATGTTTGGGTTGCAGCACCCGAATCTCCCCTTCCGGCGTGATGAGGTAGAACGGCAAGCCTGTTTGTCGGACCAGATCAGCGTCAACGGACGAAAACAGAGCTCGACCGGGTCCATGGGCCCCGTGTGTGTGCCAGAAACCGACGACTTTGCGATCAGATCGACCACGAACCAGGAACTGAACCTCGTCCTGGCCGGAACGCCCGCTGCCATAGCTGAAGCTGAAAGATCCATCAAGGTGACAAAAAACGGCGCCAACGTATTCCTGATCTCTCCTGACACTAACGTCAAGAAAACTATCTTTTAGCATAGCTAAACCCTGCTCCAGGCTCGTTTCCCGCCAGTTGAGGGGTGCCGTGACCACCTGGGCGTTGAGCAAAGGAGCGAGACCGTAGGCCACAAGAATCAAAGCCAACGTCACTTGCCGCGGCAAAACGCCGCGGTCTGGCAGTTCCGCCCTGAGATGCTCCCCACCTTTATCTTGCTTTCGCATGACTTCCTCCTCCAAGAAGTGTCGACTGACTGGGCGGCCGACTGACGAGACGGCGGCCCAGACTCGGGAAGCACCTTCGATTTTCAGAGGTGGGAAAACCTGAGGAAGATCATCAGAAGTGATGTAAAAAGGCGGAGCAATGACTGCGGGAAGGTCCGCAGACTTTCGAAAGCTTTCTGGAAGCCTCGGTTCCTCGGCCAGAAGATCCTGAGAAACCTTAGGATTTCCTTAGATCTTCAAAAAACGACCCTTTCCAGGCCGGTTCACGCAGCGTCTGCAACGAAATCCCGCTAGAGTGCATCTCGATCAGAGTAAGCCGCGATGGAAAGGATCGTCCGATGCGGTGTGGCCTGATGCCACGCCTGTTTGCCACAGGCGGGGGCTCAGAGACCGGGCTGAGAGCGGAGGAGCAGTATGAGCGCAGGGGATGCAGGGAGCTCGTCCGGGGTGCTGGACCTGGACGGCATCGAGGTTCGACCCTCCGAGAATGCAATCGTCGTGGCAGGCCGCGAGAAACACCTCGAACCGAAGATCATGGCCGTACTGCAGGAGCTCATGGCCCATCCCGGCGAAGTGGTCACCCGCACACATCTGATGGATACCGTCTGGGCCGGCCGCGTGGTCGGGGAAGAGGCGCTGACCCGCTGCATTTCAGAGCTCCGCTCGGCCCTTGGTGACGCGGCCAGTCACCCGGAGTTCATTCAGACGGTGCCGAAAAAAGGCTACCGGCTCCTGAAAACACCCTCTGCTTCTCCAACGCGGGACTCTCAGCGTCGCTTCTGGGGGCTGGCGGCAGCTGCGGTCCTGAGCCTGACCGCGGCGCTTGCGCTCTGGTCGCCAGAGCATCGAAAAGAGCATCACCGCATTGCCGTGCTCCCCTTCGAGGCCGGGACCGCTGACAGACACCTCGGTACCGGTGTCGCTGAAGAGTTGATGAACACCCTCGTCGGTATCCCGGAACTGAGAGTCTCTTCCCGCACCGCAGCCTTTTCGGACCCGGGAGGATCAGATCCCCGGGAGATCGGCGCGAAGCTGGATGTGGATGCACTCCTGATGGGCGCCATCCGTCGCACGGAATCCGGTTTCCGGCTTTCAGTACAGCTCATCGACGCCGAGAGCGGCGATCACCTCTGGACCGACAGCTTCGAAGGCCCGGAATCGAGCCTTTACGCCATGGAGGACGAGATCATTGCTGCTGTTGCCGAGCGGCTGGCGCTGCCGCTCGCCACGCCGCTGAAGGTCGCCCGGGCCACGGCGGACATCAACGCGCGCGACTTTTACCTGCTGGGTCGCCACCACTGGCACGAACGGAGCCCGGAGGGCCTCAATCGCGCGGTCCGCTATTTTCAGCAGGCCATCGAATCCGATCCCACCATGGCCGAGGCCTACAGCGGTCTTGCAGACGCCTATCTGCTCCAAGTGAGCTATGGCAACCGCGCCGACGAATCGGCCATCGCTCTGGCTGAGCCGCTCGTTGCCGAAGCCCTCGCCCTCGACCCAGCTTCCGCCGATGCCCACGCTTCTCGCGGCATCCTGCTGCAGAACCGGGGCGATTACGCCGGCGCAGAGGCCGCTCTGGCGGAGGCCGTCGCCTTGAATCCCTATCATTCAATGGCTCACATGTGGCGCGGTAACGCGGTCATGGCCCTGGGGCGACTGGAAGACGCCTTCCAGCACTACGCAGCCGCCTTCGCCCTTGATCCGCAACACGTGGCCGTCACGCACAACTACGTGCATACCATGATTGAACTCGGCCGCCATCAGGAAGCTCGCGAGATCCTCGACGCCAGGCCCCTCGAAGAGAAAAACCTGCGCAGGATGGCCGCACAGCTTGCCCTGCAGGCAGCGGACTGGAGCAAGGCGGAATCAATTGCCACGGCGATGGAAGACGACCCGGTCGGGGCGGAGCTTCTCCGCTGGCGGCTGGATCTCCAGCGCCAGCACGTGAATCGGGCGGAGACTCACCTGGCCAGAGCCATCCGCACCGAACCGGACGACGAGCGCGTGTACCTTGCGGCACTGGAGCATCGTACCGTGGCCCCGGGCGCCTACCGTTTCGCAGGCGTGATCGAGCACTGGGCAGACCGGGAGGAGCTGACTCCGAAGATCGGGCTCATGAGCCGTGCCTGGGAAGCCATCGACCGCGTCAGACGGGGCGAAAACAGTGCCGCCGCGACGGAGCTCGTCACCCTCCTCCACGAGTTCGACGAACGCTACCCGCCGGTGCAGCTGAAGCTCATGAGCCATCTGCTGATCGCCCTCGAAGGCTCCGGCCAGCTGGCCGCCTACGACCGCTGGCGGGAGAACGCCCTGGCTGCCAGCGCGGCGTTCAGCGATGCCGGTTGGGCCTCCTTCGAGTTCCAGCTCGAACGGGGCTATCTGCTGGCCGCGGCAGGCGAAGCAAAGGCCGCGGCCGCGAGCTTCCGGGAAGCCGGTCTCATGGGCGATCTGTCCAGCCTGCGCCTGTCCGGTGATCCACGCACGGCCGAACGAGAAGCGCTGCTCGCCGACCTCATCTGACGTCGCTCATTCCGCAGGTGCGCCGAAGTCAGACGCACTCCAGGCGCCCACCTGAACCTGAAGGGTGGGATCACTTCCAGTAGAATGCCCGGCGGATTCGGCGGGGAAGCAGTCCGATTGCTGCCGTTACGCCAGATCCCTCAGACCACCAGGCCGAAGCAACGGAGGGAGGCAGGATTGGATTTCGTTGGCAGCCACATACTTTCGGTTGACCAGTTCGACCGGGCCGATATCGAGCGTGTCTTTGCCGTGGCCGATGACATGCGCATCTACGCGGACCGCAACCGGATCACGCGAGTGCTTCAGGGCGCCATTCTCTCCAGCATGTTTTTCGAACCCAGCACACGGACCCGGGTGTCCTTCGGCTGCGCCTTCAACCTGCTGGGTGGAGACGTGCGCGAGACCACGGAGGTCAAAGCCTCCTCGCTCGCCAAGGGCGAGTCACTCTACGACACCGCACGCGTGCTTTCCGGCTACAGCGACATCATCGTCATGCGTCACCCGGAGGCGGGTTCCGTGGCGGAGTTCGCGGCGGCCAGCCGCGTGCCGGTCCTGAACGGTGGCGACGGCCCGAACGAACACCCGAGCCAGGCGCTCCTGGACCTCTATACGATTCAGAATGAGATGCAGAGCCGCGGCAAAGGCATCGACGGTCTGCGGATCGCACTGGTCGGCGACCTCAAATACGGCAGGGCCGTGCACTCCTTGTGCAAGCTGCTGGGGCTTTATAAAGACGTGCACTACCGGCTCGTCTCGCCGGCCGGCCTCGGCGTCCCGGAACACATCCGTGACGATCTGCGGGCCCGGGGCCACGAAGTCCTCGAATACGACGAACTCGAAGCCGGCATTCACAACGTGGACATCCTGTACGTGACGCGCACCCAGGAGGAGCGTTTCCCGACGCAGGAAGACGCTGACCGCTATCGGGGGCTCTTCCGGCTGAACAACGAGATCTACACGGAGAACTGTGAGCCGAACACGGTGATCATGCACCCCCTGCCCCGGGATTCACGGTCGGAAGCGCGCGAGCTTGACGACGATCTGTTCCAGAACCCGAACCTCGCCATCTTCCGCCAGACGGACAATGGGGTGCTGATCCGGATGGCACTTTTTGCCCTGGTGCTGGACGTGGCCGGTGAAGTGCACAATCACGCCCAGCCGGTCACCTGGTACACGGCCAGGCGCTTTTCCAAAGTCTGAGCTCTGAGATTGCCAGCGGAGAGCCCGGACGGGCTCTCGAAGGGCGATGCTGTCTGCTGCAGCCGGGCTATCGCTCACCCGCGCGAGCTTATTTGGCGCCGCGGACCTTCGGCATCCGATCGTTCCAGGCCTTCGGCGCCGCCTTGTAGCCGCGACATTCGGCGAGGAACTTGGTGGCCTGCCGCCAGGCTTTCTCCGCACCAAGGCGCTTCACGGAAAACTCCCGGACGTGGGATTTGCCGTTGGTCTGCACCTGGACACGAAAGGCCGGCGAGGGACGGCGCACCAGATTGATGCCGCGAACACCGGTGGAGTGCTTCTTATCCGTGGAAGCTTCCCGCACACGCTTGCTGCGCGCTTTCTCCTGCGCTTCGGCCCACTGCTTATCGAGGGCCTTGGCATCCCGACGTACGGCCGCCTGCTTGGTCTTGTTCAGCCCGATGAGGCTGAAGTAGCGTTGTTCCAGCTTGCCGTTGATGCTCCGGGCAACGCGTAAGAGCTGCCCGTTGTTCAGTTCGTAAACTGCCACTGAAATGACTCCTGTCGTCTCAATTCAATCCTTCGAGAGGCGAAGGGTACCACCGACCGCGGCACCCTTCTTCATACTCCGGGTGCAAGACTCAGAGTGCGGCTTCGAGCTCCGGCAGTGCGCTGAAGAGATCGGCAACGAGGCCGTAGTCGGCCACCTGGAAGATCGGCGCATCCTCATCCTTGTTGATGGCAACGATCACTTTGCTGTCCTTCATGCCCGCCAGGTGCTGAATCGCTCCGGAAATACCCACTGCGATGTACAGCTCCGGGGCGACAATCTTACCCGTTTGTCCCACCTGCATGTCATTAGGCACGAACCCGGCATCAACGGCGGCGCGGGACGCGCCGATGGCAGCACCCAGCTTGTCAGCAATGCCGTCGAGGAGCGCGAAATTTTCGCCGCTACCCATGCCGCGACCGCCGGAGATGATGACGCTGGCGGCCGTGAGCTCAGGACGCTCGGACTTGGCGATCTCCTCGCCAACGAAGCTCGAATTGCCGGCATCGTGCGCACTGGAAACGGCTTCTACGGACGCAGAACCGCCTTCTGCCGGTACCGGATCAAAAGCCGTTCCGCGCACGGAGAGCACCTTGATGGAGTCGTTCGACTTCACCGTCGCAATGGCATTACCGGCGTAAATCGGCCGCTTGAACGTTTCCGCGCCTTCGACCCCCTGGATATCGGAGATGTGGGCCACGTCCAGGGTGGCTGCGACGCGCGGCAGGAAGTTCTTACCGACGGTCGTGTGCGCCGTCAGGATGTGGGAGTAGCTGGCGCCGAGTTCGGCGACGAGCGGCGCGATGTTCTCTGCGAGCTGATGACCGTAAGCGGCGTTGTCTGCACAGAGTACTTTGGCGACGCCTGGCACCTGAGCGGCAGCTTCGGCAACGGCACCACAGCCTTCACCGGCAACCAGCACGTCCACGTCGCCCCCGATCGCGGCCGCGGCGGCCAGGACGACTCGAGTGACCGGCTTGAGTTCGGCGTTATCGTGGTCGGCTACTACGAGAATGCTCATGAAATCACCTTCGCTTCGTTCTTCAACTTGTCGACGAGTTCGTCGACGGTCTCGACCTTGATACCGGCTTCGCGTTCAGCCGGCGGCTCAACGGACAGCACCTCTACGGTCGGGGCGAGGTCCACACCGAGTTCATCGGGTGTGACCACGTCGAGCGGCTTCTTCTTCGCCTTCATGATGTTCGGCAGCGATGCGTAACGTGGCTCGTTCAGGCGCAGGTCCGTGGTGACCACGGCCGGCAGGTTCAGGCTCACCGTCTGCAGGCCGCCATCAATCTCGCGGGTTACGTCGATCTTGCCGTCGGCAAGCTTCACTTCCGAGGCGAAGGTGCCCTGAGCCATGCCCGTGAGGGCGGCAAACATCTGACCGGTCTGGCTGTTGTCGCCATCGATGGACTGCTTGCCGAAAATCACGAGCTCCGCCCCTTCCTTCTCCTGCAGCGCCTTCAGCGCTTTGGCGATACCGAGGGGCTGGGCGTCGACGTCGGTTTCGATCAGCACTGCGCGGTCGGCGCCGAGCGCGAGGCAGGTGCGCAGCTGTTCCTGGCTGGCTGAAGAGCCAACGGTAACGGCCACGACTTCCGTGGCGGTGCCCGCTTCTTTGAGACGGACCGCCTCTTCGATGGCGATCTCGCAGAAGGGGTTAACAGACATTTTCACGTTGTTGAGGTCTACACCCGAATTGTCCGGCTTCACCCGGATCTTGACGTTGTAGTCCACAACACGCTTTACCGGAACCAGTACTTTCATGAAGTCTCCGATGGCTTGAGCTGACCGGACGGGCCAGAAACAAATGAGTTGCGGTTGTGACCGGTTCCAGTTCGGAATCGGGCCGAAAAAGGCGGCGTATTCTCCCTTGCCCCCGTTTGGGGGTCAAGGCAGGGTGCCTGAGGGTCCCAGCACCAATTTGTGAGCAAAACAAGCCGCGACCGCTCCACCGGTGCCAGAGACCATGCCGCTGCGGCCTGGCAACGCGACCGACAGGCAGGCGGCGGCGAGATCCCCTATAATCCGGCGCTCAAAATTCTGGCCGTCGGCACCAACCGAGCTCCCGGACGCGGGCCGACCCAAACAGACTGGAGATCCCTAAGTGTCTGAAGCGAATGCAGTTGAAAGAGAATCAATGGAATTCGACGTGGTCATCGTCGGCGGTGGCCCGGCGGGCCTGGCCGCGGCCATTCGATTCATGCAGCTCGGTGAGAAAACCGGCCAGGAGATTTCAGTCTGTCTCGTGGAGAAGGGTTCGGAAATCGGCGCCCATATACTCTCCGGGGCCGTGGTCGAGCCTCGGGCACTGAATGAGTTGTTTCCGAACTGGAAGGAGCTCGGGGCGCCCCTCGACAATCCGGTGACCATCGACGAAGTCTATTACCTGCCAAACGGCACGAACCGCATCAAGATGCCGAGCTTTGCCGTACCGAAAGCGACCCACAACCATGGCAACTATGCCACGAGCCTGGGCAACCTTTGCCGCTGGCTTGGGGAACAGGCTGAGAACATGGGTGTGAACGTGTTCCCCGGTTTTGCCGCCTCGGAAGTGCTCTATGACGAAAAAGGCGCCGTCTGCGGCATCGCTACCGGCGACATGGGGATCTCCCGGGAGGGTGAACACAAAGCCACCTATGCGCCGGGCTATGAGCTTCGCGCCAAGTACACGCTCTTCGCCGAAGGCTGTCGCGGCCATCTGGGCAAGCAGCTCATGGCCAAGTTCGATCTGAACGCGAACTCAGGCACCCAGCACTATGCCATCGGCTTCAAGGAACTCTGGGACGTCGACCCGGCAAAACACGTGCCCGGTAAGGTGCTGCACACCATGGGCTGGCCGGGGAACCACTTCGGCGGCCTGTTCACCGGATCCTATCTGTATCACCTCGAGAACAATCAGGTTTCGCTCGGACTCATCGTCGATCTGTCTTATTCAAATCCACATACGAGCCCCTTCGACGAATTCCAGCGCTTCAAGCACCACCCGCTCATCGCCGAGCTGCTGGAAGGCGGCAAGCGCGTTTCCTACGGCGCACGGGCCATCGTCAAGGGTGGTCTTGCCGCCCTCCCGGAGCTCGCCGTACCCGGCGGTCTGCTGATCGGAGACGATGCCGGCTTCCTGAACATGACGAAAATCAAAGGCAGCCACACGGCAATGAAGTCGGGCATGCTCGCCGCTGAAGCCGTCGCCGAGGCGCTGGCCGCCGGTTCAGAGGGTGGCGAAGCCCTCGGCAGCTTCAAGGAGAAGTTCGAGAACTCCTGGCTCTACGAGGAGCTCCGGCAGGCCCGCAATTCGCAGCAGGCGATCCACAAGTTCGGCACCCTGCCGGGTTCGGCCTTCATCTTCGTGGATCAGCTCACCAAGGGGAACATGCCTTTCAACCTGAAGGACCCGACCCCGGATTACGCGACCCTCAAGCCGGTGGCTAGCTCGAAGAAGATCGACTATCCGAAGCCCGACGGCGTGCTCTCCTTCGACAAGCTGTCGAGTGTTTTCCTCTCGAACACGAACCACGAGGAAGATCAGCCCTGTCATCTGCAGCTCGCCGATCCCTCAATCCCCATCAGCCAGAATCTGCCCCAGTACGACGAGCCAGCGCAGCGCTACTGCCCTGCCGGTGTCTACGAGGTCGTGGAAGAAGGCGGTCAGTCGGTCTTCAAGATCAATGCGCAGAACTGCGTGCACTGTAAGACTTGCGACATCAAGGATCCGGCGCAGAACATCAACTGGGTGGTACCCGAAGGCACCGGCGGGCCGAACTACCCGAACATGTGATCACACCACCGGCGCTCTGATGGGCGCCGGCCGTCAGCTGGCTGTGTCCGGTCTCGGGCGTTACGCACGCTGCGCCGAGGACTTACCCCAATCGAAAGCGTTCGCCGGCGCTGACCAGCCAGAACTGCCCATCCCGCTCTTCGCACAGTTCCGCGAGGCGGTAGTAGACGGGGCGGCTGACGAGCGCGTCGAGGCCCGCTCTGACGGTCACGTAAGGTTTTGGTCCCGCAGCACCGTCAGCGAGTTTCAATGGGTGCTCTGCGTCCGCACGGACGTAGTCATCAACGTTGGTGATGAACAGCAGTTCCTGCTCGGCGCCCGCGCCCTTGATTTCCACATCAACGGCCACGAAGGGTGCGTCTTCCACTTCGATCGTGAGCTTTTCCGCCGGGGTGACCAGACAGTAGCCGTCGGGGTCCTTGCGCAGGATCGTCGAGAACAGCCGCACAATGGGAGCCCGCTGAATGGGGTCGCCCTCGTGATACCAGGTGCCGTCCCGGGCAATGCGGATATCGATGCGTCCTTCCCGGCTGGGGTTCCAGGCCGACACGGGTGGCAGCTGGCGGGAGGCCTGTATGGCCGAGAGCTCGTCAAAAAGTGCGTTCAGCGTCTGCACTGCAGATCAGCCGCCGATGAACTTCATCACCGTGACTTCACCCGTGAAGCTGGCCCGCTGTTTGTCCCCAAGGGCGCGAACCAGCAACGATTGCAGCTGCGCCAGAGCCAACGGTTCCGGTTCTGCGAGAATGGGCTTCATGTCGTGGGAGCGGGCATTCGACAGACAGCCATAGAGAAAACCATTCGACGACAGACGCAGGCGTGTGCAGGCACTGCAGAACGGCTCGGACTCGTTGGCAATGATGCCGAAGGTCCCAGCTCCGGGTATCTCGTAGCGAACGGCCGTCGAGTCGTAGGGGGCGTCGGTACGCGAGAATTCGTAGTGCTCGCCGATGGCTTCCAGGATGTCGGCCATGCCGATGAAGTCACGTTGGAACGCCTGGCTGGTTTTGAGATGGCCCATCTGCATGAGCTCGATGAAGCGCAGCTCGAACCCGTTTTCCAGACAGTAGTCGAGCATGGGCAGAATCTGGTCGGCGTTCGCCGTCCGCATGGGCACCATGTTGACCTTGATCTTCAGGCCGGCGTTTTTCAGAGCGTCGAGCCCACCGAGCACGGTTGCGAGATCGCCCGAGCGGGCGATGCTGCGGAAACGGTCTGCGTCGAGCGTGTCGAGGCTCACGTTGATGCGTTTGAGCCCGGAGTCGAGGAGCGTGTCGAGTTTCCGCAGCACGAGCTGGCCGTTTGTCGTCACCGACACGTCTTTCAGCCCCATCTTCATGACGGCCGGCAGGAAACTGTCGAACTTCGGGGTCAGCATGGGTTCACCACCGGTAATCCGGAGGCGGTCGATGCCGGCCGCATCCATGAGCAGCCGCACGGCGCGCGTCATTTCCTCGGCTTCGAGTTCGTGGGTCGCAGCCTGGAGCCGTTTGCCGTTCGGCACACAATAAGTGCAGGCGTAGTTACAGGCCGCGGTCAGGCTGACCCGAAGGTTACGGAAACGGCGCCCATAGGCGTCAACGATCATCGGCTGACCCGTCGGTTTACCAAAGCGCCCGAGTATGCCTTGCAGGCCGTAAAAGTCACGTAAAACGGGAACCAGTTCCGGACAATCCCGACGGCTCTGGCGTCTACTTTACCGGTCGTCGCTCTCCCCTCCCCCCAGAATCTGAGCGGCGACTTTCAGCCGTACTCCGGCTGTGACTCCTGAAAAGGTACTGCCCGATCCGCTTCCCCAAGTCGGTCGGGCTTTTTTTTGCGGAGCGTTTAGTGCGCGCGGGGTATCAGCGCCGGCTCGAGACGGCCTTGAGCACCACCTTCAGGGGCATGTCGAGCGTATTGCGCCGGGCATCCACCGTCTTGACCTTCACGGTCTCGGAATTCCAGTCATTCCCCTCGAGCACCATGTAGTTGGTGCCTTCGCGGTTGAAGATTCGTCCCTCTAACTGCTTGTTCGCCATGTCCGTGCCTGCTGATCCCTTATGCTGATTCGATGAGTGTTTTCGGCGGGGTTCAGCGTCGATTGTCATCCGCCTTGCGGGACAGAACCATCGAATCCCCGCAGGGAGATGTAATCAGGACGTGAAAGCGTGCGCGATCTCGGCGACGAAGCGCTTCGACCAGAAAACGCCGTTGGACCCCTTCACGAGCAGCACGTCGCCGGGAACCAGCGTGGTCTTCAGTGCTTCGAGGAGTTCAGGTCCCGCTTCTGAGAAGGCGCTGGCCTGTTCACCGAGGTTCCTGACCAGAGGCGCCATGGCCTGACCCACGCAGAATACGTGCTCCAGGCCGGCACAGGCATCCGCCAGGCCTGCGTGAGCGGCTTCGGAAACATCACCCAGCTCATGCATCTCTCCCAGCAGCGCGATCGTCCTCCCCGATTCCGTACGGAGGCTCGTCAGTGCCGCCCGCATGCTGTCCGGATTGGCGTTGTAGCTGTCGTCGATGATGGTGATATCCCCCGCCGCTATGCGGTTACCACGACCTTCCGGCACCAGAGTCTGCGGGAGCGTCAGTCCTGCCGAGATGTCCCGGTCGAGGACCTGAAGCACCGCCAGAACGGCGGCGAGGGAACGGGCGCGGTGCACACCGCCGCCCGGGACCTCTGCAAGCAAAGTCGCTTCGCCGAGCTGGTAGCGGGCCTGAGTACCGCTAACCCCCAGAAGTTGAACGTCTGCGCTGCTGCTTTCCCCGAAGGTGGTCAGCCGCAGGCTTTCGGGTAGATCGTCGAGAGGGACCAGGTCCTCAACAATAAAATCACCTTCGTGTTTTAACCCATTGATAATGGATAGCTTTTCACGCCTGAGCGCATCCCAGTCGGGAAAGTTTTCGATGTGCGCCTGCTGCACGTTGAGCAGTACGCTGACGGTCGGCTTGACCAGTTCCGAGAGCGGACCTATCTCGCCGGGATGATTGGTGCCGACTTCGAAAACAGCCGCCGACGACGCTCGCGGTGTGCGGGCCAGAGAAAGCGGCACGCCCAGGTGATTGTTGAGGCTGCCGGTGGTCGCAAAGGCATCCAATGCGGCCGCGAGGAAGGTCTTGCTCGTCGTTTTGCCGCTCGAACCGGTCACAGCCACCACCGGGCAATCAAGCCGGTCCCGACCTGCCCGGCCGAGGGCCCAGAGCCCGTCGAGGGTATCCGCCACTTTCAGCTCTGGTGCGTTCCGATGGATCGGGTCGTGGGTGAGCACACCCGCGGCACCGCGCTCGAGAGCCATGGCCACGAAGTCATGGCCGTCGCGATCGGATCGCTGGCTCGGATTGAAGCGCGGACCCGGATCCCCGGTCAGCGCAATGAAGAGGTCCCCGGATTCGATGGTGCGCGAGTCGATGCTGATACCTGTAATGTCCGGACCCGCCTCCGCGGACAACCCGAGCGCCTCACAGAGCTCCGACCAGCGCCAGAGGGGTGTACTCACGGCCTCGCCCCTGAAAAGCTTGCGCCCCGCACCCTGTCTGAGCGGCTGGAGCGGGTATAGTCCGGAGCAATTCGGCTGCCGCAACGGTCCAATAGATCAGTCATGGCGGAGCACTCTACACGGACCCCGAGGAAAACCAATGGCAAAGGAACCAGGTAACGGCGTACTGGCCCGGATCGGACGGGGCCTGACGCGCCTGCGCACTTTCACCCTGAACGCGCTCTTTGTGCTCGTGCTGCTGGTCCTTGTGACCGCGCTACTGAGTGACGATGTACCGGCCGTGCCCGACGATTCGGCACTGCTCGTGAACCCTCGCGGGGTGCTCGTGGAACAGCGCAGCTACGCGGACCCTTTGAGTCGCCTGCTGGCACCGGATGCCCCGCGTGAAATTGAGCTCTCGGAGATCACAGAAGCCCTGCGCCTGGCTACTGACGACGACCGCATCCGACTGGCCGTGCTCGATTTCGACGAGTTGAGTGGGCTGTCAGCAGGCCAGGCCGCCGTCATCGGCGAGGCCGTCCGGGACTTTCAGGCAGCCGGGAAGGAGGCGATCGCCTACGGTGCCGGTTTCGGCCAATCCGAGTATCTGCTCGCCAGCTACGCGGATGCACTCTACATGCATCCCATGGGGCAGCTGTTGCTGCCTGGCTATGGCGCAAATCAACTCTATTTCAAAGGGTTACTGGATAAAATTCAGGTCAACTTACATATATTCCGTGCAGGCAAGTACAAGGAGTTCGTCGAGCCCTACCTGCGCACGGACATGTCCGAGGAAGCCCGGGAAGCCAACCAGTCTCTCGTCGATGAACTCTGGGATTTCTATCGTTCGCGCATCGTTCAGAATCGGCAACTCGATCCCGGTCTCTTTCGCCGCTACACCCAGAACCTGCCGGAAACGCTCGGCGAGATGGGTGACCTGGCAACGGCGGCCGTGGAACATCAGCTGGTTGATGAACTGCTCAATCTCGACGAAGTCCGCGCCCGTATTGCCAACGAGGTGGGCTATGGCGAAGACGGTGAGTTCCGCCGTATCGGCTTCGAGAGCTATCTGAGGGCCTCAGCGGCCGGTGACGGACCAGGCGGCGACCCGGTCATCGCGGTGCTCACCGCCGAGGGTCCGATCATGATGGGGCGGCAGAGCCAGGGGGTGATTGCCGCAGACACGGTTTCCGCCCTCATCCGCCAGGCGCGCCAGGATGAGGACGTTGAGGCTGTCGTGGTGCGCGTCAGCAGTCCGGGTGGCAGCGCTTTCGCCTCGGAAATGATTCGCCAGGAGTTGGAGCTCCTGCAACTGGCGGGCAAACCCGTGGTCGTCTCCATGGGCAACGTCGCTGCCTCCGGTGGCTACTGGATCGCCGCCACCGCAGATCGCATTCTCGCCAACCCCACAACGGTGACCGGTTCCATCGGCGTCTTCGGGCTGTTTCCCACCTTCGAGAAGTCCCTCGAGACCGTCGGGGTCACGAGCGACGGGGTTGGCACCACACCGCTCTCGCGGGCAGCAGATCCCTTCTCGGGACTGTCTGAAGACATGGCAGCCATCCTGCAGCTCAACACAGAACACACTTATGGCCAGTTCGTGAATCTGGTTGCCCGCGGCCGCGACATGACCCCGGAAGCGGTGGATGCCGTTGCGCAGGGACGTGTCTGGACCGGCGCCCGGGCGAAAGCCCTCGGTCTTGTGGATGGCCTTGGGGATCTGGAGGATGCCGTCACCATTGCCGCAGAGCTGGCGGGTCTGGAAACCTGGCGCACGCAGCCGCTGCGCGCCATGCCCTCGCCCCGGGAGATGCTCCTGAGTTCGCTCGGCGGAATCGAGAGTGAGTTGCAGGCTTCCGGGATCGGACGCCTCTGGACGATCCTGGAGGGCGCAGACGATCTGCTGAAAATCCTCACGGACCCCAAGCACGGCTATGCGCTCTGCGAGGTCTGTCTGGGGCCGGGTGGCCCCGTGCGCTAAGCCAGGATCGATCTAGAAGAGGCGAACCCGGGTCCGGCCGCTCGGCCGCCGGGCGGCGCTGGCGCGGCGTCTCCGCATACGCCCATGGAGCTCTTTCCGTTTGGCAGCCAGATAGTCTTCCCGGGTCATGTTGGGGTTGCGATTCCGGGCTTTCTCTTCCTTCCGGTAGCGGCAGAAATCGTTGTAGGCATCGATCTCGGGCCGGAGTTCGCTGGTGAGAAGCTCGATCATGATGGCATCGTCGACGAAGCCCAGGACCGGAATGCTGTCAGGAATCATGTCCTGGGGGTCAGCGAGGTACGCAAGGGCCGAGAGCACATTCTTGCGCTCCTTGTCCGCCAGCGCCCAGTCCTCGTCCCGGGCCATGTCGATGAGGGACGAAAGCTTGGCCACCCGAATGGCGACGAACATCGGCACCTTGGCGCCTTTGATCTCTTCGACCATCTTCTCAGCCGCGGCAAGCACGTCAGTTTCGCTCACTTTGTCGAGCGCAGCCTGGGCCTGCTTGATGTTCGCGCGAAAGTAGCGCAGGTCTTTTTCTTCGAGTTCGAAGGTCACCCTGAATGACATGATTACCCCTCCCTGTCCTTGTTGTGTTTCAGGCCTTTCGTGTCGGGCCTCGGGTGGCTGGCCTCTTCGTTCAGCCCTCTGGCTTGAGACCTTGTTGCCTTGAGTTTTCCAGCCGAGCGATGCTCGGAACGGCTCTTCTTCTTGACGCGAACTATACCCAATCCCGGGGGATTACTCGCTAGTTCGCGTCGACTTCTTTGCCTTCGCCGCGCACCTTCTCCCAATACTCGCTCGTGAGCTGTTTCATTTCCCGACGCATGAGCATGATGCCGATCAGGTTCGGGATCGTCATGAGCGCGAGGGTGACAGCCGAGATCAGCCAGATGAGCGACGTATCGGCGATCGTGGCGATGAAGAATCCGCCCACGTAGGTGACACGATAGAGCGTGACCCACTTCAGACCAAACAGATAGGTCACGGCCCGATCGCCGTAATAAGACCAGGCCAGGGCCGTGGAGAACGCAAAGAGCACGAGCCCGACCGTCACCGCATACTGACCATAGGTGCCGAGGAAGCTCTGTTCGAAGGCTTTCGCCGTGAGCGGCACGGAATGCAGCAGTGAGCGGCCCGCAAACACGAATCCATCGCCGACGACCTCACCGTCCGCGAACGTCAGGCTGCCGGAAAACGGCTCGCCGGCCAGCGCGACGCGAACGTCTTCAGCGATGGAACGGTTGTGGATCACCGTGTATGGACCTGGTGCCAGCAGCCCGCCGACGACCTCGATGGCGCCGTTGAACGGCTGCACGGGATCGTCGTCCGGCGGCACGATGTCCATGTGCGCAAACAGTGCGGCCACGTCATCCGGGTCGTTTTCGGTCCATTCACCGGCAATCACCTCCATATCGAAGGGGGTGAATTCCGTTTCGAACTTCTGAGTCCAGACGCCGGATGAGAGGATGACCAGCCCCGTGAGAGTGCAGATCAGGAGCGTATCGATGAAGGGTTCGAGGATGGAAACCATGCCCTCCGACACGGGCTCCTCCGTTTTCGCCGACGCATGCGCGATGGGCGCGGAGCCCTGCCCCGCTTCATTGGAGAAGAGCCCCCGGTTAACACCACGATTGAACGCGTAGGCGAAGGTCGCACCAAGAAAGCCGCCGGTGGCCGCGGAGCCCGTGAAGGCGTCTGAGAATACCGCCGCAAAGCTCGGCAGAATCTGATCGGCGTTGCTGATGGCGACGGCCAGCGCGCCGATCGCGTAGAGCACCCCCATGAGCGGCACGATGCTGGCCGCGACGATGGCAATTCGGCGAATACCCCCGATGATCACCGCACCGAGGAGCACGGCGAGAACGGCGCCAGAGACCCAGGTGGGAATGCCGAAGCTGGCTTCCAGACCGGACGCCATATTGTTGCTCTGGGGCAGATTGCCGGAGCCGAAGGAGCTGACCATGAGGGCCACGGCAAAGAACACGGCCAGCCACTTCATGTTCAGGCCGCGTTCCATGTAGTACATGGGCCCACCAGCCATCCGGCCTTCGTCGTCCTTCACCCGGTATTTGTGCGAGACCGTGACCTCCACGAACTTCGTGGTCATGCCGACGAAGGCCGTTGCCCACATCCAGAAGAGTGCAGCGGGTCCGCCGAGATAGATGGCGAAGGCGACGCCGCCGATGTTGCCGGTGCCGACCGTCCCGGAAAGTGCCGTCGAGAGCGCCTGAAAATGACTCGTGTCTCCGGGTGCGTCATCTCCCGTGTGGCGACCGCGGAGCACGCCCCAGGCGTGCTTGAAATAGCGGATCTGTGGAAAGCCGAGGTAGAAGGTGAAAAAGACGCCAACGCCAAGGAGCAGAAAGGGAAAGTAGAACGCGCTGCCGAGAAAGCTGTCGAGGAGCTCGATGAAGGATTCGAAGGCCTGCATGCAGTGTCCGTCTGGTTGTCAGAAGCCGGGTGCCAGTTGCTGGAACTAGTCTTCCGGAAAGAGGGCGCCGCGCAGCACGTGATAGATCCTGTTCTGCTCGATCACGCCCCGGAGTGTATCGGCATTCGGGCCCCGGGCATATGCTGCCACGTCCTCACCGGCGTGGGTTTCCGACGGCAGCGGTACCGCGGCGACCTGCAGGAAATCGCGATCTTCCGTGTCCACGTCTGTCAGGTCCGGGATCGTCTCGCGGAAGCCGGGACCGTTCGCATAGCCAAGCGTCGTGTAGGGGCGCCCTGCCGTATCCTTACCGAGTTCGCCGATGACCGATTCCGACTTCCCGAGAATCGGGTTGCCCCGACGGGGGTAACCGCTGATGGTGAGCGTATGGCTGTGATCGGCGGTGACGAGGATCAGGGTGTCTGCTTCCTCGGTCATGTCCATGGCGATCTGCACGGCTTCCGCAAGCGCCACCGCGTCGGTGAGAGAGCGGAAGGCATTGCCCGCATGATGGCCGTGATCGATGCGGCCGGCCTCGACCATCAGAAAGTAGCCCTTGCCCGTTGCCGTTGAGCGGCTCTGGAGGCGTTCTATGGCGATACGCGTCATCTCGCCGATGCTTGGCTCGCCGGTGGGGCTGTCGTTGCGGTCCGCCTCGTACTGCATGTGAGAGGGCTCGAAGAGGCCGAGCAGCTGCCCGCCCGCACCGGCTACCCCGAGCTGCCCTTTATTCCAGACGTACTGGCGCCCCGGTGCGCCGGCAAGCCAGTTTTCCACGAGATTCTGCCCGTCACCGCGCATGCCGGTGCTCTCCGGGTACTCCGGGTCGGCAGCCTCGGCCGGCAGAAAGGCGGCCCGACCGCCGCCAAGCATCACCTCGATACCGTCGCCGTGGTCGAACTCGAGCATCTGCCGGGCGATATCGACGCAACCGGCTTCTTTGGCCAGCTCCGGGACGGCAATGTCTGCCTCCCAGTTGCGGTTCGGGGTGTGACCGTAGGTAGCCGCCGGAGTGGCATGGGTGATGCGAGCCGTCGAGACGATGCCCGTTGGATGACCGCGGTCCTCAGCATCCTGGAGGAGCGACGGCAATTTGTTCTCGAGGGCCGCCGTGCAGTCATTCCGCGACACATCGGCCGTGACCCCGAAGATTCCGAAGCGCGTCTTTTCACCGGTCATGATCGCGCTCATGGTGCCGGCGCTGTCGGGCACCTGACTGTCGGTGTTGTAAGTCTTCACGAGCGCCACGTTCGGAAAGGTCTCGAAAGGCAGCACGTGCTCCTCACCGAGCTTGCCCGCCAGCTGGCCCGCGAGGATGCGAGCGGCTGTCACCGTGCTCACACCCATGCCATCGCCGAGAAAGAGAATGACGTTCCGGGCGGGGATTGCCGCAGGATCGCCCAGCGGCTCACCCTGCTCGGCTTCGACCAGGGTGCCGGTACAGCCGGCAAGGAGCACCGTGGCCGCCAGGGTCGTCTTCCAGCGTTTCCGGCCAGGATCAGTGTTGAGTACCTGCATCTCGCCGCCCTGATTGTTGCCTTGCATCACTCCCCCTTCCGTCAGCCGTCAGCTCGCCCGTGGCTCGCGCATGGTCACGAACTCTTCCGCCGCCGTCGGGTGAATGCCGACCGTCGCATCGAAGTCGGCTTTCGTGGCACCTGCGGTGATCGCCACCGATAGTCCCTGAATGATCTCACCGGCGTCCGGACCCACCATGTGTGCGCCAACCACCCGGTCGTCGGCCCCATTGACCAGCAGTTTCATGAGCGTGCGTTCCGCACGCCCCGTGAGTGTGTGTTTCATGGGTCGGAAGGTCGATTCGTAGACGACGAGTTCCGGATAGCGTTCCCGGGCTTCCGCTTCCGTCGGCCCGACCGTACCGATGTTCGGCTGGCAGAACACAGCCGTGGCGATGTTGTCGTAGTTCACTTTCCGCTTGGGATTGTCCGTGAACAGGTTGTTGGCGATGCACATGCCTTCGGCAATGGCCACCGGAGTGAGCTGCATGCGATCGATGACGTCGCCGATGGCGTAGATGTTCGGTACGTTGGTCTGGAAGTAGTCGTCCACGAGAATCTTACCGAACTCGCCGAGCTCGACCCCAGCCGCTTCGAGGCCAAGACCTTCCGTTTTCGGATAGCGGCCGATGGCAGCCAGGACCAGATCGGTTCGAACGACGTCGCCGTTTGAAAAGGTGACCACCTTCTCCTTCCCTTCGACGTCGATGCGATCGACGATGGCGTTGAAGGTGAGCTTTACACCCTTGTTCTCCAGCTCGTCGTTCACAAACTCTCGCACGCCTTCGTCGAAGCCGCGCAGGAACAGCGGGCCTCGATAAAGGAGGTGTGTATCGGCGCCAAGACCATTGAAAATCCCGGCAAACTCGACGGCGATGTAGCCGCCCCCGAGGACCAGAACCCGCTCTGGAAACTCCTCGAGATAAAACGCTTCGTTCGAGGAGATGACGTGCTCATCGCCGGGAAATTCCGGCCGGACCGGCCAGCTGCCCGTGGCAACGAGGATGTTCTCGGCCGTGTAAGTGTCATCACCGACGGCCACGGTGTGAGCATCGATGAGGCGGGCCGTACCCCAGATCCGGGTAACGCCGGCATTGTCCAGCAGACCGGCATAGATACCGTTCAGACGTTCGATCTCTCTGGTCTTGTTATCACGCAGGCGCGGCCAGTCGAGGCGTCGGTCGCCCACATCCCAGCCGTAAGCGGCGGCATCATCGAAGTCTTCGGAGAAGTGGGAGCCGTAGACGAACAGTTTCTTCGGTACGCAGCCGACATTCACGCAGGTACCACCCAGGTAGCGGTCCTCTGCCACGGCCACGCGACCGCCGTAGGTAGCCGACATGCGCGCCGCGCGCACGCCGCCGGAGCCGGCCCCGATGACAAAGAGGTCGAAGTCGTAGCTCATGCGCTGGGTTCCCGGTGAAACTCGCCGGCAGCCTACTGGATACGGGGGTCTCAGCACAAACCCGTCGAATCGAGACGGCCTTCCCGGAGACTACGCGAAGCTATGCAAGACACCTCACAGATACTTACAGTCGTGCGATTGTCAGTGTCTTGATCGCCCTCCTAAACTCCACGCCTTGGGATGAGTATTGCCGCTCGTGGACGCTGACCGCGCGGTACTCGCCCAGTGAGAACCAGACAGGGAACCGCCATGAAAGAGCCCCAGACGGGCGCCCAGAGCCTGCTCGCGACCTTCGTCGACGCGGGCGTAGAGGTGTGCTTCACGAACCCGGGCACCTCGGAGATGCACTTCGTGGCGGCGCTCGACGAAGAACCCGGCATGCGGGCCATTCTGGGCCTCTTCGAAGGCGTCGTGACTGGCGCCGCGGACGGCTACGCGCGCATGGCCGGCAAGCCCGCCTGTACGCTTCTGCACCTCGGTCCGGGGCTCGCGAACGGTCTCGCGAACCTGCACAACGCCCGTCGGGCGCATACGCCGGTCATCAACGTGGTCGGCGAACATGCGACCTATCATCGTGCGCTGGATGCGCCGCTGACGTCGGACATCGAGGGCTTTGCGAACCCCGTATCCGGCTGGATCCACGTTTCGACCTCAGCGGATACCGTGGCGGCAGACGCGGCGCGCGCGGTGCAGGCGGCCCAGGAACCGCCAGGGCAGATCGCAACGCTCATCCTGCCGGCCGATACAGCCTGGAATCCTTCAGCGCGAAAAGCGCCGCCGCTGCCAATCAGTAAACGCGCCACTGCGGACCCGGCGCAGATCGAAGCCACGATCAAAGCACTCACCAGTGGCGGGTCCTGCACCCTGCTCCTGAACGAAGCCGGAGTGAGCGAAGCCGGCCTCCAGCTTGCGAGCCGGATCGCCGAGCATACGGGCGCCCGGCTGCTTGGGGACACCTTCATCAGCCGGATTCCCCGCGGTGCCGGCCGGGTCGACCTGGAACGCCTGCCCTACTTCGCCGAGCAGGCCGAGGAGGCGCTCGCGGGTACCAGACATCTGATCCTCGTTGGGACGAAGGCGCCCGTGAGCTTCTTCGCCTATCCGGGACGAGCCAGCGAGCTGACGCCGGAAGGTTGTGCCGTATGCCCTCTTGCGGCGCCGGGAGAGGATGTCATCAGTGCGCTGGAAGCCGTCGTGGAGGCGATCGGTGCAGGCGCGGCGGTGCCGAAACTCACAGAGCTGGCGCGTCCGAGCCTGCCGGCAGGACCCCTGGAACCCGGCAGCATCGCCCGTTCTCTGGCCGCTCTGATGCCGGAAAACGCCATTCTCATCAACGAAGCCGCAACCTCGGGCTTTGCCATCCCGCCGCTCACAGCGGCGAGCGCGCCGCACGACTGGCTCGATCTGACCGGTGGCTCCATCGGTATTGGCCTGCCCCTGGCCGTCGGCGCCGCCGTCGCCTGCCCGGACCGGCGGGTGATCGGGCTGCAGGCCGATGGCAGCGCCATGTATACGATTCAGGCGCTCTGGACCATGGCCAGGGAAAGCCTGGACGTCACCACTATCATCTTCGCCAATCGTAAGTACGCCATCCTCCAGGTGGAGTTCATGCGCGTCGGTGCACACAACCCGGGGCCGAAAGCCATGAGCATGCTCGACCTCGATCGTCCTGATCTGAGCTTTGTGGATATGGCCAGAGGCATGGGCGTACCGGGGCGCCAGGTGACGGACGCGGCGGCCTTTAACGATGCGTTGGCGGAGTCGCTGGCGACACCGGGACCTTATCTCATCGAGGCGATGATCTGACCGCCAGCTCGGATCGAAACGCAAGGGTGCTACCACTCATCTAGGAATGCTTAAGGAACTCTCATGAAAGTCACCATGTTCGGCAGCGGTTACGTCGGCCTGGTTACCGGTGCCTGTTTTGCAGAGCGCGGGAACGACGTGCTGTGCGTGGACGTCGATGCAGAAAAAGTCGATTCACTCAACGCCGGCCAAGTACCCATCTTTGAACCGGGGCTCGAAGATATGGTTCGACGTAATCTTGCCGCGAATCGCCTCGACTTCACCACCGACGCGGAACAGGCGGTGCAGCACGGCGAAGTGATCTTCATCGCCGTCGGTACCCCGCCCGACGAAGACGGATCCGCAGATCTTCAGTATGTGCTAGAAGTGGCTCGAACCGTCGGCCGGCATATGCAGGAACACAAAGTCATCGTCGACAAATCGACGGTGCCGGTAGGTACGGCCGACAAGGTGTCGGAAGCGGTCGCCGAAACACTGGCGAAACGAAACTCCGGATTGACCTATGACGTGGTATCAAATCCCGAGTTTCTGAAGGAAGGAGCGGCAGTGTCGGACTTCATGAAGCCGGACAGGATCGTCATTGGTACTGACGATCCGAAGAGTGCCCGGCTGCTTTCGACGCTTTACGCGCCTTTCAATCGGAACCACGACAAACTCCTGCAGATGGACGTGCGCAGCGCCGAGCTCACCAAGTACGCGGCAAACGTCATGCTGGCAACGAAGATCAGCCTCATGAACGAGATGGCCAATCTCGCCGACCGCCTCGGTGCCGACATCGAATCCGTGCGGGTGGGCATCGGCTCCGATCCGCGGATCGGCTACAGCTTCATCTATCCCGGCACGGGCTATGGCGGCTCCTGTTTTCCGAAAGACGTGAAAGCCCTCATCCACACGGCCAGCGAATTCGGTTTCCCCGCGGAACTCATTACCAGCGTGGAGTCCGTAAACGAGCGACAGAAGCGGGTGCTCTTCGACAAACTGCGCGGCCACTTCGGTGGCAAGCTCGAAGGCCAGACCTTCGCCCTCTGGGGCCTCGCCTTCAAACCGAACACGGACGACATGCGGGAAGCCCCGAGCCGCACGATCATGGATCTGCTCTTCGAGGCCGGCGCCCGAGTGCGCGCCTACGACCCGGTGGCCATGGACGAAGCGCGTCGCCTCTACCCGAACGAGGCGGCCCTGGACCTCTGCGACAACCGGGATGACACGCTCACGAACGCGGACGGACTCATCGTCGTCACCGAATGGAACGAGTTCATGAGCCCGGATTTCCATCATGTACGCGACGAACTCGCAAGCCCGGTGGTTTTCGATGGGCGTAATCTCTACGACCCGGCCTACATGAAGGACCTCGGCTTCACCCACTACGCCATCGGCCGGGGCGAACGCCTGCCCATGGATTGACCCCCGTCGGCCTCGAGCCGAAACCGCTTGATACTGTATGTACATACAGTTAATCTGATCGACCCCTGTATAGAAATACAGTAGTCGTCGGAGGTTCTCATGGGTGCACGGATCGTTCGGATAGGCGCGAATTCGGGAGAGGCGGATTCAGTGGCAGATGGTTTTGCTGAAACTTCAGAAGCTCGAGTTGCAGAAGCTCAGGCATCAGCAGACACAAGAGATACAGCAGAGACAGTAAGCACAAACAGCACAGAAGCCGATTTCATCCTCAGCAATGAGGATCGGGCTTCAGTCTCGCGCCTCCTGGGCCATCCGGGTCTCTGGCGTGCTGGAGAAATCAAAGAAGCGAAAGAAACGCCGGAAATCACACCGAGCGGCTTCGATACCCTGGACCGACATCTTCCCGGGGGCGGCTGGCCCCGGGCCGGACTCTGCGAATTCATGATCCCTTCCGCCGGCATGGGCGAACTTCGTTTGCTCCTGCCGGCCCTGAAGGCTCTGAGCCAGCAGGCCCGCTGGATTGCCTGGATCAACCCGCCTTTCATCCCTTATGCGCCGGCCCTGAAAGCCGCAGGCGTGGATATCGATAAGATCCTGCTCATCCATCCGAAAACTCATAAGGACGCCCTCTGGGCCCTGGAACGGGCTACTCGCTCCGGCACGTGCAGCGCAGCACTGGCCTGGCTCGATGACGGTCAGCTGAAGAACAAAGACACGCAGCGGCTGCAGGTGGCCGCCCGCCAGGGCGGTACCTTGAGCTGTCTCATCCGACCGGAGAAAGCCCGATATGACAGCTCCATGGCGGAACTGCGGCTCGCGGTCCAGCCGGCCACAAACACAGGCCTCGAAAACACCAGCACAGACCCGCAACGGGCAACCGCAGACTGCGGCGAAGCGCTCAAGGTCAGCATTCTGAAACGACGCGGCGGCTGGCCCATCGAAGCGCTGGAGGTCCCGCTCAGGAGCGGCCGGCGTCCGGCGGAAATCCGCGAGCAGCTTTCCCTCTGGCGGCAGTGGCGCCGGGCAGAGGTCAGCAGCGTCCGGGAACCCATCGAGCAGTTGCCGCCCTTCGGTCACAGGCCGGCAACGCCGGAACGCCATATCACCCACTGAGATGCTCTGGCTCGCCCTTCATTTCCCGCGGCTGGGACTCGAAATCTGGCAACTCTCGGAGGCGGCCGGAAAGGGGGCCACTCCCCGGCCTACGGTTCTGCTCGAAGACAATCGGGTCGTGCTCTGCGACGGGGCCGCCGAACGGGCGGGCCTCCAGGCGGGCGCCACCCTTGCAACGGCCCACAGCATCACAGCCGACCTCGTGCATTTTCATCGCGACGAACAGCGCGAAGCTGACCGTCTCGCTCTTCTGGGCGACCTCCTCTACCGCTTCAGCGGTCAGGTGAGCCTCGCCCCGCCGGACGCACTGGTGCTGGAAATCGGCAGCAGTCTGGCGCTCTTTGACGACGCCGAACGGCTGACCCGGGAGACCATCGAACTGTGCCGGTCTCTCGGTCATGAAGCGCAGGGGCAACTGGCCGCTTCCCCTTCCGCCGCTCTGGTGCTTGCCACTGCCAACTGCCGGCAATTGGAAGCCGTGCCTCTCACGGCCGCTCGTTTGCCGGGTTCCAGAACAACAGTTTCCCAGAAGAAGCCTGCCCCCGGGAGGAAGGTCGATAAAGAACTGGAGAAGCTCCACAACATGGGCATTAACCGTCTCGGGCCGCTTCTTGCGCTGCCTGAACGGGAGGTCGCCCGTCGCTTCGGCCCCACCCTCGTCGATTACCTCGGCCGTCTAACGGGTCGGCTGCCGGATCCGCGGGAATGCATCGTCCCGACGCCGGACTTCGACGAATCACTGCACCTCCTCGAACCCATCAAAGACAAAGACACCGTACTCTTCCCCATGCAGCGACTGCTCGGCACGCTCGAAGCCTGGCTGGTCACGCATCAGCTCGGTGCAGAGCGCCTGCTCTGGACCTTCTCCACACATGGCGAAGAAGACCGGGTGGCACTACCGGTCACTTTCGCCCGGGCACAGCAGCAGAAGCGCGCTTTTCTCGACATCATGCGCCTGAAGCTCGAGCCGGTTGAGCTGCCCGAAGAGATCCTCAACGTGCGCCTCGAGGCTCAGCGCCTGAGCCCCTGGCTTGGTGGCAGCCGCAGCCTGTTCCGGCTTCTGGACAACACGACGGCCGGCAGTATCGAAACCGCCGAGTCCAGTGAGCTGATCGATCAGCTCCGGGCGCGGCTTGGCGAGCGATCCTGCTCACGGATCGTCATTGAAGACCAGCACACGCCAGAAGCCGCCTGGCGCCCGGGCAAACCGGCTGAGCGCGCCGCTGACATCACCGCAGGTCCGCAAGCCGTCCACCGGCCGCTGTGGCTCTTCGACCCACCGCATCCCACCGACATCGCGCGTCTCGAGGTTCTGAAAGGGCCGGAACGTATTCAATCGGCCTGGTGGCAGCAGGCAATCTGGCGTGACTACTACGTGGTCAGTCTGGAGAACGGCGCCCGCTGCTGGGCTTTTCAGGACGCCAGTAATCAGTGGTACCTGCATGGCTACTTCGGTTAAGCGTCTGACGGTGTTCTGCGCAAACAGAAGTCTTTCCATTGCCGTGAGTAGCCTGGAATTTTGTCGTGAATAACGACAAAACTCCCAAGCTGTCCGCCTCCGGCGTACAGCCCTACGCCGAACTCCACACCGTCAGCAACTACAGCTTCCTGCGCGGTGCCTCACACCCGGAGGAACTCGTCGAGCGCGCCGCCCACCTTGGCTACAGTGCCATCGCCATCACAGATGAATGTTCCTTCGCCGGCCTGGTAAAAGCCCACATGGCCGCCAAGGACCATGACATCCACCTCATCGTCGGTGCCGAGTTTCATCTCGAAGAAGGCATCGAGCTCATCCTCCTGGCACCGACCCGAAGTGCCTACGGGCAGCTGGCTGGACTCATCACCAAACTCAGGCGCCGTTCGCCGAAGGGCGAATATCACATGAGCCTCGAAGACCTGAACTGGGGCATCGACGAATGTCTGGCCCTCTGGGCCCCGGCCCTCGTCGATATCGAGACACTCATGGCTCAGGGGCAGGCCCTCCAGGCTCGTCTACCAGAACTGTGGCTTGCCCTCGAGCTGTTCCTCGAACCCATGGATCTCGACAAAACGGCCAATGTCCTCACCGTTTCCATGCGCCTCGATCTGCCCATCGTCGCTGCGGGAGGCGTACATATGCACGATCCCATCCGCCAGCCGCTGCAGGACGTGCTCACGGCCATTCGGGAGAAAGCGCCGGTGGCAGAACTTGGCAGCCGCGCCTTTCAAAACGCGGAACGACACCTCCGGCCTTTCGAGCGGCTCACGGAACTCTATCCGCAGGAGATGCTCGATGAATCATTGCGCATTGCCGAACGCTGCGTCTTTTCCATGGACGAGCTCCGCTATGAGTATCCTGAAGAGCTCGTTCCTCCACACCTGACGCCAAGCGAATACCTTCGCCAGCTCACCCTGGCCGGTGCGGTCGAGCGCTGGCCCGACGGTATTCCCGCCGGGACCCTCGAACTCGTCGAGGAAGAGCTCCGGCTCATCGCCGAGCTCCGTTACGAGTACTACTTTCTGACGGTGCAGGACATCGTCCAGTTCGCCCGCAGTCAGGAAATCCTCTGTCAGGGGCGCGGCTCCGCAGCGAACTCCGCCGTCTGCTACTGCCTGCACATCACGGAAGTGGACCCTTCACGCATGCACCTGCTCTTCGAACGTTTCGTCTCGAAGGAGCGTGACGAGCCACCGGATATCGACGTGGACTTCGAGCATGAGCGCCGAGAGGAAGTCATTCAGTACATCTACCGGCGCTACGGCCGGGAACGGGCGGCCCTCGCCGCCACACTCATCACTTACCGTCCGAAGAGCGCAGTTCGGGACGTCGGCAAAGCTCTGGGTCTCGATCTCGACCTCGTCGACCTGCTGGCCAAATCCCTTTCCTGGTGGGACAAGCCCGCCGAGCTCGAGCTTCGTCTGAAGAACGCGGGCCTCGATCCGAGAAGCCAGGTCGTCGTTCAGTTTCTCACCCTCGTGAACGAGATCCTCGGTTTTCCCAGGCACCTCTCTCAGCACGTTGGGGGCTTTGTGATCTCCCGGGGCCCACTGGCTCAACTCGTCCCCGTGGAGAATGCGGCCATGGAAGAGCGCACGGTGATCCAGTGGGACAAAGACGACCTCGAAGCCCTTGGCCTCCTCAAGGTGGACGTCCTCGGCCTCGGCATGCTGACGGCCATTCGCAAAGCCCTCTCAGCCTTGAACACCCATCGCGGCACGAACCTCAAGGTAGCGACCATCCCCCCAGAGGATCCGGAGACTTACCGTATGCTGCAGAAAGGCGACAGCGTCGGCGTCTTTCAGGTCGAATCCCGGGCACAGATGTCCATGCTGCCCAGGCTGAAGCCCCAGCACTTCTACGATCTCGTGATCGAGGTGGCCATCGTCCGGCCCGGCCCGATTCAGGGAGACATGGTGCATCCCTATCTCCGACGCCGGCAGGGTACAGAAGACGTCTCTTACCCGAGCGAGGGCGTACGCCAGGTCCTTGAGCGTACCCTCGGAGTACCCATCTTCCAGGAGCAGGTCATCGAGCTCGCCATGGTGGCCGCCGGTTTCAGCGGCGGCGAGGCCGATCAGCTGCGCCGGGCCATGGCCGCCTGGAAGCGCCGGGGCGGCCTCGAACACTTCGAGCAGAAACTCATCGACGGCATGCTCGCCCGAGGCCACGATCAGGATTTCGCCGAACGGGTATTCCGGCAGATTCAGGGCTTCGGGGAATACGGCTTCCCGGAATCGCATGCCGCGAGCTTCGCCCTCCTCGTTTACGTCTCCGCCTGGCTGAAGCGTCATGAACCGGCTGCCTTCTACTGTGGACTCCTTAACAGCCTGCCCATGGGCTTCTACTCGCCCTCACAGCTCGTGCAGGATGCAAAACGCCACGGGCTTGCCGTGCACCCTCTCGACGTGCAGGAAAGCCACTGGGACCATCGCCTCGATCCGATCGAGGCGGAAGCCGGCTGTGCCGAGACGAGCGAACCGACCCTGCGCCTGGGGCTGCGTATGGTGAAGGGGCTCGCGGAAGAAAGTGGCCGTCGCATCGAGGCGGAAAGCCCCTTTCGTGATCCGGAGGACCTCATGCGCCGGGCGCGCCTTTCGAATCGGGAACTGCGTTTCCTTGCCCGGGCGGGCGCCTTGAAATCCCTCGTCGGCCACCGTTATCAATCGCACTGGGAAGTGGCCGCCCTCCATGAGCCCACGGCCCTTCAGGCTGTGGCTGAGAGCCCGGGCCGCTATGAAGCCTCTGCCATCGAACTCGAAGCGCCCGGCGTTGCCGACGACATGATGGACGACTACCGCTATGCCAGTCTCACTTTGGGTCCCCACCCCTTGAAGCTCCTCCGTGGCCACTCATCGCTTGCGCAATGCCGGACGGCCCTGGACCTGGAAGCCATGCAGCATGGTCAGATGGTTCAGGTGGCTGGTCTCGTTACCGGGCGCCAGCGCCCGGGATCGGCCTCAGGGGTCATGTTCGTCACCCTGGAAGATGAGACAGGGAACGTGAACGTCGTAGTCTGGACGAGCGTCCAGGAGCGCTATCGTGCTGTGCTGCTGCAAGGACAGCTGCTGCACATCAAGGGCGTGCTGGAACGGGAGAAGGAGGTCATTCACGTCGTTGCAGGCCATATCGAAGACGGCACGGCGCTGTTGCTGGGACTTGCCTCTCAGAGCGCAGATCAAGGCACCGACGGGCCGTTCAGATCAAGGGACTTCCGATGACCCTCGCTTGAAGGGGAAGGTGATGTCCGCCTCAGGATCCGTTTCGAGACCACCCTTACGCAACTCGTGGAGGACGTCTTCGAGCAGTAGCCGAACAAAGGCGACCTCTTCTTTGAGCTCGGAGACGTCGGTCTTGAGACCACTGCCCAGGGAATCGACCGCCCGCTCGAGGGAGCCGATGCGCTGCTGGACGTTGGCTTTATCGAACATCACCCGAGCCATGGTCTCGAGGGGTTGGCCGGGCGTGTTGAAAACCTCTTCTACGGGCTGGTCCGACGGGGAATCCGTACCTGGATTCCCGGCCCAGAACTCTCCACCGAGCTCACGAGAGACCGTCTCCACCACGTCGACATCGATTGCATTAACGTCTTCCAGGAAGGCGTAAAGCAGGATGCGATCACAGAGGTTGTTGATGCGGCGAGGCACCCCCTCGGAGGCCTGAAAAATCGCCTCGTAGGCCGCATCGGAAATGGCAGGCCGGCCATGGTAGTTCGCGCAATTCAGGCGGTGCTCAATGTAGGTTCGGGTCTCATCGCCATCGAGTGGGTTCAGGTGGTAAGTAGCAATCACCCGCTGACGCAGCTGCTCGAAGCCTTCTGAGAGCAGCGTCGTCCGGAACTCCTCCTGCCCGAGCAGGAAGATCTGAACGAGAGGCCGGCCATTCAGTTGAAAGTTCGAGAGCATACGCAGCTCTTCTACGGATCGCTGCGGCAGATTCTGAGCTTCGTCGACGATCAGCAGCACTCGTCGGTTGTCCTGCGCCTGCTGCACGAAGAGGCGTTCGAGGTCGCGAATGAGCAGCGCTTTGCTGTTCGCATTCACCCGGAGGCCAAAGTTGGCTGCAACCAGGTGCATGAGATCGTCTTCCTGCAGCTGGGTGGTAACGATATTCGCCACCATCATGTCTGCAGGATCCAGCGTGGACAGCAGTGTCTGGACGATCGTTGTCTTGCCGGTACCTACGTCGCCCGTGATGACGATGAAGCCGTCTGCCTGTTCCAGGCCGTACTCGAGGAAAGAGAGCGCTCTCCGGTGCTCCTTGCTTGGGAAAAAGAAGGCTGCATCCGGCGACAGTTGGAAGGGTTTGGCGGACAGACCAAAGTGCTCTTCGTACATGGCTCAATCTACCCTTGCCTGTTCGGGTTGCCGATTTTCGCCCATGGCTTCCGCCGGACGCCTGGCAGTCTGACCATACCCATAACCATAACCGTAGCCATACCCATAGCTACTGGCAGAACCCTGCTGGGTCTTGTTCAGCACCATACTGACGTTTGAACAACCCTCGAGCTGATCCACAGAGTGCGCGACCGCAGACTGAGCTGTCTTATTCGCTTCAACAATCAGCACAACCTGACCCATGTGACGGGCCAACACAGCAGCCTCTGTCGTGGCCAACAGCGGCGGTGCGTCAAACAGCACAATCCGATTTGGATCGGCGGCCGCGAGTTCTCTCGTAATGATGGCCATGAGCTCGCTGGCGAACAGCTCATCGATCTGATCGGTGTTTCCACCCGCCGGCAGAATGGAGAGCCGGTCGATGTTGGATGTCAGAACCGCGTCTTCCCCGAGGTAGTTCGTTTCATAGAGAAGATCCGACAGGCCACGCTCGGCCTGGATCCCCAGCTGCTCAGTAATGCCGCCTTTGCTGACATCTGCATCAACAAGTAATACGCGTTTGTCGAGTTCTGCGGCCAGGCTGATCGCCAGATTGATGGAAACGAAGGTCTTTCCTTCTCCAGGCAAGGAACTCGTGAGCATTATCAGATTCGAAGGCGGTGCGTCTGTGGGTCGCGCCTGGTCTCGGGCAAGGTTAAGCAGCAGTGGTCGTTTGATCCTCCGCAGTTCCTGCGCCAACTGACTCCGCCCCTCACCCGGGGTGAGAAACCCTTTCTCCGCAAGACTCGTGAGGTCGATGTCACAGAAGTGCTCCGAGGCGCTGAGAAAGCCCTGAGTTTTGCCTTGAATGATTGGGGCAGGCTGAGGCTTGGGAACCTCGAATCCGGCATTCGCCTGTCCGTTTTGAGGTGTCGCCGAGTTGAAGTTCGGTCCCGCTACAGAGGCAGACGACTGCTTCCTGGCAGCCAGTTTGGCCGCCGCCTTTTCAATCGTGCTCATGGGCTGGGGGTGCTCTTCCATCTGGCGCTCAAAATACTAAAGAACCCTGTCCGTATGGTCTGTAAGGTGTTGTAACGTGGGCGAATTCAGAAGCGCGGAGCTACATGACGACAACACCAATCATGTACTCAGCGAACCATAATACTCTGCTGGAGTCCTTAAAACCGCCTTCCAGTTCCGGATCGACACTCATATTTTTGACAACCATGCTGACAGACATTTTCCAGGCATGACACTTGAGCATCTCTCGGCAATTACCTCCCTGCTGGCGGTCGTAAGCTATCTCGGCCTCGTAGTTTTCTGCGTTCTCACCATCCTCCGGGGAATCACCGGGCGTGCGCTGCTGTTCGCAGCCACCGTCACCCTCACCTACCTGCTTGCCTGGACCTTTCTCGGGCAGACACTCTCCACGCTCGCGCTTGAACTTCTGAGCCTTCAGCTGTGGATTGCGCTACTCATCCGTGCGATTGGAGTCAATGGAGAAAACTGGCGAGATGCTGAACTCAGGGCTGTGAGCTGGCTTGCTCTCGCGTCGCTGGCAACGCTGGTGTTCGGACTCGCTCATCTCGTTTTCGTCAGCACAAGTGCACCCACGACAAACGTCGTCGATCCACGCCCTCACTATCTGGCCGAGATCCTCCTGAACATCATCGGGCTCGTCCTGATCGAGCAGCTGAGCAGAAACACCCGAGAGGACCTGCGACCCAAGCTGCGGTATCTGAACATGGGGCTCGGTCTGATCTTTGCCTATGGACTGTTCAACAGCGCGCTGGGACTCATGTACAGCGGCCAGGTGCTTGTTCTGGACGTCGCCCAGCCCCTCGTGTTTGCGCTTGCAGTCCCCTTTCTCGTGGTGTCCTCCTTGCGCAATCGTGACAACCAGCTGCGCTTCAATGTCTCCCGGCAGTTCATTTTCCGTTCCAGTATTCTCACTGCCGTCGGTGTTGGCCTGTTGCTGATCGGCGCTGCGGGGTATGCGCTCCGACAGTTCGGTGGCGATGCCGACGTCGCTGCTCTGGTGTTGACGAGTGCCGTTCTGTTGGCCGTCGTACTCGCCATCGGCGGCTCCGATCAGGTACGCGCCCGAAGCCGCTACTTCGTCACACGCCATCTTTTTGAATCCGCCCACGACTACCGGGAAAACTGGGAGCGGGTGAGCCGCCTCCTCACGGAGCCGGACCCCGATTTCAGCGCCGAGCAACAGGGTATTCGCTCCCTCCTGGCGTTCTTCGATGCGAGAGGAGGCGCGCTATGGCAGCTTAACGATTCCCATTTCAGTCTCATCGCGACCCATCACGACACCTCATTCTCGCCGCTCGACCCGACGCAGCAGCAGTTGCTCCTCACCCTATTCGCTGAAGACGAGGACCTGATCGATCTGCAAAAAGTCCAACCCGCAGGGACGCCGGAGGTGGAGGAGTCACTCAATCAGCGCATGCTCGCCGCCGGTACTCGGTATCTGATACCCCTGCGCGTTCAAGGCGAGCTGACCGGATTCATCAGTGTCCAGGATTCGCCCTTCCCGCGAGCCTTGAGTGAAGAAGACCGTGACATCGTCAGCCTCGTCGCTCGCCAGGTTGCCGGGGTACTCGCAGTCCGTAATCTCGATCGACGCCTCAGCGAGAGTCGACAGTTCGAATCGTTGAACCGCATGACGACGTACCTGCTCCATGACGTAAAAACCACCGTCGCCCAGCTGAATCTGACCCTCGAGAACGTTGAGCGGCATCGCAACAATCCCGCGTTCATCGACGATATGATCGACACCGTCGCCAACGCGACGCAACGCATGGCATCACTCATTCGGCAGATAGATCGCCCAGATGATGGTGCAGTGGAACAACAAGAGACGGTAATGCTCTCTGGGCTGCTCGATGAGGTGATCGACCGGTTCAAGAGCAGAGCGCCCCGCCCAGCGTTGTCGAAGGCAAACTGTGACGCGTGCATCAAAGCGAATCGAGAAAGGCTCGATCATTGCCTGGAACATCTGATCAGCAATGCTGTGGAGGCGACCGATCCTGCAGGAGACGTTTCCGTGACCCTGGAGCGTAATGGCACTTGGGTCGACGTCCGCGTAGCAGACAGCGGCAGTGGTATGACGGCAGAGTTTATCAGCGAGGAACTTTTTCAACCTTTTCGCTCAACGAAAGGCGTTACCGGCATGGGGATCGGGGCCCATCAGGTGCGCGAATACGTTAGGAGACTGGGTGGCGACGTCCTGGTCGAAAGCGAGCCTGGAAACGGTTCCATCTTCACCCTGAAACTACCGGCACAGCCATGACTGATCGACGCTTGCTCATCATCGAAGACGATCCCGGCCTGCAGAAACAGATGCGCTGGTGTTTCGAGGACGTGGAGGTCGAAACCGCCGGGAAGGCTTCCGAGGTCGAGTCAGCGCTACGGAAGTTCGAGCCACAGGTGATCACTCTGGACCTTGGACTACCCCCGGACCCTGGCGGCACTTCCCAGGGCATGCTCTGCCTGGAACTGATCAGTTCGCTCCTGCCAAAAGCGAAAGTGGTGGTGGTGACGGGTCGTGAAGAACGGGAGGCGGCGATGGATGCCATCGCTGCAGGCGCCTTCGACTACTACCAGAAACCCATCGACTCAGAAACCTTGCGCTTCGCCGCGGATCGAGCCTTCAAGATCTGGGAGCTGGAGGAAGCCAACCGGAAGCTGCGAGCGGTCCCAGGCAACGCCATGCTCGAAGGCCTGATTTCCGAAGATGAAACCATGGAGCGTCTTTGCCGACAGATCGAAAAGATCGCAGCGGCAGACGTTACCGTCGCTATTCTGGGCGAAACAGGGACCGGCAAGGAGGTAGTCGCGCGCAACCTGCATCGGCTGAGCAGTCGCGCCGACGCCCCATTTGTTGCCATCAATTGTGCGGCCATCCCGGAAACGCTGCTGGAAAGCGAACTCTTTGGCCATGAAAAAGGCGCTTTTACCGGCGCCTCAAGTCGCAAAATCGGACGTATCGAAGCCGCAGATGGCGGCACCCTTTTCCTCGACGAAATCGGGGATATGCCTCTCGCCCTTCAGGCGAAAATCCTGCGCTTTCTTCAGGAGCGCACCTTCGAACGACTGGGAGGTACGTCGAGTCTTGATTCCGACGTTCGAGTTCTGTCGGCCACCCATGGAAACCTCGAAGGCATGGTCGCAAGCGGAGATTTCCGCGAAGATCTTTACTTCAGACTGGCCGAAATCACGTTGATGCTTCCGCCCCTGCGAGATCGCGGCAACGACGTCGTGCTGCTGGCACGACACCTGCTGCAATCCTCAGGCAGCGACGTGAAGCTGAGTGATGAGGCAGAGGCGGCGCTCAAGAATCACCGTTGGCCCGGAAACATTCGCGAACTCGAAAACCGAATCAAACGCGCCGCCGTTCTCTGCGAGAAGAATATGATCCATGCGGTTGATCTGGAGCTTGCAGAGCCCGAGGCACAGGAGACGCTGGCGCTCAACCTCAGAACCGTTCGAGCAGCGGCGGAAAGCGAAGCCATACAACAGGCGCTCAAAGTCGCCGAGGGAAATGTCTCGCAAGCGGCAAGACTACTGGGTGTCTCAAGACCCACACTCTATAACCTGCTGGACAAATACGAGATCGAAATAGGGTAGACGGTCCAAGTACATGAGTAAAATCCTCGTCACAGGCGGCGCTGGCTACATCGGTTCACACATGTGCGTCGAGCTGTTGGAAGCTGGTTTCGACGTTGTCGTCGTCGACAACTACAGCAACAGTTCGAAGCTGGCACTCGAGGCTGTGCAGAACATCACTGGCAGAACGCTTCAGGCTTACGAGGCTGATCTCAGAGACAAACATGCGCTGGAAACGCTCTTCGCCGCACACGAATTCGAGGCCGTACTCCACTTCGCTGGGCTGAAAGCCGTCGGGGAGTCGGTCAGCAACCCGCTCTCCTACTACGATAACAACGTCGTCGGGACACAACGCCTCCTGGAGGTCATGCAATCAAGGGGCGTTCGCACGTTGGTCTTCAGTTCGTCCGCGACGGTATACGGCATCCCCGAAGAGATGCCGATCGACGAAGGGCAACCCACAGAGCCGATCAATCCGTACGGGCGAACAAAGCTGCATATCGAAGGCGTGCTCCAGGATGTCGCAGCGAGCGATCCCGCCTGGCGTGTATCCTTACTCCGCTATTTCAACCCGGTCGGTGCACATCCTTCTGGCAAGATCGGCGAGACGCCACGCGGGACACCGAACAATCTCATGCCCTACATCAGCCAGGTGGCGGTTGGCAAACGAACTCATCTGAACGTATTCGGAAACGACTACGGAACTCCTGATGGCACCGGTATCCGAGATTACATACACGTGGTCGATCTCGTGCGTGGTCATCTGGCAGCGCTCGACTTTTTGAAAAAGAAGACCGGCGTGCACGTGCACAACCTTGGGGCGGGACGCGGATACTCGGTATTGGAGATGATCAGCGCCTTCGAGGAAGCGAGCGGTTGCGAGATACCTTACGAAGTTGTCGAGCGCAGGCCGGGAGACGCCGCAATCTCATTTGCGGATCCGGACAAGGCCAGGTCGGAGTTGAACTGGTCAGCAGAGTACAATCTGCAGGACATGTGTGGCGATAGCTGGCGCTGGCAATGCACCCACCCAGCGGGATTCGTCGACTGACCATTTGCGGCTGCGAAGAACCCCTGATCTAGGTACCATTCCGCCTGTTCCCGGAGGGGTGGCTGAGTGGTCGAAAGCACTGGTCTTGAAAACCAGCGTAGGTTGATCCCTACCGTGGGTTCGAATCCCACCCCCTCCGCCATTTGTACCGCTCGTCTAGATCCATCGATCCCACGTTTGCTGAGTCACTGGTGAAAATCACCGTCATCGTTCAAAACCCGGAGCTCGATCAGGCCTACCACTTCGTCGAAGCAGCCCTGAGCGCTGATCATGAAGTCCCGCTCGTTTTCTTCTACCAGCAGGGCGTGTTCGCTGCAGATACCGCTGCGGGCAATCCAAATTCCGAGCGATGGCGCGACCTCGCATCTCGAATGGACCTGCAACTCGGGATCTGCATCGGCGCCTCGGAGCGCCGGGGCCTCGTAACTGCTGTCGGTGAACCCGAGGAGGGAAAGCAGCTCGACGACACGTTTGAGGTGATGGGTCTTGGGCAGCTCGCCGGGGCTATGCTGGAATCGGATCGGGTGGTGACTTTCAGCTGATGGATGCCTCGAAATCCGTGCTTTGCGTGCTCAGCCAAAGCGATGTCTCAGTCAGCCAGGAAGCAATCGAACTGGCTCTCGTGGCGGCCGCGTTTGATGCCAAGGTCAGCGTGCTTTTTCGCAGTGCAGGTGCGGCTGTGCTTGCTCAGAGCGTGGTCAATGACGATGACTCTGAAGAACATCACCCAGTAACGATGCTCCAAGGATTCGGGGTCGACGACATCTTCGTCGATGAAGCTGGCGGGGCCGGTCAGACCGGATTGCCATTCGATGGCGTAGAGTTCGTTGGCCTCGACACCCAACGGTGGCTGATTGCCTCGGCAGACATCGTCATCAACGACTGATGGCGACGCTACACATTGTTAGCAAACGCCAGGCACTTGCAGATTGCCTCGAAGTCGCCGACACCAGGGATGAGATAATACTGCTGGACGATGCGGTCCTGGGCGCCAGCGCAGACCCTCCACGCAAGGTCTGGGCCCTGAAGGAAGACGTCGCGACCTATTTAAGTCAGCCAGTGTCTGAGCTCGTACAGCTGACAGACTACGCAGGCTTCGTTGAACTGGTCGCTCGGTGCGAACCAGTCGTTACCTGGCACTGACCGAGATCTAGCTGCCCGCACACAAGCATTAGAGAGCGCTTGACACGCGCCTTAGTCATAACGCAGCAGCGCTGGAACGATAAGCCACCGACTCCCCGACGATGATCGTCGTCGGCCCCTTAACATCGGCTGCCCTCACCTTTTCCGCCAAATCCTCGAGCGTCCCCACAATCACCCGTTGTTCCGGCAAAGTCGCTTTCTCAACCAGCGCCACCGGCGTATCTGCTCCTCGACCATGCTCGATCAGCCCACTCAGAATCTCTTCCAGGCCAGGCAATCCCATATAGAGCACAACCGTTTGCCCCGGCTTCGCCAGCTCCGGCCAGTCGAGATTGATCCGGTTCTGCGCCCGATGGCCGGTGACGAACCGCACCGACTGAGAAACTTCACGATAGGTGAGCGGTATTCCCGCGTAGCTTGCTGAGCCCGTTGCCGCTGTGATCCCAGGCACGGCAATCACGTCTACGCCGGCTTCGACGAGTACCTCAACCTCTTCGCCCCCGCGCCCGAAGATGAACGGGTCCCCACCTTTCAGCCGCACGACGGCGTTGCCTTCCCGGGCTTTCTCGATCAGGAGTTCGTTGATCGCTTCCTGGCGGGTGCTCGGCGCTCGCCACTTCTTGCCGACATAGGTCAGTTCCGCATCGCGCCTGGCGTAGTCGAGGATCTGCCGATTGACCAGGTTGTCGTAGAGCACCACATCGGCGCCCTGAAGTAAGCGCAGCGCCTTCAGCGTCAAGAGCTCTGGATCGCCGGGACCAGCGCCGACAATGGCTACCCGACCGCCCTGCTCTCCACCTTCCAGGGCCGACTGAAACGCCGACTCTGCCGCCTCCAGGTTGCCCTGATACACCGCTTCAGCCGCAGATCCGCTCACCACCTGCTCCCAGAGCTGTTGTCGCTCCGGAATGGTCGTGAACCTTGCCTTCACAGCGTCCCGTCGGTCACGCACAAACTCGGCAAGTGCACCAAGACGTGCGGGCAGGCGGGCTTCGAGCCAACCGCGGACCACCCGTGCCAGCGTTGGTGAAGAACCGCCCGTCGAAATCGCAACAAGCACCGGTGACCGGTCGACGAGCGCCGGAAAAATCACGTTGGAGAGCGAGGGTCGGTCGACGCTGTTGATGAGCTTGCCGGCCGCAATACAATCTTCGAATACCTGAGTGTTGACGGCCAGATCGTCAGTCGCACTGACGACGAGCGCCACGCCCTCGATGTCCTGAGCGTCATAGCCTCGCTGAATGAGCTCGAGCTCGAACTCCTCGATCAGTTCCTCAGTCTGCGGACCAACCTCCGGTGAGACGATCTGTACCGCCGCCTGAGCCCGGCACAGCAGCGCGATTTTCCGTGCGGCAATCTCGCCACCACCCACAACCAGCACCGGCTGCTGCTTCAGGTCGTGAAAGAGCGGCAGATAGTCCATGGCAGGCCGTGGCTCAGAGCTCAGGCGAGCTCGATCGTCTCCAGGCCGCCCATGTAAGGCTTGAGCACGTCCGGCACATGGACATTGCCGTCCCCGTCCTGATAGTTCTCGAGCACGGCCACCAGTGTGCGACCCACGGCAAGGCCGGAACCATTCAGGGTGTGCACGAGCTCGGGTTTGCCGGTCTCGGGATTGCGCCAGCGCGCCTGCATGCGGCGCGCCTGGAAGTCGAGCATGTTCGAGCAGGAGGAAATCTCCCGGTACTGATTCTGTCCCTGCAGCCAGACCTCTAGGTCGTAGGTTTTCGCGGCCGAAAAGCCGAGATCCCCGCCGCAGAGCACCACCGTACGGAACGGCAGCTCCAGCTTCTTAAGGATCGTCCGGGCGTTCTCGGTCAGCTCCTCGAGGGCTGCCCAGGAGTCCTCCGGGCGGACGATGTGCACGAGCTCAACCTTCTCGAACTGATGCTGGCGAATCATGCCTCGCGTATCGCGCCCGTAGCTGCCTGCCTCACTCCGGAAGCAGGGCGTGTGACACACGTGCTTCAGAGGCAGCCGTTCCGCTTCGATGATCTCGTCGCGGTAGATGTTCGTAACGGGGACTTCCGCCGTCGGCGCCAGATAAAAGTCGGAGTCGCTGTCGATGTGAAACTGATCTTCCGCGAACTTCGGCAGCTGGCCGGTACCGAAGAGCGAGTCGGCGTTGACGATATAGGGGACGTATACCTCTTCGTAGCCGTGGTCGGCCACATGGGTATCGATCATGAACTGGGTCAGCGCCCGGTGCAGACGCACGACCTGGCCACGCATGATCACGAAGCGGCTGCCGCTCACCTTCGCCGCGGCTTCGAAGTCGAGAGCGCCGCCACCGGTCAGATCCACATGATCCTTCGGCTCGAAGTTGAACTCCGGAATCTGCCCCCAGCGGTCGACTTCGACGTTGGCCGACTCGTCAGCACCTTCCGGCACGGAAGCGTCGGGCAGATTCGGCACCCCTTCCAGAAAACTCTGCATGTCCGCCTGGTTTTCCGCGAAGCGCTGCTTCGCAAGATCGAGACGGCCGCCGAGATCGCCAACCTCTTTCTTCAGCGGCTCGATGTCTTCCCCTGCCGCCTTGGCCTTACCAATGGACTTGGACTTGGCGTTCCGCTCGGCTTGGAGGCTTTCCGTCTCGGTCTGCAGGACGCGACGTTCCGCCTCGAGCGCTTCGTAGCGCGCGACGTCGAAGTCGTAGCCTTTGACCTTGAGCCGGTCCTGAACCGCTTTTGGATCGGTTCTGAGCAGCTTGCTGTCCAACATGAGTCGTTCCCGTCCCCGGCAGGGGCATTCAGCCTGTCGTCAGGCGCTGACCTAGCCAGGCGGCCAGCACACATCCAATCACGCTGGCCCCCACGTATCCGGCTGCTGCTCCGAGGCGCCCGCCTTCGAAGAGGCCGACGGTTTCCAGAGAGAACGCAGAAAACGTGGTGAAGCCGCCGAGGAAACCGACCACCAGGAGGTAGCGGCCCCAGGACTCGAACCAGGCATGCTGGCCATAAAGGCCCCAGAGCAACCCGATTCCCAGCGAGCCGGCGATGTTAATGGCTAAGGTCGGCCAGGGAAACTCTCCGGGAACGAAAAAGACCGTAGAGACCAGGAAGCGGCCGACGGCACCAAGCGCGCCGCCGAGGGCGACGGCGACCAGGGACTCAAGCATTGTCTCGCCGCCTGTCACCGAATGAAATGCGTATCGCGACGCCCTGCGAGAAACGAGACGTCCCTGCCCGCGATCCATCGTCCCGGTTCTCGAGAACGTACCTCATCTCGACTTGGGCTCAGCAACGGATTTCTGTTCCCGCGTCCGTGCGCGTTGCTCGGCTACCGCCTCCTCATCCATGGATCGCAGCCTGGCCAGACGATCCCTGATCTTGACCTCAAGTCCCTGACCGGCCGGTTCATAGTAGCTCGCAGCCTCGAGTTCCTCGGGCCAGTAGTCCTCTCCGGCCGCATAGGCTCCGGCCTCGTCATGGGCATAGCGATAGCCCTCGCCATGACCCAGATCCCTCATGAGGCGGGTCGGGGCGTTCCGAAGGTGCATGGGCACGGGATGGGAGCCGGTCTCCCGGACGTGAGCCATGGCTGCCCCGAAAGCTTTGTAGGCGGCATTGCTTTTAGGCACGCTCGCGAGATACAGAACGGCCTGCGCGAGCGCCAATTCTCCCTCCGGCGATCCGAGCCGCTCATAGGCTTCCCAGGCCGACAGCGCCAGCTGCAGGCCGCGCGGATCCGCGTTGCCGATGTCTTCACTGGCCATCCGCACGACGCGCCTTGCGATATAGAGCGGATCACAGCCCCCATCGAGCATGCGGCAAAGCCAGTAGAGGGCCGGATCCGGGGCGCTGCCACGAACGGCCTTGTGCAGAGCCGAGATCTGGTCGTAGAAGGCATCCCCACCCTTGTCGAAGCGCCGATAGCGGCTCCCGGCGGCCTCACTCACGGCGAGCTCGGTAATGACACCATCCTCTGCCAGCTGGGCGGCGACTTCGAGGAGATTCAGGCAACGCCGCGCGTCGCCGTCTGCCAGGTCGCTGAGCAATGCCCTGGCTTCAGCCTCGATCGCCACGGAAAGCTCTGTGGCACAGGCACGATCCACGAGTGATGCCAGATCGTCTTCGGTCAGGGACTTGAGCACGTAAACCCGCGCCCTCGAGAGCAACGCCGCGTTCACTTCGAAGGAAGGATTCTCAGTCGTCGCGCCGATGAAGGTGACCGTCCCTTTCTCTACGTGCGGCAGAAAGGCGTCCTGCTGGGCTTTGTTGAAGCGATGGACCTCGTCAACGAAGAGCACCGTATGCTCGCCGAGGGACTGCACGGCCTCGGCTTCCGCCACGGCCGCTCGTACGTCTTTAACGCCTGCGAGCACCGCTGAAAGACTGATCCAGCGGGCGTCCGAGGCGGAGGCCAGCAGCCGCGCCAGGGTCGTTTTCCCGGTTCCCGGAGGGCCCCAGAGAATCATGGAATGGAGACGGCCTTCGTCTGCCGCGCGCGCCAGAGGTTTGCCCGGGGCGAGGAGATGCCGCTGCCCTACAAAGCCCTCGAGGGTTTTGGGACGCAGCCGGTCGGCCAGAGGCGCTGTGTTTTCCTGGGCATCATCCGCCGATGACATCGGTCTCCGGGGGCACCGTGAGCTGAAAGTCGCTCGATTGTATCACCCGGTCCGGTTCTGCCCGGAAGCGGATCTCGGTGTACTGGCCCAGGTGATCGACGATGCCCAGGCTCGCCAGGCCCGCCGCCGTAAAACGCAGTTCGATCTCTGCGAAGAGACTGTCGGCTCCGCGCGGGGACACAATGAAACTCTGTGTCTCTGGCTCATCGCCGGGTTGTCCCGGAAGCGCGACGACGAGAAAGGAGGCATCGAGATCAATCTCGTCCCGGGTCAGGAGTGAGATCGGTGTGTCCGAGAGCGCCTCCGCCAGGGGACGAATCGTCAGTTGCTCGAGGTCCGGGTCATAAACCTTGAGCCGATCCCCTTCCGTAACGATGACCTGAGGATACGGGGCATCAACGACCCATTTGAAGTTCGGGCGCGAAAGCAGCACGTAACCCGTGGACTGCTCGAGGATCTGGCCCCGTGTGCCGGCAATCGCCTGATCGAAAGAGGCGGCAAAGTCGTTGAGCCCGGCCAGCCGCGCCGCGAGTTGGTCTGCATCGGAGGCTGTCGAATCCACACCCCCGGCATCGAAAGTGGCCGCTCGTCCGAATTCGCCGTAGGAAGTCGCTCCAGGATCACTTTCGGGATGACTGCCGGGATCGACATCAGCAGCACTTCCGGGATCGATTTCAGTCGCGATTCCAGGATCAGTTTCAACCGCGATTCCAGAATCCGTTGCAGCGGCGTTCCCTGGAGTAACTTCAGCGGCTATAGCAGAAGCAGATCCCGCAAGGCTCAGGAGCGCTAACAGGACAGCCGCGCCGTACGATTGTCGGAAGCTCAGACCGCAGCGGCAGGCCGCAGCCTCAATCCCGCTTCGGTACCAGAACTTCACGACTGCCATTACTGCCCATTTCGCTGACCACCCCGGCCGCTTCCATGGTCTCGATGAGACGCGCGGCCCGGTTGTAGCCGATGCGCAGTTTCCGTTGCACGGACGAGATGGATGCCCGCCGGGAGTCCAGCACGTATTCCACAGCCTCGTCGTAGAGTGGGTCGCTCTCTTCGGAGCCGTCCCCGGATTCGATGGGCACGAAGGGCTCATCCTCACCGCCGGTGAGCACGTCCTCGCGGTAGTTGGGCTCCGCCCGCTGTTTCCAGTCCTCCACCACTCGATGCACCTCGTCGTCGGAAACAAAGGCACCGTGGACCCGCGTCGGAACGCCTGAGCCCGGAGGCAGGTAGAGCATGTCGCCGTGCCCGAGAAGCTGTTCGGCGCCGCCCTGATCGAGAATCGTCCGGGAATCGACCTTCGAGGACACCTGGAAACTGATCCGGGTCGGAATGTTCGCCTTGATGAGCCCGGTGATCACATCCACTGAGGGTCGCTGCGTGGCAAGCACCAGGTGAATACCGGCCGCGCGGGCCTTTTGCGCGATCCGCGCGATCAGCTGTTCCACCTTCTTGCCGACGATCATCATCATGTCGGCAAACTCGTCGATAACGACCACGATCACCGGCAGTTTCTCGAGCAGGGGCGCTTCACCGTCGAGCTCTTCGTTCCAGAGCGGATCCGGGATGCCGCCGTTCTTGGCGGCCTCTGTGACCTGGCGGTTGTAACCCGCCAGATTACGCACCCCGAGGGATGCCATGAGCTTGTAGCGCCGCTCCATCTCCCCGACACACCAGTTGAGGGCATGGGCCGCTTCTTTCATGTCCGTCACCACCGGCGCAAGGAGGTGGGGAATGCCCTCGTAGACGGAAAGCTCGAGCATCTTCGGATCCACGAGTATGAGGCGCACCTCTTCCGGCGTCGCCTTGCAGAGGATCGACAGCAGCATGGCGTTCACGCCCACGGACTTACCGGACCCCGTGGTGCCGGCAACAAGCAGGTGCGGCATGCGGGCGATGTCCGCCACCTGCGGCTCGCCCATGATGTCTTTACCGAGGGCCAGCGTAAGCGGTGATTTCGCCTCCTGGAAGGTGGGATCGGCGAGGATTTCTTTGAGACGCACCACCTCGCGGTTTTCGTTAGGAATCTCGATACCCACCACGGAACGGCCCGGAATCACCTCCACGATCCGCACGCTGATTACCGCCAGGGATCGAGCCAGGTCTTTCGCCAGCGCGCTGATGCGCTGAACCTTCACACCCGCGGCGGGCTGAATCTCGAAGCGGGTCACGACCGGGCCCGGCAGCACCGATTCGACCTGGGCCTCGATGCCGAAATCCGCAAGCTTGAGCTCCAGCAGCCGCGACATGGCGGAGAGCGATTCCTCCGAATAGCCCACTTCGTCGTCCGCACTCTTCTCGTCAAGCAGTTCCAGATCCGGAAGTTCATCGGAGGTTTTGAAATCGAAGCGCTTCTGCGTGCGGGCTTTGGCTTTGGGTTTCTCCGGCACGGCGGCAATCTTCGGTTGAGCCCGCTCGGCAACTTTCCTGTCAGACTTTTTGCGCGACTTCCGCGTCTCGACGTTGCTCCGAGTCAGCGCCCTGGCACTGCGCCGGGCTTTAAGCCGATCGGCCTGGCGATCGACGAAACCGATACAGGCCCGGCTCAGTCCGTGGAGCCAACGGCCGGTTCGTTCCGCAACGGCCAGCCAGCTGAAGCCGGCGGCTGCCTGGGCACCAATGAGTCCAGCGGCCAGACAGAGCAGCGTCAGCCCGACCCAGCCGAAAACCGGCTCACCCACCCGCACGAGCCACTCTCCGAGCACACCCCCGACGCCAGCGGGGAGATCGGCCAGGCCCTTGAAATGCACTTCCGCAAGGACGCAGGCAGAGACGATGAGGCCGATCCAGCCCATGGCGCGAATGCTGACCAGAACCCAGGAAATCGGCTCCAGGGCGCCGCGTACGAGGCGTACGCCCATGATGATCAGCACCGCCGGTAGCGCGTAGGCCACCACCCCGAAGAGATAGAGGGCGATGTCTGCAAACATTGCCCCACTCCGCCCGACGAGGTTTTCCACGTCTGAACCGTTACCGCTGTAGGTAAAGGCTGGATCCATCGGTGAATAGGAGACGATGGCCAGCAGCGTGTAGAGCGCGGCGGCAGCCAGACCAACGAGGCCGATCTCGCGAACGGGTACGGAAGCGGGCGAAGACATGGGGTTCTCCACTGGGGTCCGCCGGGAGTGTAACCAATCGTGATCGGGGTCACAAATTGCTACGCTTTTCAATCTGTTAGGCACCGTTGCTAACCTATCGCCTGTACTGCGGCGACGTGCGGAATCCAGGCCCGCGCGCTATCATCCGCCCGCCGATGCGGCCGCCACTGAGAGAAACGCCTGAATGCGACCCGACAAACAGAAAGTCATCGACGAAGTCTGGGATGACGAACGGATCGAGAGCTTCCTTGACAAGACGCCCATGGGGGACGAGGAGAGCCGGGACTACAGCTGCCTGCTCTACGCCTATCGAAGCATGCGTCCGGGCGATTTCGAACGCTTCCTGGAGAAGTTCACGGCCCTCAACAGGGATCTCAACGCCCGCAGCAACGCGGGTGAAACCCTGCTGGAAACCATCGCCGAACACCGTCATGGCGAACCTTTTCGCGAGTTACTGATCCGCTATGGTGCCGGTGCCTAGCTGAACGGCGCCTGACGTTCGTCATGAACCTGCTCTCGCGCCAGACGCCGACCTTTCCACCCGTCGAACGGGCCCTGGCTGATCCGAACGGCCTGCTCGCGGTTGGCGGCGCGCTGAATACGGAATGGCTCACGGCCGCCTACCGGCGCGGTATTTTTCCGTGGTTCGACAGCGATTCGAGCCCCATCCTCTGGTGGTGTCCCGATCCTCGCGCCGTGCTCCTCCCGGATCGGGTTCGTATCACCCGCTCTCTGGCCAAGCGCCTCCGCAACGGCGGCTTCCGGGTCACGGCCGATCGCGCTTTTGAGGCGGTAATCCGCGGCTGTGCGGCCGAACGGCGCAGCCAGGCCGGGGAAGCCCCGGGCACCTGGATCACCGACGGGATGATCACGGCCTATCTGGAGCTGCACACGCTCGGTCTTGCACACTCCATCGAAAGCTGGCTCCCGGACGAAAACGGCACCTATCACCTGGTCGGCGGACTCTACGGCGTCTCACTGGGGCGCATGTTTTTCGGCGAATCGATGTTCAGCCGCGAAGCGGACGCCTCGAAGATCGCACTCTGTCATCTCGCGAAGCAGCTCGACGCCTGGGACTTCTGGCTCATCGACTGCCAGATTGCCAACCCACACCTGACGCGCATGGGCGCCGTGGATATGCCGCGAGAGGCCTTCATCGAGCTGGTGGAGCGCAACGCGCATCAGTCGACGCGCGACGGGCGCTGGACCCTGAGCGAGTGGCCTAGAGAGAGCTGGCGGCCCCAGGCCGGTGCTGGCGAGGCAGGCCAGGGGCAACGGCGCCTGCGATGAAAGACGAGATCGGTAAGCGTCAGTTCTATCTGACCCCCAGCCATCCCTGCAGCTACCTGCCGGGACGCCAGGCGCAGACCCTGTTTCTCGACCCCCGGGACACCATTCATCCGGGCCTCTATCAGGGACTCACGGAACACGGCTTCCGGCGCAGCGGCGGGCACCTCTATCGGCCCCACTGCCAGGACTGCCAGGCCTGCATTCCGACTCGAATCCCGGTCGCCGGCTTCGAGCCGCGGCGCACGCAGCGGCGGGTGCTGAAACGGAACGAGGATCTGGAACTGGCCGTCGAGCCTGCCATGTTCAACCGGCGTTATTACGAGCTCTACAGCCGCTACGTCCGCGGCCGCCACGCCGATGGGGACATGTACCCGCCCACCACCGATCAGTTCCGCTCCTTTCTTCTGTCACAGTGGTCGAACAGCGTCTTCCTCTGCGCCTATCTCGACGGCGAACTGCTCTCCGTTGCGGTCTGCGACCAGCAGCCGGAGGGCCTGTCGGCGATCTACACGTTCTTCGACCCCGACTATGCGGAGCGCAGTCTCGGCACCTGGTCCATCCTCAAGCAGCTGGAGTTCTGCGAGCGCGCGGGGCTCCCCTATCTGTACCTCGGCTACTGGATCCGCGACTGCCGTAAAATGCGCTACAAGGTCGACTTCCGACCCGTTGAGCTGCTCCTCGAAGGTCGCTGGACACAGCTCCGCTGAAGACCCACCGCCTCTCGGCAGGAGTCAGCGCAAAGCCAGCAAAGACGGGCTTTTCCCACCGGCGCACCGCGTCCGCACGCTTTGCACTTAGCCCGACCATCGGGCAGAATGCGCTCGCTTTTGAATGCCCCACGGGAGCCCATGGCCAAAGAAGAGCAGATTGAGATGGAAGGCACGGTGATCGACACCCTGCCCAACACCATGTTTCGGGTGGAACTGGACAACGGTCACGTCGTGACCGCGCACATCTCCGGCAAGATGCGCAAAAACTACATTCGCATCCTGACCGGCGACAAGGTCAAAGTAGAACTGACGCCTTACGACCTGTCGAAGGGCCGGATCACCTTCCGCAAGTAAGCACGCTCAGCGCTTGCTCCCTCGTGCCGCTCCTTTTGCGGCACGGCTCCGAGAACGAATGCTCTGACACCCGGACTCTGACGGACGTGCCTGACGCACGCCCTCGTTCAGTGAGCGCAGGAAAACCCTAAACGACCGGCTCTTCCTTCTTGGCGTCCTCCGCCGACTCCGTGCTCACCTTCAACTCGCCGTTCTCGACGGTCACGTGCACGGTCCCGCCGTTTTTGGCGAGGTTGCCGAAGAGGACGTCTTCCGCCAGTTGGCGCTTGATCTTCTCCTGGATCAGTCGCTGCATGGGCCGAGCGCCCATCTTTTCGTCGTAGCCTTCCCGAGCCAGCCATTCGCGGGCTTCCTCGTCCACGTCGAGCATGACCTTCTTGTCGTCGAGCTGCGCCTGCAGTTCCGTGAGGAACTTGTCGACCACAGTCTTGATGACGTCCGTACCGAGTGAGTGAAACTGCACCGTGGCATCGAGACGGTTGCGGAACTCCGGCGTGAACATTTTCTTGATCGCTTCCATGCCGTCCGAGGTGTGATCCTGCTCAGCAAAGCCGATGCTCGAACGACTGATCTCCTGGGCTCCGGCGTTGGTGGTCATGATCAGCACGACGTTGCGGAAGTCGGCTTTGCGGCCGTTGTTGTCTGTCAGGGTGCCGTGATCCATCACCTGCAGCAGCAGGTTGAAGACTTCCGGGTGCGCTTTCTCGATCTCATCGAGCAGCACAACGCTGTGCGGATGTTTGGTCACCGCTTCCGTCAGCAGTCCACCCTGGTCGAAGCCGACGTATCCGGGCGGCGCGCCAATGAGTCGCGATACCGTGTGCCGCTCCATGTATTCGGACATGTCATAGCGCAGGAGCTCCACGCCCATGATGTTGGCCAGCTGACGGGAAACCTCGGTTTTACCCACCCCGGTGGGGCCAGCAAAGAGGAAGGAGCCAATCGGCTTCTCACCAGACTTGAGGCCGGCCCGGGAGAGCTTGATGGCGCTCGCCAGCATGTCGATGGCCTCGTCCTGACCGAAGACCACCATCTTCAGCTTCTGATCGAGATCCTTCAGGGCTTCCTTGTCGGAAGTCGTGACCTGATTCGACGGAATCCGCGCGATCTTGGCGACCACCTGCTCCACGTCGGACGCACCGATGCTCTTCTTCCGGCGGCTCGGTGCCACCAGCTGCTGCGCTGCACCGGCCTCATCAATCACGTCGATGGCCTTATCCGGTTGGAAGCGATCGGTGATGTAGCGATCGGCCAGTTCTGCCGCCGCTCTGAGCGCCTTATCGGTGTAGCGCAAGGAGTAGTGATCCTCGAAGCGCGACTTCAGACCTTTAAGGATCTGATAGGTGTCGTTGACGTCGGGCTCCGTGACGTCGATCTTCTGGAAGCGCCGGGAAAGGGCCCGGTCCTTATCAAAGATGCCACGGTATTCGTTGTAAGTTGTCGAGCCCATGCAGCGGATCTCACCGGAAGTGAGCAGCGGCTTCAGTAGGTTCGAGGCGTCCATGACGCCGCCGGAGGCGGCACCTGCACCGATGATCGTATGCACTTCGTCGATGAAGAGAATGGCACCCTCGTCTTTCTTCAGCTCTGCGAGCACCATCTTGAAGCGCTTCTCGAAATCGCCGCGATACTTCGTACCAGCCAGCAGCGCACCCATGTCGAGGGCATAAATCGTGCTGTCACACACTACCTCGGGGACCTCGCCGTCGACGATGCGCTTCGCGAGGCCTTCGGCGATGGCCGTCTTGCCGACGCCCGACTCACCAACGAGGAGCGGATTGTTCTTCCTGCGCCGGCAGAGCACCTGGATGACGCGCTCCAGTTCCTGATCGCGGCCGACGAGCGGGTCGATGCGGCCGGCCCGGGCTTGGTCGTTCAGGTTGGCAGCGAAGGACTCGAGAGCACTCTGCTGCTGCCCTTCCCCGCCAAGCTCTTCGTCGCCTTCCGCGCCGGAGCTTTCCGGATCCCCTTCACTGCCGGGGACTTTAGAGATGCCGTGGGCAATGTAGTTCACCACGTCGATGCGGGCGATGTTCTGCTGCTTCAGAAAATAGACGGCCTGCGATTCCTGCTCGCTGAAGATGGCCACGAGCACGTTGCCGCCGGTAACTTCCTTGCGGCCTGAGGACTGCACGTGGAAAACGGCCCGCTGCAGAACCCGCTGGAAGCCGAGGGTCGGCTGAGTTTCCCGGTCGCTGTCGCCTGCGGGGATCAGAGGGGTGGTGGCATCGATGTGTTCATCGAGATCTTTACGCAGGCGCTCTACGTCGGCGCCTACCTTCTCCAGCACATCGAGTGCGACGGAGTTGTCGAGCAGCGAAAGCAGCAGGTGCTCCACCGTCATGAATTCGTGGCGTTTGCTCTTCGCGGTACGGAAGGCTTCGTTCAGAGTGACTTCGAGGTCTTTACTCAGCATGTCGTCTATTCACTTCCTTGCTCTGGTTCGCCGCTGCATTTCATTCGCCGGGCGGATTGTTTCTGGGGGGTTCAGGGTCTCTCAGTCCGTCATCTCCACGGTCGAGATCAACGGGTGTTGATTCTCCTGCGCGTACTGGTTCACCTGCTCCGACTTGGTTTCCGCGATATCCCTCGGGAATATGCCAACGACGGCTGCGCCCTGCGTGTGAACCGTTAACATGATCTGCGTGGCCTTTTCGCGATCCATCGCGAAGAAGATCTCCAACACATGAACGACGAATTCCATGGGCGTGTAGTCGTCGTTCAGAAGCAGCACCTTATACATGGGCGGCCGCTTGAGCTTCGGCTTGGCCGTAACTGTGGCGAGACCGCCTTCGCGGTCGGCGTCCTGGTCGTCGTCCGACAGGCTGATGTAAAGATCCTGGTCGCTACTGCTCGTCATGTCTCAATGATAACCGACCACTATCCCTATCTGGGGCCATTGGCGCCGCTTTCAACCCTGCTCGTGACCCGGACTTTCCTTTGCCCGTTCGCGGCCACGCATTCAGTGCTTTGTGCGCCTCGTGCGCTGCCATCCCCTGGCTACGCTCGGAAGCGCAGGAATACTGAGCATCGAGGGTCATACAGCGTGCGTCGGTTTGCCGTGAAAGCACCGGCCAGGTGATTTCGCTCGGATCTTTGGCAAGTCGCGCTTTTAGCCACGCCACGCCTTCAATGTAGGGCTCAGGGGCCGGGCAATTCAACCTTGACTCACTGGCGAAATGATAAGAAAGTCCGCAGGAAGGGGGCAGTACCGGGGAATTTTCGCAGCAACTGAGCGCTGACAAGCGTGCGGTGCGAGCGACAATCAGATTCACGACCAATCAACAGTTCTGCTGGGGACCCTGCTCGAAAAACCAATGAGCAGGAGGCAGAAGTGCATCCGATGGACCTGAACGTCCGTCGTCGTTTCGCCAGGTACACCACGAAAGTGACGACACCGGCGCGAAACAAGGTCGTGTTCGATACTGCGAAGCCTGGCTAGTTCGTACTGCTGAGGAGGGCGGTTTGCCATGGCGATAGGTACGGTTAAGTGGTTTAACAATGCCAAGGGGTATGGGTTCATTCTTCCGGAGGGCGGTGGTGCCGATCTGTTTGCGCACTATTCGTCCATCCAGATGGATGGCTACAAAACCTTGAAGGCCGGGCAACCGGTCGAGTTCGAGATCATCGAGGGGCCGAAGGGTCTGCAGGCCACCAACATTCAGGCGACCGGGCAACTCGACGGGGAGCCCATCGAACTCGAAGCCAACGGCACATCCGAGGTGGTAAGCGTCACCGTGGAAGACACGGCGCCGCCACAACATGCCTCCGATGCCGGCATCGGCTACAAAGCCGGCCATTCGGGTTGATGTCTCCGGGGGTGCCCTGAGCGGCGCCTTCGGCGCCTTTCAGTCCCGATCCGCCCAGGCTTCGCGCCGGGCGCGATCCGCGTCCGTTGACTCCACCCAGCGATCGGAGTCGGCTTTCGCCTCCCGCTTCCAGAAAACGGCGTCCGTTTTCAGGTAGTCCATGATGAACTCGGCGCCGGCGAAGGCCGCGTCGCGATGGCTCGACGCCACCTGCACGTAAACGATCTGGGCGCTCGCGGCGAGCGGTCCGACCCGATGCACGACCAGCACGTCGACAAGCGGCCAGCGCTCACCGGCCTCGCGGATGATTTTTTCGATACTGCGTTCGGTCATGCCCGGGTAGTGTTCGAGATGCAGGGTTTCGACCGCCTCGCCGTCGTGGCGATCGCGGACGAGACCAACAAAAGTGGCAACGGCGCCAATGGCGCCCCCGGCCCTGGCGTAGAGCGCTTCGAGCTCCGCCCCGACATCGAAATCAGCCTCGCTCACCCGAACCGTCATGGCCAATGATTGGTTCACTGCGCCTAGCCCCCGGTCACCGGTGGCAGGAAGGCGACCTCGTCACCCGGTTTGATGAGCAGATCGCCACTGATGAGGTCCTGGTTCACGGCAACGCGCACGTTCTCTGCCCGGAGCGCTTCCAATGCCGCTGCGGGCAGGTGCTCGCCGAGGCGATCGATGAATTCTCCGATCGCCGTCGTCATCTCCAGCGACACCTCGAGTTCACCAACGCCGACCTCATCTCGCAGCGAGGCGAAGAACAGGACGCGAACGCTCAAGATGCCTCCCGCCGCCAGTCGCCGGATTTGCCACCGGTTTTCTCTTCGAGTTGCACCGCTTCAATGACCATGGCCTTATCCATGGCTTTGCACATGTCGTAGACCGTCAGCGCCGTTACGCTGGCCGCGGTGAGTGCTTCCATCTCCACCCCGGTCTTGCCGGTGACCGTCACAGCGGCACGGATCGCGAGGTGCGACTCGTCCGGCGTGTGAAAATCGACCTGAACCTTCGATAGAGCCAGCGGATGACACAGCGGGATCAGCTCTGCGCAGCGCTTCGCTGCCTGGATCCCGGCGACCCGGGCCACGGCGAACACATCGCCTTTCGGCACACCGTCCTCGACGATCTCGCGCAACGTCTCCGGTCTCATGCGCACGGCGGCCGTTGCTACGGCCACCCGCCGGGTCGCCGCTTTCGCCGAGACGTCGACCATATTGGCCTCGCCTTTCTCATTCAGATGACTGAGCGGTCCACCGCCTTCCGCATCGCCCATGTTCTGTTCCACTTATCTGATCTGTCTGATCTGTCTGGCCGTCTCGCCTGTCCATGGCCAGCAGTTCTGTGGCAGCGAGCGCCCAGACCGGCAATGAAGCTGTCAGGGCCTCCAGGCGATGGATTATCGGCGTGGGCTCACAGGAAGGCCAGCCGCGCGACGCCAGGAAAGGGCACCGCCCCGAAACCGATGTAAAATAGCGTCATGAGCATCCCCGCTGAGCATCCCGCTGCAAAACCGCCGGAGGAAACCACCGTCGTGGTCGGCATGTCCGGCGGTGTTGATTCCTCCGTGGCCGCGCTGCGCCTCAAGGAACAGGGCTATCGGGTGCTTGGCCTGTTCATGAAGAACTGGGACGAAGACGACGGCACCGAGTACTGCACGGCGGCCGCCGATCTCCTTGATGCGGACCAGGTCTGTCACCGCCTCGGCATCGAGCTCCATACGGCAAACTTCGCCGCGGAATACTGGGACAACGTCTTTCAGAACTTCCTCGACGAGTATGCCGCCGGACGCACACCGAACCCGGATGTGCTCTGCAATCGGGAAATCAAGTTCAAGCAGTTCGTGGACTATGCCGCGACCCTCGGCGCGGACCTCATCGCCACCGGTCACTATGCCCGGACAGACTTCGATCAGAACGGCCAAGTACTTCTGAAGAAAGGCATCGACGAAAACAAGGATCAGACCTATTTCCTCCAGGCTGTGCCGCCGGAGAAACTTTCGCGCTGCCTGTTTCCTCTCGGCGCCATGGAAAAGTCCGAGGTGCGGGAGATCGCCCGCGCCGCGGGTTTCGTGAATCATCGAAAAAAAGACAGCACGGGCATCTGTTTCATCGGCGAACGACGCTTTGCCGATTTCCTCTCCCGCTACATCGCCACGGAACCCGGCCGCATCCGGGATCGGGAAGGGGTTGGCCTCGGCGAACACCGCGGCCTCGCCTACTACACCATCGGCCAACGCCAAGGGCTCGGCATTGGCGGCCGGCCCGGAAGACGCGAGGCCCCCTGGTTCGTGCTGGACAAAGACCTGGCGGCCAACGAACTGGTGGTGACGCAGGCTCCCGGCGACCTGGAGGGATCCTGGCTTGCGGTCAACAACGTGAACTGGCTCGTGTCCCCCCCTGCCCTGCCAGTCAACGCCGCCGCCAAGATCCGCTACCGCCAGAGCGATCAGGATTGCCGCGTCCACCCCCGGGCCGACGGCACCCTGGGCGTCAGTTTCGAGTCGCCGCAGCGTGCCATCACGCCCGGGCAATACGCCTGCTTCTATCAGGGGGACATCTGCCTCGGTGGGGGCGTCATCGAAGCACGGGACGGCTGGCAGGTCGCTGCATGACCTTATCGGCCATGGATGACCTCACGGACTATCTGTCGCTGAGTCTTGTCGGTGTGGTGCAGGCAGCCGAGCTCGTGCACGCCTGCGCGCACGGCCGGCTCCAGGATGAGGCGGCCGCTCGAGCAGTGAAGAGCGCCATCACCAGCCACCAAGCAAACTCACTGCGAGAGGTGTTCCCTGAGATCACGGCCTTCCGCCGCGCAGTCGGCACCACGGTCACCGCCCTGGAAGGTAATCCCGACAACCCAGATGTGCTGCGCTATGCCCTGCAGCTCATCGAAATCGCCACGCTCCTGAAGCGTTCCCCAAACGTCACGGAACGGTTGCGCCAGGAACTCGACGGCCTGCCGCCGGACCCTACGGACGCAGATCTCGCCCGGGTTTATCAGGCTTCCATCAGTACGCTGGGGAAACGCATCCAGGTGACGGGCAATCCGGAGCTCCTGAAGCAGGAGGAGACCGCTGACGGCATCCGCGCCCTGCTCCTTGGTGGCGTTCGCTTCGCCTGGCTCTGGGACCAGCTCGGGGGCCGACGCTGGCATCTGGTCCTGAAGCGGAAAAGCGTCCTGCGGTCGCTGAAAGCCCTGCAGACGATTCTTCAATCCACGATCCACTAACTCCCTCACTGACAGGAATCTGAAGCCCATGACCCTCGACCCGCTTCTCGCCCTAGGGGCCCTTGACGGTCGCTACCACAGTAAGGTGGCGCCGTTGGCCGCAGCCATGAGCGAATACGGTCTGCTCCACGCACGGGTGGAAGTGGAGTGCCGCTGGTTCGCGGCGCTGGCTGCGGCACCCGATATTGAGGAGCTGCCGGTGCTCTCAACACCCCAGGCAGCGGCCCTGAGCGCCATCTACGAACAGTTTTCCGTCGAGGATGCTCAGAAAATCAAAGCCATCGAGCGTACGACCAACCACGACGTCAAAGCCGTTGAGTATTTTGTCAAAGAAGCCATCGCCACGATTGACGGGCTGGCGCCGCACATCGAGTTCGTTCACTTCGCCTGCACCTCCGAAGACATCAACAATCTGTCCCACGGACTGATGTTGAGCCGGGGACGAGCCGTGCTTCTTGCGGCCATGACCCGGCTCCTGGAGGCCATTGACACTCTCGCGGAAGAACACGCGGATCTGCCCATGCTGTCCCGCACCCATGGACAGCCGGCTTCGCCGACCACTCTGGGCAAGGAAATGGCCAACGTGCACGCCCGACTCGTCCGCCAGCTTGCGGCCTTTGAAGGGCTCGAGGCCCTCGGCAAGATGAACGGCGCAGTGGGCAACTACAATGCCCACATCTCCGCCTATCCGGGCGTCGACTGGCCAACGTTATCCGGCGACTTCATCGCCGGTCTTGGGCTGACCGTGAACCCGTTCACCACGCAGATCGAGCCGCACGACTACATTGCCGAGTGGTTCCACAACCTCATGCGTTTTAACCAGGTACTCCTCGACTTCGATCGGGACATCTGGAGCTATATCTCCATCGACTATTTCAAACAGCGCAAGGTGGAAGGAGAAACCGGCTCATCAACCATGCCGCACAAAGTGAATCCCATCGACTTCGAGAACTCGGAGGGTAACCTCGGCCTGGCCAACGCCCTCCTCGAGCACATGGCGGCCAAGCTGCCTGTTTCGCGCTGGCAGCGCGACCTCTCGGATTCGACGGTGCTGCGCAACATGGGATCTGCTTTCGGACACTGCCTGGTCGCCTATGAGGCCACGCTGAAAGGTCTCGGCAGACTCGAAGTCAACGCGCCCGTTATCACGGCAGACCTCATGGACCGCTGGGAAGTGCTGGCGGAAGCCGTCCAGACCGTCATGCGGCGCTATGGCGGGGAGGAACCCTACGAACAGCTCAAGCGGCTCACGCGCGGACAACAGATGGACGCCGCCCTCTACCAGGAAGTCCTCGCCGGTCTGGAGATCCCCGAGGCCGCCCGTGCCGATCTCGAGGCCCTGACGCCATCCACCTATCTGGGGCTCGCGCCCGAGCTCGCCCGAAAACGCTGAGGTTCCCATGGAAGTGCACGTCGTCCCCGTTGACTGGGTCTCCCATGCAGAGGTCCTCCGTGAGATCCGCGGCAAGGTTTTCACCGAGGAACAGGGCGTGCCCCGGGAGATCGAGTGGGACGACCAGGACGATCTCTCGCATCACTTCCTGGCCATCAACGAAGCCGGCCAACGGCTCGGCTGCGGGCGCCTGCTGCCGAGCGGCCAGATCGGTCGCATGGCGGTGCTGGCAGAACAGCGCGGCAAAGGTATTGGCCGTCTGATCCTCGACGCCGCACTGGAGGCCGCCCGGGAACTCGGATTCCGACGGGTGTTTCTGCATGCGCAGACGCCGGTGGTGGACTTCTATCGTAAGGCCGGCTTCCTGCCCGAAGGCGGGACCTTCTTCGAAGCCGGCATCGAGCATCAGGCCATGGCGCTGGCGCTGCCCATTCCCTGGGAAGCCCAGGACGACGTGCCCCGACCCACAGTCCGCCCTGAAGCAGCTCCGGAGGCGGCGACGAATGCCGAGCTGAAGCATTATGAAGGCGAAGGTGAGCTGATCGGCGGCGTGCTGGCCCTGCTGGAGAATGCTACCCGCCACGTCCGCCTCTACAGCCAGGAACTCGATCATGCGCTCTTCGATCGGAGCGACGTCGTCGACGCACTCTCGGCTTTCGTACGTAGTGGCCCCCCGGCGCGACTGCAGGTGCTCATTCACTCGAGCAGCAGCATCGTCAGCCGCGGCCATCAACTCCTCGGTCTCGCCCGACGGCTGGACAGCAAAATCGAGATCCGCACGGTGCCCGGCGAGCTGGCAACGGACCAGCATTCCGCCCTCATCATCGACGAGCACGGCTACCTGCTCCAGCCCGATCATCGGGAGTATCAGGCCCAGGGCAATGTCTTCGATCCGGTGGTCGCCAATCGCCTGCTGGAACGCTTCGACTATCTCTGGGACCGGAGTGAGTCGGATCCGGAACTTCGGGTGCTCCGACTCTAAAGGGTGGCGGCCGGCTAACTGCCCGCGTTCAAACGGGCGTCCGCGTCTTCCAGCAGCGCCTGCAGATCCCCGTAGGACTCGGCGGCCGCATACTGCGGATAGTCGGCTCGGACGTTGTCTGGCGCCGAGAAAAAGAAGCCGGCGTCTGCTTCCTCGAGCATGGACACATCGTTGTAGGAATCACCGGCAGCGAGGATCTTGTACTCGAGGGATCGGAAGGCGCGCACGGAGCAGCGTTTCGGATCAGGCTGCCGGATCCGGTAGCCGGTGATCCGATCGTCTTCAACCACGAGCTTGTGACAAAGAAGCGTCGGCCAGCCGAGCTTCGCCATAAAGGGCTTGGCAAACTGATAGAAGGTGTCCGAGATGATGGCGACCTGAAAGCGCTCCCGGGCCCAGTCGAGAAAATCCTGTGCCCCAGGCAGCGGCTCCAGGGTGTCGATCACGGCTTCGATCCGTGAGAGCGGCAGGTCGTTCTCCGCGAGGATCCCGAGACGCATCTGCATGAGATCGTCATACACGGGAATGTCGCGCGTGGTCTTGGTCAGCCCTTCGATACCGGTTTCTGCGGCCACCGCCAGCCAGACTTCCGGGATCAGCACGCCCTCGAGATCCAGACACAACACGTTCACCGACACATTCCTCCTGACAGGGACGCGCCGGCCCGGGCGCCCTTCGCCGCAAAAATCGGCGAGCTTACAACGTCGCTAGCGCGCTGGCACCTCGACCTCTGCAAAGAGGCGGTCACGCTCTGCCTTCGTTGAGCAGGCAACCGCGGCATCCACCATCTCCCGGTCCAGATGCGGCGCGAACCAGGCGATGAAGTCGTACATGTATTTGCGCAGAAAGGTGCCGCGGCGAAAGCCGATGTGCGTCATGCTCGGCGTGAAGAGATGGTCCGCATCAATCGCGACGAGGTCCTGATCCTGCTCCGGATCGAGGGCCATGGTAGCGATGATGCCGACCCCCAGGCCGAGGCGCACATAGGTTTTGATCACGTCGGTGTCCGTCGCCGTAAACACCACGTTTGGCGTGAGGCCGGCAGCGCCGAAGGCGTCATCGAGTCTCGAGCGTCCCGTGAAGCCGAATACGTAAGTCACGATCGGCTCAGCGGCGACGTCCTCGATGGCGAGCGGCCCCTTGCCCGCCGCGGCTGCGAGGGGATGGTCCCGGGTGACCACCACGGACCGGTTCCAGCGATAACAGGGCATCATGACCAGATCATTGAAGAGATCGAGACCCTCGGTGGCGATGGCAAAATCCACCTGGCCGGTGGCCGCAAGTTCGGCGATCTGGCTCGGCGTGCCCTGATTCATATGCAGAGACACTTCCGGATAGGTGCTGCGGAATTCCCGGATCACCGGCGGCAGCGCGTAGCGGGCTTGCGTATGTGTGGTGGCGATCGACAGGCTGCCTTGCTTCTCGTCACTGTACTCCTGGGCGATCTGCTTGATGGTCTCTGCTTCGCGGAGGATCTGCCCGGCCATCTCGATGATGGTCTCCCCCACCTGGGTTACGTGCGTGAGGTGTTTGCCACTGCGTGCGAAGATTTCGACGCCGAGTTCGTCTTCCAGAAGGCGGATCTGCTTGCTGATGCCCGGCTGCGAGGTGAAGAGGCTCTGGGCCGTGGCCGAGACATTCAGGTCGTGGTGAGCGACCTCCCAGATGTAGCGCAGCTGCTGGAGCTTCATGGCGATTCCTCCGCGAATGGGCGCTTGGGATTGCTTATAACCGGATAGTACTAATTTCTCGATTTTTTATTCAATCGTGACCGACTGATGGGCTAACGCTCGTTCGTCACACCATGAGGCACGTGGCCCGCAGCCAGGTGCGGGCTCGCCCGCTCGCAATGCTGGGTCTGATCGTCGAAGAACACATCCGCACCGAAGGCGCGGAGAAACTCCGTCTTCTCCATGCCGCCGAGAAACAGCGATTCGTCCAGGCGCACGTCCCAGGCGCGCAGGGTGCGTATGACCCGCTCGTGGGCGGGAGCACCCCGGGCCGTGACCAGCGCCGTGCGGATCGGACAGGCATTTTCCGGGAACTCGCCCTGGAGCTCGTGGAGCGCCCGGAGGAAATTCTTGAACGGTCCGCCTTCCAAAGGTTCCGCCGCCTGCCTGGCTTCTGTTTCCGAGAAGGCCTCGAGGCCTTCCGCCTGGTAAATCTGTTCTGCCTCATCGGAAAACAGCACGGAATCACCATCGAAGGCGAGCCTCAGCTCGTCGCCGCTCGGGTCACGGAGCTCGCCGCTGCCACCGAGCAGCGTCGCTGCCGCAACACCGTGCTCGAGGGCGTGCGCCACGTCGTCGGCCTGAGTCGAGAGGAACAGGCTGCCGCCGAAGGCGTGGATGTAGCGATAAGGACTTTCCCCGCCGCAGAATGCGGCGCGGGTGATATCGAGTTCATGGGCCTTGATGGAATTGAAGATGCGCAGGCCCGTGTCTGCCGAGTTCCGCGAAAGCAGGATAACTTCGACTCGATGTTTATCCAGCAACCTATTGATATTCAGGAATTTTTGAACAAAGAAAAAGGCTTCACCACGATCCAGCACCTTGTCCTCATGAGCGATCTGGTAGCGCCGGTACGCCTCGAGACCTTCTTCGTCGTAAACGCGGTTGCTGTCGTCGAGGTCGAAGAGCGCCCGGGAGCTGATGGCGATGGTCAGAACGGGTTGCGAGTCAGGCATCGAGGTCCGGGATCAGCTCCGACTCGAGCCGGGCGATCATGTCCTTCAGTTTCAATTTGCGCTTTTTCAGTCGCTGGATACGCATCTGGTCATGGTGCCGCGCGCCGATGAGGTGGTGAATGACTTCATCGAGATCGCGGTGCTCCGTTCTCAGCTGCTCCAGCCACTGCTGGATTTCGGCGTTATCCACTCGGACACCTGCTTTGCCGTTCCGTGGCATCATAAGCGCTCCCCGGGCGGGCGCAACGATTGAAAACGCACCCGCGCACAAGCACTTATCCCTGCCGGGGTGCGACCGGCAGACCACAGAGTGGAGGTCCTTCGAGCCCATGGTCATCGTGCTGGCGGCCATCATGGCGGGCGTTGCCTTCGTGGTGCTCATGCGGCTGCTCTGGCTGAGCAAACGCCCGGCGGCGTCCACCACGGTGATTGCTGGCGCTGCCCTGGCTCTGGTGGTTGGACTCGCCATTCTGGCCGCGACCGGACGCCTGCACTGGATCGCAGCCGTTGGCGCCGCGCTACTACCCTTCCTGCGCCGCGCCATGAGCCTGTTCCGCTATCTACCCCTGTTCCGGGGGCTGTTCGGTGCCTACCAGCAGTACGGTAATCGTCAGAACGGTCCAGGGGCGACCGGATCCGCAGGCGACGGTGCCATGAGCACCAGCGAAGCCCGGGAAATTCTGGGGTTGGGACCCGATCCTACGAAAGCAGAGATCATCTCCGCCCACCGACGGCTCATGCAGAAGGTGCACCCGGATCGCGGCGGCTCCACCTACCTGGCGCAGCAGCTCAACGAAGCCAAGCGCGTACTGCTGAAAGAGGTGCCTTGAGCTCGGAGTCCATCCCCTTAACCGCCAAACTGCGCACCCCGTCACGGGGCCGGGCAACGGCTTTGACTAAGCTCACAGAATGGCCACCGAATCCCTCCAGGATCGACGCTCACAGCCGCGCTTCGCGCCTCAGGCGCTGTCGGCCTTTCTGCGCCTGAAAGGAGAACTCGGTCGCACGACCGTGGGTGTCCTGGACTTCAATCGACACGGGCTTGCGGTGCAATGCGACCGCCCTCTACCGAAAGAAGCCCACGTTTTCCTGAGTCTCGATGACGGAGAGACGCAGCTCGAACGGGTCATCGGCGTCGTCCACAACTGCCTGACCCTCGACGGCGGCTATCGCTGTGGCATCCGCTTTCGCACGCAGTCGAGGCTGCAGTTCGATCGTGAAGTGGTGGAGGCGCGGCTCAGAGAGCTCGAGGAGCGCTTCAGCGCAGCCTGCGCCGACGCCATGACCCCTTAGGGGCCTGGGAACAGCGGGCTATTGAGCGGGCTATGCAGCAGGCAGGGAAGATCGCCAAAGGCTGATCGCGGGCATTCGTCCCGGACGCTCAACCGTCCATCAGCGAGCGGGCTTCGTCCTCCAGAGAGATCAGGCGCCGCACCCAGTTCTCGAGGAGCAGGAATTCCTCGTCCGGAAGCTGGAAAGCCTTACAGACTTCACGCAGCACACATTCTTCCTCAATCTCGAAGGCACCGTCGGCGTAGCCGAGGCGCAGCAGATTGACGACGGCGACCACCCGACTTTTACGGCTGTCGAAGACCTGCTCGATGCCGGACAGCTCCAGATAGCCGACGTCCACCTGGGAGAGTTCCATCTCCCGTTTGAACTCGTCGAGCATGCCCTCTTCATTGGGATCGAGCAGACCGTCGGACACGACGACGTTGTGCGCGAGGCCCATAAGCGCTTCGCGCTGCTCCACGGAGAGGGATGAGAGCCACATGGCCTAGGATCAGCCGCCGAAGACGGAGCCAACGGTGGTGACGATGGAGGCGACCATGATCATGATCGAAAGCCAGGCCCAGGCGGTGATGGCCTTCATTGCCAGGCTCTGCTCCATGAAATCTTCAATGAGGTACCACATAAAACAACACTCAGAATCGTCGGAGGCGCAAGTTTAAGCGAAATCTCTGCCGGGGTGGAGGCGCCGACTGCCGGGCCTCGCTAGAATCTGACGGTGCCGCACGCCTTCCTGCAACTCTACCCCGCCCTCGAGACCGCCTGCGCCGAAAGCCTGGTGCTGACGACCACCGAGCGGGCGAAACGGAACCTGGTGCTCGCCTACAATGCGGCCCAGCAGCAGAAGGGCCGTCGCGCCTGGCCGACGCCGCGGGTGCGGACCATCGACGGCTACCTCGCGAGCCTCTACGCCAGCGCCCGTGAGGCCGACCCGAACCTGCCCGGTCTGCTGACCCCCGAAGGCGAATATCAGCTCTTCCGCGAGACGGCGCCAGCCGGTGCTGAAGGCCTCATCGGCCTGGCTCGCGATGCCTGGACCCTGGCTCAGCAGTGGTCCATTCCTCTGACCCCCGGCGAATTCGGCGCGAGCGAAAACGGCAGGGTCTTCCATGCCTGGACCGAACGGCTCGAGCGGCGCCTGGCCATGAGCGGCATGATCACGCGAGCCCAGCTTCCGGCGCTGGCTCCGAAGGCTCCGGATTCAGGGATCAGCTGTTACGCCTTCGAACAACTGCCGCGGGTCTACGGGAGCTGGCTCGACCGCCAGCCGCAGGTCCAGGCCCTGCCGGCCGCCACGCTCGAGCAACGACAGGCACTGCGATCGAGTTTCTCCACCCGCGCCGAAGAGCTGGCGGCAGTCGCCCAGTGGGCCAGGCGCGTTCTGGAAGCTGAGCCCTCGGCCAGCATCGGCGTGGTCGTCCCCGATCTGGCAGAGCGTCAGCAGACCGTGCTGCGCCAGTTCACGGCGGAACTCGATCCGGGTCTCGAGCAGGGAACGCGGGGACTCATCGACATTGGCGCGGGCACACCGCTCGGGGCCCAGCCGATCTGGCAGGCAGCCCGCGACCTGCTGGCGCTGGTCTGGCTCCGCCTGCCGGTAGAACGCCTGCGGCGTGTGTTCGACAGCTCCTATCTCCCTGCCCTGCGCCTGCCGCTGACGGAGCCGCTGGGCCGGGAACTGCCGCCGGAGCTCAACCTGCGCACGCTCGCGAGGCTGGTGACGTTGCCGGCAGCCGATACGCTCCTCGCCGCCCTGCCCGCCCACCGCGACTCTCTCGGGGCTCGCAGCTGGCTTGATCGTTTCCGACTCACCATACGCCTCGCGGGCTGGACGGGCGCAGGCGCCGGGTCCGTGCAGTTTCAGGCCTGGCAGGAGCTCGAGCGTCGCCTGGATGCCCTGCGACCCTGGCTTGGCGAACGGAGCGAAAGTCCCCGCTCTGTGCTGGAGGATCTCGACCGCTACCTGGCGACCGTGACTTTCGCCCCGGAAAGGCCATCGGCACCCATCCAGATCCTCGGCTATCTCGAAACCACCGGACTCACCTTTACGCACCTCTGGGTGACCGGCCTCGACGACGAACGCTGGCCAGGTCTGCCGAGCGCCAATCCCTTTCTACCCAGCGCCGTGCGTCGGCGTCACGGTATCCCCCGATCGACGCCAGAACAGGAGTCGACCTTCGCCCGGGAACGACTGGCAAGCTGGCGTCAGGCCGCCGCGTTACTGCGCGTGAGCTATGCCCGACACGCCGAAGAGGCCGAACTGCGCCCAAGTCCGCTGATCCGCCATCTGCCGGAAGAGATGCCGATCGATCTGCAACCGGAGCGTCCTCATCCCGGCTTCGTTGCCGGCCAGGCGTTCCTCGAGCGGCTCGAGGACGCCAGAGGCGAGCCGCTAGCGCCGGGACTGCATCGGGGCGGTACCGGTCGTCTCAGAGATCAGGCCGGATGCCCCTTCAGGGGTTACGCCGTACACCGGCTCGCCCTCCTGGAAGCGCGTAAGCCCCATGGGCTGCCCGACGCCCTGGATCGCGGGGTGCTCATTCACGAAGCTCTGCAACGGCTCTACGAGCAGGCCGCCAATGAGGGATTGCCGGTTGAAGCGCTGGGCGAAACACAGTTCGGCCACGCGGCGGACCAGGCTCTGAACCGCCACTACGCCCGCTTTCCGGCGGCCTTCCGGGACCGGGAGCGCAGTCGCCTCGTCGCGCTGCTGGGTGCCTGGAATCGCTTCGAAGCCGATCGCGAGGGCGTCGTGATGAACGGCTTCGAGCTTGCCGTCGAGGGCGAGTTCGGCGCTCTGGGCCTGCGCCTGAAGATCGATCGCCTGGACCGCATCGACGACGCCCTGATTGTCATCGATTACAAAACGGGGCGCGTTGCCCACCGGCTCACCCGGGAGCGGTTGCTGGATCCTCAGCTGCCGCTCTATGCCCTGACCAATCCCGACATTCAAGGCGTGCTCTACGCCGAGGTAAGAGAGGATCGGCCGAGGCTTCGAGGCATCGCCGCCCGGGACATCGACGGCGCAGTCCTCGATGACCCGGTTGACGGCAGCTGGGCGGCCCAGCGCGCACGCTGGCAGACACAGGTGGACGAGCTCACCGCAGAGATCGCCCAGGGGCTGGCCGTGGTCGATCCTGCCGATGCGAGCCTCTGCCAGCGCTGCCACCTGCAGGCCTTCTGCCGCATCGGCCTCGATGCGGACCCCGCGCCGTCGTCTGCGGAGCCTGCGCCGTGAGTGAATCGGTGCCATCGGATCAGGCAGCCCGCACGCAGGCGACGGATATCGGCCGTTCCGTCATCGTGCAGGCACCGGCGGGATCCGGAAAGACCACGCTGCTCGTGGAGCGCTACCTGAAGCTCCTCGCGGTCGTGGAGCGACCGGAGGAGATTCTCGCCATTACCTTCACCCGCAAGGCGGCCAGTGAAATGGCCACGCGCGTACTCCTGGCCCTTGATCAGGCGCAGGCGGACGACGATACCCCGGCGGGCCGGGCCCTCGCGCGAAGCGAGGCTCAGGGCTGGCAGATCCTCGAGCAGCCCGCACGCCTGAAGATCCAGACCATCGACAGCCTGGCTATGGCCCTGACCCGCGGTCTGCCGGTGGAAGCCGGCCTCGATCCCTCACTGCAGCTGGTGGAAGCCGCAGAGCCGCTCTATGCAGCCGCAGCCAGTCGGCTGCTGCTGCGCCTCTATGAAAACGGTCCGCTCACCGATGAGATTGCCGACTTCCTGGAGGCCTGCGACAACGACGCCGCCCGGGCCGAGCGACTCCTCACGGCGATGCTCGGCAAGCGCGACCAGTGGCTCGAGGTGGTCTCGAGCGTCGTGGTTGCGGCACAGGAGGATCCGGACCGTGTCCACAGCGTTCTCGAAGCCGGTCTGGAAGCCCTCTGCGAGCTCGTCATGGATGCCTTCGATAACGCCCTGAGTCCGGTGGAGCGGGCAACCCTCGACGAGCTCAGCGACTACGCCGCAGCCAATCAGCAGCTGAAGCTGGAGGCCCGACCGCAACGCTATCGCTTCTTCGGCGAACTCCTCACGACGGCCCGTGGGGATTTCCGCCGCACGGTCACGGTGAAAAACGGCTTTCCCGCCAACCGCAAAACCGAGAAAACCGAATTTCTCAGTCTCCTGGACGGCCTGCGGGATCGAGGCCTGGCAGAACAGGCGGCCAACCTCCGCTTCCTCCCGGATGCAGGGCTCAGCGAGACTGACCTGCAACGCCTGGTCAATGCCTGTATCAATCTGGCCCTGGCCAACGCGGCGCTGACAGAAGTGTTCAGCGAGGCCGGGGTCAGCGACTTCACCACGCTGGTATTGAACGCCCGGGCTTCCCTGGGCCCAGCCCTCGCCCCAAGCGAACTGGCCCTCGCCCTCGACTATCGGATCCAGCACCTGCTCATCGATGAGTTTCAGGACACTTCCGTCTCCCAGTATCGGCTCTTCGAAGAACTGATCCGGGGCTGGGCGCCGGAGGGCGGCAACAGCTTCTTCGCCGTCGGTGATCCCATGCAGTCCATCTATCGCTTCCGCGATGCTGATGTGAGCCTCTTCTACCGCGCCTGGACCCGGGGCATCGGGGATCTGTCCCTGGAGCCCATCGTGCTTCGAAGTAACTTTCGCGCCGCTCCGGCGCTCGTCGCCTGGACCAACGAGGCCTTCCAGCGGGTCATGGGCAACCAGCAGGATCCCGTGCTCGGCCGGATTGCCTACAGCGACGCCGAAGCTGCCCGCGATGGCGGTGAGGCGGACCCCGTCCGCCTCGGCCTCTACGAGACCCCGGAAGATCAGGTCGAGGGAATCGTCCGCGCCATCGAAACGCTGCTGACCGAGTCCGATGGCACCATCGCCCTGCTGGTGCGCAGCCGCGGCCAGTTGACCGCTCTGCTGAAACGGCTGCGGCGCCGCGGCGTCAGCTGGCATGCGAACGACATCGATCCACTGCTGAATCGGCCCGTGGTGCGCGATCTGCTCTCTTTAGTGTCGGCGCTCACGGAACCCTGGCAGCGCCTCAGCTGGTTCAGCCTGCTTCGGGCCCCGATGTTCGGTCTGACCCTCCAGGACCTGACGGTTCTGGCAGAAATAGAAGACTTCCCGGCGCTGCTCGAGGCCCTGCGCGCCGGAACCGCCACCCTGACGGGACTGTCGCCGCGAGGCCGCGAACCCCTGGAGCGGCTGGCCAGTGTCTGGCCGGAGCGCACGGCGCTGCACGAACTGCCGCCGCGCAGCGTCATCGAAACCCTCTGGCTGAAGCTTGGCGGCGCCGAGGCCTACGACGACCCGGACGCGCTGACCCATGCCATCCGAACCCTGGAGCTCATCGACGAACTCGGCAGCAAGGGCCTGATCGCCGCCGACCTCGAACAGGCCGCGGCCGGACTCTTTGCGGCCGATCTCCGGGAGAGTCGCCTCGAGATCCTGACGATTCACAAGGCCAAGGGCCTCGAGTTCGACCATGTGCTGCTGCCGTTCCTCGAGCGAACGACCCAAAGCGACGAAGCAGATCTGCTCCTCTGGCGTTCTCTCCCGGAAGGGCTGCTCATGGGACTGAAAGATCTGGCGGGCCCCTTCGAATGGCTGGCTCGCGAGAACAGATTCCGGGAACGGCACGAACGCCAGCGCCTGCTCTACGTCGCCTGCACCCGGGCCCGGGAAAGCCTGACGCTGTTTGCGACGGCAGCCGGTGTCGCAGACGCCGATGCCGATGTCACGGGGCCTGCTGCCGGCGCTGACAAGCCGCCGGACACCGCCATGCTCGCACAGCTGTGGCCGTTTCTCGACGACGGGTTGCCGATGACCATCGACCGGGTCGGTGCACTCCGCGTGCCGGAACAGACCGATCTCTTCGAGACATCGGAGCCTGTGGCCGCTGCGGAACGCGGCAGAGATCTCGTCCGCCTCGAGGCTGGCTATCGTCCGCCGGTGTTCGCAACACCCCTGCTGCCGGATCGGCTTCCGGCGACGCCGGCCGATGCGGCCGATCCGATCGATCAGCACGTGGAAGTGGTCCTCGGACTGGTCGTGCACGGCGCCCTCGAGCGTCTCGCCCTGGACACGCTGCCCGAAGGTGACGCGGAGATCGCCGCCTATCTCACGGCCGAGGAACCGCGCTGGAAAGCGCAGGCGGAAGGCCAGCTGCCGGATCCTGGGGCAGCGACCGCCATCGCTGCCGCTGCCCGACAACAGCTCACCGGCGTGCTGGCAGACCCGGAGGGTCGTCGCTTGCTCGCTGCACGGGACCAGGCGGCGGCCGAGTTACCGGTCACGGTCGCTGGAGATCCGACACCAGAGAACCTCGTGATCGATCGAACCTTTGTGGAAGACAACGAGCGCTGGATCATCGACTACAAGACGTCGATCCCGCCCAATGACCTGCCGGAGACGGAGTTTCTGCAGCGGGAAGCGCGCCGGCACCAGCCTCAGCTCGAACGTTACGGCGACGCTCTCGAAGCGCTCTACGGCGACAGACCGAGGCTTGCCCTCTATTTCACGGCGCTGCCAGCCCTGGTAACGCTGGACCCGGACCCGAAGAGAGCGGTTTGAATTGGGCTGGGCAGTGGTTATGATCCGGCACCGAAGAACGTAATGGTCAAGGGACCAGAAACACACATGGCAGCCAGCCTCCACCAGCAAGCGCACGTCGGCACCCCGGGTCAGCTCCCGGCAGCGGACCGTGGTTTCTGGTCGGGCTACTACTTTTTTAGCAAGTAGGATTGCCTTCCTGACAAGAAGGCAGAGGAGCTGCCTTCGACCGGTCAGGACAAGAAACCCCGTCAGGCAGCGCCTCCCAGGGCAGCGCCAGCGGGGTTTTTTCTTGTCCAGGATTCAGTCCCGGGCGTAACGGAGACGAGGCAATGACACAGCTTGAAAATCTGAACATCCAATCGCAGGAGGTGTTGATCACCCCGGACGATCTGAAGGCGAAGCTACCCGTTCCGCCGGACGTCGAGGCCGAGGTGAGCGCCGCCCGAGCCGCGATCGGCAGAATCCTGAACCGGGAAGACCCGAGACTTCTGGTGGTCGTGGGTCCCTGTTCGATCCATGACGTCGAGGCGGCGAAAGACTACGCGGAGCGTCTTACGGCGCTGGCCCGGGAACTCGACGACAGCCTGCTGATCGTCATGCGCGCCTACTTCGAAAAGCCGCGGACCACCGTCGGCTGGAAAGGTCTGATCAACGATCCACACCTGAACGACACCTTCGAGATTGCCGAAGGCCTCGCGATTGCCCGGCAGCTGCTGCTGGATATCGCCGCTCTGGGCCTGCCGCTCTCCACGGAAGCCCTCGATCCCATCACGCCTCAGTACCTGCAGGATCTCATCAGCTGGTCCGCCATCGGCGCTCGCACCACGGAGTCTCAGACCCACCGGGAAATGGCGTCGGGCTTGAGCTCCGCCGTGGGCTTCAAGAACGGCACGGACGGCGGTCTCGAGGTTGCCCTGAACGCCCTGAAGTCCGTCGCCTCGCCACACAGCTTTCTCGGGATCAGCCCCTCCGGCCAGGTAGCCGTCCTGCAGACCCGCGGCAACGCCAACGCGCACATCGTGCTCCGGGGTGGCAGCAACGGACCGAACTACGACGAGGTGAGCATCGCGCGCTCGGAGGCGGAACTCGAGGGAGCCGGGCTGCGACCGAACATCATGGTGGACTGCAGTCACGCCAACTCGAACAAGGACCACAACCGTCAGCCTCTGGTCGCTCAGGAAATTGCCCGGCAGATTCGTGAAGGTAACCGGTCGATAGTGGGACTGATGATCGAGTCCAACATCGATGCCGGCAATCAGGCCCTCAAGGCAGATCGGGCGCAGCTGCGCTACGGCGTTTCCGTCACCGACGCCTGCATTGACTGGGCGACGACGGAGACCTTGCTGCGGGATCTGGCAGCGCTCGGTCCGGTGTTGAAGACGCGCCAGGTGCCGCTCGCGGCGAGCGCCTGACCTCAGCGGTAGTAGGCGTTTTCCGAGAGGCTGTGGTCCGTGGCGTCGCGGATTGCCGTCAGCTCCGGCACCTGCTCCAGGAGCGAGCGCTCGACGCTGTTTTTCAGCGTGATGTCCACGGCGGCACAGCCCTGGCAGCCGCCGCCGAACTGGAGCACGGCAACACTCTCTTCGACAATCTCGAGGAGCGTGACCATGCCACCGTGGGCGGCGAGGCCCGGGTTGATCTCGTTATAGAGCACGTAGTTGATGCGGTCTTCCAGAGGCGCGTCTTCTCCGACCTTCGGTACCCGGGCATTGGGCGCCTTGATGGTGAGCTGGCCACCCATCTGGTCTTCCTGATAGTCGACGACCGCCTCTTCGAGGTAGGGCACGCTGCGTTCTTCGAACCATGCCGTGAAGCCGTCATAGGCCACCGGCATATCGCCCTCCTGTTCTTCGCCCGGGCGGCAGTAGGCAATGCAGGTTTCGGCCTGGGGGGTGCCCGGTTGCGCCACGAAGACGCGAATGCCCGTATTGTCGTCCTCCTGCTTCGCCAGCAGTTCGGTCAGGTAGCTCTGGGCGCTCGGAGATATCTCGATCATCGGTAAGGCAGTCTTATACCCTAGTAATTCGGTCGGGAATTTACTCGATGCACCCTTCGCGGGCAAGTCATCGTCGAACGCCCATGAACCGGACTCATGATCAGGCTCCTTTACTTCAATTGCGTTCATGGTCATGGACCCTAGACTGCACCCCTTGCTGACGCCCCTGGCAGGATGATCTATGTCCAAACTGGAACGCATTCAGACCGCCCTCGACGAGCGAATCCTCATTCTCGATGGCGCCTACGGCAGCCTCCTCCAATCGTTGCAGTTGAAGGAGGCTGATTTCCGTGGCGAGCGTTTCGCCGACCACGACCGCCCGGTGCAGGGCAACCACGACATGCTCTGCCTGACCGCGCCGGATGTCGTTGCCGACGCACACCGGCGCTATCTCAGGGCCGGCGCGGACATCATCAAGACCAATTCCTTCACGGCCACCGCCATTGCCCAGGCCGACTATGCCCTCGAGGACTACGTTGTCGAGATGAACGAGGCCGCCGCGCGCATTGCCCGGGCAGCGGCAGACGAGTTCGAGACGGAAGAGCGGCCCCGCTACGTAGCCGGTGTCATCGGCCCCACCAACCGCACGGCCAGCCTGTCGCCGGACGTGAACGATCCGGGATTTCGGAACATTACCTTCCAGGCCCTCGCCGAGGATTACGGCAAGGCTGCCAAGGCCCTCCTCGACGGTGGCGCCGACCTGCTCCTGCTGGAAACGATTTTCGATACGCTCAATGCGAAGGCCGCGATCTACGCGGTCCTCGACCTCGAAAACAACCTCGGCAGACGCATCCCGCTGATGATCTCCGGGACCATTACCGACGCGAGCGGCCGGACGCTTTCCGGCCAGACCTGCGGCGCCTTCTGGCAGTCCATTGCCCATGCCCGACCACTTTCCGTAGGCCTCAACTGCGCTCTGGGCGCCGAGCAGCTCAGACCGTACGTGGACGAACTCTCACGCATCGCCGACGTGCGCGTCAGCGCCCATCCGAACGCCGGTCTGCCGAACGAGTTCGGCGGCTACGACGAGACGCCCGAAGACATGGCCAGGAGCCTCGGCGAATGGGCCGAGAGCGGTCTCGTGAACATCGTTGGCGGCTGCTGTGGGACGACGCCAGAGCACATCGCCGCTATCGGCGAGCGGGTAAGTGCAGTGCGTCCACGAACGGTCCCGGCCCTCAAGCCGGCCTTGCGTCTCGCCGGCCTCGAACCCTTCGAAGCCGGTGACGATGCACTCTTCATCAACGTCGGCGAACGGACCAACGTCACCGGTTCCGCCCGCTTCGCGCGGCTGATCCTGGAAGGCGACTACGACACGGCGCTCAAGGTGGCGCGCCAGCAGGTAGCCAACGGCGCACAGATCATCGACATCAACATGGACGAGGGCATGCTCGATTCCGAAGGCGCCATGGTGACCTTTCTGAATCTGCTGGCGGCCGAACCCGACATCGCGCGGGTGCCCATCATGCTCGACTCCAGCAAGTGGGAGATCCTCGAAGCCGGCCTGCGCTGCACGCAGGGTAAATCCGTCGTCAACTCGATCAGTCTCAAGGAAGGCGAGGCAGCCTTTCTCGAGAGTGCCGCCCTCGCCCGCCGCTACGGCGCCGCCGTGGTCGTCATGGCGTTCGACGAGGACGGCCAGGCGGACACCTTCGAGCGGAAGACGGCCATCTGCGAACGCTCCTACCAGCTGCTGGTGGAAAAGCTCGACTTCCCGCCAGCAGACATCATTTTCGATCCGAACATTTTTGCCATCGGCACCGGCATCGATGAGCACCGCAACTACGCGGTGGATTTCATTGAGGCCTGCCGCTGGATCCATGACAACCTGCCCCACGCATCCACCTCCGGTGGCGTCTCCAACGTGTCGTTCTCCTTCCGGGGTAACAACGGCATCCGGGAAGCGATCCACACGGTCTTTCTCTACCACGCGATCCGGGCGGGGCTCTCCATGGGCATCGTCAATGCGGGCCAGCTCGGTATCTTCGAAGACCTGCCGGAGGACATCCGCGACCGGGTCGAAGATCTGGTGCTGAATCGGCGCGAAGACGCAACGGAACGACTCCTCTCCGTTGCGGAATCCTATGCCGGTCAGGGCAGCAAGGCCCTTGCAGAGGATCTCAGCTGGCGCGAGAACGACGTGCAGTCGCGGCTGAGTCATGCCCTCGTGCACGGCATCACCGACTACATCATCGAAGACACGGAAGCCGCCCGCCTTGAGGCTAAAAGACCGATCGAAGTGATCGAAGGGCCACTCATGGACGGCATGAACGTCGTCGGCGACCTGTTCGGTGCCGGCAAGATGTTCCTGCCACAGGTGGTGAAGAGCGCGCGAGTCATGAAGCAGGCCGTTGCCCATCTGGTGCCCTTCATCGAAGCGGAAAAAGGCGAAGGAGCCCAGAGCAAGGGCAAGATCGTCATGGCTACCGTTAAGGGTGACGTACACGACATCGGTAAAAACATCGTTGGCGTCGTGCTCCAGTGCAACAACTACGACGTCGTCGATCTCGGGGTCATGGTACCCATGGAGAAGATCCTCGAGACGGCGGAACAGGAAAACGCTGATCTCATCGGCCTGTCCGGACTCATCACGCCCTCGCTCGACGAGATGGTCGTCGTCGCCAGCGAAATGCAGCGTCGCGGTCTCGAAACACCGCTCCTCATTGGCGGCGCCACCACGTCCAAAGCCCACACGGCCGTGAAGATCGAGCCTGCCTACGAGAACGGTGCCACGATTTACGTGCCCGATGCCTCGCGCAGTGTTCGAGTCGCCACGAGCCTCATCTCAAACGAACTGAAGAACGATTTCGTGCAGGAAACACGCACGGAGTACGAAGAAATCCGCAAGCGGACGAGCGCCCGGGCCGACAAGCGCGTGCTGCTGCCGCTCGCAGAAGCCCGGGCTCGAGCGCAGGACATCGACTGGTCAGGCTATGTACCGCCACAACCGGCAGCGCCCGGCATCACCGAGATCCACGACCTGCCACTCGAGACGCTGGTGCCCTACATCGATTGGACACCGTTCTTCATGACCTGGGAGCTGGCCGGCAAGTACCCGAAAATTCTAAACGACGAGGTTGTCGGGGAAAGCGCCCGCAGTCTGTTTGCCGATGCGAAGGCCATGCTCGACGATCTCATCAGCGACGGTCGCATGAAGGCCCACGGCGTGGTTGGCCTCTGGCCGGCGAATCGTGTGCCTGGTAAAGAGGACGTGACGCTATGGCGCGATGAAGCCAGGGAAGAAGAACTGGCCCGCCTGCATTTCCTGCGCCAGCAGGCGGACAAGCCCGATGGCAAACCGAACTTCAGTCTCGCGGACTTCGTCGCGCCGGCGCCACACGCGGATTATCTCGGCGGCTTCGCCGTTACCGCCGGGGCGGGCATTGACGACGTACTCGCGGACCACGAGAACGACGACTACGCGAGCATCATGATAAAGGCGCTGGCAGACCGGCTAGCGGAAGCTTTTGCCGAATATCTGCACCGGGAGGTGCGCACGAAGCTCTGGGGCTTTGCCGCCGGAGAAAACCTCGATAACGAAGCCCTGATCAGTGAGCAGTATCGAGGTATACGACCCGCGCCCGGCTATCCGGCCTGCCCGGAACACAGCGAGAAAACAACGCTCTTCGAGCTCCTGTCGGCGACCGATCGGACGGGTATCTCCCTGACCGAACACTTCGCCATGCTGCCAGCGGCAAGCGTGTCCGGGTGGTATTTCTCTCATCCGGAGAGCCGCTATTTCGGCATCGGCAAGCTCGGTGCGGACCAGCTCGCGGATTACGCCGAACGGAAAGGCATCGACGAAGCGACTGCGGAAAAGCTGCTGCGTCCGAACCTCTAGGGGCGACCAGGCTGCGGCCGACGGCCCGAAAGGCGAACCCGCTGGGTAAGGCGGACGCCCTGCCGCGCTAAAAAGTCCAGCCGCTGATGAAGTGCACGGCAAACAGCGTTAATGCGGTGAATATCACCAGAATGGCCTTTACGTCGACCGTTCTATCGTCCGGCCGTTCACGGTCGATGCGTGACAGGCTGACGTCGACCGTTTCGCCGCTGCTTTCGGTGGCAGAGTCGCTCATGAGTGTCCCGGTTCCGAGGTTTGAAATCGGCGCGCAGTCTACCTAAGCACCTGATTCAGCACAAGAATTGACGGTTATCAGCGAGACCGACATTAAAGACAGGGGCTGGCGCCCCGGACTGCCGGGTCTCGGCCTGCCACTGGCGCTCCGCGCCCGCTCGACGGCTTTCTCAGGCTTCTATCAATAGACCAAAGGGTTACTTAGCCAGCGTCTCCGCCAGTGTTAACTTCCCGCCTCCGTCCATCTGGACACGCTGACTCAGACTATTCCCGTGTATCGCTACGACACCTTCGATCAGCAGTTCGTCAACGAACGGGTCGCCCACTACCGGGCCCAGACGAACCGCTACCTGGCCGGGGAACTCGCCGAAGAGGAATTCCTCCAGCTGCGCCTGCGCAATGGTCTTTATGTTCAGCGCCTGGCACCCATGCTCCGGGTTGCCGTGCCCTACGGCACGCTGAACTCGACGCAGCTTAGAAAGCTCGCCCACATCGCCCGCCACTTCGATCGAGGCTACGGCCACCTCTCCACCCGGCAGAACATGCAGTTCAACTGGCCGCTGCTCGAAGAAGTACCAGACATTCTCGAGGCGCTGGCGGAAGTGGAAATGCACGCCATCCAGACCAGCGGCAACTGCATCCGCAACGTCACGACCGACGAGTTCGCCGGTGTTGCCGCCGATGAGTGGCTCGACCCCAGGCCTTATGCAGAGCTCATTCGCCAGTGGTCCACGTCCCATCCGGAATTCGACTGGCTACCGCGAAAGTTCAAGATCGCCATCACCGGGGCACGACAGGATCGCGCCGCCACGGCCGTCCATGACATCGGCCTGAAGGTCTACAAGGAAGGTGAAGAACCGCGGTTCGACGTGATGGTCGGGGGCGGACTCGGTCGCACACCCGTGATCGGCGAGGTGATTCGTGAAGGCCTGCCGCTGAAGCACCTGCTTACCTATCTCGAAGCCATCATGCGGGTCTACAACCGCTACGGTCGCCGGGACAATAAGTACAAAGCCCGCATCAAGATCCTCGTCCGTGCCATGACCGCCGACGGCTTCCGAGAAAAAGTCGATGCCGAATGGGCCCACCTCGAGGATGGACCCAGCACGCTGACGGGCGAAGAGATCGCCCGCATGGAAGCGCACTTCGTTCCCGCCACTTATCCGGACGTGCCGGCCGGTGAGCTGGAAGCCGAGCGCCTCGCCAATCCGGCCTTCAGCCGCTGGGTGGAGCGAAACGTCCATCCGCACCGCCAGGCTGGCTGGGCCTCGGTGATTCTGTCGACCAAGATTACCGGCGTGCCTCCCGGCGACGTCTCCGACCGGCAGATGGACGCCGTCGCCGACTGGGCTGACCAGTACGGCTTCGGTGAAATCCGCATCAGCCACGAGCAGAATTTTGTGCTCCCCGACGTGCCGGTGGCCTCGCTCTTCGAGCTGTGGGAGAAAGCCGTTGCCACGCAGCTGGCCGCACCGAACGCCGGCCTCATCTCGGACATCATCTGCTGCCCCGGCGGCGATTACTGCTCGCTGGCGAACGCCAAGTCCATTCCCGTAGCCGAAGCCATTCAGACGGAACTCGAAGACCTCGACTATCAGCACGATCTCGGGCCCATCGATCTGAACATCTCAGGCTGCATGAACGCCTGCGGCCACCATCACGTCGGCCACATCGGCATTCTCGGCGTCGACAAGAAGGGCAGCGAGTTCTATCAGATCTCCCTTGGCGGTCACTCCGGCCACGGTGAGGCCGAGGCAAGCCTCGGTCAGATCGTCGGGCCCTCCGTGGCCCGGGACGAGGTGGTTCCGGTGATCGAAAAGATACTCTCCACCTACGTGCAGCTGCGTCAGGAAGACGAAACCTTCCTGGCCTGCTTTCAACGAACGGGCATCGAGCCCTTCAAGGAGTCCCTCTATGGCACTGCTTAATCGCGATGGCGAAGTCATCGAAGCGACCAGCATCACAAACGGCGCAACGGCCGCAGGCGGCCTCGCCTTCGAACCCGTTGACAGCTGGGAGGAGGATTCCGGCCGTGGCCTGCTCCTCGAACCTACGGACGAACCGGAAGCGCGTTTCAAGGACGCACCTGTCATCGCCATCAATTTCCCGGCCTTCAACGACGGGCGCGGCCTCTCTCTGGCCGTGCTGCTGCGTACCCGCTACGGCTTCGATGGCGAGCTCCGCGCCGTCGGCGATGTGCATCCGGACATCATCCACTACATGAAGCGCTGCGGATTCGACACCTTCCAGATGCCTGAGGGTAGAGCCCTGCCGCCGGCGGCGAACGATGCCGGAATGCCAGGCAACACCCTTGCGCCTTACTCCGATTACTACCAAGCTTCGGTGCTGGATCCGGAACCGGCATACCGAAGGATAAGGAGAGGTGCATAGCACAGGTGTCGTTGAGTCCTTCTTTCTGATTTTCGCCGGCGCGGCCGTTGTCGCGTCGGCCGCTCTCTACACCCGCCAACCGCTTCTCGTCGCCTACATCGTGGTCGGAGCCGTCCTCGGACCGCACGGCATGAAAATCGTCGCCGATCCCCAGCTTCTGTCGGAGATCGGCGAGATCGGCATCATCTTCCTGTTGTTTCTGGTCGGTCTGGACCTGCCGCCGTCGAAGCTGAAAAACATGGCCGGCAAAGGCGCCTTCACCGCGATTGTCAGCACCGCCATCTTCTTCGGCGTGGGCTACCTGATCATGAAGCTCTTCGGGTTCAGCACCACGGAAGCCGTGATCACCGGCATGGCCGTGACTTTCTCGAGCACCATTCTCGGCATCAAGCTCCTGCCGACGACGGTCCTGCACCACCGGCACGTCGGCGAGATCGTCGTCAGCCTTCTGCTCATTCAGGACCTCATCGCCATTCTCGGTCTGATCCTGCTTGGCAGCTATGGCACCTCCTGGACGGAAACGGCCGAATCACTCGGCATCGCGCTCCTGGCCCTGCCGGTGCTGACCGTTGCCGCCATCCTCGGCGTACGTTTCGTGCTGCTGCCGCTCATCAGCCGCTTCGACGCTTTTCACGAGTACATTTTCCTCGTGGCCCTCGGCTGGTGTCTGGGACTCGCGAGCGTTGCCTCGCTCGTGGACCTTTCCTTTGAAATCGGCGCCTTCGTCGCCGGTGTGTCGCTGGCGACGAGCCCGATCTCGCAGTACATTGCCGAATCTCTGCGTCCGCTCCGGGACTTTTTCCTGGTGCTGTTTTTCTTCACGGTCGGCGCACAGCTCGATGTGGGGCTGCTCATGGAAGTGCTCTTCCCGACGCTGTTCCTGGCCGCGGCGCTCGTTGCACTGAAGCCGCCCACCTTTGCCCTGGCCCTGCGACTCCAGAAAGAGCCCGTGGGCACAGGCTGGGAAGTCGGCTATCGGCTGGGACAGATGAGCGAGTTTTCGCTGTTGCTGAGCTACGTGGCCATCGGCGCAGGCCTGCTTGGCAGCGAAGCAGCCCACGTGATCCAGGGTGCAACGGTCATCACCCTGCTCGTTTCCAGCTACCTGGTGATTTTCCGCTATCCGAGTCCGATAGCCCTGTCAGCGAGACTCCGGCGGGATTGAGCGCCCTGCGATGGAACCGCAGGGACCAATGCTCGCGGCTGGCGCTCAGCCGTGCTCGAGCACGCCGCGACCGACCATCTCGCCCGCGAGAATCCGGTCGATGGCCGGCGAGATCTCCTCGAGGGTCAGGGTCTGCTTGAGTGACGCGAGCTCTGGCAGTTGCCAGGGACCGGCAAGCTTCGACCAGATTTCCGCTTTCTGCTCGATCGGCAGCTCTACGGAATCCACGCCCAGAAGATTGACGTGGCGCAGGATGAACGGCAGCACCGTCGCTGGGATGGCCGGTGAGTCGACGAGTCCGCAGGCCGCGAGGCTCATGCCGTAGCGCAGCGACTTCACGGCGTTAAAGAGAATTTCGCCGCCAACCGTGTCGACCACTCCGCCCCAGGTCTCTTTACCCATGGGCCGGTCCGCGCCCTCCCGGGCTTCTTCCCGGGAAAGGATGATGGATGCACCGATAGCCTTCAGAAAGTCGTGCTGGCTCTCTTTACCCGTGACTGCAGCAACTTCGTAGCCGAGACGGGCGAGGAGCATGACGGCCACGGAGCCGACGCCGCCGGTGGCCCCTGTGACGAGGATCGGACCGTTCCGCGGCGTCATGCCGGCGCCTTCGAGCTTGTGCACGCAGAGCGCGGCGGTAAATCCGGCCGTGCCGAGAATCATGCTCTCCTCGAGGCTCATACCCGTCGGCAAAGGCACGATCCAACCGCCGGGAATACGGATGCGCTCTCCGAAGCCTCCGGGCGTGTTCATGCCCAGATCGAAGCCGATGGTCACCACTTCGTCGCCGGCTTTGAAATCCGGATGCTCTGACGCCACGACGACACCGGCCGCATCGATCCCCGGGGTGTGCGGGAACTTCCGGGTGACGCCCGGGTTGCCCGTAGCCGAGAGGCCGTCTTTGTAGTTGAGCGACGAGTAGCGGACGTCGATGAGGACATCTTCCTCGGGCATGTCTTCGACTTTCCGTTCAACGATCTGCCGACTGAAGCCGGCGTCGGTTTTCTCGACCAGCAGGGCCTTGAAGGTGCTCATGGATTGCTCCCGATGTCTTTTATCCTGTCAGCGGTGGCTGACGCTTGTCAGTCGATCGACGAGACGGCCCAGAGACACTTCCGCCTGGGCCATGAGCCGTTCGATGGGCTTCTTGTGCTCGACCCAGCGCACCTCGAAGACGTCCCGCTCGTCGCAGGCACGGGCCAAGTATTCGTCGCTGGTGATGAGTTCATCAACGAGGTGTCGTGCGAGCGCCCGATCGCCATACCAGACTTCGCCGGTGGCCACTTCCGCCATATCCAGGCTCGGGCGCCGTTCGCCGACGTATTCCTGGAAGAGTGCGTGCACGTCTTCGAGCTCTTCGACGAATTTCTGTCTTCCTTCGTCGGTGTTTTCACCAAGTACGGTCAATGTGCGCTTGTATTTTCCGGCCGTGAGCAGTTCCACGTCCACGTCGTGTTTCTTCAGGAGTCTATGCACGTTCGGTATCTGGGCGATGACGCCGATGGAGCCGATGACGGCGAAGGGTGCGGCCAGAATCCGATCGGCCACAGCCGCCATGAGATAACCGCCACTCGCCGCCACTTTGTCCACGGCAACCACGAGTGGGATGCCGTGCTGGCGGATCCGGTCAAGCTGCGAGGCCGCGAGGCCGTAGCCATGAACGGCACCACCGGGACTCTCCAGGCAGATGAGCACCTCGTCGCTGCTCTCGGCAAGGGTCAGCACGGCTGTGATCTCCGTACGCAGCTGATCAACCTTCGAGGCCTGAATGTCGCCGTCGAAGCGCAGCACGAACACCCGGCTGCGACCCGGCTCCTCGCCCCCGGCCTTGGCGGCCTTGACCTTTTCCTTATCGGCCTGCTTCTCGGCTTTCGTGTCCTGCTTGTGCAGCTTCTTGAACTGCGCTGAGGGCAGCACTGCCTGACGAAGACTGTCTTTTAGGTTCAGGAGCCGGTCGTTGAGCTTCTTCACCTCGAGATGGCCGGCGGTGCCGTGGCCCTGCCGCTTCATGCCGAGGCTCGCCATGGCGGCGAGCACAATGAGGATGGCGGCGACGATGGTTACCGCCTGGGCCAGAAAGAGCGCGTAGTCGAGAAGGTAGTCCAAGGAAACGGGCCGTGCTTCGAAGAGCCGGCTACTCTACTGCAGGGCCGGGGAATTTACATCACAGAGGCCCGGGCGCCGATCTTGCGCTCATGCGCCGGCTGGTGTCACATGCGTGACCATGGCTCTACGCGCACTGCAATCGCATCTCGAGCGGACCTTCCACGGTCCTGCCAGCGACGGCATGGATGCGGTGATTCGCCTCGCCATTGCCGATGAGCTGCTCCAGTTTCAGGTCGCCGAGCAGCGCATCCAGTTCCACCCGCCGGAGAGCGTGCGACCGGATGCCACCTTCTTCTTCGAAGATGTGGACATCGCCTGGGCCCTGCTGTCCGGTCAGGCCGACGCCTTCGCGGCTTTCATGGAGGGACGGTTCCGCTCCGACGGCTATCTCATGTGGGCGTTCCGGCTCATGGCCATGTTCCAGAGTGAAAGCCTGCCGGAAACGCCGACCGAGTAAGGGGAAACGAAGGGGTACGCCCGGCTCTCCTCAGCGGCCACCCTGGACCTGACCGATGAATTCATCGATGAGCCAGCGTGAGATGGCCGACTTCGGGGGCATGTTGGGCGGGTTGTCGACGTCGAACCAGTGCGCTTCGGCGATTTCTTCGTCCTGACAGACGATATCGCCCCCGAGATACTCGGCGTGAAAGCCGAGCATGAGCGAATTCGGAAAAGGCCAGCTCTGGGAGCCGAAGTACTTCAGGTTACCCACGGAAAGCCCCACCTCTTCGAGCACTTCCCGATGCACGGTCTGCTCGATGGACTCCCCCGGTTCCACGAAGCCCGCCAGGGTACTGAACATGTTGGTTGGCCAGTTGGCATTGCGCGCAAGGAGCATCTGCTCACCTTTCGTCACGAGTACGATGATGCTGGGCGCCAGTTTCGGGTAGTTGATGAGCCCGCAGTCGGGGCAGCGCTTGGCGCGATCCTTGTCATGCTCCTCCATGGCCGTGCCGCAGCGGCCACAGAAGCGGTGTTCGTTGTGCCAGTCGATGATCTGATGGGCACGACCGGCAAGATAGAAGATCGTCGGCTCAACTCTGCCGAGCCAGTCATAGAGGCCCGCGACGGCATACCCCTCCGGGACCGTGCCGGACGCCTGCATGACATAGACCGGTCGTCTCCGGTGCTGACCGAGGTAGTGCTCGAAATCCACGTCAATGTCCATCCACCGCAGTTCGTCACCAGTCACAGGACGGGGCACGCCCTGTTCTGAAACACAGACGAATCCTTCGCGGAAGCGAATGAAAAACCAGGCGTCGTCCCGGGACGAGCCTTCCGGCGGCGTAACGAGGGATTCGAAGACATCGGGATCGTGCGGCCACATGCAGGAGCGCTCCAGGGACTGAAAGGCTGCCAAGCTAGCCGCACCTCTCGGTGCAATGCAACCCGCGCCCTTCGCGCTCCGGCGTCGTGTGGACTCAGGACCGGGGAGCAATTATCTTGTGCCAGCGGCGACCCGAGGGTACGCCCGGCGCGAGTCAACCATGTCCCAGCAACGGGCTGGTGACATCCACGGCACGGCGGCATGGCGACGGAACGTTCATGCCGGCAGAACTAACAGGCATCTTCTGGAGGCACAGGCCGACGCCCGTTCGGCTGCATCATGAGCGCACCGATCAAAACGGCGTCTTTCTGGCACAACTTTTTAGGCTCGGCACCGGACTGGTACAAAGGACTGATCCTCACCTTCCTGCTCATCAACCCGATCCTGTTTCTCATTTCTCCTTTTGTCGCAGGCTGGGTGCTGGTACTCGAGTTCATTTTCACCCTGGCCATGGCACTGCGCTGCTATCCCCTGCAGCCGGGCGGCCTGCTGGCCCTCGAGGCCGTCATCATCGGCATGACCAATCCGGAGACGATCCGCGCAGAGGTATTCAACAACTTCCCGGTGATCCTGCTGCTCATGTTCATGGTCGCCGGCATCTACTTCATGAAGGAGCTACTGCTCTTCACGTTTACTAAAATCATTCTTGGAATACGCTCCAAGACTCTGATTTCCCTGCTTTTTTGTTCTGTCTCTGCCCTGCTATCTGCGTTTCTCGACGCGCTCACGGTGACCGCCGTCATCATCAGCGTGGCCATCGGTTTCTACTCGGTCTATCACAAGGTCGCCTCGGGCAAACAGTTCGCCGACGATCACGAACACGGTCACGACGAGTCGATCGGCGAACTGCACCGCGAGGATCTCGAGCAGTTCCGAGGCTTCCTCCGGAATCTGCTCATGCATGGTGCCGTCGGCACGGCCCTCGGTGGTGTGTGCACGACCGTGGGTGAGCCACAGAATCTGCTGATCGCCAATCAGGTGGGCTGGGAGTTCATCGAGTTCTTCACCCGCATGGCTCCGGTAACCATGCCGGTGCTCGCCATCGGCCTTACGACCTGCGTGCTCCTCGAACAGGTGAAGCGCTTCGGCTACGGCGCCACGCTCCCGGAGCCGGTTCGGCTGATCCTCACGGAGTTCGACGAAGAAGAAGCCAGGCGCCGGACCGACCTCGATCGGGCGCGGCTCGTCGTGCAGGCCGCCGCCGCGCTGATGCTCGTCGTCGCCCTGGCCTTTCACTGGGCGGAGGTCGGACTCATCGGACTCATGGTGATTGTCGTCCAGACGGCACTGAACGGCGTCATCGAGGAACACCAGCTCGGCCATGCCTTCGAGGAAGCCCTGCCGTTTACGGCGCTGCTGGTCGTATTCTTCGGTATCGTCGGCGTCATCGAGGACCAGCACCTCTTCGCCCCGGTGATCAACTACGTGCTGTCGCTCGACCTCGATGCACAACCGGCGGTGATGTACGTGGCGAACGGCCTGCTGTCCATGATCAGCGACAACGTGTTTGTAGCCACGGTCTACATCAACGAAGTCGTGGACGCTTTCAACCGCGGACAGATCGATCGCGAGCACATGAACACGCTCGCCATCGCCATCAACACGGGCACCAACATCCCGAGCGTGGCGACGCCGAACGGCCAGGCCGCGTTCCTGTTCCTGCTGACGTCCTCCATCGCGCCCCTCGTGCGGCTCTCTTACGGCCGCATGGTGCTCATGGCCCTGCCCTACACCATCACCATGGGTGCCACGGGTTGGTTCGCCGTCACCTACTTCTTCTGAGCTCAGCGCCTTCGGCAATCGGCTGGTCGTTAGATCAGCCTGCCTGTCAGATCAGTCTTCTGGAGGGGTGAGCCCGCGGCAGACCGGGAGCTCGTCTCAACGATTCAGCCCTGGGCCTGCCGGCGCCAGATACTGCCGTCTGCAGCCTTGTCGTCGAGGAGGTCGAGCCAGGCTTCGTGTGCCGCGAGCTCCTCGTCGCTGGCACGAAGGATGGCGAGTGGCGGCCGGTCCGCGTCGAGGGTGACGGCCGTTTCCGCTTCAGCCGCGTTCCCATCGTCGTTGTCGCCCGCAAAAAGCGCCGTCTGCCCGCCTGTCATGAGCAGGTAGACGTCGGCAAGAATCTCCGCATCGAGGAGCGCCCCGTGCAGCGTCCTGGCCGAGTTGTCTACCGCATAACGGCGGCAGAGGGCGTCGAGATTGTTCTTCTGTCCCGGGTGCTTGTGCCGTGCCAGGGCCAGGGAGTCGGTAATCTGACAGAGGTCTTTGACCCGTGGGCGCCGCTGGTTCAGGCGGGCAAACTCGTAGTCGAGGAAGGCAACGTCGAAAGGGGCATTGTGGATGATCAGTTCTGCGCCTGAGAGAAAGTCGATGATCTCGTCGGCAAGTTCTTCGAAGCGCGGCTTATCGGCCAGGAACTCGCTGGAAATACCGTGCACTTCGAAGGCACCGTCGTCGATTTCCCGATCGGGATTAATGTACTTGTGCAGCTGCCGTCCCGTGAAGCGCCGATTCACGAGCTCGATGCCACCGATTTCGATGATCCGGTGCCCCTGAGCGGTCTCCAGCCCCGTCGTCTCTGTATCCAGCACTACCTGCCGCATGTTCAGGCTACTCCGCTCATGTGTTTCGCCGGACGTCAACCCGCCAGCATGTCGTCTATGGCGTCGTTGGCCGCCTGGTCGACAAGTTCATTTTCCGGGTGCCCGCTGTGGCCCTTCACCCAGCGCCAGTCGATCTCGTGACGCGCGGCCAGGGCATCGAGGGCCTGCCAGAGATCCTGATTCTTCACGGGCTTTTTTGCGGCCGTCTTCCAGCCGTTCTGCTTCCAGCGCGGCACCCAGCTGGTGATTCCCTGGCGAACGTACTCGGAATCGGTGGTAAGCCGCACGGGACCCGTACGAGTCAGTGCTTCCAAAGCCCGAATCGCCGCCATGAGTTCCATGCGGTTGTTCGTCGTTTCCCGCTCTGCGCCCTTGATGAGCTTTTCCGCCTCGCCATAACGTAAGAGCGCCGCCCAGCCGCCAGGCCCGGGATTTCCGCGACAGGCACCGTCTGTGAAGATCTCAACCAGGGTCTTCGATTCCGTCGCGGGGTTCCAGGGGCGCCAGCGTTCCACCGGCGCCGGTACGGACCGGCAGATAGGCCACGCGTGCCGAGAGCTTCGGATAGGCGGCGCCGGCGAGCTTGCCGCCGCGCATTCGGGCGCCCGCCCAGTCCGGGCGCACGGCGTTCACCTGTTTCACCGCTGAGATCACATAGACGCCGCCAACCGGAAGCCGCCGCGCCGCGCACTGCGCCCTGAAGCTGCGCCAGATCCCGGCATCTTTGTGGCGGGTGTTGAACGGTAACTCATACGCAAGGTATCTGACTTCCTGCTGGAGCTCGAAGCCGAGAACCGTCAACCAATCGAGCAATCGTGCCGGGCTGAAGAAGCGCAGACCGCTGAAACTGTCATCGAAAAAGCGCCCGTAGGCACTGCGCAAGCCCCAAACACTCCAGGGATTGAAGGCGACGATCAGCAACCGTCCTCCCGGTGCCAGGGTTCGGGCCACCTCCCGGATGGCCGTCCGCGGGTCCTCTGCCGTTTCCAGAACGTGATGCAGTACCACCGCATCGAAGCTGTTGTTGGCCACCGGCAGCTCATGGAGATCGGCTCTGAAGCGCGCCGTGTCCGAGTGCATCGGGCAGTCGCCACTGAGCGCACAGGTCTCCAGATGAAAACGGTTGCGAACCATGCACCCGCGCACGGTATCGGTGAGATCCGTATGGCACCCTGCCCAGAGCAGCGTGTCGCCATGGAAGCGCCGGGCACATTCGGCAATGAGCGGGTTCTGCTCCGCCAGCAGACGCTGCCCGGTGGTAGAACCGAACCAGTCAGCCAGCCGATCTAGGGAGGAAGTTGCCAAGTGAAAGGACATACCGCAAAGTACTCGATCCATTCTGACTGCAGCTTCTGATGTCCGCAAGCACACTGCGAGCAAGGTTCGTAGCAGCCGTTTGCGCGGCGGTATTTCTGTTTTCCGCCTGTCAGAGCAGCCACACTCCGCAGTCTCCAGAAATCATCAACGCCTCGGTCCTGGACGCCCTCGATGCACCGGGCTTTCAGACTCCCTATCTCGACGGTGGTGATATCGCGCCCGGCGTAGAGCTTCCAGAACCCGACCTCTGGGTGGACATCCGCCGCGGCTTCCAACTCCAACGCTACACCGACGAAGCGCGCGTGCAGCAGGAACTGCGCTGGCTGAAGCGACACCCCCAATACCTGAACCGTATGCAGGGCAGGCTCGGCAGACACCTGGCCTACATTCATCAGGCCGTGGAAGCCCGGGGACTGCCCAGCGAACTGGCGTTGCTGCCCATCGTTGAGAGCGCCCTCGACCCCTACGCCTTCTCTCACGGTGGCGCTGCGGGCCTCTGGCAGTTCATCCCCGCGACGGCAAAACGATTCGGCCTGGAGCGGAACTGGTGGTACGACGGCCGTCGCGATCCCGTCGCCGCAACGGACGCCGCCCTCGACTATCTCGAATATCTGCACCGGCGCTTCGATGACTGGTATCTCGCCCTCGCCGGTTACAACGCCGGCGAAGGCAACGTCAATCGTGCCCGCCGTCGGGCGCCGGAAGGCGCCAACTTCTTTCAGCTGAAGCTGCCCCGGGAGACCAGCGCCTACGTCCCGCGGCTGCTTGCCCTGGCGGAGCTCGTCGACAACCCCTCTGCCATCGGCGTCACCCTGCCACCACTGAGTCCGGAGGTGCCGTTCACCGTTGTAGACACCGGCGGGCAGCTCGACCTCAGCGTCGCGAGCGCGGTCACAGAGGTGGACCTGGACACGCTCTATCTCTGGAATCCGGCCCTGAATCAGTGGTCGACGCCGCCCGGCGGCCCGCACCACCTGATCCTGCCGAAGACTGCACCTCGAGGCGCCGCCGCTGCCATCGCCGCCGTACCTGATGCAGAGCGGGTGCAGTGGCTACGGGTGAAGGTGCAGCAGGGAGACACCCTCTCCGGCCTCGCGCAACGGCACAGAACGGACGTGAAAAGTCTCAAGCAGGCAAACGGACTGCGCAGCACGCGCATCACCGTCGGCGACAGTCTGCTGATTCCAAAGTCGCCCCAGGCGCTGTCCAACAGCATCGTCAGCCGAAATCAGGGCGACACCTACGTTGTCCAGAGCGGGGACTCCCTCTGGACCATCAGTCGCGCTCACAACGTGCCGGTGACGAAGCTCATGAAGGCCAATCATGTGGGCCCGAAGGACTACCTCAGAGTCGGCCAGAAACTGACCCTGCCGGCAGGGGCAACGGCGCCAGTGGCTATGACCACGAGTCGGGAAGCAACGATTCGTAAAGTGCGCTATGGCGTCAGGCGCGGCGACTCCCTGGCTCGCATCGCCTCCAAGTTCAACGTCAAGGTGAAAGACATCGTCAGCTGGAACCGACTCGATGTCTCCGACTACCTGCAGCCGGGGCAGACGCTGCTCCTCTACGTCAACGTCTCAGCTGGCGGCGATTGAGAGAGCACCGGCACCGGAGGCTGCGCAGCCGGTGACTCAGGCAGCCAACGCCGATTCGGTTACCGGTCCATCAGAGCACCGGACGACTGATCGACGCATCCTCTTCCAGGGCGCGATAGAAGGCATCGAAATCCTGACTGCTCGCCCGGTTCGCGAGGAACTGGCGCATGCTGTCGATCTCCGCCTCGGTCATGGTCGAGAGATCCCCATCCTCGACGCGCGTCATGGTGACCACGTAACGCGTGCCGTCAGCTGCCGTAGCACTGCCGACCTGCTTGTCGTCCTGGGGGCGTTCGAGGGAGAAGGCTTCACCCAGCACCTCCGTGGGGATTCCGGCCTGGTTACGGCGTGCGAGTTCCACCGTCTGCCAGGCAAGCCCGTAGGCATTCGCGACCTCACTCACATTGTCCCCTGCTTCGACACGAGCGAGTGCCTCTTCATGGGCGCTCGCAATGGCAAGCCGCGCTTCCTCGCTGACGAGCTCAGCGCGGATGTCTTCGGCAACCTCCTCGAAGGGAATCGTCTCGGGTTCGTAGCGGGCAACCACCCGGGCGACCACGGCCCGGTTCTCCAGATATTCGACCGCCGCACTGTTGAAGCCCTGATCGAGCACCTCGCTGGTGAACACCGCATCCCGCAGTTCGACGTTGCCGAAAATGCCGCTGCCCAGGGAGCGGCTGACCCCTTCAACGGTCTGCACCTCGAGGCCCAGCGCTTCACTCAGACCGTCGAGGCTCTCCGGCTGCTCGAAGGCGAGATTGTCGAGCTCGCGGACCCGGTCGACGAAAGTACCCGCTGCCGCATCACGCTTGAGCCGTGTGGCCAGCTGATCCCGCATCTCTTCGAAGGCCGGGAACTCATTGACGACGATTTCCTTGAGCTCGATGAGATGTACGCCGAACTCTGTTTCCACGGGGCCTGAGAGCTCTCCCACCTCGAGGGCCCAGAGCGCCTCTTCGAATTCAGCGGCAAAGAGTCCCTTACCAACAGGACCGAGATCGCCGCCAGCCGCAGCGGATCCCGGGTCTTCCGAGAATTCCGTGGCCAGGGCGGCAAAGTCCTCACCGGCCTCGATGCGCGCTTTCAGGGCTTCGATCTCCGCCGCGGCTGCTTCGGCGGACCGTTCATCATTGACCGTAATGAGAATGTGGCGGCTGTCGCGCTGCTCGTCACTGAGTGCTGCGTCTTTCTCAGCCTCATAGCTCGCGATCAGGTCCTCCTCGGCGATCTCCAGGTCCGGATCATCCAGGAGGGTGTCGATGGTCAGCTCCACATAGGCGATGTCCACGGACTCTTCTGTCATGTAGTCCAGCAGGTTCTCGTCGTAGCGGATCCGTACGTCGTCGTCGGTGATGGTCACGGAATCGGCAAAAGCGGCTTCGTCGAAAGTGAGATAGGCGAGGTCCCGACGCTGACTCAGCAGTCGCGCCTGCTCTCTGAGCTCCCAGTCCGTGGCCACGGCAGTCTCCATGATGCCGTTGCGCAGCTGCTCAATGGCAATCATATCCCCGGTCAGACCGAGAAACTCCGAGGGCGAATAGCCGAGCAAACTCACCACGCGACGGTACTGACCCTCATCGAAGCGGTTGTCGATATGAAAGTTGGGGTTAGTCACCAGGATCTTGTTGACCTGCTTGTCACTGGCAGCCATGTCGAGGCCATCTGCTGCCTGAGACAGCAGGGTCCGGTTGATGAGCTGATTGATCACGGAGTTCTGCAGCAGCAGCGGGTCGATCATGTCCGGATCGAAATTCTCTCCGAACTGCGCTGCCAGACGGCGACGCTCACGCTCGACTTCCATGGCCACGACGTTCTGCGTGATGTCTTCACCGTTGACGCTCGCCACCGTGGGGTCTGTTGTCAGAAACAGATTGAAGGCGCCGAAGCCGAAAATGGCGAGGACGAAGATGATCACACCGACCAGCACCTTGAAGGCGAAGCTTTGAGTCTGGTCACGGAGTTTCTGAAGCATGAGGATTCCTGAGGGTCCGGGGGCAGAAAAAAAGGCGCAGTGATGCGCCTTTTTGCAGGTTTATGGGGTGGAAGCGATCAGTTAAGGGCGTCCTTGAGCGCTTTGCCAGGCTTGAACGCAGGAACCTTGGCAGCCGCAATTTCAATCGGCGCACCGGTCTGTGGATTGCGGCCCGTTCGTGCAGCGCGATCGCGAACGGTGAAAGTGCCGAAGCCAACCAGGGAAACCGGGTCGGCCTGCTTGAGAGAGTCGGTGATCGCATCGATAGCCGCATCCAGAGCACGCCCGGCGGCGGCTTTGGAAATGTCTGCGGAATCTGCGATTCGATCGATCAGTTCGGTTTTGTTCACATTTTGCCCCTCTGTGATTGTGAGAACCCGGGACGTCGGAGGTTGTAGTCGTTATGCCGCGCGACCCCGGAGGTTCGCGCGTTTTTATACCAACACCCCCCGGGGCCTGCAAGCACGGAACCCCGCTGAAAAGCCCGTCTAGTGCGGGCTTATGGGAAGTTCGCCGTCCTTACCGGGACGCGTTTCCGCCACTTTGGAGACTGCTTCGGAGGCGTCGCCCGCGCCTTCCTCGTCGATTGCAGCATCCGCGTCGCTGTTAGCAAGGTTCGGCTCCGGCAACCGCTCGAGAGCGATCTCGAGAACGTCGTCCATCCACTTCAGCGGGTAGATGGTGAGGTTCTCTTTGACATTATCCGGTATTTCCTTGAGATCTCTCTCGTTTTCCGCAGGGATGATTACGTTCTTGATACCCCCGCGCTGAGCCGCCAGCAGCTTTTCCTTCAGGCCGCCGATCGGCAACACCTGACCCCGTAGTGTGATCTCACCGGTCATCGCAACATCCGCACGAACGGGGATGCCGGTCAGCACCGAGATGATCGCCGTACACATACCGATACCTGCGGATGGGCCGTCCTTCGGCGTGGCCCCTTCCGGCACATGGATGTGCAGATCCCATTTCTCGTGGAAGTCTTTAGAAATGCCGAGAATTTCAGACCGGCTGCGCACGAAGGTGAGTGCCGCCTGAATCGATTCCTGCATGACATCGCCCAGGGAGCCCGTCTTGGTCTGACGGCCCTTACCCGGCACCGCCACAGCTTCAATGTTCAGAAGCTCGCCGCCCACCTGGGTCCAGGCGAGGCCAGTGACGATACCCACCTGGTTTTCTTCTTCGGCGAGGCCATAGGTGTACTTGCGTACGCCGCTGTAGTGCTCGATGTCATCGGCTTCGATTTTGAGCGTGCCTTTGTCCAGCTTGCCACTGCCGAGAGCCTGCTCTTTAACGACCTTCCGCGCGAGCTTGGCAATTTCCCGCTCCAGGCCGCGGACCCCGGCTTCTTTCGTGTAGTAGCGGATGAGATGCAGGAGCGCATCGTCAGTAACATCCAGCTGAGCGCTCTTCAGCCCGTTCGCTTTCGTCTGCTTGGGCAGCAGATAGCGCCGGGCGATATTGCGCTTTTCACCTTCCGTGTAACCGGGCAGTCGGATCACTTCCATGCGATCGAGGAGCGGCGCCGGAATGTTCATGGAGTTCGACGTACAGATGAAGAATACGTCGGAGAGATCGTAGTCGACCTCCAGATAATGATCGTTGAAGGTGTTGTTCTGCTCCGGGTCGAGCACTTCCAGCAGCGCGCTGGCCGGGTCGCCGCGCACATCCATGCCCATCTTGTCGACTTCGTCGAGCAGGAACAGCGGGTTTTTTACCCCGGCCTTCGACATCTTCTGCAGCACCTTGCCCGGCATGGAGCCGATGTAGGTGCGCCGGTGACCACGAATCTCCGCTTCATCGCGCACACCGCCGAGGGCCATACGGATGAACTCGCGGTTCGTGGCCCGGGCGATGCTTTCGCCGAGCGACGTCTTGCCGACGCCGGGCGGGCCAACAAGACAGAGCACGGGGCCTTTCATCTTCTTCACCCGCGACTGGACCGCCAGGTATTCGATGATCCGATCCTTGACCTCTTCGAGCCCGTAGTGGTCCTCGTCGAGGATCTTCTGAGCGGCCACGAGATCCTTCCGCACCCGGCTCTTCTTCTTCCAGGGGATGCTGATCATCCAGTCCAGGAAGCTGCGCACCACGGTGGCTTCCGCACTCATGGGCGACATGAGTTTCAGCTTGTTCAGCTCTGAAGTCGCTTTCTCCCGCGCCTCCTTGCTCATGCCGCTCTTCTCGATCTTCGCCTCGATCTCCTCGAGTTCGTTCGGCGTTTCCTCGAGATCGCCGAGTTCCTTCTGAATGGCCTTCATCTGCTCATTCAGGTAGTACTCGCGCTGACTCTTCTCCATCTGCTTCTTCACCCGGCCGCGAATGCGTTTCTCCATCTGAGAAACGTCCATCTCCGCGTCCATGAGACCAAGCAGCGCATCCATCCGATCCTTGAGCACAAAGCTCTCGAGGATGTTCTGCTTCTCTTCGATCTTCAGGGAAATCTGCGCCGCGATGGTGTCGATGAGGCGGGCCGGATCGTCGATGCTCGAGAGCGAAGAAAGCACCTCCTGGGGCACCTTCTTCGAAGATTTCACGTACTGCTCGAACTGGTTCATGACCGTTCGAACGAGCACTTCCGCTTCCCGCGCTTCGACCTGAGGCTCGTCGATGGGCTCGACCTCTGCCTGCAGGAAATTGTCCTCGGCCGATCCGAGGGTCAGTAGCCGGGCCCGCTGGCCTCCTTCGACGAGCACCTTGACGGTGCCATCGGGCAGCTTCAGCAGCTGCAGCACCGTGGCGACGGTGCCCACTTCGAAAAGGTCGGCTGCCTCTGGGGCGTCCACCTCGGCATCCCGCTTGGCCACCAGCAGAATCTGCTTGTCGTCTGCCATGGCGGCATCGAGGGCGCGGATGGAACTTTCCGTACCGACGAACAACGGATGTACGCCGTGCGGATAGACCACCATGTCTCTTAGGGGAAGGACTGGTACCTGATTGATGGCTACTTACTCCAATGGCCGTGTGGGATGACCCCACGATGTTTGCACGCAGCAGCGTTCCGGAGCCGCAATGGGCCCCACGGACTCGAGTCGTGGAGCCAGTTTATTCCTGTGGAGAAGCCTGTGCTTTGTCGACGTTCTCGTACATGAGCATCGGGTCGCTTTCGCCCTTGATCACACTTTCGTCGATCACGACTTTCGTCACAGATTCGGTGGAAGGCAGGTCGTACATGGTATCCAGCAGTACGGCCTCCAGGATCGAACGCAGTCCACGGGCACCGGTCTTGCGGTCCATGGCTTTCTGGGCGACGGCGCGCAGCGCGTCTTCCCGGAAATCGACCTCGACCCCTTCCATCTCGAAGAGCTTCGTGTACTGCTTTGTCAGAGAGTTCTTCGGCTCCGTGAGAATACGGACAAGCGCTTCCGTGTCGAGTTCCTCGAGGGTGGCAACCACCGGCAGACGCCCGACAAACTCGGGGATCAGGCCGTAGTGGATGAGATCCTCGGGTTCCACGCGACGCAGGGTTTCGCCGATGGACTTCCGGTCTTCCTCACCCTTCACCTGAGCCCCGAAGCCGATGCCCGACTTCTCGGAGCGATCCATGATCACTTTGTCGAGGCCCGCAAAGGCACCGCCACAGATGAAGAGGATGTTGGAGGTATCCACCTGCAGGAATTCCTGCTGGGGATGCTTGCGCCCACCTTGCGGCGGCACAGAGGCGACGGTTCCTTCGATGAGCTTGAGCAGCGCCTGCTGCACGCCCTCCCCGGACACGTCGCGGGTGATCGACGGGTTGTCGGATTTCCGGGAGATCTTGTCGATCTCGTCGATGTAGACGATACCAACCTGAGCCCGCTCGACGTCGTAGTCGCACTTCTGCAGGAGCTTCTGAATGATGTTTTCAACGTCTTCACCGACGTAGCCTGCTTCTGTGAGCGTGGTGGCGTCGGCGATGGTGAATGGCACATCAAGGAGGCGCGCCAGGGTTTCGGCAAGGAGCGTCTTACCGCTGCCCGTCGGCCCGATGAGCAGAATGTTGGACTTGGACAGCTCTACCTCGTCCTTCTTGCCCGTGTAGTTGAGGCGCTTGTAGTGGTTGTACACCGCCACGGACAGGACTTTCTTCGCGTGGTCCTGGCCGATGACGTATTCGTCGAGAATGTCCTTGATTTCCTGCGGAACCGGCAGGCGATCGTTCTGCTTGGTCTGACCGCCCTCGGACACCTCTTCGCGGATGATGTCGTTGCAGAGCTCGACACACTCGTCGCAGATGAAAACCGAAGGTCCGGCGATGAGCTTGCGTACTTCATGCTGACTCTTGCCGCAGAAGGAGCAGTACAAGAGCTTGCCTGAATCGTCGCCCTTACCGCTTTCGTCTGACATGTTCTATCTAGCCTCTCTGCCTCAGGCCTAAGCCTTGTGAGCCTGCCGGTTTCGGGTTGTTGCTCCCGGGAACCAGCTCGCTTCCTTATGTTGTCGGCCGTTTCCGCGTGACTTTGAGCAGCGAAACCGCCTCGTTCTGACCCGCAAACCGCCCGCAGACGGCGCCGGCTGGGGGAAACGCGGACCGCACCCCACCTCCGGGCACCTGATCCGCTGTCGTTACCTTGCTGCCTAGACCGCTATATTGCAAGCCCCTGAAATCGGGCGAAAGTTACCGAAACGTTACTCGCCAACGGCTTTCGCAAGTGGTTTGCGCGGCATCTGTACGCTGTCGATGAGGCCATATTCCGCCGCTTCTTCGGGGCTCATCCAGAAGTCACGATCCGTGTCTTCCGCAATCCGTTCGACGGGCTGGCCCGTGTGATCGGCGAGCATCTGATTCAGCCGCTCCCGCATGAGCAGGATCTCTTTGGCCTGAATCTCGATGTCTGCCGCCACACCGCGGGAACCGCCGGACGGCTGATGGATCATCATGCGCGAGTTCGGCAGGCAGTAGCGCTTACCCGGCGCCCCGGCGGCCAGCAGGAAGGAACCCATGCTGGCAGCCTGGCCGATACACATAGTGCTCACATCGGAACGGATGAACTGCATGGTGTCGTAGATGGCCATGCCCGCCGTGACGCTGCCACCCGGCGAATTAATGTAAAGATGTATGTCTTTATCGGGGTTTTCAGACTCCAGATAGAGGAGCTGCGCCACCACCAGATTGGCTACGTTGTCTTCGACGGGGCCAACCATGAAGACAATGCGCTCCTTCAGGAGCATGGAATAGATGTCGTAGGCGCGTTCGCCCCGGGCCGACTGCTCGACCACCATGGGCACCAGGCCCAGATTGGTGATCGGCTCGTTGTACTGGTCGTGCTGACTCATTGGCTTTCCTTTTTCCTGACTGGCGGCCTGTGGTCCGGCATGCGGTGCTGGGCGGTTGCGATCAGCCTTTCACGTCATCCGGTTCGGCGGATGCTTCGGCGGGGCTCGCTTCGGCGTCCTCTTCGGGCTCCGGGGCAATCGCGGCCCCGCTGATCACGTCGCTGTAGTTGCTTGGGACCACTTCGACGGTCGCCTGTTCCAATATATGGTCGACAACCTGATCTTCCAAGACCGCCATTTCGATCTCCCGGAGCTGTTCCGGGTTGCTGTAATAGTAGCTCACGACCTGGCTCGGATCGGCATAGCCCGCCGCCAGGGTCTCAACGCGCTCTTTCACCCGCTCATCGTCGGCTTCGAGCCCCGCAGATGAGACAATTTCGTTGACAATAAGTCCCACGGAGACACGACGCTCGGCCTGCTCCGTGAACAGATCGTCCGGCAGGTCGATGTCCGGGGCCTGACCGTTCTGACCGTACATCTGGAACTGCTGCAGCATCTGCTGCTTCTGGTTCTGGATCTCCTGAGCGACCATGGCCTTCGGCAGTTGCACGCTGTGGAGCTTGTGCAGCTCATCCATGACCTGACTCTTCAACTGATTGCTGACGGCGGCTTCGAGCTCTCGCTGCATGTTGCCCCGGACCTCGTCGCGGAACGCCTCGAGACCGCCCTCTTCTACGCCGAAGGCTGTGAAAAACTCATCGTCCAGTTCCGGTACGGTGGGGGCTTCCACCTGCTTGATGGTGACCGCGAAGGTGGCCGTCTGTCCCTGCAGATCCTCGTTGCCGTAGTCCTCCGGGAAGGTAGCGGCAAACTCGCCATCGTCACCTGCAGCAAGGCCGCGAACGCCCTCATCGAAGTCGGCGATCATCTGGCCAGCGCCCACCTCGAAGCTCATGTCTTCGCCGGAGCCGCCGTCGAAAGCCTCGTCGTCGATCTTGCCGACGAAATCGAGCGTGACCTTGTCCCCTTCCTGAGCGCCACGTTCCACGGCTTCCCAGCCTTTCCGCTGCTCCCGGAGCCGCTCGATCATGGTTTCGAGGTCGTCGTCGCTGATTTCGGCCTCCGGCTTCTTGACCGTCGCCTTACTCAGATCCGCCAGCTCTACAGATGGGAAGACTTCGAAGGTGGCTGTAAATTCGAAATCGATGCCGGGATCCATCTTCACGACTTCCAGGCTCGGTGAACCGGCCGGCGACAGCTCCTCCTGCTGAACGGCCTCGACGAAACTCGACTGCATGAGCTCTCCGGCGACTTCTGCCCGGACCGCGGGGCCAAAGCGGCGGCGCACCTCACGCAACGGGACTTTGCCCGGTCGAAAGCCGGGCAGACGAACCTGCCTTGCGGCTTCCCCCAGGCGGTCGCTGATCTGGGCTTCAAAAGTCTCCGACGGCACGGAGATCGTCAGACGACGTTCGAGGCCGGTCATGGTTTCGATGGAAATCTGCATGGTTAAAACTGATCGTTCATGTGGATGATGCCGGTGTAGCCGTGAAAACTGCGGCCAAAACCGACGCTAACTTGAAAAAAAACCTGATCGAGAAACGTGAGCCTAACTAACGAGCTAACAAGGCGGTAAATGGGGTGGACGAAGGGGCTCGAACCCTCGACCGCCGGGATCACAACCCGGAGCTCTACCAACTGAGCTACGTCCACCACTGTTTCTTTGCCCGAGACCGTCCGTCCGCCTGCAGGCACGTATCCGACGGCTGCTCCTCGTTCGAAGGCGATGCAAATGGCACGCCCGGAAGGACTCGAACCTTCAACCGCCGGCTTAGAAGGCCGATGCTCTATCCAGTTGAGCTACGGGCGCATGGCTGGCGCCTTCGGCGCCAAGCGTGGAGTTCGTTCTCACAAAACTCCCCTTTCCCTGCCCTCGGCAGCCACTCAGGCGTTTGCTCCCGCAAACTCCCGGCAACTCTCCCACACTGCCGGAGGCAGCGACGGAGAAGGTGGTCGGGGTAGAGAGATTCGAACTCCCGACATCCTGCTCCCAAAGCAGGCGCGCTACCAGACTGCGCTATACCCCGAAGGCATCCTTTCGAGAAGCCGCGGGATGATACTGGCGCCTCTGGAGACCGTCAAACCGCCTCCTCCGGGACTTTTTCAGCGAGCCAAGGCCAGGCGCCGGGCAGGATCACCGCCAGATCCGTGCCGGTCGAAACACCCCACGACCCCAGCGCTCAGGTAGAATGCGCGCTCTTTCGAGGAGCAGCTGAAGCCAGCACGATGTCCGCTAAGATACTTGACGGCAAAGCCGTAGCCCGGGCGGCCCGGGCGACCCTGAAAGCCGCCGTAGCGGACCGGGAGACCCGCGGCGAAAGGCCTCCCGGACTGGCCGTCATCCTGGTCGGCAACGACCCGGCCTCCGAGATCTACGTCCGGGGCAAACGCCGCGACTGCGAAGAGGTGGGTTTTCACTCCAACTTCCAGCACCTCTCGGCGAACATTACTCAGGCCGATCTCGAGGACCGGGTCGAGGCGTTGAACCAGGACCCCAGCATCGACGGAATTCTCGTCCAGTCGCCGCTCCCGGAACACATCGACGAAGACCGGATCATCGATCGCATTGACCCCCTGAAAGACGTCGACGGCTTCCATCCCTACAACATCGGCCGCCTGGCCCTGCGGCGGCCGTCGATCCGCTCCTGCACGCCCATGGGCATCATGCAGCTCCTGGAGCACACGGGGGTCGAACTCCGCGGTCTGGACGCAACCGTGATCGGTGCATCGAACCACGTCGGCCGGCCCATGGGCCTCGAACTGCTGCTCGCCGGTTGCACGGTAACAACCGCCCATAAGTTCACCCGCGACACCGCCGCGCGGGCTCGCAGTGCCGACATCGTCGTTTCTGCCGTCGGCAAACCGGGCCTCGTCCGCGGTGACTGGATCAAACCCGGCGCCATCGTCATTGACGTGGGGATCACTCGAGACGAAAACGGCAAACTGCACGGAGACGTCGCCTTCGAAGAAGCGAGCGAGGTAGCAGGCTGGATCACTCCGGTGCCCGGCGGTGTCGGCCCTATGACGCGGGTCGCCATGCTGCAGAACACCTTCGCCGCCGCCGAGCGCACGCTGGACATCCCCGACCGTCGCTGATGCGCGTTTTTCTCTCCGACCTGCATCTCGAAGACCCCGCGACACCGGTCTTCCAGGCCTTCGCCGCTACCATGGCCCGGGAAGCCAGGCGCGCCGATGAGATTTACCTGCTTGGCGACATTACGGAAGTCTGGGTGGGAGACGACGACGACGGCCCTCTCGCGCTGGCGCTCGCCGACGTTCTGCGTCGTGCCGGTGAGCATTGCCGCATCGCCCTCATGCATGGCAACCGCGATTTTCTCTTAGGCGCGGAATTCGCGAGCGCCGTCGGTCTCGAGCTCCTCGAGGACCCAACCTGTCTGGACGATGGCACCGCCCTCGCCCATGGCGACGCCTTCTGCATCGAAGACGCGGCTTACCAGGAGGTCCGCGCCCTGTTTCGCTCGAAAAGCTGGCAGGCGGACGTGCTGAGTCAATCCCTGGCGGCGCGCCGGGAACTGGCCCGAAGCCTCCGGGCTCAGAGCCAGGAAGCCAACGCCAACAAGGCCGAGAACATCATGGACGTCACCGTCGCCGAGGTGGATCGGGTCATGACCGATCTCCGCGCCGTGCGCCTGGTCCATGGCCACACGCACCGGCCCGGGCGCCACGACCACGGCTGGGGCAAGCGCTACGTCCTCGGCGCCTGGGAACGCTGCGCCTGGCTCGCACGCCAGGCTGCACCGGGAGAGGATCCGGTTCTGGAGTGCTGGCCGCTGGTCGCGCAGCAGGACTGAGCGCCCGTCAGGCAGCGAGGGGGCCGCTGTGGAAGCGGAACTCCGTGTCAGGTGCCGAGATCAGTTCGGCGTCCCGTTCGAGGAGCGCATCGAGGGCCGGTCCCAGGGGTGCCGTCGCATACCGTTGTGCAAGCTGCAGATAGTCCTCGAAGTGCCGCGCCTCACTGGCAAGCAGCTTCTCGTAGAAGCGACCGAGCTCGCCATCGAGCACTTCCATGAGCCCCAGAAAGCGCTCACAGCTGCGCGCTTCGACGACGGCCCCGGTCAGCAGGGTGTCGACGAGGCGCTCAGGCTCGGTATTGCGAAGCCCCGTTCTGAGCCCGCGTGCGTAGCGGCTCGGTGAGAGGTGCACGTAGGGTATCTGCCGTGCTTCGAGATGACTCTGCACCTGCTCGAAATGCCGGAGCTCCTCCCGCGCAAGCCTGGACAGGCGCTTCAGCAGCTCGGATTTGTCGACGTAACGGTACAGGAGCGACAGCGCCGTCCCGGCTGCCTTCTTCTCGCAGTTGGCGTGGTCGACGAGGAGCTCCGGTAAATGGTCCGGTGCCTGCTCGAACCAGGCAGCCGGGGTGCGAGTTCCGAGAAAGTCGAGGACCGCGGCTGTATCGGCGCCGGCCATGCTGTCAGCGGGTCGGCACGTGGAAGTCGTGCTCGTACTGAGCCACCGATCGCTCGTAGAGTTCCCGCTCGAGGCGTTCGTAGAGCTCCGATCCATCCCGGGCTGGTGTCAGGGGCTCGAAGCCGAGGGTGGTGAAATCGCGGGTGCGCAGGGAACGGCGCAACACCTCGTAGGCGAGATTCGCGAGATCCAGGGCTTCCTGATTGGGGATGCGAAGCGCTTCACCCTGAGTCCGGATCACAGCCTCGTCGACAATGCGTACGTGGCAGGCCATGGCCCCTTCGCGCAATTTGAAGAGCCTTTCCCAGACCAGTCGTCGCTGACCGTCGCCGAAGCCGTTCCATTGATCGATCTCGTGCGCGTAGCGTTTGCAGCCACGACAGACGAGGTCGCCGTAGGTCGTGGAGCAGATACCCACGCAGGGCGTGCGCTTCAGGAGCCGCTCTACGCCCTGCGAATCGGCGTGCTGCGAAGGGGATTTCTGCTCGGTCAGGGCCAGGGTCCCACGTGGGTGAAGGTTGATGGGGTGCGACGGTTGACGGCAGCAGCCGGCAGGCGGTCAGCGGGTAGCGCCGAAGGCCAGGCGGAACTGCAACCGGCGAAGCTGCCCTTTGAGCGCTTTAAGCTCCCGGGCACCCCAGGCGACGCCGGGATTGTACAGAAGCGTATCGAGCTCTGCGACGAGCGGTGCCGCCTGATCGGATAAGCCCACTTGAGCCGCTACTCTGCGGACGAAGGCCGAGGGTGATTCTTCCGGCCGGCGTTCGTAACCATAGCTCGCCAGCCTTTCACTGAAACTGCGGAAGGCCCGTTCCACGGGGTGGCGCTGCACCGGTCGACGCCGGAAGAAGAGCACGCAGGCCACCAGCGACAGGCTCAGCGCCCCGCCGCCCAGAATCGCCATGGCAACCCGCGCCGCGGTGATCTCACCGAGCAGGTCACCGAGCAGCCGACTCTGATAGTTGGCGTCGTAACCCACCACCCAGAGATTCCAGCGGTGCTCGAGCGAATCGGCCCAGCGCAGGATGTCTGCGGCGAGATCCCAGCTGCCCATCCGGGCACTGGAGAGGAGCGACAGGCTCGCCAGGTCCTCGGAGGACAGCGCTGCCGAGAGTCCCGCTTCGACACGCTCAGGGGCAACGGCGGCCGTCGGATCCACCCGCATCCAACCCAGCTCCGGCACAAAGACCTCCGCCCAGGCATGGGCATCGTATTGCCGGACCATGAGATGACCGCTGATTGAATTGAGCTCACCACCGAGATAGCCGCCAACGAGCCGCGCGGGCACGCCGGCGGCGCGCATGATGTAAACGAAGGCACTCGCATAGTGCTCGCAGAAGCCCGCCTGCCCGTCGAACCAGAAGCTGTCGAGGCTGCTGTGATCCGTGTACTGCGGCGGACTGAGCGTGTAGCGGTACGGTTGCTCACGGATCGTCGTAAGCAACGCTTTGGTCATGGCCGTTACGCTCTCGTGTTCAGCCCGGAGGGTCTCTCCCAGCGCCTGAATTCTGGGATTCCGCGACGCATCAATGACCGTATTGCGATTGCGCTCGGTGGCAGACAGCGGCGCCGGTTCCTGCGCCCGGCCGTGTTTCACCGCGCGGTATCGAAACACCGACATGATCGGATCCCGGGACGCAAGCCGATTGTCGACGGTGCGATAGACCCCGGCATCGTCGGACGTCGAGTTTTCGAGCGCGAAGAGCCAGGTCTGCATGGTCGGCTCGAGCAGTACCTCGTAGCCGATGTCCGAGGTCCCCGGCGCCGGATAAGCGCCGGTCCGGCGCCGCTCGGCAGCACGCCAGCCGCCGTCCTCGAAATCGGCATAAACCAGTCCCCGCCAGTAGAGCTGGCTGGGCGGTGGTACCAAACCGTCAAACTCGACGCGAAAAGCCAGCTCATCGGATTGGGTGAGATTGGCGATGTCGCCCGGTCTGACCGTATCAGAGAGTCCCGTCATCGATGAGCCCGGCAACGGTACGGTCCACAACGGGGCCATGCGCGGGAACAGCACGAACATGATCAGCGTAAAGGGAATGGCCTGGAGCACGAGCACGCTCGCGAGCTTCAGAGAAGCCGCTGGCCGCACCCGGGTGTGCAACTGATTCATCCCGACCATCGCAGCCGTCACAACGATGAAGGCGACTACCTGATAAGCCGCCACGAGAATCGTCTGATCGAAGAGAAACTGCGTGGCGATGGCGAAGTAGCCGAGGAAGATCACCACGTAGGCATCGCGGCGACTTTTCGTTTCAATGAGCTTGAGGGCGAAAGCAGCAATCAACAGTGACGCCGTGGCCTCCAGGCTGAAGGCTCCGACGCCGCTGACGGCGACGCCACCAATGCAGAACAACACCAGGACCGCCTTCACCCAGCGTTTCGGGTAATCCCAGCGACCGAGGTAAACGTTCGCCCGCCAGAGACCGCAGAACAGGCCAACGGCGACAATCCAGGGGGAGAGCTGCAGGAGGTAAGGCAGCACCACGGCCACCTGCGCCACCATGAGCAGTGCCAGACTGTTGCGCGGAATCTGATAGGCAACCCCGGTCGCCGCCTTACCATCCGCTGGTACGGCGTCCGGGCTCAGTCCGGTGTCAGCGGTGGCCATAGAGCGCAAGCTCCTTCAACACCTGTTCCAGATGCGCCTCTCCCCGCGCCGGCGTGAATTTCGCCGAGCCCAGTTCCACCCCGAACTCCCGATCGAGGCGCGTCGCCTTGAGCGCCAGGCCGGTCAGGCGGCTGATCTTCTCCTCGAGCTGGCCTTCCACCCGATCGAGGCTGAGCCAGAGACGCGGTTCCACGTAGCTGGAGTAACGCTTGACCATGAGCTCGTCCGAGCGCGCAAAGGACCGCCAGATGATGTGTCGGATCGGATCACCGGGCTGATAGTCCCTGATGTCGGTGAAGTCGTCGCTGCCGAAGGGATCGATCAGCTGACCTTCGTCTCGATCACCGCTCACGGCCTTTGGAAAGTCGCCGAAAATCGGCCGCGGATAAACCAGCGCCGAGACATCGAGATCGATCCAGGTCCAGGCCCGAAGCAGGCCGAGCGGGTAAAAAGTTTCCACCAGCAGCCGTCCGGGGTCGTGATAGCCCCGGGTGTCCGCCACGACATAAAGACGCACGGTATCTGTCGCCTGCTCCGACAGTTCCGCCGACTGCATGATCCCCTCGGGCCAGCCGAGCTGAATGCCCTCCCGGGCCCGACCCTCGGGCCGGCTCACGCGGACGGAGATTTCCAGGTCCTCGCCAACGAAGCCCGGTCGCGCACCCACGAATTCGATGGTCAGTCCCGACAGATTCCGAAAGGTATAGAGGATCGTGACGAGAAACAGGCTGCCGAGCAGAAAGGCCACGCCATAGACGAGGCTGGCCTGGTAGTTAATGGCGCCGAGGATGAGTAACACGATGAGTCCGCCGAAGGCGAACCCGGTCTTCGTCGGAAAAATGAAGACGTTCTTCTGGGTAAGGGTGATCTGCGGGCTGGGAGGAATGCGCCGATCGAGCCAGCGGCTGAAGCGCCGGCCGGAGAAGAACTCGCCGGAGCTGCTACGTGCCGTGCCGACATTGCCGGTGAACGGAAGATCGGCCATGCGCGTCTGTCCGACCCGTGGGCGGATTCAGCCGACCACGTCGACGCTGGTCAGCAGCTTCTGCGCCAGTGCGCCGCCGCCGTGACCGGCGTAGTCCGCTGCCTCCCGCAGTCGATGCTCGACCACGCTCGGCAGCACCGCCTGAACGTCTTCCGGGACGACATGTGAGCGATCCTGCAGCAGCGCCCACGCTTTCGCGCTCTGCAGCAGTGCGAGACTGCCTCGGGGTGACAGGCCGAAGGCAAACTCGGAACCCCGCCGGGAGTGACCGACGAGGCGCTGAATGTACTCGATGAGGGGATCGGAAACTTTGATGTCGTCCACCTGCCGTTGCAGGTCAGCCAGGGTCTCGAGGTCGGCGACGGGTTGCAGGAGCTCGAGGCTCTGACGGCGGTCGCCCCCTTTGAGCAGCTCCCGCTCTGCTTCCGGATCCGGATAGCCGAGCTCGATGCGCATGAGAAAGCGATCGAGCTGCGACTCCGGCAGCGGGAAGGTGCCGGTCTGCGTTGCCGGATTCTGCGTCGCGATCACAAAGAAGGGTTCCGGCAGTGAACGGGTTTCCCCTTCTGCGGTGACCTGACGCTCTTCCATGGCTTCGAGGAGCGCCGACTGACTTTTCGGCGTGGCCCGGTTGATCTCGTCGGCCAGCACCACCTGAGCGAAGAGCGGTCCCTCGATGAAGCGGAACTCCCCTTTGTCGCGATCGAAGATCGAGGTGCCGATGATGTCCGACGGCAGCACATCGGAGGTGAACTGGATGCGGTTGTAGCGCAGTCCGAGGACTTTCGCGAGGGCGTGGGAGAGCAGGGTCTTGCCCATGCCCGGCAGGTCTTCGATGAGCAGATGCCCGCGGGCGAGCAGACAGGCCAGGGCCAGCTGCACCTGCTCCTCTTTGCCGAGGAGGACGTCGTTCAGGGCACGACAGAGCGCATCAAGCGTGGTTGTGGAGCTCGATGACCGTCTGATCGGCGTTGATGTCGGCGTCACGGGATTGCTTCATTTTATCACTGCGATGCAACGATAGACGGTCTAAATAGGCATCGTCTATGTCACCCGTCACGTAATTCCCATCGAATACGGAGCAGTCGAAGCGCTGGATCTCCGGGTTGCCTTCCTTCGCACTGACCACCAGGTCGTCGATCCGCTGATAGATGAGCATATCGGCACCGATCAGTTCGCCTACCTGCTCCTCCGTCCGGTTGTAAGCGACGAACTCGTTGGGCGTCGGCATGTCGATGCCATACACGTTCGGATGGCGGATCGCCGGGGCAGCGCTTGCCACATAAACCTTCCGGGCCCCGGCATCTCGGGCGAGCTGGATGATCTGACCGATGGTCGTGCCGCGGACGATGGAGTCGTCCACGAGCAGGACGTTCTTGCCTTTGAATTCCAGCTCCACCGCATTGAGTTTCGCCCGTACCGACTTCTTCCGCTCGCTCTGGCCGGGCATGATGAAGGTGCGGCCGATGTAGCGGTTCTTGATGAACCCCTCCCGGTACTTCACGTTCAGCTCATGGGCAAGGGGCAGCGCCGCCGTGCGCCCGGTGTCGGGAATGGGGATCACCACGTCGATGTCGTGGTCCTTGCTGGGGAAGCGCTCGAGGATCCGCTCTGCGAGGTGATCCCCCATGCGCAGGCGCGACTTGTACACCGAGACGTTGTCCATGACCGAATCCGGTCGCGCAAGATAGACGTACTCGAAGATGCACGGCGTAAGCTCCGTTTCCTCAGCGCAGACCCGGGTATGCAACTCCCCACTCGAGGAGATGAACACCGCCTCCCCCGGTGCGACGTCGCGCACCAGTTCGAAGCCGAGAATATCGAGGGCTACCGACTCGGAAGCGACCATGTACTCATCGCCGGTTTCGGTCGATCGTTTGCCGAAGACCAGGGGTCGGATACCCTTCGGATCCCTGAACGCAACCACCCCGCAGCCGATGATCATCGCCACTGCCGCATAGGCACCGCGGCAGCGTTTATGCACGCCTTCTACCGCGGCAAAGACCTGCTCGGCGTCCGGGTTGTGTGCTCGCTGAATCTGCAGCTCATGGGCAAAGACATTGAGCAGCACCTCGGAGTCGCTGTCCGTATTCACATGGCGCATGTCTTCGCGGAAGAGATCGGCGAGCAGCGTTTCGGTGTTGGTCAGATTGCCGTTGTGCGCCAGGACGATGCCGTAGGGTGAGTTCACGTACATCGGTTGTGCTTCAGCGGAACTCGAGGAGCCAGCGGTCGGATAGCGCACGTGACCGATGCCGAGGGTGCCGACAAGACGCTGCATGTGCTGCTGATGGAACACGTCCCGAACGAGACCGTTGCCCTTTCGCAGGTGCAGCTTGTTGCCGTCGCTGGTGACGATGCCTGCCGCGTCCTGGCCGCGATGCTGCAGCACCGTGAGCGCGTCATAGAGCTGCTGGTTGACGTTCTGGTGACCTACGATTCCAACGATGCCGCACATAGCTTAGCTCTCACACTTCTTCAGTGACTTCGACGACCACATCCCTGGCCTTACCCATGAGTCCGAGCACATCTTCCTCGAAAGCGAGGAGCTCGGGAATGATCTTCGATTCTGCCCACCAGTCCGCTTCGATCTCGAAGGACTTGAGAGCGATCAGCATGACGATGCAGACGAGAACGCCTCGCGCACTGCCAAAGAGAAATCCGAGAAAACGGTCCGTGCCCGTGAGCCCGGTGCCGCTGATGAGCTGTTTAACAAGCACCTGAACGAGTCCGCCGAGAATGAGCACGGCCAGGAAGATGATGAAAAAGGCGATCACCGTGCGGAAGGACTCATCGGCGATCTGGTCCGCAAGGCGAGCGCCCAGCGTGTCTGAAAAGTAGAGCGCCAAGACAATCGCTGCAAACCAGACGACCAGAGACAGGAGCTCCTTGAAGAGCCCGCGCACCAGACCGATCACCGAGGAGAGCAGCACGATAATCAGAATGACGATATCAGCGGTTGCCATGCGCCTGTCTCAGCATGCCTCAGTTGGAAAAAGCCACGACGCGGGTATCCAGAGCCAGGTCATTGCTGAGCGCATCGCTCAGGCGCTCGGCTTCCGCCTGATCGAGGAAAGGACCCACTGCCACCCGGCTCAACACCTCACCCCCCTGCCGTACGGTGCTGATGAAGGCCTCCTGGCCTTCTCCGCGAAGTTCATCACGCAGCTTCAGGGCGTTGGATGCTTCACCGAAGCTCGCGACCTGCACGGCCCAGACGCTGGTTGTTGCATCAGCTCGGGACAATACCGGTTCACCAAAGCGGGTACCCGTTTCATCGGTCTGGAAGCCTTCCTGATCGATCGTCGCGGCAAGGGCAGCGGCGCGTTCGCCCACATCAGAGGCGGGGGCGACGTCGTCCAGAGTTTCGATGGAGGGGGTATCTTGCGGGATGTCGAGAGGCTCGAGTTCGAGGGTTTCCAGGCCGGCGCCGTCAAACAGCATGGGAAAAACGATGACCGCCACAGCGAGCAGGAAAAGGCTGCCAGTCACCCGGTAGCGTGTCTGTTCGTCCATCGGCTTCAGGGCTTCGCCGCCCGACTTTCCGGACCGGCTCGCAGGCTCGGCTGCGCCACTCCTTCCCATCAGGAAGACACCGGCTGGTGGTCATTCAACAACGCTCTGGCCTGCTCCACCGCAGAGAACGATCCAAGGGCGAGAATACCATCCCCGGGCGCTCGTAACGAGCAAGCCAGCTTCAGCGCCTCGACCACGCCGGCAGCCGGCGTTGCCGCTGTTCCCAGGCGTCCAGCGAGGGCATCGGCGGTTTCGCCACGGGGCCCGGGGGTGGCAATCGTCACCCAGGCCCGGACCCGCTCGCCAAGGGCCGCTGCCACACCGGCCGCGTCCTTGTCCGCAAGGGATCCAATGATGGCAACGAAGCGTCGGTCGCCCTCTCGGGCTTCGAGCTGCCGGGCAAGGAAGCCGGCACCGGCCGGGTTATGGGCAACATCGAGAAACACGTCGACGCCTTCATAGCAGAACCGCTCCATGCGTCCCGGCAGGTGGGCCCGTTCGGTTGCTTGTGGATCGACGGCGTGGCGTGGCAACAGCACCGCGGCTGCAGCCAGAGCGAGCCCGCAGTTTACTGGCGCCAGCGCGCCTCTGGCGATTCCGGTGAAAGACGGCCCTTGCGCGCTGGCGAAGTCCCAGCTGTCCGGCCACTCCTCGACCATGAAGTCCCGGTCGAGGGCATGGACACCGCAGTCGAGGGCTTCCGCGGCAGCAAACACCGACGCCGTCACGTCACCAAGCACAACGGGCTGCCTCGCCCGGAACACGCCGGCTTTTTCCCGGCCGATACCCTCGAGATCGTCACCGAGATACTCCTGATGATCGAGCCCGATACTGGTGACGATGGCGAGGTCCGCATCGACGATGTTGAAGGCATCGAGGCGGCCGCCAAGACCCACTTCGAGTATCGCAACGTCGACCCCGGCCGCCTTGAAAACTGCCAGCGCCGCCAGGGCTGAAAATTCGAAATAGGTCAGTGCCAGCGGCCCGCCGGCGACGCGAAGCCGGGCAGCTTCGATGCGGTCGAACACCTCTACCAGCGTAGCGTCGTCAATCTCTTCGCCGTCGAGGCGTACCCGCTCGTTGAATCGGGCGACGTGCGGCGACAGCGTTGCGCCCGTTCGCAAACCGGCGGCCAGGAGCAACTGCTCGAGCGCAGCAGTCGTCGATCCCTTGCCGTTCGTACCGGCAACGATGACCGTCCTTGGGGCCGGGGTGAGCACGTCGAGCTCGGCGGCAACGGCACGCACACGGTCGAGGCCCATGTCGATGTTCTGCGGATGCACGCTGCCGATGTAGTCGAGCCACTCATCGAGCGAGCGCACCTGCGAGTCAGGCATCGAGGGCCTGGCGGAGTTCGGCGACCTGGGCCGCGAGCTGGTCGAGGCGCGCCGCGGGATCGGCTTCCGCACCCATGGTGCGCACCAGCGCGCTGCCCACCACCACACCGTCGGCGTGGGCGGCAACAGCTCTGGCAGCCGCACCGTCCTTGATGCCGAAACCCACCTGCACGGGCAGATCCGTACCGGCGCGAATCTCCCGGACCCGTTCCGCCACGGAGTCAACGTTGAGATGATCGGCACCGGTGATGCCTTTCAGGGAGACGTAATAGACGAACCCGGAGGCCTGTTCGAGGATGCCGCCCAGGCGTTCGCTCGTCGTCGTGGGGGCCACCAGAAAAATCAGGTCCATAGCACGGCTGCCCAGGGCGGCCTTGATGGCCGGTGCTTCTTCCGGGGGCAGATTGACCATGATGAGGCCATCGACGCCGGCCTGCCCGGCCGCTTCGGCAAAGGCTTCCGGTCCCATGGCGAGGATCTGATTGAGATAGCCCATGAGCACGATGGGCGTGGCGTCGTCCCTGCGGCGGAACTCGCGCACCATGTCGAGGCAGATCGCCAGCGTTGTGCCGTTCGCGAGCCCCCGCTCCGACGACGCCTGGATGGCCGGCCCCTCGGCTTCAGGATCTGAAAACGGCACGCCGAGTTCGATGACGTCGGCACCGGCTTCGGCCAGCCGATGCAGCGCCGGCACCGTGGCGTCGAGATCCGGATCACCCGCCGTGATGAAGGTGGTCAGCGCTTTACGGCCCTCCCCCTTGAGCGTGGCGAGCGTGGTCGTCAGACGACTCACAGCTCGATGCCGTCCAGTTCCGCCACCGTCAGGATGTCTTTGTCACCACGCCCCGAGAGATTGATGACGATCGCCGCATCCGTGGCCATGGCAGGCGCGTGTTTCATGACCCAGGCAATGGCGTGGCTTGACTCGAGGGCGGGCATGATGCCCTCGGTGCGATTCAGCATGCGGAAGCCGGCCATGGCTTCGTCGTCCGTGACCGCGTCGTACTCCGCCCGGGCAATGTCTTTCAGGTGCGAGTGTTCGGGGCCAACACCGGGGTAGTCGAGGCCGGCGGAAATCGAATGGGTCTCGATGATCTGCCCGTCGTCATCCTGCATGAGATAGGTGCGGTTGCCGTGCAGCACGCCAACCTTGCCAGCATTCAGCGGCGCAGCATGCAGGCCGGTTTCCACCCCGGAACCGCCCGCTTCCACCCCGACCAGTCGCACGTCCGTGTCGTCGATGAAAGGATGGAAGAGCCCAATGGCATTCGATCCGCCGCCAACACAGGCAACCAGCACATCGGGCAGTCGGCCAATGCGTTCGAGGCACTGGGCCCGGGTCTCTTTGCCGATGACCGCCTGGAAGTCGCGAACCAGACGCGGATAAGGATCGGGACCAGCCACGGTGCCGATGATGTAGTGGGTGTTGTCGACGTTGGTCACCCAGTCGCGCATGGCTTCGTTCATGGCGTCTTTGAGCGTCCGGGAGCCGGACTGCACCGGAATCACTTCGGCGCCGAGCAGCTTCATGCGATAGACGTTGAGACTCTGCCGTTTGACGTCTTCAGCGCCCATGTAAACCTGGCACTCGAGACCGAGCCGAGCAGCCACGGTGGCCGTTGCCACTCCGTGCTGACCGGCGCCGGTTTCCGCAATGACCCGGGGTTTACCCATGCGCTTCGCCAGGAGCGCCTGGCCGATGGTGTTGTTCACCTTGTGCGCGCCGGTGTGATTGAGATCTTCCCGCTTCAGGTAGATCTGTGCACCGCCGAGTTCCGCGGACAGACGCTCCGCATGATAAAGCGGCGTTGGCCGCCCCACGTAGTTGGTGAGGTCTTCGTGCAGCTCTTCCTGGAAGGCAGGATCACCGGCCAGGGAGTCATAGAGCTCGGCCAGCTCTTCAAGGGCATGCATGAGCGTTTCCGCCACGAAGCGGCCGCCATGCTGTCCGAAGTGCCCCTCGATGGGCTGATCGTATCTGTTCGCACCTTCCACTGTGTTACCTCTAGTTCATGATTGCTGACGACTGGCGTCAGCGGCTTTCACGGCCTCCATAAAGGCTCGAATGCGTTCCGGCTCCTTGATGCCCTTCTCCGTACCTTCCACCCCCGCTGCCACGTCGACGGCCCAGGGTTCGAGCCGGGCCACCGCGGCTGCAACGTTCTCCGGATCCAGGCCACCTGCCAGGACCAGCTGCAACTCGCTGCCTACGGGGAAGTGCTCCCAATCGAAGGTCTGTCCCGTGCCGCCATGCCGACCCGGAACGTAGGCATCGAGAAGGTGGGCGCAGGCACCCGGATAGCGTTCCAGCAGTTCCAGTGCGGGGAGCGGACCGCGCACCCGATGGGCCTTCATGTAGGGCAAAGCGAAGGACCGACAGAACGCATCGTCTTCGTCGCCATGAAACTGCAGCAGGTCGAGTTCCACGGCATTCAGCACCGCCTCAACGTCTGCTTGCGTCGGATCTACGAACAGGCCAACCCGGCAGATGCTGCCGGCCAGCTCCCGGGCAATGGTTGCAGCGACGGTGCTGTCGATGCATCGCGGGCTGCCGGGGTAGAAATTCAGACCCAGGGCGTCCGCACCCGCCTCTGCGACAACCGCGGCGTCTTCCGGACGGGTCACGCCACAGATTTTTACGAGGGTTCGACCCTGGGCGTCCAAAGGCGTAGGCATTCGGGAAAGCGGCGTAGTCTAGCGAACGCCCGCAATAGCGCAAGCGGGGCTGGCGAGGGCGCAAAGCGCGGGGTCAGCGCCAGCGCAGGCCCCTTCAGAAGCGGTCCAGACCGCCCAGCGCCTGCAGGAGCGGCGGCGGGCGTCCAGACGGAAACGCCTGCTCCGGATAGCGGACGTCCACGAGATAGAGACCATCCGGAGGCGCCGTCGGCGCCGCCTGAGTCCGGTCACGACCCTCGAGCAGCTCACCGGTCCAGGACTGGGGGCGCTCACCAAGCCCGACCCGCCAGAGCGTTCCGGCAATGTTCCGCACCATATGCAGGAGGAAGGCGTTGGCGGTGATGTCCAGAACGACAAAGCTCCCGGCCCGGAGCACGGCAACCCGGTGCACACAGCGCCAGGGAGAAGCCGCCTGACAACCCGAGGCTCTGAAGGCCGAAAAGTCCTGCTCGCCAACGAGAACGGCGGCCGAACGGTGCATCGCCTCATCATCGAGACGTCTGGAAGGCACGGCACGCCCCTGGATAAGCGCTGCGGCTTCCTCCGCATCCTCGAAGAGGTACATATAGCGCCGGGCTGTCGCCTGAAAGCGTGGATGAAAGCTGTCGTCGACCAGACGAACCCAGCGCACGGCGACTCCCCTCGGGGTGAGGGCGTTGGTGCCCCGTTGCCAGGCGGACAGGGGTCGCTCGACGTCAGTGGAAAAAGCAACCACCTGACCCGTGGCATGCACACCCGCATCGGTGCGTCCGGCGCCGTCGATCCGAACAGGCGCCGCAGCAACCTGACTCAGGGCTGCTTCCAGCGCGCCCTGCACGGAGGGGGCATGGGGTTGATACTGGTAGCCGCTGAACGCGGCTCCGTCGTATTCGACGCCGAGCGCGATTCGCATCGCTCAGCCGATCAGAGCGACTCCAGCATGGACTGCGCTTTCTGCTGCTGGTCCGCGTTCCCTTCGTCGAGGACTTCCTTGAGGATGTCCCGGGCACCGTCCGCGTCCCCCATGTCGATGTAGGCACGCGCCAGATCGAGCTTGGTATTGGCGCTGTCGCCCTCGTCTTCGAAGTCGAATTCGTCCTCGCTCTGCGCCGTGGCGCTCTCGAACGCCAGATCCTCGAGGGGATCTTCGTCGCTGTCGGTGGCGGTCTCGAGGGCCAGATCACCGTCGTCGGTATCCGTCTGCGCATCGAACTCTGCGGCTTCGCCGCTGATGCTCGCCGCCGCCTGCTCGAGATCGGCATCGATGGTCAGCTCTTCCGATTCACCGAAGCCATCGGTGCTCTCAGTCTCGAGATCGTCGAGCGAGAGCTCATCCTTGACGGCCTCAAAGTCGATGCCGTTGTCTTCCGGCTTCTCTTCTTCCGCATCGGGGTTGAAATCGATGCCCAGGTCGCCGCCGAGCTGATCACCAGCCCCCGCATCAGCGGCGGCCGTCTCGAGATCCTCGGAATCCGCGTCGGCCGTATCGAGGTCGTCGAGTTCCAGCTCGAAGTCGAGCGCGCTCTCTTCAGCCTCTGCCAGGCTATCAGCCGCTTCCGTGTCTGCGGTGACCGGCTCGGGTACGTTCATCTCGTCTGTTGCCGAGACATCGAGGGTCAGATCGCTGTCCTCAGCGGGCGCTGCATCGCTCGTGTCGAACTCGAGGTCGCCGAGATCGTCCGCCGCTGTCGCGTCGGCAGCGTTGTTCTGTTCTTCCTCCGCCATCATGTCGTCGAGGGTAATGGCTTCCTCGCCGAACTGACCCTCCAGTTCCCGGGCCGTCAGCAGCGCATCCTCGTCGTCGCAGTATTCGATCAGAGACGCCATGTGCTGGTCGAAGGCTGATCGATCACCGGTTTCCGCGTACACCTCGAGCAGCTTCAGGCGCACATCGTTGCGTTCCGGTTCGTCCTCGAGGACGCCGAGCAGCAGGCCGATGGCCTGCGGGAAACGCCCGTAAGCAATGTAGATATCGGCTTCACCGATCACATCGCTGGTCTGGGACTCCTGCACTTCGTCATCGAAGCTCTCTTCGATGACTGCTTCCGCCGTGTCGTCGAGACTGTCTTCGTCATCGGCATCAGGTTCGTCGAACTCCGTAAGCGCCGGCTCAACCCGTTCGTCTTCCGCGAAGGCTTCTTCCGCGTCGAAGTAGTCGTTCTCCTCTTCCTGGGCTCGCCGCTTGCGGCTTGCCATCATGCCGGCGACCAGAAGCAAAACCAGAGCACCAGCACCGCCATACATGACCATGGGCGACTGCCACCAGGGGGCGGCCGCTTCGGCTGGGGTGCTCTGGTTTTGACTCTGAGTGGGCGTGGGAGTGGGCGTGGCGGGCGGCGTGCTGGCCTGAGGCTGACCCTGCTGGGCGGCAGCGAGCTGGGCCTGGAGTTCGGCGATCTGCTGGTCTTTAACCTCAATCTGTCGATCCCTGACGGCAATCTCGTTACTCGCGAGTTCCTTTTCGCGATCGAGCTGGTAGGTGAGTTCGCTCACCTGCATACCGAGGCGATCGGTCTCTTCCAGGGCCGCGGCCAGGTCACCGCTACCGCCCTGACCCACACCGGTGGTGCTGTCGCCGTCTTCGGCAACGATACGCAACTCGCCATCACTGGCCGGCGCACTGGTCGCTGCGGTCGTCGCGGCACTGGCATCCACGGGGCTGCGCAGATCTGAGGTGCTGTCCGCCACCTGCGGAACGGGGCGACGCTCGCGCTCCGGCACCGCTTCGCCGCGGCTGTAGGCCTGCCACTCATCGGCCTGACGGGAGACCTCGGCGAGAGCCTGCTCTGAGCTGAGGGCTCGTGACTGGGCTTCGTCAGGCAGCCTGAGCACATAGCCAGCCTTCATGAGATTGATGTTGCCGTTGATGAAGGCGTCGGGATTGAGCTCGGCAATGGCGAGCATGGTCTGTTCCACGCTGACGTCGTTGGACGGCCGAGCCCGGCTGGCGATCGACCAGAGGGTATCGCCCCGGTCCGTCATACCGTATTCATCACCGTCGATGCCCCGGTCCAGGGGTGAAGGTGCCGGCGGCGTTTCCCGCGGAGCAACCTGCACTTGCGTGCCCGACTGGGCCGGTGCCCGCTGCACCCGGCCGCTGTTCGAAGCACTGCGATTTTGTGCGGGGGCGCTGACGGTGGGGGCCGCTGCCTGACTGAAGGTCGGCGGATCGAGGAGCACCGTGTACTCCTTCAGCAACCGACCGTTGGGCCAGAGCACTTCGACCAGGAAATTGAGGTACGGCTCGGTGATGGGCCGGGAGGACGTGATCACGACCTGAGGTTCGCCATTCGCCGCATAAGAGACTTCGAAGCTCAGGCCCGTCAGAAAGAAGAAACGTTCAACGCCCACGCGCTGAAAATCGTCACTGGATCCCAGAGAGACGAGAATTTCGCCGGGCTCGAGGCCAGCGGCGTCAAAGAGTTCGATGGTGGCGTTGAACTCCTGGTTCAGGGCCGAATTCAGCTCGATCTCGCCTAGTCCCAGGCCCCAGCTCTGCGGGGCTGCAGCCGCCGCCAGAATGCTGAAGATGATCGCGCTGGCTTTCAGACGCGCGCGCGACCGGCTGAGCAAGAACCTATGCATAGGTGCCCCCTCTGTATGAATCGATAAAACCAGTGAACAGGCTCACGCTACCTGCTCGAGAAGCAGGTAAATCGGCCTTGTGGCCGTGAGCGAAAGGGTGATCCTCCCCAACAGAAGAAAACCCGACAAGCGATTGTCCCACTGCCGTCCTGTGCAAGTTTCTAAACATCTGCGGTCTGTTCCCGTGGAAATCCATGTTCCGTAGGGGCACGTTAACCTAGAAGAACAGACCAAAAATTGCAGTAAGTACCAATTATGGCAGTTCTTTTTGGCGTTTTGACAGCCCTGGAGGGTACCGACTGTCATATTTTTTCATCAGTTGGTCGGCACGGCCCGTTGCCGCGCGAATCGTGGGCCCAGCCGCTGGGTGCGCCTCAGCAGTCGCTGAGCTCCGGAAGCAGCAGCTCGGCGATCTGAATGCTGTTCAGCGCAGCCCCTTTACGGACGTTGTCGGAGACGACCCAGAGGTTCAGACCGGTGGGATGCGAGACATCCTCGCGAATGCGACCAACGAAAACCGGATCGGTACCTGCCGCCTCACCAACGGCCGTGGGATAGCCGCCGGGGACCGCCTCGTCCATGAGAGTGACGCCAGGCGCCGCCTGGAGCAGTTCCCGGGCCTCGGCAGTCCCCAGCTTTCGGGCGAATTCCAGGTGCACGGCCTCGGAATGGCCGAAGAACACGGGAATCCGCACACAGGTGGGATTCACGCGGATAGCGGGGTCCAGGATCTTGTGGGTCTCCCAGACCATCTTCATTTCTTCCTTCGTATAGCCGTTGTCCTGAAACTTGTCGATCTGCGGGATCGCGTTGAAGGCAATCTGCACGGGCATTACGGCCGGCTCGATGGGCTTCGCGTTCAGAAGGTTGGCCGTCTGTCCGGCCAGTTCCTTCACGCCCCCAGCCCCGGCCCCGGAAACGGCCTGGTAGGTGGCGACGTTGATACGCTCGATGGTGGCCGCGTCGTGCAGCGGCTTCAGCGCAACGACCATCTGAATCGTCGAGCAGTTCGGATTGGCGATGATGTTCCGGGCGCGGAAGCCCTGGATGGCATCGGCGTTCACCTCAGGCACGACGAGCGGCACATCGTCGTCGTAGCGGAAATGGGAGGTGTTATCGATCACGACGCAACCGGCGGCGGCGGCCTTCGGGGCGAATTCCGCCGACAGATCACCACCGGCGGAGAACAATCCAATCTGCACCTGGCTGAAATCAAACTGATCAAGGCGTTTGACCATAATGCTGCTGCCGCGGAACTGCAGCCGCTTGCCTTCTGAGCGTTCACTCGCAAGGAGATGCAGAGAACGTACGGGAAACTGCCGCTCTTCGAGGATCTCGATGAGCGCTTCACCGACCGCGCCGGTGGCACCGACGACGGCGACATCGAAGCCTTCGGATCCTTGAGCGATGTTTGCATCAGCCATAGTGGTTCTCCAGAGCGTCCAGCACCGCCTGGCCCATGGCCTCGGTGCCGACGATGCTGATGCCCTCACCCCCCGTTTCCGGGGCGATGTCGGGCGTTCGGATACCGGCGTCGAGGACCCGGTGTACGGCTCCCTCGATGGCGTCGGCGGCCTCGGGCGCATCGAGGCTGTAACGGCACATCATCGCCACGGAAAGCACCGTGGCGAGCGGGTTGGCCTTGTCCTGGCCGGCGATGTCCGGTGCCGAGCCGTGGACGGGCTCATAGAGACCACTCCCGTCCGCTGCCAGCGAGGCGGACGGCAGCATGCCGAGCGACCCTGTCAGCATGGCCGCCACGTCTGAGAGGATGTCGCCGAACATGTTGCCGGTCACGATGACGTCAAACTGTTTCGGCGCCCGGACCAGCTGCATGCCCGCGTTGTCGACGTACATGTGCGAGAGCTCAACGTCCGGATAGTCGCCACCGACGGTCGTCACGACTTCCCGCCAAAGCTGTGTGACCTCGAGCACATTCGCCTTGTCGACGGAACACAGCCGCCCACCCCGCTTGCCCGCCAGATCGAAGGCAACCCGGGCAATACGATCGATCTCGTGCTCGCTGTAGACATAGGTGTTGAAGCCGCGACGCTCGTTGTCCACAACTTCCACACCCCGGGGCTCGCCGAAGTAGATGCCACCGGTGAGCTCACGAACGATGAGGATATCGAGATTGGCCACGAGCTCTGTCTTCAGCGAAGAGGCGACAGCCAGCGGTTCAAAGAGAATGGCCGGGCGCAGGTTGGCGAAGAGCTCGAGCCCGCTGCGAAGCCCGAGAAGACCCCGTTCCGGACGCTCCAGCGTTGGCAGATCGTCCCATTTGGGCCCGCCGACCGCACCGAGCAGCACCGCCCGGGCTTCCTTGGCCGCTGCCAGGGTCTCCGCAGGTAAGGGGCTGCCGGTGGCATCGATGGCCGAGCCTCCAACGAGGGCTTCGCTGAATTCGAGATCCAGGCCCTGGCGATCGGCGACCCGTTCGAGGACCGTCCTGGCGACCGCGACGACGTCCGGGCCGATCCCGTCGCCCGGGAGGACGAGTATGTTCTGACTTTCGCTCATAAGGCCGCCTCCTCGCGATTGAACAGCCAGGGCATGGCCTGGCGGTGACGCTCCTCGAAGGCGCGAATGTCTTCGGCATGGGCCAGGGTCTGGCCTATATCGTCAAGTCCGTTTACCAGCGTTGTCTTGCGGTTCGGGTCGATCTCGAAGGAAATACTGCTGCCATCGGGCAGCTCAATGCGCTGACCAGGGAGGTCTACGGTGAAGCTGACGGCGGCCTCACCCTGTGCAAGCTCGAAGAGTTCATCAACTATTTTTCCATCTAAAACAATAGGTAAAAGCCCATTCTTAAAACAGTTACTGAAGAATATGTCGGCGAAACTCGGCGCGATGACGGCCCGGAACCCATATTCCATGAGCGACCAGACCGCATGTTCGCGGCTCGACCCGCAGCCGAAGTTGTCCCGCGCGAGCAGAAAGCGGGCCTCCTGATAGCGAGGATCGTTCAGAACGAAGTCATGGTTGATCTGGCGCTCGTTCGGCGTCATGCCCATATCGCCCTCGTCCAGATAGCGCCAGCCGTCAAAAAGGTTGTCGCCAAAGCCCGTACGCCGGATCGACTTCAGAAACTGCTTGGGAATGATCTGATCCGTATCGACGTTGACCCGGTCCAGGGGCAGGACGACGCCTGCTTCGGTGGTAAAAGCTTTCACAGCAGGTCCCTCACGTCGACGAAGTGTCCACTTACGGCGGCAGCCGCAGCCATGGCTGGGCTGACCAGGTGTGTGCGACCGCCATGGCCCTGGCGCCCCTCGAAATTGCGGTTGGAGGTGGAAGCACAGTGCTCCCCTGGCAGAAGCCGATCCGGATTCATGGCCAGGCACATGGAGCAGCCTGCGGCGCGCCATTCGAAGCCCGCCTCGGTAAAGATGTCGGCGAGTCCCTCAGCCTCCGCCTGGGCTTTCACCAGACCGGAACCAGGGACCACCATGGCCTGCTTGACGCTGCCGGCGACCTTTCTGCCTTTGACCACGGCAGCGGCGGCCCGCAGGTCCTCGATGCGGGAATTCGTGCAGGAGCCGATGAAGACCCGGTCGAGGCGGATGTCCGTCATCGGCTGATCGGCGGCGAGCCCCATGTATTCGAGGGCTCTCTGGATGGCGTCCGCCTGCGCAGGATCTGACGCTTGAGCGGGGTTTGGTACCGCTGCATCGATGCCGACAACCATTTCCGGAGACGTCCCCCAGCTGACCTGCGGCACCAGAGCTGCTGCATCGAGCACCACTTCCGTGTCGAATTCCCCATCGGGATCGGAGACCAGGGACCGCCAGTAAGCTTCTGCCGCGTCCCAGGCACTGCCTTTGGGCGCGTAGGGCCGCCCTGCAACATATTCAATGGTGCGGTCGTCGACAGCGACCATTCCGGCGCGACCACCGCCCTCGATGGACATGTTGCAGAGGGTCATACGGCCTTCCATGGTGAGCGCTTCGATGGCGCTGCCGCGGAATTCGATGGTGTGACCGGTTGCACCGGCCGTGCCGATCCTGCCGATCACGGCGAGAATCAGGTCCTTGGCGCTCACACCCTCGGGCAGCGCACCCTCGGCTTTGAGGCTGAAGTTTTTTGCCTTGTTCTGTACGAGGCACTGGGTCGCCAGCACATGCTCCACGTCAGAGGTACCAATCCCCTGAGCCAGGGCCGCGAAAGCACCGTGGGTGGACGTGTGCGAGTCACCGCAAACGATCGTCATGCCCGGCAGTGTCGCGCCCTGCTCCGGGCCGACCACGTGCACGATGCCCTGCCGGCGGTCGAGAATGTCGAACTGCGTAATGCCAAAACGCTTGCAGTTCGCATCGAGCGTTTCCACCTGCTCACGCGCGATGAGGTCCGTAATGCCGTCGATTCCCGCTTCGCGGTTTTCCGTGGGCACATTGTGATCCGGCGTCGCCAGATTCGCGTCGACCCGCCAGGGCGCCCGCCCCGCCAGGTTCAAACCTTCAAAGGCCTGTGGGGAGGTGACTTCGTGCAGCAGCTGTTGATCGATGTAGAGCATGGTCTGGCCATCGGCGCGAGTGCCGACGACGTGGGCATCCCAGACCTTGTCGTAAAGCGTTTTGCCAGTCATTGCCGTCTCTCCCAGCCCATTCCGAACTCAAGGGACGCGATGGTAGTGGCCGCCAATCGATAAGACAAATTCATTGTTCTTATAAAGCGAATTCCTGAATAGAATACTCTTTTCGGAACGGCACACCCGTGAGCGTGCTCGATCCGAGCACGAGGATGTCGCGAAGCATGAACATCTCCGATCTCGAAACCTTCCTCGCCGTCGCCGAGCAGGGTTCCTTCTCCAGGGCAGCGGAACAGCTGCACCTCACCCAACCGGCAGTGACGAAGCGGATTCAGGCCCTCGAGAGTTCCCTGGAGGCTGTGCTGTTCGATCGCGTCGGTAAACAGGTGGCGCTCACGCACGCGGGCAGGCTCCTCGAACCTCGCGCCCGAAGTCTGCTGGCCGGCGTCGTGGATACCCGGCGGGTGCTGACCAACCTCAACGCGGCCGTCGGCGGCACGCTGATGCTGGCCACCTCTCATCATGTGGGTCTGCACCGACTCGCACCGGTGCTCAAGGCCTTCAACGACCGCTTCGACACCGTGCAGCTGGACATTCGCTTCGAAGATTCGGAAGCCGCCCACGAGCTGGTGCGCCGGGGCGAATCGGAGCTGGCGGTGGTGACCCTGGACCCCGAAGGACCCGAAGGGCTCGACTATCTGCCACTCTGGGACGATCCGCTCTGTTTCCTGGTGGCCCGAGACCACGAGCTCGCCGGCGCAGGCCCTCTGACCCTCAGGGAGCTGGCCCGTCACCCCGCCATTCTCCCGGGGCTGGCGACCTACACCGGGCGCATCGTCGCCGAGCTCTTTCAGGAACGCGACATTCCACTCGTGTCACACCTGTCGACCAACTATCTCGAGACGATCAGCATGCTCACGGGCATCGGTCTCGGCTGGAGCGTTCTGCCGGCATCCATGATGGGGAGCGATCTGGTGCCTCTGACGACCGACGCCCCGCCTCTGCGCCGCAGCCTCGGCTGCGTGACGAACCCGACACGGACCCGGTCGAACGCCGCCCGGGCCTTCATTGAGGTGCTGCGGGAGTTCGCGGACTGAGAGAGGCTGTGCTTCGTGCCCGCTAACGCCTGAAGCCTGCGGCTATGCTGGCAGGCAGGGCTGAGCGAAGGGCCTGCCACCGGTTCAGGCGTTGCGATCGGCTTCGCTGACCTGACCCCGACCACGGAGCACGTGGTCCATGAGCACGAGGGCTACCATGGCTTCCGCGATGGGCACCGCGCGAATGCCAACGCAGGGATCATGGCGCCCCTTCGTGACCACCTCGACCTCGTTGCCGGCCCGGTCGACGGATTCTCCGGGGGTGGTGAGGCTCGAGGTCGGTTTCAGGGCTATTCGGCTCCGCAGCGTCTGACCGGTGGAGATGCCGCCGAGCACGCCGCCCGCGTGGTTGCTCGTGAAACCCGATTTCCGCATTTCGTCGCGGTGTTCCGTGCCACGCTGGGCAACCACATCGAAGCCGTCACCGATCGCCACGCCTTTCACGGCATTGATACTCATGAGCCCAGCCGCCAGATCCGAGTCCAGTTTGCCGAAAACCGGCTCGCCGAGACCCGGCGGGACGCCGGTGGCCAGCACAGAAACCTCCGCGCCAATGGAATCACCGTCGCGCCGCAGTCCGTCGATGAGCGCGGCGATTTCGTCGACGCGCTCCGGGTCCGGACAGAAGAAGTCGTTTTCCGCGACCGCCTCGAGATCTCTGGCCTCGATGACGATGTTGCCGATGGCAGAGAGATAACCCTGCACAGAAACGCCGAGGCCCGTCAGGTACTTCTTGGCGATGGCGCCGGCCGCCACTCGCATGGCCGTCTCCCGGGCGGACGAGCGCCCGCCACCGCGATAGTCACGACGGCCATATTTGGCGTCATAGGTGAAGTCCGCGTGGGCAGGCCGGTAGAGATCCTTGATGGCGGAATAGTCTTTGCTCTTCTGATCGACGTTCTCGATCACGAGGCCAATGGGTGTCCCCGTGGTCACGCCCTCGAAGACGCCGGAGAGAATGCGAACCTGGTCCGGTTCCCGACGTTGCGTGGTGAATTTGGACTGGCCTGGACGCCGCCGGTCTAGGTCGCCCTGCAGATCGGCTTCCGTGAGCGCCAGCCCCGGCGGACAGCCATCGACAACAGCACCGAGCGCAAGCCCGTGGCTCTCGCCGAAAGTCGTGACCGTGAAGGCCTGTCCGAAGGTGTTGCCTGCCACCGCTGCGCTGCCCAACCCGTGAATTGACGCGGGAGTATGCGCAATCGCCGGATCAGGTCAAATCAGCGCCCGGTACACCCGCCCCCAGCAGGAAGACGCCCTCTCCCCCGGCGTCGAACTCCGGCCAGAAGAACGGCAGCGCAGGATAGGACCGGCGCAGCGCCGGGGCACTCATGCCGACCTCACAGACCAGGAGGCCGCCAACCGCCAGCCGAGCAGGCCCTTCCTCGACGATGCGCTGCACCAGATCCAGTCCGTCGTCGCCACCGGCAAGGCCAAGGGTCGGTTCATGACGGAATTCCGGCGGCAGACTGCGCATATCGCCGGCATCCACATAGGGCGGATTCGCAAGGATCAGTTCGAAACGGGCCGCATCCTCCAGGGGATCGAAGAGATCGCCCTCCAGCACGGTCACCCGCTCTTCGAGCTCGTGGGCGGCAACGTTGCGTCGGGCGACGGCCGCGGCCGCTGGATCAAGCTCCACCAGCGTCACCTGCGCGTCGGGCCAGCAGTGTGCAGCGAGAATGCCGAGACAGCCGGTACCGGTGCAGAGATCGAGAATGCGTTCAGGTGCGGCATCCAGCCAGGGTGCGCAACCCTGCTCCAGCAGCTCTCCGATGGGCGAGCGAGGCACAACGAGGCCAGCCTCGATCTCGAAGCGCAGGCCGTGGTACCAGCAGCTGCCGAGCAGATAAGCCAACGGTGTCCGGGTTTCGATACGCCGGCGTGCCAGGTCCTGAATCGCTGACACCTGTGCGTCGCTCAAGGGCTGCTCGAGATTCGCCAGATCGTCTTCGAGTCCGGCGACCGTGAGCACCAGCAGGGTGGCTTCGTCCCAGGCGTTATCGGTACCGTGGCCGTAGACCAGCTTCGCGGTTTCGAAGTCGCCGCTGACTGCCTCGATCAACGCCCGGACGGTCGTCGGCCGCTCATTTCCGGTCACGGGACCCCGCGGGAAAGGCGGTTTGGCAGCACGAATTCGAGACGGGACAGTCCTCCAACCCGGGGCAACAACGGGCCGGCGCCGAACGGCACCAGTGTGACGCCATCTGCCGCAGCGAGGGCGCTCACGGCTTCCTCGGCGCAGGTCGTCGACTGGCTGAGCAGTACAGCGCCGTCGACTGGCCCATAGAGATGACAGACGACGTAGACGGTCTGGCCCGCAAACACGGTGAGGCCTTCACCGAGACTGCCGAGCAATTCCCGGTCGGCCACGCTCAGAGCGCCTTCGGCGCCGGGTGTGATCCCATCGACCTTGGCCATTCCCTCTCCCGCGAGCCGCTCGAAGATTTCTTCGTTGTGGCTGAGCGCCACGCGGCTCTCCGGTTTCAGCACTTCCACGTGCGCGTAGGAACGTTTGTTACCGCGCTGAATCACATACAGGGCAACGAGGTGATCACCGTACTCGCCGGCGAAGTAGAACTGATTGAGGTCGGGCCCGAGCAGGATGTTCTGCTTGAAGACCTCGTTGGCCCATAGATTACTCCGCCCGCAGTCGCGTCCCCGACAGGTGAACAGCGGTTTGCTGCCGATCTGCTTCAGGTAGTGGTCGACGACGGCACTGGTCTGCGTGCCCCCCGGCATCTCATAAGTCGCATACTCGCGTGTCGCGGAGGCGCGCACTTCATGCTCGATGCGCACGTCCCGGCGCGTCTTGTCCACCCGGCCGAGGGCGTATTCCCGTGGCAGGAATCGCTCGTCCTGTTCATAGCGGACGATCCACGAGTGCGGGAACCGCGGGATATCGAGCGGATTCCTGGATCCAGGTAGATCTTCCGCCGCCACTGCCCGCATGGGCAGCAGGGGCAGAAGCAGAGCGGTGGTCAGCAGCACCGCTGCCATTGAAGACACAGCCCCGGCGACAGGCAACAGCGTGGTAAATCGGGCAAGACTCATGACGGCTATGCTAACGAGTGACCACCAAGGAGGGAACGTCGAAGGCCATCCCGTCCATCAATCGGTCACGGCGCCAATCTCCCACGCCCGCCGGCCCCCATCAGTCATTCATAAGCGCAAGCAGGAGCTGATTCAGCCGGGTGACATAAGCGCCCGCATCCTTCAGCGCCGCGCCATCGGCCAGGCTGGCCTGATCGAAGAGGATCAGCACCAGATCGCGGAAGCGATCCTCGTCCGCTTCCTGATCGAGACGCTTGAGCAGCGGGTGCTCGGCGTTGTACTCGAAGATCGGCTTCGACTCCGGCAGCGACTGACCGGACGCTTCCAGGATACGACGCATCTGGGCCCCCGGGTCGTGGGCACCGAGAACCAGACAGGCCGGCGAATCGGTGAGTCGCTCGGATGGTCGCACTTCCTCCACGGCCGCTTCGAGCACTCCTTTGATACGCTCCGTGAGCGCCGAGGTTTCAGCATCGTCGTCGGCCTTGTCGGCGGCTTCGTTCTCCGCGCCGGGCAGGTCGAGGTCGCCACGCATGACGTCCACGAAGGCTTTACCGTCGTAGTCCTGCAGGGAGGACATCATCCACTCGTCAACGCGATCGAAAAGCAGCAGCACTTCAATGCCTTTCTTCCGGAACACCTCCAGGTGTGGGCTCGACTTCGCATTCTCCAGGGACTCGGCTACCAGGTAGTAGATCTTCTCCTGCCCGTCGACCATGCGTTCGAGATAGGCATCGAGGCTCACGTGCTTCTCTTCCTCAGCGTCCTCCGTGGAGGCAAAACGCAGCAGTTTCAGAATCGCTTCGCGGTTCGCAAAGTCCTCTCCAGCGCCTTCCTTGAGCACCTCACCGAATTCGTTGATGAAGGTCTGGTAGTCCTCCGGCGATTTCTTCGCCAGGGTCTCGAGCATGCTGAGCGCGCGCTTCGTGAGCGCATTACGGATGCTCGTGACCCGCTCGTCCTGCTGCAGGATTTCCCGGGAAACGTTCAGCGGCAGGTCGTTGGAATCCACCACACCTTTGATGAAGCGCAGGTAGAGGGGCAGGAACTGCTCGGCCTCGTCCATGATGAACACGCGCTGCACATAGAGCTTGAGGCCTCGCGGTGTGTCGCGATTCCAGAGATCGAAAGGGGCCGATTTCGGCACGTAGAGCAGACTCGTGTACTCGAACTTGCCCTCGACCTTGTTGTGACTCCAGGTCAGAGGATCCTGGAAGTCATGAGATACGTGCTTATAGAACTCGCGATACTCGGCGTCCTCGACGTCACTGCGGGATCGCGTCCAGAGCGCCTTCGCGGAATTCACGACCTCGAAGGCGGGTACTTCATCAGCGGCAGCGTCTTCTTCCTCGTCAGCCACCGGCGGTGCGATGGCTTCCATCTCCACGGGCACCCCGATGTGATCGGAGTAGCGGGAGACGATGCTGCGGAGCCGATAACCTTCCGCGAACTCGGCAGCGTCGGTCTTCAGATGCAGGATCACCTGCGTGCCCGGCGCAAGATCGGCCACCTCTTCGACGCTGAAGGCATCCTCACCGCGGGAGAGCCAGCGCGTACCGGGGGCCTTCTCGCCCGCGCCATCGAGGGCGGAGCGGGTCAACACTTCCACTTCGTCAGCAACGATGAACGCGCTGTAGAAGCCGACACCAAACTGACCGATGAGATTCGAGTCCTTCTGCTGATCGCCTGTGAGCCGCGAAAGAAACTCAGCGGTGCCGGACTTGGCAATGGTGCCGAGGTGTTCGATGACCTCGTCCCGGCTCATGCCGATGCCGTTATCGGCGATGGTGAGGGTGTTGTTTTCCCCATCAACACTGATGCGGATCCGGAAATCCTCCGCAGGCACCAGGGAGGTTTCGGAAACCGCTTCGAAGCGCAGCTTGTCGATGGCATCCGACGCATTGGAGATGAGCTCCCGCAGAAAGATCTCCCGATTCGAGTAAAGGGAGTGGATCATCAGCTGGAGCAGCTGTTTGGCTTCCGTCTGGAAGCCGAAGGTTTCGGCGGTGGCAGGCTCAGCCATGGCAAAGGTCCCTGAAGCTAATTTCCAGGGCGCTTTATAAGGGCGGAAGCCGATTTTTCAAGGCCAGCGGCCGGCGAAAGCCGACCGCTGCAAGGGCGGGGGCAGGACCGGCGCTCAGCCCCAGCCGGTAACTTCCGCCAGGGCGTCGCCGATGTCGGCGAGGCTCTTCACCGTGCGCACACCGGCCGCTTCGAGGGCGGCAAACTTGTCGTCCGCTGTACCCTTACCACCGGCGATGATGGCACCAGCATGACCCATGCGCTTGCCCGGGGGCGCCGTGACACCCGCGATATAGCCCACCACCGGCTTGGTCACGTTGGCCTTGATGAACTCGGCCGCTTCTTCCTCGGCGGTGCCGCCGATCTCACCGACCATGACGATGGCCTCAGTGGCGGGGTCGTCCTGGAAAAGACTCAGAATGTCGATGAAGTGGCTGCCGGGGATCGGATCGCCGCCGATGCCGACGCAGGTGGACTGACCGTAGCCCTTGTCCGTCGTCTGCTTTACGGCCTCGTAGGTCAAAGTCCCGGAACGGGAAACGATGCCAACCTTGCCGGGCAGATGAATTTCGCCGGGCATGATGCCGATCTTGCACTCGCCAGGCGTGATCACCCCCGGGCAGTTCGGGCCGATGAGGCGCACACCGGTGCTGTCGAGCTTGGCTTTGACCTTGAGCATGTCGAGGGTGGGAATGCCCTCGGTGATGCACACGACGAGCTCGATGCCCGCATCAACGGCCTCGAGGATCGAGTCCTGGCAGAACGGCGCCGGCACGTAGATCACGGAAGCCGTGGCACCCGTGGCATCCACCGCGTCGCGAACCGTGTCGAAGACCGGCAGCCCGAGGTGTTCAGTGCCACCTTTACCCGGCGTCACCCCGCCCATGAGCTGCGTGCCATAGGCAATGGCCTGCTCGCTGTGCAGCGTGCCCTGTCCGCCAGTGAAACCCTGGCAGATAACCTTGGTGTTCTTGTCGACGAGTACGCTCATGCCTGACCTCCTGCAGCAGCAACGGCTTTTTCCGCGGCGTCCGTGAGGCTTTCTGCGGCGATGATGTTTAGACCACTCTTATCGAGGGTTTCGCGGCCGAGGGCCGCGTTGTTGCCTTCGAAACGCACGACAACGGGGACTTCCACGCCCACCTCTTCGACGGCGCCGATGATGCCTTCGGCGATGATGGCGCAGCTGACGATGCCGCCGAAGATGTTGATGAGCACGGCCTTCACGTTCTCATCGGAGAGAATGATCTTGAAGGCTTCGGAGACGGCTTCCTTCGTCGCACCACCGCCGACGTCGAGGAAATTGGCTGGATTGCCACCGTGGATCTTGACCAGATCCATGGTGCCCATGGCGAGACCGGCGCCATTGACCATGCAGCCGATGTTGCCGTCGAGGGCGACGTAGTTGAGGCTGTATTCGGCCGCTTGAGCTTCGCGCTCGTCTTCCTGAGAAGGGTCATGCATTTCGCCGACCTTGGCCTGCCGGTACAGGGCATTGCCGTCGATGTTCACCTTGGCATCGAGGCAGTGGATATTGCCTTCGGTGGTCACCACGAGCGGATTGATCTCCAGCAGAGAGCAATCTAATTCCTCAAAAAGCTTTGATAACCCCATGAAAAGGTTGGTGAATTGCCTGATCTGCGGACCCTTGAGCCCCAGCTGGAAGGCGAGTTCCCGGCCCTGGTAAGGCTGCGGTCCAACGTAGGGGTCGATGGTCGCACGGAGGATTTTCTCCGGAGTCTCTTCCGCGACCTGCTCGATCTCCACACCACCCTCCGTGGACGCCATGAAGACGACGCGGCGGCTGCCACGATCGACGACGGCGCCCAGATAGAGCTCCGTTTCGATGTCCGTGCAGCTTTCCACATAGATTTTGCTGACCGGTTGCCCGTGCTCGTCGGTCTGGATCGTCACCAGATTTTTCCCGATCCACTGATCGGCGAAGGCACGTACCTCATCGAGGGTATCGGCGAGCTTTACGCCGCCTGCCTTGCCGCGGCCACCCGCATGGACCTGGACTTTGACGACCCAGCGGTCGCCACCGATTTTCTCGGCTGCAGCCACGGCCTCATCGGCCGTATCCACCGCATACCCTTCGGAGACGGGCAGGCCGTACTCCTTGAACAGGCCTTTAGCCTGGTACTCGTGTAGGTTCATGACTTTCCTATCAGCACGTTGCTTAAATTCGGTTGCCGTTGCCCGGCCCTGCCCCTAGCTCCAGGCTGAGGCGGACCTGCCCGGCTCCATCGCTACTCTTTAGCAAGAAGCGACGGCTACTTCTTTTTTCTGTTGACCATATGAATGGCGTGTCCGGCCACACCCAGAGCCGCTTCGTGCACGGCTTCCGACAGGGTCGGATGCGCGAACATGATGAGACCCAGATCCTCTGCACAGGCGTCGAACTCCATGGCAATCACGGCCTGGGCGATGAGTTCGGAGGCCTGCGGGCCGAGTATGTGCACGCCGAGAATCCGGTCCGTTTCCGCGTCAGCGAGCACCTTGACCATGCCGTCCGTATCGTTCGCCGCAAGGGCCCGGCCGCTGACCCCGAAGGGGAAACTGCCCGCGTTGTAGGCTTCTCCACTCGCTTTCAGCTCCTGTTCGGTCTTTCCGACCCAGGCGATTTCCGGATGGGTGTAGATCACGGACGGCACGGTGTCGTAATTCACGAGCGGCTTCTGGCCGGCGATCCGCTCGGCGACCATGATGCCTTCTTCCATACCCTTGTGCGCGAGCATCGGCCCACGAACGACGTCGCCGACGGCGTAAACGCCCGGAGCATCGGTTTCGCAGAGGTCGTTCACGAACAGGAAACCGCGCTCGTCGAGGGTAACGCCGGCATCCGGCGCGAGCAGCCCTTCCGTATAGGGGCGGCGGCCGACGGCGACGATGAGCTTGTCGACGGTGACGCTGTGGTCGCCGTCCTTGTCCTGATAGCTGACGTTGACGCCGCCCTGGGCCACTTCCGCCCCCATGACGCGGGTACCGAGACGGATGTCGAGGCCCTGACCTTTGAAGAGCTTCAGGGCATCCCGGGAAATCCGCTCATCGGCCATGGCCAGGAAGTCCTCGAGGGCCTCGAGCACCACCACCTCGGAGCCGAGGCGGTTCCAGACGCTGCCGAGTTCGAGACCAATGACCCCGGCACCGATCACCCCGAGGCGTTCGGGTACCGCATCGAAGTTGAGGGCCCCGGTGGAATCGACGATACGGTCGCCATCTACCGGCGCCGGCGGGATATCGACGGGCACGGAGCCCGGCGCCAGGATCACGTGTTGTGCCTGAAGCGTGCGCGTTTCCCCGTCGTGGCTCGTGTACTCGACCTGTTTCCCTGCGAGCAGCTTGCCGGTGCCCGGCAGATCGGTCACGCCGTTGGCCTTGAACAGTCCGGCCACACCGCCCGTCAGCTTCACGACCACCTCGTCCTTGTGGGCGATCATTTTCGGCACGTCCACGGACACACCCTCGACACCGATACCAACCGCGCCGAAGTGCTCCTTCGCATCCACGTATTTGTGTGACGCGTCGAGCAGCGCCTTCGAGGGGATGCAGCCCCAGTTCAGGCAGGTGCCACCGTACGCCGGTGCCCCGTCCTTACCCAGGCTCTTGTCGATACAGGCGGTGCTCAAGCCCAGCTGGGCCGCGCGGATCGCCGCGTGGTAGCCCGCGGGGCCGGCCCCGATCACGATCACGTCGAAGGAATCACTCATCTGTGGCAGGCGCCTCTCGAAGGTTGTGTGCGAAGGTCATCGTTAAAAACACGACCGTGGCGAATCGTCAAAGCCGGGCAGTTTACCCGGCTTTTCGCCAAAGTCGGAGTGCGCTCAGAGCTCGAGGAGAATCCGAGCCGGGTCCTCGACCATGCCCTTGATGCTCACCAGGAAGCGAACGGCTTCCTGGCCATCGATGAGCCGGTGATCGTAGGACAGCGCCAGATACATCATGGGCCGGACGACAATTTCACCGTCCACCACCATGGGCCGCTCCTGAATCTTGTGCATGCCGAGGATGGCGGTCTGCGGTGGATTCAGAATCGGGGTCGAGAGCAGCGAGCCGAACACACCGCCATTGGAGATCGTGAAGGTCCCCCCGGCCATGTCCTCGATGGCCAGCTTGTTGTCCCGGGCTTTGCCGCCGTATTCGTTGATCTGGTCTTCAATCTGCGCCAGGCTCAAGGCGTCTGCATCGCGCACCACGGGTACCACGAGGCCCCGGTCGGTGCTCACGGCAACACCGATGTCGTAGTAGCCGTGGTAAATGATGTCGTCACCGTCGATCGACGCATTCACGCTCGGGAAACGCTTCAGCGATTCCACGGCGGCGCGGACGAAAAAACTCATGAACCCGAGGCGGGTCCCGTTGTGCCGGGCCTGAAATTCTTCCTGGTAGTGCCGGCGCATGTTCATGATCGGCTGCATGTCCACCTCGTTGAAGGTGGTGAGCATGGCCGCCGTCTGCTGCGCCTCCACGAGGCGACGGGCAATACTGGCCCGGAGCCGCGTCATGGGGACACGACGTTCAACGCGCTCCCCAGGCGTTTCGGTGATCGCTTCCTCGGCCGGTGCGCGCGGGGCAGCAGGCGCCGGGGGCGGCGCCGAAGACACCGCTTTGCTGACGTCTTCTTTCGTAATCCGACCGTCTTTGCCGCTGCCGGCCACGGTCTGAATGTCGACCCCTTCCTCTTCCGCCAGTTTGCGAGCCGCAGGGCTCGCGCTGACTTCTGCCGCGGGCGTGGCGGCTGCCGCCTGCCCTGCGGGCTCTGGAGGCGCATCGGGCAGAGCCTGAGCGGAGGCCTCGAAGCGGGCGATGAGTTCCTCGCTTTCGACCGTCTCGCCCTCGTCCTTGAGGATTTCCGTGAGGGCGCCGTTGTCTGGTGCGACCACCTCAAGAACCACCTTGTCCGTCTCGATGTCCACGAGCAGATCGTCGCGGGCAACGCTCTCCCCAGGGCGCTTGTGCCACACGGCAACGGTGCCCTCATTGATCGATTCGGGGAAGGTGGGCGCTTTGATGTCCATGTCTTGTTCCTAGTTTCCCGGTTCCTTTGGTGCTTCAGCCGAAGAGCGCATCTTCCACGAGACGCTGCTGCCGGACTGTGTGCGCACCCGCAAATCCGCCCGCCGGGGCCGCAAATGGCTCACGGCCTGCGTAGGCGAGGTAAAGAGAGTCGTCGTGCTGCAGGATCACCCGGCGCATGTGGTGCTGGCTCGCATACCAGGCGCCCTGGTTCATGGGTTCTTCCTGGCACCAGACGACGTCTTTCAGGTTGCTGTAGGGTTTGATGACCTCCGAGAGCACTTCTTCCGGGAACGGATAGAGTTGCTCGAGGCGAACGATCGCCACCGTCTCGAGTTCCGCTTCCCGGCGACGCTCCAGCAGGTCGAAGTAAACCTTGCCGCTGCAGAGGATGAGACGCTCCACCTTCTTCGGGTCGATATCGTCGATCTCGGCGAGGACCGTCTGGAAGCTGCCCTCTGACAGATCCTCGAGCGTCGAAACAGCGAGCTTGTGCCGCAGCAGACTCTTCGGCGTGAGGGCCACGAGTGGGATCCGCGCCGGGCGGATCGCCTGGCGACGGAGCATGTGGTACACCTGCGACGGCGTGGTCGGCACGCACACCTGCATGTTGTGCTGGGCGCACAGCTGCAGAAACCGCTCGAGGCGTGCCGAGGAGTGCTCAGGGCCCGCTCCCTCATAGCCGTGCGGCAACAGCATGGTCAGACCACAGAGCCGCAGCCACTTGATGGCGCCGCTGGAGATGAACTGATCGATCACCACCTGGGCGCCGTTGGCAAAATCGCCGAACTGAGCCTCCCAGACAACGAGCGTCGAAGGAGTGGTGGTCGAGTAGCCGTATTCGAAGGCAAGCACGGCTTCTTCCGACAGCAGGGAATCGTAGATCTCGAAATCCACGTCCTCTGACAGGGCGTCGAGCGGCACGTAACACTCGCCGTCTTTCTGGTTGTAGAGGCAGGCATGACGATGAGAGAAGGTGCCGACACCAACGTCCTGACCGGTGATGCGCACTGCATGGCCCTGGTCGATGAGCGTGGCGTAAGCCATGACTTCGGCAAAGCCCCAGTTGATGGGCATGGCCCCGGCCGCCATCTTGTGCCGGTCCTCGATGATTTTCTGCACCTGACGCTGGAGCACGAAGCCTTCCGGCAGCGTTTCGAGGCTGCTGGCGAGCGCGCGTAGACGATCGAGGGGGAAAGTCGTGTCTGACGGCGCCGTCCAGTCATGACCGATATACGGTTCCCAGTTCACGAACAGGCTTTCGTTGGGCTCCTGGACGAGGGACAGGGCGACGTGGCCGCCGTTCTCCAGAGACTGCCGGTAGCCGTCCACGAGTTCGTCGGCCTGGTTGACCGTCACTACCCCTTCCGCCACCAGACGGTCCACATAGATCGACCGCGTGGTCGGCAGCGCGCGGATCTTCTGATACATGAGCGGCTGCGTCTTCATGGGCTCTTCGGCTTCGTTGTGGCCGCGGCGCCGGTAGCAGACGAGGTCGATGACCACGTCCTTCTTGAACTCCATCCGATAGTCGGCAGCCAGCTGCGTGACGAAAATCACGGCTTCCGGGTCGTCGGCATTCACGTGGAAAATCGGCGCCTGCACCATCTTCGCGACTTCCGTGCAGTACTCCGTGGAGCGGGCATCGTCCTGGCGGTTGGTAGTGAACCCGACCTGGTTGTTGATGATCACGTGGATCGTCCCGCCGGTCTTGAAGCCCCGGGTCTGGGACATCTGGAAGGTTTCCATGACCACGCCCTGGCCCGCAAAGGCCGCGTCGCCGTGCACGATGATCGGCACCACGAGATCGCCATCCGGGTCTTCGCGCCGGTCCTGCCGGGCGCGCACCGAACCTTCCACCACCGGTGCCACGATCTCCAGATGTGAGGGGTTGAAGGCCAGGGCGAGGTGCATCTCCCCGCCCGGGGTCATGACGTTTGTCGAGAAGCCCTGGTGGTACTTCACGTCGCCGGTTTCTTCAGCGTCCACGTCCGGCATCTTGCCGTCGAACTCATCGAACAAATCCCAGGGATCCTTGCCGAGAATGTTCACGAGCACGTTGAGTCGGCCGCGGTGGGCCATGCCGATCACCGTCTCGATGACCCCGTGGGAGCCAAGGCGCTGAAGCATTTCGTGGAGCATGGGGATAAAGCTCTCGCCTCCCTCCAGGCCGAAGCGCTTGGTCCCCGGGTAGCGCCCGTGGAGATATTTCTCGAGCCCTTCTGCGGCGGTCAGCCGTTCGAGGATCTGCAGCTTCTGCGCGTTGGAGTATTCCGGGCGGGCACGCACGCTTTCGATACGCTGCTGCACCCAGAGCTGCTCGCTGGCATCGACGATGTGCATGTACTCGAAGCCGATGGAGCTCGAGTAGGTCCGTTCCAGAGCATCGACGATCTCCGAAAGCTTCGCGGCACCCTCTCCATAGTGAAACGTGCCGGTGTGGTAGGTGTCTTCCAGGTCCGCTGGGCTCAGATGGTGATAGGCGAGATCCAGGATTGGCGCCGGGGGCCGCTCCATGAGGTCGAGCGGGTCAATATTGGCTTTCTTGTGGCCTCGATGGCGATAGGCGGACACAAGATCCTGAACCCGCATCTGCTTCTGCTCGTGGGCGTTCTGGACCAGGGTGCTTTCCCGCTCCGGACGGGCCTTGAGACGATTGCGGCCGAGGCGCTCGAAGTGCTGAATGACCGTGGAATGTGGAATGTCCGCTTTGACTGCCGCTTCCACCCGCGGCAGTTTCTCGAAGTACTCGCGCCACTGCTCGGGCACGGAGTTCGGGTCCTCGAGGAACGATTCGTAGAGCGATTCAATGTAGGCCACATTGTTCCCAGCCATGTGGGAACTCTTCTGCATGCGCTCGAGAAATGACTCCGCCATCGGCGCCCGGTCTCCTTGTTCTGTAACTCTTTACCTGGCCCCCCGACCAATAGCTCGGCCGTGGTCGGGGTTTCTTGATCGGCCGACGAGATCTTACGCGGAAGGCACCGCGCCCGCTCGTGCGTCGCGCACAGGATCGGCATCTGATCCTGTGCGGCAAGTCCGCCTCCGGGGCCCGGCCTCCCGATGCCGGGCGCCGCTCAGGTGCCCTGCTGCAGCAGCAGGGTTCGGATCTTGCCGATCGCCCGGGTGGGATTCAGGCCCTTCGGGCAGACGCTCACACAGTTCATGATGCCCCGGCAGCGGAAGACGCTGAACGGGTCGTCAAGGTTCGACAGGCGCTCGGCCGTTGCCGTATCCCGGCTGTCGGCGATGAACCGGTAGGCCTGCAGCAGCCCGGCGGGCCCGATGAACTTGTCCGGGTTCCACCAGAAGGACGGGCAGGACGTGGAGCAGCAGGCACAGAGGATGCACTCGTAGAGGCCGTCGAGTTCTTCCCGCTCTTCCGGGCTCTGCAGCCGCTCCTGCGCCGGTGGCGGCTTGTGATTGATCAGGTACGGCGTGACCTTCTCGTACTGCTGATAGAACTGCGTCATGTCCACGACCAGATCACGGATCACCGGCAGACCAGGCAGTGGTCTGAGAATGAGCTTGCCCCGGCTGACGACCTCGGACACCGGCGTAATGCAGGCGAGGCCATTCTTTCCATTCATGTTGATGCCGTCGGAACCGCACACACCTTCCCGGCAGGAACGCCGATAGGACAGGGTCGGGTCGTCGGATTTCATCATCTCCAGGACGTCCAGCACCATGAGGTCCTTGCCTTCCGGCAGCTCAACCTCCACGTCCCGCATGACGGGTACTTCGTCGACGTCCGGGTTGTATCGATAAACACTTACCTGCATGGCTTATCCTCAGTACTTGCGCTCTTGGGGTTCAAAGGTATCCACGGTCTCCGGCGTGAAATTCACGGCCCGCTTGCCGACGCGCTTCTCCCCGGGGAAGAACATGCTGTGGCAGAGCCAGTTCTCGTCGTCACGCTCCTGGAAATCATCCCGGGCATGAGCGCCGCGGCTTTCCCGCCGTTCGAGGGCGGCAATGGCCGTGGCCTCCGCAACTTCCAGGAGATTATCGAGCTCGAGGGCTTCCATCCGGGCGGTATTGAAGACGGCTGACTTATCAGCGAGGTGCGCCTGACCGATACGCTCGCGCAGATCGGCGAGCTGCTTGACCCCTTCCTGCATGTGGGTTTCCGTGCGGAACACGCCGAAGCTGTTCTGCATGACCGTCTGCAACTCTTTTTTCAGTTCCGGGACGGACTCACCGCCGGTTGAATCGTTCCAGCGGGCAAGGCGGGCCTCCGCCGCTTCGAGATCCGAATCGCTCGGCTCCCGATAGGAAACGCCCTGGCGCATGACTTCTTCGATATGCATGCCGGCCGCCCGGCCGAAGACGACCAGATCGAGGAGCGAGTTGCCGCCCAGACGATTGGCGCCATGGACGGACACACAGGCCGCTTCCCCGGCGGAGTAGAGCCCGTCGATCATCTGATCTTCGCCGCTGGCGTCCTGGGTCAGGGCCTGACCGGATACACCGGTGGGAATGCCGCCCATCATGTAGTGGCAGGTCGGGATCACCGGAATCGGCTCCTTCACCGGGTCCACGTGGGCGAAGGTGCGGGACAGCTCGAGGATGCCCGGCAGGCGGCTGTTCAGCACTTCCTCGCCGAGGTGGTCGAGCTTCAGGAACACGTGATCCCCTTCGGGACCGGCGCCGCGCCCTTCGAGAATCTCGAGAATCATGGACCGGGCCACCACATCGCGGCCAGCGAGGTCCTTGGCGGTCGGTGCATAACGCTCCATGAAACGCTCACCGTCCTTGTTGATCAGATAGCCGCCTTCACCGCGGCAGCCTTCCGTCACCAGCGTGCCGGCACCGTGAATGCCGGTCGGGTGGAACTGCCACATCTCCATGTCCTGGAGCGGGAAACCGGCCCGGAGCGCCATACCGGCGCCGTCGCCCGTGCACATATGGGCGTTCGTCGTGCTGGCATAGATCCGCCCGGCGCCGCCCGTGGCCAGTACCGTGGCTTTCGAGTGCACGTACACCGTTTCGCCCGATTCCACGTCGATGGCAATGAGGCCGACCACGGCGCCGTCACTGTTTTTCACCAGATCAACGGCGAACCACTCATTGAGGAAGGTGGTGTTGGCGCGCAGGTTTGCCTGGTAAAGAGTATGCAGCAGAGTGTGACCGGTCCGATCTGCGGCCGCACAGGTACGCGCCGCCTGCCCGCCTTTGCCGAAATCCTTTGACTGACCGCCAAAAGGCCGCTGATAGATGCGACCGGACTCCGTCCGCGAGAACGGCAGCCCCATGTGTTCCAGTTCGAAAACCGCCTGCGGGCCCTCGGAGCACATGTATTCGATGGCGTTCTGGTCACCAATGTAGTCCGAGCCTTTCACGGTGTCGTACATGTGCCAGCGCCAGTCGTCGTTCGGGTCGTCGCTGGCAATGGCGCAGGTGATGCCGCCCTGGGCCGACACGGTATGGGACCGGGTCGGGAAGACCTTGGTGATCACGGCCGTTTTCAGGCCCGATTGCGCCAGCTGCAGAGAGGCGCGCATGCCGGCGCCGCCGCCGCCCACGATCACCCCATCGAAATCCATTCTGCGAATTCTCGCCACTTATCTAATCTCCAAAGAGAGCCTCAGAGGCTCCAGAACAACTTGAGCGCCCAGGCAACGTAGACGAACAGAATCGTCGCGCAGCCAGCCTGGTAGACCATGCGGAAAGACGTCGAGTGCTTGCCGAAGTAATGGTCGCGGATGTAGTCAGTACCCACGGTCCACATCCCGATCCAGGCATGGGCGGCCGTGGAGAGCACCATGAGCGTGCTGAACAACAGCATCGGCGTGGAGCCGAAGTAGCCCGTGAGCTTGGCGTAGGTCATCTCAGGCGTGGCCAGGAAGAAACCCACCACGCACAGCGTGTAGAGCGTGAGTACCGCAGCACTCACCCGTTGGATGACGAAGTCGGACAGACCGCTCCGGGTGAGGCTCGTGACGTTCGTTACCATAGCCAGACTCCTGTCGCGAGGGCGAGGATGACCGACAGTCCGACCACCGCGTAGGTGGCCGACGTGGCCGCTTCAAAGGTGTCCCCGATGTGAAAGTCGAGGAACATGTGCTTCACACCGGCCAGGATGTGGTAGATGAGCATGGACAGCACCGCCCAGAGCACGAATTTGGCAAACGGTGCTGCCAGCGCGCTTGCTGCCTGGGCAAAACCGGCTTCGGACTCGAGCGCAATGCTCAGCAGCCAGAGCAGGTAGCCGATACCGAGAAACAGCAGCACGCCGGTAATCCGGTGGGCAATGGACGCCAGCGCCGTAAACGGGAAGGCGAACTCGAAGGGAGAGACCGATATATAGACCGGCCGTTCTTTTTTCGATGCAGAACTCATTCGATACTCGTTTTGTCTCTAGATCTTCAATTACTCGATGTAACACCGATGTGAACGCTGGCGCGGTGGTCACTGACACCGCTCACCACCATCGACCAAAAAAACCGCTGAGCTGCTCAGTAACCGCCAGCGGTTAAAGGACGCAAGGCAACGCCGAGGCCGCGGGCCGAAACTGGACTGTGATCCAAGGAGCACCGGGCGGTCTGCATTGTACTGAATCAACACGGTGTGACGGCCATCGGAACGCCGGCTGGGAGCTCTCCGGACCTCTCCGGGCCCCGCAGCTGGGTCGTCGCGGGACGCGCAACATAACGTTGGCTGTCGCGTAATTTTAGTCTCGTGACAAGCGCCTTGTACACCCGCCAAATCGCCGCACCATGGGCGTTGCGGGGAAATCCACAAGTCGCGGAGAGCGAATTGACAAGCGCCACCGCCGTTTATAGGCTCCCTGCCCTCGTAAGTCGCATTTGCGCTACGACAGGGGCGCCAAGACCCCACCAGGTTCAGACCTGCACCCGGCCAATCCGGCATCTTTAATCCTTGCGGGAGGACACATGATAGATTCCACGGGCAAGAGTGCCCAACTGACCATCGACGGCAAGTCCATTGACCTGCCCGTGTATTCAGGCACGGAAGGTCCGGACGTCATCGATGTGGGCAAGCTCACGTCCGAAGGATATTTCACCTACGATCCGGGCTTCGTCTCGACCGCCTCCTGTGAATCTGAAATCACCTACATCGACGGCGGGGCAGGCGTGCTGCTGCATCGCGGCTATCCCATCGAGCAGCTTGCCGAACACTCGGACCACCTTGAGCTCTGCTATCTGCTGCTGAACGGTGAACTGCCAGGACCGACCGAAAAGGAGCGGTTCGTCGACACCATCAAGCACCATACAATGGTGCACGAGCAGCTCGTGCAGCTGTTCCGTGGTTTTCGTCGTGACGCGCACCCCATGGCCATCATGTGTGGCGTTACCGGTGCCCTCTCCGCCTTCTACCACGACAGCCTCGACATCGACGATTTTCAGCACCGGGTGATCACCGCCCACCGGCTCATCGCCAAGATGCCGACGCTGGCGGCCATGAGCTACAAGTACGCACTGGGCCAGCCCTTCATGTATCCGCGGAACGATCTCGACTACGCTGAGAACTTCCTGCATATGATGTTCGCCACGCCCTGCGCGGACTACGAGGTCAACCCGGTCATCGCCAAAGCCATGGATCGCATCTTCCTGCTCCATGCGGACCACGAACAGAACGCCTCCACCTCCACGGTCCGCCTGGCGGGCTCCACCGGCGCTAACCCCTTCGCCTGTATCGCTGCCGGTATCGCCGCGCTCTGGGGCCCGGCGCACGGCGGCGCCAACGAAGCGGTGCTCAACATGCTCGCGGAGATCGGCGACGAGAAGAACATCGACAAGTACGTCGCCAAGGCAAAGGACAAGAACGATCCCTTCCGCATCATGGGCTTCGGCCACCGGGTTTACAAAAACTACGATCCGCGCGCCAAGGTCATGCAGCAGACCTGTCACGAAGTGCTCGCCGAGCTTGGCGTTGAAGACGACCCGATTCTGAAGATGGCCCAGCGTCTCGAGAAGATCGCCCTCGAGGACGAGTACTTCGTCGAGAAGAAGCTCTATCCGAACGTGGACTTCTACTCAGGCATCATTCTCAAGGCCATCGGCATCCCGACGGAGATGTTCACCGTGATCTTCGCCACGGGCCGCACGCCCGGCTGGATCGCGCACTGGAACGAGATGATCAGCGGCCCCTACAAGATCGGTCGGCCGCGGCAGCTCTATCGCGGCGCCACCCGTCGGGACTACGTCCCGCTCGACAAGCGCTGAGCCGAGCGCGGAGGCATCGCCGGGATGTCTGATTTCAACGGTCTCGGCATGCACCTCGGCAACCTGGCCCGTCTTTCGACGGCAGAGAGCCGTTCTATCAGCCCAGAGAATTTCACTGGTGCCCCCGGCGCCGGTGGCGCGGCAACGGGCGGTACCGGTGCGGAGGCTGCCCGGGACCTCGGCCCGGGCTGGAAGCTCTCACCGTCAGTGCGTATCGGGCCCGGCGAGACTTTCGAGCTCGCCGACATCCGCGGCAGCGGCGCCATTCAGCAGATCTGGCTCACGCCAACGGGTAACTGGCGTCAACAAGTGCTCCGTGCATGGTGGGACGACGCGCCGGAGCCGAGCATTCTCTGCCCGCTCGGCGACTTTTTCGGCATGGGCTGGTGTGAGTACGATCCGCTCACGTCTCTTGCCGTGTGCGTGAACCCCAAGAACGGTTTCAACAGCTACTGGGAGATGCCCTTTCACCACCGGGCGCGCCTGGCACTGACGAACCTCTCCGCCGAAGAAGTCACCCTCTACTATCAGATCAACTACACGCTCACGGACGTTGAGCCTGACAGAGGCTACTTCCATGCCCACTTCCGCCGCGTGAACCCCCTGCCCTATGGCGAGGTGCATACGCTCCTTGACATCGAAGGCGGTCCCGGCCACTACGCCGGCACCTACATGGCCTGGGGATCCAACAACCGCGGCTGGTGGGGCGAAGGTGAAGCCAAGTTCTACATCGATGACGATGACGAGCTACCGACGATCTGCGGCACGGGCACGGAAGACTACTTCTGCGGCGCCTACTGTTTTCTCGGCAAAGCGCACGACGACGGCTACGAACGCTTTTCCACGCCCTATGCCGGCCTGCACCAGATCATCAAACCCACAGGTCGCTTCGGCTCGCAGCAACGCTTCGGCATGTATCGCTGGCACATTCCCGATCCGATCCGCTTTCGTCGAAGGCTGAAGGTCACCATGCAGGCGCTTGGCTGGCGCTCCGGGCGGCGCTACCTGCCGCTGCAGGACGACATTGCCTCCGTTGCCTACTGGTACCAGGCGAAACCCGCTGCAGGCCTGCCCGCCCTGCCGGACGCCGACGGCCTGGAAGTCATCTGATGGCGTTACCGCTGCGGGAACTGCCGGGCATCGACCGACTCCTGAACGACCCTGCCCTGGTCGTTACGGTGACCAACTATGGCGCCGGGCGGGTCAAGGAACTGCTCCGCGAGCTGCAGAACGAATGGCGCGGCGTCGGCGAAGCCCCGGACTGGGCAACGGACCCTTCCGCCTACGCCGAGCACGTCGCAAAGCGCCTGGGTCGACAGTCCTATACACCGGTCTTCAACCTCACGGGCACGATCATTCATACGAACCTGGGGCGTGCACTGGTCAGCGAGGCGGTTTATGCGGCCGTGGCACCCCTTGTTACTCAGCCGATGAACCTCGAATACGATCTCGACGCCGGCAAGCGCGGGGATCGGGAGAAGTTCGTTGAAGACCGGCTGACGCTGCTGACCGGAGCGGAGGCAGCCACCGTCGTGAACAACGGCGCCGCCGCCCTCATGCTCATGCTGAACAGCCTGGCCCTGGGGCGGTCCGTACCCGTCTCCCGTGGCGAGCTCATCGAGATCGGCGGCAGTTTCCGCCTGCCGGACATCATGAGCCGCTCGGGCTGTCGGTTGGTGGAGGTCGGCACAACCAACCGCACGCACCTCAAGGATTACGCTGCCGCCATCGACGAAGACACGGCCCTGCTGCTCAAGGTGCATCCCAGCAACTACCACATCGAAGGCTTCACGAAAGTCACGGAAGCCCGGGAGCTTGCCGAGCTTGCCCATGCCAACGGTCTGCCGATGGGCGTGGACCTCGGCAGCGGCACCCTCGTCGATCTCACCCGCTACGGCCTGCCGCACGAACCGATGCCGCAGGAAGTGCTCGCGCAGGGAGCGGATCTCGTCAGCTTCAGTGGCGACAAGCTGCTCGGCGCCACCCAGGCAGGCATCATCGTCGGCAAAGCCGAGCTCATCGCCGAATTGAAGGCGAATCCCATGAAGCGCGCCCTCAGGCCGGACAAGTTGACTCTGGCCTTCCTGGAACAGACCCTGAAGCTCTATGACGAGCCGGAGTCGCTCGCGGAAACGCTGCCCCTGCTGAACACGATGACCACGCCCGTCCCAGAGCTGGATGTGCGCGGCATGAAGCTCGTGGACACCCTGAGTCAGCGGCTGCCGGGCTATACCGTAGAACTCTGCGACAGCGAATGTCAGATCGGCAGCGGCTCACTGCCGGATCGTCGCATTCCCAGTCGTGCGGTCCGGATCGAGCACCTGGAAGATGCGCGTATCCGCGAGCTCCTCGACAGACTTCGCACGCTCCCCGTGCCGGTAATCGGTCGTCTCAACCAGGGGGCCGCCTGGCTCGACCTGCGCGGCGCCGCCCGCATTGACGCGCTCTGTGAAAACCTCGCAACTTTAAGCTGCCCCTCATGATCATCACCCTCGCTGGTCACGTCGACCACGGCAAAACGTCCCTCGTCCAGGCGTTGACAGGCGTGAACACGGACCGACTGACGGAAGAAAAACGCCGCGGCCTCACCATCGATCTCGGCTTCGCCTATCTGGACAGTGGCGCCGAACGTCTCGGCTTCGTGGATGTGCCCGGTCACCATCGTTTCATTCACAACATGGTGGCCGGTGTCTCCGCCGATCAGCATGCATTGCTGGTGATTGCCGCCGACGATGGACCCATGCCGCAATCGCTCGAACACCTGCAGATTCTCGATCTGATCGGCATTCGGGAAGGCACCGTGGCGCTCACCAAGTGCGACCGCGTGAGCGAAGAGCAGCGCGCCGACGCCCGAGCGCGGACAGAAGCGTTGCTCGCGAACTCCTGTCTCGCAGAGGCCAAGATCATCGAAACCTCTGTTACCAGCGGAGAAGGTCTCGACGCGCTGCGCAGCCGACTCAGCGAAGCCGCAGCCGGGAAAACGGCACGGAGCGACGCGGGAAGCTTCCGCATGCCCATCGATCGAGCCTTCACGATCAGCGGTGCGGGCGTGGTGATTACCGGGACCGTACACAACGGCACTGTCCAGGTGGACGATGCCTTGCGGCTTTTCCCCGAAAACCGGGAAGTCCGCGTAAAGAGCATTCGCGCCCAGGACAAGGCCGCTGATAGGGCCGGCATTGGCGAGCGGGTGGCGCTCAACCTCGCCGGAGTGGAACAGAGCGACGTCCGCCGCGGTCAGTGGCTGACAGGGGCGGAGGACGTAGCCAGCAACGAGTTTTCCCTGTCGCTCAAGGTGCTGGATGACTACCCGCGGCCGATTCGCCACTGGTTGCCCGTGCACGTCTACTTCGCAACCAGCCACACGACCGGCCACGTTGCTCTACTATCCGCCGACCGTATAGGTCCGGGTGAAGAAGCCCTTGTGGAGCTGGTTACCAGCGAGCCGCTGCTGCTGCGCCGGGGCGACCGAATCGTGTTGCGGGACCAGGGACTCGATCGCACCCTTGGCGGCGGAAGGGTAGTGTCTGTGCAACCGGCCAGCGGCCGGCGCCGGGCCGACGACCGTCTCGCCAGGCTGACTGCCGATCGCGCCGAAGATCCAGCTGCCTCTCTTGCCGCCCACCTCGATGTCGGGGCCGTCGAGTTAGAAGCCTTCCAGCGTAACTGGGGCCTCGGTGATGCTGCAGCAAAGGAGCTGCTGGCCGCGGCTGAGTGCCGGGAAGTCGCCGGTCACGCCGTACGCAACAGCACCTGGGCCGCCTGGAAACAGGCTGTGCAACAGAACATTGAGCGTCGGCACGAAGAAGACGCTGCCCTCCAGGGTGTGAAGCTCTCAGAACTCCCGGCAGAACCCCCGGCCCGGTTCCATGCTGAGCTGCTCACGGAACTGGTGAGCGACGGCGCGCTCGTGGCCAAGGCCGGCCGCTTTCAGCCGGCAGCTCACCAGGTGGCGCTATCCAGCGCAGAACAGCAGTGGTTCGATCGCGTGGGCCCGCTCCTCGATCAACAGCAGCCGCCGAGCCTCGGCGACATGGCAAAGCAGTTCCGCTTGGGCGTGGGTGACCTGGCGAAGCGGCTCCACCCGCTCGTGACAAAGAAGCTCATGGTTCGCATCAGCGACACACGCTACTACCTGCCCGAACACCTCGAGCGCCTGGCCGTCCTGGCCGAAGCACTGAACAAGGAAGCGCCGTTTACGGTGCGCCAGTACCGGGATGCGGCAGAGATCGGCCGCAACGTGGCCATCGAAGTGCTCGAGCACTTCGATCGAGTGGGTTTCACGCGCCGGGATGCGGACGTGCGACGGGTGATCGGGGACCGGGCACGCATCCTGTGACCAGGCCCGTAGCTGCACTGTGGAGGGGCATAGGGATCGCCTGTCCGCTGCTGCTCGCGGCCGTGGTTTCAGTGCTCAGCGCCTGCAGCCGACCACCTCCTTCGCCCCCGGCGCCTGAGCTGAGAACCGTCTTCGACTGCCGGGTGATGCTGATCGGCGCGACCGAGGAATCCTGCCGGGAAGACGTCATCGGCCCTGGGGTGCTGACCATTCGCATCGCACCGGAACCATTGGAGGTGAGCTGGGAAATCGCCGTTCGCGGTCTCACGGCGCTCACGGAAAGCTGCGAGTTCCGGGGTTCCTTCGATCGGACAAGGCTCTCGGGTCTACAGGGACGCGGCGCCGTGGAACTCCTGTGCCCCATCGCGCCCAATGTCGATCGCGCCTATCACGAACTGCGCTTCGAGCATCGCGAAGCACTCGCCAACCGGGCTCTCATCGTCAACGTGCGCTTCGAAGAACCCATCGATTGAGCATACTGAGAGAGGATGCCCCGCCCAATGTCCTCAGTGGTTCCACCAGGGCAGGTCCGAGAAGGAGCGCAGATCAATCTCATGCGTCCAGGCCGAGCGGTGTTGCTGCGCGAGATGCCAGTAGGTATCGGCGATACGCTCCGGCAACATGAGACCGTCTTCGGCACCGCGCGTATCTCGAAGCTCCTTGAACCGCTCTTCTCCGAGCATCTTGCCAAGGGTATCCGGCGCATCGACAGCGCCGTCGATGAGCACGTGGATCACGTGCACCCCAAGCGGCGAGTATTGTGCGTTCAAGGTCTGGCAGAGCATGCGACGGCCACCCATGGCGGCGGCATGAGAGTGCTGTCCTCTGTTGCCCCGCACAGCTGCCGTGGCTGAGGTCACGATGATCGTGCCTTTGCCTCGCTCGACCATCTTCGGACACAGTACCGACGCCGTGCGAAAGAGACCAAAGGTGGCGAGGCGCCAACCCATCTCAAACTGCTTCGCGGAAGTTGCTTCCAGAGGCCGGTCGCCAATCTGCGCGCCGAGGTTGTAACCGACCACCTCAATGGGACCGATGTCCGCCTCGATCTTCGCAATCATGTCTTCGATGGCATCGTCTTCGATGGCGTTGAGGAGCATGCCCGTCGCCTTGCCGCCTTCCGATTTGATGTTATCCACCAACCGATTGAGACCTTCCTCATCGCTGCGCCGGCAGAGCACGGCGTGATAACCCTCCAGGGCAAAGCGTTTAGCGACGTTGCCGCCAATGCCAGCACCGGCACCAATAACGAGACAGACTGGATCCATGGCCGTTCCCCTGAGTCATGAGCAGGCCGCCATCATAGCGGCCATAAGTTTTATTATGCAACTCTAATCGTCGACCACGTTCAACGAACCCCTCTAGATGCTATATTCCCGCACGGAAGAGCATCGTCTCCGGTGGGGCGCGCGGCCTTCAAAGCCGTTGAAGTGCGATTACGTGCTTGGTGGGTTCGACTCCTACCTCTTCCGCCATTCTTAAGACCCTACCTTGCTGTTTTTATTAGCCTGTTCCCGTTTACCTTCTAACCTATAATTCTTAGCCCATACTTGAACCCATATATCTCGGTTCACTCATGACCATATTCACGGTTGCCTTTCGGTGTCGAGATTTCTTTCAGCAGTCTGGTGGCCTCGAACAACATGCGTCGGAAAAATTTACACCCCGCTGAATCGCGCAGCCGCAACCTCCCGATTTTGCTGACAGTTCCTTCGCTGGTTCGTTTCTTGCTGTTGTATCAGCACATCGAGGAGAGGGAGACCCAGATCCGACTCTTCCAGGAGCGATCAAAGGCAGAACCATGAAGCAGCTAATCATTCTCCTACTTGCCATCGGCGCCTTGTGGAGCTGCTCAGCGCAAGCTGGCCTCATAAACGCTCAGGCCGACCTCGACTATTCCCAAAATGTCACCCCGAGCAATCTCGCGCCCAGTGCCGCGACAGGAAGCGCTAACCTCATATTCGACACAATTGCGAAGACTCTCGACATCTCGGTGACGATTACGGGGATCTCACTCTCCGATGTCACGTTTCCTTTAGGTGGCTTGGCTTTCGGAGCGCTCGGGCCGTTTCACATCCACCAGGGAGCACCCGGGACCAACGGGGTGATTGTTGTACCGTTTAGTTCAGCCTCTTTCTATGCCGACACCGCAACCGGACTCAGCATCAACGCAACCGGAGTATCCTTCGACGCGACGCTGATTCCCGATCTGCTTGCCGGCAACCTTTACCTAAACGTCCATACGCTTGATTACGGCTCGGGCGAAATCCGTGGGCAGATTCGACCAGTCCCCGAGCCCGGCACCCTCGCGCTCCTGGGAGCAGGCCTAGCCGGACTAGGATTGATGAGGCGCAGAAAGAGCGCATGACAAAGCGCCTATAGCAGTCGGCGTCGAGGACGAGGAATCGCTAGGGGATCTCGTGCTCTACTGCGCGCTCGATGTTGCTGGTCTTCTAAAGACTCATACTGCTGAAGCGTTGCGATGTAACTGTCAGCCGTGCCACCAAAGTCCATGCCACCACGTTGCTCCAGCGGCCCCAATGCTAGGCAGGATGAAGAGAAAAAGTGACCGTGATTCCGGGGTTCTGCCTGAGGCCTGAAAAGACTGGGAGCAATTGGAGCCCGTCGACCAAGTAGGGGCGGCTTGTGATCAGCTCTCCTTAAACAAGGTCACTCTCTCAAACAATGGTTCAAACCAACTCTTACAGTCTTGCACAGTTCCTTCTGCGAGTATCTGCTCAACGATTTGGCGGATGTCGTCTCTGAAGTTCTCGGGATATAGCTGGTATTCGGCCATCCCAAGCCGAAAACCAAGGAACCGTTCCATGTAGGACCTTGCGAACGCCACGTTATCGAACTCGTTGAAACCCAACTCTTCCATCATCAGCACTCTCTCGGCATCGAGATGAAGTGTTGAGATCGTTTCGTAGAGCACTGCCACGTCCTCAGGTGTCATCTTCTCTGGATCCAAACAGCCCTTCACCCAAGCTGCGGCGGGATTCTCGCCAGTAAACGACGTCATCTGTTCTGATCGCATTGCGATACCTGCATTGACCATGTCGTGATGAACCATATCGCGGGTCTGACGAAGCTCGTACACGACGAGCACCAAGCCTATAACGACCGCTAAACCGGTAATCACTTGGACCCAATCGAAGATCTTCATCCCCAGCCCTGACTCGCCTTTCGATAGTGGAGATTAGAATACTAAAACCGAACTTTTTACCATCATGGCACCTCAGGGCCGCCGTTATGCTGACCGATTGGTACTATCCACCAATCCAGTGGGGAAGGTCCGTGACCATGGAGAAAACGTTTCCCGCCTACCGAGGCGATGCCCCATACATCTTTGTCTGCTACGCCCATGCGGATGACCAGGTTGTGTACCCAGAGATCGGATGGCTTCACCAAGAGGGGGTGAACATCTGGTATGACGAAGGCGTAACCGGAGGAAGAGTCTGGCGACAAGAAATCGGAGAACGAATTGTCGGCTGCGAGAAGGTGCTTTTCTATATCTCCCGCGCCTCTTTGGATTCAGATCACTGCAACCGAGAGATCAACTTCGCGCTCGATAGCGATAAAGAGATAGTTCCTGTATATCTCGAAGACGTTCGCTTAACTACCGACCTTGCCCTTGGGCTGAGTCGCATTCAGGCGCTGCACCGTGACTCTGACCTGAACTACCTGAACAGCCTCATACAGGTCTTTGACCCGGGTCGGTTCGGTAATCACCTGACTTCGGCTTATTTTGGAAGGGAAACGCAGCCTCCAGCCAACTCAGTTATGGCACAGGCGGCCTACTTACGCGCTCGCGATGCTCTGGCATCCGAGCAAGCTGATTCCGGTATGCGTCATCTGAATCAGGCGATAGTCGAGGATCCTGAATTCACGATGGCTTATGTTGAGCGAGCGCTGCTGCGATGCTCCAAGTCAACTATCGGAGCTTCCCTTGAAGACATACAAATTGCGCTTGAGCTAGAGCCAGACAATCCAACTGCATGTGCTGCATCAGCATACATCAACGCTCTAACGGGGCAGCCTGAGGCAGCGAAAGAGAGGATCGACCAGGTCTTCGCCTTGGGCTCAGACAACGATGAATCGTGGGCACTCGTCGCTTTTGTTTGCTTGATATTTGGTGACCGAAATCGCGCCATTAGTGCTTTGAGGAAGGGAAAATGGGCGCCTCCAGTTGGAGTAGATACTTGCCATCTATTCTGGTTCGCTGGTGATCTTCCATCAGCCACTCGACTGCTCAAACAATCTGCCAGGGTAAACCCAGCTGCTGCGCATATCAGACTGTACTTGGGATTGTTGGAGATGGTGCTCGGTAATACGAAGGTGGCAGAGCACGAGATCAGACTTTCAGAGCCTTTGGCAGAGAGGCTCTGGCTTCCCGATCTGATCTATGGGTACGGCCGTCTTGGTTTGGAACAGGATGCACTCCGTGTTTTTGAAAGGTTCACTGAGGAGTTCACTGAAGACCGAATCAGAAAGAATGAGCTGGGCGTAGTGTTCACGAACATTCTTTTCCAAGTATACCTAGGCATTGGAGATGTGGATCGTGCATACCATTGCGTGTCGAAAGTTGCAGAGATTGGCGCCTCTCAATGGATACTGGAGTTCGGGTCTTGGCTGCCGCTGAAGATCATGTACAACGAGTATAGAGACCCAGTTCTGGAGCAACCGAGGTTCCTGAAACAAAGGCAGAAGCTTGGCTATAGAGCATGAAGATTCAAAGCCTGTGGAAATTGCCTTGTACCTAGAAGAACAAATGCTGTGAACTTCCGTAAACTCAGGTTCTGGCGACGATCCAACTCGGTATTCGTGTCATGTGACCATCGCGAGCTTTCTTTGATCTAGCTCGTCGTTGGCCTTCTACGCAGCACAAAAACTTCCTGTTTCACGGGATGCAGGGAACCGCCAGCAAGGGGGCAGCGTGTACCTCTAGAACCACCGAAACGCCTCTTCCTCGCCAACTGCCTTTATCAGTTCCAACAGCGTCGCCTTCTGCTCCTCCGTCAGCGATCGGACAAACGCTGCCCAGAGCAGGTCCTTAGGCTGGTCTGTGAGCTCGAAACCTGAAAACTAAGAACCAAGGTTGAGGAGCTCACTAGGACGGTGAACTATTGGGCAGCGCTTTACCCCGAAGATGCGGTCCCGATTGCAGAACTGAGCAGGATGGCGGATCTGACCAACTGTTGAGGTTATCAATCAGTAGAGCGCATAGCAGACGCCACGACCCGGACGAACTGAATCGGCCTGAATCTGGGATAGTCGGTTTCAAATCCGACGCGCGACTAGCGGCTTTGTGGGTTCGACTTCGCCAACGCAGCTGAGTACACGGGCGATTACAGTTCAATCCAACGTCGAGACCGCTAGCGCTTCACCGCCAACGTGAGCCCGTCGCCGATCGGCAGCATGTTGATATCAACACGTTGATCTTCCTGGAGCTTGGCGTTGAGGGCGCGCAGCGCCACCGTATCGTCATCCTGGCGGGAGTCGTCGGCGACGGCCCCACTCCAGAGGACGTTATCAATTGCAACGACTCCGCCAGTGCGCAGCAGTGTCAGACAACGCTCGTAGTAGGCGTCGTAGTTACCTTTGTCCGCATCAATAAACGCGAAGTCGAAGGATCCGCCCTCTCCCGCTGCAATCAACTCATCAAGCGTGATCAGGGCCGATTGCAGACGCAGGTCGATCTTCTGGGCGACACCGGCTTCGGCCCAGTAGCGTCGACCCATTGCCGTCCACTCTTCGCTGATGTCACAGGCGATCAGCTGGCCGTCTTCGGGCAACGCCATCGCCACAACCAACGCGCTGTAGCCCGTGAACGTGCCGACCTCGAGGGTTCTGCGAGCGCCAATCATGCGAACCAGATTCGCCATGAAAGCGCCCTGTTCGGGCGTAATCTGCATCAATCCGGCGGGAAGGGCCGCCGTTTCTTCGCGCAGCGCTTTCAGGAGCGGATCATCCCGTTGACCAACCTCACGCAGGTAACGGGTTAGCGTCTCATCGTAGGTGAGCATGTAGGCAGACACGACTTCCTCCGCGCATAAGCTAAGGGTGGTAACGACACCGTAGCACGGCCATCGTCCTCAGGCCGACCGCTCGCGACTGGCCGCCCGTTCCCGGGCGCTGGCGTGTGCGGCTTCGTCCAGAGAAAACCGCAGCATGATAAACAGCGCCAGTACGTGCAGGAGGCAGGGACCGGCCGAGGCCAGCAGGCGCATCCCGAGCAGCGTTTCTTCCCCCTGCGCTACGTTGGGGACAAACCCGGTCATCGCCAGCGTCACACCAATCGCCCAGATCGACAGACCGCCCGCACTTTTCTGGACGAAGTTCCACGCGGCGAAGTAGGAGCCCTCCTTGCGCTCACCGGTGGCTGCCTCATCCCAGTCGACGACGTCCGCCTTCAAAGAGGGACCTACCACCGCCCCACAGCCGTTCATCAGACCGAAGCCCACGGAGATGACCATCATGGGAAGAACGTCGCCTTCGCCCAGGAAGAAGGCGAGCGCAAAGAGCACACACTTCCCCGCGATTGAGACAATCCAGACCGACATCTTCCCGAAGCGTCGAGACAGCGCGATCCACACGGGGATGGACACCAGCGTGCTGCCAATGGCACCAAAGAGATAGAGCCCGGTGTTGCCTGGCGTGAGCAGCACGTAGTCCGAGAGGTACGGGACCAGGGCAACCAGCGCGGAGAAGCCGAGCTGCTCCAGAAAAAACACGCCGATCAGAATCCTCGCGTGCGGATTCGCTAACACGTCCCCGAACGACTTCCAGGGACTGGCTCCTCCCCGCCCCTGAAACTCGGTGCGTTCACGAAGACGCCAGGCGGCGATGACGATCAGTATCGTTGAGAATACGGCAATCGCTATCGAGAGCGTGCGCGCAAAGGATCGGGGATCATCCGACCCCTCGAGGAAGACGAGCACGCCGGCGGCGGCCAGCATGCCAACGCTTTCCACCATCTGCATAATGCCGAACACGCGCGTTCGATCGTGGTACCCGCGAGAAAGTTCTGCGCCCATTGCGATATGCGGAACACGAAACGCCGTATACGCCGTGTAGAACAGCAGGATGGCAGCACCGATCCAGAACGCCAGGGAACTACCCGTCAGACTCTCCGGCGGGCTCCAGAGCATGACGATGGAGCACCCCAGGGGCAGCGCAGAGCCGAGAAACCAGGGGCGACGCCTGCCCAGCCGAGTGTTGGTCCGATCCGAGAGCCAACCGGCCGCCGGGTCCGTCACGGCGTCCCACACGCGCGCCGCCAGCAGCAGAAAACCGATCGTTGCCGGCGCGATCAGCAAGACGTCCGTTGAGAACTTCAGCAGATAGAAATTCACCAGCATGCCGGCCATGAACACCCCGAGCACCGGCGACGAGTAAATGAGAATACTCGACGTCGGGATGCGCTCTTCCTGGGTTGGGTTCAACTCACCTGCTCACACGCCAGCCGCAGTCTGCTCACAGGCCCGCCGCAGTCTGTTCACAAGCGAGCCGCAGGCGCTGCGCCGCCTCCGCGAACTGGTCTTCTGGCGTCCAGGGATAGGCAATCCGCAAACACTCGGCTCCGCTACTACCGTTGGCAAAGAACCCGGCGCCGTTGTTCACCGCCACGCCTTCTGCGACCCCTGCCCGCCACACATCCTCAGCTTTGAGCCCACCTTTCAACGTTGCCCAGATGTAGAAACCACCCTCGGGCAGGGACCATTCCATGAATTCGCTGACTTCCTGGCTGAGTGCTGCATGGAGCAGATCCCGCTTGCGTCGGTAGATACCTCGCATCTTCTCGAGATGCGGCTCGAAGGCACCGTTCGCGAGAAACTCACCGAAAATCCGCAAGCCGAGCTGATTCTGCCCCATGGCAAAGCGCATGCGCCCGAAAAGACTGAGCAGCTCCGGTCGCGCATGAATCCACCCCACCCGAATTCCGGTGGCTACGGTCTTCGAGAAGGTGCCGGTGGTGATGACGCCCCACCCTTCTGCCATGGCAGAGAGCGCACGCGGCGGCGGTTCGTCGAAATAGAGATCCCGATAGGCCTCGTCATCCAGCACAATCGCGTCATGTTCGTAGGCCAGTTCCAGCAGTCGCTCGCGGCGCGCAGCTGAGAGCGTGACGCCAGTCGGGTTGTGGAAGGCCGATATGGTGTAAATGAGCCGAACCGTTTTGCCTTCCGCCGTCAGCTCGTCCAACAGATGCGCCAACGCATCCGTATCGAGCCCCTCCTGATCCATGGGCACGTAGCGGATGTCCGCCTGTACGCCGCGAAAGTTGTGCAGGGTACCCATGTAGGTTGGACTCTCGGCAATGATCACGTCGCCGGGGTTGACGAGCGAACGGACGATGAGGTCAATAGCACCCGAGGAGCCGTTGGTCAGCTGGTACCAGTCCCCGGTCACGAAGAAGTCTTCCTGCTCACTTCGACGCGCGGCCAGCCAATCCCGTACGCCCGTCGGCCCTTGGCCGAAGCCATAGCGCAGGGCAAGGTCACCGGGCCGCGCGAGTACCTGTTCCGCAGCTTCCCGGAAGGCGGCTTTCGGCAATGACTCTGCATCGGGAATACCCACCGCGAGGTAGAGCAGCTCCCGCTTCGGCTCAACGCCCTTCGGCAGATCCCACTCGCCAGCCGTGCCGAAGAGGGGTGCGGACGCGGCGTTCGCAATCTCCACCGGCGACCGTGTGGACCAGCGTTCCGCCAGCTGCTCCAGAATTTCCTGCCGCATGGGAACGCTACTCGCCGGTGAACTTCGGCTTCCGCTTCTCGATGAAGGAGGCAAAGCCTTCTCTGGAATCCTTGCTCGCAACGAGGAGCCGCTGATTGGTCCACTCGTATTCGGCGAAGGTCGCCTGATCCATGTCCGCCGAACGCTGCAGCATGCGGCGCAGCAACGTGTAGGCCAACGGGGGTCCGTCGGCAATCATGCGCGCATAGGCCTTGGCTTCGGTCATGAGCGCGTCATCGGGCACCACACGATTCGCCAGGCCCCACTCGAGGCAGGTCCGGGCATCCAACAGTTCCCCCGAATACATCAGGTCATAGGCCTTGCCCATGCCGACGAGCTTCGGCAGCCAGTAGGCGGCGCCGTAGTCCGAGGCAAGACCACGCCGGATGAAGATCGATCCCATCCGCGCGGATTCGCCGAGAATGCGAACGTCGCAGCAGGTGGCGATACCAAAACCGGCGCCGACGGCAGCACCGTTGACGGCGGCGATGATGGGCACATCGCATTTCGAGAAAGCTTCCACGGACCGGGCGGAAGGACCGAGCTGATCCAGGCGCGACTTGCGGCTGGGGGCGCCTGAGCCACGCCCTCCGCTGCTCACGGCCGCACCGGCACAGAATCCCCGACCGGCACCTGTAAGCAGCAGAACGCGCACATCGTCGTCGTCGTGTGCACGCTCGAGGGCATCGAAGAGACCCTGGCTCACACCCTCGCTGAGCGCATTCATGCTGTCCGGCTCATTCAGCGTGGCCGTAAGTATCCCGTCATCGAGCTCTATCAGTACCGAATCAGACATCGTTCCCCCTGTTTCTGCTGTTAGCTGACCTCCGCACCCTACGCGTCGCCAGCTGGATCTGCCACTTGCCGTCAGGCCGGCGAGAGGCTCCAGGAAACGCCGAAGCATTGTCTTGTATAGTCTGGGCGTGGCTGAAGCTCTAAACAATCGCACCTTCCGCGCCCGGGACATGGTTCGGGACCGGGCAACCGCCTTCCGTTTTTCCGCCGTCATGGGCCTGCAGATGGGTCAGGTGCTCCCTGCGGCCTTCGTCGGACTCATGTTGCCGGTGATTTACCGGGAGCAGGGGCTGTCGCTCGATATGTGGTGGGTGTTCACGATTCCGCTCATCCCCACCTGGCTGCGTCCCCTCTGGGCACCCTTCGTGGACCGCACCGGCAGCCGTTCCTTCGGCATGCGGCGCTCCTGGTTCATCCCCTGCACCACCATGGGTGCCCTCGCCTACATGGCGATGACGCTCTTCGAACCCACGGTCGACAACCTCGTGGCCGTGATCGTGCTCTGGACCCTGAAGAACACGATCATGACCACGCAGGACGTGGCCATCGATGGTTACATGGTGGAGAACATCCAGGACAAAGAGCGACCGGTGGCTGCGGGTGTACTCGACATCGCCCGCAACATCGGCATGTTCGTCTCCTGGGTAGGCATCGCCTGGATCTATGATGCTTATGGCTGGACGACCGCCATGGCCGTCGCTTCGCTGCTGCTCATCGGTTGTTCGCTCCCCGGCATTCTCCGTCAGGAGCCGCCGCGCCCACGGCAGTTCGAGCGGGCCCCGCCCCCAAGTCTGAAACGGCTCCTCGAACGGCCGGAGAGCTACTATGTCTATCCGCTGTGTTTCTTCGTTGCCATGGCCGGCGCCATCATCGCCACCATGTATCCCACTTATCTCTCGGATCTGGGATTCCGAGCCGCTGAGGTCGCCACCATTGTCGGCCCGGCTTCTCTCGTGGGTACCATCATCGGCGCTTCGCTGGCGAGCTGGCTCCTCTCGCGGGTGGGCTATCTGAAGGCCTTTCTCGTCGCCGCCGTGATGATGGTGCTCGCCGTCATTCCAATCGTCTGGATGGGCTCCCTGGAGGCGCCGAGCTACGCGATTGTGTTCGGCGTAACCCTGAACGGCATCGCGCTACCGTCCTTTCTCACCGTTACCTTCCAGGCGGCGCGCCTGAAGTGGGCGAGCAAATCTCAGGCGGCGACAGACTACACCACGCAGATCGTGACCATGGCGGCAGGAAGTGCGCTGGCAACGTCGCTCGGCGGATTCATTGCCCACCACCTGGGCTGGTTCTGGCACTTCATCATTGGCGGTTCTGCGACTGTGACCATGTGCTTCATCCTCTACTTCCTCTATGAGCGCATCGAGGCCATCGTCGAGGAAAGGGATCGGCGAGAGCTCGCGGACGATGACGCCGTCGAGGTAGTCGAGGTATAGCCCGGTCGACGGTTGCCTCTACCTGCCCTTTGACGCGGAGCTGACGTATGAACTCCATGATTTTGGTGTCAACACGCTCCCCCGGCAAATCTCTCGTAACTGCCCGAGCGCGCAGGCCCTATCGGTTTATGCGAGGGCTGCGGGTGCTGCTGGTTCGTTGTTAGCCAGCCTCAGAATCCACGCGCCACTCGGCCACTTCTTCCTGGATGACGCGAATGACTTCATCAGGCATCTGCATGGGAATGAAGTGGGTGCAGTCCGGCATGTAGAACTCGCGGGCGTTGGGAAACTCATTCACGAGCCCCGGCCAGGTGGGAGAAACTGAAAAGTCTCCGGGTGAATGATCCGCCGACGGCTCCATGGCTCGAAGAATCGTCACTGGAATGCGCAAGCTACGGACACTGTCATACACCGCGCCGTTCGTACGCGCCGTCATATAGACGGAAGCTTCAACGGCTGGCGGGCAGGCAAGTTCATAGCTCCCGTCCTCCGTGCGCAGCAGACCATAACGACAGTAGTCGTCGAGAATCCGAGGTTCGAACAGACCATAGGCCCCTTTGGGCAAAAGCCGTTCGATCATCTCTTCGGGGCTTGCGAAGCGGTTCCTTCGCCGGGAGGCTGGATGCTCGCCCCCTTCGAAAGGCGAAGGCGCATTGGCACCAAAGGCTTCGGGCGCAGGAATGGTGGGATCCAGGAGCACTAGGCGCTGGAAGGCCCCCGACCTGGCCGCAGCGTCGACCATCGCATGTCCGCCCATGGAGTGCCCGACGCCGATGAGCTCGTTCAGTTCCAGAAGGTTCACAAGCGCGGCAACGTCTTCCCCCTGGGTGGCCCAGTGCTCGATCCTGATCTTCTCGCTGCGACCGTGGCCGCGCTGGTCCAGGCTGATCGAATGATGGTCGGGAAACGCTTCGATCACGCGATCAAACACCCGGCCATGAAAACCAGTGGCATGCACGAACAGCAGTGTCGGCAGATCAGTCCGAGGATCGTTGCGTTCCCAGTACGCCAGCTCCACGCCATTCACACTGGCGTGCTTAAGATGCGGCTGCTCAGTCGCGAATTGCATGCGCTTCCCTTCTCTTAGCTATGCATATGGTCGATTGAGCATTCTAGCCTGCAAAACCAACAGCCGGAGGCTCAGCCCTTCTCCTCGAGCGCACGAGCCGTGCGCCAGTACATGGCCGCCGCACCCAGGAGCACAAAGGTGATGATTCCCAGAGCCACATTCAGCGATCGCTCCGCATACTCGGCTGAAAACGCATCGCTCAAGGAACCCACCAGCAGCGGACCAACGCCGAGTCCCAGCAGATTCGATACGAAAAAGACGTACGCCGCAGCTTGCGCACGCCGCTCTGGCTCGACCACGGTCTGCACGATCGCCAGACCCGGCGCGTGGCTTAACGAGTAGAGAAAGATGCCCGCGGCAATGAATGCCGTGGTGATCACCCAGTCTTCACTCCACAGCGCCAGCAGATAAGCGGGCGTCGCCAGCAGGACGGCAACCGCGCACAGCAAGGCCGGGCCTCTGGCATCCCGGCGGAATAGCCGATCCGCCAGGTAGCCACCCAGCAGCATGCCGGGAACACCGAAGGCGGCTGCCGAGAAGCCAACGATCATGCCGACTTCGCTCTGCGACAGGTCGAACTGCCGAAGGTAGAGAGGGGGTTTCCACACGGTGAAGCCATAACCCACAAAGACCCCGAGCATGTGCGCCAGATTGACCATCCGATACGCCCGATTGGCCCAGAGGATTTTGAAGGTCTGGAGCATCGAATCCTGCTGTTTCACGGACTTCGAGCGCATATCAGTCGGAGCCGTGACGGCAGCCTCCGCACCACCCCGGCTGGGCTCCCGGACCGTAAGCTTCAGCAGAATGGCGAGCGCGAGGCCCGGAACGCCTGCAGCCACAAAAGCCCAGCGCCATCCGTAGTACTCGGCGACAAAGCCACCCATGACCAGCCCGAACAACATGCCCAGAGACGTGCCGAGGGAATAAATCGACAGCGCGAAGGAACGCTCATCGTCTTTAAAGTAGTCAGAGATGATCGAGTGCGACGGGGGACTCCCCCCGGCTTCACCAATGCCTACGCCAACGCGGGCAAGAAACAGCTGCCAGAAGTTCGATGCCGCACCGCACAGTACAGTCATCGCGCTCCAGACGGCAACGGCGGTCGCAACGATGTTGACCCGGTTGAAACGGTCCGCGAGCCGCGCAATGGGAATCCCCAGCGTCGCGTAGAACAGCGCAAAGGCAATGCCGGACAGCAATCCGAGCTGCATATCCGAAAGCACGAACTCGGCTCGAATGTCTTCCAGCAGGATCGACAGAATCTGACGGTCCATGAAGCTGAAGGCGTAGCCCACGCCCAGCATACCGAGGACATACCAGCGATAGGTTTTCGAGTCTCGGCGATCCAAGGGGGCCTGAAGGGAACCATCCCGTGTGTTCATGTAGCGCTCATCAACGATGACACGCATGCATCGTACACATTTATTGATTGACAAATCAATCAATGATCATTTAAAACTGCTGGCCTACCAGGAGAGCAGAGATCCATGAGCGAGTTTGAAGAAATGCTGGAATCCGCCGTGCTGAAACGGCGCGGGCAGGGTTTCCACGATTTCGAGGTGGGCGAAACCATCCACCACCACTGGGGGCGGACGATCACGGAGGCAGACGCAATCCAGTTCTGTCATCTCACCCTCGCCTACAACCCCCTCTACTTCAATCGAGAGTACGCCAAAGCGCTGGGTCATCCTGACATCGTGGTGAATCCGCAGCTGGTCTTTAACGTCATTCTTGGTCTCTCCGTCGAAATCTGCTCCGAAGGTCTGGGCGGGCCTTTCCTCGGCGTCTACGACCTCAAGTACCTGGAGCCCGTCTACCCGGGCGACACCCTGACCGCCGTCTCGGTCACCGAGGCCAAGCGGGAGTCCACCTCTTCCGAAGGACGTGGTGTCGTCACCTGGTTCAACGAGGGTTTCAACCAGCACGGCAACAAGGTCATCGAATTCAGGCGCTCAAACCTCGCGATCTGGAAAGGGCAGATGGGTGGCGCAAAGATCAAAAGCGGAGCCGAGTGATGGATAAAGCAGCAATGGCTCGCCTTACCAGCAGAGACAACTATTTCGAAGACTTCGAGGTGGGTCAGACCATCCGCCATGCCCGCGGCAAAACGATGACCCCCCTCGAGAACGTGAACATCACCAACATGGTGATGAATACGGCACAAGGTCATTTCAACGAAGACCAGATGTCGAAAACGCCGGTCGGCAAGATCCTCTGCTACGGCGGTGTGAACTTCTCTCTGGTCCTGGGCCTCGCTTCCCAGGACACGGTAGAGAACGCCCTTGCCGAGCTCGGCCTCGACAACATTCAGCTGAAGACCATGGTCTTTCACGGCGACACGCTCTACGCCTATTCCAGAGTGCTGGATAAGTCGGAAAGCGATCGGGAAGACGCGGGCATCGTCCGCTTCAAGCACTGGGGCGTGAATCAGAACAAGGAGCTCGTGGCCGAAGTCGAACGGACCGCGCTGATCAAGAAGAAGAGCCACTGGCTCGCCGACGAGGAGAGATAGATGACCCTGCTGAACGCCCACGGCCAACCTCGCCGCCACCGCCGCTGTCAGCTGTCGGTGCCCGCCAGCAACACCAAGATGATCCAGAAGGCATCGGAGAGCGGCGTGGACCACGTCTTCCTGGATCTGGAAGACGCCTGCGCGCCGAATCAGAAAGTGGGCGCACGCGACAACGTGGTCGACGCCCTCAATAACCTCGACTGGGGCGATACCGTACGCTGCGTGCGGATTAACGACACCGGGACCCAATGGTGCCACGACGACGTGATCACCGTTGTTGAACAGGCGGGCGAGAACCTCGACTGCATCATGCTCACCAAACCCTATGACGCCTCCGACGTTCAGTTTGTCGACAAGCTGCTGACGCAGCTCGAACTCAAGCTCGGCCTCAAAAACAGGATCGGCCTGGAGCTCCTGATCGAAGAGACCCTGGGGCTGCAGAACGTTGAGTCCATCGCCTCGAGCACGCCTCGCCTCGAAGCCATGATCTTCGGCATGGGCGACTACTCGGCAAGCCAGGGCCTCGACTTCACGGCGATCTACGGCCCCGATTACAAATACCCAGGCGACGTCTTCCACTACGCGAAGTTCCGCGTGGCCATGGCCGCCCGGGCCCGGGGCATCGATGCGATCGACGGTCCCTTCGGCAACATCCGCAATACCGACGCTTACCGGGAGTCCTGCCTGCAGGCCCGGGCGCTGGGCATGGTCGGTAAATGGGCCCTGCACCCCACGCAGATCCCCCACGCTCAGGAAATCTTCACCCCGGACCTCGAGAAGGTCGGCAAGGCGCGCAAGATGACCGATGCCTACCGGGAGTCGGAAGCCCGGGGAGAAGGCGCGGTGATGATCGACGGCGAGTTTGCCGACGCGGCGACGGTGCGCCTCTACGCCAACACGCTGGATCTGGCCGACCTTTACGGTCTCTGAAGGAGCTCAAGAATCATGAGTGACGGATACTGGACCGACGAGCGGCGCATGATGCAGGAGGCCGCACGGGACTTTACGAGCAATGAAGTGCTGCCGGTCGCCAACGAGCTCGACCCGGAGAAGGGTGAGATCCCCCGCGATCTCATCGACAAGATGGGAGAGATGGGCTACTTCGGCATCACCATTCCGGAGAACCAGGGTGGCCTGGGCCTGGGCTGCATGGAGTACTGCCTCATCGCCGAGGAACTGGCGCGCGGCTGGATGAGCGTGGCCAGCCTCATCGCCCGGGGCAATGGCTTCTGGCGCTCTGTGCCGGGCCAGGGTGCGGAGCGGGATCAGAAGATCGCGCAGATGGCGGCGGGCCAGTACCTCGGCGCCTTCGCCATGTCCGAGCCCAACGCCGGATCGGATATGGCAGGCGTTGCCTGCCGCGCAACCCGGGACGGCGACGACTGGATCATCAACGGTAACAAATACTGGTGCACCTTCGCCGACGGCGCCGACTTCATCAGTGTGGTGTGCCGGGTGGAATCCGACAGCAAGCGGCGCCAGGGCGGCATGAAAAGCATTGCCGTGGAGAAACCACGCGGCGAACTGCCGGCCGGCGTACAGGGCAGTCCGATTCCGAAAATCGGCTACCACGGCTGGAAAACCTGGGAGCTGCACTTCGACAACGTGCGCGTGCCGGCGCTCGAACCTGCCGAAGGCGAAAAAGCAGGCAGCCCTGCCTCCATGGCCGGTGGCTTCGTCGGTATCCAGCGGGGCCTTGAGGTCGCGCGCGCCCACACGGCGGCGCGCTCCATCGGTGCCGCCCAGGGTGCGCTGAACGTGGCCATCGACTACGCCAACGAACGTGAGCAGTTCGGCCGACCCATCGGTAAGTTCCAGGCGATCCGGTTCAAGATCGCCACGGCAGCGACGGAAATCGAGGCCGCTCGCCAGCTCATGTACCACGTGTGCAACGAGATCGATCAGGGTCGCCGTGCGGATAAGGAAGCCGCCATGGTGAAGTACTTCGCCGCCGAGATGTCTGAACGGGTGACGTCCGAGTGCCTGCAGATCCTGGGCGGCGCCGGTTACACCACCCACTACCCCGTCGAACGCTACTGGCGCGATGCCCGGCTGACCAAAATCTTCGAGGGCACCTCGGAAATCATGCAGCGCATCATCTCCGACCGGCTGCTGGGCAAAGGCTGACAAGGCCGAGAGAACAGGAACAGACAAAGAGATGAGTGACTTCAACGACAAGTGCGTCATCGTCACAGGTGGTGCGTCGGGCTTCGGTAAAGCCATGAGCGAGAAGTTTTCTGCCGCAGGTGCTGCAGTGGTAGTTGCCGACATGAACATCGAGGGGGCCGAAGCCGTGGCCAGCGCCCTCCCCCGGGCAATTGCCGTACAGATCGACGTTGCCGACGAAGGCCAGAACGAGAACCTCGCGCAGGCCGCGGTGGCCACCTACGGCAGGATCGATGTGGTCTGCGCCAACGCGGGCATCCCTCACCGGATGATTCGCGCCATCGAGATGGGTACGGATGAATTCGATCGCATGTTTGCCATCAACACCCGCAGTGTGTTTCTGGCGGCCAAGTACTGCGCACCTCACATGTCCGAAGGCAGCGCCATCGTGGCCACCTCCTCCATCGGCGCCAAGCGCCCTCGACCCGGTCTCGCCGCCTACTACGCCGCCAAGGGCGCCGTGCTCACCCTGACCCAGGCTCTGGCGGTGGAGCTGGCGCCGAACATCCGGGTGAACGCCGTCTGTCCGGTTTCTGCGCCGACAGGCTTCGACCAGAATGCCGTGGGCGTGGCGGAATTGCCCGCCGAGGCTAACGCCCAGGTGATCGCCGGTATTCCCATGGGGCGCCGGGCGACGCCGGAAGACGTGGCAGACGCGACCTTTTTTCTGGCCTCGAAGGAGGCCCGGTTCCTGACCGGTGTCTGCCTCGACGTCGACGGTGGGCGCGCAATACAGTAAGCGCGGGAGTTTCCTGAAGGAGAATCGGATGGACTATCTAGCAGCCTGGGAAAAGTTCGGCACCATGACCTACGACGATGTGCCGGAGCATGTCATACAGGTGGCCAATCAGTGCGCTCTGGACTGGTTCGGCTGCGCCCTGGCGGGCAGTACGGAACCGCTCTCGGAGATTCTCCGAGGCCAGTTCGGGCATCGCAGCGGGGCCTGCACCGTGATCGGCTCGGATCTGAAACTCGAAGCACCCACCGCCGCCCTGTTGAACGGCGCCAGCGGTCATGCCCTGGACTACGACGACACCGGCTCCAGTGTCGGCTGTCACTCGACGGCACCGGTGCTGCCGGCTGTGCTGGCGATTGCAGAAGAGATCGGCGCCACGGGCAAAGAACTGATCACCGCATTCATCGTCGGGGTAGAAATCGAAGGACGCATCAACCATGCCATGGGTCGTGATCACTACCCGCGAGGCTGGCATACCACGGCCACCTACGGCACCTTCGGCGCCACCGCCGCCGTCGCACACCTCCTGAAGCTGCCGAAAGATCAGTATTCGACGGCCATGGGACTGGCGGCCTCCCACGCCTGCGGTGTGAAGGCGAACTTCGGCACCATGACCAAGCCCTACCATCCCGGTCATTCAGCTGAAAACGGCATCAACTGCGCGCGCCTCGCCGCCGCAGGCTTTACGGCGAATCCCGACGCGGTGGTCGGCAATCAGGGCTTCGTGCAGGCAGCGTCAAACGCCACGGACCCCACGGAGGCGACCGAACGGCTCGCCGCCATCGCCGATGACTGGATGATCCTCGGCACGCTGTTCAAATACCACGCAGCCTGCCACCTGACGCATGCCGCCATCGAAAGTGTCCTGCAACTGCGTACCAACCTGAACGTCGACGACCTGTCGTCGCTCACCATCACGGTGAATCCGATGCTGCTCGACATCTGCGGAGTCCCGGCCCCCAGAACGGGACTTGAAGGCAAGTTCAGTCTGCGCGGCACCGCCTCACTGGTGCTGAACGGTATCGACACCGCAAACCCTGAGACCTTCGTCGATGAGGTCATCAGCAGTGACCCGGTTCAGGATCTGATCGACAGGGTGACCGTGGAAACCGACGGCTCACTGACGCAGTTTCAGTCGAAGGTGGTGTGGGTGGATGCCGAGCAGAACGCGCACGTTGAGTTCAAAGACCTCTCTGAGCCCGTCACCGACTACGATGAGCAAGGATCCAAACTCGAGCGCAAGTTCGTGAGCCTCTGCGACTTCGCCGGGCAGGATGGCGAATTGCACCGGCAACAGCTTGCGAGTCTCACGGGTGCGGACACTGTCAGTTTCGGCTGAGGGAGCAGATCAGATAGTGAACGTCAGCGAAGCGATACAGGCGCGTCGAACCATCCGCGCCTTCAAAACCGAGCCAGTGCCTGAAGCACTGATCCGTGAAGTGCTCGAGCTCGCGCGGGAGGCTCCCTCCAACAGCAACACGCAACCCTGGCGCATAGACATTGTTTCCGGCGAAGCGCGCCAGCGCCTGCAGGCGGCGATCTTCGCGGAGATCAACGCCGGTGTTAAACCCTACCCTGCCTTCCCGCCAGGGGGTTCAGGACTGAAGGGCCGCTACAAAGAGCGGCAACGGGAATGTGCGTTTCAGTATTTCGGCGCGGTCGGCATCGACAAAGACGACAAAGAGGCGCGCATGGCGCTCTCGATGAAGAACTGGGAGTTCTTCGGCGCGCCCCATGCAGCCTTCCTGTCCTATCCCGAGACGATGCATCGAGCCAACGCCATTGATATCGGCATTTTTCTGCAGACGCTCATGCTGCTCTTCGTGGAACGGGGTATCGCCTCCTGTCCGCAGGGTGCCCTGGCCACCTACCCGGGACCGGTAAAGGCCATGCTGCCGATCCCGGAAGGCAACGCCATTCTGTGCGGACTGTCTTTCGGCTATCCCGACCTGGATGCGCAGATCAATTCCGTTGCCGCGAAGATGCACCGTGAACCGGTGGACGTTTTCGCCAGCTTCACCCGCTGAGGAGTCGCCATGACTGTCCCCTTCGATTTTGCCGATCGGCTAAAGCTGCCACTCATCGTGGCACCGATGTTTCTGGTGTCTAATCCGAAGATGGCCATCGCCGCCTGCCGTGCGGGTGCTATCGGCAGCTATCCGGCGCATTCAACGCGTACCCGGGAAGTTTTCGAGGAGTGGCTGGTCGAGACTCAGGACGCGCTGGCGGCCGCCGAGGAAGCCGGCGAGCAACCCGCGCCTTATGCGGTGAATCTGGTCGTCCACTCCAGCAACGCCCGTATGGAAGGCGACCTCGAGCTGGTCATCCAACACGAAGTGCCTATCGTGCTGACCTCGAAAGGCGCACCGGATGATGTCTTCAAGCAGATTCACGACTACGGCGGCGTGGCCTTCCACGACGTAGCGTCCGCCAGACACGCAGAAAAAGCGGTGGAGGCTGGCGCGGACGCCCTCATCGCCGTTGCCGGCGGTGCCGGCGGCCACTGCGGCACCATCAATCCCTTCGCCCTGATCAGTGAGATCAAACAGGTCACCGATAAACCCATTATCCTCGCCGGCGGCCTGACGAACGGTCAGGATCTCCTGGCCGCGGAAACCATGGGCGCAGCGATGTCCTACATGGGCACGCGGTTCATTGCCACGGAAGAATCCCTGGCGCCGGCCGCTTATTGCGAAGCGCTCATAGAGGGCAAAGCCACCGACATCTTCCTGTCCGCTGCCCTCGATGGCGCTCCAGCCAACTGGTACGCACCGAGCCTGGTGAAAGCCGGCATCGATCTGGAGGAGCTGGCGGTCACCCGGCCTGGAAAGATCGTCACCTCTGACGGGCAATCCAAGCAGCGCTACAAAGGCATCTGGTCCGCCGGCCACGGGATCGGCGCAACCAGAGAAGTGGTACCGGTGCAGTCACTCTGTGAGCAGCTGATCAGCGAGTACCAGCAGGCGCGCGCCGACCTGAAGCGACAGCTGGCATAGGCTGAGGAATTCCGGCTCAGATCTTTCTCTCCTCCGACTGCCAGGCTTCGTTTCTGAGCGCTTTCTTATCAATCTTGCCGACGGGCGTTCGGGGAAAATCCTCGACAAAGGTCACCCGTTTTGGCGCCTTCACGCCGCCGATGGCGGCTTTGGCCGCGACAATGAGTTCGTCCTCACCAAGGGTAACACCCGGCTCCAGCTTAATCTGAGCCGCGACGGCTTCGCCCCATTTATCGTCCGGCACACCGAACACGACCGCCAGCTGAACGCCCGGGATCTCCATGAGGGCGTGTTCCACTTCAGAGGAATAGACGTTGAAGCCACCGGTAACGATCATGTCTTTCTTACGATCGACGATGTAGAGATAGCCCTCTTCATCGAGATAGCCGATGTCACCGGTCAGGTGCCAGCCGTTGACGCGGATCTTTGCCGTCTCTTCCGGCGCCTCGTAGTAGCCCTCCGAGACCATGGGCCCCTTCACGGCGATCTCGCCGCGTTCACCCTGCGGCAGTTCACGCCCCTCATCATCGAGCACGGCCAGCTCGGAGATAATCGTATGGCGCCCGACGCTGCGCAGCCGTTCGTCCGGCATCAGGTCTCCGCCAAGCTCACCGTCGACGAAGTGTTCTGCGGGATTCAGTCTCGCGATAAACATCGGACACTCAGTCTGGCCGAAGCCGCCGCGCATGACGGGGCCAATTCTCCGCAGCGCTTCTTTCAGCCGCTCCGTCGACATGGGCGCGGATCCATAGCTAAAATTGATCAGCGAAGAGAGATCGAAGCTGTTCAGGTTCGGTTGATCGAGCAGGGAGTAAACGCCAGTCGGCGGTAAAAAGGTGTCCGTCACCTTTTCATCGTGAATGGTCTGCAGGACCAGCTGCGGATCCACGGCCTCGAGAATGACAAAACGTACCCCGCTGGACAGGCCGCACAGCGCGATGCGCCCGCCCACATGGGTCATCGGTGCCGCGCAGAGCACCACCGGTCGACGACCGGCGTACATCTCCCGGGTGGCCTGCTCTAAGGCCTGGAAGTTCCTGTGGCTCAGCATCACACCCTTGGGCAGTCCAGTGGTGCCGCCGGTCAATGGAATGCTGACGAGATCGGTGGGTGCGACCGAAACCGGCGGCGGCGAACTGTCAGCACCTGCCACCCAGGCGTTGAAGTGAAAGTAGCCGGGGAGTTCACTGTCCAGACATACCGCTGCGGCGCCCTGTTCAACGGAACTCGCAATGGGGCCCTCAAAGGCGTGCTGAAAAAACAGCACATCGACCCCAAACTTCTTCAGGATGGCAACGTTGTCCTGCTCGGAGTTACGCGGGTTGATGGGTATCCAGACCCCGCCGGCACGGACGATGCCCAGGGTTGCCACGAAAGACAGCGCCGAGTTCACGCTGTAGACCGCGCCCTTCATACCCGGCTTGAAGCCATTGGCGATCAGCTGATTGGCCACCCGGGCAGAGAGCTCACCAACCTCAAGATAAGTCAGCGTCTCACCCTGGAAACAAAGACAGGCGTCGGCAGAAAAGTGATCAAAGGCATTGGTGAGCGCCGAAAGAAATGGCTGATCAGGCTGGGTCCCCATTCCTGCTTTCCCCTGGATCTAATATATTGATTGGCTAATCAATATAATTCAGTTCGTTGGGAGTGACAACCTCCGCAGGATCTCTTCGGTGTGTTCACCCATGCGTGGTGACTCTTCATAGATCACCAGTGGCGTTTTCTCGAACTGAAACGGGAATCCTTTCACCATCACGCCTGAGCCTGTCTCGGCAAAGGCTATTCCGGTCCTGACTTTCGGCTCCTCAGCTGCCTGCGCCCCTGTGTTGGCGCGGCCGGCGGCCAGACCCAGATTCTGCAACGCTGCCACTGCAGCATCCCTGGCCTGAGTCCGCAGCCAGGCGCCGAGGACTTCGCCGGCCTCGGATGTCTGGCATCCCAGGTGATCTGCAAGAGTATTTAGTTCGTCTTCCTCGCGAACACTCAACCAGACCCACCCATCCTGCGCGGGATAGATATCCTGCAGCACCATATTCGGGTCGCCATTGCCGGGGAATTGCTGGTTCGCGGCAGCGTCGGTTGTGCGGCTCGCCGCCGCAATCTGCTCGCCGACTGCCAGGGTGGTCACTTCGCGCTGGGATACATCGATATGCATACCCTGTCCCGTTGCCCGGGCTTTCAGGATGGCAGCGATGGCGGCACCTGCCCCATAGAGACAGACAATCTGGTCTGGATAGTTGAGATTCCGTCCGCTGATGTAGCAGGGTCCTTCTGCATAACCCGTCAGGGCTGCCACGCCGCCAATGGCTTCAAGCGTTGACCCGAAGCTGACGTGACCGGAGCCAGGACCGCTCGAACCCTGCCCGGAAACAGACGCCAGCACGATGTTGGGGTTGGCCGCTTTCAGTACTGGATAGTCGATGCCCAGGCGGGCCAGCACCCCTCTCCGGAAGTTTTCAACGACAACGTCGGCCTCGGCCACGAGCTCGAGAAAAGTGGCGCGCCCCGCATCAGTTTTCAGATCGACGTTCACCGCCAGCTTGTTGCGATTGTTGAAGGTGAACAGCGGCGAGTCACCCTTGATGCCGGGCCAGCTACGGAAAGGATCCGAATAGGCTTCCGATTCCACCTTGATCACCCGCGCCCCCAGATCGGCCAGCAACGTCGAAGTCACCGATCCGGCCGTGAAGATACCCAGGTCGAGCACGAGCATGCCTGCCAGGGGGAGTGCTCTGGATTGCAGACTGCCCCAGTCGTGGTGCTTTACCCTGGACGCGTCCCCGCCACCGTCGACGGTCGCGCTCCCAGCGCTGTCCTCAATCGTCAGCGGCAATCCGGGCACCAGCATGCGGACGGCGTCGTTGCCCGCTGTCGCTCCATCCCCCGCCCCGCCAACGACGACCTCGTCGAAGTAGCTCCGATACCGATAGAGTCGCTCCTGCAATAGATCGGGCGCCGTCATGACCGGCCCGCCAGGAATCGCGCAGCGTTGGCAGAACTCGTAGAGCTCGGATTGGGTTCTGCCTTCCGTCCACTCCGCGAGGATTTCGTTCAGCGCCAGCGCGTTTTTCGCCCGCCCGCCGGCACTGGAGAATCTGTCCTCCAGCAACCGCTCATCCGCTACTTCTGCGCAGATATCCGGCCAGTTCTTCGGCAGGTGGAGAAACGCGAAGTATCCATCGGCGCACTTGAGCACCGGCGCCTCGGCGCCACGTCCACCGCGTGCGACCGGGAAGCCGAGCGAACCGGCTGCAATGCCCTTCCAATTGACCCAGGCGAGGGCGTCGATCGCGGTGACTCGTGCGAGATCCGTTTCCCCCTGAAGGCTCAGTTTGGCAATGCTCGCCATCGCCGCGCAGAACGTCGCGTAGCCCGTAGCGTAGGCCGTCTGATGGCCACCCATCGCCAGCGGTTGACCATCCGGTTCACCAAAGAGGTCGGTGAGCCCTACGAGACCCTGGATCCCGAGCTCCGAGACCGGCGTCTCTCCGAGTCCCGTTTCAGTGAGGACGCTGGAAAGGTTCGCAAGCGGTTCGGCATCGAGGCACGCACGCGCGCCGAGCAACGCCAGGTCGACGCCTCCGACGACCGAAGCGAGCTCTGCGGCAGAGGCGTGGCGCTTGCCTCGATTCAGAAACGTGCCCAATACGCTGGATGATCCGACGCGCTCGTCTGCCAGGGTTCGTAAGCCGACCAGCGGATCTGGTTGCGGCGTGATTCTGATCACTTCCGCACCCAGGTCGCAGAGCAGACGACCGGTAAAGGCAACCGCCATGTGGATCAGCTCAGGTGCGCCGAGCGGCACCCATTCGAGAATGCGATAGGGAGACGACAGCTCCTGTGCCAGCGGTCTCTTCGAGTCAGCCACGGCATTTCCTCTGCGAAGTTCACATTATTGATTGTCCGTTCAATCTACAGTACTTCTGACCACAAGCGATATGCCTATAATCGGTCACCCAGAGAAGGACCAGCACGAGCATGCCCCAGACCCGAAAGGCACCCAGAACCCACGAAGAGCGCCGCGAACTGTCGGAAAAGCAGATGCTGAAGGCGGCCATTGCGCTCTTCGCGCGCCAGGGGTACCTGAAAACGACCCTGACCGAGGTGGGGCGGGAAGCTGGCTACACGGCAGGCCTCGTCAGCCATAAGTTCGGCTCCAAGGAAGGGCTGCTGCAAGCCGTGGTCGATCACATCTCGAAGCGCTTCCTGAACGATCAGCTGGGCGATGCCATCGAACAGGCCAGCGCCACGGAGTCCATGAGGAACTACATTGATATCTATCTGACGGAGGTGTCGCTCCGAGAAGGTCCCATGCGCGCTCTCTACGTCATCATGGGCGAGGCCCTCGGCGCCGTGCCTGAGATCCGCAAGTCCATCGCGGATCTCAATGCCGGTGCCCGTGGGCGTCTGATCGGCATCATCGAGCGCGGCATCGAGCAGGGAGAGTTCAGGAAAGATACCGACACGGAGGCCGCGGCGGCACTCATCATCGGCGCATTGCGCGGGCTCGTCATGCAGCATCTGATCGATCCGAAAGGGCTGAAGCTGAAAAATCTGCACGACACGGTGAAAGGAACGGTCATCGCCAGCCTGCAGTAGGCTTTCCGTTGGCGCATCCCGGATCGCCGCAAATACCGATCCACCATCGCGCTGTCACTTTCCTGTCATCCTCCACTGGTTTTCTGGACGTCCAAATCAGGGAGGATGATCATGGCTGGAAAGTTTGAGCTCTATAAAGACAACGCCGGAGAATTCCGCTTCCGCCTGAAGGCTGGCAACGGTGAAACCATCCTTACGGGTGAGGGCTACAAAGCCAGGGACGGAGCGCTCAACGGCATCGAGAGCGTGAAGACGAACGCCGCTGATCCGGCACGCTTCGAGGTGAAGGAAGCGCCGAACGGCAACCCCTACTTCGTTCTCAAGGCCGCGAACCATCAGGTGATCGGGCAAAGCCAGATGTACAGCTCCGCGGCAGCCTGCGACAGCGGGATGAATTCGGTCGCCGCCAGCGCTGCTGACGCCGAGATCGACGACCAGACCTGACTTCAACGGCACAGTCGGCATCAGGGCAAGACGCGCATACAAAGCCGCCTAACGATCCCGGCGAGGATTGAATATGCTCTCGACGATCAGCTTTCGTCGAGACCTGCCCTGATGCAGAAACTGCTCAAGCCGCTGCTGCCGCTCCTCTTTGTTACCGCCTGCACCGCAGAACCGGAAACGACAACGGTCGTTCTCGGCTCAGGCGCAATTGGGGGTAACTACCAGGCTGCCGGGCATGCGATCGCTAGGATTGCGAACGAGAACGCGGCGCCACAGGACGCCATGGTGCAGGAAGCAACCAGCAGCGGTTCCGTCGCAAACATCGACGCCCTGCTCCGTGGAGACATTGCCTTCGGGATTGCCCAGGCCGATCACCTGTATCAGGCGGCGCAGGGCCAGGGCGCCTGGACCGAACGGGGCAGACAACCCGAGCTTCGCGCCGTCTTCGGCCTCTACACGGAAGCCGTAACGCTGCTGGCCGCGGGAGACACGGCCATCGAGGCAATCACCGATCTCAGGGATCGGAAGGTCGATATCGGTCTCCCCGATACGGGGACCCGACAGAATGCCATCGACGTCCTGAGCGCGGCCGGCATCAGCTGGGAATCCGATCTCGACGCCCACGCCGAGCCCCTCGACTCACGGCTGACCCGATTCGCTCACGGTGGCCTCGACGCCTTCTTCTATACGATCAGCCACCCGAACTCGACCATGAAGTTCGCCACCTACACCGTTCGCGGCGCTCGCTTCGTTCCATTGGCAAACATCGAGGCCCTGATCGCCGCCAACCCTTACTACACGCAAACCGCCATCCCCGTGGGCCTCTATCCGCAGGCAGCGAACGATGAAGACGTCGAGACGATCGGTGTGAAGGCACTGCTGGTGACTTCGGCATCGGTGCCGGAGGATCTGGTCTATCGCGTCACGAAAGCCGTGTTCGAGAACCTCCGGGCCATGCAGGAAAACCACGAGGCATTGAGCAGCCTCAATCCTGACGAGATGCTCAATGGCCTGACCGCCCCGCTCCACCCGGGCGCCCGGCGGTATTTCGAGCAGATGGGCCACAAGGCGCTGTCTGCGGTTCAGTAGCGCCATGATTCGCTGGGGAAACCGAAATCGGGGTTTCCGGCAGTCCAGCTATACAGTGTGAAAGACCGACCTCTGCCGGAGCGCGTATCGCATTTGAGCCGGTGCGCGACACGTGCTCACCGCGCAGAATCCCCAGCAGGCTCACCGATCCCAGCCTGGCTCAGTAGTCCCCGCCGCTTGCGCCGCCGAGCATAGCCCCCAATCGCGCGCTCTTCGCCCTGGAGACAGAGCGCGCTGAAACGCTGATCCCGTAATTGCTAAGCCATTGATTTTGTTCGATTCAGAACAATTTCAGATCGATTTCAGAACCCTCGAAGGACCTCAGCCAGCCGTCCGAGGACGCTCCGCTCCAGTGCTCAACACAAGCAAACGGGGAGCGGAACATGGCACGGAAAAACACTGCTCGGCACGCACTCACCACGAGCCTTGTGCTCATTGCCGGCTGCGCACAGCTGCCGCCGGAATACAGTCTGGAACGAATGCAGCTCGAGGCGCAGCAGGAGCGTGCGAAGGCCTGCTATCGTCAGACTTCACGCAGCTACCCGAACGTACCTGCCGGTGATGTGCTCAACGCCTGTCGGCGTGCCTACGGACTGGCCGGTGCAGGAAGCCCCCAACCTGTCGGGCATTCGCTTTAGCGGGTCGATGGGCGTTAGCCGGCCTCGGAGGCCGGCTAACGCGGGCGGATTGAGTCGGGGCTCTAGTGCGCGCCCGCAGTCCGGCGCCGCTCTTCCTGGGCGGCAAACCACGCCGCCTCTTCGCCGGGCTCGGGCATGATCTCGCCGCCTTCGAGCACCCAGCTGGCGGGTGTTTCCCGAATCTCGGCGTGCGCCTCGTCCTCGGCGACCCGCCCATGCTGGACGAGCGACGCTCGCACGGCGGCAGCAATCTGCTCTTTCTGTTCGCTGCTGCGTCCTTTGCGGATCGTGCCACGCACGGCAAGGGCCTTGTCGCCGAGGGGAACCTGCGGCGATTCCTCGAAGAACACGACGTGCACAAATATCTCCGGCGCGCCGGTGACTTCGCAGTGGATGTCGGTAATGTCTCGCGCGATTTTCTCTTTGGCGGCAGCATCAATCGCGTCTTTTCCGCTGTTGCAGATATACAGTGGCATCAGTGGCTCCTTTCTTCTGGCTTCGGCGTTCAGTGCTGGGTCGGATCGGCGACCACGGCGACAATTTCATCGACGCTGCAGCCCGTCTCAGTGGTCCAGAGATCGACGAGCTCGCGCAGCACCGATTCTCTGCGCTCCTGGGTCAGAGGTTCCGGCGCAGTGAGAACGACCACCGATGACGTCGAGGGTTTACCGGCCGTAAAACCGTTGCCTCGCGCAACCGACACCCAGTTCACGCTCGGGGCTGCGCCCAACCGGGACTGAACGTAGCTTTCGAGCGCCGTTGCCAGGGCACCACGGCGGCGATCGGGCTCCTGACCTTCCTGAATCACACACATGCAACCGACCATTCGTCTCTCCTTTACGGTTCGCGTTCTGATATGTTGCATCATAAAACATATTTGTTTTTTCATGCAACTTATAAATTGCATGAAGCAACTGCTAAACTCTCCCGCCATGAAGTACAAGAATTACGACCACCTGAACTGTTCAGTGGCCCAGTCGTTGAACATCCTCGGAGAGCGCTGGACGCTGCTGATCATCAGAGACGCCCTGTTCGGCGCGAAGCGCTTCGTTCAGTTCGAGCGCAGCCTGGGTATTTCCAGGAACATTCTGACGGCACGGCTGAACGCTCTCGTGGAACAGGGACTCATGGAGAAGCGCATCGGCAGGGAAACTCAGCATCCCGAGTACGTGCTCACGCAGGCAGGCCGGGACCTGGAACCGGTTCTACTGGCAATCACGCATTGGGGCGATAAATACCGCCCGAATCCGAAGGGCACTCGTCTGACCTTCGTGGATAAGGCAACGGGGGTACCGATACAGCCCATGCATCCGGTCACGGAAGACGGCAGATCCCTGGGCAACGGCGATCTGAAGGCCGTTGTCGGCCCCGGTGGCGACGCTCCGGTCAGCACTTCAGCCTGAGCCCCCGACGCGCAGCCGCTTCCACGCCCTGATTCATACATCAGCATTACAAATCCACCCGCACCGGCCGCGCCGGTTCCGCGTGTTATTCAACAAGGCGGCAAAGACCGCCTCAGGCTGTTATGGATTGGGGTTCGATTTGGTCATGCGAAAAACCGACGAGCGGCCCGTGCGCTGCGAGCGCCGGGAGGATCGGCTGTATCACGAAGGTCTCGACTGGTACTACCTCACGCGAGGCGCGCCACGGGGCCCCTTCACCTCACGCCGGGAAGCCCTGGCAGACCTCCAGCGTTTCGTCGACACCATGATCTATCTGGACGAACACCCGGAAACGCTCCCGGATGAAGTGGATCAGGAAGACATCACTCACATCGATCTGAAACCTCCGAAATACTGAGGCGCGGCCCAGCCGATGAGGCGTCAGTCAGTCACCTGCTCGAGCGCCGTTTCAAGCGCCTGGGTTTCGGAGGCGATAGCCGCCGCCGCGTCCTCAGCCGGCAGACTGCGCTCGGCGCGTCGATACCAGTAACCGGCATTCGCCCGATCTCCTTCCATGAGATGCACGATACCGTGCGCCCAGGCGCCAAGAACGCTTTCATCTTCCTGCACGATGACGTGTGCCGCCTCCCAATTGCCGGTTTTCAGATGTTCGAGGGCCCTGGCAAGGTCACTCACGGCTCTTCCTCCAGAAAATGTCGGTGGTAGACTCCCCCACCCTCGCGAGGCCAGCCTCGCGACCCGGAGAGAGACCTATGTCGGCGATCAAACGCTACCAGATTGAAGGTGAGTTCCGCATGCGGCGTGGCACCATCGTCTCGCCGATCGTAGCCTATGAAACCTGGGGCACCCTGAATGAGACCGCGAGCAACGCAGTCCTGTTGTTCACGGGCCTGTCGCCATCCGCTCACGCGGCCAGCAGCATCGAGGACCCATCCTCCGGCTGGTGGGAAGACATGATCGGTCCGGGCAAGCCCATCGACAGCAATCGCTATTACGTGATCTGCGTGAATTCCCTCGGCAGTTGTTTCGGTTCCACGGGACCAGCGAGCATCGATCCGGAGACCAATCGCCACTACCGGCTGGATTTCCCCGTGCTCTGCCTCGAGGATGTCGCGTCGGCGGCGGCCGCAGTCCTCGATGCGCTGGGGATTGAACGGCTGAACGCCGTGGTTGGGGCCTCCATGGGCGGCATGACGGCCCTCGCCTTCTGCCTCCTGTTTCCGGGTCGCTCGGGCGGGCTCATCTCGATTTCCTCCGCCGCGCGCAGCCTGCCGTTTTCCATCGCCATTCGCTCCCTGCAACGCGAGATCGTCCGCAGCGACCCTGCCTGGCAGGATGGCTTGTACCCATTCGATGCGCCTCCGGCGACGGGCATGCGCCTCGCACGCAAACTGGGCATGATTTCCTATCGCTCCGCCGAAGAATGGACGGAACGCTTCGGTCGGGAGCGCGCGGCCGGTGACTACGACGGCCCCTTCGGCATCGACTTCGAAGTGGAATCCTACCTGCAGGCCCACGCGGACAAATTTGTCGGCGCCTTCGATCCGAACTGTTATCTCTATCTGTCACGCGCCATGGACCTCTTCGATGCCACGGATCATGGCGGCAGCCTGAAGCAGGGGCTATCCCGGGTGAGCCTCGACTGGGCACTCGTCATCGGCGTGGAATCGGACTTCCTGTTTCCCGTGGAACAGCAGGAAGAGCTCGCGATCGGTCTCAAGGAGCATGTGGCAGACGTCGAATTCCGACGCATGGATTCCAGGCAGGGCCACGACTCCTTCCTCGTGGACATGGACCGGTTCCGACCGGCCATCGCCGCCCGCTTTTAAGACCCGGTCGCCCCCGGCGCCGGTGCTGCCTCGAGGGCCTGGCGGATGAGCGCCACCATCATGTCGGAATCGGCGTAGCCGCCGAACAGCAGCCGCCGTACTTCATCCCGCTCGATCAGGACGTTCGGCAAGGCATTGGTGCCATAGCTTCGAGCGTGCTCGAACTGCGCTGCGGCGCGATCGATGTAGCTCTGATCTTCCAGAGCGGCCGCCAGCTCGCCGCGCGCCCAGCCGAATTCCTGAGCAACCCAATCGAGGACGTCGGCGGTGGCGATGTTGCGCCCCTCCGCGAAGAGACACTGCTGCAGACGGTGAAGATAGCCGAAAGGAGCGCTGCCGCTTCGATCCCGGAAGGCTTCCAGCGCGACACAGGGCAAGGTGGAGTTGTAGATGAATTCCTCGGGGAGTTTGAAGCCGAAGGTCTGCCCGGTCGTTTCCTGCACCTCACCCCAGAGCTTCATGAGATGGCGACGGCCGAACTCACCGATCGGCTGCGTCGCATGCACGTTGATACCACCGAGCAGGAGATCGAAACGCACTTCCTGCGCAAGTCGGTGGGCCGCTTCCTCGACCGCGCCCGCCATACCCCAACACCACGAACACATGGGGTCCGTGACGACATACACGGCGGGTAGTTTGGGATCAGGCAGCGAGATGGTGAGTCTCGCTGATGGCGTCAGTCGTCGAGATAGTCGAGATCGTCATGAAGACGTTTTTCTTCCGCACGCTGCTCCAGGGCTTTGCGAATGGCGAGGGAGCGGGCGTTCTGTTCTTTCTGGCTCAGGGCCTCATCCACCGCCTTCATCTCGTTGGCGGTATCTTCGTCGAGGTCTTCCTCGAGTTCGTCCTCGAGGTCTTCCATTTCCTCGTCTTCGCCAAGCTCTTCGGCGTCATCGGCTTCCAGACCGTCTTCGGTCTCTTCCTCGAACTCCTCTTCGACGTCGCTCATCGATGCCATCAAACTCCTTCGACCAAAGCCATGACTACGACACTCTCGACCTCAGCCGGCTCTCCCCTTCACGCCCGAGGCGCAGTAGCGTGGCGGCGCCATCTCCCCTGATGCGCGTCCGTCCAGCAGCAGCTGATGGCGACTTTTTTAGGACCGACAGCGGGGAGTGTCAAGCGCTTTCGCGCGACGAAAAAGGCAGCTGTGGCTTGGGGTCTGGCGGCACCGGTTGCAGGTGCCGGCCGGGGGATGGATCAGGCGAAGAAAGGCAGCAGCACATACCCCGCAAAGGCGAGGATGGCGACAAGGCTCAGTTTGTCGAGGGCAGCTATACGCTTCATGGGTCGGACCATAAAGCGCCTGCCTGGGGGAGTGAAGAATCAAATCTCTCTATGGATATAGAAGATTCTGCTAACTCCCGAAGCTGACCCCGGGGGCCAGTGCTGGCGCCTAGTGCAGCTGGCGAACGGCGATGAGTACCAGCGGCGCGACGGCCAGCCAAAGGCCTATCCCGAGCCAGAAAGTACGTCCGCGAATCTGGCGCAGGGTGCTTCGGGTCAGTTCGCAGCCCACGAGAAACAGGGCAATGACGAGCAGCGCCTTCGAGAGCATTCCGGCGCCGCTGGTCACGAGACCGGGAAGCTCGATGAAGGTACCAAGAGCCGTGGCACCGAGAAAGGCGAGAATGAAACCCGGGACCCGCACCTTGGGACTGCCGTCCTGGCCCGGCGCCGCCATGAAAAATGATGCCGCCAGCACGAGGGGGATCAGCCACAGGGTTCGCCCCAGCTTGATCGTCGTTGCCACTTCTGCGGCTTCTTCTCCATAGATCGCCGCTGTCGCCACGACGGAGCTCGTGTCGTGGATGGCCAGTGCCGACCAGAGACCGAACTCCAGCTGACTGAGATCAAAGGTTTTGCCGATCAGCGGGAACGTAAACAGCGCCACCACGTTCAAGAGGAACACGAGGCTCAGCGTCACCGCCGTTTCGTGGGGCCGGGCGCCGATAACGGGGCTCAAGGTAGCAATCGTCGTTCCGCCGCAGATCGCGGTGCCGGAAACGACGAGCGTTGCAGGGATGCGTTCAGCACGAATCAGCCAGCCCAGCAGGCCGCCGAGCAGCAGAGTACCAAGCACGAAGGCCGCCACGCCCCAGGTGTAGGTGGCCGACAGGGTCCAGACCGTTTCGAGGTTGAGTTTCAATCCGAGCAGCACGATGGCCGACTGCAGGCAGTACTTACTCATCACGCTGGCTTGCGGCACGGGCGTGCGGTTCAAAGCCAGCGCGATGGCGCCGCCGGCAAGGAGTCCCACAGCAGGATTGCCGAGATAGATCAGTGGCCCTATGGCGAGAGCTGCAAGGAGCGGTCCCAGGGGTCCGCCCGTCGTGAGCGGACTGCTAAGGCTCGACACCCGGCTCGCCTGCCTGCGCCGCCAGCGCATCGATGGCACCCTGCCGGGTCAGGATGGGGTCGAGCGTGTTGCGGATGGCGTCATAGGCCTCGCCCCGCTCGAGGGCAATCGCACCGTACAACAGGGCCGCCCGATTACCCGACGCACAGTGCACGATTACGGGGTGGTTACGGTCCGGATCATCGAGAATCTGTTTCAGCGCAGCGAGCGTCTCTGCTTCCACCACGGCGCCCGGTACCGGCAGGTTGTGATAGCTGTGCCCTGCGGCAGCAGCTGCCTCCGCCTCAGCCGCGGTGCCTTCCGCCTCCGTGCGAAGGTCGACGATCGTCAGCGGTTCGGCTTCAGCCAGCGCTTCGGGAGACAGCGAACCGGCGAGCACGACGCCATTGTCGAGCACAAGCAGTTGACCGCTCAGGGGCACCGGCTCATCGGCCATCGCCGCCTCCTCGTCGCCGGCCGCGAGCAGCAACTGGCATGTTAGGCAGGCAACCGCGCCGAGCAGCGCCAGCGCCGCAGTTCTCATGCTCATCGGTCCCTCCCTTCGCTTGCCAATCCCTCAGGCGGCCTGAGGGCAAACGCGCCTTGCTCTCAAGGGCAGCGTTCCTGCCGAGAGGTTAAAGCGCACGGCAGGGTCGAGCAACGCGGGATCGCTGAGCGTTGCATCCCGCGCTTGGCGCTGCGGCACAAACTCTGCTTCCGTAGCGCCGGCACCGAAGTGCACGTTCGAGGCGCGCTGTTCGGCGACGGTACTGAGATAGGCGATGGGACGACCGTTCGGGCCATAGTCATGACCGACGAACAGCCGGGTGTTGTCCGGCAGGGCAAGGATCTTCTGAACAGATGCATAAAGCGTCCCGGCATCGCCACCGGGGAAATCACAGCGACCGCTGCCGAAGTCAGGCATGAACAGCGTATCGCCAACAAACAACAGGTCTTCGAAGCGGTAGCAGACGCAGGCTGGAGTATGGCCGGGAGTTGCGAGCACCCGTGCGCAAGCGTGGCCGAGGGTGATCCGATCTCCATCTCTGAAAAGTCGATCGAAGCGTTCCACCGGGTCCGCGAGCGTTGAGTCCACAAGCTGGTGCACGTCTGTCACGCCGGCACCGATACCCATCTGCGCACAGAGGAAACGGCTCTTCAGATAGCGCGCCGCGGAAAGATGATCGGCGTGGACGTGCGTTTCCAGAAGCCACTCGACGATCAGCCCGTTGGCTTTCACGAAATCGACGATCGTATCGGCGCTTCGGGTCCCGGCACGACCGGTGTCCGGATCGTAGTCCAGCACCGGGTCGATGACTGCACAGGTACGGCTGCACGGTTCGACCACCACGTAGCTGTAGGAGTGGGTCACGGGTTCGAAAAAGGGCACCACCAGTAGACTCATGCTCTCTCCTCCGGCGCCGCGCCGTTCACCTGCACACAGGCCCGAGCGGCGTCCGTGCTCTGTTGCTTCAGGGAATACTTTATTGCAGTATCCCAGCGAATACTTACCAAACGCTGCCGAGTTACCGGCGACAGATGCAAATATGTTCGATCAATGGGGTATTTCTTGGAAGAACTTGATCGCCTGGACCGACGAATTCTCGCCCTTCTCCAGGAAGACGCTGGTCAGTCCAACGCCGAACTCGCCGAGCAGGTTGGCCTTTCGGCGAACGCCTGCTGGCGCCGCGTGCGCCGCCTCGAGGAACGTGGCGTGATCCGCAAACGCGTTGCCCTGCTGAGCCAGGAGGGGCTCGAGCTGGACGTTACCGTGTTCGTCGGCATCCGCACGAACGAACACAACGACCAATGGCTGAAACGCTTCAGCGAGGGCGTGGCGGCAATCCCCGAAGTCGTGGAGTTCTATCGCATGAGCGGAGACGTCGACTATATGCTGAAAATTGTCGTTCGCGACATCGCCGACTACGACCGGGTGTACAAGAAACTGATCTCCGTGGTCCCGCTGCATGATGTCTCATCGAGCTTCGCCATGGAGCGAATCAAATCGACGACGGCCCTGCCAATCACCTGAAGGGACGGCGTTGCAGGCGCTCAGGCGCTGCCGTCCGCGCGTTGAAACAGCGGACTCTCCGCCATGAACGCCTGTATTGACGGCACGCCGGTCTCTTTGGCTTCGAAGAGACTTTCGAGATGCTCACGAGAATTGACGATGCCGTAGCCGGCAACGTCGCCGGTCTCGTCAAGCAGGACCGCATAAGGCACCTTAGCCACCCCGCAGTTCCGGCCCAGGTCCTCTGACAGCACATAGGGATAGCCGCGATTGCCGGGCCGAGCTGAGAAAGCCTGATGATCTTCCTCATCGCCATCACTGACCAGCACCACGTCCAGCCAGGGCTCCGTGCGGGACAGGCTGCCGAGCACGGGCGCCAGAGAGGCACTGATCGGGCAGTCAGGTGCCAGGAACAGCAGCAGCTGACTCCGTGCGCGCCTGCCGCCGATGCCAACGCGGGTCCCGTCGAGCGATTCGACCGTCATAACAGGCCCGGCCACCCCGACTGCAAGCACTTCGTTCACTGCCAGTGCACCAGCCGGGGCCACCTGGCCGTCGAGGGCCGCTACCTGCCGGGCCAGCGCGAGCGCAAGCACGGTCAGGCCGCCAATGAGCAGCCAGACGCTGACGTGGGCAATGAGCAGGCTCGTCATAGCTCGGTTTCCGTCAGGCGGGCCTGGTTCGCGAGCAGCTGTTCAACGACGAGGTAAAAAATGCTCAGTACTGCCACCAGTCCGCCCACGAGCGCCCAGTGCAGAAGATCCGGCGGGCCCGACGTGGGTTCGTGAGGCAGGGCGAGAAGCAGGAGCGCGCCATTCCGCGCCAGGAGCGCGCCGCTGATCGGCGTCGGAGCATCACCGCAGCCGCAATCGATGGCCGTGTTGCCGCGGAGCAGATTGACGGTCAACGCTGCCGTGTAGACCAACAGCAGACCGAAGGCGATCGATACCCCAGGCCCCATGGGAAGCAGAATGGCGGCAATGGCGGCAAGCTCCAGCAGAATGACCGTCGGCGCCAGCACCCCGAGCAGACGCTCGGGCACGAGTTGATAAGCGCCGAGGGAGGCTTTGAACCGCGCGTAGTCCCTGAGTTTGTGGGTGACGCTGAAGAGGAAGACCATCGCCAGAGTGCCCATGGCCGCCATGTAGAGAATCCAGTTGAGCACCCGGCCCCTCCAGCCGCTCGCCGTCACCGCCCGAATTCTCACCCACTCACGCTGACCCGGCAATCACGCCGTTGCCGTAGAATGCGGCGCTTTTCCGGCGGAGCTTCGGCATGGATCCCTTCTCCCAGGCGGGCCTCGGCGCCGTCGTTGGCCAGGCCGTCGGCCATCGCTCACTCGGCTATAAAGCCGCGCTTTACGGCGCTGCGGCCGGGGCCCTGCCAGACATCGACGTGATCTTCTCCCTGGGCGGCGATTTCGTCGATCAGCTCGTCACTCATCGCGGCATCACCCATTCCCTGTTTTTCGCACCCGTCGTTGGCCCGATTCTCGGTTGGCTCATCTGGCGCCGGGAGCAGGCAAGAAACCCTGACGTCGACGAGCGGCGCCGCAACCGCTGGATGCTGACCATCACCCTCGCCCTCCTGTCCCATCCGCTGCTCGACGCGCTGACCCCCTATGGCACTCAGCTCATGCTGCCCTTCAGCAACGCCCGCTTTGCCATCAACGCGATGCCGATCATCGATCCCGTCTACACCCTGACCCTCGGCCTCGGCCTGTTCCTCGCCTGGCTGCCCCTGCTGCGCCGGCGCCTGCCAGGAGGCCTGCACGCAGGGCATATCGGCCTTGCCACCCTGCTCCTGTCGACCGGCTATCTGACCTATGGCTGGACCCTGGGTCTGCGGGCGGAAGCAGCGGCCGCCGAGCAGCTGGCCGCGCGCAACATCGACGCCGTTCAGCTGGCGGCCTTTCCAACGATTCTGCAGCCGCATCTACGGCGGGTGGTAGCGCGGAGCCCGGAAGTCGATCGTGTGGGCTTCTACTCCACCTGGGCGCCCTGTGAAATCGATTGGATCGAAGCACCAAGGCGGGAAGCCCGGATCGTCGACGAATTCCTGAGCACCAGAGCCGGCTCTGTGTTCGACTGGTTCACCATGGGCTGGGCCCACTACATCGTCACCGCAGACGACGACGGACCTCTGCTCCGCGGCAGCGATTTGCGCTATGGCTTCGACGACGATCCCTTAACGAGTGTGTTCACGGTGGAAGCCCGTCTCGACGAAGACGGTGAGCTGCTCGAAGCCATGGCCGCCGGTCGCACCCGCCCGACCAACCCCGGCGCCATCTTCGATCGCCTGGTGATCGACACCTACGCGCCCGCCTGCCGTCTGCTGACGGTTCAGGGAGCGCGTGCCATTGGCGGGCGCATCGATGACAATGCGGCAGGTCGCAACGAGGACATCGCCTTTAATGCCCCCTGAGAGCCAGCCCGACCGGGCCGTCCGTCCAGCCACAGGCCTCGACGTCGTCATTACCATCGGCCTCACGGTCGCGCTCCTTGCCCTGTCGGTGCTCATCTTCGGCGCCGACTCCTCCGGGGGCGCCAATCAGATCGCCCTGGTCATTGGCGCCATCGTCGCCACCATCATCGGCATCAAGAACGGTCACAGCTGGAAAGTGATCGAGGAAAACATCGTCGCCGGCATCAGTACCGCGCTGCCGGCGATCATGATTCTCTTCTCCGTCGGCAGCCTGATTGGTACCTGGATGCTCTCCGGCACCGTACCGACGATGATCTACTACGGTCTGCTGCTGCTCGATCCGGCCGTCTTCTATCCGGCCTGCTGCCTGCTCTGCGCAATTACCGCCCTGTCGATTGGCAGCTCCTGGACCGTCGCCGGTACGCTCGGTATCGGCCTGATCGGTGTGGCGGCCGGCATGGGTCTGTCCGTGGAAATCACCGCTGGCGCCATCATCTCAGGCGCCTATTTCGGGGACAAAATGTCTCCCCTCTCCGATACGACAAATCTCGCGCCGGCGGTTACCGGCATCGACATCTTCACGCACATCCGGCATATGACCTGGACGACGGTGCCGAGCTTTCTGGCCGCGCTGATCGGCTTCGTCATCGTCGGGTTGAACGTCGAGCCGGAAGGCGGCGACGGCGGCCTGGATGCCACCCTTGCCGCGCTGACCGAGAACTTTGAAATCAACGTGCTCGTTCTGCTCCCGGTGGTTGTGGTGGTGACCATGGCTGCGAAGAAACTGCCGGCGATTGCTTCGATCATGGCCGGCGTTCTCGCCGGGATCGTCATTGCCCTGATCTTTCAACGTCCGGCCATTGCCGCTTTCACGGAAGACACGACCCTCAGTCCGGCGCTCGCGATCGCCAAATCCCTCTGGACCGTACTCTTCAACGGCTACTCAGCGTCCACTGGGAACGATAACCTGGACAGCCTGCTTTCGCGTGGTGGCATGAGTTCGATGCTGACCACGGTCTGGCTGATCCTGACCGCACTCTGCTTCGGCGCTGCCATGGAAAAGGCCGGCATCCTCGAACGGCTCGTGCACGGCCTTGTGAAAACGGCAAAGTCCGTAGGCGCACTGATTGCGACGACGCTCGGCACCAGCTTCGGGGTCAACGTCCTCGCGGCCGATCAGTACATTGCCATCGTGCTGCCGGGACGGATGTTCAAAGACGCCTACGCGGAAAGAGGACTGCATCCGAAGAACCTGTCCCGCACCCTGGAGGACGCTGGAACCATCACCTCGCCGCTCATTCCCTGGAACACCTGCGGTGCTTACATGGCGGCAACCCTTGGGGTGCCAACCCTGGCTTACCTGCCGTTCTGCTTTTTCAATCTCATCAATCCCTTCGTCGCGATGGCTTACGGCTATACAGGATTCACGATTGAACCGGCCGATGAGGAGCCCCAGGAAGGCGCCGCGCCAGTCGTCAGTGCGTGAGCTGACGTACAGGCGCTGAAGGCGCTGAAACCTGTCCTCGCCTCAGTTGCCCGCCTCAATCGTTCAGGCGCACGGCCTCCCGGAGTCCCTCGAGAATCAGGTCGGGGACAATGGCATCGAAGAGTTCGTGGTTATCAAACAGGTGGGCGAAGCCGCCGGTACCGATGACCAGGGGGGGCTCGTCGGCGAAGGCTTCCGCCGTCATCCGCGCCACCAGCTCCTTCACCATGCCGACGTTGCTCCAGTAGAGGCCATTCTGGATGCTTTCGATGGTGCTTCGGCCGATGGCCGAGGTCACCGGCACAATCTCCACGGACGGGAGCTGTGCCGTCTTCTCTTCGAGGGCGTCCATGGCCAGGCGAACACCGGGGATGATGTTGCCGCCGAGAAAGACCCGATCTTTAGAGATGGCACAAACCGTTGTCGCCGTTCCGAAGTCCACGACAATGAGATTCCGCTCCGGATAGAGCTTGATCGCTCCCATGGCATCGGCGATGCGGTCCGCTCCCACTTCCTTCGGGTCCTTGTAGGCGATCTTCAAGCCGGTCTTGATACCCGGACGCATAACAAGCGGATCGAGGCTGAAGTACTTCTGACAGCAGGAGCGCAGCGAATAGAGCATGTCCGGCACCACCGAACAGATGACGATGCGCGTGATCTGTTCGGGCTCAACGCCGTTTTCGCGCAGCGCGCTGCGCATGAACACCCCGAGCTCGTCCGAAGAGGAGCGCATGGTGGACGTACGCCGGAACTGTACCCAGAGTTCGTCGTCGCGATAGACGCCGCAGTAAATCTGGCTGTTGCCGACATCCAGACAGAGCAACATCACGGAGCTCCAGAAAAAAGGGCCGCTAGCATAGCCGATTCAGGCCGTGAGCCGGGTCCAGATTTCATCGAGCCAGTCCAGATGCTCGGGCTTCATGAGACAGGACCGCAGACAGGTGACGGATTCTCCGCCACCGCCCAGCGCCCAATGTGAATCGATCAGCGAGCGCTCGAGACCGATGAGGGCCAGATGCAGATCCCGTTCGGCCGCGGCCTCGAAGAGCTCTGCCGCCGCCCGCCCGACGCCGGCTGCCGTCCCATCGGCGCGTGGCGCAAAAATCACGATGTCCAGCTCCGGATCCGGCAGCACCAGGAAGTCGTCGTGCGCCGCCAGCCGGGCGGCAAGCTCCAGCGCCGCCTGTCGGCTGGCCTCCAGCCCGCGCGCGAACGCTCCGCCGGTCACGAGCGGCAGGCGCTGCTGCGTTGCCCAGAGCCCCACCGCCGCCGCACCGGCCCGGGAGCACTCGAGACTGATCTCGCCGAGGTGCAGTTCGTCGGAGGTGAAATAGGTATAGGGCGAGTCGTGCCGGTAGTGCCGTCCGATAGCAGGATCCCGGAACAGTACGCAGCCACAGCCGTAGGGCTGAAGCCCGTGTTTGTGTGGATCCACCACAAAAGAGTCCGCGCCTTCCAGGGCAGCGAACGCGGCGGCGGCTGCCGGCGCAAGATTTCCGGCAAGGCGGAAGTAGCCCCCATAGGCCGCATCAACGTGCACGCGAATGCCATGCTCTGCCGCCAGGGCTAGAATCTCGGGGAGCGGATCCACGGCGCCAACACCGGTGGTCCCCAAGGTCGCCACCACGGTGCCGATCGTGCCGGTGCGCATGAGACCGGCGAGCACCTCGAGATCCATCCGTCCCCGATCGTCCACGGCCACCGCCTCGAAATCCAGGCCCAGCACGGCGCTGATGCGGCTGTGGGTATAGTGCGCGTGGCTCGACGCAGCAATTCGTTCACCCGGACGCTCCAGGCCCGCGACCCAGAGGGCCTCGAGATTCGCGATGGTACCGCTGGAGGTGAGATGACCCAGTGCGCCAGGCCAGCCGATCATCCCGGCGAGCTCGGCAACCGCTTCTTTCTCCATGGCAGAGCTTGCCCTGCCACCATCGAGCGCATGATTGTTGGGATTCAGTCGCTGCGCCAGCTGGTAGGCCTCCCGGGCCAGGGGATGCGGCGGTTTCAGCATCTGCCCGGCATAAAGCGGGTGGTGATAGGGGTAATTGTCGACCAGGCGTTCCGCCACTTTCTCGAGGACCGCCAGGTCTGCCGCATCGAGGGTCGGCGCCGTGAATGCAGGCAGGCCTGCAAAGCCCTCCGCCAGCACCTGCAGGGACCGCTGCCGGGCCGCCGCCTCTTCTTTGAAGGCCGTCATGAAGTCTTCACCTTGTCATAAAACTGTGACCTTGGGTCCCTAGACTGCGCCGCAACTGAAGTACCCCCGTCATCGAAGTGAAACAGACCCAAGCTTTTCTCCTCGCCGTCGTTGCCGCCAGCGCCCTGTTTACGGGCTCTCTGGCTGCAGCAGAGGAGCCCGTCGCCCCCTTCGAAGGTAAAGCGCAGACCGAACCCTCCGACAATCTCTGCTTCGGCGGCCTGGAAGATGGCAAGATAATTGTCTCTGAACAGTTCGTCGAGAACCCCTATCGGCAGACGACGCGGCTCGGTTGTGAGGTCGACGGCGGTGCACCGGTGACCATGCCCGACCTGCCCGCCCCGGACGCCGCGAAGACGCGCCTGGCCTGACCCATCGGCTCGAGTGGCTCCTAGAGGCTTCTCAGCCTACCCGACCCACTCACCTCGCCATCTACCTCGGGATCGCCCCGGTAGCTGATATCCCCTGAGCCGCTGATGCGCGCCACCAGCGAGTCGCTGACGCTGAGCCGAACATTCCCGGACCCGCTCACCTTTGCCTCCGCCTCACGGCTGTCCAACGCAAGATTGTCGACGTCGCCACTGCCGCGCACGGTTACCGCCTGAGTGCCCACCTGGCCCGTGAGCGTCACGTCACCGGAACCACTGACCCCGATCTCGACGGCTTCGGCAGCCAGTTCGGCCACGGTCAGGTCACCGCTGCCGCTGATGCTCACCGCGAGCGTCTCCGCTTCGAGACCCGGAAGCGCCACCGTCGAGCTGCCGCGAATGGCCACCTGAAAGTCTCCGGCGACGATTACGTCACTGCTGACGTCGGCGCTCCCTGACAGCGTCAGCGCGTCGAGCTCGTTATAGGTGATCTGCATGCGGATCGGCCCCGCCGGTTTTGATCCCCAGCCAGCGCCTTTTCGATAAATACGCAGCTCTCCGTCCTCAACTTCCGTAACGAGCCGCTCGAGGGTCTCCGCGGTCGCTTCGATGCGCACCGTCGGCTGACTGCCCCGGCTCAGGGTGACCTGACCATGGGTGGCCACGGACAGGCTCCGGAAGTCGTCAACCTCCCGGGTTTCGGCCACGAGCGCTTCCGCCCCTGCCGACGCGGGCGTCAGCGTCTGCATGAAACCCACTGCCAGCATCGCGGTCAGCGGACCACAGATCCTTCGAGTCAGCCTGCGTCTGCATCTCATCATCAGTTAGTGCCCTCGACCGTCCAGGAAAGAAAAGTAAACGCTCTGCGGCGATCGCCGTCCAGCGCGGAGTGTTTGCTCCCCTGCCCGCCCCGACTAGAATGCGCAGTCTTCCTGGGGGACAAGAGCAGACGCAACATGACTGATCAATACGGGCACTTCATTTCCGGCCAGCGGGTCGCAGGCACTTCGGGGCGCACCGCGGAGGTGTTCAATCCGTCCATTGGCGAAGTCAAGGCTGAGGTCGCCCTGGCCAGCAGCGCCGAAGTCGACAGCGTCGTGGCCGCTGCCGTCGAGGCACAGAAATCCTGGGCCACCGTAAATCCGCAGCGTCGCGCCCGCGTGCTTTTCAAGTTCAAGTCCCTCGTCGAGGCCGACGCGGACAACCTGGCCCGGCTGCTCTCTGAAGAGCACGGTAAGGTCATTGCCGATTCTCACGGTGACCTGCAGCGGGGCCTGGAAGTCATCGAGTTCGCCTGCGGCATTCCGCACCTGCTGAAAGGCGAGTACACCGAAGGCGCCGGGCCCGGCATTGACGTCTTCTCCATGCGTCAGCCGCTTGGCGTCGTGGCGGGGATCACCCCGTTCAACTTCCCGGCCATGATTCCCATGTGGATGCTCGGTCCCGCGATCGCCTGCGGCAACGCCTTCGTGCTGAAGCCTTCAGAGAAGGATCCCGGCGTGCCCCTGCGGCTGGCCGAGCTGATGATGGAAGCAGGCGCACCGGAAGGCGTCCTCAACGTCGTGAACGGCGACAAGGAGGCCGTCGATGCGATCCTCACGCATCCGGACATCAAGGCGGTCAGCTTCGTCGGCTCTTCCGACATCGCACAGTACGTCTATGCCACCGGCACCGCCCACGGCAAGCGGGTCCAGGCCATGGGTGGCGCCAAGAACCACGGCATCGTGCTGCCCGACGCAGACTTCGACCAGGCCGTGAACGACATTGTCGGCGCCGCCTTCGGTTCCGCCGGCGAACGCTGCATGGCCTTACCGGTCACCGTGGCCGTTGGTGATGGCACGGCCGAGCAGCTTCTCGAACGGCTCCTGCCGGAAATCGACGCCCTGAACGTCGGTATCTCCACGGACGAGCAAGCCCACTACGGGCCCGTGGTCTCAGCCGCCCATCGGCAGAAGATCACCGACTACATTCAGCTGGGGGTCGACGAAGGTGCCGAACTGGTGCTCGATGGCCGCGACTTTGCACTGCAGGGCTACGAAAAAGGGTTCTACATCGGTCCGACGCTCTTCGACCGGGTAACGCCCGACATGCAGTCCTACAAAGAAGAGATTTTCGGTCCCGTCATGCAGCTCATGCGTGCCGATACCGTCGAGGAAGCCGTGCAGCTGCCGTCCCAGCACCAGTACGGCAACGGGGTGGCCATCTTCACCCGCAACGGCAAAGCGGCTCGTGAGTTCGCCCAGCAGGTCAACGTCGGCATGGTCGGCATCAACGTGCCGATCCCCGTGCCGGTCGCCTATCACACCTTCGGCGGCTGGAAGCGGTCGGCCTTCGGTGACGCGAATCAGCATGGCACGGAAGGCGTGCGCTTCTTCACCAAAATCAAAACGGTCACACAACGCTGGCCGGAGGGAGACGTGGGCGATCAGAGCTTCGTGATCCCGACCATGCAGTAAGAGACCGGCCGCCATGGACTACCACCTGACCGAAGAGCAACAGGCCATTCAGGACATGGCCCGGCGCTTCACGGCCGACGAAATCACCCCCTACGCGGCCGACTGGGACGAACGGAACTTCTGTCCCCGGGAAACCATCGCCCGTGCCGGGGCGCTCGGCTTCGGGGGCATCTACCTGGATGAATCCAGCGGCGGCATCGGCCTCGGTCGCCTGGAAGCGGCGCTCATCATTGAAGCCATGGCCTATGGCTGTCCGTCCACCTCAGCCTTCATCTCTATTCACAACATGGCCACTTGGATGATTGCGCACTTCGGTAACGAAGACCTTGGCAAGCGCTATCTGCCCCAGCTCATCGCCATGGAGCACCTCGCCAGCTATTGCCTGACGGAGCCCGGGGCCGGATCGGATGCCGCGGCGCTGAAGACCAGGGCGGAACGCGACGGCGATCACTACATCCTGAACGGTGCCAAAGCCTTCATATCCGGCGGCGGCGAAAACGAGGTTTACGTGTGCATGGTGCGCACGGGCGAAGACGGTCATCGCGGTATCAGCTGTCTCGTGGTCGACAAGGAAACACCCGGAGTCAGCTTCGGGGCCAACGAGCGGAAGCTCGGCTGGCACTCCCAGCCGACGGCCATGATCACCTTCGATGACGCCCGCGTCCCCGTGGAGAATCTTGTCGGACAGGAAGGCGACGGATTCAGGATCGCCATGGCGGGCCTGGATGGCGGCCGACTGAACATCGGCGCCTGCTCCATCGGCGGCGCCCAGCGCTGTCTCGATGAGGCTACGGCCTATGTGAAAGAGCGTCATCAGTTCGGTCAGGCCATCGCCGACTTCCAGAATACACAGTTCATGCTGGCAGACATGGCCACGGAGCTCGAAGCCGCCAGAACCCTGCTCCACACAGCCGCCCTCAAGGTGACGGAAAACGCGCCGGACAAAACGCGTTTCGCCGCCATGGCCAAGCTCAAGGCGACAGACGCCGGCTTCAGCGTCGCAAACGATGCCCTGCAGCTCCACGGTGGCTATGGCTATCTCCGCGACTACCCCATCGAGCGCATCGTCCGCGATCTCCGCGTCCATCAGATCCTGGAAGGCACCAATCAGATCATGCGCATGATCATCGGTCGGGATCTTCTCGCCTGAGGCAGGCTTCCGCCGCAGAATCACCCCGCGGCTGCGAGCCCCAAACACCCCCGGCCGCCCGAGCCTGATGAATGGCCCGCGCTAACCGGCGCAAGGATCCCCGGCAGCGGAGACTCCGGTATCGAGACGTGCCAAAGGAACGCAACGATGCTCGGAAGATCAGGATTTCTCGACTGGCAGCCGCTGGACTGGCGCACCTGGGGTGCGAAGCTCGCCAACGGCAACTGGCTCCATCTCACCAGCCTTACCGGTGGCGACTACGAACTCAACGAAATCGCCTGCGACAGCACCGGCTGGTCGCTGTGTGTGCGCGACTACGGTTACTTCGCCAGTCGCGATGCCGCTACCGATCAGGCGGCGGCGATCGCTCGCAGACGGGACTGGGTCTGGGCCTGGAGCACGCCCTGAAGGGCACTGTCAGGCGGGTTGGAAAACCGTCCCGCCGTCGATTTTCAGGATCGCGCCAGTCGTGTAGCTCGACGCGTCCGATGCAAAGTACAGCGCTGCGCCAACGATCTCTTCGGCCTCGCCACCGCGCTTGAGCGGAATGTTAGCCTCGGCGTTCTGCTGGAAGGCTTCCATGTCCCAGGCCTTACTGATGTCCGTGAGAAAGGGGCCGGGCATGATGCAGTTGACCCGCACCTTCGGCGCATAGGCTCTCGCCAAACCCAGGGTCAGGGCATGCAGGCCGGCTTTCGCCATACCGTAGGGCAACTCATTGGGCGTGGGCCGCACGGCGGCAACACTGGAGACGTTGATGATCGAGCCACCGTCTCCCGCCGCCATCTTCTCGCCCGCCAGGGCCGACAATCGGAAGGGCCCCTTCAGATTGACGTCGAGCACTTTGTCGTAAAGGCCTTCATCCACGTTGCTCAGCTTGTCGTAGAGCGGCGACATGCCAGCGTTGTTCATCAACACGTCGAGGCGTCCAAAGCGCTCTTCCGTGAGCGCAAGCAGACGCTCGTTCGCTTCCCAATCTCCGGCGTGGTACTGAACGGGCAACGCCTGGCGGCCAGTATCGGCTTCGATCTGCGCCGCCAGGGTCTCACAGTTCTCGAGTTTGCGACTGGCAATGACAACGTTGGCGCCCGCTTCCGCAAAAGCGATAGCCACTTCACGACCAATACCTCTGCTGCCGCCGGTGATGACGGCCACCCGGCCATCGAGATCGAATCGGTCTGCCACGGCTACTGATCCAGCGGCGGTTTCTTGGCGAGGTCGCGAACGATCTGCATCCCCGTCGGGTCGACGGCCATGTCGTGGACGATGTAGTTCTGTGCATGAGCCAGCTGCTGCAGCGACATGGCGCTGCGCAGGGCGTTGTAGAAACCCTGCTCGTCCTGCATCTGGTTTACGGACTCCTTCGCGGTCTTCAGGCCCATCATGGGCTGCACGGCGATTTCCTCCGCAAGGGCCAGCGTCTCGGCGCTGAGGTCTTCCGGTGGCACGATGCGGTTCACCATGCCCATCTCTTTCGCCACCTTCGCCGTGATCGCGCGCCCGGTGAATAGCATTTCCTTGGCTTTGCGAACCCCGAGTTCCCACGGGTGCCCGAAGTACTCCACCCCGTTTGCGCCGAAGGCGACCACCGGATCGGAGAAGGTGGCGTTGTCCGCGGCAACCACGAGGTCGCAGGGCCAGACCAGCATGAGGCCGCCAGCGATCACCTTGCCCTGCACTTCGGCGATGAGCACTTTCGGGATGTTGCGCCAGCGCCAGCAGAGCCCGAAGTAGACTTCTTCCTCCCGGGCCCAGTGGCCCTCCATGCCCGGTGCGCTGAAACCGCCCCACTGGCTGATGCCGTTTTCCGAAAGGGAAAAGCGGCTTCCTCCGGAGAGGTCGTGGCCGGAGGAGAAGTGTTTGCCATTGGCAGCCAGAATGATCACCCGCACATCATCGTCGGCGACGGCCCGATCGAAGGCATCGTTCAGGGCATAGAGCATCTCGTAGCTCTGCGCGTTTGCCACCTCCGGCCGGTTGAGCACAACCCGCGCCACACGCTCGCTCGGTTTTTCGTACAGAACCGTCGGGGCCGTTTCCCCTGCCCCGGCTTCCGTCTCACTTTTCGCTTCGCTCATGGCCTTCTCCCCCGGTGACTTGAAGCTTAGGAACCAGCGAGTGTAGCCGCCCGCCATGAACTCCGAAAGGCAGCAACCCGGAAGGCGCAGCCCCCCACGGGAGCGTTACACTCAGCCATGATGAAGACGCTGCTCCAGATCGCCAGCCTCTGCCTGCTCATGATCGCCGGCGTCGCCCGGGCTGCCGCGGGAGACGATTCCGCGGCCGATCCCGCACCTGCCAGGGGCCCGATCATCGCCTTCGGAGACGTCCACGGCGGCTATCAGGAACTGCGTGCACTACTGGAAGCACTGGATATTATCGACGACCAGGGTGCCTGGATCGCCGGGAACACCCGCCTCGTAAGCCTTGGCGATCTCCTCGATCGAGGTCCGGATTCCCGACCGGTCATGGACCTGCTCATGCGCCTGGAATCCGAAGCGGCCGCTGCGGGCGGCGCTTTCTATCTGGTACTCGGCAACCACGAGATCATGAATCTCGTGGGCGACCTGCGCTACGTGTCACAGGAAGAATACGCCGCCTTTGCCGACGAAGAGGACCCTGCCATGCGCGAAGCTGCCCGGCAGGTAGACGCTGCCGCCCGGGAAGCTGCCGCCGAGGCAGGACAGACCCGCAGCGCCATCGCCCCGGACGAAGCCCTGCCGGCCGCATCCTTCGAGGAGCGTTATCCGCCAGGTTTCTTTGGTCATCGCGCCGCCTTCAGGGCCAACGGCTTTTACGGGCGCTGGCTCCTGAGCAAACCGCAGATCCTCGTGCTCGAGGGAAAGGCCTTCGTGCACGGCGGCCTTTCCAGCCACTTCGTGGCGGAAACGGTCGCTGGCTTCAACGCCTCGGCAAAGGAAGAGCTGCTGGCATTGCTCACCCTCGGCGATGAACTCAGCACGACAGGCAAATTGGCTCCCTGGCCGAACCTGCTCGGTGCGACGCCCGTCGACGGTAGTCTGGCACCGCCCGAACTCAGCGACCTGCAGGGATCCGTGCAGTTCTCGGAAATCGGACCCAGCTGGTATCGGGGCACGGCCGGCTGTCACCAGCTCCTGGAAGAGCCGCAGTTCGAAGCCGTACTCGAGGCCAGGGGAATCGGCCAGGTGATCATGGGACACACGCCAACCAATCCGAGAGTGATTCAGACCCGCTTTGACGGCCGCGCCATACTCGCGGATACCGGGATGTACGGCGCCTACTACCGGGGACGTCCGAGTGCTGTAATTTTTGCGCCGGAGGGTACACGGTTCCTGACACTCACCGAGGAAGGGGTCCTCGAGCCCCGCGGCGGTCATCCAGCGGTCGACGTCCGGGCCGGCGGCAGCCCGGCGTTGATGAGCGCCTTGCACACCGCTCTCGAGAAAAACCCTGCGGTACTCCAGACACCCGAGAGCGGCGTCATGCTCCAGGGACGCCGCTATGCCGCTATCCCTGAGCGCGGCAGCCGCGCCGGGGGCCGCGCCCTGGCAGCACAGGCTCTCGATGGTTTCCTGGGCTTCGGCCTCGTGGCACCCACCCTGCCGACCGGCGACGGTGATGACGCCCTCCAGGTTTTCCCGGCAAACAGCCTTACGGAGCAGGAGCGGCAGGAGCAGGGGATCTATCGGCCCAACTACTGTGTGAACGGCAGCGACTACGAGCTGCTCTATGTGCTCGATGCACTGCTCGGGATCGACTCGCGGGCTGCCGACGACATCCACTACGACCGCGCCACCTGGCTCATGTATCTCACGGGTCACAACAGGGCCTTCCCGAACTGGACCCGGTTGCCCCGGTACCTCAGCGAACGGCCGGTGCAGCTCTCACCGCGGGTCGCCGAACGCCTTGCCTCCCTGACACCGGACGCGGTAGAAGACACCCTCGGGCAATGGCTCAATCGCCGTCAGCAGGAAGCGCTGCTGGCGCGGGCCGAGCTGATTCGCGAGCAATGGGGCGCGGAGACAGCGCGGTGATGAGGACACAGCAATGAGAAAATCCAGCCGCCTCTCTGCACCGCTGCTGGTGATCACCGGTTTCTATGTGCTGGCCTTCGCCGCTTTCCATGGTGCCACCTACTTCTTCCCGGGCCTGGAGCCCTACATGCCCGTGGGCGGTATCGAAGCGCTCGTTGGTCGAGGCGCAGACACCTTCGATCAGATGGAAATCGTGAGTTCGGCGGTATTCACCAAAACCACGGCGCCGAGTCTGGCCATCGCCATCATCGCAGCAACCATCCTGATGGTGCCCATCTCCTGGGTTTACTTCATTACGACTCGCGACAGTCAGGTGGACCGGTCCTTCGCGCAGACCATGCTCATCCTGCCGATTATCGTCGCCGGCATCGCCAACATCGTACAGAACAGCATTCCCCTTGCGTTCAGTCTGGCGGGCATCGTCGCCGCCGTTCGCTTCCGCTTTACGCTGACAGAACCCGCGCACACGCTCTATATCTTTGCCGCGATCACTATTGGCCTCGGCGCAGGCATCGCTGCCATTGGTGTCTCCGCGCTCATTTCCATCGGCTTCGTCTATGCCACACTGATGCTCTGGCGACTGGACTACGGCCGCAACCTGAACACACCTTTCTATTCCTTTCTGACTGGTCGCGACTACGGCAAAGACGACTGATTCATGAACTCCGCGCGTTTCCGGTTCAACGCCGTCCTCCTCGCGGCGTGGCTGCTTGTCAGCAGCGGCTTTGCCGTCGGCGCCGAGTCTCTGCTTCATGCAAACGGCTACGCGGCAACACCGGATCGGCAGTTCAAACTCCCGCGGGTGCTTCTGGAGATCTCCGGTCTCGCCCTCGACGGTGATGATCTCTATGCCCACGACGACGAGCTGGGTGTGGTCTACCAGATCGACTACCGGGCGGGTCGCGTGGTGAAACGGTTCAGCCTGGAAGGTGCCGTGCGCGCTGACTTCGAAGGCATTACCTTCGCGGCTGATCAGCTGTTTCTCACCACGAGCAAGGGAACGCTGTTCGCGACGCGGGTCGGCGCTGCCGAGTCCCGCGTTGCTTTTCAGCGCCACGAAGCCGAGGTGCCCTGCGAAGTGGAGGGACTCTCCTCCGACAGCGCCGGGACGGGACTGCTCCTCGCCTGTAAGAACCTCGACAACGAGCGCAAAGACCTGGTCCTGTACCGCTGGGATCTGGAAACGAAAAGCCTCGACCCGGAGCCCGCCCTGCGGCTGCGGAAGAAACAGTGGCGCCGCTATTTCGAAGACGCCGATCTCCCCGTTCCCAAAAAACTGCAGCTCACTGCGCTGACAACCACGCCCACCGGTCACTATCTGGCCCTGGCGGGACCGCAGAAGCTGTTGCTGGAGCTCACAGGAACCGGCAAGCTCATCGCCACCCTGCCACTCGACGAGCGCCGGCATCCGCAGGCGGAGGGTCTGGTGCTGACGCGTCAGGGTACGCTGATCATCGCGGACGAGGGAGACAACAAGGGCAGCAAGCGATCACCCGGACTGCTGAGCATCTATGAACCAGGTCCCTGAAAAATCGACCGGCGCCACAACTCGGCGCACGCTGTTTCTCGTTCACGGTCGCGGTACACAGCCGGAGGCCGAAGAACTCAGCCAGGAATGGCGCCGCGCCCTGGAAGAAGGTCTCAAGCGCGATCACGAGTTGAGCCTCGATGGCGTTGCCGTACAGCTCATCTACTACGGCGATGTGTTCAATGCGCTGGATCCTGACCACAGCCGATTCGATCCGGTGCTCGATCGCGCCGACCGCGAACACGCCTTCGACCAGCTGAAAGCACTCACAGCCCGCCAGTTCCGCCGTTCCCGCTACGAAGCGGTGCCAGGGCAGTCGCCGCTGAAGGAGTTTCTCGCCGACCTCGGCGTACCCCTCGCCCGCGCCGTCGGCCTCGCGAACCGGCGCCTGGGCCACTTCTATCCGGAACTGAAAGCCTACTGGGAGGATGCGGAACTGGCCGATGAACTCCGCGGACGCCTGGCGCAGCCGCTGACCGCTGCCCTGAAAAGCGGAGACCACATCATGGTCATGAGTCACTGCATCGGCAGCGTGATCAGCTATGACGCTTTCTGGGACACGAGCGAAGAAATCACCGATCCGACGCAGCGGGTGGACAGCTGGGTGACCCTCGGATCACCGCTTGCCGATGACGACGTCCGCCGACGCCTCGGTGGACAGCCAAAGGGCTTCCCGAACCTCCTCATCAACTGGTTCAACCTCGCCGCGGAAGACGATCCCGTGTGCCACGACGAAACGGTGGCCAACGACTTTCAGGCAATGCTGACGGAGCGGCACATCAGCCGGATCAAAGACCACCACATCTACAATCTGAGCGAGCGCTACGGCCGTTCTACACCCCACGAAGCGCTGGGCTATCTCATGCACCCGCGCTGTATCGGGATCCTCGCAGACTGGCTCATTTCACAGGGCGACACTTGAGCTGCCGTTCCAGATCCCGGGGCCGTTCGAGAATTTCATAGTAGCTCGCAAGGTAGGCCAGGGCCCGATCCCGGGACCTGGGCGAAAGCTCCGCCTGCTCCCTCACGAGCGCCTCGATGGCCGGTCGTGCCGCCTGTGTCTGTTCGATGGCGGCCGCCAGATACTCTGGTGAGCGGCAGAAGCCGCGGTAGACCCGATCACGGAAGGTGCGCTGACCGAGATTTTCCGCCGGCGCGCCGTTCGGTGGGCTGACAAAACCGGTCCGGTCAAAGTCGTAAGGGACGACCAGATGCCTTGATGCGCCTACGCCATCCACCGCATCTCCTTCCGCATCGAAGAGCACGGCATTGTGGCAGCAGGTGTCTTCCGCAGGTGGCGCGATGAAGGAGAAGTCGGTGTTGCTGACCATGAATTGAAAGAGTTCAGCGATAGCCGCCTGCTCCGGTACCAGGCTGGCAATGGGAATACGCTCCGCTGGATCGACGATCTTCAGGTCGAGGCGCTTACCAAGGCGCTTCTTATGCTCGATAAAAAATCCATAGCGGGTGATGGGCTTTTTGTCCGAGCCGGCTTCCTGGTAATGAATTCTTGCCAGGCGCACACGGAAGCTCGCGTCCGAAAGCTCGTTGAAGATCCGGTAAACCAGATACTCCTTCACCACGTAGTCCTGAAAGTTCGCCGGAGAACGGCAATAGGTGACCACCTTCACCTTGTTCTGCTTCTTGAAGAGGGTGCCCTTGACAGTGTCTTTCTCGAAATGCACCCAGAGCGGCGGGAAAGTGCAGACGTTGCGGTCCCGGCGGGACTTGCCGCGCGGCTCGAACTCTACGGGCAGGGCCTGCTCGCCGTCGGCATCTGTCCAGCTCAGCGTACCCGGACGCCGCTCCGGCTCGTCGGCCCGGTCCCGGGAAAGCGCGCGGAACGGTGCCGTGAACGTGACTTCGAGGAGCGCATCCTCGGCGAAGAGCGGATCCGGATCTCGAACCGTCTCGATGACGGCGAAGGTGCGCTCCGAGGCCAGCAGCATGGCTGCCGGCAGCAGGGCCCAAACGGCCAGCAACAGGAACCGGTTGCCCATTGGTCGGTCTCACTCCTCGTAACTTCCCCGGGGGAAGGGTACTCTAATCGCAACGGAGGAGCAGCGGATGCATGACGGCAGCAGGGATTCCGACGGGTACCAGAAACCCGCCGAGGCGCCAGTTTATCAACCGGAAGTCGACCAGCCGGCAATGGATCGCCGGGACTTTCTGAAGACGGGACTCACGACAAGCGCCGGCGGCCTGGCCGCGGCGAGCGGACTTGGCAGCCTCGCCCTGCCCCGGGAAGCCCGGAGCAACGTGCCCGGCACGCCCGGAGGCATTCAGCGCTACGGCCGCCTCGGCCGCACCAACATCGAAATCTCAGACATTTCCTTCGGGTCGAGCCGCCTCAGAACGGGCGAAGAAGACCTGGTCCGTCACGCCCTGGATCTCGGCATCAACTATTTCGATACTGCCGACAGCTATACGAGCGGACAGTCGGAAACCGTAATCGGTCGCGCGCTGACGCCCGCCGAGCGGGACAAGGTATCGATCATCTCCAAGAGTAAGGCCTGGGCCAATGACGACTGGCAGAGCATCATGGATGCCCTGGACGGCAGCCTTCGCCGCCTGCAGACGGACTACGTGGACGTGTATTTCAACCACGCCGTCAATGATCGGGATCGCCTGGACAATCCCGAATGGTTCGAGTTCGTCGAGCGGGCGAAAGCCGCCGGGAAGATTCGCTTTACGGGCCTTTCCGGCCACGCCGGCCGCCTGGTTGAGGTCATCGACCACGCCGTGGAGCAGGATCTCGTCGACGTGCTGCTCGTGTCCTACAACTTCGGCCAGGATCCAGCGTTCTACGAAAGCCTGATCAAATCCTTCAACCGCATCGCCACCCAGGAAGGCCTTCCGGGCGCCCTGGCCCGGGCCAAGGAGAAAGACATCGGCGTCGTCGCCATGAAAACGCTCATGGGCGCACGACTGAACGACATGCGGCCCTATGAAGATCAGGGCGCCACCTTCTCGCAGGCAGCCTTCCACTGGACGCTGTCGAATCCGAATGTCGATGCGCTGGTCGTGTCCATGACCGGCGTGGATCAGATGAACGAGTACGTCGGCGCGTCCGGCGGTCAGCAGGTCAGCAGCGTCGAGGTCGACCTGCTGCGCCGTTATGCCGCCCTGAACGGCACCTCCTATTGCCGGCAGGCGTGCAACGACTGCTCAGGCGCCTGTCCTTACGGTGTGCCCATTGCCGACGTGCTGCGCACGCGCATGTATGCCACTGACTACGAGGACGTGGAGTTCGCGCGACTGGAGTACGCAGAGCTCACGTCGAACGCGGAAGCGTGTCTGAGCTGCTCCGGAGCACCCTGCGCTAACGCCTGCACGCACGGTCTGGACATCGCCGCCTGGTGCGGACCGACTCACCGGATGCTTGCCTGAGGCACCGCGCAGCTCGATCGGATCGCTACGACTACCCATGGCCGACACGCTCGTCTACGACTGCTTCAGCGGACTCTCCGGTGACATGCACATCGGGGCAATGCTCGACCTCGGCGTCTCAGAAGCGGAGCTCCGCGCGAACCTCGACCGACTCGCCATGGCCGATGAGTTCGAGCTCGAGGTCCGGCGCGATGCAAAGCACGGGATTTCCGGTACTCGCGCCACCGTGCACCTCTCCGGTGCACCGGGCCACCATCGGAATCTCGCCGCCATCGAAGACATCATCAGCTCGGCAGCCTATGCACCCGCCGTGGAATCGCGGGCCCTTTCGATTTTCCGGCACATCGCCGAAGCCGAAGCGAAGATACACGACAAGCCCATCGACGCCGTGCACTTTCACGAGGTCGGTGCCACGGACTCCATCGTCGACATCGTTGCCGCGGCGCTGTGCTTCGAAGCCCTCGGCGTCGAACACGTTTACTGCAAAACCCTCGAACTCGGCGGCGGCATGGTCCGCTGCGCCCACGGTCTCATGCCGGTGCCGGCACCCGCCACGGCGGATATTCTCACCGGCGTGCCCTGTCGTTACGACGGCATCGATCAGGAAGCGACCACACCCACCGGGGCCGCCATCCTGAAAGACGTTGTGCAGCATTGGACGGCCCCCGTGGCCTTCAGGGCTGAGCGGATCGGCTACGGTGTCGGCCAGAAGGACTTCGAGATACCCAACGTCATCCGCGTGCTGCTTGGCAGCAGCACCAAGCCAGGTGGTGAGCTCGAGGTTGCCGTCAACCAGGAGATTCACTGCAACATCGACGACATGCCTGCGGAGGCCTTCCAGCCTCTCGTCGAGCAACTCCTCGCGGCGGGCGCCCTCGACGTCTACCTGACGCCCATCATCATGAAGAAAGCGCGGCCAGCCACGAAAGTCAGCGTGCTCTGCACGCCGGAGCGCACCGCGCAGCTGGAAAGTCTGCTTTTCCGCCACTCTTCGACGATCGGTGTGCGCATCGTCGACGTAACGAAGCACATGCTGCCCCGGGAACAACGGACGGTGCCGACGGCCTTCGGTGCCGTGCAGGTGAAGGTCGTGCGCTTCAGCGATGGAAGCACCCGGTGGAAGATCGAGCACGACGACGTGGTGCGTATCGCCGGGGAATCCGGGCGGGACTACCTGAGCGTGCAGCGCCAGCTGAACGCCGAAGTCGCGGCCAGTATGGAAGACGACTGAGCGACAGACGCATTCTGCACGGCGCCTCAGCCAACAGACGGAAGTAAACACCATGAGCCTTGCGGACATCCTCGAGCAATACAAGAGCGGCAGCCTGTCCCAGGCTGACGCTGAGGCGGCCATCACCGGGACCTTCTTTCAGAACGTCGGCGGCCACAGCACCATCGATACGGACCGGGGCCGGCGCACCGGCTCCACGGAGGTTGTGTACGGCGAATACAAAACCCCGGCGCAGATTGCCGATCTGGTGGCTGCCATGCACGAGGCCGGACAGAACGTCATGGTTACGCGCACCAGCGCGGACGCCTTTGCGGCCGTGCAGGCCATCGCGCCCGATGCGGCCTTTCACGCGGAAGCCCGCCTCATCACCACCCGGCGGCTTCCCGTTCCGGATAAGGAAACCCACATTGCCGTGGTCACGGCAGGTACCTCGGACCTGCCCATCGCCGAAGAAGCAGCACTGACCGCCGAGTTCTTCGGGTCGCCCGTGGCTCGCATCAATGACGTCGGCGTCGCCGGCGTGCACCGGCTCCTTGCCCGGGTGGAGGACATCCGGCAGGCGCGGGTTGTGATCGTCGTCGCCGGCATGGAAGGTGCGCTGCCGAGCGTCGTCGGCGGCCTCGTCGATAAACCGGTGATTGCTGTCCCGACCAGCGTCGGCTACGGAGCGTCCTTCTCCGGGATCACTGCCCTCCTCGGTATGCTCAACAGCTGCGCCAGCGGGGTCAGTGTGGTAAACATCGACAACGGATTCGGGGCGGGTTTTCTCGCCAATATGATCAACAGCCTGTGAGTGCCCTGGTCGCGGGCCTCTGAAAGAAGCAGTCACCGAAGCAGACAATGGGTATGTCCGAAGCACCGCTGACGCCGGAACTGGCAGCGAAATACGAGCACCTGAAGGCGATCATCGCCGCCGAGGAACGCGTGATCGTTGCTTTCTCGGGCGGTGTCGACAGCTCGCTCGTCGCCTACGTGGCGGCGGAAACGCTCGGTGATCAGGCCCTCGCGGTCACCTCCGGCTCCAAGAGCCTCAAACGCAGCGACCTCAAGCTGACGCTTGAGCTCGCCAGCAAATGGGGCATGCAACACGAAGTGATCGTCACCGACGAACTCTCGAAAGCCGACTACCGCGCCAATCCCGTGAATCGCTGTTTTCACTGCAAAACGTCGCTCTACGATGCGCTGGATGAAATCGCCCAGGCACGTGGCTATCGCACCGTCATGAACGGTACGAATACGGACGACCTTGGTGACCATCGTCCCGGCCTCATCGCCGCCGATGACCATAACGTCGCATCACCGCTCGTGGCCGCTGGTTTCGCCAAAGCAGACATCCGCGCCCTCGCCGCGCACCTCGGCCTCGACAACGCCGCCAAGCCCCAGGCCGCCTGCCTGTCGAGCCGCTTCCCATACGGCAGCCACATCACCGAGGAGCGCCTCGAGCAGGTGGAGCGAGCGGAAAACGTGCTGGCGGAATTGGGCTTCAGCCAGTACCGGGTGCGTCATCATGAAGACGTGGCCAGACTCGAGCTGCTCGGCAGCGAGATGGCGAAAGCCCTGGAACTCGCCGACACCATCGAGACCCGAATCAAAGCCTGCGGTTACCGCTTTGTCGCCATGGACCTCAAGGGCTTCGAATCGGGCTCCCTGAATCAGGGTGTCATCAAACTCAAGCGCGTTGGCAATTGATTCGAATCGAGTCGAGCTAAGCTCAATAACTCTCTGATTATCTGACGGTTACCTTTCCAGAACACCCGCCGGGAAATGGCGGCGTATAGTGCCTGTCCTCTCTTGAGGGACACAGGGATGGACCGCAACACGAAGTTGCTCATCATGGCGGCGCTGGGGCTTGCGCTGCTGGCTTCCTACTCCACGCAGGCGTTCGTCTGAATCATTCGGGCGATTTTATCGCCTGGTAGGCAGTCAGAAATTCTGCCGGCATCCTGGATGGACGGCCGCTGGCGAGGTTCATGCAGACGTAGTCGATCTCCCCGCGCAGCGCCACCTGCCCTTTGCTCCTGTTCAGAATCTGAAAACGCCGCGTGGCGCGGAGCTTCCCATCGTTCGCCACGAGCCAGTTGCCCACCTCCAGGCGATCGCCTTCATAGCAGGCGGCGAGATAGGTGAGGCGCAGATCACGCACGGCCATGCCCCGCGCCATGGCAAGGCAGCGGGACTCCGGAAAGCCCACCGCGGCGGAATGCGCCCAGGCGCAGGCCTCGAGCCAGCTGAGATAGACGGCATTGTTGACGTGGCCGTAGGAGTCGATGGCGTCCGCCTCGACGGTCACGGGGATGAAAAACGGATCGGGCAGGTCCCAGCTTACCGGTTCGGCCATGATCTCTGACTCCTCGAGGATCGACTCCTCATTACTTCAGGGCAGCTGCCGCTGTGGCACCTCAACCTCCAGTCCATCGAGGGCTTCGGTAATCTTCAGCTGGCAGGCCAGGCGGCTCGTCGGCCGTCGGTCGAGGGCATAGGCGAGCAGGTCCAGCTCGTCCGGATGCGGCGCCGGTAGACGATCGGCCCAGGACGGCGCCACATAGCAGTGGCAGGTTGAGCAGGTACAACCACCGCCGCATTGTCCGAGGATGCCCGGCAGATTGTGATCGAGCGCACCGTCCATGACGCTGTCTCCTACGGGCACCTCCACCGTGGCCGTGGCGCCATCGGGCTGCCGGTAGCTTACTCGCGGCACCCCGGGTCCCCTGCTAGACTGTCCGGCTTTGCCCGGCAAGCGGTAATCCTATCGTGATACTCGATCTGCACACTCATTCCATCAAATCCGACGACGGTCGCGCCAAGGTGGAGAACTACTGTCAGTGGATTCGCACCCGTGAACTGCCGATTGACGGCTTCGTGCTCACGGAGCACCGGCAGTTCGATCTCGAATCGGACTACGGTCCCCTGGCCAGCGAATTCGGCCTGACCATTCTAAAGGGGGCCGAGGTAGAAACCGAATACGGCCACGTGCTGGTATTCAACGTCACGGCACCCCTCATGGCCGCCTTCGACTTCAGCAACATTCACCTGCCGTTGGCTCAGGTCATCGAGGCCTGCGAAGCCCACGGCGCCGTCCCCGTGCCCTGCCACCCGGGCCGCAAGCGGGTGGGCATGAGCGCTCACCTCGAAGAACATGGCGTGCCCGAAGGGGTGCGCATCGTGGAGATCTACAACGGTGGCAGCCGCGACAATGAAGATCAGGTGGCGCAGGCCATGGCTGAAGAGCTCGGTTACCTCGGCATCGGTGGCAGCGATGCACACATCGTCAGCCACGTCGGCCGTTGCGCGACCCGCTTCTCGGCTCCCATCGCCTCTGAGCAGGCCCTCGCTGAGGCATTGAATGCCGGCGAGTTCGAAGCCATTACCTACCGGGAGGCATCATGAGCGCTCTGGATATCGATGCCCTGCGCGACGAATGGGTTGGTGTGGCTTTCGAAGAGCGGGAACTGAATCTGGATCCCGACGCCATGGCGGCCTATGCCGCTGCCTGCGGCGAGCTGGCCCCTGAGTACACCGATACCAGCCATGAGGATTTCCAGGCTCCGCCGACCTTCGCCTCCAGCCTGCAACGCGGTCGCGGTCTGCCGGAAGACTTCCCGAAGATGCCCGGCCTCGGCATGGACGCGGGCAAAGCCGTGGAAGCCTTCGCGCCGATCAGACCGGGACCCAAGCGTTCCGAAACGCACATGCACGACATCTACACCAAGACCGGCCGTTCCGGCCGCATGATCTTTCTGGTCGTGCGTATGGCCCTCTATGAAACGGACGGCACGCACATCGCCAACGCCGATACTCGGGTCGTGATCCGGGAAAAACCGACCGAGGAAGACTCATGAGCATCGAACGCATCGCCGACGTCGATTTCGGTGAGGAGCTGCCGGTTTTCGATCCTGACACGAGCCTCGACAACGTCATCCGTTTCACGGAGGCGGCAGGCTGGCGTGGTCCTCGCTTCACGGATCATGAGGCAGCCCGGAAAGAGGGCCTGCCCGGTGCTCTCGTGCCAGGCATCATGAGCCAGGGCTTTCTCTGCGCGATGATTCACCGCTGGGCGCCGCCGGCACGCATCGAGGAAGTCGATACGATCTTCCGTGCCCCTGTCATTGTCGATCAGGCGTACCACATCAATGGCGTCGTCACGGACGTAGACACGGACGAAGGCCGGGTCGAGGTCGACCTGACGGTCACCAACGACAAAGGCGAAACGCGCGTTTTCGGCACCGCCAAGGTGCGCCTGCCGGCCTGACGCGGGAACGCGGTAATTTCCGACCATGATCAGCCCGGATTACATCCGTCTCATGGCGGCCTACACGCACTGGCAGAATCGCAGTGTCTACAGGGCTGCGAACGGCTTGAGTGACGATGCCCGGCGCAAGGACCGCGGCGCCTTCTTCGGCTCGATTCACGCCACGCTGAACCACCTGCTCTGGGGCGACCAGCTCTGGCTGCACCGACTCGCCGGAACGCCGCCCCCCGTATCGCCGGATATCCCAGGATCGACGCACCAGATCGAAGCCTGGCAGGACCTCACCGACGCCCGGCGAGAGACTGACGCGCGCATGCTGACCTGGGCCGAGTCCGTGCGGGAAGCAGCACTCGATGGTGAACTCAGCTGGTTTTCCGGCGCCATTCAGGCCGAGGTGCGCCGCCCACGCTGGGCGCTCGTGGTCCAGCTTTTCAATCACGGTACTCACCACCGCGGCCAGGTCCATGCCATGCTGACGGCAGCCGGCGCCAAACCGGAAGACACCGACGTGCCCTTCATGCCGACCAGCGACTATCCATGGCCCCAGTGAAGGCACGACGCGCGCTCTGCATCGTCATCGCCAGCGCCGCTCCGCTGTGTTTTACGGCCTGCACGTCCAATCGGGAAACACCGGCCGACCTGTCCACTGAGGCCAGCATCGCGGCCTGCCCGGCCACGCCGAACTGTGTGAGCAGCGATGCAGGCGGCGGTCTCCACGGCATCGAACCGCTGGTGATCGACGGCGATCCTCAAGCGCTCTGGGCGGCACTCGTCGAGCTGCTGGAAAGCGACCCGGCCTTCCGCATCATCGAACACAGCGACCGCTTCCTGATGGCCGAAGCCCGCACCGCCGTGTTCCGCTTCGTCGACGACGTCACTTTCGAGTTGCGCCCTGCCGCGGGAGTGATCGCCATGCGCTCCGCTTCCCGCGTGGGCATCGGCGACTTCGGCGCCAACCGCAGACGGCTGGAGAAGATCCGCAAGGCGCTGCTCGAAAAGTGACCCCCTGCAGCGGACGGTCGGCTTCCAGACCACCCGCGGCCGGGCCGCTCAGACAGGCCGGAACAGCGGTATCGACAACTCCTCGTGCTCTTCCCAGTCAACGGTCACCCGTTGGCCCACGGTCAGCGTCCCCGGGTCATCGATGCCGGTAATGTTCGACAGAATCCGCGGTCCTTCGTCGAGATCGATCCAGGCCACCGCGTAGGGAACGAGCCCCCGGAAGAAGGGATGGTAACTCTGGCGAACGATGCTGAAGGTATAGATCGTGCCGTTGCCGGAGGCTGCCAGCCAGGTGAGGTTAGCGCTCAGGCAGGCTGTGCAATGCCGGCGTGGATAGAAGTTGACGGCCCCACAGTCGTCGCAGCGCTGGTAGCCGAGCACCTTGTCCCTGGTTTTTCGCCAGAACTCGCCCGTGTCGTGTTCATCCAGTCGCGGCAGGGGCCGACGTGGCGTTTTCGACTCACTCATGTTCAGTCCCTCCCCAGAATGATGGTACCGGCGCAGTGTCTCGAGCCGAGCATGCCGCCATTGCCATGGGCAACCGCAAGGCGCGCGTCAGCGACCTGCGAGGTCGATTCGCCGCGCAGCTGCCGTGCGGCCTCGATGAGCAGGAAAATCCCCCGCATGCCCGGGTGATTGGACGACAGGCCGCCGCCGTCGGTGTTCAGGGCGGGACCGTCAGCATTGTCGAACCGCAGCCGTCCTCCTTCTACCCAGGCACCCCCCTCGCCTTTTGCGCAGAAGCCGAGGTCTTCCAGCAGCGTCAGCACCGTGATGCTGAAGGAGTCGTAGATCATGGCGATGTCGATCTCCCCGGGACTGACGCCCGCTTCCGCAAAGGCCACAGGGGCTGATTGCGCCGCCGCGCTGACCGTAATGTCTCCGCCATTCTCCGGGTACTTGGTCGCTTCACCTGCCCCAAGAATCCACACCGGCGGTTTCGCGCAGTTCCGGGCCACCTCCGGTGCCGCGATGATCACCGCGCCACCACCGTCGGAAATCATGCAGCATTCGAGGAGGTGCAGCGGGTCTGCGACCATCCGGGAACCCACCACGTCGGCAATGGTCGTTTCACGGATGTCGAGAAACTCGAGATCTTCCATGGCCTTCACGGCCTCGGGATTGCGCATGGCATGAGCGCGGGTAGCCACAGAAATTTCCGCTAGCTGCTCGGAAGTCGTGCCGTACTCGTGCATGTGGCGCCGGGCCACCATGGCGTAGTTGGCAATGAGCGTCATCCCCGTAAAAACTTCCATGTTGTCCGCGGGATGGATGCTGCCACCGCGCCCCCCGGCACCAATGCGCTGCATGTTGCTGTGGGCCGTGGAGCCATAGGTCAGCAGGGCGACCTTCGCCTTGCCGGCTGCAATATCCCGCTTTGCGTGAGCGGCATGATATTCGTAGGAACTGCCGCCGACGTTGGTGGTATCGATGACCGAGGGCTTGAGGCCGAAGTACTCGGCGATGGTCAAACCGCCCATACCGCCGCCTTCTCCGGCATCGTAGATGGCGTCCACGTCAGACCAGTCGAGGCCCGCGTCCCGGAGCGCTGCCGCGGCACTTTCTGCCTTGATCTGCAGCGGACTCAACCGGCCTTCCACGTCCCGCGATGGATACTCATGAATGCCGACGATGGCGGCATCTCTCTCCTGCGTCATGGCGCATTCCCCTCCCCTGAACGGCAAACGCCGCAGTCTAAGGTGAAACGCCGGGCCGACCAAGGTAGGCTCGAAGCCATTGCAGCTGCCAGACAAGGAAGCCACCGTCATGGATACCCTGCCCTTCGGCCGTACCGGCCACCACTCTTCCCGCGTGATCTTCGGTGCCGCGGCCATCGGCGGCATGCGCCAGGAGAAAGCAGACGACGTCATTGCCATGGTCCGGGATCGGGGTATCAATCATTTCGACGTGGCCAGGAGCTACGGTGAGGCCGAGGTCCGCTTGGCGCCTTTCTTGAGCGATCACCGTGACGACGTCTTCCTCGCAACAAAAACCGGCGAACGCTCGGGCAGTGGCGCACGGCGCCAGCTCGAGGAGTCCCTCGAGCGGATGGGTGTGGCATCCGTGGACCTGATTCAGCTGCACAACCTGACGGACAAGCCCGGTTGGGAGACGGCCATGGCAGACGACGGCGCCCTGGCAGCCCTTGTGCGGGCCAAGGAGGAGGGCCTCGTGCGCTTTATCGGTGTCACGGGCCACGGCACCTACGCACCGGAAATGCACCTGAAGAGCCTCAAGCACTATCCCTTCGACTCGGTGCTCGTGCCTTACAACTTTTCCATGCGCCAGAACCCGACTTATCTCGAGGACCTTGAAGCGCTGCTCGCCTACTGCACCGACGCAGAGGTAGCTGTTCAGACGATCAAGGGCATCGCCCGCCGGCGCTGGACCGACGACGACGAGGAAAAGCGCTTTTCCTGGTACATGCCGATCCGCGAGCCCGACGCCATCGCCCGGGCAGTCGCCTACGTTCTCGGCCGGCCGGGACTCTTTTTCAACACGACGAGCGACGCCACCCTGCTACCAGCGGTTTTCGACGCTGCGGCTGCCGTCACCGGCATTCCTGCCGACGACGTCATGCAGGCCGATCAGGAAGCCCTGGGGGTGGAGCCGCTGTTCATCCGCGACCAGACCGACGACGTCCGCGTCGCCTAGGAGCGACGCGCCGCCTGACGACGAGCATCTGGCTGGCGGGCGCTACCGCAGCGAGCGATCAACTTCTAGCTCTAGCTCCCGGTCCCGGTCCGGCGTGGTGGCGCACCCTGTCCAGGTTGCCAGTCCCCGTAGTCGCGATCGCGACCGGCATTCGCGAAGTAGTCCTCGAGGCGCTTGCCGGGTTCGTCGGGGTACGACGTGTTGAGCACATTGAGCGCGCAGATCCGGTCGATGCGAAAACTGCGAAACGCCTGCCGCAGCTCGCACCAGGCCCCGAGGGTCCAGGTTTTGCCCCAGTACAGGAGTGTCAGCGGCCAGACGATACGCTCGGTGCTCTGATCGCTGACGTCCCGGTAGTCGAGAAAGATCCGCACCCGTCGATTGATGCCATCGCGCACCTGGCCGAGCATCTCCGTCGTCTCCTCGGACATGTTGCGATCCGGTACCACCAGCCGGTGAGAGTCCAGGGCCGGTCGCAGCTTCTCTGGCAGGACCGCATCAACCTTGGCAAGAATGCTGTCCGCAGCCCGGGCCATTTCCGCGTCCCCCCAGCTGCGCGCAACATCGGCGCCGAAGACGAGGGCCTGCAACTCCTCCTCGTTGAACATGAGCGGCGGCACCTGATAGCCCCGGCGCAGCACATAGCCGACACCGGCCTCCCCTTCGATCGGCACACCCGTTGCCACGAGGTCGTTGATGTCGCGGTAGATGGTGCGCTCGGAGACTTCCAGGCGCTCGGCGAGCGTGCGTGCCGTGACCACCCGACCGCGGCCGAGCATGAGGACGATCTGAAAGAGTCGGTCGGCGGGCCGCATGGCACCTCCGGTCGTCAACAGGTGACGGCAGCATAGCACCACCTTTACCGATCCGGCCCCGACTACTGACAACCCGTTGTCAGTAGAGGAGCTGCTGAACGGCCTATTCTCGGGGACTACTGACAGACAGCTGTCAGGAAGCGTCAGCTAGAGTGGCACCATGCCAGGCGCGGAGAGAGGGGCAGAAAGAAGACCATGAAAAGCCGGAACTCGATGCAAAGGCGTGCCACCAGGGAAGGCTGCCGGCACCTCGCGGAACCGCTCCTGAAGACCTGGCAGCGTTTCGTCCTGCTGCGCTGCACCGGACGCTCTCGTCTCGCCGCCGTCTATGGACCGCTTTCTACCTCGGCTGAACTTGCAGGGTCGGAAAAGAAAAAGGCTCTGCACCCCTGAGAATGCAGAGCCTTGCCAGGCTACCCGCCAGGTAGAATCAGCCGGCGGCGTTGTAGCCGAGCAGCGCCTTGGTCTCGAGGAACTCCTCGAGGCCCCACTTGCTGAACTCACGGCCGTTACCCGACTGCTTGTAGCCGCCGAAGGGGGCACCCGGATCGACGCCAGCGCCGTTCAGGTGCACGTTACCGGCGCGGATCTTCCGGCCAACGTCGGCGGCGTGCTCGAGGTCACCACTCGATACGTAGGCGGCCAGGCCGTACACCGTGTCGTTGGCAATCTCGACAGCCTCTTCTTCGTCGGCATAGGGAATCAGCGACAGTACCGGTCCGAAGATCTCTTCCTGAGCAATGCTCATATCGTTGCTGACCTCGGAGAAAATTGTCGGCTTCACGAAGTAGCCGCGATTGAGTCCATCGGGCCGCCCCGTGCCGCCGGTTTCGAGTTTGGCGCCTTCGTCGATGCCCTTCTGGATGAGGGCCTGGACCTTGTCGAACTGGGTCTCGGAGACCAGCGGACCGATCTGCGTGCCTTCATCGGTAGGATCGCCGACTTTGATCTGCTCAGCTGTCGCCTTGGCAATGGCCGCCGCCTCTTCCATTCGGCTCGCGGGAACGAGCATACGGGTCGGCGCGTTACAGGACTGGCCCGTGTTCATGCAGACACCAAAGGTGTCGCGGGCGATGACTTCCGGGAAGGTGGCGTCATCGAGAATCAGGTTCGGGGACTTGCCACCCAGTTCCTGAGCGACGCGCTTGACGGTTTTCGCCGACTCCTGGGCAACGGAGATGCCCGCCCGCGTGGAACCCGTAAAGGACATCATGTCGATGTCCGGGTGCGCCGACATGGCAACGCCCACGTTCGGACCGTCGCCGTTGACGAGGTTGAACACACCGGCAGGCACGCCCGCTTCATGCATGACTTCCGCAAAGATGATGGCGTTCAGCGGCGCAATTTCCGACGGCTTGAGCACCATGGTGCAGCCCGCGGCAATCGCCGGACCGACCTTCGCGGCGATCTGATTGAGGGGCCAGTTCCAGGGCGTGATCAGTCCGCACACGCCAATCGGCTCGCGAACGATCTTCGCCGTGCCCGCATCTTCTTCCCAGGGAAAGTTCTGCAGGGCGTTCAGGGAATACATCAGATGACCGAGACCAGCGGGAGCCTGAGCGGCCGTCGCCAGACCGATGGGCGCACCCATTTCCTGCGAAACGGTGCTGGCGATGTCACCCATGCGCGCCTTGTAGGCTTCGATGATCTTGCCGAGCAGCGCTGCACGTTCCTCGACGGTGGTCTGCGAAAAGGTTTCGAAGGCCGCTTTCGCCGCTGCTACCGCCGCGTTCACGTCGGCTTCGTTGCCCATGGCAATCGTGGCAATCGGCTCCTCGGTCGCCGGGTTGATGACGTCCAGGGTGCCGGTGCCGTTAGGCTCCACCCACTCGCCGTTGATGTAGAACTTGCTGGTGTTTTCCATTGTGTCCTCTCGATTGGAAACTGAATTCTGCGGGCTCATCCGATCGTCAGGATGAGCCCAGTCGCGGGACCGCGCTCGCGGCCCGCGACGGTCAATGAGTGCGAATCAGGCGGCCGTCAGCCGGACGGGCAGTTCCAGATAGCCTTTCACGAAACCGGAACGGACCCGAACAGGGTCGCCGACCACTTCGACGTTGGAGAAACGCCTGAGAATTTCATCCCAGGCAATGCGCAGCTGCATCTCCGCTACCCGGTTTCCCATGCAGCGGTGCAGACCAAAGCCGAAGGCGATGTGCTTGCGCGCGTTTTCCCGGTCGATGATGAACCGGTCGGCGTCTTCGAAGACGCTCTGGTCCCGGTTCCCGGAGACGTACCACATGACGACCTTGTCGCCGGCCTTGATGTGCTGACCGCCAAGCACCGTATCTACCGTGGCCGTGCGGCGCATGTGCGCGAGCGGCGTCTGCCAGCGGATGATCTCCGACACCATGTTCGGGATCAGTCCCGGATTGGCGCGGAGCTTATCGAATTCCTGTGGGAACTGGTTCAGGGCCAGCACACCGCCGGAAAACGAGTTCCGCGTCGTGTCGTTGCCACCGACGATGAGCAGCACCAGGTTACCCAGGTATTCCATGGGGCGATCGACAAGATCTTTCGTCGCTTCTCCGTGAGCCAGCATGGAGATCAGGTCATTGCCCGGCTCCCCCTTGGCCCGCTCGTGCCAGAGGCCCGTGAAGAACTCGAGGCACTCGAGCATCTCGGCACGACGCTGCTCCTCGGAATCGACGATGCCCGATTCTTCGTTCGCGGTGGTGACGTCGGACCAGCGCGTCAGTTTGCGCCGTTCTTCCCAGGGAAAATCGAAGAGCGTGGCCAGCATCTGCGTGGTGAGCTCAATGGACACCCGATCGACCCAGTCAAAGGTTTCTCCGACCGGCAGGTCATCGAGAATCTTCGAGACACGCTCGCGGATGATCGGTTCCAGGGCGGCCAGGTTCCTAGGCCCGACAACCGGCGAGACCACCTTTCGCTGCTCGTCGTGCTTCGGTGGATCCATGGCGATGAACATGGGCAGTTCGAAGTCTTCGTCGGGATCGTCGATGACGATCGTTGGTTCCGAGGAGAAGACCTCGTGGTTCATGTCCACTTCTTTGATGAGGTCGTAGCTCGACACGGACCAGTAAGGGCCGAACTCGCTCTCCTCGCAGTAGTGCACTGGCGCTTCCGCGCGCAGCCGCTCGAAGTAGGGCCAGATGATGTCCTGCTCGAAAAGCTCGGCGTTTGCGACGTTGAGCTTCTCGAGGGGCGTGCTGTAGGCATCTTCCCTGGCGAGCGCCAGGCGGTCCGCCGGGGCCGTGAGATCGATAGCTTCGCTCATCCTTCCTCCTTAAGCGTGCTGTCCTGATCGGAGCCGGTGCTTACATCTGGAACTCAGGGACGTTCACCACCAGCCCGTCGAGCTCGTCCGTGACCGGAATCTGGCAGGACAGCCGCGAGTGCGGTTCCCGTTCCGGGTTCAGGTCGAGCATGGATTCCTCCCGATCGCTCGGGCCACCCACCTTGTCCCACCAGCCGTCGGCGACGACCACGTGGCAGGTTGCACAGGAGCATTCGCCACCGCAGTCCGCATCGATGCCGGGCACCAGATTGTCGATGGCGGCATTCATGACCGAGTTGCCGTTTTCTCCGTCGACTACGTGTTCCTGCCCGTCGTGGGTAATGAAGGTGATCTTCGCCATTGTTGCTCCCGATTTGCTTACGCTTGTTGTTCTCTGCGTTCTCTCTCTGTGAGAGTCGTGTTGTCAGAAAGCGGCCAAGATAGCGTGCCTGACCGCAAAATCGAACCGCGGATTGTAGCCGGATGTGACCCGATTGCGAGACGCGGTTTCCCGCCCCTGGCGCCGCAGCAGCCGGGGGCGACGGCTAGGACCATAAGCACCCGCGCGGGACGCCACCAATAGGGGAATCCCGCAGGTCGTCGGACCGGGCAGGATCCCGTGCTTCGGGGGATTCACGCAGAGTCTTGTCGGCAGCGACCCCGCCCCCGTAAAATACCGTCAACGTTGACGGTTTCAGGGGGAGAGCCATGGCGGTGCTCAAGCACCCGGTCTCGGGAGCCAGCTACACATTGCGGGAAGACGGCCTGGTCGATGTCGAAAACAACGGCCTGAGCGGTGTTTTCGCCTGGAACGGCCAGTATCGCTCCGGCGATCTGCGTCAGGCCGACCCGCATATGCTGCTCTGGCTGGCAGGGCCACAGCTGCCGGACGGGGCCGCCGTCCGCAGGAATCGCTGACCAGAGCGCAGTCGCCGGAGCAACACTCGAGCCAACACACATCGCTGCGGGCGCCGATGCGCCAGCAATCAACGGTCACGGAGGAGACGACGAATGGCCACTAGAGCAGAGGATCTCAGTGCCCGCTCTGCGGGTATCAGCTACCAGGAACTGATCGCCGGAGACGTGGTACCACCAGAAGCGCCTCTCACTCTCGAGGGGATTCTCGACGTACCGGTCACCAGCGTGCCCGTCAGCCGCTACACGTCCCAGGCGTTTTACGACCGGGAGATGCAGGAACTCTGGCCCCGCGTCTGGCAGATGGCCTGCCGCGAGGAAGAGATCCCGGAGATCGGTGACTACTACCTCTACGAGATCGGCCACTACTCGATCATCGTTGTCCGGGCCCACGACGGCATCCGCGCGCACCACAACGTCTGCCGCCATCGCGGCCGCAAGCTCTGCGATTTCGAAACCGGCCACGCCGCGAGCTTCATCTGCCCGTTCCACGGCTTCAGCTGGAACATCGACGGTTCCCTGCGCTCGGTGACCTCCGAGTGGGACTTCCCGCACATCGATCAGAGCAACTTCGACCTCACGCCCGTCCGCGCCGAAAGCTGGGGGGGCTGGGTGTTCATCAATATGGACATGGAGGCCGAGCCCCTGGCGGACTTCATGGGCGATCTACCCGCCCACTTCGAAGGCTGGGCGCCGGAGTCCCGCTACGTGGAAGCCCACGTCGGCAAAATCATGAAAGCCAACTGGAAGCTGGTGCAGGAGGCTTTCATGGAGGCCTTCCACGTCATCACCACGCATCCGCAGATCCTCGGCGGCATCGGCGACGAAAACTCGCAGTACGACGCCTGGGGCAACTTCTCCCGCGCGATTACTCCGAACGGCACCCCAAGTCCGCACCTGAAGCGTCAGCCCACGGAGCAGGAGCTCTTCGACTCCGTGACCATGCGCCATGTGGACGATCCGCCGAATCCGGAGGTGCCGGAAGGCATGACCGCGCGAGCCATGATGGCCGCCGGTGCCCGTGCGGGCCTGCAGCCGATCCTCGGCGAGGACGTGACCATTTCAGATGCGTCCGTTTCCGACAGCATCTACTACACGCTGTTTCCGAACTTCCATCCCTGGGGCGGCTACAACCGGATCGTCTACCGCTTCCGGCCCTGGAACAATCGCGTCGATCGCTGCCTGATGGAGTGCTACTACCTGAGCCCCTTCGCCGGTGAACGACCGGAACCGGCTCCGTTGAAGCTGCTGGACGAAGAAACGCCCTGGACGGAAGCGGCGGAGCTGGGGCTGCTCGCCAAGGTGTTCACCCAGGACACCTTCAACCTGCCGCAGGTGCAGGCGGGCCTGGAGGCTGCGCAGTATGAGGAAGTGCAGTTTGCCCGCTATCAGGAGACCAAACTCCGGCACTTCCACCATCTGCTGAACGAGTGGCTCGACGGCTGAGTCACCGCGCTGGCTGAAGCGACCGGCGACGCAGGCGGATCAGGCTGCGCTGTCGGCGTCCCGGGCCTTCAGAAACTGAAAAAGCTGCCGGTCGTGGCGGGAGGTCGCTGACAGACGCCCGGGGCGCACGAACGGCTGCCAGCGCGGCTCGCCGCCCTCGGGCTTGTCACCCATGATGGTGACCCGCTGGATCACGCGTTCCCCTTCAAAATCGTTCAGCACGAAGTGCTGCGTGCAGCGGTTGTCCCACATGGCGTAGGTATCTTCGGCCCAGCGGTAGCGGACCGTGAAACGCGGGTTCGTGACCCAGCGGGTGAGATGCCTGAGGAGCGCGTCGCTCTCTTCCGCGTTCATTTCGACGATCCGGCGGGTGAAGTGCTCGTTCACATAGAGCGCCTTACGGCCGGTCTCCGGGTGCACACGCACCACCGGATGAATGGCCATCTGCTCCGGCCGATTGTGCGGCAGGGCATCGTGCAGCGCCGTCAGGCCTTCGCAGAGTTCCTGCATGGGCGCGGAGAGTTCTTCGTAGGCCCGATAGAGGCTCGACCACATGGTGTCGCCGCCGGTCTCCGGGCAGCGCACCATGTGCAGGATGGACATGAGGGCGGGTTCATCGCGGAAGGTGATGTCCGTGTGCCACTCGTCCGCTACGCCGCCATGGGTAGCCGCCAGCTCGAAAAGCTCCGTGTGGGGCGTGTATGGGTTCTTCAGATGCGGGTGACCTTCGAGCTCGCCGAAACAGCGACCAAGGGCAACATGCTCATCCACAGACAGAGTCTGCTCCGGAAAAAACAGCACGAGGTGCTCGCGCAGCAGGGCTTTCAGGCCCTCGATCACTGCCGGGGTCTGGTCCTTGAGGTCCACACCACGCACTTCTGCGCCGAGGGCCGGCGACAGGCGGTGGATGGACCAGTCAGCAGGAATCAATTGTTCTGAATGTGCTTCGGCCATGATGGCTCCCCTGAACCAGCCATTCGAAGCGCCATCTTGCCACTCCCGTGCGCTCCTGTCAGATGGCCGGTCAGCGCCTGGTGACGGCCTTCCGGCCGCGCTTAAGCATCAGCAGCACGAGACGCAAGGTTGGTTGTCAGACGGGCCCACGAAAGCACCTTGACCAGAAAGCGGTTGCGGCAGACCATCCGGCCCATGGCTACTTCTTTCGCAGTTCAGCGCCGGCGTCTGATCATCGTGCCCGCCCTCATGGCTCTGCTGGCCATGCCCGGCACCGCTCTGCTGGCCGCCGAAGTAGACAACCGTTCGCGAATCGTCGAGTCGAGTCTCAAAGATCTCTCCCGGAGCAACGACGCCGCGATCGGCTCCAATCGGCTACAGGCGCGGCCGACGAACGACGCCCTGGGCAATCCCCGGGTTGATCTGACCCCGCGTCCGCGACCGGACAACGAGTCTCTGGTGCGCGCCGATGTGCAGAGCAGTCTGCATCGGCTCCGTCGGGAAACCGCGAGCGCGCGGGAGCCGGACGATCGCAAAGCAAGAGTGCGAGAGAACGCCACCGACCCCGGCCGCTGAGCACTCGGTAAGGACTGCGTCCGCAGCAGCGCCGGCGCGGAAACCGGCGCCGACTGCAGGCGTTTACTGCTCCGTGGGGTCGCGTCCGTCGCGCGGGGCGCCGGTGCCCGAGGAGCCCATGAAGATCTTACGGCCATCGGTGAAGGTAACGTCCCGGCCGTTGGCCCGCTTCGAGCGGTCCTTACTCTGGTAGCCGTCGACAATGATCTCCGTACCCGGCGTCAGCGTGTTACGCGTCAGGCCACGGCGCAGGAGGGTGTTGGGCGTACCGCCCTCGACCATCCAGACGTCCTTGGAGCCATCTTCGTTGGTGACTTCCATGTGGATCCAGGTGTGTGGATTCACCCATTCCACCCGGACGACAGGACCACGCAGCACCAGCGGACGGTTCGGATCGAACTCGGCGCCGAAGGCATGGTGCGCGAGCGCGGGACCAGAACCCGCAAGCACGGCGCCGGCGGCGACCATCCCCACGGTTCGGAGAATGTACTGCTTGAGCATGTAGGCCTCTCAGTTCGTTACTTGTTGCGATTCTAGGTTCATCGGTGGCGGCCCGCAAAGGCTCAGAAACCGCCGGGGACCTCGAGCCCCTGAGCTTCAGCCTCTAGGATCCGGGCACCTTTGAGGATGCCTTCCATGGCGTAATTGCCTTCGTGACAGGCGTATTCATAAACCCGACTGTCCGTGGCGGGCCAGGGGTACTCGCCTCCCCAGGGTTCGGTCCAGACATTCGGGTCGCTGACCTCAAAGCTGTAGAGGAGCGTATCTGCGTCGATTCGGCGGAAGCGCTCGACGACCTTGAGATCGCGGGTCGCCAGCGACAGGGCCGGTCGGTCGGTGAAGTTCGTCGTCTCGACCACGAGCGTGTCCTCTTCCCACCAGCCGATGGAGTCTCCGAGCCACTTCCGTACCGAGGGATCCGCGTGTTCGCTGTTCAGGCGGATGATGCGTGCGTCGTGCACCATTTCAACGAGAATCATGACGTGATCGGGCGTCTGCACGATGCGTTTCAGATTGTTGTAGAGCACCGGCAGCATGGGCGGTCCACCGGTGGAGCCGAAGCCGAGCAGGCAGCGGTCCGAGAGCGTGCGGCTCTCGGGATCGTCATAAGGACCGGGGCCGTCGAGCTCGAGCCACCAGGCCTCGCCCTTGTTGGGCCGGAAGAAAGCGCGCCGCGCCTGAGCGCGGGCCTGGCCCTCGGCGGTCATGGCTGGACGCCGACCGTTTGCAGGATGAGTGATGATTGACGTCCGGTACTCACCGTCGATCTGTATCGCACTCTCCCCATTGTCGATCCAGAAGGTGTTGTAGCCACCGACATTGCCGGCCGCGCCCGGGGATCCATCTCCACCGGCGGGCGGGGCGCCGCGATTCGGATCGCTGTCCTCATTGTCGGCCGCTTTCAACGCGGCAACGCTCGCCTCCGCCTTACGGGCCAGTTCCGGAGTCAGGATGAGGTTCTCACCAAACTCCTCCGGACGCTGCAGCGGCGTGATGGTCGCGATATCGTAGGTGCCGGAGAGATCCGGATGGCCATCGACCGTTCGCGGAAGGTCCTCGTTGGCGTGTGCGGTGAGGGTGATGCCACCAATACCAATAAGGAACAACGCAACTGCCCTGTTCCGGTGACCCCGGGAGTCGCTCCTCCTGTCCGGTGACGCTGCCCTCAACGTGCTGTGCCCGTGTCTCTGACTCATCGCCTTGCTCCCCTTTGCTGCGCGTTCAGTGCCTGACAGTTCCCCTGCCGGCGCCCCGTCAATCGAGCGGGTTGCGCCGATACTCACCGTAGAGCAGTTCTTCCACGAATTCGACGCACTTGAAGTCCATGAGCTGCGCGTTCGGTTCCATGCGCCGGTAAAGGGGCATTTCGATGGTCCAGGGTTCCGTGAAGGTTTCCGGATCTTCGATCGTTGCCTCGTACCAGAGATGAAAGGGGCTGATCGGCGTGTAGCGTTCCGTGACCTTCAGCTTCCAGCTCGTGTGATTGCCGGCTCGATCCAGCCAGGCCTGGCCGTGAAATCCGTTGGCTTCAACGACGAGCGTATCGCCCTCCCAGCGGCCGACAGACTGCCCCATCCAGGAGTCGACCTGCGGCGACCCTGGATCTTCCATGTAGATGTCACGCACGGCGCCTGCCCACTGGTAGGCGATGAACACGGAATCTTCACCCTGAAAAATCTGGAAAGGCTGCGGCATGTAGGTGGCACGCGGCACCCCAGGCATATAACACTTCACTTCCGGATCGAGTTCGGCCCAGTTGGCCTGGTTGGCCTGCTTCTTCTCCAGTGCCTCTGGCTTGTAGGGAATCTTGCCGCCGTCCTTGATGACCCCCATGCCTGGCGGTACGGAGCCAACGGCCCCCATGGCGAGCACGTTCTTGGCCGGTACTGGCCCGTGCGGCCCCGGACGCTCCTGCATCGCCGAGCGCGCCATATGCAGTTCGAGATCGTAGTTGGCCTCGTTCATGGCCTGCCAGATGCCGTTCAGATCCGGATGCACACCGCCAGGCCCCCGCGGCGCTTCGTAGTCCGTTTCCATGGCAACGGCCCCGAAGGGCAGGAAGATGGCGATGATCAGTAAAGCCGTGCGTTTCATAAACTCCCCAAGTGCGACAGCGGATGCGTAAACGCTTGTCGTTCGATCGTGTCTGACAAGCAGCTTATATTACCCAGCATGACAATCAGCTGGATAGACCCATGAAGCTCGACGGCATCACCTGTCTGGACCTTTCGCTGTTCCTGCCGGGACCAACCGTATCGCAGCTCATGAGCGACCATGGCGCACGGGTCATCAAGATCGAGAGCCTCGGCGAAGGGGAGCCGAATCGCCATATCGGCCAGCGCCGGGGCGGCGAGACGGTGTATTTCGCCTGCACCCATCGCGGTAAGGAAAGCCTGTCTCTGAACCTGAAAGCGCCGGAGGGTCTGGAGATATTCATGGCGCTGGCGCGGCAGGCGGACGTGATCATCGAGTCCTTCCGCCCGGGTGTGGTCAAACGCCTCGGGGTGGACTACGACGCCGTGTGCAGCGTCAGGCCGGACATCGTTTATGCCTCGATTTCGGCCTATGGGCAGTCCGGTCCCCTCGTTGCCGATCCGGCCCACGACCTGGCCGTTGAAGCCATGTGCGGCCTGCTTTCGAACAACGTCGATGACGCCGGCAAGCCCGTGATGCCGGCTATGCCTGCCGGCGACATGCTGGCCGCAACGCTCACCCTCTCCGGCATTCTCATGGCGCTGCTGCGCCGCCGCGACACGGGGGAAGGCGACTACCTGGACGTGGCCATGATGGATTCGATCCTCGCCTGCATGCCGAACAGCATGGGCGCCGTGTTCGCCGACAAACGTCCTCCGGAGCCGCGCTCAGAAAGAATCTGGGGCGGGAACGCGCTCTATCGAATCTACGAAACCGCCGACGGCGGCCACATCACTCTCGGCGGCTCCGAGATGAAATTCGCCCGGAACCTCCTGACCGCTCTGGGCCGGCCGGACCTGATTCCGCTCTGCGAGTTACCTCCGGGCGAGGGACAGCTGCCCGTCGTCACCTTTCTCACCGAAACCTTCAAGCGCCGCAGCCGCGATGAATGGACCGAGTTCCTCGGAGCACTCGACGTCTGCGCCGCGCCCGTGAACGATCTGCGCCAGGGCCTGGATCTGCCGCAGACGCGGCATCGGGAGATGTGTGTGGTCGACGCCGAAGGGAAGGAGCATCTGGGAACGCCCCTGAAGTTCTCTCAGGAGCCCGCGGTCATCGACTTTCAGGCACCCGCCCACGGCGCTCAGACGGCCAGCATTCTCCGCGATCTCGGCTACAGCGACGAGCGCATCGATACGCTTCGCGCCGAAGGGGTCGTCTGACTGTCGAGCTGCCGCCGCAACTTAACGCTTGCGGCTACGACTTCTCATGCACGCGCACGGGCAGTTCTGAGAAACCGTGCACGAAGGCAGACAGACTGCGCTTCGGTTCGCCAACGACTTCCACGAACTCGAAGCGCTTCAGAATTTCTTCCCAGACGATGCGCAGCTGCATTTCCGCGAGACGATTGCCCATACACCGGTGAATGCCGAAGCCGAAGGACAGATGATGCCTGGCCTGCGGCCGGTCGATGAGAAACTCGTTGGCTCGTTCGATCACCGATTCGTCCCGATTGCCGGAGATGTACCACATGATCACTTTGTCACCTGCGCGGATCTGTTTGCCGCCAAGCGTGGTGTCCTTTGTTGCCGTTCTGCGCATGTGCGCCAGCGGCGTCTGCCAGCGGATGATCTCGGAAACCATGTTCGGGATCAGGGACGGATCCCGGCGCAGTTTGTCGTATTCGGCCGGGTGCTGATTCAGTGCCAGAACGCCGCCGCTGATGGAGTTGCGCGTGGTGTCGTTGCCACCGACGATGAGCAGGATCAGATTCCCGAGAAACTCCATGGGGCGGGACAGCATGTCTTTCGTGTTCTCGCCATGTACGAGCATGGAGATGAGATCCGTCTTCTGCGGCGCCTTGGCACGCTCCTGCCAGAGGCCCGTGAAGGTTTCCAGACACTCGAGGAGAATGGCCCGCCGCTCTTCGACGCTGTCGACCATGACGCCCGGAGCAGAAGTGGCGACGTCGGACCAGTAGGTGAGCTTGCGCCGTTCTTCGAAGGGAAAATCAAAGAGTGTCGCAAGCATCTGCGTGGTCAGTTCCACGGACACGCGATCGACCCAGTTGAAGGTTTCTCCTCGCGGCAGCTCATCGAGGATGCGCCCTGCCCGCTCCCGGATCGTGCTCTCCAGAGCGGCAAGATTGCGCGGCGCAACCACCGGGGCCACCGTCGCCCGCTGCTCGTCGTGGACGGGCGGATCCATGGCAATGAACATCGGCGTGCGCATCTGCGCTTCCGGCTTCATGTTGATGGGCGGTCCGAGGGTGATACCGCCCTCGGAAGAAAAGGTCTCGTGATCGTTGTCGACTTCGAAGATGTCGTTGAAGCGGGTGACGGACCAGAAAGGACCCACCTCGCTCTCCCGGCAGTAGTGCACGGGATCTTCTGTCCGCAGCCGCTCGAAGTACCGCCAGTGCAGCTGCTGTTGAAACAGTGCGCCCTGGGCCATGTTGATGTCTTCGAGGGGAATCTCGTAAGGATCCGGAAACTCGGCGTTCTCCAGTACCGCTTCACTCATGGCGCTCTCTCCAAAATGCCAACTCCGAGTTCTACGCCATTTTTCCGTGGCCCGCCAGCATGGTCCCATTTCTGCACGGATCCGCGGGCAACAGACCCAGGAACTCCGGGGCCGGCCGGGCAGGACCGCACCGGGCGCCAAGGGGGCGGGTCCGGGCGGCGTGCCCCTCGGACCCCGGGCGGCACGGCCATGTACAATCCGGGCCCATGAACTGGCTCGACCTCCTGACGGAATGGCTGCTTCCAGTGGCCGGCACGGTGTTTGTTGCGCTCCTCGTGCTCTGGAGCGCCCGCCGGGCAATTCCCAACGAACCCGCGACCCGGGTGGTCCGTCAGCTCGTCACCGTTGCCATCATCCTGATTGCCAACGTCGCCCTGGTCCTGGCTCTGCCTCTGGAACAGGCGACCACGGGGCAGCTCCTCAGTCTCTTCGGCCTGGTCGTCACCGCCGTCATCGCCCTGTCCTCCACGACCTTCGTCAGCAACGCCATGGCCGGCTTCATGCTGCGCTCCGTGGGCGGTTTTCACCCCGGCGATTTCATCCGAGTGGGCGAGAATTTCGGCCGGGTGACGGAAAAAGGGCTTCTGCATACGGAGATTCAGAGCGAAGACCGGGACCTGATCACCTTGCCGAATCTGTTCATCATGACGCAGCCGGTTCGTGTGGTGCGCAGTTCAGGTACGCTCATCTCCGCGGACGTGTCGCTCGGTTACGACGTTGACCGGCATCGGGTGCGCGATCTGCTCAAACAGGCTGCCGAGAACGCGGGTCTCGGGGATCCCTTCGTGCAGATCACGGGCCTGAACGATCACTGTGTGGGTTACCGCGTTTATGGCTTTCTCGAAGAGGTGAGCAACCTGGTGACGAAGCGCACGGAGCTCCGCGGCAAGATGCTCGACGCTCTCCACGAAGACGGCGTGGAAATCGTCTCGCCCAGCTTCATGAACCAGCGGCAGCTGTCTGACGGTCGGCACATCAGCCCACCGGCGCGACCCGTCACCGGGGACGACGGCGACGACTCCCATGCCGAACAGCTCATGTTCGACAAAGCCGAGTACGCGGCCCGTCTGACACGCCTGTACCGGAAGCGGGACGAACTCAAAGCGGAAGTGGCCGAACTCGCGGACGCGGAAGAAGAGACGCGCAACCGGGAACTCGGTTGGCGTGAAAGACAGATTGAACACCTCGAGGACATCATCGAGGCGCTGGAGAAAAACTGATGCGCATCGCCATCGCAGGGATCTCCCACGAGACGAACACCTACTGTGCGACTCCGACCCAGCGGAGCGACTTCTATGAACTTCGCGGCGAAAAGCTCCTCGCCACCGCTTCGCAGGAGTCTGACGTGGGGGGCGCGGTGCGGGCCTGCCTGGAGGCCGACGTGGAGCCGGTGCCCATCTTCTTCGCCGGTGCACAACCCTCGGGCACCATCGACTACGACACGTATCAGGACTACAAAACGGAAATCCTCGAGGGACTGGCTGCCGCCGGACCCCTCGACGGGATGGTGCTCTGCCTCCACGGTGCCGGTGTGGTCGACGGTATCGACGACCTCGAAGGCGATCTGGCTCGGGCCGTGCGCGATCAGGTTGGCGAGAAACTGCCGATCACGGCCAGCTTCGATCTCCACGGCAACGTCACGCAGACCATGGCCGATGCCCTCAATGGCGTCTTTGCCTGTCATCACTACCCGCACATCGACATGCACGAGCGGGCGGCGGAGGCCGTCGCGCTCATCGTGCGCATGCACCGGGAAGGCATCGAGCCCGTCGTTCGCATCACCAGGGCGCCCATGCTCCTGCCAACCACCACCACCTTCCAGGGCATCGGCCAGGACCGGCTGGCGACCATGCTTGCCGGCGAGGCAGACGACCGGGTCATCGACGTCAGCTGGTTCCACGGCTTTCCCTACACGGACGTTGGCCACGTCGGCAGCTATGTTGCGGTGACCACTGACGGCGACCCGGCGCTTGCCGATCAGCTTGGCCGATCCCTGGCTGCCGGGCTCTGGGCGGACCGGGACGCTTTCGCCCCGGAAAGCCTGTCCGCCCCGGAAGCCGTCGCCGCGGCGGTTGCATTCCCCTGGACCGAAGATCAGGGTCCCGTGGTCATTCACGAGACCTCGGACAACTGCGGAGGCGGCGCGCCGGGTGATGGCACCCACCTGCTCCGCGCCATGGTCGAGGCACGGCTGCCGGCGGCCTGTTTCGGCTTTATCGTTGATCCAATCACGGCCCGGGAAGCGCATGCGGCCGGCGTCGGCGCAGAACTGAGGGTGGCGATCGGTGGTCGAACGGACGACCTGCATGGCGAGCCGCTGCAGGCGACGGCGTACGTGAAGGCCCTGCACGACGGACGCATCACCCTCCAGGCGATGTTCAAAGGTATGCCGCTCAACATCGGACCGCTGGCAAGACTGCAGCTCCAGGAGACTGACATTGAAGTCATCGTTGCCAGTCGCCGTTCTCAGACCATCGACCCGGAACCTTTTCTCGCCCTGGGTATGGACGTGAACCGCTATCGATACGTGGCGCTGAAATCGAGCAATCACTTCAGAGCAGGCTTTCAGGACCTCGCTTCCACCATCATCACCGCCGATCCGCCGGGACTGACCACTCACCACATCGAGGTCTTTCCCCGGCAGAAGAGCCGGGACCCGCTCTGGCCCCTCGATCCCGCGGCCACTTTCGACCCCGTCGGGGATTGACATGCTACTGAACGGTCTGCGGGTGATTGATCTCACCCGGGTTGTCGCCGGTCCCGCCTGCACCCGCACGCTGGCCGATCTCGGTGCGGAAGTCCTGAAGATAGAACCGCCCGAAGGCGACCTGCTGCGTCGCGGCGTGCCCAAGGCTGGCGGCGTGGCGCTCGGCTACGCACAGCAGAACCTCGGCAAGAAACACCTGTCCATCGATCTCAGTCAGGCAGCCGGACAAACGCTGGTCCTCGACCTCTGCCGGCAGGCCGACGTGCTCGTCGAGAACTATCGCCCCGGCGTCGCCGAGCGCCTCGGCATCGGTTTCGAGGCCGTGCGCGCCGTGAAGCCAGACATCGTCTACTGTTCGATCACGGGCTACGGTCAGGACGGGCCCGCCGCCCAACGCAGAGCCTACGCCCCGGTGATTCACGCGGAACTCGGGCTGCTCGATCTGAACGCCAGGGAACGAGGTACCAACCCCATGCCGGAAGCCGTGTCCCACGCCGATTTTGCCGTCGGCGCCCAGGCCGCCACCGGCATCCTGGCGGCCCTTGTCCATCGTCTGCAGACCGGCGAGGGACAGCACATCGACGTCTCCATGGCAGAGACCATGCTCGCCGTGAACGAGTGGACGGCCGTGGAAAGCAACGGTGGCTTCGGCGATGAAATCAGCCCTTTCCGGCCGGGCAAAGCAGCGCTCCTCGAGTTCCCGGACGGGTCCTGGGTGCAGGTGCCCGGCAACCCCACCACCTGGATCTTCGGGGTTGCCCGCGCCCTCGGGCGCGAAGCGGAACTGGAAGCCCGCGGCTGGACGGATCATGCGTCGACCCAGGGTCAGGACGAGCCCATCCGGGAACTCATGCAGCATTGGGCTGCCGAGTTTCCAACGGTCGCCGCCTTCGAAGCCGCCCTCGCCACCGCCCGTATTCCTCTCGGCACGGTCAAAGCGCTGGGGGAAGTCAAAGACGAACCCTGGGCGAGGGCCCGTGGTGTCTTCACGGAGATTGATTTCGATGAGCAGAGGGTGCTCATGCCGCGCTCCCCATTTCGCTTCAGCGGGGCTAAGGTAGGACCCGTTGCCGGCGCTGGTCGGCGGGGGAAGGACAATCGCGCGGTGCTCGGCGAACTCCTGGGTCTTTCGGAACAGGAAATCGACGCGCTGGAAGCAACGGGCGTGCTCTCAGCCGAGCAGTCGGTCTGACGTTCCCATCCCCCTCCTCTGCCGGCCAAGGACGCATAGCGGAGGGACCATGCGCGCACTTACTCACTTCCTGTTCAGAAGCTTGTTTCACGACAAGTCCATCAACGTAGGTGTGGGCCGCTGGTCCTCAGCGGCGGCCGCAGTCTGCTGGTCACTGCTGACGGCGCCAGTACTGTCTGCCGCCACGGACATTGCGCCCGCTGAAGAAGATCTACCGGCCTCGCTCGAGTTTTATTCGCCGTACGTGGAGCGAGGACGGATCGGCACCAGTTTCGCCGAGGGCGTGTTCTGGGGGGATACCCACCTGCACACCTCTTACTCCACGGACGCCGGCATGATCGGCACTACCCTGACCCCTGAAGACGCCTACCGCTTTGCCCGGGGAGAAGAAATCACCACCAGCACCGGGCAGCCAGCACGACTGATCCGGCCCCTGGACTTCCTGGTCGTATCCGATCACGCCGAAAATCTGGGCCTCGCACCGATGATTCGTGAGTCCAACCGGGACCTGCTCATGAGCGAATTCGGCAAACGTCTCCACGACATGGTGAAAGCCGGCAACGGCTATGACGCCTTTACCCTCTGGGGCTCGGAAGGCGTGGCGAAGAACCGGGACATGATCGATCAGCCGAAAATGCAGCGGACAGTCTGGGACCGGCAGATCGAAACAGCCGACCGCTTCAACGACCCGGGGACCTTCACCGCCCTCATCGGTTACGAATGGACGTCCATCAACAACATGGAGAACCCGAGCAATCTGCATCGCGTGGTGATCTTCAAGGAAGACGCGCGAAAAGCCGGACAGATTGTGCCTTTCTCCACCTTCGACTCAGAGGATCCGGAAAAACTCTGGGAGTTCATGCAGGCCTATGAAGACCGGACCGGTGGCAGCGTGCTCGCCATTCCGCACAACGGCAACCTGTCGAACGGTCTCATGTTCGCCGTCGAGCGTCTCAACGGGCGTCGGATCAATCGCGAATATGCAGAGACCCGTATGCGCTGGGAGCCGCTCTATGAGGTGACGCAGATCAAAGGCGACGGCGAGGCCCACCCGAAGCTCTCGCCGGAAGACGAGTTCGCCGATTATGGCACCTGGGACAAAGGCGACATCGCCGGTCTGAAACCGAAAACCGACGCCATGCTGCCTTTCGAGTACGCCCGCAGCGCGCTGCAGGTCGGTCTCCAGCAGCAGCTTCGCCTCGGTGTGAACCCCTTCAAGTTCGGACTGATCGGTTCCACCGATGCGCACACGGGACTGGCCGGAACGCGGGAAGAAAACTACTGGGGCAAGATGATCACCAGCGAACCCGGGCCCGAGCGGATGGATCACTACGTGATCCGTGCCCTCGGCGGCGACGAGTCGCTGTCCACGTTCTCCTGGGAAGAGATTTCTTCCGGCCTCGCCGCGGTCTGGGCGCGGGAAAACAGCCGTGCCGCGATTTTCGAAGCGATGCAGAAGAAAGAAACCTACGCCACCACCGGCACGCGCATCATCGTGCGCTTTTTCGGCGGCTGGGACTACGGCGCCGACGACGTGTTCAGGCCCGATGCCGCCACCATCGGCTACGATCGCGGCGTGCCCATGGGCGGCGACCTGCCGCCACGAGGCGACAGTGCGGCCCCGGTTTTCATGGTCGGCGCCTTGAAGGACAACTGGTCCGGCAACCTTGACCGGCTGCAGATCGTCAAAGGCTGGGTGGATGCAGACGGCAATCGTCGGGAGCAGGTTTACGACGTTGCCTGCGCCGACCGTGCCCTCGCAAACGGCAGCTGCGTCAGTCCCATCGGCTCAACGGTAGACACCGCCACCGCCAGCTACCTGAACAGCATCGGCGATGCGGAACTTCGCGCCGTGTGGACGGATCCGGATTTCGACCCTGCGCTGCCGGCCGTGTACTACGCCCGGGTGCTGGAGATCCCAACGCCAACCTGGCAGGCAATCGATGCACGGATCTACGGCATTACGCCACGACCCGAAGTGCCTCTCGAGCATCAGGAACGCGCCTACACCTCGCCAATCTGGTACACACCCTAACGCCGGACCTTCAGCGGAGTGACGACCTAGAAAGCGAGTCGCTTCAGGTCGAGTTCCAGGGAGACCGGGTAGTGATCGGAAGCCCGCTTCGCTCGGGCGCCCGTATGAATCCGTGCGCTGTCGTCGCGATAGAGGCGCTCGGCAGCCCTTCCCAGTAGCAGAAAATCGAGGCGCATGCGGCGTTTGGGCCAGTAGGTGGAGGGATTTCTCCCGGAAGCTGCCAGCTTCACGCCCATCGGGTCCGCAAGGGGCAGAGCAAAGATCGGGGCCAGGGCGTCGCTGTGCCGGGTGTCGTTGAAGTCGCCGCCGAGCAGGCAGGGGCGCTCCGGGTGCTCTGCCAGGTAGTCGCTGATGCGCCTGGCGACGAAGCGGGCTTCCGCTGCTCGCAAGTCGTCGGCGGCGACCTGACGCCAGCTGCGATTGGTCTTCGATTTCAGGTGCACGTTAAACAGTGCCAGCCGTTCCCTGCCGTCGAGATCCAGTTCTGCCAGCATGAGATCGCGCTGCAGCCGCGCAGGTTGCGCCAGCCCTGCCTCGGCATCGGCTTCGCTCACATACTCGAGGACCGGAGCCCCGGCTGCGTCGATCAGCTCGACGTGCCGATGGCTGGCCAGGGTAAAGGGTTCCCGGCTGAGCAGCGCCAGATGGATGCCCCGGTCGCTGTTGCTTTCCGGCACCGCCAGAAACGGATAGGGATTCGCGAGGATGTCGTTGACAGCTTCCAGCGCCGCCAGGGAGCCGACTTCCTGCATTAGAACGACGTCGGCCTTCAGCGCCTGGAGCATACCGGCAAGCGCTTTCACCGCTTCCGGTGCCTTGGCGGCATTCACCCGCGCACCAGGCTCATCGGCGGCCTTCCCGCACTGTGCCGCAAGAAACAGATTCTGCACGTTGTAGCTGACAATGCGCATCGGAAGCGTCAGCCGCACTCCCTATCCAGGTTTAATTTATCATTTATTATCAATAATTTACCTAACTTTTCTCGATCTTTTCCAGCACTGGCAGCAGATACTCTCGGAAGGTTCCATAGTCCTCCGACATGGGGAAGTGACCGAGTCCCCTCATCACTTCGAAATGGCGCGCACCCGTGAGTTCCGCCACCTCCGCCGTCATCTCCGGTGTTGCGGACAGATCGTATTCGCCGGTCAGAAGATAGAGCGGGCAGTCGTCAAAGACCTCGCGACGATTGATCCGGTTACGGAGGTCGCCGTCCTCGAAGTAGTAGTAGAGGTCTCCGAGGAACACGCCGGGACCGCCCTGCATGTAGTACCACAGCGTCTCCCAGCGATCGGCCGGGGGCGCATTCGGTGCGGTGATCCCGGCCACCACGGCGGCACCGATCTCCGGGCCGTTGGTGTCCGGCCGGAAAAGATATGATGCGCTCTGCCCGGTCATATCGTCGCCACCGGCATCCGCGTGCAGCGCCGACTGCAGACCGATGGCCGCGCGGAATCTGTCGCCGTGCAGCAGCGCCAGATGCAACACGGCGCGACCGCCGATCGAACAGCCCATGACGATCGGATTGTCGAGTTCGAGGGCGTCGATCATGGTCATCACGAAGTTCACGTAGCGCTCGGTCGTCAGCAGATAGGGATCGCCCAGGTAGCCTGAGGCCAGCGATGACTTCCCATGGCGCGGCAGGTCGAAAACGATCACCCGGAACCGGTCAGTCACCGCGGAATCGTTCAGAAGCCCGCGATACTGGCGGCCGTCGGCGCCGGCCGTATGGAGACAGACCAGGGGCGTACCCGCGCCCGCCTCTTCGAAGTAGACGCGCTGCGGCTGCCCATCAATGCTCAGATTGACGTAGCGGCCGACAACGGGCTCCAGGGCCGGTGGTGCATCCGGCGCGGCCGTGGTGTCGGCTTTCGGCAGGCGGTCGAACATCATCTCGAGCGCGAGGAGATACTGCTGATAGAGCAGCGTATCGCCGGATAGCGTAAGCAGGCCCTTCATCACCATGGCATGCAGCGTCTGATAACCCGGGGCCGGTGTGGCGGCCAGAAACTGCGCCCAATCTGCCTCGCTGGCAGTGAGGGTGACTTCGGCCGTTTCCCCGCCCTTCGCGTCCGCGGAGAAAGTGCCGGCCGTATTGGCAAGCGTCACCGCGGCGCTGTCGCTCTCGAACCGGATGCGCCAATCCTTCGCAAGCCCTCGATACTGGACCGCTGCCAATCCGTTTCCCCGTTCGGCGGCATTGCGAACGGCCGCCTCCAACACACTTCCCGACTCCAGCTGTGCCTCGCTCATGGATGGCTCCCCTGCCCTTGGTTAATTGATGGATAATGCGTCAGCATAGCCTACGCCGCACTTTCGAGGCAGAAGCAGCCGTGAGCCAGAAAACAAACGAAGCAACCGCAGCAACCATCACCGACGCCATGATGCTCCTCGCCGAGCGCGCCGGTGACGTCACGCCGACGGTCATGAACCGCTACTTCGAACGCTGCGCCGACTCCAAGGCACTGATGGAGCATATGGATCGGCACATGCTGGGACGCATGATGGACCAGGTGCTGCTGCTGCTCATGGAGCCCGGTGAAGAGGAGCTCGAAAGCTATCTCGAATTCGAGACCGCCAATCATCGGTCTTACGGTGTGCAGCCACACATGTACGAGAACCTGCTCTCGACCGTGCGCGAAGTTGTGGCAGACGCCCTCGGCGACGACTACAACGCCGGGACCAAAGCGGCCTTCGAGAACCGCAGCCGCTTTCTGCTCGACGCCATTGCCGCCAAGGAAGCCAGCCACTGACAACGCCCGACGGGAGGGGAGACCCATGGCATTGAGTGACACAGCAACGGGGCCGCTCGCCGGCGTCCGGGTCATCGACTTCACATCCATCTACTCCGGCCCCATCGCCACGGCGATCCTCGGCGATCAGGGCGCAGACGTGATCAAGGTGGAACCTGCCGACGGCGACGTCATGCGCCGCGGCCAGCCTGCACGCAACGGCGTCGGTGCGGCCTTCGCCATGATGAACCGCAACAAACGATCCCTCGTGATCGACGCCCGGAGCGATGCCGGGCGCGCTGTGCTGCGCCGGCTCATCATCGGTGCCGACGTGGTGGTAGAAAACTTCCGTCCCGGGGTCATGGAACGACTCGGCCTCGGCTACGAGAGCTTTGCCGAGGAAAATCCGGGGCTCGTTTTTGCGTCCATCAACGGCGTCGGCAGCACGGGTCCCTACGCCAAACGCCGGGTTTACGATGCGGTGATTCAGGCCGTCTCGGGCATCGCTGCCCTACAGGCCGATCCAACGGCTGGACGGCCACAGATGGTGAACACGCTCATCTGCGACAAAGTCACCTCCCTGAATGCCGCCCAGGTGATTTCAGCCGCGCTGTTCGCCCGGGAGCGCAGCGGCCGCGGGCAGCGGGTCGAGTTGACCATGCTCGATGCGGCCCTGAACTTCATCTGGCCCGACGGCATGTACAACTACAGCTTCGTCGGCGATGACGTGGGCCAGGTGGCCAATCTCGACCACTCGCTGTTCGTGCGCCAGACCGCCGATGGCTTCGTGGCCGTCATGCCGGTCAAAGCCGCTGAATACGAAGGCACCTTCAAAGCCCTCGACCTCGAGCATCTCTGGGGAGATCCCCGTTTCCTGACCCCGGCAGCAAGACGGGAAAACGCCGAAGTCCTGCGCAATCTCCTCGATGAGGCCTATGCGAAGTTCACGACGGCGGAGATCTGCGCGCGCCTGGAAGCCAACGACGTGCCCTATGCGGAAATCAACGACCGCGCCGACGTACTGGAGGATCCGCAGGTGATCGCCATGGGCGCACTGGTGGATTTCGAACATCACCTCGGCGGCGCCATGCGCCAGCCCCGACCTCAGGGACGCTTTGCGGACACGCCCGCCGGTCTGCACCGTAGCTCGCCGGGCCTCGGCGAACACACCCGGGAAGTCCTCAGTGAATGCGGCCTGGACGAAGGAGAGATCAACGCGCTCGCGGAGGCCGGGATCATTCCCGGCGAATGAAGTTCAGGCCGCACCCGCAGCGGCCGCCACGGCATAGGCAGGCCGGCTCTTGAGATCCTCGAAATAGCGCCCCACGGCGGGCGGCAGCGTGCCTGGGGCCAGGTTCTCCATGATCATGAGGGTGTAGCCGAGCATGATGTCGGCGGCACTGAAATCCGCACCAAGGATCCAGCTGCGCCCGGCCAGCGCTTCCTCGAGCGCCGCAACGCAAAGCCAGGCCCGGCGGCGCATCTCTTCGATGGCCTCCGGACGCTCCGCCTCAGGAAACTCCCGGCGGTGGTTGACGATCTCACCGAGCGGCCGCGCAAAAGTCGCCTCAGCGAACCAGCTCCACTGCAGGTAAAGCGCATGCGCCGCGGTACCCGCTGGCGGTTGCAGGGCCCCATTGCCATAGCGGTCCAGGAGATACTGCACCATGGCGCCCGACTCGAAGAGTTTCAGATCACCGTCGATGAGCACGGGAACTTTGCCAACCGGATTCATGGCCCGCCACTCGGGCGACGACCGGTAGCTCGCGGAGAAATCCACCGGAATCACCCGATAGTCGAGCCCCAGTTCCTCTGCCACCCAGATCGGCCGGACACCGCGGGTGCCCGGTACGTGATAGATCTCGATCATGGAGCTGCTCTCCTGGTGCGCATTGCTGGGTGCGACCTTAGCACGGCGCCATCCGCGTCGATCTCATGATAACTTTCGCGATCGGGTCAGGGTGAAGGATGCGTTTTCATGCAGTTTGCTTTCAGCGACGAACAGTCGCAGTTCCGGGACATGGTCCGGCGCTTTGCGGAAGACCGCTCGCCGAGCACGGAAGTCCGACGCCTCATGGACACCGACAGCGGTTTCGATCCCGCCGTCTGGCAGACCCTCGCGCGGGAGCTTGGCCTCACCGCCCTGCGTATTCCCGAGCGCTTCGGCGGTGCGGGCTTCTCGGCAGTGGAGGTGGGTATCGTCATGGAGGAATTCGGCCGGGCGCTGCTCTGCGCGCCCTACTTCTCTTCGGCAGTGCTCGCCACGGAAGCCATCCTCGCCGTCGCTTCCGTGGCGGAGCAGGAAGCGCTGCTCCCTGCCCTCGCCGAGGGCAGTCGCCGAGCTACCCTGGCGCTGACCGAAGCAAGCGGGAGCTGGGCCCTCGATGAGATCGACTGCTCGGCCAGTGCTGATGGCGGGCGCTGGACGCTTTCCGGAAGCAAGCGCTTCGTCATCGATGGCACCACGGCGGATCAACTCCTGGTGGTTGCCCGCGCGGGCGATGAGATCGGCCTGTTTCTCGTGGCACCCGGCGCCGCCGGATTCCATCGCAGCGCCGCACCCGCCATGGATCCGACGCGCAAGCTGGCGGACCTCACCTTCGAGCACACGCCCGCGGAACGCCTCGGCGAGGGCGATGCCGGTCCGGGCCTTGCCAGGGCCATCGATGCAGCAACGGTTGCCCTGGCCAACGAAATGGTCGGCGGTGCGCAGGCCCTCCTCGACTCTGCCGTCGCCTACGCAAAGATGCGCGTTCAGTTCGGACGCACCATCGGGTCCTTTCAGGCCATCAAACACAAGTGTGCAGACATGCTCCTCGACGTGGAGTCCGCAAAGTCGGCCGCCTACGGCGCCGCCTCGGCCCTCGCCGAAAACGACCCGGAGGCCCCGGCGCTCGCCTGCCTGGCCAAGGCGGCAGCCTCCGAGAGCTACCTGCGTACGGCCGCCGAGACGATTCAGATTCATGGCGGCATCGGCTTCACCTGGGAAAACGACACGCACCTGTGGTTCAAGCGGGCAAAGAGCTCTGAGGTCATGCTCGGGGACCCGGCCTGGCACCGGGAGCAACTGCTGCAGCGTTGGGGATATTGATCATGAGTGACCACCAAACACTGCGCCGCACGGTCAGCGACTGGCTCACCGCCAACTGGGATCCGAACGCGACGCTCGTCGACTGGCGGCTGAAACTGGTGGAATCCGGTTGGGGTATGCCGACCTGGCCGGAACGCTGGTATGGCAAAGGACTGTCCGGCGCCGAGGGTAACGTCGTGGCCGAGGTGTTTGCCGAGGCCGGCGCCGTCGGCGTGGCCAGCGGCGGACCGGGACGCCTTGCCGCCGTCACGATTCTCGAACACGGCACCGATGCGCAGAAAGAAAAGTACCTGCGCCGCATCCTCACGGGCGAAGATCTCTGGTGTCAGCTCTTCAGCGAGCCCGGCAGCGGCTCCGATCTCGCCGGGGCAACCACGCGAGCTGACCGGCACGGTGACGGCTGGATCGTGAACGGCCAGAAAGTCTGGAACACGAGTGCTCATCACGCCCGCTACGGACTCCTCGTCGCCCGCACGGACTGGGACGTGCCAAAACATCAGGGGCTCAGCTACTTCCTGTTGGACATGGATCAGCCTGGCGTGGTGGTCAAACAGTTGAAGCAGATGAACGGCCACGCCTCCTTCAACGAGGTCTTCTTCACGGAGGCGGAGATTCCTCCCGGAGAGATGCTCGGGGCAGAAGGAGACGGCTGGAAGGTGGCCATGACCACCCTCGCCCACGAGCGGCGCATGGCGGACGTGTTACGCAACGCCAACCGCGAGGCTCGCAGCGGCAGCATCTACGAAGAGGTCCGCAAGGAAAACGCGGTGCTCATGGCGCCTTACACCTGGTATCCGCAACGGGCGGGACGCGCCGACCTGCTGCTGCAGAGAGCCCGGGAAACTGGTCGCATTGCGGATCCGATCGTGCGCCAGGAGGTTGCAAAGGCGCTGATCATGGCCCGGAGTGCCGAATGGACGGCCATGCGCGCTCGGGCTGCCCAGGCTCAGGGCAGACCGCAGGGACCGGAAGGCTCCCTGGGCAAACTGGCAGCCAGCAACGTCGCTCGCGCCTGCGCGGCCGCCCATACGCTGATTGCCGGGTCCGAAGCGCTGCTCACCGGGCCTGACAGCCCCGCCGACGGGGTGATCGCCGAGATCCTCGTTTCCGTCCCGGCCATTTCCATTGCCGGCGGCACCGATGAAATTCAGCGCAACATCATCGCCGAACGGGTGCTGGGCATGGATAAGGAGCCCCGTTTCGACGGCGGCCCCTTCCGTGACGTTCGACGCAACTGATGACTCATTCTAGGAGAAGCTGTCTTGTCTGATCGGAGACCCCTGGACGGAATACGGGTTGTGGAAGTCGGTCAGCTCCTGGCCGGACCTTTCGCCGGGACCCTGCTCGGCTACTTCGGCGCCGAGGTCATCAAGGTGGAACCCCCGGAAACCGGGGACCCGATCCGTACCTGGCGGATGGTCGACGACGACGGCACGTCATTCTGGTGGCGCAGCCTCGCCCGCAACAAAAAGTCGGTTACCGCCAATCTGCGCACAGACGCCGGCCGTAGCGTCGTCAAACGACTCATGGACAGTGCCGATGTCGTCATCGAAAACTTCAAACCCGGCACCATGGAGAAATGGGGACTCGGTCCTGAGGTGTTCGAAGTCAGTAACCCCGGCCTCATCTATGCGCGCATCTCAGGCTACGGACAGACCGGCCCCTATGCGAAGAAACCGGGCTTCGCGTCGGTGACCGAGGGTTTCAGCGGTTTCCGGCACCTGAACGGCTTTCCGGGAGAGGCGCCGGTGCGGCCGAACCTCTCCACCGGTGACACCGTCGCCGGGCTGCATGGCGCCCTCGGCATTCTGCTGGCCCTGCTCGAGCGTCGGGGCGCAGGGACCGCGGGCCGTGGCCAGGTGGTGGACGTCGCCCTCTACGAAGCCATGTTCAACCTGATGGAAGGTGTTGTGCCCGAGTATTCGGGGACCGGCGAAGTGCGGGGCCCTTCCGGCACCACCATCACCGGCATCGTGCCCACGAACACCTATCCCTGCAGCGACGGGAAGTACGTGGTCATCGGTGGTAACGGCGATTCCATCTTCGTCCGACTCATGCAGGCCATGGGCCGCGAAGATCTGGCCAGCGACAGCCGATTTGCCCACAACGCGGGGCGGGTAACGCACCAGGATCTCCTCGACGAAGCCATCGCCGGCTGGACCGCCTCACTCACGGCAGACGCCGTGGTAGCGGCGCTCGAAGCTGCCGACGTGCCGGTCGGGCTCATCTACGACGTCGCCGACATGATGGAGGATCCGCAGTATCAGGCCAGGGGTATGTTCGAAACCGTCGCTGTGGGCGGGAAAGAACTGACGATTCCGGCCATTCTGCCGAAGCTCGAGCGCACCCCGGGACGCACGGACTGGCCGGGGCCGGAGGTCGCGGCACATCGCGATGCCGTACTGAAGGAGCTTGGCTACAGCGACGCCGAGATCAAGGCCCTCGCCGAAAGCGGCGACGTTTGAGGCGCGGATGGCGCCAGGGATTTACTTGAGGTCCCGCTACCGCGCAGCCCGCACCAGAAGTCGATAGCCGGCCGCAAGGGCAGGTTCCCTGAAGGCCCCCGCACTTCGATAGCCAAGCCGCTCGTAGAACGGCTCGTTTCTCGGCGTGAAAGTCTCCAGATAAGTCGCCACACCGAGATCATCGGTACGAGCGAGGCAGCGGCCGAGCAGGTCGGCACCAATCCCACGGCCCTGGGCGCGCGGGCTGACTCCGAGAATCGACAGGTACCAGGCATCTTCAGCAATCCTGCCCGTTGCGTTAAGGGCCATGGCGTCGACCACGGCTGTGTAAAGTTCGAGCGCCTCTTCACCGAGCTCGGCCAAGAGAAAGCTGCGCTTCTCGGCTTTCTTCCGCGCCTCCTGTTTCGCCGTGAGCGGCTTCAACCAGACGGCAACGCCGCTCGTGCGATCCTCGGGAAACAACAGTTCGCCGTAGCACTGTGCCTCCAGCATCGAGTAGTCGAGATAACGCTGCAGCGCCCCAGCACTGTCGCCCACTGCCGCCGCGCCCAGGGCCAGATAAAAAGCATCGTCTTTGAGCGCCTGATAGAGGGCCAGGGCGTGCTCAGGAAAGCGCAGATCGCCATTGTCAGCTTCATTACCGCCGTTCATGGTCTTACCTCTTCTCGAGCACTCTGGTCTTCAACCGGTACCGATGGTTACCACTGGTCCTTTGTTTTCCTCCCGGGCGGCCGTGAGCTGCATGATGATCATCAGAAAGGAGAAGGTTTTTTTCGAGTCGATGTCCCGGTCATCGATGTAGTACCAGTGGTCACGACTGCGGACCCGGACCAGGGCATCGTCCGGCGCCTTTTCGCTCGAATAAACGCGCAGCAGCGGTCGCCCGAGGTCTTCGTCGTAGTTGCGATTCGGCCGGGTGCGCCCTTCCGTCACATGCGCCTCCGGGACGAGAATGTAGGCGGCACTTTCCGTGAGAATGTCCATCACCGACATGGTCTGCACGGCGAGAGTGCGACCGTTCTTGAAGTACGGACCAAACACCACCTCCACCCCACCTTCCCCTTCCCCGAGTCGGATCTCTTCTTCCAGCGCCGTGAGCGCGGCTTCGATGGCCGGATTGCTTTCGACGTCGCGGAGATAGAGAAAGGTACGCACGGCGTCGTCGTTCTGTTCCCGGCGGATGCCGAGCGCTTCTTCATCCTGAAGGGTCTTGAAGGCATCCAGCACGCGGAAGAAGCCGGGATTCAGCTCCTGAGTGCCGGGATCGTAGGCACTGATGCCGTTGATGGACTTGAGCATGAGGCGCAGCGAGCGCTCCGCATTCCAGCCCGCCTCGATGAGCGCAAAGATCTCAGCCGGCTGAATGGGTGAGAGCAGATTCGTGGCGAACTCCTGCCCTTCCACGGGCGAGTAGGTGATCGTCGGCCGCTCGGACCATACCGCCGAGGCGTTGCCCTGAATGGTGTCGTCACCGATGAAACTCGAGTTCACGCCACCGCCCACCCGGGCGCTCGTCTCGAGACCGTACTGGGCGATGACGGAATTCACGTTCAGAAACACCGGCGACTCGCCGTAGCGGATGGCGACCATGTTCGTCAGCATCTGCTCTTCCCAGGAGTCGCGGATGGCCTGGTTGTACTTGAAGCGGTCCTGAACAATTGTGCTCGGGCCGATGTTGAGGCAACCGGAAAGGGTGAGACCGGCAATACTCAGTAACAGAGCAGCAGGCAGCCCGGTGGATCTCACAGTGCCGGACCCTGGCTCAGCGCTAACACCCTCCGGCATTCCCATCCTCAAAGTGGTTTCAGCAGATAGTGGCCCTGCGACAGGGCTATGGGCTTGTCCCGGCCTTCCTGCCAGATCTCCGAACGCACGTTGGCTACGCGACGCCCCTGGCGATTGACGATGGCCCGGCCGTAGGTGGTGACGGCCCGCCCGGAGCGCAGGTAGTCGAAATTCACGTCCACGGTTTTCGGCAGCCTTTCGCAGGCAGTCTCATAGAGCAGCTGCAGCACGGCGGTGATTTCGAGGAACGCGCCGATCACACCGCCGTGAATGGCGGGCAGAATCGGATTGCCCACCAGCTCTTCCCGGAAGGGCAGCACGGTGATGACCTCGTTGCCCTGCTGCTGAATTTCCACCCCCAGCCAGCTCGCATAAGGAATAGCCGCCACAACGGCGGTCATATCCTGACCGGCACCCCGGTCGCGAAGCTCAGCCAAGAGTTTCACACCCCCTCCCCGCCGTGACGCGGCGTGTTGCGGGTATCCATCATGAAGGTTGCCACACAGCTTGCGACTGGATCTTCCGGGTCCTCATGAAAAGCCCGGGCCCGGACAAACGCCACGTCACGGGTGCGCTTGTAGCATTCTCCGGTGGCCCAGAGGTCGCGCCCGGGTGTTGCTGGTCCCATGTAGTCGATGCGCAGATCGAGGGTGGCGATGGCCGCCTCTTCCCGCTTCTGGCCATCGGGCCGGGCCACCATACCGGCGGTCTGATCCAGCAGCGCAGTGATAACACCGCCGTGCAGCACGCCCGTATCGGGATCTCCGACGAGTTTTTCCGCATAGGGCAGACGCATGGCGGGCGTGCCGTCCGGCAGCGCGTCGGGCACCAGGCCGATAGCAACCCCGTACGGCACGCCCTCTGCGTAGTCCAGGTCGATCATGAATCTCAGTTGCCCTTCGGTCCGAAGAGGAACCAGAGGATCACACCAAGCAGCGGCAGCAGCAGGATGAGCACCGTCCAGCCGACTTTGCTGCCGGTACTGGCGTTGCTGCTCAGCAGTTTGACGATGGCATACACGTCGAGCACGAGGATGAGCAAACCACCAATACCACCAATTTCGATTCCCATAAGCGCCTCCCGGCTGTGTGCGGCCTGTCAGTTCGCCGCGCGGGCTGCTTCCTCACGAGCCGCACGCACTTTTTCGTTGGTCTGGTTAAAGAGAATCTCCCGTCGGGCTTTCTCCTCTGCTTCCGTCAGTTCCCGCTTGCCGAGCTCACGGCCAACCTGCCAGCCTTTTTCCACCGCGGGGCGGGCGCCGACCGCATCCACCCAGCGTTTCAGATGCGGGAAGGTCTCCCAGACAGACTCGTCGATGAGCCGACCGATCAGCCGGGCCCAGGGCCAGGTGATCATGTCGGCAATGCTGTATTCACTAACGGCCAGAAACTCATTGGCCGAAAGCTGTGCGTCCATGACGCCGGAGAGGCGATCAACCTCACCCACGAAGCGCTTCGTACCGTACTCGAGCTGAGCCGGATCGTCGGCGATGTTCTTGCCATAGTTTTTGAAATGATTGGCGTTGCCCATCATCGGGCCGAGATTGGCCATCTGCCAGTGCACCCACTGCAGCACCTTGTACTTTTCTGCCGGCGCCGCCGGAAGAAAGCGCCCGGTCTTTTCCGCCAGATACTCGAGAATGGCCCCTGACTCGAAGATCGCCAGAGGTTCGCCACCCCCGAGGGGAGCGTGATCGACAATGGCAGGCATGCGATTGTTCGGGCTGATGCGCAGGAACTCGGCCTGAAACTGATCTCCACCGCCGATATCCACAGGGACGATGGTGTAATCCAGCCCACACTCCTCGAGCATGATGGTGACTTTCCAACCGTTCGGCGTCGGCCAGTAATGAACGTCGATCATAGCGTTCTCCATTGCATAGTTAGTTAACCCACTGAGCGCCCGACAGATCGTTCAGGGCAACGGCGAGTAATCGGTCGCCGTCATGAACTGACTCTCGATGCCACCGTCGACGAGAATCGGCCCATCGAGCTGTGAGGTCTTCGCCACCTCGTGCCAGGCGGGGTCCGAGGCAAAGGCGGCCCAGTTCCGGGGCACGGCTGCCTGACTGTCGTGAGCGATGATGTAGATGAGCGTGTTCGGACGGTCTACGGGAATCCAGTAGCCGACATTGCGCATGCCGTGCTTCTCGAAGAGACCCATGGTGTGGTCCCTGAAGCGTGCGTGCAGGGCTGGCAGACGCCCTTCGTGCGTTGTGTATGTGCGGAGTTCGAAGACCGGGCCTTCGAGGACCTCCTCCGCCTGTAAGGGGGTGACGAAGCCGGCAAGCAGCACGGCTGCCAGCAGCCCCCTTGCAACCTGCCCGCTTGAAAACAGGACGTGGCGGCCGTGCCCGTACGCTGTGGCTCGAAAAAACTTCGCAAACATGAATGGCATCTCCCTCGTGAAGCCGAGAGTGTACGGGATTTAGCGGAAGGTGAAATTCGGCTTCCGTTTCTCCATGAACGCCCGGATCGCTTCCTTTGCGTCGTCGCTCTGTCCCGAAAGAATCATGTGCTGTGCTTCCATAGCCAGGGATTCCCGAAGCCCCTGAGCCGCACCGCGGTTGAGATTCCGCTTCATGAGTCGCAGCGCCGTCGCCGGGCCATTGGCAATCTGCGCGGCGTAAGCTTGAGCGTCATCGCGGAAACTGTCCGGTTCGAAGATCTCGTTGACAAGGCCCAGGGCGTAACCCGTCTCCGCATCGATCCGTTCCGATCGGAACATGAGCTCCTTGGCCTTGGCCTGGCCGAGGAGGCGATTGAGGAACCAGCTGGCGCCGTAGTCCCCGGAGAGGCCAATGTTGATGAAAGCCGACATCATGAATGCATCCCTCGCGGCGACTCGGAGATCGCAGGCCAGCGCAATGGAGAAACCCGCTCCGGCCGCCGGTCCCGGGAGGGCCGCGATGGTCGGTTTGGCCAGTTCGTAGAGTCTGAGCGTCAGGGTTTCCTGTTTAACGGTGAGCTCGGCCACACGCTCATCCATGCTTTTCGGCGGCGCATCACTCGCCGAGGCGCCGCCCATACCGCTGACGTCGCCGCCGGAACAGAACGCCTTCCCGGCGCCCGTGAGCAGTACGCAACCCACGCGATTGTCGGCTTCGAGGACGGGCAGGATCGCGCGCAGCGCCGGGGTCAGCACGTCGCCCAGGGCGTTCCGCTTCTCGGGTTTGTTCAGGGTCACCGTCGCCACTCGATCTTCGATGTGGCAGAGAAGCTCACTGGTACCGGTGTCGATGTCGATCATGAGGCACTCTGCTTCGGCGCCAGGGCGGCTCGCGTGCTGACATCACGCCAGCTGCCCGAGCCACTCTTCTCCGGTCGGTGCACCTCGCCCCACTTGGCCATGGCAATCATGACTTTCCGGAGCGCCAGGCCGTCTTCCGTGAGCCGGTAGGCGTGCCGGCCGCCTTCCGTCTCGAAGCGCTCGACGATGCCCTCCTCCGTCAGTTTTTTCAGCCGATCCGACAGGACGTTGCGGGCAATGCCGAGATCGCTCTGAAATTCGTCAAAGCGCGTCAGCCCGAAAAACAGATCGCGGATAATGAGGATGGACCAGTGGTCGCCGATGACGCTCAGGGTGGCCGCCACGGGACATTCCAGATGATCAAAGTTCTTCCGTTTCATGGCGCGCTAGTGTACAACAGTCTGCCCTTGAGTTTCATTATGAAACGGAGAAACGAAACGGAGATGTCATGAGCGCACCCAAGGTTACCTTCCACTTCGACTTCGGCAGTCCGAATGCCTATCTGTCTCACCTCGTTATTCCGCAGATCGAAGCACGCACCGGTGTACCCTTCGAGTACGTGCCCGTACTGCTCGGCGGCGTGTTCAAGGCCACCAACAACGTTTCTCCCGCCGTCTCGCTCGCGGGCATCAAAAACAAGGGCGAATACAGCCGCATCGAAACGGAGCGCTTCCTGGCCCAGTACGATGTGCCCGCCTATACCCCCAATCCGCACTTTCCGGTCAATACCCTGAAGATCATGCGAGGCGCGGTATTTGCCCAGGGCACGGACTACTTCGAGCGTTACGTTGACGAGGTGTATCGGCACATGTGGCACGAGGCGAAGAAGATGGACGAAGACGATGTCATCTCCGCCGCTCTGGAAGAATCAGATCTGCCCGTGGCTGAGATCCTAGCCGGCATGCAGGACCCGGACGTGAAGGCGACCCTCATCGCCAATACGGAAGCTTCCGTCGCCGCAGGCACCTTCGGCTCGCCGACTTTTTTTGTCGACGACGAGATCTACTTCGGCAAAGACAAACTCCGGGACGTCGAGGAAGCCATCCTCGCGCGTAAGGGCTGAGGAGACCAGCATGAGCGACCCGACACTCGGGACCGTGCGCACGGAAACGCATGGCCACGTTTTTCAGATTCACGTGGGACGCGTCGAAAAACGCAACGCCTTCACGCCGCAGATGTTTGCAGAGATGGAAGCCGCCTACGCGGAACTCGACAGCAACGAAGCGCTCTGGGTCGGCGTCGTGCTGTTCGATGGCGACCACACCACCGCCGGTCTCGATCTGCCGCTTTTCTTCGGCAACATGCAGTCCAACGAACGGAACGACGAAGCAGACGACCGGCTGGACGTCTTCGCTCTCAAGAGACGCTGCCGCAAACCGATCGTCATGGCGGTGCAGGGCATCACCTACACGATCGGTCTGGAGATGATGCTCGCGGCGGACATCGTCGTCGCCGCCGACGACTGCCGTTTCTGCCAGCTGGAACCGAAGCGGGGCCTCGGAGTATTCGCCGGAGGCAACATCCGCCAGATAGAGCGCGCCGGCTGGGGTAACGCCATGTATCACCTGCTCCGGGCCGACGAGTTCGGCGCCGACCGTGCGCTGCAGCTCGGCTACGTGCAGGAGGTCCTGGCCCCGGATGCTCACAAAGCGCGGGCGGTCGAGATTGCCGGTGAAATCGCCGCCAACGCGCCGATCGCCATTCAGTACATCAAGCGGGCAAGCCTCGCCTACGTGCTCGACGGTGAGCAGGCTGCCATCGATATGATTCCGGAGATGCGGGTCGCCACCTCCAGCTCAGAGGATGCGAAAGAAGGCATGGCTTCCTTCCTGGAGCGGCGGGATCCAGTGTTTCAGGGCCGCTGACCGGTGCGAGGCGGTCGAGCAAGCGGCTCAGCGCCGGCGCTCGGCCACCTGCGCCAGCACGTCCCGGCGCAGCCGGCGCATCCGGTTGGAGCCGCTGTCCGCTGCCGACAGCTTCAGAAACCGGGCATAGGCACCGCGGGCGTTCTCCACTTCCCCGAGGCTGTCATAGGCAATGCCGGCATTGAGAAAGGTCATCGGATAACTGTTGTCCACCTGCGCGGCCACCTCGAGAATCTGCAGCGCAATCTCCGGCTGTGATCGTTCCTGTTCAACGATGGCACGCTGGACCCAGATTTCCGCCCGTTCTGCCTCGAGGGCAAGGGCCTCATCGAGGACCACCGCCGCATTGTCGAGCTGACCGTCGAGGAGGTAAGCCGTGCCGAGCCAGAACTGCACGCCCCACTCCGCCTGGTCCGATTCGAAATTCTCCAGGAGGCGGATGGCCGCTTCGTAGTTGCTCTCATGGAGCGCATCCCGCGCCGCATTGAGGGTGCGTTCGAGCGGCGCCTCTTCGGACCGGAGGGAACCGGCAGGCAGCAGCGCCAGCAGCGCAACGATAAGCAGTAATCGCATCAGAAACCTCCTGCCCTGAGGGCGCGTTGGGTCAGTTCAGAGCTGTCCGGCACGTCCGGTTGGCCGATGAGTCGCGGGGTGACGAACATCACCAGTTCCCGGCGCTCCGTTGCTTTGTACTGACCCTTGAACAATCCACCCACGCCCGGCAGGCCTGCCAGTCCGAGAATGCCCCGGTCCGTTTCGCTCGAGAGATCCTGAATGAGACCGCCAATCACGATGGTGTTGCCGCTTTTGGTCCGGACCAGCGAAGAGGCCTGGCTGACATCCAGGTTCGGCGCCGAAGACAGGACGTTACCAAGCTCGTCAGTCGTCTCGCTGACGCTGGAGACCCGGGTGACAACCGGAGACACGTCCATGGTGATCCAGCCGTCGAGGGATATCTGCGGCGTTAACGCCAGCACGACACCCTCAGTCACCACCTGGGGTACGTCGGTGGAAAACACCTGCGAACCGGCGTTGGTATTGTCCGTCAGCTGCTCCCGACGGAAGAAGGTCCGGTCCGTGCCGACCTTGATGAGCGCTGACTGATTGTTGAGCGTGCGAATGCGCGGCTGCGAGACCACCTGCACGTCACCCTGCTCTTCCAGCGCCGTGATCACCGCTGTCAACCGGTTCGCCCCGTCGCTGCCGATGTCCGAGAAGACGAGATTCAGGGCTGAGGAGAGCGGTGCAAAACCACCGGCGGGATTGTTCACGGTGTTGTTGATGTTGAAGTCCCAGTTGCCACCGGTGTTCGTTTCACTGACCAGCCGGGACCAGTCGATACCGAAGGCGTAGTCCTCAGACAGCGCCACTTCCACAATCTTCACTTCGATGTCCACCTGCCGGTAGATCGACTCGTTGATGCGGTCGATGAAGCGGGCAATCTCGTCCACCCGGCGGTGCTGATCGGTGACCTGCACCATGCCGGCGAGGCGATTCACGACCAGACGGCCCTCTTCAGAAACCAGCGCCTCGAGCTGTGTTTCCAGCTCATCCCAGAAATCCACTTTGTCCACCTGCTCAATGGTGATGGCACCCGCGGTGCTGTCGCCGCCCGCACCACCTCCGCCGCCACCGGCCGCGCCAGCCCCGGCGCCGGCACCGGTAGCCGCACCGATCCCCGAGTTCACCTGTGCCTTGCTGCTGCCGGAGCCACTCCGGATCAGACGGATGTAATCGATGGTGAAGGTTCGGGTTTCCGTCGACTTCACGTGAATGAGGCTGTCCTCGCGGGTGAAGTAGTAACCCTTCGAGTCGAGAAGCGCTGCCATGGCCTGCGCAAAGGGCAGGCCGCTGAAATCGACGTTGACGGTGCCGGCAATCTCCTCGTCAATGACCATATTCAGCGCGTAGGCTTCGCCGAACAGCTCGAGCGCGCTGCTCAGGGGAAGATCGTCGGCAGCGAAGGTGTAGAGTTGCTCGCGGGTTACCGCGGGAATCACCGGCGTTGTATCGGGCCAGCTGACGCGGTCCGTTAGCGGCAGGCGCGGGGCCGCGACTTCCGCGGGCGTGCTTGCCTCGACTGCGAGACCTGCCGCCGAAGGCGCGGCGTCTTCGGTGCTGCTGCAGCCGCTGAGCAGTGCCATGCCACCCAGACAGACCACCAGCCTCCGCAAGACGGTGCGTTTCTTTGTTGTCCTTTTCATTGTCGTCACCTTGTCCTTCAGGTGTCATTCGCCCGAGGAGCCACCTCCCCGGTTTTCTGCAATCGAATTCCTGCCAGGGCTCGCGATGCTGCGACCGGGCACCGGCAACCAGACGCTTTCATTGGCAGCGCTGATTCGCACCCCCTGCCGACTGATCCGCGTCACCTGGAAAGCTCCATGGCGATCACCGACCCGAACGATGCGATCGTCGAGAATGGCGAGCACGGAATCCGGACCTACCACGAGGGCGTCGAGCCGCGGCATCTTCGGTACCGACGCCGGGGCAACGGCAAGCGCCGTGCCTGGCGAGGTGTGCACGGGCCCATCACTCGCGAAGGGATCCCGGGCTGGGTCCGTGTTCCAGATCAGACTGCCATTCAGTACGGATTGCCCTGGCGTCCAGGATGATGCTGCCGCTCCCTGCATGCCCGACCCGCCCTCGTCGCCGTAGAGAGCTTCGTCGTCATACTCGTCGAAGCCCTCCCCCGCATACTCCGGCGAGTTGAAGTCCGACTCCTCCCGAAAAGGTTTGCTGACGGAATAGGCGAGGTATACGAGCGCGAAGATGCCGAGCGCACCCACAAACCGCTGGTTGTTGAAAAGATCGCGCAACACCTCAGCCACCCGCTATCTGCAGTGCGTCCACCCAGACGTGTACGGTGGTCTCGAGGTTCACGACCGCGCCACCGTCGCTCTGAATGGCCGCATCGGTGATCTCAAGGTGCCAGCGGGTGCCCACCATGGCGCGGAGGAAGGCGAGCATGCGCTGGTAAGTGTTCGCCTCGGTGCCGGAAATGGGCCGAAGATTCAGGGTAATCGGCACCTCACCCACGTCTTTGATCTGCGCCGCCACCGTATCGTGCATGACATAGGTGAGGTTCAGCTGCAGATCTCTCGCGGCGAGGGTCTGCGCGGCAAGCCAGGCGGCGAGGCTCGCATAGTCTGCGAAGATGCTGCTCTCCGCGGAAGAGATCTGCTCGAGAAGCTGCTGCAGCTCATCGCGGGAGTAATGTTCCGTGAGTTCTTCCAGCTGTCGTTCGAGCGCAGCCCGTTCGCCGACGAGGGCGTAGGTCTCATCGAGCGTGTCAAAGCGGGCGGTCAGGTTCCAGACGATAAAGGCCACGCAAAAACCGCAGCAGGCCAGATAGCCGGCCCAGCCCTTCCAGCCGCTTTCGATGAGATCCGCCAGCCGATCGACGGTACTCCGAATCCGTGGCGCCATGCCCGGCGGCGGCGGCGTCGGACGCGGATTGCGCCGCCGCTCAGGTTCGGCGAGCGGCACGAGTTCCAGATCTTCCGGGATCATCGGAGCCTCCCGCGAAGCCTGAAGCCGACCTGCTCGCTGGCCGCTGCCCCACCGCTTTTCAGCTGCTGCATCCAGCTGTCACGCCAGCTCTCGACGATCTCCGCATTCCAGGGCGCGCCGGTGAGGTGGCGCTCGAGATCGGCGAACGCCACCGGGGCCTGATCGAAAGGCAGTTTCGTCGTGCCGGTCAGCTCGAGACTCCAGGAGGACTCCTCCCGAACGACGTTGACCGTCAGCAGCATGACGTCTGCAGGCACCATGTCGCCAAGATGGCTCATGAACAGTGCCGGCAGATTGAATGCATCTGCCGTGAGCTGATTCAAGCGCAGCTGCTCGAGATCGAAAACCCGCAGCTCTTCCTCCAGATGCAGGATGTCCTGTTCGAGGGTGAGAATGTCGTGTTCGAGTTCCGCACGATCGAGGTGTTTGACCGCCACCAGCCAGTGGGTGATGGCGCCCACTGCTGCTGCAGCCCCGAACAGGGCGAAACCTGTCAGCACCGCAGCGCGCATGAGTGATTTGCGGCTGACGGCCCGACGGGCCAGGCGCGGGACGAAGTTGCTGTCCAGACGCTGCGGCAGTCCGGCAACTTCCGCCATCCAGAAGTCCGTCGCCGTCGCCGGACCATCGACTTCCACGGGGCACTCGAGATCCCGCTGGAAGGCGTCGATCACAACGTCCGCATGTTCGCCCATGACCCAGGCGCGTTCGGGCCGCAGGCCGATACGCTGCTTGGCGTAACCAATGGTGCGATTGATGTCGAGGATCAGCCGCTTGAGATTCTCTTCCTGCCAGGAGTACTGCAGCTCGCGAACGAAGAGCACCTCACCGTCACCGTGGGCCACAACCAGTTGCACCCGTTCCGCGAACATGGCAATGAGGAGCAACACTTCGGTGGCGTCGGCTTCGAGCTTCGGTACGTGCTCCGAAATGATCTCCGTGAGCGGCACCAGGCGTTTCGGCGTCAGGTAGTACTCGCCGCAGATGCGGATCACCGCCTCGACGATGTGCCTGGGCATGAGGTGCAGGAGCACGCCTTCCATCTGCTGGCCGGGCTTGGCCGGGTGATAACACCAGGCCGCAGGGCCGTCGAAAGGTTTGCTGTGTTCCACACGCCGCGCAAGGTGTTTCTCGAGATCCCGCTTCGACAGATGCGGCACCTCGAGGAATTCGTGGGTGTGCAGATCGTCTTCGTAGGCGATGGCGACGTCGCCACCGCGGGGCAGGTCGATGTGCATGGATGCATCGTGCATGGCACGACCCAGGCTCGCGAGATCGGTCACCGGATAAGGCGCCTGCCACTGCTCGACGCTCTTGCCCCCGGCAAAGCGCGAGATCAGGAACTCACCATATATCCACTCGATACCGAAACGCGTGTTACTCATGATCGCTCCCAGTACCAGCGGGTGCCATCGGTCACGTAGTGATAAGACAGCTCGCCACTGACCAGCGTGCCCGTGTTGAGTCCGCCGCTCGGATAGGGCGCGAAGAACACCGCAAGACGAGTGGTGCGGAGCACGTAGCGGGTCAGACTGCCGTCGACACCGGCCGCCGCCGCGGGAATGGGTGCCGTTGCACCATTTTCGAGGGCATAAGACGGCTGCTGGGCATTGGCGTTCATGAGCAGCACCCGATGAAAGTGGCCGGCGAGGTTGAGGCGCTCCACTTTGACCTTCGGTCCTTCCAGGACGGAGCTAGCATTGGTCTGGTTCCAGATCGCCGCAAAGTCTGCCGCCGTTCGCGGGGCGTTGGGCGCATTCCGCGTGAGATCTGACACGAGCATCAGCCGCGGCGAAAAGGGTCGGTTGCTGAGCCCCGTTGTCTGCTGGTAACCCGGAAACGTCGCTTCCGTGGCGCTGAAGAACTGCGGGTCGACATAGAGCGCACGCCGGTGACCTCGCGCGTTGAACGCAACCTGGTCGATAGGTAGATCTGCATAAGCCGCCACAGCAGCGGTCCACTCCGCCGTGTTCTGCCGGGGGATGTGCTTGTTGCGGAGCACTTCCTGCTCGAGGGCACTGACCAGGGTCCGCAGATTGTCCTCTTCCGCGGTTGCGTAAGCGCGGTCGATCCCGTCCGTGACGCTCGGCGCGAGCACGGCGGCAAGCACGGCAATGATTGCCATGGCGCCGATGAGTTCCATGAGCGTGAAGCCCTGCTGTGAGCGCGCACTGGAGAATGATGCCTCGCTCATCAGCTGAGTCCTGACATGAGGCTGAACATGGGGAGGAAGACGGCCCCGCCAATGAGGCCAACGACGCCGATGAGCGTCATCATGATCGCCGGTTCGAGCACCGCAAACGCTGCCTGGATACGTCGGGGTACTTCCGCGTCGAAGCGCCTGGCAACGTGATCCAAAGCCTGATCCAGCCGGCCCGTTTCTTCGCCGACCGTCAACATGCGCAGCACGAGGGGCGAGACGATGGCATGTTCACGGAGCGCTTCGCTCACCCGGCGACCTTCGTTCACGGCCTCCTCGGCTGCTCTGACAGCCTCCTCCATGACCCGATTACCGACCAGACCCCGGCAGAGCTCGAGCGCCTGCAGAATCGGGACGCCGGCGGCGACCATGAGGGAAAGATTGTGCGTGAAGCGTGACAGCACCAGCATCCGCACGATTTCGCCGAAGACGGGGACCTTGAGAGACAGTCCATCGAAAAGAAGCTGCATGTCCGCGCTGCGCCGATAGCTCACCACAGCCGCAATCCCGCCAGCAACGAGGAGCAGCACGAGGATCCAGCCGAAACTCTGGGCCCATTCGCCGAGGATGATGACGCCGCGGGTCAGCACGGGCAGTTCCATGTCGAGATCCTCGAAGATCGCCGCGAAGCGAGGCACGACGAAGGTGATCATCAGAACGATGAGCGCGGCCACCGCCGTGACGATCATGGCCGGATAGAGCGTCGCCTGCTTCACGTCGCCGATGAGTTTCTGAGTCCATTCGATGTGCTCGGCCAGGTCCTTGAAGGCCGTGGCAAGATTGCCGCTGTACTCACCGGCCTGGATCAGATGCCGGGCCTGATCGTTGAAGATGCCGGGATAGGCGGAGATCGCGTCATAGATACTGGAGCCCGCATTGACGTTGAGCTCAATGTCTTCGAGCACGATGCGGAAACTCTCTTTAGTGGTTTCCTCGACCATGGCGTTCAGCGCATCGGCCGCGGTGACCCCTGCGGCCAGCAGCGACGACATGCCGTAGAGAAACTCCACGAGATCGCCGCGCGTGACGTTGCCGGATTTCTGCCGGTGCTGTTTTGCCGTGGAAGCGTCAATGAGCCAGTAGCCCACTTCCCGGAGCCGCCGCTCGAGGGCTTTTTCGCTCTCGGCAGCCATGACGCCGCGGGTCGCGTGACCGTCGGCATCGACGGCATGGTAGGCGAACTCTGGCATATACCTCGGCTACCGCACCGTGCGGAGCACTTCCTCCACGGTAGTGAGCCCGTCCATGGCCTTCCCGAGACCGTCCTCGAGCATGGTCCTCATGCCACCCGCCTGAGCGATGGCTTCGAGCTCGGTGGTTGGCGCTTCTTCAATGATGGCCGCGTGGAAGCTCTCGTCGATGACCATCACTTCGTAGATCGCCTGGCGACCCTTGTAGCCCGTCTGGCGGCAGGCTTCACAGCCGGCGCCCCGGAAGAGCGCCAGTTCGCGATCCTGCGGCACAGGCAGTTCGAGGCGCTCGAGCTCCCTGACCGGATCTGCCACCGGTTCCTGACAGCTGGGGCAGATCTTGCGCACCAGGCGCTGGCCGATCACGGCAGAGAGCGCTGCAGGCAGCAGGTAACGTTCAACCCCCATGTCGATGAGCCGGGGGATCACGCCCGCGGCGTTGTTCGTGTGCAGTGTCGAGAGGACCAGGTGCCCGGTGAGCGCTGCCCGGGTCGCGAGCTGAGCCGTTTCCTGATCCCGGATCTCACCGACGAGAATCACGTCCGGGTCCTGGCGCAGCAGGGCTCGCAATCCGCTCGCGAAATCCATCCCCACTTCCGGACGGATCTGGGTCTGACGGATCCTGCTCATGGCGTATTCGATGGGGTCTTCGAGCGTGAAGACGCTGCGCGATTCGGAGTCGACCTGACCGAGCGCCGTATAAAGCGTCGTCGTCTTACCGCTGCCGGTCGGCCCGGTCACCAGCACCATGCCGTAGGGCCGCTCCATGATTCCCTGGAAGCGATTCCGGTCGGACGCCGAAAATCCGAGGGCACCAAGCGACAGCGTCACCCCACCCGTATTGAGGATCCGCAGCACGACGCTTTCGCCGTGATTGGTCGGCAGCGTCGAAACCCGCAGATCGAACTCAGACTGACCGTTCACGAAACGAATGCCACCGTCCTGAGGAATGCGCTTTTCGGTGATGTCGAGGCCTGCCATGAGCTTCAGACGGGCCGTCAGGGCAGGCTGAATCTTCTTCGGGATGAGGACTTCCTGGTGCAGCATGCCGTCGACCCGCAGCCGCACGCGCAGAATCCTGTCGTCCGGTTCCACGTGGATGTCCGTCGCCTGCTGCTTGACCCCGAGCGAGATGATCTGATCGACGAGCCGCACCATGGGCGAACCTTCGGCGAGTTCGTCATCGCCCTCCCCGGAAGCGGCGCTGTCGCGCATGATCCGGTCGACGGTCTCATTGATGTTCTGCCCCTGGGAGAAGTGCAGCGCCAGGGCTTCGAGAATGTCTGACTCGGCGGCGGATACGACGTTGATCGCGAGACCCGTGCTCTTTTCGATCTGGTCGATGACCACCACGTCGAAGGCGTCCGCCAGAGCGACGGTAAGCTCCGAATCGTTACGATACAGGGGCATGACCCGGTTGCGCCGGGCGAACTCGTAGTCGACCAGAGCGAGCACGTCGCTATCGACGATGATCTTGGAAACATCGACGACCTCCGTTTTCGCCTCGGTGGCCAGCGCATCGGTGATGACCCCGGGCGCTACAAAACCGAGGTCGATGAGCACTTCACCGAGTTTCCGGCCCTGACGCTTCTGTTCACGGAGCGCCAGGTCGAGCTGTTGCTCGTCGATTAAGCCGGCTTCGAGCAGCCGCTGCCCGAGCGGTTTCGCCTTCGGCAAGTCGGCAGCATCAGGCCGGCCACGATCGGCGGAGTCGATCGTCGCTTCGAGAGACATCGTTGCGGCTCAGACGCGGCTGATGTAGATGAGCAGGCGGTTCGGGTGATCGCTGTTTACGCCAAAACGCTTGACCCGACCCGCGGCATTCCAGGCCTCATCGCCGCTTTCGATGCCGCCATCGTTGTCGAAGATGTCGCTGATGGCCTTGGCTTCTTCGTCAGAGACACCGTCGATGCGGATCACCGCAACCGATGACGTGTCCACGTTGCCGTCGCCATCGAGATCGAACTGGTAGTTGGCGTTGGTGCTGCTCAGCACGGCCCGATAGGCACCTTCCTGAAAGGGATTGTCGAGATCTTTCTCGAGATAGGGACCGTTCCAGCCACGGATCGGATTCGCGGCGTTGTCCTGCATGAGCTGCTTGTTCCGGTCGCGCCGGTCCGTCGGAATATGGGTCGGGAATTCCCCGGTATCTTCGTAGTACTGGGCGATGGCGCCTTTGATCATGTTCACGTCCTCAACAAAGGCCGTGACCTTGGCATTGCGGATGGCATCGAAAATCATCGGTGTGGCCACTGAGACCAGGATGGCGATCACCGCCATGACGCCGATCATCTCCATCAGCGTGAAACCGCGTTGCTTCTTCATAACTGTCAGCTCCTTAGACATAAATGGGCTCCTTCCCAAATACATGGGGGGACACCCGTCACTTCGGACCGCTGACGCAATTCTTGAGGTATTCCGTCACAAAGCGGACGGGCGCGCGGAAATGCACGATGGACGGTTGTGGGCGTTGTTGGGATCGGGCGTGCGGGCGTTCCGGGGCACGGTTCCTCGGGCGTGCAGACGTGCAGGCCCGAAGATAGCGCGGCCGATCCGAAGGCCCGGCCGGGAATCAGCGTGTCAGCTCACTCTTCCATGGCGACGGAAAGGCGCTCGCAGGACTCGGCAAACTCTTCCATGAAGGCGTAAACCACGCTGCGGGCGCTGGTGGGGTTGTTCATGAGCCCAACGCCCTGCCCGACCCAGTAGGTGGCGAGGCGCTTGGCGTTGGGGTCTCCGGCTTCCGCCAGTTTGTCGATGCGCGACAGTGCAGGACCCGAGATGAGCCCCTGCAGGGGCATGGGTAACGGTTCCGGCGCACCTTTCTCCTGCCAGGCGTCGGTCCAGGGCGAGCGCAGCTGCCGCGTGTACTTTCCCGTCCGGCTCCGGGATCGGACCGTCTGCCGGGAAGTGGCCGAGAGCATCTTCTCCTTCACAGCCGGGGCCGTTTCCGCTTCGGCGGTGGTCAGCCAGACCGAGCCGGTCCAGGCGCCAGCCGCGCCCATGGCCATGCAGGCGGCCATCTGTCGGCCGGTGACGATACCACCGGCGGCAAGCACCAGGGTGTCGGCGCCCGCTTCGGCAATCGTATCGAGCACCTCTGGCACGACCACCAGAGTGGAAATCTCACCGCAATGGCCGCCCGCCTCCGTGCCGGACACGACGAGGACGTCCACCCCGGCTTCGATGTGTTTGATGGCATGTTCCCGGGAGCCGGTGAGCGCGCCCACGGCAATGCCTTTCTCCCGGGCGGCCTCCATCATGAACGGCGGCGGTACACCAAGAGCGTTGACGATCATGCTGATCGGATGTTCGAGGGCCACCGCAAGCTGTTTGGAGGCGCCACGCTCGCGCATGGCGTCGCCCATGTCTGAGCGGATCTCGCGATCCCAGAGGCCCGCCGTGTCGATGCCGTTCTCCGCGAGGATCCTTTCCACGTGCAGCTTGTGCTCGGGCGGGATGCGCGCTTCGAGATCTTCCGGCGTGAGCGTACCTTCTTTGTCGGCAAGACTGGTGGGCACGATCAGGTCCACGCCGTAAGGCTTGCCGTCCACATGCTCGTCGATCCACTTGAGATCGATCTCGAGAGACTCCGGCGTATGTCCGACGGCGCCGAGCACGCCAAAACCGCCGGCTTTGCTCACCTCGGCCACCACGTCCCGACAGTGGCTGAAGGCGAAGAGCGGAAACTCACAGCCGACCAGTTCGCAGATCTTCGATTTCATGATGCCGATTTCCCCTCGTCCGATTGCTGTCCGTCAGTCTAACTCGATCCCAACCCCGACGAGATAGGTGAGATCTTCGTTCTGCCGGCCCTCTGCAGGATTGCTTTCGTAGTCGAAGTCGACCTGCATGTTGATGTAAACGTCGCGCGGCAGATCCCAGCGCAGGCCCGTGGAAGTATTCAGGATGCGATTCTCCCGTCCGGAAACCACCCGCTGCAGATCCGTCTGCTGGAAGAGCACCAGGTCGTCGTCGAGGAACCGTTGCTCGTATCGGAAGACCGCCTGGACTGACACGGAGGACTCCTCCTCGAGACCAATTTTCTCCACGAGCAGGTTGGGACCGGCACTGATGTTAAGGGTGCGCTTCGAATCGTCCCAGAAGTGGAAACCGGGACCGATATAGAACTGGCTCCGGCTGTCCAGATCCCGGATCGGGTCCCGGGTCCAGGTGATCGAGCCGCGCATGAACCAGTCGTCCCGGAAGGTCCACAGGTCTTCGTAATAAACGTCAGTCTGGTCTTTCGTCACCTCCCCGTCGGCCCGTGCACCGTCGCGCGTGAGTTCCAGGCGGTGCCGGTGCTCCCCGAGTTTGATGCGGCCCATGGCAAAGAAGCGGCCGCTGTTGGTCTCCGTGTTACCGGTCGCGACGTTGACGCTGATGTCGCTGCGGACTTCCCAATCGAAGAAGTCCTCGACCTCGAGCATGTTGTCGACCTCGGACAGCGGGTAGGTGCGCCCATCTTCTTCTGAAATCACCACGGCCTCGCCGTCCTCCACACCCAGCCGGGCGAGCACCATTTCCGTACGCCGCCCGCGCCGGAATTCCACCTCGAAGGCCTCATCCGTGTGTATATAGGCAACGTACTCGAGCTCGATGGCGTAGGTGTCCCCATAGGCGGGTTCAATGAAGACCTCCTCGTTCCAGATCTTCTCGACTTCACCGGTGATCCGGTCGCCGTTTTTCATGATCACAAAGTCTTCCGCCCAGGCCGGCGCGGAGAGCGCAACAGCCAGGGTGGCCGCCAGACAGCCGGTAGCCTTCATCAACAGTTCCTCTTGAGCCTAGTTCGAGAACACCGCGACTACGGGCGCTGCCACAGTGATCGAGGCGCATTCTAGCCTGCGAGACAACACAGCCACAGGGGCCAAAGGGGCGATGAGGAAGAAGCAAGCGGGCGACCCTTGCTCTGAGACGCGCCTGGGAGGAAACTCGCGCAAGGTCTCCGGGGAGAGGAAGCCATGCACGTCGATGGACCGGCACTTCAGACAGGGCAGACACTCATTGTTTCGACCCGCAAAGGCCTGTTTTTCCTGACCCCGGAAGCGGAGCGCAGCAGCTGGCACCTTTCCGAGCCGGTGTTTCTCGGCCACATCATCAACCACGCGGTCCTCGATCCGCGGGATGGGAAAACCCTGCTGGCCGCCGCCAGAACAGGCCATCTGGGACCGACGCTGTTCCGCTCCACCGATGCAGGCCGCAGCTGGCAGGAATCCCGACGGCCCCCTGCCTTCGCCAAAGCCGGACCCGGAGAAACACCCCGGGTGCTGAGCCATACTTTCTGGCTCACCCCCGGCCACAACAGCCAGCCGGGCGTCTGGTACGCGGGGAGCTCCCCCCAAGCCCTCTGGCGCACGGAGGACGACGGCGACTCCTGGCAGAGCGTCGAGGGCTTCAACGACCATCCCGACTACGCCTTGAGAACCGAGGACCCCCAGGCCGGCACGCCGGATGGCCCGGTGCTTCATTCGATTCGCGTGGATCCCCGGGACGCTGACCATCTCATCTTCGGTCTTTCCGGCGGCGGTGTCTGGGAGTCACGGGACGGCGGCGACAGCTGGTCACCTCTGAACCAGGGACTGGCCTGCGCAAACGCGGAGCCGGACACGGAAGGCATGGAACTGGCCTACGGGGACCTGGCCTGGAAGGAAGTCGGCCCACAGCACGATCCGCACTGCGTCGATCGGCACCCGACCCATCCGGACGTGCTCTACCAGCAGAATCACTGTGGCATCTATCGCCTGGAGCAGCCGGCCAGCACCTGGGAGCGCATCGGACGCAACATGCCGGCGGACGTCGGTGACATAGGCTTCGTCGTCGGCCTGCACCCGCGTGACCCGGACTGCTGCTGGGTGTTTCCCATGGATGGCACGGACGTCTGGCCGCGGACCAGCCCCGACGGCAGGCCGGCCGTGTTCCGCACGACAGACGCGGGCAACAGCTGGGAGCGACAGGATCAGGGGCTGCCGGAACGCGGCTGGTTCACGGTCAAACGTCAGGCCATGGCGGTCGACGATGCACCCTCCGTGGGGGTCTATTTCGGGACCACCTCTGGCGAAGTCTGGGGCAGCCGCGACGAGGGGGACAGCTGGGCGTGTCTGGCGGCGCATCTTCCGGAGGTGTATGCGGTCGAAGCGGGCGTCATCGCCGGATGATCGTGCAGATCCCCGAGCCTCTCCTGGCTTATACCGACCAGGCGCGCCAGGTGGAGGCAGACGGCAACACGCTCAACGAGCTGCTCCACGATCTGGACCAGCGGTATCCCGGGATCCGCTTCCGCATGATCGATGAGCAGGACGGAATGCGACCCCACGTCATTTTTTTCGTGGGCGGTACCCGCACCCGGGACCTCGAAGAAAGTCTTCAGGGGGTGGACGAAGTCGTCATCCTGCAGGCCCTGTCCGGCGGCTGACGGATCAGCGCTCGTGCAGCCAGGCGGCGTGTCGCGGCGCCCGTCGGGTGCGCGTCCATTCCTCGAGCATGTCGTCGGCCACGACTTTCAGCCGCGCAAGATCCTCGGCGCTGCCTTTGTTGCAGGCGAGCTCCAGGCGGTGGCCATTCGGATCGAAAAAGTAGATCGAATCGAAGATGCCGTGATTGACCGGACCAAGCACCTCGATGCCGGCCGCTTCAAGACGATCGCGCGTGGCGATGAGGGTGGCATGGTCGGCCACTTCGAAGGCGATGTGCTGCACCCATTCGGGCGTGTTCCGGTCCCGGTCCATGGGTTCTGAGTTCGGCAGTTCGAAGAAGGCGAGCACGTTGCCCTGCCCGGCATCGAGGAACACGTGCATGTAGGGATCGTCAGCGCCCGTCGAGGGCACGCGGTCTTCGGCAATGGCGAGCTTGAAGTCCATGCGGAGGTGGGTGCGATAGAAGTCGACCGTTTCCTTCGCATCGCGACAGCGGTAGGCCACATGGTGAATACGCTGGAGCAGCGACGGCTCCGCCGCGGCCCTGTCCTCCGAGGTTCCCTCCCTGAGGGAGCTCTCGAGCGAGGACGCTTCGATTGTCCCGGCTTCCCTGCTCATGCGGCACTCTCCGTAGGCGCCGGCGACCCGTCCGTTGCAAGGGCACCGCGGCGCAGCTGGTCCCGTTCCATGGATTCAAAGAGTGCCTGAAAGTTACCCTCCCCGAAACCTTCATCCCGCTTCCGCTCGATGAACTCGAAGAAAATCGGGCCGATGAGCGTCTCTGAAAAGATCTGCAGCAGGAGCCGAACGTCGTCATTTTCGGTGCTGCCGTCCAGCAGAATGCCCCGGGCGCGTAGCGCCTCGACATCTTCGCCATGACCGGGCAGACGCTCCTCGAGCATCTCGTAATAGCTCACGGGCGGTGCCGTCATGAAAGGTACCCCACGTGCCGCCAGGGCATCGATGGTCGCAGGCAGATCATCACAGGCGAAAGCGATGTGCTGAATGCCTTCTCCGTTGTACTCGAGGAGAAACTCTTCGATCTGCCCGTCAGTCCCGCCCCGGGCTTCTTCGTTCAGAGGAATGCGGATCTTGCCATCGGGCGCCGTCATGGCCCGGGAGACGAGACCGGTCTGGGCGCCACGGATATCGAAGTGACGGATTTCTTCGAAGTTGAAATAGCGCTCATAGAAGCCGGCCCAGTAATCCATACGACCGCGGTAGACGTTGTGGGTGAGGTGGTCGATGACAGACAGGCCCACGCCCTTGGGCCGCCGCTCGACGCCCTCGAGATAGTTGAAGTCGATGTCGTAGATGCTTGCACCTTCTTCATAGCGATCGATGAGATACAGCGGGGCCCCACCAATGCCGCGGATGGCCGGCAGGCGCAGCTCCATGGGTCCCGTGGGAATCTCCAGCGGCTGCGCCCCGAGCGTTAAGGCGCGATCGTAAGCGGCGTGCGCATCCCGAACACGAAAGGCCAGACCGCAGGCAGAGGGACCGTGTTCTTCAGCGTAATAGGCAGCAAGACTCTTCGGTTCATAGTTGACGACAAAATTGATGTCGCCCTGGCGCCAGAGATCAACGCGCTTTGATCGATGGACGGCAACCCGGCGGAAGCCGAGCAGTTCAAAGACCGGCTCGAGCTCGCCCTGTTTCGGCGCTGAGAACTCGACGAATTCGAAGCCGTCGAGGCCCATGGGATTGTCTTTTACCTGCTCCGTCGTCGCCGACCTGTCACCGTGCTGTTCCATTCCTGGCACCTCCTGCTGGCAGCCGAAAAAGTTCGTGGCTACGGCCGCCGAGAAGCCGGGCCACAGTGTCGAAACACCAGAGTTTATGTGGTCTGTCCCGAACAAATTCTTCTTTTCAGTCTTTCATTGCCCGAATTGTGGAAGATTTATCCTCTTTCGATCAGTTTTTCGGATATATTGGTCGCTTCTTTCATGATTCCATGAATCCATGAGTCAGGGTGCTTTCTTGAGCAAACCCCTCGATGCCACAGAACAGCACATCCTCCGCGAGCTGCAGCAGGATGGCCGCCTCTCCAACGCCGCGCTCGCTGAGCGCATCGGTCTGTCGGAGTCGCCGACCTATCGGCGGGTGAAGCAGCTCGAAGAAGATGGCGTGATCGACGGCTACGCGGCCGTTGCCGATCAGCGCAAGCTGGGCCTAGAGGTGACGGCTTTCGTGCAGGTGACCATGGAGCGGCAGCCCGATTCCACCACGGAGTCATTCCATGCCTGCGTGGCTGCCGAGGCGCACATCATCGAATGCCACGCCATGAGCGGCTCACACGACTATCTGATGAAAGTTGTGGCGCGGAACATGGATCACTTCTCGGCGCTCTGCATGGAGCAGATCCTGAAGTATCCGGGCGTACAGCACGTCGAATCTTCCTTCAGCCTGCGTCCCATCAAGTTGAGCCGCGTGCTTCCTCCCTAGCAGAGCACCGCCGGTTGCATCCGCCTGTCGGCAGCCTCCCGGAGCCGGGTCAATCCAGCTGCTGCCGGCGTACGGCACGGTCCACCCAGATTCGCTCTGTGGTGTCGTTGTAGCGGGCGTAAAACGGTCTCGGCAGATCCCGGCAGAAGCTCCGCATCCGACGCTTCGCGAGCTGCAGCGAAGGTGCGACGAAGTAGGCGTCCTGATACTCGGTGATGGCATAAGGTCGATCCGCCGCTTCCGCGGGATCCCAGGGCAGATACTCAGGCAACCCGCGTGCTTCGCCGACGCCGCAGGCGTGTTCGAGCTCCCCGAAGCTCGACAGCAGCCCGGCTCCGTACGCTTTCAGCGCTTCGCCTTCGAGCAGCAGCCCAAACTCCACCGAATACCAGTAACAGCGGGCCAGCCGCTCGATGTCTTGATCACTGGCCCCAAGACTCGCCAGTCCGATCTCCTGAGAGAAATCCGCGAAAGCGGCGTCCGCAAACATGGGTGCATGGCCGATCAACTCATGGCAGACGTCCGGCTCCGGCGTGTAGAGCGGCCGGGAGTGGTGCCGCACGTACTGCGTGGCAAAGAACACTCGAAAGGCTAGCCCGGCCAGAAACTCCCGCGGCCCGAGCAGACCGGAGACCGGACGCAGCCGAAATCCCGTGCGTTCCTGCAGGAAGTCGCTGACCACCGCGAAACGCGGAATGGTCTCCGCGCCGAAACCGGCCTCCGCTTCGAGTTCTGCGATCACACCTTCGTAGGCGCTGCAGGCGTGAGCAGCATGCAGTTCGCGCAAGCGCCGGTAAACGGTCCGCCAGGTAGAAGTCTCCTCCGCACTGTAGTCCGGCTCCGGCAGTGGCGCACCGTGCCGGTACGACCGTGCGAGGGCATCAATGCGGGCCCGGCTCTGCCGATAGTCCGCGTCCTTGAAGCCCGGATGATCAGCGGTGAGTTCGGCGCCGGCATCGAGCGTGTGCGATGCGAGGAGATCGAGCTCCGAAACGTGCCGCGGGAACCAGGGCACCTCCTGGCGGTCGAGAATGAGCAACTTCTCGGCAAGCGGTTCGAGGGCAGCGATCGCCTGCCTCACCGCCGGGTCATTGCGATCACCCTCACAATCCACAAAAAAATCGAAGCTTGCGCCCCGAGCCGGGCGGGATTCGATGTGGGTCAGATTCACACCCGCTGCCGTAAACGCATGCAGCGCCGTCTCGAGCGCTCCCGGGCGGTCTTCCAGGGCCACGAGCAGCGACAGCCGTGCTTCAGCGGGCACGGCTAGCCACCCTCACCCAGACGTTTGTCCATGATCGGTTCGGCAACCGGGGTGCTCGTGCGGTGCCGGGCGATGGCAGCCTCGAGCCGGGCGACGACGTCGGGGTACTGTGCTGACACGTCGAAACGTTCCCCGGGGTCTTCTCCGAGGTGATAGAGCTGCGGCTGCTCGTGGACGACTCGAGGGGGTGGCTGGTTGTAGGCGCCCTCGGTGATCAGATGCAGCTTCCAGGGTCCCTGGCGATAAGCACGCAGCTCGCTGCCCCGGTAATAGGCGATTTCCTCGCGGGAACCCTCGCTGCTTCCCAGGAACACGGGGGATAGATCGAAGCCGTCCGTCGTCGGCGTCTCGATGCCGGCGAGCGCGGCCACTGTCGCGAAGACATCGAGGGTGCTGCCAAGCGCGCTGACGACGCCGGGTGCCACCCACCCGGGTCTGGATGCGATCAACGGCACCCGCATACCGCCTTCAAAGGTTGTCGCCTTACCCTGACGCAGCAGTCCCGCCGAGCCACCATGGCTGTTCATGAGCAACCAGGGGCCGTTGTCACTCGTGAAAAGCACGAGGGTCCGTTCTCTGAGACCCAGACCATCGAGGGCGTTGACAATCTCTCCCACGCTCCAGTCGAGCTCTTCCACCACGTCGCCGTAGCGTCCCCCAATGCTCCGCTCAGCGAAGGCTTCACTCCTGAACAGCGGCGTATGCGGCATGCTGTAGGGCACGTAGAGAAAAAACGGCGCGTCCTGATGCTCGGTCATGAAGGCAACGGCCGCTTCCGTGGCGCGCCTGGTCAGGGCCTCCTGCCTGGCCGGTCGCTCAAGCACCCGATCCGCACAGGCCCCGCCGGAGTCGCAACGGCTCTCCATAAGGGGTACGTTCCAGCCGGATGAGGCTGGCTGGAAGTATTGCTTCTGGCGCGCCCGCCGGAGCTCGAGCAGCGCCTCCGTCTGTCCTGCCGCGCGCATGGCCCGTACGGCGTCGATGCCGATACCGTCGGCCCAGTCCATGTCGTTCGAATAAGGCAGACCCTGCCAGTAGTCAAAGCCATGCCGGGTCGGCAGAGCATGTGCCGCGTCGCCCAGATGCCACTTGCCGACGATGGCGGTGGCGTAGCCTGCGTCTCTGAGCGCTTCCGCCAGCGTCAGTTCCGTCTCTGGAATCCCACCAGGGTCACCGGGGAAAAACACGCCGATCTGATCCCCGTAGAGGCCCGTGCGCACCGGATATCTGCCGGTCAGCAGCGCCCCCCGACTGGGCGAGCAAACGGGCGCGGCCACATAAAAGTCCGTCCAGCGCTGCCCCCCGGCAGCGAGGCGATCGAGATTCGGGGTACGAATCGCCGGATGTCCGTAGCTGCCGAGATCGCCGTAACCGAGATCGTCTGCCATGAGCACCACGAAGTTCGGAGGCGGCTCGGCGCCGCGGGCCTCCCCTACCAGCCCCAGGAGCAAAGCGAGCGCCAGAACAAACAGCAGCGGGTGCGTCGTCATCATGGCCGGACCGTAACCGGGTCGCATGGCTCAGTTCAGCTTCACGAGCATCTTGCCGAGGTTCTTACCCGTAAACAGGCCCTCGAACGCCAGCGGCGCCTGCTCAATGCCGTCGAGGATCGTCTCGTCGTAGCTCACCTGCCCGTCCCGGATCCAGCCTGAAACATCTCGGACGAAAGCATCGCGCGCCTCCGCATAGTGGCTGACGATGAACCCCTGGAAACGGAGTCCCAGACCGATGGCCATGCTCAGATTCACCGGACCCGGTCGCGGCGCGGTATCGTTGTAGGTGGCGATTGCCCCGCAGAGCGCAATACGGCCGAAGGGCCGCATGTGAAAAATCGCGGCCTCGAGATGATCGGCGCCGACGTTGTCGAAATAGACGTCGAGACCATCCGGCGCTCCTTCGCGCAGATGATCCAGGAGCCTGCCTTCGTGGTAGTTGAAGGCATAGTCGAAGCCCAGCTTGCCGGTCAGGTGCGCAACCTTGTCATCGCTGCCGGCACTGCCGAGAACGCGGCAGCCTTTCACCTTCGCAATCTGGCCCGCGAGGGAACCAACGGCGCCGGCGGCTCCGGAAACAAACACCGTCTCACCGTCCTGCAGGCTCGCCGCATTGAAGAGCCCCACGTAGGCCGTCATCCCCGGCATCCCAAGCACACCGAGATAGGCCGACAGCGGTGCCAGCTCGGCATCTACGGGCTGCAGCTGGTCGGCCGGGGCAACGAAGGCTTCCCGCCAGCCAAGACCGCTCTGCACGAAGCTGCCAACGGGCAGATCGTCGCTGGCAGACGCAATCACTTCGCCGACGGCACCGCCGTCGAGCACCGCGCCGAGCGCAAAAGGCGGCGTGTAGGACTTCCGGTCGTACATGCGTCCGCGCATGTACGGGTCCACGCTCATGTAGTGATTCCGCACCAGGACTTCGCCCGGCCCCGGATCCGGCACTTCCACTTCGGCCAGCTCGAAGTGCTCGCTGCTGGGCGGCCCGACCGGGCGGGCTTTCAGACGGATCTCACGGCTGAGGGTCATAACGTCTCCTAAAGTCGTTTCTAGAAATCAGATATTTTAGCCAATTAATTCAATAACTTAAGATTACTATCTGAAGTTGATTTCTTATTCATGATCCGCCGTCGTGCAGGGATCGCAGCGGACATCGTCCACGGGCCGCATGGCGGCGAGCTCTGCAACCCAGTCACGGAACCGGACCCCGTTTACCGACGTGTTATAAAACTCCGGCCTCGCGAGAATCGTATGTGAGTCACCTGGCCCGATGTAAGAGCGGAAGTTGTCTACCTCGCGGCGGATGTCGGCCTGGTTGAGCAGCAACAGTTCCAGCAGCGTGGTCGTTTCAGAACCACCGAGGGCCAGAAAGCGTTTCTGCACCGCATCTTCCGCCGCGTCGTAGGCTGCAAACTGAATGTCCGGGCGCGCCCTCGCCGCTTCGATATAGAGCAGCTCGTAGGTGAAAGCCGCTTCCGCGAGCCCGTTGAACGGTTCGTGTTTCGCACCCAGGTAGTCGAGGGTCCCCCAGCGATCCATGCGCAGCGTGCTCGTTTCCGCGCTGCGCCGATAGCCACCGGCAGCGTCGCCGAGTTGCGCCACCGCCGCTTCCCGGTAGTGCTCGGCCACCTGCCAGGCATAGTAAGGAGATGGTATGGAGCCGGCGCTGGAACCAGTGACGAAGACCGTCTCAGGCCCTTCGAAGTTGGCGTAGGTCCAGTTGAGCACCGCCTCGGCATTGGCGAAGCCGCGATGGTGAATCGTCAGCGGGTGCGCCGGGTGAGCTTCCCCGTCGGAGGTTTCACCTTCGGGAGTCTCATAGACCATCTCCCGGTCTCCCATGTGCACGTCAGCAGTGCAGTAAGGCGCCATGACGACGCTGTAGTCGCGGAAGGGATTCTCGGGGTTGTCGAACTCGAAAATACCGCGGTACCGCTCGGGTTCATTGGCGTCCACGCGCACCTTGTAGCTCGGCGCCAGATGCACGTCGCAGTTCTCCGGGAACCAGCAGGCCCCGCCTCCCTGAAAGTAGATGAGGAGCTTCTCCGGATCAGCTTCCCGGACGAAGAACCGGTAGTCGGAGCCGTCGGAACAGATCGTCCCGGCGCCCGCTTCAACGGTGCTCCATTCGGCCTGCGCAACCGCGGCCACAAGGTAAAAAACAGAAGCGCTCAGCAATCGGCTCCATCCTTTCATGCTGCCTGCTCCTCGAGAATGGCGACCGCCCGGGTCCAGCCGGCCGAGGCACCCCGGATTTTCATGGGGAAACAGGCAACCTGAAAACCGTCGCCGGGCAGGGCTTCGAGGTTGTGCAGCTTTTCGAGATGGCAGTAGCCAATGTGGCGGCCGGCCTTGTGGCCTTCCCAGATCAAGCTGGCGTCGCGAGTTTCTGCATACTTCTCCGCGGTATGGGAAAACGGAGCATCCCAGGACCAGGCGTCGGTCCCCGTCACCCGCACGCCTCGTTCCAGCAGATACATGGTGGCTTCATAGCCCATACCGCACCCGGCGTGCACATAGTCGTCGCGTCCATAGGCAGCACCGGCGGCCGTATTAACGAGCACAATTTCCATCGGTTTCAGATCGTGGCCGATCCGCGCCAGTTCCGCCTCGACGTCGGCCGCCGTGACCACATAGCCATCATCGAAATGTCGGAAGTCGAGCTTCACCCCCGGATTGAAGCACCACTCGAGGGGGACCTCGTCGATCGTGATGGCCCGCTCGCCCCGATTCATGGTCGAGTGAAAATGATAAGGCGCATCGAGATGGGTGCCGTTGTGGGTGCTGAGCTTTACGCGCTCCACGGCCCATCCTTCTCCGTCCGGCAGGTCGCCGGCTTCCAGCCCCGGAAAGAAGGACGTGACCTGTTCCGGCGTGTCGGCGTGATTGAAGTAGGTGATCTCCGGCAGCATACCCAGTGGATCGGAAATGACGTCGTTCTCGAGATAAATCGACAGATCGATGATGGCGGCCATGAATCTCCTCCTCCCCTTTGCGGAACGCCTGAGTCTAGCAGGACGAGCCCGTGGAGCGCCGTCCAGCGGGCTTAAGTCCCTGGCACAGAGCAGCGGACCCGAGCGCTAGTCCGACGGGATCAGGCGAATCCGATCCGGATAGTGCGCTGCCAGGTGATCGGTCGCCTGGCCGGGCCGATAGTGGAAATCACACTGATGGGCGCCCAGCGCAATGGTGCCGCTGCGGGTCAGACCGTCGTCGGCCATATCGCTCATGACGTCGTCCGTTGCGCACATGTAGGGAACGAGGTCCATGGCGTCGTGAGCACCGAACAGGTGACAGATACCACAGCTGGTCATGGCCATGCGCCACTCACCGGTCTCGGCATCGAGCAGTTGCGCGTCAAACTGAAATTCTCCCGGCCGCTGGCTCTCGCGGGCAGCCGCGCCGGCGGTTTTCAGGCGATCCAGGGCCGCAACGGCATCATCCGGATTCCGGCTTAGACCCTGCGCTTCGCGCCGCGCTCGCGTCTTCTGAGCCGCGCCCTGCAGGCCACGCAGCATGGCGCCCCCGAAGCCGTGCGCATCGAGGCCCTGCGCCCGGAGCGGCAGGAAGAGACAGAGGAGCTTGGCGCACATCTCGAGGGAACTCGCCATGGGATGGTCGGGTTGTTCCGCATAGGCGAGTCCAGGGGCGAGTTCGAGAAAACGGTCGCGCGCGTCCGCGAGGGTTTCATCAACCCGGTCGGTCAGCTCACCCAGCCAGCTTCGATAAAAAGTTTCGGAACTGTCGAAGGACTTCCCATAGTCCACGGCCGACTGCGGCATCTCAGACTCCCCGCTCCCGCAAAGACGCCATTCTCCCGCGACACGGAGTTTCGGTCCATTCCCCTTACACCGAGACTATGATGGCAGGCAGAGCCTGGAGAATGTGATGTCGGGAAGCAGAGAACGCTGGAACAGACGTTATGCGGCGGCGCCCACCGTCTGGTCGAGAGAGCCGAACGCGAGGCTTGTGAAAGAAGTTCAGGACCTGCCTGCGGGTCGGGTCCTCGACGCCGCTTGCGGAGAGGGGCGCAACGCACTCTGGCTCGCGAGCCGCGGCTGGGCGGTTACGGGTATCGACTTCTCGAGTGTCGCCATCGACAAGGCGCAGGAACGCAGCGACCGCGAGGCGGTCAGCGTCGACTGGCAGGTTGCCGACCTCGCGGAAGTGGATCTTGAGCCAGCTTCCTACGATCTGGTGATCGTGCTCTATCTGCACACGGGTGCGGATGAGCGAGAGCGCTGGCTGCCGAAACTGATCGAGGCTACGGCACCCGGCGGCACCTTCCTCTATCTCGGCCACGATCCCCGCAACATCGAAGAAGGTCACGGCGGTCCCCAGGACCCGGCACTGCTCCCGAACGCAGCGGCAATCAGCGCCCTGCTCCCGGGCTTCGACCTGGACGCCGCTACCGTGATCGAGCGCGCCGTGGACGAGGATCCCGGCCACGGTCGTCCGGGGCCCGGCGTGGCCCTGGATACGCTGGTGCGAGCCCGTCGGCAGACGGCCGAGGGTCAGGTGCCCCGGGGCAACTGATTGTCGGTTTTGCCGTCGCCGCGGTAGAGCCGGTTGCCTGGGACGAGACTTGCCAACCGGAAACGGCGACTTAAGCTCCTCCGTGAGGGGGTACGACCATGCCAGCAGATCTCGAGTGGCTCGCGCAAGTGCGGGAAGACATTGTCGATCCGGATCGGCGGATCATAGATACGCATCACCATCTCTGGGAAACCCCGTCACCCTGGGGCACCTACCTGCTCGAGGATCTCTGGGCCGACACCGGCTCCGGCCATCGGATCGAGCAGACCGTGTTCATCGATTGCGGTGCCAGCTACCGCACCGAAGGGCCGGGCCGCATGAAGCCTATCGGCGAGACGGAGTTTGTGGTGCGGGTGGCAAAGGCGAGCCGTGAGGATCCGAATCAGGCAACGATCGCCGCCATTGTCGGCCACGCAAACATGCTGCTTGGCGCCGAGGTCGAGCCGGTGCTGGCGGCGCACCTCGAGGCCGGCGATGGCCTCTTTCGCGGGATTCGACACGCGGGGCCCTTCGACTCGAGCGGTACCCTCTCTAATCCGGGCGGGCGACACCCCTGCCCTTACGGCGAGTCGAGCTTCCGCGAAGGCGTGCGCACCCTGGGGCGCATGGGCCTCAGCTACGACACCTGGCACTTCCATCTGCAGAACCCAGAGTATCTGGCCCTGGCCCGGGCAGTACCGGAAACGACCATGATTCTCGACCATTTCGGCACCCCCCTCGGGGTCGGTGTCTATGCCGGTCGTCGTGAGGAGATCTTCGCCCAGTGGGCCGAGGACATTGCCGCCATTGCCCAATGCCCGAACGTTCATGCCAAGCTCGGCGGCCTGGCGATGATCGACAACGGCTTCGGCTGGGAGTCGCGGCCGCTGCCACCGACGTCAGACGAGTTCGCTGAAGCGCAGCGGCCTTATTATCTGCACACCATCGAGTGCTTCGGCCCGGAACGCTGCATGTTTGAAAGCAACTTCCCCGTGGACAAACTCTCCGTGTCTTACCAGGTGATGTGGAACGGCATGAAAAAGATCGTGGCCGACTTCAGCGAAGACGAGAAGCACGCCATGTTCTACGGCACGGCCGAGCGCGTGTATCGACTGTCCTGAAACAGGCATTCAAGCGACCTGATCTCGAGGACAGGCTGCTTTCCTGTCACCGCCGCCGCTCAGGGTCGGGCCGCGCTCGGCGTATCTGCACTGGCTGCGTTGCCAGCACCCCCGTCGTCCGCACCCGCCTCGGCAGCCTCGAGATCGCTGCGCAGCGTCCGGGCGCCAACGAAGTAGTGAACGGCGGCCCAGAGATTGACGCCGACCGCCATACACAGCGCATAACGCAGGGAATCGGTACCCGTGCTGGGCAGGAGCAGATCCGAGGCGACCCCGACCAGATAGGGGCCCATGCCCATACCGATGATGTTGAGGGTAAAGAGGAGAATGGCAGAGGCCACGGCTCGCATGCGCAGGCTGACGAGGGCCTGAGTCATGGCAAACGACGGACCGAGGTACATGCCGCCGAGTATGGACACCACCATGAGCGACGGAATCACCGCCCAGATGCCGCCGTAGAGATAGGCCACGAACTGAAAAGGCACCATGACCAGCGTCGAGTATCCAGGCACCCAGATGTACCAGCGCCGGTCGCCCGTGCGGTCCGACAGCTTGTCAGCCAGGTAGCCGCCGAGAAAAGTGCCGATGGCGCCAATACCGCTGATCAGCGCCAGCCAGGAACCGACTTCCGTAATCGGCATCTCGTGGCTGCGGATCAGAAAAGGGGCGTTCCAGGTGCCGGCGCCGTAGCCAACAAAGGCGTGCAGGCCAGCGGCGAAGGCGATGTGGCGGAAAGAGACCTTCTGCCAGAGGCGGCCGATCACTTCCTTTACACCCGGCGCCGGCTCATCGGCGGCAGCAGCCAGCTGGTCCGTCGCGCCGGCATCGTCGGCGTCGTCCACGCCGGCTTTCTGCGCCGCTGACTGCGCATCCGCCATACCGCGCGGCGGTTCCCGAAGCGTCAGCCAGATGATGAGCGCCACCAGAACACCAGGCACCCCGACGAGGATGAAGGTCTGACGCCAGCCCAGCGCCTCAGCCCCCCAACCGCCCACGAAGTTGCCGATCATGGAACCGAAGGGAATCCCCAGCGCATAAATCGAGAGCGCCGTGGCGCGGGTCTCGATCGGGAAGTAATCGGAGATCAGCGAGTGACTGGGCGGACTCGCTCCGGCTTCACCCACACCCACGCCAATGCGCGCCAGGAGCAACATCCAGAAGTTCTGCGCGAAGCCACAGAGGGCCGTCATGGCACTCCATATCACCATGGAAATCGACAGGATCTTTACGCGGCTCCAGCGATCGGCGAGGGCCGCGATGGGAATGCCAAGCGTCGTATAGAACAGCGCAAAGGCTAGGCCCCCCAGCAGCCCGAGCTGGGTGTCGTTCAGCTCGAGCTCGAGCTTGATGGGTTCCAGCAGGATCGACAGGATCGAGCGATCGATGAAGTTGACCACGTAGCCGACGAACAGAATCGCCAGCGCATAGTTGCGATAGCCTTTTTTGAAATGCGACGTCCTGGCCGCCACCTCAGCCACGGCTCAGGCCGCCGCGCTGGTGAGGAGGCCGGGACGCTCGGCTTCGATCACGGGCCTCAGTTCCTTGAGGGTGTCCGTAAACGCATCGATGGCCTGGGCCACTTCGCCCTCACCCATGGCCGTGCTCGTGCAGTACATGAGCCGGCTGGCGGACATGACCCCACGACGCAGCATACCCAGATGCAGCAGCCGCGGAATGTGCCCGGCGTCGAGCACCGTATCGATGTTGTGCCTGGCATTGGCCAGGGGCTGATCGGTGAAGTGCACATTGGAGAGCGAACCGGTGCCGCTCACGTGGCCGCGGATTCCCGTCTGCAGAAAAGCCTGATTGAAACCTTCCCGAAGCCGGTCGCCGAGACCGTTGATCCGCTCGGCCTCGGCCGCCGTATAGGCGCGCATGGCCGCAAGGCCGGCAGCCATGGTCAAAGCGTTGCCGCTGAAGGTTGAGGCGTGCATGACGGGTGTGGACTGATCGGGGCTGAACAGTTCCATGAGATCACGCCGGCCACCCACCGCACCTATCGGCAGTCCACCACCGATGATCTTGCCCATGCAGGTCAGGTCCGGCTGGATGCCCAGGGTCTCCTGGGCGCCACCGGCCGCCAGGCGCAGGGTGATCACTTCATCGAAGATCAGCAGGATGTCTTTCGCCGCCGTGGCCGCTCTCAAGGTCTCGAGAAACTCGATGCTGGCCGGCACCATACCCATGGAGCCGAGCACAGGCTCGACGATGACGGCGGCCAGCTCGTGGCCATGGGCCTCGATCAGCGCCCGGGCATGCGCGGGTTCGTTGTAAGGGCAGATGATGGTGTCGCCGAGCACGCTAGCTGGAAAACTTCCGTCGACTGCCGTGGACTTCGGTGTCGCAAGCTCGCCCCGCCCCGCCGGTGTCGGCACCAGAGAAACCTCAGCCTGCTCGTAGCTGCCGTGATAGCCCCCCTCCATCTTCATGATCTTCTGCCGGCCCGTGGCCGCTCGCGCACAGCGCAGAGCCATGAGCGTGCCTTCGGTGCCGGAACTCGTGAAGCGCAGCGTGTCCACGGAGTCGATCCGTCCGCTGATGAGTTCCGCGAGCTCGATCTGATCCAGGTTCGGAGCGGCGTAGGCCGAGCCTTTCGGTGCCTGCTGCTGCACCGCGCGGACCACGTCGGGCTGCGCATGACCGTGCACGAGGGAAGTGAAGTTGTTCATGAAGTCGAGGAGCACGTTGCCGTCGACGTCCGTGAGGCGGCAGCCCTGTGCTTCGGCCATGACCAGAGGATACGGCCCGTAGTGGGCACTCGAGCGCGTATCGCCCCCTGGAAAAACCGCCCTCGCCCGGGCCGCAAGCTCTGCGGAAGTTGGCGAAAAGGCCCGGTAGGCGGCAACGAGCGGATGCTCTGCCGGGTCGGAAGCTAATGCCATGAATCCCCCCTCCAGTGATTCGGCTGACCTGCGGACTCGCCGCTGAGGGCACAGACCGCGCCTCGATAGTACCCCAGCCGCTCCCGGAACTGACACGAACTTGCGCTATGATGTTCCAGGGAGCAGGAAACAAACTCAGTTTTTCGGGGAGAAGCGCATGAGTCTCGCAGTCTTTCGCGAGGAAGCCAGGGCCTGGCTCGAGGCCAACTGTCCAGCCGGTGCCCGGGGGGAAGGACAGATTCCAACAGGCAGCACCAAGATCAACATCGAGGATCCCGACGTCAGCCTCTGGCTCGAGCGGATGGCCGAACGGGGCTGGACCGTGCCGACCTGGCCGACGGAATACGGCGGCGCAGGACTGTCCACGGAAGAGTTTGTGGTGCTGGTCGAAGAAATGCGCCGCATCGACGCCCGGCCGCCGCTCATGGGGATGGGGACCACCATGATCGGTCCGACGCTGCTCGAGATGGGTACTGAGGAACAGAAAGCCCGGCACCTGCCGGCCATTGCCCGCGGCGAACTCGCCTGGTGCCAGGGCTATTCGGAACCGGGCTCGGGTTCAGATCTCGCAAGCCTCCGAACCCGAGCGGACGACCAGGGCGACCACTTCATCATCAATGGACAGAAGATCTGGACCTCTGGCGCCCAGTTCGCCGACTGGATGTTCTGCCTGGTCCGGACGGACCCCGATGTGCCGAAACACGAGGGCATCAGCTTCGTGCTGCTGACCATGGACCAGCCCGGGGTGACCGTGAAGCCGATCCGGCTCATCAGCGGCAACTCACCCTTCTGTGAAACCTTCTTCGACAATGCCATCGCCCAGAAGGTGGACCTCGTCGGCGAGCTGAACAAGGGCTGGACCGTCGGCAAACGGCTGCTGCAGCATGAACGGTCAGGCATGTCGTCCCTGGTGGGCGCGAGAAGTCGGGACCCGGGTCAGGCGCTGGAAACGGTCGCTGCGGAATATGTGGGTCGCGACGACCGCGGCCAGTTGGCCGATCCGGCAGCCCGGGAGCGGGTGATCCGGCACAACATGAACAGCCACGCGTTCCGCCTCACTCAGCGCCGCACGGTGCAGGAGTCGCAGGACGGCAATACGCCGGGACCAGCGACTTCAATTTTCAAGATGTATGGCACGGAGCTCCAGCAGGAGAAATCGGACCTCATGTGTCAGCTGCGCGGCACTCAGGGTTACGGCTGGACCGGTGACAGCTTCGATGCTGAATCTCGGGAGTGGACGCGGACGTTCCTGTCGAACCGGGCCGCGTCGATCTACAGCGGCTCCAACGAGATCCAACGCAACATCATCGCCAAACGGGTGCTCGGACTGCCGGACTGAGCGAGCGCAGCAATGGCCAGTGTCTGGAGCCCGATCTGCGATCGACTGAAGATCCGCTACCCGATCTTCGGCTTTGCCCACGACGTGGCGACCGTTGCCGCCATCAGCAAAGCCGGTGGCTTTGGCGTCTACGGAGCAACGAGACGCTTCCCGGACGAGATTACCCGGGAGCTGGCTGAAATCCGCCGTCTCGTTGGCGATCGCCCCTTCGGCGTGGACCTCGTGCTGCCGCCGGGAATGCCTGAGCACAACTCCCGCGCTGCCATCGAAGCCGAGATACCGGAGGCGCACAAAACCTTCGTCGCAGGCCTCATCGAGAAGTATCAGGTTCCGCCGGCCAGCGGGCCCGGTATGCGCACCCGGTTCATCCGCTCAGCGGAAATCGAAGCTGAACAGCTTCGCGCCGTCCTCGAATCCGACGTCGATATGTTCGCCTGCGGCATCGGCGCACCGCCAGATGCGGTCGCTGAAGCCAAGGACCGCGGCAAAGTCACCCTGGCCCTGATCGGCAGCCCGCATCACGTCGAGCGCAGTCGCGCCGCAGGGGTGGAGATTCTTGTTGCGCAGGGCTACGACGCCAGTGCCCACACGGGCCCCATCGGCACCTACTCACTGGTACCGCAGATCGTCGACGCCGCCGGTGATCTGCCCGTACTCGTGGCCGGCGGTGTGGCGACGGGCCGCCATCTCGCGGCCGCCCTCGCTATGGGTGCCCAGGGCGTATGGATGGGAACAGCCTGGCTGCTTTCCGAAGAGCACCAGGGCCATCTGCATCCGGTCAATCGTGACAAGCTCCTGGCTGCCGGCAGCGCCGACACGGTGATTACCCGTTCCGAGAGCGGTAAAACGTTCCGCCAGGTGCGAACCGCCTGGAGCCAGGAGTGGGAAGCCGAAGATGCCCCGGCGCCCCTGAAGATGCCTTACCAGGACGTCCTGGTCGGCGATCTGCTCGGCGCCATCGAAGAACACGACATCGAACCCTTGATTCATTCCGGCGCCGGGCAGAGCGTCGCCTACTTCGACGAGGTCCGCCCCGTTCAGCACATCATGGACGACCTCGTGGCCGAGGCCACAGAGACCCTGAGCCGCCAGGCGACGTACCTGCGCTGATCCGGTTCCCTGGAGACTGTGCGGTGCCGCACAGTTTCCGAGACCGCTTACATTCCCCTCGAATTTGTCGATTGCCGCACGGGAATCGGCAGTGCCCTTTTCCATACTCGATCCCGTTCTAACGCTATGCGGCGTGCCGGATACCCACCCAGGCACACCCGCGGTTTTTGGCTTAAGAGCGGAGAGACACAGTGGGACACGAGAGAGAGGGCCGAACCCCCAAAGGGACGTGGGGCGTTCGCAAGGGCTGCCTGTGCGCATGCCTCCTGCTGCTGGCCGCCTGCAGCGGCAGCAGCAGTAGAAACTACACGGAAAGTGAAGGACTGGTACTCACCGGCAGCGTCGGTGATGGCCCCATCGTCGGCGCCGATCTGACGATCCAGGACGCCACCGGCGACGTGATCTTCACGGCCACGAGCGACGAAAGCGCCAGCTACAGCGTCGAAATCCCCGACGGTACTTTCCTGCCGGTACTGCTGAAGGTCAGCGGCGGTACCGATCTGGTCACGAATCGGCCGGCGGACTTCGAACTCCTGGGCGTTGCTTTCGAGTCCGGCCCGGTGACTCTGAACGCTTCCCCCTACACCACCCTGGCCGTGCGTACCGCGCAGTGTCTGGGCGAACTCAGCCCGGACAACCTGACCCAGGCCTGGGACACCATCAACGCGACCATGAATGTGGGCTGGGACCGCGAGATCATGGCGAACCCCATGGGTGAAACCATCGATGATAACAACGTTGCCAACGTCCTGTTGAGCAACGAAGCTCTCGGCGAGGTCATTCGACGCACGGCGGCGAGCCTTTCCGCCAGCGTCAATCCGCGCAGCACGGACGAGGTCATGAAAGCCATCGCCTGCGATCTCACAGACGGCCGCCTCGACGGCGTCGGGCCCGACGCATCGCCGCGCGTCACACTCACCGCCACCGCCACGGCAGCCGCGGTCCGGGTCGAAGTCGTGGCGGGTTCGCTCATGGTCGATGGCAGCGATGCCAACGATCGTATGGACAACGCCCTGCAGACGGTCATGCCGGGCTCTCCGGCCACGGTTCGTACCGTTGCGCCACCGCAGCCGCTCATAGACCAGGCCAGGGCAGATCTGGCCTTTCTGCGGGAATCGGGCGGCGACAGCCTCGGCGAGCTGGCGCTGGCCCTCGAAGGCGCAACGCCGGCAACGGCCCGTGGGCAGCTGAACGACGCCCTGACCGACACGGCAGCAAACGACCTCGCCGCGCTCACGGATGAACTGGCACAGGCCGACGAGGTGGTCATTGCCAGTCTTGCAGATCGCCGCGCCGAGCAGGTGCCGGCGCCGATGATTTCATTCGATGCGGCAGACGCATTGGTACCTGTTGGTGAGGTGACGCAGCTCAGCTGGGCGACCAGCAACGCTGAAGTCTGTGAAGCGGACGGTGCCTGGTCCGGCGATCAGCCGACCAGCGGGGTGTTCACCACGGCGCCGATCACGAGCCCGATGGAGTTCGTGTTGCGCTGCAGCGGCAGTGGTGGCGTGGTCTCCGCACGAACGCTGGTCGACGTGCAGGCAACAGCCCCGGCACCTGCACCTACTCCAGACCCCGCCCCTACTCCGGACCCCGCCCCTACTCCGGATCCAGATCCCAGCCCCGCACCGACGCCGGATCCCAGTCCAGCCCCCGACCCGGAGCCTCTACCCGATCCGGATCCTGCGCCGCCGCCACCGCCAACCCCGGTCGTCAGCCTGAGCGCCGATCGGACCACGGTGGATGCGGGCGACAGTGTGCGGCTCAACTGGAACGCGACCAACGCCACCAGTTGCACTGCCAGCGGCGCCTGGGGCGGATCCCGTTCGACGAGCGGCAGCCTCGTTGTCGGGCCCCTGAGCAACACCGTGCAGTTTCAGTTGAACTGCACGGGACCGGGCGGCGCCGACAGTGCCAGCCTGAGCATCAACGTCGTCGAGCCGGTACCGCGGCCGACAATCAACCTGTCGGCAAGCCCCAGCACCGTACTGAGCGGCAATGCCACGACCCTCAGCTGGACAACCGCGAATGCGGACAGCTGTCAGGCCTCCGGCGCATGGAGCGGCGCGCGCAGCACCGGTGGGACCGCGAGCACCGGCACCCTGACTGAGACCCAGAGCTACACCCTCACCTGTTCCAGCGCCGGCGGCAGCCGCAGCGACAGCGTCACCGTACAGGTGAACGAGCCCGCTGCCCCGAGCGTCAGCCTCACGATCAGCGACAGCAATCTGCAGGAAGGTGAATCGGCGAGCCTCAACTGGTCGTCGGCGAATGCCGAGAGCTGCTCAGCCAGCGGTCTCTGGACCGGCGGGCGGGCCACGAGCGGAAGCCTCAACGTGAGCCCAACTGCCAGCGGCAGTTACCAGCTCACCTGCACCGGTGCAGGTGGCAGCGACACGGCAACGGTGGCGGTCACAGTCACCAGCCCGGCGCCCACGGTCAACCTGAACGCCTCGAGCAGTGCGGTGCAGGAGGGCGACAACGTAACGCTCAGCTGGTCCAGCAGTAACAGCACGAGCTGCAGCGCTTCCGGCGGCTGGGCCGGCGACCGTGCAGTAAACGGCACAAGCACGCAGGGACCGCTCGCCAGCGATACGACCTTCGTCATCAACTGCAGCGGCGCCGGCGGCAACAGCAGCGACTCCGTGACCGTGCAGGTGACCGCCACCCCCGTTGACGCCCCAACCCTGAACTTCAGCAGTTCAACGGCTTCGGTCACCCAGGGCGGTAACGCCACGCTCAGCTGGTCGAGCACCAACGCGGACAGCTGTACGGCAAGCGGTGCCTGGAGCGGCGCGCGCGGCAGCAGCGGCAGTGCCAACGTCGGGCCCCTGAACGCGAGTGCTACCTTCAGCCTCAGCTGCTCGGGTCCGGGAGGCAACGTCATCGAGATGCTCACGATCTCCGTCGCAAGTCCGATCGCTCTGGCCTGGCAGGCGCCGACCGAGAACGTTGACGGTTCACCGCTTACGGACCTGGCGGGCTATCGGATCTACTACGGTACCGAGAGCCGCGCCTACAGCGACATGGTGGAAATCGCCAGCCCCACCGCCACCGGCCACACGCTGAATCTGGACTCCGGCGACTACTACGTGGCCATGACCGCCATGGACGCCGAAGGGAACGAAAGCGCCTACTCGAACGAAGTGCTGAAGACGGCACCCTGACGGATCACAGAGCTCCTCCGGGGGTTCGGGGCCAGGGAGTGGTCTCGAACCCCTTTTCTTTTCGAGGACGACTGCCTCCGTCTGACCGAGGTGGCGACCCGGCGGTCGCGTGCTAGATTGGCGACAGGATTGGAAGCAGAGACCGGCAGGAAGCCAACGCGTGCCCGACCATTCACCCGGGATCCGGGAGCAACTCCTTTCAAGGGTGAGGATGAGACCGTGGCTGCTGGCCACCGCCTGTCTTTGCGCGGCAACGGCCGTTGGGGATCCAGCGCCGGTCGAAGCGATCCCCGAAACCGGCCCGCGAGCGGCCGAGATCGTCGCTGAGGCGCTGCCAGGCTTCGACTGCAGCGGTGACCGCTCAGACTTCATCGGCCTGCAACACCTCACCAGCTTTCCCGGTCGCCGGTCTGCCCTGATCTTCGGCGACCGGCGCGGGCAGCTCTACCTCACGCACAGCGCGGGTGCAGCACCCACCCTGTTCCTCGACCTCACGAAGTATCGGGCCTTCGGCTTCGAAGCCGAAGGCGGAGGCCTCACCGGCTTCGCGCTGCACCCGGAATTCGCCCAGCCGGGCAAGGCGGGTTTCGGACGCCTCTACACCGCCTACAGCGCCCGTGCGGACACGGGACGGGCCACCTATCTGGATGACGAAGCTGGTGGCTACGAAAGCGTCATCCGCGAATGGACGTTGGAGGACCCCGCCGCTGAGCGCTTTGTGGGCCGCTCCCGCGAACTCTTTCGCCTGGGCCAGCTGAGCGACCGGCATCGGATCGGGTTTCTCAGCTTCAACCCCACCGCCGCACCCGGCGACGCCGATTACGGCGCGCTTTACGCTGCCCTCGGTGCGGCCTCTCCAGAAGCAGACCACGGGAGATCGGTCCCGGAACGTCCACAGCCGATCCCCGAGAACGGCGTGCTGCGCATTGATCCACTCGGAGGCGTCGCCCCTGCCCGCTACGGCATCCCGCAATCCGCTAAGGAAAAGCCTTCAGCCATACCCGAGCTCTGGGTATGGAACCTCGAAGACCCGAGACACCTGGCCTGGGACCGGGCGACGGGTGCACTTTTCGTCACCGGCAGCAGGGGCGTCTATGAACTCCCGAACCACGCACCTCACACTGCCAGGCTGCTGCACCGGCAGAGCGACGAGGCTATCTACTCGAGTGGTTACCCCTATGCTGGCAGCATAAAGTCGCTTCGTGGCCACTTCGTCCTGGCCGAGGGGGCTGCTGGTCGGCTGCGCCACTTCCCGCTCCCGGACGGACCGATAGACTTGAGCGAGGTGCCCGGGCAGCTCTGGTCAAGCCCGGGAAGCGGCGGCCGGAACCTGTTCCTCGGCGAGGACAGCGCCGGCGAACTCTATCTTCTGACGCAGTCTGAAGGCTGCATAAAGCGCCTCTCCGCGCAGCAAAGGAAACCGCAGCAATGACAGACGAACGCACCGCAGAAACAGCAACAGGCAGCGGAGCACGCAAGGCGTGGCACAAGGTCGCCGAACTCCACGAGCTGCCCGAGGGGCGGGTGAAGTCGGCGACCGTGGGCACGAAAACCGTTGCCCTCGTTCACTTCCAGGGGCAGTACGCCGCCATGGACAACCGCTGCCCGCATCAGGGTGGCCCCCTCGGCGAAGGCGCCATCGAAGAAGGCGTCGACGGCAAGTGCTGGCTGCGCTGCCCCTGGCACGGGTGGGACTTCGATCCGCTCACCGGTGAGCCACCGGGCGGCCATGAAGACAGTGGCCAGGAACTCTATCCCGTCGAAGTCCGGGAGGATGGGGTTTATGTCGCCGCCGAACCGGAGGTCAGTCACGAAGCCACGGTCACCGATGTCATGGCCGAAACCATGGTCAACTGGGGCGTGAAGCGGGTGTTCGGCATGGTCGGCCACTCGAACCTCGGCCTCGCCGATGCGATCCGTCGTCAGGCCGATAGCGGCGCCATGGCCTACGTGGGGATACGCCACGAAGGCGCCGCCGCCTTCGCCTGCTCCGGCTACGCCAAACTCTCAGGACGCCCAGCCGCCTGCCTCACCATTGCCGGCCCCGGTGCAACCAACCTGCTCACGGGACTCTGGGATGCGAAGGTGGATCGAGCGCCGGTGCTGGCCCTTACGGGTCAGGTGGAGGTGCAGGTATTCGGCCCCGGCGCCTTTCAGGACATCGATCTCGGTGCGGCCTTCGAAGCCGTGGCCCGCTTCAGCCAGCCGGTGCTCGCAGAATCCCGCCACGGCGAGCTCATGAGCCTCGCCTGCAAGTCGGCCCTCGTCGAGCGGGACGTGGCCCACCTGGTCTTTCCGGACAACGTGCAGACGCGCTCGGCTGGCAACACCACAGCCGGTGTGCCCGACGGGCGCCTCGGGAACCTCGCCGTGGCACCGGCGGAGGCGGATCTCAGCCGCACCCTCGAGGCGATCGCCGCCGCCAGCCGGCCGCTGATCGTCGTCGGTTACGGCGCCCGCGAGGCCATGCCGACAATCGTCGCCTTCGCCGAGCGGCTCAAGGCGCCGGTGGTGACCACCTTCAAGGCCAAGGGGCAGATCTCCGATGCGCACCCGCTCGCCGCCGGCGTGCTCGGGCGCTCGGGCACGCCGATCGCCAGCTGGTTCATGGCCGAGAGTGATCTGATCATCGCCCTGGGCTCTTCCTTTTCGAACCATACGGGTATCGAGCAGAAGAAACCGATCATTCAGGTGGACTTCGAAGCCATGCAGCTGGGCAAGTTCCACCCCGTCGACTATCCCGTTCTCGGCGAAATCGGAAGAACCGTTACCGCCTGGCTCGAGCGGCTTCCGGAGCAGACGGCGGCCACCGATCAGCGCACGGAACTGGCTGAGCGCTGGGCCGCCTGGCGCGCCGAGAAAGCCAGCCGGGCCGCCGACGATCGGGCTCGGGGGCTACCGTCCGCGGCCGTGTTTGCCGCGCTGACCGATCTCGTTCCAGACGATGCCGTCATGGCGGTGGACGTCGGTAACAACACCTATTCCTTCGGCCGCTACTTCGAGTGCGCCCGGCAACCGGTGCTGATGTCCGGCTATCTCGGCTCCATCGGCTTCAGTCTGCCAGCCGCTCTCGGTGCCTGGGCGGCGACGCAGGACTTCCCCGAGTATGCCGGACGCAAAGTTGTCTCGATTTCCGGCGATGGTGGCTTCGGGCAGTACCTCGCTGAGCTCACCACGGCGGTAAAGTACGACATGGACATCACCCACGTGCTGCTCAACAACAGCGAGCTCGGGAAAATTTCCAAGGAGCAGCGGGCGGGTGAGTGGGATGTCTGGGCAACCGATCTGGTCAATCCGGATTTTGCGGCCTACGCGGAACTCTGCGGCGCCCGCGGCTTCCGGGTCAGCACCAGGGAGGCCCTCGAGCCTGCCCTGCGCGCCGCCCTCGAGCATCCCGGTCCGGCGCTCGTGGAGATCCTGACGGACGCGGAACTGGTTTAAGGAGCACCCCATGGACCTCGGCATCTGTGTGGCATCACACATCGGCGACATCGACTACATCGTGCGGGCCGAAGCCCTCGGCTACAGCCACGCCTGGCTCGCGGACTCCCAGATGCTGTGGTCCGACTGCTACGCCACGCTGGCCCTCGCCGCGGTCAGAACGAATCGCATTCAACTCGGTACCGGGGTCGCCGTGAGCGGCACACGACCCGCGGCCGTAAACGCCGCGGGGATCGCAACCATTAACGCCCTCGCCCCGGGCCGCACCTTCTTTGGCGTCGGTGCCGGGAACACGGCGCGCCGCGTCATGGGTCTGCCGCCACAGCGCATCGCCGACTTCGAACGTTATCTGAAGACGCTTGTCCCCCTGCTGCGCGGTGAGGAAGCCGACTTCGAACACGACGGCGTCACACGACCCATCCGTCACATCATGCCAGACAAAGGTTTCGTCAACTTCGAGGATCCCATTCCGCTTTACGTGTCGGGCTTTGGTCCCCGGAGTCTGGCGCTGGCGGGTCGCTATGGCGACGGTGCGGTCGTGGGTGCGGCTCGGGACGGTTCCGCAGGCAGTATGTGGCACATGATCGAAGCCGGAGCCCGGGAAGCCGGACGGGCGCTCACTCCCGGCGAGAACTACTACACGACGGCGCTCACCACCATGGTCGTCCTCGACCCCGGAGAAGCCGTCGACTCGGAACGGGTGAAAGCCGAGTGCGGCGCCATGGCCATGGCGGCCGTGCACTACAGCTACGATCAGTTCCGCAACTTCGGCCACCAGCCGCCGAATCATCTCGCCGGCATCTGGGACGACTACACGGCCCTCCTGGCCCAGGTGCCGGAAGAGCGGCGTCACCAGCGCGTTCACGCCGGGCACAATTGCTGGGTGCTGCCGGAAGAGGAACGGTTCCTGACTCCGGAGGTACTCCGGGCTGCCTGCCTGATCGGCACCGCGGATGAGCTCCTCGAGCATCTGCACCGCCTTGCCGACGACGGCCTCAACCAGGTGATGATCCTGCCGAACTTCGATACCCGCTATGACGTGATCGAACGCGTGGGCAGGGACGTGCTGCCGCATCTTTGAGCGCCAGCGCCCCGATCGGCAGTCAGACAATCTTTCTATTGCGAATCATTCTTATTCAGAATTAGAATTCGTCCCTTCGCATTCACAAATACCACCCGAGTCAGTATTCATGGAGAGATTGAGAAGCTCAGCGCTCATCGCAGCGCTGATCGCGAGCCCTTTTGCCTATGCGCAGGACAATGAGAACGACACGCCGACGCGGTTCATCGAGGAGATAACCATCATCGGCGATCGCGAGCGGCAGGGGCAGATCACCGGATCCGCAGAGTTCATCGGCCCTGAGGATCTGGAGCGCTTCGAGTATTCAGACGTGCAGCGCATCCTGCGCCAGGCACCTGGAGTCTCCCTGCAGGTGGAGGATGGCTACGGGCTGCGACCGAACATCAGCATTCGAGGGGTGCCCACGGAGCGCTCCGGACGGATCACGCTGCTCGAGGACAACGTGCTGATCGCGCCGGCCCCCTACTCGGCTCCCTCCGCCTACTACTTCCCGACCGTTGGCCGCCTCGCAGCCATGGAAGTGTTGAAAGGCCCAGCCGCCATTACCCAGGGCCCCTACACGATCGGTGGCGCCCTCAACATGATTTCAACCCCGGTTCCGGACGGTCCCCGCGGGGCGGTGCTGGCAGAAGCCGGTGAAGACGACACCTATCGACTCCACGCCCACTGGGGTACCCGCACGGACTCGGGCTTCGGTTTCATGGGCGAGACGCATCAGTGGCGGTCCGATGGCTTCCAGACCATCGACCGCAGCAACACCAACACGGGCCTCGACCTCGAGGACTACACCCTGAAACTGTCCTGGGCGCCGACCGATTCCCGTCACGCGGTCGAACTGAAACTCCAGTACGCCGAGCAACAGTCGAATCAAAGCTATCTCGGTCTGACCGACGATGACTTCGGTGGCGATGCCTGGCGCCGCTATGGGCTATCCGACCTCGATCAGATCAACACGGAACATCAGCAGCAGATCCTTCGCTATCAGTTCGCGGCGAGTGAAACCTTCACCTTCACCGCAACCGCCTACAACAACGAACATGAGCGGGACTGGTTCAAGACCGAAGGCCTCGATTTCGACGGCAGCGACAACGCACAGGAATTCTCCCGCAACAGCTGGGCCAACGTCATTCAGGCCATCAACCGCGGCGAAGACTCCGGTGGCGCGACGGCCGATGAACTGCAGGCCATCCTCGAGGGCGGTGATACGGCCGACGGCGCCATCCAGCTCCGCTCCAATGCCCGCACTTATTACTCACGGGGCATTCAGCTGAGGGGCAACTGGCTGGTCACGACCGGTAACGCCAGCCACGACATCGAGGTCGGCGTTCGCTACCACGAAGACGAGGAAGACCGGCTCCAGCGCAACAGCACCTATACGCAGACGAACGGCACGCTCGTCCTCGACGATCTCGGTCTTCTCGGTAATGCCGGCAATCGGATTCAGAACGCCGAAGCCTGGGCACTGCACATCTACGATCGCATCGAGTTCGGTAACTGGACCGTATCGCCCGGTCTGCGCTATGAGGACATCGATCAGAGCCGCATCCGCTACGAGATCCGTCCCGGCAACACGGACGATCCCGCGTCCCGGGATCCGGACAACGTCCGCGACACCCGGGCCAACAGCACCAGAGTCTGGCTGCCGGGCATCGGCGTCCTCTATCGCGTGAACGATGGCCTTTCCCTGCTCGGCGGAGTCCACAAAGGATTCTCCGCGCCGCCGAATGCCCCCGGCATCAAGGAAGAAGAGTCCGTCAACTACGAACTCGGCCTGCGCTATGGTGCCGAGCGCTGGAACCTCGAAGCCATCGCCTTTCTGACGGACTACAAAAACCTGCTCGGGATCTGCACCGCCTCTTCCGGCAGCGACTGTGAGATCGGAGATGCCTTCAATGGCGACGCAGCGACGATCCAGGGTCTCGAGTTCCGGGCCGGCATCGACCTCGCCGGTGCTGGCCGGAGCTTCCAGCTGCCCCTCGATTTCACCTGGACCTATACGGACAGCCAGTTCGACACGGACATTGCGGATACGGAGTACTGGGGCGACGTGAGCGAAGGCGATCCGATTCCCTATATTCCCGAGCATCAGTTCCTGCTGCGACTCGGTCTCGTGGTGTCGTCCTTCAGCGCCGACCTGTCCGCCAACTACATCGACTCGGTCTGCACGCGCCCGGCCTGCGGCGCCTTCGAGGCCACCGACGATTCCCTCACCTGGGACATCGCTGCGGCCTGGGCTGCGACGGATTATTTCGACGTCTTCGCCCGCGTCGAAAACCTGACGAACGAGCAGGACATCATGGGCCGCGAGCCTTATGGCGCTCGGCCCAACAAAGCCCGGACTGCCGCCCTCGGCATTCGCCTGGCTTTTTGAGCCGCCAGCGAGCCTCGCGCTCGCAGAGACTCCGACCGGGGACCAGACGGGACACACCCGACTGGTACCCCGGCACCTCGCCGCGTATTCTCGAGCGCTTCGATGCTGCGCTGAGGGGAGCACGTGCAGGACGAACAGAAGATCAGCACGGGCAGCTATGCCTTTCTCGGCTTTCTGACGCTGCTCAACGTCCTGAACTTCGTGGACCGGCAGCTTCTCGCCAGCTTCGCCAACTTCATCGTCCCTGACCTCGGCCTGACGAACACCGAATTCGGGCTCCTTACCGGGCTCTTCTTTCTGTTCTTCTATTCCGTAGCCGGTATCTTCATGGGGGCTCTGGCGGACACCGTGAACCGCACCCGGCTGATCGCCGCCGGTCTTGCGGCCTGGAGCGTGCTGACCGCGGCCTCCGGCGCAGCCAGGGGCTTCGTCAGCCTGGCCATTCCCCGCATGTTCATCGGCGTCGGCGAATCGATCATGACGCCGACCTCCATGTCGCTGCTCGCCGACCGCTTCCCAGCGGAGCGCCTCGGCTTCGCGTCGGGCTTCTACTATATGGGCGTACCCATCGGTGTCGGGGCGAGCCTGCTGGTGGTTGGCTACCTCGGGCCAGCCATCGGCTGGCGCAACTGTTTCTATCTGCTTGGCGCCATCGGCGTGGTGTTTGCGGTGATCATGTGGTTCATGCCGGAAACGCCGCGTCGGCATCTCGTGGAGGCCCGGGCCGACTCGACGGCGCCGCAACAGTCTTTCCGGGAAATCGCGCAAACCCTGAGCCAGGCTCTGAAAACCTCACCCGCTCTACTCATGACCATCGGCGGCGGCGTCGCCTTCCACTTCATCCTGGGCGCCGCGACCTTCGATCAGCTCTGGTACGTGCAGGAACGCGGCTTCGACCGCGCCGAGATCGCTCAGATCACCGGCTGGATCGGCATCGTCGCCGGGCTCCTCGGCAATCTCTTCGGCGGCATTGGCGGCGATTGGTTTCTGCGCAAAACCGGGGTCGGGCGACCCATGTTCCTGTTCTGGATCATGGTCGTACTGGCGCCCCTGAACATCGCCTACCGGCTCGTGGATCCCGAATCGGCGCTCTTCTGGATCGGGGTGTTCATCGGTTTTTTCCAGCTCGGCTGTTTTTACGGTCCGACCTTCTCGACCGTGCAGGAACTGGTGCCTCCCCAGATTCGTGCAACGGTGGTGGCACTCTACATCCTGCTGCTGAACATGGCGGGCGTGGCCATCGGCGTGAGCGCCGCCGGCTGGTACGTCGATCAGCTCTTGGCAGCGGGTGATCCGGCACCCTATACGACCGCCCTGCTCTGGTTCACGGTCATCTCCTTCACGGCGATTCCGCTCTTCTTTCTCGCCGGGAAACGCTACGAGCGGGACAAGGCGCGGCTCTACGAAACCATGGGCCAGGGCTCAGGCACGAGTCCGGCCTGAAGGAGCCTTCAGACGTCCGAGGCGCTCAGAAGGCGCCGATGATCGCCCCCATGAGCACGCTGTAAGTCACCCGATAGCCGGCCTGAATGAGAAACAGCGGCATCCCCCAGCCGCAGAAAGCCGTGTCCGATGCCATGGCAGTGGCAATGAAGCCGATGCCGACGAGGAGCCCGAAAGCGGCGCCCGGGATCACGCCATCGATGGCGAGCGCGCCCATGAGACCGGCCACGACGACGCAGGTCAGCAGCGCCGTAAAAAAGCTGATGATGAAAGGCGCCGGCGTCGGCTGAATGTCCGCCTCTGTTTTACCAAGCGCCGTCATCCAGGCCTTGCCGAACAGCGGGCCATACCAGAGCCCGCCGAGCACAAAGGCAACCACCGTCGCCACCCCGATTGCCAGCCAATCGACTTCCATCATCTCTCGAGTCCTCCCTGATGAACCGGCCAGAGCCTAGCCGGTCACGCCCCGATTGCGAAGACGGGCCGTTCCCGTCACAGTGGCTGCTTTCCCTGCTGGAGTAAGCCCCTGTGCGAGAGGAGACGCAGCAAAGCACTGGAGACGAGATCGGTCCGGAACGGCACCATGAGATGCCGGCCGGAGGCCGCAGCTGGCCAGAGCTCGAAGCGGAGATGATCGAGCGCGGTGGCGGCGATGCGCGCTGGCGCGACGGCCGGACCGCGGTCTACGTATTCAACGCCGGCGAGGACGTCGCGGCGGTGCAGAAAGCGGCTTACAGCCTCTACATGTCAGAGAACGGGCTAGGCCCTCTGGCTTTCCCGAGCCTCAAGCAGATGGAAAGCGAAGTGGTCGGCATGGCGCTTTCTCTGCTGCATGGGCCCGCCGGCGCCACAGGCACCATCACCTCCGGTGGCACGGATTCCATCACTATGGCTGTAAAGGCGGCACGCGCCTGTGCCCGCGCCGAGGGTCGCGCCGGTCCCGGCACGGGGAATCTGGTGCTGCCCTTCTCAGCCCACCCTGCCTTCGACAAGGCAGCAACGCTCATGGATCTGGAGCTGCGGCGAGTGCCCGTGCGCGATGACTTTCTGGCCGACATCGACGCCATGGCAGCGGCCGTCGACGAGAACACGGTCATGATCGTCGGTTCGGCGCCCAGCTTTCCCTATGGGCTCATCGACGACATCGAGTCCCTCGGTGCGCTGGCCGAAGCACGGAATCTCTGGCTGCACGTTGACGCCTGCGTGGGCGGCTACATTGCCCCCTTCGTGCGTATGAACGGCACCGACCTCGCCCCCTTCGACTTCTCCGTACCCGGTGTCAGCAGTATGTCTGCCGACCTGCACAAGTACGGCTATTGTGCCAAGGGAGCATCAACCGTTCTCTATCGGAGCGAAGCGTTGCACGCACACATGATCTTCGACTGCGCCGATTGGCCCGGCGGTCGCATGATCACACCCACGCTCGCCGGCACCCGACCTGGTGGCGCCATCTCCGCCGCCTGGGCGGTCATGAACTACCTGGGTGTGGAGGGGTATCGGGAAAAGCAGAAACAGGTCACCGACGCACGGGAAGCCGTGGAAGCCGGCGTTCGAGCGCTCGGCTTCGAAGTGCTCGGGACCCCGAAGCTCGGCATCGTCGCCTTTACGCACCCCAGTGCCAACGTCTACGACGTCTATCGCAACCTGTACCGGAAAGGCTGGTTCACAAGCCTGACCACGGCGCCACCGGCCCTGCACCTGATGCTGTCACCGTTTCATCTGACGGTGGTGGACGATTATCTGGCGGACCTCGCCGCGGCTCTGGAAGCGGCCGGGGAGGACACGGGCGAGACCTTCGAAGCCCGCTACAGCTGACTCAGGCGCTGCGGACCCACTGATCGGCCTCTGAATCACTGGAGAATAGGCCGATATCGACGGGAACGTCTTTCGACTCATAAACAGCCACGAAGATCCGGCCGAGTTCTTCCATATGCTGCTGGATGATGAGGGCCGCACGGCCCTGCTTGCGGATTGCGTGGACTTCCGTGAAGACGTCGTCCGCATTCATGAGCGACTCCGTGGTCAGCGCACTGACATCCCAGTCCCTGAGGTCATAGATCAGGCGATCATGCGCAGCGAACTCGCTGACATGCTCGGTCACGTAGTTTCTCAGCAGATTGAGGCTCACACGGCCGCGCATGTGCACCACGAGGACGCCGTCGCTGATTCTGTGGCTCACCTCTGAGATGAGGCTGTTCATGGCTTCCGGCGCCTCCCCGACGCCAGTCACACCCTTCCAAATGCCGCGGCGGATAGTCGCACCGGAGCGGCCCGAGTGCAATTACATCGCTTCCTCAGCCTTAGTCGATGCGAGGCCACGGTAAATCCGCACAACGCCTTCTTCCGCAACAAGCATGGCGACAACAACCACCACGAAGGCGACAACCCCGTGGAGCGGTCCCGTGAAGCTGACAAGATCGCCAAAGGCGAGGTCGATGACACCAAGCATGAGGAACTTCGATCCAAAAAGGATGAGCCACGCGCAGAAGATGCGCAGAAAGCGCCAGAGCGCGCCGCTGCGGCGGGTGAAGAACAGGGCTACCCGATGCTCGAAAGCCAGCGTCAGCTTGAGCAGCACCTGCAGCAGGATGGCCGTCAGCATGGAGACGCTGAAGGAATCGACGCTGACGTGCCGCCAGTACTCGACGAAGAGGTTCAGCACCGTCAGATCGATGAGAATGGCAACCAGATAACGGGCGAAGAGCGCCTGCCGATTGCTCGGCGCCTCCGCTGAAGCGACGGGTTCGTCCACGGACGTCAACGCTTCAGCCGCGCGCGAACTCCCGGATGACCTGGCCCGGTCTGCGTCCCGTGTGCGTGCCGTTTTCGATGATGGGTGTGCCAGCCACGAGGGTAGCCACATAACCCGTACTTTCCACGATGTAGCGGCCGCCGTTGTGCGGGAAGTCGTTCACGTAGTACGGATAACCCGTCTCAAGGTTCTCGTAGTCGATGACGTTGAGATCCGCAATCCAGCCTTCTTTGACGCTGCCCCGCTCCTTGAGACCGAGCACATCTGCGGACGCCTGCGTAATCCGGTGGACGGCCTCAGGAAGGCTGTAGACGCCCTGGCGCCGCGTAAGCTCCGAGAGCAGGAAGGTCGGCGAATCCGTATCCGTGAATATGCCCACGTGCGCGCCGGCGTCAGCCAGCATGGGGATGCAGTGCGGCATGCGCATGAAGGCCCACTGGTTTTCGAGGGCACCGCCGAAGGCCCAGAAATTCCAGAGCTCGCGCCCTTCCGAGGCGATGAGCCGTTCGACATAGTAGTCCACGGGATCCATCGCTTCCGCAGCGGCCAGCTGCTCGAGACTCCGTTCCCGGGCCATGTCGTAGTCCGGTCGCTCGCCGGTTCCCATAGCGTGCAGCTGAGCGGGATTCGCGGTGAAGCCGGTCTCCTTCGATCGTTCGAGGAGGCGCGTTTTCGTGGCGGGATCTTTAAGCGCCGCGAGCCGGTCCGCAATCGTCGGCAGCGCCATGAGCTCCTTCCAGGGTGTGTTCCGGAACGGGGTCGCCTGGGCCAGACCGAACATGGCGCCGGACGGGCGGGTGTGGCAGATGGCCGTCATACGCCGACCCTCCCGGTTGTTGCGTTCGAGCAGCTCGCTGGTCCGGGCCACACCGCCATCGTCCCTGGATCCCGCGCCGCCGGAGTACATGACGTGGCAGCCGAGTTCGGCACCCCGCTCGAACATCTCGATTTCGATGTCCCGCCGGGACTGCATATCCGGCGCGACCTGGAAGAGCCCGCCGCGGCCGCCGCCGTCAATGACGGCCTGCTGGATCGCTTCCGTTTCGTGCAGATCGGCCCAGGTGCCCGGGGTCAGCCGCCCGTCAGGCACCCGGTGGCCGAGGAAGCGGGAGGTAGAGAAACCCACGGCACCCTGCTCCACCGATTCCCGGACCAGTCGGCAGATATGCTCGAGTTCCTCCCTGGAAGCCTGCACCCCTTCGTCCATGGAGCGGTCTCCCATGGCCTCGAAGCGGATCGCCGAGTGACCAGCGAGCCCGACGACATTCAGGGCCGGTTCCAGGCGCTGGACCGCATCGAGGTACTCTCCATAGCTCGTCCAATTCCAGGGGAGCCCATCCATGATCGCGTCTGCCTGGATGTCTTCCACCGCCTCCATGAGCTCCGCCAGCAGCCGGTGATTGGCCTTGCTGACCGGGGCAAAGGTCACGCCACAGTTGCCGATGAGGGCTGTGGTCACACCGTGGTAGCAGCTCGACTTCATCTCCGGATCCCAGCCGACCTGTGCATCGAGATGCGTATGCAGATCGACGAACCCCGGGGTAACGATCTTGCCCGTTGCATCTATGGTGCGTGCGGCTTCGACGCCGGTCAGATCGCCGATTCGCGTGATGCGTTCCCCGTCGATGGCGACATCCGCCCGCACCGCGTCGGCGCCGGTCCCGTCGATGACGCTGCCGCCGGAAATGATCAGATCGTGAGCCATGACGTTGCTCCCCTTCTTCTGGCTACCTACCTGTATCCGGTTACCGTATGCTCGCTCCTCCCTTGAAGGCAAGACCCACCGGTCCGCAGACCGGCGCCCTGCGCCAGCCGGACCGCCGGAATGCCATAGGTGGACAGCGAGCGACCCTTGAGCGAAACCAATCCTGATGCCGGTGCGAGCGCCCGCCCCTGGGCCGCCTTCCTGTTCCGGGACTATCGATTGCTCTGGACCGTGCTCATCACTTCCAGCATCGCCATCTGGATGCGGATCCTCGGTACCGCACAATGGCTCCTCGACGAAACGGGCTCCGCCGCCCTGGTGGGCGCCATCGGCGTGGTGCAGCTCGTCGTGCAGCTCCCGGCGCTCCTCTGGGGGGGCACCCTTGCCGATCGGGTCAACCGCAAACACCTCATGAGCCTGGCCCACGCCACCACGGCTCTGGTGCTGCTCGGGCTCGGACTCCTGAACCTCGAGGGACAGCTGTCGCCCGCCCTGGTTTATGTCGGCATCGCCATTACCGCCGCTTCCCAGATGTTTGCCAGTCCGGCCCGCTCGGCGCTGGTGCCGGTGGTCATACCCAAACGGCTGATCATGCTTGCGGCGTCCACCGACACGGCCTCACAGAACGCCGCCGCCGTCGCCGGTCCGCTGCTGTTTGCCGCCATCACCGTTGCCTTCGGCCTGTCGGTCACCTTCCTCCTGGCGGGCGCCATCTCCGCCCTGGCCGCCCTCCTGCCACAGCTGATGCGGGCACGCGGTCGCGCAGAAAACGAAGCAAACCCTGAGGGGCCCGCCCAGAGTCAGGTGGAGCAGACCCTCGCCGGCGTGCGCTACGTGGCCAAACACCCGATTCTGCCGGGGCTCTTTCTCCTCGATACGGGGATCACGGTGGCCTCGTTCTACCGGGAAATACTGCCGGTGCTGGCGCTCGGCCTGTTCGCCGGTGGCGCCAGCGCCACCGGGCTCCTGGGGGCCGCCAACTCCACGGGTGCCATCGTCGGCTCCTTCCTGGCCTTGGGACTTGCCTGGTACAAGCGCAAAGGCATGCTGGTGCTCTACGCATCCTTCGCCTATGGCTTTATCCTCTTCGGCTTCGGCGCCGCCGGCTCCCTGTGGTTCGGCATGCTCATGATTGCCGCCCTGGGCGCGGCGGATTCCGTCACCGTCGCCGTCCGCCAGACAACGGTGATGCTGACGACGCCCGACCACATGCGCGGCCGGGCCTTTGCCCTCATGATCCTTGCGGCGCAGACCGCCAACAATCTCGGCACGATCTGGGTAGGTGCCTGGGCCGAGGTGATCGGCGCCGACAACACGATGATGCTCGGCGGGATCATCGCCGTCGTCGCAACGGCGCTGATCTGGCGCTTCTGGCGGCCGATCCGCGAATTCCGCTCGGACTGACGTCGCCAGCCGGGCGCCGCCACGGCAGAATGCGACGATCAATCAGCGGCCCGGAAAGCGAGGAACGCCATGAGCGGCACCCGAACGGAAACGGATACCCTGGGACCGGTGCAGGTCCCTGCAGACGCCTACTGGGGCGCGCAGACTCAGCGCAGCCTCGAGAATTTTGCTATTGGCGACGAGCAGATGCCGGCGCCCGTGCTCCGCGCGTACCTGCTCCTCAAACAGTCGGCGGCTCGCGCCAACGCTGCCGCAGGAACCGTCGATCCAACGCTGGCCTCTGCCATCGAAGCCGCCTGCGAGGACGCTCTGGCGGGCCGCCTCGGCGAGGTGTTTCCCCTCAAGGTCTGGCAGACCGGGTCCGGCACCCAGACCAACATGAACGTCAACGAGGTGCTCGCGCACCGGGCCACGGAAATTCTCGGTAGCGACTTCAGGACCGAAAAGCGGGTCCATCCAAACGATCACGTCAACCGCTCCCAGAGCTCGAACGACAGCTTCCCCACCGCCATGCACGTGGCTGCGGTGCTGGAAACCCGGGAGCAGCTGCTCCCGGCGCTGTCCACGCTGCGGGATACGCTGGCCGCGAAAGCGTCGGCCTGGGCCGAGATCGTGAAAACGGGCCGGACCCACCTCATGGACGCGACCCCGCTCACCCTGGGGCAGGAAGTCGGTGGCTACGTGGCGCAACTCGACGCGGCACGAACCAGTATCGAACAGGCCCTGCCTGCGCTGCACCAGCTTGCCCTCGGAGGAACCGCCGTCGGCACCGGCATCAACGCACCGGAAGACTTCGCCGATACGGCCATCGGCCATCTGGCAACACTGACCGGGGAACCCTTCATCGCTACGCAGAACACCTTCGCAGAACTCTCGGCCCACGACGCCATGGTGTCGTTCAGCGGTCGCCTGAAAACGCTGGCGGTGAGTCTCATGCACATCGCCAATCAGATTCGGCTGCTGGGCAGCGGACCGCGAACGGGCCTGGCGGAACTGACGCTGCCTCAGAACGAGCCCGGCAGCTCGATCATGCCCGGCAAGGTGAATCCGACGCAGTGCGAAGCACTGGCCATGGTCTGCGCCCAGGTGATGGGCAACGATACAACCGTGGCCGTCGCCGGCAGCCACGGCCATCTGCAGCTCAACACCTTCAAACCGGTCATCATCTTCAACGTGCTGCAGAGCATCAGGCTCCTCGCCGACGGCTGCCGGAGCTTCGAAGCCCACTGCATCCGCGGCCTCGAGCCGAATGAGCCGCGCATCGCCGAGCTCCTGTCCCGGAGCCTCATGCTGGTCACGGCGCTCGCCCCGGAGATCGGCTACGATCAGGCGGCCGCGGTCGCAAAAAAAGCCCACGCCGAGAACTCGAGTCTGAAAGAAGCGGCGCTTGCGCTGGACGTGCTCGACGAGGCGCGGCTGGATGCCCTCCTCGACCCGAGTACCATGCTCCGCTGAGCGCCATGGACGGACCGACGCCGGGCGGAGACCCGGTAAGCAGGCTTTAAACGCAGGGAACGCCGATGCTGGAAAACACCTACGCCGACCTCTCCGACGACTTTTACGCAGAGCTGCCACCGACCCCGGTGGCCGAACCGACACTGATCGCCTTCAACGAAGCGCTGGCCGTGCAGCTGGGCCTCGATCCAAAGGCACGATCGACGGCTGAATGGACGACGATTTTCGCCGGCAATGCCCTGCTGCCGGGCAGCCGCCCACTGGCTATGGCCTATGCCGGCCATCAGTTCGGCAATTTCGTGCCCCAACTCGGCGATGGCCGTGCCGTTCTGCTCGGGGAGCTGGTGGATGAAGACGGCGGGCGCCGCGATCTGCAGTTGAAAGGTGCAGGCCGCACGCCGTTTTCCCGGGGCGGTGACGGCCGCTCGGCATTGGGTCCGGTGCTGCGGGAATACGTGCTGAGTGAGGCCATGCATGCCCTCGGCATTCCGACCACACGAGCCCTGGCCGCCGTCGCCACGGGAGAGACGGTCTACCGGGAGGAGCCGCTCCCGGGTGCGGTCCTGACCCGCGTCGCCTCCAGCCACATCCGGGTCGGCACGTTTCAGTACTTCGCCGCCCGCAGCAACTGGGAAGCCGTCGCACGCCTCGCCGACTACGTGATCGAGCGGCATTATCCGGAATGCCGCGCATCAGACGCCCCCTACCTGGCGCTGCTCCGCAGCGTCGGGCAACGGCAGGCAGCGCTCGTTGCACGGTGGATGGCCGTCGGCTTCATTCACGGCGTCATGAACACGGACAACGTCTCTATCGCCGGCGAGACGATCGACTTCGGCCCCTGCGCCTTCATGGACCACTACCACCCGGATCAGGTGTTCAGCTCCATCGACCAGATGGGCCGCTACGCCTACAGCCGGCAACCGGGCATTGCCCAGTGGAATCTGGCGCGCTTCGCGGAAACCCTGCTGCCACTCCTGGCTGCAGAAGAGGACGCCGCCATCGCAATAGCCACTGAGGTTCTGGAAGGCTTCGTGGAGCAGTACCAGGCCGCCTGGCTGGAAGCCATGGGCGCGAAGTTCGGACTCCGTCGGCCTTCGCCGGCGGATGCAGATCTCATCAATGGCTTTCTCGGCCTGCTGGCCGCAGACGGCGCCGACTTCACCCGGAGCTTTCACGCCCTCCTGCAAACGCCCGGCCTCGGCTTCAGCCACAGCGCCCTCGCAGCAGAGCTGCCGGCAAGCGATGCTCTCACGGAATGGCTGCAGCGCTGGCAGCAGCGCCTGACCGCAGAGGGGACCACGGAACAGGCCCTCACGCTCATGGGTACCGCCAATCCCGCCCTGATTCCCCGTAACCACCAGGTGGAAGCGATGATCCAGGCCGGTCTGCAGGGAGATTTCGGGCCCTTCAGGGCGCTCTCGTCGGCGCTGCAGACCCCCTTTGCCGTGCCGGAGGACGACACGCTGATGGCGGCACCAGAACCCCATGAACGGGTGAGGCAGACCTTCTGCGGCACCTGAAGCAACCCGTAAGACAGCAGGAGCACCCACCATGGCCGAACAGTTCGACGCACTCAGTGACGAGCTCAGCGCCTTCATCGAACGCCAGAAGATTTTTTTTGTCGGCTCCGCCGCGCCCGATGGGCGCATCAACGTCTCACCGAAAGGTCAGGACTCGCTCAAAGTGCTCTCTCCGAGACAGATCCTGTGGATGAATCTCACCGGCAGCGGCAACGAGACCGCCGCCCACGTGCAGGCCCTCAATCGCATCACGCTCATGTGGTGCGCCTTCGAGGGCCCGCCGCTGATTCTCCGGGTCTACGGCCAGGCGACGGTCGTGCACCCGTGGGATGACCGCTTCAAGGCCCTGGCCAGGGAGATACCGGCCTCGGTCGGGACTCGCCAGTACTTCCTCGTCGATCTGGAACTGGTGCAGACGTCCTGTGGCTACGCGGTCCCGCTCATGGACTACCAGGAGGATCGCCAGGCGCTGACCCTCTGGGCCGACAAACGCGGCGCAGAGGGTATCGCCGACTACTGGGCCGAAAAGAACCGGCAGAGCCTGGACGGCTACCCCACCGGCATTCTCGCAAGCGAGCCCTGACCGGCCTCAGGCCTCGAGCTTCAGCGGCAGCGAGCGCAACCGCTCACCGGTCGCCCGGTACACGGCGTTGGCCACCGCCGGTGCGATCGGCGGCAGTCCCGGCTCCCCAACGCCGGTCGGCTCCGTGCCGCTGTCGACGATGATCACCTCCACCTCCGGCGCCTCATCCATGCGCAGAATCGGATAGTCGTGGAAATTACTCTCTGCCACGGCGCCGTCCTCGAGATTGATGTCGCCGTAGAGCGCCGCCGTGAGACCGTACATGACCGCACCTTCCATCTGCGAGCGAACGATGTCCGGATTCACCGCAATGCCACAGTCGACCACGCAGGTGACCTTATGCACCCGAATACGGCCATCAGTCACCGACACTTCGGCAATCTCCGCCACGTCCGTGGCGAAAGAGTGGTGTGCTGCAAAACCGAGGTGCCGACCGGACGCAGGCGTCATGGCGGCAAGCTTTTCCCCCGCCACGCGGATCACGTTATTGAGCCGCGGGTTGTTCCCCGTGTTCTTCAGGCGGAAGGCCACCGGATCCTCACCGGCTGCCAGTGCCAGCTCGTCCATCATCGACTCCTTGGCAAAGGCGGTGTAGGAATGGCCCACGGAGCGCCAGAAGGTCAGCGGCAGGCCATGATCCACGGTGGTGTGGGCAACGCGCTTGTTGCCGGTGTCATAGTCCTCGAACAGTCCTTCGAGGCTCGAGGGATCGGGAATCCAGCCTTTGAAGACACCTTCAGAAAGGCCCACCATCCAATCGACGGGACCATCGCCGAGCCCCGGGAACAGCGCCGGTAACATGTTTTTCAACGTGATCGGCGTGATGTTCCCACCCACGCGCTTCGCCTGCCAGGCTGTGAGGCGGCCGTCAGCGTCGACGCCGGCCTTGATGTTCATGAGCGAAGCAGGTCGGTAGAGGCCGTGGCGGATGTCGTCTTCCCGGGACCAGACGAGGTGAATGGGCTTCTCAGCCGCCATGGCGATCTCGGTGATCTCGATCACATGCGTGAGCGTGCCACGGCGGCCAAAGGCGCCCCCGAGGTAAGTGTTATGGGCCCGCACCTTCTCGATGGGAATCCCGGCGACCCGCGCAACGAGCCCCTGGGCCGCACCGATCCCCTGAGTCCCGGCCCAGATTTCCGCCTCGCCGTCGGCGATGCGAAGCACGGCACTCATCGGTTCCATGGGTGCGTGGGCCAGATAGGGGGTCCAGTATTCGTTGTCGAGAACCGTTCCCGCCGCCTCGAGACCGGCAGCGACATCACCTTCGTCTGTGCCCACCACGTCATCCTCCGCGGACAGGGCGGCCGCATAGTCGCGTCGGACCTGTTCCGAGCTCACCTGGGCCAATGGGACGGCTTCGAAGCGCGGTTCGAGCACGGCGGCCGCCTGTTTGGCCTGCCAGAACTTCTCCGCGACCACGGCAACGCCACTCGAAATCTCGATGACGTCCGTGACACCGGGCATGGCGGCTGCCGGCGCCGTATCCACGGAGAGCAGGCGCGCACCGGCGACGGGTGAGCGTCGCACCACCGCGTAGTGCATGCCGGGCACTTCGATGTCGATGCCGAAGTCCGCCGTACCCGTGGATTTCGCGATTGCGTCCAGGCGCGGGAAATCGTGGCCGATCCAGCGCCACTCGCTCTGAGCCTTTAGCGGAGCCCCTTCGGGCACGGGCAGGCCCGCCGCGGTAGCAGCGAATTGACCGTAGGGGTGACGTTTCCCATCGGCGAGCACATGACCGTCTTCCGTGCTGAGCTTGCCGCGGGGCACGCCGAGATCATTGGCCGCCGCATCCAGCAGCAGCGCCCGGGCATCCGCGCCGGCCTGCCGGAGCTGCGTGAAGTGCGCAGAGAGGGAACTGCTGCCACCGGTGCCCTGCACACCCATGGCCGGGTTGTTGTAGTCGGTGTGTGGCCCGGCGAAAGCAATGTCTAGCTTCGCCGGATCCAGGTCCAGATCTTCGGCGATGAGCGTGCCCAGACCGGTGGTTACGCCCTGCCCCATTTCGTCCCGGGGGCAGAAGAAGCGGATGACGTTATCCGGCGTGATCTGCAGGAACGCATTCGGCACCAGTTGACCGACGGCCGGATCGATAGGCAGCGGACTGCGCGAGCAGCCGGACAGGGAGAAACCGAGCACCAGGCCACCGCCAACCATGGCACTCGAGCCGAGAAACTTGCGACGGGAGAGGTTGACCGCGCTCATGCGTCCACCTCCTGCGGGGCCGCCGCGTCGTAGCCGAGATCGGTACCCGCAGCCGCTAGAATTGCCTCCTTGATGCGCACATAGCACCCACAGCGGCAGATGTTGCCGGCCATGGCACTTTCCACCTCCTCACCGCTGGGTGATGGGTTACTCGCCAGGAGCGCAGCGGCGGACATGATCTGCCCGGACTGGCAGTAGCCACACTGCGGGACGCTGAGTTCCACCCAGGCGGCCTGAACCGGGTGCATGGACTCCGGGGTGCCGAGGCCTTCGATGGTGGTGACCGCTTTCCCGGCCACGGCACTCACCGGCAGCATGCAGGTGCGGAGCGCGGCGCCATCCACGTGCATGGTGCAGGCGCCGCAGAGTCCGGCGCCGCAGCCGAACTTCGAGCCCTTGAGTTTGAAGGTATCGCGCACTACCCAGAGCAGCGGGGTGTCCGGCGCGTCATCCGTACGCACGGTTTCACCGTTGAGCTGAAATTCGATCATCTGTCTGCTGGCCTCCTAGCCTGGTCCCTGGCGGATCCCCTGGAGAATCCGCCCGGCGTTGGTGAGAAAAAGGTGTTCTGGTGAGTAAAAGGTCCGAAACTGCCGGACGTCTTCGGGCAGCGCCTCGTCGTCGAGGTCGGGGCCGTGGTCGAGCTGTCCGACGCCGAGCAGCAGGGCGCCGAAGGCGGCCAGGGTTTCCTGAACCTGAGCCGGCGTCAGCCGAAGCACCGGGGCTGCCCTCGCTGCAAGACGTTCCAGCTCTGCGGCCATGTGCCGCTTCGCGGCAATGAGCGCGTCGAGCGACACGTTGTGCTCAATGACGCTGTCCAGCCGCGCCATCAGGCGAATCAGGGCCGGGTCCCGATGGGCTTCTTCGAACACGCCGCGCACGAAAGCGCGGTCACTCATGCCCACTTCCAGTCGATCGCAAACCCCATCTACCCAGGCAGTGAGCTTCTCCCCGAACAGGGCGAGAAGCACCGCTTCCCGCGTGGAAAAGTAGAGATACAGGGTGCCTTTGGCGACGCCGGCAAGGCGGCCGACCTGCGCCATTGAGAAGGCCTCGAAGCCGACCTGCTGGAAGTGTTCGTCGGCCGCATCGAGCATCGAACGACGCCGTTCGGCTTTCTGCGCGTCACTGCGCGCACGGCTGACGATGGTCGGAACGGATACCAAGGCAATCCCGAATTAACTGACTACCGGTCGGATATTAGCTGACCGCTGGTCAATAAACAACTGACGGGCAGTCAGCTGTCGTGCCGTAGGCGACTCCGCCAGAGTTTGGCAAACTGCCCGGCGGAGAGAGGAGAGTGATCAGCGCCCGCCAGCCCTCGACGCCGTCGCGAGGCGCCGGCGTCCTTGTCGCTTGGATCCGAGCCATCTCCCGAACCGCGAAACCTGGAGACTGGTTCATGGCCGAACAACAGCAACCTGACGTCAATCTCTTCGACCTGGAAACCCAGCGCTGTCCTTTCGACGCCTATCAGACCCTGCGCGACGAGGCGCCCGTCTACCGCTGCCCGCACAGCGGACTCTATGTGGTCACACGCTTTGATGACGTCCGCCGCGTGCTCACCGATTCAGAGACCTTCATCAGCCGACTGCCTTCCCGGGAAAGTGCGGCCGGTCCCACACCCAGGGAGCAGAAGGTGAAGGCGCTCTTCGAAAGCGAAGGCTGGCTGCCCGCGGCTACCCTGTCCGGCCGCGACGATCCGAACCACAAAGAGATGCGTGCCCTGTTCAACGAGGCGTTCAGCCCGAAACGGGTGAAGGAGCTCGACCCGGAGGTCGAACGCCTCGCCTACGAGCTGATAGATGACTTCATCGACGACGGCCACTGCGACTGGGTGCGGCAGTTCGCCGTGCCCCTGCCGCTCCTGATCATCGGACGCCAGATGGGCGCCGATCCCAAGGACATCTGGAAGATCAAGGAGTGGACGGAAGCGTTCTTCCATCGCATCAGCATGATGCTCGATGAGGAGGCGGAGCTCGAAACCGTGCGTAAGCAGATCGAGTCGCAGCACTACTTCCAGCCGATCTTCGAACGGCTCCGGGCGGCGCCGGACGATACGCTGCTGTCGGTGCTGGTTAATCGGGTCATCGAAGAGTGGGGCCGAACGCTCAACGACAACGAGCTCCACGCCGAGATGATGGCCGACACCTTTGTCGGCGGCTCGGAAACCACCACCAATGCCATCTCTGCCGGGATGAAGCTCCTGATCGAGAACAAGACCGTCTGGGCACAGTTGAAGTCCGATCCCGACCGCTATCTCAAACCCTTCACCGAAGAAGTGCTGCGCCTCGAATCCCCGGTGCAGAGCCTGATGCGGGCCACTGCCGTGGACGTGGAGCTTTCAGGCACGGTCATTCCGGCCGGAAGTCTCGTGAACGTCCGTTACGCGGCTGCCAATCGCGACGAGCGACGCTTCGAGAACCCGGACGCCATAGATCTCGAGCGCAAGGGTGCCGGCGGTCATATGGCCTTCGGGTCAGGCACTCACCACTGCCTCGGTGCTCCCCTCGCCCGCCGCGAGCTCATCTGGGCGTTCCAGGCTCTCGTCGATCGCATCGACGACATGTGGTTCGCCGAAGGGAAAAACGATTTCAGCTATCACCCGCACTTTCTGCTCAGATCGCTGAAAGCGCTGCACATCGAGTTCACCCCGGCCCGCACCGCATAACCGGAAACCAGCCACAACAAGACAACACGGAAGGCACACCCATGAACGATAGCAACAAGCAGCTGCCCGACTGGAGCTATGTAGCCGCGGATACCTCCGAGCCCATCCTCGAGACGACCGTCGGCGGCGTGCTGCGCGATGCCGCGGCCTGCACCCGGAGCGGATCGCGCTCATCGAAGGCATCGAGGATCGCGGAGCCCGGCGCAGCTGGAGCTACGCCGAACTCCTCGCTGAAGCCGAGACCCTGGCGAAAGCCCTCGCCGCCCGCTTCGACAAGGGCGAACGCGTCGCTGTCTGGGCACCGAACATCCCCGAGTGGGTGATCCTCGAGTTCGGCGCTGCGTTGGCCGGAGTCGTGCTCGTTACCGTGAACCCCGCCTACCAGCCGAAAGAACTGCACTACGTGCTTTCCCAATCCAGAGCTGCTGGCATTTTCTTTCTGCCCGCATTCCGGGGCAACCCCATGGGCGAGTCTCTCGCTTCCGTACGCGACGACCTGCCCGAGCTTCGGGATACGATCTCCTTCGACAACTGGGACGACTTCCTCGCCGGCGCACCGGCGGACCAGCCGCTGCCGAAGGTGACCCCCGATGACCCGGTGCAGATCCAGTACACCTCCGGGACCACGGGCTTTCCCAAAGGTGCCTACCTTCATCATCGGGGGATCACCAACAACGCGCGTCTGTTCGGCGAGCGCTTCGGCGTGACCGAAGGCGACGTCTACGTCAATCCCATGCCGCTGTTTCATACGGCCGGCTGTGTCCTTGCGGCGCTTTCTGCCGTTCAGCTTGGCGCCACACACATCTGCATGGTGCAGTTCGATCCGGCGCTGATGCTCGATCTGCTCGAAGGTGACAAGGGCACCCACATGCTCGGCGTACCGACGATGCTCATTGCGGCCATGGAGCAGCCGGACTTCGCGTCCCGGGATCTATCGAGCGTGCGCTACGTCTGCTCCGGAGGATCCACGGTACCGGCGGACCTGGTACGACGGATCGAGGCGAGCCTTGGCGCGAAGTTCTGCATCATCTACGGCCAGACGGAGTCTTCCCCGGCCATCACGCTCATGAAGCCTGACGACGATCCGCGGGACAAAGCGGAGACGCTCGGCCCGGTACTCGCGCAGACGGAGGTGAAAGTCATCGATCCAGAAAGCGGCGAGATCGTTCGTACCGGTGAACCCGGCGAACTCTGCACCCGGGGTTATCTGGTCATGCTCGAATACTTTGAGATGCCGGATAAGACCGCCGAGACCATCGACGCGGACGGCTGGTTGCACACCGGGGACCTCGTCACCATGGACGAGCGCGGCTACGCCACCATCACCGGCCGCCTCAAAGACATGATCATTCGCGGCGGCGAGAACATTTATCCGCGGGAGATCGAGGAGATACTCTTCGAGCATCCGGACGTCGCCGAGGTCGCCGTGGTGGGGCTGCCCGATGACAAGTGGGGCGAGGTGGTTGCCGCGTTCATCCGCGATACCGATCCTGACAAGCCCGCCGACGACGACGCACTGCACAGCCATCTGCGCGAGCAGCTGGCGCCGACGAAAACGCCGAAACACTGGTTTCACGTCGACGCCTTCCCGCTCACCGGCTCCGGCAAAATCCAGAAGTTTGCCCTCGTGGAGCAGTGGCAGGCCGGCAACTTCGACTAGTTGGCCGCCTCCGGCGCTTCGGCCTCGGCCGACACCACCTCGGCCTCGGCAGGTGCTGCTTCGCGGTGCGCTTCGAGGTGGTTCAGCACCGCGGTCGTCACCGCCTGCGCGTCCGTTTCCATGAGCCAGTGGCCCGTATCGAGTTCGACCTCCCGGAGATTGCCATCGAAGTGGCGCCGCTGCGCCTCGAGGGCAGCATCGCCAACCACCGGATCCGAATTGCCCCAGACGAATAGCGTCGGCATCGAGACGTCGAGACCACCTTCCACTCCCTGAACGTCCAAGCCGGACGCCCGATACCAGTTCAGGGCAGCCGTGAGCGCGCCGGGCTCTGAAAAGATCGTGAGGTATTCCTCGACGAGTGCCGGGTCGTGCTCGCTGTAGACCCCATCCCGCATCATGGTAAACCCGTTGAAGCTGAACATTGCTTCCGGCAGCCAGGGCACTTGAAAGAAACTGACATAGGCACTGCGTTCCTGCTGATCGGGATCCGCGCCTATGGCCTCGGCGTAAGCACCCAGATGCGGAATCGACAGCGCCGTCCAGCTCTGAATCCGCTCGGAACCGCTGAAGACCGCAAGCCAGCCAACGCCGGCACCCCAGTCATGACCAACGAGATGAAAGCGGCCGAAATCCACGGCATCCGCCAATGCAAAAATATCGCCCGCCAGCTTGTCGGTGGTGTAGGCATCTAGGGCCTCCGGGCGAGCACCCGGACTGTAGCCGCGCTGGTCGAAGGCGAGCACCTGATAGCCCGCCTCGGCCAGCACCGGAATCATGGGCAGATACATGGCCGAGGACTCCGGAAAGCCGTGCAGGAGAATCACGTTACCGCGCGTGCCGCCGAAACCGGCGGTCCGGGCGCGGAATCGCAGCCCACCTGCATCGATGAGCGACAGCTGCGGCGCGGTACCGGTGCTCGCCTGGGCTCGGAAAACCGGCAAATCGGCCGTCGCGGTCGCGTGTGCCCGGTCATGATCCAGGGAGAGGAAAGCACCGGCCCAGAGCGCCAGCGGGATGAGCAGGATCAGCGCAACAAGGACGATGACGATGACGGTAAACGCGCGCTTCACGAATTCTCCAAAGCTGCAGAGCCTCTTCTGCTGGACTTTACCCTCGAAGGGCGAGCCTCGACAGCATCGATGCGGACAGAGCTTAACTCCGGGTTTCTCCGGATTGCGCTCCGCGCCCGTATGTGTCGTTGATAGGTCAATGCAGCTGCCGGTTGTCTGGACGAGCAGGCATCGGCTCCATCAGCGGGGTGTCGAGGTGCACTCACCAGATTCTTCTACGGAAGGGGAGATGAGAATAGGGACCGACGCGTTGACTATCTGGGACCCTGGCCCTGGTACGTCTTCGCGCTCATGGCCATCGCCGTGGGCTTGTGTGCTCTGCTGTCTGCCTTTTGCGGTTCGAGCGCACTCGGACTACGACACCTAAAGCGTTATCAACTTTATGTCGACTGCATCCGGGCGGCGTGACCTGCTATCCGAGCCATAATCCTGGGCCGGTTGCGATAGCACAAAAAAAATCGCCCGGGAGCGCCCGGGCGATATAGAAGAAATCTAGGTCTGATGTTACGCGGGACGGCGGCGACGGCTCATCAAGCCGATTGCAACGAGTCCGGCGCCAAGGAGCGCAAGGCTCCCAGGTTCAGGGACTTGGACGACACCAGCAAAAGTAAATGGTGTGCTCTGAGTCGCACCCTCATTTCTGCAGTTCTCCTGCAGGGAGTCAAGTCCTGTGCAGCCATAGCCAATGACATAAGAATGCTCAGGCATTCCGGCCATCGCAAATTCGATCCAGTCACCTCGCGTGAAGCTGTTGGGATCGAACACGACCTTAAATACCCACAGATCCCATGCCGAAACACCAGTTGCACCAGTCCAATTCGGATAGTTCTGAGAATCACTCCCATCAGGAGTAAAACCTATCGCCTCGTATACGGAGATCTGGCCATTGGCATCTTTGCTGGTTGTTGCGTCATAGACCCCGGCATACCCATCGGCAGCCCAAGAACCACCGTATACAGTCCCGCCACCCTGCGTTATTGACGGCGCCGGCGTGAATACAGGGTCGCTGGTCGTATAAGTGAGAGTCGGGGCCAGCGGCAGTCCGCCCGCTGTGGGCGTGGCCATAATGAGGACTAGTGGGTCAATGAGTTCAGTCTGTCCGCCGCCGTGAAAGGTCGTCCGGAAACCATCCGCACCGATGGGAACCGGTGAAGTCACCGCCTGCTCATCGACCGCCACCCCAAGTGGGGTGATTCGAAGCAGATCCGCGTGTGCGCTCACCGTGCTCAGCATCAGTCCAACTGCCACGACCGCTGCGGTCTTTGTTCTTGCTAACCAACTGTCAAACATCGTTCTTCCCAACTTAATTTGTTTGTTCTGCCGGTTCTAAATGCAGAAAACGTGCCAATCATGTTGACGGGAAAAACTTCCCCACAGTCAGCACGTTATCAAAGGGCCCGATCGACAGTGCGGCGACGTGTTAAAGATCGTGACGATTTACCAGCCTCACCGGCGTTTGCTTGTAAAAAATACCGACACATTTAACAAGCCGTCCCCTCTAAGCATGCGGGCGGTGTCACAGGTCATTTGTCAGCATGACAGTCGAAGGGCAGCCCCTAGAGCGAATAGATAAGGTGGAGCCGGACGGGGTGGTGGAGCCAGGCGGGATCGAACCGCCGACCTCTACAATGCCATTGTAGCGCTCTCCCAGCTGAGCTATGGCCCCACGGCACCGGACCGATCGGTCCGGGAAAGGCGCGAGATACTATGAGGGCCGGAAAGCCCTGTCAACCGAGCGTGAGCGAAGACGAAAGGCGTTGCCCGACAGCTGCTGGCCGCCTGTGCAGTCTGCCGCTAAGCTCTTGTTTCGTTTGAATATCAGATCTCATAGAGAGGACCATGCGCACCACCGCTACCCTGTTTGCCCTGCTCACCACCCTGCTGCTCGGGGCACCCGCCGCGGCCAACTGGACGCTCGACAACGCCGGTTCCCAGCTGAGCTTCGTCTCCGTTAAAGCCGGAGACATCGCCGAAGTCCACACTTTCAAGGAACTCACGGGATCCGTGGGCAGCGACGGCCATGCCCGGGTGGTGATTCAGCTGGCAAGCGTCGATACCTTGATTCCGATTCGCGACGAGCGCATGCGGGAGTTTCTCTTTCAGACCGAGCTCTTCCCGACTGCAGATGCGAGCGCGCGCCTCGACATCGTGAAAATCCAGCGCATGGAGCCCAGCACGAGCCTCGTGCTCACGACCGAAGTGATGCTCTCCCTGAACGACGCCACACTTCCGATCACCACAGACCTCTTGGTCTCGAAGCTCGCCGCCGACCGGGTTCTCGTCACTACCCTGAAGCCGATCGTGGTGAACGCCGGCGGCGTCAATCTCGTTGCCGGGATCGAGCAGCTCCGTGAGATCGCCGGACTTCCGAGCATCAGCAAGGCCGTGCCGGTGAACTTCGTGCTTCAGTTCGTTGCCAACTGAGCCTGAGCAGAGCGAAGGCTAGAGCTCGAGACGGTCTCCGGAGGCCGCGACTTTCACGTCACCGCGGCCGCTTTCCAACCGTGCCGCCAACGCCGCGGCGGCCTCCGCATCGCCGTGGACGAGCCTGACGGCCGGTTCTCCCCCGATACCGCGGAGCCAGCGCACGAGGTCTTCCTGATCTCCGTGGGCAGACAGGCCGCCGATGGTTACGGTCCGGGCTCGAACCTGATAGCGCTCCTTGAAAATGCGAATCTCATCCGCCCCATCAATGATGCGGCGACCCAGGGTGCCCGGCGGCTGATAGCCGGTAAACAGCACCCGGGTCTCCCGGCGTTCAATGTTGTGGCGGAAGTGGTGGAGGATGCGCCCACCGTTACACATGCCACTACCGGCAATGATGATGGCCCCGTTTCTCAACCGGTTGATGACCCGGGATTCCTCAGGTGAGCGGGTGAAGTGCAGGTTCGGCAGTTTCGGGATCACCACGTCTTCCCGGAACAGAGTCTGAGCCTCTTCGTCGAAGAGGTGGTCGTGGTCCCAGTAGATCTGACTCGCTTCGATCCCGAGGGGGCTGTCGAGAAACACGTGCCAGCGATCGATACCCCATTCCTCATAGTGCTCGCCGAGGTGGTAGAGCACCTCCTGACTGCGACCGACCGCAAAGGCCGGGATCAGCACGTTGCCACCTGCCTCCCAGGCCTCGAGGAACAGCTCACCCATCTCTGCGATCGATGCCTCCCGTTCCCGATGGCGCCGGTCTCCGTAGGTGGACTCCATGAGGACGAGATCGGCTGCTGAAGGTGACTCCGGATCCCGGAGGATCGGTGAATCGTACTGACCAAGATCCCCGCTGAAGATGAGCGTTTTTGTTACGCCATCTTCCGTGAGCCGGAGTTCAACGACGGCAGAGCCCATGATGTGGCCCGCGTCGTAAAACCGCACGGTAACGCCAGGGACTACCTCGGCGGGCACGCCATAGCGATGGCCCTGCATCTGTTCGAGAGCCGTCTGCGCGTCCCACTTTGTGTAGAGCGGTTCCAGCAGCGGCTGGTTCTTCTCTTCACGACGCCGGTTCTGTCGCCTGACGCGGCTGTCCTCGAGGCCCGCCGAATCCCGGAGCAGAATGTCCGTCAGCGCTCTGGTGGCGTTCTGAGTGTGGATCGTGCCGGTGAAGCCGCGCCGGGTAAGGAGCGGCAGACGCCCGGAGTGATCGATGTGTGCATGGCTGAGCACTACTGCATCGATGTCTGCGGGGTCGAAGGGAAAGGGGTCTGCGTTCTTTGCCTCCTCCCTGTCGCCACCCTGGATCAGGCCGCAGTCGAGGAGGATCGTCGAGCCGGCGACCCGGAGGATGTGGCAGGAACCCGTGACGTAGCCGGCGGCACCGTAGAACTCGAGTTCCAAAGCCTAGTCCCCCGCTTCGGCGCCTTTAACCGCCAGATACTCCCGATACTGCTTCTCGAGCCGTTTACCGGCCTTCTTCGATACCCCCAGGGCACCGAGTGCCTCGCGGAGCCGGATGCGCGTCAGATCCGGTCCGAGGAACACCATGGAGTCGAAGAGCGGCAGCGAAACGGTACGACCGGAAAGCGCAATGAACAGCGGAAACAGAAAGTCGCGAATTTTCAGCCCCAGGTGGTCGGCGAGGCCCTGGCAGATGTTGAACAGCGCGTCGCGCTCCCAATGACGCAGCGCATCGAACTCGCGGCTGACATGATCCAGCACGCGCACCTGGGTCTCGAGATCGGCTTTGCCGGCCTCGAAGTGCTCGGGCGTGAGAGCGACCCGGTCGCCAAGCAGGTAGTCCACCTGGCCGATGAGGTCCGAAAACTTTTCCGTCCGCTCCTGGAGTAGCGGTACCAGCTTCTCGAGATTGTCCCGATTGAGCGCCCAGGTCTGGATACGATCCATGAACTCGCCGGCCTCGAGCTTGCGAAGGTACTGACCGTTCAGCCAGGAGAGCTTCTCGAGGTCGAAAACCGGGCCACCGAGATGGATCCGGTGCAGTTCGAAGTCCTCGGCCATCTCTTTAACCGAGAAGATCTCCCGCTCATCCGGCATGGACCAGCCCATCATGCCGAGATAGTTGGTGAGCGCCTCCGGAAGAATCCCGATGCGCTGGTAGTAGTTGACGCTGGTCGGGTGCTTACGCTTCGAAAGCTTACTCTTGTCCGGGTTGCGGAGCAGCGGCAGATGACAGAAAACCGGTCTATCCCAGCCGAAGTACTCATAGAGCAGCACGTGTTTGGGCACGGAATTGATCCACTCCTCACCGCGGAGGATGTGGGTGATTTCCATGAGGTGATCGTCCACGACCACCGCCAGGTGATAAGTGGGGAAGCCGTCCTGCTTGATGAGCACCTGCATGTCCACCTGCGCGAAGGGGATCTCGATGGTGCCGCGCAGCGCGTCTTCGAAGCTGCACACACCCTGCTCGGGAATGCGCAGGCGAATCACGTGCGGCTCGCCGGCACCAAGACGCCGATGGACCTCCTCTTCCGGAAGATCGAGGCAGAGGCCGTCGTAGCGGGGATTTTCCCCGGCGGCTCGCTGAGCGGCCCGCATTTCGTCGAGGCGCTCGGCGCTGCAGAAGCAGTGGAAGGCATGCCCGGCTTCCAGGAGCCGGTTCGCGTGCTCGTGATAAACGTCCTTCCGGGCGCTTTGCCGATAGGGCCCGTGCGGGCCGCCGACGTCGGGACCCTCGTCCCAGTCGATATTCAGCCAGTTCAGGGAATTGAGAATCATCTGCTCCGATTCCGGCGTGCTCCGGGCCACGTCCGTATCTTCGATGCGCAGGATGAACTCGCCGCCCTGACTCCGGGCGAACACCCAGTTGAAGAGCGCCATATAGGCGGTGCCGACGTGGGGATCTCCCGTCGGTGATGGGGCAATGCGGGTGCGTACAGTCATAGGGCGCGCATTATACGGGCCCCGGCAGCCGGCAGATACGCCGGCCCTGAATCAGTAGTAGAAGGTGATGAAGGCCCGGATTACCGTCGCCTGCATGTCGTAAAGGGGTTCCTCGCCAGGCGGCACGTCCGTAACTCGAAGATCCCGGAAGTCCGCGTAGTCCCACATGATGTAGTCCACGAGGAACGACATCTCACCCCGCTGGAGGAAACCCCAGCCCAGGTTGAACTCATAGCTCACCCCCGCACCAATCGTATGGTTGAAGTACGTCGAGAGTTCCTTATCCCGACCCCGGAAGTTCTGCGAATCGGAGAAGGGAAAGAGATCCTCGTAAAAATCCGCCTTCGTCTGCGTGTAGTAGCGGTAGCTCGCCTCGATGATCAGCTTGTCGTTGATCGGATGGGTGTAGCCGACCTCGGCATTCCAGCCTTTAATACCCCAGCTGTCCGAGTAGCTCCGAACCTCCGCGTGTGCTGCTGCCCGGTACGGCAGGAAGTACTTACCCCGCAGAGCAAATGCGCTCGAGGTCCGCGTGCGCGGATACACTTCCGGTTCGAAGCTGAAGCCGCGCGCAGAACTCGGGTCGAGGTAACGGACCTGACGATAAGGGTTGTTCAGGAAGCCTTCGTCCGTGATTCCCTCGTAGTTCAGATTGACGATGAAGTTTTTGGTGAGGATCTGCGACACGTCGAAGCGATAGCTTTGCGACTTGGCGTCTTCCAGAAACACGTCGTCGCCGTTGCGCCTGACTTCGTTCCAGCCGCGAGCATAGGTGATGCCGATGTTGGTCAGATCACCGAAGAAGTCGTGATTGATGCTGAAGGCAGCCGCATTGGCGCTGTAATCGCTCTCTTCACTGTTCGTGTATGAGGCGCCCATGCTGGTTTTGCCATGCAGGTAGTCGACGCCCAGGCTCCACTCGTTCCGCTGCTCCGTATAGGGGCTGGCCGTGGTGACCACGTCGATTGAGGCCGAGGTGATGTGGTCAACGTAGTAGTTTCCCCAGACGGAGAACTTGTCCTTGTAGGCTTTGCGTACGAGCACGGACGGACCATCCACCTTCAGACCGCCGCCTTCATACCCGTGGTAGAGCACGTCAGAGCGGTCTTCCGGCAGGATGGCAGCGTGGCTCTCGGCACCCCAGACCACCAGCATGAAACCGATGGCGAAGGAAACGCCACGGCCCAGAGCGCCCAGCGGGGTCACCTTCCGGCGCCGACGCAGCATGAGCGCACGATCAGTTACAACCACAGCCGCCTCCTCCGCCGCCTTCCGCGCCGCGGGCGCCTTCCCGGGCCTGACGTACGTGGTGCATGTAGGAGCCGGACGCAGCCGCCCGGTTGAAGCTCATGATCGGATCCGCCAGGTTGTTACGCTCGTAGGGGCTCACCCACGGTTCCAGCTTCATGGACCCGCAGCCGCCGAGCGCACCCAGCACGGTGCCGAGAAGCAGAACTTTCACTAGCGTTTTCATTACACGCTCCCTTGCCTTGCGACCGGCCCTCAGAAAAAGAGGGACACGCCGCCGGTAAACTCGATGTTGTGGTAGGTGTCTTTACTGCCGAGCAGATCCGAATCGAACATGTGATCGCGAACCGTCACGTGCAGGGCGAGCCAGTCGGTGGCAACGAGGCGATAGCCGAGACCGGCGTTGATCGTGAAGCGTTCGTCACCGGCAAAATCGGTGCTGCCGACGCCACCGATCAGATAAAGACCGCCTTTGAAGGCCCAGCGACGGCCGATGAAGGACTCGCCGGGGAACAGGTTGTAGCCAACGGAGACGTTGTAGAAACGCATCTTTCGCTGCTCGTCCGTGAGCAGGCTTGCTCCGCCGGAGAGGCGCTCAAAGCTGGTCTCACCAAGGGTCGTGCGCCCATACTGGCCTTCGATGAAGAACCCTTCGGTCACGTGGTAGGCAGCGCGAATGCTGGTCACCGTGTTCGTACCAAAGTCCTGCACGCTCATGATGCCGCCGTGGATGCCGATCTCGAAGTTCTCACCGTCGATACGGTCGATCTTCACTTCGCGCCGTTCCGGTTCCCGGACAACGAGCGGCTCGAGCTCGAGCTCTTCGGGTTTCGGCGCCGCCATGGCACCGACCGAGCTCAGGCCGAGGGCCGCCACCATCGAAGCCAGCAGCATCTTCCGGATGCCGATTGCCGTCAGAAAAAGAAACTGAATCCTGCTTTCCATTGGTTTAACTCTTCGTTGTCATCACGACTGGTAAGCACCGTGTGTCGGCGGTACTCCATACGGAACATGAACTTTCTGCTTATGTAGATATCCGCCCCGAGGCCGGCGTGCACGATCTCGTCGTCGAGATCCTGGGCCTGGACGATGGTCGTCTGCGGCTGGACGTGGAGATAGCCGGTGCCGACGTTGAAGAACGGCGAAAAACGTGACTGCGGAAACGGCCGCATGAATACGGAGACGGAACCCGTGTAGCCGTCCGAGTATTCACCCAGAATCTGCGCCACCTCGGCCTGAAAGCCGATCTGCGGGACCAGATTGAAGGTCAGAGAGCCGTTGATGGTGGCTGCCCCGTCGATCGTTCCGCCGCCGAGACCAAGCTCCCAACGCCGAGTGGTGAAGGCCTCCATGCCGGTTTTCGGCACCACAAGGGGCTGTCCATCGAGATCGAGGGTGTGCTGCAGCTGACTCACGTGCACCCAACCGATCTTCTCGTTGAAGTCGCCGCGCGGCAGCCGCACCTTGAACCAGTCCGTTTTACGCTTGAGCAGGGTCACGCGATCGCCCTGCCCGGCCACGTAATGCACCGGATAGCCACGACCCGGTCCCGTGTGCATCTCGATGAACGGATCCGTCACTACCACGTCCGGCTGGTACTTCTTGAAGGGATTCGGGACCGCGTGGGTTTCGGGCACACAGAGGATCAGGCCTGCAAGCAGGCCGATGGCGAGCAGAACGCTCTTGTCGATCCAATTCATGCCGTCAATCCTTTTCCGGCGACGCGATCACTGGGGAACGTCAAACGGGTTGTTGTAATACTGCCCGCCGATGTCGATCCATTCTGAGACCAACTTCAACTCTGTATCGGTCAACCAGCCGTCATGGGTGGCTCCGGGCTCGAATCTGCTGAAAAACCGTGGACTGAAGTTGGCGCCGGCGATGTTCAGGCTGGGGGAAACGCTGATGTTTACGAGCACGGGAATGGGATTACCATTCACGTCCAGCACCTGATTGCCGTCAGCATCGAGCACGAAGAGCGGATTTCCGTTACCGTCCGTGTCCTGCACGAGCACGTCGACGACATTGCCTCCGGCATCAAGCACCTGCTGGTTGTCGTTGAACAGGAGTTCCCGATAGCTCTTGTAGTGATCGGGCTCCTGATCGGAGGCGCCATCGGAGAGATCCAGCTGCGCGGCGGGCACCATGGCCATCATCATGTCGTCCACATCCGCATGACAGGTGGTGCAGCGGTTGTTAGCAATTTCGACGCCGAGACCATCGAGCACGGGCCGCTCCGCGGTCCAGATCGGATGAATATGCATTTCGTAGTTGATTGTGATTCGACAGAGCGACGACCAGAGGGCGACACAACCCGTGTCTACCGGCGGCGTGGACAGAAGATCCGTGTAGCTCCAGACGAAAGCGGCGTCTTTCGGTCGAACGTTCTCGTCCGTCCAGTCGTCGCTGTAGGCGATGTTGACGGTCGGGGTGCGAACGCCGTTGATGCGGGTCCAGACCTCGGCCATGGTTTCACCGGCATTGGCGAAGAGGGCCGGTTCCGTGTTCGGGAACGGTGAGCCGTCCACCGGGGCGCCCGGATTACTCGAGGGGGCTTCCGCGAGCATGCGCCCGTGGGGCACTTCGCTGTCTGGCTGGTGGCAGCCGTTGCACTCGAGCACCTCACCGGGACGCACCTGCAGCCAGTTCTGATGGCGCGGGAATCCGGCGACGCGTCGTCCATTGGCATCGAGAATGTCCAGCCAGAAGGCGACGTTCGCCGGGACTTTGAGTGCGACGGAACCGTCCGGCTCTACCGGCGCATAGCCAAGCACTTCGCGCATGAGTTGTGCCTGCGAGCGGCCGAAGTCCGTGCCGTCGAGGTCCACGAGGTCGTCGTCGGGCATGGATACGGCTTTGACGATGCGCACGAACCGTGCCGGACGGTCGGCCGCCAGGGCCACCGCCGGATCGGCGAGTGCCGCATTGTTCACCAGGCTCGCGCCGTCGAAGTCGTAGACGTTGCGGATGTGCACCATACCGACGGACTCGGAGACGAGATCCGCATCGAGGTTGATTCCGGCAACGCCGTCGAGAATGACCGGCGGCAACGTCCGCGGCTCCATGACGATGACTTCCGAATAGACTTCCCCTTCGTCCGCAGCCACGATGGGCAGCTGCGTCTCCTCGTCGGCGTCGAACATCCAGATGCCGAAGAGCGGGTCGGCTTCCAGGAAATTCGGGTCATTCAGAAACTGATCGGTGCAGGGGGCAAAAACCGGGTTGTCCGGATCCGTGACTTCATCGACCAAACGACACTGGCTCCAGGACGCCACCATGCGATTGGTGCCGTCATAGAGGGGCGAGAAGCTCGCGTAGCGGCCGGCCAGAACCGGTTCGTCTTCATCGAAGGAGAGCACGTCCGGAATCAGGAATTCCTGAGCCGGGCCCAGCAGTCCCTGATTGGAAAAAGTTGCCTGATCGTTTTCAACATAGGTGCCCGTATCGATGATCACCGGCACCGTGCTGCCTCGCGCCTGATCGTTCGGCGGCTTCATGAGCGCCAGGAGCCGCCCATCGGGCAGCTCTTTCGGCTTCATGAATTCGATGGTCTCGCCGTCGGGCCCCGTGTCATGGCTGTGTACGCCATAGAGCAGCTGCAGGTTCGACCCATCCGGATTCACGGAATAGAGGCTGATCCGATTGATGTTGTTGACGTTGTCCCAGCGGCTGAAAACCACACGGCCGTCACCGAGCACGGCCGGATCCAGATCGGAGCTCTGATTGAAGCTGATCTGCTGAATCTCCGTACCGTCGTCGTTCATGACATGCAGCAGGAAGGCTTCGTTGTCGCGATCTTCATCGAACGCCGAGAACTGCGGCTTGCCTTCGTCGAGCAGGACGGCTTTCGAACGCCGCTGACGGGTGGATGAAAAGACGATGCGATCATCAGGCAGAAAACGCGGAGCGATGTCCTCACCGGCTTCTGCGGTGATGTCGGAATCGATAACCCGGCGCACTTCGCCCAGCGCCCGATCGTAGAGCCAGATATTCCAGGTCGGCTGTTCGTCGTCGTCGAGATCCGGATCCTCCGGCGCTCGCATGGCAAACACCAGCCGCGAGCCGTCGAAGTTGGCGCTGATGTCTTTCACGTCGTAGCGCGCCGGCACCATCATGCCGGTGTCGTCGTCCATCTCGTCCGGGAAGATGCCGGCCGTGAGCGAAAGCTCAGCGGCGCTCGGCGAGGCGCGGTCCCGGATCAGCAGCTCCGCGCCGGGAAAGAACGCCGCGGGTTCGCGAATGTTCGTCGTCAGCAGGTCTCCATCGTCCTCATCAAAGAGCACGGGGCGTTTCACATAGGCGACGGGGAAATCGAGCACTACGGGATCCGAAGCTGCGTTCGTCCCGCCGAGCTGTGAGCTCTCGGACCCGCCCGTGCAGGCGGCAAGCAGCAACATGCTCGCGGTCCCGGCCAGCCATCGACGCCAGGAAGAAGCCGACGGAAGCGGAGGCTCGGTAGAGAACTGCCTTATATAAGGAGCAGCTTCTCTCTGCGCCGAACTGAAGGTACTGGCGACGGCGCCATCGTGGGAAATCGAGTCGTAACGGGGCACTGCAGTTGCCTCGTGGTGCAATCCTAGGTCTGGCGATTTTTTCAGAATCGCCTCAGAGCAAACGTGACCTGGCGCACAAGGACCCTTTGCCACGCAAAGAACCTCAAGGGCAGGTCAATTGCCTTTGGGTATCGATTTCACCAGCCGTGAAGGCCGTCACAGTCCCCGCAGAGGCTTTCCGCGAGTCTTGCGGGAACTGCCCATTTGCCACGGACCGGCGAAGGCTGTGATGTGCGTGAGACGGCCTGATGAACGAGCCGCTCGCGCCAGAACACGAGCGAGGAGCGTGTTTATGAGGTCTTGGAGTACTGCACGCCGCCGGTTCCGGCATGGCGTGCTCGCAATGTTCGCAATCCTGTTAGCATCGATGACGAGTCTGTCGACGTGGGCTGATACCCGCGACCAGGCGAAGAAAATCTACGATCGCATCGCCGGTGTACCACCGGACGAAGCGACGATCACTGCCATGGCGGATCTGCTCGACAACGGCAATCAGGCCGACGCAGTTGCCGCCGCCATGATGGCAATGGAAGCGGATGAGTTTTACAGCGTTACGCTGAAGAACTTTGCCGCTCCTGGACGAATCGCGACCAGAGTGTCTTCGTTCCGCTGAACGACTACACGGCCACGATCATCGGCATGGTCCGCGACAACTACGACTTTCGCGAAATTCTTCGCGCGGACGTGATCTGCGTAGGCCGCAACACGACGCCCGGCTACTCACGAACGTCCAACGCCCACTACGAGACCCTCGAGCGCAGCGGCTTGAGCCTTAAAGACGAGCTCGACTGCACCACACCCCAGTCGTCGCTGACGGGCCTGCCCTCGACGGCCACCGCTGGGGTCGTGACTACCCGTGCGGCCGCGAAGTCCTTCTTCATCGACGGTACGAACCGCGCCATGTTCCGCTTCACGCTGCTGAACCACATGTGCAATGACCTGGAGCAGGTCAAGGACGTCACGCGCGTGCCTGACCGCATCCGGCAGGACGTCTCCCGCAGCCCAGGCGGTGACAGCCGCCTGTTCCTGAACGGCTGCATCGGTTGCCATTCCGGCATGGATCCTCTGGCTGGTGCTTACGCCTACTACGACTACGCCTACGACGTGGATGCCGATCCGGACGGCGAGAACGGCCAGATCGTCTACACCGACGGTCTGGTTGCCTCGAAGTATTTCAACAACGACAACAACTTCGAGCACGGCTTCGTCACGACGGACGACTCCTGGCTGAACTACTGGCGCGAGGGGCAGAACGCCCTCCTCGGCTGGAACACCTCGCTGCCATCCTCCGGTAATGGCGCCAAGACCATGGGTTGGGAACTCGCCAACTCCGACGCCTTTGCCCAGTGCCAGGTGGAGAAGGTCTTCGAAAACGTCTGCCTGCACCCGGTGGAGGATGACGCCGATCGTGCGCAGATCGACAGCATGGTGAGCTCTTTCCGAGCCAGCAACTACAACCTGAAGCAGGTCTACGCTGAATCTGCTCTCTACTGCAAAGGCCTGTAAGGCGGAGGTGAAGAGCATGAACACGACATTGAACATACGAACTCTGCTGGCCGCCCTCGGTCTCCTCCTGCTGCAGGCCTGCGGCAGCGGCAGCGGCGCGCCGGTCACTCAGAATGCGCTGACGAGCACGCCAGACGCTTCGAACTACAACGGTCCGCCGCCGACCACGGAAGACGTGCAGGCTTTCAAGCTCGCCGTCTGGGATAACCTCGTGCCGAACAACCGCTGTGGTTCCTGCCACAACGAATCGCAGGGGCCGCGCTTCGTCCGTGCCGACGACATCAACCTGGCTTACGACGCCGCCAACACGATCGCCAACCTTGCCGATCCCGGCGACAGCGTCATCGTCAGCAAAGTTCGCGGCGGTCACAACTGCTGGCTGGCTGACGCCAACGCCTGCGGCGACATCATTCAGTCCTACATCGAAAACTGGGCCGGTGACGCCTTCGGCGGAGCTGGTAAAGAGATTGAACTCGTCGCCCCTGCCGTGCTGCAGATGCCCGGCGACAGCCGCAACATGCCCGTCGATGCACCGGCAGAGTTCGCGCAGCTGCACAACCTGCTGACGCTCTACTGCGCTCAGTGCCACTCGGATTCGGCCGCGGTACCGCAGGCCCCCTACTTCGGCAGCTCCGACATGGACATCGCCTGGGATGCGGCCACGACGAAGATCGACCTGGACAACCCGGCGAACTCGCGTTTCGTGGTGCGACTCGGCTTCGAATCGCACAACTGCTGGAACAGCTGCCCGTCCGACGCCAACGCAATGGAAGCTGCCGTGCAGGCTCTGGCAAACGCCATTCCAATCACGCAGATCGACACCAACCTGGTTACCTCCATGGCACTCGGCCTGCCGAACGGCATTATCGCTGCCTCCGGTGGCCGCCATGAGCGCAACGTGATCGCCACGTACGAGTTCAAGACCGGTGCCGGCAATCAGGCCTACGACACCTCCGGGGTCGAGCCTTCCACGAACCTCACGCTCTCAGGTGAATACAACTGGGTCGGCGGCTGGGGGGTTCAGTTCGTGAACGGCAAAGCGCAGGCCTCCACGACCGCGAGTGCCAAGCTCCATGACCTGATCACCGCCACCGGCGAGTTTGCCATCGAGTTCTGGGCGGCCCCGGGCAACGTCAGCCAGGACGGTCCGTCACGGATCGTCACCTACGCGGGTAACTCCGAGTCGCGAAACTTCATGATCGGCCAGACCCTCTACGACTACGACACTTTCGTGCGCAACGATCCGTCGGACGCGGGCGGTTCGCAGCTGTCGACGCCGTCCGCCGATGAGATCCTGCAGGCTTCCCTGCAGCACGTGGTGCTGAACTACGACCCCATCAACGGTCGCCAGCTGTTCGTCAACGGCGAACTGGTCCCGGTCGCGGACACCACGCCGCCGGATCTGCTCGACGTGTGGGACGAGACCTTCGCCTTCGCCATTGGCAGTGAGGTGGACAATACCAATCGCTGGGCAGGCACGATGCGACTGCTCGCTATTCACAACCGTGTACTGACCCCGGAGCAGATCTTCGAAAACTTCGAAGTAGGTGTCGGCGAGCGCTACTACCTGCTGTTCAACGTGGAAGCACACGTGGGTATTCCGACCGCTTACGTCGTCTTCGAAGTGAGCCAGTACGACTCCTACGCGTATCTCTTCGATGAGCCCTTCTTCGTCGTTCTCGACGACGCGGGCGTCACCCTCGGCAACATCCCCCTCGAGGGTATGCGCCTCGGTCTGAATGGTCGTGAAGTGGCGGTCGGTCAGGCTTTCGCCAACATCAACGTGTCTCTGAACGACGTCGACTACGCGGTGGAAGGAATCCAGCGTCTGTCGAGCCTCGGCACGGTGATCCCCCTCGAGAAGGGTCCCGATCTCGATGAGTTCTTCCTGACCTTCGAGCGTCTAGGCAGCGCGGAGAACGCGGTGGCCTACGTGGAACCATTCCCCGATGCCCCGCCGCCGCCGCCGCCGGTACCTGCCGCAGATCAGGATCCGCCCAGCGGCATTCGTGACTTCGCGGAAATCAACGCCACCATGTCGAAGGTGACCGGTATCTCCGTCGCGCATCCGGACGTGCAGGCGGTGTACGACAACGTCTTCCAGGCCATGCCGGTGCAGCCGAAGATCGCGGGCTTCATCTCCTCACAGCAGATGGGTATCGCGCAGCTCGCCTTCGAGTACTGCTCAACGCTCGTGGACGATCCAACGGCCCGAGCCGCCTTCTGGCCCGGCTTCAACTTCGGCGCCGCGAAAGGCACGGCCTTCAACAACCGCGCTCTGGTGACCGATCCGCTGGTCGCCAACGTCGTCGGCATCAATCTGCCGACGCAGCCGGACGAAGCCGCCGTAGCCGCCGAGCTCAATGCCCTCATGGACCAGCTCATCGCCGGTTCGGGCAACACGATCGCCATCATGAAAGGCACCTGCGCCTCCGCGCTGGGCTCTGCCGCCATGCTGGTCCAGTAACGGAAGGATTAGTGCAATGATCAGAAAACGAAAGCGTAACTACGACGATCCGCTGCTCCATCCGGATCATCCGCGGCCCAGAACCCGACGCGAGTTCCTGAGCCAGGGCTTCATCGCCGGCAGCGCCGGTGTGCTGGGCTCGAGCCTCATCACGCTCGACAACAAGGCCTTCGCCCTGAGCCCGGACGTAGCCGCCCTGGTGGACGGCTGCGGCATTGCAACGCAGGGTGCGGGGAAAATTCCCTTCATCTGCTTCGATCTCGCCGGGGGCTCGAACCAGGCCGGTTCCAACGTGCTCGTCGGCCAGCAGGGCGGTCAGCTCGACTTCCTTTCGACGCAGGGCTACGAACGACAGGGCCTGCCTGGTGACATGATTCCACCGATCGTCAACCCGGACACGCAGACCAGAGACAACATCGATATGAGCCTGGGCCTGGCGTTCCACGCCGACAGCGCCTTTCTGCGCGGCATGATGGTGCGCATGTCTCCGGAAGCCATGGCCAACACCAACGGTGCGGTCATTCCGGCACGGTCTGAAAACGATACGGGCAACAATCCGCACAATCCCATGTACGGGATTGCCCGGGCCGGTATCGGCACGGACGACGACGGTAATCCGGTGCCTGGCATGGGTGCGGACGGTGCTCTGCTGACACTCATCGGCAGCGAAAACTCTGACTCGGGCGGCAACTCCATGGCACCCGCAGAGCTGATCGACCTGACGATCCGGCCGACTCGAGTAGCCCGACCGAGTGACGTCACCGGTCTCGTGGACGTGGGTGACCTCACGGGGCTCGGCCTTACTCAGGCCGACGCCGTAGCCGTGATGGAGTCCATCTATCGCATCAGCGATCAGAAGATGAACAGCATGAACACCGGCCAGGGGGCGATCACCACCGCCGATGTCGTGCAGGATCTCGTCCGCTGCGGCTACGTGAAGACGGCTCAGCTCGCCGAGAATTACGGTAACCCTGACCAGATCAACCCGGCCGCCGACACGGACATCGTCGGCGCCGCCGGCATCTTCAACTCCACAGAGTTTCTGGCCAACAGCCGGGACGGACGCGAGTTCCAGAAGACGGCCTCGGTGATGAAGATGGTCATCAACGGCTTTGCCGGTGCCGGTACCGTGGAGATGGGCGGCTACGACTATCACGGTGGCGCCCGCGCCGAAGGTGAAGTAAAGGACTTCCGGGCTGGCCAGTGCATGGGCGCGTGCCTCGAGTACGCCCACCGCATGCAGCTGCCGCTCATGCTCTACGTGACCTCCGACGGCTCTCTGAGCTCGAACGGCGTCATCGACAACAGCGCCGACGGCCGCGGCAAGGGTGAATGGACGAGCGACAACTCTTCCACAGCAGCACCCTTCTTCCTGGTCTACAGCCCGAACGGCCGACCGGCGCTTCGCGGCGGCACAACCGAGCAGCAGGCCCGCCACCAGCAGCTCGGCTTCATGCGGCCGGACGGCTCCGTGGAGACCAGCGCGAGTCCGGCCGGCAACAACGTCAACCAGCTCGTGCAGATGGTGCTGCTGAACTACATGGCCCTGCACGGTGAGGAAGGCGAGTTCGCCAACATCTTTGGCAACTCACCGGTCGCCGCCCAGGCAGACCTGTTCATGGCCTTCCAACCCATCGTCTCGGGCACCATCTGAGCGAGCGGCGACAGGCAGAGCGGGTCCGGCAGGATGCTGGACCCACCGCTGCCGCCGGGGACTTTCGTTGGCCTCAGCAGGACGCTGCCCTTCTTCCGACCGACGGCTAGAATGCCTGGGCCTCCCGACAAGGATTGGGGACTTGCAGATCATCGACGACCACTACGCCTGTCCACGCTGCAGCGGACCACTGACCGATCTGCGCTGCGGCCGGTGCAAGCTCACCTTTCCCCGCATCGACGATGTCCCCTGGCTGGTTGCGGAGCCCGACAGCCTGCGCTTCGATTGGAAAAACCGCTGGCAGATGGCGCTGGCACAACTGGAAGCACAACATCAGCAGGCCCACGCCGCGCTCAGCGCGGCGACAACTGATGCCGCCCGAATCCGGCTTCAGGCCCTGAGCGATGGCTACGCAGCGCAGCAACGGGCGGTGAAGCTGCTTCTGAAGTCCCTCGGTCTCAGCAAACCCGCAGCCCTCGAAACCTATCAGGCACTCAAGGCCCGTCTTCCGACCCAGCTCGGCCTCACCGGCTACACGGCAAACGTGTTCCGGGACTGGTGCTGGGGTGACGAAGAAAACGCGGCCTCTCTGAGCGCGCTGCAGGACGCCCTCGGGGACGCAGCCCCGAAACGCATCCTCGTGCTCGGAGCCGGCGCGGGACGGCTCGCCTGGGACCTCCACAACAGCCTCGCGGACGCCGCCACTGTTGCCCTGGAATTGAACCCCTACCTGACCACGATCCTCAAGACGATGGCGGCCGGACAATCGCTCGAACTCGTGGAGTTTCCGCTGGCACCGCGCGACGGCGCGCAGGCAGCAATCGCCCGGGAACTGAGCGCCCCGGCCCCAACGCGGCCCGGGTTTCAGGTGGTCCTTGCCGACGCCATGCGCGCGCCCTTTCAGGCAGGAACCTTCGACCTCGTGGTCACACCCTGGCTCCTCGACGTGATCGACGCGGACACGGCATCCGTCTGCCGCGTTGTGAACCGACTCCTCGTGCCCGGCGGCCACTGGCTCTATCACGGTTCCCTGGCCTTCCAGCGCCCGGACCCGGCCGAGAACCTCAGTCTCCCGGAGCTCGAAGAGCTCGCCGCGACATCGGGCTTCAGAATGGTTCAAGCGACAGAGGTGGAACAGCCTTACCTGGATTGTCCGGACAGCCGCCACGGGCGCCGCGAAGCGGTGCTCACGCTCTCTGCGGAAAAAGTCGAAGAATGCGCCTTCGCGGAAGATGCCGGGAACCTGCCGGACTGGATTGCTGGAAGCACCCTGCCCGTCCCCGCGCTACCCGCCTTCCAGCGCCAGGCCATGGCGACGCGTGTTCATGCCTTCATCATGGCGCTCATTGACGGCCAGCGCAGCCTGGAAGACATGGCCGCGGTCATGGAAGCTCAGCAGCTCATGCCCAAAGACGAGGCGTTGAGTGCCATCCGAGGTTTCCTGATCAAAATGTACGACGAAGCGCGCAGCGGTCAGGGCCTCTGACTGGCGGCTCGGCGGCCTGCAGATTCAAGGGGTGTAAGCGGGGACTTTTAACCGCGGCTTCAGGAGCAGCGCAGGCGCTCGCACACGCCTGCAGACGATCAGTTGTAGAGCGTCGCCGGCGCCAGGATCGGCATGGCTTCCGAGTACTCTTCCCGACCGACGTTGACCACCTCAAAAGCATCCTCGCAGCGCAGGAGCGCTCGAGCGAGCTTGTTGTTCAGCGCGTGGCCGGATTTGTAGCCGTGGAAACGGCCAACGATTGGTCGTCCGAGCAGGTACAGATCACCAATCACGTCGAGGAGTTTGTGTTTGACGAATTCGTCCTCGTAGCGGAGGCCGTCGTCGTTGAGCACCTGGTAGTCGTCGATGCCAACGGCATTCTCGAGACTCGAGCCGAGACAGCGGTTGATGCCCTGGGCCTGTTCGAGTTCGTCCACGAGGCCGAAGGATCGGGCACGGCTCACCTCTTCCACGTAGGAGGTGCTGGAGAAGTTGAGCTTGGCCTGTTTCGGATAACGGTTGTAGACCGGATGATCGGCAACGAAGGTGTAATCCGCTTCGAAACCGTTGAAGGGTTCCAGAGTGGCGTAGGCATCGCCCTGGGTCACCGAGATCGGCCGCGTGATACGCAGGAACTCCTTCGGCGCTTCCTGCTCGACGATCCCGACGGAATTGATGAGATAAACGAACGGAGCAGCGCTGCCATCCATGATCGGCACTTCTTCGTTATTCAATTCCACGAGCAGATTGTCGATAGAAAGACCCCAGAGGGCCGACATCAGATGCTCCACCGTGGCCACCTGCACACCGTTCTCTGCGATGCTCGTGGCCAGGGTGGTGTCGCTCACGTTGCTGGCCCGGGCACGCACCGCGGCGTGGCCCTGGTCAGAACGAACGAAGACAATTCCCGTATTCTCCCCGGCAGGGCGTAATGTCATACGGACTTTTTGACCCGAATGAACGCCAATACCAATGGCGTGCACCGGTCGCTTTATTGTTCTCTGTCTCAGCATCTGTGTCGGGACATCTCTGGGGGTTGAGTCGCCGCCGGGCTTTACCGCGGCAGCCCTCAACCGGGTCACACGCAACAAAATCAGACGGTTGCGGAGGACTATACAGAAACCCTCCATCAAAATGAAGGAAAAATGGAGGGAATTCTGGAGAACTATGAATCATCATCAGAACGACGCATTTTTCGCATATTGTTATTAATTATCAATAGGTTATGGGGTTTATCGAGGCGCGGCCGAGCACGGCCTCAACGCGCATGCGACGCCCAAGGTACAATGCGCCCCCGCATCTTCAGAGCCCACGGCCTTGAGCAACGTTCCTCACCTGTCTGTCGCGCCGATGATGGCCTGGACAGACCGCCACTGCCGGTTCCTGCTGCGTGGTACTGGCCGGCAGATCACTCTCTTCACAGAGATGATCACGGCCGGCGCGTTGCTGCACGGTCCCCGGGATCGGCTCCTCGCGCACGACACCAGCGAACATCCTGTCGTGGTCCAGCTCGGGGGCAGTGAACCGGCGGACCTCGCCCGGGCGGCCTTCTTTGCCGCCGAGGCCGGCTACGACGAGATCAATCTGAACGTTGGCTGCCCCTCTCCCCGCGTGCAGCGCGGCGCCTTCGGCGCCTGCCTCATGCGCGAACCCAAGCTCGTGGGCGAGCTTGTCAGTGCCATGACCAGCGCAGCCCCCCTGCCGGTGACGGTCAAGTGCCGTCTTGGCGTGGACGACGCCGACACACAGCCGCTCCTCGAGGCGTTTATTGCCACGGTGCAGGACGCCGGCTGCGAACGGTTCTACCTGCACGCCCGCAAAGCGCTCTTGAACGGTCTGTCCCCGGCGCAGAACCGGCAGATACCCCCGCTCCAGTACGAGCGGGTCTATGCGCTGAAAGCCCGCTTCCCGGAACTCGAGATCATGATCAACGGCGGTATCGATTCCGCAGACGCCGTGGCTGAGCACCTGCGCCACACCGATGGCGTCATGATCGGCCGCGCGGCTTACCACAACCCGCTGTTCATGAACGAGCTCGCCCTGCGTTTTCACGGCGACGGCCGTCGTTCAGCCTTCGACCTGATGGCCGACTATCGCGAGTACATGGTGCGGGAACTCGAAGCCGGTACACGGCTGGCCGATATGACCCGCCACTGTCTGGGCCTCTTCGCCGGCATGCCGGGCGCCCGTCGCTACCGGCGGCTGCTGTCCGATCACAAAGCCCTGGCCACAAACGACATCTCCGTGGTCGACCGGGCCATCGGCGAAGTTCTCGACCGGGCGGCCTGACATGCTCAGTTCTCTCCTCGACCGGCTGCGCGGGCAGCTTGCAGAAGACGACAATCCCGAAGACCTGGTACCCCTCGCCGCGGCGACCCTGCTCATCGAAGTCGCCTGGGCAGACCACGATGTTTCCGACGAGGAACTCGACGTCGTCCGTCAGGCCCTGAAGGCTCAGTTCGGGATCGAGGGTGCTGCGGTGGAAGCGCTCATTGAAGATTCCCGGCGGGAGCACGATGCCAGCGTCGGACTGCAGACCTTTACGCGCACCCTCGTCGAGGCCTGGGACGAAGCAGAACGATTCAATCTGGTGGTACAGCTCTGGCGCCTGGCGCTGTCCGATGCGCAGGTCGACCGCTTTGAGGAACACACGATCCGCCGCATCGCCGAGCTGCTCTACGTGAGTCACGCCCGCTTCATCGAATCCAAACAGGCCGCTCGCAAGGCGCCCTGACCGGCGCGCCGCCCGAGGAAAGCGCGAGCGAATTCGGGGCTACGGGGCAGCTAGAGCGCGGCCTGTCGCGGTGGCGCCGCGAGCGACTCCGCTTCGAGCGCCGCCACGAGGTCCTGAAACGCAGCCTCATTGGCGTCGTTCATGGACATGAGCGTCCGGTGCGCCTCGAGCACACGCTGCCGTACGTCGGCTTCAGTCGCCACCATCTTCGGCAGTTCCGTCAACTGCTCTTCCTGTTCGAGCGGCGTTTCCTGGAGGTTGAAGACTTCGTCGAAGCCCATGGAAAGGAGGATGCGGGTGATGTCCGGATTCGTGGATACGAGCGTGGGGCGGTAGTCGAAACGCTTCTCCGCCTGTATGGACAGCTTGGCCAGCAGCCCCAGAGACGTTGAGTCGATGTTCTCCGTCCGCGACAGATCGATCACCACGGAACGGAAGGCGCGATCGAGAAACATCTTCTCGAGATAGACATCCACCGTCGTACACAACGTGAGGCGTACATCTCCCTCGAAGACGATCAGATAAACGCCGTCGTGGGAACCAACGAGTATGCGCCCTTGCATTCAGTTCTCCCGGACCAGGGTAAGGCAGGTCATGTCGTCACGGGCCGCGTTCTCCACCAGAGAAAGCGACTGCCAGATATCATCCATTTTCGCTTCGACCGCCGCCGCCAGGAGCCGTCCCTCCTTGGCTGCCAGGCCGTCGTCCTCCATGGCATCGAGCACGCCATCAGAGAACAGCACCAGCCGATCGCCGGCTTTGAACTGGATCGTGGTCGCCGCGTAAGAGACTTCGTCGAAGAGACCAACAGGCCGTCCACGCTGCTCCACGAAAGCCGCCTCGCCATCACGCACGATGATCGCGGGCGGAAAGTGGCCGCCATTGACGATGCGCAGACTGTCGGTCTGCAGGTCGCCGACCGCAAGCACCATGGCGACGTGCTTGTCGATCTTCTGATCGAGGAGTTCCCGGTTGATCCAGGCAAGAATCTCACCCGGTTCCTGAATCATGGAAGCCTGATACTCGCGGCGCAGACGTCGGGAGAAGTTCTTCAGGAGCACGGTCACAAAAGCCGACGAGGCGCCATGACCCGAAACATCAGCCACGTAGAGCGCGTAGTAGCGATCGGTGATCCGGAAGTAGTCGACGAAATCGCCGGACAGAATGAGCGACGGAATGATGCGGTGCTGCAGTCGGTACCGGTCGATACCCATGGGATTCGGGGGCAGCATGCCCATCTGAATGTAACGCCCGGCCCGCTGATCACGCTGCAGTTCCAGCACATGCTCGTTGAGCCTGTGCTCGGCTTGTGATTCGCCTTTGCGGCCTCGCTCGAGCAGGACGTTGATGCGATCGAGAAGGAAGTCGTCGTCGGCAGGGAGTTCCCAGACATCTGCGAGCCCCGCGCGCAACGACGCAAGCAGGGCGTCGCGATCGGCCCCTTCAGGGGTCGCGAGTACCACGGGCAGTCTGCGGTTGGCCTCTGCGAGGTCCGCTGCCCAATCCAATCTCGAACAGATCAGCATTTCCGGCAGGGCGTGATCACAAATTTCCTGAGCGATCTTTTTGCTCGAGGCAGGCAGGATGTCGAGCTTCAGATGGGCCAGCTGAGCACACAGCGTCTCTGACGCCTGCTCATCGGGATCTACAACGACGAGGCCCATACGATCGGATACATCCGCCACATCGATGGGACGCGCACCCTACTCCCATCATTGGTCAATAGCAACTGGGCGCCCACCGTTACCCCCATGGCGCTAGAAGTCCTCGAAATCGTCGAAGTCGAGGAAGGGGTCGTCTTCAAAGACGCCGTCGCGAATCAGGAAATCCCGGCGCTGCAGGAACGCGTCCCGGATGAAGAGGTACTCGTCCCCGGAGATCAGCACCTCGGCCGTAAGCAGCCGTTTACGGAGATCGAGGAAGTAGATGCCATAGATCACGTTGCGCACACGGACGTTGCGGATGTAACGGATCGGATTGGTCATCGCATCGACGAACATGCCACCCGCCTGCGTCACCGTCGATGGACCGCGGATGGGAATCATGAAGAAGGGGCCCTGCGGAACGCCCCAGACGACGAGCGTCTGACCGAAGTCTTCCTCATGCTGCGGCAGGCCGAGTCGCGTGGACACGTCGAAGAACCCGAGAATGCCTACCGTCGAATTGACCGCAAAGCGCCCGACGTCGCTGACCGTTTCTTTTGGCTTGCCCTGAAGGAGCTGGTTGAGCGCCGTGCCGGGGACCTGCAGGTTATCGAAAAAGTTGGAGACGCCCTCCTCCACGATATCCGGCGTTATGGCCCGATAGCCCTGAGCGATCGGCCGGAGAATGTTCTGGTCGAGCACGTTGTTGAAAGCCCAGAGCGATCGGTTCATACCAATCCAGGGGTCCGGGTCTCGTTCGGGTCGGGCAAGCACGGCCGCGGCATCCGGCAGGGCCTCCGAACGGCTGCTGTCGCTGAGTGCTGAAGCCTGCGCCGGGGTGGACTCTTCGGCCAGCACCGGCAGTGGGGCGCACAGCAGGCACAGCGAGAGCAACGCTCCCGCGGCGATGGCTGCGGCGTCAACGGTACCGCCTGCTGCGCTCATGATCATCATCCCCTGCTGCCAGACGCTCAGTCCATCTCGGACGCGTCGGTCTCAGCCCCTGCGGCCTGGGCCCAGGTGCCGAGCAGAATCTGAGCGTCCCTCAGGCTTTCCAGCGTTGCAAGGCCCTGTTCGTAAACGACCTTTGAATCCAGCTGCGGGAGCTCCTGCGCCAGGGCAGCGAGAGCCTCCCTGCCGGTGTGTTCCCGAAGCAGCTCGACCAGCCGCAGCGTCACCGGATTCACCTCCATGAAAGCGACGCTGTCGTCGGCCCGGCGATAGACAATGAGTTCGGTGGATGCCTCGGGGGGGGCCGTGGGGAGGTGATCGGGGCCGATCTTGTGCACCGGCCAGCGGTAAGCCAGACACCAGATGAGCGGCGAGACCACGACCCGACCTTCGAGGAGGTCGCCAGCCGCATCCACACCTGCCACGGGCAGCTCTTCTTCGCTGACGCTGAGGGCGAGCTCCACCCACTCGTAGTGCGCGAGCTCGAGGAGGAACTCCGGCAGACCCTCGTCAGGAGCGTTGTCGCGCTCACTCAGGAAAGTGAGAAACTCCTGACTGATCTCGAGGAAATACGGCGACTCGCTGCCATGGCGGTGCACGAACTCCCGTGCCAGCACGTGCCAGTGATCGTGACCAAGCACTTTCTTTGCGATGGGAAAGCTGTTCGCCAGAAAGCTCTCGATGTTGTTGTAGAAGAGTTCCAGGTAGATCTTCAGCCGCCGTGCCTCGAGACCGGCCGGAGCAGGATTTTCGGTCGGGTTGCGGATGTGAGCGGCGAAGTCGATCTGCGTTGCCCGGAAGTCGGGCAGGTTGCTACCCGGCCTGGGCATGTTGCACCGCACCCTGCAGGCTTCTGATGTGCGCAACCTCCGCGAGCAGCTCCTCCATGGGCGGGAAGTTGAAATCCCGCTCGAGCAGCGTCGGCGCCACACCCCAGTGTTCGTAAGCGCCTTCCAGGAGATCCCAAACCGGCGCTATGACGTTTGAACCATGGGTATCGACCCGCAGATCCTCCGCTTCGACGTAGTGGCCGGCGATGTGCACATAGGAAATGCGACGTCCGTCGATACCGCGCAGAAACGACTGTGGGTCATAGCCAAAATTGATGCTGTTGACGTAAATGTTGTTGACGTCGAGGAGCAGCCCGCAGTCCGCTTCGTCGAGCACGGCATTGAGGAATTCCAGTTCGCCGAGCTCCTGTCCGGGAGCCGCGTAATAGGAAATGTGTTCGATGACCAGCTGCCGCTCGAGATAATCCTGCACTTCCCGGATTCTGGCCGCCACGTAGTGCACGGCTTCCTCGGTGAAGGGCATGGGCATCAGGTCATAAAGGTGTCCTTTGTCGTCGCTGCAGAAACTCAGATGCTCTGAATAACAGCGAACGTTGTGCTCATCGAGGAAAGCCTTCACATCGGCAAGGAAGCTTCGATCGAGGGGCGCGGGGCTGCCGATAGAGAGCGACAGGCCGTGGCAGACGAGCGGAAAGCGTTCCGCCAGAGCACGGAACTGGCGGCCAAAGCGGCCGCCAACGCCAATCCAGTTCTCCGGCGCGAACTCCAGAAAGTCGATGACGCCGTCATCGACCGTCAGAAGCTCAGGCAGCAGACCGCGGCGTAAGCCGAGCCCCGCGCCAGTCACCGGATACTGCATCATGCTGCGAAAAGCAGAGCGGGTGGGCTCAGGGGCCCACCCGGCAGAACTCAGGCCGCGCCTCCGCACTTGCCTTCGCCGCACTTGCCTTCGCCCTCGTCCTTGGACTCACCGCACTTGCCTTCGCCGCACTTGCCTTCGCCTTCGTCCTTGGACTCGCCGCACTTGCCTTCGCCGCACTTGCCTTCGCCTTCGTCCTTGGACTCACCGCACTTGCCTTCGCCGCACTTGCCTTCGCCTTCGTCCTTGGACTCACCGCACTTGCCTTCGCCGCACTTACCTTCGCCGCACTTACCTTCGGCGTCGCCTTTCGCGAGCAGGTCGTAGCCGCTGTCCAGCTCTTCTGCCGCAAAGGGGCTGTCAGCGTTGGCGAAGCTGGCCGTGGCCAGGGACGCGACAAACGCCGTACCAACGGCAGCGGTGATGGGCTTCATTTTCCGGTTCACAGTAGTCATTGAGTGAGTTCTCCTCTCACAGCCCCGTCCCGGGCCGTACTCTTTTTCGGTTGCGGTTCCTGAACCCACCACCATGGCTGGCCCGGTTCCGCAGATGTGGTGAACGCCGCCGAGCCCGGAACTGCTGGGTCTCATTGTGCGCTCTTCGGATATGACCCCGGCCCATCCCATAGGTTCAGTCGAGCGCTCATCATTCGCAGATGCGCTACCAGTCGTTCACCGGGAAGGTGGTCTGAACCCCTGAGCCGTTTGCGCCAGGCCGGCGCGCCCTATCCTCGGCACAGAGCTTAAATGAGACCGTGTTCACGCTCCAGCGCCTGGAGCGCCCGATCGAAGCGCTTCACGGAGGCTTTTTCCCGCACCCCGAGCCGCTCCGCAAAGAGCCCCACCCGTACTTCCTCGAGGAGGAAGCGCAATGCCTGCCAGTCGGGCGCATCCTGGCCGAGCTCCGCACCCAGAGCATCCAGCCGCATCCGGAATCCATTGAGCTCTGCGATCAGCTGCTGATCGCGCTGCACCTTACCCTGCAGATTCTTCAGCCGATGTCGCGCGGCTTCCAGATAGCGGGGCAGATCTGAAAGACGTTCCCCGGGGGTCACGGTCAGGACGTCGGGGCCTACCAGCGTTTCCAACTGACCACGGATGTCAGCAACCGCATCGGCAAAGGCCGGTGAAGTTGCCGCATCCAACTCCCGGATGAGCTCGAGACGCAGCGTGAGTATGTCGCGGAGCAGTGCCCTGAGGTGCTCCAGGGTCTCGGCGAGCCCACCGCGCCGGGCCTCCAGACGCGCCGCAAAGGCGGCGGCATCTTCAGGCAGCGCTTCGCCTTCGAAAAAACACTGCCAGGCAGTCGCCTTCAGGAGCTCGTCACGAAAGAGCTCCGCACCGCCCAGGGGCGCAAAGAGCACACCGAGGGGTTTGTCCGCCGCAATCTGCTTTTTCAGGTAGCGGGCCGTCTGTCCGAGCTTGAGCAATGCCAGGCGGGCGTAGCCGGCTCGATTGCCGGCTGCCTGAGCGACAGCGCTGGGCAGATTCCGAAGCGCGACACTGTCGCCCTCATCAACCAGCGTCGGGTACGCAACCACACTTTCGGCACCGGCGCCGATCACCTGCGTACCAGATACGGGCTGGTCAGGGAAGTCCATGAGCCCTTCGCTCTCGTGCTCGGCCCGCTGCTCATCCTCGAGCCGCTTGGCACCGGCTGCAGCGAAGCGCGTACGAAGGGCTTCCACGTCCCGACCTTCCGCAATGACGCGGCCATCGGTATCGATCACCTTCACGTTGACGAGCCAGTGCGGGTCGATCCGCTCCGGACTCCAATCCTCGGCGGCAACTCTGAGACCGAACTCGTGGGCTATCGCATCGGCCAGACTCACCTCGAAGCGTCCCTGCCGGTAGATGCTCGGTTGCCGCAGCGTCGGCAGCACCGCCCGCACCGCATCGGGAATCGGGGTGATCTTGCGTCGGTGCGCTTTCGGCAGCGACCGGAGCCACTGCTCGCAGACCCCTTCGAGCATGCCCGGGACACTCCAGGCCAGCGCCTGTGGCACCAGCGCTTCGACCAGGCCAATGGGCACCTCCACCGAGATACCGTCGTCGGCAGCACCGGGGGCAAAGCGATAACGGAGTGGAAAACCATGGCCACGCATGGTTATTTCCGCCGGGAAGTCGGATTCCGCGTAGCGGACGGCATCTCCGACGGAAAGCTGCTCACGAGTGAAAAACAGCGCGCCTGTGGCCTCGTCCGATGCTTTCCGCAGCCATCGATCGAGATCGCGCACGGTCACGACCCGCTCCGGGAGCCGGCTGTCGTAAAGCGCGGCAATTTCCGCCTCGCTCTTCAGCAGATCGCGACGACGCCCCTTGTCTTCCTCGTCGCGAATGGCCGCCGCGAGCTCCAGGTTATGGCTGAGAAAATCCGGCGGTCGCTTGACGGCACCGTGGACGAGACCGTCGGTGAGAAACAGCTGTCGCGCCGTCGTCCTGTCGAAGCGCTTCAGACTCACCCGGCGCTTTTCCGCCAGGAGCAGCCCATAGAGGGTCACGGTCTCGTAGGCCAGTGCTTCGCCGCGGGCAAGACTCCAGTGCGGCTCACGCTGGGAGCGCTTCACGAGATGGGGGGCGGCATCTTCGATCCAGCGGGCTTCTACCTCCGCGACCGTGCGCGCGTAGACACGCCGCGTTTCGACGATCTCGGCCGCAACAATCCACCGCGGTCGACGCTCGGCAAGAGCCGATCCGGGAAAGATCCGGAAGCGCAGATTGCGAGGCCCGAGATAGTCTCCGCGCTCGTCGTGATTGCCGATGAGACTCAGTGAGCCCGCCAGCAGCGCGCGGTGTACGGAGGCGTAGTCTGCAGGCTCCCGGTTGAGCTTCAGCCCCAGGTCTTTCACCGCGAGCAGCAGCTGCCGATGCAGGGCCAGCCATTCGCGCATCCGGTTGTTCGACAGGAAATGCTTACCGGCGGCGCGTCGCAACGCGGAGCGCGTCAGCGCTTCCCGCTGTGCCTCGAACCAGCGCCAGATGTTGAGAGTGCTCAGGAAATCCGAGCGCGGATCGCGCCACTGCTCGTGAGCACGATCGGCGCTGCCCTGCTTGTCGATGGGTCGCTCTCGGGGGTCACTGACGGCCATGGCAGCCGTGATGATGAGCAGCTCCGAGAGCGCGCGCGTTTCGTTCGCGGCCACGAGCATCCGAGCGAGGCGCGGATCGATGGGCAGCCGCGCCATGGTTCTGCCGACGTCCGTCAACTGCTGCCCTACCAGTGCGCCGAGCTCCTCGAGGAGCTTCTCCGCGTCACGGATCGCCCGGGGATCCGGCGGTTCGAGAAAAGGAAAGCGATGCGGATCACCCAGCTTGAAGGCGCGCATCTGCAGAACCACCGAGGCCAGGTTGGTCCGCTTGATCTCCGCATCCGTGTACTCGGGCCGGCTGTCGAAGTCGGCTTCCGTATAAAGTCGGTAACAGGTCCCTGGGGCAACGCGACCGCAGCGCCCTGCTCGCTGATTGGCGCTGGCCTGACTGATGGGCTCCACGGGCAGCCGCTGCAGCTTGGAGCGATAGGAATAGCGGCTGATCCGAGCGACACCGGGATCGATCACGTAGCCGATGTTCGGCACGGTCAGCGAGGTCTCGGCAACGTTCGTCGAAAGAATGACGCGGCGCCGCTTGCCCGGACGGAAGATCCGCTGCTGATCAGTGGCAGACAGGCGGGCGTAAAGCGGCAGAATCTCCAGCCGCTCCCCCACGGCTCGGCGCAGCGTCTGCGCGGTGTCGAGGATTTCCCGCTCCCCAGGCAGGAAGACGAGCACATCCCGGGCCCGGGATCGAGGACCGGTTTCGATATCCTCGAGCGCGTTCAGAAGCTGTTCGTCGACGCTCAGCTCGAGGGCATCATCGTCCAGGTAGCGCAAGGTCACCGGATAGGTGCGCCCGCCGACTTCAACGATCGGCGCGTCGTCAAAGTGCTTCGAAAAAGCGGCAACATCGATGGTGGCACTGGTGATGATCAGCTTCAGGTCGCGGCGGACCTTCAACACGCTTTTCAGATAGCCGAGCAGGAAGTCGATGTTCAGACTTCGCTCGTGGGCCTCATCGACGATGATGCAGTCATAGCGCGAGAGGCGCCGGTCGCGACGGATTTCGGTCAGAAGCAGCCCGTCCGTCAGCAGCTTGACCCGCGTCGCTTCACTGACCGCGTCGGAGAATCGCACCGCATAGCCCACGGCACCGCCGAGCGGGACTTCCAGTTCCTCGGCGATGCGCGTTGCCACGGCCCGCGCTGCCAGACGCCGTGGCTGCGTATGGCCGATCATGCGCTCCCGACCGAGGCCGGCGGCCAGGGCGATCTTCGGCAGCTGCGTAGTTTTTCCCGAGCCGGTTTCCCCGGCCACGATCACGACCTGATGGGTCGCCAGCGCATCGCGAATCGCCTCTGCATGCTCCGTGATGGGCAGCTCCGGCGGAAACTCGAGCTTCAGCGGCGCGGGTTCGGCGGGTGTTGAAGATTCGCTCACATCGAGGCCTAAAGGCGGTTACGGGTCCCTACATTCGGGGGGCTGCCGATCTTTAGAGTAAGAGCCCTACCGGTGCAGGACCAGCTGCCTGGCGTCGACGCTGCATCGGGACATTCGCGACGAGCGCGGGTGGGGCTGACCGGATCCGGCGATCGCAAGGTGCCGGATCCGGTTGCGAGCTCTGGCTGGCGCCTGGCGCTGGCCAGCTACTTGGAGAGCGCCGTCATCCCGTCTTCGAGACCGCGGACCGTGAGCGGATACATCTGCCCGTCCACCATCTGCTGAATCATGGAAACAGAAGACGAGTACTCCCAGGTCTCCTGCGGCGTCGGGTTGATCCAGATCATCCGCTCGTAGAGTTCCGTGAAGCGGCTCATCCAGAGCGTTCCCGGTTCTTCGTTCCAGTGCTCCACGCTGCCGCCCGCATGGGTGATCTCGTAAGGCGCCATGGTGGCGTCGCCCACGAAGACGACCTTGTAATCGGGACCGTACTTGTTGAGCAGCTCCCAGGTGGGAATGCGCTCGTTCATCCTCCGCTTGTTGTCCTTCCAGACCGATTCGTAGATGAAGTTGTGGAAGTAGAAGCTCTCCAGATGCTTGAACTCCGTGCGGGTCGCTGAGAAGAGCTCTTCACAGACTTTCACGTGGGAATCCATGGACCCGCCGATGTCCAGGAGCAGGAGCACCTTGACGGTGTTCTTGCGCTCCGGACGCATCTTGATGTCGAGCATACCGCCATTGTGTGCGGTGGAGCGGATGGTGTTGTCCATATCCAGCTCTTCTTCGGCACCGGTGCGGGCAAACTTGCGCAGGCGCCGAAGCGCCATCTTGATGTTCCGGGTTCCGATCTCTACCGAGTCGTCGAGATTCTTGTACTGGCGCTGATCCCAGACCTTTTTAGCTTTCTTCTTCTTGCCTCGACCCTCACCGTTGGGACCTTTCTTACCCTGGCGGTCGGCATCACCCTCGTCGCCATCGTCCCCTTCCTTGCCAGCCTCAGCCTCCGCCTTCTCGGCTTCCTCTTTGGCTTTCTGGAAGGCTTCGATGAGCTTCTCGAGGCCACCGAGAGACTCGATCTTCTCGAGTTCCTCAGGCGTCAGGGACTTCTCGAACTCCCGGCGCAGCCATTCGTCGGGGATCAGCGATTCCAGCAGGCCATGAAGATCTTCGAGACCCTTGAAGTAGGCGGCAAAGGCGCGGTCGAACTTGTCGTAGTTCTTCTCGTCTTTGACCATGCAGGTGCGCGAGAGCAGATAGAAGTCATCGACGTTCGCGTAGGCCACCCGATACTGCAGCGCAGTAATCAGATCCATGAGCTCGCGAATGGTGACGGGCACCTTGTACTTCCTGAGCGTGAGGAAGAAATTAATCAGCATGCTGATCGCTCCGCATTAATCTGCCTGTCGTCGGTCAGTGTTCCAGCCAAGGTCGGCATCGGCTCAGCCGCGGCTGTCCCGACGATTCATGAACGCGAGCCGTTCGAGGAGGTGCACGTCCTGCTCGTTCTTGACCAGCGCCCCATAGAGCGGCGGGATGGCCTTAGACGGATCACGATTGGTGAGAATCTCGTCCGGAATATCGTCCGCCATGAGGAGCTTGAGCCAGTCGATGAGCTCGGAGGTGGACGGCTTTTTCTTCAGCCCCGGCACCTTACGCACGTCGAAGAAGATCTCCATGGCTTCCTTGACGAGATCCTGCTTCACGTTCGGGTGATGCACTTCCACGATCTGTTGCATCGTGTCGCGATCGGGGAAGTTGATGTAGTGGAAGAAACAGCGGCGCAGGAAAGCGTCCGGCAGTTCTTTCTCGTTGTTCGACGTAATGATCACCACGGGCCGGTTCTTGGCCTTGATGGTCTCGCCCAGTTCGTAGACGAAGAACTCCATGCGGTCGAGTTCCTGCAGCAGGTCGTTCGGAAACTCGATGTCCGCCTTGTCGATTTCATCGATGAGCAGGACCACGCGTTCTTCGGCTTCGAAAGCCTCCCAGAGCTTGCCCTTCTTGATGTAATTCTTGATGTCTTTGACCCGCTCATCCCCGAGCTGCGAATCACGGAGCCGGGAAACGGCGTCGTATTCGTAGAGGCCGTTGATGGCCTTGGTCGTCGACTTGATGTGCCATTGCAGGAGCGGCATGTCGAGGTGCTTGGCAACCTCTTCCGCCAGCATGGTTTTGCCGGTGCCGGGCTCGCCCTTTACCAGCAGTGGCCGCTCGAGCTTTACAGCGGCATCGACGGCCATGCTGAGCTCGTCGGTCGAAATATAGGAGTCTGTGCTATCGAATATCATGCAGTCTTCCCGCAGGGTCCCCGTTCAAAATTCAAGTTTTCAAAAACCAAAGCGCCGTACTTTAATCGAGGCCATTGACCCTCACAACTTGGCCGCGCGCTGCCGCAGGCCCCGTCGCGGGTCTCAGCCTCCATCAGCAACGCCGGGATGGCCCGGTATAAGCGGGCCTGCATTCGCTGAGCTGTTTTTGCGCCCTCGACCCCCGCCGATCTTTGCGGACTATTTGTTATTTTTTTTCAATCACTTGCCGGGGATTCTTCAGGCAATGCCTTATTCTTAGATCGACCCAGCAGCGCAAGCAGCAGACCCACGACCGCGGCGGTGGCCAGCAGCAGTCCCGCCAGCACCGGTTGCCCTTCGCGCTGAAACACCGCTTCGAAGAAGAAGACGATGAACGCCGGAGCAAGGTGACCTGGAAATCCCGGCACCGGCGCCGGTACCAGCAGCACGAGCAAGGGCAGGATCCGCAGAGCCCGTCGGAGCCGCCCGGGTTGCATGGCTTGAGTCAGGAAGTAGACGCCGACCGTGCCCAGCAGACCGGCCCCGGCAGCGACGCCCCAGGCAACGAGGTCGTTCATGTCTCCACCCAGTCTATGATGTGATTGATCTGGTCGTCCTCATGAACCATCTGCACGGGGATGACCCGATCACGGACGCTGATACCGGCGCTGTGCACGCTGTTCCGGTCGCCGGAAACGAGCGGGTGCCAGGGCAGAAGCCCCTTCCCTTCGGCTACCCGGCGATAGGCACAGGTGGTCGGCAGCCAGGACAGGGCTCCGGCGAGATCCGGCGTAAACTCGATGCAGTCCCGCACGAGCTCATGGCGTTCTGCATACTGCGTGCAGCGACAGGCGTCGATGTCCAGCAGATGGCAGACCAGGCTTGTGTGGTAGACGGTGCCGTCGTCTTCGTCTTCGAGTTTGATCATGCAGCAGCGCGCACACCCATCGCAGAGCGCTTCCCATTCGTCCTGGTCGAGATCCTTGAGGCCTTTGTCTTCCCAAAACGGCATTCAGGCACTCCCGCCGTCGCTTCCCGGCCCCGCCGATTCCCGATCTGCCCGACGGGCCCGCTCGATCTCGGCATCAACGCCCCCATCGGTGGGGGGCATCTGCAGATAGTAGCCCTGCTCGGCGACGGTGCTGAGCACCTCGACGGCATCTGCCCGGGCCAGGCGCCGGCCGGGGGCAAGCTTCAGTGACAAGGCGAGTTCCGGGGCGCCGAACTGCTTCAGCAACGCTTCGGGCACCTGTTCGAGGTCATCGGCGAAGTCCACATAGAGATACATGTCGGCCTTGCGGCGACTCTTGTAGACCTTCAGCAGTCTTTCTTCGTTTCCGCTCATGGCGACGATTCACTCCCAAGCTGCGCGGTCATCTGCCCGGCGCCGTCAGCGGCGCGCGGCAACCGCTCCAGAATACGTCGAAAGCTCTCTCCGACCAGCGCTTCCCGCCACCCGGAATAAGCCGGCGACAGTTCGCCGGTCACGTTGTAGTGACGGATGCAGGCTTCAATATCGCGCTTCCGGGCGAGGAGCTCCTGGCTCATGGCCTGTTCTTCGGCGCGAGCGCGCGCCACGTCGCGAAGCGCCTTTGACACCTCACCCTGACGCTGGGTGAGCGGTGGCTCGAGGCGTGGCAGCGGGGGCTGCGCGCGACCGGCTTCATGTTCGGCGACGATGTGTGTGGCGTAGCGTCGAGCCACCGGTTTCGGCAAGAGCTCACGAACGCCTCGCTCATCGAGCACGGCCCGTTGCGCGAAGGTCAGGAGGTGTTCGTCCCACACCACGCGATTGCGCGGCACGTTTTCCTCCATGGCAACCCGCTCGCGCCAGCTCGTGAGCTGTTTCAGCACCGCCAGATCGCCGCCTTTCAGGCGCCAGGCTTTCCGCAAGCCCCGGTAGTAGTGGTCGGGATTACCGGGCTCGTAGCGGGCGTGATCGTCCATGGATTCATCGAACCAGTCGGACCGGCCGAGCGCCGCCAACCGTTGCCTGAGCCGCTCATGGAGCGGCAGCAGGTGAGCGACGTCTTCACAGGCGTAGCGAATCTGGGCCTCCGACAGGGGCCGGCGGCGCCAGTCGCTGCGGGTCTGCGCCTTGCCAAGCTCCACATCGAGATGCGTGCGCACGAGATTCGTGTAAGAGAGCGCAAAATCTGTGGAGACGAAGGCGTGAGCCAGCTGGGTATCGAAGACGGCCGTTGGGGCTGCGCCGAGGTGATGGGCCATGAGCTCCAGGTCCTCACCGCAGGCATGCATGATGATGACCCGAGTCTCGTCTTCCAGCACCGCTCTGAAGGGCCCCCAGTCATCGATACCGAGAGGATCGATCAGATAGATCCGCTCGGCGGTGGCGACCTGGTAGAGCCCGGGCAGTGGGTAGAAGGTGTTGGTTCGCTGAAACTCCGTGTCCAGACCGAGCACCGGTCCGAAATCTCGAGCAGCACGAGCCAGCTCTGCGTTTGTGGTTATCCAGTCAGGAGAAATTTCGACGCCCCTGCATGGCGTGCACGATGGTGCCGCCGTCAATGTATTCAAGCTCTCCACCCAGGGGTACCCCATGGGCGATGCGGCTGACCCGGGCCACGCGATCCTTCAGGAGATCGTAGATGTAGTGCGCGGTCGCTTCGCCTTCCACGGTCAGATTGGTCGCGAGGATCACTTCCTCCGGCGCCAAGGCATCCACCCTGTCTGAGAGCGCATCCATGCCGAGCGCCTCCGGGCCAACGCCGTCAATGGGCGAAAGATGCCCATGGAGCACGAAGTAGCGGCCACGATAGCCACCGGCCTGCTCAATGGCGAGGATGTCCGCGGGAGATTCGAGCACACAGAGCGTCGAATCTTCCCGCCGGATATCGAGACACAGGCTGCAGACCGCGTCTTCGGTAAAGGTACGGCACCGCTCACACTGACCGATACCCGTCATCGCCGCGCTGAGCACCTCGGCCAGACGCTGGCCACCGGCGCGATTGTGCTGCAGCAGATGCAGCACCATACGCTGCGCACCTTTCGGGCCAACGCCGGGAAGAATCTGGAAAGCCTCGACCAGACTTTCCACGAGCGGGCTCGTGGTCATGGGCGACCGTTGCTCAAAACGGCATCTTCCCGAGCGGCAGGCCGAAACCCGAGGCGAGCCCAGACATTTTCTCCTGCTGAGCACTTTCCACTTTATGGACCGCATCATTGCAGGCGGCGGCAACCAGATCCTCGATCATGGTTTTGTCTTCGTCGAAGAGGCTCTGATCGATGGCGACCCGGCGCACTTCGTGACGTCCGTTCATGGTGACCTTGACGAGACCGGCTCCGCTCTCGCCCGTGACCTCGAGCTGGGCCATCTCCGCCTGCATTTCCTGCATGCGTTCCTGCACCTGCTGAGCCTGCTTCATGAGATCGCCAATGCCTTTCACGGCGTGCTCCCGGTTGTTTCCAGTGGTTGTATCTCGTCGATCTGGCCGTCGAAGGCGCTGACAAGCGACTGCACGTTTTCGTCCGCGCCGAGAAGCGCTTCTGCAGCCCGCTGCCGTTCCGCGTTGATTCGTGCCCGACGGTCCGCCGGGGTCTCTTCGCCAATCTCTCCGGGCGCTATCGCCAGCACCATCGGCTGACCGAAGTGTTCGGCGAGTGCTCGCTCGATGGTCTGGACCTGAGCGTCACCGAGGAGCGTATCGTGCGCGGGATCGAGCACCAGCTCGATCCGGTCTGACGCGATCACCGTGGCCACGGAATGCTCCGCGAGCATGCGCGCAACCCCCCCAAGGTCCAAGGCGTCGACAAGCTGGTTCCAGGCACTTTCCGAAGGCTCCCGCACCGTTTCCGTTGCCGGGAGGGGCTTTGCGGCAGGCGGAGCGTGGCTGCTGTGGTCAGCCTCCGTCCGGGCAGCGGCTACCGTGGCTGTTGGTTCGACGGCGGATTTTGTCTCGGATTTGCTGACGTTCGCTGCCAGGTTCTGCACCGCAGTCGCCGCCGCAGGCGCTCCTGCTTCAGATCGCGGAGCTCCCGCTTCAGAGCGCGGAACAGAGGATTCTTCAGGAGTGACAGCGCCGCTGTGCGAGATCGGTGGGACCGCGCGTCCGGCATCGTCCGGAGCAAAGGTCAGCATGCGCAGGAGTGTCATCTCCATACCGCTCTTCGGATCGGGCGCAAGACCGAGATCTCGAAATCCAAGGAGACCGATCTGGTAGAGCAGCTGCACGGTCTCTGCGTCGAAAGGACCCCGGGCTTCGGTTTTCAAAGCATGGCCAACCGCCATGGCGTGGAAGGCGGCAAGCAGGTCGGCCATGAGCGCCTCGAAGTCCACGGACCGATCGGCCAGTTCCTCCACCACCGCCAGGAGCCGAGCCGCGTCTCCGGCCGCAAGCGCATCAACCAGAGCACCCACTTCATCACGACCGACGAGCCCCAGCATCTCGATGACTGTTCCCTCGGCAAGACTGCCCTGCCCAAAACCTATGGCCTGATCCGTGATGGAGAGCGCATCGCGCATACTGCCCCGCGCGGCCCGGCCGATAACCTCCAAGGCGGGTACTTCGAAGGGAATGGCTTCCTGCTCGAGAATCTCTGCGAGGTAGCTGGCCGTCCGCTCCGGCGAGATGTTCTTCAACTGAAACTGCAGACAGCGGGAGAGCACCGTGACCGGCACCTTCTTGGGGTCCGTGGTCGCGAGCAGGAACTTAACGTGTTCCGGCGGCTCCTCCAGAGTCTTCAACAGCGCGTTGAAGCTCGACGCGGAAAGCATGTGCACTTCGTCAATGAGGTAGACCTTGTAGCGACCGCGGGTCGGCAGGTACTGGGCGTTCTCGAGCAGCTCCCGGGTGTCGTCGACCCGAGTTCGCGAGGCAGCGTCGACCTCGATGAGGTCTACAAAGCGGTTTTCATTGACCTCCTGACAGATCGAGCAGACGCCGCAAGGCGTTGAAGAGACCCCTTCCTCGCAGTTGAGGGACTTGGCCAGGATGCGGGCGATGGTGGTCTTCCCCACGCCCCGTGTGCCGGTGAAGAGGTAGGCGTGGTGCAGCCGATCGTTATCCAGCGCATGGGTCAGGGCGCGGACCACGTGATCCTGCCCCACGAGCCCGGCGAAGTTGCCGGGGCGGAATTTGCGCGCGAGAACCTGGTAACTCATAGTGGCCGCTTATTGTAGTGACTTCGCCTGGGCAGAGATACAACTCCGAGCACTGCAACCCGCACTGCCATCGGACGATGCTGCCGACGGCCGACAGATCCGCAAGGCCAGCCTGTGGCGTGGCGCAGATTCGCCGCTATAAAGAGAATGACCAGCGTGACAGACCGCCCGTTGCGCGGCGCGTTCGCCGCGGCTCCGGTGATCATCGGCCACCGCGGCGCCGCGGGGCTCCTGCCTGAAAACACCCTGCCCGGTTTCGCCCGGGCCGTGAGCCTCGGGGTGCAGGCCGTCGAACTCGACATCCACGTCTGCGAGGGCGAACTGGTCGTGATTCACGATGAGACCCTCGAGCGCACCACCAATGGTACAGGTGCCGTCGCCAAGCAGCGTCTGGCAGCACTGCGCTCACTCGATGCTGGCGCTAGCGCCCAGGTGCCGCTGCTGACAGAAGTGCTCGGCGCACTGCCAGCTGACATTGGGGTGAACATCGAGCTGAAAGGTGCGGGCACGGCAAAACCTCTGGCCGCTTTGTTACCCTCCCCGGGAAGCCGGGAAGTGCTGATCTCCAGCTTCGACCACAGCGCGCTGGAAGACTTCCGGGCACTTCGCGATGACTATGCGCTGGCCCCCCTCTTCGGCCGCTGGCGTCGTGATGCCATCCACATCGCCGAGCGCTTCGGCAGCGGCTTCATCAACCTCGGGGTGAAGGCCGCTACCGCAGGCCGCCTGCAGGAGATCCAAGGCGCCGAGCTGCGCGCACTGGTCTACACGGTCAATGATCTGCCAACGGCCCGTCGGCTCGTTGGTGCCGGGGCCTGGGGTGTGTTCACGGATTATCCGGATCGCGTGACCCGGGCGGCGCTGACGCCCTCGCTGCCGGTGCCCTGAGTCAGGCGCGCTGCTCGAGGTTGTCGATTTCCTTGCGGAGGTGGTACTTCTCGTCCGTAACGATGGCCTCGAGCACTTCAACGCGACCGCGCAGCTGTTCGAGCTCCTCGAGGACAGACTCGTCGCCCTGAAACTCAGCGTTCTTGCGCTGGGTCTTCAGGTACTCGGTCAGAACCCCGGTGCCACAGCCGATGATCACGATGATGACGACGAAGGTGAATACGTCCATGACTTGGGTCCTTACCTGTTGCTCTCTCGATTGGCGTTACTTCGGGCCTTGGCCGGGCTCCGGGTTGCTGGCGGCCAGGCGCGGTTCTGGACGCTCCGTATCGATCTTGTGCAGCTCCCGCTGCAGTTCGTACTGCCCGGAAGTCACGTGCGTTTCCATGCGGCGGAGTCTGAGCTCCACTTCCTGAAGATCCGCCTGCACATTGCGCAGATTACGTCGCGGGCTCAACTCTCTATCCGGTTCTTCCATGAGGGGCACCTCCAGCGGCTGCTTACCCGTCTGCGCCCGCTTGCGCTCGCGTCGCTTCTTAGACGGTTTTTCCTCTGTCTTCGGATCATCCATGACGAAATACATGATCCAGTAGGCGGGGAACACGATGCTGCCGAAAAACAGCAGCCCGGTGACCGCTATACAGCGAACGATCCACGCCTCAACGCCGTAATAGTTGGCGATACCCGCACAAACCCCGACGATTTTCGCGTGCTCGTCGTCCCTGCAAAGCCGCGGGCTCCGCTCCAGGAGCCGTTCCGACCGCGCTCGGTCCCGAGCGCGTCGCCGGGCCCGCATGCGAGCCGCCGAATCAGAGTCTTCGTAGGCGCCGTTGCGTCGACCGCCACCGAGCTCCTGCTCGAGTTTCGCCGTGGTCTCATTGAGGAACGTCGTCGCCCGATCGCCGAGTTCTGAGGTGGCGGAACCAACCAGATCCTGGACTGCCTGCTCGAAGCGGTCGACGGCCTGCTGCAGGTCCGAAGTGCCCGGGCGACTGTTCGATCCTCCGGTGGCGCTGCGCCGATGATTTCTGGCGTGGCGACGCCGGGAGCGACGGGTGCTGCGTCGATTGGGTTCGTAATGCGCGTCTTCCATAACTCTGCCCACCCCCTACTCAGCCTGCATGCGCTTGCGCCAATCCGGCGTTTCCGCGTCGAGGATGGCTTCGAGGGTATCGATGCGATCCATCATGCGCTGCGCATGGGCGGCGAGGGTTTCGAGTTCCAGACGCTCGTCGTCAGAGAGCGCGCCCTGGGCCCGCTGCTTGCTCCGGTAGTGCATGAAGATCCACACGGGGGCAACGATCGTCAGAAATATGACGACGGGCACAAAGAAGGCGACCATCCAGCCGTCCATCGATCCTCCTAACCATTCGCCGACTGATCATTCTGAGCGTCCGGTGCAGCGGCACCGGGGGCCCCTTTCATCTTGGCCTTGAGCTCGGCCAGATCGGCATCGATCGTGTCGTCGGACTCGAGTTCGGCGATCTCGTCGGCCAGCGTTTTCTGGCCCATATCATACGCTTCAATCTGCCCTTCGAGGTCGTCCATCTTGCGCTCGTAATTCTCGAAGCGCTGCATGGCATCGTCGATGTTGTGGTCGTTCAGTTGCCGCTTGACCCCGAGTCGGGTCTGCGCCGTCTTGCCGCGCATGATGATCGCGTTCCGACGGGCCTTGGCGTCTTTGATCTTCGCCTGCAGCACACCAACGTCCTCATTCAGCTTCGCCAGGGACTGGTCGATGATTTCGAGGTCCCGACCGAGGGCCTCGGAGGTTTCCTGTGCCTTGTTGCGCTCGGCGATGGCACCTTTGGCCAGGTCGTCCCGACCGCGGCTGATGGCAACTTCTGCCTTCCGCTCCCATTCGGCGGCCTCGTTGGCCAGATATTCCTGGCGCCGGGCGAGTTCCTTCTTGTCGGCGATGGCGCGGGCTGACGTGGAGCGAACCTCCACCAGCGCCTCTTCCATCTCCTGGATAATCAGGCGCACCATCTTCTCCGGATCTTCCGCCTTGTCGAGCAGGGCGTTGATGTTGGAGTTAATGATGTCTGACATGCGAGTAAAGATGCTCATTTGTCGTTCAAGCTCCGTTGTCTACCTCGTATCGATGGGAGTCGCTTAGCCGATTTCCTCATCGTCAGGGTCTTTAATACAGAAACCGTGCCAACCTCCGGTATGCCTTTAACTCGTTGAAAATATTGGATATTAGATTCCCTCACAGTCTGAGCCTTTCTGCGACATAGTAAATTTCACCACAACTTGGCAGAATCCTTAGCCCGTCCCTGGCGCGGATTTCTGTCAAGAAAATGCCCACTGAACCGGAACGCCTCCTCGGCGAATCCCCTGCTTTCTTAAGGATCCTCGAGGAAGTCTCGCAGGTTGCCCCGCTCGAGAAACCCGTGCTCATCGTCGGCGAACGGGGCACCGGCAAAGAGCTCATCGCCGCCCGCCTGCACTTCCTGTCGAACCGCTGGGAAGGCGAGTACGTGAAGATGAACTGCGCCGCCATCAGCGATTCGCTGCTGGAGACCGAGCTCTTCGGGCACGAGGCCGGTGCTTTCACGGGGGCCACCAAAACCCACAAAGGCCGCTTCGAACGCGCCCACGGCGGCACGCTGTTTCTCGACGAGCTCGCCACAACCTCAGCGCTGGTGCAGGAGAAACTGCTGCGGGTCATCGAGTACGGCGAGTTCGAGCGGGTCGGCGGTAACCGCACGCTCTATTGCGACGTGCGCCTGGTGGCCGCCACGAACGAGGATCTGCCCGCCCTGGCTGCAGACGGCAAATTCCGCCACGACCTCCTCGACCGTCTCGCCTTCGACGTCATCACTCTGCCGCCGCTGCGCGAGCGGGAGGACGACATCCTGCTCCTCGCCGAGCACTTTGCCGTCAGCATGGCCCAGGAGCTCGGCCACGAGCTTTTCCCCGGTTTTTCTCCGGAAGCCCGGGAGACCCTCAAAGCCTATCGCTGGCCCGGCAATGTCCGGGAGCTGAAGAACGTGGTCGAGCGCGCCGTGTACCGCCACGATGAGGACACACCGGTCGAAGACATCGTCTTCGACCCCTTCGCCTCACCGTTTCGTCCCGCCGAAGCCGCGTCGAGCACTGATAACGGCACCGAAGACCCGGCCAGGGGCGGTGACCATCCAGCCCGGACAACCGCAGCGCCCGCGGCTGAGGCTTTTCCGATCGATCTCAAACAAAGCGTGCAGCGTTATGAGGTCGAGCTGATCGAGCAGGCGCTGGTGGCAGCGAAACACAACCAGCGCAAAGCGGCTGAACTGCTGCAGGTGACCTACCACCAGCTGCGCGGCTACCTGAAAAAGTACGACCTGCTGAAAAAGGACTGAGCGAGCGACAGAGCCCGGCCGATGGCCCTGCGTGATTCCGCCAGGAGCCCGGGCTTCGGCGCAGGATTCAACTCGGGTGGTATTCCTGCAGAATCGGGGCCGGTTCGTCGGGTAGTTCACTGGCGGTGAGAGCGGCGTGTGCGTTCTGCCGGTCCTCCTCGTTAAACGCCCGTGTGGTGGTGCAGAACTCGACCATGATGCCGTTCGGGTCCGTCGCGTAGATGGACTTGCACCAGTGATGATCGATCTCCCGAACCGAATGGCCGGCGGCCAGCAGGCGCTCCCGCGCGGCCGTGAGCTCGACGTCATCGGCCGCGCCAAAGGCGATGTGGTTGGTCCAGATCGGCAGTCCGAGGCCCGTAGAGATCGAAGTGGGAACGTCCTCGGGAACGTCGTCGTCGTGTATTTCCCAGAACGCCATCATTTCGCCGTTCCCGGTATCGTAAAAAAAGTGCTTGGCCCAGGCCTCCGGGCCGGTCTGCGCTTTCTCCGCTCGAACGAGTTCAAAGCCCATGGCGTTCGTGTAGAACTCGTGCGTGGCCTGCATGTCACGTGTCGCAATGGCGAGGTGGTGATAAGGCATGGACGTCCTCCGATCTGCTCTATGCCCCATGCTAGCATGGCCACCCCGCCCTCATCCTAAGGAGCTCTCATGGCCGACACCCGCATGTCTCAGCAGGAACGCGAGGCTTTTCTCGCAGATCTGCACGTCGGAGTACTGGCGATCCCGAACGACGGTGCACCGCTCACAGCCCCCATCTGGTATGACTATGAGCCAGGCGGTGAGATCTGGGTGTTGACCGGTCCAAGCTCAAGGAAGGGCCGGCTCCTCGCCGAAGGCACACGCGTAACGCTCGTTGCCCAGCAGGAAGCCCTGCCCTACGCCTACGTCTCAGTGGAAGGCACGGTCACCGCGGTGCGGGAACCTGACGCTGGTGCCACGGAACATATGGCCATCCGCTACCTGGGAGAGGAGATGGGTAAGCAGTACGCCTCCGCCAACGCCGACGGCAACTCCGTGCGGGTATCCATTCGTCCGGACCGATGGCTGACCGTGGACTACGCCAAAGCCGGTTGAGCACCAGCTCGAGCGCCAGCTACGAATGCACTTCGCGGCGAGGTAAATCCCGGCAGACAGCGCCGCCGGGATCAGCTACTTCTGCCGCCAGCCACCATTCTCCATGACCCAATCGCCTGGCCGGGTTCGCTCGATGGCTTTCTTCCCGGCCAGCGCCTGCACCTGTTCCAGCGTCAGGTCGTTGGAGCTCGCGATGCGCCGGTACTCGGCGCGCCGTTTTGCGTTCACGGATTCGACGAGTTCAACCACGTCGGCGGGTGCACTGGCGACCACCACACCCAGGAAGCCGTCGGCACGCTCACCGATGAGACCCTGCTGCTTGGCTGCCTGCAGATCGGCCGCTGCAGCGGCAGCCGCCGCAAGCAGCGTCGCAGAAAGAACCAGAGAGCTGAGTAGTCGCTTGATCATCAGAATAGACCGCTGTCGTCGCTGAACAGATCATCGAGCTCTTCGTCTACTTTGACGAGAATCTCGTGTTTGATGTTCACGTTGAGATTGATGGTGATGGGCTCATCGGTCGCGACCTTTACCGTCGGCGTACAGCCACTGGCCAGGCTTGCAGCCAGCGGCAGCGCGATGAGCAGGAGCAGGGTCCGCATGGGCGTTTCCTTTCCTGGGGGGGCGTCCTCAACATAGCCTGCACCTGCAGTTCTGGCAATCACTGCGTTACCTGCTCTTCGATGCGTCGTGTGAACTCGTCTTTCAGGCGCAAAGAGCGGAGCAGCACCGGAATGTTCTCCGACACGGTCAGATTGAAGTGAATTGGACGACCCGCCTCCAGCTCCGGATTCCTGCCTTCCAGACGGACACCCAGGGCCAGATCCCCTTCCGGTGAATAATCGGCGGTAGCCTCCAGACGCTGGAACCGGAAGTCGGTGAGCGCCCGCATGGCGATGTCGAGACCCGGTTGGGTCAGCGCGTTCGCAAAGCGTGGATTCAGGCGGATCACCCCGCCCGGCTCCCGCGCAGCCAGCCGACCGTCGCTGACGCTGATCTCGCCTCCGGCGAAGTGCAGCGGCAGGAATCCGTCGATGACGCCATTGCCGGTGATGTCCTCGCCTTCGAGCGCAAGCACCTCTGCCAGATCCAGACCATCCAGTTCAACGCTGAGCGATGCCGCGCCTGTTTCCATGACATAGCCAAACGCGGGGATGCGCAGTTCCCCGCCCAGGACCTTCCCGCGGGTTGGACCCAGCTCGAGCAACGCCCGATTACCGGCCAGGGTGGTTTCGAAAGCTTCGATCGGCACACCGGCATCGACGAGCGTTGCTGTCAGTGGTGACGGTAGAAGTTCCAGCTCGCCGCCTTCGATGCTGGCCTGCAATGCCGCTTCGACGCCGCGCAACACCACAGACTCATAGAAGCCGTCTCCGTCGACCACCGTCAGACCCAGCTCACCCTGCAGCGGCCGTTGCCCGGATCCCTGGGCACGGTAGGCAAACGTCAGTTCGCCGTGCTCGAGATCGTAAGGTTCGGACCAGTCCGGGAAGACGGCGGTGAGAATGCCGCCGTCGAAGCGCTGACGGTGCTCACCTTCGACGCGATAGCTGCCGTCGGTCGGGTTGTAGCGGAAGCGTACCGGCAAATCCCGGATCGGCAGGCTCGACAGCGTCGCCTGGCCGCTGATTTCGCTGCCCTCCCGCCCGACTGTCAGCTCAGCGGCGAGCGATCGCGCGTGTGGCTCCGCCGTTACCATGCCAGTAAAGGAAAGCCTCCCGGCCAGATCAGGCACGCTGCCGCTCGCGGCCAGCGGTCCCATCAGGCTCACCGCCCCGTCCTGAAGACTCAGTGTGACGGGCCCGGAGCCCTCCAAAGCGGACCCATCCAGCCGACCAGCGACTTCCTCGAGCTTCCAGACAAGTCGATTTCCCGCATCCGCCAGCTCGGCATCCACCGGCCCCTCGACGGTGAAGGCGCCGTCAGAAAGGCCAATGGCGACCGCCTCTGCGGCGAGGCTCAGGCCCGATCCGAACCAGCGACCCGTGAGTTCGAGCTCAGCGGTGAGGGCCTGTTCCAGCTGCGACTCGGGTAACGGCCAGGGCACCGCGAAGTGACCCGTACCAGAGACAACCGCTTCCCCCGGCGGGAGATCCAGCGCCGTCGCGAGCACATCCCAGGAAAAGTCGGCCAGGTCAATGGTCACAGACCCTTGCAGCGCCTGCTGCGGGACTTCCGAGCGCAGAGTAAAAAACGGGTTCGCTGATGGGTCCGCGGGACGGAAGTCCACGCTCACGTCGCGGTCCCGGGTCAGCGTCGCGGCAAAGTTCACGCCTTCAGCGAGGGCAGGCGTTTCCGTGGTGAGCGTCATCGCCAGACGTTGCTCATCAAGGGTCAGGGTCCCGGCTGCCGCGAAGTCGAGCGCCTCGAGATAAACGCGGAAACGCTCGATCTGGACCTGCTCCGCAGGGACCAGAGCAAACAGCAGGTCCGCGTCGGAGCCGTCGGCCGCGCTGACGTCTTCCGCAGGCGCCGTCGCGGTTGTCGTCTCCCCGAGCACGGTCAGCTCCACGTCCCTGGCCTGCAACGCTTCGAGCCCACCCCGAAACAGCCCGCCCGGGCTGTAGCGCAGCTGCAAGCCGTTACCGGTCAGACGATAGCGGCCCGCCTCGAGCACTAAGCGTCGCACCTCGAGGGCTCCAAAGCCCGGTCGCGCCAGGTCGATGGCAGTAACCTCGACACCGTACTCGGGTCCATAGCGCTGCGCCGCCTGCAGCACGATCTGTGGGAAGAGCAGATAAACGGCGAGAGGTGGTAGCAACAGCAGCACAAGCACTGCCGGTACCAGCAGCCAGCGACGTCTCAAGTTGCGAGGACCTCACGGATCGCACGATGCGCCTGCACGATGGCGGAGTTCGTATCCGCGCTGGCGCCAGCGTCGGAGTTGGCAATACTGATGCGACCGAAGGGCTGACGCCCGATCACCCAGGGTTTACTCGCCTCGTCCGCCCAGGCCGGTTCCCAGAGCAGGTCCGGACTGTAGGCATAGCCGTGCGCCCAACGGTTGACGGTAATCGCGTGGATATCCCGGCCGGCATCAAAGCCTGCCCCACCGAGCGCCTGATCGAGCTGGTCGCGGGCATGGTGTTCGAAGGTGTCGAAGGGCGTCTCCAGCAAGGCGCGTCGTCCAGCACGCCACTGCTCAGGCCCCTGAATGTCCTGAAAGTGTGGGACATGGCACAGGTGCAGCACCATCGGATCATCCGGTGAACGGCCGAATTCGTAGCCGCCCATGGATACCGGATAGTCGAGCTCGACCTGCTTGTAGAAGTCATTGGTATAGAACACATAGCCGATGCCCTGATCCGCAAAGGCGCGCCAGTTGTCGATCAGAACCTTGGTATAGGTCAGCGGAATCTTGACGTTGTAGGCCAGGCCTTCGCGCTGCGCCTCGGGCAGCTCCGGGCAGAGATAGGGGATTGCGGCGTTGTAACAGGCCAGCACACAGTGCTTGCCTCGAACGCTGTGCGCGACACCGTCGCGGACGTAGGTAACGTCCACAGCGCCCGTGTCTGCCGTGTGACTGACATGCACCGCCGTGCTGTTGAGGCGGATGCGCACGGCATTGTCCGATCGGTCCAGCCGACCATAGTCAAGTCGGGCCAGCACCGAGTCTTCCATGGTGCTGCCCGGCAATGCCTGAGGAATCAGACGCCGCACGAGCAGCCGCGCAATGGAGGCGTTGCCGTCGGGGAAGTGAAAAATATAGGGCTCATCGCCACGGTGCCCAACGCGCTTCACCGTGTGTTCAAGACCGGGAATCCCGCCACCATCCCCGTAGGCCTGCACGGCAAGGGCTGGCACTTCGTCCATGCCCACACACCAGAAACTCATCCCCCAGCGCCGGTAAAGCTCGAGGAGCTGGTCGTCGACGCCGACATGTTCCTTCAGAAACCGAAGATAACTGATCCGGCCCAGATAATCGCGTTTCTCAGCGTCGCTCATACCCGGCAGATAGTCTTTTTCTTCGGTAAAGACCCGTACCAGGTCCGCCCGAGCTCGATCGCTCATGGGCGCCTCGGCCGCAAACTCCGCCCAGGGTCTGCTGCCGTAGCCGGTGACAACCTGGCGCTCGCTGAAATTCAATCCGTCGAACGCGATGGCCACATCGAGCCCGAGCTTCCCGTAAAGGGACTGATCGTAGTAGTCATAGAAGCGTTCGGTGTGCACACCGATGTCCTCGAGCACCGCGAGAGATACCGCGTCGTAGGCTGACGGCGTGTCGATGGACTCGGTGCCGCCGTAGCCGATGCGCAGGCCTTTCTCGTGCGCAAATTCGTTGCGCTTGGCATGCCCACCGAAATCGTCATGGTTGTCGAGCAGCAGGATCCGCGCCCGAGGCTGCGCCTCCAGATAAAGATGGGCGGCGGCAAGACCGCTGATACCGGCGCCGACAATAACCAGATCGTAGTCTTCCGCGGGCCCTGTTGGGCGCCAGTGAGCGCCACTGACGCGGGCGTGCATGGTCTCCCAGGAACCAGGATGAGAGCCGCGCAGACCCGTCGCACCGGGCGGATAGTAATCCGTCCCCGCCGCAACCGGTGCGGCAGCACCAAAGGCCTCCGTCCAGAACCCGCCAACGCTCGCCGCAGCGCCGGCGCCGAGGGCGATGCGCGTGCCATTGAGAAAATCGCGCCGGGTGATGGAGCTTCTGTCTTTCATGGCGCATTCACTGCGTTCAGGATCCGCAGCGCAGCTGCCGATCGAGGTAATCGGCGAGACGGAAGGACAGCGCAACGAGTGTCAACGTCGGATTCGCCCAACCGCTGGTACTGAAGACGGAACTGCCAGCCACAAAGAGATTGCCGTAGCCATGCACGCGGCAGTCCGCGTCGACCACCCCGGCCCGGGGATCGGCGCTCATGCGGGTAGTGCCCATATGGTGGTAGCCGCCGATGGGGTGATTGCCGATGGTGGGGTCCTGCGGCCACTGCAGGCCCGGTTCCGCAAGCCACGCACTCGGCTCGAGCCTGCCCATCTGCAGGCGCTTCAGCTCCTCGTCCAGAGCGTTCACCAGTACCGATGCCGTGTGTTTTTCCGGCGCCGACAACTGCCAGTTGAGGTCTGCCTGGGGCTCACCGAGGGTGTTACGCCGGGTCGACAGCAGCACTCGGGATTCGGGATTCGGCGCCTGTTCGCTGCGCAGGATGAGGTAGAGGCTTCTGAGCCCAAGGCGGGTACGCAGCCCTTCGATGGTCCCGCGCACTTCCCGATGGATCCAGCCACGCAACGCCCGGTAAGCATGATCGAGCGCCAGCCCCGTTCGGTTCGGCGCCAGCGAGTGCTTGAGCGCTGGATAGACCTTACCCACCAGCGACATCCCGAGCGCCGGATCCCGCTGCAGCTTGAAGGTGACCACGCTGTTCAGGGCCCGCTCCCGGCGCTGCGTCGGTTCCCCAAGACGCAGCACAGGTGCCAGCGGCGGACCCGAGTGCATGAAGCGTTTCTGCATGGCAGACCAGAGCTCGAACGGCTTCTCCACATCCACGTGGGCGAGGCGGCCAACGGGATGTTCCATGAAATAGCGCCCGACCTGGTCGTGCCTGTTGCCGATGCCGGCCTTTTCGACATCGTTCGACGCCAGCAGCAGGCGGGCGTTTTCTATGGCCCCGGCAGCAAGCACATAGTGCCGGGCGCGAATCTGTCTGGGCTCGCCGCCGAGCGCACGGATGACCAGATGCTCGATCTCGCGACCGTTCGCTGCTGCCTGTACCTGCACGACATTCGCGTGCAGTAGCACGTGGATCTGCTCCGAATCGATCACATCTTTCGAGGCGAGCGGGCCATAACGCTCGTTGACCTCGTCGAAACGCCACAGATTGGCAGTAATCCGCTCCGGATCGAAGGGTTGCTCGTCGATACCGAGCGTTGACCAAATGTCCTGCTCATAGTTGAACTCACCCAGCTCGAACTGCTCGTGGGCAAGGCGATAGTAGGGATCCAGATCGGCGCGGTCGATGGGCCAGCCACTATGCGGCACCCAGTCCCGGTGCTCGAAATCAATGGGATCCAGCAGTGCGCAGCGGCCGCCCCAGATACGCGTGGTGCCGCCAAAGAAGCGCAGCCGCGATTCCTCGAGATCGTAGTAAGGCATACCGACGTTCTCACCCAGGTAGAGATCCTGCGTGGGTTGCTCGTACTCGAGACCGCCGCTCTCGAGCAGGCAGACGCCGTGACCGCGCCGGGCGAGTTGGCGCGCCAGGGGAATCCCGGCGGCACCGGCGCCGACGATACAGACATCGCTCTCGAAGGAGGCGGCTTCCGGATGCTCTCGAAAATCAGTCAACATAGTCAGTTCCTGGTTCCAGGCTGCAGCGTGGTTGTGGCCCGGGCATCGCCGGCAGCACCACGCCGGCGCTCCTTGTCCCACCACAGGCTGAACATGGTGATCGCAAACAGAATTCTGCCGTGGTTCGCCCTGCCGCTGCCATGTTCCTGGAAGAGTTCGTCCACCGCTGACGCATCAAGGTAACCGGCCGCTTTTGCCCCACTCGAGTGCCAGGCTTCAAGGGCGAAGTCGCTGAAATCACCGGCGAACCACTCTGCAAACGGGAGCTGGAATCCCTGCTTGCCGCTGCTCAGGATCTCCGGAGGCAGCCAGGTCTCCGCCGCCCGTCGCAGCACGTACTTACCGACCCGACCGCGCAGCTTCATCTGCATCGGCATGGTCATGCTCCAGTCCACCATCGTATGCGAGAGGAACGGTACCCTGGCTTCGAGGCTGTGCGCCATCGTCGCTCGGTCAAGACGCATGAGGTAGGAGCCAGGCAGGTGCACCGTCATGTCTGCGAGCAGAAACTGAGCCATGGGATCGAGGGTCTGCCGTTCCGCCTCTGTGAAGTACTCGCACTCCAGCGCTTCGTACTCCGGCATAGTCCCTCCCCGCTCCCGGAGGACACCCCCCTGATACAGGCGCTCGCGGATAGCGGGCGCAACGATCTGGGTACTGCGGAAGAAGCGCTGAAAGCCGGAATCGAGCGCTGCCCCTTCCCGGAAGCGACGCAGGTTCTGCCGGAGATAGTTCACACGGCGGGAGCCCGTAACCGGGAGGTGATCGAGGGCGTTGAGGAGCGGCGCCAGGACTTCGAGCGCCGGTCCCCAGCGCTGCATCATTCGCGCGGTCCGCTGTCGTTTGTAACCCGCAAAGAGCTCGTCTCCACCGTCTCCACACAGCACAACCTTGACGTGCTCGACTGCGTGCCTGGCCAGATACCAGAGGGGTACGGCTGCCGTGGCAGCGCAGGGTTCATCAAAGGTGTCCTGAACGGCGGGCAACACTTCGGCGGCTGCCATCGGCTGCATGGGCAGCACGATGTGCTCGCAGCCCGTGTACTCAGCAACCCGTGCAGCAGCAGCCGTCTCATCAATCCTGGTCCCCGGAAAGCCGAGGGTAAACGCTTTGATCGGGCGCTCACTGCTGCGACTCATGATTGCCGCGATTGACCCTGAGTCAATGCCGCCGGAAACAAAGGCACCCACGGGCACGTCCGCCAGCATGTGAGACGCCACGCTGGCGGTCACCCGTGCCCGCGTTTCCTCGATCCAATCATCCTCTGACAGATCGTGACGCAGCTTGAAGGCGGGACGCCAGAAACTCGTCAGTGTCTCGCCTCCATTGGCGTCGACGCGGAGGGTGTGGCCCGGCTCGAGGGAAACGGCCTGGGCGAAGATGGAGCGCGGCTGTTGTATCTGTCCGAAACTGAAATAGTCATGCACCGCGCGCGGATCCACATCGAAGCGGTGCCCCGGCAGCACGCGCAGCGCTTCCAGCTCAGAGGCGAACGCGATGCCGCCCTGCTGCCGTGTCAGGTATAGGGGCTTGATTCCCAGCGGATCTCTGGCGAGGAGCAGCGAACGCTGCTGCCGATCCCAGATCGCGACCGCGTACATGCCTTCCAGTCGAAGCCAGGCATCATCGCCCCAGTGCAGAAAGCCGGCGAGCAGCGTTTCCGTATCACTCTGGGTGCGGAAGGGGTAACCGGCTGACTGCAGCGCCGGTCGCAGCTGCTCATGATTGTAGATCTCGCCATTGAAAACGATGACGTACCTGCCATCGGGGCTCTCCATGGGCTGGTGCCCGCCGGCGATGTCGATGATGCTGAGGCGCCTCATCCCGAAACCGAAATCACCGTCGGTGAAGGTGCCGCCGTCATCGGGGCCGCGGTGTACGATCCGATGACACTGATCGACGATCGTTGCAGCGCTTATGGACTCTCCGTCGCGTCGATACCAGCCGGCGATGCCGCACATGTTCCGGGTTCAATCTTCTCGTCTAACGAGTCAGCGCCAGTATAGTGCAGATGGCCGCCGGGCCTTCGAATAATGCAGGTCAAAGGGGACACCCGTTGTTACCGCTGCCATACTCCGCGCCATGCGAATGACCCTAGCCGCACTTCTGCTGCTCACAGCCCCGGTTTACGCCGAAACAACGCCGCCTCAGGACCCAGCCGTCGACAGTCCGAGCCGTTCGAGTGAACAGCCTTCCAACGGCGCGACGGGAAACTGGTATGGGGCCGTGGGTCTAGGCTGGAACTTTGCAGACAACATGAGCTTCGGGGATTCCGGCCGGCTGGAATTCGACTTCGGCCTGCCCATGACAGTATTGACTGCCGGCCGGCGCCTGCCAGGAAACTGGAATCTCGAGTTCGACTTTTCTTACCGCAGCAACGACGTCGAAATTTTCTATCCCAGCAACGCCGATGCCGGAGTCCAGACCCACCCAGGCGACTACCTGCTGGCGCTCAGCGGACAGTTGAGCCTGATCCGGGAATTTCGTCGAGAAAAAGCCCTCCGCCCTTACCTAGGCGCAGGTCTGGGCCTGACCCATCTCGACCTGACCATCCGCGACTACGACTTCCGTGGCAGCGAGCTGCTCCTCGACGACCAGGACTTCAGCTGGGCCTGGCAGGTGCTCGCCGGTTTCTCCGTGCCCATGGGCAAGAAATGGGAACTCGGCCTGGACTACCGGTTCTGGCAGGCACCTTCCGCCTCCTTTACCGACGTCGGCGGCGAGTCCTTCGACGTCAGCCATTCGGTGCACTCGGGCACACTCCATCTGCGTTATCTGTTTGGTCCGCAACGGGAACTCACCCAGCCGTCCTCGCCCGCTCAGGGTGCTGGCTGGTACGCATCGGCCAATCTCGGCCTCGCCTACGCGGTCGATACGGAGATCGAGGACAGTATTGAGAATTTCGACGCCTTCAAGGTTGGACCCGCGGCCAGCCTGGCAGTCGGTTATGACACGGCGAGACGCTGGCGCTGGGAGCTGGAGCTTGCCCGGCGGGAAAACGACGTCGAAATCATCGATTTCAATCCCTTCATCGGGCAGTTTGGCAGCACTGGAAGGGTCATCGCCGGCAGTGTGATGGCGAACGGCCTCTACCGCTTTCGACCGGACAAGGCCGTACGCCCCGTCATCGGTTTCGGTCTCGGGGCGTCATTCACGGACTATGAGGTGACGGTTCTCGACGGTCCGGCGGAGGGTCTTTATCTCGACGACAAGGCATCCGGACCCGCCTTTCAAGCGATCCTGGGCCTCGACTACGCGTTAAGCGAAAAGGTCACCCTGACGATCGACTATCGGAGTTGGATCACCTGGGATCTGAAATTGCGCCGACCGGATGGCGAACCGCTGGAGACCTGGCACTGGACCAACACGATGTCCCTCGGGGCACGTTACTCTTTGTGGTGAGCTTGATTGGGACGGCGCCGGAGCCGTTCAGTCACGACGCTTGCGACGACTTTTGCCTGAACGTTCACGACAGTAAGCACAGGGTGCGCCTGCGCACAGGTCCTGGAAACCTTCGCGCTCCAAGGCCTGGGGTTGAAGTGCAGCAGCACCAACGGAGGGCCCGCAACTTGGCGCATTGCGTCCTCTGTTTGATTGGGGCGGTGGCGGTCGTGCGGTTTGCGTCGGTGTTGCCGGAAAGCCGTCGCGGTAGCGTTGCCTTTTTTAGAATCTAGCCGTCACTCCAGGGCCTCGGCTTGATTGCTGGCCGGCAGTTGAAGAACGTCAACGGACATGATCTGGGGCGCGCTCCTTCATATACTCGCATGAACGCGCGATCTCGCCCGGCGTCACCACCATGGCCATAGGAACGACCGCCATGGTGGTGATGATGGTGCCGGCTATGCGATTGTCGATAGTGCCCACCTTGAGCGTGACCATGATGGTGTTGAATGCCTAGATCATACTGGTTATCGGCATGCCCATGAGTAGGGTGCGAGGCGGCATGCTGTCCTACGACGGCAGTGGCGCTGGGCCAACCGGATGGCGTCTAAACGGGCGCGCAGGAGGGAGTTTGCCGTCCTGGATATCCTGCTGCGAACACTGAGGCGGCATGTTGCGGTAAAACCACTCGGAAACCCTTGTAAAACGGCCTTCTTGGGCTAGCGCGCTCCTTATCAGTGCACCGTATAGGGTACGTAGAATACGCTATATCGTACTGTATAGGGTACGTAGTACGTGCTATTTAGTACGGTATAGGGTACGATATTCGAACAAAAATGTACGCTATAAGGTACGAGAATGAGCCGTCAACTACGCCTCCAGCTAAGGCGTTCTCTCGACAAGGTGCTACGTACGCCAGACCTACCGGCAAGGCCGGCCACGGGCTGGGTGAGAGCCATCCGCCAGGCCCTGGGCATGACTCAAGAGCAACTGGGCCGCCGCATCGGCATCGACCGTAAAAACGTCAGCGCACTGGAGTCAGACGAGGTTGAGGGCGCCGTCACCCTCGCGCGCCTGGAGCGAGCGGCCGCCGCTCTGGGATGTGACGTGCACTACCGGCTGGTGCCCCGCAAGCCACTAGAGCAGATGGTTGCCGACCAGGCCATGGTTCAGGCCGAGAAGCGGATGCGTCGTATTGCACAGACGCAATCGTTGGAGGCATCGGCGGTGGCAGCTGATGACCTGCAGGCCATGACCCGCGACCTTGCCGACGAGATGGTCGCCGGCCAGACCAGTGACCTGTGGAACGATGACTGATGCTGACGCCGGGCAGACGCCGCAGCCGGATATGTCGGGTTGCAAGTTGCCCGTGTACACCCGGGATCAAATCAACGCCGCTGAGGCCGCCAACCAGGCGTCAGCGGCAGACTGGATAGAGAATGGCCGGCGCCTGCCTGAGATCATCAGCGTGCCATTCCTGCAGCAGCTCCACATGCGCATGCTTAGCGATGTGTGGCAGTGGGCTGGAACTTACCGAACGGTGGACCTGACTATCGGCGTGCCAGCGAACAAAGTTCCTTACGAGCTCAACCGTGTCGCATTCGAGTTCAGACAAGACTGGGACGCCGGTTGGCCACTGATCCCTTTCATCGCCAGCTACCACCACCGCCTGGTCTGGGTACACCCTTGGCCAGACGGCAATGGCCGTTGGGCCCGGCTTGCATGTGACGCGGTTGTTCGGCGCCTGGCCAAAGCGCCGCCGTTGATCTGGACCACCGGCACACTTCGTACCCATGACGCCGAGCGCGCTGACTACATTGCCGCGTTGCAGGCAGCTGATGGTCGCGACATACAGCCGCTGTGCGACTACTTGCACGCGTTGAACCCGGATCGGTAGCGCACTCATGACATCCTAAAAAGGCAGGGTAGCCATCAGTTCCGCCAGGGCCTGTTATGGGATTGGGTCCAGACCAACCCATCGAGTGCGTGCGTGGATATCGCCAAACCTAAGGAGCGTGCGTTCACTGCCCAGCCGCCTGCTAGTCAGGCTCAGGCGTGGGTGCGCGTGCTTGCTTTTCCGCGAGCGCGTCTCGGGATGTAGGTGATGGATCCCTGTGCGCATCCAATCTGCTTGGCATTGGGGTGTACCCAAAAAGGGCGGGGTGAGAGGCATGAGTTGCTTTTTGCTTAGGCGGAGCGCTCAACACTTTTGGGGCTGCTACGCTTTATTCGTTGTGGTGAGCGTGATGGGGATGGCGCTGCGTGCGCGCCGCGACGGTCTGCAAATCGACCCGGGAGCTCTCTCCGGCTAGCTGCCACTAGACCAGACTGAAAAGGGCCCCAAGGGGCCCTTTTCAGTCTGGCGGAGAGGGAGGGATTCGAACCCTCGATAGGGGTTACCTATACGCCCTTAGCAGGGGCGCGCCTTCGACCGCTCGGCCACCTCTCCGGACGCGGCAAGTGTACAGGATTTCTCGGGCGCCATGCACAGAGCGGCCAGCCACCGTAAATGGTGACCACAGCGCACCGGTCAGACACTTTCCTCGGCAACGGCTTCCTGACCGAGTCCGAACTCGCTGTGAATACAGCGGACGGCAAGTTCCAGGTAACGCTCAGCGACAACGACGGAGATCTTAATCTCCGATGTGGAGATCATGAGGATGTTGATGTTCTCGGCCGCAAGGGCGTCAAACATTCGCGTCGCCACCCCTGCATGAGAACGCATCCCAACGCCGACCACGGACACTTTGGCAATCTTGTTGTCACCGGCTAACTCACGGGCCCCAATCGACGCCTTCACGCCGTTGAGGAGTTCCAGGGCTGCTTCATAGTCCCCACGCTTCACGGTGAATGTGAAGTCCGTAAGACCATCGGCGCCCGTGTTCTGCACGATCATGTCGACTTCGATGGGTGCGCGACCCACTGGGCCAAGGATCTTCGATGCAATTCCGGGGATGTCCGGTACGCCGGACATGGTGATCTTCGCCTCATCGCGGGCATAAGCAATGCCGGAAACGATCGGTTGTTCCATGTTCGTCTTCTCTGTGGTGATGAGGGTGCCTGGGCCTTCTTCGAAGCTCGACAACACCCTGAGGGGCACGTGGTACTTGCCGGCAAATTCAACGGAGCGGGGATGCAGTACCTTTGATCCGAGCGACGCCAGCTCGAGCATTTCTTCGAAAGTAATCACGTCCAGCCGACGGGCGTCGTCAACGATGCGCGGATCGGCGGTATAGACCCCGTCAACGTCCGTACAGATATGGCACTCATCGACGCCGAGCGCGGCTGCCACCGCCACGGCTGTCGTATCCGAACCACCTCGGCCGAGCGTGTTCAGGTTGCCATCCGCATCAACACCCTGAAACCCGGCAATCACCGGCACGACCCCGGCAGCAAGTGCCTCGGCCAGCGGTGCCGTATCGATGTTTTCGATACGGGCGCGACCAAAGTTCCCATCGGTACGAATGCAGACCTGGTCGCCGAGATAGGACCTGGCCTCCTGTCCGAGGGCGTTCAGCGCCATGGCCAGCAGCGCAATGGTTACCTGCTCCCCGGACGCCAGCAGCACGTCCATCTCCCGAGGCGTCGGACGGCCGCTCATGCTGCGTCCAAGACTCTCCAGTCGATTCGTTTCTCCACTCATGGCGGATACGACCACGAGCACCTGATGCCCCGCTTGCCGATAGCCGACGACCCGCTCGGCAACCGCCTGGATCCGCTCAACGCTACCGACGCTGGTGCCGCCGTATTTCTGAACGATAACCGACATGGGGGCAGGTCAGCCGAGCTGCTCTCGCACCCAGTCAGCCACACCCGCCAGTGCTTCCGGCAGCGCAGCAGCGTTGTCGCCCCCACCGGCGCGGGCCATATCGGGACGTCCGCCGCCTTTCGCACCGACCTTCGCACCAACAGCGTTGATCAGCGCCGGTGCCTGAATACGGTCCGTGAGATCCTTGGAGACACCGGCGATCAGACTCACCTTGCCGTCGCCCACGTGCCCAAGCACGATCACGGCGGAGCCGAGCCGCGACTTCAGGGTATCGAGAGTCTGCATGAGCGCCTTGCTCTCACCCTCCACCTGGCTCGCGAGCACCTTAACGCCGTTGATCTCCACCGCGCCTCCAGCCAGATCAGAACCCTGATTGGCGGCGAGCTTCTCCTGGGCCTGCGTCAGCTCGCGGCTGAGACGCCGATTCTCTTCCACCATGGCAGACACTTTGTCCGCCGCATCGCTGCGGCTGCCTTTGACGAAAGCGGCAACCGCGGCCAGCGTATCTTCCCCTTCGCGGACCCAGGCGAGCGCCCCAGGCCCCGTCACGGCCTCGATGCGTCGCACTCCCGCGGCAATGCCTGTCTCGGAGACGATCCGGAACAGACCGATGTCTCCCGTCCGCTCCACGTGCGTGCCGCCGCAGAGTTCGACGGAGTAGCCATCGCCCATCGTCAGCACGCGGACCTCACTGCCGTACTTTTCGCCAAAGAGCGCCATGGCACCAGCCTCAATGGCGGCGTCGTAACCCATGAGCGCAACGCCGACGGCACTGTTGTCCTGTATGCGCGCGTTCACCGCATCTTCAACGGCCCGCAGTTCCGCCTGCGACATCGGCTCCGGATGGGAGAAGTCGAAGCGCAATCGGTCCGGTGCCACCAGGGAACCTTTCTGCTGCACGTGCGGGCCGAGTTCGGCGCGCAACGCCGCATGCATGAGGTGCGTGGCTGAGTGATTGAGTTTGATCAGGCGGCGCCGCTCTGTATCGATCAGCGCCGTGAGTTGGTCACCGGCGGCCAGCGAACCCGCTTCCAGTTCGCCGACATGCAGAAACTGATCGCCGGCAACCTGCGTGTCCGTAACGCGAAAGCGTACGCCGTCGCCTTCGAGCACACCGGTGTCCCCGATCTGTCCGCCGGATTCCGCATAAAAGGGCGTTGCGTCGAGAACGACAACCCCAGGCGCGCCGGCAACAAGCCCGTCAACAGGCTTCCCTTCGGGGTCGAAGAGCGCAATTACCAACACCTCACCGCTGGCATCGTCGTAGCCCGTGAAGGCGACCTTCCCTTCCGTATGAATCCGCTGGCCAAGCTTGGCATCGAATTTGGCCGCCGCCCGCCCCCGGGCACGCTGGGCTTCCATGGCAGCATCGAAGCCTTCCATGTCCACGCTGAGACCTCGCTCCCGGGCAACATCGGCCGTAAGATCCACCGGAAAGCCGTAGGTGTCGTAGAGCTGAAAAACGAGGTCACCCGGAATTTCGTCGCCTGTCAGACCATCGATGGTGCCATTCAGCAGCTCCATGCCCTGGCTGAGCGTTTCTGCAAAACGCTCTTCTTCCCGGGCCAGCGCGCGAACGATGTCGTCCCGCCGATCTTTCAGAATCGGGTATGCCTCGCCCATCTCTGCAATCAGTGGGTCGACGAGCTTGTGGAAGAAGGGCTCGTTGATATCGAGCTTGTAGCCGTGGCGCAGGGCGCGACGAATAATGCGCCGCAGCACGTAGGCCCGATCTTCATTGCCAGGCATGACTCCATCGGCGATGAGAAAGGCCGATGATCGAATGTGGTCGGCGATCACCCGGAGCGACGCGTTCTCGAGCATGACGGCGTCATCGTTGAACCCGGCCATCTGCCCGACCGCGCGAATGAGATTCCGGAACAGATCGATCTCATAGTTGCTGTGCACACCCTGCATGATGGCGGCCATGCGCTCCAGGCCCAGACCCGTGTCGACGCCGGGTTGCGGCAGCGGTGTCAGCTCACCGTCGGGGGCGCGGTCGAACTGGGGAAACACGAGATTCCAGAATTCGATGTAGCGGTCACCATCTTCTTCCGGCGTTCCCGGCGGTCCGCCTTCCACCTCCGGTCCATGATCATAGAATAGCTCGGTACAGGGCCCGCAGGGACCCGTATCGCCCATGGCCCAGAAGTTGTCCTCGATGTCGATGACTCGGTCCCGCGGCAGGCCGATCTTCTCTTCCCAGATCGCCCGGGACTCATCGTCCGTGGGATGCACGGTGACCCAGATTTTCTCCACGGGCAGCTTCAGTACCTCGGTCACGAACTCCCATGCCCAGGCAATAGTCTCGTCTTTGAAGTAACCGCCGAAGCTGAAGTTGCCCATCATTTCGAAGAAGGTGTGATGGCGCGCCGTATAACCGACGTTCTCCAGGTCGTTGTGCTTGCCGCCGGCACGCACGCAGCGCTGCGCAGAGGTCGCGCGGTCATAGCCGGGTGCCTCGCGACCGAGCAGTGCATCCTTGAACTGCACCATGCCCGCGTTCGTGAAGAGCAGCGTCGGATCATCTCCAGGCACGAGAGAACTCGAGGCCACCACCTCGTGGCCCCGATCCTTGAAGAAGGACAGATAAGCGTCTCTCAGCTCGGCGGTATTCATCGCTCCGGCCCGATTAAAAAAAGCGCGCCAGTATACGGGATGCGGACGGGGGAATCAGCCGTCGGACTGAGACCCCAGAAGGCCGTAGATGACGTCTGAAGGGAAGCCGCGTCGGGCAAGGAACCGCGCCTGAGTGGCCCAGTCTTCGCGGTCCGCGGGCTTTCGACCGTACTTCCGCTCGAGGATCCCTGCGGCCACAGCCCTCCACTCTTCCCCCGTCAGGGTAAGGGCTGCTTCGAGGTCCCGTTCGGCCACTCCCCGGGCCCCGAGTTCCTGCCGGATTTTCATAGGACCATAGCCCCGCTGCACGCGACTGTGCACAAAACTTTCAGCAAACCGACCGTCGGACTGCAGATCGTGCTCGACGAGGTAGTCGAGCACACGGTCGATGAGAATACTCGGGTGCCCCTTACGCCTGAGTTTCTGAGCCAGCTCGCGCTGGCCGTGCTCGCGTTGCGAGAGGCTCCGGACGGCAGAGTCCAGGGCAGCCCGATAGGCTGTCTCCAGCGCTTCGCTGCTGCCCGAGGATCCGCGGTCGTCCGCCCCGAACTCGCCCCCCTCTGGTGACAGATCGATCACAGTCTCAGACTCGAGAAAGCAATTGCGATTCAGCCCAGGGGATCCTGCTCCGGCTCGGGGATGACAACTTCGTCGTTCGGCCCGTTGTCTGGTAGCAGCTGCTGACGGATCTGGCTTTCGATCTCCTCACGGATTTCAGGATGTTCGGCGAGATAGTCCGCCGCATTCTTCCGACCCTGACCAATCCGGTCCGTCTTGTAGGCATACCAGGCGCCCGATTTCTCGACGATGCCCTGCTGCACACCGAGTTCGAGAATCTCGCCCATACGGTTGATGCCCTGGCCGTAAAGAATCTGGAATTCCGTCTGCCGAAAGGGAGGTGCCACCTTGTTCTTGACGACCTTCACCCGGGTTTCGTTGCCGGTCACCTCGTCGCCTTCTTTCACCGCGCCGATGCGGCGAATATCGAGGCGCACGGAACTGTAGAACTTCAGCGCGTTACCACCGGTGGTGGTTTCCGGTGAACCGAACATCACACCGATCTTCATACGAATCTGGTTGATGAAAATCACCAGCGTATTCGACTGCTTGATGTTGCCCGTCATCTTCCGGAGCGCCTGGCTCATGAGGCGGGCCTGCAGGCCGACGTGCGAATCGCCCATTTCACCCTCGATCTCAGCGCGGGGTGTGAGGGCCGCTACCGAGTCGACGACCACGACGTCTACCGCTCCAGAGCGCACGACCATGTCGCAGATTTCCAGCGCCTGCTCCCCGGTATCCGGCTGGGAAACGAGGAGGCTGTCGGTATCCACGCCAAGCGACTGCGCATAAATGGGATCCAGCGCGTGCTCGGCGTCGATGAAAGCACAGGTACCACCCATCTTCTGGGCCTCCGCGATGACCTGGAGCGTCAGCGTGGTCTTACCGGAAGACTCAGGACCATAAATTTCCACCACCCTGCCGCGCGGCAGCCCGCCGATGCCGAGGGCAATATCGAGACCCAGGGAACCGGTGGAGATGGAGGGTATGGCGACCTGTTCCCGGTCGCCGAGACGCATCATGGAGCCCTTGCCGAACTGCCGCTCGATCTGCGCGAGGGCCGCCGTCAGGGCGCGGTCCTTCTGACCGTCTGCCTTAGCGTCTGCCTTGGAAGTAGGATTCGAATCGTTCTTGGTCTTGGATTGTGCCATTGAGAGTGGTTTGCTCATGCTGGATGTCTCCTTATGCCACGCTCGCGGGTCCGCATTACCGGCGTCTTCTCGCTGCCTGCTCTGCAACCAGCCAGCCTGACCCCTGAACACCCCACACGATCGTCGCATGCTCGAACTCGAGGTTCGCCGAGAAACGGCGTAGGAAATCCCGAGTTGCCGGTACTGTATATTCATTCAGTATCCTTGGCAACACCATCCCACCTCCCTCCGAGCCAAGGCTGTGCTTTCCTACAGTGAGTGCCGGCGAAGGCTTGCCCTGCTTCTGGGAAGGCTGCAACATCGGCCGGTCCATGAGCACCCCAATCGCCTCGGCCGAGCCAGCCGCCATCGCCCAGCACACGCCCATGATGCAGCAGTATCTGCGGATCAAGGCGCGCCATGAGCAGGAGCTGCTGTTCTACCGCATGGGCGATTTCTACGAGCTCTTCTTCGACGATGCCGAACGTGCGGCGGAGCTGCTCGACATCACGCTGACGGCCCGGGGTCAGTCGGCCGGCAAGCCGATTCCCATGTGCGGCGTACCTTTTCATTCCGTCGACGGCTACCTGGCGCGACTCGTGGAGCTCGGGGTCACCGTGGCTATCTGCGAACAGATCGGCGACCCGGCCACGAGCAAAGGGCCGGTAGAGCGGGCAGTGGTGCGGATCGTTACGCCAGGCACGCTGACCGACGAAGCACTCACGGAGGGCAGCCGCGAGAGCCTCCTCATGGGCATCGACGCTCTGGAGGATGGTTTCGCCGTCGCCTGGTTGAATCTCTCCTCGGGCCGTTTTCAGGCGGCCGTGCTGCGGAACCGGGCCGACCTGGAGGCGGAGCTGGCTCGAAGCCAGCCGAGCGAAGTGCTCCATCGGGGATTGGATCTCGACTATCAGGTTGCCGAGCGGCGTCTCGACGATCTCGCCTTCGATCAGGATCTCGCCTTCGAGAAGCTGACCCGCCACTTCGGCACGCGGGACCTGACGGGATTCGGCATCGAGCGCAGTTCGCCGGTGCTGGGCGTGACCGCCGCCGTCCTCGACTATGCGCGGCTCACGCAGTGTCAGGACCTGGCTTACATCGATCACGTGGTACTTCTGGCCACGGACCGCGTCGTCACCCTCGACGCCCACTCCCGGCGTAATCTCGAAATCGACCGGCGCCTCGACGGCAGTGAGGAAGGCACGCTGCTGAAGCTCTTCGACACGACAGCCACGGCCATGGGTGCACGGCGCCTGCGCGCCTGGTTGAACGCGCCGAGCCGGGACCGGGCGCTGGTCCGTGCCCGACAGGGCGCCGTAAGCGCCCTGCTCGATGCCGGTTTTCAGACGCTGCACGACCATCTGAAGGCCGTTGGCGATCTCGAACGGGTGGTGTCTCGGATTGCCCTCGGCAGCGCAAGTCCGCGGGACCTGGGCCGGGTGCGCAGCGCCCTCGATGCCCTTCCCGAAGTCTGCGCCTGTCTGCCGCCTGACGATGCGGAGCTCCAGCGTCTTAAGCAGGATCTCCCCGACTTCGCCGAGCTGCGTGAACTCCTGCATCACGCTCTCGTCGAGGCGCCGCCAGCCACGATCCGCGACGGCGGGGCGATCCGCACCGGCTTTGATACCGACTTCGACGAACTGAAAGCGCTCACGGAAAACGCCGCCGAGTACCTCAGCGAACTCGAGCAGCGCGAACGGGACCGGACGGGCATCGCCAACCTCAAAGTCGGCTACAACCGCGTGCACGGTTACTACATCGAAACCGGCAAGAGCGCAGCAGCAGACATTCCGGCCGAATACGTTCGGCGGCAGACCCTGAAAAACGCCGAACGCTACATCACGCCGGAGCTGAAACAGTTCGAAGATCGCGCGCTCACCGCTCAGTCTAAAGCGCTCGCCCTCGAGAAACGGCTCTTCGCTGATCTCGTGGAAACCCTGGGCGCAGCAGGACGTGAGCTGCGCATTGCCGCTGCCGCCGCCGCCGAGCTCGACGTGCTGGCAAGCTTCGCCGAGCGTGCCCGGAGCCTCGATCTGGTCGCGCCCATACTCTCCGAGGATCCCGGCATCCGCATCGAAGGCGGCTGGCACCCCGTGGTGAAAGCCACGTCGACGTCGCCCTTCGTACCGAACGACCTGTCTTTCGACGATCGCCGGCGACTGCTGGTCATCACCGGGCCGAACATGGGCGGTAAGTCCACCTACATGCGCCAGGCCGCGCTGATCACACTCCTCGCCTGCACCGGCAGCTTCGTCCCGGCGGCCGCCGCAACGGTCGGCCCCATCGATCGCATCTTCACCCGGATCGGTGCGAGTGACGATCTGTCCGGCGGCCGATCGACCTTCATGGTGGAAATGACCGAAACCGCCAACATCCTGCACCACGCAACCGACGCGAGCCTCGTACTCTTAGACGAGATCGGCCGCGGCACGAGCACCTACGACGGCCTGGCCCTCGCCTGGGCCACGGCCGAGTTTCTGGCGCGGCACGTGAAGGCGTACACACTCTTCGCCACCCACTATTTCGAGCTGACGGCCCTGGCCGCCGAGCTGCCGGCGACGGAAAACGTGCACCTTGCCGCCACGGAGCACCAGGGCAGCATCGTCTTTCTGCACAGCGTCGAGCCTGGCCCCGCCAGCCAGAGCTACGGCATCCAGGTCGCCCGGCTCGCCGGTGTGCCGGATCGCGTCCTCGCAAGCGCCAGGGAGCGGCTCCAGGCCCTGGAGCAGGCGCAGGCTGGCGCCGATCCGCAGCAGGCCGACCTGTTCGCCGCCCCGCCCGAGGAAGGCTTCGGGGCCCTGAAGGAAACCCTCCTCGCCGCCGATCCGGACAGCCTGACTCCGAAGGAAGCCCACGATCTGCTTTACCGACTGAAGGCCCTGCTTTAGGCCCTGCGCCGCCCGCTGTCAGACAACGCCCCGCTGTTAGACAGCGGAGGGAGAAAGGTTAGAATAGCCGGCTTTCCGCCCGGAGCCTGAGAACGATATGACCTTCGTAGTTGGCGAAAACTGCATCAAGTGCAAGCACACGGATTGCGTGGAAGTCTGCCCTGTGGACTGTTTCTACGAAGGTCCCAACATGCTCGTCATCCACCCGGACGAGTGCATCGACTGTGCCCTCTGCGAGCCCGAATGCCCCGTGGATGCGATCTTCTCCGAAGACGAACTGCCCGAAGGTCAGGAGGAGTTTCTCGAGCTCAACCAGGAACTCTCGGAAATCTGGCCGAACATCACCGAAAAGCAGGATGCGCCGGCCGATGCGGAAGACTGGGACGGCAAACCCGACAAGCGTGAGCTCCTCGAGCGCTGATCGGCGCGTCGCTCGCGCTCAGCGCGCGAGCCGCGACAGGGCCAGAATCGCCAGGGCGCCAGCCAGCAGCGCGGCCCCTGTGAGACCCAGATAGGCGACTTCCCCGGCACTCGCGTAGGCTTCCGGCAGCACAGGCTCGCCCGCGAGCTGCCAGGGCCAGAGTTGACCGCAGGCACCCGCCATGAAACCCGTGAGAAACGCGAGCAGCGGTTCCCGAACGCGGTTCAGGGCCACCGACAATAATCGCGAGAAGACGAGCAGTCCCGCCACGCAACCCGCCGCGAACACCAGCAGCACGTCCAACTGAAGCTCGGCAATGGCGCCGATGACCGGCTCGTAGAGCCCGAGCGTCAGGAGCACGAAGCTGCCTGAGACCGCCGGCAGCAGCCAGGCTGAGACGGCAATGGCCGCCGCAAAGAAGAAGACGGGCAGCGCCGTGCTGCCGGCAAAGGGCTCGACAAAGATGACGGCGACCCCGGCCAGAAAACCGAGCGGTGCAAAACGCCAGAGCGCCGTCGCCGACAGATCCCTGCCCAGCAGCCAGATCGACAGGACGATGATGCCGAGAAAGAAGCTCCAGACTATCGGGCGATGAGTTTCCAGGGCGCCGTGCAGCGCCTGCGCGAGCAGGACAACGCTGGTCACCATGCCGAGACCGAGCACCAGCAGGAAGCCGAGGTTGTGCTCGAGCCAGATGCGGCGGCTGCCGGAGACGATGCCATCCCCGAACTTGGCCAGCGCCTGCGGCTCGAGGCCCGCGAGGGTGTGCACCAGTTCGTCATAGATGCCGGTCACGAAGGCAATGGTGCCGCCGGAAACTCCCGGCACGAGCTCTGCCGTTCCCATCACGGCCCCGCGCAGGTAGATGCCGAACCACTGAATCGCACTGCGCCTTTCCTGCCCGGCACCCTCCTCCGTCATTGCACGCCCTTGACCAGCGGCACGAAACGCACCTGCTCGACGCTGCTCGATTCGATCCCGGCTTCCGTTCTATCGAAGATCTTGAGCTCCTGCAGACCCGAGCCACCCACGGGCACGATGAGCCTGCCGCCGGGCGCCAGCTGATCCAGGAGCGCTTCCGGCACGAACGGTGGCGCCGCGGTGACGATGATGCCGTCGAAGGGCCCCTGTTCCGGCCAGCCCTGATAGCCATCGCCGTGGCGATAGCGCACGTGGCGCAGACCCATGGCGTCGAGCCTTTCCCGAGCCCGTTCCAACAGCGAGCCAAGCCGCTCGACGGTGTAGAGACGATCCACGTTGCCATCCATGGCCTTCATGGTCGCGAGTATCGCCGTCTGGTACCCGGAGCCTGTGCCGACTTCGAGGACCCGGGAACGGGGACCGTCGAGGAGCGTCTGAGTCATGAGGGCAACGATGAACGGTTGCGAGATGGTCTGACCCTGGCCGATGGGCAGGGCCGTGTCCTCATAGGCGCGATGCGCGAGGGCTTCATCGATGAAGATGTGCCGCGGCACAGCACCCACCGCCGCCAGGACAGCCTCATTGCTGATGCCTTTCTCCCGCAGCCGATCCACGAGCCGGTTACGCGTGCGTTGCGACGTCATACCAATGCCGACGAGGTCGAAACGATCGCTCATGGCACCGTTTCCACGAGCTCCGATGCCGCTCCGTCGCCCTGTGTGAGCGCGAAAGCATCACCCAGAAAACTGGTCGCGTACTGACCGGCCGCGAGGGAGAAAGTCACCACCAGTTGGCCGTCGGTGCCGAACTCCCAGTCGAGTCCTTCCGCCTGCATCGCCAGGGACCGTCGATCCTGCTTCAGGCCCGCATGCTCGAGCCCCTCGAGCAGGACGTCATGAGGGGCCAGAGCGGCCCGTTCGATTTCAAGCGCGCAGCCGGAGGTCGCTGTTCGACCCCGGCCCCAGAGGGGAGCCGTCGGCAGCGCCCGGCCATCCAGGTGATCGCCCTCCAAGGGCTGGCGCCAGCTGGCCTCAAGAACCCTGGCAGCCAGCACCTCGTTAAACAGATAGCTGCGCACGACCGACAGGTAGAGCCCGGCTTTGAAGCGCGACACGCGCCGCCGGCGGCGCGCTTTGAGCCAGGTGCTGGCTGTGCTGAAGTTGTCCCAGCCGAAACGCTGGGCGCCAAAATAATTCGGCGCGCCCTGGTCGCGCAGCCGTTCGAGACCAGGCACCGGGTCCTGGCCCTGCGGGAGGTCGCGCAGGACGATCCGGAATGCGTTGCCGGCGAGCATCCCGCGCCGCAGCTTGTGCTGGTGCCGCGTGGTTCGCAGCACCCGCAGCTCCGGCCAGTCGGCGAGGGTTCCGTCAACGGCGCTGACCCCGCGCAGGCTGAACCACTGGCGGGTCACCGCCTGCTTGTCCTTCATGCCCGCATAACCCACGTCCACATGCTCGATGCCATGCGCGTCCGCGAGCATGCGAGCCAGCTCCGGGGTGCCGAGATCGCGTTTTTCGATCTCGAGATAAAGATGCTCGCCGGTCCCGACTGCCGCGAAGGGCAGTTGCTCACGAACCTGGAAATCTTCCGGCCGGCTTTTGAAGGCTGCAGGAACGCGCGCCGCCGTGGTTCCGGGCCAGAGTGGAGCCGGCTCCGCAGCGGCCGCTGGTAAGGGTCTGGTCAACGGGGCTCGGTCGTGACGAGAAAGAAGGACTCGCCTTCCTTGACCATACCGAGGTCGCTGCGGGCCCGGGCCTCCACGGCCGCATGGCCCTGCTTCTGGGCCTGCACTTCGGCGGCGAGGATCCGGTTCCGCTCCACCATGGCGTCGAGGCGACCCCGCTGCCGGTCGACTTCCTCGGCCAGGGCCTGACTTCTGAAGTAGCCGACGTCGGAAAACCAGTACTTGTACTGCAGGTACAGGCCTGCGAGCACGAGAGCAACCATGGTGAGTCTTACGACCACGCCTCAGAGGCCTCCACCAATCACATCGAATTCGGCGCGACCGCGGTAGCGGGCTGAGCCTGCCAGGGCATCTTCAATACGCAGCAGCCGATTGTACTTCGCCACCCGATCCGACCGGCAGAGGCTGCCGGTCTTGATCTGTCCCGCCCCGGAAGCCACCGCAAGATCGGCAATTGTCGTGTCTTCCGTCTCACCGGAGCGGTGCGAGATCACCGCCGTATAGCCCGCATCCTGGGCCATGACGATCGCATCGATGGTCTCCGAGAGGGTTCCGATCTGGTTGAGCTTGATGAGGATCGAATTCGCGACGCCGCGCTCTATGCCATCGGCGAGAATGTCGGTATTGGTGACGAACAGATCGTCGCCAACGAGCTGAATCTTATCGCCAATCCGATCGGTCAGCTGCTTCCAGCCCTCCCAGTCGTTCTCATCCATGCCGTCTTCGATGGAGATGATCGGATAGCGCTCCGTGAGGTCCTGCAGGTAGGCGGCAAACTGCGTGCTGGAATGGGTGACCCCCTCACCAGCGAGCACATAGGTCCCGTCCTCGTAGAACTCGCTGGCGGCGCAATCCAGGGCCAGGGTCACATCGCGGCCGAGTTCATAACCGGCGCGCTCGACGGCCTCGGCAATCATCGCAAGCGCCGCCGCATTCGATTCCAGGTTCGGCGCAAAGCCACCTTCGTCACCCACCGCCGTAGACAGACCGCGTTCGCCGAGCACGGCTTTCAATGCGTGAAACACTTCCGCGCCGCAGCGGAGCGCCTCGGCGAAGGTCCCCATGGAGACGGGCTGTACCATGAACTCCTGAATGTCGACGTTGTTATCCGCGTGCTCACCGCCGTTCAGAATGTTCATCATGGGCACGGGCATACGCATGTCGACGCCGCCCATGAGCGTGTTGATGTGCGCAAAGAGCGGTTGACCGCTGCCATGAGCGGCCGCCTTCGCCGCTGCGAGGGAGACGGCCAGCATGGCATTCGCGCCGAGCTTCGACTTGTTGCCCGTGCCATCGAGTTCGATGAGGCGCTGGTCGAGTGCACGCTGATCCGCCGGATCGAGGCCCTGGAGGGCCGGCGCGATGGTTTCCTCCACGTTGGCGACCGCCGCGAGCACCCCCTTGCCGAGATAACGGCCCTTGTCGCCGTCGCGCAGTTCCAGCGCTTCCCGGGATCCCGTGGACGCCCCGGAGGGTGCGCAGGCACTGCCAAGGGCGCCCGAATCCGTCAGCACCTCCGCTTCTACGGTGGGATTACCCCGGGAGTCCAGGACTTCCCTGGCGTGCACTTCGACGATCTTGCTCATGAGATTCCTTGTTGTTCGAATGGGAGGGTGGCACCGCAGCCCGAGACGGCGATCAGCCGCTGACGATTACGGCTGCCTGAGCCACTCATCTTCCAGATATGGCATCGACTTGGCGACCCGGTCGAGGGCAACGAGCTGTTCGAGGAGCTCGGCCATGCGGCCGAGGGGCCAGCTATTGGGGCCGTCAGACAGGGCCTCTTCCGGCCGCGGATGGGTTTCCATGAAGAGTCCGGCCACACCAGCGGCAACCGCGGCTCGCGCCAGCACCGGGACCATCTCCCGCTGGCCGCCGGAGCTCGCGCCCTGGCCACCCGGCATCTGCACCGAGTGGGTGGCGTCGAAGACCACCGGCGCGCCGGTCTGGCGCATGATGGCGAGGCCGCGCATGTCGGAGATGAGGTTGTTGTAGCCAAAGCTCGCCCCGCGTTCACAGACCATGATCTGCTCGTTGCCGGTCGCCCGTGCCTTGGCGACGACGTGGGTCATGTCCGCCGGGGCCAGAAACTGACCCTTCTTGATGTTCACGGGCAGTCCCTGCGAGCAGACGGACTGAATGAAGTTCGTCTGCCGGCAGAGAAAGGCCGGCGTCTGCAGAACCGAGACAACGGCGGCCACCTCGCCGAGCGGGGTATCTTCGTGAACGTCTGTGAGGACCGGCACACCCACCTGATGCTTCACTGCCTCGAGCACTTTGAGTCCCGCCTCGAGTCCCGGTCCGCGCGGACTCTCGTGGGAAGACCGATTCGCCTTGTCGAAGGAGCTCTTGAAGATGAAGGGCACGCCAAGGCTGGCGGTAACCTCCTTCAGATGGCCCGCGGTATCCACCGCGAGCTGCTCCGTCTCGACGACACAGGGACCGGCGATAAGGAACACCGGCGCGTCATTGGCGGCTTCGAACTCGCAGAGCTGCATGACCCTTCAGCTCGAGGACTTGGCTGCCGCCGCCGGCGCGCTGGCCGTCGGATCCTCGACATGGGTATGGGCTTCCGCGTGCTCACGGGCGTGGGTGAGCGCCGCTTCGATGAAGCCCGTGAAGAGCGGGTGGCCGTTGCGCGGAGAAGAGGTGAATTCCGGATGGAACTGGCAGGCGACGAACCAGGGATGATCCTTCAGCTCGATCATCTCCACGAGCTCGCCGTCCTCGGAGCGTCCGGAGATCACCAGACCCAGCTGTTCGAGCTGGTCCACGTAGTTGTTGTTGACTTCGTAACGATGCCGATGGCGTTCAGCAGCAAAGGGGGCATCGTAGAGGCGCGCGGCCAGAGTGCCCTGGTCGAGCATGCAGCGCTGTTCGCCAAGACGCATGGTGCCGCCGAGGTCGCTGTCGGCGGAACGGACTTCCGTGTTGCCGTCCGGGTCCGTCCATTCGGTGATCAGGCCAATGACCGGGTGCGGTGTCTGACCGTCGATCTCCGTCGAGTGGGCACCGTCGAGACCGGCCACGTTGCGGGCGAAGTCGATGAAGGCCGCATGGAGGCCGTAGCAGATGCCAAGGTACGGTACTTTGTGCTCCCGGGCGTAGCCCGCCGCGAGAATCTTTCCTTCGAAGCCTCTGGCGCCGAAGCCGCCGGGGACGAGGATTGCATGCACACGGTCCAGACGGTCGGTGCCCTTTTCCTCGAGCTCCTGGGCGTCGATGTAATCGATCACGACCCGGGTGCGGGTCTGGATGCCTGCGTGAGAGACGGCCTCGACCAGCGACTTGTAAGCGTCGAGCAGATCGAGGTACTTGCCGACAATGGCGATGCGGGTCTCATTGTCAGGATGCAGCTCCGCATCCACGACGGCGTTCCAACTGGCCAGGTCCGGCGGCGGGCAGTCGAGCCTGAGCCGGTCGACGACGATATCGTCCATACCCTGCGCATGCATGGCTTCCGGTGCCTGGTTGATGGTCGTCAGGTCCGGAAAGGAAACGACGGCGCGCTCTTCCACGTTGGTGAAGAGTGCGATCTTGGCTCGGGCCGATTTCGGAATCGGCTTTTCGGACCGGCAGACGAGAATGTCCGGCTGCAGGCCGATGCTGCGGAGCTCTTTGACCGAGTGCTGGGTAGGTTTGGTCTTCAGCTCTCCGGCGGAAGGCACATAGGGCAGCAGCACGAGGTGAATGATCACCGCCGATGCACTGCCCTCTTCCAGGCGCAGCTGCCGGATGGCTTCGAGAAACGGCTGCGACTCGATGTCGCCGACCGTGCCACCGGTCTCGACGATCAGCACGTCGTGGCCTTCACCGGCGGCTTTGATGCGCCGCTTGATCTCATCGGTGATGTGCGGAATCACTTGCACCGTAGCGCCGAGATAGTCACCGCGCCGTTCCCGGCGGATGACTTCTTCGTAGATCTGCCCGGTGGTGAAGTTGTTGTTCTTGGTCATGATCGCGCTGGAATAGCGCTCGTAGTTGCCAAGGTCGAGATCCGTCTCCGCACCGTCGACGGTGACGAAGACTTCGCCATGCTGAAAGGGACTCATGGTCCCGGGATCCACATTGATGTAGGGATCCATTTTCAGAATGTTGACCTTGAGCTGCCGGGCTTCCAGCACGGCAGCAAGGGAGGAGGTGATGACGCCTTTTCCGAGAGAGGAAACGACACCACCTGTTACAAAAATATATCGGGTCATTTGCCGAAAAACGCCATCTTGCCAAGTGACGCACGCCTTTGGGGTGGGAATAGCGCGTGCGCAAGATGGGAGGACAAGATAGCAAAAGGGGGCCGCCGACTCAACGCAACGGACCCTGTCTGCTTGTTCGGGAGGCTTGCCCGCGAACCTCCGGGGTCACGGACTCGGAACGAGGGTCGCGGCCTCAGATTGTTTCATCCGGCACCTTGCGCCGCCACTCGAGGACGACGCTCACGCGGCCGGTGTCCTGCACATCATCCGCCACCTCCGGTCGGCGCTCGGCAAGCCCGGCGACGGCAGCCAGCCCCTGCCTGTCCACAACCAGCGGCCAGACACCCCGCTCCCAGGGTGGGATCCCCGCTTCCGCGAAGATGGCTTTGAGATCGCGTCGAAAGGGTGCGGCGCGGGTGCCGACCTCGAGTCGCGGTGGCGCCTGGAGCCGGCTCACGAAGGTCACCGACAGCGGCGGGAAGAGAACGAGGCTCTGCGCGGCGAGGGCCGCTGCACTGCCGGAGTCAGCGTCTGGCCCTGTACCCGTGCCGGCAGCCGCCCGGCGCCCCGCTTCCCCGGTGGCCGCCGTTGCTTTCGCAGCCATCCCTGGTGCCGGGTTGCTGAGCAGCAGATCGCCGTGGGGCAGCCGCAGGCACCCCGGGATCTCGCAGGCATAAACGGGATCGAGGTCCGGTGCGGCCGGCACGAGATAAAGAGCCTGCCGGAAACGGCGCAAGCTGCGGGTACCAACGGCAAGGGCCGGTTGCCGGTCGTTGGCGGCCTCGAGTTGCACGAGGTATTCCTCGAGCGCCGCATCACTCACCCCGGCCGCCGGTACTTTCAAGGTCAACCAGCGCCGCAGTACCGCACGCCGGGCTCTCTTGCTGAGGCCGTGAAGCACGGTAAGCGGCAGTGGATCGCGCTCGAGACCGAGGCTCGCCTCGAGGGCCTCGGCGAGGCCGGCCTGATGGTCCTCGATGCGCCCGAGGCGCGCATCGAGCCTGGCGAAACGCGCCTTCAGCGCCGGCACCACCTGGTGCCGGAGGAAATTTCGATCGAGGGCGAAATCCGCATTGCCGGGGTCTTCGAGCCAGTGCAGGCCCCGGCTTTCTGCATAAGCCTCGATGCTGCTGCGCGGCAGGTCGAGGAGCGGCCGCAGCAGGCGACCGTCCGCAAAGGTCCGATCCCGGGGAATGCCATAAAGGCCGCGGCCCTGGAGCAGGTGTAGCAGTCGCGTCTCCAGCCGATCATCGGCGTGATGGGCAAGAACGAGCACTTCACCGTCGCCGAGTTCCTCAGCATAAGCCGCATAACGGGCGGCTCTGGCCCGGGCTTCGAGATTCGAACCAGCGAGCACGTGCCGGTCGACGGTCACCAGCGGCACGCCGAGCGCCGCAGCGAGTCCCGCGCAGTGCTCGGCCCAGCGATCGCTGTCCGGGTGGATGTGATGATTGACGTGAATGGCTCGCAGCCGTTCACCAGAGGCCGCCCCGGCGAGTCCATGGAGCAGCACCGTCGAGTCGAGGCCACCGCTCAGCCCGACAACGACGGACCCGGAGCACCTGTCGAGTAAGGCCTCGCAGGCGCTCTGCACCGGATCCATTCAGCCAGCCCCGGCCGCCGGATAGTTGAGGGACACGTGCTCCTCACCAAACTCCCGGCGCAGGAGCTTGAGCAGATCGTCGCTGGGATTCACGCGCCAGCTCGGCCCGAGCAGCACTTTGCCGCGGGCTGTGAGGCCATCGTCCCGTTCACTCTGGCACACCACGGCCACGGGGCATCCGGCATTGTCGTGGCGATGGGGCTCGAGGCTGGATCGCAGCCGGTCGACAACGTCGGTGGTCACGCTGTGGCAGCCAAGGTCGATGGTCACCCCCCGCGAGAAGCGTCGGCGTGCTTCCTCGATCGTCAGCACCGTCTCCACCTCCATTTTCAGGGAGCCCGTGTAGTCGTCTTCCTGCACTTCGCCTTCGAGAATCAGCACCGCATCCTTGGTGATCTTCTGCTGGGCGGCTTCGTACTTGTCCGGATAAAGCACGGCTTCCAGGCGGCCGCTGCGATCATCCATGGTCAGGAAGGCGATGGAGCCACCGCGACGACTCTTCATGTTGCGATGGCCAACGACCAGTCCAGCGACGTACTGCTTGCGGCGCTCGGCCTTCAACCGCGCCAGCCGGGCACTGCAGAACTGCTGAATCTCTCCGAGATAGGCTTCGATGGGATGACCGGTGAGATAAAGACCGAGCGACTCCTTTTCGAATTCGAGACGCTCGCGCTCTTCCAGGGGCGTGACGGCCCGCGGGCGGCTGCTGGCTTCCTCGGCGACACCGCCGAAGAGATCGGTCATGCCCGCCGCCGCGTTCTGTAGAAGCTGCTCCGCACCCTGCATGGCATCCGGAAGCTCGGCCAGCAGTCGGGCCCGGATGACATCGATGGACTCCTCCGCTTGACCGAATTCGTCCATGGCGCCTGAGCGGATCAATGCTTCGAGGACGCGTTTGTTGGCCTTGCGCCCATCCACGCGCTGGCAGAAGTCGACGAGCGATTCGAAGGGGCCGCCGGCATTGCGACTTTCGATCAGCGCAGCCACGGGACCCTCGCCCACCCCACGGACGGCGCCGAGACCGTAGAGCACACCACCGTCCCGGGCCGTGAAGCGGAACTCGCTGGCATTGACGCTCGGGGGTTTGAGTTTGACGCCCATACGCCGCACCTCGTCGACCAGGGTGACGACTTTGTCCGTGTTCTGCATGTCCGCAGAGAGCGTCGCGGCCATGAATTCGGCCGGATAGTGGCACTTCAGCCAGGCGGTCTGGAACGAGACGATGGCGTAGGTAGCCGAGTGGGATTTGTTGAAGGCGTAACCGGAGAACTTCTCCATGTCATCGAAGATGTCGTCGATGATCTTCTGCTCGACGAGCCGCTCCTGCGCGCCCTGCACGAACTGCTCGCGCACCTTGGCCATTTCCTCGGGCTTCTTTTTACCCATGGCGCGGCGCAGCAGGTCAGCCCCACCGAGACTGAAGCCCGCCATGTCCTGGGCGATCTGCATCACCTGTTCCTGATAGAGCATGACGCCGTAGGTGCCCTTCAGGGCGGCTGCCGTGCTCGGGTGCGGGATGTCGACGGGGGCACGGCCGTGCTTGCGATCGATATAGTCGTCGACGGCGCCGGACTGCAGCGGTCCCGGTCGGAAGAGCGCCACGAGGGCGATGATGTCGTCGATACTGTCCGGCTTGAGGCGTTTGATGAGGTCCTTCATGCCACGCGATTCGAGCTGGAAGATGGCGGTGGTTTCCGCGGACTGCAGGAGCATGAAAGTCTCCGGATCGTCCAGCGGGATCCGGTCGATGTCGAGGAGCGCCTCGCCTTCGACTTCGCGCACCGCATTGATGGCCTTCACCGCCCAGTCGATGATCGTGAGGGTTTTCAGACCGAGGAAATCGAACTTCACGAGGCCCGCAGACTCGACGTCGTCCTTGTCGTACTGAGAGACCAGGCCACCGCTCTGATCGTCCGCGTATAGCGGCACGAAGTCCGTCAGCGCCGACGGCGCGATGACCACGCCACCGGCATGTTTGCCGACGCCCCGGACGATGCCTTCGAGGACATAGGCCATGTCCATGATCTCACCGACCTCGTCGTTGGCGGCGATGAATTCACGCAACTCGGCAGACTCATCGACAGCCTTGTTCAGCGTCATCCCCACTTCGAAGGGAATGAGCTTCGAGAGCTTGTCGGCGAGGCCATAGGGTTTGCCCTGGACCCGGGCAACGTCGCGGACCACGGCCTTGGCCGCCATGGTCCCGAAGGTGATGATCTGACTGACGGCCTCCTGACCGTAGCGTTCCGAGACGTGATTGATGACCTTGTCGCGGCCCTCCATGCAGAAGTCGATGTCGAAGTCCGGCATCGATACCCGCTCCGGGTTCAGGAAGCGTTCGAAGAGCAGGTCGTAGCGGAGCGGGTCGAGGTCTGTGATCTCGAGGGCGTAGGCGACGAGGCTTCCCGCCCCGGAACCCCGTCCGGGACCGACGGGGATGTCGTTGGCCTTGGCCCAGCCGATGAACTCCATGACGATGAGAAAGTACCCGGGGAAGCCCATCTGGTTGATCACGCCGAGCTCGTAGTCGAGCCGGGCTTCGTACTCGGCAATGGGATGCTCGAGTTCCCCGTGGCCCTCTAGAGCCGTGAGCCGGCGCTTGAGCCCTTCCCGGGCGCACTGTTCGAGGAACTGCTCAAGGGTGACGCCTTCCGGGACGGGATAGTTCGGCAGGAAATACTCGCCGAGACGGATCTGCACGTTGCAGCGCCGGGCGATCTCGACGCTGTTGGCGACCGCTTCCGGCAGATCGGCAAAGAGCTCGGCCATTTCAGCCGGCGTCTTGAGGTACTGCTCGGCGCTGTAACGTCGCTCCCGGCGCGGATCATCGAGCACCCGACCATCCGCAATGCAGACCCGGGTTTCGTGCGCCTCGAAATCGTCGGCCGAAAGAAAGCAGACATCGTTGGTGGCCACCACCGGCAGATCCAGCTCGCTGGCCAACGGCACCGTCAGCGCAATATGCCGCTGCTCGTCCGCACGCTGGGTGCGGGTGAGCTCGAGATAGAATCGACCCGGAAAGGCACCCGCCCACTCGGCGGCAAGCTGCCGGGCGAGCTCATCGTCTCCCTTCAGCAGGGCCCGACCGACCTCACCTTCCCGGGCCCCATCCAGCACCAGGAGGCCCTCGCCATGCGCGAAGATGGCCTCCCGGGTCATGAGACCGTGCGCCCCCTCGCCGGTATAGGCCGTGGAGACCAGCTTCAGAAGATTCAGATAACCGGTCTGGTTCATGGCCAGGAGGCCGATGCGGCAGACTTCCGGCACACCCTGAGACTCGAGGGGGCCCGCATAGCGAACGTCGATGCCGATGAGCGGTTTCACGCCCTCGTTCAGCGCGGCGCCATAGAACTTGATGAGCCCGAACAGGTTAGCCCGATCCGTGAGCGCCACGGCGCCCATGCCTGCCCCGGCGACGGCGCTGGTCAGGGGTTTGACCTTGATGATGCTGTCAGCGAGGGAGAACTCACTGTGTACCCGCAGGTGCACGAAAGCCGGCGCTACCATGCCAGCGCCTCCGAACGCTCTGCCGGACCGGGGACCTGCCCGCGCAGCGCCTTCCGTACCGGCGCAAAGGAGCGGCGGTGAATGGGGGACGGTCCGAGCGCATCGAGGGCCCGTAGATGCTCCGCCGTGCCGTAGCCCTTGTGGCGGGCGAAACCATAGCCGGGATAGCGCGCGTCGAGGCGCACCATTTCGTCGTCGCGGGCAACTTTGGCGACGATGGATGCGGCACTGATCTCCCGAATCCGCCCATCTCCTTTCACCAAGGCCACCGCGGGCATGGGCAGACTGGGTAACAGATTGCCGTCCACGAACACCACCTCCGGACGCCGCCGCAGACGCGCGACCGCGCGCTCCATGGCCAGATGAGAAGCCCGGAGGATATTCAACTCGTCAATTTCAGACACTTCTGCGCGCCCCAGGGCGAAGACCAATGCCGCTTCCCGGATCGCCTCCGCCAGAAGACTGCGTCGGCCGGCTGACAGTTTTTTCGAGTCGTCGAGACCGGCGGGGCCCTCCCCGTTCAGGATCACGGCCGCAGCCACCACGGGACCGGCCAGCGGCCCGCGGCCCACCTCATCCACCCCGGCAGCAAGCTGGGGTGCGGGCAGATCGTCGAAGAGCAGGAGATTATCGAGCAACGTTATGAAGCACAGTTATCGCGCACGGTTAAGCCGCAGTTGGCACGTCAGGGTCCGATCCGGGGTCGTTCGTGCAACCCTCAACGACGCTCCGCCAACCAGCCGAGCACCGCTTCTGCCGCCCGATCATCCGCCCCCTGGCGGAGGGTGTCGTGCAGCCGTTCGAAGTGCGACAAGTATTCGGCGTCCCCGGCATCCTTGTCCAGCAGTGCGAGCAGATTTTCCGCCAATGCGCTCGGCGTCGCCTCATGCTGCAGGAGTTCCGGGACGAGGGGCCCGCCATGAAGGATGTTCGGCAGAGCGACGTAAGGGGTACGGAGCAGGCGGCTCACCAGCTGATAGGTGAGTTCACCGAGGCGGTAGCTCACGACCATGGGCCGATGCAGGAGCATGGCTTCCAGGGTACTGGTGCCGGATTTGACGAGAGCAACGTCACAGGCCGTGAGAGCCTGCCGGGCATTGCCGGCATAGGCAGTGACGGGCAGCTTCGGGTGGGTGCTGACGAGCTCTGCGACGGCATTGGCAATTTCCGGACGCAGGCAGGGCACAACGAAGGCAACCTCCGGCCGTTGCTCGTGCAAGAGCGCGCAGGCCGCAAAAAAATCGGCGCCGAGGAGTCGAATCTCCGAGAGCCGGCTGCCAGGCAGCACGGCGAGCACCGGTCCTGCCTCCGGCAGGCCCAGCTCGATCCGCGCCGCGTGCTGATGGGCGGCGCCACCATCGTCCGGTGCTATTTCATCCGCCAGCGGATGGCCGACGAAAACGGCTTCGACGCTGGATTCCGAGTAAAAGGCAGGCTCGAAGGGATACAGAGTGAGCAGCAGTTCCGTGGAGCGGGCTATGCGCTTCACCCTGCCCCGCCGCCAGGCGTAGACGGAGGGACTGACGTAGTGCGCCGTCGGTACCCCGCGCCGTTTCAGCAGCCGTTCCAGGAGCAGGTTGAAGACGTTGAAATCGACGCCGATGAACGCATCTGGCGGCCGTTCGCGATAGGTGCGCAGCAGCAGGCGGAGGATGCGGACCAGCTCCGGCAGGCGGAGCACGGGTTCCTTGATGCCGTTCATGGCCAGCCGCTCCATGGGCACCAGACCCTCGAGCCCCTCTGCTTCCATGAGCGGGCCACCGATGCCGACAAACTGAGCGTCCGGGTAGCGCCGGGAGATAGCACGCATGAGCCCCGCACCGAGGCGGTCACCGGAGGCTTCGCCGGCGAGGATGCCGAAGCGCATGGTCAGCCGTCGGTGCTGCCGGCCTGTCGCCGGGGCCGGACGATGCCCCACTGTGAATCCTGAATGGAGGCTCTGAAGAGCGCCACTTCCGGATGAGCTTCGGCCAGGTCGCCGAGGGCCTCGCAGGCGGCTTCGATGGTATGCCCGGACCGGTAGACGATCCGATGAGCTTCTTTCAGGGCCCGCATCTGTGCGTCGCTGTAACCCCGGCGACGCATGCCTTCGACATTCAGACCGATGGCGTTGGCAGGATTCCCCATGACCGTCATGTACGCCGGCACGTCTTTCAGCACGAGGCTCATGCCCGAGACGTGGGAGTAAGCGCCAATGTTCCGGTACTGAGGCACCCCCGCGTAGCCACCGAAATTGGCATGGTCGCCGACGTTGCAATGGCCGGAGACCGCCGAGTTGTTCGCCATGATCACATCGTCGCCGAGCACGCAGTCGTGGCCGACATGCACATAGGCCATGAGCAGACAGCGGTTACCGATGACGGTCTGACCCTGATCCTGAACCATGCCGCGATGAATGGTGACCCCTTCCCGGAAAACGTTGTCGTCCCCGACGACCAGTTCCGTCGCCTCACCACCGTAGGCGAGCGCCGGCGTGTCTTCACCGATCGTCGAGAACTGATAGATGCGGTTGCGCCGGCCGAGCTTCGTCGGCCCTTTCAGCACGACGTGGGAAGCGATCACGCAGTCGTCGCCAATTTCCACATCGGCACCGATGATGCTCCAGGGTCCGATCTGCACGTTGTCGCCGATTCTGGCCGTCGGATCGACGATGGCTCTCGGATCGATGCCGGTCTGAATGGTCACGGCTGGCGCCTAGAGCTTCCGCTGCATGCAGATGATCTCAGAGGTGCAGGACAGCTCCTCATCGACAAAGGCCTGGCAATCGAATTTCATGAGCCCGCGCTTCTCCGCGAGTATGCGGCTTTCCATGACAAGCTGGTCCCCGGGAACCACCGGACGTTTGAAGCGGCTCTTGTCTGTTCCGGCGAGATAGTAGGTGACACCGTCAGAAGGTCTGATGTTCTTGGTCTCGAAAGCGAGCACACCGGAGAGCTGAGCCATTGCCTCGATGATCAGCACGCCGGGCATGATCGGATGCCCGGGGAAATGACCGTTGAAAAACTGCTCGTTGATTGTGACGTTCTTGTAGCCTCTGATCGTCTCCCCGGGGGTGAGATCTGTCACCCGGTCGACCAGCAGGAAGGGATAACGGTGCGGAAGGAAGTCGAAGAGTTCGTTGATGTCTTTCATGTGTGCCGTTTTGTTTCCGGTGTTGGCAGCAGATACTGGCGCGGGTCGAGCGTCACAGGACGGGGACCAGAACGGGTCTGGATGTCAGTTCGGCTCCCTGTCGGCAAGACTCGATTCGAGGCGGGCTACACGCCGGAACAGCTCATCGAGTTTGAGCATCCGGAGTGCGTTGCGCTTCCACTGCCTGGTCGGACTATGTAACACCGCCCCTGAGTAAATGCCAGGTTCCGTAATGTCCTGGGTGATGAGCGTGCATGCGCTGATGACGGCCTGATCGCAGATGGTGATCGGCTTGTCACCACCGACACCGGCACCCCCCGCGAGCACCACGTGACGGCCGATGCGCGTACTGCCAACGATGCCGACGCAGCCACAGATGATCGTGTGCGCCCCGATAACGGCGTTGTGCCCGATCTGACAGAGGTTGTCGATCTTCACTCCTTCCTCGACGATCGTATCGTCGAGAGCGCCGCAGTCGATGGTCGTGGAGGCGCCAACACTCACATCAGCACCAATACGCACACCGCCGAGCTGTGCAATGGCCACCAGCCTCCCCTGCTCGTCCGGGGTAAAGCCAAAGCCGTCGGCGCCAATGACGGCGCCACTGTGCACGATGGTTCGAGGGCCGAGCCGAACGTTGCCGTAAAGCACCGCATTGGCCATCAGCTCCACATCCTCGGCGAGCTCACAGTCTTCACCGATGACGGCGTTTGCGTGCACACGCACCCGAGGGCCGATCACCGTGCGTGCACCCACCGAGGCACCGGCAGCCACGGCCGCGGTCGGGTCGATCCGGGCGCTGGGATCGACGTGGGCCCCGGGAGCAATCCCCTCCGGGAGCGCCGCTTTGCGCTCGAACTGCTGCGATATCTTTGCAAAGGCCAGGTAGGGATTGGCAACGACGATGGCGTCGCCTGGCCATCGATCGAGGTCTTCTTCGGCAAGGATGACGGCAGCAGCCTGAGTGCTTTCGAGCAGAGGTCGGTAACCGGCACTCGAAAGATGGCTGAGCTGATCGTCAGCCGCCCCTTCCAGACTGCCTATACCGTTGATGACGCGGTCCGGATCTCCCCGGACCGTGCCATCGACCAGTCGAGCCAGCTCGCCTAAGGCAAACGAACCGTGCTGGATGGCCATGGAAGCTTACTGTTTCTCGTTGAGCTTCTCGGTCACCCGGCGGGTGATGTCGTGCTTGGAGTTCACGTAGCGCAGCTGACTACGCTCCATGATGAGGTCGTATCCTTCCAGCTCGATGAGGTCCTTCAGTACGACGTCGATCTTCGGCACCATCTGCTGCAGCAGTTCCTGACGGCGATCGTTCACTTCTTTCTGCAGCTTGTTACCGAGGAACTGCAGATCGATCTGCTTGTCTTCGATTTCCTTCTGCAGCCGGCGCTGCTCCGCTGCGCTCATGACCTCTCCGTCGGTCTGCAGCCTTTCGTTCAGGCCGACGATTTCGTCGTTGAGGGCCTGAAGCTGGTTCTGCTCAGCCTGGAGTTCTTCCTGGGCCTGCGCCAGGAGCGCCTGCGCCTCTTCGCTCTCCACGAGCGCCCGCTGGGTATCCAGCACCGCGATCTTCAATTCGGCAGCTGCAGTCCCGGCCGCAAACAGCAGGGTCCACAGGGACCAGATCGTCAACTTCTTATACACACGAGTCTCCTTGTAAATGGCTCCGAGCGACATCTGAAGGCGGCCCGGGGCACTTGGCGGCGCGCATTCTACCTCAGAATGTGCGCCCTAGCTCAAACTGGAACTGCTCGACCCGATCGATCTCGGAGTCGTTGAAAACGAAGGCGTAGCTGAAGGTCATGGGACCGAGGCCAGCCAGCCAGGTGAGGGAAACACCGGTGGCGTACTTGATTTCATCGGGCTCGAAGCCGAAGCAGTTCACGCTGAAATCAAAGCACTTCGTCTGGAAGACGTTACCGGCATCAAAAAACAGCACCGGACGAAACTGCCGACCGTCTTTGATGAAGGGCATGGGGAAGATGATTTCCGCGCTCGCTTCTGCCAGGAGGTTACCGCCGTAGGGGTCGCCTTCAGGTCGGAAGAAGCCCGGGGGAATGGGATTGCCGTTGGCGTCTTCCGTCGGCGGCGTCGTCCGCGGGCCGAGCGTTGAGTTCCGGAAACCCCGGACCGAGCCGAAGCCGCCGGAATAAAAGTGTTCGAAGAAGGGAATGAGTTCCGTGGACCCGTAGCCATCGCCGAAGCCGACCTCCGTGCGCAGCCGCAGCGTCCAGGAGCGCGTGATCGGAAAGTAGACCTGCCCGTCATAGACGATCTTGTAGAACTGCAGATCGCTGCCGGGGATGGCTATCTCCGCCGCCAGGTTCTGCGAGCGGCCCCGGGTCGGGAAAACGCCCCGGTTCAGCGTCGAGGACCGCCAGGACAGGTTCAGCTTGAAGTTGAGCGATTCGTTGCCGTTCTCGTCGAGATAAGCGCTGATTTCCTGGGCCGGAAACTGCCCTTCGGTGATGTCCGTGTACTCGATGAGACCACCGAAGTTGATGCGCTGCGTTTCACCAATCGGGAAGCCGAAGTTGATACCGCCACCGACTGCGTCCGTCGAGAAGCTGGCGATATTCCGCGCATCGTAGTCCAGATTCCGAACGAAGAGGTTGAAGCCACGACTGATCCCGTCGAGGGTGAAGTACGGATTGAAGTAGTTGAAGTTCAGCGCCTTCTGGAACTCGGAGTAGGAAGCGCCGATCGTCAGGCTGTTGCCGGTGCCGAGCACGTTGTTTTCCGAGTAGTTGGCACCAAGGGTCAGCCCCCAGCCCTGGGCGTAGCCGAGCGTGGCGGAGATGCTGCCGGAAGGTTGTTCTTCGACAACGAACTCCACGTCGACCTGATCGTCCGTACCAGCCACCTCCGGTGTTTCGACGTTTACCCCTTTGAAGTAGCCGAGACGTTCGAGGCGCACCTTGGACAGCTCAATCTGTGCTGTAGACGCCCAGCCGCCTTCCATCTGCCGCATCTCGCGGCGCATCACTTCGTCCTGCGTCACCTTGTTGCCGCCGAAGGAAATGCGACGCACATAGGCCCGTTTGCCGGCGTCGACGAAAAACTCCACGTCCACGGTGCCGTCATCGTTGACCCGGGGCACACCCGAGGCGGAGGCGAAGGTGTAGCCGGAGTTGCCCAGGGCCGTCGTGAGCCGTTCTTCCGTCGCGGTCACCCGGGCCTGCGAAAATGTCTGGCCTGAGGAGACGATGAGCAGGCGCTCGAGGTCCTCCTTACGGACATCGTTCAGCTCGCCGATGAGGTTGACCTCGTTCACCGTGAACTTGTCGCCCTCTTCCACGTTCACGGTGATGTACACCTGATCGCGTTTCGGTGTGATGCTCACCTGCGTGGAGGTAATCGAGAACTCCACGTAGCCGCGGTCCTTGTAGTACGCCTCGAGTTTTTCGAGATCGCCGGCCAGCTTCTCCCGGGAGTACTTGTCGTCGTTCTTGTAAAAGGAAAGCAGACTCGGATGTTTGAGCTCGAGATTCTCGAGCAGCTCGGCCTCGTCGTAGACTGTGGCACCGACGACATTGATATGGCGGATGCCGGAGGTTTTGCCTTCTTCGACGTCGATGCTGATGGCAACGCGATTCCTCGGCAGCTCCTCGACGTTCGTATCGATAGAGGCACCATAGCGGCCCTGTGCAACGTACTGACGCTCGAGTTCGAGACCGACCCGTTCGAGCGTTGCCTGCTTGAAAATTTCCCCTTCCCTCAGGCCCTGCTGCCCGAGGCCATCGAGGAGCGCCTCTGTGGGAATTGCCTTGTTGCCGTCGATCTCGATACTTTCGATGGCCGGCCGTTCTGCCACGGTCACGACGAGCACGCCGCCATCCCGGGCCATGCGGATATCGTCGAAGAAGCCGGAACGGAACAGCGCCCTGATCAGCTGGCGGACGGCCACGGGATCCAGAACGTCGCCAACCTGTACCGGCAGCTGGTTGAAGACGGTACCGGCCGATACGCGCTGCAGACCCTGGAGGCGGATGTCCTCCACCACGAAGGATTGGGCCCGGACAGAGTTCAGGGGAAGCATGGCCACCAGCAGCAGGGAGCCACATAACAGGGTCGTCAGACGGTTCATAAAAGCCTGGTCAGGTCGTTATAGAGCGCGATGACCATGAGACCGCCTACGAGGACGAGGCCGACCTGGGTCGCGAGAATCTGTGCTTTTTCCGACACGGGGCGACCGCGCAGGAGTTCTGCCAGACAGAACATGATGTGCCCGCCGTCGAGAATGGGGATCGGCAGCAGGTTCAGCACACCGAGAGAGATCGACAGCAGCGCCGCAAGGGTAATGAAGTACTGCCAGCCGGCGGCCGCAGAGTCACCGGCCACCTTGGCGATCATGATCGGCCCGGAGAGGTTCTCCACGGAAACGGCACCCACGATCATCTTCTTGAGCACACCGAGGGTGAAAACCGTCTTGTCCCAGGTTTCGACGACGGCTCGCGGCAAAGCCTCGAACACGCCATAGCTTTCTTCGTAATAGTGTGGCGCCACGCTGAGGTAGCCGATGATCTCGCCGGTTTCGAGCTCGCGCCGGTCCGGCACGATCCCGAGCGTCATGGGGCGGCCCTGCCGCAACAGGCTCACGTCGAGGTTCGCCTCCGGCGCGCTTTGAATGGCAACCACCCAGTCGCTCCAGGATTCGATGGGCGTGTCGTCGACGGCGGTAATGAGATCGAAAGGCTCGAGGCCGTAGCGCTCGCCGGCACCGCCCGGCAGTACCTCGCCGACGAGGGCAGGCGCCGCCGCTTTGAAGCCGAGGGATCCGAGCAGATTCGGATCTTTCGCCCCCTGGTGCCAGTTGACGATGGGGATCGCAAAGCGTTCCGCTTCGGCTCCGGGCTGTCTTGCTTCGATGACGATCTCGCCGCTCTCACCCATACGATCGGCGAGTGCGAGATTGACCTGCTGCCAGTCCTGGGTGCGCACGCCGTCGACGGACAGCACTTCCGAGTAACGGCTGAGTCCGGCCTGGCCGAGCGGGGAATCGGGATCCACATCGCCGAGGAGCGGAGCCACGGCGGGGGTGCCGACAATGAACAGCGCCCAGTAGATGAGCATCGCGAGCAGGAAGTTGGCTGCGGGACCCGCGGCCGATATGGCCAGTCGCCAGGACACGGAGAGCTCCGAATAGTCCTTATCTCCCGGCTGCAGAGGCACAGCGAGAGGCACTTCCCCGGGCTCCTGCTCACCGAGCATGCGCACATAGCCGCCGAGGGGAATGGCGGCGATCGCCCACTCCGTGCCATGGCGGTCCACCCTGGACCAGAGCGGGCGCCCGAAACCCACGGAAAAACGCAGAACCCGCACGCCCGAGCGCCGCGCTACAACGAAGTGGCCCAGCTCGTGGAAGGTAATGAGCACCCCGAGCATGACGATCAGGGCCAGCGGGTATACGAGAAAATCCATCAGCTCTCCGTCGGTGGCAGCCAGCGCCGGTTTCAGTGGGTCAGCGCCGGTAATCGCTTCAGGGCTCGACTCCTGAGACTCCGTAGCTTTGATACGCCAGATCCGCCCGGCGTTCCATTAACATAAATTAATGGAGCGGCCCCTCAGCCGCACGCCGTCGAGTAATGGAGCGCCATGATACCGGAACTGAAGACCTGCAGCCCGGCCAATGTGAGGCTCAGTCAGACAAACCCGCGAAGACCAGGATCAGGGCGAAATAGGGTAAGACGGCCACAGCAGAGTCGATCCGATCCAGGGCGCCGCCGTGTCCCGGCAGGATGACGCCGGAGTCCTTGACCCCCCGCTCCCGCTTCAGAACGCTTTCGAACAGGTCGCCGAGCACCGACACCGAAACCAGCAGCACCATGATCAGGATCCAACCGCTGTTGAAACGTCCCATGGCCACCAGGATGCCGCCGCAGATGACGCTGGAGGTCAGCATTCCGCCCCAGAATCCTTCCCAGGTTTTGCCCGGGCTGACCTCAGCAGCGAGCTTGCGGCGGCCGAACTGGCGGCCGCTGAAATATGCGCCAATATCGGCGAAGGCCACTACGAGAACCATCCAGAGCAACCAGTTGGAGCCGCCCGGGGCGCCGTGGATGACCACCAGCGCAATCCAGGCTGCCCAGCAGATGAACAGTCCCACCAGGCCCCGAACCCAGGGCCGCATCCAGCTGCCGCTCGCCGGATAACTGACGACGGCGAGCAGCGCACCCACCCAGACCGCGGCCCCGATCAGCAGTCCGGACAGTTTCAGTGAAGGTTCGTAAACCGTCGCGAGGACCAGCAGCGAGTAGACGCCTGCGTAAGCGAAGCGAGGCAGACGGGCTTCCATACCGGCGAGGCCCGCATATTCATAAGCACCTACGGCGCCAACAAACCAGAAGAACAGCGCGAACTGCCAGGGGGTGAGCAGATAGATGGCCACGAGCGCCGTGACGGCCAACGCCAGCCCCGTGATCACCCGGGCTTTGAGCATGGCTCAGCTGCGCCGGCCGAAGCGGCGCTGGCGCTCGTCGAAGAGGGAGAAGGCGTCCTTCAGGCAACTTTCGTCGAAGTCCGGCCAGAAGGCGTCCGTGAAATACAGTTCCGTGTAGGCAAGATCCCAGAGCAGGAAATTGCTGATCCTGTGGTCGCCGCCCGTGCGAATGCAGAGATCCGGGGGCGCGAGATCGCCGAGAGACAGATGCCGGGCGAAGGTCGCTTCGTCGATGGTCTCCGGATCCAGGGTACCCGCCGCAACTTCCCGGGCGAGCGAGCGGGCAGCTTCGGTGATATCCCAGCGGCCACCGAAGTTGGCAGCGATGTTCAGCTGCATACGTTCGTTCGCAGCCGTGTTTGCCTCGGCGTCGTTCATGAGCGCCTGCAGATCCTCATCGAAGCGGCTCCGATCGCCGACGATCCGAAGCTGCACCTCGCGCTCGTTGAGCTCGTCGATGTCGTTCTGCAGGACGTTGCGCATGAGATCCATGAGCAGGCTCACTTCCCGACGCGGTCGCCCCCAGTTCTCCGTGGAGAAGGCAAACAGCGTCAGGCACTGCACGCCGAGATCGGCGCAGGCCTCGGCGACCGGTCGCACGCGTCTGGCGCCGGCGCGGTGTCCGGCAGCCCCGGGGAGCCTGCGAGCCTTTGCCCAGCGATGATTGCCATCCATGATGATGGCGACGTGTTTCGGCGCGCCGTTGGTCGTACCGTCAACGTCGAGACAGGAGGCGGCGCGACTTCTGCCGTCCAGCTCACTCGCAACGCTGACACTGACTTCCGCCATGACCGCCTCAGACCTCCATGAGATCCGATTCTTTAGACGCGAGCGCCTCGTCGACTTCCGCAACGCGCCGATCGGTGAGCTTCTGAATATCTTCTTCGCCGCGCCGAGCTTCGTCCTCGGCCACTTCCTTTTCTTTGACCAGCTCGCGGATATCGGCAATGGCGTCCCGCCGGATATTGCGGATGGCGATGCGGGCGTTTTCCGCCTCCTGCTTGGCCTGACGGGCCAGATCCCTGCGGTTCTCTTCCGTCAGGGCCGGTAGCGGCACCCGGATGAGTTCGCTCGTGGATGCCGGCGTGATGCCGAGATCGCTCTTCAGGAGCGCCTTCTCGAGATCAGGAATGAGGTTTTTCTCCCAGGGGGAGATGGCCAGCGTGCGCGCATCCTCAACGGTGATGGAAGCGACCTGATTCAGGGGTGTGGGATTGCCGTAATACTCGACTTCGATGCCGTCGAGCAGGCTCGGGTTGGCGCGGCCGGTTCGGATGCGGGCGAAATTCGAGCCGAGCACTTCCAGGGACTTGCCCATGCGCTCGTCCGCATCCTGTTTGATTTCTTCGATCATTGTTTCGAGGCCTGTCCTGCGGCTTCCCTAGCGCTATGGCCGGTGCTCCGGCCCGGTATGCGGGGCGTCTCGAGGGGGCCGATCCGTTCAGCCCGCCACGATTCGGGTGCCAACCTTGTCACCGTTGATGATCGCGGTCAATGCACCTTTTGTATGCATGTCAAAGACCACCACCGGCATATCATGATCGCGACAGAGACAGATCGCTGTGAGGTCCATCACACCCAGTTGCGCTTCCAGCGTGGCGTCGTAGGTGAGCGTCTCATAACGTGTTGCAGTCGGATCTTTGAAGGGATCGGCCGTGTAGACACCATCCACCTTGGTGGCTTTCAGCACGGCATCCGCACCCACCTCAATGGCACGCAGACAGGCAGCGGTATCGGTGGTAAAGAATGGGTTTCCGGTGCCGGCGACGAAGATGGTCACCTGCCCCGCTTCCAGGCTGGCGACCGCGGCGTCACGGGAGTAGCGAGGGGCCACACCGGGCACATCCAGCGCCGAGAACAGCGCCGCCGGTACCCCGCGGCGCTTGAGCAGATCTTTGAAGGCGAGACCATTCATGATCGTCGCCAGCATACCCATATGGTCGCCGGTCACCCGATCCATACCGGCTGCCTGGAGGGCGGCCCCGCGGAACAGGTTGCCGCCACCAAGGACAACGGCCAGTTCACCGCCGGCCTTGAGCAGCCCGGCCATCTCCTCCGCGAGCGCGTCGAGAATCGCCGGGCTGATGCCGAAGCCGCCGTCGGCGCCGTCGTCTGCCAGGGCTTCTCCGGAGAGCTTCAGCAGAACGCGACGCAACGCGGCCTACTCCGAGCCGTCGCTGTCGCCGTCGGTGTCCTTAATCTGCTTGGCGACCTCGGCGGCAAAGTCCTCGGCTTCAACTTCGATGCCTTCACCGACTTCGAAGCGGACGAAACGCCGACAGGCATTGCCTTTGTCCTTCAGCAGAGCGCTGATTTTGACATTGCCGTCTTTGACGAAGGGCTGATCGACGAGGCTCACTTCGGCGAGGAACTTACGCACCCGACCTTCCACCATCTTCTCGACAATGTCGGCCGGCTTACCGCTTTCCGCCGCCTGGGAACTGTAGATCTCACGCTCCTTGGCAAGCACGTCCTCGGGAACCTCGGCGGAGGTGACGACCATGGGATTGATGGCCGTGATGTGCATGGCGAGGTCGCGGCCGAGTTCGTCGTCTTCCTTATCGAGTTCGACGAGCACGGCTTTGCGGTTGTCGACGTGCTTGTAGCTGGTGATATAGCCATCGGCGGTCGAGAAGCTCGCGCAGCGTCGGGCGGTGATGTTTTCTCCGATCTCCTGGACCAGCGCTTCGCGCCTGGCGTCGAGTTCGCCGGCCATCACGGCGCCGATATCGTCGCTGCCGGCTTCGAAGCAGGCGTCGAGGACCTCATCGACGAAGGCGATGAACTTCTCGTTCTTCGCCGCGAAGTCGGTCTCGATGTTCACTTCTACCACCGTGCCGCGCTTGCCATCGTCCGCCACTTTGATGCCGAGCAGGCCGTCCGCGGTCGTGCGCCCGGACTTTTTAGCGGCCTTCAGGGCGCTCGACTTACGCAGCGCTTCGATAGCCGCTTCCATGTCACCATCGGCTTCCGTAAGCGCCTTCTTGCAATCCATCATGCCAAGGCCCGTGCGCTCGCGGAGCTCCTTGACCATTGCAGCAGTGATTGCCATTGCTTACTCCTTCTTGCCTTCATCGCCGGCTTCGGGAGCCGGTGCTTCTGCGGCAGCCGCGGGGGCTTCAGCCACTTCCGCCGTCGCTTCTGCGGCCGCTGGTGCTGCCGCAACCGGTTCCGGTGCAGCCGGGACCTCGGCTTCCTCAGTTACCTCGACGAACTCGTCTGCCCGCACCTCGCCGGCCGCCGTCGACTGGCCTTCGGCAATGGCATCGGCCACGGCCGTTATATAAAGGCGGATGGCACGAATGGCGTCGTCGTTGCCGGGAATGATGTAGTCGATGCCTTCCGGGTCACTGTTCGTATCGACAACCCCGAAGACGGGAATGCCGAGTTTGTTCGCTTCGGATACGGCAATGTGCTCGTGCATCACGTCGACCACGAAGATCGCATCCGGCAGGCCGCCCATGTCCTTGATACCGCCAAGGCTCCGCTCGAGCTTCTCCATGAGCCGCGACTTCTGCAGCGCCTCACGCTTGGTCAGCATCTCGAAGGTCCCGTCCGTGGACTGGGTTTCGAGCTCCTGCAGACGCTTGATGGACTGGCGGATGGTCTTGTAGTTCGTGAGCATGCCGCCGAGCCAGCGCTGGTCGACATAGGGCATGCCGACGCGGCTCGCCTGCTCCTTGATGACCTTTGCCGCGGCCCGCTTGGTGCCGACGAACAGGATTTTGTGTTTCCGGCTGGCGAGGTTGCGCAGCTCGGTCAGAGCCTCGTTGAAGGCAGGGACCGTCTTCTCGAGGTTGATGATGTGAATTTTATTGCGGGATCCGAAGATGAACGGGGCCATCTTGGGATTCCAGAAACGGGTCTGATGGCCGAAGTGCACGCCAGCGGCCAACATGTCACGCATGCTGATTTCCATCGAATTGTCTCCGGGTTGCTTCTCGCACCACCCCCATGCTTCTAACCAGCGCTGATTGCTCAGCTGAGCGTCTGCAGTCCAGTACGGACCGAAAGCTCTGCGGATTTTGCGGCCCGTGGCCGCGAAATCCGCTTCGTGTTGGCTTTGCCAACACGCCGGCACCCGGAAGCATGTGTCGGGTGATGTGCAGATTTTTAGTGGGATCTCAGGGAGATCACCGTTGTTTTATCGCCGGGAACGCCCCTGAAGATGGGGGCCGTTGTCCCAAAGCGGCGCGCTTTATACCATAATCCGCACCTCGGCAACACAGCCCCGCGCTAAGCGCCAGGCATGCACCCGGCAGCGCTTCCCGTGAACGTACTGTGTGTCCGGCCGCCGCAGAACCGACGTCAAATCAGGAAAGAGAGTCCCTATGGTCGCCCGCCTCGAGAGCGAAGACGAAATCGCAAAAATGCGCGAAGCCGGACGCCTGGCCGCGAGCGTGCTGGAGATGATCGGTGAGCACGTCCGCCCCGGTGTGACGACGGAGCATCTCGACGAGCTGTGTCACCGGATGATCGTCGAAGAGCTCGACTGCATTCCCGCGCCCCTGAACTACACCAATGGCGCCGGCACCCCACCTTTCCCGAAGTCCATCTGCACCTCGGTCAATCACGTCGTCTGTCACGGCATTCCGTCGCCGAAAAAGACCCTGAAAAACGGCGATGCCGTGAACATCGACGTCACGGTCATCAAAGACGGCTTCCACGGCGACACCTCGAAGATGTTTTTCGCCGGTAAACCCTCCGTGCTTGCCGAGCGCCTCGTCCGCGTGACTCAGGAGTGCCTCTACAGAGGCATCGAGGCGGTCCGGGCCGGCGCGCGCCTTGGCGACATCGGCCATGCGATTCAAAGCCACGCCGAAGCCAACAACTTCAGCGTGGTTCGGGAGTTTTGCGGACACGGCATCGGCCGCCGTTTTCACGACGAGCCGCAGGTCGTGCACTACGGCCGTCCGAATACCGGCATGGTGCTGGAGGAAGGCATGACCTTCACGATCGAGCCGATGATCAATGCCGGGAAGCGGCACGTGAAGATTCTCCCCGATCAATGGACGGTGGTGACCAAGGATCACAAGCTGTCCGCACAGTGGGAACACACGCTGCTGGTGACCAGCACCGGTGCCGAGGTACTCACCCGCAGGGCGGAAGAAGTCTTTCCCTGGGAGGCGCCGGCCCTGACGGCGGAGTCCAACCCGGCTTGACGGACGTTGACGAGAACGCAGACTCAGCCAGCGCGAGCGAGAGCAAGGAACGTTACGGCAGCGGTCCCGGGGCCTTCGTGGAATCGCTCCGATCGCGCCTCGCCGAACACGACGCCACACTCGCCGACCGCTACTGGGCACGGCACAACGTCGAGGACCTCATCGCCGAGCGCACGGCGTTCATCGACGAGCTGCTGCGCGAGATCTGGGCCCATTCGATTCCGGAAAAAGCCAATCGGGAAATGGCCCTTTACGCCGTCGGTGGATATGGCCGGGGTGAACAGTTTCCGCACTCAGACGTCGATCTGCTGATCATCGCCCGTCGACCGACGGTCTGGCGCGATGAGGTCCGCCAGTTTCTGCACCTGCTCTACGACCTGAATCTGGATATCGGCCACAGCGTCCGCCGCCTCGCCGACTGCAAAGCGGAAGCCAACCGCGACATCACCATCGCCACCGCGATGTACGAGCGGCGCCTGCTGATCGGTCCGGAACGGATCGTAAAAAAGCTCGATCGCATCATGGCATCGAAACGCCTCTGGCCATCGGACAAGTTCTTCCGGGCCAAGCGCAACGAACAGGATGCGCGGCACGCCCAGTACGACAACGTCGAGTACGGTCTCGAACCCAACCTGAAGGCGTCACCGGGAGGGCTTCGCGATCTACAGACGGCCCAGTGGGTGTTTCAGCGTCAGTTCGGCACCAGCGAAGCCAAAGACCTCGAAGAACTGGGCGCCCTGACCGGTCAGGAACGGCTCTGGCTCGAAGACGGCCGGCGCTTCCTCTGGTGGGTCCGCTTCGGTCTGCATCTGCTCGCCGGCCGGAAAGAAGACCGGCTCACCTTCGAGTACCAGCGAGGGCTCGCCGAACGCCTGGGCTTTGCCGATACAGACGCGCGACTGGGCGTAGAGCGCTTCATGAAGCTCTACTATCAGCACGTGCTCGCACTGCGGGAAGTCAACGACATCGTGCTGCAGTACTTCGACGAATCGATCCTGCGCAGTCGCGAGAAGCCCGTCATCGAGCCCATCAACGAGCGCTTTCAGATCCGCAACAACTACATGGAGATCACGGCTGCGAACGTGTTCGAACAGACACCGAGCGCGCTCCTCGAGATGTTCGTGATCATGGCCAATCGGCGCGACATCTCCGGTGTGCGGGCCGATACGATTCGAGCGGTGCGCGATCATCTGCATCTCATCGACGACGATTTCCGTCAGGCGCCCGAGAACACCAAACTGTTCATGGACCTGCTGAAAGCGCCCTACACCCTCGTCTCGCAGCTCACGCGCATGCGCCGCTATGGAATCCTGGGCAGGTACCTGCCGGAATTCGGTGCCATCGTCGGTCAGATGCAGCACGACCTCTTCCACATTTATACGGTCGACGCGCACACCATGATGGTGATCCGCAACATGCGCCGCTTCCACTACCGCTCGAGCGAGGAACACTTCCCGGTCGCCTGCCACTGTGTCCGCAACCTGCCGAAGGTGGAGCTCCTCTACATCGCCGGTCTCTATCACGACATCGGCAAAGGCCGGGGCGGCGACCACTCGGAGCTCGGTGCCGTCGACGCCATTGCCTTCTGTCGGCGTCACGGCCTCACGGAAGATGATACGGAGCTCGTCGACTGGCTCGTACGCCAGCATCTGCTCATGTCGAGCGTGGCCCAGCGTCAGGACATTTACGATCCGGACGTGATTCACGAATTCGCGACCGAGGTGAAGTCTGAGCGCCGCCTGGACTACCTCTACGCCCTGACCGTGGCGGACATCAATGCCACTAACCCGACGCTCTGGAACAACTGGCGGGCGACCTTGCTCAGGCAGCTTTATGGGGAAACGCGGAAAGCCCTGCGCAGGGGACTCGAGTCTCCCATGGACCGCCAGGCGAGCATCAATGCCGTGCGTGAAAGCGCCCTGGAAAAGCTCGTCAGTCGCGGTCTGACTGCGGCCGAGGTGGAAGCCATCTGGACCGTTGCCGGTGACGACTTCTTCCTCCGGCATACGGCCCGTCAGGCCGCGGACGTGACCGCCGCCATCGCCGCCCACGAAGGCAACGGGCCACTGGTCCTGGTACTGGAACGGCGCGGCCAGGTGTCAGAAGAAGGTGCAACGGAACTGTGTATCTACACCCGCGACCGGGAGCGTCTCTTCGCCAATACCGTCAGCGCGCTGTCACAGCTGGGTCTGTCCGTGCACGACGCCAACATTCATACGGCGGAGAACGGCTGGTGTCTGAACTCGTTCATCGTGCTTGATGAAGAGGGGCGCGCGCCAGGGCGCGGCAAGAGTCAGCGGGACTCGCTGATCAGCAAGCTCACGGGCATTCTCGAAGACCCGCAGCTCAGCCTGAGTCCTGCACGAAGACGCCTGTCACGGCAGTTGAAACAGCTGCCAACGCCGACGGAAGTGACCCTGACCCCGCGCGGCGGCCCACGCACCTACGAACTGACGGTGATCGCCGCCGACCGACCGGGCCTCCTGGCCGGCATCGGGCTCCTCTTCGCGGAACTCGGCGTCGACCTGGTCGGCGCTCGCATTGCCACCCTCGGGGAGCGGGTCGAGGACGTGTTCACGATTCACGACGCGAACGCGCCGGAAGGCAGCACGACGGAAGAACGCGCCTACCTGCTGGCCAATGCCTTGCGCCAGGGCCTCGAGGCACAGATTGCCCAGGACTTCTCATGAGGGAGCGTCGATGAATCCACGTCTCGGCGAGCTCGAGGCTTATCCCTTCGAACGCATGAACGCGCTGAAAGCCGGCACGACCGGCAACCCCGCCCATGCGCCCGTTGCGCTGTCCATCGGTGAACCCAAACACCCACCGCCGGACTTTGTCGTTGCCGCGCTGACTGATCCGGACGCGCTGACCGCCGATCTCGCCACCTATCCAGCGACGCGAGGGGCGGAGACGCTCCGGGAACAGATCGGCCGATGGATCGGCCACCGCTTCCGGGCGACCGTCGACCCTGCCACCGAGGTGCTTCCCGTTGCCGGCACGCGGGAAGCCCTGTTCTCCTTTGCCCAGGCTGTCTGCGGCCGCAAAACCGATGCGATCGGCATCCTGCCGAATCCCTTCTACCAGATCTATGAAGGCGCGGTGCTGCTGGCGGGTGCGAGCCCTTATTTTGTTAACTGCACGGCGGCGAGCGATTTTCTCCCGGACTACCGGAGCATTCCTGAGCGCATCTGGGCGCGCTGTGAGCTGCTCTATCTCTGCTCGCCGGGGAATCCGACGGGACGCTGTCTCGACCGGGGGACCCTGCTCTGGCTCATCGAGCAGGCCGATCGCCACGACTTCGTGATCGCGGCCGACGAGTGCTACTCAGAGCTTTATCCGGACGAAGCGACACCACCGCCAGGGCTGCTGGAAGTTGCCGCTGCCGCCGGTCGCACCGACTTCGCACGCTGCGTGGTTTTCCACAGCCTGTCCAAGCGCTCGAATCTGCCCGGGCTGCGCTCGGGCTTCGTCGCCGGTGATCGACAAATCCTCGCCGATTACTTTCAATACCGGACCTACGAGGGCTGCGCCCTCGGCGCTCACGTGCAGAGGGCGAGCGAGCTCGCCTGGGCCGACGAAGCTCACGTGCTGGCAAACCGCGCCCTGTACCGGGAGAAATTCACGGCTCTGACGCCGATCCTCAGCTCGACCTTCGACTTCACCGCGCCGGAAGGCGGCTTCTACCACTGGCTCGACGTCCGTGGGGACGACACCGCCTTCACCCTGGGGCTCTTTCGCGACGAACACATCACGGTGCTGCCGGGCAGTTTCCTCAGCAGGACGGCTCATGGGCTGAACCCCGGCGCCGGCTACGTCCGCGTCGCCTGGGTGGCCCCGCTCGAGGACTGCCTCGACGCGGCGCGACGGTTGACACGCTGGGCGGCAGAGAATGTGGTAGCGTAGCGGCCCTTCAGAAACCCTTCGCCCTCATGGGCCATTGGAATCAAGATGAGTGAGATTTACGCCTTCGGCATAGGCGTTTCCGCCACGGACGCGGCGGGCGCCCCCCTCGACTGTTATTTCCCGGCGCCTCTGAAAACCGTCACCGGCGGCACGGCAGCCGCCATCGAGGCGCACTTCGAGACGGGCACGGCCAGCGCCGATGCCTCGACCGTGGCAGCGTTCCTCGACGCCGCCGCCGACCCGGCGCTGGATCCGGTCAAGCCGCTCCTCGACGGCAACCGCCCCCTGACCGTTGTGCGACTCGACGAGGACGGTCCCATCGGTTCGGTGGCCGAGGCTTATCTGAAGCTGCACCTGCTCTCGCATCGGCTGGCGCTGCCGAACAGTCAGAATCTGGACAACATCTTTGCACACCTGCCGAACGTCGCCTGGACCAGCGATGGGCCTGTCGCCATCGGCGAGATCGACGCCGCGCTGGCTTCAGCCCGTGCCGCCGGTCGGCCCCTGGACGTTTACTCCGTGGACAAGTTTCCGCGCATGACCAACTACGTGATTCCGGCGGGCGTGCGCATTGCCGATGCGAGCCGCGTCCGCCTCGGTGCCTATCTCGGTGAAGGCACGACGGTCATGCACGAGGGTCAGATCAACTTCAACGCCGGCGCGCTGGGCCCGGGCATGATCGAAGGCCGGATCAGCCAGGGCGTTACCGTGGGCGCACACAGCGACCTCGGCGGCTCCTCGAGCACCATGGGCACCCTCTCCGGCGGTGGCGAAATCGTCATCAGCGTTGGCGAACACTGTCTCATCGGTGCCAACGGGGGCACCGGCATTCCCCTCGGCGACCGCTGCACCATTGCGGCCGGGGTCTACATCACCGCGGGCACGCCGGTTGTCGTCCTCGATGAAGATGGCAACGAGCTGCAGATGGTGAAGGCCCGGGAACTGGCGGGCGCATCGGACCTGCTGTTTATCCAGAACAGCAGCAACGGGCGCATCGAGTGCCGAACGAACCGCAAAGCCATCGCCCTTAACGAGGCGCTGCACGCGCACAACTGACCGTGAACGCTGCCGACACCGCGGCGGACGCCCAGACTGTCGCGGGCCTTACCGCCAGACTCATCGAGCGGGAGAGCGTCACACCGGACGATGCCGGCTGTCAGGCGCTCATGGCCGAACTCCTCGAGGACCAGGGCTTCAGGGTCACCTCGCTGCCCTTCGGAGACGTCGACAATCTCTGGGCCGTTCGCGGGCACAGCGGCGGGAACGCCGCTGAACCGATGATCGTCTTCGCGGGCCACACGGACGTGGTGCCCAGCGGTCCGGCGGACGCCTGGCGTTCACCCCCGTTTACCCCGACGGTCGCCGACGGCCTGCTCTATGGCCGCGGCGCGGCCGATATGAAAGGCAGCCTGGCAGCCATGATTAAGGCAACCGGCGCCTTCATCGAGCGTTACCCGGAACACGCCGGCAGCATCGCCTATCTGATCACCAGTGACGAGGAAGGCGTGGCCATCGACGGCACGGTCCGCGTCGTCGACTGGCTCGAAGCTGAAGGCATCATCCCGACCCACTGCATCGTCGGCGAACCCTCGTCTTCCAGGCGCCTGGGCGACGTGATCCGTATCGGGCGCCGCGGCTCCCTGAACGGCCGGCTGCAGGTCGCCGGCGCACAGGGGCACGTTGCTTATCCCGATCAGGCCGACAATCCGATCCATAAAGCCCTTGCAGGGCTCAAGGCCCTCACGGAAACGCATTGGGACAACGGCAACGCTGCCTTTCCGCCGACCAGCTTTCAGATTTCGAACATCAACGCCGGCACGGGCGCGACGAACGTCATCCCCGGCACGCTGGACGTGCTGTTCAACTTCCGCTTCTCCACGGAACAGACCGCCTCCGGCCTCGAGGAAAAAGCCGCGGCCATCCTCGCCGAGCACGGCGTTCAAGATCCGGTCGAATGGGCCCTCTCCGGTAACCCTTTTCAGACCGCCAGCGATGCTTTCATCGATCTGGTCAGCAACAGCATCGAGGCCGAGCAGGGCTTTCGGCCGGAAGCCTCGACCGGTGGCGGCACCTCCGACGGCCGCTTCATTGCCAGGCTGGGGACGGAGATCGTCGAGCTCGGTCCCGTCAACGCAACGATTCACTCCATCGACGAGCACGTCGCGATTGCCGATCTCAGTCGCCTCGCCCGCATCTATGAAGGGATCCTGACGCGGCTGCTCTGTTCATGAGCTCGCGAAGCACGGTGCAGAACCACCGTGGGTAAGGCGATCGTCCTCGGGGTGCTCATTTTCCTGGTGGTGATCGTCGCCCGGGCACCGGCTTCGCTGATCACCACGGCACTCCCCACCCAGGCACCGGCGCAGCTCGTGAATCTCGATGGCACGCTCTGGCAGGGCGCCGGGGATCTGCTCGTCGAAGGTGTGGCCATCGGCCGCCTCGACTGGCAAATCCAACCTGTCACATTTCTGCAAGGTCGCGTTGGCTATGATCTCGGATTGTCAGGCAGCGAACTCAGCCTCGAAGGCGAGGCTTCCACGGGATTTACCGGTTCCGAAGCGGCCTTGAACGGCAGCGTTGGCGCCGCGTTCGTCAACCGGTGGCTGGCGCCCTATTACATCAATCTCGCTGGAACCTTCACGATCGACCACCTAACCACGACTCTCTCCGGCACCGGACCATTGCCGGAGCAGCTGGACGGACGGCTCAGCTGGGACGGCGGACCGGTCAGCTATCGCCTGTCAGGAAAAATGCATTCCTCCGCCCTGCCTCCCATGCGAGCCGAGCTCGGTCCCGGTGCGGAGGCGGTCGCTTTCGCAGAAGGCGAGGCAACGCCGCTCCTGACCGCGGAACTGAAAGCCGACGGATTTGCCAAAATTGGTGTGACCAAGTACCTGACCCGACTTCTCGGACAGCCTTGGCCAGGAGGTGACCCGGATCACGCCGTAGTGCTGGAGGTAGAGGAGCAAGTTTTTTAAGATCATGGTCTGACTGTGGGCTGTGGATCTTTCAAAATTTCAACAACTTACGGGACGAACGTAAGTAGCGTGAAGGGTCGAAAACTGAGAGTCTAGAAGCAGGACTCGTGAGCGATTGCCCCGGCCTCGACGTCAGAGTGCAGGGACAGCAGGAAAAGAATGTGGGACTGAGCGAGCTGGGCGCAAAACTGGTGGAGCCGACCCGATGGATCGTCATCGGCGGCATCGCCTTCACGCTCGCCAATACGGTGCTGTTCTTTCTGGCACCACCAGCAGGAGACACTGAGCAGGCAGGTCCCCAACCCGCCATCAAAGCACCCGATCGGCGTCCTACCGTCAGCATCAACGCCATCCTGTCGCGCAACCTCTTCGGTGAAGCCGACGCCAGTGGCGCCGAGGTGGACAGCGGCTTGCCGGCCGTGGAAACCCGCCTGCCCCTAGAACTCCTCGGCGTCTTCGTCGCCGAAGAGCCGGAGGCTTCGGCGGCGATCGTTGCACAGAAGGGCAAGGGTGGAGAAACCTATCTCGTGGGCGCAACGCTGCCGGGAAACGCGAAACTCATCGAAGTCCATCCGGAACATATCGTGCTGCGCCGTGCCGGCGCCCGGGAAACTCTGCGCTTCCCGCAGGTGGCGAGCAATCAGCTGCTGGCCGAACCGCCCCGGGCGCAAGCCCCAACGCCTTCGGCGCAACGCACACCACCGCCAGCCTCTGCGCCGGCAGAGACGCCGCGGGAGCTCGTCAGCAACTATCGCGACCGCATCGAGAGCGACCCGGAAGGCGCCTTGAAGGATATCGGCATCACTCCGGTGGCCGACGGCAGCGCTCAGGGCTACCGCCTGGATGATTCGGCGACGCGATCACCCTACCTGAGTCAGACCGGCCTGCAGCCCGGCGACGTGGTGCTGTCCGTTAACGGCCAGCCGGTAGGCAACATTCAACAGGATCGGCGCCAGCTTGATAACATCCTGGCCCAGGGCTCTGCCCGGATCGAAGTACAGCGGGGAACTCGGCGGTTTTTCGTCACCGCCTCACTTAAGCAATGAACAGACTCTCGAGGTTCAAGCGCCTGCGGGTGCTGACGGTCGTCATCACCCTGCTCGCAGGCACCTTCGCAGCGCCTCTGGCCCTCGCGCAAAGCGCTGACGACCAGACCTGGAAGATCAACATCAAGAATGCGGATCTGAAAGAGTTCGTCGCGCAGGTGGCCGCAATCACCGGTAAGACCTTCGTCGTCGATCCGCGGGTAAAGGGCAACGTCACGGTAATCTCCAGCACTTCCATGGACCAGGACGCCGTGTATGCGCTGTTCCTGTCCGTGCTCCGGGTACACAACTTCATCGCTATGCCCTCCGGCAACGTCATTCGCATCACGCCGAACGCGCAAGGCAAGCAGACGCCGGGGCCGGACGGTGCGCTGGGGGAAATTGCGCCGGAAGAACTCGTGACCCGGGTCATCGCCGCACAGAACGTCGATTCCGCCGAGCTTGTTAAGATTCTCCGGCCGCTCATGGCCCAGTACGGACATCTCGCCGCCGTCGCCGAGCCCAACATCGTCATCGTCAGCGACCACGCCAACAACATCCGCCGACTCATGACGATCATCGAAGAGATCGACGTCGCCGACGAGGACGAAATCGTGCTGGTTCAGCTCGATCACACCTGGGTGGGTACCGTCGTCGCCATGCTCGAGCGGGTCGCTCCCGATCAGATCGGTCAGGGAGCCGTGGGTCCGCAGAAGATCAACCTGGTCGCCAACGAGCGGAACAACACCCTGGTGGTGCGTGGCAAATCCCGCCCGGTGGCTGAACTGTTGAAGATCATCGCGAAGCTGGATCAACCGGCAACGAACGCCGGTTCGACCCGCGTCTTCTATCTGAGCTACGGCGACGCACCAACGATCACGGAAGTACTGAACGGCATCATCGGCAACAGCGCCGAAGAAGAAGGCGCGCAGGAAACCTCAATCCAGGCGGACGAGTCCCTGAACGCCATCGTCGTTCGTGCCGAACGCAACCGCATCGCCGAGATCGAAGAGATCATCCGCAAGCTGGACGTGCGCCGGGCGCAGGTGCTCATCGAAGCCGCCGTGGTCGAGGTCTCCATGACGGACACCCGCGATCTGGGCGTTGATCTTGCCGTCGTCGATCAGGGCGGCAGCGAAACGTCGAGCACGCCGTTGTTCACGAGCCCTCTCAGCGGTGCCATCCAGAGCCTCATCAGCGGAGCGACTGATGACGATGGTAACGTCGATCTCCTGACCGGCGTCTTCTCGCTGACCGATCCGACCCTGGGTGTGGCCAAGGTCGACATGGACGGCGTGACCTTCGCCGCCACCATTCAGGCGCTGCAGACGAACTCGAACGCCAACCTGCTGTCCACGCCGAGCATCATTACCCTGGACAACCAGGAAGCAAAAATTGTCGTCGGTAACGAGGTCCCTTTCCGAACCGGCTCCTTCTCGACCACCGGCGATGGCTCCCAGAACCCCTTCACCACCATCCAGCGTGAGGATGTCGGGCTGCAGTTGACGGTGACGCCGCACGTGCACGATGGCGAGACCGTGCGCCTGGAAGTTTCTCAGGAAATCACCAACATCGTCCCGGAAGCGCCGATTGGTAATGCCGGTTTCTCCGATGTGGTCACTTCCAAGCGCACCATTGAGACCGCCGTGCTGGCCGATGACCGGCAGACAATCATTCTCGGCGGCCTGATTCAGGACGACATCACCGTCAACGATGCCAGAGTTCCTTTCCTCGGCAGTGTCCCTGGCCTGGGTTGGCTCTTCCGCAGCGAGTCCAAATCCAACACCAAGCGCAATCTGCTAATCTTCCTGCGCCCTACGGTAATCAGGGATGCCAGCGGTGCAGACATCGAGACGCAGCGTAAATTCGAGGAAATCTGGGAGGTGGACATCCTCATTCCCGGCGCCGGCGCACCCTCGAACGATCCTTCCGAACTCTTCGACGGGCGTAAGTGAGCGCCCGTCCCTTCTCCTGGTCCGGTTGCTAGCCACCGGCTGAATCCATGCGCCGCCTGAAAGCGCTCGGCTACGCTCTGGCCCGCTGGTTCATCGGCGCCATTGCCCGTCCGCAGCTGGCGGGTGCCGAGGCGGAAGCCGCCAATGAAGAAGCCGCAGGTGATCCCGGGAGCCGATTCGTCGGCAAGCTGGAAGAAAACGGCTTGCCTTCGACCCCGGAAGACGGTCTGACCGGTGAACGTCGTGACAACTTCATCTACGTCATGGACTCCCGGTCCCTCTCTGACCTCGTTGTGCTCGATCTTGTTACGGAGCAGCTCGAGATGCCGAGCCCTCTGGACGCCATCAGCATCTCAGGCCACGAGGAAGCGCGACGCTTCTTCTTTCTGAACAGGTCCGCCGGCGGCTGGTTCCGTCGCGACACCATGCAGACCTACTCAGAGCGCATGGTCCGGATTCTCGAGAACAGCGATGAGGACTGCGAGGCCGCCCTGCTCCCGGTTGCCGTTTTCTGGGGGCGCGCACCGCAACGCGATGGCTCCATCTGGCGTGCGCTCATGAGCGAGAACTGGGCCGTCACCTCGCGTCTGAAGCGGATGGCGAACCTCTTCTTCAGCCGCCATCACATCGTCGTCAGCTACGGCACACCGATTCCACTGCGGGAGCTTGCGCATACGGAGGAGAACCGGGCGGTTCGCCGTGCTGCAAGGTTGTTGCGCGTGCGCCTGCGTGATCAGCGGGTCGCCACACTGGGTCCCGACTTCTCGCACCAGCGCACCCTCTCCGAGCAGATTCTCGGCAGCCGCGCCGTCCGCCAGGCCATCGACAGCTCAGACCTGAAAAGGAAGACGGCAGAGCGGCGTGCAGCCAAAGCCGTGCGCAGCATTGCCTCCAATATGTCCTGGGTGACCATACGCATTCTGTCGCGGCTCCTGACCTGGTTCTGGCAGGAGATCTACGACGGCGTTGAGGTGCACGGTGTACAGCGCCTGCAGCGTATCGCGGAAACCCACACCCTCGTCTACGTGCCGTCGCATCGCAGCCACATCGATTATCTGCTGCTTTCCTATCTGCTCTTCTATCGGGGCCTGATGATTCCGCATATTGCCGCCGGCGATAACCTGAACATGCCCGTTGTCGGCGCCATCCTCCGCCGGGGCGGCGCGTTCTTCATGCGCCGCCGCTTCCGCGACGATCCGATCTACAGCGCCGTGTTTTCCGAGTACCTCTACCAGGTGTATCGACGCGGTCACTGTGTGGAGTTCTTTCCAGAGGGCGGCAGATCGCGCACCGGGCGTCTTCTGCCCGCAAGGCTCGGGCTACTGAAAATGACCCTCGACTGCCATGAACGCGGTGTGCCCAGACCGCTTGCTCTGGTGCCCGTGTATTTCGGCTACGAGAAGCTCATCGAGGCGTCGAGCTACCTGGACGAACTGCGGGGCAGCGAAAAGCGCGGGGAAAGCGTCGGCGACATCTTCCGGGGACTCAAGCTCATTCGTCAGGACTTCGGCAAGGTCGACGTGAACTTCGGCGAGCCCCTCGTGCTCGGCAGCTGGCTCGACGCGCATCCCGAGCAGGGCCCTTACGAGCTGGGCCGCGAGGTCCTGCAACGCGTCAACGAGGCAGCGTCCATCAATCCGATCAATCTCGTTGCCATGGTGACCTTGTCCACGCCCCGCTTCGCCATCGACGAGGCACAGCTCGTGGATCAGGTGGACTGTCTGCTGACGCTGCTGCGCGCCGATGCCGCCCACCACGACTACAGCGTGACCGAGCTTTCCGGCCGCCAGGTTGTGGCCTATGTAGAGCAGCTGGCAATGATTCAGCGTGAGCGGCAGGCCTTCGGCGACGTGCTCTTCCACGACCCCTTCAACGCGGTGCTGATGACCTGGTACCGCAATAATGTGACCCACACGCTGGCTCTGCCCGCACTGATCGCCTGCCTCCTGCAGGAGCGTCGCCGGCCATTGAACAAGCTTGCGCTCAGCACCATGGTGCGGACGGTCTTCCCGTATATTGCAGAGGAGCTGAGTCTGCGCGAAGACTCGACGGCCACGGACCGCTGGCTGAAACACATGCTCGATGCGGAGCTGCTCGAGCTGCATCCCACCGGTGGTTACAGTGCCCCGCCTGCCGGCCGGCCCAGCCAGTACCGCCTCGCGTTGCTGGCGAGTCTCATTCAACCAACGCTGGAGCGGCTCTACATCGTCATTGCCCTCCTGGCGAGCACGAAGGAAACGCCCAGAACCCGCGAGGCACTGGAGGCCGACAGTCAGAAGATTGCGCAGAAGATGAGCCGAATCTACGGCATCAACGCGCCGGAGTTCTTCGATCAGCGGCTCTTCAATCTGTTTATCGACAAGCTGGTCGCCGACGGCGTCGTCAGCGTCCGGGACGACGAGACGCTGGGGCACACGCCCATCGTCGACGAAGTCCTCAAAGCCGCCCAGGCGGTCATCAACGCGGAATTCCGCTACGCCATTCTCAGGGAGGGGTGAGCCGGGAGCCGCGGCGGCGGCGCTCGCAGGCCGGAAACCCGCTCAGACACCCGCGCCGCGATAGACGTCGTAGCGTATTGATCGCCCCCGAATAGACCAGTCCGGGGATGCCAGTGCTGGATCCCGGGCCCTGCGCTTGAGCACCACGCGCTGTCGCACCCGGCTGCGCGCGAGATCGATGAGGGCTGCATCGAATTCCCCTTCGCCCTCCACGAGCGCGGCGAGGTACTGCATCGCTTTCCCCGGCAGCGCGCCTTTCCGCCTCTGTGGGAACATGGGATCGAAATAGATGACGTCGACCCGCTCTGCCACCTCGAGCAAGGTGCGATGATCATCACACTGCACCCTGACCTCCGGGAGATCGAGACGGGCCCGAAGGTCAACCAGCAGCGCCCAGAGCTGCGGCTGACGCTCGATGAGCGTGAGTTGCTGGCCCCGGAGCGCAAGGGCCATGGCGTCGACGCCGAGTCCCGCGGTTGCATCGATGATCGACAGAGTGACACCACGTTTGAGACCGCAGGCACGGCCGAGCATGAAATCACCGGCAAGACGACGCTCGAGATCGCGACGATGGACCGCAAGACCGGCGTCGTCTCCCTGACGCAGGAGCTCGAGGACGCCGCGACGATAGGCGAGGTAGAAAGCCGCTTGTGCCGGTGGCTCCTGAAGCAACCGGACCTGCTCCCCCTCGAACAGACTCAGCAGAGCGTCTGCCTCGTCCTTTGCGCAGAGAACGTCGATCAGCTGCTCTTGCGCCAGGGCGCGTCTCCTTCGAGATATTCGGGCAACCCCTCGGCCGCGTCGACGGCGGCGCCTGCTTCGAACAGTACCGCCGCAAGATCGAGCATCGCCCCGGGACCGGCGATGAGCGGCAGGTTGTCGCCACCCTGCCACCAGTCCGGACGCTCCCCAACCAGCGGCCATCCGCCATCCGCGGCCATGGCCCCATGCTCAGGCATCGCGCTATAGAGTCGATCGGAAAGCTTCGGCTGCGGCAGACCCTCAACGTTTTCATAAGCCGCCAGATAGTAGAGATCCCGCCGGGAGCGGATACTCGTGTATACACCGGCTATCTCGCGAGCCGCAAAACAGGTCCGCGCCAGCATGGCGGAGGACGACACCCGAAGGATCGGGCGGTCGCTGGCCAGCGCCAGGGCCTGGGCAGCGGCGGCCGCAATTCGGCCACCGGTGAAGGAGCCGGGGCCCCGGGCGAAGGCAATGGCATCAAGCCGATCGAGCAGCGCCCGGCGGCTGATGTCCGCTTCGCGAAGCACGGAGTCGAGTAGCGGCAGCAGTCGTTCGTTGTGGCGGCGCTCAACATGCTCGCTGCGCAGGAAGCGGTTACCATCGATATCCAGACCCACGGAACAGTGCGTTCCGGCACTATCGATCGCCAGCAGATTCGTCATCGAGGTATGTTATCCAAGCCTTAGATCTCCAGGAAGCTCGCCGCCGCATCCTCGGCGAAGCCGCACCCGTCGCCCGCACCGAGCAGGCGTCGACCGCTTCTGCAAACGGCAGGGTTCTGGCCACTGACGTGCCTTCACCCGTCGATCTGCCACCCTTTCCGAGCTCGGCGATGGATGGCTATGCCTACGCGGAACCTCATGCGCCAGCCGGGGAGCCGCTGAACATCGTCGGCGCCAGTCTCGCAGGCCATCCCTACACCGGTGCGCTCAAGGCCGGAGAGTGCGTTCGCATCACCACCGGTGCAGCCGTTCCCGGCAGCGCGGATACGGTCGTCATCCAGGAAAACTGCGACCGGAATGGCGACAGGCTCACAATCAACGAGCGACCAGCGGCAGGCGCTAACATTCGGATGCAGGGCCACGACGTCACCATGGGCGCTCTGGTGGCCAGAGCCGGTCAGCGACTGAACGCCTTCGATGTGGCCTGGCTCGCTGCCGTGGGCGTGGAATCCGTGAGTGTCTTGGCCAAACCCCGGATCGCTCTGTTCTCAACCGGCGACGAGCTGCGGGAACCGGGCGCACCACTCCAGGCCGGCCAGATCTACGACGCGAACCGCCTGGCCTTGAGATCGCTCATGGCAAGGCTGCCCGTGGAGATCACAGACCTGGGCATTCTTCCCGATGATCGCGATGCCCTGGAGGCGGCGCTGGGCAATGCCTCCCTCGAACATGATCTGTTGCTGACATCCGGCGGCGTCTCCGTGGGTGACGCGGACTATGTGAAGGAGATCGTCGAACGGCTCGGCCATATCGCCCTCTGGCGGATGAACCTGAAACCCGGCAAACCCCTCGCCTTCGGCCGAGCCGGCCAGGCGTTGTTTCTCGGTTTACCCGGCAATCCGGTATCGACCATCGTCACCTACCTGCTCATCGCCCAACCGCTGCTCCTGACGCTGGCCGGCACGGAAGCTCTTCAACCGTTCTCGTTGCTTGCCCGACTCGAAGACGATGTGCGGCACAATCCGGGCCGGGAAGAGTATCAGCGAGGGATCATCAGCAGCGGCGAGCACGGTTACAGCGTGAGGGTATCCGGCGATCAGAGCTCCAATCGACTGGCAACGTTCAGCGGCGCGAACTGCCTGATTCGCATTGCCAAAGCGGACGGACACCTGAGCGCCGGAACCACCGTGGAAGTCATACCGTTCAAGGAGCTCGTCGACTGACGATCAAAGGCGGTTTTTTCGGGGGGAGTGAGAGCGTGCGCCTGATGGGAGGCGCTGGCTTCCGGTCGGGCTGGTGCCTGTGCCGCAGGGTTCCCTGCCACTCTGGCACTCACCCGCTGTAGAGATCAGATGAGAATCAGCCGGTGCTTAGGCCACCGGCTGGACTCTCAGGACCGTTCCAGCCGGCGCTCAGCGGCGCTTGGCAGGACGCCGGGCCACGGTACCTTTCTTTACCGGACGTCTGGCGACGGTCTTCCGCTTAGCAACCTTCTTCTTAGCTACCGTCTTCTTGGCAGCCTTCTTCTTGGCAGGCGCTTTTTTCTTCGCGGCTGCTTTTTTCTTGGCAGGTGCTTTTTTCTTCGCGGCAGCTTTGCGGACGGTCTTCTTCTTGGCGACCTTCTTCTTCGCTACCTTTTTCTTGGCTACCTTCTTCTTAGCCACCTTCTTCTTGGCGACTTTCTTTTTGGCTACCTTTTTCTTGGCAGCTTTCTTCTTGGCAGCAGGCTTACGCTTGGCGGCTGTCTTCTTCTTCGCAGCTGCCTTCTTCTTAGCAGCTGGACGCTTCTTGGCAGCAGCCTTTTTCTTGGCAGGTGCCTTCTTCTTAGCGGGCGCCTTCTTCTTGGCCGGCGCCTTTCTCTTCGCAGCAGCCTTCTTACGGGCTGGCGCTTTTCTTACAGCTTTCTTCTTCGTTGCTCTGGGCATGAAGAATCTCCTCGGCTAGGTTGATTTGCTTGTTCCGACACGGACGCACTTAAAGTGCGCTTAGACCGACTGGCTTGTCAGTGAACTGAATGTCAGCAAACGTACCGTCGGTTGCCTGACGAACCCGCTTCAGACTCTTTGCCTTTACTCAGCGATCGAAAGCTTTTCGTACTCTACTTCGCTTCCGGTTGCCGAACTCAAATCGTCTTTTGCCGGGCCGCTTGTCGAAAAGATCTTCGAACCACGCTTTTGTTTCTGGGAGGAAAACGTAAAGCAACGAAAATCGGGTCGAATGATATGCAAATCAAAATAAAAAAACACCACTAGTTTCGCAGTGCTGCAAGGATCTCCTGCTGTATTTCTTCGACTTTTCCGAGACCGTTCACAGTTACGTAGCGTAGTTTGTCACCGTCTGCACGTTCGCTGTAATAACCGATCAATGGTTGGGTCTGTTCGCGATAAACGGTGAGTCGCTCGCGTACCGTTTCTTCTTTGTCGTCATCACGCTGGATGAGCTCCTCACCGGTTTCGTCGTCTTTTCCTTCGACCTTTGGCGGGTTGTACTCGACGTGATAGGTACGACCGGAGCCTGGATGTACCCGGCGACCGCTCATGCGTTTGATGATTTCTTCATCGGGCACGGTGATTTCAAGCACAACTTCCACTTCCACACCGGCGGCCGCGAGCGCATCCGCCTGAACGATCGTGCGGGGGAATCCATCGAACAGAAATCCGTTCGCACAGTCGTCCTGCACGATCCTCTCCTTCACCAGATCGATAATGATCTCATCGCTGACGAGCGCGCCGGAGTCCATAACCGCTTTCACGCGTTTACCCAGCTCAGAGCCGGCTTTTACCGCTGCCCGGAGCATATCGCCGGTAGAAATTTGCGGGATGGAGAACGCCTCGCAGATAAACTGTGCCTGAGTCCCTTTCCCCGCCCCTGGTGGTCCGAGCAGTATGGTTTTCATGAGCTTTGATTCCTGATTTCTGTGTTGAAGGTCTGTGGGCGATTCGCTTCAGGCGGACCGTTCCGCCACCCGGCGGACACGATCGATGGCCGGGATCAGTTCGAGCGAATCCATCAGTGCGTGCAGTTCGAGCAGCCCCGGCAGAGCAACCTCGATGAGAATGACGGCTTCCGACGTGCCGGGTACCACGCGGCCGCTGTTCGACAGCAGCGTGATGCCGTGTTCACCGAGAAAAGCCGTGACATCCATGAGCAGACCGGCACGGTCGGCTGCGTGGAGCTCAATGGTGAAGCTTTCTCCGGAAGCGGCGTCTGGCGGTGGCGAGTCATCGAGGAGACTGAGCTGGGCCTGCTCGAGCGGCTCGAAGCCGAGTCGGTCTCGCGGAAACAGCAGGGCAAGAAGATCCAGAAGCTGACAGTCACCAACGCCGAGGGCCTCGAACAGCGCGTCACGATCGCCATAGGCCAGTGCGTGGGCAGCCTGATCGAGAGCATCGACACCGGGCGGCACTTCCGCAAGCCGCAGCAGCGTATCGTCGATCAGCTGCCGCCCCGCCGCGACATTCTCTTCGATGCTGCGCGCCTTGAACCAGTCGACGACTTTTTCCCGGGCCCGGGCTGTGCGCATGCATTCGAGGTGCTGAGACAACCACGCACGGGACGGTGCAGGTTCTTCAGCGGTGATGATCTCCACCCGCTGACCGCTCTCAAGCGGCTGATTGAGCGCCACCAGCCGACCGTCCACCCGCGCACCCCGACAGCGGTGACCAACCTCCGTGTGCACGCGATAGGCAAAATCCAGGGCCGTCGCACCCGTCGTCAGATCGAGGACGTGACCCTTGGGCGTATACACAAAAATCCGTTCCTCACGGATCCGGTGTCCGAGTTCGAGGCCGATCTGATTCTGACGAATGTGCTCTTCGGCTTCTTCCTGCCACTCGACGACCTGTCGCATCCAATCCATCTTGCGGGCGTAAACGTCATCCTCGCCGCCATCGTCCTTGTAGGCCCAGTGGGCGCAGACGCCGAGCTCGGCTTCCTCATGCATCTGCTGCGTGCGGATCTGTACTTCCAGGGTTTTGCCGTCACTCCAGCTCACCGCAGTGTGGATGGAGCGATAACCATTTTCCTTGGGCACGGCAATGTAATCGTCGAACTCGCTCGGGATGTGCTGCCAGGCCGTGTGGATGACGCCCAGCGCGGCATAACACTGGGCGATGTCCGGTACGAGCACCCGGATAGCGCGAACGTCGTAAACCTCATCGAGGCCCACGCTCTTCGCACGCATCTTCCGCCAGATCGAGAAGATATGCTTGGCGCGACCGGACACGTTCGCGTCGATCTTCTGTGCCTGAAGTCGAGCCTCCATGGTGCGCACAATTTCTTCGATCTCTCCTTCCCGCTCGGCACGTCTGCCATCCAGCTGGCTGGCGATGGTTTTGTAGATGTCCGGAGCCAGATAGCGTAAGGCGAGGTCCTCGAGCTCCCATTTCAGCTGCCAGACACCCAGGCGGTTGGCGAGCGGTGCAAAAACCTGATGAGCTTCCTGGCCGATACGCAGACGCCGTTCTTCTGTGCTGGCTTTCGCAGCACGCAAAGCAACCACGCGTTCGGCGAGCTTCAGCACCGCCACCCGGGCATCGTCGATCATGGAGACGAGCATGCGCTTGATGTTCTCCACCTGATCCCGGGATTCACTGGTCTGCATGCGCGAGTTGGACATTTCCAGGAGACTGGTGTCTGCCATGCGCGCCACGGCCTGTACCAGCCCGGCGACGTCCTCATTCACCCCATCGGCGATGGTCCTGTAGCTCAGCGCGCCCGTGCGCACGGGACGATAGAGCAGCGCAGCAGCGAGGGACGCCGCGTCCATGTTGAGGGTCCGTACGAGCGTAGCAAGCTCGAGGCCTTTCTCGAGAAACTCTTCGGACCGCTGCGGCAGCGCGGCAACAAGCTCGAGGGCCAGGCCTACCAGCCGGGTCTCATCACCGAGCTCCGATGCCAGGTCCTCAAGCCAGCTTTCCGTATCCACGCGACCGTCGCGCAGCGGCAAGCTTTCAGCGGCCTTCACCATGACTTCTGAAACACCCCCAGCGTCTCCACATGCGCTGTGTGTGGAAACATGTCGTAGATACCTACCTGCTCCAGTACGAATCCTGCCTGTTTGAGCACCAGCGCATCGCTGGCAAAAGAAGCCGGCGAACAACTGACGTAGACGACGCGCCTGGCTCCACTTCCGTCGAGCCAGGCACCAAGGTTCGGACCCGCTCCAGATCGCGGTGGATCCAGCAACAGGTAATCTGCCCTTCCCAGATGCAGGCAGTCGGGATGATACAGATCCTGCACGGCAAACTCACACCTCTCCTCGAGCCTGTTCAGACGGGCATTGAGCCACGCCCGTTCGATGGCATCCGGGGCAGCTTCCAGGCCTCGAACACGATAGCCCTGGGCCGCCAGCGCCAGGGAGAAGTTCCCGATACCACAGAACAGATCGAGAACCTGCGCACCCGGGACAGCCTGCAGATTGAGCACGGCCGCCCGCACGAGCTTGCGGTTCATGGCGAGGTTTACCTGGGTGAAGTCCATGGCTTTGAAGCGGAAGTTCAAACCGAAATCGGGGTTCGCGTAGCTCAGCGTGTCGCTGGCTGCGGCCATGGCATCGATCGGGCGGACCGTGTCGTAGCCGCCGCTCTGGCTGAAACAGCGGACACCATGGCGCGTGGCAAAGCGGCTGATGGCGCTTTCGTCTTCGGCCGTCAGGGGATCGAGGTGCCTGAACAGCAGTGCCTGGTCCCGGTCCCCGGCTGCCACCTCTACTTGCGGGATCCGATCCGGTGCACTCAGGCCCTCGATGAGCGCCTTCAGCGGCGCAAGGAGCTCGGCAAGTGATTCGGTCAGGGTCAGACAATGGTCCATGCGCCCGACGCGATTGCTGAAGGACTCGCGAAAGCCGACGAGGATCCGGCCGCCCACCTGACGAACGCCGAAGCGGGCTTTGGTCCGATAGTGATAGCGTGGCCCTCGGGTGGGCGGCAGAACACGCAGCGGCTCCACTCCCACGGCTGACAGGGCGTCGAGGAGTCCGCGCTCCTTCAAAGCCAGCTGCGCATCGTAGGCGAGATGCTGCATGGCACAGCCTCCGCAACGCGGAAAGTAGCGACATGCAGGTTCACGGCGATCCACCGAAGGGTTTTCGATCTGCTGTGCTTCAGCCAGCCACTCCCCCTTTCTGCGCCGTAGCACCCGGACTTCGGCCACCTCATCGGCGAGGGCATTTTTAGTCCGTATGCGTCGTTCGTCCACGGCACTCAGCCCGCAGCCATCGTCGTCCAGACGCTCGATGGTTACGGTGAGTTCCTGCGGCAGGCGGCGGCGTGCCATCAGTGTTCTCTGACCAGCAGTTTTCGACTTTCCAGCGGCTTCGGTCCAAGGTGATGGGTCAGAGCCTGAGCAAAAAGCGTGCGCGCTGCTCGCCGGACCGCCGGGTCGTCGAAGCGTTCCTGGCCAATGCCTTTCAACAGCGCACCGCGCACGCCAGCTTTCGCAGGCGCAAACCCCTGAACCGGAAACAGCTCATAGAGGACCGAATCTTCGATGGCTCGTCCTTCGAGGTCTGTGTTGAAATCCAACCCATACCCCAATTCTTCAAGCAGCACTTTTTCGAAACTCCGCAGGGTTCGGGACGGTTCCTGATCCAGGGTACTCAGGGCCCAGTGCAGGGCCGCAAAAAGGCGCGGATGTGATTCGCGCTCACCGAGCAACCGTGTGAGGAGCTCCGCCAGATAAAAAGCGCTCGCCAGGCGATTTCCCTGGAACCAGTGCTGCTCCGAAACCTCGAAAGCGGTCAGAGTGCCGAGACTCGTCCGGCCGGTCCAGCCGAGCCGTCCTTCCGCAAAGGGCTGCAGATCTCTGCCGCGGCGGCGGCCACGAACTCCCTTGGCGACGACGCTGACCCGTCCGTGGTCGAGCGTCAGCGCGGAGACGATCAGGCTGCTCTCACGGTAGGGACGGGTATGCAGAACGATCCCGGGTTCGTCGGCAACCCTAGTCATACCCCATCCGTTTGAGCGCGGCAGAACTGTTCGTCCATCCCGGACGCACCTTGATCCAGAGCTTGAGCATGACCGGGCGCTCGAGCAGCGCCTCGATATCCTGGCGTGCTTCCTGACCGATCATCTTCAGCTTCTCTCCCCCTTTGCCGATGATGATGCGCTTCTGTCCGCTCCGCTCAACGTAGATGTCAGCAGCGATGTCGACCCGGTTTTCGCCTTCATCGTAGTGTTCGATGACTACGGCCGTGCGGTGCGGTATCTCATCGCCGAGTCGGCGCATGAGTTTCTCGCGAATGATCTCCGAGACGATGAATTTCTCGGTCTGATCGGTGACCTGATCCGGTGGAAACAGGTGTGGATGTTCGGGCAGACGGCTGAATACCTCTTCCCGGAGCGCATCGAGGCCCGTGCGCTTCAGGGCGGAGATGGGAATGATCACGTCGAAGACGCCAAGCTCGTGCAGGCGTTCGATCACAGGCAGGAGTTTTTCCTTCTGCTTGAGCTGATCGACCTTGTTGATCACGGCGATCGCGCGCGCACCGCTTCGGCGCAGATGCGCGAGCACGAGCTCGTCCTCTTCGGTCCACTGCTCCCGTTCCACGACCATGACAATGAGGTCGACGTCGTCGAGAACGCTGGTCGCCGAACGCACCATGATGCGGTTCATCTCCCGATCTGCATGGTCATGAATCCCCGGCGTGTCCACGTAGATGGCCTGATTGGTGCCTTCCGTATCCACCCCGAGCATGATGTGACGCGTGGTCTGCGGCTTCCGGGAGGTAATGGCGAGCTTCTGCCGCAACAGATGATTCAGGAGCGTCGACTTGCCGACGTTGGGCCGGCCGATGAGCGCCACGTAGCCACAGCGTTCGGTCATGATGCCTCTTTCTCCATGAGTTCCAGGAGGGCTTCTGCCGCAGCCTTCTCTGCAGCACGGCGACTTCGGCCACGACCCAGCGCGGTGAGACCGAGCGCTGGCACGGCGCAGGAAACCGTGAAGGTGCGATCGTGATCGCTTCCTTCTTCGCTCACCACCGCGTAGCTCGGCAGGGCCAGGGCCTGAGCCTGCAGGCGTTCCTGCAGGCGCGTCTTCGCGTCTTTACTCACCTGGCGATCATCGAGCCGTGTGAGTTCATCGGCGTAGAGGTGTTCGATACAGGCTCTCGCCGCTGCCAGGCCGCCGTCGAGACTGATGGCACCAATCACCGCCTCCAGCGCATCGGCAATAATGGATGTCCGATCCCGTCCCCCGCTTTTACGTTCCCCACTCCCAAGTCTGAGAAACTCCCCGAGGCCCAGGCGGCGGGCGAGCACCGCAAGCGTGTCGCCACGGACCAGATCGGCACGCGTGATCGTCAGGGCGTCTTCAGCGCCATTGCTCGGATCGGCATAGAGGATGTCGGCAATCACATAGCCGAGCACGGCATCACCAAGAAACTCGAGACGTTCGTTGTGCAGCCGGGAATGACTTTTGTGGGTCAGGGCCTGGTCGAGCAGTCCCCTGTCGGTGAATTGATAGGCCAGACGCCGTTCGAGACGGTCGAGTTCGGTCGCCCTACTTGAACTGATACTGCTCACTGAACGTCAGCACGGCGTCGACGTTCGCCAGCAGCGGTTCGCGCCGCTCGTAGTTGACCGAAACGGTGGTCCCAGCCTTCTGCCGCTCGATCTTTACGATCTCTTTGAGGTCGAAGTCGCGCAGGTTGTTCACCCGGAAACGCTTCTGCAGCGATTCCCGGATCTCGGTCTTCGTCATGGTGTGGACCTGGGAGGCCGGCAGCGCCGAGAAGACGCTCTGCATGGTCCGCCAGTCTATGTAGTGCGGACCCAGCTTGAGGGTCAGCGAGACCACGGCCACGAGGCCGATGAGTCCGGCGAGCATGCCCAGAGCACCTGCACCGCGTTGTTTCCGTACCGTTCGCATCATCATGTCCTATGACGTTTCTGCTGCATCCACGCACCGTCGGTCGAAGCCACAGCACCTCGAGGTGTTGCGTACCGTCGAGGTTCAGAACCATCGGTTCCGGGAGAAAGTCGGCCAGTTGAACCCGGGGGCTTTGTGCACCCAGATCGCGACCGCTTTTCCGACGATGTTGCTTTCGTGGGCAAAGCCCCACTTACGGCTGTCTTCACTCTTACCGCGGTTGTCACCCATCATGAAGTAAGAGTCTTCCGGAACCGTCCACTCCCGCGTCTGCCCGCCGATCTGATAGCGATAGATCTGGTGCGAACTGTCGTCGAAAGTTTCCGTATATTCTCTGATCGGGATGTATCCGAATGGGGTACGTTCCTCAAACTGAGCAATGAATTCGTAATCTGCACGCTCGCCATTTATGTAAAGTGCCTTGTTTTCATAGCGAATCACATCCCCAGGCAAACCGATCACGCGTTTGATGAAATAGCGCGGGTCGTGGGGAGGCACAAACACCATGATGTCCCCGCGCTGGGGCCGGCCCACGTCGAAGATCTTGGTGCCAAACACCGGCAGGCGGATCCCATAAGCAAATTTGTTTACGAGAACGAAGTCCCCAACCTCCAGTGTTGGCACCATGGACTCGGAGGGGATCTGATAGGGCTCGGCGAGGAAACTGCGTAACACCAGCACCAAGAGCAGGATCGGGAAAAAAGAGCGGGCGTACTCGACAACGACCGGTTCACGGACTGCCTCTGCCAGCTGCTGCTCGGTGCTGCCGCTCTCAACCAGGGCTTCTTTCGCCTCCACGCGCCGAGGCTTGAGGACCAGCGCATCGAAAGCCCAGATGACTCCGGAGATGAGCACGGCCCAGCTCAGGACCAGTGGCATATCAATGTCCAAGCGCTTTGCCTCCTACCGTTCGTCCCGTCAGCGTTCGACCTTGAGGGCCGCGAGGAAGGCTTCCTGCGGAATCTCCACGCGCCCGAGCTGCTTCATGCGCTTCTTGCCCGCTTTCTGCTTCTCGAGCAGCTTTTTCTTCCGGGTGACGTCACCACCATAGCATTTGGCGGTGACGTTCTTCCTGAGTGCCTTCACCGTTTGCCGCGCAATGATCTGGCCGCCGATCGCCGCCTGGATGGCCACATCGAACATCTGCCGGGGAATGAGCTCCTTCATTTTTTCCGCCAGCTGTCGACCGCGCGACTGCGCCTGATCCCGATGCACGATCATCGCCAGCGCGTCGACCCGCTCACCGTTAATGAGAATGTCGAGCTTGACCAGCTTCGACGCGTCGAAGCGGGCAAAACTGTAGTCGAGGGAAGCGAAGCCTCGACTCACGGACTTCAACCGATCGAAGAAATCCATGACCACTTCGTTCATGGGCATTTCCCAGTGCATGGACACCTGACCCGAGGAGTACTGCATGTTCTTCTGTACGCCTCGGCGTTCCACGCAGAGACTGATGACGTTACCCACGTAATCCTGCGGCACGAGGATGTTCACGTCGGCAATGGGCTCGCGCATCTCCGCAAAGTTCGGCGGTAGCCGAGAGGGATTGTCGACCTGGACGACGCTGCCGTCGTTAAGCGCCACTTCATAAACGACCGTCGGCGCCGAGGTAATCAGATCGAGATCATATTCCCGTTCGAGGCGTTCCTGGATGATCTCCATGTGCAGCATGCCGAGGAAGCCGCAGCGAAAGCCGAACCCGAGCGCGTCCGAGGTTTCCGGCTCGTAGAACAGCGAAGCATCGTTGAGGGTCAGTTTCTCGAGCGCTTCCCGGAAGCTCTCGAAGTCCTCGGAATTCACGGGGAACAGTCCCGCAAAAACCTGCGGCTTTACCCGCGCGAAACCCGGCAGCGCGGCGACCTCATCGGCGTGTTTCGCAAGGACGATCGTATCCCCTACCGGGGCACCGTGAATGTCCTTGATCCCGGCGATGATGTAGCCGACTTCTCCGGAGCGCAGCGCCTCCTGCGGCGTGCGCTTCGGCGTGAAGCATCCGACTTCGTCGACCACGTGGGTCTTGCCCAGAGATTTGATGAGGACCTTGTCGCCTTTGCCGATCGACCCATCGACGACGCGCACCAGAGAGACGATACCCAGGTAGTTGTCGAACCAGGAGTCGATGATCAGGGCCTGCAGCGGCTTCTCGCGATCACCCTCCGGCGCCGGAATGTCGCGCACGAGGCGCTCCAGCAGTTCGGGCACCCCTTCGCCGGTTTTGGCGCTGATGCTGATCACGTCGGTGGTATCGAGACCGATGATGTCTTCGATCTCGGCGGCCACCTTTGCAGGCTCAGCCTGAGGCAGATCAATCTTGTTCAGCACCGGCAGGACTTCGAGGCCCTGATCAATGGCCGTGTAGCAGTTCGCCACGGACTGCGCTTCCACGCCCTGGGCGGCATCGACAACCAGCAGCGCCCCCTCGCAGGCCGCCAGGGAACGGGATACCTCATAACTGAAGTCGACATGGCCAGGGGTGTCGATGAAGTTCAGCTGGTAGGTTTCGCCATCTGCCGCCTGATAGTCGAGGGTGACGCTCTGGGCCTTGATGGTGATCCCCCGCTCCCGCTCGAGGTCCATGGAATCGAGCACCTGAGCTTCCATCTCCCGTTCGGAGAGACCGCCGCACAGTTGGATGAGCCGGTCAGCCAGCGTCGACTTGCCGTGATCGATATGGGCGATGATGGAAAAATTCCGGATACGATCGGGTTCGGACACGGTCTTCGTCGTTGGCGTCTGTTTCGGGGAACTTCAGTAAAGAGCCAGGCCGCCGGTGCGCACTGGCCCGACGGCGCGCGAGTTTAGCCTATCTCACGCCGTCAAGGCGAGGCGCGGCCCCCTCAGTCCGGCACCCTCAGGGCCAGGAAAAGCGGCGCCTGGCCGCGGATGACGAGCACGGCCACCGAGCGCCCGGGCTCCAGATCATCGGCAATGGCAAAGAAGCTGTCCGGATCCGTCACGGCCTGGTTGTCGAGTTTGGTGACGATGTCTCCGGGCCGGAGCCCGCTTTCCCGAGCAGATCCGCTCGCATCGGTGATCCGTACACCGCCCGTGATGGACAACCGCTCGAGTACGGCATCCTCGACGGGCTCCACCGTGAGACCGAGCCTCGACGATCCACCACCCTCGGTGGATCGACTGCTCACGACAGGCTCACCGCGCTCCGGCGCTTCGCCGATGGTCAGCTGCAGTTCGATGGCTTCACCGTTTCGGATCACGTCGAGATCAGCCTCGCTGCCGGCGCGGATGCGACCCACGAAGTGCGGCAGTTCAGACGAGAAATCGATGGGATGATCGTTGATGGCCGTAATGATGTCCTGCTCGAGAATGCCACCGGCCTCTGCAGGTGAGCCCTCGAGTACCCGGGAAATCAACGCGCCGTGGGGGCGATCGAGGCCTAGCGCCTCTGCAAGGTCCTTGTCCACGTCCTGAATCATGACGCCGAGCCAGCCCCGGGACACCCGGCCCGTCTCTTTCAGCTGCTCCACCACCTCCATGGCCACGTTGATGGGAATCGCAAAGGACACCCCCATGAAGCCGCCGGAGTTCGAATAGATCTGTGAGTTGATGCCGATGACCTCACCGGCGAGGTTAAACAGCGGTCCGCCGGAGTTGCCCGGATTGATGGCCACGTCGGTCTGCAGATAAGGCACGTAGTTTTCGTTCAACTCCGTGGGCAGTGATCGACCTTTGGCGCTGACGATGCCGGCAGTGACCGAATAGTCGAAGCCGAAGGGAGATCCGATGGCCAGCACCCACTCCCCCACCTTGAGCTTTTCCGAGTCTCCGAGGGTGACAGAAGGCAGGTCTTTGGCATCGACGCGAAGGACGGCAAGATCGGAACGGGGGTCCGCGCCGACGAGTTCCGCCGTCAGTTCCCGACGATCAGAGAAGCGCACCAGTATCTCATCGGCACCATCAACGACGTGGTTATTCGTCAACACGTAACCATCGCCGAGGACGAAGCCGGACCCCAGGGAACGCGGCCGCTGATAAGGCTGCGGAGATCCACGGTCCGGCGGGAAGAAGCGCCGGAAAAACTCGTCCAGCTCCTCGTTGCGGCTGCGCGGTCGGGCGCCATCACGGTCCTCGAGGCGACGAACCGTGGAAATGTTGACGACGGCAGCCCCGTTCGTTTCCACGAGCTCGGTGAAGTCCGGCAGTTCGCGGGCCTGGGCAAGGGGCTGCACCGCCAATAACAGGAGGGCAACCAACCCGAGGCAGAAGCCTGAAGTGCCCGCCTCAGGGCGGCCTTGCATGAACATGTTTGCTCCGATCATCGTACTTCCTGATTCCTGAAGGGCCGGTCTCCTCCTAAGGATCCACCGCAACCACCCGAGTGGGAACGCCACCGACCGAAAGCGGCCGGGTGCGTACATCCAGGAGCGCGGCCCCTCGCCCGGCAAGCCTGTGGCCCAGCCCCAGCGCCAGCGGCAACCCGCTGGCACCCAACAACGCGGCCAGCGCCGGCCACCGCGGGGCCACAACAGCCAGCGCCCCAAAGACCAGCAGCGCTGGCCCGAAGACACCGAGCACCGCGGCATTGAGCCCGCGGGCGCTCACCGACAGCTGCACGGCATGGTCGCCGGTCCCGGGGGAAAACGACGTGAGAGGCAGGCGCTGAGGTTGCCGCGGTGATCCGCAGCGTGTCGCGCAGCCCGCGCATGGTACGCCCACCTCCAGCGACGTGCACCCATCCGCATCGGTGACGATCCGGCCCGGACGCTCGAGACGGCGGTGGCCTGTCTTAACCAGAGTCGGCTGCGATAAAGAAGGCTTCATCGGCGTGGACGCTATTGAAAGCGGATGGATTGTGCGATCCGCTTGGCGGTGTCCGTCGGCAGCTCGCCGACGAGGGTGACCAGATGCGCAGCCGCATCAGGCCCCTGCGTCAGGGTGGTCACGGCGACGGTTGCGCCGTTGCGCGACACCATATCCGCCGCACCGGCCGGCGGCATGTCTTCGATGAACACCGAAAACGCCGCGAGACCGTCGGAATACATGAGCGTGTTTACGGATTTGTCGTCACCCATGGTGCGCCGCGTGCTGGTACTCGCCATGGAGAAGCCATCAGGAAGCCAGTCCGCGGACCAGCGCACGTCGGCAGCCACGGGCACCGAAGGCTGGGAGTCGAGGGTGAAGTTACTGACTTTCGCCAGCTCCTCCCGGCCGCTCGGATCCAGCGCCCTGGGGTCGACGCCTTCGCCAATGACGAGCGTGCTGAACTGGAAAATCTCGAGCGGCCGCCCGTCGGTTCCGACGAGCTCTGACTTCAGCAGCAGGTGCGTCTCCTGATCGAGCCAGAGTCGATAGCCGAAGCGGTTATCGTCGAGCGGTACCACCGCGAGCCGCACGGCAGGACGGTCGGCGATGCGGTCCTCGCCAAAATAGCGCAGGTCGTAGTTGTCAGAAATCTCATCGTAGCGGCGCACGAACGCTCTTGCGAAAGGCCCGGCGGGGAGACTGGATTCGAGCGTCAGCAGGTCGTCGCCGGGCATCAGGATACAGACCACTTCTTCGCCGCGCCGAACGATCTCCCGGGGCGCACCGTTCTGGTGGATGAGGCGTTCGTGCTGCTCGCCGTCGACCACCATGTGCACGATGCGCAGGCTCGCGAGTTCTGCACCGCTGAAATAGCTGAAGACACCGTCGTAGCTGAGGGTGTTGAAGGCGTCGTTCATACCCGCGAGCAGCGCCCGCGGATCCTGCTCACCCTCTTCAGCCTGTGCCGCTCCAGAGGCGCCGACGGCTGCCGCGACGGCCAGGATCAGTGCCGCCCACCGGCGGCGGAGCGCTGACTCCGCACTCGCAGACCGCCTAAACCTCGGCCCCAGCCCCTTCACCGCAGATCCCCTCAACGTACCGAAACCCCGCCGACTCAACGCCGCTCGTAGGAGACCATCTTGGCAAACTCGATGCCGGGACCATTCATACCGCGGTTCTGCAGGTGCCGCACCATGTAAGCATCCACGCGCTGCTGATCGAGGTCCGTCGCTTCCGTGTTGAGGCCAACGGCCACATCGATGGCGGCTTCCTGAGAGGCAACCGTCGCATCCGCGCTCGTGCTGGCGACTTCAACGGTTGCCGGATCCGAGCCAACCGGCAGGCTGAATCCGATGACGACGGCGAGCGCAACGGTGGCGGCCACGGCCACACCGGTCCATCGCGACAGGCCCGGGCGCGCGCCTGACTGAGGAGCGTTCGGCTCCGGCACCGCGGCTAGCTCGGCCCCCTGCTGCTCGGTCTCCGCCCGCACTTCGGCCCAGATGCGCTCCCGCATCAGCACCGACTCCTGCATCCGCTCGCGACGCATGGCCGCGCCGATCAGGTGGTAGCGTTCCCAGCTTGCCGTCAGGGCCGTGTCTCGCCCCATCTCGTCGAGGACTCGGCGAAGCTCGAACTCGTCCGCCTCGCCGTCGATGACGGCGGAGAGCGACTCTTTCAGTTTTTCAGACATTGTCTAACCAGGTCTCACTTTTTGTTCGTTACCGCAACGATCTCGCTGCCTCATCCGGCCTGTGACCGGCGACTCAGCAGCGGCGAAATATGCAGATCGATGCTCTCCCGTGCTCTGAAAATACGCGAACGGACCGTCCCGACGGGACAATCCATGATTTCTGCGATTTGCTCGTAGCTTAGACCGTCAAATTCCCGAAGAGTTACCGCACTGCGCAAATCGTCGGGCAACTTCGAGATGGCTTCGTCGATGGCCGCCGAAAGTTCATCCCGGGCGAGCGCCGATTCCGGACTCTCGCCCTCCTTCAACTGGTCGGCGCCATCCATGAATTCGGCGTCTTCCACGTCCACATCGGTCCCCGGCGGCCGTCGGCTCCGGGCTACGAGGTGGTTTTTCGCCGTGTTGATGGCGATGCGGTACAGCCAGGTATAAAAGGCGCTGTCACCGCGAAACCTCGGCAGCGCCTTGAAGGCCTTGATGAACGCCTCCTGGGTCACGTCTTCCACGTCCTGCGGATCGCGCAGGTAGCGGCTCACAAGGTTCAGGATCTTGTGCTGATAACGGCCGAAGAGCAGATCAAAGGCCCGCTTGTCTCCTTGCTGAACGCGACGGACAAGTTCTTTGTCTGTATCTTTGGCCAAAAGAGAGCGATCCTCGCGCTGAAGGGCGCTTATTCTGACGGCTGTCAGGCATTTATACTAGGGACGTCCGAATGCACGTGAGGTTCCCCCTGAACCGGAAAAAGACAGGGCACAGAATCGGGGAAATGCACCGCTCCTGCCCGCGGGCATGCCGTCGACTCGCCCCGGACCCCGCACCGTGACCCAGCGATTCTCCACAGACGTGCTCATCATCGGCGGCGGTGCCGCGGGCCTGAGCGCCGCCCTGCATCTGGCCAACCACGCCCGCGTCACCGTGCTCTGCAAGGGGGGCCTGGAAAGCGCTTCCTCGCATTGGGCGCAAGGCGGCGTGGCGTCCGTCATCGACCCGGAGGACAGCGTCGAAGCGCACGTCAGCGACACGCTCGTGGCCGGTGCGGGCCTCTGCGATGAGGCGGTGGTCACCAAAACCGTTGCCGCCGGACCCAAAACCATCGCCCAGCTCGGCCGCTGGGGTGTCAGCTTCGACAGCACCGACAACGAGTTTCATCTCACCCGCGAAGGCGGCCACTCGGTCCGGCGCATCCTCCACGTTGCCGATGCCACGGGTAAGGCCATCACCGAAACACTCACCCAGCGGGTGCTCGATCATCCGAACATCGACCTCATCAACGATCGGGTGGCCATCGATCTCATCAACCTGAACAAATTCAGCCGTATCCCCAATCGCTGCGCCGGCGCTTACGTCCTGAATCGGACGAGCGGCCACGTCGAGCTTTTTCAGGCACGCTTCGTGGTGCTGGCCACGGGCGGCGCCAGCAAGGTGTATCTCTATACCAGCAACCCGGACAGCTCCACGGGCGACGGCATTGCCATGGCCTGGCGGGCCGGCTGTCGGGTGGCCAACATGGAGTTCAATCAGTTTCATCCGACCTGCCTGTATCACCCGCACGCCAAGAGTTTTCTCATCTCCGAAGCGGTGCGCGGCGAAGGCGGCGTGCTGCGACTGCCGGACGGCGAACGCTTCATGAACCGTTTCGACAAGCGCCAGGAACTCGCGCCGCGGGACGTCGTGGCGCGTGCCATCGACCACGAGATGAAGCGGCTGGGCCTGGACTGCGTGTACCTCGACATCTCCCATCGTCCACCGGAATTCATCGCCACCCACTTCCCGACGATCATGGCCCGCTGCCGGGAATTCGGTATCGACATGACCCGGGAAGCCATCCCCGTGGTCCCCGCCGCCCACTACACCTGTGGGGGGGTGCTGGTCGACGAACACGGCGCCACGGACGTACCCGGCCTCTACGCCATCGGCGAGGTCAGCTGTACGGGGCTCCACGGCGCCAATCGCCTGGCGAGCAACTCGCTCCTCGAGTGTCTGGTCTTCGGCGATGCAGCCGCGGCCCATATCCGCGCCCACCTGCACGAGCCGGCCATCGAAGCAGAAATCCCGCAGTGGGACGAAAGCCAGGTCACGGATTCGGACGAGGACGTGATCATCGCCCACAACTGGGAGGAGCTGCGCCGCTTCATGTGGGATTACGTCGGCATCGTCCGCACCGACAAACGCCTGCAGCGGGCTCAGCGGCGGATCGACCTGCTCAAGGCAGAGATCCACGAGTACTACAGCCACTATCGGGTCAGCAACGACCTCATCGAACTGCGCAACCTCACAACCGTTGCCGAGCTGATCGTACGCTGCGCCCTGGCCCGTCAGGAAAGCCGGGGACTGCACTTCAACCTCGATCATCCGGAGCTGAAGAGCAGCACGTCGGATACGATCCTGTTCCCGGGCTACACCGACCAGATCGACGTGCTTCGGCCTGTGGCCGGCTAACGCCTTCAGGGCGCCGCCCCGGTGAGCGCGAGCCTCCGGAGCCGGGCCCACGCGTGCGGTGTGAGTTCATCCGCGAAGATCTCCTGCCAGCCGCTTTCGCCATCGACGAACAGCGCCCGCCAGGGCGTGAGATGCACCGCGCGCAGCGTCGGCGACGCAAGCAGCGCCTCGGGGTCCGGTACGGGCGGGACTGGCGAGGCCTGACTCGACCGGGCCCGCCACCAGAGCAGGCCAAGAGCCACCCCGCTGGCACCGAACCAGTACGCACCAGCCACCAGGCCGAGCACGAGGAGCAACGCGTTCCGCCCGCGGCGCAGGATCGGGCCGGAAAACGGCTTATGGAGTGAGGGAGCCGGTGCGAGGCCGTCAGTCGAGGCCGAGAAAGGCACGAATGTCCGCGACGACGGGCACCAGGGCCGGTGGCGGGGCAGCGCGATCCATGAGCCACTCGTGCACATCCAGATCGTCGTGCTCCAGGAGCTGCTCGTATTCCTGCAGCCGGTTCTCTTCCAGCGCGGCGAGCCGGTCCGCGGCAAAAGGTTTCAGCAGGAGCTCGAGCTCGAGCAGGCCGCGGCGACTACGCCAGCGGGCCCGCTCCAGTCGGCCGCGGGGATGCTGTCCGGCTTGATCGTTCATGGAAACTGCTCTGGAACCCATTCTTTGCGAGAAGCGGTAGTATGCCCGGTGGAGACGTGAATATGGGGTAACGATGCTCCAGGCGCAGTGGCAGACATTAACTGAAGGTTCCCTCCAGGAACCCGGCGGAGGCGAACCTATGGTGGCCGCGCTGGGGGACTTGCGCGTGCTGCGCTTCAGCGGCAGCGACGTCGTGAACTTTCTCCAGGGTTACCTGACCATCGAAACCGGCAAAGTCGACACCGAGCCAAAACCGGTCGCCCTGACCAACCTCAAAGGCCGGGTCGTCGCGAACGGCTGGGTGCTCTCCACGGAACCTGACACGATTGACTGGGTCATGCACGGCTCCCTCGTCGACGCCGTCGAGAGTTTCATGAGCCGCTACCTCGCCTTCTCGAAAACGACGGCCGAGCCCCGGAGCGATGACTGTCTGATCCTTGGCCTCGCAGGCGGCGAGCACACCCCAACCGTTGCCATCGCAACGTCGACCGACACCGTCGAGGCACTGCTCACGGAGCGGCGGCCCGTCAGCGCGGATCACTGGACGGAGACCTGCGTGGACGCCGGTATTGCCCTGGTGACCGAGGCGACCGCAGAGACCTTTCTGCCGCAGATGCTCGGCCTCGTGGAACAGGGCGCCGTGGACTTCGACAAAGGCTGCTACCTCGGTCAGGAGGTGGTTGCCCGGGCGCAGCACCGCGGGGAAGTGAAGCGTCAGCTCGTCCGCCTCAAGGGACCCATGGAAGGTCTCGCACCGGGCATGGACGTCGCCGACGGCAACGGTCGCCGCCTGGGAACTTTGATCACCGTCGGCCGCACACAGGCCCTGGCGGTGCTCGGCCCCGGCGACGAAGCCTGCCTCGCCGGTGGCAGTGAGCTGACTCGGGCCTGACCCTAACCGATCTTCAAGCCGGGCTCGTAGAGCCACTGAATGCTCGAAAAATCCAGCCGCCCCGCCTCGTTCTGAGCGGCATGAAGCCGGTAGAGGTTCTCGGCCAGGGCGCCGAGGGGCACGGAATTGCCGGAACCCTGTGCCGTATCCATAGCCAGACCGAGATCTTTGGTCATCAGGTCCACGAGAAAACCACCGGCATAACCCCGGGAAGCGGGGGCGCCTTCCATGACCCCGGGATAGGGGTTGTAGACGTTCAGGGACCAGTTACCACCGGAGGACTGCTGCATGATTTCCGAGAGCACGGCGGCATCGAGACCGTTGGCCGTCCCCAGGGCAATGGCTTCCGCGGTCCCTGCCATGTGGATGGCGAGCAGCATGTTGTTGCAGATTTTTGCGATCTGACCGGCACCGGCGGCGCCTGCGTGATAGACCTTGGACCCCATGATCTCGAGGAGCGGGCGGGCCCGTTCCAGGGCATCCGCTTCCCCGCCGACGATGAAGGTCAGTGTGCCGCCTTCGGCACCGGCGGTACCCCCGGAGACCGGGGCATCGAGCATGGCGAGACCCTGTTCAGCGGCAGCGCCCGCCACGACCCGGGCCGTGGCCGGATCGATGGTCGAGCAGTCCAGGAGCAGCGTATCGGCACCCGCATGCGCCAGGACCCCCGCTTCTCCGAGATAGACCTCATGTACGTGTTTCCCGGCGGGCAGCATAGTGACAATGACGTCGACGTCCGCGGCCAGCGCGGCGATGCTGTCCACCGCGTCTGCATCGGTAACGGAAGCCATGAGCTCCGGTACCACGTCGAATACCTTGAGGCTGTGGCCTCGCGCCACCAGATTGCGAGCCATGTGGCCGCCCATGTTACCGAGGCCGATGAATCCAATCTTCATGTGCTGCTCTCCAGGTCATAGAGGGGGTTTCGCGGCCACGGCTCAACGAAGTGATCGTTGACATACCCATCGGGTAGCGTTTCCAGATCGCCAAACTGCCAGACCGGCGCGTTGTCTTTCTCGATGAGCAGCGCCCGCACGCCTTCGCTGAAGTCATGATTGTCCGCACAGTGCGTGGCGATGGTCATTTCCATGCGGAAGCAATCGGCGAGGTCGAGCGTCCGCGCCCGACGCACCTGCTCGACGACAATGCCCACGGTCGTGGGGCAGCCGCGCTCCATGGCACTGATGGCTTTATCGACCCAGGTCGAGGCGCCAGCCATCGCGCTGATCGCCGCCGCGGCCTCCTGAGTCGTGAGATCCGCACCGAGACTGTCGGCCACGGCGCCGATTTCCGGCGCCGGCAGTGCGCTCGATCGATGATCGGTCAGGCAGGCATCAATGGCATCCCAGTCAGCCTCTCGATCCCCCGTAAAGGGAAGCGCCTTCAGGGCGGCGAGCACGGCGTCCAGGTCGCCGGCAGCCACCGCATGAGTGCCGATGCCCATGGACAGCGCATCGCCGCCATTGAGATTCGCACCGGTCATGCCCATGAACAGCGCCTGGTGTTCCGGGAGATTTTTCAACAGCCAGGTGCCCCCGGCATCAGGGAAAAGACCGATGGTGACTTCCGGCAGAGCGATGCGAACGTTCTCAGTCACGACCCGGAAATCCGAGGCGCCGAAGAGGCCGAGGCCACCACCCATGATGACGCCATGGCCGAGGGCGATGATCGGCTTAGGATAGGTGTGCAGCTGGTAGTCGAGGCGGTACTCGCGCTCGAAGAAATCGTAGGGGTAGTCGTCAACGCGTTCGCCGGCCTGGTGATTGGCGGCCATGGCTCGATAGAGCGCCTGAATGTCGCCGCCAGCGCTGAAGGCGCGACCCGCCCCGGTGAGCACAACCGCAGCCATGCGTTCCTCGGCCGCCCAGCCGTCGAGGGCTGGACGAAGCAGATCGATCATTTCCAGACTCAGCGCATTGAGGGTCGCCTCCGAGTCGAGACGGGCTTCACCCAGGCGCCAGCCTCCAGGCAGTTCATGCTCGAAGAATTTGACCGTATCGCTGGTCATGTCTGTCTCCCCTTCTTCCAATCGCGGACCTCTGCTGATCGCCGCTCAGCCGTTGACCCAGTTCGGATCGCGCTTCTCCAGAAACGCGTTGACGCCTTCCGCCTGATCTTTCGTATCGAAGAGGTCGACGAAGGCGCTCCGCTCCACCGCATAAGCCGCATCGATATTGCCGCTCCGGGCCTGCTGGATGAGGTTTTTGCAGGACGCCACGGCCGGCGGACTCTGGCGGCCGACGGAGGCGGCCAGGGCCAGGGCGCGCGCGAGCGCCTCGCCGGTCTCCACCACCTCCTCGACCAGGCCGATGCGTTCCGCCGTTGCCGCATCGATCCGTTCACCGCAGAGAATCATACGCTTGGCCCAGCCTTCACCGACGGTCCAGGCAAGATTCTGGGTCCCGCCGCCACAGGGCAACAGGCCAACGGTTGCTTCAGGCAGCGCCAGCTTGCTCTGAGTCTCGGCAATACGGATATCACAGGCGAGCGCACACTCGAGGCCGCCGCCCATGGCGAAGCCATTGATCGCGGCAATGCTGACACCGCGGAAACTCGACAGGGATTCGAAAGCCCGGCCGAAGGCCTCGGCCATGGCTCCGGCGACCGCCTTGTCGCCGTCGGCAAAGAGATTGAGATCGGCGCCCGCTGAGAAGAATTTTTCACCCTGACCGGTAACGACCAGCGCATAAACCTCGCGGTCCGCGTTACAGTCGGCGACCAGCTGTTCGAGCGCTCCGAGGCTTTCCTGGTCCCAGGTGTTCGCCGGCGGGTTGTCGATCGTGATCACGGCTGTGTGGCCGTCTACCGTCACTTTGAGCTTTTCCGATTGACTCGAAACCATGTCTGAACTCCCCCTGTAATGTCCTTTGCAGCGCTGCTGCTGGTGCCGATCGCCTTCAGGCGACGTCGAACCAGTCTATGGGCTCGAGGCCCCGTTGCGCCAGATAGTCGTTTGCCGCCCGGAAGTGACCGCAGCCAAAGAATCCCCGGTGTGCCGAGAGGGGTGAAGGATGCGGTGAGGTCAGCACCTCATGGCGGTTGCGGTCCACCTGTGCGCCTTTCTTCTGCGCGTAGCTGCCCCAGAGCAGGAACACCAGACCGTCCCGTTCCCGGTTGAGGTGATCGACCACCGCATCGGTAAAGGTCTCCCAGCCGCGCCCCTGATGAGAACCCGCCCTGCCCCGCTCGACGGAAAGCACGGCATTCAGCAGGAGCACGCCCTGCCGCGCCCAGGGCTCGAGACATCCCCGGCGGCCATCAAAGCTCCGCCCGGCTTCGGGAAACTCCGCTTCGATTTCCTTGAAGATGTTCACCAGGGAAGGGGGCAGCTGCACGCCGCTGCGAACGGAAAAGCACAGCCCGTGTGCCTGGCCGGGTCCGTGATAGGGATCCTGGCCGATGATGACCACCTTCACCTGTTCCACGGGCGTATGGTCAAGGGCAGCAAACATCTCGGTACCGGGTGGAAAGATCACCTTGCCGGCCCGTTTTTCGTTGCGCAGATACGCCCCGAGCTGCTTCATGTAAGGCTGCTCGAACTCCGCGCCGAGGAGGCGCTTCCAGGAGGCTTCGAGCTTCAGGCGATCGTCAGCCATCTTCTCCGGCGTCCGCACCGGCATCGGCGTTCTCCCGCTCCGCATCCACCCCCGCTTCCGGGCGCATCAGCGGAAAGAGCAGCACGTCGCGAATGGACGGTGCATCGGCAAAGAGCATGATGAGCCGGTCGATGCCGATGCCTTCGCCGGCCGTCGGCGGCAGGCCGTATTCCAGGGCGCGGATGTAATCCGCATCGTAGCCCATGGCTTCGGCATCACCGCCTTCTTTCGCCGCTACCTGGGCCTGGAACCGCTCTGCCTGGTCGACCGGATCGTTCAGCTCTGAAAAGCCGTTGGCAATTTCCCGGCCACCAACGAAGAGCTCGAAGCGATCCGTCACGCGCGCATCGGTATCGTTCACCCGGGAAAGGGGTGAGATTTCCTTGGGGTAATGGGTAATGAAGGTGGGCTGCTCGAGCCGCTCCTCCACCTCGGCCTCAAACACTTCCGCCAGCAGCTTCCCCCAGCCCCAGCCGTCCTCGACCGGTACGTTGCGGCCCTCGAGATAAGTTCGCAGCGCGCCCTCGTCCTGCACGTCGGCTTCACTGAGCGCCGTGTAGCGCAACACGGACTCCGCCATGGGCAGCCGTTCGGCCGGCTTCATGAAGTCGATCTCGAGACCCTGATAGGTGACCGGCTCTCCACCGGCCACGCGCTCTGCCAGATGCTTGAGCAGATTCTGTGTGAGGGTGATGAGATCCTCGAAGTCCGCATAGGCCCAATAGAACTCGAGCATGGTGAACTCGGGATTGTGTCGGGTCGACAGTCCTTCGTTGCGGAAGTTGCGGTTGATTTCGAAAACGCGTTCGAAGCCTCCGACAACCAGGCGCTTGAGGAACAGTTCCGGCGCAACGCGCAGATACAGATCGAGATCGAGACTGTTGTGATGGGTGATGAAAGGACGCGCCGTCGCACCACCGGGGATCACGTGCATCATGGGTGTCTCGACTTCCATGAACTCGTGCGCCAGGAAAAACTCGCGAATCGCCGCCACGATGGCCGAGCGCACCCGGAAGGTCTCCCGGGAACGTTCGCTCATGATGAGATCGACATAGCGTTGCCGGTACTTGGTCTCCTGATCCACGAGACCGTGATATTTCTCCGGCAGAGGCCGCACGGTTTTGTTCAGCAGCCGGATGGCCGCCGCATGCACCGTCAGTTCTCCTTTGTTGGTTCGCATGAGGGTGCCGGTGACCGCAACGATATCGCCGAGGTCCCACAGATCGTTGAAGGCACCATAGGCGTCCTCACCCAGATCGTCCCTGCGCAGGTAGCACTGGATCTGGCCGGACACGTCCTGCAGCGTAATGAAGCTCGCCTTGCCCATGACCCGGCGGAGCATGACGCGACCGCAGACAGAGGCTGGCAGGCCTTGGGCTTCCAGCGCCTCCTTATCCAGATCTCTGGCCTGCGCGTGCAGCTCCGACGCCAGCTGCTCGCGGCGGAAGTCGTTCGGATAGACGCCACCGGAGAGCGCGTCGTCGGCAAGCCAGCGCGCCACCTTCTCCCGGCGGTTGGCGATGATGTCGTTCTCGTCGGTCATGCACCGTTACCTGGTGTAATGGGTTGTCGTCGTGTCCGGGGCTAGAGGCCTGCCTTCAGACTGGCTTCGATGAGATCGTCGATGTCGCCGTCCAGGACATTGTTCGGATCCGTGCGCTCCACATTCGTCCGCAGGTCTTTGACCCGGGACTGATCGAGCACATAACTGCGAATCTGACTGCCCCAGCCGATATCGGCCTTGTTGTCTTCGATCTCCTGCTGCTCTGCGCGGCGTTTCAGCATTTCGAGCTCGTAGAGTTTCGCCCGCAGCTGTTTGTAGGCTTTGTCTTTATTCTGATGCTGAGACCGCTCACTCTGGCACTGCACCACCGTGTTCGTGGGCAGGTGCGTCAGGCGCACGGCCGAGTCGGTCCTGTTGACGTGCTGGCCGCCGGCGCCGCTCGCGCGGTAGGTGTCAACGCGCACGTCGGCTGGATTGATGTCGATCTCGATGTCGTCCTCGATCTCCGGCGAGACGAAGACCGACGCAAAAGACGTGTGACGGCGGTTGCCGGCGTCGAAAGGCGACTTTCTGACAAGTCGATGCACGCCAGTCTCTGTACGCAGCCAGCCGAAGGCATGATCCCCGGAAATCTGCACCGTTGCCCCTTTGATACCCGCCACTTCGCCTGCGGAGACCTCGGTGATTTCTGCCGTAAAGCCGCGTTTTTCGACCCAGCGAAGATACATGCGCAGGAGCATTTCCGCCCAGTCCTGGGCTTCCGTACCGCCGGATCCCGCCTGAATTTCGAGGTAAGCATTGGAGGGATCCATCTCCCCCTGGAACATGCGACGGAACTCGAGGCGTGCGAGCGCCGCTTCCAGCGTGGCGAGCTCTGCCCCGATCTCGTTCAAAGCCTCCTGGTCGTCTTCCTCAGCGGCAAGTTCTGCCAGTTCGCCGAGATCGTTGAGGCTCTCGCCGAGGGAGGTCAGAACACCGACCACCGCATCGAGACTCGCGCGCTCCTTGTTCAGCGCCTGAGCGCGCTCCTGATCGTCCCAGACCGCCGGATCGGCAAGCTCGAGGTCTACCTCCTCCAGGCGATGCTGTCGGCTTTCGAAGTCAAAGATACCCCCTGAGCGCTTCATCGCGCTGCTTGAGGTCCTTGAGCTGATCGCGGAGTGAAGTGATTTCTGCCATGGTGCCCTGCTGCCATCCGATGCCTGTTCACGGCGAAGGGCCTGGCGGCCCGCCGCTTCGCGCCGTCAGGCGCCGTGAGAAAACGCGGCAGTTTATGTCAACGGACGCAGATGCTCCACCACGAGCTGGAGCGTAACCCGGTCACGATACTCGTTTGGCTCCAGCCGATAGAGGATCTCAACGGACCCTGCCTGGGGCAGCGGTGGCTGACGGAACGCAATGGCGTCGAAGAGGCGATCGTCCTTTTTCAGCACGAGTTTAAGGTGCCGCTCGCCGACCACACGCTGACTCACAATCTCAAAGGCATCGTGAAAGACAGGCGCAGGGAACTGCTGCCCCCAGGGGCCTGCCTCGGTCAGGCGACGCGCCATGTCGAGAGTCATCTCGTCGAGGGTCAGCGGGCCGTCCGAGTCCAGCGATGGCGACAGCGCTTCCGCCGGCAGATGCTCGGCAACCAGCGCATCGAAAACCCGTTCGAAACGGGGATAGTGGACGCGTTTCACGGAAACCCCCGCAGCCATGGCATGACCGCCGAAGCGCAGAATGAGGCCCGGGTACCGCGCCGCGATGGCGTCGAGCACGTCGCGAACGTGCAGGCCGGGAAGCGAGCGGGCAGATCCCTTCAGCTCGTCGGGGGCAGCATCACCTGCCTCCGCAAAGGCGATGACGGGCCGATGAATCTTCTCCCGGAGCCGGCCCGCAACAATCCCGACCACACCCTGGTGCCAGCTCGGATCGTACACCGTAACACCGAAGCGGCCGGTCACATCCTGCTCGTGCCCGAGCACGATCAACTCCGCATCCTGCACCATCTCCTGCTCGAGGGCCCGACGAGCCTGATTGAGCTCATCGAGAGCCGTCGCCCGTTCCCGGGCCTCGGCGAGGTCTTCCGAGAGCAGACATTGGATACCGAGGGTCATGTCGTCCAGGCGACCGGCCGCATTGAGACGCGGGCCGATGGCAAAACCGATGTCACTCGCCGTGAGGCGATCGAGGCGCCGCCCGGCCACCTCACAAAGGGCCTGAATTCCCGGGCGCAGCCGACCGGCACGCATGCGTCGGAGACCCTGAGCCACCATGACCCGATTGTTCCGATCGAGCGGCACGACGTCCGCTACGGTACCCACGGCAACGAGGTCCAGCCAGTCGGCCAGTTTCGGCGCCGGTCGCTCGGCAAACCAGCCGGCGGCCTGCAGCGCCGCGCGAACGGCGCCGAGCAGGTAATAGATCACGCCGACGCCGGCCATGGCGGGGCTTTCGAACTCGCTCCCGGTGAGATTCGGATTCACCAGAGCGTAGGCTTCCGGCAGCTCCCGCCCGGGCAGATGATGATCGGTAACAACCACATCGACGCCCGCCTGCGCCGCCAGGGCAACTCCCTCGACGCTCGAGGTGCCGTTGTCGACGGTGACGATCACCGCAGGTTCCTGGCGCAGAGCCATGGCAACTATTTCCGGAGACAGCCCGTAGCCGAACTCGAAGCGGTTCGGCACCAGGAACGCCACATCGGTCGCGCCCATGGCGCCAAGCAGCGACACGGCCAGGGCAACAGAGGTCGCGCCATCGGCATCGAAGTCACCGACGATGAGAATCCGCTCTCCCTCGGTGACCGCTCTGGCGAGCCGTTCAGCGCCTCGATCGAGATCAGGCAGCGCGTCCGGTCGGGCCATGGCGGAGAGGGCCAGATCGAGTTCCGCGCCCGTCTTCAGGCCGCGGCTCAGGTAAATACGTTCGAGCAGCGGCGGCAGGTCCGCGGGCGGATCCACGAGCTTCCGCTCGGGGATCGGGCGCTGGACGATGCGGACCGCCTGTACGGCAGAGCCAGGCGCCTCGGGGTGCTCGCCCGGAGAGGCGTCAGGCACCGCCGAAATGCTCGACGCGAATGCGGCGGATGGTACCCACGACTTCCGGCAGCTCCTGCACGGCGGCAATGGCATCGTCCATCACGGATTCACGTACCGGCTGCGTCAGGATGATGATAGGCACCCAGGGCGGCCCGGCTTCTGCATGGATGGCCTGCTCTTTCTGAATGGCAGCTTCGATGGAGATGTCCCGTTCGGAAAGCAGCGTCGCCACGCGCGCGAAGACGCCGGGCTTATCGAGTGACGGGATCTTCAGATAAAAACCCGTCGTTGCTTCCGCCATAGGCAACAGGCGAACGCTGTTCGCTTCGTGGACTGACGCCTGCACGGGGCGATAGCCGCGGGCGATGTCGATGAGATCACCGAGCACCGAGGACGCCGTGGGCAGGGCCCCAGCCCCCGCGCCATAGTAGAGGGTCTCTCCAGCAGCGTTGCCGCTCAGGAGTACCGCGTTCATCACACCTTCCACCTTCGCCAGCAACGCCTTCTCCGGCACCAGTGTCGGGTGGACGCGCAGCTGCACACCGTCGCCCGTGCGCTGGGCGATCCCCAGGTGCTTGATCTCGTAGCCAAGCTCCCGAGCATAGCCGATGTCTTCCACGGTGAGTTCGGAAATCCCTTCCGTATAAACCTCATCGAAGCGATAGCCGATCCCAAAGGCCAGCGCACCGAGCACCGTGAGCTTGTGCGCCGCATCGATCCCCTCCACGTCGAAGGTCGGGTCCGCTTCGGCGTAGCCGAGGGCCTGTGCCTCCGCGAGCGCGTCCGTAAAGCTGGCACCGGTCTCAGCCATGGCAGTCAGGATGAAGTTCGACGTGCCGTTGATGATGCCGGCAATGGCCTCGATGTCGTTCCCAGCCAGGGAACGGGTCATGGCACCGATGATGGGAATACCGCCAGCCACGGCGGCTTCAAAGGCAAGCGTGCCGCCCCGCTCAGCGACCAGCGCGGAAAGCTCATCGCCATGGGCAGCGAGAATGGCTTTGTTTGCTGTGACGACGGCGCGACCCCGGGCAAGTTCGCCCCGAACGAGATCGAAGGCGACCCCTTCCCCACCAATGAGCTCCACGACCACATCGAGACTGTCGTCATCGGTAACGCTGCTGAGATCCGTGGAGAAGCTGGCGCCGAGCAGATCCACCTCGGGCTTAGCCGTCCTGCTGGCGACCCGCACGACTTCTATGGGCCGACCCGCCCGCGACTGGATCAAGGGACCATTGTCGCGCAGCACTTCGAGGAGCCCCTGGGCAACGGTGCCAAGGCCACAGATGCCGATGCGCAGCGGTGTCGAGTCGATGGCGGCAGCGGCGCCGCCCTTTGCGGTGGTAGCGGACAAATGCGCCTCCGTTCAGACAGGGAGGCGCAAGTTTATGAGGCGGCGGGCTAGATGCCTATAGCTTCCGCGAGCGCATCGGCAGGCATATAGCCCGGCAGCAACCGGCCATCCTCCAGGATGATGGCCGGGGTACCGGAAACGCCCACTTCCCGACCGAGCTCGAACTGCGCGGCCACAGGATTCTCACAGGTGGCGCTCGGAATCTGCTCGCCGGCTTTCAGGGCCGTGATGGCGCTGTTCGGATCCTCCGCACACCAGGCGGAAACGATTTTGTCGTAAGCTGCCGAGCCCACGCCGGCTCGGGGGTAAGCCAGGTAACGCACTTCGATGCCCATGGCGTTCAACTCGGGCACTTCCTGATGCAGCTTCCGGCAGTAGCCGCAGTCCACGTCCGTAAAGACGTTGATGGCAGCTTTGCGGGTGCCGCTCGCGGCGAAGACGACCATGTCATCTGTCGCGACGTCGGCCATGATGGCCTGACGCTTTTCGATCCGGCCTACCTCTGCCAGGTTGATCAGATCGTTGTCGCCAAGTTCGTACAGATCGCCCGCAAACAGATAGCGACCGTCGGCTGTGCCATAGAACACCGTTCCACCCGGCAGATCGAGCTGATAGATGCCCGGCAGCGGCGAAGGAGAGACACCTTCAATGGGAATATCCGGGCGCAACGCCTTGAGTCGCTCGACGAGGGCCTGGGCGCCTTTCCCTGCGTCGTCCGAGGGCAGGTCGGCCGCGGACGCTGCGAGCGGCAGGCACAGCAGCAGCGCGAGGAATCGACGACCCCGGACCAGGGCCCTCCCTTGCGGGCGGTTCAGGGGCAGTTGGCGTAGAAACTGGGAGAGCATGGTGCGGCTTCCTCGAGGATGATTACGTGCTTCGGTCGCGGCATTCGACCACACCAGGCCTGACTCGTTCATGAACCGGTCAGCAGATCTTGAACGGCGGCCCTCAACCCCGCGGATGATGAGCACCGTGCACGGCCTTGAGCCGGGCCTGGGCGACGTGAGTATAGATCTGGGTGGTGGACAAGTCTGCATGACCCAGCATCATCTGCACCGCCCGGAGATCGGCACCGTGATTGAGCAAGTGAGTTGCGAATGCGTGCCGGACCGTGTGCGGGGAAATGCTGCGGTCGATGCCCGCGAGCGCCGCATAACGTTTGATGGCATGCCAGAAAGTCTGGCGCGTCATGGCTCGGGCGCGATTGCTCGGGAAGAGTACGTCTGCGGGCCGCTCACCGAGAATGGCGCCGCGGCCTTCGGCCACATAGCGAACCAGCCAGCGGCTCGCCGCCTGGCCAAGGGGTACGAGCCGTTCCTTGCCTCCCTTACCAAGCACGCGGACAACGCCCTGCTGCAGGTTCACGGACGACGTCGTGAGACCGACGAGCTCCGAGATGCGCAGGCCCGAAGCATAGAGGACCTCGAGCATGGCTCGATCCCTGAGACCGAGCGGGGTGCCAATATCCGGAGCCCGGAGCAGCCGTTCCACTTCTCCTTCCGAGAGGGTTCCGGGCAGCGCCCGGCCCTGCTTGGGCGCTTCCAGGTGCGCGGCCGGATCTGTGGTCAGGGCACCGCTTCGGGTGAGGTGGCGGTAAAAGCCCTTCACGCAGGACAGCCAGCGGGCCGAGGACCGGGCTTTGTAGCCTTGCTCGAAGCGGGCGGCAACGGCGCTCTGCAGATCGGCCTCGCTGGCCGAGAGGAGCGACGTACCCTGGCCGTGAAGCTGGCGCGCCAGGGCTTCGAGATCACGGCGGTAAGCGGCGAGCGTATTGTCCGACAGACCCCGTTCGAGCCACACAGCGTCCAGGTAGGCGGCAATGGCGGGATCTCCGGCTGCCTGGTCAGCGGCTGCCTCGGCGCCGACCTCCGACGCCGGAGTCCTCGTTCTGCTGGGGCGATCGTCCGTCACAGCCGCCTGTTCCGTTGACCGGGGTTAGCGTGGCGAGTGACCACGTCGGGCGCTCTCCAACGCCCTGGGTGACACAAAGTGCCGCTCTCGGGCGAATGTAAAACAGATGTAATCAAGCCCAGAAAACTCATGTATCTCTATGATTTTATTGAATTAATCATGGGAAAAGACAAGTTGGCACGACCTCTGCAATAACCAGGATGCCGATCGAGGCAGAAAGTACGCTCGAGTCATCGAGCACCAGTTGTCCCCCTGGCACTTTCACGAGCATCGACGGCGATGATACGCGGTTTCGTCTCTCTGCCGGGTATCTGAACTTGGACCAGCTTACTAGGTGACTCTCTCTCCCTCCTTGGTCCCAACAGGCCTAGTAAGCTGGTTTCTTCTTTTCTGCACCCCAGATCTAGACCCAATGGCCCTATCGCTATCCGATCGGCAATGTGAGCGTCGGGCTCCCCTTTGGCCGAGATTCTTTGCCCAGAACGAAAAAACCGGCCAGAAGCCGGTTTTTCGGTGCCAGGCAGGAGGCCTAGACTTTTTCTTTGATTCGCGCCGCCCGTCCGGAGCGCTCGCGCAGATAGTAGAGCTTGGCTTTGCGCACATCGCCGCGCCGCTTCACCTCTATACCGGCAATCAGCGGGCTGTGGGCCTGGAAGGTCCGCTCGACGCCAACGCCGTGGGAGATTTTCCGGACCGTGAAGGCCGAGTTGAGGCCGCGGTTGCGGCGGCCGATCACCACGCCTTCGAAGGCCTGCAGCCGCTCACGGTTTCCTTCGCGGACTTTCACCTGCACGACGACGGTGTCGCCGGGGCCAAACTGGGGGATGTCAGCCTTCTGCTGCTCATTTTCCAACGCTTCGATGATCTTGTTCCTGCGCACGGCTTCGCTTCCTACTCGTTGTTTCAGCGTTCTGCTGCAACTGTTCTAGTTACGGTTCTATAACTGTTCTGTTTACGATGCTATGGGAGGTCCGTCCGGGACCCGAGCCCTTCCGCAAACAGCTCGCGGAGCAGCTCTCGTTCTCGTTCGCCAAGCGCCCGTCCTGCCAGCAGGTCCGGCCGCTTGAGCCAGGTTTCTTTCAATGCCTGCTTCAGACGCCAGCGGTCGATGGCCGCGTGGTCGCCAGACAGCAGTACCGGCGGCACCGAAAGTCCGGCGGCATTTTCAGGGCGCGTATAGTGCGGGTAATCGAGCAATCCATCAAGGTGAGATTCCTCTTCCGCAGACGCCGCATTACCGAGCGTTCCCGGCAACAGGCGCGCTACCGCGTCCATGAGTGCGAGGGCCGGTAACTCGCCGCCACTCAACACATAATCGCCGATCGACAACTCCCGATCGACGGCCGTCGCCAGCACTCGCTGGTCGATGCCTTCGTAGCGCCCGCTCAACAGGATGAGCCCCGGACACTGCGCAAATTCCTTGACCAGATCCTGATCCAGTCGCTCACCCGTGGGGGTGAGATAAACGACGGGCGCATCGATGTCTCGTGCTGCCGCCGCTGTCCGAGCCTCACCGATGGCGGCGAGCAGAGGCTCCGTCAGCATCACCATGCCGGGGCCGCCCCCATAGGGGCGATCATCGACGGTCTGATGCCTGTCCGTCGTGTGCCGCCGGGGATCAAACAGCGCCAGTTCGACACCGCCCTGCTTCAGGGCCCGACCAAAAACGCCGTAGGCGCCTGCCTGCTCAACCAGGGCCGGCATGATGCTGACCAGCCCGAACCAGTAGGGCCTTCCCGGACCCGTCATCGCTTCAGTCATCGCTGCCGGCCGTCCAGTCGACCCGGATACGCCGGCCCGCCACGTCCACTTCCAGCAGATACTGATCGTGGAAGGGGATCAGCAATGCTTCCTGGTCCGCGGATGCCGTCTCGATCACCAGCACGTCGTGGGCGCCGGTTTCCAGGAGGTCACACACCTCACCCAGCCGCTCACCGTCCCCGTTTACAACGGTCGCACCGATGAGATCGCGCCAGTAGTACTCGTCATCCGCGGCCGGTGGCAATTGCTCGGCGCGCACGCCGATCCAGCTGCCCTTGAGTGCCTCGGCGCCATTCCGTTCCACGACCCCGTCGAGGCGGGCAACGAAGTCCTGTTTGTGCGGCCGGACTCTGGACACGTCAACAGGACGCCAGTCGGCCTTTTCCGGCCCTTCACTACCGGCCCCCGGGGCTGCAAGCAGCCAGGGTCGATAGCTTTTAAGATTCTCTTTCGGCTCCGTGAAGGCCTGGACATGAACCCAGCCCTGGATACCGTAGGGGCCGCGGATGCGGCCGATGATGACGACGTCAGCGGCTTCTGCCGCCCCGGTATTGTCGTCCCGAGCGCCCGCCTGACTGTCTTTACGGGGTTTGGAGCTGCCGCTGCCGCTCATGCTGGCCTCGGCGCTCGTCCACTAAAACGGCGGGACTGCGCGAGCCCTCAGGCCGTCGCGGCTTCAGCCGCGGCGGGTGCTGCGGCGTGCTTGCGGGCCTTGCTGATGAGCTGCTTGACCACATCGGACGGCTGGGCACCGACGCCGAGCCAGTAGTCGACGCGATCGAGATCGATGCGCAGGCCTTCGGATTGCCCCTTGGCCACCGGGTTGTAGAAGCCGACCCGTTCGATGAACCGGCCATCGCGGCTCGCTGCCCGATCTGCCACGGTGATGTGGTAGAAGGGGTTCTTCTTCGAGCCATGTCGCGCGAGGCGAATCGTAACCATCTGGTTTCTCTGACTTTTTACTTGGATGAGAAAGGCGCGGTATTGTAATGATTACCGCCCCGCTTGCAAGCCCGGAGACCCGGCCTGCCGGATGCCTCAGCGCGGGAAGCCCGAAGGCGGCCGCATGCCCTGCAGGCCGCGCATCATCTTCTGCATGCCGCCTTTCCGGGTGACCTTCTTCATCATTTTCTGCATCTGCTTGTGCTGCTTGAGCAGACGATTCACATCCGTGATCTGCGTGCCGCTGCCGGCGGCGATGCGCTTCTTCCGTGAGCCGTTGATCACGTCCGGGAAGCGCCGCTCGTGGGGCGTCATGGAATCGATGATCACCGCCATTTGCGTGAACGCACGATCGTCCACCTGCTGCTGCACGTTCTGCGGCAGCTGATTCATACCTGGGAGCTTGTCGAGCATGCTGCCGATGCCACCCATATTGGCCATCTGGGCCAGCTGATCGCGGAAGTCCTCGAGATCGAACTTGGAACCGCGCTGAATCTTCTTCGCAAGGCGCTCGGCCTTCTTCTTGTCGACCTTGCGCTCCGCCTCCTCGATGAGCGTGAGCACATCCCCCATGCCGAGAATGCGCGACGCGAGGCGGTCCGGATAGAAGGGTTCGAGGGCGTCGGTGCCCTCACCCATACCGATGAACTTGATGGGCTTGCCGGTGATCGTGCGCACGGAGAGCGCGGCGCCGCCCCGGGCGTCGCCGTCGGCCTTCGCCAGCACGACCCCGGTCAGGGTCAGTGCATCATTGAAGGCCTTTGCCGTATTCGCGGCATCCTGGCCGGTCATGGCGTCGACCACAAACAGGGTCTCGATGGGATTCAGCGCGGACTGCAGGGTCTGAATCTCAGCCATCATCTCTTCGTCGATGGCCAGGCGACCGGCCGTATCAACGATGAGCACGTCGGCGAACTGCGTGCGCGCTTCCTCGACGGCGCGCTCGGCAATGGCGAGCGGCCGCTCGTCGGGAGAACTGGCGACAAAATGGGCGCCTACCTCGCCAGCGAGCGTCTCCAACTGGGTAATGGCCGCCGGGCGATAGACGTCGGCGCTGACAACGGCCACCTTTTTCCGCTCGCGCTCCTTCAGCAGCCGGGCCAGCTTGGCCACCGTAGTGGTCTTACCGGCACCCTGAAGACCGGCCATGAGCACAATCGCCGGCGGCTTGGTCGCCAGGTTGAGGGCGTCATTGCCCTCGCCCATGACCCGAACGAGTTCTCCATGGACAATCTTGATGAAGGCTTCGCCGGGATTGAGAGCGGAAGAGACGCTCTGGCCAAGGGCGCTGGCCCGGACCCGGTCCGTAAACTCCTTGACGACGTCCAGGGCGACGTCTGCCTCGAGCAGCGCCATGCGCACGTCGCGCAACGCCGCGCTGATGTTCTCTTCCGACAGCGTGGCCTTGCCGGTGAGGCCGCGAAGGGTTTCGCTTAAGCGATCAGACAGACTCTCGAACAAGGGGTCACCTCTCAGTTACACGCCCGCAGCTTCACGCCCGGGACCGCCCGGGAAAGACGCGCCGCGCATTATAGCGGCTTCCGTCTTGGCCGCATCTTACCGTTGTGACAAACTCGGCCGATGGTCTCAACCCCAGCTGTGGCGGTCGGTCTGGTCGCCGTCGCCTCCTATCTCATTGCCACTTTCCTCCAGGCACGCGGTTATCAGGCGAGTCCAGCGGGCGCCGACATGCCAGGGGCTGCTGAGCACAAGCCGGATTCCCGGGTGGCAACGCTGCTCGCCCTGGCCGCCGTCGGCGTCCTTGCCCATGGAATCGCCAACTACCTCGTCATCTATTCGGAGAACGCCCTGAATCTGGGGCTGCTCACCTCCACGAGTCTCGTCAGCTGGATCATGCTGGCCTTCGTGCTCGTCGTGAACACGCGGCTGCCGGTGCAGAACCTGCTCATCATCGTGCTGCCGATCGGTACACTCGGGGTCGTGAGTCTGCTGGCGACGTCACCGGAAGCCACCGTGCCCGTGGCGAGTCTCAACGATCCCCTGATCTGGCACATTCTCGTGTCGATCCTCGCCTACAGCATCCTGTTCATGGCCGCCTGCCAGTCGGTACTGCTGGCTGTGCTCGAGCATCGCCTGAAAACCAAGCAGACCCGCCTGCTGAAGCTGCTGCCGCCGCTGCAGAGCATGGAAACGCTGCTCTTCAACCTGCTCTGGACCGGCATCCTGGTGCTGACGGCCGCCATCGCAACGGGCTTCATCTTTCTCGACGACATGTTCCAGCAGCGCGTCGTGCATCACACGATCCTCGCCATTGTCAGCTGGGTGCTCTATGCCGTGCTTCTGGCCGGCCATCACGTGCTCGGCTGGCGCGGTACCACGGCCGTTCGCTGGACGCTCATCGCCTTCGGCGTGCTGGTGCTCGGCTACTTCGGCAGCAAGTTCGTCATCGAGATCCTGCTGCCCAGCTGATGGCCGACCTGCCAGACACCGTTCTCTTCGGCCTGATCATCCTGCTGACGTTGCTTTCGGCGTTCTTCTCGAGCTCCGAAACGGCCATGATCGGCCTCAACCGCTACCGCTTGCGCCACCTGGTGAAGGAGCGGCATCAGGGCGCGCGCATCGCCAATCGGCTGCTGCGACGCCCGGACCGGCTCCTGGGCGTGATCCTGCTCGGGAACAACCTCGTCAACTTCATGGCCGCAAGCCTCGGCACCGTCATCGGCATCCGCCTTTTTGGGGATGCCGGGGTAGTGGTCGCCCCGGTGCTGCTGACGATCTACTTTCTGATATTCGCAGAAGTCGCCCCAAAAACCGTTGCCGCGCACCGGCCGGAGCCAATCGCCTTTTCCGCGGCCTTCGTGCTCGAGCCCCTGCTCCGGTTCTTCTACCCCATGGTCTGGTTCATCAATACCATCGCCAACTTCATGGTCCGTCCGTTTACGCCGAAGCCCGGGGAAACGGAAGACAACCTTTCCGCGGAAGAGCTGCGGACGGTGGTCAATGAAGGTGTGCGGCTCCACGATCAGGGGCAGAACATGCTCCTCGGCGTCCTCGATCTGGAGAAGGTGACCGTAAACGACATCATGGTGCCGCGCAGTGAGATCGTGGGCGTGGACATCGACGACGACCTCGGCGACACCATCAACCTGCTCGCGACAAGCCAGCACACTCGACTGCCGGTCTATAAGGAAAACATCAACAACATCATCGGCATTCTGCATCTGCGCCGCCTCGGCAAACACCTGCCGAAAGGGACGAGCTCGGAACCGCTGACCCGCGCCGATCTGATGCAGCTCACCGACGAGCCCTACTACGTCCCCGAAGGTACGCCTCTGCACACGCAGCTGGTGAACTTCAAGAAAGAGAAAAAGCGGATCGCCCTGGTCGTCGATGAGTACGGCGACATCGATGGCATCGTTACCCTCGAGGACATCCTCGAAGAGATCGTGGGCGAGTTCACCACCGATTTCGCCGCCAGCCTGCCGGAGATCAGCCCTCAGGAGGACGGCGCCTACCTCATCGACGGCATGGCCGTGCTACGCGATATCAATCGCGCCCTCGGCTGGGACCTGCCCACAAACGGTCCGAAAACTTTGAACGGGTTGGTTCTCGAACATCTGGAAGCCATCCCTGAAAGTAATCTCTGCCTGCGTCTCGACGACTACCTGATCGAAACGCTGCAGATCAAAGACAACGTCATCAAGAATCTGAAGGTGACGCGCGCCGAATAGAGCTCAGCGGTCTGGTGATCGTCGAGCCGTGAGCGCGCCCAACCTTTCTGACTGTCACGACAGAAAGGTGGACGAGCGCCGCGAGGCAGGCCGCGCTTTCGATTCTGAGTCGCTTTCGCCGCCGAGGTCACTGCTTCCAGCGTCGGTTCATGGCCGAAATGATGGCCATGAGCGATGCCGTGATCGTGTTGCGGGACAGACCCGCTCCGAAACAGCGGCCGCCTTCGTCGTCGATGGCGAGGAGGCAGATCGCCTGGGCATCCTTGCCGGTGTCGAGAGCGTGCTCGTGGTAGTCGACGATGTTCAGCGGCTCATTGAGCGTCTCGACAAGACCATTCACGAACGCCTCGATCGGTCCCGAACCTTCGCCGTCGATGGTCATCACCTGCTCCGACGCCACAACCCGGGCGACGATCCGCTGATCGGCTTCGCGACCCGTAAGCAGATCGTAGTCCTGCAGTTTGTAGGGCCCACCTTCGACCACGTACTCCTTCAGGAAGTTCTCGAGGATCTCGTCGGACTTCACTTCGCGGTCGAGACTCTCCGTGAGAGCCTGAACGATACCGGAGAACTCGACGAGCATTTCCCGCGGCAGCGAAACGCCATGGTGCTCCTCGAGAATGAACCCGACGCCACCCTTCCCGGACTGGCTGTTCACCCGCACCGCTTCTTTGTACGACGAACCAACGTCCTCCGGATCGATGGGCAGATAGGGGACTTCCCAATGATCCCGATCCACCTTGGCCATACCCTTCTTGATGGCGTCCTGGTGGGAGCCGGAAAAGGCGGTGAAGACGAGATCACCGGCGTAGGGATGGCGCTCGGGGACCGGCAGTTTGTTGATGGTTTCTACCGTTTCACGGATGCGGGGCATCTCGCGGAAGTCGAGCTCCGGATCGACGCCCTGGCTGAACATGTTCATGGCCATGGTGACGATGTCGCAGTTGCCGGTCCGTTCGCCGTTGCCGAAGAGCGTGCCTTCAACCCGCTCCGCACCGGCCATGAGTGCAAGCTCCGTGGCCGCAACGCCGGTGCCCCGGTCATTGTGGGTGTGCAGGCTGACGACGATGCGTTCCCGGCCGGGGAAGTGCCGGCAGAACCACTCGATCTGGTCCGCATAGATATTCGGCGTCGACATCTCCACGGTCGAAGGCAGGTTGATGATGATCGGTTCTTCGGCCGTTGCACCCCAGGTGTCCGCCACCGCAGCGGAGATGTCTACGGCGAAATCGAGCTCCGTGCCGGTGAAGCTCTCCGGGGAGTATTCGAAAGTGATTTTCGAGTCGAGTTTCTCCAGGCCGCGCTTGACCAGTTCCGTGCCTCGGACCGCGAGATCGACGATGCCCTGCCGATCCATACCGAAGACGACCCGTCGCTGCAGCTCGGAGGTGGAGTTGTAAAGATGGAAGATCACCGACGGTGCGCCCATGAGCGCCTCGACGCTGCGCTCGATGAGTTCCTCCCGCGCCTGACAGAGAATCTGAATGGACACGCCCTCGGGGATACGTTCCTCGTCGATGATGCGGCGGATGAAGTCGAAGTCCGGCTGCGATGCCGCCGGAAACCCCACTTCCACTTCCGCAAAGCCGATCTCGAGGAGCAGATCCCACATGCGCAGCTTCTCGTCCACGTTCATGGGATCGATCAGCGCCTGGTTGCCATCCCGGAGATCGACGCTGCACCAGCGCGGCGGTTCGGTGATGACGGCCGACGGCCAACGCCGATCGGGCAGGTCAATGGGCGCGAAAGGTCGGTACTTCTGAAACGGCATCCGGTTTGCCGCGCGTCCTCGTGATACTTGCTCGCTCATGATTGCTTCTCCGCGCCCTGCTCCTGTGCTCGTGAGGGCGGCTGAATCTGGCTTCTCGGACGAGGACGTCTGTCGGCGACCAAGCGCCATCGACACGCTTCCGTGTCGTTACGTTCTCAATCCGTTAAATTCGGGATTTTGGGGGTTCGGTTGGGCGATCAGGGCCCTGTGGAATAAATATACGCCGGCTACACCGGCAGCAGTAGCAGCAGTGCGAGCCGTGCAGCCGGGAGACGGCCGCTCGGGGAAAGCTCGAGTTGGTAGGCGTAGGCGTTCACAGCGCGCACTATAGTGATCAGACCGCGCCTTGCCAAGCCTGCACCAGGCAGACTGTGACTGCGGTTCAGTCCTCGAAGCTGACCTCAACGGCAGCGACGGCGGCCTTTGCTTTCGCCACGGCATCATCTACCGAGTCCGCGAGGGCCAGGGCCACGCCCATGCGCCTCTCTCCCCGGACTTCCGGTTTGCCGAAGAGTCGGAACTGCGTGTCCGGCTCCCGGAGCGCGTTTTCGAGGCCTCGATAGCGGACGCTGGCACTGTCGCCTTCCACGAGCAGGACCGCCGAGGCGGCCGGGCCACGGGAAGCAATGTTGGGAATTGGCAGCCCGAGGATTGCTCTGGCATGGAGCGCAAATTCCGAGAGATCCTGGCTGATCAGCGTAACCATGCCCGTATCGTGAGGCCGCGGACTGACTTCACTGAAGTAGACCGTATCGCCCTTGATGAAAAACTCGACGCCAAAGAGCCCCCAGCCGCCGAGGGCGCCAGTCACGCGAGCCGCTATCTCACGAGCCTCCGCAAGGGCGGCTTCGCTCATGGGCTGTGGTTGCCATGACTCCCGATAGTCGCCGCGCTCCTGGCGATGGCCGATGGGCTCGCAGAAAGCCGTGCCATCGCGATGTTGGACCGTGAGCAGGGTGATTTCATAGTCGAAGGGGACGAAGCCTTCGACGATGACCTTGTCGGCGCCGCCACGGGCGCCTGCCTGCGCGTACTCCCAGGCGGCGCCGGCCTCCGCAGCGTTCTGGACCGTCGACTGCCCTTTGCCGGAGGAGCTCATGACAGGTTTGACCACACAAGGCGTGCCGATTTCGGCCACGGCGGCATCGTATTCTTCCCGCGTTGCCGCAAAACGATAGGGGGAAGTGCGCACACTGAGCTCTTCCGCCGCCAGGCGTCGAATGCCCTCGCGATTCATGGTGAGCTGCGCCGCCTGAGCCGTCGGAATGACCTTGAGTCCACCCGCTTCGAGCTCAACGAGCGTGCCGGTGGCAATGGCTTCGATCTCCGGCACGACGAGGTCCGGTGCTTCCTCATTAATGACCGCAGCCAGGGCTTCTCCATCGAGCATGTTGATTACGTGCCGGCGATGGGCCACCTGCATGGCCGGTGCGTTCTCGTAACGATCGACGGCAACCACCTCAACGCCGAGCCGCTGCAGCTCGATGACGACTTCCTTACCGAGCTCACCAGATCCGAGCAGCATCACTTTCGTGGCACTCGCCGAGCCCGGTGTGCCGATGCCATCCAGCCCGCTCATGAGCTGGCGATGTCCGCCGCGTCCTGCACTTTCAGACCCAGGCGAAAGCGATTCGCGTTTTCCCAGTAGTGCACGGCACTCATCTTCAATCCCGCAATCTCCTGCTCGGTCAGCTCCCGGACCACTTTGCCCGGCGAGCCCATGACCATGGAGTTGTCCGGGATCTCTTTTCCTTCGGTGATCAGGGCATTGGCGCCGATGAGACAGTTCTTACCAATCTTTACGCGATTCAGAACCACCGCGTTGATGCCGATCAGCGAGTTGTCACCGATCTCACAGCCATGGAGCATTACCTTGTGACCGATGGTGACGTTGGTGCCGATGACCAGCGGGCAACCCGGATCCGTATGCAGCACGGAGCCGTCCTGTACGTTCGAGTTTTCACCCACGGTGATGAGCTCAGTATCGCCCCGGAGGACGGCATTGAACCAGACGCTCGCACCTTTCCTGAGGAGCACAGAGCCCATGACCATGGCGCTGTCTGCCACCCAGTATTCCTCGCTTTCCGCCAGCACGCGGCGGTCGTCCAGTTGGTAGAGCACGGTGTTCTCCTCTTCGGATGGATCAGCAGTAACGGGGCAAGCGACGGTTTCGCAGCTTCACATGTTGGTTACATGTGTCGCTTCGGCCCTTCCCGGGAATTGGGCATAGTAGCTGGACGGGTTCACTAAAAACCAGAACCCGGGACCTGAACCGAGCGAGCAACAACAACAAGGGTCTCAATGACTACCCGCCTGCCAGCCTTTGAAGTGCTGGTGGATATGGCTCGCAACGATCCGGAAGGACTCGAGACGTTGCGTCGTTCGTTAACGAACGCCGTCATCGCCACTGCCAGCAGCGAAGACTCCCGACGCCGCCTCAAGGGGCTGCAGTTCCGCGTGGACCTGGAACGGCGCCGGGCGCCAACACCCCTCGCGGCGACAATTCGCATCTCCGAGATGATGTGCCGCTCTTTGGCCGATCTTCATGCGTCTTTCGTGACACCCGTGGATGAAGAGCCCATCAGCGCGGCGCCCGCTTCCGGATCGATTGTCGATAACGTTGTACCGTTTCCTCGACGCTGAGGCGACCAACCGGCAGACAGACTGCCAGTTCCCACATGGATACCGCAGGTAACGGCACGTGTCGTTTGCTTTAGCGCCGACGTTCGAATGAGTGGTTGCGGGTGGAGGCGGCGTAGGGGTTTTCCATCACTTCCGCGCCGGCCCTCCGGGCTGCCCTCGGTTGGAGATGTTGCCCTGCTCTGCAGGTCAAATCTCCGCCCTCGGCGTCGCTCTCACGTTCTGGAAAACCCCTACGCCGCCCCCACTCCCGATCGCCTTCCAGGTTTTACGATTCATTGCACTGATGCCATGCCGCTTCGGCCGTCACCAACGGATCTGAGTGATCCAATCAGCTGAACCACCTCGCGAGGTTGGAGGCCGAACCATCAGTACGGAGAAGCGTCGCAGCCTGGGGTCGGCAGGGGGTTTGCGGCTCGTCTAAGCACCGCCGAGGGCACCGATTTGACCCGCGCAGCGGGCAAGATCGGTGAGTGAGGGCAGCCCGGAGGGCCGGTGCGTAGAGCCGCAAACCCCCTGCCGACCCCAACCTTGGAATCGCCCTCAATCCGAACGGACTGTTTGAGCTAAACTGCCGACCTTCGATCTCAAGGAACGAGCCTTGAAGTTCTGCAGCGACTGCGGCAACTCCGTCACCCTTAAGGTCCCTGCCGGCGACAACCGGGAGCGTTTCGTCTGCGACGGCTGCGAGACGATCCACTACGTCAATCCGCGCATCGTCGCGGGCTGCCTTCCGGTTTTCGAAGATCGTGTGCTGCTCTGTCAGCGCGCCATCGCACCCCGGGATGGTTTCTGGACGCTGCCTGCCGGATTTCTCGAGAACAACGAAACGATCATTGCCGGTGCCGCTCGGGAGACCTTTGAAGAAGCCAATGCTGAGGTGGCCAATCTGGACCTCTACACGGTCTTCAGCCTGCCACACATCTCACAGGTTTATCTCTTCTATCGGGCTGAACTCGTCCGGCCGGAGTTCTCACCGGGTTTCGAATCCAGAGATGTGGCGCTCTTCGAGGAAGCCGACATTCCCTGGGAAGCCCTTGCCTTTCCGGTGATTCGCGAAACGCTGGAGCACTTTTTTACAGATCGGAGTTCCGGGGTTTATCCGGTGCGCAGCAAAGACATTATCGTCGACCGGGATCCAACCCGCTTCCGTTAGCGCGCTTCAGCGCAGTGCCTGGCGCGCATTCTGGAAGAGCCGCAGCCAGGGTCCATCTTCTTCCCCCCAGGCCTCATCGCGCCAGGCGTTCTGCCAGACCCGGAACACCCGTTCAGGGTGCGGCATCATGGCGAGGACGCGACCGTCGGCAGCCGACACCGCCGCAAGCCCCTGTTCTGCACCGTTCGGATTCGCAGGATAGCGTTCCGTGGGCACGTGATGATTGTCCACATACTGAAGCACCGGACCCTGTGCGGCCCAGAAGCGCTCACGAGCCTTTTCGTCATCAAACTCTGCACGTCCTTCCCCATGGGCAACGGCAACGGGAAGCACGCTTCCGGCCATACCGTCGAGCCAGGGTGTGGCCACGTCGTTGACGCGGAGGAGCACCGTGCGGCCCTCGAACTGCTCCGATGCATTGCGGACGAAGCGCGGCCAGTCTCCGGCGCCGGGGATGAGAGACTTCAGCTGTGCAAGCATCTGACACCCATTGCAGACACCAAGCACCAGCCGGTCCGCCTCGAAATAGGCGGCGAAGTCCTCACGCAGGGCGTCGTGGAAAAGCACGCTCTTCGCCCAACCGCCGCCACCGCCAAGCACGTCGCCGTAGGAGAATCCGCCGCAGGCAACGAGTGCCGGAAAGGCGTCGAGGCACACGCGGCCGGCCAGTAGATCGCTCATGTGCACGTCTACCGGCGTGAAGCCGGCCCGCTCGAAGGCGGCTGCCATTTCGATCTGGCCGTTGACCCCCTGCTCTCGCAGCACCGCCACCCTCGGCCGTTCTGACCCGATCTGGAACGTCTGGCCGGGTTCGAAGGTGAGGCGACTGCTGAATCCCGGGTCGTCGAGCACGATCGATTCGAACTCTTCGTCGGCGCAGCGCGGGTTGTCACGCAAGCGCTGCATGCGATAGCTCGTTTCCGTCCAGCGCTGCTGCAGTTCGCCGCGCGTGCTGGCAAAACACCGACTGCCATCCTGGTCGATGACGATGGCTTCATCGTCCCGCAGTCGAGCGACGACGGCCCAGGGAAGATCGAGTGCATCGAGGTGTTCGAGGTCCGCTTCCCGGAGCTGGACAACGGCTCCGAGCTCTTCGGAAAAAAGCTGTGCAAAAACGTCGCCGGTTGGCAGGGTTATGTCCAGTCCAACACGTCCGGCAAAGGCCATCTCCAGGAGTGTGACGAGCAGCCCGCCGTCCGAGCGGTCGTGGTAAGCAAGAATGCGTTCCTCCGCGCTGAGCCGCTGAATCCCTTCGAAAAAGCGAACAAAGGCCGCCGGGTCGTCGAGATCCGGGGTCTCCGCGCCCAGTCCCCCATAGCACTGGCCGAGCACGCTGGCCCCGAGCCGGTTTCGGCCCGCGCCGAGGTCGAGGAGCACGAGCACCGTATCCGGCTCACGCTGCAGCTCCGGTGTCAGGGTATGGCGCACGTCCGCTACGGGCGCAAAGGCCGACACGATGAGCGTCAGCGGAGAAACCACCTCGCGGTCTTCCCAGCGCGTGCGCATGGAAAGACTGTCCTTGCCAACGGGGATCGCGATACCCAGCGCCGGGCAGAGGTCCATGCCAACGGCCTGGACCGCTTCAAAGAGCGCCTGTTCTTCGGCGTTTTCCCCGGTTGCCGCCATCCAGTTGGCTGACAGCACCACCCGGCGCAGGGCCGGAATCCTCGCCGCAGCCAGGTTCGTGAGCGCTTCGCCCACGGCCATGCGGGCCGAGGCCGCCGGGTCGAGTACTGCCGCAGGCGATCGCTCGCCCATGGCAAAGGCTTCTCCCGTGTAACCCTGATAGCCGGAGAGTGTGACGGCCAGGTCAGCCACCGGCACCTGCCAGGGGCCGACGAGCTGTTCCCGGGCCACGAGGCCGGTGATACTCCGATCGCCGATGGTGATGAGAAACTGCTTACTGGCCACCGCCGGAAAACGCAGGACCCGGCCAATGGCTTCCGAAAGATCCAGAGCTTCCGTCGAGAAGGGACTGCCGGACTTCGCTTCGGCTTCGAAGCGGCGCGTCATCTTCGGCGGTTTTCCGAACAGCACCGACAGCGGCAGGTCGACCGGCAGGTTGTCGAAGACGCCGTCACGCACGGCAAGATGCTGTTCGTCCGTCGCCTCGCCCACCACCGCATAAGGGCATCGTTCCCGGTTGCAGATGGCCTCGAAGCGGTCGATGCGATCCGCGTCGATCCCGAGCACGTAGCGTTCCTGAGCTTCGTTGCACCAGATCTCATGCGGCGCCATGCCCGGATCCGCGTTGGGTACCGCGCGCAGGTCGATCCGCCCGCCCATGCCCGCATCTTTGACGAGCTCCGGCAGGGCATTGGACAGACCACCGGCGCCGACGTCGTGGATGAGGAGGATCGGATTCCCGTCACCGAGAGCCGTGCAGGCATCAATGACCTCCTGACAGCGGCGCTCCATCTCGGCGTTGTCACGCTGTACTGACGCGAAATCGAGATCCGAGGAGCTCTCCCCGCTCGCCATGCTGGAGGCCGCACCACCGCCGAGGCCGATGAGCATGGCCGGTCCGCCGAGAACCACGAGACGGGTGCCCGCTTTGAAACTCTCAGCGTGCACGTGTTCGTCGCGTACGCTGCCGACGCCACCGGCAATCATGACGGGCTTGTGGTACCCCCAGACCCGCCCGGGTCCATCGCCGGCGGCTTCGAAGGTCCGGAAGTACCCGTTCAAGGCCGGCCGACCGAACTCGTTGTTGAAGCCGGCGGCTCCGATAGGCCCTTCAAGCATGATCGTCAGGGCGTCGACCATGCGGCCCGGCTTGCCCGTTTCCAGCTCCCACGGCTGCCGATCACCAGGCAGATTGAGGTGTGAGGTCGTAAACCCGGTCAGTCCCGCCTTGGGTTTCGAGCCACGACCGACGGCACCTTCATCGCGGATTTCACCACCGGAACCGGTTGCCGCGCCCGGATAGGGCGCAATGGCCGTCGGATGGTTATGAGTTTCCACCTTCATGAGCACGTGGACCGGCTCGTCACCATAGCGGTAGACGTGATCGTCCGGGTCGAGAAGAAAGCGCGGCACCGTGGGCCCCTCGATCACCGCCGCATTGTCGGCATAGGCGCTGAGAATGCCTTCGCCGTTGATCTGCGCATGGGTGTTGCGAATCATCTCGAACAGCGAGCGGGTCTGGGCGACGCCGTCGAGCTCCCAGCTCGCATTGAAGATCTTGTGCCGGCAATGCTCGGAATTGGCCTGGGCGAACATCATCAGTTCGACGTCCGTCGGATCTCGACCAAGCTCACCATAGGCCGCCGCCAGGTACTCGATCTCATCCCCGGAGAGGGCGAGACCGAGCGCCTCGTTAGCAGCCGTGAGCGCTGCGGTGCCGGCCTCGAGCAGTGGCACGGTACTCAGGGGTTTTGGTTCGAGCGTCTCGAAGACGGTCGCGAATTCGGACTCCGTGATCAGCCGTTCGGTCATACGATCAAAGAGTTCCGCCAGCTGTGCCTCCTGGAGTGGAGGCGCTCCCGTCTCGAGATCGACGAACCAGCGGACTCCCCGCTCTACCCGCGCGACCTTATCAAGGCCGCAGATCGCAAAAATGTCGGAGGCTTTGCTCGACCAGGGTGAGATGGTCCCGAGCCGCGGCAGAATGACCCCTACCGCTTCACCGCAGGGCTCCGGCAGACCCTGTTCGGGACCGTAGCGCAGCAGTGCCCGGGCGCGATCAGCCTCGAGCTCGTCGAGCGGTGCATCGAGGGCGAGGAGGTGCACGTACCGGGCATAGAGCCCGTTGATACCCTTCGCTCCCGCCCCTTCCAGCCGCGCGACCATCTTTGTCAGGGAAAAAGTTGCCAGCGCCGGCGGGCCCTCGAGAATCAACAGCTGCATCGTGCTCCTCCAGCCCTCCTCGGCTCTTCTGATTGCTGCATTGTGAATGCCGCCGCCCTTCGCAGCGTCACGGCTTCTGTTCATCGGCACTGCGGCGCGCGGCAAAGAAACGCTGCAGTCGTTCGGCGCAGGCATCCGCCAGCACACCTTCCACGACCTCGAGACGATGGTTGAGGCCGGTCAGCGGTCCCGAGCCATCGGTCCGCGTCCGGCTGACCACCGCACCCCCCTTCGGCTCCCGGGCCCCGAACACAAGCGTTGCAACGCGTGCGTGAATGAGTGCCCCGGCACACATGGTGCAGGGTTCCACGGTGACGTAGAGGGTCGTACCCGGGAGGCGGTAGTTCTCCGTCATACCGGCGGCCGCTCTCAATGCCAGAATCTCGGCATGCGCCGTCGGATCGTGGCTCCCGACGGGCCGATTGCGCCCGCGGCCCAGCACCTCGCCGCCAGGCCCGACGAGCACGGCTCCTACGGGGACCTCGCCGGCCGCCTCCGCTTCATCGGCCAGACTGAGGGCCTGGCGCATCCAGTCTTCGTGGCTAACGAGCGAGCTTGCCGGTGCCGTCATTCCCACTCGATGGTCGCTGGCGGTTTGCTCGATACGTCGTAGACGACCCGCGAAACGGCGGAAATCTCGTTGATGATCCGATTCGACACGCGTTCGATGAACTCATAAGGCAGATGGGCCCAGCGCGCCGTCATGAAATCGATGGTTTCCACGGCCCGAAGGGCAATCACGTCCGCATAACGGCGGGCGTCACCCACCACACCCACGGATTTGACGGGCAGATAAACGGCAAAGGCCTGACTGACGCTGTCGTAGAGATCGGCACGGCGCAACTCCTCGAGGAAAATCGCATCCGCTTCCCGAAGCACGTCGGCTTTTTCCTGAGTGACCTCACCGAGAATCCGCACGCCGAGTCCCGGGCCGGGGAAAGGATGGCGGAAGATGAGGGAGCGCGGTAATCCCAGATGCAGCCCGATGGCCCGCACCTCGTCTTTGAAGAGTTCCCGCAGGGGCTCGACGAGCTTCAGTTTCATCCGCTCCGGCAAGCCGCCGACATTATGATGCGACTTGATGACGTGGGCTTTCCCATGCTGACTCGCAGCAGACTCGATCACGTCCGGATAGATCGTGCCCTGAGCCAGCCAGGCAACGTCTTCGATGCGATGCGCCTCCCGGTCAAAGACGTCGATGAAGGTGTTGCCTATGGCCTTGCGCTTGGCCTCCGGCTCCGCCACGCCGGCCAGTTTGCCGAGGAATTCCGCTTCCGCGGGCACCGTCACGAGATTCAGACTGAGCGCGTTCGATGGCGCAAAGGCGGCTTCCACCTCCTGGCGCTCGTTCTTTCGCAGGAGACCATTGTCGACGAAAACGCAGGTGAGCTGATCACCAATGGCGCGGCTCAGGAGCGCAGCCACAACGCTGGAATCGACGCCACCGGAGAGTCCAAGGACCACCTTGTCCTTGCCCACGGTCTCCCGCACCTGCGCGATCGCGTCCTCGACGATGTTTGCCGGCGTCCAGAGCCCTTCGCAGCCGCACAGCTCCCGCGCAAAGAAGCCGAGAATCTCAGATCCCTGTCTCGTATGGGTGACCTCCGGATGAAACTGCACGCCGTACCAGCGCCGTTCGGGAGACTCCATGGCGGCAATCGGTGCTGACGCCGTTGCCGCCGTTACCTGAAAACCCGAGGGAACTTCCACCACCTTGTCACCGTGGCTCATCCAGACCGGCAGCTCGCCCCCGCCACCGCCGTTGACGACACTCAGGAACTGACTCTCCGGCGCTACGGTGACGTCCGCATGTCCGAACTCCCGCTGATCTGAACCCTGCACCCGGCCGCCGAGCTGCTCAGCCATGGCCTGCATGCCGTAGCAGATCCCGAGCACCGGCACATCGAGGTCGAAGACCGCGTCCGGAATACGAGGCGTATCGCGCTCGGTGACGGTCTCCGGACCGCCCGAAAGAATCACCCCGCGGGCACCGAACTCGCTGAAGAACTCGTTGGGCGCATCGAAGGGGTAAATTTCGCAATAAACTCCTGCCTCTCGGACGCGCCGGGCGATGAGCTGGGTGTACTGGGAACCAAAGTCGACGATCAGCAGTCGCTGATCGTGAATATCCGTGGGCATTGCTGTTAGGTCCTGATCAGCTGACCGGGTAGTTGGGCGCTTCCTTGGTGATCGCCACGTCATGAACGTGGGATTCCGACATACTCGCGGCACTCACCCGGACGAACTGCGATTTCGTCTTCAGCTCCTCGACGTCCGCGCAGCCGGTGTAGCCCATGGAAGCCCGCAGACCACCCATGAGCTGATGCACGATGGGGCCGACGGGACCGCGATAAGCTACCCGACCTTCCACGCCTTCGGGCACCAGCTTGCGATGGTCACCCTCTGCCTCCTGGAAGTAGCGATCAGAAGAGCCGTGGGATTCGGACATGGCACCCAGGGAGCCCATGCCGCGATAGGATTTGTAGGTTCTGCCCTGGTAGAGCTCCACCTCGCCAGGCGCCTCATCGGTCCCTGCGAGCAGGCTGCCAAGCATCACCACGTTGGCACCGGCGGAAATCGCCTTGGCAATATCGCCTGAGTATCTGACACCGCCGTCGGCAATGACAGGCACATCCTCTTTAGCGGCCACTTCGGCGGCGCTGGACACAGCCGTGATTTGGGGCACGCCGATGCCCGTGACGACCCGCGTCGTGCAGATGGAGCCGGGGCCGATTCCCACCTTCACCGCATCGACGCCGGCGGAGAGCAGAGCCCGGGCGCCATCCGCCGTGGCAACGTTACCGCCGATGACGTTTAGGTTCGGATAACGCTGCTTGATCCAGCTGATCCGGTCGAGCACGCGCTGACTGTGACCGTGGGCGGTGTCTACGACGAGCACGTCCACGCCGGCCTCAACGAGCGCCGACACCCGATCGTCCGTGTCCGGACTGGTGCCGACACTGGCTCCGACCCTGAGCTGACCGTGGCCATCCTTGCACGCAATCGGATAGGCCTTGGCCTTGTTGATGTCTTTCACGGTGACCATGCCGCGGAGTTCGAAGCTCGAATTGATGAGCAGCACTTTCTCGATGCGATGTTCGTGCAGGAGGCTCGTGATCTCGTCGAAATCCGCCTCTTCGCTCGCGGTAATGAGCTGTTCCTTGGGCGTCATGACGTCCCGGACCAGCGCGTCCATACGCCGCTCGAAGCGCACGTCCCGACCCGTGACGATTCCCACGAGCGCATTGCCTTCCACGACCGGCACGCCGGAAATCTTGTGCTCCAGCGTGAGCTCGATGAGCTTGGCCACCGTTTCATCAGGGCGAATGGTGATGGGGTCCCGAATGATGCCGCTCTCGTGCTTCTTCACCGCCCGGACTTCCCGAGCCTGGGCCTCGATGGACATGTTCTTGTGGACGATCCCGATACCGCCTTCCTGAGCAAGGGCAATCGCCAGCCGCGCTTCCGTCACCGTGTCCATGGCGGAGGACATGATCGGGATGTTCAGGCGAATGTCTTTGGTCAGCCGACTCTCGAGAGAGACTTCAGAAGGCAGAACGTTGGAATAGGCAGGGAGGAGGAGAACGTCGTCGAAAGTGAGCGCGTCATCGGCGATACGCAACATTTGGGACTCCGCAAAACCGGCATTCTACCGATGTGCCCCGGGCACTTGCAAACGCAGCAGCGCTGAAAGCGTCTCAAGGCCCCTGCTTGCCCAGAGCCCTCAGCTTAAAGAGAGCCCTCAGCTTAGAGACAGGCCCTCAGCGCCAGGACCCGCTACACTGCGCCCATGGCTCTCACCCCCCGCCCCCCAGCCGCCAGAGGCCGCAGCCCCGAACAGGACGGCCCGAGTGTTCTGAGCGTCAGCCAGCTCGCCCGCCAGGCCCGGCTGCTCATCGAAGAACACCTCGGTGTCATCAGCGTCGAAGGGGAGCTGTCGAACTTCCGCCGGCCGGGCTCCGGGCACTGGTACTTCACCATCAAGGACCAGGGTGCCCAGATCCGCTGTGCGATGTTCGCCGGGCGTAACCGGGCCGTGCGCATGGCGGTCAACGATGGGCTGCAGGTCCGGCTCACCGGTCGCATGAGCCTTTACGAAGCCCGCGGCGACTTTCAGCTTATCGTCGACCGCATGGAACCGGCGGGCGAAGGCGCCCTGCGCGCCGCTTTCGACGCCCTGAAAGCCCGCCTCGATGCGGAAGGGCTGTTCGAGGACTATCGCAAGCAACCGCTCCCGGCCCACCCGCGGCATCTGACCATCATCTCTTCCCCGTCCGGAGCGGCGCTCCGGGACGTGCTGCACGTCATCGAGCGTCGCTTCCCGGGCCTCGCCGTAACCCTGATCCCGAGCGCCGTCCAGGGTGATGGTGCCGAGGCGGAGCTGGTGAGTGCGCTTCGGCGAGCCGGTGACCTCGATACCGATGTGGTGCTCCTCACCCGAGGCGGCGGCTCTCTGGAGGATCTGTGGGCCTTCAACCTCGAAAGCGTCGCCCGTGCCGTGGCCGATTCACCGCACCCTGTCGTTTCCGCCATCGGTCACCAGACAGACTTCGCCATGACCGACTTCGTGGCCGATCTCCGAGCCCCCACTCCATCCGCCGCGGCGGAACTCATCACACCAACCCGGACCGCCCTGGCGACGGATCTTGGTGCCCTCGAGCAACGCCTGCATCGGACCCTTTACCAGGAACTGCGCTATCAGAGCGCTCAGCTCACGGGCCTCGCCCGACGACTGAAAGATCCCGCAGCTACCCTGACCCAGCAGATCATCCGCATCGACGATCTCGATGCCCGCCTGCAGCGGGCCTGGCACAACGCCATGACGGCTCGACAGGCAAACCTCGGCGGCACGGCGAAATCCCTTGGACTCCTCGCACCGGCCCGGCGGATCGCCCGGGAATGGGATCGGGTCGCCGCGGCCCACGGCGACCTGCGCCGGGCCATCGGCGGCCGACTCACGGCACAGAGCCTGAGCCTCGCCGGTAAAGCCCGCGCGCTGGATGCCGTCAGCCCTCTCAACACCTTGAACCGGGGGTATGCGGTGCTCATGCAGACAGACGCGCACCGGCCCATCACCACGGTTGCCGATGCAGCTGTTGGCGACAAGCTCACGGCAGCCCTGGGCGACGGTTCCCTCGAGGTGGAAGTCCGCGGGCATTCGAAAGAGACTCCCTTCGCTACCCTGGACCCTGTCCTGACGGAGGACGATCCGCTTTGAGCACCACGAACCGCACCAGAACCAGACCATCGTCCTGGCTCACCGGCTGCCTGCTCGGCTTCACGCTGCTGGCGTCCTTCGGGCCTGTGCGCGCGGCGGAAAGCGTGCCGGGTGGCCTTTATCTGCATCCGCTGCCAGAGGGCGTCGTCGCCGCCCGGTACCTGGATCGGCCGGTGATGATCTTCCGAGGCGTTGCCGTAGTCGGTATCAACCTCAACGCCACACCCGGGACCCACTACCTGGAGCTCGAGCATGCGGACGGGCACCGCGAGAAACGCACCTTCGCCGTTACCGACAAAACCTACACGGAGCAGCACCTGACCATCGAAAACCCGCGCATGGTCAACCCGGCAGCGGAAGATCTGACGCGAATTCGCAAAGAAAGCGCCCGCATGCGCGCCGAGTACCTGCGCTTCAGCGAACCCGGCCCTTCACCGCTGCCGTTCCTGCAGCCGGTGGATGGTCCGCAGTCGAGCTCCTTCGGGCGACGTCGGGTGCTGAACGGTGAGCGACGCTCACCCCACAGCGGCCTGGATATCGCCGCACCGACCGGCACGCCGATCCGTAATCCCGCCCCGGGCATCGTCACCATTACCGGCGATTTCTATTTCAACGGCCAGACGGTGTTCGTCGATCACGGCCAGGGCCTGATCAGCATGGTGTGTCATTTGAGCCGCATCGATGTGGCCGAGGGAGACCAGGTGGATCGCGGCGACGTGCTGGGCCTTGTTGGAGAGACCGGCCGGGTGACCGGACCACACCTGCACTGGTCCGTGAGCCTGAACGGCAGCCGGGTGGATCCTGTTCAGGTCATGGGACTCCTGAGCGAGCAGCCCGCGGATCCCTGATGCCTCCAGGGACCTATCTGCGGCGGTGCCGCATGACCCGTTTGCGACGTTTCTGCTGCCGCCGGGTCAGTTCGTTCTTCTTCCCCGCGTAGGGGTTATCCGAGGTTTTGAACTCGAGCTTGACGGGGTTGCCGACGAGACGCAGCGCATCCCGGTACCCGTTTTCCAGATAGCGGACATAGCTTGCGGGCAGCGACTGGGTCTGATTGCCGTGAATGGCGATACGCGGCGGATGCTCGCCGGCCTTGTGCGCAAAGCGCAGCTTGATCTGCCGCCCGCGCACCGACGGCGGCGGATGGGCGCTGACGAAGCCGGTGAGCAGCCGGGTGAGCAGCGTGGTGCTCACGTCGAACTCTCCGGCACGGTAGATCGCCTGCACCTCTTCGAGCAGCAGCCCAACGCCGCTGCCGTGCAGCGCTGAGATATGCATGACGGGAATCCACGGTGCAAAGGCCAGCTTGCGGTCGAGGGCCGCATTTACCTGCGCCTTCTGATCCTGTTCTAGCCCGTCCCACTTGTTGACGGCCACCAGCACCCCGGCGCCGGATTCCGCGGCGTAGCTCAGAAGATGCAGATCCTGGTCGGCGACGTTTTCACTGCCGTCCATAACAAGAATCACCACATGCGCCTCTTCCATGGCCTGCAGCGATTTCACCACGGAGAACTTCTCGGCAACGCCTTCGACCCGACCCTTGCGGCGAACACCGGCGGTATCGATGAGCAGGTAGCGTTCCTCATCACGCTCGAAGGGAATGGCAATGGCATCCCGCGTGGTACCGGGCGCATCGAAGACGACCTGCCGCTCCTCGCCGAGCAGTCGGTTCGTCAGCGTCGACTTTCCGACGTTCGGCCGGCCGATGATGGCCACTCGAATACGTCCGTCGTCTTCCAGCGCCTCCAGTGCCCCCGCTTCCGCATCCGTGGGGAGGGCTGTGTCGGCAGCCAGCTCGGCCTCGAGGTCGCCGAGCCAACGGCGAAGGTCACCCATGCCTCGGCCATGCGCCGCCGAAACATAAGCGGTGGCCTCGGCGCCGAGGGTGGCAAACTCCGCGAGCGCTTCGCCTTCGTTAGCCCCATCCATCTTGTTGACGACCAGCAGGCAGGGTTTACCGAGGCGCCGCAGCCGCGCGGCAATCTCCTCGTCGGCTCCGGACAACCCGTCACGGGCGTCAACAAGAAACAGCACCGCGTCGGCTTCCTCGAGAGCAAGATCAGCCTGCGCCTCGAGCGCATCCGTCAGGCCCCCAGGATCTCCCAGAAGCCCCCCGGTATCGATGAGCGTGAAGGCGTGCCCCTCAATCTCGGCCCGCCCGTAGCGGCGGTCGCGGGTGAGGCCCGGCACATCGGCGACCAGCGCGTCCCGGCGCCGGGTCAGGCGGTTGAACAGCGTCGACTTGCCGACATTCGGACGACCAACGAGGGCCAGAGTCGGCAGACGGCCCATGATCAGCGCACGGTCACTTCCAGCGCGTGCAGGCTGCCGGAATTGCCAAGGGCATAGAGGGTTCCGTCGGCATAGATCATGCGGGAGCGAACGCCCTTACCATCGAGCTTGCGCCGACCCAGCAGGCGGCCGTCGCTCTGGGCAAGGATGTGCAGATACCCTTCGTCATCGGTAACGGCGACATAGTTGCTGAAGGCCATCGGGCTGGAAAGCTTGCGCCGCGCCAGTGCGTCCTGGCGCCAGGCTTCCTCGGCGGACTGCCGATCGACGGCGACAATGGTGTCATCCTCGTCGATCACGTAGATCTGTCCGTAACCTTCGTCGAGATCCAGAAAGCTCGAGATGGGGATCTCCCAGAGGGGATTGCCGTCCTGGCGCCGCACGCCCCGCAGGTTTCCCTGGTAGGCCACGGCGTAAACCATGGGCCCGTCGATGAGTGGCGTCGAATCGACGTCCACCATGCGATCGAGCTCCGACCGACCTTCCGGAAGCATGACCAGGTGGTCCCAGATCGGCTCGCCGTTCTCGGCCTTTACCGCGATGACGTTGCCGTTAGCGAAGCCCGCGTAGACGACGCCGCCGTCATAGACGGGGGTTGCGGTGCCCCGGAGCGTCAGAATCGGCACCTGGTTATCAAGCTCCCAGCGGACCTCTCCCGTGCCCACCTCGAGGGCCATGAGGCTGCCATCGATGGTCTGCACGAAGGCGAGGCCCTCCCCGACCACCGGCGGTGCCAGCACTTCCCCATCCACGGTCTGGCGCCAGGCTTCGCTGCCATCCGACGCAGACAGCGCGATGAGTTCACCGTTGGTCGTACCTATGAAGACGTAGCCGCCGCCGCTGCCGACGCCGCCGCTGACAAAGCTCGGGTCCGTACGGTCGAGCACGTCGAGGCTGTTCAGAAAGCCACCGGCCTCGGCCGGCAGCTGCGCCCGCCAGGTCCGCTTACCCGTGAACCGGTTGAAGGCTTCAACCCGCCCATAGCCATCGGCCGCATAGATCTGATCCGCCAGAATCGTTGGCCGGATCCGCAGGTATTTACGCCCCAGGCCCTTCCCGACACCCGCCTTCCAGATCTGGCGGATGTTCACCTCCGGGTCGTATTTGGTGAGCTTCGCGGGCTTTAAGTCTTCGTTGTCTTTCTTCTTGTCGCCATCGACCCAGGGAAGCCAGGAAAACCAGCTGCAGCCACCAAGGAGAAAAAGACAGGCGCCCGCGAGGGCAAGCTTACGCGTCATTCGCATCCGCCGTGTCGGCCACCTTGAGCTCGAGGAGCGGTGGCCGGGCATCTTCCGGCGCAGCCTCCAGAGCGGCCGCATAAGACTCATGGGCCAGTCGGCGCTCGCCGCGCGCCATATGAATGTCGCCTTTGAGTTCCTGAACCTGTGAGCGAAGTCCGGCGCTGCGAACCTCCGCAAGACTGGCCAGGGCCGCTTCGGATCGGTCGAGCTGCTGCTCCAGGCGGGCTCTCCGCAGGAGGATGATGTCTGCCAGCTTGTCATCCCTGACCACGGCAAGCGCAGCCTCGAGGGGTTCCAGGGCCCCTTCGAAATCTTCTTCGGCGCTCAGGCGCTGGGCATCCCGCAGGAGCACGAGCGCGTGGTAGGTGGATCCGGGATGCTCGGCGGCGAGTGTGGCCGCGATGGTGTCTCGCTCCAGCCCCGTCGCGTCCAGATAGGCGACGTAGAGATCGGATGCGGCAGCCACTTCCGTCGATCGGGACTCGCCGTACCAGTTCCAGCCCACAACGCCGATCACGGCCAGGGCAACGGCGCCGGCAAGCATGAGGCCATTCTGCTCCCACCATTTCTTCAGCCTGTCGAGCTGCTCTTCATCGGTCAGATAATCTGACACCCAAACCTCCTATTCCGTTCGATCCGCCGTGAGCCAGGCGATCGCCTCCGCTGGAGCCAGCGTCTGCTGTTCTCCAGAGCGCAGCGCCTTGACGGTAACAACGCCCGCTGCCTGTTCGTCCTCACCGACAATGAGCGCCCAGGCTGCACCGGACTGATCGGCTTTCTTGAGCTGATTCTTCAGCTTGCCCCCGCCGGCGTGGACGCGAATTCTGAGTTCTGGCATCGCCGCACGCAAGCCGCCGACAAGTTCATAAAGGTAGCCCTGCGCCACCGGGGACAGGGCGCACCCATAGACGTCCGCGGGCGGGCGCGTCGGGGCGTTGTCGAGTTCGTAGAGCAGCAGAGCCCGTTCGAGTCCAAGGGCAAAGCCCGCCCCGGGTGTCGCCTTGCCGCCGAGCTGCTCAACCAGACCATCGTAGCGACCGCCACCGCAGATCGTGCCCTGGGCGCCGAGATCGTCGGTGATCCATTCGAAGACCGTACGGTTGTAGTAATCGAGGCCGCGCACGAGGCGCGGGTTCTTCACATAGGGCAAGGACAACTCGTCGAGAAGTGCCGTGAGCCCTTCGAAATGTTCGATGGACGCCGCGTCCAGGAAGTCACCCAGATCGGGGGCGTCTTCGAGCACGCGCTGCGTTCCGGCATCCTTCGAGTCTAGGATGCGCAGGGGATTTGTGCTCAGACGACGTTGACTGTCTTCGTCGAGATCGGCTTCGTAGCGTCTCAGGTACTCGACGAGCGCGCTCCGATAAGCAGCTCGGTTGTCGCTCGAGCCAATGCTGTTCAACTCGAGCCGGACCCGATTGCCGATGCCGAGGGTGCGCCAGAGATCCCGGCAGAGCAACAAAAGCTCTGCATCGACGTCTGGCCCTTCCATGCCGAAGGCTTCCGCGCCGATCTGATAGAACTGGCGATAGCGCCCTTTCTGCGGTCGTTCGTAGCGGAACATGTTGCCGCGGTAGAACACGCGCTGGGTCTGATTGAAAAGCAGACCGTGCTGCTGCAGGACCCGCACGCAACCGGCGGTGCCTTCCGGCCGCAGGGACAGGCTCTCACCGTCCCGGTCAGCAAAGCTGTACATCTCTTTTTCGACGATGTCCGTCGCCTCGCCGACCCCACGGGCAAAAAGCTCCGTAAACTCCATCAACGGCAGCTGCACCTCTTCGTAGGCGTAACTGTCGAGGACGGCCACGAGGCGCGATTCCACCTCCCGCCAGCGCCGTCCTTCGTCCGGCAGCACATCGCGCATGCCGCGAATTGCCTGAACCATGGCTACTCTCCCAGGGTCACGTTAGCGACGTTGTTACGCGAGTAGCGATCCAGGGGCACGCTTTCCCCGTTGAAGTCGAGGCTCACACCGGGCGCGTAACCGAGCAGGATGCGAAAGGGGGCGCGTCCGGTGAGCACCAGCGTTGCGCCGGCGCGATTGAGGTCGCTGTACAGGTTCTCACCGTCCGCATTCCTAACCTCGACCCAGCAGTCTTCCGCAAAGACGAAGCGGAGTTCGTCATCGCCGAACTCGGTAATCCGACGTTCCCGCAGGGTCGGCACCGGGGCCGCAGCGGACGACGGTGGTGTGGCGACCGCAGAATCGGTTGTGGCCGACGGATCCGGCTCCGTCGATGCCGCAGGTGGAACCGGTTCCTCCAGAGCGGTATCGACCGTTGGCCCTTCAGCCACGGAGGCCGGCCGTTCGGCCGCCGCCACGTCCCTTCGGGATTCGGTTGGCGCCGCAGAGGCAGCCGGTTCATCGCCCTCCCCGTCCCCCGATTCGAGGGTATCGGCCGGCGCCGCGGCGCGGGGTGAATCGGCTCCAGCTACTGGCTCTGGTACCGACCCTACGGCAACGTCCGCTGCGGCTTCCGGTGCTGCAATCGGTATGGATTCCGGCTCTGGCTCGGGTTCATCAATGCGTGACTCGGCGGTCGGGTCGCCGCTCTGCGGCGACGAATCCGTGGCCACGGTTGCTGGCAGCTCACCTTCCGTCTCCGGCCGCGCTTCGGTGTCGGTTCCTGCCGCGACGACGGGCTCCGGCGCCTTCGTCTCTTCATCGCCCAACAGGACCCAGGCCAGTCCGATCACGACCAGGGCGGCCAGCCCGATGCCGCCATAGAGGAGCGGCGTATTGCTGGTCGCAGGTGCTGCCGGCGTTACCGCGCTCTCTCCGGTGACGGCATCAAGCTCCTCCGTAACTTCGGGGTAGCGGGCAAGCATGGCGTCCGGCGACAACTCCAGCAGCCGGGCATAGGATCGCAGATATCCGCGGGTGAACACCGTTGGTGGCAGGCGCTCGTAGTCGTCGCTCTCGAGGGCTTCGATCACCCGTGCCGGCAGGTTGAGCGCGTCTGCTACTTCCCGAACGCTGACTTCCATCCCCTCGCGGGTTTCCCGGAGTTCGGCGCCAGGCCCTGCCGGACGGTCGTCGCTGTTCTCGTCGCTCACGTTCGCCGCCGGCCCGTCAGCGGGGCACGATGCACTGGCTGGTTTCCGGCGCCGTCGGGAACAGGTTGTTCAGGGCCAGCGCGTAGCTCGCCATCTGATCGGGATTCCCCTGCTCCTGGGAGATCTTCATGCCGAGGCACAGGGACCGCGCCGTCTGCGGCGCCTGAGCGCGAAAGGTGTCGTAGTACTGCACGGCAGAGGCAATATCGCCATCTTCGTAGGCGAGCTGGGCCAGTTCCATGCTCGACTGGGGCTGCGAGAAGCTCAGCTGCAGGGCGCGGCTGAAACTCTCCCGGGCCGCGTCGCGATCATCGATCTTCAGTTCCGCCAGCCCGAGATTCTCATAGGCCTGGCTGCGGGCCCGATAGTCCGTGTCCTGAACGAGGATCCGCAGGTAGCGCACCGCTTCTTCGTAGCGCGCTCTCGCGTAGAGAAAAGATCCATAGTTGTTGAGCGCCATGGCATCCCGGCCATCGATCTCCAGCGCTGAGCGGAAATGCCGCTCCGCCACGCCCCATTCGGATTCCGCCGCGTAGAGAACGCCAAAGAGCGTGTGCGCCTCCACGGAGCGCGAGTCGATTTCCAGCGCTTTGTTCAGCGATGTGCGCGCCCGCTCGATGTTGCCCTGTTCGAGGTAGCCCCGGGCCAGGTCGAGCTGGGCCTGAACACGATCGGCTTCCGGCGCTGGATCCGGCAAGCCGCCCGTCGATTCGGTGACACAGCCACCGAGCAGTGCAAGGACCAGCAGGCTGACGGGGACAACTCGGCTCATGCAACCTCCTCGGCGCTCTTGGAATGACCGCCGTCGGCCTCTGCAGCCTTGGGCATCGCTTCTGGCGCCTCGGCGCGGACCCTCGCGAGATAACGTTCCTGCCGCCGGGTGCGGTCTTCGACCTGGCCCACCAGCTGGCCGCAGGCAGCGGCAATGTCATCGCCGCGCGTCGTGCGGAGCATGGTGGCGTAGCCGTTGTTCATCAGATAGGTCTGAAACTTCCGTACCGCCTCGGCGTCAGGGCGTTCGAAACCCGATGCGGGAAACGGATTGAAGGGTATCAGATTAACTTTGCAGCGCACGTCCCTGAGCAGCCGTGCCAGTTCCTTCGCGTGAGTCAGCGTGTCATTGACACCCTTCATGAGGGTGTACTCCATGGTCAGGGAGCGCCGCTCACCGAGTCCCTCCACGTAATGACGACAGGCAGCGAGGAGCTCGGCAATCGGATACTTTCTGTTCAGAGGGACGAGCCGGTCACGGAGCTCGTCGTTCGGCGCATGTAGGGAGATGGCGAGGGACACATCGGACACTTTGGCCAGCTCATAGATGGCCGGTACAACGCCAGCCGTGGAGATCGTGACCCGGCGCTTCGAGATACCGAAGGCAAGATCGTCCATCATGAGTTCCGTCGCCGGGATCACGGCGTCGAAGTTGAGCAGGGGCTCCCCCATGCCCATGAGCACGACGTTGGAAACCGTCTCGCCCCGCTCGGCAAGCATGTCGTTCGCCAACCAGACCTGACCGACAATCTCACCGGTGCTCAGGTTGCCGTTGAAGCCCTGCTTACCCGTCGAGCAGAAGGTGCAGTCGAGCATACAACCCACCTGCGAGGACACGCAGAGCGTGTTCCGACCCCGATCAGGAATGAGCACGGTTTCGACGCAGTTGCCGTTGGCCACGCGAACCACCCACTTCACGGTACCGTCCACGGAATCGTAGCGGGCGACAACTTCCGGCAGCCGGAACTCACCGTGCTCCGTCAGCCAGGCGCGGAAGGCCTTCGACAGGTTGGTCATGCCATCGAAAGCAAGCTGCCGCTGATGGTAGGCCCACTTCATGATCTGATGGGTGCGATAGGGTTTGTCGTCGACGGGCGCCGTGAAGGCCTCCATCTGGCCCCGGGTCAGATCGAATAAGTTCGTGGGACTGGTCGGCTGTTCGCTCATTTCGATAACGGGACTCCTGCTCAAGTCCTCGGCTCAGGCCCTCGGGCAGAGTTCGCCGGCTTCGAAGAAGTAGGCGATTTCCCGCTCTGCCGATGCCGGCGAATCGGAGCCGTGCACAGCGTTGGCTTCCACGGACTCTGCGAAGTCGGCGCGGATCGTGCCCGGCGCTGCTTCCGCGGGATTGGTAGCGCCCATGAGTTCGCGGTTTTTGGCGATGGCGCCTTCGCCTTCGAGGACCTGAACTACCACGGGTCCGGAAGTCATGTAAGCCACCAGGTCGCCGTAGAAGGGCTTACCGTCGTGCTCCGCATAGAAGCCTTTCGCCTGATCTTCGCTGAGTCTCAGCATCTTGGCGGCGACGATGGTCAGGCCGTTTTTTTCGAAGCGCGAGTAGATCTCGCCGATGATGTTTCTCGCTACCGCGTCGGGTTTGACGATCGACAGCGTACGCTCAACGCTCATGAAGTTCTCCAACTCAACAAATCTTGTACGACGCACCTGGGACCTGCGGGTTCCCGCGGGCCTTTTCCCGGATCAACGCTTCTTGAGCTATGTTGTTGAAATATCAGGGAAACGCGCCTGTCAGCGGGCGCGTATTATACGCATTTGCGCTCTCTGCGCGAGATCAAATACGGCTCGACGGCTGGGACGGAATCAGGTCGTTGCCCGCGCCCGGAGCGCGGTCACGACCTCGGCCACGCGCTGGCCGGCATAGTCCACCTCGGCTTCCGTGGTGAAGCGGCCGACGGTGAAGCGCAGCGATGCATGGGCAAGCGCATCCTCGAGGCCGATGGCACGCAGCACATAGCTCGGCTCGACGCTCGCTGAAGTGCAGGCAGATCCGGTGCTGACCGCGATGTCGTCCAGGGCCATGATCAGCGTTTCTCCATCAACCCCTTCGAAGCCGACGTTGATGAGGCCGGGCAGCCTTTCGAATTCGGCGCCGTTCAGATGGGTTCCGGGGATCTGCTTGAGGTGACTCCAGAGCCGCTGGCGCAGCTTCAGCAGCCGATCGTGTTCCCGCTCCCGTTCTCGCATCATGATGGCCGCCGCCTCACCGAGGCCAACGATCTGATGGGTGGCGAGGGTTCCAGAGCGCATACCCCGCTCGTGGCCACCGCCATGAATCATGGCCGACAGATGCACAGGCGGTTCCCGGCGTACATAGAGGGCGCCGATACCTTTCGGTCCATAGATCTTGTGGCCGGAGATCGAGATAAGATCGATGGCCATGGTGCTGACGTCGAGCGGCAGCTTACCGAAACTCTGAGCGGCGTCCGTGTGCATGAGTACGCCGTGCTCGCGACAGATCGCACCAATCGCGGCCACGTCGTTGACCACGCCGATCTCGTTGTTCACATGCATGATCGAGACGATGAGCGTGTCGTCACGGATCGCCTCGGCAACCTGTTCCGGTTGGATCAGGCCATCGGCTCCAGGCCGCAGATAAGTGACGTCGAAGCCGCGACCCTCGAGATAGCCGCAGGTGTCGAGGACGGCTTTGTGCTCAATGGCGCTGGTGATGATGTGCCGCCGCTCGGCCTCTTCGGCCACGCCTTTGAGGGCCAGATTGTCTGATTCCGTGGCGCCGGAGGTCCAGACGATTTCCCGGGGGTCGGCGTTGATCACGGCAGCCACCTGCGTCCTGGCATGTTCCACGGCCTCTTCCGCTTCCCAGCCGAACACGTGCGAACGGGAGGCAGGATTGCCGAAGGTCCCTTCAACGAGCAGACAGTCGCTCATTTTCTGCGCAACCCGGGGATCGACGGGGGTGGTGGCGGCGTAGTCGAGATAAACGGGCTTGCCGAGGCGCGCCGGAGCGGGCTCCGGAGCATCAACGCTGACTGGTACTTCCTGCATGGCCGGCAGCCTATCAGAGATGGCGGGTGTGAATGAGCTGCTGGTCCTGGCGAGTCGCCACGTGCTGGATCTCCTTCCGTCCAACGAGATCCGCAAGCGAGATGCCGGTGAGAAAACCGTCGATCTCCTCGGACAGATCGGACCAGAGATCGTGCGTCAGACACATGTGTCCGTCCTGGCAGTCTCCGCTGCCGTGACAGCGCGTCGCATCGACCCCGTCGCCCACGGCGGTGATGATGCTGGAGACGCTGATGCCGGAAAGCTCTCCCTCGAGCTGGTAACCGCCACCCGGACCACGAACGCTCACCAGCAGGCCCTGTTTCTTGAGCTTGGCCAGGAGCTGCTCGAGATAGGCCGCAGAGATGCCCTGGCGCTCGGAAATATCGACGACGCTGATGGGCCCGCGATTGCGGTGCAGCGCGATATCGAGCATGGCAGTGACGGCGTAGCGCCCTTTGGTGGTCAGTCGCATCCGCCCAGTATGCAATACCCGAGTAATCCGGTCTACTTTGCCGAAATCAAGAATCAGCTCCAATAAAGAGCCTTATCTTATTGTTTTTAATATGATTAGTTCTTGGACAGCTGTTTGAGCATCCCGCGCAGCATCTGCACCTCCGTCTCGTCCGGCGTTACCCGGGTCAGCAGGCGCCGGAGCCGGGTCATGGTCTGGCCTGGGTTGTCCGGATCGAGAAAGTCCGCCGCAACCAGCACCTGCTCGAAGTGCTCGATGAGTCCCTCGAGCTGTTCGGCCGTCGCCGGTGCCCGATCCCACTCCCTGGGATCGAGTCGGGTGCTGTCGAGCTGGCGGAAGAGTTCGTAGCAGACCACCTGCACGGCCATGGCCAGATTCAGCGACGGGTACTCCGGGTTCGCGGGAATGACAAGGTGACAGTGACACTTCTGCAACTCCTCATTCGTGAGGCCGCTGGTTTCCCGTCCGAAGAGAATGGCGAGCTTCTGATCCGGCAACCGTTCAATGAGCGCCGCCGCGGCGTCTTCCGCCTGCTGCAGCGGCCAGGGAATGCGCCGGACCCGCGTGCTGGTGCCGATGATCCACTGCCGATCGGCGATGGCCGCCTCCAGGGAATCGAATACCTGTGCGGCCTCGAGGACATCCTGCGCACCGGCTGCGCGCCATTCGGCCTGCGGATCCGGATAGCGCATTGGGTTCACCAGGGCGAGATCCTCGAGCCCCATGGTTTTCATGGCCCGGGCGGCGCCCCCGATGTTTCCCGGATGGCTCGGTTCCACGAGGACCACGCGCACGTTCTTCAGTCCCGCGCGCAGGGCGGCGGTGTCGGGCTCGCCGGCTTCTTCGTTTGCGGTTTGCCGGTTCTCTGTTTCTCGGTCTTCTCCGTCCAAGGCCTCTCCGTTGCTTGCGCAGGATGACGCGTCAGCGTCGCGGTTTTCGTTTAGGATACCGCCGCGATTTTAAGGCGGGTCACCGATGCAACCAATGGCAAACACCGCGCTGCGCGCGGCGCGGCAGGCGAGCACGATCATGCTCCGGGCGCTGGACAATCTCGAGGCGCTCACCGTGGAGAAAAAGGCTCGGAACGACTTCGTCTCCCAGGTGGATCGGGATACGGAAGCCGCGATCATCGAAGCCCTCATGAAGGCTTATCCGGACCACGCCATCACCGGTGAAGAACACGGCACGGCCGTGGGCGATCCAGCGAAGGCCGAATTCACCTGGATCATCGATCCTCTCGACGGCACCACCAACTATCTCCAGGGGATTCCGCACTACGCCATCTCCATCGGCGTCATGAAGGGCGGCCACGTGGAACACGGCGTTATCGTCGATCCTCTGAAAAACGACGAGTTCGTCGCGAGCCGCGGCCATGGGGCTCAGCTCAACGGCAAGCGCATCCGCGTCAACCCGGTGAGCCGGCTGGAAGATGCCCTCCTCGGCACCGGGATTCCACCGGGCAACATCGAAAGTGATCTCGACCGCTACATGGATCAGCTCAAAGCCTTTACCGGGAGCTGCCGGGCCGTGCGCCGCCTAGGGTCTGCGGCCCTCGATCTGGCTTATGTGGCGGCCGGACGCAGCGACGGCTTCTGGGAGTTCGGTCTCAAGCCCTGGGACATCGCCGCCGGCGTGGTGCTCGTGCGGGAAGCCGGTGGCTTCGTCGGGGATTCGCGGGGCGGCGACGGCTTCCTCGAATCAGGCGACATCGTTGCCGCAAACCCGAAACTCTTCCGCCTGATGGTGCAGACCCTGCGCGCCGCTTCTGCCGGCGCCTGAAGGCCGCGGACAGCCGCGGCTAGGGCAGTCCTTCCTCGGGCCGCTCTTTCTCGGGGATCAGCAGGTCTTCCCGCTGAATGTTGAGCAGCAGCAGCACGTTCGCTGCCACGAAGATCGACGAGTAGGTGCCCACCACGACGCCAATGGTCAGTGCCGAGGAGAAGCCGCGTATGCCCTCTCCCCCGGCAATGAGCAGCGCCAGCAGCACGAACAAGGTCGTCAACGATGTGACCAGGGTGCGGCCGAGGGTCTGATTCAGGGAGGTGTTGATGATCTCCACCGGCGTGCCTTTCCGGACCCGGCGGAAGTTCTCCCGGATGCGGTCGCTGACAACAATGGTGTCGTTCAGGGAATAGCCGATCACCGCCAGGAGGGCTGCCAGCACAGACAGATCAAAGGTCCACTGCATGACGGCGAAGATACCGAGGGTAATGGCCACGTCATGCACGAGGGCGGCGACCGCGCCCACGGAAAACTGCTTCGTGAAGCGGAACAGAATGTAGAGCATGATCACGACCAGGGCGGCGAGCAGCGCCAGACCCGCGTCTTCCGTGAGTTCTTCGCCGACGGCAGGACCGACGAAGTTGGACTGGCGCATCTCCACGCCCGGGAACACATCCCGCAGGGTGGCAATGATGCCGTCCCCCATGTTCGCCTGATCGACGTCGAGCTGCGGCGGCATGCGGATCAGCAGATCCGTTTCCGTGCCGAAGTACTGGACCACGCCGTTCTGATAGCCGGCCCCTTCCAGCAGGCCGCGCACCTGCTCCGGGTCTACGGGCTCATCGAACCCCACCTCGACGAGGGTACCGCCGGTGAAGTCGAGGCCGAGGTTCAGGCCCTGCACGCCGAGGGCGATGAAGGAGCCGAGCACGAGCACGATTGACGCAATCCCGGCAACCTTCCGTTTGCCCATGAAGTCGATGAACGGCAGCTTCATATCGTCAATCGCTCCAGCTTCCGGCCGCCGTACATGAGATTAATGAGCGAACGGGTGCCCATGATGGCGGTGAACATGGACGTCGCGATGCCGATCGCCAGGGTGATGGCGAAACCCTTTACGGGGCCGCTGCCGATCGACAGAAGAATGATGGCCACAAAGAAAGTGGTGATGTTCGCATCGAGAATCGTCAAAAGCGCCCGGTCGAAGCCCGTCTGAATCGCCGCCTGCGGCGACCGTTCTTGCAGCTCCTCTCTGATGCGCGAGAAGATCAGCACGTTCGCGTCCACGGCCATACCGACCGTGAGCACGATTCCGGCGATACCCGGCAGGGTCAGCGTGGCACCGAGGACGCTCATGACCGCAACGAGCAGAATCAGGTTTGCCGTGAGTGCAATGTTCGCCGCCAGACCGAACCAGCGGTAATAAAAAATCATGAAGACCAGCACGAGGAGGAAGCCGATGGCCACGGAGTTCCGGCCCGCCTCGATGTTGTCGTCGCCAAGGCTCGCGCCAACGGTCCGTTCCTCGACGATATACATGGGCGCCGCCAGCGCACCCGCCCGGAGCAGCAGTGCGAGGTCCCGGGCTTCCTGGAGTGCAAGGCCGGTAATGCGGAAGCGGAAACCGAGCGCCGCCTGAATGGTTGCCACGTTGATGAGACTCCGCTGCTCACGGGTCACAGGTACCATCACCGTCTCACCATCCACCTCCTCTTCGCGCAGGTCCACCTTCAGCTCCTTGAAGAGGATCGCCATGGAGTTGCCGACGTTGTCTTTCGTGACGTCGTTCATGCGCCGCCCACCATCGTTGTCGAGGGTGATGCTGACCTGCGGCTGCCCCGTTTCGGGGTCGTACTCCTGAACCGCGTTGGTGACCTGATTACCCGTCACAATGACAGCCTTCTCGAGGATCACCGGTCGCCCTTCGTACTGGAAGCGCTCGGTCTGCGATGGCCGCGCATTGGGTCCGGCCACGAGGCGGAACTCCAGGTTCGCAAACTTGTTGATGATCTCTTTGGCCCGGGCACTGTCCTGAACGCCAGGGAGATCGAGGACAATCCGCGAGCGGCCGAGGCGCTGCACGAGGGGCTCGGAAACCCCCAATTCGTTCACCCGGTTACGCAGACTCTGCAGGTTCTGGTCGATGGCGAGATCTTCGAGCTCGCGTATCTGCTCTTCCGTGACCGTCAGCCGCAGTCCCGGGCGACCCTGCAGATCCGTGCTGGTGATCTGGAATTCATCGAAGGTTTCGGCAATGAGCGCCTCCGCCTGATCGCGTCCCGTTTCGTTCTGGAACGGAATACTGAGCGAGGCGCCATCGATCCAGTCGGCACTGCTTGCGTAGCGAATGCGGGCATCCACGAGCAGCGCCCGTATCGCTTCTTCATTCGACGCCATGCGGTCGGCGAGGAACTTGTCCATGTCCACCTGCAGCAGGAAATGGACGCCGCCGGACAGATCAAGACCGAGGGACATGGGTTTACCACCCAGATCTTCGAGCCACTGTGGCGTGGTGGAGGCGCGCGTCAGGGCGACCACGTAGCGCGCTTCCCCGACGCTGTTCAGCGCTTCGCCGAGCAGCGCCTGGCCGCGCAGCTGGTTTTCGTCGCTGTCGACCCGGATGATGGCGCTGTCGCCATCGACGTCGGCGCCAAGCACCGGGATGCCGGCTTCGCGCAGGAGGCTCACGGACTGATCGAGGAGCGCCTGATCGGGACCGCCTGAACCGCCGGACCCGCCACCGATGTCCGTGACAACCTTGATCTGGAGTGCGCTGTCCGGCTGAAAGAGGTTCGGCGCCGCATAAATCGCGCCGACCACCACCACGAAGGCGACAAACAGATAGCGCCAGATGGAGGACGTGTTCGGTGGTCGACTGGGACCGCGGGGCAGGCCGAGGATGCCCGTGTCTATATTTGCCGTGCCGCGGCTAGTGGCCACGTCGTACCCCTGCCTCGCCTGCCATCAGGCGTCGTCGAGGGACTTCAGGGTGCCCTTCGGCAGCGTCGCGCCAATGGCCGACTTCTGGACCCGGAGTTCCATGTTCTGGGCGACCTGAATCTTTACGAAATCGTCCTCGACCTTGTTGACCTGGCCAACGATGCCCCCGGCGGTGACGACTTCGTCGCCCTTCGAAAGTCCGGCCATGAGCGACTGGTGCTCCTTGCGCCGCTTGCTTTGCGGCCGCCAGAGCAGGAAATAGAAAATGAGCACGAAGCCGCCGAGAAAAAGGAGATTGATGAGCCCGGCGTCCGCGGGCGGTCCGCCGGCTTCAGCGGCCCACGCGGTGGTCTCGAAGAGGTTCATGCGGGGGAGTTCCAGTCGTTTCTGAGGGTCGCGATGAGGGAGCGAAATGTACCCGTTTCAATAGAGGCGCGCAAACGGGCCATGAGGCCGTGGTAGTAGTGCAGATTGTGCTCGGTCATGAGCATCGCACCGAGCATTTCACCGCACCTTTCGAGGTGATGCAGATAGGCTCGAGAGAAGTTCGAACAGGTGTAGCAGGTACAGGCGGCATCGAGGGGCGCAGGGTCCGCCTTGTGCACGGCATTGCGGATCCGCACCGGTCCCGTGGAAGTGAACGCATGGCCATTGCGCGCGTTCCGGGTCGGTAACACGCAGTCGAACATGTCGACGCCGAGTTCCACGCCCCGGACCAGATCCTCCGGCGTGCCCACGCCCATGAGATAGCGCGGTCGTGCCTCGGGCAGCTTCGGCGCCAGTGCTGACAGCACCGCATCCATCTCCGCTTTCGTCTCGCCAACGGACAGCCCGCCAATCGCATAGCCATCAAAACCAATGGCCTCGAGACCCGCGAGACTCTCCTCCCGGAGGTCGTTGTACATACCCCCCTGGACGATTCCGAAGAGCAGCTGCCGGCCCGGCACGGCCCCTGCGTCGAAGGCCGTCCGGGAGCGCTCCGCCCAGCGCAGGGACAGCGCCATGGATGCCGCGGCTTCCGATTCCGTCGCCGGATAGGGCGTACATTCGTCGAAGATCATGACCACGTCCGAGCCGAGGTTCCTCTGCACGGTCATGGAGATTTCGGGATTGAGCTCGACTTTGTCGCCGTTGATCGGCGAACGGAACACGACTCCGTCCTCGCTGATCTTGCGCAGCTCACCGAGGCTGAAGACCTGAAAGCCACCGCTGTCCGTGAGAATCGGTCCAGACCACTGCATGAACTGGTGCAGGCCGCCGAGATTGCGCACGGCGACGTCGCCGGGCCGCAGCATCAGGTGGAAGGTGTTGCCGAGCAGAATCTGCGTACCGACGGTCTCGAGGGCCGCCGGGGTCATGGCCTTCACCGTGCCATAGGTACCGCAGGGCATGAACACCGGCGTTTCCACAGTACCGTGCGCCGTCGTCAGCCGCCCCCGGCGGGCGGCGCCATCCTGGGCCAGGAGCTCGAAACTCACGAGCGCTGTCTCGAGAGCAGCATGGCGTCGCCGTAGCTGAAGAATCGGTACTCAGCGGCCACGGCCTGCTCGTAGGCGTGCATGATCCGCTCGTAACCGGCGAAGGCCGAGACCAGCATGAGCAGGGTCGAGGCGGGCAGATGGAAGTTGGTGATGAGCCGATCGACGACCTTGAAGTCGTAGCCGGGCGTGATGAACAGCCGCGTCGACCCGGCCCCGGGGCGCACCTCGTAAGGGCCGACGGCCGCTGCTTCCAGGGCCCGGACCACCGTCGTGCCGACGGCGACGATACGCCCGCCGGCCTGCGCCGTGGCCGAAATCGCTGCTGCGGCCGCCGGGTCGATATGAAAGCGTTCCTCGTGCATTTCGTGGGCGTCGAGTTCCGTGCTGCGCATGGGCTGAAAGGTACCGGCGCCCACGTGAAGGGTCACGGCGACCCGTCGCACCCCGCGCGCCTCGAGGGCTTCGAGGAGTGTCTCGGAGAAATGCAGGCCTGCCGTCGGCGCCGCCACAGCGCCCGGCGCCCGGCTCCAGACCGTCTGATAGCGGTCTTCATCGTCGGCCGTTGCGTCCCGTTCTATATAAGGAGGCAGCGGCACGGTGCCGTACTGCTCGAGGACCTCGAGCACTGGGGCCGAGAAAGCGAGGTGATAGAAGCTGTCGACGCGCCCGAGCACCGTGAGGGTGGCATCGCCGACCGTGAGCGTGCGCCCGGTCTTCAGGGCCTTGCTCGCTCGCACCTGACACAGCGCTTCGTGCTCGGTTTCCATCCGCTCGAGGAGCACTTCCGCACGCCCGCCGCTGTCCTTATGGACCTTGAGGCGCGCTTTGACGACCCGGGTGTCGTTCACGACCAGCAGATCGCCGCGGGCGAGGAGACCCGGAAGCTCGGCGAAGTGCCGGTGTTCGAGGGACATCGCCCCGCCGGCATCGGCGCCAGAGACCACGAGCAGGCGACTGGCCGTCCGCTCCGCCGTTGGACTCTGCGCGATGAGCCGCTCGGGAAGATCGTAGTGGAAATCGTCCCGGGTGAAGGTCTGTGGTCCCGGGGACTGCTTGATCGCCTCTGGCGCCGCGTTTTCGGAAGTCGCTTCACCAGCTGCAGCTTTTCCGGAGGCTTTACCGGCCTCGTTTCCGGACATGGGATGCTCCGTGGGCTATCGGTGGTCGATGGGCGGCGGATTGTAGGGCATCTGGCCTCGTCTGCGACAGATGTGATACAACCCTCCCCCCTTTTGGCTGGGTGGCGAAATTGGTAGACGCGCTGGATTCAAAATCCAGTTTACGAAAGTAAGTGCGGGTTCGACTCCCGCCCCAGCTACCAGATCCCGGGCGACGGTGCCCGCGCGCCGCCGCCCGGACACAGCCATGAACCGCGGGGCGAAAGCCCAGATACAGACCGATAGCAGACCAACCAGAGAAGGTAGAAGCAGAAGCCATGAGTGAGACACCCGTACTGGTGGGCATTGCCCAGAACGAGCAGCGACCGGAGGACCCGCAGACTGCACGGGAACCGCTCGCGCTCATGCTCGATGCATTACAGGCGGCCGCTGAAGACGCCGGCGCCCCGGAGCTGCTCAGCAGCGCCGGCAGCATCCGGGTCGTTCGCGGACGCTGGCCCTACAAGAACCCCGCCAGGGTGATCGCCGAAAGCCTCGGGAATCCGAATGCGGAAACGGCCCTCACCCGCTTCGGCGGTAACTTCGTCCAGACCACGGTCAATCAGGCAGCGCTCGACATCCAGGCCGGCAAGCAGGAAGTCATCCTCATCACCGGTGCCGAATGTGGCAGCACCCAGGCCAAGGCCGCCCGCGCCGGTCTCGATCTGCGCACGGATCTGCCCTGGCAGGACGCGCCCGGCGAGCCGGATCTCTGGATAGGTGCCGATCAGCCGATGTTCCACGAATACGAACGGGCCGTCGGCATCATGCAGCCCATTCAGATCTATCCCATGTTCGAGAACGCGCTCCGCGCCCATCTCGGCGAAGGGGTGGAGGAACATCAGCGGAACATCTCCGAGCTCTGGGCCCGCTTTTCAGCCGTCGCCGCCAGCAACCCGCACGCCTGGCTGAAAGACGCGCGGAGCGCCGAGGAGATCCGCACGCCCTCGGAGTTCAATCGGCCCGTCTCCTTCCCCTACCCGAAGCTCATGAACTCGAACAACAACGTGGATCAGGGGGCGGCGCTGATTCTCTGCTCGGAACGGAAGGCCCGGGCGCTGAACATTCCCGAGGACAAGTGGATTTATCCCTGGGCGGGAACGGATGCGCACGACGCGTACATGACCTCGAACCGGTCGAGCTTCTACGAATCACCGGCGATCCGCATCGGCGGCAGGCGGGTGCTGGAACTGGCAGGTCTGACACCGGCGGACCTCGACCATGTGGACGTTTACAGCTGCTTTCCGGTCGCCGTCCAGGTCGGTGCCCGGGAAATCGGCCTCGATCTCGAGCGGCCCCTCACCGTTACCGGCGGCCTGACCTTCGCCGGTGGGCCTCTGAACAACTACGTCATGCACTCCATTGCCCGCATGGCGGAACTGCTCCGGGCGGAGCCGGACGCCAGAGGCCTGATCACGGCCAACGGCGGCTACCTGACCAAACACGCCTTCGGCGTTTACTCGGCGACGCCGCCAAGCACGCCCTTCCGCCATCAGGACGTGCAGGACGAGGTGGACGAGATCCCGCTGAAGGAGGTGGTCGAGGTGCATGAGGGCACCGCCACCGTTGAGAGCTACGTGGTCATGTACGGCGGCGGCGCCCCGAAAACGGCCTTCATCAGCGCCCTCACGGACGAAGGCACGAGAACCTGGGCGACGACGGAAGACGCCGACGTCATGCAGGCCATGACTGTCGAGGAGTTCTGCGGTAAGTCCGTGCAGCTCAGTGCCAAGCAGGCGCACTTCGGCTAGCCGGTGAACGACGGGGCGGGCGGTGCGGTCCCGGCCGGCTTTTTCCGGCGCCTGGGGGCCATGGTCTACGACGGCCTGCTGGTCACGGCGATCCTGATCAGCACCATCACCCTGCTGGTGGTGCTGACCAACACACCGGTCGCCGGCCGGAATGTGCTCGGTCTGCTGCTGCTCGAGTCGTTCGCCTTTTGCGCCTATTTCTGGCTATCCCGGGGCCAGACCCTCGGCATGCTCGCCTGGAATCTGCGGATTCAATCCAGCAGCGGCTACCGCCTGACCTTCTCTCAGGCCATGCTGCGCTACTTTGCCGGCCTGCTGTCTCTGGCGGCTTTCGGGCTCGGCTATCTGTGGATCTTCGTCGATCCGGCCCGCCGCTCCTGGTCGGACATGATCTCGGACAGCGTGATCCTTTTCGAACCGCGTCAGAAACAGCCGACGAGCGGCTAGCGAGGCGCGCGGTCAGCGCAGGCGTTTGAGCCCCCAGATGCCGATGAGCCAGCAGGCAACAATGGGCAGCGAAACCGCAAGGGCAGCCGGGAACTCGTAGACCATACTCATCGGCGCAAAGAGATCCTGCAGGTACTTGAATCCGAGGCCCGCGAAAACGCCCACGGACAGGCGCACGCCCATGCCAACCTCGCGGAGCGGGCCAAGAATGAACCCGAGCGCCAGAAGCGCCAGCCCAAGCACCGAAAAGGGCTGGAGCAGCTTGCTCCAGTAGGCGAGACGGTAGACGTCGGTCGCAAGGCCCTCCCGATCCATGTATTCAATCTGTCGGAACAGGTCCTCGAGAGACAGCTTACGCGGCTCGACGAGCACCCGGATCGTCAGCACCCGCGGGTCCACCTTGCCGTTCCAGCGTTCCGAGTCACGTCGGCTCGTCAGCGTTGCGTCGGCCTCGATCCGGGTTTCCCGGACGTCGTGCAGCACCCAGTGTGGGTCAGCGCCGCCGACATACTCGGCCCAGGCCGCCTCGACGGTGCGTTCGAGGCGCCGCTCGTCGTCATACCAGAACTGCTGGATGCCGAGCAGCTCACCGTTCTCACCAAGGCTCGCGACCCGCATGTTCATGGCACCTTCCCGATACCAGTAGCCGCGGGTGCTGCGGCGGGTTGCCCGTTCGCTCATGGCCTGCGTCTTGTAGGTCTCCGCCCGCTCTTCACCCCTCGGGGCCACCCATTCGCCGATCAGAAAGCCCAGGGCAAAAACCAGCGCCGCAGGCCAGGCCACGCTGAGATAAATGCGGGCGGGAGAAACACCGGCCGCCCGGAAGACGACGATCTCCGATCGGGAGGCCAGGCTGCCGAGGCCGATGAGGGCGCCGAGAAAGACCACGTAGGGCAGCACTTCGTAGAGGCGCCGAGGTGTGGTCAGGGCCACGTAAACGAACATCTCCGTAACGAGATAACCCGCATCTTCCTCGCGCAGTTCTTCGAGCATGGCGAAGAGCGTCATGAGCCCGAAAAAGGCGAGGAGCACCACGCCGATGGCCATCAGCACGGCGGTACCTATATAGCGGTCCATGCGCAGGAAGCTCATGCTCAGACCTTCGCCGGCCGGATGGAATGCCGTAAGAGAACGACGCCAACCACGAGGAAACCGCCGTGAACCGCCCACATCCCAGCCCATACCGGTAACTGGCCGTCGCTGATGGCGTTACGGTTGAAGACGATGGCCGCGTAATAAAGCACAAACAGACCCACGCCCGGCAGCATGCGGGCAAAACGTCCCTCCCGGGGTTTGGTCCGGGACACGCCGACCGCGACGAGGGTCCCGATGAGCACGACGAGGGGCAGCGCCAGACGAAAATGCAGCTCGCCCCAGGCTTCCGCATCGCCGCGTTCGAGGAGATCGTTGCTGTTCCAGGCTTCGATGCCGAGCGCGCGTTTCCGGGTCCCTTCCTCGAGGCGCTGGCGCAGCTGACCGAAAGAGACGACCTGATAGTCGGGATCACCGGCGCGCCCCACATAGCGGCGGCCGTTCGTGAGCACCAGATAGCGGGTGCCGGTCTCGGCATCGATGCTTTGTCCCCCCTGCTCTGCCCGGACCGTCACCGGGGGCGAGTCAGGATTGAGCTCTGCCAGAAACACATCCTTCAGCAGGTCACCTTCCACGGCATCGGCATAGGTCACGCGCCGTCCCCCATAAAAGGCGTTGAAGACCCCGGGGTTGACCAGCGCGAACTCCGCATTGGCCTGTTGGGCGCGGAAATACTCCGTGAGCTTGCGATCGTTGTCCGGGGCCAGAGCGATGCTGAACAGGCCAACGAGGGCGCTCACGATCAGCGTCAGCGGCAGCACCCAGACCAGCACCCGGCTGGGTCCCACGCCTCCGCTTTTCAGAACGTCGAACTCGCTGTCAGCGTAAAGGCGACCCAGGGTCAGGAGCAGCGTCAGGAACCAGGCAAAAGGCAGCAGCAGCTGCAGGAAGCCGGGCAACCGATAAAGCAGAATCCGAGCAATGCCGTCGGCGGGAAACTTGCCGAGCGCCGCATCCTGCAGGTAGCTGATGAAGCGCGCGCCAATGGTCACCATGAGCAGCACGGCAGTCACGGCGAGGAGCACGAGCGCAAGCTCGCGATTCAGGTAACGCGCAGCGACTGTCATTGTCCAAAACGGCGGGATTTTCGCCTAGAATTGCGCGCCAACCAGACACCCTCGAGGCCAAAGCGGCAGCATTATGAAGTATTCCACCAGCACCAGCACCCTGACCGATGCGCGCACCGATTGTCTCGTCGGCTCTTTCAGTCAGTGCCAGCGCGTGGCCCGGGCTCGCGGGGCCGGCCGCTTCTTCGCCACGGCCTGCACCGACTTCGAGGACAAAGCCGGACAGCTGCTGCTCGTCAACCTCGGCCCGTCGAGTCCCGTCAAGAAACTGCTGGTGGTCGGCGGCCTGAAAGGCACGGTTTCGCCCGCGGAATTTGCCAAGGCCGCGAAGGCCGCGGCCACCCGCCTCGGCAGTGCCAAAGCCAGAAGTGCGCTGTGGACCATTGGCGCGACCGGGGTGAGAGGTCGCGATCCTTACTGGAAGGCCATGACGGCACTCGGTGCGGTGTCTTCCACCATCTACAGCTTCGATCAGTACAAGAGCTCGGGCACGACCCCGCAGACGCTGAAGACCGTTGCCATGCATGCGGATGAGAAGACCCGGGCCAAGGTAGCGAGAGCCGTCCGCCATGGTCAGGCGGCTCGCGCCGGACTGGACTGGGCCCGGGACCTGGGCAATCAGCCGCCGAACGTCTGCAACCCGAACTTTCTGTTGAAAGAGGCACGCAAGCTTTCACGCCTGCCCAACGTCAGCGTGTCCGCCCTCGACGAGAAAAAGATGACCGAGCTCGGCATGGGCGCTTTCATGGCCGTGAGCCAGGGCAGCAATCAGCCCGGGCGCATGATCATCATTCGCTACCGCGGCGCTAAGAAGGCCAGCGACGCTCCTTACATGCTGGTCGGCAAGGGCATTACCTTCGATACCGGCGGCATCAGCATCAAACCCTCGGCCAACATGCATGAGATGAAGTGGGACATGTGTGGCGCCGCAACGGTCATGGGGACCACCCGCGCCGTCATCGACGCCCGTCTGCCCATCAACCTGATCACCATCGTTGCGGCAGCGGAAAACATGCCGAGCGGCGGCGCCACCCGCCCCGGAGACATCGTCAAAACAATGTCCGGTAAAACCGTGGAGATCCTCAACACCGATGCAGAGGGTCGTCTGGTGCTCTGCGATGCCCTGACCTACGCAGAACGATACAAGCCGAAGAGCATCATCGATGTGGCAACGCTGACCGGCGCCGCCATCGTCGCGCTGGGTTCCCATGCGACCGCCGTTTACGCCAACGACGACAACCTGGCGGACGCGCTTCTGGAAGCCGGCGAGTACTCGGGCGACCGCGGCTGGCGCATGCCGCTCTGGGACGAGTACCAGGCCTCTCTGAAGAGTCAGTTCGCCGACGTCGCCAACATCGGCAGCGGTGGTGCGGGCTCGGTGACCGCCGCCTGTTATCTGTCCCGCTTTGCCGAAGACATGACCTGGGCTCACCTCGATATCGCCGGCAGCGCCTTCCCGCGGGGGCCTCAGAACGGTGCCACGGGCCGGCCCGTGAGTATGCTGTTCCGCTATCTCACGGCCGAGGCGGGTCAGGCACCGGCGTGACCCGGATCGACTTCTACATCCTGAAAGACGTTCAGCTGGCGGCCCAGCATCGCTTTGCCTGCCGACTCACGGCCAAAGCCCTGCACCAGGGCCAGTCCGTGGTGCTGCATACGGGCAGTGAGGCCGAGGCCCGGGAAGTCGACGAGCTGCTCTGGCACTACCCGGACCGCCGTTTCCTGCCGCACGCCGTGCAGGGCGATAGGGGCGCGGCGAAGGCACCGGTGCTGATCAGCTGGGAGACGCCGGAAAGCTACGACGGCGTGCTGGTGAATCTGTCCGGCGCGGTCCCCGACTTCTTCAACCGTTTTCAGCGGGTGGCTGAGGTGGTCGTGGAAGAAACGCGGGAAGCCGGCCGGGAACGATTCCGCTTCTATCGGCATCGCGGCTACCCACTGTACGATCATCAGCTGGACGAATGGGAAACGGAGGCCGGCCAGCCATGACCAAACCCGACGACCCGAACAAACCCGAAGACCGGGCACCGGACGAGTTGCTCGGCGATCTCGAATCGATCAAGGAGCTCCTCGACGAGGAAGAAGCGGAGCGGCAGAAGGCGGAAGCCGATGATGCGGGCGTGCCGCTCCTGGACGACATGGTCGACGGCGCCTACAAGCTCGAAGACTCGTCGTCGCTGCTCGATGCCACACCGGCCCTCGGCGGGGGCAAGGCCTACCGTCCCTCATCGACGCACCCGGCCGGCTCTGCCCTGGGATCCGACAGCCCGGCTGCCGGTCGCGAAGGCAAGTATTTGAGTGAAGACCTCTTCGACGCCCTGCTGGGCGACAAGTGGCGCGCCTCGGCATCAGACATTCTCACGGAGGCGCGCGGGGCCATCGAAGCGCATCGCAACGCCTGGACTCCGGAAGACACGGACGAGCTGAATGCCGCCCTGCGGGTCCGTATCGACGAAACGCTCACCGAGTGGCTGAAAGAGACAGTCCGGGCACGCATGGACGAGCTCCACGCCGAGCTCCTGGCGAGCGCGGAAGCCGTCATCGACGAGAAGATCAAAGCCCTCATCGCCTCCCGGCTCGACGCCCTACCCGACAGAGATTCCTGACAGCACCATGGACTCAAGCTTCGATCCGCACGCCATCGAGCAGACCCTCTATCAGGAATGGGAAGCCGCCGGCTACTTCGAGCCGACGGGCAATGGCCCGGCTTACAGCATCGTCATTCCGCCGCCGAACGTGACCGGCAGCCTGCACATGGGTCACGCGTTTCAGCACACGCTCATGGACGCGCTGATCCGTTACCACCGGATGAAAGGTGATCGAACCCTCTGGCAGATGGGGACGGACCACGCCGGCATATCGACACAGATGCTCGTCGAACGGCAGCTACTGGCCGATGGGGTTTCCCGCCACGATCTCGGCCGGGAAGCCTTCGTAGAGAAAGTCTGGGAGTGGAAAGACACCTCCGGCGGCAACATCTCCGAGCAGCTCCGCCGCATGGGTTCGTCCCTCGACTGGTCCCGCGACCGCTTCACCCTGGACGAAGGATTCTCCCGGGCCGTCCTCGAGGTGTTTGTCCGTCTTTACGATGAAGGCCTCATCTATCGCGGCCAGCGCCTGGTGAACTGGGATCCCGAGCTCGGCACGGCCATTTCTGATCTGGAAGTGGAGAACGTCGAGGAAGAAGGCAGCCTCTGGCATTTCCGCTATCCGCTCGCCGAAGGGAAGCAGACGCGCGACGGCAAAGACTACCTCGTCGTTGCAACGACGCGCCCGGAAACCATGCTCGGGGACACGGCGGTTGCGGTGCATCCCGACGATGAACGTTACGCGGAACTGATTGGTGCCTCCGTTACGCTACCCCTCGCCGACCGGCCCATTCCGATCATCGCCGACGAGTACGTCGACCGGGAGTTCGGCACCGGCTGCGTGAAGATCACACCGGCGCACGACTTCAACGACAACGAAATCGGTGCGCGCCACGATCTGCCGCTGATCAACATCTTCAATCCCGACGCTACCGTGAGCGACGCCGCACCCGAGGCCTACCAGGGTCTCGATCGCTTCGAGGCAAGAAAACGGGTGGTCGCCGATCTCGAGGCGCTCGACCTGCTCGACGCGATCGAGCCGCACAAACTCATGGTCCCCCGCGGTGACCGATCCGATGCGATCATCGAGCCGCTGCTGACCGATCAGTGGTTCGTGAAGATTCAACCCCTCGCCGATCCTGCCATCGAGGCGGTTGAGAAAGGCGAGATCGAGTTCATCCCGAAACAGTATGAAAACGTTTACTTCTCCTGGATGCGGGACATCAAGGACTGGTGTATCTCCCGCCAGCAGTGGTGGGGCCACCGGATTCCAGCCTGGTACGACGAGGCCGGCAACATTTACGTGGGTCGCGATGAAGCCGAAGTCCGTGCCAGACATGGCCTCGACGCAGCGCTGACCCTGACCCGGGACCCCGACGTCCTGGAAACCTGGTTTTCCTCGGCACTCTGGACCTTCGGCACTCTGGGCTGGCCCGAAGAGACGGAGGAGCTTTCTCAGTACCACCCGACGAACGTGCTGGTCACCGGCCACGACATCATTTTCTTCTGGGTTGCCCGGATGATCATGATGACCCTGAAGTTCACGGGCGAAATTCCCTTCCGTAAGGTCTACATCCATGGACTGGTCCGCGACAGCGAAGGGCAGAAGATGTCGAAGACCCGCGGTAACGGCCTGGATCCGCTGGACCTGATTGACGGAATCAGCCTCGACGACCTCGTCGCCAAGCGCACGAGCAACCTGACGCAGCCGCAGATGGCGCAGCGCATCGAGAAGGCAACGCGGCGCGACTTCCCGGAAGGCATCCCCTCCTACGGCACGGACGCGCTGCGCTTCACCTACTGCGCGCTGGCAAGCACTGGCCGGGACGTACGCTTCGATCTCGCCCGCATCGAGGGTTACAAGAACTTCTGTAACAAGCTGTGGAACGCTGCTCGCTTCGTCCTCACGAACTGCGCGGAGGCTGACCTGGCCGGGACCGCAGAGTTGAGTCTCGCCGATCGCTGGATCGTCTCCCGAGCCCGGACCATGCTGGAGGACGCCGAGCGCGCCATCAGCACCTATCGCTTCGACATCTACGCAAGCGTCGTCTACGAGTTCATCTGGCACGAGTACTGCGACTGGTATCTGGAACTGACCAAGCCGATGTTCTGGAACGAAGGCGCCTCTGCGGAAGCCCTTCGCGGCACGCGCAGGACGCTGCTGGAAGTCCTCGACTGCCTGCTGCGCGCCACCCACCCGATCATGCCCTTCATCACGGAGACGATCTGGCGGGAGACCGCGCCTCTGCTCGGCTCGAGCGGTCCGACCATCATGCTCCAGGCCTTCCCGGAGTCCGGCGACTACGCAACAGACCCGGAAGCGGATGGAACGATCGAGTGGCTCAAAGGCGTCATCGTCGGCCTGCGCAATATCCGCGGTGAAGCGAACATCAAGCCAAGCGTGGGGATCAGCGTGCTCTTTGCCGGGGGTGACGCGGAAGACCGGTCCCGGGCCGCCGCCACGGCACCGCTCCTGGCACGGCTGGCCAAAGTCGAGGCAACCCGCTGGCTGGACGACGGGGAGGAGCCACCTCCCAACGCCCTGGCACTGGTGGGTGACCTCAAGGTGATGGTACCCCTGGCGGGACTCATCGACGTCGACGCCGAACGCGCGCGCCTGCAGAAGGAACTCGACCGACAGGAAAAAGAGCTCAAGCGGCTGGAAGGCAAGCTCAGCAACGAGAAGTTTGTGGCCAACGCCCCGCCGGAGGTGGTCGCCAAAGAGCGACAGAAGGCGGAGGATGCCCGAGCCGCGATCACTACCCTGAAACAGCAGCTCGACTCCCTGGACGGACTGGGATAACGGTCCCATCCCGGCGGAGCGTGCCCCCCGGTGGTGACCCGGGTATGTCGATTGCCGCTCAGCCCTGGTCAGCCGCTCAGGCTGGAATCGACAGAACCACCTTGCCGAAGGTTTCGTCCGAGGCGACGAGTGCGTGGGCCTTTTCGGCTTCCGCAATGGGGATTACCGTCTCAACGATAGGCTGGATGGCACCCGCTTCGATCTGCGGCCACACCTCGTCGAGGAGCCGGTCCATGACCGCCGCTTTCGCCGCCACGCTCCGGGCTCGCAGCGTCGAACCAATCAGCCGCTGACGCTTGACCATCATGAGGCCGAGATTGACCGACGCCTCTGCACCGCCCATCAGACCAATGATGACGAGCCGCCCATCGGCGGCGAGCACGGAAAAGTTGTCCGCGAGGTAGGCCCCGCCCACCGGATCGAGAATGACGTCGGCCCCCTCTGGCGACCAGCCTTTAACCGCATCCACAAAGCTGCCGTCGTGGCGGTTCCAGCCGCCGGCGGCACCCAGAGCCAGACAGCGCTCGATCTTCTCCGCCTGCCCGGCGGTCACAAAACTCTCGACGTTACGGGCTTTGCAGAGCTGGATGGCTGCTGTGCCCACGCCGCTGGCGCCCGCGTGCAGGAGCACACGCTCGCCGGTCTGCAAGCCGGCCTCCATGAAAAGGTTGAGGTAGGCCGTGGCAAACACCTCGGGCAGCGCAGCCGCCTGCGCAAAATCCAGACCCTCGGGGATCGGCAGGACCTGGCCTGCCGGAGCAACCACTTCTTCGGCGTAGCCGCCACCGGCGAGGAGAGCACAGACCGCATCACCGACCTTGACCCGCTCGACCCCCTCCCCGACCTCGAGCACTTCGCCGGCGCACTCGAGTCCAAGAATCGGGCTGGCACCCGGCGGGGGCGGATAACCACCACTCCGCTGCACGAGATCGGCCCGGTTGATTGCCGTGGCGTGGGCTCTGATGCGAACCTCGCCAACCCCGAGAGCCGGTGCTTCCGCTTCGGCCCAGAGGAGCCGGTCCCCATCGACCTGGATGGCTTTCATAACGTTTTCCCCCGTTTCTTGGCCCGAGCCGTCACAAGGAGGCTCACCACGACATGCGCATCTTCACGCCATGATCGTGCAGGTAGCGCTTGAGGCCGCTACAGGTGTAATCACCGTAGTGCACCATGGAAGCGACCAGCGCCGCATCCGCCTTGCCTTCGGTCAGCGCCGCTTGAAGATGCGCGGGCTCCCCGGCGCCCCCCGAGGCGATCACGGGAATACGCACTGCTTCCGCAATCATCCGGGTGAGCTTCAGTTCGTACCCTTCCCGGGTCCCATCGGCATCGATGGAATTCACCACCAGCTCGCCAGCACCGAGGGCTTCGCCCTTCAGCGCCCACTCCAGGGCGTCGAGGCCCATGGGGGTGCGGCCACCGTTGATGACGATCTCATAGCCCGACGGGCACTGCGCGGAAACCGGCACCGCCCGGATGTCCATGGACAGGACGATGTTCTGAGCGCCTACCGCTTCGGAACATTCGCTGATGAGTTCCGGCCGCTTAACGGCGGCCGAGTTCACGTTGATCTTCTCAGCGCCGGCCAGCCGCAGATCCGTGGCGTCGGCCACGGAGCGGATACCGCCGCCGACGGACAGCGGAATGAACACCTGTTCTGCAACGGATTCGACGACGTCGAGCATGATGTTGCGGGCGTCACTCGAGGCAGTGATGTCGTAGAAGACCAGCTCGTCGAGACCGTCGAGGTAGTACTCGCGGGCCTTCTCGACCGGATCGCCAATGTCCTTCGTATCCACGAATTTGACGCTCTTGGCCAGTTTGCCGTCGCGGACGTCGAGGCAGGCGATCAGGCGTTTGCTCAGCATTGGCCGTCCCAGCGAGCGAAGGCGCCGATGAGTCTCAGTCCAACCCGACCGCTCTTTTCCGGGTGGAACTGCGTGGCGAAATAGTTTTCCCGGGCAACCGCACAGGCAAAGGTCGTCTCGTAGTCCGTCTCCGCGCAGATCTGCGCCGCGTCGGCAGGATCGGGGTAGTAACCGTGCACGAAATAGAACTCGTCCCCTGGTTCAATGCCCTCGAGCAATGGGTGGGCTTTGAGCACACGAACTTCGTTCCAGCCCATGTGCGGGATCTTCAGGTCCTGCCGGTCGAAGCGGAAGCGGCGTACTTCGCCCGGGAGCAGTCCCAGGGTGTCCTGATCGTCCTCCTCGGAGTGATCGAAGGAAATCTGCAGCCCCAGGCAGATGCCGAGCACGGGTTTGCCGGCGGCGATGACCTCTTTCAGCGCCTGATCCATCCCGTTACGGGTGATGCTCCGCATGGCGCTGCCGGCTGCGCCGACCCCAGGAAAGATCACCCGGTCAGCCCGGCGTACCCGATCCGGATCAGCGCTGATTTCCGCAGTCAGGCCGACTTCCGCGCAGGCACGTTGCACACTACGCAGGTTACCTGCGTCGTAGTCGATGATAAGCGCACTGCTGTCGGCCATGAGGGCTTGTGCTGCGCCTCCGGGCGCATGACTTGGAAAAAGAGCGCGGATACTATCCCAAGCACCCCCGGACAACCAAGGAGAGGCCCGTCTTCAGCGCCATTTACTCACGGAGTACTCACGGGGCCTGGAGAGAATGCAGAGTGCTTCCAAGCGGTCCTACAGGAATGAAGTCATGACTCAGGGTGTGCTCCTCGTCAATCTCGGCACTCCGGCCAGCACGGAGGTCGCCGACGTGCGCCGCTATCTCGGCGAGTTCCTGACGGATCCCCACGTCATCAACCTGCCGACGCCTCTCCGGCAGCTGCTGGTCAGAGGCGTGATCCTGCCCTTCCGACCGAAGCGCTCGGCAGAGGCCTACGAGAAGATCTGGGACGCCGCCGGGCCGGGGACCGGATCACCGCTCCTGCACTACTCAATGGCGCAGCGGGAATCCCTTGCCAGACGGCTGGCACCGACACCCGTAGCCCTCGCCATGCGCTACGGCGAACCGAGTCTCAGCGCGGCGCTCAACGAGCTGCGCGACGCTGGCGTCACGAACCTGAAGCTGGTGCCCCTCTACCCGCAGCACGCCGACTCCACCCGGGCAACAACCATCGAGGCGGTGCAGTCAGCGCTGCCGGACGGCATGGCGCTGTCGGTGCAGGCACCGTTCTTCGCCGAACCGGATTACCTGGCGGCGCAGGCATCGCTCATTCGCGAGCACCTGCCGGCCCGCTGGGACCATCTGCTGCTCAGCTACCACGGCCTGCCGGAGGCACACCTGACACGGGCAGATCCCACCGGCAACCACTGTCTGAGTTCCCCGGACTGCTGCGAGGTGGCCTCCCCCGCACATCCGACCTGCTATCGCCATCAGGCGCGGGTCACCTCCCGGCGTCTGGCAGCGATGCTGGGACTTGATGACGACCTCTGGTCCATCGCCTTCCAGTCGCGCCTGGGCCGCCTGCCGTGGCTCTCACCCTACACGGACGAAGTGCTCGCGGATCTTCCCGGCCGGGGCGTTAAGCACCTTGTTGTCGCCTGCCCGGCTTTTGTGGCCGACAATCTCGAAACGCTGGAAGAGATCGGCATGGCTGGCCAGGCAACCTTCCTCGAAGCCGGCGGTGAGTCGTTCACACTCATCCCCTGTCTGAACGACGATTCCGCCTGGATCGACGCCCTTGCAGGCTGGTGCGGCGACCAGAGTGCCCCCCCCACCGCAGAAACCCACAAGGCGGGAGCTAACGTACAGGCCTTTACCCCGATCAAACCCGACGTTCAGGCGAGTGCCGCACGTTCAGAAACCGCCAGATAGAAACTCTGCACCAGCGGTTGTGAGAAGAGCGACTTCCGGGCCACGAACCGAACCGGGCGGGTCAATCCGGCGTCGGTAAGATCAATCCAGTCCTCGGCCTGCACGCCCAGCGTGCCGGCCACCCCGGCCGGTACCAGGCCATGGCCGAAGCCGGCCAGCGCCATCTGCGCAACCGCGAAGAAGGATTCCAGGGAAGCGCTCCGGTTCAGGTTGAGGCGCCCCATGTCATCCTCGATGGATTGCCAGGCCCCGGAGCGCGACTCGATGGTGATCACGTCGAGCGCATCGCCGGTTTCATAGCACAGCGGCTCGAGGCCCGACGGTAGAATGACCATGGGTTCCCGCCGGATCACTTCGCTCTGCAGATCCGACTCCGCATCAGAGGAACCCGTACAGATGCCGACCATGTATTCGCCAGACCGCAGTCGGTCGAGCACAACCGGTGAGCGCTGGGCGTGAAACTCGAACTCCACCTCCGGCATGAGTTCCCGCACAGCGGCAAACAGACGAGGTCCCCAGCTGCAGAGAATCGCCTCGGAAACACCAAGGATGATCTTGCCTTTGCGCAGCGCATTGTCCGTGAGAAACACATCCCGGAGCTCCGAAAGCAGTGGTGCCACTTTCTCGACCAGCTTGGTGCCGTGGTGCGTGAGCACCACCCGGCGCCCGTCGCGCTCGATGAGGGCGCGATCATAGTAGCGTTCGAGAGCGGCAATGCGCTTGCTGACGGCGGACTGGGAGACTTTCAGCACCGTCGCCGTCTCCATCATAGTGCCGGTTTTCGACAGGGTGACGAGGGTTTCCAGATTTTCGAGCATCGCGGCAGGGTCGTTTGGAAAACTGCCCGTAGCTTAGCCATTTAACTCAGGCATTAATATGCCAATCCAGAATTGATCGTATTCCAACCATTCGCTTTATTCATGATCTTCGATCCCTAGACTGGCGCCGACCCTGCGTGGAAACGACCATCAGTGCTCGAAGCCCTCATCCTCAGTACCGTGCTTCTGACCAGCATTCTGTCGGGCATCCTCGGCATGGCCGGCGGCATGATTCTCATGGCGGTGCTGGTTTCGACCCTGTCCGTCGGCTCGGCCATGATGCTCCACGGCGCGGTCCAGGGCATGGCGAACGGCTCACGGGCCTGGTTTCTGAGGCAGCACATTCAGTGGCGCATCATCCCCGCCTATGGTCTTGGCGCCACCCTGACCGTAGCGGCCTTCACCGCGCTGGCGCTGGTTCCGGACGCCAACCTGATCCTGATCATCGTCGGCGTGCTGCCCTTTCTGGCCCGGGTCGTGCCCCACCTGAACGGCCTGGACGTTACCCATCCGCCAACCGCGGTCGCCTGCGGAGTCGTCGTCACCGGTGCCCAACTGTTCGCCGGTGCCTCCGGTCCGCTGCTGGACGTGTTCTACCTGAACTCGACCCTCAACCGCTTCCAGATCATCGCCAGCAAAGCTTTCACACAGGCGCTGGGGCATCTGCTCAAACTCTTCTACTACGGGCTGATCATCACGGTCACGGACGGGGTGGCGCCTTGGCTCTACGGGCTGGCAATCGCTCTGGCCGTGCTCGGGACGCGAGTAGGAACACTGGCCCTCGGGCGCTTCACGGATTCGAGCTTCCGTCAGGTGAGCGGGATGGTGATTCTCGCCATCGCTGCCGTGTGCTTCGCGAAGGGTGCCTGGGGTTTCTTCTTGGGCTGAACGCTCTGACAGGCTCAGCTTCGATTCGCGAAATCGAGACGGTCCGTCAGGGTGTCGTCAGATAACCCAACCAGGCCTGCATGCGCACGGCGACCTTGCTGATGATGTGAAAGGCCGCCCCGGCATCCGTGTACACCGCCATGGTACCCCCCGCACCCTGCGCGAGGTTTCGCGCGGCATCCGCATTATCCAGCTCCGCAAGCACGGCCCATCGGTCCGTGACGGGGGCACCGGTGAGCGTGGGCAACTGCCCGCTCGCCTGCAGCTGAGACTGGCTGCCGAGGCGCACCACGCGGGTCACCACTCCGGAGAACGTCTTTCCGGGCACACTGGTAAAAACCATATCGACCGTATTCCCGGCCGAGATCCTGCGCACGGCACTCTGGCTGAAGCTCGCCAGCACCAGGCTCTCCTGCGTGGAAACGAAGGCCAGGGAAGAGGCCATGGGGACGGAGGTCACGAAGTTGCCCGGGCGCAACTGCAGATTCACCACGTAGCCATCCTCCGGCGCGGTGACCTGCGTTTCGTCGAGCTCCCATGAGGCGTTATCCAGCTGCGCCATCGCGGCATCTATGGCCGCCTGCGCGGCGTCTCTGTTGGCCGTCCAGATATCCAGATCGATCTGCGCACCTGCCTGCGTACGGACCAGCTTTGCAGCCCGCTCCACATTGACCTCGGCGAGACGCAATTCAGCCTCATGGCGACGGACCTGCGCCTGCAACCGCCGGACGGCGTACTCGTAGGGCTCGGGATCAATCCTGAACAGCACATCCCCGGCCGACAGCGGTTTGTTGGCCTGAACCGGTACGCTCACGATCTGCCCCTTTACGTTAGGGACGATGGGGATGATATAGCGAAACACTCGAGCATCTGAGCTCATCGGCGAAAACGTGTACCACAGGAACACGATGGCACCGACCATGACGACACCGACACCCGCAAAGGCAGAGATGTTGGCCGCCGTCTTTTTCAGCAACCCCAGCTTGTTGAAGAGGAGCAGGTAGAGGCTCCCGTAGCAGAGCGCGATGAACGCTATCATGGCTCGTCAGCCGCGGAACCGAGCCGCGCTTCCAGAGCGGCTACGCGAGCCTCGAGACTCTCAACCGTCGGTGCGGGCACCGTCTTCGCCCAGACCAGAGCCACGAACCAGCCGACACCGGCGGTCAACAGACCGACCCACGCCAGCATGTTGATCGCCTCAGCCTGGGGATGATTCGCTGCGCGCGCCATGTTGCCCGGGATCCTGCCGACGACGACCACCAACCAGATGGCAAAGGCACAGAGCACGAAGAGCACCAAGAGGGCGAACGCCTCCAGCATCAGAGCACCCCGGTTTTTGAACGACGTTTCATCGCCGGGCACTCTAGCAGAGACTGACCGGGCAAGCGCACCGTGAGCACCCCGGTCAATCAGTCCTCGCTGCCCTGCGCCTCCAGTGCCGCCCGGTTTTTCTGCGTCAGCTCCCAGTGACCGCCCATGCTCTTGCGAAGGTTTTCCGGCAGGGCTTCGACGGGGGCCACCAGCGTGTCTTCCACGGGCCACTCTTCCAGGAGTTCGGGCTTGTAGCCTTCCGGATAGTACTCATCCGGATCGATCTGCTTTTCACGGACAAACGGTTCCTGGATCTTCGTACGATCCGTCGGCGGCAGAGGCACGACCAGCTGTCCGTTGGTGAAATCCTGCTGTGGCGCCCGCTGGTTGGGGAAATCCGGCAGGATGCCCTCCCGGACCCAGATCTGATCCGTGGTCACGTTCACGACGATGCCGTCCGGCGCGCCGAAATGGTAGGGACCATCCCAATGATGGCGAACCTCGGCCACGGTCTCTTCGTTAAGCCAGGGATCGAAGGTCATGTGCGTCGTCATGAGCATGCGTGGCTTGATCTGATCGGCGAGGTAACCGACCGCGTAGCCGGGCGTGTGATGGGTATCGATCGTGTAGCGCGCGAGAAACGGTGGAACACCCTGCACGCCGGAATTGATCTCCACCACTTCCTGCTGCAGTTCGGTCACGTAAACATCGCAGCCGGCGGCGTACTCAATGTCCAGTTCGCTCGGGCGTCCATCACCGGTCCAGACGAAACAGAGCGACTCCTCTTCATTGATCTGCCAGTCCAGGCGATAGGCTGAAGCGCCGTCTTTCGCGTGGGAGCGCTGCCAGTGAATGACCTTGACCCCGTTCTTCTCATAGACCGTACCGCCGTTGTCACGGAAGTCGAATTCTTCGACCTGGATGTCCCAGCCTTTGCCAACGGGAAAGACGCTGAAGGCATCACGATGCCAGGCGGTCATCTGCTTCATACCTTCGACCATCGCACGGGTGCCGAACTCGGGCGTGCGTCCCGAAGGGCCGTGTACGGTGATCGGTGTATGCCAGCCGCCGGACCAGGTTCCGAACATCCAGACGTAGGGCAGCGAACCGTAGTGGTCCACGTGAAGGTGGGTGATGAAGATGTTGTTCATCTGGTTGAGGGCAACCCGTGCAGCCGTGTAGTTCGACACAGACCCTTCACCGATATCGAAGATGAAGTTGTCGCCATTCCCCAACTCGACATAGATAGACGTATTCATCTGTCCGGGGCGGATGGTCGGCGATGTGCCCATGAAGGTGATGCGCATTTCCTCCGGCTGCACCTCCTCCGTCCCCGGAAACCAGTTGGCGGCGCTGGTCAGCCAGGGTTGCGGGCTGATCCCTTCAAAGAGCAGGCCTTCTTTCCACCGACCCATGGGTACACCGCCGCCGAGGGCCTTCCGGATGTCCTCGGGCGACGAAGGCTCCTGCACCGGCGGTGGGGCCGCAACCGAGGGCAGAGCTGCGATGAGCAGGCTGAGGCCGAGCAGAGTTCGGAGAGTGTGAAGCGTGCGGGTCATTCGAGTGCTCCGGTTAAAGCGATTGAAGCGATTGAAACGAGTAAAGAGGGGCTTGAGATTCCAAACTGATCAGAACTCATAGGGTGTCGTAACGGCGCTGGCCATGCTGTATGCCACCGGTCCGCTATCCGCCATCACCGGATCGAGGGAAAGGGCCCCAACGATCCAGATCGGCTCAAAGGGGTTTTCCACGACGACGGGCTCCAGCGCGTAGACGTATACCTTCTGATTGGCGTCGTAGTGGGGATGCGCGCACGCTGCCGGTGTGTTCTGCGAAAGCGAACTGAAAGAGCGGTGCGGCAGAAAGGGGACGAGCAGAAACTCGGTCACCGCCTTGCCGTCAAACGCCATCGGCAGCATGTACCCCGGCAGCGCAGCGAGCTGCCCGTCGAGGTCCTGCACCACCGCCTTTTCGTCGATTGGCGCATCGGCGTTGTAGGCTCTGGCGATCACCGGCCGCCGCCAGTCTTCGGGAACCAGGTCATCCCAGGCCAGGATGCGATAGTTTTCTTCCGGTGCGGCTGATGCGTTGGCGAAGGGCGCCGGCGTGTAAGCACAGACAAGCCATGCCACGCTGAGCGCCAGTGTGAATCGAAGGCGTGCCGCTTGAACGCTGCACGTTTTTATTCTGCTCATGTTCATGCTGTCCCTGCAGGTTCACTTTCTACCGCTGATACCCCTGAAACCGCTGACCGTTGTGGCTTCGAGTTCTCCGGCGCGGCGGTTCCATCATCGCCTGACTGAGCGCAAAGCCGAGGCGACTCCGTCCGCAGAAAAATCTTGATGATCCGGGCGACGATCAGCGAAACCGGTTCCCGGTTCCGCAACGCCAGCTGCTCGAGCTGCTCATACTCGTCGGGCGGGACAAGCGCGGAAACACGCTTGCGTCGAAGCGGCTGCTCGCTCGGCATCAGTCTCGTCCTCACCCGGCCTTGGACGGACATACTCCCAGAACGGGAATTCCAGCCGCATCAGAAAAAGGCGGAAATGGAAACGATGCGCGGAGATCAGCCCTTTAGATTCAGACGCTTAGGAGCAAGGATCGGGATGGACTATCGAATCCGGGCAACGCCCGAGACGCGCGGTGCTTCAGGAGCGAGCCAGGGTCTCGGTCGGCAACTCGCCAAAGAGCGTCCTGTAGTCGCGGGCCAGCTGACCCATGTGCCAGAGCCCAAGGGCGTTCGCCACACCGGAAACTCTGGTTCCAGGAGCCGCGCAGAGAAGCGCCTTGCGCACGCGGTGTAGACGCATGAGTTTCAGATAACGCATGGGCGGGATGCCGAGCTGCTCCCGGAAAGCATCGGTCATCGTTCTGCGACTCACCCCTGCGATGCGGCAGATGTCGGCGAGCGTGAGTTCCTCGGTCAGGTTCGCATCGATGAACTCCCGGGCCCTGCTCACGGCCCTCCGCCGCGTCTCAGGAACCGCCCGCACGCATTCCACCGGATCCGTTAAGGCCTCGAGAAGCACCATGAGCACGGCGTCGGCAGCCACCCGGGCGCCAGCGTGCTGCGACGCCAGCCAGTCCCGGTCGATCTGCGTTGCAAGTCCGAGGGCCCGGTCGGTATCGAGTTCGATCCGAAAGGCGTCGGCAGCCAGCGGGGCCTTCTGTTCCAGGGATTCGAGCGCTTCCTCGACAACCGGGTCCGGGAACACCATCTGGTAGCCGAGATGACCACCGGTGTTGGCGCCCACATAGTCGCAGCGGGGCATCATCTGCAGGATCGCGCGGTCATAGGAGCGGCCGCACCAGGCGTTGTCGGATTTTTCCGGAATCACGAGCCCGAAGGTTCTTGAATCGGCTGGGGTGTTGATGTCGCGCAGGTTGGCGACCGTGTGCCGGGTTCGCACGACACGCCCGGTGTTATCGCCGGCCATCTGCAGCGACACGCTGAAGTCACCTCGCCCGATGCGGCTCAGGCGACCCTGCCAGCCCCAAAGCGCCATCTGCTCCACGAACTGATCGGCGTCGTCAAACTCCGCCGTCAAGCGAGTCGGCATCGGTCAGGCCATTCAGACCGGCTTCACGACAAAGAGCAGATCGCCCACGTTCACCTGCTGACCCGTGGCCATGTTGATGCGGGTGACCTCGTACTCCCGTTCCGGGTCGTAGAGGGTCGCTTCCGTGTTGAAGTCCGCGAGCTTCAGCGGTGTGAAGATCTTCATGGCTTCGAGCTGACCCAGGGTGTCGTCCACCCGGATACGATCACCCACGGTCACGAATTCAGGCTCCGTTGGCGTCGGCGTCGTATAGAAGATGGCCGTCGCCGGGCAGATCACCTTCAGCTCATCGCTGTCCTCGATGCGGATCGAGTCCAGATCGATGGCACCGGCCACTTCTCCGGCCGACGCATCGATTTCTGCAATGAGGGCTTCCGAGTCCGTTCGGGCCAGAAAGTCCGGCAGATAACCGGTGTCGTAAACGCCGTTCAGGAATACGTCATCCTTCAGCACACGCTTCAACAGCGGAATGTTGGTGCTGATGCCCTTGATGACGATGCGATCGAGGTAGTTCAGCAGCTTCTCGACGGCGGCATTGCGATCCTCGGCGTGGACGATGACCTGAGCGACCATGCTGTCGTAGAAGGGCGAGACGAATTTACCCTCAGCGATGGTGGCAATGATCTCGACACCCTCCTCTTCCGGGAAGCTGCACGCCGTGACCTGGCCGGGATGCGGCTTGAAGACGAGCTTGCCATCGGCATCAGCCTGCACCCGCTCGGCGTTCACCCGGGCCTCGATGGCGTAGCCGTTCTGCTGCGGCACGAGGTGGGCGATGGATTCGCCGGAGGCAATGCGGAACTGCTCGCTGACGATGTCGATACCGGACGTCCATTCGGTGACCGGGTGTTCCACCTGCAGCCGGGTGTTCATTTCCATGAAGTACACGGATTCGTTGGCAACGTCGTGAATGAACTCCACCGTCCCGGCGCCGACGTAGCCCACTTCGTCCGCCAGGGCAGACGTGTAGCCGAACACGGCCTCCCGCAGCTCTGCGGGCAGCACGGTGGAATCGGATTCTTCGAAAACTTTCTGTTTGTCGCGCTGCACGCTGCAGTCCCGGAGCCCGCAGACCTTGGTGTTACCGTGGGTGTCCCGCAGCAGCTGGACCTCGATATGGCGCAGCGAGGTCACGAACTTCTCGAGGTAAACGTCGCCGTTGCCGAAGGCAGCGCGGGCTTCGACGGTGACCCGCTGAAAAAGCTCGTGGAAGGCGTCCGGCTGCTCGACCACCTGAATACCCTTGCCGCCGCCACCGTGGACGGCCTTGATCAGCACCGGATAGCCGATGTCCTCGGCCACGCGGGCGGCGCTGTCGACGTCCGTGAGAATACCGTGGCTGCCAGGCACCACGGGCACGTTCAGACGCATGGAGGTGTTGATGGCGTTCGACTTGTTGCCCATGGTCTCCATGCTGGCAACCGGCGGGCCGATGAAGTTCACCCCATGGCTGCGCACGAGACCTGCGAAGCTCGAGTTCTCCGACAGGAAACCAATGCCTGGATGGAGCGAATCCACACCCTCGAGTTCGGCAACGCGCAGTACGCTCATGGCGTTCAGATAGCTTTCGTCCGGCGTGTTGCCGCCGATGCAGACGAGTCGGTCCTGCGGCCTGAGCATATCGACGGACACAGATTCCATATCGGGGTCGGATTGCACCAGCACAACCTCGATGTCGTTCTTCTGCGCAATCCGGATCAGCTTCACCGCCGTGCAGCCGCGGGCGTGGATGAGCGTACGCCGCGTCGGGCGGATGAGATCCTGTTCCGTGTATCTGGGCCGGTGCGCCACCACCACGGGCCGCTCCTGGCTGAGCACGCCGGACACCACTCGGGAGACCACGTCTTCCACCGTTTCCTGAGGCACGGGGATGTCCGGATCGATTTCCCGCAGGGCCTCGTCCAGCTCCGGATGGAAGGGATGTTTCACCAGCCCCTGCATGGCGCCGGGGTCCTGGGAGAGGTAGTTGGAGAGAATGGAATTCAGCGGCAGATTCGACGGCACGACGATCTGGCCGGCGAACGGCATGACGGTACCGGAGAGATAGTATGTCTGGACCAGCGGATGCGTCACGAAACTCGCCTGGGCACCCCCGGTGCAGTCACCGAAGCCGAAAACGATGACCGGCAGATCGTGATCCCGCACAAACCGCGTCACTCGGTCGTTTACGGCAGCCATGGAAAAGAGCGCCCCAGCCCCTTCCTTGGTCTGCATGCCGCCGGAGGAGATGAAGCAGATCACCGGCAGATGCTCTTCGGCACACTCCACGAGGAGCTTGCAGAATTTCTCGGCGCTCGCCATATCGAAGGAGCCCGCCTGAAAGTCGACGTTGGAAACCAGCACGCCGGCGCGGATCGTGCGGTCACCGACGTTGAAGTCACCGATGCCGGCAATTACGCCACAGGGCGAGATGTCGCGGGCCAGTGCCTGCTCGATGGAGATGCGGAATCCCGGGAAGGTGCGCGGATCAGAGCTCAGCAGATCCGCAAAGTGTTCGTCGAAGTTCACCATGAACCGGTCGATGAAGCGTGCGTAGCCCGTCTGCTTCTGGTTCTTCACGTCGCGCAGGACGTTCTGCATGCGCAGATCCCGGTAGGCCATGTTCAGCCGGTTCCAGAAGTCCTTGCGCCGGCCGATGTTCTTCGGCGCAATCCGACCCTGATAGGCCTTGCCATCCCGCTCTGCGCTGATGAAGGAGACCAGCAGGTTTTCGAAGAGGTGGGTCACCACCACAAACAGCGCATCAGACAGATGCGGGAAAGCCACCTTCTTCCATTCCTCAACGGCGCGGAAGAATTCCGTGTTCTTCGGCATGCGCTGAATGCGCAGATACCAGTCGGTCATCTGCTCGCTCAGCACCACTTCGCGGCCCCGGGCATCCACCTGCGCGGCGTCACCCCCGAAGGTGACGCCAGCGGCGGCAAAGCGCAGCGTCGAATCGATGAGCTCAGACAGGGACTCACGGGACAGCGCCTGCGTGGCCTGAGCTTCTTCGGCGATCACGTCCAGGTTCGCAATGATCTGATCGTAGACCGAATCGAAGAGCAGCAGGTTTTCGCATTCGCGGATGAAATCCGCGCGCAGCTCGTCTTCAACGAGCACGTCGAGGATGGTCATGTCGCTGAAAGCCACCACCGGGCGGGTGGCCGCCGCTGGCTTGATGAGGCCGGGGAAGCTGCGTGCGAGCAGTGCCCGGTTTTCCGCCAGTGAGACCACCTCGCCACCGCTGAGGCTGGCGCCGGTGATGGCGAGGTTCAGCTCCACCGTGAGCTGTGTGGTCAGATACTGGTCCGACTTGTCGTCGGCGTCGCCCGCGTCCGTGAGCAGCTTCCGACCTTCGTGCGAGAAAGCTTCGCGGAGCTCGCTGAGCAGTGCGCTGCCGCGAAGCGCGCTGAGGAGCGCGCGGGCATCGTCGATGTCTGCCACCTGGAGAATCTGTCGGATGTCTTCCGGCTGCGCGAGATAGTCCTTCAGCGCTCGAAGATTACCAACGGCCTCCGCCTTCCAGCGGTTGTAGAGAAACACCCCCACGGCTGACAGCAGGCCGGCCCGGGCGTCCTCGTAATTCTTCTTCGGCTCCCCGAACAGCAGCTGCGCGATACGACCGCGCTCGTCGTGCACGGCCTGCTTCTTTTCGTTGTAGTTTTTCCAGGCTCTGGAGAGCGCGTCGTCGTAAACGACCCGATCCGGATCCTGGAGCCACTTGAGAAAGGTCTGACGCCGTTCCAGCTCGGCCCGCTTGTCGAGCTCGCCCTTCGGCAGTTCCTGGTTCGACAGGCGTCCGTACTGAGCGGTGGACGTCGCCTTGATGCGCTGCCGAACCTTCAGATAGCGCAGGTAGCGGAAGGCGACCCCGAAGACGTTCAGGTATTCGGTGGGATTCCGCGAGAGCTTCAGGGCCGCGCTGGTCTGCATGCGCCGGAGGTTCTCCGACGGGTTGAGGAAGCGCTGCAGGCTCTGCCGATAGTGGTCGAGGATGTAGGGGTTGTCGGCCACGAATTCCTGACAGCTCGCTTCCACCCGGGAGATGCCGGCAACGATTGCCATGCGCAGGTTCGCCGTGTCGCTGTCCGACGGCGAGTAGTCGATGACGCCGTCGATGTTGCCCTGCTCGTAGAGCTCGTAGGCACCGAGGCCAACGTACTTGGCACACTCCTGCCAGGAGAGATTGAGCCGCCGGGCAATGCTGGCCAGCGATTTCGGCTGGATGGTGCTGAAGACGCTGTCCCGGAGCGCGAGAATCATGTTGCTCGCCGCCAGCGGAATGGCGCCGCCGGAGTAGCCGAGGCCGTAAACGATGCCCACGTTGGGTACGTCAACGTTGCTGGCCTCAGCGATGAGGCGCGAAATGCTGTGTGCCTGATTGTTACGGTTCGCCTCTTCCTTGGCGTCTGCGCCCGGGGTATCCATGAGCGTGACGATGGGAAGGGCACGGCGCGAGTAGTCCTGCAGCCGGTCGGCGGCAGCCAGATGATGCTGGGGACCCCACTCTCCGTTCCGGAAGGACCGGTCCTGGGCGATGAAGCCGACGGGGCGCATTTCGCCGGCAAAGTCCATCTCGACGACGGCCGCGTAGAAAGAGCCGTCCTTTACCTCGTCGCTGACCCGGCCAAGCTGCCGGATGATCTCTGGCGCCGGGGTGCGCCCGGGATCTTCCGCCGCTGCGACGACCGCTTCGATGTAGGAATCGACGTCCAGGCGTCCGAGCTCGGCTGCCCGGCGAAAAATTTCCTGCTTGCCCAGGCAACCGGGGAGCAGTTCGTCGCTTTCCGTGCTGGGAAAAAGGGAGAAATCCTGGGCCAGACTCTCGGCGATGAGATAGAGTCTGTCCCCCTCTTGAAGCTGCTTATCCACAGGCGAGCCGACGGGTTAAAATTCGCCGGTACTCTAGCCACTTGCCTCCTTGAAGGCAATGCGAAAGCGGCCAGACACCGCCCCTTGCGAGCCTCTAAGTGGCGGAAATTTAAACAGATTCTCACGCAAACCATGAAACTGGAGTGGCTATGACCGCCCTGAACTGTGCTGTGCTCACCGTTTCGGACTCACGAACCCTGAAGGAGGATACTTCCGGCGCTCTGCTCGCCGAGCTCATTGCCGAGGACGGTCACGTTCTGGCCGACCGGACCCTGGTTCGAGACGACGTCTATCAGGTCCGGGCCGTGGTCTCCGGCTGGATCGCCGATCCGGAAGTCCAGATCATCGTTTCCACGGGAGGAACGGGCTTCACGGGCCGGGACAGCACCCCGGAGGCCCTGACCCCGCTCTTCGACAAGACCATCGACGGCTTCGGCGAGCTGTTCCGACAGGTGTCCTATGAAGAAATCGGCGCCTCGACGATCCAGTCGCGCTGCGTGGGCGGCCTCGCCAACGGCACGCTGATCTTTGCGCTGCCGGGCTCCTCGAACGCCGTCCGCACGGGCTGGGAGAAAATCCTGCGTCCGCAGCTGAATGTGGAGACCAGGCCCTGCAACTTCGTCGAACTCCTGCCCCGGCTCCTGGAGCGCTGATCGCTGACACCCGTTGGAGCGCCGGGTAGAATGCCGGTCGCTTATCCGCCATAGAGCCCTGCCCATGAGCCAGAACGTTTATATCCTCGGTGCTGCGCGCACGCCCATCGGGTCCTTTCAGGGAGCACTTGCCAGCCAGACGGCGCCAGCACTCGGCGCCCATGCCATGCAGGCGGCACTGGCTGCCTCGACGGCAGGTGCCGACACCATCGACGAAGTGATCATGGGCAACGTCATCAGCGCCGGCCTCAAGCAGGCCCCCGCGCGCCAGGCCATGCGTCTCGCAGGACTCCCGGACGCTTGCGGTGCCCTGACGGTCAACAAGGTCTGTGGCTCAGGCATGAAGGCGACAATGCTCGGCCACGACCTCATTCGTGCCGGCAGCGCCAATCGCGTGGTGGTCGGCGGCATGGAAAGCATGACCAACGCCCCCTACCTGCTCGCGAAGGCCCGGGCCGGGCAGCGCATGGGCCACGGCGAGATGCTCGACAGCATGTTCACCGACGGCCTCGAGGACGCCGAAACGGGTGGCTCCATGGGCAGCTTTGCTCAAGCGACGGCGGACGATTACCAGCTTACCCGGGAGGCCATGGACGCCTATGCCATCGGCTCCCTGGAGCGTGCCCGGGCAGCCATCGCCGACGGCAGCCTGAGGCGGGAGATCGCCGCGCTGACGATCGGCGATGTGACGGTCAGCGATGACGAGCAGCCGGGCCGCGCCAAAATTGATCGTATTCCTTCACTCCGACCCGCATTTAAAGCCGACGGCACCATCACCGCGGCAAATTCGAGCTCCATCTCCGATGGCGCATCGGCCCTGGTCCTTGGCGGTGACGACGCCGTCGGCGACGCCAGCCCCCTGGCACGCATCGTCGGCCACGCCACCCATTCCCGGCACCCGTCGGAATTCACCATTGCGCCCGTGGGTGCCATCGGCAAACTGTTGGAGAACCTCGGCTGGAGTGCCTCGGACGTGGATCTCTTTGAGATTAACGAAGCCTTCGCCATGGTGACCATGATTGCCACCTCAGAGCTCGGCCTCGACCCTGAGCGGGTAAACGTTTATGGCGGCGCCTGTGCTCAAGGCCATCCCATCGGCTCCACCGGCAGCCGGCTCATCGTCACCCTCGCCCACGCCCTCGAGGAACGGAACCTGAAGCGGGGTATCGCCGCGCTCTGTATCGGTGGCGGGGAAGCAACGGCTGTGGCCCTGTCACGCGAGTAGCGGGAACATCATGAAACGCTTGCCCGTCATCGTCGGCCTCGGCGGCATCAACCCGGCCGGTCGGGTCAGCTTCCACCACGCCTATCGCCGGCTCGTCATCGACGCGCTCGGCCGTGCCGAGCAGGATCGCACCTTCGAGAGTCTCGCGACGCTCATGGGCATCGACAACCCCGGTGATGCCGCGGCCCGGCAACAGATCCTCGACCAGACGCTCATTCGCCGCATCGAGCATTTCGATCCCGATCGGATCTATGTAAATCGCACGGCCCGGCTCCACGCCACGGAACCGGACAGTCCGTTCAGCTTCGTCATGAGTAAACGCTACCTGCCCGAGGAGGTCCCGGAAGGCTGGACCGTGGCAGCGGTCAACGACGCGGAAGTGCGAATCACGGTACCCGATCGCCTCGAGGTACTGCTTCCGGACCTGCGCAAGTCGCGGGTATCGAGTGCCGGGCAGCTGCCGACCGGCTTCGAGCCGGGCAACCGCTATCAGTCCCGCAATCATCCCCGCGGACTGCAGCTGACGGTGTTCGGCGCCTCGGATGCCGTGCGCTCAACGGGCATCGATCTCGACGATCTGAAAGCCGTCGTGCCCCCGGATCAGATCGCCGTTTATTCCGGCTCCGCCATGGGTCAGCTCGACAACGATGGCTACGGCGGCATGTTCCAGAATCCACTGCTCGGCCGACGACCCACGTCGAAAAACGTACCCCTGGGCCTGAACGAAATGCCGGCGGATTTCGTGAACGCCTATGTGCTGGGCTCCGCCGGCGGCGCGGCAGGCATCATTGGCGCCTGCGCCACCTTCCTCTACAACGTACGCGCCGGCTGCGAGGACATCCTGGCCGGTCGCAAGCGCGTCGTTCTGGTCGGCAATTCGGAAGCGCCGATCGTGCCGGAGGTCATCGAGGGTTACCGGACCATGGGCGCCCTCATGGAAGACGAGCAGATCATGAGCCTCGACGGCTCGACGTCACCAGACCATCGGCGAGCCTGCAGGCCCTTCTCTTCGAACGGCGGCTTTACGGTCGCTGAGAGCGCCGTCTACACCATGATCATGGACGACGAGCTGGCGCTGGAACTCGGTGCCCGGATTCTCGGCGCTGTCGGCGGCGTGTTCGTGAACGCGGACGGCTACAAGAAGTCCATTCCCGGTCCCGGCATCGGCAACTACCTCACGGTCGGCAAAGCCATGGGCCTGGCCCGCGCCATGCTCGGCGAAGAAGGGCTCCGGCGCCGCACACACATGTCGGCCCACGGCACCGGTACGCCGCAGAACCGGGTCACGGAATCGCACATCCTCGACGAGCTTGCCCGTATCAACGGCATCGACAACTGGCCGGTAACCGCCATCAAGGCCTACGTCGGCCACGCCATGGCGCCCGCCGGCGGCGATCAGCTGGCAGCCGTGCTCGGCACCTGGGCGCATGGCTGGCTCCCGGGCATCACCACCATCGATCACGTCGCCGAAGACGTTTATCAGGACAACCTGCATCTGCCCATGAAGCACCTCGAACTCGATGCCGAGCAACTCGACGGCGCCTTCATCAATTCAAAAGGCTTCGGCGGCAACAATGCCACCGGCTTCTTCCTGGCACCAGCGATCACGGAACGCATGCTGGCGAAGCGCTGGGGCAAAGAGGCCATGACTGCCTGGGCCAGAAAAAACGAAACCATCACCGAGCGCTCCGCAAGCTACGACGCCCGCGCCGACGATGCCGAGACGGCGGCTATCTACCAGTTCGGCGAAGGGGTGGTCGAGGGCGAAGACCTGACGATCACGAAAGACGAGATCCGAATTCCCGGTTTCGGCCAGCCCGTGCGCCTCGATCTCGAAGATCCCTGGCCGGACATGCGCGAGGACTGAACCCGGGCCCGCTACCGCGGCACCGCCCGGGTACGGCAACGCCCTGCCAGTCAGTGCAGGACGTCGTCGCGGCCTTCGAGGCTCTGCAGGCGCTGCCGGGCGACATCGGCAATCGCCGCATCGCCGCTCATGCTTGCACGCAGATAGGCCGCTCGGGCGCCCTGCACGGAGCCGAGGCGTAACCAGTATTCACCCTGTTCGAAGACGAGTCCGTCGTGGTCCGGCAGCACCCGCAGCTGGCAATCGACCATGGCGAGCGCCCGGTGGAACTCACCGGCGTTCACGTAGTGATATTTGAGATTGTTGAGCATACGCAGCAGCACGTCCCGGGGTCCGGCCTCGGGAAAGAGATTGCCGCTCCGTGCCGCTTCCGGCAAGGCATCGCGGCACTCGCTTTCGCTGCGACTCTCCATGACAAAGGGGTCAACGAGGGACTGACCGACGCGGACGAGGAAGTGACCGGGAAAGCTCACGCCGTGTGCCGCCTGGCCCGATGCTGAGGCGAGGTGCACGAGTACGGCACCGAGGGTGATGGGAAGACCGCGCCGGGTCTGCAGCACCTCATCGAGGCGGCTGCCCGCAACCACATCGGTACCGGCACCCTGGCCAAACCCGGCGTCTTTCAGATAAGACCAAGGTGTCTGCGCCGCATCGTAGTCCGCGACCAGCGCGTCGAGGCCGCCCTCGAGCCCTTTACGATCGAAACCCTCGGCCAGCACTTCGTTGACGAGCAGCGCTGCCCCGACGTAGCTCGCGCCTTCGGAACCCGCATAGGCGCCGAGGCGCTCGAGGAGGTCCTCGCCCACCAGCTCGCTCAATGCTCGCGGGTCTTCGAAAAGGTGATGTCCGGCCAGCGCTCTTCCGCCAGCATGAGATTGGCACGCGTCGGCGCGAGATAGGTCAGATAGCCGCCGCCGTCCAGGGCAAGCTGCTCTTCGTGTTTGCGCTTGAACTCTTCGAGCATTTTCTCGTCCTCACAGGTCACCCAACGGGCGGTGAAGATGTTCGCGTCCTCATAAACACAGTCGGCCCGGTACTCGTCCTTCAGGCGATAGGCCACCAGGTCGAACTGCAGAACGCCCACGGCACCGACGATGAGGTCGTTTCGGGTAAAGGGTTTGAAGATCTGGCTCGCCCCCTCTTCCGCCAGCTGATCGAGGCCTTTCTCGAGCTGCTTGCTCTTCAACGGGTCTTTCACCCGCACGCGCCGGAAGAGTTCCGGCGCGAAGTTCGGAATGCCTTTGAAGCGAAGGACTTCCCCTTCCGTGAACACGTCGCCGATCTGAATCGTGCCGTGGTTGTGCAGCCCGATGATGTCCCCGGGAAACGCTTCCGTTGCCTGCACCCGATCGCCGGCCATGAAGGTCACGGCGTCGGTGACTTTGATGGCTTTGTCGAGGCGCACGTGCCGCATGCGCATGCCGTGATCGTAGGTCCCCGAGCAGACTCTGAGGAACGCGATGCGGTCGCGGTGCTTCGGATCCATGTTCGCCTGAATCTTGAAAACGAAGCCGGAAAACTTCTCGTCTTCGGGGCTCACGAGCCGCGTCTCCGTTTCCCGGGGCTGCGGGGGCGGTGCGGCCTGCACAAAGCCGTCCAGGAGCTCGCGGACACCGAAGTTCCCGAGCGCCGTGCCGAAGTAGACGGGCGTCAGGGTAGCCCCGAGGAAGTCGTCGAGAACGAACTCGTGGCTCGCGCCTCTGACCAGCTCGATCTCTTCGACAAAGTCCGCGTAGTCATCACCCAGGAAGGATCTTGCTGCCTCACTGTCCAGGCCCTCGATTTCCTCGTAGTCGTGGATGTGGTGGCCGTGTCCCTGCGCGTAGCAGACGATGCGATCCCGGTAGAGGTCGTACACGCCACGGAAGTGCCGGCCCATGCCGATGGGCCAGTTCATGGGGGCGCACTGAATCTGCAGGATCTCTTCGATCTCGTCGAGCACCTCGATGGGATCGCGGATCTCCCGATCGAGCTTGTTGATGAAGGTCAGGATCGGCGTATCGCGCAGACGGCACACTTCCATGAGCTTGATGGTTCTCGGCTCCACACCCCGGGCGCCGTCGATGACCATGAGCGCCGAGTCCACCGCCGTCAGCGTTCGGTAGGTGTCTTCCGAGAAGTCTTCGTGCCCGGGCGTATCGAGCAGGTTGACCATGGCGTCCCCGTAGGGGAACTGCATGACGGACGTGGTTACGGAGATGCCGCGCTCCTGCTCCATGGTCATCCAGTCCGACGTCGCGTGCCGGTCGGATTTCCTGGACTTCACGGTGCCGGCGAGCTTGATGGCGTTGCCGAACAGCAGCAGCTTCTCCGTCATCGTCGTCTTACCGGCATCCGGATGCGAGATGATGGCGAAGGTACGTCGCGCGTTGACCTCCCGCGCAAAGGCGGTGGCGTTTACAGCCATGAATCGGGTCTCACGATAAAAAGCGCGCGATTATACCGGCCCCTCAAGGGCTCTGCCTGCCCTCGGCGAAGAAGCTCGAGAGATCCAGCACGAGCACGCGCGCATCCTCGTGGCCAAGTGTCGCCGGGTAGTAGTCCTTGCGGACACCGACTTCGCTGAAGCCGAGAGAGTCGTAGAGCCTGGCAGCGACATGATTCGAGGGTCTCACCTCGAGGAACAGCGCATCGGCACCGGCCGCGTGGGCTTTCTCCAGCGCATGGAGCACCAGCGCTCGTCCGAGGCCGCCGCCCTGCTCGCTTGCTCGAACGCAGACATTCAACAGATGGGCTTCGCCAGCACCGATGGTCACGATCGCATGCCCCAGGATCTGGCCTTCGCGCTCGAGGACCCAGCACTGATTGCCCACCTTCAGACAATCGGCGAACACCCCGCGGGTCCAGGGATAGTCATAACCCGTGAACTCGTTGGCGAGGACCTGGTCCAGATCCTCGGTGAACATAGGCCGGATCTTCATTCCGCCCCGTAGCGTTCCAGCGTCTGCCAGAGACGTCGCTTCAGGGCAGCGTCGCTCATGACCGCGGTGAGCGGCGGCACCAGAACCGCGGCTTCTGCATGCCCGGGCACACGGCCTTCCGGAAGGCGCGCCGTGAGTCCTTCGTCCATGAGCACCACGGTGGCTTCGGCATCGCTCAGCTGTTTGGCAAGAAAAGCGCCCAGAGCTTTCTGCTGGGCATGGGCCGTGTTGTCGATGGCTGCCTGAGGCCAGTCAAAGGCGACCGCCTCACTGTCCCCGCCCCAGGCTCCGGTTGCGGCGGCGAGTAGATCCACAGCAAAACGTCGCTCTGCCTTCTGCCGCGGACTCCCTGCCGCATCGGCTTCCATGATGACGAGTCCCCCAGCCTTACGCAGACAGAGCACCGTAAAGGGGGCAATGGCCGGACCGGCATCGACGCGGGTACCCGTAAGTCCCGGCTCCGAACCCGGCGCCGGCGCGGCTGGCGTAACCGGCGCTGCTGCACCCGGAAGCGGTACCGGCGGCAGCGCGTCCTTCAACTTCCCGGCAGGCTGCCGCGCCCGCTCCGTCTCAGCGGCCGGCAGGGCTTCGCCAGCGTCGCCGTGACGCAGCCGATAGACGTCGATGCCCATGGCGTTGAGCAGCGTTCGGGACCGGTCTGTGAGCGCCTGTGTCATTGCCGTTCATTGTACACTTAGCGCCCCGCGAGGCAGGCCGAACCATGAAGTACCTGACAGACGATACCCGCATTACCGGCATGGAAGAGGTGGTGGCACCCAACGCGCTGCTGTCCGAGGTGCCGATCAGTGACGAGCTCTCGGAACTGGTTTTTTCCAACCGGCAAAGCATCAGCCGGATTCTCAAAGGCGAGGACCCGCGGCTGCTGGTGATCATCGGACCCTGTTCCATTCACGATCCCGTGGCCGCCCGGGAGTATGCGGACCGGCTTGCCGCTGCCGCCCGCCAGTACGAGGAGCAGCTGCATGTGCTCATGCGCGTTTACTTCGAGAAACCGCGGACCACGGTCGGCTGGAAGGGCCTCATCAACGATCCGAACCTGAACGATTCCTTCGACATCAACGAGGGCCTGCGCATCGCCCGCAGCCTGCTCCACGACATCGGCGAACGGGGTCTGGGAACGGCAACGGAATATCTCGATCCGATCACTCCGCAGTATCTCGGCGACCTGGTCTCCTGGGGTGCCATCGGCGCCCGTACCACCGAATCACAGGTGCATCGCCAGCTCGCCTCGGGCCTGTCCTGCCCCATCGGATTCAAGAACTCCACGGACGGCTCGATTCAGGTCGCCGTGGATGCGATCAAGAGCGCCGCGCACCCGCACATTTTTCTATCCGTCACGAAAGAGGGCCATTCGGCCATCTTCTCGACCGCCGGTAACGAAGACTGCCACGTGATTCTCCGCGGCGGTGGCGGGAAACCGAACTACGACAATCCCTCTGTGCATTACGCCGCGCGGCTCCTGGAGCAGGCGGGGCTGAACAACCGCGTGATGATCGACATGAGCCACGCCAACAGCGAGAAAGATCATCTCAAGCAGCTCAAGGTCTGCGCGGATATCTGCAGTCAGCTCGAAGACGGCGAACCGCGGATCTTCGGAGTCATGATCGAAAGCAACCTGATTGAGGGCAATCAGAAGGTCGGAAGCCCCGACACCCTCACCTACGGGCAGAGCATCACCGATGCCTGCATCAGCTGGGAAGACAGCGAACGCTGCCTGGCTGAACTCGCTGAGGCTAGCGCGAAGCGCGCAGGAGCCAGCCCGAAGCCATAGCCCGCTCCACCATGAGGGCGCCGAACAGCAGCCCGTAGAGCGCAACTTCCGCAAAGCCGTCCTTGGTCAGCCAGAAGAAGTGCAGCAGGCCCAGAGCCATCGCCAGGTAGCTCGCCCGGTGCAGCTGCACCCAGCGCCGTCCGAGCCGACGCCGCCAACCGTTCGTCGAGGTCACCGCCAGAGGAATGAGCAGCAGGAGAGCGGCGAAGCCGACGGTGATGTACGGACGCTCGAAAACATCCTCGCCGATCACCGCCAGATCGAAAACCGCCAGGAAGCCGAGGTAGGCCAGGAAGTGCAGCGCCAGATAGGTGAATGCCCAGAGGCCGATCATGCGCCGGTAGCGGAGGTAGCGGGCGTTGCCCGAGAGTCGTCGCAGCGAACTCACGGCGAGCGACAGCAGCAGCAGGCGGATTGCCCAGATCCCCAGGTAGAGCACCACGGCACCGCCCGGGTCGGCGCCCAGGCGCGATCCCGGGGCCGCGATCTCACCGTAGATGTCCCAGGCCAGAAGCAGCAGCGGTATCGCCAGGAGTCCGTGCAGGAGCCCCTTCAGCGTCCGCTCCCCGGTGGCGCTAGTAGTAGCGACTGAGATCCATGCCGTCATAGAGCGAGGCGACCTGTTCGGCGTAGCCGTTGAACGGCAGGGTCGGCATCCAGTTCGGGCTGAGCAGCGTGCTCGGCAGCCGCCGTTCCCGGGCCTGACTCCAGCGTGGGTGCGACACATCGGGATTCACGTTCGCGAAGAAGCCGTATTCGCGCGGCTGCAGCAGCTGCCACGTGTTCTTCGGTTCCCGGCGTGTGAAGCGAATGCTGACGATCGACTTGATGCTCTTGAACCCGTACTTCCAGGGCACGATCAGCCGCCAGGGAGCGCCGTTCTGATTGGGCAACGGTTTTCCGTACACGCCAGTGGCCATGAGCGTCAGCGGATGCATGGCTTCATCGATACGCAGACCCTCCACATAGGGCCAATCGATCGACGAAAAAGCGGATCGCTGTCCCGGCATCTCGTCCGGGCGATAGAGGGTCGTAAACTCGACGTACTTTGCCTTCGACGTGGGCTTCAGGGCGCTGAGGATGTCTTTCAGAGGGATACCAAGCCAGGGCACGACCATGGACCAGGCTTCCACGCAGCGGAACCGGTAGATGCGCTCTTCCGCGGTCAGTCCTTTGATGAGGTCTTCGTAGTCGAACTCACCGGTGACCTCGGCTTCACCGCTGACCCGCACTTTCCAGGGATCCGTCGTCATCCGGTGTGCGTAGCGCACGGGATCGCCCTTGTCGGTGCCGAACTCATAAAAATTGTTGAAGCTCGTGACGATGTCTTCCGGTGTGAGTGGCTCGTCGACAACGGGCACCACCGGTGCCGCGGATGCGTTCTGCAGCGGGCCGAGCAACGGCAGCGCTGCGCTCAGGCCGAGCGCCTGAACAATCGTGCGCCGATTTGTGAATTGCGTCTCGGGGGTGATTTCCGAGCTCTTGATGTCTGCGGGCTTCCTGATCAGCACACGCTTACTCCTCTCGCTGTAGGCCACCTGGGCTGCCAGTCAGAGGTGGCGGCATCCAGGGTTCCAACTTAAGACCCCGGCTCGGGTGCATTGGTTCACTCGCCGGCTGCGGCCTGCCGGCGGCGACGCCGGATCCGGCGCCAGACGTGCTGTACGGGCCCGGAGGCGGCGTAGATGAGCGCCATAGCAAGCAGCACCCGCGGCGGGCTGATGAAGAGCACGGCGAACACGAGCACCACGGCGACGAGGGTGATGAAGGGCACGCGGCCTTTGAACTCCAGCAGCTTCGGCGAAAAGTAAATGAAGTTGGACACCATCAGCAGGCCAACACCCACGACAACGACACCCATGGCCACCGAGGCCGACAGGGACGGCACACCGAAGCCCGCATCGCTCCAGACCCAGACCATGCAGGCGATGATGGCGGCAGCCGCGGGACTCGCCAGGCCGGTGAAAGCCTTGTTGTCACCGGAGGTGTTGAAGCGCGCCAGCCGCAGGGCCGCGCAGGCCATGTAGACGAAGGTCGCGACCCAGCCGGCCTGACCAAGGCTGCTGAGCCCCCAGGAGAAGGCAACGAGTGCCGGGGCGACGCCGAAGGCCACCATGTCGGAGAGTGAGTCGTATTCGGCACCGAACTGGCTTTCCGTGCGCGTCCAGCGGGCAACGCGGCCGTCCGCCGTATCGAGCAGTGCGGCGACGATGATGGCGAGGGCCGCTGCCACAAAGTTGCCGTTCATGCCCGCGACGATGGCGTAGAACCCGGCAAAGAGCGCGCCGGTGGTGATCAGATTCGGTAACAGGTAAATGCCACGCCGGCGGTGCTTGCCCTGCTCGACGCCGAACTCCGCTTCCGCTTCGTCGGACGCACCGACGTTCCCCGGCTCGCTGCCAGAGGCAACATCCTCATTGGGGTTCTCGGTGTCCGGTGGTCGCTGGGCGGAACCGGGCACGGCTTTCAGCCGGGGGTCATCACTCATGCCTGTTCATCCCCGCCGCCGACGCCAGCAACCCGAGATCGGTCAGCCCGGACGCAAGCGGCGGCCTCCAGGCAGCCGCCGGTCGCAGTCATGACCTCGGGCGACCGCTCAGTTCTTGTCTTTGTCGACGAGACGGTTTTCCTGAATCCACGGCATCATAGCACGCAGCCCTTCACCCACTGCTTCGATCTCGTGGCCCTGACTGATGCGCCGCATGGCCTTGATGGACGGTGCCCCGGCCTGGTACTCGGCCACGAATTCCTTGGCGAAGCGACCGGTCTGGATTTCCTCGAGGATGCGCTTCATCTCCTGCTTGGTCTCTTCCGTGACCACACGCGGTCCGCGGGTGAGCCCGCCGTATTCGGCGGTGTTAGACACCGTGTACCACATGTTGGTGATGCCGCCTTCGTAGAAGAAGTCGACGATCAGCTTGAGCTCGTGGAGGCACTCGAAGTAGGCCATCTCAGGCGCGTAGCCCGCTTCCACGAGCGTCTCGAAGCCGGCCTGCACGAGGGCCGCCGCACCGCCGCAGAGCACGGCCTGCTCACCAAAGAGATCGGTCTCGGTTTCTTCCCGGAACGTCGTCTCGATGATGCCGGCGCGACCGCCGCCGTTGGCCGACGCGTAGGACAGCGCCGTGTTTTTTGCCTGACCGGTGGAATCCTGGAACACGGCAATGAGGCTCGGTACGCCGCCGCCGGCCACGTACTCGGAACGTACCGTGTGCCCGGGGCCCTTCGGCGCGATCATGATCACGTCCAGATCGGACCGCGGCTCGATGAGCCCGAAGTGGATGTTGAAGCCATGCGCGAAGCAGAGCGTGGCGCCCGCTTTGACATTGGGCAGAATCTGATCGCGGTAAAGGGCCTGCTGATGTTCGTCGGGCGTCAGCACCATGATGAGGTCTGCCTCTTTGGCGCCATCGGCCACTTCCGTGACCTTGAATCCGGCGTTTTCCGCCTTACGCCAGGAATCAGAACCCGCTCGGAGACCGATAGAGATGTTGCTGACACCGGAATCCCTGAGGTTGTTGGCATGGGCATGGCCCTGGGAGCCGTAGCCGACCACGAGCACGTTCATCTTCTGGATGAGCGAAAGGTCGGCGTCTTTGTCGTAATAAACTTGCATGGTCAGGTACCTGTTGAGATTTCTTGGTCTGGTTGAAGGCTGGTTGAAGGTGGTTGCGGGCTGAATGAGCGCCAACTGCGATCCGGTGAGACTCCCTTTCGCACCCGATCGGCACTACCCGGCAGCGCCCCTGGCTGTTCTACACCGAGAGTATCTTCTCCCCCCGGCCGATTCCCGAAACGCCGGTGCGCGCAACTTCGAGAATCGACAGCTTACCGATGGCGCGGATGAAGGCGTCGAGCTTGTCGCTCGGGCCGGACAGCTGCACCGTGTAACCGTTCGGCGTGACGTCCACGATCTGCCCGCGGAAGATGTCCGCCGTTCGCTTCACTTCTTCCCGGGCGCTGCCTTCGGCGCGGATCTTCACGAGCATCAGCTCCCGCTCCACATGCTCGGCCTCGGAGAGATCCACGACCTTGACGACCTCGATCACCTTATAGAGGTGTTTCATGATCTGTTCGATCTTGCTGTCGTCGCCCACAGTCGTCAGCGTCAGCCGCGAGAGCGTTGCATCCTCGGTGGGTGCAACGGTCAGGGACTCGATGTTGTAGTTGCGCTGCGCGAACAGGCCGACGACCCGGGACAGCGCGCCTGGCTCGTTCTCCAGGAGCACGGCAATGATGTGGCGCATTACATGTAGTCTCCCTGGATGCTCGTGGTGATCTTCGAGAGATGCATGTCCTGCATGGAACCGCCCTTGATCGCCATGGGATAGACGTGCTCGTGGGGGTCCACCCAGACGTCGACGAACACAAGGCGGTTTTTGAGTGCGGGCCCGAACGCCTCGTCCATGACCGCGTCGAGGTCGCCGGCGTTGTCGACTTTGAAGCCGATATGCCCGAAGGCTTCCACCAGAGTTTTGAAATCCGGCAGCGAGTCGCTGTAGGTGCTCTGGGAGTGACGGCCACCGTACTGCATGTCCTGCCACTGCTTGACCATGCCGAGGGCCTGATTATTGAGCGCGATGATCTTGATCGGCAGACCGTACTGCAGGCAGGTGGAAAGCTCCTGCATGTTCATCATGAAGCTGCCTTCGCCGGTGACGCAGGCGACCGTCGCCTCCGGGTAGGCAAACTGCACGCCCATGGCTGCCGGCAGGCCAAAGCCCATGGTGCCGAGGCCACCGGAGTTGATCCAGCGCCGGGGCTTGGCGAACTTGTAGTACTGGGCCGCAAACATCTGATGCTGGCCGACGTCGCTCGTCACGTAAGCATCCCCGTTCGTGGCTCGGTAGAGCGACTGAATTGCCTGCTGCGGCAGAATCGGTTTTGCCGGATCCACGGCGATCTGATGATCGAGACCGTGGGCGTCCCGCCAGCCGTTCACCTGCGACCACCAGCGCTCGTGGGCTTCCTTGTCGAGAAGCTCCGGGTCGTTATCGAGCAGATTATCGATCGTGTCTGCAAGATCGCCCAGCACGCTCGCGGCCTCGCCAACGATGGGAATGTCTGCATCGATGATCTTCGAAATGGAAGCCGGGTCCACATCGATATGGATGATCGTCGCATCCGGACAGAATTTGGCCGGGTTGTTCGTCACCCGGTCATCGAAGCGTGCACCGGCGGCGAAGATCACATCCGCATGATGCATGCTCATGTTCGCTTCGAAGGTGCCATGCATGCCGAGCATGCCGATGAACTGCTCGTCATCCCCCGGAAAACAACCGAGGCCCATGAGCGTGTTAGTGACCGGGTAATTCAGGCGCTTCGCCAGGCGGGTCAACGCCTCGGCGCCATCGCCCATGATGACGCCGCCACCTGCGTAAATGACAGGGCGTTTCGCGCCAAGGAGGGCTGCCGCGGCCTTGCGAATCTGCCGACCGTTACCGCGCACAGCCGGGTTGTAGGAGCGCATGCGAATGGAATCGGGATAGCTGTACGCCGCGACGATCTCCGGGTCCGTCATGTCTTTCGGTACGTCAATGACCACCGGGCCCGGTCGTCCGGTTGTCGCGATATGAAACGCTTTCCAGACGATGCCCGGAATGTCCTCGGGCTTGCGGACGATGAAGCTGTGCTTCACCACCGGCCGGGACACGCCGACCATGTCTGTCTCCTGGAACGCATCGGTACCGATGACGCTGCTGGGCACCTGCCCAGAGATCACGATCATGGGCACGGAGTCCATGTAGGCCGTGGCGATGCCGGTAACGGCATTGGTTGCCCCGGGTCCGGAAGTCACGAGCACCACGCCCGCCTTTCCGGTCGCCCGCGCATAAGCATCGGCCATGTGGGTGGCCGCCTGTTCATGGCGCACGAGAATGTGTTCGATCTTCTGCTGCTTGAAGATCGCATCGTAGATGTGCAGCGCCGAACCGCCGGGATAGCCGAAGATGTGCTCGACGCCAGCATCCTGGAGCGCGCGAATGAGGATTTCACCGCCGGAGATCAGTTCCTGCCCGGTGCCTGCCGCTTCGTCTCGAGTTTCCGTTGCCACTGTTGCTCGTCCGGTGTTGCTGGACGGCCATTCCCCCAACGATTCCCGGCGTTGATCCAACCGGCAGCGGCCATGATCTAACTGCTTGATTTCCGGGAATTTTGGCCGGGGACCTGACCAAAAGGCGGGTATTCTTGGGTTTCCCACCCGACATGTCAACGAAAGTGAGAATCAGGTATCAAAAAGCGGTCCAACTGGCCATGCGCGCTCGGGAAAGCGCGAGCTAAAATGGTCCGGTACCTTGAGAACCAGGACCTGAGGAATCATGGACAGTCTCCAGAAGCCGCTGGGCACCGGGCACTCGGCGCAGAACCTCTGCGTTGCAGCTCTGCGCCTTCCTCTGTCGGTACTTCTTGCGGGCCTCCTGCTGGGTTTTGCCGCCCAGGCGGGTGCCGATGAGGTCTACCGGTGGGTCGACGAAAACGGCGTGGTTAATTACACGCAGCTGAAACCGCGGGACGCCGACGTGGAAACGATCACCACTGATAGCGGCGGCGCGCGGGCGGTAAACAACGAGCCGGTCGCCCCCGTACCGGTCACGAGCGCTGCCACCGGTGAACCGATGTCGGCTGAACAGGAGAAGATGCTCGAAGGCCTCAGGGCAGCCGAACAGGCGCGTCAGGACGAGATCGCGCGCATCAAATCCGAAAACTGCCAGCAGTCCCGCGATGTGCTGAATCGCCTGACCCTCAAGGACCGCATTCGAATCCGCGGCGCCGACGGTGAATACCGGATCATGCCGGAGGACGAGCGGCAGGATCGCATCAGCAAAGCCCAGGAAAACATCGCCCTCTACTGCGTGAGCTGAGCGGGCCGACCCTCAGGACTGTCGCAACGGCGGCAGCCATGCGAGCGTCGCCATGCGACCGGTCTGGCCTTCCCGCCGATAGGAATAGAACCGCGCCGTATCCCAGGTGCTCCATCGTTCCCCATGGATCGACGCAACGCCCAGCTCCCGAAGCTTCCGCTCTGCCAGCGTAAACAGGTCCAGGTAGCCCTTGCCTGGTTCCAAAGCCGCGGCGATCAACCCTTCCTCCGGGTAACCGAGATCACGCACCCCGTCGAGAACGTCCGGACCGACCTCGTAGTGATCGGGGCCAATGGCGGGTCCCAGCCAGGCATGGGTCGGTGTGCTCGGCAGGCTCGCCACCGCCGCTTCCAGCACGCCGCCGACGAGGCCCCGCCACCCGCCGTGCACTGCCGCCAGGGCGGTGCCCGCTGCGTCGGCCAGCACAACCGGCAGGCAATCGGCCGTGAGAATCGCGAGCACCACCCCGCGCTGGTCGGTCCAGGCACCGTCTGCCTCCGGCGTGGTCTCCGGCTTTGCCTCGATGATGTCGGTGCCGTGCACCTGATCGAGCCACTGCACGGGCATTCCGCCGAGCAACGTCTGCAGCTGCTGCCGATTGCCGGCCACTGAGCGCGGGTCGTCACCAACATGCGTCGCCAGGTTGAAGCCCTCATAGGCGCCGGTGCTGACCCCACCCTGACGCAGGGTCGTCAGGACCCGAATGCGATCGGCGAGCGGCCAGCGCGCCTCGAGCCAGTGGACGGCACCTGCAGATTGCACCGCGTCAGGATTCACTGTGGATCTCCGCGTCCTGCTCCAGGCGGGCTTTGAGCTGCGCCATGTCGGCCGGTAGCTCCGCCTCGAAACTCAGTGCCTCGCCGCTTGCGGGATGCACGAACGCCAGGCGCCAGGCATGCAGCGCCTGCCGGGGAAACTGTTGGAGACAGTCGATCAGGGCGGCATCCGCACCCGGCGGCAGGCGCCCCCGAGCGCCGTAGCGTTTATCCCCGACGAGCGGATAGCCGATGCTCGCCAGATGCACTCGAATCTGGTGGGTGCGCCCGGTCTTGAGCTCCGCCTCGATCAGCGAGTGGACGCGGTACCGGGCCTGAACTCGAACTCGAGTGAAAGCCGGCTTGCCATCCTCGCGCACCTGCTGCCGGGTCCGGACCTGCGCATCGCGGCCGATCGGCGCATCGATGTCGCGACCACCCACCATGCGCCCTTCCGTAACAGCCAGATAGCGACGTTCCACCGCCCTCGCCTCGAGATCGCGAACGAGCTGCGCGTGGGCAGGCAGAGAAGCGGCCACGACCATGAGCCCGCTCGTGTCTTTGTCGAGGCGATGCACAATCCCCGCCCGCGGCAGCCGCCCGAGTTCCCGGCGATGGGCGAGGAGACCGTTGACCAGGGTGCCGTCCGCGTTACCCGCTCCGGGGTGCACGACCACGCCGGCCGGCTTCAGGATCACCAGCACGTCTTCGTCTTCGTGGAGCACCTCAAAGGCCACGACTTGCGGGCTGGCCCAGTCTTCCCCGGCATCGAGGTCGGCGTCGATCCTGAGCACTTCGCCCCCGAGCAGGCGATGGCGGGGTTTTACGGTACTGCCGTCCACGGTGAGTGCACCCTCGGCGATCCACCGCGACAAAACCGCCCGGGAGAACTCATCGAAGAGCATGGCAGCGGCCCGATCGGCCCGTTCCCCGCCCAGGGCAAGGGGTACTTCGAGCTCACGTGTGAGTCTTTCCGGCACCGGTTTCTGTCCTAAGGAGAGTTGCAACGGTACGCTAAATGGTTAAATTAGCGAAAATTTTCTGCACTCGCGCCTGCCCGAGGCCCAGAGCCCGGCCCGGGCCGACCAACCAACGTGACCCCCACCACGATGCGCCCAAGAACATGCCCCCACTGAACTGGATAGAAGGTTACACACCTCGCCGCAACCGACGCGCAACCGGCCGTCGCTTCCGTGCCCTCCTCGCCCCCGTGTTGACCCTCAGCCTGATCATCGGCCTCGGCGCCTGCTCGTCGATTCCCTTCATTGGCAAGGACAAGGACAAAAAAGACTTCGAGCAGGAGGACATGAACACCACCGAGCAGATCCTCTACCGGAATGCTCAGCGCAGCCTCCGGTCAGGAAACTACTCGGTCGCCATCGAAACGCTGCAACGACTGGAAGCTCGCTTCCCCTTCGGCCGCTATGCCGAACAGGCCCAGCTCGAGATCATCTACGCCCATTTCATGGCGAGCTCTTACGAAGCCGCCCGCACCTCGGCCGATCGCTTCATTCGGCTGCATCCCAGCCACCCGCACATCGACTATGCGCATTATCTGAAGGGGCTGGCGGCGTACAGCAAAAACAAGGGACTCATGGACCGGGTCTTCGCCTCGAATCCGGCCAAGCGGGACATGACCTCTGCCCGGGAGGCTTACGGTGATTTTGCCGCCCTGCTGGCCCGCTATCCGACCAGCCAGTACGCCCCGGATGCGCAGAAGCGCATGTTTTATCTCCGGGATCTCATCGCCCGCTCGGAGCTGTGGATTGCCGACTACTACATGCGCCGGCACGCCTACGCCGCGGCCAGCAACCGCGCCCGCTACGTGGTGGAGACCTACTCCAGATCTGAGGCCGCTGCCGATGCGCTGGCCATCATCATCGAAGCCAACTACCGCCTCGGTCTCGAGGATTCGGCGAACGATGCGCTTCGCGTCCTGGCCCTGAACTTTCCCGAATACGAAGCCTTCGATGAAAATGGCGATCTGGTGCTGACCGACCAGATCCGGAACCGGGATCGTTCCTGGACCAACATGATCACCTTCGGGCTCCTCGACCGGCCCCAGGTGCCACCGCCCATCAAACTGCGACAGCCGGAGGGGACGGACCCGTTTGATTCCGCGCCGTGATCACCTACCGCGCTGAAATTCTCGACGAGGTCGAACGGCGACGCCTCGACCTCAGCGTCGGACTGCTCAAGGTCTACAACTACTACCGGCTCCTCGTGGGCCTCGGCCTCATGGCCGCCGCCTCGCAGACCCTCATCACCACGCAGCTCGGCACGCTCGATCCCGTTTCCTTTTTCACCATTGCCGGCGCCTACACGATCGTCAATCTGCTCTCGGCGCTGGTACTGCAGTTCCTGCCGCAGCGGGTCTTCAAGAGCGAACTGCCTGCGCTGACGCTGGTCATCTTCGACATTCTGGTGCTCACGGCGCTCACCTATTTCTCGAACGGGGTTTCCAGCGGCATTGGCGTGCTGGTGCTGGTTTCCGTGGCCATCGGCTCCATCCTGGTGACCGGCCGACTCGTCAATCTCCTCCCCGCAACAGCGACCCTTGCTGTGCTCTACGAGGAGTTTTATCTCTCCCTGACGCAGCCCTTGATTGGCGATGATCTGTTTCAGGCCGGTATCCTGGGTGCGCTCTATTTCGCCGCGGCGCTGTCCATTCAGCGCATCTCGCGCCGCGTACGCATGAACGACATCCGCGCTCTGACCCAGGCGGCGGAGCTGGCTGACCTGGAGCGGGTCAATCGGCAGATCGTGCAACGCATGCGAACGGGTATCGTGCTCGTGGATCATCAGAACCAGATCCGTATGGCGAATCAGTCCGCCCTCGCCCTCATGGGCCAGATGCAGGAAGAAGGCGCAGCGTCTCTACCGGAACCGCTGCTCAAGCATCTGCTCGACTGGCGCGAGGACACGCAGCTGCGTATCTCTCCCTTTCATATCCGCCCGGACACCCCGGAGGTGCGGGTCGCTTTCTCGGCGGTGCGCAGCGACGATTCCGCAGGCGACGTGACGGTGTTTCTCGAAGACACCGGCGAAATTCAACAGCAGGCTCAGCAGCTCAAGCTCGCTGCCCTCGGCCGGCTCTCCGCGAGCATCGCCCACGAGATCCGCAATCCCCTGGGCGCCGTCAGTCACGCGGCACAACTGTTAAGCGAGTCACAGAATCTCGATAACGGTGACGCCCGTCTCACCGACATCATCCACAGCCATTGCCAGCGGATGAACAGCGTCATAGAGAATGTGCTGGAGATGTCACGTCGGCACCCTCCGACCCCGGTTAAACTCTCACTGTCAGAGTTTCTCGAGGAGTTCCGGACGAACTTCGCCGAGAGCATGAACGACGCAGTCATAGAGATCGACGTCAACCCGAGGGACACGGAAGTGCGAGTCGACAGAAGCCAGCTTTCGCAGGTGCTCACCAATCTGGTGGATAACGGTATTCGCGCCAGCCGCGAGGCTAACGGTGCGCCAAGGGTACGGCTCAACGGCGGCATCGACCCGCGCACGGAGCGTCCCTTTCTCAACATCGTCGACGACGGTCCCGGTGTTCCCGAGGAGCAGCTGCCGAAACTCTTCGAGCCTTTTCACACAACCGCCGCGAGCGGCACAGGGCTCGGGCTCTATATCTCCCGGGAACTCTGCGAAGCCAATCAGGCCCGCCTGAACTACACCCCCGTCGCCGGCAGCAGCTGCTTCAGGATCACTTTCGCTCATCCGGACAGGATTACCGCCTGATGGAAGCTACGGCCAAGAAAAAAGCCCTGATCGTCGACGACGAACCCGACATCCGCGAGCTCCTGGAAATCACCCTCGGCCGCATGTCCATCGAGACCGCCGCCGCCGCCGACCTCGCCGCAGCACGAAGCCTGCTCGCATCGAACGACTTCGACCTCTGCCTCACGGACATGCACCTCCCCGACGGCAATGGCCTCGAACTGGTCAATCACATCGCCAGTGAGAATCCGGATCTGCCCGTGGCCGTGATTACCGCCTTTGGCAGCATGGATACGGCCATCAGCGCCCTGAAGGCCGGCGCCTTCGACTTCGTGCAGAAGCCCGTGGATCTGGAACAGCTGCGCAGCCTGGTGGATACGGCCCTCAAAGTGGCTCCCGTTGCAGCCTCCAAATCCGACGGGCGGACAAAGCTCGTGGGCGATTCCGACTGCATGGTGCGTCTCCGGGCGCAGATCGCGAAACTAGCCCGCAGTCAGGCACCGATCTACGTCAGCGGCGAATCCGGCTCCGGGAAGGAGGTCGCCGCGCGCCTGATTCACGAACAGGGGCCGCGTACGGAAGGGCCCTTCGTACCCGTGAACTGTGGCGCCATTCCCAGCGAGCTCATGGAAAGCGAGTTTTTCGGCCACGTGAAAGGCAGCTTTACCGGCGCCGTCGCCGACAAAGCCGGTCTCTTCGAAGCCGCAGAGGGCGGCACCCTGTTCCTCGATGAGGTCGCCGATCTGCCGCTGTCCATGCAGGTGAAGCTGCTGCGTGCCATTCAGGAAAAGAGCGTGCGCCCCGTCGGCGCCGCCGATGAACGACCAACCGACGTGCGCATCCTCTCGGCGACCCACAAAGACCTTGCGGCAGAAGTAGCCGCCGGTCGTTTCCGCCAGGATCTCTACTACCGGTTGAACGTCATCGAACTCAACGTGCCGAGCCTCCGGCAGCGACCGACGGACATCGCCGAGCTTGCCGGACAGATCCTCGAGCGCCTTGCCGCCGACTACGGCAGCGCCCAGCCAACGCTTTCGGCGCCCGCCCTGGCAGCCCTCGAACGCTATCCTTTTCCCGGCAACGTCCGGGAGCTCGAGAACGTACTTGAGCGGGCTTTTACGCTGTGCGAGGGGCAGCACATCGAAGCAGCAGATCTGCAGCTGAACGTCGCGGAACACCCTGTCGAGCTGGCCCTCGAAGCTCCCGACGGAGGAGCGGCCGCAGCTGAATCCGACTTGGAAGAACCGCTGGTCGAGGCGGGTGCTGAAGCCATCCGCCTCGCCCCGGGGCAGTCTCTCGAAGACTATCTCGAAGCCATCGAGAAGCAGCTCATCACCGACGCGCTGGAATCGACGCGCTGGAACAAAACGGCCGCCGCAAAGAAGCTCGGCATTACCTTCCGTGCCCTGCGCTACCGCCTGCAGAAGCTCGAACTCGAGTAAATCCGCCAGAACCTACGAGGCGCTGCGGCGCCCTCCCACAACTCAGCGTCAGTGACCCGGCTACCGTGGCCACATGTTCGTCAACGCCCTCTGGCACCGCCGGAAGCACCCTGGCAGCCCTCCTCGACTTGCGTGTATACGACGGGTCCGTGGGGTGTCACTCCTGGAACTACTCCTGACCCTCACCATCGCCGCCATCCTCACAGGCCTCGCCTACCCCAGTTTCAGTGCCTTCCTCGCGCGTGTGCAGACAACCACGCGCATCAACGATCTGGTGACCCTGATCCGCTTTGCGCGCCATGCCGCCATCGTCGAGCAGCGCTGGGTAGGCCTCTGCCCCGCACAAGGGGAACGCTGCACCGGAACGGCGAACTGGGAAAGCGGCATCATGGTATTCGCGGATGACAATCGCGATGGGGACCGGCAATCCGGGGAAACCCTGCTCGCCTATCAGGCCGCCCTGGCGCCTGGCGAGCGGCTGCGCTGGCGTGCGTTCCGACGCCAGAACCATCTGCAGTTCAGGGCCCGGGGCTACACGAACTGGCAGAACGGGACCTTCCTCTACTGCCCTGCAGACGGCGACGTGCGGTACGCCAAGGGACTGATTCTGAACATCCAGGGTAGAACGGCGCCAACCCGCGATGCCGATGGGGATGGGGTGGATGAGCGCGCCGACGGCACGCCCCTGCGCTGTTGACGCGCTCCGGTCGCAGCGATGCGACCGAAGGGGTTTATCCCTCAGGCGCCTTCCAGCACCACATTGTCAGGCAGCTGCTCGATGCGCACGGCCTCTCGGTGGCTCGCAGATACGACCCGATAGGTCACGAAGGCCTTCATACCCTCCTCGAGCATGGTGAAAGCCCCGTAACTGCCACGGATTTCGACTTCCAGACCAGGTGCCATCTCGAATCTGACGCCCTCGAAGATCATCGAGTTATTACCGAAGTCCAGAGACTGAATGGTCCCTGCCATCTCTTTCTCCGGCGCCGTGTCCGCGAAGCTTGCTGCAAGCGCAAGACCACTCGCCGCAATCAGCGCCAGGGCCAGAACCGTTTTGATCAGCTTCATCGGGTGCTCCTTAATCCAGTTCCTGCCAGGACAAACGTCCGGTCCGGTTGTCGTTGACATCCAGAATCCTGAACGAAGTCGTCTCATTACCGCCACTGATGAAGAGGAAGTCCGTATCACCCTCGCCGCCAAGCACCGAGGGATCCACCAGTGAACCATCCAGTGAATCCTGATCGAAGAGGATGCCCGCAGAGTAAGACTCACCGGCAACATCAACGAGGTCGCCATCGTCCACGTAGCCATCATTGTTGAAGTCCACGAGTGCTCGAACAGGATTTCCGCCGGTCAGCACATCGAACAGGATGATGGAGCCTGGCCGTGCGCCAAAGCAGCTCGTTGATCCGACGCTAGGCAGGACCGTGGCGGCAATGATGGTGCCGTCGCGGAAGATCATGCGTCGGATGGCTTTCTCGCCAGGGAACTGAGGGTTCGGCGGCGCCAGACCTGAACCATCCAGATTCGGGGCGCCAGACACGGTCGTCGTTGCGCGCGGAATGTCGAAATCGATGTACCAGCCATAAGTGCCTGGGACGCCGCTTTCGGATACGTAGTCCACCTGATTGCTGGTCAGGATTCGACGCGTCTGTGGCGGAGACTGTGAATCATCGACCACATTGGTCATGACCTGCTCAACGAGCCGCAGGGCTTTCGTGTCGGGTTGAGCCGTGGCCGGATTCGTCTCACCACGATCCCAGATTGTATAGATGGACTGTATGTCCTGAGAGTTCGCATCTTCCCGAGCGACGTAACTGCCCGTTCCAAAAGTCACCAGGAAACCCTCTTCTGTCGGATGTTTGGACACCACAGGTTTGGACAGAATGGGCTGCATCGTCGTAGTACCGCCGCCATCCGTATAGCTCGCGGTGAATATCCGCGTTGCAGTCCAGTTATCGGAGTTGGCATCCGAAAGATCGAAACGGTACAGATTGCCCAGGCGATCACCGGCATAAACCCAGTCCACGGTCCCATTCAGGTCCACGTCAACTGCCGTCGGAGTGCCCAGGCCATTCGGATACCCGGCCCGCTCAGCAGGAGCGACCGGTACACCGACACCCGTATCGATCTTAATGAAGTCGCCGGGGCCCCAACCGTCTACACCGCGATCAACGAAAAGCACGAACAGCTTGGCAACACCGGCCGTCGAGTTGAGACCGTTACCGAGCACCGCAACCCATTCGTTCCTCGCTGGACTGCCGCCATCCTTTACGTTGCTCATCGTGATCGTGGGCTGGTTGGTGGCAACACCCAGATCCTTGACCGGCCTGCCTGCCGGATCGAGCAGCGCACCACCACCAAGCAGGGTCGCCGGACACGCCGACTCAGACCGTCCAGGGCAATCGATCGGATAGGTATCGTCCTCATCCGTGAACTCCCAAAGCACGGTGGACGTGGCTGTGGTTTCAGACGCAAAGCTGACCGCGGGATCGGTCACGTTCAGCGCAAAGTAGCCTTTGCCGCCGGCACCGGTTCCGCCAATCAGGAGGGTGACCCACTCTTTGCCGGTCACGGACCTGTTCGGCCGCATGTACGCGTCGTTCAGACTCGGAGTGAGGTCGACGTAGTACTTATGCTGGTAGAACGGTGAGGTAAAGTCCTCCAGATCGTTGTGATAGATCTCGGAGGTGTCCATGTTCTTGTTTGGCACATAGCCGTAAACCTCCTGCCCGGTCTGCGCGTCAAAGCCGTGGAGAATCCCGTCATTGGCCCCGACGTATACCGTCGGAGATCGAGAAAACCGCGCCGCTGCGAAGTCACTGTAAAGGTCATCCGTTGGGAAGGGTGCCTGGTCACGGTTGATCGCCCGAGGCGTACCAACAAACACCGGACTCGAGTTAACAATGTCTCCGAGCAAGCCGTTGCTGACCGGACGATCGCGCAGCAGGCCGCCATACTGATTTTCATCGGTCCGCTCACCGCGGATGTAGTCAACCTCTGATTCACTCATCATCAGCTGCTGCTCCGGCGCCAGATCACCGTGTCGGAATTCAAGACCGTCGCCGGTCAGGCTGTCCGATGTCACGAGGACCCGATTGTTCGGAAGCAGGCCGTCAAGCATGTCCGTCGCGCGCCAGACAGGTGCTGGTGCCAAGGTACCATCGGTATTCACCTGCGTCGCAGTCAGCTCCCCCGTGTTGTCCCGTAGATCGAAGAATCCCCGGTAAAGCAGCGTCCCGTCGCGAAGTGAAGTCGAGTTGAAAGCAGCGGCCGAGGTCGAGGAAGCCGCCTGAGTAAACTCGAGGAAAGCCTGTTCGAAGGCCGCTTGCAGTTCAACCGGGTCCCCTGCGCTCAGGAATCGGCCACGACCGTTCGTCGCCGCATGCAGCATGTCATCAATCTTCTCACGCGGGCCAGAGAAGGGGTCGGGCCAGCTGAAGGGAAGGCCCGTCAGCGGGGACGTCGTCGATGTTGGATCCAGCGGCACTTCTGAGGGATCGAGTGTGCCGGACACCCCGAACGCAATCGCATAGGTCTTCATATGCTGATGCATCGTGTTGTTATTAGCATCGAACGTACCCGAGGGCGCCCCATCGAGATCCGCGCTGCCAAGAGGTACCTGATCGTCCAGCGTCGGCTGGATGTCATTTTCGTAGTAGAACATGGCGACATCGGCGAGCGTCGCATTCACCGAGTCGGCATAGCGACCCCCATCGAAGGAGCTGCTGTTGTCGGAGTCGTCGTTCCCGGACACGCCGGCACCACCGTTCCAGTAGCCATCCGAAAACAGCAGCGCAAAGTTCTGCTGACACTGTCCGTCAGGCGCTGGTAGGGCCGGGCAGTAGTTGCCGGTCGAACAGGAGAAGATCTTTCCTGCCCGACCAAGCGCCTGGCGCAAAGGCGTGCCGCCATAGGAATCAATGGAGTAGATGTTGTCGAGCAGGAGCTTTTTGTTCCCTTCGGTGTAAAGCTCGTTCATCAGCCGAACCTCTTCGGAGCCCGTCGCACTGATGGTTTCGTAACCGACACGAACATCCGTTACTTCCGAGACGACACGTCCAATCGATGCCTTGGTCACATACTCCCGAGTCCGGTAGTACTGGAACCAGTTCGCGAAGTTCTGAATCTCTTCGACGTAGGAACAGGTACTGGCATCACCATCCGCAGCACAGTCTTCGCGTCCGTTCGTCGCGGGCCAGGGTGCATTCGCAGGGGTAATCTCCACCAGCGTATGCGGGTCGTCCCAGGCAAGCGGCGGCGTTGCCGTTGTGGTGTAGTAGCGCGGAATGTAGAGGCTCTCCGTGCCATCCACATCAACGTTGTTTCTACCCCCATTTGCATCCCATTCCGGGACGTTCGTAGACCGGTAGGTGTGCGAAGACAGAATGTCGATAGTTGCGCTCGGATCGACGGGATCTAATCTGACCGCCGCCGGATCCGCATCCGCGAAATCGTTGTTGTTTACGTCCTGCCCGATCCACGGCACATACATGATGGACGGGTTGTAGTAGATCTGATTGTGCAGGTGCGTCCGCGCTCTCCAGACGCCATACCGGTTGCCAGTCATATCCGAATCTGCGTTCAGTGCTTCTTCAGTAGGCAGCAGGCGTCCGAAGCTGCTGCTCGGCGGATAGGCATTGTTCTTGAGATCCCACAGATACACATAGCTGGTAGCGTACTGGCCGCTGCTTGCTACGGCATCGTTGTCTAAAACAAATCCACCGTTCTCGTCGGTGCTGTCGACAATCATGTTCCAGTCCATGCTGCCGGAATCGTCCATGACGACCAGCACGTTGGGTGCGACGCTGTTCGTCTGTTCCAGAGGCACGTTGCTGATGTTGTAGTTGACGGCAACTGTACCCGGAGCAGGAGGCAGCGGCGCCGGCGGTGTCGGATTGATCACCACACGCACCTCGAACTCCGAACCGGCGCTCACGTCGATCCCATCGAAAAGACGGTAGAAGAACGAGATCTCGCCGGTGAAGTTAATGGGGGGCGCGAAGTTGAAACCACCTGTCGACCCGTCGAAAGACAAGCTGCCCAGCGGCGGTGGCACGGTGAGCACTGCGGCTAACGCCGAACCAACAGGAGCGCCACTGCCGTCCAGGAGAGCGCCGTCAACATCGTAGCTGCCGGCGAACACACCCTCGACAGGATCAACCATGAGGCTCTGGTTCTCGAAGATGGTGAAGGTGCGCTGCTGCACGCCTTCCGGCGGGTCATTCACCTGATTGATCTGAATCGTCACGGTAGCTGGCGGCGAGACATCGCCGTCAGCATCTACAATCGTGTAGGTGAAGTAATCAGTACCGAAGAAGTCGTCCTTCGGCAGATACTCGATCTGATTGCCGTTGATGGTGACAGTGCCGTTAGGCTGTGAAACGGGATCGTCGCCCGGATCCAACACAATTGTCGGCGTACCCTCACTGACACCGCCGAGACCTGCGGAGGCAATCACCGTCGGCTGTTCAGCCAGATAGTCATTGTCCAGCACCGGAATCACGATCAGGCCCGGGTCTTCATCGACGGGACCCACAAAGTCATCTGCAGCCACGGGGAGGTCGTTCACCCCGGTGACGTTCACATCGAAGCTGTCAGATACCGTAGCTCCGAAAGAGTCCGTCGCTTGCACCGTGATGGTTGCGTTCCCGTTCTGATCGGGACCGAGATGAAGCGTGATGAGGGAACCGGTAAGTGTCGCCACATCGAACAACGTCGGGTTGCTGTTGTTCATGGCGAAAGTCAGGACGTCACCATTCGTCAGAATGTCCACATCATCGAAGACACCCGCCAGATCGATCGTGAAGGTTGTAGGATCGTCCTCGAAGGTGTTGATGTCCGGCAGTGGCCCCACCTGAGTGGGATCATCGTTCACCGGCGTAACGGTGACCAGGAAGACATCGCTGGCCGTCTGACCGCTGATGTCCGTCACGGTTACCGTTACCGTGGCGGTGCCGTTCTGATCGGCACCAAAGTCCAGATTGAGGTTGTTACCAGCAACCGTCGCACTGGGGATCAACGTCGGGTTGTCTGTTAACACCGAGTAATTCTGAACATCACCATCGCTCAGATCAGGATCATCGAATACTCCGACCAGGCTGATACTCTGAGCGCCTGGATCTTCAGCGTAGACGACATCCGGGAGCGGGTTGGCAACGAAAGGGGGGTCCGTCACTTCAGAAACATTGACCGTAAAAGACAGAGTCGCCGAAGATCCGAGGGCATCCTGAGCGGTAACCGTGATCGTGGCGACGCCATTTTCGTCAGGCTCAATCACGAAGTTCATGGTGCCGTTCAGATCGGCGAGCGGCGAGTTGGTCGCCCGGATGAGGCTCGTATCCGAGCTGGAGAAGGTCACTGTGTGCGTATCTCCGCCGTTTGCCAGATCAGCGTCCGAAAAAGCACCGGCAAGGCTGACAGAAATTCCAGGCGTATCCTCGGCGACCCCTTGATCGCCAACGCCGGCTGCAACTTGCACCGGGTCATTGACGCTCAAAACGTCGACCAGAAAAGTATCCGTCGCCTGCACACCCAGGGAGTCGACGACACCGACGGTGACGGTTGTGCTGCCATAGCGATGTGCCAGCGGCGTAACGTTAACGCCTGTGCCACTCTGGACTACGTCGATCAGACTGGCGTCATAGCCAGGGAGAACCACGACATTGAGTGTGTCGGGTGGCGTGTCACCTAAGTCCGGATCGTCGAACTGGTTTCTCACCTCCACGAAGAGAGCGCCGTCGTCCTCGTTCATGGTCTGATCCGGCACGTCACCCCCGGGGATAAGCACCGGCGGGTCGTTGATCTCTATGACAGTGATCGTGAACGTCTCAGAGTCATCCAGGGCCGGCACACCATCGTCGGTAACGATAATCGTGACCGGGAAATCTCCGGGGCCATCTGCTTCTGCAGGTGTCCATGAGAACAGACCACCGGGCGTAATCGTCGCGCCGGGCGGCGCCCCCGAAAGGCTGAAGGTCAGACCGTTGACGGGAATATCTGAGTCATTCGCGGTTGCTGTAAAGCTGAGGGTCGTTTCTTCGTCAATCGATCGATCGCCAATGACGTTCAGTATCGGGGCATCGTTGATCTCGGCCACCGTCACTGTAATCGTCTCAGAGGCGGTGAGGGCCGGGAGGCCGGAATCGGTGACCTCTACCGCAAAGGTATAACTCGCCCCGCCTTGCGTCTCGTCCGGGGTCCAGGCGAAAGCGCCGGTCACCGAGTCGATGGTCGCACCGGACGGCGCCCCGCTCAGCGCGTAGGTAAACGGTGTGTTCTGCGGCGTGTCTGCCGGATCAGAGGCCGAGGCGGTGAAGGTCAACGGATCGCCTTCATCCACGTTCTGATCACCGATCGCCGCCAGCACCGGCGGCTCGTTGACCTCGGCCACCGTCACCGTAATCGTCTCGGAGGCGGTGAGGGTCGGCACACCGGAATCCGTGGCCTCTACCGCAAAGGTATAGCTCGCCCCGCCTTGCGTCTCGTCCGGGGTCCAGGCGAAGGCGCCGGTCGCCGAGTCGATGGTCGCACCGGAAGGCGCCCCGTTCAGTGAATAGCTGAACGGCGTGTTCTGTGGCGTGTCCGCCGGATCCGAGGCGGAAGCGGTAAACGTCAGCGGACTACCTTCGTTTACGGTCCGGTCGCCGATCGTTGCCAGCACCGGAGGCTCGTTGAGCTCATCAACGGTGATCACAATGTCTTCGAAATCAAGCAAGCCACCACCATCGGTCACCTGCACCCTGACCGGGTAAGTGTTCGGACCCTGCGCTTCCGTCGGCGTCCAGGTGAAAACACCCGTCCCCGCGTCGATGAGCGCGCCTGCGGGGGCACCTGCCGCGAGGCTGTAGTTGAGGCCTGTGGACGGGATATCCACATCCGATGCACTGACTGTGAAGCTGAGCAGGTTGCCCTCGTCGATCGAGCGGTCACCAACCGTGTTAAGCACCGGTGGCTCGTTGACCTCGGCCACCGTCACCGTAATTGTCTCGGAGGTAGTAAGGGCCGGCACACCGGAATCCGTGGCTTCGACGTCAAAGGTGTAGCTCGCTCCGCCCTGGGTCTCGTCCGGGGTCCAGGCGAAGGCGCCGGTCGCCGAGTCGATGGTCGCGCCAGACGGTGCTCCATTCAGCGTGTAGCTAAACGGTGTGTTCTGAGGCGTGTCTGCCGGATCCGAGGCGGAGGCGGTAAACGTCAACGGATCGCCTTCATCCACGTTCCGATCACCAATCGCCGCCAGCACCGGTGGCTCGTTGACCTCGGCCACCGTCACCGTAATCGTCTCGGAGGTAGCAAGGGCCGGCACACCGGAATCCGTGGCTTCGACGTCAAAGGTGTAGCTCGCTCCACCCTGGGTCTCGTCCGGGGTCCAGGCGAAGGCGCCAGTCGCCGAGTCGATGGTCGCGCCAGACGGTGCTCCATTCAGCGCGTAGGTAAACGGCGTATTCTGCGGTGAATCCGCAGGATCTGAGGCCGAGGCAGTAAACGTCAACGGATCGCCTTCATTCACGTTCCGATCACCAATCGCCGCCAGCACCGGTGGCTCGTTGACCTCGGCCACGGTCACCGTAATCGTCTCGGAGGCCGTAAGGGCCGGCACACCGGAATCCGTGGCTTCGACGTCAAAGGTGTAACTCGCTCCGCCCTGGGTCTCGTCCGGGGTCCAGGAGAAGGCGCCGGTCGCCGAGTCGATGGTCGCGCCGGACGGTGCTCCATTCAGCGTGTAGGTAAACGGCGTATTTTGCGGTGTATCCGCAGGATCTGAGGCCGAGACGGTAAACGTCAACGGATCGCCTTCATTCACGTTCCGATCACCAATCGCCGCCAGCACCGGTGGCTCGTTGACCTCGGCGACGGTCACCATGATGTCTTCAAAGTCCGTCTGCCCGGCACCATCGCTGACAATGACCCGAATCGTATAAGCATTCGGACCCTGGGCTTCCGAGGGTACCCAAGTGAAGTCACCGTCAGATGTGATGCTGGCCCCGCCGGGCGCGCCACCGCCCAAGCTGAACACCAGCGTGTTGCTGGCATCGTCAGGATCGGAGGCCACAGCAGTAAAGGTCACTGTGTCCCCTTCATCACCACTCTGCGGACCAATCCCGCCCAATGACGGTGCCTGGTTAGTGACAGTGATATTCACGAAGTTCGATGCCGTGCCACCCAGATCAGAGCCAATAATCTCTACGCGGAGCGTCCCGGTGGTGGTGTTGTTACCGGGATCGACGACCAGACGGTCAGACGCATCGATGCTCACGTTCGCGACCGAAGGGCCAGTTACCGCACCGATGGAAAACGAATAGGGCGGTAAGTCGGGCACGAAGGCAAAGAGCGAAACCAGATCGAGACTGTTGTCCGTCGCATCGGTGTGTGCGTAGTTGAGGTTAGCCTCAGATCCGGGTATCGGATTGGCGAGGACGACCGCTGAAGGCATGACCGTGGCCAATGTCAGCACCAGTGCCGCTGAGCTGAGCTTTTTCTGAATCAGGTGGTACATCTCAAATCCTCCTTCGCTCGCGGCTCGTCAATCGAGAATGCGACCGTAGGTCGTCTGCAGCATGACGCGGGCATTCTGGCTGCCGCCAAAACCCATGGCTGTCACGCGAAAAACATCAACGCTGTCGGAAGATCCGGCAGCGTTGTATTCATTGTCCTGCTGGTAGGCGTTCTCATCGCGTTGGACCGTTGCGATGTGTTCGATCATGTATCGAGGCTGTGGCTGACCGGCGACCGCATCCACTGCGGTCGGTGCGACGATGGTGCGACCGTCACCCCAGATAGCGGGATCTTCCCATCGGTTGCCGTCTGTGAGTTCCGGCATGTCCCATAGCCCTCCCCCACCGGCATCGTTGTAGGCGACTGTGGAAGTGGTGGCCTCGAGCACCACTTCCGCGTCCCGCAGAGCCGACTCCGCTGCTTCAAAGGCGAGCAGATTGTCCTGTTCGTTCCGCGCCATACGAATTTCCAGTGATGTCGTCTGGACTACGGATACACCGAGAATCGTGAGCACCAGCAGCAGGACCAGACTGATGAAAAGCGCCACGCCGGTGTTGTGCCTGTAGTTGAAATTCCTGTGCATGCTTGACGTCCTAGAGCTGCGGATTGGCGTTGCGGACAAGCACGGTCTTGCTGAATGTCCGTCTGAGCACGTTGCTGTCTTCAGTGACCGCGTCGATCGAGTTCACAGCGAGCGTGACTCGGATTGAAACCACCTGGTCCGGATCCGGGATGGCAGCCGCGGTAACGTATTGATTGGGATTCGGGATGTCGTCGTTGAGCGTCGTATCGATACCGTAGAGCACCTGCATGTCCTCCACACCCTGTATCAACTCGACAGGCCCCTCCGGACCAACTTTCTGCCAGAGGGATAGCGGCGTATCGCCAACGTTGTTCTGACGGAGACTCGGCGCAACGAAAAAGTAGGTCGATTCCACCGCGCCAACCACTGAATCCGTCCCGTAAGACCGCCCGAGGAAAGACTTGGTGAAGTCGACCTGTGGTCCCGCTGGCGGCGTAACCAGCGCTGCGTTCTGGAAGAACGGACTGAAGCCGCCGGAATTGAGGGCGTTCTGTAGTGTTGCTTCATTGCCCGCCGGAACTATCCCAGTTACCCGGAATACCGCAGCCTGCTCACAATCCGCGATCATCACGATGTCGTCCTGACCGAAACCCGGATCGCCACCTGGCGCGGTAACCACCGCTTCGTCAAGGGGCTGCGTGGTTACCGTCAGCCGCTGTGTCGGCTGGCGCAGATTTCTGAACACCACCACGTCAGAGTTCGGGTCCAAGTCCCCAATGGTGATGCCATTTCCCGTATTCGTGTTCCCAGGCGTGCCACCCGGCAGGTTCAGCGCTGATGGAACCCAGGTACCGTCGCCGTTCGCATCAAAACCGCCAACAGCCTGATCCACGTTGTACTCCGGCAGTTGCACGGGATTGCCTACGAGACCCCAAACCTGAGTCTGGCTGTCCCGGATACAACCGAAGTACCCGGCACGTCGTGCGGCATTGGAGATGAACTCGAATGCGAAGCGGGCGTTCTCCTGCAATCGTGCCTGACCATTGATGATGCTCGCGCTCTGCGAGTTACCGATGAACAGCTGCACGATGCCTGTGACAACGATCAAACCGAGCGCCATCGCCAGCAACATTTCGAGCAGCGAAAAGCCTGTTTGTCTGCGGGGATAATTCATAGCTCTCGCTTCCTGTCAGCTCTGGCTGTCGATGGTGACGGTACCGACCTGACCATCCGGCTCTGTCCAGGTGACCGTAATAGTCACCACACCCGCACCATCCACGTCGATTGACCCGTCTCCTTCGGGAAGGCCCGGCTGATCATCTTCGGGCGGCAGGACGCCCGCAGCGCGGAAGGCAACGCACTGAGCGTTTTCGTTGAAATTGCCGAGCGAACACTTCCAGACGGCCTGGTCAAAGGTGACCATCTGCGCCTGGCTGCAGTTGTTGGCAACACAGTTAGCCGCGCCGGGAGGACCCGCTGCCAGTGCGAGACCGTCATAAGCTGCGCCGGGGATCGCGCCTTCTGGATTGGCACGGACGCGGTCCATCATGTCGTAAGCAAGCTGCACGGCTTCCGAGCGAAACAGCGCGCCACGATTGTTCTGCAGGCTCACCATCTGCAGCGCAGTGATTCCCAGAACTCCGATTGCGAGCACCAGCACCGCGACCAGCAACTCAATCATTGAAAGGCCATGCTGACGCTGGGGGGTAGGCGTTCGATCTAACATACTCAGGTTCCGCCTAGGGGCAGTCCAGCTCTTCGCTGGCGGCCCTGCCGATGGTGTTGATGGCGATTTCGCGACCCCGAGCAACGCCGGCTTCGCAAATTTCGATGGTTCCAGGAGCGCCGAGAGTCATGAGGCCTCGACCATTGAAGGTGAGCGTCGCCAGTCCATTCAGTCCTCCGAGCGCGTTCATCGTTGCATCGCCGGCTGCATCGAACTGCCGAAGATTGACCGCGGGATCATTCGGACAATTGCCCGGGGTCCCCACGACCACGCAATAACCGGGACCCCACTCATTTCCGTTGTCTCCCCCGTTGACCGACTGAACGCTGACGAGCGCGCCGCGGTTTACGGCTTCACTTCGGGCAAGATTGACCGCCGAGATGAAGCCGTTCGCCCGTGCGGTCATTGACCGTTGTTCGATGAAGGTATCGAAGGCTGGCAGCGCCAATCCGAGCAGAATCGCCGCCACCGCCATGGCGACCAGCAATTCAACAATGGTGAATCCGGAGAGGAAGCGCTTATTAGAAATCTTACTTAACAAACCGCTCTCGACTGACTTCAAGGCCAGTGAGCAGTTTAGGTACCGGAATCGGGAAGGAAACGAGCGCCCGACGAATGGGGCGTTTAGGCCTGACGAACGGTCAATCGAGGGCAGAAACTGAGATCAGGATTCTTCCCAATCGTTCTCGTCGGCGTCGACCGCGCCAGAGCCGTCCTCGTCCCAACCCCGCTGTCCGTTCGAGTTCAGGGTGAGGATGCGGTTCTCGTCCGTTCCTGCGATGGGCGTCGCTAGAAGGGTGAAATTGGCTGCACCACCAACGATAGTGATGCTATAGCGGGTATCCGACTGAGGCTGACAGACCGCGGCATCGATAACCCCGTCATCACCACCTCCAGCCGCCGCACCCAGGTAGTCAAAGGTCTGACTTGCCCGTCGCTCCAGCGCCTGCGCGCAGTCCAGAAGATCAGCCATGGCTTCCGACCGATAGGTTCGATCCGAATATCGGGTGTAAATCGGGATGGCAACCGCTGCCAGGATAGCGAGAATGGCGACTGCTACCATCAACTCGATCAGCGTAAATCCTTTCATGCGCTTATCCATAGCCATACCCTTCCTTTTCAACGGGTTACAGGGGCTTGTGCTCACAACATCGAGCTAGCCCGGTGCCCGAACATCGATGATGGAAACATCAAAGACAATGCGACGTCCGGCCAATGGATGATTGAAGTCCACTTCCACGTGCTCTTCCATGACCTCGCGCACAACTCCCGGCAATTCTCCGCCGGGACCGTTGAAAGACATGATGAGGCCGACCTCGAGCGCCTCGTCTGCACCGAAGCGGTCGCGGCGGAGACGCTGCACGTTCTCCGACCGGTGGGCGCCGAAGGCCTCCTCGGGCTCGAGCACGATCTGCGCGTCATCCCCCGGCTTCATCCCGAGGATCGCCTGCTCGAAGCCCGGCAGCAGACTGCCGTCTCCGACCGTGAACATGGCCGGATCACCCCGGCGGGTGGTATCAACCTCCTCGCCGGTCTCGAGATGCAAGGCAAAGTGCAGGCGCACCCGATCGCCGGGCTCGATGGCGCGGGCATCGGGGCCACTGATCAGTTCACTCATGAAGTTCTTACCGTTTCCGTTGTTTGAAATGGCTGCGGACGGGCTCAGTCTTTAACCTGCTACCTCTTACCGGCTACCTGCTACCTGCCTGGCAGGCCCCTCACTTTCCGGCCTGTCCGGCCCGCCGGTCCGCGAGGTAGGCGCTCAGCAGCATCAGTATCCAGAGCGTCGCGCCGATAAAGAGGCAGATATCCGCCACGTTGAAAGCCGGAAAATACCAGCTGCCGTAGTGTACGAGGATGAAATCGACGACATAGCCATGCACGAGCCGGTCAATGGCATTGCCGAGCGCCCCACCCAGGATGAGACCGTAAACGAGCCCCATGATTCGATCTCCCACGGGCAACCGGCGCAGCTCCACGATGATGAATACCGTGAAGGCTGTGGCAAGGGCGACAAAAAACCAGCGCTGCCAGCCGCCACTGCCTGCCAGCAGCGAGAAAGCCGCGCCGTCGTTGTGCCAGCGCACCCAGCTGAACACGGGCAACACGTCCACCCGCTCACCGTGGGCAAGCGTCGTGGTGACATACCACTTCGTCGCCTGGTCGAGGGCAACGGCAATGGCCGTGATGCCGAGCCAGCGATACCAGGCAGAATCCCGGTCGATAATCTCGCTCACGATGCCGCCGCGGGCGTTCCGAGCAGATCTTTCGCCCGGGCCATGTCCGCAAAAATCTGGGTTTTGAGGGCCTCGAGGCCGTCGAATTTCTGCTCGTCGCGAATCTTCTCGACGAACTCCACCGTCAGCAGCTGGCCATAGAGGTTGCCGTCGTAATCGAAGAGGTGAACTTCCAGGAGCGGCTCTTTGCCGTCCACCGTGGGCCGGATCCCGATATTGGCGACGCCGTCGTAAACCCGATCAAGGCCTTGAACCCGCACGGCATAAACCCCTTCGAGGGCCGCCCGGTAGCGTTGCAGGCGGATGTTGGCTGTCGGCACGCCAAGCTGACTGCCCAGCTGGCGACCGTAAACGACGCGGCCCATGATGAAATAAGGGCGCCCGAGGAGTATTTCTGCCAGGCCAAAATCCCCCGCCGCCAGCGCTTCGCGAATGCGGCTGCTGCTCACCCGCTCGGATTCCTGAGTGAAGGTGCCCATCTGACTCACGCCGAAGCCGTGTCTCTCTCCCGCCGCCTGCAGCATGGCGTAGTCGCCGAGCTGATCCTTACCAAAGCGAAAGTCGTCACCCACGACGATGTAGCGGATGCCGAGGCGCCGGACGAGAAGCTCCTCGATGACCCATTCGGCCGACGTGTTGCGGGTGGCTTCGTTGAAGGGCAGACAGAGCAGCCGGTCGAGACCGGTTTCACAGAGCAGCGTCGCCTTCTCCCGGAATCGGGTGAGTCGCGCGGGTACCTTTTCCCCGGCGAAATACTCGCGAGGTTGCGGCTCGAAGGTAAGCAGCATACTCGGCACATCCAGCTCTCGCGCTTTCTCAAAAAGGTGATCGAGGAGCATGCGGTGGCCGTGATGCACACCGTCGAAATTGCCGACCGTCAGGACACAGCCCTTGTGCTCGGGGCGGATGCTGTAGATGCCATGAATAATTTCCATCGAGCACATTATAAGGCGTCCTGCTGTCCGGGGTGTCGGCGCGCTGCGGCCTGCGACTTCGTCAGGCGTGGTGCAGCAGATGCGCAGGCCGCCCACCCAGCAGCAGCATGCTGGCAAGGTAAGCGGCACCTCCGGCACCGATGGAGAGCACGAGCCAGCCGGTCCGTTCCAGCACCTCCGCTCTCAGCCAGGCGCCATCCGGTGCAGTAACGAGCTGCAGAACGATAACCATGACCACCGAAGCCAGCAGACAGCGGCCGACCGTTAAAGACGTCATCCGGCTCGGCTGACAGCGACCGTCGAGCCGGAGGCCCCGCCAGAGGAGAAAGGCGTTCACCGTGGCTGCCGCAGAGGTCGCCAGCGCCAGCCCGACGTGGCCCATGATGCGAAACAGCGCAAGATTCAGCACCACGTTCACGGCGACGGCGATGACGCCGATACGGAACGGGGTGGCCGTGTTTTCCTGTGCGAAGTAACCGGGAGCGAGCACCTTCACGAGCACGAGGGGAAGCAGTCCAACGGCAAACGCCTGCAGCGACAGGGCCGCCATACGCGCATCGATCGCCGTGGTGGCACCGTGCAGGAAGATGCTGCTGATCAGCGGCACGGCCAGCACATAGAGCGCCGTCGCCGCCGGAATGCCGAAAAAAGCCCCCACACGCAGGCCCCAATCCAGGGTTTCACGCACCCCGGCAGCATCACCGTCCTTCTCGAGGCGCGACAGATTCGGCAGCAGCACCGTGCCAAGCGCAACGGCCACGAGGCCCACGGGCAGTTCGAGGAGCCGGTCGGAATAGTAGAGCCAGGAAATGCTGCCCGTGATCAGCGTCGATGCCAGCATGGTGTCGATGAGGGCGTTGATCTGACTCACCGACGCGGCAAAAACCGCTGGCAGCAGCAGCGTGCCGACACGCCGGGCACCTTCGTCCTGCAAAGACACGCGGGGCGCCTTGATCACGCCGAGCGCTTTCAGGGACGGCAGCTGAAAGGTTAATTGTGCGATGCCGGCGAAGAGCACCCCCCAGGCCAGCGCGAAGACCGGCTCACTGAAAGCGCCGGCCAGGAGCATGGCGCTGATCAGCGATAGATTCAGCAGCACCGGGGTGAAGGCAGGCACCGCATAGCGATGGTGGCTGTTGAGAATGGCACCGGCGAAGGCGGTCAGGGAGATGAAGCCAAGGTAGGGAAAGGTGATCCGCACCATCTCCGTTGCCAGCTGAAACTGTGCAGAGCCAGCCTCGAAGCCGGGGGCAAACACGAAGATAAGCGCCGGCGCGACGAGAATACCGAGCCCGACGACCAGCAGCATCGTCAGCCCCAGGTTCCCGGCGATGATGCTGATGAAGGTGGTGAGCGCCTCCTTCGGGCCCTCCCGATAGCGCGCAAGCACGGGGACAAATGCCTGATTGAAGGCCCCTTCCGCGAACAAGCGGCGAAAGAAGTTGGGAATCTTGAAGGCGACGAAAAACGCGTCGGCGACGGCGCTCGCGCCGAGGAAGTGCGACAGCATCACATCGCGGACGAAACCGCTGATCCGCGACAACATGGTCATACCAGCCACCACGGATCCCTGGGCGGCAACGTTCTGGCCGCTCTCAGGAACGCTGGTTGACATACCCATACCTCGACGGCATATTAGCGCGCCTCAAAATTCCGACAGTTAAGGAAAATTCCTTGGCAAACAGCCCACAAGCTCGTAAGCGCGCCCGTCAGGCGGAAGGCAGACGGCGTCACAACGCCAGCCAGCGCTCCATGGTTCGCACCTACATCAAGCGTGTCAACGCCGCCATCGAGGCCGGCAACAAGGACGAAGCCGGCACCGCGCTGACGGCAGCTATCCCTGTGATCGACGGCATGGTCAGCAAAGGCATCATGCACAAGAACAAGGCTGCCCGTCACAAGTCTCGCCTGAACGCGCAGATCAAAGCCCTCGGCTGAGACGTCCTTCGCCGGTTGCATTCCGCGATCGGCGCCCGCTTCCGTTCCTCGCCTCGACACTTCCCGCTCACGCCCGGGCGCGCGCTCACGATAGTACGACCAGGTTGTCCCGGTGTATGAGTTCCGGTTCCAGGCTGTAGCCGAGCCGCGCAGCAATGTCGCTCGTGGCTGCGCCCAGCACGCGCTTTGCCTCTTCACTGGAGTAGTTGGTCAGACCCTGGGCGACCGCCTCGCCGGCCTGACTCTCGCAGCGGATGAGTTCACCGCGGCCGAATTCTCCCCGCACCTCGGTCACGCCAACCGGTAGCAGACTCACACCCTGAGTAACAAGCGCACGGACCGCGCCGGCATCGAGTTGAAAGACGCCGCGGGCACGCTGCTGCCCGGCAATCCAGCGCTTCCTGGCATCGAGGGGCGACACTTTGGCCGCCAGCAGGGTTCCGAGGTGCTCTCCAGCAAGCAAACGTCCGAGCACGCCCGGCTCCCGCCCGTTGGCGATGACCGTGTGAGCCCCGGAGCGCGCCGCCAGCCGGGCGGCCTTCAACTTGGTGATCATGCCGCCGCGGCCAAAGGCACCGGAACCGGCCACCATGCCGTCGAGCGTCCTGTCAGCCGCGTCGGCGTAGGGGATCAGGGCCGCATCCGGCGCCTGCCGGGGATCCGTCTCGTGGAGGCCGTTCGCATCGGTCAGCACCACCAGCAGATCCGCCTGAATGAGATTGGTGACGAGTGCCGCGAGCGTGTCGTTATCACCAAAACGGATCTCGTCCGTCGCAACGGAGTCGTTCTCGTTGATGACCGGTACGGCACCGAAGTCCAGGAGCGTCGTGAGCGTGGCCCGGGCGTTGAGATAGCGCTGACGGTCGGCCATGTCCTCATGGGTCAGGAGCACCATGGCTGCATGGCGCCCGTGGCGGGCGAAGGTCCGTTCGTAGGCCTGCACCAGCCCCATCTGCCCGACAGCCGCCGCGGCCTGCAGTTCGTGCACGAGCTGCGGGCGAGCTTTGAGCTTGAGGCGCGAAACCCCCTCGACCACGGCACCGGAACTGACCAGCACGACACGACGGCCGGCTTCCAGCTGCTGCGCAATCTCCTCACCGAGCGTCTGTATGAGATCCACGGCGAGACCATGTTCGGGATCCGAGAGCAGCGCGCTGCCCACCTTCAGGACCAGTGTCGATGTGCCCGCCAGCGCCGCTCGCGCTGCTGCAGCCTCCTCAGTCGCGGACATAAATCACTTCCGGGCCATCTTCGTCGTCATCGAGGTCGTCATCAAAGCCTTGTATTTGCTCGGGGTCATCGTCCGCGTCGTAGGCGTCGTCTTCCCTGCGCTGCGGCGCCTTCTGCGGACGCACGAGCAGCGCCGAGGCCAGCACGTCCTCGCCGATCCGCGCCTCGAGCGCCCTTTGCGCCTCGCGAAAGGCCTCGTCGTCCTGCAGCCGCTCCCGGGTCTCGACGATTTCGCGCATGAGCGCTGCCGTCAGCTCCGTCAATCCGGCACCGGTGGCTGCAGAGATCTGCAGCTGTCGACGTTCCGGAAACGCGTCCGCGAGCCGCTCGCGCAGCGCCTCCAGCGAATCCGCGTCGAGAAGATCCGTTTTGTTCAGCGCCAGCCAGATCGGCCGTTCCGCCAGCGCGGCACTGTAGCTCTTCACTTCCGCCATCACGGTCATGGCGTTGTCGATGGGGTCGGTTCCGTCGAGGGGCGCCGCATCGATGAGATGCAGGAGAATGCGGGTGCGGGATAGATGGCGGAGAAACTGAGCGCCGAGGCCGGCTCCGTCAGACGCCCCCTCGATGATGCCCGGAATATCGGCAATGACGAAGCTGGCTTCGGAGCCCACACGAACAACCCCGAGGCTCGGAGCGAGGGTGGTGAAGGGATAGTCGGCAATTTTGGGTCGCGCCGCCGAGAGCGCGCTGACGAGCGTCGATTTCCCCGCATTCGGGAGTCCGAGGAGACCGACATCGGCAAGCAGCTTGAGTTGCAGGCGCAGGACCCGATGCTCACCCAGCTGTCCAGGGGTCGTTCGTCGGGGGGCGCGATTAGTGCTCGACTTGAAGTGGGCGTTCCCCATGCCATGGCGCCCCCCTTCGGCCACGATCAGTTCCTGACCCTCGGCGACCACATCGCCCAGCGTCTCGAGGGTCTCCTCGTCTACCACCGACGTTCCGACAGGCACCTTGACCCGCTTCGTTTCTCCCTTTGCGCCGGTTTTGTTCCGCCCCATGCCCGGTTGCCCGTTACCCGCTCGATAGAGGGGCTGGTAGCGGAAGTCGATGAGCGTGTTGAGGGCGCTGTCGCCGACGAGAATCACCGCGCCGCCATCCCCGCCGTCGCCGCCGTCGGGCCCACCGCGGGCGATGTACTTCTCCCGGCGAAAGCTCAGGCAGCCATTGCCGCCTTTACCCGCTTCCACCCGGATCGTGGCTTCGTCGATGAACTGCATGGAGAACTCTTCAGCAGGATCGCTAAAAAAAACCCCGCATCGCGCGGGGTTTCTCTCAGTCCGTGATCGGCTCGACCGTCACGTACTTTCGATTCTGCCTGCCCCGGGTAAGGAACCGGACATGACCATCGGCTTTTGCGAAGAGCGTGTGGTCACGGCCGCAGCCGACATTTGGTCCCGGGTGGAACTGGGTGCCGCGCTGCCGCACGAGGATGTTGCCCGCCGCAACGAGTTCACCGCCGTACTTTTTCACGCCGAGACGTTTCGATTCTGAATCGCGGCCGTTACGAGTCGAGCCGCCGGCTTTCTTATGTGCCATCTTTTACTCTCCTGCTCTCAGGCGCTGATGCCGGTGATCTTGAGCTGCGTGAACCACTGCCGATGACCGGCGCGGCGCATGTAATCCTTGCGGCGCTTGAACTTGATGATGCGGACTTTTCTGTGCCGATCGTGGCCGATGACCTCCGCCGTGACCTTGCCGCCATCCACATAGGGCTTGCCGACCGTGACCTGATCGCCATCAGCGAGCAGCAACACTTTGTCGAACACTACTTCTTCACCGGGTTCGGCGGTGAGGCGCTCGAGTTTGATCACCTCACCTTCGGTGACCCGATGCTGCTTACCGCCGCTGGAAAAGACCGCGAACATATCCATTCTCCTGACCGAGATGCGACACCGAAAAAGACCCGAAACGCCCGTATCTTCTGGCCTGCAGGGCCACTGGGGACAGGGGGTGCCGCGAAAGGCGCGCCATTTTAAGGGCAACGTTTCCGGATTACAACGAGTTAGCTGATCTCACCGGAAGCCTCAGCCGGGGTACGGACCGCCCAGAAAAAAGCCGAAAAAAAGTGCAGAAAAAGTGCAGAATAGCGACCGTGGACGAAAGGGCCTAGAGAAGTAGATGTCAGCTGACACCGCCGTTGCCGCGCAGGCACTGGATGATGGCGCCGCGCCGCTCGCCGCGTTGGAATCTGCCTATGCGCTGGTCACCGACGACTTCAGCGCCGTCAACCGTCTCATCCCGGCACAACTGACTTCCGATGTCGATCTCGTCGAAGAGATCAGTCAGTACATCGTCGAGTCCGGTGGCAAACGCCTCCGTCCGCTGCTCGTGCTCCTCACCGCCCGGGCCCTGGGCTACGACAGAACCGACCACGTGAAACTGGCGGCCATCATCGAGTTCCTGCACACGGCCACGCTTCTGCACGACGATGTCGTCGACCATTCGGTGCTTCGTCGCGGCCGGGCGACTGCCAACGCCACCTGGGGCAACGCTCCGAGCGTGCTGGTCGGCGACTTCCTCTACTCCCGCGCCTTTCAGCTCATGGTCGAGCTCGGAGAAATGCGCATCATGGCCATCCTCTCGAACGCCACCAATACCATTGCCGAAGGCGAGGTCATGCAGCTCGCCAACGTCGGCAACACGCGGATCAGCGAAGCCGACTATATGGAGGTGATCCGCTGCAAGACGGCGCTTCTGTTCGAGGCGTCCACGCACACGGCGGCCGTGCTCAGCGCTGAGGACCCGAAGCAGCAGCAGAGTCTGCGCAACTTCGGCCTCCACTTCGGTCTCGCCTATCAGCTCGTTGACGACTGGCTCGACTACGCCGGTGAGGCCGAAGCCATGGGCAAAAACGTCGGCGACGATCTCGCGGAAGGTAAGCTCACCCTGCCGCTGATCCAGGCACTCACCCGGGGCAACGACGAGCAGGTCACCGTCATCAACGAGGCCATCTCCGCCCGCAGCGTTGATGCCCTGCCGGACGTGCAGCGCATCGTCGTCGATACCGGCGCCCTGGACTACACCCAGGCTGCCGCCCGCGCGCAGAGCGAGCAGGCGGTCTGCTGCCTCGACGACCTGCCCGACAACGCCTATCGGGATGCCCTCGAATCCCTGGCCCGTTTTGCCATTTCCCGCCTGAACTGACTCAGGAGCCGTGGACCGCACGCACCGCGCCCGTCGGATCGCGTCTACCCTGCTCGGGGTCATGGGCGCCCTCCTCTCGACGCCGGGCAACACCGACGAACCGCTCGCGCTAGAGGCCTGCACGCTTGCCGGTGGCACGGGTGTCGCCAGCGTCGAAGCACGCTGTGGCTGGTTCGAGCGACCGGAAAACCCCCTCGACCCTGAAGGGCACAAAATCAGACTGCGCGTTGCCGTCATCGACAGCCTGAGTCCTAAACCGTTGCCGGACGCCTTTACGGTCATCAACGGCGGTCCGGGCGGATCCTCCCTTGATCTCTATGCCGACATGGCGGCGAGCTTTGCTGCCGTCCGGCGCGAGCGCAACATCGTCATCCTCGACCAGCGCGGGACCGGCGCCTCGAACCCCCTCGACTGCGAGGCCCTGGAGCGCGCGGAGCTCGATGACTCGGAGTCCCTCGTTCGCGAAGCCACTGCTGCCTGTCTGGAGAGCCTGGACGGGGATCCGCGTTTCTATACCACCAGCGTGGCGGTCCAGGATCTCGAAGCCCTGCGCGCGGCGCTCGCTTACAGCGCTTTGAACGTTTACGGCGTGAGCTACGGCACCCGCGTGGCCCAGCATTACGCCCGGCGGCACCCCGATAAGGTGCGCACCCTGATCATTGATGGCGTCGCGCCGCCGGCGGTCCCCCTCGGACCCAACGCCGCGCTCAATGCCCAGCGCACCCTCGATCGGCTTTTCGACCGCTGCGCGGAGGACGCACGCTGCAGCACACGTTTTCCAGCGCTGGATGAGAAACTCGAGATCCTCCATAGGCGCCTCGAGAACGATGGCCCCGAGGTCGAGATCACCCACCCGGTGACCGGCGAGCCCACGGAGCTCGAGCTTCGCCGCGACCATCTGCTGGTCACGCTGAGGCTCTTGAGCTACGTACCCGAAACGGCGCGTCTGATCCCGCTGATCATCGACGAAGCCGTCGCCGAAAACTACGTACCCCTCGCTTCAAACGCACTGCGCATCGAGCGGGAACTGGTCGGCGCCCTGCGCTTTGGTATGCACAACGCCGTGATCTGCACCGAGGACATTCCCTTCCTCGGCACCCTGGACCTCGATGCACTGGCAGCCACCTATATCGGCCCGGAACAGGCACAGTCACTGGTGACGATCTGCGAGAACTGGCCAAAGGGCCTCATGGACGATGACCTCCGGGAACCGCTCACGGTACCGGTCCCCACCCTGGTGCTCTCCGGAGAAGAAGACCCGATCACCCCGCCTGCCTACGGCGACATGGCCGACGCCGCCCTGCCGATGAGCCTGCACCTGGTTGGTCGAGGCCAGGGCCATGGCATCGTCGGTCGTGGCTGCGTGCCGCGGCTGTTGACAGAGTTCGTCGACAGCGCCGATCTCGACGCCCTGGATACTTCCTGCCTGGATCGCCTCGACCACCCACCGTTCTTTCTGAATCTCATGGGCACGGTCCCGGCACCGGCGAACTCAGAGGGCAGTCCGTGATTTGCGCGGAAGGTTTGAAGAAGTCCTTCGGCGCCGTGCAGGCGGTGAAGGGCGTGAGCTTCACCGCTGCCGATGGCCGGGTCACGGCGCTGCTCGGACCGAACGGTGCCGGCAAGTCCACCTGTCTGCGGATTCTGGCAACGATCCTCCGGGCCGACGAAGGCCAGGCCTGGGTGGGTGACCATGAGGTGGGCACGGATCGCGATGCCGTACTGAAATCGATCGGCGTGCTGCCCCACGCCACGGGCCTCTACAGTCGCCTCACGGCCCGGGAGAACGTTGCCTACTTCGGTGAACTTCATGGCATCACCGGTCCGGCCCTGGCGGCACGCATCGACGAACTCATCGACGAGCTCGAGATGGGCACCTTTGCCGATCGGCGCGTCGACGGCTTCTCGCAGGGCCAGCGCATCAAGGTTGCCCTCGCCCGAGCCCTCGTCCACGACCCAAGACATCTGATTCTCGACGAGCCAACCAACGGCCTCGACGTCATGGCCACGCGCGCCCTCCGCGAGATCGTGCTGAACCTCAAAGCCCAGGGCCGCTGTGTGCTCTTCTCCAGTCACATCATGCAGGAGGTGGCCAATCTCTGCGACGACGTGATCATCATCGGTGGCGGCGAGGTCCGCTTCGAAGGAACCATCGAGGCGCTCGCCAGCGAAAGCGGCGAAGCGGACCTGGAGGACGCCTTCATCCGCATGGCCGGAGTGGAAGCATGAGACGGCTGCAGGTCGTGTTTCTCAAGGAAGTGCGCGACAATTTCCGCGACCGGCGAACGATTCTGTCGTCGTTTTCACTGGCGCTCCTGGGCCCGGCACTGTTCATCGGGCTCATGTCCTTCGTTCTGAATACCGCCGTTGGGGAGTCTTTCGATCCGGTGGAACTCACCGTCGCGGGTGCCGAGCATGCGCCTGATCTCATTGCGTTTCTCGAAACGCAGAACACTGAGCTGAGCTTCATCGAGACGGACGATCCGCGGGAAGAGGTAACAAGCCGACGCCAGGACCTGCTCCTCGTGATCGGCCCCGACTACGCGGAACGCTTCGTCGCCGGCAGCATGGTGCCCGTTACCCTCTGGCACGACAGCTCGAAGATCGGCTCGTCGCGCCGGCACTTCAGCCAGGCTCGCGCCATGATCGCCGGCTACGCCAGAATGGTCGGCGTGTTACGTCTGCAGCTTCGAGGGGTTGATCCGAGCATCGCCAATCCTATCGTCGTGCAGGAACGGGATACCGCTTCACCGGCCGCCAGGGCGCTCACCGTGCTCGCCACGCTGCCTTATCTGCTGGTACTCGTCGTCTTCATGGGGGGGTTTTATCTGGCGATCGACGCCACCGCCGGTGAGCGTGAGCACGGCTCGCTGGAACCGCTGCTCTGCCAACCGATCTCCCGGAGTCAGCTGGTGCTCGGCAAAATTCTCTCCGCAAGCCTGTTCAGCGCCATTTCGCTCGTGCTCTTTCTCGGCAGCCTGGCGGCCGCAATCCCCTTCGCGCCCCTGCATCGGATTGGCATGTCGCTCACGGTGGATCTCGGCATGTGCCTGGCGATATTCGGCGTCACCACGCCCCTCATGGTCTTCGGCGCCGCCGTTCTGACCGCGGTCGCCAGCTTCGCCAAGAGTTACAAGGAAGCGCAGACTTACCTGACCGTTGTGGTGCTGGTGCCGACGCTGCCGCTGATTCTCACTCAGCTCATGAACGTGGCGCCTTCGGCTGCCCTCATGGCCGTACCTTCCCTGAGCCAGTCGATGCTCATCGGTCAGCTCATCACCGGGGAGCCGATCGACCCGAGCTACCTGGCCATCTCCGTGCTCATGACGAGCCTGGTGGCAGCCGGTGTGGTACGACTGGCCATCTGGCTCTACAGCCGGGAACGCATTCTCATCTGAGGCGGGCCGTATTGCCCTGGCGGGTTCGTCGCGTACAATACGCGACCCCGGGTGGCCCCCCGGGCAGACCATCGGAGTGTAGCTCAGCTTGGTAGAGCACTACGTTCGGGACGTAGGGGCCGGAGGTTCAAATCCTCTCACTCCGACCATCATCTTTTCTTGAGTTCTCTGTCTACGACGTCCTGACCGACGCGACGAACCTCTGGTTCGTCGCAGGCCCCGGGCCTCCGCTGCGGCGCGACGCGTTCAAATCCTCTCACTCCGACCATCATTTTTTCTTGAGTTCTCTGCCTACGGCGTCCTGACCGACGCGACGAACCTCTGGTTCGTCGCAGGCCCCGGGCCTCCGCTGCGGCGCGACGCGTTCAAATCCTCTCACTCCGACCATCATTTTTTCTTGAGTTCTCTGTCTACGACACCCTGACCGACGCGACGAACCTCTGGTTCGTCGCAGGCCCCGGGCCTCCGCTGCGGCGCGACGCATTCAAATCCTCTCACTCCGACTCGCTTGGAACAAATCCCAGCCACTGCCGCCAGGTGACCCGCCACACGCCGTCGGTCTGCTTCACCGCCCACCAGGCTAAGCCGCCGGCGGATTGATTAGGGCCATCAATCTGCATGCGGACCTTGAACAGGGCCAGGTCACCTTTCCGGTCGATCTCCTCGGCGGAGACCAGGGCCACTTCATAGGGCCGCTCGCTCTCGTCATCGAGATCCTCGCTCGAGGAAAATGTCGTGGGCGGCTCATCGACGAGAAACTGCACGACCGGGAAGCTGGAAGTGGTAGCAACCGCAGCCGTATCCCGGTTGGTGAAAGCCGCCATGTGTGCCTTGATGGCTGCCTCCGGTGTGCTGAGATCGATGTGGTCGTCGGCGAGGGTCACGCTGGAGAAGAGCAGCAGAGACAGGGCCGAGAGCAGATTTGGCTTACGCATGGGAACTCCTGAACCTTAGTGATTGCTTAGGGTGCTAGAGGGCGTCGAATCGGGCACGGTTGTCCGCCATCCATTGTTCCCGATCCGCTTCCGTGTGCTTGGGATCCTGGATGAAGTCTGCATGTGCCTCCATGTAGTGAGGCATCAGCGCCTGCATCCAGGCTTCGAAAGTCTCCCCTTCCGCGACATAGTCGCAAAGGTCGCATTGCAGGGCTTTCATGGGCTCTCCCCTTCCCGATGAATCGCTGGGTTACAGTGTAGCCGCACTTCTTGCATAAGGCTGCAGACGACAGGCTGCAGGCGATAGGCTGTCTGTGGGGGTCCCACGAGGAGGTTGTGTGGCAGAGAGTCATGAACCGCTGCTGATCGTTGGCGTCGGCCCGGCGACGGGCACCGAACTTGCCCGCCTGCTGGCAGGCCGGTACCAGCTGCTGCTGGTGGCTCGGTCCGCCGAACGGATCGGCGCGCTCGCAGACGCGCTCGACCACACTCATGCCTTCAGTTGCGATGTCTCCGACAGCGACGCATGGGCCGACACTCTAGGGCGTATCCGCCGGGAATTCGGCGCCCCAAGGCGCGTCGTAGTCAATACGGAGAGCGCAACCTGGGGCGCCTACAACGAGCTACCGCTGGCGCAGTTCGGCGCCAGCTTCCAGGTCAACACGGTGGCATTGCTGCAGCTCGTGCAGCAGCTGTATCCAGACCCTGCGTCCATTCCAACGGACAGCAGGGTCATCGTCAGCAGTTCTCCAGCCGCTTACACGCCACCGGCGAACTTCCTCGGACTGGCACCGAGCCGCGTTGCGCAGCGGGTCCTCGCGGAGTTGCTCCATGAAAATCTGTCGGATCAAGGCCTCAGGTTCTCGGTGTTTTCGATCGACGGCGCCATCGACGAGCCAAAGATGCGCGCCATGCTGCCGGACAAGCCCACCGCCTACTTCATTCAGCCCACGGCAATTGCGGCTGCCATGGCAGAGTTACTCTCCGGAGATGCGTTCCCGCTGCACACGGGGATCAGCGGACCTTCGGCGTTCGGTGGCCGGAATTCATGACCTCGAGTCGAGGCAGGCACCTGCAACTGGCCTTCCTCTCCGGCCTGCTCTGGTACCCACTCTGGCACCTGTCGGCGCTGCTTGCTGACAGCAACCCCGAGTACCTGGAAACGCTTCTTGCCGCGACCCCAGGCGCCGCTTTCGGCGCGCTTGCGCTGGTACCGCTGCTGCCGCCCAGGCATCGCATTTCACTGCGCGCCCTGAGCCTCGTCGGTGCCGGCTGGCTGAGTTACTACCTGGCCCTCAGCTCCCTGGACTTTACGGACCTGGAGCCTTTCGGCCTGTCCGTGCTTGCCGCCGGAGTCGTTGGCGTCTTGATCGTGCTCATCGCCGTCAGGCTGCTCCTGGGGAGGCAGCTCTCCTTACGCCGGGTCAGCCGGGCATTGCTCACGGGGATCGCCGCCGGGGCGCTCGTCTGGCTGGGTCTCGAAATCGATGATCAGCTGCCCGGGTTTGGCCCCAGCGACTACGTCGAGCTGCTGATCTGGCCCGGTCATCTGCTATTCAACACGCTGGTCTGCGCGTGCCTGCTCGAGACATGGTAAAGGCGCAAATACAGTCAATAAATTAGCATTTATTGTGCAGTGCACCCGGATAGGACCGCAAGCGGCTCATTTATCTCTCAAGTATTTTCCCAGCATTGCCCCGTAATCCTGGCGATTTCGCCACTATCTTATTGATCATCAAGGGATCAATGAGGAGATAAGAGGATGGAAACGCATCTCTTCTCGAACAAGATGAGCAGTCTGGAACTCTGGTGGTGGGAACGATCCAGCTCCGCACGCTGGTTCCTGGGCTCCCTTTCTGTGGCCGCTATGGCCGGTGTCCTTGGGGGCGTGCTCGCCTGACCCATAGCACCGCGGGCAACCTGGGTTGTCTGCGGTAGCTGCACGTACTGCCCCAGTCTTCAGCGCCAGCTGAGGACGCAACCCTCCACCGCAGTCAGATCCGCCGCCAGGGCGGCAGCGCCCGCCTCCTCCAACTCCGCCTGCGACCCATAGCCATAGAGCACACCAATGCCGCGCACGGCATTTTCAGCGGCGCCCCGCATGTCCTGAGCCCGGTCTCCGATCATGCAGGCATTCCCGGGCGCACAGGCAAGCTGCGTCAGCGCGTGTGCCACCAGCTCGGTTTTTACGGAACGTTCGCCGGAGAGCTCAGCGCCGACGACCTCTCCAAAGTAAGACCGCAGATCGAAGTGCTCGAGAATCCGCTCGGCGTAAACGTGGGGTTTACTGGTCACCACCGAGAGTTCGAACCCTTCGGCCTGCAACCGGGCGAGGCACTGCCGAACGCCCGGGTAGACGGCGTTTTCATAGAGGCCCGTGTTCGAGAAATATGCCCGGTAGTGCCCTACCGCCGCTTCGATCAGCTCTACCTCAGGCGGGCCCTCCGCATCGAGTAGTCTGGCGAAGGATTCCCGGAGCGGCGGCCCGATGCACCAGAGCAGGCTCTCTTCCGCCGGAACCTCCCGGCCGAGGCGCTGCAGTGCATGCTGCAGTGATCGAACAATGCCCGGTCGAGGGTCCGTGAGAGTGCCGTCCAGGTCGAAGAAAACGTTCGTCAGCGACTCTGACGCCATTGCAGCCGTCATCGGCGCTGTGACCGAGCGCACGGCTTCCGCGCCGAAAAGCAAGCACCATGCGCAGGCAGCAATCTATGCACAGGGAGTGTGCCGCTTGCGCATCCGGATCAGAAATCGACGGGAGATGTGGCTGTTCATCGGCGGGGTGACGGTGCTCTCCATTGCGGTTTCCGAGGCCGTTCTGCTGTTGCTCTATCTCAGCTTCGGCGACGCGGCCTTCGGCAAGGCCAACGCATTCTACACGGCGAGCATCGTTCCGGTGCTGGTCGCAGTGCCCGTCTGCTGGCTTACGGCCCGCATGGCCCTGCAACTCTCGCAGGCTCACGGCCGCCTCAAAGAGCTGGCCCACACAGACGAACTCACGGGCCTGATCAATCGGCGCTCCTTCTTTGCCAGCGCCGAACTCATGCTCGAGACCGCGGAAGAGGAAGGCACGCCGCTCTCGCTGCTGGTCATTGATGCCGACTACTTCAAGCAACTCAACGATACCTATGGCCATGCCACGGGTGATGCCGCCCTGCAGTTCATCACCGAACAGCTCACACTCTGCGTGCGCAAAACGGATCTCGTCTGTCGCCTGGGCGGAGAAGAGTTTGCGGTGCTGCTGCCCGGCCTTACGGAAGCAGATGCTGCGCGGCTAGGCACCCGCATCCTCGAAAAAGTGGCGTCGCGTCCCATGGTCTGGGAAAACAAAATCATCGAAATGTCCGTGAGCTGCGGGGTCGCTGACACCGCAGTAAGCGTCGACATGCGCACACTCTTCAAGGCAGCCGACGACGCCATGTACGCGGCAAAGCGTTCCGGCCGCAACCAGCAGATTCTCTACTCGAATCTTCCCGGCGGCGACGGCAACGAGATCGATCAGGCAGCGCTGCCGGCAGGCGCCTGACCGCGCGAGCGCAGGCATCGCCTGTGCTGGAAAAAAACTGTCTCCTCCCCCGTACTGTACCTGACCCACGTTCCCTGCCAGCGCTGGCGGGGGTCCGAGCAACCGGCTAGCATCCTCAGCTTCAGACAGCGGAGGATGCGGAGTGGAACTGTTCAGTCTCGAGGGTAAACACGTCGCCGTGACCGGCGCTTCATCGGGCTTCGGCCATCACTTCGCCGGCGTGCTGGCCGATGCGGGCGCAAGCGTCAGCCTCGGGGCGCGCCGCGTGGAAAAAATCCAGGCGCGCGTGGACGAAATCAACGCGGGCGGCGGCAAAGCTTTCGGGACGCGCCTCGACGTCACAGACAGCGAGAGCATGCAGGACTTTTTCGACGCTGCAGAAGGTGCCTTCGGCCCCGTGCACGTGCTGATCAATAACGCCGGTATCGAAGCGGGTGCGAAAACCTACACCATGATCGATGAAGCCGACTGGGATTCAGTGATCGATACCAATCTGAAGAGCGCCTGGTTCATGAGCAAGCTCTTCACGGAACGTGTCGTCGCGAACAAGGTTGAGGGTGGCAACATCATCAACGTCTCCTCGATCACGGATACCCGCACGATCAAGGGCCAGTTTCCCTATGCGGTTTCCAAAGGGGGCTTAAGCCGCATGACCGAGGTCCTCGCCCTGGAGGCACCCCGCTACGGCATCCGGGTGAACGCGCTGGCGCCGGGGTACATTCTCACAGACGTCAGCCGCGTGCTTCTCGAAAGCGAGCAGGCGCCGGAGTTCATGAAGGGCATTCCGCTGCGTCGCTACGGCGAATTCGACGACCTCGATGGGCCCCTGCTGCTGCTTGCGTCGGACGCCTCGAAATACATGAACGGCTCGGTTGTCGTCGTCGACGGCGGCCACATCTGCGCATCTCTCTGAGGAGCACCCATGAGCGATATCCATGCGTTCGAGGTCCAGACACCGGAAGCCGATCTCGAGGACCTCAAGGCGCGGCTCGCCCGCACCCGTCTGCCGGAAAAGGAAACCCCCGACGACTGGTCGCAGGGCATTCCCCTCGCCTACGTGAAGGAAATCCTCGCCTACTGGCAGGACGACTACGACTGGCGGCGCGGGGAAGCGCGTCTCAATCAGTATCCGCAGTTCAAGACGGCGCTGGACGGTCTCGGCATTCACTTCCTGCACGTGCGTTCCCCGGAGGCGGATGCCCTGCCCCTGGTGCTGACCCACGGCTGGCCCGGCTCGGTGGTGGAGTTCCTCAAAGTCATCGACCCACTCACCAACCCAGCAGCCCACGGCGGTGATGCCGCAGATGCCTTCCATCTGGTCTGCCCGACGCTGCCGGGCTTCGGCTACTCGGACAAGCCCTCGAGCCCCGGCTGGAGCACCGACAAGATCGGCAGAGAGTGGGCGGCCCTCATGGCCCGACTGGGCTACGACCGCTACGTCGCCCAGGGCGGCGACTGGGGCTCGATCGTCACCTGCGCCATCGCCGAGGCGGATCCAGACCACTGTGCGGCTATTCACCTGAACATGCCCATCGCGCCGCCGGATCCGGAGACCATGGATTCGCTCACGGAGCGGGAGCAGGCAGCCGTTGCTGCCTTTCAGCACTACGACGAGTGGGATTCCGGTTACTCGAAACAGCAGGCAACGCGACCGCAGACACTCGGCTACGGGCTGGTGGATTCGCCCATCGGGCAGGCCGCGTGGATCCTCGAAAAGTTCTGGGCCTGGATGGACTGCGACGGTCACCCCGAGAACGTGCTGACGAAAGACGAACTCCTCGACAACGTCATGCTCTACTGGCTCACGGCGTCCGGTGCCTCTTCCGGACGCATTTACTGGGAAAGCTTCGGCGCCAATCGCCTGGACCCGATTTCCCTGCCCACCGGCATCAGCCAGTTCCCCAAGGAGATCTTCCCAACCTCGAAGCGCTGGGCGGAGAAGCGTTTCACGAACCTCATCTACTACAACGAACTGGACAGCGGCGGTCACTTTGCCGCTTTCGAACAGCCGGAGGTGTTCGTGGAAGAGTTGCGCACGTGTTTCCGCTCCCTGCGCTGACATGACCCATCCGGAACATCATCGCTCCCACCGGAGCGGCTGGCTGCGTGCCGTCGTTCTCGGTGCCAACGATGGCATCGTCTCAACGGCCAGTCTGATCATCGGCGTTGCCTCTGCCAACGCGGGCCAGCAACAGATCCTCATCGCCGGTCTTGCCGGTCTGGTTGCCGGTGCCATGTCCATGGCCGCGGGTGAGTATGTTTCCGTGAGCTCGCAGGCCGATACGGAAAAGGCAGACTTACAGCTCGAAGCAAAGTCGCTCGCCGAAAATGAACTCCTGGAACGAGAAGAGCTTGCGGAGATCTATCGGAATCGGGGTCTCGATGCCGATCTGGCTGACCAGGTTGCCGTTTCCCTCATGGCCCACGATGCGCTCAGCGCGCACGCCCGGGACGAAATCGGCATCACCGACACGCAGGCCGCAAGACCGCTCCTGGCCGCCTGGTCGTCGGCATCAGCATTCACCGTCGGCGCGGCCCTGCCGCTCGCGACGGCCTGGCTGTCGACCGGTACGAACCAGGCGCTCGTCATCGCCCTGGCATCGTTGACCTTTCTGGCGATTCTCGGCGCGATCGCCGCCCGGGCAGGCGGGGCCTCTGTGCTCATCGGTACCGTGCGGGTGACCTTCTGGGGCGGTATGGCCATGCTGGTCACCGCCGCCGTCGGCCACCTCGTGGGTCTCGGGTTGTGATCGTATGCGTTGCTGTCCCGGGTGTTCCGATCAGCTGACCAGGTCGTCAGCACTCCGCGACATTCAGCTGGCGGCCCTATTGATGCGCTCATTGACGAAGTCGACGAACTCTTCGTCATACATCGCGCAGCCGCTGCTTTCCCACCAGCGTTTCACCTGAGCATTTACCACGAAGCCGGCGTAGCCCACCGAGGCTTTCTCCAGAAAGGGCTTGTTCATGATGCCGAGCTGACACTGCCAGTAGGCGAGCTGCCAGGAGTTCATGAATTGGATGCAGAATGCGTAGAACCGAACCGCCTCGTCAGCTTCCGGTACTTTTTCCTCGTAGACCACCTCCCAGTAAAGGCGACTGAAAGATGGATCACGATAAAGCGCTTCCTTCTCTGCCTGCGCTGCCGTGATCCAGGCCGCAACTGCCTGCGCACGGTTGGCATTGAGGTTGGCACGTAACTGGACAGCAAAGTAGACGATCGTCACCAGCACGGCGACGCCGCCAACGAACTCCCCCAGGTTGGCAAGTGTTTCAAGCATCAGTGCCCTTCCATTGCTTCATCTCAACGACTCTGAGCGGCGACAGGTGTGCCCGCCCCGGGCACTGGCGCCTCAGGCAGGATAGTCGAAGGGCGTGGGATCAAGGAATCGCTTCAGCGCATTCCCGGTGATCCGTGCAATGTCGTTATCGAAGTTGTTGTGGGCCAGGGCGCCGGCGTAGGAGATGGAACCGGTGCTGAATACCGCGCCGCCGCTCGGGGTTTCAAAAAACACCATGTCCGCTCGGACCTTCGGTCCCTGCAACTCGGTTTGCGACATGTGGATTTCTTCGGTGACCCGCAGCATGCCCGGCCGATGGTTCTCTGAAGAGGCAAGGCAAAGGGCGTGCTCCGGTGACCCAAGCGCCGTGTCCAGGCGATCGATCTCTTCCCCGGCAGCGCCACCGCCCTGAGTGCCGTAGTCGCCGATCACCTCGCTGGCCGTCACGCCTTCCATGAGGAAGGCGGCTCGCTCATCGAGGGCGCCGGGTTGAAGACGATAGTAGGTGCCCCCATCAAAACCCTGGGCCGCAAAGCCGATGCCCACGAGCTGGTTCGGCGGTCGTCCGAGCCGCCGCCAGAGGCCGCCGTATTCGCCCGTGAACTGGTGGTAGTACTCGCCGGGCTCGGCGATCCAGGCCCGGGTACCGTCCTCAGCTCGGCGCACCTCGATGATGGCCGGGTTGTCGGGGTGATACGCGATGCGCCAGTAGAAGCCGTTGCCACCCATATACATGAGCCGCCCGCCATCGCCGAGCCAGTCGCGCAGGCCATCGAGCATCTGCGTGGAGTAGTACTCCGGATGCGTGCCGGTGATCACCACCCGATAGTCTTCGAGGAGCGCGGCCCCTTCACGATGCAGATCGTCGTCGGTGATCACATCGAAACGTTGCTCAGTGCCTTTCAACCAGTTGACGATGTTCGTATCGGCGTTGAAGGACCAGGGCACGGTCTTCGGCCTGGCATTCAGCACCGGCCGCAGGCGCGAGGAAAAGTGCACGCCGCTGCCGTCGGCGTGGTACTCGTAGAGGGAGTAACCGACTTCCGGGTGCGCGAGGAGATAGGCATCTTCCGGATTCTTCGGCTTCGCGTCGCCAAAGATGCCGCCGCTGAAACCAAGGCGCTGATTCGCGTAAGCAAGATAGGTAGCGGTGGAAGCCAGAAAGGCAACTTTCGCCTTCTCAGCCCGCGGACCTGGCCGGATGAAAAACGGCACGTAATCCACGGAGCCACCGAGCGAGAGCTTAACCGCGTAAACGCCCGATGGCAGATCGTCAGGGACGTTCCAGGAGAAGTCGGGCGTCCACCCGGCATCCACCAGGTCGTCTTCGTGAAAGTGAATGGCCCCATACTGGCTCGGGTCCTCGAGCCAACTCTGCACGGATCCATCCCAGTGCACACCCTTCACGCCCCGGGTCGGCATCTGCATGGTCCAGCCATGGCGTTTACCCGGGGAGAGGTCCGTGAGCTGCTCCGTGTTGATACCCTGGCTGAAGTCCCAGGCGCCGAGCAGGGCAACGTGCGTTACCGCCTCCGTCGACAGGAGTGAGGCTGCAACGTCTGTTGCAAGGGCATCACCGACCAGACGCGGTGCTTCAAGGCGGCCGTTGAAGCCGGTCTTCAAAGCACCGTCCACCAGCGCAGCACCAAGCAGCCAGTCGCAGGCGGCCAGCTGCCGCTTCGATACCGTGACCGCTTCCTCGTGCCAGTCACCGTCCTGTTCGGCAACACCCACCCCGAGCACGCGTTGGGCGAGGCCAAGCCGGCCGCTCTGGCTGTCGTAGCTCAGGAGCACCTGGTGCCAGCGTCTGAGCTTCAGCGCCGGACCCAGCTTGAGACCTTCGCCATCCAGACTTGCGGCGAGGGAGCCGTCACGAAACTCGACAACGAGGCCATCGCCGCCGGCAAGGGGTTGCCAGTCGCGCGCCAGCAAGGTCGGATAGACGTAAAGGCACAGGCTGATTCGAGTCACGGACGGGATATCCGGCAGCACGGCGTAACTGCCGGGGTTCAGGGTCTGCCGGCGACCGGTGTGGACGCCTTCGAAGGCCGCCGACCGTTTCTCCTCAACGAATCCCGTCCCGTGGGGCCGGCTGTCACCGGAGATGAGTTCCACGAGCTCGGCGGAAAACTGCCCGGAGCTCATACAGCTGACCATGACGTCGAGCGTATCTCCGGCCGTCACGGACCACGGATCGAGATAGGCGACTATCTGTTTTTCATCCACCCGCTGCAGCACCCAGGACCGGCGAGGACGCTCCGAGGGGCTCTCCCTCGAGGGTGATCCGATGCAGGAGCCGGCGGGCGCCGTGGTAATCGTTGACCGCAAAGTGCCAGGTGCAGCGATTGTCCCAGAACGCGAGCGAGCCGGGCTCCCATTGAAAGCGGTAGTGGTACTCGGGCCGGGAGGCGTGCTGATAGAGGAACTTGAGCAGCGGCTCGCTCTCCTCAGCCGTCCAACCCTGAAAGCGGACCGTAAAGCCGGGATTCACGTAAAGCGCTTTCCGGCCGGAACGCGGATGCACCAGCACTACCGGGTGGACCACGTCCTGAGTGGCTGCCTCCGGATTACCGAGTCGGTCGGCAAGCTCGCCGGGGCGTCCGGCACGAACACCGAAGACGTGCCGGGAAGAGTGGACGGCCTCGAGGCCCTCGAGCATCTTCTGCATCCCCGGAGACAACCCTTCGTAGGCGGCATACATGCTGGCGTAGAGGGTATCGCCGCCCTGGGCGGGCAGCTCCCGCGCATAAAGCATGGAGCCGAGGGCCGGGATTTCGTCATAGGAGTGATCGGTATGCCAACCACCACCGATGTTGAACTTCTGTTCCGGCTCTTTGCGCACCTCGGCGATCTGCGGGTAGCCGTCGACGGCCGCAAAGAACCGATTCACATTGATCTCGCCGAACTGCTCCGCAAGGGCAATCTGTCCGGCCGGGGTCAGGGTCTGATCGCGAAAGAAGAGCACCCCGAACTCTGCATGGGCGCGCTCGAGCTCCTGGCGCACGGGAGTGGGTAACGGTTCCGACAGATCCAGGCCGCTGACAAACGCACCAACGGCACTGCTGGCGGGTATCAGCTCAAGGTGTTCGTACCTGGCCATCTCAGCTCCTCGGCCGCGGCGAGGCTTTCACCGCCGTTCCATAGGCAAGCAGCTCAGCCGCACCCTGCATCACCGGTGAGGTCACGAAGCGCACGGCGACAATCGCATCGGCGCCGAGGGCGCGAGCTTCCGCAATCATCCGGTCAAGGGCCTGCTCCCGGGATTCCGCGAGCATCTTCGTGTATTCGCCGATTTCTCCGCCAACAACGCTGCGCAAGCCCGCCAGAATGTCCTTTCCCAGATGCCGGGCCCGGATCGTATTGCCCCGCACCAGGCCGAGCGTCTCCGTGATCTGATAGTCGGCCAGATGGTCCTGAGTGGTGATGATCACTTGTCTACGTTCCTTGAATAGTGATCGTCCTCGGCGTTGGCGAGGCGTTCTTTGATCACCTTGATGAGGAGCAGGCCGATGCCGACGATGGCAACGAGCCCGATGAGCCCCAGGGGAAAGGTCGCCACCATGCCGACGAACATTGCCGCCAGGTAACACAGCGCAACGATCGCAAGGCAGACGTAACCGATGCGCTCGAAGTTATCCATGGTTTCTCACCGTCTCCCTGCTCCCCTGCCGCGGCTTTCGAAGGTCCATGATCGGACCGGGACGCGCGGCATGCAAGCACGCCGCACGGCGGCTTCAGGCGCTCAGGAAGCACGCGCCTGCGGCGCGGGAATCCCCTGCAGGAGCAGGCCGGAGAGCACGTTCAGTCCGGCAACGACCAGCAGCGCGCCATCGTAGGCGCCGGTCTGGTCGTGGTAGTAAGACACGGCCAGAGGCGCCGCGGCGCCGAGCAGCAACGCAAAGGGCAGCGCGGCGCTGCGGACGGCTCCGAGATAGCGACGGCCGAAGTACGCACCCCAGATCACCTCCTGGAGGGGGATCATGCCGCCCCAGCCAAGGCCAAGCAGAAAGAAAGCCGCGTAGATCCAGAAGAGATTTCCCGTAGCCACACTGCCCACAATCGCGAACAGCGCCAGACCGGTGCCCGAGGCACCAATGGCCGCGAGCGGTTTTGCAGGGATACGATCGATGAAGTAGCCCCAGACGGGCTTCGACAGCAGCGCTGGAATGGAAGCTACGGTGATGGCATAGGCGGCCTCGGACCGACTGAAGCCCGAGTCCGTGAGGTAGGGCACCGTCTGCAGGAGCATGACAACGATGTTGATCGTGAAGAGGCCGAAGGAGAACACCAGACCGTAAAACACCCAGGTCCGCAGCGCCTCGCGGCGTGTGAGGGAGTGGTCGAAGTCCGCCCGGGCCCGTTCAGCCTGACCCATAGCCACCTGATGATCCGATTTGCCATCAGGGTGCCAGCCGTGATCCTCCGGGGTGCGACGCATCACAAAGGCCATGGGATAGGTCAGCAGCGCCGTGGCCACGGCCAGGAGGATCCAGGTTTCCCGCCAGCCGGTAAAGTCGATGGAGAGGGTGACCGCTGGCGTAATGATGATGCCCGCCGCGGATACGCCCATGGCCGCCCAGGCGACAGCCTGTCCCCGCTTTTCCACGAACCACTTCGCCAGGGTGACGTTTACCACCAGGTTACCGAGCAGCGCTCCGCCCACGGTGGCAAGCACACCGTTCAGCAGCAGCCACTGCCAGATCTCAGTCACGCCCGCATGGAGGGCCAGGCTGACGCTCATGACCGTGGCGCCGGCGAGCATGAGCGGCCGTGGGCCGAAGCGATCCACCCAGGCGCCGATGAGGAACCCCGTGAGTCCCATGACGAACTGGCCAAGAGATCGAGACAGGGTGAACTCCGAGCGTGACCAGCCAAGCTCCTCGATCATGGGCATCATGAAGGGCCCGAGGACGTAGCTGAAAATGCCCATGGCAACAAACTGGGACACGAAGGCAGCCGCCACGATCCAGTAGCCGTAGTACAGCTTGTTCTCGGACCGGGTCTCAATCTGTGGCTGGGAACTGTTCATGCAAAGGACGTCATGCTGGTCGATGTGCTTCCGGGCTGGCGCTGAGCAGGCAGGAAACGGACTATTAGACCACAGGAGAGAGATCCATCAGGGGGCACGCCCATGCTGACCGTCTTCACGGCCCGCACCATCATCACCATGAATCCGAGCCTGCCACGCGCCGAAGCCGTGGCAGTCCGCGACGGCCGCATCGTCGAGGTCGGCACCCTGGAGACCCTGGCCCCCTGGCTCGATGCGCACCCGCACGAGCTGGACGAGCGGTTTCAGGACGCCTGCCTGCTTCCCGGTTTCATTGACCCGCACCTGCACCCGACGATGGCCGCCGTGATTCTGCCCATGGCCTTCATCACCGCGCTGCCCTGGCGTCTTCCCTGGGAAGACGTACCGGCCACGGAAGATCCTGCCACCTTCGACGCCCGCCTGGCAGAGCGGCTGGCCGCTCAGCCTGAAGGTGATCCCCTCATCGTCTGGGGCTATCACCAGCTCTGGCACGGGGAAATGAACCGCGATCGAATCAACGCCGTCTGCGCCGAGCGCCCCATCATCGTCTGGCACCGCTCCTTCCACGAGCTCTACATGAACGATGCGGCACTCGCCTGGCTCGCCATCGACGCCGAAGCGGTCGGACGGCGCCAGCAGATCAATCTGCCGGCCGGGCATTTCTTCGAAAACGGTCTGGGCTTTGCCATCGCCCGTCTGAATCCGTATCTGCTCGCACCGGAGCGCTATCGTCTCGGTCTCGAACGGCTTCGCGCGGTGGTCGAGCTCGGCGGCCACACGACCATCGGTGACATGGCCGTGGGTCTCTTCGACTTCGACATGGAAATGGAGATGACGCGTGCGGTCCTCGATAAGGACGACGTGCCTTTCCGCATCGAGCAGATACCGACCGCGCTGGGTCTGCTCCGCAAGTTCCGCAGCCAACCGGCCATCCTCGAGCACATCGAGGGTTTACCCGCCGGGAACAGCCACCGCCTGCGCTTCGCCAGGCGCGTCAAGCTCTTCGCCGATGGCGCCTTCTTCTCGCAGCTCGCGCAACTCGGCCCGCCCGGCTACATCGACGGTCACCACGGCGAATGGCTCATGACCCCGGAGATCCTCGAAGAAGCGGCGCGCGTTTACTGGAACGCCGGCTACCGGATCCACCTGCACGTCACCGGCGACCTCGGCCTGGAGCTGGGCCTCGAAATTCTCGAAAAGCTCCAGTGGGAGCGCCCACGCTTCAATCACGGCTTCACCTTCGAGCACTTCGGTTTTTCCACCCCGGAGCAGGTCCACCGCATCGCCCGCCTCGGCGCTAACGTGTCTGCGAACGTCTACTACCTGCACGAGCTCGGCCAGAGCTACGCGGAAGGCGGCATCGGCTACGAACGCGCCAGTCAGATGGCGCGCCTGAAAAGCTGCTTCGATGCGGGCATCTGCACGGCCGTGCACTCGGATTTCACCATGGCTCCGGCAGAGCCCCTGAACAGCGCCTGGGTCGCCGCGAATCGGGAGAACTGCACAGGGCGCATCATGGGTGAAAGGGAAAAGGTCTCTCCCTACCAGGCCCTCGAAGCCATCACCTGCAACGCCGCACGCGTCCTCGGTATCGACGACGAAGTCGGCACGATCCGCGCGGGGAAACGCGCCGACTTCACGGTGCTCGCGGAGGATCCCTTGAGCGTCGGCGCCGAACGGCTCCGCGACATCCCGGTGCTGGGCACGGTGTTCGAGGGCCGCCCGCACCAGCGCGACTGACGGCCCGCGGCGGCTACGGCTGCTGGTAGAGGGCTTCCATGATCTGATCGACGGTGAAGGTGCCCGGGCGCTGACGCGGTGGGAACTTCTGCAGCGATTCGACGAAGCGCTGGACCACAACTCGCCCCTGCACGCCTGCAGCGGAGATCTTCTTGTCCCACCAGAGGTTGTAGCTGTTCGAATCCGTATCGGCCCGTTCAAAGGGATCCCGGCGCAGGTGAAAAACCTTCGGGATGCGCAGAGTGACGAAAGGATCGCGCCACACGTCGAAACGCTGGGCCCGCTGTTCGGCAAACACCAGCTTCCAGTCGCCGACCCGCACGCCGGTCAGGACGCCATCGTCGCTGAAGTAGAAGAACTCGCGGCGCGGGCCGGCCTGCGCTTCGCCGGTCAGGAACGGGAGAAAGTCGTAACCGTCGAGGTGCACACGGAAGTTCTTGTCACCCACGGCACGACCCTCGACGAGATCGGCCTTTACCCCCTCCTCGCCCGCTGCAGCCATGAGGGTCGGCACCCAGTCGAGGTGTGACATGACGGCGTTGGAGATGGATCCCGCTTTGATCCGCTCCGGCCAGCGCACCATGGCCGGCACCCGGTACCCGCCTTCCCAGTTGGTGTTCTTTTCACCGCGGAACGGCGTGATGGCGGCGTCCGGCCACTGGTTGTAGTGGGGACCGTTGTCTGTGGAATAAAACACGATCGTGTTGTCCGCGATGCCGAGCTCGTCGAGCTTGTCGAGGAGCGCACCCACGTGGCCGTCGTGTTCCACCATGCCGTCGTTGTAAAAACCCTGGCCGGAGGCGCCGAGCTGCGATTCCTTGACGTGGGTGTAGTAGTGCATGCGCGTGGAGTTGAACCAGACGAAGAACGGTTTGCCCTGATCGTGGGCCTGATCCATGAAGTCGAGGGAGGCGGCCAGAAATTCTTCATCCACCGTTTCCATGCGCTTGCGGGTAAGCGGACCGATGTCCTCGACCCGTCCGTCGGCGCTGCTTCTGATGATGCCCCGAGGCCCGAACTGCTCCCGGAACCGCGGATTCTGCGGATAGTCCGGGTCTTCCGGCGCTTCCTCGGCATTCAGATGGTAGAGATTGCCGAGAAACTCATCGAAGCCGTGATTCGTCGGCAGAAACTCGTCTCGATCGCCGAGATGATTCTTACCGAACTGGCCCGTCGCATAGCCCAGGGGCTTCAGGAGCTCGGCAAGGGTGGGATCTTCCGGTTGGATGCCGAGATCAGAGCCCGGTATGCCGACTTTCGTCAGTCCCGTGCGCACGGGATGCTGACCGGTGATGAAGGCCGATCGCCCGGCCGTGCAGCTCTGCTCACCGTAGTAGTCCGTGAAGATCATGCCTTCGTTGGCGATCCGGTCGATGTTCGGCGTCTGGTAGCCCATCTGCCCCATGCTGTAGCGGCTGATGTTCCAGAGTCCGATGTCGTCGCCCCAGATGACCAGAATGTTCGGCGCTTGAGCAGGAGCGCTCGCCGGTAAAAGAGCCACGATGAGCGTCGCGAGCACGAGTCCCCGTGTGCGCATAATGAAAATCCCCCTTTCCTGAATACGGGAGTCTAGCAGCAATGCCGGTGACGACGACGGTGGCCCGGGTTCGCCGCGGCTGCAAGGCAGAACCACCTGGCCGGCCGGGCAGACCGTTCGTCCCGCACACCCTGACCATCGATTCGTAGCTCTGCGAAAATAGGCGTAGCCTTACGCCAAAATAGACAAACAAGCTGCTTTATGTTGCCCGTAACTACGCTCAGCCCATCGTCGAAACCACTCACCCCGGCCCGCCTGCTGCCGGCCATCCTGGGCCTGATCTGCAGCCTGCTGCTCGTGGCCTGCGGCGGCGGTGGTGGTGACAACGACCGGCCGAGCAGCGACGCCAACCTGGTTTCCCTGCTGGTGGAAGACGGCGTGCTCGATCCCGCCTTCGCAAGCGCCGTCACCCAATACCGCGCCGACGTATCCGGTGGCACGACAGAAACCCGGATCACCGCCGTGCTTTCCGACAGCCGTTCCCGGCTCACCATCAACGGCGTCGCCGCATCGAACAACGTGCCTAGCAATCCCATCGCCCTGGCCGTTGGCACCACGAATGTCGACGTGGTGGTCAGCGCCCAGGACGGCACCACCCGCACCTATCGCGTCGCCATCGTCCGCCCGGTACCAAACAACGATGCCGAGCTCGCGGACCTCGCCTTGAGCGCCGGCCCCCTCGATCAGCTCACCTTCGACCCGGCCATCGCCGACTACAGCGCCAGCGTCGGTTATCTGGCGAACACGACCCGGGTCATTGCAACCCCCTCGGACCCGAACGCGAACAGCATCGCCGTGCAGGGTGAAGCCAACGATCCCGACGAGCCGAGCCAGCCCGTGCCCCTCGCTGAAGGCATCGATGCAACCCGGATCTCCGTGGTTGTGACCGCCGAAGACGCCGCGACCCAGGCAGAGTATCGAGTCGACGTGACCCGCGGCGATTTCGCGAGCGTAGGGCAGACCCACTACGTGAAGGCAACGAACACCAGCACTGGTGATCGCTTCGGTTCCGCGGTGGCACTGCGCAACGACCGCTTCCTCGCGGCCGCGCCCTTCGAGCGCAGCCGGGCCACCGGCATCGATGGCCTCCAGACCGATAACAGCGGCAGCGGCAACGGCGCCGTCTATCTTTACGAACGCCTCGCCGGCACCTGGAACGTCGGCCACTACATCAAGGCCTCGAACACCGATGACGGCGACCGCTTCGGCACGGCCGTCGCTGCCACCCGGGACCGTTTCGCTGTCGGCGCGCCCGGCGAGCAGAGCCTGTCCGGGAGCCAGAGCGACAACACCGGCAACAGCGTCGGCGCGGTCTACGTGTTCGACGCGGACATCGCCGGTGCCCCGAGCCAGACCGACTATCTGAAGGCCTCGAACGCAGACAACCTCGACAGCTTCGGCGATGCGCTGACGGCAGACGGCAACCGCCTGCTGGTGGGCGCACGCTTCGAGCAGAGCAACGCGACCGGTGTAAACGGCAACGGCGCCGACAATTCTCTGAATTCCGCCGGTGCGGCCTACCTCTTCGAGAGCAACGATGCGGGCGTTTTCACTGAGGTGGCCTACCTGAAGGCCTCGAACTCCAATGTCGGCACAGAGCCGGAATTCGGCAATGCCGTGGCCCTCAGCGGCGATACGCTGGCCGTCGCCGCCTGGCGTGAAGACAGTGGCGCTACCGGCATCAACGGCAATCAGAACGACACGAGCCTGCCGAACGCGGGCGCCGTCTACGTGTTCGAAGCAACCGCCGACGTCTGGGCGCAAACGGCTTACATCAAGGCCTCGAACACCGGCCGGGACCACAACTTCGGTGCCGCCATCGCCCTCGACGAAGATACGCTTGTGGTTGGCGCGCCCGGGGAAAACACGGGCCAGCAGAACTCCGGCGCCGTCTACGTTTTCGTTCGCGACGACCTCGGCACCTGGTCCCAGCAGGCGCTCCTCAAGGCAGACGTGGTCGGCTTCGGTGACCTCTTCGGCATCAGCGTCGCCCTCGTCGGCGACATGCTTGCGGTCGGCGCCATCGGCGAGCGCTCCAACGCCACCGGCATCAACGGCAACGCCAACGACGAAAGCGCCGTCAGCGCGGGCGCAGCCTACCTCTTCGAACGGGACGCCACCGGCGCCTGGACGCAGATCGCCTATCTCAAGGCTTCCAACACCGACGCAAACGATCTCTTCGGCTTTGCCGTGGCGCTCGATGGCGACACACTCGCGGTCGGTGCGCGCAATGAGCAGAGCAGCGCAACGGGTCTGAACGGTAATCAGGCCAGCACCGCGAACAACGAAGCCGGTGCCGCCTATCTGTTCCAGTAGCGCCTGACCTCAGCCGCGCAACGGTCTCTTCCAGACGCCTCCCTTCCAGTACCATGCGTGCCTGAGGAAGGGAGGAGTACAGCACCATGACCGATCGACCCACGCGCACCCGCAGCGTCGCTCTGGCCCGGAGACCCGATGGCAATCCGGTCCCGGAAGATTTCGATCTCATCGAAGAAGAACTGCCGCCACTGGCCGACGGTGAACTGCTGCTCGCTAACGAGTTCGTGTCCCTCGATGCCGGTTTCCGCAACTGGATGGACGCGGACAGCGGCGACGCCGTGCTCCCGGCCATGGCCCTCGGCGCGCCGGTCATGGGTCTGGTCCTCGGCACGGTGCTCGAATCCCGGCATCCGGATTTCGAGCCGGGTACCCGCCTCATGGCGCGCCTCGCCTGGCAGGAACACACGATCACCGATGCCACGGACTTTCTGATCCGCCTTCCGGAACCGTTGGAAGCGGATGCCGCCCACTACCTGGGTATCCTCGGCGATACCGGCCTCTCGGCATTTTTCGGCCTGCGTGACGTCGGCCGTCCAGCACCCGGTGACACGGTGCTGGTCAGCGCCGCGGCCGGAGCCGTTGGCTCCATCGCGGGTCAATTGGCGCGAATCATGGGCGCACGGGCGGTGGGGATCACGAGCGGGGCCGACAAGGCCGCGCGACTGCGCGAGGATCTTGGCTACGATGCCGTCATCGACCGGCGCGAAGCGCTCCCGGCGCAGCTGGCCAGCACCTGCCCGGCGGGGGTGGATGTGTATTTCGACAACGTCGGCGGCCCGATGCTGGAGACCGTGATCGATCATCTGGCCGAGGGGGCCAGGGTGGTGCTCTGTGGCGCCGTATCGACCTATGGGCGGGAGACCGCCGGGCCGCGCAATCTCTTTCAGCTCGTCACCCGGCAGGCAACGATGAGCGGCTTTCTAACGCACACGCGGGCGGAGGAATACCCGGCTGCAAGAGCCGAACTCGCCCGGTGGCTGAAGGAAGGAAAACTCGTTGCCCCGGAGCATCGACTCCAGGGCATCGAGCAGGTGGCTCAGGCGTTCTCCGATCTCTTCGCAGGGCGCAACTTCGGCAAGACGATCGTCGAGCTCTGAGGCGTCTGTGCCTCACAAGTGAGGCGTTCGTGCCTCACAAGTGAGGCGTTCGTGCCTCACGAGTGAGGCTGCTGTGCCTCGCAGCTGCGGCACGGCGAGCCATCGCCGCCGGTGCTCAGTTATCCGTGAGCGCCGCCACGACCTCGTCGATCACCGCGTCCGCCTTGGCGCGCATCTCGTCGTCCGTTGCGTCCTGAATCGGATGCGCCACGAACACGCAGCGGGCGTCGGACATACCGAGCGCATCGGCCTGTGTCTGGGCTGCGTCACGAAACTCCGTAGACGCCAGCGAGACGGAAGGCTTGCCCTGAATCTCGAAAAATACCGTGTCATGCAAACTGCACGTGGTACAGGAGCCTCAGTCGGCCAGCGCCTCGATGACGAAGTCGTTGTCCCGGGAAATTTCAGCGCGGAGCGCATCGGGCGCCGGCTTCGTGAAGGTCGGCTTCGCGTAGCGGTTGATGGACACTTCCGGGAGCCGCTCGGCCAGTCGCGCCTCGAGCTGATCGATGAGCACGTTGCCGCGCGGCTTCGATATGTCCAGAAACGCCACCTTGCCGGTGATGGCGCCCGTCCGCGGCGTCAGCTGCCGCGTCACCGGCACCCGCTCGTCCGTGGGATCCAGAATGGTGGTCATTCACACCTCCTCGATTTTCTTCGACACCGAAATGGAGCCGATTTCGCCGGTTGCCCAGCCGTGAAAAGCGCCGGAGAACTTTCCGGCATCCGAACCGGCGACGACCATGTGGATGTCGTCCGGTGTTTTGAACTTCGGCAGCTCACGCGCCTGCGCCGCTGCATCCATGGCCTCGAAGGCCGCCCGCTTGAATCCTACGGCGGAGGTCTCGTTCTCCACAAGTTCGCCAAGGGGTCGCGCGGTCACTTCCTGAATTCTCGCCCGAACGTCGGCTTTGCTGTAGCCGTCCCGGACGAGCGTATCGACGTGTTCCGGGCAGACCACGAGCAGCACGTCGGTGGCGAAGTGGGCCTTGGGATGAAAAGCCGATTCGAGTGACAGGCCGAAGGATCCGGCCAGCTGACTCGCCTGTCGAGAATCCTGATCGACGATGAGCGTCGGCCCGCTGGTCATGGTGAAGACGGTTACTACGGAGTCCGTGGCATCGAAACCCCGCTCCACGTGCAGGGGATCCCAGGGACTGCGCTCCTCGAACTCCGGGAAACACATGGTGAATTTCATCGGATTGCCGAGGGTCGAGCGCTCCGTGCCACCCGGTTTGGCGCCGCCGATGTTCCGCACGGCGAGCCGCACGGCGCGGCCGATGGTGGCATTGGCACGGTTACCCTGACCGAGGGCACCGAGCTTCATGTTCATGCCGATGCGTTCCCGGACCGGGCCGTTGATGACCATGACCGGGCTCGCGCCCATGGTCGTCGCCATGACCCCGTGGATGTTGTATTCCTCGGTCAGGATCGCCTCCGTGGCCGCGATGATCACCGGCAGGTAATCGGGCTTACAGCCTGCCATGACGGCGTTGATGGCAAGCTTTTCGATGGTCACGTCGCCCATGTTCGGCGGCATGGTGCCGAGGACTTCCTGCGGATCCCGGGCCGTGCCGGAGAGCATGCGCATGACGCGCTCGGGCGTCGGCGGCACGAGAGGCAGACCGTCCGAGAAGCCCTGATCGAACATGAACTCGAACTCGTCGTCCGCCGGGGCAATTTCGATCTTCCTGGCCCGAAGCGGCGAGTTCTCGGCTTCGGCCCGCAGACGATCAGCAATGGTCGGATCCACGGACAGGGAACCGCAGCCGGGCCGCCACTCCGGCAGCTCAGCCCAGTCGAGCCCGGGGGCACCGCCGAGGTCCTCTGCCAGGGCCTGCCACTCGTCGCGCACGAACCCCACGAGCGCCTGTTCGAGACGTCCTTCGCCGTCGGCCAGAAACAGACTCGGCACCGTGTCGATGTCATAGGCGAAAGAGACTTTCAGCGTGGCGTCATCGAGCAGGGGAAAGGCAGGGGCAAAGCGCTCGACGAGGGCGGCATTGCCGTCTGTCGTCTGCCCGGCAACGCGGAAGTCGACGTCGGCTGAGGCGCCTTCGTAGAGTGCCGCGAGCACGGGCATGACCACCTGACAGGTGGGGCAATCTTCCTTCACGAAACAGATGAGCGAGCGTTTCCCGCTCGGAAAGCTGTGTTCGCCGCCCGCGCCGTCCGCGAGCAGGAATGCCGGTAGCGCCTGGCCCGCCTGCATGGTCGTCCCCTTCTGAAAATCCTATGCTCTCCGACCCTACCCCAGTACCATGCCAGGCGCTACAAAATGCGCGAGCTGGAGGAGACGAGGTCATGATTCTCGAGGAGCGGAGGCTCGACCCGAGCCGCTTCGAAGCGGAAACGGGCTGGGCCCTGAAACCAGAGGGCGCCTGCAAAGGCGAGATCTGCATCCCCCTGCCGGACGAGGCACGCGACAGCCTCGACGCAGTGGCCATCGCCGAAGCCATGGGGCTGCCCGTGGTGGAAGATCAGGGCCTGATCAGCATCGGCCCCGAGTCCATCGGCGCCCGCGCCCTGTCCACGGCGACCGCACCGGAGCTCGAGCTGCCGGATCTCGACGGCAACCCTTTCAAGCTCTCTTCCCTGAAAGGGCAGAAGATCGTCGTCTTTGCCTGGGCCCCCTACTGAGGCTGCTCCGGCGACCTGCCCGTGTGGCAGGCACTCCGTGAAAAACTGCACCCGAAGGGCCTCGAGATCGTCAGCGTCGGCCTGGATACGCTGGGCGCCGAGGGCTGTCGACCGTTCATTGAAGCCGCCGCGCCGACCCATCCCTCTCTCATCGATACGTCGCATAAGCTGGCCCGCGCGTTCGGGGTCATCAACATTCCGAGCAGCGTCTGGATAGACGAGAACGGCATCATCGTTCGACCGGCAGAAGCGGCGCCCGCCCCACCCGGAGACCGCGCGGGACCGAACATGGATCTGCCCGCTGAGCTGCCACCGCGTTTCGCCGAGATGTTCACCGAGGCCATGCAGATCGAGTCGAATCCCGAGGCCTATCACGCAGCCCTCGAGGACTGGGTCGAAAACGGAGCCGCCAGCGAGTTTGCCCTCACCCCGGAGGAAGTCGTCGCCCGGTCCCGTCCGCGCAGCGCCGAGGTTGCCCTGGGTCACGCGCACTTCGAGCTGGCGACGGCCCTCGAACGGGCAGGTAATCACGAGGCTGCCGTCGGCCACTTCCGGGAAGCACACCGGCTCGTCCCCGACAGCTGGACCTTCCGGCGCCAGGCCTGGTCCCTGGAACCCGGCGACGGGTCGCCCATGAAGCGCTTCTGGCAGGGTCCGAGCGACGACAATCCGGAAGCATGGCCATACGAGGGCGACTGGCTGACCGACGTGCGCGCCATCGGGGCCAGGAACTACTCGGAGCCCTGGCAGCCCTGATCCGGCGTTCTGCGAGCCGGATTCCGGCTCCGTTACCCCTGACGGCGCCCCAGCGCTGCTGACATCGCTGATAGAACGGGCGCCCTGGGCGTCGCGGGGCGGCAAGTTGCCGCCCCCAGCGCCCTCTATTACCCTCTGACTGAGTACCGTTGCGCCGCGCCCGCCCATGATCGCCACCGCAACAGAACCACTTTCGCACGTCCGCCAAAGGGGAGTTTTGCCATGGCCAGCACCGACAGCATCCTCGACATCGAAACCCTGACCCCGCACATCGGCGCTGAGATCCGCGGCGTCGATCTCTCGAAGCCCCTCGGCAATGATGAGTTTTCCGCCATTTACCAGGCCTGGCTCGACTGGAAAGTGCTCGTGTTCCGTGACCAGCACCTCGATCGTGATCAGCACAAGGCCTTCGGCCGCCGCTTCGGCAGCCTGCATACCCATCCCATGCAGCACAGCTACGGCGGCGACCCGGAGATTCTCACGGTGAAGACAACGGCAAAGTCGGCCTACACCGCCGGTGACGGCTGGCACACGGATGTCACCTGCGACGAAATTCCTCCCCTTGGCTCCATGCTTTACGTCACCGAAACCCCGGAGGTCGGCGGCGGTGACACCATGTTTGCAGACATGTATCTCGCCTATGAACTCCTTTCGGACACCATGAAAGAGATGCTCGAAGGCCTCACCGCCGTTCACGACGGCGCCCGCCCCTACCTCGGTAGCTACAAGGTGGCCCCCCCGGACGGCGACAAGTATCCGCGGAACGAGCACCCGGTGATCGTGACCCATCCCGAAACCGGCAGAAAGCTGCTCTACGTGAACTCGGGCTTCACCACCCGCATCAAGGGGCTCGCTCCCTGGGAAAGTGACATGCTCCTGAACGGCCTCACGAACTTCATCTCCACCACACCGCGGCTCACCTGCCGGGTACGCTGGGAACCGAACACCCTGGTGTTCTGGGACAACCGCTGCACGCAACACCACGCGGTCTGGGACTACCACCCACACTCGAGATACGGGGAGCGGGTGTCCATCGTCGGGCAGGAACGGCCGGCCGCTTGAGGCGGTGACGGCGGCAGCCAGCGAATTCACCCTTCCTATCGCCGGCCTCAAGGTCGGCCACGCGGAAGACGCGACCGTCCGAACGGGGACGACCGTCATCGTCCCTGATCAGCCGGCGACGGCGAGCGTCCACGTGGTGGGTGGTTCCCCCGGCACCCGGGAGACCGACCTGCTCAGCCCCATTCAGCAGGTCGAGCAGGTCGACGCCATCGTGCTCTCCGGCGGTTCCGCCTACGGTCTCGATGCCGCAAGCGGCGCCCAGGCCTGGCTCGCCGAACACGGCCGCGGCTTTCCCGTCGGCGACCTGCGGGTGCCCATCGTGCCCGCCGCCATCCTCTTCGACCTGAACAATGGCGGCGACAAGGGCTGGGGACGTTATCCGCCCTATCGGGAGCTCGCCTACCAGGCCATGGAACAGGCCTCGGAACGTTCACGAACCGGTGCCGCGGGCGCGGGCTACGGGGCGACCACGGCCACGACCCCCGGCGGACTTGGCCTCGCCGCCCAGACACTGACCGACGGGGCCACGGTCTGCGCGCTCATGGCCGTGAACGCGGCCGGATCTCCGTGTATCGGCTCGTCACCCAACTACTGGGCAGCACCGTTCGAGGTCGATGACGAAGCCGGAGGGCTCGGCCTGCCGGATCCCTGGCCGGCTGATGCGGCGGAGGTCTTCACCAAGGCAGGACACTCCACGGCTGGCCTCAACACCACCATTGGCGTGGTCGTCACCGATGCCGCGATCAGCAAGGTTGAAGCCAAGCAGATTGCCGTCATGGCCCACGACGGCTTCGCCCGCGCCCTCTACCCGGTGCACACGCCCGGTGACGGCGATCTGCTCTTCGTGCTGTCGACCGGTGCCCGGCAGCTCGATCGCGACACGCTGTCTCTGCTCAGTCTCGGCACTGCCGCCGCCAACGTCGTCGCCCGCGCCATCGCCCAGGGGGTGCACGCTGCCGGGGGAAGAGGAGGCAAGGCGCGGTGACCCTGACCCTCGAGACCCTCAGTGAGCGGATCGACGGCAAACGCGAGGAACTCGTCCACCTCACCTGCGAGCTGATCCGCATCCCAAGCGTCAATCCACCCGGGGAATTTTACGAAGACTGCACCCGCTTCATCGGCGACCGCCTTGCTGCCCGGGGCTTCGGGGTTGAACACGTGCGTGGCGAAGGCAGCATCGGCGACTCTGACCGTTACCCCAGAGCCAACGTCATCGCCCGCTACGAAGGGAACGGCGGTCCAACGGTGCATTTCAATTCCCACATCGATGTGGTCGAGCCGGGCATCGGCTGGCACTACGACCCGTTCGCCGCTACGGTCGTGGACGATCGCATCTATGGCCGCGGTGCCTGTGACATGAAAGGCGGCCTGGCTGCATCGATCATCGCCGTCGAAACGCTGCTGGAGCTCTGCCCGGCCCTGCCGGGGAGTCTGGAAGTCTCCGGCACCGCCGACGAGGAATCCGGGGGCTACGGCGGCGTGGCCTATCTTTCAGAACGCGGCTACTTCAGTTCCCCGCGCGTGGATCACGTGATCATCCCCGAGCCGCTGAACAAGGACCGGGTCTGCCTCGGTCATCGCGGTGTCTGGTGGGCAGAAATCGAAACCCGAGGGCGCATCGCCCATGGTTCCATGCCCTTCCTCGGCGACTGCGCGGTAAGGCACATGGGCGCCGTCATCGATGCCTTCGAGACGGATCTGTTTCCGCGCCTGGCGGCAAAACGCACGGCCATGCCGGTGGTTCCCGACGGCGCCAGAGAATCGACGCTCAACATCAACTCGATCCACGGCGGTCTGGCAGAGGGAAACGACGGCCTCCCGTCGCCGCTGGTCCCGGACAGCTGCCGCATGGTCATCGATCGCCGCTTTCTCATCGAAGAAGCGCTGGATGATGTGAAGGGCGAAGTGCGCGACCTTCTGGAGGGTCTGGTCCGCAACCGGCAGGGCTTCCGCTACGAACTCAAAGACCTTTTCGAGGTGATACCCACCATGACCGAACGCGATGCCCCTGTGGTGCAGAGCGTGGCCACGGCCATTGAGCAGATACTCGGCAAAACACCCGACTTCGTCGTTTCACCAGGCACCTATGATCAGAAACACATAGATCGTATCGGCCGGCTCCACGACTGCATTGCCTACGGCCCCGGCATTCTGGATCTGGCGCATCAGGTGGATGAGTACGTTGGTATCGAAGACATGCTCGACTCGGCCAAGGTCATGGCCGCGGCCGCCTGGGAACTCATGAGCGGCGCAACTCTGAGATGAATCCTCAATGCGCGGCCTGAAAGACCGAACGGTGCTCATCACCGGTGGCGCCTCCGGCTTCGGGGCCGGCATGGTGGCCCGTTTCGCCAGCAAGGGGGCGGATGTGGTTGTCGCCGACATCGATGAAACCAGGGGCCATGAAGTGGCGGCCGCCAACGGCGCCGAGTTCTGCCTGATGAATGTCGCCGATGCCGACAGCGTTGCAGAAGCACTCACCCGCCTTGGGAGACCCGTGCAGATCCTCGTCAATAATGCCGGGGTGGGCGAAGCCCCGGCAGAACTCGAAGCGCTCGAGGCTGGCGCCTTCGACCGACTGCTCGATGTGAACGTCCGTTCCGTGTTCCACACCGCGCGCGCCATCGTCCCCGCCATGAAGCGCGCCGGTGGCGGCGTGATCCTGAACATCGCCTCGACGGCCGGCGTCAGCCCGCGCCCCGGGCTCACCTGGTACAACGCCAGTAAGGGCTGGATGATTACGGCCACCCGCTCCATGGCCGTGGAGCTCGCCCCGTACAGGATTCGGGTCAACGCGATCAATCCGGTAGCGGGGGAAACACCGCTGCTTGCGACCTTCATGGGTGGTGACACGGAGGAAAACCGGCAGCGGTTCCTGTCGACGATCCCCCTCGGCCGGTTCTCCACCCCCGAGGACATCGCTGCGGCTGCCTGTTTTCTCTGTTCGGACGACGCCGCCATGATTACTGGCGTTGCCCTCGAAGTGGATGGAGGCCGCTGCGTCTGAGGCCGTCGCTCAGAAAGCCAGCCGTTCCATGAAGTAGCACAGGCAGTCCTGCCGCACGACATAGCTGTCCGTCGTGTACATGGCAGGCACCACGGCTTCTTTGAGGAGAATGTCCCGGCCGTCATGTTCGAAGTAGGTGCTCGTCACGTCCCGGTGGTTGGTGTCGAGCACCTGCAGCACGTCGTCCACCGCCAGCGCACTCGAGCCGAAAACCGTGCCGCGTCCGAGCTCGTGAAAATTCACCGCTTCCACCCCGCCGGTCAGCACCAGGGGGAAATCGTCGGAAGGGCCTTCCCCCTCAAAGTGGAAGTTCACACCGTCTTTGACATGCACGCGCACACGGGTGCGGAACAGACTGAACAGCTCCGGCGTCGCCTCCGGCATGGCTTCCAGCTCCATGAGTCGAGCCAGATAGTCGGTCACCCGATCAACGCAGCGCGGATCAGCGACTGGACCGACTTCCAGCGCAACGGCCGGGCAACGCCCTTCGAAGGTACGCGTCAGCACCGTGTCCGGTTCCTCGACGAAAACGGCTTTGTCGCTGAAGAGGTAGGCTAGTCCCAGATTGTGCGCCTCGAGGTCCGTGACGACGCTGTAGTAGGGGTTGTGGCCCGTGTTGTTGTGCAGATCAACGGCGGCAACGAACTCGTCGTCGGCAATGGCTGCCTGAACCGCAGCGGCCAGCGCTCCGCCCTCACCTTCCGCATCACGCCAGATGCGATTGTAGTCAGGCTGCCCCGGCAGGGTCCGCATGTCTTCCGCCGCAGCGGCCGTGTTGCCGATGAAAATCGTCAGTGCCCGTGGCAGCTTACCGGCGCAATCGGACAGATAGCGTCGGAGACCGTCCCAGCCGCTGGTTTCGTTGCCATGCAGCAGCACAGAGACGAACAGGGCCGGAGATCTTTCCCCGTCGAGACGCAGCAGCGTCGGGCCGCCAAGGAACTCGTGCAGCGCCTGCGCCGGGCAATCCAACAGGCCCCGAGGCAACTCGGTGAGGCTTCTGAGTGGCACCTCAGAGCTTCCAGCTGTGTACGGGTGCCCCCGTATCCTGCTGCGCCCGGTACTCACGCACGAGCTGATGCAGATCGTTGCCGTGCAGATGCACCCAGCGTTTCTGCCAGGCGGCACCGTTCTGCCCTGAGTCCACGCGCTCGGCAATGACATTCAGATAGTCATCGATTTCAGCCAGCGGAATGCTCTCCGCCTCGAGACCGCGACGTGCCATGGGCAGCAGCTCGTCCATGATCAGCTCGCGCATACCGGTTTCCACGACTTTGCCATCCCGCACCCAGCTGATACGGGCGTTCAAACCGTAGCGCGCAGCCGTATAGAAGTTATCCCGAGCCACCTCGAAGGGCAGCTCCGCCTCAGGCGGAGTGTCGTTGAGCCCGAAACCGCGAACCAGCCCGAAATAGAAGGCGGCGTTGGCAATACAGTCCTTGATGCTCGGCCCGGCCGGGACCACCCGGTGCTCGATGCGCAGGTGCACCTGGCCATCGAAGTCGAAACCGATGAGCGGACGGTTCCAGCGCCAGAGGGTACCGTTGTGAAAACGCACGTGGCCGAATTTGCTCGGCGGATCGTTACGCACGGCCGGAATGAGAATCAGGTGTTCGCGCTGGTTCTCCTCGAAAATCTCCAGGAGCGATTCGCTGACGTAGCCCGACCCGAAGCTGACCCGGGACGGATACCGGTCGCCAACGTTCACGGCCTGCTCGAAGAGTGGAATGCGCGTCTCGTCCCAGAGCGTGTGGCTGAACAGAAAGGGCGAATTCGCGCTGGCGGCCACCATGGGAGCAGACGCAATGATGGAGGCGTTGAAGTCCCGCACGGAACGATCGGGTTTGCACTGCAGGTGGATCTGGAAGGAGGTCGCCGCCGCTTCGAGCATCACGTCGTGGTGTGTTGTCGTCAGCTCCGGCTCACCTTCGATTCTGAGCGTGAGCGGCTTGCCGTCACGGAGCGCCATGACCCGATCGTTGAGGGAGTGATAGCGCACCATGCTCGACATGAATTCGGAGGTCAGCACTTCTTCACCAACGGTGGGCAGGATGCCGATGGCAACCAGGTGGCAGCCGGTCTGCTCGGCCGCTTCGCGGCAGGCATTCCAGGTGGCTGCGAGTTCGTCATGGAGGCGGGAAAAAACGCGGCCGGTGAGCGCCGACGGGCTGCCGTTCAGCTCCACGTTGAAGGCCGCGAGCTCCGGGACCACGAGCGGGTTGTCGAGGGCCGCGAGATAGGCCTCGTTGTCCGGCACCGGGTCACCCTGCTCGTCCACGAGCCAGCCCTCGAGTTCGAAACCCGCGACATCACCGCGGTCGCTGAACTCTCCGGAGGCGAACTGGGTTTTGAGGAGACTGGTCTCCTCGTCGAGGCGCGCCCGAAATTCGCTGAAGTCTTCCGCATCGAAATAGCGGCGTTCGATTTCGTCTCCCACGCGGTAAGAAAATCCCTGCCCGATCAAAGTGATAAGGGACTTTACAAAGAAGGCCCTTGAGTGTCATCTAACCTCAGCCGCGGACGCCCGCCAACCGCGGATTCCGCGTAGCCGTGCGCCGTCAGCACCGGGCGGAGAACGGGATCAGGACATCACAACCGGGACAACGGATCCATGGACGAAGGGCAGGCGCCTTCGCACAGCACGCAAAGCAATTTCTGGCTCCTGCGCGTCGTTTTCCGGGGGCGCTGGGGCCGCTGGCTCACAGGCCTCTGCATCTTCCTCCTGACGCTGGCTCTGTTTGTGGGCTTCGGCGGCCTCCTGGAGCCGCCGGGAGACGGTCGAGTCTCCACGGGCGTCGCCTTGTTCTTCTGCGTCATCCTCGCCTACGTCGCGCCGATCCACCATTACATCTGCGAGCGGGCCGACTATGCGCTGGACCAGGTTGCGGCCACAGAACCAATGTTCGCCGGGCTCATCGGCTCACTCAAGGTCGACCTGCGCCACAAATCACGCCCCTGGCTGATCTGGACGCTGACCATCGGCTTCCTGTTCGGCCTCGCCCATAACGCCCTGCTGCTCTCGGAGGATGAACTCTTCGCAGGCCTGTCCAATCCGCGGACGGCGATGCCGACCCTGATCACGCTCATCATCTGGGTTCTCATGACTTCGCTGATCAGCTCCCTGGTGGAGATTGCGCTCATGTTCCGGCGCCTCGCGAAAACGCTGCCCGTGGACCCCCTGACCGCTCGAACGCTGACGCCCATCGGCAGCGTCGCCGTCAGCACGACCCTCGCCATCATCGGCGCCCAGGCGGCTTTCCCGCTCATGTTCCTCGACCCGGACCTGAATCCGGTGACCTTCATTCCCGGCTTCATTGCGACTGCCGTGCCCATGCTCTTCATTTTCCTGATGCCGGTCTGGCCGGCTCACCGTCGCCTCGCAAACGCGAAACGGGCGGCCCTGTTTCAGGCCGATACTGAGCTTCAGCAGTTACGCGGCAGCAGTGCCTCAACGCGAAACGACTACGTCGCCCTGCAGCCGGTGCTGACCTATCGCCGGGAGATCAGCGAAGCACCGGAGTGGCCCTTCGATACCTCCGTGGTGGGTCGTCTGCTGCTGTATCTGATCATCCCGCCCCTGACCTGGGTGGGTGCGGCGCTGATCGAAATTCTCGTCGATACGGCGATCTGAAGGGCCAGGCGGGCCAGACGTCCGGCACCGGTGAGAACTGAATCACCCTTTCCAGGCTGCAACCTTGCCGGACAGCCACCGGCCGCTAGCATCAGGTGCGGGATGAATCACGTGCAGTAGAGCGAGGCAGGCTATGTCCATGCAGGTTGTGCAGGACTACCTGGAAAGCAGCCAACCGAGATGGCTGCCGAGCAGGAAATCAGAAAATCAGCTGGCGCTGGAGAGAAAATCGAACGCGCAGAAGCTTGCCCGTGCGGCCACGGAGTCCATTTCCGATCGGAAGATGCGCGCCGTCGCCAAAATCGACGTATACAACCACCTGCTGCCGATTCTCGAGCAGCATTATTCGAATCAGCGAACGCTGCACCACAGATACCGACGAGTACTCGCCGGCACCTGTGGTGCCCTTGCGTTGGCCGTCATAGCAGCCGGATTACTGGGTTACCGATTGCTCTGACGATCAGGCGGCCAGGCGATCCACGATGGGTTCGCGCGTCGGCTCCGGCTCCGGCCGGGAGGACGCTGCCTCCATGGCACGGTAGCGCAGATCATGGCTCACCGATTGCGGGTCCAGCATGGAGATCGCGCGGGCGATATCCAATGCCCAGCCTTTGCCCTTCTCGATATTGACCGCAATGAACACGGCGTAAGAAACCGCGGACAGCAGCACCAGAGCAGCAACTAAATATTCCATGTCGATATCTCCATCGTTAACGGACACGAAACGTCCCGGGAGACGCCGGTGAGAAAACAACTGATCGGATGAGGTCTGGTGTTGTCTCCCGGCGTTTGCACCGGGAGAGCGATGCAAACGTTACGCCGTGACTACGGCGAAACCATCGAAGGTGGCCGCATACGGCTGCACGGAGGTGCGCAGACGCACGGGCAGGCACCCGATGTCTTTGTGAATTTGCATGGCTGGTCGTTTCATGGGCGCGGATTCTACGCTTCGCGCCCTACAATGCAAGCACCTTGATGTCAAATCGGCGAATTTCCGCCCCAATGGTCGGAAAAGCCGGATCAACGGCCGACCGAATTCGAACCGCTATACTCCAAGCTACGAAGTATGAGCGTTACGGAGTCGCAGCGATGTCAAAAACAGTCAACAAAGATCCGGCGGAAGACACCGCCCAGGAACGGCTTGCCCGATCGAACGCCGAGCTGCAGCAGGAGTGGAAGATCGACGTGCACGCAGATCCTTACGACATGCCCCTCTCTGCCCTGAACCCCGCACACCCGGACCTGTTCGAAGCCGATACCATGTGGCCCTACTTCGAGCGGCTCCGGGCGGAAGCACCGGTGCAGAAGTGCGAAGAGAGTCAGTTCGGCCCTTACTGGAACATCACCCGCTATGACGACGTCAAATACGTCGACACGAACCACGAGCTCTTTTCTTCCGACTCCCGCATGGGCGGCATCCGCCTTGGTGGTCAGGTCGTCCTGGACGAAGAGCCGGACCCGACCTTCCACCTGCCCATGTTCATCATGGAAGACCAGCCCAAACACGACGAACAGCGCAAGGTCGTCGCCCCCATGTTCGCCCCACGGCACCTCGCCGCCTTTGAACCGCTGATCCGCAGCCGCGCTCAGGAAATTCTCGACAACCTTCCGCGCAACGAAACCTTCAACTGGGTAGACCTGGTCTCGAAAGACCTCACGGGGCGCATGCTATCGACGCTCTTCGGTGTGCCGCAGGAAGATCGGGACAAACTCATCTACTGGTCGGACTGCGTCGAAAACCTCTCCAATCCCGACGCCTTCGAAAGCGTGGAAGCCGGTTTCCAGGAGCTCTGGAACTGCTGGCAATACTTCGACGAAGTCTGGAAGGAACGTGCCGCCACAAAAACGGACGGCGGCGATCTGATCTCCATGCTCGTCAACGGTGAGTCGACCAAAGACATGCCGCCGAACGAGTACCTGGGCAATATCCTGCTGCTCATCGTTGGCGGCAACGACACAACCCGCAACTCCATCACCGGCGGCGTGCTGGCCCTGAATCAGAATCCCGGCGAGTACGACAAGCTGCGGCAGGATGTGGGTCTCATACCGAACATGATTTCCGAGATCATCCGCTGGCAATCACCGGTGGCGCACATGTGCCGCACGGCGCTGGTGGACACGGAAATCCGCGGTCAGAAGATCGCCAAACACGACAAGATCTGCATGTGGTATCTCTCCGGCAACCGGGACGAGGCCGCCTTCGAAACGCCGAACGAGTTCCGCATCGACCGCGCCGATGCGCGTAAGCATCTGTCTTTCGGCTTCGGCATCCATCGCTGTCTCGGCAATCGCCTCGGCGAGATGCAGCTGCGCATCCTCTGGGAAGAAATCATGCAACGCTTCCCGCACATCGAGGTGGTCGGCGACCCCGTGTACCTGAAGTCGAGCTTCATCCACGGCATCCGCGAACTGCCGGTGCGGATCAGCGCATGAGGTAAAGGCAGCTCGTCACGTTGCGCTCGACCACCCCGCCGAAATCGCGGTCGGCAATCGCGGCGAGCGCATCGAGGAGCTTCCGGCGCGGCGTCTCCGGCAGCCTGGCGATGGCGGAAAAGCCGCTGTAGAGAGCGACCACACCTGCCGTATCGAGGCGGTAGCGCCAGCAGCTCTGCCGATAGTCGACGTCCTCGAAACCGGCCGCCGCCGCGTCCCGCCGCCGGGCGCGCTGATCCAGGGCGAAAGGCAGCGTATCGGGAGCACCAGAGGGAGAAACCGCGAGCTCTGCAAGGAGTGCTGCCGTCGCCTCGTGAAACGGATCCTCCCAATCGAGCACCTGCAGCACATTCCAGAAGAGTGCTGCGGTGCCGCCCGGACGCAACACCCGTCTGGCCTTGCGGAGCCCGAGCTCAGGTGCCACCCAGTGAAAGGCGGTTGCACTCACCAGCAGGTCGAAACGCTGCTCAGGGAGCACGGCTGACTCGAACGGTTCGCAGAGCAGCTTCGTCTCTGTGCCCGCCTCTGCAAGAAGGTCCCGGAGCCCGGCACGGAACTGTGAATCCGGCTCCAGCACCCAGAATGGCTCAGCCCCGGCCAGGAGCAGACGCCGCGTCGCCGAGCCGGGCCCGGCCCCGACCTCGACCACGGCGCAGCCCTCGGCGAGCCCCGCTTCTCGCAACAGTGTTGCGAAAATCCAGTCCGGATAAGGCGGCCGCGCTGCTTCGTATCCCGAAGGGTCAGCGCCGAACAGCCGTCGACCCTCCTCTCGATCGATGAACTCGCTCATGGCTGGCTCAGCGAACCTCAGCCGAACAGTCCGGTCAGCAGGATCATCAGCACCGCCGGTGGCACCAGATAGCGGATCGAGAGATACCAGAGCTCAAAGGGGCCACCGCTCAGCGCAAGCTCATCCGCCGAGGTCTCGCGGCGGATGAACCAGCCCACGAAACAGGCAATCAGCAAACCGCCGATGGGCAAAAGCAGCTGATTGGCCAGAAAGTCCAGGGCGGCATTGAGGTTCATGCCGAAGATCGCCCAGTCGGCAATGAGGTTGTAGGAGAGCACGCTCAGCACACTGCAGACGGCGATCGTACCGATGGTGAGCAGCGTGGCAGCGTGACGCTCGAGGCCGCGCTGGTCCTCGAGCCAGCTCACCACGGGCTCCACAAGGCCCACCATCGAGGTGATGCCGCCAACGGAAAGCAGGAGAAAGAAGAGCACGGCAACGAACTGCCCGCCGGGCATCTGCGCAAAGGCCACCGGCAGCGTCTGAAACACCAGCCCTTCGCCACCCGCCGGATCAAGCCCGAACTGAAACACCGCCGGGAAGATCACCAGCCCGGCGACCAGAGCAACGAGCGTGTCGGCGATCACAATGATGCCGACACTCCTCGGGATAGAGACAGCCTTCGGCAGATAGGCACCAAAGGTCATCATGCCTGCCATGGCCACGCCCACGGAGAAAAACGCCTGGCCGATGGCCGCAAGGAAAGTACCCGGTCCGATTTTCGAAAAGTCCGCGCTGAACAGGTAGTCGGCGGCCCGGGCGAAGCCTCCGGTAAAGACGTTGTAGATGGCCAGGAACACGAGCAGACCGAAGAGCGTCGGCATGAGCACCCGCACCGCCCGCTCAATGCCCTTCTGGACACCGGAGTAAATGATGACGCCCGTCAGCAGCAGACCCATGGCGTTCCAGAACAGCAGCGCCGGCACGTCGGCCTTGAGCGCATCGAAACGGGCGGCGGAGGCTGCCCCATTCGCATCCGTGAAGCCCGCCGTCAGCGCAACGAAGAGATAGTAGAGCACCCAGCCGATCACCACGCAGTAGACGACGGCGACGGCAAAGGCCGTGAGCAGATTCACCGCGCCCACCCACTGCCAGGTGCTGGCCCGGCCTTCTTCTCTGGCCACCGTTCGCATCGCGACGACGGGACTCATGTGCCCCCGCCGGCCGATCATGATTTCGCCGATGAGGATCGGGGCGCCGATACAGAACACGCAGAGCAGGTAAATGAGAATGAAGGCGCCGCCACCGTTCTCACCGGTCACATAAGGAAAGCGCCAGATGTTGCCGAGACCAACGGCGAAGCCAATGGCCGCCATGAGAAAACCGAATCTCGACGTGAACTGCTCGTGCGATGCGACGGCCATCTCCCCCTCCAGCCGAACTTCGGCGCCCACTTTCCCCAAGGCTCTGGCGACTGTCCAGTCCGCCGTTATGGAAAATCGATCGCGGTCCGCTTCATGGTCAGGTCGCGGATCGCGCGTGAGTGCGAGAGGTGTTGGAAGAGTTTTTCGGAGGCAGAAAAGAAAAAGCGCGGACAGTTCTGTCAAAGATGAATCAGAACGTCCGCGCTAACGCTTCCCCCCAGAAGCGACCCCAATTTAACGCCGAGAACTGACACCTTTCAAGCCAATTCTAGGATAGGGTTGTAAACATCATATTATTCAATAAGTTATGTAGATATTGTCATATGGTTTCCAACCCTTCTATGGCGGGCTATGACCGTACCAGCTTCCAGCATGACTAACAGGCTTGTTATGAGCACGACCAGATCGAGGCCGACCAGGAGGTAATTCCCCGCCTCGAAAAACTGTACGAGGGTCACGCAACCGGCGAGAAACGACATGGTCAACACGAAGAGCATGGGCACGAGCGTGTAGTAGGAAGGCCGCCCGAGTTTGATGAGCATGACGGAAATCACCAGCAGCGTGAGACCCGCGAGAATCTGATTCGTCGAGCCGAAGAGTGGCCAGATGATGAGACCGCCGGTGCCGGAAGCACCCCCTGCACCGAAGGCGAGGAGCAGGCAGGCCCCCACGGCCAGCACCGTGGCCAGCACACCATGGCGCAGCAACGGGATGTCGTAGATCTCCCCCCATTCCTGAATGATGTAGCGCTGCAGACGCACGCCCGAGTCCATGGTGGTACCGGCAAAGAGCACGACCATGGTTGCGAGCAGTGTTTCCGCCACACCGGTTGGAATCCCCCAGCCGCCGCTGATGAGATTCGCGCCTCCGGCGATGAAGGATCCCGCCCCCGCCGCGCCGAACTCGTCGTAGATCTCGTGCCAGGCTTCCGGCGTCGCCGCCAGGGCAATGCCGGACACCGTAACGATGGTGATGAGCGCCAGGGAACCCTCCCCCACGGCACCCAGATACCCGACGAAGCGCGCATCGGTTTCCTTGTCCAGCTGCTTCGAGCTGGTTCCGCTGCCAACGATGCCGTGGAAACCTGAGACCGCCCCACAGGCAATGGTCACAAAGAGCAGCGGAATGATGGCCGGGCCGGTTTCGTCGATCCGATTGTTGAAGGCCGGCGCCGAGATGTCGGGTAGAAACAGGAACACCGCGCCGTAGAGCAACACTAAGCCGACCAGGAGCTGCATCCCGTTGATGAAATCCCGGGGCTGCAGCAGCACCCACACAGGCAACATGCTGGCGATGGCCGCATAGAGAAACAGAATCAGAATCCAGTTCGCCTGTGGTGACAGGGAAAAGAGCGCCGGTAGCTCCAGAGGCATCTGACTGCCAGCGAACACCGTGAGGTAGAGCACCACCACCCCGCCCAGCCCGAGGGCAACCAGGTTGAACCTGCGATGCACGAGCTGGCCGATGATGAGAGCCACGACGATGGCGGCCCAGGCGGGAAACACGGCGCTCGGGGTACCCACGAAAGAATTGGCAATCACCACCCCGAAAACCGAGTTCACCATGAGCAGCAGCAGAAAGATGACGATCATGAAGAGCGCGCGCGTGCGCTTGCCGATCACCGTCTCGGAAAGGGCGCCAATCGACTTGCCCTTGTGCCGGCTGCTGGCCCAGAGCGCGCCGAAATCATGCACACCGGCAAAGAAGATGGTGCCAAACACGACCCAGAGCACGGCCGGCAGCCAGCCCCAGTACACGGCGATGGCCGGACCGACGATCGGTGCCGCACCGGCCACCGAGGTGAAGTGGTGGCCCCAAAGCACGTAGCGGTTCGTCGGCACGAAGTCGACGCCATCGTTGAACTCGTGGGCCGGGGTAACGAAGTGTTCGTCGAGCTGATAGATGCGCCGGGCGATGAAGCGGGAGTAGATGAACCAGCCGAAGGCCATCCCGGCCATGCCGAGCAGCACGATAGTGACAGAGTGCATGAAGGTCCCCCCGCTGAGTCCCGGCAATATACCGGTGCCACCGGAGGCTGACCACGCGGCGCTCAGCCTTCGGCCTGGGCCTTCAACTCCGCCAGCTGCGGCTTGCCGTAGCAGGCATAAAAGTGAAAGACCTGCACCAGGCTCGCCCCGAAGTAAACGGGCATGGCATCGATGGGTTCGCAGTTGAAGTCGCGCGTCATGTTCTCGAGCCGAGGTTCCAGCGAGTCCCAGGGATAGACCAGCACCCCCCAGGCATCGGCACCGGCATAGCCGGCCCGGAAAGTGAGGGGATTGAGGTCGTGAAACAGGCTGAGCACGGTCGCATCCTCTGCAAACCAGGCATACAGGCCGCCGTGGTGCCAGTTGCGCGCGAAGAGCACGCCGTCCGATTCATAGCCTCTGGCCGGCAGCGTCTCGAGGAGCGCTTCACCGCGGGCGGTGGCGGCTTCGAAACCGAGGGCCAGCCGCTGCGGATGGCGGAAGTCGGGCCAGGGCCCCAGGGGAACCACAATTACCACCAGCGCCAGCACGATCGCCAGCGAATAGACCGCGGACAGTTTCGCCAGCCAGCGTCGTCCCCGCTGCGGCCAGCCGGTGAGCAACCAGTTGGCTACGAGGGGGATGAGGAACAGCCAGCCCAGCACGGACCAGTGCGGCGATGCGCGGCTTTCCAGCGCCGTATAGAGATATAGGAAGAGGACTGGCAGCGCGAAGCAGACGAGCAGCAGAGGACCACTTCCGGTCACCGGGCCGGCTGTTTCCGCATCGCTGCGCTCATTGCCTTGAAGTCTGAAACGCTGCCAGAGCAATGCCACAGCACCGATGACGACGACCGGTGAGTAATAGGCGAGCTGAACGGCCAGCCTGGAAAGAAAGCCGCTGGCTGACCAGCGGTCTATCTCATCGAACTGGTTTTCCCCATGGAAGCGGACGGTTATCCAATCCTCACCGGCGTTCCAGACCAGAACCGGACTGATGACCAGCAGCGTGACCAACCCCGCAAGCCAGAGCCCCGGCCGCAGCAGAGCGCGCCAGCCATCCAGGACCAGCAGCACTGCGACAACCGACAGCGGCAGCGTGACCGCCGTGTATTTTGCCAGGCCGGCGAGTCCGAGGAGCACGCCGAGCAGCGCCCAGCGCCATAGCGTAGGTGCTTCCAGGAGCCTCAGCATCACCAGCGCAACGCCGAGCGCCAGCGGCACAAGGGGCGCATCCGGGGAAAGCGTGAGGCTCACGTGGAAAACGAGGGTCCCCTGCAGCAGGAGCACGGCCACCACCGGCGTCCAGGGACTCACCTCGGGCAATGCCCGCACGGTCAGCCGCGCAAGCAGATATTGCGCCAGCACCGAGAGACCGATGGGCAGCAGCCGCAGGGCAAAGTCCGCCTCGGACAGCGGCAGCACCAGAGCCTGCAGCCAGGCCGAAAGTGGCGGATGGTCGAGATAGCTGAGTGCAAGCTCCCGGGCATAAACGGTGTAGTGCGCCTCGTGAGCGATGAGCGGCAGAAGTCCCGCCAGCACCAGATGAAAAACCGTGTAGGCGAAAATTGTGCCGTGAAGGGCCCGTTGCGGGTCGATCTGCATGGGCGCACACCTTAGCCGAGATGACCTGGAGCCCGGAAGCGCCGTGTCGTGCACCTGACATACGACTGCCAACTTCCCGGGATACCATGCCCCACGTAGCCCATTCGGATTATTTACAGGATCGGGCTCGAGGGCAGACAATAAAGGCCTCTCGGGGGAGAGACGACGAAGGCGGACCAGGGGTACGGTCCGCTCCGAGCAAGGGAGATGACATGTTCAAGCTACGGAAGCGCAAACAGCGGCAGCCCACCAGAACCCCCCGTAAGCTGTTTCACGGGGTTTCGGTCACCACCGGCAGCGGCTTCAGCTGCCAGGCCGCAGACGACCTGAAGAACGTCCGCTACCTGGCGGATGAGGCCCCCATGCTGCCCCTGGCCGGCTGCAGCAGCCCGAGCGAATGCCGCTGCCGTTACGAACACTTCGACGACCGACGCACCGATGCACGGCGGGAGTCCGATGTTGGCCTCCCCATGAAAGACCACCCGAACGATGCCCGAAGCGGTTTCGGACGCCGGGTAACGGACGGCTGAGCCCCTCCAATCGCCGCGGCGGGCGTCGCCCACGATCCTGCGGCCTACGGATTTCTACCTAGCTGGCAGTCAGAGACCCGATTCTGGCCTTGCCGGGACTCCGCGCAAGCTTCTGATCGACGACCATCGCGCCAGCACCTGAACACTGGAGCAACGACATGGGTTATCTGGCCGAAGAAATCCTCATTGCGGTAGCGACCGCCTACCTGCTCATTCGCGCCTGGCAATGGATCTTTGCCCGGGTCCATCTGCCGCGCCGTTCCCGCCTCGGCATCGCCTCCATCCTCTCGCTGCTCTCGGCGGCGGGACTCACGGTCACGCTGACCGCGGAGCCTGAACTCGTCTACGCCGCCGCCGCAAGCGCCTTCATGCTGCCGACGCTCGTGGCTGCCTTGCTCGAGATGCTGCGTCAGCAGCTGCAGCTGGCCTGGGCCCGGCAGTAGCAGCCGCCCTGGCGCCGGAGCGATCCTGCTGGGGATGACGCGGCCGATAACGAATCAGTCACAATCGGTCGGTAGCGTGAGAGTTTCCGCGACTCCTCAGCAGGTGCCTCATCGAACTCATCGGCTTGTTTCCAACGCCCCTCATGAAGCTCAGGGGTTTCGTCGACGCACCCCTCCTGGACGCCTTGCGGTCCCGAGCGGAAGCCACCGTTCGCAGCGACAATTCCGCCACGGATCTGCTCTCCCACACAGAGATGATCAACCCTGGTGAGGATGCTGCCTGCAGCGAGCTGAGTGGTCGCCTCATGGATCCCGTTCGGAAGTTCGGAGAGGTCCTCTTCGCCGAGCCCCTCGACTGGTTCATCAAGGAGATGTGGATGAACGTGCTGCAGCCCGGTGGCAGCCAGTTCCTGCATACACACGCCAACAGCTTCATCTCAGGCATCGTCTATGTCACCCGCCCCCACCCGGCGAACGGGACGATGTTCCGGAAGGTTAGTGGCGGCGGCGAGTTCATCTTCCGCAACGATGTTCCCATGGGCCACTACAGCAGCGACAGCTGGATGGCGCAGGAGCTGGAAGCCGGCGACCTCGTGTTGTACCCGAGCTATCTGCTGCACGGGGTGCCACCAAACGAAGGTGCCATGCGCATCACCCTGGCGTTCAACGCCGCGCCGGAGCGTCTCGATAGTCTCGGCTACCGAATCGGTTTTTCCCGGGATTAGCCGGCCTCAGAGCATGGTCGCGTTAAAGGCGACGGTGATTCGAGTGCCACCACCCTGGTAGGGATGCACGAAGTGCTGGAGCCAGCCGGGAAACACGAGCATCTGACCGGGAACGGGATCGAGCAGAAACCGACCGTAGAGATTGGTCCCTTCCGAGTAGCTGAGCCCTGCCCCGGGCCGCGGATCCACCAGCTCGAGTTTACCGCTGAAGGGATGGGCGGCGTCGGCGTGACCGTTCGCGGTGACGTAGTAGACGCCTGACCAGGCCGCATTCGGGTGACTGTGCAGGCTGTGGTACTGGCCGTCGCGGAGGACGTTCGCCCATCCTTCGAGGGTAAAGCGGCACGCTGCCGGATCTTCCCGATCACGCGCCACTGCTGCACAAAGCGTTCGCAGGTAACCATCGATACGACCACGCAACACACCCACGGCGGCCTCGTTCAGGGCGAGGAATTCCGTATTCGAGTGCCAGCCACCCACGTTGCTCCGCGCGAGACCCGCGCCCTTCGCTTCCTCGCGCAGGATCAGTTGTTCCAATTCGGCGTTCAGCGCCGCACTGTCTTCCCATCGATGGTTGCACAGCGGCGTCGCGAAAGCTGAGACCATTGCCAGCCTGCCGCCGTATGCGGCCTCTGAATCTTCAGATGCGCCATCAGCAGGCGTTGGATCCTGTTCGGCAGTGAGGGGTATGTCAGCCACGTTTCAGCACCTCGAGCAGCGCCAGCGCTTCCGGCCGTTCCGGCGCGGCTGCATTCAGCGCGCGCAGCAGCGCGATGGCTTCTTCCGGCGCTTCCTGAGCGAGCGCTTCTGCCATGGAAAGCAGGGGCACGTAAGCCGGTGTGAAGTCCGGGCTCTTCCGCACCACGGCCAGCAGCGGGTCCCGCGTTTTCGCCAGCATCGTCGGCAGGTCATCCCAGGGATCGACGCCCAGGCCCGCCTGGAGGTAGTCGTCTCTCGCCATCCAATAGGCTTCCATGCGCCGGGCGAACTCCGAGGCGCGCTCTACCGGCGCTAGCGGCTGGCCACGGTCGCCGGCAAGTGCCCGGACCACCTCCACCAGGCGCTGTCCGTGTCCAGCCTGATCTTCTGCAAGTGCATAGGCGAAGTGCGGCGCCTGGTAAGTGACCAGCGGGCGATCATCGCTGTTGAGGCTGCCCGCGCCCGCAAAGGCTGCCAGGGCATCTCGATTTCCAAGATAACCGCCGAGAAACGCAAACTCGGAGTTCATCCGCAGATTCACCAGTTCAGTCTGCAGGCGCCGGCTCTGAACTCTTTCGTAGAGCCAGTCGCTGCGAAACTCGAGAGGCTGTCTGGAGCCAACGAAACCGATGATTGGCTGCTGCAGGCTGAAGTGCGGCACATGCACCTGAACTTCAGGGAAAACCGTGATAAAGGTCCGGGCCACCGTGCGCAGGGTTTCCAGGTCCATCTGAAACAGTGGCAACCACTGGCAGAACAGACCGCCTTCCGCGAGTCGCTCACGTATGGCGAGGAAGTGCTCGTGGGTATAGAGCGATCCTGCACCGTCTCTGGCAGGGTGAAACAGGTCTGCAATGACGACGTCGAAGGTCTGATGCGTTGCAACGACGAAACGCCGGGCATCGGACGTGACCAGCCTCGGTGCCTGGATCCAATCGTTCTGCATCGGATCGGTGCCGAAGAACTCGAGCAGGTCGAGCGCCTCGGGCAGCAGCTCCACCGCGGTCGTCTGCAGACCCTGATGGTGTTGTGCAGCGTTGACGGACATACCCGTGCCGATCCCGAGGAACAACGCCTCCCTGGGATCAGGATGGAACAACAGCGGCAAGTGGGTTTGTCGATGATCCGCAAATCCCGAGGAAGTGCTGCCCATGGCAAAATGGTTGTTGACCTTCAGAAGTCGATGCCCCGACGCATCTTCCACAACAGCCAGCGAGGCCATGACACCACCACGGTATTCCAGCAGCGCACCACCGGGCGGCAGGCTGACGAAGCGCAGCGGCGGCAGCACGGTAATGGCCAGGATCGCCGCAAACAGGAAGAGGACCCTGCCAGGCCCTGTCATCTGCCGTTGCAGCAGCAGGTAACCCAAAGGCACCAGGAGCAACGCCCACGTCGCGCCAACCAGCGGGAACAGCACTACGCCTGCGACAACCGGTGCGAGAGCAGCGCCGAGCGTGTTAAACGCCAGAGCCCGCCCGAGCCCTTCCGTTTCGCTGAGGCTCTGCGCCAGATGACTGAAGAGTGCGCCCATCGCCGCGGCTGGAAGAAGAAACACGCTGGCTGCCAGCACCAGCTCCGCTGCCATGCCAGCGCTGGAGCCGGCCGTGAAGAGTCTCAGCAGAGCGTCGTGAGTCCACTCAGCCGCGAACAGCACCACAACACCGAGCGTCGTACACAGCGCCGTCACAGCAAGAAGCCGGTTAAGCGTCTGCCCGTTACTCCGATGACGCAGCCAGCGTTGATAGAGAGCCGCGCCGAGAGACGATCCGAGAAGATAGACCGCAAGCACGACGGCAAAGGAATACACCGTGTCTTCGAGCACTTCGCTCAGCACCCTGATGACGAGCACCTCGTAGGAGATGCCGAGCAGGCCGGTGGTAAACAGGGTGATCAGCGCCCACCTCGGCGTCTGCTCACCGGATTCCGCAACTGGTGCCGGTATCGCGGGGGCGGCTGTGGGCCACGCGAGCCAGCGCATGGAGAGAGCACACGCCAGATTCACGCCAGCACAGAGCAGCAGCGTGCTCGAAAAACCGATGGCAGGGGCAAGCCAGAAGGTCGTGAGCACGATACCGGCCACGGCACCGGCGGTATTCAATGCATAAACAGCGCCTACCTGCCGGCTCAACCCCAGGCATCGAACGGCGACCCGCTCCAGGGCGGGTAGTGTTGCCCCCATCGCCACGGTCGCTGGCAGCAATACGCAGAACGTCGCAGCAAAGGCGAGAATCCATTGCCGCGCCGGTGACGGCGTCACGCCGATCAAGCCAGGCAGCACCGACTGCACCTGTGGAATCAGGGCGATCAGGCAGAGCGCCCAGCAGGCAATGACCAGTTCCAGCGCGGCATACCAGCGTCCCGGACGGGACGATCGCAGAATACGACGGCCGAAAGCGAAGGCCCCCAGGCCCAATCCGGAAAAGAAAGCTGCGAGTACCGCCAGCGTTGCTGGAATCTCATGACCGAGCGCGACGGCGAGCATCCGGGTCCAGATCAGTTCGTAGCCGAGGCCCGCAAAGCCGGAAGCGAATACAACCACGGGCAACAGCAGCGTAGACGGAACCAGGAAACTGCGCCGCACCTCGGCGACGACTCCCGCAGCAACCAGGGGCTCCGAGCGTTCGGCGGTCATTCGCGCCTGCTCCGCCCCACTACGCCAGGAGCAGCAGAAATCCGGCGTACATCATGCCCGCCGCCGCGATCCAGCTGCCTGCAGCCCGGATAGCTACCGGTCCCCAGCCATCCCGCTCACTGAGCGCCTGCGCGGGACCCGTCACGAGTGCCAGCGTCATATAGGCAACAATGCCAACCCCGAGCGCATAGAGCAGGCTGCCATAGCCGGTGAGATCGGGGCTCGCGTTGGCATAGCCGTGCGTCAGTCCCACGAGCACCGCCAGCCAGGCAAAGGTGTTTCCAGGCAGCGGTATCCGGAAGGCTATGAGCAGGCCGAGGACGACGAAACCCGCAAGGTTGATGGCAGCCACGAAGGGGAGCGCGGGCAGCACCGACTGCAGCCCGAGCCCGAGGAGCACAGCCACCGGGAAGACGAGCAGTCCCAGACGGCTGCTTTCAATCGGCTGCAGCCCGCCAAGCAGCCCCAGAGCCAGCCAGGGCACCAGGTGTTGCAGCGTGGTAATCGGATGCAGCATGCCACTGTAGAGCTCGCCAAAGCGGGTGCTGACCAGATGCGCCGACGCATCCGGCGCGGCAAAGAGCGCCAACAGAAGCAGCAGCGCTTTCACGACAGAGCGCCCATGGACGCACCCAGGAAATAGAGCCCCATCGCCGCAATCGCGCCGCCGCAGGTACGTACGGCCACCGCACCGCCCGGCCAGCGAATCAGCACGCCGAGCAGGATGCCACACAGGTGCAGCAGCCCCGTGGAGACCACGAAACCAATCCCGTATGCCAGGGGATTGACCGCTGAAGGCAGTTCCGTGCCGTGCGCGTAGCCGTGCCAGATCGCAAACAACGCCACAACAACCGCGGCCACCGACAGCGGCGGTTTGACCGCCATCGCCACCAACGCCCCAAGGACCAGCGCCGATAGCGCAATGCCGACTTCGACGGACGGCAGCGGCACGCCGGCAACGCCGAGTAGCGCTCCGAACGCCATCACGAGCGGAAAGGTGATCGGCAGAATCCAGATTGCCGGGCGCCCGAGCTGAGCGCCCCAGAGCCCGACGGCGACCATGGCAACGAGATGATCGAGGCCATAGATCGGATGCAGCAGGCCACTCAGCAACCCTCCGGCCACACCGGTTTCAGCATGCGCGTGACTCTCTGCGGCAACCAGCATGAGGAGCACGGCGCCAAGCCCGCGCTGCAAAGCGTTCATTCCGGCCTGAATTGGCGCCCTAGCCATCTTCAAAGTACCTGCGGCGGTGCGACGATGTCGACAAAGCGGGTGATGAACCAGAAGCTGGCTACCGTGCCCATGGCGTAGATGGCGGCAGTCTCCGACCAGCGCGGCGGCTCCGCCTCCAAACGTCGATGAGACCAGACCAGACCCAGCACCATGAGTACGAAGGCCAGCTGCCCGAGTTCCACACCGACATTGAAGAAGAGCAGTGCGGCAGGCACGTTCTCTGCCGGTAACCCGATGTCCATGAGTGCCGTGGCAAAGCCGAAACCGTGCAGCAGCCCGAAGCCAAAGGCGACGGCCCAGGGACAACGGCGGGTGAAGCTGGGTATCCCCCGCCGCTCGCGCACGATTTCCACGGCGACAACCACAATGCTGAGCGCGATTGCCGCATTGACCGGCGCCTCCGGTACCCCCACCCAACCGAGCGTCGCGGCCGCTAACGTCAGGCTGTGAGCGACCGTGAAGGCGGTGATCGTCTTTACCAGCGGACCGACACCTGTCACCAGCATCATCAATCCGAGCACAAACAGCAGGTGGTCCACACCGAGGAGAATGTGTTCAAAGCCCAGAGGCAGGTAGGAAGCAATAACCTGAGACAGAGGTAGCTTGCCATCAGGCGTCAGCGTCACGGAAGGCTCTGCGCCGGTCAGCGTAAAACTCCGGGCGGGCGAATCACGCTCAGTAATCCGGATCACGGCAGCCGAATAGGATAAACCGAGGCGTTCCAGACTCAGCTTCCCGACGAGCCCCTGTTCTCCACACTCGAGCCGTCGCTCCTGGAATTCGCAATGCGCGGGATAAACCGCGGTCGGCGGCTGCATGTTGACGGACGAAGAGTAGGTCCAGTGAACGAGGTAGGTGCCCGGCTGCGTCTCCCGCAGTTCCAGAAGCGCGATGGGTGTTTCGTGAGCGCGGGCCTGCGAGCCCAGCGCCAGCTGCAGCAGCGTGAGAATCAGCAGCAGGCTCGCACGCAGTTTCAAGGTGCGTTCCGCTGCGCCAGTCGCTGCGCCTCAGCCAGGTCATCGTCCACCCAGCCAGGTGGGGGCTCGCTCATCAGGAGGCGGATGTCATAGCGATCGCTGATCGCTTCGAGTGCTACCGCAAGCTCGTACTGGGCAGCCGTTGCCTTGAAATCCTCACCGATCCGGCCTCGCACCTCCTCGAACTCAGCCGGTTCACCGGGATTCTCTGCGACGATGCGGGCCACATGCCAGTTCCCCGCCGTCGATTGCGCCGCGATCCACTCGCCCTGTGGAGAGGCAAGCAGAGCGGCCACGTACTCCGCTTCGAACAACGCAGCCAGATTATCCGCAGGCCGATTCCGATACTGACGAACGGCATCGACCCATTCGGAGCCCGGCGTCCCGGCGCCCAGGGACGCCGCGACGCTCTCAGCCGAGTCCCGGGAAGATGCGTCGCCGACCCGGAACTGCTGGAAGTCGTAGCTGACCGGCCGGTCATAGTCGGCACGGTTGAGCTCGAACCACTGTCTGAGGGCTTCTTCCGTCGGGGCCTCGGTCACTACACGATTGAAGAGCACGTTACGGAGCTTGAGGATCAACCGCTGGCGAATCATCTCATCGCCCTTATCAAGCTCCATGAGTCGGGCTTCCCGATACAGCACCTCGTTCTGAGCCCATTTGATGACGAGGTTCTTCATCTCCTCAGCCTCTGGCGGCCTACCCTGGTTATCTTCGTAGATACCGGCAATCTCTGCGTATTTCGCATCGTCAATGACAATCCGCAGAGGATCGTCCTCCCGGCCGACAGCCAGACGATCGACGAGAAAAACCGCGCCGCCGAGCAGCATGAACTGGAACAGTGGTTGCGTCAGAACCGTTCTGAGCGCAGCCGGGATTGAAGTAAAGATGCCTGCGTCCCCCTGCAGTCGCCTCCCAGTGAACTCCAGACGCATGACAGCTCGATGAAGCTTTCATGTCGGTTGGACGCAATCATAAGACCGTTTGTTTGCTTGTTATCATCATTCGGTCATTCAGCGGTCATTTACGGTGGGTAGCGTCTCCGGATGCTCTCTGGGTGACAGTACCCCCAGGGAGGCGATTGATTGGTTCTTTGAAACGCAACGCACTCCGGGGGACGAATGGAATTGAAGGATTTCAAACGCAATGTGCTGTCCGCAGCCATCGCCGCCACGACGGTCGCAGCGCCTGTCGCCGCCCAGGCCAACGACTACTGGGACGACTACAAACGCTGGGGAAAATCAGGTAAAAAAGAGCGCTTTGGCGACTACCGCAGCGGCGACTTCCACAACCACACAACCTGCTCGGACGGCTCGACGTCCGTACGCACACTGACCCGCAAATCGTTGACCTTCCACGACTGGTTTATCCACGTGGGTCATTCCGGCAGCGGCACCCGTGACTGCCGTGTCGACGACTTTCTGACCATGGCTCAGGATCGTGGTGTCGCCGGTCCGCAGAACGGTGACGTCGATCAGCTCAAAGGCCGGGCACCCACCATGATGCCGCCGGAAGGCTCCACGACATCCGGCGTTGGCGACGGCCGCGGGCTGACCGGTCACTACTGGACCACCAACGGCGTGGAAATCAAAGGTAACAACATCGGCACGCAGACGCTGATCAGCGGCGATGTGGTCCAACGCATGTGGCGCTGGCAGTCGCTCCAGGAATACAACCTGGATCCGATCGTCGATGAACGCGAGTTCCCGGGCAACGAGGACAAAGTGGCTTTCCTGGGCCTGGAATGGGTAGTTCCCGGTCACGAGCACAGCTCCAACTCGCTCATTCGCGGTCAATACGAAGACGAGCCGAATGCCGACGCTCTGGCGCAGTATGAATACTGCTTCGCGAGAAACTCGGACGACGACTCCCAGGGCGCCGGCCAGGGGTGGACCTGCGAAGTGTCAGCCAGCGGCAACGAAGCGTTGAAGACACTCTTCGCCGATCGCCCCGATGAAGGTCCTGCCGATTACAACGGCACCCTGGACCCGACTACCGGGATCAACACAGACGACACGGGCGACCACGTGAAGGCGACGGCCTCCATGCTCTGGATGCAGGAGAACTACCCGAACGAAGGTTTCCACGTGCAGGCCCACCTGGAGCGGCAGGGCGGTTTCTTCCCGGGCCAGAACAAGGGCTGGAACATCGAGCACATGCGCGACATGCACACGGTGGCCCCGGAAGTCTCCTTCGGCTTCGAGTCTCAACCCGGTCACCAGGCTCAGCCGGACCGCGGCGGCTATCGCGCCAGTGGCAGCCGCGTTACGGCCGGGATGTTCACCTTCGGTGGCACCGGTGCCTATGCGGGGGCAGAGGTCAGCCGACCTGGCGAGGACTTCGACGGTAATCCGATCGAGACGTCCAGCGCTGTCGAATGCCAACCCCTGGGCCTGCGACCCGTAGAGTGTGCCAACGACCGGAACAAGGTGGTGATCGGCCGACCCGGCGTGCGCACCATGTGGGATGCGATGCTCTCAGAGGGTCGCCGCTTCTGGTTCTTCGGCTCTTCCGACTGGCACAACCGCGGTGCCTTCGGCCCTCTGGACGTCGAGTCGACCAATGATTTCTGGCCGGGTGAGTTCCAGGACAACTACGTCAAGGTCATCGACAACAACCCTGACAATCCTGCTCAGGACATCGTCGACGGTCTGCGCCGCGGTAACGTGTTCGTGGTCATGGGCCAGCTCATCGATGCCATGAAGTTCACCGCCTGTGCCGGTAACCGCTGTGCCACCATGGGCGAAACGCTGAAGGTCCGGAAGGGGCAACGCGTTCGCGTGACCATGACCATCCGTGATCCAAGGGGTAAGAGTCTGAGCCCCTACGCCTTCAACAACCCGATGATTGCGCAACTCGGTAAACATCAGCCTCTGGACGAACCCAGCGTCCAACACGTTGAGTTCATCGCAGGCAAGGTGACGGAGCCGGTACCGGTTCGGGATGCCCATGGCAACCTGAACGACGAGTACTTCAATCCGCTCGCACCGGAGTCCACCAGAATCGTTCGGCAGTTCACGCCCTACGACTACGGCAAAGGCGAGATCAAGCGTATGAGCTGGAGCTTCCGCGCAAGGCACGACAGCTATGTCCGCGCCCGCGGTGGCAATCTGCCTCCAGGGACGCCGCACGCGGTGGATTTCGACGGCAACCCCCTGCGCGACGACGATCGGGACAACATTTCCTGCATCGATCCGCAGTGCCCGCCGCATCTGCCTGTGAATCCGGATACCGGTAAGCCCTACGTCGACTACGACCTGCAGGCCTGGGCCGATCTCTGGTTCTACGCCAACCCGATCTTCATCGAGGTTGAGGATCGGAAGAGCAAGGGCGGCTGGTACGCCTGGTCCGGCGACGACTAGTCCCGGTCCCGGATGAGTCCAGCAGTACCACCACCCGATCAGGGTGCCGGTACAACGCCGGGGGGGCTCCGCCCTCCCGGTGTTTTTGCGTTCGGATTGCTTCCGGCACTGATGGTTCTGGCGCTCAGCTTCCCCGCGCCTTCGCTCGCAGACAGCGAGGAGTCGACCGGCCTCACAAAACCCGAGGCGCAGGCAATGATCGGCTACCTTTTCCCGAGGTTGCAGTGCACGGGACTCGATGGCTTTATCGACGATGCGGAAGTCGACGAGCACATCGGCCAGGTCTGGCTCCCGGCAGATCTGGACAGATCGAGAGGTCTGACGCCAGACGAGTTCCAGCTGCTCCACCGACGCCTTGCGTCGGGTGATGAGAATCCACTGTTCACGGACGCAGACGCAAACCGCGATGGTGTGGTTCGTTTTCCGGAACTCCGGCAACAGCTCGGGCGTCTCCTTGCGCTTCTCGACGAGAACGGCGACGCTCTCGTTTCGCTGGCCGAAGCGGGCACCGACGCTCGCCGCACCCAGCGACCCGCTTTCAACTGACAGTCAGAGCTATGCCGCGCGTTGACATGACGGGGCTGTTTCCCGTCCCGCTGATGTGGATTTCGGGCCTCCTGCCGGAGTCGCTGCGCGCGGCGGCAGTCGCTGACATGTCCAGTCAGACCACCCAAACCAACTTCAAGTCCGACCGCCTGCGGCACACGGAGATTGTCGATCCCCGTGGCGGCGAAGGGCCCTACGGAGAGCTCTGTGACCTCATACAGCCCTATCTCAAGCAGTTCGGGAACGCGCTCTTCGGGGAGGACCTGAACTGGCAGATCAAGGAGCTCTGGACGAACGTCCTCGACCCCGGTGGCTACCAGCCGGTACACGCGCACTCCAACAGCTTCATCTCCGGGATCGTCTACCTGACCGAATGCGACCCTTCGGCCTGTACGGTGTTCCACCGCAGCCTCGGGGGACACGATTTCGTCTTCAGTAACGACAACCCCCGCGCCGAGGTCGGCCCCTACAGTGGCAGCAAGTGGGTTGCACCCCCACCAGAACCCGGAGACATGGTGCTCTACCCCAGCTACCTCCTCCATGAAGTGCCTGAAAACCAGGGCACGCAACGTATGACCATCGCCTTCAACGCGATCCCGGATCGGCTCGACAGCTGGGGCTACGCCGTGCACTTCTCCTCCGAAAGAACGAGCCAGTGAAGGTCGCTTTCAGCTGTGACCAGTTCATGGTGATCGACGACTTCCTGAGTCCCGATCATCACGAGCAACTGTGGCGCTGGTTTCATGTGGCTCCCTTCTTTCCCAACGACGTGCGAGGGTTGCATGGCGCATGGCGGCTCGACGACGGGCGCGTCATGCGCGGACCGGACGTTTACTACGGGGAGATTGCGGAGAAGGTAGCCAAAAGTAACCCCGGCGCCTTCGCTCACCCCACCGGCACGGGCCTCGATCTGTTGCTGCACCATTTTGTCGAGATCGGCGAGGTCTACGAAACTCTGGTGGGACGCGAAGGCAGAGAGTGGCGAACGCTTGCAGCCGCGCCCCGCCTCTACGAACGCAACTCCAGCCTTTACTGGCACCGGGACACACCAGCCGTGGTGACCGGCAGCTGCACCTACTATGCCCACCCGGAGTGGAACGTCCAATGGGGCGGCGAACTCTTTATTGCACACCCGTCAGCCCTGGCGATCCCTGAGGAGCGGGGGCCGTCCATGATTTCGCCCAAAGAGGTCATGGGCAAAGGGCTCGTGCCGTTGTCCGGACACCTGGACAACAGCGAAGTGAACGAAGCGCTCATGGAGGCGGCCATGGGCTACTACGTCATGCCCAAGCCCAATCGGCTCGTGGTGATGCGAACGGGGAACCCTCACATGATCTCGAAGGTACAGCCGGCAGCCGGTGACCACGTGCGCGCCAGCGTCACCATGTTTCTCATCCGCCCAGGTCAGGAAGGCGTTGAGGGGTTACGCTGAGACATGCGAAGGTTGATTCACGCAATTGCAGCTTTTCCTTCCTAGAGTGCGTTCATGAGACGAAATCGCTGGATGGAAGGGCTCAGCGCCGTTACCGGCATCGTTGCGGTGCTCAGCATCGCCTGGTATCAACGCCCGCTGCCTGACCAGGCGCCAGCCGGGGCCGGCCAGGCAGCGCCAGTGAGCGCCGCCGGCAGCACAGCCGGGTCTTCCAGATCCGTTGCGGCAACCTCATCTGGCATGGCCGCGGAAGCCGACGGCCCCCCAGCTGCCGACCGGGCGGCTTTCGCCGACGCCGAGTTGGAACCGGAGTATCACAGCGCCGAGGTCATCCAGGCCGAATTCGAGTGGGAGTCGGCCGTTTCTGCACTGGCAGAGCTCGAGGCGCAGCTCGATACCCTGGCTGCGGAGCTCGCCGATCAGGAGGCTGCCTTTTTTGGTGACGGCGGCGATCTCGAAGACGAAAGCGCCATCGCTCACCTGGAGACGCTGGAGGCGCGCTTCGAGGCCCTGCTCGGCGAATACCGGGCCGCCGAAGATCGGGAGCTGGAAGCCGAGGCGCAGCTCGATCAGGCGCTCGCTGAAGCGGACGCAGCCAGCGGCTGAGGGCTTCCGTTTCGCTGGGAAAGGCTGGGAGAAAGAACCCTTCAGCCGTCCAGATAATCGCCCATGTGAGCCGTCTCCAGGGCAATCCGTTTGGCCCGATCCATGTCGTAGTGAGCTCGCGACACAATGCGCTGGGCGTAGAGCCCGCCACCGGCCTGAATGTTGGTAACGGCGTTCCAGCCGCCATAGGCATCGGCCGTTAAATCCCGAATGGCATGAAACAGCCGCGCCCGATAGAGGCCATCCACGGACTGCATGGTCGACATGTACTTCCTCGCGAGATGGCCCACCGACTCGTTCTCCAGATCCGCAATGCCCGGTGTGGTCAGGATCGCGCCGCCACCGATGTCATGAAGATGCCGGACCATGAGCGACCAGTTTGCTGCACCGTGGTACTTGCCGGCGTTGGTGAAGAGTTCGTCCGGGAAGGCCGCGCCGTCGGAGGTGACCTGACAGTTCTCGATCGCCGCCTCGAGGGTGGCGCGGATGAGGGTCGCATTGATGAGCATCTCGGAGATCTTCTCCTTGATGTGGCTCGTGCGTTCGAGGCCATTCGCTTCGGCAATCAGCTGCGCGAAGCCAACGAGCGCATCGTAGCTCCGCGCCATGCTTGCAAGGCCCCCAAGGCGCTCCCAGAGTCCCAGCGAATGGGCAAACACACCCGCAAAGCCCGGCACGCCGTCGAGAAAGACCCGCTCCGACGGGATGAACACGTCGTCGAAGATGACGAAGCCTTCCGGGGTGTGCTGCCGGCTGGAGATCGGGAAGTCACGCGTGTCTTCATGTCTTGGCGCATAGGTCGTGTTGATGATCTTCACACCCGGCGCATTGACCGGAACCATGCAGGCGACGGCGTAATCCTCTTCACCGGGCTTCATGGACTTGGTGGGGATGGTCATGAGCTCATGACCCATGGATGCCGCTGAAATGTGCAGCTTGGCGCCACGAATGACGATGCCGTCTTCCCGACGCTCCACAACCCGCACGTACTGATCCGGATCGTCCTGGTTGCCCGGCCGGCGGCTCCTGTCACCCTTCGAATCGGTGATGCATTGGGTGATCCGCACATCGCGCAACTGCGCATCCTTCACCCAGGCCCTGATCCTGGCCGCATTCTCCGGCAGCTCTGACTCGATGCGATCGGCCGCCGTGAGCAGAGTCATGATAGAGGCGTAGGTGACGTGGGTGAGCAGATCCACGCTTTCGTGCAGCTCAACCTGTTCACGCAATTCCGCCGCCGACCCGGGCACTTTCATGAAGGCGCCAATGGCGTCGTCACCCGGCTCAAAGAAGCGATCGTAGCCGGCAGCCGCCGAGTCCACGGTGATCCCGAGCATGGGATCCTTTGCCACGTCGTCCACAAGGCGCCCTTCGAAGTAGGTCTCCCGACCGTCGTCGAGTGAGGCCCGATACTGATCCCCTGTCATCATGCGCGGTTGCACTCCCCTCAAAGCGACCTCTAAGGTAGCCGACTCCTCGAAGCAAAGACAGGCAGCACCCACCATGAGCACCGACGTCGTGGTCTATGACCACCCCCTCTCCCCCTACGGTCAGAAGGTGAAAATCGCGCTCATGGAAAAGGGCGTGGCCTTCGACGCACGCATGCCCGATGCCATCGGCAGCGGCACGACGAGCGGCGAGTTCGCCGGCGCGAGCCCCCGCGGAGAAGTGCCTGCCCTGCTCGACGGCGACGTGACGCTCTTCGACTCCACCATCATCCTCGAGTACATCGAGGATCGATGGCCCGAACCGGCACTGCTGCCGGCTGGCGCCGCTGAGCGTGCCCGCGTGCGTACGCTGGAAGAAACCATGGATACGCACTTCGAGGCCATCACCTGGGGACTCGGAGAAATCGCCTACTTCGGGCGCGCTGAAGGTGCCCTGGCGGAAGCCATGCAGGCGGAAGCCGGCAGGCAGCTGGCGGGCTGGTACGCCTGGCTTGATGCCGCTCTCGGTGCCGCCGACTGGTTCAATGGCGACGCCTTCGGCTGGGGAGACCTGGCCGTGGTTCCTTTTGTTAACGGCGCCGTCGGCTTCGGCCATGCGCCGGCTTCCGGAACCGCTCTCGCCGGCTGGCTTGCGCGGGTCAACGAGCGCGAGAGCGTTGCCGCCTGCGCGGCCGCCGCCGCGGCCGTGAGTTTCGAGAGTGAAGCGGTGAGCCTCGATGCCGTCCGCGAAGCGGTCGCTCAGGGACTCTTCAAACGGGAGTATCGGGATCATCGCCTGGAGTGGATGGTGAAGTCCGGCGGTCTGGAAATCGTCGAAGCCGGCCTGGCACAGGACAATATCCGCTTCATCGATCCGTTCCCCGCGACACGCTGAGGCCGCGGGCTCCAGGGCAAATCAAAGCCGCTGAGGCAACAACAAAAAACGGCCCCGAAGGGGGCCGTTCTGATCGCCTGGGATGGCCCCAGGGAGAAACTGGAGCGGGTAACGAGGTTCGAACTCGTGGCCTCAACCTTGGCAAGGTTGCGCTCTACCAGCTGAGCTATACCCGCATCAGGGCGCGCTATTTTCCAGAAACGGCCGGGAAACGCAACTCCCGGCCCTGACGCAGCCGGGCCCTCAATTGCCGCGCCCGTAGTCGGCCTCGAGGCGCTCCGGGGTAACCAGCCCCGCCGCCAGATCTGCCCTGACGGCCTCCTCGCTGCGCTCCCCGGCAGGCCCGATACCCCCGCCTCCCGGCGTTTCCAGCACCAGCGTAGCACCGGCGTCGACCAGATCGCGACCTTTCCCCGGCAGGGCATCACCCTCTTTCAGATAGACGGCTCCCGGCGCTCCGGGGCTGCCGCCGAAGCGGCCACGGGCCGGGTGGTCGATGCGGTCGAACATCTTCGAGATCACAAAGGGGGCCCCTTCACGATGGCCGACTTCGATGGTCTGGCCGAGACCGCCCCGTTGACGGCCGGGACCGCCCGAATCGGGTCGGTATTCTTTCTTCCAGATAACGAGCGGTGTCGTTGCCTCGTTGATTTCCGTCGAAGTCGTGCGGACCCCGGAAGGAAATGCCGTGGTGGACAGGCCATCCTTACCCGCGCGCGCACCCGTTCCACCGTTGAAGATCGGATTGCTCACGAAGCTTTCTTCGACGCTGTTGCCGCCAGCGGCTCCGGGTGCGCTCATGAACACGGGGTTCCAGATGCAGGAAGCACCTTCCGCCGGAACGGCGTCCGGCAACACCTGCGCCAGGCAGCCGAGGACAACGTCCGGCAGCATCTGCCCCACCGAGTGCCTGGCGGAGACGGCCGCCGGCCGGGGCGCGTTGAGAATGGAGCCCTCCGGGGCCGTAACCTCTACAGCAGCGAGAGAACCGGCGTTGTTCGGCACCTCGTTGCCAACAAGGCAGCGAACGCCGAAGGAGGCGTAGGCCTGCGTGTAGGTGAGCGGAACGTTGATGCCGGCCGCGGAACGCTTCGAGCTGCCGCCGAAATCGACGCTCAGACGTTCTCCCTCGATGGTGAGTCGCGCGGTAATCGTTACCGGCTCCCGGTAGCCGTCGATGGTCATGGCGTGCTCGAAAACGCCATCCGGCAGAGAGGCAATCTCCCGGGCCATAGCCTGCCGCGAGGTCTCGATGATGTGCTCACCGATGGCGTCGAGGTCGTCGAGGCCGAAGTCATCGAGCATCTCCAGGAGTGCCCGCCCCCCCATTTCGTTACAGGCCGTCAGCGAGTGCAGGTCCCCCTCGGCGGTGATGGGATCGCGAACGTTGGCTTTGATGAGGCCCATGAGCACCTCGTCGCGCACCCCTGCCCGAAAAAGAGGACCGATGGGTATGCGCAATCCTTCCTCGAACAGGTCATTCGCATCCGGACCGAAGCCGCGCCCGCCCACGTCGGCGATGTGGCTCGTGCTGGCAAAAAGCGCCACACAGCGGTCCTGCCGGTAGATGGGCGTCACCACCGTAAAGTCATTCAGGTGTCCGGTGCCGTCCCAGGGATCGTTGGTCAGCAGCACATCCCCGGCATTGAGGGTTTCGAGGGGACAGGCTGCCAGAAAGCGGCCGACGGACGCCGCCATGGCGTTCACGTGGCCGGGGGTGCCGGTCACCGCCTGGGCCAGCATGGCGCCTCTCCGGTCGAAGACCCCGGCGGAGAGGTCACCCGCCTCCCGGACCACCGTTGAGAAGGCCGTGCGCATGAGCGTTTGTGCCTGCTCTTCGACGATGGCGAGGAGCCGATCCCAGAACAGCTGTTGATCGAGACGTCCGAGGCTTGCGCTCATGCGGATGATTCCTCCTGCGTCTGCACAGGACGGTCCCGCTCGAGGACCAGACTGCCGCCTTCTGCGACCACGGCGGAGAAGGCGGCAGCCACCACTATCGTTGTCTGCGCTTCCCGAACAAGGGCCGGTCCCGCAATCCGATCACCCACCGCCAGCGCACTGCGTTCATAGGCACCGGCATCCACCCATTCCCGAAGACCCACATCATAAAGACGTGTGCTCGTCGCTGCCGCCCGCTCCCGAAGCACCGCCGTTGACTCAGCCGGTAGCCGATAGCGGGGCTCTGTTTCCACAAGGTTCAGGGTCCAGCTCAATACTTCCACGTCGAGCCCGGGAATCACTCGACCATACAGTGCGGAATAGTTGGCCTCGAAACGCTGGCGCAGCACGTTGGCATCAAGCGCATCGTCGAGTCCATCGAGATCCACGGCGATCTCGTAACCCTGGCCCAGATAACGCATGAAGGCCCGGCGCCGAACGCTGAGTTTTGCCGGGTCCACGACCTCACCAACCACAGCCTCGGCTTCCGCCCGCATCTCGGCCATGAGGCTGGCCACGGTCTCCTGCGCCAGCGTTTCGAGCGTCATGTAATGGCTGCGCACGACCTCGAAACCAACCGGCGCCAGCAGAAAACCCACCGCTGAGCCGACACCGGCATTCGCCGGCACGATGATCCGTTCGATCTTCAGCGCCGTGGCGAGGGCGCAGGCGTGCAGCGGTGCTGCACCGCCAAAAGCGATCAGCGTGCGTTGTTCCGTGCCGCGCCCCCATTCGGAAAGGTGTGCTCGTGCGGCTGCCGCCATGTTTTCGTTCACCACCGCACTGACCCCATGCGCCGCGTCTACCGGCGTCATCTGCAGCGTTTCCGCAAGCGGTGCGAAAGCGCGTTCGCTGGCCGCCACATCGAGGGTCAGTGAACCACCGGCAAATTCCTCGGGATTGAGTCGTCCCAGCAGCACATCTGCATCGGTCACGGCGGGTATTTCTCCGCCACGCCCGTAGCAGGCCGGTCCAGGTTCCGAGCCCGCGCTCTCCGGGCCCACCGTCAACCGCCCGAGGGCATCAACGGCCGCGAGAGAACCGCCCCCGGCACCGATCTCAACCATTTCGATAACGGGAATACGAACGGGAAGGCCGCTCCCTTTGCGGAAGCGATAACTGCGGTCCACCTCGAAAGCGCGGCTCAAGAGCGGTTCACCGTCGTCGATCACGCAGAGTTTGGCGGTGGTCCCGCCCATGTCGAAAGACAGCGTTCGCATCGCGCCGTGCGCCCGGGCCACTTCGGCGGCGAGGATGGCACCACCGGCCGGCCCGGACTCAACGAGACGGATCGGGAACTCCCGCGCCGCCCCCAGAGTCGTGAGTCCGCCACCGGAGGTCATGAGCAGAATCGGGCATTGAAAACCACGCGCCGCAAACTTCGCCGAGAGACTCTCCAGATAACCATCCATGAGCGGTTTGACGTAGGCGTTGGCGCAGGTGGTGGACAGCCGCTCGTATTCGCGAATCTCCGGACAGACCTCCGACGACAGGCTGATGGAGAGATCGGGCAGAGCATCGAGCAGCAACTCCCGCACCCTGGCCTCATGGTCGCCGTTTGCATAGGCATGGAGCAGTCCGATGGCCACGCTCTCGACGCCGGCGCCTTCGAGCGTCGGGATCAGGCGCGTCACGCTTGCCTCATCGAGGGCAGTGAGCGTTTCTCCCCTCGCATCCAGCCGTTCCGTCACCGGCAGACGCAGCGCCCGACCAACAAGAGGCGCGGGCCGGTCGATGTTCAGGTCGTACTGCTCAAAACGATTCTCGAGCGCCATCTCAACCGCGTCCCGGTGACCGGCCGTGGTGAGCAGTGCCGTGACGGCGCCGCGCCGTTCGATGAGCGCGTTGGTCGCGAGCGTGGTGCCGTGCAGCATGATGCGGCCTTCGCCCGGTTCGCAGCCCGCTCGTGCAAGCACTGCGTCGATGCCCTGCATCACCCCGTTGGCGGGATCGTCGTAGGTCGTAAGCACCTTGATGGCCGTCTGCCGGTCACCCTCTCTCAGCACCACATCCGTGAAGGTGCCGCCGATGTCCGCGGCTAGCTCAAAGGGCATTTTCGGCCTCGCTCAGAACCTGATGCGTATGCCCTTCCAGACGCCAGAGCCGGGAACCGAATCCGACCAGAAGGATGATCGCAAACATACTGCCGGCCGCAACCATGAGCGCCAGCTGCGGGCCGAAATTCTCCACGAGCACCCCACAGAGGACGGCTCCAATGGGACCAGCCCCCATGAAGGAAAAGGAATAGAAGCTCATCACCCGACCGCGCTGCGCTTCCGGTGCCTGCTCCTGCATGATCGTCCGCGACATGGTCATGGCGATCCCGCCGCAGGTACCCCAGACAAAAAGCGCGAATACCCAGAGCGGAAAACTCGGCGCGATGCCTGCAGCGGCCAACACCACGGCCCCGATCGCCTGCGACAGGATCAAGGCCCGACCCTGACGGCGCACATCCCCGGCTCGCAGCAGCAGCACGATGGTCAGGACCAGGCCGAGAGAGTTGGCGCCGTTCATGAAAGCCAGGTCCTGCGCGCTCCCGGCAAAAACCTCCCGCACGAGGATCGGCATCGTGACGATGTAGGAGCCCATGAAAAAGAGCGCCATGGCAACGTTCTGAATCATCACCATGCGCATGGAAGACGAGGCAAAGACCGTCCGGCCGCCCTCCAGCACCGAGTGCCAGAGTCGCGGCGGACTGTGGGCCGCCTGTGGTCGCTGCAGGCGAATCCGCCGGAAGCCGATGACCCCCGTGAGCAATGCCAGCATCTGCACCACCAGAATCAGCTCAGGACCCACCGCATCAGAGAGGGAAGCGATGAGGAAGCCGATCATCTGCAGGCCGAACTGCATGATGCTCGTGAGCATGACCGTCCGCTGCAGCCGCCCTTCCGCCACTTCGTTCAGCAGGCCGTCACGAGCCGGTGTAACGAAGGCCTGCGCGAGGCCCATGAGCAGCGCATAGCCGACCATGAGCGGATAACTGAGACGGTCCGTTCCCACCACGAACAGGAGATACGCCGTCACCAGCACCGCGAAGCTCTGTGCGATCACCACCACCTGACGGCCGCCAAAGCGGTCTGCGTAGCTGCCGCCGATGAGGATGAGCAGCGTGCCCGGCAGCAGCAGAGCCATCTGCGCCAGCCCCACCCGTTCCGGCGTCTCGCGCAGGACCATGGTAACGAGCCAGGCGAACATGACGCTCTGGATCCCGTAAGCCATGAACCAGCTGGCGGTGCCAACCAGATAGTAGTGGAGTGGACGAGCCAAGTTTTCCCCTCTGATCCCAAACGGGTGCTCGCCCGACGTGCGGCGGCAGGCCCGGTGCGACGGCGCTGAGCGAGCGGGTGCGCGCGAATTTGAAGGGCCGAGAGTATACGTTAAGATCGGACGATGATTGTGGCCGCCCTCCAACACGCTGCTAGCACCGCGCTGAGCGTCGGCGCGCTGCTTGGCCTGGTCCTGTTTTCCGGGCCGTCTGTTGCGGATGGGAAAAGCTACCTCGAGGTCTCACCGCAGGGCCGGGCGGATCTCGAAGCTCTCATGACCACCCTCGAAGGCTACCTGGAGCAGGGTCTTCCCATGACCGACCCGGTGATCGTCATCCTCCACGGCAGCGAAGCGGACTCCTTCACGAGCCGCGGCTATGAACAGAATCGTCCGCTCATCGATCGCGCCGCGCGCCTCTCGGCCTACGAGCTGCTCGATGTGCGCATGTGCGAAACCTGGATGACGGAAAACGACGTCGAGCGGGACGATCTGCCCGCCTTCATCGAGACGGTGCCCTTCGCCCCGGAAGAGGTGCAGCGTCTGGAGGCCGAAGGCTATACCTCTGCAGCCGGCCTCAGAATCTGACTCCTAGCCTTCGATCTGCTTCAGACCGTACATCTCCAGGAGCGCCTGTTCAGGCGCCCGGGGGAGAAAGTTGATGGCATGCTTCATGCGGCCTTCCAGGAGCCGGTTGCTTTCCTGATCGTATTTCACGTGCAGGCGCACGAAGAGGTTCTCCCCCGCCTTGACGCGCGCCGGGAAGGACAGCTCTGGTCCGTCCCATTTCGCCGCCTCGCTGGCCCCGGTCAGGGCCAGGTCGTAGGTGCCGGCCCCGAGCTCGAGCTCGATATAGTGCTTGTAGCGCAGTAAACCCACGGGCACGCCATTGAGACGAATCTCGGGCCTCTGCCCGGACTTTTCGCCCCAGGTCTGTTTCGGCCAGTACACGTAGATTTTGCCATTGCCAGGCTTTTTGACAGCTGTCGGTGTGTAGGGTGTCTTATTACTCTGACAGGCACCCAGGAGCAACGCCGAAAAGGCGAATAAAGCAATCATTTTCAGATAGTTAGACAACATTCCACTCCTGTTTGCCGCCGGCCTCGGCAGCATGGTTTCTGGACTGTGTCGACCGGTTGCAGCACCGGCTTCCCCCTAAAGTAAACGCATGAAGTCGCCCACAGAGGAGCGTTCCATCATGAGAAAGATCCGTAGTCATTTCGAAGTCAGTGAGTGGCCCCTGGTTATCCTGACCCTCTTCATCGCCGCCATGGTGAGCCAACTCGCCTGATCGCTCCGCAGGCGTCCGTCGCCGCGGGCGCCCGAGCTAACACCCGCAGCGTCAGTCCAGAGCGCGCGTGCGAAACTCCGTCGGCGATTCATCGGTCCAGCGTTTGAAGGCACGGGCGAAGTTGCTCTGATCGGAGAAGCCGAGCAGAAACGCCACGTCCGTTACCGAAAAGCGCGACTGTCGCAGATACTCCTTCGCCAGCTGACCCCGCACCTCGTCGACGAGCGCGGAAAAGGTGTAGTCCCTATCCGAAAGACGTCGTGCCAGCGTACGCTCGCTCATGGCCAGTTCACTGGCCACTTCCCGGCGTGAGGGCTCGCCATCGGGCAGGTGGTCGATGATCGCCACCCGTGCCCGGGCCACGACATCCTTCTTGTCCATATTCGCGAGGTACTCGCGGGCAACCTCTTCGCTGGCCTGGGCCAGCGCCGGGTTATGCCGCGTGAGCTGCTCATCGACGCTGTCCGGCGTGAAGGTGATCTTGTCCAGGCTGGCGTTGTATTCCACCGGGCATTGAAAAAAGCGCGCCAGGTCGACGGCACAATTCGGCTCCGGCCGCATCATATGGATGCTCACCGCTTTGAAGTCCGGGTGCGTCAGATCCCTGCACATCTGGATGATCGCCGTGAACGCGGCATCGTCGCCATAGTCGATGCCCGGCGAAGGATCGATCTGCAGATGGAAGCCGTCGCCGTCTTCCATGAGGTCCATTTCCGCCGCCGTGGACAGCAGCCGCTGGTAGCGTACGAGCCGTTCCATGGCTTCGCGCAGGGTTGCACTCGCCAGCCAGGAATAGCCCACCGCATGCAGGTTGCTGGTGTGGAAGTTACGGCCAACGACAAAGCCGAAGCAGGGATCCTTGGTCAGCCGCACGGATTCTTCCCAGATCTCCTCCATGGAGTCTTTGCTGATGCGCGCATCCGGGTTCTTGAAGGGCTCCGCCGGGAGTTCCAGAGACTCGAAGAGTTCTTTGGAATCGATCTGATAGGACTCGAGCGTTCGGGCGATGACTTCGGTGAGTGTCGCGATAGACGTGAAAGAGCGTGACATCCGCGGGGCAGATCCTCGGCAGTTGGGCGGTGAACAGCGTGCAACTATACCGTTGTCAGCCCGCTCGGACACAGTCTCTGCCGAAGGCTGACCTGCCCGGAGCCCGCGCCTATACTGCGAGCCTGCCGTCATCGGCCCCTCAGCGCTACCGCGAGAGGTTGTCCGGACGGCTATGCAACGTGGAAACACTCGTGTTTGGTAAGAAGAAAACGCTGACCGGTCTATCCCGAACCTGCGGTTGAGCGGCGAAAATCAGCTCGGTCGAGTTGAACGCGCTGCTTGAGAGCCTGCCTTCGGGAACGGACGACAACCTCATCGTCGGTTACGACACCAACGACGATGCGGGCGTCTATCGCCTGTCGGAAACGGAAGCCGTGGTCGTGACCGCCGATTTCATCACTCCCCCCACGGACGATCCGGAGACCTTCGGACGCATCGCCGCGGCCAACGCCATCAGCGATGTCTACGCCATGGGCGGGCGGCCGATCACCTGCGTGAATCTGGTCGCTTTCCCCTCCAAGCAGCTACCGGCCAGCACCCTGGCGGGGATCATCCGCGGCGCCCAGGACAAAATCCGCGAAGCGGGTGCCGTGCTCGCAGGTGGCCACACCGTCGAAGACCCCGAGCCGAAGTTCGGCCTGGCGGTGACCGGCCTCGTGCACCCCGATGCGGTCTGGACCAACGCCGGTGCGCGGGCGGGAGATGCCCTCATCCTCACGAAGCCCGTCGGCAGCGGCGTGCTGCTCAACGCAAACCTCAAGGGCTGGGTCGAGGCGCAGGCCATGGCCGACTGTCTGGCGGTGCTCGAGACCCTCAATCGCCAGGCGGCGGAGATCGCCCGCGACTTCACGATTCACGCTGCCACGGACGTCACCGGCTTCGGTCTCGCAGGGCACGCCATGGAAATGGCCGAAGGCGCGGGCCTGCGTTTCATTCTCGATCACGACGCACTGCCGGTCCTTGCCGGTGCCCGGGCCATGTACGAGCGGGGAATGAGCACGGGCTCGAATGACAGCAACGAAGCCCTGGTACGAGACAAACTGATCTTCGCCACCGACCTCAGCGCCACCGAACGGGCCCTCTACTACGATCCACAGACCAACGGCGGACTGCTCTTCGCGGTGGCGGAAAGCGACGCCGCACCGATGCTGTCGGCTCTCACGAAGGGCGGCGTCGCCGCGGCCCGGGTGGGTACGGTCAATGGAGCGCCCGAGGAAGGCAGATTCCTCGAGATCCGTTGAGACCGGCAGACGATCTCAAACGGCTCTAACGCACGTCTACAGAGCTTCCACACGCGGCGCCGCGTGTCGGTCCTGCTGCGCCTGAATTCGCTCGTAGATTTCCTCGCGATGCACCGCGACGTTTTCCGGTGCATGCACGCCGATCCGTACCTGCGTGCCTTTGACGCCCAGGATCGTGACCGAGATATCGTCGCCGATCCTCAGCTTTTCCCCTACGCGCCGCGTGAGTATCAGCATTCCGCTGCGACCCCTGTTCCCCTGCGACGCCCTGATCATCCATTCGTCATTAACCATCGACAATGAACATCCCAGATTGGGTGTATATTGAAATACTGCAAGGAAACACGCTGGGCAGTCATGCTGAAAGGCAGAAGGGCGAAAGCGCAAAGCACAAAGCGCAATGGGCAAAGGGCAAAGGGCAAAGGGCAAAGGGCAAAGGGCAAAGGGCAAAGGGCAAAGGGCAAAGGGCAAAGGGCAAAGGGCAGAAAGGCCTAGGGCATAGATGGATCTATACGATCGACTGATCGGCATTCTGGACCCCTATCTGGAAACCTACCCCGGCACGGTGAGTCTTCGGGGTGTGCAGACGGCCATACTGCTCCTGCAGGAAACGCTCTACGGTAAGGGGATCTCCGTCAGCGAGGTTCATCGTTTCTCAGGCGCACCGCTGGAAAGCGTGCGCCGGCACATGCATCAGCGCGAAGCGGGCGGTGAGCTGGTCGCCGAGCCGGATCCGCATGATGATCGCGTGCGCCTGTATCGCGTCGTCAATACGGAGCAGATGCTCGAACGACACAAGACCGTAGCAGCGGAAATTTACGCCTTGCGGCCGCCGAACCTGGCCGAGGATCCGCCACGACACTTCAGCCGCGCGACGACCGAAACCCTGATGGAGGTGCTGTCTCCCTACGGCAGCGCCTATCAGCACTCCATGCGCTTTCGGGGCTTCAAAACCGCCCTGCTCATCCAGCAGGCGACAACAACCGGCGAAGGGATCACCGCCAGCGACCTGGCCCGAAAAACCAACGCCCCACTGGAAACCGTCCGCCGGCACATGCTCAAACACACGGAGCTGGGGGATCTGACCATGCTTGAGGACCCGTCGGACGAACGTGCGCTGCGCGTGCGCGCTGCGCAGCCCGACGAGGTTGCCGAGCGTGCACGCGGCATCCTTGCGGGACTGGAAAGCATCGATTGGGGACCGCTCAGCCTCTGTGACTGAACAGACGGCAGGCGCTGGGCGTCGTTCCGGTCAGCCGGCCCGGCGGTCGTACACCACCACGCGATTGCGGCCGTTTTCCTTCGCCGCATAAACGGCTTCGTCGCTGAAGCGGATGAGTTCCTCGAGATCCTGAGGCCGCTCGGAAACCCCGGCAACGCCGATGCTGGCGGAGAGCGCCAGTTTTTTTACTGCGTCGCTGCGATATGGCGTGTCTTCGATCTCTTTACGAATCCGCTCGGCAATGCGCAGGGCGTCCATGGTGCCGCAACCGGGCAGGCCGACGAGAAACTCTTCGCCGCCATAACGGCCGACGGAATCCGAGGGACGCAGCGCGCCCGCGATGATGCCCGCAATGTGCCGCAGGACCTTGTCGCCCACATCGTGACCGTAGCTGTCATTCACCTGTTTGAAGTGATCGACGTCGAGGAACAGCACAGACAACGGGTCGCCTTTCAGGCTTCGCTCGTAGTGCATTTCCAGCTCCTGGACGATCATGTAGCGGTTCGAAATGCCCGTGACGGGATCTTTCGTCGCCATCTGCTTGAGCTGCTGCTGCGTTTTGAACAGCGTTTCTTCCGCCTTGATGCGGCTGACCGTGTTCTGATGCGCGGCAATGAGCGTGCCGAAGGCGTTGAGCAGTGGCTTGATCTCTTCGGCCAGCTCCTCCGTGTAGCCGCCTCTGCGATTTGCCACGCCTGCCATACCAAGCAGCTTCGAACCGGAATAGATCGGCACACCCAGATAGCTCCTCAGCGGCGGATGCCCCTTCGGCAATCCCCCACGACGGTGGTCGTCCGCCGGTTCGTTCGACACCACCCGCTGCCCCGAGCGGATGGTCACCCCGAAGAGCGTGTTCAGATTTGTGAACTCGAGCCCTTTCGCCACGTTCTCCCGATAGAACTTCCGGGTTTCGTGGTTCCAGGCGATGTTCGTAATGGCGTGTGTCTGCAAGTAAGGCAGATCGTCACGGTGTTTGATCTCGCCGATGAAGCCGTATTCGCTGTGCGTGACGTCGAGCAGATCTTCCAGTGCCGAGTCGAAGACCTCGCGGGTGGACATGCCCTCGTTGATCACGTTACCGAGGGCCTGATTCACCGCCCGCATGATCCGGTTGTTGAGTTCGAAGCGCGCTTCGTATTCCCGGCGCTCCGTGATGTCTCTTAACAGGCCAACGTACATGGTCTGATCGTTGATGTAAGCGGGGGTCACGGAGAGCTCTACCGGCACGAGCGTGCCATCCTTGTGGCGCGCGTTGACTTCCCGGCCAATCCCTATGATCCGAGCGTTACCTGATTCCTCATAGCGGGCGAGATAACCATCGTGGGCGTGCCGATCCTCGTCGGTCATGATGAGCGAGACGTTCTCGCCCAGGAGTTCTTCTTCGCTGTAACCGAGAATCGCTTCGACGGCGGGATTGGCGCGCATGATGCTGCCGCGGGCGTCGATGATGATGACACCATCAATCAGCGCATCGACGATGCGCCGGAATTCGGAGCGCGGCATCTGCACGCCAGTCGGTGGATTCGGGTCCACCGAACGTAATTCAGTCCTTCGGGTCACGGGCCTCTCCCTGGATCGGCAGGCCATTTATCGGCGGATCCGGAACAATCTTTAGGCACCATGACGCCCGGGCGATGACCCTATGGCTTGTGGCCTGCGGCTTCGCCTGCCCCGGCGGCCGAGGTAGTATCGCGAGCCTTGGCTTCATTTCAGGGGAGAGAACGTGGGCAGACTCGACGGCAAGCGGGCAATCATCACCGGCGGCAGCAGCGGCATCGGCGCGGCAACAGCGCGCAAGTTTGTTGCTGAAGGCGCCCGAGTACTGATCGCCGACATTCAGGACGACAAAGCGGAACAGCTCGCTGGTGAACTCGGCGACTCAGCCCTCGCGCTCGGCGTCGATGTCTGCAATGAAGCGGATATCGCCCGGATGGTGGCCACGGCTCAGGAAGCCTTCGGCGGTCTCGACGTCATCTTCAACAATGCCGGCTTCGGCGGCGTCTCCGGCGACATCGAAGCGACGGACATGGGTGAGCCTTACCAGCGCACCGTAGACGCCATGTTGAAGGGTGTGGTCATGGGCATGAAGCATGCCGCGCCGATCATGAAGGCACAGGGTAGCGGGGTAATCCTCTCCACGGCCAGCGTGGCAGGCACTGGCGCCGGTTACGGGCCCCACGTCTACAGCGCCGTAAAGGCCGCCGTCATCAATCTGACCCGCAGCGTCGCCACAGAGCTCGGCCAGCACAACATTCGCGTCAACGCCATCTGCCCGGGCGGCACAGCCACCCCGATCTTCGCCGGCCAGCTGGCCCTGGGGGGGAACCTCGACTATGCGGAAGCGGTGAAGCCACTCCTTGCGATGATGCAGCCCATTCCCCGCGCCGGCGAGCCGGAGGACATTGCCAACACCGCCTGTTTTCTCGCCAGCGAAGAAGCCAGCTTCATCACCGGTCAGGCGCTTGTCGTCGACGGTGGCCTCACCGCCGGATCCTGGACCCATCCGGACCTTGGGCCCGGCACCCTCGACGTGCTCGCCAGCGCCTTCGGCCTCGAGAACTTCGATGAGATCGACGCCGTCTACCATGCGAAGGAATGAGGCGTGAGTGCCCTCAACGCCATCAGAACCCTGACCGAACGCATGAACGAAGCCATTGTCGGCCAGCTTGCCGTGGTGGAGCGGATCGTCATCGGCCTGCTCGCCAACGGCAACCTGCTCGTGGAAGGGCTGCCGGGCCTGGCGAAAACGCGGGCCATCAAAGCCCTGGCCAAGAACGTGGAAGCAGACTTCAGCCGCATTCAGTTCACGCCGGACCTGCTGCCGGCAGACGTTACCGGCACTGAAGTTTTCTACCAGAAAGACGGTACCGGCGAGTTCCGTTTCGAGCCGGGGCCGATCTTCGCGAACATCGTGCTCGGCGATGAGATCAACCGGGCGCCGGCCAAGGTGCAGTCCGCCATGCTCGAGGCCATGGAAGAACGGCAGGTCACCGTCGCGGGCACCACGCACCGAATGCCCGAGCTGTTCATGGTCATGGCAACGCAGAATCCGGTCGAGCAGGAGGGCACCTATCCGCTACCGGAAGCACAGCTCGACCGTTTCCTCATGCACGTGAACATCGACTACCCCTCCGTCGAAGACGAAGTCGCCATCATCGAACTGGTTCGCGGCGAAGAGTCTGCAAGGCAGTCGCAGGAGCCGCGTGCTGCGAAAGCCGCTCCTGTGCCACAGCAGGTGATTTTCGATGCGCGAAGGGAAATCGCCGCCATCCAGACCACGCCCGCCGTGCTCCGCTACATGGCGGATCTGGTTTGGGCGACGCGCGATCCTGCAAAGCTCGATGGCGACCTCGACCGTTGGATTGACGTCGGCAGCAGCCCCCGGGCGTCACTGGCCCTGGACCGCTGCAGCCGTGCCCACGCCTGGCTTGCCGGACGCAGCTTCGTGGATCCGGAAGACGTGCGCGCCATCGCCCACGACGTGCTGCGGCACCGGCTGACGCTCTCCTACGAGGCCCAGGGCGACAGCGTCCGGGCCGATCAGGTCATCGACCGGCTCCTCGAGCAGGTCGCCCTGCCCTGACGGTCGCATGGTGCTGGACCCGCGGATTCATGTGTCGCTCGAGCACCTGCGCAGTCTCCGGGGCCCCGCCGCCGGGCTCAGCTTTCTGCCCCGGCAGCCGTCCCGGAGCGCGCTGAATGGTCGACACCATTCCCGACTGCGTGGGCGCGGCTTGAACTTCGAAGAGCTGCGTGACTACCTGCCAGGCGACGACGTTCGCGCCATCGACTGGAAGACGACGGCCCGCACCGGTAAACCCCATGTGCGCGTCTTTACGGAAGAACGTGATCGCCCCGCTCTGCTGGTCGTGGACCAGCGCATGAGCATGTTCTATGGCAGCGTGCGCAACCTGAAGTCCGTGACAGCGGCAGAAGCTGCCGCCCTCGCCGCCTTCAGGATCCTGCATGCCGGTGACCGGGTGGGCGGCATCGTCTTCACGGAGGAAGATCGCGTCGAGTTTGCACCGCGGCGCAGCGAGCGAACGGTCTTCGCGTTCCTCGAAGCCATCAGCCGCGCCAACCGCTCCCTCCAGGCAGACAAACCAGTCAACGCCAGAGCGGGGAGCCTGAACGGCGTTCTGGAAGCCGTGGGCCGCCTCGCCCACCACGATCACATGGTCATCATCCTTTCAGACTTCGACGGCATCGACGAGCACACCGAACGCCATCTGGGCGGAATCGCCGCCCACAACGACCTCATCCTCGGCCTCGTTTTCGATCCCTCGGCCCGGGCCCTGCCCAATCAGCCGGAAGCCGTACTGGGCGACGGTACCCGTCAGGCCCTCGTCAACTTCGGCGATCCGGAGGTTCTTCAGGCGGTGAATGCGGTCTCTGCCGGTCGTCTCGAGCGCATCGAAGCCTGGCAGCGACGCATCAACCTGTCGCTGCTGCCCCTCTCGGCCGGCGCCGACACCCTCGAACAGTTGCGCACGCTGCTTGCCGCGGCAGCACCGGAGCGACGTATCCGATGAACGACTATGAAGGACTGAACCTGCCGGAGCTGCTGGCGCGTCTCCACGATATCGTCGAGCCGGATCCCATCTCCTGGCTGCCGGTAACAAGCGGCTGGTGGTTACTCGCCGTGTGGTTGAGTGCCGTTCTCGCGCTTTCCGCGCTGGCCCTGCGCCGCCGGTACCAGCGGAACCGCTATCGCCGCATCGCCCTCGCCCGTGTCGATGAAATTCTGGCCGGATCTTCGCAGCCCGTTGCAGAGCTGGCCATCCTTCTCAAACAGACGGCGCTGGCCGCCTACCCGCGCCGGCGCGTCGCAGCGCTCCATGGCTCAGCCTGGAGCGACTTTCTGGTCGAAGTCACGCGACAGGATCCCCTCGTGCAACGGACGGCACCGAAGATCGTTGCGGCCGCCTACGATCCTGGCCTCGCGGATTCGGCGGCCAACGCCGAAATCGCCGATGGGGTACGTCGCTGGATTCGGCGCCATCGTGCTTGAACTCGCTCAACCCTGGGCCCTGCTTGCCCTACCCTTACCGCTGTTCATCTGGTGGCTGGCACCACCGCGCCGCAAAACGGCAACGGCCCTGCGCGTCCCCTTCTTTCAGACGCTGATCGAAGCGGCCGGCGCCGACCCGCGGCAGGGTTCCGCAATCCTGAGCCGCAGCATCTGGCAGACTCTGGTCCTGACGGCGATCTGGGCAAGCCTCGTGGTTGGCCTCGCGGAGCCGCGCTGGGTCGGGGAGCCCATTGTCCGCACGGAAACTGCGCGTGACATCATGCTCGCCGTGGATCTGTCCGGCTCCATGGACACGAGGGATTTTCCGGGAGAAGACGGCAGTCAGGTCGCCCGCTTCGATGCCGTGCAACGTGTCGTGAGCCGTTTCGTTGCCGAACGGGAGAGCGATCGCATTGGCCTCATCGTGTTCGGAGACCGCGCCTATCTGCAGCTGCCCTTCACCCGGGATCTGACCACGGCAGACGCACTCGTCAAACTCATGCAGGTAGGCATGGCGGGGCCGCGGACGGCGCTGGGCGACGCCATCGGTCTGTCGCTCCATGCCTTCGCGTCGAGTGCTGTTGACGAGCGGATACTCATCCTGCTGACCGACGGCAATGATACGGCGAGCCGCATGACGCCCATCAACGCATCGGACATTGCCGCGCAGCGGGGCGTGGAGATTCACACCATCGGCATCGGCGACGAGGATGCCAGTGGCGAAGATCGCGTTGACTTCGCAACCCTCAACGCCATCGCTGAGCGTACCGGCGGCACCTTTCAGAGAGCCGAAGACGAGGCCGCCCTGGCAGCCGTCTATGGTGCCATCGATGCAGCGACCGCAGCCGACGTACGCACCGAGTCCTGGCGCCCTCGACGCTCCCTCGTGGTCTGGCCAGCCGCCTTTGCGCTGCTCCTGGCAATGCTCTACTGCAGCCTCGCCCTGCTGACGTTGCGGCGGGACGCGCCCGCATGAACCTCGAGCTGTTTCACTTTCTACGCCCGCTCTGGCTGCTCGCACTGCCAGCGATTGGACTGTGCTGGTGGCTGCTGCGCCGCAGAGAAAAACACGCTGACGGGGTGAAGCTCCGGATCGCACCGCACCTCAAAGAAGCGCTCACGGTACGCCCGAAAAACGTGCGCTCAGTCGAACCCATCGACAGCCTGGCGCTGACGCTCTGTCTGCTTGCTCTGGCGGCGGCGGGACCCACCTTCAGCCGCACCGTCAGCCCCTGGTTCGCCGAGGGGGCGCCGCTGGTGATTGCCATGGAGGTAACCGATTCCATGCGGAGCAACGACGTGGCACCCACGCGCCTCGATCGCGCCCGTTTCAAGGTCCTCGATCTGATCCGTGCAAGAACCGGTGCGCGAACGGCGATCATCGCCTATGCCGGTAGCGCGCACATCCTGGTGCCGCCGAGCAGCGACCTGGCCGTATTGAAACCGCTCCTGGAGAGCCTGGATCCGGCCATCATGCCGACCACCGGCACGGACGCGGCCCGGGTGCTGCCGCTGGCTGTGGAACTGCTCGGCGCCGAGGCCGCCCTCGGAACCATCCTGTTCGTGAACGACGGCTTCGAGACAGACGACGTTGCGGCCATCCAGGCCTTCGAAGCCGAGCCCGGCCGGCCCGGTTTGCAGGCCCTCGTAATCGGCACACCGGAAGGCGGCGTTGCCCTGCTCCCCGATGGCACGCCGGCCTTGAACGCGGACGGCGGCCGGGTCGAAACGGCCCTCGATCGGTCGCTGCTCGACCGCATGGCGCGGGCTACGGCCATGACCATCGTTCGCATGCAACCCGACGACTCTGACGTGGCCCGACTGCTTCGAGCCATGCGTTCGCAGCTGCTCCTTGCCGACGATCCGAGCGCGGAGTGGGAAGACCGCGGCGGCTGGCTGCTCTGGCCCGCGGCTTTGCTGTGTGTCTTCTGGTTCCGGCGCGGCTGGACCTTGCCGTCATGACCAGCGTCACGACCAGAGGCAAAGCTGCAGACACCCGGACACGAACGCTGCCGCTGCGCACGCAGCTCCTGGCCGTGACGGTCATTGCGGCGGCGGCGCTGTTTGTTCTGGCCGAGCGTGAGGGCAGTTTCCTCGGCCTCTGGCTCAGCAACGATCAACAGGCCATGCGCGCCTTTCAGGCCCGGGACTATGCGGCCGCCGCGGCGCGTTTCGATGACAATGGCTGGCGCGGAGTCGCCGCCTATCGCGCGGGCCAGTACCAGGACGCCGCCGCCAGCTTCGGTCGGTCACCGACCGCCGTTGGTTTCTTCAACCGCGGCAATGCGCTCATGAAAGCCTTTGACTATGGCGGCGCCATCTCGAGCTTCGAGCAAGCCGTCCGGGAAGCACCCGACTGGACGGAAGCCATCGAAAACCTGGCCCTGGCCCGCTATACGAAGGCCTACATCGAAGGCGCCCGGGAGGAGAGCGGCACCGGCGGAAAACTCGGCGCCGACGAGACCGTTTTCGACGCCACGACCGAGCGCGGGGAACAGGTTCAGGTTGACCGCAGCAGCACACTGGCCGCGGAATCTGCTGAGAAGTGGATGCGCACGGTCGATACAGAAACCGCGCAGTTCCTCAGATCCCGCTTTCTGCTCGAGGCGACTCAGGAGCCGCGGCAATGAGCAGATGGTCCTCCGCATTCCTGCGTTGCATCGGCCTGTTCGCAATACTGCCTGCCATCGAGGTGATTGCTGCCGACGCGCAGCCCATCGTGCGCCTGAGCCTCGAGGAAAACCGCATTACCGTCGGCGAGTCCGTGCGCATGCGCCTGACCCTCCTGGTACCGACCTGGCAGCCCAGCCCGCCGATTTATCCCAGTTTCGAAGTGCCGAACGGCATCACCCGCCTGCCGCCGGACAGCTCCTATCCGACCACGGAACGCATCGGCGGGGAGACCTGGTCCGGTATCGTCCGCAGCTACCAGTTCTATCCGCTCCTCGCCGCCGACTATCGCCTTGGCGGCGGGACGCTGCGCATCACCTGGGCCAATCCCGGTAAGGAAGCCTTCGTGGCGGATGTGCCGGTCCCTGAGGTCATGCTGGAAGCGCGGGTGCCGGAGGGCGCGGTCAACCTCGAGCCATTCCTCGCCGGTACAGAACTGCGCTTCACACGCACCGTGTCCGGCACCACGGAAGTGCTCCAGGTGGGAGAAGCGCTGGTCGTCGACTACGAGGCAAGCCTCGATGGCATGCCGGCCCTGTTCCTGCCGGAGCTCGCGCCCGAAATGGCTATATCAGGCGTGAAGCGCTACGCCGACGAACCCGTGCTGGACGATGGGCCCCCGGCCAGCCGCCAGGAGCGGATCAGCCTGATCCCATCCCGCCCCGGAGAATTCGAGGTGCCAGGGCGCCGTCTTGCCTGGTGGAACACAAAGACTGAGGAAGTGGTCGTCACCGAGGTACCCGCCCTCTTCGTCACGGTGGCCGGCCCCCCTGCAGAGGCAACTGAAACACCGCCGGTGCCATCGCGGCCGCTCTGGCCCTGGGCCGTCGCGTTCCTGATGCTGCTCACCGGCGCATGGCTGGCGCTGCCGAGGTTGCGCCAGGCAATGACAGCGCGGCAGACACAGCGGGCTGCCGCCAGGCGCGCCTATGAAGCATCGGAAGCCTGGGCCTTCGCGGCGCTCAACGCGGCGCTCAATGCGGACGAGCCCGGCCCCATTTACGAAGCAGCGGTCCGCTGGCTGGAACGGCTGGAGCCGGGGATGGATCTCAGGCGCTTTGCGCTGCGGAGTGGTTCACCCCGGCTGCTGGAAGCCGTCGATGCGCTGAGCGAAGGTCTCTACGGCACAGAGTCAGGCGCTGCAGCAGCCTTCGAGGCATCAACGTTTCGCAGGGAATTGCCTGGGGCACGGCAGGCTTTTCTTGCCGCAGGAGAGCGAGGGGCACAGAACGGCTTACCCGCACTGAATCCCTGAGCATTCGCCCCGGCTGCAGCGCCGGAGCTCAAGCGTCGTCGGGCCGAATCGCGTTGTTGATCCGTTGCCCGACTGGCGCCTCCACGGCGCAGTCGAAGACCTCGGCAACGGCAGGCAGGTGTCGACAGGCATATTCGAGCTGTGTGACCGTCAGAGCCTGCATGCGGCCATCGTTATCGTGAGGCTCCGTCACCACGTGATCGGTTTCGATGTGCACGCGCAGCCAGCGCGACAGATTCTGCTTCGAGATTCCGGTGTTTGCGGATATGTCGGCCACGGTCAGTTCGCGCCCTTCCCGATAGGCGCGGAGGCCGTAGGTGGTGGCGAGCACCTCACCCAGCGTCCGTGACTGTCCGAAACGCTCGACCAGCACCCGAAGCACCTTCTCGAGTTCGAGATCCGGAGACATGAGCAACCATCCCTGGCAAGTTCGAGGGCAGTCTCCCGGATGGTCGCAGAGATCTCAATGTTTTCGCGATGCCGGGCATCCGCGGCGTGATGCCGGTCTCAGCACCCGCTCCACAGCGCCCTGGGGAACACGCACGACGATCAACCGGTCACGCGCAGCACTTCCGCCTGATACCGTTTTCCCCGCTCGTTCATGAAATCGAGGGTGTGCAGCGCCGTCGGCACAAAGGCAAAGCCGATACGCCGCTCCGGATGCCACTGAAACAGTGATCCACCGAGCCCCATCCAGCCGAAGAACCCTTCGCGACCCCGATTGAACGCACGCTCCATGGGCGAGGCGTCAGGCCCTGGCGAATTGAAAGTGGCCAGGCCACCCTGGGTGAACGTGGTCGGCAGACTGCCCATCTTTCTGAACTCCGGCGCAGCGTGCGCCGCCTGCCACGCTTCCCGGGACAGAAAACTGCGATTCTCCCAGACGCCGCCGTTGGCCATCATGGCCGCAGTTTTCGCGAGCCCTCGAGCGCTGCAGTGGGCGTTCGCTGAGGGGGTTTCTCCGGCGGCAACTTCCGCCAGGTTGAACGCGTCGACGGCATCCAGGCCGGCGAACGGTGGCGGTGCGCCACGCCGGGTGCCCTTGCGGATCGATGGCACCACGTTGGCCACGCGCCGGCCCAGTTCGACAAAACTGTGCTCCACCCCCCGGATCGAAGCTGGTCGCAGACTCTGCTTCACGTGATAGCCGAAGCCGATCTGTTTCACTGGCGCCGTCCGACGGCGCTCCGCCCCGGAGACCCCGATATGCACGTCGGCGTCGAGTTCGGTTCTGAGAAACTCGCCGATGGTCCGACCTTCAGGGTGAGCCCGGCGGAACACTTCGTTGGCTATCCATCCCCGGGTGAGCGCGTGGTACTCGCGACGGCCGTCGTCGACATCGCGATACTTGAGCGACTGCTGTTCGATCACCGCCCCGACCCGATTGTTGCGGATGTTTTCTGTGGAGAGGTCTTCCGGCGCCAGGGAGGTATCAAACGCCGCCATCCCGCCTTCGTGACGCATCAGTTCGGCAACGGTGAGCTCTTCCTTGCCATTGACCGCGAACTCAGGCCAGAGGGACGCAATCGTGCTGCTGTAGTCCAGGTAGCCACCCGAAACCAGCCAGGCGATGGCGATCGCTTCCAGGCTTTTTCCGCTGCTGAATACGTTGATCAGCGAATCCGGTCCGAACTCCGAGTCGTCAACGGGAGCCGCCCAGAGATCCACCACCATTTCATCGCCCACATAAACGCACAGCTGCGCTTTTTCTTCCGCCAGCATGCTCATGTTGCGCTCAAAGAGCTTCTGCACCGATTCGAAGCCCGGCTTTACTTCACCGGCCGACCGCAACGATCCGAACTTCATCTATGCCACTCTCCTCAGTCCGATCGCTGCCCGTCGCACATCGACGAGCACCCACCGTCAGCCCTGCACTTCCCGCAGATGCACCGCTTCGTTGAGCGTGATCACGGTACGCTCCCCGCTCCGCGCGCACTGATAGCGGTTGATGCTCGTGTAGTCGGGATTGAAGAACATGCGCGGCGAGAAACCAATGACGTGCGCTGTCCAGACGTTGATCACACCGCCGTGGCAGGTGACGGCGACGCGCTTGCCCGGATGATCGTTGACGATGGTCTCGAGCGTTTCGATGACCGTGTTGCTGAACTGATCGAAGTCGACGTCCAGGTCGCCTTTCATCATCTTCAGCCAGCGGTCGTAGTCGATTTCTTTCAGCTTCTCGACCGGCACATAGGCATCGGACTTTCGATCGAACTCCACGACCCCTTCCCGGGGCTCGATGTCGAGCCCCTGAGCCCGCGCCAGCGGCTGCGCGGTTTCGAAGGCGCGCACCATGGGACTGGAGTAGAGATGATCGATGGCCTCCTGCTGGAGCCAGGTTGCCATACGATCTGCCTGCGTGCGGCCAATGTCGGATAACGGTGGATCGGCTGGCGTGCCGTCTTCCGTCTCCACGTGTTTCGGCAAACCATGCCGGATCAATAGAAGTTCCATGGCCTATAGATAGCACGTGTGGGGAAGCGACAGAAGCCGCAGGACTGGCATGGCAGGCCGCACTACCGGTACGCTCTCCCCGGGATGTAGGAGACCCGCATGAAACTGCTGCTTAAAGGCCTGCTCGGCCTCGTTGTGCTCATCGCCGTCGGACTCACCGCGCTCCTGATCGGCGCCCGCTTCGCTGACGGCCCCCTGGAGATCATGGCCGGCGGCCCGTTCCAGAGTGGCGAGCGCTACGAAGGTCCAGAACCCAGCTGGGAAGCACTCAAGGACACCGTCACCGTCGAGTTTCAATCGCTGGAGCCGGCGCGGTCGAGAACCACCTGGATTGCCGTGCACGACGGGCGCCTGTTCATTCCCAGTGGGTACATGACCACCTGGTGGGGAAAAATCTGGAAGAAGTGGCCCATCGAGGCAGAGCAGGACGGGCGTATCATTCTTCGCGCCAACGGCAAGCTCTACGACCGTGAACTGGTCCGCATCACCGAAGGGCCCGAGCTCGAGCCGGTGCTCGCTGAGCTGGGTCGGAAATACGGCGGGGGCGCCCCTTTCCCACCGGAAGCGGTATCGAGCGGCTATCTGTGGATCTTCGAGCTGACGCCGCGCAGCTGATCACTGCCTAAGGTTCGGATCCGTCGATCAGCGCCTTGAGCGCCTGCAGCGTGTCCGCATCGGCGGGCTGCTTGTCCTTACGCCAGCGCGCAATTCTCGGAAAACGCACGGCGACGCCGGACTTGTGCCGCTTTGACGCTGCGACGTTTTCGAAGTGCAGCTGAAACACCTGCTCCGGCGCCACCGCGCGAACGGGACCGAACTTGTCGATGGTGTTTGCCCGTATCCAGCGGTCCAGCTCGCGGATCTCTGCATTGTCCAGACCGCTGTAGGCCTTCGCCACGGGAACCAGGGTGTCGTGCTCGTTCCAGACTGCAAAGGTGTAATCCGTGTACAGGCTGGCTCTCCGGCCATGACCCGACTGCGCGTAAATCATCACCGCATCTATTTCGAGCGGATCGATCTTCCACTTCCACCAGTCACCCCGCTCGCGGCCAACGCCGTAGGCGGAAGCGGCGCGCTTCAACATCAATCCTTCCACGCGACGCGCGCGACTCGAGCCCCGCGCCTCGAGAAGCTCCCGCCAGGCCGCAAAGGGAACGAGCGGCGAGCAGCTGAACGCCTCACGCCCGCCGAGCAGGGACTCCAGCCTTTCCCGGCGTTCGCGCAGCGGTCGCGACCGGAGATCTTCGCCCTCAGACTCCAGCAGATCATAGGCCATGAAGCGGCAGGGCACGTCCGCCAGCAGCTTCCGTCCCACCTGCTTGCGGCCGATACGCCGCTGCAGGTCCGCGAAAGGCAGCGGCGCATCGTCGCCCCAGGCAAGAATTTCGCCGTCGAGGACCGTACCGTCGGGTAGACCGTCCGCCGCGGCGGTGATCTCCGGAAACTGCGTTGAGACGAGCTCCTCTCCACGCGACCAGAGCCAGGCTTCACCACGTCGCCGAACGAGCTGGCCGCGGATACCGTCCCATTTCCACTCGGCGAACCAGTCTGCCGCTGCACCCAGGGTGTCCGCCTCGGCCTCGAGGGGTGAGGCGAGAAAATAGGGATAAGGCCGGCTGGCATCGGCATCGCTCAGATCGCTGCTGAACAGCCCGTTGAAGTTCGCGGCCGTTGGCGTCCAGTGACCCATGAGGCGATGAAAGATGGCGTGGGCAGCCACACCGGACCACTCGGCAAGGGCGCGAACGACCAGACGCTTGGCGACACCCACCCGCAAGGCGCCGGTCATGAGCTTGTTGAAGATAAACAGTTCCAGCGTATCAAGGCGCGACCAGGCCTCATCAAGGGCAGCCTGCTGCGCCTCCGGCGCTTCTTTGCGTCGTGCTTCGATCCAGGCCACTGCTTCCGCGAGACTGGGCGACCAGGGGTGTTCTACACGCCGGTTCGGCACGGCATCCACGAGGAGCGCGATGGTTTCCGCCTTATCCCCAACGGCGTCGTAGCAGGCATCGAACATCCAGTCCGTGACCCCTGCATGGGCCGCGGCCCATTCGTTCATGTCACGACTTCTGATGGGACTCCGGAGACGATCACCACAGAGAAAAAACACGGCCCAGGCGGCGTCCTCCGCGGGAGCATCAGCAAAGTAGGCAACCATCGCCGCGGTCTTCGTTTTCGTCGAGTTGCTCGCATCGAGGGCCTCATAGAGTTCGGCGAAGCGGCGCATCAGTCGTCCTCATCACCGTAGGCGGTGCTGAGCGCCCGGGCATCAATGCCCTGCTCCACAAGGTAGCGAACCAGCATGTCTGTGCGCCCATGGGTCGCCAACACCTGGCGAGCGCCGGTTGCCTGTACGGTCTCGACGATACCGGGCCAGTCAACGTGGTCCGACAGCACAAAGCCGCGATCCCAGCCGCGGCCCCGGCGGATACCACGCACGCGCATCCAGCCGGAGGCAAAACCGGTTTCGACGTTGCGGAACCGTTTCATCCAGGTGCTGCGACTTGCCGATGGGGGCGCGAGCACCAGTTCACCAGCAAAGCCATCCTTGCGGGTGGCCTGCGTGGCGTTGATCGTTTCCGGCAGGGCCACGCCATCCCGGCGGTAAGCTTCGGTCAGCGCTTCCAGGGCGCCATGGATGTAGATCGGGCGGTCGCAGCGCACATGCAGCTCCGCCAACAGACGTTGTGCCTTGCCGAGCGCATAACAGAACAGCATGGAACACCGACCTGACGCCCGGTTGCCTTCCCACCAGCCGAGAACAGCTTCGGCAACGCGCTCCGGCGGATCCCAGCGATACACCGGCAAGGCGAACGTGGCCTCGGTGATAAACACGTCGCAGGGAACAACCTCGAAAGGTGTGCAGGTGGGATCGGGCTGGCGTTTATAGTCCCCTGAGACAACCCAGACCTGCCCGCCGATTTCTACCCGCACTTGAGCCGAGCCGCGGATGTGGCCGGCCGGGTGCAGCGAGACTCTGGCTTCCCCGAGCTGAAAGGGTTCGCCCCAATCATGGGCGACGAGCTTCGCAGCTTCCCCAACCCTCGCTCGAGTGTAGGCAAGCCCCTCCCGGCTGCAGTGGTACAGCGCGCTGCCCGGGCGTGCATGGTCTGCATGGGCGTGAGTAATCACAGCGACGTCCGCCGGCTTTACCGGGTCGACGGTAAAGCCGCCGAGCGGGCAGTCGAGGCCGCCGTCTTTTTCGACGAGAAGCTTCATGAGCCCGTTCCAGTCGCGTGCATTACTGCTCTTTGATACATGGGGTTGGATCAACCTTTAACGTTCGTTTTACCTGAGCCGGCGATCATGGTCATGATAACGACGCCCGGCCGCAGCCGTGCCAGCGCAGTCAGCGTTGTTCATCCTCACAGAAAAGGAGTTCCGCCCCCGATGATCAGAAACCTCTTCCGCCCCCGAGTCGCCGAAGCCCATTGCGACATTCCCTGCGGCATCTACGATCCGACAACGGCTCAGCTCGCCGCGCTTTCCGTCGCCCGCTTCCTCGACCAGATCGCCGAGCTCACGCCCCTCGACAGCATGGCCAAGCAGGCGAAGCTCGCAAGGCTGGTGGCGCAGAAAGAGGAGCATGCGGCTGCCGTGAAGGCTGAGGTCGTGGTGATCTGGGGTGACTACTTCAAGGCCCCGCACTTCGAAGCGCATCCTGAGCTGCACGATCTCACCCACGAAATCCTGCGCACCGCATCGGCCACCAAGCAGGAGCTCAACGTGGACCACGGCCGCGAGCTCGTCGCGCTGGTCAATCGCTTTGCGGAGATCTTCTGGCAAACCAAAGGCGTAGCAGTGCGTCACGTGCGCGTCGACTACGAGCCGAAGCTCACGATCGCGCAGGCTGTGTTCGAGGAGGTCTGAGCCGGTGCTGGCCTGCTTTCGAATCGCCGGCAACAGCATGGCGCCCACACTGCCGAACGGTTCGCTGGTCCTGGCGCTCCGCTTTCCGCGAGCGCTACTCCGCATTGGCATGCGCGTCGTCGTTGAGACGCGTGAAGGCCCGGTGATCGTGAAACGCCTGCGCGATGTGACGGAGACCGGCCTGGTGCTGGCGAGCGACAATCCCTTCACGACTTCGCGTTTCTGCGGTGGATTGGTCGACGTGAAGAAGGTCTATGCATTGCTGCCTTTGCAGCGCAGCGCGTGAAAGTTCGGTTGGCACGCATCCGATACCTTCGACCAGGGAGCGAAATGGAGCAGCAGCTCAGCCGGTTTCAAGAAGCTGCCTCGAAGGACTGTGGCGTCACTCCAACTGCTGCCAGCACTTCCGGGATTTTTTTCTTCAGCCCGAAAAAACCACGCCGGCAATGGGGCCAGCTGACCCGGTCATAGGCGGAGACCACCTCGTAAAGGGGGACGTCGAGGTCCGCCAGCGATTCGTGCAGGCCGTCGAGCCGATCGCGCAATGGACCCACCGTGACATAGGGCACGACCAGCCAGCGGAGCCCCGCCTCCCTGACCCAGCGCAGCACAGTTTCGGGCTCAGTGCTCACCCCAGAGTCAGGCACGCCAAAGCGCATTGCCGCCCGCGTCGACGCATCGCTGCAGGCCGCAGCGACAAACTCCGTGACCAAGGGAGACACGCTGTGGCCCCGGTACTGACTGGCTTCCAGTGTTTTGACACCTGCGACCGTCGCAGCCTCCAGCACGGGCATGAGACTGTCCGTTGAAAGGTCGTCTTCCGTGAGCAACACACCGCCTGGCCCGAGCGACGCCAGCGCCCCTGCCTCGAGTTCCTGCGGCAGGTTGAGTGCGGGCGCCGGAACGTCCGCCGCCTCCTCCAGGGCATCGGCGAAGGCCGCGAGCTGCGGCGTCGCCGGGAAGCGTCCGTCTGTGTATCGGGCGATGTTGTCTTCCCGGGCCAGGTAGGTTTTGCCGCGGGTGTGCAGACCGGCGACCCAGCGCCAGGACAGAGTATTGCTGGCCGGGTCTCCGTCGAGGAGGTGCCGTAAAAAGAAGTCCGCGCCGAGGGTCCAGGGCAGCTTGAGCGTGAAGATCCAGATACTCGCAAACCACATCCTGGCGTGATTGTGTAGATAGCCGGTGGCGACGAGCTCCTCTGCCCAGGCGTCAAAGGCATCGATCCCGGTGTTACCCAGGGTGGCGGCCAGATGTCGGGCCTCGAGGGCCTCATCTGCTGCGAGCGCCGCAAGGGAAGCATCCCGTTCCTCGCAATAGTGCTGCCAGACCAGGGGACGTTGCTCGAGCCAGCCCTTCCAGTAGCTGCGCCAGCACACCTCGTCGATGAACTTTTCCGCCGATGAGCGGGCGTGTCGATCGAGGACGGCAGCGAGCACTTCAGCCTCGGTGAGCAATCGATGCCGCAGATAGGGGGATAGACCGGAAACGTTGTTCCGGTTCTCTGGTCCGAAATCGTAGTTTCGGCCGGATCGATAGGCACGACCGGCCCGGGGCAGGAAGTCCTCGAGACGGGCCAGGCCCGCGGCCCGCGTAGGAAACCAGGAACTCATAGCGCACTTCCCCGGGCGCCGCGGCAGCGTTTCGAGCAGTAGCGCACTTCTTCCCAGACATCAGCCCAACCCTTGCGCCAGTTGAACGGACGCCCACAGGTCGCGCAAACCTTGCTCGGCAGATTCGGTTTCCTGTAACGCGTCGGCTGCGGGTGATTCATCGGGGCACTCTGCCGGAGGGGAGGTCAAAGCAATCTCAAAACCGGCCCGCCCATCGCACCAGGCGCGCCAAAGTCCACCGGCACCTTTGGCAAGCTACCTCCGGGTGTCGCCAGAAACCGGGCCCTGCTATGCTGCATTGCACAATTCTCTGAGGATCGTTCCCCCCCATGACCCGAAAAGAGACCCGAAAAGAGACCCGAAAAGAGACCCGAAAAGAGACCCGAGAAAAGCCTCAAATCGCATCCCGGAAAGCGACCAGAACGGATCCCGCAATGGCCGCCGAAAACGCGACCAGACTGAAAACCGCTGACACCGCGGCCAGTCAATCAGGCGCTGCGCTCCCCTGTGAGTACGACCTCCCGGACGGACGCCGGGTGGAAATCGACTATCTCGATGCATCGGACCGCGCGGATCTGGTCGCCGGCTTCGAGGGATTGTCACCCCGCTCCCGCTACCTGCGCTTTTTCTCTGCCATGCCCGAACTGCCGGACTTCATCGCCACCGGTCTGCTCGCTACCGATCAGCAGAATCATGTCGCCATCGGTGCTCGCCTCATCGATGAGCATGGCCTCCAGTCGCCGATCATCGGCGTCGCCCGCTACTACCGCAGCGACGAGAGCGACAAGGTCGCGGAACCGGCAATCGCGGTGGCCGACGACCTGCATCATCTGGGACTCGGTAAGCGCCTGCTGCGTCGTCTCTCAGCGATCGCCAGAGCGAACGGGGTTACCCACTTCCGTGCTCAGACCCTCGACAGCAACAGCCGCATGCGCAGGATGCTCAGGGAAGCCGACGCGGAGTTCGTTGAGCAGGATGGCGAGGTGCTCACCTACCAGCTGGACATCCGCAAGAGCGCCCACACCCCACGGGGCGTACTGGCTCGCCTCCTGACCGTAATGTCAGGCCCTTCGCAGAGTCCCGGGCAGCGAGACTGAAAGCAGACGGTCGCCTTCGAGACGACTGATTGATCAACCGTCCTGCGGTTCAGAATTCCGCGGCGGCGCGTTATCCGGACGGCAGGCAAGCACGGCCTCGTCCCGCGGCGGCGCAAAGCAGCTACCCGTCAGCGACTCGCCTCGTCGACCCGTGAAGGAGCAACTGTCACCTTCGGCCAGGTCGCCGCAGGCTTCCATGGCTTCCGGCGGCGGCCCACGCCGTTCGGGGCGCTCCTCCGGTTCAGCCGCGGCGGCAGCGCTCAGGAGGGTGCAGAGGGTAAATGCCAGGAAGAGAATCGGTGAGGTCATTTCGGTGTTCCAGCAGAAAAGAAGATAGCCAGTCTGCGTGGCGCCCGTGCAGTGAATCAGTAGGAAACGTGCAGATTCGCGGCAATTAATCGAGTTTGTAGCCGATCCCGTAGATCGAATGGATGAGATCGTCCTTGCCCAGTTTCCGGCGCAGATTCTTCACGTGACTGTCGATGGTGCGGTCGCTGACCACCCGGTGGTCGTCATAGCAGGCGGAGATCAGGCGGTCTCTTGAATAGACGAAACCCGGATGTTCGATGAGTGTTTGCAGCAGCCGAAACTCAACAGGCGTCAGGGAAACCGGCTCTGCCTCACAACGGCACTCCAGGCGATCCAGGTCGAGCTCGACGCCCCGATAACTCAGCGTCCTCGCACCAGGGCGCGGCAGATCCGACGGCGCCAGAGCAACGCGACGCAGCACGGTGCGCACTCGCGCCACGACTTCCCGGGGGCTGAATGGTTTACAGACGTAATCGTCGGCGCCGAGCTCCAGACCCAGCAGACGGTCTATCTCGTCCACGCGGGCCGTGACCATGATAATGGGCACGTCAGATGTTCGGCGTACCTCCTTGCAGATCGTCAGACCGTCAACGCCCGGCAGCATCAGGTCGAGAATCACCAGGTCCGGCGATTGCTCAAGGACCGTGGCAACCGCGTCGATCCCATCGTTTTGTATGGCAACTTCAAAGCCATCCCGCTCGAGATAGTCTCGCAGCAACGTGGCCAGCTTTACCTCGTCTTCGACGATGAGGACGGACTGCTTCAAAGTGAACTCCAGAGGCTGGCTTCGACCCGCAAACCACCAAGTCCTGACGGTTTTGCACGGATCTCCCCACCGTGTGCCTCGACGATGTTCCGGCAGATGGCCAGGCCAAGCCCGGCACCGGCGGTGCGACGGCTGCGTGAGCTTTCAAGGCGGTGCAGCGGCTCGAACAACGCTTCAGACTCAGCGGCAGGCACACCGGGCGGACTGTCTTCTATGACAAGCCGGCATCCCTCGCCGGCGTCAGTCAATGCAAGTCTGATGACGCCAGGGGAATCTGTGTAGGCGAGGGAATTTTCAATCAGGTTCATGAGCAACTGCTCGATGCGACGCCGATCGAAACGGACTGGCAGCCGTGGCGGAACGTCGAGCGTGAGCTCCATGCCTGCGGACTGCAAGCGTGCACGGGCATTGTCAGTCAGCGCCAGGACCACATCACTTAAATCCGCCTCGACAAACTCGTAGCGCAATCCGCCGATATCGGCGAGGGACAGCTCATAAAGGTCGTCGATCAGCTTCTCGAGCCGCGCAACCTCCTCCGCCAGCGAAGCGAGCTGCGTAGAATCGGCTTTACGAACTCCATCACGGATCGCTTCGAGTTCGCCGCTCAGCACGGCGACCGGCGTACGCAGCTCGTGGGAGATATCGGCAATCCATCGATTCCGCGCAAGACGATTCTCCTGCAGGGTTCCACCGAGACGATCGAGGTCACGCATCAGGAGGCCGATTTCGTCTTTTCTCGGCTCATCGAGCCTGTGTGCATAATCGCCATCCGCCAGCGCCTGTACGCCAAGCAGCGCGCGTTGCAGCGGCGCAACCAGGGCACCGGCAAGGAGCAGCGATACGGCCACGGCAGCGAGCAACGCGCTTGCACCAATGACCAGACTCGCCTGGAACTGCTGAGCTGAAAAGGCGGTTTCCGGTGCTGCATCGAGCTGACGCCGGGGCACACTGACCAGGGTAGCGACAAGCTCGTCACCAATCCTGACCGGGACTTCCATACGCGCATCGGGCGGCGCGTCGATCATCCTTCCGGCCAACAGCATCCCGTCCTCATCCAGCAGCGCCGTTGGCGGACCCTGCCGCATGTCCGGCGGCCCCGGCATTCCTGGGTGAGCTTCAGGGCCACCCTGCCCCGGCGGGGGTGGTGGCCGACCGTGCCCTGCTGGCGGCGGCAGCCTTCGCGGACCGGCAGAGAAGAGCGGCGCAAGAGTCGTTGCCGACCAGCCGCCCAGGCGTTCGTCGAAGCTCATCGCAAGACGGTCCCGAAGGTGCTCGAGTCGGACCTGTTCCAGCGCGTTGACATAGTCGAGAAATCCCCGCTCGAAGCTCCAGCGCGCCAGCGCAAGCGTTGCTGCCAGCATCATCAGGGTCAACCCGACAAAGGCCAGGCACAGCTTCTGGGTCACCGAGAGGGTCATGCGACGCACTATACGCAGGAATGTGCAGAGACTGTGGAGGAAGCTGACGACATCTTCCGCGCTTCCTGCACGCGGCCTGCACCACATCCGCCTACCTTGCCTGCCGTGAATGCTTCAGAAACCTTTGGGAGTGCGTTTGTGAATACGAGTTTAAGTGTTTGGATCTTCGCCGCCGTCGCTTTGCTTGGGGCCTGCGCCTGTAGCGGCGGCTCCACTTCATCTGTCGACGGCCCGGCGACGGTGGCCACAACCGACGCAGTATCTACAACGGCCTCATCAACCGAACCCGAGATCGAGGCCGGCTACAAACGCATCGTGCTACCCGGCGACGCCGTCACCTTGAACGGTTCCACACAGCTTGCCGGAGACACGCTCTGGCAGCAGCTATCCGGTCCAAGCGTGACGTTGAACGATGCGACGATCGAAGACCCCAGTTTTGCCGCCCCCACCGTTACGGAGACGGAAACGTTGACGTTTTCCTTCAGTGTCAGCAGCGGCGGCACAAGCATCAGCGACACCGTTGCCGTGGAAGTTCACGTGGCAGCATCTGTCACCGACGAGACCCAGGCCGCCGACTTCAGCGACCGGGACGGCTGGCAATGCACCGAAGACCCGGTAGTAGCTCCGGACGTGATCATCGAGGAGGTCGGTGGCTACCGGCATTTCGACAGCAACGGCATCCCTGAGCACAGTACCGGCAGTTTTCCCAACTCCGGCAATCCAAACAGTATCGGCACGGTGTTCTCGAGTCGTTACGTCACTCTCGAGCCGGAACACACTGGCAGTACCACGAGCATGGCCGAATTCGGTGTGACGCTGGATGGTGTCAAACTGGAACGCGACACCGCCGAAAGCTACAACAACGCCGGAATCTGGCGCTACGAAGCCATTACTGCGGGTCTCGCCGCCGGAACGTCAGCCGGTGCTGCGTTCACCTGGCTCGGTACCGACTGCAACAACGCGCATGTGCAGCCCACGGGGGCTTATCACTACCACGGTCTCCCGGAGGGTCTCATCGACCGACTTGGCGAAGGTGACGCAGCTGCAGCTACCATGATTCTCGGCGGCTACGCAGCCGACGGGTTTCCCTTCTACCTCCGCTACGGCCACGCCGACCCCGAAGATGCAGCATCCGCTCTGGTCGCCGTCAACGGCAGCTGGGAACTGCGCAGTGGAACCCGGAGCAGCGGACCCGGCGGCGAGTACGATGGGACCTTCCGGGAGGACTGGGAATACGTTGCCGATAGCGGAGATCTCGATGAATGCAATGGCCGTTTCGGCGTAACGCCAGAGCACCCGGGCGGCATCTATCACTATTACCTGACGGACGACTATCCCTTCATTCCGCGGTGCGTTTACGGCACGCCGGACGCTTCTTTCCGGCGGGGTCGTTGAAATGCAGCAAGTCCGTGAAGCCGCGAGGTCGGCCTTTTTCCGCGTAATCGCAATCCTGACCTTGGTCCTGAGCAACGAGGCACCCGCGCACGCTGGCCACGACCACCGTCTGAAAGCCCTCGCGCTCCCGGAACAGGTGCACGTGGAGGTCACACTCACTCGGCAGGAGCTCAGCGCCTTCAGTTCCGATGGCAATTTCACGACAGGCGACCTGAAAGAAAGCAGAGGAAGCCTGGAAGCCTGGCTCGACGAGGCTCTAGTGCTCTACAACGGCACGCAGGACCCCATAACGCCCTATTTCAAGGACCTCGTACTCATTAACAGTCCCTCGGGGATCAGCGGTCTAAAGGTCAGGCGTCGCTATCGGACCAATGATGCACACAGCCTGCTGGTGACGCTTACTGACTCAAGGAGCTGGTTGCTGATCACCCGCGAGACCACGAAATCAGGTGCTCTGGTCCCGGGGTCCCCTGTCCTCCTTCCACTGGCTGATCAGCGGCCTTCAGGGGGATGACTGAGCAGATTCGGCGCTCGCCAGACAACGCAGGGAGGCCTCGAGCATTTCTCCCCAACGAACGACCACCTCCTCGAGTGCCTGGTCCTGTGCATCGAGTTCATTGTCCGCTGGATCCGTGACCATGCTGCTGAACGCGTGCAGCACGGCGTCTCCGCTCTGCTGATCAATGAGTTCCAGCTCGAGCTCACCCCGGGCCTGCACGGCAAACAGATTCTTCACGCCACTATCGGGATCCGTGGGCACTTCGAAATAGAGATCCGCAAGCCGGCCGCGAACCAGCACTTCCGCGTCTTTTTTCTTCTCGACGTTTACCTTGGCGAGGTCCCGAAGGACGTCGAGATAAGTCGCCTCGAGCCGTTCCCGCAGGCCCTTTTTCTGCTCCGGTCCTACGGGATATCTGGTACCGGCCGGTCGCCCAACCTGCGTCGAGGAGGAGGAACTGCCCACGGACCGCGCGTTGACCTGCATTCGATCGAGATGGGCCGATTCGAAGTTCCGGTTTGCCCCGCTGACCATGCAGATATGGAAGGGGCCCGTATCGGTCAGGTGCTGCATTCCCTCACAGTCGTCGCTGCTCGCAACAGCCCGCATCGAGCCCACGAGCAGCAGCACCAGACCCATCCCCACCAACAAGTTCATCGCCCTGTTCATTCCGTACATCCTGTTCAATCCATTCATCAGTCCCCTCCCTGGCTCCGGCGCCAGCAACATCTCCCAGGACGCCATTGAAACGGTCCTCCCCCATGAAAGACAAGTCGCAGCGACAGCTGGTCAGCTCAGTTGCGGTACAGTGCCCCTCATCCGATCAGGCTCAACAGCACCTTGTTCAGACGTTCTAGCTTGCCGGGGCAGCCGCCGAGTGCCCGGCTTATGACCGCCATCCTGGCTACTCTAGTGGTTGCCTGCGCATCCGCGCCTCTCGATGCTGCGCCAGGCAACGGCTGGCAGCAGATGATCAAGCGGGATCTTCCCCGCCCGTTTCTCCGCTCCCCGGAGGACGTAGCCCGCTACATCGACGACGGCAACGGCAGCTTCGCTCAGGCCAACGTCACCACGGTCTGGCAAGGCGCCGATCGCAGCGGCGAAGACCTCGACAGCCTCTTCAACCTCGGCTACGACTTCTCCGGGGGCTGGGCGGCAACGGACAACGGCGTACTCGCCTGGTGGGTGAGCGGCGGCAGACCGCTAGGCGAGTCTCGCGACTCAGATCTGTCTCGAGCGGTGGGTTCCACGCTTGGAGTGAATGGCACCCTCATCAACGAAGACCTCGATCTGAAGGAGCTCTACTGGGCTCAGGCGCTGGCAGACGATCTTCGCTGGTCGGTGGGACTCATCGACTCGAGCTGGCGCTACGATTTCAACGACACCGCCAACAGCACCCGGGAGCGATTCCTGTCACCGGCACTGGAGAACTCCCCCACGATTCCCTTTCCCGATCGCTCCTTCGCCCTCGACCTGCTCTGGAATCTCTCACCGGGCTTCGATCTGCATGCGGGTCTGTATCAGAGCAACTGTGGCGACAACAGCACTTATTGCCTGGATGACTTGAGTTCTGATCAGTGGTTCACGCCGCTGGAATTGAGCTGGCACAACGAGACGGAGAAGCGGGGCAAAGGCACCTATAAACTGCTCGCCTTCTGGAACCGACGCGGTGAGAACGAAGGCGGCGGTCTGTCGCTGAACCTCGAACACCGCTTCGGAAACGTCATCCCTTTCGCCCGGCTGTCCTGGTCGGATTCGAGCGTCGCGGACTTCGATCGTTTCGCATCCGCTGGGGTCACCTTCTCAGGTCCCGCGCGCCGGACCCACGATGCGCTCGGCATCGGTGTTGCTGCCGGGCGGCCATCCGATCGAAACAAGCGCACTGAAACGCTGTTCGAGACCTACTGGCGCTTTCAGCTCAACCCCTTCGTTGCCTTGAGCCCCAGCGTGCAGCTGGTCTTCGATCCGGCGGACAACCCGACAGCGAATCGAGTGCTGCTCGGCGCGCTGCGCCTGCAGCTGGATTTCTGACAGGCAACGGTGACCTTCAGCTGATAGCTGGCCGGCAGTGCGGCCAGCAGCTCATCGAGACTGATTTCTCTAACGGTTGGCAATGGCAGTGAGTTCATGACTTTGACCCCCACACTGTGGATTGCAGGACCAGCTTACGGTGGCGGAGATTAACGGGGCCTGAACCGTCCGCCCCGTTACTTGAAACGTCAGCAACGCTGCGCCTAGACTTTTTGCGGGAGAGAGGAAGACGTCGCGGTGCGCATGCGGGTTTCGTTCGGGTCAGCTGTGTTCCTCATCAGCGGTGCCGCCAGCACGCACGCGAGCGAACCGCTCATCGAAGAAGTGATCGTGTCCGCTCAGCGGGTCGAGCAGAGCGTTCAGGAGGTGCCGCTCGCCGTAACGGCACTGACGGCACAGATGCTCGAAGATCGGCAAATCGTCGCTATGACGGATCTGCAACTCAACGTGCCCAATCTCAGCTTCACCGGCACCAATTCGGGGGCGGCCAACCTCAGCATCCGCGGTGTGGGCCGACTCACGGCCAGCGCCGGCAGCGATGAAAGTGTGCTGGTCCATATCAATGACGTGGCCATGCCCACGAACATTACGACCACTGAGTTCTACGACATGGAGCGTGTCGAGGTGCTGCGCGGCCCGCAGGGAACGCTCTACGGACGCAACGCCACGGCCGGCATCGTCAACCTCATCACCCGCCAGCCCAACCTCGGCCAGTTCGACGGCTTCGTGGATCTCGAGCTCGGCAACTACCGGCATCGGCGGTTGAAAGGCGCGGTGAATTTACCCGTTGGCGATCGCTTCGCCCTGCGCATCGCCGGCATGGGTTTGCAGCGCGATGGTTTCACCGAGAATCTCGCCGGCGGACAGGTGCCCGGCATGGACAACGATATCGACGGCCGTGATCTCTACAGCTATCGCGTCTCCGCCCGGTGGCTGCCGACGGAACGCATGGAAACCCGACTCCTTTACTTCAGCTACCGGGAGGACAGTGATCGGTCCAGGATCATGAACCAGGTCTGTAAACAGAACGAACTGCCTACCGTCGGCTGCGTTCCCGGCGCCATTGCCTTCGAGCCCGTGAATCCCGCTGCCGCGATCGGCGGCTTTTTCGCGGGCATGACCGGCTCCGTCCCACTGGGTGCCAGAGACGAAGCCACAGGCCTCCGTTTTGACTATCCGCGCCCCGAAGCCATGGATCTGCGAACGGTACACACGGACGTGGAGCCCGTTTACGACTACCAGGAAGACACCTGGCTTGGCGCCTTCGAATACAACTTCGGCCGCATTCAGCTTGCGGTCATTGGTGGCTACTCGGAGTGGGACGCGCTCATCCGCGACGATTTCAATCTCGACGTCGGCCACACACTCAACGCGACACCGACGAATCCCAGTGGCCTGTGGCCGACCTCGGCGCCACCCCAAGGGCCAGACAGCATCCTCAGGGATTCTCAGTGCGACGTGCAGAACGGGACCGGCGGCGTGCTCGGCAGCTGCGTCTACCCCGTCGATCAGACCCGTTATTTCTCTCTCGATCAGCTCAACTGGAGCGGCAGCAACTGGAGCGTGGAAACTCGCATTCAGTCAGACTTCGACGGCGCGCTCAATTTCCTGGCTGGTGTGAACATCGTCGACCAGGTCAACAACGGCACCGCCTTCGTTGGCGCCAATGTCCTGGATGCGGTGAGCCTCGTTGGCGTGCCCGCCATCGGCAGCCCACCCCTCTACCCCGGCTACTCTGCCTTCACCTCCAATCCCGCAGCCGGTGACGAACTCAGAGGCTATGCCGCCTTTGGCGAACTCTACTTCCAGGCCACGGACACGCTGAGATTCACCCTGGGCCTGCGCTACAACGTCGATGAGAAGCAGACCAGCAGCACAGGAGGGGTCTACAACTCGATCGATCTGAACACGGTCTTTGGCGGCATCCTTGGACCGGATCCCGCATGGGTACGCCTCCCCGTCTTCAATGAATTTGTTGCCGGCCAGCCCGACGAGCTGGGCCGCTGGCTTGCCGACCGCTACGACGCCACCGAAGCCATAGCCAGCGCAACGTCGCCGGCCGAATTCGCCGCCGCGTTACAGGAAGTCCCACCCTTCCCCGAGTTCAACGAAACCAGAGACTTCGAAGGTGCACCGAGCGAGGCTCGCTGGGAAGAACTGACCGGGAAAGTCTCCGTTGAATGGCAGTGGGACGCTGATCATCTTGCCTACGCCACGTTCACTCGCGGCTACAAACCCGGCGGCTTCAACGCCCCGGAGCTCGGTGATCTGACTTATCCCGAAGAGCGGGTCAACGCCTTCGAGCTGGGCTCGAAGAACCTCTTCCTCGACGGCAGCCTGCTCCTGAACATCGCCGGCTTCTACTACGACTACCAGAACCTGGCTGTTGATCGGCAGCAGAACGGACTCGCCTTCCAGGACGCGATCGACTCGGAGATCATGGGCATCGAAATCGAGTCGAGCTGGCGGCCGAGACAACTGCCGCAGCTCAGCGTCGACCTCGCCTACGGCTGGCTGCACACGGAAGTCGGCAACGCCCAATGGATCGATGAGCAGTCTCGCACCCAGGACAACCCGGACTGGGTGCTGCTGAAAAACATCGCCGGTGGTAGCGCCTTTGCGCTCAACTACATCGCGCCCATCGCCGAGGTCCTGCCTCTCGTCGATCAGGCCGTTACCGATCTCGGCGCCCTTCCCGTCCCCGGCACATTCTACGAAAACGGCATCCCTGCCTGGTTCGACAGAAACTACCTCGAAGCAGCCGGCGTTGAGACGTCGGACGGTATCGCGGCCGACCTCGGGGGCAACGCCTTGCCCAACGTGCCGGAACACAGCGTCTCCCTTGGCATCGCCTATACGTGGACACCGCCAATCGGTCTGATCACCGTGCGCGGCGACTATTACTGGCAGGACGTGGCCTACGCCCGGGTGTTCAACCACCCGGCCGACAGGATGGACAGCTGGGAGCAGCTCAACCTCTCGTTGACCTATCAATCACCGGACGGGCGCTGGCTGGCCCGAGGCTGGGTGCGAAATCTGGGGAACGACAACAACGTCACCGGCCACTTCCTGACCAACGACTTCTCAGGACGCTTTCGCAATTACTTTCTCACGGAACCACGGATCTACGGCTTAAGCCTGCGCTTCGCCTTTGGCGCCTGACGCCGATTCCTCAGGATCCCGGACCACCATGGGCAAATGAATGCTGAAGGTGGAGCCTTCTCCAGGCACGCTGTCGACGCTGATGTCGCCGCCCATCATCCGGCAGAAGCGGCGGCTGATGGGCAGGCCTAGGCCGGTACCACCATAGTCCTTGGTCGTCGACTCGTCGGCCTGGGAAAACTCATCGAAGATGTGTTCCAGCTTGTTGTCGGGAATGCCGATGCCGCTGTCGATCACCGCAATACAGATCCAGTCTTCCCCGTCACGCTCGGCCGGACTCACGGCCAGCCTGATCTGGCCTTCCCGCGTGAATTTGGCAGCGTTACTCATGAGATTCATGAGCGACTGTCGCACCTTGGTGATGTCCGCCAGCATCTCACCAACCCGCTCGTCGATTTCCACGATGAGCGTGTTGTCGTTCTTCCGCACCAGCGTGTCGACGGTGGCCACCACGTCATCAACCGTTTTCCGGACGTCGAAGGTCTCGAGATAGAGCTGGGCTTTGCCGGAGGCGATTTTCTCGAGATCGAGCACGTCGTTGATCAGCGCTAACAGGTGCGTCGCCGCGCCATGGATCTTGGTCAGGTCGGCAAGGGCGTCCTCATTGCCGTCGTCTTCGGCTTCCTCCATGAGCATTTCACTGTAGCCGATGATGGCATTCATGGGCGTGCGCAGTTCGTGGCTCATGTTGGCGAGGAATCCGCTCTTCGCCTTGTTTGCCGCTTCAGCGGCCTCCATGGCCTGCTGGAGCTCTATGGTGCGGCTGGCGACCGTGGCTTCGAGCTGACGGCTGTGCTCTTCCAGTTCGCGGTTTTTCCGCTGCACCTCGTCCATGAGCTCTTCGCGGGATTGGCTGCGGATGCGTCGGCCATGTTCATCCACGAAGGTATCGCTGGGCACAAAGGCAGGATCGGGAATGGTTTTGAAGGCCCGCACAAAGGGGCGTTCGGACTCCCGAGTGACCGCCAGCCGATCGAAGAAGGTGCCGAGATTGGCAAAGGACGGAGGTTCACCCCGACATTCGAGATCGAGAATGAGTTGCGCGGGTGCCTGCTCCGTCGCGAGCGCAACCCGAATCCCGGCGTCGCTGTGGCGGGCCGTGAGCACACGGGCAGCGGTGGAAACGGCGGTGGCCAGTCGCGTGGTCTGGATCGCATCGAAACCGAGCGCCGTCGCCAGGGTACGTATCTTGTTGCGCGCATCGTAGACCGAACGGTCATGCTGCAGCGGTATGCGCCCCAGGTCGATCATGACGCGAGCCGCACGGCCACGCAGGCAGCATCGTCGTAGTCCTTACCGAACCGTTTCACGACGGTGCGCGCAATCACGTCCGCGGGCTGCTCCAGGAGGCCGGGATAGTCCGCAAGGGTAAAGCGATCTTTCACCCCATCAGTGTACAGAAGCAGCACGTCGCCCGGGGCGAGCTGCAGCGTCTGCCTGAGGGGTGTGCGCATCTGCTGGCCCAGCACGCCATCTTTAGACACCAGCCGGGTTTCCGCGCTCCCGAAGCAACGCACCGCCGTATTGCCAACACCGACGTATTCAACCAGGCCCGTGCGATCGATGCTGCAGAGTCCGGCAGCAGCCCCTCGGGTGCCCTGCAGGGCCTGGTGCAGCTGCTCGAGCACGGTAACCACATCCACGCCGTTGCCTGCAGCACGCTCGAGCACCGGCTCGATGGTCGTCATGAGCGCGTGGGCTTCCGGGCCATGACCCAGGACGTCGATGATGGCGGCAAACAGGCGGTCGGCGTTCGGTTGCACGTGGGTCGCGTCGCCAGCCACCGATTCACCGCTGCAGGGGCGCAGGTGGCTGCCGAACTCGTAGGGGAGATCCTCTGTTACCGCCACTTCGTTGCCTGGACGACCGTACCCCTGCCAGGCTCGGAGATCAGCGAAAATTCGTCCATCATCCGCTTCACGCCGGGCAGCCCGAGCCCGAGGGTACCACCGGAGCTGAAGTGATCGCGCATGGCGGCTGAGGTGTCTTCGATACCGGGCCCCTGATCCGCGGCTTCAACCTCGATGCCGTCCCGACCGGCACCCTCCGTGCGGCGAACGGTCAGCGTGCCGCTACCCGCATACTTCAGAATGTTGCGGGTCAGCTCTGAGACGGCGGTCGCGATCATCTGACTCTGCGGCTCATCGAAGCCGGCCTGCCGTGCAAAGACAGTCGCCTCGAGCACGGCGCGACTCGCATCGCCGTCCGTGCGGATTTCCCGCTGTAACTCGTTACTCAGCTTGGTTCTCCAGGCCCGTCGCCATCTTCCGTTGCGTCCGCCTCCGCATCCGCATCCGCATCCGGCACCTCAGCCTCCATCGGCGGCGTTAGGGCCGGCAGCAGCACCTCGAAGGCCGCGTCCAGATCCACGGCAGCCTGGATACCCTCCACCTCCACGCCGGAGTCGATGAGCGCTGAAACGACCCCCGACCGTAGTCCCGCGAGTACCGGTTGCGCCCCCATGAGGGACGCCATGGAGCTGATCTGGCGGATATCGGCAAACTCTTCGGCATCAAGGGTATGCAAGCCCGAGAGATCGAGGATGACTCCCTGGCAGCCGGACTTCTCCAAGCGATCGAGCAGATCGTGGCGCAGGCGCGCCAGGGCCGGTTCGTCCAGGTCACCCTGGATCGTCGCCACCACGATGCCGCGGCTCACCTGCATGGCGCCACCAGGATTGTTCAGCACATCGACCATCAGCCGTTTCCAGACACTCTTTGCTGGGCAGGGCGAGCACCGCGCAGGCCATCCTGTCGCAGGTCTCACCGTGAGTTCGAAAGAGGCGCTATGTTACCCGAAGCTGCCAGGGCGGTCGCAGCAGCCCTTGGCGGGCGCCAGGCCTCGGCTGTCGTGCATTTCAGGGCTCTGCTAGGCTTGCGGATCTCGCCGGCCCGCTGCTGGCGTGCAGAAGAAAAGTACTGATCCAGGGACACAGACCCATGAGTGAAGCCGTGAAAGGCGCTATGGCCGCCGATGACATCTCCGCCATCTACGAGGCGCTCAGTCGCGTTCAGGCAATCATCGAATTCGACCTCGACGGCAACGTGCTCACAGCCAATGAGAACTTCCTGCGCATATTCGGCTACACGCTCGACGAAATCGTCGGCCAGCACCACCGGCTCTTCTGTGAACCCGCCTACGCGGCCTCTCCCGAATACGCCGCTCTCTGGAAAGATCTCGCGCAGGGCAAGCATCTCGAGGCCGAGTTCAAGCGCCTGGGCAAAGGAGGTCAGGAAATCTGGCTGCAGGCGTCCTACAACCCGGTCATGGACAGCGACGGCAACATCGTCCGGGTGGTCAAGTTCGCCACGGACGTGACCGAGGCGAAACTGGAGAAGGCTGAGTACGAAGGGAAAATCGAGGCCATCAACCGATCCCAGGCGGTGATCGAGTTCGAGCTGGACGGCCACATCATCACGGCCAACGAGAACTTCCTCCGCATTTTCGGCTACGAGCTGGACGAGATTGTCGGCAAGCACCATCGCATCTTCTGCCAGCCCGGCTATGCAGAGACCGGCTCCTATGCAGAGTTCTGGCGAAAACTCGCCCAGGGCGAGTACATCTCCGATGAGTTCAAACGCCTGACAAAAGACGGCACCGAGGTCTGGCTGCAGGCCTCCTACAACCCGATTCTCGACGTGGAAGGCCGACCACGGAAAATCGTGAAGTTCGCCACCGACATCACTCTCGAAGTGCAGAAACGGAGTCTGGCACTCCTCGAGATGTCTACGCCGGTAACCAAGATCTGGGACGGCGTGCTCTTCGCCCCGGTGGTCGGGATCGTCGATTCAAACCGGGCCGTGGACATCATGAACCGGGCCCTGTCCAGCATCGAAGACACGCGAGCAACAACGCTGCTGCTCGACATCAGCGGCGTAGCCGTCGTGGATACCGCAGTGGCCAACCACCTGATCAAGATCGCCAAGGCGGCCGTGCTCATGGGCTGCCGGACCATGATTTCAGGGATCTCCCCCGCCATCGCCCAGACCATTGCGTCGCTCGGCATCGATCTCGGCTCGGTGCAGACAACGTCCACCATCGAGGCCGCGCTGCGGGAATCGATTCAGCGTGCCAATAGCTGAGGGTTAAAGTGTTCGGGCGCTGGCGCTTCAGTGCCCATCCGCCTCAGGGGCTGCTGGCCGTTCGAGCCGCAGCAGATAGGCAAAGGACGGCACGCGCAGCCGGTCACGGCGCCCGGACAGATAGCGCCTGCCCTGTTCGGTGGGCGAGCAGATCTCGAGCACCCGCCAGCCCGCCGTCTGTGCCAGGGCCTCGATCTCTGCGGGAGAAAAAAATGATCGCATCGGCTCCCCCTGCAGCGCGACGGCAACCCGGGCGCCCCAGAGCAGCGGATTGATGGTCCGCGCCTGCGGCTCCCGCCAGAAGTCGAGCACCAGTTGCGAACCCGGTTGCGTCCGCGTTGCGAGGATTGTCAGCGTCTCCAGAATGCTGTCGCTGCTCAGGTAATACGTTGTTCCCAGCCAGGAGATGAAATCCGGGGAAGGATCGTCCAGCCACAGGTCGACAAGAGAGTCGCGTTCGAAGTCCACAGGCAGGTAGGTGACCTTGGGCACCGTTCCAAAGCCCCGTTCCTCCAACACACTGCGCTTCCAGTTCTGCGTAGCCGGGTGATCGATCTCCACCACGTCGATCGCCGGTGCCTGCTGGCGACAGGCAAAGGTATCGAGCCCAGCTCCGAGAATCACATAGCGCCCTGCGCCCTGCGACCGCGCCTCTGCCAGGCAGTCTTCCGCATAGCGGGCCCGGACGACAACCTGACTGCGCATGGCGGTTCCTGCGGGGTCGGCTGGCCGCATGAGGCGCAGCCCGCGCGGCAGTCTCCGCTGACGATCGATGAACCGCCTAAGAAAACCAGGGAGCAACTCAACGGCGATGGTGTCCGAAAACACCGGCGGCGATTCGTCGACGGCCATATGCAGCGCCCGCATAAACGCGGTGGCATAGGCCGTACGACTCGGGGACTGGTTCTGGATTAAAACCCCCGACTGGCCAGCACGTCTCTCACTTCAGTCGTGCGCTGTCGGTCCAGTTTGAGCTGATCCAGACCGGTGGAGGCTACCGCCTGAAGCTCCGCCACCGTGAAAATGCCCTGCGCCTTGAGCTTGCGCTCCGTTGTCAGCGTCAAGGCCAGCTGGCGAAGCGGCGTTTGCGCCTGTGTTTTGTTGATTGGCGTCATCTGCGAATCCCGTCGATTGAGGAAGTGTCGACGTGCGGCTGAGTAGGATTCACCGGTACGACGCATTCTACGCCGAACGATCCGTTTGAAGTCTTTTCTGGCCGTCATCGTGCTTCCAGCCCCGTGCGCTATCCCCAGGCGATACCGCACCGAGGCGGCGTTGTCGATGACGCTTCGAGGATATTCTCCCCTTTGCCCTGCACGGGACCATGCCTGGGATGGCCCTTAGGGTTGCGCGCGAAGCTCGCACGCTCGGATCGTGACAGAAAACGGCATGCTGTCAAACGCGCGCACGGCTTGGTCTCACTCGTGCCAGGCGATATGAAAGAGTGCATAGCCGGGTAACACGGGCTGGGGTACCGCCATACCGATGATCTCGCCGGTCAGTGTGGCAGTTACCGTTGTGCTGGCATCGGTGAGCGGGTCGACGATTGTGCCAAGCAAATCGCCAGCCTCAACCAGATCTCCCAGGCCCGCGCTCGGAAAGAAAAATCCACCAACGCCGGTCGCCGCGCGGATCCAGTGGGACCGCTCGTAGATACGCGTCTCTGGCACTTCGATCTCCGGGTATTCGATCATGTCCAGATAAGCCAGCACGCTTTCCACGCCATCAACGCCCTGCTCGATCTCCGACTCCTGAAATCGATCCGGCTCTCCGGCTTCGTAAATGATTGCGGGGATACCGGCCTTGGCGACCTCGCGGCGCAGGCTCCCGTCCGGTCCCGCACCGGCAACAATGATGCCTACGCCGAAGTGCACGGCGAGCGCTCGAATGGCGGGATCGGAGATGTCTGCGCGGATCTGCGGGAGGTTGGCTCGCTGGTTCGACGCCGTATGCAGGTCAATCACCGCATCGCAGGTCACGAGCACCTCGGAGAACACTCGGTGCGCGATCAGCCGTGCGACGCTGCCACCGGCACTGCCCGGGAAGGCCCGATTGAGATCGCGCCGATCCGCGAGATAGCGGTTCGCCGTCCGGACGCCATGCGCATTGATGCTGGGCAAGACGATGAACGTGCCGCGCAGCACCTGCGGGTCAACCTGGGCAAAGGCGCGCCGGGCAACCTCCACGCCGTTCAGCTCATCGCCGTGAACGCCAGCTGTGAGGCAGAGCGTTGGTCCCGGCGCGTGCCCGCGGGCAACAAAGACCGGCATGTTCAGATAGGAAGCCGTAAAGGAACTGTCTTCGACAAAAGCGAAGCGCTCACTCGTTCCAGCTTCGACTTCGCGTTCCAGGAGTTCCAGGGAGCTCCATTCCTCCGCCGCAGCTGGATTTACACTGATGAGCGCAAACAGCAGCGCCAGCGCGCAGAGGCGCCTCTCTACACGCCGTCGTTTCCTCGTACTCGTGAATCTCGGCGGCACCACAGCACGTCCTTTCCCGGAAGGATGGCCATTCTGGACGGGGTGCAGCGATTTGTCTGCACCGCGGGATGCCTGTGGGTCAGAGGCGGTTCAGATGCAGCTTGAACACCGTGGCGGGGTCGCGCATGCGTCCGTTCGGCTGCAGGCTCTCGAAGGTGCTCTCCGGTTCCATCAACCGGATGTCGTCGTATTGCTGGTCGTAGCCGAAACGGATCCGAAGTGGCTCGCGTGGAATGCGGTCAGGCGCCTGGGGCGCACTGTGGTCCTGAGGCTCCTGCGTCTCCAGCATGGCGACCAGGTCCGCAATGGCCACGAGGTTATCGCTGGTGCTGATCGCAGCGAGCTGCGTGCCCGTGTCCGCAACCGCGGGAGCGGTGGCGCCTGCAAGCAGTAGTAAGCCTGCAACCTTTCCGGTCATCCTCTTCCTGCTTGAGGATGCCATTTGAGGGACTTTCTTGACTGGTTTCATACCTACATCACCTCATCTCTTTCATCTCTTTCTCATCGGCTATCTTATGTACACCCTATCTAAAGAAAATTCGAATCTTTGACATCTTTATGTCTACTTTTGTCGATGTTTCGGAGCGCCCTCCCTGCAGCGATATGAACACCGCTTACTACGGTCGGAATCGCGCAGCGCAGGCAGCCCGCATGGTGACCATCCATGCGGCCTAAGCCCTTGGGATAGATGACTGTATTGGCAGCATCGAACCCGACGAAGTAGCAGGACGGTAAAAGGCCAAGGTAGAGTAACGACCACCTACGATCACTGATCGCAGAAGTATCCAGCTGTCACGGAGTTGCGCTATGGATCGAACGCCCCTACATCTGTTTTGTCTCCTGGTCGCCTTCAGCCTGCTCGCGGGCTGCGGTGCGCCGGTGGAAGAAAGCGCCGAGGAAACCCTCAGCTTCAGGATCCAGTTCAGTGAGACTCTCAGCGCGGATGCCCAGGATGGCCGTCTGCTGCTGATGCTTGCGAGCAGCGACGAGGAAGAGCCGCGCTTCCAGATCGGCAACTCGTTGAACGCTCAACTGGTCTTTGGCCGCAACGTCGAGGACTGGGGGCCAGGATCGCAGGTGCTGATCGACGAGGCGCATCTGGGCTTTCCCATCGAAAGTCTCCGCGACGTTCCGCCCGGCCGCTACTACGTGCAGGCACTCCTGAACCGCTACCAGGACTTTTCCCTCGCCAGCGGAAAGACCGTGAGCCTGCCACCCGACCGGGGTGAGGGCCAGCAGTGGAATCGCAAGCCGGGCAACTTCCTCTCGGCGCCAACGGCCATTGAGATTACGGAGGCCGGAGGCACCTTCGAAGTGCTCCTGGACAGCGCCATTCCAGAGATCGAGCCACCGCAGGACACGGAGTTCGTAAAGCACGTGCGCCTGCGCAGTGAGCGGCTGTCTGAATTCTGGGGTGAAGACGTCTACCTCGGAGCTGCCGTGCTCCTGCCGAAGGACTTCGAGGCACACCCGGAAGCGCGTTTTCCGCTCATGGTATTTCACGGCCACTTCCCGAAGACCATCGGCGACTTTCGCACCGAACCCCCGGATCCCGATCTGAAGCCGGTATACAGCGAGCGCTTCGGCATCGACGGCTACAACCTCATCCAGCAGCAGGAGGCCTACAACAACTATCTGCAGTGGATCGCCGACGACTTTCCCCGCTTTCTCGTCATCGAAATCCAGCATCCAACGCCCTATTACGACGACTCTTACGCGGTGAACTCGGCGGCGCAGGGCCCTTACGGCGACGCCATCAACTACGAACTCATCCCCTTCATCGAGGAGACCTTCCGCGGCATCGGTGAAGGCTGGGCGCGCTTCACCTACGGCGGCTCCACCGGCGGCTGGGAAGCCATGGCCACGCAGGTGTTCTACCCGGATATGTTCAACGGCGCTTTCATCGCCTGCCCGGATCCCATCGACTTCCGCGCCTACACCACCATGAACATCTATGAAGACACAAACGCCTTTTACTACGAGAGCGAGTATCAGCAGGTGCTGCGCCCGGGCCATCGGGACTATCTCGGCCACGTGGACGTGAGCATCAAAGCCTACAGCGACCTCGAGCGGGTGCTCGGCGATCGCAACCGCTCGGGGCAGCAGTTTGACATCTGGGAGGCCACCTACTCGCCAGTCGATGAAGATGGCTATCCAAAGGACCTCTGGGATCCGGTCAGCGGAGAAATCGACCCGGAAGTAGCCGCCTACTGGCGCGACAACTTCGACCTGGGGCATATCCTGCGCCGGGATTGGGAGACCCTCGGCCCGAAGCTCGAAGGCAAGCTGCACATCTATACCGGCGACATGGACAACTACTACCTGAACAACGCCGTATATCTCGTCGAGGAGTTTCTCGAAACCACCACGAACCCCTACTACGGCGGCGAGGTCGACTACGGCGACCGTGCAGAGCACTGCTGGAACGGTGACCACAGCGTCGGCAACCATCTCTCGCGCCTACGCTACAACACCATGTACCTGCCGAAGATCCTCGAGCGCATCGAGGCGACAGCACCGGAAGGGGCAGATCTGACGAGTTGGCGTTACTGATCGATCGCTAAGATACTGACGTTTCTAAATGGCAGGGAGGTCGATCTATGGATTCCGTGAAACACATTCTGATTCCTACAGATGGCTCCGAGCCATCCCTAAACGCCGCTGCTTTCGCAGGCAATATGGCGCGAGCGTTCGGCGCATCGGTCTCTATCGTTGCTGTGATCGAGGAGGATCTGGTAGTCGCTGAGGCCTGGGGAGGAGCGACGGCCGACGACGCGCGTCGGAAGATAGAAAGCAGGAAATCCAAGGAGGAGCTCGACCGAACGCGGGAGGCCGTGGGCGATCTGCCAAGCGCGCCTGCGACCGCTGTGCTCATGGGTCACGTAGGCGATCAGATCTGTAAATTTGCCGAGGACGGCGGCGTCGACCTGATCGTCATGGGCTCACATGGCCGGACGGGGATAAAGCGTGTCCTGCTGGGAAGCGTTTCTCATTCCGTGGTGAACCAGGCACCTTGTTCGGTAACGATCGTGCGCTGAGCACCGCTGGCTGGCAGGACTCCCGCCTGAGCGCACTCAGCCCTCAGGAGCCAGACTAGCTGCTACGCGCACCGTCAGGACAGCTCGAGACCTTCCAGCTGGCCATCATCGCGCCACTGACGCAGCAATCTGATGTAGGCGGCGACACCCTTGCTGTAGGTTTCGCGCCGCACATTGCGGTAGCGCTTGGCGGTGCCTTCCTGATTGTAGTAACCCGGTGTGCAGGAATCCGGCGATCCCCCAAGCACGAATCCCGAGCCCTTCGTCTCGAGCTGATCCGCAATCCAACGCTCCTCGGCCTCGATCGACACGTTTGCCGCTTTGACGCCACGGCTGCCCAACTCGCTGATCGTGTAGGCGACGTGCCCAGCCTGCACGTCGATACCGTGCGCATAGTTCGCGCCCAACTGGAACACGAAGCCCCCGCCGCAGAGAAACAGATTGGGAAATCCACTGACCATCAGGCCATGCATGGTGCGCATGCCTTCATCCCAGTGTTCGTAGATCGACCTCCCACCAACTCCGAAGATTGGAATGCCGAGACGCCGCTCGTAACTCGAGGTGATTTCGAAGCCGCTGGCATAAACGATGCAATCAACCTCGTATTCCTTGCCGTTGGCCACGATGCCCGTTTCGGTAATCGCTTCCACACCCTGTGTGGCGCTGACATCCACGAGCTCCACGTTCGGCCGATTGAAGGTATCGAGGTAGAAGTCGTTGAAGGTCGGGCGTTTGCAGAACTGGTTGTAGTAGGCCTTCAGCTTCTCCGCAACCTCAGGGTCCTCGACCGTCTCGTCGACCAGCCCTCTGATCTCTTCCATCGTTTTGAAATCGGCAAGCTGAGTCAGCCCGGGCACTCTCTCTTCGGTTTGGCTGGCCAGTTCCTTGAGATTGCGGGTCAGCCGCGTCCAGCCGTCGTCGAGGAATGCCGGATCGATCGGACCACCCAGAAACGCCTCGCCGAATTTCTTCTGCCGCTCTTTCTGCCAGCCGGGCTGGAGGGTCTTTGCCCATTCCGGATCAGTCTCCGCATTGTTACGCACATCCACTGACGATGGCGTGCGCTGAAAGACATAGAGCTGCTTCGCACTTTCGCCCAACGCAGGAACACACTGCACCGCCGTCGCACCCGTGCCGATGATGGCAACAGTTTTGTCTGCCAGGCCGGTGAGCCCGCCGTCTGGACCACCGCCCGTGTAGTCGTAGTCCCAGCGACAGGTGTGAAATGAATGCCCTTCATATTTTTCGATACCGGGGATGCCCGGCAGGCGCGGTCGGTTTGCAGGCCCGGTACCCAGGCAGATGTGCCTGGCGCGCATTTCATCACCGCGATTGGTCGACACCCGCCACATCGACTCATCTTCGAGCCAGCGGAGCTCGGTCACCCAGGTTTGAAACACCGCGTCCTTGTAAAGGTCGAAGTGCCGGCCGATTCTCTGCGCGTGTTCGTAAATCTCAGAAGCGTAGGAAAATCGCAGCTTCGGGATGTAGCCGGTTTCTTCCAGCAGCGGCAGATAGCTGTAGGACTCGATGTCGCACTGCGCGCCGGGATAACGGTTCCAGTACCAGGTGCCGCCAAAGTCGCCGCCGCTCTCGATGATCCGCACATCGCGGACACCGGCCTGAATCAGCCGCGCCGCGGTGAGCATGCCGACCCAGCCTCCGCCAATGACGATGACCTCGCGCTCGTCCTTTAAGGGCGCGCGCTCCACCGGTTCGCAGTACGGATCTTCTTCCAGATACTTGTTCGCAAAAGGCGAATCGTGCGAAAGCTGCACGAACTGTGCTTCCGCGTCCGCCCGGATGCGTTTGTCACGTTCTTCGGCGTAGCGCTTCGAGAGCGCGTCGGGATCGAACCCAAGTGCCTCGTTAGAAAACACGTTGCCCGTTGAGGTCATGCTGCTGTCCCGCCAGTGTCCAAACCGCTAAGCATAACGCATGGAACGCCGAAATCCGGCGAATGCCCTATGCCGCCTCTGGAGCGGAACCTTGACCGAACTCAATACAGCCGCAACAGCTCTTTGTGGGAGACGCCTCCCGTTGTCAGCGGTCAGTCGCGAGAAGATCGGCCGTGAGCAGATTGGTAACGGGTACCGTGATGATTGCTTGCGTGTCGGCCAGCTGTTTGTCGCCGATGATGCTCTGAAACCAGGTGCTGCCATTCAGATCACCGAAGTACCGGCTGCCCGGGTAGTAAACCAGTATCGCCTGGTCGAACTCGTGACCATGCTCCAGCGTCACCGACGTGCCGAGATGCAGGATGCCATAGCGTAAGTCGGCCATCAGACCGAGCATGGCCAGGCCGTAATCCCCGTTGGCCGCCTGCTGCTCGGCAGTACCGTTACGCGTGAGGTTCACGATGAGGATCGCATCGCGCCCCAAGCCATCGGCATGTTCAGCCATGGCAGCTGCAAGCGCCTCGTTCTTCGTCGAGCTCGGTTCGAAAGGCAGCACATCCGACGCGAACGTTACCTGCCGCCAGATTCTCATCGCCAGAAACAGCTGGGGGAACAACAGGTTCAATCCGGCAGAGCGCTTGAGGCCGTGGGTGTAGGTCAGTTCGAATTGCCCCAGGCTCTCCATTATCTCGGGCCGCCTCAGGTACTCCTGATAGGCGGCCTGGCTGTCGAACTGCTGAAGAAGCACTGCATGCCAATCCACCGGGCCGCCGAACGTTTCGTCGATCTGCGCAGATCTGAGCCCCATGTAGATCACCTGGCCGCCATAGATCAGCGTACCTTCCGTCTCATGTGCTGCGCGGACCAGATTCCTGAGGGGCTCGAGAAAGTTCTCACCATCCACCGCACGAACAAACGTCAGCACATGCAACGCGTCACCATGGAATGCCACCTGATAGTCCTGCACGGCCTCCAGACGTGTATCCATGTAGTAGTTGTGCTGATTGATCATCAGGCCTAACAGCAGCAGGACCGGCACCAGCACATAGAGGCCAATCCGCCTGAGCTTCGATTCTGAGTACTTGGTCATCGCCCGTGTTGCTCCCCGCCACTGAAGGACTGTAAATACTCGAGTTACCGCATTTTTAGAACTAGAATATTTGTTCTATTTAACAGTATGATCAGACGTCGTCCAGTCAACCGACCAGAATGAGCGTCCTGCAAGACCTGGCCACTAACCCTTAGCGAGCAACAGATGACTCTTCTTCCCGACCCCAAGCTGATTCAGGTATCAGACATCAACCTGTCCGTTCATGATGCCGGCTCAGGCCCTGCCGTCGTCCTCTGTCACGGCTTCCCCGAGCTTGCCCGTTCCTGGCGATATCAATTCGGACCGATCAGGGAGGCAGGCTTCCGCGTGATTGCGCCGGACCAGCGCGGTTACGGCGCGAGCGACGTGCCTGAGAGGGTTGAGGATTATGACCTCATCAGTCTGACCGGCGACCTCGTCGGCCTGCTCAATGCGCTCGACATCGAGCGGGCCGTCTTCGCGGGCCATGACTGGGGCGGCCTCGTCACCTGGGCAATGCCAGTGCTTCATCCAGATCGCTGCCTTGGGGTGATCGGTGTCAACACCCCGTATGTCGCCCTGCCTTCCACGGAGATGATGCGTACCACCTACCCGGACCCCGAGGACTTTTATATCGCCTGGTTCCAGCAGGCGGAAGTACCGGAGCAGTTCCTCGAACCGCGCACGCGGCAGGTGTTCGACAAGATGATGCGACGTGGCCAGAAACCGCGTGCAGACGGCGTCACAGCGGGCACACCTAGAGCCAATCCCTTCCTCGACCTCGACAGCATCGAACCCTCGAGCGAGGCACTGCTCGACGATGCGGAACTCGACGCCTACACAGAAGCCTTCGAGCGCACCGGTTTCTTCGGCCCGATTAGCTGGTATCGCAACGTCGATCGGAACCGCGAACTCGCACCGGAGGTGGGCGAGAAAGCGCTGGATCTGCCCGCCCTGCAGATCGTCGCTGCCTGGGACCCTGCAATTCCCGCCATCGCTGCTGAACTGACGAAAGCCAAGTGCAGCGACGTCGAAGTTCACCTGATCGAAGAATGCGGTCACTGGACGCAGGCCGAGAAGCCCGAACTGCTGACACAGATCATGGTCGACTGGCTGAACCGGCGCTTCGGAGCAGACTCGTAGCCTCCGGCCTCACCGGCCCATGGCCGGTTATTCCCAGACTTCGAGGTTGTTGTTGCGGCCGATGGAACGGCTCAGCGTCACATCCAGCACATCGTCCATATCGCAGGCCGCAAGCAACGCCATCACGTCTGAACGGTCAGCGTCTTTGAGTGCTCGAACCTCCTCCTGAACCCGCGCAAGCAGGAAAAACCGGTAAGGCTGGGCAATGGCATTCACCGTGACCCCATCCACCTCGAAGGAACAGAAGCCGACGGTCCGTTCGGCGGTGGTGCCTGCCGACAGCTCCGTCTGATCGTCCAGCCACTGATTGATCGTCTCAGCGGCGGCACGGGTTTCGGGCACGAAGTCCACCGCTAATTGCTTCAGCAGCAGGATCAGCGTCTCAGGAATCTCATCGTTCGGCAGATAGTCCGGCTCGGCATCGCCGAAGCCGAAGAGATCAGGCTCCGGCCGATTCATGCGCTCGACCCAGCGAAACAGCATGTGCGCTGAGGCCTGCATGAGCGCCAGCGGCTTCGGATCACGCCCCAGGTGACCGTAGAGGGGCGCGATCATGCCGAAATCGCCGATGCACGGCCGCCCACCCAGGAGATATGCGTGCTCGCTGAAGTGGTCATTGAGTCGCGCCAGCGTAGCTTCGTACAGCGATTCGACCAGTGCGAAGGTCTCAGACACGGCACCGAACGCTTCGCCGCCCCGCCGCATCTGATTCATCACTGACTCGGCACGATCCACCCGGTCCGGTGGCATCAGCGCCTCAAAGTAGTAGCGCAGAAACTCCAGATTCAGATCATCGAAGTTCCAGCGGTAATGCATGGCAGGCCGAAGCAGGCCTTCCGCGCCGATGACGTCGAAGAGCCTGCTCAGGACCCGCTGCTTCGGCGTTTGCGGTGAAAACGCGTGTCCGTTTTGCGCCTCGAAGTAGTCGATGATCGCAGCACCGTCGCGGACGACCGTGCCGTCTTCCATCTCGATGGTCGGCAGGCTCTGGCGGCCGCCGGCCTTAGGCAGCACGTTGTCCCGGAAGTGCCGGGTGTTGAAGGCCCGCTCGCGATAATCGATCCCGGCCTTGATCAGGTAGCTCCGGGCCCTGCCGGAGTATAGGGATTGCGGCGCAGCATAAAGGGTGATCGTCATGTGATCCTCGTTTCGGTAACACGGTCAGCTACCAGCTCTTTCTTTCGCTGCGACTTGCCCAGAACGCGTCGCATGTCGTGCCTCACCCAGAATAACCAGACCGCAAGAGCGCTAACCACGAGGAGCCCCGGCAGCAGGGTGAACGCGACAATCCAGAATGCAAAAAAGAGGAGCCAGCGTGACATGATCCTAGGCATTCGCATGGGCCCGACGTCCATCCCGGGCGAATACACCATCGACTTCACTCTGAGGAACCACCCATTCGCAAGGAGCGCGGCAATAAACAACGGGCGCGGTGCAGGTGTGCTGTCGATCACGGGATCGTCGTCCAACTCGGCGTCGCCCGCGTCATCACCAGCAGCAAGCGCCGGTTCGACGGCACTCCAGACATGGGTTGCCGTAGGCCGCGCCAGTGTACCCTGCATGTTTTCCGCTGACGGTACGGAACGCCACCGATAGAGCAGCCGTCGCTGACGGGTCACGGCCAGCACACCCGGTTGAAAGTACCCTTTCGGATGTTCGATCTTCCAGTTCGCTCCGCGCTGCATGAACTCGAGGTCGCCGACGTTGGCGTAGAGCGTAAGCCAGCCGCGCTCGCTGCAGCTGCGAGAGATCTCCTGATGGGGGTCACCCACGTTTTCGAAGTTCAGCCCCCAATGTTCGTGAGCCTGGTCCGCCAGATGCTGTGGTTCACTGGTGATCGCATAGATCTCGCCACCGGCAGCTCTGACTTTTTCGACAATTCCTTCATCCACATAGCCCCGTAACTCGGCGCGGCAGGGCGGTCACCAGAATCCGCGGTAGAAGAGCAGCAGCACAAACTCGTGCTGGCCGAGCACGTCGTCGAGCCAGCGCATGCGGGCCCCCGGCGGTGGGTCCAGCTCGGCCTGGGGCCGTTCGGAAGAGGACGCCAACGCGCTCTCGGCAAAGCTGACCGCCCAGTCTTCTGCGCTACCGCGAACGACGAAAGCATGTTGCTCGCAACGATCACCGCCACAGAGAATCAATCGCAGTTCATCAGACCCGCCCAGCGCTTCCTCTGGATCGAGGATGCCCGTTGCCTTGAACGTTTCACCAGCCGCTTGTCCGGTTGTGTTGAACCACGACACTGCAGCATCAACTCGTGGCTGCAGCCCTTCCGGGATCGTCTCACTGACTACTGGCACGATGACCTCCTGGAACTCCTGGCTGTTCGACGAACGCGGCTACGCCAGGCGCCTTACAAGGCACTGTATGTGGCGAGTGACGGGAGTCTGGTGTGCGGGCCCGCACGTGCGAAAAAAGTTCACCCCAGGGATCCGTCGCTGGCTCTATAGAACTAGAATGTTGGTTCTATTAGGAAGGCAAGTGGTCACCTTGTCAACAACCCGCGACCAAAGGTGACGACACGGACGCGAAAACCTGGTGGACGAACAGACGAAAGCCAGGGCAGGATCTCAGCGGAAGATGCTCGGCTCGAAAAAATGCGGCGTATCGATGTGCCAACCCATTACAATCCCGCACAGCCAATCAGCGAAAGCGGTCCACACCGTGTCGGAACTCAGTCCTCCTCTTCAACAGCGCAGCCGCAGAACGCTCAATGCCATCTCAGAAGCGGCGAAGCGGTTGCTCCAGAAACACACCTTCGCTGAGCTGACGATCGAACAGATCATCAAAGATGCAGGTTCGTCTACCGGATCGTTCTACGCTCGCTTCAAAGGCAAACGCGCACTGCTACACCATTTACATGAGGAATACGCGGAAGCTTCGCGTACGGACGTTCAGGCCTTCGTCGACACCATGGCAGGTGCAACCTTGAGCGTGGAAGCGTTTGCGGAAATCTGGATTCCCGAGGTCGTTCAATCCCATTTCGAAAACCGAGGCCTCTTCCGGGCCACCATGATCGAGACCCTGGATGATCCGGAGTTTGCGATCCGCGCCGGAAAGCTGATCCGTTATGTCTCCACTATGCTGGCGAAGATCGTTGCTGACCCTTCGAACGATCGCGATGCACACGTCCGCAACATCGAACAGAGCATGAGAGTGGTGATGGCAGTGCTGGACCAGGATCTCCTCTATGTGCGTCAAGGTCGGCCCCGGAAGCTGAGCGCGGAGAAGATCAATCGACTGAAGCGTATCTTCATCGCCTCAATGACTCCGTAACCCCCGGGTTTGCCCCTTTCGCCGCGCATCTGCGGCACCTCCCGACTGGGAACGGTGGCTGGCCCGCACCCTGCCTTCCAATCAACCCGCTGACTCGGTCCTCGGAAGCCCCGGCAGCACTCTCACGAGCTGACCATGCTGCAGGCGCTCGGCGCCTCGAATCACCACTCGATCGCCTGCCTGCAAGGCACCGCGCACACCGATCCGATCGGCACTGCCATCGCCGGCCACCACACTGATTCGCTCTGCAGCACCACTCTCGTCGATTCTGAAGACATAAACCCGACTGTCACGCAGGACCAGAGCATCTCGTGGCACCGTCACGGCGTGACTGGGCGCCGCGATGGGAACAGAAACCCGGATAGCCTCGCCAATCACCCAGCCAGGGTCAGCAAGCGTGACTCGCAGTTCGACCATTCTCGAACGCTCATCGCCCACCGGCACGACGGCGCGAATCGAGGCAAAACTTTCCTGGTAGTCCGTCTGGACTGCAACCTTCGCATCAGGACGCACGAAACGAAGCACGTCGGTCGGTGCCTGCACACGAGCTTCCAGTTGTGTGTCGTTGACCAGGCGAACGAGTGCTCCTCCCGCAGCGATGAATTCGCCCGGTTCCTGCAGGCGCTCGGCAACGACACCGTCGAAAGGTGCCACAATCTGCGCACGCTCGATCTGATACAGCGTCTGATCCCGCTGCGCCTCCGCGGCCGCGAGTTCCTGAGCTGCCATCTGCCGCTCCATCTGCACCCGGTCGAATTCCAGCTCAGCCGTGCTGTTGGTTGCCATCAGCTCTTCAAAGCGTTCGAGTTGCCGGTCGAGAAAAGCGATGTTGGCGACGAGACGGCCGACCTGAGAATCATCGTTGCGCAGCTGTATCTGCAGTCGCTCGGCGTTTATCTGACCCAGCGGATCGCCTGCCTGCAGACGGTCGCCCACCTCGGCAACGCTGAGCAGGATCCCGCCAATCTCCGTCGCAACTCGCGAATCCAGGCGGCTCACCACATCTCCGGGAACCCATTGCTCCGGCGTCAGAAACTCCGCCTGTGCCGTTGCAAGCTCGACAACCGCGCTGTCCAGCGCTTCGGCTTGAACTGGGCTGGCGGCACCCAGCAGAACCAGAAAAATCGCAAGAGACGTCGAAACTCGCATCATGTGGAAGCCCCCAATTCCGTCGTAAGCAGGGTTGACTGTGATCGATGTCCGCCGACCCGAAGCAGGGCAGGCAGCAGCAGCAGAGTGAACACCGTCGAGACACTCATACCACCGACAATCACTGCAGCAAGCCCCCGGTAAATCACACTGCCCTCGCCCGGCATGAGCAACAGCGGCAACATGCCGAACACGCTGGTCAGCGTGCTCATGAATATGGGCCGCAGTCGTGTGCGCAATGCGGTTTCGACGGCGGCGTGGCGATCCATACCCTCCCGTTCGGCTTTGCGGGTCTGATGAACGAGCAGAATGGCGTTGTTGACGACGAGACCCAGCAGAATCACAAAGCCAATCATTGTCAGCAGATCCAGCGGCTGAAAGGTGATCAGGTTGAGCACGCGCAAGGCGAGCACACCGCCCACCATGGCCAGGGGCATCGCCAGCAGCGCCAGGCCAGCGTCGCGAACCGAACGGAACAACGTCGCCATCAACAGAAACAGGATGACCAGAGCCATGCCGAAGTTTTTACTCATCGTGGCGATGGCTTTGCTCAGGTTGTCGGCGCTGCCGCCATAGATGATGTTTCCATCCTCCGGCAGTGCGGCCTTGAGACCGGGCTCGACCTGCTGCTTCAGCACCTCGAGAACGTGCTCCAGAGACACGTCCTCAGGAGGCACCACCTCCAGCGTCACGGTGCGGCGACGGTCGACTCGCTTCAGGTTGGTCGGACCCACGGTCCGCTCGACGTCGGCGAGCCGGGAAAGCGGCACAACACGTCCGGACGGCGTGTAAAGCGGCGTGCTCGCCAGGGCTTCCGGTTCGTGCGAGGTTCGCGCCCGGAGAAGGATGTCGAGTCGTTTGTCGCCGTTGAAGTACTCACCCACGTACTGACCGTCCCCAAGGGATCGCACGATGCCTCCCAGCACGCCCCGGTCCCAGCCGAGCTCTCCCAGGGAACGATCATTGGGCCGTATCTGCAATTCGGGCTCTGCCAGCTGCAGGCGTTGCTGGGGCCGGACGCTGGCGTCGGGCAAAGCGGCACGGATCAGCTCGAGGCCGGTCTCTGCGGCGCTGGTCAGCGCCTCTGGATCACGGGATTGGAGGTGCAGGAACACGGCACGCCCACCCCCATAGTCACCGAAGAGATTGACCTGCTGGGGATAGGCCTGCAGGTCGGGCAGGTCGACGATGATCTCCTCACGCATGAGGCGCGCGAGATCCCCCACTTTGCTTTGATCTTTGACGCGAGAGCCGATCGCGCCCCCACCCGGCCAGGTCAATATGTAGTAGTTCTTCAGCGCCGGCTCACGGTCGCCGCGCATGTAGGGCGCCATGCGTTCATCGATCACCTGCACCACCTCACGGTCGATCGTGTCCCAATTGGCGCCCGTCGGGACCATGAAATAGGTGTCTACGGCGTCGCGTTTGACCGGCGGCAGGTAATCGAGGTCCGGGAGCAGAACCCAGGCAAGCAGCACCGGGGTGCTCAGGAGTACCGTTATCGTTACAGCACGACGACGGCGACTCGCGGTGATCGCCATGATCCTGCGGCAAAGCCGCTCCCACAGTGCGGCGTGGGGATCGGAGAGCGAACGGTCGCGGATCCACATTCGGGTAACCAGCGGCAGCACGGTGACCGCGACCACGAGAGACATGACCACGGCAATGGCGATGGTTAGAGCCAGGTCGCCGAACAGCTGTCCCTCGATGTCCTTCAGAAAGAAGACCGGCATGAAGATCGCAACGGTGGTGGCCGTGGAGGCGATGAGCGCCCCCCAGACCTGCCGGGTGCCTTCCAGCGCGCTTCGCTCATTGTTCTCACCCTGCTCGCGGAGGCGGATGATGCTCTCTAGCACAATGATCGCAGCATCCAGCACCATGCCCACGGCAAAGGCCAGGCCGGCCAGCGAAATGATGTTCAGCGTCCGGCCGGTCAACTCCAGGACCACAAAGGTGGAAAGCAGCGAAATCGGGATGGCAATCGCGACCACCAGAGTGGCGCGGAATCGGCGCAGGAACCACCAGAGCACGCCAACTGCCAGCAGCGTGCCAATCGCCAGGTTGCCGAGGACAAGGTTTATGGCCCGGTAGATGTACACGGCCGCATCAAAGGACTGCTCCATCGTCAGGCCCATCTCCGGCAGCCGCTCGGTTTTCAGCAACTCGACGGCGGCCTTGACCCGATTGAGCGTCTCCAGGGCGTTCGCACCGTTTTCCCGATCGATGCGCAGGGCAATGGCGGGGTTGCCATTCTGCGTGACCACCGCGTTGCGGTCGGCGCGGGTCACGCAGATTTCAGCAATGTCACCGAGCCGTACGGGTCGCCCATCACGCCATTCGAGGATCATCTCCTCGAGATCGCTGGGTACGTAACGACCCGTGAAGCGCAGCGTGTACTGGCGACGACCGACATCGACAAAGCCGCCGGACACGTCGTTGGCCCGTGAAATCCTGCCGGCGATCTCCGGCAGTTGAACCCCGAGCTCGGCGGCCCGATAAGGGTCGAAAAGGATCTGCAGCTCCTCCGGTCCGGCTGCACCGTTGGAAATCGTGACATTGGCCACGCCCGGCACTGCTTCGAGCACCGGTCGAATCACATCCTCGACGTAGGGGATGTAGTCGCTGATCTCCCCGTCGCCGCCCGGTAGCAGCTGGAGGAAAAAGAAGGTCAACGCCGGTGTCCCGTCACCACCGCCACCGGGGATGATCACGGGCGGATTCGCATCCCGCGGCAGCAGCGGCAGCCGGTTCATTCGTGCGATCACATCCAGCAGCGTCTGCTGCATATCGGTATCGACGCCAAAGGTCAGGTTGATCCAGCCGTCTCCCGGATTGGCGTAGGCGGACATTTCAACCAGTCCGGGCACCCCCTGCAGCACACTCTCTATGGGCTCGAGGATTTCCGATTCGATTTCTTTCGGCGATGCCGTTCGCCAGACGGTCTGAATGCTGATCTGTGGTCGCGACAGGTCCGGAAAGAGCTGAATCGGTAAGCGGCTCAGGCTCAAGGTGCCGAGCAGCACCACCAGCGCGACGGCAGCCGCGACACCGGCCGGGTTTCTCAGAGCACTTTCAGTCAACATGATCGGGTTCGCGTGGGTTCGAACCGCCACAGGTTAGGTGATTCAACCGCTGAGAACGCCGAAACGCGGCGAAGCGACAGAGCGTTGCGATGAACCGAATCCACGCGTGTCGATGCGCGCGTTAACCGACTCAATGGAGCTGACCGCAGTGCTGCCTCCCGAACTGAGACTCGGCATCGACGTGCAGGGAGGCACTATCAACTACAGCCCGTAACCAACTGTTATTGCTTTGTTTTCTGGAGATTGCCGGGCCGTGAGAGCAGGCGGCGAACACCGGGAAGATGGCGTCCCCTAGGGGAGTCGAACCCCTGTTGCCAGGATGAAAACCTGGAGTCCTAGGCCTCTAGACGAAGGGGACGTTTCAGGAAGCGGCGCATTCTATGAAGGGACCATGACGCCGTCAAGCCATCCGGCCCCGCCCGCCGAAATCCGGCGAACGGGCCCGAAAATGCCCTCTGCGGGCGGGTCAGAGGGTCAGTCCGATACCGATCACCCAGGTCACGTCGGTCTTCTCGGCATCCTCGGGCGGATCCGATTCGTTGGCGAGATCCACCCGGAAATCCGCCGTGAGCATGTCGGTGAGGCTGAAGCGCACCCCGGCAGAGCCGTTGTAGATCGTGTTCTCTGCATCGCCAAAGACGAACAGCACGCTCTGGTTGTAAAAGAGCTCAGCCTTCTTCTCCAGGATGAAGCGGTTCCAGTCGAGGCCCCAGCGCAGGGCGGGGTTTTCGTCCTTGATGCCGTTCAGCTCCTCAATCACGTAGTTGGCGGCAAGGTCTGTCGAGAGCGCGCCATTGTTGTTGTCCCAGAACTGATAACCGCCACCAAGACCGAGCGTCCAGCGGGAGTCGATGTTCTTGAAGGGGTTCTCCTGGTAGCCGATGTTGCCGAGGCCATACCAGCGCTCCCCGAAGAAACGTCGATAGCGATAGCCGGCCAGGAGCTGCTCCTTGGTTTTCACCCCGTCGTCTTCCTGCGTGTCGAAGGTGAAGTTGAAGCGGTGATCGGAGCGGGAGCGAACCACTTCCGAGGTCCAGGCATAGTTCTGCGAAGAGGTTTCCGCGTTACCGCTCGAGGCGGAGATACCGGCCGTAAACCGGTTGGTCCAATCGGAGCCCAGGTCCCTGATGCCCAGATTGTTGATACCGCCGCTCCTGACCGCCGTGAGTTCGAGATCGGCAACCTCGCCTCCTTCTGTGCGGAACTGCTGGGCGTCAGAAGTCACGGCAAACTGGCCGCGCTGTTTGCTGCGGTCCGCCATACGGATCTCGAAGGTCTTATCGCTTTCCATGTGCTTGATGGTGTCGAGCTTCACAGCGATGGTGTCGGCGAAGTCCGTCACGAGCAGCACCTTGCCGCCGCCAATGCTGTCGATCTCACCGGTGAGACGATCGCCGCTGGTAAGATGGAGTACATCGGCCGCCGCTCCGGCGCTGATTCCGATGCTGATAAGCAGAATCAGATACGACCGTATCTTATTGAAAACTATCATTTTCTCTCCTTGTTGATAGCACCTGCCGGGCAGGCAGGTTGAGCTCTAGATGAGTGCGTTGTTGGTGTGTGGTTGTTCAGTCGACGAGCTGGCTGCCTACCCAGTGGCGGGCGAAGTGCTGGGCCGTCCGGCCGCTGCGTACACCCCGCGCCAGGGCCCAGCGCAAGGCTTCCGCCCGGGCGTCGTCGCTCCAGGCGATGTCACAGTTCGCATTCGCTGCCAGCGCCGCCACCCAGTGCTCGGCAACGGACAGATAGGCGTCCTGCCGGAAGGGATAGAAGGACAGCCAGAGGCCGAAGCGGTCGGACAGCGAGATCTTCTCTTCGACGGCCTCCGATTGGTGCAGCTCCCCATCGCGAAACTGAGCCTGCTCGTTGTCAGTCATGTATTCCGGCAGGAGGTGGCGCCGATTCGAGGTGGCATAGATGAGCAGGTTCTCGGACGAACGGAAGATGGAACCCTCCAGGGCGCTTTTCAGGGCCTTATAGGAGGGATCATCCGCTTCGAAGCTGAGGTCGTCGCAGAACACGAGGAAACGGTAGGGTGACTCGCGTACCGCAAGGGCGATGTCCGGGAGCCGCGCGAGGGAGAACTTATCCACTTCGATGAGCCGCAGGCCATCGTCGAAGTAGGCGTCGAGCAGCGCGTGTACGAGGGAGGATTTCCCCGTTCCCCGGGCGCCCCAGAGCAGGGCGTTGTTCGCCGGTGCACCGGCGAGGAACTGGCGCGTGTTCAGCACCAGGGCAGCCTTCTGATCCTCCACACAGAGCAGGTCATCGAGGCGGATGCGATCGATGTCCGGATGCGCCACGAGCTGACCGCCGAACTGCTCCGTCCGCCAGACCGCCGCTGGCGTGCTGGCCCAGTCCGGGCCATCTGCTCCCGGCAAAAGGTGCAGCACACGGCGCACGAGTTCGGCAACGTCGGCCAGCAAGGTCTGCATGGGTTCCCCACCCGGAAAAACGGGCCGCATTGTACCCAAGCGCGACGCTGGGGCGAACGCCGATGCCGGCAAAAGTGTCTCGAAAGATGCTAGTATTCAGGCTCTTATCAGGGGACGTTTCAGCCTAGAAGCGCTATGCCGGAATCGAACACTACCGCCCAGGCAAGCAGGGAAAATGAGCCAGCGGGCGAGCAGCAAGAGCCAGTATCCGAGACAGTGACCGACGAACGAAGAACTGGCGCCAGGGACAGGCGCAACGCAAAGATCGACCGGAGAGATCCGGAACGGGTGGCCGACGAGATCGCGCCGCGCAGGCACCCGGATATCAAAGGCCGACGGGACTACGATAAAGGCTGAAGCACCGCCTGGCCGCATCGGCCCGGGCAGCCCTTCTCTCCAGCCAGCTATTTTCCGGATCGTCCCCGCAACGGAACCACGTTGCTCGGCACCTTCTGATACACGCGTCGGGTCAGCTTCGGACCGTCTACGCCGATCTTGCCCTCCTGAAAGAGCCGCAGATCGTGCTCCGTGACCTCCCCCCCTTCGCTCGAGAGCTTCAGGGTGTGGCCCTCCAAGTGCCATTCGCCGGTATCGTCGGCGGAGCCACCCCCGCTGATCCGATAACGGCCGTGGTCGAGATCACCGGTCAGTTCCAGCCGGCCCCACTCCCCTTCCCGCTCCCAGATACCGGGCAGATCGAGGCGCGCGAGCCACTGCGCGCGGTTGCGCTTGGTGCCGCGCACCCAGACCACGACCAGGGCGGTAACGGCGATGACGACGAGCAGTGATCCCATGGCGCTAGTTTAGCCAAAGAGCTGTAACTGTTGTTAAGGCGGGAGCGCGGTCTTGTCCGACCCGGTCAGGGGGCCAGGATCTCCTGCCGGGCGTCGATGAGCTCCGCATCCACGGACATCTGCAGGCTCTGCAGGATCTCGCTCAGGGCCTGTTCCGCGACCGCGCCGTTGGCCGACGTGGCGACGAAGGACCACTGCGCACGCTGCAACACATCCTGATAGTCGCTCTCGCAAACAGCGACGTTCGGCGCCCGGCCAAAGCGGTCCTTGAGGCCTTTCAGGCGCTGGCGTTTCTCTTTGAGCGACCGACAGCCGCCGAGATGGAAATCGACCGTGAGGAGGCGGACGTTCATCCGGCAAACTCTTCCCTGGCGAGGCCGTAGAACACCGTATCGAGGCCGTGGTATTCGCGCCGCTCCCGGAAAAACATGCCAAGTCGCTGCAGCACACGCACGGAGGCCTGATTCGGGGTGTCCGTGGCCGCTACCACGCTCACCATCTCGCAGTGTTCAAAGCCGTAGCGCAGCACCGCTTTGGCCGCTTCCGTCACGAACCCCTGGCCCCAGAATTCCGGCAGGATGCCGTAGAGCAGTTCCGGCTGATCGCCGGCCTCGAACCGCCGATAGCCACAGAAACCGGTGATCTCACCGGGTGCATCGAGCATCTCGATGGCGAAGAACCCGGCGCCGAGCTCCTTGAAGTCGAGCTGGCTCTGCTCGACGACACCGCGCACGGTTTCCGTGGAGACAGTTTCGTTGTCCCAGAGATAACGACGGACTTCCGGGTCATTGTAGAAACGGTGCAGCGCGGGGATATCGGCAGCCACGAGCGGCCGCAGGCGCAGCCGCTCCGTCGCAAGCATGGTCATTCAGTCCCTCCCTCTGCCGCCGAGTTTGCCATAGCAAACGGCATAAGCGAACATGGCCGCCAGACCGCATTCTGTGGGGGATTCATGCGATTCAGTTTCTGGCCGGCGCCCAGTCAGGCCTATGAGGACGTGCTCGAATTGTGTCAGCACGTGGAGCAGACGGGCTGGGATGGCGTCTGGTATGCCGACCATTTCATGCCCAACGCCGAAGACACGTCCGCGCCCTGGCCGGAGGCCTGGATCACCCTGGCCGCGCTCGGTGCGCAGGTGCCGCGGGTCCGTCTTGGCACCCTGGTGACCGGCAACACCTACCGCCATCCGGCCGTCCTCGCCAAAATGGCGGCAACCCTTGACCACATCAGCGGTGGCCGTGTGGTCCTCGGCCTCGGCAGCGGCTGGCAGGAAAACGAACACAGCCAGTACGGCATCCCGTTCTATACCGTCGGCGAGCGCCTGAAGCGCCTCGACGAAGCCTGCCAGGTGATCAAGTCGCTCTTCTCGGAAACGAAGAGCAATTTCGACGGCGCCTACTACCAGCTCAAGGATGCGTCGCTGGAGCCGAAGCCCGTGCAGGCACCGCTGCCCCTCCTGATCGGCGGCGGCGGCGAACAGGTGACTCTGAAGATCACGGCAAAATATGCCGACGAGTGGAACGTCTGGGGCACCGTGGAGACGCTGCGCCACAAAATGACCGTTCTCGATGAGCACTGTGCCAGCGTCGGCCGTGATCCGAAGGCCATCAAACGCACGGCCGTCGCCCTGCTCTTCATGAGCGAGGACCAGGGCTTCCTCGAGAAAATGCGCGGCGCCGAGCTGCAGCAGGCCGCCATCATCGGCACGCCAGCCGAAGTTCGGGACATCGTGGCTGACTACGAAGCCGCCGGCGTGGACGAACTCATCGTGCCGGACTTCACCCTCGGGCCCAAGCCGCAGAAACTCGCCACCCTCGACACGTTCATCAAAGACGTCGCCGGCCGCTGAGCGGGCCGGCACCTGAGAATCCTATGACTGACAAGCAACCCGCTACGCCGGTCCCGGCGGCCACCATCCTCATGCTGCGCGAAGGCGAAGTAGGGCTCGAGGTGTTCATGGTGGTCCGTCATCACCAGATCGACTTCGCCTCCGGCGCCTTAGTGTTTCCGGGAGGGAAGGCCGACCCGGCCGATTTCGACAGCGGTCTCGACGCCTACCTGGACGGCGCCATGGAAGACCGGGATATGAAAGCCATTCAGGTGGCCTCCATTCGCGAAGCCTTCGAAGAATGCGGCGTGCTGCTGGCCCGCCCCGCCGGCTCAGACCAGCTCATCGACGGTGAGCGCCTGGCTGCCCTCGAGCCCTATCGTGACCGGCTGCATAAAGGGGAACTGACCATTCTCGAGTTTCTCGAGCAGGAATCCTTGCGGCTTGCCTGCGACGAACTCGTGCACTTCGCCCACTGGGTCACCCCGCCAATGATGCCGAAGCGATTCGACACGCACTTTTTCCTCGCCAATGCGCCGGCCGACCATCTCGCCGTGCACGACGGCCACGAGTCCGTCGACTCCGTGTGGATCACCCCGCAGCAGGCTCTCGATGACGCCGCGGAAGGCAAGCGGACGGTCATCTTCCCGACCCTGCGCAACATCGAAAAGCTCGGCCAGAGTGCCAGCGTCGCCGACGCCATGAGCGCGGCGGCTGGGTCAACGCCCGTCATGGTGCTGCCCTGGACCGAGCAACGGGAAGACGGCAACTATCTGTGCATTCCACCGGAAGCGGGTTACAGCATCTCCGAAGAAAAGATGCCCGAACGCGCCGGCTGACAAATTCTGAACTCTGGAGGCAATACCATGAGCGACTCTCAAGACATGCTTTACGACGTGACCGACCACGTCGCCACTATCACCTTCAATCGTCCGGACGAGCGCAACACCATCAGCGGCGCGATGCTCGAGGAGCTCTGCGAAAAGCTCCTGCAGGCCGATGAGGATGGGGACGTTCGCGCCATTGTTGTGACCGGCAGCGGTAAGTTTTTCTGTGCCGGTCTCGATCTCAACGCCGGCACCTCGAGCCTCGGCGGCGGCAAGAAGTCTAACCAGAAGCGCGGCCTCGACCTGCGCAACACGCCACCCACCGTGCTCCACGCCCTAGATACGCCGACGATCTGTGCCCTGAACGGCTCCGCCGCCGGCTATGGCATGGACCTGGCGCTGGGCTGCGACATTCGCGTCATGTCTTCGGAAGCCAAGCTCGCCGCCGCCTTCACAGCCCGCGGCATCGTTCCGGAGTCCGGCGGCACCTGGATTCTGCCGCGGCTGCTCGGCTGGGAGAAAGCCTCCGAGCTCATCTTCACCGGCCGCACACTGCTTGCCGACGAGTGTAAGGAACTCGGCCTCGTGGCCCACGTGGTCGCACCGGAAGAAGTCGCCAGCAAAGCACAGGAACTCGCCCGTGACGTGGGTGCAAACGCCCCCATGGCGGTGCAGGCGGCCAAGCGCATGATGCGCATGGGCCTCGACGAGACGTTCAACGACCACGTGCACCACGTGTATCTGCAGCTGCTGCCGCTCTTCGCCTCCGACGACTTCAAAGAAGGGATGGCGAGCTTCCTGGAGAAGCGGAAGCCCGAATTCAAAGGCTACTGAGTCCTGCGGCGGCAGGTCTCACGCCCTCAGCGCAGCGCCCAGGTGAGGCGGATGCGCCAGTCGAAGGTTTCGCGCCGCGCGAGCCCGGCCAGCCGTTCAAGATCCTTCCGCCAGCGGCCCTGAACTTCGAGCTGTGCGCCGGGCACGGGTCGCCAGTGATAACGCAGCACGGCGGTTTCATCGTTGGCTCGATAAACTGGTGAGATCAGCCAGCCGGGATCTGCGCGCCCGTAATTGACGCCGAGGCTATGCCCCGGCAGGACGTTCATCCAGCTCACCTCCCCGTGCCAGGCCACCCCGCCGACGTCTCCTTCCCCCGAGAGGCCAGCCGCTGCCTCGGTCTGGGTGTTGGGCGCGTAGCCAAGCTCTCCAGAGAAGATGACGCTGGACCCGCGGTCACCCACGGCCCATTCCGTGGCGAGTCGACCCACAAAGGCCCAGTAGTCATCGCGCGCAACGGACCCCAGCCCATCCTGCGCCAGAGCCTTCGGTAGATAGGTCACGTCGAACGCCCGTTGGGTGAAAGGCCCCCAGCGCTCCCGGTTGTCCAGACTGTAGAAGTAGGAGACCCGACTGCCGTCGTCGCTGAAGTCGAGGGGCGGTCGAGCGAGCGTGCTGCTGCCGTCCTCGTCGTTGTACTGGACGATGACCCTCGAGTCCCAACCCGAGGCCGTGCGCAGTTTAATGGCCGCGCCGTCAGTCCAGTTCACACTGACATTTGGACTCGTCATGCGCGAGAGGGAGGAGATAAACACCCCGCCGCGGGTGTTGGCGTTGGTCTGCAAACGCCCGATGAGCAGGTCGACGCGGTCAGCCTGAAAGAGATCCACATAAAGCTCGTCGAGAGTGATGTCACCCGGGTCGATGTTGGTCCCGCGGGCAGGTCGGCTATCGAGGGTAGGATTCGGCGTGCAGCCTTCGGTGCCGCAGAGCATGGCTGCCCGGGCCCTGATCCGGAAGTTGTCGGAAAAGCCGTAGTTCACGCCGAAGCGGAACCGCATGGTGAGTTCCTCGCTCGTGCTCCGTGAGCCATCCCGCCGATCGATCTCCGAGGCAAAGATCCCGCCACGGAGATCGCCGTCAAAACGGAAGCGGCCGGCTTCGGACCCCTCAAAGTCAAAAGACTCCTCCAGATCGATCAGATTGGGATCTTCCGCGTCGAGATAGTCCGGCTCGTAGGTGGCCGCGAGCACCTGCGGCGCATGAAGCGCAGCCGGCTGCCAGAGCAGCGCGGCAAGGAGCAGAGCTGCCCAGCTGGGTCGATGCATGGTGACCGTCAGATCCTTCAGGTGCTCTGGCGGATCCGGAACAGGACGGCATACAGCACCGGCACCACGCCGAGGGTCAGCACCGTGCCGAAGAGCAGACCGGAAGCCATGTTGACCGCCATGGCATAGAACAGCGGGTCCTTCGAGAGGATCAGCGGCATGAGACCGAGCACCGTGGTCACCGTCGCCATGAGGATCGGCCGCAGGCGGGTCACCGCCGCGTCGACAATGGCCTCATAGGGATCCCCGCCGTCAGCACGAACGCTGTCGATCCGGTCGATGAGCACAATCCCATTGTTGATGATCACTCCAGCGAGGCTCAGCAGGCCGAGCATGGCGAAGAAATCGAGGGGCGCGCCCATGATCTGCAGACCAATGAAGGCGCCGGTGAACGCAAGCGGGATGGTGATGAAGATGATCAGCGGCCGCCGGAAGGAATTGAACTGCCAGATGAGCAGCACGATGATCCCGCCGAAGGCCAGCGGCATGGTATCCGCCAGCTGCGACAGCGTATCGGAGGACGTTTCGATCTCACCGCCCGGCTCCCAGCGATAGCCCGGGGGTAACTCGAGCGCATCGATCATCGGTACGATGGCCGCCTGCAGCTCCGGGGCCAGCAGCTCGTGGTGCGTGGCTTCGATCGTCAGCGTCCGCTCCTGGTTGCGGCGGTTGATACGATAGAAAGCGAACTCGCCGGTAATGTCGGCAATCTGCGGAAGCGGTATCAGGTCTCCCGTCGCGCCGGACATCACCTGCACGTTCCAGAGATCCCCGACCCCCTGGCGATCCTCTTCCACCGTTCGCGCAATCACCGGGATCGCCAGGTCGCCTTCGCGATAGTCGGTGATCTGCTGGCCATCCATCTGGGCGAGCAGCGCCTGCGAAACTTCCCGGGAGCTCACCTGAGCCCGGCGGGCGCGCTGCTGATCGACGACGATCTTCGCGCGCGGCACCTTGTTTTCCCAGTCGTTCTTCACGTCGCGGATTCCCGGCATGGCTCGGATGGCATCCGTGAGCGCCGTGCCCTGCGCGTAGAGGGCCTCCGCATCCGGGCCAATGAGACGAATCTCCACCAGGCCCGGTTCCGAGGAGCCCATCCACATCCGCTTCACGCGGCCATTGGCCTCCGGAAAGCTCGCGTTGAACTCCTTACGCAGCCTGTCCACGACAATCGGCGTGTCTTCGATCTCCCGGGTGTTCACCACGAGGAACGCCACGTGCGGATCCGGCGTCACGGGATCGAGGACCAGGAAAAATCGGGGACCGCCGGAACCCACGTAAGCGATGGTACTGACCACCTCCGGATTCTCTTCCTTATCCGAGAGCCAGCGCGTGAGCCGCTGGACCGTCCGGTCCGTGGCCTCGATGCCATAGCCCGCCGGAAGATCCACATAGACGAGAAACTGATTCCGATCGCTCGGACCGAAGAACTCCCGCGTCATCTGCCCCGCCAGGATGGCACCACCCACCATGGCCAGCACCGCGCCGATGAGCACCAGCCCCCGGCTTCTGAGCAGCAGATTCACGAAGCGACGATAGGCGGTATAGAAAGCACCGCCGTAGGGGTCTTCCTCGTCTTTACCTGAGCTGTCTGAATCGGCCGCGCCGCCATCATCAGCGTCCGTACTGTTTGCGGCAGCAGCCGGGACATCCACCTTCATGAACCAGTAGCACATGCTCGGCGTGACGAACATCGAGAGGAACCAGGAGGCGAGGAGCAGGAGGGTCACCACCATCGGCAGGCTGAAGGCATAGTCGCCCGTCTGCCCCTGCATCAGGAGCATGGGCATGAATGCCAGGATCGTAGTCAAGGAGGAAGTGAGCAGCGGCAGCGCCATGCTAGCGCCTGTGTCCAGGCAGGCCTGGCGCGGATCTTCGCCGCGCTCCATGCGACTGCGAATCTCCTCGGCAATGACGATACCGTTATCGACGAGCATGCCGAGCGCGATGATCGAGGAAGCGATAGAGACCCGCTCGAGCTCGATGTCGAACAGGCGCATGAGAATCATGCCGAACATCATGGTCAGCGGCACGAAGGAGCCGACGATGAGACCCGTACGCATGCCCAGGAAAAGCATCACCACCACGAGCACGATCACCAGCGTCTGATAGACGTTGCTCAAGCCGCCATCGACGGCTGCCTGCACCAGGTCCGGCTGGAACGTAGCGAACTCGAGTACGTAACCGAGCGGCAAAGCCGCCTCCAGTTCAGCGACTTTCTGTGTCAGCCGTTCACCAAAAGCCACGGAATTCACACCCGGGGTGATCGACACTCCGATCGTGATCGCCCGCTTGCCATTGAAGTAGGCCATGTCCTGGGGCGGGTCTGCATAGTGCCGGGTGACGTTGACCACGTCCCGCAGGCGGATTGACTGGCCACCGCCGAGATCGATCTCCACGTTGCGGATGTCTTCAACGCTGCGGAAGTTGCCCGTGGGAGTGACGATGAATTCCTGATCAGCGGCGTCGACCTTGCCGCCTGGCAGCACCACGTTCTGCGCGACCAGCGTGTCGAGAATCTGCCCGGGCGTGAGGCCCAGGGACGCCAGTCTCGGTCGCGAAATCTCCAGGAATACCTGCTCGTCGTGAACCCCATACAGCTCAACCTTCCGAATGCCCGGCAACTCATAGAGACGGTCACGGATGTCGCGAGCTGTGGTGCGCATGTCGGCCATGGAAAAGCCATCGGACCAGAGTGCAATGGACGCCACTGCCGTGAGCCCGAACTCGTCGTTCACGAAGGGGCCAATGGTGCCTTCCGGCAACGTCGGTTTCGCATCGTTCATGCGATTGCGAACCCGCTGCCAGATGAGATCGAGATCCTCGAACTCGTCGCGGGTCTCCGCCTGGATGATGGCAATGCCGTTCTTCGAATCGGACCAGATGTTGTCCAGCTCCGGGAGTGTGCGCAGCTCGGCTTCGAGTTCTTGCGTGACCAGCTGCTCCATGTCGTAGGCATCGAGACCCGGGAAGAACGCGGTGACCACGACCTCCCGGATGACGATCGGCGGATCTTCCTGCCGGGGAAAATCCAGGAACATCTTCACGCCGAGAATCACGATACCGATGATGAACACGATCGTGAGGCGGTTCGCGTTCAGCGAAAAGCTGGTTATCCCCGACATCTCAGTATCCGCCTATGACCCGCCGGGTAGCGCTGCCGCTCACAGAGCATCGTCCATGAGCCGCACGGCCTGACCGTCGCGCAGAAAACTGACGCCGGCGGTGACCACGATGTCTCCCGGTTCGATCGCACCTTCGACAGCAACCAGGTTGTCGCGAATCTCCGTATCGAAGATCGGCACGGCCGACACCGTGAGGGTGTCCTGATCGACTCGGAAGATCACCGCACCTTCTCCATCAGGGGCAGCCCTGAGCGCGCTCACCGGAAGAAGGTAGCCGCCATCTCCCTCCGGATTGCCGAGAACCAGTGATGCCTCTGAGGTGACGCCGGGCCGGACAGCAGGGTTCTCCGCATCGACCAGAATACGAATCGGGAAGGCGTTGGCCGTGCCGGCCACTTCACTGATTTCGGTGACGATGCCCGGGTAGGTGCGCCCGGGGATGGCTGGGAAGGTGATCACCGCTGGAAGACCAAGATAGATGTAGCGGATCTCCGACTCCGGAATGCTGATCGCCACCTCCATGGCACCTTCCACGAATACATCGAAAATCTTCTGACCGCGGGTGACCTGCTGAAAGGCATCAACGTGGCGCTCCGCGATCACTCCGGCGAAGGGCGAGCGCAGGGTAGTCCGCTCGAGATCCCGCTCGGCGAGCTGTAAACGCGATGCGGCAAAACTCCAGGCCTGATGGGTGCTGTCCCGGAGGGCCAGGGACTGCTCGACGGCCCGCTCGCTGATGGCCCCATCCATCTCGTAGAAGCGCCGGACGCGGGCATATTCGTTCGCTGCGTCCGTGGCTTCCACGTGAGCGCGCTGCTCTTCGGCCCGGGCCGCCTCCACGTTCAGGCGGTAGGTGGAATCGTCCATAACGGCGATCACCTGGCCTTCGGCAATGCGATCGCCCACGTCCGCCTGAAGCTCATTGACGATACCAGTGACTTCGAAGCTGAGGCTCGAAGAGTCTGCGGCTTCGACGACGCCGGAGAATCGGCGCTCTCTGCCTTCAGCCGGCTCGTTGACGACCACCGTACGCACGGTGCGGACCTGTTCCTGCACCACCGGGGCCTCGCCTTCGCAGGCGCCTAGCAACAGGCAGATGGCGACGGGAAACGTTGCCCGGGTCACGTTCATGATTTCTCTCCTCGGCTGATCGCGGGCTGCCGATCAGCGCCCGCCGAAAGGGCGCCCCCTCAGGCTACTCCCCTTGATGGCGCCTAGCACACCAGCCCCGCCCGACGTCGTCAACACGGGGGCTATCAGAAAACCGAACGCTTTCCCGGGTGCCTGAAAAAACCTCCCCAGTCAGGCGTCACTTCCGGAGACTCAATCGTCTTCGGGTGCTTCCAGATAGTGTGAATCGAGGAACTCGACCAGCTTGTCTGCCCAGACCCGGAACTCCCGGCGGGCGTTGGCCCGATTTGTGACCCGGTTGGCCTGCATGACAAAGCCGCCGCCGTTGGATGCCGCGCGTCGATCCGCGGCGCGGCCGACAATGTCGCCGCTGAGGGAATCAAAGAGTTCAATGAAGAGTGTTGCCGCTCCCGTGTTTGCCGTGTAGGTACGACTGCGGCCACCTCGCTGCACGTCCGGCGCGTTGATGTCCAGATCGATGATCGCCGGCCGCAGCACCAGCACGTCTTCGTCCGCGTAGTTCACGACCTCATAACCCGCCGCTTCGAGCTGCTCCGTGAAAACGTCTTTGAAGAGCGCCGAGACATCCCCTTTGATCCTGTCGACGTCTGAGGCCCGTACGTTGCGTGACCGGGAGCGGTTCTGATCACGCTTCCAGTTACTGCGGAAGGCGACGTGTGGTTCCAGAATCGCGACCCGCTGGAACACGCTGAAGTCCGCATCCGGATCGATGTAGGCCGAATACACGCGGCTTTCTTCAAGTGCGACGAGCCCGTCGAAGCTGACGCGCCCCGCCTCCTCTTCGGCGCTCACCGACGCGCCAGTGATTGCCAGCAGTGCACTCAGCGTCAGTCCCTTGAGTGCTCGGCTCAGCACCATAGACTTCCTCATTGTTTTCATAGCTTCTCTTCCTTAGTCCCCTGAGGCGTGCGGATGATCCAGGATCACCCTCCCCCTTTGTCTGTCCTGTCACCGATCCACGGCCCCCTCAGGACCGCAGATCTCTGACGCTATTCAACCCGGAACGCGACTGCAACTTCCGCTTAAGTCACAACTGTGGCTGCAGGTCGGCGCGAGTCTGGTCCAATCTTCAGATGGACACTGTGAGCGGCGCATCGAGGCGAGTTTCGACGATCGTTCCGCGCGGTATATTGACGCTGGCACCTCGCGTGAGAATCGACGCACCGGCCCCGACGCGAGCACCCGTACGCGCACCGGAACGCCCGTCGATCAACCCGCCAATGGCCGCCGCACGGGCCGTTCGACCGAGCGTTCGCCCCGCTTCACCGCCCGTCTGTGTGGTCAGATCACCGGTTCGAATGGGGATCAGCACGTCGTCGATCATGATGTCTGTGAACTCGACCATCAGTTCCGATGAGCCAGCCACCCGACCGGCCTGCGAAGCCTGCGCGACCCTGCCGTGCACAAAGGCGCCACGCGGGGCCACCGTCGTACCGTCCACCACCAGCGCCCCTTCGAGCTGGCCGCGGAAGCGATGGCCGGCCCCATGCTGACGCGAGTCGATGCCGTCCGAGGTACGGATAACAAGGCGGGTTCCCGCGGGCACGGTAATCTCGGTGCTGGCCTTCTCCAGATACGCCTCGGCTTTGGCCACGCCGGAGCTGAAGAAGATGCCAACAACGTCTTCCTCAGGAAAGGCCTCGATGCCACCGCCAGCATCGAACATGATGATGCCGTTGCTGCTGCCGATGAACTCCCCCTCGAGTAGGCCACCGTTCGCAAGTTCGAGCGTGTCTGCCTGACTGGCGCCTGCGAGAGACAGCATTGCGCTGAGCGCAACGGGAGCGATGATTTTCTTCAACATGAGGTCACCTCAATTTTCTGATTCTGAACAGCCCGATGCCGAGCACCGCTCGGACTCCGACGAAACAGCCGGGCACGCAGCGAATGTTGAAGTGATGGGCTGTCCAGTTCCCAGGAAACTGCCATGGGCCTCTGACCCCGTCCCGACACGACTGTTTCGTCACGTCCTTCTCGCTGACAACCGCGCGTCATCGGTTCATCGTGCCAATCCGTGCGGCGATGGGACGATAAAGCTTCACCGTTCTATGCGTCAGTTTGCCGCTCACACCCAGAGCGTGGGAGTCCGCCTTCGGGGGAGAAACGGGGGATATGGCTTATGATCCGCCCATGGAAGAAGAAGCTGCCGACAGAACGCGGCGCCTCCTGCTCCGGGGTGCGAATGCGCTGGAACGGCTGGGCCTGAGCACACTCCTCGAATCAGAAACAGGATGGGAGGTGCTTGAGGGCGACTCCGTCAGTAACGGGTCGCAAGGGCCCGGCGCTGCCGTTCTCTCGACGAATGCAGAGCGCGCCAGAGCAGACGTCGATGCCTATCGCCAGGAGTTTCCAGATACACCGCTCGTGCTCATCGCACACGACTTCACTGCTGCCGATACTGTGTTGGCTGAAGGCGCGACTGGCCTGCTGCTGAAGGATCACGTTATCGATCTTCTTCCGGAGGCGCTATCTACCGTGCTCGCGCGAGGCGTATACATCGATCCAGCTCTGCAAGCCGAAGCGACGCAGCGCACCTCCACAGACTTCATCTTCATCCGATCCAAACTGCACCGGCCCGTACCACCGCCGGACTACATTGAGCGGGAGGCGCTGGTATCGCAGCTCGAGGCCAACAAGGTGCTGCCGCTCACACTGGTTTCTGCGCCAGCCGGCTACGGAAAGAGCGTCCTCGTTTCGCGTTGGATGGATCTCTGTGCCTGGCCATCTGCCTGGGTTTCCGTGGATGCGGCGGAATCTTCGCTGCGGAACTTTCTCATGTACGTCCTGGAAGCCATTCGCCTGATCGAGCCGGAGGCCTGTGGGCCTAGCTGGACCCTGGCGCAAGCCTCCCCGCTGCCTTCCGTGGGTCGACTGGCAACGGCCCTGTCTAACGATCTGGATCAGCTTCCGGAGCCACTGCTTCTCGTAATCGACGACTACCACCGACTGGGCGCCGTATCGGAGGTACACGAGCTCCTGGAACAGCTGCTACGCAATCCGCCGATCACGCTGCATATGGTGTTGCTCGCGAGAAGGGATCCGCCGTTGTCTCTCGTGAAGCTGAGGGCAGCAGGGCAGGTGCACGAGCTCAGGGCCCGCGACCTTGCCTTTGACCGGACGACAACCGCCAGTCTGATCGAGCGTATCGCCAAGTACCAGCTCGACAAAGACAGCCTCTTTCGCCTGCAGGAGGATCTGGAAGGCTGGCCCGCTGGCCTGCGCCTGCTCGCCCTGGCTATGAATCAGAGTCACACACCGGAGGAGATCCTAGAACGGCTTCAAACTCCCGAGACGTCGGTGCAGGACTACCTGCTCTACGAACTCCTCGAGCATCAGCCCCCCCACCTTCGAAACTGGCTGTTGAACTCGAGCGTCCTGGAACGCTTCAACGCCGACGTTTGCACAGCCGTTTGCGCTGCTGGTAACACTGGAGAAGAGCTTACGGGAGCGCAGTTCATCAGCCTGCTGCAGCAAGAGGGGTTGTTTACGATCTCCCTGGATTCGCAAAACGAGTGGTTCCGCTACCACCATACCTTCCAGCGGCTTCTGCGGAGTCAGTTAGAGGCAAGAGTTGGCCAAGCAGGATTGGCGGACCGCCACCGCAAGGCGAGCGAATGGTACGAAAGGGCCGGTCTGATCGACGAAGCCATTGATCATGCGCTCGCCGCTGAAGATGAGGGCCTGGCTGCACGCATTGTGGCGAGCCATCAGTGGCCGATGCTGAAAGAACTGCAGTGGAGCATCGTCGACGACTGGCTCGAACGCCTGCCCGAGGGAGTGGTCGCCAGCAACACAGAACTCCTGCGCGCCCGAGGCTGGACAGCCCGCCTTCGCAGCCGCACGGCCGAGCTCGAAGACATCATCCATCGATTGGAACACTTGCCGGCCGCCGAGCAGACCGCGGAGACGAAAAGCACGCTCTTGAGCCTGAAAGCAGACGCCAGCACTTACCGAGGCGACATCGAGGCTTCCATTCGTCACTACCAGGAGGTGCTCGGCGACCTGCCGGACCAGGCCGACGGCCTCATCGGCTGCGACGTCGTCGGTCTTGGCGCCGACCTGCTCTGGGCAGGCAGGCCGACCGAAGCGGTCGAGTTTCTGCGCGGTGCCATCGCCCATGTGGGCGTCGAATCAGAAGCGTTTCACGCCGTTGTCGTCCCCGCGCTCATGCACGTTTATCTGGACGTCGGCGAACACGATGCGCTCCGGAACCTGAATACGCCTGAACGGCGGCGCATGCCGGGCTTCGTCGGTCGTGGCGGCTACCGGACCGCCTGCTCGCACCTGTTGTGCTGTGAACTTCCGGAAGCAACGGCCGCTTTCGAAGAAGCGGCCTTACAGATGCAGCACATTCGCGGCTACGCCATCGTCGACGTCATGGCGGGGCGTGCCTTGACATACGCACTGGCCGGAGAGACCAGCGAAAGGAATCGCGCGCTTCGGGAACTCGCCGAGCATGCCCGGGATCGAGGGGACGATTGGTCCGCGAACGTGTACCACTCACTCTCGGCCCGCTGCGCACTGCTTGAGGGGCGCACAGAACAGGCGCTGCAATGGGCATTGACCTACCGTGGCACCATGGCTCCCGTCGAGGTGACGACGATCGTCGAGAGTCCGGCGGTGGGCAAAGGACGCGTCCTGGTGTGTGCGGAAGACCTCGCGTTGGTCGAAGCAGGACTCGAGCACCTCCGGGGTCTGCGTCCAGTGATCTCCGGTAGCGTGTATCACTGCCTCGAAATCGATGTGCTCACGGCTTTGGGGCAGTTCCGACTGAACGACCGCACGGTTGCCCGCCAGACCCTGGCGCAAGCACTCTGTGCGGCTGCCGCCGGGGGTACCAAGCTGCCTTTCGCAGAACTGGGCACAAGTCTGTTGCCGCTCCTCGAGGACTATCTGGACGGGCAAGAGAGCCGGGACCACAGTCTGTTCCTTGCGGACATCCGCACGGCCATTGAGGCGCGATCAGCGCCGCTGGCGGCGGCAGTCGTGCTGGAGGAACCGCTGACCAACCGCGAACTCGATATTCTGGAGCTGCTCGCACAGAGGCTCCGCAATAAGGAGATCGCCTCCCGACTCTTCGTCTCGGCGGAGACCGTAAAGACCCATCTGAAACACATCTATCGCAAGCTGGGCGTCAGCAATCGGCGCGAAGCCACTGCCAAAGCAGCGAAAATCCTGGACGCCTGATGCAACCTGACCCATACGGAGCACGCGTGACGGTCCGCTGCCGCCTCAGAACTCTTCGCTCGAGGCGCGCTCTGCTGTACCGTTGCGTCACCAAGGGATCACGAGAAAAGAAAAATGCCAACTTCCCTCGCCAGAAGCTGTGTCCTGCTGACCATAGCGGCCCTCATGGGCGCCTGCGCTTCCGGTCCCAGGATCATCACCAATCTGGATCCGAACGCCGACTTCATGAGCTTCCGAACCTTCGGGTTCATGCAGCCGCTTGGCACGGACAACGCGAGCGGTCAGACCCTGACCAGTCAACACCTGATCTCGGCGGTGACCGATGAGCTCGAGCTGCGCGGCCTGCGCCGGACGGCGGACAACCCGGATCTGATGGTCAACTTTTTCATCTCCACCCGGGAAGTGATCAGCTCCACCCCGGCGAGCACCAGTGCCTCCATGAGCTGGCGCGGTGGCCGTTACGGCACCTGGCGCGGCTACAACATGACCGTCGGCACGCCAACGGTCACCCAGCAGACCCAGGGCACCCTGGCAATCGATCTCGTGGACCCGGCCCGGGGACAGCTGGTCTGGGAAGGTGCGGCAACAGCTCGGGTCACGGACTCTAAACGGCGAAACCTGCAGGACGCGCTGACGAACGCCGTGAAGGACCTCTTCGCCGAGCTGCCTTTCTGAACAGCACTGCCTGAACAGAGCCCACGCCCATGACAACCGAGGCAGTTTTTGTCTTCGGCCTGATCCTGGCCGCCGCGGCGGCCATGGCATCGAACCGTATCCGTTTCGACATCGTCGCCCTGCTGGTGGTGATCGCACTCATGTTGTCGGGCGTGCTGAGCGTCAACCAGGCGCTCTCGGGTTTCGGCAGCTCCGTGCTGATTCTCGTTGCGGGCCTGCTCGTGGTCGGGGAGATGCTGGCGCGCACGGGCGTGGCCCGCGCCGTCGGCGACTGGATCCTGAAACAGGGCGGCAGCAACGAAACCCGGCTGCTGATCCTGATCATGGTGGGCGCCGCCCTGCTCGGCGCGATCATGAGTTCCACGGCCATCGTTGCCATCTTCATCCCCATCGTCCTGCGCATCGCGGCGGAAACCAGCCTGAACGGTTCCAGGCTGCTCCTGCCCATGTCCTACGCGGCTCTCATCTCCGGCATGCTCACCCTGATCGCCACGACGCCGAACATCGTCGTTCACGAAGAGCTGAAGAACGCCGGTTTCGAAGGACTGGGTTTCTTCAGCTTCACCCTGATCGGCATGGGTGTGCTCGCCGTCGCCATCGGCTACGTGCTCCTGATCGGCCGGCGCCTGCTGTCGAAAGAGCAGGCGGTGGAGCATCCGACTTCCCTCGCTCGGTCCATCTTCGAGCTCTGGGCGGCCTATCGGACCACCGAGGAATACCGGCGGCTCCGTATCGAGCCGGACTCGCCGATCGCGAACGTGACCATCAGTGAGAGTGACCTGTCCCGGGGCGACGTGCGCGTGATCGGCATTGATCGACTGGGTGCCGGCGGCGAAGACATCACCACGGCGCCGTCTCCTGCAACCGATCTGCGCACCGGGGACGAGCTGCTCGTGCTCGGTTCCCTCGAAAACATTGAGCGGGTGAGCCGCGAGGCGAAACTCACGGTCATGCCGGAAACCATGAAAACCCGGCAGCGCTGGCTCTGGGAGCTGGGAGCCGCCGCCGTGCTGATCCACCCGGACTCGAGCCTGATCGGGAAGTCGTTGCGGGAAAGCACGTTCAGAGACAGCTATGACCTGAACGTCGTTGGACTGCGTCGGGGCGGCGAGGCGTTGCCCGACTTCCGGGATACGCCCTTTCAGGCTGCAGACAGCCTGATGGTCACCGGTGCCTGGAAACGCATCCGCCAGCTGCAGGCGCTCACTCACGACTTTGTGCTGACGGAGTTTCCCAGGGAGATCGGCGACATCGTCCCATCGCCCCGAAAAATGCCAATCGCCCTGGGCATTCTCGTGGTGATGGTGCTCGTGACGATCTTCGATCTCATACCGCTGGTCGCCGCCGTCCTCCTCGCGGCGCTGGCGGCGGTGTTTACGCGCTGTCTGACCATGGAGGACGCCTACGAATCCATTCACTGGCCGAGTCTCGTGCTCATTGCCGGCATGTTGCCACTGGCGGATGCGCTGGATGTTACCGGCGGCACCGCGGTACTGGTGGATCTGCTCATGACCACCGTCGGCGAGGCAGGGCCCTACGTGGTCATGAGCGTGCTTTTCGTACTCACCGCTGTCCTCGGCCTCGTGCTCTCCAACACCGCCTCCGCGGTGCTCGTGGCACCGATTGCTATCTATGCGGCGGCCAGCCTCGGCGCATCACCCTACCCCTTCGCCGTGGCCGTGCTCATTGCCGCTTCCTGTGCCTATTCCACGCCGGTCTCCACCCCCGTGGTAACGCTGGTCGTTGAACCCGGCGGCTACAGCTTCGCGGACTTTCTCAAGGTTGGCGTGCCGCTGCTGCTGCTCAGCTACCTGGTAACGCTGGTGCTCACGCCCCTGGTGTTCCCCTTCTACCCGTGAATTCGTGAAGAGCACCCGACTATGCGTCATCGGCTGACCCGCACCGGCAAATTTCTCATCGGCGGCCTCATCGTAGTGCTGGTCGGCCTTGGCTGGGCGATCAACTACTCCACGTCACAAACCCTGGCGCTGGCTGAGTCGCTTCAGTTCCGGCGCATGCAGGTCGCCGCGCAATCGGAAACGGATACCTATCGGTTCTTCTTCGTCACCAACCGTGCACCGGAGGATTCCACCGGCGACGCGGAAGCCATGTTCGGCACCGGACGAGCCGCCGGCATGCGTTTCGGCACCTTCGATACGAACATCGAACCCAGCCTCGGCATCGGCATGCTCATCAACCCTTCGGATTGGTTCCAGAACGAAGAGATCCAGCTGAAACGGGTCGAAGTCCGCCGTCGGGACGAGTTCCTGAGCGAACTCCGACGCCAGCTCGAACGCACGCCAAACCGCGCCCTGATCATCAACATCAACGGCTTCCGCGAACGCTTCCCCTCGGCGCTGAGAAAGACGGCTTTCCTCGCACACGTGCTTGACGTCAATGCGCCGATCCTGGTCTTCGACTGGCCAGGCGATCAGGGCTCGAATCCTTTCGGCTACCGTCGTGCCCAGGGCATCGCCCGTGAATCCGGTGCGGAACTGGCCGCGCTGCTACAGCTGATCACGACGGAGCTGGCACCGGACCGTTTGTCCGTAATCGCCAACAGCATGGGCGGCGAAGTGGTCGTCGAAGCCTTTGCAAGGCTTGCGGCCTATGCGGAGTTTGCTAACCGCGCGCCCTTGATCAGTCACGTTGTGCTGACAGCACCCGACGTCAGCCACGCCGAGTTCGGTGCGCGTTTCGAAACCTATTTCCGGCGCCTCGCCGATAACATGACGGTGTACGTGTCTTCAAACGATCGGGCACTCCTCATGAGCCGGATCCTGAATCGCGAACGGCGCCTCGGCGAGAGCACGGCCCACCCGGAGATGCTCGCCCAGCTGGACAGCGACAGCGCCGCCCTGGAAGCGGCCACCGACCAGGGCCTTGAAGCGCTCAAGGTCTACGAGATGCTGGACCCCGACGATCCCGATATCACGCTCGTCGACCTCACGCCCGTGAACCGCACCCGGAACTTCCACAATTTCAGTCTCGAAACGCCCGAGTACTTCGACGATCTCTTTCTGCGCCTGGCCGGCGACGAGCGCCCGCGCACGCGCGCCCTGTACGCTGTCCGGCAGGCGAATGGGACTCAATACTGGGTGCTCACCCGAGGGCGTTGATTCAGCGGCTGTTGGCCTGCCGGAACTCGTGCGCCTTCACACACTCGGGAAGATCCATATAGAGCGGACCACGAGCCGCCGTGGCGTTGCCATGGTCCGCATAGAAGCGCTCGCACTCTTCCCGGGAGCGTCGGCTACGGCCCTCCACACACTCCTCCACAAACTGGGCACGCTGCGGTGCGAGAATCTCCTCCCGTGCGGCCTGGCAGGCTTCGTCGAGGGCGGCCTGTTCCGCTTCCGCGGCTGCGCGCTGAGTGCGGGAGGGCGTGCCTGCGGCAGCGTTAGCCGCCGAGATCAGGAGCGCTGCCAGCAGCAGGGCACCCCCGAAGAGCCGCCGCAGCGGCAGGTCTGTTGAGAGATCTGCTGTGAACTCCGTCGTGAGGGAACGAGTCATCCTGTTGCTCCAGAGGAATCGCCTTTCATCGAGTCTGCCCTAAGAACGCGTCAGCGCAACCGCGACTTTGTTGCGACGGATCACAAGAAACTGAACAGACTCTGAACAGAACCGCTTCCTCAGCCGGGAGAAAGAAAAAGAACCGGAGAAAGAAAAAAGGCCGCTTCCCGGGAGAAAGGAAGCGGCCAGACCCCTCCTTGCGAGGGGCTTCGGGGGGGACTCGGAGGGATCAGGCAGCCAGTTCCACCGCCACAAAACGGCGGGCATCACCCTGTTCGATCATCAGCAGCACCGAGGGGCGGCCTTCTTCTGCAGCACGCTTGACCTCCTCGACAACCTCACCGGGCGAGTCGACGGCGGTCTGACCCACCATGGTGATGACCTGCCCCGGGCGAATGCCCGCGCGGGACGCCGGGCTGCCGCGCTGCACGTTGGTCACCAGCACGCCGTCGATGCCCTGCATGCCGTAACGGGACCGGATCTCCGGCGTCAGTTCTGACAGCTGCACACCGAGGCGCGCGGGTTCTGCGTCACCGCCCGGGCTTGCCGCTGCAATTTCTGCTTCGGACTCGCTCTGACCAATTCGCACGTTCAGACGCTTGGTTTTTCCGCCACGGAGCACTTCCATTTCTACTTTCGTACCCGCGGGGGTAGCGGCCACGAGGCGGGGCAGATCCTTGGGATCGTCCAGCGCTTCACCATCGACGCTCATGATCACGTCACCAACCTGCATGCCGGCCTTAGCTGCCGGGCCGTCCTCGGCAACGCCAGCAACGAGCGCACCCTGCGTCTCATCAAGACCCAGGCTTGCGGCAACCGCGTCGTTCACCGGCTGAAACTCAACGCCAAGCCAGCCGCGTTCAACCATGCCGTTCGTTTTCAACTGCTCGATGATGTCGTCAGCCATCTCAGAGGGAATGGCGAAGCCGATGCCGACGCTGCCACCGCTCGGGGAATAGATGGCCGTATTGATGCCGATGACCCGACCGTTGGCATCGAAGAGCGGGCCGCCGGAATTACCGCGGTTGATGGGCGCATCGATCTGCAGGAAGTCGTCAAAGGGACCGGCCTGAATGTCTCTGCCCCGGGCAGAAATGATGCCGGCCGTCACCGTGCCGCCGAGACCAAAGGGATTACCCACCGCAAGCACCCAGTCACCAACCTCCGCATCGTCGGAAGAGCCGAGGGCGACATAAGGCAGGTCTTCCCCGGCGTCCACTTTCAGCAGCGCCAGGTCCGTCTTCGGATCTCTGCCCTGCACCGTGGCGGGATAGCGGGTGCCGTCCTGGAGAATCACCTCGATTTCCTCGCCCCGTTCGATCACGTGGTTGTTCGTCACCACGTAACCGTCCGCCGAGACGATGAAGCCGGAGCCCACGGCCTGGAACCTCGGCCCCTGCTGTCCATCCGGCACCGCCGGATGTTGTCCGCGGCCACCGAAGTATTCGCGGAAGAACTCATTGAAGGGCGAACCCTCCGGAAAACCCCGGAATTCGTTCGGCCCGAAGGAACGCCCCGGTGCGGCGGCGCGGCCGGAGATGGAGATGTTCACCACCGCCGGCTTTACGGCTTTCACGAGCTCGGAGAAGCTCGCCGGCCCGGGGGTGGCATAGATGGTTTCCGGTGCCGCGCCTTCCTCACTACCAGGAAGGGCGATGGCATTCGTGCCAACGGCTCCGGCAAACAGAGCCGCCGACACGGCGCCGGCCAGCAGCGTATTTCTATGTTTTGATTTCACTGACTGCCTCCAGTCCAGATCACTTGAGTTTCGATGGCTGCAGTATCCGGATTGCCCCTGACCGGCGGCTTTCCGCTCCATTAAGGATGCGTAATGTTGGTCCGGGAACTTCCTATCTCTGGTAGGGTCCACCCACGACCTCACTGAGTCGGTCCCCCATGCGCATACTCGTCATAGAAGATGATCCGGAAGTCCTGGCCTTCGTCGTCAAAGGCCTGTCGGAGCAGGGCCATACGGTGGACGAAGCCAGAGACGGGAAAGCCGGGCTGCTGCTCGCGACCACTGAGAGTTACGACGTGATGGTCATCGATCGCATGCTGCCGGAGATCGACGGGCTGACGATCGTGAAAAGCATTCGCGGTGCCGACAACAGCACACCACTACTGATCCTTTCCGCCCTCGGCGACGTGGATAACCGGGTGGAAGGCCTGCGCGCAGGTGGCGATGATTACCTGACGAAACCCTTCGCCTTCAGCGAACTGCTGGCGCGAATCGAAGCCCTCGCGCGACGTTCCGAGCGACTCGCGGAGCCGGAGACGACCCTAAAGGTGGCCGACCTGGAGCTGAACCTGCTGGCACGCACCGCAAGTCGGGCCGGCGAGAACATCGAGCTGCAGCCCCGGGAGTTTCGCCTCCTGGAATACCTCATGCGCCACGCCGGCCAGGTGGTGACCCGCACCATGCTTCTGGAGCAGGTCTGGGACTACAACTTCGATCCGCAGACGAACGTCATCGACGTGCACGTCTCGCGACTCCGAAGCAAGATCGACAAACATTTCGAACCGCACCTGATCCAGACCATCCGCGGTGCCGGCTATATGATCGATGCGCCCGACTGAGCTGCTCCGCTCCTCTACCCTGCGTCTGGCACTGCTATATATGGTGCTGTTCGCGGGCTCCGTGCTCATGCTGCTCGGGTTTATCTACTGGTCCACCGTGCGTTTCATGTCCCAGCAGGTGGATACAACCATCGAAACGGAAATCGTCGGCCTTGCGGAGCAGTATCGGGCCCGGGGTCTGAATGGTCTGGTACGGACCATCAACGAGCGCATGGAGCGCAATCCCGATGGCTCGTCCATCTACCTCTTCGCCGCGGCTGATCTCCGGCGTCTCGCGGGCAATCTGAACGTCTGGCCCAAGGCGGAAGCGGACGCCGAGGGCTGGATGGACTTCGAGGTCGACAACCCGGAAAGCGGCCTCGAGGACGTGAGCGCCCGGGCACGCACCTTCACCCTGCAGGGTAATTTCCGGCTGCTCGTCGGCCGCGACGTCCGCGAGCTGCAGGCGACGACGGCGCTGATCGAGCAGGCGCTGCTCGGCGGCCTTGCGATCACCATCGCCCTCGCGCTGTTCGTGGGCTTCACCCTGACGCGCACCACGCTGCGCCGTCTCGAGGACATCAATGATACGAGTCGCGAGATCATGGCCGGAGACCTTTCCCGCCGGGTGGTAACCCGCGGCACCTCCGACGAATTCGATCAGCTCGCCGGCAACCTGAACGCCATGCTCGATGAGATCGAAGGACTCATGAACGGCATCCGGCACATGTCAGACAACATTGCCCACGACCTGCGCACGCCGCTCACGCGGCTGCGCCAGCGGCTGGAGGCCCTCGACGATCCAGCCCTGTGCCCGGCAGAAAGAACCGAGCGCGTTGAGCGCAGCATCGCCGACGCAGACCAGCTCCTCGACACGTTCAGCGCTCTGTTGCGCATCGCCCGTTTCGATGCGGGTGGCTACCGTCTGCAGACCCAGCAGCTCAATGCCGGGGCCATGATCACCGATGCCGCCGAGCTCTATGAGGCCATCGCCGAAGACCGCGGTCTGTCGTTGTCCGTCCACCCGCCCATGGCACCGGTCTTTTTCAACGTCGACCGCGATCTCGTTTTTCAGGCCCTGACCAACCTGCTCGACAATGCCCTGAAGTACACGCCCGCTGGCGGGCACGTGGAGCTCAGCACCGGCCTGGCGAACGGCGAGGTGTTTCTCGCCGTGGCAGATGATGGCCCTGGCATTCCAGAGGACGAACGCGACAAAGTGATCCGCCGGTTCTATCGCCTGGAGGCAAGTCGCACCACCGCCGGCAGCGGCCTCGGGCTGTCTCTCGTTGCTGCCGTGGCTGCCATCCATCACGGCAGCCTGCGCCTCGATGACAATCAACCGGGGCTCCGGGCCGTGCTCAGCTTCCCACCGAACAAAGTTCTCGACTGACGCGAGGCGTCCATCACTGCCTTGGTGGCAGGGCCGAAAGCGCCCGAGGCTGGTTCTCAGGCAACACTGAGAGAGTCACGGAACGACGCAAAAGTCCCCAGCTATTCCTCTCGCAGACCGACCCTCGTCGATCACGTACTGAACACGATCAAGTCGCCCCTGTAAGCGGGTTGTCGTCGCAGCGACCAGAGGTTCCACGCTCAAGACTCAACTTGCCGGGCAACGGGTATGCCCTACTCCATGAATGACGACGGACTTGCCGCGCCCAGGCAACACGAGGCTGCGATGGTCGCGGCCTTTTCGTTTCTGTCGTCACCAAAATCTTCGTGATGCGGATCAACCAATCAGCGGACCCCGGTCACCCCGTCGCCGCACACCCGATCCCGCTGAAGGGGAGTAAGGCGTCACCCATTTTTTGCGAACCCTGCGCCGTAATTTTCTCAAGGTGCGTCGTTATTTCGTGTGCTATCCCGCCAGATTTTTTCTTTCTCTCAGGAGGCTCGACGCCAGGCTGGCACTTACATTTATTAACAGCCTGTTTTTATTGACTTTTTGAACGAACAGAAGCGCTGCGAAAGATTGCTGGCACGCACCCTGCTCCTCTTACAACGCATTCGATGGATACCGCGTTCTCGAAAAACGCAGACACAGGAAGCAAAGAACGATGAAGAAGCAGCACCTGCTCCAGATTACGGTTGGCCTCGCAGCCACCGCTGCGCTGATTCTCACGAACCTGCCGGCAGACCGGCAGACGACGGTTTCCCCCCAGTTCTCGTCGTCTCCGGCTGCCGCAGCCCCTATGACCCTCAGCACGCCGGCACCGGTTGCAGCAGTGAAGGCAGCTACCGCGACCGGCGTCAAGGCACCGCGGGCCACCATGAGCCCCGCCGTAGCAGCCCTGGCGAAGAGCGGCAGCACAGAGCCGGTTGCCCTCATCGTCTCTTACGAAGACGAAGGGGCCGCAGACGAACTTGCGCGCCTCGTCGACACCGGCGCCAAGATCACCCGGCGCTTCGCTGCCTTGAAGATGGTAGAAGTCCAGGTACCGGCTTCGGATCTGCATCGCGTTGCCGGGATTGCGGGCATCAACCACCTCTCTCTGAACGACAGCGTCGAGGCGGCTTCCATTTCCTCCCGGACGACCATCGGTCTGCCCATGAGCTCCTGGGGTGGCACAAACTCGCGCTATCTGCCGCGCGCTGGTGCCAGCCAGGTGATCGCCATCCTCGACACCGGCATTGCCCAGCATGCTGATCTCGACGTCCGCGGCCGTTGGGACTGTCGCGTCGCGGTGTCTGGCGGCAACGGTTGCATCACCGCTTCCTCCGTCTACGAAAGCACAAGCAACAACTACCTCGATCCCTTTGGCCACGGCACTCACGTTGCCGGCGCTGCCGTTGGTGACGGTGACAGCTCCTCGAGCGTGCACGAAGGCGTGGCCGAAAATGGCGACGTGTTGTCTCTGCGCGTCCTCGATGCCGAAGGACGCGGCACGGTCGGCGACGTGATCGCCGCCCTCGACTGGCTGATCAACAATGGCAGCGGCAACGGTGTGCGCGTCGTCAACCTCTCACTCGGCAAGGGCATTCAGGAAAGCAACAGCACCGATCCGCTGGTGCTCGCCGTCGAAGCAGTCTGGGACGCGGGCTTCGTGGTTGTCGCATCCGCCGGTAACTACGGTCGTGACGGTGCGTTCACCATCACCAGCCCCGGCAACAGCCGCAAGATCATCACCGTTGGCTCGGTGACCGACGCCGGTACGGGTTCCGACTACAGCGACGACTACATCTCCAGCTATTCCTCACAGGGTCCGACTCTCGGCGATCATGTGCTGAAGCCGGATCTCGTTTCTGCCGGTAACCGGGTCGTCGCGGCCGCCGCCAACAACTCGGTGCTGAGCAACCGCCTGGGCAACCAGCAGATCTGCCGGGGAGACGATGACGACGACGAGTGCCGCGGCACCTACATGGAGCTTTCCGGCACCAGCATGGCGGCCGCTCAGGTCTCAGGCGCTTCGGCGCTGATGCTTGCCAAGGAGCCGAACCTCAATCCGGCGACGGTCAAAGCCCGACTGATGCGCTCGGCCCGCAAGATAACTGGCCCGGCCACCACCACCGGTACCGGCGTCCTCGACGTGCGGGCGGCTCTGGCGGAAACCGGCTATGTAAGCGGCGAAGCGCTGTCTCCTCTCATGGCCCGCTCCGAGGAAGGCCCGGCGCTCCTCGTGCAGGACACGGCCCTTCTCTGGGGTGACCAGGAATGGGCCAACGGCTACCTCTGGTTCGACGGCTTCATGTGGTTCGACAGCTTCCTGTCCGCTGACGGCTACCTGTGGGCCGATGGCTACCTGTGGTTCGACGGCTACCTCTGGTTCGACGGCTTTCTCTGGTTCGACGGCTACATGTGGGCCGATGGCTACCTCTGGTTCGACGCCGTCGAGAACGCCGACCCGCTCTATGCCAAAGGCACCCAGGCCTTTTCGGTCAGTGACGACCAGCCGGCGGCTCCCAGAGCCCCGCTCGATCTGCACGCCGTTCCAGCCAGCCACGACGACTGAGGAGAAGACTCATGAGTAAGACGAACATACTCACCTTCCCTTCAGATCGCAGGACAACCGGCGACGCCACGGTTCAAAAGGAATCACCAGCGCGGGTTGTACCCTTCCAGCGGAAGGTCAAGCCGACGAACGACATCACCGACCTCCCCCGAGGCCTGACGACGGAGGAAGCCCTTCTCGAGCTTGGCGAACTCTGGGGGGCAATCTCCGAGGGGCGGCTGCAGAACTTCTACCAGCCGCAGTACGATCTGGCGACCGATCGCTTCGTTGCCATGGAAGCGCTGGTCCGGGTCATCGACGAGGACGGGGCCGTCGTGCCGCCCGACCGCTTCATCCGCCAGGCGGAAGAAAGCGGTCTCATCATCCCCCTTGGCCGCACGGTCATTCAGCAGGCCTGCCGCGACCTGGCTCAGCTCCGCAGCGTGGGCATCGAGATGGAGCGCGTGTCGATCAATCTCTCGGCGCATCAGATCAACACGGACGTGGGCCTGCCGGAGTTCATCGGCGACATGGTTGGCAGCTACGGCCTGCAGTTCAGCGATCTGGAATTCGAACTCACTGAACGTCAGGCCCTCGAGGCCGGCGGCCAGGGCACGCATTGCCTGCGGGTGCTGTCGGCAGCCGGCGCACGGCTCGCCATCGACGACTTCGGCACCGGCTACTCGAGCGTGGCTTATCTTGCCGAGCTGCCCATCGATACGGTGAAGCTGGACCGCTCCATGGTGAACCGACTGCCAGAGGATCAGACGACGCTGGAGGTGATCCGCCACCTGCTCAACATGGGTGAAGCCCTTGGGGTAATCACGGTGGCAGAAGGCGTGGAGACAGAGGCGCAGAACCAGTTGTTGAAGGACCTTGGCTGCGATCTCGGTCAGGGCTATCTGAGATCGAGGCCCGTGCCCATGGATGAGCTGACACCGCTCTTCCGGAAATGAGTTATCCGAATTAAGAGGCACGCCCGCAACGGCGTGCCCACATTTCCCGCCCTCAGCTGGCTCTTTCCAGCGGTTCCTGGCCGGGCAGCACGAGCCCCTCTTCCAGAGAGGTATCCACCGTGATGGACCCCGCCTCGATGTAGGACGCCATCTTGTGATTCAGTTTCTCGAGCATGGTCGCATCGAGATTCTCTGAACCCGTGAGGCTCACCCAGGCGTTCCGGCCACTGGCCTTGGCAATGTAAGCAGCCTGGTCCGCAACCGCGACAACCAGCTCCCAGCTGCAGAAACGTTCGCGATCTTCGACAAGCGGATAAGGCGCGATGCCAATCGACGCCGTCAGATGACCAAACTCACCATCGCCGACATTGAAGCGATGCAGCGCCACGGCCTCACGGATCCGTTCCGCGAGAATCTTCACGCCGAAGAACCCCGAGGCAAATCCAATCACCATGAACTCGTCACCGCCCCAGCGAATCAGCGTATCCGATTCTCGGGTGCAGTCTTCGAGAATGTCTTTCACCTGAATGAGCGCCATGTCGCCTGCGTGATGACCGAAGCGGTCGTTGATGAGCTTGAAACCATCGAGATCGATCATCATGAAGAACATGGTGCGCAGATCTTTCTGCTCGACGTCGTCTTCCTTCGTAAAAAACTGGTCGGCCTGACCCTCGAGGTAATCCGACATCTTGCTCCGCTCGAAGAGCGAGACCTCGGAGTTGATGAACTGATCCACGTAGCGCCGGTTCCGGAGACCTGTGAGCGAGTCGGTGACGCTCGCTTCCGCCAGCTTGTCGTTGAGCTTCTCGAGCTCCCAGTTCCGCTGAGCGATCTCGCGGGTTCGTTCACTCACCTCATTCTCGAGGAGCACACGCTGCTGGCTTTCCCAGCGAAGTTTCAGCGCCTGTGCCCGCAGGTAGGCGCCGATCAGCGCAACGAACAGGAGCGCGTAGCCCAGGTAAGCCCACCAGGTTTTCCACGGCTCCCGGGTCACCACCACCTGCATGCTCGCCCCGGCCCGGTTCCAGACCCCATCGTTGTTGGCCGCCTGCACGCGGAACTCGTATTCGCCGGACGGCAGGTTCGTGTACACGGCTCGGCGAAACTGATCGGCTTCGATCCAGCTGTCATCGAAACCTTCGAGGCGATAGCGATAAAGGTGTTTGTCTGGAGAGATGAAGTCGAGGGCCACGAAGTCCACGGCAAGATGCCGGTCGAGGTAGCTCACCTCGACGTTCGGGGCAGCATCGCCACTGACGACCGTGGCCAGCTCGTTTTCCCGGGAGCGGGCCTGAAAGACCACGCTCGGGATGTGCTCGTTCACGGGCAGCTCTCCAGGATGAAAGGCCACCACGCCATGGGCGCTGCCGAAGTAGAGATTACCGGTACGGCTGCGGAGCGCCGCGTTGTTGTTGAATTCGTCGTCCCGGAGGCCGTTGCGGCTGTCGAACTGCCGTACGAAGCCGGTATCCGGCTCGAGCCGAATGAGACCGCGATTGCTGCTGATCCAGAGTTCCCGACCCTGCCCGAAGAGCACGCCTTGAATGGTGCTGGTCGGCAGGCCTTCCTCGTTGCCGTAGACCCGGGCTTCGGGGAGCTGCGAGTCGCCGGAGAGACTCGGCACATGCAGCAGTCCATCGCCGAGAGAGGCGAGCCAGTAGCCACCGCGCCCATCGCCGATGATGTCGGTGACCGTGTTCAGCACGAGGGTTTCCGGCGTTTCCTGCCGTGCTTCAGGCTTTACTGGCAGCGCAAAGGTCCGGAAGTTGCGGAACTGCCCGGTGGACGCATCGAGCAGGCTGAGGCCCTCGGCTGCCGTGCCAACGAGCACACCGCCGGACGCCGTGCCCACGATCTCCGTGACCCGATCGCTGCCAATGCTCGCCACGTCTGCGGGATCATGTCTGAAGTGCGTGAAGGAGCCGGTGCTCAGATCAAGCCTGTTAAGGCCCCCACCGTAGGTGCCGACCCAGAGCACGCCCCTGCCGTCGCTGTAGATGCTGGAAACCGCGTTGGATGACAGGGAGCTGGGCTCTTCGGGGTCGTGCGCAAAGCGTTCGAAGCGTCCGGATCCCGCATCGAGCAACGCGAGACCCTGGCCGCGCGTACCCACCCAGACCTGATCGTTCCCGTCCACATGCACAGTCATGACCCGGTCGTCAGGCAGTGACGCAGGATCCTCAGGGTCGTGCCGATAGGTTCGGCTCGTGAGCGTTACAGGGTCTGTGGCCGTCAGGCCGGTGCCGTAGGTTGCGATCCAGAGCCGTCCGTCAGTCGACTCCGCAACGGCGGTCACCCGATTGCCTTCGAGGAGGCTCTCGCTTTTACTCAGGTAGGTAAAGGTATCGCTGAAGTAGTTCCAGCTGCTCACCCCGTTCCAGGTGCCCACCCAGAGCACGCCGGAGCGGTCCACATAAAGGGCGCTCAGCTGATCGGCAGCCAACGTATGGTTGTCGGTGATATCGTGGCGATAGGTGACGAAGGCATGTTCACTCTCGCGCCATTCGCTCAAACCCTTGGACGTTGCCAGCCAGACCGTGCCACGGGTGTCCTGGGTGATGTCGCGCACCCGGCCGCCGTCGATGCGCCGCGGCTCGTTCTCATCGGCAGCGAAGCGCTCGAAGCTTCCCCGCCGCGGGTCAAACCGGCTGACCCCGGAGTTGGCGGTGCCTACCCACACATAACCGTTCTGGTCCTCGAAAATCGTCCGAATCTCGCGGCCGAGATAGTTCTCGTGTCCGGCGTCCAGGCTGCCCTGGGGGAGAAAGTGACGCATGACCGAATCGAAGCGATACAGGCCTGACCGCCGGGTGCCGACCCAGAGGTTGCCCTTGCTGTCTTCCATGAGAGAGAAGATCGCACTGTCACCCAGGGCGTGCTCGTTTTTGCTATCTGGAAGGAACTGTTCGTAGCGACCGCTCTTCGAGTCCACCCGATAGAGACCATCGGCAGCTGTGCCGATCCAGAACGCACCGTCACGCGTCTGTTGAATCGCTCTGACTGACTCTACGGAGAGGTCCACAACACCAAACTCTGTAAAAGGCTGGCGATCGAACTCGCCGCGCTGCTCGTCATAGCGGTCCACGCCGTTTTCCGTGCCGATCCAGAGCTCACCTTCGCGGTCCACCATGAGCGTGTGCACAAAGCTGCTGGAAAGGCTCGTGGGATCGGAACGTCTGTATTCAAAGCTTTCCAGCTGATAGCCGTCAAAGCGGTTCAGTCCTTCCTGGGTGGCCAGCCAGATGAAGCCGCTCCGATCCTGAACGACATCGGTGACCATCTCGTGAGACAGGCCTTCGTCTTTACGCAGCTGGTTGAACAGCAGATTACGTTTCGGCAGCTCGGCGCCCTCGGTCACGTAGGCCGCGGCCGGACCGGGGAGGAACAGCGAGCCGATCATCAGGATCAACCAAGCGACGAGTCGATGGACGGAATGATCGTGAGTCATGGCGGAGCTCCGCTCAGGCAGCCCGGTCTTCGAGCCAGCGTTTGAAGGTGGGGGGAGACACACCCATGAGGGCGGCACCAACGGAATTCCGGTTCCCGGACTGTTCGAGAACCACTTCGAGGAGGGTGCCACGCACTGCATCGAGGAGCGGCACGCCATCGTCTTCGGTGCTGGCGTTGGCCAGATCCCGGAGGATGCGTCCCATGACGACCCAGGCCTCAGTCCGTACCGCAAGCCCCGCTTCCGCATCACCGCGTGCCTTATCGAGCTGTCGTCGGAAGGTGGATTCCGGAACCCCGGCAACCCGCGCCGCCCGTCGGCTGACCTGGCCGCAGGCTGCATTCAAGGCGATCACCATGTCCTCCTGGAGCCATTTCCCCACGGGTACGGGTCGGCGCGCATTGTCTTTGAGGGCTTGAGTGACCTGTCGTTCGAGCTCGGCGCGCAGGCCGGACATGGTCATTGCCATCCCAACGTCGAGATCCTCAGCAGGCGCTTCAGCTTGAGCGGTGCCGACCGGCGTGGATTCCACTGCCTGCGTCGGAAAAGCGTCCGGTTCCGCTTCTGGGAGCAACTCGATGTCTTCGGCGCCGATCCGGGGCCCATCAGAAAGCAGGACAGCCCGGAGTATCGCGTGCTGCAGCTCGCGGACATTTCCGGGCCAGTGGTGCTGGAGCAACAGCGCCTCCGCATCTCGCGTGAAACTGTCGCATTGCCTGTTGTTCTGCGCGGCAAAACGGTCGAGAAAGGCTTTCGCGAGGGGCAGGATGTCGTCAGGACGTTCGCGCAGGGGCTGCGCCATCACCGGCACCACCTGGAGGCGGTAGTAAAGGTCCTGCCGGAAGCGTCCGCGGGCAACCTCGTCTTTCAGTTCCCGGTTGGTGGCGGCAACAATGCGCACATCCACTCGCCGTGACTGGGTGCCGCCGACGGGCACGATCTCCCGCTCCTGCACAAAACGCAGCAGCTTGGCCTGCACGTCGAGCGGCAGCTCACCGATCTCATCGAGGAACAGCGTGCCGCCATCAGCCTGCACGATGCGACCATCGGAAGCCGACTCCGCGCCCGTGTAGGCGCCTTTCACGTGGCCGAACAGCTCAGCCTCCAGGAGGCTGTGCGAAATCGCGCCGCAATCGACGGTGACAAAAGGCCGTTCTGACCGATCGCCGAATTCGTGCACGCTGTGCGCGAGCATTTCTTTACCGGTGCCGCTCTCGCCGATGATGAGCACGGTGGCTTCAGAGGGGGCAATGCGCTGAATGAGCGCCATCTGCTCCTGCATCTGCGCGGAGGCAAAGACCGGACGGTGCGGATTCATCGCTTCCCGCAATTCGCGCACCTCTTCGCGAAGCTGGCGACTTTCCTGGTCTTTCTCGCGGATCCAGCTTACGGACAGCTCTGCACGATCGAGAGCGATGGCCAGTTGGCTTGCCAGGGCATTGATGAACATGAGATCCGTAGCATCGAGCTGAAAACGGCTGTTCTGTCCGTCGAGGAACAGGCAACCGACGCTCTTGCCGCTGGCAATCAGCGGCACGGCGAAACTGGTGGTCCCGCGAGGAGCGTCCTCGGCGCCGTGATGTTTTCGCTCCAGCTTGCCGGAGTTGAGTGCCGCCTGGATGAGACTGGTCTGAGCTTCGGCCAGACGAAGGCTCTGTCCGAGAAGTCGACCTTCGGCATCGTCATCATTGCGCAGACTCGTGGCAATCGGTCGCGGTTGACCTTTGTCGTCCATTCTCATCAGCGCAAGCCGATCGGGACGAAAACGATTGCCGAGCCGTTCGACGAAGGCTCGGCCGAGCTGTTCCGGCTCAGGGTTGGCAGAAACTAGCGCCACTGCTTCCCAGAGCAGCGACATATTCCGATAGTCTTTTTCTGAGTCGGTGGTGAAGATCCCCGTCAAAGGATCGAAGTGGCTCAAGCCTTCCGCGGAATCCGACATGGCGCTCAGGGTCATCTGCCCGCCGCCGGCCAGCTTGGCCTGGTTCAGCGCGATGTCTGCCCGCTGAATGAGCTCGAGAGGATTGGCCTTCCGGCTCAGCAGGTAGTCCATGTCGGCGATGGCACCGCCAACGGTGAATTCGAGCTTCAAGCGGCCTTTGAGATAACTCTGCTCCGACAGCAGACGCTTGAATTTACGCGCCGCCACGTCGCTGCTGTCTTCGTCTGTCGCCGGCAACACGAGGCCGAAAGCCGCACCGCCGTAGCGGAACACCCCGTCAGTCTCCCGCACGGACCCTGCAAGGCGCGCCGCAATCTCGCGGACGGCAAGGTCGCCTTCTTCCCGGCCGAAGCGATGGTTCACCATCACGAAGTCGTCGGCGTTGATCAGCAGCACGGCCAGCGGTTGGCCGTTCGCCTTCCCGGCCGCAAGCGCGCGCTTTAAGAACGTTTCGAACTCCTTGCGACCGGGCAGCTGGCTGACCGGGTCCTGGAGCGAGCGGCTGAAATGATAGACCTGCCAGGCGAGCTTCGATGCGAGCGTTAGGAATCGCGCGAGCGATGCGGCCTCACTTTCACCTCGAGCTTCCGCGGGAGAGTGAGCGAGGCGCTCCGGGCGCGCGGCACGGGAAAGCCCGATCCACAGCCCACCATCGAGAGCGGGGGCGGTGTGCACTACCGGATGAGCCCGACGCTCACCAATCTCCGGCGCCACCTGATCGGGCCGGGGCAGAATGCCGGACAGAGGATAAAACAGAGCGATGCCACCATCGGCGTCACTCACGAGACGGGTCGGTTTCCCTGAGAGTCGCGCTTCCCGGGCCGAATCGGCAGTCAGGAACTTCCAGGCGCGCTCGATGGAGCCGAACTCCGGGATGGGGTTTGCACCGACAGCACTGAGCAGCAGGCTGTCGCGGTCGAGGGGCTCCATGTGCAGCAGCACGGTACAGCCGTCGGCATCGCAAAGCCGCTTCAGCTCATCCGCGTACTCGTCCAGCAGCGCAGGTACCAAGGCCACGGGCGGCCCTCCCTCACGACAGCAAAGAAACCGACAGGTGTCCGCCGACACGCCAGATGATGCCGCGGCTCGCGGGCGTAAAAGCAGGCTGCCATCCTTGGCAACCGAGGCCTTCGCAGGCTAGATCGGGCGCACATCCTGTCGCCGTAGTGCAGACAGTTTAGGGTGCGCAGGAAATATGACTGAGACACCGGTCATAATTTCTGCGCAGCGGGCGAAAAAAATGGCGCGGTCGCGCCAGCCTGATCAAGCGCATTGCACCGCAACCGGTGCGCGCGGTAGGTTCTCGAAAAAAAGAGGGAAGATTCCATGTTTGTAGCACGCCGAACGCTGCTGAGTCGTCAGATCGCCTCAATCGCCGTCTTCTTCACCGCGCTCGGACTCGGCAGCGGGCTGCTGGCTGCGGCACCGGCCGATGAAGACACGCTGCCGAACATCGAAGTGATCCCCCAGGCACTCGGCGACATGCATTGGCCGATCAGCACCTCGAGCGAGAAAGCCCAGGCGCTTTTTGATCAGGGCATGCAGCTCCGATGGGCCTACAACATGAAGGAGGCCGCACGCTCCATGGCCACGGCCCGGCGCCTCGATCCGGCCTGCGCCATGTGCTGGTGGGGTGAAGCCTTCTCGCTGGGTTCGTTCCTTAACGGCGGCATGACGGCGGACAACGCCCCGCTTGCCTACGCGGCCATCAGTCAGGCGGCCATGCTCCTGGACTATACCTCCCCGGTGGAACGCGACCTGATCAACGCGGCGCTCGTGCGTTATCCCGCCGACTACGATCCGGAGAACCGCCGCCCCGTCGACGAGGCCTTTGCGGAGGCCATGGCCCAGGTTTACGCAGCACACCCGGACCACCACGAAGTGGCCGTCGTTTATGCGGTTGCACTGTTCATGCTCGAAGACCGCCGTGGCTATCGGGACGTTTACGACCCGGATCTGCAACACCTGCACAAAGTCCTGCGCGGCGTCCTCGACGATGACATCCGCCACGCCGGTGCCTGCCACCTGTATATCCACGCCACGGAATCGAGCCAGCACCCGGAGTGGGGGCTGCCCTGCGCCGAGTATCTGGGTGAGACCATTAAGGTGGCGAGCCATATCCAGCACATGCCGTCGCACACCTGGAACGAAGTCGGCATGTGGGGCCGCTCAGTGGAAGCGAACACAGCTGCCTGGCATTCGGACCTCAAGGCGAGCGAAAACCAGGGCTTTTCCTACGGTGCGTCCCACAATCTGCACATGCTGCTCTTCGCGGCCTCCTACGACGGCCAGAGTGCTGCAGCCACGCAGGCCGGACGGGACTACGCAAAAGTGACCGACGGCAACACCATGTACGAAGTACTCACCCTGCTCCGCTTCGGCCGCTTCGATGAAATCCTGGAAAACGACCGCCGACCCGACGACGACGTTGCCGCTGCCCTCTGGGACTTCGCTCAGGGCTATGCGAGCCTCCGCGGCGGTGATAAGAAGCGCGCGCGGCGACTGCAGCAGAAAGTGGCGAAGTTCGCGGAAACGACGGACGCCCGCTTCCGCTTTCACCCGGCCGGCCAGGTAGTGGGGACCACTGCCCACATTCTCGACGGCGAGATCCTGCGCGCCGAGGGAGATCTCGAAGGCGCCATCGCGGCCTTCGAACGTGCGGTGGAAACGGAAGATCTCATGGGCTACGACGAGCCCGAACCCCTGCCCTTTGCCGCACGCCACTGGCTGGGTGCAGCACTCCTGGAAGCCGAGCGCTTCGAAGCCGCTGAAGCCGTCTATCGGCAGGAGATCAAGGACCATCCGCACAACGGCTGGTCGCTCCTCGGGCTGAAGCAGGCGCTGGCGGCTCAGGGAAAAACGGATGCCGGAATCGATGAGGATTTCGAGAAGAGCTGGGCCCGGTCAGACACCTGGATCACTGCTTCAAGGTTCTGAAACAGCGGCATCCGGCGCGGGTTTTACCCGGATAGCCCTTGGGGTATGATCCGCGCCCTTGGGCATCTGAGCCCAGCCAGCATCGGGGCGTAGCGCAGTCTGGTAGCGCACTTGACTGGGGGTCAAGTGGTCGCAGGTTCAAATCCTGCCGTCCCGACCACATTCCAGTGGGTCCGTACCGGACACATGGTTTACAGATCGTACCGGAGACATGGTTTACAGGTTTTCCGGTAGTGGGATGAAGGGGTTTGCCGTTGGCTCCACACGGCCCTCATCCTGGTCGAAGAATCCCAGATCATACTCCATGAAGCTGACGAGCCAGATCTTGTCAGCGACCTCTCTGATCCCAACGATCTGATTGGCAAATGATCGACTGAGGTTGATCTTGCGCCTGCCGATACAGATCCGTCCGCACTGAGTCACGCGGATCGCCTTGTCGTGATAGGGGTACTCAGGTTCCCGAGCAGGTTCGTAAGTCCTGACGGAAGGTGTATACCTCTGCCCCGGATAGCGTCCACCGAGCGCTTGGTGGGGGCGCTCGTTGTTGTAAACCTCAATGAACTCATCGAAACGTTCCTGCTGCTGCAGGAAGTTGAACGCGGCTGGCTTGGTCGTCTCGTTCTTGAGTGTCAGATGCATGCGCTCATGCCGCCCGTTCTGCTGTGGATTACCCGGCTTGATGCGCTCGATGTGGATCCCGAGCTTCAGCCACCAGAAGTTATAGATTCACCATCCTTCATCGCGCACCGGTCTCCCTGCGACCGGTCGCACCCGCGTGGCGGCCAGTTAAATCCTGCCGTCCCGACCACCTTCCCATCGATGAGCTTGGATCAATCAGCAATCCAACTTCCATGAAAACCAAACGGGATACGAACGCCGAGCTTTACACGCGCAAGCGGCTTCGCTTCGAGATCACGAGCATCCAGGATCAAAAAGTCACTCGTGTTGCTGCCTTCTTCGTAGCTGTAGAACAGCAGATATCCATCGTCTTCCGACGACGCGCCTTCGCGCGGAACGAACACGGGCTCACCGCAGTACTGGCCTGACGGCAGAACGAACTCGGACATCTGGTCGGTTTCGAAATCGTATTTGACGACGCCGACACCTGCAGGGAAGGCTTCGCTCATGTGGGCCATGTAGCCAAAGCGATGTTTCTGACCCACCAGAGCATCCGGTACGCGAGGAAACTCCACAGGAATTCCCATCAACTTCTTCTCTTCGACGGTTCCGACCTTTGTGTCGATCGTCCAACGGGTCAGTTGCTCTGGCGGAATCGGGAATCCGGGTTTCAGATAATGATCGAAGCGGCAAACGTCGATAACGATCTCGTCGCCCTCTTCGTACGCATTCAAAGGGTGAAACACATAACAGGGATCGATGTCGTACCACACCACGTCGGCATTGGAGCCGTTCCGTGGCATCACGCCCAGGCGAGCACCATAGTCATCGCTCCAGCTCAGAGGAATTCCCCCCTCTGAAAGTCGCTCCACGTCAAACATCAAAGGCAGGTCCATGAAGATCACGTGGTTCTCTGTGATGTTGAAGTCGTGGACCATCGTCGCCGCTCCAACTTCGATGACTTCGGTCTGAACCAGTTCACCCTCTGCACTGACGCGGTGATAGGTCAGGTACGGCGGCAACAAGCCATAAGCAAAGAACAGCATCTCACCTGTTTTTGCGCAGACTTTCGGGTGGGCTGTCATACCGGTGTTCAGCGTGCCACCGAAGTCGTAGGCACCAACGGTTTCAAGTTCAGAGGTGAGCTGCTGTGGGTAGTGCAGTTCCTCCAGGGCGAGAATTCTGCCGGCATGCTCAATGACGTGGGTGTTACCCAATCCATTCTTCAAACTGCTCATGGATTCGGTGAAAAAATCCGTATCACTGCTCCTGTTCAGCATCGGTGTCTGAACGAGCTTGCTCTTGAACCAGTTTGCGCTGCCACCGGCCAGTTCGATCCCGTGGATCATGCCGTCCCCAAGGAACCAGTGATCTGTTGGACCAGACATGGGATTGGGGCCCGTGCGCAGGTATCGACCGTTGAGATCCCGTGGGATCGCACCTTCGATGGTGGGGTTCGAAAGCTCGTTCTCGTTCACCAGAGGGGCGAAATTTCCCTTGAGCCAGAACGGAGTCTTAACCGCATGATTCATCACTTATTCCTCGAGTTACGACGGATTGCTGGTAGCCAAAGGGGGGGACGAAGCCCTGCCTCGCTCTACGACCAAAATAGTTAAGATGCGAACCATACCGGTCTGTGATAAAGTTCGCAAGTGAACAGATAAGGCCCGATCAACCCATGCGAAAAATCCCCCAACTGGACGATCTGACCCACTACAAAACCTGGTTGCTGGTGGGGCGAGTCGACGCCAAATGCCAGCATCTGCTGACGATGGGACTCAACGAAGTTGGCTTGTCGGTGGCGAAGTACGAAGTGCTGCACGCCATATACCGGGATGAAGGCCTGTCACAGCAGACCCTGGCTCGCCGGTTGCTGGTCGCAAAAAGCAACGTGACTGCGCTGTCCCAGCGCCTGGAGGCCGACGGGTTGATTCGCCGCGAACGGGACCCAGCAGACGGGCGCGGTCACTGTGTGTATCTGACGGATGCCGGCCGCGAGATCGTCGAGCAGGCGGTATCGATACAGGCTGAGGTGGTCGAGTTGATGGCGAAAGGCCTCACCGGAGAGCAGGCGGAGATGCTCGACGAGATCATGAGCCGCGCGGAGGAGAATCTCGATCTTGCGATGTCGCGTTGAAAGCCGACGCTTTCGTCTGATCCGCGCTCAAGCCTCGACTATTCGTCACTCCACGAACATTGAGTATCCTCCGCTCTCGTTGCTCATTAACGGAGAGGCCTAACTTGCAGTTCGATGATGTCCTTCTTGGACGCCGCAGCATTCGCGGCTACAAACCCGATCCGGTGCCAAAAGCGCTGATCAGGGAAATTCTGACCCTGGCGATGCGCTCGCCCTCGTCGATGAACACGCAGCCCTGGAACTTCACCGTGGTCTCTGGCGAAGTCCTGGACCGTATTCGAGCCGGGAACACGGAACGGAACCTTGCTGGCGTGCCGCATTCACGGGAGTTCCGCATCGGACAGCCGTTTACCGGCGATCACCGTGACCGTCAGGTGGGTGTTGCCAAGCAGCTCTTCGCTGCCATGGGTATCGCGCGCGAAGACAAAGAGGGTCGGCAGGATTGGGTCTTGCGCGGGTTCCGCCAGTTCGATGCGCCCGTGTGCGTGATCATCACCTACGACCGCATCCTGGCCGACAGCGACGACACGCCCTTCGATTGTGGCGCAGTAACCACGGCGCTGGTGAACGCGGCCTGGTCCCGCGGTCTCGGCGCGGTGATCAACAGCCAGGGCATCATGCAGTCCCCCGTAGTTCGAGAGCACGCACAGATCCCTGAGGATCAGGTGATCATGAAGGCTGTGGCGTTAGGCTGGCCGGACGACACCTTTCCGGCCAACGCAGTCGTTTCAGAACGGAAGAGCGTGGACGAGGCCGCCCGCTTCCTGGGTTTCGACGAGTAACGCTGAGCGCTCAGGCCTCGATACGCTCAATGATCGCCGCTGGTGCCATGCCGCCAGCGGCACACATGGTGATCAGCGCGTGCTGCTGCCCCCGGCGTTCCAGTTCGTCCAGCGCCGTTCCGATCAGCATCGCACCCGTCGCACCGATCGGATGACCCAGTGCGATGGCGCCGCCATTCACATTGACCTTGTCGTGGTCGACGTCGAGATCGCGCATGAATTTGCACGGCACCACCGCAAAGGCTTCGTTGACTTCGAAGAGGTCGATGTCGTCCAGCGTCATGTTGGCCTTCGCGAGGACTTTCTTCGCAGCATCAACCGGCGCATTGAGAATGTATTCGGGCGAATGTCCCATGTTGGCCATGGCTTTGATGCGGGCCCGCGGCTTCAGACCGTGGGCCTTGGCGTATTCCGGGGACGCCAGCACCAGGGCACCCGCACCGTCCACAACGCCTGATGAGCTGCCGGCATGATGCACGTGCTCGATGTCGAGATCCGGCCACTTCTTCTCGATCATCTGGCGGAAGGTGAGACCGGTGTCGAAAAAGGGAAGATCGAGATAGTTACCGAACACCGGCTGCAGGTTGGCGAGTGACTCTACCGTCGTCTGCGGCCGGGGATACTCTTCGTTGTCCAGCGCCAACGTGCCATCCGGGCGGTAGACGGGGATCAGGCTTTTGCTGAACGCGCCGGATTCCAGGGCCGCACCCGCACGGTGCTGACTGGTCGCAGAGAACGCGTCCAGTTCTGCGCGGGAAAAGCCTTCTTCGGTGGCAATGATGTCCGCAGCAAGACCCACGTTGGTCTGCGGGTGCATGTCGCGAAGGTCTTCGTTGTTCGCGTCCAGCGGCGTTGGAAAACCTTCGGCCGCCACATAAGACATCATCTCAACGCCACCGGCGATCACGAGGTCTTCCATGCCGCTCATGATGCTGGCGGCTCCCATGTTGACCGCGGTGATACCGCCGCCGCAGAAGCGGTCCAGCGCCACGCCGGAGGCGTTGATCGAGTAGCCGGCGTCCAGCGCCGCCATGCGGCCGATGCAGTTACTCTGCTTTTTCACCTGGCTGCTGCAGCTGATGATCACATCGTCGATCTCGCTGGTGTTGAGATCATTACGCTCAGCGAGAGCCTTCAGTACCGTAGAAAGCAGCTTCTGCGGATGCACCTCCCATAGTGCGCCCTTGCCCTGCTTGCCTATTCCGCGAGGGGTGCGGGCCGCGTCAATGATCCATGCTTCCGCCATGTGTTAACTCCAGCAACTGAATTTTGGAGCGTCATCATACGGAAATCCGGTTCTCAGTGCGTCGTCGGCAATCGCTTGGCTTAGCGACCAGTTCTGCTTTCCTTGTAGCGCTGACCGCGCTCAGCGGCGAGCTTGAACGCTGCCGACGTCTCAGCTTCCACCTCTTTCTGCTGTTGCTCGCGAAGCGCCTCAAACTCGCCCGCCCACCACCGACGGGTTACCTGCGGAAACGTACCCATACGGTTTACGCATGCATTCGCACCGCGATCCCTGCCCGCCTCGTACCCGGCTGCACCCGCCTGAGCAGCTTCCGTCTGACCAAAGGGGATGAGATCACCTTCCATCTTCGGCAAAAGGAAGTAAGGCATGGAGACACGCGTATCGCCCGGAGGAATCAGGGTCGTGTTCACACGATGCAACGTGGCCGAATAGCGACCCTCGCTGAGATGCATGAGCGTGCCACCGGTGTTGACGATCACGGAACCAGGAATCACCGGGACGTGATAGTCGCCAGGTGCGGTCCGGCACGTGACCGGTGCATCCATCCAGTCCCCTTCACCTGCAACGACTTGCAGCCCAGGCCGGTCGTTGATCAACAAGGCGACAAATGGAGGACCGTCGATGTGGGCACCGACGTTTTTGCTGTCGAACTTCTCGTAGGAAGCGATCACCTGCTTCCGCGCTTCCTCCGAGAAGACCTCAAGACTGAAGTTGTGATTGAGACTGGCTGCAAGGTAAGGCTCATCAAAGTCGAAGTACCTGCGGAACTCCGCGGGATCCTCGCCCAGAGACTCGACAATCAACTCGCCGAGTCTGTGGGTCAGTTGATGATAGACATCCGTCAACTCTTCGATGACCGGTTGAAAGCCCGGCAGCAACTCAGTCTTCGGCCAGGTGTTGGGGCCGACGAAGAGCCGCTTGTGAATCGGTTGAGATGCATCGTCATACGCACAGATCGGCTTCTGCTCGAAGCCGAACTGAAAGTTCTCGATCACCTGCCCATGGCCGCGGTCGGCTGGCGTCGGCAGGGTATAGCCGCGGAAGTAAGGCGTATTAGAGATGTGGGCCGTTTTCTTGATATCCATCGGCGCATCGAAAAATCCACGAACCTCACGGAACGCCCGTTGCTGGAACTCGTCGTCCAGACCGGGGGCATTCGCAAGCACCAGGAAGCCACATTCGGATAATGCAAAGCGCAGGTCGGCCAGGAACTTCTCCCGATTGCTGTCGAGATCCAGCCAGTCGACGGTGGGTAGTTCGGTCAGCGCGGCACTTCTGTCGTCTTTGCTCATAGCAGATCCTGATCTTCTGTTACTCGGGTTGTCAGCGGGGGTGGGAACCACTGGCAGTTGATGACTTCCGGGCGACCTTCATACACCCGCATACCAAGCATAAACGGGCCATCCGGAACCGGGAGCCAATTGGAGGTATCTGACGGGCGGGCAGCACTGAGCGAAAGCACCAGACTGCCATCCTCTTCATAGCGGAGATTCGGGGTCCGGTCGCTGATCGACCAGCGATTCATCTCGTTCTCCACGAGATACAGGTCGGTTCCGTAGGCTGTCAGCGACCAGAAGGCACTGCAGGGCGGCATGGCATGAGGCGCAAAGCGCAACTGCAGCAGCTGCCTGCCATCGAGCTTTTTCCCATCGGCGTCGTGAACGGCAACGTAGCTACGGTTTTCAATCGCATAATGACCACCGAGCCCAAACTTTGCACCGGTTGCGCGCTTGAGGATGTTTTCGCCAGGCCCCGCTGCTGCGCGTCCGGTGCTCCAGCCGTTCTCGACGACGGTACCCTTGGCATTCCCACGGGATATGTGCTTCTCCGCCACCGCAATTCCCTCGAGCAGTTCTTCCGAGGAGAAGCGCGTTGGGTCATCGATAATCGCCTGAGCAGCATCGGATAACTTCGGATGCCACAGCGCTGGCGGGTCTATCGCCATGTAGCGTCGGATTTCGTCAAAAACATCGACGCCGCTGCGCGCGATGTCCGTAGCCCGGCCGGCTCGCTCCGTGCGGTCCGACGGATGTGCAGGCGGTGAGGTCACCGTAATGGATCGTTGCAGTTCTCGGGCAAGCTCTATGTCGGCAGAGGACTCCACGAGCACGCGGATGATGACCCAGGCGGTTGGCGTGCCGACCGTGACCAGGCTGCTGTCATCATCGCGGGATGGCGCGGATGGGTCGAAGGTGACCGTTACCTGCGTGCCGTTCGTACCGTGATGGCGGCGCGCTACATAGGTCACATGGGTGTATGCGTCCGCGATCATGACGTTCCAGTAGCGGTCGGGTTTATCCATGGCAGGCACGTTGATCGTGAGATCTCCATGGCGCAGGTCATACCAGCCGGACGAGTAGAGGGTGTCGTTGTTAGGCGCGACGATGGCTTTGTCGCTCGGAGTGGCCAGATTATCCAGGTGGTTCAAGGTTCCCGGGTCGTTACGGGAACACAACAACAGCCGGGTGCGATGCACGGAAACCAGGGGAAAACCCCAGACATAAGCCTCGGCTGCCGGCGATAGTTCTTCTGATCCTGACACGTCTGTTTGGCCGCGGGTGCATTGTCGACCGAGGCCTTATTATAGATCGCCTCAAGTAACGATCAACTGCCCCGTAAGCGCAAGCGGTGAGTCTGCCGGTTCGATGCGGTGTCTTCGGCCGAGATTCAACCTCGGCCGTAAACACTCAGAGATAGCGGCCTCGTCAGATCCCGTAGTGCGAAACATAGCGACGACGGTGGAACGATTGACCGCCGAAGGTTGCTTCAGCCGCCCGCGCCCGCTTCAGGTAGAAGCCCGCATCGAACTCGTCCGTCATGCCGATACCACCGTGCATCTGGATCATGTCGTTGGACATGTCATGCAGGAACTCGCCCGCCTTGCACTTGGCCAGCGAGCAGAGAATCGGGGTTTCCGGATCATCCCTGTCGATGGCACGAAGCGCTGCTTCCACGCAGGAGCGGGCGAACTCCATGTCCATGAACAGGGTGGCTGCCCGATGGCCAAGGCTCTGGAAGGAGCCGATCACCTGACCAAACTGCTCCCGGGTCTTCAGGTATTCGAGCGTTCGATCAAAGGCTTCGCAGGCGGTGCCGAGCATTTCTGCGGAAAGGCCGGCCCTGCCCCGGTCGAGGAGCGTGTCGAGAAGCGCAAAGCCACCATCGGCCTCACCAAGCACCGCATCGGCACCGAGCGTCACATCAGCAAAGGTCAGATCCGCATAACCCCGGCTGTCAGCCGTCTTCAACGCTGAAACGTTGAGGCCGGCGCTGTCTGCCGGGACCAGAAACAGCGTGATGCCGGAGGACTCGCCGGGTGCGCCGCTCGTGCGAGCCGCGACCACGAAGGCATCCGCTCCGCCGCCTTCGAGCACGAAGACCTTGCTGCCGTTCAGGGTGAAACCATCGGCGGTAGCTTCTGCTGCCAGCGCGATCCGTTCCGGCGCATGGTGCGGACCTTCGTCCACCGCCAGGCTAACGACCGCGGAGCCCGCGGCAATACCCGGCAGCCATTGCTGCTTCTGCGCATCGCTGCCACCAAGCAGCAGTGCTGAAGCACCTACGAGCCCGGAGGCCAGCAATGGCGAAGCCACGAGCTGGCGGCCGGTTTCTTCCAGCACCACGCCGAAAGTGGCGAAGTCCATATCCGAGCCGCCAAAGGCTTCGGGGATGAGAATGCCCGTCCAGCCCATGCTGGCGATCTCCTGCCAGGTGCCTTCGTCGTAACCCAGGGCGGCGCCGCTGTCGCGCATCTGCCGGAACTTGGTGACCGGCGACTCGTCTCGGGACCAGGCACTTGCCTGATCCTTCAACATGGATTGTTCTTCTGTCAGTACAGCCATTTCTCAATACCCCTTCAGACCGAGCACGCGTTTAGCGACGAGATTCAGATTGATCTCGGTGGTGCCACCTTCAATGGAGTTGGCCTTGGAGCGCAGCCAGGTGCGCACGGTGCTGAGCTCGTTGTCGGAGAACCCGTCTCCATCCCAGCCGAGGCCCCGGTTGCCGAGCATCTCGATCAGGAGCTCTTCCCGGTTCTGATTGTCTTTCGCCCAGGCCACCTTGAGGATGCCCACGGCCGCAGAGGGTCCCTTAACGGCTGCCTCGTCGCTGAACCGCCGCCCGGTGAGCGCGTAGGCGTGCGCAAACATCTTCTGCTGCGCAATGCGCTCCCGCATCGCGCCGTCTGCGAGTTCGTCTCCGTTCATGCCGATGTAGTCGCGGGCGACCTGCTCAATGTCGTAGGAGCCGCCGACGACACTGCCACCGCCGCTGCCGGCAATTCCCTGGCGCTCGTGGATCAGCAGTCGCTTGCCGATTTCCCAGCCGAGGTTCTTCTCGCCGATGAGGTTTTCTTTCGGCACCACAACGTCGGTGAAGAACACCTCATTAAAAGGCGACTGACCGGAGATGAGAACGATGGGCTTCACTTCCACCCCTGGCGACTTCATGTCCAGCGTGAGAAAGCTGATGCCTTCGTACTTGTTGTTCTTGTCGGTGCGGAAGACCCCATACATCCAGTCCGCCTCGAGGGCGCCTGAGGTCCAGACCTTCGAGCCGTTGAGAATGAAGTGGTCGCCTTTGTCTTCGGCGAACGATTGCAGGTTGGCGAGATCGGATCCGGCGCCGGGTTCGGAGTAACCCTGACACCAGTGAATGTTGCCGCGGATGATATCCGGCAGATAACGCTGCTTCTGTTCTTCGGTACCGAATTCCAGCAGGGTCGGACCCCACATCATCGTGCCGAAACCACCGATGGGGCTGATTGCACCGAGCGCGCGCATCTCTTCGGTCAACACAGCCGCCTGCTCCGGGCTCAGGCCGCCGCCTCCATATTCTGCGGGCCAGGTGGGCGTGGACCAACCTTTTTCGCCCAGGCTCTCCTGCCAGGCTTTCCAGTCACCAGTAAGCTTGGCGCCGAAACCGGCGATGCCGGGCGGGCGCTGGTTGGCGAGGCTTTTCGGAAAGTTGTCGGTCAGCCACTCACGGGCTTCGTCGCGGAACGCGCTGAGGTCTTCTGCGGATGCCAAGATCTGCTCCTGTCTATCGTGTGAAGGGGTCGAAACCTTCAAAGATAGCAGATCTGAGGGCCCGTTCGGCGCCGTGGCTCTGCACCGAGCCGGATCGTCCAACGCGACTCCAGCCCGGACTGCCAGTATCGCGAGGGCGCCCGGAATCAGGTTTCCGAGGCGGCGGTCCGTTCGGCAACCACTTCCTCGTAGAACTTCTGATAGCCGGCCGTCATGGCCCGGGCACACTCGGCCGGTGTAACGCCCCGTTCGACATCGCGATGACAGGGTCCGCTCATCACCTCCGGCATGTTCTCCTGAACCCACCGCCGGGCTTCATAGTAGATCGGTTGATCGTTCGAGCTCGTATTGATGGCGACGATTCGCGATTCGTTGAAGGTGAGCGCAAAGGTATCGGTCACGTTGAAACCCGTTTTCAGCGCCAGGACCGGATCGTCCTGAACGGTGATCGGACAACGGATGAGCTGCGCGGACTCGGCTTCGCACCCGTTTCGTTCCAGCACTTTGTAGTTGCCGCCTTCCGCCCAGCCCTGGTAGTAGGAAATTCTGTCCGCTGATGGCCCCGAGTGCTCGAGAAACGGCGCCAGGCGCTCTGCATCGAAGGCATAGAAGGCATCGATCATGGCTTCCGCGATTTCGAGATTGGCTGCGATCAGCGCCGGGTCATTGGCGTTGGGTGCGTCTATGTCCGGCAGCTCGTCCCATTGCACCCACTCAATCTCGCGCCCCGGGTAGGCCACGTTCTCGAAAGGCCACTCTTCCTCGACCCAGGACTGCACCCACTCATAGAGCTCGGCGTCGAATCCGCCGTCGAACTCCTCTTTGGTCACCCACAGCGCCACCGTCGCGTCATAGCCGGGTTTGGTGGCCGGGCGCACGTACACGCAGCCCCGCTCGCGCGTGCCGTCCGGCGTCAGCACCCCGTAGGCGAAGGACTCGCGACGCTCGAAGCGCCCCTGTTCTGTCTCCATGTCGAGCACGGCGTCTTCGCGGGTGAGTTCTGCCGTGGGCCAACGGTCGCTGCGCGTGAACGTCTCCTGGAGGTGTTCGATCGACGACATGTAGGCGGCGTAATCAATGTCTGTCAGTTCCGGGCCAAGCGGCACAACTTTGAAGCCGTTAGCCTCAACCTCAACGGGAACGTCGAAGTCTGCGGGCACCAGTAACGCTACCTTCGCCGCTTCGCTGGTCGCTTCTTCAGCCGCCGTTACCATTGGAGCCTCTTCCGGTGCGGGTTCGGCGCTCGATTGCTCCGACGCTGGTGAGCACGCAGCCAGTGCAAGGCAAAGCAGCGTCGCAGCCAAACCAGGGGCGGCGGAGGCGTGCTGCTTCGAGGGTTTCATCGAGGGGATCATCGTCATCATGAATGTTCGGTTACCTGAGGTGAGCTTCGCGGGGGTGTGGCAGCTATGCGCCGCCATCGGCGCTGCTGGCGATCTGCGACGGATCAACGCAGCTGACGGTCTCGGAGATCAGCACCACGTATTCGATAATCTCTTTGTTGTTGTTGCGCTCGCGGAGTCGGGTTTCGTCTTCCTCTTCGATCGCCTTGAAGAGCCGCTTGGCGGTGACGAACGTGTCGTCCCCGTCTTCTTCCTTCAAACTGTGGATGTAGAGTCCAGGCACATAACCCGAACTCTTATCCCCCTGGTCCTTCAACACCGGTTTAATCGACAAAGTCAGGAAGTCGTTCGCCAGCACGTCGGGGGACACCAGCGAGTCGTTGCACACCAGCGGCTTGCCCTCGGCGGCGGATGCTTCGCTCTCTGCTTTGATGCTCTCGATGCTCGCTTCCGCGAGCGCCACCATGTCGTCGCGCTCGCCGCTGACGATCATGCCGAACCCCACGGCCGCAAGAATCCCGGCAATCATCACGTAGGTGACGATTTCGGACGTCATCAGTCCAGACACTTTGTTGATGGTCGACGCTCCCCTTGTTGTGTGAGGTGGGTGACGGACTGGAAGCAAAGAGTATGCCGAACAAGGCTCTGTCAGCCGCTGGTCCCCGCAAGCAGCGTCGATCTCTCTTTCGCGCACTTTGCCCACACTTCGGGACGGACCAGAGGTCGGCGCGGCAGCAAGATTCGTGCACCGAAATGTTCCACGGAATGCTCTTCCGCACCGCTTTGGCGTGCGCGCGACCAACAGAGCGGCGCTGCCGCCCAGGACAGACTGCCGCAGCAAACCATCTGAGCCGGGGCTATGTGCTTGATTCTACATGGGGTCAGCACCGTCCCTGGCGAACGACCCGGGACCTCCCACTCCCCAAGCCTGCAGATGAGTTTGGCCCCGTTTTTGCTTCGTACCAGCAACGGCAGGACCGACGCAGCGAGCACCGCAAACGCCATGAGCGATCAGACCTTCGGCTTGACCGATTCACCACTGGCATCCGCACCGGCCACCACGACCGATGGCCCGGCCGAGGAATCGAAGCTCAGTGTTTTTCTCTGGACCATTGCCCAGCCAGTGCTGGTGCTTGGCTCCATGTTCCTCGTGGCAACCATGATTACCGGCGAGTGGATGAACCATAAACTCTACGCGCTGATCATGGTCATGCTGCCGATTCCGCTGCTGATTGTGGCTGAGCGCATCTGGACCAAACGCAAGGACTGGATTCTCCAGCCGAAGGAGCTCGCGGAAGACGGCTTCTGGCTTGCCTTCGGTGCCTTCCTCTGGGCGCCGCTGATCACCGACTTCTACCGGACACCGGTATCTGAAGGCTTTCGTGCCATTCGTGACCGCTCGCCCCTGGACATCACCATGGCGCCTGAAACCGTATGGGGCCTGGTGGGCGCAGCGCTGCTGCTGCGAATCTGTTCCAGCTTCATCTACTACTGGCTGCATCGCGTGCAGCACGAATCGCTGTTTTTCTGGCGCATGCACGCAACCCATCACCACATCACGAAGATGAGCTGTATGCGAGGTGCCCGTACGCACCCGCTGGAATACCTGGCGCTGGCGGTCAGCACACCGATCATTCTGGCCTTCGCCGGCGCCAGCGACAGCGTGATCGCTGTCTCCGCGGCCTTCGGCATGTGGAACGGCAAGTTGAATCATTCGAATCTGCCGCTGCGATCCATGCCGGTCTATGACTGGGTGTTCGCAACCGCGCAGCAGCACCACGTGCATCATGCCCTGGAACGCCGGCAAAGCGACTCCAACTACGGCTGCAACATCATCCTGTGGGACCGCCTGTTCGGCACCTACTGTGGTGACACGGTGGTGGGCCAGATCGGGGCCGGTAAAGCGGTACCCCTGTCCATCAAGGAGCAGCTGATGCTGGCGTTCTATCCAAACAAGCGTCTGACCGACCTGTAGGTGGCTGTAATGGGTGACTTCAAACTTCTGTTTTTCGTCCTGGGCACGCTGGCGTTTTTCGTCAACGTGTACCTCTCCGTAAAACACCCGGAACTGGTGAAGTCCCCGCAGACGGTCGCGGACGATGCGCCAGCGCAACCTGTCCTGGCTGGTGACGACGGAGTCGACTGGCAGAAGTGGGACAAAGTCGCCACCTGGTGCATGTGGGGCGGCTGGGGCATCGCAGCGGGGATCACCCTCGCCATGAGCGTCGAGAAGAACCTCGGCTTCGGCGACTAAAGGAAAACTGGCGCCGTAGAAAGCCGGGCTTTACGCACCCGCATAGCCAGCCGCCGGTACACCGAATCTCCCTGCCTCAACCCTGCGTGGCCGCTTCCTTTCGAGCCCTACCACCCGCCTTAAGACTGTTTGAACCTGATCCTTCCCCGACGTGACTCATGGTCAAACTCATCGGAGAAGCTGCTCATGCGTTCGATCGTCCTTTTCCTCCAACTTTCCGCGTTTGTCACGACCGCCCTGCTATCCGCCCCGGCAGCCCTCGCTGAGGACACCAAGCTGCTCGCGAGGCTCGAAGCCCGTATCGCCGAGCTGGAGGCGCGCCTCGCCGGCGAGGAAGGTGCCGAGGCACGACTCAACGCCCTGGAAGCCCGTCTCGTTTGCCTCAGTTTCGATGAAGAACGCCGTTTGCTCGCCGTGGACGGCTGTAACCTGCACGTTCGCGACGGCAGCGGCAGCACGCTGAGCTCCACCGGGCTCGGCAACCTTGTAGTCGGCTACGACGAAGGAGAAGGCGCCAAGTACGGCACACACAACGTCGTGATCGGCCCGGAACACAGCTACTCGGGCGTAGGCGCCCTCGTTGCCGGCATCGGCAATCGTGCGGCTGCTGATCATGTGACCGTCGCCGGCGGCAGCGGAGTAACGGTGAACGGCAAAGGCGATTGGGCCATGGGCTCCGTGTCGGAGTCAGCCGGCAACGTGAGGGTGATGGCCGTAAGCGGCGACTTTGCGCTGGTGGCGCGGGACATCTCGCTGCTGGGTGACCGCAACGTGGCCCTCGCAACCGATGCTTTCCATGCACTCGTGACCGAATTCCTCGTGGCCGCCTCAGACACGATCGGTCTGGAGGCGGCGCGGGCATTGCAGATCGATAGCGGTGGCGAGGTGAACATCAGCGGCGACCGGTCCGTGACCGCAACTAGCGCGCAGGATGTGAATGTCGTCAGCCAGGGTGACGTGCTCATCAAGGCTGCCGGTCAGGTGACCGCAAAAGGCTCGAAGGTGAACGTCCCGTAGGCAGCGAAGGTCCTGCGGCCGCGATCGCAGCCGCAGGACCTGATCCGTCGAACGTCTGCTGCTGCTCCTGCAGCCGTGCTACGATGCCTCCGGTTTCAATCCGGATGGCCAGGGACTTGCGGCCATCCCAACACGCATCATCAACACTCTGTCCGAACTTGCAGGAGAACATCATGAAACTGGGACGAGTTGACTGGTTACGCACCTTACGAGGCTCCCTGTTCGCAGCTGCGCTGGCAGGCCTGACCCAATTCGCCTATGCCTCCGAGTACGCCGATGCCTGGGGGCCTGACGTTGGCTCGACCGCACCGCTGCTGTCCGCCCTCGATCAGGACGGAAACCCGCAGGATCTGGAGAGTCTCCAGGGGACTAATGGTCTCCTGTTCGTTTTCAATCGATCCGTTGATTGGTGACCCTTCTGCATTCGTCAGTTCGTGAAACTGAATGATCTGCAGGAACAATTCGAAGCCATCGGCGTGGGCGTCGCCGGAATGACCTACGACAGCCCGGAAATCATTCAAGCCTTCGATGAGAAATGGGAGATCGGTTTCCCCGTGCTGAGAGATGTGGACCGTCAGCATGTCGAGGCCTGGGGCATCCGTAACCAGGAGTACGGTCCGGGGACCTTCGCCTATGGCGTGCCTTACCCGGGCGTCGTCTTCATCTCACCGGAAGGAGAAATCCTCGCCAAGTGGGCAGAAGAAGGCTATCGGTCACGCGCTGACTGGTCGGAAGTGCTGGAAGCAGTAACTGCCATCGTCGGCGGCCCCTAGGCCGCCGCATACCGGTAACGAGCAAGTCAAAGCATGAGCAAGCTCAAAGTCGTCCTGAGTTGGGTAGGCATCGTCATCCTCGGCCTTGCCCATGGGATACTTGAAGACCTGATGTTCGTTCGGGTACTGGTCGAGTACCTGCCCACGAGCTGGGACCTGACCGGAGACATTTTCTTCGTCTTTACGGTGCCGCTCGCCCAGCTCATGACCTTTGCCATTACCGGCACGATCGCCTGGTACTTTCTCGGTCTCTGGCAGCTGCCCAAGCTCGTGACCTTCTGGCTCTGCTGGATCGTCGCCCGCGCTGCTTTTCTGAACTTCGCCCAGAACCCACCCGCCGATATCGCCATCTATCTGGCGTGGATCACGTTGTGGTGTTTCCTGGTTGGGCTTTACGCCAGGCGGAAGAGTTCCGCCGCAAGCGAGACCAGCTGACACCCACCGGTTTCAGCGTCTTGCATTGGTCCGTGCAGCACATCTCACGCCCCTTTTTCCTCCAGACGATCTAGGAAAGACCAGATGTCAGCAGCCACCTTCAAGATCATTCCAGACGCCACCAGCGAGAAGCAGCCGTCGAGGCTGATCCCCAAGTCGTGCTTCACCACGGACGAGCAGGATGAAACCACGATCCGCTTCTACGACGCTGAGGACGGATCCGTTGCTTCAGGGATCTGGGAATGCCCGCCCTGCAAACTCGACATTCCGAGCTACCCCGTGAACGAGATGATGACGATCATCTCCGGCGCACTGACCATCACTAACGCGGACGGCGTGGAAGAGTCCTTCGGCCCGGGCGAAGTCGTCTTTGCGGCAAAAGGATCGAAGATGACCTGGCATATCACCGAGCGGCTGCGGAAATACTACATGACGTCTTCCTAGCGCCCGAGGGACAACGTCCTCTGAGCGCGTCATCCAGTCGCACCGTTTAGCGACTTGCGCCGGCCACTGCCCCTCGTCACTATCCCAGGGCCGGGGAATCGAGGGGATTCATTGATGTCTTTTTTCGCCCGCTTTCGAGCGGACGTGCTCGCGTCTGTGCGCAACCGCCATAGGGTGTGCCACAAACCGCCCGCGACGTCAGATCACTGCCGCATTCCAGCAGGCGGGTGCAGCCAATGAGCGCCGTCATCAGCGAAAGCCGGCTGAAAGGCCGCCTCATGCAGAAGCCCTGGTACAAATGGTACGCAGTGGGTGTGCTCACGGCGGTTTACGCCTCCAGCCAGGTGGATCGCCAGATCATGGGCATGTTGCTCGAACCCATCCGCCTCGAGCTTGGGGCGAGCGACACCGCCATGGGTTTTCTCGTCGGGCTGACCTTCGCCATTTTCTACGCCACGCTCGGTATGCCCATTGCGATGCTGGCGGACCGGACCAACCGCAGAAACATCATCGCTGCGGCGATTACGATCTGGAGCGGCATGACCGTGCTCTGCGGCTACGCGCAGACCTTCGTTCAGATGGCCATGGCGAGAATCGGCGTCGGGATCGGGGAAGCCGGGTCCACGCCCCCTTCCCACTCGATCATCTCGGATCTCTTTCCACCGGAATCCCGCGGCACCGCCATGGGCATCTTTGCCCTTGGGGTTAATTTCGGCCTGCTGATCGCCTATCTCGGGGGAGGCTGGTTGAGCGAAAACGTTGGCTGGCGCAACACCTTCATCGTCGTTGGCCTGCCGGGGCTGCTGATTGCCCTGCTCCTGTATCTCACCGTCTCGGAGCCGCGGCGCGGTGCTGCCGATGTCACTGCCAGCCCGAAGGCAAGCGACGATACAGCGCCGCCCTTCAAAGCCGTCGCTGCGTACATGTGGCGGGTCCGCTCGACACGGCACCTCACCATCGGTGCCGCAATCGCCGGATTCATCGGCTACGGCTTCACCCTCTGGATGCCAACTTTCCTCGTTCGTTCCCACGGTCTCTCACCGACCGAAGTCGGACTGGTGCTGGCCCTGATGACCGGGGTGGTCGGCGCCATCGGCACATTCAGCGCCGGCAAACTCGCCGATGTGCTCGCCCGTCGCGACGAACGCTGGCGCACCTGGGTCGTTGCCGCCGGAAAAGGCGGTTACGTGCCTTTTCTCGCCGGTGTTTTCATGGTCGACGACCTCACCACCGCGCTGATTCTCTATCTGATTCCCGCCTTCTTCGGCGGCTTCTACCTGGCCCCGACCTTCGCATTGATACAGAGCCTGGTTTCCATGCGCATGCGGGCACTTGCGTCCAGCATCGTGCTCTTCGTGTTGAACATCATCGGCATGGGCTTCGGACCGCAGCTGGTCGGGATCATGAGTGACTACTTCGCGCCGGAATACGGCAAAGAGTCGCTGCGCATGGCGTTGTTCATCCTTACCTTTCTGAATCTGTGGTGCGCGTACCACTACTATGCAGCCGGACGCACGCTCCACGATGACGTGGCAAACCGGCCCGCCTAGAAGCGCCACCAGCGACGACAAAGATGCAAACGTCGAGCCCGCAAACCCAACGAAGAATTGATCTGCGGACTCTGATCGCCTACGGCAGTCTCGGCTTTCCCATCGCCATTCTCGGTTATCCGATGACGCTGTTTCTGCATCCCTACTACGCCGGTGAGCTGGGTCTGGGACTTGCGGCGATCAGCACGGTCCTGCTGGTCTCCCGCCTGACGGATTTCGTGACGGATCCGTTGATGGGCTGGTTATCGGATAGAACCCACACCCGCTTCGGTCGCCGGCGACCCTTCGTGGTGCTTGGCCTGCCGGTCATGATGTTCGGCATCTACAAGCTTTTCCTGCCGGAACCCCCGGTCGACATCTGGTACATGTTGATCTGGAACACGGTGGTGTACCTCGGGTGGACCATCATGGTGCTGCCTTACGGCGCCTGGGGTGCGGAGCTCACAGACAACTACATGGACCGTGCGCGCATCACCGCGGTACGCCAGGTCTGGACGATCGCCGGTCTCCTGGGCGCTTCCGTGGTCATCTGGTTTTTTCAGGAGATTCTGGATGCCCCGGGCTCTGGAGACGTGCTGGGCGGTATCGGTATGACGCTGCTTATCCTCTTTCCCATCGTGGTTGCTGCGCTCCTGTTGCTGGTGCCCGAACGGGAGCTCGAGGTTGCAAGCAGGCGGCAAAAAGGATGGAGAGAACTCACCAGCATGCTGAAGATCGGCCCGTTCAGACGCATGCTCTACGTAGCCCTGGCCATCGTGATCGGCGAGGCATCGCGGCATGCCGTGGTGGTCTTCTTCATGAACGATGTACTGCAGGCCGGCGACCGGATTGGTCGCACCTTCATTTTTTACTACCTCATGGGTATTGCGGCCATTCCGCTCTGGCAACGCCTGGCGAAAACGCAGGGAAAACACCGATCCCTGGCGATCGCAATGACCTGGTCAGCCTTGATGGTGCTGGCAACCGCGTTTCTGAGCGCAGGCGACTACAACACTTTCCTGATCTTCTACGTGCTGAAAGGCGCGAGCTTCGGCGCGTTCGCCTATCTGCCGCTGGCCATCATTGCGGACGTGGTCGATGTCGACACGGCGGTCACCCGACAGAAGCGGGCGGGCATCTTTTTCGCGGTGTTCGGGGCCGTAGACAAGATCGGCATCGCCATCGGCATGTTCATCGCGCTGCAGATCCTGAACCTGACCGGCTACGACCCGAGTCGGGAGATCAACGAAGCCGGCCTGTGGATGATCCGCCTGGAATATGCCGTCATCCCAACGGTCTTCTTTTTACTGGCCTCGTATCTGGTGTGGAATTATCCAGTGACGAACGAGCGTCATACCCGACTCATCGCAGCGCTGGAGCGGCGGCGACTGCGCGAAGCCGGGGCTTAGCTCAGACGACGCGCCGGCTGTCGTCGATTGAGATGAAGGCGCCGGATACCGATCGAGCGGTACCCGCTTTCCGATCAAACTCCAGGCGACCGGTCTGCTGCTCGAACCCCTTGCCATAAAGATGGAAGTGGCGCGTTGGCGTTTCCGACACCACGTTGATCCGGTGAATGTCCTCCGGCATGAAGGCAATCGCATCGCCAGCCTTGAGCACCACCCGATAGTCCTCCTCGACGATCGCCTTGCCCGGTTCTGATCCGTCATCCAGGCGTTTGAAGACGGTGTTTTCTTCCTCCCCTTCCAGCCCGGCGATCACCGCAAAGGTGCCGTGATCGTGGATCGGTGACGGACCGAGGGGCAGCACGCTGATCAGGTAGAGTGAGAAATCGCCACCCGCCTCATCGGCAAGCAGGTAGATCTTGGCGACCTCTTCCGGCTTCGGAGTCGGAAACTCGGCTTCGCTGAATAGCGCAGATTCGTGCGTCATGGCGGCAAGGATGTCTTTCACCTCAGCAAGGGCTTCCCGATTGACGCCCTGAGCGTTGATGATCTCCTTGATCGAAGCCATGGAAGTCCTGACGAGTTCCTCTCTCGCAGCCGCAAGCTCTGACATGTAATGGCTCCTGGACACTGTTGCCGTGTTAATCCCAGACCGAAAGCGCGCCTGTCAGTGACTGACCAGCTGTTCCGGCCGGCGCAACTCCGGCGCCAGCCCTGCCCCCATCAGGTCGATGAAGTTGCCCGCATAGAAAGCGTCCTGCGCGCTCTGCGACAAGCCATCGAGGGATTCACCGAATCGCTTGATCGGATTCCGGCCGCCTTCCACGTGGGGATAGTCCGTGGAGAACAGACACATCTCTTCATGGGAGTTCCGAATGATCCAACCCGTGTCTTCATGCGGATAGGGCGTCACCCGCAGCTGCCGCCGCGCAAGCTCCGAAGGTTTCGCAGAGAGCTTCTGCAATCGCTCTTCATTCTTCACAAAGGCATGGGCGGCGGAATCGAGATTCCGCATCCATCCAGGCAACCAGGAAGCGCCGAGTTCGATGGCACCCCACTTCAGCGCCGGGAACGCATCGAAGATCCCATCGATGATGAGCGTCGCCAGTGTCTGCTGCACCGAGGTAGAGATCGGGATGTAGCTCACGGAGGTGAAGTTGGCATCGCCGCCGTGGAAATCCTTAACCGGCGGTAACCCGTTTTCTTTGTAGATCGGATTCAGCTTGTCCTCACCGCCCACGTGGAAAAGGATCGGCAGGCCGGCTTCTTCCGCCATGGCCCAGACCGGGAACAGGCCGGTATGACTTGGACCATGGTTCTGCGGGCACCAGGAAGGCACCATGAGGGCTTTGGCGCCCATCTCGATGGCCGCCTTCGCCGTCGCTGCCGCCTGGTTGAAATCCTCGAGAGGCACATAAGCCGTCGCCAGCAGCCGTTTATCGATGGAACAGAAATCCGTCATCATCCGGTTGTGGGCGGTCGCCGCACCGTAGCAGAGCGCCGTATCCCCGGACTGATCGAAACCGAAGTTACCGAGACAGAAGGTCGTGAAAACCAGCTGGCTGGCGACCCCAATGTGGTCCACGGCCTCGGGCCGATCCTGCTGCAGGAACGCGCCCTGCGCATCGTAGTTCTTGCGCAGCATGATGTTGTCGGCGGCACTCGCCCGGAAGCTCTCGTCCTCCTGCCGTTGTCGCGCGGCGTCCACTGCCCGCTGGTCACCGACCCGAACCCCGAGATTCGGATGCTCGAGGAACCGTCTGAGCAGGGATTTCTCGAAGTAAGGATTGAGACAGTCCGCCATCTCCATGAGATGACTGTCGGCATCGTGCACCACGCGCCCTTCGATATAAGGCATGCTCCACCTCCCCTGAATGTGGCCGCTGAGCATACTATAGCCGGGCAAAGCGCCAGTGCCATGGCCGGAGCGCCCGCGGATCGAGGCGCGCCCTGACTGTGCTACTGTGCCCGGGAGAGCACCGTTCGCCCCAGGACTGCCGGGGGCGGAACCCTGCAACGGAGGAAGGCATGAACTACGACCTGATCATTCGTAACGGTGAGGTATACGACGGCACCGGTGGTGCTGCTCAGCGCCTCGACATCGGCATCAGAGAGGGCCGCATCGCGGCACTGGCGGAAACGCTCGATGGAACCGCCGAGCGGGTCATCGACGCAACGGGCCGCATCGTTACCCCGGGCTTTGTCGACGTTCATACCCACTACGACGGCCAGGCAACCTGGGATGCACATCTCAAGCCCTCTTCCAACCTTGGGACCACAACGGTTGTCATGGGGAACTGCGGTGTGGGTTTCGCCCCTTGCCGCGCCGAGGACCGGGATGTGCTGGTGCAACTCATGGAGGGGGTCGAAGAAATCCCGGGCACGGCCATGCACGAAGGCCTCCCCTGGAACTGGGAGAGCTTTCCGGAGTTCCTCGATGCGCTGGACCAAAAGCCGCGAGACATCGACATCGCCGCTCTGCTGCCTCATGGCCCCTTACGCGTATTCGTTATGGGCGAACGTGGCGTCGACCGGGAACCGGCCAACGCTGATGACATCGAGCAGATGCAGGCACTGATCGCCGAGGGCATCGCTGCCGGCGCCGTGGGTTTCTCGACGTCACGCACGCTCGTGCATCGAAGCAGCACCGGCAATTTCATCCCCACTTACCAGGCGGCAACGGCCGAGCTCAAGCAGCTCGGCGAGGCACTGGCCGGCCAGCAGGGCAGCGTGTTCCAGCTCATTTCGGACTGGGAGGACGCAGACGACGAGTTCGGCATTCTCCGGGAAGTCAGCGAGCGGGCAGGCGCGAAAGGCACCTTCACCCTGCTGGACATGGGCGCCGCGCAACCCGATCTCTGGCACGAGCAGCTGGCCCGCATCGAACAGGCGCAGCAGGAGGGCCTCGATATCCGCGGTCAGGTGTTGTCGCGGCCCCTGGGTATGCTGATGGGGCATCCGGCTTCCATGTCGAGCTTTTTCTACCGGCCGACCTACCAGTTGCTGAAGGATCTGCCCTGGGACGAGCGCATAGAAAAGCTGAAAGATCCCATCACCAAGGCGCAGATCCTCAGCGAGGAAAACGTGCAGCCGCACATGTTCGTCAAAATTCTCGGCCACCGCTTCGACAGCATGTATCCGCTGGAAGAGCCCATCAACTATCTGCCGGAACCGACCAACTCCGTCGCGGCCCTTGCCGAGCGCGAAGGCAAAGACCCGGAAGAATGGCTCTACGATTACCTGCTGGAAAACGACGGTAACAGTCTGATCTACATTCCCGCCACCAACTTCACGCAGAACATCGAGACGCTGGTGACGCATCCACACACGGTCTGTGCCCTCGGCGATGGCGGCGCACACGTTGGCTCGATCTGCGACACCAGCGCCAACGTTTATCTCCTCACCCACTGGGTGAAGCAGCGTGGCGCCATCGATCTGGCGACCGCCGTGCACCTGCTCTGCCGCCAGCCGGCAGAGCTCTACTCGCTCAACGACCGGGGCCTCATTGCCGAGGGAATGAAAGCCGACATCAACGTCATCGACTTCGACGCCCTCGCCCTGCACACGCCACACATCGTTGACGACCTGCCTGCCGGTGGTTCCCGTTTTCTGCAGACGGCAGACGGCCTGGTGGCAACAATCAAGTCCGGCGAAGTGATCTTCGAGAACGGCCAGGCAACTGGGGCGCTCCCAGGGCGGCTGGTCCGTGGTCAGCAGGCTGATCCCCGCAGCGCCGCATGATCAGGTAAGAACGAGCTGCGCGGAACGGACTAACGTTCTCCGTAACCTTCCTCCAGCTCGAGCCCTGTATGTTCGGCGAGGAACGCCCACTGATCGGCAAACTCCTCGATAATCTTCTCCGTCGGTTTGCCCGAGCCATGGCCCGCGCGGGTCTCGATACGGATCAACGTCGGCTCGGTTCCCGTAGGCGCTGCCTGAAGAGCAGCCGCGTATTTAAAGCTGTGCCCGGGCACCACCCGATCATCGGTATCCGCCGTCGTGACGAGCACCGCCGGGTAATCCACGCCTGGGCGAATGTTGTGGTAGGGCGAGAACGCGAGGTTGTTCTCGAAGTCCGCTTCGTTTTCTGAGGGACTGCCGTAGTCATCGCGCCAGAAGCGTCCTGCGGTGAACTGATCGAAACGCAGCATGTCCATGACGCCGACGGCCGGCAGGGCCGCGGCAAAAAGATCCGGGCGCTGATTGGTGACTGCGCCAACGAGAAGCCCGCCGTTCGAACGGCCCGAGATGCCGAGCTGCTCCGGAGTGGTAAAACCGTTGTCGATGAGAAACTCTGCCGCGGCGATGAAGTCGTCGAAGACGTTCTGTTTGTTCGCCAGACGTCCCGCATCGTGCCAGTCACGACCGTACTCGCCGCCCCCGCGGAGGTTCGCGACAGCGTAGATCCCGCCCATCTCCATCCAGGCAAAGGCTGTCAGGGAGAAAGCAGGCATGGTCGAGATGCTGAAACCGCCGTAGCCGTAGAGCAGCGTCGGCACACCGCCATCGAGCTCGAGGTCTTTGCGGCGGGCGATGAACATGGGTACCCGGGTGCCGTCCTTCGATTCGAAGAACACCTGTTCGACGACATAGTCGGCGGCATCAAAGGGTACGTCTGAACGACGGAACACGGTTGTTTCGTTGGTCCGGGCATTCAACGCAAACAGCGTCGGCGGAGAGTTGTAGCTCGAGAAGCTGAAGAAGGTGTCGGGCTCATCGGCTTCACCCATGAAACCGAAGGCGGTGCCTATGCCCGGCAACGGCACCGGCTCCAGCTCGGTCCCATCGAGCTCGAAGCGGCGCACGACCGACTTCACGTCTTCCAGATAGCTGGCAAGCAGAAACCCACCGACTATTGAAGCCCCGTTCAGCACATGCTCCGCTTCAGGGACGATCTCCTGCCAGTTCTCGACCTCAGGCGCGTCCAGGTTGATGGCAACGATGCGGCGGTTCGGGGCATCCCGATCCGTAACGGCGAAGATCACCCGGCCATCGGCACCGACGAACTGGTAGCTGTGCTCGAAGCCTTCGATCAGAATTTCCGGCCCCGCCTCTGGATCGCTGAGGTCCTGAATGGCGACGTCGTAACGGGCGTCGGTCCCCCGGGACATCATCACTGCCAGATAACGATCAGCGAACACATAGCCTCGTACGGAAACGGCGGGATCGTCGTCCCGGGCGTAGATGAGTCGATCCTCAGCCTGCGCCGTGCCCAGGGCATGGAACATGAGCGTCTGGTTGAAGTTGGGGGCCTGGAAGGTGGCGGTCGGATCGGGCTCCGGGTAGCGGGAGTAATAGAAACCGGATCCGTCCGGGGCCCAGGACAGTCCGGAGAACTTCACCCAGGTCAGTTCGTCCTCGAGAGTCTGGCCGCTCTCGACGTCCAGCACCTTCACCGTTCGCCAGTCGGAGCCGCCATCCTGGATGGAGTAAGCGACGAGACCACCATCGGGGCTGGGCGAATAGCCGCCGAGGGCGGTCGCACCATCTGCTGACCAGCTGTTGGGGTCGATCAGGGCACGGGGCTGACCGCCTTCGCCCTCCACCACATACAGCACATATTGATTCTGCAGTCCGTCATTGTGCCGATAGAAGAGGCGACCGCCTTTCCTGATCGGAATCTGATACTTCTCATAGTCCCAGAGCTGAGTCAGCCGATCCTTGATGCGGTAGCGGTCCTTCAGCTGGTCCAGATAGCTGAAGGTCACGGCGTTCTGCGCATCCACCCAATCGGTCACAGCTGCGGACTCGCGCGCTTCGTCTTCCAGCCATCGATAGGGATCGGCGACCTTCGTGCCGAAATAGTCATCGACGGTCTCCCCGCGCTCGGTGTCCGGGTATTCGAGGGCGGCCTGTGCATCCGGCTCTGACGGCGCAGGGTCTGATCGGTCGCAGCCCGCGATGGCTGCCGTGAAGACGAGAAGGGCAGTACAGCCGCGTAAAAACGCTGCGGGAACAATCTTGGGACTCATGGCGATGCTAGACCGATGGCGCAAAGATCCCGACAGCTTACCTCAGTGCTCTACGTCGCGGTTTCGCGCCTTTCCAGGGCGAGGAAGCCTGCGACCTGAGCGGCTTGAGCTATGATGGCTCCTGACTCCCGCGCGACGTCACACGACTCGGAGAAACGATGCACGAAGACTCGGCCCATGCAGAGTTCGCCGCCAGCTACGACCGGAAAAACCTCAGAAAGGTGGCCGGTGACCTGTCAGCACGCGCCTACCATTTCTCCCACTGGGACGAGACCCTCCCCTACCGGCGCCTTGAGGCCGCAGCAGAGCCGCATGTCTTCGAAGACCGAACGGGACCGCTGAACCCCAGCTATTCCTACAAAGGCAGCCGCTGCAGCATCGACGACTACGTGCGGGAGAACGATGTCGCAGCACTCATTGTCATTGCCGACGGTGCTGTGGTGCATGAGCAGTATCACCTCGGCGCAAATGCCGGGACCCGCTGGCACCTGTGGTCCGCATCGAAGAGTTTCACCAGCACCGTCATCGGCCGCGCGCTCTATAGCGGCGTAATCGACAGCATCGACGATCCCATCGTCAAGTACGTCCCCATGCAGGGCGGCTACGCCGAAGCCACCATCCGCAACGTACTCATGATGGCCTCGGGGATCGATTTCTTTCACCACCAGGGCAGCCCCGATCGTCGTGATATGTACCGCGAGATCTGGACCCGAGGCGGCGACCTCGGCGACTTCGCCGAGGCGCGCGGTCCTCGGGTTCCGCCCGGCACAGACTTCAACTACCTGGCCACCGACACCCACGTACTTTCCATGGTGCTGCGCGCCGCCTACGGCAAACCGTTTCATCAGATCGTGCAGGAGCAACTGTGGAACGCCATCGGCATGGGCGGCGATGCGTTCTGGTCACAGCATGCAGATGGAGAAGCCGGCAACGCTTTCGGCCACGCCTGCCTGTGTCCGCGGGCCCTCGAGTTCGTGCATCTCGGGCAGCTCTACATTCAGGATGGCGTCTGGGACGGACAGCGGCTGTTGCCGGAAGGATTTGCCGCGGAGAGCGGCTCGCCTCGCGCGGACTTTCAGGAACCTAAAGAAGGGGAACGGGGCTACGGCTATCAGTGGTGGGTTCCCTGGGGCTACCAGGGTGAATCAATGGCCCTCGGCGCCTTCGGGCAGATGCTCTGGGTGGACGTGAAGCAGGGTGTAGCCATCGCTCAATTCGGCGCCCAGGGTGGCGGTGCCGGCCCCTCCGAAGAAGACGTGGAACACACGCACACCGCCATGCGCGCGATCGTCAGCGCCGTCACCTGAGAGGCAGATCACTCGTCGTAGAGGCGATACTGCTCGTTCAGCATGAACAGCTCGTTGATGGTTTCAACGGGATCGTCGAGCTCCGCATGCACCTTCAGCGCGGCCGCGTAGCTGGGCAAGCCGTCAATCGGTAACGCCGCATCGGGTTCCCACAGCTTCGACCGGATGATGGCTTTGCCGCAATGGTAGAAGGCTTCTTCCACGCTCACGAGCACGGCAAAGTCAGGCACTTTGCCGTCGACGGCAAGCATCTCCCGCAGCTCGAGATCTCTCAGTATCCGCGCCGATCCGGACACGCGCACCACTTCCCGACGATTCGGCACGAGAAACACGAGCCCTATGCGGCCCGTCTGCATGATGTTGAGAAAGCTGTCGAAGCGGTGATTACCAGGTCGGTCCGGCACAGCCAGAGTTTTCTCATCGAGCACCTTCACGAATCCCGCCGGATCCCCTTTCGGCGAGACATCCACCTGACCCGCCGCGGAGACCGTGGCCATGGTGAGAAACGGCGAACGTTCGATCCAGACCCGGATGTGCTCGTCGATATGATCGATCACCTTACCCGTCTGACTCGGATACTGATCCGGCAGAATCTCGCGCAGCTCTGCTTCGCTCGTCAGAACTTCCTTCGGTTCGTACATACCACCTCCTCTCCGGCGTCCGATCATTCACTCACTGACAGACGCTCCGAGTCAAACTGCCGACGCTCCGGCCAGCATGCTTTGCTATCGTCCCGCCTATGGATCCGAATACCCTCTTTCACTTCCTGGAAGCCGCAAATGCAAAACCGGCCGTCTATTCCCACTACACGGCCCGGGAGCTCTGGACCGACGAACACACCTCCGCGCAGATGCTGTCTTACCATCTGAATGAACAGGTCGACCTGTCCTCCAGGCGTGCCGCCTTCATCGAAGAGTCCACACACTGGATGAGCCAACGCTTCGACCTGTCTGCCGGAAGCAGGATCGCCGATTTTGGCTGCGGACCAGGCTTGTATACGTCGCGCTTCGCGCGGACAGGCGCAGCCGTCACCGGCATTGATTTTTCTGCGCGTTCCATCGAATACGCGCGCGAGTTTGCACGAGACAACGGACTGAACGTCCACTACGAGCTGGCCGACTATCTCGAGTACCAACCGGAAGGCCGCTTTGATCTGATCACGCTGATCATGTGCGACTACTGCGCGCTGTCACCCGCGCAACGCGCGGCGATGCTGGCGAAGTTCGAGCGCATGCTCGCCGAGGAGGGCCGTATTGTGCTCGACGTCTACTCGCTGGCGGCCTTCGCCGAGAGAACCGAGTCCTTCTCCTGCGAGAAAAACCAGCTCAACGGCTTCTGGTCGAGGGCGCCTTACTTCGCCTTTGTCGCAAGCTTCAGGTACGACGACGACAAGGTCAGCCTCGATAAGTACACGATCGTCGACGAATCCCGGCAATGGGAGATCTACAACTGGCTGCAGTACTACACGCCTGAAACGCTCGAACTGGAAGCACGGGCGGCAGGACTGACAGTTGAGGCTGTTTACGGCGACGTAGCAGGCAACCCCTACGAGCGGGAGTCAGAAGAATTTGCCGTGGTGCTGAAGCGCCTGTCGGATTCAGCTTAGCGGGTGATCTCGATCCTCGTGTCGGGATTCAGATCTCCCCGCGGATCTGTGAGCAGCCCGGCAGGGAACTCGACGGCAAGCGGGCGTCCTGCCCGATCCAGGCAGAGCTCGTGGTTGTTGTCGCCGTCACCCAGATCGCCGATGGCAAAGGGCACCAGGTCGGCCTCACCCTCATCCCCGAAAGAGACTCGCACCCGATAGGCTTCACGCTCGAGATCATCGATCTCCCCGCCGCCGGGCTTGGTCACGCCCCCCGCCCAGGTCACCCGGACAACCTGCCTCGTTTCCAGCGGACACCCATTGCCGCCACCGAAGGGAATTGCGGTGGCTTCCCTGCCGAGGTCCCACTGTTCCTCCGGTACCACCTCGGACCACTCCATGGTTGGCCCCGCTTCGAGCGGAATAACCGGCGTTGTGGCACCAAGAAAGTTCAGCTGGCCGTCTATGGAAAGCAGATTACCAACGATTTCAATCAGCACGGGCTGATCGTCAATACTCCCGTACTCTCCAACGATGAGCACCGTTCGGAGCTCACCGGGGTCTTCCGCCGGCGCCGGCGTGACGCAGGTGATGTCGCCCACCACCCCCGACGCGGAAACGACCCGGAAGTCGCCCGCCTGCATGGTCTCCACGTCTATCTCGTGAGAGAAGATCACCGGCATGCCGTCTGCACCGGCGGCACCGCGGCAGATCCCACGATCGGCGACGGGCGGCAACGCACTGTCGAGACCGTAAAAGCCGGACAGCAAGGCAGCCGGCCTGCCGTTCGCATCCTCTCTGGCCACCACGTCCGTGATAGTGGTGTCCTCCTGAGTGGTATCAGCCATGGCGCGAAGCCGGTTGGCTTCGAAGAAGAACGCGATCTGCTGGCAACCAGACAGGACCAGGGACATCGGGATCAAGACCACCGCAGCGGCGAATCTGCTGTTCATTGACTCATTCTCCAGTCAGGCGCGCGGGCACGGATCCGACACGCTCGGGTTGCAGGCCATTCAGCATGGGCCGTTGACCACTTTATCGCTCCCGCAGGCACTGTCTACCCAGCTAATGCTAGGCATTAGTTCCGGTTTCATGTACAAAGGCATCCAGTCCAGTGGGAGTGGAGCTTATGGAAGTCGTCAACAAAGTCGTCCCTAACGAAGAGCAGATGAAAGGGTTCATGGAACCGGGCCGCGATGGCCCCATCTACATGCTGAATCTCCTCAAGTTCAAAGAGAAAGCCGAGTACGAGGACGGTCGGGAAACCGACATGACCGGGGCCGAGGCTTACGCGATCTACGGTGCCGAAGTGGTCGGCCATCTCGCAAAAGTGGGTGGCGCGCCGATGTTCTCCGCCCAGGTTGAGCGTCTGATGCTTGGCGAGGTGGAGGAACTCTGGGATTCGGCGGCCATTGCCATGTATCCGTCCCGGGCCGCCATGATGGAAATGATGAGCTCACCGGACTATCAGGCATCCGCCGTACACAGGGCTGCCGGTCTGGCCGGACAGATCAATATCGAGCTCGTGGAGCCCGTCGGCCTCTGGCTGATGCAGCAGCAGGGCTAGGACGAGACGATGAAGTGGCTTGCTGGCATCGCCGTGGCACTGGTCGCCCTGCTCGGGATCGGCTGGATTTTCCGGGCTGAAATCGCCCTCTTCGGCATCAGCCGTATGATGCAGGTGGATGCACTGCCTACCCAGGAGATTAGCTGGTCGACGGGCACGGACAGAGAAGGGCGCGATCCTGCAGACAGGCCGCCCAACGTAATCCTGATCCTGGCCGATGATCTGGGCTGGAACGACGTTTCCATGAATGGCCCCAACCCAACGGTCCAGACACCGAACATCGATGCGCTCGCTGCAGAAGGGGTGACCTTTTCCCAGGGCTACGCCGCGAACGGCACCTGCGCCCCTTCGCGGGCGGCCTTGATGTCCGGGCGCTATGGCACCCGCTTCGGTTTCGAGTTCACCCCGACCCCCGCCGGCTTCATGCCCATCGTTGGAATGATCAGCGATGCCGCCGACCGGCCGCTGGCACCCCAGAGCATCCGCAATCCCGAAAAGGCCAGCCTCAGCTACGGTGAAATGGGCATGCCGCCCTCGGAGATCACGCTGGCAGAACTGCTGGCCGAACAGGGTTACCACACCGCCCACATCGGCAAGTGGCATCTCGGCACGGAAAACGGCATGGCGGCACACGATCAGGGGTTCGCCGAAAGCCTCCTGATGGCCAGCGGTCTCTACGGACGGCGCGACGACGAAGACGTGATCCAGGCAAGACAGGACTTCGATCCGATCGATCGCTTCCTCTGGGCCGCTTTGAGCTTTGCGGCCAGTTTCAACGGTGGACCGCGCTTCGAACCGCCGAAGTACCTGACGGACTACTACACGGATGAAGCAGTGAAGGTCATCGAGGCCAACAAGGATCGCCCGTTCTTCCTGTATCTCGCCCATTGGGCACCGCATACGCCCCTGCAGGCAGCACGTGAAGACTATGAAGCGCTATCGGAAATCGAACTGCGCCGGGAGCGTGTTTATGCGGCAATGATCCGCTCCCTGGACCGTGGCGTCGGTCAGGTGATGGAAGCCCTGAAAGCAAATGGCCTGGACGAGAATACGCTGGTGATGTTCACCTCCGACAACGGCGGGGCCGGTTACATCGGCCTGCCGGAAGTGAACGATCCCTACCGTGGCTGGAAGATCACGCTCTTCGAAGGCGGCATTCGGGTGCCCTTCCTGGCGCGCTGGCCTGCAAAGATTCCGGCGGGAACCACCTACGATGCACCAGTGCATCACTTCGACATGTACGCCACGGCCGCGGCGGCAGCAGGCGCTGAACTGCCGACGGATCGGATCATGGACGGCGTGGACCTGGTCCCTCTGGTGACGGGCCCTGAGGACGCTGAGCCACCTCATGACTATCTGTTCTTTCGCAGCGGTGCTGCCCAGGCTGTCCGGGACGAGCGCTGGAAGCTGATGGTGAGCGCGCCGCAGGGTCTGCCTCGCAAGGAGTGGCTATTCGACCTCACCGCTGACGGGGAATGGACCAATCTCCTGGACGAGCATCCGGAAATCGCCGATCGGCTGCGCACCCGGCTCGACGCCCACAACAGCGAGCAAGCCGAGCCGCGCTGGCCCTGGTCAGGGACTACGGCCCAGAACGTCGACCGCGACCTCTCCCAGGAAGATCAGCCGGAGGATGAGTTCGCTTACTGGTCCAACTGAGACTCGAATCAGGACGGGCGTGCGAGCAGCGCCTCGCAGCCCGTGCCGCTGAGGATCGCATCAACCCGCTCGCGATCCGCCTCGCCGAGTCGCGCGTACTCGATGCGCAGCCACTGCAGGCACTTGCCCTGATAGGGAAAGGGCTCCTGCACCCAGGACTTGCCGTCCACTTCCACCTCAACGGTGTCCGCACCCTGATCCAGCGCCTGACCGTTGGCGAGCATCACGGGCACATAGGTTCGGCCAACTTCAGAGAGGATGGCCTTCAAGGTGTCCGGAAACGCATCGGGATCCACGAAGTCATCGTCCGTCGGCTCGAGTCCCGAGTGGTCTTCCATCTTACTTACCCAGGCATGCACGCGGGGAAAGTCGGCTGCAGCGATCGCGGCCGGTGTGGGATCAAACTGCACGAGCTGGGTCAGCTGCCCGAAACAGGCAAAGTCCGCCGAGCCGGGGCGATTCCCCATGAGAAACGGCAGCTGCTTGAGATGTTCGTTCAGGCACGCGAGGAAGCGCTTGTAGCTGCCTTCGATCACCGGCGCCGTTGTATCGTTGGAACCCACCACGTAGAGCCGGCCGATCTGACGCTCGGAGAAAACCTTCTTGGCGAGCTGCATCTGCTCATCCGGCTGCGTAACGTCGCCGTAGTGCGGCAGCACGGAACCGGCCATCTCGATATCGGCGTCGTAGTACCAGCGATAGTGAAACATGGCTTTTGTCAGCCACTCGTCGCCGTAGTCTTCCAACAGGTAGTTGATGAAGGCGGCGGCCGGATCAGCCGGGATCACAGAACGACCCGGATACTCGTCTTCCAGACGGCGAATGATCGGGGTGCTGTCCACCTCCGCGGTGACTTCGCCGGACGCGTCGGTGAAATAGAAGATCGGGATCAGACCTACCTTCGGTGCCGGCAGGCCCTCCACGTCCTGCGCACCCTGCAGGTAGCGATAAGGTATGCGCCGATAGCGCAGGACCGCCAGCATCTTTCGGGTGTAGGGAGAGCCCGGAGACCCACGCACAGGTAACAGATCAGTCATTGCTGCTCCTCCTCATCAAACAGTAAAAGGGGGCCCGCACCAGTCTCAACTGCCACACTCAACAAGACCAGCGGCTGCGTTATTGTGTCACATGCTATGCCATAATATGGCAACCACGCCAGCGCAGGCAGACAAAGAGAGGAACTTCAGATGATCAAGGTATACGGCGTTCACGGCTCACCTTTCGTAAGAAAGGTATTCATCGCCCTCGACTACAAGGGTATTCCTTACGAAGTCGTGCCGCAGATGCCGTTTTCAGGTGACGAGGACTACCGGAAAATCAATCCCCTCGCCAAAGTGCCGACGCTCGTCGACGGTGATCTGACCCTCGGCGACTCCAAGGTCATCTGTCGCTATCTCGAAAGCGCCCACCCCGAACCGGCCCTCTATCCCACAGATAACGCAGATCGGGCGATGGCTGACTGGTACGAGGAACTGGGTGGCACCTACGTCACGGAGCTTGCCACCGGCATCTTCTTCCAGCGCTTCATGCGGCCCTTCGCCTTCAAACAGGAGCCGGACGAAGAACTGGTGGCGAAGATCATCAACAAGCAGCTGCCCCCGATCCTCGACTATCTCGAAGGTCAGCTGCCGGACGATGGCTTCATCTTTGGTGACTTCTCGCTCGCTGACCTCAGCATCGTCAGCCCGTTCATTAACGCCTCCTACGCAAAATACGAGGTCGACGGCGCGACGTATCCCAAGCTCGCCGGCTTGATCGCGCGGGTGAAAGCGGTGCCGCAGGTTACGGGTGTTCTGCAGAAAGAAGCCGAATCCATGGGCATCGGCTAGGGGCTGAAGGGAAGTCGGACGTGACTACGGCCTGGACATCTGCAACTAGGCCAGCAGCTTTTTTACCATTCCGGCGATCAGCTCGGCGCTCGCTTTCCTGCTCAGGCCCTGGTCGCTGCGCAAGCGATGCCACATGTCAAAAGAGGTGATGGCATCGACGGCTTCACGGGCTTCCCTGTCGAGCGACGTAACTTCCGGAAGCCGTTTGTCCAGATCACGGCGCAGCCGGCGCTGATCCGCGGCGTACTGTTTGGCGAGAAACGCGGAGCGCCAGAGGGACGCCTGGGTGCTCAGTGTGAAGTTTCGAACCCCTTCATAGGCGCGCGCACGACCTTCGACCACCTGCTCGATCCGCTCGTGCAGCGTGCCTTGCGGCATAGCTGCGAAGAAGAAGGACTCCATTCTGCCGCGCGCTGCCTCGTCGATCGCCGCGAACAGCGACTCCATCTCGTTGAAGTGGCGGAAAAAGGTGCGCATGGCGACCCCGGCGCGATCACTGACCTGCTGGGCGGTGGGGACGAGAACGCCCTCCTCGACAAGCGCCAGAGCCGCGTTGACGATCGCCCGCCGGCTGCGTTCGCCGCGTTGTCGCCGTCCGTCGAGGCTGGATTCCAACGACTCACTCATGGCTTTCGCCAGCACGGAAAACCGAACTCATGGAAGATGCATCACCGCCGAACACTGGAGCTGAAAAAGGTTGTCTATAGCGTTGCTTTCGGGAGAGATTGTCCCTGTCTCTCCGCCTGCATACAAACAGCCCGCTCAGAAACGCAATCCGAGTGGGTGCATGCGGGAGTATCCAGGAATATAATGCCATCCATTAAAGCGCCTGCAGCGCAGACACACCGTTCGGGAGGAATTCACCATGGCAGAACCCATCGACGTCTACTGGTCGTTTCGGAGCCCCTATTCCTATCTGGTCACCCCCGACCTGGCCAAACTGCGGGACGACTACGATGTGGACGTGCGCATGTGCATCGTCTATCCCATCGCCGTTCGTGACCCGTCACTGGTCTTCGATCCCTCGAATCGCAACAAGGCTCTCTACATCATGCGCGACTCGAGGCGGCGTGCAGAGTTCCTCGGCATGCCGTTCGCCGGGCCGAATCCGGACCCGATCGTGCAGGACTTTGAGACCATGTCGGTTCCCGAAGACCAGCCCTACATCCACCGGCTGAGTGCCCTGGGCGTGGAAGCGCAGCGCCGTGGCCGGGGCGTCGAATTCGTCACCGAGGTCTCCGCGCTGATCTTTGGCGGCACGGAGGGGTGGGATCAGGGCGATCTCCTGAAAGATGCCGTCGCGAGAGCCGGTTTCGATCTTGCCGAGCTGGATGCAGCCATCGACGGCGGGGACCAGCTGGAAGAGGTCGAACGCAATCAGCAGGCGCTCGCAGCGGCCGGCCATTGGGGCGTCCCGACCATGGTGCTCCGGGAAGAACCGTTCTTCGGTCAGGACCGTATCGACACGCTGCGCTGGCGCCTCGACCAGTACGGCCTGGCGCGGGCCTGACTACCATCGAGGAAGCACCGATGACTGACCCCTACCTCTATTCCGTCACCAACAACGTGGCGACCTTCAGCATCAACGATGCACCCTGGAACCTGATGAGCGTGGAATACATCGACCGGCTGGAAGAGCAGCTTCCGGAGGTACTCGCCGATGACGCCATCCGGGCCATGATCTTCACCGGCGAAGGCGAGGACCACTTCTCGGCCGGCATGAATCTGCGGCAGATACCGGAGGGTGTGAAGCGGGCCGGAAGCCCGGAAGCCTTCTTCGGCCAGCGCCATCGCGTGCTGGACATGATCGAAAACGGCGGCACCCCAGCCATCGCCACCCTCTTCGGCTACTGCCTCGGCGGTGGTCTCGAGCTGCCGCTCGCCTGTCATTTCCGGCTTGCGGCGAATGCCGGCGCGCAGATCGGGCTGCCGGAAATGGATCTTGGCAGCGTTCCTGCCTGGGGCGGCTCCGCGCGCCTGCCGAGAGTGGTCGGCCGCAGCTACGCCCTCGACATGATCCTGCGCGGGCGGAAGATCGACGGGCAGGAAGCCTTGCACATGGGCCTCGTCACGGAGCTGCTCCCGGTTGCAGACCTCAAAGCTCGCGCCCAGGCCCTGGGCGAAGAGCTGGCAGCTCAGCCGCGCCAGGCCGTGAAATCCATGCTGGAAGTGATCGTCGGCCACGAAACGAAGACCCTGGAACAGTCTATGGCAGACGAGATGGCCGCCGTCGCCGCCAATCGGGGAACGGCAGATTCCATGGAAGGCATGCGCGCCTTCATGGAGAAACGCAAACCCGTCTTCAATCAGGCGTCCTGATCGGGCCATCAACCGTGAGGAGGATAGGACAATGAGCTGGTCCAGGCGCTTGTTGGCGCTGATCGTGTTGCTTCCCGGACTCCTGTTCGTGGTGATGGGTTTGCGCTGGCTGGTCGATCCGGCCGGCGCGGCGCCCACGTTGGGGGTAACTCTCGAGACGGGTCATGGGCTCAGCAGTCAGGTCGCCGACCTCTCTGCCTTCTTTATCGTCGCCGGGCTCTGCATCCTGACTGCCGTCGCAACGCGTCGACGCACCTGGTTCTACCCGCCCGCTATGCTGCTGCTCATTGCGGCGGCTGGCCGGCTGATCGCCTGGGTGGTGCACGGCGCGGATTTTGTGCCGCAAGCCATCGTTTTCGAAGTCGCCGTCGCTGCGCTGCTGCTCGCTGCAGCGCGCTACCTGCCCGAGCGCGACTGATTGTGCTCAGCAGAGCGGTATCTGCATTCGCGCTTGCCTTCTTGCTGCCTGCGATCAGTCCAATGGGCCTTGCGGAGGACCGGCCCAACATCGTCTTCCTGCTGGCGGATGACCTCGGCTACACGGACATCGCGCCTTATGGCAGCGAGGTAAACACGCCCTCGCTCTCGAGACTGGCAGAGAACGGAGTCCGCTTTACCAACTATCACACCGCCGCCAACTGTGCGCCGGCGCGGGCCATGCTACTCACCGGCGTCAGCAGTCACCTGGCCGGTGTGCCGAACATCCCGGAGATGATGTCGCCGGAGCAGATGACTCACGCGAACTATCAGGGCGTGCTCGGCGATAACGTCGTCACTATCGCGACGCTGCTTGAGAGCGCCGGCTATCACACCTATCTGGCAGGCAAGTGGCACCTCGGCGCCACGCAAGGGAAGCTGCCGAGCCAGCGAGGCTTCGAGCGAACGGTGGCGTTGATGGATTCCGGTGCAGACAACTGGGAGCAGCGCCCGTACCTGCCCATCTACGACGACGCCAACTGGTTTGCCGATGGGGAACGCTTCGAGCTGCCGGAGGACTTTTACTCGTCCCGTTTTCTCATCGATAAGACCATCGAGTTCATCGACAGCAACCTCGACGACGGCCAACCGTTCTTCGCCTACGTGCCTTTCCAGGCCGTGCATATCCCCGTTCAGGCACCGCAGGCGTACATCGATCGCTATATGGGTGTCTATGACGACGGCTGGGAGCAGCTGCGGCAGGCACGCCACGATCGCGCCGTGGCGCTGGGCGTGCTGCCTGAAGCCGTCCCCATGACGAAAATGCCGACCACAACGGAATGGGCGGCTCTCGACCCGGAACGGCAGCGCTACGAGGCCAAGCGTATGGCGGTTTACGCCGCCATGATCGAAGCCATGGACGCCAACATCGGCAGACTCATGGATTATCTGGCAGCCAGGGGCGAACTCGACAACACGATCTTCGTCTTCACCTCCGACAACGGCGCCGAAGGCAGCGGTTCTCAGGACCCGACCTCCTTCACCTCGAACCGCGTGGCTTCGAGCCTCGGTTACCGGATGGACTACGAGACCCTTGGCCTGAAAGGGAGCTACAACTCCATCCATCCCGCGTTCACGAGCGCCGCCGTGAGCCCCCTCGCCTTCTACAAGTTCTATGCCGGAGAGGGTGGGCTGCGTGTGCCGCTCATCATCTCCGGTGGCCCTCTGCAGGTGGCAGCCGCGCAGACCGAGGCTTTCGCCTGGGCAACGGACATTGCCGCCACCATCCTCGCCTTCGCAGGCGTGTCCCATCCCGACGGTCGCTTCGGCGGAAAACCCGTGTTGCCCATAACGGGCAGAGATCTGGGACCGGTACTCCGCGGCGAAGTCGATCGAGTTTACGGACCCGGCGACACGGTCGGCTACGAACTGACCGGACACGGCGCGCTCTTTCAGGGCGACTTCAAACTCGTGCGTAATCTGCCGCCGCTCGGCGACGGGGAATGGCGCCTCTACGACACGGTGAGAGATCCCGGCGAAACTCGAGATCTCAAGAGCGACATGCCGGAGCGTTTTCAGGCCATGCTCGCTGCCTATGCGCAGTTCGAGAAAGAGAACCAGGTTCTGCCCGTTCCACCGGGTTACAGCCAGACCCGGCAGCTCCTCATCAACCTACTTCGAGATCAGCTTGGCTCAACGATCCTCGTTGGCCTGCTGCTGGTGCTGCTGTTGATTCCCTTTTTCGTCTACATCCGAGTCCGCCAGCCTGAAGAGCGCTCATCATGACTCGCCTGAAAGAGACTATCGCGCTCATCACCGGTGGCGCTTCCGGCCTCGGTAAAGGCATTGCTCAGCGCTTTGTCGAGGAAGGCGCCGAGGTAACGATCACTGATCTGAACGAAACGGCTGGACAACAAGTCGCTGAAACCCTCGGCTGCACTTTCCTGCAACACAACGTTGCCGAGGAAGCAGGCTGGGAGCGGGTGATGGCAGCTGTGACAGGCGAACATCAGCGCCTGGACGTGCTGGTGAATAATGCCGGTGTTTTCTCCAGCTGCCCTATCGACGAGATGCCGCTCACGGAATGGCAGCGCGTGCTCGACGTGAACCTCACTGGCGTCTTTCTCGGCTGTAAGCACGGAGTCGTCGCGATGAAGCGCAATCCCGGTGGAAGCGGCGGTTCAATCATCAACCTCTCCTCCGTTGTCGGCCTGCGTGGTCAGGTTGGAGGCGCGGCCTACAGCGCAAGCAAGGGCGGGGTGCGACTGCTCACGAAAACCGTAGCGATGGAAAACGCGCGCCTCGGCATTCGCTGCAACTCGATTCACCCCGGCGTGATCGATACGCCCATCATGGCGCCGATGTTCGACAACGCACCAGACCCGGAGGCTTTGCGAAAGCGGCTCGAAGGTCAGCTGCCCATCGGTTACATGGGCGACCCGGCGCAGGACATCGGCAACGTCGCCGTTTACCTCGCCGCTGATGAGAGCCGCTATGTGACTGGCGCCGAACTCGTGGTGGACGGCGGCATGACGGCCGGTCTGCCGACGGGCTAGCGCCGCGGAAAGACTCCCCTAGGGAGAGTTCACCCAGATTGGCGACGACCAGGCCCGGTGCTGCACGGTGGCCGGCACATCGGTCGGTCGGTCGACATCGGCTTCGTTAGCCAGAGCAGTTGTCCAGCGGCAGCTCGGGTTCTCGAACACCCTGACGTAGTAGAAGGCAACCTGGTCGGCGGAAAACTCCGGATCCCTGAACGTTGTCTGCAATTCGGCGGCGCCGCTACCGGACAACGCGCAGCTTTCTAGGTCGACGGAAGCCTCGGTCACCGGGCACTTGCCGTCCTCGCCCGGCGTACGCCCTCCAGAGCAGGCAACATCCCATATCATCTGCCGCTCCTCGCCATTCTCCACCCAGCCCTTGATCACCTGTATACGATCCAGCGCGGGGGCGTTGGGGTCCTGAGCTGCCCAGACCCAGAAGCTCGGGTTCTGCAGATCCTTCAGGTCGGAGCCCATGGGAACACCACTCGCATAGGCGGTCGCGACGGCGTCCGCGCTTGCACCGATGGCTTCGCCATAGTCGCCGGCGAAAAAGCGCAGCTTGATCCGCGATCCGCTGGTGGCGAACGCTTCCCGACGTCTCAGGGCATCAAAAACGTCCGCCCGCGTGTTGGCCTCGGCCCAGACCGCCGCGAGACCGCCGGCTGACATTCTGCGGATCGGACCGGCGACCACATGATCCATGCCGAGCGCCCGCTTAACGACGAAAGAGAGGTTTAGCGCAGCAAACTGAGCTGGAATGTCCCGAGCCGTGTTGCCGGGATCAGAGAGGTGTGTGTCCGTGGATCCAATCACGCCGAGCTTGAAGGGGTTCTGCCCACCTTCGCTGCCCATGGCAAGCCCCGTGAGCAGGGCGTTCCTCAGAAAGGAGGGTTCGGACGCACACTGAGTCCCTTCTCCATCGTCACAGATGGGCCAGGTGTTCTCGAAGTTGCAGTCTTCGTCGGCCATCCCCACGCCGATCTGGCATTCAGAGTTACCTTTCTGCTGAGTGATCTCAAAGAGCCTGTCGATGCGTGCGCGCCTTTCGATGTCTGCCTGGCTGTAGACGGTTCCATCTTCGTCCACCCGGTCGAAGGCCATGCCCCAGGAATAGTTTGTGTTGTGCGGGATCGTCAGCACTTCGCAGGGGGCTTCACAGGCTGCATCAAGCTGCGCGAAGAAATCGGCCTGATTGATGACGTCGTTCGACGAGATGGCATGAGGCGTGACGTCCGTGCCGCGAAAGATCACGTTCCGATGCAGCATCCCGAAGTTTTTGAGCAGCGAAGAAAACTCGTAGCCGATCAGCGCCGTGAAGTTGCCGGGATCGTCGAAGGCGTTGGCGACTTCCTGCACGCGCACCCAGGTCGCCTTTTCGTTCGCCAGGCAGCGGTCGAGGTCATCACTGCAGAGGTCATTGCGAGGGGCTGGTCGCACACCCGCCCGCTCGAACACCTGTTGGAGCATCACCTGCTGATCCAGATCACCGGCACGCATGCCACGGCACTGCTCCGTATCGAACTCAGGCCCACCGCCGATGGTGCAGGTCATATGCGTGGCAAAGTTTTCGGCATGGTCCGTGAGGGCAACGAAGTCCAGCGGTACGTCCAGCCTGGCCGTGAGCCCGTTCTGCAGCTCAATCTCCTCACCCCGCGCAAAGCGGTAGGCGGTGTTCGGACCCAGGCGATTGCCGCCCGTATAGGCGTCCGCGGACCAGCTCGTGTGAACGTGCAGGTCGCCGAAGAGGGCCGTCTTCAGGGGAAAGCGTTCGACTTCCCCGCCGGATGCCTGCGGCGGTGGCGGCGTGGATATGTGCGTTTCTGGTACGGCGTCCGGGTCGCTACAGCCGGCAAGTGCTGCCGCCAGAACGACCATCACCAGGCGTTGCTTCATGCGTTTATCTCCCCTCTTCGCGCCGGGCCCATGTCAGCTCAGCACAGACCAACGCCTTCCCAGGCGTTTTGCTGAGAGCCTGCTCGCCAACAGCCTAGCCGGCTCGTATTTAATCACTAACATTAAACACAATCATCAACGCCCCTGGCAATCAGGCGGCAGCCTCGAGCAGCGGGCGGCTATAGACGTCTTTTTCCGCGATGCGTCCGTCCCGGAAGGTGTAACGCTCTACGCCGACGCGCTCAAAAGCTTCACCACTGGCCACGTCGGTACCGGTAACCCGATAGGTCATGAAGGTTGCGTCCGGTGCATGGTGAAAGACCACGTCTTCGAAGCGCACGTCCTTCTGGATGCCGCGGCGCTCCTCGAAGAACGCGGCGACCTGATCGCGCGTATTCATGACGCGCGGCGTGTCGTTGACCAGGATCGAGTACGTGAAATCGTCAGTGACGACTTCGTACATGGCATCGAGGTCCTGCTTGAAGAAGGCTCGGCCGAAGCGCTTGAAGAGTGCATCCCGGTCTTCCGTCGTTGGGGTCATGGTCGCTCCTTGGTTTGTCCTGTGATTGCTGTCGGGTTAGCTTAGGTCCGCGAGGCAGGTTCCATCTTACCTGCGAATCCGACACATTCGATCCGCTTCCGGGGAACACCGATGTCGCCACGCTGGCGCCGACGAGTTTTTGTGCTGCTGTTCCTGGCTGCCGCTTTCACGATCGGCGCGACGGCCCAGGAGCAACTGGGGATCTCCTTCTCCGTGGAAGGTCTGGAAGCCTTCCGCCAATGGGTGCAGGGGCTCGGCTGGTGGGGTCCCGCCGTCTTCATTCTCCTCGTGATCTTCCGCCTCTTCATCGGTCTGTCGTCGCACCTCATTCTCACCCTCGGCGGCCTCGCTTTCGGCGTGGCCGGCGGAATTCTCTGGGGCAGCATCGGCCTGCTGCTGTCGTCACTGGTGCTTTTCTATCTGGCGCAGATGCTCGGCGCCGACTGGGTGCAGCGCCGCTTCGGGGCCCAGTACCAGCTGATGCTCGATCGGATCCAGCGGGTCGGCGTGGTCGCCATCTTTGCCATCACCGCGCACCCCATCGGACTGCTGACGCCGGCGCACCTTGCGGCTGGCCTCGTCGGCCTGAACGCCGCACACTTTGCCGCCGTGGTGGCGGTGGCTGCCCCGATTCGCGCAGCCCCTTACGCATTCCTCGGCACCGCCGTGCTGGATCTCACCGGCATTCAGTCGCTGCTCATTGCTGGCGCCCTGCTGCTGGTGTTCGTGTTGCCGCTGCTGTTTCCCCGAGTTCGGGAATGGCTCTGGGGCGCAAAGCAGTCGCCCGGGGACGGTCATCCCGAAACGCCAACCAACGACCCATGAACGACTCATAAAGGAAGTATGAGCATGCACATGCTGAAGATCGCCAGCCTGACCCTTGCCACCGTTCTGCTAACCAGTGTGTCTGCAAGCCTGCAGGCGCTCCCCGACGGACCGGGCCAGGAGGAAGTCACTTCGCTGTGCTCGAGCTGCCATGACACGCGACTCATCGAGCGCAGCGCCGGCTACAGTCAAAGCGACTGGCGGAACCTGATCCGAACCATGATCAAGCTGCCGCCGGAAACGGAAACCGTGGTCACCGGCTATCTGAGCGAGCACTTCCCGCCCAACGATCGCCGCACCCCAACGCTCGTGCCCGGACCCGTGGAGCTCGATTTCGAATCCTGGGTGGTACCCACGCTGGGCCAGCGTTCCCGTGATCCGGTCGAAGCGCCGGACGGCGGCATCTGGTGGGTGGGCCAGGGTCTCGACATCGTCGGCCGCATCGATCCCAGCACGGGCGCCATGCGCGAGTACCCCACAGCACCCGGCGCCAAACCCCATAGCGTCACTCCCGATGAGAACGGTGCCATGTGGTATCTCGGCAACCGGAACGGCACGGTCGGCAAGCTGGATCCCGAGACCGGCGACATCGTCGAGTATCCCATGCCCGACCCAGAGGCCCGCGATCCCCACACGGGCGAATTCGATGCCGATGGCCGTTTCTGGTTCACCCTGCAGCACAGCAATCGGGTCGGGCGGTTGGATCCGGCCAGCGGCGAAGTTGAGCTCATCGAGCTCGACCGGCCCCGATCGCGTCCCTACGGCATCAAAATCGATGCAGCCGGCGATGTCTGGGTCGCCTGCAACGGCGGACCCTGCCTCTATCAGCTGGACGGCGACACCATGGCAGCAACGCGCATCGATCTGCCCAACCAGGAGTCGCACGTGCGCCGCCTCGACATCGCCGCCGACGGCATGATCTGGTACGTAAACTCCGGCGCTGGTCGCCTGGGCCGTTACGACCCGAAAACCGGTGTGATTCGTGAGTGGCCATCGCCGAGCGGACCGAAGTCACACCCGTACGCCATTCTCATTGTCGACGGTGCCATCTGGTACAACGAATCCGGCATGCGGCCTGATGCGCTCGTGCGCTTCGATCCTGAGAGCGAGACCTTCCAGAGCTGGCCCATTCCGTCCTCGGGCTTCTACGCCGGTATCCTCCGACACATGCGGGCAGCCAGGAACGGCGACCTGCTGATTCATCAGAGTGCAACCAATCACATCATCCGTGTAAGCGTGAGCGAGCCTTCGGGAGACGATTGAGGCGTCAGTCGCGATCTGGAGGCCACGGCACCAGATCGCGGCCGAAGTAGGACGCTTCGAGCCATTCACCATCTCGCTTCACGAAGACTGAGGCGTACAGCACCTTCCGCGGCGGCAGCGGATTGCCTTTGCCATCTGCAAAACCCTGGTACTCGATGACCTGCTTATAGATCGCAACGTCGGGCGTGACGAACTGAACGCCGATTTCCGAGCATCGAGATCGCTACCGTTGCCAGAATCAGTTGCCTGATCATTCGGCGTTCTCCCGCATGCTGTCGATGGTCTGCTTGAGAATCGTCGGCACGTCCCGCAGGGGCACCCCCAGGCTGTCGCGACGGGTGAAGTCAAAACCGGTCGGCGGTACGGGCACTTCTTCGAGCGGTTCAGGCATCGGCGCATCCGGCAGCAGCCTGGCTAACTCCGCATAAATGTCCTGGTAAGGCCAGCTGTCGTAGACCCCGAAGTAGCGTCCCTCAGCCTCGGGGTTCTCATAGGCCGCAAAGAACAGCGCAGCCAGATCTTCGACGTGGATCATCGACGAGGAGTCGTTGGGAACTCTACTGTGGCGGGAAGGCTCGCCCTGCATCATCTTGTAGAGCATGCCCTGAAATCCCTTCCTGGCATGCTCCGGCAGGACCGCGGGGCCAAGCATCAGGGTCGGCAGAAAGATACAGAGCCGCATTTTGTGGGCCGCCGCGAACTCCATGGCGGCCGCTTCCATGACGGTTTTCGCCGCCGACGTGTACTTCTTCTGTTCGTATTGATAGTACCGATCGGACCAGTGATCGACTTCGTTCTTCTTCGCCACCGGCACTTTCGGGTTGGTGCTGCTGGTGCTGCTGCAGATCAGCGCGTTGGTGATGCCAGCGGCCGCCGCAGAGCGAAGGATGTTCAGGCACGCATCAACGGTGGGCATGACGATGTCGCGCTCCCCTTCCGCATCGTCCATCTCCCGGGCGGGCTTACCGGTGGGCCCCGCATAGGTGGGAATCAGGCAGGCGATGAACACCGCGTCGGCGCCTGCCAGTGGCTCATCGAAGGCGCCGGGATACGCCATGTCCGCGGAAAAGAGCGAGAGGCGCTCGACCGCGCCAGGCAAAGCCATGAGGGGCTCGGTTTTGGCCGTGTCGGAGCTGTCTCTCAGCGTACCGTTGACTCGGTAGCCGAGGTCCAGAGCTTTTTTCGTCAGATTGGCGCCGACCAGGCCGCTCACGCCGGCGATGCAGATCGTCTTTGCGTCCGCCATGTTTTTCCTTCCCTACCGTTCCAAGCCAGTCGAATCCGCTCTTCAGGCCGCCCTGGCGGCACCACGAGATACCTTCGCTGCCTGAAGTAACGTCTTCTTCAGTGTCGTTAACAGCGCATTCAATTCGCGCTTGTTGCGCGCGCTGTACTTAAAGCCCCTTGCGCAGGTCACACAGAAGTTCGCCAAATGGGAAACCGTGTGCCCGGAAGCCTCGATTTCATCTCGATACGGCGACAGCAGTCGAGTGACGAGCTTAGCGTGCTGAGCTTTGACCGACTCGATAGCCACCCTGCCCGCTTCACTGTGGCCGCTCATGATGTCTTCTAAATCCTCCGAATTCTCGATCAGTTCGAAGGCCCGTACGATAGTCAGACGGAAATAAACATCCAGTTCTTCGTCAAGAGAACCGCAGGCTTTCAGGCCCGCTTCGACGTCAGCGAAATTCTGCTCCGCGACATAACCGATTGTCGCCACCACGAGTTCGTCTTTGTTGCCAAAAAGGGTGTAGAGCGTCTGTCGAGACACACCGGCAGTCTCCGCGATATCTGCCATTGCAGTCTTCCGCGCGCCATGCCTCGCGAACGTCCTGGTCGCCGCTTCAACGATTTTCACTCTGGTATCTGTCATTTGATCGAACTTCGTGGAGTATCGCGACAGTATCTTAACGATGCGACCAGATTTGACAATATGTCATAACTTGTAAGATAGTCATTTCTTACAACTATCCACAGTTTGTAAGGGTACCCATGTCCACACAGGAACTTGAAGGGTCCATAGCCGTTGTAACCGGTGCCGCATCCGGGATTGGCCGGGCCGCGTCGCTTCGACTTGCGAGTGACGGCGCGGCTTTGGGGCTGCTGGACATCAACGAGGACGGTCTTGCCGAAACGCAGTCGCTGATCGAGACGCAAGGCGGGCGGGTCCTGGCCGTGAGGGCGGATCTGCTGAATCGCAGCGACATCAGCAATGCCTTTGAGCTCGTTCGAAAGGAGCTTGGTCCTGTCGACGTTTTGTTCAACAACGCAGGGGGACCCGCCAGGGCAGGCACCCGAAGCTTCCCAAACGCCAGCGCCGAGCAGTGGGATGAGGTGCTCACTCTCAATCTCCGCGCAGTTAGTGATTGCACGCGGGAGGTCGTTAAAGACATGAAGGCTCGACGACATGGCCGCATCATCTCCACGTCTTCCGAACAGGCCTTTCGCGGAGGGCCTGGCTTCACAGACTACTCGGCCGCCAAAGCCGGCCTGTTGGGCTTCACCCGTTCACTTGCTCTAGAGATGGCACCGTACGGCGTCACTGTGAACGCAATATGCCCCGGCGTGATAAGAACCGGTCTCACCGACAACATGCCCGAAGAGCGCATCGAAGCATCGATCGCAAGCATTCCCATGGGGCGCATGGGTGAGCCGGAAGAGATCGCTCACGCCGTATCTTTCTTTGCGAGTCCAGGCGCCAGCTACGTCACCGGCAGTTCGCTGCTTGTGACGGGTGGGCGAACGTTGCACTAGCCAAGACCTGACCAGCTTCGAATGAAAGAAATCCAACCATGAAGTGGCCTATCGTCCTCATCGCCGCTGGCCTGCTGCTGGCAGCCTTAGTGTTTTTACCTCGCAAATCGGTTCACGCAGAGCTGCTTATCCGTGCGGAGCCAATGGACCTCTGGGCAACCATTACCGATCCCACGTCGTATAGTGAATGGAATCCGATCTTTCAGACGGTAGACGGGGTCTTTGCCGAAGGCGCCACGATGAAGATCAGCATGCGGCTCGCCGACGGGAGTTTCGCGCCCGTGGAGGCCGTTGTGGAGCGTATGGTTCCCGACAATGAGCTGCATCAACGGGCGGGCATTCCCGGAATTCTCACGGCAGATCATCGCTGGCTGCTGGAACCAGCGTCTGAAGGCACCCGAGTGATTCAACAGGAAGTGTATCGAGGAATTGGCGCGCTCTTCTACGATCCAAGCTACGTCGAAGTTCTCTACCGAGAGGGCCTTGCCGCGCTGAAGCACAGACACGAAGGGGATGCGCCATGAGCGCGACAGTTGGATTCATTGGCCTGGGCGCCATGGGCGAACCGATGGTATCCAGGCTTCTGGATGCCGGGTTCACGGTCGTTTCCTCGGTTAACCGCAGCCGCAACGCCATGGACCGGCTGACACCCAGGGGACTGGTCGAGGTCGCAAACACGTTCGAAGTGGGCGCCCGAGCCGACATCATCATGTGCTGCGTTTTCGACGAGGCGCAAAACGACCAGGCGCTGCGCGGCGAAGCAGGCGCCATGGCTGCCTTGCGACCAGGTACAACCGTGCTGCTCATGAGCACCATATCGCCGGGCTACTGTCAGCGCCTCGCTGAAGAAGCTGCCGCTCGAAGCATTACAGTGCTGGATTGCCCGTTGAGTGGGCTGGTTCAGGGGGCCGTGGAAGGCACACTGAGCCTGATGATCGGCGGCCCGCTAGCAGCTATCGATGCCTGCAGCGACGTACTGAAACCGCTCGGAACCGTCATGCATTGCGGCGACATAGGCGCCGGCCAGGTCATGAAACTCGCGAACAATGCCATTTCCCTGAGCACTTTCAGTCTGCTGCTCGAAGTGCGGGATCTCGTCGCCAGTTACGGGATGGATCTGGACACCTTTATGTCGATCCTGAACCGTTCCACCGGTCGGAGCTTTGTCTCCGAGTGTTTTCCGATGCCGAAGGGTCGGCTGAAGATGCAGGGGATGCCGGAAAAGGACATTTCCACCTGTCTTCAGCTCGCGAACGCGCTCGATGTATCGCTGCCGATGGTGCAGCAGTGTTTCGAGGCCGGAAAAGCCGAAGTGGGCCGATAGGGAATCCCAACTTCAGCGCCACATCTGAGCAGGCTCTGTTATCGGCGCTCAGACCATCCCGAACCTCCGACCTCCGCGCCGCCGTCGGGCTTTCCAGGCCAGCTGCTGACGCATCGCCTGCGGCCCGGAAACCGCCTGTAAAGCCAGCCCAGGAAGAGGTTAAGCTCTCCCCTCTGCCACGGCGAGAGCAGGCGCGGCCCCGCACAGGACCGAAGACCTGCCCGACCGGAGGTAGAGGACATCCGTACCGGGAGAAGACTGCATGGCGAAACGCGTTTACCTGTTCAACGAAGGTAGCAAGGACGATCGGGATCTGCTCGGCGGCAAAGGTGCAAACCTCTGCGAAATGACGAGCCTCGGCCTGCCCGTTCCCTTCGGCTTCGTGATCACTACGCCGACGTGCCATGAATTCTTCGAACGCGGCAACACGCTGCCGACACTCCTCGAACAGGAATACCGGGTCGCCCTCGATCTGGTGGAAAAACACATGGGGGCGCGTTTCGGGGACCCGGAGAACCCACTGCTGTTTTCCGTGCGTTCCGGAGCGCCCGTCTCCATGCCCGGGATGATGGACACGATTCTGAACCTCGGCCTGAACGACGAGATCGTCGAAGGTCTCGCTAAGAAGACGGGCAATCCGCGCTTCGCTTACGACTCCTACCGCCGCTTCATTCAGATGTTTTCCGACGTGGTGCTTGGGGTGCCCGGCGAGCGCTTCGAAGAAGCCATCGCCGACTACAAGAAAGCGCAGGGCAAGGTCCTCGATGTGGATCTGACCGCCGAGGACTGGCAGGCCGTCATCGAGATCTTCAAGACGATCACCGAGCTGCCGCAGGATCCCTTCGAGCAGCTGAAGCGTGCCGTGGAGGCTGTGTTCCTCTCATGGCACTCGCCCCGGGCGAACGTGTACCGGGAGATGAACAACATCCCGGCGACCCTCGGCACTGCCGTCAACGTGCAGGCCATGGTCTTCGGCAACTTCGGTGACGACTCCGGTTCCGGCGTCGCCTTCACGCGCGACCCCTCTACCGGCGAGAACCGCTTCTTCGGCGAGTTTCTGTTCAACGCCGCCGGTGAGGACGTTGTTGCCGGAATCAGAACACCCGAGCCGATCGAGGCGCTCCAGCAGCGGCTTCCGGAGGTTTACCAGGAGCTCTATGAGACTCAGGCGCTCCTCGAGAAACACTACCGTGACATGCAGGACATCGAGTTCACGGTGCAGGAAGGCAAGTTCTACATGCTCCAGACACGGAGCGGAAAGCGGACGGGCCGCGCGTCGGTGAAGATCGCCGTCGACATGGTCAACGAAGGACTGATCGACGAGAAAGAAGCGCTGCTGCGGGTTTCGCCGGAACACGTCGAGGCCTTCCTGCATCCCATGGTGGACCCGGCTGCAAAAACCGACATCGTCGCCTCCGGTCTACCGGCAAGCCCCGGCGGCGCCACGGGCCGCGTCGTCTTTTCCGCCGACGAGGCTGTGGAAGTGGCGGCCGACGGCACCCCGGTGGTGCTCGTGCGCCGGGAAACCACGCCGGAAGACATCCACGGCATGAAGGCCGCCGAAGGGATTCTGACGGAGCTGGGCGGTATGACGTCTCACGCGGCGGTTGTTGCCCGTGGCATGGGCGTGTGTGCAATTACCGGCTGCGGCACTTTGACCATCGACTATCGCGCCGGTACCGCCACCAGCGACGATGGCGTGGTCATCGCCCGCGGCGATCTCATCACCCTCGACGGCAATACCGGCGACGTGATGCTCGGTGACATCCCGAAAATCGAGGCCAGCGAAAGCGACGACTTCCGCGTGCTGCTCTCCTGGGCGGATAAACACCGGCGGCTCCGGGTTCGCGCCAACGCCGATACGCCGGAAGACGCGGAGAAAGCACGATCCCTCGGCGCCGAGGGTATCGGTCTGTGCCGCACGGAGCACATGTTCTTCGAAGCCGAACGCATTGCCGCGATGCGTGCGATGATCCTCTCGGAGTCGAACGAAGAGCGCGAGCAGCATCTGGAACGACTCCTGCAGTTTCAACGGGCAGACATGCTGGAGTTGTACAAGGTCATGGATAACCTGCCGGTCACCATCCGCCTCCTGGACCCACCGCTGCATGAGTTCCTGCCCCACTCGGAAGAAGACATGGCAGCGCTGGCCAAGACCGTGGGCAAGCCTGTTGAAAAGATCCGCGAGATCACCGAAAGCCTGAGCGAAGTGAACCCGATGCTCGGCTTTCGGGGCTGCCGCCTCTCGGTGGTTCATCCGGAGATTACTGTCATGCAGGTGCGCGCCATCATTGGCGCCGCCATCGATGCAACGGAGCAGGGTTATCGCCCCTTTCCGGAAATCATGATCCCGCTCGTGGTCAACGTGCGTGAGATCCGCCTGATCAACGACATCATCGAGCGCACGATCCACGAGCTGGTGAGCGACAAGCGGGTTTCGATCTCCTACAAAATCGGCACGATGATGGAAACGCCGCGCGCCTGCCTCGGCGCCGATCGTCTGGCGCCCGCCGTGGAGTTCATGAGCTTCGGCACCAACGACCTCACGCAGATGACCTACGGCTTCTCCCGGGACGACTCGGCGAAATTCGTGCCCGAGTACCTCGAGAAAAAGCTGATCGAAAACGATCCTTTCGTCTCCCTGGACCAGCGTGCCGTCGGCCGGCTCATCGAGATGAGCGTCGCCGACTCCTCGGCGCGAAAGAAAGGGATCAAGTACGGAATCTGTGGCGAACACGGCGGCGATCCCCGATCGATCCGCTTCTGCCATGAGATCGGTCTGGACTACGTGTCCTGCAGCCCGTATCGCGTGCCGGTCGCGAGGATCGCCGCCGCTCAGGCCAACGTTGCCGGCCAGGGCTCCTGAACGCGGCGTGATGATCGGTCTTCGTGATGTCGAGATGAGCTACCCGCTCGAGCAGGCACGGGTGCCCGTGCTGAAAAACGTGAACCTCGACATAAAGGAGGGCGAAAGCGTCGCCGTGATCGGCCCTTCCGGCTCCGGAAAGACCACGCTCCTGCTGCTCCTCGCGGGTCTCGATCACCCGGACACCGGCACCGTCGAGATCGGGGGCACGCGACTCGATCAGCTCTCTGCAGACGAGCTCGCGGATCTTCGCCGGGATCGCATGGGCATCGTCTTCCAGTCCTTTCATCTGATCCCGAGCCTGACGGCCCTCGGCAACGTCACGCTGCCGCTCGAGATCGCCAGTGACGCCGATGCCGACCGCAAAGCCCGGGAGACGCTCGAACGCGTCGGTCTCGGACATCGGGAAACGCATTACCCCACGCAGCTGTCCGGCGGTGAGCAACAGCGCGTCGCCATCGCCAGAGCACTCGTCCATGCCCCACCGCTGATCCTTGCGGACGAACCAACGGGCAATCTGGACAAAGACACCGGAAGCGCCATCAGCGAACTGCTCTTCGACCTGCACGACACCCTCGGCAGCACGCTGGTGATGGTGACCCACGACCAGACCCTCGCCGCGCGCTGCAACCGTCAGCTGCGCCTCGACGGCGGCACCCTCGTCGAAGGGCTCGATCATGCCCTTTCTGCTTAAACTCGCCTGGCAGGACCTTCGCGGCAGCGGTCAATCCCTCTGGGTGCTTTGCGCCTGTCTCGTTCTCGGCGTCACGCTCGTGGCCGCCACCGGCGGTCTTTATCAGCAGGTCTGGGAGGGTCTGCAGACCGATAGCCTCAAGTACAGCGGCGGTGATCTGAAGGTCCATGCGCGCTCGCGCCTGCCTCGGGAAGCCATCGACTGGATGGAAGCGCGCGGTGACCTGTCGCTGCTCATCGAGCTCGATACGATGATGGGCACCGTCGCCGGTGACTTTCATCTGGTAGAAGTGCAGAGCGTCGATGATCGCTATCCGCTCTACGGCGAGCTGGTCCTCGATCCACCGCTTCCTCTCGATGCAGCGACAGCGCTGCAGGACGGTCGCTACGGGCTCGCCGTGGATCCCGTGCTTGCCGACCGCCTGGGTATCAACATCGGCGATGAAGTGGAGATCGGAGCACTGCTGCTCGAGGTCCGCGCGCGGATCGCGGAACAGCCGGACCGTCGCCTGAGTGCCAGCTGGCTCGGCAGTCCGGTGATGATCGCCGAAGACGCTTTGCTGAACTCAGGCTTGCTTCACCCCGCGAGCCGCGTCGACTACGAATACCGGGTGCGTACGGACGTTGATCCAGAGGCCTGGCAAAGCGCCCTTTTTGAGGCGTTTCCGGACAGCGACTGGGAAGTCAGCACCTTCCTCGACAGCAGCGACCGCATCGGGGAACGACTGGCTCAAGCCGGATCGGCGCTGCTGATCGTCGGCTTCAGCACGCTCTTCATTGGTGGACTCGGGGTATACAACAGCGTGCAGGCATACCTGCAGGGGAAGCTCGGCACGATCGCCACGTTGCGCTCTCTGGGTCTGCGCGACAGACCCCTGACCACCGTGTACCTGCTGCAGATTCTGATCCTGAGCGGCCTGTCCTGTATCGCGGGGGCCCTACTTGGCCTGATGCTGTCTTTCACCGGCGCACTCTTTGCCGAAAGCCAGGTTCAGGTAAACACAGCGCTTTCCAGCGCTCTGACACCGAGCCTGCTGGCAGCTGTGTTCGGTTTGCTCACCGCACTCACCTTTGCCGCGCCTGCGGTGGGCCGCGCCCTGTCCGTCGATCCGGCGGTGCTGTTTCGCAGCATTGACGGCGTCGCCACGGCGACACCCCGAGGCTGGTGGCTGGCTTCGATCGGCGGTGCGGGACTGATCGTGTTCATTGTGCTGATCGCTCTGCCCGATCCGATTTTCGCCCTCGCCTTTGTCGCCACGGTCGCGGGCCTGCTCCTGCTGCTGGAAGGTATCGTTCGACTCATCCGGCGCCTGGCCCTGCGCATGGATGGCCAGGCACCCACGCGGCGCTACTTCGCTCTGCATCTGGCCCTCGCCAATCTGCATCGACACGGCTCGGCCCTGCGGGTCTCACTTCTCACGCTGGGCTCCGCTCTGACGCTGCTTGTGGCCTGCACGGTCCTGATCTCGACGTTACTGGACACGATCGCCAGCACAATCCCCGAGGAGTCGCCGGATCTCGTGATGTATGACGTGGCGCCGCACCAGCTGGATCCAGTGACCGCGATTCTCGAGGATCAGGGCGCCAGGCAGATTGACATGGCACCGCTCGTCCAGGGGCGGCTCATCACCATCAACGGCATCTCACCCGACTCAGACAGCAGCCTTGATGCTCAGCGCGAGGCCCGCGACGAACACAAGCTGACCTATCGAGCCGGCAACATCGACAACGTCACCATGGTGCGGGGAAGCTGGTGGCCCGAGGAGGCTACCGGCGACGCTGCCTGGGTGGTCATGGAGGATCGCGAGGCAGACGAAATCGGTCTCGACGTTGGCGATCTGCTCACCTTCAGCATCGAGGGGCAGCAGGTCGATGCGAAACTTTCGGGAATCTTCCGTCAGCAGGGGCTGCAAACCCGTTTCTGGTTCGAAGCCATCCTGTCAGACGGTGTGCTGGATCCTTTTATTGCCCGCTACGTCGGTGCCAGCTTCATGACGCCGGAGGGCGCCATTGCGGCGCAGAACGAGATCTCGACGATTGCCCACAATGTGGTCTCAGTACGCACGGCCACGCTCATCGCTACCGCCAGAGAACTGCTCGGTCAGGCGGTGGCGGGGCTGGTCGTCGTCTCAGCCGTCGCCTTCTCCGTCAGTCTGCTGGTGCTGACGGGCGTCATGGCGAGTCATCGTTCGAGACAGGTCTACTACTCCACCATCCTCCATACGATCGGCGCGCGCTTGAGCGTCATCCGCATGAGTCTGAGCATGGAGTACGTGCTGCTCGCGGTGATCACTTCCCTATTCGCCCTGACCCTCGGGATTCTCATCGCCCTGCCGCTGCTGCACTTCCAGCTGCGTCTGCCGCTCGAGTTCCCGCTCTGGCCGGCAGTGGCGACCGCCTTTGGCGTCAGCGCCGTCTGCCTCTATGCTGGTGCCGATTACCTGATGCGGCGCCTGAAACTGCAGCCCGCTTCACTCCTGCGGGGCCAGTAGCGACACGAGATTCCAGGAGATCGCGCCATGGCGACAACCGCCGAGGCTTCTACAGAGAAAATCGTTCCGCACAGTCGGGCCGCTAAGCTCGCTCATTGGGGCTTCATCGCCGTGTTCCTCTACGCGCTGACCAAGCAACTCGACGAGGTGGAAGAACTCGAGGACCTGGCCCTGCTGCAGAATGAGATGGTGTTTGCGGTCCTGTTTCTGCTGCTGCTCGCCGCCCGCTTCGTGTTCATGCACCGCACCCGGCCAACGGTGTTGCCCGCCAGCACGCCGCCGGGCACGCTGCGCCTCACCCGTGCCGTGCACCTTGCCATGTACGCCGGTCTGGCGCTCATCGCACTGAGCGGTCTGGTGATCGGTGCGCTTTACGGAGCCGGTATCAAGTCAAGCATCGCCATGGAAGCAGCCCTGATCGTCCACGAAATCGCAGTCAACGGCAGCTATTTCCTGATTCTCGGTCACATAGCGGCCGCCCTTTACCACCGCAGCCAGGCCGATGGCATCTGGGACGCAATGGTCCCCTTCTGGAAAGAGCGGACCCGGGAGTAAGGATCCAGCGGCCCGCCGGTCGCTCTCAGCCCGGCGTCAAAACTCCGCAGACTAAGTGCGGCTGATCAGCGCGGCCAGCGGCCCGTGCCGAGCCCGATCAATGAATTCCTGCTGATGCGGCATGAGCGCCTGGTTCGGCACCAGTTCCGTGCCCGCATAAGGATCCCGCACCGACGTCCTGATCCCACTCAGCTCTTCGATCACGGCGAGCCCGCAGAGCGGCACGTAAAAGTCCGAGTAACCGCCCTCGTGATTGAACATCAGACGACCACCGCAGAGCTCATCGGCCACGGCCATCATGCGCTGCGTGAACTGCCGGAAGTGGCTTGCAAGCAGCAGCATGTGGCTCATGGGATCGAAGTAACCGGCGTCGTAGCCACAGGCAACCACGATCAGGGTCGGCCGAAAGGCCTCGAGCGCCGGTATCACGACCTGATCTATCGCCGCGAGGTAGGCCTCGCCCCCACTTCCGGCCGGGAGCGGCACATTGATGTTGAAGCCTTCACCGGCTGCTTCACCAAGTTCTTCAGGGAAACCCAGATCGGAGGGGTACAGCATGTCCTGGTGCAGGGAAATCGTCAGAACGTCGCAGCGATCATAGAAAGCCTGCTGAGTGCCATTGCCATGGTGCACGTCCCAGTCCACCACCGCTACGCGATCGGTCAACCCGGCATCGATGGCACTCATGATGCCGAGGCCGATGTTGTTGAATATGCAGAACCCCCGCCCGCGATCCCGCTCCGCGTGGTGGCCCGGCGGTCGCACCAGTGCATAGGCGTTACTGACCTCACCCTTTGCAACGGCGGCGATGGCCGCGCTGGTACCGCCAACGCCAAGCCGTGCAATCTCCGCCGATCCCGCGCCCATGGGCGTGAACTCCCCGGCGTCGCCGCCGCCCTGGTCACTCAGCTGTTGAACGCGGGCGATGTATTCGGGCGTGTGGAAGCGCAGCAGGTCTTCCTCCGACGCTTCTGCGCAGGCGATGGCCCGAAGCTGAGGCGTCAGGTCATAGGCGTCGAGCAGGTTCTTCAGTTTGCGTTTGGTTTCCGCGTTCTCCACATGCACGCCGGGCTGCAGATCGCCCTTCACCGCATAGGAGCCCGAAGCAGGGCCTGTGAAGTGCCACATGCAGCGTTCCTGCCAGACGAAGCCCGTGTTGCTCATGACTGTTTCCTCAATCGCTGTGGCACGAGGACGGCAGATCGAGCGTCGGGTTGCGGTCGAAGAAGCCGATGGGAATGAGGTGGAAGCCACAGTACTCCACGGGCATCACCGGCCAGTCTTCCGGTCGCGGCACATGAGTCACGGCGACCGTGTGCCACATGACCAGATCGCAGTCACTGAGGTCGCGGTTACCGGCAGTCAGCTCCGGCAGCCCGCCCTGGCCCTCGTGCATGACCGTGTAAGGACCGGCGGCGTGTAGCTCGCCGTCCACGTAGGGCGTCGCCCAGAGGTGATGTCTGCCGAAGCCCGCCCGCTTGGCAACCTGTGAATCAGGGTGGGCGAAGAGCGTCGGCGCCGCCTGGGGCAGCAGCTTGTAAGCAACGGGCTGACCCAGACCGTTTGTGGACGACGGGTTGGTGACTTTCCAGTAACGGGACACTTCGGGGGCAATGTTTCGCCTGGCGCTTGCCTCGTCCGTGAGCTGTCGGGAGACAGAGCGGAACTGAGTACCTTCCGGGTTGTCATCGTCGATTGGCATCACTTCGATCTGGTTTTCATAGAGCGCGTTGTTCCCACCATCGAGCTCCCAGTCCAGCCGGAAGCAGAAAACATGCTGGTGCACGGGAGAGGACAGCTCAGTGGAAATCAGTGGCGACTGCCCGGCATTAACCTGCCCGTCCGTTACGGCACTCACGCCGACGATGCCGGTGAGTTTGATTTCCATCTGAATGGTGCCGTCCAGATAGAGATACCAGTAAAACCCGTAATCGTAGTTGCCGATGGTGAAGATCGAGGAGATCACCAGGCGGCGGGACCGGCGCACTTCGCTGGTTTTGGCTTCGCTGTCGTAGTGCTTCCACTGAATGCCGTAGTCTTCTTCATGCATGCAGATGGCGTTCTCGATCGTCTTGACGGTGCCCTCGTGGGTAATCTGGTCGATGTCGAAGTAGTGGATCTCCCCCAGGCAATCGCAGCCCAGCTTCAGCGAGTTGATGAGCTGCCCCATGTTGTACTCGCTCGCGTCGAGCACGTGCTTCCAGCTGTGCATGGGATCGTTGTCCCCGTAGGGCACCACCATCTCAGAAAGCGCAGCGCGATAGAGGATGGGCCGCTCGCGCAGGGACAGCTGATGCAGCACAAGGCCGTTGACGGGATGAATCCCTACCCGGAACTCGTAGCCCTGCCATTGCACCCGATAGCCGTCGACGGTGAAGCTCGGCCCATCCGGTTGGGTGATCGCGAGCTCCTTCAGGTCCTCGCGCAGACTCGACTGACTGGCCGCATCAAACCGCCCGCCGGCTTCCGGCATGGGGACAACGCCGTTGTCTTCGATGGCCACCACCTGCCCGGCGGTGATGTCCACATGGGCAATGAGGCCGTGGATGGGGCGGGCATAGCCGTTGTCGGTCTTGTCCTCCCGGAGGAAGGCGATGCAACGCACGGCCCGATGCCCTTCGGGAATCGCCGAGTGGGCAAAGCCGCCGGCAGGCCAGGGATCCACCTGTATCAGTTCCAGGTCTTCTTCGGTGGCAATGGCAATGCCACGCTCGGCCACAGCCTGCAACCATGCCTCGTTCTGCTTCGTCAGCATCACGGCAACCCCGAGATCGGCGAAGCCATAAGGCGCCTGAGCGCTGCCAGGCAGTCGCGAGATGGAAGCCTCCCCCTCCTCAAGATTCACATCCGCAACGAAACCGCCATCTGCCTGTTCATCCACGCCGAGGAGGCGCACGACTCGAGGCACGGCTCTGCCCGCCTTCACCGCCGCTTTCGGCGGTTCCACAAGACCCGCAGAGGAAAAGAACGCCTGCTCGGCATCATGTTGGCTCCGGAAACAGCTGACGGCACTCGAAATCTCAGCCGCAGAAAGCGGATCAAGGGGATGGGTCATGGAACTTTGGCACCTCGTACTGGTTGGCGTTGTGAGTCTCAGAGGATCTTATGTTGCTCTCAGCTTGCCCGATAGTCCTCTAGAGGGGCGCCCTTCCTTGGACAGGGTGGCGAGGGAAAGGCGGAGGTGGGCCGCGAACGGTTCAGGGCTCTTGTTGAGCGGTGAGTCTTCTGACGGCGAGTCTCAACACTTCGGTCGCCTTGGCGACCCCCAGACGCTGATCGCGGCGCAGACTCTTCCAGTATTCGATGCTGAGCACGCCATCGAGCGCTTCAAAAAGCGTCGATTCGTTGGCGAGTTCCTGGGGGAGGATCGCTTTGAGCCGCTTGCGGCGGCGAAGGACCCCAACGTTCCTGGTCGAAGCGCCCGAGCGGTAACGGTTCCACACCGTCGAGACATAGAGCGGCAGGAGCGATTCGTAAACTCTGACCCGGCGCTCGATCACCACCTCGAGCAGTTCCGGCCAGGGCGCACCTGCGTGATCGGGAAAAGGCTCATCCATGACGCTGGCAGCATCCGCATCGGCGGCTTCCATGAAGCTGCGATGCAGCGACTCCATATCCGGGAAATGCCGAAACAGCGTACGCGTCGTGATCTCGGCGCGTGCGGCGATCTCACGGGCCGTCGGATCCGCGGCACCTTCCAGGATCAGTTCCCGGGTAGCCGCAAGGATCCGCCGTCGCGTTGCGACGGTCCGTTCCATCCTTCCGTCGGTCCTGACGATCGTCGCTTCAGTCACCGGCACGCCTTAAGCGAAAGATTTCCACCGCCTGGCCCGGCTCTGGGCTTAGGGCCGGGCACTCATGAATAATATGTCACTGACAGTGACATTTGTTATCCAATGTGTCAATATCTCGCAAGATCGACGGGAGAATCACGACATGGTCCGGTTGAGCGACCTGCCCGACTACGAACGGGAGCATCTGCTGGCAAAGAACCTGCCGCCGCTGGGACCACCGGTGTGGACCAGCCCCGACAAGCCGCTCAGCGAGATGCGCTTCGCCCTGGTGACCACCGCCGGCCTCCACTATCGCGACGATGCGGCCTTCGAACTTGCGGACGCGACTTTCCGACCCATCGATGGCCAGGAGAACCCGGACAACCTCGTCATGTCGCACAGTTCCGTCAATTTCGACAAAACAGGCTTCACCGAAGACGTGAATCTCGTCTTTCCGATCGCCCGCTTCCAGGAACTGGCCGCCCGGGGGACCATCGGCAGTGTCGCCGACATCCACTACAGCTTCATGGGCGCCGGACTGCTCCCGGCCGCCTATGAGCGCAACGCCGCTCAGGTTGCCGGGCTTCTGAAGCAGGACGAAGTCGACGCGGTTTTCCTCACCCCTGTGTGACCCAACTGCACGCGCGCCGTGTGTGCGCTCAGCTACTTTCTCGAACGCGAAGGTCTGGCGACCACGGGCATCAGCCTCGTTCGAGAAAACACCGCAAGCATGCAGCCACCTCGAGCCCTGTGGGTCACCTTTCCCCTGGGTCGCCCCCTCGGCAAACCCGGAGATTCGGCCTTTCAGCATGGCGTCATTGACGCGGCCCTCGATCTCCTGAAGCGCGAAAGTGGCCCGGTGCTCGAGGACTACCCGCTGGACGCGCCAGCCGTTGAAGCAGAAACCGCCGCCGCCTGCCCGGTCTCTTTCGCTCGGGACCGGGGTGACGAAGACAGCTGGCAGGCACGCCTCGAACGGGAATTCAATCAGCTGAGACCCTGGTACGAGCTCGCCGTGAGACGCCGCGGAGGCCGCACGCTGGTCGGTATCGCAGACGACCCGCCGGAGGAGAACCTCAAGAAACTGGCCATCAGTCTCGATGAAGGCGCCGTGCCGGACGACATCACCTGGCTCAAACGGGCCGTCGAAGACCTGAAAGCGTATTACCTGGAAGCCATGACCGCGCAGCCCGGTGACTATGACGCTCAGGCCATCCAGGCTCAGTTCTGGCGGGATACCGCCTTTGGCGCGGCAGTGCTCACCTTCTTCGAGCATTTTCAGAACTCAGAGAACGATCAGCTGAAGCTGATCGCCCGAGCACTCGCGCCACGGGAGGCCGTGGGTGCCGCAACCGGACCGCAAGGAGGAAAGGCAGATGCCTGAGGTGAAACCCATCAAGAACGGCTTCGTTGCCGAGATCGACGCAGTGGACGTTCGCGATCTGTCCGAGGAAGCCTTCGAAACGATCTACACCGCCTGGCTCGACTACGGCGTTTTACGCTTGCGAGGCCAGCACATCGACGAAGACGAACTGCAGCAGTTCAGCGCGCGCTTCGGCCCCCTCGAGGAGATTCCCTTTGGCCGGATCCCCGAATCGGAAAAGGCCAAGGTGAAAAACCGCTACGTGACGCAGCTCTCGAACATCGTCGTCGATGGCAAACCCATCGGCGGTCTCGGGAATGCGGAGGCCAGCTGGCATTCAGACATGACCTATTTGGACACGCCGCCACCGGCGAGCGTGTTGCTTGGCGTGGAGATACCCGCCGCTGGCGGCGACACCTACTTCGCCGACCAGAACGCCGCTTACGAAGCGCTCCCGCAAGCTTTGCGGACACGCATCGAATCCCTCTCGATCAAACACGACGCCGCCCACACGAGCATCGGCAAGCTGCGACCGGGCTTCGAAGCCTTCGACGACCCCCGGGACGCGCCTGGTGCCGTGCACCCCATCGTCCGGACACACGAAGAAACGGGTCGCCAAACCCTTTATCTCGGACGGCGGGAATGGGCCTATGTGCCCGGCCTCTCGCTGGAAGAGAGCGAAGCGCTCCTCGATGAACTCTGGGGTTATGCGGCCCTGCCGGAGAATGTCTGGAAACAGCAGTGGCAGCCCTACGATCTGATCATCTGGGATAACCGCCGCGTGCTGCATCGCCGGGACGACTTCGATGCGCGGTCGCGGCGGCTCATGAAGCGGTGCCAGGTGCTGGCCAGAGCCGCCAACGGCTGATGTCACTTCCACACAGCTCAGCGCGGTGCACTCCTCTCACTATACCTTGAATGATCATTTTAGGTTTAGTACCGTACCTGGGTGACCAGAGGTCCTGACAAACAGTTCGAGCCGGAAGCGGCCCTCCAGGAGGCCATGCTGCTCTTCTGGGAGAAGGGCTATGCCGCAGCGAGCATGGCCGAGCTGCAGGCACGCATGAGGCTTGGTGCAAAGAGCCTCTACGACACCTTCGGAAACAAACGGCAGCTCTACTTCAGCGCCATCAGCCACTACACAGAGACAGTCACGAAAAAGCTCTTCGGAGCGCTGTCTCAATCGCCCTCGCCGCTCCGCGCGGCAAATTCGGTCATGCAGAAAATCGCCAGGCTTGATGCAGCTTCCCACAATGGCTGCCTGCTTGGGGTGGCCATGGCACAGGCACAGCTGTCTGAAGACGAGGAGCTCACGAATTTTCTCGCCGCCCAGCTGCAGGTCATCGAAGATGCGCTGTGCGACGCCTTCGAGCAGGCGCAGGCTTCGGGAGAATTGGCCGCAGTCGTAGCGCCGCGGGATCTGGCCCGCCTCTACACGGCCGCTTTCCAGGGCGCCAACCTCATTTCACGGGTCAAGACGGATGGTTCCATGTCGCAGGGTGTCAGTCGCGCCCTGGAAACACTGTCGGCGGCCAGTTAGCAAACCTCAACGGTGAATCGATGAACCACTTCGACTATCAAAGCGCTCCTTACCCCATTCGGGAAGATCTGCCCGAGGCTTATCGGACCTACTGGAAGCAGCTCAGCGCGCCCGGCACCTGGTGGACGGGCGCGGAACGCGTCGCGATTGCTCAGGAAACCCGCAACGCCCTGGCGTGTGCTTACTGTGAAGAACGGAAGCAGGCACTCTCGCCTTACGGCTACCCCGGGGAGCACGACAGCAGCAGGGCCTTGCCCGAACGGGCCATCGACGCCGTGCACCGGGTCGTTACCGACCAGACGAGACTCACGCAGTCTTTCGTAGACGACAACGCCGCCAACGGCTTGAGCAAAGGCGCTTACGTCGAACTCGTGGGCATCGTTGTGGCGGTCTTGAGCATCGATGAGTTCAACAGAGCCCTCGGCATGCCAGTGGAAGCGCTACCGGAGGCGCAGTCCGGGGAGCCAAGCGGCTACGAACCCGCCATGTTGAGCGACGACATCGGCTTCGTACCCACGGTGCCCGGAGACGGCGCCGTCGGCAAGGAAGCGGACCTGTGGCCGGCGAGCTTCGCCGCCAACGTCGTCCGCGCCCTGACGCTGGTCCCGAACGCGTTGCGCGAATGGCGCGGCGTTGCGGCGGCACAGTACATTGCGCTCGAGAACATGGGGAGCTACGCCAAAGACGAGGCTCGCGCCATTGACCGAACGCAGATGGAACTGGTCGCAGGACGTGTGTCGGCTGTGAACGAGTGCTTCTACTGAACTAACGCACACGCCACGATGCTCCGTGTGAGCGCGCAGACCAACGAAACAGACATCGATATTCAAGGCGTCGGCGGGAACGCCGCGAGCGCCGACCAGGGCATCGAATTCGGCGCCGAGCTCATGCAGTTTGCGGAAGCCGTGGCCCGGCGGGATCAGGCAGCGTTGCCGATCGCACGGCAGGCGCTCCTCGACGCCGCAGGATCCAAGGTACTGGTCGACGCCGCCGGCGTGGCGGCTAACTTCCAGCGTATGGTGCGGATCGCCGACTCAATCGGCATCCCCTATGACGACACCCGTTCCGAGCTCGGGCAGCAGGTGCGAGACGATCTGCAGCTGACCAGCTTCGCCACGGCGCAGCACACGTTCAGTTAGGCGGACCGGCTAGTCGTTGACGTCTTCGACGGACACCTGGCCGGTGATCCGTCGCCAGATGTGTGCCCAGGATAGTCCGACTGCCAGCAGCAGTGCCACACAGACGAGCACGATCCAGGTAATGGCGCCCGCGGAATCCGCATCGAGCAGTCCGAAGTCAATGAACACCCACACCACGGCCCCCAGGAACGCTGCAGTGAGAATCACACCGAACATATCCAGGGCGTTGAAGGTGGCCACCAGCAGAATGCTCCAGCCGATCACGAGCACCACCAGCGCAAGGAAATGAACGCCTCCGAGGCCGTCACCGCTGATGGCTCCGGCGATCCAGTGATAAAAAGAGAACCCGCTCGGGTTGTAAGTGATCAACACCAGCGCCAGCGGCCCAACAAACCGCAACACCAGATCAACGCCGCTCAATTCCTTCTTACCGGGCATTCATTGCTCCCTCTTGTCTGTCACTGTTGTGAGTTCGGGGTTCGCGCCTAGCCGGCCGCTGTTTCCAGGCGCTCCAGCGGCTCGAGGCGCGGCTGACCGAGCGCCTCGCGGAAATTGTTGTGGAAGTGATGCAGCGCCGGTTCATTGCGGCCGAAGAGCACCTCTTTCATCTGCCCATTCTCCGCCGCCCGCTGTTGCATCTCACCCATGACGTAGTCTTCCTGCTCCACGGTGCTGTGGAAGACTTCGAGAGACGCTTCAAGGTTCGCACCAACGTCGCTGCGTTCGCTGAACTCGTAAACCTTGCTCGCATCGAAGTCCTGCTTCTGAGCTTCTGCCATATCGATCACATCCTGTGACCAGTAGAAGCTGATCCGGGTCACCGAACGGCCGGCGCCGTCTGCGTGAGGATAAATCCGGATCAGCGTTGACGTCTGGCTGCTCGTCAGCAGCTGCACGTTCGGGAACAGGTGATACATCACGAAGGTGCCCTGCTCGATGCGCCAGTCTTCTTCAGGCAGGGCGCGCAGGGCGTCGATGCCGCGACTGGCGGTCACAAATCGATGATGGCGCCCGAACTCCTCGAAGTGCAGGTTATTGCCGTAGTAAAGCTGGCCGAGCGTATTCTTGTGCAGCTTGCCGAAGTGGTAGGTCTCACCGAAGGTGTCGTTGGCGAACTTCCAGTTGAGCTGCATGTCGATGGTCTTGTCGCCAACAAACTTCTGGTTTTCCATACCGAAGGAGTCGAGTTCCGCCGCAAGCGTGCTGCCGAGCAGCGCATTCACATCGAGGTCTCCATCCACCTTCGGATGCACCCAGAGCAGGCCGCCGCGCTCGACCGCCGGCAGCTCCAGGAGCCCATGGCAGGACTTGTCGATCGCGCCGAAATGATCCTCATCCGGGATGTTCAGCAGCTCGCCGGTGTTGGCGTAGCTCCACTGGTGGAAGGGACACATGAACACGCTGCGCCGGCCCCGGGACTCGGTCGCGACCTGCACGGATCGATGGCGGCAGGCATTGAGAAAGGCCCGGAACACACCGTTTTTGTCGCGAGTGGCGAGAATGGGCGTGCCGAAGTCGTTCATGGTCAGGAAGGAGCCCGGCTCCGGCAGATCGCCGGACAGGCCGATCAGCTGCGGATGGTTCCTGAAGAAGGCATCCTGTTCGAGTTTCGCCTGCTCCGGGCAGACGTACGATGTGGTCGGCATCCGGTACTGGACGCCCGCATCCACGTTGCGCCCCTCATCGAGCTGCTGCATCAGCTCCTTGAGAATTTTGACCTGTAAACCGTGCTCCATCAGCGCTCTCCCCGATCGCTCCCGAACTCCAGGGGTGAATCTCCGACAGGTGGCCGTGGAATTCAAGGGAGGATTCAGACCCGCAGCAGCTCCCCGGGCTCGATGCCATCGAGGGTCCATGAACCGATGCGGTAGCGGATGAGCCGGAGCACGGGAAATCCGACGGCCGCGCACATGCGGCGCACCTGGCGATTCCGCCCTTCACTGAGCGTCAGCTCGAGCCAGCTGTCTGGAATCTCCCGGCGGACGCGAATCGGCGGCTGCCGCGGCCAGAGGGGCTGTGGGGGTGCGATCACTTTCACTCTCGCCGGCCGCGTCAGCCCATCCTTCAGCTCGATACCGTCGCGGAGCGGTTGCAGTGCATCCTCCCCGGGCGATCCTTCCACCTGGGCCCAATAGGTCTTGCTGACCTTGTGCTCGGGATGCGTGATCTTGTGCCTGAGCGCCAGATCGTCGGTCAGCATCAGCAGCCCTTCACTATCGCGATCCAGACGCCCGGCCACCTGAACCTCCGGGATGTCGATGTAGTCCTTCAAGGTCCGCCGACCCGCCTTGTCCGTGAATTGTGACAGCACGTCATAGGGCTTGTTGAAGAGCACAATCATGTCGGTCGGCTGATGGCACGGATTCGCAAGGTGATGACAACTCCAGAGGCCCGTTTACCGGCCCAGGCGTTATAGTTCGCCCTATCGTAACCACAACGAGTCGGACCGTGACAGACGCTGCAGACCAGTTCGAAAAGATCAGCAAAGCCCAGGGCTTCATTGCCGCCCTCGATCAGAGCGGCGGGAGCACGCCCAAGGCCCTGGGCCTCTATGGGGTGGGCCCGGAGAACTGGAGCTCCGAAGCCGAAATGTTCGACCTGGTGCACGAGATGCGCACCCGGATCGTCATGAGCCCGTCATTCACCGGTGCACGGATCCTCGGCGCCATTCTCTTCGAGATGACCATGGATCGGGAGGTCAACGGCGTCCCCACCGCCGAGTTTCTCTGGAAAGAAAAGCAGGTCGTCCCCTTTCTCAAGGTGGACAAGGGCCTGGCCGAGGAAGCCGATGGTGTGCAGCTGATGAAACCCATGCCGGAGCTCGACGCACTGCTCGCCCGAGCCCGGGAGAAAGGCATCTTCGGCACCAAGATGCGCTCTGTGATCAAGGAAGCGAATGCCAGCGGCATCGCCGCTGTCGTGGATCAGCAGTTCGAGATCGCCAAACGGATCATCGCGGCTGGTCTGGTTCCGATCGTGGAACCGGAAGTAGACATCAATTGCCCGGACAAGGCCGGCGCAGAAGCCCTGATGAAGGCAGAGATCCTGAAACACCTGGATGCTCTGGGCGACGACGAGCGGGTCATGCTGAAGCTGACGCTTCCCGAAGAAACCAATTTCTTCGCCGAACTCATCGCGCATCCCAACGTGCTGCGGGTAGTCGCCCTCTCCGGGGGCTACAGCCGCGAAGAGTCCAACGACCGGCTCGCCGCCCAGCATGGAATGACGGCAAGTTTCTCCCGCGCGCTGACCGAGGGGCTGACCCGGCAGCAGACGGACACGGAGTTCGACAATCTGCTCGATGACTCGATTCAGAGCATCTTCGAGGCGTCGATTACCTGATCAGATCCCAGGGACTCACTCCGGCAGAGCTGCCGGCTGCTGATGGGCGGTCAGCGCGCTGAGGGCAACAGCGCTCCCTGGCTGAAAGCACGGCCGTGCTTCACTACCTGCTCAATGCGTTGCAGGTTGGCAATGTCGGCGATGGGATCGGCGGAAAGGATGAGGAAGTCGGCGAATTTGCCCGGCTCCACGCTGCCATACTCGTCGTCCTTGCCGGCAACGGCCGCGGAGTTCAGCGTGGCTGAGCGGATCAGATCCTCTGCCGGGATACCCGCCTGATTCAGGGCCCGCAGCTCGAGATGCATGGAAGACCCGGCGGCCAGGCCGATCATGCCGGCATCGGTCGCGGCAGCGATCGTGACTCCGGCATCGAAGAGCGTCTTGGTATTCGCCGCCGCCATGGCGCCCTGCACCCGATAGCGGTCGCTCTGCCCGTCGGCCGCTGGAAAAGGCTCATACCACGAGTCGACGACGCCGGGGACTGAGCAAACTTCCTCAATGGGCAGGAGGTCGATTTCCTTCGTGTAGAGCTCGACGAAAGTGCGCTCGCGGAGCCCGAGGGTCGGCACGACGATCACGCCCTTCTCTTTTGCAAGCTCAATGAACGCCTCATCGACGGGCTGATCCGCGGGCACGTGCTGCAGGCTCGCCACGCCGAGCTCGATCATGCCGCGGGCATACTCGAGCGCATGGGCATGGGTGGTCACCCTGAGGCCATGGCGCGCCGCGGCTTCGATGACGGTCCTCTCGAGCTCGCGCCAGTCGTACCACCAGAGCAGGGAGCGATTCACCAGGCTGCCGCGATCGTCCATGGCGGTTTTGATGAGGTCGGCATCTCGATCGACGGCTTCCTCGACGGCCGCCACGGCCTCCTCCGGAGACACCACCGGTTTGATCGTCAGCTCTCCGTCCCAGGGCGGTATGGCCCGTTCGGCGACGAATCTGGGTGCATGGGCGATCACCCCATGGCCGATGAACACAGTCGGCGCATCGTCCATGCGGCGCGCCAGCTCACGCGCGTCGTATTCGAGGCTCGGGCCACCCAGAGACAGCACGCTGGTTACGCCGGAACACATGAACGCGTGGAGCGTTTCCGGCAGATGCGCCTTGATCCAGGCGATCTCCTCCGAGTACGGCACCTTGTCGGTCAGATCGATGAATGCCGGCCGGGTGTAAGCGCGGCCGGAGGTCATGAAGTGAATGTGGGAATCGATGAGACCGGGCACGATCCATCTACCGGACACATCAACGGTGCGCGCGCCTTCGAGGACGCCCACGTCGTCACCCGCGAAGAGAACACGATCGTCCTGCACGAGGACCGTGGCGTTCTCTACCGGCGCACGCCCCGTGCCATCGATCAGCGTCGCGCCGACATAGGCAGTGACGTCCGCTGCCACGGCCCGGCCGCAAAGGACGAGCATCAGCGCCAGGCAGATCACCCGGCTTCGTTTCCTCGCTGCCACCGGCACGTTCATAGCAACCCCGGGTACTGGCCGCCATCGAGCATGAGGTTCTGTCCGGTCACATACCCCGCATGCCCGCTGCAGAGAAACGCGGCATAGGCGCCGAACTCTTCGGGGTTGCCGAATCGTCTGGCGGGGATGTCCTTGATTGAACGCTCGCGGAACTCCTCCACCGTGGAGCCAAGCGATCCCGCGAACTTCTCATGGTTGGAGCGGAGCCTGTCCGTGTCGAACTGGCCCGGCAGGAGGTTATTGACGGTCACGTTGTACTTCGCCACGTCCCTGGCGACCCCGGCCACGTAGCCCGTGAGCCCCGCCCGGGCGCCGTTCGACAGGCTGAGCATGGCAACGGGCGCCTTCACCATGTGACTGGTGACGTTGACGATTCGTCCGAAGCCCCGCTCTTTCATACCCGGCAAAGCCGCATTGGTCATTTCGATCGCAGCAAGCATGTTCGACTCGAGCGCCGCCAGCCAGTCTTCGCGGGTAAACGACAGGTAGTCACCGACCGGCGGCCCCCCTGAATTGTTGATGAGGATGTCGACATGCCGGCAGTCCTCGAGGAGACTTTCGCGCTCACCGGCATCACTGAGATTGACGGATTTCCAGCGGACGGCATTGCCGCTGTGCTGTTCGATGTCCGCCGCCGCTGCCCTGAGCTTATCCGGATCGCGAGCCACGAGCGTGACCTGCACGCCTTCCTCCGCCAGGGCCTGGGCGATGGCTTTACCCAATCCGGAACTGCCTCCGCAGACCAGTGCTGATTTACCGTTGATGGCCAGATCCATGGTTATCTCCTCGTGAGTCGGGTAACGAATGCCGTGGGGTCGGCTGGCGGCAGATCGCCCCGCCACGCGACGTGTCGGTCAGGGCGCACGAGCACCAGCTTCGTCTCGAGCCAGTCGGCTTCCTTCGGGCGCTGGCAGTTCAAGGTCTTGAACGGCAATCCCGTGGCCTCGGCCGCCTGTGCCAGTTCACCCGCGCCTTCCGCCGCCTCGAAACAGAGCAGCGCATAGCCATCGCCGAGCGCGTCGTAGACGGAGCCTCCGTCCTCGAGCCAGAAGTGGGGCATCCGGCAGCCGGGTACCGTGGACGGTGTGTACTCACCCATGGAGTAGCTCGGGGCTTCGCTGCCGTCGTACTCGATGATCGGCGAATCGTCGTAGTAATAGCCGAAGTTCAGGCCCTCGCAGGCAAACTGCGGTTCGTTGATCTCGTATAGCTGCTTACCGATCTTCCTCCGCACCATGTTGCCGAGGAAGCCCGGGCGCTCGAGGGTTTTCGGAATCTGGCGCCTTTGCGAGCGGTCTATGTATTCGAGGGCTTTGCCCATGGCCAGCTGACTCACCTGCTCGGTGATCGGGTGACGTTCACGCTCGTGGGCCTCGAGGAGCGCTTCGCTCGCCTGGCCGTTCAATACCGCTGCCATCATCCAGCTGAGGTTGGTGCAGTCAGCAATTCCGGCATTCATGCCGTAACCGGCAAAGGGGATCCAGATGTGTGCCGCATCACCGCAGATGAAAACGTTGTTCTCCCGAAACCTGGCGGCCACGAGCCGACGCGCGGTCCAGTCCTGGTGGTGGACGACCTCCCAGCTGAAGTTCTCATCGACACCCAGTACGTCACGGATGGACTGATCGCGATCGATTTCCTCGAAGTCCCGACCCACTGCTAGCGCGCGATGGATAAGCCAGAGCTCGTCGCCGTCGATGGCGACCACGGTGCCGGTGATGCGCGGATTCAGCACCCAGGTCATCCAGGCCGGGCGGCTCGGAAAGAGATTTTTGATCGCCGGGCAGCGAACGAGGGTGGAGCGTGATTTGCTGATCTCCGCGTCTCCCAGCAGCTTGACGTTCAGCTGCTTGCGAATGCGGCTCGAGCCCCCATCACAGCCGATCAGATAGCGGCTCCTGATGGTGACAGCCCCACCGTCTTTGGTTTCGCAGTAGGCGGTCACGCCGTCGCCGTGGTCTTCGTAATGATCGAAAGATGTCTCCGGCAGGATCGTGATGCGCTCGAAGGACCTGGCGTGGGCATGCAGGATCGGATTCAGGTAGAGCTGGCTGACCCGGACCACCGGCTCCGGCGTGCCCCAGTGACTGTCCGGGTAACCGGGAGCAGAGCGACCGTTGCCGTTCAGGCGTTCCTTCCGACTGGGCTGAGTGATCCGGGTGATTTCCTCACCGCTCACCGCGGTGGCATAGAGCACGTCTGTCGGGAAGTCGTCTTCGAGACCCGCGCCCCTGACCTCGTCCGCCACACCCAGCTGCCGGAAGATCTCCATGGTGCGCGCCGCCACCGTGTTGCACTTTGCGTCGGCAGGTTCGTTCTCACCGCGACTCTCCACAACGGTGACGTCAATACCGCGTCGCGCCAGATCCATGGCCGCCGTAAGGCCCACGGGGCCCGCGCCGATGATCGTTACCTGGGTCTCCATGTGCTTCCCCTTCTCCACAGTCGAAGCGCGAGCATGGCGCTTCGCCGGCTATCAGTTAAGCCGGACTTTCAGATATCTGTTATCGTCGTTACCGGATACCGTTAGGACAAGGCAATCCAATGCCGACCCTCAGAAACGTCAATCTCAACCTGCTGCCGGTGCTGCATGCCCTCGTCCACCACCGCAGCGTCACCCGGGCCGGCGAAGCGCTGAACATGAGTCAGTCGGCAGTGAGCGATGCCCTCGCCCACCTGCGGCACGTCTTCGACGATCCCCTCCTGATCAAAAGTGGCCGACAGATGCTGTTGACCGATCTCGCCAAGACGCTGATCCCCCAGGTCGATGAAGCCGTGGGCAGCATTCAGGCGCTCTTCGATACCCCGGACCTCGATCCCGGTACCCTGTCCCGGCAGTTTGTGATCGGCACCGCGGATTCCGTGATGATGACGGTGGGGCCAGTACTCGTTGAATCTCTCACCAGCCTTGCGCCCGCGGTCAGCGTGCAGTTCGTGAGTCTCGGCGCTGAATCGCTCCGGCAGATGAAGGCGGGCGAGATCGACCTCATGATCGGACCCGCAGAGGTACTGACCCAGATGCTCGAGTACCGCTCCCGTGCGCTCTATCAGGACGAGTTCGTCTGCATCATGCGCAGCCGGCACCCGCTCGCCCGGCGCAAACTCACCGCCAGGGCCTACTGGTCTGCCACCCATGCCAGCTACCAGCCGGACAACCTCATGGAAGGCACCCTCGAGAACCAGCTCATGCGCCGGGAGGGAGCGAGCACCGTTACCGTGGCAAAGGTGCCGCAGTTCAGCCTGCTCCCCTTCATCGTTGAAAAAACCGACTGTCTGGCGATGGTGTCACGTCGGGTGGCGGAACTGATGCGGAAGCAGGCGGACATCGTCATCCGCGAGCTGCCCTTTCAGCCGACGCCGATTCCCATGTCCATGTTCTGGAACGACATCAAGCACAACGACCCGGCACACCGCTGGTTCCGCGAGCTGCTCGAGGCCCTGCCGATCAGCTGACCGGTTGCAGCGTTTCCGGGAACAACCCCTCCGCCTCGGGCTTGTGACCCCAGATGCTGAGCGCATCGAACTGACCCACAGGCCATTCCGCATCCATGGGGATTTCGAGACCGCCCGTGCCGAACTCGATCTCGAAGCCGGAGGGCGTGCGCACGTAGAAGGACGTCATCTCGTCGTTCGGGTGCCGACCGATTCCCATGGCAATCGGCGCCCCCGCCTCCACGGCACGGTCGTAGGCACGACCCACGTCATCCAGGTCTTCCACCTGCAGCATCATGTGATGCACCCCCCGGTGCCCGGGCACCTCGGAGATCGCCAGGGTGTGGTGGCGCGGGTTGCAGTGAAAGAACCGGACCTTCAGCCCCGCATCGATGTCATCCGAGTGCCGGAAACCCAGCAGCCCCATGTAGAAGTCCGTGGCAGCCTGGAGCTCCGGCACCATGAGCACGACGTGGCCGAGACCCTGCTCACCGGTCACGAATCCGGAGATGCCATGACCGGGCTCGAAAGGCGCGTTACCTGCTTGCAGGCCGTAGCTGAGCTCATGTCGAAAGCCGGCCTGATCGTTGAACCAGGCGATGCCGGCAACGCCACGAGCCTGCGCCAGCTCGTCGTCACCCACCTGCACAGCAACGTCCGCAGCCTCCAGCCTGGCTACTGCCTCGGCAAGCAGGGCGGCATCGCCAACCTCCCAACCCACGTAGTCCAGCTGGTTGCTTTCACCCGGGCTGACGGCGATCCGCCAGGCTGCATCGTCGACCCTGAGACGTACGGTCTCATCGTCCGCAGCGGAAACCACCTCCAACCCGAGAATGTCCGGGGCAAAGGTGCGCCACTCCCGGGCATTCGGTGAAGAGAAACCGAGATAGCTGAGTGACTTGATCATGATCGTCGCTCCTTGTTCATCCACTCAGTACATGACCGCCGGCGGCGCTTCAGCTCCGAAGGAGTGACTCGCCCAGGCCCCATAGATCGTGTCTGCGGCGTCACAAATGTGGGTGCCGCCGGTTCTCAAATCGCGCCAGTAGCGCTCGATGGGGCGCGTGGTCCAGATGGCGGCGGAGCCGGCCCGGGAGAAGAGCTTGTCTACCCCGAAAAGCACGCGCTGCACGGCGCGGACCTGATTGCGCCGGAACTCTAGGCGCTGCGACTTGCTGATGGGATTCCCCTGCCCGAGCTGCTCCATCCACTGGCTGATCATTGCGTCCAGGTGAGTGATACCTGCCGCCAGATCAGCCTCCACCTCGGCAAGCGCTTCCTGCTGATAGGGATCGGTTTTGCCGACCACACCCGCTACGGACACTCGCGTCTTCAGGTATTCGCGATACTGCTCGATGGCACCGGAGGCAATCCCGAAGGTGGCCGAGGCGATGGCGGCTGAGAAGATGCAGCCGAAAGGCAGGTGATAGAGGGGTTTGTCTGCCTGACGACCGTTGTATTCGCCTTCCGCCAGGCCGCCATGGAGCACCGTACGGTACTCGGGCACAAAAGCGTGCTGCACACGGATGTCTTTGCTGCCTGTGCCGGACAGACCCATGACGTGCCAGGAGTCAGCGACAATTTCGTAGTCGCCGCGCGGCAGGAAGAAGTGTCGCACCTCCGGCGGCTTGCCCGGATTGCCGTCCTCATCAACCACGAGGCCACCCAATACCACCCAGTTGCAGTGATCGGTGCCCGTTGAATACTGCCACTGGCCGGAGAACCGGAACCCGTCGCCTTCCCGGACGGCTCGCCCCTGGGGCGCATAAGGCGAGGCGACCCAGGTGTCCGGGTCTTTGCCGTAAATCTCGTCCTGCACTTTCGGGTCGAGGAGTGCGACTTCCCAGGGATGCACGCCAACCACACCGGCGATCCAACCGGCCGACGGGTTGTAGCGCCCGACTGCCCGCGCCCACTCGAGAAAATCCAGAGGATCGGCCTCGAAGCCGCCGTGGCTCTGAGCCTGCAGCAGCCGCATGCCTCCGGATTTCTCCAGGATGGCCCGGGCTGGTTCGGTGAGTTGCCCACACCGATCGCTGGCGATGTGTTCTTCGCGCAGCTTCTCCGCGTGATCGTGAATGTATTGGACGGCTTCGTGCATGTGCTCTCCCTCCGCTCAGGTCTTCCTGTAACGATCACTACAGTAAATCTTGCGCCCGCCGTCGTCAATAGTTAATGTATCGATCACTACAGGAATCCAGTCGCTCATGCCCAACGCCCAGCAGAACGCCCCTCGAAAGCGCGCCAACGGAATCGAAGCCCGGGAGAAAATCCTCGATGCGGCGGGAGAGATCGCCAGTGAGCGAGGCTACGAGGGCACGAGCATCTCGCTGGTCAGCAAGCGCTCGGGGTTCCCCGCGAGCTCCATCTACTGGCACTTCAAAGACAAAGACGACCTGATTTCCGCGGTCATCGAACGCTCCTTCAACGCCTGGATTGAAGCCCTGAAGGACATTGAGCCACCGGATGAGGACGCGCCACTGGAACGCTTCGTACAGCACCAGGTGGTGCAGGCCTGCGAGGCGCTCAAGGCGGCACCGGATTTTCTGCGGCTCGGGCTGATGCTGGGTCTCGAGCAGCGTCCAGAAGAACCTACAGCGCGCCGCATGTTCCTCAAGGTGCGTTCACAGGCGTTCCGTAACGCGGTGAAGTCCTACCGGAAAAAGCTGCCTGATCTGAACCAGAAGGCGCTGGAACAGCTGGCGAGCTACACGATCGCCATGGCCGACGGCGTGTTCATATCCCGGGAGGTGGCCGACAAGACCAAGGACCTCATGGATCAGCACGAACTGCAGACCGCGGCCATCCTCGGTGTCATCAGCAAGCTTCGGAACACCGGCTGAGCCGGTGCCAGCGCTTCGGGCAGCGATCTGCCACTAGCGCTCGCGCGCCAGCTCCTGATCAATCCCTGCTGCGATCGCAGCGAGTCCTGCGTCGAACTGCGCGTCGAGATAGTTATCGGGTAGCCCGCCCAGCGCCTGCGCCATGACGCTGTGACCACTGGCCAGGGCTTCGCGGCGGTTCTCAGCCATACTCTCGACGACGTCGCCCTGCCGGTGCCAGAGTTCATCTCTGGCGGTCGAGGCCTCCACGTAGTCTGCTATCACCCGAACCGCGAGGAAGGCAGACATCGGATCAAGGCCGAGGTTAACCAGCCGCTGCACGGCTTTCTCGTGCACGGCGAGAATCCTGCCGCGAAGACGCGGTGTGCTCCCGGCGAACGCCGCCAGACCGGGCGCCGACTGAAACATCATCCTGAGACTGCGCCCCACTTCCAGCAGCAAGGAGCGCAGCTCTGTCTCTTCGCCGGCCTCGATGAGCGCGTCCACGTCGCCAATCAGCCGGTCGGCAACGGCCGCGTTCACTGCGTCGATCCCAGGCACATGGTGATAAAGCGTAGACATCGCCACCCCGAGCTCGCGCGCGAGGCGCGTCATCGAAAGTTCCTCGAGACCGATATGCAGCGCCGCTTCGACGATCTGCTCAAAGCTGATCTTCGCCGGTCTGCCCCTGTTTCGCTCCGCCACGCTATCCACCAGAGTTATTTTTCGATAGTATATCGAATATTCGCTGAACAGGGACACGAGTCATGGCATTTACCGGCATTCATCACCTGGTTATCCGGGTTCACGATCTGGAAGCCTCGATAAAACAGTGGCGCGACACGCTGGGAATGCCCTTGAGCCGCACCCAGAGCAACGAATCTCTGGGCGTGCATCAGGCCATCTTCGATCTACCGGGGGGCGGGTTCATCGAACTGGTGGCCCCCACCGATGACCAGTCTCCCGTCGCCAAAGCCCTCGCCTCCCGCGGTGAAGGCGTGCATCTGGTGTCCATGAGCGTTCAGAACGTGGACGACACCGTCGAACAACTGGCGGCAAACAACGTTGTCACCCTTGGGGAGCCTGGCGGCCCACGCTTCGTCCACCCGAAAGCGGCGAGCGGCGTGATGCTCGGCCTCACCCAGACGGAGGCACAATGATGGATCTCCAGGGCGCGGTGGCTGTCGTCACGGGCGGGGCCGATGGGATTGGTTTAGGGGCCGCGAAAGGCTTCAAGGCAGCGAACGCTCAGGTGGTCATCGGCGATGTGAACGCCGAGCGCCTGAACGCCGAGGCATCCGCCGCGGGGCTTATCGGAGTCACTTGCGACGTGCGCAGCGCCGAACAGATCGAAGCGCTGGCGGCGACGGCGCAGGCACTCGGTGACGTAGACCTGGTGATGGCCAACGCGGGCGTTGCGGTCGGCGGTCGCTTCGAACTCATTCCCACCAGCGAATGGGAACGCCTCTTCGATGTGAACGTCCTGGGCGTGGTCCGGACCATCAACGCCTTCCTGCCCGGCATGATGGAACGCGGGCGGGGGCACATCGTGATCACAGGCTCCTCCGCCGGATTGTTCCGTGGAAGCGGCATGGATGCCCCCTACGCCGCCTCTAAATACGCCTTACGGGGGCTCGCCCAGGGGCTGGCCGTTTACCTAAAGGAAAGCGGGATATCAGTGCACTACCTCGCGCCCAGAATCACCGACACCGCCTTTCCCCGCTCCTCGACGGCCTGGGGCCGAAAAGGCAGCCGGATCACCAGCGATCGGGACATTGGCGACGACTACGACACCGTGGACGACGTCGTCGCGGCACTGATCAGTGGCATCGATGCCGGTGACTACCTCGTCAGTCTGACACCGGATACGGAAGCGAAACTCACCGCGCTGGCAAACGATCCGCTCGCTGATCTGTAAGCGGGCTCCTGACGCGGGCGCATCAGCACTCGGCACTAGAAAATCGAGTAATGCTGTCCGCCGTCAATGACGATGTTCTGACCGACAATAAAACGAGCCAGCTCACTGCAGAGGAAAGCGGCCATCGGCGCCAGATCGTCGGCCTGGCCGGAAAAACCGGCGGGAATGTGGTTGTGTTCAATGAAGTGGGCACGCACGACTTCCGGATCCCGCTCCAGGCCAAAAGCGTCTGCGTAGTCGCCCATGATCTCTGCCGCCCCTTCCGTTTGAAACATGCCCGGGAGCAGGTTGTTGATGTTCACCCCGTACTGGGCGATCTCGCGGGACACGCTGGCGGTGTAGTTCAGGAGTGCAGACCGCGCCGGGCCCGACATGAGTCGCCAGATCATCGGATTCTTTGCCGAGAAGGTCGCGATGTTGACGATGCGCCCCCAGCCCTTCGCCTTCATGCCCGGGATGTAATGGCGCATGATCTCGATGGGGCCGATCAGTGCGGTCTCCAGGGATTCTCGCCATTGTTCCGGTTCCACTTTCAGGAAGTCGCCGTTCGGGGCCGGCGGTTTGATGGTGATGGCCAGAATGTCCGGATCCGGGCAGGCTTCGAAGAGCGTTGCTCGCCCCGTTTCCGTCGACGAGTCTGCAACAATCGGCGTCACCGGTATCCCATACTGCTGGGATATCTCGCTGGCCGCCTGCTGCAGGCGCTCTTCCCGACGCGCAGAGATGTAGAGATCTACCCCGGCTTCTGCGAGCCGCTCCGCCGTCGCCCGCCCCATGCCTGCGCTGCCGCCAGCCATGAGGGCCTTCTTGCCCTGGATCTTCAAGTCCATAGACGTTTCGCTCCTTCCCCTTACCCTTTCAGAATTTCAGCCGCTTTCTTCCATCACTTAGCTTTTCGCCCGGCTCTTGTTGCCGGTTCTCTCTTATCCCCGTTCTCTTTCTGCCAGTTCTCCTTTATCCCGATTCTCTTTCACCGTTGACCCTTGCGATCAACTTCACTGAGGTGGTGAAAGCCTGCCCAGAGATCTTCCATGGCAGGACGCTCGGGCTTGTGTTGCAGCAGATCGAACCAGAGATTCCCCGGATCATCGGCGCCGCGGCAACCGCGCAGGGTCTGATTGGGGTTCCCGGAAGCCTGTGCATAGAGGTCTGGTGCATGGATCCAGCGGTCGAAATCGCCGGCGATCACCCGATGCAGAATCTTCCACTCCCCGGCCCGCTTTTCCCAGACATCGAGGTAGCGGCCCTGATGGAGAAAGTCCGTGAAACCTTCTTCGTGTGCCAGCCGGTGCACCACGTGCCATTGCGAAGTAGTCGCGCAGCGGTCGCCGTCGAAGCGGAAACGGGTGTTGGTGATTGAATGCATGCTCGAGTCCACCCGCTCGAGACACGGAATCACATACTCGGCAAACGCGTGCGCATTGCCCGCGAAGAAGCCGTGGTCGTCGTAGCCGTCTTCGTGATAACAGGACTTCAGCATGGTCAGATCACACCGGTCTACCGCCTGGCAGTAGCGATGGATGACTTCCCGGATCGCCTCCTTGTCCTGGAGCTCTCCGAGCTCCGCTTCCAGCCGCGCTAAGCGTTCTTCGACGTTGGCCGTCATGGTCCCCTCCCAGGCCGTGCAACAGTCGCTGATTCAACCGCGTTTCCGCATCGAGAGGAACAGCGGCTGGCGTAGTTGTTCCGTGCGCGCGGCTCAGGTACCGGGTAGTGGAATGAACTCGTCGTCGCCCTCGACCATGCTGAAGGCACCGTTGCGCCAGTCGTCCTTGGCCTGCTCGATGCGAGCTTCAGAGCTGGAAACGAAGTTCCACCAGATGTGGCGCTTGCCGATGTGTTCACCGCCGATCACCATGACCCGCGAATCCTCTGAAGCTCTGAGCGTGACCTCGGATCCCGCCGTCGGCACCAGCATCACACCCGTCGCCACATCCATCCCGGCCGCCTCTACCTGGCCAACGGCCACATAAAACGCCATCTCTTCGAAGCCTTGGGGCAGCGAAACCTCTGAGCCGGCGGGCATGTTGCAGTCGAGATAGAGCGTCTGCGAATAAGAGGTTACCGGAGATTTGTCACCAAAGGCTTCGCCGATGATGATCCGGATCGTTGCGCCCCCGATCTGCAGTTCCGGCAGGTCTGCGGCCGGAGTGTGCGCAAAGGCGGCCTCAATCTCTTCCTGGTCATCCGGCAACGCCATCCAGGATTGAATACCGTGGAGCTGAGAGCGTTCATCGAGGTCGGAGCCGGCCCGCTCGGAGTGGACGATGCCTGAGCCCGCCGTCATCAGGTTCACCGCACCGGGTCGGATGGCCAGCTCATAACCTAAGCTGTCCCGATGCATGATCTCGCCTTCGAAGAGGTAGGTAATGGTGGCGATCCCGATGTGCGGATGCGGACGGACCTGAATACCCTGGCCGGGGGCAAACTCGGCTGGGCCCATGTGATCGAAAAAGATGAAGGGGCCGACCATCTGCTGCTCCAGCGCCGGCAGGACTCTGCGGACGCTGAATTCCCCGAGGTCCTTCTCCTTCGGTCGGATCACCAGATGGATGGGACCGGACTGCGCCTCGCACTCCGGTTGCGGTGCTTCCTGATAGCTCATGGTCTGCTCCAACGGTCGATCAGACGATCATAACGGTCCACGCATGAACATGGTGTAAAGTCCGGAGCGTTCGCCGCGGCTAAGGAGAGCCCCGCATGCCCACTTCAAACGACGACCACTGGCCCGCCATTCCGTATCCCGACTGGCAGGACACCGCGGCCGCACTGTACCTTTATCTGCAGGTCGTGGGCAAATACCGGCTGGCGCACAGCCCCTGGATCAATCACTCCTGGCACGCCACCTTCTACGTCACCCCGCGCGGGCTGACCACCTCGCACATCCCGGATGGCGTCGGCGGCATGGAGTTCAGCTTCGACTTCGTGGACCACGTGCTTCGCGGCCATTGCGGCAGCGGGCAGACGCGAGAGCTGAAGCTCGAAGCGATGACGGTCGCCGATTTTCACGAGGCGTTCGTGTCCATGGTGGGCACCCTGGGCGGTAACGCGAGCTTCCACGGTCGCCCCAACGAACTGCCCGATCCCATACCCTTTGCGAAGGACAACACGCCGCGACCCTACGACGCCGAGGCCGTGAACCGTTTCCACCGGGCTCTCGTTTCTGCCAACCGGGTTTTTCAACACTTCCGCACGGGGTTTTGCGGCAAGGTCAGCCCCGTGCACCTTTTCTGGGGCAGCTTCGATCTGGCAGTCACGCGTTTTTCGGGGCGGCGGGCGCCGTTGCACCCGGGCGGCATTCCTTACCTGCCGGATCCAATCACCCAGGAGGCCTACTCTCATGAGGTGGCTTCAGCCGGTTTCTGGGCCGGCGGCGGTCCCGTCGACGAGGCAGCCTTCTATGCCTATGCTTATCCGCAGCCCGAAGGCTTCGCGGAAGCGGCCGTGCAACCGGAAGCTGCCTATTTCGACAAGGAATTCGGAGAGTTCGTGCTGCCCTACGAGGCGGTAAGAGCGGCTGACGATCCGGAAGCAACGTTGCTCGATTTCCTCGAATCGACCTATCTGGCTGCGGCTAGGCTCGGCGACTGGGATCCGGATCTGGAGTGCGAAGGCGGTTTGCTGGGTGTTCCTCCCGCCGCGCTAGGCTGACGGCGGAGGGGGCGGCTGCTTCGCCCGATAACACCGCCGCCAGATCCCTTGGACCCGTAAATTCAAACCAGAGACCCGGTGGGCGTCAAAGCTCTTCAGCTTCGTCATCCTCAGCTTCGTCATCCTTAGCTTTGCTACATGACTCTGGCAGATAGCGCTTTTCTAAAGCGTCTACTGTGACCTCGTCTGCCACGCATTCCCATTGGATGGTGTTGTCATCCTGGGCTCGCGCAATCAGTAGGAAGCCGGATTTAACATCTTCGAATCGCGCACCGAACGCTGTCATGTTGACCTGAGCCCTGAGCGTTCCGGTGCGTAGTTTGTCGGCTGCAGGTACTCCCAACTCGCCTGCCCGATAGTCCATACCGGTGAGAATTCCCTCCGCGGTGAACGAGCTCAGGTCGATCTCTGCTCCTGACTGCGGCATCTCGCCGTAGCTATCAAAGTATTCTTCAACACTTGCCTGCTGCTCCAACCCCAAATCAACGGCAGCGGACACTGCGTGTTCGATTCTGGAGTTGTGATAAAAACCATAGGCAAACGCTACAAGCGTTGCCGCGACCATGGGATAGACCACCTTTTCCGCGGTTGTGAGCCCGCTCAGCCACTTCACTGTTAGAGGTTTTGTCATCTAGCTGAAATCCAATCTTGCAAATGGCGGTCTCTGCACCGCTTCAGGTGTACATCAGGATGCAACTTCCGCGCCCCGCCACTGGTTTAGCTTCTGGTGAACCCCCTGTCCGGAGCAGATGACTTCGAGCTTCCCGAGCGTCTCTTCGCCGCCCTGGACCGCACGCGACGTCGCGGAGATTCACCGGCGCCACAACGATCTGAGCCAATTTACGCAGGCCGAAAGACTGATGGGGCAGCCCCAGCTACTAGTACCAGCCAAGCCAGGCACAAAAATTGCGTCAACTGCTGTAATCCAATGCTTTCTGGGTGTATGGGGCTATATCGAGCCCTTAGGCGCACCGATCCGGTGCATCGCGCTTTTGATTTCCCCAATACGAGGCGGAGCCCGTTATGGAAAAGTGGAACTATCTGGTCGATAAGATTGATCTGCTGTTGTCGAAGCTAAAGCTCGGGCGCGCTGTGAAGATCGGCGGCAGAGAAATCCCCCCGTTAGTCATGGGCTTTGCTCTGCTTTTAATCTGCGTTCCCATCTGGGGCTACCTGGAAGTCGAAGGCAAGAACAAACTCATCGGTGCGCTCGTCGTTGTATTGATGGCCTGGGGTGTTGCTCAGTTGGGCGCACTGGGGCTGGGTGACGGCGTTGGTGAGAAACCGGGCGATTCACCAGCCGAGAAGTCCTGAGCGATCGAGGATCCGATGGACGCAGTTGAAGCACAAACCGATCAGCAGCAGCGGCTGACCCGCTTCGCATTCGCGGGTGTCATTGCGGTCCTCGCTGTCGTTTATCTGTTGAGAAACGTTGACGATTACGAAGAGCTGAATAGTGAGTTTCGTTACCGCGAACTGGTCGATCTGGTCGAGCCTATCGAAGACGCGATGGAGGCCGTTCTGCTGTCCGAGAGCACCGTAGCTATAGATTCCTTGAATAGCGGAGCGGCCGGGTTACCTGATGAGGTGCTCGTCTCAGAAGGAGCTCACGGTATTTCTGTCGTCGAAGGCCAGATCATTGCGACGTGGATGACAGACGAATCCGACTTGGCTGGGGTGACATACATACGCACCCCAAAGATCGAGGACGGAGAAGTTGAGTGGGCAACCACTGGGACCTGCGGCGGCAAAAAGGCCTGCTAGCTGTCCCAATTCACCTCGAGCAGCAAACAAGAAACATCAACTAAGAAGCACCAGTCAGGAATCTCAGGAGCAGCAGCAATGTCTGATCAATCCCTAAATCCGCTCGACATGGTTAAGCCTACTGATTCGGTGGACCGCTCATCGTCCGAGGTAGGCGCCTCCGGTGAGCCCATAGTGCGTACCGAAGAAGGGATCATCACCAAAGGCAGTAAAGTGACCTGGGACAGGAAGGCAATTCTCTGGGCACTGCCCCAGCCGCTTCTGGTCGCCGGTTCCGTGTTGCTCGTTGCGGCTATCGTGGCCAATGAATGGGGTGGAGAGTACTACCGGATTTGGGCATTGCTCGTTGCGATCTCCTCCACGCCTCTACTGCTGATCGCCGAGCGCTTTTGGGCCAAGAAAAAGTCCTGGCTGCTCAAGCCCGACGAACTGGCAGAAGACGTTTTCTGGATGGCTTCCGGGGCCCTGCTTTGGGGCCCTATCATTTCCGACCTTTATCGGACACCTGTCTCAGAGGGCTTCCTGGCCCTGCGCGATATGTCTCCATTGCAGATTGAGTTCCAACCCACCACAGTTTTAGGGCTCATTGGGGCTATGTTAGTTATCCGATTCACCTCCAGCTTCTTCTACTACTGGCTGCATCGGATACAGCACGAGTCACTGTTCTGGTGGCGCATGCATGCGACGCATCATCACTTGACCAAGTTGAGCGCCATGCGCGGCAACCGCACCCACCCGTTGGAGTATCTGGCGCTTGGCCTCGGCACTCCAATGGCTCTGGCCCTGATGGGGGCCAGCAACGAAGTATTCATCGTTTCAGCAGCTTTCGGCATGTGGAACGGAAAGTTTAACCACGCCAACCTGCCTATGGTATCGATGCCTGTCTGGGACTGGTTCTTTGCTACCGCACAGCAACATCATTGCCACCATGCACTGGAGCGGCGTCAGGCAGATTCGAACTACGGGTGTGACATCATCTTCTGGGATCGCGTCTTCGGCACCTACTGCGGCGATGCTGAAGTGGGACCGGCCGGCGCAGGCAAGGGCGTTCGCCTTTCCATCAAAGACCAACTCATGCTTGCCTTCTACAGCGACGAACGCCTCAAGAGTCTCTAGCGACTCGACTTGAGCTGAACCCGGGCGGTTCATTCGATGGATTCACTCAGGTGAGTAAGGCGCTCGTTTCATCTCATCGAAAAAAAAGCCAAGGATCGACCTCGGTTCTTCAGTCCAGTAGCACCTGCAACCAGGTTGTCGGCTCTTCTCTGATTTTCTCATCGACCGCCGCAGCAAAATCTTCTTCAAAAAAGCCCCGAAGCCTCGCCCAGACTACAGCGCCACCTGGGCTCCGTAGGGCTGATGCAACGCCAAAAAGGTAGCGGTCGACCCATGGCATGCCGGGTATACCGTCACGTCTTGCAACGTAACCGTCCTCCGTTTGACTGATCCATGTGAACATCCAAAGGCTCCACGTGACCTTCTCCTGTTCGGTGAGCACCTCATAGTCACGCTGCCCTCTGATATGGACATCAATCAAAGCAGGGTCCTGGGTAAGACGATGGAATGTATCGTTGTTATGGCGCTTGATTTCGCGGGTAACCTGTCCTGAGAGTTCTTTGCGCGCACTGCGGAATTGAATCAATAGAAGTACGAGCGTTACCAATACTGCGAGCGAGGCGATGAACTCGCCGAGGGAACCTAGTTCTGAAATGGTCACGAGTATTTCCTCACCTGAATGCCGATGGGCAGCAGTATCAACAGGACGTTCAAACGTCGCAAAGGTGGCGTTCTTGTCGGATGAGCGCACCTGCATGAGAGAACAGGTTTCAGCAGGCACATCCTCTAGTTAGGGCTGAATCAGGCCAACTTCAGACATTCCCCGGTCGAGAGTAGACTCAGGTTGACATGCATGGGAGGAGACCGTTGGAGACGCCGTTCCCAGCCTACCGGGGCGAGGAGTCGTATATCTTTGTGTGTTACTCACATGAGGACGCGGCCATCGTGTTTCCCGAGCTGATCGCGCTTCGCGATAGCGGCCTCAACATCTACTATGACGAAGGCATCGCACCTGGCCACGAGTGGACGCAGGAGCTTGCTGACGCGATCGATGGTTGCAGCCGCTTCCTATACTTCGTATCCCCATCGTCAGTCTCATCTCGCCACTGCCGCAACGAAGTTCAGTACGCGCTGGAGAAAACTAAGTCTCTGATCTCTGTGTATCTGGAACCTACGACGCTACCGGGCGGCTTGCAGTTATCGCTTGGGTCGGCTCAGGCGATCATGAAATATGCGCTGGGCGCGGATGACTACAAACGCAAGCTCGCCCAGACCTTTGAAATCAGGGCGCCTGATGTTGATGCCATCGGAGACCCGTCATCGAGTATCACCACCCGCCGAAGCTGGCCGATTGCAATAGCAATCGTTGCTGTTTGCCTCCTCATAGCTGGTGGTATCCGGTGGTCCAGTTCGGGAGGTCCGTCTGAAAAGGCGCAACCTATCCAGGTGAACGCGGACTCGCTGCCCACACTAGCTGTTCTGCCTTTCGCAAACATGAGCGACGACCCGGCACAGGAGTACTTCAGCGACGGCGTGTCAGAAGACATTTTGACCGCGCTGGCGCGTCAGGGAACCCTTGTCGTCCGCGCGCGACAATCCTCTTTTTTCTTCAAAGGGCAGGAGGTTGATCCGCGGCAGATTGCCAATGCGCTCGACGTCAGCTATCTGGTCAATGGCAGCGTGAGAATGCACGGCGATCGGGTCCGCGTAACGGTTCGGTTGACGGATGTGGTCTCGAACGCCGACGTCTGGTCCAGTCGCTACGACCGCGATCTAGTGGACGTGTTCGCTGTTCAGGATGAGATAGCCGAAGCCGTCTCGACAGAGCTGGGCGCACAGTTCTCCAGATCTAAAAGAAGAGCCGTCGACATCAATGCGTACGACGCATATTTGTTAGGACGCCACTACTTCCATCGTCAGGCTTTCCAACTCGCCAAAGAAACACTGTTGAAGGCGATCGAACATGACGGCTCATACGCAGATGCACACGCGCTGCTGGCGAGAGTCTACGGGACCGAGTCGTGGAATCAGCCGAGCAACTTACAGGAGCTAGTCCAACTTCAACACAGGCACATTAAAGCCGCTTTGGCACTGGAACCGGAGCATCCGTTGGCGCTGGGTCTGCGCGCAAACTCCCCCACCTACCCAATCCAAACCGCGATCGACGAACTCCATAAACTCGTCAGCCGTTTTCCTAACGACGAGGGCTTACTCTTTTTCTACAGCACGAAGATGCGCCTCATCGGACGCTCAGATCTGGAGTTGGCGATCCTGGAACGACAAGCGACCGTAGATCCTCTGGCAGCGACATGTCCGATCCCGAAGATGACAGCACACATCTTCTACGGCCAAACATCCGATGCGAGTCGAGGTCTCGAACTTTGCGAAGCTGCAGGGGTGCCTTACCCGAGCGGTGCTGTGCACATTGCGCTACTCAAGGGCGACTTGGAAACCGCAAAACAAGAGGCTAGCCGCCCAACACCAGACTGGTTCGCCGTGCCAAGCATCTGGCAACCGATCAGTAGAGGTCTGCTTGCATATGTACAGGAGGATTCCGACGACATTGAGTTGGCACTTTCACCTGTGGTGGAAGCAATTGAGAGTCAGACGTATTTTGTGCAGTTTTGGGTCGCGTTGCTTAGAGGAGAGACTGCCACAGCATCGCAGCACTATGCATCAGCACTTGATTTGGGAGAGCCGTTGGCGTTCTACCTGATCCAAGGCCCGGCTTTGGACGAAAAGCTGTTCCCGGATTTCTGGGGCAGCGACAAACACTTTCAAATGCTAAGGGCATATGGACTGGATTCTGAATCTATCCCCAAGCTAAACATTCCGGCTTTCCCGTTCTAGTCCGCTCTGGGTCGAGACTTGCCTGATTGATGCACCGGCACAATCTGACTGCTTTTAGAAAGCAGACATGGCCGGATTAGGGCTGGCTACGGCCAATTTAAGACATTCGCTCCTGTGGAGTAGACTGATTATGGAGTGCCGGGGAGAAGGACGTTGGAGCAGCCTGCACCAACCTATGAAGGCGAGGAACCGTACGTATTTGTCAGCTACTCGCATCGAGACGAGAAGATCGTTTTTGAAGAGATACGTGGGCTTCAGGAGTTGGGGGTCAAGGTCTGGTATGACGCCCGGATTCTGGCGGGGAGCGAGTGGTCAGATGCACTTGCCAATGCCATCAGCGGTTGCGCAAGGTTCCTGTATTTCATAACTCCAAGCTCCGTCGCCACGGAGAACTGCCGGCGTGAACTCAATCACGCCATTGAGGAAGGCCGGTCAATCCTCGCCGTTCATCTTCGGGAAACGAAGGTGCCGGGTGGTATCCGGCTGATACTCAATAACCGGCAGGCGATTCTGAAGCATCAGCTATTGCCCGAGGCCTACAGGGCGGCGTTAATTGAGGCGCTGTCAGTCGAGCATGCTGATCCTGAGCCTTCCGTAACCCCAGTCGCATCGTCGTCGAAGTACTACCTTCAGCTCGCCTCCGGCGTTGCCTTGGCAATGTTCATTGCCGTTGCCGCGCTTTGGCTCTGGCCACGAATTTCGGTCGAGACGAGTGCCGTCGGGGTTGACAGTGGCACGGCAGCACCTCTGACAGCGATCGCCGTTCTCCCTTTCGATGATCTGAGTCCCGAGGCTGACCATAGCTGGCTGGTCAATGGGATCGCAGACGAACTGATCGAGTCGCTGAGTCGAATCAGCAGCCTCCATGTGCCGGCGCGGAGGTCTACAACCCTGATTGCGCAATCTGGCGCGGATCTACCCAGCATTGGCGAAATCCTCGATGTTGGCACTGTGATCGAAGGGAGCGTTCGCCGAGTTGACGATCAGTTAAACGTGGTTGCCCGATGGGTCCGGATCGATGATGGGTCTCGCCTCTGGTCGGCTGGGTACGATAGACAAGCAGAGGACATTCTCGCGATTCAAAAAGAAATCACTGTTGGTATCGCCGAGGCAATTCGGACTGAACTCGGAATTCAGGATGGCATCGCAGACCTACTGGCACAGCGTTACGCCACAACTGACGTCAGGGCATGGGAACTGCTGAATCGAGCGATCCCGTTGCTCGAGTCGTTGGAACCGAACAAAGTCGCGGAAGCCCGAGAAATGCTGCTGCTAGCGGCTGAATATGACCCGGAGTTTGTGCCCGTCCAGGAACAGATTGCGTTCATGGAGTATCTGGAGGACTTCGACCGCGGCGTAAAAAGGTACGCGGCGATTCTCGCGCAGAATCCCTTAAATGAGACGGCTCTGGCGGCGCTGGCCTATGACAGTGCAACGCGTTACTGGGACTACGAAACAGCTCTGCAATTCCTTCAACGGATGCCCGAGTCGCGAAAGCGTTCAGAATCGCTGCAAATCGACCTCCTAGTGTATTCAAACACCGGCCAACTCGATGACGCGTTGCGAGCTGCAAAGATGGCTGTGCGCCTTGACCCGATGAACGGAAGAGCAAACTGCGGATTACACATGCAGCTCTTTCATACCACGAAGGATTGGACCTCTGCTCTTGCCGCTGTGGAGAGGGCGAACGTCGCCCGTGAGGGACAATTCTTCGGACGGTGTACGCGCACTCTTCCGAAAATCTACCTCAATCTGGGACGGGAATCTGAGATCGCTTCACTGTTTCAAGCCGATGTGTTTCGACCGAATACCGAGGCGCTTCTCTCTGGGTGGCAATCGGGACGCTGGAGGGAATTCAATCTCGTGCTGGCTGACATAACAGAGCACAAGGGCAACGGGTGCCACGCGCAGGCCTTGGCCGCTGCCGGCGCTAGAGACCGCATGTATCAGTGCCTCGAAAGTGAAATGAATGAATACGGCGTCGCCGCCCCGGCCCGGGACGTTTTCGATCAGACAGAAAGGAATCTGTTGGCGCAAAATATAAGGTGGGTATCCAGTTTCGACCTTTATCGCGATGAACTGCGCTTCCAAGCACTGACTAGGCGACTCGATGAACTGATGACAGCAGCCGCGGGGACCTATCCAATCGAGGTAGATCTGGATTTCGCACCATAGGCGACGACTTCATCTTGATGTCTGTTAGGGGTCGGAACTAGCCTGATTGGTGCAGACGCACAATCCAGCAGCTTTCAGAAAGCCGACATCGCGCTAGGACAGCCGAATTCGGCCAATAGTGGACAAGTAACGCTTTACTCTACGCTCATCATTTCCTTGTAGAACTCGCTGCACTCCAAAGCTTTTCCAAGCCTAATCGCCTCATCAATCAGGTCGCGTCGTATCGTAGGTGATGGGCTCGACGCCTTACGCTGCAACCACCACCTACCGTACTTTGAGTCTGCAATGGACTGGTAGTACCTCAGGAGTAAAGCATCGCTGTCAGCGCCAAACTCACCAATCTGGTTTACAAACACCGCCCGATTTCCTGTCCAGTAAAGCGCCTCGAAATAGTTATCTAGCACTACGTACTCCGCAGGAGTGAGCTTTTCTGGACTTAGACAGGCTTTCGCGATGCTCTGTGCAAATTGCTCGCCTCCGATAGATCTATGCAACTCAACAATTTCGCTGAGCCCCACACTCGTCATCTCAGTGTTGGAGAGGTTATGCGTTTGTCGCATTTCGAACACGACGAGAAAGAGACCTATTCCTACAAAGACTGTTGCCCCTATCTGAGCCCAATGGCTGAATGTCTCTAGCTTCACTGATGGTGTTCTCTTGTTGACCGGGACCAAGGCTACAGGTTCGTCCATTTGTCCGGAGTAGATTGCGAAACGACGTCTACTTCCGGCCATCAGACATCTAAGACTGCATGCGGTGTTTCGTTGTTTCTTTTATCCAGTCCCCGTACTCTTCAGTGCAAGTACGCGAAATTTTCTTTAAGTACTCGTCTCCAACCTCGAGAATTTCGGGGTCAACCCAACTGCGTGCAATAGAGTTCCAGTAGCCCACTCCCGGACTAGTCCTGAGCATCGGAGTTAGGAGGCCAACTAGACCACGCCAAACTTCATCGGAATAAAATCGACCTCGATCGGCAAGGACCTTCGTTCTTTCAATCGAATTGATTAGGTCAATGTAGTAATTCTCTAATACAACCAGCTCCGCATAGTTCAGAGCCTCTGGATTTTCACAAGACTTCGCGATTGCTTCCGCTGCATTGTCACCCATAACTGCGGTGAGGCCTTGGTTCTGCAACTCAAAGTAGCCGCTGCTCAATTCGGAACTGGCTGCTTCATGACTCTGCTGAAGCTCCCAGATGACCAGCCCTAGACCAAGAACAATCCCAACCCCAGTGATCGTCTGAATCCAGTTCGAGATCGTTGCTGATTTCATACTCTCCCCTCACATTTCCACTTATCAGCTTAGCGTCTTGGGAAGAAGAGAAGCGAGTGTCTTATTGAGATCGTAGCCAACCGGATTGAAGCAACGGAACCTTCTGACCGTATATAGAAAGCAGCCATACCGGATCAGAACTGAGTCAAGCCGTGAGTGGGCGAGACGAGGTAATTTGCCGATGAATTAACTAACCCACTCGGTTAGCCCGATTTGAATGTAGTGAGTTGCCGACTCATGTCCCGGCCAAGCCTCGACGATCTTGCCTGCTTCGGCCCGAATCAACTCGACACCGAAAGTCTTGTACTCAAACCCGGTCGCTTCAAACGTCTGCTCAGGTGTTACCCAGTCTTTCGAGAAGCGACCACTTTCTGTGTAGTGAACTGCTGCGAAATCACCTTCGCCGATGACATGCTGTATTTCGAATGTAGGGTTTAGGGCATTGAGATAAGGCCCGATCAAAGTCTTGTAAGCGGTGATACCTTCGAGGTCACCCTCTGCAAGATGAAAAACATGATTTTCGTGCAACAGCTGGTCCAATAGACCGATGTTTCCGTCGTTCTAACATTCAAGAAAGAGCCGCGCGCCCAACTCTTTGGCATTCACGTCCGAATTACTCCATCGCGTCTTAATAGCGAGTGTTCAGCTGCGCCTCATCGCCTTGTGCGGTGTCACCTTGGTGCTGCTCTTGCGACTTTGCGCAAGTGTTGAAGTGCTCGACGAATGGCGGAGCAAAGAAGGTTGGGCCACCGATGTTGTTCCATACTCTAACATAGTGATCCGGGAGATTTTTGCAGAAGCTGCCGTTCCATGCCTGCCACTGAAGGTCGTCCATCATTCCTCGGTCGTAGCTGTCATAAGCCGTCCACCAGACACCTATATACGCCCAGACGATCTGCTCGAACTGATGACGTTCAACCTCGCTGAGGCTATCAAAGTCGGCCCGTCCTCGTAGCATGATGTCTGCGTTCTGTGGCTCTGCTTCCCACATCATCTTTTCGTGAATGAGTTCAGTGAGGTCCAAGTTGGTGCTGGCTTGTGCCAGCAAAGAGTTGTACCGGATCTCATAGCCCACGAAGATCAGTGAGCCTACAACAGCGGTGATCCCGAGCAACTCCGCGACCTTAGTAAGGCTTAGTCTCATCGAGCGGCCTGACTGTGAGGCTTAATAGCGAAACGCGACATAGTCATGATCAAACACGAAACGGTGACCGGTTTGCTTTGTTTTCGATGTCCGTTTCGGGTCGGAGGCCGCCTGATTGGTGCAGAAGCAAATTCTGACCACTTTCAGAAAGCAGACATCACCTGATCAGGGCTAATTCCGGCCAAAAACGGCCGTTCTTAGCTACTGGACTCAACCGAAATGAAAGTTTGAAAGAGCAACTGCAATCCAGTTAAGGATCGCTGGCACTTAAGAGTCGGAGCAGAATGAGTTGATGAACATTCTTGGTATCTGGAATTTGTTCATCGTTCCTGAACGCCAGAAGTGCTGCGTACGGATCGGAGGTGTCATAACCCTTCGATTCCAACCTGGCAAGTACTGTTTCGAGAACTGGCTCATACAACACGAGACTGTTTCCGTTCCCGCTAATCGCAGCCGTTGCTACTTTTTTTGTGATCTTCTCATTCGCCATAAAGTTGACTAGCCCACTCACGGCAATACCAAACGATACTTGAGGCTGTTGCTCACACTGGGTTAATAGCATCAGCAACAGGGTATCCGTACGCTGCCAGGTAAGGACATCGAAGGTATCCGAAGTGATTTGATTGTAGGCAGAAATGTATCCGTTCACATAGCCGAAATAGTGCGGTAGCTCGTTAGTCTTTTTCGCCGCAGCTTGCCGAAAATCCTGGCACGAAGTTACACCAACACCCTTTAGCACGTAGTATTTCGGATGTGGGTCGAAAGTTGCCTGATTACTGCGCTTGCAAAATCTGACCGCTTTCAAAAAGCAGACATGGCCGGATTGGGCTGGCTACGGCCAACAAGAGACATTTTGCCACTTTCGTCTTCGACCCATTCCTGTCGAAATAATGGTGAGCTGAACTGGAAGTTGCTAATGAATGTTTGCGGCATCACTATTTCCTGAGAGACGGAGAATCGTCAGGAGGAATCGTGGAACTTGTTGATGTCGATGTGGCCCGGCTCAGAGAGATGACACCTCCTGAAGGACCAGTTGTCATGTTGAATCTTTATCGGTTCAAGACTCCAGAAGATCGCGAAAGCTTCAGTGAATCGATGTCCACTCTGATCGGTCCAGAATTCGACAGGCTAGGGGTGGAGATCGTGTATAGCGGGTCAGTTACGGGAGAGTTCGTGGCAGACGAGAAGTGGGATGTCATAGCTTTAGTCCGTTACCCTAGCTTCCAGATTTTCATCGATCTTTTTGCCGATGACGCCTTTGGAAATGAGGTCGAGGCGCTTAGGCGTTCGGCCTTGATAGAATCACGCTTCATGGTAACTACGCCTTAGTAGAAGAAACTTCGGGAAGGGACGGGGACGGAAGTTCCCGAAATTCGCCCAAGGGATTGCTGGATCACGGCGGAATCCGGCTAGAAGCGGGAATCCGTCGACCGCCAAAAAGATCCGCCTAGCACCTGCTCTCTACCACTTCTGCAAATTCCGGATTAAAAGTGAGCTTGAGCTGCTCCCATGGTATGTCTTGATCTGGAATTGGGACAGGTTCTTCAAGCCCGTTCGGAAAGACGTACTGGCATACGTCCTGAACGTACGACAGATAGTGTGCTTCCTCCATGATCCCGCGATCAAAGCTCGTCCAAGCGGCTTCAGCAATGTTGATCAGCGCCAGATTTCGATACCCTCCGCGTACTGCGGACAATTCGCGATTGTTGTTCTCCGCAATCATCTGAACTGTTTCCGGGTCGTGGTGCGCTGCCGTGAGCGCCTCCACGTACATGGCATTTATCTGTAGCACTGAGTCGACCTCGGCCACATTGTTCGCGTGACGAAGCTCTAGACCGACAAAAATGAGTGAGACCACGATGCTCATTCCGCCAATGAACTCGGCCAATGTTCTAAGCGTTGACCCATTTGCCACTAAGGGATCTCCTTTGAGAGCGAGAAAAACAGTTTAGGCGGTCGTTACACTCGATAACAGGAAAGGGACCATGAACGTCAGCTCTGGGTCGGAACTCGCCTGAACGATGCGGCTGCGCAATCCACGACTCAGGGTTGAATCCGGCCAGTTGCCTTTCCGCTCAGGTTCGCCATCCTAATCAGGATAAGCTCCCATGGAATCGAGGAATGGAAGACCCATCGAGTCCAAAATTACAGCATCAGGTTCAGATATGGACGCAGGTCGTCACGCTAATCTCCGTAATCGGCGGACTTGGATTGGTGTACTACGAACTACGGCAGGCAAACACAATTGCGCGGATCGACCGGGTGGCGTCTCACTACGATGTTGAGATCGCTGCCAACGTGGCCAAGCTCGGCGAAGTGAATCTTGCAGCAATATGGGTCAAAGGTTGCTCAGATCCGGCAAGCCTTGCGCCTGAAGAAGTCTATGCCTTTCGGACCGTAAGCGAGCTACCACTCTCCTTCGCACATCGTCTATGGAGGTTAGCTTCCATCGCTGGACAAGAGGACGCTGAATGGAAGCCCGACGCGAAGTGGTACCTACAAGAGTGGCTAGGCCCGGAGATCATCAGACGCGAATACCGCGGTTCAGGATTGCCGCCTGCACTCGCGGAGATTGCCGACGACGTTATCTCCGAGCAGTCTTGGATTCCTTGTGAAGGTACAACGAACCAGTTCGCGGGCGCGCCCAATAGTCTTGAGTACTAACCGATTTGGGTCGGAGTTAGCCGGACAGTTGCACCAGCACAGTCTGACCGCTTTCAGAAACCAGACATCTACGGATTAGGACTGAATCCGGCCAAAGCTAGACTTCTCGGCGAAGGGGTAGAAGGCGAAAGGTGGGATTACAACCGGCACTGACGCCGGAGGGTCTCATTCAAGGCTTAGATCTACTCAGGCTGCACCGTTGCCAGCAGCAGTGCCGAACAGAAGGAGCAGCACGAACCGATACCTTTGACTTCATCGAACGGTTCAAGCAGTCCCAAAGTTGGTAAAGTGATCGTGTATCTGTTTAGAGGGAATCTGAGTGGAAACAGATGGTTTAGCGACGCTTGCCGAGGTGTTTATCGGCTTAGCAGGATTTTCAGGCATCTCCCTCGTTTTGAGATCTAACCCCTCTGAATATTTTCTGTTTCGAGTTCTACTCATTGTTGGTCTCTCATTCATCGGGATTGTGGTTGCAGTCATACCAAACCCGTTGATTGAAGCCGGGATCGCAGAAACTGCCGTATGGAGAGCCGGTAGCGGTATCCTTGTAGTGACATATCTTGTGGTATTACCGCTTCTTCTGAGCTACCGACGAAAAGCACGGATACTATCGGAAGAAATGGCGAATCGGATGAATTCTTCGCTTATGGTTTACACCGGTATCTTGTTTTGCTCACAGTTTGCCAACACCGTAGGACTCGTCACAGAGTATGCGTTCTCTGTCATGTTTTTTGGTCTGATAGGATTGTTCGTCTATTGCGGAATACTATTTATCATTAGCTTGACCATCGGACGTTCTAATCAGAATTAGTTGCTCTAGATAGCGCGTTTAGCCGACTCGCGTCTAATTCAGACAAACTTGGCCAGTTTCTGCATAGCCCGTGAGCAGTCGTAGCGGTTTAGTTGGTACCAACGCTCCAGATCGACCCAAATCAGGCGCTGCTAGTTTGCTAAAGCTGCGAGCTCAGCGTTGAACATGAAAACCATATCTATGGCAAAGGTGCCGGGCTGCCAATAGTCGCAAACCACATGCTGAAACTTTGGAACGCTGGGTTTGTAGCTACCGGATCCACAGTAAAGTGCATGAACACGTAGTAGCAGAGTAACGCGGGTACGGGCCAGCGTATGCGGTCACGACTCCATTCCGCCAAGATGATCGTTAGACAGATAGCCTCCATAACGAATAGCGTGACGAATAGTGCCGTATCGAAGTCGGGCACCAAATCGGGCAGTAGATTTACGAATAAGCGCTCAATTGCAGCCTCGAGCGGGATAAGTGCCGTACAAGCTAGTAATCGAACGTGAAGGCCGAGGTCTCTTCTGCGAGCGCTCAGAATTGCGAGTCCTAAAGCTCCGGAGAAAAGGGCCAGTCCTGTGAGGTCTAACCAAACAAATTTGAAGCGAACGACGTCGAAGTTCTCGAGATTCTTCAACGCATGCAGTTGCAAAACGTGTAGTCCGCTAATGACAACAACGCCGGCTAGCAGGAGGGAACAGTAGCCAATCACGCGGTGCTGTTGTCGTTTGCCTGTTCTGATCAGATAGAACTGGGCGATCGGCAGGAACATCCAGATAGTTGCCGAAGTTCCATGAACCATGAGTGCGGGTTTAGTCGTCCCAATGACGGCGAAGAAACTCGGCCAGAAGCCCGCAACAGCTACGGCTAGTGCTAGAAAAAAGTAGAGGCCTACTTGATTGAGTTGCCGCCGGACATAAGTCAGCGGGCTCCCTAACATAGTGCTCCCCTTAAGTGCTTTTTCGAATTCATCCTACGATTGGCGGCACTCTAATGCCAACGGCTGCTCATAGCCGAGTCACCCCGCACTAGCTGAAATCGGCTGACGTCTGTCTACTTTGAAGGCTGCCATCGGTCGAAAATCGTCAACTTGATCAGTCCCGACTTTGATACGCTCTATCGCTATGGATGAAGAATCGCTAACGGCGGCCATTTCCAATAGCGTGCACTGGTATGACGCTGTGATGTCCGCCCATGGCTTAACTGTTGAGCGCCTAAAGGGTGCCTGGATGTGTAGAGAGAAGGTACCGCCTTTCTACTCGAACTTGATTACGCTGAATCCACTCGATAGCCACGAGCATCTGATAAGCGAAGTTGATTCCACCATAGTGCGTCCGTGGGCCATCAAAGATAGCCATAGATCGATCGACCTAATCGAGCGCGGATTTAGCATCCTGTTTGACGCTGAATGGTTCGTACGCCCCTCCGATCAACCTTGGCCCGCCCGCATTAACACCGGACGCACCCCACCTGTGCATACAGTGCGATTAGAGTCAGAGTTGGAGAACTGGATTGAAGCTTGGGGCGAGACTCCAAACGGTCGACCGGTGTTTCTGCCCAGGATGTTACAAAACGACGAGGTTGAGTTTCTCTACGTCAAGAGGGATTCACGCATAAGTGCTGGTCTGGTGGCGAACAGAAGCGGCGATGTAATCGGGATAACAAACGCATTCGGAAGTCCGAGAGAAGTACTAGAGTGCGTTCACTATCTTAGTGATCGATACGAGCTCGCCATTGTTGGATATGGAAGGGAAAGGCAGGTCGAGTTTCTAACAGGATTCGGATTCATGCCTGTAGGAGAACTTCGAGTCTGGGTAACGATGTAAATCGATTGGGAGCCTGTTCATTGGTGGGCTCAGCTACGTGTTCTGGGCGGTCAGAGACTGTGAGTTTGCGACTCCGGCTGGCCGCCCCTGGCCGGAATTAGACAGTCTTTGAACGGAAGTAAAGATACACAGACTGCTATCATCGGCTCGATGTCATACCAAGTACGATTTACGGAAGTTCGCGACTACGAAGAGGTAAATCGCCTGTGGTTAGAGCTGAACGCACACCACGTTGCGATCGAACCAGAGCTGATCCAGCGAGTTACTGAGTACCAAGATCAAACGAGTTACAAGAGCGTTTTAGATGACCCGGAGCAAGACATCCTGGTCGTATTTTATGAAACCGAACTCCATGCAGCTGCATGGCTTGCAGAGCGAAAGCACGCAGGTGGACAGGCAATTGAAATGCGTGTCGGGTTCATATTTGAGATCTGCACCAGGGAGACAAGCCGTAATCTTGGTCTAGGTCGAATGTTGATGCAGGCAATTGAGAATTGGGCGAAGGAACGCCAACTAGATCGAATCGAGTTTAACGTATGGGCCAACAACGCCAACGCGATCGCCTTCTACGAATCACTGGGATTCGGGTATGCCCGCCATGAGATGTTCAAGAATTTGAAGTGATCGCTATCACCGGACTTAGTCCTGATCCGGCGATATCTGCTTTCTCAAAACAGTCAGATTTTGCATGCGCATCAATCTGGCCAACTCCGACCCATAGCGGGCATCAAACTAGTGCTTGGCTTGCGATATCGGTTCTAAAGTGGGCCCCTTCGAAACGAATCCGTTTGATAGCCTCATACACAGTTGTTCTAGCAGCCTCTATGTCCGGGCCTACCGCTGTGACATTTAGAACACGGCCGCCATTGGTGACGACAGTGGTTCCGTCGAAGCGGGTTCCCGCGTGAAAGACTTTAACTCCAGGTAGTTCCTTCGCATCATCAAGCCCTTCGATAGGTTTTCCCGTCTCATAGGACTGTGGATAGCCCCCGGAAGCCATTACTACGCAAACAGCAGTCTCTGAAGACCACTCTAACTCAATACTACCCAGCTTTCCGTCAACGCTGGCGATTAGCAGATCCAGCAGATCCGTTTTGAGCAGTGGCAGATAGATCTGAGTCTCCGGATCGCCAAATCTGGCGTTGAACTCGATGACCTTAGGACCGGTTTCGGTGAGCATCATTCCTGGATACAGCAGGCCGCGAAAGTCGATGTCTTCGTCCGCACAACCAGCCAACCATCGATCCAGTACTGTGGACACCATCTCGCTGTAGAGTGAATCGTCCACGAACGGAACCGGAGCGTAGGCTCCCATGCCGCCGGTGTTAAGACCTTTGTCCCCGTCGTAAGCTCGCTTGTGATCCTGTGATACCGGGAATAGCTTTGCTGTCTTTCCATCGCAGATGGCATGGAGGGAAACCTCTGGGCCTTCCAGCAGTTCCTGGATCACGACCTCCCTACCTGCATCCCCGAATGCCTTCTCGATGAGCACCTCGTCTATCGCCGTGTCCGATTCATCCACAGAAGTACAGATCAGCACACCTTTTCCGAGAGCCAGTCCATCAGCCTTTACAGCACATCTACCGTGAAGGTCGCGGGCAAATGCTTTAGCTTCACTAGCATCGTTGAATACACCGGATTTCGCGGTCGGTATTCCATATTTGTCCATGAACGCTTGCGCGAATGCCTTAGATCCTTCGAAGCGGGCCGCTTTTTTCGTGGGCCCCCAGATCTTGAATCCTCTCTCCTGAAATGCGTCTACAATCCCGGCAGCCAAGGGATTATCCGGTCCAACCACAGTTAGATCGGGGTTCGCTTCCGTAGCGAAATTCAACAAACCTTGGAAATCCTCGGCAGAAATGGCCACGCACTCAGCGGGGCTACCATTGCTGGAGAGTGTTTCTGTGCTGATTCCCGGATTTCCGGGAGCGCACCAGATCTGCGTTGCGTGCGTAGACTGCGCTAGCTTCCAAACTAGTGCGTGTTCTCGACCGCCGGACCCAATAACCAGAATCTTCATTACACCTCTTGCTCAGTCGACCACTAGGCTTAGCTATTGCGGTCACTAGTTTGTTCGTCTTTATAACGGACAAAATGGGTCGTTAGAGATCGTCGACTCCCAACCAAGAGTCGATTCTCAGTTCTTCTTTATTCCAATGTATAGGAGGTGGCTGCATAGTCCGTGAATGCTCGGATCTGAAGCCGCGCTCTCTAGCAAATCGAGAGTCTTTTCGAAGAGCACTGGATTGTCTCCGGCGATATCCGCCAACTCCCGTTGAATTCCAATGCTAAGGCTCTGTAAGCCCAGCAAATCAACCAGTTCAAATCCAAATTCCTGAAAGAACGGTGCAACCCTCGTAGGGTGGATTCCGAAGCCGTGATTGAAGCGTCCTGGCTGGCTGTTGGAGAAAACTCCGTGCTTTGATAGCGCATCAAGCCAGTCCTCTTGCAGTATGTGCGCTCTCTCGTTGGGTATCGCGATTGTCCTTCTCAACAGGGAATAGGTGGGCATTAGTGCTACGAATGCTGGAGATCGAGGCTTGAGTACGCGCACCAGTTCTGTCGCTGCTTTCTCACGATCACTAACTTCCGTTAGATGATAGAAAGGGCCGAGAGACAATACGGCATCAAACGAATCGTCATCGAACTCGCTCAGATCGCGAGCATCGGCGACGCACATGGACTCAAATGCCGAACCAAGCTTGGTTTCCTGTACCTTCGTCTTTGCAATGTCTATCAACTCAGGCGAGAGATCAGCCAATACAACCTGGTAGCCACGCTCGGCTAGCCAGATCGCATACCGGCCTGGCCCGCCACCTATATCTAAAACTCGGCCGGATTGAGGCAGGTGCCTTTCGAGTGCCCGGCAGGTGATCGCGTACTCGATAGCCCCGTCTCCCGAACTAGCAAGACGATCCCACTCCCGTTCTCCAAACTCAGCATAGTAGTCACGAACCGAATCGAGCGAGGCTTCTGTTGTCATAAGGAGACTCTACACTGAGTTTTCCAAGTGACCGCTCCGGGTCGTTGGTCGCCGATTTGTTGCGGCGCAGCGAGATGTCTGCTTTTTCGGTGGATTCGGGAACTTGGTAGCGGCAACCACCGGCCTGGCCAACAACGGACGGCCATCAGCTTCCCACCGCCCTCAGTAATCAGTTCTCGTGAACTTTTTGCGAATACATTGGAACCGATGCGCGATGTTGGATTTGTCGAATATGAAAGAGATGGTGTTTGTCTCCCTGTGCCTCAAGTGCAATGTCTATGCGTCGGTCTAGTTCTGGAGCCATGGACTTCAGGCTTTCAGACCGTGAGCGCCACCAACGAAGCGCCGTTTCGTTGCCTAGGTAACCGAATACCCACTTGTCCACACTCACTGTACTGTCCCAGGATTCGTCTCCAAAACCAGCTTTGCGTGATCGCTCAGTTCTAACGTTGTTTAGCCATTCTCTTGTTAGAAATGCCTGGACAACAACATGGTCGACCTCAGTCAGTTCTTCAGAGTTCTTCCGTGCTTTAGCCCAGGATTGAGCAAAACCTTCACCGATGACTATATCGTTCGCCTGGATCGTCGAATCAAAAGAGGCCGCTTGCATTTGGGCTGAAGCAATGTCCGTTGCTTGCTGGATCTGCACACCGACCAGCAATAGTCCGAGCAAGATTCCAATGCTCGCAGCTAGCTGTAGCCCTGAATTCAGTCTTTCGATCACTAAATGTTTATCCCTGTTTTGTCAGAAGTTACCTCATTTCAACTTGAGCCGGAAAGACTCAATTGGGTCGGAACTAGTCTGATTGTTACGCCCGCACAATCTGGCAGGTTTCGGAAAGCAGACATTGGGAGAACAGGGCTGACTGCGGCCACAATCGGTCACTGGGAAATCGAATTGGTAGGCGCGCCGCTCCAGGTACAATCAAGCAGAATGGGGCTGGAGGCCGAATCGATGACAATCTCCGAACTCGGATCGCTGGGGGAGTTTATTGGGTCCATCGTTGTCCTGTTCACCCTAATCTACCTGATATTCCAAGTCCGACAGAACACGATCTCGATCAGATCACAGTCAAGATTCCACGTGCTCGAGGCGCTCAATCGCGATATGAAACTCAATCTTGACCCTAATTTTCTGCGGGTCTCTTCGAACATTGGAGCGGATGGTAAATCTGCCACAGACGCAAGAATGTTGAGCTGGTACTGGCTTTCGATGTTAAGCCACCTTGAGATGCTGCACTACGAGATCGCGGATGGCGCGCTGCCTAAATCATTCAACGCGACGTTGAAGTTCAGGGTGGCCACATTGTTCCTGTTTGCAGATTCCAAGCTCTATTGGGAAGCCAATCGGCATCTATATACGCCGGAGTTTCAGGCGTATGTGGACGCCCAGATTCCAAAAATCGATGAAACTCTCGCCACGCCTAACATTGACACCAGCAATCGACATGACTGGATCGCCCGCGCATTGCAATCCAGGGGCAGCATTGAGCTCGAGGACCAGGCTCGAAGCTGAGTAAACGTGCGTCAGCGTCCGCAACGGGTCGATCCTTGCCGATTTGATGCAGCCGCACGCAGTGACCGTCCTTAGAAAGCAGACATTGCCGGAGCGGGAGTGACTTCGGCCAATAGCGAGAGGACGGATTCCCCATTAAACTTTGGGCAAACAACCACTCTTCAGGATGTTTCCGTCATCGCCACTCCTCTTGCATTTCGCTGCCTCCAGTGGCGGCCAAACTCCGCGTGTTGGGCGTGATGGGATTGCGCTGATGAACTGGGAAGCAATTGGTGCAGTCGGTGAAATACTCGGCGCAATTGCTGTGTTCGCTTCATTGATCTATCTCGCCACTCAGATCAAAGCCCAGATTAAGCAACAGCGGAAATCAACCATCGATAGCCTGACGGAAAATTGGTTGAGCGCTTTGGAAACGCAAACGCAGCCAGAGGTAGCTGACGTCTGGACAAGAGGAATGTTCGATTTTGAAGCACTTAGCTTGGCCGAGAAGGCTCAGTTTTCATCCGTGGTTGGCCGGATTTTTCGTATCTCTGAGGGTTTCTTTCTTTCTCATGAAGACGGGGATATCGATGACGAACAATGGGAAGGTCAGAGCGCGATGGTCGCCGACATCACGATGCACCCAGGTGTCGTTGCCGCATGGAACAATCGAAAACACTGGTATTCGAAATCGTTTCGAGACTATGTTGAGAGAACGATCCAAGCAAATGAAGGTTACGGCCTTTATCCAAGTGAGTTCGGGAATGACACCCTGAAGTGAGGAATGTGAGAACAGGCGTTACTTGAACATGCCGGCCGGATTGCTTGCCAGAGTTTGCCTAAACTGAATGCTGCTAATGTTGGTTCTGGGTCGAGACTTGCCTGACTGATGCACCCGCACAATCTCACTGCTTTCAGAAAACAGACATGGCCGGATTGGGCTGGCTACGGCCAACAAGAGACATTTTGCCACTTTCGTCTTCGACCCATTCCTGTCGAAATAATGGTGAGCTGAACTGGAAGTTGCTAATGAATGTTTGCGGCATCACTATTTCCTGAGAGACGGAGAATCGTCAGGAGGAATCGTGGAACTTGTTGATGTCGATGTGGCCCGGCTCAGAGAGATGACACCTCCTGAAGGACCAGTTGTCATGTTGAATCTTTATCGGTTCAAGACTCCAGAAGATCGCGAAAGCTTCAGTGAATCGATGTCCACTCTGATCGGTCCGGAATTCGACAGGCTAGGGGTGGAGATCGTGTATAGCGGGTCAGTTACGGGAGAGTTCGTGGCAGACGAGAAGTGGGATGTCATAGCTTTAGTCCGCTACCCTAGCTTCCAGATTTTCATCGATCTTTTTGCCGATGACGCCTTTGGAAATGAGGTCGAGGCGCTTAGGCGTTCGGCCTTGATAGAATCACGCTTCATGGTAACTACGCCTTAGTAGAAGAAACTTCGGGAAGGGACGGGGACGGAAGTTCCCGAAATTCGCCCAAGGGATTGCTGGATCACGGCGGAATCCGGCTAGAAGCGGGAATCCGTCGACCGCCAAAAAGATCCGCCTAGCACCTGCTCTCTACCACTTCTGCAAATTCCGGATTAAAAGTGAGCTTGAGCTGCTCCCATGGTATGTCTTGATCTGGAATTGGGACAGGTTCTTCAAGCCCGTTCGGAAAGACGTACTGGCATACGTCCTGAACGTACGACAGATAGTGTGCTTCCTCCATGATCCCGCGATCAAAGCTCGTCCAAGCGGCTTCAGCAATGTTGATCAGCGCCAGATTTCGATACCCTCCGCGTACTGCGGACAATTCGCGATTGTTGTTCTCCGCAATCATCTGAACTGTTTCCGGGTCGTGGTGCGCTGCCGTGAGCGCCTCCACGTACATGGCATTTATCTGTAGCACTGAGTCGACCTCGGCCACATTGTTCGCGTGACGAAGCTCTAGACCGACAAAAATGAGTGAGACCACGATGCTCATTCCGCCAATGAACTCGGCCAATGTTCTAAGCGTTGACCCATTTGCCACTAAGGGATCTCCTTTGAGAGCGAGAAAAACAGTTTAGGCGGTCGTTACACTCGATAACAGGAAAGGGACCATGAACGTCAGCTCTGGGTCGGAACTCGCCTGAACGATGCGGCTGCGCAATCCACGACTCAGGGTTGAATCCGGCCAGTTGCCTTTCCGCTCAGGTTCGCCATCCTAATCAGGATAAGCTCCCATGGAATCGAGGAATGGAAGACCCATCGAGTCCAAAATTACAGCATCAGGTTCAGATATGGACGCAGGTCGTCACGCTAATCTCCGTAATCGGCGGACTTGGATTGGTGTACTACGAACTACGGCAGGCAAACACAATTGCGCGGATCGACCGGGTGGCGTCTCACTACGATGTTGAGATCGCTGCCAACGTGGCCAAGCTCGGCGAAGTGAATCTTGCAGCGATATGGGTCAAAGGTTGCTCAGATCCGGCAAGCCTTGCGCCTGAAGAAGTCTATGCCTTTCGGACCGTAAGCGAGCTACCACTCTCCTTCGCACATCGTTTATGGAGGTTAGCTTCCATCGCTGGACAAGAGGACGCTGAATGGAAGCCCGACGCGACATGGTACCTACAAGAGTGGCCAGGCCCGGAGATCATCAGACGCGAATACCACGGTTCAGGATTGCCACCTGCACTCGCGGAGATTGCCGACGACGTTATCTCCGAGCAGTCTTGGATTCCTTGTGAAGGCACAACGAACCAGTTCGCGGGCGCGCCCAATAGTCTCGAGCACTAACCGATTTGGGTCGGAGTTAGCCGGACAGTTGCACCAGCACAGTCTGACCGCTTTCAGAAACCAGACATCTACGGATTAGGACTGAATCCGGCCAGAAGCTGCCACTCCATAAACGGATTTGCCGTGGCCGGACAGGCTCCCCGGTGATTCTGGCGCCCGAACGTCCCAAACATTGAGGGGACGCGCAACCACGCCTACGTGTATAAAATCTTTACAGGTATAGGTCCACGCACACAGATTGTGTAAATAATTTTTACAAATGGCAATTGAGATCGTTCTATCTTTCTGAATTTTGGTAAATCTTTTTCTGGCTCGATATTTGCTGCATCTTTCATACTGTAGGCAAATTTTGGATGATCAACGTGAGAAAAATAATAATCTTAGCAATGCTACTCGCCAGCCCGACACTACAAGCTCTACCGATCACAATCTCCGCAGGCGAAACAGCAATACTCAACTTTGATTTGTCGGATCTTGGTATCGATCCATTAGATTTGACTTCGGTGAGTTCAACCATAAACGCGACGGCAGATTCGGCGGATACTGAATACCAATTCTTTGAAGGACTAGACGCTAGTGGCGCGTTAATTGCCACAAGTTTCAGTCCTGGTGTCGACGGCCCTACTGGTGCAGGTGTTTCTGTGTTCTCACCATTAGGGTTAGGCCTTTATTACTCTTGGAGTATTGCTGTGTCCGCAGGCACCTTGACGATAACAGATGCTTTCCTAACGGCCGTTCATGTTAGCGGTGAGTCTTTGACCGTCCGGCCTACTGCAGTTCCCGAACCAAGCACACTGGGACTATTAGGTTTTGGACTTGTCGCGCTTGGCCTCTCGAGAAGAATTAAGGCCCCGCAGATACATAGAGGATTAGCCTACGCTTCGGCAACGTGAACCTCCGGTTTAACGGCATACCGCGTGGGTTCGGGCACGATATTTGTTTATAAATTCCTGCCCGGGTGGTGTTCGCGGTCGGGCAGGATAGCCCACGCTGCTACCCCCTCCGACCCTCCATCAACCAATTCTGATAACCTACGGAAGCCCTACGGGTCCTGCAATGCAGTTCGCGCCGATCGACAGTAATCTCCACCAGACTAACTAAAAAGTGAAGCTACACCGAGCGACATACCTGGGTCGAACCCGGAAGTTTTCGGAAATGTCTGCTCTCCGATAGCGGACATCCGGTAGTAGGCTGAAAAAGTGCTGGATTCGGCTGCAACCAGCCACTCGACAGGGTCAGTCAGAGCTATCAGCTTTTGCAAAAGCCCGTTGCGCCGCTTCTACATCTCGGGGCCTTTCTATCAAATGCTCCGGGTCCCATTCGCTTCGAGGCGTGGCCATGAAGTCACCCCCGTACACATGTATTGCAGCCGTGTACTTTCCCAGCGGGTTGTGGACAGAGTGGATAGCGTCGGTGTCTAAGGAGAATACCTCACCCGAGCAGATCGTCTCCGCCCCAACAGGAACGATGGAATCTCTTTTTCGGGACCAGAAAATGTTGTTCTCTCTTCCTTCGTACAGCGCAATGGTCGCCCACATATTGTGATTATGGGGTTCAGTGATCTGATGCGGCGGCCACACGATGTTCATGACCGTTACTTGCTCATTCGAGTGAAGCACTGAAATTTCAGCGACCTTTGGTGGTCCTATCCAAGTTGGCGGTCCCTGCCAATGGGACAGCGCTTCCCGAAGTAGCTCTTCCACCGCCCCTTGAGGATTGCTGCCATCTACTGCTTGGTTCAGGGAACCAACAAATTCGTACTGTGTTTCAAACATCGATCATCCAATCCCACTGCCGTTTAGCATACCGCTATTGAGAACCAAAACGTCTCATGTGGGTCGGAAGCCGCCTCGCGCTTCCACGATGAGCGGCGGGTGGCGGCCTATAGTGGACACCCTATCAAGCATCGTTCCTAAAGGACTCAGGCACCACGAGGCCCCAGCGGAGGAAGTAGAGGGGCATCGAAACGAATGATACGAAGAAGAGGAACACGTACCAAAATCGGCGATCCGACGCGGGAATGAGCTGGGTTTGCACCATGTCTCTGACATACATCCCGATAGGTATGTATATCGCCAAGATGGTTGTAAGTGTCCACAAAACAACCTTGAAGCCTGAGTGCCCAGTTGAATTCCAGTTCATGACAATGAATGGGCTCGCGAGCCCAGAATAGTAAACGAGTAGAGCTACCCCAAGCCTGGCTCGTCTATGTTTCATTCCTGAATGCCCTCAGACACCGTGATTAAGTCGGCTTTTCGCAAGAAACTGTCATGCTTGGGGCTGGTGGGCGAATACGAATGCCGCGAAGAGCGCGAGAAAGACCACTTGCAAGAAAGCGTAGGACCATTTCACTACCGCCGGTATACGCTCGTCTTTAGTAAACAGGACCCAAAAAGGCAACGAGCGGAACGGAGTCCGGTTGATACGAATGGCGACCCACAACTCCATTCCGACAATCACCAACGCGACTCCCGCCATCAGGGCGATAGCTGGATTGGAGTACATAGTCAGATACGACACTGAGCTCTCTCCAGCCCCGCTTCGGAACTACGAAACCTTAGCAAAGCAATCGCAGATCGCGGCGTGACGGATTGTCCGCTTTGGGTTGTGGGTTCGGTCGGTCGACGCAACACACTGGTTAAAACATTCAGCTGGCGTTGCATAGTCGAGCGTCTTCCTGGGTCGCTCATTGAGTTGTCGAGCAACTGCATTGAGCTTCGCCTGAGAGTGTACCGATAGATCCGTACCCTTGGGGAAGTACTGCCTGAGCAGCCGATTGGTGTTCTCGTTAGACCCCCGCTGCCAAGGGCTCTGGGGATCACAGAAGTACACTTGGATGTCGGTCGCTAAGGTGAAGCGCTTGTGGTCCGCCATCTCCGAACCGCGATCCCAGGTGAGCGACTTGTACAGCTCCTTTGGCAACTGGTGCGCCTGCTTGATCAGTGCATTGATCACAGTCTCCGTGTCCTTGCCGTTCACCTTTGCCAGCATCACGTAGCGCGTCTGACGTTCTACCAGCGTGGCGATCTGACTGCCCTTTGAGCCAAAGATCAGGTCACCTTCCCAATGGCCAGGGACAGCCCGGTCTTCTACAGAAGCTGGTCTCTCACGGATCGATACGGTATCTGTGATCTGCCCCAGACCTTCACCTTTCAGTGTCTTATGCCGTGAACGACGCATGGTTCGTTTGCTTCTAAGGTGCTGAAGCAGTTCCTTTTTCAAGGCGCCACGGGCTTGAACGAACAGCGTTCGGTAAATAGTTTCGTGTGACACCCGAGCATTCTCGTCGTCCGGGTAGGTGCGCTTTAACCAACCAGCGATCTGCTCCGGCGACCACTGCTGTTGGAGCTTCCGAGCGACTCGATAGCTCAGCGCTCGATTGACTGCCAGCTTGCAGCGCTTTGGGCGACGGGATCTCTGCCAAGCGGCTTGGTCAGCCTTAGTTGCCCGATACCGCCGACGGCCTCCGTTGCGAGAGAGTTCTCGGGAGATGGTCGAGGGGGATCGTCCAAGCGACCTGGCGATCGATCGGATCGAACACCCGGTTGCTACGCCACGAGAGATCTCTTCTCGTTCGGAGAGGCTAAGTGAAAGCTGGGAACGCTTTCTCTCTGGCGGTCTGATCCCACCCGTCTCTCGAATGATCCGCTCTATCGATGAGTGTTCTCTGTCAAAGAGACGCGCTATCGAAGCCAGAGAGTCGCCTTTCTGCCAGCGATCCCACATCAGCACTCTGTCCGCTTCCGTGTATCGGTTCCTTGGTCGATACTTCATTCAACATCCTCCTCTCCATCACTGGAGCATAGATGTTGCGTTCATCGACTGAACCCACAGTCGGAAGCAGAAGTTACAGCGGTGACGTGATCTGACCGGTATGGGTCGGAACTAGCCGGATTGGTGCAGTCGCACAGAATGACTGCTTTTAGAAAGCGGACATCGACGGATCAAGGCTGATTCCGGCCACAAAGCGTCATTCGTGTTGATAGAAACTCACCAATGTTCAACGGTCGGCAACAACCGTATAGCGGACACAAAAAACCCGGCGCTTGGCCGGGTTTTTTAATCCGAGAATTGGGTTACGCTGCTCTGCGGCGGGCGAAGGCTAGGCCAAGCAACCCAAACCCTAGTAGGGTAAGCGTACTAGGTTCTGGGACGGCCACGGCCGTTACATCGAAAGCAATCTCGCCAAGCGTCGTGGTGCTTAAGGAGCCATGGTTCGAGTTAATCTGAAGTCTTACGAATCGACCGACTGACGACGTAAGTGCGAATGCTTGCGCAAACTGAATATCGGCAGCATTGAACGAACCAACGTTCACTGCGCCGATAAAGGCAACGTTGTCGGACGTTAATATGTCAAAACTATTTATGCCCTGGTTCGTGTTCCGACCCTGATTCCACAAGGCAACCTGGCCGATACTGTACGACATTCCGAGGTCGTAATCGATGATACCCGTGAGCACGCCGCTAGCCGAGGCCCACGCATTGCCAACTGCAAAACCGTCGTGGGTTGGATTGGATCCGATGTATGTGGTGAAGTCCGTGACGCCACTGGTGAATGCCGGAAGGCCCGAACCATCGTGTGTGAAGTCTATGCTATTCGCGGGAACCGTTGAGAATGTACCAAGCGTGTTCTGGGTAACCGACGTGGGTGACAAGATAACGCCAGCAGCTGCGGAGACGCTGAACAGCAGAGCCGCAGCCAAGAGCGCGATCTGGGAAATGAATCGGTTTTTCACGTCGCTTCCTTAAACAGTTTTGCTAAATAGCCAGCAAACAGCATGCCACAAATTTTGCCATACAAATTCGATGAGTTACCCTCGTTCAATGGCGACACTAGTAAAGAAATCCAACACTTTCCCCATTATCGCTTAAAATCTGTAAAGTAATTCGACGCCCAGAGGTGGCGATATCTCCGAGTTCGCGGGTGTGCACCGCAACAGTCCGCTTACCGGGCAAAGCTCCCATCAGCCATCTGGTGCTAGGCACCAGAACGTCGGGTTCACGAATGGCAGCAGTGGGTCGGAACTCGCCCGATTGGTGCGTCCGCACAATCTGACTGGTTTCAGAAACCAGACATCACTGCCTTGAGCCTGGATTCGGCCAATATCGGTCGTCATAAACTGTATGGCTACCTTCGCAATCGTTCACGGCGATTAGTAGGAGTTGGAAACGCAGAAGGAGCAGCGGGCACAACCTCTGTGTAAGCCTTCTCGCGGCTGAACATCTCCTGACGATTCACAAGCACGACGAGCAACGCCGCAAAAAGAAAGAAGAGCGTATCCTGAGGCGCTGCGTCTGGAAACATCGGATTGTTGAGCTGCCAGTGCAACAACAGCGGGAGTAGAATGCTACCGCCAGAGGCGTTAAATAACGGGGTCACAATGATCCCAAGTGCTATTGCGCCAAGCAGAAAAGGCAGGAACGGCCAGGCGGATTGCGGTGCACCGCCTAGGTAGAACGCGGGGAGGTGCCAGAGTCCCCAGATCGTGCCCAGCAGGGCCCCTGCCCACAGAGGCGCGAGCCGTCTCTGGAGAATCGGCAGCGCGAAGCCACGCCAACCAATTTCCTCAATCGGACCCAGAACCAGCATAAACAGCAAAGCTCCAAGCAGCCCAGGCAGGTCCGCGAAGGGTTCCACTACGGTATGCAGGTTGCCCTTGAGAACCGCGCCCAAGAAGTAGAGTGCTGGAACGCCGATGAGCAGAAAGGCGTACCACCCCCAATGTACCCTCCACAGGAAGAGTCGGGAAAGATAGCGGTACAACCCAGCCGTCCCTGCTTCGTTCAGGACGAGCACGCAGGCGGCAATCGCAGGAGCGTATACCGCCAGGATGAACATCGGGTGACCGGCGCCTGGCGCCCCGAAGATCGGCCGGAGCGAATCCGCGCAGAGGATCAGCAGCAGGATCATTCCCCAAGCAAGGCCGAACGTGATCGCGAAAAAAGGAAGTAGAGGTTTCAGCATCACCACGCCCCGCCCTAGAAACGATAGACGATGGCGCTGTACATGATCACTTCGTGATCTCGCGCGATGATGGGACTGTCGGTGATCTCCGTACCGAGACGCGTGTATTCAAATCCCCCGATCAGTTCCCAGTTGCTTGCCAATGCGAAGCCGAGGTTCATACCGAGTGCAAGGTTCAAAACGGCATCCCCGGAGTACTCCGGCCGATCAAGTGTTGTCTCCTCGAGCCGCACGCCATAGTAGTACTCAACGAGTTCGGCGCTCGCCCATTTCGCAGAGACGAAAGGGACGATGGAAAGCCGGTTCCACTGAATCGGGTACTGATAGGTCGCGCTTAACTCGTATCCTTCATGCACGCCGAGGGCGTCGACCATAAACTGCAAGCCGACGGAGCCCCACGCGCCCGCAGTCGTCACGCTCGCGCCCGCATCGAAAGTGAGATCCCTCCTGGCAAGGCCTGTGAGCGCGTCGCTGTCATCAGGATCGTAGCCATCGAAGCGTAGCGCTCCCTCAAGCTCTACACGGAATTTCTCGGATGTAGTGAGCGCGAACCCGACGCTGCCAAAATCCAGCCTGAGGCGATCCCCCTGGTAGGAAGGAAATGGCAGGATGACGACCTGATCGTCTGTACCTTCTTGCGGAGGGCGCTGGGCGGCGACGCCAATCCCCAGCCCCCATTCACCTGCCTGGAGCAGACCTGGCGCGAGAGCCAGCAGGATTGCAAGACCCAAGATACGGTGGTTGATTTTCAGTTGCATGTCGAAGGTCTCCGGACGGTTGCTGTGTTCGGATTGAATCTTCGAGGGATAGTCCGGTGACGTAGTCCTGACGTGTAAGTCAGGACAAAACGCTGCGACGATATTGGACCGGTGTCGTGCTCGCGTGTTGCCTGAAAGCCGCATAAAACGCGGACTTCGAATTGAAACCGGCATCCATGGCGACGGTCAGGACGTTTTTCCTGGCTTGGGTGGGATCAGCGAGGATTTCCTTTGCGGCTTGAACGCGATGCCCGTTGATGTAGTCAAAAAAATTGCCGCCAGTCTGCTGATTGATGATCTGAGACAGGTAGTTCGACGACAGTCCCAGCTTCTCCGCCAGCTGAGTGAGGGTAAGCTTGGGATCCAGATAAGGGCGTTCGGTTTCCATCAGCGCCTTGAGCTCGAGTAGAAGCGACTCCCCGGTCGCTGCATCCAACGCCGAACGCTGATACTTTGTGGCGTCGTCTGCGACAGCCTTCATTGGCGCATGGGAGTCCACGACGCTATCCGGAGCCTCATCCGGCTGTATAAATACAGCCGGCTGACGAAGCCCCATATAGCCGAGGGCGTAGAACACAAGGACGATGGCAACATTCAGAACGTTCTCAACCCAGCCGCGGCCACCAGAAGCAAGAGCAACTAGATAGAGCATCCAGAGCAGACCAACGGCGATCACCAGATTGCGCAGCCAGTTCAAACTGATTTGCTCGATTTCGGAAAAATGCGCGCGAATGCGGCGCCCGTGCATCAGCAACACACGGTAGGCGAACACCACATAGGCACCGATAAGCAGTCGGGGAAGAACATCCAGCGACCACTTGGCAAGACTGGCGAAACCGAACTCCGGTTCAACGGGAGCACCCTGATAGATCATCTGCACCAGGTTTTCGTTGGGCAGGCGGAGGAGCGGCACGAGCAGTGCAAGGCTCAGCGCGAAGGGTACGAAGTGTAGCGCGCTGCTCACAGACAAGCTTAGGGATCGGGAATCCGTCAGCTCTAGCACGTAAAGGTAGAGCAGCGGCCCGTAGAGGAAGACAACCACGGACTCGACGAAGAACAACCTCGGATACTCGCGCAGGAAACCCGATACATTCAGATAGTTGATACCGAGATCAACGGCAAAACTGACCGTGAGCAACCCGAGTAGCCGCAACGCAACTTGATTCCCGGTGCCGACGCCGATGATCGCCAACGCAAGAAAACCTCCGTGGGCCGCTCCGAGGAGGAGGAGGTTCGCGTAAAGCGGATCGACCGTGTCCAAGCTTACTCGCCTGTGGTTGCGACGACTGCCCGCTCAAGGCGAGCCACCATATCCTCGAAGAGCGCCGTCGAGTCGTCGACGATCCCCACATCTGTATTGATCTGAAAAGCAATCGCGATTCGGTGTTCCGGATAGTAGCGTAGGCTCGAACTGTATCCAGGAATCCACCCCCCGTGACCGTAGTTCGTGCCCAGTGGACCCACTTTCCTGATACTCACCCCCGCGCCATAGGCAAGATCTGGTGCATCGGCGCTGACCGGCATCTCCAACAACAGGTCATCGAGGTAGTCACCCGCCATGACCTGTCCTTCGAAGAGCAACGTCCCCCAGCGAGCGAGGTCCAGCGAGTTGCTGATCAACCCGCCACCAGTCCATTCGATAGCAGGGTTCCATAGCATGCGCTGCTCTGCATTGGTCGTTTTTCTCGGCAATGCGAAGGCGTTGTCCTCTGCCATGTAGCCAGGCACGATTCCGGGAAGCACATGACGATTGGAAGGTGATGTCAGACTCAGGCCAAGCGGTGTAAGGAACCGACCGGAGACTTCTTCGTAGTAGCTACGCCCGGTCGCTCGCTCGATGATCAGTCCTAGCAGCAGATACCCTGTATCCGAGTAGGCCCAACCCTGTCCTGGAGCAAACAGACTTGGCTGGTCAAGAACATACGAAATGAGCGTTTCAGGGCGTGGAGCAAACTCGGCATCCGACCAGTTTGATGCGAACAACCTTGCAAAGCGTGGATCGTCGACGTGGTTGCCCATACCCGAGCTGTGATTGAGCAGATGCCGTACGGTGATCGTCGAGTGGTTATCCAGACGCTCCAACCAAGCTTCACCACTCAGCCAAACCGCAAGCTTGTCGTCGAGGGAGAGTGTTCCCTCACGCTCGAGCGATAACACGGTGGCCGCGACGAAGGTCTTTCCGATACTCGCTGCCAGCATCCTGGCATCGGGTTCCATCCTGACTCCGGATTCGACATCTGCCAGACCGGTCGCCACTGCACCCTCGGTGCCGTCCGCGAGCACGAACGCTGCGGTTGCGCCAGGAAAGTCATAGTCGCGATGCAGCTCATCCAACTCGGCTTGAAAGCGTTGAAGAGGAGAGTCCTGGTGCTTGGTACCAGTATCACAGCCGCTCAGAAGCAGAAAAAGACACAGAACGGCGGCCAGCAGTCCTTCGGGAAAGAACGACACGATCATGGTATCCCTCCCCACTCTATAAAAGAAGAATTGTCACAACGAGGAGGAGTCCTGGATATACGTAGACCTCACTAGATGGGTTGAACTGGGACACCTGAGATGCGGTGAGCGCCGGAAACAGTGAGCACCCGCGGACCTTTCAGACAAGGCCTCCCAAGGTGGCCTTGCCACGCCTTCGGTCGGCCCGTAGTAGTTTACTCTGAAGCAAAATGGGCCCAACGGAAGGCAGGCCCTCATGCGAAGGCGGACATCAAAAACATCCCGCGCGAAGCAATGGTAATCATCACGCGCAAGAACGGCGGCATCGTCGTTTCCTAACGCAGACGCTGCTTCCCTTGCAACTGGGAACCTGGTCGTGATGTTCTCATCCGAATCGGCCGAAAACCGTGCAGGGACGCTGATATGACCATCTTGGCCACACCTGTATTTGCAAAGGCGTGCCGGTTGCGTAAGAGATCGCTACGACCGATCTGGTTCGAAAGCGAACACCGTTGCCTACTATTCGACAACGTGCTCGAGGACCTCTCGCAGCGAAATCTGGACTTCCTCACCCGTGCGGGCGCACTGTCGTGTCCGCTTTGGGTCGAGACTTGCCTGATTGATGCACCCGCACAATCTGACTGCTTTCAGAAAGCAGACATGGCCGGATTAGGGCTGGCTACGGCCAAAAGCAGTCGTCGGGATTCAGGCGCTGGGCGCTAGAAGTGAATGTCGCTAGCAGCTCATCTATGCTGGGCGTATGACCACACTCATACATCATCGAGTCGCAGATTGCCGAAAAGGTAAGAACCCCAAGACTATCGCTCGCGTTCGTTCTGGTTGGGCGGTGCTTGGAGATGTCCAATTTTTATGCGGCTATTCGCTGCTTTTGCCCGATCCTGTAGTCGTTGATCTGAACGCAATGCATAGGGAACAGCGCGAGCTATATCTCTACGAAATGTCTGTCATTGGGGATGCGCTAATGGCTGTCACTGACGCTTACCGAATCAACTACGAGATTCTTGGGAACACAGAAGCAGCGCTTCATGCGCACATATTTCCCAGGTATCAAAGTGAGCCAGAAAATCTCCGACGAATCCCAGTCTGGTCATATGATTGGAAAAACGCGCCACCATTCGAACACTCGCGAGATCAGCCGCTGATGGAGCAAATTGCCAGCCACCTGGCGGAAGCGGGTGTCGTCGCCTAAAGCGAATGACAACAAGGGATCGGAATTAGCCTGATTGCTGCAGGAGCACAATCTGACCGCTTTCAGAAAGCAGACATCACTGGATCTGGACCGATTCCGGCCAGACGCCGTCATTCGTCTCGCGATTGAACCCTTTTCTGATACATGAACATCAGAGATCCGATATAAGCGAGGCCTATTATTGCGATTGTTCCCAGCGCTAGCTCTGGTGGCGGAGGTTCCAACTCAATAGCATTTCGTTCGCTAAGTTCTCGGGCTAAATGGACGTAATACCAAAATAGGTATTGATTGAGGTAGACGTATACAGAGGTGCCAACTACAAAAACTGAGTAGGCTAAGTTAATGACGCTAATCTGTAATCGTGAGAGTTTGTCTCCAACCAGATAGGCGCAGATCAGGTACGCACTAAATATCGTCACGATGTTCATAAAGTGCGTCGTTCCCGCATCTTGATAAGACAGCGAAAGATCCAGGATCTCATACACAGTCATACCGGCAATCCCCCAATTCGATTTGACTGAAAATAGAGTATCGAATCACTGAAGGCTCAGTAAGGTGCGCTACTCGCCATCTCGCTTCCGCGCAGCAGGAACAAGCGACGTAAGTCGAGCAATCTGCTCAATCCATCATACTACTCGACTGAGTATGTAAAACTTGTGGAAACGATTGATCAAGAGAATCAAGCCGATACCTAACATGTAGCTTAACCCAGCGCCCTTGTTGCTCATCTAAAAGCGACGCCCGCGTGAATGCCGGGTTCGGGTCGAAGTTAGCCGGACTGTTGCACGAGCACAGTCTGACCGCTCTCAGAAAGCAGACATCGCCAGATCAGGGCTGAACCCAACCAACGATGGTTACATCTGCGTGTTACCGCCGCTATCAGCGCTTAACCGCCGTTACCATTACTTCGAAGCGAGCGTCGAAGAGCAGATTGCCAGAACCGATAAAAGCCCTCGCAGGGAATTCCTTCGTGAAGTAGGTGCGGTAAACCTCGTTGAACGCGTCATAGTGAGACACGTCCGAGCAGAACACCTGGACGACGACTACGTCGTCCCAGGTCATACCTGCGGTTGCCAAGGTGCCTTTGATCGAGTCGAGGACCACTTTCGCCTCGTCCGCTGGATCGTCTGGCACTTTGCCATCTACCACACCGATGGCGCCCGATACATATAGCGTGTCATCAACCATGACAGCTCCGCTGAACGGAGGGCGCTCGTCGCCAACTGAACGACCGTCGACATAGGACACTTCAGCGGCCCGTGCGGCGCCTCCCAGCATAGAGACGAGCATGACAAGAATTAGGAACGGACTCTGTTTTCTCTGCACTGCACTACCCCTCGGTTAACAACGCGTTTGTCTGAAGACTACCTGGCCATTCCCAAATCTAAGGGTTCCGCAGATCCTTCCGCAGAATTTTCCCCGATGCACTCTTCGGAATCGCATCGAGAATCTCCAACTCGCGGATCTGCTTGTAGCTGACGAGATGCTCGCTGACGAGCGCCTGGACTTCCTCCAGGGTGACCGTCTCATTCGGCGCCGGTGTAACGAACGCCTTCGGCAGTTCGCCGGCTTCGTCATCCGGTATGCCGATCACTGCGACGTCGACGATTTTCGGGTGCGTGATCAGCAGCGCTTCGAGCTCTGCCGGTGCCACCTGGAATCCTTTGTACTTGATCAGCTCCTTCAGGCGATCGACGATCGACATGTGGCCGTGTTCGTCGATGATGGCGATGTCACCGGTGTGCAGCCAGCCGTCTTCATCGATGGTCTCGGCCGTTGCCGTGGGGTTGTTCAGATAGCCCGTCATCACCTGCGGGCCGCGCACCCAGAGCTCGCCGCGACCACCCACGTCCTGATCTTCTCCGGTGTCCGGGTCGACGATGCGACTCTCGGTGTTGGAGATCGTGACCCCGCTGGTTCCCGGACGGAAATCACCTTCTACCGTGGAGTGGCTGACCGGGCTCAGCTCGGTCATGCCATAACCCTGCACCACCTCGCAGCCGAGCCGCTCGGAGGCCTGGGCCGCGAGCTCAGCCCCAAGAGGCGCAGCGCCCGAGAACACCTGGCGGATCGACGACATGTCGTAGTCGCCGACGATGGGCGCGTTCGCAAGTCCAAGAATGATCGGCGGCACCGCGAAGAAGCGAGTGATTTTCAGGTCCTGCACGGCCTGCAGGGCTTCAACCATGTCGAAGCGGGGCATGGTGACAGCGGTTACGCCATTAGCGAGCAGCCCGTTCATGAGCACCTGCATGCCGTAGATGTGGAAGAACGGCAGTGCCGCGAGGGCGACTTCATCGCCCTGATAGATAATCGCGTGCTGGCACTGCTCGATGTTCGCGACCAGATTCCGATGCGTCAGCATCACGCCCTTCGGCAAGCCAGTGGTACCGGACGAATAAGGCAGCACCACCGTATGCGTCTCGAGGTCCACGGGCACCTGCTCGATCGCTTCGCCAAAAAGCTCGGACAAGGCCGTGGTGTCGGGCACTGCGTCGCCCATCACCACCACTTCTGTCACGTCCGTGCCTTCCGCGGCCGCAAGCGCCGTCTCGGCAAACATGGGCACGGTGATCAGCATGCTGGCGCCGGCATCGTTGAGCTGATGCCGGACTTCTTCCGGGCCGTAGGTGGGATTGATGGTCGTCACTGCAGCCCCCGCGACCGCCACACCATGAAAAACGATGGCGTACTCAGGAATGTTCGGCGCCATGAGCCCAACCACCTTGCCTGGTCCATAGCCACGGGCAGCCAGACCGCCGGCCAGCGAGTGGATGGCCGCACTCAGCTCCGCGAAGGTATAGGCGCTGGCGCCGCTGGTATCGCGAATCGCCGTGCGGTCGGCAAGCTCTGAAGCTTTGCGCAACACGTGGGTGGTAATGGTGACGTCCGGAATTTCAACGGCAGGGAGCGGGCTCGAGTGAATGATCATCGACTGAACGGTCCTCACAAGGGATCGGTTGAGTGAAAAGGTCGCCTAGTTTACGCGGTCAGCGCCGAATCAGCAGCCGTCAGCGGCTGCCCGCCTCTGAGCGGGGCACCATACTCCAGCGTCGGGCATTCAGGGCGCGGAGCGCATCGCCATCGGCCGATTCGACAGCCAGGGCCTCCGCCAGCATCCCGAAGACGTAGCGATCGGTTTCGGTCAACAGCAGTTCCGCCAGCGCAGAACGGACCTCGTCGCTCAGCGCGTGGTTGGAGGCAGCCAGCAGCACGGCATAGGCGGCGGACTCCCGGACCGTGGACCGGGACAGACCGGCCACCCCCGTGTTGTCAGGCTCAGCACCCGGTAGCAGCCGATCGATGAGGGCGGTCAGCATCTCTTCTGTGTCCAACGCGCTGTTGCGGGCGATCTGGCCCAGCGCGTAAGCCATGTTTGAGCGGGCCAGGTCATCGGGTTCCTCGCCCAGCCGCTCGATGAGCGCCTCGGCACCCGGCGACCAGGCGGCCCCCAGCGCAAAGGCGGCAAAGCGGCGCACGCTCGCCTGCTCATCACCCAGCGCTGTCTCCAGGGCATCGCCGGCCTCATCACAGCGTTGCCGCAGCCCATAGGCGCTGGCCCGGCGCACACTTTCTGCCTCGTGGTGCAGCCCGCTCACCAGCACATCGAGACTCGCGGCGCTCGTGTCTGCACCCAGGCGATAGGCGGCCGCGACCTTTTCGTTTTCCCGCCCCTCCCGCAAGGCCTGCCCGCACCGAGTGAGCTCCTGCGCAGAGAGGGCAGCTCTGTAGCGACTGCCGTCGGTCCAGGCCCAGATCGAGGTGACGATCGGTTTCAAGTCTTCCCGCAGACCCTCGAGTGAGGGCAGTTCGTAACCGTCCTGAGCCGCCGGTTCCTGGGTGCGCGCGTAGTAGAACTTGAACATGTAACGCGGCGCCTGCTCCGGCAGAGTGCGGCTGCCCCGGTGGATCAGATCGTAGTTACCAATGACCACGGAGCCGGCGGGCACCTGCACAAAGCGCCGTTCGAGATCGGGAATCGCAAGCTTGGCGACGGACGCGGCAAGGACTTCGTCCCGCACCGCCAGATCTGCATCGGCCAGGGTCGATCGCCTGAGGTCAGGATCAATAGGGTCTCCCGAACGCCAGGTGCCGTCGGGGTGCTCGATGTCCGTGGTCCAGTACTGGGTGCCCGGCAGGATCTCCGTGGGGCCGTTGTCGAGGGTCACCGCCTGCGGATAGTAGAAGAGGATCAACCAGTCCGGCCGGTGACTCCGATAGTGACCGCGTTCGTTCCAGGGCAGATTGCCGTCCTGGTGAAAGGGCTGATCGCTTGGCTGACTCTGGTGCAGAAAGTGATGCGGATGCAGCTGAGCGCGCTCCCCGAGCAGGCTCTGGACGGCGCCCTGCACCGCCGGGTCCCCGAGCATCCGGTCGATCTCCGGGATCGCTGCTCTGACGTTGTCTCCCAGCACCTCAAGGTGCGCCGTTTGCGGTCGGCCGCGGGCCATCGCCTGTTGCTCATCGGCCTTCTGCCAGAGGAACGCGTGGTCCTCCGCACTCATGGCGGTCGGTTGGATCACGAGGTACCCGTTGCTGAGGAATTCGAGGCGCTGTTCTCTGGAGAGGTTTGTCATGGGCGATCAGTAGCTTATCGCCGCGCTCTTCCGCAGGAAACCGCAGCCTCACACGACCGGCAGGAAGGCTGATACTCGATCGTCATCCGGTTTCGACGATAAACTGACTGAGCACGCCAACGAGATCATCGATGACCGCGCCTGTACTGACCCCGGAAACCATTTCGGCCTTTCACGCCAACGGCTTCGCCGTGCTGCCGCGCCTGGTCGACGAGGCAGGTCTGGGGGCGCTGAAGTCGACCTACGATCAGCTTCTCGCCGGCGAGCTGGACACCACCGGCTCCAGAGACGACTACCTCGGTGACCTTACCCGCCAGCTGGTCGGACCGGAGCACTGTCATGCGCTGTTCCGCGACAACGCAGCCCTCGACGCGGGACGAGCCATCGCCGCCCAGCTCTTCGATTGGGAACCGACGTTCCTCTACTCGCAACTGCTCTACAAACCCGCCGGCCACCCCCATGAGACGCCCTGGCACCAGGATGCCGCCTATACGCACATGCCGTTCACCCGGCCGGGCTCCCCAACCCCACCGGTAACGGCTCAATTCTGGTTAGCGCTTGATGATGCGGACGAGGAGAACGGCTGCATGCATTTTCACCCGCCGACCGGTGCAGACGGGCTGCTCCCGCACAGGGTGGTGGCCGGCGGGGACAACAATCCCGCACGACTGCTCGGCCTGATTGACGCCGCTGCGGTCATCGACCCGGAAAAAGTCACGCCCTGCCCGATCAGCGCAGGCTGTGCGACGGTGCACGTGGGCGGCACGCTGCACTGCACACCCGCCAATCGCTCCAGCCGCCCGAGGCGCGCCTACATTTTCAACTTCGCCGATCGCGCCTACGTCGAAAAGCGCTGAAGCAACGTCAGGGGATCAGTAACGACGCCACAAAATCGGCGTGGGCTTCGATGACGTCCGGGTCACGGGGATCCACACCCGTGAGGCGCTGACAGTTCGCCGGCACCGAGAAGATCAGGGTGCTGGCTCCGAGCAGTGCAAAGAGCGCATGGGGCAGCTGGCGCTCGTCGTCTCCCGCTCTCTGCAGCAGTCCCAGGTGCTGCATCATCTCGAAGGCCGGCTGAATGTGCGTGTCGACGAGCCATTCGGTGCGTTCATCGAAGCGATGCCCCTGATCAACGATGAAGCGGAAGAACTCGGGGTGTGAAGCCATCGTCCGGACGTAGCTGCGAATAAGCTCCCGGGCTCGTTCCGATGCGCTGACTTCCTGCGCGAGGCCCAGCTGCGCCATGAAGCCTTCACGCAAGGTGCCGAACACCCGATCCGCCGCCGCCCGCCAGAGCAGGTCTTTGTTGCGGAAGTGGTAGGTGAGCAGGCCCTGCTCGATGTCCGCCCTGCGGGCAATCTCGCGCGTGCTGGCAGCTTCGAAGCCGAGTTCTGCAAAGGCCGCCACCGCGGCTTTGAGGATTCTGTTCCGGGTTTCATCCGCGTGGGCTGCCGGCTGTCGTTTTCGTCGTTTTCCAGGCATCGAAGCAATTTAGTCAGTTGACATAATCTGTGCAAGGCGTATTTTGTCATACGACCTAACTGCTTCGGGGTCCGCAACGATGAAACTATTCCGTCCTGACTTGGATTCGGTGACTGCTCAACTACGCGCCCTGATGACCATCGCCCGCGCCGGCTCGGCAGGGCTCAGCCAGCCTCAGCGCGCGCTGGTGCTCGCGATGCGTGACGTCATATTTCGCGGAGGGGAGGAGATCGAGGATCTGCCACCGATTTCACCCGCAGACCTCGCCGCGCAGCTCGCCGACGAAGACCAGTCCCTGCAGCTGATTCGCCTGATGGTCATCGTCTGTGTCGCCGATGGCATTCCCGATCGCGAGCAGGTCGCGCTCGTCGCTGCTTTCGCTGAAGCGCTGGCCGTTAAAGAGCCGGCCACCAGAGTCATTACTTATCTAGCAAACGGCCAGATGCTTCGATTTCGGATCGCTTTTCTCCGTCGCTCCCACATCCGTCACTATTTCCGCAACACCTACCAGATGGCCGGCGGCGTTCTACCGGTGATCCGCGCGGTGCTCCGATTTCGCGGTGTGCTGGGCGAAGATCAGACAAGCGTGGCGAGGTACGCGACACTGGAAGCACTGCCCCCGGAGACCCTCGGCTATCAGTTCTACCGACACTGCAGAGAGGCACAGATTGCGTTCCCTGGTGAAAAGGGCGGCTTTCCCGTGGGTGCAGTTTTCCACGATGTCACTCATGTGCTGAGCGGGTACGACGCGTCGGCCCAGGGTGAGCTGAAGAACGCCGCCTTTCAGGCGGGCTACACCCAGGGATCACACGACTACTTTACGTGGCTGATTGCCATGATCCTGCACGGCGCTCGAGTCAATCTGACCCCATTTCCCATGCCGAACATCGAAGGCCTGCTGGCGGAACGCGGACTGGCAGAAGACATGATCCGGGAGCTCGACCGGGGTACTTCCGTGAAGGTGGATCTCGGTAACGCCTGGGATTTCTGGGACTACGCGGAGGTGCCCATCGAGGAAATGCGCGAGCATCTGGGCATCGCTCCACAACAGACGAGCCAAGTGAGCGCAAGCGCTTGAGGACAGCGCCAATCGCTCACGTCTACCTCTGGTCACCTTGAAAGGACCTGAGCAGGAAATCTGCGAATGCCCTGGCTGACGCTTTGGCTTGCCCGGCACCCGGCAACACCGCGTTCGTTTCAATGGTGCCCATCTCCCAGTCTTCCAACAGCTGCACCAGGGCGCCACTTTCCAGCTCAGCGCGACAGGCAATTTCAGCCGTAGACACTATCCCCAGACCCGCCACGGCGGCCGCCGTCGTGCCTTCGTTGACCGTAATGTTGAGCTGAGACTCGACACGCACTGACGTCGACTTGCCGTCTTTCTCGAAGCGCCAGCCCGCGGGAATGGCACTCGCCGGCCCTAACACCACCTCATGGTTGACGAGATCAGCCGGCGTGCGCGGTGCCTCTACTCTCTGCAGATAGCTCGGAGATGCCACAATGATTCGAGGTGTATCGCAGAGTTTCCTCGCAATCATCGTCGAGTCGGGCAACGCGCCAAACCGGAACACGACGTCAATCGCCTCCTCAATGAGCTCCTGACGGGAATCCGTTAAAACCAGATCCATGTGCAGGCCAGGATGTTCCCGCAGGAACGCTGGCATCCTGGGAATCAGCTCCCGCACGGCAAAGCTGGTGGCGGCGCCAACTCTCAAGCGCCCCCGGAGCTCGCCATCGCCGCGTACCAGATGGTCCGCCTCTTCCAGCGACGAGAGGATCGGGTCAACCCGGGCCAGATACTCGATCCCCGCGTCGGTGAGCTTCATGGCATGGGTGCTTCGAACAAAGAGCACGGCCCCAAGGTCCGCTTCGAGCTTCGAGATGATTCTCGACACCGAGGGTTGGGAAAGCCCTGATTCCTTACCCGCCGCCGTAAAGCTACCGGTTCTGGCCACCCGAACAAAAAGCCGCAGCGAGGAGATCCGGTCATTCATTCGCGCTCCCTCTCCTCTGTCGTCCGCTAATCATTCGCTTGTCATTCTTTTTTCAAATAACCAATAGCCATTTTCGAATACTACATATCCCATATCGAATAACAAATACTGCGCCTCAGTCCTTGAGCGACAGGAGCGAAAAAGATGAGACGACCGAGACAACTTCGAAACTGGCTTTCGCGCGCCCTCTTCACCACGAACACGCGAACGGTCTGCAACTACTCAAACGACTACTACGGGGACCAGCTGTGCAAACCCGCCGGTGGGTACCTCTAAACCAGCTAACGAACATCTGACAGGACAGAAGCCAATGACCCTTCAAGCAAAATTAGACGCCTTCAAAATCCAGTTCGAAGCGCAGGCACCTGCGGCAGCGATTGAGGCATTTCATCGCTCCACTCGCGAGCTGATCGACAACGGAAACGCGAGTCGAGCGCTTCGTGCCGGACAGACCGCCCCGGAATTCACGCTCACGGATTCCGACGGCAACGATGTGTCTTCTCGGGCCCTCCTCGCGAAAGGACCGCTCGTGGTGACTTTTTACCGCGGCGCATGGTGCCCGTACTGCAACATCGAGCTTCAGGCACTCGAAGCAGTCGCTGACGACATTCGCGCTCGCGGCGCCAACCTCGTTGCGGTCTCTATGCAGAACGCCTCGAGCAGCCGCAAGTCGCAGCGCGAAAACAACCTGAGCTTCCCGATCCTGAGCGACCAGGGCGGCGAACTCTCCCAGGCCTTTGGTGTGCGATGGAACGTGCAAGCGTACGCCCGGAAGTACTTCGCCGAGTTCGGCGTAGACCTCCCGACCATTCATGGCGACGGCGAATGGAACCTGCCCATGCCGGCGCGTTACGTGATTTCCAGCAACGGCACCATCGAATACGCCGAAGTTAACCCCGACTACACGCAGCGCCCGGAAACGGACGACCTCTTTCCGGTCCTGGACAACCTCATTCGTTCGGCCGCCTGAAAGCAGCCGCTTTAACCACAGAGATCGCAAGTATACTGACCATGAACATCAAGAAAATTTTCATCCCTTGGGTGCTGCTTTCGGCCATTGCTTCCATCCTTTCTGCCGTCCAGATCTATCGCACCGAAGGTGACCCGATCTGGCTTGGCGCACTGATCGCGGTGCTGCCACTGCCGGCCTATCTGATGTTTTACATCATGCCCGGCAAAGTGGCTCGCACGTCGCAGCGCCTGCCATCCCTGCAGATCATCTCCGCGGTTGGGCTACTCATCGCGATCACAGCGGCATCCGGTTTGAGCGAGCTTACGCTCCAGCCGGTGCTTGCCTTGGCAATCGCTGCCAACGGCGTCGCGTTCGTCCAGTGGTTTGTGCGGGTGTTCTCGAGCTATGGCCGCGAGAAGAGCACGGAAATCGTTAACGGCGAGGTCCTGACGAACCTGCCACTGACCCGTCTCGATGGCACCGAGGTGTCCTCGTCCTCCTTCCGAGGCTCGAAGACACTGGTGGTCTTTTTCCGAGCCAACTGGTGCCCCCTGTGCATGGCCCAACTGAAAGAGGTTGTGGCGCGCGCCGGACGATTGGCTGCGGCCGGTGTCGAGGTGAAATTCGTCTCTAACCAGGGGATCGAAAACCACAGGAAACTCGCCGAGAAACTGGACCTGCCTGAAAACTTCGAGCTGCTGCAGGACGAAGGCCTTGTTGCCGCCAAACGCCTGCACATCGAAGACATCGGCGGCGCGCCAGTGGGCTACAGCGGCTTCCCGTCTGACACGGTGATGGCCACGGTCATCGCTCTGGATGAAAACGGCGTGGTGATTTTCGGCGACGAGACCGACAACTACCGGGTCCGTCCTCATCCCGACACCTTCCTGCAAGTCTTCGAAGACGGTGTCGCTGACGTCACCGACTTTGATCGCCCCGTCCACGCCTGAGACTCACGTAGCCAGGGGGCCGGATCACGGCCCCTCGAACAATCGATTCAAGGAGAAGAAAACATGACTCACTACACAACACACACCATCGACACCGCACCGGATGCCTCAAAAGCCGTCCTCGCCGCAGCGAAGAAGAAAATGGGACTTGTTCCCAACCTGATGGCCACCATGGCGGAGTCGCCTGTCCTGGTTGAGAGTTATCTCACTCTCATGGGCCTCTTCGATAAGACCCGGCTCAGCGAAACCGAACGCCAGGTCATTCTGATGACGAACAACCGCCTGAACGGTTGCTCCTACTGCATGGCAGCCCACACCGCCGTCTCGAAAATGGCGCGCGTTGACGATGCCGTCATCGACGCCCTTCGCAGCGGAGATGCCATCGACGACCCCAAACTCGAGGCGCTTCGAGAGTTCGCTACGATCATCCACGAGACCCACGGCCATCCCGCCGAACAGCAGGTCGACGACTTCCTCGCGGCGGGCTACACCAGAGAAACGGTACTGGAAGTGATCGTTGGCACGAGCCTCAAGGTGCTCTCGAACTACACTACGCCGATCACCCAGCCGCCCCTCGACAAGGCCTTTGCGCCGATGGCCTGGAATCCAGGCATGGTCACGGCCGCTTAACTACCCACATCCCCTCAAGCAAAGTGGAGGAAAGCATGGATCTCACTCATAAACAGAACGTTCGAATTACTGCTTTACTGCTGTTGATTCTTGTCGTCACACAAGCGGCCTATACCGCCCTGTTCGTCTCCGGCGCCAACGCCCCATGGCCACTGCTCTGGGGGATCGAGGCGTCGTCTTCACGATTCTGATCGCCTTTGCAGGTACTGCAATGCTGCAGGCTGAACGCCACCAGCTGGGTTGGGCGGCGCTCACGGCGAGCGCGGTCCTGAACGTCGTGCAGGCCAGCATCGGCAGCACGCTGTTCGGCCCGTTTCAAGCAGCAGCAGGCCAAGCCGACGCACTTGGACCCGTGGCTGGCGGGATCGTCGCCTTCGCCTTCATGATCTACTACGCCGCCAAGCTTCTCATTGGGGTCGCCGCATTCGAGTTCGGCGCCGCGCGACGAAAAGCTGGCAGTACGGCGTTGGGCACTCTGACAGCGATCGTCGGACTCATCGCCATCGTAACGAACGTCATACTCATGATCTTCGGACGTGACGGCTTTCTGTCCTCTCAGGCAGCGGGTGTTTCGGGCGTCGTTGCGGGTTTGCTACTCGCATTCTGTTTGCTGAGTACAGATGAGTGAATTAATCCGTCGACTGCGAAACGAATCAAGGACGCCTGATTTTCCCTGGGCTGAGGAAGACGCACACAACCTCTGGTGATTCAGTCGAACACATAGGGGCAGCCGGCAAGTTCATTAAAAGCGGGATCCCAGCGGCGCACATCCTGAGCACGACGCCAGCGGCGATGGAAGAAATACATGAGGCAAGCGCCCTGCTCCCCTTCGATCAGCAGCGTATCGTGCTCGCGTACCTCAGCATAAGGCGGATAGGTGTCCGTTCGTCCCCAGAAACGGCCCCGTTCATTGGTTTCTGCATAGCTCAGCCAGAAAAACTCGGGGTCCACCCAGGCGCTGGTGCGTTCATCCCACACCTCAGCCAACGCACCGCTTGAGTGGATCTGGCCATCCCTTGGCGTCGCAGGTTTTTGGGCACTATCAGCGGCGATCGTGATCGAACTGACAGAAACGACTAAAGTGACCAGGATCCCGCTGATTCGGCCGGAAAGGCGGATAGCGCTCATGCTGCTACTCTCTTCATCGCTGAAGAGGCAGCATAGCGAATGAAATGCTGAGGGGGAGAGAGGGTTGATCGGAGTAGAGTTTGTCGTCGCGTTTCTGGTGGTGCTGCTCGGCCTGTCGCTGATCGCCGAGCCCATTGCCGCGCGGCTCCGTCTCCCACACTCATCCATCCTTGTGCTGCTCGGTGCTGCGACCGGTTATCTCGTCACCTTGGGCTTCGGCGTCGATACGGGGCTCAGGGCCTCGAACTTTGCCGATCTGATTTTCTTCGTCTTTTTACCGGTGCTGATCTTCGAAGCGGCCTTCAAGATCCCCTTGCAGGAGCTCAAGGAGAATCTGGGCGTCATCCTGTTTCTGGCGATCGCCGGCATGCTCCTGACGACCGTGATCAGCGCCGTGCTGCTTTACTTCGGGATTGGTCATCCCACCGGCTTCCCCTGGATTGCCGCCCTCCTCGCCGGCGCGCTACTCGCAGCCACCGATCCGGTGGCCGTGGTCGCACAGCTGAAAACCGTGGGTGCGCCAGAGCGACTGGGCGTGCTCCTGGAAGGCGAAAGTCTCTTCAACGACGCCACCGCCATCGTCCTGTTCAGCATTTTCCTGACGCTGGCGACCATGCCCGCTGCAGAGGTGACCTTCGGCGGCGCTGCCTGGAACTTTGCGCTCACTTTCGTTGGCGGGATTGTCGTCGGCGCCATTTTCGGCAGCGTCTGCAGTTTTGCGGTGCGTCGCCTGGCGGACGGCACCGCCTGCGCGGCCATCACCATGGTGGCTGCCTACGGCAGCTTTCTCATCGCCGAAGGGGTGCTGCACGTCTCCGGGGTGATGGCTTCCCTGGTCGCCGGCCTGCTGCTTTCCCAAGCCTTCAGCAGCCGTGGAGACGGCGATCGCAGCAGCGTCGATTTCTTCTGCGGCACCCTGGCCTACATCGCCAACGGCAGCGTGTTCCTGCTCATGGGCATGACCATTACCGTCTCCATGTTCACGGAACGCTGGCTCGCTATGCTGATTGCGATCGCCGCCGTGCTGATTGCGCGAATCATTACCACCTACGGCGGTCTCGCAGCAGTCAACCTGCTGGCCAAAGAACGCATACCCGGCAGCTATCAGACGGTCATTGTCTGGGGTGGATTGCGCGGCGCGGTCACGCTCGCCCTGGCGCTGGCGCTGCCCGTCGAGCTCGACTACTGGTTTACCATTCAATCTATGGCCTTCGGAGTGGTGCTCTTCACCCTGCTGGTGCAGGCACCGACCATGCCGCCGCTGCTGCGAAGATCCGGACTCACGGAAACTGCCGGGGAGTAAGCCTGGTACCCTGCAGTACTCTTCAAGGATCTGACTGATGACAGGGCAGCCAACGATCGTTAAAGATCCTCAGGTATCAGCCTGGGAGCTGAGCGGATTCTTTTTCGCGACTATCGTCGTTTCCGCGACCTGGGTGTTTCTTTCCGGCCCCTACATCGAACCGGGCGTTGGTTCCGAGGCGGCGACGGCGTGGTTTCGCGAGAAGGCGATCGTCATCATCTGGGCACCCATGAGCTTCGCCCTCGCGATGGCAGCGGGCTTTCGTGGCACCGGCGGCCTCAAACTGATCGGCTCCCGCCTGGATCCGAGAGGCATCGGCTTGCGCTGGTGGCTGCTCGCCCTGCTGCTGCCAATGCTCGTGCACTTCCTGCCGATCGTCATCTCAGGCGGTTTCACCGAGCGCAGTGTGGCGGAGCTGCTATCGGTCTGGGGCAGCGCCTTTGCCTTGCTCATCTTCATCATGCTCGGCGAGGAAGTCGGCTGGCGGGGTTATGCTCTGCCCGCGCTGCAGGCGCGTCGATCGCCCTTTATCGCCTCGCTGATTCTGGGAAGCCTCTGGGCGGCCTGGCACTTCCCGGTCTGGTTTGGCCTCGGCTATGGCCCGGAGGGTTCAGTGGCCACCGGCGTCGCCGCCGTCGCGCTCAGCACCTTTGGCATCGTCGCCCTGGCCCTCATCCTCACCTGGTTTGCAAACAGCACTAACGCCTGCATCCTGGTCGCCCTGCTCTACCACGCGTCCAACAACGCAACCTTGCGGATCTATGGCAGCGGCGAGGGCTCCGCCGCGTTTCTGGTATCCACCGCGGTTGTCATCGTCGTGGCAGCTAGCATTGTCGCCTGGGACCGCAAGCGGTTCTTCTCAAGCCCGGAGCGGCTGAGCGGCGAAGAGACCTAGCGATCGAAAAAACCTAGCGATAGAAACAGGCAGCGATAGGAGTTTTGCGACCGGCCGTTCAATCGAAGACCAGAATGGCCCGGCCGGAGATGCGGCCTTCCTCGAGAGCCGTGGTCGCCGCATTGATCTCATCGATGCGGAATCGCTCACTGACCAGGGCGTTGAGATCGAGCAGCCCCTCGTCGAACCAGCGCAGGTATTTTGGGAAGTCCCGATCCGGGCTGCAGGAGCCACCGATGCTGCCGATGAATTTCTTCTCATTCACCAGCACGTCAATGGCGTTCAGTTCCACCGGCGTCGTCGGCACACCGACGAGCACAGCCGTACCACCCGGTTCTGCGCCGAAATAGCCCGTTCTTGCTGCCGGCACAATCTGCTCCATGGTCTGGCGAATGCCAATGCAATCGAACACGAAATCGGCTCCGGCCACCGGCTGCTGGGACATGGCGAGTCTGTCCTCACGCCGGGTCAGTTCACGGATGGCCTTGATGGGATTGCCTTCACTGGCGTTGATCGTGTGGCTCGCACCAAACTGCCGGGCGAAGGTCAGTTTCTCTTCATCGAGGTCAACGGCAATGATCGGATCGGCACCGAGCGCCTTCGCAGCAACCACGGCCGAGAGCCCCACACCGCCAACGCCAAAAATGGCAACGCTGTCGCCGGCCTTCACGCCAGCCGTGTTCTCCACGGCACCGGCACCCGTCATCACCGCGCAGCCGATGATGCAGGTCACTTCCCGATCGATGTCCGGTGAAACCTTCACCACGTACTGCTCATCAACGAGCGTGTGATCAGCCCAGGTAAACACCGTGCCCGTCACCGCCTGCCGGCCATCGGGCAGATCGAGCGTCACCCCTTCCGCCGACCGCGTGGCGTTCGTGACGTCGCGAGGCACCCAGGTGACCAGCACCGTATCCCCTTCCTGCACGTGCGTGACCTCGGCACCGGCCTTGAGCACAACACCCGTGGCTTCATGACCGAGAATCACCGGCGTTTTCCGCTCCCGGTGCATCTCGTGAAGCTGACTGTGGCAGATGCCGCTGGCGAACTGTTTCACCACCACCTGATAGGGACCGGGATCGGGCAAATCGACCTGCTCGACGGTCAGCGGCCCGGGTTCCTGGGGAACGACGACGACTCTGGCTGCGGTTGGCATCTTGTCTCCTGAGGCTGGTCGGGCTAGAGCGGATGCAGACGCACCGGCACTTCCTTGATTCCGCGAATGAAGTTGTTCGGCAGGCGCTCGACATCGCCGACCACCTCCACCATCTCGAAGCGCGCCATGATTTCCTCCCAGAGGATACGCAGCTGCATCTCCGCGAGGCGATTACCCATGCAGCGGTGCACGCCAAAACCAAAGGCCACATGGGCGCGGGCGTTGGGGCGATCGATGATGAGCTTGTCTGCGTCGTCGAAGACCGCCTCGTCGCGATTACCGGAGAGGTACCACATGACCACTTTGTCGCCGGCGCTGATCTGCTGCCCACCGAGCTCGTAGTCCTCGAGGGCCGTGCGACGCATATGGATGACGGGCGTCTGCCAGCGGATCATCTCGGCCACCATGTTCGGGATCAGCGCCGGATTGTCTCGAAGCTTCTGATACTCCTCAGGCCACCGGTTCAGGGCCATGACGCCGCCGCTGATGCTGTTGCGGGTGGTGTCGTTGCCGCCAACGATGAGCAGCAGCAGGTTGCCGAGGAAGAGCTCCGGATCCTCGTTCATCTTCGCCGTTTCCGGGTTGTGCTGAAGCAGCGAGATGAGATCGAAGGACGGCGGCTGGCCAACCTTCGACATCCAGAGCTGATAGAAGGCACCGGCACATTCCATGAGCTCGTCGTAGCGGCTCTGCATGTCGATGCTGTCGTCGCCGGTCACCTGCGGCACCGCGGTGGTGATGTCGGACCAGTGAATGAGCTTGCGGCGATCTTCGTAAGGGAAGTCGAAGAGTGTGGCGAGCATGCGGGCCGTGAGCTCCACGGAGACTTCCTGCACCCAGTTGAAGGTTTCACCGACCGGTAGGTTCTCGAGAATGTCGATGGCGCGTTCCCGGATGAGCGGTTCGAGCTCCGCCAGATTTTTCGGGGCCACGGACGGCGCCACAGCCCGGCGCTGCTTGCCGTGGTCCGGCTCGTCCATGGCGATGAAATTCCGCCCCTGGATCTGCCCTTCGATCTGAATCGGATCCGGCAGCGCGATGCCGCCCTTCTCGGAAGAGAAAACCCTGTTCGTGGTATCCACTTCCTTGATGAGTTGATGGCTGGTCACGGACCAGAAGGGACCGTTGACGCTGTCTGCGAGATAGTGAACGGGCGCCTCTTTGCGCAGCCGCGCAAACCAGGGCTGCCAGCTGTCTGTGGCAAACAGCTCCGGCTGACTGACATCCACTTCCTCGAGCGGTAAGGCGTTAACGTCCAGATCGACTTTCGAGTTCATGTGTTCCCCACTGATGTTTCTGAGTGAAGGTTAAGGTGTGTAAAAACTAGCGGGCCGGTATTTCGATACCGAGCAGCCGCGCCGCATTGCCGCCGAGGATCTTCGCCCGCTCCGTATCGGTCAGGCGCCCCATCTGCCGTTCGATGGCTTCAGGCGAATGCGGCCAGGAGCCCTCCGGATGAGGATAGTCGCTGGCCCAGCAGAAGTTGTCGACCAGATCAAACTCTGTGGCAACAGCGAGGCCAGACCGGTCCTCGCCGAAGGTGGCGTAGCCCTGGCGGCGGAAGTAGTAGCTCGGCAGTTCCGGTAGCTTCGGCTTCGCCCACATGTGGTGTTTGCGATACGCCTCGTCCATGGCTTCCAGAGACCAGGACACCCAGCCGATACCAGACTCCACCACAGCGAAACGCAGTTTCGGGAACCGCTCGCAGATCCCTGAACTGCAGAGCAGCACCAGCGGTTCGATGTTGGTCGTGCAGCAGTGGGACACATAGTTGGCCACGGCACCGCCCGGTCCACGGGTGGTGGTGGGATTGCGACCGGTGCTGACGTGAAAGGTGGCCGGCATGTCCGTGTCCTGCAGCGCGGCCCAGATCGGATCAAACTCCGGCAGGTTGTAGTTCCGCTCCCGCGGCGGCTGCGGGCCGTAGACCGGCTTGTTAGGCAGGCATACGCCTTTGAAGCCGAGACCGGCCACCCGCTCGATCTCTGCCACGGCCGCATCCACGTCGGCCGTGGTGATGAAGGCCATGGGAAACTGCACATCCCAGTGATCGCCGTACCAGTCCCGGGCCCAATTGTTCCAGCCTTCGCAGAGCCGCATGGCGAGAGCCGGGTCGTCGTTGGCGACCTGGGCAGCGAGAAAGGCGGCGCCCGGAAAGATGATCTCAGCATCAACGCCGTCCCGGGCGTTGTCTTTCACCCGCTGGTCCGGATAACGCCCCGAGAGGAAGCGTTCGAGATCTTCCCCGGCCATCTTCGATCGGTCGAGGAGATGGGTGGGCACCGAGGCCTCTTTCTTCGCGCCATTCCCTGACGCCGCAACCGAGGGCTCGGCCACCGCTGCAGGTGTTTGCTTCGGCTCGCGCACGCCTTCGGCCCGTTCCCGATCCATCTCTTTTTCCCGCCGGGCTCGCCGATTGGAGAGTTGCTCGCGCACATCGTCCGCGATGTAACCGCTCATCCAGTCCTTGGGCTCGATGGCATGGCAATCGGCGGAAATCACGTAGTACTTGTTCGCGTCGTCCGGGCGGACGGACCGCTCCCAGCCGTCATGCCCGGGCGTTTCCGTGCGCCAGGCCTGAGCTGCCAGCAGTTCGGCTTCACGGTCGTTCTGAGTGGTCATGGTGACTCCTTCTGTTCCCCGTCTGCGGCGCGGACGGTGCCGCTGTTGATGAGTTCATCGATGGTGTCGGCAGGCAGCCCGAGCCAGTCCTGCAACACTTCCCGGTTGTGGGCGCCGAGCTGAGCCGCTGGTCCCCGGACACCGCTCACAGCACTCGAGAATCGGTAGGGAGACTGAGGGACGGGGCGCACCCCACCAGCACCGTCATCCACTTCCACAATCATGGCCCGATGCCGGAGCGTTGCCTGTTCCGGCAGTCGCCTGGGATCACGGACCTCGCCCCAGGGGATATCCAGGGTGTCCAGGAGTTCGGCGAAGGCATCGAGCGAACCGCAGGCCGCAAGACGGCTTTCCACTGCTTCCTCACGAAGACGGATTTTCGTGGCGAGATCTGCGTCCTCAGGGGTTGGATCCTCGAGACCCGCGCGCCGGTTCAGGCGCCGGAACAGCAGTTTCATGTCTGTGGCGAGAAACACCCGACCGAAGGGCAGGTCGAAAATCGGCGATACGGGAATGGTGTCCGGCGTGTCCTCGAGCTCGAAATGTGTGCGATCGTCGGTCGCGAAGGTGGCGTCCATCATCGACAGGTCGATGTGCTGCCCGAGTCCGGTCTGCGTTCGGAGGTGCAGGGCGGCCAGCACAGCAATGAGGCCGTGCAGAGAAGCATTGGTGTCTGCCACGGAAAGCGGCAGATCCCCCGGCGCGGTCTCATTACGACCGGCCATGCGGTGCATGAGCCCGACTTCCGCATGCACTACCGGTGCGTAAGAGGGACGGTGCGCCTCAGGGCCTTCCTGACCGTAGCCGGAGATCGACAGCATAATGAGCTCCGGTTTCACTTCGCGCAGCACCGGGTAGTCGAGGCCTAGGCGCTGCATGACGCCGGGACGGTAGTTTTCGAGGACGATATCGGCTTCCCGAACGAGCGTTTTCACCAGCGCCACGGCACCCGGCGCCCGCAGATCGATGCAGAGGTTCCGCTTCCCCGCATTCTGATGCTGAAAAAAGCCGGTGATGCCCTTCACGTCCCGGCCATGAATGCGCGTGCTGTCTCCGTCCGGCGGCTCCACCTTCACCACGTCGGCGCCGAGGTCCGAAAGCAGTCGACCCGCAAAGGGACCGGCAACGACCCGGGAGAAATCGAGAACGCGGATACCCTCGAGGGGATGTTGCATGCCGCACCTCCGTTCGTGGCGGACTAACCGATCCACCGACGGCCAATTCTCAGGCCGGTTCAAAAACCGGCAGCACCATCTCGCTGTCATCGATGGCCTCAAAGGCCACCTGCACCGGCATACCCACGCTGACATCGGCAGGGTCACAGCCGACGACGTTCGTCATCAGCCGCGGTCCTTCTTCAAGCTCGACCACGGCGATCACCAGCGGGCACTGCTCCGCAAACACCGGATGCGGCGGCCGATGGGCGACCGTGTAGGTGTAAACCTTCCCCAAGCCTGATACCTGCTCCCATTGCAGGGCGTGAGCACCACAGCTCGGGCAACGGGCCCGCGGCGGAAATGACCGCGCGCCGCAGGCCGCGCACTTCTGAATCACAAGCTCATTGTCGGCTGCGGCCTTCCAGTAAGGAGCCGTCAGTTCGGTGGTTGGGGGTATGAGGCGAGTGCTCATCGGGCCGCCCCAAAAACCAGGCCCGCCTGCTCGGCGATGATGCCGCCATTGCCATGGGCGTAGGCAAGTTCGAGATTCGGCACCTGCCGCTCACCGCCCCGACCCTGAATCTGGCGCACGGCTTCGGTGACGTGGCTCATGCCACCCGCCATACCCGGTTGACCGAAAGAGAGCTGGCCACCGTGGGTGTTCACGGGGAAATCGCCGGCCCAGGTGAGATCGTGGGATTCGACGAAGGCCCCCGCCTCTCCGCGGCCGCAGAAGCCCACTTCCTCGAGGGTGAGCAGCACCATGATCGTGTAGCAGTCATAGAGAGACGCGAGGCCCACGTCAGCTGGTTTGACGTCGGCCTGGGCAAAGGCTTTCCGGGCGGCAATGCCAACGCCGGTTGCATCGAGGCCTGGTGCCTGAGCGAAGGATGAGTGCGTCACCGACTCACCCGCACCCAGCAGCCAGGCCGGCTTCTGCCTGGCGTCCACGACGCGATCGGCAGCCGTCACGAGCAGGGCCGCCGCGCCGGCGGCCGGCATGACGATCTCGAGCATATGCAGCGGCTCGCAGATCATCTCCGAGGCCAGCACGTCCTCCACGGTAAGCGGCTGATCGTGGAAGATGGCCGCCGGGTTGGCATTCGCATTGCGGCGTTGTTCCACCGCAACTTTGGCGCGCTGCGTGTCCTTCAGTCCGTATTCGTGGGTATAGCGGGTGGCGATCATGGCGTAGCCGACGTTCGCGCCGACCATGCCGTAGGGTGAATCGAACTCGGCCTGCGGTGAACGGTCCCGCGAGGGCGCAATGGAACGGGGCTTGGGTCGCTCGCCCGTCGCCTTGCGCCGGCCACCGCCACCGCCACGTCGGCGCGTGCCTGTCAGGCACAGACAGGTATTGCACATTCCGGCCTGAATCGCTGCCGCCGCGCGCCAGACCATGCCCGCACCCGTGGCCCCGCCGAGATCGACGATCTCCGCAAAGGACGGCTGCAGGCCCAGATACTCAGCCACCGTCGCCGGCACGAAACCGGGTAGACCGCCGATGGGGTGCACGATGAGCCCATCCACATCCGCGTGCTTGAATCCGGCATCGTCGATGGCATCGGCCGCGACCTGACTCAACAGCTCGAGAATGGTCGCCTCACCGGTGTAGCGCTGCGGGGCCAGCTCACCCACGCCAACGACGGCGGCCGCCCCTCTGAGGGACATCAGCCCTGCCCGCCGGCCGCCTGATACTTCGCGGGAATGTCGATGTTCCAGAAGCGGGCGGCATTCAGGCCGAGCACCTTGGCGCGCTGCTCATCGGTCAAACCGCTCATGGTGCGTTCGATGGCGGCCGCCGAGTGGGGCCAGGTTCCTTCGTGGTGCGGATAGTCGTTGGCCCAGAGGAAGTTGTCGATGAGGTCGTGTTTCACGGCCAGGTCCAGACCCGAAACGTCCTCGCCGAAGGAGGCATACATCTGCCGCCGGTAGTAGTAGCTGGGCGGTTCCTGCAGATCCGGCGATACCCACATGCGATGCTTGTAGAAGCCTTCGTCCATCACCTCGAGGAGCCAGGACACCCAGCCGATGCCAGCTTCAATGGTAGCCACACGCAACTTAGGATGCCGTTCCAGCACGCCGGAAGCGCAGAGATTGGCCACCGGCTCCTGGCTTGCCGCACAGCAGTGCACGGCGTAGTTGATCACGGCACCGCCCGGTCCGGACGCGGCCCGGGGATCCCGGCCCGTGGAGACGTGAATGGTGAGCGGCAGATCCACGTCTTCGATGGCCGACCACAGCGGCTCGAATTCGGGCTGATTGTAGTTACGCTGATCCATGCCCGTGGGCCCGTACTCGGGCTTCACCGGAATCGTCAGACCTTTGAAGCCGAGCTTTGCGACCCGCTCCACTTCCTTGATGGCTGCATCCACGTCGAGGGTGGGAATCTGCGCCATGGGCAGAATCCGGTCCTGGTGCGGGCCCAGCTCTTCGTGGGCCCAGTCGTTCCAGGCCTGACACATGGCCATGGAGAACCCGGCATCGTTCGTGCCGAAGGCGTGGATACCCTTGTTGCCGAAGACGATCTCGACGTCCACGCCGTCCCGATCCTGATCCTCCAACCGCGACTCGACCGTGTGGCCCGTCTTGTTGCGTTCGATGTCTTCGGGACCCCAGTCGGTGGTATCGGTCTTGATCTTCCAGGGCCGGTTGCCTTCGGTGATGATGAAGGCCTGGCCGTCGATCACCTCGAGGCGCGGCAGCCGCTTGCGGTACTCGTCTGAGATGCGCGACTTCACCCAGTCCTTTGGCTCGTTCGCATGGCAGTCCGAAGAAACGATGAAGTACTTGTTCGGATCGTCGGGCCGGGCAGTGCGCGGCCAGTCTTCCGCACCGGGGGTTTCCAGGCGACGGGCGTGCGTGGTCTGAACTGATGGCATGAGTCTCCCCTACTCCTCCGTATCAATCAGTATACTATTTAGCCTCGCGGTGGCTGTAAACATCCGGCGGACATGAAGTCTTCAGCTATGGAATCGGGCGTATACAAGTGGTTTGCCTATCTCTCCGGACAGCACGGTCTTGGTCTTTTCCGGTAACTAGTGTCATAGTTACGAAACTGGCTGCGGCAAGTCCCGCACCAGGCCCTGAGCCAGCCGAGCGAGGTTCCCCACCCGCACCATGAAGCCTTCCAGCGAACGCGCCGCCACGCGGGTGGCGCGCAACATCGTCGACGACATCCGCGAGCGCGACCTGGCCCCGGGGACTCGCCTGGAGGCCGAGCATGCGATGGTGGAGTCCCAGGGCGTGGCACGAGCCACGGTTCGCGAGGCGCTCCGCCTGCTGGAGTTTCAGGGGGCACTGCGCATCAAGGCAGGCCCCGGGGGCGGACCGGTGGTGAACGTGCCCGGGGTGGACCATCTGGCGAGCGCCCTTTCCCTGCAGCTGCAGTTTTCGAACGCGAACTTCCGCTCAGTGCTGGAGGCCAGAAAGGCCATCTATCCGGAGCTGGTGGCCGAGGCAGCGCAGAATGCCACCCATCAGGACATCGCGACGCTGCGCCAGAGCCTCGGGCGCCTGCGCGAAGCCATAGACACTACCGGCAGCGCCATCAACGAAGCCCGGCAGTTCTACGAGCTGATTGCCCTGGCATCGAAAAACCTCGTCTTGGGCCTGCTGGTGAACGCCCTGCATCGTATGTCTGAGACCGTCAACGTCGAGTACGACGCCACCCGCTGGCAGGAGAGCCTGCGCGCGTCGGAAGCCATGCTGCACGCGATCGAACGCGGCGACGCGGAAGCAGCGCGGCAGATTTCCACGCGCGCGACCGCGGCCGCTCTGCGCTATCAGGAGAAAGCCGCACCCGCTCAACTGAACGAGCCGGTGCGCTGGATCGCGGCCGATTGAGCAGCCGGCGGGGCCACTGTTCGCCGAGTGCGATCTGTCAGGGCTTGCCCGGACTTTTGGCTCTCAACCTTTAGCCTTCACCTGTCGCCGCGCCCCTTCCTGACCATAGGCTTTCAGAAATGCCCGCTCACCCTCAACGCTCCCGATCAGGACCATTTCACCTTTGTCCGGCAGCAGCGTTTGCGGGCGCAGGTCCGTTCGGGTCGTTTCGTACTCGTCGATGCCGATCACCGTACAGCCCGTTTTCTGGCGGATGGCAGCATCGGCCAGGGTCTTGCCGGCCAGGGCCGAGGGTATCGGCACTTTGAAGACGTCGAGGCCCTCCGCGACCATTAGTAGGTCACTCCGCTCGAGCAGATTGAAGAGCACGTTCGCACCCATGGACGCGTAAGAGATGACCATATCGGCCCCGGCACGATGCAGTGCAGCCACGTTTCGTTCGAGGGTCGTCCGGGCGATGATCTGAATGTCCGGGCGCAGGAGCCGGAGATAGATGGTGAGGTAAATGTTGGTCTCATCGTCCCGCGGCGTAATGATCACCGTCGGAGCCCGGTCGATGCCGGCAGCCATCAGCACTGATTTTTCCGCCGCGGAACCGAGCACGTAGCGCTCGTCGTCCAGGATACGATCGGGCAGCACTTCAACGATCCGATAGTCGATGCCGCGATAGTCGAGGGCCCTGGCCGTTGAGCGCCCCACCCGACCACCGCCGAGAATGACGACCGGATGCACTTCGCCGTTGCCTTTCTCCCGGCTCTGATACTGCTCGTCGAACTCTTTCAGATCCGCCGGCGCACCCGCCATCACGAGCGTCATGTTCTGCTCGATGACGGTCTGTTCTCTCCCGGTCTCGAAAACGCCGCGGGTCCAAGCCCCGACGATGCTTACGGCAGTGACCGCCTGGGCGTGCCCCAGCGTTTCGCCAACGAGCGACGTGCGCCCCGCATCCACCTCGGCGATCACCAGATCGTCGATGGTGCCGACGATGTGCGCAACGCGCTTGCCACCGGTGGCGCGCCGGGCCAATGCGTTGGCCATGAGCTGCGTCAGATTGAGGGTGCGGGTGGCACCGGCAAGCTTCAGCACGTCCGTGGCGGCCTCTTCCCGGGCGGTGGCAAAAACCGGCACGTCCGGCGCAATGCCTCGGACCGTGAACACCACCGTGGTGTTCTCGACGTCCGGGCGGGTGGTCGCCACCATGGCCGCCGATTCGACGTTTGCCTTCCGGTAGGTGTCCGGATCGTCGAGCTCACCGCAGATCGCTTTGATTCCTTCTTCCCGCAGCTCGAGCACGGCGTCCTCTTCCGCAAGCACCACGGTATAGGGATAGTTGAACTGTGCGAGCTTGGCGATGAAGGCTCTCGCCACCGGGCCGGAGAAGGTGAGGATCACGTGCCCCTGCATGCCGCTCCCGACCCGACGCGGCAGCCGGTTCGCCGACTGAGCCTGTACCCAGGGGGTGTAGACGAACTCGATGAACATGAACGGCAGCATCACCAGCATGAAGATGATGCCGGAGAGCAGAACGACGATAGAGAAAACGCGCCCGGGATCGCTCTCGAAGACGATGTCGCCAAAGCCGAGGGTGGACATGGTCGAGAGCACCCAATACAGACCACTCACCCAGGAGTAATCACGGTCCTCGTAAAGCATGAAGAGCTGAAAGGTGATCGTGTAGGTGATCACCAGAGCCGCGAAACCGATCAGAAAGTTCGACAGCGCGACAATCCGGTTCTTCACCGTCGGTCCGAGCGAGCGCAGTCTCTCGAGATTCAGCATGGCGGGATTGCGGCAGGTCAGGCGCTGTTAAGCGCCGTTGGCTGCATGGACAAGCCAGGCACCGGAACCGAGCACGACACCAGCGTCCGTTTCGTAATCTGCCAGGGCCGAGCGCACGGCCGCCTTGGCTTCCTCACGCGCTGCGTCGTCGAGTTCGGCAAGGGCTCTGGCCATGGGGCCGATGCGCCCCTGCAGATACATGGCGTCTTCTACCGTCCGGCCGATGGTCAGGTCCCGGTTCAGGCTTTCGATGGATATGTCCGAATAACCGGCGCTGCCAAGGATGTCTTCGATCCAGCCTCGGTCCGCAAAGGCGAAGGGCCCCGGCGCGCGGGGATCCGGCGCTTCCGCAGGTGGCGGCAGGAACGGCTGCACCGCACGACCGGCGACCGACATCCAGAGATTTTCCTTCGGTGCCTGCCAGCAGATGAATACCAGTCTGCCGCCCTCGACCAGGGCGCTGCGCATATGCGCAAACGCCGCCGGCGGATCTTCGAAGAACATGACGCCGAAACGCGAAAAGATGAGCTGGTGATCCGGCGTGTAGGGCTGCGTTGCCGCATCGCCGACGGAAAAGGCGACGCTGCTCAGTCCCTGGGCGCGCTCTCTCGCTCGCGCCACCATGGGTTCAGAGATGTCCAGGCCCCAGACCTCGCCCCCGCCTTCTGCCAGCGCAAAGCTGGTCGCGCCGCAGCCGCAGCCAATGTCGATGGCGCGCTCACCTTCCGTAAGGTCCGCCGCCGCTACGGCCGCTACCGAGAGGGGTTCAAGCATCTGATCCATGAAGGTCTGGGCTTCCACCCAGACATCTCCGGCGGGACCGTTCCAGAATTCGCGCTGTGCTTCATTAGTAATGGTGCGTGCCTCCCCTGCCGCTATTCGAGATCGAAGGTCAGTCCTGCCTTTGCAACCAACCGGGCAATGAGTTTATCGCCCATGGCCGGCGCCGGGGTGTAGATGCCACCCGGCAGATCGGCACAGTCCTGCACCAGGCAGAGCCCGCTTTCAGCAATCATCTTCGAGGTTGAACCATAGCCCGGGTCGAGATCTCCCGTGACCGCAGCGCGGATCGACTCACCCGCCGCATTCGTACCAATGAACAACACATCATAGCTCCCGGCTTCACGACTCTCCCTGGAAGGCCCTTCTCCCGGCTGAGGCACATCGTCGCCTGCCAACGGATTGGTCGACGCAACGGCTTCCGCTACCGCCTTACCCTGATCACCGGGGCCGGTCATCATCATCTCGTCATACTCGAAGTCTTCGCCGTAGCGGTGGTCGAGGAGCGCGTTGGAGCGATGGATGTTCTTGGTGTTGATGGCGGCCATGATGAATGGCGCCACCCAGCTCCCAGCCACCTCATCCTCGTAGGGCTTGTTGTCCGCCGGCTGCTGCGGTCCTTTGAACCCCTCAGCCAGCGAGAACGGATCCGCCAGCACGTTGATGAGCGCGGGATTTTTCTCCACGGCCGCCATGGTAGCGCCGAGCGACGCCGCCGTGCCGCCGGAGAATTCGCCGACCATGGCCCGCACCCGCCCGCGAACTCTGGACATGGGGGCACCGAACTGCCCGAGCGCCGCCTGCTGCAGAAAGTAAACACCGAGGTCAAAGGGGATCGAGTCGAAACCGCAGCTGAAAACGATGCGCGCGCCCGAGTCCCGCGCGGCCTCTGAATGCTGCTGAATCATCTCGTGCATCCAGGCAGGTTCACCGGAAAGATCGACATAGTCCGTGCCCTCCGCTGCGCAGAGCGCAACCAGCTCCGATCCGTATAGCTGATAGGGGCCTACGGTGGTGATGACGCACTCGGCCCCCTGGACCATGGCGCGCAGGGACTCGGGATCGCTCGCATCGGCCGTGATCAGGGGGATAGCTGATGAAATGCCGAGCTCGTCCCGCACGGCAGCGAGCTTGTCGGCATTCCTGCCAGCCATGCCCCAGCGCTCGGACTCGCCGTACTGCTGCCAGAGGTATTCAGCGACCAGGCGGCCGGTGAAGCCGCTGGCGCCGTAGACCACTACATCAAGCTTTTCTGTCATGAACTGTTGCTCCGATTCAGGATGGGTTTGTCCGGTTTTGAAAGGTTGCGTTGACTCGGGCGACGAGGTTGTCGTGGCCGGAGACCAGGCAGCTGGCCACACAGCTCCGTCCCACCTTGTGTACCGTCGTATCCGTCGCGATCCATTGCCCTGCCCTCGCTACGCCCAGGTAATCGATCGCCAGATTCGAGGTCACGAGACTCCCCACCTCGAGACCCTGATTGATCAGAACCCGCCCGATACTGACCCCGATGGCGTTGTCTGCAAGTGCGGCGATGAATCCGCCATGCGCGAAGCCCCGCGAATTGCAGTGCGCCGGTGCGAGCTCGACACCGATCTGCACCTGATCGTCGAGGATGCGTGAGAAGAGGGGCTCCCAGGGATCGGTGAAAGGCGACTGCTTGTAGTGGGGCTCGAAGCCCTCGGGGATGCTGTTCGGATGAGTCACTGCGGGAAACGTTCTTTCAGTCGGTGGATTCTACTGCATGGCTTCGAGCAGCAGGGACGCCGCTGCCAAAGGCGCGACGGACTAGCCGGCGCGGAGCACCGACAACACACGATTTCTGAAGGATCGTCGCACGGCGGCGTACTGACGCTCTCCCAGCATGCCCTCGAGCGTCGGTTGAGAAATCTTGAAATAGCTGACGGCGCCAAGCGCGTGGTAGAGATAGGCGAAGGCCTCCGCCGGCGAAAGTGCCGCGTGGGCCGGATCTGCTCGAACCATGGCCACCAGCGACTCGAGATGCTCCTTGAGATGCCAGTGGTCGGCCGCCGGGGCACGGTCCTGATTCTCCAGCAGCTCGCGGATGATGAGCTGCATCTGATCCCCGGAATCGCTCTCCAGCATCTCGAGCATGAAGGTCTCGAAACGCTCGGCCGGGGGCAGGTTCCGGGGCTCGAGCGCCGTCACCCGCTCTGCCAGATGCTCCGCCAGGGCCGTCAGGACCTCCGAGAACAGGCGCTCCTTGCTGCCGAAGTGATGCAGCAGGGTCTGTTTCGTCAATCCAACTTCAGTGGCAATGCTGGCGATGCTGGTGCCGTGAAAGCCTCGCTGCGCGAACTGACGGCGGGCCTCGTCGAAGAGGCGCTGGCGATTGAGATCAGCATTGGCTTTTGTGGATCGGGGCACTCGTAGGACCACTCATGACGTGGCTGCAAGATAGTGAGTGCGGGGTTGATTGTCTACCGATCGGTAATCTATTATATATACCAATCGGTAAGTATATTGACCCGGAGAGAGACCATGAACGACACAGTCCGCTACGCCAGCGCCGATCAGATCGCAACGATCACCCTGAATCGACCTGAAAAGTTCAACACCCTGCGCGGTGACATCCTCCAGGCCCTCGAGGAAGCGCTGCAGCGCGCCAATACTGACGACGACGTAAAGGTCATCGTTCTCGAGGGGGCCGGCGACGCATTCTGCGGCGGCTTCGACTTCTCCGGTGATGGCTACGGCAGCACCGCTCAGGCAGAGCGCGATCCGGGTATGGACATGTACAACGTCACCAGCCGCTTCACGAGCTACATGAATACGTTCATGGGCCTCTGGCGCGGCCTGAAGCCAACGATCGCCAAAGTGCACGGCTACTGTGTGGGTGGCGGTTCAGAGCTCGCCCTCTGCGCCGATCTGGTCGTCGCCTCGGACTGCGCCCGTTTCGGCACTCCCTACTCCCGGGTCTGGGGCTGCCACCTCAGCGGCATGTGGGTACAGCGCCTGGGTCTCGCGAAAGCAAAGTACTATGCACTCACCGGCGAATGGATCAGTGGCAAGGAGGCGGCCGCCATCGAACTCATCAACTTCTCCTATCCCCTCGAAGCGCTCGATGGGGAAGTGAGCAGCCTGGCGCAGAAACTGACGACAATTCCGCTCACGCAGCTTGCTGCCATGAAGCTGATCGTCAATCAGGCCTACGACAACATGGGCCTGCAGAGCACGCAGACGCTGGGGCCGCTACTCGACGGCATCATGCGATTCACGCCGGAAGGCATCGATTTCATCGAAGAAGCTCGCGCCAACGGGGTGCGCTCGGTGATCGAGAAACGGGACGGTCCTTTCGGCGACTACAGCCAGGCGCCTGCAGAAGCACAGCCGCGGCGCCGCAGCGAGTTGCCGCAATGACTGACCAGGGCCCCGAAAGCGTGAAGGCCATTCGCGCTCAGGCACACCTGCATCACGCCTACCTGCTCGGGCTGCAGCTGATGATCTCCACGAATCAGCCCAACGAAGTCGTCGGCGACTGGATGTTCCGGCTGTTTCGCCGCCAGCATCTCGACAAGTTCCTCTCGAGTTTCGAGAAGCTTGGACTCTCGGACCTTCCGCATGCCGTTGCCTGCGCCAAATACCACGTACTGTCCAACAATCTCGGGGGCGTTGGCGTGGAGTATATGGTCGAATCCGATCAGAAAGCCTGGGTGCGCTTCCGTTACCCGCGCTGGATGTATCACGGGCCCACGATCTGTGGCGTACCGGTGGAAGTCAGCCGCGGCTTCCTCAACGGCTGGTATGCCCACAATGGGGTGTCTCTCGACAACCCGCGGCTGGGCTACGTTTGTGTTTCGGAAGACATGACCGGGGAGTTCGGCCTCTGCGGCTACTTCCAGGAATACGACCATGATCTCGCACCCGAGGATCGCCTGCGCTTCGCCAAGGGCGAACAGCCCCCTCCCTTTGATCCAGCCGCACAACCTTCCGTGCCTCAGGATCAATGGGACGACGAGCGCCTGGAGAAAGCCAACCGCAACTATGCGCTCAACTACATACGCAACGGGCTCAGCGAGCTCGTGCACGTGATGGATCCCGAAGAAGCCACTGCACTTTCGAAGCGTGCCGCCCGGCTCATCGGGCTGCAGTACTTCCAGGAAACGGCAGCGCTCATCGATGCACGCGATGGCGACCTCGAGGACTGCGCGCGCTACCTGGCCGACATGTTTCGGGGCATGGGTGACGACATCGAGATCAACCGGCGCCCGGATGCCATCGAGCTGGAGCACGACGGCTTACGGGTCATACGTGGTCTGCCGGAAGAGGAAGCGCGGGTGGTTTTCGACTGCTGGGCTGAACTCTGGAAAGGTGCCGCCAGCTCGCAAAGGACCATGAAGCGGCTCACGGTCGAGCGGGATGGCACCGCTGCACGATGGACCCTCGCACTGCCGTGAAAGCGCCTCGCTCCGGCACGTGTGCGGACACATCGACCGATTTCTGCGGGAAATGCAGATGGATCCCGGGTCCCGCGCACGTAGTCTTCTAGCTGGCCATCATGGCCCGCCGTCTGGGAGTCGACGAGCCTCCCCGTTCGCCCCCGACTCTCAGGCGGCACCTGTTATGCCGCAATAGATAAGTCGGCTTCCCCGATGTTTTGTTGCCAGATAACCGCATAGACCCGGTTGTGGATCCCGCTAATATGACAACCGTTCACAGTGAACGCCGGCCAATCCGGCGACGTGCCGCCCTCACGGCACGCTAATCTGCCTGAGAGTCAACCCCTCCCCAACGACTCCTCACTCTCAGGCAGCGACCCTTTTCTCGAGTGCCTGCACGAGCGTGCCGGCATTCGGTCGTTCCGGCACAATACCGTGATGCTGCGCACACCAGGCCTCCTGTACGTCCTGTTACTCGCTGGCCTTACCGCCTGCGGCCAACCAGCCCATGACCACCCCGCTACGGACGTTCTGAGCTTCATGCACGACACGGAACAGAAACTGCTCGACGCGCTCGAACAGGACGAGACGCTGCCAGGCGCTTCCCTGCACATCATCGCGCCGGGTCTGTCGCTCGATTGGGGCGCTGGCGTCGGCTACGCCGATGCAGATGAAAGGGTGCCCTTCACGGCCCGCCATCCAATCCGGATCTCGAGCGTCACCAAGCCTTTCGTCGCGGCAGCCATCCTGAGGCTTCAGGAGCAGGGGCGCATCGAGCTCGACGCACCGATCGCCCGCTACCTCACGGCCACGCACCAGGAGATCCTGGCAACGGGCGACTACGATCCGGAGGCACTTACGGTCCGTCACCTGTTGACGCACACATCCGGCCTCGTGGACACCTTCAACACCAAGTCCTTTCAGGACTACTTCCTGGCGGTGCTGGAAGGCGGAGCGACAAAAACCTTTACGCTCGAAGAACAGCTGGCTGCCGCTGTCGAAGGCGGCGAGCCGACCGGCGCCCCGGGCGAAAGACAGCTCTACACAGACACGGGTTACATCCTTCTCGGTGCAATACTCGAACGGATCACCGGCCAGGACATGGCCAACGCAACGCGCAGCCTCACCGGCTATGGCGAGTTCGCTCCGGACAACACCTGGTGGGAGATCTACGAAGAGCCTCCGGCCGGCGCCCTTGACCGCGCAAGCCAGTACTACGGCACCTTCCAAGGCGACGGCTTCGGCACAGCGCCCTTCGATCTCTTCGGGGGCGGCGGCATGATCTCGTCGGCAGAGGAACTGGCCCGGTTCTTCTGGGCACTGTTCCACGACCAGGTATTCGACGACCCCGCCACGCTCGCGCTCATGCAGTCGGTCTTTCACCCGGAGGTTCACGACGACGCAGACGGGCTGCTCAAGCGACATGGTCTCCAGGCCTGGGACCTGGGCGGCAGAACCGTCTACGGCCACGGCGGCTGGTGGGGCGTGGCCGTGCTCTACTCCCCCGAGGACGACGTCCTCGTCGCCGGCAACTGGCTCCAGCAACAGTCGAGCGAACGGATGGGTGAACTCACGAGAGAGATCATGGCCGATGTGTTGCGTTTGAGCAGCGAGCGCGCAGTCAGTCGCTAGCTCGCGGTATCAGTCGGGCGATCAAGCGGGCCTCCGCCAGGGCTGAATGCTGCGCGACCGCGGCTACACCAGGACAGAGACGCCTTAGAAGACACCGCTTTCAAGAGGTTCGAACGGCTTGAGTCGTGGTATCCAATCGGATACCATTTGTTCATGGACGTACACTCTGTCTCCCACCCCGATTCCACCGCATCACTGCTGCGCACTGCGCGGGTAGAGGCAAAGCTCTCTCTCCGGGAGCTTGCCGACCGGGCGAACACCTCCCACGCGACGCTCTCGGCTTATGAAAAGGGCCGAAAGGTCCCCTCTGTCACCACCTACCTCCGCATCCTCGAGGCCTGCGGCAATGCCGTGGATATAAGGCTCAGCCCTCGCGTTCGGGAACGGGATGGCATCCCGCGCGGTGAAGAACTGGAAGCAGTGCTGGCACTGGCGGCGCAATTTCCGTCACGGACGTCCCGACATCTGCAGTTCCCCGTCTTCCCCCATGGATGACCTGGTCGAAAAGATTACCGTCCTGCACAAGACGCTCGACGCAGGCGCAGTACCGCACGCCTTCGGCGGCGCTCTGGCCCTCGCCTGGTGTACGGAGCGGGCCCGCGGCACCATCGACATCGACGTGAATCTGCTCATCCCGGCCGAAGACTGGGAGCACGCTCTCGCCGTTCTGCCTGAGGGTGTGCAGGTGACCGCAAAGGACCGGCAGCTTCTGAAGCGAGACGGTCAGGTGCGCGTCTGGTGGGACAAAACGCCGCTGGATCTCTTTCTCAATTCCACGGACTTTCACGACGGCATCGCCGGGCGGGTGCGTTGGGAATCCCTTGGTGGGACGTCGCTGCCGTTCCTGTCCTGCTTCGATCTGGCCGTCTTCAAGGCCTTCTTCAACCGCACGAAAGACTGGGCGGACCTGGAAGAGATGGCAGCCGCGGGCACGCTCGATCGGACGCGGGTGCAGGCCACACTCATCGGCTATCTCGGGGCGGACGACGAAAGGGTCGCAAAACTCACTGACCTCTGAGCGTATCCGCACCCAGCCCCGAGTCCTGTCATGGACCATTCACTGTTCCGTCAACGGTGGGTCAAGTGTCTCGTCTAGCGTACGCGACGAACTGCCACCGCATCGGAGTGCCCATGACTTTCGCCACAGCTTCTCGAGCCGCTACCCTCTTCGCCTCTGTGCTGACGATCCTGAGTCCGTTAGCCGCTGCTGATGACGATGACCGAATCCGCCTCGAATTCATCGGCGATGCTCAGATCCCTTCTGGTTTCCTCTTCGAAGAAACCGTGGTCGGAGGCCTCTCGGGCATCGACTACGACACCGAGACCGGCGCCTACGTCGCCATCAGCGACGATCGCGGCGCCCCGCGCTACTACAACCTGACCATCGATCTCAGCGACGGCTGGCTCATGGACGGCGATGTGGAGATTACCGGCGTTACCAGCATTCTCGACGTCGGCGATGTCCCGTTTACAGCGGCGCCTGACCCGGAAGGCATTCGTCTCTTGCCATTTCCGGGCCTCATCTACTGGACCAGCGAACGCGCCGGCTCAGACACCACGCCCTGGACCCGGATCATGACCACCGACGGGCGCTATGTGGATGAGTTCGATCTGCCGGAGAAATTCGTCGGAGTACCGGGCGTGTCTGGTACGCGCAACAACCTGGGTTTCGAGAGCCTTACCTTCGGGCGCAACGAGCGCACCGTGATCTCCGCCAACGAAAGCGCCCTGGTGCAGGATGGTGAGCCGGCGTCGCTCACGGAAGGCGCCCCAGCTCGTGTGCTCAAGCAGAACAATCGGACTGGCGAAGCCGGTAAGGAGTACATCTACTGGGTGGATCCAATCGCGGAGGCGCCCGAGCCCGCCGACGGCTTTGCGGATAGTGGCCTGGTAGAACTGCTGACCCTGGATCGGAAGTGGCTCCTCGCCATGGAACGATCTTTCGCCGTTGGACCGGCGGGCTACACCATCAAGCTTTACCTGACGACCACGAAAGGTGCCACGAACGTACGCCGTTTCGACTCCATTGCTGGACGCCACATACGGCCCATGAAAAAGAAACTCCTCCTGAATCTGGAAGACGTGGGCATAACCCCGGACAACGTCGAGGGCATGACTTTCGGTCCGCGTGTAGACGGCAAGCGCACGCTGATTCTCGTCTCCGACGACAACTTCAGCGCCTTCGGGCCTCAGGTGAACCAGTTCGTTGCCTTCAAGATCCTCGAAGAGGACGAATGAAGCCGGCTTTGCCGTGCGCCCGACGATCTGTCAGGCGCACTGACGCTCCACGAGCCGCGCCGGCGCCCTGCCCCGGCGCTCGTTGACAGCATGCAAAGGAGACTCGAACATCCCAGCATCACCCGCCTGCTGGAAGCCCACCATGCACGACATTCCTGTGCGCAGAATGGAATTCGAGATACCCACAGCCGACGACTTCGATCCGAAGTGGATGGCGAACGACATCATGCAGTCCTACCTGTCCACGGGCATCAGTCTCTACGTCGCCTATCTGGAACCTTTCCTGGTCAAGTCCATGCGCCGGGTCCTGGATCAGATCACGGACGACGAGCTCCGCGAAAACGTCGACCGTTTCGCCCGCCAGGAAGCCCAGCACTACATGCAGCACGAGCGTTTCAATCAGGCCATTCTCGGTCAGGGATACCCGGGACTGCAGGAACGCTTCGACCTGTTGAAGGCCGACTTCGCGAATTTTCTGGCCAATCGCAGTGACAAATGGTGCGTTGGTTTCGTCGAAGGTTTTGAGGCGCTCACCACGCAGCTCGCCCTGGAAAGCCTGAAGGCGCTCGGCCGCGAGCACCCGAAGACCGATCCGCGCTTTGCCGCGCTTTTCGAATGGCACATGGCGGAAGAGATCGAACATCGAGACGTCGCCTTCGACATCTACGAGCACCTCTACGGGGACTATCTCTTCCGGGTCAGAATGTGCTGGGTGGCCCAGCACCACATTCTGAGTTTCATCAGCGACTGCATGGCGATCATGTCGGCCACGGACGTCGAGCGGCACGGACCCAGCTACGAAGTCACGAGCACACAGCGCGCAATGCTCTGGGTGGTGATGGCGCCGAAAATCCTGAAGACCATGACGCCCTGGTACTCACCGCACCGCTACGACGTGCCGGACAGCATCGCCGATGTGTCCGAGAAACTGTCGACGCAGGCCACCTCCGTCAGCTGATCAACGCCTCTCCGATCCGATCGCGCCGTCGAGTGAATCTCAGACGCCTTTGTCAGGCGCCGCCGCCGTTTCGTTATAGAAATGCACGTCCCGCTGCGGGAACGGAATGGAGATACCTTCTGCGTCGAAGCGCATTTTCACTTCCCGGGTGATATCCCAGTACACGGTCCAGTAGTCTTCCGAACGCACCCAGGGTCGGACGACGAAATTCACGGAGGAGTCTCCAAGTTCGTGCAGGCGGATCATCGGCTCAGGCTCTTCGAGGACTTTCTCGTGGGCTGAAACGATCTCCTGCAGCACCCGCTCCGTGTGCGGAATGTCATCGCTGTAGCTGATGCCGAACATCATGTCCACGCGCCGTTGTTTTTGCGAATTCAGATTCTTGATCACATCGCCCCAGATCTTGTTGTTCGGGACCACGAGCGTCTGGTTGTCTATGGTCAGGATGGTCGTGTTGACGAGGCTCATATGGCTGACCGTGCCGAACACACCGCCGACTTCAACAAGATCGCCCACGTCGAAGGGACGATAGAAGAGAATCATCATCCCCGAGGCAAAGTTCGACAGCGTGTCCTGCAGCGCGAAGCCGATCACGAAGCCGGCAATACCCAAGCCTGCGAGGAGCGGGCCTAACGAGATCCCCAGCTGCGACAAGCCGATGAGAAAGCCCAGGGCAATGATCACCCCGCGGGTCGCAGACACGATCATGCGCTTCAGCAGCTGGGAGAGCTGAATGTTCGCGCGATCGAGGGCAAGGGTCATGAGCCTCTGCACCACCCCCGCCACCTTGAAGGTGGCGTAGATGATCACCAGGAAGATGAGCGCACTGAAAAACAGAGCGGCACCATTCTCAGCCACCCAATCTCTGAGCGAACTCCAGGCCGTCGCCGCCAGACTGCCAAGGACCGACACATCCAGCACGTCCGTGGTGATCTCCCCGGTCCGCGCGATGAGCTGGGCCTCATAGGCCTGCGTGTCGAGCCCCTCCTGACGGAGCTGCTCGATGACCTGGCGCAAGACGTCCGCGGAGAGCGATACCCGCTGCCGGGCGACGGCAAGCTTCGCGGCAATCTCCGTATCGTCCGGGAGCACGGATACCTGCGCGCTCAGCGCTTCGACGTCCCGGCTGGACACGTCCAGGAAGGCGGACGTGCCGGCTGCTCTGAGCTCGAGGCGACGCTTGAGCTCGGCGTCTATGGCGGTGGCGTCGAGACCGAGACGCTCCTGCAGCGTCAGGTTCACCAGCACCTGATCGAAGAGTCCGTCCACCCGGTCTATGCCGATCGTGGCCTGCGCAAAAACGGCTGACTGCTCGGTAGCCGACTGATCGGGGGTTGGTAGCGTGATGTCGGCAGATATGCGATCCAGCAGCGCAAAGGCCGCTGGCGGCACAGAGACGAGCAGCGTCTCGACCAGTGCCTGCTCTTCCGGGATCGCTTCCCCTTTCTCCAGCAGAGAAGCGGTCAGGCGTGCCGCACGATGAATTTCGGTGACCAGTGAAGTCCAGGCCCGTTCGAGACGCGCGTCGATGACTGTCCGCGCCAGCACTTCCTCCGCCGGCGTTTCCCCATAGACCGTTTCCAGCTGAGTGACCAGCGGGCCTAGGGTTTCGGCTTTCGTGATCGCTTCGGCGAGCTGCGTGAGCTCACCATTGTTCTCAGGCGGCGGGTTCTCCGCCTCGGCAGCGGTAGCACCACCAGCACTGATTGCCAGCAGGAAACCCAGGATGGCGACTCTGACGTGCGCGAGGGACGGCAATCTCATGAATCGATGCTCCTTCATCTGTGAACGGATAGGTGTGAGCGGCTATGGATGGAAATGCCGACTGCGTCGATTTACGCGGACGCGGAAGATACCAGATACGCGTCGCAGCGGCGTCAGAAGTCCCAGAGCGCCCTGGTCAGGCCAGTATCAGTCGAGAAGCCGGGTCAGACGAGGATCGCGCTTCGGGTACTCCCGTTTTTTCCGATCGCTATCAATGGCGACGTAGGTGAAATCGGCTTCCGTCACCTGGGTCATTCCCGCCGGCACCCCACCTTCGGGCTGGCGCTTGATCCAGACCTGCAGATGAATCGTCAGCGAAGTGACGCCCACCTTGCGCAGCTGCCCATAACAGCAGACCACGTCGCCGACGTTCACCGGCTGTATGAACTTGAAGGCGTCGGCGGCCACGGTGGCGCAGCGCCCCTGCATCACTTCCTTCGCGAGGAGCCCGCCGGCGATGTCCATCTGCGACATGATCCAGCCGCCGAAGATGTCACCGTTCGAGTTGGTGTCTGCCGGCATGGGCATGGTCCGCAGCAGCAGTTCGCCCTGGGGTTTTGGACCGATCGTCATAGCTCCTCCCTGAACGCTCCGTCAATCTTCGATCCCGCCGACCACTCGAAGAGCAGGGTCGACGTGCCATCGTCTTCTTCCAATTCATCGACCAGGTGCATCCCGGCCTTCCGCAGCACGCGCTGCGACGCCGCGTTCTGCGGCGCCACCGTTGCGATCACGCGGTCGATGCCGAGCATTTTCTCGGCGTAATCCAGCGTCGCGGCGACGATCTCACTGGCGTACCCCCGCCCCCAGCGCGAACGGAGGAACGAGTACTTGATCTCGACTTCCGGCTGATCCGCGGGATGTACGAGCCCGACGAAGCCAACCGTTGCACCACCGGCCAGTTCGTCGACGGCAAACATCCCGTAGCCGCGCTGCGCGTAGTTCCGCTCGGTCACGACCATCCAGTGCTCGCACTCCGATCGGGTGATGGGCTGTCCGTCGTCTACCCAGCGCGCGCCCTCAGGATCGGCGTAGACCCTGTAGAGGGGCTCCACATCGCTAGCAAACCAGCGACGCACCCGGAGGCGGGCGGTCTGGAACAGAGGATGCTGATCTGGCGTCCGGTCTTTCATCGAAGGGCGTTTCTATCACAGCAAAGGCAAAACAACAGCCGCCGGACGGCTTGAACTCGGCCGACGCTCTGGTGACCATGGTTGCAAACAACATAGACCCACAGAGAGGACTGAACCCATGTCAGACGCACAGGAAGATGCCGTCTTAGTAGAACGCCGCGATCGCATCATGATCATCACCCTGAACCGCCCGGAAGCCATGAACGCCATCAACGGCGCGCTGTCCCACGGTCTCCTAAACGCTGTGCGCGAGCTCGACGAGGACAGCTCGCTCACCGCCGGCGTCATCACCGGCAACGGCCGGGGCTTCTGCTCCGGTATGGACCTCAAGGCCTTCGCTCGAGGCGAGGATATCGGCCCGCTCACCACCTTCATCCGCGAAGGCAGCAAAAAACCACTCATTGCCGCCATCGAAGGCTTTGCCCTCGCCGGCGGCTGCGAGATTGCGCTCACCTGCGACCTGCTCGTGGCCTCCCGGGGATCGAAGATCGGCATCCGGGAAGTCAAGGTCGGCCTCTTTGCAGCGGCTGGCGGCGTTTTCCGACTGCCGGCCAGAGTCGGCTACACGCGCGCCATGGAGATGGCCATCACCGGCGAACCGATCACCGGCGAAACGGCCATGGAATGCGGCATGTTGAGCGAACTCACGGATCCCGGCGGGGCCCTCGAGGCTGCCATTGGCTGGGCCAACCGCATTGCCGAGAACGCACCCCTGGCCGTTGCAGCATCGAAGACCCTCGTTCGCGCCGCCGCCCAGGGTCACGATGAGGAGGCTCTGTGGAAGATGCAGGAGCCGCTCTCGCGGGAGGTGTTCAGCTCCAACGACGCCAAGGAAGGTCCTGTGGCATTCGCTGAGAAGCGGGCGCCGAACTGGACGGGGACCTGATCCCCGGGGAACGGCTCAACGCACCTGGAGATCCGCCGGCAGCGAGATCTCCAGCACGTCGCCAACCTTCGCGCCATGAGTCTGAAACCAGCCGGCGTTCACCTCGATCGCATAGCGGGCGGGCGCCGGTGAACGATAGCGCTCTCCGCGCTGCTGAGGCGCCATGGACTCGATACTGAGGATTCGGCCATCCGCGTCCAGGAAAGCGATAGAAAGGGGCAAGCTCGTATCCCGCATCCAGAACTCGAGGGACTCGGGCTCCGGCACCACGAAGAGCATGCCCCGATCAGCGGGCAGGCTGCGCCGGGTCGAGAGCCCGCAGGATCTGGCACCGCGATTGGCCGCCACCTCGAGCTGCAGCGCTGCACCGTGAACGTCCAGCTCCGTGACTGGCAGCCCGGCCGTCGAGCAGCAGCCGGCAACCATGGCGGCGAGGAGCACCGTCCCCGCGCGACCGGCCCTTTGTCGCAGGTCGCCGAACATACGGACTAGTTGCGGCAACCGCCGCCGCAGAAGAGAGGTTCCGTGAAATACATGAACCCCAACTCAAAGCCGGCGCCACCGGAGCCGTTAAACGCATCGGAGTAGGTGCCTGCGAGAATCAGTTTCGGGCTTTCCCAGCGAAGCCCGACGCGATAGCTCGGCTCGGCGAAGGCTTCACCAGCAGTGCCGAACACCTCCGCGACAATGGCCGTCTGCGGCAAAGTGCCGTAGATGGCGATCCGAGAGGCGTAGGTAAACCCCCAGGCGTTCTCTCCTTCCTGATCCTGATCCAGATTGACGAGCACCCCCGGCAGGAGGTCGAGGGTCACCTGATTGCCAGCTAAGGCATAGCTCAACACGCCGTTGGCCCACCAGCTGCGAAACGCCTGTGTCACCTGCCCTTGCGCCAGATGATCGGGGAACTGTCCGGTGCCGGCCATGATGCCGTAGCCTGCAGTCCCGGCTTCATTTTCGCTGAATCGGTGTTTGGCGAAGAAGTTGAAGGAGGTATAGGAGTCGTCGTTCGTGCGGGGATCTTCCCAGTAGTGGATCGCCTGGGCATTGAATTCCCAGCCCTCGAAGAGCGCCGCAACCAGGGTGCCGGAACTGTAGTCCTGGCCCACGGTGCCAATGAGGGTACCGACACCGTGTGGCGCCACCCACTGGTTGTCCGAGTAGAACTGCTGACCCCGCGCAAGCGGCGAGGCGCCTGTCAGCGGGAACGCCAGCAGCCATACCGCCAGTGGCCGTAGACTGAACCGCACTTCAGTCACAGATCAGATAACCCAATGGGTGGCGATCCTTCAGATAGGAACTAGGCAGTCTCCTGCTTCTCCCCTTCCAGCCAGGTCTCGCTCACTGGAATCGCTTCGATCTTCATGGGATCAACGGCGGTGGGGTCGTCCTCGAGAATCGCGAAGTCCGCATACTTCCCGGCCTCGAGGCTGCCCGCAATGTCATCCATGAAGAGCTGGTACGCCGCATGTGTCGTCACGCCTTTAAGCGCTTCCTCGACGGGGATGCGCTGATCGGGCGCAAAAACATCCCCGCCAACGGCCATCACCCGCGTCACCGCGTCCTGCACGCAGCGCAGCGGTCCGAGCTGGGTTACGGAGTAGTCGCTATGCAGCGAAAAGGGAATGCCCTGTTCCACGGCCGTTGCGCAGGCATCGTAGTAGGCGACCCGGTCCGGGCCGAGCAACTCGTCCCTGAAGGCCTTGCCCCACCAGCGGATATGGCCAATGAGGAAGGTGGGTGACACGCCCAGCGCCTTCATCTTCGCGAAATGCTCCGGATGGCCAACACTGCAGTGCTCGATACGGTGCCTGTGGTCGGCGCGAGGATTCTCCTTGAGCACCCGCTCATAGACGTCGAGCACCATGTCGATGGCCGCATCGCCGTTTGCATGCACGGCCAGCGACCAGCCTCCGTCGTGAATACGCTTCGCCACCTCGTAGAGCTCGTCTTCGGTGTAGTTCAGTGCGCCGCGGCTGTCCTGGCCCAGGTAGTTTTCCCGGAGATAGGAGCTGAAGGCCTGCGTAGCGCCATCGGACCAGGCCTTGACCTTGGCAATTCGAAACTTATCGTCCCCATCGAGCGGTTTGATGCCCTGGGCGTCCCACTCGTCCATGTTGGTCGAGATCAGAAAACTGCGGTGGCGGATCGGCGAGCGGTCACGGATGTTGCTCAGCAACTCGAGATCCTTCATGCCCGCGTACTGACCGACGCTGGGATCGCCGATCGCCGTGAGACCGCGCTGTGCCCCCATGGAAAACATGCGCAACATCCGCTCCTGCATGTCCTCGTCGGTGATCTGTTGTGCCGCGCTAAGGAACACCCCGAAGGTAGAGATCTCCTCCATGCGTCCAGTGAGCTCCCCATCGGGCCCTTTGATGTAGCGGCCCGCAGTCGGGTCCGGCGTGTCTTTGGTGACTCCTGCGGCCTGAAAGCCCAGCGTATTGGCGTAGGCGGCATGGCCACTACCTTCCAACAGCAGGAAGGGATTATTCGGCGCAATCCTGTCCAGATCCTCGAGCGTGAACTGTCGACCACCCGGGGTGACCACCGAATCGTAATCGGCGGCCAGCAGCCACTCCCCGGGTTGCAGCTTCTTCGCACCCTCCTCGAGCATCTGCATCACCTGATCAAAGGAGCTGACGTTCGTCGGACTGATGATGATGAAGTCGTCCTTCAACACGGAATAGCTGTGGGCATGGGCATCGATCATGCCGGGCATGAGCGTACGCCCATCGAGGTCGACCACCTGCGTGCCGCTGCCCTGCAACCCCGCGATTGCATCGGCACTACCGACGGCAACAATGCGGCCGTTGCTCACGGCCAGTGCCTGTGCGCGCGGGTTGCCGGAGTCCATGGTGATGATCGGGCCACCCCGGAAGATGATATCCGCGGTTGCCTGCGACGCCCGACCACTGCCGATCGGAAGCAGGCCAGCTGCAGCAGCATAGACGCCCGTTTTCAGCAGCCGCCTCCGGTTGAGTTGACCGGCGGCTCTGACGTTTTGTTTCGACTTCATCCCTGATTTTCCTGTCTAAGTTGGCTGTTCATGGATTCGATCCTCGCGCGACTCGATCCTTCGGACTCAGTTGAAGACGAATTTCGTCATGAACTGAATCCGGCTTGCGGTGCCCTCAGCACCATCGTTGTTCTCGCGGATCCCCCACATGTACTCAAAGCCCGTGGAGACGTTCTTGTAGGGGAACCAGATCAGGTTGACGTGCACAGAGCCTGCTCTGTGGATGGCATTCCCGGGCTGAAACTCCGAGTTGTCGAGTTCTGCCCAGGCAGTGGAAATCGTCGAGTTGAGGCTGTCGGTCCAGTAATGGCTGTAGCCGCCATAGATCTGCCAGTGCGAGATTGCATCGAGACCGTCCGGCGTGATGACCGCGTCGTTGCCGCCATCGAAGCCGAGGGCAATGACACGATGAGCTGCGCCAGAGCCGAATGTCGCCGCCCCGTAGAGCATGTCACGGCGGGAGCCTCCTATGAGGTAATGACCGGAGAGGCTCGCTCCGAAGCCGAGCTCGGTGTCATCGGGACCGGTGCTGCCCCCCTGCCACTCGATCTGGAAGAGATCCGCTCCAAACTGAACGTGTCCGCGATCAGGATGCTCCCAGCGCAGAAAGCCACCGAAATTGGGCACGGAGGATCGATCCGAACCTTCGAGGCCGAAGGGGTTGCTGACGCTGTTCGCCGCTTCCTCTACTGCCACGGCCCAGCGCAGCGTATCGCTGATGCGATCCTGAAAACGGAACTGAGAAACGCGGCCACCATAGAGGGAATCACCGCCGGAAAAGTCGATGGTGCCGGCCAGCGCCGACAGGTCCGTAGTCACAGACCAGGTCCGGCCCGCAAGAAAGCGTCCTAGCACCCCATAGGCATGACGCAGGCGTGGCTGCAGCCGGAAGCTGTCACGGTCGTCGAAGAAGTCGAGCTCAACGAATACCTGTAGAGGAAATTCCCAGCCGTGTTGCTCGTTGCGCGCAAAAGTACGGACGTCGAGGTTTACCCGGGTTTCTTTCGCATGCAGCGTCGTGCGACCGCCGAGCTCGTGCTCAGGGGTGCCTTCCACGGCGATCGTTGCGAGCTCGAACTCATAGCGGTCGCCCACGAAGTCGAAGTCCTGAATGAAATCGAGCTTGCTGTAGCCACCGATTTTGAAGCGAGCGCCACTGCCTGGAATGGGTAGAGAGCCGGGAAAGGAATCGTCGAGCAGGTCGCGTCCGGTGAGGAACTCCGATTCGCGCTGCATGGGGTTAGGCGTACCTTGAGTCCCCGGCGTCGGCTCCGCTGAAACTGCCGATGCTACCGCCGCAGTCGCGAGCTGCACCTCGGCTTCGGCATCTGCGCTTGTTTCAGACTGGTTGGGTAATGCCGCGAGTTCGCTTTCCAGCCGGGCAATGTCCGCCTGGGCCTCCTCCAGCTGCCTGGTCAGCTCGGAGATCTGATCAAGCTTCGCCTTCAGAGCCTCGAGCTGAGCTTCATAGCTGGCTTCCGACGCCCCGGCATCCGTTCCGTGGCCCGCGAGTAAACATAGGACCACGGCGGCCACACTCTTCCTTAAGCTTGGCATTATGAGGACAATTCACTCGCGTTTGACCGCCGTGAACTTAACTTCGAAGGCTAAGGGGAATCCTTCCCAAAAAATTCCCTCTCTGTTCAGCAGGCTGATGGACCAAAGCTCACTCTCATTCGGAGACTGCACCTTGAGCGCAGACGGGGCGCTGGCGACTCCTGAGGGAGAGAGACAGCTGTCCCGGAGACTGGCCGCGATATTGCGTCTGCTCATCACAGCCGAGGGGACGGCAGTCGCGAGCGAGGATCTACTCACCGCCGGGAACGGGCATGATCTGAGCAAAGCCGTCTTCCGCCTGCGTCAGGCTCTCGACGGCACAAAACTCGTCCGCATTGAGTCTGTCTACAGCTACGGATACCGGCTGCGTGTTGGTGCGGCAGTTCCGCGCGCGCCCAACAGGCGGAGTCAGGCTCTGGCGATCTGCGACGAAGCCGCCCACCGGATCTACGATTCAAGCGGGGAGGCGCTCGGCAGCGCGCTGGCCATGTATGAAAAAGCCTGGCAGCTCGATCCGACCTGTCTGCCCGCCTACCACGGCTACGCTCAGCTGCAGAATCAGCTCCTCGCCACCGGGCAGGCTTCGTCCATCTCTGCCTGGGAGGCCATTCAAGGCGCACTGGAAAACGCCGTGCAGCATGCGCCGCCTTCTGCGGACGTGCATGCGGTTCTGGCAAAAGGCCACTACCTGCTCGGTTGGGACGCGATGGCCGGTCGTGAACACCTCGCCAAGGCTCTGCGCCTGGATTCGGCCGCTTACCTTCCCAACGAATGTGCCGGCCGCATTTCACTGTTTCTCGGCAATGCGGAACAAGCCGTCGACTATCTGAAGCGGGCCATCGACGCCAATCCGCTGGTCATGGCAGCCAACGGTTGCCTCGCGTACGCACTCGGATGCACCGGTGAAGGACAAGCGGCCGTTGACCACATCGATTGGTTGCTGGAGGTAGATCCCAGAAACGTGGAAACCCGGGGCTGGTACACGTGGGTTCACGCGGTGCACGGGGATGCCGATAGAGCCTGCAGAATCGCCACGGCACTCAGCGAGCAGCTACCCGACTCAGCCACCAACCTCGCCGGGCATGCGGTTGCGAGGGCCCGGGCAGGTCAATGGGACCAGGCGCGCCTGCTGCTCGATTCCCTGGCGGATCAACGGCGTTTCGCAAACCGCGGCGCAGCCATCGCGAGCTATGCCTGGTACGTTCTGGGCGACCGCGCGGCCGCACTCGGGGCGCTCGAGACGGCCGCTCGAGAGCGCGATTACTGGCTGGGCTTTATCCTCCAGCGCCTCGTGCACACGGATCTGCAGAGCGAACCGGCCTTCCAGGGCATCCATTCGAGGGTCTACGAGAGCAGCGGGCTCGTTCCCGCCTGATCGGGAACAGATGGCTGATGCTGCTCAGCCGTCCCGGGGGAACGAGATCAGGTTTTCCTGAAAGCAGCGGCATTCGCACTCGCCGCCGCTTCAATGTCCCCTTTCCCGAAGGCCGCCGGTCGCGGTTCCGGCAGCTGCAGGGCTTCCTGAGTTTTCGGCCGGGCGTCGAGGCGCTCGAACCAGGCGTTCAGATGGTCGAGACCATCGACGCTCACAGCGGCCCAGAAGTAGGTGCGCGCCCAGGGATACGTCGCCATGTCGGCGATGCTGTAATCGTCGCCAACGAGATACTCGCGACCCTCAAGCCGTGTGTTCAGCACCTCGAGCAGGCGCCGCGACTCGTCCACATAGCGCTTGATGGCGTATTCGTCCTCATGACCGTTCGGTTTGGCGATACGCTGGAAATACATGGCCTGGCCCATCATCGGGCCGATGCCGCCCATCTGAAACATCAGCCACTGCAGCGTTTCCGAACGCAGCGCAGGATCCTCGGCGAGGAAGCGGCCGTACTTCTCGGCGAGATACCAGAGGATGGCGCCGGACTCGAAAACGACGAAGTCGTTGTTGCTCGTATCAACGATGGTCGGAATACGACCGTTGGGATTGAGCTTCAGGTACCAGTCGGACTTCTGCTCCCGCTTCGCAAAGCTGATCGGCACCAGCTCGTAGTCGACCTCGGCCTCGTGCAGAAAGATGAGCGGTTTCCAGCCGTTCATGGTGTTGGCGGTGTAAAGGCGGATATCCGGCATGGCGCTGTTCCTCAAGTTGGATCGTTCCCTGATGCCGGTGCATTTTCTGCTACTGGTTACAAATAACAACCAGTATACTTTTTGTAACCTACTATGGAGTGACCTGGGAGCCAACCCGCCCATGGGCCAACTGAAGATCAAGGAAACGCACGGCGTTCGCCAGGCGATGGAACCTTGCGAAGAACCCTGCCCCATCGAGCGCGGCATGCGCGTTATCGGCGGGAAATGGAAGGGCTCAATCCTCTGGCACCTCAAAGACGGCCCTGTGCGTTTTAACGACCTCGCCCGACAGCTTGGCGGCGCCAGCAAGCGCATGGTCAGCCAGCGCCTGAAGGAACTCGAGGCCTACGACCTCGTCTCCCGAACGGTCGTCAGCGACCGTCCGGTAATCGTAAACTACGAAATCACGCCTTTCGGCCGTTCGGCGCTCGACGTGCTGGAACAGCTCAAGAGCTGGTCGGAAAAGCACGACCTGTAGCGCAGGACGCCCGCCATGACGGCAACGACGGAAAACAGAGCGAGCCCCGCACCACGCCGCAAGTGGTTGCGCGTTGCCATCATGGCCGCCCTGCTGTCTGCTGCCTGGTTACTCTGGTCGGGCCTCTACAAACCGCTGCTGTTGAGCCTCGGTGCATTCTCCGTCGCCCTCACGCTGTTTCTGATCGACAGAAAGGGCTATTTCACGGACAACGCCTTCGCCTTCCGTTACAGCGTCAGCCTGCTTGGTTTCTGGGCATGGCTCGGGAAAGAGATCGTGCTGTCGAGTCTCGAGGTCGCCAAGGTCGTGCTAAGCCGCCGGCTGGCGGTGAAACCATCTACCGTGGTCATCGACGTTGGCCACATGGACGAGCTCGACCAGGCGGTCCTCGGCAACTCGATCACGCTCACGCCAGGCACCCTGACCCTCGACGTGTACGAAAACCGCATGCTGGTGCACGCCCTGAACGAAGACATCGCCGCCGGGCTCAGGGAGGGCGAAATGCAGCGCCGAGTGGAGGACCTACGGGACAACTGACCCCGTTCAGCTTATGTATTTCGCCGTCAGCATCGCCACCCTCGTGACCATGGGCCTCGCTCTGATTCGCGCCATCCGGGGACCAAGCGTTTACGACCGCGTGCTCGCCGTGAACATGTTCGGCACCAAGACCGTGCTGCTGCTGTCGGTGATCGCCTTTCTCTATGGTCGTCCGGACTTCCTCGACCTGGCCCTCGCCTACGCGCTCATCAACTTCATTGGTGTGCTGGCGGTGCTGGAGTTCTTTCGCAGTCGCAAGGAGCGTCAGGAGCGGGAGGGCTCCAGCCTGTGATGGCGGCGGTGATCGATGCACTCAGCTGGCTGCTGCTCACCCTCGGCGGACTCGCCGTACTGATCGGGGGTATCGGTGCTCTGCGCATGCCCGACCTCTATACGCGCATGCACGCCGCCAGCGTGACCGACAGCCTCGGCGCCATTCTGGTGATTTCCGGGATCATGCTGCAGGCGGGCCTGTCGCTCGCGACCATCAAGCTAGCGGCCATTCTGCTGTTCCTGCTTCTGACGTCACCGACCTCCTCCAATGCCCTCGCGAGCGCCGCGCTGCTGGCCGGTAACCGACCCATGAGCAACGACGTGGATGATCAAGCCGCCGGGGAGTCGCGATCATGACCGCGCTGTTCGGCATCTTCCTCATGTCCCTGCTCGTCATTGCTGCCATCGCGATCGTTCGAGCCCGGAATCTCTTCGTCGCCGTCATGCTCATGGGCATCGCGAGCCTGCTCATCGCCGCCAACTTTTTCATTCTGGACGCCGCAGATGTGGCACTCACGGAAGCGGCCGTGGGCGCGGGGATCTCAACGGTGCTGTTTCTGAGCGCCCTGGCCCTTACGGCCGAGCGAGAACGGGCGCCAACGACTCGCGTAGCGCTCTCGATGACCGTCACCGTGATCGCGACCCTGGTTGTGATCTACGCCACCACCGACAAGCCGCGCTTTGGCGACCCGGCGGCGCCCGTGCACACGCATGTGGCGCCCTGGTATCTCGAGAAGACGCCGGAATACATCGACATCACCAACGTGGTCACTGCAGTTTTAGGCAGCTATCGCGGCTATGACACCCTCGGTGAGGTGTTCGTGGTATTCACCGCTGGCATCGGCGTGCTGTTCCTGCTCGGGCGCGGCCGCGTGCTGCGCAGCTGGGATGAAGAAACGGAACGGAACCTGGGGCTGCGGCATCACCTGATTCCCAGAGTCGTCGGCCGCCTGCTCATCCCGTTCATCCTGCTGTTTGGCCTCTACGTGCAGTTTCACGGGGAGTACGGCCCGGGCGGCGGTTTCCAGGCCGGCGCCATCATCGCCGCCTCCATCATTCTCTATGCGCTTCTCGAAGGAGAAGCTCACGCCCTCGAGGTGCTGCCGCAGAACGTGCTGCTCGGACTCATGGCCGGCGGTGCCATCCTCTATACGAGCGTCGGTCTCGTCAGCATGCTGCTCGGCGGCAACTTTCTCGATTATTCGGTCCTCGCCGCGGACCCGGTAACTGGTCAACAGATAGGCATCATCGTCATCGAGGCAGGCGTCGGCATCACGGTCACTGGCACACTCCTCGCCATTTTCCACGCCTTTGCGGCCCGGGAGCGCTGAGCCGTGGACTATCTCGGTATCTTCAACTACTGGGTATTCGCCATCCTGCTGATGATCGGTTTCTACGCCGTCATCGCGAAGGTGAATCTGATCAAGAAGCTCATTGGACTCTCGCTCTTTCAGTCGGCCGTGTTCCTGCTCTACATCACCATGGGCCGCATCGAAGGCGGAACGGCACCCATTTACCGAGCGGAGGCCTATCTCGCCGAAACCATCTCCGGGCTCTACGCCAATCCGCTACCGCAGGTGCTGATCCTCACTGCGATCGTCGTTGGCATTTCGACGCTGGCCCTCGGACTCGGCATCGTTGTCCGGATCCGGGAAGAGTACGGCACCATCGAAGAAACCGAGATCGCTGAGATCGATCAGCAGTGAGCGGACTCGACGCCCACCTGCCGGCACTCCAGGTTGTGGTGCCGATGCTGACTTCGGCCTTCGCCGTGCTGCTCGCCCCACGGGGGCTTGCCTGGGCAGCCACGCTGGCCGCCAGCGCTCTTTCCTTCGCCATTGCCGTGCGCCTGACCGTAATGGTCCTCGGCGGCGATGAGCTCGGCTATGCCATGGGCAACTGGCCAGCGCCCTTTGGCATTGCGCTCGAGGTCGACAGCTTCAGCGTCCTACTTCTGCTCGTCATCACCGGTGCATCGACCCTGGCACTGCTTGGCGGCAAAGCGAGCCTCGAAGCACAGATCGTCGACGACCGTGAGCCTTACTACTTCGCGGCCTGGCTCCTGGCGCTGGCCGGGCTCTGCGGCATCGTCGTCACAGGAGATGCCTTCAACATCTTCGTGTTCATGGAGATCTCATCGCTCGCCAGCTACATCCTCATCGCCGGGGGACCTGACCGGCGAGCGCTGCCGGCCGTCTTCAAGTACCTGGTCATGGGTACCATCGGTGCCACTTTTTATCTGATCGGTGTCGGCCTCGTTTACATGATGACGGGCACGCTGAACCTCGCAGACATGGAAGCAAGAATCGGCGACGTTGCCGATCAGCGGCCGATTCTGGCCGCCGCCGGCTTCATCACCATTGGCCTGGCCCTCAAGGCGGCCGTCTTCCCGCTGCACGTGTGGCTGCCGAACGCCTATGCCTGGGCACCGCACATCACAACGGCGTTTCTGGCTGCCTGCGCGACCAAGGTCTCCGTCTACGTGCTGCTGCGCTTCGACTTTCTGGTGTTTCAGGGCAACCTGGCACAACACGAGCTGCAGTTTGCGATCTATCTCATGCCCCTGGCTGTGCTTGGCATCCTGGTCGGATCTGCTGTGGCCATTTTCGAAGACAACGTGAAGCGCAGCTTCGCCTTCTCCTCCATCGCCCAGATCGGCTACATCCTGCTCGGCGCCAGTCTGATCACCGTGCCCGGCCTGATCGGCGGTATCGTGCATCTTTTCAATCATGCCCTCGCGAAGGGCGGGGTGTTTCTCGCGCTGGCTGCCTTCGCCGGCACTGCTAACGCCATCACCCGCCAGGACATGGCAGGTGTCGCGCGACGAATGCCCTGGACCTTTGCCGCTTTCGTAATCGCCGGCTTGAGTCTCATCGGCATTCCGGGCACCGCTGGTTTCATCAGCAAGTGGTACCTGATCACTTCCGCCCTCGAGCGCGGCGCAATCGGCATCGCCCTGGTCGTCGTGATCCTCGTGAGTTCGCTCATGGCAGTGGTTTATGTCTGGCGGGTCGTGGAGGTCGCCGCCTTTGGAACGCCCGCGAGGGAAAGAACGACCACGCCGCCGAGCCTCTCTCCAGCGCTGGTCGCGGTGATCTGGATCGTTGCGCTGGCCAACGTCTACTTCGGCCTGCTTCCCGCGCTGCCGGTCGCACTATCCATGGAAGCCGCACAAGCGCTTCTGCCCCAGATCCCATGAGGCGGCTGTGAGCACAGAAACACTCATCGTGCTGACCGTGCTCGTGCCCCTGGCCGGGGCCCTGGCCATCGCCCTGGCCGGGCGTATCGGCCCGAACGTCCGCGAAACCGCCACGCTCACGACCGCAGGTCTGCTCGCCGCCATCGTCTGGCAGATCATCCCGGCGGTTTATGCGGGCGGCCGGCCAGGACTGGTCATCGCAGAACTGGTACCCGGCATCGAGTTCGCCTTTCAAGCCGAGCCGCTTGGCGTGCTCTTCGCAGGCCTTGCCTCGAGCCTCTGGATCGTTAACTCGGTCTATTCGATCGGCTACATGCGCGGCAACAAGGAAAAGCACCAGACCCGCTTCTACGTCATGTTCGCGGTTTCCCTCGCCGCCACCATGGGTATCGCCTTCGCCGGTAATCTCATCACCCTGTTCCTCTGCTACGAGATCCTGACCCTCTCGACCTACCCGCTGGTCTCTCATAAAGGTGATGAGGCGACGGTACGCTCGGCCCGCGTCTATCTCGGCGTGCTGCTGACCACGTCCATTGGTCTGCTCCTGCCGGCCATCATCTGGACCTATGCGATAGCCGGCACCGGCGACTTTGTGCCCGGTGGGATCCTTGAGGGTAAGCTTGCGGGGCCCGCCGTGGGCCTGCTGCTCGGTCTCTTTATCTTCGGCATCGGCAAAGCCGCTGTGATGCCAGTGCATAAGTGGCTGCCGGCGGCCATGGTGGCCCCCACTCCGGTGAGCGCCCTGCTCCACGCGGTGGCGGTAGTGAAGGCAGGGGTGTTCACCGTCACCAAGGTGATCACCTACACCTTTGGTATCGAGTTTCTCTTCTCGGAGCCTTCGAGTGACTGGCTGTTCTACGCCGCCGCCTTCACCATCATCGCGGCCAGTGTTGTTGCCCTCCGGCAGACCAACCTCAAGCGCATGCTCGCCTACTCGACGATCGCGCAGCTGTCCTACGTCGTCATGGCCGCCGCCATCCTGAAGCCGCTGGCGGAGATCGGCGCCGCCATTCACATGCTGGCCCACGCCTTCGGCAAGATCACCCTGTTCTTTGCGGCCGGGGCCATCTACGTGGCCGCGAAGAAAACGGAGATTCCCCAGCTTTCCGGCATAGGCCGGCGCATGCCGTTCACCATGACGGCCTTCACGATCGGGGCGTTGAGCATGATCGGCGTGCCGCCGACCGGCGGTTTCGTCTCAAAATGGTACATCCTTGCCGGTGCTTTCCAGGACAACAACTACGCCGCGCTCTTCACCATCATCGCGAGCACGGTACTGAACGCGGCCTATTTCCTGCCAATCATTTATATGGTCTGGTTTGGTCGCGAAGCGGCCCATGCAGAAGGTTACAAGCAGGACCACGGTGAAGCGCCCTGGCCAGCCGTCGCAGCGCTCACCTTCACGGCCGCCCTGACGATCCTGTTCTTCTTCTTCAACGGACCGGCCATCGAGCTCGAGCGCCAGGTCGTGCGGGGACTGCAATGAGCACCACGGACAACACCACGGACAGGAAAGCACAAGAGGACCACTGGCTCGTGCGGCCGAAGACCATCCGCCTGCTCTGGTGGGTGTTCTCCGTGATTCTGGCCGGCACCGTGACGCTGCAGCTGGTGATCAAGGTGAAGGGCTACTTCGGTATCGACGGCTGGTTCGGCTTCGGCGCCGCTTTCGGTTTTCTCGCCTGCCTTGCCATGGTGCTTGTGGCGAAGGCTCTCGGCGTGGTGCTGAAGCGTCCGGAGGATTACTACGGTACCGAAGGCGATGAGCCCCGGGAGCAGCACGATGCTTGAGTGGCTGCCGCCCGCCATCGTCCTCATCGTCGGAGCTTTCCTGATTGCGGTGACCCGCGGTCGCGTCCGCGATGTCGTCGTTCTGCTGGCGCCATTGGCGACCCTGGCGCTGATCTGGCAGGTGCCGGACGGCGTGGCCTACACGGTGCCGTTCCTCGATTATCAGGTTCAGCCGCTGGAAGGCAGTCCCGTGCGGCGGCTCTTCGCCACCATCTTTGCGCTCATGACCTTTGTGGGCGGTCTCTATGCGCTCCGAATCGCCAAATGGTGGGAGCTTGCATCGGCCTTCGCCTACGCGGCCGGTGCCATCGGAGTGTGCTTCGCCGGTGATCTGATCACCCTGTTCCTCTTCTGGGAGCTCATGGCGCTCTTCTCCACGGTGATCGTCTGGTGCGGTGGCACGCCGGAAGCAAAAGCCGCCGGCATCCGCTATGCCATCATGCATCTGCTCGGCGGGGTGCTCCTGAAGGTCGGCATCGAAGGGGTGGTGGTACACACGGGCTCCTACGAGATCCAGCCCTTCCTCGCCACCAACTTCGACAGCTGGCTCATGCTGATCGGCATTCTCATCAATGCCGCGGCACCACCGGTTTCCGCCTGGCTCGCGGACGCCTACCCGAACTCGAGCGCGACGGGCTCCGTGTTCCTGTCGGCTTTCACCACAAAAACAGCCGTGCTCGCGCTCATTCTGCTCTTCCCGGGAGAGCCGGTGCTCATCTGGATCGGCCTGTACATGGTGATCTACGGCATCATTTACGCGCTCCTCGAGAACGACATCCGGCGCATCCTTGCCTATTCCATCGTTAACCAGGTGGGCTTCATGGTCTGCGCCATCGGCATCGGCACGGAGCTCGCCATCAACGGCGCTGCGGCCCATGCCTTCGCGCACATCATCTACAAGGCGCTGCTGTTCATGAGCGCCGGCGTTGTCGTTTATCGAACGGGCATGAACCGCTGCTCGGACGTTGGCGGTCTTTTCCGGACCATGCCCTTTACGGCGCTCTGCGGCATCATCGGCGCCCTGGCGATCTCCGGCTTTCCGCTCACCTCCGGCTTTACCACCAAGACCATGATTTCTCAGGCAGCCGCCAACGAGGGGTTGATGGTGGTGTACCTGCTGCTCGCGGCAGCATCGGCCGGTGTATTCCTCCACGCCGGCATCAAGTTTCCGTGGTTCGTTTTCTTCCAGAAGGATTCGGGGCTGCGACCCAAGGACGCGCCATTGAACATGGGCATCGCTATGGGGCTTTTCGCCGCTCTGTGTCTGCTGCTCGGGATTGCACCGGGACTCCTCTACGAGTTTCTGCCCTACCCCGTGGAGTATGTGCCCTACTCGGCGAGCAAGGTGCTCTTCTATCTGCAGCTGCTGCTCTTCTCGGGCCTTGCCTTTTTCCTGCTGCTGCCGCTCATGCAACGCACGCTCACCATCAGCCTCGACTTCGACTGGTTCTGGCGCGTGGTGCTGTATCGGGCCGGGAACGCAGCCCTTAACGGCATCGAATGGCTCCAGGCAACGCTTGGCAAACTGGTGGAGCAGGCGCTCGCTCGGGGCAGACGCTTCGCCGCCCGGCACATGAGCCGACCGGATCCGGACCAGCGTGCCGGCGTGCTCTCCCGAGCCTGGCCTATCGGTGTCACCGCGCTGTGGATCGCCATCCTGCTGAGCGCCTACATCGGGATCTATTACCTCTAACGCTCGCTCAGCAGTTCAGCGATGCGGGCGCCGGAGGCCATCTGTGCCGTCCAGTTGAAGGTGCCGTCCTTCAGCATCTGCTCGCTGAATTCGATGATCGGCTTGACGGAGGCATAGGTCAGCGCGCCACCAATGCTCACGCGCTTAGCACCGGCGGCGGCAAATTCGTCGAGGGTGGCTCCCGGCATAAACACACCGAGTACGTTGAAGGGCTTGTCGAGCTCGGCGGTAACGGTTTTCAGGTCGTCGAGGCTCGAGATTCCCGGTGCGTAGAGCACGTCCGCGCCGGCAGCCGAGAACGCCTGCAGGCGCCTGATCACCTCGTCCAGATCCCGCCCGGCGCGGAGCAGATGCTCGGCACGAGCGGTGACTGTGAAGGGGAAGTCCTGGCCGCGAGCCACTTCGATGGCGGCGCTCAGCCGTTCGAGGGCCAACGGCAGCTCGAAGAGCGCCTGCCCCGAGCGATCGAAGTCTTCGATTGAGCAGCCGGCAACGCCGGTGGCAATGAGCGCTTCTACGCTGCGGGCCACCGCCGCCGGATCAGCACCATAGCCGTCCTCGAAGTCGGCGCTCACGGGAATGTCCGTCCCGATTGCGATGGCTTCGCAGTGGGCGAGCTTCTCTTGAAGGGTCGGTTCGCCGTCACTCTTGCCCAGGGTATAGGCAAAGCCGCCGCTCGTTGTGGCAAGAGCCTTGAAACCCACACCCTGCATGATGCGGGCGGATCCGACGTCCCAGGGATTCGGGATGATGAAAGGTTCCGGCTGCTGGTGCAGAGCAGCGAAGGCGTGACACTTTTCAGCTTGAGTCGGCATGGCGGTTGCGTCCGTGCAGGATTGGAAGGGGCCGTCATGCTATGCCTTCCTGAAGATCGGCACCACAGACCTTGCGGTGGGCGCCCGGAAGCTGGAGAGTGCCCGCTACCGACCACCTGACCCGGCACCAGTACCATGGGACGCGTACTGTCCGTCAGCAGCAGTTCTGAGCACAGCTTCTCGAAGCCCCCGCGCGAGAACATTCGGCTTATCGCCGGTCTTGGCGTCGAGGGTGACGCCCATCTGGGTAAAACGGTGAAACATCGATCCCGGGTTAAGCAGGACCCGACCCAGCCCAATCTGCGCCAGGTGCATCTCATACACCAGGAACTGCTGACCACACTCGGCGTGCAGGGATTTACCGTTGGCCCGGGAATCATGGGTGAGAACATCACCACGGAGGGTCTGGACCTCTTGGGCCTGCCCCGCGGCACGCGCCTCGCGATCGGCGATGAGGCCGTCGTTGAAATTACCGGCCTCAGAAACCCCTGCAAACAGCTGGATGACTATCAGCCGGGGCTCATGCAGGCCGTCCTGGAACGAACGCCCTCCGGCGAACTCATCCGCAAGGCCGGCATTATGGGCATTGTCCTCGAAGGCGGAACAATCCAACCTGGAGACAACATCTCCATCACCCTGCCCGCTGAACCGCACGAGAAGCTGGAGCGCGTGTAACCGGCTATCCGCTCGGGTTGAATTCCACGGTCGGAACCTCGAAGGTGGACGCACTTTTCCACGGCGCGGAGCTGCATGCAGAGTCACAACACAACAGCGAACGCTGAGCTGGATCGGCCGGTTTTCATCGCTTCCGCCACCCTTCTGGCTGTCGTTCTGATTCTTGCCGCACTCTTCCCGGACACCGTTGAAAGGCTCTTTGCCAACCTTCAGAGCACCATCATCATCAACGCCAGCTGGTACTACGTGCTGGTGGTCGCCGTCATCCTGGTTAGCGTGCTGGTTTTCGCATTTACCGGCTACGGGACCATCAAGCTGGGGCCGGATCACTCCGAGCCGGAGTATTCCTTCATATCCTGGTTCGCCATGCTTTTCGCGGCAGGCATGGGCATCGGCCTCATGTTTTTCGGTGTGGCGGAACCCGTCATTCACTTTCTGTCTCCACCGCAAGGAGATCCGGGGACCATCGTCGCAGCACGGGAGGCCATGCGTCTGACTTTTTTTCACTGGGGCCTGCACGCCTGGGCCATCTACGCCATCGTTGCTCTGGTCCTGGCCTACTTCAGCTTTCGCCACAACCTACCGCTGACGCTTCGGTCGGCCCTCTATCCCCTGATCGGTGAACGAATCTACGGGCCCATAGGTACCGCCGTGGACGTTTTCGCCATCATCAGCACGACCTTTGGCGTTGCCACTTCCCTCGGTTTCGGCGTTGAGCAGATCAACTCGGGACTCAACTATCTGTTCGAGGTGCCCAAATCTATCGCTGTGCAGATTGCGCTGATCGTTGGCACGACGGCGCTCGCGACCGGCTCGGTCCTGCTTGGCCTCGACAAGGGCATCAAGCGGCTCTCGGAGATCAACATTGCCCTCGCCGTGCTGCTGGCCATCGCCGTGCTGGCTCTCGGGCCCACGGTCCTGCTGCTGCAGGCGCTCATGCAGAACACGGGCGGTTATCTCACCGAGCTCGTGAGCAAAACCTTTAATCTCTACGCCTATGAGCCGACCGACTGGCTCGGCGGCTGGACCATCTTCTATTGGGGCTGGTGGATCAGCTGGGCGCCCTTCGTCGGACTCTTTATTGCACGCATTTCGCGCGGGAGGACCCTGCGTCAGTTTGTCCTCGGCGCTCTCCTGGCCCCCGTGGCCTTCACGTTTCTATGGATGACGGTCTTCGGCAACAGCGCCATTGAACTGATCCTGAATCAGGGTCTCGCGGAGCTGGGCACGGCGGTCCAGGCGGATGAATCTGTTGCGCTGTTCCGCTTCTTCGAACAACTTCCCGGAACGGCGTTCCTGTCCGGGCTCGGGATCCTCATGGTCGTCGTTTTCTTCGTGACTTCCGCCGATTCCGGTGCGCTGGTCCTGAACATGCTCTCGTCGGGCGGCTCGGACCAGACGCCAGCGATCCGACGCATCTTCTGGATGACGGCCATTGGCGCCACCGCTATCGTTCTGTCCCTGGCCGGTGGTCTCGCGGCCCTGCAGACCGCAGTGATTGCCAGCGCCCTGCCTTTTTCGCTGGCGGTACTTGCCGGCACCTGGGGCTTCAGCAAGGCCCTGCGAGTCGATCAGGCCAAGCGGGCGTCGCTACTTGCCGGAATGCAGTCAGCGCCTGCAGCGACTACGGCAGCTTCCTGGCAGGAACGACTCGGTCAGCTGCTTCAGCATCCTCGGGAAGCCGAAGTTGATGACTTCCAACGGGAGCGCGTGCTGCCGGCCATGCGGGCGTTCTCAGCGGAACTTGAGCGCCATGGCCTCGATGCCCGTATCACAGCCGACGAGCCCGGCGGCATCCTGCGGCTGGAGATCGCCCACGGCAACGAGATCGATTTCATCTACGAGGTTGTTAATCGGGAACATGTTCTCCCCGATGAAGCGCTCATCGGCGTGGCTATGGAACAGCTCTCGAGCACCGAAACCTACCATCGCGCCGAGGTTCACCTTGGGGAAGGTGGGCAGGATTACGACATCATGGGCTGGTCGACCGAGCAGATTGCTCACGACATCACCGAGCAGTATGAGAAGCACAGGCACTTCCTGCACGTGTTGCGCTGAGCGCAAAGCAACGAAGTGATCAGCTGACGCCGTAGCGGGCCCGTACGTCAGGTCCAAGCGCACGTTTCAGGGGCTCGAGCCAGCGCGCATAGTTCTCCCAGACATCGAGCCCTGACCGATAGATCGGCTGACGGACCTGCTCGGAGCTCGGTGTACGCACGCTGCGCTCGGTTTTGTGAAACTCCAGGCAGCCCTCCTCAAAAGGCAGCCCACAGAAATCGAGCATACGCCGCACCTGAGTTTCGAGATCATCGACTACGTCCTCATGCTGCACCCGAAGCACAAAGCCCGGCAGCACGTCGTCCCAGTGATCCATTAGCTCCACATAGCGACGGTAGTAGTCGCCAATCTCCGCCAGGCCATAGGAAAACTCCTGGCCCTGGCCGAAAAGCTGCTTGAAGCCGCTGAAACAGCAGGCCATGGGATGGCGCCGGGCGTCGATCACTTTGGCATTCGGCAGCATAAGGTGGATCAGGCCAATGTGGAAAAAGTTGTTGGGGTTCTTGTCGATGAATCGCGGTGCTTCCTGCCGGTAAACCCGCGTGTCTTCGATGAACTGTTCGCCAAAACGCCGGAAGTAGTCAGATTCAAGCTCAGCGAGAATCCGCGGATAGCGTGGATTGCGCTCACTTTCGGCCGTCTGCCCGATGGGGCCGCGGAGACGCTGCGAGAGTGCGATAACGTTCGGCAGTTCCAGCGTGCCGTCTACCATGGAGTGTGAGGCGAGAATCTGCTCCAGAAGCGTTGAGCCCGCCCGTGGCAATCCAACGATAAAAATCGGGTCCGGCGCAAGGCAACCTGTCCCCTTGCGTGCCGCAAAGAGCGCCTCTGTGCAGACCGACATCTGCGCAACTACCCGCTGTTGAAGAAAATCCCGACGATGCTTGACGATCTCCTGCTTCAGCGCGTTACCGCGTTCGTAGTAGGTGAATGATTCTTCATAGGCAGCCGCATCTTCGAGGGCTTTGCCCAGGGCGAAACACATGTGGATTCTGTCATCCACGCCAATGCGTGCATCCGCTTCCGCTCGGCGCATCCGTTCGATCTCATCGGCGGCAAAACGATAGGTTTTTGTATTCGCCAGCGACCAGTAGGCATCGCCATAGAGGGGCTGCAGCTCACTGGCCCGGTGGTAGGAGCGGATCGCGTCCTCCAGACGGCCGATGGTCTTCTCTGCGTGACCACGCATCACATAGAGCACAAACTGGCCCGGTCGCGCGTCGATCACTCTGCTGTAGGTCGCAATGGCGGCTTCATGCTCGCCAACACCAGCCAGCGCGTTTCCGTGGAGCGCAAGATAGCGGAGATTGTCCGGCGCGCGGGTAACGAGCACTTCCATCTCCGCCCGGGCCTTCTCAAACTTCTGCATTTTTAAGAGAAGGTTCACGTAGTCATAGCGCAGGCGGACAGAGTCCGGCGCCAGCTCTAGCGCGGTCTCCAGCAGGAACTCCGCATCCAGGAGCACACCAAGTTGCTCACCAACCATTGCAAGCAGCCGCATGCCTTCAACATGCTGCTGGTTCTCCCGAAGAAAGTGACGGCAAAGCTGATCGGCCTTGAAGAGCTTACCTTCGTTAAAAAGGCTCAGGACTCCAAGCAGCGGCTCCGGAAGTGCCTCGAGGTAGGCGGACTCCTGCTCTGCGAGGGCAACCTCTTCTGTCAGACCCGCCATGCGATAAAGGTTAACGAGCGCCTTCCAGCTGGCGAGCAACGCTGGATTGCGTCGCACGGCCTGTTCATAGGCGGTCTTCGCACGATCCAGATCGTTTTCAGACAAGCAGACATGACCGCGCTCCTGCCACGCCCGCGCATTCTCCGGTTGCAGCTCGAGGAGTTCGCGCAGCGTTTTGGCGGCATGCTCGAGTTTGCGCTGATAGCGCTGGGCAACAGCGATGAGATAAAGCGCATCTCCCAGCCGGTCGCCCATGGCGCCCGTAGAGATGGCTTTGATCAGCTCGACCTCGGCCGCTTCAAACTCACCGCGCTCGATGAGCGACCGACCGCTGCCGAGCGACTCAGTGACTGCTTTTTCGGCCATTAGTCAGCCAGGGCGGACGAATGCGTCCGTCCTGTGTGGCAGGCCGAGCGAACCTTACTGGAAGCGATAGCCGAAACGGAGGCCAATGGTCCGAGGTCGATTGGTGTTCACACTCGGCGTGTAATCCGTCGCATTGACGTTCAGCTGCGCACGTTCGTTGAAGAGGTTGTTAACAAACAGCTCCGCTGTCCAGCCGTCACGGCGTACACCGGTAGCAACATCCACCAGCGCATAAGCCTCCTGCTCATAGCGGGCTGCCTTGAAGCGTGTGTCACCATTCGAGTCCACGTCGATAAAGTCCGGGTTGGTCACGGAGGTAAGATTGTCGCCGGTGAGCGGCACCCCGCAAAAACCGCCTTCCTCCTTGATGCTGAGACCTGAGCCGACTCCGAAGGTTTGCGCGGTGACGTCTTCCACGAAGTAGGCGTTGCAAGTGGAGGCAGCCCGGGAATTGCCCGTGTAAACGAGGGCCGCCTGGAACCAGCCGTCGGCCTGGAAGCCTTCGATGGGGAAGTCGTAGCGGGCCCGGAGGTTGCCGCGGAACTCCGGTGTCCAGGGCAGGCGGCTGCCCACAGGCACAACGATCTCCTCGAGCTGCGGATTCACCCGGCTGAGCTCGTTGTCGACGAGGCTCATGCCGCCAGACAGGGTCCAGCGGTCGCCGATGAGCCAGGTGAAATCGAGGTCTAAGCCGTCAATCTCGGCGTCGCCGGCATTCTCGATGAAAACCAAGAAGGCGACGTTCGCCGGATCGAAGCGGGAGATCTGCAGGTCCGTGATCTCAGTCCGGTAGAGCGTCGCGTTCAGGTTCAGGGTGCGCTCGAGGAAACTGCCCTTGAAGCCGATCTCGAAGTTCTCCAGCTCGTCCGTCTGGGCGATGGCGGGCACCAGATAGCCGTCGTAAACACCCTGGTCATTGTTGGCCCCCTGACCGGCGTTCCTGTTCGCCGTCTGGGGACGGAAGCCCTCAGAGTAGGCACCGAACAACATCGTGTTATCAGACATATTCCAGCTCAAAGTGCCGCGCCAGATCGTATCTTTCTGACTGATAACGCCGTTGCTCTTAAAGCCATCGATGAAGAAGCTGCCGTCGTTCACGCCATCGACGATCGCCTGAGCCGCGTCCGGGCTGAAGAAGGTTTCGAGGTCGGCTGGATCGCCGGAGCTGGAAAACTGACCCAGTGCTTCCAGACGCTCGGTCACCCGATTGTCGAAGCCCTGGCCGTCGCAGAGCTCGCCGGCGCCTTTGCAGCCGAAAGAAGAACCGGTGGAGCCGATAAACTCATAGTCGATGTCGTAGCGGCGGGCACCCACGGTGAAGGAGACTGCGTCGGTAATGTCGAAGCCGAACTCGCCGAAGAAGGCGATCTGCTCCTCGTTGCGGGTAAAGCTGTTGACGAAGGTCGTGGCTGGACCGCGTCCAAAGGGATCGGTAACGCCGGACACCGTGCTGATGATGTTGTCCGGCGTCGGCGGGGAGTTCGCCCCTTCCGGAGAAGTTCGGGTGCCCGGCGCGGAAGCCGTCAGGAAGCCGGCCTCATCGGTGCCGAAGTACTGGAACTGACCGTCCGATTTAGTTTTCTGATCATCGATGAAGATACCGGCGGTAACCCGCCAGCGCTTCGCCGGATCCGTGCTGATGCGGAACTCGTTGGTGAAGCGCTCACTCGTGGTGTTACCGAGGTACTGCTTGGTGGGATCGAAGCAGTCCGTGTAACTCGTGTAGCCGTTGCCGGTGCAGAGATAGTAGGCCTGATAGCCGCCACCGTTCGTATAGCCGGTGTAGTCCTGCGTGTAGAAGACGTCGCGATCAAGAAACCCGCCGGTATAGACAAAATCGAGCATGCCGAGGCGCCCGTTCAGGGTCCAGGTGGTCAGCCCGAACTCGTCCTGATTGCGGCTCGGGGTGAAGCGATTTACCGCCGACCCGTCGTCTAGGACCGGGTCGTATTCGAATACACCCTCGGTTTTTAGGGTCTGGTTCGTGTGCTGCAGCAGCACGTCCCAGTTATCATTGATGAGATACGAGAGACCAAAGCGCGCGCCGGAGTAAACGGCTTCGTTGAAGTCTTTCTCGACGAGCGCGCTGTTGTTCGCTACAGCCATGGTCGCGCGCTCACCGCCGCAGGCAGCGGGATCGTCCGCAGAACCGGAGCAGATGCGCGCGCCGCCGACGGCGTTGCGGTTCATGACCTCGATGCTGCCCTGATAAGTGCCCGCATCGTTATCGATCCAGCCACCGGCGCGGTCACTGAAGGCGGCTACCCGAAACGCCAGCTTTTCGGTTAGGGGCAGGTTCAGAAACGCCGTAACCGCCGTGCTCGGCTCGCCGCCCTTCGTGCCGCTGAAGGTGGTATCGAAACCCGCCTCCACGCCGTCGATCCGCGGCTTGTTGGTGATGAGCCGCACGGTACCGGTCTGGGAGCTGGCGCCAAAGAGCGTGCCCTGGGGCCCCGCAAGCACCTCGATGCGCTCGAGGTCCGTGGCGTACACATCGAGGTTCCGGCCGCCGAAGGAAACGGGCTGCTCATCCTGATAGAGGGCGACCGCCGGTGCCGAACCCTGCACGGAGGAGACCGTAATCGAAGACTGCTCTGTCGCCGCTCCGCGCACATAGAGTTCGCGCTGCCCAGGCCCGCGGCCGGAGCTCACCACGTTGGTGAGGAACTGCGCATACTCGTCGAAGTTGCTCACGCCGAGCTCTTGAAGGCTGTCGCCGGTGAGTGCACTGATGGATACGGGAATGTCCTGCATGGACTCGGCCCGCTTGGTCGCGGTGACCACAATCTCTTCGATCTCCGCCGCATGGACCGACCCACTGGAAGCGGCTCCCGCCGCCACGGCCGAAGCCACAGCCTGACTGAGTCTGCTGCGTTCAAACTGCACTGATTTTCTCCCCAAGGACCTAGGCCCATGATTTTGTTATGGCAGGCAAGCGTCACCTCAACACTGGCCTGCCAGTTCATTAGAACACTAATTGTTATTAGTTAGCAAAATGCCGGTTTTCCCTGTCATCGGATCAAAAGCGCGACAAGTGCTCCGTTAATGTCTAAAAAACAGGGGATTGAAGGCAGCCGAACGATCCTGGACCGATTCGACTAGTATGAGGTCGATCAATTATTAAATAGCGTCGAATATTTTTTGCCGAAGCGGCAACCAGAGGCTCTGAAAATGTGCTGTTTTTCAGCCGACTCACGGCGTTTTTCAGCCGACTCACGGCGTTTTTCAGCCGACTCACGGCGTTTTTCAGCCGACGTCTTCCCCAGGGGCCAGCAGCGGCGCGGCATCGAGATCCTGAGCGTCCATCATTGCGGCCACCCGAGCGAGAGAAGAAACGATGAGGTACTGCTCCCAGTCTTCGAGCTGGTTGAAGCGGGCCACAAAACCCTCCTGCAGCGGCTTCGGGGCGCTTTTGAGCAGCTTGCGCCCTTTCGGACTCACATCAAGATTTACTCGCCGTTTGTCCTGCTGACTGCGCTCCCGGCGGATCAGGTCCTGCGCTTCGAGTCGATTGAGGATGTTCGTCACCGTCGCCTGACTGAGACTCACATCGCGACTGATGCGGGAAACGGTCGGCTCTTCGGCTTCGAGGATCGCGCGCATGACAACAAGCTGCGGTGTCGTGAGCCCTGTTTCTTTGCCGAGCTTCCGCGAATGCAGATCGCTCGCGCGGATGATCCGGCGCAGGGAAACGAGTACATCGTCGGTAAGATCGGTCATGAGCGATCTTTTATCACAACGTCTGCCTAAGCGGTTACTGGCTCGTGCCGGAACCAGTGCTGTGTGCGCAGGCAGAAGCGCACGAGCATCAGCATGAGCGGCACCTCGATGAGCACCCCGACGACCGTCGCCAGGGCGGCCCCGGAGGACAGGCCATAAAGCATGGCCGCCGTCGCGATCGCCACTTCGAAGTGATTGGAGGCACCGATCATGGCCGTAGGTGCCGCGTTCTCGTAGCTTAAGCCCAGGAGCTTCGCGAGCCCGTAGCCCAAGGCAAAGATCACGACGGTCTGCACGAAGAGGGGAATGGCAATCCAGAGAATCGTCAGCGGATTGTCGACGATGGTGTCCCCCTTGAACGAGAAGAGCAGCACCAGCGTGATCAGCAGCGCGGTGATCGTCACGGGCGTGAGCACCTTAAGGAAGGACTCGCGAAACCACTGCTCGCCTTTCACCGCGAGGATCCATTTCCGGGACAGGTAACCGGCCACCAGAGGCAGGGCCACGTAGACACTGATCGAAAGGAGGAGCGCCTGCCAGGGTACCGGCAGCTGACCGACGCCGAGGAGAAAGCCACCGAGCACACCAAAGAGCACGAGCATGGTCAGGGAGTTGATGGCGACCATGACCAGCGTGTGGCCGTCGTTGCCTTTCGAGAGATACCCCCAGACCAGCACCATGGCCGTGCAGGGGGCGATGCCGAGCAGGATGCAGCCGGCGAGATAGCTCCGCCAGAGCGGCACTTCGAGCACTTTCATGCCGTCCAGGAGCACCACCTGGCCTGCGCCGTAGCGGTCACCGACCTGGAGGCCCTCGCCAAGCGGAAGCTTCACATGATCAACCGCATCAGGGCCGATGAACGCGAGAAACAGCGTGCCGAGAAAGAAGCTCGCGATGGCATACATAGTGAAGGGTTTGACGGCCCAGTTGATGAACAACGTCAGTCCCACTGGGCGGATGGCCTTGCCCGCTTTCACCACCTCATGGAAATCGATCTTCACCATGATGGGATACATCATGAAAAACAGGCACACGGCGATGGGGATGGAAACGACGGGCGCGCCATCCACGGTGATCGCCATGGCGTCGAGGCTTTCGGCCACCCCCGGCGCAAGGCGCCCAAGCAGAATGCCGGCGCCGATACACAGGGCCACCCAGACCGTGAGATACCGTTCGAAGAAGCTCAGGATCGCCCTCCGCAGTCAGCGTATCAGTGAAACGAGAGCGTCAATCAACGCCGAGGGCTATTCGTGCGCCTTTGATGGCACCGGCGTAGATGCCGGTCGCCACGTTAATGGCCTGTTCTTCGGGCACACCCCGCGGCTCGAAGGTGCCCGTCCAGTTAACGGTGCAGGTGCCGTCCCCGTTGTCACCGATTTCCACAGCGGCCGAGTAGTTACTGAAAGGCAGCGGTGAGTCTTCGTTGATGATCGAGTAGCTGAAGCTGCGGGACGCCGGATCATGGGTATCGAGACGTTCGACCACGTTGGCGCCGCCCATAGTGATGGTTCGGATCATGCCGACCCCCTCTCCCTCGAAGGCGACGGCCTCAATGGCACCCCCGGCTTTGATCCCGGCAAAATCGCCGAGCTGCTCCCAGACTGCGTCCGCGCTGGCGGACACCGTTTTCACAACCTTGGCTTCGCTCATGGTTTCCCCTCTCCCCATCTATGCTGCAATGGCCCAGTGTAGAAGCTCCGGGCGCTGGCGTCTTGTTCCCGAGGCTCGCGTGATCAGGCCACCGCAGCGCGCAGATCGTTGGCAAGCGCTTCGGCAAGCGCCGCATCGTCAAGCACTGCCTGAGCAGCCTCGAAGCGCACGTCGCGGAGCCCCACGAACGCCAGCACGTGACGCAGATAGGGCGTCGAGAAGTCTGCCGCGCTGCCTACCTGCGTGCCGCCGGAACTGACAAGCACACGAACAGGCTTGTCTGTCAGGAGACCCACCGGTCCTTCGGCGGAATAGGTAAAGGTCAGACCCGCCCGAGCCAGATGGTCGATCCAGTTCTTGAGGCGCGCCGGGGTGCCAAAGTTGTAGATAGGAGCGCCGATCAGCAGCGCATCGGCGCCCTCCACTTCCGCGACGAGACTGTCGGAAAGCTCGAGGTGCTGGCGCTGTTCGTCGCTGCGCGCGGCATCCGGTGTGAAGTTTGCTCCAATCCAGGATTCATCGAAGTGCGGCAGCGGCGCCGCACCGAGATCCCGATGCACGAGCTCAATGCCCTCCAGCGCGCCCAGCACCTGATCGACGGCTTTGCGGCTCAGGGAACCTTCAGACCGCGGACTGCAGTCTATACGTAACAGTTTCATGGGTTATGTCCGTTAGGCTCAAGCCTCAGCCTAACGGACATGCCGTCAAGGTAAAGTCGTCGGCTCAGATCTCAAAGCAGCTTTCGACAGCAGACTGGTTGCCGGGCTTCGACTCGATGATCTCGCCCTCGTCGCCCTCAAACTCCCCGGTCTCGACCCTGACGATGATCTCGAACTTGATTTCCTCGACCGCCACCTCCATGCCGGTATCTTCGTCTTCAACCATGAGCCCTTCCGCCAGCTCAACGAACGCCTCAGGCACCGTCCATTCAGTAACATCCGGAGGGACAAGAGCCGTCGTCTTGTAGTCCGTGTCATCGATCTCGACCACGAACTCATAGTAGATCACGCTGTTATCGCCAAGCGGTGCGTCCGTGTCAAAACCCAGCGAAACGTGCGTTCGGGTAACCGGATCCCAATCGATAACGACATCATCCACATCGCCAGGGTCCCAGCACTCGTCGCCCGCAGGGGCGATTTCCTCACCGACACTGAACACCACGGGCGCTGCCGGAATTCGGTGCGACAGGAAAACCTCCCCCTCGATCTCTTCGTTATCCAGGGTCTTTCCCTCCCATTCGTATTCACCTTCGGGGAAGCGCGAGAAGAAAACCGCAGGATCGAGGGGGTCTTCGCACTCAGCGTCGGAAGGAAAGCAGGGTTCGGCGCTTTCAAAAAACAGCTCCGTCAGACCCTGACGCCTGAGCTTCGATCTCGTCATGACTCGCAGGATCTTGCGATCGTCGGGCCCCTCAATCGCAACCCGCTTCCAGGCGTCACCATCGATCTCGCCGTGGATACCAAGATCGCCATCGGTATCGTTCAGCTCGAAGTAAAGATATGCCTGATCGAATTCGAGTTCGTCATCATCATCATCGGCAGCTACGAGCACTGGAGCGCTGATCGCTGCCATCAACAAAACAATTGGTAATGCCTTGATTGTCATTCCATATTCCTTCCGCAGATTCGTTACCTGGCCCATCAAGCGGCACGCCACAGCCGCAGCGGTGATTCCGTTGCTGGGTCAGTCCTTAGTGCATCAACACATTCGTCACGGAGAATCCTGACGATGCGCTGTCGTTAGACATTTCCAGTCACGAAAACCAATCGATGGTTAACACGGGGAAATCAGGTGCATCTGCCAGACCGTTTCTCATGCGCCGTATCAGGCCCAACGGTTGGAGTCAGTTGAACGTCCAGCGCACACCAAGGGAGGGTATGCGTGGCCAGAGTGTCACCGGCTCTCTTGGTAGCAGGTAACCTCCATTTACCTCGTCTTCCTCAACGTCGTATTCGTAGGCACCGACGTTGTCGCGATCCAGTGCGTTGGTCAGCTCCAGAAATACCGAGAGTGACTGGTCCTGCCAGCGCCAGGTGCGGCTCACGCGCAGGTCAAGCGAGAAGTAGTTGGGAAGGCGATCCGCGTTGCGCCGCAGCGACGGCAACTCTCCCTCTCCTACGCTGGGAGGCAACAGGGTGGTCTGCCAACCCGAGTGCCAGAGCAGCGACGCTGAAAGCGTCCAGGGCCCGGGCTCCCAGGCGAGACCGGTGGACAGCGTGTGCCGCTGATCCCAGCCGCGGCTGACCCAGCGTCCGTCGATCTCATCTTCCGCGTACGCATAGGTGTAACCAAGCCAGCCGTTGAGCCAGGTACTCGGCTGATAGGCCAGAGACAGCTCCACACCTTTTGCTCGAGCCGAGTCCGGCACCACAGGTATCCGATCGGAAGCAATTTCCGGCATCAACACCAGTGAGTTGAACAGATTTTCGAAGCGCCGCTTCGGCTGGCGGAAGCGCTTGTAGAACCCTTCCATCCGGAGACTCAGGCCCGAGTCCATGAACTGATGCTGCAGGCCGGCGATCAGGTGGTCGGCACGCTGCACGCTCTGGTAGCGATCAATGCCGTCTGCCGCCTGCAGCTCGTGTATCTGCTCCGCCTGAAAGAACCGGCCGGCGGACAGCCTGAGTTCCGTGTTGTTGCCCACTTGAAACAACGCGCTGAACCGCGGGCTCGTCTGCTGCTCGAACTGCTCACCATAGTCCTGATAATCCCAGCGCACTCCAGCCTCCAACGAAAGCCACTGGTTTGGCGCCATCCGCAATGAGCCATAGAGACCGCCGCTGGTTCCCCTGGGGCTTCGTTGTACTCGCCTGACTTCCACCGGCGGCAGCCCGATCAGATCTCCCAGCACGCCTCGCTGGATCGTGGCGAACGTGTTGTAGCTACCCTCCTGATAGTTCAGCCGTCCGCCGAGCTCGAGGTCTACTGTATCCGTCAGGCGCAGGCGCTGACGATGGCCCAGGTGCCAGAGCTTGAACCAGCGTTGATCCCGGAACTCCGAGTCACCCTCCTCCAGATCGTCATCCCGAATGAAGCCGTCGCGTTCGTTGGTGATGTCGCCGTAAGAAAACACCGTGCTGGAGTCCATGCGGTCATTCCACTGACGGTGCAACTGAACCCATGCATAGAGATTCCGATACACCGAGTGGCCGAGCTCACCGTCCCCATCATCCAGGTCTTTCAACTCGACGTCGTTGTCATAAAAGATGAATCCTGTTTCGAGCTCCGTGGCCGGATTCAGATCAAAGCTGAAGCTTCCGAAATAGTCCGAGTACTCGGGGCTGCCGGTCTCTGGTTCCAGCACGTCGAGCACCAGATCCAGATTGCCTCGACGCGCCGAAAGGGCCCACCGGCCACGCCCGTCGGCGGCCGTTCCCACTACCGCAGCTGAGGTCGTGAGAAAGCTGACCATGATATCGACACCTAATTCGTCGATGTCCTCAGCCGGCTTGATGTCCATGACACCGCTCATCCTGTCGCCGTAACGAGCGGGGAACCCGCCCGTGTAAACGTCGACAGACTGGATCACGCTAGGATTGAAACCGGAAAAAACGCTCTGAAAGTCCTTCAGATGAAAGGGCTCGAGCAGCTCGATATCGTTGAACAGGACCAGAGTTTCATCCTGCAGTCCCCCGCGAACGTAGGGGCGGGCAGAAAGTCCGATAGAGGCCATGCCGGGCAGGTGGTTCGAAATCCTGAGGGCATCATCTCCAAACTCCGGGATCTTCTCGAAATCCTGAGCGGTGAGCGTGTGAACCGACGCGCCCTCCGAGCGGCGAAGGGCGTAGCGGCTCGAAACTACGACCACTTCCTCCATCTGACGCGCTTCTTCGAGCGCGATATCGAGGCGGGCGTCAAGCTGCTCTGCCGTAACCATTTCTCTTGGCTGATAGCCTTCCCGGCTGAGCTGGAGCGGGCCTGAGCCGACCGCTAGCTGAAACACGCCTGCCTCATCCGTGTATGCAACCTTGCCAGCGATCTCGACTCGCACGCCCGCGAGCGGTTCGCCGGTTTCAGCATCAGTCACTCTGCCCCTGATCGGCTCAATCGCCTCCACGGGCTTTTCAGCAGGCAGAACATACCAGGTGATAACGCCAGCTCCGTTCTCGGCTGGATCCAGCACCAGCCCGACACTTTCGAGCGCATGTTCAAGGGGGGGTATCGTCAACGGCGCATCCAGATCAAAAAGTACCCGCACGTTGCGACCGACGAGATCATTCGAGTACACAAAACGGTAGCCGCCAGCCTCATAGGCCCGCAGTACGTCTATCACTCCGTGCAGGGTCGGCTCTGCGGCCGCGCTCGCAAGCTGGCAGCCGAACAGTCCGACGAGGAGCAGATGTTTCAATCGGTCTCCGGTCATCTAGCGTGATCTGTCATCGGCCTCCTTGAGACCGACAACGATCTCGTACTCCTCTCCAGGCAAGGTAGTAAAAGGCGTTCCGGCTAGCACCCGATGCAGGGTGGCCGGATCGGCGTCCACTTCTCCGCGCCCGCCCAGGGTTCTGAGAGAAGCCTGCTGGGCAACCAGCGGAGAGTGGAATCGGAGTGCGTACCCGGCTTCGCGGGCATGCCACTCCAGGTATTCGCGGAGGGTACGCCCCTGTACCGCAAACAGTGGACGCGCCTGGCTGATCCAAGCCCACCGGGGCGCGTTGGGCGTCACCGCGGATCGGGATACCAGGGACAGTCCACTGAACTCCAGCACCTCACCCGCGTCGGGCGCCGCGCTGGATCGAATCGACCGATCCCACAGGCTGACATCCACCGTGCCTTCTCTCGTTGCAACCTCCAGAGACTCGCCCTCGACCAGCACCTCGAACTGAGTGCCGACATCGCGGATGGAAGCGTTCGGCGTCACGACGGTGATCGGCGAACCTCCCCGTGAATCGAGAAAGATCCGACCGGCATGCAGCCAGACTTCAGACGGTCCGCGCAGCGTCAGTCTGGCGTTGTGATCCATCCTCAGGGTGCGTTCTTCTTTGAGATCGATGAGCAGCCGGCCGCTGCCGGAGGTGCGGACGATGGCACCCGCCGCGATCCGATTACCCGGTTCATCGGATCCCCTGACCGTGTACCCGCCAGTCGCGAAGGTAATTTCGCCCGCAACGTCTGTGTTGCTCGCGGGCAGCATCAAAACACCCGCCAGAGCCGTGACCACCAGCAAGGCGGCGAGCGGAATGAGGTGTTTGAACGCCTGGCGACTCCGCTGTTCTGATTCAGGATCCGGAAGATCGGCGACTGCCGCCATCGTCGCGGCTCGCACCCGATCTTCCAGCGCTGCAGGAGGCTGCAGTCGTGGTCCGGATAAGAGCAGCAGCTTGCGGATATCTTCATCCTGGGGGTCGATGGGCTCTACTTTCTTTTCCGTCATCTGGAGGCCTCATGCTCCATTCGCAGATCGGCGAATCCCTTGCGGAAAGCACCTCTGGCTCTCGCAAGCAGCGACTGAACGGCGACGACGCCGTCGCCGAATCGTTCCGCTATCTCTTCCACAGAAAGTCCCTCGAGGTACTTCCACTCCAGCGCTTTCCCGTACCTGTCCGGCAGACTGTCGAGTGTGAGCTGTACCAGCTGCTCGAGCGCCAGGCGCTCCGAATCTTCCAGTCCGCCGGTGCTCAAGCTCTCCAGCGCCGCGCGGATTTGCGGGTCATCGTCCAGGCTGATCAGCGGTGCTTCCCTCCGCCCGCGCCGCTTGTAGTAGTCACTGATCTCATTGCGGCCAATCTGGCAAAGCCAGGTAAACAGGGACGCCTCACCCCGATAGCCGTGAATGCTCCGCACCGCCTTGATCATGGCTTCCTGCACGATGTCCTCACAGGCTGCCTCGTCATCGACCCGCCTCGCCACGAACCGGTACAACCGGGCAAAGTAGGTATCAAAGAAGCAAGCTGCCGCCGCCTGATCTTTTGCGACCACCAAAGAAGCAAGTTGACGATCTTCGGAATGCAAGGCGTGGCTCGTAAATCGACGTTCTGAGTTAGACCCCTTTTTCTGTGCTAATCAATCGGAAGCTGTAAGTCCTGAAACCACCTCGAAGCAGGCAGCTCGCCGCACATGTTGACACCAGCAAGATTATCTCCGACTATGCTGGTCTCGTCAGGGAATGCACCAGAGGGACCAAGGCATGTCGGAAGCACCAGCGCAGTCGTTCGAAAACCCCTATCTCGCAGGCAACTTCGGCCCGGTTTCAGAAGAAATCACCGCGACGGATCTACCCGTGGAGGGTGAGCTGCCGAAGGAGTTGAACGGCCGCTATCTCAGGAACGGCCCGAACCCTTTCGACCAGGTCGATGCGACTCACCATCACTGGTTCACCGGTGCCGGGATGGTTCACGGATTGCGACTGCAGGAAGGCAAAGCGCTCTGGTATCGCAACCGCTACGTCGGCTCCAGGGATCTCAGCGCTTTTCGCGGGCAACCCGATATACCCGGCCCGAACTGGAATGATTCCAGCGGCGGCCCGAACACGAATGTCGGCGGCTTCGCTGGGAAAACCTGGGCCATGGTGGAAGCCGGTGGATGCCCGGTGGAGCTGACCTACGACCTCGAGACCGTTGGTCGCAATGACTTCGAAGGCACCCTCCCCGGCGCCTTCACCGCACATCCGAAAGTCGACCCGCTCAGCCGCGAGATGCACGCCATGGTTTACGCCTGGCCGTACTGGGCAGACTACGTGCAGTACGTTGTGGTGGGCACCGACGGTCGCGTGCGGAAAACCGTCGATGTACCGGTGCCGGGCATGACGATGATGCACGACATGTCGCTGACGCAGAAATACGTCGTGATCTACGACCAGCCGGTGCTCGTGGATTTCGGCATGCTGGAGAACTACAACTTCCCCTTCCGCTGGAACGCCGACTACGGCAACCGGATCGGTCTGCTGCCTCGGGACGGCAGCGCCGAAGACGTCGTCTGGATTGACGTGCCCATGGGCTACTGCTTCCACCCCATGAACGCCTTCGACAACGAGGACGGCAGCGTCACGGTTGATCTGTGCACCTACGAGAAGATGTTCGATACGGACCTGCTCGGACCCTTCGGCGATTCCATGGCGAAGCTCGAGCGCTGGGTGCTGAATCCGGCAACGCGCACGGTAAATGCGCAGCTCGTGGACGAACGGCCGAACGAATTCCCGCGTCACGCTCACGCCGTCGGCACCCAGGCTTACCGCTACGGCTACTGCGCCTCTCCGAACGTCGATCCCAGCGCCGGCTGGCCAACGCTGAAGCACGACATGGAAAGCGGTGAACGTTGGACCTTCGACCACGGCCCTGGCCGTGCTGCCGGTGAACCGGTGTTTGTACCGAAAGCAGGCGGCAGCGCTGAAGACGCCGGCTACCTCGTGACCTTTGTCCACGATCTCGGCAAAGGCTCTGCGGAGTTTGTGGTGATGGATGCGGAAGACTTCGACCGCGGCTACGTAGCCCGGGTGGCACTGCCGCAGCGCATTCCCTACGGCTTCCACGGCAACTGGGTCAGCGATCGCAGCGTGCCGCCGCCGGCCTGAGGAGAGACCATGCTCCGAAAATCGCTACGCTGGTTTCACCTGATCGGGGGCGGCGTCGTGGGCACGTACCTCTACTCGCCCTGGTCGGCAAACGACACCTTCACGGCGGTGACCCTGTATCTGGTGGTGCCGTTCCTCGCGGTCTCCGGCATCGCCATGTGGCAGCAGGCACGGTTGGCCCGCTGGTTCGGCGGCTGAAGCCACAGACGACCGGGCTGTTACCGGCAGCCTGACCGACTTGGGCGCAGTCGCGTCCTTGCGTAAGCTGCCCAGTTCTTCCCAAACGGACCGAGCCATGGATAGCCTGTTAGTCAACAAAGCCGCCCTCGACGATACGACCCTCACTGAGGGTGCGCCTTCCCCCAAGCCCGGCGACGGTGAAGTTTTGCTCCGCGTCGACCGGTTCGGTCTGTCGGCCAACAACATCTCCTATGCGGACGTTGGCGAGGCACTCGGCTACTGGGCTTATTTTTCGCCGCCTGGCGATCGGGGTTCCGTGCCTGTCTGGGGCTTTGCCGACGTTGTGGAAAGCTCGGTGCCGGGACTCGAGGTCGGTGAGCGGCTCTTTGGTTACCTGCCCATGGCCTCGGAGTTCGTGATCAGACCCGCGGACGTGGGTGCACTGACGCTCGCCGATGCCTCAGAACAGCGTGCGCCCCTGCACCCCTGGTACAACCGCTACTACCGCTGCAGCGCCGACCCACTGTATGACGAGAAATACCTCGATCTGCAGCCCGTACTCTGGGCGCTCTTCATGACCGGGTTGATGATGGCGGAGGAACTCGCCAACGCCGTGGACACCGTGGTGATTTCGAGCGCCTCGAGCAAGACGGCGCTGTCTCTTGCCTGGTCCCTGCAGGCGCTGAATCCAGACCTGCAGGTTGTCGGTCTCACGTCGGCAGACAACAGCGACTTCGTGGCCGCAAGGGGCGTCTACGATACGGTCACGGGTTACGAGGAACTGGCGCTTCCGGAACTGCCGAGCATGGCCTTCGTCGACATTGCCGGGAATGCCAGCATCACCGCCGCCGTGCACGAGAAGCTGGGCGAGCACCTGAAAGATTCGGTGACCATCGGCGCCACCCATCGCGCGCCGCCGGGTGCAGCGGCTCCGCTGCCCGGCCCAACGCCGCGGTTCTTCTTCATCCCGGATGTGGCGGAAGCGAAAGCGGCTGAGGTCGGCTTCGAGAATTACCACCGCGCCTTCGCCGAGCACTGGGCGTCTTTCGCCCCCTGGGCCGCTGCCTGGTGTGAGTTCGAGCGCCATGCGGGTGCGGCGGCCGTTGAGGCTGCCTATCGGCGCCTCCTCGCCGGTCAGTCCGATCCGGCGCGGGCGCTCGTGCTCAACTGGGGCTGACGAGTTGCCTGGGTTCTAAGTCGCCTCGATATCGAGCGGCCGATACCAGGGCTTGCCTTCGGTCATGTACTCGCCGATCCGCTGCTGGAAGGTCGGCCCTGCGGACCCCTCTTCCGTGAGCGTGAGGTTCTGACGGAAGAAATTCACGCTGTCCGGATTCAGCTGCTCGGCCATGGTCCAGTAATGCTCGGCCTGATTTTCCTGTCCGTGATTCCGGAACAGGTTGCCGAGGCGGAAAGCCGCATCCGCGCGCAGCTCGTCATCACCGTGGGCGCGGATGTTGCCGCTGACCACTTCTGCCGACTGCACGTGCTCGCTTGCCTCACCCTTCGCCACCCAGTCCTTCAGGGCTGGTGCATAGACGTCGTTTCCAAAAACGATCTTCTGCTCGCCGTCGCCAAATTCATGAATCTGCGAGTAGGTGCCCTCGTCGATGCGGACGATTCGCCCGGTCTCGTCAATCCAGACCGATGACGGCACGTTGACGAAGTTGAAGAGGCTGCTGATCAGGTGGTTCTCGTCGATCACCTGCACGTAGGTGGGGTTAGCCGCATCGAAGATGGGGCCCGCGACCGCTTCGCCACCGGTATCTTCGGCGACGCAGATCAGAACAAAGTTCGGGTCGTTGATCTCTTCATAGATACGTTGCCACACGGGCACGTCCATAAAGCATCCTCACCACGAGGACCAGGTGACGATCAGCGCTTTTTTACCCTTGAGGTCCGCGAGGCGAACGACGTTACTCTGCCGGTCCGTGATTTCGAAGTCCGGCGCCATGGCATCAACGAGCAGGCTCTGCCGTTTGCCCGGCATTTCGGCGAAGCTCCAGACCCGAGCTTCCGCATCGGCGACGTAGGGCTGACCGATATGGTCGGCGAAGGCGCTCAAATCGAACCAGGAGGTGCCTTCCGTTTCTACCAGGACGCCGTCCGGCAGCGGATAGCAGAGTTCCTCATAACAGGCGCCTTCGGGTTTGAGCACGAAGCCGTTAATGGACTCGAGCGCTTCGGGACGGACGAGCAGATGCTCGCCGGGGCCCGTTTCCTCAACCGTGATCTTCCGGCCGGCGTAGAGCACAGTGGCGGCGCCGTCCGGATGTATGGGTGATGCTTCGAAGGGATGCCGAAGCTCAGGGTGCGCCATCATGTTGGCGGCCATGGAGTTCCTCCCGGTCTGTCTGGTCTCAACCCCGCATAGTGGCACAGCAGCGTGCGAAACTCGTGTGAAAACCGATCACGACGCCCGCGAAGCCCGCCAATCAGGGAACCACGACAATCTTGCCGAACACCTCGCGGTCATAGAGCTGCTGAATGGCCGCCCCGGTCTCCTCGAGCCCCACAACGCTGTGGATCACCGGGTTCAGCTCCCCGCTGCGAACGGCTTCCAGAAGCTTTACCTGATCCTGAGGCAGCCAGCCGTTGGAGCCGAGCACCGTGAGCTCGAAGCTCCAGATGTAACGGATGTCCGTCTGTGGTTCGAAGCCGGCGGTAGCGCCGCAGGTCACCATGCGTCCGCCGCGGCACAGGGTTTTCAGGGCCGGGACCCAGGTTTCGCCGCCGATGTAGTTGACGACGACGTCCACGCCGCCGCTATTTCCCATGACCCGCGGCTTGCCGTGTCGATCCCAGATTTCCTTCACGATGTCTGTGGCTGACGTGTCGATCACCTCGTCAGCGCCGAGCTCGGAGAGCTTGTCGAGTTTCCATCCGGAGCTGCCGCAGGCAATCACATGCGCGCCGCGCGCCTTGCAGAGCTGCACAAGACAGGTGCCGACGCCGCCGGTGGCGCCGAGAATGAGCACCTTCTCACCGGCCTTGATGGCAGCGCGATCGTCCACGAGGCGCAGCGCCGTGCCGTAGGCAATGGGCAGACAGGCCGCGTCCTCAAAGGAAACGCCATCGGGAATGGGAATGAGGTTTTCGGCAGGGAAACGCGTGTACTCGGAGCACACACCAATACGCACCTCGCCGGTCATGCCTTCGCCGGGCACCATGGGAAAGGGTAATACCCGATCGCCCTCTTTCCAGTCGCTGACATTGCGGCCGACGCGAGCAATCTCTCCGGCACAGTCGCCGCCGGGGATCATCGGAAACGGTGTTTTCAGCTGCGTTGTGCCCTGCACGATCATCGGGTCGAAGCCGTTGATGGACGCCGCACGGACACGAATGAGCACGTCCTCCGGCCCGATCTCCGGCTCCGGGAGGGTTTCCACCTGGATCGAGGTGCAGGGGCCGTGTTCGTGAAAAACCGCTGCGCGCATCATGCCGTGAGGTCCTCGATTTTCCGGACGTGTCGTAGCCAGAGGCCGCCACCCAGGTGCGGCCGGGGATCGTAGGAACGGTGACCCAGCAGTCGCTGCACCCGCGGCGACTGGTCTTTGAGCTCCTCATCGCTGTAGTCGAGGGGGCTCGACTCTTCCGGCGTCAGCCAGCCGAGGACAAAACTCAGGTGCATGGCCCGGCGCCACTGATCGGTCGTCCGATTGGCGCCACCGCCGTGGACAATCTTTCCTGAATAGACGAGCGCATCGCCGGGGCTCATCTCCGCGGGTACCGTCATCTCAGCGCTGCCCTCGGCTGCGAAATCCGGCCATTTGTGGCTGCCGGGGATCACCCGGGTAGCGCCCAGTTCCTCGGTCACCTCATCTAGGGCGATCATTGCGCTCAGCGTCACCTCGGGACCGTTCGGCCAGTTCAAGGCAGACACATAGCTCCAGTTCTCGCAGTCCCGGTGCAGCATCTGCGCCTCGGATCCCGGACCAATGAGCATGACCTGACCGGTGTTCACCCAGTAAGAACCGCAGGCCGGCAGCAGCACCGCATCGGCGAGAGAGGCATAAAGAGGGTTGTCGAGCAGCTCGAAGTAGGCGGGTGAAATCTTGCCGACGCTTGAGAAGCGGATGGTATTGGCCCCGGTGAACACCCTGCCCTCTTCGTCGAGGCCTTGGGTTGCCACCCCCGGCTCCACCTTTTCTGCCGCTGCAACCACGTCGTCCCGGAGCCGCGCGATGGTCTCCACCGGAAAGAGACCTTCAATGATGAGGCCGCCATCTTCTTCGAGCACCGCCAGCAGCCGTTCGAGTGGTTCGCTGGCAGAGAGTCGTTGCAGAGCCATAGGCACAGATCCTTATGCGGTAATCGCGACAGGCGCCGCCAGGCATTAGTACATCAGCTCGTACGGCGCCTGAGATAAGCAGCCAGCTGGAAATGTAGCACGAACCAGCGCGGCAGCCGGCGCGATTGGTCGTCGGTCAAGAGTACGATCCTGGCTGCGTTCGCGCGTGTGCTACCCGGGACCGGGCCGGGCTACTGAACGAGCCGGTCGGCGATGCTCCGGACCCTGGCGCGAAAGTCCGCAAAGGTTTCCCGCGCCGCAGCCCGGCCATCGGTTGGAATCTCAGCGTAGTCCAGCACGGCCTGGAACCAGGCTTCCACCAGATCCTCAACAGGCCCCAGACTGCGATCCCACCAGTAAGCGAAATGCCCCAGCTGTGCCATGAAGGTGGTGACCGAGGGTGAACCGAAGGTGCAGTACTGAAAGTCGATGATCCGATCGTCGGCGGCCGTCGCTCCGAACAGGAGTGCCTCGGGTTTGAGATCGATGTGGTTACAGCCGCTCGCGTAGATCGTTGCCAGCAGGCGGGCAGAGCGTTCGAGCCAATCCGGTGGCGGAGCAGATGCCGCAGGCTCCGACTCCTCCGCTGACGCGCCGCCTGCACTCTCCGCAAGGTCTGCAAAGGTTGCACCGGCGATGCTTTCCATGAGCACCGCATTCCAGCGCACAAGACCGGCACTGCGCTGCTCGCCCCAGCCATAGAGCGCCGGGACCGGGATGCCGCGGCGCGCCGCTTCCGCCAGGTTAGCCGCTTCGCTCGGTGCATATTTACGATGTTTCAGTCGGGTTCTGAGACCCTCGAGGGGAAAGGCTTTAACGACGACGCGGGTGTCGTCCTCCATAGCGTCCAAGGCGAACACCAGCCGTCGCGTTGCGGCCTTAAGCAAGGCGTCCGGCGCAAGCAGCCCGGGATCAGCAATAGCGCGGGCGGCAAACGCCGCCTTCTCCTGCCAGGCCGATTGCACAAGCCACCAGCGGCTGCCGTCGTCGAGGATCACCCGACCATAGGCGGGCAGCTCGGGCGTCAAGCGAGCACCAGGCCGTGCAGGTTCCGGTGAATCTCCAGAGGATTGACGTGGCGGCACTCCGTCCAGCCCGCTTCCCGGCTGAGCGAGGCAAGATGGCTGGCAGAGTAGTACTGACCACTCACCGTCTTCCCGAGGAGCCGTTTCCGGTGGTACTTGATGGATCGTGTGTCGTAGAAGGTGGCAAGCACTGTGCCGGCGACCCGCCGCAGTTCGGTCAGTGCCGCGAGAATGAGGTTGTCTGGAAGATGGTGCAGGAGTCGAAAGCAAAGGGCGGCATCAAAGGCCCCATCGGCAAAAGGCAGCTGCATCACGTCCCCCTGCAGCAGAGGCAGGTCTTCGTAGCGCTCCTGCGCGCGGAGCAGCATGCCGGCATTCAGATCGACATTCACCGGCCGGTGGCCGGCCTCCCCGATTGCACCGGTAAAGCGGCCCATACCGCAGGGCACGTCGAGGATCAGCTGATCGGCGGGCAGGCCGGTGAGAAACTTCTGCACCATGTGCATCTCGTGGCGGGCTTTGCGGCGCCCACCGCGACTCGATTCAAAGCGATGCGTTTCGTAGACCTTATCGTCGACCAGGCGGTGATAGCCGTCTTCGCCATATTCACCGAAGGTCCGGTCCGCGGGGTTCTTCAGATCGACCATGCGTCGTTTGCTCGGCTGGGGCTCGCGATAGTACCCCCCGATACTATCCCCCGGTAGTGCTTCTCGAAAGGACGGAACTGTCGAAGCGGCGCCCAGGAAGCTGCCGGGCAGGCGTCGAGCAGGCGCGGTAAGCTGACCGCTGAAACGATGGGAGGATCTCAACCATGAGCAACGCAACGGTCTCCGCCCTGGGCTATCTGGAAGTTGGCGTCGCGAGCCTCGACGACTGGCAGAGTTTTGCGACAGAGGTCCTCGGTGTCGCTGCGGAACGCACCGAAGACGCCTTGTTACTTCGCTACGATGCGGCCTGCTGGCGCATCCGCCTGGTCGAAACCGACGAAGACGATATCCGCTGCGCGGGTTTCGAAGTGGCCGACCCTCAGACACTCGAAGAACTCGCAGACCGTCTGCAGGCGCTGGGATTCAGCATTCGAGCAGGCAGCGCCGAGGAGGCGGCGGCCCGACAGGTAGAGGCGCTCGTGGTCTGCGAAGATCCCTTCGGTCTCCCTGTCGAGCTCTATGTGGGTGAGCGGACGACATCCGCCGCCTGTGATCTGCCGCTGCCGGATATCAGCTTCGTGACCGGCAACCAGGGTCTGGGACACATGGTGCTTTACGTGGGTGACCAGGCGCAGGCGGAGCGATTCTACATGGAGGGCCTCGGCATGAAGCTCTCCGACCACATCCTCCTGGGCCCGCCCGACAAGCGCTTTCAGCTCACGTTTCTGCACTGCAATCCGCGCCATCACACGCTGGCGCTGGCCCCCGCCCCGGTGCCGAAACGCCTGAACCACATCATGCTGCAGGTGCAGTCGCTGGACGCCGTTGGCCACGGCCTTGATCGAGCGAATGGCGCCGCTGTGCCTATCGCAAACTCTCTTGGCAAACACACGAACGACGAGATGGTGAGTTTTTACATGACGTCGCCATCGGGTTTCGAGATCGAATACGGCCACGGCGGCATAGAGATCGACGATACGACCTGGGAAACGGGCAAGCACTACGCCACCAGTTTCTGGGGGCACAAAGGCGCGCTTAACTGAGCCGAGTGGGAGGCTTCAACAACCCTGGAAGCAGCCTTCTACGAGAAAGGCGGTCAGAGAGAAAGGCAGCGTCGGAACGCCGCCTCTCAGAGGCTGCAACCGCAGCACCTGACTCGGTGATGCGGTTGCAGGGGAGGTCGTCGGCTAGCGGGTGCCGACCATCTGACCGCTGGCCTCACGATCGAGGTCGAAACGATCCAGCTGCATGACCTTGGTCCAGGCCGCAACAAAGTCATCAACGAAGAGGCCTTCGGCATCGTCGTAAGAATAGACCTCGGCGATGGACCGCAGCTCTGAGTTCGAGCCGAAGATCAGGTCGACCGGGGTCGCCGTGTAGAGCACGGCACCCGTGTCGCGATCCACACCTTCATAGAGGCCTTCCCGCTCGGACTGCTGCCAGGCGATGGACATGTCCATCAGGTTCACGAAGAAATCGTTGCTCAGGGTGCCGGGCTGATCCGTGAACACTCCGTGGGCAGAACCGTCCCAGTTGGCGTCCAGGGAACGCAGGCCACCGAGCAGAGCCGTCATCTCCGGCACCGTCAGGTTGAGCTGGTCAGCCCGGTCCACGAGCATCTCCGTGGGCGATCGGTAGCTGGCCTGCACGTCGAAGTAGTTCCGGAAGGCATCGGCCGTCGGCTCGAGGAACGCGAAGGAGTTGACGTCCGTCTGCTCCTGGAGCGCATCGGCACGACCCGGTACAAACGGCACTTCCACATCCATGCCGTTCTCCTCAGCGGCCCGTTCGATGCCCGTGGCACCGGCCAGGACGATCAGATCCGCCAGGGAGATCTTCGTGCGTCGGGAACGATCGTTGAAGTCCGCCTGGATCCCACGCAGCGCGTCGAGCACCTTCTCGAGCTCAGCTGGATTGTTTGCCGCCCAGTCTTTCTGCGGCGCCAGCGCAATTCGGGCGCCGTTGGCACCGCCGCGCATGTCGCTTGCGCGATAGGAACCGGCGGAAGCCCAGGCCGTGCGCACGAGTTCAGCGTTAGAGAGACCGGATTCGCGGATTGCGGCTTTCAGGCGGCGGATGTCGCTGTTGCTGACCAGCGGATGATCCACGGCTGGGATCGGGTCCTGCCAGATCAGTTCTTCCGCCGGCACGTCGCTACCGAGGAAACGGGCCCGGGGCCCCAGGTCGCGGTGGGTCAGCTTGTACCAGGCTTTTGCAAAGGCGAGCTGGTACTCATCGGGATTCGCCAGGAACCGCTCGACGATGGCGCGATAGGCGGGGTCTGCCTTCAGAGCAAGGTCGGCGGTGGTCATGACCGGCGGATTGAACTTACCGTCGATGTGCGCGTCCGGCACGATCGAGTGCAGGGACTCGTCGGTTGGAATCCACTGGATGGCGCCGGCGGGGCTGCGCGTCTCTTTCCAGTCGAAGTTCAGCAGGTTCGAGAGATACAGAGTCGTCCACTGCGTGGGGGCCTGAGTCCAGGCGCCTTCCAGGCCGCTGGTCACGGTGTCTTCCGAGTGGCCTTTACCGCAGCTGTTTTTCCAGCCAAGGCCCTGCTCTTCGATGGACGCACCAGCCGGCTCTGCGGAAACGCAGTCGCTCGGCTTGTGGGCACCGTGCATCTTGCCGAAGGTGTGGCCACCTGCGACGAGGGCAACGGTTTCTTCGTCGTTCATGGCCATACGACCGAAAGCGACGCGGATGTTGCGCGCCGATCCAGCCGGATCCGGCTTACCGCGAGGGCCTTCCGGATTCACATAGATGAGACCCATGTGCGTCGCACCCAGGGGGCGCTGCAGTTTGCCTTCGCCGTCGTGACGGTCGCTCGCAAGCATCTCGACTTCAGGACCCCAGTAGACGGTGTCCGGCTCCCAGTCGTCGGCACGACCACCGGCGAAGCCGTAGGTCTCGAAACCCATATTTTCGAGGGCAACGTTACCGGCGAGGATCATCAGATCGCCCCAGGACAGGCTGCGGCCATACTTCTGCTTCACGGGGAGCAGCAGACGCCGGGCTTTGTCCAGGTTGCCGTTGTCCGGCCAGCTGTTCAACGGGTCAAAGCGCATCTGACCGCCGTCGCCACCACCGCGGCCATCGAGGGTGCGGTAGGTGCCGGCCGCGTGCCAGCTCATACGGATGAAGAAGGGACCATAGTTACCGAAATCTGCCGGCCACCAGTCCTGCGAGTCCGTGAGCACGGCATCGATGTCTGCCTTCACCGCGGCGAGATCGAGCTGCACAAAAGCGGCGCCATAGTCGAAATCGGCGCCATAAGGGTTGGAGCGCGAATCGTGATCGCGCAGGGGGGTGAGATCCAGCTGCTCCGGCCACCAGAAGCGATTACTCCTGGCCTGGCCGGGAGCCACGTCTCCGCTGCCCATGGGGCCTGCCGGCTTGCTCACCTCGGGCTCATCGTTTGCCTGCGCGTTAGCGCCGGCGAGGCCCAGCGTGATCGACAGCGCGGCCGACCACAGAAACACGTTCACCTTCATGGGAATATCCTTGGCTTCCATTGACGTTGTTAAGAGTAAAGATCCGGATTCGTTAGATGAAATCGATTGTTCCAATTGTTTCAATTGGATCAAACTATCGGGCAAGACCACGTGAAGATCCCGCACGATGCCTGGCTTTCGGGCCATTTTTCGCCGTTCGCTTCGCCATTCGCCTCCCTATTCGCTTCCCCATTCGCAATGGAGGGTTGGATGCTGCTAGGGTCCTTCCCAAGCACTCACACCCTGCTCCACGTTGACTCATGGCCCGATTGCCGTCCCTGCTTGCCATGCGCGCCTTTGAAGCGGCAGCGCGCCATCGATCCGTAAAGAAAGCGGCCGAGGAACTCGGGGTGACCCCGTCGGCCATCTCCCAGCAGATCAGGCGCCTGGAAGAAGAGCTGGATCTGGATCTCCTGGCCAGGGGCAGCCGACGCATGGCGATCACGGAAGCGGGCCAGGCGCTGCAGCAGGACTTCCAACGGGCCTTCGGGCAACTCCAGGCCGCCGTCGACCGCGCCAGCGAGCCAGGCCCCGCAAACGTCACCATCGGCACCAATCCGTCCTTCAGCACCAAGTGCATCGTGCCGCCCATGCCGGCCTTCGTCGCCGAGCACCCGGAACTGAACCTGTCCCTGAACCTGGAGCGCAACTTCCGTCGGTTGCTGCAGGCCCCCGTCGATATCTTCATCATCTTTCTCGACGGTCCTTCGCGCCGCCTGCAGTCCGAGGTGCTGTGCGAAGAGAAGCTCATCCCCCTGGCGAGCCCAGCCTTTCTCGCCAGACATCCGATACGCGCTCCGGCGGACCTGGCCACGGCGCCGCTCATCGCGGACGACAGCATGGCGAGCTTCGACATCGACGTGCCCGACTGGGAGAGCTGGTTCGAGGCCGCAGGCGTCACCGAGCGCCCGGCCGCTCCACGCATGTCCTTCGATACCAACGCCAGCCATGCGATCGACGCCGCCATTTGCGGCTCGGGCGTGCTGCTCGGGCGCAGAACCCTGGCCCACAACGACGTCTGTGCCGGTCGCCTGGTGGAGATCTTCGAGCCTGCTCTGCCCATGCCCTGCGCCTACTACCTGATGGCAGAAGCCACCCGGCTCGAAGACCCCAACGTGCGGAAGGTCTGGGATTGGCTCAAGCGCGGACTCTTCGACAACTGAAGGCGAGCTACCGATCACCTCAGCGTCCCACCGGCAGGGTCAGCACCGGGACGTTCTGGGCACCACCGGCATTGATGCTGAGGCGAATCAGGGAACTCAGCAGGGCGAGGGTCTTTTTCGACTCGATGTCGTCGTCGGCCACGTAGAACCAGTAGCCGCGGTAAGGTACCTGCAGCTGAGCCTGCACGTTGTTTTTCCTGGCACTGCGGATCTCGAGCAGCCCATCGAAGATCTCCTCGAGCTGCGGAGACGGCGAAGGAACGACTTGAGCGCGGTGCGCCTCGGGAACCTCTACGGCAGCCGAAAGGTAAGCCATCATGGCGAGCACGGACCGGGTTTCGATGCGCAGCTGATTGTCCGGGTTATCGATTGCTCCCCGGCCGGGATCGATTTCGTAGCTGCTGACTCCCGTCGGAAGACCGAAGCGCTCGGCGGCAGCCGTGAAAGCCGGCACCTCCCAGATGCTGTCGGCAACCTCGAGCATGTAGTGCGATTCACGCTCAACGAGCAGATACCCGGCAGGTTCTGACTGATACTCGAAGCTGCGATTCCCTTCTGTCGCGTTAAGCAGTTGTGCCGCATCCAGCTGATCCACGGGCAGGAGCGGTGACAGCACGCGGCGGCGCTGGTCCAGGTCAACTTTCAAACGCCCTGCTTTTTCCTCGGCACCGAGCACGGCCACCAGCGCGGAGAACTCGCCAACCGCCTGCAGGCTGCGGGTATCACCCAGCTCCCGAGCCAGATCGTTACTGACGCCGTTGACGCCCCCGCTCACGAGACGCAACACACGATCGACGCCCCAGCCGTACTGGGTGAGCACATAAACGCTGTCGATCTCCACGGGGGCGACGAGCTGACGGGTGAATTCGCGATCGCGTTGCGGGGTGAAGGTGATTGTCGGCGTCTCCGAGTAACCGACGGACGCTCCCGGCGTGATAAGGGACAGGTCCGACGGGCCGTCCTCACCAAAGGTGCCACCCAGAATCGCCCCACCCTCCACGGTCATCTGCGTGGAAATGCCATTGATGGCCAGAAACTCGGGCGCGTCGAGATAGCGGAGGCGGATGAGGTTCAGCAGCAGTTCGCGCTGCTCGCTGTGCTGCACGGCTTCGTTGTAAGCCAGGCGCGAGGCCCGCATCGCGTCAGCGCCATAGCTGGCACAGCCGGCAAGGAGCGCCGCGGCAAGCAGGGCGGCAGTGAGCGCTACTGGCCTGAGTCGATTGATGGCCGTGCAGACCACGAGTGTCACACGGCCTAAGGCGCCAGCGCGCCGTCAGCTTCAGCTGAAGGCGCGACGGCAGCGCCCGGCTGCGATTGCAGATAGCCGTCGGTCGCGACGAAGCCGACGGTCATGGCCAGCACCAGCAGGGCACCGACAACGACGGGCGGCGCAGGTACCGGTACGCCGGTCAACCGGCAGCCGATACCAATGCCGTGCGCCAACAGCAGGCCGATGATGGGTTTCATGGCAGGATTTCCTTGGGATTCGGCGCTACGTAGTGGTTCACGATCGGCTGAGTGCCGGGTTCGAGCAGCGTCTGGATGTGTTCCTGGGTAACCCGATCAGCGTCGGTCACCCGTTCGTGCTGGCGCAGATGCTCCAGCCAGGATTCCACTTCAAAGGTCTCGATGAAGCTGTGCGGGTGTTCCGTGTGCTCAAAGACGCTCCATCGATAGGCGCCGTCGCGACGCCGCTCTTCAGCAAGCAGCGCTATCGCCTCCAGAAACGCGGCCAACTGCGAAGCCTGAACCCGGTATTCAATATTGATGAGCACGGGACCGCGATCGGGCGACACCCCCTCGTGGACCATGGGCGTCGGCCAGTGCATGGAGGGCGTCAGGTCTGCGTCACCGGCGGCGCTGATCTTCCAGCGCCAGGTCAGCGCAATGGCAAGTAAGGCGCCCGTCGCTGCCATAAGGAGCGCGGTCTCTATGTCCGTCTGCTCGGCAACCTTCCCCCAGGCGAGGCTGCCGAGCGCCATGGAGCCCATGAAAACCGTCATGAACACGGCAAGGCCACGGGAGCGGACCCAGCCTGGCAGGGACAGCTGCGCCGCCACCTGCAACGACGAAAGCACGGCAATCCAGGCCGCCCCGGCCAGGAACAGGGCGGCAACGAGTGGCAACTGCTGATCCAGCGTCGCCAACGTCATCATGGCGCCTGCATAGGCGACCGTTGCCAAAGCGACGATCGTATCCCGGGAGAACTTTTCCCGAACCTTCGGCAGCAGGACCGCACCGAAGACAGCCCCGGCGCCGATAGAGGCAACCAGAATGCCGAAGGTCTCCGGGCCGCCCCCCTCGAGCTGGCGCGCAACCAGCGGCAGCAGCGCCCAGCTGGCACTCGCAAAGACGAAAAAGCCCAGGCCACGGATCGCCGCAGCGTGCAGGTTCGGTGCATGACGCGCGTAACGGAGCCCCGCACGGAGCGCACCCGTGAACCGTTCCGCCGGCAGACCGGAGAACGCGGGTTCGCGTTGCCAGCGATAGAGTACGTAGATCACTCCGAGGTAAGACAGCGCGTTGAGCGCAAAGACAGCCCCGCTACCGGCGAAGGAAACGATCACCCCGGCGAGAGCGGGGCCGATGGCGCGAGCGACGTTAACGCCCATACTGTTCAGCGCAACGGCGGAGGACAGCTGCGCCTTGGGCACCACCTCCGGTGTCACCGCCGCCCAGGCGGGCAGCATCATGGCCGTCCCGAGACCCATGCCGAAGGTGAGCAGCACGAGCAGCCATGGCGTCATCACGCCAGCCAGCACCGTCCAGGTGAGCAGCAGCGCGATCCCCATCATCCACACCTGCACAGCGATGAGATAGCGGCGCCGGTCGATGATGTCTGATAAAGCGCCTGCCGGCATCGCCAGCAGGAACACCGGCAACGTGGTGGCTGTCTGCACGAGGGCGACCATGACCGGCGACGGCGAGAGCGATGTCATGAGCCAGCCCGCGCCAACGTCGTGCATCCAGGTGCCAATGTTTGACGCCAGGGCGGCGATCCAGACCATCCGGAACAGCGGGACCTTGAGCGGTGCCCAGGCCGATGCCTCGGACGTTGTGCCACCGACGGAACTCGCATCGCTCTGTGCGTTGCTCATGACTCAGACAACCGGCGCTCAGAACGCAAAACAGGCGCAGCCGAGACTGCCCCAGAAAGGATCGACCGGTTTTCCGCCATGGCTGTGGTCGCCGACCCCATGATGATGGTGTCCGTGACCGTGGACGGCACAACCCGGCAGGGTGCGAGCAACCAACGGCCGCGCCTCGGCCGCTTCCCAGTGCCCACCAAAAGCACGCACAGGTGACCAGTCCGGGCTGGCGGGTGGCAGCGGCGGAGCGAGATCTCTGAAATCGCCATCCCCGTGCACCACCTTGCCGCCCACCACGGTCAACACCGCAGAAAGGCTCTTGATCTCTTCTTCCGGAATCGCGAAGTAGTCAGCCGAGAGCACGGCCAGATCCGCATACTCACCGGCGCGGATCGCTCCCTTCAGCTGCTGCTCGCCTGAGAACCAGGCGCTGCCTTTGGTCCAGAGCCTCAGGGCCTGCTCGCGATCGAGGCGCTTTTCTTCCGGATACAGTTCCAGACCGCCGACCGTGCGGCCTGCCGTCAGCCAGTAGAGGGAGACCCAGGGATTAAAGGAAGCGACCCGGGTGGCGTCCGTGCCGCCGCCAACGGGCACGCCCATGGCCAGCATGTCGGCAATCGGTGGCGTCTCTGCCGCTTCGTCGGCGCCGTAACGCGCCACAAAGTACTCGCCCTGGAAGGCCATGCGGTGCTGAATGGCAATGCCACCGCCGAGTTCGCGAATCCGCTCGATGCTGGCCGGTCGAATCGTCTCTGCATGGTCGATGATGAAACGCAGGCCATCGAAGGGTGTGTCGGCGTTCACCTTCTCGAACACGTCGAGGAAGCGGGAGATGGATTCATCGTAGGTCGCGTGGATCCGGAAGGGCCAGCGGTGTTCCACGAGGGTACGGGTGACCGCTTCCAGGTCACGCTCCATATCGTCAGCGAGACCGGGGCGCGGCTGCAGAAAGTTCTCGAAGTCGGCCGCGGACCAGACCAGATTCTCACCGGCGCCGTTCATCCGCAGCATGGCATCGCCCTGCCCCGGCTCCAGGAGGCCCGTCCAGCGCTCATAGTCGGCAAGCTCGGTTCCCGGCTTCTGCGCGAACAGGTTGTAGGCGATCCGCAGGGTCATGAGCCCGTCTTCGTGCAGTTTCTCGATGACGGCGTAGTCTTCCGGGTAGTTCTGCCCGCCGCCGCCGGCATCGATGACGCTCGTGATACCCAGTCGGTTCAGCTCACGCTGGAAGTGGCGCGAGGAGTTGAGTTGATCTTCGAAGGAAAGGGTCGGACCCAGCGCGAGGGTCGAGTAGAGAATCAGCGCACTCGGTTCCGCGATGAGCATCCCCGAAGGATTCCCCTGGCGATCACGATAGATCACGCCACCCGGCGGGTTCGGCGAGTCCTTGCTGAAGCCGACGGCCTCCAGCGCGGCCCGGTTCAGTAACGCCCGGTCATAGAGGTGCAGGATGAACACCGGCGTGTCCGGTGCTGCCTGGTTGATCTCTGTGAGAGTCGGCATCCGCCGTTCGACGAACTGGAACTCAGACCAGCCCCCCACCACCCGCACCCACTGCGGCGCCGGCGTGCGATCGGCCTGAGCCTTGAGCATGGCGAGTGCGTCCACCAGCGACGGCACACCTTCCCAGCGGAGCTCCATGTTGTAGTGCAGGCCGCCGCGGATCACGTGGGTGTGAGAGTCATTGAGCCCGGGAATCAGCGTTCGACCGCCAAGGTCGATCACCTTGGCGGCGCTGCTTTTGAGCCGCAGAACGTCCGACTCCGAGCCCACAGCCTGAAAGCACCCATCTTCAATGGCGACGGCCGTGGCCGTCGGCTGGGCAGGATCGAGGGTACGGATGCGGCCGTTGTGCAGGATCAGGTCCGTCACTGCAGCTGACCTCCGGTCATATCGAAGAGCAGCACTTCCGCCTCACTCGTCGCCTGGATGTCGAGCACCCCTGAGGCGGCAACCCCGACGCCGTCACCGGCTTCCAGCGTCTGACCCCGAAGCGTCAGGCTGCCGCTCACCACCTGCAGCCAGGCGAGACGGCCCGGAGCCAGATCGTGAGCGACCTGCTCGCCGCTTGAGAGCAACGCGGCATAGAGGTCCACATCCTGATGAATGGTCACGGACCCTTCTCTACCGTCGCGGGAACCGACCAGCCTCAGCTGATTGCGCTTCTCGCTATCGGCGTAGTGGCGCTGCTCGTAGCCGGGCTCGATGCCCTGACGCTCTGGCAGGATCCAGATCTGCAGGAAGTGCACCCCGTCCGTGTCGGAGTGATTCATCTCACTGTGCGTCACCCCGGTCCCGGCGGACATTCGCTGTACGTCTCCCGGCCGAATGACCGACCGGTTGCCCATACTGTCGTGGTGCTCGAGCGCGCCACTCAGGACATAGGAGAGGATCTCCATGTCTGCATGACTGTGCGGCTCGAAACCACGACCGGCTTCGACCCGGTCTTCGTTGATGACCCGGAGCGGGCCGAAGCCCATGTGTTCAGGGTCGTAGTAGCTGCCGAAGGAAAACGAGTGATGGCTCTTCAGCCAGCCGAAGTCGGCGAGGCCCCGGTCGTCGGCGGATCTCAATTCCAGCATCTCTGGCTCCTGTCTTACGCTCGGCTTCAGGCGGCCACTTCAGCCGGCTGCGGGTCCAGGCGTTCGCCGTGGGCAGAACGCTCTTCAGCGCCGTGGACCATGGTGTAGGCGTAGTCGACGCCCATGCCGTAGGCACCCGAGTGCTCGCGAACGATGTCCATGACCGCGTCGTAGCTGTCCCGATGCGCCCAGTCGCGCTGCCATTCGAGCAGCACCTGCTGCCAGGTCACCGGTACGACACCGGCTTGAACCATGCGCTGCATGGCAAAGTCGTGGGCTTCCACGGAGGTGCCACCGGAGGCATCGGCCACCATGTAGATCTCATAGTTGGCGTCGTGCATCGCCGAGAGCGCGAAGGTGCAGTTGCAGACTTCCGTCCAGAGGCCGGAGACAATGATCTTGCGACGGCCGTTCTCAGCGAGCGCCGTGCGCACTTTCATGTCGTCCCAGGAGTTCATGGAGGTCCGTTCCAGGAGCGGAAGCTCGGGGAACACTGCCAGGAGCTCCGGATAGGTGTGCCCGGAGAAGCTGTCCGTCTCTACTGTGGTGATGGTGGTCGGAATGTCGAAAACCTTCGCCGCTTTCGCGAGACCCACGGTGTTGTTCTTCAGCACCTGGCGATCGATCGACTGCACACCAAAGGCCATCTGCGGCTGGTGGTCGATGAAAATCAGCTGAGAGTTCTGCGGTGTAAGGACCTCTGTCTTTTCGTTGCTCACTGTCGTACCTCGTCGTTACGGCGCGCAGCTCCTTGCCGCGCTGTGTCGTTCATTGCGCTGTTAGTGCGTCTGCCTCAGCGGACCTCAGGACCGGTCAGCAGCGGGAGCGCATGGTGCGTTCGGGAAGGACGAGTGACAAACGAGTTTTCCTGCCTGCAAAGTTAGCCAGGCTAACGTCAACGTGAAAATCGTGTGAATATGACAAAGCGATGAACGAGGATCGGCGATGATGCACAGCAAAACTTAGCCTGGCTAAATCGACGGTCACAAAAACTCGTTTGTTCTCGAGCATTGACTGGCGCAGGATGCGCCCCGCTGACGGAACAACTCCGCCTCCAGCAGTAGCACGGACGAACAATGAGCAAGCACACGCCCCGCAGAGGACTCTCCCGCCGACGCCTCCTGGCCGCTGGAACAGCAGCCGCCGCCGGTAGCGCCTTCGCCAGCATCCCCGGCATCGTCTACGCCGCCGCCCGCGATTCGGCAGATCTGATCATTACGGATGCGACCGTTTTGACAAACAACCCAACGCTGCCGAGGGCCCAGGCACTGGCGGTGAAGGACGGCCTCATTCAGGCTGTGGGCAGCAACAGCGACATGAGCGCCCTGCGCGGTGCAACGACGGAAGTCATCTCGGCGGCCGGCCGGACCATCGTGCCGGGCCTGAACGACAGCCACATGCATCCAACCCGCGCGGGCCGTTTCTACGCCACGGAGCTGCGCTGGGACGGCCTCGGGTCTTTGCGCCGGGGTATTGAGATGATCCGCGAGCAGGCAGCGCGCACGCCGACAGATCAGTGGGTGCGCGTCGTCGGCGGCTGGTCACCGTATCAGTTCGAAGAACGGCGCATGCCGACCCCGGCTGAACTGACCGAAGCCGCACCGGAGACGCCGGTCTTCGTGCTCTTCCTCTACAGCCAGGGTTTCCTCAATCGAGCCGCTGTGAAACGGCTCGGCATCACCGACAGGTCCATTGCACCGCCGGGCACCTCCTATGAGCTCACCCCGGACGGCGGGGCCATCCTTCATGCCGACCCGAACCCGGATCTCCTCTACGGCACCATTGCCGCGCTGCCGGCCCTCAGCACCGAAGAACAGGCACTCTCTACGCGTCACTTCTATCGGGAACTGAGCCGATTCGGTCTGACCAGCGTGATTGATGCCGGCGGCGGCGGCCACAGCTTCCCGGAAGACTATGCTGGCAGCGATGTGCTCGCAGAAAGCGGTGAACTGCCAGTGCGCATCTCCAAGTACCTGTTCCCGCAGAACAAAGGTCAGGAACTCGCCGAATTCCAGCGCTGGACGGAAGACTGGGAAGTCGGCGTCAACCGGGCCGAGGGGCTCATGAACGCCTACGTGGTTCGCGGCGGCGGGGAGTTTCTCGCCTGGGCCGCCGGAGACTATGAGAACTTTCTGGCGCCCAGACCCGATATCCGAACGCGAGCCAAGTGGCGCGAACAGCTCATGGACGTTACCCGCCTGCTGCTCAAAGAACGCTGGCCGCTGAGGATTCACGCCACCTACGGCGAATCCATCAACCACATTCTCGACGTCTTCGAGGAGGCCCATGCCCTGGAGGTGCGTGAGCAACGGCTTGGTTTCGCCGGTATCCGCTGGGCCATCGATCATGGCGAGACGATCAAGGCACCTACCCTGCAGCGCATCCGCGGGCTGGGCGGCGGCATGGCGATGCAGGCTCGCATGGCCTACGCGGGTGAGTACTTCCTCGAGCGTTACGGCAAAGCGGCAACAGAGAACGCCCCACCGCTCAGAGACGTCATCGATGCCGGTCTACCGCTCGGGCTTGGCTCCGACGGCACCCGGGTGGCGAGCTACAACCCCTGGCTGACCCTGTACTGGGCGAGCACGGGCAGGAGCGTGGGCGGCGCAGAACTGCACGGTCCCCGGCATCGGCTCTCTCGCGAGGAAGCCCTGTTTCACCACACCGTGGGCTCCGCCTGGTTCAGTCAGGAGGAAGTGCTCAAGGGGCGCCTGAAGCCGGGGCAGTTCGCCGATTTCGCCCTGCTGAACGCGCCTTACCTCGAGGTGGACGACGAAGATCTGCGCCACATCGAGAGTGAACTGACGGTGACCGGTGGAAAGATCGTGTACGGGGCCGGCGATTTCACCGCACACATGGCCCCTCTCGAGTCCATCGAGCCGGCCTGGTCACCAGTGAACGTCTTCGGCGGCTTTCAGCAGAGCTGACGCTCGAGCGGGAGCGGCTCAGGTCTTGGCGGCGGCCAGCTCTGCTTCGATCCGATCGCAGCGGTCCATCTCGTCCTGCAGCCAGGCGCGGAATTTGACGACCTTGTCGGTCTGTCGCTTGCTCTCGCGACAGGCGAAGCGATAAGAAACGCCAGTTTCGAGCTCCGGTCCGAAGGGCGACACCAGCCGACCTTCAGCGATGTCGATGGCGGAGAGAATGCGTCGTCCCAACACCACCCCCGCGCCGGAGACTGCCGCATCAATGGCCTGCTCGGCGTGCATCCCGAAGTTCAGTCCCCGGCTCGCGCTGTCCGTGGGCAGCCCGACGGCAGCGAGCCAGCTCGCCCAGTTGGGCGTTCCGTCCTGAAAGCTCAGACTTTCGTCGGTGATGATCGGCACGCGGAGCAGATCCCTGGGCTCCTTCAGTTTCTGTGCTTCCACGAAGGACGGTGAGGCAAGGACCAGCACGGACTCGTCGAAGAGCGGTTCGTAAACGAGGCCGGGTTCCTCTGCCAGGGAGAGGCGAATGCCGATATCGATTTCATCGGCGGAAAAATCGAGGAGCGTGAAGTTGGCCGCGAGGCGGATATCCACCTCCGGGTAGGCTTCCATGAAGCGACCCAGCCGTGGCGCAAGCCACTTCGCAGCAAAAGGTGGTCCGCAGGAAACGACGAGGCTCTTGTCTTCGTCCGTCGGTCGGGTCGCCTCGACCGCTTCGCGCATGCGGCCGAAGGCGTCCGACAGGCCTGCCCGCAAGCGATGGCCTGCGTCCGTGGGCACCACACCGCGACTCTGGCGCTCCAGGAGCCGCACACCCATCTCCTCCTCGAGCTTGCGCACCTGCTGACTCAAGGCCCCCGGGGTTACAAAAAGCTCTTCCGCCGCGTCCTTGAAGGATCCGCGTCGGGCGACGGCTTCGAAAGCCCGCAGGGCGGAGAGCGAGGGCATCCGGCGGTATGGCATGAATTGAGTCTGTGGGGCGCTGCGTGAAAGTATAGTCGTGATAGCCTGCATTGCCTCACTGTCATGCGAGATTCACCATGCGCTACGCCCTGGCCTGCCTGCTCTGCCTGATCTTCGCCGCCGGGGCGCCGGCTGCCGAGACCGACGACACGCCCAGCTGGAGCGTCAGCGAACCCGCCTTCTCCGTGCCGCCCCGCAGCATCGAGGTGGCCACTTCGGAAGGCACCTGGATGAGTCTCGACGTCAGTCCCGACGGCAGCACCATCGTCTTCGACTACCTGGGGGACATCTATCTGCTTCCCCTGCAAGGCGGCACCGCGAGAAACATCTCTCCCGGATTCCACTGGGACATGCAGCCCCGTTTCAGTCCGGACGGCGCCCTCATTGCCTTCACTTCCGATAGAGACGGCGGCGACAACATCTGGGTCATGGACGCCGATGGGCAGAACCCCAGGCAGATCAGCAAGGAAACCTTCCGCCTGACGAACAACCCAAGCTGGTCGAAGGACGGCCGGTACCTGGCCGCGCGCAAACACTTCACCACCCAGCGCTCCCTCGGCGCCGGCGAAATCTGGCTCTATCACGTCGACGGCGGCAGCGGCGTACCGCTCGTCGAACGGCCGGGCCCCAAATTTCAGAAGGAACTCGGCGAACCCACCTTTACCCCGGACGGCAAGCACCTCTACTACTCCCAGAACGTGACGCCAGGGAATCCGTTTATCTACGCTCAGGACACGAACCGCGAAGTGTTCCGCATCCGCCGCATAACCCTCGAGACCGGGGAGGTACTCGACGTTGCCGGAGGTCCCGGCGGGGCCGTGACCCCCACACCCTCCCCAGACGGGCAGCAGCTGGCTTTCGTGCGCCGGGTGCGCGCCGAGAGCCGGTTGTTCGTGAAGGATCTGGTCACCGGTCGGGAGCGCATGCTCGTCGACCGCCTCGATCAGGACATGCAGGAGAGCTGGGCCGTGCACGGGGTCTATCCGAACATGGCCTTCACCCCGGATTCCGAACACATCGTGTTCTGGTCCGGGGGCAAACTGAAGCGGGTTGCCGTCGCAGATGGTGAGGTGACGGAGATACCCTTCACGATTGAAGACACACGCACCGTCTACGACGCTCCGCGCCTGCCCGTGGAGGTGGCACCGGACAACGTGCAGACCCGCATGACACGCTGGGCACAGCAGGTGCCGGGCACGGAGCGCATCGTCTTCGAAACCCTTGGCCGGCTCTACGTCGCCGAAGGCAACGGCGCACCTAAGCGCCTCACCCGGGACGAAAGCGATGTCTTCGAGGTCTACCCCACCGTGAGCCGCGACGGGGACTGGGTGTACTTCGTCGCCTGGAACGACGCGACACTCGGCACACTCATGCGGGTCTCGAGTCGCGGGGGTCGACCGAGAGCCGTCAGCGATACGCCAGGCCACTATCGGGAACTGGCCATCAGCCCCGATGGAACAACGCTCGTCTATCGACTCAGTCAGGGCGGCCGCCTGCTGGCAGACCATGGCGCCCCGGAATCCGGCATCTACGCCATGGCTGCCGACGGCGGCGAGGCGCGCCTCGTTACCCGAAACGGCATCGAGCCGCAGTTTGCGGCTGAAAACAACCGCCTCTACCTCATGCAGCCGAACGGGGAAGCCGAGGAAGGCGGCAGGCCGCCACAGAAACTGGTGTCCATGGACCTGGACGGCGGCAATGCCCGGGATCTCGCCGGCTCCCGTTTTCCCGTGAGCCTGCGTATTGCCCCTGATGGCAAGCACATCGCCTTCATCGAAAACTACCACGCCTACGTGGCGCCACTGCCCCGCACGGGCAAACTCATCGAACTGGGCCCCGAGGCCAAAGGGGTACCGGTAAAGCGGCTAACCGCCGTGGGCGCCACCTTCCTGCACTGGGCGGACGCCGAAACCGTCGCCTGGAGCATTGGTCCGAGCTATCGCACCGCTGCCCTCGAGACGGTCTACGGCGGAAGTTTCGAACCCGGAACGAGCGGCAGAAATCTATCAGTCACGGTGCCAGCGGAAAGACCGGAAGGCCTGGTGGCGCTCACCAACGCCCGCATCGTCACCATGAACGGCGCCGATGGCGGCGTGATCGAGGGCGGCACGGTGCTGATCGAAAACGATCGTCTGCGGGCGATTGGCGCGGAGCTCGAGATCCCCGAAAGCGCCGAAGTGGTCGACCTCGGCGGCAAAACGGTGGTGCCGGGCTTCGTGGATGCCCATGCGCACGGACCGTACGCGCAGGAACTCATCGTGCCGCAGCAGAACTGGTCGACCTTCGCGCATCTGGCGCTCGGCGTGACCACTGTGCACGATCCATCCAGCCAGGCGGTGAGCGTGTTCGCCGCTGCAGAATATGCCCGTGCCGGCAGGATTCTTGCGCCCCGGATCTTCTCCACCGGCGAGATCGTCTACGGCGCGAAAAGCGCCTTCTGGGCCAGCATCGAATCTCTGGAGGACGCCCTTGCCCACGTTCGCCGCCTGAAAGCACAGGGCGCCATCACCGTGAAGAACTACAACCAGCCGCGCCGGGCCCAGCGACAGCAGGTGGTGGAAGCGGCGCGCCAGGAAGACATGATGGTGGTGGCCGAAGGCGGCGCCCTCTATCACATGGATCTGAATCTCGTTGCGGACGGCAACACCGGGGTCGAACACACGTTGCCGCAGATGACCATTTACGACGACGTTATCGAGTTCTGGCGCCAGACGAACGTCGGCTACACCCCCACCCTGGTGGTCGGCTACGGCACCATCGAAGGCGAAAACTACTGGTACATGCACGACGACGTGTGGACCCATCCGCTGCTCTCACGCTTCGTGCCGCCCCGGGACCTCCAGGCCCGGTCCGTGCGCCGGCTGAAAGCCCCGGAAGCCGATTTCAAACACGCAGACAACGCCCGCATCGGCAAACAGCTCGCTGACGCCGGCGTGCTCGTGCACACGGGTGCCCACGGACAGCGGGAGGGCCTCGCGACGCACTGGGAGCTGTGGATGTTCGTGCAGGGCGGTATGACGCCGCTGGAAGCCCTGCGCGCTGCCACCATCGCTCCGGCCGAATACCTCGGGCTCGATGGTGACATCGGCAGCCTGGCACCAGGCAAGCTGGCAGATCTGGTGGTGATCGACGGCAACGTGACCGAAGACATCCGCCTCTCAGACAAAGTGACCCACGTGATGCTGAACGGCCGCCTCTACGAGGCAGCAACGCTCAATGAGCAGGTGACCGGAACTCGGACGCGAGCCCCCTTCTACTGGGAAGGGCGACCCGAGAGCGAGATCCGTTGAGCGTAAGCGTTCCGCTTAATGTGAAGCGAGGGGCTCAGTGCACGCCGTGCATGAGCCGCCGCAGAAGCGGCGCCATGGCGAAGATGATCGTGCCGATGGCGCAAGGCACGAGCACCAGAAGCAGATAGAAGCCGGCCAGGCCATCGAGAACGAAGGTCCACTCGCCGTTTGCGAGGGGCACGGAGATTCGTGCAAAAAGCCCACCGGCCAGATTCGCCAGAGAGAAGCTGAAGAACCAGATGCCCATCATGAGCGACTGGAGATGAGCCGGACTCAGCTTCGTGACCATGGACAGCCCCACCGGTGACAGGCACAGCTCACCCCAGGTATAGACGACGAAGGTGATGAGCAGCCAGTGCGGACCGGCAAGACCGCCATTCGCCGTCTGCAGAGCGCCCAGCACCATGGCGATGAAGGCAAGACCCAGGAGCCACAGGCCCAATGCAAACTTCACCGGCGTTGACGGTTCCAGGCCCCGTTTCGCCAGGGCCAGCCAGAGCCAGGCGAAGACCGGCGCGAAGAGAATGACGGCCGCCGGATTTACGGACTGGTACCAGGTGGCGGGAAAGGGCTCCGCGAGCAGACCCCAGAATGTGCGATCGGTCGACTGAGCAGCGAACACGTTCATGGAACTGCCCGCCTGCTCAAAGGCCGCCCAGAAAGCGATGTTGCCGAGAAAAGCCAGCACGAGAATCACCGCCACGCGCTGCCATTCCACAGAAGTCAGCGACGGCGCCACGCCGGATTCATCGGTGTTTACCGTCGCGCGCTCCGGCGCCAGTCCGATGCCCTCGAGGTAACGGGGTCGGAACAGCTGATAGGCAATGAGACCCAGAATCATGCCCACGGCAGCAGCGCCGAAACCCCAGTGCCAGCCCACGGTTTCGCCAAGCGTGCCCGCTACCAGGGGCGCAAGGAAGGCGCCAATGTTGATCCCCATGTAGTAGATGGTGAAGCCACCGTCCCGCCGTGGATCATTCTCAGCGTAGAGCTGCCCGACCATGACGGACACGCAGGGTTTGAAAAAGCCGGTGCCGATCACGATCAGCAGCAGGCCCGTGAGGAAACAGAGCAGCGCACCGGCATTGGCTTGCAGGGTGACAACTTCGCCGGCCGTCACGCCAAAGAGCTCGGTTGCCGCCAGACACAGATGACCGGCAACGATGATCCAGCCCCCGATGAGCATGGACCGGTGCGTGCCGAGAAAGCGATCGGCGAGCATGCCGCCGAAGATCGGCGTGAGATACACGGCCCAGGTATAGATGCCGTAGAGCAGATAGGCTGAGTCCTCCGACCAGCCGAAGCCCGGGTTGGTAGCAGACTCGCCATCGGTCGCCGTGATCAGATAAAGCACGAGCAGCGCCCGCATGCCGTAGTAGCTGAAGCGCTCCCACATTTCGGTGATGAAGAGCACCCAGAGACCTTTCGGCTGAGTCAGCTCAGCCGGTGCCGCACCGGAGGCCGCCAACTGCTCGCTCATGAAGCGTCGATGCCGAGGTCGGCAGCCATGATCGCCAGCGCATCACGACGGAGTTCCCGTTTGCTCCGGGCATAGGCATCGCGGGGCAGAGCCGCAAGACGAGCCGCCGCCTCGAGGGCGGCACCCATGCCCTCCCCTGCCGGCAGGAGCTGATCGACGAAGCCGGCGTCGAGGGCACCCTCCGGGCTGTAGATCTGCGAATGCAGCAGCGCTGCCGTCTGTTGCGCGGGCGTGAGGCGAGCCTTCAATGGTTCGAGGGGCCAGGGCGAGAAGGGCACGCCGAGCGCCACTTCGCTCATGCCGTACTTGAAACCGCCCGCCTCCCCGATACGCAGATCGCAACAGGCGAGCCACACCGCCCCAATCGTGAACGCGTGGCCCGTGGACACAGCCACCGTCGGCACCGCGGAGCCGAAGAGACGATGGGCAAAGCGTCCGCCGCGGCGCCCGAGTTCCGCTGCCGCGCTCGGATCGTTACCGGTCATGACTTTGATGTCATAGCCGGCACAGAAGCTGCCCGGGCGGCCGGCGAGCACGGCAGCACCGGCAGACGCCTCGACCGCGTCCCAATGCGCCTCGAGTTCGTCGAGGACTTCGTGATTGATGACGTTCTTCGCGCCGTCGTCGATGGTGATGACAGCGACGTTGTGTTGCCGGGTGAGGGTGACACTCATGGTTCAGCTACAGTCCCTGGTGGCGAAGGTGGAGCCTACCAGCCGCTGTGCGTCCGTTCAGCTGTGACATGCGAACAGGAGCGCCATGGTGTATCTTCGATCATCCACTGGGAGAAGTTGCAGCCAGGCCAGGGATTGTCTTATGGGGCAATCGATCGTCAGGTTCGCGGGACTGGAATACGACCCCACGCGCGGTCTGCTCACGCGTGACGGAACCCCTGTACCTCTGCGCCCCAAGTGTTTCGCCGTGCTCTCCTATCTCATCGAGAATCACGGCCGCCTGGTCAGCAAGGACGAACTCTTCGAAGCCATCTGGCCAGACACGGTCGTCACGGACGATTCCCTGACGCAGTGCCTCATTCAGATCCGCAAAGCCATCGGCGATGACCATCGAACGCTGATACGAACGGTGCCGAGACGAGGATACCTCTTCGAGGCGACGCTGGAGTCCGAAGCCGCCCCTCTGGAAACCAACGGCAGCGCCAGGCAGGAAGGTTCCGGGGAACCCGGGCCCGCAAACGACAGCGGGCTCGACCCATCATCCCGCGCCGACCTCTGGCCCAACCCAGGCTCCATCGCCCTGTTCGCGGTGCTCCTGGGGGCCGCCATCATCGGTCTCGTGCTGCTGCCCGCCGAGCAGGAAGCAACGACCTTCGAGCTTCCCGTGAGCGTTTTTGTTGCACCCACTGAGCTGTCGGACGCTACCGTCGAAGGCCCTGACCTGCTGCGCGGGGCATTGATTCGTCGATTGTCGAAAATTGCCATATTTCAGGTTACGACAAGGGAGCCGACGGATTTGGCGAACGGCGTGGACGTGCATGTGATCAGCACGGTCTCCAGAGCCGCAGCCCAGGCTCATGAAGCGGTCATCCGGCTGGTCCGCAGCAGCGACGCCACCGTGCTCTGGACCGAGTCTTTCCCCTGGACCTCGGAAGAACGCGCAGGCATCGCCGAGCGTGTCGCTCGGGCCATGAAGGTTTACCTGGACCCGCGCATCGTGCAGCGTGCGCAGGCCGCAGGCCATCAGCCGGACGCAGAAGCACTGAACGCCTTTCTCGCTGGCCTTGTGGCACTGGACTACGGCACCCAGGAGGGTTTCGAGCGGGCGATCTCCTACTTCGAGACGGCAATCCGCCTCGACCCCAATTTTGCTGCGGCCTATCGGAACAAAGCCGTTGGCTACGGCTTCCTTTCGAACTTCCGGCACGTGGACGAACAGCAGATCGTCGAGCTCTGGCAGCATGCCCAGGCACTGGAGCCGGACCAACCGGGGACCCTGCTCTGGCTGATCGGCATACACCAGGCCGAGGGTGATCTCGATGCCGCACGAGAGGCCATGCGCTCGCTGCGCGCCCGGCACCCGGACTTCCAGGCCTTCGGCCTCGCCGAGTTCCAGGCCCAGTGCGGCTACCTCGACGAAGCCCTGGTGATCGTGGATGCGATCATCGAAGAAGACCGGGAAGCCATCTGGCCGAGATACCTGAAGATCAAGTTTCTCTGGCTCGCCGGCCGCAATCAGGAAGCGCTTGCCCTCGCGAACAGCATCCTCGAGGTGACACCGGCGGACCGTCAGGCGTTGCTGGAGCGCAGCCGTGTGCTGGAGTCTCTGGGCAGGATCCCTGAGGCCGTTGCTTCATTGCCGGCGGGTTTCTCCGCACTGAAAACCGCTCACGAAGCCGGTGGTGAACGCGGCCTCCGGCAGGCTCAGCTCGAATTCGCACAGAACATCGAGCGCGGGAACGGCCTGCAACCGCCCGAACATGCCTGGCAGCATTTCGTGAGAGCTTATGCCGCGCTCGACGAGCCCGAGAAAGCGGTTGCCTGGTTGGCGAAGGGCTACGAAGAAAACCGCTACGAGTTTCTCTGGTACCGGCAGTTCCCCTATCCGGGGATGCAGGGTGTTCGCGCCCACCCTGATTTCAAGGCGCTCATGGACAGTACCGTCGGCAACCCCGACGATTGCCCGGCCGTAAACTGACCGGTAGGGTGGGCCGTCCCTGGCCCCTCATGGAGAGTTCTTCGACTTACTCCACCGGCAGAAACACGGCCGCGGCGACGTTCGACGCGCCGAGCACGGGCATCTGCGGGAAGTCCGTTGTCGTCAGATCAGGCACCCAGGATTCCAGCATGGTCTCCACGGGCCCGAGATGCTCATCGACCACCATATGAACCTCCGCACCGAAGCCGTTGCCCCGGGCAAGGCCGCGCCGATAGAACACGGGCTCCGGCAGCACGTCATCGAGCCGGAACATCCCTCGCGGAATTCGGCCGGCGACGGTATCGAAATCGACGTTGATCACGCCACCGCCGTTTCCGTCCGATGCGCTGATGATGCCGTTGCCGTAGTACACGGCGCCTTTCACCGCGGGATTAAAGAGATCCGGCCCCTCGCAGGCAGCCGCACAGTTTTCCGGATTGTTGAAGATGACGAACCAGACCGTATAGGCGTAACCGGCTCGGGCCACCTTCGTCATGATCCTCCCGGACAATCCCTGCTTGCTCCGCTTCAACCAGGCAGCGCCCGTCAGGGTCAGCGGATCGGTCGGCGGCACGGTGAACACGTCCACCGCCTGGAAAGTCTGACCGGAACGCCGATTGTCATCGTCAGCGACCGCAGGACCGGCAGCGAGCAACAGGCCCGCAACCAGTAACCCCGCCATACTCTTAATGCTCAAGTTAGTTGCCACAGTTCTTTCTCCCCCACTTTGAAGTCGAACCTCGACCAGCAAATCCTAGAAGGGCGCTGACCAGCGGTAACGAAGCTCGGGCGACTTTCCCGCGAAAGATCGACGAAAGCAGACGCACGCACTCTGCTCGAGGACCTCCGCCATGAACCAATGCAACTCCCGCCGACTCAGAGTGACCGGCCCGCCGCATCAACCGCGCGTACCCGCAAACCGTCCGGGTCCGGATCCCCTTCCCCTGGAATCCAGGCATCGAGACAGACCCGATCCGCCGCGCAGTCGTCCGTGAGCGTTTCGAGAAACGCGCTCAACCGCTTCAGCTGCGCCGGCGTGTAGCGCACGGGGACCAGCGGCGTACTGCCGGTGGCGAGATCACGGAGGTATTTCCGCAGCGCGAAGCCTGTATTGATCACCGTGTCTTCCGTCTGAAGGGTCGGATCCAGATCGGCAAGGTCGAAGCGCCGCAGGGCCCGAACCGGGTTCAGGTGATGTGCGATCGCATCCTCCAGCAGCGCGTAGGCCCCCGCGTGACCGTAGGGCCCGGTCAGCTCGATGTTGAGCAGCGTCGGCGTTCTGAAGGCATACCAATCAACCGGATCGCCTGTCTCCCGGAAGCGTCCAAAGTCGTCGGTTACCGTAACGCCGTTGTCGTTGCCTTTACCCCGCCCGATCTGCGGCATGGCCAGGGTGTGGAACGCTTCGTCGGTGAAGAAATCGCCGGAATGGCAGCTGTTGCAGGCGAAGCCGCCCGACTCCCGCGCGCCTAAAAACAGCACGGCCCCCTGCTTCGCCCGGTTGGAGATGGCCCGCCGGTCACCCTGCACATAACGTTTCCAGGGCGTTTCCACGAAGGTCTGCGATCGCTCGTAGGCAGCAATGGCTCTCGTGATGTTGTCGAAGGTGATCAGCGTTGCCGCCGTGCCCGGGCCAAAGGTGCGCTCGAACTCAGGCAGCCAGTCGTTCGGGTCCAGCTCTGGTGGGTTCACGGTGCCCGCAAGACGACCGACGAGATGAGCCCGCACGGCCGCATTGCCGGCCCCGGCTTCAAAGACGAAACCGCGCATCTCCTCCGGAGAGGTCACCGGAAAACGCGCCTGAGCCTCGGTCAGATTGCCCCCAGCGAGCGGGTCGGCTACGCCAAAGGCGGTATCTGGCGTGCGGATCTCCGTGCGTTCACCGTTCGGCTGCTCGTCATCGAGGCTTTCCACCCGCCCGTCGAGAAACAGCACCTTGTCCCAGAGGCTGATATTGAAGGTCGTCGGCGCGTTCCGCGGCACCGTAGGGCCGCCGTCGAAGCCCTCCGCGGCCGGCGAATGCGCCCGACCGGGACCGAGCAGATCTGCCTCAACAGCCGCAACGCCAATGGAGAGCGGCAGCCGGTCGCCGCCGCCCAGGGCCGGATGGTGGCAGCTGACGCAGGCGGCATCCTGATCTCCACCCAGCGCCTTGCTGAAAAACAGCAGCATGCCCAGCTGCGCCAGAGGATCATTGATGGACGGGAGCGTTCTACCCGCCGCAGGATCACCGGTGAGGCCGTTCGCGTCGATCAGTGCCCGCAGTTTGCGATCCAGAGCTGCCCCTTGTGCATCGGCTGCACCGATGAGGGCCAGGCCCAAGAAACCGATACAGAAGAAGATAAGGCTTACGCGCCTGACGGGGCGATTCATGATGGCACTCCTCTCCCAGTTGAGGCTCCACCTTAAGTTCCCGCCAGCACCGGAGCGATGAAGCCCCGGCTAAATTTCGACGAAAGAACGCCGACCGGGCGCCTTTCAGGCCGCGAGTTTCAGCACCTCGCGCTTCAGGCCCGCGCCAAAGAGGTGCTCAACGGCAGCCTTCACCCGGAAGGCACGGCTCATGAGCCGGTGTTTACCCATCACCCCTTCCTGAAACGCGGGCCGCGTCGAAACGCGCTGAAACCAGGCCGCATAGGCAGGAAAGCAGGTGTCGAAGGGATAGCCGCACTCCCCTAGACGCAGGGTTTTCATGGCCCAGATCACATCCGCCATGGTCAGGCTGTCACCGGTGAGGAAAGTTCTGCCGTCCTGCAGGGTCGCCTCATGGGCGCCGAAGGCGGTCGTCAGCTTCTCGAGATGCTCGAGATAAACGGCCTCTGGAATCGTTTGCGCATCGTAGCCTTCGTAAAAACTCTGCAGCTGTTCCCCGTCGCCGCCTGCGCCGAGCAGTGCTTTCAGCTCGGCTTCTTCCTCGGGCTTCAAGCGAGCCAGGCCGCCGAGACCCCAATGGAAGGTCACAAAACGGATCGATCGATGCAGCGCTTTGCCCAGATCCGTCAGAGCCTGCGCTTCGGCCAGGCGCTCGGGATCGTGCTTCGGCACCAGCGGCTCGCCGCCAAAGGCCTCATCGAGGTATTCGACGATGTCCATGGACTCGATGTGCAGCACACCGTCGTGGACGAGAGCGGGCACCACGAGATTCGGCTGAATGGCCGCGTAAGCCCGTGTCATGTGCTCCTTCTTCGCGAGCGATACCTGACGGCTCACCCAGCGGCCAGGTTCACCGGCGCAGGAAGCCGGATCATCGGCGGTGAACGGCACCTCGCGACCGCGAGTCAGACCCTTTTCATAGAGCGCGAAGCGAACGCGCTGCGCACAGGGTGCTGCATCGTAGTGAAAAAGATGCAGCCCCTCGAGTTTGCGGATCATCGGGCTGGCAGGGTTGTCGACGATGGCCATGGCTGCTCCCCCTTAGAGTACGTCTGCTGTATTTTGTATTGTTTCGCACATAATTAGTGCGCGTCAACGATTTATTTGCGATACAGTACAGTTATGCCAAAAGGTCGACCCCGACAGTTCGATGAAGACGCGGTGCTCACCACGGCTATGCAGGTGTTCTGGCGCCAGGGCTTCGCGGCCACCTCGCTCGACGATCTCGCCGCCGCCATGGGCATGAACCGGCCAAGCATCTACAACGCCTTCGGTGACAAGGAAGGTATTTATCGGCAGGCACTGGCGCGTTTCTGCGCGCAGATGGATGCCGGTCTCGCCGCAACCCTCGGGCAGACAGAGCGCGTGCAGGACGGGCTGGTGGCGTTCTTCGACCAGGCCATCGAGGTGTATTGCGGCGGTGATCAGGCGCTGGGTTGTCTGATGATCTGTACCGCCCCCGCGGAAGCCATTACCCGGGAAGACGTCGGCAATGATCTGCGGGGGCTCGTCGAACGCCTGGACCGGGCCCTTACGGGCTATCTGAAAACCGCGCAGGATCGTGCCGAACTCAGCACAGGCGTCGAACCCAAACTCGCAGCGAAGCTGCTGCAGGCGACGCTCCAGAGCCTGGCACTCAGAGCACGAGCCGGCGAATCCCGACGCTCACTAAAGCAACTGGCCCGCTATTCAGTCGCGACGATCACAGGCTGAACCGGTAGCCGCGCGGCGCTGGCACACGATGCGCCTCCGGCAGCTCACAGATTCGCTCCATGCGGGTGACGCTCCCATCCGCATACTCCCAGACGAGCATGCCCTCATCGAGATAGCGACGGACGACCACGGGGCCGAAGCCGAAGACATGGAAGTCGAGCACCCCCTCACTCCAGACCATGGCCGCAGAGGTGCGCGGGCAGAATTCCCGTTCGCCGAGCGTAAACAGCACCGCCCCTTCCGTATCGTTGGTGGTCAGCCCCGCCGTGCTGTTGGGCCCTGAGTCGTGGATGATGCCGGCCGCCGTGACCACCACGCGCTCACCGCACTGCTCGATGCGCTCGACATGACCCAAGTTGCCGCTCACGGCCCGCCAGAGACCGCGCAGGTCCGCGGCTTGCCTCGGGAGAGGTTCAGTGCACTCGCGCAGGATCGGCAGCGGAAAGTGGTCGTAACTGCAGCCGGGGGTATTCCCCTTAGGGATATCGGCCGCCAGTTTGCCGCGACCATCGAGCACAGGCAGCTCGCAGTAGTCGAGCACGCTGCCGTCACCGGTGAGCGTTGCGGGGTCTATCGTCAGCGGCGGCCGCGCGGAGAAGAACAAAGCATAGAACGCGGTGGCAAACAGCAGCACGATGGCGCCAATCACCCAGAGCAGGATTTTCATGGCGCCAACTTAATGACGCGCATTACTCTCGTCAAACGGTACCGAGCCCTGCCGAGAGGTGCCTTAGAGGCTCCGCTCGGCCCACATATAGCGGTCATTCACATCGAGGTGGTTTGACGTCGGCTTTCGGCCAAAACCCGTCATTCGCCATGTCAGCGTTCATCGAAGATTTATACGGGTGTTGCTATCGCAAACTCATTGATACGATCGGCGAATGGACGATGAACTCGAACAAGCGGTCCCTGATCCATACGGGCCCCAGCATCCGTATTTACAGAGTTAGGTGGCTAACGTGAACTGGGAAATCGCCGGAGCACTAGGTGAAATTGTTGCGGCACTAGCCGTTGTTGCTTCTCTCATCTATCTAGGGCGCCAGTTTCGCATCGCCTCCACCCAAGCTGTCCAAGACACATACCAGCAGACCGTTAATAGTTTCTCAGCTTCAAAGGAGAATGCTGAATTGGTCTATCGAGGTAGTTACGAATTGGACACCCTCAACCCGACAGAAAGATTTCACTACATGATGCTGCTATCGGGCTTGTACAGCACTGCGTCCTTATGTTGGGAACAGCATCAGAAAGGTGTTATCTCGGATGCAGCCCTTAGACGAACATTAGTAGCGTGCTACCACTACTACGCGAGTGAAGGCGGTCAGGCGTTCTGGAAAGGCGATCTGAGTGGTATACCTATTCGAAATGTTTACCCAGATGGCTTTGTTGATCATATTGAAAATGAGTCGGAGAAGATTGTTTCCCAACCCGCCGCCTAACATGCAGCTGAACCGGACGCCCTATCCACATGTGTTTTGCGCTCCCAACGTAATCAATGCTGTTTCTTTACCTATAACGTCTGTAATGGGTCGGAACTCGCCGGATTGCTGCACCAGGAAAAAATGGCGGCTTTCAGAAAGCAGACATCATTGAATCAAGGCAAGATTTACGGGTAATGCTCGTCAGGCTCACGTGGCCTCTCGCGACGCCTGGCAGTCGAATCATATCGATTGCTAGACGCCATTTGCTAGATTCAGCATGTCGATGGAGATGAGCAAACGGGGAGAGTCATGTTCAGTTCAAAGAGTACAGACTGGTGGGTTCTGATCGGAAACATCGGAATCTTTCTAGGCCTTGTACTGGTCGGGTATCAGATCAAGCAAACTAACGATATCGCAAGAGCAGAAATGATTAGCCAGGGAGCCGGTTTCGGGATGGATATTGATCTTGCGATGATCGGTGAGGGCGGATCACTGGCCCTGAGCAAGGTTAACTATCAGGCCGATGAATTGAGTGATGAAGAAATCGCAGTTCTCAACCACATCCATCGTGCATACATCACCGTCGCCATACATGTGACAAACATGCGTGAGATAGGGATGTCGAAAATCCCGGAGTCCGTTCAGGCTGATGATCTCGCCTTTCTCATGAACAGTCATTTCGGGCGAATGTACTGGGAGGAATCCAAGCAGTTTCTACCTTTCCCAGAGTCGTTCGTGTCGGAGGTGGATCGCTCACTTAGCGGACGTGATCCGACGGTCTCAAGGGTAGACGGCTATCGGCGAGAATTGGAACGTCGGGAGCTACAGGCACCTTCTGTTCCGTAGGACGTCTGCTTAGGGTCGAAAGTTGCCTGATTACTGCGCTTGCACAATCTGACCGATTTCAAAAGCAGACATGGCCGGATTAGGGCTGGCTACGGCCAGAAACGGACTTTTTCGGATTCAAGAATTCTCAGACATCTTCGACTCGATTCTTCCAAGTACTCTGGCCACGTGTTCGGCAAAGTCAGAACCAAAACCGTGATTATTCGAGTGCAACCATTCCCTCATGTCCGCGGACGACTCCAGCATCGCTTCGTCAACAGAGTTCCATGCTTTCCAGAGCTGAGGTTTCAACTGATCTGTAGCGCTGTCATAGAACGCAGCTTCCCAGATATTGAACTTGTTCGCGATCAACCCGTATGCCCGCGCCCTCTGTTGCTCCGTCAACTCTGATCTATGCCCGCCAACTATGGCCTCGTCTATGAGGCTCAGTTCCTCGTCAGCGAGTATCAGATTGTTGTTCGAAAACGCCAGCTCCAATAACGAATGCTGGTTTGCCGCTTGAGATGCTTGCGTATTGCTACGAATCTCAATCCCTACAAAGATCAAAGAAACGACTACCGCGATAAGTCCGATAACCTCTGCCCACGTTGATAACCTCAAGCTGCTTCCCCCTCGTTTAGCAACGACAGGGCAGAGTATCTCAGATTCACGAAGGCCATTGGATCGCTAGCAGACCTCCGCATCCGGCCAAGAGCGAGCATTTCCTAGGCGTCAGTTCATTTAGTTGTATATCCCATTTCTTCGTATGGGTATCCAGTTAGCCCCGCGTCGCGCTCGTAGTCGCTTTCAAAGTACGCCCGTATCTCAACGATCTTATGGTCTTTGAGGCGATACCATTCGCAGCCCCTATTCAGCCGTGTGTCGGATGCGCCAGGGTTGGTAAAGACGTTCGTAAACTCAACTACCACCTGATCGTTCTGGCTTATGATGTTATCGATGGTCCAGCTGGGCTGGACAATCTGCGCATCGATCCACAGCTGTGCTATTCGCTCCGCTCCGCGCACCGGTTTCATCTCCCGAGGGGAAAAGTAGTGAATGGCATTAGAGTCTAGAACGTCGAGCAGTTCATGCCTGTCAGCAGCGGTGCAAGCAGACATGTACCTCTCAACAATCTTCTGATTCCGTTCAGACATCACGCTGACGCCCAACAGCTCGATATAGGACACATGTCGTAGTTAAACACGAAATTCTGGCGTCTATCTTGGAGTCCGGATTGGGTCGAAAGCCGCCCGGTTAGTGCACCGACACAATCTGACCACTCTCAGGACGCGCACACCATCGGACTAGGATTGGAATCCGTCAGAATGCCGACTTTTATCCGCTAATTGGTACTAGCGCCCGACGCCAATTGCCTCTCGTAGTCAGCTGCGTCGAAATGGCCTAAGGACTCAACGATCAAGCCCGACTCGCCGAGTTTCCAGCTCTCGAAACCACTGAACTCCACGGCACTGCCTGTGCCGCCAGGGCCTGTGTTGGTGCCCCTGAAGGTCCAGTGATAACTGACTCGATCATTCACAAACTCGAGCCGGATAGCCTCAAGAACCAAATCAGGGAAGGCAGTCATAAAGCCCTTTGCGACTTCAGCAATAGCCTCGCGACCGATGGCAGGTTCGGCATCATTCACTTTCAGTGAACCTTCTTCAGCATAGAAAGATGCGACTCTTTCCGGGATACCACTGTTCCAGGCCGCCGTGTAGTCGATAGACAACTTCTCAGCGGTAGCTTGATCTACAAGTCGATTCATGAGGGTTCTTCAAAACAGGGGCGTAGCACCAGACTAAACATGCTACGCAATCAGGGAAAGTCCATCTTGGGTCGGAACTAGTCTGATTGTTACGCCCGCACAATCCGGCAGGTTTCGGAAAGCAGACATTGGGAGAACAGGGCTGACTGCGGCCACTAACGGATGTTTTGTCGGAGGAGAGCCAGTTGTGCCAATACCACCTCCGGCTCTGACTCAAGTATCAAGTGAGCACTATTCTCGGCAAAGACCTGCTCAGCATTCTCACTAAGCTTCAGTTGCTCAAGTTGGTATTTGTCGTGCAGATCGTTGTAGATCCTAATCCCTTCTTCGGAGACGCCAGCCTCTCGGATGGTCTCGTGCGGCTGGCCTCTTGAAACGATCCTTACCGGCAAGTCGTTGGGCAAGTCTGCTCGAGCTACTTCAAACTGGCTGTCCCAATAGTTGTGCCCCAGATTCTCCAGATACCAGTCCAAAATACTCTGCATTGCCGCCCAGTCATCCGAAGACATCTGGAGTTTCATCTCTTGAATCCACTCCTCGTGGGCTGCGTCGATTAGCAGAACGGAATGCACTTTTTGTGGGTGCGAGGCAGCGAAGTATCTAGCGATGAACCCGCCGAAAGAATAGCCAACCAAAACGATTTTCTCTGATGGCGATTGAAGCTTGACCAGTTGTTCGAGTTCAAAGCTGTAGTCTTTCACCGTCTGGTTCAAGCCTTGGGGTACGGGGTCGCTCCTGCCAAACCCCAGCCTCTCGAATCGACACACCTTGTTGGTTCGAGCAATCTCATCGAAGACGCTTACAAACGCGTCCTTGGCGCAAATTCCGGACGGCGGTTCAAGGAACACCACGGGTGCTCCCGTTCCCGCACAGTGGTAAGAGAGCTGATAATCATCAACTGAGAACATGCCAGTTTCCGTCGGCGAATCCGCAGAGCAGGCGGATGTGATCAAAACAATGCCGAGCTGCATTGATGCTCTAAACAGGCCTGAGCCGACGCCGATCTCCATGACTCTTCTGCCTATAGTCCACTGGTAAGGACTGCATGCTATCCGACTTATCTGTTGAGCGTTCGCTTTGGATTGTGGGTACAGTCGCTCGGACCTCCACGTGTGAACGGCGACCTTCGGCCAATTCCGGTCAATCGCTTCCCCGCGCGAATTCAATCAGCTCGCGTGCAACCTCGTCTGGCTGATTCAGCATCTTGAAATGCGACGCCCGATCCCGACGTACCTCGAACCCAGCCTCGTCAGCCCGAACTGCGTCAGCCGAATAGTTGTCAGTCCATTGAACGTACAGGCCACGCTTTACGCGCGGCCAACTCGGATGTACTGGCACTGGCTCTGCATAGAGCTCGATGGGCACATCAACGATTGCGGCAACGAAGGCACTGCGGAAATCGTCGTCTTCTATCTGCCCACCGAAACGTATGAGCATCGATTTTGGGAGCATGCCAGTGTGTTGGTCAGCGACTGCCAGCCAACTCTTTACTGCAGCTGTGTCATCGAACAATTCAAATCGTGAGGCTCTCTGAACTGGAAAGATCGCATCGAGAAAGACGTACCCCTCTAACCTGTCAGGGTCTAGGAGTGCCAGCAGATTCCCAGCTCCGCTGTGTCCGACGGCGATTACCTTATCCGGAGGTAGCGCCGCTAGAGCAGATTCAATCTGAGCCATATGGTGCCCGAACAACCTAGTATCTTGAGCCGCGTTGTTATCGAGCGTAACGACTGATGCTTGAAACCCTGCGGCTTCGAGGCTCATCACCAGAGCGAGCCAGGTCTCTTTGCCAACCAGTGGGCTGTGTATAAGCAGGAAATGCACGCCTAGAAGAATACCCGATGTGGTCGGGTCACCGGCTGGTTTGGGTCGGTTTTCAGCCCGGGTGTTCGAGCTCCGGATCGTTGTAGGGCTCTTTCGCTTCAGCACCGAGCAGCTTTTTCACCAACCGGTTTACGGCCGTGTCCTGCGTCGAGAAGAGCCGCGCGGCCAGCTTCATCTGCAGCCGCGCCTTGAACTCGGCGATCCGATGGGCAGTTTCCGTTCGCTGAGTCACGACCCGGCGCTGAGCGCCGCAGGCGCTTCCGTTTTTTCGATCCGTCCGGCAAAGCCTTTGAAGTGCGGCACGCCCTGCTCCCGGTCGAGGTATTCGTCGTCGTCGGAACACATCATGGCGTCGCTGGAGATGAAGGAGCCTGCAAGCTGCTGCTCGCCGCGAAGCTCCGGGTACCACCACCCGTGCGGCACGCGGATGTGCCCGGCTTTCATGGATTCCTGCACGGAGACCTGAGCCACCACACCGCCGGTTTTCGTCTCGAGCCTGGCCCAGTCCCCCTCGGCGATCCCCTCCTTGGCTGCATCGTCCGGATGGAGGAAGAGCTTTGGCAGCGGGCAGCGATCGCGGAGCACTTTGATGTTCCGCTGGCCGGTCTGAAAGAAGGGGTCTTCACGTACGCCCGTGAACACCTGATAGGGGTACTCCTCGCTCACACCCGGCGCCTCCCGGTAGTAAGGGAGCGGATCGAAACCCAGATCCTCGAGCACGCTCGACGCCAATTCCACCTTGCCCGACGGCGTGGCGAACCCTGTTTTACGGTACTTCCGGAAGTCGGGCGGCGGCGCCTCCATGAAGGTGCTCGCCTCGAAGTCGCGGAAGCTGCGGCCGGATCGGGACAGGCGATGATCGATCACCTCCTCGAGGGTCTCCCAGGGAAAGTGGTTGCCGAAGCCGAAACGGTGCGCGAGGTCCCGCCAGAACTGGAAAGTGCTGCTCGCCTGCTCCGGGGCCTCAACCACCTTCTGCGACAGGGAGAGCCGGTTGCTCCAGCTCCAGGAATCGGCGATGTGATTGCGTTCGCTGAAGACGTCGCCCGGGAGCACGTAGTCCGCGAGCATGGCCGTGGGGGTCATGAAGATCTCGTGGGCGACGATGAGCTCCTGATTCAGCATGCCTTTGTGGATCTGGTGCTGATTGGCGTAGCTCATGAGTGCGTTGTTACCGAGCACGAAGAACGCTTTTACCGGATAGGGATCCTCCGTTGCCATGGCCCGGAACACGCTGGTCGGGTTCGCCATGTGGCAGCCCATGACCTGATCGATGTAGGGAAACCCCCAGACCCGCTCCGCCGGCTCTTTCAGCATCTCCGCGACCCGATAGGTGAAGACCGGGTAGTCGTCGTAGCCGAGCTGCTTTTCTTTCTGGGGCAGTGGCAGCGCCTCGTGGAGCGCAAGCTCCGACTCCGGAATGTAGTCGGGATTGAAGCCGCCGAGGCTTTCCCCGCCCACGACGTCGAGGTTTCCGGTCACCGCCCGCAGGATCGAATGCAGGCGGATCGCCGAGGTGGAAGAGACCTGCTGGTCGGTGATCGGCGTCCAGGGAATGCAGGCGCCATCCGCCGTTGCATACATTCGCGCGGCCTCGGCGATCAGCGCCGCCGGTACGCCGGTGATGGCTTCGACCCGCTCGAGCGGGTACTCATCAACCCTCGCCTTCAGCTCATCGAAGCCGACACACCAGTCTTTGACGAACTGCTCGTCGTAGAGTTTTTCGTCGAAGATGACCTTGAGCCAGCCGAGACACATCGCTGCGTCCGTACCGGCCCGGAGGCGCAGGTGCAGATCGGCCGTCTCCGCCTGATCAGACACCCGCGGATCAAGCACGATCACCTTGGCACCGCGGGCCTTCGCCGCGTTGATGGCGTTGTAGATCGGCGTCCAGGAATGCTTCCGGGGGTTGTGGCCGAAGAGCACGATGCAGTTGGTGCTGCCGAAGTCGGCCATGGGGAACCAGCCGTAGGTAAGCTTGTTGACGGCTGCCGTATTCCCGGCGCAAAGGGCAACACCGCTGATCCAGTTCGGGGACCCGAGCAGGTTCATGAAGCGGCGATCGAGGGCGTGGGTCGTCTGCGTGTTCCAGCCCGAGGTGGAAACGGCAAAGGACTCAGGACCATAACGATCGACGATGCCTTTCAGGCGCTCGCTGATCTCGTCCATGGCCTGCTCGTAGCTGATCTCTTCCCACTTGTCTTCGCCGCGCTCGCCTACCCGCTTGAGCGGCACCCGGAGTCGGTCTGCATGGTTGTGGATATGCGGGGCGGCCGTGCCCTTGTAGCAGATGTTCTTCGCCAGCATGGCGTTGTCGTGGGCGATCACCCGCTCGAGCTTGCCGTCCTTGGCAACGGAGCGGAACTGGCAGCCGATGTCGCAGATGGTACAGATGGAATACTTCGTCTCAGTCTGAGTCGCAGTCATGGATGTCCCCTTCCTAGGCAGTGTTTCCAGTGAGATCGTTCAGAAGTTCTGTGAGGAGTGCGCGCTTCCCGGCACCAAGCCGGGCCGCCAGATCGTTCTGCACCTCGAACCAGAGCGGCGCCCCTTCCCGGAGTGCACTTCGCCCTGCCGCCGTCAGCCGGACCTCACGGGTGCGCGCGTCGGCTCCAGGCGCAAGCGAGACGAGCCCCTGTTTTTCCAGGAGCCTAAGGTTTCGGCCGAGGGTGCTGCGATCGAGCTGCGTGGCGGCCGCAAGTGCGGTCAGCGTTGGGTTTTCCAGTTCCCGGATGTGATTCAGCTGCGAAAGCTGGGTGACCGTGATGCCAGCGGGTGCCAGCCGTTCGTCATAGGTTTTCGTGAGCGCCTGCGCGGCGTTACGCACTTCAATACACAGGCACTTGAGGTCGAGATCTTCGGCAGCCATGCGTCTCTTGATTAAAGCCGACTGACTTCGGCCTTCGATTACGGGTATATACGCGGATATTGCGGGTAGCTACCCGTTTCGTCAAGACAGTACTTTATGACCACCCTGCGGATGGGCTGGTCGCCCTTCCTATCCTCCCGGGCGTCGAGGACGTCAGCCCGTCACTCCGCTTTGGCCACTTCGGGTTGCATGGCGCGCCACAGGAAACGAAGCCCGAAGAACGCAGGAACGTAGCACACGAAAACGAAGATCAGGACGAGTCGCAGGTTGCTTTCTGCGAGATCGAAGGCGAGAAACACCGGCAGGTCGACGAGGTCCGTGAGCAAGCGGACCAGGATCAGGATGAACAGCATGCTGGCGTTTCGCAGGTAGCAGGCGAAGAGGAAGGCAATGCCGACCGCCAGGTTCCTGGCTGCATAGAAGTACGCCGCATAGATGATGCTGTCCGCCCCAGGTCCTCCCAGCACTCCCGGTCTCGTCAAAGCAGCCAGGGGCCCGAGAAACATCGGCAGCATCTCGATCACGATCACCACCCACAACCACTTCGGTATCTCTATTCTCACGGAATACTCCAGTTCTCTATCTGCTTCGTTCAATCGGCAGCGCTGCGCACCAGCTGCACGAAGAAGACAAACATCCCGCCTGAAGCACGCTGACTGTGCCGAAATCCAATTGCCACGGGGTTATCTGTCGCCCACGGCGCCGCCTGACATAAATGAGAGTAATAGTCTCATATGAGACTTATAGTCCCAATCTCAAAATCGAGTGTCAAACCTAGATAGGCTGGTGAAACAAGAGAGTCGCCATGGCAACACCGCGGCTTGACAGCTCCAGGGCGCAATGGAAGCCTTTCTTTCCGCCGAAGCGCCGGCCCTTGGAACTACCGCAGGAGCACACCCCGTGCGCGATTCAGAAGTAGCGGAGCCCACGAGGTTCACCGGGACTCCCGCCGCGAGGCGTCGTCGCATGCGCACGGTCGACGCCTTCATCGATCTGGTGCTGGAACGCCAGGCGCCCCCCTCGATCGACGACGTCGTCGTACGGGCAGACATCTCGAAAGCCACCTTCTTTCGCTACTTCGAGAACCTCGGGGAGCTGCGATATGAGGCGCTGAGGCGCCTCGTCGAGCGCTATCCGGAAGACCAGGTCGCCGACGTCGGGCAAGGACCACTGCGGCATCGCATCGAGAGTCTCGTCGCAGCTCGCTGTGCCTGGTGGGAGAAGACCCATCCCCTCGCTCTGCTTCAACGCCGCATGGTGCTGGCTGATCCGGCCGGCCTGCAAATGATCGATCACACGCGAAAGGAAACCGTGGGGCAGATCCGCGCCCATTTCGCTCCGGAGCTCAAGCAACGCTCACCGGCCTGGGGCGACGATGTGGCCGCGCTGATCGCGACGATCATCTCCGTCGAATCCTGGGATCAGTTCCGCAACACCTTCGGGCGCAGTCCACAACAGACTCGACGCGCCTGGGTTCACTCGATTGAAGCCCTGTTCGCCGGAGACTGAAGCTGATCGATAGCCTTATCGGAGGGCGACTGGAGACGAACGGCGGCCGAAGCCGCCATGGGCGCAGCAGGAAGACGGGTATTTCCCGTCTTCCATCGATCGGCCGTTAGCCTGCGAGAATGGCGTTCAGGGTCTCGCTGGGACGCATGGCTGCGTCAGCCTTGGCCACGTCCGGGTGATAGTAGCCGCCGATATCAACGGGGCCGCCCTGAATGTCGACGAGCTCTTTGATGATCTGCTCCTCGTTCTTCGCGAGAGCCTCTGCCAGCGGCGCAAACTCAGCTCTGAGCTCCGGATCATCGTCCTGTGCGGCGAGCGCTTCGGCCCAATACATACCGAGGTAGTAGTGGCTCGCCCGGTTATCCGGCTCTCCGGTCCGCCGGGACGGCGACTTGTTGTTTTCCAGCAGCTTGCTCACGGCCGCGTCGAGGGCGGTGGCAAGGACCTGGGCCCGGGCATTCTCCGTTTTCACGGCAATGTCCTCGAGAGACACGGTCAACGCCAGGAACTCACCGAGGGAGTCCCAGCGCAGATGGTTTTCCGCTTCGAACTGCTGCACGTGCTTCGGCGCCGAACCGCCGGCACCGGTCTCGTAGAGACCGCCACCCGCCATGAGCGGCACGATCGAGTACATCTTGGCGCTCGTGCCGAGCTCCATGATCGGGAACAGGTCCGTCAGGTAGTCCCGTAGCACGTTGCCCGTGGCCGCAATCGTGTTCTCGCCGTGGCGGGCCCGCTCGAGGGTGTGACGCATTGCGAGGGTCAGATTCATGATCTGAATGTCGAGACCTTCCGTGTCGTGGTCCTTCAGGTACTTCTTCACCTTCGCAATCAGCTGCGCGTCATGGCCGCCCTGTTTGGCGTCGCCGCGCCACTTATCGAGCCAGAAGACGACGGGCATGCCCGAAGCACGGCTGCGATTCACGGCGAGCTTCACCCAGTCGCGGATCGCCGCGTCCTTGGTCTGGCACATGCGCCAGATATCGCCGGCTTCCAGCCCTTCGTGCTCGATGAGCACATTGCCCGATTCGTCGGTGACCCGCACCGTACCGCCAGCCGGCAGCTCGAAGGTCTTGTCGTGGGAACCGTACTCTTCGGCCTTCTGAGCCATGAGGCCGACGTTCTGCACCGTACCCATGGTGGTCGGGTCGAAGGCGTCGTGGTGCTTACAGAAATTGATGACCTCGAGGTAGATGGTGGCGTAGCAGGAATCGGGGATGATCGCCTTGGTATCCCGCAGGTTGCCGTCGGCGCTCCACATCTTGCCGCCGACGCGAATCATGGCCGGCATGGAGGCATCAACGATGATGTCGCTCGGCACGTGCAGGTTGGTGATGCCGCGATCCGAGTCGACCATGGCAAGGCCGGGGCGCGACTCGTGGCATTTCCGGAGGTCCGCCTCGATTTCGTTCTTCAGGGAGAAGCTCAGCGTCCCGACCTTCTCGAGCACGCTGCCGAGACCGAGGTTCGGATTCACGCCCAGTTCCTCAAAGGTGGCGCGGTGCTTGTCGAAGGCGTCCTGGTAATAGACCTCAACCGCATGGCCGAAGATGATCGGGTCCGACACCTTCATCATGGTGGCTTTCATGTGCAGGGAAGCGAGCAGATTGGCCCGGCGCGCCCCTTCGAACTCCTCGTCGAGGAAAGTGCGCAGCGCCTTGACGCTCATGAACATGCCGTCGACCACCTCACCGTCGAGAACGGGCACTGCTTCGCGGAGCACCGTGACGGTGCCGTCCTCCTGTATCAGCTCGATCTTCAGATTGCCGGCTTTCTCGATCGTGACCGACTTTTCGCTGTGGTAGAAGTCGCCAGAACGCATGTGCGCCACGTGGGTGCTCGACGACTGGCTCCACTTGTCCATCGGGTGCGGATGCTTACGCGCGAAAGCCTTCACAGACTCCGGCGCCCGACGATCGGAGTTGCCTTCCCGGAGCACGGGATTGACGGCGCTGCCCAGCACCGCTGCATAGCGGTCCTGAATGGCCTGCTCTTCGTCATTCGCGGGCTCTTCGGGGTAGTCAGGCAGGTCGTAACCCTGCGACTGAAGCTCGCTGATGGCGTCCATCAGCTGCGGCACGGAGGCACTGATATTCGGCAGCTTGATGATGTTGGCACCCTCTTCCTTCGTGAGCTCGCCGAGCTCGGCCAGGGCGTCGGGAAGGCGCTGCTCTTCCGTGAGCTTCTCCGGAAATGCCGCGATGATCCGGGCGGCAACGGAGATATCGCTCAGCTCCACCTCAACATCGGCGGCTTCCGTGTACTTTTTGATGAAGGGCAGCAGCGAATAGGTCGCAAGGGCGGGGGCTTCGTCGGTGAGGGTATAGATAATCTTCAGCTTTCGACTGGTCATTTCTTTCCTGGCTAGCTCGTTCGGTTCTGGGGCCGCGCGCAAGACTACGATGGCGGATGTGAACCATCGATCAACGTAGGCCTTAAAGAGGGCGGGCATTATACGTATAAATCGAAGATTCTTGCAGCGTTCCGGACAGACCTTTCAGCACTGCCCTGTCATGAAAAAGCAGCAATCCTGAGCTAGGTGCGCTGAGCCCGCCTCAGGGCAATTGCCAGCGCGGCCACCGACTGATGCAATGACGGCAGCAACCGCGGTGGCAGACTCATGGACCTCTTCACAGAAGACTTCAAGACCACGCCCTACTGGTGGGACGAGGCACCGCGCCCAGGCCCCGAGGCGCCGACATTGCCGGGTACGGCCGACGTGGTGGTCATCGGCTCCGGTTATACGGGCCTGCATGTCGCCCTGCAGACGACCCGGGCGGGACTGGATACGGTCGTTCTGGAGGCGGCAGCCCTCGGCGCTGGGTGCAGCAGCCGCAATGGCGGTCAGGTTTCACCGAGCGTGAAAGGCGGCTTTCCGGAGCTTAAGCGTCGCTATGGCGAAGCCCAGGCGCTGGCGCTCCTGAAAGACGGCCTCGACGCGCTCAACTTCCTCGAGGACTTCATACAGCGTGAGGGCATCCACTGCCACTGGGAACGCTGCGGCCGCTTTTCCGGCGCGCACAATCCGGCAGCGCTCAAGAACATGCAGGCAAGTCTCGAGAGCCTTCCCGACTCGGTCTCGCAGCGCTGGAAGACCGTAGCGCCGGAGGCGCAGCACGCCGAAATCGGCTCGGACTTCTACCACGGCGGTATCGTTTATCCGGATCACGCATCGCTGCATCCTGGTCGTTACCAGCTCGAGCTGCTGGCTCGGGTACAGGCCGCCGGTGCCCAGGCCATCGGCCATTGCCCCGCCACCCGCATCGAGCGGCAGGCCAACGGCTTCCTGGTGGAAACGGCGCACGGCACGATCCGCGCGCGCGAGGTAGCCGTTGCCACAAACGGCTACACGAGCGGGCTCACCCCCTGGCTGCGGCGCCGGGTGATCCCCATCGGCAGCTACATCATTGCCACGGAGCCCTTAGACCGCGCGCTTGCCGACGAAATCTCGCCCAACAACCGGGTCATGAGCGACTCCCGCAAGCTCGTTTTCTACTATCGGCTCTGTGAACGCCGCGAACGCATGCTCTTTGGCGGCCGCGTAGCCCTGAGCGAGACGGATCCGCGGGTGAGCGCGCCCGCCCTGCATGAGGCCATGTGCAAGATCTTTCCGCAGCTCGGGGAAGCGCGGATCAGTCACTCCTGGCTCGGCTTCGTGGCCTACACCTTTGATACGCTGCCGCACGTCGGGCGACAGGATGGCGTTCACTACGCGATGGGCTACTGCGGATCAGGCGTGTCGCTGGCGAGCTACTGCGGTCACCTGCTCGGCCGCACGCTGGCCGGTGAGCCGGAAGCCGTCACGGCCTTCGGGCAGATCCGCTTTCCGACTCGACCGCTCTACCGCGGCAATCCCTGGTTTCTGGAACCCGCCGTCTTCTACTACAAGCTCAGAGATCGGCTGAATCTCTGAGCTCAGGAGTCCCGGCGGGCTTTGGCTTCCCTGATGAGGCGCCGATGCTTGCGCAGGTAGCGGAGGAAGCCCAAAGGGTGCTGGCGGATCTTCCGCAGCAGCAGGCGACGGAGATGCGGTGTGCCGTCGTAGGCGCCCTCCCGCTGCCCGTGACCTGTGTGCAGATCGATGTTCGGCACGTCGATCGCCTCGAGCGGCAGCTCGAGGCGCAGGGTTTCGGTGCGCGGCAGCAGGCAGGTGTTGTCGTCACAGGCCTGAAAGCGGGCGCGAACTTCCAGCGTCGCCGACTCGACATCCAGCGGCCGCGTCTCGCTGGCGAGCTCCCCGACCGCATAGAAGGGTATCCGCACCTCGAAAGATCCGGACCAGACCTGCAGGTCGATAGCCATCTCCGCGAGATGCAGCGTCTCCGTAGGCGGCAGCTCCGCGGCTTCCACCACCAGGCCCGGAGGCCCCTCGACGGTGACTGACAGCGGGATCATCCCTTCCGGCGCCGGAGGGCCATAGAGGTGTAAGCCGCTGGCCAGGTCGAAGCGGACGATGGCGTGGCGAATGATCCCCTGGCGAAGACTGCCGCTGCCGCCCTGGATGGCAACGGTGACCCGCACGTCCTCGTCGCCGTCGCTGACGGAAGGCGCTGCTTCGTCGAGCACCGCTCTGCCGAGGGCTGCATCGATATAGAGCTCCGCACTGTCGCGCTTCTTGTAGCTGTCGTGGAAAAACTTCGCGACCACCACACCCGCTTCGTCGCAAACATAGGTGCCCGGGTAGGGAATGCCGTAAAGCATGGCGTCACCGGGCTCTACAGAGTCGTTGAGAATGCCGAAGGCCTTGATGACCGCGGAATCCACGTCGGAGAGCAGTGGGTAGGGGATGTGCTGCTTCTCCGCGAACTCGGCGAGCACCTCTCCATCATCGTAGGAAATCGCGTAGAGACGGATACCCGCCGCGCGGAACTTCTCCCAGGCATCGCGCAGCTCACCGAGCTGCGTCCAGCAGGGAGGTCACCACACCGCCGAGCGGAAGAAAACGACCACGGCTCTGGCTTCGCCACGGTCCTCGTGAAAGCGGACTCGGCGGCCCGTCTGGTCGGGCAGCTCAAAGTCCGGCAGCCGCTCACCCACTTCCGGCCCGGTAGCGTGTCCCTGCGGGAGGCCGGCGCGGCCGGGATGATTGAGCGGCGCCGGGGCATCGAAGCCGAATTCGTCGCGTTCTACGATTGCCATGGCGGCGCCTCAGTCATGGCTGTGCCGTTCGAGATGCTGACGAAGGAGATCGAAGCCATAGTCATTGCCGTTCGGTGTGCGGATTACCGTATGCACATGATCGCGTGTCGGTGCATCGGGGCCCTCCAGAGCCACCGGACTCTGGTGATCGAACTCGATCATGAGCACCGGGCTCTGAATGCGATAGTAAAACACGGCGTCCTCGTCGAAGGGTCCGACCCAGGCAAAGTAGGTGTCATCCCAATGGGCGCGCACGTCGTTCATCCACTGCTCTGCGTGACCGTCCCGCAGCCGCCCCACATAAACCCGCACGAGCTGCTCGGCGAGAGGACGCAGCATTGGTGGCAGTTCCCGGAAGGAAAGCCCCTGGCGCGGGACGATGGCGTTGTCCTGAAAGAGCTCACCGTAATTGTTGTTGCCTGGCTTCAGAGCCTCGATCTGCGCCCGCGCCTGCTGCTGGTCGGAAAGATTGCGCATGAGCGACAGGCTAAGCTCTTCCTCTGCCTTGAACACTCGAGTGCCCTGATACTTTCCCGACGCCGCGTGGACGGGCTCCGATCCCATGAAGGTCGGCGTCATGACCACCTGATCACCGAGCACGAAGAAGTTGATGATCAGATGATGCCCCTCGAACTGCCAGCCCCAGGGCTCAGTGGCGGATGGTTCCCCCATGACGGTGATCCAGTACCGGCGTTCGCCGTACTGATACCAATCGTTCATGAGTTCCGCGAGATGCTCTTCGAGACGAACGATGTCCCGGGCCTGACCGTAGCCGCTGGCAGACAGGCCTTCCGCCAGCACCGCCCAGAGTGCTGTCTGCTGCGCCTCATTCATCTCGCCGAGGCTCAGCCCCTGGCGGGTGCTGATGTGGATGTTCGCCCAGCGCCGCCACTCATCGTGGGTAACAGAAAAGCGCACGCGATCGAGTTCCTCGGCATTCAGCAACGCAAGAAACGCCAGCACAGCCACGCGTACCGGCTCCGTGGAGATGCCGGTTTCCCTGATCGGAAAGAGATCGGGTTGCAAGGTGCCGTTCAGCGTTACCCCGACGTAGTCCTCGATCGCAAACGCTTCGACGACGGGCCAGATCAGCGCCGAGAGTTCCACCGGGCGCCAGCGCCCAGCTGCAAGGAGCAGCGCAACGAGCAGACCGGTAATGCCGAGGGTGATGTACAGCGCTTTCACGAAGCTACGCACGGGGTTCAGCCTCCCGCTCTGCCATGAGCGCCAGGGTCGCCTCCCGCCAGCGCAGCACAAAGTCCGGATCGTAGGCAGCTTCCGGCGCCTCGTTGACGCAGGCATCGAGCGTTTCCACGTCCGGGCCCACGAGTATGCGCCAGCGATCGTTGCGAACGCCGCCGAGAATGATTTCCGCCGCTTCCTCCGCAGAGATACCCGCGGCGCTCATGGCTTCGATTTCCCGTGCACCTGCCGCGCGGACGGCTTCGTCATCCATGGTCGAGTGGTCAATGGAACCGGCGATGTCCCAGCGCCGCCGGGCTGCTGCCACCTCCTCGGTCGTCCACTCCGGCGGCTGGTTGTGCCCCAGGACCGCAAGGCTGTTGCTCATGATGCCGGTTCCGATGGTACCCGGCAGCACCATGGAAACCTTCAGATGCGGCGCGTTGAAGCGGAAATCGTGGATGAGTGCTTCGCTGAAGCCGCGGACGGCGAACTTGGCCACGCTGTAAGCGGTGTGCGGCACATGGCCGCCGAGCACCGCGCGCAGACCGAGGGCGCTGCTCATGTTGACGACGTGGCCGTCCTTCGCCTTCAACAACCGTGGCAGGAAGGTCCGGGTCATGAGGTACACGCCGGACCAGCAGATCGCGAAGGTCCGATCCCACTCCTCGCGGTCATCGAGGACAAAACTCCCGCCGCCGCTGACGCCGGCGTTGTTGATGAGCAACGCCATCTCGACCTCCGGCTGCGCACGCTCGAGCTGAGCCCGGAACGCCTGCAGCTGGGTTTCCTGAGAGACATCGCAGGGCATCGTGGTCAACTGCACCGCCGGGTTCTCTTCCTGGCAGAGCCCCGCCGTTTCCGCCAGCGAATCCGCGTTGATGTCGCACAAGCCGAGATGGCAGCCTTCTCGAGCCAGCTGTCGTGCAAGCGCCCGACCCATGCCTGACCCGGCCCCGGAGAGCACCGCCAGCCGTCTGCGGTAATCGACCATGCGTCGTTAAGCCGCGCGGCCGCAGACGATGCCGTTGCTGATGGCGGGCTGTCCCTGGTCGTTCAACACCCGGAACAGCACCCGCCGTTCTTCACCGTCCACCACGTCGGCCATCGCTTCGACCCTGATCGATGTATTCATCAGCACCATACCGCGAAGCTGGCCGCAGAGCCGGGTAATGCGATCGGGATCGCCATCGAAGCAACGATCGATCACCGTCGTCAGCGCCATGGCCTTTGTCGCACTGCCATGCAGGATGACCCCCGGGAGCCCGGCCGCCTTCGCCACACTCGGTTCCGTGTGGATCGGATTGAAGATGCGTGCGCATTCCGTGTACTGCTGACCGGCGTGGAGGCCAACGGCAAGCGTCTCCTGCCAGACCGGCTCGCCGGCGCTGAGATCCATGGCCGGTAATGCCGGCTCCTCCGCAATGGCGAGATCGGGACCATCCAGGGTCGCGCCGCGGGTGATGCCGTTGTAGTCGAGTTCCGCGACGAGGGTGCCGTCGCTGGACGTCATCCGATAGCGATCGACGTTGTAGACGCCTGGGCGCGTCTGACGCTTCAGCACCATCTGTCCCTGGGTGGTGATGGCCTCACCGGCGCGGAAGGGACGATGGATGCGCAGATCCGTGGAGGCGTGCACGCCAAAGGGCGCTGCGCGCAGATTCAGCACCTGATCCAGGCGGAAGCGGCTCGCCCACTGCAGGGAAAAGGCGACGCAGGGATGCACCTTGAGCCCCTCTGGACGCAGGTCGTCGAAGTAGGCGGTGTTCGTGTCATTGACACCGGCCGCGTAGGCCATGGTGAAACGGGTGTCGAGAAGCGTCGTTTTCGCAACGGTGTAAGACCCCACGTCCGCCGTGGTGAGCACGCCGGGTCCATCGACCGCCTGCCCCTTACTCTGCTCGCTCATGTTGCTCTCCCCTGCACCCTGCCGCATCGCACGACTATTTTCGACTGGGCCCGGGACGACATACAATCCCCGGCCCGAGCCCCGCGGAATCGTCGGAATCCGTCGGAGCAGCAAGACACAGCCGCTAGAAGAGGAAAACCGTGTCCGAGAGTCTGAGGGATCAGCTGGTAAAGGCCGGCCTTGCGAGCGCCGCTCAAGCCAAGAAGGCCGAGCGTCAGGCGAAGGCAGAAAAGCACGCGCAGCGCCCCGGCAAGAAAGGCAAGGCTGCCGGTACAGGCCCGAGACCGGATCCGAACGCCCCCGACGCCGTTCGTGCGCGGGCAAAAAAGCAGCAGGCCGAAAAGAAAGCCCGCGACAAGGAGCTGGCGAAAGCCGCCAACGAGAAAGCGGCTGCTCGAGCCCTGCGCGCAGAGCTGAAGCAGATTATCGTGACGAACGATCAGCGCAAGTCAGAAAGCAACGAAGACGACGTGCCCTACAACTTCGTGCACGGCAAGAAAATCAAGAAGATCTACGTACCGAAGGCGCAGCTCGAACAGCTGAGCCGCGGTCAGCTGGTGATCGTCAACAACGACGGGCTCTATGCCCTTGTCAGCAAAGCCGTTGCGGAGCAGATCAAAGCCCGCGACCCGAAGCGCATCATCGCCGCCCACGAAGACAAGAAACCGGAACCGGGCTCGGACGACGAGTTCTACGCGCAGTTCGAGGTGCCCGACGACCTCGACTGGTAGCCGGACTGCTGCTGTCGGGGTCGACTAGGGACCGTCGTCCGGCGTAATCACCACCAGCTTGCCATTCGCCCAGTCGGGCAGCCATTTCGGGGCCGTGGGGCGAAGGCGGCTGAAGATGTCTGCCGTATAGGCGGGATCGTCCAGCACCGCTTGCGCGTGACCCGTTGATTGCTCACCGCGAATGATCATTTCCACGGGCTGCCCGGCACCGACGAAGGCCCGCCACCAGCGGCCGTCGATGCCCATGAAAACCAACCCGTCCTCTTCGAGATAGTTCACCGGATACCGCCGGCCATCGGCGAGGGTGATCAGCATGGTCCGGGCCGCCCGCTCTCCGTTCGGGTTGGCGAGAATCTCATCCACTACCCGGGCATTCCTCGAATCACGGGTGAATGCCGCATAGAGCGCGAAAACTACCAGGAGGCCAAGCAGCCCGAGGGAGCCCCACTTCATGATCCTGCCCATGGTCAAACAGCCGTCTCGTTTGGTGCTTTCGATTATATTGAGGCACTACAGGAAAGGGACAGGGAGAGCGCGGCCCATGAACTACACCAAACTCGGCAACACGGGCCTCGACGTGTCCCGCATCTGCCTCGGCTGCATGAACTTCGGCGAAGAAACCCCCGGGGTCCACGACTGGAGCCTGAACGAAGCGGAAAGCCGCCCGATCTTCGAGCGCGCCCTCGAACTCGGCATCAACTTTTTCGATACGGCCAACGCTTACTCCATCGGCACCAGTGAGGAAATCACCGGCAAGCTCCTGGGCGAGTTGGCCAATCGCGATGAGGTAGTGATCGCGACCAAGGTCTACTTCCCCACGCGCCGCGGCCGCAACGCCAGAGGCAATTCCCGTAAAGTCATCATGACGGAACTCGAGCACAGCCTACGCCGCCTGAACACCGACTACATCGATCTCTATCAGATCCACCGCTGGGACGACCAGACACCAATCGAGGAAACGCTGCGCGCCTTCGACGACGCGATCACCGCGGGGAAGATCCGCTACATCGGTGCTTCTTCCATGTGGGCCTGGCAGTTCAGCAAGGCGCTGTACACGAGCGAGCTCATTGGCTGGAATCGTTTCGTGTCCATGCAGAACCAGTACAGTCTGCTGCAGCGCGAGGAAGAGCGGGAGATGTTGCCGCTCTGCGCCGACCGGGGTATCGCCGTGATCCCCTGGAGCCCGCTTGCGCGCGGCCTGCTCACCCGGGACTGGAACGAAAAAACCGCGCGCAGCGAATCAGACCGGCTGATGACCGCCCGCTTCGATGAGAATCGCGACAGCGAGATCGTCGGCAAAGTGGCGGAGATCGCCGCCGCGCGGGGCGTTCCGCGGGCACAGATCGCCCTCGCCTGGGTGCTCGCCAATCCGGTGGTAACGGCACCGATCATCGGCGCGAGCCGCATCGGCCACGTGGAAGATGCGGTGGCGGCCCTGGACGTTACGCTGACCGAGGAAGAGAAAGCGGCGCTGGAAGCACCTTATACGCCCCGCGGACCCAGCTTCTGATAACCAGCAAGGCAACGCCAGGGTGCCGCTGGACTTACCCCGGGTGCCCCCCTATAGTTTCGCGAAATTAATGGCAGGCATTATTTGACATGCGCAAGCTCGCAATCGCCGTGCTCGGCCTTGTCGTGGTGATCGGTGTGCTCGGTGCTCTGGTCTTCAACACCACGGCCGGGCAGGACTTTCTTTTTCAGCGCGCCGCCGGTGCTCTCATGGCGCAACCACCGGAACCCATCGAGGGATTGCAGGTTGTGGTCTGCGGCAGTGCTTCACCGCTCGGCAACGACCCAAGCCGGGCGCAGGCCTGCATCGCCGTGCTCACGCCAGAGCACTTCTTTCTCTTCGACGTGGGTGCCCGTTCCCCCTTGCGCATCGCCCAGGCGCGGTTGCCCGTGGGGCGTCTGGATGGCGTGTTCCTGACCCACTTCCACTCTGACCACATCGCCGGTATCGCGGATGTGAACCTCGCCTCCTGGGTGCGGGGTCGGCGCGAGTCGCTGCAGATCCTCGGACCACCCGGTGTGGAACGGGTGGTTGCGGGCTTCAATATGGCCTACGACCTCGATCGCAGCTACCGGGTGGAACACCACGGCGTAGAACTGCTGCCACCGACGGCCGGTCCCATGACCGCCGTGACCGTACCAACCGACGGCATCGTCTGGGACGACGGCACGCTGACGGTCACGTCCGTGACGGTGAACCATCACCCTATCGACCCCGCCGTTGCCTATCGCGTGGACTACAAGGGCCGCTCCGTCGTGATATCCGGGGACACGGTCGCAGTAGATTCGCTCTTCGAGGCCGCCGCGGGCGCCGACCTGCTGCTGCACGATGCCCTGTCCCGCAGCCTCATCGATCCCATGATCAGCGTGGCACGGTCCGCGAACGTGCCCGTCATGCCGAAGATCATGACCGACGTCATCGACTACCACGCAGACAGCCTGAACCTCGAGGCGCAGGCCAAAGCCGCCGGTATCCGCCAGCTCGCCTACTACCATCTCGTACCCGTACCCGCGAATGCCCTTGCAGAACGGATCTGGACTCGGGGCTTGAGCGGAGACACGCTGCTGGTTCGCGACCTGCATCGTTTCGACCTGTACCCCGGCTCCACCGACATCATCATTCACGAGCCCTGATCGTGGCGCTCGAGACCCGTCTCCGTTCCATCGCCATGCGGGCCCTGGGCTCTCCGGCCTTCGCGGAGTTGCTCCGGAAACGGGCGCGCTTCCGCGCGCGCCTCGCTCGTGAAGCGCCCGCCGTACACTACTTCCATCAGGTCGACGATCCCTACAGTCTGCTCGCCGTGCAGAAGCTCGATGCGCTCCGGGACGCTTATCGCCTGCCCTTTCGGATCCACCTGACCTCCCAGTCCGGTCCCGAATACCAGGGCAACGCCGAGCGTTTTGCGCCCTGGGCACTGCGCGATGCAGCGAGCATTGCAAGCGGCTATGGGGTCGGTTTCCCGGAGCACCCGCAGCTACCGGGCGCTGACGCCGTCGCTGCAGCCAACGCCGAACTGGTCGGACGCCTCGAAGACGGCGACTTTGCCGCGGCAGCCACAGCCGTTGGCATGCGCCTATTTGCCGGTGAGCCGATCAGTAACACGGGCTCCCCAACCGGCAACTCGATCGTCGCCGAGGGCGACGCCCTGCGCCGCCGTCTCGGCCACTATCAGGGCGCCATGTTCTACTTCGAAGGTGAATGGTTCTGGGGGCTCGATCGCGTGCGACTCCTGGAGGCGCAGCTGAAGTCGCGCGGCCACGCCAGCAACCGTTCTGCATCCATCGTGCCCGAGCCTGCACCTGTCAATCCGGGTACCAGGGCTGCTGGCACAGTGCGGCTCGAGTATTTCCCTTCCCTGCGCAGCCCCTATACGGCGATCGGCCATGAGCGGGTGCTCGACATGATCGAGCGCACCGGGGTGACGGTGATACTGCGCCCGGTCATGCCAATGCTCATGCGCGGCGTTCCCGCCCCCGCCGCAAAGCAGCGCTACATCATCACCGATGCCGCCCGGGAAGGCCGTGTGCGCGGTTCGCCCCTGGGCCGCGTGGTCGACCCCTTCGGCGATCCCGTGCGACGAGCCTTTGCGCTCTTTCCCGCGGCGGTGACACTCGGGAAAGGCATGGAATTTGTGACCGCCTATCTGAAAAGCGCCTGGGTGGACGGCGTCGATATCGCCACCGATGCGGGCCTCGAGCAGGTGGCTCGCGCGGCGGGCCTCGACTGGCAGGCGCTTCAGGCTGCCCGGGCCGGCACGGACTGGGAAGCAGAACTGGAAGCGAATCTGCAGGCAATGCTGGGCGCCGGCCTCTGGGGTGTGCCAAGCTTCCGGGTAAGCGGTGGCAATCGGAGTGAAGCCTTCAGTTGCTGGGGGCAGGATCGGATCTGGCGAGTGGAAGATGAAATCGCACAACGAAGCTGAGGCGAGCACGGAGAGAACGGGCCGAAGTGCGCGCGGCGAGGCTACCCGGCAAACCCTCATGCGAGCGGCGGAAACGCTCATCGCCGAACGCGGCATCGAAAGCGTCACCATCCGCGAGATTCTCGACCTTGCCGAGCAGAAGAACACGTCGGCGCTGCAGTACCACTTCGGCAATCTCCGGGGCCTGATCTCAGCCATCCAACGCGACCGGGCTGCCCAGACCGTTGCCAAACGCGAGGAACTCCTGGAGGCGCTGCTCGCGCGAACGGATGCGCCTACGCTTCGGGAACTCTGTGAGTTGATGGTGCGGCCGGCCTTCGAGCTGGCCGGTGCCGACGCCGGGTTCCACAACTACATCCAGGCCTTTGGTCATCAACTGGCGCTGCTCGAGTCTTCGGCGCTCGACCGCCTCGGGCGCGGCGGCGCTGGCGGAACCAGCGGGCAGGCGTTGGCCGAACGCCTGAAAGCAGCGCTCACGGGTCTCGATGAGACCGCCTACCGACAGCGCATGGAATTCGCCATCCGGCTCAGCGCCGCCTCCGTCTACCAGCACGCACAGCAGCGCAACGCCTTCCGGGGTAAAAACGCCGAGCTTTTCGTGAGCTCCCTGATTGATGCGCTCGCGGGACTCCTGAGCGCGCCGGAGTCCAGGGAGACCCGCGAGCTCCGCTGAGCATCCCGGTAGCGTCCATGCAGCCCCTACGTCTCTACGGTCTTAAAATCTCCTACTACACGGGGAAGATGGAGGCCTACCTGCGCTACAAGGAGATTCCACACGAGTTCGTGACGTTGAATCCGGCGCTCATGCGACGCCTGAAGACAGAAACCGGCGCCGCCCAGATGCCCGCCGTGGAGTTACCCGATGGGCGCTTCATGACGGACACGACCCCGATGATCGCCTGGTTCGAGAACGAGCACCCCGAACCAGCCGTTTTTCCGGCAGACCCCGTGCTGCGCTTTGTCAGCCTGCTGCTCGAGGACTATTTCGAAGAATGGCTCTGGCGGCCAGCCATGCACTACCGCTGGAGCTATCGAACCGACCGGCTGCACCTGTCCCGGAAAATCGTCGACGAGCTGCTCGCCGAGGTCCCGCAACCGGGCTTTCTGAAACAGTTCTTCATCCGGCGCAGACAGCTCGGTGAATACGTTCGTAAGGACGGCGTCAGCGACGATACCTGGGACCATGTGGAGTCCATTTATCTCAACACTCTCGCCCACCTCGAGCGGGTGTTCAGCAGCAGGCCCTTTCTGCTCGGTGAGCGACCGAGCGTCGCCGACTTCGGTCTCTTTGCCCCCATGTTCCGCCACTTCGCCCAGGACCCGACGGCGTCGGACATCATGCGGTCGGAAGCCCCCGGGGTCTTCGCCTGGCAGGCACGACTCTGGAACGCCCGGGCCAGCCGCACCCGGGGCGCGCTGCTTGATGAGCTCCCCGCGGACCTGAGCCCGATTCTCGAGAACGTGGGGAGCGCCTATCTGCCCTATCTGAATGCCAATGCAGAAGCCTGGCAGGCGGGTGCCGGCCGCTTCGATCCGGTCATGGAGGGCGTGCCCTATCGTGACGTACCCGTGTCGCAGTACCGCGTCTGGTGCCTGGAGGAGCTGCAGCGTCAGGCCCGAGCGGTACCCGGGCACGCACAGGCTTCCCTCGAGGCACTGCTCGGCAAACACGGCTGCCTCGGCCCGCTCTTCGCGCTGCAGGACCCGGGCTCCCGCTACGACGAAGGGCGGGAAGCGCCCTTCCGGGGCCGGAAGGTGCACTACCAGAATCGCCGGGACTGACTGCTCAGCCTTTCCGCTTGGCGAGGATCTTCAGCAGATTGATCGCTTCCGCTGGATCGGTGCGACCGATCGGCGAGCTCGCATAACAGGAGGACAGCACCCTGCCGGACTCCGTGAGAAGAAACTCCGAGGGCTGGATGTGATCGCGGCGCTCTTCCCACCAGGCGCCGATGGCGTCGCCATCGCTTCGCGTCATGCCGTAGGCCACGGGAAAGCTCAGATCCTTCGCAACCTCCAGGGTTTCCTCTTCCGTGTCGACGGTACCCGCATAGATGGAGGTGCCCAGGGCTTCGAACTCGGCGAGATGCGCTTCATAGCCGGCTAACAGTCGGCGGCAGAAAGGTCACCAGTGCCCGCGATAGAAGAGCACGATGGCGTAAGGTGTGGAGATGTCGTCCGGCAGAGTGACGGTACCGCCCCCCGCCACTTGCAGTGACAGCGACGGAAAGCTGTCCAGCAGATTGAGCTTCTCGGCCATGCAGAGCCCTCCCTTCCAATCCGGTTGATAGCTTACCGCAGCCAAGCGGCTTCTGTCGGCTCCCTGACAGAGGATCGTGCCATCATGGCACACAATGCCTTCCAGCAACGATCCACAGCATGGCAAGCAGCCCTCTCTGCAGGATAGCCCCGGAGGCATCGTGATCGAAGACAGACGCAGTTTGATGGTCGCCGCGATCTTCATCAGCCTGCTCACCGCGGCCGCTCTGCTCCTGGCCAGAAGCCAGGGATTGACCCAGCCTCTGGAGCTCACCGGCTACGACCTGGGGCTGGCGCTGCGACCGGCCGCCGAGGAATCGCCCGCCGTGACACTCATCGAGATCACCGAGGCGGACATTCAGGCCATGGGCCGCTGGCCCATCACCGATGGAGACCTCGCCGGGATCATCAACCGGATCGAGGCCCATGCACCGAGAGTGATCGGCATCGACATCTATCGCGACGTGGCCGTGCCGCCGGGCACGGATGTCCTCGCCCGGACCCTCGCGGACACAGAGCAGCTGATCGGTATTCTCAAGGTGGATACGGCAGACAGCCCGGGGGTGGCACCCCCGGCAGCCCTGGCTGCGGATGGTCGGATCGGTTTCAGCGATCTCGTGCTCGATCCCGACGGGATCGTGCGCCGTGGTCTGGCGTTTCTCGACGACGGTGAGAACGTCTACTGGTCTTTTTCCCTCCGGCTCGGCCTGGGCTACCTCGCGGCGGACGGTATCAGCTTGAGCCCGGACGCCCTGGAGCCCGAGCACTTCCGCCTCGGGCCCACCCTCGTTGCACCGATGCCATCACGTTTCGGCGCCTACGCGGACGTCGACAACGCGGGCTACCAGTTCCTCATGGACCATCGCCGGCAGCCGGACGCTTTCCCCACCTACGCCCTGAGCGCGTTGCTGAACGACCGCATCGATCCGCAGCAGCTCGAGGACCGGGTCGTGATCCTCGGCGTGAACGCCCAGAGCGTGAAAGACAGCTTCGTGTCCTCGCTGAGCCGCTGGTCCTGGAACGGCACACCACAGATCGCCGGCATCGCCGTGCATGGTCTGCTGGTGGACCAGCTCATTCGTGCCGGCCACGGCAGAAGTCAACCCATGACCGCACCCGGGCCAGTCCTAGACACCTTCCTGCTGGTGTTCGCCTGTCTTGCCGGCGGCGTGTGCGGCCTGCTGGCCGGCTCAGCCACCCGCTTGTCGTTGATCGTCACCGCCGGCGTGTTCGGCATAACAGCCGCAGGGCTGCTGCTCTTCGTCTCCGATTTCTGGCTGCCCGTCCTGCCCATGGCGGTCGGCTGGACCGCAAGTGCCGGTCTCGTCACCGCCTATCTGGTGCAGCGCGCGCGCCGGGAGCGTCAGGACTTGAAAGAGCTGCTCAATGTGCAGGTCTCAAAGCAGGTGGCCGAGGAGATCTGGCAACGTCGCGCTGAACTGCTCGACGAAGGCACTCTCAAACCGCAGAGCCTGACGGCGACCGTCATGTTCGTCGACCTGCAGGGATTCACGCGGCAGACAGAACGGCTGCCGAGCGACTCACTGCTGGCCTGGCTGCAACCCTTCCTGTCGATCACGACGGAAACGATTCTCGAGCACGGGGGCATGATCGACGACTATTTCGGAGACGGTGTGAAGGCCAACTTCGGCGTGCCTTTCCGGCGCAGCGGCGCCGACATCGAAGAAGACGCCCGCAGCGCCATCCGCTGCGCCCAGGCCATCAGCCGGCGCCTCCGGGCCCTCGGCCATCCGCAACAGCATCCTTACGCCGTGCGCTTCGGCATTCACACGGGTACCGTGGTCGCGGGCACCGTCGGCAGCCGTCAGCGCTCCAAGTACACGACCATCGGTGATACGGTGAACGTTGCAGCACGCCTCGAAAGCACCGCCAAGGAACTCGACGACGATCGGGCGCCTGGTGCCAGCCGCATCCTCACCAGCGCCACGACTCTGCGGCTGCTGGAAAACGACAAAGGCTGGGAACCGCTCGGACCGATCAGCCTCAAAGGCCGCAAAGAGGCTGTCTCGGCGTTCGTGAAGCATCTCGATGACGTGGATCCGGAAGCCGGCAAGGTCATCGGGCTCCACCAGAGCCCTTTCCAGGGAGGACAGTCATGAAACTTCGCCTTCTGACCATCGCGCTCCTGTGCGGAGCAGCGTCACTCGCCGTCGCTGACGGTCAGCACGACGCGCAGACGACGGAGGGCACCAATGCAACGGAACGCGCCGCTGACGCTGTATCGACAGAGGACATCCCGGCCGATACAGAGGCCGCAGGCGCTGCCGCGGCAGGTGCTCCAACCGTCGCAACGGTCTACGTACCACCCCGCCGCGGCGCTCCGAAAACCCGTGTGGGCGGCGGCACCCGTTCAATCGGCAGCACCGTTCAGCTTGCGGTGCTGGCGCCGGAACATACGGGTCTGACTGCACGGCCCGCACCGGAGCTTTACTGGTGGCTCTCGGAAGAGCATGCGGGCCCCTTCGAGATTGTGGTCATGGCAGAGGACGGTATCGAGCCCGTGCTGCGCGTTCGCAGCGAAACACCCCTGGCAGCCGGTATCCATCGCTTCGATCTGGCGTCGGTGGGTCTGGCGCTCGAGGCCGGCGTAGCCTATCGCTGGTCTGTCGCAATCATCCGCGACGAAGACCGCCGAGCCCGGGACATCGTCGCCCTGGCGACCGTGGAATACGTGCACGACGTCGGCGCGTCGAGCGATGCCACGAGCCTTGCCGCCGCGGGCTTCTGGTATGACGCACTCGCCGCGGCAAACAGAGCCGCGGACCGCCGCGCTCAGATCGCGCTTCTGGAGCAGGTTGCGCTGCCGGAAGTGGCGGCCTGGGCGGAAGCCGAGCAGTCCTGACAGAAGAGGCTCAGGAGGCTTGGAAGCAGACGCTTACAGGCTGTCGATCCAGCGGCCAATGAGATCCGCGCCGGTCTCGTCGACAACATGGGAGCCGACGGGCGGCATGCGTTCGGGACCGGGGCCCACCATCCGCTGATAAAGCACGCTCCGCGATCGATCGCCCGGAGCAACGAGCCGGGCGTCAACGATGCCCAGGTCACCGTTATCCGGTGCGACATCGATGACGTTCATGGCAGCGTCCGGTACATCGAAACGGAGATCGAGGCTTGTCGGGGCACCGCCGCCGGGCTGATGACACTGCGCGCAGTTGACCGCCAGATAGGCACGCGCCCGGGGTGCCGGGGGAACCGATTCATCGTCGCTGGCCGCATAGGCATCGAAGCTGCCGCCATTGATGTCCCGGTCGAAGAGGGTCACGTTGTTCCAGCTGCGCAGCTGGTTGTCCAGGGCCGCGGGGTAGGCAAAGTCGCGATTGAGTTGCCGGGTTCGCAGCCCAAGGGTGATGCCGGCGGCTTCCGTGTGGCAGCTCAGACACTCCGTGCGGGATGGGTAAACGTAGCGCTGATCGCGGGTACCACCAGCAGCCAGCGAGACCGTGATGATTTCTTCCGCCCTGCCAGGGAGCAGATCGGCGTCGCTGCCGGCCCCGTTCCAGCGATAGGTGAAGCCCCGCCAGCCATCTTCCCGATGGACGAGCAGCCGCGTCTCCAGGCGCCGGCGACTGCTCGGATTCCCTTCCGTGAGTGCCAGCTCGAAATGTTTGACGACCACGGTCCCAACCGGGAAAGACCAGGCACCGGTTGCGTCGAAGCCAACGGTCTCGCCGTTGGGTACCGCCACCCAGCGTCGCTTGACGGTGCCATCGGACCAGAACGGCAGATTGAGCTCATACTCGATGAATCCGCTCGCCGCGGTCAGCGTCGTAAGGTCGGTGAACACCCCCGTGTCTGACAAGAGCGCCGGGGGATCGCTCGGCGTGCCGCTGCTCACGGCTCGAGGTTCGTAGATGTCCCCACCGGCGGTAACGACGTGCACATGGGCGGCGGTGTCTTCGCCAAAGGCCGTAATGTTGCGCACGTTTGCGATGAGTTCGTTGTCGACGACCCTGTTGCCTGCCGAATCCCAGGTGAGCGCCCAGACATTGCCGGAGATGTAGTCGCCGTAGAGATACCGGCCCTGGAGGGAGGGAACCCGCGTGCCGCGGTAGACGTAGCCGCCGATCACGGATGCACCGTCGCTGCGGCCGTAGTCGATCACCGGGTCCGTGAAGGCAGACAGCGGCAGGGTGTTCAGGGAGTCGTTGAAGGGCAGGAATCCTTCCCGCACCCGCCAGCCGTAGTTGCCACCGGCTTCGATGATGTTGATCTCTTCGCGTGCATTCTGGCCGACGTCACCCAGCCAGAGCACGCCGGTGTTGCGATCGAAGGAGAACCGGAAGGGATTGCGCAGACCATAGGCCCAGGTTTCAGGCCGGAAGCCCGCCTGGCCCAGGAAAGGATTGTCCGTCGGCACGTCGTAGGGGTCTGCGGGATTCGTCGGGTGCACGTCGATGCGCAGCATGCTGCCCAGCAGGCTCGATGGATCCTGCGCATAGTTGTCGGGATCGCCGCCGCTGCCGCCGTCCCCCAGGGCAATGTAGAGATAGCCGTCGGGGCCGAAGGCAATCATTCCGGCGTTGTGGTTTCCGTAGGGTTGATCAACGTCGAGGATGATTTTTTCCGAGGCGGGATCCACCTGGTCCGTACCGCTGTCCCAGGTAAAGCGCGAAATCCGCGCGACATGATTAACGCCCGGGCTCGAGGTGCCGGCCAGCGACTGATGCACGTACAGATAGCGGTTCGTCACGAACTCCGGATCGAAGGCAAGACCGAGCAGACCTCGTTCGCCACCGAAATCAACGCGACCCCTGAGATCCAGGACCGTAACAGCCGTGGTTGTTGCGGCGCTGTCGACGAAAGCTCGAACAAGACCGTCCTGGGACAGCGCCACCAGGCGGTTCTCACCGGGGACGGCCGTCAGCAGCACGGCTGCGGGAAAGCTCAGATTCGGAAATGACGGCTCGAGGACGTAGCTGCCGATCGTGCCATCCGAAAGCGGCACGTTCAGGGATGCTACCGTTGGTCTGCTTGTCAAACCAAAGGGCGGCTCATTGCTTCCGGTCCCTGGCGCAACCGGTGGATTGTTGTTCCCGGAACCACCGCCACCACAGGCACTGAGGGCCAGAGTGAGGCAGAAGAAGGTGCTGGCAACGAGCCCGCGCTGTGTTCCGGGAGGTCGCGACATCAGACGTCTCAGCATAGCGGATGCTGCGCGCGAAAGGCCCGCGCTTTGATGATCCTGTTCGCAGTCCGAATGATTCACGATTGCCGTAAACTTTGTTGCTGATAGGCTCGGCTGACCGCACGCACGAGCCACGCTCATCGCACTGGCAGGGATTGCCTGGCACCGCCCCGCTGGCGAGCATACGGGTTTCGCACCCCGAAGATCTGCACCCATGCCGGATTCAAACAACCCACTCAGCGTCGCCGCCTTTGCCTCGCCGGCTTTTGCACTTGCCGCGCTGGGTTTGCCGATCATCGCCATCCTGCCACCGCTTTACGCGGAACTGGGCATCAGCCTGACGGCTGTCGGCACAATCTTCATGATCGCCCGCTTTTTTGACGTATTCACGGATCCGGTTTTCGGCGTGCTCGGGGATCGGATCAGAACACCCTGGGGCCGAAGGCGGCCGGCCATTGTCGTTGGCGTGCCGATCATTCTGCTGGGCGCCTACGGCGTGTTCTTTCCCGCTGAGCCCGCCGACGAATCGACCCTGCTCCTGTCGCTGCTGGTGCTCTACGTCGGCTGGACGCTGCTCGCAATTGCGCATACTGCCTGGGCCAGTGAGCTGTCGGGAGACTACGACCGCCGTACACGCATCATGGGTGCGCTGCAGCTGTTCGGCCTGTTCGGCGCGGTGGCTGTGCTCGCTCTGCCGGCGCTGCTCGATGCGATCGATCCTGAGGGGGGCATGCGTATGCGCAGCGCCGCCATGGGATGGCTGATCATGATCGCTTTGCCGCTGCTGTTCGGCCTGGCCGTGGTCAGCACGAAGGAACCCGAGCTGCGCTCGCCGGTGAAGCTGCCCTGGCAGACCGCCTGGCGTTCAATCCTCGAAAACCATGCGCTGCGCCGTCTGTTGCTTGCGGACCTGCTGCTCGGGCTGCAGGGCGGCATCAACGGCGCCGTGCACTTCTTCTTCGTGATCCAGGTGCTCAAGCTGCCTCAGGCAGCGAGCCTGTATCTCGTGGTCATTTTCCTGACCGGCCTCCTGTTCGTGCCGTTTTTCGTCTGGTTGAGCGGGCGCTTCGGCAAACATCAGACCCTGTGTGTTGGTGCGCTGCAGTCGACCCTGGCAACGGCGCTCTTCTTCGTGGTGCCGGACTCGAGCTTCTGGTGGGTGTTCTGGCTGTTCGTGCTTGTGGGCGTGAACTTCGGCGCCAAGGACCTGCTGATGCGTTCCATGATGGCGGATGTGATCGATCAGGATCGGGTGAACGTCGGAGCGGACCGGAGCGCCCTCTACTATTCGATGCTCACGCTCACAAGCAAGGTCGGCGCCGCCCTCGCCGTCGGCGTGATCTATCCAATGCTCGACTGGGTGGGCTTCGACCCGACACGTGAAAACGCGCAGTCAACGCTCGATGCCGTGCGCATTGTCGTCGCCGCCTCACCAACGCTGGTCACGGCGTCGGTGGCCATCATCATGTGGCGCTTCCCCATCGGCCGGGCAGAGCAACAGGCGCTGCGCGCCAGAATCGAAGCCGGGGCTTGAGTCCTGTCGCCGCTACAGCTGCGGCATACCCATCAGCCGGCACGGGTGTGCCGGCTTACAACCAGTTGCTGATCATCAGGTAGGGCGCCCAGTAGTAAGGATGGGCAAACCGCGGATCGTCGCGCAGGCGTGCCTGAGCGGCCTTCAGCGCCTCTGCCTTCGAAACGCTGTTGTCCGCCACCCCCGCGTAAAAAGTGACGATGAGCTCCCGGGTTGCTTCATCGGAGACGGTCCACAGAGTGCCGAGGGCGCTGCGCGCACCGGCCCTTACCGCCGACCCCGATAAGCCCAATGCCGCATCCGCGTCACCGGCCGCCGTTTCGCAGGCAGACAGGGTCAGCAGCTCGAGCGGTTCCCGGAACTGAGACTCGGCCACGAGGCTGTGTAACTCGTCGATCGAGAGCGGCGAATCGTGGGCCATGAGAAAGCTGCGCTCGACCGCGCTGTCGAAAACCGCGTGGGACGCCACATGTACGATCGCCGGCTGCTCGGTGACGAAACGCTCGCGAAACTGATCCGCTTCGAAGTCATCATCGAGCAGAAGATCACCCCCCACGAGACGCTGAATACTGGAGAGCTCATCCGGGACGTTCGGCAGCGCATCAAAGCCCGCCACGGGTTGACTGACCCCTACCAGCAACGCGGAACCGGCCTCGGCATCGAGGGGCGCTGGCGCCACGAGACTCAAGCCCGGGGTGACGGCAACCGCGTACTTTTCCCCGAGGAAACGCTCCCCATCGTGCAGGGCCGCCAGAGGGATCGTGTGCAAGGCGCCGTCGGGAACGAACACGAGCGTCTCGATCTCCGCCGCCGAGAGATCGGCTTCGAGCGGCGCAATCAGCCGGTCATAGAGCGCCTGCGCCTTTGGCAGATACTCGTTCGTGGTCCGGTTCTCGAGACTGCGACGGAGCTCGAGAATCGCCCCGGCCCAGCTTTCGCTGCCGCCCTCCAGCGGATAGCGCTGCAGCTCACCGCCGATGCTGACGAGGACCTCGAGCCGGTCCGCGAGCAGAATCGGATAAACGACTGCGGTTCTCGCGCCAACCTCCTCGAGCGCCACGGATTCCGCTTCCAGGGCTGCGTAACACTCGTCGTGAAAGTAGTTCTGCAGTTCTGAATGTTTAAAGCGCTCGATCGTAGAGCGCGCTTCGAGCAGATACCCGGGATCCGCGTCCGAACCGAGCAGGAGTGCACTCACCAGCTCCCGATAGACCTCGCGGAAGTCCGCCGTCTGACTGCCGTAACGGGCCCGGGCCGTAGGGCGTGCTGCTTCGAACTCGGCGACCGCGCGGCGGCGGGCACCGATAGCTGCCTCCGCATCGTCCGTGAGATCCGCCAGGTAGCCCAGCTGCAGCTCCCAGAGGTAGCGCTGATCCCGCGCCTCCGGATCCGTCTCCACCGCCATGGCAATCAGTGTCCGGGCTTCCGCATAACGGCCATCGAGGGCATAGGCTTCCCCGAGCAGACCATAGCCGAGCGCCAGGAGGCGCCTGTCCTGTCGAGCTTCGGCCCAGGCGGTCACGGTCCCCAGCAGCGAGGCCGCCCTGAGCAGCGGTTGCGGCCCCGGCATCCGGCGCGCCAGATCGAGATAGGTTCTCGCCAGATGCAGGCGGGCTTCCTCAGCGGCGCCATCCTGAGTCTCCTCGAGGAGCCGCTCTGCCTGAGCGGCCGCTTCGAGGGCAAGGTTGGCGTCCTCTGAGTACCGGGCGCGCAGCAGGGCTGCGTAGAGCGCGCCTGATTCGTCCGGCTCGATGTCCGGCACCAGGTCGAGCGCCTGCCTGGGCTCGCCGCTTAGCCCCGCGGCGACGGCTTCGTTGAGAATGACCTCCCGGCGAGCGAGGTCGTTGCCGGCGAGGGCGCGGGCTTGCACGAAGGCCGCACGACTGGCGGGGCCATCACCGCTCGCCTGCAGTGCAATCGCCCGATAGACGAGGGCCTGTGATGACGCCGGTTCTGCGTCGAGGGACTCGAGGGCCTTGCCGAATTCACCGGCCAGCAACTGGCCGTGCACAGCCTCGAGCGCGGAAGACCTCGGGGTGAGCACCACCAGTAGTGCGTCAGCCGCATTGATGGGCAGGTTCGGGCTCACATCGACAACAAAGCGACCCACATCATCGGTACCTGACCGTGCCGCGCAGAGGGGACTGAAAAGACTCGGCGTGTCCTGAAAGTCCTCGGGGAGCTCGGTCACCGCCGCTTCCAGATTCGTTTCCGGTGAGTTGACCACCACTTCGTTCTCCGCAATCACCAGGCTGTCCGGCGACTGCACGAAAGCATCGGTGGTGATCCGGATGATGCCGCCGTCCCCGCCGGGAATGGCGGCCCGGGCAAGGAGCCGGCTTTCTTCGATCACCAGGATGTCTTTGGTCGCTTCGATGTCGACGTTGCCACCGTCGCTCGCCGTATCGCTGGCGTCGATGCCGCTCCGCAGCAGGCGGACAGAACCTGGGCCGCGGATGAGAATGTCTCCCCCACCGGCGTCCGTGGCGGAAGTTTCAATGGAGGCGTCTTCGAGGGCGAGACTGATCAGCGGGTAGCGGGCCTCGGCTCCCTCCCGGACACCCACCAGCACGTCGCCCGCATCGCCTGAGCCTTCGCCGACGCTGCCGGCCTTGATGAGCGCACCGACGAGATCGATCTCTGCAACGTCGAGTTCAATGCGGCCGCCAACCCCGGGCAGAGCCGTGGTGCTGCGGATTTCGGTGCCGGGTGCCATCTCGAGAAGCGGCGAGACGATGAGAATCTCTCCGGCCCTGCCCGTGCGACCGAGGCGCTCCTCGGGCGACTGAATTTCCTCCACCTCCGTGGCCGCCCGCACCGAGGACCCGCTGCCATCCCCCCGGGCGCCGGAGATGCGCACGGCTTCCGTGGCTTCGATGTGGATGAAGCCACCGTCGCCAACGCCGGAGGTGCTCGACGAGATCCGAGCGCCGTCCGCGACAATCAGCGTGCCTGTACGGATATCGATGCTGCCCGCGTTGCCGGACGCGGTGAAGGCGGAGCTCGCCGTGATCCGCGTGCCACGATCCCGGGGCGGATTCGATGGGTTGTTGGTCCCGGAAAGCTCGAGCCGCTCCGGTGCCAGGATGCGGATGCGACCGGCGTCGCCGTCGGAAGACGCGGCGCTGGCAACCCGCGTTCCCTCGAGGAGTTCCACAACGGGCGCTTCGAGCAGGACTTCGCCGGCCGTTCCCTGAGCGTTGCTGTTGGCGCCGATATTGACGTTGAGACGTGTCGTGATGCGCTCATCGGCAATCAATCGGACATCGCCACCCGCACCGGTGGCCTCCGTGCCGCCTGCCCCTGAGCCACTACCGCCACCACTCCCTGAGCCGCCGCCGGTGCCAGAACCGCTGCCAGACCCAGAGTCACCACTACCCGATCCAGTCCCGCTGCCGCTCCCCGAGCCGGAGTCACCTCCCGACCCGTCCCCGGAGCCTGATCCGGATCCACTGCCCGATCCGGAGCCAGATCCGGAGCCGCTGGAATCGCCGCCTCCGCCGGAACCAGATCCGGATCCTGAACCAGAGTCGCCCCCTGATCCGGATCCGCTGCCTGAACCACTGTCGGATCCTGAGCCGGAGTCGCCCGATCCGGATCCACCGCCCGAGCCGCTGCCGGATTCCGAACCGGAGTCGCCTGATCCGGATCCGCCGCCTGAACCACCGTCGGATCCCGAGCCGGAGTCACCCCCTGAGCCCGATCCGCTGCCCGAACCGGAGCCGCCACCCCCGCCGGAACCGCTACCCGATCCGGATCCGCTGCCACCTCCGCCACCGGATCCCGATCCCGAATCAGCCCCGCCGCCACCCGGCACTGCAGGGCCGTTGCTGCTGCTCAGGAAACTGCCGTTGCTGACTTCAATGACCGGTGCCCGGAGGATCACGTTGCCTGCGGCGCCAGGGCCAAGGGTTGCTGAGGTTGCGGCGCCGCCGGTCATGGACAGCGAACCACCGGCCAGAAGACGGATATCGCCGGCTGAGCGATTGCCGTCTGTCTCCGTAACAAGGCTCGCGTCCAGGAGTTCGAGGCGGCCGGAACCATTCGTGGGGAACCAGCCGTCGTCTGCGAGCGGCAGCCGCTCGCCCCCGCTTGCGACAACGTCGACGCCGCCATCGCTTCTGAGGCGGGTGCCCGCGTTCAGCTGCACGTCGTGGCCGGATAAAGCCAGCCGACGGTTCCCTGGCAGGGTCAGCGTCGCTCCATCGACCACGAGGCTCGCCGGTGCATCCAGAAACCCAAAGGCAATGGGATCGGCAAAGGCCAGGCGCACGTCGTTAGTGAAGGTGAGCTCACCCAGAGGATCGTCTGCCAGGAGAGAAACACTGGACGCCGTGCTGAGGTAGACCGATCCCTGAGTGTCGAGGCTCGCCTCCGGGCCGACGATGATTCCCTGCGGATTGAGAAGAAAGAGGTCGGCCCCGGGGACCGTCGAGGCCAGGGTGCCGAACAGCTGAGACGCCATGGGACCCGTTACCCGGGAGATGATCCGCGCCGTTGCCAGATTCGGATCGGCAGAGAAGAGAGCCGTGTCGCCGGCACCGATGCTGAAAGACGCAAAGCTGTGCAGCAGATTCTCACCGCCCCCGGGCCGACTACCTTGCGCTTCGTCGATTTCGACAACCGAGCCGTTAACAACCGGTTGCACGGAGGCATCCGGACCCACGGTGCCGTCGCGCACGATACTCGTCTGAGCAGCCGCGGTCATGGCCACACCCAGCAGCGACAGGACAATCAGAGTCCTCACCCGCCTCACAGCCCTGCGTCCCAGGTAAAGCGGAAGTGAATGCCGTCGTCCTGAATGTCGTATTCGCCGGGGTAGCTCACATCGTTGAGCGCCTCGCCCCAGTACACCTCGAGTTGCACCGGTTCGATCGGTGACCAGTAGACGCCGAGACCCACGCTGGACAGCTGCCGCGGACCGATCTCGTTCCCGTTGATGTTGCCGGAGTGAGACCAGTCGGCAAAAGGACGCAGCTCCAGGCGGCTGCGGCCCGTCGGATCGGCGCGCAACGGCACCCGCCACTCGGCGGAAGCGATGATGGCATTATCGCGAATCAGAGTGTTCTCCCGGTACCCGCGCACGGTCCAACGACCACCGATGGAGTATTGCTCCAGCCCGAAGAGGGGATCGTCGCTGAGCTGGCCGTCTACCCGCAGCAGCAGTTCACTGTCGAGCCAGGCCAGGCGTCGGGCCCACTGGAACTGGCCGCGGACTTTCAGGAAGCGGCCGTCCGGCGTGGTGCGATCTTCATTGACGGTCGCATTCAGCGCATCCAGCCCGGCGCTCAGCTCCACGCGGCCATAGATCACATTGCGCTGGCTGCGATGCAGAGATTCGAAACCGCCGCGGAGAATGGCCATGCGGGCACGGCCGTCCTCTGGACCTTCCACGAAAGAAAAACCCTGCCCGAGGAGGTAGGTGCGGCTCTGCCGCCATTCACCAGTGAAGACCAGATTCGTCTGCGTCTGCAGCGTTCGCAGTACGGGCCAGCGATAGCGGGCACCCGCCGTGAAGGTATCCGCGCCAATATCCAACTCTTCGAAGGGGCCCCGGACGATGTCGCTGTCGGCCCCGAAGCTGTACAGCGCCAGGCGCTGCCCGCGCCGACCGAGGGCAAAGTCGTACTCCCCCATAAACTCGAGGAGACCTTCGGAGCCGCGGACGCCGAACTTGAGATCGTCCGCCCGACCCGTGAGGTTCAGCACGTTCACCGACGCCACCGCCTGGGCACGGCCGATCGCAGGACTCAGCTGATTGGATGCCTCGAGACCAATCACCCAGCGATCCGTCTCGATGGGACTCACGAGCAGTACCGATTCACCGCGTTGCGACCCGGGCAGGAGCTGCGCCTCCACCGAGGCTACGTGATTCTGCTGCTGCAGGATCTGCAGGCGTTCTTCGAGGTCCAGAACGTTGACCGGCTCCGTGGCGCCAAAACCTTCGAGATAGTCGGCGATGTACTGCTCGCGAAAGTGCCCGGTGCTGCGGACGTCGATGCGCTCCAGGGCACCTTCGATGATCCGGATACCGAGGACACCATCACTCAGGTCTTCGAGAATCGCACCGGAAGTGACGAAGCCTGCTTCCACGTAGAGCGCCGTGAGCCGATCCCGGAGGCTGACCATGTCGTTGAAGGACAGCTCGCGGCCTTCGTACTCGTCGATCACAGCGTCCAGACGGCCGGGATCTATGGCCTCCGCGCCGAAAACACGAATCTCCCTGACGGGATAACGGGCCGCCCCGGCGACTTCCGCCGTGCTGCCACCAGCGTCGAATTCATAAACGGGAAGTACCCGGCGCTGATCCACACCGGCCTGCGGCCTGGCGAAGGCGGCCAATGCGGAACGGTCCGTGGAGGGGACGGTGGTGCGATCCGGGGTTGCCGGCCAGACAGCGGCCGACCAGAGCATCAGCCCCAGCAGCGCGCAAGCGACTCCGGTCCGTGAGCGCAACAGCGTCCTCCTCCTCGAGGGGCAGCAAGGCCCCTCTTCCTTCGAGCCTTGTTCCCAGAGCCCTTCTCAGAGGGTTGGCCGGCTCGAGTCCCGGGAATCAGACTACACGGGGCTCCCGGTCAGGACGACTGATAGTTCCGGAAGCGAAACGATCAGCCGTGCTTCGTCGCCAGGACGAAGTTGTCGGCCATGTACTCGCGCACTCCGCCCTGATGCTGGAAGTAACGGCGGAAACCGCCGTTGTAATTGCCATCCTGGCGACGGTTCTCAGCACCCTCGAAGTTGTAGTACCCCGGCGTGCAGTCCTGATTACGGCTGGTCTTGCCGCGGTGGGCGATGACTTCCTGCACCCACCATTCTTCGGCTTCCTCCGTGGGATCGATGCTGTGGTAGCCGTTTTGCCGCACGTAGTCGATGCATTCGGCAATGTGATCGCCCTGGGTCTGCAGCATGTCCGTGAGGTTGAACTGAAAAGACGCCTGGTAGCCGCCCATGATGAAGAGGTTCGGATAGCCGGCTGTGTGGATGCCGAGCACGGTGCGGATGCCATCCGCGTACTTGTCCGAAAGATTGAGGCCACCCTTGCCAACGATGTTGTTGTAGATGCCGGTCTGCTGAACTTCAAAGCCCGTGGCATAGATGAGCACGTCGACTTCGTACTGCGTGCCTTCGAATACCGGACCTTTCTCCGTGATCTGGGTAATTCCTTTGCCGTGGGTATCGACCAGATGCACGTTCGGCAGGTTGAATGTCGGCAGGTATTCGTTGTGGAAGCATGGACGCTTGCACATGAACATGTACCAGGGCTTCAGCGCTTCCGCCGTGTCCGGATCCTTCACGATTTCATCGATTCGCCGGTGGATGCGCATCATGTAGTCGATGTTCTGATTCTCCTGCTCACGGAGCTTCTCTTCCGGCGACATGGCGTCGAGGCGCGCCTGCTGCTCCGGCGAACGTTCCACCGCGGCAAGCACCTTCTCCCGGCGCTTCGCCTGCCAGCCGGGCCGGAGGCGCCGGGCCCAGTTCGGGTCGGTCGGCCAGTCGTCACGGACGTCGATGGACGATGGCGTGCGCTGGAAAACGTAGAGTTCCTTCGCCGATTTGCCGAGTTCGGGGACGATCTGCACCGCACTCGCGCCGGTGCCGATGATGCCGACCACTTTGTCGTGCAGGTTCTCGAGCTTTTCGCCCGTAAAGTCGTAGTCCCAGCGGGAGGTATGGAAGCTGTGGCCCTGGAAGGCCGTCATTCCTTCGATCTTCGAGAGCTTGGGTTTGGACAGCGTGCCGTTGGCGCAGATCACGAACTGCGCCTTCATCCGGTCGCCACGATCCGTTTCGATGTGCCAGAGCTCGTCGTCCTCATTCCAGGCTGTGTTGATGACCGTGGTGTTGAAGACCGCCAGATCGTAGAGATCATATTTTTTGGCGATGGCCTGGCAGTGTGCGTAGATCTCCGGCCCCCGGGAGTAGTGATTCACCGGCACGTAGTCCATCTCATCGAGGAGCGGCAGATAGTCGTAGGAGACCACGTCGCAGGCCACGCCCGGGTAGCGGTTCCAGTACCAGGTGCCGCCCACGTCGGCGCCCTTCTCGACGATGCGGATGCTCTCGATGCCTTTCTCCCGGAGCCGGGCGGAAGTCAGCAGCGCCGAAAAGCCCCCGCCAATGAAGAGCACTTCAACAGTATCTTCGATGGGCTCCCGGGCTTCCACTTCGCCGGCATAGGGATCGACCGCGTAGTGCTCCAGATCCCCCGTGAGCTCGGACGTGTACTGCTCGGTCCCCGGCGGCCGGTAGTCGAGGCGGAGATCGCGTTCCGCTTTGAAGCGGGTCTTGATGTCGTCGTAGTAGGCCTGTGGCCGGCGCTGCTTAGGCACTGTGCTCCCCCCGGATGCTCTGCTGTTGATGATCCTTCGTCCAACCCTGAACATTAGCGCAGATCGGCCGCAACCGCATGGAGGATCGCGAAAAAGCGCACTCTTTGCCTGTATTCTGCTTGCGTCTGACCCGGAAGCGCGCCCGGCAACCAACGTCCTCCGTGCTCTGGTAGCACAGGAGCTCAATTCAGACCTTCATTTACTGACCAGGAAAAAGCATGCGCAAAGCGACTTCGTTTCTCCTGGCGGCGTTACTCGTCACCGCCTGTGGCACCAATGACGAAGCCGCCTCTCCATCACCCGCCGCAGCCCAGACTGTCGCACCGGCAGATACGGTCGTCGGAAACGCCAGGATTTACACCGTCAATGACGCCCAGCCCTGGGCCGCGGCTCTGGCAATTCGTGACGGCAGTTTCGTGTTCGTCGGGGATGACGAAGCTGCAGCCGCCTTCGTTGGTCCGGAGACCAGCGTTGTGGATCTGAACGGCAATCTCGTCTTACCGGGACTGGTCTCGGGTCATGAACATGCACTGGTCATGGCGGGCTTTGCGGCAGCGCTGCAGATTGAATACAGCGAAGACAAAGAGAAGATGCTCGACGCCGTGCGGCAGTACCTACGTGAGCAACCCGATGGGGCGAAGATGTCGTGGGGCGGTTCTTTCGAGGGTCGTGTCGAGATCTACAAGGAGGACCTGGACGCCATCGTCGCAGAACCTTTTGTGATGATCGCCGCATCGGGACACGGTGCCTGGATGAACAGTGCAGCATTGGAAGCCATTGGCGTAACCCGCGGCGCCGAAACTCCCGTTGACGGCTTTGAACTGGACGAAAACGGAGAACCAAACGGCTATGCGTCTACGTCAGCGGCCTCGATGTACGCCGTTATTCAGCTTGGTCTCATCAAGAAAGAAAATGTCGCGCGCGACCTGCCAGACGTTATCGAGTATTTCAACAGCTACGGCCTCACGGCCATCTACGATGCCGGCGTGCCGCCCGGTTCGGAACCCGTCATCTATGAGGCGGCGAACTCACTGGCTGAGCAGGGCAAGCTCAATCTGCGGGTATCGGCTTCCATCATCGCGCAGCGTCCCTTTCATCTGGCGCAAGCCTACGAGTTCATGGACACGTTGCCGCCGCTCTACAAAGGTGAAAACTTCAAGGTCGACACCGTGAAGCTGCACGGCGGCTCCATCGATGGTTTCTCGGCGCCGCTCCTCGAACCCTATACGGATCGCCCTGACTACAGCGGCCCGACGATCTTTCCCTTCGACGTGCGGGTCGAGGCAACGAACACGGCTGTGGCCAAAGGCCTGAATGTGCATACGCACGTCATCGGTGACCGTGCGATTCGCGAGGCCCTCGATGCGTTCGAGATTGTCAGAGAAGCCGGCCACGATGACGCCCGACTGACCACGGGTCATTCGATGCTGATCCATCCGGACGACCAGCCGCGCTACGCGGAACTGAACGTCACTATGAACACCTATGCGGTCAAAAACGCGGTCGTTGACCCGACGGCACTGTCGAGGCTCGGGCCCGAGCGCCTGAAGTACTGGATGCTCCAGCAGTCGATGATCAGACAGGGCGCGCGACTCGCAATGAGCGCCGACGCACCCACCGCACCACTCGACCCATGGTTGCAGATGCAGGTTGCCATGCTGCGCATGGAGCCCGAACACAGCGAAGCGTTCATGCCGGAAGAAGGCCTGACGCTCGAGCAGGTGATCCACGCCTATACCATGGGCGCTGCCTATCAGCTCGGCTGGGACGACATCGTCGGGTCCATTGAGGTCGGCAAGCGCGCCGATCTCGTGGTAGCGAGTCAGGATCTTTTCAAAGTCGAGAAGAACCAGGTTCACGAAACCGAGGCACTGATCACAATGCTCGCGGGAGAGGTCGTATTCGAAAGGGATGGAGAATGGGAACAGCCCTACCAGTTCGTCACCTTCGACGGATTACACGACGATTGACCAGAGCGGCAGCTGAATCATCGGGTCGGCATAGGACCGCACCAATCAGCGATCTTCGAGGCGCCTGGCGGGATTGCCCACGTAGGTGGAGTCCGGCAGCGCGTCCTTCACGAGCACGGCTCCGGTGCCGAGGGTGGTCCTGGCGCCGATGGTCGTGCGCGGCTTCACGGTGGCGCCGCCGCCAATGAAGACCGACTCGCCGGTGGTGACATAGCCGCAGAGGATGGCGCCGGTACCGAGGAAGGTGAAGTCACCGATGACGTCGTCGTGCTCAATGCTCGACAGGGTGTTCTGCAGCACACCGAGGCCCACCCGGGCACGCATGCCGACGATGCACTGGGCGCCGACGATGACGTTACCGGCCAGGTGAGCACTCGGACTCACGAAGGCCGTCGGGTGCACGAGATTGGCCAGGCGCTCCGGCGAGATTTCCCGCAGCTGCGCCGCCCGAGCCTGGAAGTCGCTGTCGACGAGGAACACCCTGTCGGCTTCAGACGGCACGTGCCGCGTGCGGCGCACCACAAGCCCAAGCAGAGCCGCCACCTCCATGGCCTGATCGGCGACCAGACCGTCGCCACCAGCAAGGATCAGCTCCTGCTTTCCCTGGTCGGGAACGCGAGACTCAACCACCGGAAAGTGCGCCGCTCACTCGCCGCCAGCCGCGACAGGCTCTTCCACGGCCGCCGCACCCTCAGCACGGAAACGCTCGCGGAGCTGATCCACATAGGGAACGGCTGCATTCGCATAGCGGGCAAAGGGATCGCGATCGGCGTCCTCGTTCCACTCGTACTCTGCACCGATAGCGATCATGCGCGCCGCCTCCAGACCAAAGAAGCGGGCGATGACAGCCAGGCTCATATCGATGCCAGCGGAAACCCCTGACGATGTCAGGAACCGGCCACTCTCCACCCAGCGCGCTTCCAGTTGCCATTCCGCCGGACCTTGACTGACGATGTAGTCGAAGAACACCTTGTTACCGGTGGCCCTCACACCGTCAAGCAGACCGGCCTTGGCATAGAGCGCCGAGCCGGTGCAGACCGAGGTAGCGACCGCGACCTCACCTACCCGATCCTTCAGGAAGTCGATCATCACCGGATTGTCGACCTCGACGAGCGTGCCGATGCCACCGGGCACCATGAGCACGTCCAGATCAGGCGCATCCAGGAAGCTGTACTGCGCGTTGAGCCGCGGCGCGAGGGCTTTCGGATAACTCGTTGTGGTGAGCACGATAGGCCGCTTCTCTTCGGCGATGAGGTGCACGCGGATATTGTCCGGACCCGCATTCATCCACATCTCCAACGGCCCAAACACGTCAATCGGTTCGGCGCCGTCGTAGAGGACGATCCCGATGTCGAGGGGCGGTTCCCAACTGTCGTCCACGTGCCCCAGCGGTCGTTCGATGCTGAAGGGGATTGCGCCCTGATTGTCTCCAGCCTGCCAGGAGAGACGGTAGTCACCATCGGGGAGATCTCCCTGCAACACGCCCATGAGATCGTTCTCGCCCATACCATGGAGTCCGGAGACTTCCGCAACCACCGCCTCTCCCTGCTTGATCGTGACCCGCGTTTCCCCGTGGGGAGGCCTATCGAACCAGATGCGTATGCTTCGTGGTGATTTATCGAGCGTCGAGCCGGTTTCGGGATTGCTCTTGAGGACGGTGAAAGCGTCAGCAGCGCTGTCGGGCGTTGCCGCAAGCAGCATCAACGTCAGCAGCCCCTGAAGAACGTTCTTCATGACTTTCCATTCCCTTACTGTCGTTCCTTCCTTGTGTGCAGACCATAGCAGACTGCTTGAGACGCTGGGCCCAGCGTTGCCGGTTGCGGGACTGCTGGGGAAACGCGGTAGCATGCGGGCTCCCGCAAGCAACGAGACCGCCATGCTCCTCGACTACGACAAGATCGACCCGGAACTGAAACCGGCCCTTGAAGCGCTGCCGCCGCTGGAAATCACCCGCGAAAACGTTGCGATGATTCGCGAGCTGATGGCAAGCCGGCCGACCCCCGAGTCCCCTTTCGAGGTCATCGAGGAACCCCTGAGCGTGCCTGGGCCCGATGGCGACGTACCCATTTACGTGTACCGGAAAGATGCCCGGAAAGATCAGGCCGCCCTGCTCTGGATTCACGGTGGCGGCTACATCATCGGTTCAGCCCAGGACGAGCGGGCCCGGACCATCGCCCATGAACTCGATTGCACGGTCGTCTCCGTGGAGTACCGTCTCGCCCCGGAACACCCCTTCCCGGCCGGCCCCGAAGACTGCTACGCCGTGCTCGAGTGGATGTTCGCGAATGCCGGCGAACTGGGTATCGACGCCGCGCGCGTTGCCATCGGTGGGGCCAGCGCTGGCGGCGGCATGGCCGCCGGTGTCGCGCTCATGAACCGCGACCGCGCCAATCATCCGCTGGTACTGCAGCTGCTCCTCTATCCCATGGTGGACAATCTCCACGACACGGAGTCCGGTCAATACGAAAACCATCCGGTCTGGAACCAGGGCACGTCTTTCCGCGCCTGGGAGATGTATCTCGATGGCGAACCCGGGGTCGATGCGCCGGCCTACGCCGCGGCCGCCCGCGCCAGCGACCTGTCCGGACTGCCACCGGCTTACGTGTGTGTCGGCGCCGAGGATCTGTTTCGGGACGAAGACGTGGCCTATGCCCAGCGCCTCAATGCGGCAGACGTTGCCTGCGAACTGGCCGTGTTCCCGGGCCTTTATCACGGCGCTGACATGTTCGTGCCGGACGCCGCCATCAGCCGCCGCCTGCAGCGCAGTTTCCTGGCGGCCCTCGGCGACGCGCTGCGCTAGCCGATCACAGCCCGGCGACGATCTCCATCACGTCCTCGAGGCGCGCCTGACGCTCTTCCGGGCTGCCGCCCTGTTCCAGGCGCAGGTCGAGGGCGTTGATGCCAACCGCTTTGTAGCGACTCAGACGATCTTTGACCATGTCCCGCGTGCCGATGGCCTGGAACTCCGTGACCATGGCGTCGGGCACACGCTCGGCTGCTTCCTTGCGCTTGCCGTCGAGCCAGAGCTGCTGAATGGCGAGGGCGTCATCGGCGTAACCGGCCCGCTGGAAGGCTTCGTTGTAGAAGTTGGTTTGCGCAGACCCCATGGCACCCATCTGGAAGGCCACGCCGGCCTTGCGGCCGTCGATCATGCCCTGCACGTCTTCGCCGATGGCAATGCCGACGGCCGCATGGAGCTCCACCGCGTCTATGGGACGACCGGCATCGGCCGCGCCTTTGCGGATGAAGTCCAGGTGCGCCGCTGCATGGTCCGGCGAGAATGACGTGCCGAGCCAGCCATCGGCGGCGGCGCCCGTGTACTCCAGGGACTTCGGACCGAGCGTGGCGAGGAAAATCGGGATGTCCGCGGGGGGATGGTCGAGGCGGATGGCTTTGCCTTCCCCGCCGGGACGGGGCAGCGTGATCTTTTTCCCTTCGTAAGCGAGTTTCTCGCCACGAAACGCCATACGGCAGATATCGACGGTCTCCTTCAAGCGGGTGAGCGGCGCCCGGTAGTCGGCCCCATGCAGGCCTTCCACCACCTGCGGGCCACTGGCCCCGAGGCCGAGGACAAACCGCCCGCCGGAGAGTGCATTGAGCGAAAGGGCCGTCATGGCCGTCATGGCAGGGACGCGGGCGCTGATCTGCATGATGCCCGTGCCGAGTTTGATGCGCTCCGTCTTACCAGCGAGATAAGCCAGGGAGGTCACCGCATCCTGACCCCAGGCTTCTGCGGACCAGACGTAGTCCACGCCAAGCGCATCTGCCGCCTGCACGAACTTCGCAGCGCCGGTGATATCGCCGCGCGCATAGCCGCCGACGCCGATGGATGTCTTCATAATGCTCCCCCAGAGCTTCAGTGCTTCCCCGGACCATAAGGCAGACGGCAGAACTTGTCAGCGGCAGCGCGCTGGGCGTCTGATCGCCCCCATCCAGCGCTTGCAGCGACCACACCGCTCCGCTAGCTTGCCCGCCCATGAACAGCCCGGACCCAAACAGCACCGTTTCCTCACCCTGCGTGAAGGTGTGCCAGTTGAACGAGCGCGATGTCTGTCTTGGCTGCGGCCGCACCCTCGAAGAAATCGGTGCCTGGTCGCGGGTCGACAATATCGAAAAACAGAGCATTCTCGAACGGGCGGCGGCTCGGCTGCCTCTCAGCAATCCGGGTTGAGGGGCAACCACCCGCCCGCCGGACCGCGCTCAAGGAACTGCAGCGCAAGGCCGACGCACAGGGAGTTACCGTGAGCATCGAGCCGAACTACACCGCTGCGAGCTTCGTCCTCGCCGTGAACGACCTCGACGCATCAGCCGCGTTCTATCGTGAAGTGCTCGGTTTCGAGGATCTGAACATCGACGCTCCGGGCTGGTGCTTTCTCGCCCGCGGCCCGGTCCGACTGCAGATCGGGGCCTGTCCCGACGCCATGCCCGCCGGAGAAACCGGTGATCATTCCTACTTCGCCTACCTGCACGTGGAAGACGCCCGGGCGCTCTATGAGCACGCAGCGGCGTGCGGTGCCGAGCTGATCAAAACCCTCGCCGACGAACCCTGGGGGATCCGGGAGTTCGGTCTCCGCACCCCGGACGGGCACCGGATCATGATTGGTCAACGCCTGGGCTAGGCTATCCGCCGCGCCCTTCGGCCAACCGCCCAGCCGTCATCCACCCAGCCCTGCTTTCGCCGCCGCCATGGTCTGACGGGTGACTTCGAAACGGTCATCGGCCCAGGGCATAGGCATGAGTACCGGGTGCTCGACACCGGCATCCACATAGGCACGCACGAAATCCCCAACCTCATCTGCCGTGCCCACAAAGTTAATGGCCTGGATCATCCGCTCGGAGATCGCTGCGAGAGCGCCATCGCGATCCTTTTCCGCCTGTCGCGCACGCAGTTCGACCACTTCGTCGTCAAAACCCGCACGGCGGAACATGCGCGCATAGCCATCGGCCATGGCGTAGTTGAAGAGATCTCTGCGCGCCGATTTCGCTGCCCGGTCGAGGGTGGAAACCGCCGCATGCACATAGGCGAAGATCTTCGCATCGCCCCCCTTGCGCACGGCGGCCACGGAATCGGCCACATGGCTCGACGGCAGGTAGTTCAGGAGCACCCCATCAGCCACCTCACCGGCAAGCTTGAGCATCTGCGGATTCAGCGCCGCCATGACAATCTTCGGCCGCCGCTCACCGAGGCGCACGGCGAGCCGGAATCGCTTCACCTGCCAGAAATCGCCTTCGAAAGTCACGGACTCGCCGGACAGGCATTCCCGCAGGAGTGCAACGTACTCGCGCATCATGGCGATGGGTCGGTCCGCGCTCGCTTCTCCATGCTGGCGCAGGATGCCGGGGGCGGAGACGCCAACGCCGAGCCAGACGTCCGCATCAGGACTCATGGCCTGCAGCGTCGCTGCGGACATGGCCGCCAACGGCGGCGTGCGCAGTTGCACGGGTACGATGCCCGTCGCCAGATCAAGCGTCGGTGCCACAGCAGATACACCGCCCAGCAACGAAAAGGCATCGGTTCCCGTGGCCTCCACGGTCCATAGGGATCGGTAGCCCAGTTCATCGGCCAGCCGCGCTACGTCGAGCACTCCTCTGGGACCGAGCACGGCCAGGCTGCCGAAGGTAACGCCGAGGGGTGTGGAAGAGTCAGCCATGGTGAGTTCACTTGTGGTCAGAGGGAAAGGCCGGGTACTTTAGCACCGCGCCGGCCAGAGCCGGCAATGACTTAGCAGCTGGCGGACTACCCTTGAGCCTTTACGATGACGAGATTGCGGTCACCCGCGTGGACGACGGTCACTACCGGGGCCACGTGCACGGCAGCTGGAACATCGGCGATAACCCGAATGGCGGCTACCTCGTCTCCATAGCGCTGAACGCCCTGCTCGATGCGCTGCCTCATCCCGACCCGGTTTCCGTGACGACTCATTTCCTGCGCCCGGGCAGCCCGGATGCGGACTGCGAGGTGCGCGTGGACATCATCCGCACCGGCCGAACCCTGTCCACGGCTCGCGCAACGCTCAGCCAGGACGGCAAAGAACGCATCACGATGCTGGCGGCCTGCGCCGATCTCGACACCTCCGCCGGCGTCGACACACCGCTCACGCTCGAAGCGCCGGCGCTCCCGGCACCCGAGGACTGCGTGCAGCGTTCGGAAAAAACCCAGGGCCTGCATCTGCCGATTCTCAGCCGACTGGACACCCGCCTCGATCCATCCTGCGCCGTGGCAGGGGAAAGCGATCGGGCGCGCATGGCCGGCATGATCCGTTTCACCGATAAGCGCGATCCGGATACCCGCTCCCTGCTGCTCTTCACCGACGCCTTCCCTCCGTCGCCGTTGCCGTATCTTGGCCTCATCGGCTGGGTGCCAAGCCTCGAGCTCACCGTTCACGTGCGCCGACGCCCGGCACCGGGGTGGATCCGCGCCGAGTTCGAAACGCAGGACCTCCACGAGGGCCGCATGCTCGAAAGCGGCGCTCTCTGGGACAGCACCGGCGCGCTGGTGGCTCAGAGCCGTCAGCTGGCGCTGGTGATGAAGCGCGCCTGACATCCGGCCGCGTGATGAATAGGGTGCGCATCGGCGCCGGTCTAGCGATCGTCCTCATCACCGTATACCTGCTCTGGCCCATGCCGTCCTCCGAGCGTTGGACGATCGTGCCGGACGCTACCCTGCAGGCTGGCAAGACCGCTTACCTGCAGAACCTCGCCACCGAGACCACCCAAGCCCGGGAAAGCGGGCGGGGATCCGCGGGCGAATCCCTGCCGAACGTCCTGCTCATCGTCGCCGACGATCTCGCCCGCCATGACGTGAGCTATCAGGGCGGTCCCCTGAAAACGCCCCACATCGACCAGCTCGCCGCGCGCAGTCACACCTTCACGAGCGCCTACGCCAACGCCGCGATCTGTGCGCCGTCGAGGGCCGCGCTCCTCACGGGCCGCGTGCAGAACCGGTTCGGCTTCGAATCACAGCCCATGCAGCGCTACGTACGCAATCGCGGCGAATTTCTCGGCTTCCGGTACCTCATCAACACGGACGAGATGCAACCTTTCCTTCTCGAGAGCTATCCGGATGAGTCGCAGATGGCGGATCAGGGGCTTCCCGCGAGCGAAGTTACGCTGGCTGAGGTGTTGAAAGCCCGCGGCTATCGCACGGGCATCTTCGGGAAATGGCACCTGGGCTATGCCGCCCACAACGGCCCACGCCAGTTCGGCTTCGACACCGAGTACGGCTTTCGGGAAGCCTTCACGCTCTTCGCCCCGGAAGACGACCCGGGCATCGTCGCCCATCACCACGATCTCTTCTGGGAGGAGCATATCTGGTCCATGGGCCGTTCCGGCCCTTCAGCAATCACCCGTGATGGACAACCCGTCGACGAGCGACGCTATTTGACCGACGCGATCGCCGAAGAAGCCGGCGGCTTCCTGCGCGAGGCCACGGCCGCCGGTGCGCCGTTCTTCGCGTACGTGCCCTTCAGCGCGCCGCATACGCCCTTTCAGGCGCGTCGCCAGGACTATGAGGCGATCAGCGAAGCACGGGATCACAACGAGCGTGTTTACCTGGCCATGATTCGGCGCCTCGATCTTGCCGTCGGTTCGCTTGTCGAAGTCCTGTCGGAGACGAACGCCCTCGATAACACACTCATCATCTTTACGAGTGACAACGGCGGCGCCGCCTACACGGAAGCAACGGACAACGGCCCGCTCCGAGGCGGCAAGTTCACCCAGTTCGAAGGCGGGCTCGGGGTGCCGCTGATCGTCCATGAACCCGGACAGACCGAACAGCGGATCGTTGCAGAGCCGGTCTGGCTCACAGACCTGTTCGTCACGATCCTGACAGCCAGCGGTACGGCTCTACCGGAGGACCGCGTCTACGACAGCGTTCCCCTCACGGCTGGCACCGTCCCCGAGCGGCCTCAATTCTGGCGAAGTGATTACAATCTCGCCCTGCGCAGCGGCGACTGGAAGCTGATCGTCAATCGACGCGACGGTACGGTGCGTCTCTTCAACCTGCAGGATGACCCCGGCGAAACCTTCGACCTCAGCACGACCGAACCGCAAACGCTGGCTCAGCTGCAGGGCATGCTCACCCTTTGGGAATCAGAGCTCGCGCCACCGAAGTGGCCTCGGGTCATGGACTACCGATTCGACGATGCGACAGGGAGCTACTGGTTCGCGATCTGAGGTCCTGCGAGTTCGATTCGTCGACTTCGGCACGCCTGAGCAGACTCCAGAGCACCAGTCCCGCGGCGGCGGCGATAAAGAGATTCGTCAGCAAGTGAGCACCTCCCCCCGATGGCTCCTGAACACCGTAGCTCGTGCGCAGGCGGATCCCTATCGAGAACTCGTTAGGAGGTGTAATCGAATTTACCGGGATGTGTGTCCGGGGAAGAACAACTCGTTCACTCCAGCCGCAAGGGATCCAGTTCGGTGCCGGGCGGGTAGTTGTCGGCGATCTGGTACATCCCGTCGAGGGTAATGGCGACACCAAGGGTAAGCGCATTGTCGGGCCCAACTTCGACGGGGCCCAGCTCCGCGATCACACAGCGGTCTCGCCCGAGGTTCGTTTCCAGCGCTGAAAGAACGAGGCCGTCTTCCCCCGCTTCCAACCCGAGCTCCGTGAGCGTCGTTTTGAGCATGCCGCCGTGGGCTTCGAAGATGACGGTGCCCTGGAAACGCATGGCGCCGGTGGCGCTACCATCCTCGGCGATCGCCAGGTCTCCGCCAGGTACTGCCGCAAAGACGAAGGTGCCGTCCTCTGCACGGGTTGCGCCATCGCTCAGAATCGTGGTCCCACCGGCGACTTCCACATAGCTCCGAAAGCTCGCTTTCACGCCCCACGTTAACTTGCTGAAACTCATCACTTTCCTCCCAGGTTCAGCTAAGAATGACGCAGTCGTAGACAACTTTCACCAGGCGATCGAAAGCGACTCTCTTTTTGCATATCGCTGACGTCTACTTACCCAGCGACCAACTATTCGCGAGACAATAGCGTTATTGCAGGATGCAGCCTTCGGCCATGGACCCGTTTCGAGCATACATCGGAAAGCAAGTCTTACTCCGTCATGCCCCGCTCAGTATCGTTAGGAGCGAGGTTCAAGGCCGTGCGCTGCTGTTCGTCTGCCAGTGCGCTCGTTCGGGTGCGGAGATTCGGATTTCTTTACGGGAACTCCTAGAGCACATTATCGAGTGATCATCGCGGAGTGCGAATACATCGAAGATCGAGAAGAAACGGTCCGGCCTCGCTAGTTTACTGGCAGGTTTCACAACTTGGCCGGACCGTGGCCTCTGAACTCGAATACAGCGAGGAGACGAGACTTCGACCGAGAGTGATTCAAACAGGTTCGTGACTGAGAGAGTGTGACCGAGTGCTAAGCTAGCGCATACAAACGGCTTTTAACGCCTCGAAGTTCGAGCATGGTTGAATCCCTGGCCAGACTTGGAGGGAGGTGATTCTTGGCCGAATACGACCTGCTGGAGCGACTCGATGGATGGAGCGAAAACTCCATGCGCCTTCTATTAGCTCTACTTGATCGTATCGCGGAACTTCCAGATGCCGAGGCCACCGCCCTAAATGAGCGCATTCTGGCGGAAATAGACGATCAGATGCACTAGTTGCACTGGCATGCCGCAAGCGGAATCAGGCGTCCGTTTTCGAGCAGGTTTGATGAAGGATCAGTCCGGCTCGATGGAAAGCTGGGCGAGGCTCCGATCGCTACTGAGGCACCGTAACCCCAGGAAAAACCGAGCTCACGGCGGTTCTGCTCCGTCCGCTGATCGCTCCGAGATCATGGAGCAGTCTTCAATACTTCGTTGGAGTAGCTACTCTCATTGCCTTCCATGTCAAAGGCGGTCATCACAACGTGATAATCGCCGGAAGACAGGTCGAGCGTAGCGGTTGTGACTGCAGGATCTGCAATCTCCACCATGTTGGTATAACTTCCGCTCGAGGCTCCAAAGTAGATCCTGAAACCCGCCAGATCTGTTAGCTCTGTTCCATCCACATTCTCGACTGGTGGTTCCCACGCAAGGCTGACGGAGCTGATAACGGCGATGTTCAACATCTGAACGACGCTTCCCCCCGGGCCGTTGCAGCTTAACGAGTAGGTAGTACCCGCGTTGAGAGGACCTACGGTCTCACTGCCGCTCGCCGCCCTGGTGCCGGACCAACCACCGCTGGCGGAACAGTTCTCGGCATCGGTCGCGCTCCAGCTGAGGGTTGTGGAGTCGCCGCTGGCCACGCTGGAATCGGCGGCGGTGAATGACAGCTTCGGTGGTTCAGCGTTCACGGCCACGCTGACCGAAGCGGAGTCGCTGCCACCATCCCCGGTACACAACAGCGTATAAGTCGTATCCGACAACGGCGCGACGCTCTCGCTGCCGCTTGTAGCCTTGGTTCCAGACCAACCACCACCGGCGGAACAGTTTTCGGCATTGGTTGCGGACCAGCTGAGGGTCGTGGAGTCGCCACCGATCACGCTGGGATTGGCGGAGGTGAAAGTCACCTTTGGCAGGGGAGGAGCTGCAACTTCATCAACGGCCGAAATGGTGATTGTCTGTTCGACACCACCGCCCTGCGCATTGCACTTCAGCGTGAAGGTCTTTGTTCTATCGAGGGGTGGCGTTCGGTAGGTACCTTCAATCGGCACTTTCCCTTCCCAGTCACCGGATGCCTGACAGAACCTCGTGTTTACAGAGGACCAGCTCAACAGCACGGTCTCTCCAATCGTGGCATCGTACTTGTCCGCCGCGAACGCCAGGTAGGCCTTTGGATGCTTCGGAGCGGCTAATGCTGGTGTTCCAAGGGTTAAGCTGAGAATGAGGGTGGCTGCCAGGATCGCTGCAAACTTCGCAGACTGGATGAGGATCATTTTTCGCCTTACTAATTGCGTACGACGAATGAGAACGTGATGGTGGTTGCCGGGGGGCTGTTCCGGCCAAGTAGCGTGGGCTCACAGATCGCACAATTCCGCTAACCGGGATGTGCGTGTGAGTATTTTGCGCGCTGAACATTGAGTCGCGGCTGTCTGAGATCTCGGCGGGAGCCACGAGATCCATAACTTCCTGATACGACTCAACGCTATCGAACCAGCTGTTCTGGTCCACTCGACCTTGCTCTCACTCTTATTATCAACGACGGGCAAAATCGGCGGGATGACGCCGAAGAGCAGTTCGTCGCGCGCGCTACTGTGTCACTCAGGTTCCCCGTCAGCTTGTGCATAACCTGTGGATTCGGATGGATTCTTGCCAAGTCCACGAATCAGGACTGATCGGCACCTAAAGGTAATGCACCAAGTTGGGGCGAGACGCCATTTCTGGGTGCTGAAACCGCACTAAAGCAACAAGGGCGGCGACCGTTAACAGCGTCCTGAGCCTCTAGCAGCAGCCATTCTCCGCTGTTGGCAAGAATTTTGCTGATCTAACCGGGATGAAAACTGAGAAGCTCGCATGAATTCTTATCTGGAAGGCAGAATCTTCAAACACGGCGGTCGCAGCTACCTTGTGACCAAAGACAATGATTGGTCCAAGAATACCGTTACGGTAAAAACGGTCGACAGGACCAGAGCTCTCAAAGAGTTCCCGATTAGCACGGTCATTCGGCACGCCGTGCAGGTTTCTGGCACCAGATAACTACAAAGCAAACCGCAACAAAGTCCGTCGATGAGTTACCAGGGTCGGCCGAGCGTGGCCGAGTTAATGCAACGAACTGGCTGGCGGACTACTCCCGGCATCCTCGGGCAACATCCCTCGAGCGTCCAATCTTCGCATGCTCTGCTTGGGTACTACCTTCGCGACCGGTCCTCCCCGACGCCATTTCCAGGGCGAGACGGTCTTGCCAACAATTCAACCTTCGAGTGGGGGATTGCCCCGCCGTTAGAGAAAGTCATCTCTGGTCGTCAGGAACTCGATCTGCTGCTACAGAATCCCGAGCTGTTTCGGCAATCCGTTTCGATCATCGAACCCTGGAACAGCGTGGGGATTAACCGACATCAGGAATCCGTGCGCGCCTCAAAGAACGTCGCATACATCGTTCAGCAGATCGCCGATGCAGATTCGGTTCTTTTCCCGATCTGGGAAAGCGGGATCACCAATCCTGAACTCCTAGTCAGCGCCATCAGCGCAAGCATGGCGATTGTTTTTGAAGGTGGCGATCCCTCTGTCCACGACCCGCGAAGCTTCGATGGGAGCAGAGCCAACCTCTCGGATCTACTAGGCCTGGTTGACGCATTGCACCTGCGCAGATCCGCCGGTAGCGCACCCTGCATCTACGTGTGTCTCGCCCATCAACTCGCCGCTGCGTCGCACATCCGACTGATCAAACGAGCGGTCCGGGAGATCTTCAATCTGGATCAACTGCCGTTGGATCCGGAAAGACACGCGTTGACCGCGTTACAGCGCGCCTGCCACAGAATCTATGAAATCGGCGAATCCCTACCCGTAATCAAAGGTAGCGAAGCCGTCGCCCACAGCTGGCATGACAGCCACTTTGCGGTTGCACCCAACGAGGCGCTGGAGGTTGGAACCAGAACCCTCCTTCCCTACCGGCGGCGCGGCCCGAAGAACCACATTCCAGGAGAGCTCCACTACACCCATGAGCTCACGGCGGACGAACTCGAGGGGGTGATCGACACGATGATCACCTTCGAACGTGAAGTTCGAATCGAGATGTTCCACAGTGATGAGGTGAACGAAGAGGCTGCGCTGTTTGCAAACTGGGCTTACAAACGTCTCCACGACACGATTGTGCCGATCCGACATTCCCTGGCCGTCAGTCCGCTGTCCTGGCTGTTGTGCCTCCCTTACGCAGTCGAAATCCTGTCCCAGACTCAGGTAGACGAATCAACGCTGACCGAAGTTGGTACCACCTGCATTTACTACAAAGACTGGGAGACAAACTCCATTCGGAGGTCGTTCACCTGCCAATTCCACCCGGAGCTGATGGCTGACATCCGTGATATCGGCAGTCGTCCAGGACTCTCCTATGCCGAACTCAAGGAGAACGACGGGGTTCGGCTGCTGATCCGACTTCTCTACCACGGTATGCAGGAGTAGTTCGTGTATGCGGCTGCTGAACTTTACAGATCGCGCTGCTTAGCCCGCGCTCATCGGACGATAACTGCTTTGCAACGGTTTTCAGTCGAACTGCAGTCCTGCTGCTACCGAGCCATGGTCAGACGGCCACAGCCCATAGTTGGGTGTCTTGTCTGATACACGATCGCCCAGCACCCTGGCCTTCGTTACCCGATTCGGCTGATCAGATGAAAAAATCACGTCAACGCGCCGATCCAGCTCAGACTGATGGTTCGAGAGATCATTGAGCTGACAGCAACTGTCACCCGTAACGTAGCCCCGCCCAGTGGTAGCCCCTGGTCGCAATGCCCAAGCGTCTGTGTAACCGGCACTGACCAGCTGGGTGAAGGGCGGAACAATGACATTTTGAAAAGGTGGAATAAACAGCGGACCGGGATTGGCTACAACCGGATCGTCCGGATCTGAGTTGATGTCGCCGATAACGATGACATTGGCGCCATAGGGATTCGGCGTGGCCTGCAGCGTCTGAATAAGCTCTGCTGCCTGCAGCGCCTGAATAACAAGCGTTGAGTCCGAACCATCAGGTCTGCGAATTTCCAGATGGGTGTTAATCACGCGATGAAGTTTGTTGTCGACCAGCACATCCACACCGATGAATCCTCGTTCAATGATCACATCTCCGATTGGCGTGGGCGCAGCTGCGAAGGCCTGATAGTTGCACCCGGGCCCTCCATCCTGCGAGGGTCGAGCGCAGACCAGCGAAAAAGGAATCACAGAGGCCGATTGCGCCAGATCACCACGTACCAGGATCACATCACGATCGGTGACGCCAATAGTGACTGGTCCTAGGCCCTGGAATTCAATGTTGGGTATGGAAACGTTCAGATTCTGGACACTTGCGACCGGTACATAGGTCACTCCCAGGTCAGCCAGTGAAGCAAGCGTCTCAGCCAGATGATCAACAAAGGGAGGCAATCCGTTGGTTGGCGGGATTGGGCCATCACCATCGACATCCACGGTAAAATTGAATACTTCCTGCAGCCCGACGATGTCAGGCAGCCGGCTGGCAATACTCTCTGCCAGCGCGTCGGCTCGGTCCGGGAAGTTGTTTGCCGCAATCTGCAGCAGCACCGCTTCCGCAGCGGCCTCGAAGGCGGGAAGATCCGGTGCATTGACCAATGGATCGAGATCTGCCCCAAGATATTGATTCTGCGTAACGATGACGAGCTCGGAACCAACGTGACGGCCTTCGCTAGCTTCGACGTCGCTCGGCAGCGCACCTCCAAGAAACGCAGTCAGCAGTGCAGCTGTTAACAAGATCCTCATTATGCTTCCCCTGATCAACCCATGCCCATCAGGCTGGAAGGTCGCGTGAGTGCGCACAATTGTGGGATTTACTTACCCAGCGACCCAATCATGCAGGCTCATCCGGCTTCCAGAGCAAGCAGCAGCTCTCTGGCAACCATCAGATCAGGTGAGTCAAATCCTTCCGTGAACCAGGAAAAGACCGGGCGCAATGCGTCTCTCGCTTTCCCCCGATCCCTCATCGAAAGGAGCACCTGAGCCAGGCTGGTCGCGCTGCGGAGTTCCAGCGCTTTGGCTGAGAGCTGTTCAGCAATCGCTACCGATTCGCTGAGCTGCGCCAGCGCTCCATCGCCATCGCCGCGCTGCCACAGGAACGTACCATGCAGGCGGTAAAGCTCGGATTGCCACACGCGCTCACCACTCCGTTCAACGTAGCTCAGCCCCTGTTTCACGAACTCGATCGCCCGATCGACTTCACCGCCGATGGCACTGGCCTCTCCAAAAATGGAGTAGTAGAACGGAGCATGAAAGTCGTCCGCATCTACCGAAAACGTGTCCATCTGCGCCAGGCCCTGGGCTACATCACCGCTTCGAACCAGAGCCCATCCCCGCCAGAGCTGACCGATGTATACGTAGAAGGGGATGTCCAGCTCCCGGCCGAGGTCCATCAACAGGTCAGCGTGTCTGACCACGTGACCTGGGCGGCCCTCCATAAACCGGTAAATCAGCGAAAGAAAATGTGCGTGGGCGACGTTCGCCCTTTGAGGGCACTGTTCTGCAAGCGCCAGCGCCTTTCCATTGAAGTCTTCCGCCCGCTCGGACCAGCCGGAGAGCCAGCTGATCATAGCTGCCTGTGCAAAGGCGCAGACACCTGGATCGTGACCGCCATACCTGGAAGTGTGGGCGTTGTGCATCGATCTATCGTAGATCTGGATGCCCGATTCACAGTGTGCCATCGCTGGTTGGAGTTCGGCGGTGAAGAACATCGAGGTCCAGGCAGCATGATGGGCCTGCAGGGCGATTCCTGCGTCTTCACTCAACGACGCATGTTCGAGGAGTTCGGAGGTCAGCCTGCGTGTTTCGCTCAGCTCCGACCTGGTTAGATGAAAGATCCAGAGTCCCCAGGCTGCCTGAAAGATAGAATCGATGTCGCCGGAATCGGCCGCCAGAGCCGCCGCGCGCATGTATACCTCTCCGGCCTCATCGTCACCCCATCCGCGCAGCGACATGACGACGGGACCATGCTGAAGCAGGTTCCGGAGTTCCGCGCCTTGCGGCCTTTGATCACGTGGGGTCTTCGCCAGCGACGACAGCGCCTTCCGGAAGTGGCTGTCTGCCTCGACGTTAGCAGATTGCCCTGCAGCCCTTACCCCCGCGCGCTCCCAGTAAGCTGCAGCCAGTTTGAGATCACCCGATTCGAAATGGTGATGGGCCAGCGTCTCGGGCTCGGTGTCCTCCAGCGTCGGATCCAGTTGCGTCAGACTGTCAGCAATCACACCGTGCAGCTGTCGACGACGGCGGTGAAGGAGCGTCGAGTATGCAGCGTCACGTATCAACGCGTGACCAAACGAGTAAAGGCCACCCCAGGATGAATCAGCTGGAACGATGATGCCCGAAGCAGTCAGCTCATTGAGTCCACGTTCCAGCTCCGCCTCAGCCTGATCGATGACGGTCATAAGCATCCGTTGCCGGAACTCCCGACCGAATACGGAACCGATCTGGGCGATGCGCTTGGCCTCCGGACTCAGTCGATCAAGGTGCGCCAGCAGCGACGCTTGCAGACTGGTCGGTATATCCGCGCCTGCAGCGTTGTCGTGTGTGCCGATCGCTCTGGCTACCTCTTCCAGATACAGAGGAATACCATCGGTACGCTCAACGACTTGATGTATCCGCTCGGCGGACAGCCGATCGCCGGCTATCGCCCCAATCAGCTGAGCACAATCGGATTCCCGAAGGCGGCCCAGCTCGATGCTGTCAATCTGAGGCTGATCCCTGAATGGCGCCCGCCACTCGGGTCGATGAGTAACCACCAGCAGAACCCTTGACTCACGTAAGTGAGGGACAAGGCGTTCGAGTAATAGCTCACTGGTCGGATCTATCCAGTGGGCGTCTTCGACCACAAACAGCAACGGGTGGTGTCTGGACCTGCCGACCACATAACTCACGATCCCTTGAAGCAGCCTCTCCCTGTTTTCCTGCGGTGAGTCGACCACGGCGCCATAGCGATCTTCGTAAGACAGCGACAAGAGCGCCGCAAACAGTGGCACATCGTCGACCAACGCCTCTCCCCCGCGCCGCAGGAGTTGCTCCAGCTTGTCCAGCTTGTCGTCTTCACTGTCCTCCAGAGACAAACCGGCCTCTCGACGCAGATATTCGATCGTCGAATAGAGAGCACTGTGGGTGTGGTAGGAAGAGCACTGATAGCTCACCCGTGCATAGTCCGCCGCGTATTGATCACGCAAGTCCTGGAGCAAGCGGGACTTACCAATACCCGGTTCACCGGAAACCAAGACGACCTGCCCCCGGCCGGCTTCTGCAAGGCGGAGCCGATCAACCAGGAACTCGAGTTCCCGTTCTCGGCCGACCATCAGACCGGGTGCCGTGGGATGGGAAGCGTCGAAGCGGCTTTCCGTGTTTACCCGACCAACTATCGACCATGCGCCCACCGGGATGTCGAAGCCCTTAAGTTCCTGGTTGCCGAGTGCGTCCGCACGAAAGGCGTTGGCGCAGAGATCACGGGTGGTTTTGCAAACGACAACTTCACCAGGTCTGGCGAGGCCCTGCAGGCGCGCCGCAAGATTGGGCGTTTCGCCGGTGACCACGTCGACGTCCTGACCCCGCTCGCCAACCAGATCCCCAACGACTACCTCACCGGTCGCAATACCCACCCTGACAGTGAGACTGGTGGCGACGTCGGCGCGCACGTTTCCCACGACCGATACGGCTTCGAGCCCAGCCTGCACGGCCCGCTCTGCTGCATCCTCGTACGCCCTTGGCCAGCCGAAGTAAACCATGATTCCATCGCCAAGGTATGTCGATACGAAGCCACCGTATCGGATCAGCGCGCCAGAAACGGCATCCCGATAGCGTCGCATCACATCCCGTAAATCTTCCGGGTCGAGTCGCTGCGAAAGCGCCGTGGACCCAACCAGATCGCAGAACATTACCGTCAGCTGACGACGCTCAGGATCCGGCGCTGGATGCTCTGGGGTCAACGGAATCCGGTCAGGCCACGTTTCCCGGATAGCCCGCGCAAGTCGCTTCCGGTCACCGAGGTTGAGTCCGAGGCTGACCAGCTCCTCAGGGTCGAGTTCAGCGACGATGTCTAAGCCGATGCCATTTTCAACGAAAGCATCGCCGTGTTTTTCCAGCCCGCAAGCCTTCAGCCATTGGCGAATTTCGTCTTCCACCTCAGATTCCATCCTTGAACGACGCCGCGGACTTTCCTGCCGGAAGCGACATGGAACCGCTGAGCGATCCCATGCCGGTTTCCTGGTGATTGCTACACCTGCATTCGCTTAACGTTCAACAGGCGAACACCGTCAGCGACCGTTACCTCGTACGCCGTGAACCTCTCCTGTTTCACTGCCAGATATTCCGTTCTGACCGGAGAGGATGTAGATCGTGTAAGTCAGCCTGGTGGACCCGTAGGCCTGCTCAAACTTTCCTGTACCGCCGACGACATCCAGATAAATCTCCGCTTCGCCCGTTGAGGCGTTTAAGTCTATGCAGGCAGAACTCGGCGGACTGCTACTCAGGTTACGGAACAGAAGATCTCCGCGGGCACTACGCATGATCGCACTGAAGGCGATGTAGTTGAGGAGTATTCCAGTTGATGGGCCTCTGCTCGTATCGCAAAACCCACCGAATTCACTGTCCAGGACAATCGTAGTATCCCCGCGCCCGAAGGTACCGGCGCCGGAGAGACTGCCAACGATTCCTCCGCTCATGCTTCCATCGGAGTCGGCATCCTGAGACGCTCTCCCGGATCCGGACCAGCTGTGTTTGAAGTTCTGCGCAATGGCGCTTGTTGGCAATACTACGGTCAACATGCACATTGCGACGAACAGCATTTTCGTTACGTGTAGCACGAAACTCATTGCTTTCCCCCATGTGATTGTTGGAGCCATAAAGGCTAGGAAAAATACGCTTCTACTGCGTATCCTGACGACCTTACGCCCACCAATGTGCGTTTTCTAGCAATCACCCCAGACGCACACGCCCACGACTGCCTTTTCCACGCACCTCCAGGCAACGGCAGTGGAAGATTTCTGGTTTGACTTTAGACTCCTGAGGACCCGGGCAGGAACCAACGGCGCCGGGCGTCCTCGCGCACAACGAACATCAGGAGCAGCATGAAAGGAAGAGCCAGAAGGTCCCTATGGGTTTTGTTGATCTGTCCGTTGCTGGCGGGGATCGCAACTGCACAGGATGGCGGTGTACCCGCGTCGGAGAACTTTGAAACGCTCTACCCCGGGAAAGCTTATTCCCCCTGGGCGCGACGGCCCTTTCCGAGTCAGGTCTACTGGGGCGAGACGCACCTGCATACGGGCCTTTCGCTCGATGCCGGTTTGTTCGGCAACACAACCGGGCACGACGAAGCTTATCGGCTGGCTCGCGGCGAAGAGGTCATCTCGTCGACCGGTCTGCCCGTGAAGCTGAGTCGACCACTGGACTTCCTCGTCATCACCGACCATTCCGACATGATGGGGATCGCGACCGATATCCAGAATGGCGCGCCAAACATCATGGCAAACGCTCAGGCCAGACCCTGGGCAGAGGCCTTTGCAAAAGGTGGCCAGGCAGCGGGTGAGGCAGCGTTCGACCTGATCACCAATTTCTCGCAGATGACGCTGTCGGAAGACCTGCTCGAGCAATACAGTCCCGGCTCTGCGGTCTATGACGGCGTCTGGGAGAAGATTGTCGACGCTGCCGAAAAGTACAACGAACCCGGCCGGTTTACGGCATTCATCGGCTTCGAGTGGACGTCGGTTCCCAAGGGTTTCAATCTGCATCGCAACGTAATCCTTCGGGACGGCGGTTTCAGGGCCCGTCAGGTCGTGCCGATGGTCACCCAGGCGCCGGTGGGTAGCACCGACCCCTTGGACCTCTACAAGTGGTTGGCCGACTACGAAGCAGACACCGGCGGTAAGGCATTGGCACTCGCCCACAACGGCAACCTCTCGAATGGTTGGATGTTTCCCGTTGACAGGACCTATCACGGCGGTCGGGTGAACAAAGAGTACGTGGCATTGCGCGCCCGGTGGGAACCGCTCTACGAGGTCACCCAGATCAAGGGCGATGGCGAGACGCACCCATACCTGTCACCGGAAGATGAGTTCGCCGATTACGAAACCTGGGATGTCGGCAACCTCGACATCACCGAGCTCAAAACGGATGACATGCTCGCCGGGGAGTACGCGCGCGAGGCCTTGAAACAGGGACTCGCGCTGGAAAAGAAGCTCGGTACCAATCCCTACAAGTTTGGCCTGGTTGGCGCGACCGACGCCCACACATCGTTGACCGCCGTTGAAGAAGACAACTTCTTCGGCAAGTCAGTGACGACCGAACCTTCGAAGACGCGCATCGAACACCCCTTCATCAAATCCGCCCTTGGTGCGATCGAGGGGGACATGATCTCGGCCTCGGGTTACCAGGGCGTCTGGGCCACCGAGAACACGCGCGAAGCCCTCTTCGACGCGATGATGCGCAAAGAAACCTACGCCACCACCGGTCCCCGGATGATGGTGCGCTTCTTCGGCGGCTGGGATTTTGCGGCAGACGACCTCCGCAACCGTCAGCCGGCGTTTATCGGCTATCAGAAGGGTGTGCCGATGGGCGGCGATATGACGGCCGGTCCTGAAGGTACCGCCCCCTCTTTCATGGTGATCGCACTCCGCGACCCGATCGGTGCCAACCTGGATCGCGTTCAGGTCATCAAGGGCTGGATGGACGCCGGCGGCGACCTGCATGAGAAGGTCTACGACGTAGCCTGGTCCGGCGATCGTCAACGCGACGATGATGGAAACCTGCCACCGGTCGGCAGCACCGTGGACATCGAGGCGGCGAACTACACCAATACCATAGGCGCATCAGAACTCGCGACGATCTGGACGGATCCGGACTTTAACGCGGACGAAAGCGCGTTCTACTACGTGCGCGTGCTCGAAATTCCGACGCCGCGCTGGGTCCTCTATGACAAGGTCAGGCTCGGAGCCACGATTCCTGAAGGCGCTGAGACGACCCAACAGGAACGGGCTTACACCTCACCGATCTGGTACACGCCATAGCCGGTCTCCACGCTTTTGGCCCTCCGGCGCGAAAGCGTGGCGCATCGAAACCACCGTAAGGAAATTGATCATGCAAGACACCCGGGTGACTTTCCGATCACTCACCAGCAGGACCGTTGCAGGCCTGCTCGTCAGCGCGTTCATGAGCGCGCTGCCGGTCCACGCCGCTGGTCCCGAACCAGTCCCCGAGCTGCGACCCGGCATCCTCCAGGGCTACCTCAGTCAGGAAGACTTTCCCGACAGCGTGGCGTTGCTCCCGCCGCCGCCGGGCGAAGGCAGCGCCGCCGCTCGAGTTGATGAGGCGGTCAACGCGCACCTCCTGACCTTACAGAAGTCGCCCCGTTTCCAACTGGCGGCACTAGACAACGATCTCCATTTCCCCGAAGCCGCCGGCACCTTCGCCTGCGCGCTCGGCATCGACATCAGCGAAGAACGCACACCCTATCTCTACCAGCTGCTGCGCCGCTCGCTGACCGATGCCGGACTGTCCACCTACGGCGCCAAGAACGCCTATCAACGTACACGTCCCTTCGTTGTCAACGGCGAGCCGAACTGTGCACCGGAGCGCGAACAGGAATTGCTGAAGAACGATGGCTCCTATCCTTCCGGCCACACGGCCATAGGCTGGGCCTGGGCGCTCATTCTCACCAGCATCGCACCGGATCGGGCTGACGCACTGCTCGAACGCGGCATGGCCTATGGCGAAAGCCGAATGGTGTGCAACGTGCACTGGCCAAGCGACGTCGCCGCAGGGCGCATCATCGGCGCTGCGGCGGTCGCCGTGCTGAATGCCAATCCTGCCTTTCAGAGTGATCTCGCCATGGCTAAGCAGGAGATCGCCGCCGCCCGCGAGGCAGAGTCATCGCCAGGTCGCGAATGCGCGGTGGAGGGTGCAGCCCTCAACGTCGCCATCTACCCCGGGGAGGCAAACCAGTGAGCGATGCCCCGATGAACGTGCTGTTCGTCATTACTGACCAGCAGCGGGCCGACAACAATGGGTTCATGGGCAACACGGTGCTGAAAACCCCGCAGTTGGACGCGCTCGCAGCCCGGGCGATGGTCTTCGACAACGCCTGGGTGTCGAACCCCGTGTGTATGCCGAACCGCTCAACGATCATGACCGGCCGCATGCCCAGCGCCCATGGGGTGATCTTCAACGACCGTTCCCTTGATTGGAATTCGAACACCTTCGTCCGTCGCTTCCGGAAAGCCGGCTACCGTACAGGTCTCCTCGGTAAGAGCCACCTGCAGCACGGTATGAGCAAAAACTCCATGGTGCCGTTCCGGGGCGAGCCTTCCGGCAGCGACGTTTACCCGGAAGGCTGGGATCAGATCGAAGACTTCGAGCGCTATGTGGAAGGCTATCCGCAGGACCCGGACGACTACTACGGTTTTGACCACATCGAGCTTTCCATTGACCACGGCGCACGCATCGCCGGACATCATCTGCTCTGGGCCATCGAGCGCGGCGGCAAGCTCGAAGAACTGCTCGTGGATCAGGATCTGGATGCACCGGGATCCGATCATTCGAAGCACTGGCGGCAAATCTACCGACCGCCCTACGGCGAGGAGCTGCATTCCACCACCTTCGTGACGGAACGCACGATCAACTTCATCGATGAAGCAACGGCCGAGGGGAAACCCTGGTTCGCCTGGTGCTCCTATCCGGATCCCCATCACCCGTTTACGCCACCGGGGAAGTGGTTCGACGCCTACGATCCCAAAGATATGGTGCTGCCGGAGAGCCGCCACGACAGCCTCGCCGATGCACCCGCGCACCTGAAAATCTTCGCCGGTGTGCATCCGAAAGATCAGCGCAACTGGGTTGCTCCCTGCGGTTTCGGTAACGATGAGCTCTTAAGCGAGGCCATGGCCGCGAGCTACGGCATGATTGGCATGATCGACGACGGCGTGGGTCGCGTGCTCAACCATCTCGAGCAGATCGGCGCTCGAGACAACACCATCGTCGTCTTCACCTCCGATCATGGAGACATGATGGGCGACCACGGGCTGTTCCTGAAAGGTTTCATGCACTACCGCGGCACATTGCAGGTGCCCCTGTTGGTAGACGTCCCCGGTGCGCCCGCAGGCCGAACGCAAGCGCTGGCCTCCTCCATCGACCTCGGTCCGACCCTGCTCGATCTCTGCGATGTAAAAGGTTACGACGGCATTCAGGGCGTGAGTCTGGAACCGCTGCTTTCCGGAAACACAGACGCCGTGCGCGACCATGTGCTGATCGAAGACGATGTGGCGACAATCACGGCACAGCTCACGCCGATACCGGCACGCACGCGCACACTGCTCATGGAAGACTATCGTTACACCCGGAACTCCAAGGGTGAGGAGCAGCTGTTCCGGCTCTCTGACGATCCGAACGAGATGCAGGATCGAAAGCGCGAGGACCCCATGCGTCTGAATATGCTCGAGGCCTTGTCCCAAGCGATGATGCTCGCGGACGATTCCTCACGGGGAGCACCGGCCACCCTGACGCCCTGACGCCCTGACGGCCTGACGGCCTGACGGCCTGACGGCCTGACGGCAGTCAGCCTGTCGACGCACGCCTGCGGCAAGGCGTTCTGTCGCGTAGCGCTTCCCGAGCTGTCGGCCGGTCAGACCTTGACCGGCGGCTCGTTCGTCACCATGTGCAGTATCTGCTCATCCGGCACGCTCATGATTGCCTCATAGGCGCCTTCCGGATAGTTCGTCATGTGCGGACCCGGTGCTTCGGCGACGTTCGGTTGCGGCACGGTGCCCGCAGAATCCGCAAAGCCCGCCGGGTTCTTGTAGCGCTCGAGCTCCTCCGCGGAGATACCCGCGAGTTCGACAACTTCCGGATCGATCCACGCCGCGTTGTTGATGGGCTCTTCCGAATAGGAGAGCTCGAGGGACAGCGTTTCCGGTCCGGCAAAGTAAATCGATACACACATGCCGTGATCAATGGGACCCATGACCGGCACGCCTTTGGCGCGAAGCCGGTCGCGCATGGCCATGAGCTCTTCGTTGTTCTTCACCTTGAGCGCCAGGTGCTGCATGGTGCCGGCGGCTGAGTTCGCGCCAGGGTTACCGGCGTGGGATTCACCGAGCACTTGCGGAATCTTGCCGATTTCAGGATTGCAGACGAAGGCGATGGAGCTCTCGTCGTTCAGTCGCAGGAAGCCGTGCCAGGTGTTCTCCACGCCGTGCATCCAGTAGAGGGCCTGCAGCTCCATGCCGAGCTTCTCCGTAAAGAACTCGATCTGTTCTTTCATGTTGGCCGTACAGATAGCCAGGTGGTGCAGTCCTTCAACCTTGTTCATGGCGGGTCTCCTTCGGGCGGTTCGATGATCGCGGTGTTCAGTCAGCGCTTGAGTGTAACGCCTGTGAGTCAGTTTGACTGTTCGTCCGTAGCGGATCCGTGCACAGATTCTTCCGCTGCCGTCAGGGCGTTGTAACGGAACAGTCCGTCCATGGCCCTGCCGCGGGCGACCCTTGCGCCGCGATTGCGCATCCAGGCTTTGATGCCGGAGAGGTGGAAGACCGTGGCGTTGCGGCGGGAGCCGCGCTGAATGCCGGCCGTGCGCGGGCGTCGGAGGGTCTCGTAACGCGCCAGGGCGGGAGCAACCTCTTCCTGCGCGAGGCACCCGGCCAGCACCGCCGCGTCCTCGATGGCCATGGCCGCTCCCTGAGCCATAAACGGCAGCGTGGGGTGGCAGGCATCACCGAGCAGCGTTGCCCGCCCCTGCCCCCAACGGCTCATGGGAGGACGGTCATGGAGGGCCCATTTGAACAACGAATCCCGATCCGCCTGGTCAATGAGCAACTGCACGTCTTCGTGCCAGCCGGCGAAGTCGCTCTTCAACTCAGCGAAGTCGCCGGGCTCAGTCCAGGACTCAACCTCCCAGCCGGATTTCTCGACCACGCACACACAGTTCACGAGCTCGCCACCGCGCACGTAGTAGTGCACGAAGTGTTTACCGGGCCCCCACCAGACGCTGCTCATAGGGCGAACGCGGCCTTCCGGAAGTCGGTCTGCAGGCACCAGCGCCCGCCAGGCGACGTTGCCGGTGAATGTGGGCTTCGCCGCCTCCCAGAGCGCTTCGTGAATGCGGGAGTGAATCCCGTCCGCGCCAATCAGCAGATCGCCGTCGATACTGCGCTCGTCCAGCACCAGGCGCACGGAGGATTCGGTCTGCTCGAAACCGGTAACGCGGGCGTTCAGGTGCAGCTCTATGGCGGGCTCCGCTTCCGCGGCGCCGACCAGCACCGCGAGGAGATCACCGCGGTGCATGTGGTAATAGGGCGCACCGTAGCTGGCGAGCACGGTCTCACCCAGGGGGGATTCATTGATGATCTCGCCCTTGCGCCAGTGCCGGAACTGCGTGCCCACGGGCAGGAAGGCCGTCCTGCGGAGTGCTGCTTCCAGACCAATGTGGTGGAGCACGCGCGTGGCGTTCGGCGACAGCTGAATACCAGCCCCAACGTCCGCAAAGGTTGGCGCCTGCTCAAAGAGCACAACCTCGTGTCCATCGCGGGCGAGGCACAGGGCAGCCGTGAGACCACCGATGCCACCGCCGGCAATGAGCACACGCCGAGCGGGTTGAGTTATCGTCATTCGAATTCCGCGGTTAAGAGCCCCAGGAGTCTAGCGAGCGCCTGATGCCGGCACCAACCGGTGACGGAATCGCGCAGGTGGTGCTCCGGTGCGCAGGCAATCAGTCAGGTCTCATGCGGGCCAGAATACGGCGACCAGAACGCCGACGGCTGTGAGGCCGCCGAAGACCGGCAGCAATCGCCGGCGCAGAGCCCGACCACCAAGCACAGCCACCACACCACCCTTGAATACCAGATTGGCGAGCGAAGCAACGAAGATCACCCGCCAGGCCGTATCGGCCACCAGTCTTCCCTCCCGGAACAGCTGAGCCGTCGAGAGCGTGATTGCATCCACGTCCGTCAGGCCCGACAGCACGGCAACGGGGTAAAGCATGGTTGCTCCGAAGCGCTCGTGGACCGCGGCACTGATGAAGATGACCACGCTGTAAACGGCCGCGAAGACGAGGGCGGTAGACAACTCCGCCGGATTGCCGTGAGCCACGTCTTCCCGTTCGCCCCCGTCGAAGCGGAGCAGGAAGGCAAGCACCACTGCAGCAAAAACAACGCTGAACGTGACCACGGGGAGCAGCAGATCACCCAGCAGCGCCGGTGCTACGGCCGCGGTCTCGATGAGGATGCGCGCATAAACGACGCCCGAAGCGATGAGTATCACGAGCACCGCCAGGGGCACGAGGGCACGGTCTTCGCGGCTGCGCGCGGAAAAACTCACGGTTGTGGCCGTGCTCGAGACGAGGCCGCCCAGAACGCCGCCAAGCAAGGCCCCACCGCGGCCGCTGGAGAAGCGCAGGGCAATATAGCCGGCCAGATTCAGGCCAACGATGAGCACCACCATGAGCCAGATCTGGAAAGGATTGAGCACATCGTAAGGTCCGAAGGTCTGGTTCGGAAGAATCGGCAGCACCACCAGAGTCACGAGAACAAAGCGGGCCACGGCCTGAAATTCTTCGGGCTCGATGCGGCGCGTCAGCGCATGCAGCGGCAGTTTCCAGTGCAGGAGCAAGGTCACGACACCCGCCAGAACCACGGCTTCGACCAGATAACCCGTCGTCGTCATGGCACCGACCAGGAACATCGCGATGCCGGAAAGCTCTGTCGTCATGCCCTGCACGGCGGTTTCCCGTGCAAGGAGAAGACTGTGGGTGATGATGGCAACGGTGACCGCGAGGAGGCCAACGGCGACAATCCAGTAGCCGGCCTCAGTCACATAAAGGCCGAGCAAGGCGCCAATCAGAGTGATGAGTGCAAAGGACCGGAGACCCAGCGGCTTATCTTCTACCCACTCCCGCTGCAGGCCGACCAGCAGCCCGAGACCGAGCGCCACCGCAAGCTGCACGGCGACGAGCTCGAGGAGCCCGCTCACAGGATGTAGCCGTCTCCGGCTGCCCGAACGGTGATGTCCGAAATGCTGACGCCGAGCGGCTGATCGATGGCGTAGACAATCTGCTCCGCCAGGTGCTCGGGATCGAGGGCGTAATACTCGATGTTATCGACATCGAGCTGCTCCGCCGGTAGTTCGCCCGCCTGATGTGCTCCCATCTGCTGCAGATAGGCCGGTGCGTTCTGCCCGAGGATGCCGACGATGGCTTCCGGATTGACGATGCCGGTACCGAGATTGGTTCCCGGCACTCCGGTGGGTCGCACGTTGGTGACTTTGATCCGGCCCCGGGACTCCACCCGCAGAGATTCGGAGAGAAAATTCACTGCGGCTTTGGTTGCGCCGTAAACGGCCGCCCCGGCAACGGGAAAGTTGCTGTAGATCGACGACAGATTCACCACGTGTCCAGATCCCTGAGCGATCATCTGGTCGTAAACGGCGCTGATGCCGTGCAAAACCCCTTTGATGTTCACATCGATGCAGCGCTCCCAGGCGGGCAGCGCCGTTTCGTGGTCCGAGAAGAAGGCTAAAGGCATGATGCCGGCGTTGTTGATCATGACGTCGATGGCGCCGAAGCGTTCCACCGCCACGGCGGTGAGGGCCTGCATGTCTGCCATGCTGGTTACGTCCGCCCGCTGGCAGAGCACTTCCACTCCCGTGCCTTCGAGCGCAGCCTCCGCCTCGGCGAGGGCTGCCTCGTCGAAGTCGGCACAGACCACTCGCGCGCCACGGGCGCCGGTCTTTTCCGCAACAAGGCGGCCAAAACCACCGGCCGCGCCGGTGATGACGATCACTTTACCGCGGATGTAATCACTGCCGTCCATCAGAGCACCCTCAAGCCTGGAAGGTGAGAGTATCGGCTGATTCCCGCCCTCAAGACCAGCGCCGACGGCAAGCTCAGTCCATCTGAAACGCGGCGACCATCTCCCGGGTATCGTTGTACTCGCGGACGTGCGTCACTCTGCCCTCGGCATTGAAACGCACAACGTGCACGAACGGCATGTCATAGCGTTTTCCCGTTGCAGGCACGAGCGTCTGCCGCTCGACGCCAATGGCCGAGACAATCCCGTCCCCGGCTATGACGTCGTCGAAGTGCAACGGCGCCATGTCGATGGCAGCGGTGAGTTCCGTCAGATAGCGCCCAAGACCTTCAGCGCCTTCATAGGTACCACCAAAGGGAATCGAATCCGGCAGCGGATTTTCCCAGCGGAAACCCGGCGCCAGATACTGATCCACGGCCGCACCGAAGTCCGTTAACAGCAGCTCATAGAAAGACCGGGTCAGGGCCGCGTAGTCGAGAGCCTCGCTCATATCGGCAGCTCCGCCAGCAGCGTTTTACCGAAGCCTTCCTCGTAGGGCGTAAACGCCCGCGGGATGACCCGCACGTGACTGAACTTCCAGCCGTCCGCCGTTCGCTGGTATTCGTCCTCGTACTGGGCGCAGAACCAGAACGCGGCGTCAGCGCCCTTCATGGTCATGGGCTGGTGCAGATACCAGCGGCCCCGGGCCTTGTCGCCGTCCACCTCGATGAGCGGATTGCTCACCCCGTGTACGGCAAACGCCACAAGATTCGACGCGTTGGCAAAGAAGGTGCGGATCCCTTCTTTCCCTTCCGCGTAGCCCATGAAGCCGCCGTCCCAGACGGCCTCTTCCGTGAAGAGCTCGGCAAGCACGTCCGCCGCGTAGTCGTCGTCGCAGGCCGCGGCGTAACGCGCTTTGAGCTGTTTGATCTGTTCCACGTCCACCAGCCAGCGAACGTCCTGCTCGAGACTATCAGGCGACACGACGCACCTCCTCCTGACCGCGGGCTACATCGGCCGCGAAGCGTTCCATGAGTGTTGGAGTAAACACGGCGTCGAGGGGCACGCTGCCAAGAAAGGCGCCGATGAATGCCGACACCGCCTCGGGATTCTCGAGCAGCAGCGGCACCATGGCCTGAACCTCTTCCGGCAGCGGCTGCAGCATCGCCAGATGCACCGTGTAGTCGAACATGGGCTTCAACGCCGCAAACTGCCGCTCGTCGTAGCGGGTGAGCGCGGCATCGATTGACCGCTCACCGGCGAAAGCCTGAGTCAGCTCTTCCGCGAGGATCTGTGCATGCGTGAAGGCATTTGTGATGCCCTGCGCCGTGATCGGATCCCGATGCAGAGCGGCATCGCCGACGAGGCCCCAGCCGGGACCATGCGCCCGACGGAAAAAGTTGTAGAGCAGGTGCGTGCCGGAGATGCGCGTCTCGCGCTTGCCGCCCTGCACCCGCGCTTCAAGCTCCGGGACGAGACGCAGGCTTTCCTGGTAGGCCCCTTCGAGATCCGAACGGACCCGTTTTGCTGCTGCCGTCGGCCAGAAGAGAAACACCATGTCCAGATCGTCGTTCGTGGGGAAGGTAATGTAGAAACGACGTTCGTCCGTGCGGATGTGCAGCGACGCTGTGTCATCGCGCTCACGCATGCCGCTGAAGTAGGCATAGTGACCGCAGGTGTGTATGCCCGCATCCACCACCATCTCTGCGCCAACCGCCTCGGCCACTTTCGAGCGGGCGCCATCGGCACCAATCACCACTTTCCCCCGCTCAACAACGTCCTGGCCGCCGCGCTCGGCGCCGCGAATCCCCACCACGCGATCGCCGTCGAAGATGAGTTCTTTCACGGTGAAGTGTTCGCGGCCTTCAACGCCGGCTTCCAGCGCCGCATCCACGAGCAGCCGATCGAGATAGAAGCGGCGCGGTGTGTAATCCGCATCCACGGAGCCAACCGGCGGCGCCTGGCCCGCAAGGTGCAGACCGTCAATATGAAAGTTGAGGTTCCGGATGGCCGGCGTACCCAGCGCTTCCAGGCGCTCGAGGAGCCCCCAGTTGGCGAGATGTGCGGCACCCGTGCGCTTCACGTAATGGGTCGACATGATGTCGCTGCCGAAGGCCATGCGATCCAGCAGCAGCACCCGGTGCCCGGCTCTGGCCAGTTGCATGGCAAGGGGTGCGCCGCCGCAGCGGGCACCGACGATAATGGCGTCATACATTGCTTTATTCCTCCCGGTGACCCGGCGCGCTGCCAGCGATGACCATCGTCAGCACCGGCTCCACCAGGTCTTCGTAGCGCTGGCCCAGATCCAGCTGATTGGCGACGACGAGCGCCGCGAGCCCGTGGGCTCCAATCCAGAAGAGATGGGCGAGCCGATTCGCTTCAGCCTCGATGCCCCGCTCTTCCATGAGTTCTGCTGCCAGCTGCTCGGCTTCGGCAAAAGCAGCGCGCCGGTTTGTGGCAACGTCCGGATGCTCGGCCACCTCTCCCTGATCGAGCTCGTACATCAGTCGATAGAGATCGGATCGTTCCCGGGCGAAATCGAGGTAAGCCACCATGGCCGCGCGAATGCGCCCCGCGGGATCTGATTCCGCGCTGCGAACGTTGGCGAGCAACCCCTGCAGCAGGAGAAAACCCTCGGCACGAATCGCCGCAAGCAGGGCTTCTTTACTGTCGTAGTAGCGGTACAGGGCCGGTGCGCTCCAGCCGAGCTCGCTGGCGATGGCCCGCATGGACGTCGCCCGATATCCCTGGCGTCCGAAGCAGCTCAGAGCGGCAGCGCGGATGTCTTCTTCGATACGCGCCCGTTCGTGCTGGCTGTAGGCCGGTCTCGCCACGGTGTTTCTCTTGCCATTAAGTTAACGATGTATATTTAACAAGGTTAACTAAACAATGTCAACAAAACCCGCTGAGCCTGGAGCGGTTACACTCCGTGGCCCGGCGCCCGACAGAACACCAGGCATAAAGAGGTATTGATGGCAGATCCGACCCACGTGGTACCCGTCCGCACCCGAATTCTCTTTGGGGCCGGGTCCATCGCCGACGGCATCAAAAACGCCACTTTCAATACCTTCCTACTGTTCTTCTACACCCAGGTGGCCGGACTGTCCGCGTCGCTCGCGGGCACGGCCATTCTCGTCGCCCTCGTGGTGGACGCGATCACCGATCCGCTCATCGGCAGCATTTCCGACAACATCAAAACCCGCTGGGGCCGCCGCCATCCTTTCATGTATGCCGCCGCACTGCCCATGGCCGCCTGTTTTGTGCTGCTCTTCCATCCGCCGAGCGATATGGGTCAGGCGGGGCTTTTCACCTGGATGCTGGTCTTCGCCGTTGGCGTGCGCTTTTCCATGACCTTCTATCTCGTGCCCAGCAATTCGCTCGTGCCGGAGATGACGCCTGTTTACGACGAACGCACGTCGATTCTGAGTTACCGGGTGCTGTTTGGCTGGGTGGGCGCGATCGGCATGGTGCAGGTGGGCTACCTGGTGTTCTTCGCGCCTTCCGCAGAGTTTGCCGACGGCCGCCTGGATATGAATGCCTACGGTGCCTATGCCCTGACCGGCGCTGCCGTGATTGTGATCGCCATCCTTGCCTGTGCGCTGGGTACCCATCACCTGATCCCGAAGCTCCACGCACCGGAAGCGCAGAAATTCTCGGTCACGCAGTTTCTCAAGGATCTGAAAGGCGCCTTCACGAGCCGCAACTACGTCATCCTCGTGTTGACCATTCTCACGATCACCACGGCGACCGGGTTCACGGATGTGATGAACCTTTACGTGAACACCTACTTCTGGGAACTCTCCACGGCGGAGATAGCGCTGACCATCTACGGCGCCCTGGTAGGCACACTGATCGCGTTTTTTTCGACGCCCGCGCTTTCGAGCCGAACCGATAAACATACGGCAGCCATGTGGGGCATCGTGACGGTGATCTTTGTCGCGCCGGCGCCGATCGTGCTGCGACTCCTCGGTCTCATGCCGGAGAACGGGCACCCTGCCCTGCTGCCGATCCTGATCGGCTACACAACCTTCATCGTTTATGTCGCGGTCACGCTGACAATCCTGGCCGGTTCCATGATTGCGGACACGATCGACGAGAACGAGCTCAACACAGGAAAACGCCAGGAAGGTCTCTTCAACGCGGCCTTTGGTTTAACGGCAAAAGCCACCTCGGGGCTCGGCGGCTTCACCGCGGGCATCGTCCTGGAGGTCGTCGATTTTCCCACGGGCGCCGCACCCGGTGAGGTGGCCGCGGACACCGTGTTCGCCCTCGGCGTTGGAGTTGGACCCGGCATCTTCCTGTTCTGGGTGACGGCGAGCCTGATCCTGTCCCGCTACGGGCTCCGGCGCAGCGACCACGCCCGCATCATGAGCCAGCTCGAAGAGCGGCGCCGGAGCCCTGCAGCCGGCTGAAGGTGTGCAGGGACAGGCTTTGGCACCGTACTCACACCCCCTGCGTTAGAGTGCGGAGACTGTCTGGATGGACGATCTAACCATGCGTTTCTCCCGATCAGCGCCCGGCCGGAGCAGCACACGGATGGGCGCGTTGCTGATAACGGCCAGCCTTCTGCTGACCAGTACCCCGCTCCGCGCCAAGGACGGGTCGCAGGCGGAGTCCGCAGCAGGACCGGCCCGGCAATACACGTTCGCCTGGCAGTTCATGGATGATTCGGTCATGGCACCCCGAGGGGGCACGACCAACGGCACCGACGTCGAACTCGTGACCACCCCAACGGACGCCTGGCGTGCGCTGCGCGAAAGAGAACTGGAAAAACGGGAGCGGGACCGGCGCGCCATTCTGGCCATGGCAGGCCCCTACCGGACGAGCTTCGATTTCATCGAGACCGTGGGCTTCACAGCGGGCTACCGCCCGGAACCCCCCTATCAATCCTGGGGAACTGAATACGTTTATGTGGTCGCCGACGAGCCCGGGTTCGTGAGCCTGCAGCACATTCTCGTCATGCGTATGGCCCTGCCCGACGGTACGGAATCAGAGCCCATCGTGGTCAAACACTGGCGCCAGGACTGGCACTACGAGGAGCCGGAACTGCACGTGTACGCTGGACATCAGACCTGGAAACGCAGGCAGCTCACACGCCGCGACGTCTCTGGGCAGTGGACGCAGACCGTCTACCAGGTGGACGACTCGCCGCGCTACCAGGCCACCGGTACCTGGCAGCACTTCGCCAACTACTCAGCCTGGGAGAGCGATGAAACGTGGCGGCCCCTACCCCGCCGCGAGTTCAGCGTGCGCGATGACTACCAGGCCCTGATCGGCACCAACCGGCACACGATCACGCCAACGGGCTGGGTTCAGGAAGAAGACAATCTGAAGGTCGTGTTGAACGAGGACGGTGAGCGCCTGGCGGTCCTCGCACGGGAAGCCGGCATTGCCCGCTACGAGCGCATCGATAACTTCGACTGGTCCGCGGGCGACGACTACTGGGCGACCACTGGTCCCTTCTGGGCGGTCGTGCGCGAGGTCTGGAGAGACACCCTCGCCGGCAACGACACGGTAGCCTTCGACAAGAGCGTCGACGGCAAACCGCTGTTTGCCGTCATGTTCGAGCTATCGCGCAGGACCACGGCAGACGGCTTTGATGCCGCTGCCGCGCGCACGCAGGTCGAGGACGCACTCGCCGCCTATCTGCGCTAACGCGCCGTGCTTCGCTGTTGCCGCGCCGCCGTTGCGCGCAGGCATGGCCCCAGGGTCACCGGCAGAATGCTCAGGTCAGAACCGCTTCGAAGGTCTCGAGCTCCGGATGTCCGAGGTAGGTGCCCTTCGGCGCGCTGGCCTGGGCGTGGGCTTTCCGGAAGTGATCCGACTCGGTCCAGTCTTTGAAAGCCTGTTCCGAGGCCCAGATCGTGTGCGAGGCGTAGAGCACATGGTCCTCCCGCTCCGGCCCCTTCAGCAGCGCAAAAGACTTGAAGCCCGGCACCTGATCCAGATGGGATTCACGCTCTCGCCAGACCTTTTCAAAACCGGCCTCGAAGCCGGGGGCGATACGGAAGCGATTCATCGCAATGAACATGGCGTTCTCCTTTGGTTCCTTTCTTATCGGTTGTCTCGAACCGCATCAGCTCAACACGACCAGACGGTCGAGCTCACCGTGCCGTTCGACGAGCACAGGGGTTTCGTAAATGCTACTCAGGGTTGCCGAAGTCATCACCTCCTCCGGCGCCCCCAATCCCACAGGACGCCCCTGATCGAGAAGCAGCACGCGGTCAGCGTAGCGGGCCGCGAGGCTCAGATCATGGAGCACAATCGCCACCCCGACGCCGCGCCAGGTCTGGGCACGGACGGACTCGAGGAGGGCAATGGCATGTTTGATATCCAGATTCGCCGTTGGCTCATCGAGGAGCAACCAGCGGGGTGCGGAGCCGCTTGATGGCCGCCAGAGCTGCAGCAGCGCCCGCGCGTACACGACACGCTGCTGCTCGCCACCAGACAGACTGCTGAATACCCGGTCTGCCAGCGCCGCTGTCCTGGTCTCCTCGAGCACTTCCATGAGCGCCTTTTCGTAGTAGGTGGATGGCACCAAGTCCGGCAGCCAGCCCATCTCGATGACGTCTATCGCACGATAGTCGAAGGCGACCGGCGGTGCCTGGCGCACCACCGCCCGGCGCTCCGCCTGCACCGTGTCCGGCACCTGAGCCAGGGACACGCAGTCGAGCGTAACGGTGCCGCTCGACGGTTCACGGTCACCGGCCAGAGCACTGAGCAGCGTCGACTTCCCGGCTCCGTTGGGCCCGAGCACCGCCAGGAGTTCTCCCACCTCGAGCGTGAGATCCACGCCCGCGAGAAGACGCTTACCGCCAACGGCGATGTCGAGTCCTGTTGCCTTGAGCATCAGCGGCGCAACCGGACGATGAGCCAGAGAAAGAAGGGCGCGCCGATGGCGCTGGTGATGAGGCCAACGGGCAGTTCCGCGGGCACCACGAGCGTTCGTGCGCCGAGATCGGCCACAACCGTAAGCGTTGCACCGAAGAGCGCGCTGCCCGGCAGCAGGTAGCGATGATGCACACCCCCCAGAAGCCGCACCAGGTGCGGAACCACCAGACCAACAAAGCCGATGATCCCGGCCACAGCGACTCCGGCACCTACGGCCGCGGCGCCTGAGAAAACCACCAGCCGCTTCAACTGGTTCACATCCACTCCCACGTGCCGTGCCTCGGCTTCTCCGAGCTGCAGCAGATCGAGACGCCGGGCACCCGCAAGCAGCAAAACGAGCGCAAGGCCGATGAGGCCGATAGCCGGAAGCGCCTTGTCCCAGGCCGCGCCGCCAAAACTGCCCATGGTCCAGAAGGTAAGCGTGCGCAGCTGTCCGTCGTCGCTGAAGTAGGTGAAGGCGCCGATGCCAACGGCGGTGATGGCGTTGATCGCGATGCCCACAAGGAGCAGCACGGCCACACCCTGCTGCCGACGGCCGGCAGCAAACCCGTAGAGGCAGGCAGTCACCAGAGCTGCGCCCAGGAAAGCCGCCACGGGCAGACTGAACGGCGCACTCCAGGCCGGCAGCGACAGCCGGTCGCCGACGACGATCATCCCCACGGCCCCAAGCGCTGCGCCACCGGAAACGCCGATCAGCTGCGGCTCGGCCAGGGGGTTACGAAAAAGGCCCTGCAGGGCAGCGCCCGTCGTCGCCAGAGCGGCGCCGACAAAAGCGGCGGTGACCACACGAGGGAATCTGATCTCCTGCAGCACCGTACGCTGGAGGTCCGTCAGCGAGTCGGCACCCGAGAGGGTACCGAACAGGGGAATCGGAACGGCGCCGATGGCGGAAGCCAGCAGCAGGGCGGCAGCGAGCACCAGGCTGAAAAGCCCGAGTATTCGCTGCTGGCGCTGCTGCCGGGTGGCACTCGATCGGCCGAGAGGCAACGGTCGCGTCATCGTCTGCTGCAGATTCATGGGCGGCAGCTCAGTCTGCGTTGAGCTCTGGAGTGACCTCGCCGTCCGCAGCCAGGTCTCCGCCGAGAAACGCGTGCAGCCGATCGGCCGACTCGAGCGTGCGCAGGCCGAAGCCGAGCATCGCCATTCCATCCATGGCGAGCACCCGGGCATTCACGGCTGCCGGTGTGAGGCGCAGCGCCGGGTGTTCGAGGAGACTGTCGAGACCACCGGCCGCCTCGAGGCCCCGATGGGTGATAACGATGAAGTCCGGAGCCGCGGCGGCAATGGCTTCCGCTGAAACCGGCTTCCAACCGTCGAAGCTGAGGGCATTGCGGGCGCCGGCGAGGGTCAGGAACCCCTCACCCGACGTGTCCCGCCCGGCCGCAATCGGCGCGCCTTCTGTGAGCGTGAGCACAATCAGTCCGCGGGGAGACTCATCTGTAACGGCCCGACCGTTAAGATCGAGACGTTCGACGATCAATCGCTCCCCGGCGGCTTCCCGACCCACCACACGGGCCACGCAACGCACCTTTACAACGACCCCATCGCGGGTGAACGCCTCAGGTACTGCGATCACCGGCAGACCAACGCGTTCGAGCTGGGCAATCACATCGGGAGGGCCCATGTCGTGCTCGCCCAGCACCAGCGTCGGGCTGAGCGAAAGCACGCCTTCCGCGGAAAGGTTCCGCACATAGCCGATCTGCGGCAGCGAAAGCGCTGCCACAGGGTAGTTCGACGTGCGATCCGCGCCCACGATCTGCGTGCCGGCACCGAGTGCGTAGAGGATCTCCGTGACAGATCCACCGGCAACGGAGATGCGTGAGGGATCCGCCACCGGCTCGCAGCGGTCGGCCACGGCCAGCGGCGCAGCGATGAGCGCAAGCAGCGGGAAGATCAGACGCGCAGCCATCAGAAGGTCGCCCGCAGCGTCGCCGAGAAATTCCGGCCGGGTTGCGTGAAGCGGGCCGGCGCATCCTCGCCGATGGCAACGGTATCCGCCCAGCGGATGTAGGTTTCATCGGTAATGTTGAAGACGCCCACATCAACGAGCCAGTTTCTGCCGAGCTGCACATGCGCGACCAGGTCGAGGACGTTCCAGGCGTTCGTGGCGAGGCGATCGCCGTCGATGTCCGCTTCGTCCTTGGCGTCCGACCAGGTCCAGATGAGCTCCGAGCTCACGCGCCAGGAGACCGGCGCCCAGCGCAGGCCAAGCACCGTGTTGAGCGGTTCAATGGAGTTGAGGGGAGTGCCGTCATCTCGATCAGCACCTTCGGCGTAGGCGATGGCGCCTTCGAGTGCAAAGGCCGACAGACGGCTGGAAACCATCCCGAGATCCAGCAGTCCCCGTGCTTCCCAGCCCTCGATACGCACATTGGTGCGATTGATGGACTGGAAGGTCACGAGCCCGTCCCGGGGATCGATGCCGGAGGGAGCGAACGCTGGCGCAATGGCCAGGGACTCGATGAAGTTGTCGAAGTCGGTTCGGAAAGCCGACAGCTGCACATTCCCCCAGGCACCGGTGAACCGCAGACCTGCTTCGACCCCGGCACTGGTCTCGGAGACGAGATCGGGGTTCGCAATGGTTTTGTAGCCACCGATGAAGTTCGTGAAGCCCACGTTCACGTCATCGTAAGGCGGCGCCCGGAATCCTTCGCTGTAGCGCGCGTAGGCCGACAGCGACTGATTGAAGGCAAAAACTCCGCCGAGTTTGAAGGTAACGTCTGAATCCCGGTAATCCACCGGCTCGGCAATTCCGGGGTTGCCGTTTCGGTAGATGTCATCGGCCGTCGCCTTAGCATCGTAGGCGTCCCAGCGGACGCCAGGGGTGACCAGCAGACGACCGTCGAGGAGGGTCATCTCGTCCTGCAGAAACAGTGCGGCGTGTCTGACCCGGGTGGTCGGAAAATCGCGAGTCGGCAGCGGGAAGAACTCGAAGACCGGCGCCCCGGTTGCCGCGTCCACGGTAAAGCCCTCGCGCAGGGACCGGCTGTCGGTCTGGTAAAACTCCCCACCGAGCGTGATCTCGTGGCGCCCCGCCCCTTCGAAGCTTCGTCCCAGCTGACCCATGAAGCCGGCGATGTCCTGCTCGAAGTGCGACAGGCGCTGGCGCAGCTTCTCCGAGCCTCCGGGAGGGGTCCGGCTTTCGACCGTGTCCTGCCGGGTTTCCGAGGTCTGGTAGTAGATGACCCCTTGAGCGTGGTGCAGGAGACCGTTATCACGATCGTAGGCGTACTCGAGGGAATAGCGCTGTCGCGCCCGTTCGTCGACGGCATCGCGGGTGTTCACGAGAGTACCCTGGGAGAGAGTGCCGTAGTCGGAGAGGACCTGCGTATCCGTTTCGTTTGCGTAATCGACGAAACCGAGGGTGAGTGTGTGGGCGTCGTTCAGCGCCAGGGCGCCTTTTAGCTGCAGGTTCCGGGTGCTGATGGCCTGAGGGTCGGGCTTCTCGCGCGCCTGACCGGTACCACCAACTTCGCCCTGGTTGATCGTCTCACTCGCCTCGCGACGGGTGTAGCTGACAAGTCCAGCCACGCGATCGTTACCACCGGCGAAAGTCCCGGTGCCAACCCAGCCGTCGTTAGCACTGCTGTAGCCGGCTTTCAGATCAGCAGCGACGGGCTCGCCGGCAGAAACGTAGTCAAACGGACTTCGGGTTCGAAACGCGACCACACCCCCCAGCGCATCGCTGCCGTAAAGGGTGGAGATCGGACCGCGAGCGATTTCGGCTCGAGAGATGCTGTCGATGTCCACGAGGTCGCGCTGGGCGGAAAGGAACGGCCCGAAACTGAATTCGTCCGGCACCCGGATGCCATCGACAATGGTCAGTACCCGGTTCCCGTCCACACCCCGGATGTTGAAGCCTTCAAGCCCGAAGCGGCTGCCGGTGCCACCAACGCTCACCCCCGGCTCGTAGCGCACCAGATCGCGTATGTCGCGCATGAGGCGCCGTTCGATGGTTTCGCTGTCGATGACCGTTACGGTGGCATCCACCTGGTCGATATTGCGTTCGGTGCGGGTACCGACAACCGTCATGCGCTCTTCCTGATGCAGCGATGCAATCGGCTCACTCGCTGCCTGCTCGGCAAGGGCCAGGCTCGAACAGAGGCCGAGGGCCGGAAGGATCAACAGTGGGCTGCCTTTCACTTGCTACTACTCCGTGTCCGGTAGAGGAAATTGCAGGAACGAACCGGGACGCTCTACGATCAATCATTAATCTAAATGAGAATCGTTATCATTATATATACAAAAAAAGAGCGAAGTGAAGTGGCAAGAGGCGCTTGCCTGGCAATCGTTGCCGGGTGAGAGAAAAGTCTGCCCGGCAGGGATCACCGGGCAGGGTGCGCGTCAATCCTTCTTCAGGGCCTTCAGCGACAGCTTGCTGTTCGCTTCGATGATCTCCGTGTTCCAGAGATCGGCGAACTGCATGGAGCGCGGACAGTGGAAATAGGCCTCATCGATATCCAGCAGCAGGCCCTGAATCAATCCGGCATTCTCATCGCGCCAGGCCAGTTCCGGCTCGATGCCCTGCTCTTCCAGCTTGTCTGGCTCCAGCAGGCGGATACGGCCGTTCACTCTGACCGTGACGTTCAAGCCTGGGATCATGAACAGCAGCCCGGCTTTCGGATTCGACTCGAAGTTCTGGTAAGTCTGGAAGAGCCGATTACCGCCGATGTCCGGCACGAGCAGCGTGCGCTCATCGACCACCTTGATGAATCCGGGCAGGCCCCCTTTGGGTGACGCATCGCAGTTCCCTTCTGCGTCGGCAGAGGACAGGATCGCGAAAGGCGCATTCTCGATGAAAGCCTGCACATAAGGCTCGAGGTGATCCTTCACCTTGTTCACGGCAAGCTCGTGCGCCCCGCCGAGGGCTTCACGAAGTTGATCGATGCGGCTGACCTGCTGATTCATGGCATACCCTCCTGGCTGTTTCGAGAGTCTATGTGCGCGGTTGCTCAGTTGGTAGCCTGGCCATCGCGGTTCTGCTGCTGCGGCTCGTAAAAAGGGCGATCTCCGCTGATCGTCACCCGCCGCAGCAGGCGTTTGTGCGGGTAATAGTCACTGGCGGCGTAGTGCTGGACCGCCCGGTTGTCCCAGAAGGCGATGGAGCCCGGCTCCCAGCGGAAACGACAGACGTATTCCGGCCGCTGGTGTTGCGCAAGCAGCACCTTCACCAGACCCTCCGAGCGCTCCCGCGGCAGCCCCTCACCGGTGCGGCGGTCGTAAAGCGAGTCGTGGCGGAGGAAACCGCCGTGCAGATAGAGCGCCGTCTTCCCGGTCTCCGGATGCGTTCTGAGAATCGGATGACTCACGCCGAAGGGGATCGCCGCTTTGAATTCCTCGACCACGGCTTCCGGCAATGCCGAAGAGCCCTGCCCCAGGAAAATCCGATAGTCGTGCACGCCGTTGAGGTGCTCGAGCTGTTCGGCCACGCCCGCCGGGAGGCCCAGATAAGCGGCGTAACTGTCGGAGAAGAGCGTGTCGCCGCCGTAGGGAGGCACCTCGACACACTGCGCTACGGAGCCGAGTGATGGCTGCTCCATCCAGGTGACGTCCGTATGCCAGCTGTTTTCCGTGCCCGGGCTGTCTTCGCCGTGGCGGATCTCGAGAATGTAGGGGTTGTCGCCGGACTTGCCGAAGGGGAAAGCGTCGAGCTCACCAAAACAGCGTCCGAAGGCGACCTGCTCGTCTTCGGAGAGATGCTGGTCGCGAAAGAAAATCACCTTACGTTCGAGCAGCACGTCGCGGAGAAACCGCACTCGCTCGACGTCGAGGGGCTGCTTCAGATCAATGTTGTGCAGCACGGTACCGAGGGTCAGCCCTAAATGCTCGAATACGATGCCGTAGCCTTCCGCCCGGGCAGCCAGCTGGTCGGAAACCGGCTGATTCCCCATCCGCTCAAACTCGCGGGCCACGCCAATACCGGCTCGATTCTGCGGCCGGAACAGCCGCTCCCAGGAACGATCGGCCCCTGCCCGCGCGCTCACTGCGGCTCGAGCGCTGGTGATGCGGTCTGCGAGCACGGTCGCGTTCCGGTTGTAGGCGGCGTGTTCCGCATCGCTACGCGCTTCGGCCATCGATCTGTCCCCTCATCTGCCCTTCGCGACCCCCGAGTATCCGCCGGGGCCCGGCCACCGGCAAGCGGCTACAATTCGACCCGTTCGAACGGAGAGTCCCATGCAGACAGCAAGCGAAGCCCGCTCTTTCGGCGGCACCCAGGGTGTTTACGAACACGTGTCCGAGGCGACGGGCACATCCATGCGTTTCTCCGTCTACCTGCCACCGGCAGCCGTTTCAGGGCCGGTGCCGGTGCTCTACTGGCTCTCGGGGTTAACCTGCACGGAGGAGAACTTCACGAGCAAAGCCGGGGCCCAGCGCGTGGCAGCCGAGTTGGGTCTCGCCGTTGTCGCCCCGGACACGAGTCCCCGGGGCCCCGACGTGCCGGACGATCCGGACGGCGCCTACGACTTCGGCCTCGGCGCGGGTTTCTACGTTGATGCCACGGAAACTCCGTGGTCCGAGCACTACCGCATGCGCAGCTATATCGAGGAAGAGTTGCCGGCCCTCGTCGAAGCCCACTTTCCCGTAGACGCAGGACGGACGGGGATCTCCGGTCATTCCATGGGCGGCCACGGCGCCCTGACCATCGGGCTGCGAAATCCCAGCCGCTATCGATCGATCTCCGCCTTCGCGCCGATCGTTTCCCCCATGCACTGCCCCTGGGGCGAGAAGGCCCTCGGCGGCTACCTGGGTCAGGAGCGGGCCTGCTGGCGGCCCTACGATGCCTGTGCGCTGATCGAAGATGGCGCCAGGGTGTCGGAGCTCCTCGTGGATCAGGGCACCGCCGACGATTTCCTCGAAGTGCAGCTGGAGCCCGAGCGCCTGCGGGACGCCTGCAGCACCGCCGGAATCGCGTTGACTCTGCGCATGCAGGAAGGCTACGACCACTCCTACTATTTCATCGCAAGCTTCCTCGAAGACCACCTGCGCTGGCACGCTGAGCGGCTTCGCGACTGATCGGTCCTGGCGAAGGCCGGCGCAGGACGGGCCACAGGGCCTGCCTCCTGCGCGGGTGCTAAGATTCGGGGTTTTGCGACAGAACGATCCGACCGGAGACGATCATGACCACCGAACGCGAACGCCTGCACAACCTCTTTCCCGACCTCGACTTCGATCCGGAGGCGCTCAGGGCAAAGTATCGGCATGAGCGCGATCGTCGTCTGCGCACGGACGGTGAGAGCCAGTACGTGGAAGCATCGGCGGAGTTCGCCCACTACGCGGAAGACGATCCCTACGCGGATCCAGACTACCAGCGCGATCCAGTCACCCTGGAGATCAACGTCGCCGTCATCGGCGCTGGTTTCTCCGGCCTCATGACCGCCGCTCGCCTGAAGGAGCGCGGGATCACCGACTTCAAGGTCATCGAAGCCGGCGCCGACTTTGGTGGCACCTGGTACTGGAACCGCTATCCCGGCGCCCAGTGCGACATCGAATCCTACTGTTACCTGCCGCTCCTCGAGGAGACGGGCTATATGCCGAAGGAGAAATACTCCTTCGCTCCGGAGATCTACGAGCACACCCAGCGCATCGGCAAATACTTCGAGCTCTACGAGCACACGCTCTTCCAGACCCGGGTGAACGAGGTGCGCTGGCTCGAGGACGAGTCCCGCTGGCAGATCAGCACTCAGTGGGGTGACGACATCAAGGCCCGCTTCGTGATTCAGGCCACAGGCCCGGCGAACCGGCCGAAACTGCCCGGCATTCCCGGCATCAGCGACTTCAAGGGACACACCTTCCACACCTCCCGCTGGGACTACGACTACACCGGCGGCGACCACAACGGCGGACTCACCAGGCTCGCGGACAAGAAGGTGGCTATCATCGGCACCGGCGCCACGGCCATTCAGTGCGTGCCTTTTCTCGGTGCGCACACCAAGGAGCTCTACGTTTTCCAGCGCACGCCCTCGTCGGTAGACCTGCGCGGCAACAAGCCGACGGATCCGGAGTGGTACGAGAACCTCGGGCCCGGCTGGCAGCGCGAGCGCCGGGAAAACTTCGCGGCCGTGCTGGCCGGTCAATCGCTGGACAAGGACCTCGTGGCCGATGGCTGGACGGACATCGCCCGCCGCATCGGCATTTCGCTCATGAACCGCAAATCCGACGAGATGCTCGACATGGACGAGATCATGCTCCGCTCGGAGATCGCCGATTTTCAGAAGATGAACGAGATCCGCAGCCGGGTGGACTCAGAAGTCCCCGAAGACGACGCTGCTGCCGATGCCCTGAAGCCCTGGTACCGGCAGTTCTGTAAACGTCCGACCTTCAACGACGAGTACCTCGCCACTTTCAACCGACCGAACGTCCACCTCGTGGACGTCAGCGACGCAAAGGGTGTGGAACGGATCAGCGAAAAAGGCGTAGTCGCAAACGGCAGGGAGTATGAAGTCGACTGCATCATCTACGCGACGGGCTTCGAGATCACTACCTCTGCCCACCGGCGCGTGGACTTCGACACCATCGGCCGCGACGGCAAGAGCCTCTACGACCACTGGGGCGACGGCTTCCGCACCCTGCACGGCCTCGCCTCCCACGGTTTCCCGAACTGGTTCACCATCGGCATCAATCAGAACGGACTTTCGCCGAACATGACCGCGATGTTCGATGATCAGGCCGTGCACGTGAGCTACATCATCGACGAAGTGGGCAAGCGCGGACTGACGACAGTGGAAGTGGACGCGGACGCCGAAGCGGCCTGGGTAGAACAGATCGTCGCTCTGGCAGGCACTGGCGCCACGGCGTTTCTCGAAGAATGCACGCCCGGCTACTACAACCGCGAAGGCCAGGGCAGCAGCACCATGCAGAACTCACCCTACGCACCCGGCATCAACGCGTTCAATGCGCTCCTCGCAACCTGGCGGGAGCAGGGAGACATGGAGGGTATGACGCTGGCTTAGGCCAGGTTGAGCTGCCAGCTCACGCCGTAGCGGTCTTCGACCCACGCGAAGCGCTGGCTGAAGCCGTAGTCGTCGAGCGGCATCAGAAACGTACCGCCTTCACTCAAGCGATTGCAGGCGTTTTCGAGCTCCGCTGCAGACTCGCACTCGACGAAGAGCGACACCGCGGGAGTGAAAGTAAACTCATGGCCGAGGGCGCTGTCCATGGCCATGACCGGGGTATCACGCACCGTGAACTGAACCATCTTCACGGTGCCAGCCACCTCCGGGGCATCCTCCTCGGTGTAGTGCTCGAGGCTCTTTATGTCCGAGTCCGGAAACACACTCGTGTAGAGCCGCACCGCCTCTTCGGCCTTCCCTGCCTGCTCACGAACGAACAGCAAACACACCTTCACCGACATAACCTGAGCCTCCGTAGTTCACAGGGTCTTTCAGGCTGCGCTGATCGCAACCTGATTGAGTTCGAGTCGCCCTTCCTCGATGACACCGGCAATGGCACCGGCATCGAGGGCACCGTCTCTGGCTTCCACCAGTGGTTGCCCGTTGACGCTGCCCGTCAACCGGTCGGCATCCACGGTCAGCGCGAGCGTTACCGTGTCACCGAGCGCCCAGTCCACGTCGGCCTCGGCGAGCACCGTTTCCTGGTGACACATGCGAACCAGCTGCACCTTGCCCGGATGCTTCAGCAGCAGCCCGTACCAGCGGGTCATACCCTGCACGCGGGCCGCGATACCCGCCCGGCTGACGAGATGCGGCCGCAGCTCGGCACGGACGACGTAGTTCTGCCACTCGCGGGTGCCCTGCATGGCGAGGCCGATGCCCTGGTTGTGCACGAGGCGCAGCATCTCCGGCAGGTGGCGCCAGGCCTGCAGATTGTCGACGCCATCGACCCAGGCCCTGCGCCACATGGTGCCGTTGTGGGTGGGCCGGGTGAAGGTCACCTCCGGCGCCCCTGACCAGCCAAGTCGATCAAGACAGACCCCTTCGCGGACCCCCTTGCCCTCGAGTCGAAGACCGACGTCGAAAATGGGTCCCGGAGCCGCCGGCACGGTCCAGCTGAAGGCGGTACCCGTTGGTGACAGCACCTGCGGCGGCCCCTCCAGGGTGACGGGTTCGTCGTCTTCGCCGTAGCAGGCGACGTAAAGATTCGCAGTAACGGACCCGTCGCCCAGCACCCGGGCCTCGAGCTGCTGACCCGGGAAGAGCCGCGGTGAGGCCATGAGTGCATAGCCGGCCTTCTCGAAGAACTTGGCCGTTGCTTTGCTCGGGGTGAAAACCGGCGTGCCAACGCGAAGGTCACCGCTGCCCATGATTTCGAGGCCGCGGCTGCCGTCCGCCTGCAACGCGTTGGCGAGCTCGCCCTCTCCTTCACGCACCTGAAAACCCTGGAAAGCCCCCGGGTAGGAAAAGTGAAACTGAGCGCCATCCTTCGGTGGCGCTTCGCCCGTACCGGCCAGCGTCTGTGCCATGCGCACGATGTGATCTGCCTCCGTGGCGCAGTCGCTGATACCCCGCCCGCCATCCGCCGTGGGAATATAAATACGATCGGCAATGGGACCGCGCCAGTCGAGGCCCTTGTTGAGCCCAGCATCGATGCCGGCCAGTCCTTCCTTGATCCCCATGAGGCAGCCGACGTTGCCGGAGTTGCAGTCCGTGTCCCAGCCGCAGGTGTTGATGATCTTCATGGTTTCCGAGAAGTCGTCTTCGCCGTGCAGCAGCGAGTGGATGATGAGGCCGTGGTTCGGGACCATGTGGCAGTTGCCGCCGTACTTGTCATAACCGTAGTCGGCCTCGATGCGCTCTCTCGTTGCCCGCCAGTCTTTTTCCTGCGCATGCCAGTCGCGGATGTCGCCGATCATGGTCGCGATCACCGAGTTCGAGGGGATGTAGCTGAGCGCCCGGTCGATGAGCCGGTTCGTATCGCGCTCGACGAAGGCCATGGCTTCCATGGCAGCCAGGACAACGGCACCATAAACGGCCTCGCCATCATGAGAGACGCGTGCCGCCGCCTCCGCCATGCGCACGGCCTGATCGGGATTTCCCGGTGAAACCATGGCCCAGCCGTCGATGAAAATCTGTGCACCGATCTGTTCGGCAACCACCTGGCCGTTCAGGGCCATGGAACCACTTTCTGGTGCTTCAATGCCGTTCGCGAGGCGCAGATAGGCGGTGTGTTCCGTCGAGTTGCCGAGCCCTCCCCACCAGAGCACGGTCCGTTCCCGGATCAGATAGTTCAGCCAGCTCTCACCAATCTCCCTGGCGCCGATGTCTGCGCTGCAGCCGTGATCCTCGAGGGCACGGAGAAAAGTGAAGGTCCCGGAAATGTCGTCGTCAGTCACGATGAGGGGCACGTTCAGGCGATCGTGCACGTAGTACTCGACGTCGCCGAGTCGCTCCTGAATCATCTGATAGGTCCAGCCCTCGAAGGGCCTGCCGAGGTAGACGCCTATGACCTTACCGAGCACGCCCGCATAAACACGCTCCGCATAGTCCTCTGGTAGCTCCATCATTCCGCCCTCTCCCCTCACATCAGAAGGGCTATTCTCAGGGCACCTGGCAGAGCGGGACAAGTCTCCGCTGAGCCGCTAGCATGTCGCGCCATGCAGGCAGCCCGCACAACACGTTCTTGAACGCCATCTCTCAGTTCTTCTCCCGCGTGCGGGGCAAGGCTCGCTACCTAATCGATCGGGCCTTCGCCCGGGAATTTCTCGGCCAGGCCCTCCTGCTGCTGATCCTGATCGTCATCGTCACGATCGCCGGCATGAGCGCCGTCTTCTTCGATCTTTTCTCTGATGAAAATGCCGCCGTGCTCGGCATTCCACCGGACCAGGAAGGCAGCTTTCAGAACGCGCTGGCCTGGTCCCTGAACCAGCTGTTTCGCGTCATGGGCATTCGCACCATTTACGGCGCCACCGGTGTACTCCTCGCCTACTCGCTGGTGCTCGCGCTCATGGGTCTCGTGCTGTTCTCGCTGCTGATCTCCATGATCAACAACTCCATGGCCCGTCGCTTCGAGGCATTGCGCCGCGGGGACACGCCGGTGCTCGAGCGCAACCATGTGCTCGTCCTCGGCTGGAGCAACAAGGTGCACAACGTTATCCGCCAGATTGCGGAGCTCGCACCAGGCACCAAGGTCGTGATCCTCGCGCCGGTGGAGGTGGAAACCATGCGCGAAGCGTTGCGGGTGAGCGGCGTGGAGAGGGAGAAAGTCACCATCATCCTGCGCAGCGGGTCCGTTTCCACCTGGACGGAACTCGAGCGGGTGGCCGTGCGCTATGCACGCAGCGTCATGGTGCTGGCCACCGGCGGCAACGACAGCGAAACCATCAAAGCCATGGTACTGCTCGCCGGTTCCACGGACTGGCCTATCGGCGCCCCGACACTGACCGCGGAGATCGCCGATGAGCGCAACTTCGAGCTCGCCAGCATCGCGGCGAGAAACCGCGTGCACGTCGTCTCGTCGAGCACGGTGATCAGCAAGATCCTCGTGCAGACCGTGCGCAATCCCGGACTCGCAGAAGTCTATACGGAGCTCATGTCCCAGCGGGGCAACAACATCTACGTGCAGCGCCTGAAGGGCATCGAGGGCGAGGTGATGGAGAAGCTTGCTCACGACTTCCCCCAGGCGATCCCCATCGGCGTAACCTGGAGTGAAGAGACCGCCGATGGCCGGCGCCACGCCGTCGCCCTGAATCCCGAGCCGGACTACGACTTCGCCGAAGACGATGAGCTGGTGCTGTTGTCCGGCAGTTTCCCGGCCCGCTATCTCGCCGATTCCCGGGAAAGACCTCCCCTGGAGGTGGACGATCACCCGGAGGCGCACCGCGGTGTGCCCGACCGGGTGCTGCTCATCGGCTGGTCGGCCATCGTGCCCGACATCCTGCGGGAGATGGACGCCCATGCGCTTTCGGGAACGCGGGTCAGCCTCCTCGTAGCTGACGAAGAAACCCGGCAGCGCGCCGAAGAGCGCCTGGCGGGACTCACGCATGAACGCCTGGCCATCGCGCTGCACACCGGCGATCCAACGCTCGCCGACAGCTACACGAGCCTGCCGCTCACGTCCTTCGGCTGCGTGCTCATCCTCGCCGCAGATTCCGGTGACTTCGACGCGGACACTCGCAGCCTCCGCACGCTGCTGCGACTGGGAGAGCTGCGTCGTTACGACGAAGCCCGCGCCCACACGGTGGTGGAGCTCGAGGACGGAGACAACCGCGATCTGCTCAGGGACCTCGGGGTCGATGACGTCGTGGTGAGCTCGGAGATCGTTTCCGCGCAGCTTGCCCAGGTGGCTGAGCAACCGGTTCTTGGTCCGATCTACCGCGAACTGCTGAGCGCGGGTGGCATCGAGATCAGCATTCGCCCGGCCAGCGAGTACGTGACCAATGGCGAAGCCACGAGCTTCTCCATGCTGATTCGCGCCGCCCAGCAGCGCCAGGAGATCGCCCTGGGAGTTTATGCCGATGCGAGCGGAAAGATCACGCTGAATCCCGGCCGGGATGCAAGCTGGCGCTTCGCGGACGCGGACCGCATCGTCGTGCTGGCGCAGCAGGTTTATTGAGGCGTCAGCGAGTCGCAGGACTCAACCTCGACGAATGAAGCCCCAGAGGTGGCCCATCCCGTCTGCTACCGTGAGCATGCGAACACCGAATTCACGATCAACGGGCGCCTCGCACGCCACTCCGGCACTGCGTACCTGTTCGTAGATCGCATCGACATCATCGACCCAGATACCGATCCAGGTGGGTCGGTCGTCCTCATAGTGCCGCGCGCCGCCGCCATCGAGCCAGATCTCGGTGCTACCGACGCGCATCTCGGCATTCTGTACCTTACCGTCGTCGTTGGCCCAACGACCGATCTCTTCGAAGCCGAAAACGCGCGAGTACCAGGCCATGGCGGCTTCTGCGTCGTCGAAGAAGAGGTAGGGAACGATGCCCTTGTACTGATCCGCCTGAGCCATCTCGTTCACCATTCTGTGGTTGCGGTTGCCGGCTGCTCGTGCACCCGGGAGAGAGTGGTCACTCCGCGCCGAGAAAGGCTTCGATTTTGCCCATGAGGCGTTTGAAGTTGACCGGCTTGGTGTCGTAGTCGTCACAACCCGCTTCCCGGGCCCTGGCTTCATCGCCGGCCATGGCGTGCGCTGTGAGCGCGATGACCGGCAGCGACGCCGTCGCGGGATCGCCTTTGATGCGGCGGATTGCCTCCCAGCCATCCATGATCGGCAGGCTGAGATCCATGAGCACGATGTCGGGCGCTTCAGACGACGCCATCTGAACGCCTTCCTGGCCATTCATGGCCATGACGACTTCGAAGTTTTTCCGCTGCAGGCGCCGGGACAGCATGTCCCGGTTCATTTCATTGTCCTCGACCAGCAGGACTTTCTTCACTGCTTCACTGCCTCACTCTCCGCCCATTCTGTCTATGAGGTACTGCTCGACTCTCGGCGCAAACACCCGACGCTGGTTTTCCTGCCACCAGGCTTGAACACCCGGCATGCGGAACACAGCATAGGCCTGATCGGTGACACGTTCGTAGGTTTCCGGACTCACCCACACGCCGAGATCCTCGTGCACCATAATGCAGTCGAGAATGCCGAAGTACATGGAAATGAGAAAGCCGAAGCGGGCCTTTTCATTGGCAGCCAGGCCCGCGTAGTCGTGGGTGCCCCGATACCAGATGTCCCAGGATTCCTTGTCTGCCGCCGTCGCGCTGGTGAAGTTGGTCCAGAGCTCGGTGATTTGCGTGTAGCTGTCTACCCGGGATTGTTTGACGGAGGCTCGGAGCTGCACGCCTACGAACATCAGCGAGCCGACAACGGCCACGGCAGCGATCAGACCGCTGATGCCGCCGAGAAACTCGCCCCAGGCCGCGAGCACCTCGATATTCATTCAGGCACTCCGCCCGGGTCGAGAATGCACATGACTAGAGCTTGAGCGTCTCCGCTGCCTGATCGGAATGGCCGTCGATGTCGAAGGACATGATGACGAGATCCCGGGAGACACCGTTGCGGTCTTCCACGTAGTCGGCGAGCAGCGCTTCCGGTACGAAACCAAGACGCCGGAATGCTGCCTGCGCGCCGGGCTGATCGGTGGTCATGTTCGCCATGAGCTTGCGCAGACCGAGGGATCGGGCCAGATCGAAAATCTGCGCCGTCAGGGTGCGGCCGAGACCGCGGGTTCGAAACGCAGGACTCACATTTACCCGGATCTCCCCAACGCGCCGGGTCCAGCGGGCCGGGTTCCGGTGTACGGTCGCATAACCCACCAGCTCTTCGCTGGCGTAGGCCACCAGAGAGGTCGAATCACCGCGCTCGAGGTTGACGATCCACTCATCGATGACGGCCGGCTCCGTGAGATCGACCCGGAGAAACAGCAGGTCCGCTTCCGGGAGGCCGCCGGCGAAGGCGAGCATGGCGGCGCGGTCGGCGCCGGACATGAGACGAATTTCTACAGAGCCCCCATCGGGCAGCACGGATTCTTTCGGATAGTCGACGGCGGCTTCAGCCATTGCTGGACTCCTTGTCTGTCGGCGCATCTGCATCTGTGTCAGGCGTGGCCTTGGGTTTTACCGCGGCTTTACTTTTTGCAGCGGTTTTTGTCTTGGCGGCGGCCTGCTTCTTTACCGCAGCCTTTCCTTTCGTCGCGCCCTTTGCTTTTCCTGCAGCGCTCTTTCCCTTCCCGCTGCCAGCGGCCTTCTTGGAGGTTTTCTTGCCTTTCGGCGTCTCCGCGCTTTCAGCGTCCGGCACCCTGGGTGCCTCGATTTCCGCCGGTGGGGTGGCCGCTGGGCCATTTTTCGCCCGGGCAGCCTCGAGGAGCTCCGAGAAGGCATCTTCCATGGCGGCCACCATCCGTTCGAGGTCGGGCATCAGGCGCGTTTCCGCGATCATCCCGAACATCATCTGCTGGTTGTAGCTGACGATGGCAACGCCATAGCCGAGGGGGCCACCCAGCATGAGGATGCCGAGGAATTTTTCGAGCTTGTGGCCGGCGATGTAGAGCGGGACCTGCACTCCGGGCACGTTTGTGCAGGTGAAGTTGAAACCGAAATACGGTGGCCGGGGGCCCAGCTTCGGCAACACGGGCCCCGGATGCCGCGCGGCAAAGGCCGTGGGATCGAAAGAGGTGCCCACGAGCAGGGTCGGCGCCATGAGCGCCGCCGGCATGCTCATTGACGACTCGTTCATGAGCGTCAGCGCCTGCGCTTCCTGATTCTCCTTGATGGCGTTCGTTTCCGTGAGCACGGCGCTGTACCGTGCTTCCGCCTCCATGGGCCAGGCGGGCAAGGTCGGGAAGATGCCGGATACCCGGTTGCCGAGCGCTCCCTGTTCGTCCTCTGTGCGCACGCTTACAGGACACATGATGCGCAGGTGTTTACCGTCCGTATCCTCGTCATGATCACGCAGGTAACGGGCGGCCGCTTCGCTGATCACGGCAAGGACCACGTCGTTGATGGTGCCGCCGAAAGCCCGCCGGATTTCCCGGAACTCCGAGAACGGGTGAATGCTCCAGCGCATCTTGCGCTTCGGACCTACCAGACCGGCATTCCAGGGCGCGAGAATCGCCGGATTCGAAAAGAAGCGGGACATGGCCCGAGTGGCGTTGGCGAGGAGCCCACGGGACGCTTCGTCCGTGGGCAGAGGGCGCTGAATCTCTTCCCCAAAGGTCTCGGCGTTTTCCCGCACCGCTTCCGCAATGAGCTCCAGGGGCGAAGGTTCGGGTTCCGGCACCCAAGGCTGTTCCGGCGGTGGCGGAGGCGCCACCTCGGGCTCCAGGTCCATGAGAATCATGGTCAGGTCGATGCCTGAAACCCCGTCGATCATGGCGTGATGCACCTGCTGCAACAGCAGGGTTTTGCCCGGCACACCGTCCACCACGTAACAGGCCCAGAGCGGCTGATTGCGATCGAGGAGCTTGCCGTTCAGCTCGAGAATCTCATCTGCGGCTTCTTCCAGTGTGGAGCCCGGCGTCACCGAGAAAGGTTTCACATGGTTTTCGACCGCGAAATTCGGGTCGTCTACCCACTTGGGATGACCCAGATTGAAAGGCACGAAGGCAAGCTTCTGCCGGTAGCGGGGCACCAGATGCATCCGTGCGCGGAAGTGCTCGAGCACCGTTTCATAGGCGAGATCGCCGTCGACAACAAAAATCGAGGCCGTATGCAGCGGCCCGCTGGCGGTCTCCCCGTAGAGAAACGAAGCGTCCTGCTCGCTTAAACGCATGACGATCCTCCCGGAAGCTTCAGGTGAGCACCGCCAGGGCGGCGAGCCCGGCGATGAGTCCCGGCACCTGGACGATGCCCGGGCCGTTGAGCTGCGCGTTCAGTTCCTGCTCGAACTCACCGGAGCGCCGCGTGCGCAGAATGACCGGCACCTCGAAAGTGCTCGCGTTCACTGCCCGGCCCAACACGGTCGCCAGGAGCGCGGCACTGGCCCAGGAGTCCATGGGCACCAGCAGGGCAACGAGCAGCACAAGTCCCCAGCTGCCGGTGAGCCCACCCCAGCTCATCCACAGCGCCTGACGGACCGAGTTCGCCGCCATGTCGAAACGGAACATGAAGAAGAGCTTGTGTGGTTTCTTCAACACCGGGGACACGGCACCGGAGAGACGCGCGCCGCTGAAATGGCCCCATTCGTGAAAGAGCGAAGACAGCGCCATACCTGCAACAACGGCCGCTGCCACGGAGACAACGACCGCAAGCGACCAGCCACTCAGCATTGCCCAGCTGTGGGCGGCACCAAAGAGCGTGAAGGCGGCAACGACACCGGTGCCGTGCCAGAATGCCATCTGTTTGAGCCGGGCCCGATCACGGGCGGTGTCCGACGCCGGATCCCGATCGCCGGGCGCTTCTTCGGCGCGTCCGCTGCGACCTGCGTTCGCTATATTCTCGACTTTTGCCGTTGCCTCATCGGCTACGGCGGCGTCATTCTGTTCGAGCTTACTTTCTGCCATTGCCCTGCCTGTTTTCCTTCCCTGCTGACCTTCGAACCACCTGCCCCGGGTTCCTTTCCTGCATCCACCAGCGCCCTGCCAGGAGGCTCTGTCGCTGGCTGGGTGAGAATGCGCATCCGGGGTCTGACGAACAATTAAACACGAATAGGCGACGGGCAACAGCCCCCGCCACGGGGAGGCTGCAGCCCCCATGATTCGGGGCTTCGCGGGAAGGTCGGCGGACCTCAGCGGATGCTGAGACCCTCGTAGCCACCGGCGATCATCTCCGCCAGGCGCTGCCGGTAGGCGGGTGCCCCGCCGAGGTAGATCATGTAGCGAAGCTTGTCGTGGCCGTCGACGTTGGAGTTATAGCCCGTGAACCAGCTTTTGGTCTGCGTGAGCATGGCACCGTCGTAGGAGTCCATGATCTCACCAACCCAGCTCTCTTCGGCGGCTCTGGTGGCTTCCACTCTCGTCGCCCGGCTGCTCCGCAGGTGCTCGATGAGATCCGCGGCCCAGTTCACGCCCACCTCGATGTTCGGCGGAAAGTTCGAGGAGACGGAGGCGCCCTGCGGGCCTGCCAGCGTCAGGAGGTTGGGAAATCCCGCAGTCATGAGGCCGAGATAGGTCAGAGGGCCGTCGCGCCACTTGTCTGCGAGTTTCTCGCCCCCGGCGCCGGTGATGTCGATCCGATCAAAAGCACCCGTGATGGCGTCAAAGCCCGTTGCGTAGATGATCAGGTCGAAGGGACGTTCCCCGTCGCTGGTTTCGATGCCGCGCGGCGTGATCCGCTGGATGGGTGTCTCGTTCACATCCACCAGGTGCACATTGTCGCGGTTGTACGCTTCGTAGTAGCGAGTCTCCATGGGCACCCGTCGGGTACCGAAGCCATGGTCTTTCGGGATCAGCTTCTCGGCGATTTCGGGATCGTGCACGCGCTCCCGGATCTTGTCGGCGATGAAAGCCGAATAAGCCGTGTTCGGTCCCTCCTCCACAAGCACATCGCGGAAGTTTCCGAGCCAGACGCCGAAACCCCGGCCCGCATAAAGCGCGTTCCAGAACGCCAGGCGATCGTCTTCGGAGACCTCGTCGAAGTGCCGGTAGTCCGGACCATGGAGGAAGCTCCCGGGCGTGTTCTCACACTGGGCGAAGATCTCGGGATAGCGGGTGCGTATCTCTTCCATCTCCGCCTTGGAAATGGGCGCGTTGTTCAAGGGTGCGCACCAGTTCGGGCGACGCTGGTAAACCGTGAGGTCGCCGACTTTGTCCGCAATCTCCGCGATCACCTGCACCCCGGTGGCACCGGTCCCGATCACGGCCACCCGCTTACCGGCGAGCCCCACAGGCTCCTTCGGCCAGTAATAGGTGTGGAAGGCCTGACCCTGGAAGTCCTCGCGACCCTCTATGCGTGGCAGAGTCGCAGCGCTCAACATGCCGATGGCCGTGATGAGAAAACGGCAGCGGAGACGTTCGCCGCCGTCCGTGACTATGAGCCAGGTGTTTGAGGCGTCGTCGAAAGTTGCGGCAGTGACCTTGCAGCCAAAGCGCATGTGCTCGCTGAGCCCGAGTTTCTGGACCACGAACTCGAGATAGCTGAGCGTTTCCGGCTGAGCGGCGAAGTGCTCCGACCAGTCCCATTCCGCAAGGATCTCCTCGTTGAAGGAGTAGCCGTAGCTGTAGGACTCCGAATCGAAACGGGCGCCTGGATAGCGGTTCCAGTACCAGGTACCGCCCGGGCCTTCGCCGGCCTCGAGCACCGTCGCCTTTACTCCCTGTTCGAGCATGCGGTGCAGCATGTAGATACCGCACACGCCGGCACCGATGATGATCACTTCGTGGTCCAGAGCCTCGTCGGGCCCGCGACCGGGCCCCGCTTCCTGCGACCCTGTGTTTGCGCCTACCTTTGCCTGAGCCTCGCTCACTGACCGCTCCCCCGATCACCAGGACCAGGGTCGAGCTTACTTGGCGTGGAGGACCACCGGCAATTCCGTGTAACCCCGCACGAAGCTGGACAGCGGGCGCTTCGGCTCACCGACCACTTCGACCTTCTCGAAGCGGGCCATGATCTCTTCCCAGATGATCCTGAGCTGCATCTCCGCCAGGCGGTTACCCATGCAACGATGCACGCCAAAACCGAAGGAGAGGTGCTGGCGCGCATTCTTACGGTCGATGATGAACTCGTGGGGCCGGTCGAACACTTCCGGATCCCGGTTACCGGCTGCGTACCACATGAGCACCTGCTCGCCCGCTTTGATCTGCCGGCCGCGGATCTCGCAATCCTCATTGGCCGTGCGGCGCATATAGGCCAGGGGGGTCTGCCAGCGGATGATCTCCGCGACCATGTTCGGGATCAGCGAAAGGTCGGCGCGCAGCTTGTCGTATTCGGCGGGAAAGCGATTCAAGGCGAGCACACCGCCGGAAATGGAGTTTCGGGTGGTGTCGTTGCCGCCGACAATGAGCAGCAGCAGGTTGCCGAGGTGCTCGAAGGCGCTGCGATCTTTCGTGTGCTCACCGTGCACGAGCATGGAAATGAGGTCGTGGCCCGGGTTTTCCTTACGTTCTTCCCAGAGCCTGGCGAAGTAGGTGACACACTCGATCATGATCTCGCGACGCTCGTCCTCGCCCTCGATGATGCCGGAGCCGGGCGCTGCCGTTGCAACGTCGGACCACCAGGTGAGCTTGCGTCGATCTTCGTACGGGAAGTCGAAGAGCGTGGCCAGCATCCGGGTGGTGAGCTCGATGGACACGTTGTCCACCCAGTCAAAGGTCTCGCCAACCGGGAGGTTTTCAAGGATGTCGATAGCCCGCTCGCGGATCACCGGCTCCATGGCCAGGAGGCTCTTGGGCCCGACAATGGGTGCCACGGTGCGCCGTTCTGCCGTGTGTTCCGGATCGTCCATGCTGATGAACATGGGGAGATTCAGCGCAGAGAGGTTGTCGTCGGAGAGCCGCGCGTCGATTCGCGGGCCGAGCACGATGCCAGGCTCCGACGAGAAATCGCCATCATTCATATCCACGACTTTGATGTCGTCGTAGCGCGTGAGGGACCAGAAACGGCCGGTGAAGTCGCTGTCGTTCAGGTGCACGGGATCTTCTGCCCGGAGCCGATCGAAGTACTCGTGGCAACGATCCTCGGCAAACAGCCGGGCATTGGCCATGTTGATCTCCTCGAGCGGCACATCGGCCGCTGCCGGGATCGGCGTGCTGAAATCGATCTCATCGGTGGGCACGTCGATGACGGGCTTGTCTTCAACGGCGTCCTTTTTCTGAATGTCCTGGGCGATGGTGGCCACTGCTCACTCCTTGCGTTACTACGGGTCCTGTCAGCGCTTCCGCTGGGTCCTGGGTGTGTTCGGGTTCCGCGCGGCGGAACCATGAGAATTCGTTGTGCTGCTCAGGGGCGGAGTTCCTCCGCCGCCTGATCGAGAAAGGGTCTGACCAGCTGCTTCCAGCTGTTGAGCTGGCTTTCCTGCCAGTCCTCATCGTTGAGAATCGCCGAGCTGCCGAGGCCGTGCATGAAGGTGAAGGACAGATCGATGGCCTGCTGAAGCGGGCGGCAGGCTTCGGCGCCGGGACCGTAGAGGTCGACGCACACCGACTGCACGGTTTCGTTGACGTCGAGCTGCAGGGCCCTGAGGCCCGGTTTCAGAGACTCGTCTGTGCGGGCAGCCACCATGAGCTCGAGCATCGCGAAAAACAGATCGCTGCGGAACGCACCCCAGAGCAGGGCCAGCGCGACCTCGCCCTTATCGACATCCGGCGCCAGCCCGGCAACCGAGCCTTTAACTTCTTCCCGGGTTTTCAGCTGCAGCCGCTGCATGGCCGCCTCTACGAGATCAACCTTACGCGGATAGTGGTGCACCTGCGCCCCGCGACTCACGCCAGCTCGCGAGACCACATCCGTGGTGCTCATGGCCGCCCATCCCACCTCGATGAGGGATTCGATGGTGGCGTCCAGCAGGGCAGCCTGCGTCGCCGCGCTGCGGGATTCCTGGCTGCGCCGCGCCCGGACGGGGGGACGGTCGAGGGTCTCGATGCTCATGAGCGCGGATTTTGCGTCGCAACAAACATACAGTCAAGCCTGCATGTAAATGAGTTGCAGGCATCAAGACACAGGCGGGATGGGTACCGGGAATGGGCGCCGCTCGGGGATCCGGCGCCGGTGGCAGTACTTCCGCAAGCCCTTATGATCGGCGGCCATGGACATCCGAGAAAGCTCGACAGTAGACGAACCGGCGGTCTTCGATCTCTACAAACGCGTGGCGTCCGTCCCTGGCGGACTCGCCCGCCTGGAGAACGAAGTGGTGCCGGAATACGTCAGCGCCTTCCTGCGCAAAGCCCAGACAAGGGGACTGTCGCTGGTCGCGAGCGTCGATCGCCAGCTTGCTGGAGAAATCCATGCCTACCCTTCCGACCTGTTCTGCTTCGCCCACGTCTGGTCGGAACTGACGATTGCCGTTCATCCCGGGTATCAGGGTCAGGGGGTCGGTCGGCGCCTGTTCGAAGCCTTCATGGCGCACGTCGGCCAGAGAAAAGAGGTGCTGCGCGTCGAACTCATCGCGCGCGAGTCCAATTCAAAGGCCATCGCCTTTTACGAGACCCTCGGGTTTCAGCAGGAGGGACGGTTCGAAGGACGGATCAGAAACCTCGACGGCAGCCTCGAGGCGGACATTCCTATGGCATGGACAAGAAAGCATGGATGAGAACGCATGGATGAGACAGCGGGCATGAAAGCGCTCAGCCGGGGATGAGGTCGACGGCGTCTATCGCTTTGTTTCCGAACAGCGCCTCGTGGCGCATCGAGACTCTCTCCCAAAGGGCGTCGAGCTCGGGCTCCTCCAATCCGAACACTTCATCCAGCACCTGCGCAAACTCACGCGAATTCTGAATCAGCGTTTTCCGCGGCTCGCCTTCCGTAAAGTTCGCATGCACCCGGCCAAGCAGCATGTCCACGCCCCCATCCGGACGACAGCGGAAGCAGATGAGATTCTGCACGAACATGGAATCCTCGTTGACCTGCAGATCTGAACAGGTGCGTTCGAAAAGGCCTTCGTCGGCAGGCCGGTTGATGAAGTCCATGGTGGGCGGCAGACGACCCGGGTGGTTCTCCAGGCGCCAGGTGTCTGCATCGAGCTGCCTGAGCGTGTAGCTCCGGCCATTCTGGCGATGCTCCCCCTGCTGAAGGGGTATCGGCTCCTGCAGAGCGTCGCCCAGGCCGGCATCAGCAATCCAGCTCGCCCCGTCGAGGTCGACGCGGAGCACGAGGTGATTGCCATAGGCATCGTCTCCCCGCTCGCTGCGCAGCACACCACCCGTCATCCGGGTCACCTCGAAGCCGATTTCCTCCAGTGCCCAGCCAAGCAACCCGTTCATCTCGTAACACCAGCCGCCGCGCCGCTCGATGATCAGTTTGCGGCGAATGCGTTCCGGATCGAGATCGAGGGATCGCCCGAGTTGCACGTCCAGATCCTCATAGGGGATCGCCTGCACATGGTGCCGGTGAACGGCTCGCAGGCAGTCCAGATCGGGTCGGACCGGGCCCTTGTAGCGGATACGCTCGAGATAGCTGTCCAGATCCATGGCGCTGCTCACCGTTGAGGACGAGCCGGGAGCTTCTCAGCATTAGGCACAACACGCCAGCCTGGTGCACGACGTTAGGGCAACGGCTTGAGAGTGAGCACCTCGATACGCCGGCCGGCATCCGGGTCGTACACAAACCGGCCGCTCACCTCCACCCGCTGGCCGACGAGCTCCTCGAGTCCCGCCGCGCCTTCCAACGCGACCCGATCCAGCGACCTGTTTTCTATCCAGAAGTGACGTGGCTCCTCGAAGCTGCGCACGGTACCGCTGACGACGACCAGACGCCCGTCGTACTCCACCTGGGAGGCTCTCAAGGCAGACAGCGGCAGGCGAACGGGATCCGGTTCTCCACAGCCGCCCAGCACCCAGACGACCAGGAGCATGGCGGGCAGTCTGGCGCGCGTGCAACGAGACCGCCGTCGAGCGAGACTGGCATGGGCGGCAAACCAGCTATCGACAATGGCGCGAGCCATGGCTGGGGCATCTTCAGCGGTTGCCGGTCGCAGCTCGATCATGGTCACAGAATCAGACGCCAATCCCCATTGATGTCACACTGTGGACCGCCAGCGAGCCGTCAAGCAAGCGATGACCGAGTCAGTCCGAAAAGCCGCCCGGGCAATCATCCTGAACCCAGAGCAGGAGGTACTCCTCATGCGTATGGCGTTTCCCTGGTTGGAGGAGGCGCTGTGGATTCTGCCCGGGGGAGGGATCGAAGCCGGCGAGACCGTCGAAGAAGCTCTCGCCCGGGAGATCTACGAAGAAACCGGAGCCACGGACTTCCAGATCGTCGGTGAGGCCTGGCACCGGAACACCTTTGTGGAGGCAATGAACCTGGAGCTCGACCAGCGCTACTTCCTCGTCCACGCACCGCGATTCGATGCGCTGCCGACGGATCTGTCGGAACGGGAGATGGCGTGGCTTCAGGAGTTTCGTTGGTGGCCGGCCGCTGAGTTGTTCGAGTCGGGTATCAACGTCGAACCCCTGCGCATTGCCGAGGGGCTGAAGGGCCTCCTGACTTCTGGTCTGCCCCCAAGTCCCATAGAAATCGACGGCTTACCATGAGTCCGAACGCCAGAGATCGGGTCTGTGCGGCTCTGCAATGGGATCCATCCGACGCTTCTATCGAGGTGAACACCCTGGTCACCCTGCCGCACAGCTTCGTGGCCAGCGTGCGCAGAGGTGATGCGGCAACCATGCTCTTCAAGCAGGCCGGCGGATCGGACTTTGCACCCGGTCTGCGCAAGGAGCTACTCGTTAATCGGGATGTGTTGAAGCGCCTGCCGACCCCGGTTGCCCCAACCTACCTGGCTGGCGACGAGACCGCCGAAATGCCGTGGATCCTCTTCGAGAACCTGACTGCCAGCCATCAGACCATACCCGTGCACCCCGCGCCACGCCCCTACATCGAAAAGTTCGTTTCAGCCCTGGCGCGGACCCATGCCCAGGCGCGGGCGCTACCGTTGGCCGACCTGTTCAGGAACGTCGACGGGGATGTGCACATTACCGACGGGGGCGACCAGGTGGCTGGGGTGCTCGATGCGTTCCTCCATGCGGTGGACGATGACCGCTTTCCGGCGCGCAGCTATGAACTGGTCAGAAAGATCCGCGACAACATCCCGATGGTTCGCACCCTGCTCACTGGTGATGAAACCCTCGTGCATGGCGATGCCCACTTCGACAACGCCATGTATGACGACGAAGGCGCGCTGTTGATCGACTGGGCCCTGGCGGTGATGGGGCCTGGGGAGGTCGATCTGGCGCATGCGTTGGCCATGAACCTGCCGAGATTCTTCTCAGCGGAGTACGAAGCATCCCTTTTTCTCTGCTATGCCGAGCAGGCTTCAGCCCATGGCCACTCTGTGAGCGAAAACGAAGTGAGAGACCGCTATCGCCAGTGCCTGCTGCTGACCGTGATCATCGCAGTCGGCATGCACACGGTGCCTGGCATGACGGATCGCGTCTGGTCCTTTCTCTTCACCAATGCGGTACACAGCGCCCTGGATCATGACGCCCTCGGACTGCTGAACTGATCGGCGCTGCCGTTCAGGCCGTGAGCGACCCCGACATCCCGACGGCCACCAGCACCAGCGCGCCGAGAAGATAAAGCCCGCCACCGACATATTGCCGGGCCCCGGCTTCCACCACTTCAGCCGGAGACTCGGGGTCGTAGACCACTGTCTTCCGCACGCCGAGCGTGAAGTCCTCCTTACGGGTGGATTTCCGACTGCCGGGGATGCGGTGTTCGGTGCCAGCCTGATCGGTATAGCTGTAGATGGCGTGGAAAGCCTTCGAGGCGAAGCCGCCCTGGGTCGGGCCAATCACCGTTTCTTCGATGGCGACTACCTGTGCTTCGACCTTCGTGCCTACAGAGAGAATGGCATGGGCCCGGCGCAGACTGGCAATGCCCACCGCAAAGCAGATCAGTCCGAAGCCTACGACTAAAACGTTCAAGGTCTTCTGCTTCCTCCAGCGATCGTGTGTTTATCAACGCAGGGTGCTCTACCCGTTCCTAGACGGCAAGCGCCACGCCATCGAGACCCGGGTCCGCCGCACCGCGGAGCCCCGCTGCCGTACGCTCGATGGCGTGCACCGCGGCGATACCGAAGGAGGCGGGCGAACGGATGACGTCGTAACCGGAAGCCCGCAAGGGCTCCACCAGATAGTCCGGAATCCGATTGGTGATGTCGATGGCGTTGCTGGTGGCCGAAAAACGCGGTGCGGAAACCGCATCCAGCACCGGCATACGGAAATCGATCATATTGAGCAGGGTATGCAGCACCCCCATGGCAATCTGCGTACCGCCGGGCGCGCCGAGCACGATCTTCGGTGAGTCGTCAGCAAACACAATGGTCGGGCAAAGCGAGCTGAATCGGCTCTTACCTGGGGCTATAGACCCTGCTCTCCCGGGTCGGGGATCGAAGACACCCATGCAGCCGTTGTACATGAAGCCGAGACCCGGGGTGATGACACCGGAAGGCATACCGAGGGAGTGCGTCATCGTGACGCAGTTGCCGTCTTTATCGATCACGGCTACGTGCGTCGTGTCTCTGGACTCCGGCGTGAAGCGATCAACCTGCATCCGTTCACCGGCACTGATGCGCTCTGCCAGTTCGGCGGCGTAGCCCTTGTCGTTGAGGTGCGCGAGCGGCACCTCGACGAAGTTCGGGTCCCCTACGTGCGCTTCCTTATCAGCCGTGGCCGCTCGCATGGTTTCACAGACGACCCGGATGTACTCGGTGCTGTTGTGGCCAAGCTCACTCAGCTTGAAGTTCTCCAGGATGTTCAACATCTGCAGCAGCATGATGCCGCCGCCGGGAGGGTGGTTGGTGGCTATGGCGTGGTCCCGGTAGCTGCCGCGCAAAGGATCGGTTCGGGTGGTCTGGTAGGCGGCGAGATCTTCCCGGGAAAGGAGTCAGCCGTTCGCCCGCATGTCCGCATCGATCTCTTCTGCGATCTCCCCCGTATAGAAGGTTTCATAACCCTGACTGGCGATGCGGGTCAGCGTGTCCGCCAGATCAGGATTTACGAAATGGTCGCCCATGCGCTTCAGGCTGCCGTCTTCTCTGAAGTACAGCTGGCGCCCCGAGGCCGTGAGGCCCAGACGATCGGTCACATCCACCCGCCCCAGGATTGCTCCGGAGGTCCACCAGGCGTGGACCTGCGGGCGGATGAGAAACCCCTCTCGAGCCCACTGAATGGCCGGTGCGCAGACGTCCGCCCAGTCAAAGGTGCCGAACTCGTCGATGGCCTGACCATAGGCCATGAGGCTGCCGGGGGTCGTGATGGCCTGATAACCCACATCGTTCACATTACCGGTCAACACAAAGCCGAAGCCGTCGCGGGTCTCGGCTTCCAGGCGATCGACCCACATGTCCGGTGTTGCCGCGAGCGGTGTTTTGCCATGGAAATCGATGCAGGTGTGCACACCGCGGCACGGCAGATAGAGCTGACAGCTGCCGAAGCCGGCGATCCCCGTCATCTGCGGGTCGACGACCCCCTGAACCAGCGCCGCGGTCATGGCTGCGTCCACCGCACTACCGCCACGCATCAATACCCGCGCTCCGGCCTCAGCGGCTTCCGGCTGCGCCGCGACGATCATGCCGGTTGGATTGCTTGTCATCTGTCAGTGTCCATGGATTTGCTCGGGATTGAGCACTTCCCCTACAACCCCGGCCCGGGGCGCATTGCCGTGCCATCGAAAAAGCGGCCGTAACGGAACCGGTCCAGGTTGAAACCGCTGTCGCGGCCCATGATCCGGTTGGCCACGACGTTGCCCGCTCCAGGCCCAAAACCGAAGCCGTGGCCGCTGTAGCCTGTGCTGAGAAAAAGCCCGGGATGGGACTCGATGGCATCCATGACTGGAACCACGTCCGGCATCACGTCGATGAAGCCGGCCCAGCTTTCCACAAAAGGCTTATCGGCCAGCGGGGGCAACGCCGCCTGCAGCTGCCTGCGCATGTGATCGAGCGCCGGTTCGGACGGCGGCGGGTTCAAAACCCGCGTCTTCTCGAAAGGCGAGATCTCGTCCTTTGACCAATGCCGCTGCGGAAGGAGGCGCCCGAACAGATCGCCCCCGAAGTTCAACTTCACGGACTTGAAGCTCTCCTTCAACACCGGCGTCCAGAGGCGAAAGTTCAGGAGACTGTCGATACCGACGAAGTGCTCGCTGAAGCCTCCCGGAGCGATGGTGTAACCGCCATCGTTCCGGCGCCGGAAGGCAAACTGTCCGTCACCCGCACCACCGGCATAAAACTCATCGACCGGATCCGTGCGGGCGACCGTCGACCGAACGGTCAACTGCGGCAGGGGAATGTCGTGGTTGCGCAGGAACGTCGAGGACCAGGCACCACCGGCGATGAGCACCGCGTCGGCCCGCACCAGACCCTGTTCGGTCCAGACACCTTTTACCTGCCCGCCCTGGAGGTCGAGGCAGCGCGCCGCACAACCCTCTCGAATCCGGACCTTGCCGTTCGCACGAAGCCAGTCAGCCATCGCTGGAACGGCGGTAAAGGGCTCACCCCGTCCATCGCTGGCCGTATACATGCCTCCGATCCAGTTGGCGCTGTTGCCGCCGATCATCGCGTTGACTTCCGCTGCCGTTACCAGGCGCGTATCGAGCTGGTAGGGACGGGCAACGTCCAGCCACCGCTCATAGGATTCGAGCTCGGCCTCCGAACTCGCCAGATACAGAATGCCCGTGCGCTGGAAGCCGATCCCTTCTCCAACGGTGGCGTCGATCTCCTCCCAGCGCCGGATGGAATCCATCATGATCGGAAGTTCGTCGGCGTCCCTGCCCTGCTGGCGGATCCACCCCCAGTTGCGGCTCGACTGTTCGCAGGCGACGCGACCTTTCTCGATGATGGCCACGCTGTAGTCGTTCGTTGCCAGTGACCAGGCGGCGCTGACGCCGGCTACGCCACCGCCCACGATGGCGACGTCCACCGGGTCCGACAGCTCGTCCTGAAAACGGGGCGTCTCATCGCCCGTGAAAATCATCGACGCTTCAATCCTCCAGACCGAGTTGGGCCATCAGGCCATCGCCACCCCGCGGCACCGCGCCGATGCCACGTACCGCAAAGCCCCCGTCGTGATTCAACACCGTCCCCGTGGCTGGCACGTTGTCTTCCCGGCTCGCGAAGAACACGTAGGCGCCTGCATAGTCTTCCGGCGTCGGCATCTGCCCCACGGGAACAAAATCCGGCGCGTTCTGCGCGATGCGATCGCCGGGAAAGCGTCGTTCGCCCATGCCCAGGCTTTCCGGGCCCTTCAGCTGCGTTGCGATGGGCCCCGGAGCAACGCCGTTGACGCGCACATGCGGCGCAAGCTCGTAGGCCAGCTGGCGGATGAGGCCAACCACCGCGTGTTTGGTGCCTGTGTACAGCGGCCCACCGCCGGCGGGCAGAAAGCCTGCATTGGAAACGGTAAAGACCATGCTGCCGCGACTCGCCACCAACGCCTTGACCGCGGCTTTCGCCAGCATCAGATAGCCGAGCACGTTGATGTGAAAGAGCTCATCGAAGGTTTCCGTGAGTCGATCGGCAGGGAGGTCCACGAGCGTCACGTTGTAGTCCCAGATGCCGGCATTGCCGATGGCGACATCCAGCGCTCCGAAGGCTTCAACGGTTCTGGCAACAATCGCCGCATTGTCCTCAAAGCGGCGGACGTCGCCTGCGAGACAGGTGACCTGCTCGCCATGGGCGGCGGTCAACGCGTCGCAGCCCGCTTCCGATCGATCGAGAACGCCGACACGGGCTCCTTCTCTGACCAGGCGGTCGACGATTGCGGCGCCGAGCCCGGACGCGCCGCCGGTGACGATGGCAACCTGACCGTCGAGACGCCCCATCAGAAGAGGTTACTCATGTTCTGCGCAAGGATGACGGTCTGCTCCAGATAGATATGCCGACGTGCGAGTTTGAGCTCACCGTCGACCCGGCGAAGCAGGTCTTCCCGGCGGCCGATCCAGCTGTCTTCCTCCGAGGCGAGGCGCGTGCGGTAGAGCTGGAAGTTGCAGGTGGTTGCGATCTCATCCCCCTCCGTGCCGGTGATCTGCACGTTGCTGATCAGCCGGCGGGTTCGCGATGGCGGGTCTTCCGCCCAGGCTCGCCCGACGGATAGACGCTGCACACGCATGGCGAGCGTGGACTTGTCGTCGTCGAAAAAAGCCATGCCGCCGGGTTCCGTGAACTCACGATCCACTTCTCTGGCCGTGGTCGTTCGCCGAATGGGCATCCAGTAGTGAATGTCTTCCGTGAGCAGCCCGAGCCATTCATCGAGGCGTCGGCCATCGAGGAGCGCAGCCTCCGCATAGAGAAACTGCTCGGCCTCATAGGTGAGCAGCATCTGTTCGTGGCGCGTGAGGTCCGCAAAGGCCGTCATCAGACCGTTCCTTCCGGCGGCCGTGAATGGCTGGCTTCCAGCGCTTCCCAGCTCTCCGCCCGCATCCACTCCTGCCAGGACTGATAGGTCCAGCGCTGACCGTGCTCATTCACGACGGTTTCAATACTCGATTGACCGGATGGGTGCACGGTCACTGAATCATGACCACGGCCCATGCCGAGATTGATCGGACGCCGTCGGGTCACTGCACCAGTGGCACCTCGGGTCGAATGGCTCCAGTTCTCCCCATCATCCTGCTCGAGGAGTCCGGCCGGTCCAAAGACATGGTTCGCCATGAACACCGTTGTCCTGCGCTCCTGCTCCGTTGCGTCCTTCGGCAGGAAGGTGAACCACCAGAGCTCCGTTTCCAGCGGCCCCCGAGGAATGCGCAGACAGACCTGGCGAGTGAGTGCCACCCAGAGGTTCGGGAAGATGTTCGGATGGCCAAGCGCGCGGGTGCCTACCGGGCCCAGCTGTTCGCGGATGGCAGGATCGAGACGTCGGCCGGCCTGAATGTCATACCACTGCGGTATACCCCCGCCGCTGGCCATACGTTCGTCGAATTCAGCCTGTTGTCGCTCGGACAGGCCGGGGCCGCCAATCCCATGGCCGTACTCGCCGAGAATCACCATCTGATCGTTTGGAGCCATGGAGGCTTCCGAAAGAAAACCTACGCGCATGGCGGTGCCATGGCTGACTTTCACGTGATACCAGTCGTAGAGGTTGTCGACGGCAATTTTCCAGTTGCACTTCAGGCGATTTTTCATCACGCCATCGAGGGCAACCATGTCGCCCTGCGAGGCGATCATGTCGATCCCGAGTCTTCCCACCCAGCCGAGATAATCCTCGAGGGGCGGCGCCGCCGGATCCATGGTCGCAAACACAAAGCCCCGGTAAACGGCGACCTGCGCCGCCTGGCCCAGTCCCCAGGCAGCCTTGTCGATGTCGTTCCGGTAAAAAGTGTCTTCGCCGGGCATGCCAACGAGAGAACCGTCGAGATCGAAGTTCCAGCCATGGTAGGAACAGAGGAAGCTCGCTGCCTTACCCTGCTCCGCCCGGCAGACCGTATTGCCGCGATGCGGGCAGCTGTTCAACAGCACCCGGATCTGCCGCGCGCGATCGCGAACCACGATCACCTCGTCTTCGCCGATCCAACTCATGAAAAACTCGCCAGGCTCCGCAACCTGACTTTCGTGGCAGACGAAGTTCCAGGCCCGGGCGAAGACCCGCTCGAGCTCCTGCGCGTAGATGTCCGGATCTGAAAAGATACGCCGGTCCAGGATGCCCCTGTCGGCGTCGAACCAGCTGCCGCTTCCGACCATCGCCTCAGCCATTGGTCCCCTCCCCTGGCTGTGATCAGCTCACCGGCTGACCCGTTTCGTTCCCCGGGGCCACTTGGCCTTGAAGATGTCCGGGTTGAGATTGAGATTGCGGGCCATGCCCGAGTATTCGATGGTCAGCGTTTCCCGGTCGGCGACGTGCTCGATGATCTGGCGCATGGGCATCCAGCTCGCCTCGTTGATCCAGAGCTTCACGGTGCTGACGATCTGTCGCTCGCGGTCGCTTTTCGGGGTCAGCTCCAGCACCAGCGTGCGTTCGTCGCCGATCATCTCCTCCCCCATCAGCGTGACGAGAAAGTCGTTGCGCAGGTCTTTACCGGTGTCCGTGAAACCGAGCCGTGCATAAGGCTCCATGCGGTTCTTGTGCTTCGACAGTGAGTAACGTTCCACGACCTCTGCGGTTGGATCGTATTCCTGCACTTCGCTGCGCGTCACCAGCACCTCACGGCCACCGCCGTCGGCGACTACGATGCGCATCTCGCCGTTCTGGTTCATGTAGAGGCGTCCGGCGAGCGATCCCGTCACGGCGCCATCGTGGCCCGCCGAGGTCGCCTTCACCTCGGCCAGCAGCGTTTTGAAGTCCTTGCTCTGGCGGTCAACCTGCTTGAGCGCAGAGTCGAGGGTCCAGCCGAGCTCGTTTTCCATGGCCACGGCGGGCCAGGCCGCGAAGCACAGGATCAGCGCACCAACCCCGGATAAAGTCCTCAGGCCACCCATCCACATCCCTTCAGCCTCCCTGTGGTTGAAGGGGCAACATACCGCAGCCGCTCGGGCAACTGAACCGCCGCGGCAGGCTCGCGATCAGTCGAAGGCGATACCGTCGAAGTCGCCGTTCTCCCGCCATTCCTTGATGTATTTGAAATAAGCGGTCGCACCGGCCGGGTAGCCCACGTTGAGGGCCGCCGATTCGGGGATCGGGCCTCCCTCGTTGTTGTAGTAGCCGGGCGTGCAGTCCGGCGAGCCGAGCATCATCCCCGGACCGGTCTTCAGAAGCTCGAGCCAGGCATCTTCCGCTTCTTTCGTGACTTCAACGGTCTCATGGCCACCATCGATCGCGTGCTTGATCATCATGGCGATGGTCATGCCCGACTCGACGATGTTGTGTGGAATGTTCGAGATCAGGTTAGCCCCCTGGGTCGGCTGCACCCAGAACGCGTTCGGGAAGCCATGGACGTTGATGCCGTGTTTGGTGCGCATCCCGTCGGCCCAGTAATCGGTCAGCGTGACGCCATCACGACCAACGGTTTCGAATCCGGTACGTGCCACCAGCTCCGTGCCGACTTCGAAGCCGGTGCCATAGATGATGCAGTCGACCTCGTACTCTTTGCCGCCAACGACCACGCCTTTCTCGGTGATCCGCTCGATGCCTTTGCCGTCCGTGTCGAGCAGAACGGTGGACGGTTCGTTGAAGGCGTCCAGGTACTCGTCGTGGAAACACGGGCGTTTGCAGAGTTGCCGGTACCAGGCCTTCAGCTTGTAGGCAGTGTCTTCGTCCTGCACCACCGAGTCGATGCGGTCGCGGATCTCCTCCATCTTCTCGAAGTCGGAGTCTTCGTAGGCTTCGAGCATCTTCAGAGGATTGCCGCGATCTTCCTCCGGCAGCTCCATGATCTTCGAGCGGATACGGCGGGAAAGGTCCGTCCAGCCGTCCTGAACCAGATCTTCTTCCGCCATGCCACCGGTCTGATTGAGGGTGAAGTTTTCCATCCAGCGCTGCTGCCAGCCGGGGGTGGCGATCTCTTTGAACCAGTCCGGATCCGTCTTGCGGTTGTCCCGCACGTCGACGGACGACGGTGTGCGCTGGCAGACGTAAAAAGTACCTGCCCCTTTCGCCAGGTGCGGAATACACTGCACCGCCGTTGCGCCCGTGCCAATGAGCGCCACCTTCTTGTCTTTCAGCTTCTCGAGCGGCGCACCATTCGCATCACCGCCGGTGTAATCGTAGTCCCAGCGGCTCGTGTGGAAGGAGTGGCCTTTGAAGTCCTCGATGCCGGGCACACCCGGCAGTTTCGGCACGTGCAGGGGACCGGTGCCCATGGCCACGAACTGAGCCGTGAAGTCGTCCCCGCGATCCGTGGTGATGCGCCAGAGCTTCTCGGTTTCGTCCCACTTCAGGGTCTTCACCTGGGTATGAAAGAGCGCGTTGTCGTAGAGGCCGTACTGATTGCCGATACGCTGACAGTGCTCGAGGATCTCCGGCGCATGGGCGTACTTTTCCGTCGGCATGTGGCCGGTTTCTTCCAGGAGCGGCATGTAGATGAACGAGGCCGTATCGCACATGGCCCCGGGATAACGGTTCCAGTACCAGGTGCCGCCGAAGTCTCCGCCCTTCTCCAGGATACGCACGTCCGTAACGCCCTGCTCAACCAGGCGCGCACCGGTCACGAGCCCGGCGTAACCGCCGCCGATGAAAGCCACGGTCACATGATCGTGCTTCGGCTCGCGCTCTTTGACGGGAACGTAAGGGTCGTCGAGATAATGAGAGAGCTGATTTTCGATGCGGATGTACTGGGCATTGCCATCAGGGCGGAGCCGTTTGTTGCGCTCCTCCATGTACTTCTGCTTGAGGGCCTCCTTATCGACCGGCTTCTTCACCGCTGTGTTCACCTGCACTCCTCACGCTGATTGCGTTAACTGTCTGGAATTCCGCTGGTCCCCCCAACCGCTCTACCTGCGCGCTGCTGCCGCGGGTCGACCATGGTTTCTCAAGGGCCTGACCCGGTCAAGGTTCCGCCGGGCGAGCCAGCCGGAACATCCGGACTTTCCACGATGGTCGGCCAGCATAGCTCGCTGGACGCCGGGCATCTTGATCCGCATCATTTTCTGAATGAGTCCGGCGCCCCGGCTCAGCGCGGGCGCCTGATCCAACGGCAGCCCTGCACCAGACAATCAGCAAGGATGAACCATGGCCGAGGAAGACGCATTTCGTGACCCCGCCGCCGAGGAAGACGCCGGTACCGCCCGGGACTGGCTCGAGGCGGAGCTCACCGACAGCCTCGACGAAGACTACGAACTGGAGATGTCTGATCCGCATCTCTCTGAGGAAGTAAAGAAGATCTACCGCAAGGCCCGGCCGCCGGGCATGGAGCGCCGGGAGTACTTCCGCAACCTGCTCCTGCTTCAATCCGAGCTCATCAAGCTGCAGGAATGGGTGGTGCATACCGGAGCGAAGATCGTGGTGATCTTCGAGGGCCGGGATGCGGCGGGGAAAGGCGGCGTGATCAAGCGCATCACCCAGCGCCTGGATCCCCGCATCGTCCGCACGGTCGCCCTGCCGGCGCCGAACGAGCGGGAGAAAACCCAGTGGTATTTCCAACGCTATGTGCCACACCTGCCGGCGGCCGGTGAAATCGTGCTTTTCGACCGTTCCTGGTACAACCGCTCCGGCGTCGAGAAGGTCATGGGCTTTGCCTCTCCCGCGGAGGTAGAACAGTTTCTCAACGATGTGCCGGAATTCGAGCGCATGCTGGTGCGCAGCGGGACCACCGTGGTGAAGTACTGGTTCTCGATCACGGATGAGGAACAGCAGCTGCGATTCCTCATGCGCATCTATGATCCCCTGAAGCAGTGGAAGCTTTCGCCCATGGACCTGGAGTCACGGGTGCGCTGGGAGGAGTACACGAAAGCCAAGGAAGTCACCTTTGCCCGGACCAACATTCCCGAGGCGCCCTGGTTCATCGTTGAGGGGAACGACAAGAAGAAAGCCCGCCTCAACTGTATCGCGCACCTTTTGGATCACATTCCCTACGAGGAGGTGCCCCACGAAACCGTGACGCTGCCGGAACGACGCTACAACCCCGAATACGACCGCCAGACGCTCCCGAGCGAACTCTATGTGCCAGAGAAGTACTGAGCGCCTTTACTGTGAGGAGCGGGCCTGAGCGTCAGCGGCGGGCCCGGCCGCTGCGGCTCTGCAGCCAGGCCTGCTCGAGCGAACGGTGAATCCGGGCCAGCTCGTCAGGCGGATCGAACTCGCCGTTCTTGACAGAATCCGGGAAGTGGATGCCGGCTGCTCCGCCCTGGACCGTGCGCACCACGGCCCCGGGCAGCAGCAGGTAACGGTCGTCGAAGCGGAGGTGCACGGTCACCTGATCGCCGACACTTAAGGCAGCCTCCGGGTCTACCACGAGCACACCGGACAAACTGAAATCCAGCGGCTCCGTCCGCCGCGATCGTGCCTGGTGGATCACATGAACGACCAGTCGCTCGGCCACTGCGTCCGGCAACTGGCCCACGGAGATGCGAAATCCGGCTCTCCTGTCCTGCTCTGACTCAGACACTGCTTCCTCTGACCTGCTGCCTCTGCTCGTGCGGTACTCTGTTGGTGCCCGGGCGCGCCAAAGACGTTGCTCCCGCGACCGTCTTCAGAAATGCTAGAGCAATCGGCAGCCGTTGTCTCCGCAAGGCAGCGGCGGCCCCAGCGATTCATTTCGATCCGGGAGCGAACGCCTGAATGGGCAAAGTCATCGATTTTTACTGGGACATCGGCAGCACCAACACCTACTTCGCCTACCACCTGCTGCGGCCGATAGCGGCGAAACATGGGGCCGAGATCCACTATCAGCCGTTCAACCTCGGCTACGTCTTCCGGCAACACAACTACGCGCTCATGGAAGAACCGCGGGCCAAGCTCTCGAATCGGCGCCGGGACCTGCAGCGCTGGGCGGCTTTGCACAATCTCCCGTTCCGGATGCCGGAAGTGTTTCCCATCAAAACCAGTCGCGTGCTGCGCGGCGCGCTGGCCCTGCGTGAGCACGGCCTGGAAGACGCCTATCTGGACGCCTGCTTTGCCGCCTACTGGGAAGAGAACGACCACACCATCGCCGACTACCCCCGGCTGCGCGAAATCGCCGAATCCCTGGGCGTCAGCGGGGATGCCTTCGAAACCGCCTGCGAAAGCGACGAGTTACGCACGGCGCTCGCCGCCGTGACCGACCGGGCACTAGCGGGCGGCATCTTCGGCGCGCCGACGATCGTCATCGACGGTGAGATCTACTGGGGTAAGGACCGCTTTGAGTTCATCGATGCACACCTGGCGGGGGAGCCGGCACTCCCCCCGGGACGCAATCCGGCGGACGATGCCTTCGCAGAAACCGTGCGCGGCGATTCCTGAACGCTGTTCGACCTTTGACCGACTCGCTGCATCGGTCTAGCGTAACCGGGTGCGCCACGCCCGAAAGACAAACTGAAATCGCATAGGACAACGCATAGGACAAGGAGTCGCTGCATGGCTGAACTCACCCACTTTTCTCCCGACTGCGACAAAGAAGCGCTGCAGGCGGTCATGATCCGTGATGGCGCCTGCATCATCGATGAGTTGGTGCCGATCGCCGCCGTCGATGAGGTTCTCGAAGAGCTGGCGCCCTACATGGATCTGAGTGCGCTCGGGCGTGATGACTTCACAGGCCGGCGCACGGAGCGAACCGGCGCACTCATTGCCCGGTCCGGGGCGTCCCATGCCTTCGTGACCAATCCAGTAGTGGTAGCAGGCGCGCGGCGCTTTCTCGGCGACTACTGCGATCGCGTGCAGTTACACCTCACCCAGACGATTCGCATTCTGCCGGAGCAGGGCTATCAGACGTTGCACCGGGATCGGGAAGCCTGGGGCCGCTACCTGCCGCGATCCGTGGAGCCACAGTTCAATACGATCTGGGCCATGACCGATTTCACCAGGGAAAACGGCGCCACCCGTGTCGTGCCTGGCAGTGTCGACTGGCCCTGGGAACAGCGCGCGGAAGCTGACGACTTCGCCTTCGCGGAGATGAAGAAAGGATCCGTGCTGCTCTACACGGGCTCAGTGCTGCACAGCGGCGGAAAAAACGAGAGCAGCGAAGAACGCATCGGCATGAACATCACCTACTGTCTCGGCTGGCTTCGGCAGGAGGAAAATCAGTATCTGTCCTGCCCGCCGGATATCGCCAGGAACCTCGACCCGGAACTGCAGGAGCTGCTCGGCTACACCATGGGTAACTACGCCCTCGGCTACTACTCAAAGCCCAGCTTCGAAGACAACGCCATCCGCGATGTGATCCCGCCGGAGTTCGTGCTCGGGCGAAAACCGCGCAAACTCTCGAGCTTCGAGGGTATGAACGAATTCGAAACCCCCGGCGATTGAACTCCGCGATAGGACTCAGCCGGCGTCTCGAGGGACGAGCCTGAAGAGATAGGCTTCTGTGACGTTTTCGTTGCGCGGCCGTCTGCCGTATTTCTGCTCGTAGTGGTCGCTGAACCGATCGAACTCGCTCTGGTCGGAAACCCGCTCGGCCCGAAGTTCGTAGACCGCCGTATCTGCGCCCAGCCGGATCCTTGAATCGTTCTCGATGTGCCCCACCCAGGTCGCGCGATTCGCTCCTGCGTGCACATAGGGCACCTCGTCGACGACGACGACCCAGAGCTTCACCGAGTAGGGCTCATCGGGCCGCGTTTCCAGCTCGATGACTTCCTCAACGGCCACCACTGCCCAGCTGGCGGGAAGTTCCGCCGAGGACCCTTCGATGGCACCACTCGAAAATGGGATGTTGTCTGAGGAACAACTCGCCGCAAGCCAGGCGATCCCAAGCAGGAAACAGATCCGAAAGGCAGGGTTAACAGTTCGCATAATCATCTCTTTGGCCGCCTTAAACGCTTTGGAATCACCCTGGCCTCAACAGTTCGAAAAATCGGCATCCCGCTTCTCCCGGAAGGCGGCGAGCGCTTCCTGGTTCGCCGGTCCGCCGACAAGCTCGGCCAGACCCTGGTTTTCAGCAGTAATGCTGGCCCGGAGCTGCTCCCGGAGCGGCGCCATAATGAGCGCCTTGGTTTTCATCATGGAAGCGAGCGGTAGCGCCGCCAGCTTCTGCGCTTCGCCCATCACGTACGCCATGAGCTCTGCGCCGGGCAGGGCCTTCATCGCAAGCCCAGCCTCCACACACTCCTCTCCACTCATCCACTCGGCCGACAGGAGAAACCAGCTGGCCCGCTGGCGACCCATGAGCTTCGGAAACAGGTAGGTACTGCCCGCTTCCGCCGTGAGCCCGAGGGTGGAAAAAGGGCAGCGGAGTCGTGCTTCGCTTGCGATGAAGGTGAAATCGGCGAGGCCGCAGATCGTGGCGCCGATGCCCGCACCGATGCCGTTCACGGCAACGAAAAAGGGCTTCGGGAAGTCGACGATGGCATCGAGCAGCCCGGCAAAGCCATGCTTCGGATGCTTCGGCGCCTGACCCATCTCTTTCAGATCCGCACCGGCCGAGAACGCGCGGCCCGCTCCCGTGAGCACGACAACCTTCACCGCCGCGTCTTCCGTCGCCTCCAGAAAAGCATCGGCAAGATCATCCATGAGCTGGCTGCTGAAGGCGTTGAGGGCCTCGGGCCGGTCCATCTCGATAATCCGAACCGCACCATCGTCTCGGACGCTGACAGTTTCTTTGTTCATTTCCATCACATCCCACCTATACACCACCCTTTACACCAGCCGTTACACCACCCTCTGCCCCATAGTGGCCAGCGTTAGCGCAGCGGATCAGTCAAAGGCAAGGAGGTTGCGCCCGGTAGCCGGATCCCTGTGGACCTGCCCGACGCGGCCGATCGGGTCCGACCCGAGCAGCACTCTGGCACCGGCGGGCGGATCAGCCACATTGGCAATGGTCCGACCACCTTCCACCAGGTCGAGAATGAGCAATACCTTAACCGCATTGCCATCTCGATCGTACTCGATGGTCCAACTGTGAATGGCTGCCGCCCCCTCCGGCTCGCTGACGACCTGCGCTGCCGGAAAATCCACGGATTCCCGATAGGTGGTTTCACCGGTGGCCCGCTCGGGTACTGCCTCGCTGCCGCCCAGCACCGTCGCCGCGTGTTTGGTGTTTGCCATACCGATACCGGTGATCAGCAGTCGCTCGCGAGGTGTGGCACGCAGTCTTTCAAGGGCGGCCGCCAGGCTGTGCAACACATAGGCGTTCCCGGGGCCTCCCGCAAAGGCCAGGCCACCGGTCAGGCTGAGAGGACGATCGGGCGGAAGCGCCAGCACATCCAGCGCCAACTCGATGGCGCTCGGAAAGCAGCTGTAGAGATCCATGGCATCGAGGTCTGTCGCCTCGAGTCCTGCCCGTTCGAGCGCCGTCCTAATCGCCACCGCCATGGCAGGACAGCTCGAGAGGTCGGTTCGCTCGAGAGGATTCCAGACCTCCTCTGCACCCGCGCCACCGAGCACGACCGCTGAAGCCGACGACGATGTACGCGCCTCTGCAAAATCGGCAGAAAGCAGCACCAAGGCGGCGCACTGATCCACGTCCATGATGGCATTCATGCGTTTGGTATACGGGTAGACGATCATGCGGTTGTCAGCGCTGACGGCCGCAATGGCTTCTGCCGAAGGCGCGTCCTGAAACCAGGCATGGGGATTGTGGGCTGCGATCCGGGCATTGGCGGCCAGTAGTTCCGCGGCAAAGGTTCTCTGCGCTGCGGCACTACGGCCATGCCTGGTCGCCAGAGCATTCTCAAAGAGCGGGAACACCTGGATCGGCGCAACGAGCCCGTGCGCCTGCTCCAAATCGGAGCTGAACGGTTTCTGCCCGCGCAATGGATTGGCGTCGAGGGGTCGCTGCGGCCAGGGTAGCTCATGGTCTCCCCGAGCAGCCCGGCGCCGGGTGCGCATGGATTCCGCGCCACAGATAACAGCGCAATCGAGCTCTCCGGCCATCATGCGGGGAACAATCTGATGCAACAGGTCCTGCGGGGAGGTTCCACCGGCGGGCACCCAGAGCTGCTCGACCTCAGGCGATAGCGCGGCCGTTTCTGCCACGGTCCCACCGAGGTCTTCGTAGCTCCAGGAGAGCGGCTCCACACAGCCAAGGGCCTGCACGGCATCCGCCTCGACACCGGCGTCAGCCAGCGCCCCGAGTACCGCGGTTGCCATGGCGGTCGCGGGATCCTCACCCAGCGATCCGTCTCGATCCGAGCGCTGAAAAGCACCGGCGAGGAAAGCGTGCACCTGCCCCATCAAATCGTCCGCCTGTGTTTCACCGCGGCACCCCGTTTCTATCGCGAGCAGACCATCCTAGTGAATTGACCGGAAATCGGGCAACACGGTACGGTGACTCGGCATAGGGGGAGAGGAATCAGCCGATGAAGCTGGCCGTTGTGTTTCCGAGCGTCTTTTATCGGGAGGGCCCGGCGGGCGTGCGCCGCTTCATCGAAGGCGTCGAAGCCATCGGCTTCCACGAGCTCGATATGTTCGATCACGTGGTCATGGGCTTCCCCACGGAAACCCGGCGAGCCCCCTTTTACTCACCCACCATGCCGATCATGGAAGCGATCACCCTGCTCTCTTTCGCCGCCGCCATCACCGACCGCATAGGTCTGGGCACCGGCGTGCTGGTGCTGCCGCAGCGACAGATCACGCTGGTGGCGAAACAGGTGGCCTCCCTCGACACCCTGTCTGCCGGCCGTGTGCGCCTCGGTGTCGGTATCGGCTGGCAGCGGTCGGAGTACGAAGCGCTGGACGAGGACTTCCGCACCCGGGGCCGGCGCATGACCGAAGCCGTGCGGCTGTTGCGTGCCTACTGGTCCGACGAACACGTCAATTTTTCCGGCGAGCACTACCAGATCGACGAGATGGCCATGGAACCCAAGCCACCGCAGGGTGGAGCTTTGCCCATCTGGCTGGGCGGGACCAAGGCGCCCATGCTGCGGCGCGTTGCAGAAATCGCCGACGGCTGGATGGCCATGACCGCGCCCGGGGATCCGCCGATCGAAGACAACGTCGCGCGTCTGCAGGACCTGCTCGCCGACGTCGGGCGTGATCCCGCGACCCTCGGGATGCAGATGTCGCTTTCTCCGGGTGCGCTGGACAAAGACAAGCGGAAACGTTTCTACGCGGATCCTGATCTCGTGCTCGAGCGTATGGTGGAGCTGAAGGGTCTCGGCTTCGACCACACGGCCATGGACTGCGTGCCCATCTTTCAGCACGGCTACCGGAGCGTGCCCGCCATGCTCGACTATCTCGCCGAACTCTTCGAGAAGCTGTCACCGGAGCTTTCCTGACTACCGACAAACAGGGGAATCTGACAATGGAACGAACGGGCCCGCTGGCCGATCTGACGATCATCGATTGCACCATGGCCTATGCCGGCCCCTTCGGGACCGCGCTTCTGGCTGATATGGGTGCCAACGTGATCAAAGTGGAACCGCCCGGCGGGGACACCTTCCGACACCTGCCACCCTTTCCGCCGGACCATGCGCGCCTCGGCGAGGAAGAATCCGGTGGCGCGGACTACGGCATGGGTTTCGCGAGCGTAAACGGCAACAAGCGTGGGATCGCGCTCGATCTGAAGCAGGCAGCGGACCGGGAGGTGTTGCTGAAGCTCTGCGAACAGGCGGATGCCATCGTCGAGAACATGCGGGCGGGGGTCATGGATGAACTGGGCGTCGGCTATGAAGTCATCGCCGCGCGGAATCCGCGCATCGTTTACGGCGCCGTCCGTGGCTACGGTGATCGGCGTACGGGAGAGAGCCCTTACGGCGACTGGCCCTGCCTCGACGTTGCCGGCCAGAGCGCGGGCGGACTCGTGGAAGCGAGCGGCGACCTTTTCGAAATCGCCATCGCCGACATCTACCCGGGCACGCTCATGGCCCTCGGCCTCCTCGCCGCCGTGCATCGCGCCAGGGAGACCGGTCAAGGCGACTTCTTCGACGTGGCCATGTACGACAGCATGCTGACGCTGATCCGCACGAACGTCACTTCCTTCGGCCTCACGGGCGTGGAGCGGAAACCGGGTGGCCGCGCCCTCGTTCCCTTCGGCCTGTTCCCGGCAAAGGACGGGCGCATCGCCATCGCCGCCCCGGTGGAAAGGCACTGGGCCAGCCTCTGCGAAGCGATGGAACGACCGGACCTGATCAGCGATGAACGTACCCGCTCCAACCCGCGCCGGGTGAAGAACCGGACCTTCACGGAAGAGACCATCAGCGCCTGGACTCAATCCAGGACCAAAACGGCCATCGTCGACCTGCTCGGCGGCAAAGTCCCCTGCGGGCCGGCCAACACGCTCACGGAAATCTTCGCCGACCCGCACGTGAGCGCTCGAGGCATGCTTGAAACCGTCGCCCTCCCCGGGAACAACCCCGACACGGTGCAGACAGCGAGTCCGATCAAGTTTCTCGATGCCGGACGGTCATCCGCCAACGCGGCGCCCACTCATGGTCAGCATACGGAAGAAGTGCTCAGGGAGTTCGGGATTGAACGACCGGATTCCGGTTCCGGCCCCGACAAAAACTGAACACGGAGATGAACGATGCAAACTCCGGGTAAGCCATGACGTGCCACATCTGCCGACCAACCTTGCAGTACTTCGCCAAGCAGGTTGAAAAAAAAGCGCGAGCAGGCTCAGTTGGCCACCGTCACAGTGGCGCGGGCGACGACGTCGAAACCGCCACGGGGGTAGTCCAGATACACCCGAATCTCGTAGCTTCCCGGCTGCGCCGGTGCCCTGAAGGACCAGTTTCCCGACGTCACGCCTTGCGTGTAGGTCCACTCGCCCCAGGTATTCGTCGGGGCGTCCGCTTTCACGAGGGTGAGCCAGTCCGTGCTGCTGCCCGACAACCCGCTGACTGAGACTTCAATGGGTTCGCCAGGCGTATAACCCGCCTGGTTGAGCAGGATGGAAACCCGCTTTTCATCGCCCGGCGCTGCCGGCGTCTCGCCGGATGCCAGCCGACTACCAGGCACGGCGAGCGCATCGACGGGCGCCACCGGGCCAGCAGCAGCACCGGCCGTTGACTGAGGGGCATCCGCAGAGCCGCTGAGCAGGCCCACCTTGATCGACCCCGAGGAACTCTTACGAACCTGAGCCGCGCCAACCGTCTCCGACGCGGGAACTGCAGGAAAGCTGCAGTTCCCACCGCTACGGATTGAAGGATCCGTCGCGATGTAGTCGTAGAGCTGCCCGCACTCGCCAGGTGCGCCAAAGCGCGCGGCCACCGCATCAAAGAACTCTCCGTCCGTCAGACTCAGCGCGTCCTCAATGAGCGGTCGATACTCAATACCGGTCACCGTACCCATGCAGCGCCAGCCGGGCGCCTGCTGGAACATGTGCCCCCCACCCGCAAGGAGCGCGGTGGCGCCCGGCAGGAGGGTGATCTGACTGCGCCTATTGCCGCCTGTGCCATAGGACTTCCGAAAGGTGCACTGCGGCGACTCCTCAAACCCATCCGCAAGCAGGATGCTCCGCGCCTCACACACGCTCATACCCACCTGAACACCCTCCGTCTCGAGCAGCGAGGCTTGCAGAAACTCGGCGACCGTTCGCGGCCGGGCGGCTGGCGAGACCGCCGGAAGCTGCGTGAGATCAAGTCCGCAGGAAGCCAGCTGCGTCCTGATAAAGCCGCAGAACTCGGCCTCTTCCGAGACCTGACACATCTGACGATATCGGGCCAGCATCTCACTGCAGGGTCCGGGATTTCTCGCCAGTTCGTCGCAATCCGTCACGAGCCCGGCGGCCGCGCTGCTCTGCGCCAGCACCGCAAGCAACGAACCGATCAGAAACGGGACACCCTTAGCTCTGCTCATGGAGGCCACTGTAGCCGCAATGCGCAGAGCCAGCCACAGGATGGCTGCCGTGGTGTACCCTAGAATGTTCAGCTTCCCGACCATCGAGGTGCCCTATGGCCGTTTCTCCTTCGAAAACCGACGAGCTCCTGGTGGAGCAGCACGGCCGCGTCGCGGTCATCACTTTGAATCGACCCGAGCGTCTGAACGCCATCAGCCGCGACATGCTCGATGAGCTGTCTGCAAAGATGGTGGAAGCGAATAAGGACCCGGATACGCGCTGCATCATCCTCACCGGCGCTGGCCGGGGCTTCTGCTCGGGCCTCGACCTCATCAATACCGGCGACAACATGGAAGAGCGCAAGGGCAACAACCGCCCGCGGCAGCTCTTCGACCTTCGCGACGCGCCCATCAACGTCATGTGGAGCATCGACACGCCCATCATCTGCGCCGTCAACGGCGCCGCCGCCGGTTACGGCATGGACATGACGCTGCTCTGCGACATGCGCATTGCATCAGAGAACGCAAAAATGGCGGCGGTGACTGCCAAGCGGAACGTGGTGCCGGAATCCGGCGGCACCTGGCTGCTGCCGCGACTGATCGGCTGGGCCAAGGCGGCGGAGCTCTACTACCGGGCCCGCACGCTGGATGCCCAGGAAAGTCTGGAACTCGGCCTGGTGAACGCCGTGGTCCCGGCTGACGAACTCATGGACACCGCCATGCAGTGGGCGCAGGAGGTAGCGGAGAATGCACCCATGGCCGTGCAGACAACCAAACGTATGATGCGCATGGGACTCGAGGAGTCCTACGACACGGCCGTCGACCACCTGATGGTGCATCTGGCAGGCATGTTCCAGTCCGAAGACTTCGAAGAAGGGGTGCGCGCGTTTCTCGAGAAGCGTAAGCCCGAATTCACGGGTCGCTGATGGCAGAGCGCCTTGATGGTCAGGTCGCCCTGGTCACTGGCAGCAATCGCGGTATCGGCCAGCAGATCGCCATTGATCTTGCCAGGGCCGGTGCCACGGTTGTGCTGTCGGCACGGCGCGCAGAGAGCCTATCGACAACCGCCGCAACCATCGAGAAAGCTGGCGGGACCTGCGATCGGGTTCAGCTGGACGTTACCGACGCCGCCATGGTGGCGACCGTCGTCGACGGCATCGTCGCGCGCCACGGTCGAATCGACCTGCTGGTGAACAATGCCGGTATCGGCGCCGGCGACCTGCCTCCCTGGGAAACACCCGTCGACAGCTGGTGGGAAGTATTCGAAGTCAATGTTCGCGGCGCCTATGTCTGCACCCAGGCCGCCATGCGGCACATGGCGCGGCAGCGATCTGGCCGCATCATCGACGTGGGCAGCCTCGTCAGCGCCAACCCCAATCCGGCCGCCGCCCCTTACGCCGCGAGCAAAGCGGCACTGCAGCGCTGGAACTCGAGTCTCGCGCCTGCGGCGGCGGAGGTTGGCGTAGCGGTGTTCGTCATCAGTCCCGGGCTCGTCGCCACGGACATGACGTCTATCGATCTTTTCAAAAACATTCCCGCCGATCAGTGGGTACCGATCGAGAAGAGCGGCGCGCTCGCTGTAGCCCTTGCCTCCGGTCGCGGCGACAAGCTGACCGGTCGTTTCATCCACGCCCTCGACGATCTCGATGAGCTGATCGAGCATGCGGACGAAATCATCGAACGCAACCAGCAGACAATAGCCATGCAGTTCTACAACGATGACATCTGATTCAGCGGTGGTGACTGCTGCAGCTTCTTTCCGTCTCGCGCAGGGTCAGGGTCAGTAAGGGCTTCGCTTCGGAAAAAAGACAACCCGGGATGCCACAAGGCGATTCCCGGGTTGTTAAGGGCACTCCCGATCAGCTCGTGTGAAGTTCAGTGAGCTTGTCGTTTTTCACTCTGTTTACAGCGCCCTCGAGAGCCTGGTGGTAGCACTGCTTGTTTATCTTGGAGAGTCGCAATGACCCCGCAGTCTGATGGCTTTGCGGGCCGCAGATCTCTCGGGCAGCCGCTTTCAGCCGCTGGTAAAGCTTCTCCACACCCTGCTCATCACCGAGGTTCAGATCGGCGGCAGGCACCGTTACGGCAATGTCACCGGACGCGTCAGCCACGCTTCCCATGGTGGCAACGGCAGGCAGGCTCAGCACTCCGCAAAGAAGGGCAATGGCGAAGGTCGTGGTCTTGGGGGAGTTCATCATGTTCGTGCTCCGTTCTGCTAGGCAGTCAGTTCAACGTGAGGTCACAAGCAGAATAGACACGGGCTTCAGCAGCGTTAAGGCGAATTCGGTGAGCCGACGCCTGGCTGCGACAAGCCGAGGCGTTGCGCCCTAGAGCAGGTGCGCGACGCTGGCTTTATAGGTTCGGCTCAACTTCAAACAGGCACCGCAATCGAGGGTCACAAAGAACTCGCCGTTGATGTGCGCAGAGAGCTTGGCCACCCGCTCGACATTGACGATCGTCGATCGATGGATGCGTTTGAACACAGCCGGGTCCAGCTTCGCTTCGAGCTGCTTCATGGTGCTGCGCATCACGTGCGTTTCGCCCTTCGTGTGCACACACATGTAGTCACCCGCGGCGTCTATCCAATCGATCTCACGCGTCGGCAGCAGTGTGACCTCGGCGTTGTCTTTGATGACCAGCTTGTCCGCATAGCTGGTTTCCCTCGACTGCAGCATTTCCTCGATGGCCGATTCGCTTTTACCCGTGAGTTCGATGATGACCTCGAGCAGGCGTTGCTTCTGATCATCGGAAGCTGACTCCAGAAGCCGCTCCCGGGCTCGGGTAACCGCTTCCTGCAGGCGGGTTTCGTCCAGGGGTTTGAGGAGGTAGTCCACTGCATGGACGTCAAACGCTCTGATCGCGTACTGATCGAAGGCGGTCACGAAAACGATCATCGGCATGTCGTCCGACTGCAGTTCGTGCACCACATCAAAACCGTCAAGGCCCGGCATCTGGATATCGAGAAACACGAGGTCCGGTGTCAGCTCCCGAATCGCCGCGATGGCCTCGCGGCCGGACTGACACTCCGCCAGCACCTCAACGTCTTCAAGCTGCGCGAGGCGCAGCCGCAGGCCACGTCGGGCCAGAGGCTCGTCATCGACGATGATGGTCGAAAGCGCCTGCGTCATCGGCTCAGTCCGTCTCGTAGGGCACTCTGATGCACACTCTCAATCCGTGTGGCGATACGTGCTCGAGGGTGAGGCCGTGGTTTTCGCCGTACATTTCCTGGAGCCGGTCGCGCGTATTCACCAGACCGACGCCCCCTTCCCTGCTCTTAGGCGGGTTTGCCGCATCCGCTATGCCGGGGCCGTCGTCGGCCAGCTCCAGAAGGAGCTCTCTGGCAAACACCTTCGCGGACAGGGTAATGGTTCCCCCTGCCTCACTCTGGGCAACCGCATACTTGATCGCGTTTTCCACCAGAGGCTGCAGGATCAGGCTCGGAATCAACGCCAGCTCCGCATCCGGCTCGACGTCGATCTCCACCCGCAAGCGGTCCTCGAAGCGAACCTGCTCAATCTCCAGGTACATCTTCATGGCGGCAACTTCCTGGGACAGGGAGACTTTCTGCGCCGGATCACTGTCGAGGGAATATCGCAGGAAGTTCGAGAGTCGCCCGATCATCTGATTGGCAGCGCGGGTTTCAGACTCGAGAATCAGGGTGGAGATTGCGTTCAGCGTGTTGAACAGGAAATGGGGGTTCAGCTGATAACGCAACATCTTCAACTGCGCCTCATGTGCCATGGCACTCACCCGCAGCAGTTTGGCGTTTTCATCCTGAAACAGCTGGTAGTACTTGATCCCAAAGTACAGACCGGACCAGCAGAGCAGCGGGTAGAAACCAGCGGTGAGAATACCCTGAAAGTAGCCGAGCTCCGCGCCGAGCACATGGCCTGTGAGCGCCGCATTCATGGCGTTCTTCGTCACCTGCCAGATCCCGGCCGCGAGATAGGTCACGACGATGACCGTCAGAATCTTCTGCGGCACGGCAAGGTGCCAGATGGCCCGGTAGAAAAACCGCAGTCCCGTGCTGACCACGATGCCGGCGAAGGCGCTGGGTACGAAAAGCCAGTATTCAGCGGTGGGCGCACCCCAATACATCCAGGAGAGCACGCCGCCCATTGCCCAGCCCGTCCAGCCGACCACCTGCAGCAGCCAGAACTGGCGCTCACGATTCCCGCCGAAGGCGCGCCAGAAACTCTCCCCAATCAGCGGGGATGAGATTGATGGCAGTTGCGGCGTTGCGTCGTTCACGCCCCATTTTATGCCATGGGGTGGACCGTTCGCCTCGGCTCGTCTCATGAGGGCCTCGGCTCGTCGCAGAAGGCGTGGGCTCTTCGATCGATGACGCCTGACAGGACCACGTCCGCCGCTGGATGTGGTCAAACTCGCCAGTTACCTTAGCGGCTGGTGAATCTCGCTATCATCCTCCGCGCATGGAACTGCAGAGAAATCAGAAACTTAGGCGGTCATCAGCGCTGGCACGGTTCCTGCTTTTTGGCCTCTGGAGCGACTGATTGGCCGGTCACGGAAGCATGCATCTCGAAACGTCCAGCCAGGCAACCAACGCCTCAACGGCAACAGAACCGAAGCTGAAGAGCACCAGCGGCTATCTGGACATGTTGCCCGTGGCCATCAGCAACGCCGTCCTGGTGATCGTGACTTTCAACGTCTACATCTTCTGGGCCAAGACCAACGTCCGCGAGTACCTCTGGCGAACGACCATCCTCGATGGCAGGCCCCTGAGTTACACCGGCTCGGGACTGGTTCTCGCCCGTGGCTTTCTGAGCACCGCCGCACTCTTCCTGCTTTTCTTCGGCTATCCGGCCCTCATCGTGATCAACGCGCTGGAAGTCGATCAGCAGGCACTGAGCCTGCCTGACCTCGGCCTGCTGGGCTCACTGCTCGTCGCGGCGATCGTGCCCGTGCTCATTTCCGCCGTGACCTTCATCCTCGTGGTGGCGCCAGAGGTCGAAACGACGCCCACCAGCATCGCAGTCTCAATCACCGTCCTGTATCTGGGCATCGTGGCCGTCGTGATCCTGTCCCGCTTTCTCACTTATCGTTATCTGTTCCGCCATACCAGCTGGCGCGACAATGCCGGGCAGGTGATCGGCAGCCCCTGGCGTTACACGGCCCGTATGCTGTTGCCGGAACTGTCCACCGGGCTGACGCTGGGGTGGTCTTCGCCCTGGTGTTTCATGCGCCGTTACGCTCTGCTGCTGGAAAACGCCACCTTCTGCGGCGCAAAGGTCACCTTCGAGAATCGATCCGCGCCGCTCTATGGGCCCTACGCGATCACCTGGATCTCCATCGCGGTGCTCGCAATCACGACAAACACCTTCGCAAACCGTCTGGACGCGGAAAACCCGGCGTTTCCGCTGCAGCTCACGCTGTTGCTGTCCGCCTTCGCCGTCACCGTGGTGCTGGCGCTCGCCTACTACAACGCAAAACTGTTTGCGCACGTTGCCGACTCCATGCGCGTGGCAGGGGTCGAGCTGCGGTTCGACGCCCGGTGGTGGCAGCTTGTCCTTCTCTATCTCACCAACCTGGCAATGAACCTCCTGTCGGTGGGGGTGAGTTACTACTACTCACGAATGCGGATCGCCCGATTCATCGCCAGGCATCTGAAGGTGGACGGTTCCTTGCTGAGTTTGCAGGGTCCAGGAGCGGACCCGTCCCGGGAAGGACTCGGAGAGGGCGTTGAGATCCTGGCGGGTGGCAGCTACTTCTAGCTCAGCTGATCGACTTCCTGACGTTGTCGTTTGAGGCGATGGAGGCTCCGCTCTTTGCGGTGCTGGCCTTCCGTTCTTCGCTCCATTGATCGATTTCTTCCTTCGGAACGCCGTAGGCGAGTCCGCGCTCCACGCCGGGCCGGGCACGGACGCGATCGACCCAGGCCATCACCCGCGGTTTCGTGGTGATGTTGACCTTGCTCCACTTCCAGCCGCGAATCCATGGATACAGCGCGATGTCCGCAATGGTGAACTGGTCGCCGCAAAGCCAGGGGTTGTCGCCGAGCTTGTTGTCGAGCACCGAGACGAGGCGCAGTGCTTCGTTGTTGAAGCGCTCGAGCGGATGCTGCTTCAGCTCGGCTGGTACATCGTCCATGTATCTTGTGTAGCTCAGCTTGTTTCCGAACACCGGGCCGACGTTGGCTGCCTGCCAGTAAACCCAGGGGATCACCGTCCACTTCCGCCCGTCGAGCGGCAGCAGGTCCGTGGGATGTTTTTCGCCCAGGTACTGCAGAATGGCGCAGCTCTCGATGATGTCGACGCCGTTGTCCCGCAGGGTTGGAATCTTCTGATTGAGGTTTCGAGCGACGAAGTCCGGCTCGAACTGCTCACCTTTCAGCAGGTTGATAACCCTCACCTCGACGTCGCCGAGTTCGACGCCGGCTTCGATGAGTTCTTCGAGCATGATTGACACCTTCCAGCCGTTGGGTGTCGGAGAGGTCCAGAGTTCCATCATGGGTTCACCTCAAGGTTCCTTGGCGATGAGTGACAGGAAAGCGTCGACGCGCTTCTCGAGCGCCGCCCGACTGAGCCCCATACGGGAGTCGACGCGCAGACCCTGCAGCAGGGTGGCGGTCAACGGTCCGACGTTCGCGGGCTGCAGATCCTCGCGAAGCTCGCCCAGGGTGAGGGCTTCATGGAGGTAACTCGTGCACTGCTGCTCGAGCTCCTGCAGATAGTGTTTCGCAATTTCATAGAGCTCAGGCTCCACGCTCTCGAGTTCCAGCACCGAGTTTACGAGCAGACAGCCACGCCTCCGCTCCGCGCTCGACGGTTCAATAAGCGTGGCGTCGAGAAACCCGAGCAGTGCAGCCAGGCCCCGCTTCGATGCCTGGATACGCTCATGGGTCGCCGCCGCCCGATCCCGATACCAGGTCAGGGTAGCCGCAAAAAGTGCGGCCTTGCTCTCAAAGGCCGCATAGAAGCTGCCTTTCCCCATGGCAGTTGCGTCGAGCAGATCACTGAGTGAGGTCGCACGATAGCCGCGGCGCCAGAAAAGCTCTCTGGCACCGCGAAATGCCTGATCTCTGTTTATCTCAATCGGTCGAGCCATGGCTGGATTATTATGGACTATTCGGTCCATAACAAGGCCGATTCTTGCTGGGGCTGCAGCACAGCCGAACTCAGAGATTCCTGCGGGTAACGTCCTTCCAGGCGGTGGAGAGTAGAAGTCTCTGCGCGCGCTTTGCCTTCTTCCGGTTAGACGCCGGGTTCCACATTGAGCCGGGCCACCTCGGCCATCAGCCGCACGGCTTCTTCGTCGCCGCCAATGGTGAGACCAGTGACGCCGCTCGACTCCCAGTCCGTGAAGCGTTTCTGGATGCGCTGCCGATCCCCGATGAGCGCGCCCTGGTCGACGAACTCGTCTGGAACGGCCGCGGTGGCTTCGTCTTTGCGCTTCGCCAGATAGAGTTCCTGAATGCGCTCGGCGGCATCACCGAAACCGCGACGGACCATCATTTCTTTGTGGAAGTTCTTCGTCTTGTGGCCCATACCGCCCACGTATAGGGCGATACCCGGTTTGAGTCGATCAAGCGCCCCCTGCACGTCGTCGGTGACGATCACATTGGTCATCGCCTGGCGTTCGAACTGGTCCCAGCTCTTGCCGGCCTTATCGAGGCCTTCCTGAATCCAGGGCTCGTAGGCGCCATAGTTTTCCGGCACGAGTCCCAGGGGCAGCCAGCCATCGGCGATCTCGGCGGTGAGGCGCACCGTTGACTCCATGCCTGTGCCGAGCCAGATCGGAATGTCCGGATTCATGTGCAGGATGGACTTCAGCGGCTTGCCGACGCCCATGGCGCCTTCTCCCGTGTAAGGCAGCGAGATTTCTTTTCCCTCGTGCACGACCGGTTCCTCCCGACGGAGGATCTTCTTCATGATCGAGACGTAATCGCGGATCCGGTAGTAGGGCTTACCCCAGGGCTGCCCGTACCAGCCTTCGACGATCTGCGGGCCGGACACGCCGATCCCGCAGATCACCCGATTCCCCCCGGCGAGGGCATCGATGGTGGCAATGGTCATGGCCGCGTTGGCTGGCGTGCGCCCGGCCAGCTGAATCACCGCCGTGCCGAGCTTGATCCGCTCGGTCTTGGCCGCGAGGTAAGCCAGCGGCGACAGGGCGTCGGAGCCGTAAGCCTCCGCTGTCCAGACCGTGTCGTAGCCGAGGCGCTCCGCCAGTTGCACCTTCTCTACCGGGAGGCGGAGCTCGCCCCCGGAGTAGCCCAGCATGAGTCCCAGCTTCACGGTTGCCTCCTAGAAGCCCAGCAGCTTCGCGTAACGATCCCGGTGAAAGGCCTGGTTACCGTACAGCGCTTCCAGCGCCCGAGCCCGTTTCAGGTAGAAACCCGCGTCGAACTCATCCGTCATGCCGATCCCGCCATGAATCTGGATGAGCTGATTCGACATCTCATGGAGGAAGTCACCGACGCGACACTTCGACAGCGAAACCATCTCGGGTACGTTGTCCGCGTCGGTGTCGATCGCCTGCAGAGCCGCTTCCGCACAGCTCCGCGCAAGCTCCATGTTCGTAAAGAGGCCGGCGGCACGATGGCCGAGGGCCTGGAAAGAGCCGATGACCCGTCCGAATTGTTCACGGGTTTTCAGGTATTCGAGGGTCATGTCGAAAGCCTGGGCCGCCGTGCCGAGCATCTCGGCGCCGAGGCCCGCCCGCGCGCGATCGAGGACGTCGGTCAGAAGTCCGGCGCCGGCGTCGACCGTGCCGAGGACCGCATCAGCCCCAACGGCGACGTTGGCAAAGCTCACATTTGCGTAGCCGCGGCTGTCTACCGTGGCGAGTCGCGAGCGGCTGAGGCCATCGGCATCAGCTGGCACGAGGAACAGGGTGAGCCCTGACTCGTCACCAACATGGCCGCTGGTGCGGGCCGCCACGACGAAGGTCGTTGCCGCCATGCCTTCCAGGACGAAGGTTTTGCTGCCGGAGAGCTCGAAGCCGTCGGCCGTCTGCGTCGCGGAAAGCTCAATATGGGACGGCGCATGTCGGGGCGTTTCATCGACGGCCAGGGTCAGCACCTCGCTGCCATCGACAATTTTCGGCAGGTAGTGCTGTTGCTGCTCTTCGCTGCCGCCAAGCTTCAGCGCCGTGGCGCCAACGAGCGCCGAGGCAAAGAGCGGTGAGGCCGTCAGCTGCCGACCGAGCTCTTCCAGCACCACCCCGAAGGTGAGATAGCCGAGATCGGAGCCGCCGTAGGCTTCCGGGACGAGGATGCCCGTCCAACCCATTTCCACCATGGCTTCCCAGGTGGCGGGTTCAAAGGCGATCTCGATGCCGCTGTCGCGCATGGCACGGAAGCTGGTGACCGGCGCCTGCTCTTTTGCCCAGGAGGAGGCCTGGTCCTTGAGCATGCTCTGCTCTTCTGTCAATGCTGCCATGTTCTTCCTCAGCCTTTCTGCGTGGTTTCCGGGAGGCCGAGAATGTTCTTCGAGATGATGTTGTTCTGCACCTCGAAGGAGCCGCCGTAGATGGAGATTGCCTTACCGGAGAGCCACTCACGCACGGTGCCGAGTTCCTCTTTCGTGAAGTCTTCGCCTTCCCAGCCAAGGCCCTGACTGCCCATGAGCTCGAGCATGAGTTCGGACTTGGTCTGCGCAACCTTGGTCGCGGAGTTCTTCAGGATCGACGCCGCAGCACTCACCTCGACATTGCCCTTGGCCTCGGCGGTGATCCGGCTGATCGTGAGGCCATGAGCCTGGGCATCCATGAGGTGGTTGGCGATCCGGATCCGCAGATCGGCGTCTGCCAGGGTGCCGTCCTCAGAGGTGCCCACGTAGTGTTTGGCCACTTCCTGCACGGGCAGGGGCTTGTTACCCCCACCGGCGCCGCGGGCGCTCGTCTGACTCTGGCGCTCGTGCTGGAGCAGCCGCTTGACGACGCTCCAGCCGTCATTCAGGTCACCGAGGAGATCGGTTTTGTCCGCAATCGCGTTATTGAAATAGGTTTCACAGAACGGCGATGCGCCGGCGATGAGCTTGATCGGGCGCGTTTCCACCCCTTCCTGATCCATGGGCAGCATGACGAAGCTGATGCCGTCGCGTTTTGCTGCGCTGGAGTCCGTGCGCACGAGGGCGCCGCACCACTGAGAAATGTCCGCCCCGGAAGTCCAGATCTTCTGACCATTGAGGACGAAGGTGTCGCCCTTGTCTTCGGCTTTGGTCGCCAGCGAAGCGAGGTCAGAGCCGGCGTTGGGCTCCGACAGACCCAGGCACCAGCGAATTTCTCCACTGGCGATGCCGGGCAGATGCCGGGCTTTCTGATCGTCCGTGCCGTACTCGAGGACCGTCGGTCCGACCATGGTCACGCCCATGCCGGCGAGCAGAGGAATGTGGTTGAAGGCGCCGATGGCGGCCATCTCCTGAGCAATCACCTTGGCCTCCGGATGGCTGAGGCCGGCGCCGCCATATTCCTTGGGCCAGGTCGGGGCGCCCCAGCCTTTCTCGGCCAGCCGCGATCGCCAGAGGTCGAGATCTTCCCGATGCCCGGAGGCTTCCCCTTCCATCCCGAACTTCATGCCCTTGAGGGCGCTCGGGAAATTGCCTTTCAGCCAGCTCCGGACGTCGTCACGGAAGGCGTCCAATGCATTCGATTCGCTCATGTTCGTGCGTGCACCTGCTTGGAAAAACGAGCCGACCACTTTACCAGGTTTACACCAGGCTTCCCTAGCATCGGACCAGGGCGTCGGACCGGACCACCTGCCGGGGTTCACCGCCTGAACGGCGATTCTTTGCCTGCCACGTACGCTGCATTTCTTTACCTGCGCTGCGTTTCTTTACCTTCGCCGCGGCGCCGTGTTGAACTAGCGCCCTTTCCCGGACCGGAAGTCGCATTGATGGAGCTTTACACCGAATCGCCGGCGCTGGACATGGCCCTCGTCGATCCCGCCAGCTGGGCCGACGAAAGCGGTATCCACGCCCAACTGACCTGGCTTCGGGCCAACGATCCTCTCCGCCGGCTCGAGCCGGAGGGCTTCGACCCATTCTGGAACGTCACCCGCTACGACGACATCAAAACCATCGAGGGCAACAAGCAGGTCTTCATCAACGACCCGCGACCGACCCTCGGACCGAAAGGTATGCAGGAACTCGTCGAGCAGCTCACCGGGCGCAAACATCTGGTGCGCTCCCTCGTGCAGATGGACGATCCGGACCACACCAAGTACCGCATGCTCACGCAGGGCTGGTTCATGGGAAAAAACCTGCGCAAGCTGCAGGCCGACGTCGATGCCCTGGCGGTGAAATACATCGATCGCCTGGCCGATCTCGGTGGCGAATGCGATTTCGTCAAAGACGTCGCCATCTGGTATCCGCTCCGGGTCATCATGACCATCCTCGGGGTGCCGGAGGAGGACGAAGCCCTGATGCTGAAGCTCACGCAGGAGCTTTTCGGCAGCCAGGATCCGGACAATCAGCGCTCCTTTGAGCCCGAGGACTTCTTTCAGGTCGTGGCCGACTTCGAAGCCTACTTCGCCGACCTGACGCGCGCCCGCCGTGCCAACCCGACAGACGACGTCGCCAGCCTCATCGCCAACGCCGAGTTCGACGGCGAGCCCATGCCCGAGCATGACGCCAACGGCTACTACATGATCGTGGCCACCGCCGGCCACGATACGACCAGCGCCTCCACGGCAGGAGGCCTCCTGGCGCTCGTGGAAAATCCCGATGAGTTTGTAAAGCTCAAAACAGACCCGGACACGGTCATGCCGACAGCCATCGACGAGATGATTCGCTGGGTGAGCCCCGTGCGCCACTTCATGCGGACGGCCACGGAGGACTTCGAGCTGCGCGGCAAAACCATCAGGGCCGGTGAGTCCGCCATCCTCTGGTATCCCTCTGCGAACCGGGACGAGGACGTGTTCGATGCTCCCTTCGAGTTTCGCGCGGATCGGAAAGACGCCAAACAGCTCGCCTTCGGCTTCGGCGCTCACGTCTGCCTCGGTCAACACCTCGCCCGCATGGAAATGGCGTCGCTGTTTCGCGAGTTTCTGAAGCGGGTGGCGCATGTGGAACTCGCGGGGGAGCCGCGCTACGTGCAGTCCACCTTCGTCGGCGGACTGAAATCGCTGCCCATTCGCTACCGCATGAAGTAAGCCGCCCGACCCGGAGCCAGCGCCATGACAGAAAGCTACACCTCGAAGTTCCCGGAACTCGGCTTCTACGGCCTGCCGGGGCACACCCGGACGCCGAGAGACGTTCTCAAGCAGGTTCAGGACGCGGAAGCCCTGGGCATCGGCAACGTCATGATCTCCGAGCGGGCGGACTACAAAGAGATCTCCGCCATCTGTGGCGCCTGCGCGGCGGTGACGGAGTCGATTTACATCGGCACCTCCGCCACCAACCTGAACACGCGCCACCCGGTCATCACCGCCAGCATGGGCAGCACCCTGAATCGCCTCTCGGAGGGTCGCTTCGCTCTCGGACTCGCCAAGGGCGCATCCATGCGCTGGAAAGCCTGGGGCGTCCCGCATCCGACCTACGCCCGGGAAACGGAGTTCATCGACCTCATGCGCAGACTCTGGCGGGGAGAAACCGTGGCCGGTCACGACGGCGCCCTCGGTCAGTACGCTCATCTGTCCCTCGCCCCCTACATCGATGAGGACATACCGATCCTCTATGTGGGCTTCGGGCCCAGGAGCCTCGAGCATGCCGGCAAGGTCTACGATGGTGCCCACCTCCATACCTTCATGAGCGATCAGGCTCTGGCGGATGCCGCAGCTCAGCTACGAGCCGGAGAAAAGGCGGCGGGGCGCCCGGAAGGAACCGTCAAAGCCTGGTCGGTGCTCGCCACGGCCTGTGATGTGAGCGAGGAGGTTTACCTCAAGTACATCATCGCCCGCCTCGCCACCTATCTGCAGATTCCCGGTTATGGAGACATGCTGGTCGCCATCAATGGCTGGGATCCGGAAGTGCTGCAGAGCTTCCGCACGAGCAAGGCGGTGACGTCGGTCGGCGGCCTCATCGACAGCGTCGCGACGACCGCACAGATGGCCGAGGTGGAGAAGCACATTCCGGAAGACTGGCGTCCCGCGGCCGTGGGTAATGCGAAGCAGTGCGCCGAACGCTGGGTGGATCAGTTCGAAGCGGGCGCCGACGGCATCATCATCCATGCCAGCACCCCGGAAGAATTCGAGCCGGTGCTCCGGGAGTACGAGAAGATCCGCCCGACAGAGCGATTCGACGGGCGGACGAACCGCCCGGCCTGATTCTGCACGTCGCCTGTTCGGTCACGAGTGCCGGCCCGCTAGCGCTTGTTCAGCGCCGGGTGCAGTGCAGCCGCGGGGCTGTTCAGCCGCGGGCGCTGGCCGCTTCCAGGGCGTCGATTTCCGCCCTCAGCTTCTCCGCTTCCGCGGTGAGCAGCGCGTTTTCCCGTACGTCTCCGCGACGCATGGCGTGCATGGCCGACTCGAGCTTCATCTCATAGGCTTTCTTGAGCTTCTTCGCAGGATCACGGCGGAAGAGCGGCATGTTTCTTTCCTTGTACTGCTAACAGGCTTTTCAGGGCCCTAAGCAGAACAGCCGCACCGTGAACCTCCCGTCAAGCAAGGAACACCTCGGCGCCGTGATCGAGGGCATGACGGGCGTGACGCCGGGCCATGGTGATGAACATTTCATCCCCGCGCTCGGTCTGACCGACGATCATCGAGGCAATGACCGTTACCCCGAAGCCGGAGAAGGTGCCCTTGCGGTAGTCTTCCCAGCAGCGCTCCCAGTCGTAGTCAGAAACACCCGCAGCCACCAGTCCGGCGTGGTAGTCGCGAACGATCTCAGCTTCGACCTCCCGGCGAGCCTCGGGAACCATTCCGGCCCCGAGGAAATACGCAACGTCGTTCATGGGCTTGCCAATACGCACGCTCTGCCAGTCGACGACGGTCACTCTGGGCGGTGTCTGGTGGTCGTCGATGAGCATGTTGTCGAGCCGGTAGTCGACGTGTTCCAGACAGAAAGGCTCTGTCGCCGGCTCAAAGAGCGGAGCCCCTGCTGCCTGGCCGACGCGGGTGATAATGTCAGCCTCGTCTTTCTCCAGGGCACTGCCGTAGCGGTCGATGAAGCCCGGCAACAGCTGCCCGTAGAGCTCGCGCGTCATTTCCTGCGCGGCCTCATCCACGGCCAGCCAGTCGTAGTTTTTCAGATCTTCCCGACCCCAGCTGGGTGCCTGCAGGCCGACGAGTTCCAGTACCGCAGCCCGTGCCACCCCCACATCGCAGCCGCGCAGCTGATCCCCCTGCTCCGCCGGCTGCATGTCCTCGAGGAGCAGCAGAAAATCAGGACCCTCGCCATCGATGTCTGCGTAGTAACAGCGCGGCAGAGAGATGCGCAGCTCCTCGGCGACCTTCTGATAGAAACGAACTTCCCGGTAATAGTTTCTGAGCTGCACACCGGTGGCACGGCTCATCGGGTCATCAGAAGGAAACTTCCCCACAAAACTGCGCGGCGTGTCCTCCGATGCGCCTGCAAGGGATAACTCGTAGCGGTAGCAGGTGCCGATCTGGCCGGTGCCGATCTGCCGCCGGGAGACGTCCTGCACAGAGACGCCGTGATAGCCGGCTTCCTGCAGCCGGTCGGTAAACCAGGGCGCATCGAGATCATCCGGGGTGGGTATGGGAGCCATAGTGTCGGTTTCCTTGTCAGCGATCGCTCAGCTGAAATTCCAGAATCTTTCGGGCAACGGGGTTCTCAAGAGCCGGAGCGAGCTGCGTCTGTCGTTCGTCGAACCACTGCAGTCGAAGCACATCGTTCTCGCCGAAGCCGGGTAGCCAGGCACAGAAGCAGTAGCCCGCCGCTCGGGCCAGCGCCGCGGCACCATCGACTGCCGGATCCCCGAGCGACAGATCCAGCTGTCGGCAGGGTGCCGTCATGGCCGCGAGTTCAGCCGCGAGATCGGCGCCCGCACGACGGGCACTGAGCCGTTCAACACCGCGCTTGTCGAAACGCTGCTGCTGGTAGTCGCCCGGCGATGCGGGGACTTCGCTGCTGCTCCGCCAGCGTCGCACCAGCCCGGTCGGCTGGCGCAGCGATTCGAGCAGTTCGGCGTAGCGCTCGGGCACGTAGCCTGCATCCTCCACGCCCTGACGATAAGGTTCATAAACCACCGTCGCGGCCTGGCGGAGCTTTGCCGCCTCCCCGACTTGACCATGGGTTTCCGAGGGGATGTAGCCGAGCATGAGCCCGGTTTCAAATCCCGCCTTCACGGACTGGCGCTGCATGATGTGGTGATCGGTGGTCGGGTAGTGCAGAAAACCCTGGTAGCCGAGTTCCCGGCACCAGGCCGAGAGTTCGGCCCCGATGCGCCAGGCAAGGCCGCCGCCCCGCGCAGCCGGATCCACTACCGTGTTACCAAGCTCGATCACGCTGGCTTCGGCCTGCACGGTCATCGCCATGTGACCAAGGACGCGACCGTCCGCGCCTATGGCGCCGACGCTCCCCAGACGCCCGCTCCTGAGCGCGTCACCGAGGGCGGCCGAGTCGTAGAAAATGCCGTTGCCGTAACTCGAGCCGTAGACGCGGCGGAAGCAGTCGCCAATGGCCTCGGCCGCTTCCGGGCCGAGGCGTGCGATCTTCAGCGTCTCAGAATCGTCGCCCATGGCGGGAACCGTTCAGGTGGCGAACGCTTCCGCACAGGCCGGTCTCGCCATGAGCCGCTCCGTGTAGGCTTTGAGGTGCGGCATGTCATCGCCGATCACCCCGAGCCGGCCGGCCATGATGCAGGCGTGGCCAAGCATGATGTCCGCCGCCGAAAAATCGCCTGCCACATAGTCTTTACCTTCCAGAGCATCGTTCACGGGCTGCAACGCCTTCGCCAGCAGGCGCTGTGCCTGCCCCAGGGCCTTTTCGTCGCGCCGGTCCGGCGGCAGCAGCACGGTCTGCACGACGATCGTATTGATCGGCGGCATCACCATGCCTTCGCAGTAGTGGAACCACTGCAGATAGGCAGGGAACTCCGGGGCATCCACCTCAGGCTTGAGTTTGCCCGGCGCGTGTCGGGCGAGAACGTATTCGATGATCGCGCCTGATTCGAAGATGCTCACCTCTCCATCGTCGAGGACCGGCACGCGGCCGAGGGGGTGTCGCGCCCGATGCGCGTCGGACTTCAGATCTTCCGGGTGGAAGCGCATGGCATTGAGCTCGAAGGGCATATCGAGCTCTTTGAACAGCCAGACGATTCGTCCGGCACGGCTGTTCGGGGCATGGTGCAGAACCAGCATGGGCTCTCTCCTCAATGGCGTGGGCAGACTACAATACGGGAATCGCAATGGACGGGACAGAACCCCGGTGACTCGCAAACTGTTCTTCGCCCTGGGCCTCGTGCTCGCGGCCGGCTGCCAGTCGCAGCTGATGCTCATGCCCACTCCGGAAGTCCTCAAAGACGAGCGCTTCAATCTTTTCGAGGCCAATCCCGATCCGCTGACGAGCAATGAGATCAGTACGATTTACGCGACCACGCGGACCCCGGCGCCGGCCGGGTCGCCTTTCTTCAAGAGTAAACCGGACTCGCGCCTGCATCTCGGCGTTGCGGACCTGCGCATCGGCGAGGAAAACCTGAACTTCTTCGAGCTCATCCAGGAGTCGACAACCGGCGAGCGGCAACGCGAGTACGCCTGGAACATGCTTGCCGCGCCCATCCTCAGTTCCACAGACCGACCCTCCAACACGGACACACAGGGGCCTATCCTCGCGGAAGAAATGGCCGAATCGCTCGCCAGACTCAGCGACTACATCGACCGAAAACCCATCAAAGAGCTGACGATCTACGTGCACGGTGCCAACAACACCTTCTACTGGTCCGTGGCCCAGGGCGCTCAGTTTCAGTACTTCACCGGAGACAACGCGATTGTCCTCACCTTCGCCTGGCCCTCTCCCGGGAGCATCTTCCGCTACAGCGCAGACAGGCGCCGGTCAGACAAAGCAGCGACGGATCTCGCCTACCTCCTCGAGCTTCTCGGCCACCACTCCACGGCGACACGCATCAACCTGGTCGCCTACAGCGCCGGTGGGCGCGTCGTCGGCGGCGCCCTCGCACAGCTCGCGGAACGCTACGACGACCAGGAAACACTGCGCATCGGCCAGGTGTATCTGACCCAATCGGATCAGCCGCTCATCGATTTCGTGACTACCCTCCCGGCCTTCTTTCCGCTGCTGGAAGGTCTCACGGTCACCGCGGCCGTTGGCGACCCCGTGCTTTCCATGGCCAGGATGACGGACTTCAAGCTCCGGCTGGGTGCCACAGGGGAAGGCGACGGCGTGAAGCTCGACATCAGCGACGAACTCTACGACCAGGTGGTGGCGATCATGAACAGCGATCGCATGGTATTCATCGATCTCCGGGACGTGCCCGAAGCGCAATACAAATTCAGCCACGGCGCCTGGTACGACAGCGCCTGGGTGAGCACCGATGTCATGGTCACCCTCCTCGGCGGGCTCACCGCGGAGGAACGCGGCCTGGAACCCGTGGACGTTAACGGCGTGGAAGTCTGGACCTTTCCAGACGATTACCTCGACCGTTTGAAGACCTTCATTCTCGAGCGGGAAGAGGAAGACAGGAAGGTCCAGGGCGCACTCCCAGAAACTGACTGACCCGCTCAAACTGATAGTCGAAGAACGGGTTGTAGCTCTGGCGCAGGAATCCTGCCGCAGACACCGCCAGCGCCCCACCTTCGCCACGGAGCACGACGTTGCCGAGACTGATGCCGTCGAAAGGTTTCGCGCGCTCTCCGCCGTAGAGAGGATCGTCCGGCGGGAAAGGCGGCGCTATGTGGGTGAGTGAGTAAACGCCGGGGGGCCAGTACTCCGGTAGATCGCAGCGCCGCTCCGGCAGCTTGCCGAAAGGCCCCGTGCGACTCATGACCTCCGGACGCCTCGAGGATTCGTTGCTGATCACCGTGAACTCATAGCTGCGCGATCTATCGGCGAGGAGCGCTGCGAGCCGTTCCTGCGGATCCGCGGCGAGAATCGGTTCGATCTGCGCGCTGCGATTCAGATCGTAGGCCACGAGTTCGTGGGAGCGGTCACCGGGCGCAGGGCCGAGACGATCGTAGAGAACGCTGAGCACAGCGGTCGCCTCAATAGTACTGTCGACCACGGACTGAAAGCTGAGGATGGGCGGCATGTCCGCCAGCGTACCGGCCGCCGCTGCCGCTGCCAGCCGTGCATCGACATGGCCGCTCAAGCGCCAGACCTGCACGGCCGCGTTCAGTGGGAAAGACCTGTACTTGAAGGGATCGTATTCGATTTCGATGGAGTTCCAGGCGATCTTCTGGAAACCGAGCAGACGCCCAAGGCGGGCCTGCCAGGGTGTGAGAGCTGCCAGCGGCGTGATGCCCATGGCCGGCGAGAAGAATACGAGGCCCGCCGGGCGTGCACTTTCCGCACCTTCCAGAACGTCCAGCGTGTAGTTCACCGCCAGCGGCGCCCCGGTGGAGTAGCCGAAGAGATACAGCGGTTTGCCATCGAGCTTCGCCGCCAGATAGCGTGCCGCCAGCGCGACGGCGCCAGCCATGTCTTCCCAGGTGGTCCGCGTGAGGCTGCCGGGGGCCGTGCCGTGGCCGGGATAGCGGAGGCCGACCACATGGAAGCCCTCCCGGTGCAAGCGCTCGCCGAGCTGGCGCAGACTGTAGGGCGAATCGGACATCCCATGAAGCAGCAGCACGCCACCGCGAGCTTCGTTGGCGGTCAGCTCAAAGCTCTCGTTCCAGTCCCTCGGCCAGCGCAGGGGCGACGACAGGCTGCTTCGGTCGTAGCGGTTGATGCCGGGCTCTGCAGCAGTCGGCACTTCGTCGAGCACTTTGTCACCCAGCTCCGCAAAGAGCTGCTTTTCGAGTTCGAGATAAGCGTCGTAGTCTGCCACCCGACCCACCTCGTACTCATTGTCGAGATCGACGGTGTGCCAGCGTTCCAGATCCGGCCTGCTTTCGAGATAAACCACCGCGCCGGCGACGGCGAGGACAAACGCGCCCAGCACGCCGTAAAGGACGAACAGGCCGATATGACGTAACAGGCGCGGCATAGTCTTACCCGGTGGACGGACCCCGGCATCTTAGTATGCTGCCGGCATCAGCCGAAGTGCTTTTGCGGGGAGAGGAGCATGCGAATTGAATCTGAACCGGCCACCGGAACGGTGTCTGCCCTGCTGGAACTGAGGAAGCGCATGCGCCGCCTGCACGGACCTGTGTGTCTGCTCGGCAGCCTCCTGCTGCTCAGTCTGCCCGCCGGCGCCTGGGTCTATCCGGAACATCGGGAGCTGGCGCTGCAGGCCGTGGAGTCCCTCGATGCCGATCGCAAACTGCTTTTCGCGCAACTCTGGCGCGATGCGCGCCAGGATCACGAAGCGCGCTTCTGCGAGACCGGAGCCGATCGAAAGCTCGGTCTTGCACCGGACTGCATCGACTGGGCCGCTTTGTCGGCCATCGCCGGCGATCACTCCTGCTCCAGCGCCGAAATGCTCAGCACCGTGCGCGATTCAAGTTGGATCATCCTGCTGGCAGACGTTGCCGCGCAGCTGAAGGCCGATCTCAGCGATATCGACGTGCTGCCGCCATCGGACCAGCTCGCTCTGACCAGCGATCTGGGCGAAGACCTGCGCGGACGCTTCCAGGCGGAGGCGAATCGAGCCGATCGGGTCAATGCCATTCGTATCGCCGACACTCGCATGCAGCGCGTAGACGTGCAGTACGCGACGCGCGCGGGTGCCAACAACGCCCACTTTCTGCTCGCCCGCGACCGGCCGAAGCAGACCGGTGCCGAGTACGCGGATCTGACCCTCAACATCGGCAGCGAGCTCAACGCCATCGGCGTGTATTCCTGGTTTCATCTGAGCGCGCTGCAGAAGGCCAGTCGACTGGCAACGGAAACCCTTTCCGACGCCGAGCGGAGCGCGCTGGCCCGGGCCATGCTCTTCGATGAGGCCTTCGCTCTGCACTTTCTCGAGGACGTTTTTGCATCCGGCCACGTCGCAGGGACCTGGGGAGATGCGTCCCAGCGCAAAGGCACCCACGACTTCTACAACCAGAACGGGCTGGAGGCCCGCACCTGGGGCGGCGGTTCGAAGTCACTGGTTCTCATGGGTGACGCTCACATGCGCGAGGAAGACGCGGCGGTCACCGCTGCCGCCGTCCGTAACAGCCTGGAACAGGTGCTCGACGCGGCAACCGGGAACTATTCGGACAATCCCTACCGGGCCGCTGCACCGATGACACCGGACGACTTCGACGTCTGCAAAAACATGACGCTCCCCGCGCGGCCGGCGGGCCTGGAGGAAAAGAACGAATACAATCTCGCGTTGAGTGACGCGCTGGAACCTACGCCAATTCCCGGTCTCGGACCCGGGCTCGGCGCCATGCCGCGATTCCGCAGTGAGCTCGGGCCCTTCCTCGGTCTCGCCGGCGCCATCGACGGCCGTGGCGTGAGCGGCGGCTTCGACAGCTCGCAGAAAGACGACGGCGGCTTCGTCGGCGGCCTGGAACTCGCCTTGCGCGGCGGTGTTGGCCTCGAGGGCGCGCTGGGCGATTCGAGCGACGGTCTGCTCTTCACTTCGCTGGGCTTCCGCACCGATTCGCCGTCCACGAACCGGTTTTCCGACGCACGCTTCGGCGGTCTCGACGGCAATCTGAGCGCCGCCATACCCTCACGCTCAGCGATCACGTTCCGGGCCCGGATGCCCTTTTACCTGTTGCCGGCAGATCTGCTGGTGCTCTCACCCATGCTGGCCTTCAACCCCGATGCCTACACGCGCATGGCCGTATCGGCGGCAAACGGCGGCATTTTCGGGTGGCAGCAGGGTATCGCCACACCACTCGGTCGTTTCCAGTTCGTGCTGGGTCGGGAGCTCGGCGTGAACTGGTATGGACTGGACGGGAAAGACCAGCTTCTTGCACCGAGCAATGAGATCGGGGGCACCGCGCAGGTGGTGAGCTTCAAGTCCACTTCCTACGAGCTGCCCATCATCGAGTTTCGGCCCTATCGTTCCTTTTCGACGAACCAGAGCTCCTCGGTGATGTTCCAGATCTACGGCGGCGTCGACGTGCCGCGGAGCGCCAAGGTGGTGCTGCCGGAAGGCGGGGGACCCATCGACCTCGAGAAGATCTGGTTTCTCGGACTGCGCATGGGCTTCGACTGGCGCTACTATTTCTAGCGGTTCCAACCTCGATCCGCGACCCTCGATCGAGGACCGGGGTGACAGCAAAGCAGCACTCACGACAATTCACGATTTCAGGGAGAAGACGAGGTGGCGCAAGGGCCGCTCAGCATCGGCCGGGCTCTGTACCGCATGACCTTTCGCGGCGGCACGCCGCAGCGCATAGCCTTCGACGCCCGTCTGACCGCCCTGGCGGCCGTCGCTTCGCCGGTGCTGGGTGCTTTGACGCTGCGCTTCTTCTTTGCGGTCTCCTATGTCGAGATCGGCGTTGCTCTGTTCACCGTGCTTTCCGGCGTTTACATCGCTTCCGCCCTCCTCACCCGTAAAGTGCCGAGGCCCCGTCTGCGCCAGTGTCTCCAGGCATTCCTGCTGCTGCTGGCCACCAGCCAGCTACTGCTTCTTCTGATGACGCCGCTTGCGCTGTACCTTGAGTACGCCCGACTGATCCTTGCGCTGATCGTCCTCGGACTGCTGCTCAGCGGCACCGTCAACGTGCTGCATTTTGCGCAGGGCGGCCCGCGCTCGAACGCCGTGCTCCTGACCGTCGCCTTCGCGGCTGCCCTCGGCGCGTTTTACGCGCTGCTTCGCGGCCTGCTCGAAGCCGTCTTCGCCTGATCCCTTTGTTATGGAAGCTGCGACGAAGGAAACAGGTGCAGGCGTGCTGGAGCGTCTGGCCACATTACCGCTCGAGGCGCTGATCGGCGCGATCAATCTGCTGGACGCGCTGCCCGACGGCATCCGCGCCATGCTCGCGGCCGTCCTGCTGGTCGGGCTGCTGGCCTGCTTCGAACGGCGCATTCCGGTTCAGGAGTTTCAGTACGGCCAGTCATTCCGGAAGACCGCGCTGGTCATGCTGCTTTTGATCCCACTGTGCATCTGGCTGTTTCCTGCCAGCCGGATGGTTGTGTTCGTGGAAGAGCTGCCGGAGCGCGGGGAGACCACGCTCGGAGCCTGGCTGTTGGTCTACGGTCTCTGGGGGACTGGCGCGATACTGACCCTCGGCAGCTGGCTGCGGCACTACCTCCGCAGCCGATCCCTGACCGGCGGCTACCCTGACATCGAGGATGAGAAACTGCGCACCAGGCTTGCCCACTGGCAGCAAAGGCTCGGCCTGGACGCGGAACTCCGCTTTGTCGAAAGTCCGGGTGATCAACCCCTGCTGCTGCTCGGGTCCGGACGCCTGGCCCTGCCGGCAGCAGCCCGCCACTGGCCGGGCAGCCTTCAGGATCTGGTCATGATCGTGAGTCTCTGTCACCGGAAGCGCGGCCATCGACCCTGGTACCTGCTCGCTCAGATGGTCAGCGCCATCTACTGGCCCCTGCCCTGGGTTCGAGCGATGCAGGGACGACTGCTCGGCGACTTCCGCGCTTCTGCGGACGAGCTCGGCGAGTCCTGTTACCAGGATCGCCTCGGCTATGCGCGCGCGTTGAAGCAGCTCGACCAGCGCCTGGCCGCACCCGTCAGCAGACGCAAGGCTGATGCGCAGCCATCTGTTGCCACCGACGGGTTTCAGGCGGCGGCCAGAACTCACTACCAGGCCCTCGCCACGCCGGTCGTGACGCCGCACTGGTCCATCGACCATCTGCTCGTGGCCCGGGACAGCGAAGCCCCGCTCAAATGGACCGACCCCTACGACAAAGTGGTGCTGTTCGTCGGTCAGGCCGTGTTCTTTGCGTTCCTGCTCACGGGCGTGACGCTCAAGGAACGGCCGCCGGAAATTGAACAGGACTATCAGTTCCCCTTCGAGCTCTTCTGGAAAGAGCACTTCCACCGGAATCTGGAACTGCAGGAGAAGATGCTGCCGAAGCCGGAAACCCCCTAGGCAAGCGCTGGCCAGCACACCTGCCCATCGACCATACTGCGCGTTTCAGGAGATGGGGCGCTCAACATGACGGTGAACATGGCGGATGGCTTTGGCCGGACTTTCCTCAAGGGCATCCTGCTGTTCACCGGACTGAGCCTGGTCACCGCCTGTGGCGGAAGCGAACCAGACAGCAGCATCCCCGCGGAAAGCACCACGACAACGCCCGCAACCACGGCAACCTCGCCAGTCGCACCCCCACCGTCACCCACGCAGAAAACACCGGTCAGCGTCAGCGAAGGGACAAACGTCGCCGCCGCCCTCAGCCCCGACGGACAGAGCCTTGCCTTCAGCCTGCAGGGCGTTCTGTTCCGCATGGCTGCCGAGGGCGGCGCCGCCGAGGCGCTCATCGGCTACTACTATGATGCCCGGGAACCAGCCTGGAGCCCGGACGGGTCCCGCCTCTACTTCCACGGTTACCGCAACGGCAATTGGGACATCTGGTCCGTGAACGCCACCGGCGGCGATCCGGAACCGGTTACCCGCGATCCTTTCGATGATCGCGAAGCGGCCGTCTCTCCGAGCGGGGAGCTGGTCGCCTTCGCCTCTGATCGCAGCGGCAACTACGATATCTGGGTGCAGTCTCTCGGAGACGGCAGCCTGACGCAGATCACGAGCACCCCGGAGAACGAATCAGGACCAGCCTGGTCAGCCTCCGGCCGCGAAATCGCCTACGCCGCACAGCTCGCGCCCAATCGCGCCGAGCTCCGGGTGTTTGATCTCGAGAGCTTCGAAACCCGCGTCGTCGGCACGGACGAGGGCACCATTGCCGGCACGGCCTGGCATCCGGACGGGATGCGCCTGAGCTACCAGCTCGGCAACCCGGGCCTGAGTGAGTTGAAAGTGATCGCCACCGCCGGCGGCAATCCAGCCACCTTGAGCCAATCCGGTGACGATGTTTTTCCCTTCGAAGCAAGCTGGGCCGCAGATGGCAGCGTGCTCTATACGGCAAACGGACTCATCAACCGGCAGCTGCCGGGCGGGGAAAGAACGCCGGTGCCCTTCGAAGCCACCTTCGAACTCGATCGACCGAGTTATGAGCGACGGCGCAGGAATCACGACGACACTGCAAAGCGCCGGGCTCTGGGGCTGTCCCTGCCGGCCATATCCGCCGACGGCCGCTACATCACCTTCACGGCGCTCGGCGATCTCTGGCTCTGGAATCCTGACGAGGAACAGCTGGAGAATCTCACGAACACACCCTGGGCGGAACGATCACCGCAGTTCTCACCGGACGCTAACGAAATCGCCTACATCACCGAACGCGGCCCGGACGGCAGCGCGGGTCTCGCCATCTATAACCGTTCTCAGCAGAGCCACCGCTCCGTGCCCCTTGCCGCTGCCGGGGTTGCCAATCCAGCCTGGTCACCGGACGGCAAATCGATCGCCCTCTTCGCGAGCATCGCCGGCAGCCCGCTCGCCAGCCAGCTTTCGGTCGTTAACCTCGAAGACGGCAGCATGACGCCTGTCGATACGCCGATTCCTGCTCAGGGCATCAGCTGGAGCTCCGACGGCAGCTACGTGGCCACGACTCAGCTTGCCCCCTACAGCAGCCGCTACCGGGAGGGCGTGTACCGGCTCATCGTCGCCTCACCCGCCACGGGTGAGCGCCATGAGGTGGAACCCGTGCCCCACCGCAGCCTCGTCAGCGCTGCCCTCGCTCCCTTCGGGCAGTTCATGACCTACGTGCAGGACGGCCAGCTCTGGCAGCAGGAGCTGACGGAAGACTTTCAACCCGCCGGTTACCCGGAGCCCCTTACCGCACAGCTGACAGACAGCCCGAGCTGGTCCTTCGGCGGCCAGTACCTCGTGTTCATGAACGCAGATCGGATGCTGCGCCTGAACATCGACACGGGCGCCACGGAAGACATAACGCCGACCGTGAACTGGTCTCAGGCGAAGCTCAATGCCAGCTGGACCCTCAGGGTTGGCCGGCTCTTCGACGGCACCGGTGACGCCTATCTGGAAAACGTGCTGCTCACGATCAACGGCAACCGCATCGAGAAGCTGGAACCCGGTGCACCCGGCGAAGCCGACGTGGACATGAGTGACAAGGCCGCCTTCCCCGGGTTGTTCGAGATGCATGCACACATGGGTGAAACCAGTGAGGCCCAGGGGCGGGCCTGGCTCGCCTGGGGCGTGACAAGTGTGCGTGATCCCGGCTCACACCCCTACGTGGCCAAGGAGCGCCAGGAGATCTGGGACAGCGGAACCTTCCCGGGACCGCGCACTCACGTGACCGGCTATCTGGCGGACGGCAATCGGGTTTACTACTCCGTCGCCGAAGGGATTGCCTCGGACGTGCACCTCGATCGAGCCCTGGAGAGGGCAGAGAAGCTCGAGTTCGATTTCATCAAAACCTACGTTCGTCTGCCCGATCATCGGCAGAAACGGGTACTCGACTTCGCCCACGATGTAGGCATCCCCGTTTCCTCACACGAGCTCTTCCCGGCGGTGGCCCACGGGATGGATCATGTGGAGCACATCGGCGGTACGAGCCGGCGTGGTTACGCGCCGAAGGTGAGCGCCCTCGGCAGGAGCTACGAAGACGTCGTCAAACTCCTCGCCGAGTCCGGCATGGGCATTACGGCGACGGCCGTGCTGCCCGGTTATTCGGTCATCGCCAGTGACGAGACCGATCTCTTCGACACACCGCAGTTCGAGCACTTCTACGGCGCCGCCGGACGCCAGGCCGCCGCCATGCTGAGCCGCATGTTCGGCGGCGGCGCCCGGGCCACGGCCACCAACAACGCGGCGCTGCTGAGAGACCTGGCAGAGGCCGACGTGCTGCTCGTCACGGGCACAGATTCGCCTTTCGTCCCTTATGGAGCAGGGCTTCACGCGGAGCTCCGCCTCTACGAACGGGCCGGGCTGACGCCCGCCCAGATCCTGCGAGCGGCCAGTGTGAAATCCGCCCAGGCGGCGGGCGTTGAGCACGACATCGGCACGCTGGCACCGGGCATGATTGCAGATCTGGTGGTGGTGGACGGTGATCCTCTGGCGCGTATCGCCGATGCGGATAACGTGGTGATGACCGTCAAGCACGGCCGGGGCTATCCGATCGAACGATTGCTGGAAGCGCCGGGCGCTAGCGCAGGATCCGGCTCAGCGGCAGGTCGCTGAGTCTCCGCAGCCGGCCCATCAATCTTCCGTCGCCGGCCAGGCCGGTGCGAAGCCGTCCCGGTTCGGCATCTGTACCGCTGGCAGCGTCTCCGCGTTCATGACCTCGTCGCGATCGATGATGCCGTTCTCGTAAAGCAGATACGCGCTCAAGGCATAAAGAGCGCTGTCGTCCAGCGATCCCGGCGCCTGGTGTGGCATGGCCCTGCGCAGGTAATCGAAGAGTGTTGTGGCATAGGGCCAGTAGCTGCCGATGGTCTTCACGGGTTTTTCGGAGGTGAGGGATCCCTGCCCTCCCACGAGCCGATCGTTCGGACCGCCTTCACCGCCTTCGCCATGGCAGACACGACACTGAGCCTGATAGATGGCGAGCCCCTCAGTTGCGGTTCCGCCGCCTGGCGGCAGTCCCTCACCGTCGGGGAAAACCGTGTAGTCAATCGCCTCAAGGGCCGCCGCCGTGACCGGTTCGCCCAGTTGCGGCGCGTCAGCCTGCGCCCCCACCGTAAGGATGCCGAGCAGCAGCGCCGCAAGCCCGCGGCACGCGCCAACACGAAGTTGCTCAGAGATACACATTGCGCAGTGCCCCCGCTTCGTCGACCGCCCAGGCCTGCATGGCGTTGTAGTGGTAGAAGGATTCCGGCGCGCGCCCGGCCATGGCAACCGAGCGGGTTGGTTGCACGGCTCCGGTCTCGTCCGTCGCCCGGGAAAGCAGCACAGCCGGTGCACCGTCCCAGCGCCAGGCGCTCCGGAAACGGGTGAGGCATTGCGGCAGCACGTGGGTGTCGAGGGCAGCCTCCGCCCAACTTCGACCACCATCTGCGGAAAGCTCGACCTTGCGGATCCGGCCGGCGCCGCTCCAGGCGATACCGCTGATCTGATAAACACCGCGCTCCCGGAGCCCGACGCCGGGCGACGGACTCGTGATGACGGATTTCACTGCCATAGGGAAGGTGAACAGACGGGCGGTGCCGTCCTCATCGAGATCCGAATACTTGGAAGTTTCGTCTTTGCTCATGGCCGGGCGATCTGCCACCCGCAGCGAACGCAGCCACTTAACGCTGGCGTTGCCTTCCCAGCCCGGCAGAAACAGACGCATGGGGTAGCCGTTACCCGGACGCAGCGGTTCGCCATTTTGAGACAGGGCGACGATGGCATCGTCGAGAATTTTCTCCATGGGGATACTGCGGCTCATGACCGCCGAGTCCGCGCCGTCGGCAATGAGCCAGGAACCTTCCGGCTTCACGCCTGCTTCTTCGAGCAGCACGGCCAGCGGAACGCCGCCCCACTCGCTGCCGGACACGAGGCCATGAATGGCCGCGCAATCGGCATCCACCGGTTCCGGGGCAATGAGCGCACCGCTGTTGCCCGAGCACTCGAGAAACTGCAGTCGTGAGACCTGCGGATAGCGGTGCAGCGCCTCCAGATCGAAGGCGAGAGGCCGTTCCACGAGCCCGTGAACAAAGAGGCGATGCGCGGCCGGATCGATGTAGGGGATGCCGCTGTGGTGCCGCTCGAAATGCAGCCGGCTCGGGGTGATGAGGCCGTCCAGATGCTGCAGGGGCGTCCGCGAAACCCCGGCGCCGCTGGTACCCGGCTGGGAGCCGATGGGCGCCCGCACCAGATCCACATGGTTGGACGGTGCCCCACTGGGACTCATGGGTCCGCCAGGCGCCAGCATCCAGGGCTGCCGCTCGAGCGCACCAGCGCCGGGCGTCAGCAGACCGAGGCCGGCCAGGGCGCCTGTTTTCAGAAACAGACGCCGATGCAAAAGGCCGTTGCCTGCAACGGGCAGCTCGCTGGCCGGGTGACCTTCACCCTCGTTGTGCATGGTTTTCCCCTAACCCCTGCTGTGGTCTCTGATTCTAGAGACTGCGTGAACGAACGAGAAGGTGACATCCCAGGAAGCGCACGCGACACTGTGCCGCTCGCGGGCCAGCACCGCCCGCGAACCGGACATCCACAGACGAAGGGGAAACGCATGGCTCTCGATTATTCCGGCAAAGTGGCGATCGTCACCGGCGCAGGCAACGGCCTCGGCCGCTCACATGCCCTGCTGCTCGGCAGCCGCGGCGCCAAGGTGGTGGTCAACGATCTCGGCGGCTCCGGCTCCGGTGAAGGCAGCGATGCCACCGTCGCCGACGGCGTGGTGGCCGAAATTCAGGCCGCCGGCGGTGAAGCCGTCGCCAACCCGGACTCGGTGACCGATGGCGACAAGATCGTTCAGTGCGCCCTCGACAACTTCGGCCGCGTGGACATCGTCGTCAACAACGCCGGTATTCTGCGAGACAAGTCGCTGCACAAGATGAGCGACGAGGACTGGGATCTCGTTTATCAGGTGCATCTGAAAGGCGCCTACAAAGTCAGTCGCGCTGCCTTTCCGCACATGCGGGACCAGGGCTATGGCCGCTTCGTCATGACCACCTCCGCTGCGGGCATTTACGGCAACTTCGGCCAGGCGAATTACAGCGCCTGTAAGCTCGCCCTGCACGGTCTTTCGCAGACCATCGCCGTGGAAGGACGCGCCAAAGGCGTGCAGTCGAACACCATCGCGCCTATCGCCGCATCCCGCCTCATGGGCACGGTCATGGACGAGGCCGCCATGGCGCTGCTGAAACCCGAAGTGGTGAGCCCGCTCGTGGCCTGGCTCTGCCACGAGGACTGTGACGCCACCGGCCAGCTCTTCGAGGTAGGCGCCGGTTGGATCAGCCGGGTGCGCTGGGAGCGCAGCCAGGGAGCGTACTTCGATCCCGCGGGGTTCACGCCGGACGACGTTCAGGCGGCCTGGGAGACCATCAACGACTTCGAGGACGCCACCTACCCCACTTCTACGGCTTCCACCTTCCAGGCCATTCAGGCAAACCCGCACCTGGCGAAGTAACGTGCGTATCGCCGTCGTTCTCGCGCTGCTGCTTGCCCTCATTGCCTGGGCTTTTGTCGAACGGCGTGAGCTCGCCATGCACGCCTTCGCCTTCACGGCCAGCGGCGCACCGCCACCGCTGCTGCCCGCGGGCGACGAAGGCCCGGACGTGCGCTGGATGGACGACTACTTCACGGTCGAGACCGTCGCTCCGGGCACCTTCGCCATCGGCGAGCCCCGCTATCAGCAGCAGAACTACAGCTACCTGATCGTTGGTGAGACGTCCGCCCTGCTCTTTGACGCCGGTCCCGGACTTCGCGACATTCGGTCTGTCGCCGAGGGCCTGACAGACAAACCCATCGTCTTCCTGCCGTCACACTTCCACTACGACCACATCGGCAACACGGTCACCTTCGATACCATCGCCGTCGTTGATCTGCCTTACCTCCGCCGCCGCGTGAACGACGACGGACTGCTCACCTTCACCAGCATGGAACATCTGGGTGCGGCAGAAGGCGTTGAGGCGCCCAGCTGGCAGGTGAACCACTGGTGGCCTCCGGGGCACCGCATCGACCTCGGCGGGCGGGTGCTGACGCTGCTCTACACACCAGGACACACCACGGACTCCGTGTCGCTGCTCGAAGAGACAACCGGGCTGCTGTTCAGCGGCGATTATCTCTATCCCGGCGACCTCTACGCTTTCCTGCCGAATTCGAGCATGGGGGATTATCTGACCGCCGCAGAAACGCTGCTCCAGGTGATCGATGAAGACGTGCGTATTTACGGAGCGCACCGGGCCGAACCGCCAGGCGCCCCGGTGCTGCATGCCGGCGACCTGACGGATCTGCAGGGTGCGCTGCTGAGACTCCGTGCTGGTGAACTGCCCGGAGAAGGCACCTGGCCGCAGCGTTTCGAGGTGAACGAGCGCCTGGGCCTGCTCGCCGCACCAAGGCCCCTGCAACGCTGGTAGTCAGCGCTGCGGTCGCGGAACCGGCAACAGCTACAGCGCTTTCTCAAACACGGTGCGCAGTGTGTTGCCCTGACGCACGCTGCCGATCTCCAGAAAACCGCTGCGCCGATTCAAGGCAGCCATGCGCTCATTGCCGGCTTCCACCCGGGTCTCGACCCATCTGAAACCGCTGGTGCTCAGCCGCTCGTGCTGCAGAAGCATGAGCTGCGACCCGATGCCCCGGCGCCGATAGTCTTCCTCCACGGCACCCAGCCAGCTGTAGAAACGATCGCTGCTGAGGGCATAGCCTGCTTTGAAAGCGACCGGGCGATCTTCGTCGAAGGCGAGGCAAAGTAGCGGCGCCGGCATGTTCTCGAGGCGCCAGGTGCCTTCCTGCCGGCCGTAGTCACCAAAGGCGTTCACCGCCAGTCGGGAAAAGACCTTCAGATCATCCCCCTCGAAGGGCCCTTCCAGCGCTCTGCAGACGATACCCGTACTCAATCTATCCGTTCCCACAGCGGGTGCAGACCCGCTTACCGTCGTCGTCTTCGGGCCAGCGCTGCAGCGCCCAGGACCATGAGAAAGGCGCCGGCCGCCGTGGGGACAAACGCACTCCAGAACACGCGCGGCGCCATGAGAAAGTCCGGCACACCGGTTTGCCAGAAGGTCCATTCGGAACCCGTGGTGCTGGCGAGCGAGGGATGGCCGGAAACGAGCATGAGAAAAGCGGCGCCATTATCCGGATTGACCCGGAGCGTCGCGTTGATGGCCGGATCGTTGGCGCCGTCGTGACCGAACACGAAGTCGCCCGACGCCGTTGGCGCGTAGAGCATGGTACCCGCGCCCCAGATTGCAGCACCCGCCGAAAAGCCTTCCGGCGTGCGGAGCGCCTGCAGCAGCTGCGTCGAGAGCGGATCGGATCCCTCGGCCATGGCCCCGGCGAGCTTGATCAGATCACGGGCGGAGCTGTTGAAAGCGGTTGCCGCCTTGGAAGCGTAGCGGTAAGACGGAGCCGGCGTGCCATCTTCCGCAAAGGAACGCGCGACGTTTTCCAGCTCACTGGCAAAGGCGTAGCTCGACCGGGTCATGCCGAGCGGATCGAGTACGAGAGTCTGCACCTGGTCGGCGAAGGGCCTGCCCCCCACCTCTTCAACGAGCAGCTCGAGCAGCAGATAGCCGCCGCCCGAGTAGCGGAATTCCCCGGGCGCCTGGCCAACGGCAATCACCGCTTCTCCGCTTGAGGCTCGGGGAGCATTCAGCGACGACTCGAGCGACGGCACGGTTTCATCCGCCAGATAATCACCAAACCCGAGGCCATCGGTCAGACCGGCGGTATGGCCAAGGAGTCTCCGTACGGTCACGGCCTCGCGGTCGAAAGGCGACGGCGGCAGCTGCCAGCGACTGAGGTAATCACCGGCCGGGCGATCGAGATCGAGGTCGCCCTGCTCCGCCAGCGCGTGCACGGTCAGAGCCGCCAGCAGCTTGCTGAAGGATGCGGTCGGAAACAGGGTGTCCGCATCGATCCCGTCTCCGGCGAAATGCAGCCGCTCGCCCCCCTGTCCATCCAGGAGCACGAGCGCGGCAGCACCCGGCGACTGCTCCTCGAGCGTGGCCACGGCCCAGGCTTCGAAGTCATCGAGGTCACCGTCTACCGCCACGGGCGACATCCAGAAGCCGAGAAACGCCAGATAAATGGCGAGCCCCGCCCAGGCCAGCACCGCGGCCAGCGTCAGCAGGACGACGACGAGGGTCCGGCTCACTCGGATTTCAGCGCCGCGATGAGGCTCGCGTAGTCCGTGAAACCAAGCGTTTCTGTGATCTCTTCGGCCCAGACACGATCCAGCTCGGCGCGCACGCTTGCCGTCAGTGCAGCGCCGCTGCCGCGCTTCCCTTCTCGTACCTTGGCGCTGTCGCTGCCTTCCGGAAAGGCGAGGCGGTCTTCCGTGAGTTTGCGCATGAGCGCCTCGTCGAAGCGGTCTTTGTGTTCGAGCATGAACGCCAGGGACGATTGTGATTCCGTGAGCGCGAGCAGTTCGTCATCGAGCGCCACGCCAATAAAGTCGGCAACGCGTGCGATCGTGCCCCGAACGTCTTCGTGCATCTGCTCGTAGGCGAGAAACAGCACATCCGGATCTCGCCGTCGTGCCCACCAGGACCGGAGGTGCTTGTAGTAGCTGCGCTCTTTCAGGAAACCAGTGAGAGCGTACTCCTCGAGATCCACGGTCCCCGGCTCGACGAACCAGCCTTCGTTGAACTTGAACATGGAAACCAGGGCGTCCGCCGGATCCCGGACCACATTGATGTAGCGTCCTCCCTTGGGCACGGATTCAGCGTCGAGGTGGCTTTTGAAAGCGCGCGGCTCCGCGCGCTGCTCGGCATCGAGATCGATACCGAGGGCCGGACTCATCTCGATCCAGGGGATCACCCGGGAGATGTCATCGAAGTCCATGTCGCCCCGGGTCCGCAGCGTGTGCACGATCTGCTGCATCCAGGTGGTTCCGCTCTTGGCATAGGGCGTGATGACCACATCGGTGGGTCGGAGCTCGAGCGCCAGACCCGCCTGAAGCTCCTCGGGCTTGAGCAGACCTTGCTGCCGTTCACGCATCTCTGCAAGCGACTTCGGTCGTCTCCGTTCTGCGGATGCCGCCATGTTGTCTGTTTCCTCTGGTCCAGGCCGAAGGGACTATACCCGCTGCCGCGGCGAGGGCACATCGACACGCGCTGGCTTGCCTGATCCCGGCGACACACCGCTCGTGCAACCGAGGCATGCGACGACCTCTGCTATGATCGGCCGTGCACCGGCGGAGAACCATTCTGGACGCAGAGCTCATCAATCACGGCACCTGGGCCGAACTGGTGCTGAATCGGCCCGAACGGAAAAACGCCATTACCGGGCCCATGGGCGCCGCCATGGCAGAGGCCCTGGCAACCGTGAACGCCAGCGAAGAGATCCAGGTTCTGCTCTTTCGCGGCGCCGACGGCGCTTTCTGTTCCGGCCTCGATCTCAAGGCCTTCAACGCCGATCCGGCACCGGATTGGCTGCCCGAATTCCAGCACATCTGGCGCAGCGCCCACCGTGGCCTCTTCGATTGCCGGGTACCGATCATCGGCGCCCTCGAGCGCTACGCGATCAACGGTGGTGCCGCACTGGCACTGGCCTGCGACCTGCTGGTGGTCGGCGAAGGCGCCTTTCTGCAGGTAGGTGAAGTCCAGATCGGGATGGCAGCGCCCTACAACCTGGCCTGGCTCGCGCTCCGGCATCCGGAAAGCACGGCCAGCCGCCTCGCCATGCTGGGTGACCGTTTACAGGGACAGGCGCTCGTCGACCTGAACGTTGCTCACGAGTGCGTCGCTGACGATGCGGTACTCGCCACTGCATCCCAGCTCGCAGAGCGCCTGGCCGCCTACCCGGCGGGCGCCGGTGCCCGGATTAAAAGCGGCATCCGAGCCACGGTCGATGAAGATGCGGACGCCTGGTTCGACCGATTCACGAACACGCAGCCGGTCGGCGTGCCAAAGCCTTCGAGCGTCTCCTGAAGAGGCCCGTCGGGGGAGACCGCCGGCCTGCGCAATCGACTAGGGAAAAGAAGGACGAAACATGAGAAAGCTGAACGGCAAGGTGGCCTGGATCACCGGTGCTGGCACGGGGATCGGGGAAGGCGGCGCCGTCGCTCTGGCAGAGGCCGGCATGCAGGTTGTGCTGTCCGGCCGCCGGCGGGAGCCACTGGAAGCCGTTGCGGCCCGCATCGGTGATGCGGCGAGTGTGCTGCCACTGGACGTTTCCGATAAGACGGCCGTCGCGGAAGCCGCCAGGTCGGTGATCGGCCAGCACGGCCGCCTCGACGTGCTGGTGAACAGCGCCGGCATCAACGTCAAGGAACGAAACTGGCACAACGTGACCCTCGAAGACTGGGACCGGGTGATCCGCATCGACCTCGATGGTGCTTTTTACTGCGCGAAAGCCGTGCTCCCAACCATGATCGAGCAAGGTGACGGACTGATCATCAACATCTCTTCCTGGGCCGGTCGGCACGTGAGCGTGTTGACGGGGCCAGGCTACACCGCGGCGAAGCACGCCATGAACGCGATGAACGAAAGCCTGAACATGGAGCACGGGATTCATGGCATCCGCGCCTGCGCCATCTGTCCGGGGGAGGTGGCAACGCCGATCCTGGACAATCGACCGGTACCGGTGTCGGACGAAGACAAAGCGAAGATGGTTCAGTCAGAGGATTGCGGCGACCTGATCCGTTTCATTGCCGAACTGCCGGCGCACGTGTGCATCAACGAGCTGACCATCAGCCCCACCTGGAATCGCGGTTACATTGCCCAGGCGAAGAGCCTGGGGCCCTGAGCGCCTGCTGCGCGGCGCCCCTCAAGCGGCGCCGCGTCACCTCCCCTACTCGACGGGCTTGTAGCCGAACTTGGCGCCCGCAATGCTGGCTTCGTACATGAGCCCACCCTTGGCCACCGTGAACACGGCCATTCCTTTCGTGTAGGAACCGCGGGTGGTGGCGTCGTTCTGACCGCCAGAGGCACCGGCGCTGCCGCCGCCCTGGGTCGAGGTACCCGCCGAGGCGCCTGCAGTAATGGCGACCGCCGTGGCCTGCGCACCGAACTCGAAGTTGCCGGAAGAGAAGTCGTTGAAGGCGCGTTCATCTTCGAAGAAGACGATCATGGAGTAGGCCTGCCCACCGAACTGCAGGCCGACGCTCACCTGTCCCATGGACGTGTTGCCGACATGTTCACCGCCAACGAAAACCCGGCCTTTGCCGCCAGCACCGCCAATGCCAATGCCGCCCTTACCGATGGTCGGAAAGAGCGCGTAGCCGTAGGCGCTGTCGAAGAAGCCGCCGCTGGCGCCTGCTTCCTGGAACACTTTCCGCGACTCGTCGTAGCCATCCGCCTGCGCGAGCGGGGCGATGGCGATGGCGATGAGCAGCGCAGCGGCTGCCAGTGAGAAGCTCGTTAATCTGGTCATGGGTCTCTCCCGTGGGTTCAATATTCAGTTCAAAAGGCCGGGCGCACAGACCAGCGCCCGCCTTCGCTGTGGTTATTGGCCTTCTTCGCTCGCCTCGGCCGGTTCCCCGCCAACGGGTTTGTAGCCGAATTTGGCGCCGCCGATGCTGGCTTCGTACATGAGGCCGCCCTTGGCCACCGTGAAGACGGCGAGGCCGCGGCTGTAGGTTCCCGCCGTTGTTGCATCGTGGCGACCGCCCGACGCACCGGCCGTGCCGCCGCCGGCCGTGGAGGCGCTGGCTGAGGCGCCGGCAGTAATGGCCACGGCCGTGGCCTGAGCACCAAACTCGAAATTGCCGGAAGAGAACTCACGGAAGGCCCGTTCGTCCTCGAAGAAGATGATCATGGAATAGGCCTGACCGCCAAGCTGGAAACCAATGGTGACCTGGCCCATGGACGTGTTGCCCACGTGCTGGCCGCCAACGAACACCCGGCCCTTGCCCCCGGCGCCGCCGATGCCGATGGCGCCCTTGCCGATGGTCGGGAAGAGCGCGTAGCCATAGGCGCTGCCGAAGTAGCGGCCGCTCGCTCCGGCGTTCTGAAAGACTTTCCGGGCATCGTCGTAGCCGTCCGCCAGGGCCGGCAGGGATACCGTTGAGAGAGCCAGGGCAAGCCCCAGCCAGACGGTCCTTTGTAGTCTCATGGGAGGCACCTCAGTAAACTGCGCGCACATGTTACACACTCCCGGCGGATGATCGAAACCGAGCAAAACTGGCTGCCGCTGGCCGTGCTGGCGACCTCGATGGTGGTCGTTCACCTCTTCTTCCCGGTCTTCGACCGCCTCATGCACGCCCGGGAATCCCTGTGGATGGGCCTCATCGGCGGTATCGCTACCGGCTACGTCATTATCTACCTGCTGCCGAAGATCGCCCGGGTGACCGCAGGAACCATCGGCATTGACCCGCTCGCTGAACTCCAGTTCAACGACCTGTGGATGTACATGCTGCTCCTCGCGGGCATCGTCGCCTATCTGGTCATGCTGCACCTGGACGACACGCTCGGGCCAAGCACCGCCCGCCTCTTCGACACCTTTGCGCACGGTGCCTACAGTTTCCTCGTGGGCTACGTCTTCGTGGAAATGTCCTCTGCGTACCTTTCGATCAACGTTGCGATGGCGGTGATTTTCGCCCTGCACCTGCTTGGCATGAATCATCTGTTTCGTCAGAGCTGGCCCGCACAGTTCGACCACAAGGGCCGCTGGGCGTTTACGCTTCTGCTGCTGGCCGGCGTCGGCGCCGGCTTCCTTACAGAACTGAGCAAGACGGCCATTAATGCCATCACAGCCTTCCTGGCAGGCGTAATCCTCGTGAACGTGATTGCCGAAGAACTGCCGTTGAACCACCAGCATCGAGTGCCCTATTACCTCCTGGGGCTCGGCCTGTTCATGCTCTTCGCGTTTACCCTGCTGACCGTCGACGAACGGCTGGCCTATCCGGCTTACTGAAGCGCCGAATCAATCTGACCGGTCACCGGTTCCGGTGTGCCTGTCGGCCAGCACCGCTTCGAGACCAGCGATGAGCAGGTCGCGGATCTGCTCGACAATGGCAAGCTCCGCTTCACGATCGAAGCCGGCCACACGCGGGGTGTGCAGATGCCCGAGCGGCAGCGGCGCCCGGTCCAGTTCCCGGGCCAGGTTCCCATTCAGGCGCACAGTTCGGTAGCTGATTTCGTTCGAGAGGTAGCCCCCGCCGGATCCGGCGACGGCGGTCTCTCCGGATAGCGCTTCGAGACGCATGACCTGGCGCTCACCGCTCTCGAGGGTTCGCACGCGTCGATTGTCACGCACCTCATAAGGTCCGCTGGTTGCGGCCATGGCCTGCGCCGGCAGAGTGAATTCGACGAACTCGGGGCCGGCAAGCGGCTGGCCGTTGAGCGCGGGCACCAGCGGGTCTGCTTGCGAGGCTCCCGTCAGGACGTTGCGATTATCGGTCACCGCCGATGAACGGCGTCGACCCGGGAAGCGCTCGAGATCGAAGGCATCCCGACCCATGCTGACCGTAAGGAACAGTTCGTGCTCACCGGCGCGGAGCAGCGGTTCGAACTCGCGTTCGATGAGACCTCCGTCGAAGTCGCCGAAACGCACGGGTACAAGCACGGCCTCGACCCGCGCGGGTCCTGCCTGCGTCTCGAGTTCCGTGCCGTCGAGGAGGAGCGCCGCCAGGCCCGAAGGGTTGCTTTGCTCGAGGTTGCGGTCGAGGTGAAAGGGATCGAAGCCACTCATGAACACCCGAAGGCCCTGCCATGGACTCGCGTCTTCCCGGCCAAAGCCGCGGCTCGTCCGTTCAAAGGCGGCTCGCGCGGCGACGTCGCAGCCGGCGAAGCTTCTGAGCGCCGCGAGCCTCGCCCAGTAGAGGGGCCGATCATCCGCATCCCCCGCTTGCGCCCGGGCAGTCGCGCGAGCCCAGAGCTCCGCGCCAAGGGCGTCAGCCTCCACCGGGTCCGGGCAGGGTGTCAGCTTCAGATCATGAAGCAGACTCTGGTAGTCGATCTGTCTCTCGATGGATTCGAGTCGGTTGAGGCGTTTCTGTTCGACGTCGGCCATGGCGCTTGCTGCCAGTGTGACCAGCAGCATGGTCAGGACCCACCTGCCGATCAAGTCGATGCCTCGCTGAGTGTCTCGAGGTCCCGAAGATGGCGCGGCTCCCTGAAGGCGAGCAGGCAGGCAAAGGACAGCACATAGAGTCCGCCAAAAACCATGAAGAGCTGGGCGAAGTTGAGCTCCACGGAGAGGGCTGCAGAAAGACCGGCGCCGGTCGATCGACCCAGATTCGCCAGGGCCATGTAGACGGCAAACTGGGTTGCGGCCACCTTCTGCCAGGTGAGATTCATGTATTGCGCTATGAGACAGACGAAGATCACCTGCTCCACGAGCAGGTAGCCGGCCAGCATGGCAAAAAGGTAACGTTCGTTGCCCCAGAGCTCTGGCAGCAGCGAGAAGGTGAAAAGCTGTGCCGCACCTGCCGCCAGGGCCACGAGCAGAACCTGGCGGGCCCCGAACCGATCAACAAGGGGACCGACCAGCAGGCCAAAAACCGCGCAGACACCGATGAGCGTGCCGTAGTTGCGGCTGTACACCTCGGCCTCAAAGCCGAGCTCCTGTACGGCAAAGACCGGTGCGGCTGCGAGAAAAGCGCCCATGGCGACGCGCACGAGAAAGACCGACGCCGTGATCACCAGACTCATGGGCAGCAGGAGGGCCCGACGCAGATCGGTGAAAAGCCGACCGAGGGTCGGCGACAGTCCTTCGGCGTCAGGATGCGGAACGCCGCTGCTCCAGGGCAGGCGCCGCTCTCCGGGACGCTCCAGCGAGAACACCACAATGGAGAAGATGGCGGCGATGGTCAGCGCGCCAGCAAGCCCCGTGGCCACCAGACCGAAGTTCGCAAGGAGGTAGGCGGCCACCACGCCGGTACCGGCAATACCGCCCACCTGACCGAAAGCCATCAAGGCATTAGCCCGGCCGCGCTCGGCAAAAGGCAGGACATCGATCGCCATACCATCCACGGCGACGTCCTGCGTTGCCGCACAGGCGTTCACAAGAAAGCCAACAGTCATGAGCAGGCCCAGCTGGCTGGCCGGGTCCGGCACCAGGGCAAGAAGCACGAGCATCAGCATGAGTCCGGACTGCGCGAGCATGATCCAGGGCCGGCGCCGCCCCATGGGCGGAAAACCGAAGCGATCCATGAAGGGACCGGCAACGAGCTTGAAAGCCCAGGGCAGACCGACGACAGCAACAAAGGACCCCACGGCGACGGTGTCGTAGCCCTGAGCCGCCAGCCAGGCGGGCATGGCAACGTCCAGAATACCGATCGGGATACCCTGGGCCACGTAGAGGAGCGTAAAAGCGCTGAAACGCAGGCGCCGGGAACCCGTGAGGGTCATGAAGCCCGCCGTGGTCAAGATTCAGAAATGGTGTAGAGCGCGCTCAGGTTTTCAGAACGCGGAGCACATCCTCGAGTTCAACGATCATCTGCTTCACGAGGAGTTTGAACTGAGTCTGATCCTGCTTGGCTTCGTCGCCGGTCAGGCGCTGGCGCGCGCCACCGATGGTGAAACCCTGATCGTAGAGGAGCGAGCGGATCTGACGGATGATGATCACATCCTGACGCTGATAGTAGCGCCGGTTGCCGCGGCGTTTGACGGGCTTGAGCTGCGGAAACTCCTGCTCCCAGTAGCGGAGCACGTGGGGCTTCACCTCACAGAGCTGGCTGACCTCACCGATGGTGAAGTAGCGCTTCCCCGGAATCGGGGGAAGATCGTCACTCTGACTCGGGTCCAGCATATGCTTCCACTCTGGCTTTCAGTTTCTGCCCGGGGCGGAAAGTCACCACCCGGCGCGCCGTAATCGGAATCTCTTCTCCGGTTTTCGGGTTGCGACCCGGTCGCTCGCCCTTCTCACGCAGATCGAAGTTGCCGAACCCCGACAGCTTAACCTGTTCGTTGCGTTCCAGGCTCGAGCGAACTTCATCGAAGAACAACTCAACGATTTCCTTGGCCTCACGCTTGTTCAAGCCCAGCTCATCGAAGAGCCGGTCGGCCATCTGCGCTTTCGTCAACGCGCTCAATGTCGTACTCCTTTCCCCAGCGAACGGCCGACTGAGGTCGGCTATCCGGTCCGAGGGCGGGCCTAACGCAGCCTGGCACCCACTGCATTGGTGAGCGCTTCTATGGCGGTCTGCATGTATTGCCCGATCTCCTCCTCGTTAAGGGTGGCGGAAGGGCTCTGCAAGGTCAAGCCTACGCCCAGGCTTTTCTCTGTAGAATCAATACCTTTGCCTTGATACACGTCAAACAGCCTCAAGTCTACAAGCACTTCTGCAAGGCTTTTGGAAAGCACGCTGACGATTTCTACCGCCGGAACGGCCTCCGGCACCACAATCGCCAGGTCCCGGCGCACGCTCGGAAAGCGCGATACCACGCCATGCCGCCGACGGCCGCGGGTCAGGAGCCCTTCGGCGGTCAGCTCCATGAGGAATATCTCCCCAGGGATATCCAGACGCCCTTCGATTTCCGGATGCAGGCGCCCAAGGCGGCCGATTGCAGAACCATTCACCAGAACACTGGCGGCCTGCCCCGGGTGCAGCACGGGATCATCAAGCCGTTCGAAGCTCACCCCCTCCTGCCCGGACCAGGCGAGCAGGCGCTCGAGGTCGCCCTTCAGATCGAAAAAGTCCGCGGCGCCGCCGTCGGTATTCCAGCTTTCCGCTGAGCGCCGGCCCCAGAGTACGGCCCCGGCCATGAGCGGCTGCTCCACCATGGCGCCGGTTTCCGCCGGTGGCAGGAAACACTGCCCCACCTCGAAGAGCCGGACCCGATCCTGCTGTCGTGCGACATTGTTCTGCAGGGCGTCGATGAGGCCCGGGAACAGGCTCGTACGCATGACGGACTGCTCGAGGGACATGGGATTCTCGAGAGCCTGCGCCGGCACACCCGGGGCCAGGAGGTCCTGCAGGCGCGGGTCGATGAAGCTGTAGGTGATCACTTCCTGATAGCCGAGATCGACAAACTGCTGCTTCAGCGCCGGTACCGAGCTCGCCTCTAAAGGCACTTCACGGAGCGTCAGGTCCGTGGTCGGTCGCCGACTCGGGACGTTGTTGTAGCCGTAGATGCGGCAGATCTCTTCGACCAGATCCGCTTCCAGGGCAATGTCGAAGCGGTGGCTGGGGGCACGGATCTGCCAGCGCACGCCTTCCGGAGACTCACTACGGTCCAGCAGCTCAAAGCCGAGGCGCTCGAGGGCCTGGTCGACGTCGGTCACCGCGATGTCCACGCCGAGGAGCGCGTTCAGCCGCTCCGAGCGCAGGGTGACCTCTGCGGGCACAGGCAGATGGTCCTGGGAAAGTGCCTCGTGAATCGGTCCCGGCGACCCCCCGACAATCTCGATCAGCAACGCCGTCGCCCGTTCCACCGCCGCTCGCTGCAGCTCGAAATCGACGCCGCGCTCATAGCGGTGGGCGGCATCGGTGGTCAGACCGTACTTCCGCGCGGTGCCAGCCACGGCCAGCGGGCTGAAGAATGCACACTCGAGAAAGACGTCCTTCGTGTCCGGCTGCACACCGCTGCGTTCGCCGCCCATAACGCCCGCCATGGCCACGGGACCGGAGCCGTCGGTGATGAGCAGCGTCTGATCGTCAAAGGTGACTTCCTTGCCGTCGAGGAGCGTCAGCTTTTCACCCGGCTGCGACTGACGTACCACGATCGGTTCCGCCAGCTGCGCCAGGTCAAAGGCGTGCATGGGCTGGCCGAGTTCCATCATCACGAGATTGGTGACATCAACCACCGGATCAATGGGCCTGAGTCCCGTCCGGCGCAGGCGTTCCTTCAGCCAGTTCGGCGAGGGTCGAGAAGTGTCGACGCCACGGATGACGCGACCGAGATAGCGTGGGCAACCAGCCGGATCTTCGAGGCGCACCTCGAAAGTGTCTTCATGCTCGGCAGCTACCGGATCAATCGCCGCCATGTTGACGGCCACGTTGTTGAGCACGCCCACTTCCCGGGCGATGCCCTTGAGGCTCAAGCAGTCGCCGCGATTCGGGGTCAGGTCCAGATCGATAATGCGGTCTTCCAGGGCGAGGGCTTCCCGCAGGTCCGCGCCAGCCGCGAGCCCCTCATCAAGCTCGAGGATGCCATCGTGGTCCTCACCGAGGCCGAGCTCCTGTGCGCTGCAGAGCATGCCGTGCGATTCCACGTCGCGGAGCTTTGCTTTGCGGATCTTGAAGTTTTCCGGCAGCACAGCGCCCACCTTCGCAAAGGCAGTCACCAGACCCGGACGCACGTTAGGCGCGCCGCACACCACCTGGTGCACGGTTTCGCCGTCGTTCACCTGGCACACGGACAGCTTGTCGGCATTCGGATGTTTGGCAACGTCGTCAACCCGCGCGACCACCACGCCACGGAAATCACCGGCAACGGGCTCGATACCGTCCACCTCGAGGCCCGCCATGGTCAGCTGCTCGAGGAGTGCATCCGGTTCCAGCTCCGGCTGCACCCATTCACGCAGCCACTGTTCGTTGAACTTCATGGTCTGGCTCCTAGTTGAACTGCTTGAGGAAACGCACGTCGTTCTCGAAGAACAGACGCAGGTCGTCGACCTCGTAGAGCAGCATCGCAAGGCGATCACCGCCGAAACCGAAGGCGAAGGCCGAGTATTCTTCACTGTCGATACCGGACATCTCGAGCACGTTCGGATGCACGAGGCCGCAGCCCATGACTTCGATCCACCCGGTGTTGCTGCACACGCGGCAGCCTTTCCCCATGCAATGCACGCACTGCACGTCCGCTTCCGCGGACGGCTCCGTGAACGGGAAGTAGCTCGGACGGAAACGCACGGCGAGGTCCGCCTCGAAGAAGCGTTGCAGGAACTCGATGACCGTCCCTTTCAGATCCGCAAAGCTGATGCCACGATCGACCACCAGCCCCTCCACCTGATGGAACATCGGGCTGTGGGTGAGATCCGAGTCGCGTCGGTAAACGCGTCCCGGACAGATGATGCGGATCGGCGGCTCCTGGGACTCCATGGTGTGCACCTGCCCCGGTGAGGTGTGCGTGCGCAGGAGCGTGCCGTCACCGAAATAGAAGGTGTCGTGCATGGCCCGGGCGGGATGGTGCGCCGGAATGTTCAGGGCTTCGAAGTTGTAGTAGTCGTTCTCGATCTCACGACCGGCCACAACCCCATAACCCGCGCCAACAAAGATCTCTTCGATGCGCTGCATGGCCTGAGTCACCGGATGCAGCCCCCCAGCGGGCTGCTGCCGACCAGGAAGGGTCACATCCACGGTCTCTTCTGCCAGGGCGGCGGCAAGCTGTTCGCTGCCAAGGGTTGCCTTGCGCTCGGCGATCCAGCCCTGCACCTGCTCTTTCGCTTCGTTGATGGCGGCGCCGGCCTTCGGTCGCTCCTCGGGGTCGCGGGCGCCGAGGCCTTTCAGGAGCGCCGTAAGCGCACCTTTCTTCCCCAGGTACTGAACGCGCACCTGGTCGAGGGCCTGCTCATCGGTCGCGTTGCGCACGGCTGCCTCGGCGTCACTCAGAATGCTGTCGATTTCCATGTGCTGCTCTCTTGCAAAAAAAAAGGAAGAACTCACGCCCTTCCTTTCTTTTCGACACACAGGTCTCCCGGAAGGGCTCCTAGCGAGGCCCCCAGAAGACGGTGTCGATGATCGTGTGGCTCAGGCTGCCTGTTGAGCCGTTGCGTCGGCTTCCAGCGCGGCTTTGGCCTGCTCGGCCAGCTGAGCGAACACTTCCTTTTCGTGGATGGCCAGGTCGGCCAGGACTTTCCGGTCCACGTCGATCGCCGCCTTCTTGAGGCCGGCGATAAATCGACTGTAGGAAAGACCATGCTCCCGGGCGGCGGCGTTGATACGCACGACCCAGAGCTGGCGGAACTGGCGCTTCTTCTGACGGCGATCGCGGTAGGCATATTGGCCCGCCTTGATGACCGCCTGCTTGGCAACTTTGAACTGGCGGCTGCGGGCACCGTAGTAGCCCTTCGCCTGCTTCAGGACCTTCTTACGGCGGGCCCGGGATACCACACTGCGTTTTACTCTGGACATGTGGTTCTCCTAGCGCGCCTTCTTCGGCAGAAGTTTGTCGATCATGCGCACGTCGCTGGCAGACACGTCTTCCAGGCCGCGCAGCTGACGCTTCCGCTTAGAGGCTTTCTTGGTGAGGATGTGGTTACGATTCGACTGGCGATGTTTGTAACCTTTGGCGGTGCGACGGAAACGTTTCGCCGCGCCACGGTCAGTCTTGAGTTTCGGCATTTCGAACTCCTGCTTCTTTCCACCCGGGCTCAACCAGACTGCGGCGATCCTCGGGTCCTTACGGGTTTTTGTCCGGTGCTCCGGCTTCTCGTTGTTCTACTTTTTCTTTGGGCTGCTTTTGTTCAGTCCCAGCGGTCTCGGCCGCTTCTTTTTTTTGCAGGCCTCGAGCGGCCCGCTGCGTCAGCTACTTCCGACGCTTGGAGGGTGCCAGCACCATGATGACCTGCCGGCCTTCAAACTTCGGCTGCGCCTCCACTGAGCCCACATCCTCGAGATCCTGCTCGATCCGATTCATGAGCTTCATCCCGATTTCGGGATGCACCATCTCCCGTCCGCGGAAGCGGAGCGAGACTTTGGCCTTGTCGCCGTCCTCGAGGAAGCGGCGCAGGTTCCGGAGTTTGACCTGGTAGTCGCCCTCTTCCGTGCCAGGCCGGAACTTCATTTCCTTCACCTGGATCTGCTTCTGCTTCTTCCGCTGAGCGGCTTTCGTTTTCTTCTGCTCGAACAGGTGCTTGCCATAGTCCATGACCTTGACCACCGGTGGCTGGGCATCGGGTGCAATCAGCACCAGGTCCATCCCTGCCCGTGTGGCATGGCCCAGGGCTTCGTCCCTGGTCACGACCCCAACCTGCTCCCCATCTGCACCGATCAGCCGCACGCTGGGCGCCATGATCTCCTCGTTGGTCAGCGAACGGTCGGCTCGCTTCGCAGTAGCACCTCTCTTAATAGGCGTTCTCCATGTTCTAGCTATCGAAGAAAAAAACGTTCTAAAACGCGCAGATGGCCGAAACGCACCCCCGCTCCGGGAGCCGTTCGGCCAGAAACGCTGAATTTTGTCCGCCAAATTCGGCAGAGCGCGGCATTCTACTGCCACTCGATGCGCCCCGCAAGCCACCTAAACCGTTGTCACGGAAGGGTAATTTCCGGATTCCAGTCCCGCGCAGGGGCGATTTCAGGTTATCGCGAATCCACTGCCTAGTCCGGCAACCCGAGCACGCGCTTGGCAATGATGTTCAGCTGCACCTCCGAGGTGCCGCCTTCGATGGAATTCGCCTTGGATCGGAGCCAGCCGCGGGTCGTGTCGAGCTCCGCGGGCGAGTAGGGATTCAGTTCCCCAACCACGGTGCCGAGGCTCTGCGTACCCATCATGTCGAGCATGAGTTCATAGCGGCGTTTGTTCTGCTCGGTCCCGTAGTACTTGAACATGGAGGACACGGCACCCGGCGCCTTACCACTCGCCGTTTCCTCGACGGAGCGGCGCATGGTGATCGCATAGGCCCGATCATTCATGCGGTGCCGGGTGATGGCAGCGCGCAGATCCGTATCGGCGATGCGACCGTCGGCGCTGCCGACATAATCGAGCGCCAGCTCTTCGAGGGAGGCCTGTTTCTGGCCACCACCGCCGATGCCGCCGATGGACGTGCGCTCGTACTGCAGGAGCCGCTTGGCGACGGTCCAGCCTTTACCGACTTCGCTCACGACCTGACTCTTGGACGCCCTAGCGTCATCAAAGAAGGTTTCACAGAAGGGTGACAGGCCGCTGACGAGACGGATCGGCTTCACGGTGACGCCGGGCTGATCCATATCGAAGAGAATGAAGGTGATGCCGTCGTGCTTCGGTGCCGTCGGATCCGTGCGCACGAGACAGAAGATCCAGTCGGCGTTGTCTGCCCCGGAGGTCCAGATTTTCTGGCCGTTGATGATGTATTCGTCGCCGTCTTCGACCGCCGAGGTTTTCAGGCTTGCGAGGTCCGAACCGGCATTGGGTTCGCTGTAGCCCTGGCACCACCAGATTTCACCGCGGGCGATCTTCGGCAGGTGCTCCTGCTTCTGCGCTTCCGTGCCGAACTCGAGGAGCGCCGGGCCGATCATGCTGATGCCCATGCCGAGATGCGCCGGGCGGGCGTTGATACGGCGGAGCTCTTCCGTCAGTAGTTGATTCTCTTCCTTAGACAGACCTGCGCCGCCGTATTCCTTCGGCCACATGGGCACCGTGAAGCCGCGCTCTGCCATGCGGTCCAGCCAGAGCTTCGTGTCCGGATTCTTGTAGCTGGCCCGCCGGCCGCCGCCGGGGTATTCGTCCGCCGGCATGGCCGTGCGGATACTCGCGGGGCAGTTCTCTTCCAGCCAGCCGCGGACTTCTTCTCGGAAGGCGCCTATATCGCTCACGGATGATCCTCGCTCGGATTTCAATGGAGCCGGGCAGTTTACCTCAGGGGTGCCAGCTTGTGCTGTTGCGGGCTTCCGCCTATCTTGAATGCCGGAGGGGATTACTATGGCAGTAACTGGGGAGTCTTCCGGGCCTGAGTCTTCCGGTTCAGGTCAAACAGCTTCATCGAGCACCGGCGATCCGGCGCAGGCACGCACACTGAGCAACTGGCAGCTCGCCTCCTACGGCGCGCCGGCCATGCCGCTTTCCATGGTTGCACTGCCCATGGCCGTGTACCTCCCTGCAGTCTACGCCGACTCCGAGGGCTTCGGCCTGGGCCTGGCTTTCGTCGGTCTGGTCATGGTGCTGTCGCGGATCTTCGACGGCATCACCGATCCGCTCATCGGCTTCGTTTCCGATCGCATCCGCACTCCCTGGGGTCGGCGCAAGCCCTTCGTGGTCATCGGCACACCGATCTATGTGGCTGGCATCTGGCTGCTGTTCATCCCACCGATCGAATTCACGGACGTCACGGTCTTCGGCATCACCTTCAACAGCGGCTACCCCTGGATGCTGATGACCCTGGTCATCACCTACGTGGGCGCCACGATCAAGGACGTGCCCTACAGCGCCTGGGGTGCCGAGCTCTCGACCAACTACAACGAACGGACTCTCGTTACCAGCTGGCGCGAAGGCTTCTCCGTCACCGGCTCGCTCATCGGCGCCTTCACTCCAACCATCATCTTCTTCTTCGGTTACGACAAGCCCATCGACGCCGTTTACTTCCTGTCGCTGGCGATCGCCTTCATCATGCCGATCCTCGTAGTGAACTGCGTGATCTCCACCCCGGAACACGAGGTGGTCGAACGCCGGTCGTCGCGCATTCCGCTCCGGGAGAGTTTTCGCTACGTCTGGCAGAACAACGCCTACCGGCGCCTCGTGATCATCTTCCTGTTCTCGAGCATCGGCGCTGCCATGACGAACACGCTGTCGTTCTTTTTCGTCAAGCACGTGCTCCTGGCTGGCGATCTCTATGGCCTTTATCTCGCCCCCTATTTCGTGTCGCAGATCATCGCGATACCGCTGTGGCTGAAACTGTCGAAACGGATCGGCAAGCATCGGGCCACCATGGCAGCCATCTTCTGGTACTCACTCTGGTCCTGCTTTATCCCGCTGATTGCCATTGCCCCCATGGCCTGGTTCGACGCCTTCGAGATCGCGAAAATCCTGACCTTCCTGCCGCCGGAGGCCTATGCAAGCTCCGTGGCCTACTTCGAAGGTATCCCGACCGGTAAATTCCTGTTCTTCATCGTCATCATGTGCCTGAAGGGCAGCTCCATTGGCGCCCTGTCCGCTCTGCCCTACGCGATGGCGGCAGACGTCGTGGACGTGGACGAGGCACAAACGGGCAAACGCCAGGGCGGCGCCTACTTCTCCATCTGGCTCATGGTCCGGAAGCTCGCCTACGCGCTCGGGCTCTTTGTCGGCACGAACCTGGTTGTGCTCTTCGGCTTTAACTCACTCGCCGATCCGCTGAACACAACCAACACGGCCTTTGCACTCCTGATGCTTGCCTGCACCTACTCAGTGATACCGGCGATCTTCAAGTTCATCGCCATTCCGCTCTTGTGGAACTACGAGCTCACGGAAGAAAGGGTGAAGGAGATTCAGGCGGACATGGCGGCGAAAGCACCAAGTCCGGCCTGAACACACCCACCTCGGAGTAGCGTCCGCTCGATGCCTCTGCAACACTGAGACGCCCGGCAGCTTTGCCGGGCAACGCCGCTGCGCAACAGCCCAGCGAACGGATAAGAGCACTCAAAACAACAATTAGGGGAAGCGACCATGAGCGCAATCGACGAGTTTCTAAGCAACAACGCGACTTACACGGAGACCTTCGACAAAGGTGAGCTGGTGATGCCACCGGCGAAGATGATCGCCGTGGTGGCCTGTATGGACGCACGGATTGAAACGGGCGCCCTCCTTGGTCTGATGGAAGGCGACGCCCACGTCATCAGAAATGCCGGTGGTGTGGTGAGTGACGACGTCATTCGCTCGCTGACGATTTCTCAGCGATTACTCGGCACGCGGGAAATCATGCTGATCCACCACACCGACTGCGGAATGCTGACCTTCAAAGACGCTGATCTGAAAGACCAGATCCTCGCAGAGACGGGCGTGAAGCCACCCTTCGCGATGGAAGCGTTTTCAGACCTCGACGCAGATGTGCGTCAATCGATCGCGCGCATCAAGGCAAGCCCCTACATCCCACACAAAGATCAGGTTCGCGGTTTCGTCTATGACGTGCAGACCGGGCAACTGCGGGAAGTCGCCGAGTCCTAACGCTCAGTCGACGCCGGCGAGATCCTTCACAGCCCGGCAGAACGCGGCCACCGCCTCCGTCAGATCCCGGCGCCGTTCGTCCCCCGCGCTTTCACTGAAGCAGAAGGAGATGCGCAGCTGATCGTAGCCGGCGTCCGGATTCCGGCCCCGGGCATCGGGGGGATAGAAGTCGTACATGGGAATCACGACGAGGCCGTAATTGGCCACCATCTGCTCGATGAAGTCGTCGTCGGTCCTTATGCCGAGCTGTTTGCTCAGCTTGAAAGTGAAAACGGAAAAGAAGCCGGCCTCCGGAACCGTCCAGTCGAAGTGGTCCCGATGGGCGCCGAGCTCCACCTCGAAACCGTCCAGGAGGATCTGCCGGTTTTCCCGATAGACCGCGAGTTTTTCCTCCGCCACGGGCCAGAGCGACGTGCGCTCCGTAAAATCTGCTTCGTGGAGCAGGGCTTCGAAGCCGCGGATGGCGCCGGGATTGGGAAAGAGGATGTCGGCACTCGCCTGCACGAGCGCCAGCTCTGCCAGGCTTGCAGTCTCGCCGTCGGCAATGGCGAGCTCTGCTTCGGAATAGAGGTAGGCAACCCGCGGTCCCGGGAAACCGATCTTCGATCCCGTAAACAGGTGCACCGTCTGCTTCGGATCTAGGGCAAAGAACGGCTTCGCCCGGTTTTCCGCCTGCGCGAAGTTGATGTAGAGATAAGGCGCATCCTCGACGATGAGAATGCCCTCCCGGCGGGCGATCTCGAGAATCTGTTCGCGCCGCTCGGCGGAAAAGGAAAAGCCGGCGGGATTGTGCCCGTCCGGAACCGAATAATAGAAGGGGATCAGTTTTCCAGCGGCGCGCGCCGCATGAATCTGCGCCTCGAAGACATCCGGGCGCGGCCCTTCCGAATCCATTTCTACACTGTAGATGCTGGCGTGCTGGCACAGCGTTGCCCGTGCCATGAAACCCGCATAGGTCGGTGCGTCAGTCAGGTAGGCGATGGGGCTGCCGGCATGTTCGAAAAGAGAACAGATCAGACTGATGCCCCCCGTGGCACCAACGGTCGGAATGAGGCACTCCGGCCGCATGGCAACACCCCAGTCGTTGCCATACACCCGGGCGAACACTTCGCGGGTGCTGATGGGGCCCAGCGTATCGCCGTAGGAAAAGGATTCGCGCAGATGTTCGGGCAGCGCGTCGGGATCGTTCTGCCCCTCGAGCTCCGTCAGGTGCGCCAGGTAGGCGGCTTCATGGTCGATGAAACCCCGCGGGTCCGTCACTTCCGGGTGCGGATAACCCGCCCCCAGATGATGGATTTTGAGCCCTTTCTCCTGGGCGATGCTCCGGAGTCGCGGCAGCGACGCAGACATCTTCCGCGTCACGGACACCGGCTGCCGGACGACGCCCGGCGCGGTCAGATTGGTCACAGATACCCCTTGTTGTGCTGGTGCGCCGCTCCGGCGGCGCCGACGGAAACCGGCTCAGTCGCGCTTACCGCGCGCCTGGTCCTGATGTTGCCTGACCATCTTGGCGAACTGGCGCACCCGTTCGCGACGTTCGGCAACCGTTTCCGTGTTGTAGATCTCTTCCCGGCGGAGCTTACGATAACTGTCGAGTCGACGCGCATCCAGTTCGCCCGCGGTGATGGCAGCCTGCACGGCGCAGCCCGGTTCCGACTCATGCGCACAGTCGTTGAAGCGGCATTCGAGGGCGAGGCTCTCGACGTCCTCGAAGGCCGAGGTGAGACCCTCTTCCACCTGAGCGATACCGAGCTCCCGCATCCCGGGACTGTCCACGAGAAGGCCCCCATCAGGCAGCAGATGCAGTGATCGATGCGTGGTGGTGTGCCGACCCTTACCGTCGTCGTCCCGAATGCTCCCCGTGGCCTGCAGGTCGCGTCCCGCCAGACTGTTGATGAGGGTCGACTTGCCAACGCCCGAGGAGCCAAGCAGCGTGATCGTCTGCCCCACCTCACACCAGGCCCGAAGTCCCGCCAGGTCGTCGGCGTCGAGCGCGTTCACCAGTTCGATGATCAGATCGCGGCCGAGGCTCGCTGCCTGCTCCCGATAGGCTTCCGGGTCCTCCGCCAGGTCGGCCTTGGTCAGGACGATCACCGGCTGCACCCCTGCTTCAAGCGCAAGGGCCAGATAGCGCTCCATGCGCGACAGATTGAATTCCTCATTGCAGGAGCTGACGAGAAACATGGTGTCCACGTTGGCTGCAATGAGCTGAACTTCACCGGCTTTGTGCACGCTCATCCGCTTCAGCAGAGACTTCCGTTCCAAGAGACGTTCGATCTGCCCTGTCTCCGGATCGCGGAGCACCCAGTCACCCACCGTGGGCCGGTCTTCCGGCGCGCCCTGAAACCACCGTCCGCCAAGTGGCGCCATGTGTTCGCCGGCTTCGCTCTGCAGCGTAAGCCCCGAACGCTGCACCTCGAAGACCCGGGCGGGCACGCGCGTTTCGAGTTCTTCCAGACTGAGCTGCTGCTGGAAGGCGGGTGTCCAGCCGAGATCCTTGAGCGTAATCGTTCGCGGCTCTGTCATTCGTGCAGCAGAAGCGGCAGGTAGGCATCGAGCTCCTGCCGTCGCGCTTCCCAGTCGGGCATGTGCTCGCGCATGAGGCCGTAGAAGCGGTGACTGTGGTCGTGGTGCACGAGGTGACAGAGTTCGTGGAGCACCACGTAGTCGATGAGACGAACGGGCGCCTTGACGAGATGCGTGTTGAGCACGATGCGTCCGGAGCTCGAGCAGCTCCCCCACTGGCTCTTCATGAAGCGGACCCGCCATTCTCCACACCAGTCATCCATCCAGGGCAGGACTCTGAAGCGGTCGAGGCTCTCGGCAAAACAGAGCTCCGCTTCCCGTCGATACCAGCGATCGAGGGCGCGCTTGACGCTCGCCGGACTCGTCTCGGGCAGACGCACGGTGATGCGGCCGACGACGCCACGCACGTCCTGAAAGAGCCTCAGCTGCGACGCCTTTTCCTTGCGGGAGATACGTCGAGGTCCGGCGTCGACGACGAGCTCGTAGGCTTCGCCGAGATACTGCAGCAGTTCGCCGTTTGCGTAGCTGGGCGTCGCCACGCAAACGGCATCGTCCTGAACCGTTGCAAGTCGATGGCGCAACCAGCGGCCGTGTTCTTTGACCACCGCCTGCAGCTCATCGACCGTGGCGGATTCCGGTGCTTCCAGAATCACCAGACCCGCCGGATCGAAGGCGAGGCCAATGCGCGTCTTGCGGCGACTGGAACGCCGGACCTCCACCGGAATGGAGTCGATGGTGAGGCGTTCGCCTAAAAGTCCCAAGAGGTCTGCATCCGTGGCAGGCAGAAAGCTTCATCGAGACGGGGGACCAGCGCGGGATCCGCCCGGAAGTCCGCACCAACGCCGAGCTGGGTCGCGGATGCGATACCGAAAAACAGGCGGCTGAAGCTGTTGACGCTGGCCTCGAGCATCGGCAACCCGGCGGTCTTTCCGGGGCGGGCGCTCGACTCAGACCCGATACGGACCGTGAACTCGCCGCCCGCGCCCTGCCAGTCAGCGTCCTCGAGAAAGGCCGCCGCCGGATCTGTCAGATCCAGGTTGAATTCGAAGGACTCACCGGCAAAGGACCGGTGCGGCAGGCAGCCGGGTACGTCGAGAAGCCGCACCTGCCACCAGGCCACCGCGCGTTGCGTGTTCTCGAAGGCCGAATTGCTCGTGTTGCGCCGGTTCCGGAACGGCTGCTTGAGCAGCGTCTGCAGCTGCACGTGCGGCGGCTCCTGCATCACGAAGGTATTCACCTGGTCACCGAGGGAGCGGATCAGCGCCAGCAGTTCCAGCAGCTCATCCACCGTCCGGTAGGCCATGACGCTGATCTCGTAGGGGCCATGTTCTTCCTTGGCTTCGCCCCAGATGAAGTGGGTGAGCGATTCGCCCTCGTAGTAGCCGAGCCCGAAGCTGTGCTCGGTCCAGGCCAGCTCCGCCTTCATGAGCTCCGGCGGCTCGAGGTTGACGGCACCGTGATGCCCCATGCGATTCAGCATGGCCTGATGCACGGCCGGCCAGTCGTCCGTGTGCAGCCGGCTGGGCACCCGGATAGACACGTCGACGAGCAGCGTCGCCGGATCGAAGCGGAGCCGGTTTTCGTAGGCACCGGTCCCGAAGCCCACCTGATCGTAGAAGCCCTGCTCGAACATGCCGAGGGCGGCAACCTGAGCGCCTTCGGCGGCGGCCGTGGCAAGCTGTCGAGCGGTCATGACCCGGGCAAAGCCCTGCTTCCGGGCGACGCGGGAGGTGGTCACCGCCGTCACCGCGCAGAGTGAAAGCGTGTCCTCGAGATAGCGGATCGTGCCGGGCACGGTGTGCACCTGGCACTCCGGCGTGTCGTTCAGGCAGCCGACGATGCAGCGCCCGGTGCCGAGGAAGTCCTTGATGTAGCTCGCTTCCTCGGGACTGCTGACCCAGCCGCATTCGTACCAGATCCGCTCGACTGCGCGAAGATCGCGCTTCGGATCGTAGGGCCGGATGTCCATCAGCTGGGTCCGCTCATATCAGAAAACCAGCCGCGCCAGACTCTCGGCCACCACACAAGGCTTCTCAGAGCCTTCTATCTCGACGACCACTTCGTTCATGGTTTCGATCATGGAGCCTTTGATCTCCACGCGCTTCAGCGTGCTCGTGGTGCGAATCCTGGCGCCCACCGGCACCGGTGACGGGAAGCGGATCTTGTCGAAGCCATAGTTGATGGTCAGTTTCTGGCCCGGGAGCTGCGGCAGGCTCTCCGCTGCATCGGGCTTCGGCAGGAAGCTCATGATGGACAGCGTCAGCTGGCCATGGGCAATCGGCGCGCCGAAGGGACCTGCTTTGGCACGCTCCGGGTCGATGTGAATCCACTGGTGGTCCATGGTCACGTCCGCGAAGTCGTTGACGCGATCCTGAGTGATCTCGAACCACTCACTCGGTGTATTGCTTTCGCCAATGCGTGCCGTGAGCGTTTCGTAAGCGTTTTCGATATCGGACATGATGTTCCCCCTGATTCATGAAGCCGACGCCGCCGGATTCCCTTCGGTTCCGGGCAGCGCCACCAGAAATGAGGGGCTCATTATGCACGTCCCTCTCCGGGGAACCACCGTACCCGCGCCAGGCCTTTCGTGCCTTGTGGGGGTGGCCCGCTTGAAACCCGTCCGCCGTCAGTCTCGGGGTACCACCGGCCGGTAGATGGGAAAGTCCCGCGCCTGCCGCGCCCAGGCAAGCAGCGCGTCGTGGGTCGGTTGCTCGGCAAGGGTTTCCAGCTGGATGCGGGTTACCCGCATGAGGTCGAACTCACCCGCGTCGTTCCGGGCCAGCGCATCGGCCGGTGAGATCCAGAGACTGTCCACGGTTTCCGCCTCGTCGTGGGCGCCGGTCTGACCCGGTGGCGCCTCCGCCAGGAAAAAGCGCGTATCGAATCGGCGCGGCCGACCCAGGGGCGTGACAAAGCGGTTCACGAAGTGAATGTGATCGACCGCGAGGCTGAGGCCTTCCTGCTGGCAGATATCGAGGAGGCTCAACTTGCCGCCGTGGAGCGGCTGCCGATAGCTGTCGAAGCGGGCGCGCAGATCGTCATCGTAGGCGAGCAGCTCGCCGGTCTGCGTGTAGGCAAGGAGCAGGCCGGCTTCCTCGAAGGTTTCCCGGATCCCGGCAATCCAGTATCCACGCCACTCATCGCCGAGAGCCTGCTGCTGCGGCGCCTGCGCGGGCGATGGACCCGTTCGTACCGCATCGTACTTATGCAGGTGGTCGTCGCCATCGACACGACCGCCCGGAAACACGTACATGCCTCCGGCGAAAGCCGCACGGCTCGTGCGTCGCAGCATGAAGATCTCGAAGCCCGGGTGCGCTTCGGCTGCTCGGGCGATGATCACCGTAGCGGCCGGACGTATCGGCTGGACCGGCGCCGTTGCCGGTGGCTCCGCTGTCGTTTCTGTTTCTTTTTTTGCCAAGCTTCCGCCCCTGCGACTCATATCCCTGCAAGCAAGCGGGATGCTAAGGTGCCAGCAACGGTCTGCCTAGGGGGAGAAAACTTTGCAGCTCAGCGTGGAATTTCCGAGCGTTGCCTACCGGGAAGGTCCCGAGGGGGTCAAGCGGCTGGCCAAGGCCATCGAAGACATCGGCTACGACCAGCTCGACATGTTCGACCACGTGGTCATGGGGTTCCCCACGGACAACCGCCCTGCCCCCATGTATCCGCCGGAGATGCCGATCATGGAGGCACTCATGGTGCTCGCGTACGCAGCGGCGGTCACGGAACGGATAGGACTCGGCACGGAGGTGCTCGTGCTGCCGCAGCGGCAGCCGGTACTCGTCGCCAAGCAGATCAGCACCCTCGATACGCTCTCGGCCGGGCGGGTACGGCTTGGTGTCGGGGTGGGCTGGCAGGCCTCGGAGTACGACGCCCTCGAGGAACGTTTCGAGAACCGCGGTGCTCGTATGGATGAGGCGATTGATCTGATCCGCGCCTACTGGGGAGATCGACAGGTCGATTTCCAGGGTGACCACTACTCGACCACCGCCATGGCCATGGAACCGAAATCTCCGCAGGGGGCTGCCTTGCCGGTCTGGATCGGCGGCAATTCGAAACGCGCCCTGCGTCGAGTGGCGGAAAAAGGCGACGGCTGGCTCGCCACCGCTTTCACTGACCCTGCAGCGGCGCAACGCGCCCTGGACCGCATCAAGGCTTTCGCGGAAGCCGTGGACCGCGATCCGGCAGAGATCGGCCTGCAGCAGATGCTCGACGTCCCACCGCGAGACGAGATCGGCAAGAACTTCTACAAGAACCTGGACCACGTGGAAGCGCGGGCCGTGGCGGTCAGGGAGATGGGTTTTCAGTGGGGGGCACTGAACGCCACGGCGATCTTTCAGTCCGGGGCCCGCAGCGTGGACGCCATCATCGACACGCTCGGCGCCATCCACGAGCGGCTGCGCAAGGCCCTCGCCTGACGCTCAACGCCGGGCGAGCAGCGCGAGACCGGCAGACAGGAGCACGGCGACGATAGCGACGGTTGCGAGCGCGAGGGTCCAGCTCGCATTTTCCGCGAGCACCCCGATACTCACGAACAGGACAACGGCCCAGACCTCGAGACCCGCACCGGCAACGGACGTCACCGTGGCACGAGCGCTGACGTCGATGGCGGCCTGCTGATGGGTCTCGAGCAACACTTCCACCACACCTTGCAGCGCAAAATAGGCGCAGAGTGCCAGCACCAGCGTTGGATTGCTGGTGCTGACCCCGGCCCAGAGGCCAAGGAGCAGGACCCCGTGTGATCCGGCGCTGATCAGACCGATACGGCTCAGGGACAGGCGCCGAAGCCGATGCGCAGCCACGGTGCCGAGGGCCCGGCTGCCGAGGATGATCCCATAAAGCACCCCGATGACGCCGAGGCTGAGCGTGCCTGGTTCGGCGAGCAGCGGTCCCAGATACTCGTCCATGACCCCGGACAAGCCCATGAACAGCACGAACATGAGGGCCACGAGTCGCAGCCGGCGGTTTTTGAGAAGGGCGCGCAGGGCGACGGTCAGTGGTTGCTCTTCGGCATCACCTTCTTCTTTAAAGCTTCGCGGCGGTTCCTCGAGGAGACCGAGGACCAGCGCGCCCGCCACGATCGGCGCCGCCGCAGAGAGCAGGAGCACAGCCGTGTAGCCCGTTTCGGCGACAAACCCGCCCAGCGCCATGGCCAGCAGCACCCCCAGACTCTGCGCCGCCTTCCCGCGACCGTAGATTCGCGCGAAAGCATCGCTCCGGCCGGACTCTGCCAGGATGTCGTAGAGCAGCGCCTGCAGCGTGCCGCTGTGAATGGCACTGCCCAGACTCCAGAGCACGAAACCCAGGGCAAAACCCGGCAGCGTCGGCCAGAGCCACCAGCTGACAAAACCCACGGCTCGGATCAGGGACCCGGCAAAGACGTAGCGACGCCGGTCGAGGCGATCGGCCAGCACCCCCGAGGGAATCTCGAAGAGCACGGCCGAGGCAGACCAGATCACGAACAGAATCGAGAGCTCGAACTCCGAGGCACCACGCTCGAGCATGAGGATGGCGTAAACGGGATAGACGAGGATGAAATCGTCGAAGAACGACAGCGCCAGCCAGATCGCTTCGACATGGCGATTTCGTTCAGCGATAGCGGCGCTCACCAGCGCGGATCGGCAGCTCGAGGGTGTTTTCCGGCGGGGGGATGGGACAGGCGAAACTCGGATCGTAGGCGCAGAGTGGATTCGCCGCCCGATTGAAGTCGACTTCGAGCCGTTCAGGGAGCGGCAGCCCGATCTCGAGGTAGCGACCGCCGGCATAGGTTTCGCTGCGATTGGTCGGATCCCGGAACGGAATCAGCAGCACCGCCCGCGTACCTTCGACACGCTCGAAGGCCTTCAGACGCACGCGTTCCCCACCGAGTTCAAGCTCGAAGGTCCCGTAGTGGCGGTAGGCGAGCGTCCGCCGATCGAAGGTCGGCATGGCGAAGGTGGACTGATCCGAAGCGGGTTGGAAAGTTGCCGGACGCGCATAGGCCTGCGCCGGCGGGAAGTAGTTGAGACCCGTGAAGGCAAGCCGATCGGCTTCCGCCAGCGGCGAAAGCAGGCGATCCCGGAAGATGAAATCAACGTTTTCCCGGTAGCGGACGAGGGCATGCAGGAACGCGCCTTCCCCGCGGGGCACTGCCTCCCGGGAACCGTCCCGCTGAGAGTCATCCAGAGGGACACCATCGAGGCGGGATCCTTCCATCGCCAGCACCGGCGCAGCCATCAGTATCGCCACCATCAGCGCGGCACGCAGGAAGGCCTGGATCATCGCTAAAGCGAGAGCGCCGCCGCTTCCGGCGTCGTCTCGAGACGAATGACGCCAGAGCTGGTTTCGATGACCGCGGCCAGGGCCGACGTCTCTCCCGGCTCGGCCCGCTGTTCCATACCCAAACCCGCGAAAATGTCATTGAGACCAGCAGCATCGGGCGCGGTGATCTCGAGCTGCTGGAAACGACCGCCAGTCGGGTTGGTCGTCGCCGGGTGCGGGGTCTCGAGCCAGTCGATGAAGAACGGCACGAGACTGCCGTGCGCGTGGCCACCGAGAAACAGCAGCTCCCAGACGAGCAGCGACCCATCCGGGGCCGAGCGCTCCGTAGGGACCGGTCCCCGCGCGGTGAGTTCGCGAGCGACGGCACGTTCGGCCACGCTGGCCAGACCCGGTGCTGCGGCAGCCCAGGTGATGAGACTCGGTGCCGTAAGCCGGGCGAGCCTGCCGCCGAGGTTGCCACTCAGATCCTGCGCAGGATCGGGCGCGATGACCTCCAGATACACGGACTCGCCGAGGCTGAGCAGCGCGTTGCAGGTACCCAGACCCGGATGGACGCCGCCGGGCGCTGGCGCGACGCCGAAGAGACGGGCCGCTTCCGCCATACCTGCTTCCAGGCTCGGCGCGCCCCACATGAGATGATCGATCACGATGGCCATGGGCTCCGCCCCTGATTCTTCCGCGACCACAATGTATATTGAGGCTCGAACGAGGGGAAGGAGGCTCGACCGCGCGTGGCGACGAGTGACGAAGGCAGCCCGACTGGCGGCCAGCAGGACGTAGCGGCGCAGGACGCGCAAAACAAGAGCAGCAACGCGACGGCAGGCAGTGCGCACAGCCGGGCCGGCGGCAATGAGGCCTACTGGCGAGCGAACCTGAAGCTCGGTGCCGTGCTCATGACCATCTGGTTCATCGTTTCCTTCGGCTTCGGCATTCTGCTCGTGGAACCGCTGAACGCCATCCCCTTCTTCGGCTTCAAGCTCGGGTTCTGGTGGGCGCAGCAGGGCTCCATCTATGTCTTCATCGTGCTGATCTTCGTGTATGCCGGCGCCATGAAGCGCCTGGATCGCAAGTACGACGTCGACGACGACTGAGCCCATGGACGTCCAAGTTCTCACCTACCTCTTCGTGGGCGCGAGTTTCGCGCTCTACATCGGTATCGCCATCTGGTCCCGGGCCGCCTCCACCCGCGAGTTCTACGTGGCCGGCGGGCATGTACATCCGGTCGCGAATGGCATGGCCACCGCCGCCGACTGGATGAGCGCTGCTTCCTTTATCTCCATGGCCGGCATCATCGCGTTCATGGGCTACGATGGCACCGTATACCTCATGGGCTGGACGGGCGGTTACGTGGTCCTCGCCCTGCTGCTTGCCCCTTATCTGCGCAAGTTCGGTGAATTCACCGTCCCTGATTTCATCGGCACCCGTTATTACTCGAACGCTGCCCGCGTAGTGGCCGTCATCTGTCTGATCGTCGTGTCCTTCACCTACGTGGCCGGGCAGATGCGGGGCGTCGGTATCGTCTTCTCACAGTTTCTGGACGTAAACATCACCGCCGGCGTGGTCATCGGCATGGCCGTCGTCTTCATGTACGCGGTCCTGGGCGGCATGAAAGGCATCACCTACACCCAGGTGGCCCAGTACTGCGTGCTGATTTTTGCCTATCTGGTGCCGGCGATATTCATGTCTTTCCTGATCACAGGCATCCCCGTGCCGCAGATCGGCCTCGGGGCCACGGTGGTCGACGGCTCCGGCCTGCACGTGCTCGAGAAACTCGACAACACCCTCGTGGAACTGGGCTTCGGCCCCTACACGGAAGGCAACAAGAGCACCATCGACGTCTTTGCCATCACCATGGCGCTCATGATCGGCACAGCCGGGCTGCCACACGTGATCGTCCGGTTTTTCACGGTGCCGAAGGTGTCCGATGCCCGGCGCTCGGCGGGCTATGCCCTGCTGTTCATCGCCCTCCTCTACACGACCGCGCCCGCAGTCGGCGCCTTTGCTCGGCTGAACTTCGTGGACACGGTGCACGACAACGCCTATTCGGACATCGCGCCCTGGTTCAAAAGCTGGGAAGAGATCGGCCTGATTGGCTGGCTCGACAAAAACGGTGACGGCGCCGTGCAGTATGGCCCCGGCGCGCCTTTCGAAGGGCCGCCGAGTTTCGCGCAGGCCCGCGGGATGCAGGGCGAACGCCTCGTGACAAATGCACCCACGGCTGCAAGCAACGAGGTTTACGTGGACCGGGATATCATGGTGCTGGCCAACCCGGAGATTGCCGCCCTGCCACCCTGGGTGATCGCCCTGGTTGCCGCCGGTGGCCTGGCGGCGGCGCTGTCTACCGCCGCGGGCCTGCTGCTCGTGATTTCCACCTCCGTGTCCCATGATCTGATCAAGAAAACCATGGCGCGCGGCATCAGCGATCGCCAGGAACTCCTCTACGCGCGCGTTGCCGCTGCCGTCGCCATCGGTGTCGCCGGTTATCTGGGCATCAATCCACCCGGCTTCGTGGCGCAGGTGGTCGCCTTTGCTTTTGGTCTGGCAGCGGCTTCCCTGTTCCCGGCCATCCTCATGGGCATTTTCTCCCTGAAGATGAATAAGGAAGGCGCCATCACGGGCATGCTCGCCGGGCTCGCTTTCACCTTCGCCTATATCGTTTACTTCAAGTTCGTGGCCCCGGAGCAGAACACGGCCGAGCACTGGTGGTTCGGCATCTCGCCGGAAGGTATCGGCGCTCTCGGTGCCGTGTTGAACTTCGCGAGCGCCTGGCTGGTCAGCAGCTTCACCGGCGCCGTGCCCGACCGGGTGCAGCAGCTGGTCCACGACATCCGCGTGCCTCGAGGGGTGGGCACGCCGCAGGAACACTGAGGGGAGCCAACATGAGCCGAGTTACCGACATCATCGCCGACGTGCACCACCTCTTCGGCCATGAGGTCGGGCTCTCGGACTGGATCACGCTCGACCAGCAGAAGCTCGACGACCATGCCCGAACCACCGGGGACGACAGCTGGATGCACACGGATCCCGTACGCACCGCCAGTGAGTCCCCCTTCGAAGGGACCATCGCGCAATCGTTCCTGGTGCTCGCCTGCCTGACCGACATGGTCGGCGCGGTGGAGCTGCCGATTCCCGGCATCGTGTACCGGCAGAACTATGGCTTCAATCGCGTGCGCATGGTCCAGCCGGTGCTGGTCAACGGCCGCATCCGCGGCCGCTTCGAGCTGAACCGCATCGAGCCGAAAGGGCCCCACGGCATGCTGGTCCATCTGGACGTATCGATCGAAATCGAAGGCGACGACATTGCCCCGGCCGCTGTCGCCGAGTGGCTGGCCTATCTGCGCGTAGAACGTTGAAGGCTGCCAAGCCGGGAGCTTGAGCGAGGGACGAGACATGGCAGAACGCAGCGAAGACGAGAAACTCCGGATCGCCAGAGCAATCACTGACGCACTGGCCACGCCTGACGAGATCAAAGACGACTGGGGGCGACTCATCGTCGATACCGTGCTGCCGGACGGCGTCTGGTCCCGGCCCGGGCTCAGTCAGCGGGATCGCAGCCTGATCACCGTTGCCGCGCTTTGCGCGCTGCATCGCCCGAACGAGTTCGAGATTCACATCGGCCGGGGCCTCGACAACGGCTTGAGCCGCGAAGAGGTCTGCGAGGTGATCATGCACATGGCCATCTACGGTGGTTTCCCCGTTGCGGTGGAAGGGATGGCCATCGCAAAGCAGGTCTTCGAAAACCGCCAGGATTCATGATGGCGTCGAGCAGGAGGCGGGTTCTGACCTGCTGGGGCTGCGGCGCGATCGCACTGCTGGGCTCACTGATGGCGCTCGCGGCCACCGCGGCGGAACGCACACGCTACGCGCCCTATCCCGATGAGACTTTCCCGCGGGAACTGCTCTGGGGCGACACGCACCTCCATTCCCATCTTTCTCTGGATGCCAACATGCGCGGCAACGCGCAGTTTTCTCCCGCCGATGCCTATCGCTTCGCCCGTGGCGAAACGGTGACGGCTCAGAACGGCATGACCGTAAAGCTCCGGCGGCCCCTGGACTTTCTCGTCGTCAGTGACCACGCCGAGTACATCGGCGTCATGGAGGCGCTGGCCCGCGATGACGCGCTGCTGCTCGAAAATGCGACGGCCCGGCGCTGGAACGACGCCCTCGACGCCGGCGACTACTCACCCATGGCAGAGTTTGCGCAGTCGCTGACGGACGGCAGGAGCGTGCTCGTGCACGACACCTTCACCCGCTCCGTTTGGGCGAACACGATCGCCATCGCCGATGCCCATAACGACCCGGGCACCTTCACGGCGTTGATCGGCTATGAGTGGACGTCCATGCCCGGCGGCAACAACCTGCACCGGGTCGTCGTTTTCCGCGACGGTGCGGAGCGGGTCGGTCAGGTGCTGCCCTTCAGCGCCTTCGACAGCGATGACCCGGAAGACCTCTGGGCGTACCTTGCCCGCTACGAGGCAGAGACCGGCGGTGGGGCCTTCGCCATTCCGCACAACTCGAACCTGAGCGGCGGTCTCATGTTTCCGGACGCCGCCGCCGACGGCAGTCCGATGAGCGCAGACTATGCCCGCGCCCGGGCGCGCTTCGAACCGCTCGTGGAAGCCACCCAGGTGAAAGGTGACAGCGAAACCCACCCCTTTCTCTCACCGGACGACGAGTTTGCGGACTATGAAACCTGGGATGCCTCGAACGTCGGCATGGTCGAGCCGCACAAGGAAAAGTGGTTCCCCCACGAATACCTGCGCTCAGCCCTGAAAATCGGCCTCGATGTTGCGGCCAGCACCGGCGTGAACCCCTATCAGTTCGGTCTCATCGGCAGCACGGACTCCCACACGGCCCTCGCCACAGCCGATGAAGACAACTACTGGGGTAAGTTCGTGGCCGCCCATCCTGCACCGGAGCGCTGGCAGGAACCCATCGTCCCGAATCGCGGCACTCTGCCGTTCATTGCCTACGAATGGCAGATGGCCGCCTCGGGCTACGCCGGGGTCTGGGCCGGCGAAAACACCAGGGAGGCGATCTTCGACGCCATGCGCCGCCGGGAGACCTACGCCACAACCGGACCGCGCATCGTACTCAGGTTCTTTGGTGGCTGGACCTTCGATGCGGCGGACGCGCAAACCCCGGATCTGGCCCGCACCGGCTACGCTCGCGGCGTGCCCATGGGCGGTCTGCTGCCAGCGCGCCCGGCGCCGGACGCCGCACCCACCTTCCTGGTCTCGGCCTTACGCGACCCGGACGGCGCCAATCTCGATCGCCTGCAGATCGTGAAAGGCTGGCGCACGGACGACGGGGCGCTGCACGAGCAGGTTTACAACGTGGCGGCTTCTGATGAACGCCAGGTCGACGCCGACGGACGGCTGCCACCTCTTGCGGCTCGCGTTGACGTGGAAACCGCCAGCTACCACAACGACCAGGGAGCAAGTGCTTTGGCGACGGTCTGGCAGGACCCCGACTTCAATCCAGACGAGCCCGCCTTCTATTACCTGCGCGTCATCGAAATCCCGACCCCGCGCTGGACCGCCTACGATGCCGCGGCTTACGGCCAGGAACTGCCTGAGCACGTGCCGATGATCACGCGGGAGCGCGCCTACAGCTCGCCGATCTGGTATCAGCCCTGATCGTGGGTTGGCTTCGGTCGTAGACCGCCGTCCTCGCGTTCAGGGTCCTGCCGCAAGCCAGGCGATCACGATCAGCAGCACCGCCAGGGCGCCGCAGAGCTTCTGACCAATCCGTCCGAGCCAGCGAATGGGCAGTCCGGCCGCCCAGATCCCCAACCCAAGACCTGCCGCAAAGCCAGTGAAGTGGGCGAGCACGTCTGTTTGCTCATCCCCGATGCCGGTAAAGGACAGCAGGGCGATCGCCGCAAAAATCGGCGCAAATGCCCGGCGCCAGCCTCGGCCGCTGAAGTAGCCGCGACGCCAGACAAAGGCGCTCGAAAGTGACAGCGCCGCAAAGGTCGCCGTGCTGGCCCCCAGGGACATGAAGCTGTCCGGTCGCAGCAGGGCGGCGAAGGTGTTGCCGAGCACACCGCCCAGGAGAATCAGCAGCCAGGCGAGACCAGAGCCCATGTAGCGTCCGGCAAAGAGTCCGAACACTGCGCCGAACGCCGAGTTTCCGAGGATGTGGCCGAGATCGTCGTGCAGGGTGAGGGCCGTGACTGCCCGCCACCACTCACCGTCCCGGAACGCCCCCACCTCCATGCGGCCGAGCACCCGCCAGTCCCAGCCGAAGAGATCGGCACTCTGAAAAAAGGGGATGGACCAGATCACGAGCAGAAAGCCGAGAACCCCGGCGACCCCGCTATCGACCGATTCCGGCTCCGGCGGCGGCGGCAGAGGCTGATTCTCGAGCCGATAGTTCTCGAGGTGAGCCAGGGCCTGCGGCGCCTGCGCATCCGGGACTTTGAGGCACCAGTCGTGCTCCTCCTGGATCACTACGTGCTCCACGTCCACCGCCGTGAGCACCAGGCTGGCCTCCATGAGCTTACGCCGCGTCGCTCCGCGCTGAATCGCCCGCCAGTGTTTGTGCTCCACATCGGTCATGGGCTGATCTTACCCGCTCGGACCAGACGGCATGAGCGCTTATGCGCGAGCCACCCATGGGCCGGGCGGCGGGGCGAACATACCGCGCTGCTGTCAAACCGGGATTGAAAAACCAACAGCGTTTGGCCTAGGCTGCCGCCATGTCCGGGTCTGTCACTACAAAACAGCTTCTGCTGGCGGTCGTTGCCGCCGTCACGCTGCTCTTTGCGCAGACCTTGCCGCTCGCCCATGCGCACGATCATCCGGATGAAACGCTGTGCATGGCCTGCAGCGTGTCGGCGGACGGCATTTCGACCTCCGCTGCGGCGAGCACGCCGCCGGTACCCATGGCATCTCGGCCAAGTCCGGCAGCCCTTCCTGCTACCCCGCACCGCCCCAGATACCGCACCGACCAGCCTCGGGGGCCTCCCTACAACCGCTGATTCCCTGCACGAGGCACTGCGCCGCTGACGGCGGTTGGCGCCTCTCGCGCGCAGCCGCCGCATCCCTGACCGGGCGGCGCAACACCAGTTCTTGGAGAGAAAAATGAACAAGCACTCACGCTTGACCCTGTGTGCGCTGGGGAGCGCACTCCTGTCGGGGTCTGTCTTCGCAGAAGAAACGGACCTCAGTCAGGCCACGATCATCGAAGAAATGGTCGTGACGGCCCACCCGCTGTCCGGCGAAAGCCTCGCGCAGCCCACCCTCAAGCTCGAGGGAGACGAACTCAATCGCAACGTGACCGGCACCCTGGGCGATACGCTCATCCGGCAACCCGGGATCAACTCCTCGACCTTCGGGCCCGCCGTCGGTCGTCCCGTGATTCGCGGCCTTGCCGGTCCGCGCGTGAAGGTGATGGAGGATCGGATCGACACGCAGGACGTGTCCGTATCCAGCGCCGACCACGCCACCACCATTGAGCCCTTCGCGGCTAATCATGTGGAGGTTCTCAAGGGCCCCAGCACCCTGCTCTTCGGCACCGGCGCCATTGGCGGCGTCGTCGACGTGCACACGGGTCGGGTCCCGCACCTGATGCCCGAGGGTGGGGTCGACGTGAAAGCGGAGGTTCGCGGCGCGGACAACGCTGATCAGCGGACGGCTTTCGGCCGCATCGATGCCGGCTCCGACGGCCTCGTCTTCCATCTGGACGGCGCCTATCGCGAAGCCGACGAGTACGAAATTCCGGGCTTTGCCGAGTCCGCCGCCCTGCGCGCCCTCGAGGAGGAAGAGCACGGAGACGAAGATCACGGTGATGAGGAAGGTGAAGAGGAAGAAGCCTTCGGCATCCTGCCCGGCAGTGACCTGGAAACGTCGAGCGGCGCTCTCGGCATCTCCTACGTCGGCGACCGCGGCTTCGTCGGCGCCGCCATCTCCCGCTATGAGTCCACCTATGGCCTGCCCGGTGGCCATGAGCACGAGCACGAAGGCGAAGAAGGCGAGGAAGAAGAAGAGGAGGAAGAAGGGAATCCCATCCTCGATCTGGAGCAGACCCGCATCGACGTCGAAGCGGCCCTCATTGAACCTTTCGCAGGTGCCGAGTCTCTCAACGTCCGCATCGGACACGTGGACTACGAGCACGTCGAGATCGAGCCGAACGGTGAAATCGCCACCACCTTCACCAATGATGCCCTGGAAGCCCGGATCGAAGTGGTGCATGAAGCCGTTGGCGGTGTCCGCGGCGCTGGTGGTTTTCAGTGGGCGGACCGGGAATTCTCCGCCATCGGCGAAGAAGCTTTCGTCGACCCCGTAGACACCACCACCTTCGGATTCTTCTATGTCGGCCAGCGGGCATTCGAGGCAGTCAATCTCGACTTCGGCCTGCGCTATGAGCGGGTCAGCCACGATCCCACAGGGAACATCGAGCTCCCGGGTTCGACGCTCAATCGCAACTTCGACGTGGGTGCAGCCTCCCTCGGACTGGTCGCGCCTTTCGCCGACGTCTGGAGCTTCGCGCTGCAGCTCGACTATTCGACACGGGCGCCGACCGCGGAAGAGTTGTTTTCTTTCGGACCGCACCTCGCCACCCGCACCTTCGAGATCGGCAATCCCAATCTCGACAAGGAACGGGCCGCCAACATCGGCGGCACCCTGCGGGTCGACTACCCTGCCTTCTCAGCCGGCATCAACGCCTACTACACGGACTTCGCCGATTTCATCTACGAAGTGCCGAACGGCGAAGAGGAAGACGGCCTGCCCGTCGTCCTCTGGCAGCAGGCCGACGCGGAAGTTACCGGTGCAGAAATCGATGTGGAGTGGCGCGTCGTTCGCGACCAGGACTGGAGCCTGTCGCTCACCGGATTCTACGATGTGGCCCGGGCCAAGCTGAAAGACGGCGACAATCGCAACCTGCCGCGCATTCCCCCGCAGCGCGTGGGCGTCGGCGGCATCTTCGGCTGGCGCGGTCTGACCATCACCCTCGACTACGTCTACACGGACGAGCAGGACAAGGTCGCCGAGTTCGAACTGCCCACCGATAGCTTCGAGGACCTGCGGGCCTATATCGGCTACGGCTTCCAGGCCGGGGACGGACTCTTCGAGATCTTCCTCGCCGGCAGGAACCTGACCGACGACGAGCAGCGCTTCCACGCGTCCTTCATCAAGGACTTTGCTCCGCAGCCGGGACGCACCATCGAAGGCGGCATTCGCGTCACCCTCTGAGGCTTTGCCACCGAGCAGCAACGGCGCCTTCGGGCGCCGTTACTCTTTAAGCGTCGGTTGAAGCTGCAGCGGCTAGGGAAGCGGCGACATCACTTCGCCGGACCGGCGCTCACCCGCACTCTGATCAGTCCACCCGCTCGAAGCGCCCCGTGTACTGCTCGAGGGTGTAGAGACCTCGCGTGCGCTTGAGGTTGATGTTGAGTTCGTGCCACCAGGTGTAGTTGACGGCGGCGCCCCCCGGCACCGGCGCCGGGAAGCCAAACTGCTTGAGCTCTTTGTCCGTCAGCACGCAGCGACCGAAGTCGCCCGCATCGTCCTCGATGCAGACCCGATACTGAGCCCGTCGTCCTTTGCCGCGGGTATTGTCCAGATCGATACGCACCCGGCGGTCCACGCCGTCTTCCTTCACATAGAGATAGTTTTCACTGGCCACGGATTTGTCGATGGCCACCTCCACGAAGGGCAGGCCGGTCTTTTCGTCTTCCAGGCCGCGGACCAGGATGAAGTGCGTGGACGTCGGCCGGAGCTTGCCCTGACAGGCCCGGTTCGGCACCTCGAGGCTGAAGCGTGCCGTCCACTTGAGCGCTTCCCCGCGTTTGCCGCGTTCGAGTTTCTCCAGAGACCCGATGCTGGAGCTGCAGCCACGGCCGAGCAGATCCAGACTCCGACCGGAACGGAGCTGACTCGCCGAACGATAGAACCCCGCCGTGAGCTTCTTTTTGCTGTCGAGCTCGAGAGACAGCAGGATGTTGATGTGCGGATCCTGATGCACCGAGCAGTCCCGGGTCGCCGGATTGCAGGGATTGAAGTTCAGATCATCGTCGGGATCCGGCGTCAGGGCCGAGGCGAAGCTGCCTTCATAAAGGCCGAGATAAGGCTCCAGGTAGCTGCGCGCCTGGCTCGAGGCAGCGCCGAGACCCGCGCAGCCAACGCAGAGTGCGGTCAGCACCCACCGGGCGACCGCCTCGCGCATCAGCCTGCTTTGGCTTTCGCTTCGCGGCGGCGGGCGTGGAGTATGGGTTCCGTGTACCCGCTCGGCTGCGAGATACCGTCGAAGACCAGATCACAGGCCGCCTTGAAGGCGATACTCGATGCAAAATCCGGCGCCATGGGCTGGTAGGCAGGATCGTCTGCATTCTGGCCGTCCACGACCACCGCCATACGCTCCATGGTTTCCTGCACCTGCTCCCGGCTCGCAATGCCGTGATGGAGCCAGTTGGCAATGTGCTGGCTGGAAATCCGACAGGTGGCCCGATCTTCCATGAGGCCGACGTCATTGATGTCCGGCACCTTGGAACAGCCAACGCCCTGATCGATCCAGCGCACGACGTAGCCGAGGATACCCTGAGCATTGTTGTCCAACTCGCTCTGCACCTCTTCGGCAGAGAGATTCTCTCCGGCCAGGAGCGGCACCGTGAGGATGTCGTCCAGGCTCGCCGGCGCACGGCTCAGGAGCTCTTCCTGACGGCTCGCAACACTCACCTGGTGGTAATGCATGGCGTGCAGGGTGGCTGCGGTTGGACTCGGCACCCAGGCGGTGTTGGCACCGGCCTCCGGGTGGCCGATCTTCACCGCCAGCATCTCCTTCATCTCATCGGGCTTCGGCCACATGCCCTTGCCGATCTGCGCCTTGCCGCGGAAACCCGAGGCGAGTCCCGCATCGACATTGGCGTCTTCATAGGCCTTGATCCAGGGCTCGGCCTTGATGGCTTCCTTCCGGAGAAAGGCACCGGCCTGCATGCTGGTATGGATCTCGTCACCGGTGCGGTCCAGGAAGCCCGTGTTGATGAATACGACGCGCTCCCGGGCGACTTCGATGCAGGCGCGCAAATTGACGGTGGTTCGCCGCTCTTCGTCCATGATGCCGACTTTCAGAGTGTTCTTCGGCAGACCGAGAATGGCTTCCACGCGACCGAAGAGATCGCAGGTGAGCTGCACCTCTTCCGGGCCGTGCATCTTCGGCTTGACGATGTAGACGCTGCCGGTGCGGGAGTTCGAAAGCACACCGTTGTGCTGCAGGTCGTGCATGGCAGCCAGTGAGGTCACCATGGCATCGAGGAAACCCTCGGGGATTTCGTTGCCGTCGCCGTCGAGAACCGCGTCCGTGGTCATGAGGTGCCCGACGTTCCGCACCAGCAGCAGGCTGCGCCCGTGGAGCGTCAGCGGCTGACCCTCGCGATCGGTGTATTCACGATCAGGGTTCAGGCGGCGAACGATGGTCCGCCCCTCTTTCTCCAGCGACTCCTGGAGGTCGCCCTTCATGAGACCGAGCCAGTTGCCGTAAACCACGCACTTGTCTTCGGCATCAACGGCGGCCACGGAATCTTCGCAGTCCTGAATCGTGGTGACGGCGCTCTCGAGGACCACGTCTTTCACACCGGCCGGATGGGCGGCCCCCACCGGATGTTCCCGGTCGATGAGGATGTCCACGTGGAGCCCATTGTGTTTCAGCAGAATGGAGCTCGGGTCCTCTTCGTTGACGTAGCCGACAAACTGCCCGGGATCGGCCAGGCCGGTATTACCGCCATTGTCCAGCACCGCCCGGAGCTGCCGCTTTCCTGCTGCATCAGCGCCAATCCCGTAGGCAACGACCTCCGTGTGGCTCGCCCCTTCGAGGGGGACTGCCGAATCGAGAAAAGCGGCCGCGTGGGCAACCACCAGCTCGCCTCGGGCCGGGTTGTAACTCGAGCCTTTCTCCCGGCCGGGGCTCTCCGGGATGATGTCCGTGCCATAAAAGGCATCGTAGAGCGATCCCCAGCGGGCATTGGCGGCATTCAGTGAGAAACGGGCGTTCATCACGGGCACCACGAGCTGCGGTCCGGCAATGCGGGCGATTTCTTCGTCGACGTTGTCGGTCTCTATGGTAAAGGGTGCAGGCTCATCGACGAGATAGCCGATGTCTTTGAGGAAGGCCCGATATTCGTCCGCGTCGATGGTCTGACCCTTGCGGGCGAGGTGCCACTCGTCGATGGCCTGCTGCAACTCCTCACGGCGGGCCAGCAGCGCCCTGTTGACGGGCACGAGATCGGCAAGCAGCGCCTCGAAGCCCGACCAGAAATCGTCGAGCGCAACGCCCGTACCCGGCAGGATCTCCTCGGCAATCAGTGTGTCGAGTTCACCGGCAACCTTGAGGCTGCCGCGGCTGATGCGGTCACCCATGGATGTCCCCCAATGTCTGAATAAATGGCGGTGGAAAAAAGCGCGTCAGTATAGCCGCCGGACGGGGCCAACTACAGGCCGGCGCCTCGCAGGGCTCGAGCAGCGGGGGAGGCGGAAAACCGTGAAAAGGGCGTCAACACAAAAAACGCCGACACTCACGAACGATTTACATGTCGGTTTCTAAGGTGCCCGCTCCAATAACAAAGTTCCCCCTGGGAGAGTTCTCTAATGACTACTCTAGCTTCCCGGCTGCAGGCGTTTGCCGTCGTAGCCCTGATGCTTGTGCTCGCTGGCTGTGATTCGGACAACGACAACGACAACGCGCCGGCACCGCCGATTCCCCCCGTGACCAGCGGCATCGTCGAGGTAATTCATGCCTCTGCGGATGCGCCGCCGGTAAACGTCTTCTTCGACGACGTCGAGCTCGTCTCCGGCGCTGACTACAAAGACGTCGCGGTACTCAACGTGCCGGTCGGCGACGCCATCCGCGTCCGCGTCGACGGCATCGTCGGTGGCAGCCTGCTGGGCACCACCGCCACCGTGATCCCTGCAGACCCGGATCCGGAGCCCACCTTCCCCCTCGCTGAAGGCGACCGGGTCACCATCATTGCCTGGGACGAAGTGGCCGAGATCAAGCCGCTGGTGCTCATCGACAACGATCCCGAGGTACCGGCTGACACCATCCGCGCTCGCGTCATCCACGCTGCCCCCGGCGTCCCCGGCTTTCCGATGGCGGACGATACCGCCGTTGAAGTCTGGCTGACCGAGCCTGGCGCTGACCTCGACAATCCGCCCATGGGCACGATCAACGCCGTGTTCTCCCTGGGTGAAGTGCTCGCTGGTGGCCCCATCGAATTCCCGGCTGGCACCTACCAGATTCGGGCAACGATCCCCGGTGACACCAGTGCCGTGGCCTACGATTCAGGACCCGTCACGCTTGCCGGTGGTTCGAATCTCGTGATTCTCGCCGTTCCCAACACGAACGCCGCCTCTGACGAGCCGATCTCCCTGCTCGTTGCCACGGGCGCTGGCAGCCTGGAGATCCAGGACGAAGACACGGACTCGAACGTCCGCGTGCTCCACGCATCCTCCGATGCGCCGGAGGTTGGTGTGCTGGTTAACGGCGCCGACAGCGGCATCACCGTTGATTTCAACGACTTTGCCGAAGTCGGTCCTGTGGAACTCGATCCTGGCGTGACCAATTTCAACATCGGACTGCTGCCGGATCCGGCCGCTGCACCCGTTCTCCCGGGCGGGGTCGATGTCGATCTCATTCAGGGCGGCTCCCGCCTCGCGGTCGCCCTCGGCAGCGCCGCCCCTGGTGCGGCTGCGGCCGACGCCATCCGGATCATCGCCCCGGAAGACAGCATCCGCGAGATTGCCACCGATGCTCAGGTCCGCATCATCCACGCCTCCGTGGTCGCGCAGAACGTGAACATCTACGTGCTCCCGGAAAACTCCCTGATGATGGGTGAAGACATTCCGGCCGGCATTGATCCGGTGTTCCCGGACGTGCCGCTCGGCGAGGTGCTCGGCCACATCAGCCTGCCGCCCGGCAACTACGACATCGCGGTGACACCGGTCACCAGTCGCACGCCGGCCATCGGTCCGTTCCTCGGATTCCCACTTCCCGCGGGCAGCATCTCCACGATCGTCGCCGTGGATGGTCCGAATCAGACGACGCCGCTCGGTGTAGTCCTCATCGACGACACCCTCTGAGCGTCATCTGACAAGACGCATTTACAGCGGCTGGAGCGCGACCCACCCGCTGTGATCCCTGGCCCGCCTCACCGCGGGTCCTTTCGGGGCCGATCGAACGCAGTAGCAGTATCAGTGTCGGTCGGCCCTTCTTTTTTCCGCCCTTCCTCAGTCCCCGATCTCAATCTATGAGCGCCGGGAACGGATTCACGAGTCCGGTCATGTCCCCCTTTCCTTCGTCGTTGTAGAGCACCGCGTAGTGCCGCTCGGCGAAGAGCCACTGTTCGTTCCGCTTCACGTAGCGGTCCTGATAGCAGCCGATGTTGAACATGCCGTTGCCGTCGGCGAACTTCAGGTGTTCCGTCAGATACCAGCGACCGGTTGCGCGATCACCGTCAATCTCCAGCGTGCCGTTGTGCACGATCTGGGCGACGAACGGAAAGCCACCCATGGCATTCACCCAGAGGCCAACGATGGCATCGCGCCCTTCCATGCGTGGTGCGCTCGGTAACTGCCAGACGCCGTCTTCCGCCCAGGTGGCTCCCCAGGCGGCTTCGTCCCGGCGGCAGACCGCATCCGCATAGCGGTAGACGAGATCACGTATCGCCAGATCGTCCTCAACGTTGCTCATGCTCCATCTCCCTCAATCGGTGGCCGTGAAGAAATCCGCCCGCGGGGAGAAAGTCTCGTCGTAGACGGGTTCCTCCAGATCCACGCGGTATTTGGCCGTATCGGCATTGATGATGCCGAACTGGCCGATGGCTTCGCGCATCTCCTTGTACCAGCGGTTTTCGAAATGTGTTCTGAGTGACGCCTCAGAGTCCCAGCGCTCGAACACCCGGATCCGGCCCGGGTGCAGTGGTTCCGGGCACCAGTCGTAGTCGAGGCAACCGGGCTGAGTGAGCGCCCCCTCGATGAGTGGCTTACCCGCGGCGAGCGCCGCTTCGAGATTCTCCGGTGGGAGGTCGACGGTGCCGGAAATGATGATTGCCGTTCTGGGCTTGGCCCCTTCGCTCATGATCCTTCCTCTGTGGTTGTTGAGTTAGCTGCCCGCGAGGCGTTCTACCACGGGCGCAAAAGGCACCATGGCGTCCTCACCGACCGTCACGTAGGAGATGCCGTGCAGCTCGCGGCGCCGCTCGAGCTCTTCGCAGACCGTATCGACGCTGCCGAAGAGTGCGTGGGGATGCTTGCGCATCTCTTCTTCCGGATAGCCGAACATCTGCGCAAAGTTGCCGAGGACGGGGCTCGGATCGTCCATGACGAAGGTGAAGTAAGCACCGATTTCGAGTTCCAGATCGTCGAAGCGATCCCCTGCCCCCTCGCGGATCCAGCCGATCTTCTTCTGCGTCTCCGCTTCGGAAGAGGTCTGCACGCCGTCCGGGCCGATCATGCCCGAGCGGTTGTTGAAGTTGAGGCTGACGATATCCGCCTCACGGCCGGCGAGGCGCAGGATTTTCGGGCTGCCGCCGCCGATCATGAGCGGCGGTGCAGAAACCGGTTTCGGCACCCCTTCGAAATCTTTCCAGCTGAGCGTGTTGTTGACGACGTTTGCATGGCCGTCGCCCGCGAAGGCTTTCACCCCTTCGATGACGTCCGCCAGACGATCGATGCGCGTCCCCGGCGAGTCGAAAGTCAGGCCGATGGCATCGTACTCACCCTGCAGCCAGCCGGCGCCGAGGCCAAACTCGAGGCGTCCGTTGGACAGCAGGTCGATGGTCATGGCCGATTTCACCAGCACCACGGGGTTGTGGTAGTCGATGCAGAACACGCGACAGCCGATATGAATCGTTTCCGTGACCGCCGCGGCGTAGGCCATGGCGGGGATCGCGGCCAGATTCTGCACCGGATGATTGGTGGCCTCGATGGCAGGACCCGGTCCGAGCAGATGGTCGGCCAGGTGGAAGGCCGAATAGCCGAGACTTTCCGCCCGCTGCACCTTCTCCGCCCAGGCGGCCCCGGAATCCGCGTTGAAGCTCTGCACGCCGAAGCGGAAGGGCCGGCTCATGCGGCACCTCCCACGATATCCATGCCGCCAATACAGTAGCGAAGGCCGCGACGGAGCAGCTCGTAGTACTCGGGCTTTTCCCAGCTGCCGCGCTCGATCTGCGGATAAAACGGCACCATGGGCTGCATGTCGTAGTGGCCGCGGCAGTGCCCGAGATTGAGGTAGAGCACCTCGCCGGCACCCACCTTGTTGATGTAATAGATGGGCCGCGCTTCGTCGTCAGGCCAGTCTTCCTCCACGAACCCCTGCGCTTTCCCCGTGTAGTGGGTCTCGAGGAGCATGTGCAGGTCACCGTGGATCCGCGACAGATAGAGCTCGTCGTCGGTTTCGAAGGGCTCGATACCGCGCACCAGATCGTGATCCGGATCCGCAATCTCCACCTTGAAGGGCATGATCGGCGGATGGGCGATGAACTGGGTGCCGAGCACGCTCATGAGCACGGGTGCGGTTTCCGGCGCGTCCACGCCACCGGCATCGAGGAACTTCAGAATCGAGTTCGTGCCGTGCAGCGCAAACCACTTCTTGCCGCTCTCGACGTAGGCCTTCAAGGCCGCCTGTTCGTCCTCCGACGGCACCAGGTTGCAGGTATAGGTGACGAGGAAGTCGCTTTCGGCAATCGCGTCGATGTCGTGATAGTTCGCCGCAACCTCCACGCGCACGGACTCATGCTCCGCCAGGAGCTTCAGGAGCTCCAGGCGGGCAAAGTCGATGTCGTGGAAATCACCGGCCGCAACCAGATAGACGCGGGTGGTCTTGTGTTCGGCCACGGATGCTCCTCCCTTAGAACTGAATACGCTTCGTCATACCACCATCGATCACGAGGTTGGCACCGGTCGTGAAGGCACCGAGCGGGCTGGCCAGGAGCGCCACCTGCGCGGCCACTTCCTGGGCGCTGCCCATGCGACCCACAGGAATTTCCGACAGCGTCGCTTCATAGAAGGGCGTCATGTTCTGCTTGATGAAATCCCAGGAACCGCCTTCGATCATGATCGGCCCCGGAGAGATGGCATTGACCCGGATACCCTTGGCGCCGACGTCCTGCGCCAGCGCACCGGCGTACTGGATCACCGCCGCCTTCATGGCGTTGTAGGCGCCGGCTGAGATGAACTTCTCGAGCGCTGCGGTGGAGGAAATCATGGCGATACTGGCGTTCTCGGAGGCTTCGAGGTAAGGCATGGTGGCTTCCACGAGGCGCACGGCACCGAGCACGTCGTGTTCGAAGTTGGCCCGCCAGCCCTCTTCACCCTGTGAGTTACCGCCGCTGACGTTGGAGACGAGGCAGTCGATGCCACCGAGGGCTTCAGCAGAAGCTGCCACCCAGCCTTTCAGCGCATCGCCGTCGCCGACGTCCACGGACTGACCAAAGGCCGTCACACCCTTGGCCTGGAGCGCTTCCACGGCCGCAGCCACTTCGCCTTCGTTGCGGGCACAGATGGCAACGTTGCAGCCCTCGTCGGCAAGCGCATCGGCGATCGCACGGCCGATACCTTTCGTAGCACCAGTGATGATGGCCTTCTGGCCTTTCAGGTTCAGATCCATGAGGAACTCCTTGGACGATTGAGAGAGTCATTGATAGGACTTAAGAGGTCATTGAGAGACGCGCTGCCGACCGGGTTGTCGCTCAGCGAATGAGATTGATCCGACCGCCCTCGAGGGCCAGATCGTAGCGTTTGAGATCCGGCAGGCCGCCGCCACTCGTGGCAACGCCCGTGCGGATATCGAAAGTGGCTCCGTGCCGCGGGCACCGGAGCTGAAATCCGTCGAGGGTGCCGCGGGACAGGGCTTCCCCCGCATGGGGACAGCGGTTGGCAACGGCATAACACTGACCGTAGACACTGGCGACGAGCACTTCCTCGCCGCCGACCCGGCAGGCCGTCATGTCGCCGTCCATGAGCGCCGTCAACGGCAGCAGCGGTATGAGCTCGCTCATGGGCTTTCTCCTTCCCCCCTTCGAGTCGCTGCGGCGGTACCGCGGTGAACGGATTGCTGAGGTCTCTTCCGCGCATCATCGACTCAGGGACTCTGCAGGGCGCCACCGTCCACGAGCAACCCGTGGCCGGTGATGAAGGCTGCCTCAGGGGAAGCCAGGAAGGCAATGGCGTGCGCGATGTCTTCGGGTTGACCAAGGCGCTTCACCGCCGCCTTCTCTTCCCAGAAACTGCGAAAGCCCGCGTCCGCAGCGAAGACATCGCGGGTAATCCCCGTGACGATGGCCCCCGGACGGATGTAGTTGGCCGTGATCCCGTCAGGCCCGAGTTCCAGGGCAAGGGTGCGGGTGAGCCCGGCGATCCCATGCTTGGAGACCGCGTAAGCACCCATGCCGGCCGAGGCGTGGTCGCTCATGACCGAGCCGATGTTGACGATACGACCGCCGTCGCTCGCCTTGAGCAGGGGGATGGCTGCGCGGGTCAGTCGGAACACCGCGCGGAGATTTACGTCGAGGACCTGATCCCAGAGGTCGTCGTCCAGGACTTCAACGGGTGCGCCGCGGGAGATACCGGCGTTGTTCACCAGCACGTCGATGCCGCCAAGCACCGAATTGGCCTCCGCCACGATCCGCTCCGGGGCATCATCCGCCGTGACGTCGATGGCCAGCCGCTGCGCGGCGGCGAGCGCGTCGAGGCCTCCGGCATTCAGGTCGCAGGCAAGGACCTGAGCGCCCTCGGCCAGAAACAGCTCGGCCGTAGCCCGGCCGATACCATCCGCCGCGCCGGTCACCACACATTTGCGAGCTTCGAATCGGCCCTGAGCCATGAACAGACGGGGCCTGAACAGCCCCGTTTCCCCCCTACGCCTTACCGGAAACGCTGCCTAGAACGCCTCACCGATACCCCAGATCCCAGTGCCGCCTGAGACTAGGCGTGGAAAAACAGTCAGTCAAGACGGCTTTTTTTCTAAACGCCGGCCGCGCATACTTTTTTCCGATCTGTAGCTGCTGCCTGCAAAGAAAAAGGCAGACCAAGGGAGAGCACTTTGAACGATGTGAATCGCCAGTTTCTGCTGGCCGCAAGACCCGTGGGGATGGTCAAGGTCAGCGATTTCGAGCGGGTGGAAAGCCCGGTGCCTGCGATCGGCGACGGCGAAGCCCTGATCCGTACCCGCTATATCTCCGTGGATCCGTCCATGCGCGGGCAGATGGAGAACCGCGCCGACTACGTGGCCCCGCTCCAGATCGGCGACGTGATGCGCGCCGGCGGCGTCGGCGAAGTCGTTGATAGCAACCATCCTGACCTCCCGGCGGGCACGCTGGTGTCCGGCAGCTTCGGCATGCAGGACTACGCCGTGACCGACGGAAGCTCACTCCCGGTGCGGAGCTTCCCGCCAGGCACCGACCCAACCATGGCCCTCGGGATCTTCGGCGGCACCGGCATGACCGCCTACTTCGGCCTCCTGGACATCGGCGAACCCAAAGCTGGCGATGTGGTGGTGATATCCGGCGCTGCCGGCGCCACCGGCAGCGTGGCCGGGCAGATCGCGAAGCTCAAAGGCTGTGAAGTGATCGGCATGGCCGGGTCGGCCGAGAAATGCCACTGGCTCACTGAGAGCCTCGGCTTCGATGCCGCCATCAACTACAAAACCGAAGATGTCGGCGAGGCCCTCGACCGGCTCTGCCCGAACGGGATCAACATCTACTTCGACAACGTCGGGGGCGAGATCCTCGATCTCTGCCTCGCCCGTATCGCCGATAACGCCCGGGTAGTGATCTGCGGCGGTATCTCCCGCTACAACGCCACGGGGCCGATTCCCGGGCCGAAAAACTATTTCAACCTGGTCTTCCGCCGCGCCCGAATGGAAGGCTTTATTGTCCTCGACTATGCGCGCCGCTTCCCGGAAGCGGTGGCGGAAATGCAGCAGTGGATTGACGCCGGCCAGCTCAAGCAGAACGCGACGGTCATCGAAGGTTTCGATGAACTGCCGCAGACGCTCATCCGACTGTTCGAGGGCTACAACACCGGCAAGCTGATGGTTAAGACGGACTGAGAGGAATGGAATCATGACCGATGTGCTGAAAGCGCCCCTCGAGGAGCTCACCCCCATGAACCCGGAGGTGCTCGCCTGCCCTCACGAGTTCAACACACGGCTCAGGGCAGAGGCCCCTGTGTATCAATGTCCGCACACGGGCATCACCTTCGTTTCCGACTACGAGACGGTCACCCGTATCGCCAAAGATCATCAGACTTTCTCGAACCGCTTTTCCACAGCGGCGCCCATGGGAGCGGAAGACATCGATCCGCGGGTGAAGGCCATTCAGAAAAGCGGCTATCCACCGGTGGACACCATGCTCACGCAGGATCCACCCATCCACCGCCGCTATCGGGGCATGGTCAATCAGGCCTTTACCGCCCGTCGGGTCACGACCCTGGAGCCTCACATCGAAACCCTCTGCCACGGCTTCATCGACGACTTCATCGATGCCGGGCGCTGCGAGTTCGTCGTCGACTTCGCCGAGCGGGTACCGCTGACGGTGATTGCCGAGCAGCTCGGGGTGCCGCTCTCCGACTATGAGCTCTTCAAGTCCTGGTCCGACGCCTTCGTAGCACAGCTGTCGCGCATGGCGACGCCGGATGAAGCCGTGGAAGCCGCACAGCTGATTCTCGACTACCAGAACTACTTCGCCGACAAAATCGAAGAGCGGCGCAAAGAACCGCAGGACGACATCATCTCCGACATCGTCCACGCGGAGTTCGAGGATGAACGTCCCCTGGACGTTCCGGAGATGCTGTCGATCATTCAGCAGCTCCTCGTGGCCGGTAACGAAACCACTACCCACAGCATCGCCGAAGGCATCCTGCTGCTGATCCGCCATCCGGAGCAGCACGAGCTGCTCAAGGCCGATCCCGGTCTCGTGCCGAACTTCGTCGAGGAAGTGCTGCGGCTGGCAACGCCCACGGCCAACATGTGGCGCGTGGCAACGAAAGACACGGACATCAACGGCGTACCCGTGAAGAAGGGTACGATGATTCAGATCCGCTTTTCTTCGGCCAACCGTGACGAAACCCAGTTCGATCACGGCCAGGACTTCGACGTCCGGCGCGACAACGCCCGATCGAACATCGCCTTCGGTCATGGTGTGCACATGTGCATCGGCGCCAACCTCGCCCGGAAGGAAATGGACGTCGCTTTTCGCGTGCTGCTCGAACGTCTCGATAACTTTGCGCTGGATTGCGAAGAGAGCGAGCTCGTTTATCCGCCGAACGTACTGCTCCGGGGACTCTCGAAGCTGCCGATTACCTTCACGGCGCGCGCCTGAACGCCGGGCTTTCGTCTCGCTTCGCCTGGCTTGTTACCGCCCGGGATGAGTCAGGATCGGGGCTCGGCCACCCAGGCAATGGCGTTCTTCAGGAGCTGGCGGAATTGGGGATTGCCGTAGGCTAGAGGATCGTCACCACATTGCAGGTAGACGATGCGTGAAGCACCCACTTCCCGGGTCCAGCCGATGAGGTTGCTCCCCGGCGGGTGCGGCCAGTCGCTGTTGTCGTGCATGCGTCCGCGGAGCACGACGTGGGCGGCGGAGTAGAAATTCTCGGCAGTAAAGGTGTAGTCGCTCGCGAGCAGCGGGGTCACATCGTCTTCGAAGACTTCGCAGAGATACAGCTCATCGGTGATCTCGAAGCGCTCGGGCACACCCGCCGTGACCGGGTGTTCCGTAAGGCAACGCACCTCGTGGGTTACCCCGTGCCGATAGCCGGAGTCGAGTTTGGTTTCCCCTCTGACCTCGGCCGGGAGGTAGAGAAAGCGACCGCCAATCAACTCGCCATACTCCGGCCAGGCGGGCCAGCCGGCCAGCGCGTGGTGCAAAAACACAAAGCCCTGCCCCGCGTCCAGGAGCGCCGCGAGGCCGTCCCGCAGGGCCTGCGATGGCGCCGGGAAATCAGGACCGTCGGGGCCGAAGCGGATGCCGGGCATGTCGTAGAGCACAAAGGCGTCGAAGGTTTCGGCGCCGGCGGGAGAGAAGAGAGCTTCCGCAGCTGGGTGCTCGACGTGGGTCCAGCCGACCCCCGGCAGCGCGTCGAACAGTTCGAAAAACGGTTCCCGCTCGAAGGGGTGTCCCTTCGTGATCAGCAGGATTTCCGTGTCTTTTGCGCCCTCTTCCGCCACGTCTTGCTCCCCTGTGACATGCCCTCATACACTGACGGCTTCAGAGCCTAACACGGCCAAGACGCGCCAACGGACTGCACCCGGTGAAAAGCAAAGCAGAGCAGAAACCCGCCCTCGAGGAAGCCGATCCGTCCCAGGAAAAGACCTGGCAACAGACGAAAAGCGAGCAGACCCGCATGGCGATCCTCGATGCCGCCATCGGCTGCTTCTACGAGCTCGGCTACGCCAATACGACCACGGACAACATCGCCCGTCAGGCCGGTGTGTCCCGCGGTGCGATGCTGCACCACTTCCCGACCCGCTTTGACCTCATCAAAGCGGCCGTCCGCTATCTGAGCGACAAGCGCCTGGCGCGGTTCATGGAAGAGGAGAGCCGGGTCAACCGCGGCGCCGAACACACCCGCGTCGGCGAGGGTATCGACGCGTTCTGGGCGCAGCTGAACTCACCGGAGTGGGTCGTGTTCCACGAGCTGAAAGTGGCCGCGCGCACCGACAAGGAACTCGAGGCGGCGCTCGTGCCGGCGCTGGCAGAATTCGAGAAAGCGCTCTACGAAGCCGCCACGCAGATCTTTCCGGACCTGCTGCTCTCGGAAGCCTTCGATCGGGGCAACCTTCTGACCACCTATCTGCTGGAGGGTATGGCAGCCGCGAAGCTGGTACAGGGTGCGCGGGTGCCAGAGCAGAAAATGCTCGCCTGGCTCAAGCGGGAGCTGGTGCGGAGCTACCAGGACGTGCTGACGACCGTGAAACGTCCGGACAGCGGCGCCTCGGACTGAGCCCCGGCACCGCCGCAGGCCCCGCCACAGAAGGCTTTCAAGCGATCTTCGGAATATGACGGGTTGCTTTCGGGCGCCGCGGAAGAAAAAAAGCAGCTTTGACTGTTTTAGTGCCCGGCAGATTGGATAAGATCTCTCCCCTTGACGCTCTCCGGGGGGAATGCTTTGAACTCACAGATCTCCAACGACACGCTGCTCGATATCCATCGGCGCATGGTGCGCATCCGCATCTTCGAGGAAACGGCCGGCAAACTCATGGAGGACGGCAAGATTCCCGGCGCCCTGCATCTTTACGTGGGTCAGGAAGCCGTTGCCTCCGGGGTGATGGTGCACCTCACGAACGAAGACTGGATCACCAGCACGCACCGGGGCCACGGACACCTGATTGCCAAAGGCGGCGAGTTCGGCCCCATGTTCGCCGAGCTCTACGGCCGTGCCACTGGCTACTGCAAGGGCAAAGGCGGCAGCATGCACATCTCCAACATGGAGCTCGGCATGCTCGGGGCCAACGGTATCGTTGGTGGCGGACCACCGATTGCGGTAGGCGCCGGCTTTTCGAACAAGTACCGGAAGACCGATCGGGTGGCCGTAACCTTCTTCGGCGACGGCGCCTCCAACGAGGGGTCATTCCACGAGGCAGCCAACATGGCCGGCCTCTATCAGCTGCCCGTGCTCTTCGTCTGCGAGAACAACGGTTACGGTGAATACACGGCCCAGTCGAACCACCAGGCCATCGTCGATGTCGCCGACCGTGCCGCCGGCTATGGCATGCCCGGCGTCATCGTCGACGGCATGGACGCCGTCGCCGTTTACGAAGCCGCTGGCGTTGCCATCCAGCGCGCTCGAGAGGGGGCCGGACCGACCCTCCTCGAGTGTAAGACCTATCGTTTTTACGACCATGTCGGCGTTCGCGGCATGGGCCTCAACTACCGGACCGATGACGAGGTCGAGGAGTGGAAGCAGCGCGACCCGATCGCGCTCTTCGAGGCGCGACTTGCGGAACAGAACATTCTCTCGCCGGAAGCCGCCGCGGCCATCCACGAAGAGGTGACGACGCAGGTGCAGGAGGCCGTGGCCTACGCCGACTCGAGCCCCCTGCCGGAACCCGAAGCGCTGCTCGAAGACGTTTACGCCTAAGGAGGGAGATCATGGCAGAAGCACAGGCACAGCAACCGCGCACCCTCCCCTACGTCGCCGCCATCACCGACGGCGTGCGGCAGATTCTCAAAGAGGAGGAAATGGCTTTCGTGGCCGGCGAGGACGTCGCCGGCGCCGGCAGCGTTTACGGCTACTACAACGGCCTCCTGAAGGAGTTCGGTCCCGAGCGGGTGATCGATACACCCATCTCTGAAGAAGGCATCGTCGGCCTCGGCGTTGGCGCCGCAGCCACCGGCTGCCGGCCCATCATCGACCTCATGTTCATGGACTTTCTCGGCGAATGCATGGACGAGGTGGCCAATCAGCTGGCGAAGATGCGCTACATGTTCGGCGGTAGGGCCACGTTACCGGTGACCATGCTGACCATGGCCGGTGCCGGGGCGAGTCTTGCCGCGCAGCACTCACAGTCTCTCGAGGCCTGGATCTGCCACCTCCCGGGGTTGAAGGTGGTCATGCCAACCACCCCTTACGACGCCAAGGGGCTCATCATCGCCGCCGCCCGGGACGACAATCCGGTGATCGTGGTGTTGAACAAAATGTCGCTGGCCATCACCGGCGAAGTGCCGGAGGAGGCCTACGAAATTCCCCTCGGCAAGGCCAACGTACTCCGGGAGGGGAAAAACCTGACCGTCGTCGCCCTCGGCCGCATGACCCATGAGGCCATGAAGGCGGTGGATGGCCTCGCGGAGCTCGGCATCGACGCGGAGATCATCGATCCACGGACCCTGCAGCCCTTCGACACGGACACGGTGGTCGAATCGGTGCAGAAGACCCACCGCGCCATGATCGTTCATGAAGCCGTGCGTTTCGGCGGCTTTGGCGGGGAAATCGCGAGCCAGATTCAGGAGCATGCGTTCGACTACCTCGACGCGCCGGTGGCCCGCGTTGGCGCACCTTTTTCGCCGGTGCCCTTCAGCCCGGCACTGGAGGCCCATTACGTGCCGAATGCCGAGCGCATCATCGCCGAAGCCCGGAAGATGCTCGGGGTCTGACACCCGAACGCCTGACCATGGTCACTCTCGGCATCGTCGCCAATCCGGCTTCCGGCAAAGACGTGCGTCGCCTTGTTGCGCGGGCGTCCGTCTTTGACAACCCGGAAAAGCAGGCCATCGTGCAGCGGGTGCTGGCAGGGATGGAAGGCATTCTCGCGGGCACCAAATGGCGTCTCGCCCATCTCGACGATGGCCACGGCATCGTCCGGCAGGCGATCGCAGACGTCCTCGGCGATGCGGTTGCCGTCGAGACCATCGCCGCGGAGACCGGCAGCGCTATCGACACCACGCGAGCAGCACGCGCCCTGAAGAGCGCCGGAACGGCAATCAACATCACCCTCGGCGGCGACGGAACCAATCGGGCCTTTGCCCTCGGCTGGGACGATGCCCCGCTGATTCCCATCTCTACCGGCACCAATAACGTCTTCCCACGGCTCATGGAAGCCACCGTCGCGGGTGCAGCGGCGGGGCTGGTGGCCGGCGGCCTCGTGCCGCTGCAGGACGTGGCCGAGCAGCAGAAGATCGTTCGCGTAAAGATCGATGATGAAGGCGACGATCTGGCGCTCATCGACGCCGTGCTCGTGGCTGAACGCTTTGTCGGTGCCCGGGCGTTACTGGCGCCGGAAAACCTTCGCTCGGCGTTGCTCACGGTCGGGGATCCTGCCGCCGTGGGTATGACGTCAATCGGCGGTCTGCTGTCGCCGCTGGACCAGCGCACCGACGCGGGCCTGCACATCGAATTCGCCGCAGCGGACGACGCTGCGATCCGGGTCCGGGCGCCCATCGCGCCCGGCTACTATCGGGATGTCGCGGTAGACGCCTGCAACAGCATCAGCTTCGGCCAGACCCTGCGCTGCAGCGGACCGGGGGTGCTCGCCTTCGATGGAGAGCGCGAGCGGGTCCTGAAACCCGGCCAGACAGCCACCCTCAGCATCGAGCGCAGCGGCCCCTGGGTGGTCGACGTGCCGAAAACGCTGCGCCTTGCCGCCGAACGCGGCCTGTTTATCGAACGTGCCCGCGCCTCCCAGACGCAGGCGCGCGAGTCGGAAAAAGGAGCCATCCATGCCCACTGAGGTCTATCTGGTCAAAGTCGGAATGAACATGACCGAAGGCGTTGTGGAAGAGTGGTACATCCCCGATGGCGGCACCGTCAGCGAAGGAGAACTGCTCTATCGCCTCGAAACCGAGAAGGTGAATCTCGACGTCGATGCGGAAGCCTCAGGCACCGTGAAACACCTTGTCGGCGAAGGCATCACCATGGAACCCGGGGACGTGGTCGGCTACATCTACGCCGCTGGTGAGGAAATCCCGGACACCTTACCCGGCGCTGGCACCGCCGCTGATGCGGGCGCAGCAGCAGCACCCACGCCGGAACCGGTCCCAGTGGCAGCGGGCCCGGCCCGGGCCGGCGCGGCCACGACCACGGCAGACGGCCGCATCAAGGCCTCCCCCATTGCCCGCCGCCTGGCTCGGGAAAGAAACCTGGATCTCGCCGCCATTGCCGGTACCGGCCCGGCGGGCCGAATCGTCGAAGCAGACATTCTTGCCGCCGAGGTGCCTGCAGCACCGGCGGCACAAGCCGTCGCTGGCGCCGCAGCGCCCGTTTCCTCTCCCGTTTCCTCTCCCGTTTCCTCTCCCGTTTCCTCTCCCATGGCCAGAAAGCTCGCCCGAGAGCGTGGCATCAACCTCGAAGGCGTTGTCGGGACAGGTCCCGGCGGCCGCATCACCAAAGAGGACGTTGAGGCGTACGAGCCGCAGGCAGTGCCCGCGCGCACCAGCCGTGGCGACGAGACGATTCCCCTGCGGGGCATGCGCCGCACGATCGCGGCACGCATGCACGACAGCCTGCAGAGCATGGCCCAGCTCACCATGGATATGGACGTTGCCATGGACGACGCCGTCAAGCTGCGCAATCAGCTCGTCGTCGAGTGGTCTGATGAGGGGGTGAAACCGGGCTACACAGACCTCGTGATCCGAGCAGCAGCAAAAGCCCTTCGATCCCACGACGCCATGAACAGCCAGCTCACGGACACCGCCATCGTCCGCAAAGGTGACGTGCACGTGGGCATGGCCGTCGCGCTCCCGGAAGGTCTGATCGTGCCGGTCATCAAACATGCCGATCAGCTGTCTCTCGAAGCCATCGCCAGGGAGAGTGCGCGGCTCGCCGCCGGGGCCCGAGACGGCACCCTGACCCCGGACGATCTCCAGGACGGCACCTTCACCGTGACGGCCCTGGGCATGTACGGCGTCGACAGCTTTACGCCCATCATCAATGCACCACAGGCCGGTATTCTCGGCGTGAACCGCATCCGCGAAGACGTCGCCTGGGAGGACCACACCCCCGTCAAAGTGCAGCGCATGCGCCTGTCGCTGACCTGGGACCATCGGGTGCTCGACGGCGCACCGGCAGCAGAGTTTCTGGCAGAAGTGCGCGACCTCCTCGAAGCCCCCTACCGGCTGCTCGTCTAGGCCGTGACCATCACCGTCACTCCCTTGACCCCGGCCATCGGCGCCCTCGTCGAAGGCGCGGACCTCGCCGGCAACGATCCGGAGACCATAGCCTTAGTCCGGGAAGCGCTGGCCGTGCACCAGGTGGTCTTCTTTCGCGATCAGCCGGTCCTCAGCCCCGAGCAACAGATCCGGTTCGCGCGCAACTTCGGCGAGCTCCACGCACACCCTGCAGCGCCGCATCTGCCTGCGCATCCGGAGGTTTTCGTCATCCATGCCCACGCGGAGTCGAAGGTTGCCAACGGCAACGGCTGGCACACGGACGTCTCCTGCGATGAGGAACCGCCCATGGGCACCCTGCTGCAGCTCCACGTGCTGCCCCCAAGCGGCGGCGATACGCTGTTTACCAGTACCGTGGCGGCCTTCGATGCGCTGTCACCGGCGTTGCAGGACTTCCTGACCACCCTCACCGCACGGCACGAATCCGAACACATTTATCGCGGCCGTTATGCGGATCGAGGCGTGGACGATTCAGGACGCGAGTATCCGCAAGCCGTTCACCCCCTTGTCCGCACCCACGCGCCGAGCGGCCGTCGCTCCCTGTACGTGAATCCGAGTTTCACCACGCGCATCGAGGAACTGGCCGGCGACGAAAGTCGTGCGCTCCTCGACTATCTCTACCGCCACCAGCAGCGTCCTGAGTTCCAGGTGCGCTTTCACTGGACGCCGAACGCCATTGCCTTCTGGGACAACCGGGCCACGCAGCACTTCGCACTCTGGGACTACTGGCCTGAGGAACGGAAGGGTCATCGGGTAACGATCGCCGGTGAGCGGCCCTACTTCGACGCCGACGCTGAACCCGTGGCACCCGGGAACCCCATTACCCGCCTGGCACGGAGACTATGAAGCGCGGCAGCTACGGCGCCACGGCGGTTGTCGTGGTATCGCTCAGCATCTTCGGCGCTTGCTCCGAAAGCACCGCACCCGCTCGAGAGCAAAGCACAGAGACCGTCGACGTGCTGTTTCTGAATGGCCATCTTCTGACCATGGCCGAACCTCCGGTGGCGAGTGCCATGGCCATCGCCGGAGAACGCATCGTGGCCGTCGGCGACGACACCCTCGCCGAACGCTTCACGGCCACTGAGACCGTCGATCTGGAGGGCCGCACTCTGATGCCGGGCTTCATCGACAGCCACACACACATCCGCGGCAATCCGCCCCACTACATCGACCTCACGGAGGTGAGCTCCGTCGCGGAGATCGTCCGCCTGGTGCAGGCCAAAGCGGAGGAGGTCGGTCCGGACAACTGGATTACCGGCTACGGCTGGTCCGAAGACGAGCTCGACGAGCAGCGCCGCCCGCTCATCGGCGACCTCGACTCTGCCGCACCGGGCCATCCGATCATGTTGACCCGCGCAGGCGGGCACAGCGCCGTGGTTTCGAGCGCGGCGCTGGCGATCGCCGGTATCGACGCCACGACCCCGAACCCCGACGGCGGCGTGATCGAGCGCGACGGAAACGGCGCACTGAACGGCATCATCCGGGAACGTCAGGATCTCGTCGGCGAGCACATTCCGCCCACACCAAAGGCTGCACTGCGACCGAGTCTCATCGCCAATCTCAAGGCACAGTTCGAAAAAGGCATCACCTCGCTGACTCAGGCGAGCGATCGCATCGACTACTACGACGAGTGGGAAGCCGCCTACGCGCAACACCGCGGCGCCCTGCCCCGGGCATCTGTGCAGCTAGCCTATGAAGGCCGCGAGGCCATGGGCGCCTTCGGACGGAAGACGGGAGACGGGGATGAACATCTCCGGGTCGGGCCGATCAAGATCTTCGTGGATGGCGGGTTCACGGGACCCGCTGCCTTCACGACGAAACCTTACAAGGGCGAAGACGAGTACCGCGGCAAACTCAATATGAGCGAGGCCAGCCTGAGAGACACGATCCGGCTGGCTCATGAGGATGGCTGGCAGCTCGGCATCCATGCCATCGGCGACGCTGCCATCGAACTGACCGTGCACGAACTCAAGGGGGCGCTCGCCGCGGCGCCGAGGGACGATCACCGGCACTATCTCAACCACTTCACCGTCATGCCCCGACCGGCAACCATGGACGCCATGGCGGCAAACGGCATCGCCATCACCCAGCAGCCGAACTTCACCTACACCCTCGAAGGCCGCTACGTGGCAAACCTGGACGGCAGACGGCTGGAGACCAACAATCCGCTGCGCACGCCCATGAATCACGGCATTCACGTCGCCATCTCGAGCGACATCCTGCCGATCGGTCCCATGGTCGGCATCTACGCTGCTGTGACGCGGAAAGGCATGAGCGGCCGGGTGTTCGGTCCCGAAGAACGCCTGACCCGTGAGGAAGCCCTTGCTGCCTATACGCTGAAAGGCGCCTGGCTGTCCCGGGAAGAGGCTCTGAAGGGCAGCCTCGAAGCCGGCAAGCTGGCCGACTTCATCCTGCTGTCGGCCGATCCGCTGACCGTACCCGAAAACACCCTCATCGACATCGAGGTGCTCGAAACCTGGCTGGGCGGCACCCGCGTTTACAGGAGAGATTCATGACTCACTTTCCCGGAAAGATTACCGCCGAGCGCGGCCAGGATTCAGCCCTCGTCGACGAACGCGGCGAAACCAGCTGGGCAGACTTCAACGAGCGCACGAACCGCCTCGTGCACGCGTTCAGAAGCCTCGGGCTCCAGCCTCAGGATGTGATCGCCGTCTACGCGGGAAACTGCCGCGAGTACTACGAGATCATGATGGCGGCAACGCACGCCGGGCTCGTTTATGTGCCGGTGAACTGGCACTTCAGTGCCGAAGAGCTCGCCTACGTCATCGACAACTCCGGCGCGAAAGCGCTCATCGCCGAAGGCCAGTTTCTCGACGAAGCCGCCGCTGCCGTGGCCCGCGGTGAAACGCCCGGGCTCGAACACAGGCTCGTGATCCGCCCGGAAGGCGACGATGCGGGCTTCACGGACTACGAAAGTTTCGTCGCCGGCGGAGAGCCTGGGGAGCCAGCGGATCAGGCCCTGGGCGGCCCCATGTTCTACACCTCCGGAACCACCGGTCGGCCGAAGGGGGTGAAGTCCAGCACCTTCGCCGCCGGCGGCCCGCTGGAGATGATGGAGCTCGTGGGCGGCGGCCTGTCGCAGATGCTCGGTATTCCGGGCGACGGCACCACCTTTGTCTGCGGCCCCGTCTACCACTCGGCACAGTGGGCCTTTTCCTTCCTGCCGCTTCTCGTCGGCAGCCGTGTGCTCATGCGTCACCGCTTCGACCCCGCCGAATCGCTCACACTCATGGATGCGCACAAGGTGACCAACGTGCATCTGGTGCCGACGCAGTTCCACCGGTTCCTGAAGCTGGAGGATGACGTCCGCGCGAGCTTCGACGGCGGCTCCCTGGTTGTGGTCTGGCACGGTGCCGCACCCTGCCCGCCCGAAACGAAACGGCGCATGATCGACTGGTGGGGGCCGGTGGTTTCCGAGTACTACGGCTCCACGGAAGGCTCCATCGTCACGCAGATCACCGCCACCGAGTGGCTCGAGCGTCCGGGCTCCGTCGGCAAGACGGGAGCCATGGTGGAAATCACGATCCGCGATGATGACGGCAAGGAGCTCCCTGCCGGGGACTCCGGACAGATCTACGTGAAGAATCTCATGGGTTCGGATTTCGAATACCACAACGAACCGGAGAAGACGGCCGACGTGCATCTGGAGCCGGGCGTGTTCACCTTCGGCGACATCGGCTACTTCGACGACGATGGCTATCTTTATTTGAGCGACCGGAAGATCGACATGATCATTTCCGGTGGGGTGAACATCTATCCGGCAGAGATCGAAGCCGTTCTGGTGCAGCACCCGGCCGTCGAGGACGCCGCCGTCTTCGGCATTCCAAATGAGGAATTCGGTGAAGAGGTGAAGGCTGCCGTGAAACTCGTTGCCGGTCATGAACCCGGAGACTCACTCACCGGTGACCTCATCGACTTCTGCCGCGAACATCTCGCCAACTACAAGGCGCCGAAATCCGTCGATTACGAGGACGAGTTCCCGCGCCACGAAACCGGAAAACTCTACAAACGCCTGCTCCGGGAAAAGTACTGGCAGGGCGCCGGCAGGAGCATCTGATGGGCCTCTATGCGAAATACGTGCTGCCGAAGCTCATCGATGCTGCCTGCAGCCAGCCACCCATGGCGGAGCTGCGCAGCCGCTACGTCCCGCAGGCCAGCGGCGATGTGCTCGAAATCGGTATCGGCAGCGGTCTCAACCTGCCCCACTATTCCAGTGCGGCAGCGACCGTGACCGGGCTCGATCCCCACGCGGAGCTCACGGACCTCGCTCGCAGCCGCGCCGCCGAAGCAACACCTGCCGTGGACGTGCTGGGTGTGTCCGGCGAAGAAATTCCCGCCGACGACAATCGCTTCGACAGCATCGTCTGCACCTGGACCCTCTGCTCGATCCCGAACGTCTACCGGGCTTTGCAGGAGATGCACCGGGTTGTGAAGCCTGGTGGCAGCTTCTATTTCGTAGAGCACGGGCTCGCCCCGGATGAGTCCGTACGCCGCTGGCAGCGGCGCATCGAGCCGATCTGGAAGGTGATCGGCGGCGGCTGCCACCTCACCCGGAAGGCCGACGATCTGATTCGCGAGGCGGGCTTCGAGCTCGAGGCACCCGAATCCGGCTACCAGCCCGGACCGCGCTGGGCGGCGTTCATGACCCATGGCGTGGCGGTCAAACCCGCCTGACAGAGCCGTTGACCGTGGCGCTGGATGGCGCTAAAACAGTCAGGCGTGCTGGTTATACACCGTCGCAGTCCGCGACGACGCGCACCGCAAGGTGCTCCGAAGCCCAATGGGGATGGCTTAGCAGAACCTCTAGGCGCGCGAAGGTCTGAACAGGTCGGCCGCCAGGGCCAGCACGGTGGCCGACTCATGGGGAGCTCAAGGGGAGCCCCGGGGAGAGTACATGAGAGCATCCACGCTGATGAGGTCGGCGCCGCCGAGCCTTGTCCTGGGCCTTTGCGCATTCGCCGCATCAATGGGCCTCACCACCATCGCTGCCAGCGCGGTCGCTGCGGAAACGGAGAACACCATCGAGGAGATCGTGGTCACTTCCCGGCGTCGTGCAGAGTCACAGCAGGACGTGCCCCTGGCCGTCACCGCCTTCAATTCCGACGACATCGAGCGCATCAATCCCGATACGCTCCGGGACATCGACGGCCGCATGCCGAACGTGTTCATCGGCCAGCAGACGGCTGGTCCGAACATGGGCGCCATCTTCATCCGCGGGCTCGGCTATGCGGACGTGGAGAAAAACATCCCGCCGGCAGTCGGGGTGATCATCGATGGCGTTTTCCAGGGCACCAATACCGGTCAGCTCATCGACATGTTCGACGTGGCGCAGATCGAAGTGAACCGCGGTCCCCAGGGCGTGCTCTACGGCAAGAACACGACCGGCGGCACCATCGTCATCAAGCGCGTCCAGCCTGAATTCAACGAATTCGGCATTTCCGTTGCCGGTGAGATCGGAAACTTCGATCGCCGGGAGCTCCGAGGCAGAGTGAACGTGCCGATCGTCAGTGACACGCTCGCGCTGAAGCTCGGCGGTATCGTCAAGGAGCGGGAAGGCTGGTACACCAACACGGTCACCGACGACAGGATCGGCGACGTCGATTATCAGGCCGTGACGGCAGCCCTGCGCTGGGCCATCAGCGACTCGGCCGAAGCCACCCTGACCTACGATCGCCTGAGAGATCGCAGCGACAGCGTTGCCATGGACGCCCGCTACAACGGTGACGATCCTTTCGTGAACGAAAACGACTGGGATGCCCAGACCAAGTACGATCAGGACATGCTGGGCCTCGTCATCGACTGGGACATCAACGATCGGCTGAGTTTCCATTCCATCACCGGCTACACGGATGCCACGGACGACGTGGAGCAGGACTTCGACTCCGCCACCCTGGCGAGCATCGACGATGACGTGACGCCACCCATCGCACCGGAACCGCTCGCCCAGCTGCACACTCGCCGGGATCAGACCTACGAGCAGTTCTCGCAGGAGCTCCGGCTCTCCGGCGACATCAATGACAACTGGCGTTTCAACGTCGGCGGTTTCTGGTGGGATGCGGAGATGAGCAATCAGCAGACCACCAACGCCATCGCCCAGCTGGGTAACCCGACGCCTTTCGACTGCCTGACCTTCGGAACCAATGTCGTACCGGGCTTCGTGTTCTCGCACCCGGTGCTCGGCGATGCCTACTGCCAGACGCCCTATGCGCCGACGCCAGGGGGTGATCTGGGACCGTTCACGACGGTGGGCCTGTCCGTGCAGAACTTCACGGAAGAGGTCGAATCCTGGGCGCTCTTCGGTTCCGTCGACTGGGATGTTACCGATGCCTTGGAGCTCTCCGCGGGTCTGCGCTACATCGATGAGGAGAAGCGCATGACCAACGATTTCATCGCGGTCGCGCCGCCGCCACCGGCAGGCTTTCCCATCGACGTTTCCGACTCCTGGGATGATGTGATCTTCCGGTTCACGGCGAACTGGGCGGTTTCGGACAACAATCGTCTGTACTTCTCCTACGCCGACGGCTTCCGCTCCGGTGGCTTCGCCAGCCGGGCGAACCGTCCGGACCAGGTCACCTACGATCCGGAAGACGTCTCAACCTACGAGATCGGATCGAAGAACGACTTCCTCGAGGGCAAGCTGCGCTTCAACGCCACGGCCTTCTATACGGACATGCGCGATCAGCAGTACGGCGTCGTGATCCAGGATCCCTTCAACGCACCGGGCACCAACACGGTCGTCAACAATGCGGATAAGACCGAGATCCTCGGGCTGGAACTCGACGTGACCGCGCTGATCGGCGAGTACTTCACGCTGGTCGGCCAGGTGGGCCTCCAGGACGCAGAGCGCAAAGGCTACGACGAAACCTGCGATCGCGTGCCGGTGCCACCGCTCGGAACCGCCGGTGTGCCGGGACAACCGCCCTGCACCGGGGACACCATCTCTCTGCCGGCCCAGCAGCTGCCCCGGGCCCCGGACTGGAACTGGGCCCTCACCGGGATCTGGGATCAGCAGTTCGGCGGCACGCGCATGAACGCTTCGCTGACGGTCCGCGGTCAGGACGACTTCGTGATTGCCAACAACCTCCTCACGGGGGAAACGAACGTGGCGCAGGATGGTTACACCCTGGTGGACGCACGCATTGCGCTGGAGTGGGCCTTCAACGGCGGCCGCGACATCTTCACCGTTGGGCTGTACGGTCGGAATCTGACGGACGAGGAATACAAGGACTTCGAACTCCCCCTCGGCGATACCGGCGGTTTCCAGGGCTGGGGCCCGCCGCGTCACTACGGCCTCGAACTGCGCTACGCCCACTAGACAGGCGCGCAGGTTATAGCGCGGACGCCTCCACGGAGGCTCCGCGCAGCGTCGCCGCCAATCCCTGTTCCAGCACGTCCTGCAGAATCGGCAGCTGCCGGGGCAGCATGTCCCAGACGCTGGCGTTCGGCAGCTCGTAGGTGACCGTCGCGAAACCCCGATCCTTCGTCCAGGAACCGAAAGAGCCTGGCGTATCCTCGTTGGGCAGGACAGTTCGCGGCAGCCCGGAACGCCGCGCGAGCATGGCACCGAGCGCCGTGCCCTCGGGATCATCGACCAATCCCAGCGGCGAATGGATCGAGAGGATGAACTCCGGCCGGAGGTCCTCCACCACCCGCGCCAGCGCTTGAGCCTCTGGTTCCGAACAGGGGGCCGTGCCCGGCGATAAGGCCATGCGACTGCTGGACTCGACGTTCCAGCGGTGCGTGACTGGCGCGGGCTTCCAGTTGCTGCTCGGGAAGTTGCGATTCAGATCAACGCCGTTCGCATTGCCTCGGGTGCCATGACGGGCGCCATCCGGGTTTGCACAGAGAATGACGGCGCAGCGCTGGGATGCCTGGTCCAGGGAACGCAGGGCCCGGGACAGCACTATGGTGGTATCCGGTTCCTCACCGTGTATCCCGGCAAAGATCAGCACCTCAACCCGACTCCGCGCCGGATACCAGATATGGAGGGGCGCGCCTTCAACGGAGGTGCCGTAGCTTTCCGGTTGGCTGGCAAAGGTGCCGCGGTTCAGCATGGGTCTCGGCATCGGGGGTACTCCAGCTTGCCGTCGGCCTAGTCCGATGGCCGCAGCTTGGCGGGGGTAAATTCCACGTCCCTGTGATCGAAGATATCGTCGCGGTGCACGAGCACCGGTACATCAAGGGGCGGCAGGGGAACACCCTGACCCTGGATGAAGGCCCAGTGGCCGCGCAGGCAGTTGCGTGCGTCGACGTAGCCATTAATGTAGAGGCAGCGGTCCCGGCGGCTGTCGTTCAGGCCGGAACCATGGATCGTATCGACGTGCCAGAGCACGACGTCGCCCGGTTCCGCATGCACCGGAACGAGATCCGCACGGCTGTACCCCTGACTCGCCAGGTAATCGCTGCTGGGACTGCCGCTGACGAAGTTAGCACCGGCAGCTGCGGCGCGAGGCTTGCGTCGGTGACTGCCGGGCACCACGAGGAGCGCGCCGTTGTCCGCGGTCATGGGATCGATGGCCGTCGCCGTCTGCACGTAACTCATCGCAAGAGACCGGAAAGCTTCGGCGGGTTTCCGGTTGCTGCGATCGCGGTGAAAGTTGACGGCGAAAGACGACCCCGGCGTTTTCCAGTGCAGCTGATTAACAATCTGACGAACGTTAGCGCCGATGAGCGGCTCGAGGAGCGCCAGCATGCGGGGATCGCGCCGGTGCAGTTCCAGGACCGGTTCCCGGTAACTGGGCCATTGCATGCCAAGCACGTGAGTACCGATGCGTTCGTCGTCGTCGAGCCAGTAGCCGAGGTTGCCCTGGCGATAGGAGCGGCCGTACTTCAGACCCTGCGCCTTGACCCGGCAGGCGGCAGCCGCCAGCGCTGCAACATGCGGCGCATCGAAGACCGCTTTGACCAGCGCGTAGCCCTGCGCATGAAAGGCCCTGGCGATGGCCTGAGACTGATCGCTCTCCAGCGTAAGCGGATTGACTGCGCCCATCGTCCGACCATAGCGGCACCCGCCAGCAGGCGCCTAGGAGCAACTGGCGAGCGGTTTGTGGGGAGTTGTATCCATTCTGTGGCTGCCAACCCTGCGGCAGCCGTCCGGTCGACAACGCCCGACGCTTGGTCGATAGTCTTTCTCAGCGGAGAGGAGCCTCTCGAACGACCGAAACGGCGCCCACCAGGAACGGACACCATGAAACCGCATCGAACCCCTGACTATTCGACGCTGCGCAGCAACGTCAATTTTCTCGGACGCATGCTCGGCGATACGATCGCTGCTGCCGAAGGACAGCCCTTCCTGGATCTCATCGAGACGGTCCGCAAACTGTCCCGGTCGGCTCGCGACGGCGACGGCGCCGCCCGTCGTGAACTGCTCGAGGTGCTGAAAGATCTCGATGAAGCGCAGCTGGTTCCCGTCACCAGGGCATTCAGTCAGTTTCTCAACCTGGCGAACATCGCCGATGAATATCACTCGGTGTCCCGGGAGATGGACGACCTGTTCTCCGCGTCGACGATGCTGGATCGGGTCATGGCCGACCTGCAGAGCGCCGGTCACGACGCCGCGGCCATCGACAGTGCCGTGGCCGGTCTCAGCATCGAGCTGGTGCTGACGGCACACCCCACGGAGATCACCCGCCGGACGCTGATCCACAAACACGGCGAGATTGCGGCCTGTCTGGCGCAGCTCGAATTGAGCGGCCATTCGGCGCAGGAGCGGGCCCACATCGTGCTGCGACTCCGGGAGCTGGTGGCGCAGATCTGGTACGGGGTCGACTTCCGCCGCGAAAAGCCCACACCCGTCGACGAAGCGCGCTGGGGCTTTGCCGTCGTCGAGGATTCACTCTGGCGCGCCGTGCCGCGCTTCCTCCGGCGCCTGGATCTGGCCCTCAAGGAACTCGGGCGGCCGGGGCTGCCGCTCGATGCCGCACCGGTGAGCTTCCTGTCCTGGATGGGCGGAGATCGCGACGGGAACCCGAACGTCACGGCCACCGTCACGGAAGAGGTCCTGCTCCTGGCCCGCTGGAAGGCCGCCGATCTGTATCTGAAAGACGTTGCCCGGCTCATCGAAGAGTTGTCGATGACGCGCGCCAGCCCGGCGCTGAAGGCACGCACCGAAGGCGCCGACGAGCCCTATCGGGAGGTGCTCCGTTCGCTGCGCGAATTGCTGCGCAACACGCTGCTCTGGGTGGAGGCCCGCCTCGACGATGAGCCGACCCCGGCGGTCGAGATCCTCGAGCACGCCGACCAGCTGATCGATCCCCTGCAGGCCTGCTATGAATCCATGCGGGATTGCGGCATGGACGTCATTGCCGACGGACCCCTGCTGGATCTGATCCGCCGCGTACGCTGCTTCGGCGTCCATCTCCTGAAACTGGACATCCGTCAGGACAGCGCGCGGCACACGGCAGCACTCTCGGACATCACCCGCTGGCTCGGCGTTGGCGACTATGCCGCCTGGAACGAAGGCGAGCGCCGGGCTTTTTTACTGGCTGAGCTGAAAAGTCGACGGCCACTCCTGCCGGTCGGCTGGCAGGGTGATCCAGACACCAACGAGGTGCTGGCCACCTGCAAGGTGGTTGCCTCCCAGCCACCTTCGGCGCTGGGTGCCTATGTGATCTCCATGGCGCGCCAGGCATCGGACGTGCTCGCCGTGCTGCTGCTCCTGAAGGAGCAGGGCTGTGCTTTCCGCATCCCCATCGCACCCTTGTTCGAAACCCTGGACGATCTCGAGAATGCCGGGGCGGTGACCGATGCGCTGCTCGAGGAGCCCTGGTATCGCGATTACGCGGCGGGCCGGCAGATGGTCATGATCGGCTACTCCGACTCCGCCAAAGACGCCGGCATGCTCAGCGCGGGCTGGGCCCAGTATCGGGCCCAGGAAAACCTGCTGGCCGTGGCCCGTGACCGTGGCGTGGCGCTGACGCTCTTTCACGGCCGCGGTGGCACCATTGGTCGCGGCGGGGCACCGGCTCGCGATGCGCTCCTGTCCCAGCCGCCGGGCAGCCTGCGCAATGGCCTCAGGGTGACGGAACAGGGTGAGATGATCCGTGCCAAACTCGGCGGCACCGCCGTTGCAACCCGAACGCTCGCGCTCTACGCCAGCGCCATCCTCGAAGCGAATCTCATCACCCCGCCCGCGCCGGATCCCGCCTGGCGCACCATGATGGACGTGCTGGCGGAAGACTCCTGCGCCAGCTATCGCGCGCTCGTACGTGACGATGCGAACTTCGTGCGCTATTTCCGTCAGGCGACGCCGGAGCAGGAGCTCAGCGTTCTGCCCCTCGGCTCACGACCGGCGCGCCGGCGTGCCGAAGGCGGTATCGAAAGCCTGCGGGCCATTCCCTGGATTTTCGCCTGGTCGCAGAATCGCCTCATGCTCCCTGCCTGGCTCGGTGCCGGTAGTGCCCTGGCAGCGGCGGTGGATCGGGGTGAGGAAGACACGCTGCGACAGATGGTGCAGCGCTGGCCGTTCTTCGCCACCCGTCTGTCTATGCTGGAAATGGTGTTCGCCAAGGCGGATGCGGAGCTCTCCGCGTACTATGACGAAAAGCTGGTGGACGATGCGCTGCAACCCATCGGTGCCGAGCTGCGGGCGCAGATGGCAGCGGACCAGCGCTGCCTGCTGGCCCTGATCCGCAAAGAACAGTTGCTGGCGCAGGAAGACTGGCTCCGGCAATCCATTCAGCTGCGCAACGTTTACACGGACCCGCTGAATTACCTGCAGGCAGAGCTCCTGCAGCGGCAGCGTGAGAACGAAGACGACAACATCGTGCAGGCCATCATGGTGACCATTGCCGGTGTCGCAGCGGGAATGCGCAACACCGGCTGATTCACTGAGCGATCAGTGCTCGTGCACCCGCACGGGCAGGCTCGTATAGCCCTTAACAAAGGAGCTGTAGGTCCGCTCCGGCTCGCCAACCACCTCGATGGTGTGGAAGCGCTTCATGATCTCTTCCCAGATCACCCGCAGCTGCATCTCCGCCAGCCGGTTACCCATACAGCGGTGCAGACCAAATCCGAAAGAGAGATGCTGGCGCGCGTTCGGCCGGTCGATGATGATCCGATCCGCATCTTCGAAGACGCTCTCGTCGCGATTGCCGGAGACGTACCACATGAGCAGCTGATCGTTCTGTTTGATCTCCTTGCCGCCAATCACACAATCCTCGTTAGCCGTGCGGCGCATGTAGGCGAGCGGTGTCTGCCAGCGGATGATCTCGGCAACCATGTTCGGAATGAGATCGGGGTTGGCCCTGAGCTTGTCGTATTCCTCCGGAAACTGGTTGAGCGCCAGGACGCTGCCGCTGATGGAGTTCCGGGTTGTGTCGTTGCCACCGACGATCAGCAGAATCAGGTTGCCGAGAAACTCGAAGGGCTGCATGTCTTTCGTCGCGTCGCCATGGGCAAGCATGGAGATCAGGTCGTTGCCCGGATTCTCTTTTCTTTCTGCCCAGAGACGCGTGAAGTACTCGAGACACTCGAGGAGTTCCGCGCGCCGCGCCTCTTCCGACTCGACAATGGTGCCGGGTGCTGCCGTGGCGACGTCGGACCAGCGGGTGAGCTTGCGACGTTCCTCGAAAGGAAAGTTGAACAGCGTTGCCAGCATCTGCGTGGTGAGTTCGATGGAGACGAGATCCACCCAGTTGAAGGTTTCGTTCCTGGGCAGACTGTCGAGAATCTTCCCGCAGCGCTCGCGGATGAGCGGCTCCATGTTCTTGAGGTTCCGCGGCGCCACTACCGGCGCCACCGTTGCGCGCTGAACGTCGTGCTTCGGCGGATCCATGGCAATGAACATTTCGATGCCGAGGGCGCCTTCCGGGAGTGGTGTGCCGACCGGTATCCCCAGGGTGATGCCGTGGGCCGAGGAGAAATGCTCGTGGTCTGAATCCACGGCTTTGATGTCCTCGTAACGCGTCAGCGACCAGTAGCGCCCGGCTTCGGGAATCTCGTTGAAGTGCACGGGGTCTTCTTTACGCAGCCGCTCGAAGTAGCCCCACATCTTGTTGTCCTGGAAAAGCCGCGGGCTCACGGGATTGATGTCTTCGAGGGGAATCTCGTAAGGATCCGGAATCGCTTCCTGGGGTTGCTCGAGGGCTTCGCTCATGGTCTGGCCTCCTGTCTGGCGTCGCTTGCCGCCTTACCTCCCGGGCGGCAGCAAGTGCATGAAAGTACTGAGTTTTTTCAGCCTTCGAAGGTAACCGATAAGCGGCTTCGAGGCGAGCCTGCCCATGTAAGTGTTCGTGCCGGGACTTCGTAACAATGAATTCGTCACCGATCGCCGGCAGCTGGCAACACCGTCAGACATCCCACGACGGCGCACCACCCTCGGGCTTCGCACCTTGGCCAGCGTCGGGGCAGGCGCTAGTCTCCGGCCCTCAATGCTCAGCGCCCGCTCACGCCGCACCGTGAGCGGCGCCGAGCCGGAGAATCATCGATGAAGGAAGCAACATGAGCGGCAGATTGGCGGGAAAGCGGGTTCTCATCACCCAGGCGGATGACTACATGGGTCCCGCAACAACGGAGCTCTTCCGGGAAGAAGGCGCGGAGGTGATCGCTGATACCCGTGACCTGACCGTCGCCGGTGCCTGCGAGGCGCTCATCGAGGAGGCCGGAGAGGTACACGTGCTGATCGCTAACCTGGCTTCTCACAACTACAGCGGGACGACGGTTACAGAGCTTGGCGACGACGCCTGGGCAGACACCTTCGATATGATGGTTCACCCCTTACACCGGCTGACCCGGGCCGTGCTGCCGCAGATGCAGGCCCGGAAGGCCGGCAAGATCGTCGTGTTCGGCAGTGCGGTTGCCCTGAAAGGTCTGAAGACCGTCGCCGCCTATTCAGCGGCTCGGGCGGCACAGGTGGGTTACGTCCAGTCGGTCGGGGTCGAGATAGCGCCAGACAACGTTCAGGTAAACCTCATCGCCCAGAACTACGTGGAGAATCCGGTCTACTACCCGCCGGAGCTCAAAGACAACGAACGCTTCATGAGTTCGCTGCGTCGCCAGGTTCCTCTCGGACGCCTGGCGACGGCACGGGAAGACGCACTCTTCGCGTTGTTTCTCGCCAGCGACGAAAGCAACTTCTTCGTGGGCCAGGCCATTCCCTTCTCCGGAGGCTGGATACAGCGCTGACACCCTGCTACTTTATACTGTATATGCATACAGTATCTTGTGGAAGACAGGCTGGCAGACTGGCGGAAAAAGACAGACTGGCGGAAAAAGACAGACTGACAGAAAGGAGACTCGGTCATACGCATTCTCGATACCCCACGCCTGCACCGGCAACGTAAAGGTCGTCGCCGGCGCGTGACCGTTCTCGACCACGATGCGCTGCTGCACCGCTTCGAGCTCTCGGTATCGGTACGGCCGGAGCTCGCGGACGATGAACGCTGCTGCCTGTTGAAGTCGGCCCTCGACGCTGCCGACTGGCCTTATCACGAGGATGCGCTCGGGAAGCTCTGGGCCGTGGAACCGACAACGCCCCAGCCGTAAGCGCTGTCCGCACGAGCTGAACGAAAACTCGCGGCAGCCCCCTCAGGCACTGCTGATCTGATAAGCGCACCGCCGACCACCGTCCAGCAGATACTCCACGCGCTCGACTCGAGCATCGGGACCCAGCACTGAGCGGAACAGTTCGAGCTCGCTGCGACAGAATCCCTGACAGGCCCTGGCCGCCGCACAGATGGGACAGTGATTCTCGAGCAGCAGCCAACCGCCGGCCGTCTTCTCGAGCTCCGCCATGTAGCCCTCTTTCGATCGCAGCTCAACGAGGCGTCGCAGCCGTCCAGCGAGAGACTTCATCGAGCTCGTCGCCTTCAGGTAAGCGACTTCCGTTTCCCGCGCGCGCGCTGCAATCACCGCATCTAGCGCCTCGCGCCCCAGTGTCTGCTCAATACTCGCGAGCAGCTTCACCGTGAGCTCGCTGTGCGTGTCCGGAAAACGGCTTTGCGCCGCTTCCGTGAGTTGCCAGCGCTGGGCAGGCCGGCCCACGGAACCGCTTTCCTGCTCCGCATGGACCGAGTCCCCAAGGGAGTCGAGATGGCGTCTCGTCGCCGGCACGCTGATCTCGAGCGCTTTCGCCAGGTCCCGGGTCGTCATCGCGCCACGGGTTTTCAGGAGCAGCATCAGGCGATCCTTCGTGCGCCCGCCCGCTCCCTCATCGGCAGGTCCGTCAGTAGCGATGAGATCCATAGGTTTCAATTACCGCAGCGACAGCTGAAGCCTCTATTTTAGAACAAAAACGTTTAATAAATCTCTGGACGCAGACCTAATAAAGAAATATAAATGTTTTTAAATAGAAAGTGACGATCCATTGCCGGGAGCCGGACATGCTGAAACTCGAACACGCCAACCTTTCTGTCGAAGACGCCGATGCCATGGAAGCATTTCTGCTCGCCGCCTTTCCGGACTTTCGCCGTCGCGGCGGAGGCATGGACGGGCAGGGGCGTCCCTGGCGGCATGTCGGTAACGACGAGTTCTACATCGCTCTGCAGACGGTGCCGACGAACGTCCATCGCACCCCCTACGGGAACGACACGGGTCTCAATCACCTAGGCTGGGAGGTCGACGATCTGGCCGCGCTGACGGCACGTATGGAAGCAGCGGGCTTTCTGCCCAACATGACGGCGGACGACCATCCGGCCCGAACCCGTCGCTACTTCTATGATCCCGATGGCAACGACTGGGAATTCGTCGAATACCATGTTGAAGGGAGCGCTGCCCGGAACGACTACCGTCGCTGACAGGCGGATGAAAAATCGGCGGCAGTGCCAGGGGCACTTTGCCGCCGCTCGGTGGCTGAAACGAGCCGCGCCGGCAGGCGCACTCCTCAGTCGTTGTATTTCCAGTTCCCGTGGAAGCCGTGCGGCACCCGATGCGGCAGCTCAGCACAGGCAAGCGGTCCAGCTGCCACGTTTTCTGCATCGAAGATCGCCAGGTCACTGCGGTTCTCCGCGGACCGGTACACGGTAGAGATCAGATAACCTTCACCGTCAGCGGCCTGCTCCGAACGCGGCACGAAAACCGGCTCCCCGGTCCGATCGCCGTTCGGCAACGCGTAGAGCTCCTTGTCACCTTTCTCGAAATCGTGGTGCACCAGCGCATCAAAGCCGGCCCCGCCGTCGTGGCTCGTCGAGGCCGCATAGTAGCCGTGGCGATAACCGTTACCGGCGAATCGCTCGTCGAGGCGAGGGAACTCGCCGGTGATGTCGTCGAGATAAGTCCGTTTCACCCGGTTGCTGTTGTCGCCGAGATCGAACTCCCATTCGCAGAGTCGCGCATTGGCCTTTTTCGGATCCGGCTTGCTGCCGTCGAGGTGCGGGAACAGCGGCGCCTCCTCGAACTGCATGACGTGCGCGACGATTCGGTTGCCATCCGTATAGGCGTTCATGGGATGGAACACATAGCAGGGATCCGTTTCGAACCAGCGGATGTCCGCCACGGAGCCATCCCGAGGCATGATGCCGATATGAGTCCCTTTGTCCGGCTCCCAGGCATAGGCCGGCTGTCCCTTCATGGCACGGTCCAGGCTTCCCGTGAGCGGGAAAATCGGGAAGATCACGTGCTCATCGGTGGTAATGAAGTCGTGCACCATGCTCGCGTAGGGGGCGTCGAAGCGCTCTGAGCGCGTGAGCTCGCCGGCCGCGTTTACCGTCTGATAGCTGATCGCCTTGCTGAAGGGGCCGTCGACCATGTAGCCGAAGAAGAGCATTTCGCCGGTCTTCGGATCCAACTTCGGATGGGCGGTCATGGGGCCTTCGAGCTTGCCGTCGAAGGTCCAGGCACCGAGGCTCTCGAGCGTATCGGGGTCCACGGCAAAGGGTGCGTGGCCTTCCTCGAGCGCCAGCAGTTTGCCGCCATGCCAGACGACATTGGTGTTCGCCAGGCCGTCCGTCACGACACCGGCGACGCTCGGGTCGTTCTGTGTGGGGTTGAAGGCGCTGAAGAGCGCCTCCCCTGCCTCGTGCTCGAGCTTCCACTTCACGGTCCGCATCCAGCGATTGTTGTAGCTGACGCGGCCGTTCTGAATGTGGAAGCGGTGGATCATGCCATCCCCGCCGAACCAGTGATGATCCCCCCGGGGTGGAAACTGCGGGTCCGGACCGTTGCGGTAGTAGGTCACGTTCAGATCCTGCGGCAGCTCGCCTCGAATGATGAGGTCGGGTACGTCGCACTCCATGCGGATGGGCGCAAAGTTGCCGCGGAGCTGGGGATGATTCGGGTAGGGTTTGGCCATGGGTCCTCCGTATTCAGAGGACGATTTATACCCCCTTTGGGTGGGCCCTGCTATCCGCCAGACCTGCGCGCTGCGCTGGCGTGGACGCCTGCCTGCTACTGTCCGTAGAGCCTCGCCAGTCGGGCTCGGGCCTCTTCGCCGACGGGGCCATCCGACTGCCCGGCTGCCTGATAGTACCGCCCGGCCAGCTCTGCATTCCCTTCGGCTTCGGCAATCTTGCCGAGCTCCAGATAGGCGATGGTCGTAGGCAGCAGTTCCACGGAAGCGTTGAGATCCGTCTTCGCGGCCGCGCGTTCCCCAAGGGCGACACGACTCATGCCCCGACCGAGGTAGTGCCCGTAATAGGCGTCATCGCGGGCTATGGCGCGGTCATAGTTGATCACGGCGTCGGCGTAGCGCTTCTGCTGATAGCGGATGTCCCCGCGCAGCGCATGGAAAGTCGGCTCTTCGTTCTGCGCGGCGAGGGCCTGCTCGGTGAGCTCGAGCGCCTTGTCGTAATCGTCCTCGAACATTGCCCGGCGGGCTGCGTCAGCGTTCGCATAGGCTTCGCGATCGTCGCGCAGCGTTCGGGTGGCCGCCTGATATCGATCCGCGCCATAGTCCCCGCCCGTGAATCCTTCCTGCCGGAGTGTCTCGACCAGACCCCGGTTGTTCTGCACCCGTTCGGCCGACGGCGGGTGGCTCGAGAACAGTCCTTCCACCCAGCTGCTGTTCCGCCCTTCAGACAGTTTGAGAAAGGTCTCCTGCAGGGTCACCGCAGCGTAAGGATCGTAGCCGGCCTGGGCCAGCATTCGAGTGCCGTAGTAGTCCGACTCCCGCTCCGCATCCCGGCCGTATTTCGTATTGATCAGATTGGCCGCCATGCCCGCACTCTGCATGACCGTGTTGCCGAGGGCAGAGCCCTGCACGGAAATGGCCGTCGCGGCGAGAGCGCCCTGCAGCAGGTAGCCGCGTTCGAGCTGTTTCGCACCATGGCGGGCCGCGGCGTGAACCACCTCGTGACCGAGGACCGCTGCGAGCTCAGCTTCGTTTCGTAACTCCACGAGCAGGCCTCGATTGATGGCGATCTTACCGCCGGGGAGCGCCCAGGCATTCGGCACCGAATTGTTCAGCACCACGAACTCGTAGGGGAGATCGATGTTCGAGAAGGCCGCCACCCGCAGCCCCACATCGGTCACGTAGTCCGTGAGCTCAGGGTCGACCACGTACTGACCACCCTGCATCTGTTGCGCCGGCACGTACTGCTGCTGGCCAATGGCGATCTGCTGCTCGGTGCTGACAAAGCCGACCTCGGTCTGGCCGGTCACCGGATTGGTGACGCAACCGCCCAGCATCACGACCGGGAACAAAAAAATCAGTAATTTCAATATCTTAAACATAAAATCGGGCTTTCTGGGGGACAGAGGATGCTCATTTTAGGCGCTTAGGGCCGTCCATATTGCTTCCACGATTGATTCTGCCTTCCTCCACACTCGGCTACTAGTATGACAAGCGTACCGTTAGCCCGTTCGCCGCTTCAGTACTGACGTCGGAATACGGGTCTACGTTCAGTTACAGGACAACCAGGGAGCAGTGAGCACCATGAAAGATGGGCTCGAGATCGAAGAGAGAAATCACGCACCTGCCGAGGGTCGATTGTCGGTATCCGACAAGCTGTCGCGGGGCGAGAGCGCTCTTCTCCTCGGCGCTTTTCTCGCCCTTGCGGCGAGCATGGCTTCTTTTACGACGCTCTAGGGACTGAACGGAGAACCTGCCGCCTCGAGGTAAGAATCGGAAACGGCTGACTACGAACTCTCCATAGACCTTGTGATGACCAGATGGTAACCCCGCGCCTCGCGGGGTTTTTTTTACCTGCTCATTGGTGGGCTTTTCCGTTCTCTTTCCGGGGCCCTTGGGCTACATTCCCCGCTCGACAACAACACACCAACCAGACCAGGGACCATGAAATACCTCCACACCATGGTGCGCGTCACCGACATCGACGCGTCCCTCGCCTTCTATCGAACCCTCGGCCTCGAGGAGCTGCGCCGCTACGAAAACGAAGGCGGCCGCTTCACCCTGGTCTTTCTCGCTGCCCCCGGCGACGAGGAGGCTCAGGTGGAGCTCACCTACAACTGGGATCCGGAGGAACTAGAGGGGGGACGCAACTTCGGCCACCTGGCTTATGCCGTGGACGACATCTACGGCCTCTGCCAGCGCCTCATGGACGCCGGCGTCACGATCAACCGGCCACCCCGGGACGGCCGCATGGCCTTCGTTCGCTCGCCGGACGGCATTTCCGTGGAGCTTTTACAGAAAGGCGAAGCGCTGGCGCCGGCGAGCCCCTGGAAAGAGATGGAAAACACGGGCGAGTGGTAGTTGCCACCGCCATCTACGGTTTCACCACCGGAACTTGAGGAGAGAGATGAAGTTCTACAATTCCATGGGTCCAAACCCGCACGTCGTGCGCATGTTCGCCGCTGAACGCGGCATCAATCTGGATATGGTCGACGTCGACATCATGAGTGCCGAGAACCGCCAGGACGCCTATCTGGCTAAGAATCCCGCCGGTCAGCTGCCCTGCCTGGAGCTCGACGACGGCAGCGTCATCGCAGAGATCACAGCGATCTGCGAATACCTGGACGAGACCAATCCAGGGGACTCACTGATTGGCGCCGATGCAGGAGACAAGGCAAACACCCGCATGTGGACGCGGCGCATTGACCTCGGCATCTGCGAACCGCTCGCAAACGGCTTCCGCTTTTCCGAGGGGCTGGAGCTGTTCAAGCCCCGTATGCTGACCCGACCGGAGGCGGCTGACGGGTTGAAGGCGATGGCTCAGGACAAACTCACCTGGCTGAACGGACAGCTGGAAGGCCGCGATTTCATCGCCGGCGACAAGCTCACCCTCGCCGACATCCTGCTTTTCTGCTTTCTGGCCTTTGGCGCAAACGTCGGTCAGCCGCTGAACCCGGAGAACGGCAACGTGGCTGCCTGGTTCGAACGCATGCAGGGACGAGCGAGCGCCAGCGCCTGACACCGGCAATCGGCGAAAGCCTCCCAAAGCGCCCCATCCTCGGGACGCCTTCAGGATCGCGGACCCGATCCCGGGTCCAGCGACCGCCCTGACTGCCCCTCGCCTTTCGCCTTTCGCCTTTCGCCCAGATAGGTAGATCCCCTGAGGCCTTCAGCACCTGATCGAGACTCCGGCGGGCGCTTCTCAGGCCGATAAGCCCCGGTTTTTCAACACTTTTTCACAGTTTCACGACGACTGTGGCTCTAAGCTGCACGGCTTATTCATATCTTGCCTATGGCTAGATCGAATTGTCCGATTGTGTTACTTTTGGTAGCAGTTTAGCGGTGCCGGTCGGCACCGGCTGTTCCAAACGGTAACACTGCCGTAAACCAAGATCTGGGAGCCACGCCTCCAGCAACGGCCCGACGCTCAGCATGAAGCGGGGCCCCCGAAGGGATTCGTATGCGCGCCACTTACGTCACCGCCATCATCATCGCCGCAGCCATTGCCCTGTGGCTGTTCTCCGGTCAGCTGAACAATGACGGCCCGGTCCGCCACGACACCCTGGCCGAGCAGAACCGGCAGTCCGAGGCCCGCCGGGCAGACGCCGAACCGACCCGCGTGCGCGCTCGGGTCATCAACGCGAGTCCGCAGCTGCAGCACGTGGTTCTGCGCGGCAAGACGGAAAACAAGCGCACCGTCAGCGTCAAAGCCGAGACGTCCGGGCGTATCGTCGAGCGGCCCGTCGAGCGCGGCACGAGCGTCGAGGAAGGCGACCTGCTCTGTCAGATTTCCATGGAAGACCGCTATGCGTCGCTTGCCGAGTCCCGCGAATCCCTGAACCGCGCCCGCATCGAATACGAAGGCTCGCTGAAGCTGAAAGAACGTGGCTATCAGTCGGATACGGCCATCGCCCAGGCAAAGGCCCAGCTTGCCGCAGCCGAGGCCCAGCTCGAACGGGCTGAGCTCGAGGTGCAGCGCACTTACGTACGTGCCCCTTTCGCCGGGGTCGTGGAAGAGGTTCACTCGGAAGTCGGCGACTACGTTGCCCCGGGCACGGCCTGCGTGACCGTCGTCGACCTGAACCCCATGCTGCTCGTCGGCCGCGTCGCGGAAAAGGACGTGCAGCTTCTCAAGGTGGATCAACCCGTCGTCGGCGTCCTGAACGACGGTTCGGAAGTGGTTGGGCCCGTCGCCTTCATCGGTGCGCAGAGCGATCCGGCTACCCGGACCTACGCCGTGGAGATTGAAGTACCAAATGACGACTATGCCCTGCGTTCCGGCCTCACCACGGAAATCCGAATTCCCGTGGCCGAAGTCATGGCCCACAAGATCAGTCCGGCGCTTTTTGCCCTGGACGATGCGGGCCTCATCGGCGTTCGAACCGTCAACGATGAGGGCGCTGTGGAGTTTCATCACGTGCGCATCGTCCGCGATGAGCCGGACGGCGTCTGGGTTTCCGGGTTACCCGAGGTAGCGACCCTGATCACCGTCGGTCAGGAGCTGGTCGTGCCGGGCGAATTCGTGGAAGTGGACTTCGAAGCCAGCGCAGAAATGCCGGCGCAGGCGCCCGACGAAGCCGAGCGGGCTGCAGAGCCGGTTCCCGCTGATCGCATGGTCAGCGCCAACCTAAGTCTGAACGCCAGCGCCCCATGAACAGCTTCATCGATGCGGCCATCAACCGCACCCGGACCACCCTGCTGCTGATGCTGATGGTGGTCCTGGCCGGCCTCATCTCCTACAACTCCATCCCCGTCGAGAACGATCCGCACATCGAAGTGCCGTTCTTTTTCGTCGCTATTGTCCATGAGGGAATCTCCCCGGAAGATTCGGAGCGACTGCTCGTCGCGCCCATGGAAATTGAGCTGCGGAAAGTCGAGGGGCTGAAAGAGCTCAAGGCTTACGCTTCCGAGGGCTCAGCGAATCTGCTCGTCGAGTTCGACGCCGACTACGATCTCGATCAGGCCCTCATCGACGTCCGCGAAGCCGTTGATCGGGCCAAGGTCGAACTGCCGAGCACGGCGGAAGAACCCTTCGTTCGCGAAGAATCCACCGATGACTTCCCGATCCTCCAGGTCAACCTCGTTGGCGACGACGTGCCCGAGCGCATGCTCTACAACCTCGCCATCGACATGCGCGACGACATCGAAGCCATCCCGGACGTGCTTGGGGCCGAGCTGCGCGGCAACCGGGAAGAGCTCCTCGAAGCGGTGATCGACCCGAACGCCCTCGAGGCCTACCAGATCTCCAACGAAGAACTCATCAACACCATCGTCCGCAACAACCGGCTGATCCCGGCCGGCAGCATCGACACGGGGAGCGGACGCTTCGCCGTGAAGGTGCCGAGCGTCATCGAAGAGGCCGGCGACATCTTCGATCTGCCCATCAAGACGAGCGGCGACACGGTGGTCACCCTCGGCGACGTGGCCGAGGTGCGACGGACCTTCAAAGACCGGGTGAGCTATGCCCGGGTGAACGGCCGGAACTCCCTGTCCCTGGCGATTACCAAGCGCGCCAACGCCAACATCATCGACACGACAGACCGCGTTAAGGCCATCGTCGAACGCTACCGGGAAAACCTCCCCGGCAAAGTCGAGATCTTCTACTCGCAGGAGCAGGCGCCCTTCGCCGAGCAGCAGGTGACGGAGCTGAAGGGCAACATCTTCACGGCCCTTGCCCTCGTCATGGTGCTCGTCGTCGCGGCCATGGGCTTCCGCTCCGGGCTGATCGTCGGCCTCGGCATCCCGGTTTCCTTCCTGTTTTCGCTCATCTTCGTGTATCTGATGGGCTACACCTTCAACTTCATGGTCATGTTCGGCATGTTGCTCGGCCTCGGCATGCTCATCGACGGCGCCATCGTCGTCACCGAGTACGCCGACCGGAAGATGACCGAAGGCTTCGACCGCCGGGCCGCCTATGCCATGGCGGCCAAGCGCATGTTCTGGCCTGTCACGGCCTCCATCGCCACGACCCTCGCCGCTTTCCTGCCGCTCATGTTCTGGCCGGGTGTGTCCGGCAAGTTCATGCGCTACCTGCCGGTGACGGTGTTTACGGTGCTGTCGGGATCGCTGGTTTACGCGCTGATCTTCGGACCGGTCCTCGGCTCCCTGTTCGGCCGGGCAGGCAGCCGTGACAAGAAAGCCATGGCGGCGCTGAAGCAGCTCGAAGACGGCGATCCCACGCAGCTCAAAACCTTTACCGGTCTTTATTCACGGCTCCTGGCGCTGGCCAGCCGCTACGCGGTGGTCACCCTGTCCGGCATCACCCTGCTCCTGGTCACGATCTTCTGGGCCTATGGCCGCTATGGTCAGGGCATGATCTTCTTCTCGGAGATCGATCCGAAGTTCGCCCAGATCACCATCAAAGCCCGGGGCAATCTCTCAGCAGAGGAAATCAACGCGCTGGTGAGCGAAGTCGAGCTCGAAGTGCTCGAGGTGGCCGGTATCGAAGGCATGAACACCTACACGACCCTGTCAGGCTCGGATTCCCGCGACGGTCTCGACAAGATCGGCGGCATCTTCGTGGAGCTGCACGACGAGAACGAACGGGACCGCAAGGGCGCTGAGATCTTCCAGGAGATCCGCGAGCGTGTAGCACCCCTCGCCGGCATCAACGTCGAAATCCAGAAGATGGAGCAGGGTCCGCCGGTCGGCAAGCCGATCCAGATCCAGTTCTCCTCTTACGACCGGGACCTCCTGGAGCCCGCCGTTGCCCGGATCCGGGCCCATATGGAGACGATCCCGGAGATCATCGACATCGACGACACGCGCTCGCTGCCGGGCATCGAATGGACCCTGAGCGTCGACCGGGCGCAAGCCGCGCTTTACGGCGCAGACGTGTCTCAGGTGGGCATCGCCGTGCAGCTGGTCACCAACGGCGTGAAAGTGGGCGAATATCGGCCGGACCGCGCCGACGACGCCGTGGACATCCGCGTTCGTTATCCCACGGAGAATCGCGGCATCAGTACGCTGGACGATCTGAAGATCAGCACCCGGAACGGCCTGGTCCCCATCTCCAACTTCGTCAAACGGGAGCCGTCGCCGAACGTCGACACCATTCAGCGCATGGACGGTGTGCCCATTGAACTGCTTCGGGCCAACGTCGCCGAAGGGGTACTGGCCGACGGCATCGTCCGGGACCTGCAGGCCTGGCTGGCCACTCAGACCTTCGATCCGAGGCTGAACATCGAATTCCGTGGCGCCAACGAAGAACAGGCGGAGTCCATGGCGTTTGTGCAGGTGGCTTTCCTGCTCTCGCTGCTGCTCATGTTTGTGCTGCTCGTGACCCAGTTCAACAGCATCTACCAGGGCGTGCTGATCCTCGTCGCCGTCGTCATGTCGACGGCCGGCGTGCTCCTCGGACTCCTGGTCCTCGACGCGCCCTTCAGTGCCATTCTGACCGGCGTCGGGGTGGTGGCGCTGGCCGGTATTGTGGTGAACAACAACATCGTCCTGATCGATACCTACAACCACATCAAACGCGAGCATCCCGAGCTCGATTACGTGCAGGTGATCGTACGCACCGGCGCGCAACGGCTGCGACCGGTCATGCTCACGACCGTGACGACGATTTTCGGTCTGCTGCCCCTGGCGTCGAACTTCTCCATCGACCTGATCAACCGGAACATCGTCTACGGCGGACAGCTCTCGAGTTTCTGGGTACCGCTATCGCAGGCCATCGTTTCCGGCCTGTCTTTCGCGACGCTGCTCACGCTAGTAGCAACGCCCGCGCTGCTCGCCCTGCCCCACCAGCTGAAGAATCTGACGAATCGGGCCAAAGCCCGCATCACGGAAGCGCGCCAGGAAGCCGCAACCACCTGAATCCGCGGCCCTGCGCCAGCATAGAGTTTTGCCGGCGCTAGGCCTTACACTTGCCTGCCATGCAAGAACCCGGCGCCTGGGCCGCCCCTCTTACTGATTCGATCTGCGCGGACGCCGGCCTGACCGGCGGCAAGGCCGCTGGTCTGCATCAGCTGCTCGCCGCTGGTCTCCCCGTGCCGCCAGGTTACGTCCTGCCGCTGCCGGTCTTCGAGGCACACCTGCCGTCGGCCGACCCCGCCGCAAGACCGGAACGGCCCATCATCAACGACGACCTGCACACGACCCTGGCACGGATCTGCCGCGAGCTCAGTCCCGCCGGCGAAGCGGTCGTGGTCCGCTCGTCGGCCATCGGCGAAGACAGCGCCCAGGCGAGTTTTGCCGGACAACACGCCACCTATTACTACGTCGATGCCGAAAGCATCGATAAGGCCGTCGTCGACTGCTGGCTGTCGCTCTGGTCCGAGCAGGCCCTCGACTATCGCAGCGGCCGGGAAGCAGCGCCCTTCGGCATGGCTGTGATCATTCAACGCATGGTGCAGGCGGAACGCTCCGGCGTCTGCTTTTCCTGCGATCCGACCGGCAAACACCCGGAGCACGCGGTGCTGGAAGCGACCTGGGGTCTGGGTGCCGCCCTCGTGGACGGCCGGGTTTCTCCCGACCGCTTTCACATCGACAGCAGCGGGCGCATCACCGCCCGACGGATTGCCAGAAAGCGATTGAAAGTGGCGGAAGATCTGCGGGATCGGAACGGCTCCCGCCTGGAGCCGGTGCCGCTGAAGCAACAGACGGCGCCTGCCGTGAGCGACATCGAAGCGGCCCAGCTCGCGGCCATGGCAAGACAAATTGCCGCCGATACGGGCACGGAGCAGGACGTCGAGTGGGCCATCGATGGCGACGAGGTCTTTCTCCTGCAGAGCCGTCCGGTCACCGGTCAGCCACCGGCAGCACCCACCGTGGAAGGACGCTGGGTGCTGTTCAAACCCGCGGCGGAAAATTTCTCCGAGCCCATGACGCCCATGACCGTCGATCTGCTCCGGCGGGTTATTCCACCCTTCGGTCGCTTCATCGGCGGTCGCTACTACGTCAGCGTCGATCTCCTCGCCCGACTCCTGCCCTGGGATCTCGACGATGAAAGCCTCGCGGACGTGCTGCTCATGCGCCCTCTCCCGGACTCGCCGCAGCTGTCGCCAGGACGAGTGGCAGGCCTGTTTGCGCTCCTGAGCGGCGCCTACCTGATTGCTGGCGTCGGCTGGCACCGGACCGCAAACATCGATCTGTCGCGGCTTTCTGCCTTCGAGACGCGTTGCCGGCAGCTTCTCGACGCCGAAGACGTCAAAGCCCTGCCGGCGCTCACGCAGCTGGTGCTGAACGACCACCCCTTCCGGCCGGCCGGTGAGTTCGCCGTGCAGGCGAACGTTTCCTCCGTCCGATACTTCGTGCTCATCGAGGTGCTGCGGCGGCTGCTCTCGCGCTGGGCGCCGGATTTCGATGAGAGCAAGCTGGCTCTGATCTGTTCAGGCGGCGCTGACATGCTGTCTCAGCAGATGGTGGAGGCCGTCCGCGGCCTTGCCGCGGAAGCGGCCGCAGACCCGACCCTTGCCGAGGCGCTGACCCGGGACGACGTGGATCTTCAGGGCGCGGTACTCACGCTCGGCGAATACCACCCGTTTTCCATCGCTCTCGAACGCTTCATGGCCCGCTTCGGTCATCGCTGCGTTCGTGAGCTCGAGCTGATGACACCCCGCTGGTGGGAAAACAACACCACCGTGCTGACTATGGTGCGCAGCTTTCTCGCCCGGGACTTCCCGATGGAACCGCAACGGACCGATCCTCATGGACTCCGTCTTGCGGCCGAAGACGAGCTGCATCAGGCCCTCGAACACCGCTGGCAGCGTCGTATTGCCGACTACCTTGCGGGCCGCATCCGCTACTACGTCACTCTGCGTGAGAACACGCGTCACTACCACACCATGGCGATGGACGTGGTCCGCCAGAAGCTGAAGGCCCTGGAGCAGACACTCCTGCAGGCCGACAGACTCCGTTGCGAGGACGATCTGTTCTTTCTCGAGTACGAAGAAGCCATGGCCCTCGATCTCGGCGAACTCGACTGGCCGGACGTGGAAGACCGGATTCGGGAACGACGGCTCCGCTACCAGGATCAGGCGGTGCAGGCGCCGCCGAACACCTTCAACCTCGACACTCGAATCCCCGTACTCGATGATGACGGTCGAATGCTCGTGGGCGATTGCGCCAGTCCCGGCGTGGCCACAGGCCGGGCTCGGGTGATTCACGATCCGACCCTCGCCGGAGGGCTCAAGGCCGGTGAGATTCTCGTTGCACCCTATACCGATCCCGCCTGGACGCCGCTGTTTCCCGGCGCTGCCGCCATCATCGTCGAAGTCGGCAGTTTCCTCTCCCATGCGGGGACCGTTGCCCGTGAGTATCAGGTCCCCTGCCTCGTGGACGTGCATGGCGCCACCACGCGCATCAGTGACGGCGCTGAGTTGAGAGTTAATGCGAGTGAAGGCTGGGTCGAGGTGCTGACTCCATGAGTGCCCTGCTGGCCCTGCTCGTCGCCATGCCGCTGACGGTCTATACGCTCGCCGCCGTCATGCAGCTCAAAGACAGTGGTCCCGACCCCCGCGCGTTCCTGGCCCTCGCCTTTCGTGTCGTGCTCCTGGGACTGCTCGTCGCGCTGACCCCTGCCGCTGACAGGATCTGGATTGCGCTCGGCGCGGGCATCGTCGTTGCCCTCCATCTCGGCGCCCAATACGGTCTCCGCTACCTGATCGCCAGCGGCCGCTGGCCGACGGAGCGAAGCGAATAACCGGGAAAAAATGACCCCGGCGACATGGGATTGGGGAGGGGGGAGGACCGTCGCCGGGGTGCTTCAAGCGAACTGAAGCAGTTCACAACTGAAAGGAATCACTTACCGTAAGCGAGCGCATTATTACCGCCGCTCGCAGTGAGATTTATAGCAAAAAGCAGCGGCAACCCCGCGCCCTATCCGATGGCCGGCGTAAGAGTTCCGACAGGCGTCCCGTCAGCGGATCAACAGAGACCCGGGAAAGACCCGAGAGAGACCCAAGAGAGACCCGAGCACTGAAGGCGCCCCGGTAGAGGACGCGGGCGTGCAGCCTCAGACCGGCGCCTGTCGCTCCAGGCGCGGTTCCCGCGGCGGTGGCAGCGACTCCGCAAGCTTTGCGCCCAGTTCGGCTCTGATACCGGCACAGGCAGGATCCGACCAGCGGTTGCGGAGCTGATCCGGATCCTCGGTCATATCGTAGAGCTCACCTTCCGTGCCGTCGTAGAGATGGGACTTTCCGTAGCTGGTGTAGAGCCAGCCGGAGCGGTCGTAGAGGCTCTTCAGATGCATGTCGACGGGACCGTGCTCCGAGTCCCACTCCGTGAGTACGCAATCGCGTCCCTGAGCCTCGGCGTCTGCGTCAGAGGTCGGCAACCGGTCGCCCTCGCAGAACTCGGGGGTCGGCACGCCCGCCACATGGCAGAAGGTGCTGGCGAGATCGAGATGCCCCACTGGTGCCGTCACTTCAGCCGGCGCCACACCCGCCTTCGGTGCCGGTTTCCAGATCAGCGGCAGGCGCATGAGCGCATCCACGTGATAAGGGCCTTTGAAGAGCAGTCCGAAATCCCCCTGCAGCTCACCGTGATCCGTGGTGAAAAAGATATCCGTATCCGCCAGGCGTCCCGCAGCGGCCAGATGATCGAAAACCCGCTGGCAGGCCTCGTCGATCAGCTCGTTCTCGATGTGCGTCATGGCGTTGATCTCCCGGACCTGGTCGGGGCTCATGGCCGCCGGGACAAACTCCCGCGGCGACTCGAGATTCGTCCAGAGTGTGCCGTCGTAGTAGCCGCGCCAGTGTCGGGGCTTCTCATCGAGCAGCGCCTCCCGCTCGGCCGCGTCTTCGCGATAGAGTCGAGGCAGGGGTACCTCCTGCCAGGGAACCCGATGCAGTTCCGAGGCGGGCACATCCCACGGATGGTGGGGATCCGGAAAACTCATCCAGCAGAAGAAGGGATCGTCGCTCTCAAGCTCCGAGAGCCAGCTGATCGTTCGATCGGCTACCCACTCCGTGTGGTACAGCTCCCGGGGAACGTCCATGGGCCAGACCTGCACGGCTCCGGTGGCACCGTGACTGACGGTGTTCTGACCCTTGTCACCCACCATGGGATAGAACTTCTCCTTCTCCGGAAGATGCCCGTTCATCCATAGATCGTAATGACTGTGGCCTTCGAAAAAGTGGTTCGCGAGCTCCATGCGCTCGAAGCCGCGATGCGGTCCCAGACTGCCGAGGCGCGCCATGCGATTCTCATAAAACGCCTCCGGGTCACCGAGCCAGGGTTCGAAGTGGGCCTTGCCGAGCAGGGCCGATCGATAGCCGTGGGCCTGGAGGTGATGGGCAATGGTCGGCTGATCCTCCGGCAGAGCAACGCCGTTCATCCAGACGCCGTGCGAGCGGACGTGCTGACCGGTGATGATCGTGGCCCGGGCCGGCATACACACCACATTCTGGTTGTGCGCGCGACGATAGTTGATGCCGGTCGATGCCAGCGCATCAATCGCCGGCGTCCGTGCCACGAGCCCGCCATTGCAACCAAGGGCGTCGTAGCGCATCTGATCCGTAGTGATGAAGAGAATGCTGCGTTTTCGGGTCATGGCCGTTCAGCCCGCTGCCTGCGCGCTGAGCCACTGCACGATTCGCGGATAGGCCGCTTTGTCCTGCACGAAAAAAAGATGCCCGCCGTCGAAGAGCTCGAGCTCTGCCTGCGGCAGGCTGGCCGCCAGCGCCTCCATGTTCGCCACGGGGGCAATACCGTCATAGCGCCCCCCGGCAAGAAACACGGGGCTTTGCAGAGCAGGCAGCCGGTCGAAGGTATCGTGACCGGCACGGGCCTTAAGCTGGCGTCGGGCACCTTCCTCGTCGCGATCCTCGCGGCGGGCGTTCTGTGCCATGGTGAGATACGCCTCCCACTTCTCGGGGTTGGCCGCGCGCCAGGCCGCATCGCGGCGCGTGTCGGCGAGCTCCAGGTGCCGGGCGGCGCGCTCGTCTTCCGGCAGGGTTTCCAGCTCGTGCAGGGGGTAGGAAGCCCCGCCCGCCCCACCGGCGCTGGTGCAGGCAAGAACCAGCGCCCGCACTCTGTCCGGATGTCGGAGGGCAAACTCCTGAGCCACCATGCCGCCGAAGGAAACGCCCATGACCAGCACCGGCCCTTCCCAGCCAACGGCGTCGAGCAGCGCGGCTGCATCGTCCGCGTAGTCCGCCATGCCATAGTCGTGTGCCGGCTTGTCGCTCTGACCAAGGCCTCGCTGATCGTAGGCCAGCACCTCGAAGGCGGCCGGGAGCGGACCATCAAAAACGTTCGGCCGCACCCGCAGATCGCCCCCGGTGCCGGAGATGAACAGCAGTCGCGGACCCTGCCCGTGCACCTCGCAGTAAAGATCGATTCCGTTCGCGCTGACCGTGCCCATCGCTTTGCCGCCCTCTGTTGATGTCTGAGAGCGGCACAGACTCACCGCACCCGCTCGCTACCCTCCCCGCGGCCCCCGCGCTATGCTCCGGGCCTCGCTTAACCGGTTACGAGAGGGGTCGATGAGTATCTCACTGGGTGTCCACGTGGGCCAACAGAACATGGCCATGGACGAGATGCGCGCGCTCTGGCGCAAGCTGGATGCAAGTCGGGTCGACTGGATATCCGCCTGGGACCACTTTTACGAAGCGCCGCCGAAAGGTGGCACGGAACCGCACTTCGAAGCGCTGGCAACCCTCGGCGCGCTGGCCGCGGAGACGGAACACGCCCGCATCGGCTGCCTCGTCTTCTACGTGGGCTACCGGAATCCAGCCCTGCTCGCCAAGGCAGCCACCACCCTCGATCACATCAGCGGCGGCCGCTTCGAGCTCGGTATCGGAGCCGGCTGGCATATCTGGGAAGCAAGCGCTTACGGCTATCCCTTCCCGGATATCGGCACCCGCCTCGACATGCTCGAGGAAGCCGCTCAGATCATCCGGCGTATGCTCACCGAAGAGCGAACCACTTTTTCCGGCATTCACTATCAGGTGGACGACGCCAGCTGCTATCCGCGCCCGGTGCAGGAGCGCCTGCCGATCTGGATCGGCGGCGTCGGCGAAAAACGCACCCTGAAAATCGTTGCCGACCACGCCGACGGCTGGAACGCGGCCTATCTCTCGCCGGAGGAGTTCAAGCGGGTCAACGACGTGCTGAACGTCTGGTGCGAAGAAGCCGGCCGGGAACCGAAATCGCTGAAGCGGGCAGCCAACATCATGTTCAACCTCGGCCTCTCCGACGTGGACATCGCCCGGCAACGGGAAGTGCTGCGCGCCGACTGGGGGGAGATGGCCGAACGGACGGCCCAGGGCGCGCTCCTGTGCAAACCCGACGAAGCCGTGGACCGGATCATGGAATACGTAGCTGCCGGGGCCGACGAGATCAACATTGCGCTCCGCGCACCCTGGCACGAGGAAGCCCTCGACGCCTACCTGACAGACGTACTTCCGGCGGTGCGCAAGGCCACCGCCTAGGCGCCGGTTCGAAGCGCTGCGACATTCACGAGCAAAGGGAGCACAGAGCAAGCCATGCGCACCGCCCAGCTGATTCCCGGCCTGCTTGCGACCTGGCTCTGGTCCCAGGCCGCCAGCGCAGAGACGGCAGCCACCAATACGCGGGACGATGACGCGGCCGCCCGCTGCGCTGCCATCACCCAGCTGGACCTGCCGGCAACGGAGATTACCGCTGCTACGCTGATTCCCGCCGGCCCTTTCACGCCACCGGGTAGCGACACGACCTTCGAGCTCCCGGCCTTCTGTCGCGTTGCCGCCACGAGCGAGCCTGCCGTGAACTTCGAAGCCTGGCTGCCGGTGCAGGATTGGACCGGACGCTTCAACGGCGTTGGCAACGGCGGCATGGCCGGCACCATCAGCTACGCGAGCATGGCTTACGCCCTCCGCCGCGGCTCCGCCACCGTGAGTACGGATACGGGCCACAGGACGAGCGACGTTCCCTTCGATGCCTCCTGGGCTTCTGGCCGGGCGGATCTCATCGAAGATTTCGGCCACCGGTCCCTGCATCTCGCGACAGTGCACGGCAAAGCCATCACCGCCGCCTACTATGGCCGCGGCCACGACTTCGCCTACTACACGGGCTGTTCGAAAGGTGGCCAGCAGGGCCTCATGGAAGCCCAGCGTTATCCGGACGATTACGACGGTCTGCTCGTCGGGAATCCGGCCTACGACTGGACGCGTTTCTACGCCGGTGCCCATCTCTGGTACTCACTGGCGACCCTGGCGGAACCCGAGCGCTATCTGCCGCCGGAGAAGCTGCCGGCCCTCGGCGCCGCCGTGAACGCGGCCTGTGACGAGCTCGACGGCGTTGCCGACGGGGTGCTCATGGATCCGCTGGCGTGCAGCTACGACCCGGGCGAGCTTGCCTGCCCCGCCGGCGCAGACCGGGAGGATTGCCTGACGCCGGCACAGGTCACGGCGGTCCGGGAGATCTGGACCGGCGTACGCCGGAGTGACGGCACCCTCGTGTTTCCCGGCCTTGTGCCGGGGGGTGAAGCAGCCCCCGGCGGCTGGTCACTCTGGGTCACCGGCAGCAAACCGTTCACGTCCCTGCACTGGCTCGGTGGCGAAGGTTTCTTCCGGCACTTCGTGTTCGAAGATCCGGACTGGGATTTCCGCACTTTCGACTTCGATGAAGACCTCGACTACGCCCTCGACAAAGTGGGCGGCGCCGTCGATGCGAACGATCCGGATCTGCGGCCGCTCAGAGATCGGGGCGGAAAACTCCTCGTCTACCACGGCCTCGCCGACGCAGACATCTCGCCCGTAGGCACCATCAACTACTACGAGGCGGTCCTCGACACGCTGGCCAGCGGCGATCGAACGCAAACACTCGGCAACGTGCAGGACTTCTTCCGCCTCTTCCTGGTACCGGGCCTCGGCCACTGCCGCGGAGGACCGGGACCCGATCAGCTCGACGCTCTGACCGCGCTGGAGGCCTGGGTGGAGCAGGGTGAAGCGCCCGCGCAGGTCATGGCGCGCAAAGTCGAAGACGGCGAAACCATCCGCACGCTGCCGCTCTGCCCCTATCCGGCTGCTGCCGTATGGAATGGCCGGAGCGATCCCATGGTTGCCGACAGCTATCGCTGCGAGAGCAACTGAGCGCGAGCAGACTCAGCGCGCCGCCAGGGCGTCCGCAAAGGCAATGACCCGCTCGGCTTCCGCTGCATGGAGGTTTTCGATGAGTCGCCCATCGAGCTCCGCCACGCCCTTGCCGGCCGCCTGAGCCGCCGCCCAGACCTCGAGGATCGCCCGCGCCTCGACCACCGCCTCATCGCTGAAGCCGAACACGTCGTTGGCGATCTCAACCTGTGTGGGATGGATGAGCGTTTTTCCGTCGAAGCCCATGGCCCGACCCTGCTCACAGGCTTCCCGGAAACTCTCGAGGTTGCGGAAATCGAGGTGCACACCGTCGAGCACCTCGACAGAGGCCGTTCGTGCTGCAAGCACGGCGCTCTGCAGCGCGAAGGCCAGATTGCTGCGGGAAGGCGTGTGCTGGGCACGAAGCTCCTTGACCAGGTCACTGGTCCCCATGACAAGACAGTCCACGCGATCAGACGCTTCGGCAATCTCCCGGACGTCGAGAATACCTTTTGGCGTCTCGATCATGAGCCACAGCGGCAGCGCGCCGCCACCGGCTGCATCAACGGCCCCGGCGATGGCATTCACCTGCGCCGCCGACTCCACCTTCGGGAACAGCAGCGCATCGATCGGCTGAGCTGCCGCCATGGCAAGGTCGTCGTTCCCCCAGGGGGTGTCCAGACCGTTCACCCGCACGACGAGCTCGCGATAGCCGTAATCGCCGGAAGCCAGCGCTGCGGCGACCTGAGCGCGGGCTTCGGCTTTCGCGCCAGCGGCAACGGCATCCTCCAGATCGAAGATAATCGTATCGCAGGCGATGCCCTGCGCTTTTTCCATGGCCCTGGCGTTGGCTCCGGGCATGTAGAGCACGGAACGACGAGGCCGACTCGGTCGAGCGGTCATGATGTGAATCCTTCAGGCGAGACCCCTTAGTGTAGGGGACCAGCCGTCCTCAGGGGGAGTCTGCAGCTCGGGGTCGGCGCTGGGCGCCTTCGAGCGAGCGGCGCTGCATACGCTCGAGGGCCCGGGCACGCTGTTCCGGCGTCAGCGACTGAAAACGTTCCCGCAGACGCTGCCGCTGTTCCGGCGTCATGTTCTGAAACTGATTCAGCCGCTGCCGGACCCGCCGCTGCTGTTCCGGGGACAGGGAACGAAAGGTCTCGAGCCGCTGGCGCAGGTTCCGCTGTTGATTCGGACTGAGATTCTGCCAGCGCTGGAAACGTCCGATGGTGGCCTGGCGCTGTTCCGGCGTCAGGCTCAGCCAGCGCTCGCTGCCGAGACGCAGACGCTCCTGCTGCTCGGCGGAGAGCTCAGACCAGCGCGACTCATAGTTCCGCAGCACCCGCTGCTGTTCTGTCGGCAGCTCCGAGAAGGACAGGGCCTGCGCCGCCAGCGGTCCCGCGAGCAGGAGCACGCAGGTACTGCAGATCGTCAGGAGAAGCATCCGCACCGTCATCACTGCCGCACCTCCGAAGGACCGCGTCGCGTGTCCGCTGCCGAGTCCCGCGGCTCCGTCTGCCAGGATGCCGTGCGCACCTCTTCCGCCAGCACCCGTTCCAGATCCGACTCCAGCGTTAAGGGATCGATGAGTTCACCGTCGGCTTCGACCATGGCGCCAAGGAACTCGAGAAATCCCGGCGGCGGCATGGGCGGGGTTTCCTCGGCCGCACCTGCAGCTGCTGAAGCGAGCAACAGCATCGTCAGACTACCCCGCACCCGCTGACTCTTCTTCCAGCCAGGCGAGAAACTCGAGTTCCTCCAGGAGCTCGAGATCCTGCATGACGGCCGCCTCTGCTTCACTGATGGCAGGCAGAGGCTCCAGACCGGCATCCGGCGCGGCTGCCAGCCAGACGCCAACGGCAAGGGCGAAGGCCAGCCCCGCGGCTGCCGTTGCTGTCATGGGCAGAGCCCCCAGCCAGCCACGCAGACTGAATGCCGGTGTGTCAGCCGATTCCTCCGCAAGGCGCACGGCTTCCCGGCGCATGGCGCCGAGCCGTTCCCGCACGTCCGGCGCGATGGCATCGCGCTCCGCGGTCAGGGCCTCGGCAAGGCGAGCTTCCGCGGCCTTGGCGGCAGGATCCTCGTTGTCTCGGTTTCTATCGCTCATCACCAGTAGTCCTTCAGCGAGTCCTTGAGCGCGCTCAAAGCTCGTGAATAGTGTGTTTTCACGCTGCCCTGGGAGCAACCCATGGCCTTGGCCGTTTCAGCCACATTCAAGCCTTCCAGAGAACGGAGCAGGAAGGCCTGCTGCTGCCGGAGCGGCAGCTGTTCGACGGCCGCCTGGAGCTGATCGGCAGCGCCGTCGGTGTTCGCTGCCAGCAGCGGATCGTTGCGGCCGTCGTCGGTTGCGGCGGCGATCCGATCCGTCTCGCCAGTCATGGCCTCCGTGACAACCCGCCGCCTGACGCCAGCACGTCGGTGCCAGTCGCGGATCCGGTTCTGCAGAATCCGGAAGAACAGTGGCCGCCATTCACTCACGGGTTTCTTCCCGTACTTTCTGGCCAGGGTGAACATGGCATCCTGAACGATATCGAGGGCTTCATCGGTGTCGCGCACCGCATAGCGGGCGAGCTGGAAGGCAGACGCTTCCACTTCTCCCAGGAAACGGTTCAGCTCCTGAGCCTGCACACCGTCGCTCATCATTCTCCTCAGCAGGAAGCCGGGCGTGGACGCCCGGCTTCAACGCTTCCGAGCTCTGCCCGATCAAGGTGCTTCGGGCACGAACTCCAGCGACAGGCGTCCGGTCACCAGCGCGTCGTCCAACGCATTGTAGCGGCCATGAGCACCCACCCGCTTGAGCACGTTGCCCGCCGAAAGCTGGGCAAGGACTTCCTCGGCCAGATCCGAGAAGCTGCGATAGAGGTGAATCTGCCCGGCACCACGTACGGTCACGGCATAAACACCCCGGCCACTCTCTGGCGCCAGCAGATCGATGGCATCCCTGAGATCCCGCGGCACCCCTTTGAGCTTCAGCACCGCGCGCGCCTGACTGAGATCGAGCGAGATCCGTTCGGTACTGACCGTCGCGATCGCGGCAGCATCCGGCTCCGGCCAGAAGGCTTTGAGGCTGCCTGCCCGCATGTCCAGCGACAGATCCAGAATCGACAGCGCCAGGAAATCCGCCGGCGCCGACCCATAGGGGCTGACATGACCACGCACGCGGACGAAATCTCCGGTAACGAGGTTCGCGAGCGAAAGGGTCGCCGTTGCCACTTCGTAGCGCTCGGGATCGGCATCGTCCACCGCCGTGACGCCGGTGCCGCTGAAGTCATAGGCTCCGGGTCGGCGGCCGTTCAGAAAGTCGAGGTCCAGGACCAGATCGGCGTCCGGTTCTGCAAGCGAGAGAACGTCACCGGTGAGACTGCTGACCACCATGCGCACATGACCGCCTGATGCGTCCAGGGTCATGTCGTCCACGAGATCGCCGAAAGCAAGCACCCGCTGACCCACCGACAGGCTGTCGGCATCCAGGAGCGCATTGTCGAGCCCGAGGGCCGTTACCCCCGTGTCGGCACCGACGGTCACCGTGATCGTATCGCGACGAGCAACGATGCCGTCTGCATACTCGACCAGCACGCCGGAGAGCGTCAGGGTGTCACCGCTACGGGCCTTGAGCACGCCGCCGGCCACATCCTGATCCGTCCAGGGGACGCTGGAACCGGCAAGTACGGTTTCCGCCTGCAGGGTTCCGGCATCGATCATGCCGGCGGCAACAAGGGGCACCTCAGCCGTGCTGCCGGTCATCGCTGCCAGCGCAGCGAGGCCCGCAGCGCCGGTGTAACCGACACCGTCGATCTCGTAGAGCGTTGCGTCGCTCACCGCAAAGCTGAGCTCGCCGAAGGTACCGCGGCGATGGCGAAAGGGACGGACGTTAACCGTGACGGTCTCGTCCACCTCACTGACCGCCTCCAGCACGCCGCGCAGGCGATGGCTGCGATCGCTCTCGAGCTCCGCCGATGCCAGCAGGAAAGGCGACACGGTGACCGTCGGTGGCGTCGGGGTGAGATCGATGCTGTTCGATGCATCGAGGTCGAAATCGAGGCTGAAAGCTGCCGGCACACCCGGCCGGATCCGGATGGCTGCATCGTCCATCAACATGAGACCCACCGTTGCCCGTTCCAGAGCGGCCCCGGTTTCATCAAGCACGTCAGCCGCCGCGAGGCTGCCGTCGGCCAGCTGCACGAGGATATCGGCATTGCTGAAGTCGAGATCCAGTTCCGCGCTCGCATAGCGGCCGACGGGCACCGTTGCTACCGTCAGGAGCTCCGTCACTTCGGTGAGTTCGGCGAAATCGACGCGAGTCTCGAGGGGCAGGGCTTCGACGATGGATCCGTCTTCGCGAAACAACCGAAGCGCAAGCACATCAACGGTGTAGCTGCCGAAGTCCCCTTCGGCATCCGTGAGGCCAATCACCAGCTGACCGCTCTCCTCCGGCGCTGCTGCCAGAGGTTCCGGGGCGGACGCACCGCCGCTACCGCCACCACAGGCGGCCATCAGGCTCATGAGGGCGAGCCAGAAGAAAGTCTTCAAGGGGTACATGCGTTACTCCTGTACGTGTTCAGGAGTTGCAACGCAGGAGTACGGAATCGGTTGACAGCGCTGCTGAGAGAATCTGCGCCTGATCTGTCGACCACGGTGCGCGCCGATGCGCTCAGGGTCTATCGCGACCGCAGAAGCAGAGAGCAGGGTACGGGCGTGGCGTCGCAGGGTCGGCGGATCGCCCTCGGCGAACCTGCTTAGGGGCTGGCGCCGCCTACCGGCTTTCCGGGCGGATGTGGGCCGGAACGGAGAAGAACGCGGTTCGGCGCGCTGCTCGAGCCTCCATGCAGTCTGCCTTAAGCCGGCAGCTGTACTCCGACAGAATCGGAATCATCACGAACGCCGAGAGAATCAGGCAAACGGCGGCCCAGCCGTACTGGGTTCGATACCAGTCCACCTCGAGCGTCGGGACGATGAGGAAAAACAGCGCGAAGAAGAAAAACATCATCCCCGCCGTGCTGATGGCAAGGATTCTGGACAAACCCATCGAAAGTGCAGGTTTCAGGGTGATGAAGGCGAGTACCGAGGCAAGCGCAAAGGGCAACCAGGCAAAGGGCTTGGGAAAGGGGATGTGGATCAGCGCCAGCACCGCCAGGACGCAGCCCAGCAAACCGTGGATGTATTGCATGTACCCGAAACGCCCCCTGTCGATGTCCGAAGCACCCGGCTGCGCATTGGCGCGCACTCGCTGACCGTCCTGCGATTCCTGCAGGTGGATCTCAGTCGCCAAAGGCTCTTCCGGGGCACGCGTTCCGTTCCCCGCCCGCCTGGCGTCAACTTGCCGAGTTGTTACGTCGATACTGTGCATTGCAATACCGCTCTTGTGTGTCATCCCGCTTTTGGTCGTATGTCCTACGTCTGTTGCCCTACGTGTGCCCTGAAGCTACGACTGCGGCGCTGCTTGAACGACTTTACCCATCATCCGTACCGTACCCACTGATCCGTCGGTACCTTCCAGGCGATCTCTTCCAGACGTTACCTCGAAGGAAAAACCTCGAAAATGCCGAGGGTTTATGGATATTTCCGTTTTATTGCAGCTTTCCGAAGTCTCCAAAATCAGGCTTTACCAGTCAACCACTTTGTTACGGTTGGTGACATTTCCGTCGACCGATTGCCCTTCGGCTACCAATCTACTCACACATTGGATGTGTCCTCGGGACGCAAATTCCACCGTTTCGCCGCTTTTCCAGCGATGCTCCAGCGGTTTTCGGGCAGTTAGGCAGTTTTAATTACATAAATCGGCCCAAATGCGTTTTTCCGGATCGAATCAGCCGATCCGCGCCGATTGCCCCCCATCTACCGGCAGGCAGACGCCGGTGATGAATGCCGCTTCGTCGGAGGCGAGAAACAGCGCCGCATTCGCCACGTCCCAGGCCGTGCCCATGCGGTTGCCGTCTGGTCCAGCGAGCGGCACCGACGCGTTCCTGCGGGCAATGAGCTGCTCCCGGTCCGCCCCTGCGGCAACGTTGCCTTCGATGGCCATGGGCGTATTCATGAGACCGGGCATGATGACGTTTGCGCGGATGCCAAAGCGCGCGTTGGCCGTGGCCAGCGCATGGGTATAGGCATTCAGAGCCGCCTTCGACGTCTTGTAGGCCACGATGCCGACGGAACAGAGTGCCGCGACGGAGGAAATGTTGGTGATGACGCCGCTGCCGCGTTCCCGCATCCCTAGCAGCGCGTGTTTGCAGAGAAACATGATGGACTTGAGATTGGTGTCGAAGATCTTGTCCCAGACTTCCTCCGTCATCGAGGTTACACCGCTGTCACCCCGACCGATGCCGACGTTGTTGTGCAGCACGTCGATCCTGCCGAAGGCGTCGGTGCTCCTGTCGATCACCGCCTGACAATCCGCCTCACGGGTGACGTCCGCGGTCACCGTGATGCCGTCGGCACCGGCTTCCCGGACCATGGCGAGGGTTTCCTCAGCGGAGCCCTGATCCCGATCGACGCAGACGACGGTGGCTCCCTCCTGGGCAAACCGCACAGCCGTGGCCCGGCCATTGCCGATCGTAGCGCCCGGGGTCTGACCGGCACCGACGACGACGGCAATTCGGTCAGCTAAACGTCCCATCCCGGTAACCCCTCGTCGCCCTGAACGCCGAAGCTGTTCAGCGCCATGGAGACCAGGTTGTACTGGCCGACGGTGAACACGAGATCCATGAGCTGCTGCTGGCTGAGATGGCCGGCAAGGCTGTTCCAGGTGTCGTCGCTGACGTGGGCATCCGCATGGAGCTCGTCAGTGGCTTTGAGCAGCAAACGGTCGAGCTCGGAGATCCCCGGCGTGTCCGGACCAGACTTGCAGCTCCTGATTTCTTCGTCCGTCATCCCGGCCTCCCGGGCAATGAGCACGTGCTGGCCCCACTCGTAACCCGCCTGGCAGAGATAGCCGATCCGCAGGATCACCAGCTCCCGCTCACGGACCGGCAGCGTCGATTTGCCGAGAATGTGATTCGCGAACACCATCCAGCGCCGCGCCAGATCCGGGTGATTTGCCAGCGTTCTGAAGATGTTGAGGACATTGCCCCGGGCCTGAAATGGTTCGAGCAGCGCCTTTGCGTCGTCGTTCCAGTCTTTCTCCTCCAGCGCCGGGACGCGCGGTTCCGTCAATCGCATGAATTCCCCTCCGTATCGGTTTTCCGGCTTTCTGTTGCCGGCATCCTGTTCCCCTCGACGCTTTCCCTCGTGAGGGGCCTCCGACCGTAGCATACTCAACGCTCGAAGCGACGCTGCAGGAGGACAGATCCCTTGCCGAGTAAAGAGACGAGTAAAGAGACGAGTAAAGAGACCAGCAAAGAGACCAGCAAAGCGCCCGGAAAAGCGCAAAGCCAGGAAACCATTTCCGTTACGCACCACGGCACTACGACCGTGGTAACCATCAATCGTCCGGAGGTGCGCAATGCCGTGAACGGACCGACGGCCGCACGGCTCGCAGATGCATTTCGACAATTCGATGCCGACCCGGAACAGCGGGTCGCCATTCTCACCGGCGCCAGCGGCACCTTCTGCGCCGGCGCTGACCTGAAAGCGGTCGCCGAAGGCAGCGGCAACCGCATGCGCGAGTCTGGAGATGGGCCCATGGGGCCTTCGCGCATGCGCCTGTCGAAACCCGTCATCGCGGCGGTGGAAGGCCACGCGGTGGCCGGCGGCCTGGAACTCGCCGTCTGGTGCGATCTGCGGGTGGCTGCAGAGGATGCCGTGTTCGGCGTCTACTGCCGGCGCTGGGGTGTCCCGCTGGTCGATGGCGGCACCATTCGCCTGCCGCGGCTGATCGGCCACAGCCATGCCATGGACCTGATTCTCACCGGTCGCGGGGTTTCCGGCGAGGAAGCTCAGCGCATGGGCCTGGCAAACCGGCTCACGGCACCCGGCGAAGCGCTGACGGGTGCCCTGGCGCTGGCGGAGGACATCGCGCGGTTCCCGCAGCTGTGCATGCGGAACGACCGGCGCAGCGCCTACGAGCAGTGGCATCTCTCTGAACACGACGCGCTCCTGAACGAGACGCGGCTGGGGTTACAGGTGATCCGCTCGGGCGAAACCCGCGAAGGGGCGAGCCGCTTTGCCGCGGGGGCGGGCCGCCACGGGGATTTTGAGGAGATCTAAGGGTAGCGGCGCTGGTCAGACCGACGGCTGAGCGCCCTGGTGCATGGCGCCGGGCCCTTCCTTGAGCATTCCGTGCACGAGGGTCCGGAGCGCCTTTTCCGGATCCACCATAAGCGCCATGACCGCCTGGTTGGGCCCGCGGTGGAGATCGTTGCCGGTGCGCATCTTGTCCTTGCCGAAGATCAGCAGAGAGGCGATGCCGTGCACCATGGACCAGGTCACGCCGCCGAGCAGCTCCACGGACAGATCCCAATCCGGGTGTCGCGCCAGGGTCAACTCGATGAGGGCCTTCACCGGCGCGTAGCTCGCATCGGCAGAGGCCGTCAGATCCGGGTATTCGGAAAAGTCGTCGATCACCGTGCCGAACATGATCTGGTACGTGGTCGGATTGTCGACGGCGAAGCGGATATAGCCCATACCCAGAACGACAAACGATTCCTCGAGATCAGCGCCGTCGAGGTCATGGGATTCGTTGATCTCCCGGAGACGCCGGAAACCGCGGGTGGCGAGCGCCGCCAGGAGACAGCGTTTCGTCGGGAAGTGGCGATAGGGAGCCGTCGGCGACACACCGGCTTCGCGCGCCAGGGCCCGGAGCGACAACTTCTCCGTGCCCTCCTCCGCAATTTTCTCGAGCGCCATGTCCATGAGCGTGGCCGGTAAATCACCGTGGTGGTAGGTGCCGCCGCTCGGACCGCTCTGTGCTTTTCCTGAATTCACTGTTCGTAGTTTGGCGTGTACTCGGTCGTTAGCGAATTTTACCGCTTGTCGGACCGATTTCACGCAATGTTGACATTGCTCACATGAGTATTACAGTAACACTCAATGTTAGCGATGCATACATCCCCATGCGCGTACGATTGATCAGAAAGCATTACCCCGATCTCTGGCAGCGCTTCTCGCGGCTGGCGGTCGCGATTCTTGCCATCCAGGCCCTGTGGTTGCTGAGCGTCAAGTGCGCCCTGGCGGCCACCAGCGTCAGCTATCTCACCGTTGAGCCCGCCAGCGGCTTCGACGCCACGCGCGTCTACGCGGGGCGCACGGTGGCCGGTCGAGCCTCAGAGCTCGGCTTCCGGCATGGCGGAGAGATAGAGCGCGTACACGTCGACATCGGCGATACGGTGGCTGCCGGTGACCTGCTCGCCAAACTCGATACGGACAGTCTCGAAGCCCTGGAAGCCCAGGCCCTGGCGGACGTCAGCCTGGCAGCGGCGAACCTCAAAGCCGTCGAAGCTGAGACCCAGCTCGCCCGGCAGACGGAAGCGCGCTTCCGCTCGCTGCGCGACTCCGGCCACACCTCGGCACAGATCTACGACGAGCAGCGCCTGGCCCTGCGGGCAAAGGAAGCGCAGCTGTCTGTCGCCGCAGCCAATCTCACCCGAGCCGAAGCAAATGCCCGCGCCGCCACCATCGCCGTGGAAGAAGCCCACATCTACGCGCCCTTTGCCGGCCAGATCCAGAGCCGGCACATGGACGAAGGCGCGCAGACACGACCGGGACAAACCCTGTTTCGTCTCGTGGAAACCGCTCATCGCGAGGCGCACGTCGGCATTCCCGAGTCCATGATCGATACGCTGGAGCCTGGCGGCCGCTACAACCTGCGCTGGGCCGAAGCCCGTCTCAGCGGGACCGTGCAGGCCCTGTTGCCGGAAGTGGATGCGGAAAGCCGCACGGTTACCGTGGTCCTCGCCCTCGAAGACGAAACCGTTCCCTTCGGCGCCGTGGTCGAGCTGGAGCTCAACCACCACGTCGAAAATCCGGGCTACTGGATTCCCCTGACCGCCCTGACGGAAAGTGATCGCGGCCTCTGGGGCGCCTACGTGGTGAACGAACAGTCGAGCGCCGAACGCCGACTGGTCGAGATTCTGCACGTGGAAGCAGAACGCGCCTTCGTCCGCGGCACCCTGAGCCCCGGCGACCGGGTCATCAGCACCGGCGTCCAGCGCATCGTTCCCGGCCAGGCAGTCACCATGGCCGGGGGGCGCTGAGACCATGCAGGCGTTTTTCACCAACCCGCGCCTCTCGGCACTGCTCGTCGTCTTCGTGCTCCTCATGGGAGGCACGGCCCTCATGGGCCTCGCCCGGCAGGAAGATCCGACCATGACCGAGCGCTGGGCCAGCGTGACCACTTTCCTGCCGGGTGCCACCGCGGAACGCGTTGAGTCCCTCGTTACCGAGCCCATCGAAACCAAGCTCCGGGAGATCCCGGAAATCCGCACCATCGACTCCAACTCCCGAGCCGGCTACTCCCTGGTCGGCATCGAACTCTACGATCACGTGCAGCCCGGCGAGAACGACGTCGTCTGGTCTGAAGTTCGTGACAAGCTCGCGGAAGTTCATGCGGAGCTCCCGCAGAGTACGACGGTTCCACTGCTGGAGATGCGGGCGCCACTCGCTTCCACGGTCATCGTTGCCCTCTCCTGGGCCGCGGATTCGGCCATGGAGATGAGCATCCTCACGCGCCTGGCGGACGCTCTCGAGATCAAACTCGCCAACCTGGCCGGCACCAAAGAAACCGGCGTGTTCGGCGCCATTGAGGAAGAGGTGCTGGTCACCGTTGACCCCTATGCCTTGAGCACCGCCGGTCTCACGGCCGCGCAGGTGGCAGACATAATCCGCCGCTCGGACACGAAGCTGGCAGCCGGCCGCCTCCGCTCGGACGGATCAGACCTGATCGTCGAGGTCGACGCGGAACTCGATTCGCCGGAACGCATTGCCCGCATCCCTCTGAAAGACACGAGCGCCGGCCGGGTGCTGCGGGTCAGCGACGTGGCGACGGTGGCCAAGTATGAGGTGGATCCACCGAATTCAATGGCCTACCACGGCTCCGAGCGCACCGTCTTTGTCATGGCGAAGATGGAACCGGATCGGCGCGTGGATCTCTGGATCGAAGCCGCCCTGGCTTCCATCGAAGGTTATCGGGCCGAACTGCCGGCCGGTGTCGAAGCCAACGTGATCTACAACCAGAACGACTACACGAGCGCGCGCATGGGAAGCCTGACGCTGAACCTGGTGTCGGCCCTGATCATCGTGATGGTGACGCTCATCTGGTTCATGGGCGTGCGCTCCGCGCTCACGGTCGGCATCGCCCTGCCGTTGTCCGGAGCCATGGTGCTCGGCTTCATGAATCTCCTCGATATCCCCCTGCACCAGATGAGCGTCACCGGTCTGATCATCAGCCTCGGACTCCTCATCGACAATGCCATCGTCGTCGTCGAGGACTACAAGCTGAATCGCGGCCGCGGCCATGCAACGGCCGAGGCCATCGGCCGATCGCTGAAGCACCTCAGAATTCCGCTGGCCGCATCGACCGCTACGACGGTGTTTGCCTTCATGACCATTGCCATGGCTCCGGGTGGGGTCGGCGACTTCACCGGCACCATCGGACTCTCGGTGGTGCTCGCCGTCTCGAGCTCGTACCTCCTCGCCATGTCTGTGGTGCCTGCCGTCGCCGGCTTCCTCGATGATCGTTTCCCGGCGAAGGATGGCAGAGGCTGGTGGGTGAACGGCTACAGCAACGAGCGCCTGACGGCCCGCTATCGCGAGTCGGTTCGAACGGCGATCCGCCGGCCCTGGATCGGTATCGCCGCAGGCTGTGTGCTGCCCGTGATCGGCTTTCTGCTCGCCCCAACCCTGACACAGCAGTTTTTCCCGCCGGTGGATCGCAATCAGTTTCAGGTGCAGATCTCGCTGCCTGCCCACGCTTCCATCTGGGAAACCCGCGCAGCGGTAGAAACGGCTGAGGCCATTCTCCGCGACACCCCCGACATCGTGGATACGCACTGGACCATCGGCGAAGGCGCGCCGCGTACCTATTACAACGTCATGTCCCTGAACGATGGCGTATCGAGTTTCGCCGGTGGCTGGGTTGATACGACCTCGCCGGAGGCCACCCGCGCTCTGCTGCCGGACCTTTCGCGACGCCTGTCGGCCGCGTTGCCGAACGCCCAGGTCCTGGCTCTGCCTTTCGAACAGGGGCCACCCTTTGAAGCGCCCATTGAACTCCGGGTCATCGGTCCGGACCTCGGCCAGCTGAAAACCATCAGCGACGAGCTGCGGCTGATTCTGTCGAGCATCGACGAGGTGACCTACACCAGCGCGACGATCTCGGCCTCCACGCCGAAGCTCGTCTTTCACCCGGAAGAGAACGCCGCCGCCGCCGCCGGCATGACCACCGGCGATCTCCCCGGGCGCCTGAACGATGCGCTCATCGGTGCCTTCGCGGGGAGCGTTCAGGAGGGCAACACGGAACTCGCCGTGCGCGTCCGTTCGCCGAACACCCATCGGGACGAAGTGCATGAGCTGCAGGCCCTGCCGCTGCCCGCACGGGACGGTGGCGTGGTGCCCCTGGAACAGCTGGGCAAATGGTCCCTCGAGCCGTCCGTGTCGGGCATTCAGCGCTACCAGGGCCAGCGGGTGAGCGTCGTGAAGGCCTATCTCGAACCCTTCGTACTTCCCGCCGGTGCCATGGCCGAGTTCCGTTCCCGCCTGGACGCAGCTGCGCTGACGCTTCCTGCAGGCGTGCGCCTCGATATCGGCGGCGAAGAGGAAGAACGTTCCCAGTCCATCGGCAACCTGCTCTCGGTGTTCGTGATCTTCGTCGCGGCCATGGCGGCGGTGGTGATTCTGTCTCTCAACTCCTTCCGCCAGGCGGGCATCATCGGCCTGGTGGCCGTGCTCAGCTTCGGCCTTGCCCTCTTCGGCGTGCGCCTGTTCGGCTGGCCCTTCGGCTTCCAGGCCCTCATCGGTGCCCTGGGGATGGTGGGTCTTGCCATCAACGGTGCCATCATCGTCATTTCGGCCCTGAAGGCGAACCCCGCGGCGGCAGCCGGTGACAAGGACGCGGCAACAGACGTGGTGGTGGATGCATCGCGGCACATCATCTCGACGACGGTCACCACCATTGGCGGTTTCGTGCCGCTCATCGTCTTCGGCGGCACCTTCTGGCCGCCGCTGGCGACGGCCATTGCCGGCGGCGTGGCCGGGTCTGCGATCATCGCTCTCTATACCGTGCCGGCCCTCTACATGCGCCTGAAGCGACGCCCCGTATCGGCGCAACGCGGAACGGAAGCACAGGATCTCTCTGCTGACGTGTTGCCGCTACCGGAAGCTGACAGGTTCGAAGCGCTCCCCGGGGGCCGGGCAGGCCCTCAGATCAGCGCCACCTCATAGCCGCGGCTCTCCAGGCCCGCGACGACCTGGTCGACCTGCTCCTCTCCCCGCATCTGCAGGGAGAGTTCGACGAGCGTGGCGCGCACCGAGGAACCGCCGAAGGTACGCTCCTGGACGATGTCGATGATGTTGCTGTCGAACTCGCCGAGGAGTCGCGTGAGCTCGCCGAGAGCGCCGGGCACGTCGGGGATTTCGACCTGCAGGCGCACGAGGCGACCGCTGCGGACCATGCCACGCTGCAGGATCGAGGCGAGAATCATCATGTCGACATTCCCGCCAGACAGCACGAGCGCCGTCTTCTGACCGGCGAACTGCTCGGGTTCCGCCATGACCGCTGCGAGGCCAACGGCACCGGCACCTTCGACGACCGTTTTCTCAATCTCGATGAGCCGGAACAGCGCCTGCTCCACCTGATCTTCGGAAACCGTGACCATGTCATCGACGTAGCGACGCATGAGCGGCAGGGTGTTGCTGCCAGGAGATTTGACGGCGATGCCTTCCGCCACGGTGCCCGCCTGCTTCGGCGTGGCTGAGCGTTCGTGATAGGCGGCCACCGCCGCATCGAAGCGCTCCACCTGCACACCAACGAGGCGCACATCCTGGCGCAGCGACTTCACCGCGGTGGCAATACCGCTCATGAGACCGCCACCGCCGACCGGGACCACGACCGTCTCGAGGTCCGGCTGCTGCTCGAGCATCTCGAGGCCGACGGTGCCCTGGCCGGCAATGACCCGGGGATCGTCGTAGGGATGCACGAGGGTCAGGTTGCGGCTTGCGGCGAGTCGTTCCGTGAAGGCGAGTGTTTCATCGAAGACGGCCCCTTCCAGATGAATCTCGGCACCGAACACCCGGGTCTGCTCGACCTTCGCGTTCGGTGTGGAGCGCGGCATGACGATGCAGGTGGGCACGCCGAGGCGCTGGCCGTGATAGGCGAGTGCCTGGGCATGATTCCCGGCTGACATGGCAATCACACCGCGGCGCCGTTCTGCGTCGGTGAGCTGGGTCAGACAGTTCAGCGCACCGCGCTCCTTGAAGGAGGCCGTGAACTGCTGATTCTCGAACTTCAACCACAGCTCCACGCCCGTGAGCCGGGACAGGGTCTCGGATCGGGTAAGGGGCGTACGGACCACCTGACCGGCGATCCGTTCGGCGGCCTGCTGGATGTCGTCGAGCTTCATGGCGCGGAGTATACCTACGGTGGGCCGCTGCCGACTGCGAAGGGATCGCACAGATCACGGCAGGTCCGAGACATCTTCCGGCTTCGGACCCTGACGCGCAGAATGGCGCCATGGACAAGAAGCACCTGCTCATCGTTTATCACACACAGACCGGGAACACGGGGGCGCTCGCCGAGGCGGCGTTACGCGGCGCCCGGCACGAGCTCCTCACCGGGGTCGAGGTGCGTTTTCTGAGCGCAGGCGATGCGGGGCCCGAGGATCTGCTCTGGGCCGACGGGCTGCTCCTCGGTACGCCGGAAAACTTCGGCTACATGTCCGGTGCCATGAAGGATTTTCTCGACCGGACTTTTTATCCGGTGGAGGGAAAGATCCTCTCACTGCCCTATGCGATCTTCATCAGCGCCGGGAACGACGGCGCGGGCGCCCTCCGAGCGATCCGGCGCATCGCTGGTGGCTATCCCTTCAAGGAAGTGCAGGAACCGCTCGTGGTCCAGGGTGCGGTTCTGGCGGAGCATCTGGAGAAGGCAGAGGAGCTCGGCATGACGCTTGCTGCAGGACTCGACGCCGGCATCTACTGATTGCCTTTCCTGACCTCGTGTTGATCGCCCCGGAGACTTCGTGCTTCGATAATCGACCCGGTTCAGCAGAGAGCAGGCCATGGCACCGATACCCAAAGGCGGCACCGTCGCCGTCACCGGCGCGAGCGGATTCATCGGCGGCTGGGTTGTCCGGCGGCTCCTCGATAAGGGATACCGTGTGCGCGCTTGTGTTCGAGATCCGGAGGATGCAGAGAAGGTCGGCTTCCTGAAAGCCATGTCCGGCTTCGCATCCGGACGCCTGACCCTGCACGCGGCGAACCTCGACGACGCAGGCTGCTTCGACGACGTTTTTCCAGGCTGCCACGGCGTCGCCCACCTCTCCCATGTGAGTGACTACGATGACCAGGATTACGTCACTCGCGTGTGTGAACACGTCATCGCCAGCATCAATGGCGCGGAGACGGTGAGCCGCGTCGTGGTCACCTCGAGCATCGCGGCGGTCATGTCGGAAGTGGACCGCCGCGAGTACCTGCGCCGGCCCGTCTTCTACGAGGACCGCTGGCCCGACGAGTCGAATCCGAAACGCTCTGCGGCAAAAGGCCAGGGCTACTCCATGGGCAAGGTGATCGCCGAACGGATCTTCGCGGAAGCCGCCGCCGCCCACGGCGGCTGGGAAGCCATCACCTGCTGTCCGGCGGACAACGTCGGGCCGATTCAGGCGAAGCATCAGAAAGAGAAAGGACCCTGGCAGCACAACATCGAAATGATGCTGCTCGGCAAGTACTACCAGAACGGCGCCTACCGGCCCTGGATGACCGTGGACGTGCGCGACGACGCCGATTGCCACATCGGCCTCCTGGAAAGCGTCGAGGTGATGAACGGCGAGCGCTACATCGCCTGGTCCACGGATGCGCGCCGGGTCGAAGACATCTGCGCAAGCATCGACCGGCTGCTGCCGGAGCTGCGTCACGCAACGCCGGAAGTCACCGATCCCTTCCCGGAACACGTGAAGGCGCGGGAAGGCGAATGGCGGGCGATCTGGGACCAGTGCGAACTCCGCAACGACCGCATCCGCCGGGTGACCGACGTGAAGTTCCGCCCGCTCGACGATTCGATCCGGGATTGTGTGGAGTCGCTGCTGAGCATTGGCGAGGTCGTTCCCGTCCAACGCGATGATTAAGTCAACTAATCTGACTTTCTCCTTGACCAAAAAGTCGCGAAGCCGACCACCCTGCCGTCCGTAACGCTTCATAAGCCATTGATTTGTATACCGCTTACGGCCGGCACGCATCTTGCTCCGTCCTCCGGGACTTAAGCGCAAGACCCGGGCGTTCTCACGCCCGGGCAGCTTCCAACCCCGCGGGTCACAGGCGCCAGAACCGGTGCGGAACCCGCCTCAGGAAAAGGAGTACCCCTGATGGACCAGACCATGAAAGCGCGCCTGACGAGCGGCGATCTCTGGCTGAGAGCCCTGTACATGATCTTCTTTGTGCTCGCCTACGGCGTGGCCGAAGTTGTGCTCGTGCTCGTCGTGCTGTTTCAGTTCGTGCACATCCTCTTTACGGGCAGCGCCAACGAGGCAGCCTTGCGGCTCGGTGGCGCACTGGCCGCCTACATCCGCCAGGTCCTCGACTACCAGACCTTCAATTCCGAGGAGCGCCCCTTCCCCTTCAGTGACTGGCCCGAGGAACCGACCGGCGGCGAGCGCTGGCGGACAGCGGCCGACAACAGCGCCGACACCCGGGTGACTGCGGAGACGGACTCGGCTGCGGCAGCACCGGCAGACGCAGCGCTGGCTTCGACCGGGACGGTGGAGGCCGGAGCGGTCGACACGACCGGAACGACAGACGCTGCCCGCGATTCGCAAGCGCCCCAAGGGCGGGACGAAGGCGCTCCCGGGAAGGATTCAGAATCTTCCGCTGACGATTCAGTGCGTCGCTGAGGGACGCAGGCCCGCCGCAAGGAGCACCTGGCGGCGGATGGCCTCGACGAGGGTCCGGTCCGGGATGCTCTCGATCAGCGTGAAGTTACCGAAGGCCCCTTTCCCGACCAGCTCGTAATAGATGGTGGTCTTGTTGCCGGTGGTGCTCGAAGCGCCCTTGTCGATTTCGAGTTCCTCGAGCTCCTCCGGGCGGATCTCCTGAGTCCGGATCACCATGCCGAACCAGCGGCGGACGCGTTTCATGCGCCGTCGGCTGATCCGCACGTCGAGGGCGTTGAACGGCAGATACAGCGCCAGGGCAACGAGACCGACCCCAAAGGTGGCGAAAGCCACCCGGATGACACCCGTGGTGAACCCCTCGCTGGGCACGATGAACGGCACACCGAGGAACAGCGCGCCAATGAAGAACGTCATGAGCGCCATTCCACGCTGGCGGCCCGTCCTCAGATGCAGGCGCAGCCAGCCGTTACGTTCCTCCACTTCCAGACCATGCTCACGCGTGAGCTGCAGTCGGTGCTCGGGATCGAGCATGGCGCTGCTGATGAGGCGATCGGCGGCCTGGGCGGCTCGCGCCGAGGTGTCCACCTGAAGCGCTTCAGAGTGGGCGCCGGTCCGAAAGACGCCGATCTCGAATTCCCGGCTAAGATCAATGCCGGGCTGGCGGGAGCTGATGCGCAGCTGCCAGAAGTGATAGTCGGATTGTTCCGGGTCCTCGCTTTCAGGCAGACCGTCGGGCACGTCGAAGCGAAAGCGGATCTCCGCGCCGTCAATGCCGTCGCGCGCATCGGCGATCCCGTTCGCCTGCCATTTCACCGTCTTCTCCCGGCGACGCTTGCTGCCGGAGCGAACGACGTGTGAGCGCACGCATTCCAGGGTGACCCGGAACTCGCAGTCGACGTCCACGCCGCGCACCCGGAGCACGCCACCAACGTGACCGCCAATGGACCCCGGATAAGGATCGAGCGTCAGCTCCGTAACCCCGAAACGACGCCATTCGCGGGTGACCCGCACAGCCCAGCCCAACAGCAGCAGCCCCACGGCCGGGAACAGCAGCACCAGGAGCGCCGGGTAGTTTTCTTTCGCGAGCTCGTCGGGCAGCACCAGGGTGCTCGGCCAGCTGATCGCATTCCAGAACAGCGCGAAGCCCCAGGCCGCCAGCATGGTTTTCTTGGCGGTGGATCTGACCGTTTGCGGCCAGTGATCGAGAGTGAGCCAGAGCTTGTCCATAGCAATCCGGGATTGAGCGTCGATTCCGCAACGACCTAGCTTGCCGGAGCAGGCAGGTGAATTCCGTGACCGGGTTAACTGCCGCTGGCCGTAATCTGCCCTGATCTCAGGGACTTAGGTCCTTTTCCCGGCCCGTGCCAGGCAAGTGATGGTAATGCGCATGCTCACCGGATCTTCACGGCTCGACGCTAAACTCGCCCCATGAGCAATGACCTTCCTGCCGAGGCCCTGCTGGCCGAGACCCGCGGCCAGATTGAACCGCTGCTGCTCGCCGTGCTCGACGACCTGGACGCGGGCGGTAACGCCTATCCCATGGCGTTTTTCACGGAGCTCCTGCTCCAGCTCCGGGCTGCCGCGACCGAGGCAGAGCTGCTGCAGCTGTTCTTCGATCTGTCCACCACGGCGTTTCAAGGCTTCGTCTTCTCCCCGGACGAGGCAGAAACCGTGGATAAGCTGCTGGCCCAGTGCGAAACGATCGCTTTCGCCATGACCGCTGGAGATGGTCAGGCCCACTGAGCCTGGCAGCTCCCAGAAACGGGGTATGCTTAGCGGCGAAGGAGGACCGCTTTGAGCGACGAACCGGTAGAGCAGGCAGCCGCAGATGCTGCAGGACCCAGAAACTCCGATGCTGCGCGGACGGCCCGCATCCTCAACAGCCTGAAAGAGATCGACGCGGCAAGCTGGAACCGCTGCGCCAACCCCGGCGGCGACGTGCCCTACGATCCCTTCGTCAGCCACGAATTCCTGAGCGCCCTCGAGGACAGCGGCAGCGCCGTCGGGCGCACGGGCTGGCAGCCCTTTCACCTGGCGCTGGAGGAAGAGGAAAGGCTCCTCGGCGTGGTGCCCATGTACGTCAAAGGTCATTCTCAGGGCGAGTACGTGTTCGACTACAGCTGGGCCGACGCCTGGCATCGGGCCGGGCAGAACTACTACCCGAAGCTGCAGGCGAGTGTGCCTTTCACCCCGGCCACGGGCCGGCGGCTCCTCGTGGCCGAGCCGGATCCCGAGCGGGAACAACTGTTGCTAGGCGCCTGCATGCAGGTGAGCGATCAGGTCGACGTTTCTTCCCTGCACATGACCTTCCTCCCGGAGTCTCAGTGGCGTCTCGCCGGCGAGCTCGGCTATCTGAAACGCATGGATCAGCAGTACCACTGGCACAATCCGGGCTACGGCACCTTCGACGACTTTCTCGCCGATCTCTCTTCGAAGAAGCGCAAGAATCTGAAGCGCGAGCGGCGCGATGCCCTCGCCAACGACATCGAGATCGAGTGGGTAACGGGCTCGGATCTCACGGAAGCCCACTGGGACGCCTTCTACCGCTTCTACCTGGACACCGGGAGCCGCAAGTGGGGCTCGCCCTACCTGACGCGTGAGTTCTTCAGCCTGGTCTCCGAACGCATCAGCGAACACATCCTGCTCATACTCTGCAGACGCGCCGGTCACTACGTGGCCGGGGCCCTGAACTTCATCGGCGGTGAAACGCTCTTCGGACGTAACTGGGGCTGCACGGAACATCACCCCTTCCTGCATTTCGAAACCTGCTATTACCAGGCCATCGACTTCGCCATCGATCGCGGCCTGAAGAAGGTGGAGGCTGGCGCCCAGGGCGGCCATAAAGTGGCCAGGGGCTATCTTCCCGAAGCCACCTACAGCGCCCACTGGATCGGCGACCCGGGCTTCCGGGATGCGGTTCGCCGCTATCTCGAGGACGAGCGCCGCTACGTGGCAGAAGACATCGACTACACGGAGCAGCGCAGCCCGTTCAAGTCGACCATCGACCTGAAGAATCTCCGTCCCGGAAAGGGCTGAGGCTCAGCGGCGGAGCAGCCCCGTCCGCAGCGTCTTCAGATAGTTCTGCAGCCGCACAACGTTGTCAGGCCCCGCACGAAGCACCTGCTTCTGCAGATCGGTCATCCCTTCCAGGGAAGGGTCGGCATACTCGAAAAATACCCTCGGCTGCACCAGCTCGACGTCACCGCGGAGCACGGGAACCGCCAGCACCTGATCGATGGCCGTCAGCAGCTGCGGCAGCACCTGTTCGGAGGTTCCGAGCTCCAGCATCGCCTCGTCCAGCAGCGGGTACACGTCCGTCAGCAGCGTGGCCAGGCTTTCCGGCGGTATCTGTTCGAGCAAATCGAGATAGCGGTCGTAGCGCGAGAAGCCGTCGGGATCAACAAAGAAGCGCACGGTCTGCCCATCGGCCTCCACGACCTCCAGGACCGGATAGCGCCCGTCGAGGACCAGGAAGTCGAGCTGCCGGCGCGGCAGTTCGCCGCGGCTTGCGTTTTCCACGAGCACCGCCAGGCGGCGCAGCAGATCTTCCTTTTCGAGCCACAGGGCCGGCCAGCTCACAGGCAGCCGTTCAAGGACAAAACCATCGCTGCCATCGAGCATGGGCAGCACGAGCTTCGGCTCCTCCACGACCGGTGACGGCGGCGTCTGCTCCATGACCTGGTCCGTCTGCGTCGGTTCCGGCACCGGAGTGCTGACGGGTTCCGTCTCTACCGGCGGCACCGACACAGGCTCCGCCACAGGATCCGGCTGGTCTGCCTGGCGGAAGTAATAGGTCAGCCCGAGGATGATTGCAGCCGCGAGGGTCAGGCCGCCGATGAGAAAGCTTGAACGCATGACCTATTATGACTTCTGGGCGCGGCCTTTGATCGCCGCTCTCAGGAACTTCCATAATGGTTCCAGAGTTGCCCACCGCGACTCGACAGGTTGTTCGACACGACCGGCAGCCAGGGTCTCGAGCCCCACTGCTCCCAGGATTGCACCGGGTCCGTTATCATTCCTGCCCTTCCGCAAACGCCAGAGGAAGTCCCTTGAGCGCCACTTCCATCCGCAGCATTCTCGACCACAGCATCGACCTCGCGACTGAAGTCACCATCGAAGGCTGGGTGCGATCGCGACGCACCTCAAAGGGCGGCTTCTCTTTCATCCATGTCAACGACGGCTCTGCCATGGATTCACTGCAGGCCGTTGCCGACGGCGCCCTGCCGAACTACGAAGCAGAGATCCTGGAAATCGGCACCGGTTGCTCAGTGCGCATCACGGGGGAGGTGGTCGAGTCCGGGGGTAAAGGCCAGGACAGAGAGATTCAGGCGAAGACCGTGGAGGTACTCGGCTGGGTGGATGATCCGGAGCACTACCCGATCGCCAAAAAGCGCCACACTTTCGAGTATCTGCGCACCGTGGCGCATCTCCGCCCGCGAACGAACACCTTCGGCGCCATATCCCGGGTGCGCAACGCCATAGCCATGGCCGTGCACGGCTTTCTCCAGGGCCGGGAGTTCCAATGGGTGAACACGCCGATCATCACCGCCAGCGACTGCGAAGGGGCGGGCGAGCTGTTTCGCGTCTCCACCCTCGACTTCGTGAATCGCGATGCGCCCGTTGACTTCGGCGAGGACTTCTTCGGCGAAGAAACCTTCCTCACGGTTTCCGGGCAGCTCAACGTCGAAAGCTACTGCCTGGCCCTGAAAAACGTCTACACCTTCGGCCCAACCTTCCGGGCTGAGAATTCCAACACCTCCCGACACCTGGCCGAGTTCTGGATGATCGAACCGGAGATCGCCTTCGCTGACATCCATGACAACGCCGCCCTCGCCGAGGACCTGCTGAAAGCCGTTTTTGCGGAGGTGCTGGAGAAATGTCCGGAAGACATGGCTTTCTTCGCCGAGCGCATCGATAAGACCGTCATCGATCGGCTGCAGACGGTGATCGACAAGCCTTTCGAACGCCTGACCTACACGGAAGCGGTGCAGATTCTCGAGCAGTCCGGCCAGAACTTCGAGTTCCCGGTGAGCTGGGGGGCTGATTTGCAGAGCGAACACGAGCGCTTCCTCACAGAGCAGCACGTTCGGGGGCCCATGGTGGTGATCGACTATCCGAAGGAAATCAAGGCGTTCTACATGCGCCTGAACGACGATGAAAAAACCGTCGCCGCCATGGACGTGCTCGTTCCCGGCGTCGGCGAGATCGTCGGCGGCAGCCAGCGCGAGGAACGTCTGGATGTGCTCAGCCGGCGTATGGCCGAGCAGGGACTGGACGGAGAACTCGAGTGGTATAAGGATCTGCGCCGTTACGGCACCGTGCCTCACGCCGGCTTCGGGCTTGGTCTTGAACGCCTGGTGCTCTATGTCACCGGCATGGAGAACATCCGCGACGCCATTCCGTTTCCGCGGGTGCCGAACAACGCGAGCTTCTGAGGCAGCCTGCGTGCCCGGAACCAGCGAGATGAATCAGAGCGGCGCCCGATCGTGCCGATGCGGTCGCCCATGCTGAAGTCGCTCTTTCGTCTGAAAGGTTTCGTCGGTCCCTATCGCTGGCGTCTCGGCTTCGGCATTGCCTTTTTCGGCGTCGCCCGGTTCCTGGAGCTGAGCATTCCCCTCAGCATGGCGCAGGCCATCGACCGCATCGCCGCGGGTAACTACGACGTGACTGGGCCCGTCGCCTTGATCTTCGCCGCCGTCGCCGGCCGCTTCGTGGTCGTTTCCATGGCCCGCTACCTGGTGCGCAGTGCCGGTATCCGCGTCGCCTTCGATCTCCGCCAGGCGCTCTACGATGCTCTGCAGCAGCAGGGCTCCAGCTTCTTCAACCGCTACACGATCGGCGACATGATGACGCGCGCCGTCGCCGACATCGCCCTCATCCAGCGCCTCATCGCCATGGGCACGATCCTGCTGGTCATCGTGGTTTATGCCTCGATCATGGGCTTCGGCTTCATGTTTTATCTGTCGCCGTCGCTGACGCTGCTGCTCCTGCCGCCCCTGCCCTTCGTCTATCTCTACGCCCGCTGGGCCTCGGGGAAGATGGCCGTCGCCTCGAAAGACGTTCAGGAGCGCATGTCGGATCTGGCCGATCAGGTGCAGGAAAATCTCTCAGGGATCCGCACGATCCAGGCCATGGTCCAGGAACAGAACGAGATCGGCCGCTTCCTCGACGCCAACCAGGCCTACTCGAACGCCTTCTATGCCCAGGCGCGCATCAACTCCCTCATGTCCGCCTGGATGCCGACCATCGCCGCGGTCTGCTCGATCACCATCATCGGCTACGGCGGCCACCTCGTCACCACCGGTGAAATGACCATCGGCGTGCTCGTCGCCTTTATCTCCTACGTGGGCTTTGTCGTGCAGCCCTTCCGCGTGGCCGGCTTTGTCATCAGCCTGTTCCAGCGGGCCGCCGTGGCGAGCGACCGTCTCTTCGAAGTGTTGTCGCGATCGCCGGAAATCACCGACGCCCCGACGGGCGAAGCCCCGGCCCAGATTCGCGGGGATCTCGAGATCCGAGATCTGAGCTTCAGCTACCCGAATCAGGCGACACAGGCCCTCGACGGCATCACGCTCAATGTCCGCGCCGGCGAGCGGATCTCGATCATGGGCAGAGTCGGATCCGGCAAGACGACGCTCTTGAAGCAGCTCGTCCGGCTCCTCGACACACCAAAAGGCGTCGTCTTTCTCGATGGGGTCGACGTCACCGCCTACCCGCTGTCGCAGCTCCGCAGCCAGGTCGCGCTCGTTCCGCAGGATCCCTTCCTCTTCGGTGAAGCGTTGAGCGCCAACCTCACCTACGACGATCCGAACCGCATGCTCGATGAGATATGGGCAGCGGCCACCTCGGCCGACCTCCGGGAGACCATCGAGGATTTCCCGGAGCAGATGGACACCATCGTCGGCGAGCGCGGCGTCACACTCTCGGGTGGCCAGAAGCAGCGGGCAACGCTGGCCCGGGGCCTCATTCGCCACGCGCCCGTGCTCATCCTCGACGACTGCTTCTCGAGCGTCGATACGGAAACGGAAGAGCACATTCTCGCCGAGCTCGCCCGACTGCGGCGCGGGCAGACGACGCTGCTGGTCTCGCATCGGGTCTCCACGGCCCGCCATTCGGATCGAATCGTCATGCTCGATGCGGGCCGCATCGTCGAGGAAGGCACCCACGAGGAGCTCATCGCAAGCGGCGGCCTTTATGCGGAGCTCGAGCGCATTCAGCGCGAAGGCGCGAGCGAAGCCGATTACGACTTTATCGGGGCAACCTCCTGATGGCGGAAGCGAGCACAGGCCGCCAGCGCCGCGATTATTCGATGTTCGACGCCGAGCTCTCCGGCGCGGTGCTGAACCTGTCGCTGCTCCGGCGCCTGCTGCGCTGGATGAAGCCTTATCGGATCACCTTCGGTATCTCGGCGGCGCTCATCCTCCTCGCGTCGTTCCTGCAGGTGCTGCAGCCGGTCATTCTCTCCATCGTGGTGATCGACCATGTGATCCGCGGCGAGCCGGAAGCCCTCGCACCGGATCTCGGCATGATCGATCTGCACAACTGGCTGGTGGCAAGCTTCGAGATGCCGCCGCTGCTCGCCGCCTGCATCCTTTACGGGGTGGTTTACATCGGCTGGGCCGTCGTCGGCCACGCCCACCGCATGACGCTCATCAGCTCCGTGATCAACGGTCTCCGCGATCTGCGCCAGGACCTCTTCAGCCACCTGGAAACCCGGCCGTCTTCCTTCTACGACCGGGTAGCCGTCGGCCGCGTCATGACGCGCGTGACGAACGACGTGGAAGCCCTCTACGAACTGCTTCGCGGCATCGGCACCCTGATCGGTGAGTTCGTCCCGTTTTTCGTGGCCCTGACGATCATGCTCGCCATCGACGTCGAGCTGACGCTCATTCTGCTGCTGGCGCTGCCGCTCATGGGCAGCGTCACCTACGTCTTCCGTCGGGCCACCCGCCAGCTGTTCCGCCTCGTGCGCCTCTCCGTCTCGGCGCTGAATCAGAACATGCAGGAGAACCTGGCCGGCCTGCAGGTGGTGCAGCTTTCTGACCGCCAGCAGAAGAACCTCGATAAGTACACGGAGATCAACAAAGAGAATCGCAGCTACGAGCTGAAGAGCGGGCGCATCGAAACCCTCTACGGCGCCTTCACGGACAGCATGGCCCACATCGCGCTCGGGGTGATCGTCTGGTACGGCGGCGGCGAGGTGGTGCAGGAGAACATGTCCCTCGGCGGCGTCATTCTCTTCACCCGCTTCATCGACATGCTGTTCCAGCCGATTGTCGTGCTCGGCGAGCAGACCAATATCCTGTTCCGGGCCATGGCCTCCGGCGAACGGATCTTCCAGGCCCTGGATTGGGACGAGAAGATTCACGAACCGGCCGAACCGGCCACGCTACCGAAGCGACTCCGCGGCGAAGTTCGTTTCGAGCATCTCGATTTCGCCTACGACGAAGACGTACCCATACTGAAAGACGTCAGCTTCACCATCGAAGCGGGCGAAAAGCTCGCCATCGTCGGACCAACCGGTTCCGGGAAGAGCACGCTCATCCGCCTCCTCGGACGCTTCTACGACTTCGACGACGGCCAGATCTTTCTCGACGGCATCGATCTGAATCGTATCCACACGCGCGATCTCCGGCGGCGCATCGGCGTGGTGCTGCAGGACTTCCACATCTTCTCCGGCACGATCTACGACAACATCGCCCTCGGCGACCCGACAATCACCCGGGAAGCCGCCGAAGCCGCCGCCCGCCGGGTGAATGCCCACGGCTTCATCAGTGCGCTACCTGCAGGCTACGACACGGAACTGTCGGAACGCGGCCAGAACCTGTCCCAGGGCCAACGACAGCTGCTGGCCTTCGCCCGGGTGCTGGCTGCGGATTCGGAAATCCTCGTCCTCGACGAGGCGACCGCCAGCATCGATACGGAAACGGAGTTGCTCATTCAGGATGCGCTCCGACAGCTCACCGCTGACCGTACCTCCATTCTCATTGCCCATCGGCTGCAGACCATCCAGGAAGCCAATCGCGTCTTAGTGCTGCAGAACGGCCGGGTGGTTGAACTCGGCAGCCACGAAGAGCTGCTCGCCGCCGGTGGCGTGTATCAGACGCTGCATTCCCTGCAGTTCCAGGACCCGGCCAACCCTGACGCCGAAGGTGCGGGCTGATCGACGAATCTCTCACGGCGCGTTGCAGTAGAATGGCGCCATGAGTGACGGAACCAAAAGCACAGACCAACGGAACTCTGGGGTGTCTGGGGGAAAAGCCCGGGCTGCCCCCGGTGAGAAGTTCCAGACCGCCGCGGGTTTCAACGCCATCAAGGATGGCGTGAAGCGCCGTCAGGACCCGGCTCCCTCCGACCGCAAGCCGCCCTGGCTCAGAGTGCGCATCCCGAGCGGCGGCAAGTATGAAACGGTACGCCGAACGGTCGCCGAGCATCGTCTTGCGACAGTCTGCGAAGAATCTCATTGCCCGAACATCGGCGAATGCTGGAGTGCCGGCACCGCCACCATCATGCTCATGGGCGCCGTCTGCACCCGCGCCTGTCAGTTCTGCTCCGTGGACACCGGCAATCCGAACGGCTGGCTGGATCCCGGGGAACCTGCCGGTGCCGCGCGCAGCGTTGCCCTCATGGGACTGAAGTACGTTGTCATCACTTCCGTCGACCGGGACGACCTGCCGGATGGCGGCGCCGCCCACTACGCGGCCTGCATCCGCGCCATCAAAGCGAGAAACCCCGGCACGGCCGTCGAGGCACTGACCCCGGACTTTTCCGGCGACCGGGAAGCCGTGCGCACGGTGGCGACAGCCGGTCTCGACGTCTTCGCACAGAATCTGGAAACCGTGGAGCGGCTGACGCATCCGGTCCGCGACCCGCGGGCCGGCTATCAGCAGACGCTCGACGTGCTGCAGATGGCAAAGGACTTCACCCCGGAGATTCTCACGAAATCGAGCCTCATGCTCGGCCTCGGCGAGACCGACGCGGAGATTTATCAGGCCATGGACGACCTGCGTGCCCACGACGTGGACGTGCTGACCCTCGGCCAGTATCTGCGCCCGACCGTCAATCACCTCCCCGTGGAACGCTGGGTGCCGCCGGAAGCCTTCGAAGCCTACCGCAGCGAGGGTCTGTCCCGCGGTTTCCGGGAAGTTGCTGCAGGCCCACTGGTGCGGTCGAGCTACCGCGCGGATCGGATCCTCGAAGGCGACAACCTCGGTCTCATCCCCGTACGCTCGCTCTAACCTGCCCACCGACTGGAAAGCCCTGTCCCATGAGCCTGATCACCGAACACGCCGGGCCGCGCACGGCCCTTCAACTGGTCAATCGTGCAGAACTCGACGGCTGGCTCGAAGCGCTGTCCGCCCTCGCGCGCCAGTGGCTGGAGCGCCAGCAGTTCCAGGCAAAGAACGGGCAGCATGCCTGGCTTCCGGACGACAGCGGGGCACCGGATTCCCTCGTCATCGGCTGGGATGGCAAAGACGACTTCGGTGCGCTGGGTAATCTGCCGTACACGCTGCCGCAAGGCACCTACGAACTGGCTTCCCCGGTGAGCACCCTGCAGCTCCTCGGCTGGGGTCATGGCGCCTACCGCTTCGATCAGTACAAAGCTGGAGATCGCGCCCCGGCGGAACTGCTCATCCCCCACGACAAGGATGCCGACGCTCTGCTGTCTGAAGTGAGCGCCGTCAGTCTGACGCGGGACCTCATCAATCTACCGGCAGACGAACTCGACCCGGCGCGGCTGGCGGAGGAAGCCGTGCAGCTGGCAGACAGCTACGGTGCCGATACGACAGTGACCACCGGCGACGAACTGCTGAGCGCCGGCTACAACACCATCCACGCCGTCGGCCGGGCCGCGACCGTGGCGCCGCGCCTCATCGATCTCACCTGGGGTGACCCTGCACACCCGAAGGTAAGCCTGATCGGCAAGGGCGTGTGCTTCGACAGCGGCGGTCTCAACATCAAACCCGGCAACAGCATGCGCACCATGAAAAAGGACATGGGCGGGGCAGCCAACGTGCTGGGACTCGCGCAGCTGATCATGGCCGCGGGGCTGCCCGTACGCCTCCGGGTCCTCGTGCCCGCCGTGGAAAACGCCATCGCCGGCAATGCCTATCGCCCCGGCGACATCATTCAGACCTACAAAGGGCTCTCCGTGGAAATCGACAACACGGACGCCGAAGGGCGCCTGGTCATGTGCGACGCCCTGGCCCTGGCAGCAGAAGAGCAGCCCGAGCTGATCCTCGACTATTCGACCCTGACAGGTTCCGCGCGCTCGGCGGTCGGCGCGGAAATCGCGGCCATGTTCGCGAACGACGACGCCCTCGCCGACGGTCTCACTGCAGGAGGCCGTGCCGTGGCGGATGCGGTATGGCGCATGCCGCTGCATCAACCCTACCGCTACATGCTCGACAGCAAGGTCGCAGACACGGTCAATTCCGCAAGCCTGCCCTACGGCGGGGCCATCACTGCGGCACTTTTTCTCGAGCGTTTCGTCGACGACGTGCCCTGGGCTCATTTCGACATCATGGCCTACAACATCCGCAAGCGCCCGGGACGCCCTGAAGGCGGCGAAGCCATGGGCCTGCGTGCTGCCTTCCACTATTTGAGCGCCCGCTACGGTGTCTGAATTCTTCAAAGCGCTGGAGCGTGAGGCCTCAGGGACGGAAACGCCGCTTACCGACGTTCTCGACGCGCTGCCTTTCGACGACCAGGGTCTGCTGCCCGCGATCGCCCAGGATACGGAGTCCGGCGAGGTGCTCATGCTCGCCTGGGTGAACCGCGCGGCCCTCGAACGTACGCTGGCGGAGGGCTATGCCTGCTACTACTCCCGCTCGCGTCAGGCGCTCTGGGTCAAGGGTGAAAGCTCCGGCCACCGCCAGGCGCTGGTCAGCCTCAGGCTCGACTGCGACGGAGACGCGGTGCTCTACCGGGTCCGCCAGGAGGGCCCTGCCTGCCACACGAATCGGCCCAACTGTTTCTATCTCGAGGTGGAAGGGTCGGTCGTACGCGTGCTGACCGATCCCGTGGCCTGACATATACTCCGCCGCCACTGAATTTCAGGCACCGGCACGCGCCGAACCCGAACGGGGCCGACATGGACATACAGCTGCACAACACCCTTTCCGGCCGGAAAGAGACCTTCGAACCGATCGATCCAGAGCGGGTGACCATGTACGTCTGTGGTCCGACGGTTTATGACTACGTGCACATCGGCAATGGTCGACCCGCCGTTGTCTTCGACGTCCTGAACCGTCTGCTGCGGGCCCGCTATCCGAAGGTGGAATACGTCCGCAACATCACGGACATCGACGACAAGATCAACCAGGCGGCCTTCGACAACGGCGAACCGATCTCGGACCTCGCCGACCGCTACACGGCTGCCTACGAAGAAGACATTGCCGCGCTCGGAGTGCTGGACGCGGACGTGGTACCCCGCGCCACCCACCACATCGACGAGATCGTCGCGATGATCGAAGTGCTCATCGATGGCGGCTTTGCCTACGCTGCGGAGGGCCACGTGCTCTTCCACGTGCCCTCCGATCCCGCGTACGGCAGCCTGTCCCGGCGCAGTCTCGAGGACATGGTGGACGGTGCCCGGGTAGAGGTTGCCCCCTACAAGAGGGATCCGAAGGACTTCGTGCTGTGGAAGCCCTCCACGGATGAGCAGCCTGGCTGGGACAGCCCCTGGGGTCGTGGCCGACCCGGTTGGCACATCGAGTGCTCAGCGATGATCGAGAAGCATCTCGGACCGGTCATCGATATCCACGGCGGCGGTTCCGACCTGACCTTCCCGCACCACGAGAACGAAGCCGCCCAGAGCCGCTGCGCCCACGGCAGCCCGGACTACGTCCGCTTCTGGCTGCACAACGGCATGCTGACCATGGGCCAGGAGAAGATGTCGAAATCCCTCGGCAACGTGGTGACGATCCGCGATCTCCGCGAACGCCACGGCGGCGAAGTGCTGCGCTACGCCCTGCTCTCGGCTCAGTACCGTTCCCAGCTCGCCTGGTCCGACGACCTGCTCAAACAGCACAAGGCGAGCCTGGATCGGCTCTACGGCGCCCTCGATGAGGGATCGCAGGCAAACTCAACGGCCTACGCCGGGAAGACGCTCGACGACTATCCCGAGTCGGTGGTCGCAGCCCTGACGGACGATCTCAACACGCCTGAGGCCCTCGCAGCCCTGCACCAGTTCGCGAGCGACATTCATCGCACCGAGGATCCCGGGGAGCGGGCGCGACTTCGCGAGGCTCTGCTGGCCGGCGGCTGGCTGCTGGGCATTCTGACCAGAACGCCCGTCGAGTACTTCCAGGGCGACAGCAGCCTGGATCCGACAACCATCGAGGCACGTATCGCGGCCCGGAACGAAGCCCGGGCCAATCGCGACTACGCCGGGGCAGATGCCATCCGCGACGAGCTGCTCGCGGCTGGGATCGAGCTTGAAGACACCCGGGAGGGTACCCGTTGGAAAGTGGTGAGCTCGGGCTGACGCCAGACGGCGACGACACTCACCGGATCGCCGTCATCGGTGCCGGTATCGCCGGTGCCACCCTGGCCCTCGCCTGCCGGCAGGCCGGTCTCGACATGGTCGTTTACGACGAGGCTTCCGTCGGTCAGGACGAGCTGCTGGAAATCACGCCGAACGGCAGCCGGGTTCTGCAGGCCCTGGGGCTCAAGGACCAGCTGCTGGCACGGGCCGTGACTCCGGACTTCGCTACCCTGCGCAGCGCCCGCACGGGCTTTCTGCTCAGTCAGCGGCCTCTGGGTGCTTTCTCGGAGGCCCGCTACGGCGCGCCCACCTGTCTCATCGAGCGCAGCGCGCTGCATGGGCTGCTCCGCACCGCCCTTGTCGACCATGAGGTGCCGGTGGTGGATGGCACCGCGGTCATCAGCATCGACACGGCCAGGAGCAGCCTCGGTTTTGCCGACGGTTCGATCCGACAACACCTGGCCTGCGCGGCGGCGACCGGGCGGGCCCCGGATCACCTCGGCGATCTGCTCGAGGTCCGGCCCTGGACCGTCAACACCGCCATCACCGGCATCCGCGCCCGTGGCCAGAGACGCACGCCCGATCGGACCCATGAACGGTTTCAATCGACCTATGTCGGCCCCGGATTTCTCTTAGCGGAACGTCCGGTGCCGGTCGCCGACGGGGACGAACCCCTGGTGGAACTCACGGCCTGGGTCGCCTCCAGTCGTCCGGAGCTGGATCCAGAGGCCGCTCTGGACGGTCTGCTCGAACGCTGCCACCCGCATCTGCAGACGCTCCACGGGGAGCGGCACGTTCACTACGTCGACGTGCCCGAGGCGCCCGTGGCCGAATTCTGGCAGACCGGTCGTGCCGCGCTCCTCGGCGAACACTGTCACGGCCACCCACCGCATTCGCAGCTCGCGCCCGCCGCAGCCCTGGAAGACGCCTGGATTCTGTCGCGCATGATGGAGCGCTGGGAAGACGAGCCACACCAGGGCTTCAGCGACTACGAACGTTTCCGTCGGTCCAGGGCCGAGCGCCTGCGCCGCTTCGCCGAAACGGACTTCAGGGCTCAGACAGACGCCCGTGGCGTGGCTGCCTGGTGGCGCAACTTCCGCTGGTCCCTGGGCAGCCGCTTCCTGCCGGAAATCGCCATGCAGCGCCAGGACTGGCTCTTCGGCTACGACTGCATCAAGGGTTTTTATTGAGGCCCTCTGGCCTCAACCACAGCATCCGCCGAGGACTGAACTCAGGACTGAAAGAGCCGCTCGAGCCGATCGAGATCGTTGATCACCCGCCAGCTGCCACCGGACTGCTGCACGCGCGTTTCCCAGTCCGACAGGCGATCGAGGTATTCACGCGGATCCACGTTATCGCTGCGCAGCTTCGTCACATTCATGGCAACCACGTCCACGTCTGTGAAGGTCATGCTGAAATCACGCACGTAGCCTTCCTGCAGGTCTTCTTTCAGATCCGAGAAGATAAAAATCGTTTTATGACCGGGATCTTTCTCGTTCAGATACTCGAGCGCCTGCAGCAGACCGCCGGAGATGTCCGTGTAGCCGGCTGGCTTCACTTCGTCCACAAAGGTGTTGACGGACTCCTGAAAGCGTCGTTTCTGGCCGTTCGCGGTACTCGGCCGTTCATCGAAGGTCACTTTGGCAACGATGTCTTTCTCGCTGAAGCTCGCGGTATCGATGCGGGCAACGGCGAAGGAATCTCCGGGATTCAGCTTCGACAGCGTGTAGTTGATGATCTGCTGCGCCTTACCGATCTCGTCCGTGTAGGTGCCGGACGTATCCAGCAGCATGTAGATCCCCATGTTGCGTTTCTCGGGTTCGCCGCAGCCGGCGAGGAGCAGAGTCAGCAGTGCCAGAGTCAGTCGTTTCATGCGGGCGTTCCTCCATAGCGGTAAGTCACCGTGTCGCCGTCATCGGCGTTTTTCCCGGGCTTCGAGTCGTGCGGCTCCGCCGGCTCCGACGTGTCCGCCGTCTGCCGAGCCAGGGCGCGTCGTTGCCGGCGTCGGCTGGCAAGTCCTTCGAGCCAGAGCGGTCCGAAAATCACCAGATCGTAGAGATGCAGCAGCACCACGCCCGTCTGCCAGGCGAGGTTGCCCAGGAGTCGGAGCAGCACCGCAAGCAGGTTCATGATCGCCATGGCGACGAGCCCGACCACATGCCGGAACGTCTGAATGAAGGACTCGAGAGGGATCGCGACGAAGGTGAGCGCGAAAGGCAGAACAAAACCCATACCCATCTGCGCTGCGGTCGTGATCCAGAGCGTGTCCGAGCTCATGACCGCACCCTCAATCCCGCCCGCGGCCCCGCGCAGGGCGGAGGCCGTTGCCAGTTCGTCCTGGAGCAGCACCTCCCGCATGTAGGCAAGGCCGGCTTCCACGGTCGCAAGCGTGGTCAGGAGTATGAGCGACACCCAGACCATGGTGAGCCGCGTGCGCTCCGGCAGGGCAGAGATCACTGGGAAAAGGCGGGTGATGCGCAGGGACTCCATGAGGAACAGGCCCATGGACATCTCCACGAGGATGATCACCAGGGCGGCGATGTCAGCGGTCTGGAAGGGACCGATGTAGCTTGTGCCGCCGACCATCTCGGCCATGGGTCGCGCGATGAGTGAGAAGTTGATGACGGCGCCTCCGATGGCGATGAGCATCACCAGGGTGGCGATGGCAAATTGCACCAGAGCGGAGGTCGACAGCGCCTGAACGGCCCGATCGCTGCCACGGACGATTTCCTCGTACTCGTCCATGTGCCGGTCGATGCTTCGGGATCGCTCGAGAATCGAGTTAACGGCCCGGTCCGTGCGCTTGAGCGTGCTTTGGATGGTCTGCCAGGCCGGCCGCATGCGCGACAGCAGCTTGTGTCTTTTGGCGCTCGCCTGCCGATAAGCCGCCAGCGATTCCGCTTCCGCCTTGGCCAGGCACCCATGAATGGCTTCGAGGACATGCTTCACGGTCGGGTCGGCCTTGGTACTGACCTTGGCCACCGCATCCACTGCCTTGCTCCAGCCCGGTACTTCCGGCGGCACCTCCGTGGCGTTCTGGTGGTCTTCGTCGATACGGGCGATGGTGGCCGAGAGCAGCCGCTGCGTTTCCGGGTAGCTCGCCAGATCGCGATTGACTGTCGCGGTGATGCGTTCGAATTCCCGGCCCACGAGCCGCTCCTTCGCCTCCCGGCCCTGGGCAAGCAGCACCTCGCGGTTACGCTCGGCAAGGCTCTGCCGGGCGCTGCCCAGCGCCCGGGCAGACAGCCGCAGCAGGCTGCGCAGGGTCCGCGCCAGCGCCATGATCGCTTTCTGCGCTGAGGCCCGGCCAAGATAGAGGGCGGTCATGAGCAGCACGATCCAGATCAGAGCGGACAGCCACGGGCTGCCCGTCAGCATGAGTAGCTTTTCCATTGAGTATCCCCTTCTGGTCCCTTACTGAGGCGTGAAACGGGCTGCACACCCTCCGGCGGAGCGGCCGTTCGTCCCAACGACCTCTGACGCCTGTGCCTGTCGCAGCTCTCTCTGCTGCTGCAGTGCTCCTGCTCGCGCAGTGCCTCTGCTGGTGCAGGTGCTCCAGCACCCCTGGCACGGCGCCAGTCTGACCCCTCGAGCAGCCACAAAGTGTGATGCGTGTGGCACCTCGGAAAGGTGAGGGATTCTGAAAGGCGCCGAGACTGTGCAGTGCGTCACAGCCTGAATTCGGATGCGTTTCGCCGAACGCTTCCCTAAGATCGCTTCTGCATCAGCTTTGAGCGTTCAGCTTTACACGGGCGCTCTGGAAACCGAGGAAGGGGACAGCAATGGCCGCAGGTATTCAGCAGTACGTCGACGAACGCTGGGAGAAAAGCATCATCCCGACCCTCTGCGACTACGTGCGCATTCCGAACAAGTCACCGATGTTCGATCCGGACTGGGAGGCGAAGGGCCACATGCAGAAAGCGGTCGAACTCCTCGACGACTGGTGTGAAAGCAGCCCGATCGAAGGCCTCACCCGCGAGATCGTCACCCTGCCCGGCCGAACGCCCGTGCTCCTCTGTGAAATTCCGGCGACCGGCGCCGGGGGGACAGTGCTCCTCTACGGCCATTACGACAAACAGCCCGAGTTTCTCGGCTGGGAGCCAGGTCTCTCACCCTGGGAGCCCGTACTCCGGGACGGCAAGCTTTATGGTCGGGGCGGGGCCGACGACGGTTATGCCCTCTTCGGTTCCCTGACGGCCATCGAGGCTCTGCAGGCTGAGGGCATTCCGCATGGCCGATGCGTGGTCCTCATCGAAGGCTGCGAGGAAAGCGGCAGCTTCGATCTGCCCTTCTACATGGAAGCGCTGGCTGAAAGGATCGGTGCGCCGGAGCTGGTGATCTGCCTGGATGCCGAGTGTGGTAACTACGACCAGCTCTGGACTACCACCTCGTTGCGCGGCATGTTACCCGGCGTTCTGAGCGTCAAGGTCCTCACGGAAGGCCAGCATTCGGGCGCCGCAGGCGGCATCGTGCCGTCTAGCTTCCGGGTGCTGCGCCAGCTGTTCGAGCGGATCGAAAACGCGGAAACCGGCGCGCTCCACGAGAGCCTCTACGTGGAGGTTCCGGAAGCCGCCCAGCGGCAGCTCGAACAGGTGGCCCAGGTGCTCGGCCCGAGTGTCTACGAACGTTTCCCCTGGGCCGGTGACACGCAGCCCCTCGTCGAGGATCCAACGGAACTCCTGTTGAACAATACCTGGCGACCCAGCCTGGCAACGGTCGGGCTCTCAGGCGCACCGGAGGTCGGCGACGCCGGGAACACACTGCGCCCGGAAACGCAGGCGCGACTCACTTTCCGACTGCCGCCGATCCTCGATGCGGAACAGGCACGCAGCACCATCAAAGCCGAACTGGAACGGGATCCGCCCTTCGGGGCGGAAGTGGAGTTCGCGACAGACACCGCCCAGACCGGCTGGTCTGCACCGCCCTTCGAACCCTGGCTCGCCGACGCCATGAACGCCGCCTCCCAGACCTACTTCGGCAAGCCCGTCATGTACATGGGCTGCGGCGGCACCATCCCCTTCATGAAGATGCTCGGGGATCGCTATCCAGGTGTGCAGTTTTTCGTCACCGGGGTGCTGGGGCCGAAATCGAACGCGCATGGGCCCAACGAGTTTCTAGAGCTTTCGACCGGTAAGCGGATTACCGCCTGTGTCGCCGACGTGTTGGCCGACCATGACCGCCGCAGCGGCCGCTGATCCATTCAGCAGAGCGATGGGCGTTCTGCCTGGTTGAGGGAGAGATCCTGCGGGGCGCGAGCCGACCGCCTGCTACTGCAGCAGTCGGCTGTTGGAACCGAAGCTTTTCTTGAGGAAATCCATCTGATCCCCCAGAATCCGCCCGCTGTTGGTCAGCGCCAGATACTCGGCAAAATTCGGGACGTAGGGCAGGGCCAGAAGCTCCATACCACAATCTTCGAGAAGCCGATTGCCCTTGTGATGATTGCACCGCTTGCAGGCCGCCACGACGTTGAACCAGGTGTCCTTACCACCGCGGGATGTCGGGACCACGTGGTCGCGGGTCAGAGCACCATCGCTGAAGGTGCCACCGCAGTACAGACAGACGTTCAGATCACGCCGGAACAGCGCTTCGTTCGTGAGCGGCGGTACGCCGCGGGCCGGAGGAACCACTTTGCCACCGCAGGCGACGATCGCATGGATGTCGATGTGCGACTGACAGCTGTCGATGCGGGAGTGGCCGCCGCGAATGCGAAGCACAGCATCCCCGAGCGTCCAGACAACAATCTCACGCGCATAAAGACAGACCGCTTCCTGCCAGGTGACCCAGTCGATCGGTTGCCCGGCGACGTTCAGTCGCAGGATTCGCGGTGCTCGATCATATTCAGCGACAGTCGCTACCATACGTCACCTCGTGATGGCGCCGGTATAATGCTAAATACCAACCCAGGATTCAACGACGGGCATCATGCGTTCTGAGTATTTAACTTTCGTGTACGACAAGCCCGCCGATGCCACTGTGAAAACCTCCCCGTCCATTGTCTTGTTTGTCACGCTCGTCTGTCTGCTATCCGGCTGTGCCGGTAACCGGAATGCGGCAACGACCCAGGAACGGGGAGAGCCCTGGTTCTGTGAGATCAACGAATCGCGAGACAACTGGGAGTGCGTGCAGGATGAAAACCTGGCGCGGACACCCCGTCCCAAGCGTCTGCCGAACGACCCCATCGAAGCACCGGAAACGGTTGTCGCGGACGGAGCGCTGACGCCTGCCGAGGAAACCATCGGCATTGCCAATCCCAGTGCCGCCATCGATTTCGAGACGGCCGCAGTGGCGATCGGCCAGGGGGCAACGCTCGAACCACCAGCCCCGCCGGCAGCCAGCGTCGAACGCGATCCGGTGGTCACGGAGCTCATGGCCTTGCCCGGCGAACACCTCGCCGTGCAGCTGACGGCAGTGGCAACGAGACCGCTGGCGGAGGCCTTCAGCCGCGACCACCAGCTCGAAGACACGATGATTCTCGAGCTCGCGGACGAAGAAGACCTTTATTACGTGGTACTCATGGGCACCTACGCTGCCTTTGAAGACGCCCAGGCTGCCGTGGATGCCCGTCCGGAAAGTCTCGAGGACATCCGGCCCTGGATCCGACCCCTGTCGGCCATTCAGTCCGGCATTGCTGCCGCCGAAGCGCAACTCCTCGCCACCCCCTGACCGCTGAACCGGCGCGCCGTCAGGTGCCCGCTGGCAGCCGCCCTCGCCGTTGACGGCGTTGCTGGTAGAGCCCCTCCGTCGTGAAGATCACGAGGGCAAGCCAGATGCAGCCGAAGGTCACCACCTGACTGCTCGTGAACGGTTCCCCATAAACGAAGATCGCCAGCAGCAGGGTGATCGAAGGCGCGAGGTACTGGAAAAAGCCCAGCACCGTCAGGGGCAGACGCAGGGCCGCAGCGGCAAAGGCGACGAGCGGAATGACCGTCAGCGGACCACCCAGGGACAGCAGCGCAACCTCGCTGCCCTCTCCCGCCGCCAGCGACCCTTCGCCAAGCACCGTGAGCCATAGCAGATAGCCAACGGCAAGCGGCAGGAGCAGCAGCGTTTCCACTCCGAGGCCCACCACGGAGTCGACTGCGATCTTCTTCCGTACGAGCCCGTAAAAACCGAAGGTGAACGCGAGGGTCAGTCCAACCCAGGGAAAAACGCCAACGGCCAGCAACTCGTTCAGCACACCAAATCCCGCCAGCAGCACGGCGGCAAACTGCCAGGGCCGCAGACGCTCACCGAGAAACAGGCCACCGAGCAGTACATTCACCAGCGGATTGATGTAGTAGCCGAGGCTCGTCTCGATCATGCGTTCGTTGAGCAGGGCCCAGACGAAAGCGCTCCAGTTCACGGACAGGAGCAGACCGCTCACCGCCAGCCAGAAGACCTTGCCCCGGGTGAGATGGCGCACGCTCGCGAGCTGCCGGCGGATGAGCACCAGGGCCAGGAGCACCACCATGGCCCAGCAGATCCGGTGGGCAATGATCTCGAAGGGCCCCGCGAAGTCTACGAATTTGAAGTAAACGGGGATGACGCCCCAGAGGCCATAGGCTGTGAGCGCAAACCAGATCCCGGTACGGCGGGCCCCGTCGTCCGAGGGTGGTGTTTCGATCAGAAGTGGTCTTTGCGGCGCCGGGTTTCCGCAAAGACTTCCACGAGCGATGCATCGGGCAGGCCGACGGTCATACGCAGGTTATCGCTGTCCGGGCGCAGAAACGGATTCGTCGCCTTTTCCAGGGCAATGGTGGTGGGTACCGTGGGCGTGCCTGCGGCGCGCAGGCTGGCAATCTCTTCGGCCCGCGCTGCCAGGGCCGGATTCCCGGGCTCCACGGAAAGCGCAAAAGCCGCGTTCGCCTGCGTGTATTCGTGGGCACAGTAAACGATGGTGTCGTCGGGCAGCGCCATGAGCTTCTGCAGGCTCGTCCACATCTGCTCCGGCGTTCCTTCGAAGAGCCGTCCACAGCCGAGGGCGAAGAGCGTGTCGCCGACGAAAGCGACGCCATCGTCCTCGAAGTAGTAGGCAATGTGCCCGGAAGTATGCCCCGGCACTTCGAGCACGCGGGCACTCGTCGATCCGAAGGGCAGGGTGTCGCCGTCCGCCACCTGCACGTCGATGCCCGGGATCCGGGCTGCGTCGATCGCGGCGCCGACAACGGTGCAGCCCCACTGAGCTTTCAGGGCTTCGTTACCACCGGCATGATCGAAGTGGTGGTGCGTGTTGAGAATGTGCGTGAGACGCCAGCCCTTCTCTTCCAGGGCGGCGTTGATGGGGGCAACTTCCGGCGTATCGATGACGGCCGTCAGTCCCTGGTCCGCATCGTGAATCAGAAATCCATAGTTGTCGTTCAGGCAGGGAAACATGTGCACGTCGAGTGGCATGAGCGATCTCCGTTTTACCCTTTGTCAGCGTTCTTCAGTCAGCGTCGTCGAGGGGAATGAACAGGCAGCGGCGTGGCTCGCCGTCCACGGCCCGGCTGATGTGCCCCTGCCCGCTGGTGTCTTCTGCGAGCAGAATGCCACCAGGACCAAGGCGGCGCACCGTACCGTCTCCCACCTCGATGTCGACGGAGCCGGAAAGATTGATCACAAACTGCCGCCGAGGGGCCGTGTGGTAGTCGAGCGCATAATCGCCGTCCACCTCCCGGAAGATGACCCCGCGCCCCCGCCAGAGGGAAGAGATATGCCCCATGGCGCCGTGGTCTTCGAGCTCGATCTCGAGATCCTCGAAGTGCGATGCGCCATCATCTCCGGTATAAACGCGTACGACTTGAACCGACGCCGCGGTTTCATCCGTTGCGACACTGTTATCGTGGTCTCCCATAGGGCGGCCTCCCGTTCCGGCCCGGCACCTGCCGGGCCGGAAAACTTACTACAGGCACAGAGCAGGCTCCAGACGTGAACCCGGTTCTCAAGAACATCATCGACATCCTGAACGTCGAGGAACTCGAACAGAATCTCTATCGCGGGCAGAACCATGCCACGGAGCACGTCTTCGGCGGTCAGGTTCTCGCCCAGGCCATCGCCGCCGCTTATCGGACCGTCGACGCGCCCCATGCCCTGCACTCGATCCACTCCTACTTCATCCGACCGGGCGACTGGAACATCCCCATCATCTACGAGGTGGATCGCATCCGGGATGGGCGCAGCTTCACCACCCGCCGGGTCATCGCCATTCAGCACGGCCGGGCCATCTTCGACATGGCGCTCTCCTTCCAGACGGAAGAACCCGGCATCAACCACTCCCTGCCCATGCCCGATGTGCCACCGCCGGAGGCCCTGCGCGGAGATCGGGAAGCCTTCCTGGAGTACGCCAGGGAGTCGCCGGAGATGGAACGCTTCGCCTTCCGTTTCGAAGCCATCGACTCGCGGCAGGTCGAACGTATTCCCATGACCGACCGGGATCCCCATCCGCCGATCAAGCACACCTGGCTGAAGGCCCGGGATCCGCTGCCGGACGACCCGGAAGTGCATCTCGCCCTGCTCGCCTACATGTCGGACCTGGATTTCATGAGCACCTCCATGCTGCCCCATGGCCGCAATGCGCTACGGGGTCAGGTTCAGGGTGCGAGCGTGGACCACGCCCTCTGGTTCCATCGCCCCTTCCGCGCCGACGAATGGCTGCTGTTTGCCAAAGAATCGCCGAACGCGGGCGGCGCCCGCGGTTTCGTTCGCGGCCAGTTCTTCAACCGCGCCGGCGAGCTGGTCGTCACCGCCGCTCAGGAGTGTCTGATCCGGCCCATCAAGGCGGCCGCCGACGGCTAGTCCAGATAGCCCTGCACGACCGTTTCGACCAGGGCCGCTCCGACCCAGGCCAGCGGCGGAATCACCAGGTAAAAACCCACTCGGGAAAGAATCGACAGGTCCACGGGCCAGGTCGGCAGATGGGCAATCCGGTCCCGGTGGGCAACCAGCGTTTCCAGCAACGCGACTTCGCTTCGCGACACTTTATCGATCTCCTCCTGCAACTCCCGCACCCGCGCCTCCTTCGCGGCGTGCACAGCGCGACGGATGCCCGTCAGGGGCAGGAAGAAAACCAGCGATGCGGAGACAACCCCAACGATGAGTCCGGTCTGATAATTCACCCAGCGGAACTCCGCATCGAGAGACTGAAGGGGCATGAGCGCCAGGGCGCCCATGATGACGAGCACGTCCCGCACTGCCGCCCGCCCCGCCGGCCGCAGCTTCTCCAAGTTGTAGAGATCCACCTGCAGCTCTGCGCCGAGCCGGCGCATGGCGAGCGCGTCGTGAACGCGGCCAACGGTCAGCAGCGCCACCACCGTCCAGAGCACGGTATTTCCCAGAATGAGTGACACGTCAGGCAGCGGACGGAGCACATAGCGGTCCCCGAGCAGCACCTCGGCAAACTGCGCGAGACCAAAAACGATGCCGAAGACCGTTGCGCCGAGCGCAACGCGAGGCGACACGTCGAGCAGCGCATCGTTCACCGCCGTCACGCTCCTGGCAAGAGGCGCGAGCTGCCGTACCGCATCCCGATGGCTGCGATACAGATAAACGAAGGCGGCAAGGACGTAGCCGCTGATGAGACTGAACGTGAGCGCGCTGCCCCACATCTGGGTCCTACTGTTCCAGCAGCAGCTTTCGGCAGCAGACAGCGAAAAAACGACCCAGTAGGCACCGAGTGCCGCGACCACCCACACCCCTGGCAACACCAGGGGATGGGTTTGATCGGCGAGGCGGGTCAACCAGCGCATGGTGGACTCGCGGCGCCCTGCTCCGCTGCCGGGCGGCGCCGCGTCAGGCGCAGATCAGAGCGCTTCGAGAATGGCTTCGGCTTTGGAAACCTCGAACTGGCCCGGGTCTTCCACGGAGAGCTTGGAGACCACGCCGTCGTCGACGATCATGGCGTAGCGCTGCGAACGGGTACCGAGGCCGAAGCCGCTGCCGTCCATCTCGAGGCCGATGGCGCTCGTGAACTCGCCGTTGCCGTCACCGGCCATGATGATCTCTTCGGCATTCTTGTCCTGACCCCAGCTGTCCATGACGAAGGCGTCGTTGACCGACACGCAGACGATGCTGTCGACGCCTTTGCCTTTGATAGCGTCGGCATTGACAACGAAGCCTGGCAGATGGGCCTGGGAGCAGGTGGGCGTGTAGGCACCGGGTACGGCGAACACGACGACCTTTTTGCCGCCGAACAGGTCGGCCGTGGTCTTCGGGGTGGGCTTACCATCCTCCATCACGTAGAGCGTGGCTTCCGGCAGCTTGTCACCTTCCTGAATGGCCATGTTGGCGTCCTCCTTGATTATCTTGAGATTGAGTCTTGAACATGAGTCCTGAAAATCAGTCTGCAGAGCCTGGAACTGTATTCTTCTGTGCTCCGAAGCACTGATTCGCGAGCGAACGGCGAGTTTGGAGAAAGGCCCGCCGGGGGTCAATGCGGCGCTGGCAGACAAAGCCTCCGACCCACCCGGCGAGTCCGGGGCCGGCCGGAATCCCTATTTCCAGGCGAAGGCCGGCTGCTCGTAGTGCGCGACCCGGGTGTCCCTGCCCAGCAGACACACTTCCCGGAACTGATAGATGAGGGCGGCCGTGGGCGCGGCGATATGGTCCGTGCCGACGGGCATGCGCAGCACCGGGTGCTCGCTGCCGGCCATGGTGCTGAGCATGGGCGCGTCTTCCCGGAGGAACTCCGTCAACGGTATCCGGTGCACCGAAGCCACTTCGTCGGGGTTTGGCCGCGTCTCCAGGCCCGCACCACCCCAGACGATCACCGGCGTCATGACGAAGCCCGAGCGGGTCACGAAGTCATCCAGGCAGCCGAGCACGGCCGACTCGTCCACATCGACGTCGACTTCCTCATGCATCTCACGCAGCGCGGTTTCCACGACGGTTTCTCCGGGATCAAGGCGGCCACCGGGGAACGCCCACTGGCCGGCATGTTTGCGCAGGGTGGCGGCCCGGCGCGTGAGAATCAGTGCCGGCAGGCCATGCCAGGCCTCGTAGGTCGGCAGACCCGGCAGATCGGCCCCGAAACCCACATCGGTGATGGTGATCGCCACGGCGGCATGGTGGGCGTCGTCAACGGTCGCCCGCTTGACGGCAAAGGCCGCGAGACGGGCGCGGATCGTTTCCCTCAGCGCAACGCCAAGGCTTTCCAGCTCTGTGGACTCCATGTCCCAAGCCTGCCAAATCCGTTACGGTGGCTCAAACCGGAACCGGATCGAGCACCGTGAGCGAGCGAGCGTCGAGCGCCAGCGAAGTCCCGCTGGATCAGCGCCAGCAGAACGAACGCCAGGCCCTGCTCTTCGGCCTTGGCGCCGTGTTGCTCTGGTCAACGGTCGCCACCGGGTTCAAGCTCGGGCTCGCCGTCATGGCGCCGGTGCAGCTCCTGTTTCTCGGCACCTGCCTGTCGGCCCTCATTTTCGGCATGGCCGCCGTTCGCCGCGGCTGGCCCCGGCGCCAGCTGGCCTTGAAGGAAGGCATCCTCTTCGGTGTCGTGAACCCCGTGCTCTACTACCTGGTACTGCTCGAGGCTTACGACCGCTTGCCTGCGCAGATCGCCCAACCGTTGAACTACACCTGGGCGATCGTGCTGGCACTGCTCGCCGTGCCGGTGCTGGGCCAGCGCCTGACCGGACGCACGCTCGGCGGCATCGCTGTCGGTTATCTGGGCGTACTGGTGCTGCTTTCCCAGGGACGCTTCGATGCACTCCCGGACCTTGACGGCATCGGTCTTGCTCTTGCCGTGTTCTCGACCGTACTCTGGGCCGGTTACTGGCTGTTCAACGCCCGCAGCACGGCGGATCCGACGGCGCTCATGGCCACGAGTTTCTGCTTTGCGGTGCCGGTACTGGCCCTGCTCTGCTTCCTGGGACCGGGGCTGCCGGGGCTCAGCATCGAAAACCTGGCCTACGGCGCCTGGGTTGGCGCCGTGGAGATGGGGTTCAGCTTCCTGCTCTGGCAGCAGGCGCTGCGGCGTTCGTCGGAGGCCGGCCGGATCAGCCAGCTGATCTTTCTCTCACCCTTCATTTCCCTGCTCCTGATCGGCGCCGTGCTCGGAGAGACCATCCACCTGACCTCCTGGCTCGGTCTCGGCATCATCGTCATCGGCTTGCTGATCACCGGACGGCCGACGCCCACCTGAGGAAAGCCCATGTACCTGCCGAAACACTTCGAAGCACCGAACCAGCAGGCCATCGACGAACTCATCGCGACCCATCCGCTGGCGACGCTGATCCTGGCGACGCCGCTCGGACCGCAGGTGGAGCATCTGCCTCTGCTGATGACCAGCACGGCGCCCGAGACCCGCGTTCTGCAGGGGCATCTGGCGCGCGCCAATCCGCTCTGCGAGCACCTGGCGACACCACAATCAGCCATCGCGGTGTTTCATGGGCCCGCCGCCTACGTGTCTCCAGGGTGGTATCCCAGTAAGGCACGGCAGCCCAGGGTTGTGCCGACCTGGAACTACGCGGTGGTTCACGTCCGCGGCATGCTGACAGCAAAACACGACAGCGACTGGTTACACGCACTCATTCGCGCCTTAACGGATCGTGAGGAGGCCCGGCGGACCGACCCCTGGGCCGTCACCGACGCACCCGCCGATTACATCGAGAGGCTGACGGAGCTCATCGTTGGGGTCGAACTCACTATTGAGGAGGTCTCGGGCAAATGGAAGCTCAGTCAGAATCGGCCGGTGGAAGACCGGGCCGGGGTGAGATCCGGCCTGACGGAAAGCGGTGATCCGGCGAGCATGCGCCTTGCCGCGCTGATGGCCGGCCTCGAAGTCGACTAGGCATTCAGACGGCGACGGCGCCGAGCGCGTTCAACGGACCCAGGCCTCCGCCACTTCGAAGTAAGGCTTTGCCGACGCCGGCTCTTCGAGCTGCAGGTATACGAAACCCGTCGATACCAGTTCAATGAGTCCCCACTGCCAGATCGGCACCGGATCGATCCCCGTCTCGTCGCTGAGCCAGCGGGCGCGGGCTTCACCAAGCTCCCGCGGCTTCCCGGCCAGGTATTCATCGATCCACTCGCGCATGGAGATACCGAGGTCGTAGGCAGGCTCCATGAAGTAGCCATCCGGGTCGACGAGTTTCCAGGCCTCCGCCTCGCCCGGGACCTGGAGCGTGTTCCAGGCGTGGGCGTCGCCATGCACGAGCACGCTCGACGCGGTATCGAAGGCGTCCAGGCGCGCCTGGGAACAGGCCAGGGCCGCATCGCGCAGCTCGATCGTGCAGAGCTCGCGTTGCGCCGACCACTGCTCGGTGATGAAATCCTGGTGCCAGCGCGCCTTCGAAGCACCGGTCGTGAGGGCGGACCAGTCGTCGACGGGATGCCAGGCGGCGCGCGCCGTCGCGAGGACGATTTCCTGCTGGCGACGGATCGGGAGTCCCGCATCGATGAGCTTGCCATCCAGGTGCTCGAGAAGCAGCGCGTCGTTGGCCGGATCGGCATCAACGAGGGCTGCGTAGCCGCGTCCGGCGGCGAGGCGCAGCGCCGCATGTTCCGTGCGCAGGCTTCCGGGCAGGCCAAGCTTCAATACGAAACGTTCACCGGCGTCATTCCGCACGCGATAGACCAGGGCTTCCGTGCCCCCGTCGAGGGGTGCCTCGAGACGCAGACGCCAGCGTCTGATCAGCGCGAGCACCAAGGCCTCGAGACCATCGAGCCACTCCCGCCCTGCATCGCCGAGGAGCAGGGCCCGGCGCCGCTGCAGCGCTCCCAGCTCGAGACGAATGCCCGTTGCCGTCATGGTGTTCTCCTCGTCTGTCCGCTCCCATTCTCCCTGAAATCCCCTACCATGACCTTTCAAGGAAAGCTGACGAGCACCGCCGAATGCCGATCTCGAAGAAACTGGCCCTCTCCGACGAACAGCTCGAGGAGCTCATGACCAGCTGCTGGAACATGCGCATTGCCACGATCGGGCCCGGCACGCGCATCAACCTCACGCCCATGTGGTTCGGCTGGGCGGGCGGCAAGATCTACCTGTTCGGCCGCGGCCAGAAAGTCGTCAATCTGCGTCGAAATCCCGAGTGTTCCATCGTTGTCGACCGCAACGAAAATTTCCCCGAGTTGCAGGCCGCCACCTTCCAGGGCACCGCCCGGGTGCTGGAGGATCAGGCAGCGGAAGCGGCGGACCCGGACCTGGCGGCCGCCCGGGCGCAGATGGGACGCAAATACAACGGCGGCCATGGACAAGCAGCCGTCGAGGACCCCCCGCCCAACAGTGCCACGGCTTCCGGCGCCAGCGCGCGCTGGATCGTCTTCACGCCGGATCGCCTGGTGACCTGGGACAACTTCAAACTGAAGGACCTGAGGCGCTGAACGGGCTCGCAGGGCTCTGCGCCGACCAGCGAGCAGCCCCTCAGGCGCCAGACTCCGCGATCAGTCCCGCGGATCGAGCCGATAAATGAAGCGGTCGCTATCGAAGCCTTCCAACTCTCCAGGCTTTCCCACCAGCACCGCCTGCAGCGGATAGACCTTCCCGTCCAGCCGGACTCGCACCCGCGGATCGGCGCGCAGGTGTTCCAGCCAGCTGCGTCCCTCGGCCGGATCGATGTAGAGCGCTCCATCGCGAACGACGTAGTTGAGATTCACGGAGTACGGGTCGTCCGGGCGGGTTTCCAGTGCCAGGTAATCATCGCTGGCGAAAGACCAGTCGCTGACCGGTTCTTGAACCACGTCCCCTGCCAGGGCGCCACCCGTCAGCACGGCCAGAGGGCCACCGCAGCCGAAGGCGAGCCAAGCCGGTACGACAAGCAGCACGCTTCGGATCACGAGCGCCTCCCTCAGCCCTTCATGAAGCCCTTTCGCCAGGCCGCAATGGCACTGCCGATCTCGTCCGGCGAATCTTCCTGGAGAAAGTGGTTGCCCGGCACCGTGACCTCCGTCTGGTTCGGCCAGCTGCGACAGAACTCCCGCTGGTCGCCAATAAGAATGGCCCCGGGCTCCGCGTTGATGAAGAGCTTCGGCACGTCAGAGCCGGCTAACCAGACCGAATAGTCCTGCGCAATCGACACCACATCCGCTGGTTCACCACCCAGAGGAATCTGTCGCGGCCAGGTCAGGGTCGGACGTCGATCTTCGCCGGGTTCAAGGAACGGCCGCCGATACACGGCCATTTCTTCCTCGGTAAGGTCACGGAGAATCGACCCCGGCAGCACCGCCTCAACAAAGAGGTTCTTCTCGAGAATCATTGCCTCGCCTTCGTCTGAGCGGAAGCCTTTGAAGATTCCCGTTGCCGCTTCCGGCCAGTCGAACCAGTCCATCGGCCGGACGATGGCTTCCATGTAGCAGATGCCCACCACCTTTTCCCGGTTCCGATTTGCCCAGTCGAAGCCAAGGGCCGACCCCCAGTCATGAATCACCAGCGTCACGTTCTCCGCCACCCCAAGGGCTTCCAGCGCGGCATCAAAGTACTCGCGATGTTCTTTGAAGGTGTAGCGGTCGGGCCCGGAATCCTCGAGCTTCTCCGAGTCTCCCATGCCGATCAGGTCCAGGGCGATGCAGCGGCCCTGATCGGCAAGGTGCGGCATGATGTTGCGCCAGAGGTAGGAGGAGGTCGGATTTCCGTGCTGAAAAACAATCGGATTCCCTTCCCCCATCTCCACATAGGCCATGGTTTTACCCAGGACCTGCAGCGTCTTTTTGGGATGTTCGGCGGCGCTGATCATATTCAGGTTCCTTTGAAGTCGGGTTGTCTCTTCGTCACGAAGGCGTTGATGCCTTCCTGACCGTCGTCCGTGACGCTCATTTCAGCAATGGCACGCGCTTCGAGCTCCATCTGTGATTCCAGCGTCTGCTCGAAGGTGCCGTTCAGCAGGGTTTTAACCGCACCGTAGGCAAGCGTTGGCCCCGCTGCGAGTTCCCCGGCGAGTTCCTGGGCGGCCTCAAGTACCGTGCCATCCGCAACGACCCGGTTAATGATGCCCCACTCTTCAGCCTCGGATGCCTTCAGCACCCGGTTCGTCAGCATGAGCTCGCGGGTGCGGCGATCGCCGATCTTGCGTGGCATGTAAAAGGTGGAACTGCCGTCCGGCGAAAGGCCGGCGCGGGTGTAGGCCATGGTGAAAACGGCGCTTTCGTTGGCCAGCGCCAGATCGCAGGCCATGACCAGAGACATGCCGGCCCCGGCCGCTGTGCCGTTAACGGCGGCGATCACCGGAGCGTCGCCCCGGGCCAGCCGGGAGAGACCGATATGCAGGTCGCCGGCCATTTTCTTCAGGAGGCTTTTCGAATCCTTACCCGCTTCGGCGAAGGTCCCGAGGTCACCGCCGGCGCAGAACATGCGGCCAGCACCGGTGACGACGATCGCGCGCACTGCCGGATCATCGTCGCAGAGGATCGCCACCTGAGATAGCTCGAGGGCCATCTGTGGATCCATGGCATTGGCCGACTCGGGCCGGTTGATGGTGATCGTGGCGACGCCGTCGGCCACCTCGTAGAGAAGCGTCTCGAAATCCATGAATCCCCTTCGTGCCGCCTGCCTCTCAATGGGAGGCGGAGCCCCAGAATCGAGTCAGCCTTTTACCGCATTCCAGGCAGCTTCGGCAAACAGCGCCTTGACCTGCCGGGGGCTCGTCTGATGCTGGCCGGAGAGCCAGCGGCGCACGTATTCCTGAATCGGACCGCTGATCAGCGGCACATAGGTCTCGATGGGCAGCACACGCATCTCACCGCGCTCCACGAAAGGCGCAAACCAGGTGAAGATCGCCGTGATGTAGGCGCGATGAATCTCATGCAGCCGGCGCCGGGACTCCGCGCTGAAATCGATATCCCGCGAGTGCAGATAGCGGGCCAGATCCTGGTTGCGCGTGACCCACTCGCAGTAATAATCGACCACGGCGCGCACGCTCTCTTCACAGCCATCGGCGGCGCGCACCTTCTTCAGCATGCCGCGGTTCAGGCGCTGGATGCCATCGAGAAAGAGCTCTTCGGCGATACCCTCTTTGCTGCCGAAGTGGTGATAGAGACTGCCGATACTGCAGCGCGCCTCGCGCTGAATATCGCTGATCGTCGTGTGCTCAATGCCGCGCAGGGCAAAACAAGCGAGCGCCGCTTTCAGGACGCTTTCCTTGCGCGCCTGCGTTGCGGCCACACGTCCCTTTTTCTGCTCCGACGGGGCGTCCTGTCGTTCCAGCAGCGCATCCGCAGAGCCTTCCTCGCGGACCTCAGATTCCACTTCAGGCCCCGGTTTACGGGCGTTTCCCGGCGATGAAGATGGTGTCGGACCAGCCATAAGGCATCATCGTAATATAGAATAATGTTCTAGTAAAAATTTCTAACTTTGAGTAAGCTCCGGCCTCCGAATTTTTCATCACAGAGAGTACCGAGCCTGATGGATATCGAACTCAGCGCCGAAGACCTCGAGTTCCGTAACGAGGTCCGCGCCTTCTTCAAGGAAAACGAGTACAAATCCGGCGACTACAACCAGTGGCGCCTCGACTGGTTCGCGAAAGCTCGCGAAAAAGGCGGCTGGGACGTCCCGAAATGGCCGACGGAATTCGGCGGTCCGGGTTGGTCCCCCACCCAGCACTACATCTGGGAGCAGGAAACGGCCGTGGCCAACCTCCCCTGGGACATGCCTTTCGGGCTCGGCATGCTCGCTCCCGTTCTCATGGCCTATGGCAGCAAAGAGCAGCAGGATCGTTTCCTCCCGGATATCCGCGAACGTAAGGTGAACTGGTGTCAGGGCTACTCGGAGCCGGGCGCCGGTTCGGACCTTGCCGGCCTCAAGACCAAGGCGGTCCTCTCCGACGACGGCACTCACTACACCGTCAACGGCACCAAGATCTGGACCACCATGGCGCACATCGCCGACTGGATTTTCTGCCTGACCCGCACCGACGACTCCGGCAAGAAGCAGGAAGGCATTACCTTCCTCCTCTTCCCGATGAATCAGGAAGGTGTGGAAGTAAAGCCGATCATCACCCTCGGCGGCGCCCACAGCGTCAACACGGTGTTCATCACCGACGTGAAAGTTCCCGTGGAAAACCGGGTTGGTGAAGAAGGTAAAGGCTGGACCTATGCCAAGGGCCTCCTCCAGCACGAGCGCACGGGTCTCGCCGGCATTTCCCGCTCCATCGTTGCCCTCGAGAAGCTGAAAGAGCAGGCGCAGACGGTGAAGCGTGGCAACGCGACACTCATGGATGAACCGGCCTTCCGCGCGAAAGTCGCCGAGCTCGAAGTCGACCTCATGGCGGCCGAGTACACGGAGCTCCGCTCCCTGGCGACCGCTTCCGCCGGTGCAGCACCCGGCCCCGAGTCTTCGATCCTCAAGCTCAAGGGCACGGAGATTCAGCAACGCATCCAGAAGCTCACCGTGGAAGCCGGCGGTATCTACTCCGCCGCCTGGGGTGCCAAGGCCGTGGGCCCGAACTTCGCCAAGGGCGGCATGGGCGGCTACCTGGCCAGCCGCGCCTACACGATCTACGGCGGCGCGAGCGAAGTGCAGAAGGACGTCATCGCGAAAAACGTCCTCGGCCTGAAGAAATCGAAGTAGGAGAAACGCATGAACTTCGAACTGAGTGAGGAGCAGCAGCTGCTCCAGGACAGCGTTGCCCGCTTCGTGCAGGACAACTACGAACTCGAAAACCGCGCCAAGCTCGTGGCCAGCAGCAAAGGTTTCAGCGACGAGCACTGGCAGACCATGGCTGAACTGGGCTGGTTCTCCCTGCCTTTCAGTGAGGCTCAGGGCGGTTTCGGCGGCAACCAGATCGATACCATGGTGGTCATGGAGCAGCTCGGCAAAGGCCTCGTCCTGGAGCCGTTCTTTGCAAGCGTGGTGCTCGGCGGCGGCGCACTGAAGCGGGCCGGCAACGAAGCACAGCTCGCGGAGTTCGCCCCCGGCGTGATCGATGGCAGCAAACAGCTGACCCTTGCCTACGCGGAGGAGCAGGCACGCTTCGACCTGCACGACGTCACGACCACCGCCCGCAAGGACGGCGACGGCTACGTATTGAACGGCCACAAATCCATGGTCGCGAACGCCGAGACCGCATCGCACCTCATCGTCTCGGCGCGGACGAGCGGCGGCCAGATCGACGAAGGCGGCATCACGCTGTTCATCGTGCCTGGCGACGCGGAAGGCATCAGCCGCGACGACTTCCCTACGGTCGATGGTCTGCGCGCCTCCGAGGTCACCTTCAAGGATGTGAAGCTCGATGCCACCGCGGTTCTGGGCGAAGTCGATGCGGGTTTTGCCGTGCTCAACGCCGTCGTCAACGACGCGATTCTCGCCGTGGCCGCGGAAGCCGTTGGCTGCATGGAAGTCCTCTACAAGGACACGGTCGCCTACACGCAGGAACGGGAGCAGTTCGACCATCCCCTCTCGGATTTTCAGGTGCTCCAGCACCGGATGGTGGAGATGTTCATGGAGTACGAGCAGTGCAAGTCGCTCCTCTATCGGGCAACGCTGGAAGCTGCACAGGGTGAGAGCGCCGACTCCCAGCGTTCGATCCATGCGCTCAAGCACATGATCGGCAAGATGGGGATCTTCATCGGCGAAAACGCCGTGCAGCTGCACGGCGGCATGGGTATGACGGAAGAGCTGCGAGTCGGTCACTACTTCAAGCGACTGCTCGTCATCGATGCCCAGTTCGGCAACGCCGACTACCACCTGCACCGCTTCGCTGCCTGAGGCACCGCCGGGTGACCTTGCCAGGTCGCTGACCGGCTCCCTCCAAAAAGACCACAGGCGCCCATTCGGGCGCCTGCCTGTTGCCGGCGATTCGCCGTCGGTGCCGGCCAAACACGAACGCAAGCCCTCGAGCTGAGCAGGGAGACACCGATAGAACCGGCGTGTATCTTCCCGTCAGCCAGACGAGAGCACCTATGCGTTATCTCAAAGATCCCTTAACCCTGTTTCTCCTGTTCGGTCTCGCGCTGTTCTTCCTGGAACAGCTGATCGGCGGCGAGGATGCGGGTGACTACCGGATCGACGTCACCCTCGGTCAGCAGAACCGCATCTTCGACCAATGGCAGGCACAGATGGGTCGCCCGCCGACCGCAGAAGAGGCTGACGGCCTCATCGAACAGTGGATCCGCGAGGAGATTTTCTATCGCGAAGCGAAGCGCCTGGAACTCGATGGCAACGACACCATCATCCGCCGGCGCCTGGCTCAGAAGCTCACGTTCCTGAACGAGGATCTGGCCAACGCCGTTCCTCCGGACGCAGCGGAACTCGAGGCGTATTTCGACAGCAACGTCGATCGCTACCTGATCCCGGAGCAATACAGCTTCGAACACCGCTACTTCTCGAGCGATCGCCGGGAAGACGCCGAAGCCGACGCCCGGGCCGCGCTGGCGGACTCAGCCGGCGGCGAGGCGCCGATCGGCGACCCTTTCATTCTGCAGCGCAGCTACGCAGACCGCTCCGCCCGGGAGCTTGCCGACCTCTTCGGCCGCGGTTTCGCCGACGGGCTCGGCGCGCTCACAGTCGCAACGGATCGCTGGCAGGGACCGGTGCAATCCGCTTATGGATGGCACCTGGTCCGCCTCAGCAGCCGCAGCGAACCGAGGCAACCACCGCTCGAGGAAGTGAGCGATGCCGTTCGCCGGGACTATCTGCAGGAACGCCGCCGCCGGGCCAATGATGACTTCTACCAGGCCCTCCGCGGCCGCTACGAGATCCAGCTGGAAAGTCTGCCAGCAGGAACCGGCACCGGCTCGGAAACCGGCCCCTGATGGTCAGGCACCGGCCACCCGGGACCCGCCGGCGGAGCTGCCGGCGCGCGCTCGTGTTGTGTCTTTGCCTCGCTGCAGGCTTCATCGCGCCCACCTTCGCCCACGAAGTGCGCCCCGCCTACCTTGCTATTGAAGCCGTCGGTGAAGGCCTCCATCAGGTGACCTGGAAACAGCCGGTGCTCGGCAACCGGCGCCTGCCGCTGGATCCCGTGCTGCCCGAACAGTGCGAGGTACTGAACGAAGGCCTGCCCGAGCACACCGGGGCCGCACTGATCGTCCGTTGGGACATCCGCTGCGACCTCTCCCATGGTCTGATTCTCATTCAGGGTCTTTCGCGAACGCTCACTGACGTAATGGTGCGCATCACCGACGAGAGCGGTGTGGAACAGACCTGGATGTTGAAGCCGGAAAGCCCGAGCCTCGACCTCGCTGATCCGGCACCACCGATTGCGGCCTACCTGTTCCTTGGAATCGAACACCTGCTGTTCGGCATCGATCACATTCTCTTCGTTATCGGTCTCGTGCTCTTCATCCGAGATCGCTGGATGCTGATCAAAACCGTCACAGCTTTCACGGTTGCACACTCGATTACCCTGACACTTTCCGTACTCGAGGTCGTGCGTCTGCCTCAGGGGCCCGTGGAGGCGGTCATTGCGCTCTCCATTCTGTTCCTCGCCCGTGAGCTCATGCTCCCGGAGGCGGAACGTTCGGCCCTCATGCGCATCCGCCCGTGGCTCATGGCTTTCACTTTCGGCCTGCTGCACGGTTTCGGATTCGCCGGAGCGCTCGCCGACATCGGCCTGCCCCGGGAAGACCTGGCCTTTTCCCTGCTGCTCTTCAACGTCGGCATCGAGATCGGCCAGCTGCTGGTCATCGCGGTGATTCTCGCGGGCACCTGGGTGGCACGGAAACTCCCCATGGCGCCCGGCTTACGCTGGCAGCAGGCGTTCACGGTGCTCATGGGCATCGCCGCCGCTTACTGGACCATCGACCGCTCTATTCTCGTCCTCCAGTAGAACACCCGGAGCCAGTCCCGATCGTCCTGCAATGAGTCGATCCTCTGCGTTTCCAGGCGGCTTTCGCTAGACTGCGCCTCGGTGGGAGAGCGATGTGCTGCAAGGCTTAGTGGCGACTCGCTTGAGATGGATAAAATACGAGGGTAAACAATGAGTTACAGACCATTCCAGGTCCTCATGGGGGCTGCCTTTGCGGTTCTGATCAGCGGCTGCAGCCAGCCTGCGGAAGAAGCGGCTGCGCCGGCGCCGGCGCTTAACTTCGAGGACGAGCTGCGCCTGGCGCTCGAAACCGCCAAGCCCGGCGACGTGATTGAGATTCCCGAAGGAACCCACAGCTTCAGCCGCGGCCTGACGCTCAATACCCACGGTGTGACTATCCGCGGTGCAGGTATGGACAAGTCCGTGCTGTCTTTCGCCGATCAGATCGCCGGCGCTGAAGGTCTGCTCGTGAACGCCAGCGACTTCACCATCGAAGACGTGGCCTTCGAAGACACGGCCGGCGACGCCCTCAAGGTCAACGAGGGCAGCAACATCGTCATCCGTCGGGTGCGCACGGAGTGGACGCGCGGCCCGCACACGGAGAACGGTGCCTACGGCATTTATCCGGTGCAGACGGAAAACACCCTGGTTGAAGGCAGCGTCGCCATCGGTGCATCCGATGCCGGCATTTACGTCGGCCAGTCCCGGAACGTCATCGTCCGAGACAGCCGTGCCGAGTACAACGTCGCAGGCATCGAGATCGAAAACACCGTGGGTGCCGATGTGTACAACAACGTGGCCACCAACAACACCGGCGGCGTTCTGGTCTTCAACATGCCCGATCTGCCTCAGGAAGGGCACAGCACCCGCGTCTACAACAATGTGATCAACGGCAACAACACCGGCAACTTTGCCCCGCCCGGAGGCGCTGTCGCCGGAGTACCCGCCGGCTCCGGCATCGTCATCAACTCCAACGACAAAGTGGAAATCTTCGGCAACGAGATCAAAGACAACCAGACGGCAAACGTGCTCGTCTCGAGTTTCTTCTCGGCTTCCTACAGTGCCCGGGAACAGGCGCCGACCTTCGATCCGTACCCGGAGACCATCTACATCTACGACAACGAGTTCGCCGGCTCCGGCAGCGCCCCGGATCGGGAAGAACTCGAGCAGCTGCGCGTCGCCCTGTTCGGCGAAACCGGCGCGCTGCCTGACGTCGTCTGGGACGGGATTGCCAACCCCGAGAAGACGGGGCCCGAATACGCCATCTGCGTGCAGAATGGTGATGCCGTGCTCCTGAACGTCGACGCTGGTAACAACTACGAGAACGTGACCGTGGCCATGGATGCGCACGACTGCAGCCATGAAAAACTCCCGGAGATCACACTCGTTGGCGCCAGCACGGATTAGCGTCTGATGCCCAGACTCTTCACCACGGCTGCCCTGGCAGCCGTGCTTGCGCTCGCCAGCTGCAGCCCCGAACCGGAAGTCCGCTTCTTTTCGGCCGACGCGTACCCGGACCGACTGTCGGCCTGGGGCGTCTTCCAGACCGATGGCGATCAGCTGGCGCTCAGCGAGGGCTTCGAACCTTACGATCTGAACACGGCCCTGTTCACCGACTATGCGCAGAAGCTCAGGGCCATCTACCTGCCGCCGGGCACTGCCGCGGTTTATGCGGACTACGAAGCCTTCGAATTCCCCGTCGGCTCCATCATCGCCAAAACCTTTTTCTATCGGAAAGGCGGAGAGCCAGGCCTGGTGCAGGCCAGCTACCAGTGGACAGAAGGCCAGCGGGATCTCGATCGCCGTGACGTCGACGTGCTGGAAACACGCCTCCTGGTCCGCCAGGCCGACGGCTGGGATGCCCTGCCCTACGTCTGGCGCGGCGACGACGCCTATCTCATGGTGGCGGGAACGCTGACAAGGCTGACCCTCGAGCATGAGGACGGCCGTCGGGAAGCGCTGCCCTATATCGTTCCTACCCGGAACGAATGTGCCGCCTGCCACGCCACCGATCATACGAGCGGCGAGTTTCTGCCCATCGGACCCAAAGCGCGACATCTGCACCGTGCCTACCTCGGCCAGGGCGAGAATCAGCTCACCGCCATGGCCGACCAGGAGCGGCTGACTGGACTGCCGCCCCTGGAAAGCATCGCTGCCAATGCCACCCTGCACGGCAGCGCCGCGGGTGATGCCCAGCTCGACGCGCGCGCTCGTGCCTATCTCGATATCAACTGCGGGCACTGCCACAACCCGAAAGGCGCCGCCGATACCTCGGGGCTGCTGCTGGATGCGGCCACCACGTCGAGTCGGGCCCTCGGCATCTGCAAGCCACCAATTGCAGCCGGCCAGGGGACCGGTGGCCGCGCCTATTCGATCGTTCCAGGTTCCGCCGACGAGTCCATCATGATCTTTCGCATGGTGAGCGATGATCCCGGCGCGCGGATGCCGGAGCTCGGTCGGGCGCTTGCCCATGACGAAGGGGTGGCGCTGATCAGCAGATGGATCGACGGGCTTGCTGGCGAGTGTATCGAGCAGGGCGGTGCCGCCCTTACCGGTGACTGAGCCCCGGAAGGGCCGGGGTCACTCCGGATCGTCGACTTCCGGATGGAATCGGTAGACGAAGGTTCGCACCAGCAGGAAGTTGTTGATTACGGCCAGCACGTTGCCGATCACCATGGCGATGATCGGCCGGTCCTGCACCGGCCCGAAAGACATGAAGAAAGCGAAGGAGCCGAGATTGATCCCGGCGCCAATGGCCTGGATGACCAGGTAGTTCACGAAGCGCGAGTGGCGGATCGAGGCGCCGAAAGTGAGCTTGGCGTTGAGGAAGTAGGCCACCGTGATTGCCGCAACCCAGGCAGCCACCCGGCAGCTGAACACTTCAAGGCGCGTGGATGGCAGTTCGAGTCCGTAGACGAGCAGGCTGAAAATCCCCAGATCCACCAGAAAGCTTGCAAAACCAACGAGCAGGAACTTGGCCAGCTGTCGATGTATGCGAGCGTCCGGGTCGGAGGCTACTGATCGGGGTCTGCTGATGCGGGATCTCGCAGTTCGGGGAAGCGTCGTTCGATCATAGGCCGCAGCGCGTATTCGAAACCGAGGTAGCCGATGACGAGGAGGATGATACCCATCCCCTGAAAATGTTCCAGAACGTAGAGCGGCCAGAGCAGCGCCAGGAACACATTCAGGAATGCCATGAAGCTCACCCGGATCAGATACTCGATCACGGTGCCGAGGGCGAACTGGCCAACGCTTTCGCTTTCCGCCACGTCGCCGATGAACACATCCACCTGCAGGTAGCCGAAGGCGATGAGATAACCGAGCCCGTAGAAGCCACCGCCACGACTTCGCCAGGCCTCGAAAACCGCGCTTCGGATGAGAGGAATGGCCCGCCTCGGTTCGCGGCTCAGCTCCCCGGCGACCCGTCGATGGCGCGCGAAGCGACCTTCCTTCGCCGGTTTCCCCTCCGGACTGGCATCAGGCGGCTCTGCTTTCGCCCCTTCCAGTTCCGGCGGCGGGTTCTCAGCCGACGGCATTGCTCGCGGGCCCCTGGCCTTCAGCTTCCTGACGCCGGCGCTCGGCAAGTTCTGCAACGATCTGACGATGTCGTTCGCGGTTGAGCCGGTGCTTCGTGTAACACCACACACTCACAACCGCGAAGCCGGAGACAATGGGCCCGTAAACCAGACCGAGCCAGACGATGGTTTCCGGCGGAACGTCCGCGGCCGTCTGGATGGCCACGCCCCGCGGCCAGCTGATGAGGTCGAGGGCGATGCCGCCCACGACGTTCCCGATACCGGTCGTGAACTTGCCCGAAAACGATACGGAGGCGAAGAAGATGCCTTCCTGACGCTTGCCCGTCTTCAGCTCGTGCTCGTCAACGATGTCGGCCACCATGGACCCGAAGGTCACGAGGGCCTGCACGACGCCGACACCCTGAACGAACTTCACGGCCACCAGCGTCCAGAGCAGCTCCTGCGTGCCGTTCTCCGGAAAGAAACCGAGGAGCCTCAGCACCACGGGCACGATCTGACAGAGCGCCCACCAGGAGGTGCCGAAAACCACCGACGGTTTCTTGTCGAAGATCTGATTCAAACGCCGCGCCACCAGCGTGCCGAGCATGATGCCGATGGGATAGGCGGCAAAGAACAGGGTATTTCCCGTCGCCGAGAGCTCCCAGAAATAGGTGTTCATGTGCAGATTCAGAGCGCTGTCGACGCCGACCATCATGAACACGATCAGCACACCCGAAAATAGCCAGGCAAAGGAGCGGTTCTGCAGCGCCTCGCGGATCTCGCCGAACATGCGGAACACGAGCCCTCCGAGCTTGAGCTTTTCAGGCGGGCCCTTCGGCTGCGTCAGATAGGGGATCTGCGACTGTGTCCCCCAGGCGGAGGTGAGTATGGAAACCACCATGAGCAATCCCGCGGTCATGGCGAAAGGCGCATAGGCTTCCACCCGGAACTGACCCCGGGGCAGGTCCGGGCTTTCATAGAAGAACAGGGTGAATCCGACGATGAACGCCGCGAGCTGACCGAAGGTGGAAAAGAACTGGCGGAAGGCGACAACGGTGGTCCGCTCTTCGAAGTCTTCCGTGAGCTCCGCGCCGAGGGCAATGTGCGGCACATGGTAGAGGGTCATGGACGCCCGCGTGAGCACGGCAAAAAGCAGGAGCCAGAGAAACAGCCCGCCCTGACCGAGATCCTGCGGCGGGTTGAACAACATGAAGAAGGAGATGGCCAGCGGCAGCGCCGCCATATACATGAACGGATGGCGACGGCCGAGACGCGAGCGCCAGTTGTCGGACAGGGATCCCGCCATGGATCGGTGACCGCATCGAAGATCAGGGCAATGCCCACGGCCAGACCGGCAAGCGTTCCTGAGAGAGCGAGCACCTGGTTGTAATAGAAGAAGAGAAACACGCCGAAGGCACCGTTCTTGATGCCTTCTCCGGCCTGTCCGAAGCCATAGGCGAACTTCGTGCCGAAGCTGAGCGGCGGCCGCTCTGTGCGCATGGAAACCTCCCTCGAAGACCACGGCAGATCTTCGATGCTCCCCGATGACCGGTCAAGGTATGATCCTGCTTGCATTACAACGCTGCGAGGGGATATGGGAGCCACCGCCGTTATCGCGCCGGATCAGTCACTCGAGCCAGCATGGTTCGACTATAACGGCCACCTGAACATGGCGTTCTACAACGTCCTCTTCGATCGCGCCGTGGACCATATGTACGATCTTCTCGGCATCGGTGAGGCCTATGCCCGGGAAGGCGGCGGCTCCTGTTTCACGCTGCAGGCCCACGTGAACTATCTGAACGAGCTGTCTCTCGGCGATATGGTCTCCGTGGCCGTGCAGCTCGTGGACTTCGATGCGAAGCGGCTCCACTACTTCGAAACCATGACAAACACCAGCACGGGTGAGGTCGCAGCAACGAGCGAAAACATGGCGCTGCACGTCGACATGAGCACCCGGCGCAGCGCGCCCTTCCCGGAATCGCTGCTGAAGGGCATCAGCGATCTGCACGCCGCGCATGCGGCGCTACCCGTACCGGAGCTGCTAGGACGCGGCATCGCCATACCGAAGCGGGCTTCTTGAAAACGCCGGAGCCAGAAGCGCCACAACCGGCGCGACCCTTTTTCTACGGCTGGGTGATCGTCGCCGTGTCAGCGAGCCTCGGCTTTCTCGGCACGGGTTTTTACTCCTATTCGAGGGGTGTGTTTCTACCGGCCCTGGCGGAAGAACTCGGCGACGGCAGCCGCTTTGCCATCGCCATGGGCTTTTCCGTCGCAGGCATCACCACTGCCCTGCTCGCGCCGTTCATCGGACAGATCCTCGACCGCTACTCACCGCGGCGGGTGATTCTGGCCGGGACGGTCATCGTCACCCTGGCCTACCTGCTCCTGTCCGCCGCGCAGAATCTCTGGCAGTACTTCCTCATCGTCGGACTCGGTATGGGCCTTGGCATGGCCGGTATGGGTGGCCTGGCCTGGCACCGGTCCGTGATCAACTGGTTCGACCACTGGCGCGGCCGCGCCATTGCCATCGCCGTCATGGGCGCTTCGCTGGCCGGCGTGATGATGCCGCCGCTGGTGACGGCCCTCGTTGAGGCTGTCGGCTGGCGCGGGGGCTTCATGACCTTTTCCGTCATTACCGGCATTACGCTCCTGCCGCTCGTCTACTTCCTCATGAAGGACAAACCGGAAGAGATCGGTGAGGTGCGCGACGGCCACCGCTACGCGACCGCTAACAGAAGTGAGGCGGTTGCCGATCCGGAAGACAGCCGGGTCTGGCACTGGAAGGAGATGATGCGGGCCCCGGCCTTTTGGGCCATCGCCGGTATTTTCGGCTCCATGACCTGCGTGTATTCGGCCGTCATGCTGCATCTGTTCGGGCATCTGCTCGACATCGGCGTCAGTGCTGCCAACGCTGCGTGGGTGCTCTCAGCGACAGCGCTCTTTGCAGCGCTCGGTAAGCCGGTAGTGGGCTGGATGAGCGACTACTTCGGTGCCCGGGTAACGATCTGGATGGCTCTCATCATGCAGGGCCTGGCGCTCTTTCTCTTTGCCGGCGCAGACACGCTCAGTGCTTCACTCGTGGCGGCCTGCACCTACGGCTTCGGCTACTCGGGCATGTCGCCGCTGCGGACCTTCGCAATCTCCACCGCCCTCGGCAGCGCCAGTTTCGGCAGCGCCAACGGCGTGCTGCGTCTTGTGGAGCTGCCGCTGGTGATCTCCGCTTCACCGCTGGCGGGCTTCATCTACGACGCAACGGGGAGCTATCGCATTGCCTTCCTCATTCTCGCCGGACTCATGGCCGTCGCCTGTGCCGGACCCTTTTTCATCCGGGCGGGGGGTGCCCGGGAGCGGCGTCAGCGCGCCGCCGGTTGAACCGGGGCGCCGGACCACGTCGCTCTCCCCGACTTGCGGCGCTGTCCCTCAGGCAATGGGGTCACGGCAGCCCTCAGCTGCCGCTGATCTCCAGAATCGTATGACCGTGATGGGTGCGTCCGAACTCATCAACGGCCTCCACGGACAGTGTGTAAGTACCGGGCTCGAGATCGTCCGGTAGATCGGCGCTGAAGAGGTGGGAAGAAGGTGTGGCCTGCAGCCAGCTTTTTTTCGTGTCCTGATTCCGGGCAAAAACTTCCACCATGTAAGGGTCCGCTCGTAACACGCGGGTCATGGGCAGGGCCGGCCCATCGTCGACGCGGAACTGCACCCGGGACCTGGGTCCGCCGTCGAAGAGGTTGACGATCACCTCCGCCGCCGGCACCTGATCGACGCTCATGCGCCCGTCGAACAGCTCGCCAGCGCGAAAATCGCGCATACCGTCTGCCCTGAGCGCATGGTGGGCCACATCGAAGAGGATGCGCAGCTGGTAGTCGGCGGGTTTTCCGGCCGCCTGATAGCGGACCGTCGCGGCAGCGCCGTCCACCTCGAGCACGTGATAGCCGTTCGGCGTGCCGTCCCGCTGATCTGAAGTGGGCACACCCCGCGGATCAAAGGGGCCGCTCCACCAGGAGCCGGATACGGTCGCGAGGACGTGATGGTGAAAGGCACCCGGCCCTTTGAACCCGTCGTCCTCGTCGAAGTAATGGTGCTCCGTCGTGTGCGTGTGACCTGCAACGGCATAGAGATTCGGGCGCCCGGAAAGCAGTTCAAAGAGCGCCCGGCGATCTTCCGTGGTCACCCCTGGAGCGTCGGAGAGATAAGTCTCCAGCGGCGCGTGCATGCCGAGAAAGACCAGTTTGTCCGTGGGCACATGAGCGAGCTCGCGACGCAGCCAGGTGAGCTGGCGCTTGCCGAGTCTGGCCACGTAACCGCCGCTGCCGCGCACGTCGCCGGGGTCGGCCTGGCCGTTACCCCGGTACTCGATGTTATCGAGGACCACGAAAAGCGCATCGCCATACTCGAACGCATAGTACGGCGGGCCGAAGTACCGTTTGAAGGTTTCCAGGGAGTCAGCGTCGTCCTCCGCTTCGAAATTCAGCTCGTGATTACCGGGCACGTTGTACCAGGGGATGCCGAGTGTGGCGATGAGCCGGTTGAAGCGCGGGAACATCGAGAGGTCATCAAAGAGGATGTCGCCCATGGTCATACCGAACTTCGCGTCCGTTCCGATGAGTTCCACCAGCACATCGTCGCGAATGTAGTCGAGTTCGGCCTCCGTCATGGGCTGTGTGTCGGAGAGCAGCAGCGCCTCGAAGCGCTTCGGTTCTTCCTGAGCCTCGAGGGGAAAGTCGATGCGCTCCGGGAGCGGTCCCGTGGGATCGACGCCCGGGTAACGCTGCGCCGGAGAGCCCTGTGGCTGATGGATGTAGTAGAACTGTGGGATCTGCACCGCGTTCACGGGCGTTCGAAAGCCGCTCGGTTTGGTGATGAAGATGATGGCTTCATCGCCGATGTCGAGGCGGTAGCGGCCGGCATCGTCCGTGAGGCGCACAGTCTCCCCATCGGACACGCGCACGCCGGCGATGCCGGGCTCACCGGCGTCGAGGACGCCGTTACCGTTGAGGTCTTCGAAAACCGTGCCCCGGGCCGTGGCAGCCGTCGTCTCAGCACTCAGCACCAGCGACGCAACGAGCGCCATCACCGGTCCCACAACGCGCAGCTTCCGCATCCGTCTTTCCTCCTGTCTCGATCGCCCCACTATAGAGTGAAAACAAGACGCTGAAATGAAAGAGGGGAGCCAAAGCTCCCCTCCCTGTCTTTCCTGAGGCGGCGCCAGTTACCCGCTGCCGCCCCGATCAGCGCCGACTCAATAGCCTTCCAGCTCACCGTAGCGATTGCGGTGGAAGTTGACGTCGCCGAAGGTCTGCTCCGTCACCGCTGCGCGCTTGATGAAAAAGCCGATGTCGAACTCGTCCGTCATGCCGATGCCGCCGTGCATCTGAATGCCTTCCCGGGAGACCGTGTGGAAAGTCTCACCGACCTTGGCTTTCGTGAGGCTCGCGAGCTTGGCGATCTCGTCCGCATCGCGACCCTCGTCGAGGGCCGTCAGGGCTTCCAGGACGCAGGACTTGGACAGTTCGATCTCGCAGAACATGTCTGCAGCGCGATGCTTCAGGGCCTGGAAAGAACCAATGGGCACCCCGAACTGCTCACGCTCTTTCAGGTAGGCCACCGTGCGCTCGAAGCATTCTTCCGTGGCGCCGAGCATTTCTGCAGCAATACCGATCCGGGCAATGTCGAGGGTCGCATCGAGAACATCGGCGCCCTTGCCAACCTCACCGATTACGCCTTCCGCGGCGGCGTTCGACAGCGTGATGTTCGCCGCATTGCGGGAATCCACCATGATCGTGCGCGTGCGCTCGACACCGTCGGCGCCAGCATCCACGAGCAGCAGCGTCAGGCCGTCTCGATCACCGGCGCTGCCGGAGGTCCGGGCAACCACGATGAGCTTGTCTGCCACATGGCCGTCGATGACAAACGTTTTTTCGCCGCTCACCTGCCAGCTGCCGCCGGACTCGCTCGCGGTGGCAGAGACCCCGTAGGGGCTGTGGCGATGGGATTCCTCGAGCGCTAGGGCAAGCAGCAGTTCGCCGGATGCCACCTGCGGCAGCAGCGTGTTCTTCTGCTCTTCCGTGCCGCCGAGGTTGATGGCGGTGCCACCGACCCAGACCGAGGCGAAGAGCGGGCTCGCCGCCAGCGTGCGACCCGTTTCTTCGGTGACGACACCCAGGCCCTTGTAGCCGAACGCCAGGCCTCCATGTTCTTCGGGGAAGGGAATGCCGGCCCAACCGAGCTCGACCATGGCCTTCCAGGTATCACGGTCGAAACCGTCGGCGTTGTTATCGTCGCGAAGCTTTCGCAGCTGCTCGATGGGCGCGTTGTTCGTGCAGAAATCCTTCGCGCTGTCTTTGAGCATGTTCTGCTCTTCATTGAGGATCATTGGCATTGGTGGTTTCCCCGAGTACCCGTAAACAAAGCCGGCTATTCTACGACCTTCGTGTAGAACCCTTCAAACCAGGGCTGCCATTCTCCGTCCACCTGCTGCTCGAAAAACTGGCGGACCCGCCCGTCCTCGAGCTCGGTCCAGGTGCCGCGGAAGCCGTTGCTGGCCCCATTTGACCGGTAGCGGATCTCCCCCTCGAGCACCATGCTGCCATCCACGAGACCGCCCTCGATGTCGATGACGCCGTTGGCGGACACCCACAGCTGCTGCCACCGCTCCAGGGTCGGATCGTAGAAATTGATGCTGAAGCCCCCTCCGCCCTGGCTGCTGGTCCAGTGCTCATCGAGTCGGCAGCCATCGGCGCTTTTTTCGATGCGGTTCTCTCCGGAGTGGGTGCCGTCAGCCCCGTGCACGATCCAGGATCCCAGCCAGAAGTCGAACTGCTCATAGGCCGCGTCCGCACAGGGCAGCGGCGCGCCATCGGCGGCCCGGGCAGGCATGCCCGCTGCGGTGCAGAAAAACGCCAGAAGCCCCATAAACAGTGGTCTGGCAAGACACCAGGGACGCAGAATTACGTTCGATTTACAGACCATACATGCCCCTCCTCGCGCGATATCCGCGCCTCTCCCTAGACTGTCTGCAGTTTCCGAAACCATGCGCGATCAGCCGTTGAAAGTGAAGACGTACACCGCTACCGCTCTGCTCCTGGCCGCTCTGGCCGGTGCCGCGCATGGCGCGTCCGACGGCGACGCTCAGGTAACTCCATTGACAGACCCAGAGACCGTCGTCGCGACCGACGCCGAGCGACAGAGTCAGGCATCCGCCCTGGATCTTGCCCTGTTCGGCGTCATTGGCCTCGGCGTGCTCGGTCTGCTCTGGATCCGGCGCCACACCTCGGAGCTCTGAGGGAAATTCGCCGGACACCGGCATCGAGGCGGTGCTGACGTTACAGTAGGCGCCCATGGATCTCGCCACCCTCGAAACCCGCCTGCAGGACACGCTGCCGGATGCCCGCATCGATCCCGTCGATCTTCCGGATTGCGGAACCCTGCGCCTCGGGCTGATCAACGCCGACTATCAGACCGGACCCCTCGATCCCGACGTCATGCACGCGGTCATCCGGGCTCCCGCCTACTGGGCTTTCTGCTGGGGGAGCGGTCTGGCTCTAGCGCGCTTCCTCCTCGAAGACCCGCGCTGGGTGGCAGACAAACAGGTGATCGACCTGGGTTCCGGCTCGGGTGTAGCCGGTATCGCTGCCGCGATGGCCGGCGCCCGGTCGGTCCTGGCCGTGGATACGGATCCCGATGCACGGCTGGCAACGGCAGCCAACGCGAAGCTGAACGGCGTCGAAATCGCGGTCCAGGATGGACTGTCCGCGAGCGAGGCACCGGCTTGCGCCCCATCGGCCGACGTGCTGCTCATGGCCGACGTGCTTTACGACCGCTCAAACCTGCCGCTGCTGAAACTCGCGCAGCGGCATGCCTCATCGGTGCTCGTCGCCGACTCGCGGGTGACCGAGCTGCCGGATCCTGCTTATCGAGAGATCGCCCGCATCGAGGCCCTGACGCTGCCGAATCTCGGCGAGTTCGACGAGTTCCGCACCGCGCATCTGTTTCATTGGGAGCCTTCAGCGTAAAAAAAAGCCCTCAGCGCTCCCAAAAGAGCCCTCAGCGCTCCCAAAAGAGCCCTCAGCGCTCCTGAAAAGAGCCTTCAGCGCTCCCAAAGAGAGCCTTCAGCGCTCCTAAAAAAAGCCTTCAGCCTCAACCAGCCCGGATCTCCAGCATCGCCTCGGAGAGGTAGTGCCGGCGTCCCAGGGCCCGATCCGTGCTGGTCCCCGGATCCTCGAGCCACTGGCTCACGGCTTCACCGTCAGGGAAAGCCAGTAAGAGCACGTAGTTCCAGGGACGATCACCGCCGAGCATGACCACCGGCGTCGACCAGATCAGCTGCCCGGCGTAGGACCCGGCGGTGGCGGCAAGGGGTTCCAGCTCCGCCGCGGTTCGTTCTTCGCTCGCCTCCAGGAGCCACAGCACGAGGGTTTCGTCCTGAGCGATGGGGCCTGGCGCCTGCGAGGTTCCGAGGAGCAAAGGCTGGGAACCAGCCGTGAGGTCCCGGTAGGCACTGCTCGTGAGCATCTGCACGAGACCGGCCCCGGCGTCGAACCCGATCAGCGCCACGTCAGTCAGTTCGTCCTCGCTGCGACCGGCATGAAGGGCTCGAAGTCCGCCCCGCCAGAGCAGCTGTCCCTGGTCCTCCCGGAGCAGCGGCCCGAAACGCTGAAAGTAGCCTGAGGTATCAGGGGCATCGAGGAGGTGCACCAGATAGTAGGGCGCCTCGCGCCGCTCCTCATCGAGGGCGAGGGAGATCATCGTTGGGCCAACGAGCCAGGTGACGGCGGCAAAGCCACCCACCAGAAGCACGAGAAAAACGAGAAAGGTAACGAGCCCTCTGCTCAAGAACCGGATATCCGCCGTGAATCTGCAGCCGCCAATGGTAGCTCATTAGACGCTCAGGCCGCCTCTACCGTATATTCGGCTGCCCCAGGGGGGAGACTTGGAGGATCATGACCGAGCCGAGCCGCCGCAGCCTGTCTGTGAACGGGGTGCAGCTCAACGCCTATCACTTCGCCGGGCCCGATACCGCGCAGGCCGGCGAAGAGCCGGCGCCTATGGTGATGGTCCACGGCATGCGGGATGTGGCGTTGAGCCTGCTGCCTCAGGCGGAGGCCGTCGCCCGCAGCCGCCCCGTCTACCTCATGGACCTCCGTGGCCACGGCCAGTCCGAGCAACCCGGCGGCTATGCGATGCCGCAGTTCATCTACGATCTCGAGCAGGTGATCACCAGGCTCGTCGGCCGTTCCGTGGTGCTTTTCGGCCACAGCCTCGGCGGCCATCTGGTCTGCCGGGTTGCGGCTCTTTTTCCCGGGCTGGTGGAAGCGGCCATCGTCGTCGAAGGCCTCGGCCCACCGGATGGACGTCGCCCGGACGATCCTGCGGCAGCCATGGCCATGGAGGCGGAGCGGTTGAAAGGCGCCCTGTCCATCCCGGAACGGCAGCGGCCGCTTCCGGACCTGGCGTTCGCCGCTGGCCGGCTGCTCGCCAACAACCCCCGCCTCGACCCGGACCGGGCTCTGGCGCTGGCGCGCCACGGGACGGTCAGAAACGCTGCCGGTGAACTGAACTGGGCCTTCGATCAGCGCGTGCAGAGCGTGTTCATCGGTTCCGAAGGAGAGGCGGACCGCTACTGGTCTCTCGTCCGCTGCCCGACGCTGATCGTGGCCGGCACCCATGCGGGCGAGTACTGGCGTCGGGCCATGCCCGCAGACAGCGACTGGACCGGTGACTTCGCCCCAGGCGAGCTCGAAGCCCGGGTTGCCAGCTTCCCGGACGCGGAGCTCGTTCTGTTAGACGGCTCCGGCCACATGGTGCACTTCGACGAGCCGGACCGGCTGTCGGCCGCCACCCTGGACTTCTTAAGGAGACGACTATGAGTGACGTTATCGCCACCGATCTAGAGAACCTGGACTACGGCGAGATCGTCGCCGGACTCAACCAGTATCTGCGCCTGAGGACCACGCCGATCGGCATGAAGCTCTTCGAATCGGCGGCCGATATGGAAGCGGTACCGCGCATCCGCCGGCCGAGCGCCATCCACACGACCGATCAGATCGTCGGTATGGCCTCGCGGAACGGCTGGACCGTCGGCATCACCGCCGAAGATCTCGTCGGCGCTCAATGCAGCACCGTCATCGGCCTGCACCCGCGCAGTGAAGAATGGCTCTCCGGAGATCGCATGAAAGGCGTCTGGTACCAGGAGGCCGAGGACGCCCGGGCTCATCAGGAAGCCATGGACGTCGTGCCGCACGGACAATACGAGGCAATGGCAGTCAGTCCACTGACCAGCAACCGGCTGAATCCGCCGGACATCGTCCTGATTTACGCGACGCCCGCGCAGATGATCCTGTTCATCAATGGTCTGCAGTGGACGGGCTACAAAAAACTCGACTGGGGCTGCGTCGGGGAATCAGCCTGCGCAGACAGCTGGGGCCGCGCCCTCGCTACCGGAGAGCCGAGCCTCTCGATCCCCTGCTTTGCCGAGCGACGCTACGGCGGCGTCATGGAAGACGAACTGCTGATGGCGCTCCCGCCGCACTATCTGCCGAAGATCATCGAGGGCCTGGCACGCCTGTCCTCGAACGGGCTGCGCTACCCGATTGCGCCCTACGGCGTGAACAACGACGTGCGCGCCGGTATGGGCGTGAGCTACAGCTGAGGTTCAGCCGGCGGCTACTCCCGGTCGCGCGAGATCGGACAGTGCGTCGAACTCGGCCAGGATCTGCTCACCGTTCTCGTGCTCGAGAATGATGGGTTTCAGCACTTCGTACTGGTTGGCCGCGGCGATGGCAGGCTGATCGACGGTGGCCCAGCGCACGAGACCATCCCAGAAGCGGTCGATGAGGTCCGCGCCGGCAATGGTGCCGCCGTCCACTGTTTTCAGCGTGAGCTCCCGGAGTTCACCGAGATAGAGGCGCAGCGATTCCACGTGGATGAGCTCGTCCTCACGGATTCGCCCGACGATCTCCGCTGCTTCTTCCGCTGCTTCGCGCCGGTCTGTGAAGAGCTCCCCGTTGCGCAGGGTCTCCTGCGTGGAGGCAAAGCCGATTTCGGCACGGAACTCGATCAGCAGCAGATTCATCAGGAAGCTCAGCATACCTTCGTATTCCGGCGGGAGCTCCGGCATGAGTCGCTGGCCGGCTTCAGGCCGTGAAATGCTCTCCGGCGGCTCGACGTCGGGATAGGCATCTGCACCGCAGGCCAGGTCCCGGGCCACGAACCACATGACATCGTGACCGCCGATGCCCTTCTCGGGCTCGCCGCCCTCGTCGATACCGTGCATGACGAGGAGCCCCTTGTTCAGGTGGCCGATGGCCATGGTCGAAATGTCCTCGACGATGACTGCCTGCAGATCCGGAAACGTCATATCGGCGAGCACCCGCCCACGGCCTTCGATCTTGCCGGTCACCGTCAGGCCATTCCAGAACGGTCGACCGATGCCGTGCCCGAGGAGCAGCGCCTGCTGCGCGACATTCGGCATCCGCGGTCCGGTCAGGAGGGACGCATCGGCGGCAAAGAGCTCGCCACCACGGGCTCGAAGCGCCTCCGTCCAGGCCGCTAGCGCCTCACTGCGCCCCTTCGAGCGCGGCGGCAGGTACCGGCCGGCGGTATCGAAGCCGCCGTGGAGCCGGACACCGCCACGTTCATGGAGGGCGGCAGGCTCATGGTCTTCATAGAGTTCGGCTTCGCTGTAGACGAGCTTCAGGCTGCTGTTGGTGCTGCTCACGACTTACCCCGGTCATTCGTCGACCTCCGGTTATAGCAGATTCGATCAGGCCGCGCTTTGCGCCCGATCAGAGCGACTCGGGGCGCTCGATCGCTTTCGATTCGCAGTGGTCGCGCAGTAGACTTTTCAGGATCCCGCCGCCGGAGATGCTCATGCCTGCCCTCCCCCACCGCGCTCGCAGCCCACTCGCACTGATCGTCATCCTGTGGCTGCTGCAGCTGCCGGGGCTGGCTGCCGCCGACCCCGTCGTGCACTTTGTTGGCGGCAAGCTCATTACCCTCAACAGCACCGGGGCGCCGGACGCAGTACCGGGGGAGCTGCTGGTTGTCGGCGATCGCATCAGTGCGTTGGGCCGGGATCTTCAGGTTCCGGCGGGTGCGGAGGTCATCAATCTCAGCGGCGGTTTTCTGACGCCGGGACTCACGGAGATGCACGCCCATGTCCCGGCGCCAGCTCGCGGCGAAAGTTATCGGGACGAAGTGTTGTTTCTCTATCTCGCCAACGGCGTTACGACGATCCGCGGCATGCTCGGAGACCCGGATCATCTGCGGCTCCGGGAAGATCTGACGGCTCATCGCGTACTGGGCCCCCGGCTCTACACGTCTGGTCCCTCCTTCAACGGCAGGTCTGTCGAGAGCCCGGCACAGGCGCGAGCCATGGTGCAGGCCCAGGTCCAGGCGGACTACGACTTCCTCAAAGTGCACCCGGGATTGAGCCTTGCGGAGTACGACGCCATGGCGGAAACAGCCCGGGACCTGGCCATTCCTTTCGCCGGCCACGTACCGGCGGAGGTGGGCCTGGAACATGCGCTTGCCAGCGGTCAGGCGAGCGTCGACCACCTGGACGGCTACCTGCAGGCCCTGGTGCCAGACCTGCGCAACGACACGAGCGGTCTCTTCGCCTTCGACCTCACGGACCAGGCGGACGAAGCCCGCATCGAAGCGGTGGTGGCATGGACGCTCGAGGCCGGTGCCGCCGTCGTTCCAACGGAAACGCTGCTCGAGAATTTCGGCGAGGACCCGTCCAGCGTGACGAGTCGCCCCCAGAACGCTTATCTGCCACAGGCGCTCCGGGCGAACTATGAAGCCGCGCTGGCGCGTCGGGGCGATCTCGCGGTGAACACGGCCAACCGCTTTCTGGCGCTCAGGAAGCGCATCCTCCTCAACCTCCACGACAGCGGTGCTCTACTCGTGCTCGGCTCAGACGCCCCACAGATCTTCAACGTGCCCGGCTTTTCTCTGCACCGGGAGCTGCAGGCGATGGTTGCCGCAGGGCTCACGCCCGGCGAGGCATTGATCACCGGCACGCGCAACGCCGCCCGCTTCTTCGATGCAGAAGACGAGTTCGGCACCCTGGCACCCGGCACCAGCGCTGATCTCATCTGGCTCGAGGAGAATCCGCTCGAGGACATCACACACAGCCGCAGTATTCGCGGGGTGATGGTCCGCGGCCGCTGGCTGGACCGGGCTCGTCTCGACGAGGGGCTTGCGGCGATCCGGACTCGCCACGAACCCTGAGTTTTGCCGCGCTCGTCGCGCGTTGCGCGCTCAGCCGAGTGTGTAGCGGCCAAGATCCGCGAGCTTACGACAGGTCACCGCAAACATGGCGAAGTCCTGCTGCGGCGCGTGCTGCGCATCGCCAATCACCCGACGCCATTCGTTGACGAATCCGGCGCGCTGACCGAGCCATTCATCGAGATCGCCTCCGGCCTCCGCCATGACGCTGACAGCAAGCCGCCCCTGCTGGGTCATGACGTCATCGAGCAGCGCGTCCCGCTCCATGGCCTGCCAGTGGCTGCTCGAATCGAGCACCCCGAGCTGGTCGGAGAGCCAATCCGTGTGCAGCGCATCGGAGAGGCGCACGAACACGTCGCCGACCACGGCCACTTCTTCGCCGGTGGCATCGCTGGCATCGATGATGGCCAGCGCATCCGCCAGTCTCGACGCCCGTGCGGTGCGTCGGGCCAGCTGATCGTCGACACCGGCATCGATGAGTTCCGCCACCGCTGCATGCCAGTCGTCGCTGTTCGCGTGACTCATCAATAGCGAACGGCCCTCGATGAGCGTTTCGATCCGGTCCCGGGCACCGTCAACAAACTCCTGAACGCTGGTGAGATCGCGTCGGTGCCGGAGTATCCAGCGGGTCGCCCGGCGGCCAAGACGGATGAGATCAAGCAGCATGCTGAGTCGTATCTGCTCCGGCACTGCCGTTTCTGCTTCGATGGCATCGAACCAGCCGCGAACCCCGAACCCTTCCACAAAGCAGTAGTAGGCTCGGGCCATGGCTTCCATGGAACCGCCTACAAACTCGAGGAGGTGAACGACGAAGGTAATGCCCATGTGGTCCACGAGGCTGTTTGCTACCTGACTGGCCACCATCTCGCGCTTCAGCGGGTGATTGAGAATCACGTTTTCGTAGCGCGCCTGGAGTCGCTCCGGCACCGCACCGAGGATTTCGCGCAGGATCACCGCGTCTTCACAGACGTCGGTTTCCACCAGCGTCTGCTTGATGTGGATCTTGGCGTAGGCAAGCAGCACGGAAAGCTCCGGCCGGGTCAGCAGCTGCCCGGGACGTTCGGTGAGCTCCTCGTCGCTCGGCAGGAACTCCAGGGCCCGATCCAGCCCTGCTGCCGACTCCATGAAGCTGATGAAACGTCGGTACTCGGACTGGCGGGTCCCGGCGTGGAGCCGGGCCAGCGACAGGGTGCGCGTCTGACGCCGGTTGTTGTCGAGCACCAGAGTCGCCACTTCGTCGGTCATCTCCTCGAGCAGCAGGTTGCGCTGCTTGTCGGTCATATCACCGGCTGCAACGAGCTGACCCAGCGCCACTTTGATGTTGACTTCGTGGTCCGAGCAGTCGACGCCGGCTGCATTGTCGATGAAGTCCGTGTTCACGGACCCACCGGCGAGCGCAAACTCGATTCGCGCCCGCTGCGTGATGCCGAGATTGCCACCCTCGCCGAACACGCGGGCGCGCAGGGCCGTGGCGTTCACGCGGAGATGGTCGTTGGCCCGGTCACCGGCGTCCGCGTCGGTTTCGTTGCTGGCTTTCACGTAAGTGCCGATGCCGCCGTTCCAGATAAGGTCGACGGGCGCTTTCAGCAGCTCGTGAATCAGATCGTCCGGCGCCAGCGCATCGGCGCTGATGTCGAAGCGGGCTCTGATTTCACTCGTGAGTTTGATGGATTTCGCCTTCCGCGAAAAAACGCCGCCACCCGGGGAAATCAGGGCCGTATCGTAGTCGGCCCAGCTCGACTTCGGTCCGGTAAAGAGGCGCTGGCGCTCGGCGTAGCTCGCCTGCAGATCCGGCTCCGGATCCAGGAAGATGTGCAGGTGATTGAACGCAGCGACGAGCTGGATCGATTCAGAGAGCAGCATACCGTTCCCGAATACGTCACCCCCCATGTCGCCAATGCCGAGCACGGTGACCGGTTCCGTCTGCACATCGATGCCGAGTTCCCGGAAGTGCCGCTGCACGGAAATCCAGGCACCCCGGGCCGTGATGCCCATTTTCTTGTGGTCGTAACCGTTCGAGCCGCCGGAAGCAAAGCCGTCTCCGAGCCAGAAGCCGTACTGCGCGGCCACGGCATTGGCTTCGTCGGAAAAAGTGGCCGTTCCTTTGTCGGCCGCAACCACCAGGTAAGGGTCATCGCCGTCGTAGCGGATCACCGATTCCGGCGGCACCACGGCACCGTCGACGAGGTTGTCCGTCAGATCCAGCAGCCCGCTGATGAACTGGCGATAACAGACGACAACGTCCTGAGTTTCCCCCCGGATCTCCTTCAGCACGAAGCCCCCTTTCGCCCCCGTCGGCACGATGACGCCGTTTTTGACGATCTGTGCTTTGACGAGGCCGAGCACTTCCGTACGGTAGTCTTCGAGGCGATCCGACCAGCGCAAGCCGCCGCGGGCGATGTTGCCACCGCGCAGGTGCACGCCTTCGAAATGCGGCCCGCAGACGAAAATCTCATAAGCCGGCAGAGGGCGCGGCATGTCGGGGATCTCCGCAGGGGTCAGCTTGAAGGATAAGAAGGGGCGCGGTGCACCGTCGTCGAAGCGGAAGTAGTTGGTCCGCTTCGTGGCGTTGATGAGATCCAGAATCCGTCGCAGGATCCGGTCTTCGTTCAACAGCGCCACCTCTTCGAGGGCGCCAAGAATCTGCGCCTGCAGTTTCGGCGCATTGTTCTGACCGGCTTCCACCTGGAAGCGTGCTTCGAAGCAGCGCAGCAGCAGTCTGGAGATCGGTGAGTGCGTCACCAGCGTGTCGCTGATGAACGGCTGGCTGAAGCCGAAGCGGATCTGCTGCAGGTAGCGGGCATAGGCCCGCAGTACGGTCACCTGGCGCCAGCTCAGACCGGCCGACAGGACCAGCCGGTTGAAGCCGTCATCCTCCACCTGTCCGGTCCAGACCCTCTCGAAGGCCTCGTTGAAGCGCGGACCCACTTCCACCAGGTCGATTCTTTCCTGATAGATGAGCAGAAAATCGTGAATCGAGACCAGTTCACCGGAGGCCTTCTGCACGCGATGGGGCGACTCTTCGATGACCACGAGCCCCATGTTCTCGAGCTTGGAGATGAGATCGGACAGCGGCAGCGGACCGCCCAGGTGAAAGACCTTCAGGCGCAGCCGGTCATCGGCGTCTTCCGGCAGGTGGTAGAAGCGGGTAAGCAGCGGATGCGCAGTCGACAGCTGCTCGATGCTCGCCACGTCGTCGGCTGCCGCCCGGGGGCTGTAGCGCTCCCGATAGCCCGCCTGGAAGGCATCGGCGTAGTCGCGCTGATACTTGCGGCCGCGCGCCTCGCCAAAAGCCACCAGAAAGGCCGCCCCGAGCTCCGTGTTCCAGTCGCTGATGAGTTCGCTGATCTGCCGCTCGAGCTGCGCGGGGTCGAAGGCCACCTCCGACCCCGGCCGGATGCGGATCGTGTACTGCAGGCGGAGCTGAATCGACTCGGAGAGATGGATGTCGTAGTCGAGGTCTTCCGCCTCGAAGGTCGTTCGCAGCAGCCGTTCAATGCGCATGCGCGCATGGGTGTTGAAGAGATCCCGGGGCAGATAAACCATGCAGTTGACGAACAGACCGTAGCGTTCGACCCGGGTGAAGATGCGAATGAGCCGCCGCTCATGAATGTTCGTGATCGAGACGCTGTTCTCGAGCAACTCGTCCGCATCGATCTGAAAGAGTTCGTCCCGGGGATAGGTCGCCAGGAGGTGCGCGAGCACCTTGCCGTCGAAGCCGCCGGGGTCGAAACCGGAGCGGCTCATGACGTCCGCCACCTTACGCCGCACCACGGGGATCTCCCAGGGATCCTGCCGGTAAACGCGGGAGGTGTAGAGGCCGAGGAAGCCGTACTCGCCGATCACCTTGCCGTCGTCATCAAAACGTTTGATGCCGACATAGTCCGGATAGGCGGGGCGATGCACCCGGGATCGGGTGCCGCTTTTCGAGAAGGTCAGCACCGTCGGCTCGAGGAGGAAGCTCCGGGTGCGTTCCGGCTGTTCCGACAGCTTGCGCTCGCTCGCCCGGCCCCGACGCCGTAACACCCCGAGGGGATCGCCGACCTGCCGGATGCAGTCCCCGGCGTACTCGAATTCGCGGAAGCCGAGAAAGGTGAAGTTGTCGTGCGCAAGCCACTCGAGAAAGGCCAGAGATTCCTCGACGTCTTCCGGCGACGGCGCCGCCGCCCGCGTGGCCTCCACAACCTCCGCAAGCTTCGCCTTCATGGCGCTGAAGTCACCGACCGCCGCCGTGAGATCGGAGATCATCTCTTCGAGGCGGCTTTTCAGACCCGGGAGATCCGCGTCGGCGAGGCGATCGACTTCCGCATAGAACAGCAGCTCGCGATTCGGGTGGTTGATGTCGGTGCTCAGCGCCGTGATCGAGCCATCGTCGGCGCGGTCGACGCCGAAGACGACATTGTTGAGGTAATGCGTGATCTGTCCGTTCTGCGAGAGAGCCAGGAGCGTGGAGTCCACCACGAAGGGCATATCCCGGATCATGATCCAGACCGTCGTGTGTCGGGATTGCCAGCCATCCCGGGCGTGTACGGGATTCGTGACGTCGATCTGCACCGCGTCGGTATCGCGACGCTGGAAGCGTTTCCAGCTATCGATCGTCGCCGAAGCATCGTCGTCGGCGCTGCGATCGACGATGTCTGCAGCGGCAACGCGCTCGAAGGACAGGCGGGCGAATTCGCAGACCAGATCCCGCTCCGGTTCCGGCAAGCGCAGGGCAATCTGTCGCTGCAGCGCGCTCAGGTAGGTCTCGACGGCGTCGGCGTCCGGTGCAGCGGTCGACATGGATCCAATTCCTTTTCAGATCGTTGAAAGGTCCTCATGGCGCATTCTAGAGCCCAGCGGCAGCGCTCTCCATGGGCCTGGGGCCCGATGGGGGAGCGGGGACCACCCCGACCTATCGGCGCAGGATCGCGGTTCTTGAGGGTGGGTCGGCGTGAGCGGCGCCGGGTGCCTCAGCCGAAGTAGACGCCCCCGTCGGTGTTCCGCAGCTTGTCGCGGGCGATGACCATACGGTGTACCTCTGAAGGGCCTTCGCCGATCCGCTTCACCCGGAGCTCGCGATACCAGCGCTCGAGCGGCATCTCCTTCGCCACGCCCATGCCGCCGAACATCTGGATCGCGCGGTCGACAACGCGGCCGGCGGTTTCCGTGCCATAGAGTTTGCAGATGGACGCATCCACCTTGCCGGGCAGTCCCTGGTCCACCTTGGAGGCGGCATCGTAGACGAGCATGCGTGCCGCCCGGAGTTCCACCTCGGAGTCCGCAATCATCCACTGCATGGCCTGCTTGTCCGCCAGCATGCCCCCCCGGGTCGGGCGCTGCTTCACCCAGCCGCAGGCCATGTCGAGGGCTTCCTGAGCCATACCAATGCAGCCGGCGGCATAGGGTATACGCGCATCCACGAGCCAGCGCTGGGCCACCCCGAAGCCGCGGCCGACCTCACCGAGCACGTTCTCTTCCGGCACCTCGCAGTTGTCGAGGACGATCTCGTAAGGAGACAGGGCCCGGATCACCCCGATTTCGTTGAACTCGATGCCCGGAAACTCCGGTTCGACGATAAACGCCGTGATTTGCGGCGGCTGTCCGTCACCGCCGTCGCTCGTGCGCGCGAAGATGATGCCGAAGTCCGCTCCCCGAGCGCCGGTGATCCACATCTTGCGCCCGGTCAGCAGCCACTTGTCACCCTGCTTCGTTGCCCGGGTAGTGATGTTGTTGCGCGGGTCGGAGCCACCGGTCGGCTCCGTGATCGCCACAAAGGCACGCTTCTTCCCCTCTACGCAGGGAATGCCGTACTGCTCGATCTGCGCCGCCGTGCCACCCCAGATGATGTTCGGCGGCCCTCCACCGAAGGCACCAAGGGCCGGGGCGTAGCCACCGAGACGGCACTTGGCGGATTCCTCGGCAATGATTACCCGGGCCATGGCGCTGACCGGATTGCCGCCGTACTCCTCGGGAACCGTCAACCGCGTGAGGCCCATCTTCTCGGCGAGACCTTTCAGATAGGCCTTGTCTTCGGACGAGCAGCCCGTGGCATCGTGGGGCAGCTTGTCTTCGATCGGTTTGACTTCCTCGCGCATGAAGCGGCGGATCTGCTCCCGGAGCAGCACGAGCTCTTCGGGCAGCGTGAAACCGTAGTGATTGGCCTCCGCTTCACTCACCGCGGTCAGGCCTCGATCGGCTTCTTCTTCGGCATGATGGAAATCTCCATGGGCGCGAAGTGCTCCATGTCCACGTCGATGAGATAGGGACCCGCCGTATTGAGCCCCGTCTCGAGGGCCGCCTCGAACTCCGCAACGCTCTTCACGCGCTCCCCGGGCACCCCCATGCTCCCGGCCATGGCGGCGAAGTCCATTTTGCCGAGGTCCGTTTCGTTGACGCGGCCGAAGCGCGTGTCCTGAAGCCAGCGCAGGACCCCATAGCCGCCGTCATTGAACACGCAGACGACGATGGGCACCTGATACTGGGCGGCGGTGGCGAGTTCCGTGGCGTGAAACATGAAGCCGCCGTCCCCATTGATGAGAATGCCGCGCTTGCCCGTGCCGATCGCAGCACCGACGGCAAAGGGGAGACCCGGACCAATGGCGCCGGAAGAGGGATTCACCGAGGTGCGCGGCTCGTAGACCGGAAAGAGCTGGTTGCCGAAGTTGTAGGCGGCAATCGTCGAATCCCGGCACCAGAGGCCGTCCCGCGGGAGCTTCGCCCGCATGATGTCCATGAGTTCCGCGTAATCCGGGCCGAGGCGCTTGCGCATGGCGCCGTGGACGCCGTCACGGGCTTCCCAGACCGTCTGATTGAACTGTGCGTCGTTGCCGGAGACCTCGCTGGTGCCGGCAAGGAGCGCATCGAGGGCGACTCCCGCATCAGCGACTACCCCGACGTGTGCATGGTGCGTGCGGCCAACCATGTTCGGGTCGATGTCGATCTGCACGAGTTCCCCCGGAGGCGTGAGGCGTGCCTGGTTACCATCAACACCCACCGCAAACTTGGTGCCGATGGCTAGCGTCAGGTCGGCGCCGGCAACAGCCTGATACATCCCGGCACTGGTGTAGTAGTTACCCACGCAGAGCGGATGGTCCTCAGGGATCGCACCGCGTCCATCGACGGTCGTGAGCACCGGCGCGTCGAGGCGCTCGGCCAGGGCTCTGAGCTGCTCACCGGCGCCCGCAGCAATGACGCCCCCGCCGGCAACGATGATCCGCCGGGTCGCGCCGTTCAATTTCGTAAGCGCCTGCTCGAGCGCAGCCGGTTCCGGCGCAAACGCCCGTTCCGGGAGCGCGGCAAAGGTGTGTTCTGGTGCATCGGCATACTGAAGATCGATGGGGATCTCGAGCGCCCCGGGCGCACGCCGACCGGTGTGCATGTCGGCAACCACCCGCTCGAAGGATTCCGCCAGCTGATCGATGTGCCGCGGGCTCTCCACCCGCCGGCAGACGCTCGCCAGCATCGGTACCTGATTCTCGGCTTCGTGGACGTAGGAAAGACCTTTGCCATAGAAGGCCGTTTCCGCCTGCCCGGTGATCACCAGCACCGGCGACGAGGCGTACTGCGCTTCGTAGAGCCCGGTGACCGTGTTGGTTGTGCCGGGTCCCGTGCTCGCAATCATCACCCCCATGCGTCCGGATGCCCGGGCGTAGCCGTCCGCCGCATGAGTGCCGGCCTGCTCATGGCGCACGTCGATGATCTTCGTCTCCCCGAGCCGGTTGATGGCGTCGAGAATCGGCATGTTGTGAATGCTGACGATGGCGAAAACGTGCTCCACGCCATGGGCGGCGAGGCCCTTCGCGATCAGATCGGCGCCGGTAGTGGTCATGCTGCGTTGGCTCCCAGTGTGTCGAGGTCAATGTGGTAAAGGTCGGCGACGTTGTCGCAGAGGATGGCCCGGGTCTGCTCGGCGCTCAGATGTTTCGTCTGCTCTTCGAGCATGGCCTGGGACCAGGGCCAGGTGGAGTCGCTGTGCGGGAAGTCGTTGGCCCACATGAGCCGCCGCCAGTTCATGTCGTTGGCCATGCGGAAAGCCACCCAGTCGTCCTGAAAGGTCGTATAGATGTGCTCCGAGAAGTACTCGGAAGGCAGCCGCGAGAGCTCGACGCCGGGGGCGAGCCAGTTGCGGTGGCGCTTGTAGGCGTGGTCCATGCGGTACATGTAGTGCGGCACCCACCCGGCATCGGCTTCCACGCAGACGACGCGCAGCGCCGGATAGCGTTCGAAGACGCCGCCGAAGATGAGCGTGCCCATGATGTCCTGGTTGCCGCGGATGATGGACAGGAAACTGTTGATGCGCGGGCCGCGCACGGGCGCGTCGCTGCGGGTGGTGAGGATATGGAAAGACAGCGGCAGCCCGAGCTCGATGGCCGCTTCCCAGACCGGGTTGTAGATCTCGCTGTCGTAGTCCTCGATGGCCGGATCGCCCGGCATCATCACCCCGCGGAGTCCCAGCGCCTTGATGGCGTGCAGATCGGCAACGCCTTCCTCCGGCGTGCGCATGGCGGTCTGTCCGCAGCCGAGCAGTCGCGCCTCGTCGTGGGCACAGTACTCGGAGATCCAGCGGTTGTAGGCGTCGAAGCAGGCCTTTTTGTAATCGAAGTCTGCGTGATTGCAGAGCAGCATGCCGACGGTGGGATAGATGATCTCTGCCGCGACCCCGTCCTGATCCTGTTCGGCGAGGCGCGCCGTCGGATCCCAACCGCCCCGGTGCAGTTCGTCGAAACGCACACCGGCGGTGGTGATCTCCTCGGGGGGTTTCCCTGCCGCGGCCACGAGCCCCATGGCGATGGGCCGGCTCATGCCGTCAATGACGAACAGATCTCCTTTTTCGCCACCATCGACCATGCGCGGCGCTTTGTCCCGATAGCGGGCGTCGATGTGGGCTCGATAGGTGTCTGGATGCTCGGTGATGTGCGAGTCCGCTGAGATCACCGGATAGGTTGCCATGCTCCCCTCCCCCCTTCTGAAAGAGCGCAAGTCATCGACTATGCCAGAGGGGTTCGAAGAACGGAAACGACAGCGGAATCAGCATAGAGACAATCGTTACAAGGCAGCCGTGGCCAGTGCCGAAGCCGTCGTGTAACTTGCCGCGCCTTCAAGACTTTGAGGACACGAGCGCAGCATGATCGAAGAAGGCAAAGCCGCCCCGCTATTCACCCTGAAAGACACCGACGGCAACAAGGTCGCCCTCAAGGATCTGCGCGGCCAGAACGTGATTGTCTATTTCTACCCGAAAGACGATACCCCCGGCTGCACGAAGGAAGCCTGCGGTTTTCGCGATCTGCACGGTGAGATTAAAAATACGGGTGCTGTGGTGCTCGGCATTTCCCCCGACGACGCCGAGAGCCACGAGGCCTTCGTCGGCAAATACGATCTGCCTTTCACGCTGCTGTCCGACCCGGACCGGAAGGTCATGGAGAAGTACGGCGCCTACGGCGAGAAAATGATGTACGGCAAGAAGACCACGGGTGTGATCCGCTCGACCGTATGGATCGGCCCCACCGGCAAGGTCGTGAAGCACTGGAAGCGCGTCAGCCGCGCCGCCGACCATCCGGCGAAGGTGCTCGAGGCCCTGGAAGCAGGCGCATGATCCGCTCGACCACGATGTACAGGACTCCAGGGTCCGCAGCCTCCTGAAAGGAGTGACCTGGCGGTTCCTGGCAACGCTGACGACCGTGGTGATCGCCTGGTTTATCACCGGCGATGTGTCTGCTGCACTCTCCATCGGCTTCATCGAGGTCTTTGCGAAGATCGCCATTTACTACCTGCACGAGCGCGCCTGGGCGCAGGTCCCCCACGGGACCTTCTCGAAAACGAACGTGAGCTGACGCAAGGAGCCGCCTGCAGGGCGCTCCGCGCTCTGCCGGTTGCTTCAAATCAGCCTCGGCGTACACGATTTCGCTTGCACTCCGGATCTGTGCCAGACTTTCCTCGAGGGTTACTTCCCACCAGGGGAAGCAGGGAGGTCTTATGAAGTTCGGCATTTTCTACGAACATCAGCTGCCGCGCGGCTGGGACGAGTTCAGCGAACATCAGCTGCTCAAGAATTCGCTCGAGCAGATTCAGCTCGCCGACGAGCTCGGCTTCGACTACGCCTGGGAGGTGGAGCACCACTTCCTCGAGGAGTACTCGCACTCGTCCGCACCGGAGGTGTTCCTTGCCGCGGCCAGCCAGCGGACGAAAAACATCCGCCTCGGCCACGGCATCATTCAGCTCACCACGAATCATCCGGCCCGCGTCGCCGAGAAGGTCGCCACCCTCGACCTCATCTCCGACGGCCGTGTCGAGCTCGGTCTCGGCGAAGGCTCATCGGTCACGGAGCTGCACCCGTTCAACCTGAAGTTCCGCGACAAGCGTGACGTCTGGGAGGACGCCGTCCGCTGTGTGCTGCCGATGTTCTACAACCACGGCTGGGAGTACGACGGCGAGTATTTCAAGTTTCCGCTCCGCGCCGTGATTCCGAAACCGTATCAGAAGCCGCACCCACCGCTCTGGGTGGCCTGCTCGCAGCTCGACACGATCAAGTACTCGGCGCACCGCGGCATGGGCGCGCTGTGCTTCAAGTTCGTGGACCTCGCCGCCGCCCGCGCCTGGGTGAACGCCTACTACAACACGTACCTGAATCATCTCGAGACCCTCACGGACTACCAGACGAACCCGAACATCGCGGTGGTCGGCGGCTTCATGTGCGCGGAAACCGATGAGGAAGCCTGGGAAAAGGCGGAGGGCTGGACCTTCTTCCAGTTCGCCCTGCAGCTCTACGGCAAGGAAGGGCCCTTCGAACCCGGTGCCGTGAACTTCTGGGAGCGCTACCAGGAATGGAAGCAGACGCCGGAAGGCAGCCGTCGCAGCGGCAGCGAGCTCATCGGCTCCCCGGATACGATCCGCGAACGTCTGAAGGAACTCGAGGCGGCCAACGTCGATCAGGTGATCCTGCTCAATCAGGCCGGCAAGAACACCCACGAGGACATCTGCGCGAGTCTCGAGCTTTTCGCGAAAGAGGTCATGCCGGAGTTTCACGATCGGCACGCGGAGCAGGAAGCCTGGAAGGCGGCCGTGCTGAATCGGGAGATCGAGCTCGAAGACATCGATACGGAACCCTTCAACCTGACCCGTGGGCGCAAACCGACCCAGCCGTCCACGAAGGAACTCCGCAACATGGTCTCTGGCGCGGTCGGCCGGCCTGGGGCGGTTAACGAGGCTTGAAGCGCCGCTACTGCTTTGCGGGCAATCGGGTCCGATGCCGTCAGGGCCTGGCGGCGCTGCTGCTGATCTGCGCAAACCTGTCCCTGGCGCAAACGGCGGAGCTGGAACGCAACCACCCGCCAAAACCGCTGCCGGTGGAAGTACGCATGGGCTTCAACCTCATCGACATCAACGCCGTGCGCGAACGGGAAGAGACCCTGGAGTTCGAAGGCGCCATCTATCTTTTCTGGGAGGACCCGCGGCTGGTCTACGAGGACACGAGTGACGTCCCGGACGTGAACCACAGCCGAACCCCGGAGGTGCTCTACCAGGGAGACTTTTCCGTCAAGGAGGAGTTTCCCGGCTGGCGTCCACACATGACCCTCGCCAACGGCATCGGTGATAGAACCAAAACCAACGTCGCCATCGGGGTCTGGCCCGACGGCACCGTCGCTTACTACGAGACCTTCTCGGCAAAGGTGGAAACACCCATGCAGCTCCGTCGCTTCCCTTTCGACGTCCAGGAACTCGAGATCTTCTTTCATCCCTTCGTGTACCAGCGGGAGGAACTGGTCCTGGTCCCGGACGACAGGCTTGCCGGAACCTGGCAGCAGAATCTCGGCATCGCCGAATGGACTCGTGGCCCCGTGTCCTTGAACGAGCGGGCGGTGGAGATCGCTTACTTTGACGACGTGCGAGAGACCTTGTCGGAGTTCGTTGTCACCGTGCACCTCACCCGCCAGCCGATGCACATTCTCACCAGCATCGTATTTCCGATGATGCTCCTGGTGTCCCTGACCTGGATCGTGTTCTGGCTCGACCGCGAATCCACCTCGGATCGCATCAACATCACCTTCATCGGGATTCTGAGCGTCGTCGCCTACTATCTGGTGATCCAGGAAAACGTGCCCCGCATCGCTTACCTGACGCTCATCGACGGATTCATCCTGGCAACGTTCCTGATGCTGGCGGCGGGCGTCGTGCTCACCGTTATCACGGGCAAACTCGAGGAGAACGACCGCAAAGCCGAGAGCCTGAAGCTCGATCGGCTCTGCCGCTGGGCGTTCCCCCTCGGCTACGCGTCGGTGATCGGCATCGTCGTGCTCGTCTTTTTTCAACTGGAATGAGCGATGATCGGGGATCAGACAGCCTGCTGACCTCCGGGCGAAAAACTCGGTAAGCTCTGACCAACGCAACCTCGGGGGAAGCACGTCATGGCAGATTTCGAGTATCTGGGCATCAACCATCTGGCCCTGGTCTGTGAGGACATGGATCGGACCGTGGACTTCTATCAGAACGTCCTCGGTATGCCTCTGACCAAAACCATCGAGCTGGCCGAAGGACGCGGCAAACACTACTTCTTCGATTGCGGCGGTGGCGATCAGCTGGCTTTCTTCTGGTTTCCGGGCGGGCCCGAGGCGGTACCGCCAAAGGAGCTGCGGCGCATTTCCGCCGTGCCGGGCACCATGAATCACGTGGCCTTCAACGTGGCGCCGGAGAAGATCGACGATTATCAGCAGAAGCTCGCTGCCCTGGGCATTGAGGTGACAGAAGTGGTGAATCACGACGACAGCGAGAGCGGCGTCAGTGACGACATCTCTCCGTCGACCTTCGTCCGCTCCATCTACTTCAAAGACCCGGATGGGACGCAGCTGGAGTTTGCCGCCTGGGCACGGCCCCTCACGGAGCAGGACGTGGTGTATCCGGCCGCCGCAGAGAACGGCAGCGCCTGACGCCCTCCGTTACTTCAGCCCTCGTCGGCGCCGAAGCCCGCCGGCAGATAGAAACTGCGAGGGTAAGCGGCGTCGCCGATCCGCATACCCTGGAAATCCGTACGCACATAATGCCCATGCAGCCGCCGGTCGTCCCAGATCTGGCGTCTCTTCACGCAGCAGCCCCGCTTCAACCATGCGCCTCGGCCCTCGCTTCCGACAGACGGCAACCCGGCACCGCCTGCAAGACCGCTTCAGTGAGCGCCAGCCCGTTGAGATAAGCGGCTTCTGCCGTATCCCCGGAACACCAGTCGCCGGTGAATCCAAAGCGCTGGCCATCGTCGAAGTGAAAGGCCGCCCCGAGGGGCACTTCCGTGAGCGCATAGCGCCAGCGGTGCGCCTTCACGAGCGCCGCCCCCCTGAGCCAGGTCCGAGCCTGCGGATCCTCAGCCATGAGGCGAGTGAGCCGGGATGCCGCTTCTGCACGCGACAACTCCAGATGGCGCCGACTCCAGTCCGCACTGGCATGGATCACAAAACAGTCCGGGAGCTGCGCAGAGGGCCGCACCGGCATCGTCTCGAAACCGTCTAAGCGATGATCGGTTGGTTGCCACCTTGGCGGGCTCTGTTCGAAGCCCACGAGCAGCGTCCAGCGCGGTGCCATCACAACGTCAGCTAGGCCCGACGGCAGTTCGAGACCACTACGCTGAAGCAGCCTCCACAACTGCGGGGCGGGGATGGTCGTCAGGACGCCATCGAAAGGACCAACGATGGTCCCCTCTCCTGTATGAAGGTGCCAGCAGTCGCCTGTTCGTTGCAGCCTCGTCACCTCCAGCCCGAACCGGAGATCGAGACCCTGCGCGAGCGCTCTGGGCAACTCGCGCATATCCGGCCGGCCAGCGGCAACGATCTCGCGGGTACTGGCGCTCAAGCTCCGGGCGAAGCCTGACCCGATCTGCGTGGTGAGGAACTGCCTGAAAGCGGTGGACCGGGCGCTGACGGCGGGTGCGCCGTGATGCCAGACACCACCGCCACGACGCCGCGCGGCCAGCCGGCCGCCAATGTCGCCGCTCTTTTCGACGACCGTAACCTGGCAACCGGCTTCCTTAAGCGACCTGGCACAGGCCAGGCCGCTCAATCCGGCACCGATTACGGCCATGCGTATTGCCTGTTCGTCGACGCTCATTTCAAGCACACGCCCTCGGAGCGCGGGATCCTCAGGATCCGTAGTGCCGGGCCAGCGCTCGGATTTCTTCGTCGGTCAGCTCCGCGGCAAAACCGTTCATGACCGCGTTCTTGCGCTTGCCGCTCCGATAGGCAAGGAGCTGCTTGCGCAGATAACCCTCCCATTGCTTGTTCAGGTTCGGATAAAGAGGCGCTATCGCCACGCCCTGCACGCCGTGGCAAGCCACGCAGCCTTTCTCCTGCACGAGGGCTTCGCTGTCGAGAGGAGCCTCCCCGCAACCCATGAGCAGGGCCGCGAGCAGTAAGAGTCCGGGTAGTCGAGGATTCACTGCATTACTCCTTAGCCGGGCTGGTTGAAGTATTCGGCGAGCTGCTGAATCTGCTCATCGGAGAGTGGCGCTGCCTGGCCGTTCATCTGATTGCCCGGTTCCTCGCCTTCGCGGAAGTAGCGCAGGCGGCTGACCAGGTAGGCCACGTTCTGGCCGGCGATATTCGGATAGCGGTCTGAGTTCGCCACTCCCTTCTGCCCGTGACAGGTCACGCAGTGGTACTTGAAGGCGAGGCGCGCACCTTCGTCCGCGTCTGCACTGGCTATGCCGGGTAGCACAGCAGCGATGGCGGCGGCTGCCAGCAGGACTCGCCGCGCACAGTGAATGTCTAGTATTTTTCTACTATTAGGTGTTTTCATGACGCGCAAGTTAGGCGAAACGCCATGAAAACGGCGTAAATTTTCTCGGAACAGTGCTTGTCAGCGAGAGAAGTCTAGATTTTGTCTAATTTTGTAGCGCCCGCCAGAGTTTTTCCGGCGTAATCGGCATATCGATGCTGGTGATCCCCCGATCTCTGAGCGCGTCGAGGACCGCGCTGACCAGGGCCGGAGGTGCCCCGCAGGCCCCTCCCTCACCAATACCTTTCACGCCGAGCTCATTGTTCGGATCCAGCACCTCGTTGAAGGACACATCGACGTCTGGCATCGAGGGTGCGAAGGGAATGGCGTAGTCGAGAAAGGACCCGGTGATGAGCTGACCGCTCTCGTCATAAACGATGTCTTCCAGGAGCGCCTGCCCCAGTCCCTGGACCACGCCCCCGTGCACCTGCCCGGCGGCGAGAAGCGGATTCAATACGCGCCCGCAGTCATCCACCGCCGTGTACCTCTCGACGGTGAGCTGACCGGTGCCCGGATCAATCTCGATCTCTGCGACGTGACAGCCGTTCGGAAAGGTATAGCCGCCGCCCCGGTCGTAGCGCACGGTGTCGACGAGCCCCTGACTCTCAAACTGGTCCGTACCGGCAGCGCGGGCCACCTCCGCGAGAGCAACTTCCGCGGTTCCGTCTTCCAGTCGATAGACGGCCGCTTCGTAGCGGACGCGTGCCGGTTCCGCCTGCATGAGCTCCGCCGCAATACCACGCCCGCGCTCGATCACCGCCTCGCCGGCCTGCTTCACGGCGATACCGCCCATCTGCGACGAGCGGGAACCCCCGGTACCACCACCGAACTTCACTTCTGCGGTGTCGCCCTGCACGAAGCGGATGCGGTCGAACTCGATGCCGAAGGTATCGTTGAGGATCTGCGCAAAGGTGGTTTCGTGACCCTGCCCGTGGGAGTAGGTTCCAACCACAACTTCAGCGCTGCCGTCTTCGGCGATGGTGACCCGTGCTTCCTCTTCAGGACCACCTCCGGAGGATTCGACGTAATAACCGAGACCGATACCCCGCAGGCGGCCGCCCTGGCGAGCGGCCTCACGCCGGTTCTCGAAGTCGGGCCAGTCGGCCCGCTCCAGGGCGAGGTCCATGGTCTCGGCAAAGTTGCCGCTTTCAATACTGACGCCGGAATGATTCTCGTAAGGCATGTCTTCCGGATTGATGAAATTGCGCCGGCGGACCTCCTCCCGGGACAACCCCAGCTGTCGGGCTGCCTCGTCCATGAGCCGCTCCATGACGTAGCAGGACTCCGGCCGACCGGCGCCGCGGTAAGCGGCAACGGGCATGGTGTTGGTGAACAGGCAGCGCACGGAGTGATACAGCGCCGGGATCCGATAAACCGTGCCGGTAATGCGCCCCCCGGCCATGGTCGGCACGAAGGGACCGACGGCGGAACAGTAGGCGCCGAGGTTCGCCAGCGTTTCGATGCGCAGCCCCAGCACCCGACCGTCGTCATCGAGCGCCAGCTCCGCTTCCGTGAGGTTGTCCCTGCCGTGCGAATCCGTGAGGAACATCTCCGACCGGTCGCCGTGCCATTTCACGGGGCGGCCAAGGGCACGGGCCGCAAAAAGACACAGCGCGGCTTCCGGATGCACCTCACCGCGGATGCCGAAGCCGCCGCCTGTGTCCCCGGAGATTACCCGCACCTGCTCCGGCGGCACCTTGAATATCGCCTTGGCCAGCACCCCCTGTTGCGCGAAAGCGCCCTGACTGGGGTTGTGCAATTCGAAGGCGCCATTCTCATAGCGACCCACGCAGGCCCTTGGCTCGAGGGGACTCGGGGCCACCCGGTTGTTGACGAGGGCGACCTGGATCCGATGGCTGGCTGCTGCCAGCGCAGAGGCCCATGCGGCTTCGTCACCGTTCTCGTAGTGGATGGCGAGGTTCGAGCCGCGGGACTCATGCAGCACTGTCGCATCCGGACTTACCGCCTCCTCGAGGGCAACAACGGCCGGCAGGTCGTCAATCTCAGCGAGCACGAGTTCCGCCGCATCCCGGGCCTGCTGTCGGGTCTCGGCCACCACCGCGGCAATCGGCTCGCCGACGAAACGCACCCGTCCTTCGGCGAGGAGCGGCCGTTTGGGAATGAAACAGGATTCGCCGCTGCGATCCTTGAGCACCGCCCGGCAGGGCATGCCACCAAGCGCTTCGAGATCGGCCGCCGTGTAGACGGCAATCACCCCCGGATGCGCAAGCGCGGCGTCGAGATCGATGGCCGTGAGGGTACCGTGGGCATAGGGCGACCGGACCATGGCCAGGTAGAGCTGACCGGGAAAATTGACATCATCGGTGAAGGCACCACGGCCGGTGACGAGCCGCGGATCCTCCAGGCGGGGTACCGGCTGGCCGATCCCGAACTTCATGATCTGCGCCGCCGACTCAGCCGACGACGACCGGGTTGGAAAGCGTGCCGATGGGCTTCACCTCAATTTCGATCCGATCCCCCTCATCCATGAATACCGGGGGTTTACGCGCCGACCCGACGCCACCCGGGGTCCCGGTGACGATGACGTCGCCGGGGACGAGTTCCACGAAGGTGGAGCAGTATTCGATGAGCTCGGCAAAACCGTGCACGAGCAGATCGGCCGTGGCGTTCTGCATGACCTCCCCGTTCAGGCGCGTGGTGATTTCCATGGCATCGAGATCGCCGATCTCATCCAGCGTCATCATCCAGGGCCCGAAGCCACCGGTACTGGCGAAGTTTTTGCCCGGTGTGAACTGCGAGGTCTGCCGCTGCCACTCGCGCACGCTGCCGTCGTTGTAGATGCCGAAGCCGATGACGTGATCCAGCGCGGCTTCGCGGCTGATCCGGCGCCCGCCGGTGCCGATGATCATGGCGATCTCGCCTTCGAAATCGAGGGTCGCCGACTCTTCCGGCCGGATCATCGGCGCCTCATGCCCCATCTGCGCGGCCGCAAAACGCACGAAGATGGTCGGGTAGCCCTCGCCGCCGCGACCGGTTTCTTCCTGATGCGCTTTGTAGTTGAGGCCCACGCAGAGAATCTTGTCCGGATTGGTGATGGTGGGCAGGTAGGTCAGCGCCGCAAGGGCCAGGTCTGCTTCGTCACCGTGACTGGCACCGCCCGAGACGAGCCCTTCTGCAATGGCCGTCTTCAGATCCGGAAGACCGCTCTTCGCCCCCACATCGACGACCCCGGCACCGTCGCTGGTGACATAGCCGAAGCTCTCGCGACCGTCGGCTGCGAAGGACAGCCAGCGCATCAGTCGAACATGATCACGTTGCGCGCGATCTCACCGGTTTCGAGCTGCTTGAAGGCATCGTTGATGTCCGAAAGCTTGATGTGGCTCGATACCAGATCGTCGAGATGCAGTTTGCCCTGCAGATAGAGCTCGACGAAGCGCGGCATGTCTACCCGGAAGCGGTTGGAGCCCATGAAGGAGCCCTGAATCTTCTTCTCGAAGAGGAAATCGGGACCGTGCAGGGAAACCATGTGCCCGGGCGGGATCATGCCGATCACCGTTGCCGTGCCCCCGTTGAGCAGCATGTTGAAGGCCTGCTCGGCGGTTACCTTGAGACCGATGGCCTCGAAGGAGTAGTGCACGCCACCACCGGTGAGCTCTTTGACCTGCTCCACGGGATCGCCGTCAGAGCCATTGACCACATCGGTAGCACCGAACTTTCGGGCCAGGTCCAGCTTGCTCGCCACCATGTCGACGGCGATCACCCGACTGGCGCCGGCGATGGCGGCGCCATTGATGCACGACAGGCCAACGCCGCCGCAACCGATGACGGCAACGGTAGATCCGGGTTCGACCTTCGCCGTGTGAATGACCGCACCGACTCCGGTGGTGACACCGCAGCCGATCAGGGCTGCCCGGTCAAGAGGCATGTCCTCGCGGATTTTCGCGACCGCATGCTCGTGGACGAGCATGTACTCGGCGAAAGAGCCGAGGTTCGCGAACTGCTGCAGCTCACTGCCGGCCTTGCTGAGCCGGGGCTCATCATCCTGACCGCGCCGCGTTTCCGGCTCCTGACACAGGGACATGTGGCCCGTAAGACAGTGCTCGCAGTGACCGCAGAACACCGAAAGACAGGTGATCACATGGTCACCCGGCTTCACGTAGTGCACGTCGGAGCCAACCTGTTCCACGATCCCGGCACTCTCATGGCCGAGCACCATGGGTGTGATCCCCGGATAGGTCCCGTTAAAAAAGTGCAGGTCGCTGTGGCAGACGCCGGCCGCCGCAGTGCGGATCAGCACCTCCCGCGGACCCGGTTTGGAGACCTCGATGTCCTCCACTTCCATGGGCTGATTCACTTCGCGGAATACGGCAGCCTTCATCTCAATCCCCCTGTGATGCTTGATCGGTCATTCGAAAAAAGTGAGTCAGGCAGTGTGCCCCAGCGCCACAGAACGGCGCAAGCGGCGCTCGACCGACTCAGGCGAGCTGGTCGAGACGACCCGTGGCGAGCGCGTGAGCGGCGGCAATCGCGGCCTTGAGGCCGCTTGGGTCGGCGATGCCTCGTCCGGCGATATCGAAGGCCGTGCCGTGGTCCACGGAAGTGCGCACGAAGGGGATGCCGAGGGTGGCGGTTGTGCTCTGATGAAAGTCGTGGACCTTGATCGCAATGTGTCCCTGGTCGTGATACAGCGCGAGGACCACGTCGAACTCCCCGCCGATGGCTCGATTGAAGATCGAATCGGCCGGGATCGGACCCGTCACGTTGATGCCTTCGCGCTGCGCGTCTGCTACGGCGGGGGTCAACTCTTCGATTTCCTCGCGGCCGAGGAGCCCCCCTTCCCCGCCATGCGGATTGAGCGCCGCCACGGCGATGCGCGGTTGGGAGAGACCCCAGGCAGTGAGCGTCGCCTGCATGAGCCGCAGCTTCTCGAGGACCGTCGCGCGGGTCACGTAGCGGGCAGCTTCAATGAGTGATTTGTGCGTCGACAGATGCACCACCCGGAGCCCCGGGGTCATGAGCATCGTTGCCGTCCATTCGGCGCCGGTCAGTCGGGCCAGGATCTCCTGATGGCCGATGTCGTCAACGTAGCCCGCAGCGTGGATGGCTTCCTTGTTGATCGGACAGGTGACCATAGCGCTGACGCGACCAGCAAGGCAGAGTTCAGCAGCCGTTTCTACGGCCTGCACCGCAAGCCGCCCGCAGTCCGCCTGCACTGCGCCGAAACGGAAGTTGGTGGAAACGCCTTCAGGATCCCCAAGGTCCAGGAGTGTCAGCGGTGCCTGCGCATCCGCGCCTTCTGCATCAGGTATTGGCGGCAATGCCACGCCAGCCGCCCGCGCGCCCTGCTCGAGGGCCCAGCGGGAGCCAATCAGACGCAACGGTGCGCCAGTGTCTGCACCAGCAGCAGACCCGGCAATGACCTTCGCCGCCACCTCCGGTCCGATACCGGCGGGATCGCCAAGCGTAACGGCCAGGGGCAGCGGGTCCTTCGAGACTGGCACGGCGGAAGCGACTCCTGTATATCTATACAGTATGAAAACTCTGGGAGATCTGCTGACGAGCTTTCAGCTCTACGCCGTCTGCACGCCTTGCGAACGTATGGAGCGCGTGCCGATTCGGGAGCTCGCCGAGCAGCTCGGTCACGACCTTACGATAGACCAGACCCGGCGTCGATTACGCTGCCGGGGTTGTGGCACACGCACCGGCGATATCCGGATCGTCTACGTGGGTGAGAATGCAAAGCTCGCCGGCTTCCACTACCGGGGCAACCCGGAACGCGGTCCGACCTCCCTGAAGCTCGCAGAGGATTTGACCAGAGAGGCCGCTCAGCCGTTGAGCAGTTCCGTGGACTCGAGCGTCAGTCCAAAACCTTCGACGCCCACGTAGTCCACCTCGCGCCCGGCAATGAGCCGGATCTTCGTCAGCCCGAGATCCCTCAGGATCTGTGCGCCAACGCCGATTTCCAGCCACTCGGCACGACGGGTCTCCTCCTTGCTCTGATCCGCCAGCGATTCCAGCGGAACCCCGACGAAGCCCGAGCGCAGATAGATGAGCACCCCGCCGCCCAGAGCCCCGATGCGATCGAGAGACACGTCGAGCAGGCTCTGTTCGTGATTGGTTTGCGGTCCGAAGATATCGTCGAGCAGCTTCTCCCGGTGAATACGCACCGGCACTGAATCACCCAGCTCGCCGAAAACCAGCGCGATGTGCTCGGCATCCTCGAAACGCGTCTTGTAGGAAACCGCTCGCGCCTTGCCGATGCGCGTCTGCACTTCGAATTCCATGGTCCGCTCGACGAGCTGCTCGCGACGCTGTCGGTAAGCGATGAGATCGGCGATGGAGATGATCTTCATGTCGTGGGCTTTCGCGAACTCGATGAGCTGCGGCAGACGCTGCACGGTGCCGTCGTCGTTGACGAGCTCCGCCAGCAGCCCCACGGGCGGCAGTCCGGCCAGCACCGCGAGATCAATCCCGGCTTCCGTGTGCCCGGAGCGCACGAGAACCCCGCCGCGGCGGGCTACGAGCGGGAAGATGTGGCCAGGGCGGACGAAGTCATCGGCGCCGACGTTGGAGCTCGTCAGGGCCTGCACCGTGGCGGCCCGCTCTTCGGCTGAGATACCCGTTGTCAGGCCATCCTTATAGTCGATGCTGACAGTGAACGCCGTGCTCATGGGGGCGTCGTTGCGGGCCACCATGGGGTCCAGGTGCAGCTTCGTCGCCTGATCTTCGAGAATGGGCGTACAGAGAATGCCGCTCGTATGGCGGATCATGAACGCGACCTGCTCCGGGGTCGCTTTGCTGGCGGCCATGATCAGGTCGCCCTCGTTTTCCCGGTCGTCGTCGTCGACGACCACCACCATTTCGCCGTTCCTGATCGCGGTGATTGCGTCCTCAACGGTGTCAAAGGGATTGCTCATTACTCTGCAGGGCTCGAAAAAGAGCGCGCAAGCCTACCACGTGGCGGCCGCAAAAAAAGCGGGCCCGAAGCGGGCCCGTAGTCTGGAGGGAGTTGCCCTGCGCTACCGGGGCTGGTGGCGCGGGCGGAACCCGGGTGGGTTCACAAGGGATAAAGGGACGGTTGGCAGTTACCGCCGGGGAAGACCGTAACAGCCGCCGTCACTCACTTAGTCCATTGAGCCCGGCACGAGTTTCCCGCGCTGCAGGCTGGTCAGACAATTGTTGTGACGGGTATCGAGTCGTCAGTCCATCGCCGTCTGGCTGCTGCCCGTCAGTCGTGGTGCGGGAGCAGAAAGACCATGACCAGGCCGAGCAGCAGGCCGACGCGAAACCACCAGGAGCCAGCCCGGGGTTTCTGTTCGTCACTGGAGAGATGCACGTGGGCGCCCTCCAGGCCGGATTCATCCACCGCTCCATGCGCATGCTCGTGAGAGACCCCAAAGAGTGCGACGTGGACGAGCGAACCCGCAACGAAACACTGGAAGAGCACCAGCGTCAGCGGCGCAAAATCGTGGCCGGCTCCGAGTGTGTAGCTCACCCCGGTTCCGAAGATGATGAGCAGAAAAGCCGATGCCGCCACCGCGGCGCCGAACTTGGGCCGCAGCAGCCACCAGATGGCCATGCCCACCGGCAGCCGATGCACGATCACCCCAACGGCCAGCTGATGGAATTCCATGCCGGCTTCATCGCTCACGGGCAACAGCGCGATACCGTCGAGCATGGAGTGGATCACCAGACCGGTCGCCGCAATGAGCAACACCACCAGATGGGCCCGTTCGAGGGCCCGCCGGTAGACGGCTTCGAGGAGCACCGGGAAGGCGAGCCCTGCCAGCAGCACGACGATGCTCAAGTAACCCGCCATCTCCCAGGCTTCCGGAACGATGTGCAGGCCAACAATGCCGGCGAGGGTGATCAGGACAAAGCCGTCGAGCGTCTCCCGCGTGGCGGGACGACGCTCGGCAAAGGCAACGAGTGCGGGACCGGCCAGAAGGGCGAGGGAGGCAAGGACAAAGGTCATCGCTCACACGCCCGCATGGAGGCCGTCTCGCAGGGACAGGCGATAGGCCTGCCAGGCGGGCAACAGGGCGGCAACGAGCGCAAGCGTGACGACGGCACCCAGCAGCAGACCCTCTCGCGCCGTGGGCAGCCCGGTGCTGAAGCTCACACCGAAATCGGTGGCCAGCAGCGGATTGGCGACGGCGAGGCCCAGGGTCAGCAGACCGTAGCCAATCAGCGCTCCGGCCAGCGCAATCAGCGCCGACTCGAAAAGAAGCAGCGAACAGAGGTCCAGCGGATGCGCTCCGAGAGCCCGAAGCACAGCCATCTCCCGGCGTCGCTCGCTCAGCGTCGAGAGCAATCCGACAACCATGCCAATCAGGCCGGTGACCACCGTGAGCACGGCCACCGCCAGCAGTGCCAGCTCAACGCTGCCGAAGAGGCGCCAGAGCTCATTGAGGGCGACGCCCGGCAGGATGGCCGTCAGCGGCTCATCGGGAAAGCCGTTCACTGCCCGCTGAAACTGCAGTGCCGTCGAGCGACGCTCGAGCCCCAGGAAGAACGCGGTAATCGCTTCCACCTCGAGCGCCGCCGTGACTGCATCCGCCTGATCGAGCTCAGAACCAGCGACTCGCGTGCCGGACTCCCAGCCGATGTGGATGGCTTCGATGGCTTCGAGCCCCACATAGATTGCCTGATCGACCGGGGATCCGGTCGGGGCCAGAATACCGACCACCTCGAAAGGCAGCGCCTCATGGCTCGAGAGGCCGTCGTCACGGGTACCGTGGGCAACGACAATTTCAGCGCCGAGCGCGTAGCCGAGCGACCGGGCAACCGCGGCGCCGAGGACCGCATCGAAGCGGCCCGAGAGCGTCGATCCCGACGCAAAGTCCAGCGAGCGGTCGCCGGCGACGCGCAGGTGCTCGAAGTAGCCGGGCGACGTGCCAACGACGCGAAATCCGCGATGCGAATCACCGAGCGACAGTGGCACGGCCCAGCGCACCTGAGGATGGCGGCTGATCTTCTCGAAGCTCGCATAGCGGATGTTGGCCGTTGCGTCGCCGATGCGGAACACGCTGTAGAGCAGCAGCTGCACAGGGCTCGTCCTGCTGCCGACGATGAGATCCGTGCCGGCGACGGTCTGCGTGAAATTCTCCCGGGTCTCCAGCCGAATGCGCTCCACGGCCAGAATCATCGCCACCGAGACGGCAATACCGAGCACCGTGAGTGACACGGACAACCAGCGCCGCAGCAGACTGCGTCGGGCGATGGCCAGGCGACTGACGGGCGCGCTCATGAGCCGGCCGCTGAAGCGGCGGCGCCGAGCGCCAGGGTTCGGGAGAAGTGCCGCTCCAGGGCGCGATCGTGGCTGACGAACAACAGTGCCGCTGAACTCGCCGCGCATTGTTCCAGGAGCAGGCTCATGAAGTCGTCCCGGGCGTCCGCATCGAGGGCCGATGTCGGCTCATCGCAGATGATCAGGCTCGGCGCGCCGATGAGCGCACGTGCCACGGCCACTCGCTGCTGCTGCCCCACGCTGAGGGCTTCTGGCAGGCGGTGCTGCAGCCCTTCCTCGAGTCCCAGGGCCGCCAGCAGCCGCCGCCCTTCCGCTGCTGGCGGGGTCGAAGCCATTCGCACTCGGCGGGCCCGGGAAAAACTGAGCGGCAGCAGCACGTTGTCCAGGACATTCAGATAAGGCACCAGATTGAACTGCTGAAACACATAGCCTATCTCGTCGCCGCGCAGGCGATCGCGGGCTCCAGGACCCAGCTCCGCGAGGTTCCGGCCCAGAACATGAATTCGGCCACTCGTGGGCAGCTCGATACCGGCGATGAGCGAAAGCAGCGTCGTCTTGCCGCTGCCGCTCGGACCATGAACAAAGACCCGCTCCCCGGACCGCAGCTGAAAGTCCTGAATCGCAAGCAGCGGTGAACCGCCTGGCCAGTGGAAGCCGAGCGCTTCGATGGAAATCACCGGGACTGTTGCGTCGTTCATGGTTGCCGGTCTCTCGGGGCGCCGGATTCTACCCTGAGCCCCTGCACAGCGCAGTCCTGGCGCTTCTCCAGACCCTGAGCGCTCCTGTACACGACCAGGCTGTGGGGCCGGTCACATTCCCTGTGCGACCCCTTGTTTACACTCGAAGCACCGGCAGTGAACCCCGCCCATCGCTGGCATCGGAAGAGCCCGAGGGGAGACAAGGAAGCCCATGAATTCAGGGACAATGCACACGGAACTCGCGCCACTCCTGGCGGAGCTCGTTGCCCGCGACGGCTCCGATCTGTTTCTGAGCGTCGGTGCGCCGCCGATGCTCAAGGTCGACGGACGGTTGACGCCACTCGACGGCGCGCCCGCGGTCACCGCGCAGCAGGCCCATACCCTGTGCTACTCGATCATGAACGACGATCAGCGCAAGACCTTCGAGGCGACCATGGAACTCAACATGGGCCTGCGCATGAAGGACATCGGTCGCTTCCGCCTGAACGTCTTCCGCCAGCAGGCGGAGCCGGCGCTCGTCGCCCGGTTCATCCGTGCCGAGATCCCTTCTATCGAGGCGCTCAATCTGCCGCCGCTCCTTAAAGAACTCATTATGGAGGAACGCGGGCTGCTGCTCCTCGTTGGCGGCACCGGTACGGGCAAGTCGACGACGCTCGCTTCCATGGTCGACTACCGGAACGCTCATCGCTCCGGCCATATCCTGACCATCGAGGATCCCGTCGAATTCGTCCACAAGCACAAGAAATCGCTCGTGAATCAGCGCGACGTCGGTCTGGACACCGCCTCCTACGAGATCGCCCTGAAAAACGCCATGCGCGAGGCGCCAGACGTGATCATGATCGGCGAGATCCGCGATCAGGACACCATGCGCCACGCCCTGAACTACGCCGAGACCGGCCATCTGTGCGTCAGCACGCTGCATGCAAACAACGCCTACAACGCCTGCCAGCGGATCCTCTCCTTCTACGACGAAGCGGCGCATCCGCAGGTGCTGCAGGATCTCTCCATGCGCCTGAAAGCCATCGTCAGCCAGCGGCTGACCATTGGTCGCGACGGCAAGCGGGTCGCTGCGGTGGAGATGATGTTGAACACGCCATTCATCGCCGAACTGCTGCGCGACGGCCAGATCGACAAACTGAAAGACGCCATGGTGCAGGCCCGGGAGTCAGGCTGCGTCACCTTCGACGATGCCCTTTTCGACCTCGTGCAGAGCGGTCGCATCACGCAGAACGAGGCCCTGCGGCACGCGGATTCGAAAACCAATCTGTCGCTGCGCTTCAAGCTCGAAGGGGTCGGCACCGTCGACGTTCCCGCCTTCAAGAAGGACGTTGCGTATGCACGCAGCGCACCCTTCGAGAATTACCAGACCTTCAAAATCCGACTGGTGAAAGTCACCGACTGGCCCGACGAGCTGAAGGACCGCATTGATCAGATCGAAACCGGCATCCGGAACACCATGCTCGAAAAGGGTTTCCGGGTAGTCGAAGCCGATCCGGAAATGGTTGTGCAATGGGCCCTGGGCACGAAGCAGGTGGAGCTCTCTCTGCAGGACGTGGACAACCCCGTGCACTCCTACACCGGTATCGAATCCGAGTGCGCCCTGCACGGCATGTGGGGCATCAGCGTCGTGGACACGAGCACGGGTAAGGGGGTTTGGCGGGTGACGGCCTCCAGGAAGATCGTTGAAGGGCATCGGGATCAGCAGCACGTCGATGCAGACTGCCGGGAGCTCTTGAGCGAGTTTCCTCCCCTTTAGCTGTGCAGCTGGTCAGCTGACGGGCAGCTGAGCGCCGAGCAACCAGTCCTTCGCCAGCCGCGGATCCTCGAAGATCTCCACCTCATGCTTGCTGCCAACGAGCGCCTGATACACCCGGGCGTTGGCACGGGACAGCTCATCGGCCACCACAAACGCGATCGCCCCTCTGCGGGGCCAGGTTTTCGCCAGGCGGATCGACTCGCGCATCTCCAGAATACCGGCGCTGGCCGGGACTTCGTCGCGCGCATCGCGGAGTACCCGGATCGGGTCAGGGAGCGCCGGATCGGCCAGCCACTGCCGGGTGAAGGCGGTCTGCTGGTCCGGGTCGATCTGGCCGCTGACGGCGACGTGAACGATGCCGTCGTCGATCTTGTAGGTCAAAGGCATGGCTGGACGAGTACTACTGAACTGCAGTCCCCATGGTAGAACGAGGTTCTCAGGTCCCGGGAGATAGCCGTCAATATGGGTCGAATTGTCGAGACACCGAGCACAAACCAACCGTGATCGGGGTCACAGTCGGTCGGTGCATGAGAAAGGCCGAATGCCTGCGCCGGCATCCGACCTGGAAGGTGGCGCACCTGGTAGGACTCGAACCTACAACTCTCGGCTTCGAAGGCCGATGCTCTATCCAGTTGAACTACAGGTGCCTGGAGCCGGATTCTAGCGCAGACGGTGCAACGGCCGCAGCCGCGTCGGCGCCCCGTCTCCTAAAACCGGCCACACAGGCTGATCAGGCTCGGAGCAGCCGCCCCGGTGTGGCGCCCGTCGGCTCGTTGTCGGTGAGCATCACCTCACCGTTTACGACCGTATGCCGGATGCCCGTCGCCGTCTGCTTCAAGCGCTTCGCACCCGCCGGCAGATCGTGAACGACCTCCGGCAGGCTGGCGCCGACAGTATCTGGATCCAGCACGACGAGATCGGCCGCCATGCCTTCCCGAACCAGGCCCCGATCATGGAAGCCCCAAAGCGTCGCGGTGTTGTAGGTGATCTGTCGGACCGCCTCCTCCAGCGTGAACGCCTCCTTCTCTCGGACCCAGTAGCTGAGCAGGTGGGTCTGCAGGGAACTGTCCATGATCTGGGCCACGTGTGCGCCCGAATCCGAGAAGGTAATGGCCGACCGCGGGTGCTTCATCATCTCCAGCACGTGGTCCTGATCTTCGTTCGCAATGGGCTGCCGGAAGAAGATGTCGAAGTCGTGCTCGACAGAGAGATCGATCATCAGCTCCACCGGGTGCACGCCTTTCTGCGCTGCCAGCTCCGCCATGCTCGGCTGGTCGTAGCGCATCTCCGCCATGGGGTAGACCCACTCCCATTGGGGTGGCCGGGCCTCGGCGCCCACGACCCTGGGCCCCGTGTATTCACGGCTGGCGATCTCGACGAGCTTCGCCTTAACGGCCGGGTCAGCGAGCTTCACTTTCTGTTCTTCGAGCGGCAGCGAACGGATCTCCGACCAGTGCTCCCACTTGTCGAAAGGCGTGTGCGCCTTGAAGGAAAGCAGCACATTGAGCGCGCGGCTGTGGGTCTGAGCGAACATCCGTCCGCCCGCGGCAGCAGTCTCGTCGAGGAGATCGAAATAGGGACGCCAGAGCTCCGGCGCCACCCGGACGCTGAACATGCCCCAGGTCTGCGGCACACCGGACTCCACCGCAAGATCACGCAGGCGCTCGTGATACTCGCGGATGCGTTCCGGGTCTCTCCCCGGCGCTTCTCCAGCGATTTCGAAAATGCCCTTTCCCGTCTCGCCCATGGCGTTGACGATGGCACGGACCTCGTCCCAGTCCGCGATCCGGCTTGCCACGGGCCGGTCGTCGGCGGTGATGTGGTTGAAGGTGCGTGAGGTGGAGAAGCCGACGGCGCCGTTGTCGACCGCTTCGACCACCTGCCGACACATCTCCTTCAGGTCATCTTCGCTGGCCTGCTCGGAAAAGGCCCGCTCGCCCATGACGTAGGTACGTAGCGCCGAGTGGCCGATGTAGCCGGCGTAGTTGATGCCTTTCGGCAGACCATCGATGACGTCTAGGAACTGCGGAAAGGTCTCCCACTGCCAGTCGATGCCGGTGAGCATGGCCTCGCGGGAGAGATCTTCCGCCCGTTCGAGGTTGCGGAACACGAAATCCGCCTGGTCGGCAGGACAGGGCGCCAGCGTAAAACCGCAGTTGCCCATGACGGCCGTCGTCACCCCGTGGTAGCAGGAGCAGGAGCCAATCGGATCCCAGAAGATCTGAGCGTCCATGTGGGTATGCCCGTCGACGAAACCCGGCGTCACCACGTGCCCTTCCGCATCGAGCGTTTGCCGGGCTTTCTCGTTGATGCGACCGATGCGGACAATCCTGCCGTTGCTCACGGCCACGTCAGCGCGATAGCGGGCACCGCCGGAGCCATCCACCACCACGCCGTTTTTGATCAGCAGATCGTACATGAACCTTCCTCCATTCCCGGCGCTCAGTCTAGCACTCTGGCCCCGTAGCTGTGGTCGCCACGAAAGCGTTCCGGGACCGGTCTTTGACGACTTCCCCGGCCCGGAAAACCTGGCCGTTCATGCAGATGTAGACGCCATTCGGGAGAGACTGCACGGCACCGAAGGCCATGCCGACGTTGAAGACCGCGTCGCTCTCCGCAAAACGGGCTGGCGCGAGCGCGCCGGTGAGAACGACCGTCCGTCCGCTGAGACCTTCGAGCACGGCAGCCGTATCGGTCATGGTGTCCGTACCATGGGTAACGACAACGCGGGTTTCGGACCGGCTGGAGATGGTTTCCGCAATGCGCGCGCGGTCGGCATCGGTGAGCTCGAGGCTGTCTTTGCGCATCAGCGGGACAATCTCGAAGGGCTGGCGGACGTGGGCCTGTTCGAGGAGCCGGCCGACCACCGAATCGCCCACTTCGAATTCGCTCTTGGCGTCGAAATACACCTTGTCGATGGTGCCCCCGGTGGTCACGATGAGGACGGACTCGCTCACGGCTGCCCCGTTTCCGAAAAGCGCGATGATCCGGTACCGTATGCGCACCCGCAAGCGCACCAACGAACGTGTCTCCGAATTTCCAGCTCCGCGCCACCGCGCACCCAACAAGACACCGGAAGGACCCGGTCTTCGCAGGATGATCGATCCCGACTGGCGCGTGCACCCGGGACAGGGCCCCTATCTGCTCCTCGTCCACGGATTTCTTTCGAGCCGGGCACAGTGGCTGCTGAATCTCGAGGCCCTCGGCGAGCGCTGTCAGCCGGTGACCGTCGAACTCTTCGGGCACGGCGACTCTCCCGCACCGGACGACCCGGCCTGCTACCACCCGGACTACTACGTGGCTGCTTTCGAGCGGATCCGCACCGCCCTCGGCGCTGAGCGCTGGTTCGTGCTCGGCTATTCCCTGGGGGCCGGATTGACCCTGCGCTACGCCTTCGAGCACCCGGAGCGGATTCAGGCTCATCTGTTCACGAACTCGACCTCGGGCCTTGCCGATGCCGACCGCCGGGCCGAGTTCCGGGCCAATGCAGCGGAAGCCGCGGAGCGCATCCGCAGCGGCGGCCACGCCGCCATGGAGCGCATCCCGGTGCACCCGCGCCACGGCCGCAAACTGCCGCCTCTGGTCTACGACGCCCTGCTGGCGGACGCCGCCCGACACGATCCACAAGGGGTGGCCAGCACCATCGGCATCACCAACCCCGAGGTCTGCGTTCGCGATCGGCTCGGTGAAAACACCCGGCCCGCCTGTCTGCTCTGGGGCAGGAAGGAGCGCCGCTTCCAGCCGCTGGCCGCCTTTGCCCGGGAAACCATGCCGGCGCTTACGGTGGTGGAACTGGACGCCGGCCACGGCATGAACATGGAGCAGCCCGCCGCCTTCAATGCCGGTGTGCTGCGTTTTCTGGAGCAGACCGCGTGAGCAGCGCCATCGAGTCGGAGCAGGAGCAGCCGGCAGATAAGCACATTGTCGATGTGCTGATCGAGGAGCGGGCCGCGAACCTGATCGCGCGGCCGCTGCTCTGGCGGTTCCTGAAACCCACGATCCTGCCGTTTCTCGGCTACCACGATGCCGTCTCGTCCGTGAACGAGGTGGCCGGCATGGGTGGCCTGGAAATCTTCCACTACGTCTCCGAACGACTGCGGATGAACGTGCTCACGGAAGGTCTCGAGCACGTGCCCGAGCAGGGGGGCGCGATCATCATGCCCAACCACCCCGCAGGCATTGCCGATGGCATTGCCGTCTTCGACGCCCTAAAGGCCAAGCGCGACGACCTGATCTTCTTTGCGAACCGGGACGCGATCCGCGCTGCCCCGGGGCTGGCGGATCTGATCATTCCCGTGGAGTGGGTCGACGAGAAGCGGACTCACGAGCGTCGCAAGGAGACCGTGAAAAGCATGGTCCGGGCGTTTCGCGACGAGCGCCTGGTGGTGATCTTTCCATCCGGCCGCCTTGCCCAGCCCACGCTCGGCGGGCTCATAGAACGACCGTGGCAGCCGACGGCCATGAATCTGGCGCTGAAGTACGACCTGCCGGTGATTCCCATGCACGTCGGCGGCCGAAACTCCTGGGTTTACTATCTCTTCTACTTTCTTCACGAAGAACTCAGAGACATGACCCTCTTCCGCGAGCTCTTCAACAAGACCGAGCAGACCTATCGCATTACCCTGGCGGAACCCTTCATGGCGCGGAGCGCCCTGGAGCAGCACGCGGGCGATCAGGAGGCCATGACTCAGGCCCTCAGGGACTTCGTGGCGGACGCCATGCCCGCGGGCAAGCGGCGCTTCGGGATCGATCAGACCGGTTCCTCGGACCGCTAATTCACACCGGCTGCTCAGACCGGGAGATAGGGGTAGACCTCAACCTCCGGGTCGCCGCAGCTTTTCTGCACCCGGACCGCCTGCTCGGCGCGTCCGAGCGTCACGCTGACGCGCGTATCGGCGTCCGCGAACTGCACCGTGCCCCCGTCATCGTCGGCATCGACGTGCAGAAGCCTGAGCCCCTGTCTGCCGAGTGCTGCTTCCGCCGCCTGCACGAGCTTCGAGTAGCGGCTCCGGCCCCGCAGGAACGGAAAAGCCACCCGGCCCGCTTCCGTGTCCGCGAGCAAGGCCGGCAGCGCTTCCGGAGTGACCCGTCCATAGAGACAACCATCCCCGAGCGTGAGTACGTTCGGCGCAAAACGATGGCCTCCGAGGTGCGTCACCTGCCAGACCCGATCACCAACGGTCGCCTTCAACTCGTTGTAAACGGGCAGGCCGAAGCGTGCGCAGCAGAGATCGCGCTGCCCGTTGGTGCAGACCAGATAAACGGGGGCTTCCAGGCGCTCACCAGCTGCCTCGAGCTCGCCGGCTGCGACGAGCGCCGGCAGGTCCAGGTCCTTCAGGAAATCGTAGCCCGGGCCCGAGAAGCGGTAAGCCTGCCCGTCGTGAGCGACCAGGAGACTGACATCCTCCCGGTCGAGCTCCGGTCGGCGCACGAATTGCGGCCGGGCCTTGAGCCCGGCCGCCTTGAAAGCGGCGATGGTGTCGTCCAGCCATTGCTGCGTGCTGTCCGCGAGCGCATTGTCCTGGTACACCCGAGCCTTCCAGGTGGGCTTGTATTCGAGGCACAGCCAGACATCCACCGTGTCTGCCGTGCCCCAGAGCGGCTCGTCCATGTTGTGCTCGCTGCAGTAGCGGCGTTCGGCACGGCCGCTCGCGGTCGCCCCTGGGTCCTGATTTGCCATGTGCATCCTTTGTCGCTAGCGTAAATCTTCTGCAAAGGGGGATTGAGAATGCAAGCGACCCGCATGCTCGCGGAGCGAGTATCGGCTGCGTGCTACGAGCGCGTGCCGGCGCCTGCGGCTGAAGTGGCCAAGCAGGCCCTGCTGGACTTCATCGGCGTGACTCTCGCCGGCGCCAACGAACCGCTGACCCGTATCCTTCGAGAAGACGCAGCCTCCGAGGGCAGCAGCGCCCAGGCACAGATCATCGGTGCCGGCGAACGCTGGAGTACCACCCAGGCGGCGCTCATCAACGGCGCGGCCGGTCACGCCCACGACTACGACGACGTGCACACGGCCATGTCCGGCCATCCCACGGTACCGGTGGCACCAGCAGCCCTCGCACTCGCCGAGGCCCGGGGTGCCTCCGGCAGGGATCTCATCTCGGCTTTCTGCACCGGGGTCGATGCCGAATGCATACTCGGACGCTATGCGGGACCCGCCCACTACGCCGACGGCTGGCACAACACGGGGACTATCGGCACCTTCGGCGCTGCGGCAGCCGCTGCCAGCCTCCTCGGCCTCGATGCCGAGCGGACCGGTCAGGCCCTCGGTATCGCCGGCACCCGGGCCGCCGGCTTGAAGAGCCAGTTCGGCACCATGTGTAAACCGCTACACGCGGGGCATGCCGCGGCGACGGGTCTGCAGTCTGCCCGGCTTGCAGCGCGGGGCTTCACGAGCTGCACCGATATCCTCGAGGCCGCCCAGGGCTTCATGGACACGCAGGCCGCAAGCGCCGATCCCGAGCGCTTCGAAGCGGCCCTTGGTCAGGAAGCCTTCACCCAGGACATCTGTTTCAAGTACCACGCCGCCTGCTACCTGACCCATTCGGCCATTGAGGCGACCCGGGAGCTCACGGCGAAAAACGCCTTCAACCCCGGTGAAATCACGGCCATTCACGTACACGTTGATAAGGGGCACCTGAGAGTCTGCAACATCGCCGAACCAAAAACGGGCCTGGAGGCTAAGTTCAGCCTGCGGCTGACCACGGCCATGGCGGTAAACGCCCTCGATACGGCAAGCATCGATCTCTTCGACGACGCCCTCACCAGAGATGAAAACCTCACCCGCTACCGGGACCTCGTTACCGTTCACGCCCATGAGGTTTCCAGGCCGGAGACGGTAGTCAGGATCGAAACGGCTGGCGGCGAGCACTTTGAAGCGGCGGTGAACGTTGCCATCCCCGACCGGGATCTGGAGCGCCAGTGGGGGCGGCTATCCGCCAAGTTCCTGACTCTGGCAAGCCCCAAGCTCGGCACTGAACGCGCTGAGGCCGTCGTCGATACCTGCCGCAGACTCGATGCGCTCGACAATGTCGGCGATCTTGCCCAACAGCTTAGCGTGCACTGATGAGCGATTTCGAGGAGATCCGCGAACGCGCGGTCCTGAAAGCGAAAGGCAACCGCTACGAGGACATGACGGAAGGGCGCGTTTTCGAGCACCACTGGGGGCGCACGATCACGCCCGGCGACAACGCCGCCTTTACGACCCAGACCCTGTCGTTCTGCCCGCTCTACTTCAACGAGCCCTACGCGCAGGAACACGGCCACCGGACCACGGTCGTGAACCCGCTGCTGGTCTTCAACACGGTCTTCGGCATGACCGTGGAAGACCTGTCCGAGGGCGGTGGGCCTTTTCTGGGCGTGGACGAGTGCGAGTTTCTCGAACCCGTCTACGAGGGCGACACTCTGACCGCCCGCTCGACCGTCATCGGCGCCCGGGAGTCCAAGGGCCAGGCCGGTTTCGGCATCGTCACCTGGCACACCCAGGGCATGAACCAGCACGGCACGGTGGTCATCGATTTCAAACGCACTAACCTGGTCCGCCGACGCAAGCGGCCGGCAGGAGGCGAGACATGAGCCTCACGGGCAACGACAACTATTTCGAGGACTTCGAAGCGGGCCAGGTGCTCCGCCACGCCCGCGGTAAAACCATGTGTGAGCAGGACAACGTCGGCATCACGCTCATGGTCCTGAATACGGCCGAGGGCCACTTCAACGAAGACGCCATGCAGAAGAATGCAATGGGTCGCGACGGCTGGAACTCCAGGCTGCAGTTCGGCGGTGTCACCATCTCCATGATCATTGGCCTGGCCATGCAGGACACCGGCGAAAACGCCCTGCGTGAGCTCGGTCTGGACAGGATCCGCCTCAAGCACCCGGTGTTCCACGGCGATACGCTCTACGCCTACACCGAGGTGCTGGGCACGGAACCGGCTGAGCAGGACGACGCCGGCATCGTCACTTTCAAACACTTCGGCATCAACCAGAACGACAAGGTGGTCTTCGAAGGCGAGCGACGCGTGCTGATCAAGCGCCGCCCCGGCTGAGCACCTACTTTCCCGGAAGACGAGTGAGATTCATGAGCAAGCAACCGAAACGCGCCCGCCGCTGTCAGCTGTCCGTGCCCGGCAGCTCCGAGAAGATGATGACCAAGGCCTCGACCCTGGACCTCGACCACGTTTTCCTCGACCTCGAGGATGCCGTGGCACCGAGTGCCAAGCCCGGTGCCCGGGGCATGATCGTCGACGCCCTGAACGGTCTCGACTGGACCCCGCGCACGGTCTGCGTGCGCATCAACGATGTGGAAACCGAGTGGTGCCACGACGATATCATCGAGGTGGTCACCGGTGCCGGCGAGAAGCTCGACACCCTCATGCTCACGAAGGCGAAGTCCGCCGCCGACGTGCAGTTCGTGCACCTGCTCCTCGATCAGCTCGAGCGGAAACTGAAACTCAAGAACCGCATCGGCATCGAGTGCCTCATCGAGGAAGTGGAAGGCATGATGAACGTCGAGGAGATTGCCGCCTGCTCCGACCGTCTCGAATGCCTGGTCTTCGGTATGGGTGACTACTCGGCCAGCCAACAGATGCAGCTCGGTCACGTCGGCGAGACAGGTGGCTATCCGCCGGATGTATGGCACTATCCGCGCTACAAGATGACCATCGCGTGCCGAGCCAACGGCATCGATCCCGTCGACGGACCCTACGCCAACTTCAGAAATCCCGAGGGCTACACGAAGGAAGCCGAGCGCTCCTTCATCCTTGGCATGGTCGGCAAATGGGCCATTCACCCGAGCCAGGTGGAAATCGCTCAGAAAGTCTTCTCCCCCGACGCCGATGCCATCGCGTCGGCGCGGAAACAGAAGACGGCCTACGAAGAAGCCCTGACTCAGGGACTCGGCGCCATCAACGTCGATGGCGTCATGGTGGATGCGGCCAGCATCCGCATCGTTCAGAACCTCATCGACCGAGCCGATCTCTATGGCCTCTGAGGTGCCCTGAGCCCATCGGCAGGCCTCCCGGCTCGCCACACCGTCGACGCTGGCAGGCACGAGCAGGCTCAGCAAAGCAGTAAGCAGGATCACACATGACCGAACACTACCTCACCGAAGAACGCCGCATGATTCAGGAAGTCGCCCGGGACTTCACCATGAACGAAGTGCTGCCCGTGGCCAACGAGCTGGATCCCGTCAAAGGCGACATCCCCATGGCGCTCAGGCAGAAAATGGGCGAACTCGGCTACTTCGGTATCCGCATGTCCGAAGAACACGGTGGTCTCGGACTGGGCGTGTTTGAGTACTGCCTGGTCGCCGAAGAGCTGGCCCGCGGCTGGATGAGCGTCGCCAGCATCATCGCCCGGGCGAGCTCCATGATGGGCGTGGGGGGCTGGCCCCTGGAAAAACGCCAGGAGCTGACGAAGAAGGCGGCCCAGGGTGAGTATCTCTCCGCCGTGGCGCTTTCAGAGCCCAACGTCGGCTCTGATCTGCGTGCCGTGGCCTGCAAGGCCGTCCTCGATGGCGACGAGTGGGTCATCACCGGCAACAAATACTGGTGCACCTTTGCCGATGGCGCCGACTACATCAACCTCCTCGCCCGCTTCGACGGCGCCGAAGCGGAAGCCGCCGGTTTCAAAGGCACTGGGCAAATCATCATCGAGAAGGAACGGGGCGACCTGCCGGAAGGTTGCCAGGGTGCGCCGATTCCGAAGATCGGTTACTTCGGCTGGCGCACCTGGGAACTGGCCTTCGACGGCTGCCGCGTGCCGAAAGAGAACCTGATCACCGGCGGCGAGAGCGGCGGCGAAGGCTTCAAGAACGCCGTGAACTGGCTGAACGCCGCCCGCGTGCACACGGCAGCGCGGTCCATCGGCCTCGCCCGCGGCGCCTTCGAGGACGCCATGGCCTACTCCGGAGAGCGGGTGCAGTTCGGCGTGCCGATTTCCGACTTCCAGGAAACCCGCTTCAAGCTGGCGCGCATGGCGAGCGAGATCGAAGCCGCGCGACAGCTCATGTATCACGCGGCCACCCTGATGGATAACGGCGACCGGGCCGATAAGGAAGCGTCCATGTGCAAGTGGTACGCAGCGGAAATGGCGGAAAAGGTCACCTCCGATGCCCTGCAGATCCTCGGCGGCTCCGGCTACACGACGTTGCACGCCGTGGAGCGGCACTGGCGGGACGCGCGGCTGACGAAGATCTTCGAAGGCACGAGCGAGATTCAGTTGCGCATCATCTCCGACCGGATGCTCGGCAAACCGACTTCGCGCGGCGCCGTGTAGGCGCTCGCTTTTCCTGCTGTCGGACAGTTCATGGCTGTCCTCAGCGCCGCTCATTTGCCAATGCTCCAAGTGCCTGAGAGACTGTCCTGAGGGCAGGCACACTTGGAGCGATAGACGATGGCGATGGATTCTGCGGTACCACCGGAAGGCCTGGCAAAAACCTTCGGTGAGTTGAAAGCCTCCGGCTACCAGGTGCTTCCCGTCAAAGCCGAGGTCCGCCGCAACCTGATCAACCGGCTCCGGGACAAACAGCCGCTCTTTCCGGGCGTCATGGGTTATGACGACACGGTCATCCCCCAGCTCACGAACGCCATCCTCGGTACTCAGGACATCATCTTTCTCGGCGAGCGCGGCCAGGCGAAGTCCCGCATCGTCAGGGGCCTCACGAGCCTGCTCGATGAATGGACGCCGATCATCGACGGCACGGAAATTCCCGAAGATCCCTATCAGCCGATCTCGCCGGAAGGCAAAGCCATCATGGCGGAACGGGGTGACTCGGCACCGATCCGCTGGTTGCATCGCGACGATCGCTATGCGGAAAAACTGGCGACGCCCGACATCACCATTGCGGACCTGGTCGGCGAGGTGGATCCGATCAAGATCGCCGAGGGTCGCTACCTCTCCGACGAACTGACCCTCCACTATGGTCTCGTCCCGCGGGTCAATCGCGGCATCTTCGCGATCAACGAACTTCCGGACCTGGCGGAACGCATTCAGGTGGGTCTCCTGAACCTCCTTGAAGAGCGGGACGTGCAGATTCGCGGCTTCAAGGTCCGCCTGCCCCTCGACGTGTTCATCGTCGCCACGGCAAACCCGGAGGACTACACGAATCGCGGCCGGATCATTACGCCGCTGAAAGACCGCTACGGCGCCCAGATCCGCACCCACTATCCGCTCGAGGTCGCCCAGGAGGTGGACATCATGGATCAGGAGGCCAGCGTCCTGGATCTCGGTGACTACCACCTGAACGTGCCGGACTTCATGAAGGAGATCGTCGCGGAGATCACCCATCACGCCCGCCGCTCGCCGGACATCAACCAGCGCTCGGGCGTTTCCGTCCGGACCTCCATCGCCAACTACGAAGCGCTCGTGGCCAACGCCTTCCGCCGGGCCCTGCGCCTGGGTGAAGCAGAGGTGGTACCGCGCATCAGCGACCTCGAATATCTGATCCCGTCGCTGCAGGGCAAAATCGAATTCGAGGCCATGGAAGACGGCCAGGAAGACAAGATCACCGCGCGCATCATTCAGGGCGCGATCAAAGACGTCTTCGATCGCCGCTACGACATCAACGATCTCGAACCGATTGCCATGGCCTTCAACGAAGGATTGACCGTGGACACCGGCGAAGCGGCGCCCGCTACGGATTACGCAGCGATTGCCGAGAAGATCCCGTCCCTGAACGACGTTTTCCCTGATCGGGATGCGGTCAGCGACACCATGCGGGCGACGGTCATCGAGTTCATTCTCGAAGGCCTGCACCTGCACAAGCTGCTCAACAAGTACGACCACGCGGGCACCGCCACTTACACGAGCTAGCACGAGCCCGGCGGGCGTCAGCCGCCCGCCAAACCGTCTGCAAAACAGCGGCGGCCCGCCAAGGAAGCCAACGAGGAAACGCACATGCGTCATCCGGCCCCGAAACATCGCTTCTCCGCCTGGGACGGCAGCCAGAATCTGCCGCTGGATCCTGACCAGATCCTGGAAGCCCTCGCGGACGACCTCATGGAGTACGGCGACCTGCGCTGGGCCATGCGTAACCTGATGTCGCGCGGCATGCAGATCCCGCAGGGCGGCTACTTGCAGGGGCTGCGCGATATGCTCAAGCAGCTCCGGGAGAAGAAGCGCCAGCGCCTGGAGCAGTTCGATCTGTCGAGCATCTTCGACGACTTCCGCGAACGCCTCGATGAAATCCTCGGCATGGAGCGGGAGCGCATCGACGAATGGCTGAACAAAGACGGGGACGATTTCTCCGGTGATGTCCTGAAGAAAGTCGCCGAGCGCAACCAGGACACCCTCGACGACCTGCCGGAAGACGTTGCCGGCCAGATCAAGGAGCTCGAGCAGTACGAGTTCATCAACCCGGACGCGCAGAAGAAGTTCCTCGAACTGCTGAACGATCTGCGCAAGTCCATGGCCAACACCTTCTTCAACAACATCGAGAACATGGTCAACAACCTGTCCGACGGCGACATCGAGCTCATGAAAGACATGATGAAGGCCCTGAACGACATGCTGGTGAAGAAGATCGCCGGTGAGGACCCTGGATTCGATGAGTTCATGGAAGAGTTCGGGGACATGTTCGGCGACAACCCGCCGGAAAGCCTCGACGAGCTCCTCGAGCAGATGCAGCAACAGATGGCGGCCGCTCAGTCGCTCCTGAACAGTCTTTCACCGGAGCAGCAGCAGCAGCTCCAGTCCCTGCTCTCCGACCGCTTCAACGATCCCGAGCTGAACGCCGAGATGGCGAAGCTCGCTAAAGAGATGGCCTTTCTGAATCCCGAGGGCAGTCAGTACCGCTTCAACGGCAACGAGCGCATCGATCTCGACGCCGCCATGGACCTCATGAACGAGATGAGCCAGCTCGACGAGCTCATCGAGCAGGTGCAGAGCGCTGAGCGTGGGGGCGATCTCGACCGCATCGACCGGGATCTCCTCGAAGACCTCATGGGTGAGGAAAGCGCCGAGGATCTCGACAAGCTGAACGAACTGCTGAAAGCCCTGGAAGAGGCCGGCTACATTCGCCCCACCGGCGACGACCGCTGGGAGCTGACCCCGCGCGGCTCGCGGATGATCGGGCAGAAGGCTCTCGGTGAAATCTACGAGCGCCTGAAGCGGCAGAACATGGGCAACCACGCCGTGCCGGAGGAGGGCCGCTTCGGGGAACGGCTCGAGCAGACCAAACCCTACGAATACGGCGACCCCTTCCACCTGCACATGCCGCGTACGATCCGCAACGCCCTGGACCGGAACGGACCGCAGACGCCGGTACGGCTGCAACAGGACGACTTCGAGATTTATCGCACGGAGCAGATCACCTCTACGGCTACGGCCATGCTGGTGGATCTGTCCTGGTCCATGGCCTTGAGAGGCTCATTCCAGGCCGCGAAGAAGGTCGCCCTGGCGCTGCACAACCTGATCACGTCCCAGTATCCGAAAGACAGCTTCTACATCATCGGCTTCGCCGCCTATGCCAAGGAGCTGAAGCCGCACGACCTGCCCTATCTGCAGTGGGACGAATACGTGCTCGGCACCAACATGCAGCACGCCCTGCTGCTCGCCGAGAAGCTGCTGGCGAAGCACACGGGCGGCACCAAGCAGATCATCATGATCTCGGACGGAGAGCCGACGGCGCATCTCGAGAACGGCCAGGCGCAGTTCGCCTATCCGGCGACACCCGAGACCATTCGCGCCACCTTCAAGGCCGTGAAGCACTGCACCACTCGCGGCATTGCCATCAACACCTTCATGCTGGATGCGAACTACTACCTGAAGGCGTTCATGGACGAGATCGCCAAGATCAATGGCGGACGCGTGTTCTACACCTCACCGGAGAAGCTCGGCGAGTACATTCTCGTCGACTACGTGCAGCACAAGAGGAAGAAGCTCGCCAGACGAGCCTGAGGACGTTCGCTGCCCCCAGAAAAACGGCGCCGCCGGGACCTTTGCCCGGCGGGGCGTCAGCGTTGCCACGGGCTGCTGCGAGGATTTCAAATAGTGAAGCTGAAACACCCAGCCTTTGTGCACAGTCTCTGAGGGCGCTTTCACCAGTTTGATGCGCTCGAATTCATCAACGCCGGTGGTGTCTCCGTTGAAGAGGGTCCGGCAGCTGAGCACGGCATAACGCGCGAGACCCATCAGGCGGGCTTCGAGTTCCTGCGGATTCTCCGGGGCATCCAGGGCCTCGAATTCTGAAGTGTCGAGCGACCCCAGGCCTCGCGTGAAACCGCGCACCCTGCCGTCACTGCGTTCCGCATGAGCGGACACCCAGAGGTCGAGGGGCAGCGCGTTTTCGTAGTCGACCTGCAGCCGCTGCAAAGCATCGCGGCGGGAAAGCAGTCGCTGAGAAGGATCCCAGTAGATGAGGCTGGCGTTTTTCACCGTCTCCAGCACCGCAAGGAGGGCCTGGGAAAGCACGACGGCACGGCCGAGAGCTCCCAGTTGAGTGGTGGTGGAGACCACCAGACCCGTTGCCCCTGCGGCGGTAGCGCTCACGCTCGACTTTCTCTGGCCTGCCCGTTGAAGCGCCGTCTGCAGAAGGTCGTCCCGATCAAGACCTGTGACGGGCTCAAAGGACACACGCGTCTTCGCCAGCACCAGCGTTCGCTGCAGGGAGGCAGCGCCCGGGTACTCTTCGAGCGCTAAGGCGTAGGACCAGCGTTTCCGCAGGTTCTCGGCGATGCGTTCGATGCTGAGATCCGGAGCGCCGTCGAAGCCTACGATAGCCAGGATCGGCGCCTCTTCGTTTTCGGTCTGCGGAAGCTCACCACGCACGTCATCGAGGCTGCGCAGGGCGCCGGGATCAAAGGTTGCTCCGGCTTCGACGGCGCGCGCCGCCCGGGCATCACGAAGGTTGAGGCGCCAGACAGCAATCAGACCGGCAAAGATGAGCAGGATCAGGGCACTGAGCATGAGGAAAACTGCGGCCTCCGCGTTTGTCCTGAAGCGACCGTCGGTCAGTAAGACCGAGGCAGCCCGAGCACATGCTCGGTCACGTAGTTGAGAATCATTTCCTGGGAGATGGGCGCAATGCGCATGAGCCGTGCCTCCCGCCAATAACGTTCGACGTGGTATTCCTTCGCATAGCCGAAGCCGCCGTGAGTCTGCACCGCCTGATCTGCCGCCTGGAAGGCCGCATCGGCCGCCAGCCATTTGGCCATGTTCGCCTCGGCACCGCAGGGTTCACCCCGGTCCAGCTTCCAGGCCGCCTTGCGGACCATGAGTTCCGCGGCGTCCAGGCGCATCTGCGCCTCGCCGAGCGGAAAGGCGACGCCCTGGTTCTGGCCGATGGGTCGATTGAAGACCACGCGCTCGTTCGCATAGTTCACGGCTCGGCGCAGGGCTGCTCGGCCAATGCCAAGGGCTTCCGCAGCGATGAGAATGCGTTCGGCGTTGAGGCCGCCGAGGAGGTACTGGAAGCCTTTGCCTTCCTCGCCAACTCGATCGGCGACGGAGACCGGAAGATCGTCGTAGAGGACTTCGCAGGTGGCGACCGCGTTGCGCCCCACTTTGTCGATGGCGGAGATGGTGACCTCTGGTCGCTTCAGGTCTGCGACGAGCAACGTCATGCCGTCGGTGCGGCGCGCCACCTTGTCTTTCGGCGTTGTCCGCACCAGCAACAGTACCCGCTCGGCAATGAGCGCTTTGGTGGTCCACACTTTGCGACCGCGGACGATGTATTCATCGCCTTCCCGCCGCGCAAAGGTATCGATGGAGGTCGTATCGGTTCCGGCGTCCGGTTCCGTAACCCCAAAGGCCACGTGCAGGTCCCCGCTTGCGACGCGTGGGAGATAACGCTGCTTGAGTTCTTCGCTGCCATGGTTCACCACAGGGTGCATGCCGAATACAGAAAGGTGCAGGGCCGTTGCGCCATTCATGGCGGCACCACTGGCGGCGACCTCTTCGAGCACCAGACTCGCTTCCGTGATACCCCGGCCGCTGCCGCCGTAGGCTTCGGGGATGGCGACACCGATCCACCCCGCCTCGGCCATGGCGTTGTAGAACTCCCAGGGAAACTCGTGGCTCGCGTCTTTCTCCGCCCAGTACTCGTCCGGAAAGCCCGCGCAGGTTTTGCGCACCGCGTCGCGGATGAGCTGCTGTTCTTCGGTGATCTCGAAATCCATGTGGCCTCCAGTCAGAGCCAGGAAGTTTCACCGTTTGCGCAGGCATTGGCAAAGTGCGCGGGCCAGCCGACCGTCGCTTGGCAAGGCCTCGGCAAGGGGGTAACGTCCGTCCGCTCTGCAGCTACCAGGAGAAGAGATCATGGCCAGGGATCTGGCACTCGACACCCCAAAGATCATCGGTCGCGTCGACGACGACGGCATCGGCTGGCTCATCTTCAACCAGCCGGAACGGCACAACGCGCTCTCCCTGGAAATGTGGCAGGGCATCGGCGACGTGCTGGAGAGCTATGCGGCAGATCCGGACGTTCGCGTCGCCGTCATGCGTGGCGCCGGAGGCAAAGCCTTCGTCTCCGGTGCAGACATCTCCGAGTTCGATACGAAACGTTCGAGCGCCGCGCAGAAAGACGAGTACGGCAAGATCGCCGGCCGCGCCAACCGCTGGCTGGCGACCTTCGAGAAGCCGCTCATTGCCCTCATCGAGGGCTACTGCATCGGCGGCGGCCTGGCGACGGCGCTGTCTGCCGACATCCGGATCGCCACCCCGGATTCCCGCTTCGGGATCCCCGCTGCAAAGCTCGGTCTCGGCTACGAGTACGACGGGCTCGCCAAGCTCGCGCGAATCGTTGGTCCAGCCCGGGCCAGGGATATCATGTTTTCTGCACGCTTCATGGGCGCCGAGGAAGCGACCCGCATGGGCCTCGTGAACTTCGTCCACGAGCGGGAAGAGATCGAGCGGGAAACGATCGCCTACGCGGAGCGCATCGCTGGAAACGCGCCACTCACCGTGAAAGCCGCGAAAGCCGCCATCAATGCCTGGGAGCGTGGCAGCCGGGACGACGACGTCGAGACGGTCGCAGCCCTGGTAGACGCCTGCTTCGATTCAGAGGATTACAAAGAAGGACGACGCGCGTTCAAGGAAAAGAGAACCCCAGATTTCCGAGGCCGTTGAGCGGATCGAACAGGGCGCTCGCGCCGCTCTACGGCCCCTTCCTTGGACGCACGCCGTCCTTGCAACTGTTGGCGAGGGCCGTGCGCTGACGCAATCGCGCCCGCAGGGCCACCCGCTCTGCCGCGCTGAAGCCCCGCCGGGAACTTCGCGCCGCAGGTGACGTATCAGATCGGCTGAGCCGTCGCATCGAAACTGTCGTCGAGGAGGCTCGCGACCTCGTCCGGCAGCGGGCGGCTCTTACGAGTGTCTTCAGCGTCGACTTCCACGTCCCGGCGCAGGTTGCCCCCGCTTGCCATGAACGCGCGGATGATGTCCGCGCCCTCCGACTCATCAACACCGATGAGCAGCGATTTAAGCACTTCCGCGTCGACCTCGGCAGCGAACTTGTCGTTGTAAGGACCGACGGCAATGCCTTCACGCGTGTGAATGAACCATTCCTCGTCAGCCCGGAATACGCGTTCCGACCGGAACCAGGTCTTCGGTTCTTCATCCCGTCTGTTCGCCATGTACTCCGCACTCCTCATGCCGTGAACGACATTGTTGACGAGGCCCCGCCGAGGGTCTGTGGCTCCCATGTGCCTATCTGTGGCTTCGATGTTCGAGATGTAAATGCCTCTTCATGGGGGCCCGTGTGTGGCCCCGTCGTTCCAATAAAGGCGTTATTATCGAAGTCGTTTTCTGGAGAGACGGAATCAGGCGGGATGGGATCACTGCAGTTTTCTTTACGTAACGTTATTCAGTCGGTTATGGGCATGAGCATCGCACTGCTCCTTACAGCTGGCTGCTCATCCAGTTCTGCGCCGCCAGTTGAGCGCGCACCTGCCCCCGAATTCAGCAGCGAGTATCGGATTGGAGTCGGCGACACCTTGCAGATCAGCGTCTGGCGGAACCAGGATCTGAGCGTGCAAGTGCCGGTGAGGCCGGATGGCAAAGTATCCGTGCCCCTGGCTGGCGACGTGATGGTGGGTGATAAGACACCTGAAGAGGTGGCAGTCGATATCACGGAGAGCATTGCCACTTACATCCGCGACCCCTACGTCACTGTGATCGTCACTGACATGGGCAGTGATCAGTATCGATCCCGCGTTCGGGTTACCGGAGCCGTGAACAATCCGCTCAGTGTTCCCTACCGCCAGGGTATGACGGTCCTGGATCTGGTACTCGAAGCGGGTGGCACAACGGAGTTCGCCAACGCGGGCCGGACCGTACTGTTCAGCACTTCGGGCGTGCGCCGCGATGTGCATCTGGATCGCATCCTCCGTCGTGGGGAAATGGCGACCAACTATGCGCTTAAGCCGGGGGATGTGATCACGGTTCCAGAGCGGGCTTTCTAGCATGGGACAGCGGTTCTTGCCGTTCGTTAGTTGCCTCTGCACACTCCTAGCGCTAGCCGCAGCAGATGCCATAGCCATCGACATCGAGGCTGCTGCGCAGTACACAGCTGAGTACACGACGAATACGCTACGCACTGAAACGGACGAGATTGGCGAGTGGATCCATCGTCCCGGCGTCGACTTCAGTGCGCAGGAGGACACGGCCACTCTCGAGCTTGACGCTGACTACAGCTATATCAGGCGAATCTATACGAAAGACTTCTGGCAGGACGAAAACCGCCTCATTGGCGGTGCCAACATTCGATGGCAACCAGTTGAAAGCCGCGTTGATATGATTCTCAGACACAACCGGGTTGAGGCCACCCGGCGCGCTCTGCAGACCTCGACCCAGGACAATCGGCAGATCATCAACACCACCGAGGCAGGTTCAACGCTGCGCTTTCAACCTCGTGCCGCAGATGAATTGCAACTGGAATATACTTTTACAGACATTCGGACAGACATAACGCGCACCGACAGTCAGCGCCACACCGGCACAGGCCGCTACATCGTCGGACTCTCGACAAACCGCGCTTTAACCGTCCTTAGTAGCTACAGCGACATCGAATTCGACACCGAATTCTTCTCCCAGGCGCGTTACGCTCTCGTCTCGGCTACGTATGAGCAGCGCCACGATACGCTCGAGCTTCGGTTGGGTATCGGCCACAATTGGGTTGAACGCGAAGGTCGAGGTTGGACAGACGACCCCACCTACGACATTGCCCTCACATGGCGCCCCCGTGCTGGAACGACAATCACCGGATCGGCATCACAGCGAATAACCGATCGATCACAAAACCTGCAACAAAGACGTACCAGCGGAATCGATGAGGATTTTACCGACATCAATGCCTTTTTTAAGGAAACCCTAGGCGATCTCAACATCACCCAAGACCTGGGCAGGACCAACCAGCTTTCCGCAGGTATCTTCTACGCCCGGCAGAAATTCGCCGAAGATTTGCCGCGTACTAACACCCGCCGTGGGATTCGGGTCGGTTTCAGCCGCGAGATGACTCCGACGTCCAGCTTGTCATTCAATGTCCAGGTCTTTGATCGAGAGTTCGAGGACCGCGACGACCAGGAAGACCTAAGGGCAAGGCTGAACTTCCGCCACCGCGTCGGCCGCTCCATCGGAGTGAACTGGGGAGTACGTTACGAAACGCGGACGGGGCTCACCCAGAGCTTCGATGACTGGATTGCCTCGGCGCAGGTCTACTACACATTCTGGGGGGCGCGGCGCTGAGCATCTAGGACTTTAGAGCTTTTCAAGCCTCTCCACTGCATCGCCCAACTCGTTAAAGCCCCCAAGATCTACTGCCCGTTCCAGCGCCGTGCGCGCCTCCAGCCCACGACCAGCCTCCTGCAGGGCGACCCCCAGGTGGTAGTGCAACACGCCACTCGACGGACGCGTTCGCGCACTCAGCTCGAGGTGCTCAATGGCTTCTGCTGGTCGCCCCTCTTTGACGAGGATCCAGCCGAGCGTGTCGGCAATGTCTGCGTTCGCGGGAGCTAGCGCCCGCGCGCGCTCGGCCATCGCCAGCGCCCGGCTGTCGCCACGCTCCATGTAAAGCCATGCCATGTTGTTCAGCACCACGGGATTATCGATGGGCATGATCGCTTCATACTGGGCCAATGCATCAGACACGCGGCCGCTCTGAAGCAGCACGTCGGCACGCATCACCATCACCCCCGTATCCTCCGGCTCTGCTTCAAGCCAATCCTCGGCGAGTTTGAGCGCCTGGTTCATCTCACCTCGACCCGACGAGATCAGCACCGCGCGCAACAGCGCGTCACGGTAGCCGGTCTCAATGAGCGCTGCGTAAGCGAGCAACGCATCATCAAGGCGACCCTCCACCTCGAGAATCTGTGCCTCAGTCATCCGGACCGCCGGCACATCCACCTGGATGCGTTCGAGATACTTGCGGGCCTCCTCAGCCTGCCCCTGCCTGAGCACGAGCCGTGCGGATTCGAGATTGAACACGTCAGGATTATCAGCCTCGAGCCCTGCAAGGGCCGCCTGGGCGGCTTCGAGATTGCCCACGTCCCTCAGCAGACTCGAAAGAGCCTGCCGCGTTGCCGGACGAATATCGTTCTCGCGGGCAATGTCCCAGGCAGCGGCTGCATGCTCGGCAGCCCGCGGACCGTCACCGAGTCGCAATGCCAGCTGAGCCGCGAGCAGGTGTGAATCAACGGCATCGGGTGCGACGCGCAGTAGCACCTCGATGTGATCCGTCGCCTGCTGGAGCCGACCGGAAGGTAGATAGAGCCGGACGAGACCGAGGTGCGCGCGATAAGCATCTGGCTCAAGGGCGACGAGCGCGAGCAAGGCTGCCTCCGCATCTTCACCGCGTCCGGCCCGCGCATGAAGATCGGCGAGTGCCAGCGCAGCAGAAGCGCTGTCGGGCGCCGCTGCCAGGACGGCTTCCAGGGGTGCTGCAGCTTCATCGCCTCGACCCTCGCTCTCGGCAATTCTCGACAGGTTAATTGCCGCCGGGAAGTAGGTTGCATCGATTGCCAGAGCTGCGTTGAAGGCAGCTTCTGCCTCCTCAGCGCGGTCCATGGCAAGCAACGCTGCGCCTCTAAGGTTGTGGCCAATCGGGTCGTCCTGTTTCGCGAGGAACGCATCGGCAGCAGCCAGCGCATCTTCGTACTGTTCGTTCTTGAGGCTCAGAAGCGTCTTCAGATAGTCGGACTGATACTGGTCGGTATCTGTAGTCAGCGCCGCGTCAAGTTCAACACCAGCCTCCTCGTCTCGCCCTGACGCCAGCAGTGTGAGAGCCAGCTGGTTCCGGAAGGCAGCGGCATCCGGCGCCAGGTCCACGGCCCGACGGAGCAACTCCGTTGCCTCGCCAGCCTCGCCGGACTGCAGCGCTGCCGTGCCCGCCATCGCGAGTAGCTGCGGATCCGTCGAGTCTCGCAGGTAAGGTCGCAAGAGCTCCAGCACTCGGCCCGCTTCACCATCTTCGAGCTGAATCGCCGCAAGCAGTTTGGCGGCGGAAGGGTCCCGATCGACGCGCGCCAGGTAACGCCGCAGGCTGTCCTCGGCCTGGCTGTATTGACCCTGTTGGTATTTGATGGCGCCGAGGAGATAGTTCGATGGCGGAAATTCCACCGCGCCAATCTGGGCTTCACGCAGGGACGCCTCCGCGCCGTCGAGATCCTCCTGCTGAAACTTGATCAGCGCATCGAGGTAGTGGGCGATGAAGAGCGCGGGGGCTTCGGCCTTGACCGCGTCAATGGCCTGCTGGGCCTCCGTAAGCCGACCTTCAGAGAGATAAGCACGGGTAAGACCGATACCCGCAGCGACCGAGGCACCGGGCTGGGCTCGAGCTTCTTCGAAAGCCGCAACGGCCGCATCGGTGCGAGTTTCGGCGAGCTCGAACTCAGCTTTGCGCAGCAGCAGGTCGCGATCGGCCGGTACCAGGGTAAGAGCCCGATCGAAAAGCGCGCGAGCCTCTTCCGGTCGTTCGTTCATCCACGCCAGGGTCCCGAGGCCCATGAGTGCTTCCGGCCGCTCCCCGGCCCGAAGATAGTTAGCCGAAGCATTGGCCTCATCACCGGCTGCCAGGTAAGCATCCCCGAGGAGCGCAGCCATCGCGCCGTCAAGATTCGCTTGCTCTGCGAGGGCACCGATCACTTCCTGATGACGGCCCACGCGCAGCTTGCTGCGGTATAGCCCTTCCAGGAGTTCATCGTTGCTGTAACCCAGGTCGAGGGCCCGCTCGAACTGAACGAGCGCGCTGCCGTAGTCGCCAAGTGCCATCTCCGACTGCGCCAGCAGGAAGCGTGCTTCAGCAAGGGCCGGATCTTTCTGAAGTGCGTTCTTGAGCTCGATGACAGCGGCGCGGTGGTCGTCCGCAGCCACCAGGCTTCGGGCGCTGTTCAAATGATCTGCCGCTGTCCGGCTGTCACAGGCGGAGGCGAAGAGCGAAAGCAGGAGAATGAAGACGAGTGATAGGGTACGTCGGATCACAATAGGCAGGTCCCACCCGGCGGCGGAACGGGCTCCCAGGCTGCTTAAACCACGAAGTCTAGCTCAGCCAACGCGGGAGACCTGCATACAGTTGTTAGCTCTAGAGTCGGCTCTTCAAGACCTCGTTCGAGTAGCCGCTCTCATTACCATCGGCATCGAGCGCCGTCATGGCCACATAATAGTCGCCGCTCGCGAGCGTCAGCGTGTGGCTGGTGGTCGATGGATCGCCGAGCTCCACCATGTCCGAGTAGTCCCGGCTCGCTTCGCCAAAGTAGATTCGATAACCGGCGAGATCAGTCAGAGCGCTGCCATCGACGTTTTCATCCGGAGCAAGCCAGCTGAGCTGGACCGGTCCGACGATACCCACGCTGATCATTTCGATGGTGCTGCCCCCGGAGCCATTGCAGGTGAGGGTGAACGTGGTCGCCTGAGTCAGCGCGCCCGTCGCCTGAGAACCGCTGGTGCCGACGTTGCCGCCCCAGCCGCCGCTTGCCGTACAGCTGTCGGCACCGTTCGCGGACCAGCTGAGGGTCGTACCGCTCCCTTCGTTGACGAGCAGGTCCGTCGCCGTAAGGCTCACGCTGGGGCCGTCTGGACCCGCAGGACCGGGATCCGGTGCGGATACGGACTCTGAGGCAGCAGGGTCGGCGGCGCTCGTGCTGGTATCACCTTCGTTCTGGGCAGCGCTACCGGTACAACCACCCAGGCCTAGCAGCGCAAGCCAGGTCACTCCAGACAGCACACGCCAATCAGTTGTCTTTCCCACTGAGTCTCTCCGTTCCTTTGCCTACCTGCAGCGCGCGTCGATGGGTCGCAGCGCGCTAAGCCAATGAACGGCCCGAGTATCCGCCAGACACAGGTTCCATCCCGTGCGCGAGTCGGCAAAGTCGAGAGTTTTGCGAAGGCTATGTAACAGAAGCAGAGAACTGCGACGCAGTTCTCATCTGTTCTGATCAGGCTGGCGGTCGTCAGGGTATGACTTTGAGAACCTCGTTCGAGTAACCGCTCTCGTTGTTCTCAGCATCGAAGGCGGTCATCGCGAAGTAGTAGGTGCCTGGTGCCATGGTCGCTTCCCACTGTGTGGTCGCGGGGGAATTGATCGTGTGGCTGCCCGAATAGTTGCGACTCGTGGTTCCCCAGTAGATAACGTAACCCGCAAGATCCGTCAGCGTAGAACCGTCTACATTTTCTGTAGGGGCCTGCCAGCGCAGGGTTTTGTCTGCGAGATCGATGGTAACCATGGCGAGGCCCGACCCGCTGGGTCCCTGGCAGCTGAGCTGAAACGTCGTCGTGCCACTGAGGGGGCCCACGGTGAAAGAGCCGGATACGGGCTGACTCCCAGACCAGCCGCCGCTGGCCGTACAGCTGTTGGCACCGGGTGCGTTCCAGGTGAGTGTGCTCGTGCCGCCAGCTTCGACATACTCCGGAGTAGCGCTCAGCTGCACGGAAGCACCGTCTCCATCATCAATACGAACGGTGACTTGCCGCACGGAGCCCCCGCTGTCTCCGGAGCAGCTCAAGGTGAAGCTCGTATCGCTCGAGAGTGGGCCAACCGTTTCCGTCCCGGACAGTCCTTTACTGCCGGACCAGCCACCTGAGGCCGTGCAACCGTTTGCCCCTTGGGCCGACCAGCTGAGCGCCACGGTCTGACCGCTGGCGATGAGTGTGCTGGATGCTGAGAGGGAGACGCTGGGCCCACCAGAGCCACCGCTGGCGTTCGCGCCCACATCTGTGCCGCCCGCACTCGAGGAACTGCCCGAGCAGGCGCTGAAAATCAATGGAGTCAGGAGCAGGCAGGCCAGAGAACGAAAGGCTCTGGACCCGGGTACGAACGTCCTGTGTCGATCGCCGGAAATCTGGGGGGTCACTGCAGCTATTATCAAATAAATTGTTAGATTTGGAGGGAAGCCCGCTGGATGGTCATGCATCAGCATGGGAAGCAGCTCTCTCGTTCGAGAATCGGGAAACCGCTGCTTTAGGGCGCTTCCAGGGGGACGGCCAACGGTCGCGACTCTACCACCCGTTTTCTGTTTGTAAAGGAAAAGTAAAAAGTAGAACGATGAAAATTCAATGACTTAGCATGAGTTTTCGTTTTTTGTCAGTCGCTTAGCCGCACCTATGGAAGTGGGTCCTCATGTCAGAGCCCGAGACCTTAAGGAGGCTCCGCGAGCAGCCTGACAGCCGCTATACTGCGCGCTTCTTTCTGCAGGGACCCAGCTATGACCGATCAGGCAGTAACGGCCTGCGTGCTCATCATCGGCAATGAGATCCTCTCGGGGCGCACCCAGGACGTGAACCTGAACCACATAGCGGTCACCCTGGGCGGCTGGGGCATCCAGGTGCGCGAGGCGCGGGTCGTGCCGGATGTGGAAGCCGCCATCGTGGATGCCGTGAACTACGCTCGGAAGGCGTACGACTACGTGTTCACCACGGGCGGCATCGGACCGACCCACGACGACATCACCGCCGACTGCATTGCCAGTGCCTTCGGTGTTCCGATCGTCATCAATGAACGGATCGCCGAGCTGATCCGTCAGCGCCCGGCACCACCTGACGTCATGGAATCACGTATGCGCATGGCCCGTGTCCCGCAAGGCGCCGTTCTCGTAAACAATGCCACCGGCGGACCGCCAGGATTCCGGGTGGAGAACGTCTTCGTCATGGCCGGTATTCCGCGCGTCATGCAGGCCATGCTCGCAAGCCTCGACGGCAAGCTGAAAGGCGGCCCCATGGTTCGCAGCCGCTCCGTCACGGCATACCTCGGCGAAAGTCAGATTGCAGGTCCTCTCCGGGAGATTCAGGAACGATTTCCGGCCGTCGACCTCGGCAGCTACCCCTTCTTCCGTGAGAACCGCTATGGCACATCGCTGGTGATGCGCGGCACGGATGAAGCCACGCTCGACGACATGCTCGAGGCCGTTAAAGCCGCCATCGTCGAGGCCGGTGAAACCCCGCAGGATATCGTCGAAGGATGATCGTCCGCCGGCCCGCTTCTAGGCCCTACTGGCGGCGGCTCGCCGCGGCCGCGGTGGCCGTCCTGAGCTGCGCGACGGCTAACGCCGGTGCATCGGAGGCCTATGGAGATCTGCCCGGCAGCAAAGCCCTGGCAGCGATCCCCGGCCAACCCGCCTCCATCAGCACCGCACACAGCCAGCCGAACGATCTGCTCGCCGCCCTGACGGCCCTGCGCCGCTGCGAGGAGGCGCGGAGCATCGGCAGCGAAGCCTGCGAACTCCTCCAGCTGAACGACGAGGTGGTCACCTCCGGCGCCGACATTCGCGCGACTGCCACTACCGAAGAAGCGCCGCACCCGCTGTTTCTCTGGCGCCTCGACGGACCGGAAGCAACCGTCTATCTCGCAGGATCCGTGCATATCCTGAAACCGAGTCTCTATCCGCTGCCCGCCCCCTATGACGCGGCATTTGCCACCGCCGACAAGCTGGTTCTCGAGGTCAACGTCGGCGCCCAGGATCCCATGGAACTCCAGCGCAAGACCATGGCCTACGCTGCGTTGCCGCCCGATCAGCGCATCAGCGACGTGCTGCCGGAAGCCTTGCTTGCCGGGCTGGAAACGAGCCTCGCCCGCTACGGCATACCACTGGCTCAGGTCGCCACCGTAAAACCTGCCTTTCTCATGAATCAGGTTGTACTCCTGCGCCTCATCACCCTCGGCTATCAGGCCGAGCACGGCGTCGAACAGCACTACCTTCAACAGCTCGGCAACCGCGAGATCCTGGAACTGGAAACACTCGATGCACAGCTCGCGCTGCTCTTCGACCAACCCATGGACCTGCAGCGGCAACTCCTCGCCGACACCCTCGATCAGGAGCCGGACATCGAACCGCTGGTAGCGGCCATGATCGGGGCCTGGTTTTCTGGAGACGAGGCGGAATTCATGGCCATGTTCGAGGCACAGAGCGGCGACTCGGCGCTTGCCCGGCGTTTCACCGAACAGCTCCTCGATGAGCGCAACGAAGGTATGGTCGACGGCATCGTTGAGTTTCTTGCCGGCGAGGGCACGTACTTCGTTCTGGTCGGTGCGGCGCATCTGATCGGCGAGAAGGGCATCATCGCCCTTCTCGAGGAAGCGGGCATCGAAGCAGAGCAGCTTTACTCGGACAGCGTCATCAGTGCGGGCCAGACGACCCAAGCCGCCGCGCAGTAACAAACGATCGCAAACAACAACTGTTAAGACCGCAAGCAACACCCATCAGGACTGCAAACATCATTCAGCCATCAGAGAGACCAGGAGCGGCGGCACGCTACCGACCCTGGAACTCGTGAATTCAAGGGAGAGAACATGAACGTAAACGGTAAGAAAGCCCTCGTGCTCGGCGGCACTTCCGGCATCGGCCTCGCCGCCGTGGCCATGCTGGCGGAGAAAGGCGCGACCGTCGTTGCCTTCGGACGCTCAGCCGGCAACATCGACAATGCCCAGAGCGCGGTTCCAGCAGCCAGTTTCGAAGCCCTCGATGTCCTCGATCGCGAAGCCATGGCCGAGGCCTTCGCCCGCCACGCGCCGATCGACATTCTCGTCAACGCCGCGACCGGCGGCGAACGTGCGACAGGCCCCTTCATGGAGATGGACCTGGACGGCTTCACCGGCTCCTTCCGGAAGCTCTGGGGTTACATCAACTCCGTCCGCCTGGCCGCCGATCACCTCAGCGAAGACGCCTGCATTACTCTGGTGAGCGGCTCTCCTGCACGGAAATGCAACCCCGGTATGTCCGCCATCTCCACCGTCGGCAATGCCGTGGAAGGCTTCACCCGCGCCGTAGCCGGCGAAATCGCGCCACGACGGCTGAACGTCGTCTCCCCGGGACTCATCGACACGCCCATGTTCCCTGGCGAAGGTGATGCCCGCCAGGAGTTCTTCTCCCAGGCGACGGCGCGGAATCTGATCAAGCGGGCCGGGACGGCAGAAGAGGTCGCCAGTGGCATCCTGTTCACCATCGAAAACGACTTCGTCACCGGCACCACCATCGACGTGGACGGCGGCGCGCTGCTGCCCTGAGGCCCTATCCGACTAAATGAGTGCCTTCGAACCCGCGCCGATCCTTCGCTCGGCGCACCTGCAGACCATCCTCGGCAGCCGCGGCCGCGGTCGCTGGGTACAGCGGCGCGCGGCGCCGGTGCTCGCCGCGAGCCAGCGGCGAATCCTCACTGCCAGTGACGGCGTGCGGCTGGAAGCCTGGCTCTCCGAGCAACCACGCCCAGCCCCAGCCGTCGTGCTCATTCACGGCTGGCTCGGGCACTCGGACTCGAGCTATCTGCTCTCTGCGGCCGCCGAACTCTGGAACGCAGGCTTCAGCATCTACCGGCTCAATCTGCGCGATCATGGCGGCACTGCCCACCTCAACGAGGAGATGTTCCACTCGGCGCGTATCGCCGAGGTCCTCGATGCCATCGATCAGTTGCGCCGTGACCATGCCCGGGGACCGCTCGGCCTCGTCGGTTTCTCGCTCGGCGGCAACTTCGCTCTGAGGGTGGCTCGCGCCCGACCGGAGATCGAAACCGTGGCTATCTGTCCGGCCGTAGACCCCCTCGCCACCATGCACAGCATCGACAACGGCTTCGTGGCCTACCGGCTGTTCTTCCTGCTCAAGTGGCAGCGGGCGCTGAACGCCAAAGAACAGGCGTTCCCCGACCGCTACGACTTCGAGACCGCGCGGAAACTGCGCAGCGTCCATGCCCTGACGGACGTTTTCGTCCGCGATCACACAGACTACCGTGATACGGAAGCCTACCTCCACGCCTATTCCCTGACCGGTGACGCCCTGGCAGGTACCCGGGCAACCATCGTTTATGCGGAAGATGATCCGGTGATCCCTGCGGCGGGCTTCCAGGCCCTGCCGGAAAGCCTCGAGTTGATTGCTACCCGTTACGGCGGCCACTGCGCCTACATCGACGACCCGAGGCAGCCGACCTGGACCGACCGATTCCTCGTCCGGCTCTTCGCGGAGCACCTGCGCAGGCAGACCGGCACACCGATCGCCGTTTGACAGCCCGCCCAGCGGCGGTAACCTGCGGGCCGTCCGTCACTGCAGGGGAGCCCGTGAACGACACCGTCTCAAGCCCAGGCCAGCAAACAACGGGGGATGCCTATCGCCTCATCGGCGCGGAAGAGTCGCCCTATTCGGTGAAAGTTCGTGCTTATCTGCGCTACAAATCCCTGCCTCACCAGTGGCTGACGCGCGCCCAGGCACCCGAACTCTTCAAAGAGCACGCCCGCCTGCCGCTCATCCCACTGCTCGTTACCCCGGACGGTCGAGGCCTGCAGGACTCCACACCGATCATCGATGCCCTCGAGGCCGATCACCCTGAGCCTTCGATTCATCCCTTCGATCCCGTTTGCCGCTTTGTTTCTGAGCTCATGGAAGAGTTCGCCGACGAGTGGGGCAACAAATGGATGTTCCACTATCGCTGGGCTCGAGAAGCCGATCAGCGCGCCTGCTCCCGGCGCCTGGCCACGCTCATGCTGCCTGACGCCGATGCGGACCAGCTCGAAGCAACGGCTAACACCATCCGGGAAAGGATGGTGGACCGGGTCTGGTTCGTCGGCTCATCCGTGCAGACCGCCCAGCAGATCGAAGAGAGCTTCCGGGACAGCCTGGACCTCCTCGAGCCGCATCTGGCGGTACGCCCCTACCTCTTCGGCGGACGCCCCGCCTTCGCCGACTTCGCCCTCTGGGGCCAGCTCTACAACGCGTTTCGGGATCCCACCCCCAATGGCCTGATCCGTGCTCGCGCACCCCATGTGGCCGAGTGGATCGAGCGGCTGCATGAGCCGGTTGCGGAAGGGCCCTTCGAGGGCTGGCATTCCCTGCGCCGGAGCCTGGAACCGCTGCTCACGGATCAGCTTGCGGGGCTCTTCCTGCCCTGGAGCGCGGCGAACGCGCAAGCCATCGCCGGGGGCGAGGAGGAGTTTACGGTCAGACTCCGCAGCGGTCGGTGGACGCAGAAGCCGCAGAAGTATCACGCGCGCTCGCTCGCCGACCTGAAGGCCCGCTATGCCCGCACGGCCCCAGACGACGCTCTGACGGAGCTCCTCGAGCGAACGGGCATTCTGCCTTTCCTGACAACCGGTAGCGCCTGAGCCTCTGGTGAGTCCCTCGGAGCGACTCCAGCACCACGGAAACGCCCGCCCAGGCGGGTTTTCGGCCCCTCTTGCGGCACCCGTCTAAAGGGATCATATTCGGAGAGCCATCGCACGAGGGGAGCGTGGCATGACTAACACACGAACGCCCCGCACGCCGACATCCGGCACCGATGAATTCCTGAAGCTGCTCGAGCGGACGGAACGGGCGGGCATCAACTCGCTGCGCAAGCTGCGCTACTTCCTGCTCTTTGCCCACAACGAAGGCAGGTCCATGGCCGAGCTCGCTGGTCGGGCCAAAACGCGCGACTACAACGAGATTCAGCAGGCGGTCATCGAGCTGTCTGTGGGGCGCCACAACGCCAACGTCGCGCCCGGGCTCGTGCAGCTGGGCATGCAGAAAACGGCCAGACCCGGCTCCGGACGGCGCAAGCCCATCCGGCTGACGCCGAAAGGGCGCCGCCTCTATCGACGCATTGATGCCTTCTGCAACGAGCGCACGATTGGCTGAGAGGCTGAGGCAGCGCGGAGAGCGTCGTTGCTAGCCGTCGGCGCCCTCCGGCACGAAGTCTCCGGCTCTCAGGAGGCTCGAGGGCACCGCTTTGTCGAGTGTCGCAGCCAGCCAACCGGCGGCGTCGATGAGCGTCTCCAGTGCCAGGCCGTGCTCAATCTGCGAACGATTGAGCAGGTACACGAGATCTTCTGTCGCGATATTGCCTGACGCGTTCGGCGCAAAAGGACAGCCGCCGACGCCCCCGATGCTTGCATCGAGGGTTGCCACGCCGGCATCCAGTGCCGCGGCCGCATTCGCGATCCCCGTGTTCCGCGTGTCGTGGAAGTGCGCCCGAAGCGGCAACCCACCGTCGAAGCGCTCCTCGAGCGCTCCGAAGAGATCGCGCACCTGGGCAGGCACGCCAACGCCGATGGTATCCGCCAGCCCGAGCTCCACGGGACCTGCGTCCGCGAGCCGCTCGGCGATCTCGAGCACCTGCGCGGTTTCCACATCCCCCTCGAAGGGGCAACCAAAGGCGACGGCAATGGTCACTTGCGCACGAAAACCGCGCTGATCGGCATCGCGCAGAATATCTGTGGCCATGGCAATCCCTTCGGCCACCGTCATGCCCTGGTTGCGGGTCCCGAAGGTGTCCGTCGCTGGAATCACGATGCCGGCCTCATCGAGGCGCTCTGTGGCGAGGAGGCGCTCGTAGCCACGCCGGTTCAGCACCAGCCCCGTATAGGTCACGTCACCCCGCTGCGGCAGGCCCTGGCAGACCGCTTCCGCATCAGCCATCTGCGGAACCCGCTTCGGGTGCACAAAACTCGTCACTTCAATGCGTTTGGCGCCGGCGTTGAGCGCCCGCTCAACGAGTTCCAGCTTGTCTTCAGTGCTCAACAGCGCACTTTCGTTCTGCAGCCCGTCCCGCGGGCTTACCTCCATGACGGTAACGCTGGCGCTGCTCATGACTGACCGGGCTTGTAGCTGTCGCGGAGCGACACGGTACGGTGATAGAGCGAAGGGTCCGCCTCGTCCCGGCAGAAGTAGCCCTGGCGTTCGAACTGAAAGTGATCGGCTTCCTGTTCAGCCGCGGCCGGTTCGAGATAGCCGGCCGTCTCCAGGAGCGAAGCGGGGTTGAGCGCCGCATCGAGATCGCTCAGATCCGGGGCCAGGTCGGTGAAGAGGTGATCGTAGCGGCGCACGCGAATCGGCACTGCCGTCTCTGCATCCACCCAATGGATGACTCCCCTGGGCTTGAGACCGCTCGTGTCGCTGCCGCTGCGGGATTCCGGGAAGTAGGAACATCTGAGCTCCACCACTTCGCCCGCCTCGCCCCGGATCACCTCGTCGCACTGGATGATGAAGCCGTGGCGCAGGCGCACGAGACCTCCGGGAACGAGACGCTTGTACTTCGGCGGCGGATCGTCGCTGAAGTCTTCCCGCTCGATCCAGAGGTTCCCGGAGAACCGTTTCTCCCGCTCGCCGAGCTCTGGGCGCTTCTGATGCCAGGGTGCGAGCATGATCTCGCCGTCACCCTCGTAGTTCGTGATCGTGACCTTGAGCGGCTCGAGCACGGCCATGGCCCTCGGTGCGCTCGCCTCGAGGTCCTGGCGGACGCAGAACTCGAGAAGCTCCACCTCCACCATGTTGTCCTGCTTGGTGACGCCAATGCGCTTGCAGAATTCCTGGATTGCCGCGGCCGTGACCCCTCTTCGGCGCAGACCGGCAATGGTCGGCATTCGCGGATCCGCCCAGCCGTCCACCACCTCGTCCGTGACGAGCTGGTTGAGAAGCCGTTTGCTCATGACCGTGTGCGTCAGGCCGAGCCGGGAGAACTCGATCTGCGGCGGATGGAAGTTGATGTTGATGTTGTCGAGCACCCAGTCGTAGAGCGGGCGATGGTCTTCGAACTCGAGGGTGCAGAGCGAATGGGTGATCCCTTCGAGCGCATCGCAGATGCAGTGGGTGAAGTCATACATCGGGTAAATGACCCACTCATCCCCGGTCCGCTGATGGGCCGTATGTCGAATCCGGTACAGCACCGGGTCCCGGAGATTCAGGTTCGGCGATGCCATGTCGATCTTCGCCCGCAGCACGTGTTCGCCGTCGGCAAATTCGCCGGCGCGCATGCGGGTGAAGAGATCGAGATTCTCCTCGACGCTACGATTCCGATAGGGGCTGTCCGTCCCCGGCTCCGTGAGCGTTCCGCGAGTGGTCCGGATCGCTTCCCCGTCCTGGGAATCCACGTAGGCTTTGCCTTTCTCGATGAGCTCGACGGCAAAGTTGTAGAGCTGTTCAAAGTAGTCTGAAGCGAAGGTGAGCCGGTCTTCCCAGTCGAAGCCGAGCCAGGCGACGTCACGCTTGATGGCCTCCACGTACTCGTCGCTTTCCTTCAGCGGGTTCGTATCGTCGAAGCGCAGGTAAGTGTGGCCACCGAATTCCTCTGCAACCCCGAAGTTCAGACAGATGGACTTGGCGTGGCCGATGTGCAGAAAACCGTTCGGCTCCGGGGGAAAGCGGGTGACCACACCGCCGGTGACCCGACCTTCGTCGAGGTCCCGTCGGATGCGCTGACGGATGAAATCCGTGCCCGCACCGTCCTTGGCCGTTTCCTGCTTAACGCTAGTCATGATCGCTGCTCGAAATCGCTGTCTTCGAAAGGGGCGCTAGTCTACCGGATCCGTCGGATTCGCGATCCGAAAGATCGCCACCATGCCATAATTGACGGGCCGCCACCGCCGAGAGACGGACCTTAACGTTGTTGCCGCGCCTTATTGCCGCCTGCCTGGTCTGCGCGCTCCTTGGCGCCGGCCTGTTCTGGCTCTCCCGCCCGGCGAGTCCGGAAGCCGCGCTTGCCGCCCAGCTCCTCGGCGAGCGCTGGTACAGCCTTCGTCACGACGGTCGCCACCTGGGTTACTGGTACACGAACAATGGCCGGGATGGCGATGGCAACTGGGTGTTCGAGAGCGAACAGCGCTTCGCCATGAATCCCTACGACGCGGTCACCACCAGCGCGCGCCGGGTCTTCTCCCCCAGACCGCCCCATGAACTGCTCGAAGCAGAGCACCTCGTCAGCCGCCGCCAGCATGAAAGCGGTGTCCGCATCCAGCCCCGCGGCTACGGCTATGAAGCCTTGCGCTTACCCCGGGACGGCGGACCACCGCGGCGCCTCGACTGGTCCTACAGTCTGAGCCAGTATCTGGAATTCGAACTCTGGCTCCAGGCCGAACAGCCTCCGCCCGGCGCCACGCGTGTCGTCGCAACCCTCGACTTTGAACGCAGCGCTCTCGTCTCCCGCGGCTTCGACGTCATCGGCAGAGAGCGTGGCCGCTACCTCATCGAGAACGCCGCACCCTACTCCGCCACGCGCATCGAACTCGACGATGATTTCGCACCGCGCACGGTCGAGATTGCCGGGCTCTTCGACCTGCATCGGTCGACGCGGGACGAAGCCCTCGCGCCTCGCAGCACGCTGCAGGCCGCGAGCTACCACATCCCGCTGGACCAGCGCCTGCCGGATCACACGCGTATCAGCCGCCTGGACCTCGCCGTGGAGGGTGTGCGCAACGAGGAAAAGCTCTTTCCGCAGACCGATCGCAGCGCTGAGGGGTGGCTGCTGCGTCTCGATGGCAGCGCGATCAGCAGAGGCAAGCCACAGATCGAAGATCGTTCGGAAACCCTGCACCTGCCGGTCGGGCACCCGGAGCTGCTGCGCCTCGCAGAGCGCGCCGTCCTGGGCATCGAGGGCGAAACCAACCGCGGGCGTGCCCTCAACCAGTTCGTGCATGAGTATCTGACTTACCGCCCGGGAAACCCGCCGCAGAGCCTGCTCGGCGTCATCAAAGAACGTCGCGGCGACTGCACGGAATTCGCCGATCTCCTCACCACGCTGGCCCGGAGCCAGGGTCTGGCAGCGCGTACGATCTTCGGTCTCGCCTATGCGGACGGTCAGACGCCGGCGTTCGATTATCACGCCTGGAATGAGCTGTATCTGGACGGCCGCTGGGTTGCGATGGATCCCACCTGGGGTCAGGACCGTGTGGATGCCACACACATTGCCCTGCCCCAGGATGAAACGGCCGCCCTGGCCCTGCTCACCGGTTCCGAACGACCTGCCTTTCGCGTGCTCGCTTTCGAGCACTACATGGATTGATCTCAGCGTGCCTCGGGTGCCCGATGCTCGCGAACCAGGCCTTCCTGGGTCACGGAAGCCAGCAGTTCACCCCCGGCTGAGTAGAACGCTGCATGCACGAGCCCCCTCGCGCCCGTGGCAGTGCTCGTGTGTTTGTGAAACAGCAGCCATTGATCCGTGGCGATGGGCCGATGAATCCAGAGCGCATGGTCGAGGCTCGCCATCTGCACCGAGTCGCGGCTCAGCTTGTCGCCGTGAGGCAGCATGGACGTTGAAACGAGCCCCATGTCAGAGGCATAGGCGAGCAGACACCGGCGCAGGGCCTCATCGCCATCGTCTGCGCCGGTAAAGCGGATCCACACGGGATTCCAGAAACGGTTCTGCTCCCAGGCCGGCGAGCCGAGCGGGAAGACCGATCGGGTTTCGAAGGGACGCGGGCGCCCCGCCATGGGGCTGAGATTCGGATGCGCGGCCTCGAGACGGGCGACCACGAGCATGTCGTCTTCCAGCTCCTCCGGCGGTGGCACGTTGGGCATGGACGCCGAGTGCTCGAAACCGTCCTCCTCCACCTGGAAAGACACACTCATGCTGAAAATCGCCTTGCCCTCTTGAATCGCAACCACCCGGCGCGTTGTGAAGGAACGACCGTCGCGAATCCGATCCACCTCGTAGAGCACGGGCAGAGCCGCATTCCCGGCACGCATGAAATAACCGTGCACGGAGTGTGCCTGGCGTTCCTCGACGGTGGCGTAGGCGGCCCTGAGGGCCTGCGCAAGGACCTGCCCGCCGAACAGGCGAAAGTGACCGCGGGCTTCGTTCATACCGCGGTAGAGGTTTTCTTCGATCCGTTCGAGTTCGAGGATTTCGAGCAGTCGGGCCGCGCGGGCACTGCGGTCTTCGAGCCGAGCGGCTGCATCATCGGCCACGGGCCGTCTCCTTCCGTTAGTGTTTCCAATCTTCTGCCAGCGACTGGCCGCCCTGACCGTTGGCTGTTCTGTCAACGCGGCAATCCAGTTGAACCCCGTCACACCTTCCCGCACCATTCGAAGGCGCCATGAGAACCGGGAGCCGAGCATGCGTCACCGCAGAGGAATTCTAGTATCTCGTTCAGGGACTCCGCAAAATCCGAAAGCCGCGCCTCGCTGGGCTACAATCCATCGCCGCGGATCGAGCCTGCTGGCACTCCTGCTCGCCGGCACCCTTGGTGCGGTCAGTCCTGTCGCCGTCGCTGATGCCCTCGATAGCGCCATTGCCGCCCCGGAGCGCCCTGCAGCGGACCGGGAGCGTGACGCCGGCAGCCGGCCAGCCGAGGTGCTGCGTTTCTTCGGAATCCCGAGCGGCGGCGTTGCGGTAGATCTCTTCGCCGGCGGCGGCTACTACTCGGAAATCCTGAGTCGGGCCATGGGCGAGGGCAGCACGGTCTATATGCACAACAACGCCGCTTATCTCGGTTTCGCCGGTGACGCGGCCAATGAGCGTACAGCGCGCAATCGCCTGCCCGGCGTCATCCGCTACGAGCGGGAGCTCGACGCCATCGACCTCCCCGATGATTCCGTCGACCTCGTGCTCATGGTCATGACCTACCACGACCTCTACTACAAAACGGACGGCTGGGACCTCGATCCCGACGCTTTCTTCAACACCGTGCACCGGATCCTGAAGCCGGGCGGCACCCTGGCAATCGTTGACCATGAGGCCCTGCCCGACAGCGGAGCGGCAGCGGCTCAGGATCTGCATCGCATCGATCCGGCCTTTGCGCGGCAGGACATCGAAGGCCGGGGCTTCGAGTTTGCAGGGGCATCGGACCTCCTCGCCAACGCCGAGGATCCGCTGACCGCGAACGTTTTCGACAAGAGCATTCGCGGCAAAACGGCCAAGTTCATCTACAAATTCATGGAACCGGTCATTGAACCGGAAAGCTGATCGGGAGTATGATCCGCGCACTTTGCAGTTCAGGCACTCTGCCGTAACGGCTGCAAAGACAGGAATCGCTGTTGGGACTCGTAAGCAATCAGGTCCTGCCAGTCGTCAGCGAAGATGTATCACCCTCGGCCCTGCACCAGCAGGACCCTGAGAGGAACGGGAGAGGAGTACAGCGCATGTTGTGCAGCAAGGTATACATCAACGACCGCAAGCCGGCCGGTGCACCGCACCGTCCGATCACCGGTGGCGCTGGCGCGAATTACCCCGCTGGCAATGCCGGTACCGGTGGCGATTCCTTGAGTTGACCCTCTGACCTCATCTCGAGGAACCGCCAGGCCAGGTGGTTCCTCGACCTCATCGTAAGAAGTCCGCGTGACGCTCGAGGACCGCCCACCACCCCGGGTGACGTTCTCTTTCGCACGTATTCTGGATCTGAACGATGAGCAAGCAACAATCTCAAAATCTCTGGCGACTCACACAGGGTCAGCGCATGCGCTATGCGGGCGCTGTGCTGTCCATGGCACTCATGAACCTGTTCATGTTCGGCGCGCCCCTCGTCGGCAAATATGCCATCGATCTGGTGGAGAGGCGTGACTTCTCCTATGCCCGGCCCGAGATTCTCGAAATCTCGCAGGCGCTCTGGTCCTCGTCGCCCTTTCTCAGCTACCTGATCGTCTCAGCGGTGCTGGCCGTGATCATGACGGCGCTGGCTGGCGTGTTCCTGTTTTTCCGCGGGCGCCTTGCGGCAACGGCGTCTGAAGCCATCGTCATGCGCCTTCGGGAAGCGATGTACAACCGCATGCATCATCTCCACGCGGCGTTTTATGACACGGCGGACACCGGCGACCTCGTGCAGCGGTCGAGCTCGGACGTGGAGACGATTCGGGTGTTTCTCTCGAGTGACGTGGTCGAGATCGGTCGGGCGATCATGCTGCTGCTTTGCGTGTTGCCCTTCCTCTACTACCTGAACGCGGAGCTGGCCTGGCTCTCGATCTGCCTCATGCCGTTCCTGGTGATTGGTGCCTACGTCTTCTTTTCCAAGGTGAAGGAGGTCTTTACGGTCACCGACGAAGCGGAAGCGGAAATGACGGCGACGCTGCAGGAAAACCTCACGGGCATCCGTGTGGTCCGCGCTTTCGCCCGGCAGGCCTATGAGACCGAGAAGTTCGGCACGACAAACGCCAACTTCCGCAATCACAACTACCGATTGATCCGTCTCATGGGCTACTACTGGGGCATCAGCGATTTCTTCGCCATGGGGCAGATTGGCGTCGTGCTGATTGCCGGTGCGAATTTCATCATGGCCGGCAAACTCACGGTGGGCGAACTGTTCGCCTTCATGACCTATGTCTCCATGGTGATCTGGCCGGTGCGCCAGCTGGGTCGTGTACTCACCGATACCGGCAAAGCCGTCGTATCCATGGGCCGCATCAACGAGATCCTCGACGAACCCGCCGAGAGTGAAGAGCTCGTCCCCGCACAGGGCCGGGCCCGTGGCGAGCTCGTCTTCGAGCACCTGACCTTCGGCTACGACCCGGAGAAACCGGTGCTCGAGGACGTGTCTGTGCGCATCAAATCCGGCGAAACGCTGGCGCTCGTTGGACCACCCGGCTCCGGCAAGTCGAGCCTGATCCGCGTTCTGCTGCGCATGTATCCCTATCAGGGCGGGCGCGTGCTCCTCGACGGCCGGGAAATCACCGAACTCAATCGCCAGTGGCTGAGGGCCCAGGTGGGCGTGGTCCTGCAGGACCCCTTCCTCTACTCACGTTCCATCCGCGCCAACCTGATGGTGGGCCGGCCGAGCGCGCCGGAAACGGAGCTCATCGAAGCCTGCCAGGACGCAGCCATTCACGGCTCCATCGAGCACTTCCCGGAGGGCTTCGAAGCCATGGTCGGCGAGCGTGGGGTAACCCTGTCCGGCGGTCAGAGGCAGCGCCTGGCACTGGCCCGGGCCCTGCTCAAGGATCCGCCGGTGCTGGTGCTGGACGACTCTCTCTCCGCCGTAGATACGGGTACGGAGCGGGAAATCCTCGATGCGCTGGCCCGGCGCAAAGGCCGGCAGACGACGATCATCATCGCCCACCGGCTCTCTTCGGTGATGCACGCTGATCGGATCCTGGTGCTCGATGAGGGCCGCATCGTCCAGCTGGGGGATCACCAGAGCCTCGCGCAGGAAGAGGGACCCTACCGGCGCCTCTGTGAGATTCAGGGCGCCCTCGACGCCTCGATCCGTCAGGACGTCGCTAAAGGCGCCGGCTCCTGAGCCGACGTTAGAAGGACAGAACCGATGAACAGTTACGACGACGAAAACTACGACGACGGCTTCGATGACGAGGCCCTCGCCGCACGAATGAACCTGGATCTCTGGAAGAAGCTCTTCGGCTACGCAAAGGCCTATCCGAAGGACCTCACCTGGCTGGGTGTCTTCGCCTTCCTGACGGCCTGCGCCGAAGTGGCCTATCCGCTCATCACGAAAGGGGTGGTGGATGCGGTAGCGGTCGACGGCGTCGAGGCGAACCTGTGGCCGTGGATTGGCGCCTATCTGCTGACGACCATCGGCATCGCGCTCTCCATCGGCGGCTTCATCTGGATGGGCGGCAAAATCCGCACACACATCAGCCACGACATCCGCCGCGACGGCTTCGCCAACCTGCAACGGCTGTCGTTCAGCTTCTATGACTACCGGCCTGTGGGCTGGCTCATGGCGCGTATGACCTCCGACTGCGAGCGGCTATCGAACATCCTCGCCTGGGGCTTCCTGGACCTCGTCTGGGGCACGACCATGATGCTCGGAATCGCCGTGGCCATGCTGTTCATGAACCCGAAACTCGCCGTGGTGGTGCTGGCAATCCTGCCCGTGCTCGGCTGGGTGTCGACGAAGTTTCAGCGCCGGATTCTGAAGAGTGCCCGTCAGGTGCGGGCAACGAACTCGCGCATCACGGGCGCCTACAACGAGGCGATCATGGGCGTGCTGACGAGCAAAGCGTTCGTTCGCGAGGAAGCCAACCTGGACGAGTTCCAGACGCTGACCCAGAAGATGCAGAGCGCGTCGGTCACAAATCTGACTCAGGCCGCCATCTACGTGCCCATCGTCATCACGCTCGCTAGTCTGGCCACCGGTCTTGCCCTCGCCATCGGCGGCATTGACCTGTTCAGCGGCGTCATCAGCGCCGGTACGCTGGTTGCCTTCATGGCCTACACGCGGCACTTCTTCGATCCCGTGGAGCAACTCGGCCACTGGTTCGCGGAGATGCAGATGGCCCAGGCTTCCGCCGAGCGGATCCTGTCGCTCATCGAGGCGGAGCCGGACATTCAGGATTCCGCCTCCGTGCGCGAATCGCTGGCCCGGCAGGCCGACGCGCGCGCCACTGCCGACGGCGACACGCCGCGCTATGCGCCGGACGGCGGCGAAGCAGCCATCCGCCGCATCGAGCTGAAGGATCTGGGCTTCCACTATGATCCGGCCACACCGGTGCTGAGCGACATCAACCTGACCGTACGGCGCGGCGAAACCATCGCCATCGTCGGTCCCACCGGCGGCGGCAAGTCGACGCTCGTGAACGTGATCTGCCGCTTCTACGAACCGACGCAGGGCACGGTGCTCATCGATGGCCTCGATTACCGGAACCGTAGCCTGCACTGGTTGCAGTCGAACCTGGGCATCGTCCTGCAGAACGCCCACGTCTTCAGCGGTTCCATCATGGAGAACATCCGCTATGGACGCCTGGATGCCACGGACGAAGAAGTGATTGCCGCCGCGCAGCTGGCAGGTGCGCACGACTTCGTCATGCAGTTCGAGCAAGGCTACGCGACGCCGACGGGTGAAGGCGGCAGCCGCCTCTCCGCCGGACAAAAGCAGCTCGTTTCTTTCGCCCGGGCGATTCTCGCGGACCCGCAGATCCTCGTCATGGACGAGGCCACCTCTTCCGTCGATACGGAAACGGAACAGAGGATCCAGCAGGGCCTGGCCAACGTCCTGGAAGGCCGCATCGCCTTCGTGATCGCCCACCGGCTATCCACGATCCGTAACGCCGACCGTATTCTGGTCATCGAGCGGGGAATGATCACGGAGTCAGGGACGCACCAGGCACTCATGGATGCCCGCGGCCACTACTACGATCTCTATCGTCAGCAGAGCCTGCAGGAATCCTCCCGGGAACTGAGCGGCTCCGGACCCCTGCTGGCCTGATCGACCGGCCCGGTGCGGACGGGTTGCCGAATGGCCGCCTAAAGTGGCCGGCGCAGGCCGGCTGCTTCCGGGTGGGGATCGAGATAGCTCTGGTAGGTGATGTACTCATCCGGATGGCGCCGGAAGTGGTGCCGGAGGAGCGCGAGGGGTGCCAGGAGCGGCTGTTCGCCCTGACGGTACGCTTGAATGAGGGCGGCGAGCTCCTGCCGCGAGGTACTGTCGAGTTCGCGCTTCAGATAACCCTGGAGGTGGGCAAGCACGTTCGCGTGACCGCCGCGGGAGGCTGGGGAAGCAAGGCCCGTCATGAGCACGTTGATGTAACGCCGCGCTTTGCCGTCAAAGTCTTCCTTCAGATTCGAGAGCAGCCGGCCCGCTTCCTGATAGGCCGGCACGCTGTGCGCCATGAGCAGATATTTGTAGCGACTGTGAAACTCGATGAGCCTGCCTCGGGTGAGCCCGGCTTTCTCCAGCGCCTGCCAGTGCGCGTAGGCGAAGGTGCGCGTGACGAAGTTCTCCCGGAGTACCACGTCGTTCAGACGGCCCGTTTCTTCCAGCGGCAGATTCGGCAGCGCCCTTTCCAGGGCTTCGGCATAGACACCTTTGCCAGTCCGGCTCGGCGCACCATCGCCGTCCGGATAGACCTTCACCCGGAAGAGGCCGCAGGACGGCGAGTTTTTCATGAGCACGTAGCCCGACAGATCGCCGAGCTCGGCGGCCCGCTCCCGCCCGTAGCTTGCGAGCTCATCGGTCACGTCGATGCTCGCATCCTTCACGCCGACAGCGCGGATACCGTTCCGGGCAACCAGTCGTATGGGCGGCCGTGGAATGGACATGCCGATGCCGACCTCAGGACAAAGGCCGCGGTACTCATAGAGACCCTGCAAAGCGGCGTGGGGGAAGGAGGACTTCGCCCCGCTGCCGTCGTAGCGCACTTCGCTGCCGAGCAGACACTCGCTGATCCCGATGCGGAGTGGAGGTTCGGGACGGGCCGGGATGTCAGGCACGGGTGGCGATAAAGGACCAGAGTCCGGTCCCACCCTCGGCTGCCACGAGCGCTGCCAGCTTTTCGCCCAGCCGACGCTCCCAGACAGGCTCCGTACCAAACTCGTCCCGCCAGGCCCAGAGCCGACGGGTCGTGTGGTGGAGCCGATGCTCGTGGGTGTAGCCCATGGCGCCGTGCACCTGCTGGGCCAGCTCTGCCACGGTACGGACAGCCTCACCGACCCGGCTTTTGCCAACGGCCACTTCCTCCTCCGCACGGTCACCGTCGATCCCTGCCAGTGCCGCGTCAGCAGCCCGGAGCGCCGCCGCCGTTTCCGCCGCCATGACCGCCAGGTGGTGCTGCACGGCCTGAAACTTGGCGATCGGGCGCCCGAACTGCTCCCGTTCATTGACGTAGGCGAGGGACAGATCGAGAGCGCGAGAGAGTCCACCCGCCATGAGCGCAACCCGACTGAGGGCCAGCAGCAGATATCCATCTTCCTCGAGTTCGAGGGGCTGACTCTTAGCCCCAGTCACTTTATCCCGAGGTTCACCGGCAAGGTTCACGGCCTCTTCCACCGAGAGATCCTCGAGGAGCCAGGTGCCGTCGGCGCCGATGGCAATCACGCGATCAGCGCGTCTTCCCCAGGGCACCGCCTGTGCACCCGAGGCGTCCCCGAGGCCCACGGACGTCAGTCCGGCATCGTCGTCGAGCCAGCGATTCGCCAGGAGCATCTCCGCCAACGGTAGCGGTACCGCGTGACGCCCGACCGTGGTCAGCACTGCCAGCGCGTCCGCGAGCTCAACGCCCGAGCTCTTCATGGCGAGCTGCTGGAATCCATTCTCATGGACGAGGTTGAAGAGGGCTTCCGCGAATTCGCCCCGCTCCGCCGCGTCGAGGAGGGTCTTGTCACAGTGATCGGCGAAGATGCGATCCGCGGAATCGAGCAGCAGTGTTCGTGTACTCATCAGCGCAACCCCAGCCCGCGGGCAATCACACCCCGGAGGATTTCCCGGGTGCCACCGCGCAGGGTAAAGGAGGGCGACAGGAGCAGCGTGTCCGCATAACGGGCGCGGAACTCCGCCCAGCCTGCATCGAGGTCGCCGCCTTCCGGAACCGCAAGGCGCACCATCTCCGGCAGCAGCTTTTCGAAATCGTTACCCAGCGCTTTCACCAGGGCGGCTTCCACTTCAGGGCTCTTACCTTCTTCCAGCATGCCGGCCACGGAAATCGACATACGGCGCAGGGTGGTCAGATGGGCGGCGGCGCGGCCGATCACCGCCGCCGCTTCCGGACTCGGGGTCGCTCCGGCGGCCTGAGTAAAGGCAACCAGCACCCGGAAGGCCGAAAGGAACCGTTCCGGGCCGCTGCGCTCATAGGCGAGTTCGCTCGTCACCTGCTGCCAGCCGTTGCCTGGCTCGCCGACCACCCGATCGAGGGGGACATAGACGTCGTCGAAGAGAATCTCGTTGAAATCTTCACCGCCACCCATGTTGCGGATCGGCCTGACCTGGGCCCCGTCTTCCTTCAGATCGACGATGATCTGCGACAGCCCAGCATGTCGTTCAGAGGCAGGATCGGTCCGCACCAGGGCAATGATGAAGTGGTTGCGATGCGCGTCCGTCGACCAGAGCTTGGTGCCGTTGATCCGCCAGCCATCACCATCACGAACGGCCGTGGTCCGCACGGAAGCAAGGTCTGATCCCGAGTTCGGCTCGCTCATGCCAATGGAGAAATACGATTGGCCGCGAATGATGTCCGGCAGATACCGGTTCTTCTGCGCCTCCGTGCCGAAGCGCAGCAGCAGCGGGCCGCTCTGTCGGTCCGCAATCCAGTGGGCACTGACCGGGGCGCCGGCCGCCAGCAGTTCCTCCGTGACCACGTAGCGCTCGAAGAACGACCGCTCACCGCCGCCGTAGGTCTTCGGCCAGGTCATACCGATCCAGCCCTGTTCCCCGAGGCGGGCGGAAAACTCCGGATCGTGGCCGGTGGTGAAATCAGAGTTCGGCGTGCCAATGAGGTCTTCGTTGGCAGCGATGAACTCGCGGACTTCTTCGCGAAGCGCTTCCGTTCCTTCCGGAAGCTCGATGGCGTCGAATTGCAGCACGGGTGCCTGTAACTCCTGAAATGTGGGATCGGCTAAGGTAACCGAGAAGGGCGAGAAAACAAGGCGGCGCGGTTTCCGGTTCGACCACCCCTTCCCTGCTTTTGCCCGCGCATTGAGGCCTTTTCTCCATTGAGCTTCATTGAGGCCCTTTCTTCATTGAGGCACTTGGGGGGCTTGCCTACAATCGGCCGATGACCGAAACCGAGATCCAGAGCCGCTTCGACGAGGTGTTGCAGGACATCGAAGAACGATCCTGCGTCACCGACCGCTTCGTCGACCGTGACCTCTACCAGCTCTATGTGGCCACGCTCTGGGCCAACATCGTGCTCAATCCGGCAGACGCCGGTCTCACGGAAGCGGAGCTGGAGCCGCTCCACGCCTATCTGAATCGACGCATCGCCGACATCCTGGGACCGGAAGCCAGCGTCACCGAGTGCTTCCGCTTCGTGAACAGCAAAGCCGGAGAACGGGCCATGAACCAGGCCCGACTGAATCAGACGCACCGGGAGCTGCTGCTCTACTTCTCTTCGATGATTCTCGACCCCGACGGCCACCGGCGCTGGATGGATTCAGTGCTCGAGGGCGATCAGTCTCCCTGACGTTCGCGGCCACGGCTTCGGCGCAGCACCTCAGGCCTCACCCATGACGTTGACGATCACCTCGCGGTTGCCGCGGTGGTGCCGGTGTTCCCAGAGAAAGATGCCCTGCCAGGTGCCGAGCGCCAGCTGCTGGTCGAGCAGCGGAATCGACAGGCTCGTGGCCGTGAGGGCAGCTTTGATGTGGGCCGGCATATCGTCGGGCCCTTCCTGCGTGTGGCTGTAGAGCGGATCGTTCTCGGGCACCAGCCGGTTCAGCCAGTTTTCGAGGTCCTCCCGGGCACTGGGATCGGCGTTTTCCTGGATCAGCAGGCTGGCGGACGTGTGTCGCACGAATACTGTGACCAGGCCCTCATCCACTCCGGAATTCCCAACCAGATCAATGACTTTGTGCGTGATGTCATAGAGGCCCTGTCGACCAACGGATACGTTCAGTCTGTAGTTCATGGACGACGATGCCACAGGTGGTTGTGCGAAAGGATAAACGCGCATAGCCCGAAGCGACAGACGATGCTGCACAACCGCTTTATATCCCTGCTTGCCCTGGGGAGTCCCCTTGCTGCCGCCCTGGCAGCCGCGGCCGTCGTCATCTACCGACCGGAATTCACCCTCTATGCGTTGCTGACCGTCGGTGCCCTGTGCCTCGGCGGCTACGCGATCCATCGCGCCCGGCGCCGGGCCGCGCCGCTGCGCTTTGCACAGACCTTCAAGGATGCACCCGCCGGCCTGCTGCTTCTGAACCTCAACGCCGGATCGTCTGGGCCAACAACATCATCGCCGACATCAGCGAACGTCCCCTCGAGGAGATGCTCGGGGAGCCTCTCTCCGCCTTCATCGACGGCGAAGTCTGGGACAAGGTGCAGAGCGACCGCCGCGTGCTCCTGGAAGGAGGCCGGATCAACATCGAGGGCTACGTAACCACGGCGAACGGCAGAACCGTGTGGACCAGCGCCCACGCGAGCCTGCTCCGCAGCGACGACGGCCGGCCCGAGTACGTCGTCGTCCAGGTGCTCGACCTGTCGGCTACCCACGACGCCCGCTCGGAAGCGCATCTAACTCAGGCACGGCTGCAGCGCACGCTGGATCTCTCCACGGACCTGATCATCAACACGGACCACACGGGCCGGATCACCTACGCGAACTCGGCGGCCATGGACCTCCTGACGGGGCCTGGGCGCAGCCTGGACGGTCAGAACATCCTGAACTACATCGGCAAGGATGAGCACAAGGCCTTCATCGGGGCCTTCAAAAAAGTCCAGAACAATGCCGGCAAGTCGGCGGAGTTCGCCAAGCTCAAGCTGCAGCCCGGCGGACACAGGAAAAAGCCGAGCTCCGTGCACTTCGTTTCCGCGTCGATCATGGGTCTCGGCGATCGCGAGAACGCCATCGCCCTCGTCTGCAAAGATACCCACGAGCAGCTTGCCTCCCTCGAGCAGCTTCGGAGCTCGGAAGCCCGCTTCTCCCGGATTTTCCATTCGAGCCCCGACGCGATCCTCATCGTCCGCCAGTCGGACTCGCTGATTCTCGATTTCAACGCAAGCTTCACCCGGCTCCTCGGCTACACCCGGGAAGAAGCCATCGGCTTCCTCGAGGTGGACCTCGATCTCTGGGCCGACCCCGGTGAACGACGCAAGATCATCCGCAGGCTCGGCGAGTCGAAGGAAGCGACCGATCTGGAAACGCAGCTCCGGGCGAAGAACGGCGACATCATCAAGGTGGAGATCTCCCTGCGCTACATCGAGATCGATGGCGAACTCTGCACACTTTGTATCGGGCGCGACATCAGCGAACGACTGAAAGCGGAAGCCGCGCTGAAGTCGAGCGAAGAGAAATTCGAACAGGTGTTCCGACGCAGCCCTGACGGCATCGTCATCCTCAAGCAGCGCGATCTGACCATCTACGACATCAACGAATCCTTCCTGCTCGCCGCCGAATACGAGCGGGAAGAACTCATCGGCAAATCCGTCTACGAACTCAACGTCTTCGAAGAAGGCAACGCCCTCGACGAAGCCACCGACGCCCTGAGTCGACAGGGGTTCTTTTCTAACCGGGAAATGATCTTCCACACGAAGAGCGGCTTCCGCGTGCAGAGCCTGGTGTCTGCCACCTACATCGAAATCAAAGGTGAGCCCTGCGTGCTCTGCATCGCCAAGAACGTCAACGAACTCCGCGAGGCCGAAGCCAAACTCAAGGAATCGGAACAGCGTTTCCGCAGTGCCTTCGAAAACTCGCCCATCGGCATCGTGCTCATCGATCTGAAGGGCAGGATTTTTCAGGCGAACAACTTCGCCGCCGAAGTGCTCGGCTACGAAAAGTCCCCCCTCGCGGGCACGCACATCTCGCGACTCGTGCCACCGGAAGATCGCGGCCAACTGAAGGAAACTTTCCGCAAACTCGCGAGCGGCCGGGACGACACGATCCGCACGGAATGCCGCATGCTGCGGGAAGACAAACTCGAGGTCTGGACCAACTTCCACGTCGTCGTGCAGCGCGACGCGGACAACAACCCCCTCTATCTGATCGGGCAGATCGCCGACATCACGGAGATGAAAAGCTCGCAGAGCCGCATGGAGCGCATGGCGTTCTACGACACGCTCACCAACCTCGCCAACCGGCGGCTCTTCTACGACCGGCTCGGCCAGGCCGTGGACCACGCCCAGCGTTCGCGACATCTCTCAGCGCTCCTCTACCTGGACCTGGACCAGTTCAAGCGCGTCAACGACACCCTCGGCCACGAGGTTGGCGACGTGCTGCTGCAGGAAGTGTCCACGCGGCTGACGAGCTGCGTGCGCAAAGAAGATACGGTGGCGCGCCTGGGCGGTGACGAGTTCACGGTCCTGCTGTTCGACATCAGGTCGCCGAGCGATGCGAGCCACGTGGCTGACAAGATTCTCTCCATGCTTCGTCAGCCCCTGAACATCTCCGGGCACCAGCTCGTGGTCACAACGAGCATCGGCATCACCATCGTGCCCCAGGACGGCACGGACCCGAACTCGCTCATGAAGAACGCCGACCTGGCCATGTATCGGGCCAAAGAGCAGGGTCGCAACACCTATCACTTCTACAGCGAGGAAATGAACACCAACGCCGTCAAGCGGCTGCGCACGGAGTACGAGCTCCGCCGGGCCCTGGAACGTGACGAGTTCGTCCTCTACTACCAGCCGAAGGTCCGCCTTACCGATCAGCAGATCGTCGGCGTCGAGTGCCTGATCCGCTGGGAGCACCCGGACCGCGGGCTGCTGCCGCCCTTCGAGTTCATCGAGGTCGCCGAAGAGACCGGCGCCATCGTCGACATGGGTAACTGGATCATCCAGGAGGCGTGCGAAACCGGCAAAGCACTCTGCGACCAGGCTCGACGCAACATCCAGATCGCCGTCAACATCTCGCCCCGCCAGTTCCGGGATCCAAACCTGGTCGGCACGATCCGGCGCAATCTCCGGGAGACGGGCCTCAATCCTTCAACCCTCGAGATCGAAATCACCGAAACCATGCTCATGGGCGACGTCGACGCCGCCATCGCCACCGTGCGTCAGCTCCACGAGCTCGGCGTCCGGCTCGCCATCGACGACTTCGGCACCGGCTACTCGTCCTTGAACTACCTAAAGAAGTTCCCCATCAACACCGTGAAGGTGGACCGGAGCTTCGTCATGGACATTCCGGAAAGTGAGGACGACAAGGCCATCACCTCGGCGGTGATCGCCATGGCGCACCGGTTGAACATGGAAGTCGTCGCTGAAGGTGTGGAAACCAAGGCGCAGTACGAGTTCCTCGTGGAGCAGGACTGCGAGTATGCCCAGGGCTACCTCTTCTCCAAACCCCTGCCACTCTCCCATGTGCGGCCCATGATCCAACCGAACGTCCGCGTCATGCGGTCCCGATCAAAACCCTGAAAGCACTCAGGCGCGCGCCTGCCAGGACGCCCGTAGTGCAAGCAAAGCGGGTACCACCAGAAAAGTACTGAGAAGCATGAACCCGATGGCAACCGTCAGCAGGATGCCAACGGAGGCTGCTCCCGCGTGGGGACTGAAGGACAGGGAAATGAAGGTGCCGATGGTGGTCAGACCGCTGATGAGCACGGCCCGGGCCGTGCTCGAGCGGAGCAATGTCGCAACGCCTTCGGCCCCCGCTGCCTGCAGCGCGCTGAAGCGATGCACCACGTGGATCCCCGTGTCGACACCGAGACCGAAGATCAATGGCACGACCAGAATGTTGGCCATGTTGAGGGTCAGGGGCGTGCTTTCGATCACCGCGAAGGTCATGAGTGTGCTGAGTACCAGCGGCGTGAGCACAACGAGCGGCAACACCAGCCCGCGGAAGTAAACGACGAGCAGTACGCTGATGGCGCTCACGGCCAGGAGGACGGCCTCCACAAAGGACCGTGCCGCCACGCTCCCCACCCCCCACTCGACGATGGCCCGACCGGCCACCGCCGGGGTTACCGCCATGACGGCGTCAATGAACGCATCGGTGGCCGCGCGATCGTCAATGGCACCGGCGGGTGCAACGGTGAGCAGCCGAGTACCGTCCGGTGCCACGAGCCGTGCCCGCAGGTCGGCCGGCAGGGCCTCGAAAGCAAAGGGCTGTGCTTCGACGATGCGGCGCAGGTCGCCGAGCTCTCTTGTGAGAGCAACCTCCAGAGCCCGATTCAGTTGGGCGAGGCGCTCAGGGTCATCAACCACTGTTTGCAGTCCACGAGCGAAGGCTTCGAAACGCGCCCTGTCCTCCCGGCTCACCTCTCCCCGCACCTCGTCCAGGTAGGCGAGCGCTTCCCGCAGCGCTTCTTCTGCGAAGTCCGCATCGGCTGGCAACACGGGACCTATCGTCTCGAGCAGCCGCGCCAGCTCCGCGAGCGCTTCGGCTTTCTGCCGCTGATCCGTCGGGACGACAGACGCCGGGGAAAGCACTGGACCGCTTTCGCGAAGCGCATCAAGGGCCGACGCCAGCATTTCGAGATCTTCCGCGGGATCCACCATGACGTTGATACTGTAGTCCGTGGTTACCCCCGCATCCTGCAGGTCCAGGAGCGTCGCCATGGCTTCGGACTCCACATCCCGAAGGGCCAGCACGCTGTAGTCGAAACGCAGGTCCCGGGCGAGCCAGCCGGCCAGCAGCCCAAGGAGCGCAGCGACGAGCAGCACCCGTCCGGGCCGGATGAAAAGCCCGGCGGGGGTAACGCCTTCGCGGTTTCGAGCGGAAGCAGGATCCGCTTCGGCCGGGAGACCGAAGAAAGCGTAGATCGCCGGCAGCAGGGTGACCGTGAGCAGGAAGGCAATAGCCATCCCGCCAGCGGAGATGATGCCCAGCTCGCCCAGAGCCAGGTAATCCGTGGGCAGGAACGCCAGGAACGCCAGCGACGAGGTGACCATACAGAGTGCGAGGGCCGGACCGATATCGCGCGCCGCCGTTTTCTGCGCCTGTCCCGGGGCGCTGGTGCCCGCAGCCTCCCGGGCCCGCAAGGAATAGTGCACGGCAAAATCGACACCGAGGCCGAAGAACATGACAACGAACATGAGCGACAGCGTGTTGAAGGCCCCCACGACCGTCACCGCAAAGGCCAGCGTCCAGAGCACGCCGACACCCAGCAGCGCGAAGGTTGCGGCGATGATCCGCCAGGAACCCACGCCAAAATGCAGAATCAGCGCCAGGAGCACGATAGAGATCGCGCCCGCAATGGCGATGCCGTCCAACGCCGTGCTGATCTCCTCGTGGGCAAGCGGCACCTCGCCCGTGAGCCGCAGTCCAACGCCCTCCGGGACGACGGCCGCTTCTATGAGGCGCTGAATCGTGGCGACCTGCTCTGCGTTAGGCAGTTCGGCGTCGAGGTTCTGGCGGCCCTTCAGAATGATGACGAGATAGTGAACGTCATCGTCCGGCACGAGGTGCGGATAAGCTTCGACGCGCAAGGTCTCGGGAACGCCGGTCTGAAACTGATCCGCCAGCGTCCGCAACACGGTCGGCAGCCGCAGCCCATCGGTGGCACTCACCTGATCGGCAAAGGTGAAAGCCGCGTTTGCCAGGTCCGCCCCATCGGCAAGGCGCAGGAGTGCGCCATAATCGTACTGAACGCCCGTGATCCAATCTGCAAGCAGAGCCTCGTCGAGGAAATAGGCACGATGGTCCCGGAGAAAGGCATCGAGCGCCGGTGCAAAGACGAATTCGAACGCGCCGCTGCTCCGGAAGGACTCAGCGAGCGCAAGGGCTGTCCGATCCACCTTTCCGGGATCGGTGCCGGAGACGACGACAATCGACGTTTGCTGAAACGCCGGAAAACGTGCCTTGAAGGCTTCGTCGGCCTGATACCAGCGCAGGTCGTCCGAGGGTCGGATGAGACGACCGAGATCCGAGTTGATGGCAAAGCCATTCAGGACCTGGAAGCCGCAGGCAAAGGAAAATAGAAGGATGCCCGAGAGGAAACGTCCGGGGTGGCGCTCGACGAGAGCGACCCAGCGTTCCAGGGCCGTCGAGAGGAAGCTCAAGAGGTCCCGGTGAGTGAGACTTCGAGAGTGTCCGGCTCCCTGTTACCCAGCACGTCGGCGTAAAAGTTCCTCAGGCGTCGAGTAGCCTTCTCATGACTCAGCGTCTGCGCAAAGAGACGGTTCTTTCTGCCTTCGGCAGCGCGTGCCGCGGGATCGTCGAGCCAGCTGTCGATGCGTGTCGCCAGATCCGCCGCATCACCTTTCCGAAAGCGTGCCTTGGGCTCCGTCACCAGCGATGCGCAGGCGCTGTCGGCAGAGTCGGAGACGACCACCGCATTCCCTGCGGCCATGGCCTCGAGCACCGACATCCCCTCCAGTTCGATGGTCCCCGCGTGCACGAAGACGTCGGCCCGACCATAGAGATCGTTCAGCGTCGCATCGTCCACCCAACCGATGCGGGCCGCGAGCCCAAGGCGCGCCGCCAGGCGCTTCAGACTCGCTTCCCGCGGACCCACGCCGGCGAGCACGATCTCGATGGCATCCCGGTGTCGGGACTGCGCCACGGCCTGAAGCAGCGTTTCCTGCTCTTTTTCGCTGGCGAGACGACCCACCGACAGGAGCAGGTACCTGTCGCCCGCCGGTGCCCGCTCGATGTCGAAAAACCGCTGAGGCACGCCGTTAGAGACGACGGTGATCGGCCGCTCCAAACCGTTGCGCCGCAGCAGTTCGGCGGCAAAGGCCGACGGCGTAACTACGTAATCGGCTCGGGCGTAGATGAAGCGAATGAAGAACCGGTACAGCAGCCGGCTCAGGGCCCGACTGGGCAGATGCAGGTTCTTGAGAATATTCTCCGGCTGCACATGAAAGGAACAGACCACCGGCAACCCCAACGCCCGTGCTTCACCGATGGCCGCGTAGGCAAGAAAGAAAGGGTACTGCACGTGCAGCAGGTCACAGCCCTCGAGCAGGCGCCGGATTTTCGCGCGATCCGGTTTCGCCAACGGCGCGCGCATGGTGTTGATGATGCCGTTGACGCCCGGCAGCGAGAGCTGCTCGAAGGCATCGGCGGCATCGAGATCGGGCGCTTCGAGCGCGAGCAGACGAAACTCGTAGCCGAGGGGTTCGATACTGGTCCGGAAGCGACGCGTGGAAACAACGGTGCCGTTGTAGGGATAGTCCCAGGGATCGATGACGACTGCGATGCGGCCCGCCAAACTACTCATCCTCTCTCATTGTTCGTTACCGAGGCGCCTCACTCACCGCTACTCGATCAGCGCCATGCTGAACCAGGGCACGTAGGTGATCAACAGGAGTGCCGCGAGCAGCACGAGCATGAACGGTATACAGGCAGCGTAGAGTTCGAGCAGCGGTCGGTTGAAGCGGTAGCTGGCGATGAACAGGTTCATGCCCACGGGAGGTGTGAAGTAGCCGATCTGCATGTTCGCGAGGAAGATGATCCCGAGGTGTACCGGATGAATACCATAGCCCACGGCAACGGGCAGGATCAGCGGCACGACGATGACCAGAGCTGCAAAAATGTCGAGCATGGCACCCAGCACCAGCAGCATGATATTCAGCAGCAACAGAAAGCCCAACGCCGACTCCACGTGGGCCTGCATGAACTGGACGAGAGCCTGAGGCACCTCGGCATCGACGAGGAAGTTGGTGAACGCCAGCGCCACTCCGAGGATCAGCAGGATACCGCCTACCATGACCATGGAGTCGACCATGATCTTCGGCAGCTGGCGCCAGCTGATCTCCCGGTAAAGCAGCACCTGCGCGACCGTGACGTAGACGGCGGTCATGGCCGCTGCCTCGGAGATGGCAAAGTAGCCCGAGTAGATACCCCCAAGCACCACGAAAGGGAGCGGCAGCTCCCAGCGGGCCGCCCAGAGTGCACTTCTGAAGCGCGCGGCGGAGAAAGGCACCCGGGGGATCTGGCCACCTCGATGGTGCCAGAGCGTGTAGAGGGACAAGGCCGCGAGCATGAGCAGGAGCGGCAGCACACCGGCGAGGAACAGTTCGCCAATGGTAAAGGGCTCTCCCACGTCCATCTGCTGTGCCACGATGCCATAGAGGATGAGCGGCACGGATGGCACGAGCAGCAGCCCGAGACTGCCGGACGTCGTCACGAGGCCGAGGGAAAAGCGATCGTCGTAGCCCGCGCTCTTGAGCGCCGGCAGCAGCAGCGCCCCAAGCGCCACAATGGTGACGCCGGAGGCGCCGGTAAGCGCGGTGAACAGCGCACAGGCGACGAATCCCACCAGCGCCAGACCACTCGGCATGGCCCCGAAGACGCTCTGCACGAGATTCACCAGCCGCTCGGACGTTTTCGCCTCTGCCAGCACGTAGCCGGCGAAGGTGAAGAGCGGCAGGGTGACGAGCAGCGGCGTATCGACGATGCGGTAGACCTCGATGGCAACCACGGAAAGAGGGATCTCAGCCGCGAGAAAGCCCACCATGGCCGCCCCCATCAGCACGGCGAAGAGCGGCGCTCCGGCGAGGGCAGCAAGAATCAGTACCAGGATCAGAGCCCAGGTCATCCCGGCTTCACCACGCGCACCGCGTAGCGCAGCGCGATGAGTGCAGCCCCCACGGGCATGATCGCTTCACAGATCCAGGCCGGGACCGAGGCAAAGGCAATGATCCCGTCCTCATAGTCGAGACGCACGAACTCCAGGCTGTACCAGGCGAAAAGACCGGCAACGGCGGCAGTGAACGCGCTGCGGAAGCGGATCACCCAGGCTTCGGAGCGCTCCCCGAGGAAACGGGCCAGGAGGTCGATGCGGATATGTTCGTCGTTCCGACTGGCAATGGTTGCACCGATGAAGGTCACCCAGAGCACGAGCACCCTGACGAAGGCGTCCCCCCAGAGGATGCCGGTGTCGAAGAAGTTGCGGGCGACCACCTGATAGGCCGCCAGCAGGATCATGGCTCCGAGGAGTAGAACCAGCAGCCCATTTTCAATGAACCTGAGCCCGGCGAGCAGCCGCTCAGTCAACGGTGCCTCGGTCTTCCCGATAGCGGCTGAGTTCTGCCTGCAGGGATTCGAAGATGCCCTGGGAGATGATGCCTTCGTTGATCATGGTGTCTGAGGCCTGGGCCGCCAGTCCGCGCCAGCGGTCGGCTTCGGCGACGGTTGGCTCGTTGAAGGCAAGGCCCTGCTGTCGCAGCGCCTCGACGGCCCGCTCATGATCCGTTCGGTTCTGGGCGTTCACACGCACGACCACGTCACCCATGACCTCCCGCACAATGGCCTGATCCGCCGCTTCCAGCTTCGAGAACTGCCGGTCACGAACCGTGAGCAAGCCATAGACGTAGAGCAGGGGCAGGTCGAAGACATAGCGCAGCTGCGTATGCCACTGCAGCGCGATGGCCCCCACCGGCGGCACGGCGACACTGTTGATGAGACCGGTCTGCAGCCCGCCGAGCACGTCGGCGATCGACAGCGGAATGGGTGAGATCTCGAAGGTTCGAATCGCCAGCTCCGCGCCTGGATCGCCGTCGGGGATCCAGACTTTCTGCGCCCGGATTTCCTCGAAGGTCTGCACAGGTGTTTTTGTCATGGCGTAGGCAAAGCCCACCTCGGCGATGCCGAAACCGACGTAGCCTTTCTCCTGCAGGCCGGCCATGAGCGTGCCGTCCATGGCAGTGCGGATGTGATCCACCTCTCCCAGATCATTGAAGATCATCGGCAGCGTGTAGAGCTGCAGGTCCGAATAGACCTGATTGAGTCCGCCTGCCGTGAGCACGGCTCCATGGAGCTGGCCCGAGCGAATCTTCCGGAGCACGGCTTTGTCATCGCCCATGACCCCGCCGGGATAGAACTTGAAGTTCACCCGACCGTCGGTGCGCTCGGCAATCTGTGCTGCACCCCCGCGGAGCTCGCTCATCCACATGGAGCCATCGGGGGACAGGGTCGCAACCTTGAAGGTCACGGCCTGGGCCGGCAGCGTCAGCGCCAGGCCCAGAAGCAGGCCGAGCAGGATCAGGGGCTTTTTCATGGAGTACGACTCAGAAATAGGCATCAGCGGAGTCCAGGAGTTCTTGAGCACGGCGCTGGGCAACCGTGTTGATGAGCGTCAGTCCGGGGACTGCGGGGTCTGCAGCCAGCACTTCCTCGAGAAGCTGATCGTGCAGTTCCCGATCGAACAGCAGTCGCGCGTACTGGTCGGCGAACATGACCTTGGTCATCAGGTACTTACCGTCCGACAGGGCAATGGCTTTCTCGAAGTGTGACCGACCAATTTCCGGCCGTCCACCAAGGGACGGGGGCAGCAGCGTCTCGAAGACACCGAGATAAAGATGCGGGCCACCAAAATCGTAGCTCTCGTCGAGCTCCGCCACTCGGAGCACCAGCGCCTTCACCCGGCCGAGCTCGGCGATGGCCACGAAGTCGTCACTGTTGGCCTGGATCCAGCCGGTCCAGACGCTGGCAAGCTGATAAAGCTCGGGCACTTCTTCAATACGCCGGGCACTCAGCCACACCTCGTATTCATCATAGGGCCGGGTCCTGAGCTCGCAGGCATCCTTCATGGACAGGCAAACGGCCTGCTCCATATCCGCAAGGGCCTTCGCATTCATCAGCCGGGCCCGCTCCGGTTCGTCGACGAAGGCAGCCGCATAGGCCGAGCTCAGACGTGCCGATTGCATGAGCAGATTGGCGTTGTTCGGGCTCTGGGCCACAAGAGAGTCCACGAGCAGCAGAAACGCCGGAGCACCTTCCTGCACCATCTCCACGTCCGGGTTATCCAGGATCGAGTTACCCAGGTCCTCGGCGAAGTCGGAGGTGAAGGAGCTGACCAGCGAGGCACAGCCGGCCAGGAGCGCGCTGGCGATGAGCACGCCCAGCAGGCGCGGGGCGTGGCGCCACCGCCACTGGGAGCCGGGATTGGCTTTGGACCGGTGAGGGGCTGCCATCATGGTTGATCTGTATTCTCGTCGGCGCAACGCGAGCCGCATTTAAACGGGGCCGGGCGGCTTATTCAACCGCCCGGCGGAACCCGCCAGGCAGCCTAGGGACCCTGCTGCAGCCCGGCGATGGCCTCCAGCACCGCGTCCAGGGGCGGCCGTTGCCGATAGCCGGGTACCGCAAACTTGAGGAGCACTTTGCCCTCGCGATCCACGTAGAGGATTCCTGGATAGGGAATGCCGTAGCCGCTGTCGCCGGGCTCATATTCGGTGTTGAGCACGCCGTACGCGCCGATGTGTTTGATGTCCTCGTCCTTGAGGAGCGGATAGCCGAGCTGCTGCTCGGCATGGAATGCCGCCAGCGCGCTGACGTCGTCGTAGGTCATCCCCGCTACCTGCACGCCGAGGGCCTCAAAATCCTGCTGTCGTTCTGCCAGTTGCACGAACTGGCGCTGGCAGAAGGGTCACCAGTCGGCGGAGCGATTGAGGAACAGGAGCAGTCCGTTGTCGCCGGCAAGGGTCTCGAGGGTTCGCGTGGTGCCGGTCTGATCCGGTGCTTCGAGGACCGGCAGTGTGCTGCCGATTTCGGGGCCCCAGCTGGCCGCATAGTCCGCCGCCCAGGCACTACCGCCAGCAAGCAGCGCCGACAGCCCCGTGAGAGGCAGCAGCAATCGGGTCAGTTTCTTCAAAAAGTTCACAGGGTCTCCTTCTCTCTCCTGATCGGTCGTCAGCATCTCCGAACTCCGCCCCTGGGCGGGCTGAGCAGCTACCCCGGCCGGTCAGTCGAGCCGGTTCCGAGGCTCTCGACAGGCAGCAGCGTGACCGTTTCCAACTGCAGTTCGCTGACGGCACCCTGCACCTCGGCGCGATAGGCGGCGGTACCACCGGCAAACGCGCCGATCGCCAGTTTCTGGCGCTGCTTGTCGAGGCGGCGCCGCTGCTGTTGCAGAAGCCGGTCGAGACGCACTGAAGCTTTCGGCTTCAGATCGAAGAGGGCAGCAGTTCGAGCGAAGCGCTCGAGGGCCCACTGGTCGTCGAGTTTTGCCGCCAGGCGATTCAGGTGCCAGCGTCTTGTCTTACCTGCTTCAGACAACGCTGGCCGGAGAAGTTCAAGGTGATTGACCGAATGGCGCACCCAGCGTCCAGCGCGCTGCAGGCGTTTGCCGCTTGCGCCGCGGTTATCGGCGTTTTCACTGATGCGGTCGAGGCGCCGGGACAGATCGTGGGCCTTCTCGAAGGCTCTGAGCATCCCGTGGTCCAGGAGCGCTTCCTCGCTGATCTGGCGCAGCGCCGGATAGCTGCGCCAACGCTCGGATTCTGCCCGCAGCAAGGTGCCGAGCTGTTCGCGGATATCCACGGTGGGAGGGCTCGGGTCGAGGGTGGCCAGAAGATCCGTCAGTAGGACCGCCGATTTCCCTTCGGCACGCTCCAGGAGCCGTTCTGCTGCCTGCCGCTCCGGCGGCCTGGTCTGATTGCAGAGGGCGATGACGGTTTTCAGATCGGCCTGCGCCGCTTTCTGTTCCAGTCTGGCCACGGACCACTGCGCCATCTGCCAGAGCGACAGCAGGCGTTCGGCCGTGAGGGCAATGGCCTTTTCGTCACTGCAGCGTAAGCCCCCCGGAAGCTCATTCCGGCGATCGCTGACTTTCTGCAGGCTTTTCGACAGGGACTGGAGGGCCCAGCTGACGACGAAGTCCGCAAACTGCATGCGTCCGTACACACGGACCTCCGCTTCGTTCATTTTGACCCCGCTCGCAGGCCTGAGCCTCCGCGCCGGGCGTTCGTCTTCTGGGGACTCCCCAGTGTACGCGACCCGGTCTGACGCGCAAAGACCGTCAGCCAGACTGACCATATGACCATTCGATGACGCAACGGCGGCCTCCGGCCCCCGGGCGAGGCGCCGCGTTTCACGCTAGAGTGCGTGCCTCGCCCCAGCCCGACAATGACCCGAGGATCCAACCATGGCCGAGCCCCTGGTGCTCACCGATACGAACGACGGCGTCTGCCTCGTTACCCTGAACCGTCCCGAAGCCCTGAATGCGCTGTCCAGCGCCCTGCGCGCGGCCATCTGCGACGCGCTGAGAGACCTGGCCGCAGACGACGCCGTCGAAGTCATCGTCCTCACCGGGGCGGGTCGCGCCTTCACCGTTGGTCTCGACCTGAAAGAACTCGGTGGCGAAACGGATCCCGGCGCCACCACCTCGAGCGTTGATCTTTCGGAAGCCATGGATGCGCTGGGAAAACCCCTTATCGGCGCCATCAACGGTTTTGCCATCACTGGCGGTTTTGAGCTCGCGCTCATGTGCGATTTTCTCATTGCAGCCCCGGAGGCACGCTTTGCCGACACTCACGCACGCGTGGGCGTCGTACCCGGTTGGGGACTGTCGCAACGGCTACCCAGACTCATCGGCATCAATCGGGCAAAAGAGCTGTCGCTGACGGGGAATTACCTGGACGCGGACCAGGCCGAGGCCTGGGGCCTCGTCAACCGGGTTGTGCCTGCCGATGCGCTGCTGGATACCTGCCTGGAACTGGCCCGGGACATCACCAGCACGGAACCGGAGACCCGGGCCGAGATGCTGCGCATCATGGACGCCGGGTGGGCGACCACCCTGGACGATGGCCTCGCCATCGAACTGGAAGCGAGCCGCGCGCACAGTCGCCGCGCGGTGAAGGCAGACGCCATCGCCGCACGCAGAGCCGCGGTGCAGGACCGGGGCCGCGCGCAGAGCCAGGGGAGTTGAGCCATGAACTCGTTTGAACCAACCGGATGGTCACACGCCGGGCCCGCTGACCCCCGACGGACCTGGACTCGACGCCTGTACACCGCACTCCTCACCTTCGTTCTCGGCACAACTACGCCGCTCGCCGCTGACCAGACTGCCTCCCCTTACGCCCTGCCAGGGGGCGCCGCGGCCTATGAGGACCCCTACATTGCTGCCGGATTCCGCGCGCTCTTCACCTGCTCCGCGCACTTCCTTATGGGACGCCCGCTGGAGGATCTGGATGCCGTGGAACTGAAAGACACGAGACGTCTGGAACTCCCGACACCCGTCGTCGACGACCAGCGCGGGCTGGTCAGCGCCGAAGACGGCCGAGGCAACCGCGTGACGGCCGCCTACCGGGAGAGCCTCGGCTGTACGGTGATCCCACCACACTGGCAGCGCGGTGACATCACCCGCCTGCCAGCGCTGACCCTGGCGCGGCCCGGCAACGACCCGGACGCCGCCTATCCGCTCGGTGATCTCGTTGAAACTCCGGCCTTGAGCGACCGGCAAGAAGCGCTCCTCGACGCCGCCTTCGATGGGCTCAGCTACGGAGAAAACACGCTCACCGCCGGGGTGCTGATCATCCACGAAGGGCAGGTGCTTGCCGAACGCTACCGCGACGGCTTTGGACCGCATCAGGGCTATCGGACCTGGTCGACGGCCAAGAGCATCAGTGCCACCCTCGTTGGCATCGCTCAGGGGGAGGGGCTTCTCGACGTAACCGCGCCGGTGGGTCTCAAGGCCTGGGCGGGACCGGCGGATCCCCGCGCGGCCATTACCTGGGAACAGCTGCTGCACATGTCGAGCGGCCTGTGGAGCGAAGGGTCCAACACCAACGCCATCTACTTCGCCGGCCAGGATGCCGAAAGCGCGGCCACGAGAACGCATCTGGAGGCGGAGCCCGGCAGTCGCTGGAAGTACGCAAACAACGACACACTGCTGCTGCTCCTGGGTCTGAAAGAAGCCCTCGGCGACGACCTCGCTTACCTGAGGTACCCCTATGACAAGCTCCTGCACCGCATCGGCATGTACCACACCTGGATGGAAACCGACCACCTCGGCAATTTCATCGGCTCCAGTCAGGTCTACACCACCACCCGGGATCTGGGCCGCTTTGCACTGCTCTATCTGAACGACGGGATCTGGAACGGGCAACGCATCCTGCCGGAAGGCTGGACGCGCTACGCCGCCGCCCCGGCCCCGGCGCTCGAACGGAAAACCGGCAGCCGCGGCTATGGCGCCCAGTTCTGGCTTCAGGACGGCGTCGAAGGTCTGCCCCGCGGCACCTATACGACGTCGGGTAACAAAGGCCAGCACGCCACCATCATTCCGACGGAGAACATGGTGGTCGTGCGCACGGGCGTCGATCCGCTCGGCTTCCGCTGGAACCACGACCGCTTCGTGCGCGACGCCATCGACGCCTTCGAGAACTGAATGGGGTTGAGAGGGCCTCGCCTTGCGCTGACTTGCGCGAGGTGCTGCCCGCAGGCGCCTCAGCGGCTCATCTGCTCCAGACAGGCAGCAGCGCCAATGAGGCCCGGATTTGCATCCATGATCAGAAACAGGGGCACGTCGGCGACCAGGTGTGCGAGTTCGGCCCGTTCTTCGAAGCGCCGTCGCAGCGGACTTTCCCGGGCAAAGTCCGCGAGCTGCGGCACGATACCACCGCCGATGTAGACGCCTGCCTCGGCGCAGACCGTGAGCGCCAGATTGCCCGCAGCGGCCCCAAGCAGCGCAAAAAACAGTTCCAGGGTCTGGTGGCAGACCGGATCCTCCGCATCGACGCCGCCGGCGCTGATCTCTGCGGGGCTCAGGGCCTTGGGCGCCATCCCCCAGAGACCAGCCACCGCTTCGTAGAGGTGGACGAGACCGGGACCCGAGAGCACCGTCTCCCAGCACACGGCACCAAGCTTCATCTGCAGCGCGGTGAGCAGTTCCTGCTCGAGTGGGCTACCCGGCGCAAGGTCCGCGTGCCCTCCTTCCGACGGCAGCACCCGCCATCCTCCGGCATCTTCAGGAATCAGCAGACCCATGCCGAGCCCGCTGCCGGGTCCGAGCACGGCGCTGACGGCCCGGCGGCCCCGTCGCTCCGGATCACCGCCAACGGCCTCAAGCTGCTCGAGATACGGAATGGCAGCCGCCAGCGCATAGAAGTCGTTAACCAGATGCACGGGCACGCCAAGCCGCTGGGTCAGGGCATCAGCCTCGAAGCGGAGCCCACCGTTGGTGACGTCAACCTGCCCGTCGAGAACGGGGCCGGCAACGGCAAAACACGCGGCCGCAAGAAGCGGCTGACCGAGGGCTTCCTGAGCGGCATCGATGAGTGTTCCCGGCTCGTCGTAATCAGCCGTTGCGAGAACGACCGGGGAACCCGGGCGAGTGCCTTCGGCCAGGGCGAAACGGGCGTGCGTAGCGCCGATATCGGCCACGAGGTGTTGCAGGGTGGCAGTCATGGCGCGGCAGTATGCAGAAGGGGCCTCACCGGCGGCAAATAGCGTCCGGGATACCCTTCCAGTAAGGTGCGCGCATGCGCAGCTTTGACGTCAGCAAGCTCTCCGGACGGCGGCTCCCAGGGAACACATTCCGCCGGAAGGCGGCCGTAACTCCGCTCGTCCTGATGGTGGCGCTCAGTCTGAGTGGACCTGCTGTGGCAGAGGACAGCAGCGCGGCAACGGCGCTCAGCATCGGCAACGGCGGCGAGCCCCAGACCCTCGACCCGCACCGCTACAATCTGCGTCTGGAAGAAACGCTGCTCACGGATCTCTTTCTCGGGCTCACGGCGATGGATGCCGAAGGCAACATCGTGCCGGGCGCTGCCAGCAGCTGGGCCCAGTCTGACGATGGCCTGCTCTGGACCTTCACCCTCAGATCCGATCTTCGCTGGTCCGACGGTCGACCGCTCGATGCCGGGGATTTCGTCTATTCCTTCCGGCGCCTCATGGACCCGGCCACGGCAGCAAGCCTTGCCTACTTTCTCTATCCGCTGAAAAACGCCAAAGCCGTCAACGCCGGCAAGCTACCCGCTTCGGCCCTCGGTGTGCGGGCTGAGGATGAGACCACCCTCGTCCTGGAACTCGAGCTGCCCTATCCGCACCTGCCTGAGCGACTGCTCTACCCGACCGGGTTCCCGGTGCCCGCGCACATCATCGAAACGGCCGGCGATGACTGGGTTAAGCCGGAACACTGGGTGAGCAATGGGGCTTACGTGCTCGAAAACTGGCGTCCTCAGGCGGAGATTGCGCTCCGGGCAAACAAGCACTTTCACGATCCCGTTGCCATTCAGCAGGTGCGCTATCTGCCGCTGGCCAACGAGCAGAACGCCTACAACCGTTATCGCGCCGGCGAGGTGGACGTCATCGGCGGTTTCCCGGCCAACGAACTCGCCACGGTTCAGCGTCAGTTCGCCGCGGATCTGCGCGTCGCGCCGCTGTTGTCGATGATCTACCTGGTTTTCAACACGGAACGTGCGCCCTTCGATGACGTGCGCGTGCGTAAAGCGCTGGCGCTCGTGGTGCAGCCCGACGTCCTCACCGACAAAGTCCAGCGCACGGGCAATTTCCCGGCATCGAGCTTCGTCCCGAGCCTCGTCAGCGGGTACGACGGCGTTGCGGCCCGGCACCTCGAGGCGTCCGTTGAAGCCCGCAGGTCGGAAGCCCGGGCGCTGCTCGCGGAAGCCGGCTACGGGCCGGACAACCCACTGGAAGTGACCCTGCGCTACTACGACGAAGGCGATGGCAAACGCACCAATGTTGCCATCGCCAGCTTCTGGCGCTCCATCGGCGTCCAGACTCGGCTGCACCATACGGAACTCAAGGTGCACTTCAGCGACCTTCGACAGGGCGATTTCGACGTCGCTCAGGCTGGCTGGATCGGCGAAAACAATCCGGCCCACTATCTGGATCTGCTCGTCTCCGACGCCGGCAACGTGAACTACGGCCGCTTCAGCAACGCCCGATACGATGCCCTCATGGCTGAAGCTCGACGGCTGCCACAGATCGACGACCGCTACGCTCTCATGCGGGAAGCCGAGGCGCTCGTCATGAGCGAGTGCCCGGTTGTGCCGCTCTGGTCCGTTGCCGTCAAACGGCTGGTGAACCCGGCCCTCAAGGGCTGGCACGAGAATCACCGCGACGTGCATCCGGTGCGCTACCTCTCCTGGTAGCGGGCCTGGTCGCTGGCGTTCGTCGAAGAGGAAGACCGTGCGGCGCTATCTGCTCACCCGCGCCTTCGCGAGCCTCATCACCTTCTGGCTGATCATTACGCTCGTGTTTTTTCTGGCCCGGCTGGCGCCTGGAGGACCTTTCGATGGAGAGCGACGTCTGCCGCCGGAAGTGGAAGCCAACCTCCTCGCTGCCTACAAGCTCGATCAGCCACTGCCGCTGCAATACCTCGACTACCTGTCCATGCTCGCGTCCGGTGACCTCGGCCCATCCTTCAAGCAGAAGGATTTCACCGTCGGCGAACTGATCAGCGCCGGGCTGCCCGTGAGCCTCAGCATCGGCATCATGGCTTTGCTGCTTGCCCTCGTCGGTGGCGTCAGCCTCGGCACCCGTGCTGCCCTGCGGCCTGGTTCCCTGAGTGACGGTCTGATCATGGGCTTCGCTAACCTCGGCCTTGCGGTGCCTGCCATCGTCCTGGCACCCCTCACGGTCCTGGTGTTTGCCGTCTGGTTACGCTGGCTGCCGGCCGGTGGGCTTGGGAGTGCCGCCCACCTTCTGCTGCCGACCGTCACCCTGGCGTTACCCTTCATGGCGGCCATCGCCCGCCTGACTCGAGGCAGCGTTGCCGAGACCCTGCAGGCACCTTTCGTCACCACGGCCCAGGCGAAAGGCCTCGGACAGGGCCGACTGCTGCGCCGTCACGTCCTCCCGCAGGCGCTCCTCCCGGTGGTGACCTTCCTCGGTCCTGCCGCGGCTGGTCTGCTCACCGGCTCCGTGGTCATCGAACAGGTTTTCGAGCTGCCGGGCATCGGCCGCTACTTCATCCAGGGCGCTCTCAATCGCGACTACACCCTGGTCATGGGCGTCGTCGTCGTTTACGCCGCATTTATCCTGCTCTTCAACTTACTCGTGGACCTCTGTTACCTGCGGCTGGACCCACGCGTGCGACTCGGCGCCTCATGATCCGCGTGCTCTGGCAGGCAATGACCGGTTCGGTGCTGGCACGGGTCTGCAGCGGCTGGCTGCTGCTCGTGCTGGCTGGCGCGCTCTTCGGCACCAGTCTCTCAGCCTGGGATCCGGAGCACATCGACTGGGACGCCCTCGAAGCAGCGCCCAATGCGCGGCACTGGTTCGGCACGGACCTCATCGGTCGCGATCTCTTTGCCCGCATCATGCTCGGTGCCGAAGTCAGCCTCACGGTGGCTGCCGTGGCGACCCTTGTCAGCCTGCTGATCGGCGTGCCCTACGGAGCCTTCGCCGGCCTGCGGGGCGGCCGCACGGACGAGTTCATGATGCGCGCCATCGACACCCTCTATGCCGTGCCTTTCATCCTCATCGTCATCCTGCTCATGGTCGTTTTCGGTCGGGAACCGATCCTGCTGTTCGTCGCCCTTGGCGCCGTTTTCTGGCTCGACATCGCCCGCATCGTTCGCGGGCAGACGCTGGTGATCCGGGAGCAGTCCTACATTCAGGTCGCCCGCACCCTCGGGGCCGGTCGGGGGCACATCCTGCTCAGGCACGTGCTGCCGAACGTCGCCGGCCCGGCGCTCGTGTATGCGACCCTGACGATCCCGGCGGTGATTCTTGCGGAGAGTTTTCTGAGTTTCCTCGGCCTCGGTATCCAGGAACCGGCCACCAGCTGGGGGGTGCTCATCGCCGACGGCGCCCGAACCATGGAATCCGCGCCCTGGACGCTCGTTTTCCCGGCGCTCTTCCTGGGCGTGACGGTCTGGAGTCTGAACATGCTCGGCGACCGGATCCGGGATCAGTACGATCGTCAGACCCAGGGTTATACTGCCAGGCACGCCTGAAACCACACCTGAAAAGAAGGACGCCCCATGACGATCGGCGCCGGGCTCGGCATTGCGAACTTTCCCTTCGAAGGCTCCGAGGACTTCTGGGCCTGGGTGGATCTCTGTGACAGCGCCCGGGTGAATTCGATCTGGCAGAGCGATCGGATCATCGGCGCCGATCCGTTCCTCGAGTGCATGTCCGTTATGGCGGCCCTGGCGGGTCGCACTAAACATGTGAAGTTCGGCATGAACGTCGCGAGCCTGGGTCTCAGGGACCCGGTGCTCATGGCCAAAAGTTGCGCCACCATCGACGTGCTCTCGGGCGGCCGCCTCTTGCCCGCCTTCGGCATCGGCAGCGCCCGATCCCGCGACTATCTCGCCACCGGCACACCGACGAAAGGCCGCGGCAAGCGCATGGACGAAGGCCTCGAGATCATCAGCCGGCTATGGACCGAGCCCTCCGTCTCGTTCTCGGGGGAGTACTACCAGCTGGACGAAGCCGCCATTGCGCCGAAACCCCTGCAGGCGCCCATGCCGCTGTGGATCGGCGGCTCTGCCAAAGCGGCCATCGAACGGACGGCACGCTGGGGCACGGGCTGGCAGGCGGGTCTCGAAACCCCCGAGGAAGTGGCACCTGTGATCGCCGCCATCAAGGAAGCCCTGCCCCGCTACCAACGGGACATCGATGAAGATCACTACGGAGCCGGCTTCGCTTTCCGCTTCGGCAGCCCCGACGAACCGATCTGTCGGAAGAACGACGAAGTGCTCGCCAAGCGCCTTGGCAAGGATCCATCGCGACTCCGCGCCGTGGGCGGTGTGGATGAAATCATGGCGCTCCTCGACGATTTCCGCGCTGCCGGAGTACACAAATTGATTCTCCGACCGATCGCCGCGACCGGTCGCGACGTCATGAGTCAGACAGAACAGCTGGTTGAGCAGGTGCTGCCCGAAGTGAAACAGCTGAACAAGATCGCTGCATGACAACCGTTGCGAAGGAGGCCCATGCCGTGGAAGCCACCGACCAGACAATCCTGGACGCTCTGCAGACCCGAGGCTGCGCCGTGCTGCCTGACCTCATCGACAAGGCAACGGTGGCAATGATCCGCGAGGAACTGGCGCCCTTTCTTCAGCGTAAACACATGGGTCGCAACGACTTCGAGGGCTTCTCGAGCGAGCGGGTTTACGCATTGCTGGCCAAAGCACCGACTGTCGCCAGCATCATCGAGCACCCGCGCATCCTCGGTCTCGTCGACCAGCTGCTGCCGAAGAACTAGCTCCTCTCCTCGGCCCTGGCCATCAACGTCCATCCCGGCGAAACCGCCCAAAGCTTCCACATCGACGATGCCCCCGGCGGCGGCCCGCCGGTCCCCCGACCGCGGGCGCCTTTCGGCATCAGCACCATCTGGGCCTTCGACGATTTCACCGAAGACAATGGCGCAACTGAGGTGGTTCCCGGCAGTCATCACTGGCCGGAAGGAAAGATGCCGACCCAGGACGAAATCGAGCCCGTAATCATGAGCGCTGGCTCAGCCGTCATCTTCGTGGGTAATCTCCTCCACCGCGGCGGCGCCAATCGTTCGCAGGGAACCCGCCTCGCGATCACCCCTCAGTACTGCATGCCCTGGATGCGCCAGCTGGAAAACATGACACTCGCCGTGCCACCGAACATTGCAGGACGCTACAGCAAACGCATCCAGGCCCTGCTCGGTTACAGCGTCAACGACCCCGGCTTCATGGGCCACGTGGATGGACTGCATCCGAAGCGGTTGATTGATGCGGGGTACCAGGGGCGTAAATACCGAGACGATCTGCCCCCTTCCTGAACGGCACAGCGTCTAACGTCAGGAGAAGCAGTTTCGACAGCCGGTACAGCGCCCGCGACGGAGCGGTCTGGCGGTGCTACCCGGGCCGATGCGTCTTCCGCCTGGTCATCGTCCACAGCGGTCGCCGACCCAGCATTCCACTGTCCTCGATGTCGAAATAGGGTTCAGCGGCATCTCGGATGGCTGCTTCCGTGTAACCCACCACCCGGTCAAGCTCCTCGGCGCGACGCTTCATCCAGGGCGGGATTCGTTCGTAGTCCACGATGTTGCTGAACACCAGGGTATGGGAACAGACCGCGCTCAACATACGGAATATCTCATCATGGGAATCGTAGAAGTCGGGTTCTGTTGTCCCACCGTAGTAAAGATACTGGTACATATTGATCATAAGCACGGTCTGGAAACTGCCTCCGTACCCTTCCAGGTCAGCTGCCAGCTCGTGCAAACGGATGGTTTCAGCCCGAACATTGCCCAGCTCCAAGTGAGAAGCCACTGACCGGGTGAGCGCCACTGCAGTCTCATTCACGTCGATGCCCAGCACTCGAGGACGTTCGGCAGCCAGTCCGGCATGCAACGCGAAATAGCCCTTGCTCACAGAGAGATCCAGCAGACTCTCCACCGGATCCGGGTAGAGAGCGCGAATCCTCTTTGCCCGGCGTCGCAACTGACCATTCGGCCAGAGCCGACCAAAGGCCACCCTGTACCTGTGATTGTGCGGGTACTCGCTCGTCAGGTAGCGGCGGGTTTCAGTGGTCAGTTCCGGCACGATTGCCTGCGTCGATTTGAAAGCAGCGGTGCCATGCGTTCATTCCTCACCTCTATGCCGAAAACGGAACTGCATCTCCCTGCAGCTCCGCTCAGCAGAGCTGGTCAGCCTTTGAGACTAGCCAGGAACTCCATGGTCCGCTCCCGAGCACCCGGTTCAACGTCAACGACCGCCGCATTGAAGTCCGTGACCCCGATGTTCTCGAGCCGCTGAATTTCCCCCCGAAGTGCATTCTCGTCACCGATGATGGCAATGTCCGCAGGGCCTGCCGCACCTTCCTTGTCGAGCATCGCCCGATAAGACGGCAGCTGACCGTAGATGGCGAGCTGTTCGTTGATCTGCGCTTTCGCCTCGTCGATCTTCGTCGTAAGCACGATCGGGAAGCCACCGACGACTCGCGGCTGCGGCTTACCGGCGCCGGAGGCTGCTGCGGAGAGCTTGGCAATGATGTGGCTTTCCATGGTGTTCGGGCCAACCATCCAGGTGTTGGTGCCGTCCGCCAGTTCTCCGGCGATTTTCAGCATGACCGGGCCGAGCGCTGCGACGACCACGGGCATGGGCGTGCTGCCGGGGATATCGAGCGCCACGCCCTGCACTTTGTACTGCTCACCCTGGAAGTTGGCCGCCTCACCGCGTACGAGCGGCATGAGGATCTCCAGGTATTCGCGCATGTGTTTCGCCGGCTTGTCGTAGCTCATGCCGAGCATGTCTTCGATCACCAGTTTGTGGGAGAGGCCTATGCCCAGGGTGAAGCGACCGTTCGATGCCGCGGCCGTAGTCAGGGCCTGCTGGGCGATGGCCGTCGGATGCCGGGGATAGGTGGGGGTCACCGCCGTGCCGAGCTCGATGCGGCTCGTTTCACGGCCGATCAGGGCCAGGGTCGAGATTGCGTCGTAACTGAAGATGTTTGCCATCCATACGCTGTCCAGGCCCGCATCTTCCGCCGCCTTGGCCAGGCCGATCACCTCGTCCAGGGACATCCCGGTGCCGTCGGCGCCCAGCATGGTTCCGATTTTCATTCCTTCGCTCATGGGTCAGCTCCTCTCTCTCAAGCGCAAAGGCCGCCATGGTACGGGTCTGGCACTCGGAAGTCAGTTGACGGCATAATCGCCCGCTTTTTACACGCTAGTGAGAGGAACATGACGGAAGGCGCCAAGGAAACCATCGCCATACTGGGCGGTACCGGCGATCTCGGTACGGGGCTCGCCATACGCTGGTCGAAGGCCGGCCACAGAATCATCATCGGCTCCCGGACCCTGGAGAAGGCGCAGAAGGCCGTGGCGGAGCTGGCTAAAATCAGCCCTGACACACCGGCGGACGCCATGGAAAACAGTGACGCCGCGAAAGCCGGCGACATCGTCGTGCTCACGGTGCCTGCCGAGCATCAGCTGTCCACTTTGGAGACCGTCCGCGACGGCCTCACGGGCAAAATCCTCATCGACGTGACCGTACCGCTGGTACCGCCGAAGGTCGGCACCGTTCAGCTGCCGAGCGAAGGCAGCGCCGGCAAGCGCGCCCAGGACTTCCTCGGCGAAGACGTCATGGTGGTCACCGCCTATCAGAACATCGCCGCCCACCTGCTCCAGGAAGATGTGGAGATCGAGTGTGACGTGCTCGTGGCCGGCAACAAGAAGGTCGCCCGGGACAAGGTCATCGAGCTCACGGAAGAAGCGGGTATGACCGGCTACCACGCGGGTCCTATCGAGAACTCGGCCGCGGCGGAAGCGCTCACCTCCATTCTCATCACCATCAACCGACGCCACGACATCTCGCACTCGGGCATCAAGATCGTCGGCCAGTCCGACCACTGAGATCGTGAGCAGGGGAGCAGGTTGAGATGAGCACCGGCTTTCAGGTGCTCGGGGTGCCGGGACTGCCCATGGTGCAGCCCGGCGACGATCTGGCTGCCCTGCTCCTCGATGGGATCGAAGCCGCCGGGCTCGCGCTTGAGGACGGCGACTGTCTGTGCCTCGCGCAGAAAATCGTCTCCAAGGCCGAAGGGCGCCAGATTCGCCTGGCGGAAGTCACCGCCGGTGACGAAGCGACGGCCCTGGCGGCAGAGACCGACAAGGATCCGCGTCTCGTCGAACTGATCCTGTCCGAGTCGACGGAGATGCTGCGCAAGAAACCGGGCGTGCTCATCATGCGGCACAAGCTGGGCCTCGTCGGCGCCCACGCCGGCATCGACCAGTCGAACATCGACCACGGTGAGGACGAAGCCGCCCTGCTGCTGCCCGAAGATCCCGATGTCTCGGCCGCCACCGTGCGCGCTGCCGTTGGCCAGGCACTGGGCATCAACATCGGAGTGATCATCACCGACAGCGCCAACCGGCCCTGGCGCATGGGCACCATTGGCATCGCCATTGGCGCGGCCGGTCTCACCGTGCTCGACGATCATCGTGGCGGCACAGACAGCTTCGGCCGGGAGCTGAAGGTGACCCTCATCAATCGCGCCGATGCCATCGCCAGTGCGGCCACGATGGTCATGGGCGAAACGACCGAGCGCATGCCGGCCGCCATCGTCCGCGGCCTGCCGCTTACGGTCGGAGACAACGGCGAACAGGCGGCAGCGATCATCAACCGGCCCCTGGAAGAGGACCTGTTCCGCTGATGGCCGACTATCTCGCCATCACCGGCGGGGTTGGCGGGGCCAAGCTCGCCCTCGGACTGAGCCACGTTCTGGGCCCTGACGCCGTCGCCTTTGCCGTGAACACCGGCGACGACTTCGAGCATCTGGGCTTCACCATCTGTCCGGATATCGACACGCTCACCTACACGCTCTCGGGTCTCGCCAATCCCAGGCTCGGCTGGGGCCGGGAAGACGAAAGCTGGGCGTTCATGGAAGCCATGGAGCAGCTCGGCGGCGAATCCTGGTTCCGCCTCGGGGATCGGGACCTGGCGCTCCACGCCTACCGCACGGCGGCCCTCGCGCAGGGCGCGACCCTTTCTGAGGTTACCGCCAGCGTCGCCGGGCGTCTGGGCATCGAGCACCGGATTCTGCCCATGAGCGATGATCCGGTACGCACCACGGTACACACCCCGGACGGCCCGCTGGCCTTCCAGCACTACTTCGTCCGGGACCGCTGCCAGCCGACCGTGACTGGTTTTGCCTTCGAAGGCGCCGACGCCGCAGCCCTCAATCCGGCCATCGAAGCGCTGCTCCCCGGTCTGAAAGGCATCATCATCTGTCCCTCGAATCCCTTTGTCTCCGTGGATCCGCTCCTCTCGATCGGCACCACCCGCGACCGCCTGGCCGGCCTCGGCATTCCCATCGTCGCGGTTTCACCCATCGTTGGCGGTACCGCCATCAAGGGGCCAACGGCAAAAATGATGGCTGAGCTCGACATTCCGGCGAGCGCCAGCGCCGTGGCCAGGCACTACCACGGTCTGATCAGCGGTTTCGTCCTCGACGAACAGGACACCGACGTGCACGGCACCCTTTCTGTGCCAAGTACCGTGACTCAGAGCGTCATGGTAACTTTGGCCGATCGCGTCGCGCTCGCCGAGCACACCCTCGAGTTTCTCCGCACACTGTAGGGATCCCCATGTGGGCCATCGTTCCCCTGAAAACCCTGGAAGCGGCCAAGCAGCGGCTGGCCCGTGTGCTCACGGCGGAGGAGCGAAAGAACCTGATGCTCGCCATGGCGCGGGACGTCCTCGACGCCCTCGCCCGATCCCAGCGTCTGACCGGCGTCCTTATCGTTTCCCGCACAGCGGAAGCAGACGCCCTGGCCCAGGCCTTTTCAACGGAGCGTTTCGCGGAGAGTCCGGGCGCCGATCTGCCAGGCGCGCTGACTCAGGCGGGCACCTACCTGACCCGCCACTTCGGCGCCCGGGGCGTCATGGTGATTCCCGCCGATGTGCCGCTGATTCAGGCTGCGGAAATCGACGAACTCCTCGCTGGCCATGACCTGTCAGCTCCCGGAGCCGTCACGGTCGTGCCTGACGGCGACAATCTCGGCACAAACTGCCTGATGCTCTCACCGCCGGACGTGATCGGCTTCGTTTTCGACGGCAAGAGCTTCAAACCCCACGTGGACGCGGCTTTCGCCAAAGGACTCACCCCACGGGTGGTCCCGACGCGCGGTTTCGCCCTCGACATCGACACGGCGGACGACCTGCGGGCGCTCCTGGCCTCCGGAAGAACCACTCAGACAGGCACATTCTTAGAAAAATCGGGTATAGCCGAGCGCCTGGCGGACATTGATAATGGCGAGCCTGACAGGTCCCCCTGATGGGGGCGGGCACTTAAGAGGTATCCCCTTGAGCTCACTCATCGAGAGACTGCGCGCCGGTCATGATGCCGGCCAACTGCCTTCCGAGGCTGACGCCCTGGCCCTGGCCGATATCGACGACACCCGGGCCCTCGCCGGGCTCGCGGCCGAGCTTCGCGACCAGGGTTTCGCCAATGTCGTCACCTATTCGCGGAAGGTCTTCATTCCGCTGACGCATCTGTGCCGCGACGTCTGCCACTACTGCACCTTCGCTCAGGTACCGCGTAAGGTGAAGGCGCCTTACCTGACCATCGAGGAAGTGCTGGAAACGGCTCGCCACGGCGCGGAGATGGGCTGTAAGGAAGCCCTCTTCACCCTCGGTGAGAAACCGGAGCTGCGCTACAAGGCCGCCCGTGAGGCCCTCGCCGAGATGGGCTTCGACAGCACCCTCGACTATCTGCTCCATGCAGCCGAACAGGTGTACACGGAAACGGGCCTCATGCCCCACCTGAATCCGGGGACCATGACCCCGGAAGAGCTGCGCCGACTCCGGCATATGTCCCCCTCCATGGGCATCATGATCGAGTCGACGTCCGACAGGCTCTGCGAGAAAGGCATGCCCCACTACGGTTCGCCGGACAAAGTGCCCGCAGTACGCCTGCAGACGCTCACGGACGCGGGCAAAGCCCGGGTGCCCTTCACCACCGGCATTCTCATCGGCATCGGCGAAACGCGCCGGGAACGCATCGAGTCGCTGCTCGCCATTCGCGCCATCCATCTCGAGTACGACCACGTTCAGGAAATCATCATCCAGAACTTCCGGGCCAAGCCGGAAACGAAAATGGCGAACGCGCCGGAGCCGGATCTCAACGAGCTGCTCTGGACCATCGCCGTGGCCCGGATCATCTACGGCCCCACCATGAGCGTGCAGGCGCCGCCGAATCTGAGCCCCGGGGTGCTCGAACAGATCGTCAACGCCGGCATCAACGACTGGGGCGGTGTGTCACCGCTGACGCCCGACTTCGTCAACCCGGAAGCCCCCTGGCCACACCTCGACGACCTCGCCGCGCAGACGCGCGCTGCGGGTAAGTCCCTGCATGAACGGCTCACCATCTACCCCCGCTACGCGCAGGATCTCGATCGCTGGGTGGATACGGAGCTGCACGAATCGCTCCTCGCCATGACGGACGCCGACGGTTTTCCGCGCACGGACGCCTGGAGCCCTGGGGAGGAAGTGGCGCCTCCGACCGACGTCGTGGAGGCCATCACCACGGCCCCGAAGACTGTCTCGAAAGATCTCCAGACCATTCTCGAGCGGGCGCGCAAGGGCGAGCTCCTCGAGGAGGCCGAGGTCATCCGGCTCTTCGAAGCCCGCGGCGACGACTTCAACGCCGTGGTGCAGGCCGCCGACGCTCTGCGCCGGGAAACCAACGGCGACACCGTGAGCTACGTCGTCAACCGGAACATCAACTACACGAACATCTGCTACTTCAAATGCCAGTTCTGCGCGTTCTCGAAGGGCAAGCTCTCCGAGAACCTGCGCGGCAAGCCCTACGATCTCTCCCACGAGGAGATTCAGCGCCGGACCCAGGAAGCCTGGGATCGCGGTGCCACGGAAGTCTGCATGCAGGGCGGCATCCATCCCGAGTACACGGGCCAGACCTACACGGACATCGTGAAAGCCGTGAAGGAAGCCGTCCCGGACATGCACGTTCACGCCTTCTCACCGCTCGAGGTGTGGCAGGGTGCTGCGAGTTCAAACAAGGACCTCAAGAGTTATCTCGAGGAGATGAAGGAAGTCGGTCTCTCCACGCTGCCCGGCACGGCGGCGGAGATTCTCGACGACGAGGTCCGCCAGATCATCTGCGCAGACAAGATCAACACGGCTCAATGGCTGGAAGTCATGGAGGCCGCGCACAGCGTTGGCTTCCGGACCACGGCAACGATCATGTACGGCCACGTCGAGCGGCCGAAGCACTGGGCCCGGCATCTGCTCCGGGTGCGCGATCTGCAGCGCAAGACCGGCGGCTTCACGGAGTTCGTGCCGCTGCCCTTCGTGCACATGGAAGCGCCCATGTACCTGAAAGGGAAAGCACGCAAGGGCCCCACCTTCCGGGAAGCGATCCTCATGCATTCGGTAGCCCGCCTCACCCTCAATCCCTGGATCACCAACATCCAGTCGAGCTGGGTGAAGATGGGCCACACGGGCGTCGTTGCAAGTCTCAATGCCGGTTGTAACGACCTCGGCGGGACCCTCATGAACGAGTCCATCAGTCGCGCCGCGGGCACCCTGCACGGTCAGGAAACGTCGCCGCAGCTCATGATCGAGATGATCGAGAGCGCCAACCGAACGCCTCGCCAGCGTACGACGCTGTACGCAGACGCCCCGGAGGAACGCATAGAAACGGGGCTCGCTGCAGCCGAGCTCACGGACATCGTGCTCACCCCGGCAAAGAAGTACGAACGGAAAGGCGGCAAACGCGAGCTGCTCCGACCTGGACTCATTGCCGTTTCTGCAGACTGAGCCTCCTACCGGCGCCGCGCTCAGCTACGGCGCCGCTCTGCGGCGATCGTGAGATCGAGCCTTCGCTGAAGGAAGCAGGGTGAAAAAGGCCCGGAGCCCTCTTCCGAGGGCCCCGGGTTAAACCCGGCGCTCGATGCGGGGTCGAACCGCCGGTGGCATCCATAACCCGCTGGTGCAGCGGATCAGAGACACCGTGGCATCCGGGCGGATGCCGCGCGGCCAAGGCAGGCCGCTGGGAGAAGCAGATCAACCGCCGGGCACCTCCTCGAGACACTCGGCCGCACGTCGTTCGATCTCGGCGTTGCTCGGCAAGCCCCGCACCGCCCTGATGAGCGGCACCAGAATCACCGCGAAGATCACCAGCGTGACCGCCGCGAGCAGGTAGAGCGTCGCCGCCATGCCCCAGAGATCGAGGTGGTAACCCACCAGCGGCCCCGTGAGCATGAAGGCACCGCGAAAGCCGAAGCTCGTCAACGAGTTCGCCGTCGCCCGATACTCGCTCGGTATTCGCCGGTTCAACGCATCGCGCAGGACCACCAGACCGAAACCGCGACTGACAAAGAACGTCACGCTCACGAGATAGCCACCGATCACACCAAGATGCTCCAGGCCGAGGTACCCCACCATGGGGGCCAGGCCGATGAAGGCCAGGAGCCCACGGGTGCCGAGGAGGTCTTCCGCTTTGTGCGCGTAGCGCCCGGCGAGGGCTGCGGTCACCGTGAGCCCCGCCCAGAGATAGCCGAAGTGCACGAGCTCAATGCCCTGGGTCTCCCAGATCTTCTGCAGCAGCCAGACGGCGTAGAAGGTCGTCAGACTCCAGACGCAGAGCGCCAGAACCACGAGACGTAACAGCTTCGACTCCGTGAGCAGCGCGCGACAGATCTCCGTCATGTTGCCGAGATGATCGTCGCTCGACAGCCGCTCTCCGGGGGGCTCCACGAGCAGCAGGGCGAGGATCAAGGGCACCCAGCCCGCCGCTGCCTGGACGAAGACCACCAGCTCGACGGAATGGAGGAGCAGCACGCTGCAGAGCACGGCCGCGATGGACTCGGAAACGGTCCGGAAACCATAGAGTCTTCCCACCACCTGCCGCTGGGCCTGCTCGCCGCGGCCGAGCGCCAGCTCCGTGTCGTAGAGGATGGCAATGTCGGCGCCGGAGATCAGGCTGTGGGCGATACCGAGGGCGAGCTCAAACATCGCCAGGCCCCAGAAACCATCTGCCACGAGCAGAAGACTGTGGCCAACGCCAGCAATTGCAGCACCCACGACCAGCGTCGACTTGCGGCCGATGAGGTCCGCAAGATAACCCGAAGGCACCTCGGTGATGAGCACCACGAAGCCGAAGAACGCCTGCAGCACGAACACCTCAGCCATGCTGAGTCCCTTCGACTGAAAGAACGGCACGGCAATCGGCATGAACACCAGGAACACCTGAAAGAAGCCGAGCCAGAGCGTGCGCAGCAGATTGCTGTGCAGCTGTCCCTGTGTTGGTTTTATGAAAGCCTGCATTTTTCCTCTCCAAAACGAAAAACCCCGAAGGCTTGTGGCTCTTCGGGGTTTCAGATCGTTCTCTCAACTGATCTCGGGAAACTATCCCCCGGAGCCTGGGTCGTGAATGGTCACCAGCATGGAACGCAGATCCACGAAGGCGCCCGTCTTCACGGAATTGCCCGCCGTGTACTGGCCTGCCTCACAGAGGTACAGCGGCCAGGAACGAAGACACGCGAACGCCTCGGCCACGACCCCATGGGTCGGACGCGTGGTGCTGTGCTGTGCGTGGTTCGTGGTCATTGCTGTATTCGTGCGACCTTCAGGGCCCGGTTCACTACCTGTTTGCGCTTTCGTTGCTTAACTGTTCGACGTTTGTGCATCGGTTTCCCGATCAAGTTTCGCCTGGCCTGCAGGAACATGGCTCCAGCGAAGGCGGCGAATCTTGCGCCTGCCCTGGGCGCAAGTCAATGACGATCCCATGAATTCCGTGCAGAAAGTCACAGGAACAGGCGCCTGCATCGACCTCGAAGCGGCAGCCCGGCAGCGCCATGCTGGACTCATGCGCGGCCCGAAACTCAATCCAGGCCAATTAGTGTGCGGTTTGCTGCGGGGTCCGTCTCCGCCGCCGCAAAGTCGTCGAAGGCTTTGTCCGTTACGCGAATGATGTGCTCGTCGATGAACGCCGCGCCTTCGCGCGCGCCATCTTCCTGATGTTTCAGAGCACATTCCCACTCGAGCACCGCCCAGCCGTCGAAGTCGTATTGCGCAAGCTTCGAGAAGATGGCCTTGAAATCGATCTGTCCATCGCCGAGGGAGCGGAAGCGTCCCGCGCGTTCTACCCAGCCCTGATAGCCGCCATAAACGCCGGAACGACCCGTCGGGCGGAACTCCGCGTCTTTCACATGAAACATGCGGATCCGCTCGTGATAGAGGTCGATAAACGCCAGATAGTCGAGCTGCTGGAGCACGAAGTGGCTGGGATCGTAGAGGATGTTGGCGCGATTGTGGTTGTCCACGGCATCGAGGAAGCGTTCGAAGGTCACGCCATCGTGCAGATCTTCGCCCGGGTGCAACTCGTAACAGCAGTCCACGCCCGCTTCTTCGAAGACATCCAGAATCGGACGCCAGCGTTTACCCAGCTCCTCGAACCCCGTCTCGACGAGACCCGGGGGTCGCTGTGGCCAGGGATAGAGCATGGGCCAGAGCAGTGCTCCGGAGAAGGCTGCCTGGGCGCTGAGCCCAAGCCGTGCGCTGGCACGGGCTGCAAGCTTTATCTGTTCCGTTGCCCAGCCGGTGCGCGCTTTGGGATTACCGCGCACTGCATCGGGCGCAAAGGCGTCGAAGAGCTTGTCATAAGCCGGGTGCACGGCCACGAGCTGCCCCTCGAGGTGCGTCGATAGCTCGGTGATCACCACGCCGCATGCTTCCACCCGGCCTTTGAGATCGTCGCAGTAGGCCTGGCTCTCTGCCGCCTGCGCCACGTCGATGAACGCCGGATTGCCGATGGGAACCTGAATGCCACGAAAGCCGAGATCCGCCGCCCAGCGGGCCATGGCTTCGATGTCGTTGAAGGGGGCTTCGTCGGCCATGAACTGGGCCAGAAAGATGGCTGGCCCCTGCAGGGTTTTCATTCAGTACTCTCCTCTCGTTTTCCGGCTCTAGCGCTGAGCACACCCGTAATCACGGCATTCAGCCGGGCACCAGAGACCGCTACACACTGACCCAACCCCCACCAGCCGCCGAACTCCTCAACACGGCATCGATGAAACGCATACCTCGAACACCGTCCTCGATCCCCGGATAGTCGCCGTCGCCTCGATCTCCGGTTTCCCGCGCCCGCAGTGCCGCTGCAAAGTTGCGGTAGAGGACGGCGAAGGCTTCGAGATAGCCCTCAGGGTGTCCCGCCGGGAGTCTGGTTGCGGCCACCGATGCGCCGCTGGCCCCCGCTCCCCCAGTCCGTCGATGTTCGACGCTGCGGTCCGGCCAGCGCAGCTCTAGCGTATTCGGCGCCTGCTGCGACCAGGCAAGTCCGCCCCGTTCGCCATAGACGCGCAGCGTCAGATTGTTCTCTTCGCCCACGGCAATCTGTGAAGCGCTCAGCACCCCCCGGCCGCCGCCGGACAGCCGGAGGAGGACGTTGCCGTCGTCATCGAGCGCCCGGCCGTCGACCCAGCTCGTGAGCTCTGCCGCCACCTCGGTGATCGTCTCCCCAGTCACGTATTCGAGGAGATTCTGGCCGTGACTGCCGATATCGCCGAAACAGCCCGCAGCCCCGGCCCGCTCAGGATCCGTGCGCCATTCCGCCTGCTTGTTGCCGCTTCGCTCCTCGGCACCGGCAAGCCAGCCCTGCAGGTACTCGCAGTTCACCCGACGGATGGCGCCAAGGGCACCGGATGCAACGAGCGCCCGTGCTTCCCGAATCATCGGATAGCCCGTGTAGTTGTGGGTCAGGCAGAACAGACGCTCAGAGGCGATGGCAACTTCCGCCAGCACATGCGCATCTTCCAGCTGATGCGTCAGCGGCTTGTCGCAGACGACGTGAAAGCCTGCCTCCAGCGCCGCGCGCGCTACCTCGAAGTGCAGGTGATTCGGCGTGACGATGGTGACGAAATCCATGCGTTCTTCGAGCGGGCGTGCCGCCTCACCGGCAAAGAGCGCCCGGTAGTCGGCGTAACAGCGTTCCGGCGCCAGCTTGTAGAGCGTCTCGCCCGAGCGCCGGGAACGCTCCGGATCCGAGGAGAACGCGCCACAGACAAGCTCGATCTCGCCGTCGAGTTCGGCCGCCATCCGATGCACGGCGCCGATGAAGGCGCCTTCACCGCCCCCGACCATGCCCATTCTGAGTTTCCGTTGCGCCACCCTGCTCCCCTTTCCACCCGGTCCTCCGGCGACCCGGTGCCTGCAGCCAGCATGCTACGATAACCGATCAAGGGGAGGTCTGGGTTCCATGGAGAGCATTCGACTCGGCCTGATCGGCGCCGGGCAGATCGCCGCGTTCACGGCGCGGGAGTTCCGCCGTCATCAGGACTGCAGCATCGTTGCGATCGCGGATGCAAGCGAAGCCCGCGCCAGAGAACTCGCCGCCAGCACCGGTGCCGAAGCCACCTACAGCGACGCGGCCGATCTCCTCGCCCGGGAAGACATCGACGCCGTCTACATCGCAGTGCCCAACGCGCTGCACGAACCCATGGCGCTGAGTGCCCTCGAGGCCGGGAAACACGTGCTGCTGGACAAGCCCTTCGCCCTTTCCGTGATGGCGGCAGCCGCAGTGATCGCGAAGGCCGAGACGGCAGACCGACTGCTCATGCTCGGCATGAATCAGCGTTTCGAGCGCAACGTGCAGCGGGGCAAGGCCCTGGCCGCTGCCGGGCGTTTCGGCGAGATCTATCACGTGAAAGCCTACTGGCGCCGTCGGTCGGGAATTCCGCGCCTGGGCAGCTGGTTTACGAACAAGGCCATGGCCGGCGGCGGTGCTTTGCTGGACATCGGCGTCCATGTGCTCGACGTGGCGCTGCATCTCATCGACGAGTTCCAGCCGATCTCCGTGGCCGGCGCCACCTTCACGCGCTTCGGCAATCGCGGCCTCGGTGAAGGCGGCTGGGGTCGTTCAGAGCGGAAACACGAAACTTTCGACGTGGACGACTTTGCCACGGCCATGATCCGCCTCGCCTCCGGCACCGTCATCAACCTGGAGGCAGCCTGGGCCCTGCACCAGCCGATGGCCAGCGACCACGACGTGATCGTCTATGGTGAGGATGCCGCCATGGCCGTGTACGGGAACGAACTCTACGAGTCTGGGCCGGACGGCGACTACCGCAGAGTGCAGAATCCTCCCAGCCCGGCCATCGCTTATGGACACTGTTCCCGGGCCGAGCACTTCATCAACGTGCTGCTGGGTCGGGAGACGCCCATCATCGACGCGCACCAGGCCCTGACCGTGCAGCGCATCATCGATGCCATCTACGAATCCGCCGAGACGAACCGGGAGGTCAGTCTGTGAAACCCATTTCCGTACAGCTTTACTCTCTGCGTGAAGCGTCCGAGCAGGACTTCGATGGCGTCCTCGAAGCCCTGGCCGAGACCGGCTACGCGGGCGTCGAACCTTTCAACCTGTTCGGCAAGACCCCCCGTGACTTTCGCGCTCAGGTGGAAGGGCTCGGCATGCAGGTGTCGTCGAGCCACACCCCCTGGGCAAACCGTGCACCGATGGATGAGGTGGTGGAAACCCTCGGCGAACTCGGTCTCGCACGGGCCATCGGCGGTTTTGCACCGGATGACTTCACCGATCTCGATGCCGTCTCGCGGACCGCCGAGACCTGTCAGCAGCTGATCGACGGCCTCGGCCCTCAAGGGATCGAGCTTGCAATCCACAACCACTGGTGGGAATTCGAACTCCTCGATGGGCGCCCGGCCATGCACCACCTGGCGGAGCAGGTACCGGCGCTGCGCTTCGAACTCGACACCTACTGGGCCGCCAACTTCGGCGCCTGCGATCCTGCAGCGGAACTGGCACGCATCAGCAACCGCGCCCCGCTGCTGCACATCAAGGACGGTCCGCTGGAACCGAAGCAACCGCACGTCGCCGTCGGCCACGGTAAAGTCGACGTCCCCGGCATCATCGCGGCCGCGGACCCAACGGTGCTCGAATGGCTCGTGGTGGAACTCGACGCCTGTGCCACGGATATGCTCACCGCCGTGCGGGCAAGCTACGACTATCTGACCGGTGAGGGCCTGGCGGCCGGGAGAGCCACAGCATGACGGACATCCTTTACGACTTCGGCAGCGGCCGGTCGAATCCGGAGACCTTCCCAACGGCGGCGCTGCAGGCGGCAGCGACCAACGTGATCGAGCGTGAAGCCGAAGCGCTCAATGACTATCCGGGCAAGCTGGGCTTCCTGCCGCTGCGCGAAGCGATGGCTAAACGGGAATCGGACCGGGAAGGTGTGCCCGTGGATCCGGACCACCTCATGCTCACGAACGGCTCCATGCAGGCCGTCACCCTCGTTGCGGAAGCGCTGCAGGAGGCCCCCGGCGACAGCTGCATCGTCGAGGAATTCAGCTACCCGGGCACCCTCGCCGCCTACCGGAGCCTCAAGCTCGACATGCACGGTATTCCGCTGTCCGAAGAAGGTATGCAGCTCGACGTGCTGGAAGATCGGCTGAAACAGCTCGATCAGGAAAACCGGCGCCCGAAGTTCATCTACACGATCACCACCTATCAGAACCCCACGGGCTTCACGATGCCGGCCGAGCGTCGCCGGGAGCTCATCGACCTTGCCCGGCGCTTCGAGATCCCCCTCGTCGAGGACAACTGCTACGGCGACGTGCACTACGACGGGCCGGTGGCACCGGCCATTTATGCCCTGGACGACGATCCACGGCACATCTATCTCTGTTCTCTCTCCAAGATCCTGGCCCCGGGCCTGCGTCTCGGCTACGTGCTGGCGAGACCGCCAATGCTCGAACGGATCATGGATCGTCGCCACGATGCAGGCAGCAACACGCTGGCTGCCGCCATCGTCGCCGAGTTTTATCGGGACGGTATCTGGGAACACACGAGCATGGGTAACGAAGCCCTGAAGGTGAAGCGCGACCTCACCCTCACCGGTCTCGAGGCGGAGCTCGCCGATCAGTGCGTCTGGTCGCATCCGGTGGGCGGCCTGTTCATCTGGGTACGCATACCCGAGGACATCAATGGCAGGAAGCTGCTGGAGCTCGCCAACGAGCGCGGCTTCCACTACCTGCCAGGCATCTCGTTCCATTATCAGAACGCCAAAGTGCCCTACCTGCGCCTGGCTTTCGGCCACCTGACCGCAGAGCAGATCACGAACGGAATTCCGGTGCTCGCTCAGTGCATCCGCGAGCTGCGCACGAGCAACGAGTCGCGCAGTTTCGACACACTGTTTTAAACCGACTCTTCTGTGTCACTGAGGCAGTGCTGCACGCAAGGCTGCCACCGCCGGAAACGGTGCGTCAGCGGAACTCGGCGAGCACCTCGCGCGCCGTCCGCGTTGCCATAGCGCAGAAGCCGGGGTGCGTGTGTCGGTAGTAGGGAATGATCAGCAACGCCTGATGCAGCGCCATACCGGCACTTCTGAGCCAGGTCCCATCGTCCACGGCCAGCGCCAGGCGATAGGCTGCTCGAGCATCCCCGGCAAACAGGGTCCAGGCCGGGATCACATCCACTGCCGGATCGCCGCAACCAACGTTGCCGAAGTCGATGACCGCCGAGAAGCACTCGTTGTCCCCGGCGTCGTCCAAAAGCAGATTCGGCGGCAGCAGATCACCGTGTATCCAGACCGCATCTCCCGCCCAGTCCGGGGCTTCGAGGGTCCTGCGCCAGACCCGGGCTGCCTGCTCCGCATCAATCTCTCCCTCGAGACCGGCAATGGCCGCTTCGCCTTCGGCATCACGCAGAGCGAGAGGTCGGTCGCGCCTTGAGGCCGGCGCCCGCTGCGGATCCTGAGCCTGCAGTGCCTCGACGAACTTCGCCAGGCCCTCTGCAGCGGCAACGCTCGTCTCGAGCTGACCGGGCTGGCAGGGTGCCCCCGGCAGCCACCGGTACACGGCCCAGGGCAGCGGATGTCGCGGCGACGCTTCGCCGACGGCCACAGGCTCCGGGATACACATCGGCAAAGCCGGGGCCAGCCGGGGCAGGCAATCGAGTTCGCGCTTCAGGGAGTCGACGGAACCCGCTGTTCGCGGCAGGCGGACACAGAGCTCGTCACCGAGGCGATAGAGTGAGTTGCTGGTGCCCGTTTCCACCACCGGTTGCAGGGGCAGCGGCGCAAGCTCGGGAAACTGTTCGCGCAGCAGCTCCGCAACCAGCGCGGCATCCACGGCCACCTCGTCTCCGTGGAGGCGGGTCACGATCGGAGGGCGATCAGGACCGTGAGCCTTTGACAAAGTCCCGGACGCGATCCATGAAGGTGTCATACTTCAGGTCGGTGAACTCGCCCGCATCGAAGAACATGCCCTCACAGACGGGACAGGCTTCGTACCAGATGTGCGTCTGTTTCTCGTCCGCCAGCTTTTCCATGGCCGTACCATCCTCCGGGCAGAAGATCTCATCGAGGCGATCCAGGGCAGCGCCAAGCTTCGGATCCCCGGAATCGAGCACCGCCTCGGACATCCACTCCTGCTTCATTTCCAGAAGCGCATCCGGCTTGCACCAGAGACCGCCGCAATCGGAACAGCGATGCACGAGAATTTTCCGACCGTAGCTGTGCGGCTCGAGCTCACCGGGGCATTTCGGGCACTCGAGGGTCCTGTCGCTCACGAGTCCCCCTCACGACTGCCCCAGGTACCGGGCACGTAATAACGGTTGTGCCAGATCCCCGTCTGATCCTCGTCTTCGAGGGGCATGCGCCAGCTCTTCACCGTCGCGCCGCCCAGGGCCAGTCGATAGAGGCCCCGAGGTTGTTCGATGGTGTTCTGCACGTAGGCCTCCGCCGCATCAGAAGGCACGTAGCGCCCGGCAATCTGGCGATAGAGATCGCGCCAGGCGTCATCCTCGCCCACATCGTGAACGAGCTCCGCAGCACCCTCGACGATGACTTTGCGGTAGGGGAGCGGCTGCTCGTCGATACAGAGCGCAACTCTTGGGTCCCGTCGCAGGCAGGCAAACCACTCGGACTTTTCCCGGGGCGTGAAGTAGATGGCGTCTTCGCCGGCGTCGTGCAGGAACCAGATCGGCGTGACCAGCGGCGAGCCATCGTCGCGAACGACAGCCACCCGCATGAGCACGCCGGGCTCGGCGAGAAAGGCGTCCCGCTCCGCTCTGCTCAGAACCGGCATGGCATCACCGGCAGCCGGTCAGTTGCCAAAATCCCAGCTCTCGCCGGCGTGGTACCGGCGCAGGATATTCTTGGCGATGAGGATTTTATGAACCTCGTCCGGGCCGTCTGCAATTCTGAGCGTTCGCGCGCCCGTGTACATGCCGGCCAGCGGCAGATCGCCGGATACACCCGCCGCTCCGTACACCTGGATGGCCCGGTCAACGACGCGATGGTAAGCCTCCGGGACGAAGATCTTGATGGCGGAGATATCCGTTCGTGGATCTGCACCGCTTTCCATCTTTTCCGCACAGTGGATGGTCATGAGCCGGGCGCTCTGGATGTCCATGTAGCTGTCGGCGATGAAACCCTGCATGAACTGCTTCTCCTCGAGCTTCTCCCCGCCGTGCACCTCCCGGGTCGTGAGGCGGTCGATCATGAGATCGAAGGCGCGCCACATGGAACCGATGGAGTTCATACAGTGATACACACGACCGGCGCCGAGGCGATCCTGCGCCGCCTGATGGCCCGTGCCCGTGCGGCCGAGCTGGTTTTCCTTCGGGACGCGCACGTTGTCGTAGATGATCTCGCAGTGGCTCGACGTTCGCCCCCAGACCGGCACACCGCGAACCACGTTCACCCCGGGCGTGTTCTTCGGGACGATGATCTGCGTCATTTTCTCGTTGGCACCGCCGGGGTCGTTCGGATCCGAGGTGCGGCACATGACGATGTAGAAGTCGGCGGCGTGGCCGTTGGAGGTGAACCATTTGTGGCCATTGATCACCCACTCGTCTCCATCGAGGACCGCTTTGGTCTGAATGGACCGGGGATCGGAGCCCGGATTGTGTGGCTCGGTCATGGAGAAGCCCGACTGCATCTTCCCTTCAGTGAGCGGCTTCAACCACTTCTCGTGCTGGTCCGGCGTGCCATACTTCACCAGGATCTTCTGGTTGCCCGAGTTCGGCGCCACCACACCGAAGAGCGAAGCAGCTCCGGGGCTGTAGGACAGCACCTCGTTCATGTAAGCATGCTGCATGAAGGAGAGGCCCATGCCGCCGAATTCAGGCGGCAGGTGCGGCGCCCAGAGATTCGCCTTCTTCACCTTGTTCTGCACCTGGTGGCGGAGTTCCTTCGCCTCCTCGATGACCTCGTTCGGGGCATTGGCGCTGTCGGACAGCCAGCCCCAGAGCTTGCCCTCGTTCGGAACGATGTCCTGATTGACGATATCCGCCGTGGCGAGGCGGATTTCGTTCACCTCGTCGTCGAGCGTCGGTACCGGCTTAACGTTCATGGCCATGCGCTGCTCCCCTTAATCCCCTTGATGCGTTGGACCACCTAATCTAGCGAATCCCCTCAGCGTTTGCATGGTGCAGGGCTTTGCAGGGGCTCGAGACGGCCAGCGCCTCCCCGGCCGGCGCGTCACGCGGCTGATTCGCCGATTCGCTATACTCGCCGGTTACCGCAAGGAAGAGGGTTTCCCGTGGCTGAACTCCGCTATCCCTATGATGCCCACCCGGCCCCCGGCACCACGGTGGAAGTGGCGCCCGGTGTGCGCTGGCTGACCATGCCCATGGGCGGCGGCTCCCTGAACCACATCAATCTCTACTTGCTGGAAGACGGCATCGGCTGGTGGATCGTCGACACGGGGCTGTCCATCGATTCAACGCACGACTACTGGCACGAAATTTTTGCCCGCGAGCTCGGCGGCAGACCGGTGATCGGCGTCATCTGCACGCACATGCACCCGGACCACATCGGCCAGGCCCGCATGATCACCGATCACTTCAAGTGTCCGCTCTACATGACCCGCGCCGAGTATTACCAGGCCCGGGCATTCTCCACGCCCGGCGGACCGTCCTATCAGTCGAGCTGGCTCGGTCAGCAGTTCTACCAGCAGGCGGGCATGCCCCAGGATTATCTGGAGGCCCTGCGTAAAGCCTGGGAAGACCGGTCCTCGAGCGGCATGAGCATGCCGGAGATGCCGGCGGGCTACATGCGCCTGCAGGATGGCAACGTGCTCACCATCGGCGGCCGCGACTGGCGCGTGGTGGTCGGCTCGGGCCACTCGCCTGAACACGCCTGTCTCTACTGCGCGTCCCTGAAGGTGATGCTTTCCGGCGATCAGATTCTGCCCGTGATCACCTCCAACGTCAGCGTGCATCCGACGGAACCTCTCGCGAACCCCCTCAAGGACTGGATGGAGTCGCACGACAAGTTTCTGAACACGCCGGACGACACGCTGGTGCTGCCTGCGCACAACCTGCCGTTTTACGGCGTTCGGGATCGCCTGCGTGAGCTCATCAGCCACCATGAGGACCGCATGCTCGCCATCGAAGAACATTGCCTCGAAACACCGGCGACGGCGAAAGAGCTGCTGCCGGTGCTTTTCGCCCGGGCACTGGATCCGCGGCAGATGATGATGGCTCTCGGCGAAGCGATCGCCCACATCCACCTGCTGGAACACCGAAACCGTCTCGAGCGCACCCTCACGGAAGATGGCTGCTATCACTACCGCTCCATCGATCCGGACCTGGCCCGCCGCTCACATCCGGACAGCCACGACGCGCCCAGCGACGGCCCGGTACTGGTATGAGGTCGTGAATCGCCTTAACCCCGGCACCGACGTCGTCGGCCTCCGGGCGACAGAAGTGCCATGGACAAGGCTGAACTGAAGCGGCGCATTGCCGAATACACCTACCGACTCATGCACTGGGGCAACCGCAGAGTGCCGCCGGGCCTGCGGACCCTCGTGGGCTTCGTCTTCATGGTCGGCGGCGTCTTCGGCTTTCTACCGGTGCTCGGCTTCTGGATGTTCCCCCTGGGCCTCGCGTTCGTGGCCCTGGACATCCCGCCGGCCCGCCGCCGCCTCGACGGCTGGATGGAGCGGCTGCACCGGGAAGCCCAGCTCGATGAGGACCATGTGGGCCTGGATCATCCCACGTCCAACCAGTAGCCACCTGCCTCACGAGGCTTGATGTGCCCCGCCGTGGGGGTCGCGAAGTGGGTGCCGATGATGAGCACGTCCGATTCCGAGAACTGCTCGAGCAGCCGCTCCCGAGTCGCCTGCCCTGCCGCCTGGTCGTAGTCCGCTGAAGAGCACCAGTCCACCCGCGTCATCTGACAGGGGTGGTGAAAACAGTCGCCCGTAATCAGCGCTTCGGCGCCGTCGGAGCGGATGGCGATACTCACGTGCCCCGGCGTATGACCCGGCGTCGGCGTCAGCGAAACCTCGGGGCAGACCTGGTGCTCCCAGTCGATGAGGTCGACGAGTCCGGCCTCAACGACCGGGCGTACGGAATCCGCCATCACGCCGTCGTTGAGATCGTCCGGCTCCTCGGCATCCCAGTACTCGAACTCCGGCTGGGCCAGCAGATAGCGGGCGTTCGGGAAAGTCGGCACCCATTCTCCATCGACGAGCATGGTGTTCCAGCCAACGTGATCGACGTGCAGATGGGTACAGAGCACCGTGTCGATGCTCTCCCGGGGATAGCCCGCTGTTTCGAGATCGGCAAGAAACGACGTCTGCAGGTTCGACCAGTTCGGTATGGAGCGCTGTTTATCGTTTCCGATACAGGTGTCGACCACGATTCGCCGGTCGCCCGTGTCCACCACCAGGGCGTGAATGCTCATGATCAGATTACCCTCCGCATCCATGAAATGCGGCTGCATCCAGTCGAAGGGCAGGCAGGCTTCGCGGGTCGCGTCCGGCAGGATGAATCGGGATCCACCGGCGACTTCCATCTCCACAATCCGCGTTATCTTCACGGATCCCACCTGCCACTGCTGGCCTCGCTCCAGTGCTGTTGCCGTCGCCATTGTTCTCGTTCCTCCTGATACCCCGGTATTGCGCGCGTTTCAGGCCTCCGCAGCGCCAGAAAAGCCCGAAATCATCGAACCGGGAGCATGGCACAAGGCGCTTGAAGGGGCGAATGGGCCCCGCTATGTTGGCGAGCCCTGCCTCGAGAGACTTGCCATGGGAATCATCGACACCGTCCGGACTCTGACAAACGTGCCCACCCTGCTCGCCCTGAAGAAAGGCATGGTGCCGCGGCCGCTCGACGACGTGGACAGTTTCGGCCTGCAGGTGGAAAGGAACGCTGAAGCTTTCCCGGATCGCACTGCCATTCTCTTCGAAGGCAAGGAAATCACCTGGGCGGACTTCAACGCCCTGGCCAATCGCTTCGCCAACACGCTCACCGAACAGGGTCTGAGTCGCGGCGACACGGCCAGCGTGGTCATGGAAAACCGCATCGAGTTCCTCGCGACGATTGTGGCACTGAACAAGATCGGCGCCGTAGGCGCGCTCATCAACACGAACCTCCGGGGCCGGCAGCTGAAACACTGCATCACGGTCACGGATTCGAAGAAGTGCATTTTCGGCGAAGAGCTGTCCGGCGCGCTGCAGGAAGTGAAGGCCGAATTGCCGCTCAAAGAAGGCAGCGACTATGTCTTCGTCCCGGACCAGGGGGACACCCCCGCCCCCAACTGGGCAAGCGATCTCATGGCCGACTCCCGGGAAGCCTCGGAGCGGAATCCCGCCGTTTCCAGTGAACTGACGCTCGGCGAGAACGCGCTTTTCATCTACACCTCCGGCACCACGGGGCTGCCCAAGGCGGCCGTCATGTCCAACCGACGCTACCTGCAGAGCGCCACGCTGGCACACAAGGCTCTCTATCGCTGCACGGAGCAGGATCGCTTCTACATCTGCCTACCCCTGTACCACGGCACTGGCCTTATGATCGGCGCCGGCCCGGCGATTTCTTCCGGCGCCAGCATGTTCATCCGCCGCAAGTTCTCGGCAAGCAACTTTCTGCCGGAAGTGCGCGAGTACAACACGAACCTGCTGGTCTACATCGGCGAGCTGTGCCGCTATCTCATGAACACCCCGGAAAAGCCGGACGACGCCGACAATCCTCTGACGACCATGACGGGCAACGGCATGCGCCCGGACGTCTGGCTCGACTTCAAAAAGCGCTTCGGGATCAAGCGGGTGAGCGAGTTCTATGGCGCCAGCGAGGGCAACGTCGCGTTCGCCAACCTGTTGAACAAGGACTGCACCGTCGGCATGACCTCGGCCAGAGTGGCTCTGGTGAAGTACGACGTGGACGCCGACGAAATGGTCAAGACCGCCGACGGCCGCTGCATCGAAGTGGAGGCCGGCGAGCCGGGACTGCTCCTCGGCCACATCAATCCCGAGGCCGTCTTCGAAGGCTATACGGACCCTGAGGCCACGGAGAAGAAAATCGTTCGTGACGTGCTCGAGCCTGGCGATGCCTGGTTCAACTCCGGCGATCTGATGCGCACCGTCGATGTGGGCTACACGCTCGGCTATGACCACTTCCAGTTCGTGGACCGCATCGGCGACACCTTCCGCTGGAAGTCGGAAAACGTCTCCACGAACGAAGTCGGCGAAATCATCAACGGCTTCGACCAGATCCGCTTCTGCAACGTATACGGGGTGGAAGTCCCCGGCGCCGACGGCCGCGCCGGCATGGCGGCAATCACCCTGAACGACGACGTCGACACCCTGGACCTCAACGCCTTCTCCGCCTACGTCGCAGAACAGCTGCCAGCCTACGCCAGGCCGGTGTTTCTGCGGATTCAGGGAGACATCGACGTGACCGGCACCTTCAAGATGGTGAAGGGCGATCTCCGCAAGCAGGGCTACGATCTCGAGCAGATCGACGATCCCGTGTTCGTCATGAAGCCGGGGGCAACGGTCTACGAAACCCTGGATAAGGATTTCGCGGCAACCATCGCGAGCGGCAGCGCCGGCTACTGACAAAAACCGTGCAGAGCCGCCAACGCTTCCGAATCAGATGAATCGCCGGAGCTCCTGGAAGCTCTTTCGACGACGGCTCAAACTGTCCATCAAAGCAGCAACCGGCAAAACCTTACACCCAGCAAAGTGGGTGTTCGTCATCGGCTGCTATAACTCCGGTACCAGCCTTCTCACCAGGCTTCTCGAAGCGCACCCTGCTGTTAACGGTCTACCTCGTGAGGGCGTTGAGTTGACGGATGCTCTAAGACGACCAGAACTGGCTGGCTGGCCAAGAATGTGGTCACAGTGCGAAAGCTGGATGAACCTCAGTCCCGAAGAAGCCGGGCCCAAACGGGCTGAACGCATAAGAAGCAGTGGTCCCACCATGTGGATGATTCCGGGATCATCGTCGAGAAGTCGGTTGCGGATATCACACGCCTGGAGTTTCTGGCGGCTCACTTCGAGCCTGCCTATTTCATCCATATCGTCAGGAACGGATACGCGGTCAGTGAAGGCATCATGCGTCGGTCGAACCCCAGGCGATGGGGCCGCCACGAATTCGGCGATTCGTATCCGGCCGGCCTTTGCGCAGACCAGTGGCAACGCTCCTACGAACGCTTTCGCGAGAGCCGTGATGGCTTGAAGAACGTGCTCGAGCTCACCTACGAATCGTTCACGGAGCACCCGGCAGGTGCACTGTCTGCGGTTGCCGAGTTTCTTGAGATAGACGCCTTCGATCCCAGCCTGCTGGCACAGGAATGGTCCTTTCGAGAGATCACCTCGAAGATTACCAACATGAATGCGCGTTCGATCGAGCGGTTATCGATCTCGGAGAAAAAAGCCATCGACGCGGCAGCCGGAGCACTGCTTTCGGAACTCGGCTACCGGAAAACACCATGAGTGTCGCTGTCGCTGTGTTGGCGCTGACGGTTATCGCGCTCCTGGTGATCTCTTATCGATATCCGTGGTGGAGGCCAGGTCTCTCCCTGACGCACCCCAGGATCCTCTGCTATCACATGATCGCCGATCGGCCGAAAGAGGCACGCGCGCCGCGCCTGGCCGTTTCTCCCCGTCGCTTCGAACGTCAGATTCGTTATCTCCTCCGGAACGGTTGGCAGTTCGTGACCATGAGCGAGTTGCTGGACAATCCTCTCTCAGCAAAAACCGTGGCACTGACATTCGATGACGGCTATCGGGACAACCTGATCGAAGTGGCGCCGATTCTTAAACGTTATGGTGTCTGTGCGACGGTTTATGTGATCGCAGAGCGGTCCCAACCTCTCTCCGGCGGCGGCTACGAGGATGGTCGACCATTTGCACCACTTATGACCGATATGGAGCTCAGGAGACTCACCGAGACCGGCACCTTCGAGATCGGCTCCCATACGATGTCGCATCGGGATCTGACCGCAGTAGATGACACGGTTGCTCTCGCGGAGCTGACTGAAAGCAGAGCCGCTCTCGAGGCCTTAACCGGAGCCGCGGTGCGGGGGTTCGCCTACCCTTACGGCGCTTTTGAAGAGCGACTGGTGTCGCTGGTCGAGCAAGCCGGCTACGAACATGCGGTGCGGGGAGTAGGATTGAACGGAAATCTGGACGAAGACCGCTATCGTCTTGCCCGGCTACGCATCTCCGGTAAAGACAGCTTTCTGAACTTCGTCATGAAGATAGAAAAGGGTCGAAAACGCTGATTCAAACCGCCAGGCATGCCTAAGCCAGCCGACAGAAAAACACCTGCCGCGGCTGAGATCACCCGCTTCAGGGATCAACCACCACCGTCAGGGCTCAGCCCCTGGGTGGATGGCGCGCCCGGCCCTGAGACGATCGCCATCGTGCCGAGCGATCCGGCCTGGCCGGAACAATTCGAGTTCCTCGCCCAGCAGGTTCGCGATGCACTCGGCGAACTCGCTCTGGAAGTGGAGCACGTCGGCTCGACTTCAGTCCCCGGGCTGCCCGCCAAGCCGATCATCGACATCGACCTGATCGTGCCGGATTCGCGCGACGAACGTGCCTGGCTGCCGCCGCTCGAGGCTGAGGGATTCACTCTGAAGATCCGTGAGCCCTGGTGGTACGAACACCGCTGCCTGCGCTTCGACGCGCCGCGCTGCAACCTCCACGTCTTCTCACCCGATTGCCCGGAAGCCGCGCGGCACAAAACCTTTCGCGACTGGCTCCGGGAGAACCCGACGGATCTGGCGCTCTATCACCGCGCAAAGGTCGCTGCCGCCGAGGCCGCCAACGACAACCGCGAACGGGTCGAGGACTACAACGCCCGGAAACAGGCTGTCATTCGAAGCATCTATCGTCGCGCCTTCGAGGCTGCAGGGTTGCTTTAGCAGGTAGCCTGAGGACGCGGCTCCGCCTGCCGCGAGAACTCAGTCAGCAAAAATCCGCGACGCCCAGAGCGCCAGCCCCTGGGTCACGCTGGTGAAGTGCTCCGAATCCATGAGCGGCAGGTCGCCGCAGATTCTGGTGAGATGCTCTCGTACCACACGCGAAAGTGCCATCCCTCCGGTCAGGTAAACCGCATCGGGCGCCACGCTCGCCTGTGCTCGCACCTCACTGATGAGACCATCGAGGTGTTCGAGGAGGCGCTCGGACGCACGACGGAGGTCTTCCCGCGTGCAGGACGGTCTCAAACCGGCTTCGATGAAGTCGAGATCCACCGTTGTCGTGTCCTCACTCGAAAGCGCGATCTTGCCGAGTTCCGCCTGCCGGAGCAGGCGATAGCTGCCCCGCTCTTCCCGCAGCGTGACCAGTCGTCGGAATCGCTCGGGGTGCTCCGCATCGCGCAGCAGTTCCTCGAAGCGTTCTTCATTGGCGCGGCCATAGAATCGCTGCTGGGCATTCACGTCGTTGGTGCTCACGGCGTCGACGAAATAGCCGTTCGCCAGGGGCAGGCCCGAAAGCAGTTTGTCGCCCATGCCGAAGGCCGGCATGCAGGCTTTCAGAGCCAGCATCTGATCGTAATCATTACCCCCGAGACGTTCGCCGCTGTGACCGAGCACGTCGTCGTCACGGTTGCGCGCATTCATGCGATCAGGGCCTACGGCCACGAAAGAGCAGTCCGTGGTCCCGCCGCCGATGTCGATGACCAGAACACGCTGAGACTCGTTCAGCGACCGCTCGTAATCGAAAGCTGCCGCCATGGGCTCAAAGAGAAAGGCCGTTTCTTCGAAACCTGCCTCCCGGGCGGCGGCCACGAGCATGAGCAGCGCCTGCTGATTCTCCGCCGCACCTCCCGCACCCTGGAAGTTCACCGGTCGGCCGATCACGACCCGCTCCACCGACGTCCCGGCCGCCGCATCCGCCGCCTGTTTCACGTTGGCCATCATGGCCGCGACGATGGAGATAAAGCGTTCCTTCACGGCTTCCGGAAGGCCCGGCGCCCCGAGAAAGCTCTTCGGACTCTTCACGAAGAAGCCTTCCGTCGGATCGCGCAGGTAGGCATCGAGCGCCACCTGACCGAAGGAGAGATTCCTGAACGACTGGCTCGCCATGTCGAGGACGGCATCGTCGCCGAGCTCGAGTTCGAAATCGGCTTTGGGGGCATACAGGGTGGAGGCGATGAGCGGCTCACCGTCCTCCAGAGGCACCATGCGGATCGGGGGCCGTGCCTGGACATCGCTCACCGCGACGAGGCCGATGGCACAGTGCGAGGTCCCGTAGTCGAAACCGGCAACGGTCGTGGGTGCGCGCAGTGTAGCGCGCGATTTCCTGATGGCAAGTACCCGGGTCGGCAAGGGGCATGGAAGAACCCCGGAGCCCGTGCAGGCCCGGGGTTCAGTTCGCTCGGCAGGGGGGACGGGAGGAGTGCCTTAGAGGCTTGGGACGCCGTCGCGAACTTGGTGCCATACTAGGTGGCGCAGGCTGAACGGAACCTGAATGCTCTTCACGGCCAAGTTCAAGGATGGGATCCGTGCCGGACGGATAACGGTAACGTACCGGAACTGGAAGCGCCCGCAGGCGAAAGTCGGCGGACGCTACAACCTGCATCCAGACGGGGTGATCGAGGTTACCGGGCTGAACAGAGTCGATCCGGCGGCGATAGAGGACCGCGACGCGCAGGCCGCCGGTTTCGATAACGCGGACGCCCTGCGCAACTTCCTGGGCACGAGCGACGACGTCTATGCGGTGCGCTTCAGCTATCAGGGCAGCGGGCGGGTCCGACAGCCGACGACGGCGACTGCAGCGGCGCAGGAACTCGCGACCCTCACAGATAAACTTCGTGCCATGGATCGACGGGCAGAAACACCCTGGACTCGACAGCTACTGGAGGCGATTGCCGGCCAGCCGGGCGTTCGTGCCGGTGATCTGGCACCGGCCTTCAGCTGGGAAACCCCACGCTTCAAGCAGCAGGTGAGAAAGCTGAAGGCGCTGGGACTGACGATCTCGCTCGACACCGGCTACGAACTATCCGAGCGCGGCGAGCAGTTGAGGCAGCGCCTGCAGGAGACCTCCGACCAATGATAGACGCCATTCTCTTCGACCTCGGCAACGTCGTCATGGAGATCGACTTCCGACGCACCTTCAAACGCTGGGCAGAGGCGTCCGGGCATGCGGAAGACCACTTCCACGCCCACTGGTCCGAGGACGAGGCCTACCGCGCTCACGAAGTCGGCGCCCTGTCCTTTTCCGACTACGCCGCGTCGCTGAGCGATCGGCTCGGCGTGACCATGAGCGAAACCCACTGGCGGGAGGGCTGGAATGACCTCTTCGTCGGCGCTTACGAAGGCGTACAGGCGCGTCTGGAAGGCTTACAGGGCAGGATTGGCCTCTATGCATTCACCAACACCAACGCCACCCACGAGCAGGAATGGCGCACGCGCTTCGACCACGAAATGCGTCACTTCGAAACCATCTACGTGTCCTCCACGATCGGTATGCGCAAGCCCGATGAGGCCGCCTTTCACTGGGTAGCCGGCGACATGCAGCTCGATCCGGCGCGCATCCTGTTCCTGGACGACAACCCGGCTAACGTTGCCGGTGCCCAACGCGCCGGCATGCAGACGGCTCTCATTCGCAGCGAGGCCGACGTGCTCGACGCGCTGAAGGACTTCTGACCGCGCTCAGCCGTTAACCGCATGGGCGATGGCGGCGTAGTGGTCGAGCAGCGGCAGCACCGTATCCGCATCGGCCGGCGGCAGGCCGAAGATAAGGCGATTGAAGCCCATGTCGATGAGCTCGCGGACGCGACGCTCGTCCGGGCCGACGCCGAAGATGCTGAAATCGGGCTCACCCTCGCGCCCCGCTTCCGCCCAGGCCGCGCGCACGGCTTCAATACCTTCCACGTAGTCTACGGCGCCCTGAGCGGCCGCTCTCGCGGGATCCTGATGAATCGGGAACCAGCCGTCGCCATACTCGGCGATACGCTTCCAGGTCCAGCGAGAGGATGCGCCCAGGAGGATCTTCGGACCACCGGCCTGCACGGGCTTCGGCCAGGCCCAGAGCCCATCAAAATCGACGAATTCCCCATGGTACTCCGGCTCGTCCTCCGTCCAGATGGCGCGCATGGCGAGGATCCGTTCCCTGAGCACTTTCCAGCGGCTCTCGAAGGCGACGCCGTGATTGCCCATTTCTTCCGCGTTCCAGCCGGCACCCACCCCCAGAATGAGCCGGCCGTTGGAGATCGTATCGAGTGATGCCACCTGCTTGGCCATGAGGATTGGATCGCGCTCTGTGATGAGCGCGATGCCGGTGCCGACCTTGAGGCTGTTGGTCACCGCGGCCGCCGCCATGAGCGAGACCATGGGGTCATGGGTGCGCCAGTACTCTTCCGGGAGGTCACCGCCACCCGGCCAGGGGCTCTGACGGCTGGCTGGAATGTGGGTGTGCTCGGGGAAGAACAGGCTCTCGAAGCCGCGCTCCTCAGCTGCACGGGCCAGCGGCACAGGCTGAATGGCCTTGTCCGTGGGAAACATGAGAACGCCGAAATCGGTCATTTGAAATCCTCCCGCAAAGAGGCAGGATCATAGCGGGAGGTGCCTAGAGCGGGTACTCGCGCAGCGTTGCTTCGTAGCGGTCGACCTTGTTCACGTATCGGCGGCCGGCCTGCTCTTCTTCCCCGTAGGGACCGATGTTGTAGGCCGAGAGCGCGCAGTTACGATCGTCACCGCAACGATCCATGAGGTGTGAGAGCACCTGAGCGCCGCAGTAGATGTTCTCTGCGGGATCAAGCAGGTCGCTGGTGCCACAGAAACCGCTCCAGTACTCAGGACGTACCTGGGCGGGACCAATGGCGCCGACATGCGAGCGGACGTCTTTCCGGAAGGAGCTTTCCGTCAGCACGAGGCTGGCCAGCAGCTCGGGCTCCAGGCCCTGACGTTCGCTGGCTTCGAGGATCCAGCCGGCAAACTCCGTCGCCGTGTTCCGGCGCACGCCGAAAGCCTGGCTGACCTTGTGGCCAAAGGCGTCGACTTCCGAGTGCCAGGGCACGTTGCTGTGCTCAACAGCGGGCAGCGCAAAGGCGATGCGCTGCAGGCCGCGATCCGTGCCGTTAAAGGACACAACGAGAGCCAGGGAGACCAGCCCGAAGGCCAGCAGCAGATGGGCACCCAGGAAGAACCGGGCAATACCAGGCACAGCCTGCCAGCGGGCCTTGGCGCCCGTCTGGAGCGACTGGAGCCCGCTTTGGGCGCGTCGCCAGACTGAATGGTCCTGCTGCATCTATTCCTGCTCTCTCAACCGTCCGTAGCGGTCGACGAAACTAAACGATGGGGTAAGGATGGGCGGTAGACCCTGACTGCTGGCTGAACGGACTCTAGCCGCGCTCTTCAGCCGCGTCATGCGTCTCTCACCCCCTGACCCTCATGGTCGCGCGCATTTTACTGATGCTGCAGCACACAATAAACCGGAATTGCGTCACAAAACGCTTCCGGTCTGTGACGGGCATGTAACACAACGTCAAGTGAGTGGCCGCTCACTGTGAACCGCCTCACAGGCCTGAGGTGCAATAATGCACAGATACCGATACTACGGACTTTTAGATCTAATCGTTCTAAAAATCCGCAGAACTAGTGCGATTGCACTATTTCGGGCGTGCTCTTCAGTTGCGCGAGGACACGACCCGTGCGGACAGCCTGTCAGCCAGCGCGCAGCTGCGCGATGATCGCCTCCCGCTGCTCGGCGTCAGACACCGGGAAAGACGCCGAGGTCCGGTCCGTGAAGCTCCCGTAGCGGTCGAGCATCTGCTGGGCAACGGTGCCGGGTTCGCCGACAACGCCGAAGTGGTCGACGATGTCGTCCGTGATCAGCGTGCCCATCTCCTGCCAACGCCCCTGCTTGGACATGGCGTTGAGTTCCCCCTGAAGCTCACCGACACCGATGGCCTCGAGCACGCCTTTGTAGGCCGGCGTCGAGCCATAGAAGGCGATGCGCTCTTTCGTCGCCTTCAGGGCTGCCTCGTGCTCGGCCTCATCTCGGCCGGTTACCACGAAGGAGGAATAGGAAATCTCGAAGTCATCGCGACTGCGGCCGGCTTTCGCGAGACCCCGTTCAATGGCGGGCAGGGTCACCGACTCGATGTAAGGCACGTTGCTGAACGGATGGATGATGATGCCATCGGCCACCTCGCCGGCCACTTCCGTCATCTGCGGACCCACGGCAGCCAGGATGACCTTCGGCGCTCCGTACTCCTTGTCCTGGGGTGTGAAGGCAGGCGTCATCAGCGTGTGCCGGTAGTATTTACCGACAAACTCCAGCGGTTCGCCCTCGTACCAGTTGGCCCAGATCGCCCGCATGGCCAGTACCAGCTCGCGCATCTGTGCCGCTGGCGCGCCCCACTGCATGCTGAAGCGCTTGGTGATGTGCGGCTTGATCTGCGAACCGAGGCCGAGGGTGAAGCGCCCTTTCGAATAGGCGTTGAGGTCGTGGCCGATGTTCGCGAGGTTCATGGGGCTCCGGGCAAAGGCCACGGCAATGGACGTCGCAAGCTCCAGCTTCTCCGAATGCTCCGCTGCCAGCACCAGCGGGAAGAACGGATCGTGGTTCATCTCCGCCGTCCGCACGCCATCGTAGCCTGCGGCTTCGATGGCCTTCACCTGCTCCGGAATCTTGTGCAGGTCGAAACCAATCCCTGAATCTACTTTCATTTCTCTCTCCCGTTAGCGCAAAACGGCGGCCTTCGGGCCGCCGCGTTTAGTGTGTGTTTGTGCCTGTGTCAGGCCGCCGTGAGCTCTTCGATGATCTTTGCTCGATCTTCTTTGCCGATATGCGCATAGGCGGCTGAAGTACGGTCGACGATGTCGCCGTAGCGACCGAGAATCTGGCCGGGAATCGTTCCGGGCTCGCCGACGACGGCAAAGGCATCGAGGATGCTGTCGTCGATGAGGCCTCCCATCTCTTCCCAACGTCCCTGCTTCGACATGCTGTTGAGTTCCCCCTGAATCTCACCCGCGCCGATGCTGTCGAGAACTGGCTTGTACGCAGGCGTGGATCCGTAGAACGCAATCTGCTGCCGGGTGGCGACCTTGGTCTGCTCGAGCTCTTCCTCGTTCTTACCGGTGACGACAAACACCGGATAGCTGATCTCGAAGTCTTCGCGCTTCTTACCTGCTTTCGCAAAGCCCCGCTCGAGGGCCGGCAGCGTGGTTTCCCGGAGGTACTTTTCCGTGGTGAACGCGTGAATGATGATGCCGTCTGCCACCTCTCCGGCGACCTCCGTCATCATGGGTCCGACGGCCGCGAGGAAAACGCGCGGCGCGCCGTATTCGTTGTTCGTCGGGGTGAACATCGGCGTCATGAGCGTGTGCGTGTAGAACTTGCCGGTGAACGCCAGATCCTCACCGCGGTGCCAGTTCGCCCAGATCGCCTGCATGGACAGAATGAACTCGCGCATACGCGCCGCCGGCGAGGACCAGGGCATGCTGAAACGCTTGGTGATGTGCGGTTTGATCTGGGAACCGAGACCGAGCACGAAGCGGCCCTTGGAAGCGGCGTTGAGATCATGACCGATGTTTGCCAGCGTCATGGGCGAACGGGCAAAGGCCACGGCAATGGACGTCATGAGATCCACGCGGCTCGTGTTCTGTGCAGCAACGAGCAGCGGAAAGAACGGATCGTGAGACGTTTCCGCCGTCATCACCCCCGAATAGCCCATCTCCTCCAGTTCCTGGGCCTGCGCCCCAACCAGATCGAGTTCCCAGCCTACGCCGCCGTCTACCTTCATTCCGTGTCCCCCAGTGGATGTCGCATGCCGATTCGGCGATCGGCTCAGCCGCCGGATTGTTTCACCGTCCTAGGCGCGAAGCAAACCGGCGAAGGGGCCCTGGCCGTCGAGGAAGTATTCGACTTTGCGTTCGTCACCAAGCTCGACCCGGTAGAAAGCCTCGTTCGGATGCTTGATGGCGATGACTTCGTCGCTGTCGAGCCCCAGGAGATGACCGAGGAGCACCCGGGACATGACCTGATGGGTCACGAGAGCGATGGTCCGTGCCTCGCTGCGTCGTAACATATCCACAAACGGTGCTACCCGTTCGGCCATGTCCGAGAGGCTCTCGCCCTCCGGCGGGCGATGATGATAGGGATCATCGAGGCGCTCCCGCCAGGCCTGAGGAAAGGCGTCTTCGAGCTCTTCCACCGTGAGCCCCGACCAGTGACCGACGTCGCGCTCGAGCAATGCGTCGACGTATTCAACTGGAGCCCGGACGTAGGAGTTGATGATGTACGCCGTCTCCCGCGTTCTCCCCGAAGGCGACACGTACATTTCGTCCACAGGGTCGCAGCCCTTCAGGAGTTCACCGTGGCTATGCGCCTGCTCCATGCCTGCATGGGTGAGCGGTGAGTCGAGCCTGCCCTGCATACGGCGAACGAGGTTCCATTCGGTCTGGCCGTGCCGAATGACGTAGATTTCCTTCATGACTTCCCTGTCGGCGAATCCCGCGGCGCCTTTAGCACCTCATGCCACCGGCCACTTCCCGGCCGACCTTCCTGAACGCTCTGGTGAACTCAATCCTCGCCGGCACCCTGGCCGTCCGGCCCGGTCCGATAATCGCCGAAGGCAGCGTCACGCTTCGACAGCGCCTCCGTCAGTCCCTGGCGGAGCTCGGCGAGATGCGCCTGCGTCGAGGCCGTAAAGGTGGCCAGCTGCTGCATTTCCGTGCCTGCGCGAATGCCGGCACGAATGCCCATGGCGTCCATCTGCCGGTGAACGGCCCGTTTGTTGATCTGCTGGAGATCCGACGGCACCTGCGCTACCCGCCCGGCGACCCGCAGCACCTCGGTTTCCAACGTGTTGAGGGGGAACGACCGGTTCGCAAAACCCGATTCGGCCGCCTCGAGGCCCGTCATGTGGTCGCCGGTCAGCATGAGCTCCATGGCTCGCCGAAGGCCGACGATCCACGGATAGAACTGATTGTCCGGTGGACTGATGGCCCGCACCACGGGGTAGCCGATACGGGCATCGTCAGCCACATACACAAGGTCGCAGGCCGTGGCGAGCTCCGTACCGCCGGCCAGGCAGTAGCCGTGCACCTGAGCGATCACGGGTTTCGCCAGATCCCAGATCCGGAAGAAACCCTCTACCACATGGCGCGGCCAGTTACCGAGGCCCCCGGCCGTATAGAAAGGCTGACCCTCGGCGACGTTCGACTTCAGATCGTAGCCGGCGGAAAAACAGCTGCCCGCGCCGCGAATGACGCTCACCCGAACGCTTTCGTCCAGGTCCGCGGCCTCCAGGGCCGCGAAGAGTTCCGTGCGCAGCGCGTTCGACAGTGGGTTACGTTTGTCCGGTCGGTTCAGGGTCAGACGCCGGACCCCCGGCACCGGATCATCGATGAGAACCAGCGGCTCGCTCATGGGTTATCCCTGCTTCAGCTCAAAAGCATCGCCCCGGAAGGCATCGAAGGTGCGCTGCAGATCCTCGGGAGAGGCTGCGAGGGGAGCGATAATGGAGGTATGCACACCACCATCGGCATCTTCCTGGATGCGCGCCTGAATCTCATCTTCCGGACCAATGATGGCGATCTCGTCGATCATCTCGTCCGTCAGCGCACCGGTTGTCTTATCCCGGTCTTTGGCAGCCCAGCCTTCCGTGATCGCCTGTGCGGCATCCTCATAGCCAGCCCAGGCCAGAAACTTGTTGTACACGGGCGTCGCGTAATAGGGGGCGAAGGCGGCCCGGAAGGCGTTGCGCCCGGCAACCTTGTCGTCGGTGGCAAGGACCATGGCCCGGTTGACGATTTCCACGTCCTCGGCCTTCTTACCCGCACGCTCAGCGCCGATGGCCACGTGCTCCATCATCTTCGGCAGAGCACCTTTCGGCCAGAGATTGAAGATCACCCCATCGCCGTATTCGGCGGCCATTTCAATCATCTTTGGCCGCAGCGCGCCGATGTAGAGCGGGGGCGGATTTTCGATGGGCGCCTGCCGGTAGCCGCGGCTGTAGAGAGTCTCTCCGTCAAAATCGGTCTTGGCGCCGGTGAGCATGGTTTTGACCAGCTGCGCCGTCTCTTTCACCCGCGTGAGCGGCTTCTCGAGCGGAATGCCGTTCCACTGACCCATGATGGTCTGGCTCGAGGAGCCGATACCCATGACGAACCGACCGGGCAGGAGCTGATGGATGACGTTCACACTTGCGGCGATCACCGACGGACTGCGCGTATAGACGGGCGTAACCGCGACCCCGATGCGAATGCTCTCCGTGTAGTGGGCAACGGCGGCAATCTGCGTCAGCGTATCCGGAGCGCCGGAGTCGCTGAACCAGGCGTCCGGATAGCCGTTGGCTTCCGCCCACTGCAGACGATCGATGGTGTGCTTGATGCTGGGTCCGGCCGGCAAGGTGACGGCTACTCGCTTGGAAAGCGCCATGAATTCCTGTTCCCCCTGAAAGTAATCGTGTCGCGACGCCACCAGCACACAGGCGGCGCGGTGACGGGTTTGCAGCCCGCTAGGCTCGCATTTTGCGGCTGGCAAGATCAACCCGTATCCTTCGCGGTCCCTTTTCCTGAGCACTCGCGAGGACAGCATGAGTGATGTGGCGCTGACGCCGGTCCGTGAAGCGCACCGTTTCGACGAGGCGGCGCTTGCCGCCTATCTCGAGACCAACGTTGCCGACTATGAAGGCCCCCTGACCATCGAGCAGTTCGAAGGTGGTCAGTCGAATCCGACTTTTCGCCTCACCACCCCCGGCCGCGCCTACGTGCTGCGCAAGCAGCCCCCCGGCGAACTGCTGCCTTCCGCGCACCAGGTCGATCGCGAGTACCGGGTCATGAAGGCGCTGGCGGACACGGAGGTACCGGTCCCGACCATGTACTGCCTCTGTGAAGATGTGAGCGTGATCGGCACCAAGTTCTACGTCATGGAAATGGTGGACGGGCGACTCTTCTCGGAAACGCTGCTGCCGGAGCTCACCCCGGAAGAACGACGCGCCATCTACCTGGATCTCGCGCGCGTGCTGGCTTGCCTGCACAGCGTCGATGTGGACGCCGTGGGACTCACGGCGTTCGGCCGGCCCGGCAACTACTACGAGCGCCAGATAGGCCGCTGGTCAAAGCAGTACGTGGCGTCGAAAACCGACGAGATCGAAGCCATGGAAGTGCTCATGGACTGGCTGCCGAAGAACATCCCCGAGCAGAAGAAGACCGTGATCGTTCACGGTGATTACCGCCTCGGCAACACGCTCATCCACCCCACGGAACCCAGAGTCGTCGCTGTGCTCGACTGGGAGCTCTCGACCCTCGGCGATGGCCTCGCCGATCTCGGCTACCTCTGCCAGGACTACCACGCCGACTCCTATTTCAGCGAAGGCCTCGGCACGGCTGATCTGGACGCGCTGGGGATTCCAAAGGAAGAAGAGTTCGTGGCCGAGTACTGCAAACACGCCGGTATTGATGCCATTGAGAACTGGCCCTTCTATCTGATCTACAACATGTTCCGCTCGGCGGCGATCATTCAGGGCGTCTACAAGCGCGGGCTGGATGGGAATGCGAGTTCGGAGACGGCGACGGAGTATGGTGAGGTGGCGCGGATTCGATCGGAACGAGCGCTTGCGCTGCTCGAGGCGCTTTAGCTGGTCGCGTCTGAGTCGTTCCTTGAGCTAGGCCGCCCCGGCAGGACCACCCCGCTTTCCGGGCACGCTTGGCTCGGGCGCTCCGCGCCCGAGCAGACATCCTGTCCGCTCTAGTCGGCGCATCCCTGCGCCTCTACGGCCCGGAAAGCGGGGTGGTCCTGCCGGGGCTGCGATGTTCCTGGAGGTAATGTGTCTCTACCGGGCCTGCTCAGGGGCAGCCTTTTCCATCTTCGTGCGGATGGGACGGATCTTCATCAGGGCTTTAGTCTTCGCGGGCGCTGAGTCGATAGGAGCGTGGGGTCTGGCCGGCCCAGCGTTTGAAGGCTCGCGTGAAGCCGCTCTGCTCGGAGAAGCCGGTGAGAAAGGCGACTTCAGCGAGGCTGTAGTCGGTTTCATGGAGCAGGCGCTGGGCCAGATCCCGGCGGGCCGTGTCGACGACGCTCTGGAAGGAGTGACCGTCGTCTGCCAGCCGCCGCTGCAGCGTTCGCGCGCTCATGGAGAGCTCCGAGGCGATCGACGACACCGTGGGCACCCCTTCGCTGAGCACGCTGGCAACGGCACGACGCACCCGAAGCTCCAGGCTGCTCTCCTGTTTGAGCGATGCCAGCTGGGCTTCGAGGTGGCGATCGAAGAAGGCCGCGATCGTCTCGTCACCGAGCCGGTTCGGGGCATCGAGACTAGCTTCGCTGACCAGGAGGGCATCGCGACCGGACTCGAAGAGCACGGGGCACCGGAAATGCGCTTCGTAGATCGACTGGTCACCCATCGCGGCATGTTTGAAGAAGACGGCCAGCGGCATGAAGTCCCCGGTACTCACCTCTCTGCTGATCGTATCGACCGCCGACAGGCTGGCTTCGTTCGAGAGCAGCATACCCGGGCGACCATCACCGGCCTTCTCGAGGCTGAAGAAGAGACCGTCTCCGGTCTTCTCGACCGAGTAGGTCTCCGCGTTGCCGAGCACCCGGCCATAGCGTTCAGACCTCGCGTATGAGCCGCGCAGATTCGGCGCGGACTTCCAGGCCAACCCAAAGGCCCCGTATTCATCGCTGCGCATGGCGGCACCGATTCGAAGCGGGAGCGCGGTCCCGTTGGGGTCCCGGTCGGCCAGCGCGGCGAAGAAGTCGTAGTACTCGGTCGCAGACACCATGCGGGCCGGGTCGATGGGCCCTTCTGGCGCCAGCCCGAGCTGGCTGACGAGGTCTGAGGTATCGACCCCGGGACTGGCCTGGGCGACAACTTTGTAGACGTAAAGCGACGTGATCTGACTCATCAGGCACTCAGCTCGATGATCCGGCTGCCACCGTGAGAACCCGAGGCGTCCTTTGGCGCGTCCGGCCAAAAAGTTGGCGGCGGCGGTCAAGAACGGAATCCACCAGCTCGCGATTATTTGCTCGCACGTCAATCAACCTCTGGGAGCAATCGCATGAACATACAAACCAACCCGGCAAACGGCAATGAACTGGTCCTGGTCCTGGGTGCCACCGGCAAGACCGGCCGCCGCATCGTGTCGTCTCTCAAGACTCTGGGCGTACCCGTTCGACTGGGCTCACGGTCAGCCTCGCCGTCCTTCGACTGGAACAACACGAGCAACTGGGATGACTGTCTCGAAGGGGTGAGCAGGATCTACATCAACTACGCCCCCGATCTGGCAATGCCCGGCGCAACCGATGCCATCAGGGAGCTCGTCCGCCGGGCACGGACGGCTGGCGTGCAGCAGCTGGTGCTGCTTTCAGGCCGTGGTGAAGAGGAAGCTCAGGCCTGCGAGGCGATCATCCAGGAGAGCGGCATCAACTGGACCATCGTTCGGGCCAGCTGGTTCAACCAGAACTTCTCAGAAGGTGCCTTCGTGGACATGGTGCAGGCTGGCCAGATCACCTTGCCCGATGTGTCGACGCCCGAGCCGTTCGTGGATGTCGATGACATCGCGGACGTCGCCGTTGCAGCGCTGACCGAAGCCGGTCACGCCGGTGAGCTCTATGAAGTCACGGGACCGCGAATGCTGACCCTCTCCGAGATCGCGGCGGAGCTATCGAAGGCTACCGGTCGAACCATCGAATACACGCCGGTGCCGCACGACGCCTTCGTCCAGGGAGTCGCGGAATCCGGTGCCCCTGAGGAAGTCACCTGGATGCTCGACTACCTCTTCGCGACCGTGCTGGACGGCCGCAACGCCTACCTCACCGACGGCGTGCGACGCGCCCTCGGCCGGGAGCCGAAAGACTTTACAGCCTACGCCAGTGAAATCGCCGGCTCCGGCCTCTGGAATGCTGCCGACTGAGACGGACAGGGGCGTCGCACCCGCGCAGCGCCCCTATCGCTCGGGCCGTTCAAACCAAGACAAAGAAGGAGAGTACCTGTGTTTTTTCTGGAGCTTGCCCTGATTCTGGCGACCCTGTTCTGTGCCCTGACCGCCGGATTCGTTTTCGCTTTCGCGACGGTGGTCATGCCCGGCATCGCAAAACTCGGCGACAAAGGCTTCATCCGCGCCTTTCAGGTCATCGACGGCGTCATCCAGGCCGGCCAGCCGGTGTTCGGCGTCGTCTGGCTCGGCTCTGCGGTGGCCCTGTTGCTGACGGCCGCGATGGGCGTTCTGTTCCTCGACGGCATCGCGCGCGCTGCCGTTGTCGTCAGCACCCTCATCTACGTTTTCGGCGTTCAGCTGCCGACCTTCAGAATCAACGTACCGATGAACAACGCCCTGCAGGCCCTCGACGTCGAGACCATGGACGACAATGCTCTCGCCGCCGCTCGTGGCGACTTCGAAGCCCGCTGGCTGCGATGGAATACGATTCGAACGGTCCTGGCGACGCTGGTCAGCACCACCCTGATGTTCGTTCTGCTCGGGATCTAAAGCACCTACGCCGACGGTGAACGGCGAATGGCGAATGGCGAATGGCGAATGGCGAATGGCGAATGGCGAATGGCGAATGGCGAATGGCGAATGGCGAATGGCGCAGCATCAACAGTCAACCTCAAACCGCGAAACCCTCGAATCGAGGAAGAGCAGCTCGGAAAGTCTCGCGGGGGTTTCAGGGCCGTAGCGGCGCAGGGATGCGCCGACTAGAGCGGACAGGACGTCGGCCCGATCGCGCAGCGATCGGGCCAAGCGTGCCCGGAAACCCCCGCGAGACTTTCCGGGCTGCGGTGCCCCCATAAACGCTCAATCAGGAGGAGTTACGCGAGAGGGAGGAACCGCCGGGACCCACCATCGGCCCCGGCGACAAAGTCACGAAACCGCTGCTTTAAAGCACCGTCTCCGCGACGAGCGCGAGCGCCTTCGGATCCTGGCACCCGAGCAGCATGCTCGACACCTGACCCTTGTTGCCCGCCTCGGTCCAGCGCTGCAGCCGGTCCTTGATGCGATCGGCCGGCCCAACCAGATGGCAGGCGTCGATCAGCTCAGCAGGAACAGCCGCCATGGCTTCGTCCTTGCGACCGGCGAGATACAGGTCCTGAATCTTCACCGCCGCTTCCTCGAAGCCGAGCCGCTTGGCGTAGTCGTTGTAGAAGTTCTTGTCGCGGGCACCCATGCCACCGATGTAGAGCGCCATGCTGCCGCGGATCGGCATCATGCACTGTTCGACGTCGTCACCCATGATCACCGTGACGAACGGTGCGATGTCGAATTCGGTGAGGTCTTTGTTGTTGCCGGCCGCGGCAAAGCCTTTCTGAATGGGCTCATCAAAAACGTGATACTGCTCCGGGTCCATCCACACGGGGAAGAAACCGTCAGCCACTTCGGCGGCAGCCGCGACACCTGCCGGGGTGATGGTGGCGGCATAGATCGGCACTTCTTCGTGCAGGTGCATGATGCTCTTCAGGGGCTTGCCCAGCCCCGTGGCGCCCTCGCCGGTGTAGGGAAGCTGATACATCTTGCCTTCGAAGGTTGTCGGAGCCTCGCGCGCGAAGATCTGCTTCATGATCTTGATGTATTCCTTCAGGCGCGTTACCGGTTTGCCGTAAGGCACGCCGTGCCAGCCTTCTACAACCTGGGGGCCGGAAGCGCCGAGACCACAGATGAACCGGCCGCCGGAGAGCTCCGCAAGGCTCATGGCCGTCATGGCAGCCATGGCAGGAGTGCGGGCCGGCATCTGCATGATGGCTGTCCCAGCCTTGATCTTCTCTGTCTGCGCGAGAATCCAGGTGGCAGGCGTGACCGCATCCGAGCCGTAGGCTTCCGCGGTCCAGACGGATTCAAAGCCCAGGTTTTCCGCATGCTTGATTGCGTCGATCGGAATGCTCATACGAGCGCCGGAGTAGCCGGTAATTAGCCCTAGTTTCATGGGTGTCCCCCTTCGAAAGGTCGGTTGGTTGATCGGATTCGGGTCTGGAGATCTGGTGGGTCAGGCAACATAGCAGGGCGCCGCTGGGCGTACAAACAACGGCCCCTGCGAGTCAGCTTCGCTGGATCCGCGTTCAGCCGGTGGATGCTGCGCGCTGCTTTTCGAGATAGTCGATGATATCGAGGGATTCGTACATCCAGACCACGTCTTCCCCACGGGTGATCTTCAGGCACGGCACCATGGTCCGGCCGCCGCCGGCCATGAGCTCAGCCCGGGCATCGCGGTCGCGGTTGACGTCGCGGAGCGGAATGTCCCAGCCGGCCTGGGCGAAATAGCGGCGTACGCGATGGCAGAAGCCGCAGGTCTCGGAGTGGAAGAGTTCGTACCGCTCAGTGCTTTCCTCGAGGGCGTTGCGCTCTGTGTTCTGGTTGATTCCGTCGGTCATCGGTCCTACCTGCTGGCGCCTGTGGCGCGGTTTCATGTGGTCCCTGGGCGAAAGCGCCGGAGTATGCCAGATGGCACTGCGGTCGCCCAAGTATCACGGGATCCTGGCCCTGTGGCTGTGAAAGGGTCGACAAAGTCGCCGGCCAGCCGCCCATGACGGCCCCGGGGCTTCGTTGCCTGGTCTGGCCCGGGTAAAATGCCGGCCGTCACTGCACCCACGGAAAACGCTCATGGCCAAGAAGAAATCCAACGTTGCCCTCGTTCGCGGGCTGATCATCGGCGCGGTCGCGCTGCTCGGTGTGGTGGTGATCGGCTATGGCATCCTCTACTCCTCCGGCGCAACCCAGGGAGAGTTCGTTGCCGGTGAGCACTACACCGTGCTGGAGAACGCGGAGCGGCGCCGCCCGGGCGCGCCCATCCTGGTCCAGGAATTCTTCTCCTATGCCTGCATTCACTGCAAAAACTTCGATCCGGTCATCGAAGAATGGCTGCTGACGAAGCCGGATAACGTCACCTTCGAACGGGTGCCCGTGGCCTTTTCACCCGCCTGGGCGGCCCTCGCCCAGACCTACTACACCTTCGAGGCCCTCGACGTGCTCGATGAGAACCACGAGCGGATGTTCCGCGCCCTGCACGACGCCCGCCGATCCTTCGCCAGCGCTCAGGACATCGCGGACTTCGTGGATGGCAACGGAGCCAGCGCCGAAGAGTTTCTCGCCGCCTTCAACGGCGGCGAAGTCCGCCGTCGCCTCCGGGACGGAGACAGCGCTCAGCGAGCGGTCGGAATCAGCGCGGTGCCGACGCTGGTCGTCGATGGCCGATACGTCGTCACCATGGACGTCGGCCGGGCGGTTGCCCTCGAAGTCGTCGATCATCTGATCGCCCTCGAGTCCGGCAACACGCCGAGTGCTGCCGACTAAATGCTGAGATTCAGCGTCACGCCATAACGGCGTGGTTCTCCGAACTGGAACCAGCCCCGCTCCGTGTAGTCGTCGCGCGGATCCTGCGGAAAGTAGAAGCCGCGGATCCGGTAGGCCTCATCGCCGAGATTCCTGCCCCAGAGGCGCAGGTCCCAGTTCTGCCGCTCATAGCCAATGGCCGCATTGACGAGCTCATAGGGCTCCGAGCGCAGCTCATCCGGACGATCGGAAAAACGCCGGCTGTCGCTGTAGTAGAACGCATCTTTACCCTCCACCTCGAGGCGCGCATAAAAACCGGCAGGGTGACGGTACTCGCCGCCCACAAAAAACTGGTAGCGCGGCGCGTGTGCCTGTTCTTCGCCGTCGAGGTCTTCCCCCGCGGTGTTTACGAAGTCTTTGAACTCGGTATCGAGGAAACCGAAGTTACCGAACAGCTCGAAGCGTTCAGTCAACGCCCAGACGAGTTCTGCTTCGAAGCCGGAGTTCGTGCCTTCGGCTGCGTTACTCGTCAGCTGTATGAACTCCGAACTGCCGTCCGGCCGCGTACGGACGATGGACGTGCCAATCTGCACGTCATCGCGCTGCATGGTGAACAGTGAGAAACGGCCCGTGAGCGCTTCATCGAACCAGCGACCCTTCAAACCAAGCTCGTAGTTCCAGAGCGTTTCCGGATCGAACTCACGCAGGTCCGGGTCCAATGAATTACTGGCGTTGAAACCACCGGCCTTGTAGCCGCGGGTTGCCGAGAGGTAGACCATGGTGGCGTCGTTCAGGTCGCGCTCGAAAACGAAACGGCCGCCCCAGAGATCGTCTTTCGGGTCGAATTGCACCGCTTCAGAATCCGAGTAGCGGGCTTCGTGACGCTCGCCGCGAAGGCCGATGGTGATCCGGTTGCGCTCGCCGAGGGCGGTGGTCAGTTCGCCATAGAGGGCTACCCGGTCGATGTCGAAGGTGCTGTCGAAGGGCCCGGGCAGGAAGGTGTAGGTCCGGGTCAGATCCACGCTCTGGGTCAGGCCGTAGAACCCCACGACCCAGTCCGTGCGGCCGCCGAAGATCCGGCCGCCATCGCCGGACAGCGCCCGGAGGTCGATGGTCGTCGTTTGTCGATCCCGCTCGTAGCGGTCCGTCGACGAATATTCGAAGGGGTGAAAGCCAACGAAGGTCCAGTCCTCGTCGTAGCCGTAGTCGATGGCGGAGTCCGCATGGCCGAGGGTGCCCTGGAGCACGACGGCGTCGTTCAGATCCCAGTCGGCGGTCAGCGAGACGAAGGCCGACTCCTGCGCATCCTGCCCCGGTTCATCCGAGCGCGTGTTCCAGTCATTGTCTAAAGAGAAGGCATCGTAGCCGTTGTCGATATCGATGTAGGCCGCCGAGAGACCCAGATCGAGGCGGTCGCTCGGAGTCCAGCTGAGCTTACCGCGCACGGACAGCTCGTCGCGTTCATTGGTATCGGAACGCCCGAGAAACACGTTGTCGTGAAAGCCATCGTCCTGGTACTGACGGATGGCCAGCCTTCCGGCCACCGTGTCGCTGAAGGGGCCGGACACCGTGAGGCCTATGCCACGCGCATCGAAGTTTCCGGCATCGAGGGTGAGCCCCGCCTCGAACTGCTGTGTGGGGTCGTTGGTCCGGACGTGCATGAGGCCCGCAAGGGCGTTGGCCCCGTAGAGCGTGCCCTGCGGGCCGCGCAACACCTCGACTTGAGCCACGTCATGAAGGACGGCGGCGGTACCGATACCGCTGAAGTCGACGCCGTCGATGAGCAGACCCACGGAAGAGTTCAGCGGCTCGTCGAACTGGCCACGTTCACCGATGCCACGGATCTGGTAGAAGCGCGCCCGCGTGCTGCCGCCAGCCACGTTTACGTTGGGAACCTGATTGAGCACGTCCTCGAGATGATTGAGGGCCCGCCCCTGCAGGTCGCCGAGCTCGATCACGCTCACGGAGGCCGCCGTTCGATTCACCGTGTTCTGGCGAAACTCGCTCGTCACCACAATCTCTTCGATCACGGGGTTTTCAGCGCCACTCACCGCAACGCTGCAAGCAGATGCAAGCAACCCGATGAGGGCGGCAACAGGCCTGGCAACGGCGACAGAGGTCGTGTGCGCCGCTCGCGATCGTCGAGCGCAGGCTGGGACCAGAGCTAAAGAAAAAATGGGCATATCCACTCCAGATGACTTCGTCGTGACCGAAGGGGTGGAGCGGAATCTGCAACCTGCTGAACGCGGGTCTGGAAAGTGCCTATTCCTACGCCGGTATGAACCGGATCAGGTTCGAAGGGTCCGCCATACGGCGTCTCAGGTAGCAACTACCACCCCTTAGGTCAGCGGCCATTCTGACGAGCCCCGCCTCCCCACGCAAGTCAGGTCCTGTTGGCCCGGCAGGAGCAGGCGTCCGGTGCAGGGTCTCGAAGGGTCGCAGGCGGGAAGTCAGCCAGCTTTCTTCACGACCACTTCAGTTTCCGTTCAGGATTCCTGCCCTAGGCTCCCCGACAATCCTCAGACGACGACTTCGAGGCATGGGCGAATACACCGATCTTCTGCAGACCATCGCACTGACCCTGGGCGTAGCCTGGGCAAGCGGCATCAACCTCTACGCAGCCGTCATGGTGCTGGGCCTTGGCGGCGCCTTCGGTTACATCGCGCTACCGGCGGAACTTGCCGTCGTGCAGGATCCGCTCGTCATCGGTGCCGCGGCCTTCATGTACTGCGTCGAGTTCATGGCGGACAAAACACCAGGGGTCGACAGCGCCTGGGATTCGCTGCACACCTTCATCCGCATACCGGCCGGCGCCCTGCTGGCTGCAGGGGCTGTGGGCCCCGTGGATCCGGCCATTGGCATTGCCGCCGGGCTCGTCGGCGGCTCCCTGACGGCCGCCACCCATGCCACCAAGGCGGGATCGCGGGTGCTCATCAACACCTCCCCGGAGCCCTTCAGCAACTTCGCCGCGTCCGTCGCCGAGGATCTGGCCGTCTTTGCCGGGCTCTGGGCGGCTCTGTCTCACCCCGTGCTATTCTTGGCCGCTCTCGCAGTATTCCTGGTCCTCCTATGCTTCCTGCTGCCGAAAATCCTTCACGGCGCGCTGGCTGTTTTCCGGCGCCTCGGTCGCTGGCTGGGCCTCGTCCGCGAGACAGACACCCGCCAGCCCTCAGGGTCTCCCGGGCCTGGCGCTCCAGTGACCGCGGCGCGTCGGTCTACGCAGGCATCGGCCAACACCCCGGCACCTGCCCACCGAGGGGCGCTCCCGCCGTTCGCGTGAGCCAACTGCCGCCGGTGTCCGGGCTCACCAACTTACGGTGCCTGGCGCCATGACCGTGACCTTTGGCCGCGTACTCAAGGGCATTGCACTGGTCACCGTCCTGCTGACCGTCGCCCTGGGCGCTTACCTGTTCCACCTCGACCGCCTGATCACGGAGACCTTCGAGGGCCGGCGCTGGTCCGTGCCAGCCCAGGTCTATGCGGCCCCGCTGGAGGTTTACCCGGGCTCAGACCTGACACTTGCGGAGCTGACCGAGGAGCTCAGGCGCCTCGGTTACACGGCGCATGCGAATCTGCCAGCGCCGGGCACTTACGCCCGCCGGGGCGCGAGTCTGGACATTTACCTCCGCGCCTTCGAATTCCTCGAAGGACCACGAGCCAGCCAGCGGATTCGCACCACCTTCGATGATCGCGGGATCACGGCACTCACTGATGCCAACGGCCGGCCCGTGCCCCTGGTACGACTGGATCCGCTGAGCATCGGCAACTTTTTCCCGAGTCACGGCGAAGACCGGCTGATCCTGCAGCCCGAGGAGGTTCCGGAACTCCTCACCGGTGCGCTCATTGCGGTGGAAGACGCCCACTTCGAGCAGCACTTCGGCTTCGACCCGATCGGCATTGCCCGGGCTGCCTGGGTAAACCTCACGGCCGGGGAGATCCGTCAGGGCGGCAGCACACTCACACAGCAGCTCGTGAAGAGCTACTACCTCACGAACCGGCAGACCTTCGAGCGCAAGCTTCAGGAAGTGGCCATGGCCGTGATGCTGGAGCTCCGCTTTCCGAAGGAAGAGCTCCTGAATGCCTACGTGAACGAGATCTATCTCGGTCAGGACGGCCTCCGCGCCGTACACGGCTTCGGCCTCGGCGCGCAGTTTTACTTCAATCGACCCTTGAAGGAGCTCGAGGTCCACGAGCTCGCGACGCTGGTCGCCATCATCCGCGGTCCCTCCTACTACAACCCCTACCGGCACGCGGAGCGCACCCACAAACGCCGCAACCTGGTGCTCGGCAAGATGCACCAGGCCGGTCTCATCGACGCGGATACGGTTGCCGCCAGCATGGCGGAACCTTTCGCGGTAATCCGCGGCGCCCGTAGCGGCGGCGCCTACTATCCGGCCTACATGGATCTGGTACGCAGCGCGCTGAAGGACTACGACGAGCAGGATCTGACCAGCGCCGGTCTGAAGGTGTTCACCACCCTCTCGCCCCGTACTCAGGATGCCGTAGAACAGGCCATGGCCAGCACCCTGGAGCGCCTGGAGCTCGCCCGGCAGCTGCCGCCTGGAGAACTGCAGGGGGCCGTCGTCGTCGCAGACACCCAAACCGGCGAAGTCCAGGCGATCAGCGGCGGTCGCGCCGCCGGGGTGGACGGCTTCAACCGCGCCCTGAACGCGCGGCGGACCATGGGTTCGTTGATCAAGCCCGTGATTTATCTCGCCGCTCTGGAGCGTGGCTACCATCTGGCCAGCACGCTGCAGGATGTCAGCGTTTCTCTGGCGCAACGCGGCTCAGACCCCTGGATGCCGAAGAATTTCGACGATGAGATCTATGGTCCGGTGCCGCTGGTTCGTGCCCTGGGCGACTCCCTGAATCTCGCGACGGTGAATCTGGGCCTGTCTCTCGGTGTAGATCAGGTTGCCGATCGGCTGCACGATCTCGGCGGCCTCCCGGCAGAAAATCTCTATCCTTCACTCCTTCTCGGGGCTGAACCACGCACCCCGCTCGAAGTACTGGCGCTCTACAGCGCCTTTGCCAGCGGCGGTTTTCACATGGCGCCGAAGTCGGTCATTGCCGTCGTCGATGAGTTTGGTGAGCCACTCTCCCAGCATCCCTTCCAGCTTCAGCAACAGATCGAGCCGGCGACCGCGGCGGCCGTGCAGCGCGGGCTGGAAGTGGTCATGGAGCGCGGCACCGGCAAAACGTCCCGCTTTGCGCAGCTCGGCACTGCGGGGAAGACGGGCACTTCGGATGACTACCGGGACAGCTGGTTTGCGGGTTTCGACGCAGAACGCCTGGCCGTCGTCTGGGTGGGCTACGACGACAACCGGCCGACGGGTATGACCGGAGCTGGCGGCGCCATGCAGGTCTGGGACGACGTGTTTCTTCGCCTCGGTGTCGCACCGCTGCCCGAAGCAGACGACGACTGGGAAACGGTCGAATACGCCACCGGGCTGCTGGCCAACGACTCCTGCGCGGAAGTGGTCGCCGTGCCGTTGCCCCGCTCAGCGGACAACAGCGCCAAAGACGGCTGCGGCATCGATCTCAAGCGCGTCGCGAATCGCCTGGGGAGAAAGTTCAAGGAATGGTTTCAATGAATGGTTCCAGGCTGAGCCCGCGGCCGCCGCTGGGAGCATTGCTGCTCCTGGCCCTGACACTGCTCGTCGGCGCCTGCGCCACCTCTCCGGCGCCGGGATCGGAGAGCGGTTCCGAGCCGCCTGCGCCAGCTGATCGGCAGACACCGGAAGCATCGACGGGAGAGAGCACGGAGCACGAAGCAACGCGCCCGAGCCGGCCTTCCCCGGACGGCGCAACGCTCGCCCTCCTCGAGCAGAGCGCCCGTGCGGAAGAAAGCGGGCAGCTCGCTGAAGCGGTGGCCTACGCCGAACGTGCTGTGCGCATCGATCCACGGCGGGCGGACCTCTGGACCCATCTGGCAGGCTTGGAGCTGGCTGCCGGAGATCCGGACACGGCCGTCCGCTACGCCAACAAAGCGCTCAGCCTCGCAAGGAACCGCCCCGATTGGGAGCGCGATGCCTGGCTTGTTATCGCCGATGCGCGGGACGCTCAGGGTCGAACGGAGGAAGCGGCCGAGATTCGCGCGCGCTGGCGGACGGCCCGGGGCTGAGACGCACCGTCCTTATCAGGTAGAGCCGATCAGCGGACGCGCTCTGCTGCCTCCGGTGCCGTCAGCGCGTCGAGGGCGGTTACGGCGTACACCCGGGTATCGCGCAGGGTGCCATCGGGCACGCGCACATCGTTGCGCAGCGTGCCTTCCCAGTGAAAGCCGAGGCGCTCGGCGACCCGCCAGCTTCTCGTGTTTCGATCATCCATGCGCAGCTCGACACGCGCCGCCTCCAGTTCCCGAAAGGCATGGGTGGCGAGGGCCCAGGTGGCTTCGGAAACATACCCCCGCCCTACCCGGTCGCTCCGGCACCAGTAACCAATCTCGAAGCGCGGCACGGTCCAGTCGAGCCGCGGATAACCGCAGCTGCCGATGATTTCGCCGGTTTCCAGCTCGATCATGACGGCGTTGAACTCACTCTCGCTCTTCCAGTTTTCCAGGGATCGGCCGCAGAAAGCCCGGGTTTCTTCCAGCGTCTGAGGCTCGACGGCCCAGTCCATCCAGAGCTGCAATTCCGGGTGGGACTGCACGATGGCAGCGTTCAGCGCCTCGGCGTCGGCGGCTTCCACCAGCCGGATCGCCAGCCGTGCGGTGCGGATGTGCTCCGGCAATCGCGACATCAGCTCGCTTCCGCGGCCAGCAGTTCCACCCAGTGCCGCACCGGCACTTCCGCCAGACCGCCGAGGTGCAGCTGACACCCGACGTTACCCGTTGCGATCAGATCCGGAGCCGCACCGGTGAGGGCTGCCACCTTGTTTTTCCCAAGCCGCTCAGAAAGGTCGGGCTCCAGCATCGAGTAGCTGCCGGCAGATCCGCAGCAGAGATGGCCGTCCCGAACCGGCACCAGCTCGTAACCGGCGGCCTCGAGGAGAGCAGCCGGGGGCGCTGCGCGGCGTTGACCGTGCTGCAGGGTGCAGGGCACGTGCAGCGCAAGCTTCTCGAGCGATTCATCGGCCCGGCGCCAGGCGACGTCGAGACCGGTCAGATATTCGCCGACGTCGAGCACCTTGTCCGCGAACTCAGATGCACGTGTTGCCTGCTGAGGATCTGCAGCGAGCAGACGACCGTAGTCCTTGAGCGTCACGCCGCAGCCGCTGGCGGTAGAGACAACTGCGTCCACTTCATCGAGCACCGAACCCAGAGCCGCCAGGTTGTGCGTCATGGCTGCGCTGGCACCGGCCTCGTCTCCGAGGTGCAGCGCAAGTCCACCGCAGCAACCTTCTTCAGGCAGACGCAGCACGTCGACCCCGACACCCTTGAGCAGCCTCTCGAGGGCGTCGTTCACGGCCGGGGTGGCACTGCGCTGCACACAGCCGTCGAGCAGCAGGACACGGCCGCGGCGGACTTCAGAGACCGCGGGTTCTGCGGCATCACCCTGCACCGGCGTCGCCCGCGGCGGCAGCTGCCTGCGGAGCTTTGCGCCAAGGAAGGGGCCGGCCAGGCGACCGAGGGCGGTCCAACGGGCGAAGGCGCGGGGATTCGGCACCACCCGAAGCAGCCACTTCCGCAGCCAGCGAACCCGCGTCGGCCGTCGCGCACCCTGCGTCTCGACGAAGTTACGACCGATTTCCAGCAGTTCGCCATAGGCGACTCCACTCGGACAGGTCGTCTCGCAGGCCCGACAGGTCAGACAACGATCGAGGTGCGTCACCGTCGTTGTTTCCACGGTCTGCTGCTCGAGCATCTCCTTCATGAGGTAGATCCGGCCGCGAGGCCCGTCGAGCTCGTCGCCCAGCAGCTGATAGGTTGGGCAGGTGGCGTTGCAGAATCCACAGTGCACGCAGCTTCTGAGGATTTCGTCCGCCCGGGTGCCTTCCGGGGTCGCCCGGTAGTCTTCAGGCAGCGAGGTCTGCACGAGTCAGCTCCGGATTGAAGAGGTCGTCGGGATCAAAAGCGGCTTTGAGCCGCGCCTGGTAAGTCGCCAACGCGCCATTGCCGCCGGCATCGAGACACCGGTTGCGCGCGTAGTCCTGGCCGAAGGGTACGTAGGGCGGCAGCGGCTTCGCCGCACCGCGCCAGCGTCGGGCGCCATTCCATTCGATGAGCAGGTCTTCTTCCTGCACCGCTGTTGCCGGCGGCACCTGCGCGCAGGCGAGCGGAGCCGCTTTCAGCACCGGCAGGTTGAGATCACGCAGGCCCGTCCAGATCGAGTCGTCCGTGGACTCCCCGCCGACAGCGTCTGCGGCTGCGAAGACGGCCGGCTCGCTGCCCGACAGCCGCAGGTAGAGCCTGCCGTCGAGAATGGCGGTGCCCGTCAGCGGCAAGGGCAGCCGCGCCCAGTTTCTGAGCTGACCGAGCGCCGCCGGGGCATCCCATTCGAGCACTCTCGTCTGTTCAGCCTGAGGCAGCGGCAGCAGTCGGAGACTGACCTCGAGCAGCAGGCCAAGACTGCCGAAGGCACCGGCCTGCAGGCGGGCGACGTCGAAGCCGGCGACGTTTTTCATCACCTGGCCCCCGAAGCTGAGCGCATCGCCGAGGCCATTGATCATTTTCACGCCAAGCACCGCATCCCGTACGCCGCCTCGCCAGGGACGGCCCGGGCCGGCCAGTCCGCTGGCTACGGCACCGCCGATGGTGCCAAGGCCCTGAAACTCCGGCGGATCGAAGGGCAACATCTGTCCTTCCCGCGCGAGCGTCTGCTTAAGGCGCTTGAGCGGCGTACCACTGCGGACCGTCACCACCAGCTCATCCGGACGGTAGTCGACGATACCCTCGTGTTCTTCCGTGGATAGCAGGCGTCCGTGCTCCGTCTCTACCGAGCTCTGCGCGAGAAATGCCTTGCTGCCGGTCCCGGCAATGGTCACCGCGCGCCCTTCCGCCCGGGCGCTGCGCACCGCATCCACGAACTCGTCGCTGCGATCGGTCAAAACCGTTCCAGGTTCGGAAACGGGAGCCGACCGCCGTGCACGTGCATGCCGCCGACTTCGGCGCAGCGCGTGAGGGTTGGAATGGCTTTGCCGGGATTCATGAGACCGTCCGGATCGAAGGCGGCTTTCAGACGGAAGAACTGCTCGAGCTCGGCGTTCGAAAACTGCCCGCACATGGGCCCGAGTTTCTCGACACCAACGCCATGCTCGCCCGTTACCGTGCCACCCACCGCAACGCAGAGATTCAGGATCTGGCTGCCGAAGGCTTCGGCCTGTTCGAGCTCACCGGGCTTGTTGGCATCGTAGAGGATCAGCGGATGCAGGTTTCCATCACCGGCATGGAAGACGTTGGCGACCTGCAGGCCAAACTCCTCCGAGAGTTCGGCAATGCGCTCGAGGACGTCTGCCAGCGCAGCCCGTGGGATCGTTCCGTCCATGCAGTAGTAATCCGGGGCGAGGCGTCCAACCGCAGGAAAGGCTGCTTTTCGTCCGAGCCAGAGCCGGGCCTGCTCGGCCTCGCTTTCCGCAATCTGAATGCTCTCGGCACCGTGTTCGCGGGCCACCCGCTCCACGAGTCGGGCATCGTGCGCGACTTCCTCAGGCACGCCGTCCAGTTCGCACAGGAGAATAGCTGCGGCGTCCGTCGGATAGCCGGCATGAACGAATGCTTCCGCGGCTTCCACTGCCAGCGCATCCATCATTTCCAGACCCGCAGGAATCAGCCCGGACCCGATGATCGCGGCGACCGCATCAGCGGCACCGGCGAGGGTCGGAAAGCCCGCAAGGAGCACCCGCCGTTCCGGTGGGATGGGTAACAATCGAACCCACACCTCGGTCACGATACCGAGGAGCCCTTCGGAGCCGCACATGAGTGCGAGCAGATCGAGCGTTTCCGGATCGCCTCCAGGGCCACCGAGCACCAGTTCGTCCCCGGCCAGCGTCAGGACCTTCACACCGAGGACGTTGTGTACCGTCAATCCATACTTCAGGCAGTGCACGCCGCCGGAGTTTTCCGCCACATTGCCGCCAATCGAGCAGGCAATCTGTGAAGAAGGGTCCGGCGCGTAGTAAAGGCCGTGTTCCGCGACCGCTTCGCTGATGGCGAGATTGCGCACGCCCGGCTGCACGCGGGCGGCGCAGTTCTCCAGATCTATTTCCAGAATCTCGTCGAGGCGCGACAGGCCCAGCAACACCCCATCGGCTCTCGGTCGAGCACCGCCGGAGAGCCCGGTGCCCGCCCCACGGGGAACAACGGGCACACCCTCTTCCCGGCAGATCGCCAGGACGCCTTTCAGCTGGTCCTCATTTTCCGGCAGCGCCACGAGCCAGGGAACTTCCCGAAGGGCAGTGAGACCGTCGCTTTCGAACGGTTTCCGCTGCGCGGGTTCCGTGAGTAGCGCCGCAGCGGGCAGCAGCTTCTTCAGTCGGGCAAGCGTCCGCCCGCGAGCCGCCTCCGAACCCATGGCGGCCTCGGGATCGCTGGCTGGCCCGGCCGCTGCTTCTTCCACCGGCTCGGTACTGGTTTCCACTGCTCGTTCCTGCATGGAGCGCACGTTACACGGAAACGTCGCGGCGGGAAAAGCGCCCGCACGGGAACTCACGGAGCTTCGACGTCCCGGCGCACCGTGGCTCGCAATGCCTCTGATCGACCGGCCGCGAGGGAATGCGCTAGAGTGGCCCACCAACCTTCCACCGAGGAGCAATCGCTCATGGCAGACACTGCCGAGGCGCGCCTGGCTGCGCTTGGACTCACCCTGCCGGCACCCATGCAGACGGCCAACCTGCCCTTCGAATTGATCCGCATCGACGGCCGCCATGCCTATCTTGCCGGCCACGTGCCCCTGGCCGCCGACGGCTCCATGGCCAAGCCTCTCGGTAAGGTCGGCGCAGAAGTCACACCCGAGCAGGGCTATGAGGCTGCTCGTCTCGTCGCTCTCGGGTTCCTGGCAACGATCCGTCAGGCTGTCGGCTCCCTCGATGCTGTGGCCGGCTGGCTGAAGCTGTTCGGTATGGTGAACGTGGCGCCGGGCTTCAACGCGATCCCACCGGTGATCAACGGCGCTTCGGAACTCGTTCTGGAAGTGTTTGGCCCGGAGATCGGCGCCCACGCCCGCTCTGCCGTAGGCCTGGCGGAGCTGCCTTTTTCCGTGCCGGTGGAAATCGAGGCGGAACTGCTGTTGAAGGAAAACGCATGAGCGCTGCGGCCGAGGACGCTCCGGTCAGCCTGACGCTGCGCCGGCCCGACGACTGGCACGTCCATCTGCGCGATGGCCCCATGCTGACTCTCGCCGTGGCGGACACGGCACGACAGTTTGCCCGCGCCATCGTCATGCCCAATCTCGTGCCACCCGTCACCACCCGGGCGGCGGCAGCCGCCTATCGCGAGCGGATCCTTGCAGCGTGCCCGGCCGGTTACGATTTCACGCCGCTCATGACCGCCTACCTCACGGATACCATCGACCCGGACGAGGTCGCCGGCGGGTTCGAAGCCGGCGTGTTTACGGCCTGTAAGCTCTATCCCGCCGGCGCAACGACGAATTCCGACGCCGGGGTGACGGACGTCGGCAACATTCACCCGGTCCTCGAGCGCATGGAAGCCATCGGCATGCCGCTGCTGGTGCATGGCGAAGTCGTGACGCCCGAGGTGGACGTTTTCGATCGGGAGGCCGTCTTCATCGATCAGGTGCTGGCGCCGCTCGTCCAACAGTTTCCCGCCCTGAAAGTGGTCCTCGAGCACATCACCACGGCCGACGCTGTGCAGTTTGTCGAAGCTGCGCCGGCCACCGTGGCAGCGACGATCACCGCCCATCACCTGCACATCGATCGAAACGCGCTCTTCGACGGGGGCCTGCGCCCGCACGCCTATTGCCTGCCCGTGGCGAAACGCCGCCAGCACAAGGACGCGCTGCGTAAAGCGGCGGTTTCCGGCAGCCCGAAATTTTTCCTCGGCACGGACTCAGCGCCACACCCGCAGGCTGAGAAGGAGAGCGCCTGCGGCTGCGCGGGCATCTATTCGGCACCGGTGGCGCTGGAAAGCTACGCCCAGGTTTTCGAGGAAGAAGGCCATCTCGATCGCCTGGAGGCCTTCGCCAGCGAATACGGGCCAAAGTTTTACGGACTGCCGCTGAACGAGGCACAGGTGCGCCTGGAGCGCCAACCCACCGAAGTGCCCGCGCAGGTGACGCGGGAAGGGGAGACCGTGGTGCCCTTCATGGCTGCGGAGACTCTTCCCTGGCGGCTTGCCCCTTAAGCGCCAGGCGTCAGTTTCTGCAGAGCTTCGCCTCAGTCTGCAGGCCCAAGCACAACCAGCCGATCTCCAGGCGCCGTCGTCCAGCGCAGCGTCCGCGGCGGATTCAGGGTCAGGCGACCGCCATCGACGGCGCCTGCCACGACCCCGAGGGCCAGAAATCCCCGCTCTGACGCCGCAGCGGCCGCTTCTTCAAAGCTGAGTGCGGCGCCGCTCTCCGTGATCTCGAGAAAACCGAGGCTCTGCCCCTGCGGCTGCAGCAGCTCGCGAAACACCCGCCCCAGTTCCGGCTTCAGGGCAACCTGCGAAAGGATGTAGCTGACGATGGGCGGGCTCAGCAGCACGTCGTCCCGTTCGCCTGCAAACAGCGCCCCGTTTTCCTCTTCGAGCACTTCCAGGACCAGGTGCGGTTGCGCAGATCCCAGCAGCGCATCGAGCGCCAGATAGGCCGAGTAGGTGGCCGCGTCGGCCACCGCTTCATCACCCATTCGTTCCCGGGCCAGAAAGATCACCCGGTCATAATCCTGGGGTCTGAGTGTCGCCAGCACGTCCGGATCGAGGAAGTTGGCTTCGCGCTGCCTGATAGACACCGGGCTTTCTGCCGGCAGCAGAGCCTGTCGCTCAGCCACCGGCGTCACGCCGACCAGCTCGATCTCCGCAACGCCGCCCTCGTAAGACAGCAGTTCTCGAAGCAGGAGCGGTACCTTCCGGCTCCATCCGAGCACCATGATCCGGCACGGCTCGGATCCCTGAGCTTCGAGGGACAGGTCAGCCGGTGCTACAACAGACCCGGCGTCGGCCTTGACGGTGCAGTGCGCATACTCTTCGGCCATGAACACCAGCGCATCGCCACCGTTCACCGCCGCACCGGCACCAGGATTCAGCCGGACCTGCCCGGTGCTGCGATCGATCACGCCCAACAGCAGCGCCCGACCGGCGCCGGTCTGCAGGGCGCCGAAGGTCGTCGCCGTGCCCTGCGGAGCGGCACGGAGGAACAGCGCATTCCCCCGATGCATGGAGAGGAGTTCGTCATAGACATCCCAGACGCCGGGCAGCAGCACGGACTGGGCAAGCAGCCGCGCAATGAGGCGGTCTGCGTCGACGACCTCTACCCTGCCGCCATAGGCCCGTTCGGCCAGAACGCCGCGGTTGGCGTTGTAGATGGCGGCGATCGCTGGCGGCAGGCGGGCGGGATCGGGAACCTGCTGAGAAATGGAAGCCAGCGACTTGATGATCTCGGCGTCACTCACACCCGGCCGGGCCACCGCAAAATCGGCGCCCGGCAGAATGATGGCGCCGGCAGTTCGGAAGGACACCCGCTCGAGGCTGGCCAGCTGCAGTGGATCTCCGGAGCGAAGCAGCACCCGTCGGTCATCCCAGTAGCTTCCCAGGCGCGTCTGCAGCTCAGCCCGGAGCGACGCATCAACTTCTTCCGCGAGCACCACGACCCGCAGCGCCTTGGCTTTCCGTCCCGCCAGGAAGCGGGTGACCCGTTCCCGGGTTTCGAGCAGCTCGAGCACGATGGAAGGTGTCCGATGATTCCAGCCGAGAATCAGAATGTGGTCACTCAGGCTGAGGGGTGAAACACCGGCTTCCACGCGCTGCACCCACTGATTCATCCACTGAGTCAGAATGGCGATGAGCAACCCGACAAAGACCACGAAGCCGGCTACCGTCAGCAGCGTCGACACGCTGCGGCCCACCACGCCTTCGTCGTCGCCAAGATAGCCGGGATCGGTCAGACGCAGAAAGGCCCACCAGATTGCGTCCGTGAACGCGGTGAAGTTCGGATCGAACAGGAAAACGAAGGTGCCCGCCAGGATCGCGAGGGCAGCAATCATCAGGGCAGCAAACAGCAGCCGATAGTGCACGCCGCGAAGCAGCAGGCGCTCGAGCAGGAGTTGCAGCGACCTCACGCCGGATCGCGCCGGATGACCTCGATGGCCCCATCGACGTGCACATCCCGCTGCGGAAAGGCAATGACGATGTCGTTCTCTTCGAAGAGATCCGTGATGGTGAAGCGGAGATCGCTGCGTACCACTCGAAGGTCCCGTTCGCCGCTGGCGTTCACCCAGAAGAACGCGTCGAAGATGAGCGCCGAGTCACCAAAGTCTTCGAACAGCACGATGGGTGCGGGATCCGTGATGATCGCCGGATCCCGGGTGAGCGCCTCCTCGAGGAGCGCCTTCACCTTCCGCACCGGCGAACCGTAGGCGACACCCACCCGCACCAGCGTGCGCATGCGTCGATCAAGGAGCGTCCAGTTGACGACCGTGTTCTCCAGCAGCTGGCTGTTCGGCACGAGCAGATGCACACCATCGATGCGCCGGATCCGCGTCGATCGCGTATTGATCGCTTCCACAGTGCCGCGCGTCTCACCGATCTCCAGGAAATCGCCAATGCGGATCGGCCGCTCCCACATGAGGATCCAGCCGCTGATGAAGTTGTTGATGATGTTCTGAGCGCCGAAGCCAACGCCGATGGCAATGGCACCGGAAACAAAGGCGAAAGCCGTCAAAGGCACGTTCAGCAGATCGAGGGCTGTGAACACCAGAACGACGATCACGAGCACGTAGAAGGCTCGCCGGGTCAGATGCACGAGATCGGCGTTGGCCTTCTCGCCGACAAAGCGACGACTCACGATTTTTTCGCCCCAGCGGGCGACCAGGAAACCGATGAGCACGGTGACCGGCGCGAGCACCAGTTGACCAACGGTGAGCTGCTGCCCGCCGAGGTCCAGGAGCACGGTGTTCAGAATGGCGCCGATGGTTTCGAGCATAGTGCTGACGCTATCAGAAACTGAGCGAAATGCCGCCAAAAACCCCGTCAAACCCGTAGCGCACCTCAGTTCGGAGTTCGGACTGGTCCACGTCGAAGTCTGCGTTGAAGTATTTCATGCCAACGTGGAGGCCGAAACTGTCGTTGAACATATATCGAGCACGAACGGAGGTGTCGAGTACGAGCGCGTTGCGGACGTTGCCAACGGAGCCCGCTACGAAGGTCAATTTAGTGCCGAGTGACCACCTCGGCGTCAGTGCAAAGACTGCGTCGAGCCCAACCATCGGTAACGGGGCCGCGACAGATACGTCCCTCACAACCGTATCTCCCGCAATCGGGAGGCCATCGATGGTAATGCTGCCGGTTGCTTCGAGTTCGTACTTCACATCGATGCCGTAGAGGCCGACGGTGCCGAACACGTTCGCCCGAGCGTCCTGGAGGAAGGTGTAGTTGTAAGTTAAGTAAAAGAAACTACTCCGGTCGGCAAGATCCACGCGACCGGCGATTTCCAGATCGCCGAGATCGATGTCGCCGTCGATCAGCGTAGTCGACCTGCGCAGGCTCCAGAGGCTGAAACCGAGCGAATGGCGTGGCGAGAATCGGTAGCGACCAAAAAGCACCGGCGAGACATCGGACTCGGGTAAGCCCAGCGTGCCTTCGGCGTCTACGAAGATCGAATTGCCACTGTCCTTGTCGATGAAGTTGAGCTGCGCGTCGTAGCGCAGCGCAGCTAGCCCGATCCCCAGTGAGAACCTCGTGTCGCTGAATTCGAAGCCCGTCGCATACGGCTCTGCCGCCCCGTCTTCCCCAGCCTCCTTCGTCGGTTCTTGTCTCGAAGAACTGGCATCTTCCGCCGCAAGCGGTGCGCCACCCGGCACCAGGAAGCAAAGCATGGCCAGACCGAAAATCCACGGACTCATGGCAACCCCTCGATACGAGTTGTATGCCAAGAGCCCGAACACACACCCAAGCCGGCGCACGATCAACCCTTCTCCTGGCCCTCGACTTCCCGAAGCCGCATCGAAAAACCCGGACGGTTTTCCCGGATACGCTGCCAGAAATCCTCACCGGTGCCCGCCGAGAGCAGGTCTTCGTTCACGAGCGCCCGGGCACGCAGGGTCTCGAAATCGAGCCCGTCCGTTTCCAGAAACCCATCCTCGAAGGCGAGTTCGTCGAGCCGAGCGTTGAGCAGCATGCGGATGTCGAAATTGCGGGCTTTGAGCTCCGGCGTCTGCGCGAAGAGGCTCGTGGTGCAGTTGGCCGTGAGGACGTTGTAGAAGCGCGGGCTCACCGCGAGGGCGTTGGTTGTCCTGACCGAGTCCATGAACAGAAACAGGGAAGCCACGGGCTTGGTCGTCAGGCGATAGAGATAGATCGGCTCGTCGCGCAGGACACGGCCACGAATCATGTCCCGTTCGTCACCCCAGACGTACTGCAGATCGAAGTATTTGTAGAAGCCGCCGAGCTCCGTGAAGTGCTCTCCGATCTCCCGACGGGTCTCGATGGACAGTGCCAGGTGGCCGTCCGGGCCGAAGTCGAAGGACAGGATCGGGTGCGCCAGCAGGTCGCCTCCGAAGTTGTCGTGGAAGTAGTCGACGCCGCGCAGATTCTTGAGCTGCACGGTTCGGCTTTCCCAGCGTTCTTCCACGGTACCGTCCTCTCCGTAGGCGAAGTTCCGGTAGTTGTGGAAGGTGGCTGTACCGCCTTCGAAGGTCACGGAAGCCGTTTCCGCCCACTCGGGATACCACTCCCGGTCGTTCGACGCCTCCACGTTCAGCCAGGGCAGGAGCACACCGAGGAACGCCGCGAGCAGCACACTCACTTTGACCCACAGGCGCCCGAAGAAGAGCGCTGCAACCACGGCGGCGATCCAGGCAAGCATGAGCCAGAGATTGCCGCTTTCTTTACCGAGAGGGCCATCGTAGTAGATGGCCCCTGCGGCCCAGGCAAGGGCAAGGACCCAGACCACACGCCAGAACCAGCGCCTGACTAGGGAGATGGTCGCCGCCACGCGGTCATCGAGCGCGTCGGAGGTCGCCTCGCTCATCCCGTCGGTCTGCTGGACCGACGCTTCAGGCAAGATAGCGCTCGCTCATGGCCGACAGCGTTTCGAAAAATTCGGCCTTCACCTCGTCGATCACTTCCGCCACGGGTCGTACCGCATCGATCCGTCCGCAGACCTGCCCCGTCAGGGCGATGCTCGCCTCCATGTCGCCGCCGAAATAGAGATCCAATGCAGTACCGAACTCGGTCATGGCGTTGGTTTCCGTGTCGAACTCGAGACGCGTCGTCTTCTCCGTGCGCAGAGCACGCAGTGCCGGTGAATGAGCCCGATTCAGAAACACCGTGTCCGTTTCCCGGGCGCCGACGATGGCATTTTTCCAGTTGTCATGGACCGGTGACTCGGCTGCGGAAACCATACGGGTGCCCATTTGCACGGCTTCGGCACCGAGCGCGAAAGCGGCCGCCATGGACTTCCCATCAACGAAGCCGCCGGCCGCGATGATCGGCACATCGACCTTCGAACGAACCAGGGGCAGCAGCACCATGGTGGAAACATCCTTCGGGTTCTTGAAGCCGCCCCCTTCTCCGCCTTCGACAACAAGTCCGTCTACGCCGCATTCCACAGCTTTCAGCGCCGCGGAAAGACTCGGCACGACGTGAAAGACCGTGAGCCCGGCGTTCTTCAGCTCCTCCGTATAGCGCTCCGGGTTCCCGGCCGAGGTTGTAACGAACTTGACCCCCTGATCGATCACGAATTTCACGATGTCCGGGTCGCGCACGAATGCCTGCGCGATGTTCACCCCGAAAGGCTTGTCCGTGAGCGTGCGCATCTTCTTGATCTCTTCCCGCACGGCGTCGAGTTCACCGGAGGAAGTTTCGATGATGCCGAGCCCGCCGGCTTCTGAGACGGCCGAGGCGAGCTGCGAGCGGGCAATCCAGCCCATGGGTGCCTGGACGAGGGGAACTGCGATACCGAGCAGGTCGGTGATGCGATTGGAGAACTTCATGATGGTTTTCCTGAGTAAAGGTTGCTGAAAGTCTGTTCGATTGACCGTTGGCCGGGTGGTTGTTGCTGGAACACTGGAACCTTGCAGGCACTCCCCTTACAGGGGCACGGGAAGCTCGAGGTGATCCCGATAAATCCGTTCCTGGTGCGCGCGCAACCGCGGCGTCAGCGCTTCGAGGATCCGTTCGTTGCGGGTAGCGTATACGGCACGCATGCGCTCGCCCATGGGCAGTTGCGCCTCCGGCAGCGGGGTTAACAGGTTTGCCATGGTGGCCCAGTAGATGTCGAGGGCGGTGAGTTGCCCCGGAAAGAAACAGTCCTGCTCGCCAAGCTCCGTATCGAGGAGCCCGAGGACTTCGACAACCCGATCCTCCGCCACGGCCACATGCGCCGGAATCAGGCCATACTTGCCCGCGAGGCGCCCGGCTGAATTCGTCGTACCGGGCTCGCCACTGTGGTCGAGACTGCCTTTCAGAATCAGCAGCCGCTGCGACCAGCCCAGTCCCATCTCACCGACAATCTCATGAGAGAGACCGAATAAGCGCGCCCGCTCCCGGGGATCCGGGGGAATGAGGGCCGGCTGCGGCGCCAGCCGTTCGGCGAGAATGAGAATCTCCGCCCAGCCCGTGCGCAGGGCTTCCCGCCGGTAGGCCACCACGGGCACGGAAGAGTCACCGGCCCAGGCGGCGACGGCGTTTTCCTCGTCGGTCTCCGCCTGACCCGCATACTGGCAGTCGAGCGCCTTCACATGGAAGATGCCTTTCGCTGCTTCGGTCCAGGGGCTCGGGATGCCACGCAGACAGGCCATTCGGAGGCCCGGCGCCTCGCGCGCCTCGGCAATGCTGAGGAAGCGGTCTTCCTTCGCCAACCTTCTCTCCCGGAAAAAAGAATCGCGAGCCTAACTCAGCTCCCCGTGGACGTGTAGTGGCGGATCCCGGCCTGCCAGGCAAGGAGCGCAAGTCCGAAGAACCCGTAGCCCGCCAGCGGTGCCAGCACCTGCATGGCGAGCGTACTGCCGAGGGGATCCTCGATGCCCAGGATGGCCAAGGCGGGGAAGTAGCTGATGGTGGCGAGCGGAACGATGAAGGTGAAGAAGCGCCGGAAGCCCGGCTGATAGATAGCAATCGGATACTGAGCCGTTTCGACACCGCCATAGGTGAGCGTATTCATGATCTCCAGGGAATCGACGGTCCAGAAAGACAGCGTCGCCTGAAAGACGAACAGCGCATAGAAGAAGACGACTCCGGAGAGGATCGTGAAGACGAGCAGCACCCCGCGCCAGAGGGTCCAGTCAATCTCGAGCATCCAGATCGCCCAGGCCAGCACCAGCACCCCCTGGGCAAAGCGGCCAACGCGCTGCAGCTGGAAGTCGTAGCCCGCAAGTTGCAGCACCGTTGATCGAGGCCGCAACAGCACCCGGTCGAAGTTCCCGGTTTTTACGAACTGCGCCCCGAAAACGTCGAAACCGCGGGCGAGGGCCTCGCTCAAGGGGAAGGCCGTGTCGACGATGCCGTAAAGAAAAGCCACCTCGGCGAGAGACCACTGACCGAGCATGCCGAAGCGATCGAACAGCCCCCAGATCCCCACCGCCTCCACCACGCTGGTGATGAAATGCCCGAAGGCCATGAGCACGAAAGACAGCCGATACTGCAGGTGCGCCCGAATGGACTGGGCGACGAGCTGACCATAGAGGCGCACCGCACCGGGCCCGGCCCCTGCTCCGACGTTGAGCTCGCGGACACTCATCCGCCCTGCACCACCAACCGACGTCGAGCCCGCTTCAGGAGCCACAAGCCGAAGGCCACGAGCACGCAGAACCACCCGAGCTGCACGCCGATCTCGAAGACCGCGTCTGCCGGGGGAATGTGTCCGCTGTAGATCCGGAACGGAACGTCTGCCATACCCCGGAAGGGCTGCCAGAAAAGCGCCCCCTGCATCCAGTCCGGGAAGAGCGGCAGGGGAACGATGAGACCGGCCAGCACCGGAACCACCCCCGGCATCATACGGTTGATGCCTTCACCGGAGATCGTCCACATGAGCGCCACGTGCAGGATCATGGTAAAGGCCGTCGACAGCAGCAGGGTCATGAAGACCGAGATCAGGAAAAACCCAGCGCTGCCGGCCGATGCCGGTGGCGGCAGTGCCCAGGCGCCGAGACCAACGAGCGGCATGACGAGCCCGGTAAACAGGAGCATCGGCAACATGCGCAGGAGTGTTGGGGCCGACCGGAACGCCAGAGTGCGGGCGAACCAGAAGCTGTAGAGGTCGAGGGGCCGGAGCAGCTCGTAGGCAACGCCGCCGCCGCGAATCTGTTCCGCAATCTCCGGATCCACATTCCAGGGCAGCAGCACCAGCAGCGCCTGACCGAGCCAGACGTAAACGAGCACCTGCGCAAAAGTCATGGGCGGTTCGACGGTGGCCGAGGCATAAAAGGCCACGAACACCATGACTTTGATGAAGCCCCAGAAGAGCTGGGTGCCAAAGCCGGCAATGGCCGCGGCGCGATACTGCAGCAGCATCTTGCAGCGCACGGCGACGATCGCTCCGTACGCACTCAGGCGTCGCCTTGCGCGGCCACGATCAGCCATCCCGCTCATCCTTCCCGCGGGCTCTCACAGGCGCACGTGGCGGGACCTTATCCGGCAGCTGACCGTCGGCCGTCTGCGCATAGAGGGCGGCCACGGTCTCTTCGATCGGCGGATGCTCCACCGTCAGATCATGGATCGCGTAGCGACTGGTCAGCTCAGCGACGAAGGCGGCCACCCCTGTGGCCACTTCGAAGGTGATGCGCTCCGCCGCCTGGCTCTGCACGAGCAACGCATGGGCTGCTTCGAGGAGTGGGGTCTCGACGAAATCAACGACGACCCGGCGCCGATCACTCCTCAGATCCGCCACGGTCCCGTCCATGAGCAGAGCGCCATGATTGATGAGCATGACGCGGCTGCAGAGCGCTTCCACGTCATCCATGTCGTGGGTGGTGAGCAGCACCGTGGTACCCCGCTCGGCATTACGGCGCTTTACGAAGGATCGCATGGCAAGCTTCGAAACTGCGTCGAGGCCAATCGTTGGCTCATCGAGAAACAGGATGTCCGGATCGTGGAGCAGCGATGCGGCAAGGTCTGCCCGCATCCGCTGACCGAGACTCAGCTGCCGCACCGGCACATCGAGCAGGGGCTCGAGATCGAGAAGATCCACGAGTTCGTCTCGAGCCCGCCGATAGGCCTCGGGAGTCACCCGGTAGATGTCCCGGAGCAGCTCGAAGCTCTCGACGACCGGCAGATCCCACCAGAGCTGGGTGCGTTGCCCGAAGACCACGCCGATGCGGCCCACATGACCCACCCGATTTTCCCAGGGCACCAGACCGCCGATTTCACAGCGGCCTCCGGAGGGCACGAGGATGCCTGACAGGATCTTGATGGTCGTGGATTTGCCCGCGCCATTCGGACCGATGTAGCCAACGAGTTCGCCGCGACCGATCTCGAAGGACACACCGTGCAGCGCATCCACGGTCCGATAGCGGCGATGCACCACCCCCTTCAGGGCACCCCAGAGGCCGGGTTGACGCAGGGCAACCTGGAAGTGTTTCTCCAGGTTCTCGACCTTGATGAAGGCGTCGGACATCCAGCACTCCAGGCGCGATCGCGCCGACGCCTTGCGGCGCGGTCAGATCAGCGGGAAACGGGGCCGGGGATTCTAGAGCCGCCCTGCGCAGGTCTCAAGGAAAGCACCCGGCACCGGGAGGACCCGGCACCTGGTCGGATCAGCTCGCTGCTTCGCGAAGATCCGGCAGCACGTAGCCCTTGGCATCGAGATCCGCGCGCACCACCTTCTTGTCCATTTTGCCCGTGGAGGTGAGCGGGATGCTGTCGACGAACAGCACATCGTCCGGCAGCTGCCATTTGGCAAAGGCCGTTGCACAGTGTTCGATGACCGCCTCCGGGGTGACATTCGCCCCTTCCGCGAGGACGCAGAGCACCACTGGGCGCTCGTCCCAGCGCGGGTGCGGCTGCGCAACCACACAGGCTTGAGCAACCCCTTCGAGGGCAACCACGTGGTTCTCGAGATCCACGGAGGAGATCCATTCACCGCCGCTCTTCACGAGGTCCTTCGAGCGGTCGCTGATGATCAGATACTCTTCCGGATCGATCTTGCCGACGTCACCGGTGATGAGCCAGCCGTCGTGGAATTTCTCAGGCTGCGGATTGTTGTAGTACTCGGAACAGATCCAGGGCCCGCGGATCAGAATTTCGCCGACGGTTTCTCCATCGTGCGGCAGCGGGTTGAAGTTCTCGTCGAAGATCTCCACTTCGATGCCCGGCATGATCTGGCCGGCCTTGGCCACGTTGTCGAATTTCTCATCTTCCGAGATGTCGATCTGCGAGCGTTTCGCCACCCGGCGCGACAGCGTCGCCAGCGGTGAAGTTTCCGTCATTCCCCAGCCCTGAATCATCTCGACGCCCATGGAATCCCAGTACCAGCGGATGAGCGACGGCGGCGGCGCTGAGCCACCGCAGGTGAGACGCTCCAGCTTCGAGAGGTCGTACTGATCCGGATTCGCCTCGACGATGCCCTTGATGCCCTGCCAGATCGTCGGCACACCGGCGGAGATGGTGACTTCCTCTTTGATCATCAGATCCAGCAACCGGGCTGGATCCATGAAGCGGTGCGGCAGCACCTGCTTGCAGCCGAGCATCAGGGCGGACCAGGGCAGACCCCAGCCCATGGCGTGGAACATGGGCACGATGCCGCAGACCGAGTCCCTGGACGACAGGCCGATACTGTCGGTCATGGAGATGGTCAGCGTATGCAGATACTGAGAGCGGTGCTCGTACTCGACCCCTTTCGGATTGCCCGTGGTACCGCTTGTGTAGCAGAGACCGAGGGGCGAGTTCTCATCGATCTGCGGCCACTCGTATTCCGTCGGTTTACCGGCGATGAAGTCCTCGTAGTCGATGGGATTCGGCAGCTCCGTCTCCCAGTTCTCGAAGCCTTCCTCCACGGCGACGACGATGCGCTCCACACTCGGCATGCGACCGTTGAGCTTCTCGAGGAGCGGCAGCGTGTCCGCGTCGACGATGATGATGCGATCCTGAGCGTGGTCGATGATGTACTCGAGATCGTGGTCCGAGAGGCGGATGTTCAGCGTGTGCAGTACGGCACCCATGCCTGCACAGGCGTGATAAGCCTCGAGGTGCCGGGAGCCGTTCCACATGAAGGTGCCGACACGATCGCCGACGCCGATGCCCGCATCCTTCAGCGCGTGGGCCAGCTGATGGGCTCGGTCGCGCGTTTCCTTATAAGTCTGGCGCCGGACGCCATTCTCCGTGGCGGTGACGATTTCCTCGTTCGGAGCAACCTTTGCCCCGCGATCCAGAATGTTCGACATCAACAGCGGCGTGTGCTGCATGGCCATGGCAGTGAACTCCCCTAAACAGTCATCAAAACTCAGGCAACCGTCTGACCGGATGATACAGGCCTGCTGCCTGAGCGGTTGCACGATTAACGGTAAAAGCCCCGCAGTGTACCACTGGCGCTGACCGCCCGCGGGCGCCCGATTGGCTCGAAAGACGGGCTGAAGCTGTCCTCTTCGCGGCCCTTTCAGGCCGCGGAAAAGGCCAGATCGTCGCGCAGTCTGTCGCGCACGGTACGCAGTTCTTCGTCACGGCGCCGGCCGTCCCAGCCAAGGCGTTCACCCATGAGCTCGAGGGCTGCCAGGGCCACTGCCTGCGACTCATCCGGGCGGAACCACGGCACCCGCAGGCGCCGATAAACAACGTCTTCGAGCCGCTGCGCACTTTCCCGCTCCACGGCCCAGAGCACTTCCTCGGCGAACACCCCGCCGGCGATCTGCCGCGGCTCGCTGCCGAGCACGTCGACGACCTCGTTGCCATAGAGGCGGACGAGACGCAGGGCCACCCGGTCGCTGAGTTCATAGCGATTGGCAACCGCCTGCACTGCGGCCTGCAGATCCGGGATGTCGCCACCGGGCAACACCTGCAGGGGGTCGGCCAGCGCGACGTCGCGCTCGAGCACTTCCCCGACCCGCTTCAGCACCTGCTCCGCCATCTTCCGATAGCCGGTGAGCTTGCCACCGGCGATAGAGATGAAGCGTTCTTCGTGCTGCCAGATTTCGTCGCGGCGCGACATCTCCCGGGCCGCCTTACCCGGCTGTCGGATCAATGGCCGAAGACCCGCCCAGCTGCCGACGACGTCGGCCGCCGTCGCTTCGCCGCCGCGGAAATGAGCGTTCACGGGTTGGAGCAGGTAGTCGACGTCCGCAGCGGTGACCGTGGGCCAGTAACCGGGCCCGCCTTCCACGCTCGTATCCGTCGTCCCCACATAGACCACCTGGCCCCGCGGAATGGCGAAGACCGGACGCCCATCCTCATGGGTCATCATCACCATGTTCGTGAGCGGCAGGCGTTCCCGGGACAGCGCAATGTGCACGCCCTTGGAAAGATGCAGCCGCGAGCCTGAGCTCCCCGCGCCTCCGAGGCCCAGCACCGACTCCACCCAGGGGCCGGCCGCATTCACCACGGCTGCACCACGCACGCGCAACTCCTCACCACCGAGCATGTCCCGGAGCGTGAGCGTTACCTCCTCAGAGCCGACTTCGAAGCCGGCAACCCGCGTGTAGTTAAGCGCCACGGCCCCCGCCGCGACGGCACCGCGGAGCGTCGCCAGCACCAGACGGGCATCGTCGGTGAGGTACTCCCGATAGGTACAGGCATAGGGGTAACGTTCCCGATCGAGCAGCGGCTCATGTATCGACAGGGCATCGCTGCCCCAGTTCTGGTGCCGCTCCGACGCATCGACGGCGCCGAGCTGCTCATAAAGCGTGATGCCGACCTTGAGCTTCAGAAAGGTCCGCCGGTTGGCGGCCGGCACGACCATCCACTGCGGCTGACTGAGGTGCGGCGCCATGGCCTTCAGACTTTTCCGTTCCAGCGCCCCTTCCCGGACCAGGGCGATGTCGCCCATGGCCAGATAGCGCAGGCCACCGTGGATCAGCTTGGTGGATCGCGAGGAGGTACCGGAGGCGAAATCTGCGGCTTCCACCAGCAGCGTCGACAGGCCCGCGAGGGCCGCGTGCCGGGCGACACCGGCACCGGTGATACCGCCGCCGATCACAATGAGATCGAACTGCTCAGAATCGATGGCCGCCAGCTTGCGGCACAGGCTCGTCATGCGCGGGTCCTTGCGCGTTGGCTACTACTCTGGACTGCTTACCGCAGCGCGGCGCACTCGAGTGGGACCGTTGAGGCCCCTGTCCGTTCAGGCGATCGAACCCTCCGCACGGAGGGCACCGGCATCGAAGCCGAGTTCAGCGAGAATCTCGTCGCTGTGTTCGCCGAGGGTGGGCGCATGCCGCTGCATGGCGGCCGGCGTCCGGTCGAAGCGCGCCGCAGGCCGCGGCTGCCTAATTCTACCTGCCACGGGATGATCGTGCTCGGCGACCATTTCGTTGATGTGAATCTGTTCGTGTTCGAAAACCTCGTGCCGCTGGAGCACGGGCGCACAGGGCACACCCTCACGATCCAGGCGCTCCAGCCACTCGGCGCTGGAACGGGTCGCAAGGACCTCCGCCGTGAGCGCCAGGCGCTCGCGGACGTTCACAATCCGGTCGTTGGCCGTGCGGAACCGTTCATCCTCGAGCCACTCGGGGCGCTCCAGGGCCCGGCACATGCCCTGCCACTCGGCGTCGGACACCGCACCGGCGGTGATGTAGCCGTCCGTGGTCTGGAAAATGAGGTCCTGGGCGAACTGGGCCCGGGCGGCTTTTACTTCCTTGCCGATGAAGGTGTAGCCGGCCATACCCTCGGGCCAGAGGTAGGCCACCATCGTGTCGAGCATCGCCAGCTTCACATGCTGCCCGCCCCGGCCGCGTTCCCGGGCAAAGAGCGCCGCCGTGATCGCCTGAGCAGCGGTCACGGCCGTGGTCTTGTCCGGAATGATGGTGCGGATCATCTTGGGCCGCCCGGTTTCGCCGTCTTTCTGAATGTCTGCAAGGCCGGAAAGAGCCTGTATCACCGGGTCGTAGACCCGCTTGTGCGCGTAGGGTCCGGACTCGCCGAAGCCGCTGATGGACACGTAGACAATGTCGGGCTTCAGGGCCCGCACCGCATCTTCGCCAAGCCCCATCCGATCGATCGCACCGGGGCGGAAGTTCTGCACGAACACGTCAGCCGTTTTCACCAGCGCACGAAGCACTTCCATGCCCTGGTCGGTCTTGAGGTCCACGGCCAGGCTGCGCTTACTCCGGTTGGCAGAGATGAAGCCGGACGTCAGCCCCTCGCGATTCGGACCCATGTAGCGGACGAGGTCGCCGCTGATCGGCTCGACCTTGATCACATCGGCACCCTGATCCGCCAGCATCATGGTCGCAACGGGTCCGGAGATCATGCTGGTGAGGTCAACCACGCGCACGCCGGCCATGGGCCCTTCGTCAGCCGGTGCTTTGTTCTCACTCACGCGCCGTCTCCATAGGCGGCGTCGGCCGCCCGTTTCGCCCACTTGTAGTCCGCTTTGCCGTTTGGTGCCCGCTGCACCTGATCGACGAAGAGCACGTGTTTGGGCAGCTTGTAGCCCGCCAGGTGTTCGCGGGTGAAATCGATGACCGCACTCTCGTCACAGCTCTCACCGCTCATATAGGAAGCAACGGCGACGACCCGTTCGCCGAAGCGGTCGTCCGGCACGCCGACGACCAGACAGTCGGCCACCGCCGGGTGTTTCTTCACGGCCTCCTCAACTTCTTCCGGGAAGACCTTTTCTCCGGCAGTGTTGATACAGACGCTGCCCCGACCGAGGAGGGTGATGGAGCCATCGGCCTCAACGGTGGCGTAGTCGCCGGGAAAGCTGTAGCGCACCCCGTCGATCTCCCGGAAGGTTTCTGCAGATTTCACCGGATCCTTGTAGTAACCGATGGGCACAAAACCGCTCGTGCCGACCTTGCCGATTTCTCCGGAGCCTGGCTCCACGCGCCGATCGTCGTCGGTGAACACCGCCGCGCCGTCGTTCATCTGAAATCGCGCCGTACCCGCCGCGCTCTCCCGGGAGGTCGTGGACGACCCCATACCGCCTTCCGTGGAACCCATGATGTCGTTCAACACCATGTCGTGATGGCGGAGGAGACCCTCCTTGATCTCAGCGCTCCACATGACGCCGCTCGACGAGATGCGCTGCAGGCTTTTCAGATCGTAGGGATGGCCGCGTTTTTCCGCCTCGTCCAGTGCGGCCAGCAACGGCCGCGCAAAAGCATCGCCGACGATCACCAGGTCCGTCACGCCCTGCTCTTCCACCATCCCCCAGAGCAGGTCCGGATCGAGGCCGAGCTTCGACGTGAGCACCACGGTCCCGCCCGCGAAGTGCGGGCCCATGGCGCCGAGCCACATGCCGGTACCGTGCATCAGCGGGCAGGCCGCCAGCGAGATGGTTGGGTCCTCCACGCCTTCGAGAAAGGTCCCATAGTCAGCCAGCGTTGCCGGTGGTGGCAGGCCCCGGGCAACGGCCCCTGCTGCCGTAAAGAAAAAAGAAAACTCGCCGGCCGAGTACATCACGCCTTTCGGCATCCCCGTGGTACCGCCGGTGTAGAGCATGTAAACGTCTTCGGGCGAACGCTCGATGCGCGGCATCGGATCGACCCGGCTGATGGCCGTCTCGTAGTCGATGGCGCCTTCGAGGAGCGCTTCCGTACCGTCGTCCACCTGAATGAACACCTTCACCTTCGGCAGCGAGTCGCGGATCTCCCAGATCCGCATGGCGTAGCTCGCCTGATAAACGACGGCCTCCACATCCGCGTTGTCGAGCAGATAGACGAGCTCGTCTGCCTTGTAGCGATAGTTCACGTTGATCGGGCAGCCGCGGATCTTGAAGGTGCCGAACTGCGCCTCGAGGTATTCCGTGGAGTTGTGCAGGTAGATGCCGACCTTGCTGTCCGGACCCAGACCGTGGTTGGTGAGCACCTGCGCGACGCGAGCGGCGCGGTTTTCATAATCACGCCAGAGCGTCTTGCGCCCGTCGGTAATCACCGCGGGCCGGTCCGGGCAGCTGTCCGCTACCCGCTCCCAGGATGATGCAAAGTGAAAGTCCATCTCTTCCCCCTAAAGCAGCGCTTTCCACCCCATGTAACTGAAGGTCGCGGTCGAGAGCAAGCCCGACGGTTCGACCTCCCGGGTCTGGCAGAAATTTTCGCCAACTGTTGGTCAATCCGGCCAGCGACGGTTTCCAGCTGCCCGCAGGCCCCGCATTTTCACGCTTCCGGGGGTTGGCACGACCTTTGAATAGCAGGAAGGGCCAAGAGACAAACGTCATGAACAGAGACAGCGAGCAAACAGTGAACGCCAAGAACATGGATATCGGACCCACGATCGGAGACATGCGCCTGTCGCGCCTCAGCCACCCCCGCGCCAGCCTCATGGCCATGGTGCTGCTGGCCGTCGTCTTCCTGCTCTTCGGGTTGTTCGCCAGCGCGGCCGAAGCGAGCTATGCACCGGCCCCGAATACCGTTGGCGGCGCCATGGGCCTCATCAGCGACTGGGTCGTCAACCACTGCGGCATCACCAGCTGAGGGGATGCCCATGAGACGCTACGAACGGGAACGCGGCATGGCGAACTCGACCCTCGAGCGGGTCCGCAAACGAGTCACCCTCGACAGCAGAAACGGCTGGATTGCCGGCGTCTGCGCGGGCCTGGCGAATTTCCTGAACACGGACCCGGCCTTCGTCCGGGTCGCTGTGGCCGTCTGCGGCCTGTTTTTTCCCAAGATCACGGCGGCCGCCTATCTGGTGGCCTGGATCGTCCTCGACGAAGAGAAGCGCCTCTGAGGCAGCACTGCGCGGCTGACCCTAGCCCTCCTCATTGAGCGCCTTAGAAAGACACGACTAGGTGTCACCGGACACACAGGTGGCAAGACAGCCGCCGCCCGCGGGTACCTTCTCCGGCACTTCAGCGGCCAGCTCCCGGAAGGTTGTCGCCACCTCACCCAGCCGCTCGTAGAAACGTTCCCGCTGCTTGTCGGTGAGATTGTTGAGCAGCCAGGCGGTGACTTCCGTCGCCAGGGACTCATTGGCGTCAAAGACCGCCGTCAACTCTTCGCCATAGTACCGCTCGCGGTTTTCGGAGATGGCATAGAAGGCTTCCGTGAACGCTTCCGGATCGTCGCGCTGTTCCCGCAGCAGTGCGAGAAGGTCCGCCTGCCAGCGGGCGCGATAGTCGGCCCAGAGTTCGAACTGCGGCACATAGCGAACCGATTGTGCAGCCAGGTAGTTCTTCTGTTCCTTGGTCAGCCGGCCGCTGAAGCGGCTCAGAGTGTCTGCGTACTCTTTGCGCCACTCGGCCTGCACTTCGTCGAGCGGCCGATCAAACTCGTCTTCCGCAAACTCGGCGTTGTCTTTTTCCAGTTTTTCCGGGAGCCGGGCCACCTGTTCGTCCGTGAGCGACAGCAGCATTTCGGTCACCATGGGCATGGCTTTCGCCTCGAAAACCTCCCACCAGCTGTAGAAGGTGTCGAAAACCGCCTGCACCTCGGCCTCGTCGACGCCGTTGTCGATGGTCGTGGGTAGAGAGTCCAGGTAGTCGGCGTAGAGCGGCAGTTCCTTGGTCCGGTGCCAGTAATGAATGGCATCCACTTCTGCCGTGAAGTAGGCCTCCTGCTCGTCGGTCATCTGGATGTAGTCGTTGACGGCCCAACGGGCGAAACGATCGGCGTTGTTGTAGAGCATCTTGATGCTGCAGCCACTTGCGGAAGTCAGCACCAGAAGCGCCAGCACCAGCTGTCTGAAGATGAAGGGTGTCGTCATCGCTGCTCCCTGCGCTCAAGCTTCCAGGAGGAAGTTGATCATCCACCGCCCGGCCCGCGCCTCGTCGGTTTCCTTGTCGAGGGAGGCAACGCCCAGGCGGAAGGTTTCCTCCCCGAGGACCTCACGGCGCATGACCATCAGATCGCGTGAGTATTCGCGCTGGAACTCCGGATGGCCCTGGAGCGTCAGCACCTGATCGCCCATGACAAAACCGCCAACGGGACAGAAGTCGCTCGTGGCAATGAGCCTCGCGCCGTCCGGCAGGCGAGTGACCTGATCCTTGTGGCTCGAAATGAGATTGAGCCGGTCGCCATCGTCGCCCATCCAGGACTCGCGGCTCACCGCCCGGTTTTCCTGAATCCCAACGGCCCAGCCGTTGCCTGCCGGTTCCGTGTGACCACCGAAGAAGTGGGCGAGCAGCTGATGGCCAAAGCAGATCCCCACCACCTTGCCACCGACGCGCAGCACGTCCTCGAGAAATTCGGCGAGGGCGCCGATCCAGGGCTCATCGTCGTAAACGCTGAGGCGGCTGCCGGTAATCACATAAGCCTCGTGCGCATCGGGTGCCGGCAGATCGCCCACCCTGGCGTCATAACTCGACAGACGCAGCGCCACCGGTTCTGCACGTTCCGCAGCAGCAGTTTCAAGCAGGCGCGCAAACATGTCCGGGTAGTCGCCATGGGCGTCCCGATAGTCCGGCATCACCTCGTCGGTGCGCAGGATGGCGATGTCGAGCTCAGATGATTTCAAAGTAGCGGTCCAGCTGCCAGGAATCGAGATTCCGCTCCCGCTCGCGCCATTCCCAGAGGCGGGTCATGGCGAAGTGGTCCACGAACTCAGGACCGAGATACTGCCGGGCGACCCCCGACGCCGTAAAGCGCTCCGCTGCCTCGCGAAGACCCGCCGGGAACTGGAGACCATCCGGCAGATCGTCCTCGACGTCGTAGGCGTTGCCGGCGACGGGATCCATGGGTTCATACTCGCCTTCGATGCCCGCCAGCATCGCCGCGCCCACCGCAGCGGCAACCAGGTAGGGGTTCGCGTCGGCCCCACCAACCCGACACTCGATGCGCTGAGCGCTTGCGCTACCGGGGATCACGCGCACGGCAGCGGTGCGGTTTTCGATGCCCCAGGTCGACGCCGTCGGCGCCCAGGCACCTTTGACCAGCCGGGTGTAGCTGTTGACGGTTGGCGCGAGGAGCACGAGGAGTTCGGGTAGAAACTGCTGCAGGCCGGCGACCGCGCGGCGCTGCAAGGTCGCCATGCCGTGAGGGGCGTCCGCATCATGGAACAGCGCCTGGCCTTCCGCATCGGTCAGACTCACATGGAAATGGCCGCTCTGACCCGGGTAGTCCATGGACCACTTCGCCATGAAGGTGGCCATACATTCCTGCCGCTGGAAGAACACCTTGCTGAAGGTTTTGAACAGGCTGGCTCGATCCGCAGCCTCGAGGCCATCGGCAACGCGGACGGCTGCCTCCCAGACGCCGGGGCCGGTTTCGCAATGGAGCCCCTCGAGGTCCAGGTCCAGACGCTCACAATAGTCGAGGAGGCCGATGAAACGGTCGGCTTCCGCCGAGGCGCGCAGGACCGAATAGCCGAAGTTTCCCGGGGTGAGCGGGGTGAGATCCCGATACCCTTTCTCCCGCACCGAATGCGCCGTCTCCCGGAAAACGAAAAACTCGTACTCGAAGGCGGAACGCATATAGAGGCCCTGCTCCGCGAGGCTGTCGAGCACGGCGCCGAGGCGAGTGCGCGGGCACAGGGGATGCGCATCGTCGTTATGACCCACGAACTCGCCAAGAAAGAGCGGGCAGCCTTCGTCTTCCAGCCAGCGTTCGCTGGCGGTCACCAGCCGGTAGCGGGCGTCGGGGAATCCCGTGTGCCAGCCCGTAAACCGTCCAGCGTCGTAGAGCTGATCATCCACGTCCCAGCCGAATACGCAGTCGCAGAAGCCGCCGCCCTTCTCCATGAGGCTCGCAAACTTCTCGAGGCTCACGTATTTCCCACGCAGCACGCCGTCCACATCCGTGAGCGCGAGTTTGACTCTCGACACACCGCGTTCCTGGTAGGAAGCGAGCTTCTCCTCGAGCGCTGGCTGGGGCTGCGACTCCGTCATTTATCCTCCTGAGTCGGGTTTCGGGGCATAGGACGCAACATCTTCTCGCGGGGAGCGCTCACATGCACGCGAATGCACGTCATGGGCGCCGCGTCAACTGGGAAAACTGTTCCCAGGCTGTGGATAAGTTGTTGGATAACTGTTGCGGACCAGGACGGTGCAACATTTCATGGCCAGGTGCCCTGTCAGGGTGCGTTAGGACCGAATTGCGGAAATATTATTAAACTTCAATAGCTTATGAAGCTGACATAATCCGGCACACGAACGATGAACGCCATCTTTACGGTTTGACGACTGAAAGTTCGAGCGTGTGTATAAAGTCGTGCTCAGTGTTCCTGGTCTTCCGGGAGGCGGATACCAATTTCCGGAATCGTCAAGGGCGAAATCTCCGTAAAGATCGCTTCGTCCAGTGACTTTTCCGGGTCCTCACCGCGCAGCAGGTCCTGATGGGCAGCCTCGGCCTCAGGCGGGACCGGCGGGGGTGGTGCAGCAGCTTCCGCCGCAACCGCCGAGGCGCTGATCCAGGCCAGGAACAGGACGAACAGGGCCGCGGAGAAGCGGCTTCGGAACCCTATCCGCTGCTTGCGCTGACGGGCCTGATGGACCCGGGGCTCAATAGGCATAGCGCAGTGAGAAGAAGAAGCGGTCCCCGTCATAATCGAGGCCTCCGGAGCCTTTACTGGTGATGGGTTTCGCCCAGGAGAGCGAACCGGTGAAGTGCTGACCAAAGCGAACGTCCCAGGCGAGGCCGAGGTTCGCCAGATGCGCCCAGGTGGGCGTCAGCTCATTTCTGTCTTTGCCATAGGCAAGATCGGCAAAGAGCGACAACTCGCCTAAGGCAAGTGGCGTGCGCAGATCACCGCGCAGAAACAGGCCCTGATCGGCCAGGTATACGTCGCGGTCGAAACCGCGGGCTGCACCGATGCCCCCGAGTGCCAGGCGTCGCGTACTCGGCAACTGGGTCCCGGCCAACTGGCCCCTGAAATCGATGGAGACTTTCTGTCGGCCCGGAAGTTGCGGCAGGTCAAACGGCCGCCAGCCGAACACTTCCACGCCGACGTCCCAGAAGCTGGCGTCCTGGCCGGCAAAGGTGTCTCCGCTGATCCGGCCGACATCGGCATAAAGGCGGAAATCTGCGGCGACGCTCGCCTCATCCCACACGCGTCGCGCATTTACCGCGGAGCTGAGCAACGTCACGCTCTGATCGATGGCGGTCAGGCTCGCCGCCGACTGCCAGTCGAGTTCGTGGCGTCCGAGCGCAAGCTCCCAGGAGAGACCGGTCAGCTGGTCCCGGTGCAGGAAGGTTTCCACCAACGCATCGAGCAGCAGGCCGTCACCGTCAATGGCATCAACACCACCGGTGCTGAAATCGTTCCTGGCGAGCCGGGCCCGGAACTGCCGCCGATTGCCGACCGGCAAGGCGTAGTCCAGATAGCCGAGGAGCTGATTGTCGGGATCCACCGCTGCGAGCAGGCCGCCGCTGAGCACGTCACCGCGACCGGAGAGATTGACGATGCCGCCGTCGAGCACGAGGCGCTGCCGCCCGGTCTGGTCATCACCATGATTATCCAGGGCCACGCTGCCACGGAGCCCACGCTGCTCACGCACCGCGAGCATGAGGCGGCTTTCGCCGACAGTGTCGGCCGGTTCGAAGCTGGCCTCCGCTGCAAAACCCGGCGCCTGATTGAGGGCGTAGAGACGGGTGTTGATTTCCCGGCGGGTCACCGCCTTACCAATCAGGTCGTCAAAACGGGCCACGAGCGACTGGCCGGCACCGGCGACGGTGACCTCGCCGAGCACGCCCGGCAGCACTGCCAGTTCCACGACGCCATCCTCGATCTGCTGGGCCGGCACGTAGGCGACGGCCAGGAAATAACCGGCTTCGCGCAGATGGGCCTGCAGCGCGGCAGCTGTTTCTTCGAGTTCCACGATGGAGAGACCACGTCGCTGCTTCTGATCTTCCAGCAGCGCCGAGAGTTCGGCTGCATCGCGGGCCGTTAAGGTGTTGTCACCTTCGTGGGCGCCGAGCGCTTTGAGAAAGCGACCAACCTCCTCCAATTCAGCCTGCGTGAAACCGTGGCTGCCCGGTTGGTTACGGATCCGGATCTCACGAAGCTTCTCTTCGATGACCGCCTGCAGTACCTCATGGCTCACGGCGAGCTCGCTGAGGTGATCGCCCTTCGCGAGCCGCACCTCCGCGACGGTCAGACGCCGGCTGGTGGAGGGGTTGGGATCACGATCCGCGACGGCTGGAATCTCGAGGGTCTCGCGAGCGAGCACTTGTGTTGCGGCTGCGAACAGTCCCATGGCCAGCAGGGCGAGCGCGATCCAATAAAGGGTGCGGCGGGGGGACTGGCCCACGCTCACTGCAGCAGCGCTCTCGTTGCCGCCTTCCGGCAGGGGCAGGCGCGGCTGCGTATCGTCTTCATCGAGCTCGGTCGCGTCGAAGTTGTCGATGACCTCGCGCCGCGCCTGACGGTATTCGGCAAGCGAGAACTCGCCCATGGCATGGGCTTTCGCCACCCTTCGCAGGCGTACGGTCTCGGGGGCCAGCTTCATGAGGCTCATGAGATCTCCCGCACGAGCCGGAAGCCCGTATCCATGGCCGGCTCACCCTGGTGGGAGCGTTCTGTGGTGGCCAGACAGAGGCCAATGGGATCGCTGTAAGCACCACCGATCGCAACCAGTCCGGCTTCACCGAGCACCCACTCCTGCACGTTGCCGAGCATGTTTTTCAGACCCCAGCCGTTGCTCTGGCCGGTAGCAGCGGCGACCGGTGCCCGGCCGCGGTCGATGCCTTCAATGTCGACGCGACAGTTTCGATTTGGATCCGGCTCCCCCTGCGCCGCCCAGAGCCACTCCTCCCGGGTCGGCAGGCGATAGCTGTAGCCACTCCGCTCCGAGAGCCAGCGGGCGAAGGCCTGCACCGTTTCGAGGGAAACCCCGGTGACCGGCAGGCGCTCGTCGATCTGCAGCGTTTCCAGCTCTGCCGGCGTACAGCCCTCGAGTTCGACGCAGAAGCGACGGAACTCGGCCCAGGAAATTTCCTGGCGGGTCATGGCAAAGCGGTTGCCACCGTCCGCCGTCGGCAGAACGACGAGGCGGGGTGCCGGATCGTCGTCGAGATCGTCCACACAGTAGCCCTGCCGGCCGCTCTGGGCACCGTTCCCAACCAGATAGCTCAAGCTGCAGGGATCAACGCTCGTTGCCTCGACCGCAAAGGCGCCGGCGAAACGACGCTCGATGTCGAGCTCCAGACTCCGGGCGCGATCGGGGTCCAGCTCCGCCAGCTGCGCCACGCAGTCGCCGAGGCGCTCACTGACGGCGGTTCCTGCCGGTTCCGGGGTGACGGATTCGGCGAGGAGGACTTCGATCTGCTCCAGATCGAGGCGCAGGCAGCTCGCCTCGAGGGCCGTGTTCAATGCTCGTGTCTGAGCCTCGGCCAGCGCGGCCTGCTGCCGCGCCGCCGCCTCCCGGGCTGCCTGCTGTTCCGCCGTGTCCAGCGCAAGCTGCAGATCTTCACGCACCACGTCGTCGAAAAGCCTGGGGGTAAGAGACAGCAGGAGCCGTTCGGCCGTGTCCGGGTCACCGCGTTCCAGCGCGTCACGTACGAGCCACTCGAGCGTTTCGCTGGCTTCGAGTTCCAGAGCTGCGCGTTCCGCACTGTCCGGAAAGGCGCCCTGAAAACGCAGCAGGCGGGCGTCGAGCTCTGCCAGCCACGGCGCCGCTGCGCTCGCCTGATCGAGGTGCGAGCGAAGGTCGGCAGCAAGCCGGGTTTCCAGGAGCTCGGCGCTCTCCTTCAGCGGTCCATAGCGATTACCGCGGTCAAGCAGTGCCAGGGCCACATCCGCATCCACACTCTCGCGGATTCGTTGCGCATAGGCTTCACGAATCCCGCCCGCAATTTCCGTCGCCGCAAGAACGGCGGCATCGTCGGTGCTTTCCCCGGTGCTGTCGCCGAGCGCCAGCAGCGCTTCGTATTCCCGGGCAAGACTCTGCTCCCAGGCCATATCGAAGGCGGGTGCCGCCATGACGGCTTCGAGCCGCTCGAGCTGCGCGTCGAGGAGCGTGGTCTGACGCACCTCCTGCTTGACCTCTTTGAGCTCAGCATCCCCGATGAAGAAATTGATGGAAAGCGCCAGCAGCGCTGCGGCCGCCGTTGCCATGACAATGCGACCTCCCCAGGGAGAAGGCGTCAGCAGGTACTTCTCGACCTCGGCAATGCTCTCCGGGCGATCCTGCCGGTTGAAGGCGAGGCAGCGATTGACCACCTGCCACTGCCGGCGACTCAAGGACTTCGGCCGCTCGGCCTTGAGCCCCTCTGCTGCGGCCTGATCCGCCGAAAGCCGGCCGTAAGGGTGGTGCCCCGTCAGGATCAGATAAATAACGATGCCAAGGGAATAGAGATCATCCCGCGGTTCAGGATTATCACCCGCCAGCATCTCGCGGCTGGCGTAGGCCGGCGTGAGGGCGGCGAGCCGCGCAGGATCGAAAAGCGTATCGTCGCCCTGCACGTCCGTGAGCTGCACGGCCCGGGCGATCCCAAAGTCGAGAATCTTCGGCGCGTTGCTCGGCGCCACGTACACGTTGCCGGGCTTGAAGTCCGCATGCACGATGCCCGCCTCGTGGGCGTGGGCAAGGCCGGCGCAGATACCGCGGATTACAGCCCAGGCCATGGGTTCCGGGAGACCGTTCGGATAGGCGCGCAGCAGCTCTGCGAGTTCCTGACCCTCGAGGAGCTCCATGGTCATGAAGGGGACGTCGCTGTCTTTGTCGAAATCGTAGATGGAGACGATGTTCGGGTGCGACAGCGACTGAGATTTTGCTGCCTCCCGCTGCAGGGCAATGAACGCCTCCGGATGCTCGCGGAAGTCGTTGTTCAGAACCTTGATGGCCAGGAAAGGTTGCCGGTCCCGCGCTTCCACTTTGCGCAGGTCTTTGGCACGGAAGACGGTGCCCATGCCACCGCTGCCGAGTTTCTCTTCGAGCACGAAGCGCTGCTTCAGCACCCGTGGCGCGTCAGCTTCGCCGCCGCCTTCGCCAGAAAAGGAGCGGGAGATACTGGCGTCCGTGCGCAGAACGGTGACGTCTTCCCGGGGCTCGTGACTCATGGCTCCCCCGGGCGGGCCAGTACCAGAGACACGTTGTCCCGGGCAGCACCGGCGAGCGTGCGGCTCATGAGTGAGGCAGCGGCTTCCTCGAGGCAATCCCGTTGGAGGGCGTCGGTCAGCGTCGCTTCATCGAGCTCCCGATAGAGTCCATCGCTGCAGAGTAAAAAGGTATCCCGGCAGTCGACGTCGAAGACGGCCACGTCGAGATTCAGACTAGCCTGGCCGCCTACGGCCCGGGTGATGATGTTCGTGTCGGCCGCAAGCGCCTCCGCTTCGCTCACCATGCCGGAGTCGAGGAGGTCCGAAACGGGGTTGTGGTCCCGGGTGACCTGCTCCAGGCGCCCGGAACGGTAACGGTAGAGGCGTGAATCCCCGGCCCATAGCACCACGCCGACATCTCCTTCTGCGAGCACGGTAACGACCGTAGACCCGACAGTGCCGCCGCGACATTCCGTTTGCGCATGCAGGCGCAGCTCGTCGTTGACAGACAGGAGCACGTCTTCCACCTGGTCAACGTTCTCCGCCAGGCTCCCGCTCATTTTCATACGCGCGAGCGCGTCGGTGATGGCCTGGCTCGCCACGTCTCCGGCCATGTGTCCGCCCATGCCGTCGGCCACCGCAAACAGCGCCACATCCGGTCGGCTCAACACGGAGTCTTCGTTGTTCTTCCGTTTGTTACCGCGGTGGCTCTGCTCTGCGGACTGCCAGCTTGCGTTCATGAGCGTCGGTGCTGCCGATGGGTGAGACAAGACAACGGATCAGGTGTGCCGGAAGCGAATGGCCGTTTCCGCCGACAGCGGTTCCCCGAGCGCGATCCAGCCATCGCCCCAGAGACGGAACTCACCGCGCCGGAGAAACGTCACCTGCTCATCCTCTGTCTGCACGTAGGTGCCATTCGTGCTGTGGTCAACGAGCACGAAAAACTGTTTGCGGTGTTCGATGTGGGCGTGAATCCGGGAAGCGTTCGTCCCGGACACGGTCAGATGGGCCCCATCGGCGGTGCCGAGCTCGATGCGTTGATCGTCATCGAGCGTCAACTGCCGATCGTGCCAGTCGAGAACAAGCTGTGATGCTTCGCGCGCGTCCATGTCGCAGCGTGCCTATCTTTCGATCGCGGAACGAAAAGCATAGGCCAGGGGGGGCGTCCCGAATGGGACACGCATCACGTTTGTATGGGCAGAAACCCCGGTAGCCGGGGACTCAGTGCATGAAATTGAACATCCGGCGCCGATAACTCGTTGCCAGCTCAGAGCCTTTACCCAGGAGCGTGAAGATGCGGATCATGGTGGTGCGGCCGAGGTCGTCCCGATAGCCGCGATCCTGCTGCAGGATGGCCATGGCCTGCTCGAGCGCGGCCTCGTACTCGCGCTCGCCGACGAGCACTACTGCGAGCTCGTAGCGGGCGTCGAGATTCTCCATGTCTTCAGCGAGCGCCGCCTCGAGTTCTGCTCTGCCGGCCATCCCCGCGGCCTCCTCGGCAAAGGCCAGGCGGTTCGCCGGACGATCCCGCTCCTCCGTGTCTTCAGGAATACCGGCGAGGACCGTTCGCGCGTCGTCGACCTCGCCTTTGATCACCAGCAGATCGGCAAGCTCGACACGGAAGGCCTGATTGTTCGGCTCCTCGTTGATCGCCTGCTGGAGCAGCGACAGCGCCGTATCGAAATCGCCCCGCTCGAGCAGCAGCGCGAGCTGATCTTTGAGCATGTCCGACGGCGACAGCGTGAGGTTGTCGAGCATGCTTCGCAGCACCTCTTCCGGCTGCGGACCATCGAGTTGCTCCACGAGCTGCCCATCACGAACCACCCGCAGGCTCGGCAGGCCCTGCACCCGCAGGTGCTGAGCAAGGGTAGGGTCCCGGGCGACGTCGACGAGGCCGAGCGCCACCTTGCCCTGGTATTGCCCCGTGAGCTGGGCCAGGACGTTGCGGGTCTCCACAGACGGTGCCACCTGCTCCGCCCAGAACAGCAGGACGACCGGCATCTGCTTGGAGCGCTCGATGACGTCCGTCTGAAAGGCGTCTGGACTGACGTCGAATACGGCGTTGGCTTCAGTCATGCTCTCAGGAATCAGGCAGTTTCGAAGGCCGGGGATTCTACACGCGCCCCCAGAATTGGGCCAATTCGGCGGCCAGGGGCCGACCACGCAGCTCGCGGTCCCAGCCCTTCAATCCAAACGCTAGAAGCTAAGCCGGAACCGCTCGCCAATGCCCGCGAGACGCTCCACCGGCTCGTTACTGAACACCAGTCGCAGGTGCTGGCTGCCATGGCTGACCCCCCAGTTGTCCATGGCCGTCGCTGCCACCTCACCACGTTCGAAAAGACGCACAGACGCCTCGGCGCCCGTCATGCCCAGGGCGCCCGCGTCGAGGAGCATGGACCAGCTCCCGGACGGGCGCCGCAGCGGGAAGTCATCGAGCTCCTCGAGAATCAGATCACGGCGCGCTTCCCAGATTGAGACGGCCGCGGTGACGTCGCTCTGGTCGCCGCGCAGCGCCGCCGCGACAGCCTGCTGCGCGATACCCACGGGCACGACCACATCGGAGATACTGACGAGCCCCAGCTCGCGCATGATCGATCGAGGCCCGACAACCCAACCCACGCGCCAGCCGATCATGCGGTATTCCTTCGATGCGCTGCCCACCGTGAGGGTCCGCTCGCGGAGCGCCGGCAGACGCGCCGGGTGCAGGCAGGGCAGGTCGTCATAGAGGATACGTTCCATGGCGGCGTTGTAGATGAGCCAGAGGTCGTGGCGCTCGCAGAGCGTTGCCACGGTATTCCAGGCCTCCGCGTCCAGGACCGCACCGCTCGGCATGGACGGGCTCATGATGAACAGCGCTCGGGTTCGCCGCCCTACCGCCGCCTCGAGGCGATCGAGGTCGAGGGCCCAACGCCCGGACTCATAGCGGAAGGGCACCTGCACCGGCACACCCCCCGCGATGCGGATACGGTTCAGCATCCCGATGTAGGTGGGATCGGTAACGACCACTTCGTCTCCGGGATTTAAATGGGCGTTGAGCGTCACCATGCAGCCATTGAGACCACCGGCGGTAACGATCACCTCCTGCTCGGGATCGTAGGGTCTCCCGGTCGAGGCCAGGAGACGATCCGCCACCGCGCGCCTCAGCGCCGCCTGACCGAGAAAGGGCAGATAGCTGTTGGCGTCGTCGTCATCAATGGCCGCATGAGTTGCGGCCAGCGCCACAGGCGGTGGACGCAGGTCCGTATCGAGGTTCTCGAGCCGGAGAATGTTGGGATTGGCCGCTGCGTCGGCACGGGCGCCCATGGCGTCGACACCAATGGGCGGCACGTGCTCCAGTCGTTTGGCCCCGGCACGCTCTGTCATGGCCCGGCTGCTCCTCGCGCTTGCAATGGGCCACAATGCTGCCATGAGCCACTCCGCTGGACCATTGAGGGCGACGGGACCGGGTACCGCATTCCTGACTGGCAGCATCTGCCTGGCGCTGGTTTTGAGCCTGGCGACGCTGCTGCGGGCACCGACAGTCCCGGACTTCAGCGCACTGCCGGCAGGACCGGAGCGCAAGGCAGTCTTCCTGAGCTACCTCGGGGAGCTCGTCGACCGCGAGAACGCCCGCTGGGCTGAAGAACGGCGTCGCCTCGAGGCGCTCGAGGTGCCGCTCGGCCAGGGCGAAAGGAAGCGACTCGAGAAACGCGCAGCGTTTTTCGACCTTCCGGCCGGGCTCACGGACGCGCAGCTGCTGGCAGGGCTGCTGCTGCACGTGGACAGCGTGCCCCGCTCGCTGGCACTGGCTCAGGCCGCCAAGGAATCCGCCTGGGGCACGTCGCGCTTCGCCATCGAGGGCCACAATTACTTCGGCCAGCGCTGTTATCAGAAAGGCTGCGGCATGATTCCAGCAGCCCGGACGCCGGGGGCCAAATTCGAGGTTCGCCGCTTCCCCTCACCGGCTGCCTCCGTAAGCAGCTACTTCAACAACATCAACAGCCACCGCGAGTACGCAGCACTGCGGGATTACCGGGCTGCGCAACGGGCGGCCGGCGCGGTGCCGAGCGGGATCCGGGCAGCGGAACGGATCACTCAGTACTCCGAACGGCGCCAGGCCTACGTCGACGAAATCCAATCACTCATCCACTTCAACGGTCTCGAACGTCCCGATGCCCTTTCCAGCGAGGTGCCACGACCATGATCACCCCAGACAGAACCAGGCGGCCGAAGCGGCGCAGAATCCTGCAGAGCCTCACCCGCGGATCCCTCCTCGCCACCGCGCTCCTGAGCGCCGGCCTGCTGCAGGCCGGCAGTCCGAAGATTCTTCTCTATCACCATGTATCCGAGAGCACGCCCAGGTCGACGAGCGTAACGCCGGCCGTTTTCGACAGTCATCTGGAACTCCTGGCGCAGGAGGGTTTCGAGGTTGTGCCCCTGGCCCGGATTGTCGACGCTCTGTTGAACGGCGAGTCGATGGATTCCCGCTGGGTGGCCATCACCTTCGACGACGCTTACAAGAGCGTGCTCACGGAAGCCGCCCCGCGGCTCGAGGCGCGCGGCTGGCCTTACACGATCTTCGTAAGCACCGACTTCGTCGACGGGGACTACGGGCTGTATCTCAGCTGGGACGAACTCCGCGCGCTGGAGGTCCGCGGCGTGACGCTGGCCAATCACACCCTCGGCCACGAGCACATGATCCGCAGGCGCGAAGGCGAGACAGAGGGCGCCTGGCTTGAACGGCTCGCACGTGAAGTGAACGGTGCTCAAGCCCGGCTCGAGGCGGAGCTCGAGGATCCCCTGCGACTCTTCGCCTATCCCTTCGGCGAGTTCAACGCGAAGGTCGCCCACCTCATGCAGTCCCTCGGCTTCATTGCCCTTGGGCAGCAATCGGGACCCGTGGGGCGCACAACGAGTCCCTACGCAATTCCCAGGTTCCCGCTCGCCACGGGCTTCGATTCCGTGCCGAGCCTCCACGAAAAACTGCGCACGGAACACCTGCCGCTGCTGGATCCGGCGATTCCCGCGGAAGTGCTTGCAGCCGACGCACAAGCACCGCGCCTGACCCTGGCGTTCGACGAGGCCGGTATCCGAGAAGGGGCGCTGACCTGTTTCATTGGCGGCCAGCCAAATGCCACGGTCTCCTGGCTCGCGTCGGACCGCGTGGAGGTGCAGGGGGAGCAGCCGCTGAATCCAGGGCGCTCGAAGTACACGTGCACAGCCCCCCACCCCAGCAAAGCGCGCGCCTACTACTGGCACACGCAGCTCTATATCAAACCGCGAGCCAACGGCAGCTGGTACGAAGGCTGAGCTGAACGCGCTCAGCACAGCGCGCTCAGCAGCTCCGGTTCCGCTTCGAGGCGCGCAATGAGTCGGCTTAGCTGCTCGTCTTCGAGCTCACCGGAGGCAGTCGCTGATCCACAGAGGTTGACGGCCAGCGGTGCCACCGGGGATTCAGCAGAAAAGCAGGCGCAGGCAGGGCCGGGCGTCGTGAGGAGTTCCCGGGCCACGAGCGGCGGCAGCATGGCAGCGGTCTCCTGCACATCGAAGCCGATGGCATTGTGCAGGTGGGTGAGGAGCTTTGGACCGATAAGCTGAGGTGGCAGCGTCGGCGCCGCATCGCTTGACCCGTCCGCTCCAACAGCACCGGGCTCGTAGGCTCGCAGGATACGTTCCGCGCTGAACCGATAGAACGGCAGCACCGGATCTCCGGCACGGAAGGCCATGAAGGCGTTGTGGATTTTGCGATAGGTTCTGAGCCGCCCCCCCGACTGCTGCACCCAGACTTCCCGGCCGAAAAGCGCACCCGCATCTTCGAGACGGAAGCCTTCGGCATCGAGGATGAGCACGTCCGCGTCGACCCAGACGACCCGCTCCGCACCTTCTGCAAGGAGCTTCTCGAGCATCAGCAGCCGGGCCAGATCGGCCGCCACCACGGGCTGCTGTCGAGTCTTCGCCTTCAGCACCGGGTCCAGTTCAGCGAAGAGTTCGTCGCCGAGAAAGCGGTAGGTGAAACCCTGCCGGGCAGCCCAGTCCCGCACAGACGTAAGGCAGGCGTCGTACCAGGGGGATGGCAGCGGAGACCGATGAGACTGCAGAACGACGGCCACTCAGGTCCCGTTGCCTCGTTCGAGAAATTCCGCCAGCAAGCCGTTGAACACGGCCGGCTGCTCAAAATAGGGAGAATGCCCGGCGTCATTGATGACCTCGAGGCGCGCATCCGGAAACCAGGGGACGTAGCCTTCGAGCTGCGACGGTGGGAAGAGCGGGTCCTCGGCACCAGAGACAAACAGGACCGGCAGCTCAACGGTGCCGCACATCGCCTCCGTGACCGCATAGGCTGGATCCCCGAGGCTTCTCAGATTCGCCATGCTGAAGGCCGTGTTGTAGCCGTTGATGGTCTGATAGAGCTGCATCCGCACAGGATCGGCTGCCGTCGCCCGGCTCATGGTGGCCATCACCCCCGAGCGGCCCGAATCGCTGCTGCTCGTCAGGTTGCGCGCAGATTCCGTTGGCGTGGGATTCGGCAAGCCGCCCGGGGTGCAGCTCATGAGCAGGGAGCGCACCCGCTCCGGTTGATCAAGCGCCAGGCGCAGACAGGCCCAGCCACCCATGGACTGGGCCACGAGATGCGCGCGCTCGACCCCGCACGCATCAAGCACTGCCAGCGCATCGTCCCGGAACTGTGCGGGGTTGATGCTTGCGGGATCCGCCGGGGTGCGGGCAAAGGTCCGGTGATCGAAGGCGATACACTGATAGCGGTCGCTGAAGGCGGCGACCTGCTCAAACCAGATACCCGCATTCCCCCCGGCACCGTGGGCAAAAAGAATGGCGTCGCCTTCCCCTTGCGTCTCGTAGTAGATCTCCGTGCCGCCGCTCGTGACCGTCGCCATGATTCCCCTTCCCTTCCGGTTCTGCCTTGGATCATTATGGCTTGGAGCCCAGGAGGAAACACAAGACCATGGCACCCAACAGCCCGAGCAACGCTTCCAGGCAGTTTACGTCGCCGCACCGCAGGCACTCACCGCGTCTGATCGTGCCGTTCCTGTTGACCGTGCTCCTGACCACAGTGGGCTGCAACAACAATGAAGCCCAGCAGGAACCGCCCGAGTCAGGCGCTGCGGCACCGGTCACGGCTGCTCTGACCCTGTGCACTGAGCCAAGGCCGGAGTTCTGCACCATGGATTACAACCCGGTCTGCGGGAGTCTCGACGGTGGCGGCACAAAAACCTATTCGAACGGGTGCTCGGCCTGCAGCGACAGCGCTGTGACCGGCTGGATCGCCGGCGCCTGCGAGTAGCCGCAGCTCAAGGATCCGCTGCCAGCTCGTCCGCCTGAAGCACACCTGCCGTTTCGAGTCGGGCGACTTCGTCCTCATGCATCTCGAGCCACTCGGTGAGAACCCGTCGATTGTGTTCCCCACGATGGGGTGCCGGCCCGCGCACGCCGCTCGTCGCCAGTGAGAACCGATAGGGAGATTGGGGCACGGGCCGTGTTCCCCCCGCTCGATCATCGATCTCGACGATGCTCCCCCGGGCCTGCACCGTTGGCTGCTCCGTCATGGTCGCGGCATTGCGAACCTGACCCCAGGCCAGGTTCATTCGCGCCATGGCTGCCTCCACGGCATCCCAGCTGTCCAGCGACACCATGAATTCGGCAATGACTGCCCGGCGCGCGTCGATCTTGGCCTCGAGGCCCGCTGCTGCATCCAGGCCATCCTCGAGGCCGAACTCGGTGACCAGCAGCTTCCAGAGATAACGGATATCCGCGGAGACGAGAATCGGACCTGCGCCGGTTTCCCAGGTGTCGTTCGGCAGGGGCCCGGTGGCCTCGGAGTCCTCGAGGTCGTAGTGAATCTGGTCATCGGTGGCGATGGTGGCATCGATCATGGCGATGTCGACGTGCTGGCCGAGCCCGGTCTGCTGGCGCTGGATTACCGCAGCAAGCAGCCCGACCAGACCGTGCAGCGACGCGTTAGTATCCGCCACGGATAACGGCAGGTCTTTGAAGGGAATGTCTCCACGTCGGGCCTGGCGGTCCATGAGGCCCGTTTCCGCATGGACGATCGGGGCATAGGCCGGACGATGGCTTTCCGGCCCGCCATGACCGAAGCCGGATATGGACAGCATGATGAGCCGCGGATTGACGCCCTTGAGATCGGTCCAGCCGATGCCGAGGCGGCCCATGACATCCGGCCGGTAGTTTTCGATCAGCACGTCTGCCTCGGCGACCAGACGGTGCACGAGTTCACGGGCCCCAGCCGCTCGCAGATCAATGCAGAGATTCCGCTTACCGGCATTCTGCTGGTGATAATAACCCGGGATACCCCCCGCGACCCGGCCCCAGAGGCGAGTCACGTCGCCGTCCGGCGGCTCCACCTTGACCACGTCGGCGCCAAGGTCTGCGAGCATACGCCCTGCAAAAGGCCCTGCGAGCACCCGTGAGAAGTCGAGCACCTTCAAACCCGCGAGCGGGTAGCCCTGCGCGGCCGTTTGCCGGACGACCTGTCCCTTGCTTTCAGCCATCTTCGCCCTCCCCTGAAGTCAATTCTAATTCTACCGTTCGCGGATCTTTCCCGCATAATGCGGTTCCGGGAACGAGAGCAAACACAACAAAGCAGTACCCGGCTTCGGAGGAGATCTTGAACAACCCGTCCCAATCCCGTGCCGCCTGGCTGGCGGCCACCGTGCTCTGTCTTGTCGCACTGGGCGGCTGCGGCCAGGAGCAGGCCACCTCGAGCGCGGCGGGCGAGGACGAAGCTGCGCCGGAGGGGCCGAAGCGGCTCACCATCGGCATGGCCCAGTACCCGTCCACCTGGCATCCCAACATCGAAAATCTGGTCGCTAAATCCTACGTCCTGGCCATGACCATGCGGCCCCTGACGCACTACAACCACGACTGGCAGAACGCCTGCAAACTCTGCGAAGAGTTACCGACGCTCGAGAACGGCCTCGCCGTCCTCGAAGAAACCCCGGACGGCAAACCCGGCATGGCGGTCACCATGTCCATCCCCGAAGGCGTCACCTGGGGAGATGGCACACCGGTGACGACACAAGACGTGAAGTTCACCTGGGAAGTGGGCCGGCACCCCATGAGCGGTACCAATGGACGTGAGTTCTACCGCGCCGCCTACGCCCTGGACGTCATCGATGAACGGACCTTCACGATCCATCAGGATCGTCGCACCTTCCTCTATGCCACCATGCCGCTGTTCATTCTGCTCCCCAGCCATATCGAACGACCCATCTTCGAAGCAGCGCCGGAAGAGTACCGGCGCAGAAACACCTACGATTCCAATCCGACCAACCCTGGCCTCTACTACGGTCCCTACCTGATCAGCGACGTGCAGCGCGGCGCCCAGATAACGCTCACACGGAACCCGCACTGGTACGGCGAGACGCCCTACTTCGACGAGATCGTCATCCGCGTTATCGAGAAAACCACCACCCTGGAAGCCAATCTGCTCTCCGGGACCATCGACATGATAGCCGGTGAACTCGGCATGCAGGTCGATCAGGCGCTGTCTTTCGAGAAGCGCCACGGCGACGAGTACACCATCCTCTACCAGTCAGGCTCGCTCTACGAACACATCGATCTGCGCCTGGATAACCCCATCCTGGCAGACAAACGCGTTCGCCAGGCACTCCTCTATGCCCTGGACCGGCAGGCTCTCGTGGATCAGCTCTTCGAAGGCAAGCAGCTCGTCGCGCACTCGCCGATCCCGCCGGAAGACGCGGTTCATTTCGACGACATCCCCCGCTACGAGCACAGCCTCGACAAAGCCGTCGCGCTGCTGGAGGAAGCGGGCTGGACGCTGCCTGACGGTTCTGACGTACGGGTGAACGCGGCCGGCGAGCCGCTGACGATCGAGTTCAATACCACGGCCGGGGACAAGACCCGCGAACTCACGGCCCAGGTGCTGCAGGCCCAGTGGCGCCTGGCGGGCTTCGACATCCGGATTCGCAACGAAACACCCCGGGTCCTGTTTGCCCAATCTCTGTCCGAGCGGAAGTTCACGGGGATGGCCATGTACGCCTGGTCCCAGGCGCCGGAACCGGTACCGCGAGCCATCATGCACTCGCAGCGTATTCCGAGCCCCGAGAACAATTTTTCCGGTCAGAACTACACCGGTTTCTCCATGGCGCGAATGGACGAACTGATCGTAGCCCTGGAGAACACGCTCACGCTCGAGGAGCGTCTGCCTCTGTGGCGCGAAGTACAGGAAATCTACATCGAAGAAGCCCACTCCCTGCCACTCATGTTCCGCGCCAACGCCTACATTCTGCCGACCTGGCTGAAAGGCGTGCGACCCACGGGTCACTACATGCAGAGCACGCTCTGGATCGAAGAGTGGCGTCGGCAGTAGCGGCGCCCTGGCGCTCTGCGCGGAAGACGCGGGTTGTGGGAGTAAGGCGCTGAGCAATCCACTGCTGGTCCTCGACGACCTGCACATCGGTTTCGACGGCGACGACGGCTATGTGAGCGTCGTCGAAGCCCTGAGCTTCGAACTCGGGCGTGGGGAAACGTTGGCGCTCGTCGGCGAAAGCGGCTGCGGAAAGTCCCTGGTCGCTTCGGCGATCATGCAACTCCTGCCGCCCGCGGGTCGCATCAGCGGCGGCTCCGTCGTTTTCGAAGACCAGGATCTGCTGACCCTCGGTGAGCCACGCCTGCAGCAGCTCCGCGGCAACCGGATCTCCATGATTTTTCAGGAGCCCATGAGTGCCCTGAACCCGGTCTTCACCGTGGGGGCACAGCTCGCCGAAGCGCTGCTGCTGCACCGCGACGTCGACAAGGTGAGCGCCCGGTCCCAGGCCATTGAGCTCCTCGCAAGCGTCGGTATCCCGGATCCCGGCGCCCGGGCCCGGGCCTATCCGCATGAGCTTTCCGGCGGTATGCGGCAGCGGGTGCTCATCGCCATGGCACTGGCCTGCGAACCGGCCCTGCTCATTGCCGACGAGCCGACCACGGCCCTCGACGTGACGATTCAGGCACAGATTCTCGACCTCATGCACGACCTCCAGGAACGACTAGGGACGGCCATTCTCTTCATCAGCCACGACTTCGGCGTGGTTTCCCAGATGGCCGATCGGATCGCCGTGATGTACGCGGGTCGCATCGCCGAGCAGGGGACGGCCGCAGACGTGCTCGAACGGCCGGAGCACCCCTACACACAAGCACTCCTGGCAACGACGCCCCGGCTCGAACGTCTCGTCGATCGACTCCCTGCCATCGCCGGCCGCGTGCCGGATCCGCGGGAGCGGGGCCCGGGCTGTTACTTCCAGTCGCGCTGCCCCCGGGCCGCGGAAGGCTGTCGGGAAACTCAGCCTTCGCTCGTTGCGCGCGGGCACGGTCACACGGCCGCCTGCCTGAGGCTGGACGCGCCATGACCGTCGAGGCACCGCTCGTCACCGCTGAAGGACTGGGTCGCCGGTTCGGGCCCGTCGCCGCCGTTGGCAGTATCGACCTGACCATCCAGGCTGGCGAAACGCTTGCGCTGGTGGGTGAAAGTGGCAGCGGCAAGACGACCCTCGGCCGCATGCTGAGCCTGCTGCTGCCCCCGACGAGCGGCACTCTGAGCCTCGCGGGTGCTGACGTGAGTCACCTCAAGGCCCGGGAGCTGAAGCCGCTCCGCCGCCAGGTACAGATGATTTTTCAGGACCCGGTCTCGAGCATGAATCCGCGCCACACCATCGGCGCGATTCTCACGGAACCGCTGGCGAACTACCGGGAAGGCACGCGGGCTGAGCGCCTCCATCGAGCCCGGGAACTGCTGGACGCCGTCGGCATGCCGCCCGACACCCTCGACCGCTACCCGCACGAGTTCAGCGGCGGCCAGCGGCAACGGATCACCATCGCCCGGGCGCTGGCGCTGAATCCCGGCTTCGTCGTTGCGGACGAGCCCGTCTCGGCCCTCGACGTTTCCGTGCAGAGCCAGATCCTCAACCTCATGGCGGACCTCAAGGAACGCTTCAAGCTCGCCTATCTCTTCATCAGCCATGATCTGGCCGTTGTGCATCACATCGCGGACCGGGTGGCCGTGATGTATCTCGGCAATATCGTCGAGCTCGCCGGGCGGGACGCCCTCTTCGAGGCGCCGAAACATCCCTACACCCGGGCTCTGCTGGATTCCGTGCCAACGATCCGGGCCGGCAAACGCCGCACGGGGCGGATTCTCTCTGGCGATCCGCCAAGCCCTGCGGAGCCACCGAGCGGCTGTCACTTTCATCCCCGCTGTCCCCTGGCAACGGACCATTGCCGGGCGGAAACGCCACCACTGCGTCCACGGCGCGACGACGCTCGGCATCTGATCGCCTGTCACCACCCGGAGGCGATACCGTGACCGGCTACATCAGCCGCCGCCTCGGACAATCGCTGCTCGTGCTGGCAGTGATGTCCTTCGTCATCTATTCGCTCATCGGCCTGATGCCAGGCGACCCGATCGACATGATGATCAGCGCCGACCCGTACATGACCGCCGAGGACGCCGCCTATCTGCGCTCCCTCTACGGCCTCGACGTGCCCGTCTACGAGCGCTACTGGAACTGGCTCACGGCAGCCTTCGGCGGCGACTTCGGTTACTCACGCCTCTATAACCAGCCCGTTGAGCTCATTCTCCTGCCGGCCCTCGGCAATTCCGTGAAGCTGCTTGTGACCGCGTTGACCATCTCCGTCTGCGTTGCCGTGCCGCTCGGCGTCATCGCCGCCTACCGGCAGCGGTCGATTCTCGACTACAGCGTCAACCTGTTCGCCTTCGCCGGCATCTCGATACCCCAGTTCTGGCTCGGGCTCATGCTCATGATGGCATTCGCCGTGATCCTCGGGTGGCTGCCGGCCGGGGGCATCGCTCCGGAAGGAGCACCTTTGAGCGAGCAGCTCCGCTATCTGATCCTGCCAGCGGCAACACTGACCATGACGAGCATCGGCAGTCACGCCCGCTACGTGCGCTCGGCGATGATCGAGGTGCTCCGCCAGGACTATATCCGCACGGCCCGGGCAAAAGGCGCCAGCGCTGCCCGGGTGATCTGGCGCCATGGCCTGCGCAACGCGCTCATTCCCTTTGTCACCGTTCTGGCGCTGGACTTCGGCTTTCTCTTCTCCGGCGCCCTGATCGTCGAGACCATCTATGCCTGGCCGGGCATGGGGCGGCTGATCTTCGACGCGATCATGGGCAATGACTACAACCTGGCACTGCTGTCGCTGATGCTGGCGACGGGACTGGTGCTGACCGGCAATCTCCTCGCCGATCTGACCTATGCCTGGCTGGACCCGCGCATCAAGCTCGGAGAGAAGCAGTGAGTGCCAATTCGCCCACCCGCCTGGCCATGAAGCGCCTGAAGCGGCACACGCTCGCTATGGTGAGCCTCGGCCTGCTGATCATTCTCGCGCTCATCGCCCTGCTGGCGGATCCAATCACGGCGCTGCTGGGGGTGGATCCGAATCTGGTCAATCTGATGAATCGCACGGCGCCACCGTCAGCCGACCACTGGCTCGGCACCGACGAACTCGGGCGCGACGTCCTCGCCCGGCTCATCTACGGTGGTCAGGTCTCCATGTTCGTGGGTCTGACGGCGGCTCTGGTCGCCGCCACGATCGGCACGGTGATCGGCCTCTCGGCCGGCTACTTCGGTGGCCGTCTCGATGCGCTGCTCATGCGCACGACGGACAGTGTCCTGGCCCTGCCGGCCCTGCCTGTGCTCATCGTGCTCGCCGCCCTCGACCTGTCCAAACTCGGCCTCCCGGAAAGCATCGCCCAGTCGGAGCACGTGAGCTTCTTCCGCATCGTCGCGATCGTCGCCCTGCTCGGCTGGACGACCGTGGCACGTCTCGTGCGGGGCGCAACGCTCAGTCTGAAGGAACGCGACTTCGTTTATGCTGCCATCGGTGCGGGTGGCAGCCACCTCGGCATCATGTTCCGCCACATCCTGCCGAATCTCATCTCCTCGATCATCGTCGCTGTGACGCTTTCCGTCGGTGCGGTGATTCTCCTGGAGTCCACCCTGAGCTTCCTGGGCCTGGGTATTCAACCACCCATGGCGAGCTGGGGCGCGATGCTCACGAATGCGCAGGAGACGATCTGGGAGGCACCCATGCTGGCCGTTTACCCGGGACTGCTGATCCTTCTGACCGTGATCAGCTTCAACTTTCTCGGCGACGGCCTGCAGGATGCCCTGGACCCCCGCGCCACTGCCTAAAGGTCGCTCCCACCCCGCCGATAACAGGCTGGCAAACTCACCTTTATCGAGGCCAGACGAGCAGCACGGCATGTCCATCAACGGCGTTTACTTTCAGGTGTACCGGGAAATCACTTCCGGGGAGGCGCAGCTGCCGGGGCTGCCGGACGTTGCCATGAAGGTGCGGCGAGCCGTGAGTGACGAGCAGAACGACCTGAACACCGTCGTGCGGATCATCCAGGCCGATCCAGGCCTGTCCGCCCACCTCGTCCGTATCGCCAACAGCCCGCTCTATCGAACCCGGGTGCCCGCGGAGAATCTCACGAGCGCCGTACGCTGTTTCGGCCTCGACGGCACCAGCAACCTGGTCACGAGCTACATCCTGCGCAGCATGTATATGAGTCGTTCGAAGCTGATCCGCGAGCTCCTCGCGGACGTCTGGCGGCAGAGTGTGAAGGTCGCGTCCATCAGCGCCGTCCTCGCCAGCAAATGCCGCGGCTTCGATCCACACAGCGCCATGCTCGCCGGACTGCTGCAGGAAATCGGCGCGCTGCCGCTCCTGCACCGGATCGAAAAGCAGAGCAACGTGACCCTCGAAAAAGCCGAGCTCAAGGAAGCGGTCTCCAGGCTGACACCGCAGATCGGCGCCCTGCTGCTTGCGGAATGGGGCTTCGACGAACGCTACGTGGAAGTAGCGCGTCGTCGGGACGCCTGGGACCACGACCCGAAGGCGCCCGTTGATCTCGCCGATCTGGTGCTGATGGCAAGGCTCCACAGCTATATCGGCACCCCGCGCATGCACAAGGTGCCCCGCATAGATCAGGTCACCGCCTACGACAAACTGCCTCTTGGCGAGCTCTCACCGCACATGAGCCTGGTGATGCTCGACGAAGCGGGTCAGGACATCGAAGAGGTTCAGTCGCTGCTTGCGGCGTAGCTGCGACGAGGGTATCGGCCAACCCGAAGCCTAGCCGCTGCTCCCTAGGCCTGCCGCCGATGCCGCCAGTAGTCGAGGGTCACGACGGCGAACCAGGCATACACGGTTACCGCCACAAACAATCCCATCCGCACCGCGAAAGCCTGATAAACGTCTTTGCCGTTGGCGCTGTCCTGCACCGCACTGCCCAGCAGAATCAGCATCGTCACCAGCACATTGAGCCAGAAAGACGGCGGGTAGCGACTCGGCCGGACGCCGTAGAAGCGGCTGGTGGCGTAACCGGAAAAAAGCAGCACCCACAGAAAGAAGAACCAGAGATTCGTCGAGAGCCCCAGCAGCACCCAGAAGGCGATGGCGAAACAACCGCCGAGGAATGTCGAGCCAAGGAGTTCCCGGGCCGCGTCCCGGGTTCCCATGGCCGACGTCTGCTGACCGAGGGAGACGGACTTCATGATGATCGGCAGGTAGGCAGAGGGATTCGTCAGCGTCAGCAGAAAGGCCGGCAACACAACGAGCGTGGCACGCAGTGCGAGCCAGGCGCTCTGCTCCGAATCCACCATCGGTGGCGGGGGTGGCGCGGCGTCCTCCGGAAAGAACGGATAGATACACCAGTGACACACCACCGCCAGCACGATGCCGCCAACGAGCGCCACGATCACGGCCGTGGCCAGGCTGTAGCTCAGGGTTCCCGCCGCGGCAATGAGCGTAACGCCCACGGTCAGCAGCGCTCCGACGAGGCCTTTGCCGAGATTCACCGTCACATGGCTCGCAGCAAAGATGCCCACGGCCACGAGCAGCACCCCGGCGAAGGCGTAGTGCTCGAGAAGTGGAATGAGCAGCAGGCCCACGCCGGTTGTCAGGCACACCACCAGCGACAGCCCAAGGAGCGCCTTCGCCCCCATGGGCGCCCCCGGTGGCGCCGTGAGCATGAGTGCAAAGATCGGTGCCAGAAAAGGAATGGACAGACCCAGACCGTAGCCGATGGCAAGCGCAAAGGATGTCGTCAGGCTCAGCCGGAACACGCGCCGTGCCCCGACCGGAAGGGCGGGCGTTGTTAAGAAGAAAGGGCGTGCTGCCGCCTCAGTAGGCATAGGAGAGCCAGCTCATGAGGCGAATGTGTGCCTGACCGAGCAGTTTCAGGAGCGTGGCGCCCTCGCTGTAAGCCACCACGGAGGCCTGACCGCCGATGCGGACCTGCGCGGCGAGCGCACTGTCTGCCGGCAGCTCAAAATGCACGATGACGGGAAAACGCTGCGACTGACGTAACCAGTCGCGGTTGTTCTGAATGGTCGGCAAGGTCCCGGCCGGGTGTCCCTGCCCCGAATCCACGCCGATTCCGATGCTGCTCACGCGACCCGGAAACACCGCACCGGGCACCGCATCGAAGAGGATTTCCACTTCCGTACCCTGGGTCACATGGCCCAGATTGTTTTCCGTAAACTCGGCGCTCACCCAGAGATCGTGAGTCGCCACGAGCGTCATGACCGGGCTGCCGGTACCGGCAAACTGGCCGACGTCTGCGCGGAGATCAGTAATGATCCCCCTCGAGGCTGCAACAACCTCCGTGTTGGCCAGATCCAGCTCGGCTTTGTCCACGGCTGCCAGAGCAGCCAGGAGGATGGCATTCTCGGCCCTATCCTCGCCTCCCATCTGCTCGATGGCGCGCTCGATGTCGGCCTGAGCGCCGGTTACCCGGGCTTCTGCCTGGTCGAGACTCGCCCGGGAAACCTCGAGACGCCGGGTGGAGATGGTGCCGGGATCTTCTTCGTAAAGGCGCTGCAGGCGATTGAAGTCCTGGCGCGCTTTCAACTCGTTGGCCCGCGCCGCACTCAGGCTTGCCCGGGCTGCTTCCACGGCGGCACCGCCGGCTTCGACCTGCCGCCGGGCGTTCTCGAGATCCGAGCGCGCCTTGGCAACGGCGATCTCGTACTGAGCCCGATCAATCTCGAAGAGCCGGTCGCCTTCCTCCACGAGCCGATTGTTCTCCACGTACACGGCCGTGACCAGTCCGGCAACTTTCGGCGCCACACCGATCACATAGCCGGACACTCGAGCCTGGGAGGTGTAGGGCGTGAATCGGTCCGCAAGCAGGTACCAGCTGAGACTCAGAACAATGATCAGCGTAAGAACCCTGCCGCCCCGGCGCACGGAAGCTTCCGCCGCGGAGGCAGCTTCCGCCTGCGACGCGGCGGAGTCACCGGCGTCGCTTTCCCTCTCTGCCTGAGCCGCCAGCGCCTCGTCTTCGGGGGCGTTGCTACGCTTGTCGTTCATTGGCTGGCGGATCCTTGCTGATAGATGTCGGGGACCGGCTCATCGAGCAGCTCACCCCAGTTCGTGCGCGTCGTCATGCGCTCCCGGACCGACTCCGGCAACATTTCTTCCAGACTCATGGCCGACCAACCGCCGCCAACGGCCTTGTAAAAGCCAATGATGGCGGCGATGTGATTCCCCTGATTGACCAGCTCCTGCTCCGTGGCGTTGAAGAAGGCGCGCTGCGCATCGAGCACCCGCTGGAAGTCCGAGTAGCCTTCCCGGTAGCGGGTATTGGCGAGATCGAGGGCCCGCTGCGCGGAAGCCGCGGAGGCTGTGAGCACTTCCTGCCGTTCCCGAGTTTTGACAACGGCAATTGCCGCATCGTCGATCTCCCGGGCCGCCTGCAGCACCTGGTCCTGAAACAGGGTGATGAGCTGCTCCAGACGCGCGTCCTGAAGACGGACGTTGTTTCTGATCCGACCATAGTCGAAGACGTTCCAGGTAAACGCCGGCCCGAAACCGACGTTGCTCACATCAGGGGCTCCGTCGACGTCGGAGCCGGACCAGCCCAGAGTGCCGACGAGTGAGATGGCCGGGTAGTAGTCGGCGCGGGCAATGCCGATCTGCGCCGACTGCGCCGCAACCTGCCAGGCAGCGGCGCGGATGTCCGGCCGGCGGGTCAGCAGCGCCGCGGGAAAACCAGCCAGCTCGATGGGATCCACGCTCGGCAGATTCTGCGGCAGACCGGCAAGCTCCGTGATCTCCCCCGGGGGACGGCCGAGCAGCGCCGCCAACGCATTACGCACGTTGGCCAGGGTGATCTCCAGGGAGGGAATCGTCGACAGGGTGCCAAGGTACTGCGTGCGCGCCTGCTGCACGTCGAGTTCCGAGTTCTGACCGCCATCGAACAGCTGCTGGGTGATCTCGAGGCTGCGGCGCTGGATGTCGGCATTACGCCGGGCAATTTCAATCCGCAACAGAGTCGTCAGATAGGCGTAGTAAAGGTCCGCGGCCTGTGCACTGAGCAATACCTGCACATCCTGATGGCTTGCCACGGAGGCAAAATAAGCCGCATCCGCAGACTCGATGCCGCGGCGGAAACGCCCCCAGAAATCGAGTTCCCAACCGAGATTGAAGTTGCCCTGATAGGCGGTGACCCCACCATCGCCGTCGCTGGCGCCGCTACCGTGTTCCTGACTGTTTACATAGGTCACGGCACCGGTGACCTGCTGCAGCTGCGGGTAACGGGCCGCGCCCGCGATGCCAAGCACGGCCCGGCTTTCGAGAATGCGCAGCCCGGCCACCTGCAGGGTCAGGTTGTTGCGCTTCACCGTATCGATCAGGCCGTTCAGGACCGGATCGTCGAAAAGCTGCCACCAGAAAGCGAGATCCGCGGCCTGCTGCTTTTCCGGGTCGACCACCTGACCGTAGAGATCCGTCTGCCAGTCGTCGAGCCAGCTGACCGCCGGTTCCTCGTAGTCCGGGCCGAGCGTTGTGCAGCCCGTGAGGACGAACAGCACAACGGTCAGCGCAGCGCGTCGCGCTGACCCGCGCCCTGACTGAAACCGCTCCCGCACCCCGGTCTCAGCCGCCCGCGGCAGGCTCCTGCTCGGCGCCTGAGCCGGACGTCGCTGGCTGATCGACGGCTTCGGGGTCGTTGTCGACCCAGTCCATGAAGATCTGATAGCCGACACCAAGCAGTACGGCACCCAGGAAAAGCCCGACCATCCCAGCGCCCGCCATACCGCCCAGGGCGCCGATGAGCACCACCGGCATGGGCACGGCAATACCCCGGCCGAGGAGCAACGGCTTGAGAACGTTGTCCGCAAGCCCCGCAGCAAAGAGATAAACGGTCCAGACGACATTCATCACCGTGCTGTCACCCGCGTACCAGACATAGGCGATGGCCGGAAAGGAGATGAGCGCCGCAGGCAGCTGAACGATACCGACGAGCAGGGTCACCACAGCGAGGATGCCAGCCGCGGGAATGCCCGCCAGGGCGAAGCCAATGCCAAGCAGCAGCGCCTGGATAAAGGCGACGCCGATGACGCCGGTTGCCACCGAGCGGATCGTGGCTGTCGAAAGGCTGTGCAGATCGGGACCTTTCAGGGGGCCTGCAAAGCGATTGAAGATGCGACCCATGGCGGCACTGCCGGACTCGCCATAGGCCATCATGATACCGGCGACGATCAGCGCGCCGAGAAACATCAGCACGGATCCCATGGTGCTGGCGGCAAGACTCAGGAGCTTAACGGCCAGTTCGCCCAACTGCGGCTGCATTTCTTCCATAAGGGCCGGCAGATCCGTGGCGGCGCGCGTCCAGATCTCGGAGAGACGTTCGCCGACCACCGGCCATTCCGCAACGGACGGATTCGGCGGCGGGATCTCGACGCTGTTGTTCTCGAAGTTCCCGTAGAGCTCGTAGATGTCCGATGCAAAGGTGCTCCCGAGATTGACGGTCGGCACGCCGATGAGCAGCAGACCCAGCACGACGATGAGGGTAGCCGACGTGGCGTTCCGTCCACCGAGCGCCCTGGTCAACTTCTGCTGTAGCGGATAGAGCGCCACCGCGAGGATCAGCGCCCAGAGCATGAGCCCGACAAAGGGCGAGAAAATCCGATAGGAGAAAACCACGAGGAGCAGAATCACCGCGACACGAATCAACGACTCGACAAGCTCCCGCGAGAACACGTCGCGAACGCGTCTCCCCTCCATTTCCGATGGTGTTTCCGCCATGACGGCACCCCTCCTCTGACCCTCTTTGCGGGGGGAGTCTACCGGTTCTCCCTGACTTCCGCTGCACCGCAATCCGCTCGCCCGAGGGGCGTCGCGAAAGCGACATTGAACGACCAGCAGAAATCACTATGCTCGACGGGGTGCGGAGGGAACCCCTTCCTCCGTGGGGAGAAAGCGGATCAGCCCGGTCCGTGATTCGGAGGGAAATCGCGTTGCAAAGCAGCAAGCGCACGGAGCGCCGTGCCTTCATTTTTCTGGTCGTGTTTCTGGGCCCGATCCTGGCCGTTGCCATCGTCGGCGGCTACGGATTCTCTGTCTGGATGAGCCAGCTCATCTGGGGCCTGCCGGGCACCCACTGACATGCGTCACGTCAACAAAGAGACGGCAGACGCGGAGGCCTGGCACATCGCCAGCCTGGTTGTGCACTGCCGCCCGGAGTCCCTCGCGGACACCGCCGCCGCCATCGACGCGCTCGACGACTGCAGCGTCCCCGAACGGGAGGCGAGCGGCAAACTCGTCGCCCTCATCGAGGGCCCCGACGAGGCACGCCTCATGCGTTCCATTAGAGCCATCGAAGAACTCCCCGCCGTCGTCAGCACCAGCTTCGTTTTTCACCAGATCGACAACTGAGGGCCCAGAGCATGGCTTCCACCCGCAGAGAGTTCATCCGCAATCAGGCCATCACCACGGCCGTTGCCGCCGCCGGTATGAGCAGGAGCGCCTCGGCGAGCAACGTGATCGCGACCGACAACGCGCTGAAGTGGGCTAAGGCACCCTGCCGTTTCTGCGGCACGGGCTGCGGCATGAACGTTGCCGTTCGGGACAACCGGGTCGTCGCCACCCACGCCGACATCAATTCCGAGGTGAACAAAGGTCTCGCCTGTGTGAAGGGCTACTTCCTGTCGAAAATCATGTACGGCGAGGACCGGCTCCGGGAGCCGCTGCTGCGGATGCGCGACGGCAGGTACGACAAGGAAGGTGAATTCACCCCGGTGAGCTGGGAGGTGGCCTTCGACGTCATGGCGGAAAAGTTCAAGGCCGCCCTGAAAGAGAAAGGTCCCCGTGGCGTCGGCATGTTCGGCTCCGGTCAGTGGACGGTCTGGGAGGGCTACGCTGCCGCGAAGCTCTTCAAAGCCGGCTTTCTGTCGAACAACATCGATCCGAACGCCCGCCACTGCATGGCCTCCGCCGTGGTCGGTTTCATGCGCACTTTCGGCATCGACGAGCCCATGGGCTGCTACGACGATTTCGAGAACGCCGATGCTTTCGTGCTCTGGGGCTCGAACATGGCCGAGATGCACCCGATCCTCTGGACCCGTCTGACCGACCGGCGCCTGTCGCACCCGCACGTAAAGGTGTGTGTGATGTCCACCTACCAGCATCGGAGCTTCGAACTCGCCGACATTCCCATCGTCTTCGAACCACAGACGGATCTGGCGATCCTCAACTACATCGCTCACCACATCATCTCAACGAACCGGGTCAACCGGGACTTCGTCGGCGCGCACGTGAATTTCCGTCGCGGCACCGCCGACATCGGCTATGGCCTGCGGCCGGAACATCCACTCGAGCAGAAGGCGGCAAACGTGAAGACCGCTGGCGCCTCCGAGCCCATGAGTTTCGATGAGTTCGCGAAGTTCGTGAGCGACTACGACGTCGACACCGTCGCGGAGCTCACCGGGGTTCCGGCGCATCGGCTCGAGGAACTCGCCGAGCTGTATGCCGATCCGAACCGCAAGGTCATGTCGCTCTGGACCATGGGCGTGAATCAGCACACCCGCGGTGTGTGGGTGAACAACATGATTTACAACGTGCACCTACTCACCGGCAAGATCTCCGAGCCGGGCAACAGCCCCTTCTCGCTCACCGGCCAGCCTTCCGCCTGCGGAACGGCGCGCGAAGTCGGCACATTCGCGCATCGTCTGCCAGCAGACATGGTGGTCAACAATCCCGAACACCGGACCATCGCGGAAAAGAAGTGGAAGCTACCAGAGGGCCTGCTGCCGGACTGGGTCGGCTCCCACGCCGTGCAGCAGAACCGGGACCTGAAAGACAGCAAAATCAACGCTTACTGGGTGCAGGTGAACAACAACGTTCAGGCGGCACCGAACCTCATGGAGGAAACCCTGCCGGGCTACCGCAACCCGGACAACTTCATCGTGGTCTCGGACGCCTATCCGACGGTTACAGCGCAGGCTGCCGACCTGATCCTGCCCACGGCCATGTGGGTAGAAAAGGAAGGCGCCTACGGCAATGCGGAACGCCGCACCCAGTTCTGGCACCAGATGGTTGATGCCCCCGGCGAATCCCAGTCCGATCTCTGGCAGCTCATGGAGTTTTCCAGGCGTTTCACCACCGACGAGGTCTGGCCGGCAGAGATCCTCGACGCCAATCCCGACTACAAGGGCAAAACGCTCTTCGACGTGCTCTTCGCCAACGGTCAGGTGGACCGCTTTCCGGTTTCGGACATCGAAGAGGGTTTCCACAACCACGAGTCCGAGGCTTTCGGCTTCTACGTGCAGAAAGGTCTCTTCGAGGAATACGCGGCTTTCGGCCGCGGCAAAGCCCACGACCTCGCTCCCTTCGACAGCTATCACGAAACCCGCGGCCTGCGCTGGCCGGTGGTAGACGGCAAGGAGACCCGCTGGCGCTTCAAGGAGGGATCAGACCCCTATGCCCGGGAAGGCACGGACTGGGATTTTTATGGCAAGCCGGACGGCAAAGCGGTGATCTTTGCCCTGCCCTACGAACCGGCGGCGGAAGCCCCGGACGACGAATACGACCTCTGGCTGTCCACCGGTCGGGTGATCGAACACTGGCATTCGGGCTCCATGACCCGACGGGTGCCGGAACTGCACCGCGCCTACCCGAACGCCGTTGTCTACATGCACCCGGAAGACGCCCGGCAGCGCAAGCTTCGCCGTGGCGACGAGGTTCGCGTGATCTCCCGCCGCGGCGAGATCCGCACCCGCGTGGAAACGCGGGGACGCAACAAGCCGCCGCAAGGCCTCGTATTCGTTCCCTGGTTCGATGCGAGTCAGCTCATCAATAAAGTGACCCTCGACGCCACAGACCCATTGTCGAAGGAAACGGATTTCAAGAAATGCGCCTGTCGCATCGAACGGGCGTGAGGAGCAGACCATGAGCAGATTCGTCCTGATCCTCATCGCCAGTCTCGTCGCGGCCGCGATAGCAGCCCTCGCCCATGGCAATGACAACATCGCCACGCTCCGCAGTGTGCCCATCGACGAAGAGGCGCAGCCGCCCATGATCGGGCGCACGGTCAACAGCGACGTGAAGCCCCGCCGCAACTACCCGATGCAGCCGCCCATGATCCCGCACAAGATCGACGGCTATCAGGTGGACAGGAACGTGAACACCTGCATGTCCTGCCACAGCCGCAAGGCCATGGCCGACAGTCAGGCGACCATGGTGAGTGTGACCCACTACATGGATCGGGACGGCAACTTCCTGGCGAGCATCTCGCCACGTCGCTACTTCTGCCAGCAGTGCCACGTCACGCAGACCGAGGCGCGGCCGCTGCTGGAAAACGAGTTCGTCGACGTCGATGAGCTACTCAGTCGCGCTCAGAGCGGGGGCCACTGAGCATGAAGGAATGGTTGCTGCGCTACTTGCGGACCATGCGGACGCCAAGCGCGCACTACAGCATCGGCTTCCTCTCTCTCGGCGGCTTCATCATGGGCATCATGTTCTGGGGTGGCTTCAATACGGCCATGGAGGCGACCAACACGGAGCCCTTCTGTATCAGCTGCCATCAGAACATCTACGAAGAGCTGCAGAGTACGATCCACTTTACGAACCGCTCCGGCGTGCGCGCCATCTGCTCTTCCTGCCACGTGCCCCACGACTGGACCGACAAAATCGCCCGCAAAATGCAGGCCTCGAAGGAAGTTTTTGCCTGGATCGTGGGCACCATCGATACCCCGGAAAAGTTCGAGGCTCGACGTCGGCTGCTGGCGGAGCACGAGTGGGCGCGGCTGAAAGCGAACGATTCCCTCGAGTGCCGCAACTGCCACGAGTTCGAATACATGGATTTCACCTGGCAGAGCCAGCGGGCCGTGAACCAGCATTCGACGGCCCTCGCCAGCGGCGATCGAACCTGCATCGACTGCCACAAGGGCATCGCTCATCGGCTGCCGGACATGACGGGCGTCGAAGGCTTCTAGCCGCGCTGGCGCAGTAAATTCTCGGAGTACCACTCCGGCGCGCGCCCGACGTTGCGACAGCTACTCGACGGTCACACTCTTGGCGAGATTACGCGGCCGATCCACGTCGGCGCCGCGAGCCACGGCCGCGTGATAGGCAATGAGCTGCAGCGGCAGGAGCATGAGGATGGGATCCAGGAGCGGATGGCTTTTCGGCACCTGCAGATAGTGATCAACCGGCGCATCGAGCGTCTCCGAATGTCCAACGGCAATCACCGGGCCTTTGCGCGCCTTCACTTCCGCCAGCGTGGCGAGATTCTTCGTCAGCAGCTCATCGTCCGGAACAATCGCGAACGTTGGCGTCTCCGAGTCGATGAGCGCCAGCGGCCCGTGCTTCAACTCCGACGCCGGATAGGCCTCGGCGTGGATGTAGCTCGTCTCCTTCAGCTTCAGGGCACCTTCCCTGGCAAGGCCGTAGCCGGCACCGCGCCCCACGAAGTAGGCGCGATCGAAGCGCGCGCAGGCGCTTGCCACCGCCTCGAACTCCGCTTCCCGCGCGAGCAGCGCCTCCAGCTGAGCCGGCAGCGCAGCTAGGGCCGCCACGAGCTGCTCGCCGGCAGCCGGGGAGACATCGCGCATGCGTCCGAGGTACAGGGCGAAGAGCGACAGAGCCACGAGGGTGCTGACGAAGGTCTTGGTGGAGACGACGGCAATTTCCGGCCCTGCGTGGAGATAGATACCGGCACCACACTGCCGGGCAATGCTGCTGCCGACGACGTTGATCACCCCCAGCACCGTGCCGCCTTTGCGTTGGATTTCCTGCACCGCGGCAAGCGTGTCGAAGGTTTCGCCGGACTGGCTGATGGCGAAATACAGTGTTTCCGGGTCGATGATCGGATTCCGGTAGCGGAATTCCGCCGCCGATTCGGCATCGGCCGGAATCCGAGCGAGCTGCTCGATCGTGTGTGCGCCGATCGCCGCGGCAATGGCGGCGCTGCCGCAGCCAAGCAGTTTGACCCGCTTGAAAGCGAGGAGCTCGCGGGGGCTCAGGTTCAATCCGCCGAAGTGTGCGGTGGCAAAGCGCTGGTCGATGCGTCCACGCAGTACCCGTTCAACGGCTTCAGGCTGCTCGAAAATCTCCTTTAAGGTGAAGTGAGCGTGGTCACCGCGGGAGGCCAGCACCGCCTCCGCGTCAATGACGGCCGCGTCCCGCTCCGTCCGGGCAGCACTGAGATCCTGGATTTCATGCCCCTTCGCCGTCAGATGGGCAATCTCACCGTCCTCGAGATAGAGCACCTGTCGCGTATAGGGCACGAGGGCGGCCGCATCGGAAGCCACATAGCGCTCGCGGTCGCCAACGCCGATGAGCACCGGACTGCCGTTTCGGGCAGCAACCAGCTCGCCAGGGAGATCACGGTGCACGACGATGAGTCCGTAGGTGCCGGACACCCGGACCAGCGAGCGCCGGACCGCGTCGGCAAGATTGCCACCGGCGTCGTCGAACTCGTCCGCGATGAGCACCGCAAGGACCTCCGAGTCCGTGTCCGTCTGAAACGCATGACCGCGGCTCTCCAGGTAGCGTTTGAGATCCGCCGCGTTCTCGACGATACCGTTGTGCACGACTGCCACGACCCCGGCCTCGTCGCTGTGCGGATGAGCATTCAGGTCATTCGGCTCCCCGTGCGTGGCCCAGCGCGTGTGGCCGATCCCGGTGCTGGCAGCGTTCCGCTTCGGCAGCGCATCCCGCAGCACGGCCAGGGGTCCTGCCCGTTTGATCACGTCGAGGCGATCGGCTCGCTGCAGCGCCAGGCCCGCCGAGTCGTAGCCGCGATACTCGAGCTGAGCGAGGCCTTCCATGAGGATCGGCATCGCATGCTGCGACCCGACATAACCAACGATTCCACACATCGCGTTCTACCCGTAAATCATGCGGCGGATCTGCCGCTCCGTGAGCGGTGCCACGGTGAACGGTCGGGCCCGGGCTTCCTCGCGGATGCGCCCGTAAAGCGCCTCATTGCCGAGCCCCGTTGCCGCCTTGAGCTCGCCATGGCGGCGCTGCACAAACTCCGGGAGCGTCTCCCGGTACTCATGGAGCACTTCTTCGACGAGGCGGCGACAGCGCGCTTCATCGAGGCCGGTGCGATCAGTGAGATGCGCCAGAAAGGCAGGGTCTACCGTGGTCATGGCGACTATTTAGAGAAAAATTCAGAATTAATTCAATTTTTCTGCCCGAAATCGGGCATAAATCAGCAGATACCCAGGCTAGATCACGTATTCGATCACAAATCCGGGGGCTGACGGCAGAACACCCCTGCCGGAGCCGATCCGGACCGCCGGTATCAGTCGCCGTAGTGCCAGGAAATGCGCCGTTCCGGCGTGATCTCGATATAGGCGGCGCCAGGACGCGCCTGTGTGGGCAGCTCGGCCTCGGCAACGCCCCGTAGAGTGGCGGCGAGACGCATGCAGCGCAGCACGGCCTCGGGGTCCCGATGGATCCTGGCCATGCCCTGAATCATTGCGCCTTTGAGGTCTGCCCGGGTGGAGCCGGACTCGATCAGCAGCGATACCTTCGGGTTAGCCTCGATGTTGCGCACTTTTGTCGTGCCATCCCGCACCCCACAGTAAACGGTGTCGCCATCCCGGAAGTAACCGAGCGGTACGCTATGCGGAAATCCATCGGGACCAACGCTGGAGAGCACAATCCAGCCAGGCTTGCTGTCGAGAAAGGCGTTGAACTCATCGAGAGACAGGGCTCGGGACATGGCGGGAAGCTCCTTCGGCTGGGCAGACGGACGGGTTGCGCCAGCTAAAGGGCGCGGGTACCAGCGGGATCGTCCGCTTCGTGGAGCATCATGTACTTGAGGACGTCACTGCCGCGCAAAAGTCCAACCACTTCGCCCCCACGGACCACTGCCAGGGGCTGATCGTCAGGTCGGGTGAAGCGCTGCGCCGCTTCCATCGCCATCGTTTCAGGGTCGAGGACACGGTCACCCGCAAGCGGCTGGGCGATGTCGGCAAGCTGCGTGGTGTCTCGCGCGTCGGGCGCGAGCTTCGCGACCTGATTGAAAGAGACGGTTCCGAGCGTCTCAGCACCGCTCACGACCGGCCAGAGCAGCTGACTGCTGCGCAGCATGTAGTCCTCGATGAACTCGCTGACCATGAGCGACGACGGCACCGTCTCGAAGCGCGTGCGCATTACGTCGGCCACGGTCAGGGGCCCGAGGAGCCGCTGCGTCTGCACCTGCGCATAGCTTGCGGTAGCCAGATGGCTCAGGAACCAGCCGATCAGCACGAACCAGAGCCCGCCGAGCGCGTGCCAGACGAACAGGTTCCAGAAACCGAGACCCATGATCGCCCAGCCGAACAGCTTCCCGGCCTGCGCCGCGAGCCGGGTGGCGAGGACGTAGTCTCCGGTGAACCGCCAGATCAGGGCACGGAACACCCGCCCGCCATCAAGGGGGAAACCGGGCACCATGTTGAATATCGCCAGCATGAAGTTGACGCTGCCGAGCCAGATGAGCGCCGTGCCGGTCGCACTCACCTCGGCCATGCCTTCGTCAGGGTTGGCGACCACCCGCTCCAGCACTTCGCCACCAACGAGCGCAGCGGCGAGCCAGAGACAGGCGAACCCGATCAGCAAACTCATGATGGGCCCGGCAATGGCGATCGCAAACTCGGCGCCAGGGGTTTCTGCCTCACGCTCGATTTCAGCAACGCCGCCGAAGAGAAAGAGCGTGATCCTGGGCACCCGGATCTCATAACGCCGCGCCATGAGGCTGTGGGACAACTCGTGGGCCAGCAGCGAAACGAAGAACAGCACGCCTGCGGCCAGCGCCGTCGTCCAGGCCGTGGCAGCAGTCCATTCCGGGTGCCAATCCGGAAACACACCGGTCCCCAGGCTGAAGACAATCAGCGCGAAAATCAGTGCAACGCTGACATCGAGCCGGATCTCAATGCCGAACAGCTCGAAAAGCCGGATACCCGTGCTTCGGTCTTCAGCAGCGTCCTGCCTCGCCCCCATGCCATCGCCCCCGTTTACTTCACACTCTCACGCCGAGCCTCAGACCCGACTGCTCAGGCCGTCAGCACTTCCGCGCCATCAGCACCCACAAGCACCGTATGCTCGAACTGGGCCACCAGGGCGCCCGGCTGAACGGCCAGGGTCCAACCGTCATCGAGCTCCTCAACCCAGGGCCGCCCCGTCGTGAAGAAGGGCTCCACCGTCAACACGAGGCCTTCTTCGAGCACCCGTTCCTCTGCCGGGTTGTCTATGGGCACATAGGACGGCTCTTCGTGAATGCTGCGGCCAACGCCGTGGCTGCCAAGATTACGGACAATATCGTAGCCGCCGGTAGCCGCCGCCCGTTGTACCGCACTGCCGATCACGTTGAGCGAGGCACCCGGCTGGATGCTGGCGATGGCACTCCCCACGGCCTGTTCTACCGCCTGACAGATGCGCTGCCGGGCGCGGCGCCCCCGGCCCACGAGGAACGATTGCCCCATGTCCGCCACATAGCCGTCGAGCTCAGCGGAGACGTCGATGTTCACGAGATCCCCCTGGCGCAGGCGCCGGGGACCGGGGATGCCATGGGCAGCCTCTTCGTTGACGCTGATGCAGGTGAAGCCCGGAAAGTCATAGAAGTGCTGCGGCGCTGAGCGGGCGCCGGACCGGGCAAAGAGCTCGCCGGCGATACGGTCGAGCTCGGCCGTGGCCACGCCAGGCCGCGCGGCCGCTTTCATCTGATCGAATACCCGGCGTACCAGGCGACCGGCGGCCCTGAGACCGGCTCTGTCCGCTTCCGTTTTCGCGACCACCTTCGTCCTCCACAAGCTGAGTACGGGAGTCTGCAAGACCCGGCTCCCACTGGAAAGCGGCAATTCCGGACTTTCCGGGCACCTCGTCAATGTTCAGGCTTAGAATGGGAACGATGCAGAAACCGGCAATGATCACCATGCGCAACACCGCCCGGCTGTGGCTCCTGTGCCTCGTGTTGACTGCCTGCGGCAGCGACGGCGCAGATACCTCGACAGCAGAAGCGCCCGTGCAGAGTAGCGCGCCGTCGGATGCATCGATCGAGCTGCATGCCGCTGCAAGAGCGGCCCTGATCGTCGACGCCGAAAGCGCCATCCAGGCCCTGGCCAAACCGCTTCAAGCCCAGCTGATGGCCGCCCTTGAAGCCGGCGGCCCTGCAGAGGCGGTGAGGATCTGCCAGACCGTGGCCCCAGCGCTCGCCGAGACGGTCTCTGCCGAGCACGGACTCACCATCCGGCGCATCAGTCTGAAGCACAGGAATCCGGATCAGGGAAAGCCGACGGATTGGCAGCGGATGGCACTGGAAACCTTCGACGCCGAGCGGGCAGGCGGCACCCCAGCCGAAGCACTGATCTACGTCTACAGCGCCGACGACGAATTCCGCTACCTGAAGGCGATCCCCACCGGGGGGCCTTGCCTGACCTGCCACGGCGATGCGCTCGCGCCGGAAGTCGCCAAGACCCTGGCCGAACTTTATCCCGACGATCTGGCGACGGGTTTCAAAGAAGGCGATGTTCGCGGCGCTTTCGTCGTGACCAAGGCCCTGTCGCCCTGATGAGGCACCCGGTCGGAGCAGCAGTCGGCCACCGCAGAACACGCAAAACCTTCTGATTGAACCCGGAACGGGGTCGCCGTGACCTACAGGCATCCATCAACGTGCCGGGACCATCAACATGATTCGACGCTTCTATCAGACCGCCTGCTGCGTGCTGGCCTTCGCCGCACTCACCGCCGCCCCCGTACAGGCAAACTTACTGAGCCAGGTAGTCATCAACGGCCAACGGCTGACCACCATCGAGCTCGCCGTCCTGGAGGCTCAGCTCGGCGGCCGCATTCAACCCGGTGCCTACCTCCTGAACGCCCAGGGCTGCTGGATGAATCTCAGCACCGGCCAATCGGGTTGCCTCGGCGCCACGGGAGACGTCCATTCCCGCTACGGCAGCGGCGAGCAGACCGGCGACGGCAGCTGGAACCACTACAGCAACTCGGCCGGCATGGGTGTAGGCGGCACTTCCGATGGGTGCCTCTACACGACTACTGGCTGGTCGAATTGCTGAGCAGCGGTTGGGCGCCAGGGGTCACCGACTCAGCGGGTGAACCCTGGCGCCGGCAGGCAGAACGAAAAACGGGGCCCTGAGGCCCCGTTGCACTCGATCTGACGCTGCGATCAGTCAGACAGCAGGTCGAAATCTACCGAGTACGAAACAACGAAACGCAGTTCGTCGTTCGCCAGGCGGGGGCTGGTGGCGAAGGAATCTTCGTCCAGGTCCGTGCCAGATACCATGAAGGCGAAGCCGCCGCGGGCGATATAGGCGTTGTAGTCGACGTATGCGCCGTTAACGCCGTTGAAGGCCTCGCTGAAGTCACCGTCGTGGTAACCCACGTGGAAGCCGATCTCCAGACCACCGGCAACTTCGAAGGCGTAATCCGCAGAGAGGTAGTAGGTGCTGCCGAAATCGAAGTCCAGGACGCCGAAGTCGTCTGCTTCCGTATTCGTCAGAACGTTCGCGGAGAAGCTGAAGCCACCGATGCCGATGGTGCCGTAGATCTCACCGAAGTCGAACTCAGCCGCTTCGTCGTAGTTGTAGTAGAGGTAGCCAACGTCCCAGGTGATGGTGTCGTTGCCGCCACCCCAGCCGATGTAGATGTCGTGCTCGAAGTTGAAGGCGTCATCCGTCTCATAGCTGACGTTCGACACCCAGGTGCCGACATAGAAGCCGGAATCGTGGGCGTAGTCGAAACCACCCTGCACGGCAGGATTGTTCTCGGTCTGCGTGAGACCCCGCCAGACGTAGTTGTTGGTGACGGTCGCGTTCGCGGTGAACTCGTTCGCAAAGGCCGGGACGGCCGTCACCGCGCCCATGAGCAGCGCCCCCAGGGTGAGGCTCTTAGTCATTTTCATGAGTTGTGTACTCTCCATATGTGTTTTTACCCCGCTCCCGCTAGCGGCCAATCACTCTCGCGTTCTATTGGCCCCGGGCACGGGCGCCTCCGCTATTGCAGAATTCGGGCCAACGCCCCAACTCGTTGATTTTTCAGCGTTAGGCAACCCATGAGGAAGGGACACGAAGGGCTTTCGCTCGATTTCGGTGCACTACATGCCACCATTGCACCCAATTTGTGCACAATTTCAGTGCATGGTCGCCCACAGGGCGCAGAATGGCCTCATTGCGGTGCAGGTCCGAAAATTGCACGGTTCAACACGAGCGCGTCAGCCGGGGTCTAACCCACGTGTTTCGGCCTGGCGCTGCACCAAGGACAAACAACTGCGAGGATTCCATTCATGCGTCTCATTCAATCGGCTACCGGCCTGGCCTTTCTGCTGCTGACTGCACTTTCGCCCACCGCCGCGCTCGCCGGAGACGACTGCGCCGAGATCGTTGCGGCCACCGTCGCCGAACTCCGCGCCGGCGCCGCCAGCTGGGATGAGGCGATGGAGGCACAGGTCAGAGCCGCCGCGGGCTCCGCCTGCGTGAAGGCGGCCTCGGATCGCTACAACAGCGCTGCTGGCCAGGCTGCCGGCGTGCCTGCGCCCCTCGAGGAATCCAAGGCTGAAGACACCCCCGCCGTGATCGAGGAAGAGTCTGTTGCAGTGGCTGAAGGTGATCTGATCGCAGATGCGGAAGAAGCAGCGAAGAAAGACGGCAAAGCCGGCTGGAAGTTTCTGGGCTTCGAGGTCAACTCGGTGACGGGCAGCCCGGCTCAAAAACCCTACGAACGCAAGCGCTGAGCGACAGCCACCGCTTCTGATTTCCTGCGCTGAGGCGGGGGGCCGCCCCAGCCGACTTGATCCTGAGGAACAGCACCATTCCGGTGCGATTTGCTGCTCCGTACCAGAATCAGCCATCGGTGAGGTTTGCCTCACCGATTGATCGGCCCTCAGGCCGCGGCGAGCATGGCTTCACTCATGTCCCAGAGCCGCTCTGCCCCTTCCGGGTCGCAGATCCACGGCCGCGCATGCTGATAGGGCGGGCTTTCTTCACTGGCGAGAGCCGCCACATCCGCATCCTCGCAATAGAGGCCTCCCAGCCCTGAGAGCTTGGCGCTGGTCGCGGCAAAAACCGTGGTCGAGGCACCCTGCTCCGGCGTTTTGAAGAGCGCCTGAACCTGAGGAGGAATCGTGCCGTCCGGATTCTTCCAGCCCATCGCCGCCATCTCGTCGTCACTCAGATGACGCTGCAGCGGAGTGAAGATGCCGCCCGGATGAACGGAAAAGGCGCGGATGCCGTCTGCCTGCCAGCGCTCGTCGGCACCCAGGGCAAAGAGGGCGTTGGCGGATTTTGCCTGTGCGTAGGCGCGCCATTTGTCGTAGGTCGCGCTGTCGAAATGAGGGTCTTCCCAGAGCACGTCACCTCGGATGTGCGCCGTGGACGACAAGGCCACCACCCGAGCACCCTCAGCAGCCCGGAGCGCCGGCAACAGCCCAACGCTCAAGGCAAAGTGGCCCAGGTGGTTCACGCCGAACTGGCTTTCCCACCCCGGCCCGATTCGCGTGAGTGGGCAGGCCATGATACCGGCGTTGTTGATCAGCAGATGCAGGCGATCGTGCCCGGCGAGATAGTCGCTAACAAACGCTTGAACGGAGCCTAAATCGGCGAGGTCCATTGACCCGACGGCCACGCTCCCCGGCAGATCGTCGGCAATCCCCGCAAGCGCATCCTCGGCGGTTTCCCAGCGCCGGGCGGGGACGGTCACCGCGGCACCGGCGCTCGCAAGCGCGCGAACGGTCTCGAGACCGATTCCGCTGTAGCCACCGGTGACAATGGCGTTCCTGCCGGAGAGGTCAACGCCGGCCAGGGCTTCGAGGGCCGTCGACTTCGCGTGCAATCCGCTGCCGACGGGAGCCTGGATACGAGTACTCATGAACTGCACCTCCTCGTGACAGCAGCCTGGGCAGCTGGGACGAGACCCGGCCGCGTGGTTGAGCGTCGAAATTAGAGCACGACTGAGCGCCAAGGGCTAAAGCGCGCGGGCAACCTGGTTGTTCCTCGAGGCCGAAGGGATCATCGTAACGTCGTCGACCGCCTGCTGAAGGACATCCTGACCTTGCGCCTTACCCTCATCGCTCTGACATCGATCCTGCTCGCACAAACTGCGACATCACAGGAACCCGCTTTCCCCGCCTCTCTCGAGGCGCGCTACCACGTCCCGGTCACCATGCGAGACGGCGTCCGTTTGTCGACCGACGTCTATCTCCCGGCGCCCACAGGATCGTTTCCGACTCTGCTGGTGCGGGATATCTACGGCAACGGATCCGCGCCCGCTCGTCAACGTTATGCCCGCTGGGCTACCGCCAACGGCTACGCTTTCGTGCTGCAGAACGCCCGCGGCCGTTACGATTCGGAAGGTCAGTGGTATCCCTACTTCCAGGAGATCGAAGACGGCCATGACACCCTCGACTGGATCGCAGAGCAGCCCTGGTCAAACGGAAAGGTGGGGATGTTCGGCACCTCTTACCTCGCTTCCGTGCAGTGGCTGGCTGCGCTCAATCGACACCCGGCCCTGCTGGCAATTGCGCCAGCCATGAGCCCGGGCAACTACTATCGGGACGTCGCTTATCCCGGCGGCGCTTTCTCTCTGCTGTCCCGGGCAAGCTGGGGAATCGGTACGGTCGGCAGTCGCACGAATCAGAGTTATCCGATCGACTGGATCGGCGGCATCAGCCAGTTGCCGATCAGCAGCCTCGACCGCACCCTCGGTTTCGACGTCGCGCACTTCCGGGACTGGGTCGCGCACCCTGCTTATGACGACTACTGGAAACCCCTGAATCTCGAAGACCGGGCGCCGGAAATGGCCGTCCCGGCACTGAACATCGGCGGCTGGTACGACGTTTTCCTCCGTTCGACGCTGGGCAGCTACACGACCATGCGCACAGCAGCCGCCACGGAACGGGCCCGTCGCGGTCAACGCCTCATCATCGGTCCCTGGGTCCACGGCTGGAACCAGCGCCAGGTCGGCGAGCTCGACTTCGGCGCAGAGGCTGTGATCGATACGGAAGCGCTTCAGCTCGAGTGGTTCGATCACTGGCTGAAAGGCGAACCAGAGCCATCGGGCGCGCCCGTTCGAATTTTTGTTATGGGCGCTGATGTGTGGCGCGATGAACAGGAGTGGCCCCTGGCCCGGACCCGATACACACCGATATACCTCACTCCAGACGGCGGCCTTACAGAGCAAGCACCAGCCGGGGCGTCGACTCTGGAGTACACCTATGATCCGCAGGACCCCGTTCCGACCCTGGGCGGCAACATCATGCGCACAGAACTCCGCGGCCCCTTCGATCAGCGCCCCCTCGATGGGCGCGATGATGTACTCCGTTTTGAAGGCGAGCCCCTGAAGGGGCCGCTGGAACTCACTGGGCCGATTCGCGCCGTGCTCTGGGCGAGTTCTAGCGCCGCCGACACAGACTTCATGGCGAAGCTCAGCGTGGTCAAGGCGGACGGCACCGCCATCAACCTCGTCGACGGCGTCCTGCGAGCACGCTTCCGCGAGGGTTTCGAGAAACCCGTGCTGATGGAACCAGGCAAGCCCTATCGCTTCGAGATTGATCTCTGGGCCACCAGTTACCAGTTCGCTACCGGTGATCGACTCCGAGTGGATGTCACGAGCAGCAACTACCCGCGCCTCGCACGCAATCCGAACACGGGCGCTCCCTTCGGCACCACGACCGAACTGAAATCCGCCAGGCAGAAAATCCATTTGGGTGCAGAGCGGGCTTCGCACGTCATCCTGCCCGTGATTCCAGACTGATTAATCGATAGCGCTCCAGAGCGGCGGCTTTTATTGCGATGCGCTACCGCTCCGCGCGGCCATGCTGTCGAACAGGCGTGCACCATGCTGACGCACGCGCCGCTTACGCACCGCCTCGTTGTACCGCTCGGTGCAACGAGCCAGCAAACCGCACTGACAAGGTGCGATAACCGAAGGGACAGACTCGGGAAAAAATCCCTTCAGCGCTGTTTCGCTCGCTATAGCTCAGCTGACCCGATCTTCAGAAAACCAGCATTTTCACTGGGTTTTCGGGAAGTCGGGACATCGTTCAAAGCTCCCTTGCCACGGCAAAGTCCTGCGCCCAGCGAAAACACGGGCACGGTTTTTGCTCCTGCCCATCCCAGGGTTCCCTCGGAACCGGAGTGGGCGACGGACACTGACCCCGATGTGCTTACATCGATCGGTGCTCTGCGACCCGACACTGCCATACAAGAAAAAGCTCTGGAGAGCTTCGAGCCATCTGGCCCGTTAGGAGTTGTACATGGAGTATCTAAAATTGCGGTCCGCGTGTCTGGGACTTGCATTGCTGAGCGGCAGCGTCGCCGCACTCACAGGGGGAAGCGCACAGGCTGAAGAGTCGGGCGCGTCGATCGAAGAAGTAGTTGTTACCGGCCTGCGCGGCAAACCACGCTCGGCGCTTGATTCAGCGGTGGCGATCGACACCTTCACCACCGAGCAGATTGAAACCGTCTCCCACACCGACACCGTCGATATCCTGCAGACGCTCGTGCCGTCCTTTAACGTTGAACGCCAACCCATCAGCGACGGCGGATCCTTCATCCGGCCCATTCAGCTGCGCGGCCTCGATGCGCACCACACGCTCACGCTCGTGAACGGTAAGCGGCGCCATCGCGCAGCGCTCGTGGGTATCGGCGGTTCAGGCAATCAGGGGCCCGATATCGCCACAATCCCCGCGACGGCTATTCAGTCCATTGAGGTCCTGCGGGATGGCGCGTCCTCTCAGTACGGCTCGGACGCGATTGCCGGTGTCATCAACTTCAACCTCAGAGACAATCGCGAAGGCTTCGATCTCACCTTCGACACCGGTCAGTTCTACGAGAGCGACGGCCGGAGCTTCACGATTGCCGGTAACCTCGGGCTGCCGCTCGGAGAGACGGGTTTCGTCTCCATCTCTGCCGAAGTCTTTGATCAGGAATTCTCCGAACGCGCTGTACCCTACTGCGAGACGTTCTTTTGCGTTGATCCCAGCGACCCGCTGTTCACGGAACAGACCGAACTGAAGCAGGGATTCGTGACCGGTGTGCCGACACCGGGCGCCCCGGAACGCATCCAGGCGCTGCAGGAAGCCTACCCCGCCGGAATCCCGAACGCGTCCGTTGAGGGCGAAAACGTCATGCCCTGGGGTACGCCGAACCGCAACCACCAGATGCTCTTCATCAACGCCGGTTACGATTTCGACAACGGCATGCAACTCTACGCCTTCGGTAACTACGGCAACGTAGAAAGCGACGGCAGCTTCTTTTATCGCTGGCCAGGCAACGATGTGATCGAGGACCTCCGCCTGGCTGATGGCTCCATCTACAACCCCCTGCAGATTTTCTCCGGTGGATTCACGCCGCGATTCGAGGGTGAGGTCGAGGACTACTCCATTGCGGGTGGACTGCGTGGAGACCTCGGCGGTGCAACCACCTTCGACCTGAGCGCCCGCTATGGCTCAAACGAAATCGACTATCGACTGTTCAACACGATTAACCCGTCCCTTGGTCCCAACATGCTGACGGCCAACGACACCCCCGACATCGCCGGTACCCCGACGGACTTCAGACCCGGGTCCTTGAAGAACACCGAGTTTCAGCTGCAGATCGATTTCAGCACGGAGTTCGACGTTGGTCTGAGCACGCCCATGGTGTTCGCCTATGGCGCGAGTTATCTGGACGAGACCTATGACGTCGGTCAGAGCAGCGATCCCAACTCGTTCCTGCGCGGTCCCTTTTCGGATCTCGATCCCTTCGGCCTCTGTACGGACGAAGAGGACTTCGCCCTCAGAACACCGACCGACGCCGGACTACTGGCCACCAATGCACCGGCTGATGAGCCCCTGGACTGCACCAATGAAGCGGATTCGGTTTATACGCGGGTACCTTTCGGCTCAAACGGTTTTCCCGGCTATGGCCCGGCACAGGCCAACAAGTTCAGCCGAGACTCTTACGCGGTCTACGGTGATCTGTCTGCAGACGTAACGGAACGCCTGCTTCTGCAAGGTGCGCTGCGCTACGAAGACTATTCCGACTTCGGCAGCGAGGTTGTGGGTAAAGTTGCCGCGCGCTTCTACATCAACGACAACCTCGCCCTTCGCGGCTCCTTCGGCACCGGCTTCCGGGCGCCTACGCCGGGCCAGCAGGGGACGATCAACGTCTCCACCCGGCTGCCCTCCGGCGTACCGGTCGCCCGGTTCCTGTTTCCACCAAGCAGCACGGAAGCCCAGGCCCTCGGCGCTCAGGACCTGACCGCGGAGACCTCCACCAGCTTCACAGTGGGCTTAACCGCCAGCCTGCAGAACCTGAGCCTGACGGTGGATTACTACAACATCAAAATCGATGACCGGTTCCGGGCCATTGCCCCGATCAACGTCACCAATCCCACCAGCACTCCGGAGGAAGAGGCCGAGCGTCAGGAGAACTTCGACGCGCTCATCGAAGCCGGCGTCCCTGAGCCGGTCGTCAACAACATCGGTGATGCGTTCTACTTCCAGAACGCGATCGACACGACCACGCAGGGCTTCGACATCGTCGCAAGCTATCCGCTGGACTGGAGCAACGGTCAATCCACCAACCTGCAGCTGGCGTTGAACTGGAACGAGCAGACCATCGACGCGGACCCGCTCGGACTGCTGAACTCGGAACAGACCTTCGATCTCGAAAATCAGGTACCGAACCTGCGCTGGAACCTCACAGCGGTGCACAACATCGGCGACTTCGCGATTCTCGGGCGCATTCGCTACTTCGGTGAAAGTGCAGACTCGGACATTTCTCCGGAAGGCTCCGTGCAGGAGTTTGGTGCAACGGCCTTCTTCGATCTCGAAGGCAGCTGGCAGATCACCGAGAACTTCAGAGCCACTCTGGGGGGACGGAATCTCTTTGACACCTTCCCGGACGAAATCGATCGGACCGTCAACGGCAACGACTACTGCTGTGGCCGTATCTATCAGTCGACGAGCGTCGTCGACTGGCAGGGTGGCTACTACTACCTGCGCCTGCGCGCAGACTTCTGAGGAGTTACCGGACGCACTGGCGTCTGCGGACCGACGGTGTCCGCAGACGCATGGGCTCCGGCCCTCAGCGACTCTCCAGGCCCCGGTCTTCGGATTGGGGTTTTTTTCGTTCAGGGATCCGGCAGCCGCGATTCCCAGGCCCCTGACCGCGTCCGCTCAGGGCCGCAAACGCTCGAACGGTTCCACCGGCTACAGGTCTTCGATCGGAACGTAGTCCAGATCAAAGCCAAAGCAGCGCGGCGCAACGACCTCGAGCGCCTTGTCGGTGCGGTAATGGGGCGGGCAACCAACGCCAAACACGGTCACACGCTGACCGTAGTGCACGCGTTCGGCGTTGATCGGCGCCGAGCTTTCGTGATCGACCATGGTGATCAGATCGGGCACGCTCGCGACGACCTGCTCGCCCTTCCGTGCGAGGAGGAACTCGTTATTTATGGAAAGCCGCAGCGGCGGATCATCACCGATCGTCGATTCCAGCACTGCTTCCCCAACATCGAAGCCACCAACCGTCTCGCGGCGTATGTCCACGACCTTCCCCGTGTAGAGATGCCTGAACTCACCATAGTCGGAGTCAGCGAAGAGTGTTCTGAGCGGCGCAGCGATCTCCCGGGCGTTCCCTGCATGGTTACGGAGCAGCCTGCCCAGGCGAAGCGCAAAGCTGATCGTTCCCGGCACAATGGCACGCCGGGCCTGCTCTGAATTCATGGGGTGCTCGGCGGTAAACACCATACCCCCCATGGCCATGGCGAAGCTTCGAATCTGCCGTTCGTAAAGTGCTGCATCTTCTACATCGAAGTAGGCAGCACCACCGGTGTAGTCCACCGCCACCGCCGGCCCGGGTTTCACCCCTTCGATCGGGAATGTCATCATCTGGGCCTCGGGCAGCGCCCGCGCCATGCCATCGCCATCGATTAAAGGAAGCCCCTTCGCCGCCGCGGCGATCAAGGGAATCACAGAGTTTGCCCCACCGACCTCAAAGGACACGAGATGCGTAATGCTCTGGCCCGTGAACGCCTCGAAGCGGTCGACAACGTCGAGGCACTCGGTCCCGTTCGGCAACTGCTCGAGGCTGATAGAGGGAGCGCCCACTTCACCGATGGCGACGACCAGCGCGTCATCGGGCAGGTCAGCCACCGGAAAGAGATCGACGGGCCCGTACTTTTTCAGGGCGGCTGTCACCAGAAGCTGACTGATGTAGGGGTCGCCACCGCCTCCGGTCGCCAGAAAGACAGAGCCTGCGCAGAGATCGGCAATATCTTCGTGGGAGATACGGACGCTCACGGATCGGCCCCGGAGAAGACCAGGTCACCCACCATCTTCAGGCGAATGCGCGTGCTCTCGTCTGCCATATAGGAGATGGCCGTCTCCTCCAGATCCGCGATGCGGATACTCGCGGCTTCAGCGCCCGCTGCCAGCAGCTGTGCGGTCAGATCCTCCTGCATTTCCGCCAGCACCGTTTCGCGGGATTGCAGACGATAGCTGCCGATACGCTCACTCTCCCGGCCGATCTGCGCATTGGCCGCGCCGATGGCATTTGCCACCCCGGAATGCTCAGGACGCAGCAGCTCCGAGGCAGAGGCAAGTGCTCGGGAAACCAGCACGGCGCCACCGCCCACAAGTATCACCGGCACGGGATCCCGGCTGGATTTCATCTGATCGATGCCGTCATCGATGATTTCGTGTATTCGTCCCAGAGCCCGTTCAACCACCTCCGCCGGCAGATCAGTCAAACGGGACGGATCACCCATGGTCACGGCGCCTGCAGCGACCGCAATATCGGAACTCGTCAGCGTGCTGCCACCAAACACGCGGCCTTCGGTGACCAGCCGGTAACCCACGGACTCCGGCCCGATCGCTCCGCCGTCCTCGCTGACCAGCGAGCCACCGCCAAGACCGATGGCGACGATGTCGGGCATTCGAAAGTTACTGCGGACACCACCAACTTCAATGGCCACGTTCGACTGACGCGGGAATCCTCCCTGAAGCACCCCGATGTCTGACGTGGTACCGCCGATGTCGACGACGACCGCCTCGTCCAGCTGCGTGAGCAGACTGGCTCCACGCAGCGAGTTGGTCGGGCCGGATGCGAAGGTGAGCGCCGGAAACTCGGCAGCAAACTCAGCGGACATGAGCGTCCCGTCGTTCTGACTGATGTAGTAAGGGCAGCCGATCTCCCGTTCCCTGAGCGCACTGGCGAAAGCATCCACCACACTGGCGGCGAGCGGGAGCAGCGCCGTATTGAGAATGGCTGCGTTTTCCCGCTCGAGCAGACCCATGCCTCCGATACGATGGGAAAGCGTCATGCGCGCCGTCGGCATGCGGGCCAGCACCCGCTCAGCGATCTCCATTTCCTGCGCAGGATTCGACGGAGAAAACACGCTGGAAACAGCGACGAGGTGAATCTGCTTTTCGATCAGCTCGTCGATCACCGCATCGATTTCTTCGGGATCCAGCGCGCCGATCGGAAAGCCATCGTAGGTCTGGCCGCCCTGGATCATGTAGACATGGCGTCCGACCGCCGCGGCAATGTCTTCGGGCCAGTCCAGCATCGGCGGTATGAGCTCACCGGAAGGCAAGCCCGCCCGAATGATCGCCGTTGCACTGAGCTCCCGCCGCTCAACCACGGCGTTGGTGAACTGGGTGGTGCCGATCATCACCGCTTCGATGGCATCGGGACTCGCCGCGCTGCTTCCCAGGATGGCGTCCAGGGCCTCCAGCACCCCGTCTTTGACGTTGGCGGAGGTCAGTCGCTTGGCGGAAGCAATTACCCGATGGCCTTCGAGCAGCACCGCGTCCGTGTGTGTGCCGCCGACGTCGATGCCGATTCTCACCCCAGGGCCTCCCGGGGCCGCGCCCGGGTAACCACTTCGAGCAGGCAGTAGGCGGCGACGGACAGGAACAGCGAATCGAGGGCGCCGATACTCGTTAGCGATGCATCGTTGTAGAACATCCAGGCAGACAGCAGCCCGGTGCCAAGGGCAACCAGCACGGCGTTCACCCGGACCGCCGGCCGACCGGCAAGGTGCGCCGGGCTGAAGTCGCGGCGCTTGAAGAGGAAGAAATCGGAGAGATAAACGCCGGCGATGGGCGGTACGAGCAGACCCATGACCACCAGGAACTCGATGAGGTTGTCCGAGATGCCAACAATCGCCGCCGCCGTGCCGAGCACCCCAAGGAGAATCACCATGGACCGATAACGACCAACGGGCAGGGAAGCACGGGCCGCGAGTGCGGTGGAATAGAGGTTGATCACATTCGTGGTCCAGGTGGCGAACACCAGCACCGCCAGTGCAAAGGCGCCAAAGCCCAGCAGCAGCATGTAATTCATGGGCTCCAGTTCGTTCCAGACGAGGACGGGAATCATGCCCACCACATACGCGATGGTCATACCGCCGCCCTGCCCGATGAAGGAAGCCGTAAAGCAGTCCCGGGTGTTGCGAGCGTAGCGAGTCAGGTCCGGAGTCAGCACAACACCCACGATGGCAGCCCCTATCACGGCGGATATGGCCGTTGGCAGGTCGATGCCGCCCGCCGCCGGCAGAGCTGCCAGTTCGGTCAGGGAGGTTTCCCGCAGCGACAGAAACACCAGCACCACGAGCGCCAGCAGCAGAAAGGGCACCGCAACGAGCGCCAGCCGATCAATCGCTTTGAACCCGTAGATGGTCGTGACCGTGACGATCGCGCTCGACGCCACCGTGTAAGCCCACTCCGGAACCATGAGGTTTGTCATATCCGAGGCAGCAAGGTAGAGCGTTCGGCCGAACAGCTCTGCCGTGACGGCGTACCAGCCGAGGAGAAAGATACCGAAGCCCAGATTGATGACCTTCGCACCGGCATAGCCGAAGGTGTGTTCGATGATCATGTAGCTCGACAGTCGGGTCTTCGCGCCAACGATTGCGGCGGGGATCGACATGAGGCTCAGGATCAGGGCACCAATCACCGTCGCCACTACGGCTCTGGAAAAGCCGACGCCCTGCGCGAGTTCTCCAGCGCTGTACATCAGCGGCAGGGTGATGGAGATGCCGATCAGGACGACGCCGATCTGCACGCCGCTGACCGCCTCTCCGGGATCTACCGGGGTGCGGGATGCAGCGTCATTTGTCGATGTCTCCGCCAATTTACGCCCCTCCCCGGCACACGCTCGTTTGCATGGTTGCCTCACGGGCCTGAAAACCCCTGACTATGCAAACTTCGGGCCCCGCCCGGCCACGGCGGCAACCGACCCGCGGTCGCAGATCGGCCTTCAGCCGCAACGATCGCGCCTCAATTCAGTGCGCGAATCTGCACCAGCGCTCCCTATGAGGTCGCGGCAGGTGCCGCGGCACCGGGCTGCTGAGCTAATTGTCGATGACCTGAATACCACCCGGTTCTTCTTCCCGGAGAATCGCGCGCACCCGCTCAGCCAGCTCCCGGAACAGACCCCGTGCCGGTGAGGTGGCCCGCCAGGCCATGGCGTGCACGCGGGCGATGGAATCTCCATGCAGGTCCGTGACCCGGAGCTCGTCCTGGCCGCGAATCTCCGAGGCCACATATAGGGCCGGCAGGAAGGCAATGCCGGTCCCCATGATCACCATGTGCCGCAGCGTATCGAGGCTCGTGCCCTCGAAGTCTCTGAGCACCGTAGCGCCCAGACGCTCGCAGAGCTGCGCCACCTGCCGGTGATACAGATGGTGCTCCTCGATACTGAGCACCTCCTCGCCAAAAAGGTCCTCGCGATTGACCCGCGGCTTACCCGCAAGACGGTGATCATTGGCCATGACGAGCTTCAGGGGCTCCCGGAACAGCGGCTGCACAGTGAGCTGCGTGTCTGAGACGGGCAAGGGCGTGAAGACGAAGTCGTGCTGGTTGTTGCGCAGCCCCTCCTCCAGATCCCGGGGGACACTCTCGCGCACATAGAGCCTGAGTCCCGAGTACTGCCGGTGCAGCGACGGAAGAATTCGGGGCAGCAGATAGGGTCCGAGCGTTGGCGGCACGCCCGCCCGATAGGTAACGACCGCACCGCCAGACAGGGTCCCGGCCCGATCAACGAACCCCTGAAACTCCTCGAGCACCCGACGGGTGCTGCCAAGCAGCTCCCGGCCCGCGGGACTCAGAGCAGCCCCGGTACGGGACCTTTCGAAGAGCTGCAGCTCGAGGGCCCCCTCGAGGGAGGCAATCTGCGCCGTCAGCGCCGGCTGGCTCACCTGCAGCCGCTCAGCGGCCCGCCGGAAGCTGCCGGCTTCGGCGATGGCGGCGAAATAACGGAGCTGCCTCAGGGAAATCTTGTCCGGGTTCACAGTTCTGGCTCCTCGGTCCGGCGCCTTTTCCCATCAGGAATGCGCCGAGACGTCCAGTTTGCGCGGTTTTCAGCTGGTGATAAGAGATTATTATCACGAATTTCCCGATCTATACATATGTTTATCGCGAACTGACGCCTACCGTAAGGCTCCAAGGATCCCGGCAGAACGCAAACCGGGGCAGGACACAGCCAGGCAAGCAACGCCACCCAAGGAGGTATCGCCATGGACCACGTCGTCAGCGGAGTTCTCAAGTTCAAGCAGGAAGTCTTCCCCGGCCACCACAAGCTGTTCGGTGAGCTCGCCAACGGTCAGAGTCCGGAGGTGCTAATGGTCACCTGTGCGGATTCCCGGATCGATCCGAATCTGATCACCCAGACTGATCCCGGCGATCTCTTCATTTGCCGCAACGCGGGCAACATCGTCCCTCCGCACGCCGATCAGGGCGGCGGTGAGACGGCCTCCATCGAATACGCGCTCACGGTACTGGGCGTGCAGCACGTGGTCGTATGTGGCCACACGGACTGCGGGGCCATGAAGGGCGCCCTGAATCCGTCAGCCCTCGACGATCTGCCGCACGTGCGCTCCTGGCTCAATCACGCCCGCAGCGCCGTGGAATCCGTGAAAGCCAGACGTGGGCACTGCGGCCCCGAGCAGCTCGACGAGGTGATTCAGGAGAACGTGCTCATGCAGCTTCAGCACCTGCGCACCCACCCTGCCGTCGCCGCCCGTCTTGCCACCGGTCAGCTCGAGCTGCACGGCTGGGTCTACGATATCGAGCACGGTGAAATCCTCGCCTACGACGAGCGCACGGGCAGCTTTCAGCCCGCGGAGCAGCGCTACGCGGCTCTGAGCAACGACGCGGGCAGCCGGGCAGCCTCGGCATAACCCCTTACGCGGGAGAGCAAGCATGCGATTCGATCTCACTAATCTCCGCGGCGACATCTACGGCGGCATTACAGCCGGCGTAGTCGCTTTGCCGCTCGCCCTGGCCCTGGGCGTCGCCTCGGGCCTCGGTCCTATCGCCGGTCTTTACGGCGCCATCTTCGTTGGTTTCTTCGCCGCCATCTTCGGCGGCACCGGCGCTCAGATTTCCGGGCCAACGGGCCCCATGGTCGTCGTCGTCGCTGGCCTCGCTGCCAGCCTCTCCGGCAAACCTGAGCTGATCTTCACCGCCATCGTCCTGGCCGGGCTCTTCCAGATCGTCTTCGGCGCGCTCGGCCTCGGCAGCTACATCCGCCTGGTCCCGTACCCGGTGGTCTCCGGCTTCATGAGCGGTATCGGCGCGATCATCATCATCCTGCAGGTGGGGCGCCTGATCGGCGGTGAGCCGCCCGGCGGCACCATCCCGGCCCTCGTCTACATCCCGACGGCAATCAGCGAGATCAACCTGTCCGCGGCCACGATCGGCATCGTGACCCTGGCGGCCGTGTTCATGTGGCCGGCCAAGTGGGGCAAGTACCTGCCCGCACCGCTGGCCGCCCTGACCATCGGCACCCTGCTGAGCCTGGCCCTGCCGGCGGCACCGATTCTCGGTGACATCCCGAGCGCGCTGCCGAGCCTGCACCTGCCCGTGTGGGAGGCCGACATGATGCTGCTGGTCGTGGAAGCCGCCATCATCCTCGCCGCCCTCGGCGCCATCGACTCGCTGCTCACCTCCCTGGTGGCAGACAACATGACCCGGACCCGCCACGACTCGAACCGCGAGCTCGTCGGCCAGGGTATCGGCAACACCTTTGCCGGCCTCTTCGGAGCCGTTGCCGGCGCTGGCGCCACCATGCGCACGGTCGTCAACATCCGCACCGGCGGCCGCACGCGCATCTCGGGCATGCTGCACGCGCTGCTGCTGCTCGCCATCGTGCTTGGCCTCGGCCCCCTGGCCAGCAAGATCCCGCACGCGGCCCTTGCCGGCATCCTCGTCAAGGTCGGCTGGGACATCATCGACTGGAGCTACATCAAGAACGCCCATCGCGGCCCGCGCTGGGATCTGGCGCTCATGGCTACGGTGCTGGGCCTGACGGTATTCGTCGATCTCATCACCGCGGTCGCTGCCGGTGTCGTCATGGCATCGCTGGCCTTCGTGAAACAGGTCGCCGAGCAGCAGATCAAGGCCATCCGCGAGATGCAGTTCGAGCCGGATTCCGAGGAAGAAGCGTCGCTGCTGGATTCAGCCAGAGGCCGTATCCAGGTGTTCGACTTCGGTGGCCCCTTGAGCTTCGGTGCAGCCGCTGACCTCGGCCATCAGGTCAGGGAACGGTCCAAGAACGGCACTCGAGCACTCGTTCTCGACTTCTCGAGCGTCCCTTTCATGGACGTCTCTGCGGCCCGGGCTGTGGAAACCATCGCCTGCGACGCTCACGCAGCCGGCAAACAGGTCTACGTGACGGGCTTGCGCCAGGAGGTTTCCGACGTGCTGGCCGGCCTCGAAGCCGATTGCTGTTTGCCTGCAGACGTCCGCTTCAACCGGCGCATCGATGCCATTCGGGCGGCGGTGCAGCGCATGGAAGAAGCACGCGACGGCGGTGGCGAGGAAACTGCGGGGCAACCCGTCCAGGCGCCGGCCACCATCTGACGCCTCCAAGGGCACAGAGGCTCGGCCTCCGGTCGAACCTCTGGGTGCCCGGCCCGGTGCCGAAGCGCGCCGATGCGCATCTCTCAGCCAGCGACGCCTATGTGGCGCCGCGCGCTTTTTTGGATCCCGTGCAGCGACTCAGCAGAGCCGGAGCAGCGCCTTGAGCCGCTGTTTCGCGAGTCCCGTCTCCCGCGCCAGCCCCTGACGCATGGCCAGCTTGGCGCGCATCTCATAGCGCATATTGCGCCGATGCAGGCCCGCCAGCCGCTCATAGGCCGCCGCCCGCAGAAACACCGAATCAGCGGCGGCGAGTCGCGTGAGTGCGGCGAAAACCGTCTCCAGCGCAACGGTGCCCCGCGGCGCATGGTCCATGCAGCGCAGCAGGTACCACAGGCGCTGTGGCTGCGTCTCCCGGGCCAGGCTCCGCGCCAGATGAGCGAAAACTTCGGGTTCCGCAGACTCTGTTGCCAGAGCACGAAGCAGCGCTTCGCTGGAGCGTTGTGCCGCAGGCATCGGTGGAGCGGTCTCGGCGGCTGCGGGTGCCGGGGCCTCCTGGCCGGTTGCGAGAGAAATCACGGAACCATTCATGCCGTTCATGCGGTACTCCTGCGGGTGATCGGGTCAGCGGATAGGGCCCCGGCATTCGGCGCACTGCCGAAGCGAAGCGGTGAAGTGAAGGTCGTTGGTTTCAGCGCGAGCACTGAGGCGCGGGTCCGCGAGAGAATGGCCTCGGCACTGGTCCCGATGAGCACCCCGGGCACTACCGAGGTGCCAATGGTGCCCATGACGATGAGTTCGGCGCCGGTTTCCGCCAGCACCGTCGCGACGACGTCCGGCGCGTGGCCCCGGCAAAGATGCCGCTCGATGACGCAATTCGGCGCTTCTTCCGCGAGGGTGTCAGCGAGGGCAGAGAACCAGAGTTCATGGTCCCGGGCCTGTGCCGCCACATAGCGCTCGATCTCATCGGCAGACAAACCCGCCCGACAGTGGTTGAGCAGAGCTTCGCCAAAGGGGCGCCAGGCGTGCACCAGGTGCAGCCGCGCACCGTCACCGGCTGCGACTGAGCTCGCGGCGACGGTCTGAGCGAGCACGAGGGTGTCCGTCGTGGCGCCGCTACCGCTCAGATTACGGTCCACGGCAATAAGGATGTTTGCCGGCCGCCGCGGTTCGGGCGTTGCAGGCAGACTCCAGACCGCACTCGGGCACTTGCGCATGAGGTGCATACCCGTGGGGTTCAGACCAGCTGTCTGGCGCTCGGGGCTCAAATGCACCACGAGATCGAACCCCTGCTGCATCACCTGCTCGGTGACAGCCAGAAAGGGCACACCTGTGAGCACCGTGTAGTCGATGTCGAGGGTTTTCGAATGCGGCGCACACAGGGTCCGCAGACGCTCGAAGGCGAGCTCCCAGCTCACGGCCTTCAACCGAGCCACGGTGCCGTCGTGATCCGGCACGGCAGGCGGTGGGGTAATCACATCACACACACTGAGACGCGCGCCCTGCTCGAGAGCCAGCGCCACGATGTGTTCGAAACTCGCAGCGTCCGCCGCTTCTGCGTAGACCAGGATGTTATGGAAACGGCTCACGACTGCGCCTCGCCGGCGGAAAAGGGCTTCCAGGTATCCCGGTAGAGCCGCTGTAGGCCGCCGTCGTCGTCAAGGCGGAACAGGAACAGCCAGTCGTTATCGACGAGATCCCTGACCACCGCCTGACGCTCATAGACGTCCTGGATCGCCGCCTGCGGCGCGGCGAGACAGACGCTGAGGCGCAGGGGCGTGTGCATCCAGCGCTTTCCGTCGTGCAGCGACTGCATCGGCAAACCGATGCGCAGATCGCCGCCGTTGCCTTCAAACACCCCGAGGTTGCCGCTCACGACGTTGTGCAGCACCTTGTTACCACTGCCGTAGCGCACGTTGTCGGTGACGCTTGCGTTGTACTGCATGTTGATCCAGTTGGCGACGACCATGGGCGCAGTCATGATCAGCTCCAGCACGGCGCCATCGCCGTCCTCGCGCCAGTCGTAGTCGTGAAGAAACACGCGGCCGTCGAGATTCAGGCCCCGGGTTTGCTCGCGCGAAGCGGCGATGAATGCCGCGTTGTTGGCCAGGCCCCACTCGGGCCGCACCTGAGACCAGTCCCGGCTGCGCCGCTCGAGCGCGACTCCCGCGTCCTTCTTTCCAGACACGCCGAGCTTGGCGGCGCGTTCGCTTCGCGTCGCAGCAGAGGCTGCCGCCAGCCAGTCGCTGACTTCCGCAGGCAGCACAACGCCGCTCTCCAAAGTACGGATTTCATCAGTCGCAGTGTCGTGGAGGGCTGCCACGAAGCGCGTTTCGTCTGGGATTTCTACGCCTCGTTCGGCCAGGGCCGCACGAACGTGCCTATCGTTCAGGAGCTCGGCCAGCGCACGGCTGTTGAGTTCGCCGGTCTGCCCCCCGCAGGCGCCACAGTCGAGGGACGCGGCGTGGGGATTGTTGCGGCTGGTGCTGCCGTGGCCGACGAGCATCACGACCGGTGCAAAATCCCGCTCTAGGCCCATGGCGTGCAGAGCCGTGGCGGCGAGTTCCGTACGCTCTTCAATTCCGAGCGTCGCGCCGTCCCGGCGCAGGGTCAGGGGCTGTGCCGTGCGGAGCGTATTCACCGGATGGCGCCGCGGCGCCGGGAAGAAGCTGTCCTTGAAAAGCTTCATCGCGTAGAGCGGACCGCTGGCTTCCACGAGACCGAACATGGCCGGCGGCTTGTCGCCAAGCTCTGTCCAGCGGGTCCGTTGATTGAGCTTGCCAGGCACCGGCCGCTCCGCCTCCTCGGTGACCTCCACGGCCGGTGCGAGCAGGCCGGGCAGCTGCGGTCGGGAGAAACTCGTTCCCGCCGCCCGATACTCGAGGGGCAGGCCGAAGAAACCGGCAAAGCCTTTCGTGCGCACGCCGGGGTCCTGCGCTTCGAGGTGACGACGCATGAGCTCCGAACGGACGTCGATGCAGAACACCGCCTGCAGCTTGATTGGCGCAGCGGCGGCCTCGGCGGCGGCAGCCGCAAGTTTGCCGGCAAGCTGCTCCTGATAGGCGAGTTCCGCCGCCCGCTGCCAGAGCCAGGCGTTCTGCTGCTCCGCACGGTGATCGGCAAGCAGTCGTTCCGGCGCAGCAAGCTGCTGGCGCCAGAGGTAGTGCAGGTTGCGGGCCAGTTGGTCGTCCTGTGCTGAAATGTGGCGCCAGAGCACCAGTTCCCAAGCCATTCGAATGGCGAGCAGATCGCGCATGAGCGCGCTGTCACCGCCCTGCAGGCGCGCCTGCCAGCGGAGGTAGGCAAGCCAGGACGCCCAGCCGTTGATATCGAGCAGCAGCGCGTGGGCATAAAGTTCGGCGGCAGTGTCAGGCACGTCGAGCTCCAGCGTCGCCTGCGCGATCAGTTCTTCAGCGCTTTCCGGCAGCGCCTTGAACTGCCGGCCAAGTCGCCGCTCCCCCATGAGTATCGGAATGCCAACATCATGACGCGCGGAGTCGAGCCACTGCCGATAGAGAGAGCCGGTTTCACCGGTATCCGCACCTTCCGCATCGGCATGATCAGGCCCGTTACCTGCAAAACCTGCAAAGGGGCCACCGGGGGCGAAGCAGTCGGCACAGAACTGGCTGATCTGATGGGTAATCTCGTCCCGCCAGGCCACTTCATGATCACGATCACGGTGGCTGTCGAGCAGATCGCTGACGTTGTGCCAGTGCGCGGGAGCTTCGCCGTTGGTTTCCACGACCGCGGGCGTGGTACCAGCGGCCAGTTCCTGTGCAGCGGCTTCCAGATGACGCTCCGTCGGCGGTGCGTCCTTCAGCTGCTGGTAGAACTCGGGGTCCATGAGCAGGTGACCGCGCACGAGGGCGCCGATGCGTGCGGCCACCTCAGCAGCGGGTTTCTCGCGCAGCTCCCAGAAGGGATTCACGGCGATGAGCTGATCGAGGGGCCATGTCGGGGAGATCAGACCGCACGCCGCCTCGTAGGCTGCATCGTGCGCGTCGCCGAGGCTCAGCGTTTGAACAGGGTCCGTCGCCTGCATCACTCGACCTCCTCGCGCAGCTCGGCGAGTCGCTTCGGATTGACGCGAACAGGCAGCCGCGGCGGCCAGAGCTTCAGCGTCATGCGCGAAACCCATTCATCGAGGAACAGGCCCGCGTAGAGCCAGGCGCGCAGGCGCAGGGCAATCGGATTCGTGGGCCGGCGCTGCAGCAGCGCCCAGCCGCCGCAGAGCAGCGCGATCAGCAGCGCAACCCAGAGATCGGCGAACAGGTTGGCGCTTGTGGCAACGTTCGGGAGCGCACCGCCGAGGGCGGCTTTCTGAGTAACGAAGGCAACGAGCAGTACGAGCACCAGGGCCATGGCCGTGGTCGGAGCGCCGGGTCGTGCGAGGCTGTTGCGCTCGGCGAACACCATGGTCAGAAAGGCCGCAACGAGCAGCCAGGGGCTGAAAGGTCCACCGGGCGCGAAGAGCAGTGCGGCAATGACCGTGAGCGGTACTACGAGCGCCGCGGCGGCAAACCAGGCACCGACCGGCGTCTGGGCAGCAGGGGCAAGCTGCCGCTCGAGGTGCTGCTCCACGGCCGTGCCGGCATTCAGGAACAGGTAGGCTTTGTAACAGCCGTGTGCCAGCAGGTGCAGGAGCGCGAGCTCATAAAGGCCGAGCGCGCACTCGATGAGCATGAGACCCATCTGCGCAACCGTGGACCAGGCAAGCTTGACCTTGACGCTGATGCGCGTGGTCATGATCAGACTGGCGAGCACGGTCGTCAGACCGGCCACCACCAGCAGCAGCCACTGGGCGGCTTCGACGGCGCCGAGGAGCGGGGCGAAAAGAATGAGCAGATAGCCGCCGAGATTGATGATGCCGGCATGGAGCAGGGCCGAGACCGGCGTCGGCGCTTCAACGACTTGAATCAGCCAACCGTGCACGGGGAGTTGGGCACACTTGATGAGCGCTGCCGATACCAGCAGCAGTGCTGCGAGCTGTTCGGCAGTACCAGGAATGGCTCCGTTCGCGTAGGCCGCAACGATCTCACTGATCTGCCAGCTGCCGTGAACGGTGGCGAGAATCAGCACCGCGACGAGCAGCGCGACCTCAGCGCTCCGGGCGAAGAGGAACTTCTTGTGGGCGGCAAGAGCGGCTCGTGGACGCTCGGGGTAGAAGAGCAGCAGCTGATGCAGACTGAGGCTGATGCCAACCCAGCCACCGAAGAGCACGAGCAGGTTGTCCGTGAGCACAACCACGGCCACTGCCGCCAGCGTCAGCTGCAGCACCATGGTGAAGTGCTGGGCGCGCGTTTCACCGGCGAGGTAGTTCTTCGAAAACTGGGCGATCACCAGACCGAGGAAGGTGATCAGCACGGCCATCAGGTGGCTGGCCGCTGCCGGGCTCGCCAGCCCGCCGTCCTGCCAGCTCGGGCCAGCACTGGAACCGATGACGTGGACGGCGCTTGCGAAGGCCGCGCCAAGCGCCGCGGAGTTGAGCCAGAAGCGCATTCGGCCGAAGGCGGGCTTCGCAAAGCAGGCGCCCAGGGCCAGAAGCAGTGGCGGCGCGAACGGTAGCAGGTTGATCAGAGCAGCAGGCAGATTCATGGGGGTGGTCTCGAATTCCAGTCGGCGGGGAGTATCGAATCTGCTAGTTGATCTGTAAAATAGATATATACGAATCATTAAATCTATAAAAAAGAACGATTCGGTGATTCTGTGGATGTTTAAGGAGAAATTTCGACGATGGCACGCCTGAACTACCATCACCTCTACTATTTCTGGCGGGTTGCATCAGAAGGAAAACTGACAAAAGTCGCGGAAGACCTTCATATCGCCCAATCGGCGCTCTCCTCCCAGATCCGGCAGCTGGAGGAGGCAACGGACACTCAGCTGTTCGATCGCCGGGGACGACGCCTCAAGCTCACCGCCGCGGGACAACGGGTCCTCACCTACGCCAACGACATTTTCAGCAAGGGCACGGAGCTGGAGGCGCTGCTGGCCAGCGGAATCGAGCCTGAGGCACAGCTACTCCGCATCGGTATGTTGACCACCCTGTCGAGGAACTTCATCGACCGCCTCGTTGGCCCCTGGCTGGCAGATCCCCTCGTACGCTTCAGCCTGCAATCGGACAACCTGGACAACCTCCTCGACGGCCTCGCTCGCCATCAGCTGGACGTTGCGCTGACCAACGCGGACGTGCGCGGCGGCGACGAACAGATCTGGCAGAGCCAGCTCCTGGCGAGGCAGCCCGTCTCCATCGTAGGCCCGCCGGAGCTGCGGCCGCGACGCGATTTCCCGAGCGGCTTCGGCGCCCGACGCTGGGTGCTGCCGACCCGAGACCACGAGATTCGACGCGGCTTCGAGGCCTTCTGCGCGCAGTATCAGTTCACGCCGGACATCGAGGCCGAAGCGAACGACATGGCCATGCTGCGCCTGCTCGCCCGGGACAGCCGGGCTTTCGCCGTGCTACCGGCCGTGGTCGTGCGCGATGAGATCCGTCAGGGTGTGCTGGTCGAGTACCAGCAGTTGCCCGCAGTCTTCGAGAGTTTTTACGCGATCACCGTTCAGCGCAGCTTCCAGAGTCCGGCGCTCACGACCATGCTCGGCAGCTTCGAGCCGTTGCTGGCGGAAGAGGATCGACTGGACAGTATGGTGGAGGGGGTTCCGGTCTGAACGGAGCGCAGCCCTCCCCGCATCGGCCAGTGGTACCTTGCGTATCAACCGGTCAAACTCACGACCAGCCCTCCAAAGGGATTCACCAATGCGATACCTTCACGTTGCACTTGCAGCTCTGTTCGGCATCGTCGCGTATCTGCAGCTGAACGATCCAGATCCGCTGTACTGGGTTGTGGTGTATTTGTCAGCAGCCACGATCACGTTCGCTCGAGGGCTTGGCGTTAACTCGAGATTGTGGACCGCTGTTGTGATCGGCGGAGTCGGAGCCGGTATGCTGGGTGCACTTCCCGGCACGCTCGATTACCTGGCATCTGGTCAATGGTCGTCGATCTTCGGCGACATGCGCGGCCCCGCCTATGTGGAACCCGCGCGCGAATTCCTAGGACTGACGCTGGTCTTCGCAGTGCTGGCCGGCTACATCAGGCGCTAGAAGTTCATGGTGAGATTCAATCGAGCACGGCGCCCGGGTGCTGGAAATCCCACAGCCTCTTCGTAATCTGCGTCCAGCGCATTATCAAGCGCGAATCCGAATTGGACCGACTCAGTGAGCTGATAGCGTAAAGCGATATCTAACCGGGCGTAGCCGTCCAGGAAAATCCCGCCGGTGGGAATTGACGCCTCATAGAACTCATCGAGCGCCAGCAACCCACCGTACAACTGCCATTTCGGCGCGAACTGCCAATCCGCCATCAAACCACCCCGCCACTTAGGACGACCACGCAACGGCGTGTCTGAATCTTCATTGTCCACCTCCATGTAAGTCACATGGCCGGACAGCATTAAAGTGTTCGTAACGGCGGCACTGATCGCCAACTCTGCGCCTTCGGAAACAACGGACGAACGATTCACACCGGAAAATGTCTCCGGGTCGAAGTCGATCAGATTCTTGTATTCGTTTCGAAAAACGCTGAACTCCAGATTGGATGACGGACCGAAATCCCACCGATAACCGACGTCGAATGACCGCGCAGTTTCAGCTACGAGATCCGGGTTGCCCACAAGAGGGTGTGCTAGCGCGAAGAAGCTGGGCGCCTTGAATCCCTCACCCGCATTGAAACGCAGCTCTCCGGCGTCTCCGGGAAGCGAGAAGACGACGCCCAATTGCGAACTGACTTCCGCATCAATATCGTCGGGGTCGTCCCTTCGCACGCTGCCAAGCAGCGTCACTCTACCGAGCGCAACATCACCCTCGACGAACACAGATCGCGTATCGCGGTCAAAGCGAAAGTCGGTAGGAAGGGGAAAACCAAAATCCAGAACGCCGGTGCTTATTCCAGTTTCACCCTGCCACTCAGCGCCAAACACCAGACCCCACGTATCTGAACCTGCGAATCTCGCGCTTGCTAATACTGCATCTCGAGTGTAGTCCGTATCGGAGGAGTTGGGTGGCACGCCGTCGAATACACCAGGCGCAATACCCGGCGAATCAAAGAGCTCCTTGCGGTTGTAACGCGATGCTGTCGCCGAGAGTTTCCAATTCGACACAACATGATCGATGAACGCCCGTCCGTGCGACTCCTCGACTGCTCGCGTGTCCACCTCACGAATTACAGCAAGTTCTGGGCCTCCGCTATCTTCAGGAAAGCTCGTGCTGTCGGCATCCTGATAACGTACCGATAACCCAACCGCACTGTTTTCGGCGTAGTTGTAACGCACCGAGGCGCTACCGCCGACGTCCTCATAACTGGCGCCTTCTATGGCACCGCTCTCTTCGTTGCCGTGAATTTCGGCTCGGAGGTTCCAACGGCCGGCGTTCGTGCCAAAGGAAAAGGACCCGTTCAGCAGATCGAATCCACCGGCCTCGAGTCTCAAGCGTCCGCCTTCACCACTATTCCGGGTCAGTATATTGAGCACACCAGACAGCCCGTCGGATCCGTAGATTGCACCCATGGGACCGCGCACCAGCTCAACACGCCCAATGTTGTTCACATCCAGATAGGAAAAGTCGTAAGAGCCGCCTCGTGTATTTGTAGGATCGTTGACCCGAACACCGTCGATCATGACGACAGTAAAGTTGGGCTCACCTCCGCGTAACAACATACTGGTCACACCACCACGCGCGCCCTGTTGAATCACGTTGACGCCCGCAAACTGGCGCAGCAGTTCCGTTACCGTTGGAACCTGGCGGGAGGTGATGTCCGCCTCCGTGAGAACTGAAACCGACTGCGTGGTCGTTCCCAGCTCCCGATCCAGGCGTGAGGCTGTAACCACGACGGTTTCGATCACCGATTCGTCGGTCGTCGTTTCTGCATCGACAATGGTAGGCAGCAACAAAACACCAAGAACTAGCAACGAAATCAGGGAACTGGGCAAGTCGATGGCTCGCATGTTTAGCAATGAACCTTTTGGAAATTTGCGCGCGTGGAGTCTCGCGTACAGGGTGCGTTTCAACAAGGGTAAATCGTGAGCGGACTGTGACGCACATCCATAGTTTGGAACACTCGTTCGTAACTCACTTGTTGGATCACCAACGAGGTCTCGACACGACGTTCAGCGCAATCAGAAGTCCCTGCGAGCTAAAACGGAAGCTGTTCCGCCGTGGATTCGTCGCAGGTACAGAGCAAATAGGTCCAGTTCAGCCAAAATGCCCTGGATCCCATATGCGGAAATTGGCGGAGAGGGAGGGATTCGAACCCTCGGTACGGTTACCCGTACTCTTGATTTCGAGTCAAGCCCGTTCGGCCAGCTCCGGCACCTCTCCGAGGTGGTCGGCGAGTGTACTGCGGCTCGTGGTCGAGTCAAGCAAGGCCGGAAGCAGGTACTCTTCCGCAGCTCCGAGATCTCGACGAATAATCAACGGCAGCTGGCGGTCGCTGCTGCAATGGGCAGGCAACGTGAGGAGGAGGCTCGTGACTCTGGTTCAGGTATCAGGGTTCGACGGTCGTGCCGATACGCCTTGCTGATCCGGCAGAAACTCAATTGAGTTATCGCGATTGAAGTGCACGATGCCACCCTTTGTAAGGTTGTTACCGCCAGCGACATAGAACTCGCCAACAACGTCTCTGTAGAGGAACGCTGTCCCCGTTCGAATCGCCATCAGCAGATAATATGATCCGGCGACCAGATTCAGACCGTCGATCTTCAGTCGGCCTTTCACGTTCCCTGGCTCGAGGCAGAGCAGATCATCGCTAGCGCCGTCGTCGATCGACGACATCACCGCTACACAGACGCCATCCGGGCGATGAATTCGAACGTTTACACACAGATCTTCGAGATAGCGCAGAGTGCTAAAGGAGTACTCGCACGTCAAAGAACCGAAAGGTTCGACCACATCGTTTGATTTAATGTCGAACTGCAGATCGTCGACGTAGCCCGCTCCGTCGTACAATTCCTGGAACAGAGCGCTCCGCCTAACGGCTGGAAGCTCTGAAGCCACTCGCTCGCGCCTTGGTTCAGAGCGGTTAACGACTTTGGCTTTCCGTGCAACCTCGAGCTCGTCGTACCAGGCTTGATAGGCTTGCGTAACTTCCTTCGCAGAGCCAAGCTGCATTAAGCGACCTTCTTCAAGCCAGACCGCCGTTTCGCAGAATTCGCGTACCGCCGTCAGTCCATGGGAGACGAACAACATCGTCACCCCACTCCGCCGCATCTCGAGCACCTTGAGGCGACACTTGTTTTGGAATCCGAGGTCACCGACGGATAACGCTTCGTCCACGATCAATATATCGGGTTCCATGTAGACACAGACCGCGAATCCGAGACGCGCGCGCATACCCGAGCTGTAAGTGCCGATCGGGGCATCGAGCACGTCTTCGAGCTCTGAAAATGCTTCTATCTGAGCGACGACTTCTTTGGATCGTGACTTGTCGAACCCCCGCAGCGCGGCCGCATTCAGCACGTTGTCTCTGCCGCTCAAACGAAGATCAAAGCCTGCGCCTAGATTGATCATCGCCTGAACGTTGCCCTGGATTTCGAACCGTCCTTCGTCTGCCCTTAAGATACCAGCAAGGATACGAAGCAACGTCGTCTTGCCGCTCCCGTTACGCCCGATGATGCCAAGGGCCTGCCCCCTCGCCACATTGAACGATATACCCTGCAGAGCCCGGAATTCCGTGCTTCTGAGCTCGGGTCTCGCGTGGCGCAAGAAAATCCGATCAAACAGATCCGAAACCCCGTGCGAGCGCGCGGCTGCAGCGTCGCGGCGAAACTTCTTACCGAGCCCAGAGACCGAAATGACGTGGTCTTCCATCGTTCAAGCGCGTTCGGCGGCAACGTCCAACGTCACGTGGAAGACGTAAATACCGAGCGCGAGCCCGGTCAAGATCCACATGGCCGCGGACAACAGATAGCTCTGGTTGGAAATGTCATAGCCAATCAGAGCTGCGCGCAGAGCATCGACGAACTGACCGATAGGATTGACCGCCATCCAGGTGTTGAGCCAGCCGACTGTGGGCAACGGAAACACTACTCCGCTTGCAAACATTAACGGCCTGATACAAACGCCGACCGCAGTCTGGATATCCGAATAGAAGCAATTGAACGGTGCGAGAACGATACCTGTCGCCAAGCCCAACAACGCGAAAAGGGCCAGGATCAGCAGAAAGTAAACAACTCCGACGCTATCCAGCGCCCCGAACGCAGCGCCCACAATCAAGACGATCGTGATGCGAGGAAGCGCGTTGAACACAATACGAAACACCGTAGACAGAACGATCACCTCCGGCTCTATCCGGATCTCAGATAGAGTTCCTTTATGGCGTGAGATCGAAGACACGCTGAGGGTTACTGCATCGGCAAATATCTGAAAGCAAAAGACGCCGGTTACGACGAAAACCGGATACGGCAACGCAGGGTCTATCGAACCAAATGCACGGAACTCGCCGAGCACGATGAAGATCGCCGCGTAGACGAGCGGGTCGGCGAACTCCCAGAATGCACCAAACAAGGATCGATTGTACTGGACCTGGATATCAAGGTACGCAACGCGATAAGCCGGTCTCCAGCTGCGCACGAAATTTGTCCCAATCGAGCAAACGACATCGAAAAAGGCGCTAATTCGCGGAAACGACACTGGAGCGACCGAGTATGTCCCAGTAGCGGCGTTCACACTCATCTACTTCATTCGAGTACCCATTGATGAGACTCGAGAACTGAGGCTGGGATCCAAACGTCGGCCCACTGTTCTCACCCAAAAATCCGAAGCTGCCTTCTAGCCGAACGTCACGACGCGTCTGCTCCTCGCATTGAAGCGCCACTTGAGACCAGAGCTCCTCGTAGCCTTGGCCCCACAACTGTTGAAATACTGAGCGTGCGACGCCCGTCGATCCGATGAGATCGCTATAGTCGAACACACTGCCGGGGCGTTTCGCTTTCATCTCCTGCAGACATCGATAGGAATTCACGTACAACTCCATAACCGCATCATTGTCGAGATCTCTATACCACTTTGGCTCCCGGCGCTGGTACGCGAGAAACGAGCTGATGGCTGCTTTGGGGTCCCTGACGAGATACACAACGACCACGTTGACGCCTGTTTTTTCGAGCGTCCCGATGCGGGCAGTCAAATTGTCGACGTCGTAGTCAAAAAAGACAGGATGGAACTTCTCGATGCCATAGGCCGGCAAATCTAATGCCTCAACTCTATGAACGAGCTCTGCCTCACACCTTGTGTCGACAATCAATTGTCCGTCGTTCGGCTGCGCTTCGATCGCGAGCGACTGTCGCCGAGGCGTCTCCCGAAGCGCGCCCGGATAACGTCGTCCTCGCAGTTCGAGCGCATCGTACAGTTCGTACCCTGGGTACATCTCAATGCACGGGTGAGTACGCAGCTGATCTAACAACCATGTGCTGCCGCTTCGTTGCATCGAGACCAGCAGGATCAGGTTCACCGGCAACCGGACGCCACTTGAACGCGCAAACACCGAAAGATGCTTCCTGCTCGTCGCCGCATAGCGGTCCTCGATGGCTTCAACATCGGTCAAAACCGCGTCAAGTTGCGACTGAATCGAGACGTCCCTGCTCTCGATCTCAGTCAAGCGTGCGGCCAACTTTGCGTTATCGCGGGTTTGGTCTGACACAATACTGTCTGTTAAGGCTCGAACGCTCTCTAAGGTGTCTCTAAGGCTAGTCTTGTCGCGATCGATCGCTGAGAACCCATCATCAAGCGCCCGCTTAGCCTCGTCCCATTGTGCTCGAACTCGCTCCAGTGAGCAGGACACCTCGTCGAGGGCAGATCGCAGCGCCTGCAGTTCCGACTCCTGTCGTTCGAAACGCGGGTGAAGGGCGTCGAGTTCCGTCCGGCACACTTCTGCCCTTGACTCCAGGGTATGAACGCGCGCGCCCGTGCTTGCGGACGATTCGCGCCAGATCGCTCGATCCGATCTGAGTATGTTCAACAGGTCATTCCTGATACCGTCTACCGACCGGATCATATGAACGCGATTGTCGTCTAGCTTCTTGAGCGCTTCGGACCTGGTGTCTGACCGCAGCTGCTCAATGTTCGCCCGTATGAGCTTTTCGAGTTCTTTCTTGAGCAGGGCATCGGCGTGCTTGAGCCGACCATCGACAGTATTGAGCTGCGTATCGGCAATAGCGCGAGCTGTGTACAGCAGGTAGGGAACGAGCAACACGAACAACAGGACAGCAACCGGGTACAAGTAGTTTTCGTAGCCGAAGAAGAAGCCCACGGCCCAACACGCTACCGCGAGGCCCAGCAGGAAGCCGCCAAAAGACCCGTACCATCTGAGCGTCTCGCGAACTCTTCGCAGCGCATTACCCGTCTTCATACGTACCTAGCTCAACATTTGCTCATAAACGGCGATCGTTTCGTCGACGACACGATCCCAGGTCGCTTCACGCGATTTCGCAAGACCTCGACGTCCCCATGTCGCCCGTAGGCCACGGTCCTGATAGAGCAGGCTAATGGCGTCTACCGCAGACGACCGGTCGTTCGGATCGCAGTAGATCGCCGACGCCCCTCCCGCCTGCGGGAGCGAGCTAACATCAGTCGTGACGACCGGGCAGGCCGAGGCCATTCCCTCCAATAGTGGAAGACCAAAACCTTCATAGAGAGAGAAGTACAAAAGACAGACCGCCTCCTGAAGAAAGCGCGACAACCTCTCATCGTCAACTCCGCACACGATTGATAATTGCTCTTCCGCGATGCCGTGCCGTGCGGCCATCGCTCGGATGTCCGGCACACGATCAGCGCCACCGGCAACCACGAGAACCGTCAGTCCTTCGTTGCAGGCAAGCGCTCGGGCTAGAACGGCAAAGGAGCCTTCGGCGTTTTTGCGTATGTCGTGCTGATAAATCTGAACGACGTACGAGAACGGCTTGCGCTCTGGCTCCTCCGGATCTGGTTCCGACGCCAACCATTCGCGTGCAGGATCCGAACGGTAGGCATCGTCCACGGCAAGCGGCACTACGCGAAGTCGATCGGGAGGAACATCGAGAAGTTCAACGAGATCGTGGCGCGTGTAGTGGGAGTCGCAGATAACCCAGTCCCGATCCGGGTTGACCGACTTGATCACGGCGCTGATGTGAGGATAGCGCCACGGAACTGGATTGAACCTTGGGTGCTTGATGTGCACCACATCGTGAACCGTAATTACCCGACGGCGGGCGACCGGCAACTTCGCAGGTGGCAGAGGTCCATGTGTCGAGTGGAAGATATCGTACTCGCCCAACGCGTTGAGCGATCGAACGTACTCAGATACATCATCCCGAACCAGGAATATCGCTGGTTGCCCAAGCTGCTCTTCGACCTGCCCTCGCAACTGCGTGAATTCTTCGGGCGCCAACTTCGGCTGTGCCGTGACTGCGAAAGCCACCTCGACATCGAGTGACTGCGCTAACCCGTGCGCGAGCGATCTGTTGTATCTCGTAATCCCTGAATTGACGAGACCCGGCGCGAACAGGCGATTCACTTCGAGCAAGACCTTCGGCTTTGCGGCGCGCCGCGCCGTTTTGACTGGCAGGGCCGTCGCCAACCGCTGACCCTTCGCCAATTGCTTGACCACACCCAATCCACGCTGCAGCGACTCGCTGTCGTGTTCGAGATCCAAGGCCAAGGCTTCCGTCACGAGTCGGTTCGCCAACGCACTGGGACCATCGCGGGGCGCGTCGTCATCACGGGAGCTGTAAAAGTAGGAACGATCCAATGACTCGCAGAACAACGCAAACTTTTTCCGCTTAGCGGGCCAATCCTCGAGATTTAGCGCCCGCTGCAGGATGTCGCCGAGTCGAGCCTCATCGGTGCAATGGTAGGTCGCACCGCTGGCCGCAACCGGATTCGGAGCCAGGGTCACCGCCGGAGTTCCACCAGCCAGCGCTGGAAACACAAGCTTCGTATTGAAGGCAACGACCACGTCAGCCGCATCGAGAAGGTACCCAAGGTCGCCGTCCACCATGCAATCGGCAATGCCCTGATCGAAATCCATATTCATCCGGCACGCTGGATGCATTTTGAGCACCATCCGCCCACCGATTCGATCAACGGTCTCCTTGATAGTTCTCAGCGCACGGGCGGGATCCCGGAAAATTGGGTAGTCGACATCTCCCTGGGGGTGCTGTGGCTGCTCCCAGCCCGTCCAGAGCATGTTGTCAAATGGTACAAACACGGTCGGCCCAGCGAAGTTATCCATGGCGGGCCGAGTGTCAGTATTCTCCGCTTTTCGGAACCCCGCCGGATTGGCGACCAACGCATCGAGGAGAGACTGTTCGCGCCGACGGTCTTCCTCCACCCGGGGGCCTGTCCCCGCCACGCGCGACCAGATTTCGGATTCTGCGAATATGCCTCTCGACTCGAACCAGATACTGTCGAAAGGTGACCTTTCGATCAGTCCAATCGCCAAGCGATAGTGGTGCGCTGCTTTGCGAAACAGCGCACATGGATGATCTATCTTGTTGGTGGTCAATACTACGGCGGGTCTGATCTGTTTGATCGCCACATCGACCAGCCATGTCAGCCGACGTAATCCTTCCAGCACCGCCGCCGGATCGTGCCCCTCCTGCCAGCGGCGCAGTTCCCAATCGACGTGAAGCTCGATCAGGGCGTCATCTACCCACTCCGGATAACCCAGGTCAGGGTCACCTCTCGCGAGCTCGACCAAGCGGGCAGGCATGATGATTGTTGTTGCGTCTTTCGAACCTTCGATTCGACGCGCGGAGAGCTCTACAAGAGACCAGGCTCGCGCATCAGGCGACGAGGCAAAATTTCCCCAAAACTCGCGCTCGATCGCAGACGACTGAGCGGGGTTGACCGCAAGCACGGTTGTGTTTAACCGATCCATCAGGAACAGGGTAAATATCGCAAGTCAACGAACGAGCACCATCGGCGCTGTATGGGACCAAACGTCCCGGATTCAGCCTCCGAATCGGTGAAAAACCTTGTGGACACACGCACCGTTTAGGCTTTGGAAAACGGAAGTCTACGCACACAGCTTCACAGTGTCGACCGAGGACGGTAAAGAACTCAGCCTAAAAGATGAGGAACTCGCAGCAATGCGCTCTAACCTCACATGTCGGCCCACGCAGGCGCATTTCCAGCAGGCGAGGCTTAGCGACAACAATTATGGTGCGGTCCCGAGTGTCAGCAGGTTGCTTTAGAAAGGTCCAAGGCAGGCGCACGTGCGTCGAGCGGAGACCTGGCCGGGTATGGAGACCTGGCTGGGTATTTAGACGCAGGTCGCGCTATTGTTCGGGGAAGGGAAGCGCCGCCCCGCTCCGGGGCATGAGGTCCAGGGAGGAGAGACCATGAGCAACACCGCAGCACTCGACGCCAGCGATGACATTCAGGCCCTCGAAGGCCAGATCTTCGAGCTCACCCAGAAACTCAACGCCTTACGCAGGGAAGCCGTCGGCGCGGAAGTGCCGAACTACCGCTTCCAGACACAGTCCGGCGAAACCAGCCTGCTCGATCTCTTCGGCGAGCAGCAGAAGCTCCTGATGATCCACAACATGGGCCAGGGTTGCCGCTACTGCACCCTCTGGGCGGACGGTTTCAACGGTTTTCTGCCGCATCTGGAATCCGCGATGGCCGTTGTACTGACCTCGAAAGACGACCCCGCACTGCAGCGCCGCTTTGCGAATGCCCGCGGCTGGCGTTTTCGCCTGGCGTCCCATGGCGGCGGCGACTACATCCGCGAGCAATCGGCGCTGCCTGGCGGTGAGGCGACCGGTGCGCAGAACATGCCTGGAGCCGTGGTCTACGAGCGCGACGGGGAAAGGATTCTGCGTCGAAGCAGCGCCGTGTTCGGACCCGGAGACCTCTACTGCAGTCTCTGGGCATTATTCGGACTGGCAGGCCTGTCAGAAGCTGACTGGACGCCCCAGTTCAACTACTGGCAGCGACCGGCCGAGCTCGACGACGGCGGCGAAAACGTCCTCGGCTAGTCCAGCGCCTCGAGTTCCGCGGCGATCTCGGCCGACAGCTGGTCGAGGAGCGAGCCGTGCGCGGCCACCAGCGCCGGGTAACCGTCGCTGGCCTGGCGGATGCGTTCGTCGAAACTGCCGAGTCGCCGCTCACCTGCCTCGTTCTCTACCACATAGTCGGCCACGAGGCGCACGGAGCCGTCTTCGGACCCATGCAGCTGATGCACGCTGATCACAATCTTCTGTCTGTCGTCCTCTGACAGGATCGGCGCCGTTTCTACGGGCCGGTCGGCCGCATTGGCGATACCCACCTGCAGATAGCGGCTCAGGGATTCATCGAGGGGTTCCGCCCAGCGGTGCTGTCTGGCAGCACGAATCTCCGCCGGTCCGGTCTGCAGCACCACGCCATCCTGATCCAGATAGGGGGCCACCTGCACGGGCTTCAGGAGTACGGCCGAGCGGCTGCCCGACACCACCTCGAGCTTCTGCGGCCGCAGCAGGTATTCATGCTGTTCCAGAGGGGTGGAACCGCACCCCGTCAACAGCAGTGCCAGAGCCAGCATCGGGAGCAGCGTCTTCATCACGGATTCAACCTCGGTTCGGGATCCGGCGTCGCCTTCGGCGGGAACACCAGCGCGTTGGGTTTTTCGGAGAGCTGATCGGCGAAGCTGTCGATGCTCTGCAGGGTGTCTTTCAGCTCTTCCACGGTACGCAGCAGCTCGTACTGAAACTCGGACTGGGAATCGAAACCTTCGAGAACATCGTCCAGGCGCTGCAATGCGCTCTGCACGTTCATGGGCAGCTGCTGCATGCCCTCGCTTTCCACCACGGTGCGCAAGGCCGACAGTGTGCCTTCGAGTTCACCCACCGCATCCTCCGCCTGGTCGAGAACCCCTTCGAGAGGCAGTGCATTCAACTTGTCGAGCAGGGCACTGATCTGGATCTGAATGTGCGCAAGACCACCGCTGATCGTCGGGATCGTCGCATAGCCGAGGAAATCGCCGACCACCTCCGGGCTTTCCACTTCATAGAAGTCCATCTCCACGAACATCGCGCCGGTGAGCAGATTTCCTGATTCGAGCGTTGCCCTCAAACCCCGCTCCACCGCCACCTCCACGGACTGGTGCATGATGTCGCGGCCTTCTTCGCTGTCCTCCAATGCCATGCGCCCGGGCTCCACCTTGATGAGCACGGGAATCGGTCGCCCGACTTCGTCTTCCCCTTCATCGGCACCGAGGTCTTCGAGCATGATCCTGATGACGCTGCCGATGCGGATCCCCCGATAGGTTACCGGGGCGCCGGCGTGAAGCCCGCGCAGCGATTGGGTGAACGAGACGACGTACTCGTTGAAGTACCGGAACGGATCCTCGTGAATGCTCGATTCGTTGGGATAGAGGCGGAACACCGTGTCTGCCTCGACGATCCGGCCCGGGCCGGTGTTACGCGGCAGATCGAAGGACACGCCTCCCACGAGCGCCGACTGCAGTGAACCGATGGAGAGTTTGACCCCTTCCGTGGATAGTTCTGCGGAGATTCCGCTCGCATTCCAGAAACGCGTGTTGCTGGAAACAAGCTGGTCGTAGGGATCGTCGATGAAAATAGCGTAGAGCACGCGCTGGCTCTCCACATCCAGATCCACCTGCTCCACGGTCCCCACCTGATAGCCGCGATAGAGAATCGGGCTGCCGACCCCGACGGAACCGCTCGTTTCACTGATCAGCCGGAAGTGCTTACCCGGGGTGCCAACGGGCGAGGAAGGTCGTCGGTCGAGGCCGTCGAACTCGCGACGACGGGTAACTTCACCAACACCCGGAGAAATCTCGATGTACGCGCCGGACAGCAGCGTGCCGAGACCGGATACGGAGGCGCCGCGAACCTCCGCTTTCATGACCCAGAACTGCGTGTCTTCCCGGAGCAGCGGGCGCGCCTCCGGCGACAGCTCCGCCGTCACGACCACACCTTTGAGATCCTCGGCGAGGCGTACGTCCGTTACCGTGCCGACGGTGACGTTACGCACTTTCACCAGCGTTTTTTCGGCCTGAATGGCCTCTGCGCTGGCAAACCGCAGCGTAATCGTCGGCCCCTGCCCGAGATAGGCATCCACGGCGAGCCAGATGCCGAGCACCGCGGCGACGATGGGCACGAGCCAGATGCCGGAAATCTTCCGTCGGTTAGATTCCACCAGCACTTCTTCGCTCACGTTGGCTCCTCTGTTTGCGTCGCCCCGGCCTGCTCCGGCCCATCCCAGATGAGACGCGGATCAAAACTCTCGGCAGCCAGCATGGTCACGATCACCACGCCGGCAAAGGCAAGGGCCGCCGCACCCGGCCGGATGACGATGATGCCCGTTATCTGGATCAAAGCCACCAGAATGGCAACCACGAAGACGTCCACCATGGACCACTTGCCGATGAACTCCGTGAGCCGATAGAGCGTGATCCGCTGTCGGGCGGAAACCGGCTGGCGGGAACCAACGGTCCAGCAAAGCGCAGCGACCGTGAGGATCTTCCCGATCGGGACCAGCACGCTCGCGACGAGGATGACGATGGCAACGGGATAGGAACCCATATTCCAGAGCACGATCACCCCACCCAGAATCGTATTGTCCGTAGAACGACCGAACTGATCCGTGGTCATGATGGGCAACAGGTTCGCCGGCACGTAGAGAATGGCTGCTGCAATGAGCAGCGCCAGCGTGCGCTGCAGGCTGTTCGGGATGCGCACGTGGACGCTGCTGCGGCAGCGCGGGCAGACGGCCTCGGCAGCGTCCACGAGAGCGAGGCAGGTGTGGCAGGACTGCAGGCCCGCATCCCGGGCGCGAGTGGTCATGGATACCGAGCCCGCTCGACGGCGAGCCAGAAGGTAGCTCGATCGAGGCTGGAGAACGCCATCAGGAAGAGCACGCTGAACGCGAGGTAGGCCCAGAACGCGAGTCCAAGCTCCACTTTCGCCATGGCCGCCAGCTTCACCAGGCTCACGATTACGCCTATGGCAAAAACCTCAACCATGGCCCAGGCGTTCAGATGAAAGAGCCAGCGGGCCGGTGCAAGCAGCAGCCGGTGAAAGCGGCCGGCTTTGAGAAAGCCCGCCAGCAGCAGGATGAGCACCAGCATGAACACGGGCACGAGAATGACGAACACAAAGACCAGAAAGGCGATGCCATTGGCGCCATAGCTGGCCAGATAACTCACGGTCTGCATGAGCGTCATGCCGTTGCTGATGCCGGAGGCCGTGATGGAAAGAAAGGGAAAGGTCAGCGCCAGGGCGAGCATGGTGAGCGCGGCTGCCGCAAGGGCAATGGCGCGGCTGAAAGGATTCTCGAAGGCCACGGACAAAACGTGTCCACAGCGTGGACAACGGGCCCGCTGCCCCGGCGTCAGCACCGGCAGCTCGGTCAGGAGGTCGCAGTCGGGGCAGGCGATGGGCCTGGCATCAGAGCCGGACGCCGCAGCATCAGAAACCAAGCTGACCCATCCTGCCCGGCAGCGGTTCTTCGTCGTCGACCTCGAGCCAGCCCACTCCCTGGTCCTGTGTTGCGAAGGTGAGAGAGGCAACCTCGTCCCGCAGCCCGGCAAAAGTGGCCTCGAGGAGATCCGTATGGTTGTTTTCCTCACTGACGTGACCGATGACCACTTTCAGATCGCCGTGTGCGATCGCGGCCAGGAAACCGGCCGCCTGGTCGTTCGACAGGTGTCCGAGGTCACTGGCAATGCGCCGTTTGATGCGTTCCGGATAGCGACCCCGGATGAGCATGTCGAGATCGTAGTTGCTTTCCATGAGCAGGCCCGAGAGCCCGCTGTACTGCTCGATGACAAACGGTGTCACGCAGCCGAGATCAGAAACGACACCGATGGATATGCTGCCGTGAGAAAAGACGAACTGGGTCGGCTCGCGGGCATCGTGCGGTACAACCACCGGTTGCACGTTCACCTCGCCGATAGGGAAAGATGCGTGTGCGCTGATCGCTTCTCCGATCACCGATGCGCTCTGCCGCGCGGCATCCAGGGTGCCGTAAGAGGCGTAGACGGGAATGGCATACTTGTAGGCGAGCGCCGCCACACCACCGATGTGATCACTGTGTTCGTGGGTGACGAGGATGGCCGAGAGGTCGGCCGCCATGAGTCCGAGCCGGGCCAGACGATTCTCCGCCTGGCGGCAGGTGAAGCCGCAGTCGACCAGGATCCGTTCGCCTCCGATTTCGACGACGGTGCCGTTGCCGCGGCTACCGCTGCCCAGAGAGGCGAATCGGCTCAACTGGCGAACTCTCGCAGCATACTGAGCACTTCCTGACCGAACTCACGATCGACCGGTGACGCCTCCGCGTCGGTTACGCTCACGTGATAAACCGTGTCGCCGGCGGGCTCCAGATGAAGCTGCAGCTCGTAACCCTTCTTGCCACGACCGAGGATCCCGGAGAGCCAGCCGCGCTCTTCGCCGGTGAGCACGTTGTCCGGGATGCGCACGTAGTAAACGCCTTCCACCTGGTCGAGGTTTTCAACCTCCACTTCTGCCCGATCCAGGGCCTGTCCGACCGTGGCCCAGGCACGGTCATAGTCGACGCGTAACTCCAGCACCGGCGTGCCCTGCTCGTTTCGCTCTACGGAGGATTTCACCCGGGCGATATTGTCCGTGGCCACCATAGAAATGGTCTGCTCGGAGACCTTGGCGGCAATGTAGGCGCCGATTTCACTCAAGGCATCCACTTCGGCCACGGGATTCACGGAACGGATTGTGTTCAGGTCGATGACGCCGACGCTCGGCAGACCGATGACGTCGTTCTCATGGCGCACATAAACCTCGGAGGTCAGCTCCCTGAGTCCGGGCTCGACCCGAATGAGCAGGCGGTCCTGGCCTTCGAGAAAACCCTCCTGCTCCTTCGCTTCCCGGATAACCGTGCGGATGATGTCGCGGTAGCTTTCTTCGGAGGTATCGAGCCAGACGGTGTCGAGACGCCCATGCTCGGCCATCTCACTCGCCACCTGAATGCCATTCTCGGCGAGGAACTGCTTGACCTTCGGCCAGACCGTGGTCGGCCCTTCGGGCACCACCAGCCAGGCCCGGTCGGCCAGACGCTGAATGCGCACTTCATCGCGGTTGTCGTTGGAGAAAATGGCGTTCGGCTGCGGCGGACGGTAGGGATAGAACTCGGGATTCAGTTGCCGGGGTGTGCGCGGGATCGGGAACGGATCGGCAACCTTCGCCTGCTGCAGATCGCTCGGTACGACGAGAGGCGCCCGCTCCTCGAGATCGAGGTAGTCGTCTTCCCGATTCACGAAGATCCCTTTGTCGTCGTTGTACCAGCCGCAGCCCGTGAGGAGGAGCAGCAGGAAGGTCGGCAGCAGCTTGCGCATGTCCATCTCCAGCAGTGTCTGCCTGACGCGCATCACGCCGGGAGCGCCGCCCCAACGGCCTCGAGACGCTTCCGCACTTCCGGGCGAGCCCCATCCGAGAGCTCGATGAGCGGCAGGCGAATACCACCTTCGACTCTACCCATGGCCTGAAGTGCCCACTTCGTAGGCTGCGGGCTCGACTCCACGAAGAGAATCTCATGGATTGGCTGCAGCATCGCGTCCAGGCGCCGCGCTTCAGCCTGGTCACCGCCGAGGAAGGCTTCGCAGAATTCGGCCATCAGCCCGGGCAGCACGTTGGCAGTGACGGAGATCGTGCCGGTAGCACCCAGCTCGAGCATTCGCAGGGTCTGCGCATCTTCACCGGACAGGAGTACAAACTCCTCGGGCACCAGTGGTTTCAAGGCACCGATGCGCTCCGCATCACCGCAGGCCTCCTTGATCCCGACAATCCGTTCGTGCGTCGCGAGACGCGCCACCGTGTCCGGAAGCATGTCGCAGGCCGTGCGCGGCGGCACGTTGTAGAGCACCACAGGCAGTGTGGTTGCCTCGGCAATGGCCGTGAAGTGCCGGAACAGGCCCTCCTGCGTCGGGCGATTGTAGTAAGGCACCACGGAAAGACAGGCATCGGCACCGGCATCTTCGGCCTGCTTCGTCAGATGGATGGCTTCGGCCGTGGCATTTGCGCCGGTACCGGCAATGACCGGAATCCGACCCTTGGTGCAGGCGACGGTGCGGGCGACCACGTCGAGATGTTCGTCGACGGCCAGCGTTGCCGATTCACCGGTGGTGCCGACCGGCACGAGGCCGTGGGTGCCGGATTCGATGTGCCATTCGATGAGCCCTTCGAGAGAGGCCCAGTCGATGGACCCGTCGGCGTGCATCGGCGTAATGAGCGCGACCAGGCTACCGCGGAGAGGTTCTTTGAGCATGATGGTGATTCAAGCAACCTGGTGAGGTGTGCAAAACCGCGCCATGGTACTTGCCGGGATGCTGCCCCTCAAGAGAGCTCCGGGGTTGCCTCGGCACCCTCCGGCACGAGCTCCCCGGGCTCAGTACTGGGCCAGGCGTTGTAGATTGCCTTGACCAGCGTTGCCAGCGGAATTGCGAAGAACACGCCCCAGACTCCCCAGATTCCACCGAAGGCCAGCACCGCCACGATGATGGTGATCGGGTGCAGATCCACGGCCTCGGAGAAGAGCAGCGGGACCAGCACGTTGCCGTCGAGGGCCTGAATGATGCCGTAGGCGATAAGCACCCAGGCCGTATCCCAGGTCCAGCCGAACTGGAAGACGGCGACGAGGGCCACGGGGATGGTCACGACCGCCGCGCCGACAAAGGGCACGAGCACGGAGAGACCAACGATCAGTCCGAGCAGTGCCGCGTAGTTCACCCCGAGCAACTCGAAGACGACGAACGTGACCGAGCCGACGATGAAAATCTCGATGAATTTTCCGCGCACGTAGTTTGCCAGCTGTGCGTTCATCTCGTTGCCAACCCGGTCCAGGAGCGGCCGCTCGCGGGGCAGCAGCGACTGGAACCAGGCCAGCAGCGGTCCTTTGTCCTTCAGGAAGAAGAACACGGAAATCGGCACGAGAATGAGAAAAATGAGGATGCCGACGACCGACGGCACCTGGGTGAGCACGGCGTTGAGCACGGACCCGCTGACGTTGCCCACTTCCCCGGCTGCCATGCTCAACCAGCGATCGACCTGTTCGGCGGTCACGAAACCCGGCGCCACCTCCGGCAGGTCGCCGAGCATCTCCTGAAGTCTCTCCATGATGTTCGGGAGCGATCGCCGGAGCGCCGCGAGCTGCTGCCAGATGAGCGGCACCACAAACAACAGGACCGCCGTCAGCACGCCGAGGAACAGCACGAAGGTCAGGTAAACCGACGGCCGCTCCGGCATTCCCCAGGATGTGAGCCGCTTGACGAGCCCCTGCAGCAGGAAGGCCAGGACCAGGCCCGTGAGCACCGGCGCCAGCATACCCCCGAACACGATCAGCAGGATCAGCCCGGTAACGAGAAAGACGACGAGATAAATCGCCTCTTCGTTCGAGAAGTGCTGGTTGATCCAGCCGCTGATGACCTCGACGAAGCGCACTGGCTCAGGCGTCTTTCTTTTTCAGCAGATAGCTGAAGACGTCTGCATCTTTCGCGGACTCGAGCAGGGCGTGGCCGCTCTGGGCTGAGAAGGTGGCGAAATCACGCTCCGACCCGGGATCGGTGGCCAGCACCCGCAACAGTGCCCCCGGCGGCAGTCCGTTGAGGGCTTTTTTCGCCTTCAGGAGCGGCATGGGGCAGTTTAGACCTTTGACGTCGAGCACCGTCTCGGCACCGGAAGTGTCTGATTCTGTTGGACTTTCAGGTGATTTCACGTGAATTTCTGAGTGCGCTGGAACAATGCGCGCATGATAACTGGTTTTGAACTTTTGATGCCCGGCACACGTCCATCAAGTATCATCGAGAAAAGGTTGCCGGCAGTGAAACGCCGCAATTTTCAAGGACCTGGCGCGCCGGGCCTTGCAGGGAAGTCTCGAGCAGGCCACACAGCGAATCCAGGAAACATCGAGCGGACAGTGAAGACCAGGCAACCACGGCAGAGCTGGCAGGGCTCACTTCGGCGGAGCGCCCTCCGCCGTCTGCTGTTGCTTCCGGTTCTGGGCCTCATCGCCAGCACGGCGAGTGCAGCACCCCAGGAGCTGCCGAGTCTCGGCGATGGGTCTTCGAGCATCGTTTCTCCCGCCATGGAGAAGCAGATCGGCCGGCAGTTCCTGAAGCAGATCAATGCCGTCGTTCCGACCATCAACGATCCGATCCTGAAGTACTACGTGGATCGTCATCTTGCGGATCTCGCCCAGTATTCGCAGATGCAGGAGAAGGTGCTGGAAGTCGTGCTCATCGACTCCCCGGCCGTGAACGCTTTTGCCGCCCCCGGCGGCGTCGTCGGCGTGAACCTCGGACTCCTCGTCGTCGCCGAGGACGTGCACGAATATTCCTCCGTCATGGCCCACGAGCTTGCGCACCTGTCGCAACGGCACTTCGCCCGCGGCATCGAGGAACAGCGCCGGGCCACGCTGCCGACCATGGCTTCACTCATCGCCGCCATTGCCCTCGGCATGGCCGCCGGCGGCGACGCGGGCCTTGCCGCCATGTCCGCTTCCCAGGCCGCCTCCATGTCGAGCCAGCTGCGCTACAGCCGCTCCCGGGAAACGGAAGCCGATCGCATTGGCATGAACACGCTCGTGAACGCCGGCATGGATCCGGATGGCATGGCGCGCATGTTCGACCGCATGGGCCGCGCCTATCGCTATTCGAGCCGGCCGCCGGAGTTTCTGCTCACGCACCCGCTCTCTGAGACCCGAGTCGCCGATGCGAAGGTGCAGGCGCTGAGCTACCCGAAGAAGCAGTATGAAGACTCGCCCGACTACGTGCTGGCGCGCATGCGGGCCATGGTCCACTACGCCAACAGCCCGGAAGAAGCCGTCAAGCAGTTCCGCAAGCAGGTCAAAGAGAACCCGGACTCGCAGCCCGCGCAGTATGGCCTCGCCCTGGCTCTGTCACGGGCCGGGGAACACGAGGAAGCGCTGCCCCTGGCAGACATGCTTTTCGCCAATGCTCCGGACCGGCTGCTGTTCGTCGCCGCTTACGCGGAGTTCCTCACGGCCGCGGGCGAATACGATCAGGCGCTGACGCTTCTCGAGCGGCAGCTGCTGCTGAATCCGGACAACCCGCCCCTGGCCATGCTCTACGCCGACGCCCTCGAGAAGAACGAGGAGTACGACATCGCCGAGTCGATCCTCAAGCGCCAGAGCGACCTCCGACCGAACGACATCGATGTCTGGTACGCCCTTGCAGAAGTATCCGGGAAAGCCGGAGACATTGTCGGCGTGCATCGGGCACGGGCCGAGTTTTTCGCCCTGCACGGCGCCTATACTCGAGCCATCCAGCATCTGGAGTACGCGCGACGCCTGGTCGCCCGCACCAACAAGCAGCTCCACGCCATGCTCGATCAGCGCATCAACGACCTGCGCACGGAGCTGCGCATCGCGCAGTCGTAGGGCGCCTCAGGCAGAGATCCGGTTCAGGTCTGAATCGCGGGCTTCCCTCAGGCCTTGAAGGCCAGCATGCGGATTCAGGTCTGAATCGCGCGATTGCCTCAGGCCTTGAAGGCCAGCATGCGGATTCAGGTCTGAATCGCGCGATTGCCTCAGGCCTTGAAGGCCAACATGCGATTCAGGGGGATCATCGCCTTTTCAGCGATATCCGGCTCAACGAAAACTTCGTTCGCGGCAAATGCCGCGTCGTTCCTCAGCATCTCCGCGAGGACCGTGAGTTCATTCATGGCCATCCACGGACAATGGGCGCAGCTGCGACAGGTCGCACCGTCGCCGGCCGTCGGCGCTTCGATGAAGCGCTTGCCCGGGTTGCGCTGCCGCAATTTGTGGAACAGTCCGCGATCCGTCGCCACGATGAAGGTGTCCTGAGGCAGCGTTTCCGCCGCTTTCAGGATCTGACTCGTGGAGCCGACGGCATCGGCGATGTCGATGACGGCTGCGGGGGATTCCGGGTGCACGAGCACACCGGCATCGGGATAAACGGCTTTCAGGTCGAAGAGCGCCTGCGCTTTGAACTCTTCATGGACCACGCAGGCACCGGACCAGAGCAGCATGTCCGCGCCCGTTTCGTGCTGGATGTAGTGGCCGAGGTGCTTGTCCGGCGCCCAGAGAATCTTCTCGCCTTTGGCATCGAGGGCCTCGACGATCGGCAGCGCCACGCTGCTGGTGACCACCCAGTCCGAGAGCGCCTTCACCCGAGCGGAGGTGTTCGCGTAAACGACGACCGTGCGATCCGGATGCTCGGCACAAAAAGCTTCGAACTCGTCCGGCGGACAACCGAGATCCAGCGAACACTCGGCTTCGAGGGTCGGCATGACCACCCGCTTTTCCGGTGAGAGGATTTTCGCTGTCTCGCCCATGAATCGGACACCGGCGACCACCAGCGTGTCCTTACCCTGATCGCGGCCGAAACGCGCCATCTCCAGGGAGTCCGACACGGCGCCTCCGGTTTCCTCGGCGAGGTCCTGCACGTCGCCGTCCACATAATAGTGGGCTATCAGCGTTGCCCCCCGGGCTTCGAGGAGTTCCGCAATCTCCGCCTTCAGCGCAGTTTTGTCGCCCTCAGCAAGGTGCTCCGGCTCGAAGAGCGGCACGCGTTCCGGTGGCAGGCCGTAGTCTGGTATGTTCGCTTCGCTCTGCATCCTTCGATTTTACCACGCATGCCCAGCCTGCTTCTCCTGGTCGGAGACCTCACCAAAGCGCACAACGACAACCATGCTCGCCTCGCACGAGCTTTCAGGGCCAGCGGTTGGGACGTCACCCAGGTTGACCATGAAGCCGTGGAAGTCCGCGCCAATCACCTCCGCATCTCGGACCTGCCGCCTGAGCGCTTCGATCTCATCTGGCTGGTCGGCTTCGGCGCGGCGGCGAGTTACTTCGACCGCATGCAGCTGTTGCTGACCCTGCCGGAGCAGCGTTTCGTCAACACGCCGTCAGCCATGACCTGGCTCCATGGCAAACACCGCTGGCTGGAGCGTATGCCGGAGACCCATACGAGTGCCTCCGCGCAAAGGCTGCTCGCAGTGCTGACCAGCGGCGGCGACTGGGTCCTGAAGCCAACGGCCGGCAGCTACGGTCGCGATGTGCAGATTTTCAGGGCTGGCGAGGCCTCACTGGACGCCGTGGAAGCCGTTCAGGCCAGAAACAACGGCGGCTATCTGATCGCGCAACGTTACCTGCCGGCCATCGAGCAGGGGGAAAAGCGGACGCTGATCGCCGCGGGCAAGCTCATCGGCACTTATCTGCGCCGCCCCCGCGCAGGACTCGCCAACCTCGCTGCCGGCGCCAGCGCAGAGCCTGGCCATCTCGACGATGGCGAGCGTGAATGGATCGAAGCTATGGCTCGAGAGCTGTCGCAGTCGGGTATCCGCTTCGGGGCCATCGATTCTGTCGGTGACCGCCTGATGGAAGTGAACGTGGCAAACCCCGGCGGCCTGAGCACCCTGGAAACCCTCTATGGAGGCGATCCGACCGCGGAAGCTGTCCGTGCCATCGACCGCTGGCATGCGCAAGGCGGTACAGCGCGCCTCTGAGCGGCAGCAACATCACCCCGCGCCATAGCGGGCACATTGCTGTGAGCACAAACCTACGGGCCACCCAACGACCAAAATCAGGGCTGCGCCATGCATCATGTTGGATCAGGCACGCTGTTTGCTTCCAGTATCGGGACGCATCACCACTGTCCGCCCGTCAAGGGCTAAGTGCTTGAAAAGACATGAGGATGGGGTGATCTGGGGGAACGCCTGTGCACTTATTTGGTGCGATTCGTTCTGCCTGTGGTTTATGTGCCTCATTTTGGGGCGTGCTATTCTCGCGACAGCTTGTGGCCGAGCGGGATACCCGGGTAATCCCACAGCTGTCAAAAAGTGAACGGCTCGACGCTCAGGACTGGTTAAGGAGACATCCCCACCGGTCAGGACACCTGCCGAATAACCAGGCCTGGGCCTGACAATTGATCCTCGATGGGAGACAACAAGTATATGAAGAGCAAACTGGAGTACATCTGGCTCGACGGGTACAAGCCGACCCAAAGTCTGCGCAGTAAGACCATGATCCGCTCGGATTTCGGCGGCACCCTGGAAGAGTGCCCCATGTGGAGCTTCGACGGCAGCTCCACTCTGCAGGCCGAGGGTAACGCCTCAGACTGTCTGCTGAAGCCGGTCGCAATCATTCCTGATCCGGGCCGCGTCAACGGTTACCTGGTGATGACCGAAGTCCTGAACGCGGACGGCACGCCGCACGAGTCCAACGGCCGCGCCACGATCGACGACGATGACGACGATTTCTGGTTCGGCTTCGAGCAGGAATACTTTCTCTGGGATCCGGAAACCAACCTGCCGCCGGGATTCCCCGCAGGCGGTTATCCGCCTCCGCAGGGCCCCTACTATTGCTCGGTTGGCGCCCGCAACGCGTATTGCCGGGAACTGATCGACGAGCATCTCGACCTCTGCCTCGAGGCTGGTCTCAACGTCGAGGGCATCAACGCCGAGGTTGCCGCCGGTCAGTGGGAGTTCCAGGTGTTTGCCAAGAGCGCACCGCGCGCCGGTGACGAAATCTGGCTCGCCCGCTACCTCCTGGAGCGCACGGCAGAGAAGTACGACCTCGCCGTCGACTGGCATCCGAAGCCCCTCGGCGACACCGACTGGAACGGTTCGGGCATGCACGCCAACTTCTCCAACGGCGCCATGCGCGACGCAGGCGAAGAAGGTGTGTTCACGAAGATCTGTGAAGAATTCGCCAAGCACATTCCCGAGTGCATCAGCGTTTACGGCGCCCACAACGAGCAGCGCCTGACGGGACTGCACGAAACCCAGTCCATCGACCAGTACAGCTACGGTGTCTCCGACCGTGGCGCGTCGATCCGGATCCCGATTGGCACGGTCGAAGACGGCTGGAAAGGCCGTCTGGAAGATCGCCGTCCGGCCTCCAACGCGGATCCGTACAAAGTGGCGGCAGTGATCGTGAAGGTCACCAAGGCGGCGCTCGCCTGATCCGACGCTCTAAGCGTTAGTCGCTTGGCCGGGATGGCATGCCATCCCGGCTTTCTTTTGGCGGCGCCCTTCTTCGCGCCTGTGCTTCCGCCCTTACTTCCGCCCTTACTTCCGCCTTCCCTCAGACTGTCCTTCCACCGGTCGTTCAGATCGCATGCTCGTGCAACGGGCCCTTCAACGGCGGCGTTCCCGCACCAGGTCGTCAAACCAGTCTTCCTGCAGCGTACGAATGAACTCCGTCACATCGGGACGCTCCGCCGGGGACTTCCGCAAGCACTTCATCGCCAGGTCTTCGAGCAGGCGGGGTACCGGGAATCGGGTGAGGCTTGATGGGGCTGCCGGCACCTGCGTCTTAACGGCTTCCAGCACCTCGTGGGCGTACACGGCCTCGAAAGGCACACGCCCGGCCAGCACCTCGTAGAGCACGACGCCCAGACTGTAAATGTCCGCGGCGAAGGAGATGTCAGCTTCCTTCGAAATCTGCTCCGGTGCCATGTAGCAGAGCGTGCCCTGCAGCTTCTGATGACCGGTCATCGAGGGCTCGGAATCAACGGCAGTCCGCGCCTGCTCGGGCTCCTCCGGCGCAGAGCCATCCCGGTTCCAGACTTTGGCGAAACCCCAATCCAGCAACAGCACTTCGCCGTAGGGACCCACGAGGATGTTCTCCGGTTTGATGTCGCGGTGGACCACGCCGTGTTCGTGCGCGTTCTGTACCGCATTGGCGACCTGTTCCAGCACCTCGATGAGCTGACTCAGATCGTAGCGCTCGCGGTAGTTGAGCACCTCACGTAGCGTGTAGCCGTGCACGAGTTTCATGGTGAAGTAGGTGTTGCCGTGACCGTCTCGCCCGAGCTCGTAGGTCGGTATGGTGTTGGGATGCTGCAGCATGGCTGAGACTCGAGCCTCACGAAGCAGCCGACGCTCCTCAATGGGATCGCCTCTGAGCTCGGGGCGCAGCACCTTATAGGCCACCACACGCCCGAGGTGCATATCCATGCACGACTGGATCAGGGATTTACCACCTTTGGCGATGGTCGCGATGATCCGGTAGCGGGTCTTCGGATTCAGCACCTCGGGCAAGGGGCGATCCGTATCCTCCAGATAAATCTTGCTGGCGGTGTCCTTGGGTTGCTGAAATGTTGGCACAGCAGACCTCGCTCTCGGGGTGGGCCAGTGTAGCCACAATCGCCGGTGACCATCGAGTACGGAAAAACGCCAGGCACGGAGCGCTGAACTGCCATGCCCGCCCGCGCAAGGGTCCAAAGCCGGGCAAGGGCGGCCTTGTTTTCCCTGAGAGCGACCGTAGACTGCTCGGTCTGCAAAAACACAGGCTCTTGAAAGGAGATATCCATGGGAATGTTGGACGGTAAAGTCGCGCTGGTGACCGGCGCAGGCGGCGGTCTCGGCCGGGCACATGCAATGCTGCTCGCCAAAGAAGGCGCTTCAGTCGTAGTAAACGATCTCGGTGGTTCCCGGGACGGTACCGGCGCCGGCGCATCCATGGCCGACGGTGTCGTTGACGAAATCAAAGCGGCCGGTGGTAACGCCGTGGCCCACTACGGTTCTGTCACGAACCCGGCCGACGCCAAGGGTATGGTTCAGACAGCCATCGACAGCTTCGGCAAGCTCGACATCCTGATCGCCAATGCCGGCATTCTCCGCGACAAGTCTTTCAAGAAGATGGAAGACGACATGTGGGACATCGTCGTGGAAGTGCACCTGAAGGGCACCTACCTGACCACCAAAGCCGCCTTCGACCACATGCTCGAGCGCGGTGAAGGCGGACGCATCATCGTCACGAGTTCCACGTCCGGCCTCCTCGGCAACTTCGGCCAGACCAACTATGGCGCGGCCAAGGCCGGAATCGCCGGTTTCGCCCGCTGCCTGTGGCTCGAAGGTGCCAAGTACGGCATCACCGTCAATACGCTGGCACCCACGGCCATGTCCCGCATGACCGAAGACATCCTGCCGGAAGGCGTTCAGGATCAGTTCCCGCCGGAATCTGTCTCCCCCGCCATCGTCTGGCTCTGCACCGACGACGCCAAAGACATCTCCGGCCGCCAGTGGCTCATCGCCGGCAACAGCGTGCAGCTGCTCTCCTGGCAGACCACACCCATTGCCAGCCGTGACATCTCCGAAGGTCCCTGGGACGTGGAAGAGATCGGCGAGAAAATCCTGGCATCCAAGGACGAGTGGCCGCCCATCAACCCGCTGCGCGGTTTCTCCTGAGCCGACCCGGAAACGCTTCCGGGAGCCGGGGCAGCTGCAGGCACCCTGGCCTCCGGAGGCACCAACCCTGCGCACGTCGTCCACCCTCAGGGGCGGCCCGCCCTCGGCTCACGCCATCCCCCTGACCCCAAGCGCCTGTCCTGCGGGCCCCAAACGCCGGGCACTGTTAACCATTAGATGGCAGATAGATGGCAGACAGCAGCGACATCCGCTTTTCACCCGCCGCCGAACGGAACTGGCAGCACATCCTAAAGGTGCTTCAGGGCGCACTCCCCGCCCAAGGAACCGTTCTCGAGATTGCCAGCGGCAGCGGTCAACATGTCTGCCACTTTGCAGCCGCCCTGCCGGCTCTTCGCTGGCAGCCATCCGATCCGGCGGAGGATGCCCGCCGCTCGATCAGCGCCTTGACCGCCAAACGCGGCCTCGACAACGTCCGCCCACCCCTCGATCTGAACGTCCTCGAACCCTGGCCAGAGCTCGAAGTGGACGCGATCATCGCCGCAAATCTGCTCCACATCTCGCCGCCGGAAACGCTCCCTGCCCTGATGCGGGGCACCGCCGGTTGCCTGGTCACGGGCGGCGTGCTGCACCTCTATGGGCCCTTCAAAGTCGACGGCGCCTTCACCTCTGAAGGCAATGCCACTTTCGATGGCTCCCTGAAGAAGCTCGATCCCGCCTGGGGTCTGCGGGACCGTGAAGTGGTCATCTCGACAGCCGAGGAACAGGGCCTGCACCTCAGCAACATCGTGCCCATGCCGGCCAACAACTTCTCCCTCCTGTTTCGCCGCACCTGATCCCCCTCGAGTTGCAGTCGGCCCCTGGAGTCGCTACGCTTATTGACTATTTCGTCAATAAGGGTTGGGGGCGATGACGGACCTGAACAGCTTCCGGGCTGAAACGCGCGACTGGCTGGCAGACAACTGCCCGCCTTCCATGCGAACCCGCATGGTCCCTGGAGAGCAGGTCAACGGCGGCAGCAAGCGCCGCGGCGGCAATTCGGAAGCCTACCTGTGGCTCGAACGCATGGCCGAGCGTGGCTGGACCGTCCCCACCTGGCCCGTTGCTTATGGCGGTGGTGGCCTCGACAAGGACCGCTTCCTGGTTCTCCTCGAAGAACTGCAGCGCATCAATGCACGGCCGCCCCTCGGCGGTATGGGCGTGACCATGATCGGCCCGACGCTCCTCGAGTACGGGAGCGAGGAACAGAAACTCCGCCATCTGCCGAAAATCGCCCGGGGCGACGTCGCCTGGTGCCAGGGCTACAGCGAGCCCGGAGCCGGTTCCGATCTGGCCAGTCTGAAAACCCGGGCGGAAGACAAAGGCGACTTCTATCTCGTCAACGGCAGCAAAATCTGGACCTCAGGGGCTCAATACGCGGACTGGATCTTCTGCCTGGTGCGCACGGACACCAGCGCGCCGAAGCACCAGGGCATCAGCTTCCTGCTGTTCTCCATGGACGATCCCGGTGTGACCGTAAAGCCGATCGAGCTCATCAACGGTCAGTCTCCCTTCTGCCAGACTTTTTTCGACGACGTGCGCGTCCCCAAAGCCGACCTCGTCCATGAGGAGAACAAAGGCTGGACCGTCGCCAAACGCCTGCTCCAGCACGAACGTTCCGGCCTCGCCGCGCTCGCAAGCGCAGACACGGCAGGGCCCCTGGAGCGGATCCAGCCCGTCCTGGCCCTGCCGGAGCTGGCAAAACACTACGGCGCCGGTGACCGGATTGATGACCCGTCGATCCGCCAGGAACTGATCGACAACGAATTGACGAAACGCGCCTTCCTGCTTACGCAGCAGCGCGCTGTGGAGGAATCGGAGGCCAACACCCCCGGCGCGACCACGTCGATCTTCAAGTATGTGGAAGCTGAGTACGTGAAAGCGCAGCTGGAGCTGCAGCTGAGACTCCGGGGCAGCCAGGGGCTCGGCTGGAACGGTGCCAGCTACAGCGAGGAGGAGCTCGCCATGACCCGCCTCTGGCTCGAGGCGAAGTCGATTTCCATTGCCGGGGGCTCGAACGAGATACAGCTGAACATCATCGCTAAACGGGTGCTGGGACTGCCGGACTGATGGCTGACGCCAAACGCAGGCGCACGCGCCTCGACCCTGAGGCCCGCCGTGCGCAGATTCTCGATGTCACGGCGGCACTCGTGCTTCGGGACGGCCTCGCCCGGCTAACCATGGCCGACGTCGCCGCAGCGGCTGCCGTGAGCAAATCACTCATCTACGCCTACTTCGCCAATCTCACGGAGCTGCTCGAGGCCGTATACGCGCGGGAAACGACCCTCCTGCACGAACAGCACTTCGCCGCACTCCGCGCGCCACACAGCTTCGAAGACATGGTCCGCGCGACGGCTCGCATCAGCCGTCAGGCACAGAACGAACGACAGCGGCTCGTCGAGCGGCTGGGCGCGGAACCATCGTTAAAGGACAGGCTCGCCGAAGCGGAGAAGAAAAACCGCCGCGGGGTCGTGCACTTTCTGACCGGGGAGATCACCAACCACTATCAGATCCCCCGGCCACTGGCGGAAGTCGCCACCCGTCTGGCACTCCGCTTCGAACCGGAACGTGAGCCGTCCGCCGCGGAAGCGGCACAGCTGGACGAGGTCTGGGGCGCCATGATCGTCGGCGCCATGAACGAGCTCGAGCGGCGCTACGGCAGCATCGGGCCAGAGCATGCAACAGGGAAGAAAACCGGGAGAGAGCAGACATCATGACCGATCCGATCAGAGGGCCCCTCTGGGCAGCCCGAAACTGGTCCGCAGATGCGGGCGCCGGCAGCATCCACGACGATGATACGGCGGAGGAGCTGGGCTTCCGCGGCGGCACCGTCGCGGGCGACGTGCACATGAATCAGTTTCCGCCGGTGCTCGTGCAGATCTTCGGCGAGCGCTGGTTCGAGGCCGGCAATCTGTCGCTGAGCTTCAAAAACGCCACTGTCGACCGCGAAAAGGTTCAGGTTTTCGCAGAACCCCTGGCGGAAGGGACCACGCAGACGAAGGTCTGGATGGAACGGGCAGACGGCATGCTGGTGTCGAGCGGCACGGCCGCCGTGGGGGATCACAGCCGGTCAGAGCTGCGCCGCAAGGATCTGCGCGCCTGCGATCCCTCGGAACTGAGAATTCTCAACCGGGTGGAACCCGGTATGTCGCTTGGCGAGTACGACGTGCTTGCGAGTCCGGACAAACAGTTCGAGCGCTACGATCAGGGTCTGATCAGCGATCCACTGCCCTGGTACCGCGAAGCGTCTCCCTGGGGTGAGGTGGTCGCCGCCCCCTGCACCATCATCCAGTACCTCTGGGGCTATCCGATCAAGACCCTCGATCCCTACATCGAGGGCTCCGTCGGGCTCTTCGGCGCCATCGAGATCGGCTATACGAACGGCCCCTTTCTGCTCAATCGTAACTACCACCTGAAGAGCGAGGTGATCTGCGTGGGTCAGAGTCCCCAAACAGAGTATGTGTGGTACGAAACGCAGGCCTTCAACGAGGCAGGGGATCTGGTGGCGACCATGCGCATGCAGGGACGCTCGATGAAAGCGTCATCGCCGGCCTATGCAGAGGACTGAGCCAGGGCTCTGAGCGAGACGACGTTAATTCAGGTCCAGGGCCGGATACCCTTCCCGGGCCGCCTCGGCCAGGATACCGGCGTACCTGGGCCCGCCACCGAAATAGGCCTGATACCGGACCGTTCCCGCCTCATGGCCGGCCACGTTTGAGTTGTAGCCCGTGAACCAGCCCTGGCTGCGGCGCGCCAGCAGCTTCTCGTGCGCCTGCACGACCGTCTCGACCCAGGCCTCTTCTGCGGCGGCTTGAGCTTCCAGGCGCGTAACGCCGCGTTCGAAGGCGCGCCCGAGCAGGTCTGTCACCCAATTGACGGTGCCTTCGATCGCGCGCGGGAAGTTGGTCGAGCCGGACACACTCTGCGGTCCTGCCACCATGAGCAGATTCGGAAAGCCATGGGTGAGAATACCGAGATAGGTGCTGGGTCCGTGGCGCCACTTGTCAGCCAGCCGCTCCCCGTGCTGGCCCTGAACATCGAGCTGGTCGAAGGCGCCGGTAATGGCGTCGAAGCCTGTGGCGTAAACGATCAGATCAAGGTCGTAGTGATGGACCGACGTGTCGATGCCGGTCGGCGTCATGCGCTCGATGGGCGTTGCCGTAATGTCCACCAGCTCCACGTTGTCCCGGTTGTAGGCCTCGAAGTAGTTCGTTTCGAGCGGCAGGCGCTGCATACCGAACCCATGATCCTTCGGGATCAATCGCTCGGCGGTCTCGGGATCATGCACCCGCCGGCGGATCCGATCGGCAATGTAGTCTGAGATCTCCCGATTCGCCGCCTCGTCCATGAAGATCTCCGGGAAATTCCCGGCCAGGATCGCGAAACCAGGCTGCTCGTAGAGCTCATCCCAGAAGGCTGTTCGCTCCTCCGCGGTCAGGGACCAGAAACCGCGCCGGTCCGGCACGTGCTCAAAACCGTTCGGTGACGCGGCGCAATTGGCAAAGATCTCATCGTAGCGGGCGCGAATGGCGGTCATTTCCTCTGCGGTGATCGGCGAGTTGTTGAGCGGCGTACTCCAGTTCGGACGCCGCTGAAACACCGTCAGAGAGTCGACTTTGTCGGCGATCTCGGCAATGACCTGAATGCCCGTTGCACCGGTGCCGATGACGCCGACTTTTTTTCCGGCCAGGGTCACCGGATCTTCGGGCCACCAGAAGGTGTGGAAGGCTTCGCCCTCGAAATCGTCCATCCCCGGATAGTTCGGCAGCGTCGGTACAGAAAGCACGCCGATGCCGGTGACGACGAACCGGCTCTCGAAGCGTTCGCCCTTCGCCGCTTCGAGGGACCAGCTGCGCGCCGCCTCGTCCCAGCACATGGACTCGATGCGGGTGTTGAAGCGCATGTGCCGACGCAGGTCGAAGCGGTCCGCCACGAAGTTCAGATAACGCAGATTCTCCGGCTGAGAGGAAAAACGTTCGCGCCAGTGCCATTCCTCCAGCAGCTCCCGGGAGAAGGAATAGCCGTAGGTGTAGCTTTCCGAGTCGAAACGCGCACCGGGATAGCGATTCCGATACCAGGTGCCACCCAGATCATCGTCCGCCTCGAGCAGCACCGCGTTGAGGCCCAGATCGACCAGGCGCTTGATCTGATAGATACCGGATACCCCGGCACCCAGCACGATGACGTCGTAACGGTGGGAGTCAGCCATAGAAGTTCAGGCACTCGTCGAAAGAGAGGCCGGAGTATAGCCCTGCAGTCGCACGGTGCGCTGCTTCGAAAAATAGTATTTACTATTTACTAGTAAATACTATAATTCCGCCCACCAGTCTGGAGGATGCATCATGACCATTGCCACCCTGCCCCGGGACGCCACCGCCGACGCGGTGCTCGAGCGGCTCCGCGAAGACGGCGCCTGCGTTGTCGAAAACCGTCTTCCGGAAGCCAAGCTCGAAGCGCTACTTGCGGAAACCAACCCGCTGGTGGACGCCTCGAGCCACGGCAAGGAGGCCTTCGCCGGTTTCCAGACCCGGCGGACCGGCGCCCTGGTCGCCACCTCACCGACGTGCCGGGAAGTGGTCCAGGATGCACTCGTGCTGGATGTTACTCGGGAGTTCTTAAGCCCCTGGTGCACGCGAATTCAGCTCATGCTGACTCAGATCATCGCCATCTATCCCGGCGAATCAGACCAGCTCCTGCACCGCGACCGGAACGCCTGGGGCGGCTACCTGCCCCGGAACATCGAAACGCAGCTGAACACCATGTGGGCGCTCACAGACTTCACGGTGGAAAACGGCGCGACTCGGGTGGCACCGGGCAGCAGCCGCTGGCCCGACGAGCGGGAGCCGAGCGCGGAAGAGATCGTACAGGCCGAGATGAGCCGGGGCTCCGTGCTGTTCTTCACCGGCTCGGTGATTCACGGCGGCGGCGGGAACAACAGCAACGACGTGCGTATGGGTCTGAACGTCGACTACTGCCTTGACTGGCTCCGCCAGGAGGAAAACCAGTATCTGAGCTGTCCGCCGGAAATCGCCCGCACGCTGCCGCAGGAGCTCACGGAGCTCATGGGTTACACGGCCGGCGGCATCGCCCTCGGCTACTACTCGGATCCCTTCGATCAGGAGGAGCGTGCCGCCAAGCAGGCGGAAAATGCCATCGGCTACGAACCGCGCCAGGAAGGCATCATCATTGTCTGACCGCGCCACACCGCTCACGGAGCCCGTTCAACCCCGAGCCCGGCAGAGCTACGAGGCGCTCCTCGAGGCCGCCCAGAGCATCCTCGAGGAATCGGGCTACGACGCCCTGAACTCGAACGCCATCGCCGCCCGGGCAGGACTGACTCCGCCCACTTTTTACCGGTATTTCTCGGACAAGCAGATGCTCCTGGCGATTCTCGCCCAGCGCCTGCTGGATGCGCAGAATGCGCTGGTGCCGCCGCACCTCGAGGCCGCAAAGGCGTCCTTCACCGGCAGCGTCGATGCCATCGAAGCCCTCATGACGGCCGATATCGAACTGACCCGTGGCTTCAAAGCGAGCTTCGAGCTCATGGTGCTGCTGCGTTCTCTGCCGGAACTGCGGCAGTTGCGGATCGCAGCCCATCAGCAGATGGCTGGCACTCTGGCCAGGGAGCTGGCAGCGACCTATCCGGAGATCGCGCCAACGACCCTGCGCGCCCGGCTGCGCCTTGTCACCGAGGTCTACTACAGCACCATGGAAATGCTTTTTGAAACCGGGTTCCGGCAGCAGCGGGAGATCGTCAGGCGCGCCGCAGTTGCCATTCAGGCTCTGGTAACCTTGCCCGATCCCTGAGCCGGAGCCCTGCCTTGCGCAGCGACTACCCTGACCTCAACTTCGGCGACCTTTTCGAAGCGGTCGCCACCACGTTCCCGTCGCGGACCGCCGTCATTTTCGGCGACGAGCGCCTCAGCTGGCAGGATCTCAACCGCCGTTCCAATCGCCTGGCGCGCGCCCTGGCTGCCATGGGCCTCGAGGCCGGGAGCAAGGTCGCTTTCTACCTGAGAAACAGCCCCGCCTACGTTGAACTCTTTGCGGCCTGTGCCAAAGGCCGCTTCGTTCATGCCAACGTCAACTATCGCTATGTCGCCGAAGAGCTGCACTATCTCCTGGACAACGCCGATGCGGAGGTTGTCGCCTACGACGCCGAGTTTCGCGGGGAGATCGAAAAGCTCAGAGATCGCCTGCCGACGGTGAAGGCTTACCTTGAGGTCGGCTCGAGCGTCGAGAACGGTCCCGCATTTGCGCAGGCCTTTGAGGGCTGCTGCCGCGACGGCGATGCGGCGCCGCTCGGCAACCAGCGATCCGGCGCAGACCTTTACTTCATGTACACCGGCGGCACGACGGGCTATCCCAAGGCCGTGATGTGGCCCGCAGCGGCGCGTATCGCCGCGATCGGAATGACCCCGGCAAAGGACGTTTCTGGCCATCTCGAGCACCTCGAGGCGGCGGAGAGCGCACCCATCGCACTTCCGGCAGCGCCGCTCATGCACTCCACGGGACTGACGACCATGCTGTCGACACTGGTCAATGGCGGCTGCCTGGTGCTGCTGCCGACCCGATCTTTCGACGCCGCCGTCTGTCTGCAGCAGATCGAGAGGCATAGCGTCGAGCGGCTCGCGCTGGTCGGGGACGCCTTCTCCCTGCCGCTGCTCGACGCCCTCGACGACAACCCCGGCCGTTACGACCTGAGTTCAGTCAAGCTCATCTCATCGGCGGGCGCCATGTGGAGCGAGCGGCTCAAACAGGGACTGCTGCGGCACTTCAGGGCCGCACAACTCTCCGATTCCCTGGGTTCCTCCGAAGGCTCCCGGATCGGCATCGCCACAACCCGCCCAGGCGAGACCGGCGCCACGGGACGTTTCCTCCCAGGCGAGGGTGTGAAGCTGTTTCGCGAGGACTTCACCGAAGTCGAAGCCGGGTCTGGCGAAGCGGGGCGACTGGCCAAGGCCGGCCCCCTACCCCTCGGCTACTATAAGGACGAAGCCGGGACCGCCAGCACCTTCCCGATCGTCGACGGGGTGCGTTACTCCATGGCCGGTGACTGGTGCCGTCTGGAGGCCGACGGCACCATGACGCTCCTCGGCCGGGGCAACAACTGCATCAACACCGGCGGCGAGAAAGTCTATCCGGAGGAGGTGGAGGAAGCGCTCAAGCAGGTGCCCGGAGTCAAGGACGCCGCCGTGCTCGGCATGCCCGACGAACGCTGGGGAGAAAAAGTGACGGCCATCGTCAGAACGCATACTCCAGCGCCGACGACGGAAGACATCCGTCAGACCCTCGGGGAACAGCTGGCACGCTACAAACACCCGCGGGTCCTGCTCCTGGCAGACGTCGAGTTCCGCCACGAAAACGGCAAGATCAACTATCGGGAAGCCCGTCGGCTCATGACGGCGCACCTCGCTCAAGAGTCTCAAGGAGGGGAATGAGCAGATGGAATTTGATGACGTAGTGCTCGGGCGACGGAGCATCCGCGGTTTCCGCCAGGATCCGGTACCCAAAGACGTGATCCGCGAGATCGTTACGCTCGCGACCCGGGCCCCCTCTTCCATGAATACGCAGCCCTGGCACCTGCACGTGGTCACCGGCGAGCCGCTCGATCGCATCCGTGCCGGAAACACGGAACGGAACCTGGCCGGGGTACCGGCCTCCCGGGAAATTCGTATGCATGGGCCCTATGAAGGCGTACACCGGGAACGACAGAAGCAGATCGCGGCACAACTCTTCGAAGCCATGAGCATCGACTGGTCCGATAAGGTTCGACGCAAGGACTGGGTCATGCGTGGTTTCCGTCAGTTCGATGCGCCGGTCTCCATCGTCATTGCCTTCGATGCGAGCCTCACGGACAACGACATCGCCATCTTCGACTGCGGCGCGGTGACCAACTGCCTCGTGAACGCCGCCTGGTCCCGGGGCCTCGGTTGCGTGATCAACGGTCAGGGCATCATGCAATCACCGGTCGTGCGCGAGCACGCGCAGATTCCAGACGGGCAGGTGATCATGAGCTGTGTGGCCATGGGTTATCCCGTGGACGACTTCCCGGCCAACGACGTGGTCTCGACCCGCCGACCCGTGGACGAGGTGATCAGTTTCGTCGGTTTCGACGACTGACGGGTCACCGCACGGCTGTGCGGCAGGCCTCTGGCTAGACCGGTCGCCCGGCAATGGGGCAGACCAGCTCGACGAGCTCGGCAATGAACGTGTCCCGATCCTTGTTACCCAGAGACCTCGAGAAGATCGGTTGTGCCAGCATCATGGCGGCCCCGAAGGGTACGGCATTGGTAAACACCTCCAGCACCCGGAGATCGACGTCCGGATGTCGACCCGTTGCTTGTGTCGCAACAATAGCTTCGCGCACCGTGGCTTCGAAGTCAGCCATCACGTCGAGCAGCTGCGCGTCCGCGTTCCGCTCCACGTCCGGGTGCGTAATCGCTCGGAAGCTCGCTGGATTGTCGAAAGCCCAGTGCAGGAAGCCGCGACCCATGGCGTTCAGCCGCACCCAGGGATCGTCACCGGCGGACTCCGCCGCCGATAGCGTCGCCGCCTTGAGGGCCGCATAACCTTCGGCCGCCAGCGCCGCCAGCAGATCGGCTTTTGCTCTGAAATGGCGATTCGGCGCGCCGTGGGACACGCCGAGATCCCGGGCCAGGCCGCGCAATGTCAGCGCTTCGATACCTTCCGCGTCGATGACTTCAGCCGCCCGCCGGATGAGGGCCTGGCGCAGATCTCCGTGGTGGTAGCTGTCCCGGGCGGCGTCGCTGTCCGTCTCTGTCACTGCTGCTGACACAGGTTCTCCTCCTTACTCGCGGTCGACCTTGGACCTTGCTTGGGCCTTGAAAGAATCGATGTTGACGAAGTCTACATCAAAAAGTAATGTAGACGCTGTCTACAGCAATCGACGAAGCGGGGAGAAAACATGGGCACCACGGTCAACCGCTGGCTGGCGGCGCTGTTCGAACACTCGGAACACTGGGGCATGCTCTGGTTCGGACTCATCTTCTGGGGCAGCGTCATCAATGCCGCGGGCCTGAAGCTGATACCAGGCGCCGATCCCGCCCTCCTCGCCTGGGCGGCCTATGCGACCGGCTTCGCCATCGGCGCCTTCGCCAAAGCCCGTGGAGGCTGGCTGTGAGCGCCGTCGCGGCAGAAGCTGTGCCACAGAACGACGGGCCAGACCTCTCCGTGGAAGCGGAGCGGGCCGTTGCCCGGCAGTTCATGGGCCGGATCCAATGGGAGTCCATCGCTATCGGCCTCGGCCAGTGCGCCGTCTGGCTTCTGAACTGGGCCCTGGTCCTCAGCGGCACGATTCCCCTCTGGGTCGGCTTCTTTGTTGCGACGGTCTGCGCGAGTCTGGCCTATCTGCCGAGCCACGAAGGTCAGCATGGCAATATCTCCGGACGCCAGAAGCAGTGGAAATGGCTCGACGCCTTCGTTGGCCACATCACGCTCATCCCGCTGGCAAGCTCCCATGAGGTGCTGCGGGTCACACACATGAAGCACCACGCGTATACGAACGACCCGGAGCTCGACGTCGACTACGGCACCAAGGGAGAGCACTGGTGGCACGCGGCCCTCGGCGTGCACCGGGGCTATGCAAACGGCAGCCAGGGCAGCAACGCCATCCGTATCCATGCTGAGCGTGACCCGGCCTTTGCCAGAGGTCTCCAGCGCGGTGTTCCGATCGCCAAGCTCTACTCGCTCATCCGGCTGGTCATGGTGTTCTTTTTCCCCCTCGAGACGCTGTTTCTCTGGTGGTTACCGGAGAAGATCGCCTTCTCGTACCTTGCCGTCTACTTCTCCTGGCTGCCGCACCATCCCATGGAGGAAGGCGGTCGCTACAGGGACACGCGCTTCTGGCAGATTCGTCTGCCCCGGTACCTCGATCAGTCCATGCAGACCCACGTGATTCATCACCTGTATCCGGGCATTCCCCACTTCGACGAGCCGAAGGCCATGGAGGCATTGAAGCCCTTCCTGATCGCTCGCGAGGTACCGGGGGCCGAGCAGATTCCAGAACGCGTGCGCTTCAATCCGCTCATTCAGAGCACACCGACCGCCTGAACCGAGGAGCAACAACCATGCAGCAGGCACAGGAAGTCATCATTCTCAAGGAGTTGCTCACCCAGCTCGACGAAGGACGCAACGTCGACGCCGGGGTGCGCTACCGGATACCCACCGACAGCTATGTCAACGCCGAGCTCGCCGAGCAGGAGTGGACCGGGTTCTTTCAGGGCCACCCTCAGTTCATCGGTCTCTCCGGCGATCTGCCGGACAAAGGCAGCTACTTCACCGTCGACGACTTCGGCACGCCCGTGCTTGCGACGCGTGACGACACCGGTCGCTTCCGAGCCTTTCTGAATGCCTGCAGGCACCGGGGTGTGCGGGTTGCCAATGAGCCGCGCGGAGAATCACGGCGCTTCATGTGCCCGTTTCACAGCTGGACCTACGCCAACGATGGCACGCTCGTCGGCGTGCCACGGGAAGCGGATTTCGGTCCCGTTGAAAAAGGCTGCAACGGCCTCATCGAGCTGCCGGCGGAAGAGTATCTCGGCATGCTCTGGGTTCATCCTAAGCAGGATGGCGTGCTGGACGTTGCCAGCCTCATCGGCAACCTGGGACCGGAGCTCGAAAGCTGGGACGCGGGCCGGATGATTTACCGGGGCGAATCAACAATCGAAAAGAACCTGAACTGGAAGCTCGCCAACGACACCTTCGGCGAGACGTATCACTTCTCCAGGCTGCACAAGGGTACGCTCGGGCAACTTTTCTACGGCGACGCACTCGCCTACGAAACTTTCGGCCGCAATCATCGCTTCGTTTTCGCCTCGAAAGGTATCGATGCGCTGCGCGAGCTCCCGGAAGCCGAGTGGACGACTGACAACACAGCCAACGTACTCTACTTCCTGTTTCCGAACGTGCAGTTCAATGTTTCCCGGGACTCGATGCTGGTGATCAAGATTTATCCGACCCCGGGAAATCCAGGTCGCTCGCTCACTCGAATCGGCTACTACTACAGCCCGGAAGCCATCGCAGCCATGGAAGCCGCCGAAGCATCAGGCAGTCAGGTGATCGGTGCGGACAACGTTTACGACCATGACGAACGGAACGAAAGCGCCGCCTTCAGCCTGGAAGCGTCCATGGAGGTGTTCAACAGCACCATCGAGATGGAGGACTATCTGATGGGCGAAACCACGCAGCAGGCCGCCGCAAACGGCACGCTGACGCACCTGACCTTCGGTCGCAACGAACCAGCCCTCCACCACTACCACAACAGCTTCCGAGAGGCGCTCAATCTGCCGCCGCTGGAGCGGCTGGACTGATTCACCGCGGTCCGAGCCGGCCCTCGATTCAGGCACCCATCTTCAGGGCGCCGAGGAAGTCCCGCTTGCCGATGTCCACACCCCGGGCGCGGAGAATGTCGTACGCCGTTGTGGCGTGGAAGTAGAAGTTAGGCAGAGAAAAGGAGAGCGCAAAGTTCTCTACCGTGAAGGGAATCTCATTGCCGCCGATCTTGAAGACCATGCTCTTGCCGGCGAGCGCGTTCACTTCGTCGGCCTGAATCGCCTTGAGGGCCTCGAGCGTCGTGGCCGTCATGGCCTGGAGCCCCGCATAGTCGGTTTCCGGATAGTCCGGCGGCAAAAACTCACCGGAACGCATGCCGTTCAGCGCCTGCAGCGAGTGGTGGGTAATGCAGACGACCTGAAAGTGCAGGGTCGCCATGTCGTCGTGGAGGCGAGCGGTCACCAGCTCGTCCGTTGAGATGCCCTGCTGTTCACAGAAGGCGGCACCCTTCGCAAGCACCCCCACGGCTGCCTCCACGATCTGGGTGTAGCTGCCGACGGTCAGGTCGTAAAAAGTGGCTGTCATTGGGTGCTCCCTGCGATGAACTAACGAGGCCGCCATTCTAGCCCGGGCTGCGCCTCCTCAGCGCCTCACCCGGCAGCGGAAAGCCGGAAGGTGATCAACCCGAAGCGTCAGTCCGCACCGAAGCGCTTGCTGAGTGAGAAGTGCAGCGCGAAGTCCGGCATCACTCGCGACAGACCATCTTCAACGATACCGAAGCGGATGGCCCAGCCGCTGTCGCTCAGGTATTGCCCGCCGAAGATGAGCTGAAGGGTCTCATCGCCAAGGGCACCGATCGCGATGTCGTAGTAGGGTCCAGTGCCCTGGATCCCGATCATCGCCGCCAGCCTGCTGGTGAGCTGCACCGACGCCTGAAGCCCCCCGAACAGGACACTCGACTTCTGATACTCCGTCAGCACATCGCCGTCACCGAGGTAGAGGATCCCGGCGTTTGCCGACAGCGTCGTGTTCATCCACGCGAGGGTCCGCGGATCTGAAAGCCCGATGCCGAGGGATGCATCCATCGCGCCGCTCCCGGTGAGTCGTCGGGCGCTGCCCGTCGGCACCTTGAGGCCACCCTGAAGGGCAAGCTGGCGATCGCCGGACTCCGGTGTCAGGCGATAGCGCAACGCGAACTGCAGATCGCCCAACCCGGTCCCGACGTCGTCGACGAGGACCCGTTCGCCGCGACTGTCTTCAAAGTAGAGCCGCAGCGTATCTCTGGGTTGCAGATCCCGTTTGCCATTCGGTACCCCGAGCAGATCGTGCCAGTCCGTGAGCGGGCCATCCATCCAGCCACCCGTGTGGTGCAGGAGCGGCAGGCGGACGCTGAGCTCGAGGCCAGGACGCAGCACGCGGGCATAGTTGAAGTCCAGATGGTAGGTCTCGCCATCCAGCTCGAAGCGCTGGCCTTCCACCCCTTCGATTTCCGTGTAGCTCACGGCCTGCAGGGTGCTGCGGAACTCGGCGCTGCCGGCCGGCCCCATGCTGCCCGCAAAGAACTCGGGACGGCCGAAGATCAACGTGAAGGGGTTGTAGCTGCGCGCCTGAAGGATCGGCTCCGCCGCGGTCGCCGCAGGGGGCCAGGAAAGCAGAAGGATTATGAGAGAAATCAGCGGCCCGAGCCGCCCGATGCGGGCCCGCGAGTGCAGCGTCAGCGTTTGAGCTTCCAAGGGGGGGTGGCCTCCCAATCGAAGGGCTCGATGCCCTCCTCTGTGATCAGGTGGACGCTGGCATGGGCCTTGCCCTCGTCCAGCGTCAGAAAGCCAATGGTCCCATACTGGGTGTCGTAGTTGTGTGGATAGGTTGGCGAACCCGGGTTGACGCAGAAGACGCCCTGCACCTCCTCGATACACTCCCGATGCGTATCGCCAGACACGATCACGTCGGGCCGACGTTCCGGGAAGAACCGCTCGATCCAGCGCTCCAGCGTAAAGGTCGGTGGCCGTTCCGGCACCGGCACGTAGTGCGTCAGTCCCACCCAGAGACCCTCGAGCTCCAGAAGCCAGGCGTAGCGGACCCGCGGATCCTCGGGCTGCACCGGCCTGCCGCCGCTGCCATCCTCACCGTTGCCCCGGGCTGCGTACACCGGCGCCAGGGTCTCCAGCTCGTCGAGCACATAGAGTTCGTGGATGTCGCCCGCATGGAAGATGAGGTCCACATCCGCGAAGGCATCATAGATCTGCGGCCAGAGCGTTTTGCGCGCTTCCGGAATATGCGTATCGGAAATGAGCCCGATCTTCAGGGCCACAACAGGTGCACGTGCATCAGTCTCCGGAACCATTCAGCGGCGGCAGCGGAACGGGTCGACTCGGCGGCGGGTAGCCGCCGCCCGGAGGCGGCTCTATGGGATGAACGGGTTTCGGTGGGTAGGGTTTACCCCCCGGCGGCCAGGGTCGATGCCCCGGCCAGTAGCCCCAGCCCCAACGGCCCGTGTAGCGGGCCCGGTCGTCCTCGCGGTAGTAAACGGTGCGCGGCTGAGACTCTGCCCTGGCCTTGAGGCGCGCGGTCCGTGCTTCTTCCCGGGCGAGACGGGACTCCTCCAGCGACTTCGCGACAGCCAGGGTCTGTTCGATGCGTGCGGCCTGCTCCGCTTCGGCGTCTTCGCGGACCACAGGTTCCGGGAGCTCGAGGCGTTCCGCATCGTCACTTTCGACGTCGGAAAAGGTCACCACGCCGTTCTCATCGACGCTCTTGAACACCTCCTGAGCCCCCGCGAGCGGCGCGATCAGCAGCAAGCCAAGGGGCAGGAGAAGCAGGACGCGCGGCCATCGCGGAGGGCGCTGGCGCCATGTACCCGGGCCCTCTCCCGAGCTGGGTCTGAGCAAAGATGTATTCATGGTTCAGCCTGTTGCTTTCAGCCCGCCGTCAGCGCCGATCCAGCGCGCTCCCGGCCGAAGAGCTCGGTGAAAGCCGTCCCCTGCCACACCTTCTTACCCGCCACATACACCCCTTCTACCACACCGTCGGAACGGTTCACCAGCTGGTGGCAATCGTACTCGTCGCGGTAGAGATACTCGATGTTGCCATCACCATCGTAGTCCCTGAGAGCCTCCGGATTCAGCAGCACAAGGTCCGCGCGGCTGCCGATATCGAGGCGGCCGGCGTCGAGGCCGAAGAACTCGGCCGGTTCCCGGGTGAGGCGTTTGACCATATAGCTGAACGTTGCTTCCGAATCCTCGAGCGCAAGCTTCAGACCGCGCAGGTTGCCGTCGTAGAAGGCCATGTTGGTGACGTGGGCTCCGCTGTCGTTGAAGCCTGGAATGAGTACCGGATTCAGCAGCAGTGCTTTGACCACCTCGGGATCTCGATTCGCGGATACATAATGCCAGTAGAGGTCACGATCGAAGACCTTGAGCAGCATGAGGAAGAACTCGGCTTCGTCGCGCACCTCCCGGCCGATTTCAGCAAAGGCCTGCTGCTCAGCCTCGGAGAAACCGTTGGCACCGCCGCACCAGGCCAGGTAGTCGACGTAGAGCTCCGCCATGGTGCGACCCTGCCAGGCGGGCACCGGCGACCGATAGATCACATGATCGTTGAGATCGCGGGTCATGAAGGCATTTTCGAGGCGGAGCTTGCGCCGCAGATGATCGAGGTTGAAACCGCCCTTGCCCTTCTCCCACATGGCGCGGAAAGCGTCGACGAACTCCGGCTGGGAGAGGATGGCCCGCCGCTCCTCCACGGCGTCGAGCTCCGTTTCGATGAGCTGACGCATGAGCGGATCGGCTTCCGCCAGGGGACTGATGGCCCCTTCACTCCAGACCTTGAACGGCGCGGCCAGGCTCTGCATGCGGAAGTGGCCGTTCAGAAGCGGCGAGTTCAGGAGCGAGGAAAAGCGCAGGGCCCGGGATTTGAAGGTGCGGTTGATGGCGCTGTCGAGCGCCGCCAGGGCCGTGATCTTCAGCGGCTTGCCGTAGAGGCGCCCACTCGTGAGCAGGAACAGCCGCAGCGTCAGCGCGTTGTCGTCCGTCGCCGGCGTCATCTGCCAGACCCGGTCGTGCCGCCGCACCACGTCCGTCAGCGCCTTGTACTCGCTGAATTCCGCATACTGCGTGGGAATCCGCTTCGCCAGGTTCGGTGCGTTGGCGAGAAAGTGCAGCGGCAATCCATCGGTAGAGAAACCGGGATAGCCGGCATCCAGCGCATCGTCGAGGAGCTCGACCATGCGCCCGAGCTCCTCCGGCGTCGGATCGCGCGTGATGCTGCCCTCGAGGCCCATCACCTCGATGCGCAGCATCGAGTGCGGCAGCAGCGGCGCCATGTTGGCCGCCAGAGGCAGCTCGTTCAGATGCGCAAGGTATTCCCGGGGCGTACGCCAGGTGGCTTTGTCCGCCGCCTTCGACAGCACCGTTTTCGGGATGTTCTCGACCCGAGCGAAACAGTCGACAATGGGATCCTGTTCGTTGTTGCGCTGGTTGCCGAAGGCCAGGCCGATGCTGCAGTTGCCAACCACCACGGAGGTGGTGCCGTGGCGGACCACTTCCGGCAGCCCCGGGGCAAGCTCAGCTTCGAGATCCTCGTGGGTGTGGATATCGAGAAGCCCCGGCAGGAGCCACTGACCGGCGGCGTCCTCGACCTGTGCCGCGTTGTCTGCCGGTAACTCGTGACCTTTGGCCGCAATCCGTCCGCCCGCAATGGCCACGTCCACGCGCTCCGCGGGACCGCCTGTGCCGTCGAAGACCCGTGCACCGCGAATTAAAACGTCCCAGCTCATATGCTGCAGTACCCTCGTTTGGATTGCGTTCTAAGGCTTCTTCTCGGCCAATGCTGCCCCATTCGCCGGGGAATCGACAGCGGCAGCACCGGCTGAACCTGCTGCCGGCTCATCCGCACCCGAGTCGATCTTCGGCACTTCTTCGTCCACCTGCCGCACGCTCTTCGAGACGAGGGCGAGCAGCAGCACGGTCACTGCAAACATGACGCCGGCACAGACCAGGGCCACGGCCACGTCGTAGGCCTCCGCGATGAGACTGATCGGGATCACCCCCAGGGGCATGAGGCCATGAGACATCATGTCGATGGACATGATCCGGCCGCGCATGTGGTGCTCCACCTGCATCTGCAGCAGCCCGCGGTTCAGGCTCATGTTCCAGGCACTGATGAAGCCGATAAAGCCCACGAGCACGGCCGCAAAGGGCACCGTCGCTGCAAAGCCGAACGCCGAAGTGAAGGCACCCCAGCCGACGCAGGTGCCGATGAGCCACGCGGCCTTGTGCCGGATTTCACCGAGCCAGGCGAGCATCAGCGATCCGCCGATGGCACCCATCCCCATGGCCGACATGAGAATGCCGAGATCTTCCGGCCCTCCACCAAGAATGTCCTCGTTGAAGGCTGGCAGGAGGGTATTCAGCGGCATGCCGAAGAGGAACGGCACGATGGAAAGCAGAATCAGACCGAAGACCGGCGGATTCGCCCAGACATAGCGCAGCCCGTCCGCCATGTCGCTCACCGCACTCTTCTGCACCTCCGCCTGGGCGCTGACCCCGCGCTTGCTGACCATGAGCATGGTTACGGCGGAGATAAAGTAGAGGGCGGCGATCATGAAGTAGACGATGCCGACGCCATAGGTGGAACTCGTATCACCCCCGGCAACCCAGGCGATGAGAAAACCCGCCAGCGCAGGACCGAGGATCCGGGAGAGATTCCAGCTCGTGGTATTCAGGGCCATGGCCGTGAAGATCAGCCGTTCGGGAATGAGCTCCGGCACAAAGGCCTGTCGCGCAGGCATGGACAGTGCGAGCACCGAACCGTTGAAGAACCCGAACCAGATGAAATCCCAGAAGGTCACCTGGTCCGTGATGATGATGACGCCCATGATCACCGTCGCCAGACAGTTCAGGGTCTGCGCTGAGGTGATGATGGTTTTCTTCGGCAGCCGGTCCGCGAGCACCCCGCCAAGAAGGGAGAAAGCGACCGTAGGGATCATGAAAGACAGGGTCACCCAGGCGAGATCGAGGGCCGACTGGGTGAGGGTGTAGACCAGCCAGCCCCGGGCGATGATCTGCATGTTCATGGCGAAGGAGGAGCCGAGAGAGCCCACCCAGAGCCAGCGGAAGTCGGCGTAGCTGAGCGCTTTGGTGATGTTCCGGTCAGCCACGCGAGCGAGCATCCTCAGGGGCGAAACCGCTCAGTTTATCACGTCCGGTCCATCGCCCTCGGACCGGGCCCTGAAACGGCTGTCCTCGCACCGTCGCTGGCGCTCCGAAGGAGGCGCACGTTCGGAGGCTGTCCGTGCGCCACGCTGTGCCGGGGCAGCAAGCGCGGGATGTCCCTGAGAGACCTCGACGCCTGTGCTGTGTTAGCTTTTTCGGTCGATCTGACCGCACTTCAACACTTCAACCACAAGACCGATAGAGACAGGGGAAGGGACCATGAGCGAATTCAAAGACAAAGTCGTCATCATCACCGGTGCCGGCGGCGGCCTCGGCAAAGCCCATGCGCTGGAGTTTGCAAAGCGCGGCGCCAAAGTCGTCGTCAACGATCTCGGCGGTTCCGGAGACGGCACCGGCGCCTCGGATATGGCCGACGTGGTCGTCGAGGAGATCAAGGCGGCAGGCGGTATTGCCATTGCCAACAAGGCCTCCGTATCGGACAAAGCCGGCGCCCAATCGATCGTTGACGACGCCGTAGCAGAGTTCGGCACCGTGGACATCCTCGTTAACAACGCCGGGATCCTGCGCGACAAGAGTTTCAAGAAGATGGAGCTCGCCGACTGGGACATCGTCATGGACGTGCACCTGAACGGCACCGCCTACGTCACCCACGCCGCCTGGCCGATCATGTACGAGAAGAACTACGGTCGTATTGTGATGACCAGCTCCACCTCGGGGATCTACGGCAACTTCGGCCAGACGAATTACGGGGCCGCGAAGATGGGCATGCTCGGTTTCATGAACGTGCTGGCGCTCGAGGGTGCAGCGAAGAACATCCGCACGAACTGTCTTGCCCCGGCGGCGGAAACCCGCCTCATCGGCACCATCCCCGGCCGTGACGTAAATCCTGACGATCCGGATCCGTCCCGCCATCCTCGCCTGGTGACGCCGGCGGTACTGCTCATGTGCAGCGACGATGCGCCGAACGGCTGCGTGATTCAGGCCGGGAACGGCCGCTTCTCCTGCGCCGCCGTTTTCAACAATGAGGACATTGAGCTCGGTGCCGATGTGACCTACGAAGATCTGCTGGAACGTAAAGAGCAGCTCCTCGATATGAGCCAGGCGACTCAGGGCTGGAGCTGGATGAAGAAGGTGATGGCCGAGCGCGCGAAGAAGTCCTGAGGCAACCCTCAGTCGAGCAGGCGGAGCCCGCCGTGGTCTGCGATCGCGGCGAGGTTTCGCGGCAGCTGCTCATCGAGAATCTGCTCCTTCTGAGCGGCGGTAAACGGTAGCGCCACCACGGAGGAGATGATCGTTCCGAAGCGCTGAGCAATGCCGAGGCGATAGTCGCCGAGCAGGCGGTCGGCGCCATAGCCGCGCACCCCGGCGGCCTTGAGACCCTCGAGATAGCAGGCGAGCAGCTCCCGTTCCCAGGCCCGGCGAGACTCAATGGGGAAACTCTGCCCGAGCAACCAGGCCAGATCCCAGGCCCCCTTGCCCTGGCCGAGCCCCGCCCAGTCGATGATGGCAAAGTGCCCACCGGCTGCCGTCGGAAAAAGCATGTTGCTCAAGCTGTAGTCGCCGTGACGGAGCGTTGAGGGTGCCTCGAGGAGCAGCCGCTCCATGAGGCCGCTGAAACGACGGCCAAGACGTTCCCCGTAGGCGATCATTTCCGCTGGCAGCCGGGCGCCGGCAGCAGCCTGAAAGGTAGGCCAGCCAGACGCAAAGAGCGATGCGATCCGGTCCGCATCGGGAACAACCGGCGGCGGCAGCCAGTCGAACTGCGTGAGGTCGGGCTCCCACCAGCGCCCGTGGAAGGCGGCCAGCGCCTGCACCGCCAGACGCGCTTCCGCGAGCGTACAGCCCTCCGGCCGCGGCATGGCCGGCGCCAGATCCTCGAGCAGCAGAATCTGATAACCGGTCGCAGTGTCCACGGCCGCGTGATAACAGCACGGAACCGGCGGTGCGCCAGCGTCAGGTTCAACCGCGGAAGGAGAAACCTGATCGGCACCGTCGTGTTTTCCGACGAGGCCGACGAGCTCCCGGTAGAAGCCGATCTCCTTTCTGGCGTTACTTATGGTCTGCGGCCGGAGGCGCATGGCGTCGTTGCGGGAGGCGATCTTGGCAATCAGCGTTCGCGGCACCTCGATCGAAGAATCGGCCCAAGACCTGGCCTTGGACTTGGTGGACCTGGACTTGGACTCGGTGGACTTGGTCTCGGAATAGTCGAGCCGCAGGCGGAACACGTCCGCCATCATCCCCTGGAAAAGATCATCGACCACCTCGACGGCGCTGACGGCGGGCAAGCGCCCGGCCAGCACCTGGTTCAGCCAGCTGGCCGTGAGATCGGTTGGTCCCCGGGGAATGGGCAAAGAAGCTGCGCTGTCGTTCAAGTCAGTAGTCGAGGCGGAAGCTGTCCCCGTCGCGAACAATGTGGCCGGCGGTGGGTGCGGCGAAGTGGGTGCCGATCACCAGCACGGGCCGGTCCGCGTAGCGATTCAGGAAGTCGACGCGGGTGCCGGCACTCATGGCTGGGTCCCAATCGGCCGTGCTCGACCAGTCCGCGTGCGCAATCTGACAGGGATGATGAATCATGTCGCCAGTGATCACGGCTTCCTCGCCGCGGGAACGGATGTGGATGCTGACGTGGCCCGGCGTATGTCCGGGTGTGGGCTCAAGGCGCACCTCGTCGGTCACCGCGTGATCGGCTGCCACGAGGTCAGCCAGGCCCGCATCAAAAATCGGTTGCACCGAGTCCTCGATCACCGGGCCGTATTCCTGGGGCTCCACGCGCCAGTGCGCCCATTCCGCCTCCGCATAGAGATAGCGGGCGTTGGTAAAGGTGGGTACCCAGCGGTCGTCGACCAGGCGCGTGTTCCAGCCCACATGGTCGACGTGCATGTGCGTGCAGAGCACCGTGTCGAAGCGTTCCGGCCGATACCCCGCCGCGGCGAGGCGCTCGAGATAGTCGGACTGCATGAGGTTCCATTTCGGATAGCTGCGCACCTTGTCGTTGCCGATGCAGGTGTCGACCATGAGGCACTGGCCGGCGGACTCGACGATGAGGCTGTGCATGGAAAGAACGATTCGGCCCCGGTCATCGAGGAAAGGCGCGAGCCAGGGCAGCCGGTCGAGGGCCTCCGGTGTCGCCTGGGGCAGCAGGTGTGGACCCAGAGAGGCCGTGGTCAGCTCCACGAGCTGCGTGATCTTCACATCCCCGACCTTCCACTTGAGCATGAGTCCCTCCCCGAAGCCCCGGACGGCGCCGTCGCCATCTTCATAAACGCTCGCGAGGAGCCTTGCAGACCCGCGGCAGGGGGTCAAACCGGACGCTGATCCTGGGCGATCTGCGCAGATCGTCACACTTTGTGTCGGCTGCAGTTTGTCTCAAGATTGTCTCAAGTACGGATTGATTCGTGCTGGTGAAACTGGCCCCGCAGTCGAAACAGATGATCGGGTTGGACACCATCATGTACGTCACCGGGCGACAACGTCATAATCAGGCCATGCTGGCCCCGAGCGGTAAGGACGAAAAGGCCATCGTTCAGATGCTCAGAGGTCTTCAGGATTATCAGCAACTCCTCGAGAAGAGCGACGGCGAAGCAGCCCGAGCAGCACTGAATCAGGGACTGTCAGACATTGCCCGAGGCTTACAGAAACTCACTCAGGGGCCCATTGGGCGCCTGGACCCGGAACTGCTCAACGAAGAGCTCGCCCGCTTCGTCTCAGAGGGCCTCAGCCTGGTGGATGCGGAGACGGCCCGCGAAGCGGTCTGACCCGGCGCCTTCCGCCGGGGGCTCGAGAGCCCTCACCTACCCTGCGCTCGCCACACTACTGGCACTCGTCTGCCTCGGTGCCGGCGCCGCCTCAGCCGCAGAGGAAGCCGACAGCGCACCTCCCCTGGACGAAGCACGCTTCAGCCAGTGTCTCGCTGAATTCCGCGCCGCAGCGCTCGACGCCGACGTCAGCGAAGCAGTCGTCGATGAAGTCCTCGGCCAGGTCAGCCTGAGCGAGCGCGTCCTCGAGCTCGATCGCCGTCAGCCGGAGTTCACCCAGACCTTCGCCGACTATTTCAATCGTCGGGTGACCGACAGCCGGGTCAGCCGCGGCCGGGGCATGCTGGCCGAGCACCGCGAGCTGCTGGAAACCATCCGCGGCGCCACCGGGGTTCCGCCCCAGTATCTGGTGGCTTTCTGGGGTCTGGAAACGAACTTCGGCAGCTACCTCGGCAAAATGGCGATCCCCGATTCCCTCGCCACGCTCGCCTGTGACCCGCGACGGAGCCGCTACTTCACCGGCGAGCTGATCTCTGCGCTGCGCATCATCGAATCCGGAGACATCGCCCTCGAAGAGATGAACGGGTCCTGGGCCGGTGCCATGGGCCATGTCCAGTTCATGCCGACGGCCTACCTGCGCTACGCGGTCGATCACGACGGCGACGGCCGCCGCGACCTGTTCAACAGCACCGAAGATGCCCTCGCCTCCGCCGGTAACTTCCTCAAGGATCTCGGCTGGGAGCACGGGCTCCGCTGGGGTCGGGAGGTCACCCTGCCGGAGCCCTTCGATTTCGCGCTTGCGGGCGATGCTGAGGCACGCCCCTTGAGCAGCTGGCGCGAGCTGGGAATAACCGACGCCTTCGGCCGCCCCCTGCCGGCGGCGCCGGTGAACGCCGTACTGCGCCTGCCGGCGGGTCATCGAGGACCGGCGTTCCTCACCTACCAGAATTTCGACGTGATCATGGGCTGGAACCGCTCGGTGTTCTACGCACTGGCCGTCGGCCATCTGGCTGACCGTATCGCCGGCGCCGGGCGCCTGCAGGTGCCGCCGCCGGAGGACGATCTGCGGTTCTCAAGCGAAGAGCTCATGGCGATTCAGACCCAGCTGTTGGATCTCGGCTACGATCCGGGTACACCCGACGGCCGCCTGGGCCCGGCCACCCGCGGCGCTGTGAGCCGGTTTCAAGCCGATCAGGGATTGATCCCGGACGGCCATCTGGACCAGACCGTGGTCGACCGACTGAAAGATCTCGCCATGAAAGGTGACACCCCGGCCGGATTCTGATCGACGATGCGATGGCGCCTCTCGGCGCAAAGATCGTTCAGCCTCCCGCCGCGGCGCTTCGCTCAGCCGCACGCTCATCCAGCACCGCCCGGATTTTCGCGTGCTCCGCCTCGTCGAGTTTGAAGCGGCGGAAAAGAAAAGCGCCGATGGCGTAACAGACCAGCGGGAAGAGCCCGTAGAGCGTCATCATGGCCACCTGCACGGTCATGGTCTGTGCCTCGTTGGGCACGAAGCCGGCGAACTGCAGAACGAAGCCCGTGAGCAGCAGCATCACCCCCGTGGCGCCTTTGTAGACGAAGTTCCAGGCGGCGAAGTAGGACCCTTCTTTCCGTTCCCCGGTCACCATCTCGTCGTAGTCGATCACATCGCCCTGGATAGACGGCGACAAGGTGCCCCCGCAGCCAGCGGCTAGGCCGGCGAAGAAAGCCGCGACACAGATATAGATGATTTTTGCGGTGACGCCGTCAATGGCCAGCAGCGCAAACATGGAACCGAAGGAAGCACCGGTGAGCAGCATGGAGAACATCCACAGGCGCACCTTACCGAAGCGCCGGGACAGCGGAATCCACAGCGGCACGGACAGGGACGACGGCAGCATGTAGCAGAGAATCATCACCGGTGCCCAGAGCGGCGCGCCGATAACGTACTGGGCCACGTAGAGCGTCAGGGCAGCAATGGCCGCCGAACCGACCTGTTCGATGAAGGTGACCACGATCAGCAGGCGGGCGTGCGGGTTCCGCCAGACGTCGCGGAAGGCGTGGAACGGGTTGGCGTTCACGCGCCCCTGATAGTCCGGGCGTTCCTTGAGGCGACCGACCGCGAGGAGAATCAGCAGGACCATGGCCCCGGAGGCGAGGAAAGCCAGTTCCTCGGCGGCCGCCCGAACGACTTCCCGGCCCTCCTGCTCCGCGGAGATCAGCAGATAGAAGCTGATCAGCGACAGAATCGAGCCGAAGGTATAGAAGCCGTGACGCACGCCGAAGAGCCGACTTCGTTCGTGGTAACTGCTCGAAAGCTCGGCACCGAGCGACAGATGCGGCACGAAGAACACGGTCATGGCCGAGTAGAAACCGATCACGGCCACGGCCATCCAGATCGCAAGTCCTGCGCCTTCGAGACCGTCCGGCGGCGCAAAGACCATGATGAAGGCGGCACCGATCGGCAGCGTGCTGCCGAGGATCCAGGAACGCCGGCGGCCGTAGGCCAATCGCGTGCGATCGGAAAGGTAGCCGACAATGGGATCGGAAACGGCGTCCCAGATTCTCGAGACGGAGAAGATGAGACCCATGATGGCGGGGGCGATGAGCAGCACGTCAGTCGCGAATTTCATCACGTAAAGGGCAAGCATGAGATACATGTAGCCGGCACCGAGGCCCGGCATCCCGAAGCTGATGACCGTTCCCCAGGAAACCCGGTCAGTGCTGTCGGCTACTGTCGGGGCGCTTGCTGCTGCATTTTCCGCCATCTTCTACCTCAGGCGTTCCGGATCGTCAGTCCGCCGTCCACGGGGAGCGCGACGCCGGTAATGAAGGAGGAAGCCGGGAGCACGAGGCTGAGCGTTGCCTGGGCAACCTCCTCCGGTTCCGCGTAGCGCTTCAGCGCCACCCGCCGACGGGCAAACTCTGCCTTGGCCTCGTCTGGAATCTCACTCGTCATCCCGGTGTTGATTGGTCCGGGGCAGATGCAGTTGACGGTGATGCCTTCGGGGCCGAGTTCCACGGCCAGCGATCGGGTCAGGCCTATGACACCGGTCTTTGCCGCCGTGTAAGGGCTGCCGAACTTCGTCGCTCCCAGGCCTTCCGTGGAAGCAATGTTGACGATGCGGGGGTGTTTGGCGGCGCGGAGTGCGGGCAGCGCCGCGCGAATCGTTCGCGTATGGGCCGTGAGCAGCACGGAGAGCGACAGATCCCAGGCGGCTTCGTAATCGTCGCCGTCGATCGGCGCAAAACGGGAAATGCCGGCGTTGTTGACAAGTATGTCCACGCCACCGAAGTGTTCGATGATCTCCTCGAAGACGGTCCTGGTCGCTGCAGCGTCGTCGAGGTCCAGGGTCCAGGCCCGGGCTTCCCGACCGGCAGCCTCGATCTCACCTACCACCGCCGCGAGCGGTTCGGCATTCACATCCAGTGCCGCCACACGGGCACCCTGTTCGGCGAAAAGTTTGGCCGTCGCCGCACCCATACCGCTCGCGGCGCCGGTGACAACAGCAACGGATCCTTCGATGGACCGGCTCAGTGAACTCAGACTCATGGCTCCTCGGCCCCTCCCCGGGCGCTGTTGGTCGTTCTCATTTGCTTCATGGCTGTACCGCTCCTGTGCGTGCCGCTCCGGCGAAGGTCCTGTCAGCTGATCCCAGTGAAATCGCCGTCGGTGATCGCGTCTCCGAACAGGCCGCGGGCAAAGGGCTCATAGTTCGGTCCCCGACGCAGGTGGTGCCCGCCATCGACCGAGAGGTTTACGCCCGTAATCCAGCTGGCTTCCGGGCCGCAGAGAAAACGCACGGCGTTGGCGATGTCTTCGACCACGCCGGTGCGCCCGAGCGGCATACAGGCAAGGTAATCCTCGTGCACGGCTTCGGTGCCGAAGAGGCCCTGGGCGATATCCGTGTCGACGAGACCGGGGCAGACGCTGTTCACCCGGATGCCCGCGACGCCGAGCTCGTCCGCTGCGCCGCGCACGAGCATGTCGATGCCGGCCTTGCTCACCGTGTAGGCATGCATGAACCGGTGGGTTCGCACACCGGCAATCGACGATATCGCGCAGAGCGCGCCACCGCCGGCTTGACCAATGGCACGGGCCGCGTGCTTGAAGGTGAACATGCAGCCATCGAGATTCGTTGCCAGAACGGACCGCCAGCGGTCGCTGTCCGTGACGACGAGCGGCGCCATATCGCCAACGCCGGCGTTGGCCACGGCAATGGTCAGGGGCGCACGCTCGTGCGCGGTCTCGATGGCTTCCTGAATGGCGGCTTCACTGGCGACGTCGGCCGCGTGAACGTCGACTTCGGCACCGGCCGGGAACTGATCGGAGGCAGCGGCGAGCTTCTCCTCGTTGCGCCCGACGAGGGTGACTCTTGCACCATCGGCGGCAAGCTTCAGGGCGCTGGCGAGGCCGATGCCGCTGCCGCCGCCTGTCACGAGCGCGTGCTGTCCCTCGAGGCTCTCCCCCATATGCTGTCAGTGTCCTGCTTTCCCAGAAGACGCACTCTAGCAATTGCATTGACGCCTGGGCTACCTTTGCCCGGGCCCGCCCATCGAGCCCAAATGCCTGCACCCCACGACGACATCGCCACCGCTCTCGCCCGCTACCTGAGCGAGCGCTGGTCCGCGGCCGTGACCGTGGATCGCGTGGAGCAGATCCCTGGAGGTGCCTCCCGGGAAACCTATCGTCTGAAACTGCGCATCGATGACGTCGAGCGCGGCATCATCCTGCGGCGGGATCCGCCATCGAGCCTGATCGATACGGAGCGCTCCCTCGAATACCGAACCTACGTGGCCGCCTTTCGCGCGGGCATACCGGTCCCGGAGCCGCTGCTCCTGGAGGAGGACCCGGCCGTCCTCGAGCGGCCCTTTTCCCTCATGGCTGAGGTAACGGGCTGCGAAAGCGCCATTGCCAACCTGACCCTCGAGCCCTATGCCGCTGTGCGGGAGACCATCGCCCGACGGAAATGGACCCTCCTGGGCGAGTTGACCCGGCATGACATCGACGCCCTGGGGTTACGGGAATTCATGACCGTTCCGGAGCATCCGGCGCGTCACGAGCTCGACTACTGGGCCGGGGTCATCCGAGCCGATGCCCTCTCCCCGCAACCTGTGGCAGAAGCAGCCATCCGCTGGTTGGAACGGCACCTGCCGGAGCCCTCCGGAGAGCTCTGCCTCGTTCACGGCGACTACCGTTCCGGCAACTTCCTCTACAACGCCGCCGGAGAGATTCCTGCGCTTCTCGACTGGGAAATGGCCCACATCGGCGATCCACTGGAAGATCTCGCCTGGTCCCTGGACCCGCTCTGGGGCTGGCCGGACCAGCATCTCGCCGGCGGGCTGCTGCCGCGGGCCGAAGCCATCACCCTCTGGGAGGCAGCCAGCGGCATGACGGTGAATCGGGACGCGTTCCGCTGGTGGCAGGTGTTTGCATCGCTGAAGGGCCTCGCGATCTGGATCTCATCGAGTGAGGATTTCGCCAACGGCACCACCAAGGAGCCTATTCTCGCCATCGCAGGCTGGCTCATGACGGATCGGCAGAACCGGATTCTCGTAGACCGGCTGCGGCCTGATTCTCCCCAGGAGCATACGGAGCCCCTGCTGTGATCCCGCGCCCGAGACAAGCTCTGGCCGACCTCGCCGGCCGCCTCGGCAGCCGCATTGCACCGACCGTGTCGGATCCCTACGCGGCCGTCGACTCGGGCCTGGTTGCCATGCTCATGACCATGCTGGCCGAAGAGCTCGAAGCGGGCGTGGCCAGGCGACTGGCTGACGGCGACGCCTTGAAGGCACTCTTTGAGACCGCAGAAGCGGCACCCGACGCCGCGGCTCGCGCGGCTTTCGTCGCAAGCGTCCCTGTCTCCTTCAGCCTCACAGAGGTGAGCGCCTGGCTCGACGGCGGCATGGCGCTGCTCATCGACCTGCATGAATGGGCGGAAGCAAACGACGAGGCGATGGACCGACAGATCTGGGCCTTTCTCGCCGACCACACTGCCCGCCACGCCTTTCCGATCTGAAGCCCCGCTCAGGCTGCGGCCGGCGCGGCCTCGGCCTCCCGGGCAAGGAAGTAGAGATAAGCCGGGAGTGCACAGGACAGGCCAATGGTGAGATTCAGGGCGATAAAGCCCCAGGGCGCTGGACCACCCGCTCTCGTGAACATGTAGATCCAGAAGACCACTGAGGTGATCAGCAGATCGGCCGTGAAGCCGCCTGCGGCGCCATTCGCGAAGAGCGCCCCGATGAAAACAGGCAGATCAAGACCGAACTCCCTGAAGAAGCCGATGAAGAAGAGATAGGGGACGATGGCCCCGACGACGGCAAGGGTAAGGTAGACGTTTTTCATGCGGTGCTCCTCCTGCATCCGTTGATCATTTTCCGCTTCCAACGCCGGCACTCTAGGGCCACGAGGTAATTCAGCCAATTACCTCCGAAGTAATGGTTCCGCCTAGGCCCTTGGGTACACTTTCGAGCAAGTCGAACCATCAGGTAGGTCAAATGAGCGAAGCGGCCCTCGCCGAAGCCCTGGACTTCGGGGCCCTGCTGAAGGACTGGCGCAATCACCGCCGGGTCAGCCAGCTTGGGCTGTCGTCCTTATCCGGTATCTCCCAGCGGCACATCAGTTTTCTGGAAACCGGTCGCTCGCGACCCAGCCGGGCCATGGTGCTGGCGCTCTCCGACTCCCTGGACATCCCTCTACGTGAGCGCAACGCCCTTCTGCACAGCGCTGGTTTTACGCCCGCCTACCCGGACGGACCGCTGGATTCGAGCGGCACGGAGCTTTTTCAGGCGGCGCTGAAAGCAACCCTCGATCATCACGAGCCGTATCCGGCGATGGTGCTCGACGGCCGCTGGAATCTCGTCATGGCCAACGTCGGCGCCCTTAACTTTTTCGGTCAGTTCGTGGACATCTTCGAAGCGCTGGCGGCCATGGGGTCACCGACGGAGTTTCAGGTGGCTCGTCTCTGTCTCGACGAGCGGGGCCTCAAGCCCTACATCGGCAACTGGGAAGCCCTCGTATTCAGCTTTCTGGCCCGCGCCCGGCGCGCCCTTCTCGTGAATCCCCGGGATCCCTTTCTACCCGAGCTGATCCGCGAAATCGTCGACCACCCCGACGCTCCCCCTGAATGGCGTCAGCCGGACTGGACCTCCACACCCGATCCGGCTCTGGCCATGACCATGGAGAAAGACGGCCGCACCTGGCGGTTCTTCACCATGCTTGCCCACTTCGGCTCGGCTCAGCATGTGACCCTGGAAGAGCTCTCCGTAGAGACGTTCTTTCCCGCGGACGAAGCCACCGCGGAACATCTGCGCAGCCTTGCCGGTTGACGAGCCTCTCTGACCTGGCGGGAGAAGCCTGTGGGACGGCGTTTTGGCGCGCCGGGCGGAGAGTCGGCGGGGTTGTGAACCCCGGGACCGATGACTACAATGCGCGCCCTTCGGCGGGGATCCGCCGACAGCCCCGATAGGGTCGTTAGCTCAGTTGGTAGAGCACCGGGCTTTTAACCCGTTGGTCCTGGGTTCGAGCCCCAGACGACCCACCATCTAACTCTTTCGAAACAACAACTTACGATCATTAGCTTAGATTGACAGGTCCGGTAAGCGATCACACGCCAGTCTTCAACTACGCGATGCAGCTTCGGATGCGCCAGCACACAACCGCAAGGGTTGTGATTGGAACCTCACGACCGGCGAGATGCCGCGGAGGAAAAGCCAGCTACACCACACCATCCTCCATCGATCGCTGCCGCCTGCCCTGAAACTGGAACAGGCACTTGCGAAGCGAGCCTATCGTTGGGTGTGATCATGGCTCTCGGTATCATGCCCTGCTGGCTGAAGCTTTCAGCGATGGCGAGGATTAGCTAGATGACCAAACAAGCAGACAAAGACGGTGGCGGTTTGCGAACGAGCATTACCGATCTGGCAGCAAATCTGAAGCTCAACCGGTCGCGATGGGGCAACCCGGAATATTGGACTGAGCGAGATCAGTATGGTTATCGCTGGGATGGAAGCGTGCAACAGACCACAGGATCTAACGCCAGATTTGCCGACCGATTCCTGAAACCACACCTGCAGGACAGATACGACTACAAGGTTCTAGAGCTGTCACCGGGGGGCGGCCGCTTTACAGCTGAGCTGATCAGATATGCCAAGGCCCTGGATCTTCTCGACATGAATCAAGCGTGTTTGGATATTTGCCTGGAACGCTTCAAGTACTTTCCAATCGAGCTGAACACCTACGTCAACGACGGCCAGTCGTGTGAGATGCTCGCCGGGCATGAGTACGACCTCATAGCCTGCTTCGACTCGATGGTACATATGCACCCGGAGGTGATCGAAGGCTACGTCACTCAGCTGGGGGCTTTGTTATTACCTGGCGGCATCATGTGGCTGGACCACAGCGGAAAGGGCGCCCGGGAGGTCGGGCACCGGACCGCCATGACAGATGGCCTGATGGTCGAAATCGGTGAGCGTGCAGGTCTTGTGTTGCTGGAACAACGGTTCCGGAATGATCATGACTGTATCACGGTGTTTACGAAAACAACCACCAGCTGACGTACTGACAACGAAACAAGCGCCAAGTTGGAGCCATGATTGCCACTGCAACAGAGTATGGCCGCAATGATTCGCGCTATCTAAGGACCGCACGACCAGCGACTTTCCTACGCGCCGTCATCTGCAGCGAGCATATCTCGAATCGAAGCCTCTATCTGTCCACCGCAGTAGAGGTCCCCGTAGCGCGCTTCCTCCGCCGCGACGCAAGCCGCGAGGGAGGGCTCGGCACCGATGCGTTCGCAGAGGGCATGGACAGCCGGGGCATGCTCGCGCAGATCCGCCGCCAGCGCTGGCAGGCAACGGATCATGTTCCCGAACAGGGCATAGACAGCAATGTCCGCACAGGTCACCGTCGTACCGCCGAGATACCCTCGTGACAACGAGGCTTCGAAGATGCCCATCCACCGCGGGAGCCGCTCGGAGCGAAACTGCCGCCACTCGGGCCGTTCCCACATCATGGATCCGTTGTAGCGGCAGATCTCCATGAGCACGTCATTACAGTCCATGAGGATCTTCAGGCACATGGTCTGATCCGCGGGTGCTTCCGGAAGCAGGTCGAGTTCCCGGGCCACGTGCATCACGATGGCCGGCATCTGGCTGAGGGCCCAGTCCGTGCGAGAATCGAGGAGTACTGGTGGGCCCAGGAACGGAATCGGCTGCTCAAGCGGCGCCTGGCCCATAAGCGCTTCGATGGCCTCGAACTCGGCCGTCACCAGCAGGGGCTCATCGCGATAGGCGAAGAGATAGCTCACGAAACAGCCCCGGAACGGCAGCGGCCAGTAGTAGAGCCGATAGTTCGGCCTGGGCTCGGTGGGTGCCATGGGCGGGCTCCTGCTGTGTCATGCGGATGAGCGCGGGCTGTCAGGCTACCCGATGCGGCCCTCGTACTCATCAGCGATCGCGGTTTCCCCTGCTGAGGCCGGATCCGCCAGTGCCGATGCTGAGGTCAACCCCTTATCCCGGTGAAAAGTTGGGGGTGCCGCCTGACGTCGAGGAGCGCTCCGATGCGCGTTATGCGGCCGGTGCCAACACTCAGCTCGAGCGGGCCGTCTACGTGGCAGGAGCGCTGGTCCACTCAGGGTGAGGGCCGACGCCATGCCTGACAACGCGTGGAGAATCCGCAGTCATATCAGGGGAAGTATCCATAGCGATCGACGGCAGTCGGCGTAAGCTGTTGCTACCTTTGCAAGCTGCATGGCACCACTCATGAGCGAAAAAACCCGAGTGTTCGTCGTCCTGGATCCGACCTGCATGGAACAGGCCGCCCTCGAATGGGGCGAGCAGATCGCCCGTGAATTCAACACCCGTGGCGATGCGGACGTCGTGCTGCACGTCTACTGCTGTATCAACGGCGACAGCGTTGCCATGGCCCTCGACGAGAACAGCGCCCATTCCCAGGTGGAAACAGAAGAGCGGGTACGCGGCTGGCTCGATCGCCTCGTGGCAACGCCCCGGGCCGATGGTCTCGAGGTGGAAACGGAGGTGGAGTGGCACGACGACTGGCGCAAGGCCATCGTGGTGGCCGCGGAGCGTTGCAACAGTGCCCTGGTCGTGAAGAACATGACCCAGCACACGCGCTTCATCCGCATGGTCCGGGAAACCTCCGACTGGACGCTGATCCGCGAAAGCGCCTCTCCCGTCCTGCTCGTCAAGACCGGCCGCCCTTACGGCATCAGAAAGGTGCTGGTGGCGATCAAACACAACCCGGAAGAAGAGCTCTACGAGAAAGCGAACGACGACATCCTCGCCGCCGCGCGCCAGCTTACCAATGACCTCGGCGCTGAGATGCACGTCGTCACTGCCTACGCAGACACCGGCGGCCAGCCCGATCGGCAGCGTTTCGCCGACCGCTGTGGCCTAGAGCGCTCCCATGTGAGCGCGGCCATCGGCAGCCCGGAGAAAGTGATCGCCGAGACCGCCGAGCGGCAGAACGCAGATCTGCTGATCATTGCGCGCGTGGCTCACCCCGAGTCACCGAAAGATCTCGGTGGCACCGCCCGCTATGTGGTCGATGAGATCGACACGGAAGTGCTCATCGTGCCGGTGGGCGGTTAAGCACGAACGGTCAGTCCACGGCGAGTCCGACGTCGCGCTGACGGTAGTCGGGCTCTGGCGCGTCGGCGCGGATGGGATCTCCCGCCAGCGCTTCTTCCAGGCGGTCCAGATAGTGATGCCAGCCCGCCAGGACGAGATTGGCGATCTCACGGACCGTACGATCCTCGGGAACGACGAGCACGTCGGTAAAAGTCAACCGGCAACCCGCATCGGTCGCGGTTAGCTCCCAACGGATCGTGCCCAGCTGCAGCAGGTGCGGCGGCTCAAAGGCGACCACCTCGCCACTCACATGAGCGGGGCCTTCGCAGTCTCCCCCAAACCAGATGTCGTAGCGTCCACCCCGCCGCCGCTCGAAACGGACCCCCGGCATCCAGGCATCCAGCTGCTCGGGCTCCGTGATGGTGGCCCAGACCTGTTCGACGCTGTATGGCAGCAGACGTTCGAAGTGTACGTAGCTGCGGCCGTCGGCCAGCCGGCCCACGGTGCCAAATGGCGCCTCTGCTGCATTGTCTGTCATGTCCCTCTCCCGCTTGATCCCCGCTTCCTGCCCGCCCGCTACGCAGTTCCGTAGTAGGGCGCTACTCGGACGGCCCTTCCCCACCGCGATCCCCGTAGCGCCGGTCCAGCTGCGCCTCGAGCGCATCGAACCGCTCAGACCAGTAGCGCCGGTACGGCATCAGCCAGTCATCGAGCGCCTGTAGCGGCTGTGCCTCGAGTCGATAAAGCCGCCGTTGCCCGGCCGGGCGCACGCTCACGAGACCGGCGTCCCGCAGGGTCTTGAGGTGCTTGGAGACTACGGGCTGACTCATGCCACTCCTCGACACCAGCTCACCCACCGGCGCCTCTCCGTCGAGGAGCAGCTCGAGGAGCGTTCGACGACTGGGCTCCGCAACGGCGTTGAAGGCTTCGGCTTGCTGGCTCATGGGCTTAATATTCCAATATCGATATATATCTGTCAAGGCATATCTCTGTCAGCAAACGGAGGGCCGGAGAAACCGCGGGGAGGCATTGCCTCCCCCACCGAGCACTCAGGCCGCCGAGCGGCCGCGGAGCCACTGCTCGAGTTCATCAGCACCGCCAAGGTGCGCGCCATCGATGAACACCTGCGGAAAGCTGGTGCGACCGGCGACGGCTCTCAAGGTCCGATCGCTGAAATCGCGCCCGAGCACCAGCGTCTCGTAAGCGATGCCGGCGCTGTCGAGGGCCCGCTTGGCCCGAGTGCAGTGTTCGCAGCCGCGGCGGGTGAAGACCGTCGCATCGACCACTTTCGGGGCCCCGGGTGCCAGATAGGCGAGCATGGTGTCTGCGTCGGATACCTCATAGGGGTCACCCTCCACATCCGGCTCGATGAACATCTTCTCAATCACACCATCGCGAACGAGCATCGAATAGCGCCAGGCCCGATGGCCGAAGCCGAGATCGTCCTTCGGCACGAGCATGCCCATGGCCTCTGAGAACTCACCGTTCCCGTCCGGCAGAAAGCGCAGATTCCAGGCCTGCTGATCTTCCTGCCACTGGTTCATGACAAATGCGTCGTTGACCGACAGACAGACGATCTCATCCACACCGTGGCGCTTGAGTTCGTCGGCCAGCTGGTTGTAGCGGGGGACATGGGCCGACGAGCACGTTGGCGTAAAGGCCCCCGGCAGGGAAAAGACCACCACCGTCCTGCCGTCGAAAAGCGCGGCACTCGACAGGTCACGCCACTGATCATCGTCCCGAAGCCGGAAGTTCACTGCGGGCACGCGCTGTCCTTCTCTGTTCTGAAACATCTTCAATACTCCTTACTGCTGATTGTTCGTTGGTCCGCTCAGGCCGCTTCTTCCAGGAGACTCCTGAGCATCCAGGCGTTCTTTTCATGCACCTGCAGACGCTGCGTGAGCAGGTCGGCAGTCGGTTCGTCACTTGCCGCATCAGCGACCTTGAAGACCTCGCGCGCTGTCCGCGCAACCGTCTCCTGCCCTTCCACGAGGCGCTCGACCATCTGTCGGGCGGTCGGCTCGTCGATCTCCTCCGGGATCACACTGAGTTCCGAGAACTCCCGATAAGAGCCCGGCGCACGATGGCCCAGGGCGCGAATCCGCTCGGCAATCTCATCGACGGCCAGAGCCAGCTCTGAATAGTGCGTCTCGAAGAGCGCATGCAGCGTCGTGAACTGCGGACCGGTGACGTTCCAGTGATAGTTGTGGGTTTTCAGATACAGCGTGTAGCTGTCTGCGAGGAGTCGCGACAAGCCATCTGCGATGGCCGCACGATCCTGTTCGCTGATACCAATGTTGATTTTCATGATGACTCCTTGCCGTTGGCTGAGTTCCTCAGGGACGGGAGTCAGCATAGGCAAGCGCCATCAATAGATGAAATCGATTATTTTTATCTGAACGATAGGTTAAATCTTTGAGCTCGCGGAGCCAGCTCGAACAGGATCGCTTCAGCGATAGCGCGTGGGATCGGTCACACCCGCGGCTGCGAATCCCTCCCGGCGCAGCCGACAACTGTCGCAGACTCCGCAGGCCGCGCCGGTTTCATCGGGCTGGTAACAGGAGACGGTGAGTCCATAGTCGACGCCGAGGTCGACGCCCTGGCGAATGATCTCGGCTTTGCTGAGGTCAATGAGAGGTGTGTGGACACGCAGCGCCTGCCCTTCAACGCCTGCTTTTGTCGCCAGGTTCGCCAGCGCTTCGAAGGCGGCAATGAACTCCGGCCGGCAGTCCGGATATCCGGAATAGTCGACGGCATTCACACCGATGAACAGACAGCGCGCATCGAGCACCTCTGCCCAGGCAAGGGCCAGGGACAGAAACACGGTGTTCCGGGCGGGCACATAGGTGACGGGGATTTCATCGGGGACAACCCCGCCTTCCGGCACGTCGATGCTCAGGTCCGTGAGCGCCGAACCGCCGAAAGCAGAGAGGTCGATCTGCACGGTGCGATGCTCCTCGGCCCCAAGCGCTTCGGCGACCCGGCCGGCTGCTTCGAGTTCGGCGCGGTGGCGCTGACCGTAATCAAAGGAGATGGCATGGCAGCGATAGCCGGCGTCTCGCGCCAGTGCCAGCGTAGTGGCGGAGTCGAGACCGCCGGAAACGAGGACAACCGCAGCCTCAGACACAGGAATGACTCCGCTCCCCGTGCAACCCGGCCGCCTCAGCGCCCGGGCTCATCGCCCCAGAGAATCTTGTGCAGCTGCAGCTGCATGCGCACCGGCAGGCGATCGGCAACAATCCAATCAGCGAGATCCCGCGGTGCCAGACCCGCTGCGTCGGGTGAAGCGGCAACAGGAGAAAACAGGATCTCTGCCGGACGTTCGAAAAGACCGAGCTCATCGCACTTCATTCGGGCCCAGTCATAGTCCTGACGATCGCAGAGCACAAACTTGATTTCGTCGCCGGCACCGCAGTGGGCCACGTTGTCGTAGAGGTTGCGATGCATCTCTCCGGATCCCGGCGTCTTCAGATCGACTACCTTGCGAACCCGCGCATCGATCGGCGACACATCGAGGGCGCCGCTCGTTTCAATGGCGACCGAATGTCCGGCATCGCAGAGCACAGTCATGAGTGGCAGCACACCCGGCTGTGCGAGGGGTTCGCCGCCGGTCACGGTGACTTGCCGCACCCCGTAGGCGGCTACGTCCGCCAGCACGTCGTCGAGGGCACGGACTTCGCCGCCATGGAAGGCATAAGCCGTGTCGCAGTAGCCGCAGCGCAGCGGGCACCCCGTGAGGCGGACGAAGACCGTCGGCAGGCCAACGGTCGTGGACTCCCCCTGAAGAGAGAGGAAGATCTCCGTAAGACGCACCCGGTCAGTTAAACCACGGGGCGTCGTCTCGCTGCTGCGCTCGAGCAGCGAGCCCGTTGCCTCTCGGGATGCGGCCATGGCTGCCTACCGGAGCTCCTGCTGATAGCTGGCCGCAAGGCCGGCCGCCGAGCTCTGCGGATAGTTGCTCTGCACCTGCCCGAAGTAATCGAGCGCTCGGCTCGTATCACCAAGACGATGGTAGGCGACGCCCAGTTTGTAGAGCGTATCCGGAATCTTCGGGTGATCGGGATAGAGGTTGATCACCTGCATGAACGACTGCCGGGCCTGCTCTGTGTTCTGCTGGGCCAGATGCAGTTCGCCGAGCCAGTAGAAGGCGTTGGGTGTGAACTGTCCGTTCGGATAGTCGCTGATCAGGCTGTTGAAGGCGGCGATGGACTGATCGAACTGACGCGCCTTCATGAGATCGAAAGCGGCCTGGTAAGCCTCCCGCTCGGAGACGCCCGAGGCACTCGGCAGCGCTGCCACCGGTGCTGCTGCGGAACCGGCCGCAGCACCCTGTCCGCCGGCGCTGAGACCGCCGCTCGGCGCAGTGGAGCCGCCGGCGGCAGCGGAAGCACCGCCCGCAACGGCCGCGCCGGTCGTGAGACCCGCCACGCGCCGATCGAGGTCGATGTATTGCTCTTTCTGATCCCGAGCGAGACGGTTCAGCTGGTAGGACTGTTCTTCGACGAGACCGCGCAGCTCCTGCACTTCCTGCTGCAGCACCTGCAGCTGGTAAAACAGCTCCGACAGACGCCGGTCCTGCGTTGCCGCCGGCGCCGGCGCAGCAGGTGCGGCCGTTGTCGGCGCCGGGCTTTCCTGGGCGGCCGATTGCCCCTGGATTCCGATGGCGGCCAGCAGCACGAGGGCGGCCGGCCAGTGTCTGCTCCACATGGTCATGGCTTCCTAGCGATAAATCATCACCGCCCGGCGATTCCGCGCCCAGGCAGCTTCCGAGTGGCCCGGGTCCTCGGGCCGTTCTTCTCCATAGCTTACCGTCTCGATCTGCCGCGGTGACACGCCGGCAGACGTGAGATAGCTGCGAATGGCATCAGCACGACGCTCGCCCAGGGCGAGGTTGTACTCCCGCGTACCCCGCTCGTCGCAGTGACCTTCGATCACCACGGACCGGTCACGATTGTTGCGCAGGACCGTCGCGTGCATTTCGAGCGATGCCAGATCGTCCGGGCCGATCACGGCACGATCGAATTCGAAGTAAAAAGTGCGCGGCAGCAGCCGGCTCGTGCCCGGTACGTAGGGATTCAGGTCCGGGTCGAAGGCCGCAAATTCCTGCGGCGGCTGCACAGGCTCCGGCGCCACCACCACCTCTTCATCGGGGGCATCCACCTGCTCAACGGGCTCTTCCGTCGCCGTGCTTGCACAGCCGGCGATGAAAAACACCAGCATCAGCAGCAAGCCATTCTTAAGACTGATCATCGTGGGGGGGTTCTCCTTGATCTCTCTAGGCGGCGTAATACACGTTTTTCTTCGTTCTGTCCGCCGGATGCATGGAATTTCGACCGCGCCCGCCCCGATTTGCCACCCGACCCGTGCTTTTAGCTGGACCGGGCGACTACTTTGACAAGGCATCGGACAAATTAGAGGGTCTCGAGGAACGGAGACCAGGCCGGCTCACGCACGTCTCCCGCAGACGACGGCAGTCGGTATTTGACGCGGCCATCGATCGAAACCACGGCGAGTATACCGCGCCCCTCCACCTGCGTCGCATAGATGAGCATGGTGCCGTTCGGCGCCACGGAAGGCGATTCGTCGAGAGAGGTCTGGGTCAGCACCCTGAGATCATCCCGCTCGAGGTCCTGCCAGGCGATGTGGTCAATGCCGTTGCGGCGGTGCACGAAGACCAGATGTTCGCCGTCCGGCAGCAGCTTGGCGCTGGCGTTGTAGGGGCCTTCGAAGGTCAGCCGATCGACGAGATTACTGGTCAGCTCCACCCGGTAAATCTGCGGACGACCGCCACGGTCCGAGGTGAAAATCAGATGCCGGCCGTCCTCGGTCCAGCTCGGCTCCGTGTCGATGGCATGATGTCTCGTGATGCGCCGCAGCGAGCGATCGGCGAGATTCATGACGTAGATTTCCGGATTGCCGTCCTTCGACAACACCATGGCCAGGCGCTGACCGTCTGGTGAGAGCACAGGAGAGCCGTTGATACCGGAGAAGTTGGTGATGAGCTCGCGCCCGCCGGTCACGAGATCCTGAAGCACGATGGCCTGTTTACCGGTCTCGAAGGACACATAGGTCACGGACTTGCCGTCCGGTGCCCAGCTTGCCGAGAGGATCGGCTCCGGAGAGGAGAAGAGCGTCTCCGCCCGCTGGCCGTCCGCATCGGCGAGCTGCAGGCTGAAGCGGGCGTTCTCCGTGCTCACGTTCTGCGCAAGCACGTAAAGAATGCGCGTGGAGAAAGCGCCGGGGATGCCGGTGATGGCTTCGAAAACTTCGTCCGCCACCTTGTGTGCCGCATCGCGCCACTTCGACCGCGAGGTCACCACCGCATCAACGATCATCTCCCGCTCGTTGAACACGTCGAAGAGGTGATAGTCGACTTTGAGCTTGCCCGCGGCGTCGATGCTCGCCCGGCCGATCACAAGATACTCGACCCCAAGGACCCGCCAGTCACGGAAGAACACGTCGTCCCGCCGATTCGGAAAGGACAGCATGTTGTCCCGGGCCGTAGGCGCGAACTGACCGCTCCGGGCCAGATCGAACTGAATGATCTCAGAGAGCGGCTCCTGACCATCAAACTCCGGACCCTGGCTGAAGGGCACCACGGCGATGGTCGTCTGCTTGTCGTAGCCGGCATCGATGATGATCGTATCCAGGCTGTCCGCCGCTAAAGCAGGAACTGCAACAAGCAGCAGCACCGGCAGGACGCGGGACAGCAGGCGAGGCAATGACGGCCGCCGGGTAAGCCCGGGCGTGGTGAACGCGCGCTGGATGATTCGTAGTGGGTTGGCTGGGGGGAAAGCGATTCGGCTCAACGCAACAGATCCTCTGGTCTGAACAACAGGGTAAAACGGCGGAAGTGCTGCTCGAAAATGGCGCTGTCTTTCGGCACCTCGAAGCGCCGCGCCTTGCGCACGGCAGCTTCCGCAGACTGATCGAAGGCGGCGCTGCCGCTCCGCTCGATGATGTTGACCGCAACCACCTCACCGGTCGGCACGAGATCAACCTGCAGCAGCGCCTCCATGCCGTTTCTCGCGCTCGGCGGTCGCGACCAATTGGCCACCACCTTCTGATAGATGCCGTAGCGGTAGGACTGGGCCACGGCCTCAGCTTCTGCGCTCGCATTCTGAGCCAGGTCTTCACTCTCGTTCTCGAGGGAGTCGAGGAACGACGACTCGGCCAGCGCCTGCAGGCGTTGTTGCCGGGCCGCCTCAGCAGCCCGCTCAGCTGCCTCGCGCTCGCGCTGCCGGGCGACTTCCGCGGGATCCGGCTGCGGCTCCACGGGCTTCGGCTCCGGTTTCGGCTGACTCTGTTGCGGTGCGGGCTCAGGGGCCGGTTTCGGGGCAGCCCTGGGCTGTGCTTTCGGCGGCGGTTTGGGCTTGGCTTTCGGTTCCAGCACCAGCAGCGTGGAGTTCACCATCTGCGGCTTGATGACGTCGGAAAGGCGGGTTTCGTCCGGGACCCAGACGCCCATGAGCCAGTAACCGAGGGCGGCATGCAGGCCCAGCGCCAGCAGCAACGGCAGCGAATACTGGCGCAGCGTCCAGAACACCTCAGGGCCCTCCGGAGAGATCCGGTGGATCGGTGATGAGACCGACGCTCTCGGCACCCGCTTTCTGCAGCACGGTCATGACCGTAACCACCTGCCCGTAGTCGAGGGTGTGGTCGGCCTTCACATACACAGGGACGTCCGGGCGCGCACGAAGCACTTTGGCGGCCTGATCCTCGAGGGAATAGACGGTGACGCGGGTGCCCTCGTCCTCATCATCGGACAGTCCGAGGTTGAGAAAAATGGCGCCGTCGGCCCGCATGGAGATCACCAGCGGGTCGTTCTGCGCTTCGTCGATGGGCTCCGAAGGCGCCTGAGGCAGATCGACCTGCACGCCCTGAGTCAGCAGCGGCGCTGTCGCCATGAAGATCACCAGCAGCACGAGCATGACGTCGATATAAGGCACGACGTTGATCTCGGACATGGGCTTACGACGACTGGCCATGGCGTGATGCCCTCCCTCAGCGCTTGGCGTGCGCGGCCCGGTAGAGGATGGCAGCGAACTCTTCGCTGAAGGTTTCGTAGCGCTTCATGAGCACTTCCACCTTCGCCGAGAAACGGTTGTAGCCGATCACCGCGGGAATGGCCGCGAAAAGCCCCATGGCTGTGGCCACGAGCGCCTCGGAGATGCCGGGCGCCACCGTTGCGAGGGTCGCCTGGCTCATGTTCGCGAGGCTCCGGAAGGAGTTCATGATGCCCCAGACCGTGCCGAAGAGGCCGACATAGGGGCTCGTGGAACCCACGGTGGCAAGGAAAGCGAGATGGGTTTCGAGCTTTTCCTCTTCGCGGTTGAGCGATACGCGCATGGCCCGCTGCACGCCCTGCATGATCGAATCCGTATCGGCCCCGGACTGCTCGGAAAGGCGCGTGTACTCCTTGAAGCCGGAAACGAACATGGTCTCGATGCCCGTCAGATCCTCCTCGCCGTCGAGCTCCCGGTAGAGCTCGCGGAGATCGATGCCGGACCAGAAATGGTCCTCGAACTCCTCCAGTTCAACGGAAATGCGGCGCAGATACAGCCAACGCTGAAAGATCATCACCCAGCTCGTCAGAGAAGCGAGCACGAGCGAAGCCATGACCAGCTGCACCAGGGCACTGGCATTGGCGATGAGTTCGAAAATAGAAAGCTGCTCGGGCAAGGGAACTCCTAATCCAGATCGAGCCGCGGCTGGCTGCCGGGATCTGCAGAGGCTGGCGTGGCTTCAGCATCCCGGGCACCGGCGGCCGGCTCGCCGCCGACCTCGACATTGCCGACGGCTTGCGGCTGCGCCAGTCCGAAGTGTGCATAGGCTTTACCCGTCGCCACCCGGCCTCGAGGCGTGCGCATGAGAAAGCCCTGCTGAATGAGGTAGGGCTCGAGAACGTCTTCGATGGTGTCGCGCTCCTCGCTCACGGCAGCCGCCAGCGAGTCGAGGCCCACGGGTCCGCCGTCGAACTTTTCGAGGATCGTCAGCAGCAGGCGCCGGTCCATGCTGTCGAATCCCTGGCCATCGACCTTGAGCATGTTCAGGGCTGCGTCGGCGACGGCCTGGTTGATCTCACCGTCGGCCTTTACTTCCGCATAGTCCCGGGCCCGGCGCAGTAATCGATTGGCAATCCGCGGCGTACCGCGAGACCGGCGGGCGACTTCTTCTGCGCCGTCGGCGCTGATGGCAAGACCGAGCTTGGCCGCCGAGCTTGAGACGATGTCCGACAGCTCAGGCACCGTATAAAACTCGAGGCGCTGAACGATACCGAAGCGATCGCGCAGCGGCGACGTGAGCAGACCGGCTCGGGTGGTGGCACCCACCAGCGTAAATTTCGGCAGATCGAGCTTCAGGGACCGGGCCGCGGGGCCCTCACCGATGAGAATATCGATCTGAAAATCTTCCATGGCAGGATAGAGAATCTCTTCCACGACCGGAGACAGCCGATGGATCTCATCGACGAACAGCACGTCACCGGCTTCGAGATTCGTGAGCATGGCGGCGAGGTCTGCGGCCCGTTCCAGCACCGGACCGGAGGTGGACTTGATCGACGCGCCCATTTCTCTCGCGATGATGTTTGCGAGCGTCGTTTTCCCGAGTCCTGGCGGGCCGAAGATGAGCGTGTGATCGAGGGCTTCCGAACGCTGCCGGGCGGCCTGGATGAAGATCTCCATCTGCTCTTTGACCGCAGACTGGCCGATATAGTCCGCCAGCCGCTCCGGGCGCAGCGCATGTTCGATGCGCGCTTCGTTCACATCGGCGGTGCTGGCGGCGCCTGAAATCAGACGATCGGGTTCGATGCTCATCAGCCGACCTCGGCCTGGCGGGCAATCTGTTTCAGCGCTGCACGCAACAGGGCTTCTCCGGTGTCTTCGAGGACCTCGTCTGCCACGGCGGCCACAGCCCGGCTCGCTTCCGCCGGGCGATAACCGAGGGACACGAGGGCATCCTCCGCCTCACGGGTCGCCGCCCGGTCCGCGCCGACCGAGACGGGTTTCACCACCACGTGCAGGTTGCCGAGGCGATCCTTGAGCTCCACCAGAAGGCGTTCTGCCGTTTTCTTGCCTACCCCCTGCACCCGCGTCAACAGGGACGCGTCGCCGTCCCGTACTGCCGCCGCCAGCGCCTCGAGGCTCAGGCTGGAAACGATGGCGAGTGCCATCTTCGGACCCACCCCGCTGATGCGGATCAGGTCGCGGAACACATCACGTTCCGTTCGGGAGCCGAAGCCATAGAGGAGCTGTGCGTCCTCACGGACGACAAAATGGGTAAAGAGTGCAATCTCGGTGCCGGTCGCGAGCCCCGTCGGACCGGCGGCGCCGTCAGCACTCCCGGACAGGGCGGAACTGGTGGCCTCCACTTCATAGGCCACCCCGCCCACGTCGATGAGCAGGAGGTTGTCGCTGATCTCGAGCAGCTTGCCCTGGATGCGGCCGATCATGTGGCTCTAGTTTCCGCCGGGGGGATAACGGTCAAGGCCGAGAGTATTGACGTGGCAAATGGCAATCGCAAGGGCGTCGGCCGCGTCGGCCTGGGGCTCCCCGGGCAGCCCCAGGATCACCCGTACCATGTGCTGCACCTGCGCCTTGCTGGCCCGGCCCGTGCCGACAATGCCCTGTTTCACGCGCCGGGCGGCGTATTCGTGAACCGCCAGCCCATGCGCGACCCCGGCAGCAATGGCCACGCCCCGGGCCTGGCCGAGCTTCAGGGCGCTGTCCGGATTCCGCGCCAGAAACACCTCTTCGATCGCAAGCACTTCCGGACCATGGGTCGCGATCAGCTCCGTCACCCCCGCATAGATTTCCGCCAACCGCTCGGGAAAGGGTCCTTTGGAGGTGCGGATACACCCGCTGCCGAGATAGCTGAGGCCCCGCGGACCCACTTCGACAATGCCGTAGCCGGTAAGGCGGGAGCCGGGATCGATGCCGATGACCCGGGTCACAGCACCCTCAATCCGCCAGTGCGCTCTCGGGCAGTTCGGCGTTGCTGTAGACGTTCTGCACGTCGTCGAGCTCTTCGAGGGCGTCGATGAGCTTTACGACGCTGCTGGCGAGATCGTCATCGCAAGGTGTGTAGGTGGAGGGCACCATGGTCACCTCGGCGTTGTCCGGTTCGAGGGAAGCCGCCTTCAGCGCGTCAACCACATTGCCCATGACTTCCCAGGGCGTGGTGACGGTCAGGGAACCGTCTTCCTCGCTCTCAATGTCTTCCGCGCCGGCCTCGAGGGCTACGTCCATGACCGCTTCCTCGTCCGCACCGGGGGCAAAGCTGATCACTCCGAGCTTGGAGAAGAGGTAGGCCACGGACCCATCCGTGCCGAGGTTGCCGCCATATTTGGAGAAGGCATGGCGTACTTCGGCGACGGTCCGATTGCGGTTGTCCGTCATGACTTCTACGAGCACGGCAACGCCCCCGTTGCCGTAGCCCTCGTAGGTGAGCTCTTCAACGTCTGCGCCTTCCTGACCGCCCGCACCGCGGGTAATGGCCCGCTCGATGGTGTCTTTCGGCATGTTGGCGCCGAGACCGTTATCCACGGCGGCGCGCAGCCGCGGATTGTCCGCCGGATCACCACCGCCGAGGCGCGCGGCGACGGTGATCTCCCGGATCAGCTTCGTCCAGAGTTTGCCGCGCTTGGCGTCCTGACGCGCCTTGCGGTGTTTGATGTTGGCCCATTTACTGTGTCCGGCCATCTATCGTCTCCCTGTCGCTGGCTCCGCCCGCATCAGGACTGGCGGAGTCTGATGTGCAGGTCGCGCAGCTGATGCTCGTCGACGGGACTCGGGGCTGCCGTCATGAGACAGGCGGCGGTCTGCGTCTTTGGAAATGCAATGACGTCGCGGATCGCCGTCGTGTCGGTCATGAGCATGACGAGGCGGTCCAGACCCAGGGCGATGCCGCCATGGGGCGGACAGCCGAGCTTCAGCGCGTCGAGGAGGAAGCCGAACTTGCTTTCTGCTTCCTGTCCGATCTGCAGCGCCTCGAAAACCGCCTGCTGCATGGTCTGATCGTGAATCCGCAGGCTGCCGCCGCCGAGTTCGTAGCCGTTCAGGACCACATCATAGGCCGCTGCCTTCGCCGCCAGCGGATCGGCGGTGAGCTCCTCCGGCGTGCAGGTCGGTTGGGTAAAGGGGTGGTGCACGGGCGTGATGGCACCGTCTCTCCCTTTCTCGAACATCGGCCAGGACACCACCCAGCAGGGTGCAAACTTATCGCCTTCCGCTTCGCTCAGGAGCTTGAGCTCGCGCCCGAGTTCGTTGCGCAGAGCGCCCATGGCGTCGCTGACGACGGTGAAGCTGTCGGCACCAAAGAAGACGACGTCGCCATCTTCGGCACCCACCCGATCGAGCACCTCGGTGACCACCGCGTCGGGCAGGAACTTGATGATCGGACTCTGCAGACCGTCCATACCCGCGGCGCGGTCGTTGACCTTGATATAGGCAAGGCCTTTCGCCCCATAGCGGCCGACGAACTCCGTGTAGTCGTCGATGACCTTCCGCGACAGCTGCGCACCGCCGGGGGCCCGCAGCGCCACCACCCGCCCTTCCGGGTCGTTGGCGGGGCCGTTGAAAACTTTGAACTCAACCTCGCGCATGAGATCGGCGATGTCCGTGAGCTCGAGGGGATTCCTGAGGTCCGGCTTGTCGCTGCCGTAGCGGGCCATGGCCTCGTCCCAGGTGAGCACCGGGAAGTCGCCGAGCTCAACATCGAGCACGTTTCTGAAGACGGTCTTGAGCATTCCCTCCGTGAGGTCCATGACCGTCTGCTCGTCAATGAATGACGCCTCGATGTCGATCTGCGTGAACTCGGGCTGCCGGTCGGCGCGAAGGTCCTCGTCGCGATAGCAGCGGGCGATCTGATAGTACTTGTCGTAGCCCGCGATCATGAGCAGCTGCTTGAAGACCTGCGGTGACTGCGGCAATGCGAAGAACTGACCCGGATGCGTGCGGCTCGGCACCAGATAATCTCGAGCGCCCTCGGGAGTGGCACGGGTCAGGGTCGGCGTCTCAACCTCCCAGAAGCCGGCGTCTTCGAGGTAGCGGCGGACTTCGCTGGCGATTTTCGCCCGCGCCTGAAGCCGCTGCTGCATTTCCGGGCGGCGCAGATCCAGATAGCGATAGCGAAGGCGAACGTCTTCCCCCGCCTCGGAATATTCGTCGAGCTGGAACGGCGGCGTCTGCGATGCGTTCAGAATCTCGAGCGTTTTACCGAGCACCTCGATCTCGCCGGTGGCCATCTCCGGATTCACCGTGCCTTCCGGCCGCGGGCGGACGCGACCGGTCATGTGCAGAACGTACTCGTTGCGAACGCGGTCTGCCGTGGCGAAGCTTTCTTCCGTGTCCGGATCGAAGACCACCTGCACGATGCCGGTGCGGTCGCGGATGTCGAGGAAGATCACGCCCCCGTGATCCCGGCGGCGATGCACCCAGCCGACGACTTCGACCTCCTCGCCGACCTGGGCGGCGCTGAATTCACCGCAGTAGTTGCTGCGCATGGCCTTTCCTTTCAATCTTGAAGCGTTACCCGGGACGTCAGTCCGAGGTACTTGAGCTGGAACTCGAGCTACCCGAGCTCGAACTGCTGGAGCTGCTCGAACTGGAGGAGCCGCCGTCGCTCGAGCTCGAGCCCGAGCCGGAATCTCCCGACAGGTTCTTTTTCTTTCCGGATTTGAAGTCGGTTTCGTACCAGCCACCACCTTTCAACCGGAAACCAGCGGCGGATACCTTCTTTACGAGGGCGCTTTCGTTGCACTGCGGACAGTCGGTCAACGGTGCGTCGCTGACCTTCTGCAGAGTGTCGAACTCGTGCCCGCAGTTCTCACATCGGTATTCGTAGATCGGCATGTCGGATTGGGTTCGCCCGGGCGAAAAATTCAAAGCGGCGCATGATCGTAAAAATCCCAGCAAAAATACAGTGATTTCCCCGGTTTTTGTTGCCTGCCCGGTAGCGATGGGCTATAAAGCGCAGCCATCGGTGAGGGTGGGAAATCAATGTTTTTCCAGGGTCTCATCGACTTTCAGGAACCGGGCGCAACCCCAGCGGTGAGGACTCACCGGGCGCGGAAACGTCCTGTTTACTCAAACTACATAGGGACCAATAGTTAATGGCGACGAAGAAAGCCCCCGCTAAGAAGAAAGCACCGGCTAAGAAAAAAGCAGCTCCTGCTAAGAAGAGCCCCCCGGCTATCACCACCAAGATGACCAAGACGGCCATTCTCGGTGAAATCGCAGAGAACACCGACCTCAGCAAGGCGCAGGTAGCGGCCGTTCTCGACGAGCTCGAGACGCTCATCGAGCGCCACATCAAGAAGCGCGGCGTCGGCGAATTCACGCTCCCCGGTCTCCTGAAGATCCGGTCCGTGAAGCGTCCGGCCACCAAGAAGCGCATGGGTCGCAACCCGGCTACCGGCGAAGAGATCGTGATCGGTCCGAAGCCGGCCAGCATTCGCGTCCGCGTAACGGCACTGAAGAAGCTGAAGGAAATGGTTGGCTGAAGCCAGACCATAACGGCGCTGCCCAGGGCGGGCGCCGTCTTCACAAAGGCCGCTTCTTCAAGCGGCCTTTTTTGTGGGTTCAGCGTCCGCCCTCGAGAAGCGGACCTGCTACCCTTCGCCCCACGAGATCAGGAGACACCATGCGTCAGAGTCAGTTGCTGCTACCCACCCTGAAGGAGACCCCCGCCGACGCGGAAGCGGCGAGCCATCAGCTCATGCTCCGGGCCGGGCTGATCCGACAGGTGGCGGCAGGCATTTACACCTGGTTACCCCTGGGCCTCCGAGTCCTCAGGAAAGTGGAAACCATCATCCGCGAGGAGCTCAATGCGAGCGGCGCCCAGGAACTGCTCATGCCCGTGGTGCAACCGGCGGAACTCTGGGAAGAAACGGGCCGCTGGCAGAAGATGGGCCCCGAACTCGCGCGCCTGAAGGATCGCCACGAGCGCGATTTCTGTCTGGGCCCCACGCACGAGGAGATCATCACCGATCTGTTCCGTCGCGAAGTGCAGAGCTACAAGCAGCTGCCCTGCAACTTCTATCAGATCCAGACGAAGTTCCGCGACGAGATCCGCCCGCGCTTCGGCGTCATGCGCGCCCGGGAATTCACCATGAAGGACGGCTACTCCTTCGATCTCGATCAGGCCTCCTTCGACCGAACCTATCAGGCCATGTATGACTCCTATTGCCGGATCTTCGAGCGCATGGATCTCGATTACCGGGCCGTGGAGGCCGACTCGGGCAACATCGGCGGCGCGATCTCCCATGAATTTCAGGTGCTCGCCGAATCCGGGGAAGACACCATCGTCTATGCCACGGAAGGCGAATACGCCGCCAACCTGGAGCGCGCCGTTGCAGCCCCCCCGCCGGCAAGGCCTGCGCCCCGGGGAACCATGGACACTGTCGACACCCCCGATTGCACCACGATCGCCGCCGTCGCCGAGCTGCTCTCACTGCCTGAGACGCAGTGTGTGAAGACCATGATCGTCCGCGGCGAGGAAGGTCCGATTGCCATCGTGCTGCGCGGTGATCACGAACTCAACGAGGTGAAAGCCGGCAAGCTTCCCGGCGTGCTCGATCCTCTCAGCTTTGCCAGCGCAGAGGAGATTGTGGCGGCCGTGGGCTGTAAACCCGGCTCCATCGGCCCCGTGGAACTCGCTGTTCCGTTCCTTGTGGACGCGAGCGCCGCCGCCGTTGCCGACTTCTGCTGCGGCGCGAACGAGGAAGGCCGCCATCACGTGAACGTCAACTGGGAGCGGGACGTAGCGCTCACACCCGAGCAGATCGTCGACGCCCGGAACGTGGTCGAGGGAGAAGCCGCCCCGAACGGTCAGGGCTCCCTGGCCTTCCTGAAAGGCATAGAAGTCGGGCACATCTTTCAGCTCGGCCAGGTTTACAGCGAGCCCATGAAGGCCGACGTGCTGGATCCGAACGGAAAACCCCTGGTGCCGATCATGGGTTGCTACGGCATGGGTGTAACAAGGCTGGTGGCGGCCATCATCGAGCAAAACCATGACGAAGTTGGCATTAAATGGCCTGAACCCGTTGCACCCTTCCAGGTGCACATCGTCGCCCTGAACTACGGCAAGTCCGAGTCGGTACGGGCTGCGGCGGATGCGCTCTACGACGAGTGTAAGAGTAAGAACATGGACGTGCTGCTCGACGACACAGACGACCGGCCCGGCGTGAAGTTCGCCGACGCCGACCTCATCGGGATCCCGCACCGGATCACCGTGGGCGACCGCGCGCTCAAGGAGGACCAGGTGGAATACAAAGCCCGAGGGGATGCGGAAGCCACCCTCGTGCCTCGCGGAGCCGTCCTCGAGCAGATCTCGAGGGGCTGAATTCGACATGCGGCACCTGTGCATGACCCTGCTCACCTCGTTGCTCGCGGCGACCGCCGCGGCGCCGCTGCTCGCCGCCGACGGGCCCGCGGCTACGGTGCAGAGCACGGTGCTCACGGGGTCAACCCCGCCGCCTGAAGAAGACGTCGCCCTCCTCGACAAACTCGCCGACAGCCTGGCGGCAACACACCAGGACATGGATCGCTTCGAAGCCGAGGTGTGGCTCATGGCTTCGGAGCAGCGTCTCGCCCGCTACATGGATAGCGAGCGCGAACGCTTCGAGCTCCTGCAGCTCGTTTATCGGGAAGCTGAACGAACGGGCCTGGATCCGGACCTGGTACTCGCCGTCATGCAGGTCGAGAGCCACTTCGATCGCTATGCCATCTCGAGGGTCGGCGCCCAGGGGCTCATGCAGATCATGCCCTTCTGGCGCGTGGAGCTTGGTCGCCCCCAGGACAACCTCACGCACGTGGAAACGAACGTCATCTACGGCACCACGATCCTCGCGCACTATCTGGAAGTGTCTCGCGGCGATCTGGTGGAAGCCCTCGGCCGCTATAACGGGTCAAAGGGGCGCCTGAAGTACCCGGAGCTGGTGATTGGCGCCTGGCGTAAGGTCTGGCGGCACAAGTCGTCGAGCGAGCTTCCGGAGTTGCTCTCTAGCTGTCAGAACTACAACCTAAAAGCCTGCCGCTATCGTTGAGTCGCCGCTGCTGCCCTAGAGCTCCGGTGTGCTGCCCTCGGGCGCCTTTGCCCCCTGACCGATCGCGGCGATGAAGTCTTCGTAGTGCTGCGGCCCGACGAGAATCTGCTCGAGTTCGCCGTCCGGATTGATGATCAACGTGCTCGGCAGCACCGCGGGCTGATCAACGGCCCAACGCAAACGCGGGTCTTCCACGAGCACCGGAAACTCGATGTCCATCTCTTCGACGAGGGTCGCAAGATTCTCGCCGGTCAGCCCGTCGTAGTTGACGCCGAGCACGACGGCGCCGGTCTGACTGCGCTCCGAATGCAGCAGATTCAGCTCCGGGATCTCTTTACGGCACGGGGCGCACCATTCCGCCCAGTAGTTGATGATCAGCCAGCGACCGTCCCAGTGTTCGAACTGCACACCGCTGCCATCGGCAAGACGCACCTGATCACCTTCACTGCACGCCGCAAGGCCCATGAGCAAGCAGAAGGCGGCGACGGCCGCCGCTGGATGAAAAACGGAAGTACGGTGTTTCATGGTGACGCTCTCAGAAGCGGTAACGGTTGTGGACGGACGCGGACCATAGTCACGGCCCGGTGAGGGCCGCGTCATTGTTGCCGCTTCGACAGATCGGCGATGCCAGCGCATCGCAGGTCAGGCCTCGCCGAGGCTCGCCCGCTTCGTTCCTCCGAAGACGGAATCGAGCGATACGGCCATCTGGTTCGAGCCGAACTGCACCAGCGCTTTCAACGGCTCCACCACGTGGTCCAGATCCCGAACCCGGCCCAGCTCCTGAAGATCCAGCCCTTCCGGCAGCTGCTGATAGAGATCCCAGAGCGTGAGACTTTTCAGGCTCCGGCCGAGGATCCAGCCGTCCGCGGTCTGGCGCAGCACTTTGAGCTCCAGGAGCACGCGGAGCAGGCGCTCTTTCTCACCGGAAACCAGTGGCACAGCGCTCTCGATCTCCTCATCGACAACGGACCGGCCATCCAGGTGGGCACTGTAGAGCAGCTCGAGAATGCGCGCACATTTCACCAGCAACGGCTCCGTCGGTTCCAGATCGAGTTCCGGCGTCATGGCCAGCGTCCGCACGACGATGGCGCCTGAAAGAATCAGCACCCAGACCATGTACATCCAGGCAAGGAAGAAAGGAACGGCAGCAAATGCCCCGTAAATGGAGGTGAAGCTGGAGTTCGCCACTACAACGTTGAAGACGTTTTTCGCCACCTCGAGGAGCGCCATGGTCAGGAGGCCCCCAACCAGCGCATGGCGCAACCGTATCTGGGTATTCGGCATGGCGAAGAACAGCACCGTGAATCCGAGACAGGTGAGAATCGAGGGCAGATAGCCGAGGAGCAGCGTGCCGAGACCGAACACGTCGAGATCCGTCAGCAGCGGCAGCGAGGTCAGGTAGACGCTGATGAGAATGCCGCCCAGGATCATGGGTGGACCCAGGGACATCACGCTCCAGTAAACGAGGATACGCTGCAGCCCCCTGCGCGGCTCGGCCACCTGCCAGATGGTGTTGAAAGTGCCTTCGATGGTGACGAGCAGCATGAAGGTGGTCACGAAAAGAAAGCCGAAACCGATGATGGACAGGCCCCGGGCCCGTCGCGAGAAATCAGACAGGTACTCCTGCACGACGGTGGAACTGGTCGGCACGAAGTTCTCGAAGACGAAGTTCTCGATGCGCTCCGCGACCCCGTCGTAGGCCGGCAGGATCGACAGCATGGCGTAGGCCACGGTCATCATGGGCACAACGGCGAACAGCGTGGTGTAGGTCAGAGCGCCGGCCCGGGACGGACAGTCGTGGTCGAGAAACTGTCGAACGAGCTCCACGAAAAACCAGCGTATGCTCAGCCAGGCGCGCCACAGCAACGCCCGGAAGTCTGCCTTTTCGCCCACCTAGCCCCTACAATGCTGGCCGTTCATCCAGCGATCATGAAGTCCGCCCGATCCCTTGTCCACGACACCCTACATCCTCGTTCTCTACTACTCGCGCACCGGTGGTACGGCGCAGCTGGCCACACACATTGCCCGCGGCGTGGAGCGTGAGGGCACCTTCGAAGCCCGCCTGAGAACCGTGCCGCCGGTTGCTGAAGCGACGACGGCAACGCTGCCGCCGGTGCCGGAGGAAGGCGCCGTGTACTGCTCGAAAGACGATCTGGCCGGTTGCGCGGGTCTCGCCCTCGGTTCGCCAACCCGCTTCGGCAATATGGCGGCCCCCCTCAAGCATTTTCTCGACAGCACCGCCGACCTGTGGATGGCCCACGCCCTCGTGGGCAAACCGGGCGCCGTTTTCTGCGCCAGCGCCTCGCAGCACGGCGGCCAGGAAAGCACCCTCCTGTCCATGATGATCCCGCTGCTGCATCACGGCATGCTGATCACCGGCATTCCCTACAGCGAAAGCGCCTTGAACGACACCCGCGGGGGCGGCTCACCGTACGGCGCGAGCCACGTGTCTGGCAGTGGCACCGAAGCCCTGAGTACACACGAGCGCGAGCTGGCGGAAGCACTGGGCCTGCGTCTCGCCCGGGCGGCAATGCAACTCGGAGCGACCGGTCTGTGAACCTCCGCGGCCTGCAGTTTCTCTGCCTGCTCTGGATCGGCTCGCTCTTCGCGCTGACCGGGCTCCGGCAGTTTTTCGTCGAGCCGCTGGCGAATCCCGTGCCGAATCTCATCTGGTTCCTGATCCAGGTGCTGCCGCTCCTGGCGGTACTCCCCGGCGTGCTGCGGCTGAAGATACGCAGCTATCTGCTCGCCACGCTGGCAGCCATGCTCTACTTCTTCCACGGAGTGCTGCAGGCGGCTGACCCGAACGATCAGGTCCTCGGTTTCTGGGAGGTGGGCTTTTCCCTCGCCCTGGTGCTGACAGCCTCATTTGCGCTGCGGCATCTGCGCATGGCTGCAGCCGATCTCAAGGCCGAGGAGCCTGAGGACAACGCGCCGCGCTAGTGAATCGTGGGCGGCGGAGGTGCAGCCTCTTCTGCCTCTTCTTCGATCGTCTGAACCGCATAGCGTCGGTCCGCCGCGCTAGTGGATCGTGGGCGGCGGGGGGGCAGCCTCTTCTGCCTCTTCTTCGATCGTCTGAACCGCATAGCGGCGGGTGATGATTTCACCGGAAACCACGTCGGGGAGAGCCTGGAGGAACTCGTCCATGTGGTCGGTCTGAAAGTGACCCATGAGCGCTTCCATGCTTTCCCATTCCTGAAACAGCATGAGCGTATTCGGGTCCGACAGTCCCACGTAAAAGTCGTAGGAGATACAGCCGGCTTCCGCCTGCGTCGCCTCGGTCATGCGCCGCGCCAGATCCAGCGCCTGCTCCCGGCACTCGGGACGGATGGGGATCGTGCCGTGGACGATGATCACATCACACCCCGCTCTTTCAGGCGCGCCTCAATTTCCGGAATGATCGCCGGATCGTCGATGGTGGACGGCGTTGTGTAGGGTTTTCCATCGATCATCTTGCGCAGAGTCGCCCGCAGGATTTTGCCGGATCGCGTTTTCGGCAGCCGCGTCACCACCACCGCCCGTTTGAAGTTGGCAAAGGCCCCAACGGCTTTGCGAACGCTCTGCACGAGTTCGCCTTCGACCTCGCTTTCCGACACGTTGACCCCGTCCTTCAGGAGCAGCAGTCCGAGCGGCACCTGGCCCTTGTCGGTGTCGGCAATGCCGACCACCGCGCACTCGGCAACAGCCGGATGCTCGGCCACGACTTCCTCGAGCTGGCCCGTGGAGAGACGATGTCCGGCGACGTTAATGACGTCGTCCATGCGGCCCATGATGTACACGTAGCCGTCTTCGTCCCGATACCCCTCATCGCCGGTAAGGTAGAAGCCTTCGAACTCCGACCAGTAGGCGTCGATATAACGCTGATGGTCGCCCCAGACCGTTGGCAGGGCACCCGGCGGCAGCGGTCCTTTGATCACCACGGCCCCTTCCTCGTTGGGGCCGAGCTCCTGACCGTTTTCGTCGAAGACCCTGAGGTCGTAACCGGGCACCGGCAGCGTTGGGGAACCGGGTTTCGTTTCCATGAGCTCCACGCCAGCCATGTTCGCGCACATGGACCAGCCGGTTTCCGTCTGCCACCAGTGATCGATGACGGGAATCCCCAGGTGTTCTTCGAGCCAGTGGTAGGTCGGGGGATCGAGTCGCTCCCCCGCCACAAACTGATACTTCAGACAGGAGATATCGTAGTTCGCCTTCAGGGCGCAGTCAGGATCTTCCTTCTTGATGGCCCGGAACGCCGTCGGCGCAACGAAGAAACTCTTCACCTTGTGATCCTGCACGACGCGCCAGAACACGCCGGCATCCGGGGTGCGCACGGGTTTGCCCTCGAAGAGCACGCTCGTGCAGCCGCGAATCAGCGGCCCGTAAACGATGTAGCTGTGGCCGACGACCCAACCAACGTCTGAGGCAGCCCAGAAGGTGTCGCCGGCGTCAACGTCGTAGATGGCTTTCATGCTGTAGTTCAAGGCCACCGCATGACCGCCATTGTCGCGCACGACCCCCTTGGGTTTACCCGTTGTGCCGGACGTGTAGAGGATGTAGAGCGGATCCGTCGCCGCAACGGGTACGCAGTCGACCGGTTCCGCAGCGGCGGTCCAGTCCACCCAATCGAGATCGCCCGGGCGCCCGAGATCCGCTTCGCACTGTTCCCGCTGCAGCACCACCGTGTGCGTAGGCTTGTGCGTCGACTGATCGATGGCTGCATCGACGAGGGGTTTGTAGGGGATGACGTTGGCAAACTCGATGCCGCAGGAGGCGCAGAGGATCACCTTCGGCGTTGCATCGTCGATTCGGGTCGCAAGCTCCGGGGGCGCAAAGCCGCCGAATACCACCGAGTGAATGGCACCGATGCGCGCACAGGCAAGCATGGCGATGGCCGCCTCGGGAATCATCGGCATATAGATGATCACCCGATCGCCCTTTTCGACCCCGAGCGACACCAGCGCACCGGCAGCCCGGGCAACGAGATCGGTCAGCTCGGCGTAGCTGAAGGGCCTGACAACGCCCGTTGCGGGCGAATCATAGACGAGGGCCGTCTGCTCACCGCGACCGGCCTCCAGGTGCCGGTCCAGAGCGAGGTAGCAGCTGTTCGTCACGCCACCGGAGAACCAGCGCCAGGCGCCGTTCTCATCCTGCGAGAGGATCTCCCGGGGCACTTCGAACCAGGGTAGCGCTTCGGCCTGCTCCTGCCAGAAACCCTCGGGATCCGTGAGGGACCGCTGGTACTCGGTTGCGTAGCTCATCAGCCGACGACGCCGGCTTCCTTGAGACTCGCCACCTCGTCTGCGCTGAAGCCGCAGTCGCTGAGCACCGCTTCCGTATCGGCCCCCGGCGGCGGCGCCGCGTGCTGAACCTCGGGCACCGTTCGGGAGAAACGCGGGGACGGGGCAGGCTGCACGATGCCGTCGACTTCCACGAAAGTGTTGCGCGCCTTGTTGTGTGGATGCTCCGGCGCCTCGTAGATCGAGAGCACGGGGGCAAAGCAGACGTCCGTGCCTTCCATGATGTCGCACCATTCGGCCTGCGTCTTGGACTTGAAGACTTCCGTCAGCTCCGCCTTGAAGGCCGGCCATTGGGAAGCGTCCATCTGTGCGGAGAAGCGCTCTGCATCGAGACCCGCATGCTCAACGAGCAGCGCATAAAACTGCGGTTCGATAGAGCCGATGCAGATGGCTTTGCCATCGCTGGTCTCATAAGTGTCGTAGAAGTGCGCACCTCCATCGAGCAGATTTGTGCCGCGCTCCGGGTTGAAGCGATTGGCTGCCGCCATGGTGAAGAACATGGCCATGAGGGACGCGGCGCCATCGACCATGGCCGCATCGACAACCTGGCCCTTACCGGACTTCTGCGCCTCGAGCAGACCGCAGACCAGGCCGTAGGCAAGGAGCATGCCGCCGCCGCCGAAGTCACCGACGAGGTTCAGCGGCGGTACCGGTTTTTCCCCGGGGCGACCGATGGCGTGGAGCGCGCCGGACAGACCAATGTAGTTGATGTCGTGACCGGCAGCCTGGGCCATCGGGCCTTCCTGACCCCAGCCGGTCATGCGACCATAGACGAGCTTTTCGTTCCGGGCCCGGCAATCCTCGGGGCCGAGGCCAAGGCGCTCCGTGACGCCAGGGCGGAAACCCTCGAAGAGCGCGTCGGCCGTCTCGACCATTTTCAGGACGGTTTCCACACCTTCCGGGCTCTTCAGATCCACGCCGATGGAGCGGCGGTTCCTGGCCAGCACATCCTTTGGTGCCGGGGCGCCGGGCGCGAGCCGGTCAACGCGGATCACTTCCGCCCCCATGTCCGAAAGCATCATGCCGCAGAAAGGTCCCGGCCCGATGCCGGCCAGCTCAATGATGCGAATACCGTGAAGCGGTCCCATGTGTATCCCCCTGATAATTCCAGTTCGCGATTCGCCAACCTCGCGTTGCCGGATGGCCGGCAGCGGCGGTTGCTTGCGGGCCTTGAGCGCCACGCTTTTTCAGTGAGTGTAACGGCGTGCCTGATTCGAAGACAGGCTCGAGGACCGATCCCTGCGGCAGCGCCACTCAGGAGCCAAGCAGACGCAGATCGTCACCGGCAGCGGCGCTGGTACCGTTGGTCCCGTCCGCACCAGTATCTGCCGCGGTGCCCTGCTCTGTCTGGCTGGCGAACTGAATACGCACGAAGCGTGCATAGAGTTCGTTCTCGGCCACCAGTGTGTCGTGGGTGCCGCTGGCGACCAGTCGCCCCTGATCGAGGACGAGAATCCGATCTGCCTGCCGCACCGTCGACAGTCGATGGGCAATGACCACCACCGTGCGGCTGCCCTGCATTTCCTTGAGACTTTCGCGAATGTGTTCTTCGCTGCTCGCATCGAGGGCGCTCGTGGCTTCGTCGAGGAGCAGAATCTCCGGATCAACGAGCAGCGCCCGGGCAATCGCCAATCGCTGGCGCTGACCGCCGGACAGGCCCACACCGCCCTCACCGATCTCCGTTTCGAGCCCGGCCGGCAGAGCCGCGACGAAATCGCTGGCATGAGCCAGCTGCAGAGCGCGCCTCAGCGCCGCATCGTCCGCGCCCGGGGCTCCGTAGAGCAGGTTGTCACGCAGAGTACCGGCGAAGAGCACCGGATCCTGGGGCACGAAGCCAAGGCGCTGACGTAACGCCTCGAGGGTGAGCATCCTGAGATCCGCACCGCCGAGTGTTATCCGGCCACCCGTGGGATCGTAAAAACGCTGCAGCAGATCCAGGAGCGTGCTTTTACCCGCACCGGAGGGACCAACAATAGCCACCATCTCCCCTGGCGCCACTGTGAAGGACACGGCACTCAGCACAGGCTGATCCGATCGCGTGGGGTAGGCGAAGTCCACGTCTTCCACCGCAAGGGTGAGCGGTGCGGCCGGCGTTTCAGGGTGCTCGGGCTCAGGCAGCGCGTTCTCCGCGGCCAGCAGTTCCAGGAGCCGTTCCGTGGCCCCGGCCGCCCGCTGCAGGTCGCTGTAGACCTCGCTGATCGCACCGACGGAACCGGCAACGATGAAGGCATAAAAAATGAAAGCCGCCAGTTCCCCGGGAGAGATATTGCCGGCCAGCACGTCCTGACCGCCCACCCAGAGCATGGTGGCGATGGCACAGAGCACCAGGAGCATGACCACGGCCACGAGGTAAGACCGCTGGCGTATGCGTCGGATGGCGACCTGAAAGGCAAGTTCGACGCGCTCGCCGAAGGCTCGATCGTCCAGGTCCTGATGATTGAACGCCTGGACGATCTTGATCTGTCGGAGCGCCTCCCCGGCGTAGCTGCCAACGTCCGCAAGGCGATCCTGACTGGACCGGGACAGGCGGCGCACGCTGCGGCCGAAGAGAATGACCGGGGCGACCACAAACGGCACGCTGGCGATGACGAGCAGCGAGAGCTTGGCATTGGTGACGAACAGCAGAATCAGTCCGCCAACGAACATGAGCGCGTTTCTGAGCGCAATGGAAACGGAAGAGCCGATGACCGTCTGCAGCAACGTCGTATCCGTTGTGATCCGGGATTGAAGTTCCGTGGGCTGGTTGGCTTCGAAGAAGCCAGGATGGAGGTGCAGCAGATGCGAGAAGACGGCTCGGCGGATGTCCGCACTCACCCGTTCCCCGACCCAGGACACGAAATAGAAGCGGGCGAAGGTCCCCACCGTGAGAAGCACGACCAGGACCGCAAAGACGCCGATGGATTCGACGAGCACGCTGGCGGAGCCATCGCCGAAACCCCGATCAATGAGCAGCCGCATGCCCTGACCGATGGACAGGGTGACCGTCGCCGTGAGCACCAGCGCGATGCTCGCGAAGATCACCTGGGCCCGGTAGGGCAATAGAAACCGCCAGGCACCCCGAAGCTTGACGAGCTCGCGGGACGCCGGTCTGTCCAATCCGTCATCCATGGCGCCATTATCACACGTCTGCCGGCGCCGTATACTCGGGACCAAGCAACCTGGAAATGTGGTCATGAGCGGAAGATTGGACAGCCTGGTGATCGAGGCCGATACCGAGGCCGCCGGGACCGTGATCTGGCTGCACGGCCTCGGCGCCGACGCCCACGACTTCGAACCCATCGTGCCCATGCTCGACCTCGAGCAGCCTCTGAAGTTCGTCTTCCCCAATGCCCCCGTGCGTCCGGTGACCATCAATGCGGGCATGGAAATGCGTGCCTGGTACGACATCGATCCCGGTGCGCCGCTGGCTGGTGAAGCGGACATTCGCGAATCGGCGGAGGCCATCGGCGAACTGGTCGCCGCGGAGGTGGCCGCCGGAATGCCGGAAGAGAAGATTACCCTCGCCGGCTTCTCTCAGGGCGGGGTCATCGCGCTGCAGGTGGGGCTCCGCGCCAATGCCCGTTTCGCCGGTATCATGGCGCTGTCCACCTACGTGCACGATCACGAGCACCTCGCTGAGGAAGTGAGTTTCGCCAGCATCGATACGCCGATCTTCATGGCCCACGGCCTGGCCGACCCGATGATCCCCATCGCCCGCGCCGTGACCTCCCGGGAGGCGCTCACGGCGCTGAACTATCAGGTGGAGTGGCACGAATACGGCATGGGCCATCAGGTGTGTCCGGAAGAAATCGAAGACATCGCCGGCTGGCTGAATCGAATCTATTCCTGACCCGTGCCCGGCTGATCCGTTCGCCTGCCAGCACTCGGCGAAGCCAGCCTCCTTCGAGCAACTTCCGAGCGCCCGGCGCACCACGGCGGCGGTTATCGGCCGGGCTTTGTCGCCCTGCCGGAACTGGCGCCCAACCCGCGTGTGCGTCCCGTCACAAATCTCCCGATTCGCCGGCCAAATCTCCCACAGGCGCTCTGGGGCCTCGTAAACTGTAGCTACGGATCGGTCAGCGGCGCTGAGCGACCGTCGTCGTACGCAACGTTCCTTCCCGCCAGGGAGCGAGCGAAGCGCGATCAAAGGGCCAGCACATAAAGGACATGTGGGCATGGAAGACAGTCAGTTGGAGAACGATCTCCCGGAAAACCCGGACCTAGCCTGGGATCTGGATGACTTCAACAATCGCCAGCGGGCGATGGACTTCGTCATGCAGTTCGAGCACACCATGTGTGTGTACTCGCCGTCCGTGCAGCAGCTCTACACGAACTACAACATGTACTTCCCGAAGGAATACGAGCGCAAGCTCGTGATCCTGCCGGACCCGACGGCCTTCCACGACACCTTCTTTTACATCGACACGGCTGCGGTGGTGGCGACCGGTCTCTACGTCATCCCCGGCGAACTGATCGAGAAGACGGGACTGTTTCTATCGAACGTGTCCGAAGACCGGACCCTCGGCAACCGGCAGATTCCCTTCGAAGCCGGCATGCGCGCGATCATGAAAAACCGGCCGCACGACGATCCCTTCCTGCCGGTCCTGGCGAAAGGCGACCTGCGGAGCTTCGAGCAGTCCTGGCCCGTGATGCACCTGCATCGCATCAAGCCGAAGATTCTGGCTGAAATCTCCGATCTGGACCGCAACCAGCTTGGTAACGTGATCGAAGAGAAGCTAGAGTCGCTGTTCATCGAACAGCAGAAAGCGAGCCTGTTCCTCTGAGCAACGCCTCCTCCGGTGCCGATGGCATCGAGCAAAACGCAAAGCTGTCTGCCTGGCAGCGGGCCCTGATCACCCTCGCCATCCTCGGTCTCCTCGCCCTGAGCTGGACAACCGTTCTCGAACGCAACGCCGATGCACGCCTTGGCGCCGTGCTCGAACGGGCGCTGATTACGGCGGCCCTCGCCCGCGGCCTGAACGGGGTCATCTCCGTCGCCCAGGGGACGGAGATCGCCGTTCAGCCCATCGGCGTCGGCGTGACGATCACCGCGGGGCAGATCCTCGATCCTTTGAACGACCTCGTCGAGCGCTTCAGCTGGCTGGCACTGGTGGCCTCCGCTTCCCTCGGCACCCAGCTGCTGTTGACGGAAATTGCCACAGAGCCGGTGATCAGCGTCGTCGTTTCCGTGCTCGCCGGGGTCTTCCTGGTTTTTCTCTGGTGGCCCGGGCAAGGTGAGGGCCAGACGCTCGCCCGGGCCTGGCTGCTGCGCATTCTTGCCCTCGCCCTGCTGCTCCGCTTCCTCTTCACCATCGTCAGCCTGACCGTCGGCTGGGTGGACGCGTGGGTGCTGGAGACGCGGCAGCAGGCCGCCCTGGCTGAGCTCAGTCTGGCTCGGGACGAGATCGAAGCGCTGCAGCAGCAGGAACTGACCCAGAATCTCGAAACGGAATCTTCCCTGCGGGAGCGCTTCGAGAGCTTTCTCGATGAGAGCCGTCAGCTGCTGGATCTCGAAGCCCAGCTGGATGCCCTGGAAGCCCGCACGGAATCCGCTATCGAACACCTCCTGGAACTCATCGTGCTCTTCCTGGTGCAGACGCTGCTCGTGCCCATCGCCGCCTTCTGGCTCGCCCTCGCCGCCTTCCGCGGTTTTCTCTCACGAATCCGCCCTGCGGGCGCCCTGTGAGGGAATGCCCCGCAAAATCCCGGCCTCTATCGGTTCCGCCCCAGATTCACTAGAATCTCGCGCCCGAAATCCACGCGACACGCACGCAAACGGCTAGCTCATGGCAAGCGTATTCATCGACGGCCAGGCCGGGACCACCGGCCTGGAAATCAGCGAACGACTTTCTGCCCGACCGGACATCGATCTGCTCGAGATCGACCCGGCCGCGCGGAAGGATCCTGCTGCCCGGCGCGCGCTCATGGCCGAGGCAGACGTTACCGTCCTCTGCCTGCCGGACGAGGCCGCACGGGAAGCCGTGGCACTCGGCCGGGGCCAGACCCGCTTCATCGATGCCAGCACGGCACATCGGACAGCAAGGGACTGGGTCTACGGCTGCCCGGAGCTTTGCCCGGAGCAGCGCCAGGCCATCACCAGCGCCGAGTGTGTATCCAACCCCGGCTGTTACCCGCAGGGTTTCATCCTGCTCGTCCGTCCGCTCCTGGAGGCGGGTCTCCTCGAGCGAGGCTCACTTCTCTCCGTTTTCGGACTGTCCGGCTATTCCGGCGGCGGGCGGAGCATGGTGGAGCGCTACGAGGCCATGGCGCCGGCGGAGGCACAACGCGTCAACACGAGGCCCTATGCCCTCGGTCTTCAGCACAAGCATCGCCCGGAGATGCAGTGCTACGCCGGCCTCGAGCACGCGCCCGTGTTCTCACCCAGTGTTGCCAACTATTACCGCGGCATGCTCATCGAAATTCCCCTGCATCGCGCGGCCCTGGCGTCAACTTTCGAGGGCAAGGCCGTTGATGGACAGCTCCTCGCGAGCCTCTACCAGCAGCGTTACGCCAAGGAGGCGTTCATCGAAACCTTCGACTGGCAGCCGGAGTGTCTCCTCGAAGGCGGCTATCTCGACGCCACGGCGACCAACGGCACCAATCAGATGCAGCTCATGGTGTTCGGCAACGAAGACCAGTTCCTGCTCGTAGCGCGCTACGACAATCTCGGCAAAGGTGCTTCCGGTGCCGCGGTACAGAATCTGAATCTCATGCTGGGTCTCGAAGAGACCCTGGGGCTCGCCGCATGACCAGGCTTACAGACCTCGATAAGGCCGCTCTGGAAACGATGGCTTCCGACCTCGAACGGGAGTTCGAGTTGCTGAAAGGCAATCGCCTGGCACTCGACCTGACCCGCGGCAAACCGGCCGCCGAACAGCTCGACCTCTCGAACGGCCTCGAGGACGCCATCGGTGGCAATTTCATCGCTTCCGACGGTACCGACACCCGAAACTACGGCGGCCTGCGCGGTATTCCGGAGGCTCGGGCGCTCGGCGCCGAGATCATGGAAGTGGCCGCAGACGAGGTACTCTGCTGGGGGAACTCGAGCCTGTCGCTCATGTATCTGAGCGTCCAGCTCCTCATGGAAGCAGGCCTCTGGGGGGACGAGCGCCGCTGGGGTCGGAGCGAGGCACCGAAGATCATCACCCCGGTTCCCGGCTACGACCGCCATTTCACCCTCTCCGAGCAGCTCGGCCTGACCATGGTGAACGTCCCCATGGACGACAACGGTCCGGACATGGAAGCCGTTCAGGCCCTCGTTGCGGACGACCCTGAGATAAAAAGTATCTGGTGCGTCCCCAAATACTCGAATCCCACGGGCTGTACCTACAGTGATGCCACGGTCCAGGCGCTGGCCGAGCTGCCGAAAAAGGCGGCCGCGGACGACTTCGTCGTGCTCTGGGACAACGCCTACGCCGTCCACGATTTCGAGTTCCCGCGTAAACCGCTGGCGAACCTGCTGGCCCTGGCGGAAGCGGCCGGAACCCAGGATCACGTACTGCTTTTTGCTTCCACCTCGAAAATCACCTTCGCCAGTGGCGGTCTCGGCTTCGTCGCCGCCAGCCCGGCCAATCTCGCCGCCATCGAAGCCAGGCTCAACGTCTCGAGCGTGGGTCCGGACAAGGTCAACCAGCTGCGCCATGCCCGCTTCCTCGGTGGGCGCATCGAAGCCCACATGGCCGCCCAGGCGGCACTCGTGAAGCCGAAGTTCGACCTCGTGGAAGAAATCCTGAGCCGCGACCTGGCACCCCTGGATGTCGCCAGCTGGACAAAACCGGAGGGCGGCTACTTCATCTCCCTCGATACGCGGCCGCACCTTGCCGGCCGCATCGGCGAGCTGGCCCGGGAGGCCGGCCTCGCCATCACCCCGCCCGGCGCAACCTTTCCCTATGGAAAAGACCCGGACGACAAGAATCTGAGAATCGCGCCCACTTTCGCCGGGCTCGAGGATCTGAAAACCGCCATGGAAGTATTTGTGCTATGTGTGAAGCTCGCGACGATTCGAGACGAGATCAGCAGACGGTGAGCGACGAACAACCAGACAGCGCAACAGAGGCGGCAACGCCCGCTGCGCCGGGACCGAAGACGGCCGCGGAAACCACAGCCGAAGCCCCAGCGCCGGAATCAGAACCGGCTGCTGAAGCGGCGGAAAGCACGCCCATCGAGAACTATGCCTTCAGCGAGTTCGCGCTGCCGAAGCCGCTCCTGGACGCCATCAAGGATCTCGAGTTCGAGCGCTGCACGCCGATTCAGAGCGCCGTGTTGCCGTCCAGCCTGGCCGACTACGACGTGACCGGTCAGGCGCAGACCGGCACCGGCAAGACGGCCGCCTTCCTGATCACGATTCTCACGCGCATATGGGAAGAGCCGGACAGGGAAGCCAGGAGCCGTGGCTATCCGCGCGCCCTCGTGCTGGCGCCGACCCGAGAGCTGGCCCTGCAGATCGAGTCGGACGCCCACGACCTCGCCAAGTACATGAACATCGGCATTCAATGCGTCGTTGGCGGGATGGACTTCCAGAAACAGCTCGATCGGGTGAGCGGCGAAACCATGCATCTGCTGATCGCGACGCCAGGCCGCCTCATCGACTTCATCAATCGACGCAAGATCCGTCTGAAAGGCGTGGAGATGCTCGTCATCGACGAAGCGGATCGGATGCTCGACATGGGCTTTATCCCCGACGTCCGGAAGATCGTCTACCAGACCCCGCATAAGCGGCAGCGGCAGACCCTTTTCTTCAGCGCCACCTTCAACGACGACGTCATGCGCCTGGCGCGGTCCTGGACCCTGGAGCCGGAGCACGTCGTCATCGCCCCGGAAACGGTGGCGACGGAAACCGTCGACCAGCACTTCTGGCTGATCAGCTCCGACAAGAAAGCACACCTGCTGGCAGAGTTCCTGAGCCAGGTGAAGCCGCCGCGGGCGCTGGTGTTCACGAACCGGCGCGACCAGACCCATCAGCTGCAGAAGTATCTGTCGAAACAGAACATCCGCTGCGAGGCGTTGGCCGGCGATGTGCCGCAGCGCAAGCGCCTTTCAACCCTGAATCGCTTCAAAGACGGCGACATTCCCTACGTGGTTGCCACGGACGTGGCCGGCCGCGGCATTCACGTCGATGGCGTTACCCACGTGATCAACTTCGATCTGCCGGAAGACCCGGAAGACTACGTGCATCGCATCGGCCGCACGGGTCGGGCCGGCGCAGAAGGCACCAGCATCAGCTTCATCTCCGAGGACGATGCCTTCAACCTGCCGGCCATTGAGGAATATCTCGGCCACGCGGTAGTCTGCACTCAGCCCGACGAAGACCTTGCGAGCAGCACTCGCAAGGCCTGAGAACGGGAACTGCCTCCGAAGGAGTCACTCATGAACACGCCTGGACGCGTAGGGCTCGTTCAGCTCTGCGCGACCCATGACGTGGCGGCAAACGCGACGCGCTGCCTGAACCTCATCCGCGACGCGGCGGCGGCCGGCGCCGGCGTCATCCTGCTCCCTGAAGCCTGCACCTTCATTGGTCCTGACGCCCAGAAACGGGCCATGCTCGAGCCGGTAAGTACCGATCCGACGGTGTCCCCGCTCCTCGCCGCTTTCAGCGCCCTGGCGGCCGAGCTCGGCGTCGAACTGCTCATTGGTCACCACGAGTGTGGCCCCGCGTCGGCACCGGAGAAAAGCTACAACACGCTGGTACATCTCGATCGAACCGGTGCCGTGCAGACGTCCTATCGGAAGATCCATCTCTTCGACGTGGACCTGCCGGACGGCACGCAGCTCAAAGAATCCGCGAAAACCCTGCCCGGCGCGGATGTCGTCACCACCGAGACGGCCTTCGGCACCCTGGGGCTCAGCATCTGCTACGACCTCAGATTCCCCTATCTCTATCAGGCGCTGGTGAGCCGCGGCGCCGTCGCGCTGTGCGTCCCTTCCGCTTTCACAGCGGGCACTGGCGCTGCCCACTGGCACGCTCTGCTGCGGGCCCGGGCCATCGAAACCCAGTGCTTCGTGCTGGCACCCGCGCAACACGGTGCCCACAACGACCGACGCCGCTCCTATGGGCACTCCCTGGTCGTGGATCCCTGGGGGGAGGTCATTGCCGAACTGGCCGACGGCGACGGCTTCGTCACCGCCGATCTCGACCTGGAGCGGCTGGCAGCCGTCCGCCGGCAGCTGCCGAGCCTCGAACACCGCGTGGCGCTCAAGCCATGAGTTCCAGCACCCGCGCGCTCCTCGCCGTTGCCGCCATCGTCGTGATCGCCGCGGGCCTCAAGGCCGCCCAGGACGTTGTGGTACCCATGCTGCTCGCGGCCTTCATCGCAACCATCGCAGCCCCGCCGGTCTTCTGGCTGGAGCAGCGTCGGGTGCCGGCCGGACTTGCCATTGGCGGGGTGATGATTGCCATCGTCGGTGCGCTCACGGGCATCGCCGCCCTGCTGCTGCAATCAGGAGGCGCTTTCCGGGAGCGCATGCCCTTCTACCAGGATCGGGTCACGGAGCTCATCGGTGAAGCCGCCAGCTGGCTCTCCGGCATTGGTCTGGACTTCAATCGCGATCTGGCCGTGAACTTTCTGAACCCGGGCATGGCCCTCGATCTTGCCGGCGATCTGCTGCGCAGCCTCGGCGGCGTTATGAGCGACGGCTTCTTCATTCTGCTGACGGTGATTTTCATCCTTGCGGAAGCCTCGAGCTTTCCCAGAAAGCTCGCTCAGGTGCTGAAAGATCCAGAACGTGATCTCCCTTACTTCACCCTCTTCGGCCGCAACGTCAATCGCTACATTGCCATCAAGACGTCCACGAGCATGGCCACCGGGGTGCTGGTGAGCCTCTCGCTCATGGTGATCGACGTCGACTTCCCCGTGCTCTGGGGGCTCCTCGCCTTTCTCCTGAACTACGTGCCGAACATCGGCTCCATCATCGCCGCCGTGCCGGCGGTGCTCCTGGCGCTGATTCAACTCGGCCCCGCCGCCGCCCTGGCAACGACCGGCGTCTATCTCGCGATCAACATCATCATGGGCAACGTCGTCGAGCCACGGTTCATGGGTAAGGGTCTCGGACTCTCGACGCTCGTGGTATTCATGTCCCTGGTGGTCTGGGGCTGGCTCCTCGGTCCTGTCGGTATGTTCCTGTCCGTGCCGCTGACCATGACCGCGAAGATCGCCCTGCAGGCCAACCCCGGCACCGCCTGGATCGCACTGCTGCTCTCCCCCGCCGACGCTGTCGCCCCTGTGCCTCCAGGAGGGCCCGAGCCGGCCGCTGACGTTGACGAGCAGCGAGCCGAAGCCTGACTATCGCGCCATGACTTTCGAGCGCGACAACATCCGCCGCATGCACGGCTACGAGTGGGGCGAGCAGCCCGACTCTGAACAGGTTCTCAAACTGAACACCAACGAGAATCCCTATCCCCCCGCACCGGCAGTGGCCGAGGCGCTCGCCAGCTTTCAGGTGGACAGTCTGCGTCGCTATCCGCAGCCGACGGCAGAGGGGTTACGGCAGCGCCTGGCGGCCATGCACGACCTCGCGCCGGAACAGATCGTCATCACCCACGGCGGTGACGAAGCTCTGCGCCTGGCCTTTACCACCTTCGTAGAACCCGGCAGCGCCTTCGGCATGCTCGAGCCGAGTTATTCGCTCTACCCGGTGCTCTCGGACATTCAGGGCTCGCAGGTCAAGTCTCTGGCGCTGGACGAAGCCTGGGACCTGCCTCGGGATTTCGCCCACGAGATGAACGAAGCCGGAGCAAACCTCACCTGCGTGGTGAATCCTCACGCACCCTCCGGCACGCTGCTCGACGCGGACCGTATCGGCCGGCTTGCCAACGATCTGAACGGCGTCCTGCTGGTCGACGAGGCCTACGTGGATTTTGTCGACCCGGCGCTGCGCCACGATCTCGTCCGCCTCGTAGACGCTTTCGACAATCTGCTGCTGCTGCGCACCTTTTCGAAGGGCTACAGCCTCGCGGGTCTGCGCCTCGGCTATCTCATCGGCGCGCCGGGCCTCATCGACCCGATCGTCAGGAAAACGCGCGACAGCTACAACATCGATGGGATCAGTCAGGCCCTCGGGGAAGCCGCCGTCGAAGCCCGGGCCTATGCCGAAGAAACCTGGGCTCAGGTGCGGGCCGCCCGTCGCACGCTGCGCGATGCCCTCGTGGATCTGGGCTTCCGGGTGGGCATTTCGCAGACGAACTTTCTGCTGGCGGAAGTGCCGCTGGATTTTCCGCTGACCGCCGAGGAAATCTACGAAGGGCTCAAGAACGAAGACATTCTCGTCCGCTTTTTCTCCAACCCGATCCTCGAGGACAAACTGCGCATCACCGTCGGCGCGGAAGCGCAGAACCTGCGACTCACGAACGCTCTGGCCCGACTCATCGGCAAACTGTGGTGAAGTATCTGCCCCGGGCCACCATCGAGGCGCTACCGGAGCGGGCCCACCAGCACCAGTTCAACGACAATGCGATCCGCCTGACGCGCACCCTCGGCACCCTGCTCGATCTGAAGGGCCTGGGCGTGCATCTCGTGCGTCTCGCACCGGGCAGGGACAGTACTCAGTTCCACTACCACGATGCCGACGAAGAGTTCGTCTACATCCTCGAAGGGAAAGGTCTGGCGCACATCGGCGATGCCATCTTCCACGTTGGTCCCGGCGACTTCATGGGCTTTCCCAGTCCCTCACCGGCCCACGCGCTGCACAACGACGGCAGCGAAGATCTGGTCTACCTCATGGGTGGCGAGAAGAATCCCTCCGACGTCGTTCACTACCCCCGGATCCGGCGCAGCATGATCAAGGCCCACGGACGGCGGAGCTGGGTGGACTGGTCGGATCTCACGGAGCTTTAGAGGTCCGGCGTGTTTCCGCTGTCGGATGACAATCCACGCTCGCGCCTGCCCTTTGCGACAGTCGCCCTCATTGCCGTCAACGTGCTCGTCTGGGTGTTCGTGCAGGGCCTCGGCAGTCCCGTTGCGCTCGGCAAGTCGCTGTGCCTTTATGGCCTCATACCCGGCGATCTGCTCGGCCTGGTGGCTCCCGGCACCCGCATGCCGCTGTCGGAAACCCTCGTCTGCGTGCTCGACGGCGACGGCAGCCCCACGTCGCTCATCAGCTCCATGTTCATGCACGGCGGCTGGTTCCACATCATCGGCAACTGCTGGTTCCTCTGGGTGTTCGGCGACAACGTCGAAGACGTCATGGGCCCCGTGCGTTTCGTCATTTTCTATCTGCTCTGCGGGCTTGCCGCCGCAGGTGCTCAGATCGCCACGGACCTTTCGAGCACGATCCCCATGGTCGGCGCCTCCGGCGCCATCGGCGGCGTCATGGGCGCCTACGCTCTGCTGTTCCCGAGAGCCCGCGTGAACACGCTGATTTTTCTCGGTTTCTTTATCACCACCATCTCCGTGCCGGCCGTGTTCATGCTCGGCTACTGGTTTCTCCTGCAGCTCCTCGGGGGCCTGCCCGCCCTGGGGTCGAGTAAGGGCGGCGTGGCCTTCTGGGCACACATCGGCGGTTTCCTGGCGGGTCTCGTGCTGATCGGCGCCTTCGCCCGGTCAGACTATCTGGCCCCCTACCGCCGCGTTCGCGGCGCGTTCGCCCGGAAGCCGCCGCGTCGCAGGCCACGAGACGACGGCCGCTGGTTCTGAAAGCCAACTGACCGGAGCTGTCTGCCACCTCAGCCAGGCGCAGGCCCATCACCGGAATTGCCAATCACTGGAGCTTCGGCGACCCTGTGCAGCCCCAGGCACATTTATCCCGCCGTTTTCCGGCACTGCCCCGTCAAGAGGAGCCACCCAATGACTCAACTCCCTGCCATCAGCCTCGCTGCGGTGCCAGGCCGCCGCAAAGCCATCCTCGACGTCGCAAAAGCCGTGGAAGCCCGCGGTTTTCCCGGCATCTACGGCCCGAGCCTGTCGGACAACCTCGCCCTCTGCGAAGCGATCGCCCTGGTCACGGAACGGGTGGAAATCGGCACCAGCATCACGCCGATCTACACGCGGAACGTCAACGACTTCGCCCAGACTGCCGGCTTCATCCATGAGGTGTCCGGCGGCCGTTTCCGCTTCGGCATCGGCGTCAGCCACGAACCGGCCATGAAGCGCATCGGCGTCAGTCAGGGCAAGCCGCTCGCCGACATGCGGAAGTTCGTCGAGGATCTGAAGGCCGTTCCCCGGGCGGGGGAGATGCCGCCGCTCGTGCTGGCGACACTCAGGGATCGGATGATTCGCCTGGCCGAAGAGATCGGCGACGGCATGGTGTTCGCCAATGGCGCCCGCTCGCACATGAGTCATTCCCTCGCTCAGCTCTCCGATGGCGCCCGCACCGGCGGGGAGTTCTTCATCGGCAATATGATCCCGACGACGATTTCCGACGACGAGGAAGCGGCGAAGGCCGTCAATCGGCGGACTCTGACCGGCTACGCGGCCCTGCCGAACTACCGGAACTACTGGAAGGAAGCCGGCTACGAAGAAGAGATGAATGCCGTGGAAACCGCCCTCGCCGCGGGCGACATGGACGCGGTCACTGCGGCTCTGTCCGACCGCTGGCTTGCTGACACGACCTTGTTCGGCAGCGCCGCTAAAGTGCGGGAAGGCATCGAAGCCTGGTTCGACGCCGGTATCAGTACGCCGATCATCGTGCCATCGGCCGTGCAGGGAGGGCAGATGAAGGCTATCGAAGAATTCTTCGCGATTTGGGACTGAAGGGCAAAAAAATCTCAGATATGAGGCAATTTGCCAAATATTTGAGATAAATCTCGTAGCAGGCTGAAATAGTATGTCTCGGTGATACGACACACCGAGGCATCCCCCAATGCTGCACAAGCTTTTCCTGGCACACCCGCGCGAGATCGGCGAAAGCTACGGCGAACATGCCGGCCACGCCCTCTACATCGGACTGAAGATGATCGGCGCCGGCCTGGCGTGCGTGATCCACGCCGCCCTTCCGGGACTTTTCGTCCGCACGGCAACGGCGACCGTAGAGGACATTCAGGATCTGATGGTACGGCGCACCGACGCCGCGGAAGAGCAAGCCCACACCATCTGACAGGGTCCCTGCCAGCGCCTCAAGGCGCGGCCTCCGCAGCGGCAACGATGATCGAGAAGTTTTCGAAGAAGTACTGACGGTTGCCGTCGGTCACCGTGCCCCGGAGCTCTCCCGAGGCGACGCGTTCGAACGCTTCCGCCATGCGGATCAGATACTCACTTCCGACGAGCCCCTGGTTGTGGCCGGGGAGCAGGTGCTCGACGACGGGGGCGAGCGCTGCAAGCCGCTGCGCAGACCAGCGGTAAGCCTCGAAGTCCGCACCCGGGATGTGGGTATAGAGCGGCGCCGGATAGAAAGTATCGCCGGTGAACAGCAACCGCCGCTCGCGCTCGAGGAGACAGAGGGCGTCAGGCGCATGCCCTGGCGTCATGAGCACCTCCAGCACTCGACCGCCAAGGTCGATGCGGGTGCCGTCACCGACGAACTCATCGATCTCATAGGCCGCCGTCGCGTAGGCCGACTTGTCAAACCCTTCCGGGAGCGGTTTCCAGATCCAGCCATCGCTGACCGCCTCCCGGACCACTTCATGGTCCAGGCCCGCCATACGTTCCCGGGTGTAGGGCGTATCAGGACCATAGATGAACTCGAACTGATGATTGCTGCCGATGTGATCGTAGTGGCTGTGTGAATTGAGCAGCACGACGGGCAGCTCGGTGAGCGACCGAACGGTGGCGGCCATGTTGCCTATGCCCAGGCCGCTGTCGAAAAGCAGTGCCCGCTCCTCGCCGACGATCAGATAAGAGATGACTTCCTCGAACTGGCCCGGCTCATAGATCGCGAAGACCTCCGGAAGCACCCGATACACCTCGAACCAGCCGCTGCCGTCGTCGATTCGTTCGAAAACGCCCCACTCCGGGCGCGGCAGCGCATCCCACCAGTTGTCTTTGTCCGCGCCGCGGTTCGCCACGCCCTCTTCCACGGCGCCGGCCTCGGGCGCTGTCGAAGCCGCCAAATCAGCCTCGTCATCACCGGCACCACAGCCCGAAAGGCTGAGGACCAACGGCAGGAGCAGACCGGCAATGGGTCTTCTGGCGACGCGGCGCAGACGGGCCAGAATCAGCAGCAGGTGAGCGCTCGATAATCGCGAACCAAAACGGTGCAAGGGGCGTTTCCTGTTGTCGAACCGGGCGCCACTTTAACAGCCGAATCGAAGGTGTAGAATGCTTCGCGGGGGTACGAAGCTGTGACAACCAATCTTTCCCGACGACGCTTTATCAAAAGCGTCATTGCCTCGAGTGCCGCAGGAGCGACCAGTACCGCCTGGTATTCGGCCTCTGCGGAAGACCGGCCAGCCGGCGCCGTTGAACGTCTTGTTACGCTGAACGTCAACGGACGGAAGCGGCCCGTCGATGTTCTGCCACAGGAAACGCTGGCGCATACGCTCCGCTACAAACTCGGGCTCACGGGCACGAAGCTCGGCTGCAATCGCGGCGAGTGCGGTGCCTGCACGGTGCTGGTCGACAACGTCACCCACTACGCCTGCTCGATGCTCACGCACAGCGTCCGCGGTCGCGCGGTCACCACCGTGGAGGGACTGCAGGACAGCTCCGGCGCCCTGCATCCGGTGCAGCAGGCATTCATCGATGAGCTGGCACCACAGTGCGGCTACTGCACCCCAGGGCAGGTCGTCGCTGCCGTTGCCCTGCTCCGGGAAAACCCGAACCCGACCCGACAGGAGGCCCGGGAAGCCCTGGCCGGCAACCTCTGTCGCTGTGGCGCCTACGACCACTACCTGAACGGCGTGCTCACGGCCGCCAAGCGGATGCGCAGCATGGGACAGATCGCATGAGCTATATGCATATCGGCAAGGACTTCACGCCACCGGACATTCACGGCAAGGTCACGGGTAAAGCCAGGTACGCCGAAGACTACGCGGTAGACGGCATGGTCTACGCCCGGCTCTACACATCGCCCATGCCCCACGCCCGAGTCAAACACATCGACGCCGACGCCGCCCTGGCCATGGAGGGCGTCATCGGCATCCTCACGGCGGACGACGTCTACCCGACGGAAGCGCCGGCTCCGGCCGTGCTCACGAACGAGCCCGTTTACGTGGGCGATCCCATTCTCGCCGTGGCCGCCGTAGACGAAAAAACGGCCGAAGACGCCCTGAAGCAGATCCGGGTCGAGCTGGAACCGCTGCCCTTCGTCGTCGATCCCATCGACAGCCTTAGTCCGAAAGGCGCGAGCGCGCGCCTGGAAGGCAACATCTACCCGCGGGAGATGCGTGAGCTGCACTGGTCCGGCACGGACGTCGAACGCTTTGTCAGCGGGCAGGAACCAACGGGCCCGGCACCCACAGAGTGGAGCTATGGCGACCTCGAAGCCGGCTTCGACAACGCGGAGCTGGTCCTCGAAGAGTCTTTCGTCACCACCGGCTATGCGCACATGTCCATGGAGCCGCGCTCCGTGCTCTCCTACTGGCAGAATGGCAAGTGTCACGTTTACGGCTCCACGCAATCACAGAGCTTCGTGGTGCCCTTCCTCGCCCGCATGCTGGGCATCGAACAGAAAGACCTCGTTTACATCGCCGAATACTGCGGCGGAGGTTTCGGCTCGAAGATTGCCGCCTATCCGGTGCTGGCGCTCCCCGGCTACTTTTCCAGAAAGATCGGTCGCCCGGTGATGCTGCGTATCACGCGCGAAGAGGAGTACTACGTCGGCTCCGCCCGGGTGGGTTTTCAGGGCTGGATCAAGGCCGGCTTCACGAAAACCGGACGGGTGTCGGCCGTGGATCTCTACATCGTCCAGGACCTCGGCCCGAAGCAGGCCGGCGGCGATGCTTCCTCTGCCGGCGGCGCGGTCTCCATCCTTTATCAGCCGGATGCCATGCGCCTCCGGGATGTGCCCGTGCTGACCAACACCACCCCGCGGGGCCCTCAGCGGGGACCGGGTCAGAACCAGATCGCCGCCGTTTTCGAACCCATGATGGACAAAGCGGCGAAAACCCTGGGCCTCGATCCCCTGGAAATGCGCCGCCTGAACGCGCCGGACTCGAGCGCCACCCTGAACGCCAATCAGGGCCCGATCACCAGCGCCTACATGGAGGAGGCCCTGGTGAAAGGCGCCGAGCTCTTCAACTGGTCAGAGCGCATCAAGAAATCCGGACAGCGGAACGGCTCCAAGGTCACCGGCATCGGCGTTGGCCAGGGTTATCACTCAGCTGGCGCCAGCGGCTACGACGGACTCGTCCGACTCACGCCCGACGGCAAGCTGCATCTGCACAGCGGCGTCGGCAATCTGGGCACCTACTCCTACGTGTCGACGACGCGGGCCGCTGCGGAGCTGCTGAAGGTCAACTGGGACAATTGCGTGCTTCACTACGGCAACACGGAGAAGCACCTGCCCTGGTCGAGCTATCAGGCCGGCAGCAACACGACCTTCACCCACACCCGGGCGAACCACGTTGCCGCCGAAGACCTGCTGAACAAGATGAAGCGTATTGCTGCCGAAGCCCTCGGTGGCGATCCGGAGACCTACGACGTCGCTGACGAGCGCGTCTTCGATACGCGCAATGCCGCGCGGGGCCTGAGCTATGCCGAGGTCGCCGCTCGGGCCGTGGAACTGGGGGGCGAATACTCCGGCGAAAGTTATCCCGAAGACATCCACGAGGTGACTCAGCGTGCCGTTCAGGGGCTGGCGGGCAGCGGACTGATCGGGGTGGGCAAAGACAAGCTCCCGGTCCGCGGCACGGTCCCCGGCCTGACCGTCGGCTTTGCGGAAATCGAACTGGATCTGGAAACCGGCAAACACGAGATCGTCGACTTTCTCGCCGTTGCCGAATGCGGCACCGTCGTGCACCCCCTGGGCCTCGCGGGACAGCTCCGCGGCGGCGCCGTCTGGGGCTTCGGCATGGCTTCTCTGGAGCGGCACGTTTACGACCCGCAGAACGGCCTGCCGGCCAACGTCGGCTACTACCAGACCAAACCGCCCAGCTACCTCGACGTGCCGGCTGCCATGGAGTGGACGGCCGTTGACATCGCCGATCCCGACAACCCCGTCGGTGCCCGGGGCGTCGGCGAACCTGCCATGGGCTCTGCTACCGCCGCGGTCATGTGCGCCCTCTCCGATGCGCTCGGCGGGCATCTGTTCAACCGAACGCCCGTCACGCCAGACCTCATCGTCAACCACGTCTCCGGACAGGGCCAGTCCTTCGGGCCACTGGCCATCAACAGCTTCTAAGGAGGGACCATGGCCGCTCACGACGTCATGCCCGACATCGAGCTCTTTCAACCGGTGACCGTGGAGGATGCCTCCGCCCTCGCCGAACGCCTCGGCAGCCGCGGCTGGATCCTCGCCGGTGGCCAGGACACCTACGGCTGGCTGAAGGACCGCGCCAAGACGCCGCGGGCCATGGTCGACCTTGCGGCAATTGATGAACTTTCCGGGATCGAGGTGGTGGACGGCGGCCTGCGCATCGGCGCCATGACCTCCCTGACAGCCATCTCCCGCGATGCCCGGATCCAGGCAGACTATGGTCTCCTGGCGGATGCGGCGGGCAAAGTGGCCAGCCCGCAGATCCGCAATCAGGGCACCCTCGGCGGCAATCTCGTCCAGGACACCCGCTGCTGGTACTACCGCCGTGGTCTTTCCTGTTACAGAGCCGGCGGCAACATCTGCTACGCCGACAGCCCTGAGGGAATGAACCGGGAACACGCCATTTTCGGAGCCAGCCGCTGCGTCGCTGTGAGCCCATCAGATACGGGCACAGCGCTGGTGGCCCTGGACGCCACCATGGTGGTGCAGAATGGCGACGCCGTGCGCCGGATCCCGGCCGGTGACTTTTTCATCGGCCCCGCGGTAAACATCACCCACATGACCGTGCTCCGCCCCGGTGACATTCTCACCGCCGTGGAACTCCCGGCTAGCTGGGCCGGCGCCGAGTTCTATTTCGAGAAGGTGGCAGACCGGAACGTCTGGGACTTTGCGCTGGTCAGCATTGCCGGTGCCTTCCGAAGCGAGGGCGGTACGATCCGCGATGCCCGGCTGGTCTGCGGCGCCGTGGAGTGTGTGCCGCGACGCCTGGAAGCCGTGGAAGCGGCCATCATCGGCAAGCCGCGCAACGAAGAAACAGGTACCGCCGTTGCCGCCCTCGCGAGCCGCGGCGCCAAGCCGCTCAACTTCAACCACTTCAAGATTCCGCTCATGGAGAATCTCGTCAAACGGGCCCTCCGTGCCTGAGCTTCCGGGAGAGTAGCAAAAATGGAACTGGTGACTGTCCGCGAAGACGTCTGGGGCCGGGAGGTCATGTTAGGGATCTCCTGGGATCTGCTCTGGGTCGTGCTGGCGCTCACCGGCGCCGCCATCATCCTGCACCTGCTGATCATGGCGTTTCTCTCCAAGGCTCCGCGCCCGTCCGCGGAAGGCGCACATATCGAACGCCACGCCGGCATCGATCGCGGCTTTCACTGGATCATGGCCATCAGCGTATTTGTGCTCCTGTTCACCGGGGTCCTGCCGATCGTCGGCGTCGATTTCGAGTGGCTCACGATCCACTGGGTGGCCGGTCTGATTCTCACCGGCGCCGTCGTCTTTCACGTGATCCGGGCCATTTTCTGGCAGCGGCCAAAGGACATGTGGGTTGCCGGGCGCGACTTCAAGGAACCCTTCGACGAGAGCCTGAAGCCCGGTAAGTATTCGCTGGCTCAGAAAGGCATGCACCACGCCATGACCGTGCTCGTGCTGCTGGTGATCGGCACCGGCATCGCGCTCTTCGCGGTCATGGATACCCCCTGGTGGACACGATCCAACGCCCTCGACGAGGCCACCCTGGGCTGGATGTTCATGCTGCATGGCGCCTCGACCCTCGGCCTCATCGGTCTCACGGCGCTGCACGTTTATTTCGCCGTGCGCCCGGAGAAACGCTTCTACACCCGCTCGATGATTTCCGGCTGGATTTCCGAAGACGAACACCGCAGCAATCACGACCCTGGTCGCTGGTCCCCGGACCAGAGCACCTGAGGTGGACGCCGAAATCGAGGCGGTGGAAACCGCCTATGAGTTTCTCCTCGCTTACGCAGCACAGGGACGGGAAGACGACGCCGACGGTCCCCTGCGCAGGGCCCGGGATGTGTTGCAGGAGCTCGACGACGCCCTCGGCGCCATCGAGACCGCCCTCGATGGTTCGGAACCTTTTCATCGTGTCCTCGCCGAGGACATCGAAAAAACCCGTCTGGCGCTGGCGCTGGTACTGAAACAACCGCGTGTTTCGAGCGAGCTCGTCGACAATCTCAACGCGTCCATGCACCTGCGGGCCGTGCTGACGGACCTCTTCCTGCTGAGCGAAGCCGCCCGGATCCAATCGTCGCCGTGAAAATCTGGCTCATCCGTCACGCGAAGTCCGATTGGGGTGATCCAGGGCTTCGCGACTTCGATCGACCGCTGAACAAGCGCGGGCGCCGAGACGGCCCCCTGATGGCCCACTGGCTCGCGGAGCAATCGGATCCGGCCAGCTGGATCTGGACCAGCACAGCGGCCCGGGCACTGGCGACCTCGGCCTTCGTCAGCGAAGGCTTTCAGGTGCCCGAGACTCAGGTGGTCGGCACGGAGGAGCTCTATCACGCTGATCCGGAGACGCTCCTCGACGTGCTCCGCCGAACCCCAAGCGAGGTCGAAAGCGTGGCGCTGGTTGCGCATAACCCCGGGCTGACCTGGCTCGGCAACAGCCTCGGTCGTGAGCGGGTCACGGTAAACGTCCCCACCTTCGGGGTAATGCGTTTTGACCATCCGGGCAGCTGGGTAGAGCTCGCGGAAGGCCGCGCCACCCTCGATTTCTTCGAGGGACCGAAGAGCCTGGCGGAGCGCTGAGCACCGCTTCCTCTTCAGGGGGCGCTCAGCCTGAGCAGCAGCTTCAGGCGCCAGAGCCAGATCGCAAGAATCACCGCGGCCGCGAGGACCAGGGCAGGACCACCAAAACCAAGGACGATGAAGTCGTAGACGCCGTGCGCGAAAGCGGCGGCAAGGAGCCAGACCGCCGCGGCCGCGACAAAGGACCGCCCTTCGAGCTTCGCCTTTCCGACCCGATAGCCCCAGATTGACGCAAAGGCCATGTGCACGACCGGCGCCGCAAAGCCCCGGGCTACCACTTCCGCCGAGGAAAGCAGTGGCAGGTAGGAGAGGTTCTCCACGGCAGCAAAGCCGAGACCGATGAAGGAGGCATAAACAATGCCATCCACGGGCTCATCGAAGTCTTTGAAGTGAATGATCAGGCACAGGAACGGGAGGAACTTAGCGAACTCCTCGAGAAGACCGATGCCAAGAAAGGCATAGGTAAAAAGCCCAAGGCGATCTTCGCGGGCGAGCACCAGCGCGTCGAAACGAAGCCCCAGGCGGCCCAGAAGCTCATAGCCGAAGCCGGCAAGCAGCGACGCGCCAGCACCGAGGAGGAGCGCGAAGAGCAGCCTGGCGACGGGTTCCGGGCGGTGTCGGTCGTGGTAGTAGTGATAGGCCGCCCAGAACAGCACAGGGATCAGCCCACCGGCGAAGAGCAGCGGCAGCATGGCTCAGTCTTTGCCGACCCGGGCGAGAAAGAAGCCGTCGTAGACATGATCCGGGAGGATGCGACGGCAGTCGCCAAGGCTGACATCCAACGTGCGCTGCCCCCAGGCCTTGAGGCCCGGTCGTCCCGGTGTTCCGGTCAGCGGCAGCAGCCGGGCCGCCGGCTCCGCATCCAGGAGGTAGTCGACGATGAGTTCGCACTCTTCCGGAGCGAAAGAACAGGTGCAGTAGAGCATCTCCCCTCCGGGTCGCAGCGCCGCGAAGGCCGAGCGGATCAGGCCTCGCTGCTTGCGTGCGGCCTCTTTGACTTTGCGCGGTTTCCAATGCATGTAGCTGCCGGGATCGTCCAGGCGGATGCGCGCTTCGGATGAACAGGGCGCGTCGAGCAGCACCCGGTCGAAGCGCTCCGGGACCTTCCGACCGATGCTGCGACCATCGGCGAGATAGGCCTGCACATTGCGAACTCCACAGCGGTCGAGATTGGCCCGCATACGGTGGAAGCGCCCTTTGACCGCTTCCACCGCGGCAATACGTCCACCGTTGTGCATGGCAATGGCGAGGAGCAGCGTCTTTCCACCCGGTGCCGCTGCAAGATCAAGCACCTCCATGGAGTCGTCGACGCCAAGCGCCCGCGCCGCCAGCACGCTGGAAGGATTAATCGGGTAGACGTGCCCTGCCGTCACCGCTGGTGCCTCGAGGAGCATCGCCCGGTCGGCAGCGGGCACGACGAAACAGCCCGTCAGCCCGGGCAGCGGCCTACCCGGATTGTCAAAAACGGCCGATACCAGGGGATTCAGCACAAAGGCCGTGTCTTTCGGCGCCCGAAAAGTCTCCACGATCTGCATCGCCGTCGCCTCGTCGTAGGTCTCCTCGAGGCGCACAAGGAGCGCGTCGAGGCTCGTGGGCAGGTCCGTCACCGGAAGAATCTGGAGCTGGTGCACATGGCCATCGCAGTATGCCGACCCGGATGGCAGGCGCCTAGCAGCGGCGGATTTTCCCGGGCCACGGCGGTGCTGGACTCCATGCCGCACTGCCGGTATACCTGTGCCCCTTGCCACTCAGAGGATGCTTACGCTCATGGGATTCTTCTCGTTTCTCGTTCTCCTGGCCATTGCCTACCTGCTCTGGCGCGTGACCGATCAGCTCCCGGATCTGATCTTCCGCATGAGCGAGATCCAGCGCGACGTGGCCGAGCTGCGGCGGGCTCTGGCCAGTCAGGAGGCCGCCCCGGAAGCCAGCAGCGCGGCCCCGAGCGCGCCAGCGGCCGCGGAAGCCCCTGCCCCGTCCAGCGATTCGGACGGCACCAGCTAGCAACACCTTGGGTAACCGGCGACCTGATTGGCGGATCTGGCTGGGGCTGGGTCTTACGCTGGCCTGGCTGTTGCTCGGCGGCCTGCACATTTCCCAGGACATCGGCTGGCGCAACTTCTCCAGCCTGTCGGCCGCGGAGCTCGGTAATTTCCTAGAAGGCGCCTTCGCTCCGCTCGCCTTTCTCTGGCTCGTGATCGGCTACTTCCTGCAGAAGAAAGAGCTCGAGCAGAACACGCTCGCCCTGCAGGCCCAATCCGAGAAGATGGCGGAGACCGAGTTTCACGCCCGTCAGGAAGCGTTTCTGCAGGTCTATCGTGCCGTGCGCGCGCAGCTGGGGAGCATCGCGGGATTTCTTTATATCTCCAGCCAGAGCGCCCAGGCAGATGGGCGCGTGACCAACGACGAGCAGAGCCGGCTGTTCGGCAAATCAGGCCAGGATCCGGAGCTTTTTTCCCGACGTATGCTGGAAGCGAACTTCTCCCTGGCGGACGACCCCCAGGCGCAGTTCGACCTGTTTTATGGCACCCCGATCCGCGCCCGGCACTCGAACAGCTTCATCTACACCTTCGAACGTCTCGTCGCCCGCGCCGAGGCCGTGGATCCGGATCAGATGATTCGCGATGCGCTGCTCACCGGCGGGCACGGCCTGGTCTACTCCATCGCCAAGCGGTTCCAGCACGAGGCACCGCCGGAGCTTGCCGACTATCGACAGACTGGACTCTATTTCGCTTTCACACCCGCCAACCTGGATCCCCTCGCAGAAGCACCAAGGAAATCCGCATGAACTCACCGTCGCTGAGCCTTCTCCGCACGGCGCTGCTCGCCGCGCTCGTCGGTTTCGCGCCGCTTATGCAGGCCGGACCTGCTGACAGATTTGCCAACGTGGAGGTCAAGGCAGAGCCGGTGAGCGGCTCCGTTTACATGCTGACCGGCGCCGGCGGCAATATCGGCGTCTCCGTAGGCGAAGACGGTACGCTGATCATCGACGATCAGTTCGCCCCCCTCGCAGACCGGATCCAGGCTGCGCTGGACGGCCTCGGCGGCGGCAAGCCACGGCTGGTGCTCAACACGCACTTCCACGGAGACCATAGCGGCAGCAACGCCCACTTCGGCGAAACCGGCACCATCATCGCGCACGACAACGTGCGTATCCGACTGGTCGACGGCGAGATGGCGCGTTCCGGCCTGCCGCTCGTGACCTACGACGACGACATCAACGTGCACTTCAACGACGAAGCCATTCAGGTCATGCACCTGCCGACGGGGCATACGGACGGCGACAGCGTCGTCTGGTTCAAAACCGCGAAGGTCATCCACATGGGGGATCTGCTTTTCGTGGACCGCTTTCCCTTCATTGATGTAGACAGCGGCGGCAGCGTCAGCGGTTTCCTGCGCAACCTGGAAACGGTGCTCGACATGGTCCCCGAGGATACGCAAGTGATCCCGGGGCACGGCCCTCTCACGGACGTTTCCGCCATCGCCAGCAGCATCGAGATGATTCGCGCGACCCGGGCGATTGTCGCGGAGCGGGTCGGCGAAGGGATGTCGGCCGCCGCCATCATCGAGCAGGGCCTCGGTACGGAGTGGGCAAGCTACGGCACGGGCTTCATCAACGAGGAACGCTGGATTCAGATGCTGCTCACGGATTTCCGGTGACCGACCCTCTGGCTTCGCTGGCGGTGGACCGGGAGCGGGCCCGCGAGCTTCAGGATCCCTGTGCAGGCCTCTGCACCCTCGCCAACGTCGACGCCGCCGGTTATCCGGATGCACGGACCCTGGTATTGAGGGAACTGGAGGGTCGCCTCGCCGTCTTCGTGAACGCAACGAGCCCGAAGTTTACCGCCCTCGGTCGCGTCAGCGTCGTGGTCTGGCTGCCATCGCTGAACCTGCAGTACCGGCTCCGGGCCGAAACCAGCGCCGTTCCATCGGAACTGGTCGCCGAGAGCTGGCAGTTCCGACCGGACGCCCCGAAACGCATGGACTGGCTCTACGCCCTCCGGCAGCCGCAGAGCTCGGAGATCGCAGACCGGGCAACGCTGCTCGAGACGCTCGAGGCACTGCCTCTGCCGGACCCGCTCGTCGCTCCGGACTCAGCTCAGGGGCTCTATCTCGAGGTGGCGGAGGTCGACCGCCTCGACCTCAATCAGGCAAACGGCGTCCACGACCGGCGCCGTTACTGGCTGAACGGAGGCCGATGGCACGAAGCCGTGCTGGTGCCTTGAAGCACGACCGCTGAGCTGAGAGACGCGACTGCTGAGCTGAGCGCGCGACCTAAAGATCGGCGGTGACGATCCCGATCAGGTTCTTGAAGCACGTCCGCTTGGCCACGTCGACGAAACCTTCGATGAAGGCGGCGCTGGCTTCGTCTTTGCGCACAGCCGCATAAAGGGTCGGCCAGATGCCTTCTTCGCCGAGGGATTTCACCACCACGTACTCACGTTCCTGATACTCGTGCAGCGCCCAGTTCGGCAGACAGGCTACACCGCGGCCGCTTGCAACGAGCTGGATCATCATGGTGGTCAGTTCCGCGTTCCGCACCGCCGCAGGCTCAACGCCCGCGGGGTCGAGGAAGGAGGTGAAGATGTCCAGCCGGCTGCGATCCACCGGGTAGGCGATGAGCGTTTCTCCGACCAGATCCTCCGGCTCCACCCACGGGCGCTCGACGAGATCGTGATCGCGGGCCACTGCCAGCTCCGCCTCGTAGCTGAATAGCGGCAGATACTCGAGACCGAGGTCGTCGATGGGATCGGCAGTGATGACCAGATCGAGATCACCCCGGGAGAGTGCGGGCAGCGGTGCGAAGTGGAAGCCGCTGGAGATATCGAGCTCCACGTCCGGCCAGTGTTCCCGGTACTCGTTGATGGCCGGCAGCAACCACTCGAAGCAGCTGTGACACTCAATGGCCATGAAGATACGCCCGGACTCCCCGCCGGCAAGGCGGGCAAGATCCTGCTCGGTGCTGTGCACGGACGGCAGCACTTCGTCGGCGAGTTTCAAAAGCCGTTTGCCCGCCGGCGTGAACCTGACCGGTCGCGTTTTCCTGATGAACAGCGAACAGCCGAGCCGGGTCTCCAGGTCCTTGATCTGGTGGGAGAGGGCCGACTGCGTGAGAAACACGCGATCCGCCGCCTCGACCAGGCTGCCCGTGTCGCGGAGCGCAACGAGGGTTTTCAAATGGCGGAGCTCAAGATGTGACATGAAACCTGCTCATCAGATTCGCATACAACTTGCAGATGATTCAAGATGGCTCAAGATTCTACGGGCCTGCGAGATCCATGACCACCGCGTGACCCCAGGAAAAATGAGGCCCAGCGCACGTTGAGGGCTCGACGCTCCGACTACACTAGTGTGACTGCTGTTGGATGACTCATGTTCAATCCGAACCGGACTCTCATAGAGGCGTTCGTTGCGCACTCGATCGAGCGCTATCGCGAGGCCTATCCGAACCGCGATCTCGGCCACGAAGACGTGCTCGATCAGGCCGCGCATACGGCTCTGGAGACCCTCCTCGGCTGCGACTGCCCCTATCACGATCTCGAGCACACGATGCTCGTCACGGATGTGGGCCAGACCATCCTCCGCGGACGCCTGCTCTCACAGGGTGACGTGAGTCCCCATGAGTGGCTCCACGCGGTCATTGCCCTGCTCTTCCACGACATCGGCTATCTGCGCGGTCTGCTCCGCGACGATGCCGAGGACAGCTTCGTGATCGACGAGACCGGCAATCGCGTCACACCGCCAGTCGGTGCGACGGATGCGTTCATGATGCCGCACCACGTCAACCGCAGCTGCATCTTCATCAAGGAGCGTTTTGCCGGGGATCCGACCATCGACGTCTCCACAGTCGCCAGCTACATCGAGATGACCCGGTTCCCGGTCCCCGACGACCGGCACTACCAGCGCGTGGATACTTTTGCCGCCCTGGTTCGTGCAGCGGACCTCATCGGGCAGATGGGTGACCCTCTCTACCCGCAGAAGCTCTCCCGCCTCTACTCCGAATTCGTTGAAACGGGGGAAGCCGAGCGCCTCGGCTACGAAAATCCCGCCGAGCTCCGAGCGGGCTATCCCGAGTTTTTCTACGACCAGGTTTATCCCTTCATTACCGAAGGGCTGCGCTTCCTGCGCAAAACTCAGGAAGGGCAGCAGTGGATTGCCAACCTGTTCCACCACGTCCACGAGCTGTCCGGAAACGCGGAATCGGAACGCCCCGAACCGGCCGTAACGCACCCGCTGCCGCACATCGCCGTCAGTAACAACCGGTAGTCACCCCTACCCTAAGTGATTAGAATCCCGGCTCTTTGTCTGGGGTTCCCATGTCCGAAGCGGCGCTGACCAATCCCGCGGGCTCGTCCGCACCGCTCTCCATCGCGCTGCTCGGCTATCGCAGCAACCCCTACAGCGGCGGCCAGGGCATCTACCTGCGCTACCTGTCGAAAGCCCTCGTGGAAGCCGGCCATCGCGTGGACGTGATTTCCGGCGAGCCCTATCCGGAGCTGGACGACGAGCGCATCGGCCTCATCCGGCTCCCGGGCCTGAACCTCTTTGCCGAAGAGAATCACCTGACCGCCCTGCGCCCCAGGCACCTGAAGTCCTTTACCGACACCTTCGAGTGGTTTTCCATGGCCACCGGCGGCTTTTCCGAGCCCTACACCTTCGGCCGCCGTGTCGCCGACTACCTGGCAAAGGAGGGGCGGCACTACGACATCATCCACGACAATCAGTGTCTGTCCTGGGGCACCCTCGCGCTGCAGCAGCGGGGCCAGAAGCTCGTCACCACCATCCACCATCCGATCACCTGGGACCGCGACATTGCCCTGGCCCATGCAACCGGCTGGAAGCAGCGCCTGCTCATCAAGCGCTGGCACCACTTCCTGAAGATGCAGACCACGGTCGCCGGCAAACTCGAACACATCGTCACGGTCAGCCGCCGCTCGAAGCAGGATATCTGCCGCGCTTTCAACATCGATCCCGGTCGTATCGAGGTGATCTACAACGGTATCGACACGGAGACTTTCCGGCCGGAACCGAGCATCGCCCGGAACCCCTGGCAGCTGATCACCACGGCCAGCGCCGATCAGCCGCTGAAGGGGACGCAGCACCTGATCCCGGCCTTCGCCGGTCTTCTCGAACGCTTCCCGAAGCTGCGCCTCATCTTCATCGGCCGCCCGAAACCCGGCGGCGACACAGAACGCCTCATCGAGCGCTTCGGCGTGGGCGAGCGTATTCGCTTCATCCACGGTATCGGTGCCGAAGAGTTCCGACACCTCTACGCGAGCTCGGCCATCGCTGTGGTGCCGTCGGAGTACGAAGGATTCGGTCTGCCGGCCGGCGAAGCCATGGCCTGCGGTGTCCCCCTCGTGTCGACCGATGGAGGCGCTCTGCCGGAAGTCGTCGGCAATGCCGGACGTATCGTCCCGGCTGCGGATCCGAAGGCGCTCGAGGCCGCCATCGCGGAGCTGCTGGCACTGCCGCCGGCGCGCCGGGAAGAGATCGGCCTCGCCGGCCGTGCCCACATCGTCGAGCAGTTCTCCTGGCAGCAGGCCGCTCACGCCATGACCCGCGTTTACGGTCGCGTCCTTGGGCAGGCGGCAGAGGCTTCGGCATGAGTCTGACGACCATCGATTTCGACCGCTTCGAACTCAAAGCCGGAGACCGGGTGCTCGATCTCGGCTGCGGCGAAGGCCGCCATGCGATCACCGCTTACCTGGACGAGGCGGTTACCGTCGTGGGCCTCGATCTGTCTCTGGACGATCTCGGCACAGCCCGGGAGCGCTTCGCAGATTTCGAGGATCCGGCCGATGCAAGCTGCAGCCTCACCTTCACCTGTGGTTCCGGTCTGCGTCTGCCGTTCCGGGACGGCACCTTCGACAAGGTCATCTGCGCGGAGGTCCTCGAGCACATACCCGACTACCTGAGCGTGCTCCGGGAAATCCGGCGGGTGCTGAAACCCGGCGGTCAGTTCGCCGCGAGCGTGCCGCGCTTCGGGCCGGAATGGCTCTGCTGGCAACTCTCCGATGCGTATCACGAGGTTCCCGGCGGTCACGTCCGCATCTTCCGTTCGGCTCAGCTCAAACAGAACGTCGAAGCCCAGGACATGATTCTCTACGGCCGCCACTGGGCCCATGGCCTGCACTCGCCCTACTGGTGGCTGCGCTGCCTGTTCTGGGAACGGGGTGAAGACGTCTGGCCGGTCCGCACCTACCACCGGCTGCTGGTCTGGGATCTCATGCAGAAACCCTGGATCACCCGTCTGCTCGAGAGGCTGACCAACCCCCTCTGGGGTAAGAGCGTGGTCATGTACTTCGTCCGGGGGTCGAGCCATGCCTAGGGCCGAACACAGGGAACAACACGAGGAGCTCGTCCGTCGCACGACCGACTACATCGCCAGGATTCAGCGGCCGAGCGGCGCGATTCCCTGGTTCGACGGCGGGATCATCGACCCCTGGGATCACGTCGAATCTGCCATGGGCCTGTCGGTGGGAGGCAGCTACGACAGGGCCGTTGCCGCCTACCGCTGGCTGGCGGACCGGCAACACCCGGACGGCTACTGGCTCGCCGCCTACGAGGGTGAGCGCATTGCCGATGGCACCCGGGCAGAAACGAATTTTGTGGCTTATGTGGCTACCGGTGTCTGGCACCACTATCTGGTGACCGGCGACGAGCCTTTCCTCCGCGAGCTCTGGCCCACGGTTCGCCGAGCCCTGGATTTTGTCCTGTCACTGCAGGCCACCAGCGGCGAGATCTACTGGGCGCTGGATACGCGCACGGGCATCAACAAAGACGCCCTGGTCACCGGCTCGAGCTCGATCTATCGGAGTCTGGACTGCGGCATCGCCATCGCTCAGGTGCTGGAAGCCCCGCACGCACACTGGCACGTTGCCCGGGAACGTCTGGGGCTCGCCCTGCGTGAAAGGCCGGAGCGCTTCGATCGGACCTGGCCTTCTAAAGCCCGCTACTCCATGGACTGGTTTTACCCGATTCTCGCCGGTGCCATCACGGGCGCCGATGCGGTCGCCCGCCTCGACGCGCGCTGGGACGAGTTCATGGTGCCCGGTCACGGCTGCCGCTGTGTTTCCGATCAGCCCTGGGTGACCATCGCCGAATCCTGCGAGCTGGTCATGGCCTGTGCCGCTGCCGGTGAATCAGAGCGCGCCCGCGCCCTCTTCGAACTCCTGAGCCGCTATCAGGCCGAAGACGGCTCCTGGTGGACGGGTTATGTGTTCACCGATGAGGTCATGTGGCCCGATGAACGCCCAACCTGGACCGCTGGTGCCATCCTCCTCGCAGCAGACACCCTCGATGGATTAACCGGAGCCGCCACGCTCTTCACGCAGCCACGGCATCACGCTCCCCTAGAGTCGCTTGAGCGCGCCGAGCGTGCGAACGGTCGGCAGCGCCTCGAACAGCCCTGAGGCAAGGGCCAGCTGGTAGATGTGCCAGGGCGCCTGACCGCCGTCGGCGGGATCCGGAAAGAGATCGTGAATGGCGAGAACGCCACCTCTGACGATATGCGGGGCCCAGCTGCGATAGTCGGCCAGAGCCGCCGCCTCACTGTGCCCCCCATCGATGAACACGAGCGACAGTGGTGTGCGCCAATGGCGGGCCGCCAGCGCCGTGCTCGCGACAATCGGCACCACCGTTTCGCCAAGGCCGGCCCGATCGACGTTGCGTCGGAACTCGGGGAAGGTGTCCATGAGCGCCACACTCTGGTCGTAGAGACTTTCGTCGTGGTATTCCTCCCCGAGCTGATGCTCCTCAGAGCCTCGATGATGGTCCACCGCGTAGAGGAGCTGCTCCCGATCCCGGCAGGCGCTGCCGAGGTAGATCGTCGACTTGCCGCAGTAGGAACCGATCTCGAGACAGGGCCCCAGCGCTGCGGCTGAGTGCGCCAGCTCGTGCAGCCGGGCGCCCTCCTCCGGATCGAGAAAACCCTTCACCGAATCCGGGTCTATGGCCAGTTTCATTGCCTACCTCACACTTCCAGGCTGAATTAGCCCATAAATCAAAGAATTAGCGTTGCAATCTAAGTCAGGATTACTAAACTGCGCCTGCGTAGCCGGCAACTTGTGCGCCGGCACCCCCCAGGCGTCACGGATAGGCAAGACGAAGATGAACGGTACCCCCCAGCGCAACATCGACGAGATCCCGACCGCAGAAGAGGCAGAGGACTACACGCCCCTGCTGCTCGCCTTCGGCCCCGCAGATCACCATTACGAAGAAGAAGGCTCCGACGACGCGGACGCCTACGTCGTCGGTTACAACTAGTTCCGGTCCAGCAGGAAGAACACGAGGCCGAAAGCGGGTAACAGCGCTCCGGCCACGAAGGCAATGAGGTTCAGCACCTCGTTGACCGACTCATCCTCATTCAGCGCGAAGCGCGAGCCGAGCAGCAGCCAGAGGCTGCCGCCCACCAGAAAGGACAGCACGAGCGTCAGCACGACGGCTACCACTGGCTGAACCCTTCGCTTTCACGCAACGCGCTGTTCCGTTCCACCTACATGTCACCAAGCTGCAGCATGCCGCGAGGCTTGGCGCCGGTGAGATCAGTGATCTGACCGAAGTTGTCGGCGATGTCTTCCACGGTCGCCTCAACGCCCAAGTCGACACCCGCGTTTTCCACGATGCAGGCTGTGGAATACTGTCCGCCCTGAGCCTGAACGATAACCCCGTTGGGCGCATCGTCCGTGCACAGGAACACCACTGCAGGAGTGACCAGCTCCGGGCCCAGTTTGGCCAGCGCCTCTTCCGGCATTAGGTTCTCCGTCATGCGAGTGGCTGCGACCGGGGCAATGGTGTTGGTGTGGATGTTGTTCTTCGCACCTTCGATCTTCAGCGTGTTCATGAAGCCAACCAGCCCCAGCTTCGCTGCGCCATAGTTCGCCTGGCCGAAATTGCCATAGAGACCGGAGGGTGAGGTGGTCATGACGATCCGACCGTAGTTCTGCTCTCGCATGATGGGCCAGACCGCTTTCGTCACGTTCACCGAGCCCATGAGGTGCACGTCCATGACCAGGGAGAAATCGTCGAGCTCCATCTTGGCAAAGGACTTGTCGCGCAGAATTCCGGCATTGTTGATGAGGATATCGACGCGACCCCAGGCGTTCAGGGCGTCATCCACCATACTCTGGGCGCCCTGCCGGTCGGAGACAGAACCGCCATTGGCAATCGCTTCACCGCCTGCGGCTTTGATCTCTTCCACAACAGCGTTCGCAGCGTCAGAAGAACCGCCGGTGCCGTCCATGGCGCCCCCGAGATCGTTGATTACGACCTTGGCGCCGCGGCTGGCAAGCTCTATCGCATGGCTGCGACCGAGACCGCCCCCCGCACCGGTGACAATGGCAACCTTGCCATCGAATGAGTAACTCATGAGAAACCTCCTGAAAAGAGTGGCGTCGGCCCTCACGGCCGTATGGGAAAGTGCACCTCGCCAGGCAGGGTCGCCAGCTGAGGCTGTATCCAGTCGATCCACTCCGCGAGCACCGGTCGGGTCTCCCGGGGATCAATGATTTCGTGAACAGAGAAGGATTCGGCCCGGGGGAAAGGCGAGCGCGCCTGGCGCAGACGATCCTCGATCTCGCGGCGCTTCGCTTCCGGATCCTCCGCTGCCGCGATCTCCCGATGGAAGGCCACGGCAACGCCACCCTCGAGGGGCAGAGCGCCACTCTCCACCGAAGGCCAGGAGAGCACGTAGGCGTTCTCGCCGAAATGCGCGGCCGTGGCCACGCCAAAGCCCTTGTGGACCTGAATCGACGCCCAGGGCACCCGTGCCTGCACGGCGGCGGCAACGGCGGCCATGCCATAGCGGATGGTTCCGGCCCGCTCCGCTTCCGGGCCGATCATGAAGCCCGGTTGATCGACAAAATTGATGATCGGCAGGTGGAACATGTCGCAGAGCTCAACGAAGCGGCGGTATTTCTGTGCCGCCTCCGCCGTCATGGCTCCAGCGTAAAAGTTACAGTCGTTACCCAGCACACCAACGGGCTGTCCATCGAGACGCGCGAGGGCCGTGATCTGGCTCGGTCCGTAGCTGGCGCCCATCTCGAAGACCGAGTCCACGTCCATGATCATTTCGATGATCGCCCGCATGTCGAAGGGTGCGTTCGAATCCCGGGGAACGATATCCAGAAGATCCTGTTCCATACGATCCGTGGGGTCATCAGAGGGCAGCCGCGGCGCACTCTCCCAGACGCTGCCTGGGAGATAGCTGAGAAAACGCCGGATCTGCCGGAACGCGTCGTGTTCGTCCTCGGCGATGTTGTCGACGACACCGGAGGTAGCGTGCACGTCCACGCCGCCGAGCTCGTCTTTAGTCATCCGCACCCCGAGCGCCCGTTCCACGAGGGCGGGCCCGCCAATGAGAATCTGCGAGGTATAGCGGGTCATGACCGAGAAATGAGAAGCCACCAACCGGCCGGCGGGAAAGCCGGCAACGGCGCCGAGGGCCGCGGAAGCAATGGGCACCTGACCCATGGCGTCGGCGATGATCTTGAAGCGGGGTTCCGTGTAGACAGGCTCACCGACGGTGCCGCCTTTCCGCCCCGAACCTTTGACGCTGCCGCCGCCGCCTTCGAGGAGCCGTACCAGGGGCACCTTGAAACGGCTGGCGAGATGCTCGGCATAAACGCTCTTGCGCAGACCGGCCGCATTGGGAGAGCCGCCCTTCAGAGTGAAGTCTTCGCCGCCAACGACGACGCGACGCTCGTCGATGCGGCCAAAGCCCACCACGTAGTTGGCCGGTACGAAGCCCGTGAACTCGTCTTTTTCGTCATAGTCGGGCAAGGCTGTGGCCTTGCCGTGTTCAGAGAACGAGCCCTCGTCGAGGAGCGCATCGATCCGCTCGCGGATCGTCATGCGTCCTTTCGCGTGCTGCCGGGCGATGCCTTCCTTGCCGCCCATCTGTTTCGCCAGATGGCGCCGGCGGGCGAGTTCCTGAACTTCGTTTTCCCAGCTCACGGGCGTTCAGTCCTTGAAGACGGGCGCGCGCTTCTCGAAGTTGGCCACGATCGCTTCCACCTGGTTGGGACTGCCGATCAGGGCCGTCTGCAGGCTCGCCTCCAGCTCCAGCCCCGTGCGCTCGTCCGCATGCCAGCTCTCCTCGAAGAGCTGCTTGCCGGCACGAATGGCATCGGGCGACTTACTGGCGATCTCCTCCGCGAGCGCCATGGCCGCTGCCAGGGGATCGTCGGCAACGCGGGTGACGAGTCCCAGCTCTTTGGCTTCCGTGCCGGAGACAATGCGCCCGCTGAAGGTGAGCTCTTTGGCCACGTCCATGGGCACGAGATCCCGCAGAGTCTGGGTGAGGCTCATGTCCGGCACGAGACCCCATTTGATCTCCATGACGGACATCTTTGCATCCGGTGCCGCAATGCGGATATCCGCGCCGAGGGCGATCTGCGTGCCGCCACCGTAGGCAACCCCGTGGATGGCAGCGATCACCGGCACCGGCATCCGCTTCCAGACGTAGGCCGGCCGCTGGGCGTGATTCTCCGGGCTGTTGCCGCGGCTCAGAAGCGCCGACGTGGTGCTCTCCTGGCCGTCTTCAGTTTCCGTCATCCCCTGGAAGCTCTCCATGTCGAGCCCCGCGCAGAAACCGCGGCCATTCCCGGACAGCACCACGGCACGGACATCCTTCGCTTCCGCCAGCGTTTCGCCGGCTTCGATGATGGCGCTGAACATGTCCCGGGACAGCGCGTTGTACTTCTCCGGGCGGTTGAGCCGCACGTCGGCAACGCCGTTTTTGGTCTCGATGGTGACGAGATCTGCCATGTCTTCCCCTTTACTTCCAGGCTGAGTGCAAACGGCTAACCCTACCACGCGACGCCTGGCCGGACACCTCACCGGCCGCCTGCGCCAGGCCGCTAGGTGCTTCAATCAGCCTCGATAACCGCCAGCACCTGATCCTCTTCTACGGGATCTTCGGGCTTCACTCTGAGCTCCAGCACCGTGCCGGCTACGGGTGCCTCCACGGGGATCTCCATTTTCATGGACTCCAGAATCAGCAGCACGTCCCCTGCAGCAACGCTGGCCCCAGGTGCCACCTCCACCTTCCAGACGCTGCCCTGAACCTCGCTTTCCACCTCGTGCTGCATGGCTGACTCCCATCCCCTTGTCCGTTCAATGTTGTGTGTTCTACCAGCTGGCCAGAAAGCGGGCCAGATAACCCGTGTCGATGCGGCCAGCGAGAAAATCCGCATCACCGAGCACGGCACTCAGCAGCGGTACGTTCGTTTCGACCCCTTCGATGGTAAAAGCCTTCAGCGCCACCAGCACACGACCGATGGCCTGCTCGCGCGTATTGCCGCGGGCGAGCACTTTCGCCAGCAGGGGGTCGTAGAAGGGGGTGACCCACTGACCCGCCTGATAGCCCGTCTCAACCCGCACACCATGGAGCTCTGGCGGTCGGAAAACGCTGAGGCGCCCTGTCGACGGCAGCTGGCTGCGCGGTTGTTCCGCGTAGATACGCACCTCGACAGCATGGCCATCGAGCGGCGCCGGATCCGGCAGGGGGTTACCGGCCGCGAGCTTGAGCTGAGTGACCACGAGATCGATTCCGGTCACAAGCTCAGTCACGCCATGTTCCACCTGAATACGGGTGTTCATCTCGAGAAACCCGTAGTCGTTCGGACCAGCGCGCAGCGTTTCCAGGGTGCCGACATTGTCGTAGCCGAGGGCGCCCGCAAACGCCGTTGCCTGCTCTGCGAGTTTCTCGAGTTCGCTCCGCTCGACACCCGGCGCCGGTGATTCTTCGATGACCTTCTGATGTCGACGCTGCACGGAACACTCGCGCTCGTGGAGATGCAGGGCGTTGCCCTGACCATCGCCGAGGAGCTGGAATTCGATATGACGCCCGCTCTCGATCCAGCGTTCCAGAAAAAGCCCCCCGTCACCAAAGGCTTCCCGAGCCAGCGCCGTCGCCTGATTGACGGCACTGTCGAGGGATTCCGGGTCTTCAACCACACGCATGCCGATCCCGCCACCACCGGCAGCAGGCTTGAGCATGAGTGGAAAGCCGACGACTTCGGCGGCGGCCTGCGCCGCGGTGACGCCCGAGAGTCGATCGCTGCCGGAAAAGACCGGAAATCCGTGTTCTGCGGCGAGTGCCCGGGCCGCGACCTTGTCGCCCATGGTCTCGAGCCAGCGGGCATCGGGGCCAACGAATACCAGGCCCGCGGCGGTTACCGCACGGGCGAAGGCGCCACTTTCCGCGAGGAAGCCGTACCCTGGATGCAGCGCATCGGCGCCAGTGTTCTGCGCCGCCGCAAGGAGTGCTTCGACGTTCAGATAGGTCTCAGCAGCCCGCTCACCGGCCAGGTGAATGGCTTCTGACGCTTCCGCGAGGTACGGCGCTCCCGCGTCGGCATCGGAGTACACGGCAACGCTTGCGATACCCAGATCGTTGCAGGCTCGAATGACCCGGCGGGCGATGGCGCCGCGGTTGGCGACGAGCACTTTACGGAACATCGGCTGCTCGATGTGGTGATGCCTCGCCGGCGCGCAGGTATTCGGCCCAGGCTTCTTCGAAACCGCCGAGACCGCGCGCCCGGGTGCCGGAGGTGCGGCGCTGTTCGAGGACGGCCGCCTGCACCGCTGCGTGAATGGCCCTCAGGGTGTGCCGATCGAGCGCGAGGCGGAACATGTCAGTTGCAGCGCTACCCTGATGGTCGGCCGGCTTGTCATAGGGGACGCCGAGCGTGGCCGGATCGATCTGGGCAGCGAGCGTGGCGTCCAGCAGTTCCCCGGTCTGCTCGAGCATCCAGCGGGAAAAGACCTGCGGTTCATCGCAGATGCGCTTGTAGCACTCCCAGTCCAAAGCTATGGTGGCCCACCGAGGCGAGATCACAGTGAGCGGCCGATGTTAACAAAAGCCGACGACTATCCCATCCATCAGACCCCCGAGCCCGTTGCCTATTCGGGTACGGATCGGAATTTCTACGACCGCTATTTCTTCAACGGTTACGAACGGGACGGCGACCTGTTCTTCGCCGCCGCCCTCGGCGTGTACCCACATCTGAACGTCATGGACGCCGCCTTTTCCTTCATCGTCGACGGCGTGCAGCACAACGTTTACGCATCGAAGGTCCTGCACATGGAGCGTCTCGATACGGCGGTGGGGCCTATCCGCGTGGAGGTCGTGGAACCACTGCAGACTCTGCGCCTCGGTATCGATGACGAAGCAACCGGCCTGCGCGGAGAGCTGACTTTCGAAGCCCGGTTTCCTGCCATCGAGGAGCCGCGCTTCACCCGACGGATCGGCAGCCAGACCTCAATGGACTACACACGGCTCACGCAGAACGGCACCTGGTCCGGGGAAATCCGCTTCCAGGAGAAAACGGTCAGCGTCAGCAGCGACTGCTGGTGGGGCACCCGGGATCGTTCCTGGGGTATCCGTCCCATCGGCCAGCGGGACCCGCAGCAGAATCCTTATGCGCGTGCCCCACAGTTCTTCTGGCTCTGGGCGCCGCTCAACTTCGAAGACGAAGCGACGTTCTATCACCTCAACGCCGACGAAAGCGGCACCCCCTGGAACACGGCCGGCCGCCGCGTTTCCGCGGCGGGGCTGCTGGAACCGGCGGGGGTTGCCAGTCAGCTGAACTTCGCCTCGGGCACACGCCATGCGGCCGGCGCCGAGCTCACCCTCGGCGATGCGAGGGTCAGCCTCAGCCCGAGACAGACCTTTTTCATGAAGGGCATCGGCTACGGTCATCCCGAGTGGGGTCACGGCCACTATCACGGTGAGCTCGCCACGGGCCACGACAGCCTTGTGCTCAGCGAAGTCGATCTCAAGGATCCAACGCACTTTCACATCCAGGCGATCTGCGACGCTGAGCTCACCGCTGCCGACGGCTCGAAGAAACGCGGCAAAGGCATCCTCGAGCAGCTGGTCATAGGCCCCTACGACCCCTACGGTTTCAAGGACCTCATGGACCCGGCGCCTTGAGTGCAGCGCCACCCTTAACGCGCCGCAAGCTGCTCAGCGTCCTGGCTGCGGCCTCGCTGGCGGTCCCTCTGACCCTGCGCGGTACTTCTGCGCCGGCCGCTGCCGATCAATCTCGCATCGCTGAGGCTGCGGCGGCGGAGCCGCTGTTCCGGATTTCTCTCGCCCAGTGGTCCCTGCACCGAACCTACTTCGGCGGCAATCTCGATGCGGGCTTTCGGTCGCGTTTTCAGGCCGACCCGGAGTCGGTGCTGCAGGGGGTCCACGACCCGCTCGATTTTCCAGTACTGGCGCGGCAGGCTTTCGACGTCGACGCCGTGGAGTACGTGAACACCTTCTATTTCGCTCAGGCTCGGAACGGCAGCTACTTCGCCGAACTCAAGCGAAGGGCAGACGGCGAAGGGGTCCGCAGCCTGATCATCATGTGTGACGCGCTCGGCGCTACCGGAGACGCGGATGCCACAGCTCGTCGACAGGCGATCGAGAATCACCGTCCCTGGCTCGATGCCGCGGCCCTGCTCGGTTGTCACGCAATCCGGGTCAACGCCGGGGGCGCTGGCAACGCAGAAGCATTGTCCGCGCGTGTGGCCGAGAGCCTGAACACCCTCGGTGATCTGGCAGAGCCTCTGGGCCTGGACATTCTGGTCGAAAATCACGGGGGACTCTCGAGCAACGGTGCCTGGCTCGCCACCACGATCGAACGCACGGCTCATCCCCGGGTCGGAACCCTGCCGGACTTCGGCAATTTCCGTATCGCCGGAACCGGAGCGGATGCCGAAGTCTACGATCGCTATCAGGGTGTGGCTGAACTCATGCCTTTCGCACGCGCTGTCAGCGCCAAATCCTACGATTTCGACGCCAGCGGCGCGGAAACGACCATCGATTTCGAACGTATGCTGCGCCTCGTTACCGCCGCTGGCTATCGCGGCCACATCGGCATCGAGTACGAAGGGCGCCGCCTCAGCGAGTTCGACGGCATTCGTGCGACGCGGGCGCTGCTCCTGGAACTGCGCGATCGCCTTGCAGCTCTGCCTCAGGCGCCGAGCGCCTCGTAAAACGCGTTACCCAGCGAGCCGCCACGCACGTCGCCAACGATGGCAGCCGCCATCTGATTCATGACGTAGGAGAAGCACACCCGATGGTCCGGGTCGACGACGATCGTCGATCCTCCTGCACCTCCCCAGAACATGCCATTCTCGCTCGGCGACATGGGCATGAATTCATTGGGATACGCGTAGCCCATGCCAAAGCGGATCGGCATGACCAGCACGGCGTCGGGCCCATTCGACTGTTCCTCGAGCATGCGCCGCGTCCCCGCTTCCGACAACAGATCCACTCCGAAAGCGCTGCCCCCATTCGCCATGGGCGTCTGTGCACGTACCACCGAGCGAGCGTTGCCGTGGCCGTTGGCCGCTGGAATTTCCGCCTGACGCCAGCCCGGCGTATTGACCACGCCGTCGAGCACAGCGCTGGCGAAGACGCGCGCGGGAATCGAATCGGGATCCGGTACCGGTGGCGTGATGCCGCCGTCACCAACCGGTTCGATCATCTCCGCCAGCCGTGGGAAGTCCTTCGGATCAACGCCCACGTGGAAGTCGGCACCGAGCGGTTCAGCAATTTCTTCCCGGAAAAACGTACCGAAGCTCTTACCCGTCAGCCGCCGCACCAGCTCACCGATGAGAAAGCCTTGAGTAATCGCGTGGTAGCCGCTCTGGGAGCCTGGCTCCCACCAGGGTGCCTGTGCGGCGAGATTGGCCACCGCAGTATCCCAATCGTAAAGCTCATCGGCACTCAGCCGCGGATCGAAACCCGGGACACCAGCGGTATGTGAGAGGAAATGCCGCACGAGGGTCTGCTCTTTTCCTGCCTGACCGTACTCGGGCCAGTAGTCGGTGACCGGCGCATCGAGATCCAGGACCCCCCGATCGGCCAGCACCAGCGCTGCAAGAAAGGTCATGGTTTTGGTGGTCGAGTAGACGTTGACGATGGTGTCTTCTTCCCAGGGCCGGGTCCGGGCCGCATCGGCATGACCCGCCCAGAGATCGATGACGTACTCCCCCTCCACCGTGGCCGCAAAGCTCGCGCCGACATCGCCCCGTTCGGCGAAGTTGGCGGCAAATGCTTCCTGAACCGGTGCAAAACGCTCGTCGCAGAAACCGTGAATTTCCATGCTCTCCCCTTCTTGTCTCTTCTACTGATCTTCAGCCGGCAGCAACGCAGTCTAGCGGCCTCGGGAGAACGGCGCACGCCATTGCCGAGCGCCCGGGGACGGCGTAGCGTTTGAGCCCGGTGAGAGAGGAACGACCATGCAGATCACGATGCCCAGCCCCAGACATCCATCGGAACCCGCGCAAGCGCTGACTGGCGCACGACACCTCAAACAAGCGGCAGCCTGCGCCGCGCTGTTTTTTCTGGCCTCAACGGCAGTGGCCGAGGCGGCCGGCGATGGGACGATGCAGACAGCCCAGCAGTTCGAAGCCACGGTGCTTCGCACCGGAGACGCCTACGGCAATCTGGATACGGATCTGAAGGTCGCCGATGCCGGCCTCGCCATCGGTGCGTCCTTCTTCGTCGGCTGCAAGGACGCTCGCTACGAGGCAACTTTCGTCAACTGGTACGGCGACGTGCCGGAAGGGGCCTGGCTCGGTCTGGAGAACGGTGATGGCACTCTCCATCTCGCCATCAACAACGGGGATGCTGACGCCACCTCCGGCTGCACGACCGGCGACACGCTGAGGATCGAGCGCTAGAGGTCCAGGGTTAGAGGTCGAGGGTGCGCCCGGTGAGTCGCTCGTAGGCTTCGAGATAGCGGCCAAGACTGCGCGAGACGACCTCGTCCGGCAGCATTGGACCCGGTGGCGTTTTGTCCCAGTCACCGGCCGCAACCACCGTCTCCAGATAGTTCCGCACGATCTGTTTGTCGAAGCTTGCCTGCTCGCGACCGGGCTGCCAGTCATCGGCCGGCCAGAAGCGGGAGCTGTCCGGCGTGAAGATCTCGTCGATCAGGAGTGGCGTATCGGCACCGGCAAGCTGGCCGAACTCGAATTTCGTGTCGGCAAGAATGATGCCCCGGTCGAAGGCGTAGTCACGAGCCCGGCCATAAAGGCCCAAGGTGGTGTCCCGGAGCCAGCTCATGGTTGCCTCACCCACCACCGCCACCCCTTCGGCGAAGGAGATGTTCTCATCGTGACCGGATGCTGCCTTGGTGGACGGGGTAAACAAGGGTTCCGGGAGCCGATCGCTGTTGACGAGCCCGTCGGGCAGGGCGATGCCGCAGACACCGCCCGAGGCCTGATAGTCCTTCCAGCCGCTGCCGGTGATGTAGCCGCGGGCGATGCACTCGATCGGCAGCACCTGTGTCTTCCGGCAGAGCATGATGCGGCCGTTCAGGGCGGTGCTCTCTGTCGACGTGAGTCCGGGCACGTCGGCAACGTCCGTCGACAGCAGATGGTTCGGCACGTCGGCAAAGTAGTCGAACCAGAACTTTGCCATCTGGGTGAGCACCACCCCTTTTCCCGGCAGACCGTTGGCCATGACGACGTCGAAGGCGCTGATCCGGTCCGTGGCGACGATGAGCAGCGCCTCTTCGCCGTTCGCGAGGGTCACGTCATACAGATCGCGGACCTTACCGGTGCGCTTGTTTGGAAAGTCGAGGTTCGTCTCGAGGATCGACCCGGTCATTGCCGCCTCCTCATGGCCGGCTCCTGCGCCCTCAGGCCGTCATGCCGCCGTCGGCGGCGTTCACGGAGCCCGTGATGAAGGCGCTGTCGTCGCTGGCGAGAAAGAGCATGATCTTCGCAATGTCCTCCGCTTCCGCATAGCGCTGCATGGGAATCTGGCCTTTCATGGCGTCGTGTATGGCGCCGGCCGCTTCCTCTCCGCCACCAAAACCCGCCTCGAGGCGGCGCATCATCTGTGTTTCCACCGGCGATGGATTCACGGTGTTCACCCGGATGTTCTGCGGCGCCAGTTCTTTTGCCGCGGAGCGCATGAGGCCGACAACGGCATGCTTGCTCGTGACGTAGGCCGACACACCCGCTGCCCCCTGCATACCGGCGACGGAGGACGTGATGACCACGCTGCCGCCGCCGCGTTTCGCCATGGCAGGCACAACGCTTTTGAGTCCGAGAAAAGGGCCTTTTACGTTGATCGCCATGACCTGATCGAAGCGTGCTTCGTCGTACTCCGTAATCGGCAGCACGTCGCCTTCGATGCCGGCATTCGCCAGCAGCACATCCACACCGCCGTAGCGCTCTTCCGCGCAGGAGACCATGGCGGCGTTGTCGTCCGCACTCGTCACATCGGCGACGAAGTAGCTGACGGCGTTGCTGCCGATTTCATTGGCGGCGGCTTTCAAGGCTGCCTCGTCACGGTCTACGAGGAGCACGTAGGCACCCTCCTCTGTGAAGAGCTTGCCGGCGGCCAGGCCGATCCCCCCGCCGCCACCGGTAATGATGACGACCTTGTCCTGCAGTCGGTTCATGGTTCCCCCGAAATCTTGAGTGAATGGTCGTGCCTGTGGCGCTGCTCGCGTGGCCCGAGCCCGTCAGCCTCCTGCCGCGGCGAAGGCGCGATCGAGGTCAGCGAGCAGATCGTCCGTATCCTCGATCCCCACGGAAAGCCGGATGAGCGAATCGTCGATACCCATGCTCGCCCGCCGTTCCGGACCCATCTCGTGATAGATCGTGTGCGCCACGGGGATGGCGAGGGTTCTGTTGTCGCCCAGGTTGCTCGATTTCACGATCACCTCGAGGGCATTGAGATAGGCCCAGAGATCCAGATCCTCGGCGAGTTCGAAGCTGAACAGGGCGCCAGGATAGCGGAACAGCCGTCGGGCACGCTCGTGCTCCGGATGGGTCTCAAGGCCCGGGTAGTAGACGCGCTTTACCCGATCGTGCCCTTCGAGATACTCGGCCAGCGCCTGCGTGTTCTTGCACTGCTGAGTCATGCGCAGCGCCAGCGTTTCGGCCCCAATGGCGATGTGGTGCGCAGCCTCCGGCCCCAACGCCGCACCAAAATCCCGGAGTCCCTTCTTTTTGATCTGCGTGATGGCCCAGCGGCTGGCATCACCTTTCTTGTAGGTGTCGTAGATGTGCGGGTAGGCGGACCAGTCGTAGCTTCCCATCTCCGTGACCGCGCCGCCCAGGGCGTTGCCATGGCCACCGATGTATTTCGTGAGACTGTTGATCACGAGACTCGCGCCGACCGACTTCGGCTGAAACAGGTAGGGCGACGTCATGGTGTTGTCTACGAAGTAGATGAGTCCACGCTCCTGGCAAAGCGCGCCGATCTCTTCCAGGGCGGATACCTGTGTGCGGGGGTTGGCGATGGTCTCCACGAAGACCAGACGCGTTTCCGGCCGGATGGCATCGGCCACGGCGCCAGCGTCGGTGGCATCGACGAAACTGACGTCGATACCCTGTACCGCAAAGCTCTGAAAGAGGCTGTTGGTGTTGCCGAACAGGTAGGACGACGACACGAAGTGGTCCCCCTGCCGAAGGAGCGCGAAGATCGCCGTGCCGATGGCTGCCATCCCGGTGCTGAAGCAGACCGTCTGCAGTCCATTCTCCATGGTGCTGACCTTGTCCTGCAGGGCCTCGACGGTGGGATTGACCTGGCGTCCATAGGTGTAGCCGGGCTTCGTTCCCTGAAACGCGGCCGCAAGATCCCGGGCATCCTCGTAGCCATAGGCAACGGTGGCGTGAATCGGTTTCTGCAGCGATCCGTGTTCAACGGGCTGCTGTCGATCGCTGTGCACGATCCGTGTCGTAAAGCCTTTCATGGGGTTCGGGTCAGACGGCGCCGGCCGGGAGGCGTTCACCAGCCTCCGCAGTGCCTTCGCGAACGATCGCCTCGAAGGGATTCTCGCGAATCATGTTGGTGATGTCGTTGGCCGGGACCGGCTTCGAAAAAATGAAGCCCTGCCCCTCGCTGCAGCCCTGAGCATGCAGGTAGCGCAGCTGGGTGCGGTTCTCGACCCCTTCGGCAATGAGATCCAGCTTCAGACCGCGGGCCATGGCGACGATGGCGTTGACGATGCTTGCATCGCTTTCGTCGGCGCGGATATCGCCGACGAAACTGCGGTCGATCTTCAGCGTCTGAATCGGGAACTGCTGCAGATAGGACAGGGACGAGTAACCGGTGCCGAAGTCGTCGATGGCGATGTGCACACCGAGACGCCGGAGCTCCTTGAGCTTCGGAATGATCACCTCCATGTCCTGCATGAGGGTGTTCTCGGTGATCTCGAGCTTCACGGCCTGCGCTTCGAGACCGCTCTGCTGCAGCGTCGCGACAAAGCGATCGACGAAGCCGTCTTTTTCCAGCTGCACGGCCGACAGATTGACCGACACCTGAAAGTCCTCACGACCGCGGCTCCGCCAGTAGGCAACATCCTGAAAGGCCTGAGCCTGAACGAATTCGTCGATCTGGCAGATGAGGCCCGTTTCCTCCGCCATGGGCAGAAAATCAATGGGAGAAACGAGACCACGAATCGGGTGCTGCCAGCGCACGAGGGCTTCGACGCCGGTGATACGACCGGTATCCAGGGAGACCTGCGGCTGGTAGTAGACTTTGAGTTCTCCCTGAGCGAGCCCATTGCGCAGCTCCCGCTCGAGGGAAAGCCGGGTGGAAAAGCTGTTGTTCATCTCTTCCGAGAAGAACTGATAGCCGTTCTTGCCCCGCCCTTTTACCTGATACATGGCAATGTCGGCGTTCTGAATGAGCGCCTCTTCGGAATCACCGGCTTCCGGATAGATGGAAATGCCGATGCTCGCGCCGACGAACAGCTCATGCCCGTCAATGACGAAGGGCGCGTTCAGACGATCGAGAATCTTGCTGGCAATGACCACGACGTCGTCTTTCGTCCGGACTTCCGGCAGCAGCAGAGTGAACTCGTCGCCGCCGAAACGGGCCAGCGTATCCCCGCGTCTGAGGCAGCTCTGCAGCCGGTTGGCGACGGCCTTCAGGAGCCGGTCGCCCATGGTGTGGCCGAGGGTGTCGTTGACCAGCTTGAAGCGGTCCAGGTCCAGGAACATGACCGCAAGCTTCCGCTTGTTACGCCGGGCGTGGGCGATGGCCAGGGACAGGCGGTCTTTCAGGAGCGCCCGGTTCGGCAGGTGCGTAAGCAGATCATGGTAGGCCTGGAAGTTGATGACTTCCTCGGCTTCCTTGCGCTCGGAGATGTCCCGGGCCGTGCCGTAGGTGCCGATGAAGTTTTCCCGGGTCCGCTCGTTCGGATCCGAGTACACGCCTTCCGCGGTTAGCTCCATCCACACGGACTGCGCGTGAAACAGGCGCGGACCCCGACGGTTCAGGCGGCTCTTCAGGCGCAGCTCGACGTTGGCCGCCGCCCGCTCGCCCATGCGTCGCTCATTGAAGATGTTCCGCGCCGCCTCGAGGTGGTCGTCATCCACCAGCTCTGAATAGTGCCGACCGATCAGCTCCTCTTTGCTGTAGCCGAGGAGCGATTCGAGTCGCTGATTGAGGAAAATGAAGCAGCCGTTCCGGTCCAGCATGTAAACCAGGTCCGGGGAGTTGTTGACGATGAAGCGGTGCAGCTCTTCGGACTCTTTGAGCTTCTCCTCCATGACGTGATTCTGGTTTTCGAGCTCACACTGGCGCAGGGCCGTCTCCATGGTGGAGATGAGCTCACCGGCCTCGTAGGGCTTCTTCACGAAATCGAAGGCGCCACAGTGCAGGGCGTGTTTCACGCCACTGAAGCTCGAGTCGCCGGAGACGACGATGATCTTCGTATCGAGCCCCTGTTCGCTGGCGTGGTCGAGGACGTCGTGGCCGCTCACCCCCGGCATGATGAGATCGAGGAGCACCACGTCGTAGTGCTTGCGGCCAAGGGCCGCGAGGGCTTCGGCACCGCCCAGGGCTTTGTCGGCCTGATAGCCGTGCAGGTTCACCAGCTGATGCAGACTGTTCAGCAGCTCGGGCTTGTCGTCGACGATGAGGATGCTGTGTTTCTGTTCCTCAGCGACGACCGGCGGGCCACCGCCATCACCGCTCGGCGTGTTGCGCAAACGGGCAAACGACTCGCCCGGGCTCACTGCGTGAGCGGCGTCGTGATTCCTCATCTGAGCAGCTGTCCCCTGCTGAGATCCCAACTAGGCTGTCATTGTGACGGACTTTGCCGAACGATCCTAGTGGCCGTCTGCAGGATCAAGGCGGGTTCTGCAGGAACGGCCGGGGCCAGAGCTCATAAACGCGCGCGAGAGCAGACAGCGCCAGCGCATGGCGGATCGTACCGTCCTGGACGGCGCCGCGGACCGATGCCTCATCCATCAGCACCACTTGAATATGCTCACCACCGCCCGTTTCCTGCGCCTGGGTAGGCTGCACCCCTTCTGCCAGCCAGTGATGGCAGAGGTGGTCGTGGATGGCCGGGTTTGGTTCCACGGCACCAAGATAGTGCCAGCGTCCACCGGTATAGCCGGTCTCCTCGGCCAGCTCCCGGCGCGCGGCCGTGAGCGAATCCTCACCGGGATCGACCATGCCACCCGGCGTCTCGAGGGTGGGATAACCCACGCCGAAGCGGTACTGGCGGACCATGACGGACTCACCGGTCTCGGTCAGGGCCACGAGATTGACCCAGTCGACGGAAGACAGCACCAGCCTCGAAAGCACCTCACCGGATTCGGATGCTCCATGTCGTCGAAGCGCACGTCGAACAGGGGCACTTGCGGGCCGCTGCGGCTCGCCACCCGCCGCCACTCGAGTTCATCATCGTTCACCGGATCGCTCTCCTGACTCCGAGCTCCTATCGTAACCGGTCATCTCCAGATAGCCGCGCCCGAGGCGCTTACCGGATGGGGCTTCCACGGCAACGATGCCTTCCCAGTAGCGCACGCTTAAGTCCATACGTTGATCGTCCACGAGGCTGCGGATTCGGAAGACCTCCGGACCATGAGCGGCCAGGTGGGTTCCGGCAACCGGCGCCGCGGCCAGGCTCAAACGCCAGACCACCGGCCAGCGTACCCCGCGTTCATCGGTCCAGAAGCGCTCTGCTTCAAGATTGAAGTCACCCGCGCCGAGGGCCTGACTGTCGCCCCCGGCGCTGACCAGTAAGCCCTGATCAAAGGGATCCCGGCGCCCATCCTCCCGGCGGAGCTGGAAGGCCATGAGTGACCGGCCGTCGTCGAGTTTCAGGGCAAACCAGTCCCAGCCAACCTGCCCCGCAGACAGGACGCTCGTGCTCCATTCGCGATCGAGCCAGCCCGTGCCCCGCACGGCGACGCTCCGGCCGTCGAGCTGCAGCGTGCCCGAAGCCTTCATGGTGGGCATGGAGTAATAGTAGGAAGCCTGCCCTGGACCTTTCCGGCTCAGGCCCTGCTCCCCCTGAAAATAGATGGGCGCCTCGTCATCGAGGCGCAGATCGATGGCGAAAGCATCTGCGTCACCGGCACTGCGGGCCTGGAGCCGCCAGCCCTCTCCGTCGTCAGCCAGCCGCCAGTCCTCGAGCCAGACGGCAAACGGATCCGCGCGGGCCCCGGCCAGGGCCGGATGGCCCCGGGCAAAGCGCTCGGCTTCCCGATGCCGGCCAGCAGCGACGTCGGTCACTGCCAGATGCCCCAGATAAACCTGAGCCGTCGCCCAGCGATTTCCCCCTGCTCCACCCGCAGGCGGTGCCAGCGCCTGGCGGAACACGGTGAACTGCACGCCGAATTCTCGCCCGGCATCGTCTTCGAGCGTCGCTGTCAGATACCACCATTCACTTCGAAAAGCCGGGTGAGGACCGTGGTCCCGCGGGAAAGCGAAACGCCTCGGCACCTCGGCGAGTGCGAAGCCGGCGACCTCCGTTTCCCCGAGTACCGCCCCGACTCTCAGGGCACCGCCCGGCACCGCCGCCTGCTCCGCCGACTCCGTGCAGGCGGCGAGGAGCACACACAACAGCAGCGGGCACGCGGCACTAAGCTTCATCGAGATTCCCATCCCGATTGCCCTCCGCCGGCACTGGAAGCAGAGCAATGAGCGCCATGGCAAGCAGTGCCGTCAAGAGCGGCCAGCCGAAGGCATCGACGCTCGGCGTCAGGTTCAGGCTCCAGCCGAAGGCTCGCGGATTGACGGCCGCGCAGAGCAGCCAGCCCATGACCAGGCCGAGCGGCAGAGCCAGGAGCAGGGTGATGAGCCCAACGCCGGCAATCCGGGCGGTAGCGATGCGTCGCTGCTCACCGCTGGAAACACCCATGGCATCGAGCAGCTGCCGCGATCGGGTTCGCAGGAGTTCGAGGGCCAGCAGTGCGTTGTAGAGCCCGACGCTGGCGACCACCAGAGCGAGAAGCGTGAGCGCTCGGGTTATGGCGAAGGTCTCATCGAAGATGTCCAGAGCCAGGCGGCGGACGCTCTGCTGATCCTGCAGTTCCAGGGTCGGCGCCAGGCGCTCGAGGGCACGTTCCAGACCGGGAAGGTCATCGGTGTTCACACTGAGCCGGTCGTAGCGCAGCGGCACATCGAGCTGACTGGCCATAGCACTGTCGAGCACGATGCGCCCACTGGCTTCGCCGAAGCCCGGGAACAGTCCCGCCACGGCCACTGACAGGCCGAGCAGCTCGAAGCGGTCGCCGGGCCTGAGATCCTTTGCCCGGGCAAAGCGTTCGTTCACCAGCACCGCCTCGGGCGCAAGAGTGGCCTCGAGTCCGTAGCGGCGGCTCTCGAAACTGTCGAAGGGTGTAAAGGCCAGCGTCACGAGACGCCCGTCGACACGTTGATCGACCCGGCCATAGGGCTGCACGCGGGTGACGCCCGGCAAAACTTCGAGGTCGCCGATCAACGGCGACAGCTCACTACCGGCGCCGTCGAGAAAGGCATCGTAGATCATCCGCTGATCGAGCATGGCCGCGAAGTCCTTGCGGAAACTGTCGACCATGAGCCCGATGGCAACGCTCGTGGCCACTGCGAGGACGAGCGCCCCCAGGGCAACGGCCAGATCGGCCGGGTACCAGACGAGTTCCCGGAGACCAATCCGTTCCAGCAGGCGGCCGCGAAAGCGGGCGCTCCAGCGGCGCAGGCCTTCGAGGAGTGGGGCAACGCCGAGGAGCACGACGAGACTCACGGCAGCGATGGCGACAAAAGCGCCAATCACGGCTTCCGTGCCTAGCAGGCCGGCAAGACCCGAAGCGCCGAGCAACAGCACGAAGACGCCGCGCCGGCCCTGGGGGCGGGATACGCCAGCCGGCCGCTCCGAGCGCGCTTCCCGGCGGAAGGCCAGCCAGCCACCGAACAGGCAGACCAGCAGCGCACTGCCGAGCGCCTTGGCAATGACGTAGCCATCGAGAACAACCGCAGCTGCCGCGGCGCCGTAGCCGGTAACGGCAGCGGCCAGGCGATCGGCAAGAAAACCACCGAGCCAGAGGCCAGCAATGCTTGCCAGCAGACCGAGGCCAAGCACGCCGAGGAGAAATCCGCGCAGAAGCTCGCTTTCGGCCACCCCCATCTGTCGCAGCCGCTCATAGCTCGGATGCCTGCGCCGGAGCCAGATCACACTGACCTGGAAGACGAGCAGCCAGGCCACAACCAGTGCCAGGGACCCGAGGGCGCCGAGGTTGAAAAGCACTGAGCGGGCAAAGGAAAGGCTCGGCAGGCCCTCTGTCAGCGTCTGCACCTCCCAGCCCGGCGATGACCAGTCCGGCAGCGGGAAGCCCGCCGAGAGCCCCGGAAGCAGCCGGTCGCTCCAGACCAGGAGCTGCTGCTGCGGTGACGCAACGGCCGTGAGAATGAGATCCAGCGCTTCGTCGTCGCGGCCGAGGAGCTGTTGCGCCGTGCCGATGTCGGTCAGCACGAGCTCCTCATCGAGGCCGGCCAGCGCAAAGGCAACGGCATAGGAACGCCCGTTCAGAGTGACCGTGTCGGGTTCGGTCTCACCCTCGGCAAGGGCAACGACAACCTCACCGGGAGGGACGAACGCCAGAGCCAGGGCCTGTGGCAGGCCGGAGAACGCATCGAGACCGACCACGCGCCGGGTCCCCTTCTCAGTGACCGCCCGGCCCTCCACGAGGGGCGCCAGAAACTGCACGTCCGGGAGCGCACCCGCCCGCCAGGCACGGCGAAGCTCGAAGTAATCGCTCATGGAGAGCTCAGAGCGGGACAGCAGATGGGTGACTTCCTCGAGATAGGCGGGCGTCACCGCATCGAGGCTGTCGACAACGCGCTGGCTGATCTGATGGACGGCAACGATGGAGGCAACGGCGAGGGTGATACCGAGCCAGACGGTCAAGGTGCTGAAAGGCGCGAAGCTGAAGAACCGCAGCTGGCTCCGAGTGAGCAGTTTCACGACCGGGTCCGGGCAAGCTCATCGAGGCGCAGCACCCGATCCGCCCGGGCGCCGATGGTTTCGCTGTGCGTGGCCATGACGAGCGCACAGGGCAAAGCGCGCACTTCCTCGAGGAGCAGATCGACCACCTGATCTGCGTTCGAGGCATCGAGATTTCCCGTTGGCTCATCCGCAAGGATGAGCGCTGGTCGATGGGCCAGAGCTCGGGCGATGGCCGTGCGCTGGCGCTCGCCCCCGGACAGATGCGCCGGAAAATCATCGAGGCGGCCTTTCAAGCCGAGCTTCACAAGACGCTCCACGGCTTCCTGTTCGAGCGCCTCGAGGCCATTGAGCTCGAGGGGCAGCAGCACGTTCTCACGTACCGTGAGCGTTGGGATCAGATTGAAAAACTGAAACACATAGCCCAGATGACGACGGCGCAGCCGGCGGAGCGCCGCGTCGTCGAGCTGCTGCAACACAAGGCCCTCCTCCACCCTGAGTTCGATGCTGCCGGTATCGGGGCGAAGAATCCCGGCAAGCAGATTCAGCAGCGTCGACTTACCGGAGCCGGAAGGGCCCATGAGAGCAATCACTTCCCCGGCGCTGGCTTCGAAATCGAGATCGTGCAGCACCGGCCGGAGCTCGTCACCGTCGAGGAAATGTTTGTGGAGGCCGCGAACTGCGAGCAACGCGCTCACCGGAGCGTCTGCATGCCCTGCTCGTTCAGGGAAGCCGTCAATTCCGGCAGGTGCGTACCGGCCGCTACGGCCGAGAACACTGCCGCCACGGTGTCGTGGCGGGCAATACTCTCGAGCGTCGTCAACGTTGGCGAGATCATCTGCCAGCTGCCCTCCGCAGCGGCCGCGAGCGCCTCGCCGGGCGTGACCCAGTGCTCGCCCGCCGTTTCCCAGCTGTGCGCGGCGGTCTGCTGTGCCCGCGGCATCCGGGCAACGAAAAACCGGGTATCGAAGCGCCGCGGCACCGTGGGCGGTGTCAGCCAGTGGCTGAAGTAGCTCAGGCAGTCACCGGCGAGAATGAGCCGCTCTTCACCACAGAGATCGGCCATGGTCATGGCGCCGTCGATCAGCTGCTGGCGATAAGCGTCGAAGCGCCTGGCTTCTTCCCCCTCTGTCTCGAGCTCGAGAAACTCCCCATCGCGCCGGGCGAGCAGCACACCGCACTCCTCGAAGCACTCACGGATGGCGGTTACCCAGTAGCGAAGGCCTCCGGCTTCGAGTCCGAGTTCGGCATTGGCCGTTCGCTCGTCGAGACCGAAGACCTGTTCATCGAGGAGATCCTGCTCGTCGACCTTACCGCCGGGAAACACGTGCAGATCCGGAAAGTCGACACCGCCCGGGCGCTGAGTCATGAACACCTCGATACCTGCGTCGCTGTCGCGCATGAGCACGACGGTCGCCGCGAGGCGGATGTTACCCCTGGCCAGCGGCTGCATGGCATCACTCACGACATCGCTCCCGACAGAGGCAGAGGCACTGCCACTGCCGCACCCCAGACGCTTGCCGTCGCCTTGTCGTCGCCGTCTGAGCCGAGCCGTGATATCACTTTGCCACCCTTGTTGTGCCGACTGCCGGGCGCTAGATTGCGAGAGCACCCAGATTTCCGATCTGCCGGACCGACGCACCGGCCCTCTTTACTCTGAGGAGTAAACTGCGGAGCCCTGCGCACTCAGTGGAGCCGCCTGTTTTGACAGAGCATGATCGAGAGCAGCCGATGAAAGAGCAGCCCTACAAATACATGGTGCGCCTCCCACCCGCCATGAGAGACCAGATCCGCGAATCCGCCCGCCACTATCGGCGCAGCATGAACTCGGACATTGTAGCGCGACTCCAGCAGACCTTCAGTGGGATCCCGGACGAATCCATGGTCAAGGACATCGAACCACCCATGCACGAGGAGATCGAGCAGCTGTTCCGCCGGGAGCTTTCCCCCAGAGAGGAAGAGCTGCTGCGCGCTTTCCGGCGGATGCCGGCAAGCAAACAGGAAGCGCTGCTGGGCCTGCTGGTCTGAACCATGACCGACTTCGCCCTCGTGCCCTACTGGCATCCCACCACCATCTGCTTCGTGGACGACAACGAGTCCTTTCTCCAGAGCCTCGATCTCGAACTGCCCGGCAGCTGGGCCTGCCGGACCTTTGCCGATCCGGAGATCGCCCTCGAGTTCCTGCGCGAGCCCGTCCCCCTGGCACCGCTCATGGACCGCTGCTTCTCCCTGCAGCAGCAGGCCGGGGAGCGGCTCATCCGTCTCGATCTCGATCTGGTGGAACAGGAGATCAACCACGTCGACCGGTTTCGACGCAATTCCGTGCTCGTGGTCGATTACGCCATGCCTTCCATCAACGGACTGCAGTTCTGCGAAATGCTCGACGATCCTTACATTCAGAAAGCCATGCTCACGGAAGTCGCCGACGAAAAACTGGCCGTCGAAGCCTTCAACGCCGGGCTCATCCATCGCTTCATTCCAAAGCAGTCGGCCGAATCCATCACCACCGTGCGGCGTTTCGTCGAGGAGCTGCTCCACGAATACTTCAATCAGTACACGGCGCGCTTGAAAACCAATCTCGCCATCGACCCGCCGGAATTTCTCGTCGACCGCACCGTTGCCGACTACGTGCACGGCCTGATGGCGGAGCACGGCCTCGTCGAGTACTACCTCATCGACGATCCGCCGGGACTGCTCATGCTCAAAGGCAATGGCGAGCTCTGGCGGGTCGCGATTTTAGACGCGGCAGCGATGGCGCGGCAGCTTGAGCTGGCGCGTGCTTTCGGCGCACCCACTGCGGTCCTAGAGCGTCTGGCCAGCGGCCAGGACATCGTTTTCCTGCCGGGTCTGTCGCCGGCCGACTATTTCGGAGACGAGGACTTTCCCTGGGCAGAGCAGCTGCAACCCGCCGAGCGGATCAACGAGCGCTGGACCGTCGCCATCTGGAAAGACGCACCGGCAGACATCGACTTCGACCGGGAGACCGCGTCCTACAACGCCTACCTGGCCACGCTCTGAGCAGCGCGTTCAGCCGCCGCGCAGGTGGCCGGGGATCAGCCAACGCTCCAGGGCCTCGAAGAGGAGTTCCGTGACCACCGCAAGTGCGGCCGCAGGAATGGCGCCCTCGAGAATCAGGCGGGTGTCGTTCAGCGCCAGCCCCGTGACAATCGGATCGCCGAGGCCACCAGCGCCAATGAACGCCGCCAGCGTCGCCGTACCGATGCTGATGACTGCCGCGGTCCGAATACCGGCAAACATACTCGGCAGGGCCAGCGGCAGATAGACATGGCGGAGTTCCTCCCGGCGGGAGAGTCCCATGGCAACCGCCACACGCTTCAGCGTCGGGTCGATGGTCGTCAGTGCCGTCAGCGTATTGCGCAGAATCGGCAGCAGGGAATAGAGAAACAGGGCGACGATGGCCGGGACGATCCCGATGCCGAGGAGCGGAATGAAAAGCGCCAGCAGCGCTATCGAGGGAATGGTCTGCATGAGGCCGCAGACGTAGGTCACCCCACGGGCGAGCAGCGGTTGCCGGAACACGGCAAGGCTCAGCCCCACACCGACGATGACGGCGCTGAGTACGGCCGCAAAGGTCAGCTGCAGATGGCGCCAGGTGTTCGCAGCCAGTTCCGCGAGCCAGTCGCTGCCGACGTCTCGAGTCGCAACCAGCCCCTCCGCCACGAGAAACTCGTTGGCCACTTCGGCAAAAGTGCGCTTCGCAAAAACCACTTCGGCGTTCAGGGCCTGCATGGTGTCCGCATCGATTTTTCCGGCAAGGGGAGCCAGGGCGTCCCGGGCGGTCTGTGGCAGATCCCCCCGCAGGAGCGGCAGCGCGAGATACTCGGGGAAATAGCCGAGGTCGTCCTCCAGGATCGTCAGATCGTAGCGGGCCAGTTCACCATCGGTGGAGTAGGCATCGGTGATGTCGATGCTCCCCTCGGCAATAGCCTGATAGGCAAGCCCATGCTCGATGCCGCGCACAGAAGACGTCAGCCCGTATGCAATGGCCAGGCCGGGCCAGCCATCCTCCCGCTCGAGAAACTCGTGGCTCACCACCACCTCGAGTTCCGGATGCTCTGCAAGATCCCCGACGCTGGCCAGACCGAGACGCTCCGCCACAGCGCTCGGCGTCACCATGGCGTACGTGTTGTTGAAGCCGAAGGGGGCAAGGATCTGCAGACCTCGGGTCGCAAGCAGTTCGTTCAACGCCTCGGGCTCTGTCACCTCCGGGGATCCGAGAATCACCTGGCTCAGGGTTCCGCTGTATTCCGCATAGAGATCAATCTCGCCAGCAGCCAGCGCCTCGAAGCAGATCAGGGTGCCGCCCAGCCCGAAGCGCCGCTCAACCTCGAAACCGGCGTCTTCCAGCAGCTGGGCCATGAGTTCGCCGAGAATGTAGGACTCGTTGAAATTCTTACTGGCGATGCGGACGGGCTCCGCCGCATCCGCAGCAGAGGGCGCCGCGAGGGCTGCGACGAGCAGCAGGCACAGGCTTCGCCTCAGCCGGCTCATTCCCCACCGTTTCACTCGAGCTGGCCCCGCAACAGTTCCGCGACATACCCGTTGGCGGGATGAGCCAGCACTTCCGGCACTGGCGCCGCCTGCGCAATTTCGCCGCCGCGGACGATCACGAGCATGTCCGCGAGCTTGACCGCCTCACGCATGTCATGAGTGACGAGCAACGCGCTCACCCCCTGCTGAGCCTGCACCTCGATGAACTTCTCGTAGATCCCGACGCGGGTGATCGGATCGACGGCCGAAAAAGGTTCGTCGAGCAGCAGCAGCTCCGGGCGCAGCATGAGGGCCCGGCAGAGGCCAACGCGCTGCTGCTGGCCGCCGGAGAGCTCGGCCGGATAACGCTCTGCAGCATCCTGCGGGAGTCCCATCTCTTCGAGGAGTTCACTGGTGCGCTCCGCAATCGCTTCCGCCGACCAGCCTTCGAGGCGGGCCAGGAGCGAGATGTTGGCGCCATTGGTCATGTGCGGAAACAGACCCGCTCCCTGCACGCTGTAGCCGATGCGACGGCGGAAGCGCACGCGATCCGCGGGAATCGGTTCACCAAAGACCGTGACCGTGCCGGAGTCCGGAGATTCGAGGGCGTTAACGAGCTGCAGCAGCGTCGTTTTCCCGCTGCCGCTCTCACCAACGATGGCCGTCGTCTTGCCACTCGGGAACGCCAGCGTGACCCCGCTCAACACAGGTGTGCCGGGCACATAAGACTTCCAGACGTCTGTCAGCCGAACACAGTCACTCACAGAGTCGATTCCGGAGGATAGCGAGCGGCCAGTATCCTGCCGTGTTGTTCGAGCTCATCCATGAGAGCGAGCTCCCGTCCCCTCGCCGGCTCTTCCTGCAGCTCGGCCCGGGCGCTCTGGAGCCGCTCGAAGTAGTCGGGCAGGGCCAGCCACTCGGCGTCCTTGGCATTCAGCTTCCGCCCTACGAACGCCTGCCAGTCCGCCGCTTCCGCGGGATCCAGGCGATCGGAAAAACTCCTCGCTTTGAGGCGCTCTGCAAGCACGTGCAGGCGCTTGTCGTCAAAATCGGCGCGGGGCCATTCCTCCTCATCAATCCGACCAAGGAAGTCGTTGCAGCGGCTCCGGTCGGCGTCCTGGAGAAAGGCGTCGTAGAGTGCCGCGTCCGGATCACTCTGCTTGTCTCCAAAGCGATTCTGATAAACCCGCATGATCTTCTGCGCCAGGCCAGGCTGCTTCAGGCGCCGCTGGCGCTTGTCGATGTCCTTGCGGCGGAATCCGATGCGGTCCCAGTTCTCCTCGTCCATAACCTCGATACCGGCCACGAAGGGACAGCGATTGATCTTGATCTCCTTCAGCGGCGGCCGGTCGGGGATACGGCCGGGCAGAAACAGCTTCTCGCGGATCTGCTCCTCAGACCAGGACAGCAGCGGCTCCACGTCCTCGGCAAGATCGGCGACGATGATGGAATTGCTGTTCGTCGGATGCCGACACAGGGACAGTACCGGCGCCGAACAGAATCGCTCGCGCGGGTACATGCCGGAAACGTGCAGGCAGAGGCGGGCGCCGTAAGGCTCGAGCAGCGAGCGCACCGCCTTTTTCCGGCGATGTTTGAAGAAGTAGTCGTAGAGCCGGGGCTGGGCCGTTTTGATCATGCGCGCCACGGCCACCGTCGCCCGGACGTCGGACAGCGCATCGTGCGCATGACCGTGATCCAGACCATTGGCCCGGGTCATGTCCTCGAGCCGGTAGGTGGGCAGCCCTTCTTCGTTGGTCGGCCAGACGATACCGTCACGCCGGAGCGCGCCGGTGGCGCGGACCAGGTCGATGATGTCCCAGCGGGAGTTTTCGTTCTGCCATTCCCGGGCGTACGGATCCATGAGCATCCGATAGAAGCCGTAGCGGATGAACTCGTCGTCGAAGCGCAGACTGTTGAATCCCGCCACACAGGTCTGAGGCTCACTGAAAAGCGTGCGGATGTGCTTGAGTGCCTCGAATTCGCTGACCCCCTCAGCCCGGGTCAACGCCGGCGTAATGCCGGTGACGAGCGTTGCCTGGGGATTCGGGAGCACGTCGTCCGGGAGCTCCACGTAGGTCATGTACTCGTCGCCGATCTCGTTCAGATCCATGTCCGTCCGAAACCCGCCGAACTGCACAATGCGGTCCCAGCGGGGTTCCGTCCCGGAAGTCTCGAGGTCGTACCAGTAAAGCGAGTGCGCCATAGGCGCTTGAGTTCCCCTCTCGATGGAAATCGGCTCAAGTTGCGTTCGGCTGCCGCCGTTGGCATCGTGCGCAGCCATGACGCAACTGCAGACAACACCGGCCCGGCGCCTGGCCCTTTATGCCGGACCGGCCCTGGCTCTGCTCGCAGCATACCTCATGTCTCTCACCGGATTCGAAAGAGATGCCGCCTTGACGGCCGGGATCACCGTGCTGTGCGTCGTCTGGTGGGTGTTTGAACCCATCCCGATTCCTGCGACTTCCTTTCTCCCCCTCGGGCTCTTTCCGCTCACAGGCGTGCTCACGCCTGTGCAGATCGCGCAGTCTTACGGCCACAGCCTCATCCTGCTGCTCCTCGGCGGCTTCATTCTCGCCACCGCGCTGGAACGGGCGGGCGCGCACCGGCGCATAGCGCTGGGCATGGTGCGGGCCTTCGGGGGCCGCTCGAGCCGTTCCCTCGTATTCGGGTTCATAGCAGCCTCAGCCGTGCTGTCCATGTGGATCTCGAACACCGCCACAACGCTCATGCTGCTGCCGGTGGCACTCGCCGTGCTGGAGAAATCCGGTGATGAGAAGCTGGCAACGCCGTTGCTCCTGGGTATTGCCTACGCAGCCAGCATCGGCGGCATCGGCACCCCGATCGGCACGCCGCCCAACGTCGTTTTCATGGGCGTCTTCGAGGCGACGACGGGAGAAGCCATTCCTTTCGTCACCTGGATGACCTGGGCGGTGCCCATCGTCCTCGTGTTCCTGCCGATCATGGGCTACTACCTGACCCGCGGCCTCGACTATCAGGGCGAAGTGCCGCTGCCCGATGTCGGGCGCTGGGAAGCCGCCGAGGTCCGGGTGCTGGTCGTGTTCGCCCTGACCGCCTTCTTCTGGGTCACACGCAGCCAACCCTTCGGGGGGTGGACGGCGCTCTTCGGCCTCGGCCCAACGAACGATGCCATGGTGGCCCTGCTGGCGGTGGTGGTGATGTTCCTGGTCCCGGACGGTAAGGGCGGACGACTCCTCGACTGGGAAACGGCAGAGCGGATTCCCTGGGGCATGCTGGTGCTGTTCGGCGCCGGGATCTCCATCGCCGCAGCATTCACGGCGTCCGGCCTGTCGGAAACGATCGGCGCCCTGCTCTCAGGCCTGGCGGAGCTGCCTCTGCTGCCGATCATGCTCGTCATCTGTCTGGCTGTGACCTTCCTGACGGAAACCACCAGCAATACGGCCACGACCACGCTCCTGATGCCGATCCTCGCGGCTGGAGCCATTGGCGCGGCCATCGACCCTCGCCTGTTCATGATCCCCGCCGCCATGAGCGCTTCCTGCGCCTTCATGCTCCCGGTGGCGACGGCGCCGAACGTCATCATGTTCAGCACCGGCCGTTTCACCATCGAGACCATGGCCCGTGAGGGCTTCGCACTGAATCTCATAGGCGCCGGCATCATCGCTGTCGGCTGCTACGTGCTGCTCACCTGATTCGGCCACCGGGGCGAGCTCGTTCATGCGCTGGGCGCGGGCATCGTCATCGAGGGCGACGAGTCCATCGACGGCTGCAAAGAATTCGGGCCAGCTGCCTTCCGCCTCGTCAAACAGCGCCGCGAACACCGGCAGCCGGTCCGAATAGGTCGCAAGGCTCGCCAGATAGGCGTTGTTGAGGCGTTCGATGAGGCGCCGGTAGCCGGCCCGGCCCGTGCTCTCTGCCATGGCCTCGAGGCAACCAGCCGTGGCTGCCAGGACTGCGGCCTTGCGCGCCTGGCGCTCCGCTTCCGGCGCATCGAGGTCGTACACCCTGCCGAGCTGGTCCCGCGTCGCCTCGAGGAGCCTGCGGGCCGCCAGCCAGGCACTCTCACCGGCCAGATGATCATCAAACTCGGCCTCCCGGCCCTGTCCGGCAAACCAGCGCCGCGCGCCTTCGCGGCCAACGAAGGTGGCGAAGGACTCGTTGAAGGTGGCGTCGCCGCGAATCCAGACCCTGCTGTGGGACAGCTCGTGAATGAGCAGCTCCACAAAATCAGCCTCGGTCATGCCGATAAAGGAGCTCAGCAGCGGGTCGTCGAACCAGCCGAGCGTTGAGTAAGCGGCCACGGCGCCGACATAGGTCTCCAGACCGTCGGCCTCGAGACGTTCCGCCGCTGCACGAGCCCGCGCTTCTTCGAAGTAGCCACGATACGGCGCGCAACCGACGATCGGATAACACCAGCGGTGCGGGTCGAGGGCCAGGGGTGGGGCCGCAAAAACGTTCCAGACAACGGCGTCGCGCTCGAGGTCCACGTAGCTGCGATAGCGTCCACCCACCTCGAGACCGAGATCCTGCGCCGCGAAGTCGAGCACCGCCTGGCTGAGCCGCAGGCGATCCGCCAGCGCCGCATCGGCAGATCCCTCGGGGGCAGCCTCCAGCCGGTCGAGCACGTCGACCACGGGCTCTCGATCAGACAGCAGCTTCAGCTGTCCGCCGGCGATGTGTGTGTAATAGCCCACGCTTTCGCAGCCGCCTAGGAGCAGCAGCAGGGCCAGTGCCAGGGCGGCTGGTACGGACATGGGGCTTATGTTAAGTAGACGCTCATGCGGATTCTGCTCGGCATCCTCTCAACGGCGCTCGTCGTAGGCAACCTGCTCGTCAATGCCATTCCCCTGTTTCTCATGGGTCTGGTGCGGGTCACCGTGCGCCTCCTCGGCCTGAAACGGACGGAGTCCCGCATGGCCCGGGCCATGGACATCGTCATCGACAGCTGGGTGGTCATCAATCGTTTCGTCTACTCGACCCTGGGACTCGTCCGGCCCGAAGTCCGCTGGGTGCAGGCCGACGATCTCTCCAAGGACCACTGGTACATGGTGATCAGCAACCACCAGAGCTGGACAGACATCCTCGTTCTGCAGAGCGTGCTCTTCGAGCGTCTGCCGCCGCTGAAGTTCTTCACGAAACGGCAGCTCCTGTTCATCCCGGTCTTCGGTCAGGCCATGTGGCTCCTCGATTTCCCCTACGTGCGGCGCATGAGCCGCGCCCAGATCGAAGCGAACCCGGCGCTTCTGGAAGTCGACCGGCAGGCCACCCGCGACGCCTGCGAGAAGTTCAGGAACCATCCCACCACGGCCCTCAACTTCCTCGAGGGCACCCGCTTCACGGTGGAAAAGTACCAGGCCCAGGAGCAACCCCGTTTCAAGCGCCTGCTGAATCCAAAGACTGGCGGTGTGACGCAGGTCCTCGGCGCACTCGACGACCTTCTGCATAAGGTGGTGGATGTGACCATCGACTATCCGGACGGAGTGCCGACTTTCTGGGAGTTCATGCAGGGGAAATGTGGGCGGGTCACCATGACCATCGAGGCCCATGAGGTCCCCGTCAGCGTCCGCACGGCCGTTGACGACGACGCAAGACGCTCGGCCGTCACCGATTGGGTGGAAGGACTCTGGCAGGCGAAGGACCAAGCGCTCACGGGCGCCGGTTCGACCAGCGAGGAGGCTGGCGGCATCGAGGCTGAGGCGCAACGACTGAAATCGGCCACGGAACATCCGGCCCGCTAGCCCCGACCATGTACGAGCAGCATTTCAACCTAAAGCAGTCGCCCTTCTCCATCGCCCCGGACCCGCGCTTCCTGTATCTGTCTACGGCGCATCGGGAAGCGCTGGCGCATCTCATGTACGGCTTCAGCCACGGCGGCTTCGTCATGGTGACCGGGGAAGTGGGTACCGGTAAAACCACCCTGCTGCGCAATCTCATCAAACAGACGCCGCCGGACCTCGACGTCGCCTTCATCCTCAATCCCCGGCTCACGGTCCGCGAGCTGCTGGCAACGCTCTGCGACGAGCTGGGCATCGTCTACGATCCGGATCGCACCACCACCGTTAAGCAGTACATCGACCTCATCACCCGGCATCTGCTCGAGACGCATCGGTCCGGACGCAGCACCGTGATGATCATCGACGAAGCTCAGAACCTCTCACCCGCCGTCCTCGAGCAGGTCCGGCTGCTGACGAATCTCGAAACCGACGACAAAAAGCTGCTGCGCATCATTCTCATCGGTCAGCCGGAACTCGCCGACATGCTCGACCGGCAGGATCTGCGTCAGCTCGCCCAGCGCATCACGGCGCGCTACCACCTCGGCAGCCTGAGTCGACCGGACACCTACGCTTACGTGCTGCACCGCATGAGCCGGGCCGGTGGCAATCCAAAGGCCTTCAGCGCCGGCGCGCTACGCCGGATCTATGGCCTCTCCAAGGGCACGCCAAGGCTCATCAACGTGATCGCCGATCGAGCCCTGCTGGGTACCTATACGGAAGGCCGGGCGCAGGTAACGGGCCGCATCGTCAGTCGCGCCGCTCGCGAAGTCCTGGGCAAACCGCCCGTGCGGCGCAGCTGGTGGCTGGGTGCTGCCGCCGCGGTGCTGGCGGCGGGTGCGGCCTACGCGCTGCTCGGCCCCCTGCCCGAATTCCGCAAGCAAGCCCCGTCCCAGGGCAACGACGTCATGGCGGAACCGCTGCCCGGGCCCGGTGAACCCAGCGCGCCTGCTCTCGGTGGGACAGACTCACTTTCGAGTGCACAAACCGACACGAGGGCTGCTGAGGATCGCGGCACGGTCGGGGTTAACGAAGTACCAGCCCCCGCTGTTGCATCGCCTCGGGAAACCGTCGCAATGCCTGCGAGCCAGGAACCCTCGAGTCCGGAGCCCCTAACCCTGGAGCCGCAACCGTCGGCGCCCGGCGACGATGAGGGCGTCGTGCTGACGGTGGCGGCTGGAAACCCGGCAACAGCAGCACCGGCGACACCTGCCGCAGCACCGATGAGCAGCAATGCCGACGGCGAGTCCGTGATCACGCCGGACACCTATGCACGCATGCAGGCCGCGCGCAGCCAGCCGACGCAGCCACGGAACCCGACGCCGGCAGCTCCGGCCGGCAGCGCGCCAATGGTCGGCGCGGTATCGAGGCCGGCGGGCAGCACCTTCGCCAGCCGGCGTCAGGCCTACGGCGCCGTGTTCGACCGTTGGGGTGTGGACTACCGCCAGGCGCCGGTGGACCAGATCCCCTGTGACTTCGCACCCTCTGCGGGACTTCAGTGCCTGTCTTCCCGCGGCGAATGGGGGCAGCTCGATCGCGTTGACCTGCCTGTTATTCTCGAGCTCTGGGATGAACAGCCCGCGCCTTACTACGCAGCGCTCCTGGCCATGGAGGATGGCAGGGTCCAGCTGCAGCTCGGCGACGAGCGCTTCGAGACAACCCAACGGGCGCTTAGGGAGCAGTGGTCGGGCAACTACGTGGTCCTCTGGCAGACGCCACCCGGCTACCAGGGCAGCCTGAGGACGGGCCAGACTCACGAAACGGTGGGCTGGTTGCGGCAGCAGCTTGCCGGGCTCATCGAAAGCTCGCTCGCGAGCCCAACGCCAAACCGTTTCGATGAGCGTCTGCGCGACGCGGTGGTCGAGTTCCAGCGCGAAGAAGGCCTCACACCCGATGGCATCGTCGGCCCGGACACCTGGATTCGCCTCGCCCATCGACTGCGCCTGCCACAACCGAGCCTCGCCGGCTGATGTCCTACATTCTCGACGCCCTGAAGAAGGAAGAGGCAGACCGCAGCCCGGAAACCCGGGCCGCCATGGCCCTGGCCCAGCACGACAGGCAGCGCAACCGGCTGCTCGTCTACGGTCTCATCGTCGCTCTGATCGTCAACGCCATCCTGCTGCTCTGGCTGTTTCTGCCGAAGAGCGAAGTAACGGCTGGCGCTATTGCGGCGAGCGAGCAACCCGCGACCTCCACACCCGCCACCGCGGCATCGGCATCGGCATCGGCATCGGCATCGGCATCGGCATCGGCACCAGAGCCTGCCCCAGGCATCGCGGCGACCGACACTGCGCCTGCAGCATCGAGACCGCAGACCGCGCCGCCGATGGCCCTGACCCGTCCCGCGCCTGCCGAGGAAGCGGCTCGCGCAACGGCGCCGCAGACCGTCGCCAGTCCGCGAACGAGCGGCAGCACTGCCACCTCAGCAACCACGAACCCAACCGCTGCATCGGGCATGAACAGCACCGCCGATACCGTCATCGCCCCGGTAACTCAACGCGCGCCCCAGACCCTCAGCAGTCTGCCCAGCGCCGTGCAGCGCCGCTTCCCACCGCTGGAGTTTTCCACTCACGTGTACGCGGACGCGCCGGACCTGCGCGCCATCGTCGTCAATGGCACGCGGCTCGCTGAGGGAGAACGACTGGGCGCTCTGCGCCTCGAGGAGATCACGGAAGAAGGGGCCGTCTTCGCCTTTGAAGACTACCTGGTGAACGTGTCCGTGCTGGACGGCTGGAACTAGCGCCTCACACGGCTTTACGCCGTTCTACCTCCGCCGGACTGCGCTGGTAGACGCGACCGTCAATGAACACCTGGACCATGTCCGTATCGAGGAGCCCCTGGCGGGCTTCATCCTCGAGAATGGCCAGCGCCCGCTCGACGGGCATGGCTTTCTTGTAGGGACGATCCATGGCGGTGAGCGCATCGTAAATGTCGCAGACGGTCATCACCCGACTCGCGAGCGGAATCTGCTCTCCGACGAGACCCGCCGGGTAGCCGCTGCCGTCGAGCTTCTCATGATGCGCGCCGGCGATTTCCGGCACGTTCGCGAGCTCCGGCGGCCAGGGCAGCACCGAGAGGAAATCCCGGGTGTGAGTCACGTGCGATTGAATCTCACGCCGCTCATCGGGGGTGAGGCTGCCTTTGCGGACGGACAACGCCAGCAGGTCCGCATCGGTGATGAGGCCGTTCAGCGTGCCGTCGAGCTCCCGATAAGCGTAGTCGCGGATCTCACGGAGCTCCTCCACCACACCTTCCTCGAGCACCGAGGGTTCGTTGGCGCGCATCACCATCTCTTCGAAGTCACCGAGCAGCGAGAGTTCGGCAGCCAGGTCCCGTTGCACACGACGGCGCGCAACTTCAATGTCCACAGGCCCGTGATGCAGCATCTCCAGCTCGCGTTCCACTGCCCGCCTGCGCAGCCGTTCGCGCTGCAGCTCAATTCGATACTGGACGAGCTCCAGGCGATCGTCCGTCAGCTTGTTGGCTTTGAGAAGCACGTCCTCACGTACACCCACCTTACCGAAGTCGTGGAGGAGCGCCGCGTAGCGCACCTCGCGGATGTGTTCGTCACTGAAGGTGAGGCCGCGGAAGCGTGAGAAATCTGATTTCGGCAGCGTCGTGAGCAGCTCGACGGTCGTGTCCGCCACCCGGAAGGAATGACCGCTCGTGCTCGGATCCCGCTGTTCAATGGTCTTTACACTCGCCTGCACGAAACTCTCGAAGAGCCGGTTCACGTCCCGGATCAGCAGGTTCTTCTGTATCGAGACCGCTGCCTGGCTGGCGACGGCCCGGAGCAGTTCCACCAGCTCCTCACCGAACGGAATGGGCTCATCCTCCAGGGGATCGAGCCGGTTGATGAACTGGAGCACCCCGACGATGTTGCCCCGGTGGTCGCGCATGGGCAGCACCAGCATGGAACGGCTGCGATAGTTCATCTGCTCATCGAAGGAGCGGTTGAAGCGGTACGGACGATCGTCCGGGAGATCGTAAACATCAGGGATGTCGAGCTCCTCTCCGGTGATCGCAACGTAGCCGGCCAAAGACTCGGCCGTGAGCGGCAGGCGCTGCTCCGTAAAGGGGAAGTCCCGGGAATCATTCTGCGTGAGCTTGAACACCAGCTCCTGTTCCTCTTCCGCATCGTCGATGAGATAGAGGGAGCCTGCGTCACAGCCGGCCAGACGCCTTGCTTCGAGGAGGATCGTCTCGAGCAGATCAGAGAAGTCCATCTGGGTGGACAGCGACAGCGCGATATCCGAGAGCTGCCCCATGCGCTGGCGTCGCGCCCCCACCTCGCGGAACAGCTCCATCACTTTGTGATTCCGCCGCCAGTGGCTTTCGCCATGGCCGAGCAGTGCATCGAGAGCCGTATCGTCGGCATCACCAGGGATGACGAGATCCACGCCCTCAACCGGCGCTTCGGCAACCAGCAGCGCATGGGGAAAACACCGGCGCACGGCATCGGTACCCGCGTCCGCAACGAGCGCCAGTGCCGCAAGTTCGTCGATCTCATCCCGCGCACAAACGTCCACCCGCCGGGTGTTCCAACCGAGGGTCTCAGCACGGGCCGCAAGCCGCTCCGCCAGCACGCTTGGCGTGCCGAGGGCTGTGGTGCTACCCGCAAGGCAGAAGCTGGGACTGCCGCTTTCCGCGACCATAGGCGCAGTAATCCAGGCTCAGGGACCAGCAGTATGCCCGGTGCATACCCCAGGAAAGTGGACGCCCGTCACAGGGGCGTTGAGAGCCGTGTCAACTCCGTGATACGAATGCCCCAGATTCGCGCAGCGGCCCGCCTGACGGGCCTTTCAGGGGTGTTGGCGCTATTGTGAAGGCCGTTGAGGCGCTGCTCAGAGCGTACCGCCGCCGAGGTTCTCGAGACGTCGCTCGATGTTTGCCAGCCGGTTGTTCACCTGCACGCGATACGCGTCGATGGCCGCCACGGCCTGTTCGTTTTCCGTAACCCGTCCGGCCAGACCCGAATTCAGCGAGGCCACGGACTGGCTGGCACTGTTCACCTTGTCCACGATGTCACGCTGCGTATTGGCCAGCTGCTGAATGGAAATCTCCATGCTGGTCAGCTGGTCGATGATGGCCTGCTGCTGTTTGAAGGCCGCCTCGTGACGACCAACCGCAGTGCCGAGATCCCGATTGCTCGTTTCGATGGCCGTGAGCGTCTTCGTCAGCTTCGTCAGCGCCGCTTCGTTGTCTTTGATCCACTTCCGGTTGCGTTCGTTTGAGACGGCCCAGAGCTTGCGGATCTCCGATTCCCAGAAACCGATCTGCTCTTCCGTGTCTTTCTCCGAATCGATGAGCGTCTCGTCGGTCATGCGCAGGCGGTCCTCCAGGAGTGCGATGCGGCTCTCGGCGTCATCGAGGGCCTGCTTCTCGGCCGTGAGGAGCTGATGCTGATTCGCGATGAACCAGCCGGCGATGACCAGGCCCGCGATCAGCACGGCCAGAATGAGATTGATCCCGATCATGCGGCCGCCGCCGCTCTGGCTCGTGCTGCCACGTCGGCGTCCACCGCCACCGCCACCACGACCGCCGCGACGGTAGCCGCTGGTGTCGTCCGGATTCGCGGAGAGAGACGATGATGATGTCTGGGTCTTGGGGGGACGGTCAGCCATAGTTGATCCTGGGGAGATTGATTGCAGAGCGCGGGTACTCGAACGGCACCCTCAACGCGGGATTATATTCAAATTGACCGGGGAACACGCACCCTGCCATCGGCAAGGCAGCAGCCACAAAAAAGGCCTGCACGAGGCAGGCCTTTCAGGCGTTGCGCCGGCTTCAGCCGACACTCTTGTCAGACAATGGCAACAACACCCCAGAGGACGGCCGTCAGACCCAGGCCGCAGGCGATAACGCCTCGGACCGTCGTCAGCGGGCCCTGCTTACCAAAGATCGCGTTCAGCTCGAGCGCGGCGATGATCACCAGCGCCACGATCAGCGCCGTTGTGTTACCGGCCAGGCCGCCGTGAGCATAGTGTGCACTCGAGCCCATGAAGAACAGCATGGGAATGGAGAACAGCGTATTGGTCCGCGAAGCCAGCGCCGCCTTCGGTGCTGCTGCTGCCGCTGCGGGCAGCGCTTCGCCGCCTGCCTTCACCTGCGTGTTCGATTCGATGACGATTTTCTGGTTGGGCCAGATGATCAGCCACACGTTCAGGAACATGAGGATCCCGAGCGTGGAGCCCACGGTGATGTCCAGGGTTACGCCCGCACCGCGAGCACCGAGCATGATCAGACCCGTAAAGAGGGTGAACATCGCGCCCCAACGGAACCACCAGAGAGCCCGCGGTACCAGCTTCGTGAAGGCGTCCGTACGTGCGTCCGGGTCCGCTTCCTTGAAGTACTCGGTCTGCACAAAATTGAAGTAGTACAGCAGTCCGATCCAGGTAATCCCGAATAGGAAGTGGCTCCAGCGAGCCAGGTAATCAATCAGCTGCATATCCATTTTCTATCTCCCCGCTTGTGATCGCGTCGAATCGTGTGCGCGCTTGTTGTATGTGTTAGCCGGATTGCCTGAAAACCGCACATCCGTTCGGCCTTAACTCTCCATCACCGACGTTCGACGATTGGCTGATAAACGGTGTGCCGTGATGCCGCATGGACTATAGCTCCATTTCGAGGCACAAAAAAAGCCCCGCCTCTTTGCACACGGTCCGTGCACACTTCTGACGGGGCTTTCGAGCCGCTAAGGCGGGACTGGCTTACATCATGCCGCCCATGCCGCCCATGTCGGGCATGCCACCCGGCATCCCGGCCGGAGGATTATCCTCAGGCGCATCGGCAACCATGGCTTCCGTGGTGATCATGAGACCTGCCACAGAGGCGGCTGCCTGCAGAGCCGTACGGGTGACCTTGGCCGGGTCCAGAATACCCATTGCCAGCATGTCACCGTACTCGCCGGTTGCGGCGTTGTAGCCTTCGTTACCCTTGAGGGCCGAGACCTTGTCGAGAACCACAGCGCCTTCGTCACCCGCGTTGGCAGCGATCTGCCGCAGCGGCGCGGTCATAGCACGCTGAGCAATGGCGATGCCGACGTTCTGGTCTTCGTTGTCACCGCTCACCCCTTCGATAGAGGACAGCGCGCGAACCAGGGCAACACCACCACCGGCAACCACGCCTTCTTCAACGGCGGCGCGGGTGGAATGCAGCGCGTCTTCGACGCGAGCCTTCTTCTCTTTCATCTCGACTTCTGTCGGAGCACCTACCTTGATGACGGCAACACCGCCGGCCAGCTTCGCCAGACGCTCCTGGAGCTTCTCGCGGTCGTAGTCGGAAGAAGTGTCTTCGATCTCGGAGCGGATCTGCTTGATGCGGCCTTCGATGTCGGCTTTCGCACCAGCGCCATCGACGATGGTGGTATTTTCTTTCGTCGAGGAGATGCGCTTGGCCGTGCCCAGATCGTCGAGGGTTGCACCTTCGAGGGTCAGACCAACTTCCTCGGAAATCACCGTGCCGCCCGTCAGGATCGCGATGTCCTGGAGCATGGCCTTACGACGGTCGCCGAAGCCCGGGGCCTTGGCAGCGGAGACTTTGACGATGCCGCGCATGTTGTTCACAACCAGCGTCGCCAGCGCTTCACCTTCGATGTCCTCAGCAATCACCATCAGCGGCTTGCCCGCTTTGGCAACGTTCTCGAGGATCGGCAGCAGATCACGGATGTTCGAGATCTTCTTGTCGCAGAGCAGAATGTAGGGATCGTCCTGCTCGGCAGCCATGCTGTCCTGATTGTTGATGAAGTAGGGAGAGAGGTAGCCGCGGTCGAACTGCATACCTTCCACGACGTCGAGCTCGTTCTCGAGACCGGAACCTTCTTCAACGGTGATCACACCCTCTTTACCGACCTTCTCCATGGCTTCGGCAATGATGTCGCCGACGGCCGTGTCGCTGTTCGCGGAGATGGTGCCGACCTGTGCGATGGACTTGGAGTCTTCACAGGGCGTGGACATGTTCTTCACTTCCTCGACGGCGGCGGCCACGGCCTTGTCGATTCCGCGCTTGAGGTCCATGGGGTTCATGCCAGCAGCTACTGACTTCAGGCCTTCCGTGAGGATGGACTGAGCCAGAACCGTTGCGGTGGTGGTGCCGTCACCGGCTTCGTCGGAGGTCTGGCTGGCGACCTCTTTCACCATCTGGGCACCCATGTTCTCGAACTTGTCTGCCAGTTCGATTTCCTTGGCCACGGAAACGCCGTCCTTGGTGACCGTCGGCGCACCGAAGGACTTGTCGAGAACCACATTGCGGCCTTTCGGGCCGAGGGTGACCTTCACGGCGTTGGCGAGGGTGTTCACGCCCTCGAGCATGCGGCCGCGCGCTTCGTCACCGAAAAATACGTCTTTAGCGCTCATCGCTTATTTCCTCTATCTATATCCGGTACGGGTACTCAGCCTTCGAGCACGCCGAAGATTTCGCTTTCGTTCAGAATCAGCAGCTCTTCACCGTCGAGCTTCACGGTGCTGCCGCCGTACTGGCCGAAGATGACCTTGTCGCCAACCTTCACGTCGAGGGCCTTAACGTCGCCATTGTCAAGCGTTTTACCAGGACCCACCGCCAGTACTTCGCCTTGCGACGGCTTTTCAGCAGCAGAGTCGGGCAGAACGATCCCGCCAGCAGTGGTGGTCTCTTCTTCCAACCGGCGCACGACGAGACGATCGTGTAAGGGTCGAATGTTCATTACCTGTTTCTCCCAGTGGATGATTTCGCAAAGGGGCCACCCGGATGGATTCTCGTCGGGGTTCCCCAGTTGAATTAGCACTCTACCCATCGGAGTGCTAATACAAGGGCGGCATATGATAGTGATCCCGAACCCACTTGCAAGGCCGCGGCACAAGGCTTTACACCGCTGCAATGCCAGCCGGAGCGTAAAAGCCTTAGCACAGCGCACCCTGCCGCCCCACCACGCGGTAGATGGGACCGGAAGCGGGGTGTTTCAAGGGAGCGGAGCCGGAATTTTCGGCTATGGCTCGGAATCGGGGCGCTTCTGTGCCCGGGGCTCCTGGTCGTTTTCAGGGCCGTCTTCCACCCGCTCGAATTCACCCTCGAGCACACCGGGAGGCGCCGGGTCCCGGGGCCCGCCGCGGGGTTCAAAGGGACCGCCCGGGCCAAACCCGCCGGTACCATGGATCTGAACGCGGGCCAGGAGCCGATCAGCGAGATACGCACGAAAAGGGGGTGTCAGCAGGGCAAAACCGAAGCCATCCGTGACAAACCCTGGCGTCAACAGCAGCGCGCCAGCCACTGCGAGCAGCAACCCTTCCACCACTTCCCGGGCCGGCAGCTCGCCGCCTTCGAGACGTCCGAGACCTCGGGTCAGCGTCTGGAAACCCTGAACGCGCAGCAGTCCGACGCCGATGACGGCCGTGAGCATGACCAGACCAATCGTCGGCCAGGCACCAATGTAGCCGCCGACTTCGATCAGCAGGTACATTTCGATGATTGGCGTGAGCACAAAAACGAGCAGCCACATGGCCAGAAAACCTGGAAAAAGCCGTCGGGAAGCGCAATCTGCGCACTCGGTCCCGCAATTGCAAGCCGGCACGCCGGACGAACCCGTGACGCCCCAGGACCGGATCTACTCGATCGTCGCAATGATTCCGCAAGGCCGCGTGGCGACCTACGGCCAGATCGCTGCCCTGGCGGGAATGCCGCGCCATGCGCGGCTCGTGGGCCGGACCCTGCGGGAGCTGCCAAGCGGGTCACGCCTGCCCTGGTTTCGCGTGGTGAACGCGTCGCTGCGGATCTCCACCCGGGTGGGCGGCAACGAAAACCTCCAGCGCAAGCGATTGGAGGCGGAAGGGGTAGAGTTCGTCGGCGAGCGGGTGGCCGCCGCCCACCGCTGGGAGGCGACCGGCGACTAGGCCGGATGTCGGCGCCAGGCCAGCCACACGAGCAGAAACACCGGAATGCCGAGCAGCGAGGCGCCGAAGAAGAAGTAGGGATACCCCACCGCGTCGACCACCTGACCGGAGTAGCCGCCGAGCAGTTTCGGAAACAGCGTCATGAGGGAGCTGAAAATCGCGTACTGCACCGCAGTAAAGGAAAGGCTCGTGAGACTCGACAGATAAGCAATGAACGCGGCGCTGGCCAGCCCGGCCGTCAGATTGTCCGCGCCGATGACCAGATAGAGCAGCAGCATATCCCCGGGCGACTTCGCCAGCAGGATGAACAGCAGGTTCGTCAGCACGGTCATGACCGCCCCGAGCATCAGCACCCGCATGAGGTTGTACTTGATCGACAGAAAGCCGCCAAGGAAGCCACCGAGGATGGTCATCCAGATGCCGAACACCTTCGTGGCCGTGGCGATGGCCTCCTTGCTGTAGCCCATGTCCTGGTAGAAAACGTTGGCGATGACCCCGAGGACGATGTCGGAAACCCGATAAAACCCGACAAGCAGCAGAATGAGGATCGCCCCTCTGCCGTAGCGCTGAAAGAAATCCAGCACAGGCGCCACATAGGTGTCACGAACCATCTCCCGGCGCGCGACCCCGAGGCGCATCGCCAGGTTGACCAGCCCGAGGGCCCCGATCAGCGAGCCGAGGAGGCGGGTGGCCTCACCGAGAAAGCCAGCCAACGCCGGGTGCAGGTTGGCCGTGCCCGTGAGCCAGCTCCGGGCGTCGGCAACCACCGGGGACAGCGCCTTGAAGCAGGCAACGAAGGTGAGCACAAAAATCAGGAACAGCCCAACGAAGCGGATGTAGTCGAAGGTCGTGTGGAAGTAGCTGCTTTTACCCCGCACCACGGGCTCGCTGATCACGAGGGTAGTGATCACACCCACCAGCATCGTCGCCGCCATACAGAGGTAGGTCCACTTCCAGGCGTCATAGCGATAGTTGTCGACCGTCGTTCCGAAGCCCGCGGCAAGATAGAGCGCCACAGCACCGGCCATGAGCATGCCGATGCGGTAACCGGCCACGTAGCTCGAGGACATGAGCGCCTGCATGGATTCCTCGACGGCCTCGATGCGGTAAGCATCGATCACGATGTCCTGGGTGGCCGCGGAGAAACCAAGCATCACTGCCGCCACCGCCATGGTGGCGAGGCCAGGCGCCGTCGCCGGATTGCTCATGGCCATGAGCACAATGGCGGCAATGATCAGGACCTGCGCCACGAGCATCCAGCTCCGCCGCTGTCCGAGCACTGTGGCGAGAAAGGGCAGAGGCAGCTTGTCGATCAGCGGTGCCCACACGAATTTGAAGGAATAGCCGAGGGCCGCCCAGCTGAAGTAGGTGACCTCACCCCGATCCACCCCCGCCTCGCGCAGCCACAGCGACAGGGTGGCGAAAATCAGCAGCAGCGGCAGCCCTGAGGAGAAGCCCAGAAACAGCATGGCGATTACCCGGGGATGGAGGTAATCGCGCAGCTCGAAGCCGGCCTCGGCGGGCTCCTGTACCTGCTCTGCGGCCATCAGGAGGCTGCTCGGCTCACTCAGTCACGGAAATTGTTGAAGTCCAGCGGCATGTCCAGATTCGCCTCTTTCAGCGCGGCGATGACCTGCTGCAGGTCATCGCGCTTTTTACCGGTTACCCGCACCTGCTCCCCCTGAATCTGGGACTGCACCTTGAGCTTCGAGTCTTTGACGAGTTTGACGATCCTCTTGGCAGAGTCGCGATCAATGCCCTGCTTCAGGGCGAAGGTCTGACGCTTCTGCTTGCCGGAGGCCTCGACGTCACCGGGGTCGAGGGCCCGGACGTCGATGCCGCGACGGGTGAATTTGTCACGGAGAATGTCAAGCATCTGACCAAGCTGAAACTCCTCTTCCGCGTGGAGTTGAATGCCGGCATCACCGAGCTCGAAGCCCGCATCGACACTTTTGAAATCGAAGCGGGTACCGAGTTCGCGAACCGCCTGGTCCACGGCATTCCGCACTTCCTGCATGTCTACTTCCGAAACTACGTCAAAGGACGGCATAGGGAATTGTTTCCTTCTGGCTGAGCCACCTGGGGCTTACAAATCTAAGGGAACAGTCTGCAAAACGCTGCCAAACTGGGTCACGGGTAGCCCTCCGGTCCCATGGTAGACTGCTTTCCCCTGACCTTAGAACCCTAAGGCTCTGATGGAGAGACCGGGCAACAATCCCCGTGCGCCTTCGACTGCCAGCACATCCGCCACTGCCTCGAGCAAAGACATGGCGGGCGCCGCCAAGGCGGCCGCATCCGCGGCCCGGGCAGCCGGTAGAGTGGGAGCAGCAACGGCCAAGGCAGGCACCGTGCCGGATGCCGGTTCGCGCTCGGGTACCGGTCCGTCAGTGAACACCGCCTCCTACGAAGACATCCCGATTCTCGTCGTCGACGACGCGAAGTTTTCCAGCGCCATCATCGCCAAGGCGCTGCGCAGCGGTGGTTTCTCCAACGTCCGCTTCACCAACAATCCGCTGCAGGCGCTCCGCTCCCTGGAGAAACGGCCCGCGCAGATTCTGATCGCCGACTGGCTCATGCCGAGCATGGACGGCCTGGAACTGACGAGACGGGTGAAGAAGCTCGACGAGGCCAACGAACACTTCACCTATGTGATGCTGCTGACCGCCCGCGACGACATCGATGCCATGAACGACGCCTTCGAAGAAGGCGTGGACGACTTCCTGAACAAGGCAAACCTCCGCGCGCAGCTGCTGCCGCGGGTGATCGCCGCGCAGCGCATCGCCAGCCGACAGAATCAGCTGCTGCGAACGAATAAGCTGCTCCGCAAGAAGATTCGTGAACTGCAGACGACGGATCTGGTTGATCCGGTCACGGGTCTCGGCAATCTCAAGTTCACCTTCGAGCGCATCACGGACACGGTGAAACATGCCGAGACTCGCGGTGGAGCCGCCTGCCTGCTGCTTGTGGGCATCAACAATCTCGACGTCATCGAAGAGCAGTACGAGCAGTCCATCGTCGACGAGCTCATGAGCGGTATCGGTGCCAAGGTCCGGCAGCTGGTGCGACCCCTCGACGTGGTTACACGCCCCGAGGCGAACATGTTCGCCGTCATCACCCTTCAGCCGGACATCCAGAACTGCACGTCGCAGAGCTTCCGACGCATCTTCGACAATCTCTACATGCACTCCTTCAAAACCAGTGAAGGTTTCATTCCCGTGGTGGTGGGAGTGAGCATCTCCGCGGCGGACTCGAGCACGGGCTTTCCGAATCCCAAGCATTTCATGCGCCATGCCTACGACGGTCTGACCCGTTCCTTCGATACGGGACTGATCACGGTGCAGCCTTTCGACCCGAACCACCGGCCCACACCTTAAATGGCGAAAGGGCCGAAGGTACCGACAGGGAAGCGTCGCATTACCCGGGTGACCACCCGACGCGGCGACAGCGGGGAAACCTCTCTCGCGGACGGCAGCAGCACGGCAAAAACCAGCGAAACCATTCACGCCATCGGCGCTGTAGACGAGCTGAACAGCTTCGTTGCACTGTTTGGGTCCAGCACTGCAAGCGCGCCGTTCCAGACCATCATTGGCCAGCTGCAGCAGGAGCTCTTCGATCTCGGCGCCCATCTGGCCACCGTCGGCGCAACGCCGGTGCCGGGGGTGGACTGGCTCGAGGCAGAGGTGGGTCGCCTGAACGACGCCCTGCCGCCGCTCACGGAGTTCGTGATTCCGGGAGGCAGCGAGGCGAATGCCCTGGCGCACGTGTGTCGTACGGTCTGCCGCCGGGCCGAACGCCACTGCTGGGCCGTGCCGGAGGCCGACGAGGCGGCCCGCTATCTGAATCGCTTGAGCGACCTGTTCTTCGTCATCGCCCGGACCCTCTCCGCCGGCGAGGAAGCCCAGTGGCGCGGCTCGAAAGATCCCGACACCGACTGAATCGGCGAATCAGAGCGCCAGGCGGCGAATGTCTGCCAGGAGCTCTGCCAGCATGGCCATGAAGCGACCCGCTTCGGCACCGTTGATGGCTCGATGATCGTAGGAAAGTGAGAGCGGCAGCATCTGTCGCGGCTCGAAATCGCTGCCGTTCCAGACGGGTTTCGTAACAAGCCGGGAAACACCCAGAATGGCAACCTCCGGGGCGTTGATAATGGGTGTGAAGCCCGTCCCGCCGATGTTCCCGAGACTTGAAATACTGAAGCTGCCGCCCTGCATATCCGAAAGACCGAGGCTCCCCGTACGGGCTTTTTCCGCGAGATCGCTGATGGCCGCTGACAGATCCCAGACGCCCATCTTGTCCGCATCACGAATGACCGGCACCACCAGGCCGTCTTCCGTGTCGACGGCAAAACCGATGTGGTAGTACTTCTTCAGCACGAAGTTCTTGATCTCAGGATCAAGCGACGCGTTGAAAGTCGGGAACGCCTGCAGCGCGTAGCAGCAGGCTTTGATGATGAAGGCCAGGGGCGTGATCTTCAGCTCCCGCCGCGCGGCTTCCTCTTTCAGCGTTTTGCGGAAGGCTTCCAGTTCCGTCACGTCCGCCTCTTCGAACTGCGAAACGTGGGGCAGATTCAGCCAGCTGCGGTGCAGGTTCTGCGCGCCGGCCGCGCGAATCCGGGACAGCGGTTCGATCTCAACAGCGCCGAAACGGCTGAAGTCCACGGCGGGAACCGGGGGAATGCCCGTGCCACCGCTGGAGGCGGCGGCGGGGCCACTGGTGAGGCTGGCCTTCACATGGGACTTCACGTCGTCTTTGAGGATGCGGCCCCGGCTACCAGTCCCGCTGACCGCCCCGAGGTCGACGCCGAGTTCCCGGGCCAGGCGCCGGACCGCCGGACTGGCGTAGACGCTTTTTCCATCCGCTGCGTTCGACGGCGCCGCTGGTGCAGCCGCCGGGGCGGGTTTCGGTGCAGCGGCTATCGGCGCTGCAGCCGCCTGACTGCCAGCTTCCGCAGGGGCTGACGATTGTGGCGGTTGAGCGCTGGACCCGGCACCCCCGCTGCTGGCGGGTGCTGCGCTGGTGCTGCTGATCGTCGCGAGCAGCGTGCCTTCTTCCACTTCCGATCCCACGGAAACGTGCACGGCACTGACGATGCCCGCCTGTCCCGCGGGAATCTCCATGGACGCCTTATCCGATTCGACTACAACCAGCAGATCATCGGCGGCCACCTCGCTGCCTGCGCTCACGGCAACCTCGATGACTTCCACGTTGCTCGCCTCGCCGATGTCCGGAACCCGTACTTCCACCTCCGCCGTAACGCCGCTCGATGCAGCGCTGCCAGCTTCGGCGGCGCTGTCGGTTTCCGGAGCCGGAGGCGACGGCTCAGGCACCACCGCCGGGGCTTCAGGCTCGCTCGAGGTTGCTTCCGCGTCGGATGCCGGGGCCGGAGTCGGCGTCGCGGCCGTTGCCGCGCCAGCGCCCTCCAGGGTGACCACCAGGGCGCCTTCGGCGACCTGATCGCCGAGTGCAACGTCGACACTGGCTATGGTGCCGGCCATGCCCGCCGGGACTTCCATGGAGGCCTTGTCCGATTCGATGACGATGAGCGCATCGTCGGGGCCAACTTCATCACCCACGGCAACGCAGATCTCAATGACTTCGACCTCGTCGATGTCGCCGATGTCGGGGATTCGTACTTCCTGTGCCACTTACGCCGTCCTTATCAGTGTCTCTTGCGGTTCGCGTTTCAAAAGCGCGTCAGATCAGACGCGGATTGGCCTTCTCCGGATCGATGCCGAAGGCATCCCGGGCTTTTGCCACCGCCTCCACCGGCAGTTTCTGCTGATCCGCAAGGCTCTTCAGCGCCGCCAGAGCCACGAAGTTACGGTCCACCTCGAAATGCTGTCGGAGCCGCTCCCGGGTATCGCTGCGCCCATAACCATCGGTACCCAGCACATGCACGTCAGCGTCGATCTGGCCCCGCAGCGGCTCCGCCAGGGCTTTCATGTAGTCACTGGAAATCACGACCGGCGCATCACCCGCCAGCAGTTCTGCCGCATGACTGATTTTCGGATCCCGTTCGGGGTTGAGCAGATTCCAGCGGGCCACGTCGTCACCGTTGCGGCTGAGCTCCGTGAAGCTGGTCACGCTGAAGACTTCCACGGTCAGACCCTGCTCCTCATTGAGCCAGCGGGCGGCTGCCTCCACTTCCCGGAGGATCGTGCCGGCACCGAGCAGCCGGACCGCCGGGCCATCACCGTCGAGACGGCGCAGCCGATACATGCCCCTCAGAATGTCGTCCTCTACGCCTTCGGGCATCGGCGGCTGCACGTAGGCCTCGTTCATGACCGTCACGTAGAAGTACACGCTCTCATGCTCTTCCACCATGCGCCGCAGACCTTCGCGGAGAATCACCGCAAGCTCGTAGGTGTAACAGGGATCGTAGGCAACACAGTTCGGGATCGTGGATGCCAGCACGTGGCTGTGGCCGTCCTGATGCTGGAGCCCTTCACCATTGAGCGTTGTACGCCCGGCAGTTCCGCCGAGGAGAAATCCGCGGGCCTGGCTGTCGCCGGCCGCCCAGGCGAGATCTCCGATGCGCTGAAAGCCGAACATGGAGTAATAAATGTAGAAAGGGATCAGCGTGTACTGATGGGTACTGTAGGACGTCGCCGCAGCGAGCCAGGCTGAGAATGCACCGGCTTCATTGATGCCCTCTTCAAGCACCTGACCGTCCTTCGCTTCCCGGTAAGCGGCGATCTCACCAGAGTCCTCCGGCTCGTAGAGCTGTCCGGCCGAGGAGTAGATGCCGAGCTGTCGGAACATGCCTTCCATGCCGAAAGTCCGCGCTTCGTCCGGAACGATGGGCACCACCCGGTTGCCGATGGACTTGTCCCGAAGCAGCGTCGCCAGGAAGCGCACGAACCCCATGGTCGTGGAGTTTTCCCGGTCGCCGGTCCCATCGAGCTGCGTCTTGAACGTGGACAGCGACGGGACCTTGAGCGTCTCCGCGGCGACGACCCGCTTCGGCAGAACGCCACCAAGGCGTTCCCTTTGCGCCTTCAGGTATTTCATTTCCGGGCTGTCGGCAGCCGGACGGTAGAAGGGAATGTCTTCGAGCTCTTTGTCCGTGAGCGGGATGTCGAAGCGATCGCGGAAATGCTTCAGTCCTTCGAGGTTGAGCTTCTTCACCTGGTGGGTGTCGTTCTCCGCCTCGCCGGCATCTCCCATGCCGTAACCTTTGACGGTCTTCGCCAGAATCACCGTCGGCTCGCCCGTGTGATTCACGGCTGCGTGGTAGGCCGCATAAACCTTGTAGGGATCGTGGCCGCCGCGATTGAGGCGCATGATGTCGTCGTCGGAAAGATTCTCGACCATGGCCGCGAGTTCCGGGTATTTGCCGAAGAAGTGCTCGCGGGTGTAGCCGCCGCCCTTGACCTTGTAGTTCTGGTATTCGCCGTCGACCACCTCGTTCATGCGCTGCTGCATGATGCCCTGGTCATCATTGGCGAAGAGGGGATCCCAGAGCCGGCCCCAGACCACCTTGATCACGTTCCAGCCGGCGCCGCGGAAGGACCCTTCGAGCTCCTGAATGATCTTCGAGTTGCCACGCACGGGACCGTCCAGGCGCTGCAAATTACAGTTGACGACGAAGATCAGGTTGTCGAGCTTCTCCCGGCCCGCCATGGACAGGGCCCCAAGGGATTCGGGCTCGTCGCACTCACCGTCACCCAGAAACGCCCAGACCTTCCGGTCACCGCGGGAAACGAGGCCGCGGCTGTCGAGGTACTTCATGATGTGGGCCTGGTAGATGGCCTGAATCGGGCCCAGGCCCATGGAGACCGTGGGGAACTGCCAGTAGTGGGGCATGAGCCAGGGATGCGGGTACGACGACAGGCCCTGCCCTCCGACCTCCTGCCGGAAGTTATCGAGCTCCGCTTCCGAGAGGCGCCCTTCCAGATAGGACCGCGCATAAATACCCGGGGACGCGTGTCCCTGGAAATAGATCAGATCTCCGGCGTGGTCGTTCGTCGGTCCCCGGAAAAAGTAGTTGAAGCCGACGTCGTAGAGGGTCGCCGACGAAGCGAAGGACGAGATGTGCCCGCCAAGCTCGCCCGGACGGCTGTTGGCGCGCACCACCATGGCCAGCGCATTCCAGCGGATCAGGGAACGGATGCGCCGTTCCATGAAGAGATCGCCGGGCATGAAGGCTTCCCGGCTCGCCGGAATCGTGTTCCGGTAGGGGGTGGTGATCGTATAGGGCAGCCGGGCGCCGGTTTTCGTCATCCGTGACGAGAGGCGCTCGAGGAGAAAGTTCGCCCGATCCGTGCCCTCGTTCTCGAGCACGTACTCGAGAGAGTCCAGCCACTCCCGGGTTTCGCTCGGGTCCGAGTCGGTCAGTTCGCGCGGGTACGCCATAGTTGATCCTTAACTTCTGATCGCGGGTTTGCTTCGCCGGCCTCTGATCCCGGGCCACGGGCATTATCTCATGAGCCGCCGCGCCGGGCGCTGTACGGGATCTCCTTTTCTGCGTTATCGGGCCCCGGTGATCGCCGAAACGCCCGATCAGCCATCGGCTGGCCAGAGCCAGGCTGCGCCCCGGACGCCACTTGCGGCACCGTAAGCGGGGGCCGTCAGCGTCGTCTCGAATACCTCTCCGAACACATGCGGCGCCATCAGTTCCCGGACGATCGGATACAGGGCCCGCATCTCCGAGAGCCCGCCACCCAGCACGATGACGTCGGGATCGAGGAGGTTCACGACCGCCGCCAGGTTCGCGGCGAGCGTCTGGGCCCAGAGCAGAAGGGTCAGTCGTGCTTGCGCCATGGGGTCTTCGAGTGATCGTGCTCTGGCCAGCAGGACCTCGGCGGCTGACGGCGGTTCACGGTCACCTTCGAGAAAGGGGTGATACCAGGCAGTGGGCGCTGCCTCGAGCTCCGCCAGCGCATAGATCGCGGCGGCATCGGCGGGGCGCCGATCCTGCCCTGGAAAGAGCGTCTCATGGCTGCGGTGCAGGGCCGGGCCGGACAGGTGTGTTTCCACACAATCGCTGCGGCCGCAGTAGCAGGTCCGGCCGCTGAGACTGTCCGCCACGGCAACCGCCGGGGTATGCCCCCACTCGCCCACAAGACCATTGCGACCCTGAAGCAGTTGACCGTCGATGACGATGCCGCCGCCCACGCCGGTACCGAGGATGACGCCAAACACCGTCCCCGCAGCAGCTGCCGCGCCATCGCTCGCCTCGGAGAGTGCAAAACAGTCTGCGTCGTTGGCGATACGCACCCGCCCGCCAAGCCGTGCGATCAGATCCGTGAGCAGGGGCCGGCCGTTCAGCCAGGTGGAATTGCAGTTCTGCATCCGCCCGGGTCCGGCAAGCCAGCTGCCAGGCGTGCCGATGCCCACGGTCGCCCCGTCCCCGCCGTCGAGGTCCCGGACCAACTCGTCGATGGCATCGAGGGTCGCCTCATAGTCGTCGCGGGGCGTCGGCCGTCGCAGGCCTTCAGCAACGCTGGACCCCTCCAGACGTATGCCCTCGATCTTGGTACCGCCGAGATCGACGCCGATGCGGGCGCTCACCAGAGTCCGTCCAGGCAATCCCGCCAGCGGAAGGCCGGTCCGGGATCGGTTTTGCGTCCAGGGGCGACTTCCTGATGACCAACGATCGCACTCCGCGACAGACCGGGATAACGTTCGAGCAGCGCCTCGAGAATCTTCTGCAGGCGCCCATACTGAGCCTGGGTGTAGGGGCGGCTATCGGTCCCTTCGAGCTCAATGCCGATGGCGTAGTCATTACACCCCTCCCGGCCCCGCCAGCTCGATAGGCCCGCGTGCCATGCGCGTTCGTTGAATGGTACGAACTGCGTCGTGCGGCCGCGCCGGTCGATGAACAGATGCGCCGACACCCGCACGCCTTCCAGGTCCGCGAGCCTCTCGTCTCCGGTAACGTCGAGGCGATTGAGAAACAGCGCTTCCACGCAGCCGGTCCCGAACTCCCCTGGGGGCAGCGAGATGTTGTGCAGGATGACGAGGCTGAGATCCGTGGGATCGGGCCGCGCGTTACGGTTCGGGGAGCTGCGCTGGCGTGTGCGCAGCAGGCGATGGTCTTCGGATACCCGCAAGGCGTCCCTTCTCTCCAGTCAGCAAACAGGACGGCAGTGCCCCGGTCTTTACCTGGCAGGGGCTGCACCGTAGTGTTTTATACCTTCCCCGCACCCACGGATACAGGACAGCCGCACCCTATGAAGTACCTGCCAACTGGCATCGACGAAGCCAGCTTTCAGGCGGCCATCAGCGACAACGTGCGCGCCGCCCTCGCCGAGGACGTGGGCTCGGGGGATGTGTCTGCCGCCCTCATCGACCCGAGTACCGCTGCCGAGGCGACGGTGATTACCCGCAGTGCCGGCGTCGTTTGCGGCCTGCCCTGGGTCCTCGAGGTCTGCGCCCAGGTGGACGGTAACATCCGCGTCGACACAGCGGTCAGCGACGGTGATGCCGTCGGTGCCGACGACGTGCTGTTTTCCTTGTCCGGACCGGCGGCGGCGCTGCTCACGGCAGAACGCCCGGCGCTGAATTTCCTGCAGCTGCTCTCCGGCACCGCCACCCGTACCGCGGAGTTCGCGTCCCTCATCGCCCACACGCGCACGCGGCTCCTCGACACGCGGAAGACCGTGCCCGGTCTGCGTCTGGCCCAGAAGTACGCCGTACGCTGCGGCGGTGGCAGCAATCATCGGATCGGCCTCTTCGATCAGTTTCTCATCAAGGAAAATCACATCGCCGCCGCCGGAGGCATCGGCCCTGCCGTGCAGCGGGCTCGACAGTTGAACCCGGCGCTGAAAGTAGAGGTGGAAGTAGAAAGTCTCGATGAGCTTGCGGAGGCCATCGAGGCCGGGGCGGATATTGCCATGGCCGACAATTTCACGATCGAAGAGACGCACAAAGCCGTGCAACTCGGCCGGGGACGGATCGAACTCGAATCCTCCGGAGGCATCGATAATGTGACCATTGTCGAAGTTGCCGAAACCGGGGTTGATTACATTTCCGTCGGTGAGCTGACGAAAGCCGTCACCCCCATGGACCTCTCCATGCGGATGACGGCCTCGAGCGGCTGACGACGCTGACTCGGGTCGTCCGGATGGCGGCCCTCACCCTGAAGACTGGAAGCGCAAAGGACAGACCATGAACCGCTTCGGCGCCTTCGCCATTCATCTCGGCATCAGCCTCCTGGTGTTCGCGATCATTGGCTACCTGATTCTTTTCCACTGGTATCCGGACTTCTTTTTCACCAGCGATGGCGGCTGGCAGGGTATCCGCATCGTTGCCTTCGTCGACCTCGTTCTCGGGCCGGTGCTGACCCTGGTGGTATTCAACAAGGCAAAACCGAAAAGCGAACTCAGGCGCGATCTCACGATCATCGGTACGTTTCAGGCGATCTGCCTGGCCGCCGGCGTCTGGGTGGTTTACATGGAACGGCCCATCGCCATTGTCTTCGCCGACGGGGGTTTCTACAGCATGACGGAGGCCGACTATCTGGAAGTGGGGGTGCCAGTGCCGGATCTGACTCAATTCCCGGGAAATCCCAAATGGTTGAGCGTTCGTCTGCCCGAGGATCCACAGGAACAATCAGCAATCAGGGGCTCTGCGATGGAAAAGCGGACTCCGATCCGGGCGCTGGCCAGCTTTTATGAGCCCTTTTCCCCCGAACACATTGATCCGGACCGCGATGGTCTGTCTACAGTACAACTCGAGCGCAGGGACGCGATCACACCCTTTCTGGATGGATTTCTGGAGAGCCACGGCGGCGAGCTGGGGGACTACATCTTCCTCGCCTTCGGCACGCGCTATACGCTGGCACTGCTGGCCCTGCGGAAAGCCGATCAATCGGTGCTGTTCCTCTCGGTGCCGGGTGGCCTCATGCCTTCTGAAGCTGCTGATGGATCAGACGCCTCGCCGACACTTCGAGCTTCAGCCTCAGCAGCCCGGGCGCCACGGAGTATTCCTGCGAGCGAATAGTTGCCTTCGTGGCAGGCATATTCATACATTTTCTGATCCGTAGAGCGCCAGAGGTACTCCCCCGACCAGCTCTCCTCCCAAACGGTCTCATCTTCCACAACGAAGCTGTAGAGGAGAGAGCCTTCGTCGCTGCGCCTGAATCGCTCGATAACCTTGAGGTTCTCCGTCGCCATGAAGAGGCCAGGCTGCCGACGGAAGTTGGTGGTTTCCACCACAAGCGTGCTCCCTTCCCACCAGCCGATGGAGTCGCCGAGCCAGCGACGAATGTTCATCGGCGGGTGCACCCCACCGAGCCGTATGACGCGCGCATCGTGGATCATCTCATTGACGAGAATCACCGCGTCCTTGGTCTGAACGATACGTTTGATGTTGTTGTATTTCGCCGGTAGCGCTGGCGGCCCCGCGGAGCCGACACCGTCCAGGAGGCAGCGCTCCTGCAAGGGCCTGTCCTCAGGTCCATCGTAGGGGCCTGTGTGAGTATTCAGCCACCAGGCTGATCCGCCCGAATCTGCGAGGCGAGCAGCTTCTATCTTCCGCTCCAGGCGGATTCGAGCATCTGCAGTAAGCGGCGGCAGGCGACCGTTTTCAGGGTGGGTAATAATCGACGACCGGAGTCTGCCATTGATCATTGCGTGGGTTTTCCCGAGATCGTGGGAGACAGCCTCCAAAGACTCGATGGCTTCAGTGGTGGTGTACGCGAGGAGGCGCGAAGCGACTCTACTCGAAGGGTCTATTTCGAGCTGGTCACCGAACCCGGCCGGGCGTTCGAGGGGAGTAAGGGTGCCTGCATCATAGGTCCCGCTCAGGTCCACCGGCCTTTCAACAGGTGCATCGAGCATAAAAAGGATTGCAACTGCGCTTAACAACAGGACCGTGCCAAGCGAAACACCCAGACAACGTAGAGACATCATTTTCGTCTCACTCAGCGAATGGTGCCGGAACGCAGAATCGAACTGCGGACCTACTGATTACGAATCAGTCGCTCTACCAACTGAGCTATTCCGGCGCTCTCGCTCGAGGCGGCGCAGGATACCGGCTTTTTCACAATCCGTGAAGATCAGCAGCGAACGCCATCGGGTAGCTGCAGGCAGACGGATGTGCCGTCGGGGCCCGTGGCCGTGACCTGATAGGAACCGCCGGGGCCAGCAGCGATAGCGTAGGTGGTACCCGGTTCATCACCTTCGTTTTCCCAGTCGATGGCGGCTTCGATCGCTGCTGCATCCGCCGCCACCGTCAGATAGGCGCCGGTCCGGAGGCGGAAGTCCTCCTGGAACACTTCAATGGTACTGATGTTGTTGATCAGGACCGCCTCTCGAGACGACTGGACGTATCCAGTGTAGGCGGGCAACGCGATGGCTGAGATGATCGCGAGGACCGCAACGACAATCATCAGTTCGAGCAGCGTGAATCCACTCACTTGAATCAAAGCTGGGTCGTGCGCTTTGTTCTGCATTCCACTTTCCTTTCAGAACATGAAAAGGGGCCCACTGGGCCCCTTATGATCGATCAAGTATCACTAGGCGCAGTGATCAGATGTCGATCCATCGCAGCGTCGCGGTATCGCCAAGAAGGTCGAGGTAGGCGTTGTACTGGATCGTATAGACCAGGGTACCGGCGGTGGGCGTACCAGTCGTGAGCGTCACACCAACCACACCGGTATCTGCAGCACCCGCCGCGTCCGCGTATGCAGCCGTGCCGTTCGGTGCCAGTGCATTCTCACCGTTGAGACGCTGAAGAACGCTAGCCTGGTTGAGCTCGGTGTCCGGGTTGGTAGGGCAACCCATGGCACACATCGTGCCCATCGCCATACCGGCCTGAACGCGACGCATCTCGTTCGACACGTAGCGGACCGCCTCATCGTAGTGAGAACTTACCTTGGCCATGTTGGCGTTGCGAATATAATCCTGATAAGCCGGCAGCGCGACAGCGGCGAGGATACCGATGATGGCTACCACGATCATCAGTTCGATCAGGGTGAAACCCTTCTGAATCGTGTTTTTCATTTTGAACGTTACTCCGTCATTCACAGTGTAAAACTTCTAGTCAAAACGTGGCTGCCGAGGCTCGCCGCGAGTCACTGATGAGGGGTGCAATCCGTGTGCCAGAACCGTTTAAAACGTCGCTCACACCTTTGCTTCCTCCAGAAGCCCTTTAAAGTCAGAGAGTTAGCGCCTCGCTCTTGGACACCGGGAATCTTCCAGGTGTCCCCGATCCGGATCCACGCCGCCGCCTCGATCGCCTCCGCCTGCTGACTGCTGTCACAAGCTGACGCTCTCCGTCATCCGGTTGCGCTTTCAATGTGTGTCCAACTACGGCACTAAAAAGCGCATCGAGGTCCCGCCTTACGAGTCCGGTTCGAGGTTCACAAGCCACCGCCAGGCGATGTGGGCGCCGCCACACGGACGGGCCTCCTCCAACGGCCGTCATGATGCAGAAAGAGCCCTGACAAAACTGTGATCCCGTTATCGAGGGTTCGGTGATCCACGAATAGACTTGCGAACGTAGCCGCCTGTAAGGTGGCGCTCCTTGGACAGATAAGTTCAGCACAAGGACTGCACGCCTGATGGCCTCTGAACCCGTACCCCTCAACGGTCTGGCAAGACGCCTGGTCGAAGAGAACATCATCCCGACCGATACCGCGCTTTCCGCGACAGAGGAAGCCAAGAAAAACGGCGTTCCTTTCGTCAGCTATCTGGTCCAGAACGGTCACGCTGAAGCCCGCACGATCGCGGCCAGCGCGTCCGAAGAATTCGGCGTCCCCTTCATGGACCTCGCCGCTTTCGACCTCGATGCCATTCCCAGAGACCTGGTGAAAGAGAACCTGATTCGCCAGCACCATGCGTTGCCACTCGTGCGTCGCGGCGTACGGCTGTTTGTTGCGGTATCTGATCCGACCAACCTCCAGGCACTGGACGAGATCAAGTTCCATACGGGCGTGTCGACGGAAGCCGTGCTGGTTGAAGACGACAAGCTCAGCACGATCATCGAACAGTACCTCAGCGCCGCCGAAGACGGCGGGCTCGGTGACCTGGAAGACGACGACCTCATGGACCTCGACCTCGAGGCCGGCGACGACGACGCCGAAGCCGAGGATGACGGATCGACCGGCACCGACGACACGCCGATCGTTCGTTTCGTGCACAAAATGCTGCTGGACGCCATTAAGACCGGCGCCTCCGACATCCACTTCGAACCCTACGAGCGCAGCTATCGCGTCCGCTTCAGGACAGACGGTGTGCTGCACGAGGTGACGTCACCACCGGCGAACCTCGGCACGCGACTCGCCGCGCGTCTCAAGGTTATGGCTGAACTCGACATCTCCGAGCGCCGGGTGCCTCAGGACGGCCGGATCAAGATGAAGCTGTCGAAAACGAAGGCCATCGACTTTCGAGTCAACACGCTGCCGACCCTCTGGGGCGAGAAGATTGTGCTCCGGATCCTCGATCCCGGCAGCGCAAAAATGGGCATCGAAGCCCTGGGCTTCGAAGACGTACAGCAGGAGATGCTGCTCGAAGCCATACACAAACCTCAGGGGATGATCCTCGTCACCGGTCCCACGGGTAGCGGTAAGACGGTAACGCTCTACACGGGCCTCAATATTCTGAACACGGAGGAGCGGAATATCGCCACCGCCGAGGATCCGGTGGAGATCAACCTCGAAGGCATCAACCAGGTGCACGTGAATCACAAGGTAGGGCTCGATTTCGCCTCCGCTCTTCGCTCTTTCCTGCGCCAGGACCCCGACGTGGTGATGGTCGGTGAGATCCGGGACTTGGAGACAGCTGAGATCGCCATCAAGGCGTCGCAAACCGGTCACATGGTGTTGTCCACGCTGCACACGAATTCGGCAGCTGAAACGCTGACCCGTCTGCGCAACATGGGTGTGCCTGCCTTCAACCTGGCCACGAGTGTCAATCTGATCATTGCTCAGCGTCTGGCGCGTCGCCTTTGCGCGAACTGCAAAGAGGCCATGGACGTCCCGACAGAAACGCTACTGGCAGAAGGCTTTACAGAAGAAGACCTACAGGGCGAGGTTGAACTCTTTGCACCTGCCGATGGCGGTTGTAGCAAGTGTAAAGACGGCTACAAGGGCAGAGTCGGAATCTATGAAGTAGTTAAAATTACGCCAGAGATGCAACGTATTATCATGGAAGACGGCAACAGCATGCAGCTGGCTGCCCAGGCAAAAAAGCTGGGTTTCAATGATTTACGCCGCTCCGGGCTTATGAAAGTGCTCCAGGGCGTGACCAGTCTGAAAGAGTGCAACCGGGTAACTACCGGTCACTAGCGATAAGCCAGCAAGAAAGAGCCGACAGGAAGTAGACCATGGCCGAGAGTGCGACATTCCTCTGGGAAGGAACTGACAAGCAGGGTAAGAAGACCAAAGGCGAGATCACCAGTTCGAGCCCGTCCATTGCCCGAGCTGAGCTGCGCCGGCAAGGTATCGTCGCTAACAAAGTCAGGAAGAAGGGTAAAAGCCTCTCGCTGTCAGGCGGCGGCAGCGTAAAGCCCGCCGACGTTGCCCTCTTCACCCGACAGATGGCAACGATGATGCGCGCCGGTGTACCGCTGGTTCAAGCGTTCGACATCGTTGCCGATGGACTCGACAAGCCGAAGGTGGCCGAACTCATCCGCGCCGTGCGCAACGACGTCTCAGGCGGTAGCTCCTTCGCAGCTGCCCTACGCAAACATCCACTCTATTTTGACGAGCTGTTCTGCAACCTGGTCGACGCCGGTGAGCAATCCGGTGCGCTGGAAACCATGCTCGACCGGATCGCTACCTACAAAGAGAAATCCGAATCCCTGAAGGCGAAGGTCAAGAAGGCAATGACCTATCCCATTGCCGTTCTCTGCGTCGCCTTCATTGTCTCCGGCATTCTGCTCATCAAGGTAGTGCCCCAGTTCCAGGAAGTTTTCGCGGGCTTCGGTGCTGAGCTACCCGCCTTCACGCAGATGGTCATCAGTATTTCTGAGTTCACCCAGGAGTGGTGGCTCGTTATCGTCGTTGCCATCGCTGCCATAGTCGGCGGCATCATCGGCGCGAGAAAACGTTCGAAGAAGTTCCGTGACACCATCGACCGGCTGGCTCTGAAGGCGCCGATCGCTGGATCGATCATCGAGAAGTCCTCCGTTGCCCGCTACGCACGAACGCTGTCGACGACCTTCGCAGCTGGCGTGCCGCTTGTGGATGCACTGAACTCAGTTGCCGGCTCCACAGGAAACCAGGTGTACACGGAAGCCGTAATCAAGATCCGCGACGACGTCTCCACCGGTCAGCAGCTGAACTTCGCCATGAAATCCACGGGCGTGTTTCCGAACATGATCATCCAGATGGTTGCGATCGGTGAGGAAGCCGGTGCGCTGGACGATATGCTCGACAAGTCGGCCACTTACTACGAAGAGCAGGTCGACAACGCCGTCGACAACCTGACCGCCCTCATGGAGCCCATGATCATGGCCGTGCTCGGCGTGCTGGTTGGTGGCCTGATCATCGCCATGTACCTGCCGATCTTCCAGCTGGGTGCGGTCGTCGGCGGCTAAAGCACGGCCTGCCTCGGGCAGGCACTTACCCCACATCAGATCACGCAGGGACTCGTGACCGGCACAGAACTTCTGCTGACCTTCGGCTGGATCGGACTCGTAGCCGCAATCTGGGTGGCCCTCTGCGTCGGTTCCTTTCTCAACGTCGTGATCTATCGCATGCCGGTCATGTTGAACCGTCAGTGGCAGGCGGACGCTCGAGCCTTTCTCGAGCTGGAAGCGCCGGACGAAAGCGAAGAGACCTTCAATCTCGCCACACCCCGCTCCCGCTGCCCGGCCTGCGGGACGCAGATCAAGGCCTGGCAGAACATCCCGGTGCTGAGCTGGCTCCTCTTGCGGGGCCGCTGCGGTGAGTGCCGAACGCCGATCTCTATCCGCTACCCGGCCATCGAGGTGCTCACAGCGGTCATGACGCTGGCTGTACTCGCCACCTTCGGCTTCACCTGGCTCGGTCTCGCAGCCTCCGTGTTCACATGGGTGCTCATCGCCGCCACCTTCATCGACTTCGACACACAGCTGCTCCCGGACCAGCTGACCTTGCCGCTGCTCTGGTTGGGCATCGTGGTAAACATGAGCGACGGCTTCGGCACCGGTGCACTGGTGGATCTCCATTCGGCACTCATCGGCGCCATCGTCGGCTACGGCATTCTCTGGAGCGTGTTCTGGGCCTTCAAACTCGTCACCGGTAAAGAAGGCATGGGCTATGGTGACTTCAAGCTGCTGGCAGCCATCGGTGCCTGGCTCGGCTGGCAGATCATTCCGGGAGCCATCCTGATCGCCGCCCTGTCCGGTCTCATCTATGCGGCCGTCACGTCAATCATGGGCCGTCGCGAGAACGGCAAGCCAATCGCCTTCGGGCCTTTCCTGGCGGTGGCTGGATGGGTTTGCCTCATCAACCGTGATACGGTGGTTGCTTTTTTCGCGGCCTGATTTCCGATTCCTGCAACTGCGGGCCGCACTGGAGCCCGGTCCATGAGCAAACTTGTCATCGGCCTCACCGGCGGAATCGGTAGCGGCAAGTCCGCCGTTTCCGAACGCTTTGAGGCCCTCGGAATCCGCGTCGTCGACGCCGACATCGCTTCGAGGGTTGTCGTCGAGCCCGGCCGCCCGGCCCTCGCCGCCATCGAAGAGCACTTCGGCAGCAACGTTATCGCCGCCGATGGCACACTCGATAGAGCAGCCCTGCGCAAGCTCGTCTTCGAGGATGAAAGCGAACGTCGCTGGCTCGAGCAGCTGACGCATCCGCTCATCAACGCCTACATCGCCGAAGAACTCGAGAGCGCCGCCTCGCCCTACGCCATGCTGGCGCACCCGCTGCTCGTGGAAACCGGCCAGACGTCAATCTGCCAGCGGGTGCTGGTGGTCGATGTGCCGGAGCAGCTGCAGCTCGAGCGCACCATGGCCCGGGATGACAATCCCGAAGCTCAGGTCCGCGCCATCATGGCCGCGCAGGCGAGCCGTGAGGAACGACTCGCCGCCGCTGACGACGTCATCGTCAACGATCAGGGCCTCGATCATCTCGACCGGGAAGTACAACGGCTCCATGCGGACTATCTCGCCCTCGCAGGCGCCGACCAATGACCGACCGAACACCGCGGATCGTGACCTGCCCGACCTGCAACAAGCGGGTGAAATGGACCCAGAGCAATCCGGATCGACCGTTCTGCTCTGAACGGTGCCGCCTCATCGATCTCGGCGCCTGGGCCGACGAACAGCATGCCATTCCCGGTGATGCGCAGACGGACGATCTGCTCTCCTCGGAAGTCGACGGCGACTGATCGCCCACACGGCGTTGCTCAGTCAGGTGCGGTATTCGGCGTTGATGCGCACGTACTCGTAAGAAAGATCGGACGTCCACACCTCGGCCAGCGCGTCGCCGCGCTGAAGGTCGATGGCCAGGGTGAACTCGTCCTGCGCAAGCACGCTCGCACCGGCTGCTTCCGTATAGCCGGAATCAACGAGCCCGGACGTCATCACCGCGACATCGTCGAAACGCACCGACACTCCCGTCGGATCGAGACCCGGCACGTCGGCCCGGCCAATGGCCATGGCGAGCCGTCCCCAGTTCGGGTCACTGGCAAAAAGTGCCGTTTTCACGAGTGGCGAGTGGGCGACCGTAAAGGCCACTTCCCGACACTCGGCAACGGTCCGACCGCCACTGACGCGAATCGTTACGAACTTGGTAGCACCTTCCCCATCCCTGACGATGGCCTGCGCAAGCGCCAGAGCAACCGGCGCCAGAGCTGCTTTCAGAGCCTGAGCCGCGGGACTGCGTGGATCGTCGATGGGCGCCATAGCGCTCGCCCCGGTTGCCGCAAGCACGAAGGCATCGTTGGTGGACGTGTCTCCATCCACGGAGATGGCGTTGAAAGTCTCGGCGCAGAGTTCGGTGAGGAGCGCCTGCAGGCAATCCCGGCTGACGGTTGCATCCGTTGCCAGGAACGCAAGCATGGTTGCCATGTCCGGCCGGATCATGCCCGACCCTTTTGCCATGCCGCTCACGGTTACCGGCTGACCGTCGATTTCTGCCCGGGCGCTGCATACCTTGGGGATCGTGTCGGTGGTCATGATGGCGCGACCCGCCTCGAGCCATCCATCACCGCTGAGACTGTCCGGAAGGCCATCGATGACAGGCAGCATGGCGTCCACGGGCAGCCGCTCTCCGATCACCCCCGTTGAAAAGGGCGCCACGCTCGCCTCGGGCATCTCCAGCTTTTCCGCTACCCGACGGCAGAGCGTCAGGGCATCTTCGCGACCCGGTTCTCCCGTCGCTGCATTGGCGTTGCCACTGTTGATGAGTAGCGCCCGGACCTGACCCTCACGAATGCGCGCTTCCGCAATGACAACCGGCGGTGCCCGAAAGCTCGACTGCGTGAAAACACCGGCCACCGCCGTGCCCTCGGCAAACTCGAGGAGCGCAAGATCGTCGCGATCGGCGGCTTTGATGGCGGCAGCACCGCTGGCAAGGCGTACGCCCGGTACTGCCAGCAGCCCGCTCGGCTCAGGCAGATTGACAGCCATGACTCAGGACGCTTTGCCGTGGCACTGCTTGAACTTCTTCCCGGAGCCGCAGGGACAGGGTTCGTTGCGACCGACTTTCCGCTCTTCGCGCACGAAGGTTTCTACCCGGCCATTTTCCGCCTGGGCAGCCCCTTGGGCCTGCGGGGCACCAGCACCCGCTGGTCCTGTGCCGGCTCCGGCAGCAGCGGGCGCCGCGTCCGGGTTGTTCAGGGCGGATGACTCCGCATGGGTGAAACGCATGCGCGCCTCGGCAGCTTCCCGACGTTTCCGTTCCGCTTCTTCCACCGCTTCCGGGGCTTCAATCTGAACCCGGGAGAGCAGTTGGACAACATCGCGCTTGATGTTTCCGAGCAGTTCCTGGAAAAGCTCGAAGCTCTCCCGTTTGTATTCCTGTTTCGGCTGCTTCTGCGCATAGGCCCGCAGACCAATGCTCGAGCGCAGATGATCCATGGTGGCCAGATGTTCTTTCCAGCGCTGGTCGAGGATCTGCAGCATCACCTGCTTCTCGACCATCCGCATGTCCACGCCGCGTTCACCCCAGAGGGCTTCCTTGGCGGCGTATTCGGTCTCCACCTGCTCGAGAATCTTCTTCGACAGGCTCTCCTCGTTGAGGGAGTCGTCTTCCGCCAGCCAGGCGGCGACGGGCTGCTTCGAGGCGAATTCCGTTTCCAGCGCCTGTTCGAGGCCTTCGATGTCCCACTGTTCTTCGATGCTCTGCGGCGGGATGTACTCGCTGATCAGATCGTAGAGCACCTCTTCCCGGAGTCCCGCGATGGTCTCGGAGATATCGTTTGTGGCCATGAGATCGCGACGCTGCTGATAGATCACCTGGCGCTGATCGTTCGAGACGTCGTCGAACTCGAGGAGATTCTTGCGGATGTCGAAGTTGTGGCCTTCGACCTTCCGCTGGGCCTTCTCGATGGCGTTGTTCACCATGCGGTGCTCAATGGCCTCGCCGTCCTCGAGACCGATGGACTGCATGAGCCCCCGGACCCGATCGTTGGCGAAGATTCGCATGAGGTTGTCTTCCATGGAGAGATAAAAGCGCGTCGAGCCGGGATCACCCTGACGACCCGAGCGGCCGCGCAGCTGATTGTCGATGCGCCGGGATTCGTGGCGCTCGGTACCCACGATATGCAGACCACCGGCTTCAATGACCTGGTCGTGGCGCTTCTGCCACTCGGCTTTGAGGGCCGCCTGCTGTTCCTCGCTGGGATGGCCGAGCTGCGCGAGCTCCGCTTCCCAGTTACCGCCGAGGACAATGTCCGTGCCCCGGCCGGCCATGTTCGTGGCGATGGTCAGCGCGCCCGGTTGCCCGGCCTGCGCAATGATGTCCGCCTCACGCTCATGCTGCTTGGCGTTCAGGACGTTGTGCTGGATCTTCCGTTTGTTCAGCTCCGCGGACAGACGTTCCGAGCTTTCAATGGACGCCGTGCCGACCAGCACGGGCTGCCCTTTCTGCAGCCGCTCGTTGATGTCTTCGACGATCGCATCGTACTTTTCATCGATCGTCAGATAGACGAGGTCGTTCTGATCGTCGCGGACCATGGGCGTGTTCGTCGGAATCACCACCACGTCGAGACCGTAGATCTGCCGGAACTCGAACGCTTCCGTGTCTGCGGTGCCCGTCATGCCAGCCAGCTTCGCGTAAAGTCGGAAGTAGTTCTGGAAGGTCGTCGAGGCGAGCGTCTGCGTCTCGTTCTGGATCTGGACCTTCTCCTTCGCCTCGATGGCCTGATGAATGCCCTCGGACCAGCGCCGGCCCGGCATGGCACGTCCCGTGTGCTCGTCGACGATGACAATTTCACCGTTCGTCACCATGTAGTCGACGTCGCGCTTGAACAGCGCATAGGCTTTCAACGCCGCGTGCACATGATGCAGAAGGTTCAGGTTGGTCGCGCCGTAGAGGCTGTCGCCTTCTTCGAGGAGACCCATGCGGATGAGTTCCTCCTCCACCTTCTGGTGGCCGAGTTCCGTGAGCTCCACCTGCCGGTTCTTTTCGTCCACGACAAAGTCGCCGGTCGGTTCTTCCTCGACGTCGAAGCGCGTCCGCTCCACGTACTCCTGCTGAGAGAGCTTCGGCGCCAGGAGATTCATCTTCTTGTAGAGTTCCGTGGACTGCTCTGCCGGCCCGGAAATGATGAGCGGCGTCCTCGCCTCGTCGATGAGAATCGAGTCCACCTCGTCGACGATGGCGTAGTGCAGATCCCGCTGATACTTGTCCTCCAGCGTGAAGGCCATGTTGTCGCGGAGATAGTCGAAGCCGAATTCGTTGTTGGTGCCGTAGGTGATGTCCGCCGCGTAGGCCTCGCGTTTCTCCGCGGGCGGTTGACCGGACTGAACGACACCAACGGTCAGACCCAGACCTTCGTAGATCGGGCTCATCCAGCCTGCATCCCGGCGGGCGAGATAGTCGTTGACGGTGACGATATGCACACCCTGGCCCGACAGCGCATTCAGATAGGCCGGCAGCGTGGCGACGAGGGTTTTGCCTTCACCGGTGCGCATCTCGGCAATGCGACCCTCGTGCAGGGTAATGCCGCCGATGAGCTGCACGTCGAAGTGGCGCATGCCCATGAACCGGCGTCCGGCTTCCCGCACTGCAGCAAAGGCTTCCGGAAGCAGCGCATCAACGCTTTCACCGGCTTCGATGCGGCTTCGGAACTCGTCCGTAGCGCCGCGGAGCGCCTCGTCGGAGCGCCCCTCGTACTCGCTTTCAAGATCGTTGATTCGGGCAACGATCTTGCCCATACGCTTCAGCTCGCGGCCGTTTTTGGTTCCAAATAGCTTCTTGAACACGATCAGACAGAAATTCCGGTGGTTCCAGGGGGTAAGACAGAATTTTGCGGCGGCAGTTTACCCGTTTTTCCCGAAAGCTTCCGGGACGACGGCCTCAGCCAGAGTAAGCCCTTGCCGGGGACTGCCCTTGGCGAGGTGTCTGCGACAGCGGGGTTGAGGGCGTTTGGGGAGAGGCTGCTAGCGTCGACGGGCGACGTAGCGGGCCGGATCCACGTGCATGCCGTTCTTCAGCACTTCAAAGTGCACGTGTGGGCCCGTGGAGCGGCCGGAGGAGCCCATCTTTCCGATCACCTGGCCCCGTTTCACGATGTCGCCAACGTTCACCAGGATATCGGCGTGATGTCCATAGCGGGTGACGAATCCGTCGCCGTGCGTGATCTCGACCATGAGGCCGTAGCCATAGCGTTTCGAGGCGTGGGTGACCACGCCACCGGCAACGGCGATCACGTCGGAGCCGTCTTTGCCGGCAAAATCGACGCCCGCGTGCCAGGCCGACTTGCCCGTAAAGGGATCGAGACGCTGGCCGTACTTCGAGGACATCCAGCCCCAGGTAACCGGTCGGCCGGCGATGACCTTCGCATCCCGGATGTCCCGGTCGAGGAGCATGGATTCCAGCACCTCGAGCTCCGACTCCCGGGCCTTCAGGCCCCGGGCAAGCTCGTCCATGCTGGCCTGCAGATCGGATACGTCCGGGACTGAGAGCGTTCCCGCCACCGGGCCACCCTGCGGGGCCGGATCATCGAAGGAAAACTCCCCTTCATCGAGGTCGGCAACTTCCGTTACCCGAGCGCCCAGGGCTTCCATGCGCAGGAGCCGGGCCTGCATCTGAGCGAGCTGCCGGCCTACGGCGGCAGTCTCAGCCGCCGAGCGTTGCCGCATGGAATCGACTTCCGCCTGCTGGACTTCGAGGCGCTCGCGCCATTCGACCAGCTCCTGCTCGTCGATCGTCGGCCGCTCGAGCGTGGTTCCAAGGAGCACGGCGGCGAGCGACAGCATCAATGCCGAACTCACCGCACCAGCAAGCAACAGGGGCCGCGACAGGCGCAGGGCGCGCTGGCTGCCTTTCTCGTCGAGGAGGATGATCTTCATGGTCGGCGCACCGACCCTGGAACCAAGCGTGTTGTCACGGCAACGCGGGATCCACGGAATCCATAGAATCCGTGGGGCAGCCATGACCAGCCCGAAGTCCTGTCGGTGCTCAAAGTGTCCTTCAGTGTCCTGCCTCGTGGTCGCAATGCGCCTCGAGGTCTGTTATTCGTTATCAGGAAGACGTCACGCATTCTGCACCACGCCTTCTTCGGTGCTTGCCGCACGCCTCGTGCGTCCGTCAGCACCGCACTAACCCGTTCAATGCCGGCCAGTGCTTCGTTTCCAAGCCACCCTGCGCGAAGCCTAACTGACTGAAACGAGACAACTTTGTGTCCCGAAACAAGATAAATGAACTGCTCAGCGAACGCCACCAGCGTTTTACTCCATTACAACGTCTGTTGCGGCAGGCGGCAGACCAGGAAAGCTGGACCGCCGAGCTACGCGCTGTGCTGCCAGATTCTCTGAAGAACACCTGCCAGGTCAGCGACGTCCGTGGCAGCGTGATCTACGTCACCTGCCGCAACGCACCCAGCGCCACGAAGCTGCGGTTTCTGGCGCCGGAAATTCTCGAGAAGCTCACTCCGCTGGCCACCTTCCAGGCCGCCAGGGAACTCAAGATTCGCGTCGCACCTTAAGCCCATCCTCGTGACGGCAGCGTGCAAATACTCCTGCCGCGCTTCGCGTCCAGCGCCGATTTCCAGGCCATCACGGCATCGGACGCGACATCGTTTTACCATTATCCAGGCCAGTGCCCGTCCCGAATGAGACGAGGGCGACAGAATCACCCGCAAAAAGGTGACGCGGTTCAAGTTTCGGGGTGCCTCGGGGGCTTTCAGCCGTGCGGGGGCGTGTCAGTCGGCAACAGCAGGGCGCGAGAAGGAAATCGGGGCTGCGTCGGCGCTGTCGAAGGTCACGACTTCGAAGGCGCCTTCCGTCGCCAGGAGCTTGCGCAGAAGTTCGTTGTTGGGTCCGTGGCCTGATTTGTATCCGGAAAACGCCCCGATGACGCTGTGCCCGAGCAGGTAGAGATCGCCGATGGCATCGAGGATCTTGTGCTTGACGAACTCGTCCTCCTGGCGCAGACCCTCGTTGTTCAGGATCCGGTAATCGTCGACGACCACGGCGTTATCCAGGCTGCCGCCGCGGGCCAGATTCATGGCGCGGAGCTTTTCATAGTCGGCAAGGAATCCGAAAGTCCTGGCTCTGCTGACTTCTTTGACGAAGGCCATGCTGGAGAATTCCACCGCTGCCCGGCGCTTGTGGTGATCGAAGACCGGGTGATCGTATTCGAGCGTGTACTCGATGCGGAAACCGTCGTAGGGCGCCAGTTCTGCCGTGATGTCGCCGTGGCTGTAGCTCACCGGCTTGAGAATGCGCAGAAACTTTTTCGGCGCGTCCTGCTCTTCGATGCCTGCTGATTGCAGCAGAAACACAAACGGTGCGGCGCTGCCATCCATGATCGGCAGCTCAGGTGCGCTGACATCCACATAGGCATTGTCGATGCCGAGCCCGGCGAGCGCCGACATGAGGTGCTCTACGGTGGAAATGCTCACAACACCGTCCGTGAGCGTTGTTGCCATGGTGGTGTCGCCCACGTTGTCCGCCCGGGCCGCAATCGTGACCGGCTGGTCGAGGTCCGTACGAACAAAGACGATGCCCGTATCCACGGGGGCCGGACGCAGGGTCAGATAGACCTTTTCACCCGTGTGAAGGCCAACGCCGGTGGCGCGGATGACATTTTTCAGAGTTCTCTGCAGGAGGGCGGTAGACATCTTGTGGGGTCAGCTCTTTATCGTTGTTATCGAGTCGTTCAGTTCGATCCGGGTCGGCCACGAGGTCGCGCATCTCACGATGCCGCGCCAGCGAAGCCGCATGCTGACCCTAATCCCCTCAACCTTAACGTCGGCTTAACACTCGACGCGGGTTCGCCGCTGTGGCTCCTTTCCCAATAATGAAGACGAAAAAGCCTCGCGATGCAGGGGTCTGCGGTCCTGCAGCGCGAGGCATGGTAGCAGAGGGGTCAACCCCTAAATATGGCGGCAGATCACAAATTTGTTACATTTTGTTTCCCGCCATAAAGCCCGTTTTTTCCCGCCTAATCGGCCTGCCGACGGAGAAACGCCGGGATGTCGAGATAGTCAGGATCCGTCTGCATATCCTCTGCCAGGTTGTCCTGCTGCAGCGCGGTGTTATGGCGCTGGAACGCGGGACGGTCGTAGTGATTCCAGTCCTGCTTGGCCGTTGGCACTTCGATTTCAGCCGGCTCGTCTTCCGGCTTGTCGTAGACCAGCGTGGGACCAGCGGACTCGCCAAGCCCCGTTGCCACTACTGTGACCTTCAGCTCGTCGGTGAGCTCTTCGTCGATGACCGTACCGACGACCACGGTAGCGCTGTCTGAGGCAAAGTCATCGACAATGCTGCCGACGTCGGTGAACTCGCCGATGTTGAGATCCGGCCCTGCGGTGACGTTCACGAGGATGCCCCGGGCGCCGTGCAGATCAACGTCCTCGAGGAGCGGCGAGCGGATGGCCGCTTCCGCAGCGTCCCGGGCCCGGTTGTCGCCGGTTGCCCGACCGGTGCCCATCATGGCCATGCCCATCTCCGACATGACCGTCCGCACGTCTGCGAAGTCGACGTTGATCATCCCCGGGCGAATGATCAGATCGGCGATGCCCTGCACGGCGCCGAGCAGCACGTCGTTCGCGGCACTGAAGGCGTCGAGCATGCTCGTACGCTCGCCGAGAACGGCAAGCAGCTTCTCGTTGGGAATAGTGATCAGTGAGTCCACGGTGTCGCGCAGCTCCTGCAGCCCCCGCTCGGCCACGTCCGTGCGCTTCTCGAATTTGAAGGGCTTGGTGACTACGGCCACCGTGAGAATGTTCAGCTCTTTGGCCACGTTGGCGATCACCGGTGCAGCGCCGGTACCGGTGCCGCCGCCCATGCCGGCCGTGAGGAACACCATATCGGCGCCGGCAAGAACCTCGCCGAGCCGGTCCCGGTCTTCCAGCGCCGCCTGCCGACCGATGTCGGGGTTCGCCCCGGCACCCAGGCCTTTGGTGATGGAGCTGCCAATCTGCAGCACCGTCTTCGCTTCACAGCTTTTCAGAGCCTGTGCGTCTGTGTTGGCGGCGATGAAGTCGACGCCATCTACCTGCTTGGCCAGCATGTGCTGGACCGCATTGCCGCCACCGCCGCCGATACCGACCACCTTGATGATGGCGCTTTGGGGTGCACTGTCTACCAATTCAAACATCTGGTTTCTCCTGACTAGAAATTGTCGCCGAACCACTTTTTCAGGCGGGCGAAAGCCCCACCCGTCCGCAGACCGGTTCCGCGCTTCGGCTGCTCTTCCTCCCGTTCCCTGCCGTACTGCAGGAGGCCTACGCCGGTGGCGTACACGGGATTTCTGACAATGTCCTTCAAACCCGCCACATCCCGCGGCGAGCCCAGACTGACCGGCATGTGGAAGATTTCTTCCGCCAGCTCGATCACCCCTTCCATCTTCGATGCTCCCCCAGTGAGCACGATCCCGGCCGCGATCAGATCCTCGAAGCCACTCCGGCGCAGTTCAGCCTGAATCAGGGTGAACAGCTCGTCGTAGCGAGGTTCGACAACCTCGGCCAGCGCCTGCCGCGATAGCTCTTTGGCTGGCTTGTCACCGACCCCTGGAACCTTGATGGTTTCGTCGGGCCGGGCAAGCTGTGTCAGCGCGCAGGCATATTTGATTTTAATTTCCTCGGCGTTCTGCGTCGGTGTTCTGAGCGCCATGGCGATGTCGTTCGTCACCTGATCGCCGGCGATGGGTATCACCGCCGTATGCCGGATGGCGCCGTCCGTGAAGACGGCGATGTCCGTGGTGCCCCCACCGATGTCGACGATGCAGACCCCGAGGTCCCGCTCGTCGTCCGTGAGGACCGAGTAGCTGGAGGCCAGCTGCTCGAGAATGATGTCGTTGACCTTGAGGCCGCAGCGTTCGATGCACTTCTCGATGTTCTGCGCCGCGTTCACCGCGCAGGTGACCAGGTGCACCTTCGCTTCGAGGCGCACACCGGACATGCCGAGCGGCTCCTTGACCCCTTCCTGCGTGTCGATGACGTACTCCTGAGGCAGGATGTGCAGGATTTTCTGGTCGGCGGGGATCGCCATGGCCTGAGCGGCGTCGATGACCCGTTCGATGTCCTGCGGCAGCACTTCCCGGTCGCGGATCGCGACAATGCCGTGGGAGTTGATGCTGCGGATGTGGCTGCCGGCGATGCCCGCATAAACCGAATCGATCTGACAGCCGGCCATGAGCTCCGCTTCTTCCACGGCGCGCTGAATCGACTGCACCGTCGACTCGATGTTCACCACCACGCCTTTCTTCAGGCCGCGGGAGAAATGCGAGCCGATGCCGATGATCTCGAGTTCGCCCTCGGGCGTGACCTCGGCAACGATGGCAGCCACCTTGTTGGTGCCGATGTCGAGGCCCACCACCCGCTTCAATTCGTTGTCAGAGGCCATATGCCTTATCCGTACGTTGCTCTGTCATATGCCGTTCCCTAGATCGACTCCGAGGCGTTCTCGCCCGCCGCCGCCAGCAGTGAGGCATCCGACTCCTGCCAGCTGACGGCTATGCCGTTGTGGTAGCGGGCATCAATGGCGGCAATCTCCGTCGCGCGGGCGCTCAGGTGCTCCTGGAAAACGAGCAGGAATCGATCCAGCCGCTCGTCCACCGCCTCGGCACCGAGCCGCACGGGCAGCCTCTGGACCGAACCGTTGCTGACGAGCACCTGCCATTCACCAAAGGCGTTCTCCCCGAGATGCTCGATGAAAAGCCCGGCGGCTTCGGCCGCCTCGCTCAGGCGATGGAACATCTCCATGGCGTCCCTGGGCTCGGCGACGGCGCAGTCGAGGCGCGGCAGCCCGGGTACACCCACGGGGAGATGCACGACTCTGCCGTCACTCGCGAGATAGGCATCCTGCCAGCGGGCGACTACCGCGGGCTTTTCGACTTCCAGGCTAAGGGTTCCGGGCCAGCTGCGACGTATGGCCACGGCCCGGGGCCAGGCCAGATCCAGGATGCCGGCCTGCAGGGCATCGAGGTCCGCCGAGAGAATGCCCCCATTGAGGTGTTCCAGCACGGCGGCTTCGATGGCCTGGCGTTCCTCCGGCAGAAGCTGACCTGTCACGTTCACCCGGGTAACGGGCTGATCGAGCTGCAGATAGACGAAACCGGCCATCAGGACCAGCAAGAGAAACGTGGCGGCCGCGCTGAACTTAGCCATCGGCGACCCCCGTGAGCACATTGGAAATCCGGTTCACATTACCGGCCCCCTGGACGAGCACCACGTCGTCGGCCTCGACCAGATCCGCCAAAATCGAGAGAGCCTCTTCCGGGTCTTCCGCGAACACCGGAATGAGATTGGCGCGCTGACGGATGCCCTGACAGAGGGCTTTGCCATCGGCGCCGGCAATGGGCGCCTCCCCGGCCGCATAAACCTCGAGGCAGACCAGCGCATCGACGCCGGACAGGACGCGAACGAAATCATCATAGAGATCGCGGGTACGGCTGTAGCGATGCGGCTGATAGGCCATGAGCAGGCGCCGTTCGGGCCAGAGGTCCCGGGCTGTTGCAATGACTGCATCCACTTCCGTCGGGTGATGGCCGTAGTCGTCGACCACGGTGATTGTCTTGTCGCCGAGCCGGACGCCGTCACTGATCTGAAAGCGTCGCCCGACGCCCCTGAACTCCTCGAGTCCGGCAACGATGGCGTCGTCTTCGAGGCCCTCGTCGGTGGCTACGGCAATGGCCGCGAGAGCGTTCAGCACGTTGTGCCGACCGGGGATGGCCAGGCGGACCGCCAGCACCGGGTGCTCCGGACGGTGCACCTCGAAGTACCAGCGGCCTCCTTCCACCCGCACTTCCCGGGCCCGGAAGTCGCTGTCGTCGTTGAAACCGTAGGTCAGCATGGGTCGGGACAGCGCCGGCAGGATCCCGAGGGTTTCCGGGTCTTCGGCGCAGAGCACGGCGGAGCCGTAAAACGGCAGCTGATGAACGAACTCGATGAATGCGTTTTTCAGGGTAGTGAAGTCGTGGCCGTAGGTCGCCATGTGGTCCTGATCGATGTTCGTGATCACCGCAGACATGGGCTTCAGCTGCAGGAACGAACCATCGCTCTCGTCCGCCTCGGCGATGATGTAGCGGCTCAGACCAAGCTGTGCGTTGCTGCCGGTGCTGTTCAGGAGCCCGCCGATGACGAAGGTCGGATCGAGGCGCGCCGCCTGGAAGATGCTCGTAATGAGGCTCGTGGTCGTGGTTTTGCCATGGGTGCCGGCGACGGCAATGCCGTGGCGGTAACGCATGAGCTCGCCGAGCATTTCGGCCCGCGGCACCACGGGCACCCGCCCATCATGGGCTGCAACGACTTCCGGATTGTCTTCCGTGACGGCACTCGACACGACCACCACGTCTGCCCCGGCGACGTTCTTCGCACCGTGGCCGATGCGCACGGTCGCGCCGAGCTTCTCGAGGCGTTCAGTCACCGAAGAAGCACGAATATCGGATCCGCTCACCGCATAGCCCTGGTTGAGCAGCACCTCGGCAATGCCGCACATGCCTGTGCCGCCGATGCCGACGAAATGGATGCGTCGGATCCTGCCCATCTCCGGGACCTGATAGGCGCTGACTTCAGCCATTTTCCGCCTCCCAGGCCGCTCGGAGGACGAGGGCGAGCATGGCGCAACAGACGATGAGGCTGTTCCCACCGTAGCTGACAAAGGGCAGGGTGAGGCCTTTCGTGGGCAGCACGCCCGTGTTCACACCGAAACTCACCAGCGCCTGAAAGCCGAGCATGAGTGCCACGCCATAAACCAGATAGGCGGCAAAGCGCTGCTCCTGCTCCAGAGCCTGGCGACCGACGCGCAGCATCCGGAGCACCAGGTAGGTGAAGAGCGCGATGACCAGTACCGCTCCGACAAGACCCAGCTCTTCCGCCACAACGGCGTAGATGAAGTCCGTTTCCGCCTCCGGCAGGTAGAACTTCTGAATGCCCTCACCGAGACCGAGACCGAAGGTTTCACCGCGGCCGAAGGCGATGAGCGACTGTACGAGCTGATAGCCGCCGTTGTTCGGGTCCGCCCAGGGATCGAGAAAGCCGAGCACCCGCGCCATGCGGTAGGGCTCCAGATAAACGAGCAGCGTCAGGCCCGAGAGCCCGACAAGGGCGATGAGCAGATAGTGGCGCAAACGGGCGCCGGCGAGAAACAGGAGCGCCGACGCGGCGGCAAGAATCACCACGGCGGTACCGAAGTCCGGCTGCGCCAGCAGCAGCACGGCGACCATCCCGACCATCGCCAGCGGCTTCAGGAGCGCCAGCGTGTCGTCGGCGATTTCTTCGTGGAACCGCGCCAGGTAGCCGGCAAGGTAGATCAGCAGGAAAAACTTCGCGGTCTCGGCCGGCTGCAGGGTAAAGCCGCCGAGCGGGATCCAGCGCTGGGCGCCGTTCGCTTCAAGACCGATACCAGGCACGAGCACCAGGGAACAGAGCACGGCAGCCGCCAGCCAGGCGAGCCGGTAGACGGACTGCCAGAAGACCAGTGGAATGAGCATGACCACCGTGAAGCCCGCCAGCGCCAGGAGCAGGAAAACCACCTGCCTGGGCAGCAGCGCCGGGTCCACGGCAATGCCCGTGGAAGTCACCATGACGGTACCGAGCGCCAGAATCAGTAGCCAGCAGAGGAGCAGCGATGTGTCCAGCCGCTCGATCATGCCGCCAGTGCCTCCACAGCGCGCGTGAAGTGTTCACCGCGGGCGGCAAAATTCGGGTACATGTCGAGGCTCGCACAGGCGGGTGAAAGGAGCACCAGATCTCCGGGCCTGGCCATCTCCGCCGCCTTCGCGACAGCTTCGTCGAGGTTGGCAACTTCGTGGACATCGGCGACGCTGCCCAGAGCGGCGGCCAGCGCCGGTGCATCCTGACCCAGCAGCACCAACGCCCGCACGTGCCGACCAACGAGCGTTTTGAGGGGCCGGAAGTCCGCCCCTTTACCGTCACCACCGGCAATGAGCACGATGCGACCATCACCCTCGAGGATGGCACCGAGGCCAGCCAGGGCCGCCTCCGTGGCACCGACGTTCGTCGCCTTCGAATCGTTCACATAGGCCACGCCGTTGCGCTCGCCAACCCGTTCGCAGCGATGGGGCAGGCCCGCATAACTCTGTGCGCCCCGGGCAAGATCTTCGATCGCCGCCCCGGCAGCCGCAGCCAGCGCCATGGCCGCAAGCGCGTTCTGCTCGTTGTGGGTGCCTGCAATCGGCAGCGCCGCAGCACGCAGCACGGGCTCGAGCCCGCGAACGAGCCAGCGTTCACCGCCTTCCTGGCGCACGCCCCAGTCGCTCGCCGAGACCGGGGCATCGTCGCCGAAGGAAACGAAGGGTACCTCCGCCGGTGGATAGGTCGTCTGCTCACCCCGGTGCACCACCGCCAGATCACAATCCCGGTAGATGCGCTGCTTCGCCGCGAGATAAGCGGCCATGTCACCATGCCGGTCGAGGTGATCTTCCGTGAGATTCAGAATCGTCGCGGCACGGAAATGGTGGGCTGCCGTCCGCTCGAGTTGAAAGCTCGATAGCTCGAGCACATAGATCTCAGCCGCCTGATCCAGCAGATCGAGCGCCGGTTCGCCGAGATTGCCGCCGGCCACGGCCTTACGGCCTGCCGTTCTGAGCAGGTGGCCGACCAGCGAGGTGACCGTACTTTTTCCGTTCGTACCGGTCACCGCGAGGATCGGAGCCGTGGCCGCCTCGCAGAAGAGGTCAATGTCGCTCACGACGGGCAGCGACGCCGATCGCCCTGCCAGCAGCGCATCATGGAGCGCGACACCCGGGCTCAATACAACGCGCTCGGCTTGCGTGTAATCCACCGCGCTCACACCCAGCTCGCAACGCACGCGGGGAAACTCGGCTTCGAGGGTTTCGAGTCCCGGCGGCTGCGCACGGCTGTCGACGACCCTGATCCGCGCCGGATCCATCCGCGATGCCAGAAAGCGCACGCAGGACAGTCCCGTGACGCCGAGACCAACGACGATCTGTTCCCGCTGTCCTGTCATGGCACTCATCGCAGCTTCAGCGTCGACAGCCCGATCAACACCAGCACGAGGGTGATGATCCAGAAACGAACGATGACCCGTGGCTCGGGCCAGCCCTTGAGCTCGAAATGATGATGAATGGGCGCCATTCGAAAGATGCGTTTCCCCGTGAGCCGGAAGGAGGCCACCTGCAGAATCACGGAGACGGTTTCCAGGACGAAGAGCCCGCCCATGATGAACAGCACGATTTCATGCCGGACGATGACGGCTACCACGCCGAGGGCGGCGCCGAGGGCCAGCGCGCCCACATCCCCCATGAAAACCTGCGCCGGATAGGTGTTGAACCAGAGAAAACCGAGACCGGCGCCGATCAGCGCCCCGCAGAACACGGCCAGCTCACCGGCGTCGGGAATGTAGGGGATCTGCAGATAGCCGCTGAACTCGACGTGCCCCACGAGATAGGCGATGAGCCCCAGGGCAGCGCCGACCATAACCGTGGGCAGAATCGCCAGCCCGTCGAGGCCATCGGTGAGGTTCACGGCGTTGCTCGTGCCAACGATCACGAAGTAGGTGAGAAACAGGAAGCCGATGCCTAAGGGAATCGCCACTTCCTTGAAAAACGGCACGATGAGCTCGGTCTCTGCAGGCAGCGACGCCGTCTGATAGAGGAAGACGGCTGCGGCGATGCCGGCCACCGACTGCCAGAAGTACTTCCAGCGGGCGATGAGGCCCTGACTGTTCTTGCGCGAGAGCTTCAGATAGTCGTCCGCCCAGCCGATGGCGCCAAAGGCGAGCGTCACGAGCAGCACGGTCCAGACATAGCGGTTGCTCAGGTCACCCCAAGCGAGCGTGGTGATGAGAATCACGATGAGAATCAGGGCACCGCCCATTGTGGGCGTGCCGGCCTTGCTGAAGTGGCTCTCGGGACCGTCTTCACGAACGGTCTGGCCGATCTGATAGTGGCTGAGCCGCTCGATCACATAGGGGCCGATGAGCAGCGACATGGCCAGGGCCGTAACGACGCTGACCATGGTCCGGAAGGTCAGATACTGAAACACCGCGAAGCCGGAGATGTACTGCGACAGGTATTCGGTCAGCCAGAGCAGCATCTCAGTGATTCTCCTCGATGTCTTCCCGGCGCGGCGACCGCCCGGCGGCAAGATCTGCTGCGACCTGCCGGTCGCTGAAGGGCAGCCGCTCACCGGCAACTTCCTGATAGTCCTCGTGACCCTTTCCAGCGATCACGACCAGGTCGTCGGGACCGGCAGCCGCAACGGCCGCTTCGATGGCCGCCAGCCGGTCGACCTCGACCTCGACGACGCCGTCGGCCGGTACGCCGGCGAGCATGTCCTCGATGATGGCACCGGGTTCTTCGCTGCGCGGATTGTCGCTCGTGAACCAGACCACGTCCGCATGGGCGCAGGCGGCGGCAGCCATCTCGGGGCGTTTGCCTCGATCCCGATCGCCGCCGCAGCCGCACACGCAGAGAATGCGACCACGCCGGTGCGGGGCGAGCGCCTGGAGCATCTTCTCCAGGGCATCGGGGGTGTGGGCATAGTCCACGAGCAGCGTGCGCTGCCCCGGGAAAAACTCCATGCGACCCGGCACGGCGGTGAGCGTGGCAAGGGCCGCAGTGACCTCGGAAAAAGGCTTACCCGCCGCGCAAAGTACCGCCAGCGCAGCAACCGCATTGGCCACGGAAAAATCGCCAAAGAGCGGGAGCTCGAAGGATCCCGCACCCCAGGGTGTGGTCAGGGCCCCGCGCACGCCGGTGCTGTGAAACTCGAGATCGGACCAGCGCACGTCTGCGTCCGGACGACTGCCGTAGACGAATACGGGCACGTTCCCCGCCAGTTGCTGCGCCAGGCTGCGGCCGAAGCCATCATCGCCATTCACCACCGTGCCGCGCAGGCCCGGGAATCGGAACAGCCGGGCCTTGGCTGCACCGTAGGCTTCGAAGGTGCCGTGGTAATCCAGATGGTCACGGGAAAGATTGCTGAACACGGCAAAGTCGAAGCTCACGCCGTCCACCCGGTGCTGATCGAGGGCGTGGGAGCTCACCTCGAGGACCGCCCAGGCGCAACCCGAATCCTCGAGTGCGGCAAGGCGGCGCTGCACGTTGATGGCGCTTTCCGTCGTCAGCGCACTCGACGCCAGCGCCCCAGGTCGTCCCCAGCCGATGGTGCCGAGGTAGCCTGCTGGCTCACCAAGCCGCTCGGCCAGCTCAGCGACGAAGCAGGCGATCGAGGTTTTACCATTGGTCCCCGTCACACCCACACTCGTCAGCCGCTGCGAGGGATCGCCGAACACCCGGCCCGCCAGTGCGCTCCGGGCCGTCTTGAGGTCTTCCACAAGCAGAACCGGGCCGGCTGCCTCGGCAACGTCGCGTTCGGCGAGCACGGCAACGGCCCCAGCCTCGAGTGCCGCCTTCGCATAGCGGTGTCCGTCTGCCGCCTGCCCAGCCACGGCAACGAACACGTCACCCGGCGCCACGGCCCGGGAGTCGTCTGTGATACCCGTCACCGGCAGCGACAGCATTTCGGCCAGGTCACCCCCTGGTGCACTGACCGTGAATCCGTCGAGAAGATCTCTGAGCATCAGTGCCGCGCCCATCAGACACCCACTCCGGCAAACTCCTGCTCCGGGCGAGCGTCCGGCGGTATGCCGAGGAGATGCATGGTGCGCGCCATGACCCGGCCGAACACCGGCGCGGCGACCTTGCCGCCGGAGAAGTCTTCACCCTGAGGCTCATCGATGAGCACCACGGTGACAATACGCGGCGCCGTCGCTGGCGCCATACCGGCAAACCAGGCGGCATGTTGACCGTCGTCATAAGCTCCGGCGACCACTTTGCGGATCGTGCCGGTCTTTCCGGCTACCCGGAAACCTTCAATGTGCGCACCGGGAGCCGTGCCGCCGCGGGCGGTCACCCCTTCCATCATCTCCACCACCTGCCGCACGAGACGCTCGTCGAAGACCCGATAGCCGGCTGGCGCCTGCGCCTGGCGCAGCACGCTGACCGGCCGGCGGATGCCGCCGTTGGCGAGCATCATGTAGGCATCAGCGAGCTGCAGCGGCGTGATCGCCAGTCCGTAACCATAGGCAAGGGTCGTGTGGGCAATCGGTCGCTCGAGCCCATCGTCCGTGAGCTTGCCAACCACCTCGCCGTGAAGGCCCGTGCCGAGGTACTCGCCGACACCGGCTTCGCTCAGAACGTCGAATACGGCCCGCTCGCCGAGATCCAGGGCGACCCTGGCGATGGCAGTCTGGCTGGATTTCTTCAGCGCCGTTTCCAGGGTGATGTCACCACGCTCCGCGGGATCGTGCACGCGCTTACGGCCGATGTAGAACGGCGACGTGTCGATCATCGTCTGGCGCTGGTAGCGACCGCTCTTCAGCGCGGCGAGGATCGTAAAAGGCTTCATGGTCGAGCCGGGCTCGTAGATGTCCGTTGCCGCGCGGTTTCGCAGCCCTTCGAGACTTGCCACAGGCTCATTGGGATTGAAGGCCGGCTGGTTGACGAGGGCCAGGATTTCTCCGCTTGCCACGTCGAGCATCACCAGCGAGCCCGCCTTGGCCCGGTGGCTCTGCACGGCGGACTTCAGTTCGCGGTAGGCAAGGAACTGCAGCCTGAGGTCGAGGCTCAAGGTCAGGTCTGCGCCGAATCGAGCTGGGTCCGCGTAGTCGAGCTCTTTGATGACCTGGCCGCTGCGGTCCTTCAGAACCACCTTTCTGCCGGCCTCTCCCTGGAGCTGATCGTCAAAGGACAGTTCGATACCCTCGATACCCTGGTCATCGATGTCCGTCAGGCCGACAACGTGCGCCGTGCTTTCACCGGCCGGATAGAAACGCCGGTATTCCTTGAGAAACCCGATACCCGGCAGATCGAGGCTGGCCAGCTCATCGGCGACGTCCATGGAAACTCCGCGCGCCAGGTACAGAAAGCGGCTGCCGCGATGCTGCTCGAGGCGCCGCTGCAGGCGCTGGCAATCGAGCTCGAGGGTCGCACAGAGCGCACGTCGATCCGCCGCCTCGAGCTCGCCTTCCCGAAGATTGGCGTAGACGGCCATGACCGGCGTACTCACCGCCAGCGGCTCACCGAAGCGGTCGTAGATGACGCCGCGGTGTGCCGGGATTTCCTGGGACTTGATGGAACGCCGCTCGCCCTGGTCGATGAGGAACTGGCGTTCCGTGACATTGAGGTAAACGACGCGCGCCACGAGCCCCAGCCCCGCCAGGAGGAAGAAGGCGACCAGGGTGAAATGCCGCCAGGCCATCAACGCGCAACCCGCGTGACGTCTTCGGGGAAGGTCATACCGAGTTCTTCCTCGGCGGTCTGCTCAACCTGCTGGTAGGCGGCGACGGCCGCCAGCTCGAGCTGCAGGCGGCTGTACACGGCGACGGCCGCATCCAGGCGACCCTGCAATGCCTGCAGCGTTCGATGCTGGCCCCGCACGGCCTCCGTGGAGAATGCAACCTGGACGCCGGAGCAGACCACGAAAGCAAGGGCCGCGAGCCAACCGGCAAGGAGTCGAGCGCTCATGCCGCCCGCTCCAGCACTCGCAGCGTCGCGCTCCGGGAGCGTGGATTGCGTGTGAGCTCAGCATCGCCCGGCCGCACGGCTTTGCCGACGATGCGCCCTTCGGGCGCCGCGTCGCTGGCCCGAACAGGCAGGTTCCGGGGCAACTCGGGCCCCTCCGCCAAGGCACGGAAGACGCGCTTCACGGTCCGATCCTCGAGCGAATGGAAGCTGATCACGGCGATCCGACCACCTGGCGCGAGCCGCGCGAAGGCGGCCCGGATGCCCTGCTCGATTTCATCGAGCTCTTCGTTCACATGGATGCGTATGGCCTGGAAGCTCCGGGTGGCGGCGTCGCTCTTGCCCGCGCCGCCGCGACCCTTCGCCGGACGGCTGGGGATTGCCTGACGAATGACATCGGCAAGCGCCCGCGTGTCGTCGAAAGGCCGTTCCCGGACAATGGCGCGGCTGATCCGGCCGGCAAAGCGCTCTTCGCCGTAGCGACGCAGAACATTTGCCAGCTCCTCCGCGGAGGCACTGTTCAACCATTGCTCCGCGGGCGCCCCGGAGGTCGGATCCATTCGCATGTCGATGGGTCCGGCATCCCGAAAACTGAAGCCCCGCTGTGGGTCATCGAGCTGGGGCGAAGACACACCGAGATCCATGATGACGCCGGCGACGGCGTCGATGTGCAGCTTATCGAGGACGCCCGCCAGCTCAGAGAAGCGGGCATGATGGATCGACAGGCGCGGGTCCTCTGCGGCCAGCTCTTCGCCGGCCGCGAGCGCTTCGGGATCGCGATCGATGGCGATCAGGCGGCCGCTGTCGCCGAGCCGTTCGAGCAATGCACGGCTGTGTCCGCCGCGACCGAAGGTCGCATCGACATAAACGGCATCGTCCTGCTCTACCCCGTCTGCCTTGGGAATCACCAGCTCGATCGTCTCCTTGCAAAGAACCGGTTCGTGGGTGTGCGTGTTCAAACGGACAGACCGGTGAACTCGTCACCATCCGTCACGAGACCGGCTTCGTCAGACAGCCAGCTCGTCGTGCGCTCATGCCAATGCGGCTCGCTCCAGAGCTCGAGCTTGTTGCCCTGCCCCACGACCACCACCTTTTTTTCGAGCTCTGCGAAGTTCCGCAGCAGGGCCGGTAAGAGCAGGCGCCCCTGGCCGTCCAGGTCGATGTCCGTTGCATTACCGATGAGCAGCCGCTGCAGGCGCCGGGCGTTCTCGGCCATGTTGGAAAGGCCCTCGAGCTTGCGCTGGACGATTTCCCATTCCTGAAGGGGATAGAGCAGCAGGCACTTTTCCCGCATGTCGATCGTGACGACGACTTTGCCGTCCGAGCCGACCATGAGGGACTCACGAAAACGGGTCGGCAGGGCCATACGCCCCTTGCCGTCGAGTGTCGCGGTGTTACTGCCCCGAAACATGATCCCCGTGCGCCGCCTGCCGGCGTCGCGCTGACCCCTCCAGTTGTGGCGGGTAAATCCCGCTCTTGCCTCTGACTTCGTCTGGCTCTGTAGGTGGCGGAGCGGCCCCTCGGGGCGCCTTCAACGATGGCTCAACCGCCTGGATTGCCACTTTTTTCCACAAAATGCCAACTTCGGACACTATAGGGTGGCAAGAAGTCCTGTCAACTGCATCGAACCCGTTAACTGTCGGATTCCAAAGGGTTTTTTCGTGGTTTCAGAGTGGATTTCGGAGGATAATTGTTAGTTCCCGTGGAGTAGGTCGAACAAGCTAGAAACTACATTAAGTATGAGACGATTTGAGTATAAGGATTAAGGAAGCAATACAAAGAAGGAATAAAGACTGTTGCTGTTTCCAACGTCTGCGCGCTCCTGGCTGTCAGGCCGATCAAGCGAACCTGTCGCCACGTTACGCGAGGCTGACATGAGCCCGGATCCGGCACCTGAAAGAGCGGTAAAAAATGAGCTGGCCGATAAGCCGGGTTCTGTGATCGATGCTCCGCAAGCGAAGCAGCAACGACAATCATTCATCTAGGGCGCCCGTCACCAGACACCTCCAGCAGCCTACCCGAATCCAATGCGGACCACACCGTGCGGATTCCTATTTGGCCTTGCTCCGGGCGGGGTTTACCCTGCCACGCCTGTTGCCAGGCGCGCGGTGCGCTCTTACCGCACCCTTTCACCCTTACCGTTCGCGATCAGAGATCGCGACTTAGGCGGTTTACTTTCTGCGGCACTTTCCGTGGGCTCGCGCCCCCCAGGCGTTACCTGGCGCCCTTGTCCTGTGGAGCCCGGACTTTCCTCTCGTCGGTCACTCGTGTGACACGACCAGCGATTGTCTGGCCAGCTCAGACATCAGTATACGCCTGCCTGGCAAGGTTCCGCGCACACTCGGACCCACCGCGCACAGGCAATCAATCCTCTCCGGAACCAAGACCATAGAGATCCTGCTTGCGTACGCCGAGCACCTTGGCACCGAGCCGTGCTGCCTGCGCCGGCGCCAGCTCCGCGGTGAGAATGCGCATGACCCGAGCCTGTTCGGCCGGATTCGTTGCCAGCGCAGCCCCTTCCACCACACACACCACCTCGCCGCGCCATTGCTCCGCCGCGTCCATCCGCTCGACGATGGCGCGAGCAGAGCCCACGAGATAGGTCTCGAAACGTTTGGTCATCTCCCGCGCCAGGAAAAGCTGCCGGTCAGGCGCAAGGCTTTCGAGTGCCTCGAGGGTGCCCCTCAGTCGGTGCGGTGCCTCAAAGAAGACAAAGGGCCGGGCAGCCTCGAGGAGCTTTGTGAGCCGGGTGCGCCGCGCGCTTCCCCGTGACGGCAGAAAGCCCGCGAAACAGGCATCGCTGGTGGGGAGCGGGCAGACGGAAAGGGCCGCCATCACGGCACTCGGACCCGGCACGGGTCGGACCGGCAGTCCGGCGTCGTAACAGGCACGCACCAGCACAAAGCCCGGATCGGAGAGCAGCGGCGTACCGGCATCGCTGACCAGTGCCGCGGCCTCCCCGGCTCGCAGCACCTCGAGGACCTGCGCCGCGGCTGCCGCTTCGTTGTGTTCGTGGAGCGCAAGGGTCCGCGGCGCTTTGAGGCCAAGGGCGTTCAACAGCGTGAGCGTCCGTCTGGTATCCTCCGCGGCGATTAACCCTACCTGCTCCAGGACGGAAACGGCTCGACGGGTGACGTCGCCGAGGTTTCCAATAGGCGTGGCAACAACATAGAGCGTGCCGGGTTCGAGCCCATCGCCCGCTTTCACTAACTCTTCCGGAGACATGGTGGTCCAGCGCAGATGATCCGCCTCAGTAAACACAACGCTCGCGGCCCTGGAAAGACTTGGCGCCATGAAGGGCGTCTCATTCAGCCCTCGCTGCTGCTTGCGCTCACGCTGGTCCTTGGGGCATGCGCAACAACGCCGGTCTCCGAAGACGTCGTCGAGACCCCCATCGTTGTAGAAGCAGGCACCGCCGGAGAACTGCTGGAGCGTGCCCGCGGCGCCCAGGAGCCGCAGGCCTCTGCACTCTATCTGCAGGCAGGGCTCGCCTTTCTCGAAGCAGGGGATGACGACAATGCCACCCTGGCTCTGAGCAGCATAGAATCGGGCTGGCTGGAACCAGCCGACCTCCCCCTCTACTACCTGCTTTCAGCGGCCCTCGCCCTGTCGCCGGCCGATGCCCGCAGCGCGCTGAATCAGGTGCCCGCGGCCTACGGCGACCTTCCGCTCTACGCGCGAGCCGCCGCCCGGGTCTGTCAGCTGGAAGCCGATCCCGAGTGCGCCCTGACCTACCTGATCGAAAGCGCTGATGGCGATCCCGCGCAGAACGAAGCGATCTGGTCGCTCCTGAACGCCACCGTTTCCATGGAGACGCTGCAACGCCCTGCTGGGACAACCCGCTCAACGGAACTCGACGCCTGGCAGGACCTGCATCGCGCCATGGTCACGGCCTTCAGCCTCGAGGAGGCCGAAACGGCAGCCCGTCGCTGGGAGCGCGCGAATCCCACTCATCCCGCCGGCCTGCTGCCGCCAGCGGCCGTAGTCGCCCTGGCTGATCGGCCCGAGACCCTGCGTATTGCGCTCATGGTGCCCGTGAGCGGCGCTCTGAGTCGCGCCGGAGAAGCCGTCCGCGACGGTTTCATCAGCGCTGCTCTCCTCGCCGAGGCCTTACCGAAGCGGACCATCACGATTTACGACACCGCAGCGGAACCCGTCGGGAGCCTTTATGAGCGTGCTCTCGCGGATGGTTCCGACGTCATCATCGGCCCGCTGCAGAAGTCGGCGGCAAGCGAGCTCAACGCGCTCAATCCGGAGCTGCCCGTCCTGCTGCTGAACTACCTCGACGAAAACGAAGCGGCTGCCGGCAACGTGCACCAGCTGGGACTCGCCATCGAGGACGAAGCGGCAACGATCCGCGCCCGGCTCGCAGCAGACGACGTCAGCCGGGCATTGTTGTTCCATAACTACGACGACTGGTCCCTGCGCGCTCGCCGCGTCCTGACGGAGCCCGCCAGCGCAGGTGCAGACAAAACACCCCTCGCCCTGACCGTGCAGCCCTTCACGGACGTTCGCACGATCACGGAAGCTGTTGGTGCCGCCATGCACGTGGCCGGCAGCGAGGAGCGAAAGTCCGAACTTGCGTCACTGCTGGGCACGGAGCTCGAGTTCCTGCCGCGCGCCAGGGAAGACGTGGACGCCGTTGTTGCCCTCATCGACAACGGCGAAGCCAACGCCCTGGTGCCCGCCTTGCGCTTTCATTTCGCCGACGATCTGCCCGTATACGCAAGCTCGCAGGCAGTCCGGCGTACGCGCAGCGGCGCGCTCACCACACTTGCCGGATTTCAGGTGAGCGAATTGCCCTGGTTTCTCGGCGATGACCGGGTTCATGGCGCACTGGCTGAGCCACTCGGCCTGGACGGCAATCCTTTCGCTTCCCTCGTCGCCCTGGGTACCGATGCGTACCGCCTCAGCGAGCGCCTCGGGCCCGTGCCGGAACTGCCGCTGCTCGGCAGCACCGGTCTTCTGATCCCGGAGGAAGATGGGCGTTTCAAGCGTCTGCTTGCCTGGGGCGTCGTCGTCGGAGACGGCATGCGCGGTGCCAGCGAGACGGGTCCCTGAACGAGCGCGGCGCCTGGGCCGAAGACCTGGCGGCCCGGCACCTGAAGGCGCAAGGGCTCAAACTGCTGACTCGGAACTTCCGTCGCAAGTGCGGCGAGCTCGATCTGGTGATGCAGGACGGCAACGTCCTCGTTTACGTGGAGGTGCGCTACCGCGCCAGCGACCGCTTCGGGGGCTCCACGGCCAGCGTAACGGCAGAGAAACGGCGCCGGCTGATCAATGCCGCAAAGCGCTATGCGGCGGAACGAAGAGCCTTGCGTGATCGTCCGGCGCGTTTCGACGTCGTCGCCATCAGCGGACCGGTATCAACCCCGGACCTGCGCTGGATCAGAAACGCCTTTTCGGCGGGCTGACCCGACTATTTGATGACTTTGAGGTGCCCACCGCCCGGCGGTGCCTTTTCTGGCGGAGCGTCCGGTGGCGTGTCAGATGGGGAGCCTGGGGAGGGGTCGGAAGGCGGCTCATCGTCCGGTCCCTGATTGTCGGCTGTCGCGCCGTCGTATTCAGGTTCGAACATCATGCCTTCGCCGGTTTCTTTCGCATAAATCGCCTGCACGCTGGCCAGCGGTATAGCGATGGGAAACGGTCTGCCGCCGAAACGTCCGGAGAAGGACACTGATTCGTCACCGAGTACGAGGTCCCGTATAGCCTCCGGTGACACGTTGAGCACAATTTTGCCCTCGCTGACGTATTCCCGAGGCACCTGCACGGCATCGGAGTCAGCGCTGACGAGGAGATAGGGCGTCAGGCCGCTGTCCACAATCCAGTCATAGAGTGCCCTCAGAAAGTAAGGGCGCTTGGGCAGCGCAGGCAACGGCTACTCGCGCATCTCGAGCTCGGTCTCCGTCAGGCTGGCCCGGAAGCCTTCACGCTCGAACATGGCCTGCATGTACTTCTGCAGGGGTCGTGTCGATTTTTCAGGCAGGTTGATGTCCACCTCTTTGAGACGCCAGAGGATGGGCGCCACGCAGCAATCGACGAGGGTGAACTCTTCGTTCATGAAGAAGGGCTTCTCACCGAAGATCGGCGCGATGCTGATGATGCTTTCGCGCAGCTCCTTGCGGGCCTTCGTGAGCACCGTCTCCCGACCCTTTCCTGCCATCAGCACGTCGAGCCGCGTGCTCCACTCCCGTTCCACCCGGGTGATCCAGAGGCGCGAAAGCGCCCGCTGCACCGGGTAGACCGGCAGCAGCGGCGGATGTGGAAAGCGTTCGTCGAGGTACTCCATGATGACGTTGGCCTCGTAGAGCACGAGGTCCCGGTCGAGGAGCGTCGGCAGACTGTTGTAAGGGTTGATCTCCGCGAGATCTTCCGGCTTGTTCGACGGATCCACGTCGACGATATCCACCGTGACGCCCTTCTCGGCGAGGACCATACGCACGCGGTGGCTGTAATGATCGCGTGCGTCGGAAAACAGCGTCATGGAGGATCTCTTGGTGACTACGCTCATGCTGAACCTTATGGAGTACTTTTAGAGAGGTGTGGGTGACCCCGGCATGCGTGCCAGGGCCCCGCGACGTCAGTGTTTGACGTCTTTCTGGAATTCCCGGCCGAGGAGGTAGGTGAATACGAACAGAATCACCAGGAACAGCAGAACGAAAACACCGGTCCGGTGCCGCTCGAGGCGACTCGGCTCCCCTGTGTAATAGAGGAAGTTGACGAGGTCGAAGATCGCCTGGTCATACTCTTCCGGTGTCAGGAGACCGGTCCCTTCCTCGATCACGAGCTGATCGCAGCGTTCTTCCGTGATCGTCTCGCCCGTCAGTGGATCCCGTTCTTCGCCGCCGTTGGCCGCGATCCGCGGCAGCTGCAAACAGCCGGTTCGCTGAATGCCCTGCAGATTTTCCAGGACGTGAGGCATGCCGACATTCGGGAAAATCTTGTTGTTCACCCCCATGGGACGGCTGTCGTCCCGATAGAAGGTGCGCAGATAATTATAGAGCCAATCGACCCCGCGCAGCCGAGCCACCATCGTCAGGTCCGGGGGCGGCGCACCGAACCACGCTTTGGCGAGTTCCGGCTGCATGGCCGTGGTCATGTGTTCCCCGATCTTCTGGCCGGTGAACACGAGATTCTCCAGGGCAATGTCGTGGGGCACGTCGAGATCGTCGGCGGTCCGTTCGTAGCGCTGGTGCTCGAGCGAATGACAGCCCAGGCAATAGTTCACGTAGAGCTGCCAGCCACGCTGCAGCGACGGCTGGTCCTGCAGATTCGGCGTCATGGGATCCATGGGCCAATCGATGGTTGCAGCGGCATGAGCCGGCGTGCTTGGCAGTGCCAGCACCAGCATCAGCCCGAGGAGCAGACCGCTTGCGCGAATCACGTTCTTGTTCGTCTCCATCTGATGCTCTCCGCTCAGGTCGTCAGCCGTTCGGGAACGGGCTTCGTTTTCTCGATCCGCGTGTACCACGGCATCAACGCAAAGTAGGCGAAATAGATAGCCGTACCGATCTGCGACAGCAGCGTCGCAGCAGGCGTCGGCGCTACGGTACCGAGGTAGCCGAGCACGAAGAAGGTGATGACGAACAGCGCAAGCATGAACTTCGAAATCGGTCCCTTGTATCTGATGGACTTCACCGGCGAGCGGTCGAGCCAGGGCAGCGCCGCGGGGACGACAATGGCACCCGCCATGACCATCAGCCCCCAGAATTTTGCGTCGAGTCCGAAGAGCGGGAAGGTCGCTGCACGCAACATTGCGTAGAACGGCGTGTAGTACCAGACCGGCGCAATGAGCTCCGGTGTCTTCAGCGGATTTGCCGCTTCGAAGTTAGGCCTTTCGATGAAGTAGCCTCCCCCTTCCGGCGCGAAGAACACGACGGCGCAGAACAGGAACAGGAAGACGACGATCGCCGGCAGGTCGTGCCCGATCGTGTAGTAGGGATGGAACTGGATGCCGTCGAGCGGAATACCGTTCTCGTCCTTGCTGGCCTTGATTTCGATGCCATCCGGATTGTTGGAGCCAACGTGGTGCAGCGCCACGATGTGCACGAAAACCAGCATCACGAGGATCAGCGGCAGTGCAATGACGTGCAGTGCGAAGAAGCGGTTGAGCGTGATCTCAGACATCAGGAAGTCACCCCGAACCCACTCCATGAGGTCAGGACCGATGATCGGAATCGCGCCGACGAGGCTGACGATCACCTGACCGGCCCAGAAAGACATGTTGCCCCAGGGCAGGAGATAGCCGGCAAAACCTTCGATGATGAGGACCGCAAAGATCGCCATACCAATGAGCCAGAGCAACTCGCGGGGCTTACGGTAGGAGCCGTACATGAGCCCCCGGAACATGTGCAGATAAACGACGACGAAAAACGCCGACGCGCCGGTGGAGTGGAGATAGCGCAGAAGCCATCCGTATTCCACGTCGCGCATGATGTATTCGACGGATGCAAAGGCATCAGAGGGCGAGTAGCTCATGGTCAGCCAGACGCCCGTCACCAGCTGGATCACGAGGACGACCATGGAAAGCACGCCGAAGTAGTACCAGAAGTTGAAGTTCTTCGGCGCGTAGTATTTCGACATGTGGTATTCGAAGGTTTCCGTCAGCGGGAACCGTTCGTCTACCCAGCTCATGAAGCCGCTGAACCCCTTACCCGGGGGAGAAGCCACCTTGCCGTCGCTGTTTTCTGCCATCTTATGCAGTCTCCTCGTCCACACCTACCCGAATGACGCTGTCACTCAGGAACTCATAGGGCGGCACAGGTAGATTGTCCGGCGCCGGGACACCCTTCGTTACTCTTCCGGCCATGTCGAACTTCGATCCGTGGCAGGGACAGAAGAAACCGCCCTGCCAGTTGGGATCGAAAGGTTCCGGCTGAACGACTCCGTGAAATTTCGGCGAGCAGCCGAGGTGCGTACAGAGCCCGACGAACACCCCGATTTCCGGGCGCTTGGAGCGCCAGGGGTTCTGCGCGTAGGCAGGCTGCTGCGCCGTGTTCTGCGAATCCGGGTCGGCCAGATTGTCATTCGGCTGCTCGAGGATCTCGATCGCCTCCGGCTTCCGATTGACCACGAAGACCGGCTGGCCGCGCCAGGCGGGTACGGGACCGAGCATTTCGCCCGGCTGCAGCTTGGAAATATCGATGGTGATCGGAGCACCCAGGGCGCGGGCTTTAGCGCTCGGCATCCAGGAGGCCACAAAAGGCACCGCGGCCCCTACAACCCCCAGGCCGCCCACGGCCGCCGTGGCACCGATGAGGAAATAGCGTCGTTGTTTGTTGAAGCCCGTCTTGTCGACGCTGGCTGGTCCGGGCTCAGTTCCTGCGCCCGCGTTTAGCTCGCTGCTGCTCACAGCTCGTTGCTCCCGCTATTGGTGAAAACATCCCATTTTAACATAGCTGTCCGGATCGCCCGGGTTTTTCGGGTCGTGCAGAGACAGTTTCTTCTCGCCGCCGTCGGCTGAGCCACCGAGAAACTACGCTGAATGGGGACCGTCCAACGTTTGCCGCCAGAAACTACCGAAGTTGGAACCGCCAGAAGTCAATGCGGGGCGAAAACCCGGAGCTCGGCACCCGCCTGGCAGACAATCCGACCGCCTTCGCAGTGTTGCGCAGGGCGGCCGGTAACAGAAAGATCAGCGCTTGGAGAACTGCGGACGCTTACGCGCTTTGCGCAGCCCCACTTTCTTCCGCTCCACGGCGCGCGCGTCGCGGGTCAGGAAGCCGGCTCGGCGGAGCGGTACCCGCAGGGATTCGTCCTGCTCGACGAGGGCCCGGGCGATGCCGTGACGAATGGCGCCTGCCTGACCGGAGTTGCCACCGCCGCGCACCGTAACGCTCACGTCTACCTTGTCGGTGACCTCAGCCACCTCGAGAGGTTGCCGGACAATCATTCGCGCCGTTTCACGGCCGAAATATTTGTCGAGGTCGAGGTTGTTGACCTGAATGTTGCCGTTGCCCGGCGTGATGAACACCCGCGCTGCCGACGTTTTGCGGCGTCCTGTTCCGTAATTCTGCATGACCCTTCTATATCTCCAGCGACTGCGGCTGCTGTGCCGTGTGCGGGTGCTCGGCGCCCGCATAGACCTTCAGCTTCTTGAACATGGCCCGACCGAGGGGGTTCTTCGGCAGCATGCCCTTCACGGCTTTCTCGATGATCCGCTCCGGGTGCCGATCCTGCATGTCCTTGAAATTCATCTCTTTGATGCCGCCAGGATAGCCGCTGTGCCGGTAGTACATCTTGTCGTTGTACTTGTTGCCGGTGACGCGGACTTTGTCGGCGTTGACGACCACGATGTAGTCGCCGGTGTCGACATGGGGCGTGTATTCGGGCTTGTGCTTGCCGCGCAGACGCGCTGCGATCTCGGTCGCCAGGCGGCCGAGGGTCTTGTTCTCTGCGTCCACGACGAACCAGGAACGGTCGACGTCTTCCGGACGGGTACTCACGGTCTTCATCAGGGGCCTTTTGTCTTTCGTTGCCTAAACGCTTGGCTTGGCTCGTGTCCGAGGGCCAGCCGCGGGCTTTTTGAGGGCACTGAGGCCCCGAATTTTTGGAGGGCGAATCTTAGCGGAGCGATTTGGCGTTTACAACCGGATAATCGGGTTCCAGGATTTCCGAAAAAGCCAGAGAAAACGGGGCTTTGCGGCAGCTTTGGTGGATTCCGGGTCGGCCCTGGCCACGCCATTCGCTCCGTCCCTCGAATTCTCCCGGAGCTTCAGATCCCATGGAGACTCCCGTGTTGCTGACACCGGCAGCCTCAAGCCAGATGAGTCCTGGCGAGATACTCGTGGGACTGCATTTCCAGGAGCCGGCTCTTGGTCCGCTCGAACTCGAAGCGCAGGCGCTCTCCCCCGTAGAGATCCTCGATGGGGGCGTCGGCGGAAAGAATCAGCTTGACGTTGTGGTCGTAGAATTCGTCCACCAGGGAGATGAAGCGCCGGGCCGCATCCTCGTCCCGGGACGAGAAGCGCCGGACATTGCTGATCAGCACCGCGTGGAAGATCCGTGACAGCTCGATGTAGTCGTTCTGACTGCGAGGCCCCTCGCAGAGCTCAGCGAACTCGAACCAGGCCACATCCTCGGCCACCATCCGCGCCTTGATGTCACGATTCTCGATGTTGAGCACCACGTCCTGCTCCGGTGTATCGGGTGCCAGCGCGTGGAAGCTCGATGACAGACTCCGCTCGGCCGCCGCATCGAGGGGTACGTGATAGATCTCGGCCCGTTCGAGGACCCGCAGCCGGTAATCGGTCTCTGAGTCGAGACAGTGCACGCGGGTGTGGGCTTTGAGAGCTTCGATGGCGGGGAGGAAACGACGCCGCTGGAGACCGTTTTCGTAAAGCCGGTCCGGTTCCACGTTGCTCGTCGCAACCAGCGTGATGCCACCGGCAAAGAGGTGTTCGAAGAGCTCCCCGAGAATCATGGCGTCGCCGATGTCGGACACGAAGAATTCGTCGAAGCAGATGACGTCCGTCTCCGCAACGATGCGCTCGGCCACGGTCTGGAGGGGGTTGCTCTGCCCCGTCAGCTCCGTCAGATCACCGTGTACCCGACGCATGAAGCGGTGGAAATGCATGCGCAGGCGCCGGTCGGGCGGCAGACACTCATAGAACAGATCCATGAGCATGGTCTTACCGCGACCGACACCGCCCCAGAGATACAGTCCCTTCACCGGCGCAGGCGTCTTCCGCCCGAACAGGCCGAGCAGAGACCGCCCGCGCTGACCGCGCGCCTTCAGAATCTGAAAAAGGGCTTCGAGCAGGTCAACGACGCGGCGCTGCTCGGGGTCTTCGTAAAACTGCGGATCGGCCAGTAGTTGTTGATATTTTTCTACTGGTGTCATCCCATCGACTTTAGCCGCTTGCCCTGGTGCTCACAATGGACCCAACGGCAGGCGGCGGCCGTCAGTAAAGCGTCCGGGCCATGCAACAGACCATACGCCACATCCTGCTTCCAGCCTGCGTCGGCCTCGCCATTGGCGCCGCGGTCCTGTTACTCCTGCGTGTGGGCAACTCCGGGGGCGAAGACGTGCGCCCGGCCGAGCGCCGGACCGGCTATGCCGATGCCGTGGCCCGGGCGGCACCGGCGGTGGTCAACATCTATTCCCGTATCCGCGAAGTGCCGCCTTCCTGCCTGCGGGATGCGAACCTGCGACCCTGGTGCGAACGCCTCATGGGTGTGGATCGAACCTCCCTCGGCTCCGGGGTCATCGTTCATCCCCGCGGCTACGTGCTCACCAACGCGCACGTGATCGCCGGCGCCAGCGAGATCGTGGTCATGCTGAGCGATGGGCGTTCCGCGGAAGCGAGCCTCGTTGGCAGTGACGAGCTGACCGACCTCGCAGTCGTGCGCGTGCCCTTCACCGATCTCACCCCGATACAACTCGGCGACTCCGACGCCGTTGCCGTGGGGGACCTGGCCCTGGCCATCGGCAATCCCTTCGGCATCGGCCAGACGGTTTCCCAGGGCATCATCAGCGCCAAAGGCCGGGCCAGCCTTTCCGCCAGTCCCTACGACGACTTTCTGCAGACCGACGCCGCCATTAATCCGGGCAACTCCGGCGGCGCCCTCATCGATGCCACAGGCCGCCTGATCGGTATCAATACGCTGATCATCTCGAGCTCCGGACAGACCATGGGTGTGGGTCTCGCCATCCCGGCACGCCTCGCCTACGAAGTCCTGGAAGAGATCATCAGCACCGGGGCCGTGGTCCGCGGCTGGCTGGGACTGACCCTGGACCCCATGCCCGCTCCGGATCCCGAGGGCGGCATCGTAATCTCCAGCATCGAAGCCGGCGGGCCTGCCGCCCTGGCGGGTCTCGTGGCCGGCGACCGCATCCTGGCCCTGGACGGTGAGGCAGCCCGGGATCCCCACCGCCTGTCGAGAGCCATTGGCCGCCGAGATCCCGGGCAGATGCTCGAGTTGCTGGTGTTGCGTAAAGATGAGCGGCTGCCGATCAGCGTGGTCGCCGGACGCCGCCCGGAAGACTGATAACGGCGAAGGGTGTGTGCAGCGACCGGCGGCAGCCACCAGCAGCTGCAATCGCAGATGGCTTCAGGTTGGAGGGTCGTTGTGGTCCAGGCCTTCGAGGCGCAGCTCCGCCGCTCGAGCATGGGCCGTGAGCCCTTCGCCATGCGCCAGAATGGCCGATGCCCGGGCCAGCGCCTGACTGCCTGTGGCAGAAAGCTCGATCACCGAACTCTTTTTCTGGAAATCGTAGACACCGAGCGGAGAAGAGAAGCGCGCGGACCCATAGGTCGGCAGCACGTGACTGGGTCCAGCCGTGTAGTCGCCCATGACTTCCGGCGAATGGGCACCGAGAAACACCGCCCCGGCATGACGGACTTTCTCGAGCCAGGCTCGAGGGTTCTCGAGGCAGAGCTCGAGATGCTCCGGCGCAACGCGATTCGCAAGCTCGAAGGCTTCTTCGAGGGAGCCGGTCTGAATAAGCGCGCCGCGCCCGGCCAGCGAGGCGGCGATGATGTCGCGGCGAGGTGAAGCGGCGAGCGCCGCCTCCATGGCCGCAGCCACCTGATCGAGGTAGTCCGCGTCCGGCGACAACAGCAGCGCCTGTGCCGCTTCGTCATGCTCCGCCTGGGAGAACAGATCGTAAACAATCCAGTCAACGGGCGTGGATCCGTCGGCGATGATGAGCACTTCACTGGGTCCAGCCACCATGTCGATACCCACCTCACCGAAGACCAGACGTTTGGCCGCCGCCACGAAGACGCCGCCTGGCCCGACAATCTTATCCACCTTCGGCACGGTTTCCGTGCCGATGGCGAGGGCAGCGATGGCCTGCGCACCGCCGATCGTGAAGGCGCGGTCGACGCCGGCAACCCGAGCGGCGGCAAGAACGAGGTCGTTGCGCTGCCCGTCCGGCGTAGGCACGGTCATGACAAGCTCACCAACACCAGCGACCTTTGCCGGGATGGCGGTCATGAGGACCGTCGATGGATAGCTCGCCTGACCGCCGGGCACGTAAAGACCGACTCGATCGAGCGGCGTGACCAGCTGCCCGAGCCGATTGCCGTCCTCATCCTCGAAGGACCAGGGATCGCTCAGCTGGTGCTCGTGATAACGGCGGATCCGCTCCGCAGCCGTCGTCAGCGCTTCCTGTTCGACCCGCCCGATCCGCTGCCAGGCCGCTTCGAAATCCCCCGGCGTAAGCTCCGTCTCCGCGACACTCGCCACCTCGAGTCGGTCGAAACGTCGGGTGAGCTCGAGGAGGGCGCTGTCGCCCTCCTCCCGCACTTTCCGGACGACGCCTCGGGCCGTTTCCAGCACCTCACTGTCTTCGGCCGTATCCCAGGCCAGAAGGCCCTCCAGGGCGTCGGAGAAGCCTGAATCAGCACTCCGGAGCCGGGCAATTTCCACGGTCACCTCAGGTCCCCTGGTCTTTCGCGGCCGAACCACGGGCCAGCACCGCAAGCAGCGCCTGCACATCGTTGAAGCGGGTCCGCATGGAGGCCCGGTTGACGATGACGCGGGAAGAGATGTCCGCGATCGTATCCAGAGCGACGAGTCCGTTGGCCTTAAGCGTATTCCCCGTATCGACGATGTCGACAATACAGTCAGCAAGGTCCATGAGAGGGGCGATCTCCATGGCACCGGAAAGAGGAATGATGGTCACCTGCTGGCCCAGGCTTTCGTAATAGCGCCGGGTTACGTTGACGAACTTGGTGGCGACCCGGAGCGGGCCTCGGGGCTGCTCGCCTCGAGCAATTGCGCTTTCCGCCGGGGCGGCCGTCATGAGCCGGCAGCGTCCGATGCCCAGATCGAGACGCTCATAGAACTGCGCGCCGCTGCCGTATTCCATGATCGTGTCTTTGCCGGTCACGCCGAGATCGGCAGCGCCCCGCTCCACGTAGGTGGGTACGTCGGAGCCGCGCATGACCACCAGCCGATGATCGCCGCTGGCCGAGTCAAAGATCAGCTTGCGGCTCTCTTCCGGATCCTCTGTGGGCTCAATCCCGGCTTCTTTCAGGAGCGGCAGGCACTCCGCCAGGATCCGGCCGCGATTCAGAGCGATGGTCAGTCCCATGAATTCAGGTCTCGTGAGCTAAGGAGGCTTCTGCGTGACGACCGGCAGGGCGTCAACGTACCCGCTGCACGTCGGCGCCGAGCAGCTGCAGCTTTTCTTCTATGGTCTCGTAGCCGCGGTCGATATGGTAGATGCGATCGATGAGCGTGGTCCCTCTGGCCATGAGGGCGGCAACGACCAGACTGAAGGAGGCGCGCAGATCCGTAGCCATAACCGGTGCGGCCCGCAACTGCTCAACGCCATGGACCACCGCCGTGGACGCGTTCTCGAGCTCGATGCGGGCACCCAGGCGATTGATCTCCTGCACGTGCATGAAGCGGTTCTCGAAGATCGTTTCCGTGATCCGACTGTCGCCTTCGGCAATGGCGTTCATGGCCAGATACTGTGCCTGCATGTCCGTCGGAAACCCGGGATAAACGTCCGTTTCGATGTCCACGGCGACCGGTCGCCGGCCACCCATGTCCAGCTCAATCGTGTCGCCGTCACAAACGATCTCTGCGCCGGAGGCGCGCAGTTTCTCGAGCACGGCATCCAGCGTTTCCGGCGCCGTCTCTGAGAGGCGCACCCGGCCGCCGGTCGCCGCGGCCGCAATCAGATAGGTGCCGGTCTCCACCCGGTCAGGCATGACGTCGAAGCTGCAGCCGTGGAGCCGCTCGACGCCCTCGACGACGATCGTGTCCGTGCCCTGCCCGGTGATCCTCGCCCCCATGGCGTTGAGGAAATTGGCGAGATCGACAATCTCCGGTTCCCGGGCCGCGTTCATGATCCTCGTGCGACCTTCTGCGAGGGTCGCGGCCATGAGCACGTTTTCCGTGCCACCCACGGTCACCAGATCGAAGGTAACATCACCACCCGCCAGGCGCCCTTGCCGCTCGGCGCGCACGTACCCCTCCTGGACGTCAATGGCGGCGCCAAGGGCTTCGAGACCTTTGAGATGCTGATCGACAGGTCGGGCACCGATCGCACAGCCGCCCGGCAGGGAGACTTCTGCCCGACCAAATCGGGCCAGGAGCGGGCCGAGCACTACAAAAGAGGCCCGCATGGTTTTCACCAGCTCGTAGGGGGCTTTGAGCGATTTGAGGTCGGCGGCCGTGACTTCGACCCGCATTTTCTCGTCAATGACCACATCGGCGCCCAGGCAGCCGAGCAGTTCGATCATGGTGGTGACGTCGTGCAGATGCGGCACGTTGCCGATGCTGACCGGTTCATCGGTCAGCAGCGTCCCCGCCAGGATCTTCAGGGCCGAATTCTTGGCGCCGGAAACCTTGAGATCTCCCGAGAGCGTGCGCCCACCGGTAATGAGCAGCTTGTCCACAATCCGGCCTCAGCCGTCGGCTTCAGCGACGGTCAGCGCTCGGATCGTCACCGCGTGGAGGCGGCCATCTCGGATATAGTCCTCGATGCAGCCATAAACCTTCTGCTGTTTCTGGACCCGGGACAGGCCTTCGAAGCTGTCACTGATCACGGTGATGAGGGCGCGGTTACCGTCGACCACCACATCGATCCGGGCATCGGCAATGGCCGCCAGAACGGCCTGGTTGATTTCGTCGTTCATGCGTTCTCCATGGTTTCGGCCCCCGCCGAGCCCCTTGGCGGTGTGCTCACCGCCGATGTTACGGCCGACGTCGTCTCCACGGGCAGCGCCTGACGCAGACCGCTGACCTCGATGATGTTCATGAGCGCCGGGGGTACCGAAAAAAAGTGCACGACCTTGCCACGGGCGTGCGCGTAACGGAACCAGGCGATGAGCACGGCGACGGCCGCTGAACTCGCCTCCGCCAGTCCGGACAGATCGAAACTGGGCTCCGCCTCTGCGTCGATGTAGGCATCGCCGAGTTCGCGCAGGGCGATGAGACCATCAAAGCCGACGCTGGCGGGAAAAGAGAACGGCACGCTCATGACTCAGTTGGCGCTGACCTTCTGCGGCTGGGCCTCCGTGGTCTCAATGGCACCCAGGGACGCCACCCAGCCATCAATGGCTTTGTCCATGTCGCCACCGTAGGCGGGGTCGTTCACCGCGCTGGCGAACTGGTTGCGATAAGTCAGGCCCATGTTGATGCCGTTGATGATGATGTTGCGCACCTGCCAGCCAGCTTCTTCGGACTTCGCCATGGAATAGATGACGGGGTAAACGTCCCCCTCGGAACGGATCTCCTGTTTGACGCTCGCCCGGTCCGGCCGCTTCGGCGGCCGCTCCGACGGCACGATCTCCGCACCGCCGTCGTTGAATTCCGTGAGAGCGAGCGCGTAGGTGCGCACCAGGCTCCACTTGAAACCATCGGCGAAACGCTGCCGCTGCTCCGGGGTAGCCCGTTTGTAGTGCGCGGCCATGACGCTGCGGGCAAAGCGCGGGAAGTCGATGACAGGATTCAGCAACGCCTCGACAGCCACATAGAAACGCTCCGGATCATCGTCGACGTAGCTCTTTGCGTCGTCGATGAGGGTCAGCATATCGGCAGTGGTGGCGGCAACCAGCGCTTCGGCTTCACGAACCTGGCTGTGGGCCGGCAGGGCCAGCAGCAGGGCGGCGCCAAGCAGCAGCGCCTTCGCCACGGACGCTATGGCAAGGGGCGCGCTGGCAGCGGGAATGGAACGGATCGGGTGGTACATCTTTTCTCTCCGTTTTTGTCTCAGCTTTGACGCTTATCCCTGTGCGCTTGGGTGGTTAGTCGGGTTGGCAGCCTGTGCGCTGAAGGCGCTTCACGATGAGCCGAGGCGCGTAATCAGGTCACCCACCAGATTTTCCAGGACCAGGGCGCCCTGGGTCTCTTCGATTTCGCTGCCATTTGCAAGCATCTCTTCGTCGGCGCCTGGCAGCAGGCTCACGTAGCGGGCGCCCAGTATACCTTCCGTCAGTATCTGTGCGCCCGTGTCGATGGGCAGGCTCCCCGGCGCTCCGTTGATTTCGAGGGTCACCACTGCCTCGCCATACTCGAGATCGACATCGATGGCCGCCACCCGGCCCACGGTCACGCCGGCCATGCTGACCTTGGCCCGGGGCCGAAGCCCTGCTACGTCATCGAAGCGCGCCGTGACGATGTAGCTGTCGCTGCTCTGGGCCAGGTTCACGCCGCTTACCTTCACGGCAAGGAAAACGAGTGCCAGGGCGCCGGCGAGCACAAATGCTCCGACGCTGATCTCAACGGTTCGCATGCGCATTATTTGAATTCTCCGTACATGCTCAGGGTGAGGATGAAGTCGAGGGCAAGAATCATGACGGACGACATGACCACCGTGCGGGTGGTGGCCAGACCGATGCCCTCCGGCGTCGGCTCTGTGTCGTAACCCTGAAAGACCGCGATCCAGGTCACCACAATGGCGAAAATTACGCTTTTGACCATGCCCTTGCCGACATCGTTCCAGAGTTCGACGCTGTCCTGCATACCGGACCAGAAACTGCCGACGTCGGACCCCAGCCATTCTACGGCGACGACCATGCCCCCGTAGATGGCGACCACGTTAAACATCGCGGTCAGCAGCGGCATGCTGATGATGCCCGCCCAGAGCCGGGGCGCGACGATCCGCCGCAGCGGGTCCACGCCCATCATCTCCATGCTCGACAGCTGTTCCGTGGTCTTCATGAGACCAATCTCCGCGGTCACCGCCGAACCGGCGCGGCCTGCAAACAGCAGGCCCGTAACCACGGGACCGAGCTCTCTCAGCAGCACGAGAGCCAGGCCGAGACCCACAGCGTCCTCGGCACCGAAGCGCGACAGCTGTGTGTAGAACTGAAGCGCAATGACCGCACCGATCGAGAACGCCGAGAGGATGATGATGACCAGCGACAGCACCCCGACGTTGTAGATCTGCCGCACCAGGAGCGGCAGCTCCGACAGTCGCGGCAGGCCCCAGAGCGCCGTGGCCCACATGATCGTTGCCCGGCCGAGACTCGCCATACGCTCGAGGCTGCGATCGCCCAGACTGCGAACGAAATCGATCACCGCGAGGAATCCCCGAGCAGATCGTAGGCGAGCTCATCCGCCGGATAGTGAAAGGGTACCGGCCCGTCCGGCGTGCCGGTAACAAACTGACGAACGCGGGGAGAAGGATGCTCCGGGAGCTCGGCCGGTTGCCCGCCGGCAACCACCTTGCCACCGTCGAGGATGTAGATTTTGTCCGAGATACCGGCCGTTTCGTGGATGTCATGGGAAACGAGGAGGCTCGTCGCGCCAAGGGCCGCATTGAGCCGGCGGATCAGGGAGACCACCACCCCCATGGAGATCGGATCCTGGCCCGTAAAGGGCTCGTCGTACATGAGCAGACAGGGATCGAGGGCGATGGCCCGGGCAAGCGCAACCCGCCGCGCCATGCCTCCCGACAGCTGGCTGGGCATGAGATCCCGGGCGCCGCGGAGACCCACGGCGTTGAGCTTCATGATCACCAGGTCGCGGATCGTCTCCTCCGGTAGATCGGTATGTTCCCGAAGTGGAAACGCGACGTTGTCGTAGACGCTCATGTCCGTGAACAGCGCAGAGGATTGGAAAAGCATGCCGATGTCTTTGCGCAGCTCGAGCAGTTCGCCGCGACTGACGCGGGTAACGTCCTCGCCGCGCAGCAGCACCTGTCCGGCTTCGGGCTTCAGCTGCCCACCAATGATGCGCAGCAGCGTGGTCTTGCCACAGCCGCTCGGCCCCATGAGGGCGGTGATCTGTCCCCGGGGGACGGTCATGGAAAGACCGTCGAAAATGAGGCGCTCGCCACGGCGGAACACGAGGTCCCGGATCTCGATCAGGTTGTCCTCCGCCGCGGATGCAGCGACTGCCTCGGCCATTTACCGGTTGCCTCGTGAACGACCCGCAACTATAACACCCCGCTGAAAACGAAAACGCGCACTGGTCGGTGCCCGAGGGAGCGCCACCAGACCGCCCGACCGCAGTTGGCGGCCTCTGGCGAGTAGGACTAAAGTGCGGACTTGATCTACCAAACTGACAATTCGACCGTGGCGCCGCTATGTGGTTCTTAGTTCTGGCGCTGATCCTCGGCTTCATCACACTCGTGTGGAGCGCCGACAAGTTCCTTTCGGGCGCGGCGAGCACGGCCAACTACATGGGCGTGTCGAAAATGCTCATCGGGCTCACCGTCGTTTCCGTCGGAACCTCGGCACCTGAAATTCTCGTGGCGGTCGCGGCTTCCCTCGAAGGTACCGGTCTCCTGGCCGTCGGCAACGCCATCGGTTCGAACATCGCCAACATCGGTCTCGTGCTCGGGGTCACCGCCATCATTGCCCCGCTGCCCTTCTCCCAGACCGTGCTCAAGGCCGAACTCCCCTGGCTCCTGGGTGCGACGCTGCTGGCGCTGATCCTCATGTTCGATCTGCATCTTTCGCCGCTGGACGGGGTGCTCCTGCTCGGCGGCTTGGGCCTGATTCTCTGGCGGCTGGTAAAGAATCAGCAGACTGCTGGCGAAGAAGTCTCCGAAAGTATTCAGGAGGAACTCGACGAGCTGCAGGGTATGCCGAAAGGCCAGGCCATCTTCTGGCTGATCACCGGGTTGCTGGTGCTCCTCGTGAGCGCAGAAGTGCTGGTCTGGTCGGCCACGCAGATCGCCGCCGCCCTTGGCGTGAGCGAACTGATCATCGGCCTGACGATAGTTGCCATCGGCACGAGCCTGCCGGAGCTTGCCGCAACGGTCGGCTCCGCCATCAAGGGCCATTCGGACATCGCGATCGGCAACATCGTCGGCTCCAACATTCTCAACATCCTCGCGGTGCTGGCGATACCGGGCCTGATCGGCGGAACGGACATCGAGATCGTGGCGCTCTGGCGCGACTGCGGCATGATGCTTGCGCTCACGCTGCTGCTCGCACTCTTTGCTTATGCCATCGGCTCACGTCCGGTGATCACGCGCTTCGAAGGCGCCGTCATGCTGGCGGCCTGGTGCGGTTACAACCTGCTGCTCATCAACCAGTCCCAGGCCTGGACGCCGGCAACTTGAGCGTTAACAACGCCCTCGCCGCGGCGGCACCTTCCCTGAAGCTCCTCAGTTTCGACGTCGATGGCGTGCTGACCGACGGCCGGATCACTTACAGCGACGACGGACGGGAACTGAAGTCCTTCAATGTGCAGGATGGCGCGGCCCTCAAGCTCCTGCGATCACAGGGTATCGAGATCGCCATCCTCACCGGCCGGCAGTCATCCATGGTCAGCCGTCGAGCGGCCGAGCTCGGTATTGAACACCTCTTCCAGGGCCTCGACGACAAAGCGCCCGCGTTACGGAAACTCTGCGACGACCTGGGCGTGCCCCTCGAAGCGGCCGCCCACGTCGGCGACGATCTGGCCGATCTCCCGCTGTTCGATCTCTGCGGTCTCGGCATCAGCGTACCGAATGGCCACCCCACGGTGATCGCGCGGGCTGATCACATCACGCAGACTTCCGGGGGTGCCGGCGTTGCCAGGGAACTCGCCGAGGACATCCTCAAGGCGCGGGGCGCCTGGCCTTACTGAGTCGCCCCAGCTCATGAGCCCTCGTCCCCTTTCCGATTTCCGCCTGATCGGGTTTGCGCTGCTGGCGAGTCTGATCGTTGCGGCGGTGCTGTTCTTCGAACCATTCACTGCAACGCCGGAAGCGCCAGAGGCGACAAGCACCGACGGTGGGCCGGATCTCGAGCTCATCGATGCGACGATCAGCCGCTACCAGGAAGACGGGGCAATCAAGTACGAACTCCGCGCGCCGCTCATCGAACATTTCGAAGGGCGGACGGAAACGGCGCTGACAGAGCCTGACCTGACCCTCTACAGCGCGCCGGAACCGCCCTGGCACATGACCGCGGAGCGCGGAACCATCCTCAATGCCTCCACGACCGGCAGCGGTGGGTCGGAACAGGTCGTGCTCGAAGAGGACGTCCGTATGAAGCAGCTTTACCCGGACGGACGCTCCTTTGAGCTGCGCACACCAGCGATCACCGTCTTCCCGGACCGTGAATACGCCGAAACCACGCAGGATGTTATGATCACGACGCACGCAGGGCGTACCCAGGCCGTCGGTCTCGAGGGCAATCTGCAAGAAGGTAAGTTGCAGCTGTTTTCCACCGATGAGCAACGTGTACACACCGTCATACTCCCGGATCAGTTCAAATAGCGAGGCGGTCGTCGACGCGCCGGCGCCCGCCCGTCGGGGCGGTATCCCTGGTGCGGTTTGGTTGCTGCTGCTCCTGATCCCGGCAACGCTCCACGCGCTGCCGGAAGATGCGGACCAGCCGATCCACATTCGCGCCGATACCGTCGAGTACGATCAGAACGGCAACCGCGTGATCTATCGCGGCTCCGTCCAGGTTGATCAGGGCACCATGCGTGTCACCGCCGAGACCATGACCATCGATCTCGAAGACGGAAACAAAGTCATCCGTATTACCGCCGTCGACACGCCGGCGCATTACCAGCAGCAGATCGAAGTCGACGCAGCGCCGGTGAAGGCCCAGGCGCTCACGATCGTTTATCACACGCAGGACGAACGGGTGGATCTGAAGGGACAGGCCAACCTCGAACAGGAAGGCAGCACCCTCACCGGCGATCTGATCGTCTACGACATCGTCGCCGGTCGCGTCGACGCCACCGCCGAGCAGGAAAGCGGCCCGGTAACCATGGTGCTTCAGCCCGACGCCGCGAAGAGCCAGAACACGGACAGCGACGCCGCCGCGGACGACGACGAGCAGTAAGCGATGGCGACCCTAGAAGCACGCGAGCTGCGCAAGCAGTATCGGAACAAGGTGGCTGTGGAGAGCGTCAGCCTCTCCGTGTCGAGCGGCGAGATCGTCGGCCTGCTCGGCCCTAACGGCGCCGGGAAGACGACCACCTTCTACATGATCGTCGGCTTGCTCCGGGCGGATGCCGGGACCATCACCCTGGACGAAAAACCGCTCACGGAAGCGCCGATGCACATCCGTGCCCGAGCGGGCATCGGTTATCTGCCCCAGGAAGCAAGCGTGTTCCGCAAGCTTTCCACGGAAGACAACATCATGGCCATTCTGGAGCTGCGCCGGGAGTTGAACGGTGCGCAGCGACGGGAGCAGCTCGAAGGTCTGCTGAACGAGTTTCATCTCCAGGGGGTGCGCAAATCCATGGGCGAACGGCTTTCCGGCGGCGAGCGACGCCGGCTGGAGATCGCCCGGGCCCTGGCCACGGAGCCAGGCTTCATGCTCCTCGATGAGCCCTTCGCCGGCGTCGACCCGATCTCCGTGTCCGACATCAAGAACGAAATCCGCGACCTGGCCAACCGCAGCATCGGCGTGTTGATCACCGACCACAACGTCCGCGACACCCTCGACATCTGTGACCGCGCCTACATTGTCAGCGCCGGTCAGATCATTGCCGCCGGGGACCCCCGGGCAATTCTCGAAAACGAACAGGTCCGCAGCGTCTACCTCGGCGAGTCCTTCAGCCTGTGATGCTGAAACGCACACGAGCAAGCGACCCATGAAGCAGACCCTGTCGCTGAAGCTCGGTCAGCAGCTGACCATGACGCCGCAGCTGCAGCAGGCCATCCGGCTCCTGCAGCTGTCGACGCTGGATCTGCAGCAGGAGATCCAGCAGACCCTCGAGTCGAATCCGATGCTCGAGCTCGACGAAGACGAGCCGACGCCGGACGGCAACGAGCTGCCGGAACCGGATGCCCCGGAGGACGGCGACTACGCAGAGGCCGGCAGTGACGACGGTAGCGACTACGAGGGCGACGACTTTGACGCCGATAACTTCGACAGCGGCCCCGAAGCCCTCGCAGACGGCATCGAACCTCTGAACGAGGGAACCCCGGACGCACCGGAAGATGCGCCCCTGAGCGCCGCGGCGGACGCCGAGGAAGCGCCGATTCCAGAAGACCTGCCGGTGGATACGAGCTGGGAAGACATCTACGAACCTACGGGCAGCAGCTCGAGTAGTGCCCCCGCCGAGGACGACTGGAGCCTCGAAGAACGCAACGCCGCCGGTGAGACGTTGAAGGAACACCTGCTATGGCAGTTGAACCTCACTCCCATGTCCGATACCGACCGGCTCATCGCCACGACGATCATCGATGCGGTGGATCCGGACGGCATGCTCACCGTGGACTTCGACGAGCTGGTGGCGAGCCTCAATCCCGGGAGCGAAGCGACTGCCGATGGCACTGAAGAGACCTTCGACGCAACCGATGACGGGTCCGACGACGTGGACCCGCTCCCCGAAGCGGAAGCGTTGGACCCCGACGAGGAGCGCATCGAGCTCGACGAATGCCTCGCCGTCCTCAAGCGCGTGCAGCAGTTTGATCCCATCGGCGTTTGCGCACGGGACCTCGCCGAATGCCTGCACCTCCAACTCGCCGCTCTGGACGCAGCAACCCCCTGGCGCGCTGAAGCCATGACCCTGGTCAGCGAGCACCTGGACGTGCTGGCCGCCCGCGATTTCAACACGCTCAAGCGTCGCACCCGGCTCGACGAGACGGATCTGGCCAGCGTCGTGGCGCTCATTCAGTCCCTGAACCCGCGCCCCGGCTCGAGCATCGGCGGCGAAGCCCCGGAGTACATCGTGCCGGACGTCATGGTCTACAAAGACCGCGGACGCTGGCAGGTGGAGCTGAACGGCGAGGCGACGCCGAAGCTGAAGATCAACGAGCTCTACGCAAGCATGGTGAAGCGCGCCGATACGAGCGCCGACAACGTGTACCTGAAAGACAACCTGCAGGAGGCCCGCTGGTTCCTGAAGAGTCTACAGAGCAGACACGAGACGCTGCTGAAAGTGGCGACGAAGATTGTCGAGCACCAGCGCGGCTTCCTCGAATACGGTGAAGAGGCCATGAAACCGCTCGTACTGGCCGACATTGCCGAGGCCGTGGACATGCACGAATCGACGATTTCCCGGGTCACCAGCCGCAAGTACATGCACACACCGCGGGGTATTTTCGAGCTCAAATACTTCTTCTCGAGCCACGTTTCCACGGCCAGCGGTGGGGAAGTGTCGAGCACGGCAATCCGGGCTTTAATCCGCAAGCTTACTGCCGATGAGAACCCCAGAAAACCGTTGAGCGACAACAAGATCGCAGCAATACTGGCTGAACAGAACATCAAAGTGGCCCGCAGAACGGTCGCGAAGTACCGGGAATCGATGGCGATCCCCCCTTCCAACGAGAGGAAGCGCCTCGTTTGAACGTCTCTCGTTTGAACCTCTAAGGAACGCGGAGGACCTCTATGCAATTGAGCATCTCAGGACACCACGTCGACGTGAGCGACGCCTTGAAGAGCTACGTCGAAGAAAAATTGCAGAAGCTCGAACGCCACTACGACCACATCACCAACGCCCACGTCATCCTCACCGTCGAGAAACTCCAGCAGCGCGCTGAAGCAACGATTCACGTGAGCGGCGCCGACGTTTTCGCCGATGCGGACTGCGACGACATGTACGCGGCCATCGACAAACTCACGGACAAGCTCGACCGACAGATTCTGAAGCACAAGGAAAAGACTCAGGACCGCTACCACGGCCGCTGAGGCTCGCCACAGCAACCACTCCGATCCGGATCACACCGGGCAGGTCGACGCCGCATCATGACCGACATCCTCAAGATCTTAGAGCCAACCTGCACCCGGGCCAGCGTGTCTGTCAGTTCCCGCAAGGGGCTCCTCGAGTACGCCAGTGATCTCCTTGCCGAACGCTACGCACTCCCGGCCCGGGAACTGTTCGACGAACTCATGGGGCGGGAAAAGCTCGGCAGCACGGGCCTCGGGGAGGGCGTTGCCATTCCCCACTGCCGCATTCCCTGCACGGCCATTCACGGCGTCTGTCTGACGCTGGCACAACCCGTCGACTATGACGCCATGGACGGTGCGCCAGTCGATCTGGTCTTCATCCTCGTCGTGCCACCGGAAGAGTCTTCTGCCCACCTCGAGGTGCTTGCCGAGCTGGCCCGCCTCTACGGCAACGCGGACAACCGGGCACTGCTCCGGACCGCGGGCAACAACGAGGAGCTCTACGAGCGCTTTCTGGGCCTCGCCAACAGCCAGGCCGCATGAAGCTCATCATCATCAGCGGCCGTTCGGGCTCCGGTAAATCGACGGCCCTCCGGGCGCTCGAGGATGCGGGCTTCAACTGCATAGACAACTTTCCCGTGGAGCTGCTGCCGTCTCTCGTGGCAAACGCCCTCGCCGAGCAGGGGCCCTATCAGGAAAACCACGCTGTGTGCATCGATGCCCGCAGCCACGGCCTCGATACCTTTCCGGACTTCTACCGCTCCATCGACCGGGACCGGGTCAGCTGCGAGGTGATCTATCTCGACGCGCTGTCGGGCACGCTGGTCAAGCGTTTCAGCGAAACCCGCCGACGCCATCCCCTGACCAATGACAAAACCGATCTCCTGCAGGCGATCGAGTCGGAAAAAGTCATGCTGGCAGACATCTCCAACCTCGCCGACCTGACCCTCGACACGACGCTGATGCGCGGCAGCGAACTCGTGGAACTGATTCGTGGGCAGGTGGCGAGCGAACGGGCGCCGGGTATCGCCGTGTTGTTCCGCTCCTTCGGCTACAAGTTCGGCGTGCCGGTGGATGCCGACCTCGTCTTCGACATCCGTTGCCTGCCCAATCCTTACTGGGAGGAATCGCTGCGGCCGCTCACGGGCGCCGATCAGCCCGTCATCGACTATCTCGCAGCGCAGCAGGACGTGAACGAGATGTTCGAAGACATCCGGCGTTTCGTGGAACGCTGGGTGCCGCGTTTCGAGGCCGACAACCGGGCCTACATGAACATCGCCATCGGCTGCACCGGTGGGCGCCACCGCAGTGTCTACATGGCCGAAAGGCTGCGCGCCCACTTCGACGGCCACTTCGGCGCGGTGCTCGTCCGGCACCGGGAAACCACCCTCTGATGCGCTCCGCAACGGTCACGATCGTGAACCGGCTGGGCCTGCATGCCCGGGCCGCCGGCAAGCTCGTGAACCTCGCGAAAACCTTCTCGAGCGAGATTACTCTGGCGCGGGACGCCGAAGCCGTCGACGGGAAAAGCATCATGTCCGTCATGCTGCTCGCAGCACCCATCGGCACGGAGCTGACGCTCTCGGTTGCCGGTGACGACGAAGACGCCGCCATGGCAGCCATCAGCGAGCTCATTGCCGACCGCTTCGGCGAGGAAGACTGACACCGCCGCACATCTGGGCGCCTGCGCCGCATCGCCGCCCCAGCGACTTCTGGTACCCTTCCGCCCGCCCTGTCCGGGGCTTCTGGGAGTCGGTGTGAAGAACAGAGTGCAATAAGGCATGCAGCTTCAGGAACAGATCAGCGACGCGATACGCCTGCACGACAGCGGCTCGGTAGCGGAGACCCGCTTCCTGCTTGCCTCCCTGCGTCCACCAGAGCTGGCCGTGCTGCTCGAATCCACGCCCCCCAAAGTCCGCCAGGTGCTCTGGGAGCTCATGGACGAGGAGGAGAATCATCAGGTTCTCCAGCACCTCCACGACGATGTGCTCGGCGAGTTCCTCGAGGCCATGGATACGGAAGAGCTGGTCGCGGCTGCCGACGAGCTCGATACCGACGACTTCGCGGACATTCTCCAGCAGCTGCCGAAGACCATCTCCAATCAGGTGCTGGCTTCTCTCGATGCGAGCGACCGCTCGCGCGTCGAAGCCGTGCTCTCCTATCCGGAAGATACCGCCGGCGGTCTCATGAACACGGACACGATTACCGTCCGCCCGCGGCACTCGGTGGAAATCGTGCTGCGCTACCTGCGTCTGAAGAAAGAGTTGCCGGAAACCACCGACGCGCTGATCGTCACCAACAGTCGCGACGAGTACGTAGGCGTGCTGCCGCTGACGACGCTGCTGACCTCGGATCCCTCGGTCACCGTGCGGGAAGTCATGGACTCGGAGGCAGAGCCCATCGACTGCGACACGCCGGACACGGAAGTCGCCGCCATATTTTCGGAGCTGGATCTGGTCTCAGCCCCCGTTGTCGACGCCGAGGGCCGCCTGCTCGGACGAATCACCATCGACGACGTCGTGGACGTGATCATTGAAGATGCCGAGGAAGCCGTGCTCGCACCGGCCGGTCTCGACACGGAAGACGACACCTTCGCGCCGATCCTGAAATCCGCCCGCCGGCGCGTGCTCTGGCTGACCATCAATCTGTTTACGGCTTTCCTGGCCGCCGCTGTGATCTCGATCTTCGAAGAAACCATCGCCAAGGTCGTGGCGCTCGCGGTACTGATGCCCATCGTCGCCAGCATGGGCGGCATCGCCGGGACGCAGACCCTGACGCTGGTGATCCGCGGCATTGCCGTTGGTCAGGTCGGGCGCGCCAACCTGCTCTTTCTGCTGAATCGGGAGTTCCTGCTCGCCGCTCTGAACGGTGTGCTGCTGGCCGCCGTGGTCGCCACGGTAGCGGCCCTGGCCTTCCAGGACCTGACGCTGGGGATCGTCATCGCCCTGGCCATGGTCATCAATCTCGTGGTTGCCGCCATCTCCGGGAGTCTGTTGCCGAGCATTCTGCTGGCCATGAAGATCGATCCGGCCATCGCTGGTGGCGTGGTGCTGACGACGATCACCGACGTTGCCGGGTTCTTCGTGTTCCTCGGTCTGGCGACCTGGGCTTACGCCTGAGGCTATTCTCCCGCGAGCGTCATCTCGCCGACGAGCACCGAGGGAGAGCGCAGGTTACCGCGCAGGTCCAGGTCGTCGCCGAGCGCGACGATGCCGCGTAGCATGTCTTTCAGATTCGAGGCGATGGTGATTTCGTCGACGGGAAAAGCCAGCTCGCCGCCTTCCACCCAGAAACCCGCGGCACCACGGGAGTAATCGCCGGTCACTGCGTTCACGCCCTGGCCCATGAGATCCGTCACCATGAGGCCGGTACCGAGCTCGCCAAGGAGCTCAGCCTGGGGGAGCGTCCGTCCGGATACGGTGAGATTGAACACGCCGCCAGCATTGCCCGTGGTCGCCATGCCGAGCTTTCGACCGGAGTAGCTCGAGAGCACATAGCTCTGCACCACACCCCCGGCAACGAAGGCTTTCGCCTTGGTGGCCACACCTTCCCCATCAAAGGTTGTACTGCCGAGGCCGCCAACGAGTTGCGGATCTTCAGCAAGCGTCAGGTGGGACGCGGCCACCTGCTCACCAAGAGAGTCGAGCAGGAAGGATGCCCGCCGATAGAGCGCCCCGCCGCTGATGGCGCCGAGCAGATGACCGGCAAGCCGCGCCGCCGGCTGCGGCGTAAACAGCACGGGAAAGGTTCCCGTGCGAACGCGACGCGGCGACAGCCGGGCTACCGTGCGCCGCGCTGCCTCGGCGCCAACGGCGGCCGCCGCCTCCAGGGCATCGGCATCCCGGCCCGTCGTGTACCAGTAGTCGCGCTGCATGCCCGCATCGTCTGCGGCAATGAGCACGCAGGACAGGGAATGACGGGTGCCGGCATAGCTGCCGACAAAGCCGTGGCTGTTGCCGTAAACCCGGAGACTCCGCTGGCTGTTAACGCTCGCGCCGTCGGAATTCTGGATGCGTGGATCGTGGCCGAGACCCGCGGCTTCGCACTCCCGGGCGATCTCCTCGGCCTCTGCGGCGGCGACGGCCCAGGGATGCCAGAGATCGAGATCCGGCATGTCCGTCGCAAGCAGTTCCGGCTCCGGAAGTCCGGCGCAGGGATCTTCCTGCGTGTGCCGGGCAATGTTTGCCGCCGCGGCAACGGTTTCGCGGATTGCAGCGTCGGAGCTGTCCGAGGTACTTGCAGACCCCTTGCGTTGCCCGAAGTACACGGTGATACCGAAGCCCCGGTCGTGATTGAACTCGACGGACTCCAGCTCCCGCATCCGCACGGTCACACCGAGGCCCACATCCTCGCTGACGGACACCTCGGCACCAGTGGCCCCCTGGCGCTTCGCCTCGGCGAGAATCTCCTCGACCCGCAGCTTGAGCCGCGCTTCGTTGTCTCTGAGATCCGGAAGCTGATTGATTACTGATTCCGTCACCTGCCCTCTCTTGCTGTCACCTGTGCCCGTCACTCTTTATTGCCGATGGTCATTTTCAGTAGTCTTCTGCCCATGAGCAGCAAGACGCCGGGAGACGCCCCGGACCCCTTCGAAACGGATTCCCCTTCGCGAACGCAGCGTAAACGGCAGGCCCTGGATCTGCAAAAAATCGGGGAACAGCTCCTTGCGCTGGACGACGGCGATCTTGCTCAGGTGCCCGTGCCTCAAGAGCTCAGTGACGCTATCGCCACCTGGAAACGCATCCGTTCCCATGAGGCGCGGCGCCGGCAGTCGCAGTTCATCGGCAAACTCATGCGGCGTATCGATCTCGAGCCGGTGGAAGCCGCCCTCGCCCGCCTGGACGGCCAGTCTGCAGAGGCCCGCTACGCTTTCCATCAGCTCGAACGCTGGCGCGACCGCCTCGCCGCCGAACCAGCAGCGCTCACAGAGTATCTCGACGAACATCCCCAGGCGGACCGACAGGCCCTGCGTCACCAGTTGAAAAAGGTCGCTGGCGCTCGCGACGAGCAGCAGAGAAAGGTAGAAGCCCGGGCGCTGTTCCGCCTCCTGCGCGCGTTCGAGGAGACCGGCGCCTAAGCCGTGCTCGTGCCGCCCACGACCACTTCGTCGATTTTCAGACTCGGCTGACCGACACCCACCGGGACCGATTGGCCGTCCTTGCCGCAGACGCCAACGCCCCGGTCGAGCGCCAGGTCGTTGCCCACCATGGAAATCCGGTTCATGACCTCCGGGCCGTTACCGATGAGCGTTGCGCCGCGAATGGGCCTGCCGAGGCGGCCGTTTTTGATGTGGTAGGCCTCTGTCGCGGAAAAGACGAAGCGGCCCGAGGTGATATCCACCTGGCCACCGCCAAAGTTCACCGCGTAAACACCGTTGTCGACGCTGGCGATGATTTCCTCGGGATCGTGGTCTCCGGCGCGCATGAAGGTGTTGGTCATGCGCGGCATGGGCGCGTAGGCATAAGACTGGCGCCGACCGTTACCGGTGCTGGCCACGCCCATGAGCGAGGCGTTGTGCTTGTCCTGCATGTACCCCTTGAGAATGCCGTTCTCGATGAGCACGGTCTCCTGCGAGGCCGTGCCTTCGTCATCGATGGTCAGAGATCCACGGCGGCCATCAATCGTGCCGTCGTCCACCACCGTACACAGGGGTGAGGCGACCTGTTCGCCGATCCGCCCGGAGAAAGCCGAGGAGCCCTTGCGATTGAAATCACCCTCGAGGCCATGGCCCACGGCTTCGTGAAGCAGCACGCCGGGCCAGCCGGATCCGAGAACGACGGTCATGGGTCCAGCGGGCGCGTCTTCCGCATCGAGGTTCAACAGTGCCGCCCGGACCGCCTCTCTGGCCAGCGCTTCGGGTCCATCAGCGGCGGCGGCATCATCAACGAGGCGACTCAGCTCGTAGCGCCCTCCGGCGCCGGCTGAACCGCGTTCCCGGCGGCCGTTTTCCTCGACGATGACCGACACGTCCAGGCGCACGAGTGGGCGCACGTCTGCGGCGAGGGTGCCATCGCTCGTCACCACCAGAATCGACTCGTGACTCGCCGCGAGGCGCACGTTGACTTCCTTGACCCGCGGATCTTCGGCCCGGGCGAAGGCGTCGATGCGGGACAGGACGGCAACCTTCGCGCCATCGTCCATGGAACTGATCGGATCATCGGCGCCGTAACGTGCCGGTGCATTCTGCCGGAACGGCGTTGGCAGCCGGCCGTGCTGACCCTGACGGGCAATGGATCGGGCGGCCTCCGTAGCTGCCTTCAGTGACGGCAGCATGATGTCTTCTGCGTAGGCGAAGCCCGTCTTCTCACCGGCCACCGCCCGTACCCCGACCCCGCGATCGACGCTGAAGGCACCGTCTTTGACGATGCCGTCTTCGAGCGCCCAGCTCTCGTGTTTCTGACTCTGGAAAAAGAGTTCGCCGAGATCCACGTCTTTACCCATGAGCCGGCCGACGAGGCCGTCGACGTCTTTCTGCTCGATACCCGCCGGCACCAAGAGCCGCTCCCGGGCGCTCTCAATCACTGCTTCGCTCATCGTTAGTCGGTTGTTTCCGTGTTTAAGGCCGTTTGATCTTCGCCAGCCTCGGCTGGAGCCGGGGGCGGTTCTTCCGCAGCAGGTTCGCCATCTTCGGCCTCGAGTTCAATGGCTTCGAAGCTCACCTGCGGTGCGTCCATGGAGGTATCCCAGACGCTCACGAAACGGAGTTCCGGCTCCTCCAGCGTCCCGCTGATCTGATATTTCGCACTGGAAAACTGCTCCAGGGGTTTTCGCAGGACACGCTCACCAACCAGCACGCCGAGTCCTGCCAGCGGATTAGCCAGCGCGACGTAGGCCGCGTACCAGGGCAGCCCCTTGGTCACCGGCAGCGTAACGATCATCTCGTTGTCGAGCTGCCCCTCCACGAGGTCGACCTGCCCGGCAATGCGGAAATTCGAGCCGGACCCTTCCACGGTCATGGGTTCGAGAAAGCGCATGGTGCCTTCGTTGAATTCGGTGCTTGCGGTCAGCGTATTGAAACTCACCCCTTCACCGACGACGTCGGAGAAGTCGAAATTCAGACGCTTGGCGATGGTCGAGAAGTTAACGAGGGAAAAAATCTTCATGGCATCGGCGCCCTGGGTTACCTCCAGGAAGCGGCCGTTTTCTGCATTGAAGTCCGCGCGTCCGATGATACGGTCGATGTCCACCATGGCCGGCGAGCCTCGCCAGTTGAGCTCCGCCTGCATTCCGGCACGTTCCGTGCTCACGCTCGCAGCGTAGTCCCAGAGCGGCAACACTTCCGCAAGGTCACCGGCTTCCAGGCTGCCGGCGAAAAAGGATCGATTCGCTTCCGCATCCCAATAGAGCCGTTCGGAACGGATGGCCACGCCCCGGAGCATTGCTTCGAGGTCGTAGAGCGCCACGCCGCCATCCTCCGGCCGCAGCCGGAAGCGCCAGGTACCGTAGTCGAGGGGGCCAACTTCGAACCGCTCGAGGGTGAGGTCGGTGTCCGTTAGGTCGGCCACCACACTGACATCCAGCGGATCTTCCCCTTCCCGCCCCTCGGACTCCGGAAGCCGCAGCAGATCGAGATCAATCTTCAGGGGCTCATCGCCGCGGGCAACCAGGGTGCCGACGAGATCGGGGCTGTCGATGCTGAGATCGAGATCCGTTTCGCTGCCAGCACCGATTCGGCCGTTGAGGACCGCCTCGCGGAACGGCACTCCACCCACGTCGATCTCTCCGACCTCGAGATCTTGGAGCAGCAGGGGCAAGGTCAGGCTGGGACCACCTTCGCCGTCAGGCACCACTTCGTCGATCGTGAAACCGCCAATGCGGCCGCCCAGTACGAGCGAGTTCCCGGTGCCATCAATGAGCGGCGGGGGTCCAGCAAAACCAATGGCGCCGCGCAAAGGGGTTTCGTCGACATGCAGCCAGCCTTGCGCGATGCCGTAGCGGAATCGCGCCGACTGATACTCGTCCAGGAAGTGCAGCACGAGCTCCGTTGTTACCAGCTCTTCCGGCGCTTTGGCGAATTCTCCCGGCAGGTCGAGGGCCAGACCGGTGAGATCGGACACGACGTCGAGCCGCGAGGGCGCATCCCCGAGTTCGATGTGCAGGTCGGCAATGAAATCGAAGCCGCCTCGGATACCGCCGGGGTCGCGAACGTCCAGGAGCGCGAGCACAGCCTCATAGGGTGCCTGGCCGTCCACGTGAAAGATGACCGTATCCTCGTCGGAGCTTGCGCCGAAGAGGGCCGGCCGATCGAAGATCCGACCCCGCACGCCGCTGCCATCCAGGGCATAGGGATAGGTGTAGTGCAGCTCACCTTCCAAGGCGCCGAGCTCAACGCCAAAGGCAGGCAGCTCCAGGTCCGCAGCGGCCAGGGTGATGTCGAGATCAACCTCGAGCTCATCAGCCATGGACATTTCGCCGATGTGTTCACCACCCAGTTTGAGCGGCACCTTGAGCCGCCCGCTCATGGACAGCGGACCGGTCCCGGACCAGTCCGGCGTGACGAACGGCATCCAGTCGGCCAGAGGTGTACTGCGAATAAAGCGCAGGGATTCGTCGACGTTCGATGCTGAGCGCAGATCGATGTCCGCATAAGCAGCGTTGTCTACGAGGCGGATACGGCTGCCGGCCAGGTCCGTGGTGTCGAGACTCGTACCTTCGTCAACGGTGATGCGCACGTCGCGCCCCTCAACACCGATCCGGCCCGAGAGGTTGCTCACCTCCGGCCAGTCCGGGTGGTAGCGGATGTGTCCCCCATCAATCCTGGCTGCAAAGGCGACGCGGCGGGCGAGCTCGAAGGGACGCGTGTGTATCTGGCCGTGATAGGCGAAGGCGACATCGTGCAGATCGCCACTCCGTGGCCCGTCTTCGAGCCACTCGGGGAGCCCCGCGGGCAGGCGGTAGGGAATGTAGGACTTACCGCGGCTAACCGTCGTTGCATCGACATTGACCAGTAGACTGAGCCGTTCCCGATAGCGGGCATCGCGTGGCCGGGTCAGGGCGAAACCCCCGGACGCGTTGCTGCCCCCGAGCTCCGCCCGGAGATTGGCCCCGCGCAGCGCGAAGTAATCGCCGGAGATAAAGGCCTGCAGGTGTCCGCTCAGGTGATCCATGGTCCATCGCTGGCGGAACATGTCCGGGAACTGCACCCCAAGGGCTTCGGAATTGAGTGTCAGCTGCATCACATTGTTGGCCGCAAGCAATTCCCCGGCCGCGTTGCGGATCCAGGGCGCCCCGTTGTAGCCATCGAGCTCGATATCACGGACCGTGGTCAGCAGGCCGGTCTCGAGGCCCGGGAAGTGCGCAAAGGCGTGCACGTTCAGCGCCGTTGCATCCACCTGCAGCGCATTCAGCCAACGGAACACGGCACTCTCCCGAGGGGCCAGGGCGGTCAGGAAGCGGAAACCCGGGCCCGCATCGATGCGTTCCGTCCAGATCCTGAGCTCGTTGCCGATCACAAGCCCAAGGGCGTCGGTACGTGGCGCCAGGGTCCCGAAAAACGGCGGCAGCGCCCAGCTCTGGTCATTGCTCGTAAGTTCAAACGCTTCGAGCTTCAGATGGTGGACGGCCGCGGAACCACGAGCGGCCAGCTGCACGCGCCCGCTGAGCACATCGTCATCGATTCTCAAGCCTGAGAAGCGGGCGCTGGCACGGCCGCCGGAACGATCACCGTCGAGCCACCAGCCACCGCTGACCGTATCGACCGTGCCGCCGTCACCAGCCAACAGCGCTTCCGGCAGCAGCAGGCCACCGCCGCTGAGTTCAGCGAAGAGCTGCCGCTCCCGGAGCAGAAAAACCGCCTCCTGCTCATCAAGGGCCAGGGTCAGGGTGCAGGGCTGCGCACAGTCGACATTTTTCAGCTGCAGCCGGTGTCGATGCTGGCCGCCGCGGTTCGTCGCCCGATAGGTGACGCGAAGATCGGCACCGTCGCCCGCGGCTGCGGACACAGCGTCGGCAACACCTCCCTCGAGATCGTCCGCTGGCTCCTGAAAGATCAGGTCCAGTGCCACCGCAATCTGGTCGCTGTGATAGAGCGTGCTGAAGGGATTAAACGACCCCGCGCCAGCCGCCATCCCGACCGGGCGCCAGCCACCTTCCACGCGTTCGAAGGCCAGCCGTCCGCCAGCGAGGCGCACACTGCGGGCAATGAGCCGATTTCGAATCAGGCTCTCCAGCCAGTCGACTTCCACCTCGAGGGCCTCGAGCCGACCGGCGGGCAGGCGTATCTCTTCGATCCGGACAATGGGATTAACCCGGCGCCAGTCTCCTTCGAGGCCGGCAACCACGATCTGCTGCGGGGACAGCCACTGATTGATGCCAACTTCGAGCTGGTCCAGCACGGCGAACATGAGCCGGCCGGCTACCTGGAAGAAGGCCAGCACGATCGCGGCCAGCGTCAGGAAAACGAACAGCGGTCTGAGAATGAGGCGGGACAAGGATCAGGGACCACCCGCCCCGGGAAGTGCACGGACAACGCGGCACCTTGCGGAGAATGCGCGGGCGCGGTGTGTCTGAATCGGCACCATCATATGCATTTAGACCTTGCAGACACCCGTTAGTCACCCACGCTGGCAGCCACTGCCCGACGCCCTCAGTTCGAGTGGCGCATGGGCTGGACGAGCACAATATCAAAGTCGCCCGGCCGACAGCTCGGCTCCACCTGAATGCTGATGTCACGGCCAATTTTGTCCGACAGTCCCTTCAGAGTCGCCGCGTCTTCGTCGAGGAGCCGGTCAACCACGTCAGGCGTCGAGCGGATCAGGTAATCCTGCCTCGGTCCATCACAGCGAACGCGGGCATCGTCGACAATTGCGCGGAAAACCTCCAGGCAGGTACTCTCAGGTGTCTTGACATAACCGACCCCGCCACACTGCGCGCAGGGTTCGCAGACCTGCTGGATGAGCGATTCCCGCGTCCGCTTGCGGCTCATCTGCACGAGGCCCAGGGATGAGAAACCCTCGATCCGAATTCGGGCAGCATCAACCTCGGCCGCTTTTTCGAGGGCCCGCAGCACCTGCCGCTGGTGCTCCTCTTCTTCCATGTCGATGAAGTCGACGACAATGATGCCGCCAAGGTTGCGCAGGCGCAGCTGGCGGGGTATCACCGCCGCCGCTTCCATGTTGGTGCGAAACACCGTTTCTTCGAGGCTGCGGTTGCCCAGATACCCACCGGTATTCACATCGATGGTGATCATGGCCTCCGTCTGCTCGATCACCAGATGGCCACCGCTCTTGAGGCTCACCTTTTTGTCCAGGGCCCGGGCAATCTCGTCGTCGACACCGTAGCGCTGGAACAGGCGCCGATCCTCGTCGTAATGCTGAAGCCGGTCCGAGAACTCGGGAATGAACTCGTCCACGAAGCGCTGCACGCGCTCGTAGGTATCGCGGTCGTCGATCCGGATCGTTGCCACATCCGGATCGGTGAGGTCCCGCACCACGCGGATGTGCAGCGGCAGCTCCTCGTAGACCACCTCCGGGCAGCCGGCATTGGCCTTTTTCTCCAGGACCTTATCCCAGATCCGCGTGAGCACCCGCACGTCGAGCTCAACGGCGTCGCGGTCGGCTCCATCGGCGGCTGTCCGGGCAATGAAGCCCATGCCGATACCGGAATCCCGCCGAACGTCATCGATCAACTGCCGCAGCCGCTCCCGTTCGACCTCGTCCTCGATACGCTGTGAGATGCCGATATGCTCCGTAAAGGGCATGAGCACCATGTAACGCGACGCGATGGCAAGCTGTGTGGTGAGCCGGGCGCCTTTGCCGGAGATGGGGTCTTTCGCCACCTGCACCATGAGCCGCTGGCCTTCGTGGAGCAGATCGCGGATGTCCATGGGGCCGGCTCCGTCGGCGTCGTCGCCCTGGATGAGCCGCGGGCCTTCAATGTCGCGGACGTGAAGAAAGCCGGGCCGCTCGAGACCAACATCCACAAAGGCGGCCTGCATCCCCTGAATGATGCGCTCCACCCGGCCGAGATAGACGTTGCCCGTGAGGCTGTAGTTGCTGGCCGGAGCAAGGTGGACTTCCTGCACGGCACCACCCGCGAGCTTCGCCACCCGGGTTTCGAATTCGCTGACGGTAATCAGTAACTCTTCAGCCATCCTAAGCCACTTCTGATCCCGTCACCTCTTACTGCGGAGGCGCCAGCCGTCGACGCCGAAGCGAATCAGGGCCCGCTCCGTTTCCGCCAGCGGTAGGCCGACGACGGCGCTGTAGCTGCCCTTGATCCTCTCGGCCAATATACCCCCAATACCTTGAATCCCATAACTGCCGGCCTTATCGGCGCTTTCCCCGGTGGCGACGTAGGCCTTTGCAAGGTCTGCGTCGATCGGGACGAAGGTGACGGCCGTGGCTACGACCTCCGAGTGGAGCGTCCGGCCATCGGTCACCGCAATGGCTGTGAGCACCTCATGGGTCCTTCCTCCCAGCGCCAGCAGCGTCGCCACGGCATCCTCCTTGTCACGAGGTTTGCCGAGGATCTGTCCGTCGAGGACGACCACCGTATCCGCCGCGAGCACCACCGAGTCATCGGCGGGAATCGCCCGCGCTTTCTCCCGCGCCATGCGTTCCACATAGGCAGCGGCCGCCTCTCCCAGCCGCGGTGTTTCATCGATGGCCGGAACCTGAACGGAGAAGGCGAGCCCGATCTGTTCGAGCAGCTCTGCTCGCCGGGGTGACCCCGATGCCAGCGTGAGCGGCCTACTCGACACGGACCTGTTGTTTGAGTCTGGAGAGCAGCAGGTAAAGGAATGGCCAGAGCAGCAGACTGGTTAAGGCCGGGAACACGGCAGCCAGGCTCATGCCGCGGTCGAAGACGAGATCCTGCACGAAGACCCGAAGCAGCTCACCGGCAAAAACCATAATGAACACGAGACCACCCTGCTGCAGCACCGAGTACATGCGAAAGCGCTCGTAAAAGCGCCAGCCAAGATAGGTGATCGAAGCAAGAATCACCCCATTGAGCCCGAGCGGATCCGCGTAGAGCACGTCCAGCACCAGCCCGAGAAGCCAGGCGGTCACGAGACCCATGCGATGGGGCAACTCCATGACCCAGAAGAAGATGACCATGGCCACCCAGGCAGGCCGCAGCCAGCCCAGCCATTGGGGCCAGTTCTCGGGTAGATGAACGATGGCAAGGAGCATCGCGACCAGCACCGTGAGCAGGATCAGCCAGCCACCCTGAGCCGGGTTCATGGGCCATCCTCCTCGACGACAACGGCACTCGACGGCTCTGCCTCCCACTCCCCGTCACCCGCGTCCTCATAGTCCGCCGGGTCATCGAAGGGCACAGACAGCGGATCCATGGCTTCCCGGGCTTCCTCGAGCACGTCCTGGTTCTCATCGAAGACCACCAGCACATGCCGGGACCGGTCGAGCGCAGCGAGAGGGCGCACCTGCACGCGGGCGTAGGGGCTGGTCTCATCGATATCGATGGTTGTGACGATTCCGACGGGATAACCCCGCGGGAAGCGGCCGCCGAGGCCGGAGCTTTCCATGAGGTCGTTGAGCTGAATGTCGGCGGTAACCGGCACGTTTTCCAGAATCAGATGCGACAGTTCACCGGTACCGGCAGCAACGCTGCGCACCCCGCTGCGATTGACCTGCACAGGAACGGCGTGGCTCGAATCGACGATGAGGAGCACTCGACTCGTGAAGCGATCAACCTCGACGATCTGCCCGAAGAGCCCCTGCGCATCGAGTACCGCCTGACCCATGCGCACGCCGGAGTCCGAACCCTTGTCGATGATGACCTGGAAGGTGTTGGGAGTAGGCACCACGGCGACCAGCTCGGCCACCATGACTTCGGTGGGCAGGCGCGCGCGACTGCCGAGCAGCGCCCGGAGCCGCTCGTTCTCGGTTTTCATGGAAAGGTACTGCTGCGAGATCTGGGTGAGTTCGAGAATGCGCCGCTCGAGGGCGGCATTCCGCTCACGCAGCGACTCGTGGGTCGATGCGACCTCGCCGACTTCGTCTGCAAGCAGATAGGGGACCTCGGCGAGCACCTGCAAGGGGCTGACGAAGCTGCCGATGGTGCTGCGAACCGGCTCCAGAAGGCGGGTGGTAACATCGAGCGTCACTAGAGCGACGGAGACCAGCGCCAGGCCGGTCAGCAGATAACCAGCGCCAGATTCCCGGACGAACAGTGCTTTGATCGGGCGGCTCCCTCGTCGAGGCTCCAGGGACCGGAGCCTTCAGCCTGTGCTTTCAGACACTGCTGTTGCTCGCGCTCTCAGCCTGGCCTGTGCATGGAGCAGAGTATGCCACTCCCGTCCGCCGGCGCCCAAGGGCTGGCGTGGTCAAGGGTTCTCGAGGCCTACTCGGTGGAAAGCAGATCCGCGTTGCCGGCCGCGTCCATGAGCTCGAGCGCCTTACCACCCCCACGCGCAACGCAGGTGAGCGGATCCTCGGCAATGATCACGGGCAGGCCCGTCTCCTCGGCGAGCAGCACATCGAGATCCCGAAGCAGCGCACCGCCGCCCGTGAGCACCATGCCCGTTTCGGCAATGTCGGAAGCGAGTTCCGGCGGGCACTGTTCGAGGGCGCTCTTCACCGCCTGCACGATCATGGACAGGGGTTCCTGGAGCGCCTCGAGGATCTCGTTGGAGTTCAGGGTGAAGGAGCGCGGCACACCCTCGGCCAGGTTTCGACCGCGCACGTCGATTTCGCGGATCTCTTTCTGTGGATAGGCCGCGCCGATCTCCTGCTTGATGCGTTCTGCCGTGGCTTCGCCGATGAGGCTGCCCTGCGTGCGGCGCACGTAGGCGACGATGGCCTCATCGAAGCGGTCGCCGCCGACCCGCACCGTGTCCGAATAGACGACGCCGTTGAGGGAGATGATGGCGATTTCCGTGGTACCCCCGCCGATGTCGACGACCATGGTGCCGACCGCTTCCTGCACCGGCAGCCCCGCGCCGATGGCGGCGGCCATGGGCTCTTCTACGAGCCGCACGTCCCGGGCACCGGCCGAGAGCGCGCTTTCACGGATCGCCCGACGCTCCACTTCCGTGGACTTGCAGGGCACGCAGACCAGCACCCGCGGACTCGGTCGGATGAAAGAGTTTTCGTGCACCTTGCCGATGAAGTATTTGAGCATCTTCTCGGTCACGAGAAAGTCGGCGATCACGCCGTCCTTAAGGGGGCGAATGGCCGTGATGTTCCCCGGTGTACGGCCGAGCATGCGTTTGGCATCCAGGCCAACGGCAGCCACCGTCTTCTGGCTCCCCTGCACCCGAATGGCCACTACGGAGGGTTCGTTCAGCACGATGCCCTGGTCACGGACATAGATCAGCGTGTTGGCTGTCCCGAGGTCTATGGAAAGGTCCCGGGAGAACAACCCGCGTATATTTTTGAACATTCTGGCTTGGGGCTCTGATCGCTACGGAATCGCAGGCCGAGAGTATAGAGACCTTGGCACATCATTAGAACTTCACAATCGATTCCATTAGGCTTTGCGCCCGGCCGAACGCGGACCTGACACCCCTCATGACCGACATCGACATCCGTCACCTGACGGGCCTGGCGCAACTCAGGCTCGACGACGCGGAGGCGCGCGCCGTGAGCGCCGATCTCGAGCGCATCATCGCCATGGTCGACACCATGCAGGCCATGGATACGGAAGGGGTCGAGCCTCTGGCCCATCCCCTGGACAGCCAGGCGCGCCTGCGGCCCGATGCGGTTACCGAGGCGGACGACCGCGACCGCTACCAGACCGGCGCCCCGGCCACGAGCGAGGGGTTTTACCTGGTCCCGAAGGTTGTCGAATGACCGGCGCCCGCGGGAGAACCCTGCCATGAGCAAGAACAACCTTGCCCCCTTCGCCGGCGTGAGCGACCTTGCCCGGCTGCTGGCGGCCGGCGAAGTTTCGAGCCGGGAACTCACCGAGCATTTCCTCGCCCGCGCCGCGGCTAACGAGGATCTGAACGCCTTCATCAGCATCGATCCGGAGCAGGCTCTGGCCCAGGCCGACGAAGCCGATGCTGACCGCGCCGCGGGTAAAGCCGGCGCCGTGACCGGAATCCCCATCGCCTACAAGGACATCTTCTGCACCCGGGATCAGCGCACGACCTGCGCCTCGCGCATGCTCGCAGACTGGGTGGCCCCCTACGACGCGACGGTCGTCGAGCGGTTGCGCAGCGCCGGCATGGTGACGCTCGGCAAGGCGAACATGGACGAGTTCGCCATGGGCTCGTCGAATGAAAACAGTCATTTCGGCAGCGTCGCCAATCCCTGGGACAAGGCCCGGGTGCCCGGTGGGTCTTCCGGCGGCTCTGCAGCGCTGGTTGCCGCAGGCCTCGCACCCATTGCCACGGGTACGGACACGGGCGGCTCGATCCGCCAGCCGGCCGCCTTCTGCGGCCTCACGGGCATGAAACCGACCTACGGCCGGGTTTCCCGCTACGGCATGGTGGCTTTCGCCTCGAGTCTCGATCAGGGTGGACTGCTCGGGCACAGCGCCGCGGACGTTGCTCTCGTGCTTGCCCACATGGCCGGCTTCGATCCCCGTGATTCGACGAGCAGCGCCGAGCCGGACCCCTGGCTCGATGGCTGCCGAGCGGAACCCCTGACACCACTCGAGGGCGGCACCATCGGCTTACCCGGCGAGTACTTCGAAGATCTCGGCGTGCCTGCCGCCGTCATTGACGAGGCTCGAGCTGTGCTCACTGCGCAGGGTTTCGAGTTCCGTGAAGTCTCGCTGCCCCATACCTCTGCCGCCATACCGGCCTACTACATCATCGCCGGCGCAGAAGCTTCGACCAATCTCTCCCGCTACGACGGCGTGCGCTTCGGCCATCGGGCGGAAAATCCCGAGTCTCTCGATGACCTCTATGAGCGTTCCCGCAGCGAAGGCTTCGGCACAGAGGTGAAGCGACGCATCCTGACGGGCACCTACGCGCTGTCCGTGGGCTATTTCGACGCCTACTACCTGAAAGCGCAGAAGATCCGCCGACTCATCCAACAGGACTTCCTCGGCGCCTTCGCAGACGTGGACCTCATCCTGGCGCCGACTACCCCGGACGTGGCCTTCGCCCGCGGCGAGCTCGCCGACGACCCCGTGGCCATGTATCAGCAGGACATATTCACGATTCCAGCGAGCCTGGCCGGACTCCCCGCCCTCTCGCTGCCCTGCGGGCGCCACGAGGGACTGCCCCTAGGCATGCAGCTCATCGGGCCGCACTTCGGCGATGCGACCGTGCTCCGCACGGCCGCCGCCTACCAGCAGGCAACGGACTGGCATCAACAGCACCCGGAGGGCTTCTGATCATGCAGTGGGAAGCCGTGATCGGCCTCGAAGTCCATGTGCAACTCGCCACTGAGAGCAAAATCTTCTCCGGCGCGCCGAACGCCTTCGGCGCCGAGCCGAACCGCCAGGCCTGCCCGGTCGATCTCGGTCTGCCCGGCGTGCTGCCGGTGCTGAACGAGGAAGCCGTGCGTATGGCGATCCGCTTCGGTCTCGCCATCGGCGCAGAGATCCACCCCTATTCCATCTTCGACCGGAAAAACTACTTCTATCCGGATCTCCCCAAGGGCTATCAGATCAGTCAGTTTGCAGATCCCATTGTCGGCCGTGGTGAGCTGACCATCCAGCTCGAAGGGGACGCGCCGCGAACCGTGGAGATCACCCGCGCGCATCTCGAAGAAGACGCTGGGAAGTCCGTGCACGATCTCTTCCCGGGGCAGACAGGCGTCGACCTCAACCGAGCCGGCACACCGCTTCTGGAAGTGGTCTCGGAACCGGACCTGCGTTCCGCCGCCGAGGCGGCCGCCTACTTCCGGCAGATGCACAGCCTCGTCCGTCATCTGAAGATCTGCGACGGCAACCTGGCCGAAGGATCCATGCGCTGCGATGCCAACGTTTCCGTGCGGCCCCTGGGAACGAACGAACTCGGGGAACGAACGGAGATCAAGAACGTCAACTCCTTCCGCTTTCTGGAACTTGCCATCGACTACGAGATCGAGCGGCAGATCGGCATTCTCGAAAGCGGCGGCACCATCGAGCGGGAAACCCGCCTCTACGATGCCGACCGGAACGAGACGCGGACCATGCGCTCGAAGGAGCTCTCGAACGACTACCGCTACTTCCCGGATCCGGATCTGTTGCCCGTGCACATCGATGCCGCCTTCATCGAGGCCGTGCGCGAGGAGCTGCCGGAGCTGCCGGCCGCTAAGCAGGCCCGCTACGAAAGCGAATACGCGCTGTCTGCCTACGACGCTGCACTGCTGACGCAGGATCCCGACACCGCCGAGTATTTTGAGGCCGTCCTCGCGGCCGGTGCCGATCCAAAACTGGCCGCCAACTGGGTCATGGGCGAGTTCGCCGCAGCCCTCAACCGCGACGAACGGAGCGCCGCAGACGCCCCTATCGCCGCGCGCGAACTCGGAACCCTCATCGAGCGCATCCAGGACGGCACCATCTCCGGCAAAATCGCCAAGACCGTGTTCGAGAAGCTATGGAGTGACGGCGGCACGGTCGACGCGGTCATCGAGGCCGAAGGTTTGACCCAGGTCTCCGACACCGGCGAACTCCAGGCGATCATCGAGCAGATCGTCGCCGACAATCCTGCCCAGGTGGAACAGTTCCGGGCAGGTAAAGAGAAGGTCCTCGGATTCTTTGTCGGTCAGGTCATGAAAGCCACACAGGGTAAGGCCAATCCGCAGGTCGTGAACGAGCTGCTCCGGGACGTACTGGCGTCCTGACCCCTGTTATAAATAACCCGATTCCTGCGATGTTGATTCCGTGGTCGGGCAGCCGGTGGTGGGTGCTCGGCACGCCCGCGGCCTCCGGCCGCGGCACATCCCTGTGTCGCTCAGGCGCGGGCCATCCTTGGCCCGCGACTGGCCGTGCACCCACCACCGGCTACCCGCCCTCGAGATCTTCGGGGCTTCGGTGTTGCGAATAGCTGGTGCCATGGCGGAGCGTGCCGGGAACTGCGTCCCGGCGCTCCGATCGCGGAAGGCTGTGAAGTGTTGCTGCTAAGGTCAGCGCGCCTGACGGCGCTTGCCACGGTCCGCATGCATCAGGAAGTCCTGGGCTGCTCGCAATACGTCCCTGCGACTGATCTGCCCCACGAGTTTTCCGTGACGGCAAACCGGATAACGCCGTCGATGCTCCTTGTGGAACTTCTCGGCCAGCGCGTAGATGTCCATATCCGGGTCGATGGTGTCGACGGGAGAGCGCATGTAGTCGGCGACGATGCCCTGGGATTCGTCGTAGTAGCTGTCCTGGATCACCACTTCCATGAGGTCGACCTCCGACAGCACGCCGACAAGAGTGCCGTTGTCATCAACCACCGGCGCACCGGAAATCTTCTTGTCTAAAAGCACGCCCATGGCCTGAACAACGTTGTCCTTCTCATGGAAGGTGACCAGGCGCCGCGTCATGTAATCGCTGACTTTCACCGATTGCATGGTGTGTCCTCTCTCTTTCCCTGATCACCACCATGCGCCTTTTCCGCACCCCAGTCCAGCACCCATAAGCGCAATGGATTGGGCCTTTTCGCATCGCCGCGAGGTGCCGGACGAGACGTCGTGCAGCACAAATACTCGGGCTGGCCTGGACCGTCGCTCAGGAGCTCCGCATTGTCCGACCCGGGGGCAGATAGTATGCTCTGGCGGCTGTTTTATTGATGTTTCAGGGGGAAACTTGAGCGCTCAACCGTTACCTGTGGTGCCTTATCTGAAAATTCCCGAAGGGGGAGAGCCTTACCTCGAAGGGCATAAGTGCGGCGCCTGTGGCGCCACGTTCTTAGGCGAGCGCAGCGTCTGCTCGAAGTGTGGCGCCCGCGACCAGATGGAAGTGGTCACGCTGCCGACGAAGGGCGAACTCTACGCCTACTCCATCGTCCACCGGTCCTTCCCGGGCATCGACGTGCCCTACGTGAGCGCCGTGGTCGACCTCGAAGATGGCACCGCCATCAAGGGCAACCTCATCAACGTGGAGCCCGATCCCGAAAAGATTGCCTTCGGAATGCCGGTCGAAGTGGTTTTCGATGACGCCCTCGGTCGCAAAGACAAGGACGGCAATTCCTACCTTTCCTACTTCTTTCAACCAGCTTCCTAGGAGATTCGACAATGAGTGATGCCTATATCGTTGGTGTCGACATGATCAAGTTCGGGCGCTTCCCGGACCGGTCTGTTCCCAATATCGGCGCTGAATCCGCGCTCCTCGCCCTCGACGACTGCGGCCTGACCATTCACGACATGCAGGCCCTGTACTGCGGCAACCTCGGCCAGGCAAGCGCCATGGTCGGCCAGCGCATCCTGCAGGAAATCGGCCAGACCGGTATTCCGGTGGTGAACGTATCCAACGCCTGCGCCACGGGCGCCACGGCCTTCAGGGAAGGTTGGGCGGCAGTAAAAGCCGGCCTTTACGACCTGGTGCTCTGCGTCGGTGTCGAGCAGATGGGCAAAGGCCTGCTCGGTGGGGCCGGCGGCGGCACGGGTATTCCGAAGGAAGGTCTCCTTGGCTCCGGCACCATGCCCGCGGTCTTTGCGGAAGCCGGTATGGAACATGCCCGCAAGTACGGCACGACCTTCGAGCAGTTCGCCAAGGTGAGTGTGAAGAATCATCATCACTCCACCATGAACCCGAAAGCCATGTATCAGATCGAGACGCCGCTCGAGACGGTCATGAACGCCGAGATGATCTCCTACCCGAACACGAAGCTCATGTGCTCCGTGAACGTGGACGGCTCTGCCGCTGCGGTCATCGCGTCTGAGAAGAAGGCCAAAGAGCTTGGTTTGATGGATCGCGCCGTCAAAGTACGCGCCTCCGTCATGAGCTCGGACCCCTGGCAGGAGCGCGACCTGGTCATGCCCGACGTCAACAGCTGCACGCGTCGTGCGGCAAAGGACGCCTACGAAATGGCCGGCCTCGGCCCGGACGACATCGATCTCGTCGAGCTGCACGACTGTTTCGCCACGGCGGAAATTCTCCACTACGAGAACCTCGGCCTCTGCGGCGACGGTGAGGCTGGTCGCCTGATCGACGACGGCGACGTGGCTCTCGGCGGTCGTGTGCCCGTGAACGTTTCCGGCGGCCTGCTCTCGAAGGGCCACCCGCTTGGTGCCACCGGCATCGCCAACATTTACGAGGTCTCCACGCACCTCCGCGGTGAAGCCGGCCAGCGCCAGGTGGAAGGCGCCAAGATCGGCATGACGCACGTCATCGGCCTCGGCAGCGCCTGCGGCATCCACATCCTGGAAAAAGTCTGAGCTGACTTAGGACCCTGGAGACGCCGGGCCCTTGGGTCCGGCGTTTTCTTTTGCGGGACGGAATGCAATGAAAATCGGCATCGTCAGCGACACGCACAACAACCTGAAGAACGTGAACCGCATCGTCGAGCTCTTCAACGAGAGCGGCGTCGAGCGCGTCATTCACACCGGTGACATTACCCAGGCGAAGACCCTGGAGGTGTTTGCGCACCTGGAAGCGCAACTCTTCGGCGTTTACGGCAACAATGACGAAGGCGAACGGGAGGCGCTGGAACGCGCCGTGGACGCCTATGGATTCCTCTTCCAGGACCCGCCTTTCGTCCTCAACTGGCACGAGCGCTCCATCATGGTGGTGCACGATCCCCTGGAGTTCGACGGCCATCTCAACCATAGCCACGAGCTTGCGCTCCACGGCCACACGCACCTGTATCGCTACGAGCGGACGACGATCGGCAGTGCCGAGCAGGTGGTTTTTAATCCCGGCGAGTGCGCCGGTCACATGAAGGGTTTTAACGCGATCGGGGTGCTCGACCTCGTGAGCCTCGAGGCTGAGCTGATCAAGTTTTAGGGGCCATTGCGCCTTATTCGGGCGGATCAAGCAGGACCCGCGTTTTTACTGGTTTTTTAGCTCCTTTTCGCTGGTCGGGACCCCTGTATAATCAGCGTCGCGATTCACCCAGACGCGTGCCCCTTTGATCGACCAACTCCGCCACCTGCTGGTCCATCTCAACAAGCCGACAAAACTGGCCTTGAGCGTGACCGTGGACCTCTGCATCGTCCCGCTGGCGCTGTGGCTGGCCTTCTTCTTCAGGCTCGGCTTCGAACGGATGATCGATCCGGCACCCTACGCATGGCTGTTCCTGGCGGCGATCGCGACGGCGATGCCCGTATTCATCATTGCCGGTCTCTACAGCGCGATCCTGAGGTACATGGATCGCGACACGATCGTGAGACTGTTTACGGCAGTATCTGTTGCTGCTCTGTTGCTTGCCCTGGTGATCTACTGGTCGCGAAGCGATCTGCTCATACCCCGAACGGTGGTGGCCAACTACTGGCTGTTGCTCTTCGGTGGCATCGGCGGCATTCGATTCGTCGCAAGGGCGTTTCTGCTGCCGGGCCAGAGGCATCCCCGATTAAGCAAACTCCTGCGGCTGAATGCGCATAGCGAAGGCGTTCGAAGAGTTGCAATCTACGGCGCTGGCAGCGCCGGCGTTCAGCTGTACCGGAATATCGAACACGAGCCAAACCTGCTGCCCGTTGCATTCATTGACGACGACCCCGGTCTCCGCACACGGCTGATCGGCGGGATGCGCATTTACGGTAGGGAAGACATCCACGCCTTGGTTGAGAAGAAGGGACTCCAGGAGGTGTTTCTCGCCATGCCTTCCCTTGAGCCAGCCGAACGCCAACGCATTCTCGAGTACCTGGAGCCCCTCCCAGTCCACGTCCGAACGGTTCCTTCACTCTTCGACCTGACAACAGGGAAGAAAGGGCTTCAAGAACTGCAGGAGGTTCGCGTGGAGGACATGCTCGGCAGGGAAGTCGTGCATCCAGCACCGGAACTCATGGCTCGCTGTATCACCAGCAAGACGGTGATGGTTACCGGCGGCGGTGGCTCCATCGGCGCTGAGCTCTGCCGCCAGATCCTCGCGCTTAACCCGCAACAGCTGATTGTGTTCGAACACTCTGAATACAATCTCTTCAGCATCGAGGACGAGCTGCGCCGGGAGATTCAGAGGCGCGAGCTACCCACGAAACTCACAGGCGTCCTCGGGTCTGTCCTGAACAGTAAACAGCTGAGTGGCGCCATCGAGTCCTTCGGCGTCGAGACCATTTATCACTGTGCCGCCTATAAACACGTCTCCATCGTTGAGCGCAATGTGGTTGCCGGCATGCGGAACAACGCCTTTGGCACACTGCACGCGGCAAACGCGGCGATCATCGGCGGCGTAGAAAACTTCGTGCTGATCTCTACAGACAAAGCTGTGCATCCGACCAGCTTCATGGGTGCCAGTAAACGACTCGCGGAGATGATGCTCCAGTCTCTCGCAGCTGAGCCCAGGCCGGATTTTACGGCCCTCGACGGTCTGGACACGCTTCCGGAACATAGTTCTCACGACACGCGTTTCACGGTAGTGAGATTCGGCAACGTCCTCGCGTCATCCGGCTCCGTCATCCCGATCTTCAGAAGTCAGATCGAGGCGGGAGGACCCATTACTGTCACCCATCCGGACGCCACCCGATTCTTCATGACGATGACCGAAGCTTCGCAGCTCGTCATTCAGGCAAGTTCCATGGGCACGGGCGGCGATGTGTTCCTGCTCGACATGGGGGAACCCGTAAAGATCGTCGAGCTTGCCGAGAGGATGGTGCGTCTCGCCGGGCAACGCCCAACCACAACGACACCTGAAGAAGGGGAGATCCAGCTGAGCTTCATCGGTCTCCGCCCAGGCGAAAAGCTTCATGAGACGCTTCTGCGGGACGAGGCTGCATCACCAACGGGTCACCCCAAGATATCGCGAGTTCAGGAGGCGAGCCTGCCCTGGCGCGAGCTCGTGTCTGTTCTGATCAGTTTGCAAGCGGCGATGGATTCGAACGACCTGCAAGCGATTCGCGAGCTCCTCATCGATGGCCTTCAGGACTACGCACCGGACTACGACATCGTCGACAACACCTTCGCAGGCCGTGCAGCCCCGGTATCCGCGAGTGTGGTCCCACTACCAGCGAAAAAACCGAGGTAGCACGGAGAAATTCGCCGGGCGAACTCAGCCAAGCCGACCCAGCAGATCCATGATCCGTGCCGCGTTAGCGCCGAGATCACTCAAGCCCACACGGGAAACGCTCCGGACATCGACAATGCTGCCCGCATCGGATGGCCGAACGCGGACCACAACATCGTCTTTGAAGCCGAACCAGAAGGTTGTATCGGTCGCTTCAACAACACCACCAGCCTCATCAACTGCAACGATCTCGAGGCCCATATCCTGCAGCGCTGCGACGACCTGGCCGACGGTTGCCGCAGGTGCGGCGCTCACGGTCAGGGTTTTTACCTCGGGATATGCCACCTGCTGCTGGGGCGCCAATGTTTCAGCGTCGTAGTCCAGCGGATTGGAGCCCTCACCACGGAGCTCGACGATCGCCTGGGTAAACTGCGGCGGATCGGCTGTGTCCGTGGTTATGTTATGAATCGCCGGCACGGACGCACCTTTCTGAAACTGCATCCCCATGGTGACAATGATCACGGTACAGATGGCCATGCTGATGAACAGGGTCGGCGGATCGCCCAGATAACCCCGCTTCTTCGAGACGAAGACGGAGACCAGCGCAACCAGCAGCCCGATGGCCGCGAGCAGCACACCGGCCGGGACGATGAGCAGCAGACCCGTCTGAAAGCCCCAGATTCCAAGGCGGGTACCCACCGGCCCGAGGACCAACAGTACGAGCGCAATCACTGAACCGATCAGGGTCGCCCTCGCCCACCAGGAGCGTTCCGCCGTCTGGGATTGCGCTTCTGCCATTTTTCTTCTCCTTTGAGTCGTTATTCGCGTTCAGCGACCGATCGTCGATCCGCCGTCTACGACGAAATTCTGCCCGGTGGTGAAGGCACCGGCTTTCCCCGCCAGATAAACGGCGATCCCGGCGATCTCTTCCGGCTCACCGATTCGGCGCAGGGGATCGTTGGCGGTCGCACGCTTGAGAATGTCAGGATTTTCCCAGAGCGCCCGGGCAAAGTCTGTCCGGACGAGTCCGGGAGAAATCGCGTTCACCCGCACGTTGTCCGGACCGTGCTCGACGGCCAGATTCCTCACGAGCTGCACGTCCGCCGCTTTGGAAATCGCGTAGGCACCGAGATCGGCGCTGCCACGCAGCCCGCCCACGGAAGAGACGATCATGATCGAGCCGTCTTTTCGCTCGATCATTTCAGGCAGCACCAGCTGGCACAGCCAGTGGTTGGACTTGATGTTGATGTCGAGGACCTTGTCCAGGGCGCTGTCCGGGAGATCGGCCATGGAGCCATAGAACGGATTGACCGCCGCGTTGCAGACGAGAATGTCGATTTTCCCAAGCTGAGCGCGCGTCTCGTTGACGAGCATCTCGAGGGCCTCTTTCTGGCCCACATGTGCGGGGATGGCGATGGCCCCGCCTGCCTCACCCTCACAGTCGGCGTTGATGGCATCGGCCACGGCCTGGCAGACATCGCCCTTGCGGGACGAAATCACTACCTGTGCGCCATGGCGGGCCAGTTCTTCGGCGATGGCTTTGCCGATGCCCTTGCTGGATCCAGTGATTAGGGCCGTGTTACCGGTGAGGTCGAAAAGATCGCTGCTCAAGGAAATCTCCTGTGTTTTGTGGTGTGGCTCTTCGGAATTGGCTTATCTGTTCAGATGCGAGTCTGGCCCCGAGCCAGGCGTCGCTTGTCCTAGCAGCCGGCCTTCAGGCCAACCGGCTCGTCCTCGACGATCTGGTCGAGGTACTCACTCAGCCCGTAGCCGACCAGGTCGTCACAGCGGTACTCGGTCATCCCCTCGGTGATTCGGGTCAGAAGTTCTTCCCCGTCCGGCGAATGCCGGCGATTCCGGAGCGGGATGAGAGACATGACTTTGCCGGTAACCTCATAGCTGCGATCGTCGGTTTGCGCCGTCACCTTGAAGCTTTCCTGGCATTGATGCTCGTCATACACCGTTTCGATAGTGGCATCGCGAATCATCACGTACTTTCCGCCGGTCAGCACCATGCCGCCGGCACGTGGCGCTTCATCCGGACGACAGGTGATAGAGACCATCATGGCGAAGTCCTTGCTGAAGGCCATGGGCAGCCACCGGTACCAGTAGATGGCCTGCCAGTAGCGGGGCCCCCAGGAGTGATCGCGGAGACCGAGACCGTCGATCTCGAAGGCCTCGTCGCCAACTCGAATGCTGCCGGTGCCGCGCGTGTGCTGTTCCGTGTGACCGCGGGCAAAGGAGGCTGAGGCGTCCTGCTCGATGGGGCTGTCATCGAGATTAACGGGCTCACCGCCGAACATCGGCGAAATCCCCTCGAAGGAGAGATCGATCTCCGCTTCGACGATCGGATTGGATTTGAAGGCCTGAGCCGGGTCGGCCATTTCCTGGGGATTCTCGAGCACGCAGAGCTTGCCCCGGTAGCGCAGATCCAGGCGTTTGTGCGGCTCCACAACGGTGAAGGTCATACCGCCGCCATCGAAAGCATCGTTGTCGTGGCGTTCCGGCCGGCGGAACATGAAGCCGATTCTGCCGTCGGGGAGGTAAATACAGCAGCTCATCTCACCACGACCTTCATTGGGCCTGTTGGCCAGCCGGAACCACCCGCCGATCTTCCGGGACCGATCGAAGACGTTGAAGTACATGCTTTCGTTGAAGTTCTCGGCGGCTTCCAGCGGGTGCATGTAGTCGTCTTCGGGGACGAGCTTCATCTTGAATTTGGGATTTTCTTCCGCCACGGCGATCACCTCTGCCCTGCTCTCAATGGAGCAACAAAGCTACAGAAGCACCTCGCAGGAAGGAAGCCCGGCCGGTGGCCGTGGAAGGACGAAGAAACTCAGCTCAGCGCCGAGTCTCCATGATCATGAGGTCATCGAGACTGAGGTCCGGCTCGTCATCCTTCGGGAGTATGGCCAGCGCCAGGTCGCCTCCGCCGTCCTTATGACGAGCCTGCTGAAATCGATCCAGGTCCCGGCGTTCCTGGGCGTAGCGGGTGACCTCCTTCAGAGCCGTCTCACGGCTTCGAAACGGGCCCATATCGCCTTCCCGAGCGGTGAAGTACCACTGACCGTTCTGACTGAACACCCGATCCTGGGCGCGGAAATAGCGCCGGGTGCTGTCTTCTGGATCTGTTCGACGCATGTGCGTACTTCCCTCTCATGCCCGATCCTTGCTGATCCCCTCCCCCGCTTTACCGGCGGTCTGTCGGCGAATCGGGCTCTCGCCGACGAGACCCATTCCACCACAAGCCTGTCCAGCGCGTGGCGCGCCCTTGTCCCGGTTCTGTGAAACCCATGTGAAGCTTGTAAGCACGGGATTACATTCCCTGAAAAGGGCCGCCCAAAGCCGTCCATGCGCGTTTTTCAGCAAGATCCGGTATAGTTCGCGGCCTCGTAAATCCTCTGGAAATTCAAGTGCCTGCAGCGTCCATGGAAGAGCTCGTCGCCCTCTGCAAGCGGCGCGGTTTCATCTTTCAGTCCTCCGACATCTACGGCGGTCTCCAGGGCATGTACGACTACGGGCCCCTGGGTGTGGAGCTGAAGAACAACCTGAAAGCCGCCTGGTGGCGAGCCATGGTTTACGAGCGGGACGACGTCGAAGGGCTCGACGCAGCCATTCTCACCAATCCGCTGACGCTGCGCTACTCAGGCCACGAGGCAACCTTTACGGATCCGCTCGTCGATTGCCGCAGCTGCAAGGCGCGGCACCGGGCCGATCATCTGGAAGAAGCCGTTTGCCCGAACTGCGGTTCAACAGATCTCACCGAACCGCGGCCCTTCAATCTCATGTTCAAAACCGCCGTCGGCCCCGTGGATGATGGATCGAGCTTCGCCTACCTCCGGCCGGAAACGGCGCAGGCCATTTTTACGAACTTCAAGAACATCGTTGATTCGACCTCGCGCAAACTGCCTTTCGGAATCGCCCAGATCGGCAAGGCCTTCCGCAACGAAATCACACCGCGGAACTTCATCTTCCGGGTCCGGGAGTTCGAGCAGATGGAGCTCGAGTTCTTCGTCAAACCCGGCGAAGACGAGGAATGGCACCAGAAGTGGGTGGAAGACCGGCTGGACTGGTGGGTAGATCAGGGGGTGGAGCGGAACGCGCTGCAGCTCTACAACGTGCCTGCTGACGAGCTCGCCCACTACTCGAAAGCGACCTTCGACGTCATGTACAAGTTCCCGCACGGCCTCGAGGAGCTCGAGGGTATTGCCAACCGCACGGACTTCGACCTCGGCTCGCACACAAAGGCACAGGACGAGTTCAAGGTGCGCTCGAAGGTCATGGAGAACAAGGACTCGAACAGCAAGCTCGCGATCCGCGATCTCGAAGCCAACGAGTGGATCGTGCCTTACGTGATCGAGCCGTCGGCCGGTGTCGATCGCGGTGTGCTCGCGGTGCTGAACGAAGCCTACAAAGTGGAAGAAATCGAAGACGGCAAGACCCGGACCGTCCTCTCCTTCAAGCCGCATCTGGCACCGATCAAGGCCGCCGTGCTACCGCTGAAACGAAACCACGACGGCATTGTCGCGAAGGCAAAAGAAATCAAGCGAAATCTTCAGGCACTGGGTCTCGGGCGCGTGCTCTATGAAGATACCGGCAACATCGGCAAAGGCTACCGGCGCCACGACGAGGTCGGCACGCCGATCTGCATCACCGTCGATTTCCAGACCGTGGAGGACGACGATACGGTCACTGTGCGCGACCGGGACACCATGGAGCAGAAACGGATCGCTGTCGCCGAGCTCGGCGACTACTTCAAAGAGGTGATCCGCTGATGACGCGCGCCGTCATCGCCACGGTCGCCGAAGACCGACCGGGCATCGTCTCGGAGCTTTCGGCAATCGTTCATGAGCTCGGTCTCAACATCGAAGACAGCCGTATGACGGTGCTCGGCGGCGAGTTCGCGGTTTTGATGAGTGTTGCCGGAGCCGATCCTGCACTTGTAAGCCTCAAGAAGCGCCTGGACGAACAGACAACCGCAGGCGGCTTCGCCTTTCTGTTCAGAGTCACCGGTGACAGCGGACCTGGTCGTGAGTTTTACATCGTTACGGTTGAGACCATGGATCATCCAGGCATCGTCAGTAGTGTTACCGGATTCTTCAGTGGCCGGGACATTAACATTCGCGAACTATCCACGACCCGAGAACGAGCACCACATACAGGCACTCCCGTTTTCAACCTTACAATGGAGATCGAAGTCAGCGACGAGCAATCGATCGGACCACTTCGCGAAGCTTTTCTCGATTTCTGCGCGGACGCCGACCTAGTTGGCGAATTCCTTGCGCCATAAGCAGTGGCGGCCTCCTCATGAAACACTCACCGCCTGGATGCATTTCGCCCATGGCGAGCCTAACTAGAAAGCCATGCCAATAACCCCAAGCAGAGTCCTGGTTGCGGGTGCTGGCGGCATGGTTGGTGCTGCTTGCTGCAGAGCCCTGCAGGACGCCGGGTTATCGTTCCAACCAGTTACCCGAGCCGACGCTGACCTTCTCGACCGTAGCGCGGTCGATGCGCTCCTGGCCAACAGCGACTGCGACTACCTGCTCATCGCAGCTGCGCGGGTAGGCGGCATCCACGCAAACGATCAATACCCGGCGGACTTCATCTATGAGAATCTGGTACTAGAGACAAATCTGATCGACAGCGCATTCCAGCACGGCATTCGCAACGCGCTGTTCCTTGGCAGTTCCTGCATCTATCCTCGGGACATCGCGCAGCCAATGGCGGAAGCCGCCCTGTTGACGGCTCCCCTCGAGTTAACGAACGAACCTTATGCGGTCGCCAAGATCGCCGGGATCAAGCTCTGTGAGTCTTACAATCGGCAACACGGCACAGACTACCGGTCGCTCATGCCCACCAACCTCTACGGTCCCGGCGACAGTTTCCATCCCGAAAGGTCCCACGTCGTACCCGCACTACTTAGACGGTTCCACGAGGCAAAAGTCTCAGGTGCTAGTGAAGTTGTCGTGTGGGGCTCCGGCAATCCAAGGCGAGAGTTCCTGCACGTAGACGACCTGGCGGCGGCAGCCGTTCATATCATCAGGACAACTGAGCAGGCTTACTGGTCTGTTGCCGAACCACGCTGTTCCCATATCAACATCGGGACCGGCACCGACCTGACCATTGCAGACCTCGCAGAAACTCTGCGAGAGGTCGTCGACCTTCAGGCCGAGGTGGTTTTTGACTCATCGAAACCAGATGGCACGCCACGTAAGCTCCTGGACATCACCCGCATTAAGTCCTTGGGCTGGCAACCGCAGCGTCCGCTGAAGGAGGGCCTTGCTGATACTTATCGCTGGTTTCAAGAACAGCTCAGCGCCACTTAGACTCACAGGGAATCTTGCTGGTATCGCACCTGGCCGCGTACTTCTTCGCGATTTCAGTAACTTCAGTCATCAAACCTGCCTCGAGGGTGATCGGGTCCAGACCCAGGCCCAGGAAACGCTCATTGATCACGTGCAGCTCATTCTCATCGGCTTCCTGGCGGGGATTTTCGATGAAGCTGATATCCGTGCCCGTTAGTTCCGAAATCATCTTCGCCAGATCGCGTATGCGGTGGGTTTCGGTCATCTGATTCAGGATATTCACCCGCTCTCCCGTCTGCGGAGGGTTCTCAACGGCAAGCTCAATACACCGGGCGGTATCCTGAATGTGGATAAACGCACGCGTCTGACCACCAGTACCATGGACGGTGAGGGGATAACCTATGGCAGCCTGCATCAGGAAACGGTTCAGCACAGTGCCGTAATCACCGTCATAGTCGAAGCGATTGATCAATCTCTCATCGCGACGCGTCTGATCAGTCTGCGTTCCCCAGACGATTCCCTGATGCAGGTCGGTGATTCGGAGCTGATCGTTCTTGTTGTAGTAGAAGAAGAACAGCGCATCCTGAGTTTTCGTCATGTGATAGATCGAGCCTGGATTGGCCGGGTAGAGAATCGCCTGGTCGACGAGGCCCTCCGGTGTCTCGACCTTAACGTTTAGATAACCCTCAGGGATTTTCATGCCCGCTGTGCCATAGCCGTACACGCCCATGGTTCCCAGATGGATCAGATGGGCATCAACACCGCTCTCTACGATGGCCGCCAGCACATCGTTGGTCGCGTTCAGGTTGTTGTTCACCGTGTAGCGTTTGTGCCAGGAGGACTTCATCGAGTAAGGCGCTGCCCGCTGCTCGGCGAAATGCACAATTGTGTCGGGAGACTCATCCTTCAATAACGTGAGCAGGCGATCGTAGTCCTGACCCAGAGTCAGGTTAATGGCTTTGATTTCCTTACCTGTCAGTTCCTTCCAAGCAGAAAGGCGCACAGACAGCGGTTGGATAGGAGTGAGCGACTGGACCTCGAGTTCTACATCGATCTTCCGGCGGGAGAGATTGTCCACGATGGTGACGTCGTGACCAGCATCTGAAAGGTGGAGACTCGTGGGCCAGCCACAAAAACCATCGCCGCCTAAAACAAGAATCTTCGCCATATTGGGCCTCGGGGAATATTTCCTTATTTTTCAGTTGCTTACTGGACAAACCAGACGAGTTAAGCTGGCGCCCTGGCAAGTTGGCGCCACTGTACGGAAACATTCAGACCACGGCCAGCCCGCAGAAGCCAGCAAGCGGTCTTCGAGGGACGATTTTCAGTCCACAGTGAGCGGTTTCAGTACCAACTCGACTCTGCGGTTGAGCTGCCTGCCATCGGGACTCGCGTTGTCTGCTACCGGATAATGCGGGCCAAATCCCTGCGTAAACAGGCGTTCTGCCTCAATTCCTTGTGCTGCAAGGTAGTCAGAAACGCTCCCGGCACGGCGGTAAGAAAGATCCATGTTGTAGTCAACGCTACCGGTGCTGTCTGTATGACCGTTAATGTCGATAAGTGTCTTGTCAAATTCTTCCAGCACAAGACTGACGGAATTCAGCACCGGGTAAAAGTTGGAGCGGACATCGGCCTGATTGACATCGAAGGTGACATTTCCAGGCATGTTCAGCACGATATCGTCTCCAAGGCGAGTGACGCTAACACCTGTTGCTTCGAGCTCCTCCCTGAGCTTCCGTTCCTGAGCATCCATGTATGCGCCTACTGCAGTTCCAGCCAGGGCCCCGACACCTGCACCGATTAGCGCATTCTTACGACGCTCGTCCGCGTCGTCTCCAGTAAGCACGCCAACCACCGCCCCGGCAGCAGCGCCAATCGCCGCCCCTTTCGCGGCATTAGAGGCTTGCTCCTCGCCGGTGTACGGGTTCGTTGTGCATCCTGTGGTCAGGGTCACCCCCACAATCAGAACAGAACGCAGTAAACTAGCCATCTCAAATGCTCCAGGATTGCTCGATGGGCAAATTATGCCGCGCCGCTGTGCCGACTTCCTGAACCAACTTCTCAACCAATTCGCAATGTCGCAGAAAATAAAGTGCTAATCAGCATCGTCATCCGGACTCTGAACGAAGAAGAGTATCTGGGGGAACTCCTGGAGGGCATCGAGCGCCAGGTTTTGCCCGAGGGCGTGCAGAGGGAAACCGTGTTGATCGATTCGGGCTCTACGGATTCGACCCTTGCGATTGCTGGCAGGCATGGGTGCCGTATAACTCACATTGCAAAGGAGGAGTTTTCCTTCGGCCGCTCCCTAAATATGGGCTGCGACTTCTCGGATGGCGAGATTCTGGTTTTCATAAGCGGTCACTGCGTGCCTAGAGATGAAAACTGGCTCAGCCGATTAGTTAAGCCACTGATGGACGGAGTCTGCGTATACAGCTACGGACGCCAGCATGGTTGGGGACCGACTAAGTTCTCGGAGAGCCGGGTCTTTCTGAAATACTACTCCACAAAAAGCTTGCTCCCGCAAAGCGGCTTCTTTGCCAATAATGCAAACGCGGCACTGCTCAGAACAACCTGGGAGCGCTTCGGATTTGACGAGAATCTGACCGGCTTGGAAGACATGCACCTTGCCAAGCGGCTAGTGAGCAACGGAGATAAGATCGGCTACGTCGCCGAGGCCGGTGTGTTTCACATTCACGATGAGACCTGGAAACAAGTGCTGAACCGCTACGAAAGGGAAGCCGCCGCGCTGACAGAGATCATGCCGGAGTCGGGGCTGAGCTTCTTCGACTTCATAGAGTGTACGTTCCGGAGTATCGCCAAGGATTGCTACGCCGCCAGTCGCCAATCGGTTCTTCTGGAAAACCTGAAAGACATTTTAGTTTTCAGGACCCTGCAGTACTGGGGCTCGTACCGGGGTACGCGCTTTGCCCGCATGGTCGCCGCTATGCGCCGGAAGACATATTTCCATCCGGATAAACACTTCGAAAAACAGGATTTCCAGCCCTATGAGAGTCATCGCACTGCTGCCCATGAAAGCCCACAGCAGTCGCGTACCGGATAAAAACTTCAAGGAGATCGCCGGTAAACCCCTCTTTCGCTGGATCCTTGACGCACTGCTCGCAACAGAGTTTATCGATCAGGTGGTCATCAACACCGACGCCCGGGATCGACTGGAGGCTCTGTCCATCTCAACCTTCGGCGACCGCGTGCTGTTGCGGGATCGACGGCCGGAACTGTGTGGTGATGAAGTGAGCATGAATCGGATCATCGAAGATGACCTCGCCCGTGTACCAGCAGATGTCTATCTGATGACGCACACCACCAATCCCGCCATCAGCGCCAGTACGCTGGAAGCCTCGTTTAAGACGTTCAAAACTGAACTGGCAGCAGGCCGCGCAGACTCGCTGTTCTCGGTCAATCGATTTCAGACACGCTTCTATCGACAGGACGGCAGGCCCATCAATCATGACCCGGACAATCTGATTCCGACTCAGGATCTTGAGCCGTGGTTCGAGGAGAACTCCTGTTTCTATCTCTTCACGCGGGAGAGTTTTGCACTCACCAACGCGCGAATTGGCAGAAATCCCCTACTATTCGAAACTCCTCCAATGGAATCAGTCGACATAGATGAGCCCGCCGACTGGGAGATGGCTGAACTCCTCCTTGAGAAGCTCTCATGAAGATCCTGGTCACGTGTCCGCCCATGCTGCTGCAGATGAACCGTCTGCAATCCCATTTTCAGGACCGCGGTTGGTCCGCGACTACGCCAGAATTTGCGCAGACGCTGAGCGTTGAAGAGCTATGCAGGCTGGTACCCGATCATGATGGCTGGATCATCGGGGATGATCCGGCGGTGTCGGCAGTGGTTGAGGCCGGGCGGGCGGGACAATTGAAAGCGGCCGTTAAGTGGGGAGCGGGGACGGACAATGTCCAGTTCGAGGCTTTCGAACGGGCCGGAATACCTGTGACAAACACCCCAGGCATGTTCGGCCATGAAGTGGCGGACGTCGCTCTGGGCTACCTGATCGGTCTCGCCCGCCACACATTTGAGATTCATCAGGGCATTCTCGCAGGAGGCTGGCCAAAACCAACAGGGACATCCCTTAAGGAAAAGCGCGTCGCGCTTGTGGGCTACGGTGATATTGGCCGCCAGTTAACCCATCGTCTCCTGGCCTGCGGTATGTACATCAATCTTTATGACCCCTTCGTTGCGCCGGATGCCTTAGCTGACTCCAAACGCATGGCCCTTAGAGCCTGGCCCGAGGGCCTTGGCGAGTGTGACTTTCTTTGCTTCACATGCGCCCTAACGGAAGCGAATCGACACATGTTGGGCAAGTCTGCGCTAGCTTCGGCGAAGGAAGGCTTGCGTATCGTCAACGTGGCACGTGGAGGCCTGATAGACGAGGTCGCTCTGCTCGAAGCGCAGCAGCGAGGAACCGTCGCGGCTGTCGCGCTGGATGTCTTCGAGGAGGAGCCGTTGACTGGGGACAATCCACTCCGCAACTTCCCGCAGAACGTATTCGGCTCGCACAACTCATCAAACACACTTGAAGCGGTCCTCCGTACAAGCGAAAACGCAATCGCACGACTTGGTGAGTTTCTACATTGACAAAATGCGTCGTGGTGACTGGGCATCTGGGCGGGCTGGGCAGCGCCCTCATCGCGACTTTCGACGCAGCGAACTACACAGTCATCGGCCTGGATCGACAGCAGGACAAATCGCTGACCATCCCGCAGCTTTCAGTGGAGCTGACCAAGCTGATAGAACCAGCCTACGAGGCGGAACTTAGAGAAACGATCCTTGACACTATTGGCTCTAACTCTCTTTGCGCGCTGATCAACAACGCAGCAGTGCAACACATCGGATCGGCACTACAAACAGAGGCTACCAGATATCTCGAATCGTTTACCGTGAATGCCCTCGCCCCGCTGCTCCTGACCCGCATGCTCATGGATGCTCTTGAAGCATCCAGAGGCACAGTGGTCAACGTTGGCAGCATTCATTCCCAACTGACGAAGCCGGAGTTTTCTCCCTATTCTATTTCGAAGGCCGCGCTAGCTGGCGTGCACCGTGCTCTTTCCTTAGAGCTCGGCGGCAGGGTCCGCATGGTCGAGCTACGTCCTGCTGCAATCGCGACACAGATGCTCGAGGCTGGTTTCGCAGCGCAGCCGGAAGCCAGGCTGCAACTAGATCAGTGTCATCCAACAGGATCGATCGGAACTCCAGATGAGATTTCGCAGATCATTCTGGATGTGGTGGAGTCGAATTCGCCGTTTTTAAGCGGCGCCACCATCAACGTCGATGGCGGGATTCTACATAGACTTCACGACCCGGCTTAACAGCTGCCCGAACGGAAAACGAGCAACGTCAAGAAGCCAGGCGCGCGCGAAACAGGAAGACCGGAAAGGCTAGTGGCCGTGCTGCTTGAGGAGCAACTGCTTTCTCGCCGCCTCCAAGTCAGCATCCATCATCTCTCTGCACAACTCTGATACGGGCGTTTCCGCGCTCCAGCCCAGCTCTCGCCTGGCTTTTTCCGCGTCCCCAAGCAGGGTGGAGACTTCAGCTGGTCGAAAGTAACGGGGGTCCACGCGAACGACTACGTCGCCGACCTCAACAGCAGGCGCCAGCTTGCTATCAACTGCCGTTATCTCTGCGTACTCGGACTCTTCCGACCCGTGGAAAGTCAGCTCAATACCCGCGCACTCAGCTGCCATGAGAACAAATTCTCTAACGGTAATCTGCTGCCCCGTCGCAATGACGTAATCATCGGGCCGATCCTGCTGGAGCATAAGCCATTGCATTCGGACGTAGTCTTTTGCATGACCCCAGTCCCGCAGGGAATCGAGGTTACCCAGATAAAGGCAAGGCTCTAATCCCAGAGCGATATTCGAGATGGCGCGTGTGATCTTCCGGGTAACAAAGGTCTCCCCTCGTCTTGGTGACTCATGATTGAAAAGAATCCCGTTGCAGGCATAAAGACCATAGGCTTCTCGATAATTCACGGTAATCCAATAGGCGTACAATTTGGCAACACCATAGGGAGATCTCGGATGAAAGGGAGTCGATTCGCTCTGCGGCGACTCTTGTACAAGCCCGTAGAGCTCGGAAGTCGACGCCTGATAGAAGCGGGTTTCTGCCACCAGCCCGAGCAATCTGATTGCTTCGAGTATCCTTAGCGTCCCGAGAGCATCAACATCTGCCGTGTATTCTGGCGATTCGAAGGAAACGGCGACATGTGACTGGGCCGCGAGATTGTAGACTTCCTGAGGTCTGACTTCCTGCACGATTCTCGTGAGGTTCGAACTGTCTGTAAGGTCTCCATGATGCAGATGGAGATTTACGCCTTCTACGTGTGGGTCTTCGTAGATGTGGTCTATGCGGTCCGTATTGAACTGCGAAGCACGACGCTTAATACCATGCACTTCATAGTCGTTAGCAAGCAGAAACTCCGCCAGATACGAGCCATCCTGTCCCGTAATGCCTGTAATCAGTGCTCTTTTCTTTTCCATCACGTCTTGCCTCTAAAGGCGCTCAGTTAGAATTCCGGCGAAGGTCGGCGCTAACCATCAGCTCGCAAAGCCCTTCAAGCGGCATCGATGCCTTCCAGCCAAGTTCTCGCTCCGCCTTGGAAGGGTCACCAACCTGCCGATCAGCTTCAACAGGTCGGAAGAAATCCGGATTGACTCGTATCAGCGGCTTACCGGAAACACTATCAACGGCCATTTCCTGCAAGCCTTCCCCTTCCCATACCAGGTCAATGCCCACCACCTTAAAAGCGAGATCGGCAAACTCTCTAACAGTTACCGATCTGCCAGTTGCCAGAACGTAGGTATCTGGTTTCTCCGCCTGCAGCATCGACCACATCCCCTCGACATACTCTTTCGCATACCCCCAATCACGAGAGACATCCATGTTTCCAAGTTCAAGGACATCAAGCTTGCCGAGTTTGATTCTGGCCACTGCGTCTGTGATTTTTCGAGAAAGGAAATTCTTCGTTCGCAGCGGGGACTCATGGTTAAACAGTATGCCGCTGGCTGCAAAAATCGCGTAAGCCTCGCTGTAAATCCGCGTCATCATGTGGGCATAGAGCTTTGAAGCGCCGTAGGGGCTGTGTGGCGAGAAAGGTGCTTCTTCTCCTTGAGCCGCGAGGCCAGCTCTACCGAGCATCTCCGAGGTTGACGCCTGGTAGAATCTGACATCCTTGTTTATGGTCCTGATCGCCTCCAGCAGATTCACCGCGCCTATGCCGTTAACTAGGCCGGTCGCCAACGGTTGCTCAAAGGACAGCCCCACATAGCTTTGCGCAGCCAGGTTGTAAATTTCATCCGGCTGTTGCCCCTCGATGAGTCTCAAGCTGGAAGAGAGGTCCGTGAGGTCATGCTCCACCAGGCTGAAATCCGGGTGGTCGATAATACCGAGTTCCTGAAGGCGCCAGCGATTGAGGGGGTTCGAGCTACGGTAGGTACCGACAACCCGATAGTTCTTGCGCAGAAGGGAATCGGCAAGGTAAGCACCGTCTTGCCCGGTTATCCCTGTGATTAGGGCACACTTCATCAAACTTCAATCTGGAGGGGTAAGATTCACGCGCAATGAGATTGGCACGTAAGCGTCGCAGCGATGCTAACACCGCTCAGCAGTCATCGCCACGCTACACACGAATACATCAGCTGGTGCGGCTTCTCTTACACAGAAACCCTGTAGAATGCGCGCGTCACCGCCCATCAATCCATGCATTCAGCAACCGGCAATCAGACAAAGCTCTGGATGTTGTTGCTATCGTAGGCCATGAAATCCATAGAACTCATTTCCGTAATCGTACCGTTCCACAATCCTGATCCGGTCCTGTTTCGATCCTGCCTGCAGTCGGTTGCACAACAGACGCTGCGAAAAGAAGACTACGAGCTGATTCTTGTTGACGACGCATCGACAGACGATGGCGGGCGACGGGAGATCGACAACTGCTCATTCTCAGGCACTCGGGTAACGACATGCTCACAAGCCACCCAGTTGGGGCTGTCCGCAGCTCGCTGGAGGGGTATTCAAGCAGCACAAGGGAACTACGTACTGTTTCTCGATGCCGATGATCGACTGAGCCGGGACGCGCTCGAACAGCTCCGCATGACAGCATTCTCGTCGCAGTCGGACATAACCATCGGACCAATGGAACGTTGGTCACCGGAACTTCGACGATTATCCCCGCTGCCTCACTCTGCACAGACGACAAACGCAAACTATCTGCTGAGGTTGAAGGAAGTTCTCTCCGGTAGCTACTCGTATACGATGTGCGGACGGCTCATCCGGAAGTCTCTGTGCACACGGGAAGTCTTCGAGTTACCCAGTGAGCTGTACCACGAGGATCTGTGCACAACGCCTCGACTTTTCGCACGCGCCGGTTTCATTGCGACCATTAAGCCCGTCGTTTACTACTACACGGCAAACGACTCTTCGCTGACCGGATCATTGCAACAGAAACACCTAGAAGACGTATTCTGGACCTTTGGAGACTGGTACAAACAAGCCCAGTCAGCCGGCCTCCTGTCTACGCTCTCGGAATCTATTATTTGTGGTATCGAACGGCTTCTAAACACTCTTGGCAGCCGGATACTCGCGTCGTCCGCAACGGACCAGACCAAACTGGCGCTCTTCGAGTATCTCAAGGAGCAGATCGCTGCTTACCCCCTCACCATTCGTGGGACGAGCGACCCTCGTACGAAGCAACTGATAGAGAGCTTCAGCGCAGGACTAGAGGGTAACTCGCTACTCAGAGAGCTGTCCGCGAATTATGGCTCGACACTGGCTACGGCGTTCAGCCCCGTCGAGTTCCCGCTAGGCTACGGCCCGTCCAAGATCGCCGAACGCCTCCGTGGGCGGGTGACCTTTATCTGTGAAGTGGACTACCAGTTGCGCTGTGCGGCAACAATCGCAAACGCCCTCGCCGATCGCGATATCGAGTCCGCCATCCTCGACAACTCGAGCTTCGCTTCAGGCGGGCGCAGAGCCCTCAAGACTGCGCCTGAGCTCTCCTCCAGATGCTTCGTAGAAGCAGTGAAGAACCCACCCTACGAACGCGACTGGCTGGCGACCGCTTCGCTTGTCATGACGTTCAATGACTGGAGCCCCTATATCCGCGACGCTCTGGAGTACCGGGCGCTGCTCAATCTACCAAGCGTTGCCTGCGTAGAAGGGATATCTGACTTTCTCCGAGTCGATCTGGAAGCGTACCGTTTGCTGCCTTATCGGCGATCCGATCATTTGATCCTTGCCGGAAAACACGATGAGCAGTTCTTCCAAGACAGAGACGCCAGCGTCGGTGGGCTTCCAAACGTGCACGCACTGACCGCAAAGACGGCGATCTTTCCAAAGAACCCACTTGCCGTTATCAACGTCAACTTCACCTATGGGCAAATGGAATGGGCAAGAGATTCATTCGTAGCTGAAGCAGTCGCGGCATGCGCAGCGGTCCCTATCGACTATCAGATTACGCGGCATCCGTCAGACACTGCGCCTTTGGGCAGGGTAAACATCTCGGAGCAGAATCAGTACGAACAGATCGACGCATGCTCTGTGCTGATCAGCCGTTTTGCCACCGGCATCATTGAAGCATTGGCATCCGGCAAACCAGTGGTCTACTTCAACCCGCACAACGAACAGGTCACAAAATTCCAAAACCCGCTGGGAGCGTTCCGAATCGCACGATCAAGCGCTGAACTGACGAAAGCCATTGGAGCTACGCTGAAAGACATCGAAGCAGGCGTAGACTTCAGAGATCAGGCGCGGAGATTTCTCGATCTACATACGAACTACAACCCTCCTTCTGTTGCTTCGCAGACAATCGCTGCGACGCTGGCCGGACACCTGGAGGACTATCAGAACGCCGTCTCTTCATCGGAAGCGTTTTTCGAAGCACAGCTGTCACCCAGTAAACGTCCACAACCGGAAGGACAGGTTCTTGGCGTGTTCTCCAGGCACGAGCACGCGAACGTCAACGAGGAAGAAATGGTCGCTCTCCTCTTTGGCAACAGACAGGGTCTGATGCTCGACGTCGGCGCGAATTTCGGTAACAGCTGCGATGTGTTCCTGTCTCGTAATTGGATCGTGCATGCCTTCGAGCCCGATCCAAACAACCGCGCTGTCCTGGAGCGCGACTTCGGGCATCACCAACGGCTGACCGTTAACCCCGAAGCGGTGTCCGATACAGCCGGCCAGGAAGTACCCTTCTTTGCCAGCGAAGAAAGCACCGGAATCAGCGGGTTGTCCGCCTTCACCCCTGGTCACGAACAGATCGGAACCGCAACAACCACCACGCTCAGAGACTATCTGGAGGAAAAAGAGCTGGGCAACGTGCAGTTTCTCAAGATAGACGTCGAGGGTTACGACAAGTTCGTACTCGACGGTTTTCCTTGGGAGAAATCGCAACCGGACGTTGTTCTGGTCGAGTTCGAGGACTCCAAAACCGTACCCCTTGGTTACGACTGCCACGATCTGGCATCAATGCTCATCAGCAAGGGGTATACCGTTTACACAAGCGAGTGGCATCCAATCATTCGCTACGGCATCGCTCATGATTGGCGACGGCTGGCTCGATACAACTCAGAGGAGGATCTAAGCCAGACCTGGGGGAACTTCTTCGCCTTCCGAGAGCCCCCAGACGAACGTGAACTCAAAGACGCAGCTTTAAGGGTCCTGAAGGGCAGCTTTGCACCAAACCGCGGTGTTCAAGGTGCGTCAGACTCCAGGGGTGCCTTGAAGAAAATCTCCCGGACGATTCTGGATAAAACGCTGATGGCCATCGTTTCGGCGATTAAGGTTTTAGCTCGTACGAAAAATGGCGCTCGAATCAAGCGGGAGCTCGAGCGCCTGTACATCACACACGTCGGCAGATCATGAGCGTCAAAGAAGCGGGCTCGCGTAAGATTGCTGTGCGCCGCTCTACCAACTAAACCTTTCGGAAGAGCGCGGTTCTGAAGCCTGAAGCCACGAACTCTACCCGCTCATCACGGAGCACTTCAGTGTCAACATAGTCCGTGATTTGATCCCATTCCGGCGCGCCGTAGTCGTCAAAGAGGATGTAGCCGCCGAGCCGAACCAGCCCAACATAGTTTTCGAAATCGCGGCGAACGCCTTCCCGCGAATGATCACCGTCAATCAGCAACAAGCTGTAAGTTCTGTTCGAGGCTTCGGCGATTATGCCCTCTTGCTCTGAGAGCCCCTGCAGTATCCGATACTGGGATTCAGGCACGCCGCAGAGCGCTAGATTTCGTTCGATGGTAGGCCTGGTGATGCTCTCCCCCGTTAGATGGTCTACGTCCTTCAGGTCGTAATACCCATCCAGCGGATCAATCAGCGTCAGTTTGACTTCGGCTGACTTACCCACGAGTGAATCGTAGAGCGTGATCGCTCCTAAGCCAAACAGTGCACCGATCTCCAGAATCTCCAGATTTCTGTCCTTTAAGCTGAGCGCGACGAGGACCCTCAAGACAGCGTTCTGGATCGTTGTTGCTATCCGCCCCAGACTGATGCTCTCGAGGCTGCAGATGCGATTGGCGATATAGACGAGTTCTCGTCGATTGATGTCGAGTCCCAGCCTCGGAGCCCAATCCTGCAGCAGTTCGTCGAGATCGCTTGGCTCAAGAAGACGACTGAACGGCTGGTAATCAGAGATCTTCTGCGCCGCTTCGGTTGCTTCGGCAAGATCTTCAAGCTTTCCACCTAAGAGAGACAGTTTCTCCTCTTGTGAGGAAAGCTGCGCTTCTACGGCAACGATTTGCGACACCTTTGCCGCCGATTTTTCGATTTTCCCGAGCTTGCTCTCCAACGGCGCAAGCTTTTCGGAGATAGCGTTGATCCGCGCTTCGAGAGCAGTAGTCCTCTTTCCCTCCGCCGCATGAAGTGAAGCGGCTAGTCGCGACACCTGTTGCTCCAAAGCGGCAATTCGTCTTTCACTTTGCTGCCATCTGTCGTTACTGCTACGCGCCACCGTTCGCACAGTCGAAACCAGATATCCAAAAACAGCCGCGGAAGTCCACGCGACGAGCGTGAAAACAAACAGACCGGCAAACCCCTCTGCGGTCACGCCATCCGTAACGATCAACCCTGTCAGACTTGTGGCGAGGACCAGCGCAACCAGGAAGGAAACCGGCCAGAATCGTCGGGAGAGATGTTTTGTCCAACGGAAAAAGCGAACTGACATCGCTGCAGGCTGCGCAACCGGGCGGGCGCTCGAAGGTTTATCTTGCTGTTGTCCAACGTTTTTAAGTGGGGCGTCACTCTTCGGGCCGCCAGCCCCGCGAGTCGAAGCTACTCCTTGTGATTGGCAGTGGTTTTCAAAGAGGGTTTGCAGCGCCTCGTTGCCGGGATCCTTGGCAAACGCAAGCAGGTTACCCCATGCCTCCTTGCTCTCGGTGCGGCACGGATAGCGCTTCAAGCCCAACCAATCATGTTTGACCCCATAGCGAACAATCGGATGCCACTCGCTCAGATAAACCGTATAGCCATGGCCGACCAGATAATCGGCAATATCCAGATAGGTGTGGCCGAGAAGTTCGGTCTTTGCGTCTTCAAACTCACACAGCACCACATCAGGGTGCATCCGATCCCAAGGCATACCTCTGAGGACGTTCAGGTCGAAGCCCTCTACATCAATCTTCAAGAATCTGGGATGGCGGGTGTCGTCCCAGAATACTTCGGAAAGGGTAGTGACACTGACCGAGTCAGCGTTTTCGTGCGATTCGTGAAATGCCAGCAGTCCGCTGATGCCGCTGCTCTGTTGAGATCTGTAAAACGTCTCACCGTGAGCGGCATGATCCGAGACCGCACGAGGATCGATCTTGACCTTTGAGAAACCACTGACGTTTTTCTGCAGGTATCGTCGATTTTCCTCGTCGGGTTCGAAGCAGTGAACCTCCCAGCCTGCTTGGGCAAATGGTCTGGTGCAGTGGCCATGATGGGCGCCAACATCGATCATGAAGTTGTCATCTGCGTCACTGTCGAGCAGTTCAAAGACTACGGCCGACTCGTCAACGCAGCACGCATCGTCCCTGGAGTGCCTTGGCGGCTGGTCCATCGACAAGACCTCCCAGATGTTCACCCTCGGGTAAACTTCAAGCTCACCGCCAACGGTGGCGTTGAATATCTGCTTACCAAGCTGAATAGCCCCCTTCAGGCAGGCTTCGTGCCCCTCGATCATTCTCTTCACGTTCGGATCGTGCCAACGCTTACCCTTCCCGAAGTACCTGGCATCAAAGTGATTCGGGTCATCGTCTGCCGTGCTTGTCAGATGAAGCTTGACCCCGTTCCCGAATCGGTCCTCGCCCTCCTGCGCCACAGTGCCCAATACTCGATATCCCAGATCACATCCGAGCAGGAAGATCTCACTAAAACCCAGGTGCGCGGCGATCTGAATAGCCGATCCGACGACAGACCCTGCGCCTGCAACACCCAGACTCATATCATCGGAAAACGCGGCCTTGGGATCCCATCCATAGTTTCCGTGCGCATAGAAATAAACATCCGAGCCTTCTCGCAGCAGGCCTCGAAACCTTTCATCAAAAAAGAAAGTAGAGCCTGTAAGCGCATTGATCTCGGGGGCATTGTCCGGCACGACACGCCAATCGTTAGCCGTATAGAATGTCGGCATCCACCCGAGCGAGTCTCTGAGCAGATAAATCCGGTTGACCCCGAAGGTGTACTCGTCCTTCAGCAGATGCAGAGGGGTCTTCATCAGACTGGGCCCGTTACCGAGGATAAATATCCTCTCACCGGAGTAGACCCCTTTCAGCCCCTTCAACCTAGCTTGTGAAATTTGATCTGTATTGCGCGCTCCGAATTCTGAATAGAACGCTTCGCGGCGTTCGCCCCACTTAACGCAGTAGTCTTCTAAGTCGGCCGCCTCAATCTGCTTCTCCTGAAAGGCCCACTCTTTGCGATAGGCCTCAAAATCACCTTCACTGATCGCCATCCGGCTCTTTTCCAAGTTTTACTCTACTGACCGACAGTTCTTAGTAGGAACTGTTCCATGATACGTGATCGCACGTCATAACCGGTTTGGCACACTGACCGAGCAGGTAGCCGATCAGACTTTCCAGCTTAGACGCTGCCCCCTCCCAGGTTGTGCGCGAAATTCTAGCGCGCGCTTCCTCATTGGCGCTTGCTACCGCTGACTTATTCACCCGCATGAGTTCCTCAATAACCTCCGCAATGGCAACAGGATCCTCGGCATTGAAAAGAGAACAGTTAACGGAAAACTGCCTGAGATGAGCCCGGGCGGAAGGAATGTCGTTCACCGCAACGGGTCTCCGCGCCATCACTGCTTCGAGCACAACATACGCACCGCCTTCGGCGAGACTGGGGACTATGACGGCAGCCGCATCGCCATAAGCGACGATCATCTCCTCATTGCTCAAGCGACCGACGGTTAACACGTCGTCCTCCAGACTGTTCTGAGTGATGAAGCCCTTTATCTCCTGCGACTCCGCCGGTCCGAAGTCGGTACCGGTGAATTTCAGAACCGCTGTGCCACCACGCTCTTTGTAGGATTTGAATCCCGCAAGCAGGCCGAGGTGATTTTTGTGCTTCTGCAACTGCGCCGGGTACAGAATGTTTGGCGGCTCGGAGGGTATGATGTCAGCCGCGGGCGCGGTGTCGAGCAGAAGCGGACTATCCAGCAGATAGAGGTTCTGAAGCTTCCCTACTTTACGCTCCACCTCATAGTAGGTCCTGGGAAACTCAGAAACGACTATCGAAGCGCATCTCAGATTTGCAATGAACTGCTGCTGCACCGCCTCTACGTTCGGGTACTTCCATGGCACGTCGAAGATATGCAGGTCGTGACATATAAGAATCGATAACCGCGAAAATTCGGGAGGTTGGAAGTGATGCGGGCATAGCTCAATCAAGGTGAACTGACTCATCAAATCAGCAGCGCTATCAAGGTGGACGAGTTCTAAGGAACCGTCCTCGAAGAGAGCGCCGTAGGGTGAGCGTTGTGCAGCCTGCACATCCGGAACACCGACAAAAACGGTGACCCTTTGAGACAGTGCTTTCGCAAGACTGAGAACATACAGCGCTACGCCCAGCGTTCTATCCATGGGCATCTTGCGCGCATTCACGAGGACAGCCGCTTTTCTGGTGGTCACGCCTACACTCGTCCGCTGGCACTGTCAGCCGCGACTAGCTTCGCAGCGCCAGCAAGGAACTCACTCATATAGTGGCTTGCTACACACACCAGATCCGTCTGTACGGTTCTTCCGAGATCCTTGGCAAGGCCTTTGACATGATCGGCGAATTGAATGGCACCGGCGGGGGAAGAATGATCCCAGACGCACTCACCCACCTGTCCATTGGACATGTTTTTGGTCCTGACCAGTTCGAACTGCGGCTTCGACTCCGCTATCGCCGAAGACCCCGCAAGGAGCAAGGGCGTTGAGAAGAGAGAAAACCCGAACTCGGTGAAAAACTCACAGATTTCAAGCTCACCGTTAAACTCAACAAAGCACAAATCAACGTCGGCATTGGCGAAGTGCCTTCGCGCGCTCTCCAGCACGTCTCGCTCCGTCCCCTGAACATCGATTTTCAGAAAGGAGATCCGTTCTTCGACTACATCGTCCAATGCGTAGCAATCAACCTGTATTCGATTGCCTCCCTGAACGCCGAGAGCCAGCTTACTTCCCGATGAGTATCCCACCCGGTCCTCCCACCCTGGCTCCGTGCCAGCTACGGAGGGTGCGACAATGAGTTCTGCTTTACCCGGAGTACTGGATACTGCACCTTTCCACAGCGTTACGTCGGTCAGTTCCCTGACGGTGTCCTCAAAGAGTGAAAGGTTGCCCGGGAAGGGCTCAAAGGCAAAAACTCTGGCGTTGGCTGCGTTCCGCTTGATCAGTTTCGCGGTTCCACCGGAAGCAGCACCGACGTCAACACAGAGGTCAATCGGCAGATAATGCAGGAGCCGGTAGATAGCGTTTACGTCGTCTCCGAGAAAGGGACGACTGGAGAATATGTCCGTCATTCCGTTCGCACCTTGATCCGCGTTTCCGTGTGATGCGCCTCCTTGCAGCCAGCGTCAATACGCTTATCGCTGATCCCAAGTACAACAAAGAGCTCGCCCACTTAAGCAAGGACCGTCTGCTGAGGCGCAGAGCGCGCAGAAGCGGGCGGATGCTAACACTAGTCTTGAGACTTGCCCATAAGCTGGCACGCTACTGAACCTGCCGCCACTCGTGAGACAGTGTTACAACGCCCCAGCTTGGCTTCCCCTGACTGAGAACGGTCAATGGCGGATTTGCCAATCTGTACACAAACTCGGGGCCATCGCTGATCGAAAGGTTGGAATGATACTCACCAGGATTCAGCCCACAGTTCGGAACGGTCAGAACAAGGCGGTGCTTCGTATTTCCTTCGATCTGGATCTCCGGGCTGGCAATCTGGGTTGAGAATCCAGTGACATACTCCCCAGCCGAGTTCCAAACGGGGACACCAAAGATCGGTTTTCTCAAGGGCCTGTTGAGCTCGATTTCGATTTCCAACTGCACCGTTTCGCCGGCCAGGAAGGACACGGTTTCTTCACCTTTCTGATTCAGCCAACGCCGTTCAACCTGACAAACGCTGCCATCGTCAAGATACTGAGGATCAAGCACACCCTCAGCTTTTTGCGGAACCACCGCTTCGCCAACGGAAACCTTCTCGTAGTACTCAATGGCCTCGTCGGGAACACCTACGAAGACCACTCTGCCCTTATGGAGCACTATCACCCGATCGCAAAAACTCCGCACATCGCTCATGGAATGGGTAACGAAGACAAACGCGGCACTTTCTCTGAGCTCTCGTATCCGGCCGAGGCACTTCTGCCGAAAACTGAAATCGCCGACCGCAAGTATCTCATCAATGAGCAATAAGTCAGGTGAGGTTGCCACCACGGTTGAGAAAGCGAGGCGCATCAACATTCCTGAGCTGTACGTGGATACAGGTGCGTCAATGGCATCTTCGAGTTCCGCAAAGTCAACAATGTCTGCTTCTCTGCTGGCCAGCTCCGCTCTGGGACGCCCTAGAAGCGCCCCGCGAATGTAGATATTTTCGCGACCGCTGGCATTCATGTCGAAACCCGCTGCAAGATCGATCATTGCTTCCGGACGGCCAAGCATTCGCACTGACCCTTGGTCGGGCGGGATCTGCCCTGCAAGAATTCTCAACAGCGTGGTTTTTCCCGCGCCATTTCTGCCAATTATTCCGATCGCTTCCCCACGACGCAGCGAAAAGTCGACATCCTTCAACGCCCAAAACTCTGAAGGCCGCCCAAGTTCGGAGCGCTGCAAATCCCGCCGGAACAGCGCCCTTAAGAGATCGCTCCTAAGCCTGGCGCGCACAACATTTGGAACACGAGCGCGCGCCTTCGATATCTGTGAAACTTCGAGAACGTTGTCTCCCGCCAGCACTATCAGTCCTTGATTCTCTCTTCCATCACATAGAAGAGACGGGTGGACAGCGGAACAAGGACGATAGAAGCCAATGCGGGAACTGCGAGCCGGATCAAATCCAGCTCACCGAGGAAAAACAAGTCTCTGGCAACGTCAATGAAAAGCGCAAAAGGATTCCAGGCATTCAACTGCTCAAGCGTCGGGAGTCGATCCAGGGGAAAGATCACACCACTGAGGAAGAGACCGTACTGCAAAGCAATTCCCGTAACCCTACCAACATCCCTGTAAATCGTGTTCAGAACACTCAGCAGCAGCCCGAAGGCACTGAATAGTAGAAATGCCGGCAGAAGTACCAGCGGAAGGAGCAGCGCCTCAATATGGATCTGCGTGCCGAGCGCAAGCAAAACCGCTGCTACGCAGAGCGCACGTATCGCCGAATCAAACAGCAGCTGCGCGTAGCTGGATGCTATGGAACAGATCAAAGGAAAGGACGTTTTCAGGGACTCAGAGCGTTTCGTCGCTACGGTGTTCAGGGGAACCTGAACCATTCCTGCGAAGAGAAACCAGAGCGTAACGCCAAAGGTGATAGCTGCCAGCGGCTCTACCCCTTCGAAGGCAGGGAAAACTCGGACCTGCGCGAGCAGCGCGTAGACAGATAAGGGCACCAGCGGCAGCAGGTAGTTCCAAATCACTCCCAGACCGGTGCCAGCCACCAAACCCCGCCACTGGGACGTGAAGAGCGCGACGGTCTGACTTCGGTGATTCCAGACCTGAAGCGTTAGAATCACCATCGCCCGGACGGAACCCTTCCGCATTCGCGAATTCGGCGTGTACTCTATTAGCTGCATTTGGCCTGGTAGCCGCCATGGACGGGCGCTAGTTTAGTCATTGCAGGCTAAATACCAAACAACATTCAACATAGCATCCAAACCCACAAGCCGCAGAGAATGGCAGCGGGGCCATTACCACGAGGAATCCACATTGCTGTCCCGCTTCCTGCAGTTGTTGCTCATGTCGACCGTGAGACTTCGATACCTGGCGGATAACCAGCTTTATCGTCCATCTGAGGAGACGCTCTTCGTTCTTGAGAATCTGCGCTCAGAGGTTCGCGGCAGACCGATGCTTGTCGTGGGTAACGGCCCCAGTCTGAACGACACGCCACTGAATCAGCTGAGGCACCTACCTGCCATCGGAATGAACAAGATCGATCTGCTCTACCCGAAAACGGACTGGCGCCCATCTCTGGTGGTCTGCGTGAACAATCTGGTCGCTTCTCAGAACCGCAGCATTTACGCCGCGAGTACGATCCCGATCTTCCTTGCGTGGAAGTGCCGCTGGTTCACGCGCACCAGCTCTTCGAGCATTCACTACTTCCTCAACAAGCCGACCCTTTCGTTCTCCACCGACGTACGTGAAGGCATCGCCAGCCTCAGCCCGACCGTAACTTACGTAGCGCTACAGTTCGCCTACTATCTCGGCGCGAACCCAGCAGTGCTTGTCGGAGTTGACCATCACTTCGAACGCGAAGGCACAGGCATTGAAAAGAGATCTGGGATCGACCGCGATCACTTCGACCCAAACTATTTCGTTGAGGGGCAGTACTGGGGTTTCCCCGACTTGGCAGGCAGCGAGATCGCCTACACCCTCGCGAAGCGTGCCTTCGAAGCCGATGGACGGGAAGTCGTAGATGCCACCGTAAACGGGAATCTCGACGTGTTTCGCAAAGTGAATATCGGCAGGTTCACCGAAGGATGACACCCAACTCCAGCAGCGGGGATGTCTCCTACTCTATCGTCGTCCCGGTCTACAACATGGCTCAGACCATCGAACGAACGCTCACGAGCATTTTGAACCAGCGTTTTCCTGGAAGCGTGCAGCTCATCGTTGTTGACGGCGCCTCTTCGGACGGCACGCTGAGCATACTGGAGCGCTACTGCAAACAGATCGACGTCCTCATCTCAGAGAAGGATGAAGGTCTCTATGACGCGATCAACAAGGGACTGAGACATGCAACCGGTAACGTCATTGCCATTCTGAACGCTGATGACTACTACGCCGACAGCAGCATCCTTGAGGAGAACGCACAAACCTTCTCAACAGGATTTCGTGGGATTCTCTTTGGAGACGTCGAGTTCTTTCGAGAAGCCAGACCTGGCACAACGGTGCGGAGATACTCATCGTCAAGCTGGACGCCCAGCAAGTTGAAGTCGGGGTGGATGCCGCCGCATCCAACGGTGTTCGCCCACCGAGACGTGTACGCCAAGGTGGGAGACTACCGCACAGACTATAAGATCGCCGCTGACTACGAGTTTCTCATACGTGCATTGCTCATCACCGGTATTCCCTACCGTCGCATTGATCGCGTACTCGTGAGAATGCAGCTTGGCGGCTTGAGCACCTCCGGTATCAGCGCGGCCCTGGTCGTCACTCGAGAGATCGTGCGTGCGTGCCGGGAAAACTGTGTAGCCACGAGCTATCTCAGGGTACTTGGACGCTTACCAATGAAGCTCGGCCAGTTTTTCGTTGCGGGATCAGATCGAATCGACAGCCCGCGCCCCCGATAAGGTATCGCGCCAGGCAAGCCCTAGCGCAAGTGCGACCGGCAGCCAAAACAGGAACCAGGTTTCGCCCACCTTATCGATGAGCTCGTGACCGTCGAGCAGGTAGGCGCTCAAGGCCATCGCCAGCAAGCCGAGTGCAAGTTTCGCGCTGCGTTGTTCATAGGAGCGGAGCAATACCACTGTTGCGCTGCTGATGAGGAACAGAAACAGAACGAGCGCCACCAATCCGCCCTGAAAAGCTACCGCCAGATACATGTTGTGAGGGTGAGAGAAGCTTCTATGGCCGACCTCTACCCCGTCAGGTGTGAGAATTCCAAGCCCGAGCCAGGGATGCTCCTGAATCCGCTCAACGATCTGCGACCATATGGCGACACGAAAGCTGTCCGCCCGAGGAAAGAGAAGATCGGCGCCTTGCTCTGTCAGGAATAGAGCAAGCAGAGACAACATCGCCACGAAGCTCAGGGTCGCTGTAGCCGCAATGAATCGGCGCGGATCTCGAATAAGACGGCTCCCAGTCAGGACCAAACCGCCAACAGCCGTGCTCACCCAGGCATTCCTCGACCCAGACAGAGCAACAGCCAGCAACACGAAGACTCCACAAACTGCCGCGACCACCTTCCAGCGGCGGCTAGGATCGGAAAACAGAACCTCCAGGAGCAGAATGCAGACAGCCCCGAAAACGAGTCCGGCGACCACAGGATTGTCCAGTTGTCCCAGCCCAGAAAGCCGTCCGTCGTGAGGGATGTCCCTGACATAGACAACGATCGCTGCTCCCGCCGAAAGCGCACCCACAATCGCGAGAGCGCGACCAAGCCACTGCTGTACCAGACCGCGAAGTTCACATTCTGCAACGGCGACGACGAACAACAACACCAACAGGGCTCGCCCAAGGATTCCGAAGGCATCACGGGCGGAAAAGGGTTCCGACCAGAAACTGCTCAGACACAGCCACCCGAGCAGTGCCACAAGGAACCACAGCACAGGGACCGGGAACACATCGTTCCAACGCCGAACAGTGAACAACATGGACAGCGCGAGTAGGTAGCTCGGATAGCTCGCCGCACTTTGGGAACTCAAACCCAGAATCGCGGCAAAACAGACTACGATCAGGATCGAATTGACCTGGATCGGATCTGCCAAAGACGCCTGTAACCTGGGCGGCACAAGGCGAAACTGACCGGTATTCACTCGATGCGCTCCGGCGGACAGTGTGCTTGCTTGGTGGGCCCACCAGGACTCGAACCTGGGACCAATGGATTATGAGTCCACTGCTCTAACCAACTGAGCTATAGGCCCATTTGCCGCTGGCAGGCGGCTTGAGGCGAGCATTCTACGTCAAACACATGTCCCCTGGGCACCACTCGCTGGCCGCCGGAAACCGTCCTTTGCCAACAGTTCGAGTATCCTGTCATCAACTCATCACACGCGGGCATCATGAGCAACCGCTACCAGATCGTCGAAGTCGCCGACAAGCAAACACTGACGGACTTCATCCGTGCAGCAGGCGTCGCCCAGGGGGAGGACCCAAACTGGGTGGCGCCTCTCGACCTGATGAAGCGCGATGACTTCTCGGCGAAGAACGCCTTCTTTATGCATGCGGATTGGCAGCCCTTTGTCGCCTATGCAGAGGGCAAGCCAGTAGGTCGAATCAGCGCGCAGTTGGATGCGCTCTACCACGAGCATCACGATGCACACACCGGCTTCTTCGGACTCATCGAAGGCATCGACGATATCGCGCTGTTTCGCGAACTCACAGAGGCGGCTGAAAGCTGGCTCAAAGCTCGGGGCATGACCCGCATCCTCGGGCCCTTCAATCTAGGCATCAACCAGGAGGTCGGTCTCCTTGTGGACGGTTTCGAGTCGCCCCCTTACTTCCTCATGGGCCACGCGCAGCCCTACTACTCGAAACACCTGGAGGCGCTGGGCTATCGGGGCTGCCAGGACATGCTCGCCTACCTGTCGCCACCGGATTTCGAACTCCCCAAACTGTTTGCCCGACAGCTGCGTAAGGTGGAACGGGAAGCCGTCATCCGACCACTCGATCGCTCCAGGAAGGCTGAAGAGCTCGCTGCGGTAAGGGATATCTTCAACGATGCCTGGTCAGAAAACTGGAGCTTCGTGCCCTTCACGGAAGAGGAATTCGCTGCTGTGGGTAACGAGCTCATGTATGTGGTGCCGGAAGATCTGGCGCTCATCGCTGAGCATGACGGAAAACCCGTGGCGTTCATCGTCATGGTTCCGAACATCAACGAGGCGATCAGCGACCTGGGCGGCAAGCTGCTGCCCTTTGGCTGGGCAAAGCTGCTGTGGCGATTGAAGGTCCGCTTTCCAACCACTGCTCGCGTGCCCCTCATGGGCGTACGGAAGTCTTACCATCACACCTCGCTCGGACCGAGTCTCGCAATTGCGCTGATCGAGAAAGTTCGCAAGAGCGCCTATCGCCGAGGTGTTCGAATGGTAGAAACGTCCTGGATCCTCGAAGACAACGACGGCATGCGCAAAATCATGGAGCACATCGGCGGAGAGATTTCCAAGCGCTACCGGATGTTCGAAAAGGAGATTCCATGAGTCTCCCTGCCATCGTTCTGTCCGGGGAGCGGCCTGGGGGCAACGCGCTCGCTCAGGCATTCGATCTCCCGGCGAGTGTATTCGTCGATGTGGCCGGCCAGCCGAGTATCGTCCGCGTAGTCGAGACTCTGGAAGCCGCGCGGAGCATTTCCGGTGGGCTCATCTGTGGCCCTGATACGGAAACACGGGCCGAGAGCCCGATCATGCAGAGGCTGCTCGAGGAATCGAGTTTCAGCTGGATACCACCGGCGGCTGGACCTGCGGAAAGTGCCCTGGCCGCCCTGGAGCAGCAGAGAGGCCGGCCTGCACTACTGACAGCTGCCGACCATGCACTGCTAACGCCCGAGATAGTCGACAACTTCGTCAATCTCGCCCTGCTCTCGGAGGCCGACTTCGTTGTCGGCCTGGTCCCTTACCGCGTAGTTAAGGCGGCCTATCCGCAATCCAAGCGGACGGTGCTGAAGTTCGCCGACGGCGAATACTGCGGCAGCAATCTGTTTCTCATCCGCAGCGATCGCGGCCTTGAATTGCTCAAGTTCTGGCGGCAGATCGCTGAGTATCGAAAGCGTCCCTGGAAAATGGCTCGTGAAATTGGATTAAGCGTGTTGCTGGCCTATCTCACAGGACGCCTCACCATTGGCCAGACGCTTCATGCAATCGGCGAACGCGCCGGATGTCGGGTCGGCTACGTGGAGGTGCTGGCGGCCCGCGCAGCCGTCGACGTCGACTCTATAGCCGACCACGCCCTTGCCGAGGAGATCCTCTCCGCGTGATGCGCGCACTGCTGATCGCCAACGCCCAGAGTGGCAGTGCAAAGCATCTGCCGCGTTCGGCGCTCAAAGGAGACTGGGTGGATAATCCGGCCTCCGTTACCCCCGCGCAGGTCCAAGACTACGATCTTCTCGCCCTGTTCGGCGGCGACGGCACCATGCAGATGACCCTAAGTCAGCTGCTGCGCGACTGCGCTCCCGAAGACCTGCCGCCTGTCGCCCTGTTGCCCTTCGGCACGACGAACATGAACGCACAGGATCTCAACCGCAGTCGCTCGCGCAGGGCTGCCGTACAGAGCCTCACTCGAGTCATTGAGAAGGCACAAATGAGCGTACAGTCACGTCCGCTGCTGAAAGTCCAAGATGGAGACAGGGTCGAGCACGGCTTTTTCTTTGCGCTTGGATTCATCGCTGAGACGATTGAGCAATGGAACGAGGAGCGAAAACCCGGCGCTTTCGTGAACAATCTCCGTTCTCTCTGGGCAATGATCAGCGGCCTCACCGCCAAGCGATCGGCAACAAAGGTGACCCTGAACGCCGATCAGCACGACCTCTATGCCCTCCTGGCCACCACGCTCAATCGACTTCTCTTCGGCGCAAGACCGTACTGGGGCAGCAGCCGGTCAGGAGACCTGCGCTGCACCTGGGTAGAAGCCGATGCCCCTCAGCTAGCACGGCACGCACCGCACCTGTTGCGTGGACGAGAGTTTCTGGCCGGTAGACCCGGCTACGAATCACGGGTGTTCGAGGCGCTTGAACTCAAATTTGATGGTCCCTACGTCATCGACGGCGAGATCTTTCATCCAGGCCCCGAAGGCCTGCGGGTCGGACGCTCAGCACCAGTCGATTGGATCTCGCTCTAAGCAGCTTATAAGTCAGCTTTGTTGTCGATAAAGCTGGCCGCCTCCCACTCCCCTCTGACCTCTGAAGCCAAGTCTCAAACGCCCCCAGCGCTAGAGTAGAAAGCGTCACGAGGCCCCCGCTTCTGTGACATTTGGATGAATCAGAGGAGCCCGGCTGCTACACTCCGCCGCGCTCGAAACCGCCCCATCGCGGGCCCCAACGGAGTCGGAGAACACCGTGAAGACAATCATATTGAGCGCTGGCCAGGGACGCCGTCTGCTGCCGCTGACTGAAGAAACCCCCAAGAGCGTACTGCCCGTCGGCGAGAAGTCGGCCCTCGGTTGGCAGCTTGCCGCCCTCGAGACTGCAGGGGCCACGGAGGTGGTGGTCGCCACCGGCTTCCACGCCGAAAAGATTCAGGCGGTGGTGGACGAGCACAACGAGCAGGGCGGCATGCCCGTGCGCACTTCCTACAATCCCTTCTACGCCAACTGCGACAACCTCGGGACCTGCTGGGTCGTCCGCCACGAGATGGACGAGCCGTTCGTGATCATCAACGGCGACACCATGTTCGAAGCGGAGGTCTACCGCCGCCTGCTGGCTACCGAAGACAAGCATCCGATCACCTTGGTGACGAACACCAAACCTGCCTACGACAGCGACGACATGAAGGTAATCGCAGCAGGCTCCGACTTGAAGCGCGTCGGCAAGAAGCTCCAGGCCGATCATGTGACCCACGAGTCCATCGGCATGATCCGCTTCAACGAGGCTGGTGCCGCCCGCTTCGTGCAGAAAACTGAGTCGCTCATGCAGCACGAGTCGACGCTGGCACGCTGGTATCTGTCCGCCGTGGACGAACTGGCTGCCGACAAGCTGGTGGGCATCTGCGACATCACCGGTCTCGGCTGGTGCGAGCTCGACGACAAGGACGACCTCGCCCACGCCAATCGTGTGGTGCCGAGCTGGTGGGAGCGCGTGGCTCCGCTGCGCAAAGAGAGCCCGGTCAAAAAAGCCTGATCCCCCAGGGCTCCGCCGCGCAGGCGGAGCCCATGCGCACGCCAACGCAGCAATTCCATTTACCTGCTGACCAACCCGAGTTCCCGCTGATCCACGCGGGATGGCGCCGCGCCCGCTCCGGCTCCCAAGCACGCTCAGTCCAGCCTCTTGCAGCTTCCGATGCAGCCCGTCTACATTGAACGTCCCCGCTGACGGAGCCTGTCGTGAATCAGACCATCACCAAGTTCGGCTACCCGGACACCCTGATCAGAGAGTACGAGCACTGGGTGGTGCTGCTCCGGCCGGCGCAAGCCACGCTCGGGGCGCTGATCCTCGCCTGCAAAGACGAGGCACAGAAGTACTCGGAGATCTCCGCCGCCGCCTTCACAGAGATGGGAACGGTCGTTGGCGATATCGAGAAAGCCCTCGGCGCCCTGTTCCCCTACCAGAAGCTCAACTACCTGATGCTGATGATGGTCGATCCGGACGTGCACTATCATGTGCTGCCCCGCTACGAGATCGAACAGAGCTACGGCGAGGCCACCTTCACCGACCCGGGCTGGCCGGGCCCGCCAAATGTCGGCCACGATAATGAAGCGCCGGACGCTGTGAAGGCGCAGTTGATCGCCGACATTCAGGCCGCGATGGGTTGAGATCGCCTGAACGGTGGGTAGCAGCGGGCGTAAACAGAGATCGAAGGTCGCAAGGACCTATTTCGCCCGCTCCAGCACCATCTCCACCCCGTCCGTCCCGCTCGACCTCAGCCGTTCCTGGCCCACGTCATAGACGATTTCCGAGCTCTTCATGGAGAGGTCCTCTCCGGAAAGCTCCGCTTCACCAATCAGGACGAGCACGTCTGCATCGCGCTGGTACTCGATGGTCAGGCCGTTGCCGAGGATCGTGGACTCACCATCAAAAATCACCAGTCGAGCCGGTGCACCGCGGGCGACGATGCGCTCCGGATCGTCCAGAGCGCCGTGCAGATCGGCTTCGTCTGAGCGCAATTCCCACTCCGGAGAGATCAGCTCGAAGTCACCGGCGAAGTGCAGGACCTTAGCCCCGTCGGGCTCTTCCCAGGCCCGGTCGGCGCGGATTACTATTGTCTCCTTGTCGTCAGCAGGTTCGTTGACGGTTTCGGCGCCGGTGCCGTTCACCTCTGCCGTTGCCGTCATAGCGGCCAACAGCGACAGGGCAACGATGCGCAGCATACCCGGGCGCCGGGCACCAAGGCGCGGCATAATGGCCCACGCTCCGGACGAGGAAAGTAGCCGGTGCAAACCCGCAACCCCCCGCGAAGAGACTCTGTCCTGAACTGCCATTCGATCCAAAACGCAACCAGCTTTCGATTTCGAGCCGGGATGATAGCAGGGCAAAGCTCGACGGGCGCTGAACGGCGGTGTCTGCTCGAGCGCATGTACCGATGATCATCGACCGTTACCTGCTCCGCGAGGTTGCCACACCGTTTCTCGCGATCACCTTCGCTCTGACGACCCTCTACGTCACCTTCAGTCTGACGCGCTACCTCACGGACGCGACGGAGGGTGTCCTGGCTGCGGACGCCGTGTTTACGCTGACCATGCTGCGGGCGCTCATCGCCCTGGAGATGCTGTTACCCGTGGCGCTCTACATCGGCCTCATGGTTGCCCTCGGCCGTTTCTATTCGGATTGGGAAATCACTGCCATGCGCGCGAGCGGCATCAGCGAGCGCCGCATCATTGTGCCGATCCTGTCGCTCGCCGGGATCATCGGCCTCGTCATCGCCGTGCTGTCGCTCTGGGCACGACCCTGGGCCTACAACGAGCTCTACGAGTTTCAGGCCCAGGCGAAAGCCTTCAACGATCTCGCCGAACTCCAGGCCGGGCGCTTTCACTTCGATGAAAAGCGCGATCGCGTCGTGTTCATGGATGCGCGGGAAGGTCCCGACGCTCTCACGGGCCTTTTCGTCCGGAGCCGTGATGCAAGCGGCACTCAAGTGATTTCTGCCACGTCCGGCACCTTCGAAGCCTATGCCCGGGCCGACGCCCACCGCCTCGACGTCTACGATGCACAGGTCTTCCGCATCGCCGATCGCGCCAGCAACGATGCCGCTCTGGAGGAGAACGGCAGCGAGGCAGACGGCAGCCTCCTGGCAGACGGCGATGTTGCGGATGGCAGCACGGAGGCCGCAGAGGAAAGCACCTACAACCTCGTTGGGGAATTCAACGAGTTCAGCCTCTGGCTGCCCACGGCCATTCCGGAACCGGTGGGGTTCAAGCCGAAGCGCATGAGCAACTCGGAACTCGCCAGTTCCTTCGCACCGGATGCAAGAGCCGAGCTGCAGTGGCGTCAGTCCACGGCTTTGTCAGCGCTGCTCCTGGCGCTCCTGGCCGTACCCCTCTCACGCACGCAGCCTCGACGCGGCCGCTATTCGAAGATCCTCCTGGCCGTGGTCATCTACGCCCTCTACTACAACCTGCTGGGTGTCGCCCGCACCAGCGTCGAACAGGAAGCCATCCCCTATCTCTGGTGGGCGCCCGGACTCCTGGCCGCCGTGGTGCTCATTGCATTCCTCACCGGGAGGCGCGCAAGTTGAACATCGACCGCTACCTCATGCTCTCGATGATCCGCGGCGGTGTGCCGATCCTCGGTCTGCTGCTCGGACTCTTCGCCTTTCTCACCCTGGCTGAAGAGCTCGAAGACGTGGGTACCGGCAACTTCGAGGTCATCGATGCTCTGAACGTCATGGTGCTGTCCCTGCCGAAGATTGCCCTCGAGCTCCTCCCCGTCACGAGCCTCATCGGTGTGCTCGTGGGCCTCGGCACCCTGGCAAGCCAGCAGGAGCTCATTGCCCTGCGCGCGGCAGGCTGGTCCAACTACCGCATTGCCCGCCCCGTGCTGACCCTGGCCCTGCTCATCATCGTCACGGCTGCGACAACGCAGCAGTGGCTCATTCCAGTGCTCGAACATCAGATCGCCAACCTCCGGGCAGAAGCGCTGGTGGACGCGGAACTCGAAGGTCAGGACTCGGAGTTCTGGACCCGCAACGAAGGTCAGATCGTGCGCATCGGCAGCGTGCAGTTCGGCCTCATGCCGACGGACGTGGAGATCTATCAGCGCGATGAGCGCGGCCACGTACAGACCCTGCTGCAGGCTGCCCGCGCGGACATCGTCAACAACGACACCTGGCAGCTATGGGACGTGACGGTCACTGAGATCAGCACCAGCGGCACGGAGGTCAGCCGCCGCGAGCAGCAGCTCTGGACCAGCGTGCTGAATCCCAATCAGATGGCCACCATCATCACCACGGCAGGCGCGCTGGCTCCCACGGACCTGATCCAGTACATCAATCATCTCGAAGAAAACGCCCTCGACAGCCACCGCTACCGGCTCGTGCTCTGGCAACAGCTGAGCCTGCCCATCGGCATCCTCGGGATGGCGCTGCTCGGGGTGCCGTTCGTGGTCGGGTCGACGCGGGCCATGGCCGCAGGCTCCCGCATCAGCATCGGCATCGTGATCGGGATTCTTTTCTATCTCGCCGAGCGCACGATCGGTCAGCTGGCTCTGCTCTACAATCTGCCGCCGCTACCGCTGGCCATGGGGCCCGATCTGCTGATCCTGGCGCTTGCGATCTACGCCCTCAGCCGCGCCCGCTGACGCGTCTCTCAACGCGCCAGCACTCCGTTTCCAGCACCTCAAAAGCCCCGTTGGCGCGCTCGTGCCGCGACATCTCGACGATCCAGCCGTCGTCTTCCGGCGCGATCTCGAAAGCGCGGAAGCTGGCCTGTTCCGCGGAGGCAGGCGCCGTGCAGAAGATTCTCGCCCCGAGCTGCTCGGAGCGCTGGTTGCGGTGGCGATGGCCGTGCAGCACAAGATCCACGGGCTGACGCCGAAGCACTTCTGCGAGGGCCGGAGCGTCGGTCAGTCGCTTGCGCCACTGAATCATGCCCGGCAACGGCGGATGATGCAGATACAGAAGCCGGAAGCTGTCTGCCCTCGCTTCGAGTCCACGCTCGAGCGCATGGAGCTGTTCCGGGCCCAGGCGGCCGGCTGCTGAGAGCGGAGCGGTCGGTACCGCCGACGACAGTCCAAAAAGTGCCACCCCCCCTTCCTGACGGATCGCCGGATAGTCCCGGGCGCCACCCGGAGGCAGATAGTCGGCCCACGCTGCTTCGAGAGCCGGCCAGGACTCAGCGGCATAGCTGTCGTGGTTCCCGGGCACGAAGGCGATCCGTTCCCGGGGCGCAAGCTCATTGAGCCAGCGGCGGGCTTCGTCGATCTCCTCCGGTGTGCCGATCTGCGTGAGATCACCTGTGACCACAATCAGATCGGGAGCCAGCCGGGACAGCTCTTCCTGGAGGCTGTCGAGCCAGATTCGACGGAGGCTGTGGCGCCGCTTCCGGGACCAGGACAGATAACCGAGAAAGCGCTTACCGCCATGGCTGCGCCCGAGCAGGCTGCCCATGGGCGGCGGTGTCGTCAGGTGCGGATCCGTGAGATGGACGAGTTTCACCGTCTCAGGCCTCGCTCGGCGCCGGCGCCGCGCTCCCGATCTCCCGCAGTCGAGCACGACAGCCACGCTGCACGAGATAGCCGCCACCAAGGAAGGTGATGACGCCCGAGAGTATCGTTGCGACGCCGATGCCATTCAGACCGAAGAGTTCGGCGAAGGCGAGAAATGCCATCAGATAGACGCTGGTCGCCAGTATCTGCACATTCAGGAGCGCGCGCGCTTTACCCATCACATAGCCCGCCGGCCGGAAGGCAGCACCCGCGAGCTCCACGGAGGCACCAAGCAGCAGGAGGGTCAGCAGCATGCCTGCTGCGCCGAAGTCCGCACCGGCCAGTGCCACCAGAAGCGGTTCTGCTGCCAGGAGAGAAACGAGCACCACAGCGAGTCCAACCCCGGCGGTAATGGCCCCGGTCCGCCAGGTCACCCGCACGAAACGCGGCACATCGTTCAGCCAGAGACGGGCAAGATCCGGAAACACGACCTGTCGGAGCAGCACAACCGGCTTGGCGAGCACTTCAGCCAGCTCCCGGGCGAAGGCAAAGAGCGCGGCGCCCGCGGGACCCAGCAGCGTACCCGCCAGGAGCGTGGCAGCCTGCTTGGGCGCCGCATCGAGGGTGCCCTGCCAGTACGTTGTATAGAGAAAGCTCCGCATCTCCTGCCGGTCGAGCGTCAGGGGCTCCCTGCGCACGTCGCCGTAGTAGCGATTGAAGGCGCGATAGGCGCGCCACCAGGAGTACACATGCTCCACGAGATACGCCAGGCCCCAGATCAACACGTAGTAAACGGCATTGCCGGCTTGGGGCGTGAGCTGCAGGACCAGCACCCCCATGAGCTTCAACGCCGGGCCAACGGCCAGCTGCGCGGACAGCGCACCAAACCGGTCGAGCAGGCGCAGCGTGCCGCGGGCTGTCCCCGTCACAGACACGAGCACCACCCCGAGATAAACATAGGCCGGGCTCTGCAGATCAGCCGGGAGGCCGAAGCGCTCCGTCAGGAAAAGCAGACAGACAAGCCCCACCAGGGCAGACAGGCCACCGGCGATGAGATCGATACGTGCCAGACGCAGGATCAGCCCTTTGAGCTCGCCGATGCGCTGATCTTCCGCGAGCGGTACCCCGTAACGGATCACGGACTCGGAGGTCTTGACGTTGCAGAGCTGGCGGATGAAAAGCGCCGCCGCGTGAATCATCACCACGAGGCCGAACTCTGCGGCGCCCAGTGCCCGGGCCGCCACCGCCGTCGCCGCCAGTGCTAAAAGCGCACCGGCGGTGCGCCCACCGGCCAGCCAGCTGAAGTTGGTGAGCAGCCGCCGGGTACGGCCCGGCCGCTCTACCACCGGGGGATTCATTTGAATGCCCCGGTCACTTGAGGGCCCCTTGTCGATAAAGACGCCAGACCAGCGGCCAGGCGAAGATCAGCGGCCAGCGCCGCTGGCGCTCTGTCGCGGTGACTTCCACGCCCGAGTGACGCTGCACCTTCCAGAGCGCGTAGTCGACAGGATCGTCGAAGGTCAGAGCCGATTTGCAGATCCTGAGCACCGAAAGCACCTTGCCGGCGAAGCGGCGCATGGCCCAACTCGTCTGGGGTGGGTGTTTCCGGCCCGCATAGGTGCCGTGAATCGCATCGAAGTAGGCCGAGTTCGCCTCATAGAGCTGCAGGTACCGGTCCGAACGTTCAGAGCGGAGTTCTGCGGCATAGGTGAGTGAGAAGGTGTGCACCCAGAAATCCCGGGAATCCAACATACCTGCACCATCGACCGCAGCAGCTGCGATAAGTCGCTCGGCGGCGGCTGTGACGAGGCGGCCGAAACGGGCCCGTACCGCTTCATCGCGGGCATAGACGATGGTCGTCGGCTGCGCGAAGCGGGCCCAGAAGTACGGCGCCACATCGCGTCGCACGCCCTGTTCGAGGGCCTCGAAAGTCATGACCGCCACCTTGGCACGGCTGCGCTCCGTCACGAGCTGGTAAACGTTCGGGGCGAGCAGCGTCCCAAGTGCTCGCTGCCAGCCCGGCAGCGGCGCCAGATCGTCGAGGAGCACATAGAGATCGAGGAGCGTATCGGTCTGTCCCCGGGTGAAGGACCCGTAGAGGACTATGGCCTCAATGTGCTCACCGAAGCGCGCCTGCGCGGCCGCAACGAGGGAGGCGACCTGAGGATCGTCGCCGTAGTCTCGACTCGCCAGCATCTCCGCAACAGCGGGATGCGCTGCCGTTCTGATCTCAGTCATGACCGTAAGCGCTCCGGGTGGTAGAGAAGGTCCGGAAGGCCTGCGGATGGGCGGCGGCAGCCGCCTCCGGGTCTTCCATCCAGGAGCGCAGCGGCTCCCCCGTGTGCTGACGCACGGCAAGGCCCATGAACAGACGCACGATGAGGATCAGCGTTGAGAGCACGGTCCAGATCACAACGGACAGGAATGCCCATTCCGGAGACCCGAGAGCGAGAAACACCGTCATGAGGATCAGACTCGGGTTGCGGCGCCCGGTCACCAAGCGGAAATAGGAATCGAAGGGCTGCCAGGTGAACATGGACGTCTTCCCGAGCAGATGGAAAGACTGCTCGGCGAGGCGGCCAACGATGTAGCCGGCAAACATCCAGAGATAAAGCGCGTTTGCCTCGAGGCCCCAGAGCGTCGGCGACGCGGCCAGGCCCAGGCCCCAGAGCCAGTACCAGAACGGCGGATGGATGATGTCCATACCATGATCGAGAACGTGGCCGACCTTGCTGGACATCACGGTGACCCGGGCGAGCTTGCCATCCACGGTATCGAGGAAGGTCATGAGCCAACCGGCGGCAAGGCCAATCCAATAGGCGCCTTCGTAGAAACACCAGCCGGCAAAGAGCATGAGCAGGAGTCCGAAGCCCGTAACCATGTTTGGTGTGATCCGGCGGTCCGCGCACCAGGCGACCACCTGCTTGGCCGGCTTCGGCCACCAGAACTTGGTCACGAGGTCCGTGACGCCCTTATAGGCGCTGCCATAGAGCTGATTGGCGAGGCCCGTCTTGTCCGCCTCAGAAATCGGAGCCAGGGTTGGTGGGTCGGTACGGCGAAGTTCCTCCTCGAAGGTCTGCAGCGCATCAACCTCGAAACGCTCCAGGGTGGCTTCGACCTCAGCGGCATCTTTGCCTAAAGCCGCAAGTGCACTGTCGAGGTCTGCCACAGCGACGTAAGCGGCAGCAGGCACCCCCTCGCAGGTGAGCACACCCTTACGCGTCATGAGGGCCGTGAAGGTGCGGACTTCAAAAAGATAATCGGCCCGGATGAGCAGCGCCGTGGCCGCTCCTCGGAGCTCGTCGACGCTCTCTACGAGCGTCACTTCATCAAGACTGGCGAGCTGGCGCTGCAGGCGCTCCCGGGAACTGATCCCCCAGAGCACCACGGCGCTGTCGCCAATCAGGTAAGCGCGTGTCGTCATGTCGTGGGCTCCCTTAGAGGCCGAGGGCGGAGATCCGCTCGATCAGGGTGTCCACCTGCTCGTCCGTATGCGCGGCCGAGAGGCTGAAACGCAGGACGCTGCCGCCTTCCGGCGCTGCCGGCGGCAGCATGAGGTTGCAGTAGACGCCGGACTCGAGGAGGCGCTGCCAGGCATTCAGGGCCAGGCCGCGATCTTCGAGGCGGATGGCCACAACCGGGCTCACTTCCGGGCCGAGCCAGAGGTTGCGCTCTTTCAGCGCCCCGTAGAGTCGTTCAGCGTTCCGCCAGAGCTGGGCTTTGAGCTCGGGTCGAGTCTGCAGGGCATTGAGTGCCGCGCGCGTGGTCGCAATGACGCTCGGGCACGGCGAGGCCGTAAACATGTAGGGGCGGCTCGCATACTTGAAGAGCTCGAGCTCCTGATGCCGGCTCACACAGAAGCCGCCGGTACTGGCAAGGCTCTTCGAGAAAGTGCCGACCACAAAATCGACTTCGTCCAGGGTGCCGGAGCTTTCCACGACGCCCTTACCTTTTTCACCGTAGACGCCGAGCGAATGTGCCTCGTCCACCATGAGCAGCGCATCGTGTTTGTCTTTCACCTCGACAAACTCTTTCAGCGGCGCCGTGTCACCGAGGACGCTGTAGAGCCCTTCGATCACGACCAGCGTGCGCGCAGCACGGTCTTTCAGGCGCGCCAGACGCTTATCGAGGCTGTCCGGATCGTTGTGCTTGAAGCGGTAAATACCCGCCTGGGTCATGGCCGCGCCATCGTACAGGCTCGCATGCGCGTCTGCGTCGAGGAGCACGGCGTCATCGGGGCCAAGGAGCGCCGACAGCACCCCCAGGTTTGCCGCGTAACCGGTCGAAAAAACCATGGCGTAGGGGTAATCGTAGAAATCGGCGAGCTCTCGCTCGAGGGCCTTATGCCCCGAGTAGTTGCCGTTCGCCATGCGCGAACCCGTAGTCCCCGTGCCCATCTCGGCAAGGGCCTGCTGCCCGGCAGCGATGCAGTCCGGATCGAAGGTGAGGCCGAGATAGTTATTCGTACCCGCCAGGATCGTGTGGCGGCCACGAATCATTGCCTCTGTCGGCGAGAGTATCTCGTCGATGACCACCTTGCTCGGATCGGCGTCCGCGAGCTCCTTGCTCGCCACGGCCAGATCGCTGAATTTCGCCAGTAAGCTCATGCCTTTTCTCCTTCACTCCGAAGAGGGACGGATGCTCCGTGGACCCGCTGGTCCCTGGGCTCAGCCCACCTCTTCTTCGACCAATTTGGCCAGCTCGGCAAGGGTCCGGATATTCGCGAGGCGATCGACCTCGATGAGGATGTCGAAGTGGTCTTCCACCTCGGCAATGAAGTCCATGACTTGTATGGATTCCAGAGCCAGATCATCCACCAGATCCGTGCCTTCGTTGAGACCGGGAAACTCTTTATCGAGCGCCGTCCTCAGCAGCTGGCATAGTTGGGATTCTGTCTCGGTCATGGGTGTGGCTCCGTGCCATAGAGGTCAAGTTACGATTCAAACAGGCCGCTCACGCCATCGGCAAGCGCTATCTCCGGGACCCAGCCGCTTGCGCTCGAAAAAGCCCGATTGTCCGCCACCCAGCGCGGGTGGACGAGCTCCCGGACCTTACCCCGGGACAACATGATCGGCCGCCCCGTGAGGCCTGCGAGCCCTTCGTTCATCCGGGCAACAGCGTCCAGGAGCTTCTCGGGCAACCGCAGAAACCGGGCCTTGCCAACTCCATCGGCCCGCACCGACGCCGCAAACTCCTGCCAGTCGTAGCCGTCGGCCTTGCCGTCGTCGAGACTGTAGATCTGATGACGATGTGCGGCCGGCAGTTTCAGCCAGGCAAGCACGGCGCTGACCAGGTCATCCACATGCAGCATGGAAAGCCGCTGCCCCAGGTTGCCGCCGGGCACGGTCACCAGACCGCGGCGGGCCAGCGCCAGCGCACCGCGCATTTCCTTGTCTCCGGGCCCGTAGACGGCCGGTGGTCTGAGCACCGCCCAGTTCAGGTCGTCGTAAGACTCGAGCACGCGTTCTCCTTCCCGCTTCGAACGCGCGTAATGAGAGAGTTCCGGCGCCTCCGCCGCCAGCGACGACAGATGCAGTATCGGCGGAGAGGTCGATAGCCGCCCCACCGCCTCGCACAGTGCCCGCACACCCTCAACGTTTGCGGGCAGAAAGTCCTCGTAGTTGAGGCCACGGACGCTGCCGGCACAGTTGATGATGGCAGCCGTTCCAACGATGCCGCGGGCCAGCGCAGAAGCGTCGGCGAAGCTGCCGTCAATGTGTTCGGCGCGCGGATTCAGATGCACCGCCCCAGGGGACGACGAACGGGCCAGCACGCGAAGCTGCCAGCCCTCACGAATCAGTCGATCCTGGAGGCGCCGACCGATGAATCCGGTGGCGCCGGTGAGAAAAACGCTGCCCTTACCCTTCGCCCTGGCTGCTGCACTGTCTGTCACGGGTCACCCCGCGACGGGTCAGGCCTTGGCCTTCTGGGGCACCTCGGCGGAGTCTGCCAGCGGAATCGGCTGGCCGTTCTCATCCCAGGTCATGCGCGCGACGAAATCGGCGCAGGCACGGGAGCGGGACAGCTTGCCCGAAGACGTCCGCGGCAGGGTGCGTGGCGGCACCATGTCGATGTAGGGCGTGACTCCGAAATTGGAGCGCATGAGCCCTGCCAGGGTGTTGGCCAGCTCCGGCTGCGGCTTGCGGCTTTCGACCACCAGCACGGCGAGTTCTTCGCCATTCGGACGCGTCACCGAGAACGCAGAGGTATCGCCCATGCGCACGCCCGGCGTGGTCTCGGCGAGATGCTCGAGATCCTGCGGCCAGAGGTTGCGGCCGTTAACGATGATCACGTCTTTCTTGCGTGCCGTGATGACGATGTGGTCGCCGATGCGGTAACCGATATCGCCGGTGTCGAGCCAGCCGTCTTCCGTCAGGACTTCGGCCGTGGTCTCCGGATCCCCGAAGTAGCCGCGCATGACGTTCGGACCGCGAACACAGATGCGGCCGCACTGACGCTCTTTCAGCGGATTGCCGGCTTCATCGCAGACCTTGGTCTCGTAGCTCGGCAGCGGCGCGCCGCAGTCGACGAGCTCGAGGTAATCTTCATCGGCCGGTTCTGCGCGGCCCGTTTCGATCATGAGGTCTTTGTTGACCCGATCGACAAACACACCTTCACCGAGCGGCGCGAAGCTGATGCCGAGTCCACACTCCGCCATGCCGTAGCAGGCGACGAAGGCGTTCGGGTTGAAACCAACCGGCTCAAGCAGCTTCGCAAAGCGACGCAGCTGCTCCGGGTGAATGCGCTCGGCACCCACACAGGCCACCCGCCAGCTCGAGAGGTCATAACGCTGCTGATCGGCCTCACGCAGACGCGTAGCGCAGAGCGCATAACCGGTCGGCGGGCTCGAAGAAACCGTGCCTTTGTTGTCACTGATGATTTTCAGCCACAACCGCGGTCGCATGGCGAAGGTCCGCGGGCTCAGGTAATCGACAGACAGCTGGCTGTAAAGCGCGCCGAGCACAAAGGCCACCAGGCCCATGTCGTGATAGAACGGCAGCCAGGAAACGAGCCGGTCCTTTTCCGTGACCTGCACGCCGATGTCACAGATCTCGCGCAGGTTGTTCATGACCGATTCCTGCGTCATCTCAACGCCGCGCGGGAAGCGCGTGGAGCCGGACGTGTACTGCAGGTACGCGGGCTCGCCCGTGGACAGCGGTTCGAGCGTCTCGTCGGATTCAGGCAGTGCCTCGAAGAGCTCAGTGCCGCCACAAACGGCGAGCTTCAGGCCAGCGCCGGCTTCATGGAGAAAGTCGACGTAAGTCGGCGGAGCAACCGCCACGGAAGCGGTACAGCTCTGCAGGAGCAGACGCAGCTGACGCACGTATGCGTCACTGCCGCCGAGTTGCAGGGCGGCAGGCACGGGCACCGGGATCAGTCCGGCGTACTGGCAGGCAAAAAAGTAACGATGAAACAGCGGATGCGTATCGGCAACGATCGCCATCCGCGCACCCCGAGGTAAGCCAAGGGACTTGAGCTTACGGGCCAGCGTTATGGCGTCTTCACGCAGCGCTTTGTAAGGCAGCTCGTGCTCGAGCTCACCCTTGGCGCCATAGAAGTTGTAGCCAGTCTCGCCGGTTGCAGCTGCATCGAGTGCATGGGCGAGGCTTTTGTACCTGCTCTGGGGTTCGACCTTGTAAGGTGTCGAGTTCATAGTCTCGTCACTTAAGTTATTTAGTTGTTGTTATAGTTATTCTTTTTCCGGGGACCCGCCGATCCCGGCGGGCCAAAAACGCGGCTATTAAACCACAAAGAAACTCAATGAAAACTCCATTGTGTTTCAATACTGATTCATTTTGTGACCTAAGATCTGCCTCCATCGAGCCACTCGTCAAGAAAACTTCTCAAGTGTTCTGACCGGCTCGGATGCCGCAATTTCCTTAGGGCCTTCGCCTCGATCTGCCGGATCCGCTCCCGGGTGACGTCGAACTGCTTACCGACTTCCTCCAGGGTGTGGTCCGTGTTCATGTCGATGCCGAAGCGCATGCGCAGCACCTTCGCCTCGCGGGCCGTGAGGCCGCCGAGCACGTCGCGGGTGGCTTCCTTGAGACCTTCACCGGTGGCCAGATCAACCGGCGAGCCGATGGTGATGTCTTCAATGAAGTCGCCCAGGTGCGAATCCTCGTCGTCGCCAATCGGCGTCTCCATGGATATCGGCTCCTTGGCGATTTTCAGTACCCTGCGCACTTTGTCTTCGGGCATTTCCATGCGTTCACCGAGTTCTTCTGGTGTCGGCTCGCGGCCCATTTCCTGAAGCATCTGCCGCGAAACCCGGTTCAGTTTGTTGATCGTTTCGATCATGTGCACGGGGATGCGGATGGTCCGGGCCTGGTCGGCGATGGAGCGGGTAATGGCCTGGCGGATCCACCAGGTGGCGTAGGTCGAGAACTTGTAGCCGCGTCGGTATTCGAACTTATCGACGGCCTTCATGAGGCCGATGTTGCCTTCCTGAATGAGGTCCAGGAACTGCAGGCCCCTGTTCGTGTACTTCTTGGCGATGGAGATCACCAGACGCAGGTTGGCCTCAACCATGTCTTTCTTGGCCCGGCGGGCTTTCGCCTCACCCAGCGACATACGCCGGTTGATGTCTTTGATTTCAGCAACGGTCAGGCCCGTTTCCGCGCTGACCGCCTTGAGCTTCTTCTGCGCGCGGACGATGTCGTCTTTGTTCGCGTCCAGGGCGGAAGAGAAGTCTTTCTTCTGTTTGATGAGGCGGTTCACCCAGGCAACGCTCGCTTCATTGCCAACGTAGGCCTTGCGGAAGACATCGCGCGGCACGCCGCAGGTTTTCACGCAGGTGTTCATGATGATCCGCTCCTGGCGGCGCACGCGGGCGAGACCCATGCGGGCCATGTCGACCATCTCATCGAAATGCCGCGGCACCAGCTTGAAGGGCGAATAGGCTTCGCCGAGCTTGGCAAGCTGCTCCGTGGCTTCCTTGCTGTTGCGGCCGCTCTCTTTGATGACCTTCTGCGTCTTGTTGTACTGGCGCTTCAGGGCCGTAAAGCGGCGCTTGGCCTCGACGGGATCCGGACCCTTGTCCTCTTCTTCCTCGTCGTCGTCTTTGCTCTGGTTCTGCTGACCCGGCTGCACCTGCTGGGCCTGCGGGACGTTGTCCGTAGGATCGAGATAACCCACGAGGAGGTCGGCCAGCTTGCCTTCCTTGGTGACCTCGGCATAGGTTTCCAGCAGGTATTCAACGGCGCCTGGGTAGTACGCCAGGGCTGTCAGGGTGTCGCGGATACCTTCTTCGATGCGCTTGGCAATGGCGATCTCACCTTCCCGGGTGAGCAGTTCCACGGTGCCCATCTCACGCATGTACATGCGCACCGGGTCGGTCGTGCGACCGGCCTCGGTTTCAACGGCCGCCAGGGCTGCTGCGGCTTCCTCGGCTGCAATCTCATCGGCCGTGTTTTCACCGGTCGTCAGGAGCTCGTCGCTGTCGGGCGCCGACTCGTAAACGGTGATGCCCATGTCGTTGATCATCCGGATGATGTCTTCGATCTGATCCGGATCGCTGATGTCGTCGGGCAGGTGGTCGTTGACCTCCGCATAGGTGATGTAACCCTGCTCTTTGCCCTTCGCGATGAGTTCTTTGAGTCGAGATTCCTGCTGTTGGATTTGGTTGCTCATAGATCCTCTTTAGTCCGGCCTCCCTGGAGAGACCCTGATCCAATCTTCCTGCTCTTTCCGATCTGTCCGTTACCTGCCTCTGCCCCGGTCAGCAACCGGGGGATGCTGGCGCCAGCCGCCTTCAATACAGCCACTGGTCGAGTGATTTAAGGACGCGACGCCCCCGCCGACGTCCCTCTGAGATTCAGCAACACAAGTAAACAGTCAAAAAAAACAGCCGCGTACGCTCAAGCCTGCCCACCCAGGCTTGGCCAACAGGCGATAATACCGGACAGAGTCGCGCCTGCATAGCTAAATGTGGAGGTTCGGCGGGGATTTCCAAGGGCCCCGGATGTCCGGATTTTCCGGGCTGGACAGTGTTGTCGCTCAGCCAGCCTCTGACCCTTTAGACCCTTTTTTCCAGGGCAGGTTCGCACCGGCTTCGCGAGCCTGCAGCGCCCGCAGGGCAGCCAGTTTCTCAGGACTCGGTGCCGCCTTCAGCTCAGCCAGGAGCTGCTGGCGGGCTTCGCGGTCCTTGGCAGCCACGTAGTTCGAAAGGCCATCAACAAGCTCCGCAACCAGCGCTTCGTCCGAGAGCGTTCGCGGCGCGCTCGCCAACCGACCCAACTCCTCTGCCAGAGGACTCCCCGCCCAGCGACCCAGGATCTCGCTGCGATCAGCCTGAGGATTTTTGTCTATAAAGCTTACAACTTCCGCAAAGAAGTCGTTTGCCGCGTCGTCGACCACCCGGGCACGCAGTTCCTCGGGCACGGATTGCAGGCTCTCCGGCATGCGCAAGAGTGCGGCCAGGAGCCGTCGGGTCAGGGGTGTCAGGACCGACGTATCACTCCGGACGCGTTGCGTCTTGGGGATCGGCTTCCGCGCAGCGCCTTCCGCGTCGCCAAGACCCGTAAGCGCCCCTAAGCGATTGCGCATGAGCTGCTTGAGTACGCCATCCGGGACTCTGTCGATATAGGGCATGACCAGGCTCGCGAGCTTGGCCTGGCCATCGAGACCATGCAGGTCGAGGCCGCTGGACAGCTCCGCGAAGAGATACTCTATGGCGGGTGAAGCGCCCTTGATGCGCTCCAGGAAAGCACCCTTGCCCTCTTTGCGAATCAGGCTGTCCGGGTCTTCTCCATCGGGGAGAAACATGAACTTCAGCTGCCGGCCATCCGTGAGCGTACCGAGGGCGTTTTCGAGGGCCTTCCAGGCCGCCCTGCGGCCCGCTGCGTCCCCGTCGAAGCAGCAGACGACCTCCTCACAATAACGGTAGAGCTTGTGAAAGTGGTCTGTTGTCGCCGAGGTGCCGAGGCTTGCGACGACATTCGCTACGCCAGCCTGGGAAAGGGCCACCACGTCCATGTAGCCTTCGACTACGATCAGCTGCTCGATACGCCGGAGGGCGTTCCTGGCTTCGTAGAGCCCGTAGAGCTCGCGGCCTTTGTGAAACACCGGCGTCTCGGGGCTGTTCAGGTACTTGGGGCCGTCAGCGGCGCCCATGACCCTGCCGCCAAAGCCGATCACCCGCCCCCGGGTGTCGCGGATGGGAAACATGATGCGGTCACGGAACCGATCATAGACCCGGCCCCGATCGTTCTTCGTCAGGAGCCCCGCCGCAAGCAGGTCTTTTTCGCTGAATCCTTTTTCGCCCTGAAACGCATCACTGATCGTCTGCCAGCCGTCCGGCGCGTAACCAATGGCGAAGTCCCGGGCGACGATACCGGTGAGACCGCGATCCTTGAGATAGCTCACCGCCGTCTCGGCACCTTTCAAGGCCCGGCAATAGAGTTTCTCAGCACGGGCAAGGGCCTCATAGAGCCGGCTATGGTCTTCACGCGGCCCACCGCGATCCCCCTCCCGAGGCACCTCCACACCCGCCATCCGGGCAAGCGTTTCCACGGCCTCGACGAACTCGAGCCGATCGAACTCCATCAGAAAGGTAAGCGCCGTGCCGGATGCCTGGCAGCCGAAGCAGTAGTAGAACTGCTTGTCGGGAGCGACGCTGAAGGACGGCGTCTTTTCTTCATGGAAGGGGCAGCGGGCCTGAAAATTGCGCCCCGCTTTCTTCAGGGGCACGCGCGAATCAATCAGATCGACGATATCTGTGCGCGCGAGGAGGTCGTTGATGAAGGTCTGTGGGATACGCCCGGCCATCGCTTTACGTTAGCACAGCGGTCAAGGCGGGCCAGTCGTCACAGCCAGCTGAGGGCGCCTTACCGGACGAAAAAATCGCAAACCGCGGACGCGCTAAGCCCGAGGTGGCCTATTCCGCTGCCGGTGTGCGCCCGTAATTGTCTTCGAAACGGACAATGTCGTCCTCGCCGAGATAGCCGCCGACCTGCACCTCGATGAGCTCCAGCGGCAAGCGGCCGGGATTTGCGAGCCGATGGGTGACGCCCAACGGAATATAGGTGCTCTCATTCTCGGCGAGCATGAACACGTCTTCCCCACGGGTCACTTCCGCCGTGCCATGGACAACGATCCAGTGTTCGGCCCGGTGGTGGTGCATCTGCAGGGAGAGGCGCTCGCCGGGCTTTACCCGGATCCGCTTGACCTGATAGCGGTCACCGGCTTCCACGGATTCGTAGCTTCCCCAGGGACGGAAAACTTCCCGATGCGTAACGTATTCGTCGCGCTGACAGGCTTTCAGGGCGTCGACCAGCCCCTTCACTTCCTGCACCTGATCTTTATCCGCCACGAGCACCGCATCCGCCGTTTCGACGACAATGAGATTCTCAACGCCAACGGTGCCGACCAGACGATGATTGGCCTGGACGAAAGATCCTTTCGTCGCCATGGAGACGACGTCACCCTGACTGTGATTCCCGGCGGCATCCTGAGGTGACGCATCGAGGATCGCCGACCAGCTGCCGACATCGGACCAGCCGAAGCCGGCCGGTACGGTCCAGGCCTTGTCTGTTTTTTCCATGACCGCATAGTCGATGGAGTCCGACGGACAGCGCAGAAAGGCCTCGCCAGGCCGGAAGAAGTCGAGATCGACACTTCCATCCCGAAACGCGTCCTTCAGCGGCTCCGCCATGGCCGGTGCATGCTGTTCGAGGGCGTCGAGATAGGTGTCTACACCGAGCACGAACATGCCCGAGTTCCAGAAGTAGTTGCCCGCCTCCAGGTAGCCGGTGGCCGTGTCGATGTCCGGCTTTTCCACGAACGCCTCAACGGGCCTCGCTGCGTCGCCTCCACCAGGGGCACAGAGGTAGCCATAGCCGGTCTCCGGACGGTCGGGGACGACGCCGAAGGTGACGAGCCCACCCGCATCCGCGGCGGCAACTGCTTTCTGCACTGCCGCGGCAAAGGCATCGGCGTCCTCCACGAGATGGTCGGAGGGAAGCACGAGGAGCGTCGCGCCCGCGGGGGCCGCGAGGGCAGCCAGGCCGATGGCGGGTGCGGTGTTGCGGCCTTCCTGTTCGAGAATGATCCGTTCCCAGTCAGCGCCGATGGCCCGGCATTGCTCCGCCACGAGAAAGCGATGTTCTTCGTTACAGACGATGATCGGCTTCGCGTCCGTGACCTTGCGGGCCCGGAGCAGCGTCTCCTGCAGCAGGGAACTTTCGGAGAAGAGCGCATGAAACTGCTTCGGGAACAGCTCGCGGGACAGGGGCCAGAGGCGACTGCCGGTGCCGCCGGCAAGGATCACGGGGACAAGGTCTGACATCTTGGCTATCCGGGAGATTCAGGCTGAGTCTAACCGCCTTTAACGGCGATTAGGGTAGCGAGAGGTAGAGAAACACCCTCAAGGCGTAAGAGATTCGTTAAGGAGGAGCCGCCGGATTAGCCGGCCAGCCGTGCTTTAACCTTGGCGCTGACCAGCCCCATATCGGCGCGTCCGGTGAGCGCGCCTTTAACCGCACCCATGACCTTGCCCATGTCCTGCATACCACTGGCCCCCGTTTCTTCGACGATGCGGGCCACCAGTGCTTCGATCTCGTCTTCGCCCATGGCTGCGGGCATGAAAGTTTCGATGACCTCAATCTCAAAACGCTCTTTGGCGGCGAGATCCTCGCGATCAGCCGCCTCGAACTGCGATCGAGCATCGTGCCGCTGCTTGAGCATGCGGTTCAGAACCGTGAGCACGTCGTCTTCAGTCAGCTCTTTGCGCTCGTCGACCTCCACCCGCTTGATCTCGGCGTTGATCATGCGCAGGGCAGCCACGCGCTCTTTGTCGCGGGCCTTCATGGCCGCCTTGGTGTCATCGAGAATGCGGGATTTCAGATCGGCCATCGGCGGCATCCGTCCATAGGTGAGAATAGAACCAGCAGATCGAGGGCAGGGATCGGTGGCAAACGGCGGGAACCGTTGCCCGGAGCAGACGCCGGAACCGGCGCCGGCAGGCTGTCAGTATGACTTCTCGAAGCGACGCGCTTCGCGCTGCAGCTTCTTCAGATGGCGCTTCACCGCGGCAGCGGCCTTGCGCTTGCGGACGGCCGTGGGCTTCTCATAGTACTCGCGACGACGGACTTCCGAGAGAATGCCGGCCTTTTCACACGTGCGCTTCCAGCGGCGCAGAGCGACGTCGAAAGGCTCGTTTTCTTTGACTTTTACGCTGGGCATCGGGTGCTTTGCCTGATTACCTGAAGTTGAAAGGCCGCGAATTCTACTGGCATCCCGGGGTAAACGCAAAACGGGTAAACTCCCGTTTCATGCGTGTTCTGGGCATAGAAACCTCCTGCGATGAGACCGGCATCGCAATCTACGACAGCGAACGAGGGTTGCTGGCGGACGCTGTGCACAGCCAGGTGGCGCTGCACGCCGACTTTGGTGGCGTCGTGCCGGAACTGGCGTCCCGGGATCATGTCCGCAGGACCGTGCCGCTGATCCGCCGGCTGCTCGAGGAAACGGACCTGAATCTGGAGGACCTGGACGCCGTGGCCTACACCGCGGGGCCCGGACTCGTAGGCGCGCTGATGGTTGGCGCGGGCTTTGGCGAAACGCTCGCCTGGGCCTTCGAGATACCGGCGCTCCCCGTCCACCATATGGAGGGGCATCTCCTGGCACCGCTCCTCGACGTACCCGACGACGGTGAACCCGTCGATTTTCCCTTCGTGGCGCTCCTCGTGTCCGGCGGCCACACACAGCTGGTGAAAGTGGCCGCTGTCGGCGACTACGAACTCCTCGGCGAGTCCGTGGACGACGCCGCCGGGGAAGCCTTCGACAAGGCCGCGAAGATGCTGGAGCTCGGCTACCCCGGCGGCCCGAAACTTGCTGCCTGTGCGGAGGCGGGAGATCCGAACCGCTTTCGGTTTCCCCGACCCATGACCGATCGTCCAGGGCTCGACTTCAGTTTCTCCGGGCTGAAAACCTTCACCCTGAACACCGTCAATGCCCATGCACCACTGACGGAGGCAGATCGGGCAGACATCGCCCGCGCCTTCGAAGAGGCCGTCGTCGATACGCTGTTCATCAAATGCCGGCGAGCCCTGGAGGCCACCGGCTGCAGCACCCTGCTCATGGCCGGTGGCGTGAGCGCAAACAAACGACTCCGGGGTGTGCTCGCCGAACGCCTCGATGCACGCGTCCTCTATCCGGCGCTCAAGCTCTGCACGGACAATGGCGCCATGATCGCCTACGCGGGCTGCCAGCGACTCCTCGCCGGGCAGCGCTCGGATGGCGCGATCTCCGTCCGCGCCCGCTGGCCGATGATCGAGCTGCCACCGGTAGCGGCGCACTGAATGGGCACGGTCTACGTCAGGCAGCTGCCGGTCAGCTGCATCATCGGCATCCACGCAGACGAGCGGGTGGCGAACCAGCAACTGCTGATCAGCGTCGAACTGGACGTGGACTTCAGTCGCGCCAGGCACTCGGACGCCGTTGAAGACGCCCTCGATTACACACTTGTCGCCAAGCACATCGCGGCCACCGCCCGTGCCGGGCGCTTCCGGCTCATCGAAACACTCGCCGAGAAGCTGGCAGAGGAACTGCTCACACCGGGCGTGCTGAGGGTTGCCGTGGACGTGCAGAAACCCGCGGCCCTGGCAGCAACCCGAGAGGTCGGCGTTCGAGTTGAACGACAGCAGCAAGGAGATCCTGCTTGAATCGATTCCCATCCCCGATGATCGCTCTTACCCTCCTCTTTTCCCTCATCCTGAGCGCATGCGGAGAAGCACCCATGACCGATGCCGACGGCGGATCCACCGCCGCGTCAGATCCTCTCCCTGAAAAGGCAGGCGCCTCAGGTACCGATGCGATCACGGCGCTGAGCGCCCTGGCCCTGCAGGAGCGTCTACGCACCGGCGAACTCAGCGCGGCGGCCGTACTCGAAGCGTATCTTTCCAGAATCGAAGACCTGAACGTGAACGGACCGGCACTTCGAGCCGTCCTGGCGATCAATCCGGAAGCTGCGGGCGAAGCCGCCCGTCTCGACGCGGCGCTGTCGGAATCAGGACCCGCCGGCCCACTTCACGGCATCCCGGTGCTCATCAAGGGCAACATCGACGTGGCTGGCATGAGCAATTCCGCCGGTTCCCTGGCCCTGGCGGACAACGTTCCTGGCAAGGATGCCCATCTGGTTGCGGCGCTACGCCAGGCGGGGGCCGTCATTCTCGGCACGGCCAATCTCTCCGAGTGGGCAAACTTCCGCGACGACTTTTCCAGCTCCGGTTGGAGCAGCGTTGGAGGGCAGACCCGGAATCCGCACGTCCTCGACCGGAATCCCTGCGGATCATCCAGCGGTTCAGCCGTCGCGGTGGCGGCCCGCATGGCACCCCTGGCCGTGGGGACGGAGACCAACGGCTCCATCGTCTGCCCCGCGACCATGAACGGCGTTGTCGGCATCAAGCCAACGGTCGGGCTGGTGAGCCGCTCCGGCATCATTCCGATATCCAGCACTCAGGACACGGCGGGCCCCATGGCACGAAACGTCGCCGACGCCGCCCTGCTCCTCGAGGCCCTCGCTGCCTACGATCCTGAAGACCCGCTCTCGATTGACTCCGCTGATCTCCGCCTTCCGCAGGAGAGTTCCGTCAGCTCGCTTTCCGGCAAACGCATCGGCGTGCTGCGCAGCTACAGCGGCAAAGGTCGATATGCAGCCGTAGAAGCCGTCTACACCCAGTCGCTCGCGGCCCTCGAGGGGCTCGGAGCGACCCTCGTCGATCCGGTGGAGTACACGGCTTTTCCCGACATTCGCAAACCGATGCTGCGCATCATGCTCCGGGAGTTCAAAGCCGGCTTGAACGATTACCTGAGCCACGCCGGGCTTCCCGCGGAGCGCAGCGATCTCGCGGCACTGATTGCTTACAACGTTGCGGAAGCGGAGCGGGTCATGCCGCACTTCGGGCAGAGCGTGTTCCTGGACTCCGAAGCACAGACGGGCCTCGACGATCCGGAATACGCCGCCGACATCGCCGCCGCCCAGGAGAAGCTGCGCGCGGATCTCAAAGCGCTGTTTGCTGACAACGCGCTGGACGCGATCGTGATGCCGACGAACGGCCCAGCCTGGAAAACCGACTGGGTGTACGGAGACACGGGGCACTTTGGCGGCACCGCCTATCTCGCGGCGGTCAGCGGTTTCCCGAGCCTCGTGCTCCCGGCAGGCGTCGTGGAGCAGCTGCCCATTGGGGTTGGTCTGCTGGGCCTGCCGGAAACGGAAGCGGGGCTCATCCAACTGGCACTGGCCTTGGAGGCTGCGCTACCACCGGCGCCGGAGCCGGGTTTCATCGATAGCCTCGAGTCTCAGGCCTCGCGCTGAAGGGCGGCAAGCGCCTGGATACGACCCTCATCGAGGGCGCGCCCAAGATCCGGGCCCTGCAGACCCCGGGCCTGCAGTTCAGGTACGGACACCGCGTCCACCAGCGCAGCGGAAACGTCGATGAGCCGAGAGCAATCAACCTCGTGCAGGGCCTCTACCACGCGCAAGCCTGCTTCCAGCTCGGTTTCCGAGCGAAGTGCCCGGCAGTCCTGTAAAGCCTGATAAAGCGCCGCAGGCTCCGCGGAAGGCCAGCGCGCAATGAGTGGGCCATGCCGCTGCACCCAGCCGGCGAGGCGCTGGTGGTACTGCGGAACTTTCAGGCGCGCGCCGAAAGTTGCCAGCGCATCACCAGAAAGCTCGTTGCAGAAGGCAGCGTAGCGCTCCGCCGGTTTCTCAAGCACCTTCGGCACCTGGGGCGTCAGGCCCTCGAACTCCTTAAGCCAGGGCGAAAGCGCGTCGGCCGCTGCAAGCACTTCCAGAAACCGGAGCGGCAGCGGCGCACTCAGAGCCTTCGCAAGCTCACCCCAGACCCGCTCCGCGGACAACTCTTCGAGGCTACCCGCCGCGGCCATGGCAGTCATCAACGCACTCGTCGCTTCCGCGACGGTGAAATTCGGCAACTGAGCGGCGAAGCGGGCTACCCGGAAGACGCGCAGCGGGTCTTCCGCAAAGGCCTCGGAGACATGCCTCAGACAGCGATTGTCCAGATCAGCGCGTCCGTTGTAGGGGTCGATGAGCTCGCCATCCGCCGCGCGGGCCATGGCATTAATCGTCAGGTCCCGGCGAATGAGATCGTCTTCGAGGGACACGTCGGGATCGGCGTGAACGGCAAAGCCCTGGTGGCCGGGTCCCGTCTTGCGCTCCGTTCGCGCGAGGGCGTACTCCTCATTTGTCTCAGGATGAAGAAACACCGGGAAATCACGACCCACCTGGCGATAGCCAAGCGCCAGCATGTCTTCGACGCGGGCACCTACCACCACCCAGTCCCGATCGCCAACGGAGCGCCCGAGCAGTTCATCGCGGACCGCGCCGCCTACGAGGTAGATCTCCATGGCGCCAACTTAGCAGACCGCACCGCAGGCCGTCGCTGACGCCACGTGCGAGATCTCCTGCAGACCACCTCACAGCCGCGCAGCCAGAATTCGCACGGTATGGCAGCGCATCGACCGACTGTGAGTCGCGTGGCCGAGTGCTGAAGTGACGGTCCCCCAAAACCAAGGAGAGAAACGTGAATCGAATTCACACCGCGCTCGCCGTCGCAGCACTTTGCGGTGCGTTTGTTGCCTGGCAGCTTTCCGACCCTAGTGACAGCTCTTTAGGGTCAACGACAGCAACATCCACCAACACCAACCACCCAACTGAGATCACGCCTCAGGCTCACGCTGCGGTGGGAGCCCAGGGTCCTGATACTCAGTCGTCGACGTCCAGGCGCAACATCGCTGAGATGCAGGCGAATGTCGCCAAGGACTGCACCTGGGTCACTCACTACATCCCCGAGTTCGAGACCGGTGAAATCATCGAGTCCCGCTCATGCGAACCGAACAATCCCGAAGCCGTAGATCCCTACACCACCTGGGATAACGAAACCCTCGCCAATATGGCTTACGGGGACGCCCACGCAGCGGAAGTGCTGGGCTTGCGCCACATCCGCTCAGCCGACCCAAACGAAGAAGCCGTTGGCCTGAATCTCATTTTCCGAAGCGTCGCTCTGTCCGGTGATCTCAATACCTTCCGAAAGGCGATTGGCGTCCGTTATGCCTACATGTCGGTCGATGGCGAACCGCAGGTGGACAACATGCGCCGATTGATGCTCTTCAGCGTAATCGGCGAGGCCCTCGGGGACGACCGGTTCAACGCAACCTTCATCGCCTCCGAGCTCACGCACGCCGGCGTGCCTGAGAATGAGATCGATGGCCTCCGCTCAGCGGCCATGGAAGCGCTCAAGGCAATGGCATCGCTGCAGACGGAGATGACCGGTGACAGCTGGATGCAGGAGGCGCTCGACAATGTCTAGAGCACTCCTACTCGGCACGATTCTATCGCTGAGCGCCTCAGCCGTTGCACAAGCGGCAGAGCTTACCTGCGACGCCTGCAGATCCGTCTTCGAATATCCCTCTGACTATGGAAACTTCGTGTTTAACGAGACCTTCGGCGACTCGCCATCATTGACTATCGGCGAAGCAGACCTGGTGCGAGTCTCAAACAGCACAGGGCATTGGGCGATGGTCGATCTGAACTTCATGATGAGCTCCTACGGCACGGCCCTCACGATCGTCGGATTCTCCCAACAGATCTATCTGCCAAATGGCATGATCGAAATTCGGGTGCAGGACCCACGCGGATCGATGAAGGCATACAGCGTGTACATTGACTCGGAGGAACTCCTGGTGGGAGTGGATGAACCAACACCGGTCCCATCACAGCCAGCACCACCGCCTGCGCCGCCACCCGAACCTCCACCAACTCCGCCCGCACCGACGCCCTCGACAGGGGTCAGCTACTTCGGCCACGGCGGGATTGGCGCGTCGATCTACCCGATCGGCTACTCACCTGCTTCGGCGTTCGGCCCGTTTATTCCGGCATTCGTGATTATCTCGACGCCAAATGCCCACTAACCCTTAAACCCTCAAGCAGCATCCTGCTCGGCATTCGCCGGGCAGCGATGCGTGCTCACCACCTCGTCGTTCCAGGCAGATTCGAGCACCACCGGGAAGCCCCAGAGACGGTGGAGGTGCTTTAGCACGTTGTCCGTACTGCCGCCGAGGGGGCGTCGCTGGTGCTGCGTATGGCGGAGGGTCAGACTGCGGTCGCCCTTCAGATCGACGCGCACCACCTGGATGTTCGGCTCCCGGTCGCCGAGGTTGTAGTGACTCGCCAGCAGCTCGCGCACACGCCGGTAGCCGCCGTGATCGTGGATGGCGCGGACTTCGATTTCCGAGTCCATGTCGTCATCCAGGATGCCGAAAAGGCGGAAGTCGCGCATGACCTTGGGAGAGAGGAACTGCTGTATGAAGGATTCATCCTTGAAGTCGCGCATGGCCGCCTGCAGCACTTCCTGCCAGTTTCCGCCAGCGACGTCCGGAAACCACTCCCGGTCCTCTTCTGTCGGTGTCTCGCAGATACGCTTGAGATCCGAGTAGATGGCGAAGCCAAGGGCATAGGGGTTCATGCCACTGTAGCCGGGGTGATCGAAGCCCGGCTGAAAGAGCACGGAGGTGTGGGAAGCCAGGAACTCCATCATGAAACCGTCGGTCACCAGGCCCTCGTCGTAGAGGCGGTTCAGGAGCGTGTAGTGCCAGAAGGAGGCCCAGCCTTCGTTCATGACCTGGGTCTGACGCTGCGGATAGAAGTACTGGGCGATCTTGCGAACGATCCGGACAATTTCCCGCTGCCAGGGTTCGAGCAGCGGTGCGTGCTTCTCGAGAAAGTAGAGCAGGTTTTCCTGGGGCTCCTCCGGGAAAGTGGGCACCTCGGCGGCATCCACGGTCTGCGCCTTCGGCAGCGTCCGCCAGAGGTCGTTGAGGTTGCGCTGCACGTATTCGGCCCGCTCAGCCTGGCGACGCTTCTCCTCCTCGGCGGAAACGGGGTAAGGCCGCTTGTAGCGGTCGACGCCATAGTTCATGAGCGCGTGGCAGGAATCGAGAATCTTCTCGACTTCGTCCACGCCATACCGTTCCTCGCAGTGCCTGATGTAGTTCCGGGCGAAGAGCAGATAGTCGATGATCGCACCCGCATCGGTCCAGGTCTGGAAGAGATAGTTGCCCTTGAAAAAGGAGTTGTGGCCGTAGCAGGCATGGGCGATGACCAGCGCCTGCATGGTCATGGTGTTTTCCTCCATCAGATAGCTGATGCAGGGGTTCGAGTTGATGACGATCTCGTAGGCGAGCCCCATGTGGCCGCTCTGATAGCTGCGCTCCACTTCCACGAACTGTTTGCCGAAAGACCAGTGGCTGTAGCCCACGGGCATGCCGATGGAGGCGTAAGCATCCATCATCTGATCAGACCGGATGATCTCGATCTGATTCGGGTACGTATCGAGGCCGAAGTCGGACGCGATACGGCCAATTTCCTGGTCGTAGCGCTGAATGAGCTCGAAGGACCAGGCGCTGCCCTCGGAGAGGGGTTTGTTGATCTTGTTCATGCGGCATCCCTCTTCTGAAAGAGGTCGTGAAAGACCGGGAATATGTCGCTGGCGTCCATGATCTGCCGTTGTGCAAAGGACTCGGGGAACCGTTGTGCCACGTGCTCGTATTCACGCCAGAGCGCCTGATGGTTGCGCTTGGTGATCTCGACGTAGGCGAAATACTGCACCAGCGGCAGGAGCTCTTCTTCCAGGAGCTGGCGGCAGCGCGGCGAGTCGTCGTTCCAGTTGTCGCCATCAGAAGCCTGAGCGCCGTAGATGTTCCACTCGTTCGGCGAATAGCGCGCCTCAATCACCTCCTGCATGAGCTTCAGGGCGCTGGAGACCACCGTGCCACCGGTTTCCCGGGAGTAGAAAAACTCCTGCTCGTCGACTTCCTTCGCGACCGTATGGTGACGGATGAAGACGATGTCGGTGCGCTCGTAGTGGCGCTTCAGAAACATATAGAGCAGCAGGTAGAAACGTTTGGCCATGTCCTTGATCTGCTGATCCATGGAGCCGGACACATCCATGAGGCAGAACATGACGGCCTGCGACGTGGGCACCGGGCGCTTCACGTGCAGGTTGTAGCGCAGATCGTTCGTGTCGAGAAACGGCACGCGCTTCACCCGACGCTCCAGAAGTTCGATCTCCTGGGCCAGGCGCCGGGCCGAGAGTTCATCGCCCTGGGCCTCGGCCTCCTCGAGCTTGGCCTTCGCCGCCGCCAGGAGCCGGCGCGATTCGCCGGTGAGCGCGATGCGTCGGGCTTTCGCAGCTGTGAGGGACCGCAGAACCGAAAGCTTCGCCGGCACGCCGTCGGTGGTGAAACCGGCATGCTCGTACTTGTAGCTCGCGTTACCCTTCAGCGCGCGCTTCGTGAGATTGGGCAATTCGAGGTCGTCAAAGAGAAACTCGAGGAACTCGTCCTGCGAAAGCTGGAAGACGAAATCATCCTCGCCCTCCCCGCTGTCAGAAGCTTCTCCCGCCCCTCCACCGCCACCGCCGCCCCCTTCGGGACGTTTGATACGGTCACCCTGGACGAATTCCTTGTTGCCGGGATGGACGATACTCCGGCTGCCACCCTGGCCGTGGTGAAAGACCGGTTCGGAGACGTCGTCGGCGGGAATATGAACTTCTTCGCCGCGCTCCATATCCGTGATACTCCGGTTGTCCACGGCATCCGACACGGCCTTTTTGATGTGCTTTTTGTAGCGTTCCAGAAAACGCTGCCGGTTGACCGTACTCTTGTTTTTGGCGTTCAGACGCCGATCGACAATGTAGGACATCTTCTTCGCTCCCCGCCGGAGAGAACGCTGCTCTCCGCCTTAACGCGCTTCACCGTTTACGCTCTCAGTCATTGCGCCCTTCGCTTTCACGAGCGGAGCGCCGAAGCGCCCTGCCCCTGCCTGTATCCGGGCTGACGCCAGCGGCACCCAGCCTGACCCGCGAGGTCGGGCTACTGCGATTTGCGAACTCGCAGGTACCACTCCGCCAGGAGCCTGACCTGCTTCTCGGTGTAACCCCGCTCCACCATCCGCGCGACAAAGTCGTCGTGCTTGCGCTGCTCATCACTCGAGGACTTCGCGTTGAAGGAGATCACCGGCAGCAGATCTTCCGTGTTCGAGAACATCTTCTTCTCGATCACCGTTCGGAGCTTTTCGTAGCTCAGCCAGGAAGGATTGCTGCCGTTGTGGTTCGCCCGAGCCCTGAGCACGAAGTTCACGATCTCGTTGCGGAAGTCCTTCGGGTTCGAAATCCCGGCAGGCTTCTCGATCTTTTCGAGCTCTTCGTTCAGCGCACCGCGGTCGAGTATGTCGCCGGTCTCCGGATCCCGGTATTCCTGATCCTGGATCCAGAAATCCGCGTAGGTGACATAGCGGTCGAAGATGTTCTGACCGTACTCCGAGTAGGACTCGAGGTAGGCGGTCTGAATCTCCTTGCCGATGAACTCGACGTATTTCGGCGTCAGGTACTCCTTGATGTAGCGCAGAAGCCGGTCGCGGCTTTCCTGATCGTACTGTTCCTGTTCGATCTGCTGCTCGAGCACATAGAGGAGGTGCACGGGATTGGCTGCGACTTCCGTCGGATCGAAGTTGAAGACCTTCGAGAGGATTTTGAAGGCGAAGCGGGTCGATTGACCGCTCATGCCCTCGTCCACACCGGCAGCGTCCCGATATTCCTGAATGCTCTTGGCCTTCGGATCCGTGTCCTTCAGGTTTTCACCGTCATAAACGCGCATCTTCGAGTAAACATTCGAGTTCTCGGGTTCGTGAATCCGTGACAGCACCGAATACTGAGCCAGCATGCGCAGCGTGTCCGGTGCACAGGGCGCGCTATGCAGGGAGCTGTCACTGATCAGCTTTTCGTAGATGTGCACTTCTTCCGAGACGCGCAGGCAGTAGGGTACCTTGACGATGTAGACCCGGTCGATGAACGCTTCGTTGTTCTTGTTGTTGCGGAAAGTCTGCCACTCGGACTCGTTCGAGTGCGCAAGCACGATGCCATCGAAGGGTACGGCGCCGATCGCTTCAGTGCCGTTGTAGTTACCTTCCTGCGTCGCCGTCAGCAACGGGTGCAGCACCTTGATCGGCGCTTTGAACATCTCGACGAACTCGAGAAGCCCCTGGTTGGCCTTGCAGAGACCGCCGGAGAAGCTGTAGGCGTCCGGATCGTTCTGCTCGAAGTCCTCGAGCTTGCGGATGTCTACCTTGCCGACCAGCGCCGAAATGTCCTGGTTGTTCTCGTCACCAGGCTCGGTCTTGGCAACAGCAATCTGATTGAGAATCGACGGGTACTTCTTCACCACCTTGAACTGTGTGATGTCGCCGCCGAACTCCTGAAGCCGTTTCGCCGCCCAGGGCGACATGACACCGCGCAGGTAACGCGAGGGAATGCCGTACTCCTCCTGCAGGATCGTTGCATCTTCCGCCGGGTCGAAGAGCCCGAGCGGGGACTCGTTCACCGGCGAGCCTTCGATGGCGTAGAAGGGCATGCGCTGCATGAGAGCCTTCAGCTTCTCCGCCAGCGAACTCTTACCGCCACCGACAGGTCCGAGCAGATAGAGAATCTGCTTCCGCTCTTCGAGACCCTGCGCGGCATGACGGAAGAAGGAGACGATCTGCTCGATGGCCTCTTCCATACCGTAAAACTCGCTGAAGGCAGGGTAGCGCTTGATGATCTTGTTGGAAAAGATCCGCGAGAGTCGCGGGTCTTTCGAGGTATCGACGAACTCCGGCTCACCGATCGCCAAGAGCAGTCGCTCTGCGGCAGTCGCGTAAACACTCGGGTCAGATTTACAGAGTTCGAGGTACTCCTGGAGGGACAGCTCTTCTTCTAAAGCTGCATCGAATCGTTCCTGGTAATGCTCAAATACACCCATGGCCAGCTCTCCTTTGCTGCTTCCGGTTGCATCGTTGTGAGAAGCGTCCGAAAGCAAATCCGGTTTCTTCTACATTCGATCCGGGGACAGCATCACAGTTTCGCAAGGTGTCGCAAAGCTGAAATAGCCAGACGGTCGATCCTGTGGTACGAGCGGTTTTTGCTGCTTTTTGTCGAACAAACGCGGCCTGATGGCGCACCCTACGACGGCTTTTCCATGCGTCTACTTGTCAATGAACTGTGGGGTAGCTTGTCCGTCAGACGCTTTGAGCACGTGCGTTGACAGTAAAAAAGGCCGCATCCTCCAGACGCAATGCGGTCAATGAGCGGCCCCAGACACAGCCCGTATCGAGACCAATCACATGTTCGTGCTCGAAGTAACCTTCGAGAGCCGCCCAGTGCCCGAAAAGCAGTCTCTGCTTCGGCGGCTGCCGCGAGGTCAATTCGAACCAGGGCACGAGACCAGGCGGCGCGTCCTCCAGGGCACCCTTGTGGGAGAAGTCGAGGACGCCCTGCTGGTCCACCAGGCGCATGCGCGTGAAATAGTTTGTTATCACACGCAGGCGGTCCATGCCGGTCCAGTCATCGCGCCAGTGATCGGGTTCATTGCCGTACATGACCTTGAAGTAGCGCTCGCAGGCTGGCCCCCGGATCTCTGCCTCCACCTCCTCGGCGAGGACTCGCGCTTCCTTGAAGGACCAGAAGAACGGCACACCGGCATGGGCCATGGCGTAACCGAGTTCCTTGTCCCGATGAAAGAGCAGCTGCTGCCGATACCAATCGGAAATCTCATCGACGTCCGGCGCCGCCAGGAGATCGGTGAAGGTGTCACTCCGGTTGGGGCGGTGGCCGCCACGGTGCACGGCGAGGAAGTGCAGATCGTGATTCCCGAGGATCGTTGTTACAGCCGCACCCATGGCCATCACCCGCCGCACCACAGACAGGTTGTCCGGCCCGCGGTTGATCAGATCTCCGAGCAGCCATAGGTGATCTCGGTCGCTTCGAAAATCGATGACCTCCAGAAGCTCGGCAAACTCCTCGTAACAGCCCTGTATGTCTCCAATCGCATAGGTCGCCATCGTCCTTTCCCGCTTGCGAGCCTAGTGGAGCAGTTCCGGTTGTGAGAGGGAAAACGCGGGTATGGGAACCAGAAAGGCATCGTTATCGGAAGTATGGAACTCGTAGTGTCCTTCCATGCTCCCAACCGGCGTCTCGATGACGGCCGCACTCGTGTAACGGAAGGCCTCACCTGGCTCCAGGGTCGGCTGCTTGCCAACGACACCGGGACCTTCAACCACCTGCTGCTCTCCATCGCTATTAGTGATGCGCCAGTAGCGATTGATGAGCTGCGCTGTGAAGGGCCCTTCATTGGCAATGGTGATCGTATAGGCGTAGACGTACCGTTTGCTGTCGGGATCTGACTCGCGCTCGATAAAGCGGACTTCGACCGAGACACTGATTCCGTTACTCATCCTTCAGCTCCCCGGTATCCGCCAGTCCTTCGGGAGCAAGCGCCCTGGCAAGTTCGACGAATGCGTCGAGGGACAGATTGTCCGGACGCAGATCCTGATCAATCCCCGTCGCGCCCCAGTCAATGGGAAGCTGCTTGAGGCCGTTGGCAATGCGCTTCCGACGCGCCGAGAAAGCCGCTTTGAGTACCTTGTCGAGGGCCGGGAGATCCACCTCCGGTGCAGAGGTCCGCGGGCGCAGGCGGACCACCTGCGAATGCACGCGAGGCGGCGGTGAAAAGGCTTCCGGCGGCACGTCAAAGAGAGATTCCACCTCACAATGATACTGCGTCATCACGCTGAGCCGCCCCCAGTCTTTGGATCCTGGCGCGGCCGACAGCCTTGCGCCCAGTTCCCGTTGAAACATGAAGTGCATGTCGACGACGCGATCGAGGTGCCCATAGAGCTTGAGCAGCAGCGGTGAGGAGATGTAGTAGGGCAGGTTGCCGACGAGTCGCCAACCGGCAGGTTCGAGCAGCGCATCGAGATCCACCCGGAGGATATCGGCACTGGTGAGGGCGAGCTCAGGAAACCGGACTTTCAGAGGCACGATCATGTCCCGGTCGAGCTCCACGGCAGCGAATTGACCGGTGAGACCATAAAGGTAACCCGTGAGCGCCCCGGGACCGGGGCCAATCTCCAGCAGCCGGTCCGTCGGGACAATGGCCATGGCGTCGACGATACGCTGCAGCACGCCTTCATCCGTCAGAAAGTGCTGACCGAAACGTTTTCGCGCCCGCGGTTGTTTCAGCGGCCGGCTCACGCGTTCGATCCAGCGGCGAGACGCTCCGCCAGAGCGAGCGCCGCTGCAAAGCTCCCGGGATCCGCCGTGCCTTGTCCAGCCAGATCGAGGGCCGTGCCATGATCGACGGAGGTTCGGACAAAGGGGAGACCAAGGGTGACATTCACCGCTTCACCAAAACCCTGAGCCTTCAGCACCGGCAGACCCTGATCGTGATACATGGCAAATACGGCGTCCGCCTGCTCGAGGTAGGTGGGCGTAAAGAGCGTATCCGCGGGTAGCGGTCCCTGCAGACTCAGACCGGCCGCGACCAGGCGCTCACAAACCGGTGCAATGACGTCGATCTCCTCGCGACCGAGGTGTCCGCCCTCGCCGGCATGGGGATTCAGTCCAGCGACGAGTATGCGCGGATCATTGAGTTGAAACTGTTCTTTCAAGCCCTCCGCCAGGATGCGCAGTCGTCGCTCGAGCAGCTCGGCGTTCAGGGTATCTGCCACGGCACGCAGCGGCAGATGCGTAGTGGCGAGTGCCACCCGCAACGTGCCTGCGACCAACAGCATCACCACATCATCCACCCCTGCCGCCTCGCAGAAGTACTCTGTGTGACCGCTGAAGGGGACACCGGAGTCACTGAGGATCGACTTCTGTACCGGCCCCGTTACCACGCCGTCGAAGCGTCCATTGAGACAGCCTTCCGCCGCCAGACGCAGGGTGTCCAGCACGTACGGTGCATTTTGCACGTCGAGTTCGCCGGGGTTCGGTACCGCCGCCAGCGGCGTGTGCAGGATCGTGAGGGTACCCGCTGCCTGAGTCGGATCGTCGAGATCGTCGTCCGTCTCCAGCGGCAGCTCGAGTCGGGCGGCCGTGGCCAGGAGCCACTCCCGGTCGGCAATGGCGATCCAGGCGGCATTGCGTGCCGTCTGCGCGAGCTTAACCAGAAGTTCCGGGCCGATGCCGGCGGGCTCACCCGGTGTGATCGCCAGTCGCACCATCACCCAGTCGCCCCGCTCAGGCGTTGTTGAGGCGGATCTCCACGAAGGCCTCGTCGCGGAGCTCCTTGAGCCACTTCTCCAGTTCTTCCTCGAAGCGGCGCCCGTGGAGAATTCTGAGGGCCATGTCCCGCCGGGCTTCTTCGCTCATGTCCTGTTCGCGGCGATCGAGCACTTCCAACACGTGCCAGCCATAGGTGCTGCGAAAGGGTTCGCTCAGCTCGCCGGCGTCCGTGGCAGCCATGACCTCCCGAAAGGCGGGCACAAACTCGTCGCCCGCGGTCCAGCCGAGGTCTCCGCCCGCAAGCGCGCTGCCCGGGTCCTCCGAGAACTCTGCGGCGAGCTCGGCAAAGTCCTCACCGGCCTTCAGCCGCCCGTAGATGTCACGTATGAGCGCTTCCGCCTCGGCTTCCGTGCGAATCTCAGAGGGCATGACGAGGATGTGGCGCAGCTGGCTCTGCATTTCCTTGGAAACGCCGGCGCCGCGCTGCTCGAGCAGCTTGACGATGTGCAGGCCACTGCCGCTGGCGATGGGCGGCGATACGTCGCCTACCTCCATCCCGATCACGTACTCGGCAAAGAGAGTCGGCAGTTCCGCCGCTTTCCGCCAGCCGAGATCACCGCCTTCCAGCGCTCGAGAGCCCGCCGAGCGGGAGACCGCCATCTGCGCAAAGTCCGCGCCGTCCCGCAGCTCCTGAACAATTTCCGTCGCTGCAGCTTCTGCGGCTTCGACCGTCTCATCAGAAGCGTTCGGCTCAAGGGCGAGGAGAATGTGTCCAACCCGGAATTCGTCCGAGAGCAGCTCCCGGTAATAGGGAGAGTTCAGCAGGTCTTCGATGTCCTGCTCGGCGATGCTGATGCGTCGGTTGACGATGCCCTGCTGGAGCCGCTGCATGAGCAGCTCCTTGCGGATCTGCTCCCGGAACTCGGCATAGCTCTGTCCGTCCTGTTCGAGGGCTTGAGCGAACTGCTCGAGGGACATGCCGTTCTGGCCCGCAAAACCCGTTACCGCCCGGGTGAGCGTTTCATCGTCGATGGCCAGCCCGCGCCGATCCGCCTCCTGCATCTGCAGACTTTCGATGATCAGCCGCTCCATGATCTGCGACATGAGCACGTCGTTGGGTGGTAAGCGGGCGTTGTTTTCCGCGAACTGCTCACGAACCATGTCGAGCCGCTCGATGAGCTCCGATGCGAGCACGACGTCGTCCTCCACCACGGCAATGATGGCATCGAGCTCCCGATACTCCGCGCTGGCGAAACCACTCGCGAACCCGAGCAGGAGCGCCAGGACTATTCTGTCAATTTTTTTCATAAATACTGCGTCTGCCTGATCAGACATCCTGAAATCTCTGGGACAGCAGGGCGCGTTGTTCCGTTCAAAACTCTTCGAAGGCGTAGCCCTGGATACTGTCAGCGAGCAGAGTTTCAACGGAATCGTCGAGACTCGCCAGTCCTTTGAACACCACCTGGACGAAAACCCCCGTACGACTGACCGCATCGGCAAACTCCCGGGCCGAAGGCGTATCTAGATAGCGCCGAGCAACCAGTCTCAGCTTCCAGCAGCAGTCCTCGTACTCGATGCCGGCCAGCGCCTCGATGGTGCGCTCGGAATTCAGATCAAAGTTCCAACGGCCGATGAGACCGTAGCGTTTCGAGAGAGGCCAGATCAACGCCACATCGGTCTGGTCGATGTTGTTGCGCTGAAAGCGGTAGCCTAGATGGATGATGTGATCGTTGTCCGTGCGCCGATTGATGAAGGCACCACCCTGCGAGACATTTTCCTGCGTGGGGTCCCAGAGCACATCGCCACCCACACGCCAGGCCCCAAAGCCGCTTACCAGCTCAGCAGCGAGCTGCGAGCGTGAGCTGAGATCAAGCTCACTCTGGGTACCGCTGACGGTGACGCGACGATCTTCGAAGTAGTTGATCTGACCGATGCTCGCGCGCAAAAACTCGCGCCCCGTCGCCGCATCGAGCAGCCGCGAGGTGAGGCCCACCGAAAGCTGGTTGGCGTCACCTATGCGATCAACACCTGTGAAGCGATTGTCGCGCCAGAGCTGCTGGTAGCGGAAAGTGAGCTGCGAAACATCAAAACGCGGCAGATCGTCCTGATCCTCGAACTGCTGGTATAGATAAAACAGGCGCGGTTCGATGGTGCTCACGACCGCCGTGCCGAAGAGGCTGACGTCGCGTTCGAAGAAGAGGCCCGCATCGGCGCTGCCGAGGCCAATGCCCCGCTCCGGTGTGTCCTCCACCCCCGGCGAAGTATCTTCGAGGTCATAGGCCGTATAGCGGTAGCCGCCTGCGAGGGTGAAGAAGCCCCAGGATCTGGAGAGCGGCAGCCGCAGGCGCGGTTCCACGTGGGCCCGATAGCCGACGATCCTATCGACGCCCGTCAGCTCCTCGTTGTTGCGATCGAAGTTCGACGCCGAAGCGGCGATGGACCACTCGAAAGGACCCGGCAGGCCGCCGCGATAGCTCAAGTTGAGCTCCGGCAGGCGCTGATAGGCGTCCACCGTTATCTCGTCGAGGCGCTGAAACCCCTGAGCCCAGAGACGCATGTCGAGATTACCGCGCTGATACTGCAGCTCAGCGCGACGCTCGAGCTCCAGCCGGGCAGCAACGTCGAGCTGTGTGTTCAGGTTCCGGAAGTAGTCGCGATCGCTGACCGCCGTGTAGTTCACCGTGGTGAGCCAGTGACCAAGATCACCATCATGATAGGCACCAGCCAGCCAGCGATCGGCGGGCACGAAGGGACCTTCGACGAGCCCGGCCTCGAGCAGCCGATCGAAATCGTCCCGTTCGAAGGTACCGTCGTACTGTTTGTCATCGGCCAGGTAAGAACCGACGAGGCGGCTGCGCTGCCAGCTCGACATGTGACGGAACTCGCCTTCGATGCCCCAGCCCCGCTTCTGGAAGTAGCGGGGAATGAGTGTCGCATCGTAGTTCGGCGCCAGATTGAAGTAGTAGGGCGGCGCAAACTCGAGGCCGTTCTGGTTCGAAAAACCGACCAGCGGAAACAGCCAGCCGGACTTGCGCTCGTCGTTGACAGGAAAGCTGAGATAGGGCGTGTAGAAGACGGGCACGTTTTTCACCCGCACGACCGCATGGCGCGCCGTACCGAAATCGCTGCCATCCCGAATCACGAAACTGCGCGCCCCGACCCGCCAGTTGTTGTTCGTCGGCTCACAGCGCGTGAAAACGCCGCCGGATACCTTCATATCGCCGTCTTCGTCTTTCTCGAGGCGTTTGGCGGAGCCGCGGAACTCCGGTTCCGGCAGGAGAAACTCGGCGTTGTCGATGGCGGTGGCATTGCTGTCGAGATTGAGGGTCGCGGCACTGCCTCGAAGGATCAGCTGCGGCTCCTCAATCTGCACGACCCCGGGTACGAGCCCCTCCTGAGTCACGTGATTGAGTTCCGCCCGCGCGGCACGGAGTGTACGGTTCCCCTGGCTCACGACCACATCGCCTTCCAGCAGTACCTCACCGGTTTCCCAATAGGTGGCCCGGCGCGACTCGGCCTCTATGGGCTGGTCTTCGTTCACAACGTCCGCGGCGTAGGGAAAATCCGGCCAGAGATAGGCGCCTGCGCAGAACGGCGGCAAACCGCGCAGCACAGACTGATCCAGCGCATCCCGCGGCACCCAGAAGTCCCAGGCGAGGCCCCGGGGATCGCCCGTGGATGTATCGTCCTCCGGGATCCCGGGCACGTCCTTCCGCACCGGCGGACTCCCCCCAGCCAGCATCTCCTGGCCTTCCACGGCGTCTGCGGCTTCCGCTGCTTCAGGGGCCTCCGCGGCACCCGTGGTCGACAAAGGGAGAAGGGTCGCCAGGACAAGAAGACACCCGGCAACTGGGTGGGACTGCATCATGGGGCGCGATGATACCCGGAGCCGTTAAACTGCGCCGCATGAAAAAAGCCGCAGCACAATGGCTCGCCAGCCAGGACCCAGGCTGGACATCCTGCACGCTGGAACTGCTGAAAGCCGAAGCCAGCTTTCGCACGTTTTACCGGGTGCGCGCCAAGGGAGGAACGAGCCGTTCTGGTACCGCGGTGCTCATGATTTCACCGCCAGACAAGGAGCAGAACGACCAGTTCGAGACACTGGCCGGCGTGTTCGGGACCGCCGGGATCCCCGTGCCTGAAGTACTGGCCAGGGACCGGGAACGCGGCTTCTATCTGTTGTCCGATCTCGGTGAACGGGAACTGGCAGAAAGCTACGACACTGCCGCTGAAACGCAGGCCCTCACCCGGGCCCTGGAAGTGCTCCTCGACCTGCAGACCGTCGTCGACCCGACGATTCCCCCTTACACGGCCGAGCGGTTCCGCGATGAGCTCGGCATATTCGAGGAGTGGTTCGTCCGTAAGCTGCTCGGACTCGAGCTGCCGACACAGGTCCACGGATCTTTTACCGCACTGGTGGATCGAACCCGGACGCAACTCCAGTGCTGTGTGCACCGCGACTACCACTCCCGCAATCTTCTCTATGACCCGGACACCGGGCAGTTCGGCGTGGTGGATTTCCAGGACGCGCTTCACGGCCCGGTGAGCTACGATCTCGCCTCGCTGCTCCACGACTGTTATCACCGATTTCCCGAGGCGACGGTGTCGCACTGGCGGAACTGGTACCTCGAACACAAGCCTCGGGACATCGATGCAGCCGCCTTCCATCGCGACCTTGACTACGCCGCCATCCAGCGGCAGCTGAAGGCGGTAGGTATCTTCAGCCGCTTGAAGCTCCGGGACGGCAAAGCCACACACCTCCAGCACATTCTGCCTACCCTCGAGCAGACCCGCGCGTTGCTCGAGCGGCAGGACGATCTCGCGCCGCTCGCTGACTGGCTCGGCGCGCTGGACCTGGCATCGATCCATGGGAAACTCCAGTCATGAGAAGCAGGCTGACGACCTCCTCCTACGGCCGGCGCATCTCGTGACAAGACACAGCCAATGAACGGGTTACCTGCATGAAGGCCATGATCCTGGCCGCCGGTCGCGGAGAGCGGCTGAAACCGCTGACGGACCAGACACCGAAGCCCATGTTGCCCGTGCAGGGTATGCCGCTGCTCGAACATCAGATCGGCTGGCTCAAGGGGGCTGGGATCACGGAGCTGGTGATCAATCTGCATCATCTCGGGGAGCAGATCGAAAGCTACTTCAGAGACGGCAGCGATTTCGGGGTGAACATCAGCTACAGCCGCGAGACGGAGCTGCTCGAGACCGGCGGCGGCATCGTCAACGCCTTACCACTGCTCGGTCCGGCGCCGTTTCTGGTCCTGAACGGAGACATCTTCACGGACTTTCCCTTCAGCCAGCTGGAAGCTCTGCCAGCTTGGGCCGACATTCATCTCCTGCTCACCCCCCGCCCGGCTTTCCGCGACCAGGGGGACTTTGAAGCCTCCGGCGGACGCATCGAGGCGCGGGGGGAGCGCTATGTCTATTGCGGCGTCAGCATTCTGCGACCCGGGATCTTCGCGCAGGATGAGGTGGCACCGTTTTCCCTCCGGGACCACTTTTTTCGCGCCATCGAGCAGGACAAAGCTTCGTGTCAGATCTGGCAAGGCGCCTGGACCGACATCGGCAGCATCGAGCAACTCGAAGCCGCGAACGCCGCCACGTAGAATAAGCCGCCATGAACTACTGGATTGCCCCTTCTATTCTCTCCGCCGATTTCTCCCGACTCGGAGAGGAGATTCGCAATGTCCTGGCCGCTGGTGCGGACATCATTCACTTCGACGTCATGGACAACCACTACGTACCGAACCTGACGATCGGTCCGCTGGTCCTCGAGTCCCTGCGTAAAGCAGGCATCGATGCCACCATGGACGTGCATCTCATGGTGAAACCGGTGGACCGGCTCATCGGCGACTTTCTCGAGGCCGGTGCCGACATCGTCAGCGTCCATCCGGAAGCCACCGAGCACCTGCACCGCACGCTGTCGCTGATCCGCGAAGGCGGCGCCAAGGCAGGCCTCGTCTTCAACCCGGCAACACCAATCGATCAACTGGCGGAAGTGATCGAGCTCGTCGACCTGGTGCTGATCATGTCCGTCAATCCCGGTTTCGGCGGTCAGGCCTTCATCCCTTCGAGCCTCAACAAGGTTGCCAACGCCCGGGAACTGATCGACGCCAGCGGTCGCGACATCCGCCTGGAGATCGACGGCGGCATCAAAGCCAGCAACATAGCGGACGCTGCTCGAGCCGGCGCAGACACCTTCGTTGCCGGATCTGCCATCTTCAACGCTGAGCCCGCCGGTGACTACGCGGCCACCATCGCCGCCATGCGCGACGCTCTGGCAACCCTTTGAACGCACACGCCGCCTATCTCTTCGATCTGGACGGTACGCTTGTCGATACTGCGCCGGATATCAACGCAGCCCTGAATCATGCGCTCAGCAGTCACGGCTGCGATGGCGTGGACGAGGCACACACCCGCCACTGGGTCGGCCACGGTGCCAAAGCCCTGATCAGCGGCGCCATCCGCGACCAGGGTCTCGACTCGAGCCTCGAAGCGCCACTCCTCGACGCTTTTATCGACTTCTACTCGGGTCATCTGAGTGAACTCTCCCGACCCTATCCGGGGGTGCTCGAGGCGCTCGGGGAACTGCAGGGGCGAGGCGCGAAGCTCGCGGTAGTCACCAACAAGCTGGCGCGCTTCACAGAGCCACTCCTGGAGGAGCTCGGGCTGTCACACTGGTTTCAGGCAATCATCTGCGGTGACACAACGGCCAACGCCAAGCCCGCAGCTGATCCTGCGCTCGAAGCCTGCAGGCGCCTCGACACCGAGCCTGCGGTCAGTCTGTTCGTCGGTGACTCGGCGGCCGACGTCGGCTGCGCCCGCGCAGCCGGTTGTCCTGTGGTCGTCGTTCGCGACGGCTACAACCACGGCATCGCGCCGGATCAACTCGGCGCCGACCGCGTCATTGAATCGTTTCTCGACCTCGTTTAGGCTCGCTCGGCGTTCAGCAAAGCCCAACCAGCCAGAGCCACCATGCGCGCAGCAAGAGACAGAGCCCCCCGCGGCAGCCAGGATCGTTGGCGAAGTTGCCGGTTCCGACAGGCGCGCGGCTGAAGGCCAACTGCTCTTCCAACGGCACGCCTGCACCTCTTGACCGCCCTCTCCTCGCCATCAGGGCCGGGCGACTCGCGCCACTAGAGCACAGGTTTAATTCTCATGGACGCCAAGACATTCTCCGAACTGGCCGAGGCTGGCTATAACCGCATCCCGGTCGTACAGACGACGCTCGCCGACCTCGACACACCGCTTTCCGTTTATCTGAAGCTGGCCCGGGGGCCCTACTCCTATCTGCTGGAATCCGCCCAGGGCGGTGAGAAGTGGGGCCGCTATTCGATCATTGGCCTTCCCGCCCGAACCGTACTCACCGTGGTCGGCGAGAAGATCACCGTGCGTCGGGATGGCGCGATCGTCGAGGAGACGGAAACAAACGACCCTCTGACCTTCATCGAAGCCTTCCAGACCCGCTACAAAGTGGCCGAACTGCCGGAACTGCCACGCTTCTATGGGGGTCTGGTCGGCTACTTCGGCTACGACACGGTCCGCTACACGGAGCATCGGCTGCAGGCGACCACCCCGCCGGACACCCTCGGTACGCCGGACATCATGCTGATGGTCTCCGAAGACGTCGTGGTCTTCGACAACCTGAAGAGCCAGATGCAGCTCATCAGCCTGGTCGACCCGAGCGAGCCGGACGCGTATCAGCAGACCGTGGAACGCCTTCGGGACCGGGCCCAGGCCCTGCAGAACGCCGTGCCGGCAATTCAGGAGACGCAAACCAATCAGCCGGTGGAAGAAAAGGACTTCGTCTCGGAGTTCGGTGAAGCACCGTTCAAAGAGGCCGTCGAGCGCATCCGCGAGTACACGCGGGCCGGCGACGTCATGCAGGTGGTGCTCGCGCAGCGCATGTCGTTGCCCTTCGGCTCCGAGCCCATCAACCTCTATCGCGCCCTGCGGAGCCTGAATCCCAGCCCTTACATGTACTTCATGGATCTCGAGGACTTTCAGATCGTGAGTTCCTCACCGGAGATTCTCGCCCGGGTGGAAGACGGCGAGATCACAAACCGGCCTCTGGCCGGCACCCGTCGCCGGGGCCGGACCGAAGAGGAGGATCAAGCCATGGAGGCGGAGCTCCTGGCAGATCCGAAGGAGATTGCCGAGCATCTGATGCTCATCGATCTCGGCCGCAACGACGTGGGCCGGGTCTCGGAAACGGGCTCCGTGGAGGTCACGGAGAAGTTCGTCATTGAGCGCTACTCCCACGTAATGCATATCTCATCGAACGTTACCGGCAGGCTGAAAGCCGGCAAGTCGGCGATGGACGTGCTCCGGGCGACCTTGCCGGTCGGTACGCTGTCCGGCGCGCCAAAGATCCGCGCCATGGAAGTCATCGACGAGCTGGAACCGGTGAAACGCGGCATCTACGGCGGTGCCGTCGGCTATCTCGCCTGGAACGGCAATATGGACACAGCCATCGCCATCCGCACGGCGGTGATCAAAGACGGCACGCTCTACATCGAAGCGGGCGGCGGTATCGTCGCCGATTCGATCTCGCGGCTCGAGTGGAAAGAAAGCATGAACAAAGGCCGCGCCATTTTCCGGGCGGCCGCCCTGGCAGAGTCGCGTTTCGCGGATCTCACAACCGATGCCAGCGATGGCTGACGGAGCACTGGACCGCTTCGCCGCGGACGTCGGAACGGCTCTCCTCGGCCGGGGCTGGCGCCTGGTCAGCGCCGAGTCATGCACCGGCGGTCTGGTCGCCGCGACCGTTACCGGGATCCCCGGGGCATCCGACTGGTTCGAAGGCGCATTCGTGACCTATCGCCTGAGCGCCAAGACGGACATGGTCGGTGTGTCCCGGGAACTTCTCGACCGCCATGGGGCCGTGAGCGAGCCTGTTGCTCGCGCCATGGCCGAAGGTGCACTGCAGTCGAGCAGCGCCGACATCAGTGTTGCTATCACCGGTGTCGCCGGGCCTGGCGGCGGCGATGTGGTCGCGCCCGTCGGTTCGGTCTGGTTCGCCTGGGCCTTGCGCGAGCCCGGGATCCAGTGTGTGCAGGCCGCGGAGCACAACTTCGAGGGCGATCGAACGGCGATCCGTGAGGCCGCCGTCGGCGTCGCCCTCACGGGCGTCAGCGCTTTACTCTGAGTCGCGCCTCAACCAGCCAGCACCTCGACCCGGCGATTCTGCGCTGCGAGCCGCTTCGGCACCCTGAGCTTCAGGACACCCCGCTTATAGCTGGCTTCAGCACCTTCAGCGGTCACCTCTGCCGGTAAGGGCAAGACCCGCTGAAAGGAACCAAAAGCCCGCTCGGTGATCCGCAGCTTGCCTTCCCGGCGCTCGTGCTCAATCCGCTTCGTGCCGGTGACGAGCACGCGAGTGCCTTCGATGCTCACGTCGATTTCGTCGCGTTCGAGGCCAGGGGCTTCCAGCTCAATGAGGAAGTCCCGGTCCCGTTCTGAGACGTCCACTGCCAGTACCCCAAAACGCGTATCCGCATCCGACGACTCTGCTGTTGCATCGGGAGTGAAATAGGTCAGGGCATGGGCTGCACGCTCACTCAGATGACGCCAGCCCTCAGCAAGCCAGCGCCAGGTCTGCCCGACGTCTTCCTTGAGTCGATCGAGATACATCGCCATACCCTCAGGAAACCAGCACCTTGCGTGCACCCTGCTCAGCACCTTTCGGTACCTCGATGGTCAGCACGCCGTCCTTCACTTCGGCATTCAGCGCCTCGGCCTGGACGTTTGTCGGCACCCGGAACTGGCGGCTGAAACTGCCCTGCCGACGCTCCGTGCGCACGTAGCCTTTTTCCTTCTCCGTCTTCTCTTCGCTGCGCGAGCCGCGGATGCTGAGCACGCCGTCGTGGAGTTCGACGTCGAGGTCCTCGGGTTTGAGCCCGGGTACGTCCATATGAAAGGTATAGCCCTCGTCCGTTTCCTTGATGTCCACGGGCGGCAGCCACTCGCTGCGGTTCGCCGGAGTGAAAAAGGGCTCCCGTTCGAAAAGGTCACCGAAACGACCGAAGAGGTCGAAGGGATCGTTCCGTCGCACGATGTCATTCATGATCCATCTCCTGATCCGTGTAGCTGTCTGGTTCGGCCTGGGCCGATAAGGAAGATATGGATCCGAGCCGCCGCTCCTTCAACTAGGTAGTTTCCGAAGTCCCGCCCCCCTGCAGAGAAGCCGACTTTCGACAGGCAAACCGACATAATCGTCGCCGATGTCGACTCAAGTGACCCTCAAACGGCAGCTGACGCTGCCACTGCTGACACTCTATGGCCTGGGCACCATGGTGGGGGCCGGGATCTACGTGCTCGTAGGCGAGATTCTCGTCGTGAGCGGTGCCGGCGCTCCCCTGGCTTTTCTCCTGGCTGCCGTGGTGGCCGGGTTCACGGCTCAGAGTTACGGCCAGCTCGCCGGCCGTTTTCCGAAAAGCGCCGGGGAAGCGGTGTATGTGCAGGAAGCCTTTGGCCGTGCCTGGCTCACCCGACTCACGGGCTGGTCCGTCGTCGTCACGGGCCTGGTCTCGAGTGGCACGTTGGCAAACGGCTTCGGTGGCTACCTGTCCTACTTTCTTCCGGGCTGGAGTACCCCGGCAGGTGTAGCGTTCATCATCGTCCTCGGCGCCGTGGCGGCCTGGGGTATTGGCCACACGGTCTGGCTGGCAGCCGCGATCACGGCCTCATCGATTTTCGGCCTGCTGGTCGTGCTGGCCATGTCCGGTCGCTACCTGGTCGATCTGCCGGGTGCCCTTGCCAGCATGACGCCAACGACGCCGGAGGCCGGTCTGGCCATCTGTCTCGGGGCTTTTGTGGCTTTCTACGCCTTCGTCGGATTCGAAGACATGGTGAACGTCGCCGAAGAAACAAAGGCACCGGAGCGAACCATGGGGCCGGCCATCCTCATCGCCCTGATCACCGCCGCCAGTCTCTACGTGCTCGTCGCCTTCGTGGCGGTGCTGGCCAACCGGGAACTGGAGCTGGCAGGGCACCCGGCACCACTGGCGGCCATGGTGGCCCACGCGGGCGGACACTGGGGCGCAACCATCGCCGTGTTGTCCATGCTCAGCGTCACCAACAGCGCCCTGGCGCAGATCGTCATGGTTTCCCGGGTGGTTTACGGCATGGCGGGCACGGGTGACGCCCCGGCTGTGTTCGCCCGGATTCATCCCACCCGGCAAACACCCCTGATCGCGACCGCACTTACCGTGCTGATCATTCTGGTTCTGGCGACGAGCTTTCCTCTGTTGACCCTCGCCAAAGCAACCAGCTTTGTGATCCTGGTGATCTTCACGCTCATCAATCTGGCGCTCCTGCGTCTGAAACTTGAGGGTCGGGTGCCGGATCAGGGCCGCTGGGTGCCCATCGCCGGTGCAACTCTGTCCGTGGGGCTCATGATCATGAGCCTGCTGTAGCAACGGCTCGCGCCGCCGGTTGCTTTGCGTCTCCGGCGGCAGGTCGGATTGCTCAGGCGCTCAGGGCGACGTTATCGATGAGACGGACCGAGCGATCGCCGCAGTCGACACTCGCAGCGGCGAAACGTCGACCGGCTTTCGACACGATGTAGTCCACCTCGAAGCCCGCCTCCGTCAGCGCCGTCGCAACGGCCTCGTCATCAAGCGTCGAGCGGATCAGTGAGTTCAGGAGGCCGGCCTTGATGCGACCCGGCGCGTCGAGATTTTCGTTGCGGCTGCTCATGGCCAACCCGTCTGCTTCCCGGACCGTAGCGGCAGGCACGATCTCCACATCGAGAAAGAAAGCCTCGCACATGTCACGGATGAGCAGATACTGCTGATAGTCCTTCTCGCCGAAGTAGGCCCGATCGGGCCGGACGATGTTGAGCAGTTTCATCACAACCGTGAGCACGCCGGTGAAGTGGCCGGGCCGGTGGGCACCGCAGAGCTCGGTCGAGAACTCGTTTTCCGTGATCTGATAGCGGAAGCCGTCCCCATAGATCTGCTCATAGGACGGCGTGATCACCGCGTGCACGCCGAGTTCCGCCGCGAGCGCCAGGTCGCGCTCGAGGGTTTGCGGGTAACAGTCGAGATCCGCCGGGTTGTTGAACTGCGTGGGGTTCAGATAGATCGACAGGACCGTGTAATCGTTCTCCGCGACGCTCCGCTCGAGGAGCGAGCCATGCCCCGCATGCAGGGCGCCCATGGTCGGCACGAAACCGACGGTCCCCTGCAGGGTACGGCGGTAGCGGCGCCAGTCGTCGACCTGGCGGAACACGCGAGGCTTTTCAGCCTGTTCCTTGCAGATCGGGAAGCTGCCGGGCTCCCGGATCAGAATGGGACCCTGTGGCGATGATCGCGGCCCTCGCCGTCCCAGGGCGCTCATCGATAGCTCTCCTTCGCCGTGGGAAAGCAGCCATGGCGAATCTCCGCATCAAAGCGGTTCACGGCACCGGTGAGCATGCCGTGGCCATCGGCGTAGTGCTTGAGAAACTTCGGCTTGAAGACCGGGTTCATGCCCAGCATGTCCTGCAGCACGAGCACCTGGCCGTCCGTGTGCGGGCCGGCGCCGATACCGATCGTCGGGATCGAGAGCCGCTCGGTAATGGTCCGAGCCAGCGGCAGCGGTACACACTCGAGGACCAGAGCGAAGCAGCCCGCATCCTCCAGGCGCAGGCTCGCGTCGATCAGCGCCTCAGCCTCCGCCTCGGCTTTCCCCTGCACCTTGTGGCCGCCGAGACCATGCACGGACTGAGGCGTCAGACCGAGGTGCCCCATGACCGGCACACCGGAATCGACGATGTGGGCCATGAGCTCCAGCTGCCCTTTTTCGCCTTCGATCTTCACGGAATGCGCGCCGGCCTGCATGAGTTGCTGCACGCCGTCCATGGCTTCCTTGAGCCCTTTCCGGGCCGCGAGGAAAGGCATGTCGCCAACGATGAACTTGTTCGGCGCGCCGCGGGCAACGGCACCGACGTGCAGGGCCATGAGCTCGACGGTGGCATGCACCGTGGAATCGAAGCCGTGCATGACCATGGCCAGGCTGTCGCCGACAAGGAGCGTATCCACGTCGGTTTCATTCAGCACCTGCGCCGACGTGTAGTCGTAGCAGGTGACCATGGAAATCTTTTCCCGCGCGGCTTTTCGCGCGGCAAAGTCGAGCACGCTCAAGCGAGGGGCTGTTGCGGTGTGATGCGACATGGCTGTCTCCCGTTCCTCATGGATCCGGAGACAGATAACCCTGACCAGTGACAGTGGGTATGACGTCAGTCGTGGGTGGCGTCACACGAGGTAACGCGCGCAGGGTACCTGTCCAGCCGGATCAAGTCCTTTCCCAAAATTTAAGAAAAACAAGCAGTTATGAGTTCTGATCGCCGTCCCAGACCCACGGGATCGACGTCAATTGCGACCTTACGCAAAGGTCTCGGGCATGTCCAATCGTCGAACGACGCGCTCCACGGCGTCGGCAACGCTGAGCAGGCGTTGGTCCTGACCGGCCGGAGCCGCGAGCATGAGCCCGACGGGTGCCGATCCGGCGTCGTGCACGGGCAGACTGATCGCGCAGCCGTCGAGAAAATTGAAGAGGCTCGGGTTGCGCAGCACGAGGAGATTCAGGCGCACGTAGTCTTCGTCGGCTTCGAAAGCGGAAAGCGGCGGTGCGACGATGGGTACCGTTGGGGTGAGCACGGCGTCGAAGTCCGCCATCGCCGCCCCATAGAAGTCGATCAAACGCTGCCGTTCCCTTCGGATCTCCGCAAGTTCCCCGGGCTCGCTGGCGGCACCCGCGAGAATCCGCTCGCCAACCCGCGGATCGTAGCCGTCGGCGCTGGTCTCGAGCTGCCGCGCATGGAAGGCGTATGCCTCTGCTGCGGCAATACCACCACCGGAATTCAGCGTCGGCAGCACTTCAACCTCAGGCCATGACACATCGACGAGTTCCGCACCGGCCGCGCCGAGCGCCTTCAGTGCCTGCTGATAGGCTTCAGCCACGTCGCCATCCATCGTTTCCGTCACGTAGTTCGTCAGCACAGCCAGCCGAAGCGACGTCACGGGCGGCGCCTGCGGCGTCTCTCCGCGACCACCCGCCATGATGTCGTCGAGGACGGCACAGCAGCTGACGCTGTGCCCGAGGGATCCCACGGAGTCCAGACTCTCCGCGAGCGGATAAACCCCTTCGCGGGGAATGCGCTCGGCGGTGGGTTTATAGCCGGTGATGCCCGTGAGCGCTGCTGGAATTCGACAGGAGCCACCCGTGTCCGTACCGATGCCGGCGGCCGCCATCGCATCGGTCACCGACACCGCCGCCCCGGAAGAGGAACCGCCAGGAATCCGACCAGTCCCGCGATCATAGGGATTAAGGGGCGTTCCGTAGTGAGGATTCAGGCCGAGGCCGGAATAGGCGAACTCCGTCATGTTGCTGCGGCCGATGGGGATGAATCCGGCGGCGAGCAGGCGTTCGATGGCCGGCGCCGTTCGTCGCGCCGGCGCAGCCCCGGTAAGGACCTGCGAACCGGCCCGGGTCGTCTCGCCGACCATGTCGAAGAGATCTTTTACGGAAATCGGGATACCCGCCCAGGGTGAGAGAGGCTCCCCGCGGCTGCGCTGGGCGTCAACGGCTTCCGCGGCAGCCACAGCCCGCTCGTCGTAGCGGACCAGATAGACGCGTTCGCCCTCTCCACGAGGATCGCGGGCTCTTTCGAGGGCCGCGCCAACCAGGGCACTGCTGGACACAGCACCGGCAGCAAGAGCTTCACGCAGGACAACAAGCCTGTTCAAGGTCCATCTCCATCGGCTTCGAGCGCATTGTACCGCGCCGCTTCCCTGACCAGAGCCTGCAGCTCCCACCACACCACAACAGGCTCACTGAGTGAGCTGTTACGACCTGTTTCTTCAGGATCGAACCGCTATGCTCGCGCTAGCAAAATTCCCGGACCTCACCGCCATGCGCGCAATCACGCTATTCATCCTGACCGCAAGCATCAGCCTGCTCGGTAGTCCCGCCTCAGCCTCCGAGGTCTGTGAGGCCCGGGACGGCGATCGGCCGTCCATTGGTCTCGTGCTCGGCGGCGGCGGCGCACGGGGCAGCGCCCACATCGGCGTCATCAGGGCCCTGGAAGAGATGCGTGTGCCCATCGACTGCGTGGTTGGTACGAGCATGGGCTCTCTGGTTGGCGCGCTCTACGCGACGGGTATGACCGTGCCGGAGATGGAAGAAACCATCGGCGCCATCGACTGGGAGGATCTCTTCCGGGACGAGACGCCGCGGGAAGATCAGCCCTACCGGCGCAAGCGGGACGATGAGATTTTTGCGCTCTACGGACCCAAGATCGGCATCGGCAAGGAAACCTCGCTGATTCCCCGCGGTCTGCTGACGGGCCAGAAGATCAGCGTGCTCTTCGAGTCCTGGGTCAGTCAGCGGGTTCAGGTGTCGCACTTCGACCAGCTGCCGATTCCGTTCCGTGCCGTTGCCGGCGATCTGCTCACCGGCGAGCGGGTGGTGCTGGAAGATGGCAGTCTGGCGCTGGCCATGCGCGCCAGCATGTCTGTGCCGGCCGTTTTCGATCCCGTGGAAAGTGACGGTCGGCTACTCGTGGATGGCATGATCGCAGAGAACCTGCCCGTCTCCGTCGCCCGGGACCTCGGCGCGGACGTGATCATCGCGGTGGACGTCGGCTCCGGGGGCATGGCCAGGGAAGACGTCAAGAACCTGCTTTCCGTCGTCGGTCAGCTGACCAATCTGCTGGTGATCGGCAACGTCGAAGCCTCCCGGGCCAGCCTCACCGCCGAGGATCTGCTCATCAAACCCGAGCTTCCCGAAGGATTCAGCTCCGCAAGCTTCACGCGCTCGCTGGAAGGGGCTGCAATCGGCTACGAATCGACGCTGCCGCGAGCGCGGGATCTCGAGCGTCTGGCACTGACGGAAGCGGCCTACACCGCACACAAGGCAGACCGCAACGCTCAACGGCCTGCAGCGCCCACCATCGACTTCGTGCACCTCGACAACCAGTCTCAATTCGCCGACGACCTCATCCTGCAGCAGCTTGACCTCGTGGAAGGCGCGCCGCTCGATGTGACAGTCCTCGATGAGAACATCCGTCTGGTCTACGGACTCGGCTTTCTCGAGATGGTTCGCTACGAGATTGTCGAGGAGAACGGTGCCACCGGCATCGAGCTGCTCGTGCGGCAGGATACCCGGGGCACCGAGTATCTCGAGTGGGGCCTCGACCTCTTCGCCGACGATCTCACCAACGGCTTCAATCTGCGCCTGGGCTATCTGAAAACGGATCTGGACGATCTCGGCAGTGAACTCCGCGTAGCCGCCCAGCTAGGACGCGAGAATCTGCTGATATTCGATCTCTACAAATACATCGACCGATCCGCAAAAACTTTTGTCGTCCCGAGAGTATTTGCGGAAACAAGAGAGTTCACGGAATTCATCGATGACGAGGCAACCGGCGTCGATGAACTTTCACAGTACGGCGCCGACATCGCCCTCGGCCGGGAGTTCAGTCGTCACGCGGCGCTGAGCGCCGGCATCAGGGCCTATCGAGGTCAGGTAGAAAGGCTCATTGGGGTTCCGGAACCGGATGAAGACTTCGAAGCCGGTGAGTACTTTGCCGACTGGACCTACGACCGCCTCGACGATCGCTACCTGCCGAACAGCGGCAACTTCGCCCGGATGACCCTCATCGGCTCCGCCGACTGGCTGGGCTCCGAAGACGATTACAAGCAGCTGAAGATGAGCGGGGTTCTCACGCGAAGTTTCGGGCGCCACACACTGCTCGGCGGCATCTCCGTCGATGCAACCTTCGACGGTGTTGCTCCCCGCTATGCCCTCTTCGGTGGCGGCGGCCTGTTCAACTTATCCGGCTTCAATCTCGGCGAGATCTCCGGACAGAACTTCGGTGTCGCCGTCCTCGGCTATCAGTATCACATCCTCGGCGGCTTCGTTCCGGGACGCCTCGGTGTATCTCTCGAATACGGTGGTGTGAAAGACGACTGGGAAGACCTGTTCCAGGATGGACTGGTCCACGGCAGTGTCTACGCGGGTTTCCGGACACCGATTGGCCCCGCCTACTTCGGCTACGGCGTCGGGGAGAATCCCGATGGAGACACGGCCCAGCGCTGGTTCCTGAAGTTCGGGAGGATCTTCGGCAGCAACAGCGTGATTCGCTGAAGCCCCGCCCGCAAAAGCCGGACGGCAGGCACTGGAGCCGCCGTCGACGGCGCGCTACCATTCGTCCATGGATCCGTCACACCACCCTCTCCACGCCACTTTCAGGCCGTCGCCGAGCCTCCCGGGCCCGGTTGCTGCCCCTGCACCTGCCCGCTGGTGGGCCCCGGCCCGCAATTCCTGATTCGAAAACTCTGACTCTGACCGGCGCCTCTGGCGTCGCTACCGCAATCAGCAAGAACCAGCGAGGCGAAGCATGCTGCTGATGATCGACAACTATGATTCCTTCACCTACAACGTCGTCCAGTATCTGGGTGAACTCGGCGCCGACGTGGAAGTGCACCGCAACGACGAAATCTCACTCGCCGAGATAAAAGCGCGCGGCCCGGAGAAAATCGTCATCTCGCCCGGCCCCTGTACACCGAACGAGGCCGGCATCTCCATGGCCGTGGTTGAAGAATTCGGCCGCGACATTCCTCTCCTCGGCATCTGCCTCGGCCATCAGAGCATCGGCCAGGTTTTCGGTGGCGACGTGGTCAGAGCCCGGGAAGTCATGCACGGCAAGACGTCCATGATTCACCACAACGACGCCGGCGTGTTCAAAGGCCTGCCCAATCCCCTCGAGGCCACCCGCTATCACAGCCTGGTCGTGGATCGGGCCACACTGCCCGATTGTCTGGAGGTGACCGCCTGGACCGAGCAGGACGGCGAGTTCGATGAAATCATGGGGTTCCGCCATCGCGAATATCCCATCGAGGGCGTACAGTTCCATCCCGAATCGATCTTCACCCACACGGGTCACGACCTGCTCAGAAACTTTCTCACGAGGTAACACCATGGATATTCACGCAGCGCTCGCCCGCCTCGCCGAGAATCACGACCTGACGCAGGCAGAGACACGCGACGTGTTCATGACCGTCATGTCCGGCAACGCCTCTGAGGCGCAGATCGGCGGGCTGCTCATGGGACTGCGGGTGAAGGGTGAAACGGCGGAGGAGATCGCCGGCGCCGCCGAAACCATGCGCGAGCTGTCCACGAAGGTGGAGGTCGACGTGCCCTATCTTGTGGACACCTGCGGTACCGGCGGCAGCGGCGCGAAGCTTTTCAATATCTCCACGGCAGCAGCGTTCGTCGCAGCAGCCGCGGGCGCCAGCGTCGCCAAGCATGGCAATCGGAAGATGACGAGCCAGTCCGGCAGCGCCGACGTCCTCGAACAGGCCGGCGTGAACCTCGCGCTGACGCCAGCGCAGATTGCCCACTGCATCAGTGAAGTTGGCGTCGGTTTCCTCTTCGCTCAGGCCCATCACAGTGCCATGCGCTTCGCCGCACCAGTGCGCCAGGAACTCGGCGTGCGAACCATGATGAACGTCCTCGGTCCGCTAACGAACCCTGCCGGAGCACGGCGCCAGGTGATCGGTGTGTTCAGCCCAGTGTGGCAGCGACGCATGGCAGAGGTGGCGCAGCTCCTCGGCGCAGAGCACGTGCTCGTGGTTCACAGCAACGGCCTCGACGAGATTGCCCTCGATGACTCGAGCCTGGTGGTAGAGCTGAAGGCCGGGGAAATCCGGGAGTACGAGATTGCGCCGGAAGACTTCGGCATTGAACGCCGCGCCATTGACGAGCTGCGCGCCGATTCCCCGGCGTCGAGCCTGAAGCTGGTGAAAAGCGCCCTCACGGAACCCGATACCGCCGCTGCAGACATCGTTTGCCTGAACGCAGGTGCGGCCATCTATGCGGCCGGCGTGGCGACGAGTCTCGAGAACGGGGTGGTCATGGCCCAGGATGCCGTCTCTGCCGGACTTGCCAACGAGCGGTTGCAGGAGCTCATTCGCATCTCCGGTCTCATGGGCGAAGACTGAAATGAGCGGCACCATCCTCGATGAGATCATTGCGCATAAGCGCGGGGAAGTTGCGATCCGTCGCACAACCAGACCGGAAGCTGAATTGAGCGAAGCGATCGCCCGAGTGGCGTCGCCGCGCGGTTTTGTCGCGGCGCTCAACAGCGCGATTGCCGGGCGCGGCGCCGGTGTGATCGCGGAGATCAAGAAGGCTTCGCCGAGCAAGGGGGTTATTCGTCCGGACTTTCATCCGACACAGATCGCGGCGTCCTACGAGCGTGCCGGTGCAGCCTGCCTGTCGGTTCTCACGGACGAAAAGTACTTTCAGGGAAACGATCGCTATCTGCAGGAAGTGCACGAGGCGGTGAATCTGCCGCTCCTGCGCAAAGAGTTCATCGTCGACGCCTACCAGATACCGGAGTCGAGAAGCCTCGGCGCCGACTGTATTCTGCTCATCGTGTCAGCCCTGTCCGCGCAGGAACTCGCGGACTATCACAAAGCCGCCAACGATCTGGGCATGGACGTGCTCATAGAAGTGCACGACGAGCCGGAACTCGAGGCCGCCCTTGCCCTTGACCCGGGACTCGTTGGCATCAACAACCGCAACCTGAAGACCTTCGAGACAACGCTGGAAACGACCTTCAGACTTCTGAAGCAGATTCCGGACGACGTGCTCGTGGTCACCGAAAGCGGCATCCACTCGGCGGACGATGTGGCGGAGATGCGGGAGCACTCGGTAAACGCGTTCCTCGTTGGAGAGGCGTTTATGCGCGCGGAAGACCCTGGTAGCGCCCTCGAAACCCTGTTCTTTCTTGAGGCCTGAGGCCCGCGCTTTCCGAGCCGGAACTAAAACGGGCCCCTGAGGGCCCGTTTCAGCACATCCATTGTGATGACCTGAGGTTGGCGTCAGCGCGTGCCGTACACCACCATGGTCTTGCCTTTTACCGAGACCAGTCCTTGATCTACCAGCGTCTTCAGCACCCGGCCAACCATTTCCCTCGAACAGCCCACGATCCGGCCAATCTCCTGGCGCGTGATCTTGATCTGCATACCGTCGGGATGCGTCATGGCATCGGGTTGCTTGGTGAGTTCGAGCAGCGTCCGTGCAACTCGGCCCGTGACGTCGAGAAACGCCAGGTCACTCACTTTCTGAGTGGTCCGGGAGAGGCGGTCTGCCATCTGCCGGCCCACGGCATAGAGAAGATCCGTGTGCTTCTCTGCCAGTTCTTTGAACTTGCCGTAGGAAAGCTCGGCAACTTCGCATTCGGTCTTGGCTTTGACCCAGGCGGAGCGCGGCGTGTCATCCGTGAACAGCGGCATCTCCCCGAAGAAGTCACCCTTGTTCAGATAGGCAACGATGATTTCCCGGCCTGATTCGTCTTCCACCAGTACGGTGACCGAACCTTTGAGGATATAGTAGATGGAGTCGCTCTTATCTCCAGCGTAGATGAGCGTGCTCTTGGCCGGATACTTCCGACGGTGAGCGGCAGCCAGAAAGCTATCGAGATGGGTGTTCTCCGCATCGGGAGTGTTCATCTGAAAGCCTTTGGCGGCTAGCGGACGAGCGGAACCCATCCCGGCGACCGAAGAACTTTTCGGCGTACTTTTCGTGGCAAGCATTTTCGTAACGCTCCTTCGTGACATCTTGCGAGGGAGATACTTGCACAGCGAATCAACGCAGTGTGAGAACTGGTAGACAAACGGTACAAAATCACAGTTTGAACGGTCACCGATCACTCATTTCCGACCCCGACCGTCACGGTATTACAACTTTTTAAAGGATCTGCGCTTTACATGTACGCAAAAGTGGAATGGAAGGAGAAGGTTCATTTCGAGGCTATTGCCGACTCCGGGCATACCGTTGCCATCGATGGACCACCGGAAGGCGGCGGAGAAAATCTCGGTACGCGGCCGATGGAACTCGTGCTCATGGGTCTGGGCGGCTGCGCGGCCTACGACGTGGTGACCATCCTTGCCAAAGCGCGGCAGAAAGTGACGGATTGTGTGACCCACGTCACAGGCACACGCGTGGACGAAATCCCGCAGGTCTTCGATACGATCCACCTGACCTTCGTCATCACGGGAACGGATCTCGACGAGAAGAAAGTCGCCCGGGCCGTTTCCCTCTCGGCGGACAAGTACTGCTCCGCATCACGGATGCTCGAACGAGGTGGCGTCACCATCACCCACGAGTATCAGTTGATCGACGCAGCTCCGTAAGCCAGCCAGACGGGCGGACCGGCAACAGACGAACCGCCGGCAGTCGAGCAGGCAGGCGCAGGAAAAGCAGGTTGGATTCCGGAACGTCGGAGGAGCGCCGGCTCAGCCCCGGTAGCTTGTCTCGGTCATGACCCGGGATACCGCCGTCATCAGTTCTTTAACGGGCCGCGGGAACTCAGTACCGCCGCGCGCCATGGCCTCCGCGCCGTGGCGCGCCTCGTCGGCATGCATCTGCTCGACGATCGCACGGCTCTTCGCATCCTGATCCGGCAGGGATTCCATGTGGGCTTCGAGGTGCCGACACACCTGATCTTCCGTGGCTTCCACAAACCCCAGACTGACGCGATCTCCGAGGAGTCCGGTAACGACGCCCATGGCGTAAGAGGCCGTGTAGAAGAGCGGATTCAGCACGCTGGGTTTCGCATCGAGCTCTTCGAGGCGTTCCTGACACCAGGCCAGGTGGTCCGTTTCTTCCTGGGCGGCTGCGAGCAGTGTTTCCCGGGTGGCTGGATCCCGCGCGGCAAGCGCCTGGCCTTCGTAGAGGCCCTGGGCGCAGATCTCGCCGGTGTGATTCACCCGCATGAGGCCCGCGGCGTGACCGCGCTCCGCGTCGGAGAGCGACGCCTCATCGACGATACCGGCGGGGTTGCTGCGACCCGCGTTCGGTGTTGCCGCGAGCGTACGCAGCGCCCGGTCGAACCCGAGCACGACATCGTCTAGTAGAGCCACAACACCCTCTCCACTTCTACCGCCACTCGCTTCATCCGGTTCCCTTCGATTCAGCCGAGAGCAGTCAGCTGTCTTCCCCCGAGGAGGTGCAGGTGGATGTGGTACACCGTCTGCCCGCCTTCCGGGTTGCAGTTCATGATCAGCCGATAACCGGATTCTGCGATGCCTATCTCACTGGCAATCGCCCTGGCTCGCAAAACCATCCTGCCTATGAGGCCACTTTCCGATTCGGTTAAGTCGTTCACCGTTGCGATGTGTGCCTTGGGGATAATGAGTACGTGCGTCGGAGCCTGGGGGCTGATGTCGTTGAAGGCGAGGAGCTCATCGTCCTCATAGACAACGTCAGCTGGTAGCTCCTGATTGACAATCTTGCAAAACAGGCAATCTGACTCTGTTGCCATGCCCGGGTCTCCGTCTGCACAGTTAAAGCCGGTTCTGATGAGCCGGGCAGAAATTATATAGCGAGACAGCCGTGGCAGACACAAAGGACCTGAGTCTGATCCTCGATGCGAAGATCCCCATCGTCGTGGTGGAATCCCACGACGAGCGGCGCGTGCTCGCCATGCTGCTGCGCTTCGCCATGAAGCGGCAGCTCTCGTTTTATGAATGGCGCGTGACCCAGGGCCTCAAGCTGGGTGGCTTTGGCGCCGGCGTCGCCGACGCTGAGGAATTGAAAGAGCCGGAGGAGCTCCTCGAGCACATTACCGCAAGCGAAGGTCCATCGCTTTACGTGCTCTGCGATTTCCACCCCTATCTCGCCAACGAGCCGAAGATCATCCGCTACCTCAAGGACATTGCCCTCGATCACGAACGCCTCGGCAACACGCTGGTTCTCCTTTCTCACGAGCTGAACGTGCCCGCCGAGCTCGGACGCCTGACGGCCAAGTTTGATCTGCGCCTGCCAAGCGACGAAGAACTCATGGCCCTCGTCCGATCGCAGGCGAAAGACTGGGCCGAGCAGAATCACGGCAAGAAGGTGCGCACGGACAACGACACCCTGAAGCGACTCATCGCCAACCTCCGCGGTGTCTCACATTCGGACGCACAGGTGTTGATCCGCCACGCCATCTACGGCGACGGGGCCATCACCGAGTCTGACATTCCCGAAGTCAACCGACTGAAATTCGAGCTCCTCGATTCCGAGGGGGTGCTTCGCTTTGAATACGACACGGAAGACTTCGGCGCCGTGGCCGGCCTCGACAATCTGAAGAACTGGCTCGAGCTCCGAAAGAACGCCTTTCTCACAGCTGCGAAGGATCAGCCCAAGGGCGTCATGCTCCTCGGAGTACAGGGCGGCGGAAAGTCACTGGCAGCCAAAGCCGTCGCCGGCTACTGGGGTATACCGCTGCTGCGCCTCGACTTCGGCACCCTCTACAACAAGTTTTTCGGTGAAACGGAACGCAACCTCCGCAACTCCCTCAAACAGGCCGAACTCATGGCGCCCTGCGTGCTCTGGATGGACGAGATCGAGAAGGGCATCGCCACAGGCCAGTCCGACAACGCCACGTCGAAGCGCGTGTTGTCGACCCTGCTCACCTGGATGGCAGAAAACGACGCGCCCGTATTTATCGTCGCCACCGCCAACGACATCAGTGAGCTGCCGCCGGAACTCGTACGCAAAGGGCGTCTCGACGAGGTGTTCTTCGTCGACCTGCCGGAGCCCGGCGTCCGCTCGGAAATCTTCCGCATCCATCTGGAGAAACGCGATCTCCGGGCAAGCGAGTTTGATCTCGAGGCGCTCGCCGAAAGCTCCGAAGGTTTCACCGGTGCAGAGATCGAAGAAGCCATCGTCTCCGCGCGCTATCTGGCCAGCTCCCGCAGCGAGGAACTGCAGCAGGCCGACGTTATGGCGGCGCTGAATCGCACCTACCCCATGTCGATCATGCGCGGCGAAAGCATCGCATCCCTGCGCACCTGGGCAGAAGGCCGCACGGTCAAAGCCTGATCACCCCGGCGGCTGATGCGCAGCCCTGCCCGCAGCAGCAGAAAACTCGCCAGCGCCTCGAGGCCGGGGGCCTCGGACTTCACGAGATAGCGCCCACCGGGATCCAGAGCGGCGATCCGCGCCCGCAAGCCGCGGCTGCTGAGGACCCGGAAAGTAGCGGTCGCCGCACCAGCGTCTTCGGGAAACGCGCCTGACCTCAGCGCCGCTTCCAGGAAGTTGCGAAAGGCCTCCGCAGGACAGACCATCACGCAGCCGTCGTCGAGCATACGCACGGTGGCATTTCGCGCCTGCCTGGCAATGAGAGCGTCTTCACCGAAGAGTGCGCCTGCTTCAATGAGCACCTCGGGCAGAGACTCTGCCTGAACCATCGCCCGCCCGGCCGCCAACACAAAGCAGTCGGCAGACGGCGGTGCCTCCCCTTCTCGGATCACGACCTCGTGCGCCAGCACGGGCCGGGGCACAAGCTCCCGCAGCAGGCGCTGAAAGATCACGGGAGAAAGTGCTTCGAAGAAATGGTTACGGAGGAAACATGCCTGCCAGCCCTGGTCGGCTTCGTCGAGACTCACGTACCCGGGATCTATATCCGCCACCGCAAGGGCCATGGCGGCTTCACTGATCCGCAGGAAGCGACTCGGCAGCAGCGTGTAGAGCGCGGTGGACCCGGGATAAACGGCCCGATCACCAACGGGATCCGCTTCAGAAATGATCCGCTCCGGATCGAAGGCGCGTACGGCACCCTGCAGAAGGTAGTAGTGGCCATCCAGGCGTCGCCCGCGGCGCAGCAGCCAGCGCCCAGCGGGAATTCGCAGCGCCTGACTGTTGCGGGCGATAAGCGCCTGCAGCGGCCGATCGAGGGCCGCAAAGGGGGGAATTCGTGCCAGTTCCGCTTCCATAGCGGCACCTTACGGCACCGCGGCCAAGGGGCACGCCGCTGATTGGCTCGCGATCGCGTAAGTGGATCGCCCGTCTAAAGATCAGTCCCGATTGATGGCCCGGTAGCCGATATCCTTCCGGAAGTAATGGTCGCGCCAGTCGATGGCGGCCACTCCCTCGTAAGCCCGACGCTGCGCTGCAGCCACGTCCTCACCAAGGCCAACTACGCAGAGCACGCGGCCACCGTTGGTGACGACGGCGCCGTTGTCTTCAAGGGTTCCTGCATGGAACGTCTTCAGATCGTCGGTCGGCGCTGCCTCGAGCCCATGAATCACGTCACCTTTGCCATAGCTCCCCGGGTAGCCACCGGCAGCCATGACCACGCCGAGCGAAGCCCGATCGTCCCAGGCAAGGCTGACGCCCTCGAGCACACCATCGATCGCCTGATTGCAGAGGGTGACGAGATCCGACTGCAGGCGCATGAGCACCGGCTGCGCTTCCGGGTCGCCAAAACGGCAGTTGAACTCGATGACCTTTGGCGTGCCGTCCGCCGTGATCATGAGGCCCGCATACAGAAACCCCGTATAGGGTGCACCATCGGCAGCCATGCCACGGATCGTCGGTTCAATCACTTCCTCCATCACACGCTCGTGGACTTCCGGCGTGACAACTGGCGCCGGTGAATAGGCCCCCATGCCACCTGTATTGGGGCCCTTGTCACCGTCCAGTGCGGCTTTGTGATCCTGCGAGGTGGCGAAAGGGACGGCCGTTTTCCCGTCGCAGAGGCAGATGAAACTCGCCTCTTCACCGGCGAGGAATTCTTCGATGACGACTCGAGCCCCGGCATTCCCGAAAGCGCCACCCGCCAGCATGTCCTCGAGGGCTGCATTGGCCTCGGCCTCGGTCCCGGCGACAACGACGCCTTTGCCTGCCGCAAGGCCATCGGCTTTAACGACGATGGGTGCACCTTTCTCGGCCACATAGGCTTTCGCAGCGTCGAGATCTTCGAAAGTCTGATACTCGGCGGTGGGGATTCCGTGCCGGGCCAGAAAATCTTTCGTAAACGACTTGGACCCTTCGAGCTGCGCGGCTTTGCCGCTCGGCCCGAAGCAGCGCAGGCCTCTGGCCGTGAAGAAGTCCACCACGCCGTCGACGAGGGGCGCCTCAGGGCCGACAATCGTCAGCGCCACGCCTTCCGCTTCCGCAAAGCCCGCCAGGCCATCGAAGTCGTTGACGGCAAAAGGCACGTTCTCACACTTCGGTTCCCGGGCCGTGCCGGCGTTGCCGGGCGCCACGTAAACGGCTGTAACGGCTTCGGAGCGGGCGGCACTCCAGGCCAGCGCGTGCTCCCGGCCACCGCTGCCGATCACCAGAATCTTCATGGTCGCTGCTGCTCCTCCTTTTTCAGGAAACCCATTCAGGAAACCCGCCATCAGTGGCGGAAATGACGGATGCCCGTGAACACCATGGCAATGCCGTGTTCGTTGGCGGCCTCTATGACCTCCTGGTCGCGCATGGATCCCCCCGGCTGGACGATCGCGGTGATACCAGCCTCCGCCGCGGCATCGATGCTGTCGCGGAACGGGAAGAACGCATCACTCGCCATGACGGAACCGGCCACCGTGAGCTCAGCATCCCGGGCTTTGATACCGGCGATGATTGCGCTCGTCACCCGAGCCATCTGCCCGGCACCCACGCCAATGGTCTGGCCGTCCTTCGCATAAACGATGGCATTCGATTTCACGAACCAGGCCACCTTCCACGCGAAGGCGAGATCCGCAAGTTCCGTTGCCGTTGGCTGACGCTCAGTCACGACCGTGAGACCAGCATCGTCCCAGCAGAGCTCATCGGCGCTCTGCGCAAGGATGCCGCCGCCAACGCGCTTGATTTCGAGACCGCGTGGCCGTTCACCAAAAGCGCCGGTGCTCAGGAGCCGCACGTTCTTCTTCCGCTCAGCTACCGAAACCGCCGCGGCGTCGACCTCCGGTGCGATGACTACTTCCACGAACTGCCGATCGAGGATCGCTGCCAGCGTGTCTCCGTCGAGCGGCCGATTGAAAGCGATAATGCCGCCGAAGGCACTCGTCGGGTCGGTGGCAAAGGCCAGGTCGTAGGCGGCACCGAGACTTCCGGCCTGGGCGACGCCGCAGGGATTGGCGTGCTTGACGATGACGCAGGCCGGTTCCTCGAAAACCTTGACACACTCGAGCGCTGCGTCTGTGTCGGCAATGTTGTTATAGGAGAGCGCCTTACCCTGGTGCTGTTCGAGGCCGGCCACGGTGCCCTCGAGCGCACCGGGCTCTGCGTAAAACGCCGCCTGCTGATGGGGGTTTTCCCCGTAGCGCAGCGCCTGAACCTTCTCGTAGGTGAGCGTCAGCGAATCCGGCAGGGCCTCTTCGGCCCCGAGGTAGGCCGCCACCATGGCGTCATAGCGGGCTGTGTGCCGAAAGGCTTTGACCGCGAGCGCTTTGCGTTGCTCGTAGGCGAGACCGCCCGCCGCGAGCCCCTCCAGCACCTCGCCGTAGTCACCCGGATCCACAACCACGGCAACGTCCGCGTGGTTCTTGGCCGAGGAGCGAACCATGGCGGGCCCTCCGATATCGATGTTTTCGATGGCGAGCTCGAAGGTGCAGTCCGGCCGGGCCACGGTCTGCGCGAAGGGATAGAGATTGACTACCACAAGATCGATGGGGGCGATGTCGTGTTCACTCATGACACCGTCGTCCTGACCCCGGCGGCCGAGAATCCCCCCGTGGATCTTCGGATGCAGCGTTTTTACCCGCCCATCCATCATCTCCGGAAATCCGGTGTGGGCGGAGACTTCCCGCACCGGGACACCCGCCGCCTCGAGGGCTCGATAGGTGCCGCCGGTGGAGAGGAGCTCAACGCCATGGTCGGCGAGGTCTCGCCCCAGATCGACGATGCCCGTTTTGTCGGAAACACTGAGGAGTGCACGCCGCGGCATGCGCTTGTTGCTGTCAGTCATGATGTCTCGTTGTCACCGGCTGCGTGCGCCGGAAAAACCAAAATCCGTTCCAAAGGTCGGCGGCTCAGGCCGCAAGCGGCCGGGCGAGGGACGAAAGAAAATCCCGCTGCGCGGCCATGTCCGTGAGCGCATTGAAACGCTGACGGAGTGCATGACGATCCTCGATGCTGCCGAGTTCCGGTAGCTGCTCGAGATACCACTGCACGTGTTTGCGCATGATGCGCACGCCCGGTTCACCATAGAACGCATGCCCCGCATCGACGTGCCGAGCCATGGTGGCGAGCTTTGTTTCCAGATTGAGTTCGCCGGTAACGCCGGCAATCTGCCCGGGCAGCCATGGCGCCCCAAGCGCCGCGCGACCGATCATGACGCCGTCGGCGCCTGTTTCAGCCAGCACGCGCGCCGCCGTCGCCGCACTGTCGATCTCGCCGTTGGCGAACACCGGCACGCTGACGGCCTGGCAGATCCGGGCAATGGTTTCGTACTCCACCGGTCCCTCGAAGCGGCAGGCACGGGTGCGCCCGTGGACGGCGATGGCCTGCGCCCCCTCCCCTTCAGCGATCCGGGCGATCTCCACCCCGTTGCGCCGCTCCGGCGCGACGCCGGTGCGGATCTTCACGGTAATCGGGACCGGCACGGCAGCCACCGCTGCTGCAATGATCCGACGGACCAGATCTTCGTCGGCGAGGAGCTGGGAGCCGGCTGCTTTGCGGCAGACTTTCTTTGCCGGACAGCCGAAATTGATGTCGATGATCTCGGCGCCATCTTCGTAGTGACGGATCGCCGCCTCAGCAATGGTTTCGGGATCGCCGCCGGCTATCTGCACCGCGACCGGACTGATGCCCGCCACCGTCTGCCGGCGCAACCGCGACTTCGGGGTACTCCAGAGCTCGGCTTTGCTGCCAACCATCTCCGAGACCACGTGGCCAACGCCGAACTCCCAGGCGAGGGCCCGGAAGGGGACGTCCGTTACGCCCGCCATAGGCGCAAGAATCATTGCGTTGCGGAGTGTGTGGGGACCGATGGCAACCAAGGCTGGGACGCTTCGCTGGCTCCTCGCGGGCCAGTTCCGGAAAGTCGCGCATCATACGCCCGTGGCCGAAGAAGCTCTAGGTGAGCGGGTGGCTCAGTTGAAGCTCAAGGTGTAGTTCACGGCGTCTTCGCCGGGATCGAGGATTTCCAGACTCACCTGCACCGGGGTCTGCGGAGGCATGAGGTCTGCCGCCCGAGCTTCTCCGGCAAGATACTCCTCCGGAGCAAAAGACCGGCCAGCCACGAGCACGCCGTTCACGGAGGTAAAGCGAAGCTCGAGATCCGGATAGCGCTGAGCAAAAGACGCCTGATTGACGATCATGACATCCACGACGAGCACGTCAGCGAACTCGGGATGACTGCGGACGACGAGGTTCCGGGTGCGCAGGGCTTCCACGGCTCGCAACTCCGGCAGTTCGCAGCCGAGAAGGCCGCAGAAACCCTCGTAAAATCCCCGCCACCCGGGATCCCGGGACCAGTCGGGGAGCTGCAGATAAAGGATCTGCAACAGCAGTAAAAGAGAGAAACCGACCGCAAGTGCCGCTGCCCAGAGCCGCACGGGTTCGCGCGCAAAACTGACCTCGCCAACCTGCGGCGCAGTGTCCTCAGAATCCGGACCCTCAGAGTCTCCGGCCGCAAGGCCTCCAGGGTCATCGGCTTCCAGCGTTTCTCCGCCCTCAACTTCACCCGCGTCACCGTGAGCGGCTGCAACGCCCGGCCCCAGCGCCGCATCGGAATCGTTGGCAACAACCACCGGCGCACCCGCGACGACCTCGTCGACCATCTGCTCGAGGGATTCGTCCCGGGGTTCGATCCATTTCTCGTAGTCTTCGTCCTGCCCGGACGACGTCGCGGCATCAGCCAACGCCCCGGTGACGTCCGAATCCGAAGGCCCTATCGACCGTTCGTCTCCTGCCGCCCAGGCAGTGTTCGCCGGAGCTTCGGCGGCACTATCGGCATTGGAATAGACGCCAGCCTCAGCACCGGCATCGGCATCGGCATCATCATTCGCAGCAAACGCATCCACCGCATCCAGTGGGAGCTCGGAACTTTCGGGCGCCGCGCCGCCGCCCGGCCCGCCCTCGAGAGTGGCGGCATACTCGGCCAGCTCCTTGAGGGCGGCATCGCTGTCGAGATCGTCCGCCTCCTGCGGTCCCAAGCCGGCTTCCGCTTCCTCTTCGAAGCCGCCATAAAGCTGACTCGGCGCTTCCATGGCCGGTTCGGGCAGCGGTGCCTCAGGCTCGGCAACGGAAGCGACGCCTGGCGCGGTCCGGTTGCCATCCACGCCGATGCCGCCGACAGCACCTGCCTCAGGTTCCAACTCATCCAGCAGGGCGTCGAGGGCGGCGTCAGCTTCCGTCCCCGTCGAAAAGCCTTCCTCCTCATCGAGAATCAGATGGTCGATGCCCTGAAAAACCGTCAGGCAGGCACCACAGCGAACCCGCCCGCTGGCGATGGCCAGCTGGTTTTCCGTCACCCGGAACTGCGTACTGCAGTTCGGGCACCGGGTAATCAGCGGTTCGAGATCGTCATCGACCATGCGCTAGAACGGTAATCCTGACCGTTTTCCCATGCTGGCTGCGGCGGCTGCGAGCCGCCGCGCTCTAAGGTCACTCGCTATGTAGTTCGTCTGCCGACCAGTCGAACCCAGGAGCGACCTTCCTCGTCTGCCTCCGTCACCGGCGCCTCGAAGTCGAGGCCCGGGTACGCGCCCTGCACCTCCGCTGCCTGGGCCACCAGAAGACCCGACAGCACGAGCACTCCATCCGGACGCAAGGCCCCGGCAAGGCGATCGGCGAGGCTGACGAGCGGGTTGGCGAGAATGTTGGCGAGCACCACGTCGAAAGTCCTGTCACCGAGGGCATCCGGTCCCCCTACCACCAGCCTGTCAGCCCCGGCCAGCGCATTGTAGGCAGCGTTTTCCTGCGTGGCGAGCAGCGCCTGAGGGTCGTGATCGATGGCAAGGAGCTCCGAACAGCCGAGTTTCAGAGCGGCCAGACCCAGGATGCCGGAGCCGCAGCCATAGTCGAGCACCCGCAAACCTTCGAGCTCGCTGCGCGCGAGCCAGTCGAGACAGAGCCGTGTGGTCGGGTGACTGCCGGTGCCGAACGCCAGCCCGGGGTCGAGGCGCAGGGCTGGTTCAGCCGGCGCCTCCACCTCGCGCGGAACGAGCCACAACCGCTCGGCAAAGCAGTAGTCCACCGCATACTGTCGCCAGCGCTCCTGCCAGTCTGCATCATCAACAAAGTCGAGACCCGGGGTACCGAGGCCCGCCCTCTCGAGGGCTGTTCGAAGGGCACCAACCTCCAGCGACAGATCGAAAAGCGCTTCCAGACGGCACTGCGCCCAGAGCGGTGCAGCGCCGGGTTCCGGCTCCAGTACCGGGTCGTCGCCGGCATCGGATACGGTGAGGGAGAGCGGCAGAAATGGCTCCAGCACCGCTTCTGCAGCATCGACCCGCTCGCGATCAACAGCGAGCGTCAGCTTGAGCCAACTCATGACGCCGCTACTCGAAGCGGAACAGCACCTGTCCGGAGCCGATGGCTTCTCCGTTTTCGACAGCAATGCCCGCAACGACACCACCGCGTTCCGCTTTGATCTCGTTCATCATCTTCATGCTCTCGACGATGCAGAGCACGTCACCGGCGACCACGGTCTGGCCGACGTTCACGAAGGGCTCGGCATCCGGTGCCGGCGAGCGATAAAAAGTGCCTGCCATGGGCGAGCGCACCTCGAAGCCGCTGACCGTAGGTCCGGTGCTCGACGCTGGGGTCGGGGTCGGGGCCTGCAATGCTGCTGGTGCGCTGACCACGCTCGGAGGGGCGGCCGTGGTGTGCCGGGCGATTCGGATCGTCTCGTCTCCGTCCCGCACTTCCAATTCTGCGATACCGGACTCTTCAACGAGTTCGATGAGTTTTTTGACCTTCCTCAAATCGACGCTCATGACGCCCCCTGTGCAATGATGCCGGCCCGATCCAGGGCATATTCGTAACCTTTCGCCCCGAGACCCGTGATCACACCCACCGCAACGTCCGAAAGATAGGAGTGCTGGCGAAAATCCTCGCGCGCATGGACGTTCGAGAGGTGCACCTCGATGAACGGGATGGCAACGCCGAGGAGGGCATCACGCAGTGCAACGCTTGTGTGGGTGAAGGCCCCCGGATTGATGACGATGCAGCCAACGCCATCCCCTTGCGCCTGGTGTACGGCGTCGACGAGTTCATGTTCGGCATTGGTCTGCAGGAAGCTCACCTCGTGGCCAGACGCCTGCCCAAGGGCCAGGAGCCGACTATTGATGTCGTCGAGCGTCTCCGAGCCGTAGATCTCAGGCTCCCGGGAGCCGAGGAGGTTCAGGTTGGGTCCGTTGAGGACCAGGAGCTTGGCCATGATTCCGCCGTCCAACGGGTCGTTGGCGGCGAATTCTGCAACAGATGCGCTCGCGATGCGAGCAGGAATCCGATCGATTAGCGGTTTTGGACGCTATTTAGCGGGAATTAGCGGCAAGATCACCGAATTTATTCGCATCCAATGCTTCCAGCACTGCCGCAAGATGGGTCGCCAGGGCGTCGGCCCCAACTTCTCCCTGGATACGAACTTCGCTCAATTCGGCACCATCTCCCGAGAAAAAGACCAGGCTGGGCGGCCCGAAGAGCCCGAAGGCGCCCATGAGCGCTTTGTCGTTTTCGTTGTTCTCCGTGACGTCGGCTCGGAGCAATCGGAACTGGGCCAGGCGGCTGGCAACTTCCGGTCGGGGAAACACGTTCCGTTCCATGACCTTGCAGGAGATGCACCAGTCGGCATAGAGGTCCAGGAGCGCCGGTTGGCCTGCTCGCGCGGCTTCCTCGAGCTCTGCCTCGAGATCGGCCAGGGACGCCACCGGATACCAGGTCAGACCGTCATGGGACAGCGGCGTCGCGCCACCGGCCTCAGCAGCCAGCACGGGGCCCGCATTCGACCCACCGGCGAGCCGATCGAGCGGTTTCAGCGGATTATCCGCCCCCGTTGCGGCACCGATGAGCAGCATCACCCCGTAGATGAAACCGAAGGCACCGCTGGCCTTCCAGAGCTGGCCCCAGCCCTGACGCGGAGAGAAATCGAGAGCACCGAGATAAACGCCGCTGCCGATCGCGAGCGCGGCCCAGAGCGCAAGGGTCGCCGGTGCAGGAATCACCCGCTCGAGGAGCCAGATGGCAACTGCCAGCAGGCCCACCCCGAAGACGGCTTTCACCGCATTCATCCAGGCACCGGCTCGCGGCAGGAGGTGGCCGCCACTGGAGCCGATGACGAGCAGCGGTACGCCCATGCCGAGCCCCAGCGCCAGCAGGGCGGAGCCGCCGAGCACCGCATCACCGGTGGTGCTGATGTAAATGAGCGCCCCGGCCAGAGGCGCCGACACACAGGGGGAAACCACCAGACTCGAGAGCGACCCCATGACCACCACGCTTGCGTGTTTACCGCCGCCCACTTTGTCGCCCATGGCGTTCAAGCGGTTCTGCCAGCTGGCCGGGAGCTGGAGTTCGTAGAAACCGAACATGGAGAGGCTGAGGACCGCAAAAACGAGGGCGAAGAACACGAGCACGCCCGGCGACTGCAGCGCGGCCTGAAGATTGAGGCTGGCGCCGAAGAGGCCAACGAGCACGCCGAGCAGCGCATAAGTCACGGCCATCCCGAGCACGTAGGCGAGGGACAGCGTAAATGCCCGACCGCGGCTCAGATTCTCCGATTCCCCAACGATGATGCTCGACAGGATCGGCACCATGGGCAGTACGCAGGGAGTGAACGCAAGGGCGATGCCGCCGAGGAAGAAGAGCAGCAGCGCCGTGAGTAAACCACCGCTGGCGAGCGTCGCGGCAAGGGCCTGCTCCTCAGTCTGAGGCACGATGCCCGTTGTCGCCGTGGCCGCCATGACGCCGCCACCATCGGCACCGCCGTCACTACCGGGTTGACCAACGGTGAGGGCCACCCATTTGACCTCCGGCGGGTAACAGAGCCCTGCATCAGCGCAGCCCTGATAGCCGATGCCGACTTCGACGGGACCCGCCCCTTCGGCAACGGGAATCCGCGCCTGGGCCGAGCCGTAATAGACCTCGACATCGCCGAAGTAGTCGTCGAACTTCTGTTTTCCGGGCGGAATTTCGGCTTCGGCAAAGGTGACCGGTGAGTCCGGGCGTTCCGCGTCGGTGCGGACGCTGAAATTGAAGCGATGCCGGTAGAGATAGTAGCCGTCCTCGATGTCCCAGCTGACGAGCACGGAGCCGTCTTCGGCAACCTGCGAGGAGAGTACGAAGGCCTCGTCCACGGTCAGGAACTCCGGTTCCTCGAAAGACCAGGTATCAATTTTTTCGCTCCGGGCCTGCCCGTCGCTCGATGACGCCTCATCGCTCGACGCACCGTCGAGGAATTCACTCGCGTTTGCCGCGGGGAACGTCGCCAGGGACGCCAGTGCAGCCAAAATAGCAATAAAGGTGACTAGTTTGACGCCATACTCTGCTGGCGACTGCTGATTTATGCCCATTGATCCGGTCCGCTGGTCCATATGCGTATTCACTCGTTCTTTTAGGGACACGCCAAAGTCATTGGAGTTCGCCAGATGACCGGGCAATATAGCCAGTCCCCCGATGCACCGCCGTGAACTCGTGCATTTTAGAGAAATTCTCTTGACCCCGGACCCCTCAGCCACCTCTTTTCGCACCCGAAGCCCCTTCTCCTGGCAGGCGGCCCGGCTCCCGTGGCCGCAGCTGGCTGTCCTGGCTCTGATCGTCTGCCTGGCTGCAGCGCCTCAGCGGGGTTTCGCGGCAGAAGATGGCGCGATCCTGGCGCTGCTCGATGCTGCCGAAGCCGCCGAGCGCTCGGGCCAGCTCATCTATCCGGCTAGCGGCAGTGCCATGTCGCTCTACCACGAGGTGCTCTACCTCGAACCCGAGAACAAAGATGCCATTGCCGGACTCACGCGCCTGGCGGAGTTGCACCTCGAGCAGGCGCAGACGGCCCTCGATGCCGGTCAGCTGCTCAAAGCTGACTCCATGGTGTCGAAGGCACGCATGATCTATCCCGAGTACCCGGCCATCGCGACCCTGCGCAAGCAGATCGCACTGCTGGAAAACGCAGAACGCACCCGCCGCACCCTCGATTGGCGGCTTGTGGCGGAACGCAGCGCCGCACTGCACGACCCCCTGGCCCGCCTGGGTGCCAGAGCAAAATCGGGAGACTGCCGGGTCACCATCAACGTCAGCAACGATGCCGAAGGACGCTGGATCTACCAGCGCATGAACGCCGCCGCCGGGCCTGAAAGGCTCCGGGCGGAGGTGAAGATCGCCTCCCCAGCCGCCGTGGACATCCTCTGTTTTCAGGAGGTCGCAGATGCCGGATGAGACCGCCATGGCTACCCCTCCGCATCTGCTCATACTGATTTTCCTGAGTCTCATCGCAGCACCCGCTGGCGCCGAGCTGAGCGTCGACAACGCGCGGGTCCGCGATCTCATTCCCGGGCAGGACAAAACCGTCGGTTACTTCGACGCAACAAACACCGGCACCTCAGCGCTCGTCATCGTCGGGGCATCGGCAGCCTCGGTGCGGGCCATGGAGATCCACACGACAATCCAGGATGGCGACATCATGCGGATGCGGCGGCTCAGGGAAGTCGTGGTAGCACCCGGTGCGACCGTGCGCTTCGAACCCGGCGGCAACCACCTGATGCTGTTCGGGGTAAAATCTCTCGACGATACGCTGGACGTCGAACTTGAACTCGAAGACGGCAGCACCTTAACCGTGCCATTCGAGACGATTCCCTTTGGGCACTGAGGCCAGCCGCAGCACATCGGCCGCCACGTGTGGCGCCGTTTGTTGAGTGTCCGCGTAAAACGAGTGAAGACAGGCAAAGACGAGAAGAAGGATTCCGCGGTATGAACTGGAAGTTCTGGCAATCATCCGATGGGGCGAACGGCCCACTGGCTGCGCGCCTGATCGGCGTGCTCATCGGCGCCTATATCATTTTCATGCTCGTCCTCAGCTGGTGGTGGAACTACGAACCCGATCTCTTAGACGTGCGCGACAACGCGGCAGAGCATGCCCTGGCCAATGACCGGGAACTGGTCACCGGCTACACCACCACGGCCACCCTGATCCGCCTCGGTGAAACGCTCCTCGACAAGCGCGGCGGTTATCTCTCGAACGACATCTTTCCGCCCGGTGTCTGGCTCGACAACGTGCCCAACTGGGAGTTCGGCGTACTCACGCAGATCCGGGACGCGGCCCGCTCCTTCCGCATCGATTTCTCGCGCTCCCAGAGCCAGTCGACGGAGGATCCCGATCTCTCCGAGGCCGAAGGTAAGTTCTTCTTCGACAACGCCAGCTGGGCCCTGCCGCCATCCGAGTCCGAGTATCGGGCCGGCATCCGCCATCTGAACGCCTATCTCGATCGCCTGGCTGACCCCACGCAGCCGAACGCCCAGTTCTATGCGCGGGCTGACAATCTGCAGCAGTGGCTCCAGGGGGTGGAGACCCGCCTCGGCAGCCTCTCCCAGCGGCTGTCTGCAAGCGTCGGCAAACGCCAGCTGAACATCGATCTGGCCGGAGACAGCGCAGCCGCTCAGGCCACCGCCGCCCCAACGGAGCAGGACTACCGCACCCCCTGGCTCGAGATCGACGATGTCTTCTACGAGGCCCGTGGCCACACTTGGGCCCTGATCCATCTGCTCCGCGCCATGGAGCGGGACTTTGGCGATGTCCTCGACAACAAGAACGCCCGCGTGAGCCTGCAGCAGATCATCCGCGAACTCGAGCCGACCCAGGACATCCTCTGGAGCCCCATGGTGCTGAACGGCGACGGCTTCGGGTTCCTGGCCAATCACTCGCTGGTGATGGCGTCTTATATCTCGCGGGCTAATGCGGCGATTATCGATCTCAGGGCGTTACTGGCCCAGGGATAGTTCTCGTCCTCATCGTTCCCAGCTCTGGTCGGCCTGGTAGGTGATTCTGAGGGATCGGAGCAGGGTGGGCTGTGCTCGGCACGCTCACCGCACATCCCTGTGCTGATCTCGCTCTCGCCGGCCGTCCTGGCCGGCTACGGCCGCGCGCAGCCCACCCTGCCCCGATCCCCGCAACCACATTCCAGGGTTCTGGATTGGGGAATTCCCGATGGATGAGGCGACCCAGTCCGGTCCCGGCCTATGCGATGCATCCAGCGCCTGCGCCCGCGCGTCCTTTCATGCGCGCCAGCCGAGCATGCCCCCGTGAGCGCGTTTTCCTGGCTGGCATCCACGATTTTGGCGCAAACCAATAGCAGGCTCGTGTCAGCTAGACCTCGCGAGACTGCACGAGACCTTGCAGACTTGTATCCGCAAGCCGAAGCAGCAACGCGTCATTGTGTAGCACCCCACCCCTACTGAATCAGTTGATTCCTTACGTTCGAACTTAGAAGGAAGTCGAGGCTGCCTGGGCTGGGGGAGGGGGTTTCAGGCCGGTCGCGGCACACGGATGTGCCGCGCCCGAGCGCACAGGGATGTCAGGGATCCCGCCAAGCGGGATCCCTGAGCGTGTCGGAAACCTCCTCCCCCAGCCCAGGCAGTCACGGACCCCCACTCCACTCAAAACCCAAGAAAACCAAGGATTTCCATACAGATTACGAGTTTCTTATTCTGAACCGATCCGTTTAGAATACGCGCCGCTCATTCGGGAGAGGCCACAAGCTCCAGACACAGGCGCCGTTCAGAAGCGCCGGGTCGCGCGCCTCGCCCGTCAATATTCAGGTCGTCGAGAGTTGGGGATACCAATGACAGATACATCCTTGATACCGCCTATCTTCGGTATCGTTGGTTTGATTGTGGCCTTCATCATCTTCGGATTGGTGATGCGCTACGACGAGGGCAGCGAGAAGATCAAAAAGATCGGCGATGCCATTCACAGTGGCGCCATGGTCTTCATGCGCCGCGAATACTCCATGCTGGCCCTGTTCGGCGGCATCCTGCTCGTCATCGTGTATATCGCCCTCGGCGCGTCCACGGCGATCGCCTATATCGTTGGCGCCCTGTCCTCCGGCATCGCCGGCTGGATCGGCATGTACACGGCCACCAAGGCCAATGTGCGTACCACCACGGCCGCCCACAAAGACGGCGCTCCGGCAGCCCTCTCCGTCGCCTTCTTCGGCGGCTCGATCATGGGTCTGACAGTCGCTTCCATGGGCCTGCTTGGTCTCGGCTCCCTCTACTACTTCTTTGGCGGTGACCCGGAAACGGCACACCACATCCACGGCTTCGGCATGGGCGCCTCGGTGGTTGCCCTCTTCTCCCGGGTCGGTGGCGGCATCTACACGAAGAGCGCCGACGTCGGCGCGGACCTCGTGGGTAAGGTCGAAGCTGGTATCCCGGAAGACGATCCCCGCAACCCCGGCGTGATCGCGGATAACGTGGGTGACAACGTCGGTGATGTGGCCGGCATGGGCTCGGACATCTTCGAGTCCTACTGCGGCGCCATGATCGCCACCATCGCCATCGCCTCCACGCTGGCGCTGGCAAACGTATCCGGTCTGGCACCCGGCCTTGACGAAGGTCAGGCCCGGGCGACGCTCATGAGCCTGCCGCTGCTGCTGGCTTCCATGGGCCTCATCTGTTCGCTGATCGGCATCGGCATCGTCCGGGCGATGTCCGGCCAGGAGCCCGGTGTCGCCCTGCGCTTCGGCACGATCGGCGCGCCGACCCTGTTTATCATCGCCGCCTACTTCGCCATTGACGCCATGGGTCTCACGACCTCGATCTGGTGGTCAGTGCTCGCCGGCTCCGTTGGCGGCATCATCATTGGCCTCGTTACCGAGTACTACACCTCGGCCGCCCCGATCGTGAAGATCGCGAAGGCGGGCGAGACCGGCTCAGCCACGGTGATGATCACCGGCCTGGCTGTCGGCATGCAGTCCGTTGTGGTTCCGATTCTGGCCATCTGCGGCATCATCTTCGTCTCCACCTCGCTGGCCGGTCTTTACGGCGTGGGTATCGCCGCTCTCGGCATGCTCGCCACCGTCGGCTACACCATGGCCATCGACGCCTACGGTCCGGTAGCGGACAACGCCGGCGGCATCGCCGAAATGGGTGGTCTCGGGGAAGACACCCGGAAGATCACCGACTCCCTGGACGAGCTTGGCAACACCACCGCCGCCATCGGCAAAGGTTTTGCCATCGGCGCCGCTGCTCTGGCCGCACTGGCGATCATCGCGGCTTTCGTAGAAACCATCTCCTACTCAGACCCGACCTTCAGCCTGCACATCGGCTCGCCGGACGTGCTGATCGGGCTCTTCATTGGCGGCATGGTGCCGTTCCTGATCGCTTCAATCACCATGACGGCCGTTGGTGACGCAGCCATGGACATGATCCAGGAGATCCGCCGTCAGTTCCGGGAGATTCCCGGACTGCTCGAGGGCAACGCGGAGCCAGACACGGAGAAGTGTGTGGACATCGCCACCTCCGCGGCACTGCGCCGCATGCTGCTGCCCGGCACCATCGCCGTCCTCGTGCCCCCCATCGTCGGCTTCGGCCTCGGCCCCGCTGCCCTAGGTGGCACCCTCGGCGGCGGCCTCCTCGGCTGTGTGCTCCTGGCTCTGACCATGGCTAACGCCGGCGGCGCCTGGGATAACGCCAAGAAGTACGTCGAAAAGGGCAACCTCGGCGGCAAAGGTTCGGAAGTTCACGCTGCAGCCGTTGTCGGTGACACCGTTGGCGATCCCTTCAAGGACACCTCCGGCCCGAGCATGAACATCCTCATTAACGTGATGGCGATTGTGAGCCTCGTGATCGCGCCCCTCCTCGTCTAGCGCGGGCGGGGATGCAACGAAAAAGGGAGCCACTGGCTCCCTTTTTTGTGCCGGTTCTCCGCAGGCAGCGACCCGGGTGCTGCCCGCGGTTCGCGCGGCGCTTCAGACCTTGAAGGTCGGCAGCTTCTTTTTCACCAGTTCGTTCTTGAGAGTCACGTACTGCGGTACCCCTTTTACGTAGCGCGGGTAATCTTCTCCCGCAATCAGGGGCGCGAGATAGCGCTTGCCTTTGGCGGTGATCCCGTAGCCGTCTTTGGTGATGTAGCTCTTCGGCATCATGCGTTCGACGTTCGCCACCTTCGAAAGCTTCGCCTCGCCGATCTTCCAACGATAGGGCTCATCGCTCGTCCGCACGATCGTCGGCATGACTTTGTCCTTGCCCTCAAGCGCAAACTCGACCGCCGCCTTGCCAACCGCGTAGGCCTGCTCTACGTCCGTTTTCGAAGCGATGTGCCGGGCTGCACGCTGCAGGTAATCGGCAACGGCCCAGTGATACTTATAGCCGTGCTTGTCTTTGACCATCTGCGCAATGGTCGGCGCCACCCCGCCCAGCTGCGTATGGCCGAAAGCATCTTTCCCACCGGCATCGGCGACGAAGGTACCGTCTTTGTACTGGGCTCCTTCGGAGACCACGATCACGCAGTAGCCTTTGGCCTGCACGACCTCCTTGACCTTCTTCAGGAAGCGCGTTTTCACAAAGGGGACTTCCGGCAGGAGGATGATGTGCGGCGCATCGCCGGGCTTTTCCTGGGCAAGGGCACCGGCAGCCGCAATCCAGCCGGCGTGACGGCCCATGACCTCGAGGATGAATACCTTGGTCGAGGACTCGCACATGCTGGCGACGTCGAGGGCAGCTTCCCGGGTGGAAATGGCCACGTACTTGGCCACGGAGCCGAAGCCCGGGCAGGTGTCTGTAAGGGGGAGATCGTTGTCTACGGTTTTCGGGATCCCGATGCAGGTAAGTGACCAGCCGAGCTGGTCGCCGAGCAGCGAGACCTTGTTTGCCGTGTCCTGCGAGTCGCCGCCGCCGTTATAGAAGAAGTAGCGGATGTTGTGGGCTCGGAACACGTCGATGAGGCGCCGGTACTCGCGTTCGTTCTCCTCGAAGCTCTTTAGCTTGTAGCGGCAGGAACCAAAGGCGCCCGATGGGGTTGAGCGCAAACCGGCAATCGCCGCGCGGCTCTCACGGCTGGTGTCGATGAGTTCTTCCGTCAGGGCGCCGATGATGCCGTTCCGGCCCGCATAGACCTTGCCGATGCGATCCTTGTTCGCCCGCGCCGTTTCCAGCACACCACAGGCCGTGGCGTTGATGACGGCTGTGACGCCGCCGGATTGAGCGTAAAAGGCGTTGGCTTTGGGCATTGCTGGTGAGTCCTTCGTTGCGATACGAGCGTTGAGCGATCGATGCGCTTTGAGCTGCGGTCAGCAGCCGTTCGCGCGTGCGCATTCTCCGCCATGGGGACGTTTTGTGCGAGAATTTCAGCCACGTTCAAGACGAAGTTTTCATGAAGGCCGTCATCAGTCTGTTCTGGCACATCTGCCTCCTGCGCCAGAGTCCCGCCTACGTTCCCACGGAAAGCTGGTTCATCGCCGTCATCATCGTCGCGAACCTGCTGACGAGTTTCATCGTCTCCCTGAGCGGCGGCGCAGAACTCACCGCCATAGAACTGGCCACGCTCATCGTCGTATCCCAGGCAGCCTTCGCCTGTCTGGTCTGGCTGGCCTGCTACCTCCGGGAAGTGGTCAACCGGTTCGCCGGCACACTGGCCGCGCTCTTTGGCTGCGACCTGCTGCTTACCGTCCTCTTCGGCGTGGTCACACCGATCGTCATGGCAATCTTCGCGCAAGCGGCGCCGGTCCTCGAGTGGACCTATGCGCTCTGGTCGCTCGCCGTGACCGGCTACATCCTGACGCAGGCGCTCAATGTCCGCGTTGCGGTCGGTCTGCTCCTCGCCCTTGGCATGACGGTGCTTAAAGTCGCCGTTGCCTTCTCCGCCATCGGGGGCTGAGATGTCGAAGCGCGTTTATTTTCTCGGCATCGGCGGCACTCTCATGGGCAGCCTCGCGCTGCTCGCGCGGGAGAAGGGTTACGTCGTCAGCGGCTCGGACAAAGCCCTTTATCCGCCCATGAGCGATCAGCTTGCGGCAGCCGATATCGAACTCTACGAGGGCTTTGATCCTGCCCAGTTGGACCCGGTTCCGGATCTCGTAGTCATCGGCAATGCCGGCCTGCCCAGAGGCCATCCCGGCGTCGAGTTCGTGCTGGAACAGGGCCTGCCGTATACCTCCGGCGCCGAGTTCCTCGGCCGTGAGATTCTTGCCGATCGCTGGGTGCTCGCCGTTTCCGGCACCCACGGCAAAACCACCACCGCCAGCATGCTCGCCTGGATTCTCGATCAGGCCGGCCTCGAGCCCGGTTACCTGATTGGCGGGGTCCCGAAAAACTTCGCCCGCCCCGCCCGGCTCGGCAGCGATCCGTTTTTTATCGTCGAGGCAGACGAGTACGACACGTCCTACTTCGATCGCCGTTCGAAGTTCGTCCACTACCGGCCGCGCACGCTCATCATCAACAATCTCGAGTTCGATCACGCCGATATTTTTCCGGACCTCGCCGCCATTCAAACGCAGTTCCACCACCTGATCCGCACGGTCCCGGCCGGCGGTCTGATCGTGGCGCCGGCAAACGACGATCACGTGCACGAACTCCTGCAGATGGGCTGCTGGACGCCGACCGCACGGTTCGGACCGCCATCGGCGCGACCGCCTCTGGAAACGGACAACGGCGACCACTGGTCGGCCACGGATCTCGACGGCTCAGCCTTCGACGTTCAGCTGGGGGAAGCGCCCGTGGGCCGGGTCAGCTGGTCCCTGCTCGGAGAACACAATCGCATGAACGCCCTCGCGGCCATTGCGGCGGCACGGCACGTTGGCGTTCGCCCCGAAGACGCCGTTGAAAGCCTGGGCCGCTTCGAAGGTGTGCTGCGGCGTATGGATCTCATTGCCGAGGTCGGCGAAGTGAGTGTCTACGACGATTTTGCGCACCATCCCACGGCGATTCGACAGACTCTGCAGGGGCTCAGAAAAAAAGTGGGCAACGAGGAGATCATCGCCGTCGTCGAGCCACGCTCGCACACCATGTCCCTCGGCACCCTGCGCGACGAGCTCACCACCTGCTGTGCACCGGCGGACGCCGTGTACTGGTTTCGCGGCGAGAACATCCGCTGGGATCTGTCGGAGGTGGTGCAGGCCTGCGTCGTGCCCGCCCACCAGCACGACGATCTCGACAAGCTCATGGACGCGCTGGCAAAGCTGCCGCGGCGCCGGCGCCACATCGTGATCATGAGCAACGGCAGCTTCGGCAATATCTACAAGCTGCTCCCGGACCGGCTCCGAGCCGCAGATACCACCCCCTGAGAGGAAAACGACCATGGGCATGCTCGACGGCAAACGCCTCATCATCACCGGCGCCGGCAGCGGCATCGGCCGCGCCACCAGCATTCTCGCCGCCCGGGAAGGCGCCCGGGTGCTTTGCGTAGATCTTGCGGACAGCGTCCACGAGACCGCAGCCACCATTTCAGAAGCCGGTGGCGAGGGGCTGTCGCTGCCTGCCGACGTCAGCGACGAAGGCGCCGTAGCCGGCTACGTGGCGCGGGCTGTCGAAGCCTTCGGCGGCCTGGACGGTATCTACGCAAATGCAGGGGTATCCGGAGGCGGCAAGCCCATGCTGGAACTCACCGTGGAAGACTGGCAGCGCACGCTGGCCGTCAACACCATCGGCGTTTTTCTGGCCGTGAAGCACTCGGTGCCGGAGCTCAAGAAGAGTCCCGCCGGGGCCATCGTCTGCACGGCCAGTGTCGCAGGCCTGCGCGCCAATGCCGGCGGGGTCGACTACAGCGCAAGCAAAGCAGGCGTCATCAGCATTGCCCAGACCGTCGCTTACCAGCTTTATGGCGAAGGTATCCGCATCAACGCGATCTGTCCGGGCCTCATCGAAACCGGCATGACGAAACCGATCTTCGATGCCGCCGCAGAGCGTGGTACCACCGATCGCATCGGTCAGATCAACCCGACCCGCCGCTACGGACAACCGGACGAGATCGCCGAAATGGCCTGCTTTTTGCTGAGCGACCGGGCGTCCTACGTGAACGGCCAGGCCATTCCCGTCGATGGCGGTCTGTCGGCTTCACATCCCTGGGCATTTCCGAGGCAGCAATGAGCGCTCGCGCCGGAGCCCTGCTGCTGCCGCTGCTCTTTGTTGCGGGCGCCTGTTCTGCAGCAAGCGGCGCCTCCAGTGTCGACTCCCCTGCAGAAGCAGCCGTCGCAGCCAACGATGCCGCACCCGCGCCCTCAACGACCGTCGGCGAACGACTGCTGGGCCAGCCGCCGCAGGGCTGGCGGCAGACGGGCGCTACCAACACACCAGCGCTGCGCCGCGCGAGCTACGTGCCGGAAGAAGAAGCAGAAGCCAGCGACTGGATCCGACAGATCGTTTTCGAGGCCATGGTCCTCGATCCGCTCCCGGATCCCATCGAATTCGTCGACATCCTGAGTACCGATCGCCATCGCGACTGCGGGACTTTCGAGCAGCTGCCGACCTTCGCCGGAGAAGAGAACGGCTATCCGACCGCCGTCTTCCTGCTGGTCTGTCATAAGGATCGGCAGTCGGATTCCTCGGAAGTCACGCTCATGAAGACGATCCGCGGCAACGACGCCTTCTATCTGGTGAGCCGCACCCGGCGCGGAGATCCCATTCCCGAAGATGGCGAGGCACCGGTATCCGAAGAGGAAATCGCCGGTTGGGCGCTGTTTCTGCGGACCATCGGACTCTGCGACGATGGCCGCCCCGAACACCCCTGCCCGGCCCCCGCGGCGCCAGTGGACTGAAGCGGCGCTGTCAGCGCCTGCTTCCTGGCCCTCAGAAGGCCTCTTCCGCCAAACCCATCACGCAGCTCGATGACGAGAGCACGCTCGCCTCGAGACCGAGGGTCTTCGGCAGCAACCGCGCAAAGAAGAAGGCAGCACACTCACGCTTGGCCCGGCCGAAGTCGTCAGCCGGTGCGATGGTGGCCATCTGCGCCCAGAACCAGCCATACAGGGTGTACCCGAACAGATCGAGGTAGTCCGTGGAAACCGCGCCGGGTAGCTCCGGGTCAGCGTTCGCTTCGCGGATGAGGTGATCGGTCGCGTTCTCCACTCGCGCAAAAGCCGCCTGCAGAGCGTCCCGGTAGTCGGCATCGACGGTGCTCAGATCGAAGCTCGCGAGAAGCGCCTTCAAGGTGGCGCCGCCGTCCCGGAGCACCTTGCGACCCACGAGATCGAGGGCCTGAATGCCGTTGGTGCCCTCGTAAATCTGACCGATGCGCGCATCACGCACGATCTGCTCGGCGCCCCACTCCTGAATGAAGCCGTGACCGCCGAAGACCTGCTGAGCCATGACGGAGGCTTCGAAACCCCGGTCTGTCAGAAATGCTTTGGCGATTGGCGTCAGCAGTTCTGAAAGTTTGGCCGCTTCCGCATCCCCGGCGTACTTCGCCCGGTCGAGCTGCATGCCGGCAAAAAGCGCAAAGGCACGCCCCGCTTCCGTGAGCGCACGCACCGTGAGCAGCATACGCCGCACGTCCGGGTGCACGAGGATCGAATCCGCCGCGCCATCGGGATTCTTCGGCCCGGAAACGGACCGCCCCTGGAGTCGATCGCGGGCATAGCGGGCCGCCTGCTGGTAGGCGAGTTCACCGGAACCGAGACCCTGGAGGCCAACGGAGAGGCGTTCGTAGTTCATCATGGTAAACATGTTCGCGAGGCCCTGGTTCGGCTCACCGATGATGAAGCCCACGGCTTCGTCGTAGTTCATGACGTTGGTGGCGCTGCCGCGAATGCCCATCTTGTGCTCAATGGAGCCGCTCGCGACGCTGTTCCGTTCGCCGATGCCGCCGTCTTCCGTCGGCAGAAACTTCGGCACGATAAAGAGCGATATGCCCTTCGAGCCAGCAGGTGCATCGGGGAGTTTGGCCAGCACCAGATGCACGATGTTCTCGGCGAGGTCATGTTCACCGCTCGTGATGAAAATCTTCGTCCCGGTGATCCGATAGGTGCCATCAGCCTGCGGTACGGCCTTGGTCCGCATGATGCCGAGATCGGTGCCCGAGTGCGGTTCCGTGAGGTCCATGGCGCCGGACCACTGCCCGCTGTAGAGCTTTGGCAGATAGGTGGCTTTCTGCGCTTCGCTGCCGTGGCTGTCGATGCAGATGGACGCACCGGTCGTGAGGCTGCCGTAGAGAAACAGGCTCGTGTTCGCCGCCCAGAACATCTCTTCGAGCAGACAGGCGAGCATCTTCGGCATGCCCTGGCCTTCATAAAGCGGGTTGCCTGCGAGACCCAGCCAGCCGCCGCCTGCCAGGGCCTCGTAAGCCCCTTTGAAGCCGTCCGGCGTGGTGACCACACCCTCTTCCCAGGTGCAGCCGCTCTGATCACCGGCCTGATTCAGGGGCGCCATGACCTCCGAAGCGAGTTTGGCCGCTTCGTTGACCACGGCCCGGGTGAGCTCTTCGGATATCTCGGCGAAATCCGGGATGTCCGCCCAGCGTTCCTGAACTTTGAATAGATCAAACAGGAGAAACTCGATGTCCCGTTCCGGGGCTTGGTATTCCAGCATGTGCCTTCCCAGTTTTCGTCTGTGCCTTGGCGCGCCCCCTGCGCTCCCAGCGCAAGGCGACAGCACGCCGGATCCCTGGCTACCAGGGACCGAAGCTTTCGGCGGTTGCTTCCATGAGCGTCGGCGCGCCGGCTTCTATGGCCGCTTTGTGCGCCGCAGCGCGCGGCAGAAGCCGCGTGAAGAAGAATCTGGCTGCAGCAACTTTGCCCGCGAGAAAATCCGCATCTTCAGCCGACCCGCCTGATTCCGGACCGGAACCGTCGAGGCCGCGTGCAGCCGTGAGCGCGATTCGACCCCAGCAGTAAGCAAGGGTCAAGTAGCCGCTGTAAAACAGAAAGTCGACGGCACCGGCACCGACCTCGTCGAGATCCTCCATGGCCCGGCCGGCGAGATTCATCGCGAGTTCACCGCACTCGTCGGCCATGGTGCCCAGGGTGCGCCCGTAACCGGCAACGGACGCCTCCCCTTCCAGCTCTGCGGCGAGTTCTTTGGCAAGGCCGACAAAGAGATTCAAACCCGGCCCCTGTGTCTGGAGAATCTTCCGGCCGAGCAGATCGAGACCCTGAATGGCCGTCGTGCCCTCGTAGACCAGGGTAATCCGCGTGTCGCGAACGAGCTGCTCCATGCCGTTCTCACGAATGTAGCCGTGGCCACCGAACACCTGCAGGGCGTGATTCACCGATTCAAAACCAAGCTCCGTGAGAAGCCCTTTCACGATCGGCGTCAGGAAATCCATGAGGTGCTGGGCATCCTGCTTGGCCTGGCCTTCACCAGCCGCCGCCGTGTCGCCGATCTGGCCGGCGAAGTAAACGAGTACCCGGCCGCCATCGACGATGGCGCGCTGGGTGAGCAGGAGCCGGCGCACGTCCGGGTGGACGATGATCGGATCCGCTTCCCGGTCCGGAGCCTTGGGCCCAGTGAGCGAGCGCATCTGAATGCGATCGTGGGCGTACTCGAGCGCCCGCTGCAGGGCCGACTCCGCCTGACAGTTCGCCTGCAGCCCGACCACCAGGCGTGCCGCGTTCATCATCGTGAACATGTTGCGCATGCCCTGGTTCTCCTGGCCGACCAGATAGCCCCGCGCTTCTTCGAAATGCAGCACGCAGGTGGCGCTGCCGTGGATGCCCATCTTTTCTTCGATACCGCCGCAGTTCACCGCGTTACGGGTGCCGTCGAGATCGACCTTGGGGACCACGAACATGCTGATGCCTTTGGTTCCGGCGGGGGCATCAGGCGTTCGCGCGAGCACCAGGTGGATGATGTTCTCTGCCATGTCGTGCTCGCCGGCGGAAATGAATATCTTCGTGCCGCTGATCGCATAGGAGCCGTCGGCGCGGACCTCCGCCCGGGTCCGGGCGAGGCCGACGTCGGACCCGGCATGAGGCTCTGTGAGGCACATGGTGCCCGTCCACTCGCCGGTCAAGAGCTTCGGCAGGAACTGGCTCTTCTGTTCATCGCTGCCATGATGCTCGAGCGCTTCTACCACACCGCGAGACAGGCCGGGGTACATGGTCCAGGCGGCGTTGGCGCCGCACATGAGATTTTCCATGATGAGACTGATGCTGTCCGGCAGGCCCTGGCCGCCGTAGTTGCTGTCGCCGGAGAGGCCAGCCCAACCGCCTTCCACGTATTTCGCATAGGCCTCTTTGAAACCCGGCGGGGTGGTCACCACACCATCCTCGTAGCGGCAGCCCACCTCATCGCCGCTCTGGTTCACCGGTGCGAGCTCGCCTTCGCAGAACCGGGCTGCTTCGTCCGTGATGGCGTCTATGAGCTCCCGATTCGCGCTTCCCTCGCCGAAGAGCGCTCCGTAGTGGCCCTCGTAGTCGAGGACATCGTGAATGGCAAAGCGGAGGTCGCGGGTCGACGCTGTCATCTGTTTCTCGTTCCTTATCCGTGTTCTCTGGTCACTGCTACACGCCGCCGGGGTGCCAGAGCATTCCATCGCAATCTGGCCGTGCTCGAGGACGGCGGCTCGGAACCTTACTTGGGCAAAAAGGCCTCGTCAAAGCGGCTATCGCAAGGAATTTTCAGCATTTTTCGAGTATTCGCGGAACGCGGCGAACGGCAGACTCCCGCTGCATGTGGCAACACTTTTTCGGCAGTTTCTGCGGTCTGTGCCGACAAACTGTCCAGGGACTTGCCAGTCAGCGCGGACTCTGTGAGTACTGCTTCGCCGACCTGCCCTGGCGCGCAGATCCGGAGGTCAGCGACCTGAACCCAGCGCTCATCGAACGCGCCGTGGTGCCCTGGCACTATCGAGAGTCGGCGCAGCATTGGATCCTTGCCGCCAAGCAGGCGCAGGGGCTCCTGGCCGCACGCCTCCTGGGCACGCTGATGGCCGAAGCGCTGGCCGATGCCTATGGCACCGGTGAGCGGCCGGAGCTGGTCGTGCCCGTTCCCCTGTCCTGGCGCCGACTCCTCGTCCGCGGTCACAACCAGGCGCAGTGGATCGCCGCTCCGGTGAGTCGGGCCTTCGCATTGCCCCTCGTTTACCGGGGCATTCGCCGGCGCCGGCATACGGCGCTGCAGCCGGGGCTCTCCGCCGCCGAGCGACGGGAAAACCTGGCCGATGCCTTCGCTTGCGGGTGCCGCTTCGACGGTCTGCGGGTGGCGATCGTCGATGACGTGCTGACCACCGGTGCGACGGCGGAAAGCCTCGCGGCCTGCCTGCGCGAGGCGGGTGCGGCGAGTGTCCATTGCTGGGCCGCGGCCGCTGCGGATCATGCGCCCTGAGGCACTGCTACACTGCGCGCCCATGACAGACACAGAGACAGAGACCGAAACTCCTTACGACGGCCTTTCTCCCGATCGGATTCTCGACGCTATGGAAAGCGCGGGCTTTGTACCCACCGGCGGCCTGCTGGCGCTGAACAGTTTCGAGAACCGGGTCTATCAGATCGAGCTCGAAGACGGCGACTTCGTGGTCGCCAAGTTCTACCGGCCCGCACGCTGGACCGATGCTGCCATCCTTGAGGAACACGCTTTCACGCTGGAACTCCTCGACCACGAGCTGCCGGTCGTGGCGCCGCTGGTTCGGGATGGGGAAAGCCTCTTCGACCACGCCGGTTTCCGCTTCGCCGTGTTCCCACGCCAGGGAGGCTACCCACCGAACCTCGAAGACCCGGATACTTACACGGTGCTCGCCCGGACGCTGGCCCGCATGCACGAAATCGGCGCCGCAGGACACTTCGAGCACCGGGTCACCTTATCGGCTGAGCGCCTTGGCCACGAAAGCCGCCGCTTGCTGCTCGACAACAACTGGCTGCCTTACGAGATCGAGGAGGCCTACGCCACCATCACGGAGCACCTCCTGGCCGACGTCGATCGGCGTCTGGCGGGCGTTGCCGTGCAACGTATTCACGGCGACTGCCACATGGGCAACGTGCTCTGGCGGGGAGAGACGCCGCACTTCGTCGACCTCGACGACTGTCAGCTGGGTCCGGAAATCCAGGATCTGTGGATGCTGCTCTCCGGCGAGCACCATGAACGCCAGGCGCAGTTGAACAAGCTCCTCGACGCCTACCTGCCCTTCCACCCGCTGAACCTGGGAACTCTCGATCTCATCGAGCCGCTGCGTACCCTGCGCATCATGCATCATGCGGCCTGGCTCGCCCGGCGCTGGAACGATCCGGCCTTTCCCACGGCTTTTCCCTGGTTCGACACGGAGCGCTACTGGTCACAACACGTGCTGGAGCTGCGCGAACAGCAGGCGGCGCTGCAGGAACCTACGCTTCAGTATCTGGGGTGATTCCCGGGCGGAACGCCGACGTTCAGGCACCGGTCGTCGCTTGCGCCGGTCGTCGCTACGCGACGATGGCGATGTCCTCGAAGGGGGTCTCCGAACCGTTGAGGCCCAGCTCAGTCCGATTGCGGATCAGATTGCCGTAGCTCGCCAGCAGCTGCGGCCGTTCGAACTCCGGGCAGGCGGCGAGGCGGGCTTCCCAGGCGGTTTTCACCTCCGGTAGCCAGTCCGGCGTCGGCGGCACGGGTTCGAAGCCGAGCCGCTCGGCGGCTGCCGCCTGGGTGGGGAAGACCCGGAGCCCTCCGACGATTTCCTCATCCAGCGCCCGCGCGAGCGCTTCGCCGTCCTCGTAGGCACCCTGCAGGGGCGCGCCATAGTGAACGTGCACCCGGCCTTTGAAACCCGTCATACCGACGATGATGCTGGCGAGGTCCTCGTTCTCTGCCTTCTCGTAGTGGCCGTCCCGTTCGATGAGCGCCAGCTCGCGGGCCTTCATGGCATCACAGGGATCGAGCTCGTAGGAAATGGACACGGGCACGAGCGCCACCTGATCGAGAAAGTCACCGAAGGTGGCGGCTTCCTTGCGCCAGGCCAGCGCCAGCATCTTCAGCAGCGCTGGATCGGTGCGGTCGAAGCCGTCTTTCGAGCGCCCTTCCCGCTGAGCGATCCAGACCGAATCCCCGCTTTTGAGGACGTGCTGAATGTAGTGCGACGTGCGGGTGAGGGCCCGGTAGATGGCACGCTTACCGGTCACACTGCGCTCGATGACGAAACTCTTGTTGAGGCGCATGAGGTCAGCGGCCAGGGGCTCCGTCAGCAGGTTGTCCCCCACGGCCGCCTCCGGTGTCGGCAGCCCGGCCTTGTGCACCGTGTAGTTCACGAGCCCCGTGTCCATGATGATGTCACGGTGGTTGGAGATGAACAGATAAGGCCGCTCAGGGTCGAGGCGATCAACCCCGCTGACCGTGAGCTCACTGATGGTCTCGTGGATCAGCCGGGAGAAGTAGTGGGACAGGAAAAGCTGGAACTCTTCAATGCTCCGAAAGGAACGGGATCGGAGTGAGATCACCGTTCTGGCAAGCGCCCGGGCAAGGGCCGGTGCAGCTTTCGCAAGCCCCGGGGTGACCAGCTTGGAGGCTGCATCGCTCACCCGCGGGTCGCGCCGCACCCGGGCGACAACGCCTTGAACCTCGTCGTCCCGGAAGGGGCGGATGGCGTCGAAATCGTGCATGGGCGCACGTTAGCGGCTTTTTCGTCGAAAACAACCTTGCTGCAGAATCAGCGCCGACCAGTAAACTGCGCACCATGAACACCCGCCCCGCCAGGGCTGCGGACCTGCCCGCCCTCACCGCCATCTACAACCACTATGTGGAATCGAGCCATGCAACCTTCGACGTTGGCGCCTTCACCGCTGAGACGCGCAGCCCCTGGTTCGACGTCTTCGATGGCGCACGCTATCAATGCTGGGTCGCCGCAGCTGACGGCGAGCTCCTCGGCTATGCCTGCAGCCAGCCCTTCAAGGCCAAACGCGCTTACGAGACCTCCGTGGAGGTGAGCGTCTACGTTGCCGTCGACGCACAGGCGCGGGGCATCGGCCGAGCCCTCTATGAGCAGCTGCTGCCCGCTCTGGAGGCAGAGGATCTGCACCGGGCCTACGCCGGGATCGCGCAGCCGAACGAGGCGTCCATGCGGCTGCACGAACGCTTCGGCTTCACGGAGGCGGCGCGCTACACGGAGGTGGGACGCAAGTTCGATCGGTACTGGGACGTCGTCTGGCTGGAAAGGCCCCTCTGAAGGCTGGCTCGAACCCTCAGAGCCAGCCGGCCAGTACCCGTCCGAGAATCCAGAGGCCCATCACCAGCAGCACCCCGAAGGCCGACTGCTTGAGGGCCTGCTCAGAGAGGGGTGGCGGTACTTCCCGGCCGAGCCAGGTGCCGGCAATCACGAGCGGCAACGCCACCAGAGAAAGCCAGAGCACCTCACCGGTCAATCCGCCCTGCAGGCCAACGACAACCGTTCGGGCAGACGTGGTCAGCGCAAAGGAGCAGAGCAGCGACGCCCGGATCACCAACAGCGGCAGCGGCTGCCGATAGTTGAACCAGCCCATGATCGGCCCTGATGCGGAGAAAAGGCCCCCCACCAGACCACCCGCAATGCCGGCGCCGAAGCAGGCCCAGTTCGGCGACGGTGCCGCCAGCGGTGCAGGACGCAGCATCATGGAGAGACTGCCGAGGGTGATGAACAGACCGAGGAGCAGCTGCAGCAGGCCCTGAGAGCCCGTATCGAGGATCGTCAGCAACCAGACCCCGACGGCGATGGCCGGGAGCTGACCCGCTGCCAGCCAGAGGAAAATGCGCCGGTCGATGGACTGCGTATGCCCCTTCAGGGCAAGGCCGACGTTGACCATGGTGATCAGGCTCGCTGCTGCCGTGAGCACCGGCAGGGGGACCGCACCGCTGGCGCCGGTAACGGCGATGACGATCATGCCCATGGCGAAGCCGCTCACGGCCTGTACGTAGCTGCCCACGAACACCGCGCTAAGAAACACCAACCAGCCTGCGAGCTCCATGGGCCGCGCAGTATACTGCGGCGCAGCCCTCCAGCGCTTGGACAGAACATGCAACTGAATCTAGATGGCCGCACGGCGCTCGTGACCGGCAGCTACCGCGGCACCGGCCAGATCATCGCACAGGCGCTGCTGGCAGAAGGCGTAAAGGTCTGGGTCCACGGTCTCGAGGCCGGCCAGGCGGAAGACGCTGTCGCCAGCCTGGGCGGTGGTGTGCCCGTTACCGGCGATATCCGCACGGAAGCGGGCACGGAGGCGCTCATCGCGAACCTCGGCGGCGAGGTGCCGGATATCCTCATCAACAACTACGGTGCGGTAGACCGTGGCCGCTGGGGTGAGTCGACGACGGCAGACTGGATTGCCGCCTACGAGCTCAACGTCCTTTCGGCAACACGACTCATCAACCACTGTCTCCCGACCATGCAGGCCGCATCCTGGGCACGCATCATCAATCTCGGCACGGTCGGCTCTACGCGACCGAATGCCGTCAATCCGCACTACTACGCAGCAAAAGGCGCACTGGCGACCATGACCGTGAGCCTCGCGAAAGCCATGGCCGGGAGCAATGTCCGGGTCAATCTCGTCTCGCCGGGTCTGATCCTCACCCCCGAGGTGCAGGCCGCTTATCTGGCCCGCGGCCGAGAGAAGGGCTGGGGTGAAACCTGGGAGGAAGTAGAAGCACACGTGGCCCGGGATATTCCCATCGGCCGGATCGTCACCCGGGAAGAGGTCGCCGCCCTCGTGGTGTTCCTCGCCAGCCCCGTTGCCGATGGTATCCACGGGCAGAACATCAGAGTCGACGGCGGCAGCCTCGATATCGTGACGTGAATCTGGATCGTCCCTGGCAGCGGCTGGCAGGACTGCTCATGATTTTCGTCGGTCTCGCCCTCTACGACCCGGAAAGCCCCACCGCCCTGCACCGACTTCTGCTGCCCTGCCTCCTCGCGGCGGGGGCCTGGGCTCTGGTCCAGAACGTCACCGTGGTTGCCATCGCAACCGCCGTCCTCGGCGTCATTCACCTGGACTTTGCCGCAAACGGCTGGATCGACCGCTTCGCCTATCCCGCGGTCACCGCCGCCGCCCTCCTCACCCTACTGGCCATCGGTATCCAGCGTTTCCGCCGGCGCATCGTCGAGACCCGGGAAGCGCGCTGGTCGGAGCGCGGTAAATGAGCCGTCCGCTCTGTCTCATCACCGGGACCACCAACGGTATCGGCCGAGTCACCGCCGAGGGCCTGGCCGCCGCGGGCTTCGAGGTCGTCATGGCCTGCCGCAACGTGGAACGGGCCGAGACCGTGCGCCAGGAGATTTCGACACAGACGGGTAACGAGGCAATTCACGTCCTGCACTGTGATCTCGCGGACCTTGGAACGGTCCGGGAAACCGCCCGTGCCGTGCTGGAGGGCTTCGAGCGTCTCGATCTGCTCGTGAACAATGCGGGCACGATGACCACTCGTTTTCAGCAGGCCGGGAACGGGCTGGAGCTGACCTTTGCGGCGAATTATCTGGGCCCCTGGCTGCTCACGAGGCTGCTCCTGGATCGCCTGGCGGCCAGCGCCCCGGCGCGCATCGTCACGGTCGCCTCTGCCGTTCACCGTCAGGGGGCGCTTGCGTTGAAGTCCCTCGAGGCCGAGGCCGGTAAGGATTTCAGCGGCATGCGCGCCTATGCCCGCTCGAAGCTAGGCAACGTCATGGCGACCCTGACACAGGCGGAACTGCTCGCAGACACCGGGGTTACGGCAAACTGCCTGCATCCCGGTGTTGTTGCCACGAACATCACGAGCGACACGAACGCCTTGCTGCGTCTCGGCATGAAGCTCGCCGGCCCCTTCATGCTGAACGACAGACGCGGCGCCGCCACCTCCCTGTATCTCGCAACGGATTCGAGCGTCGCCGGGACGACGGGCCACTATTTCGACGAGAAGCAGCAGCTTCAGACACCGGCGCCGACCGCTACGGACAGCGCGGCGCGTGCCGAGCTCTGGGCCTGGAGCAGCCGCTTCTGCGAGCTGCCGGAGCGCTGGCCATGAGTACCGAGGACGACGGGACCAACTTCAGCGACACGGATCCGAGCCGCCACCTGGTTCGGGCCGGCGACGAGCAGCCACAGACCCTCGGGCAGCTGACGGGACTCGCGCGAATGCGCCTCGACACCCACGATCTCGCGGCCGATTCGATTGTCGAGCTCCCCGGCGGTCGGGAGCGTTTTATCTACGTGCTCGAGGGCTCCGGGGAAGTGACCGCTGCCTCGTCCGCGATGCAGGCCATCGAAAGCGGCGATGTGATCGCTCTCGGCGATGATGAGTCCGCCCGGGTGGTCGCGAGCCCTATCGGTCTGACCTTCCTCCTCGGTGCCGGTCCCCGCGATTCCAGCGCCGACTAGGCGTATGCTCGGACGATCATCGGGACGCCAGGGGGAGCGCAGACCATGACAACGGAAGGACTCACCAATCACGAAATCACCATCTGCTTGAAAGGCGGCGCGATCCTCGGGCCGTTCAAGGCCACCTGGAGCACGGAGATTCTGAGCGACGTGCGGGAGCTCTCGAAGGACTACGACGCCTTTCTGCAGGGCGCCGATCAGAAGCGGTTCAAGTACCACCTGCACGACCAGGAACGGCGCCTGTCCCATTCGCTGATCATCAACTTCGCAGAGATCACCGCGCTTTACGACAAAGTCGAGCTGCAGGACTGAACGTTCGCCCTTGAGCGTTCCGGACAGAGGCATCGACCTTCAGTTTTTCGCCAGCCTCCGTCAGAATAGTCGGACGAACGCAACGCGTACGACCGATGGGCAAAACGACGGCAGCAAGGAATGCAATCGGCCCGCTGCTGGATCAGCTGATCCTGCAGCTCGACGGCGAGGGCTCCATGACTCAGCGCAGGCACTTTGCCCGCATCCGCCGCTCGCTCTATCTGGCCCGCTCGGAGTGGGATCTGGAGCGTCCGATCCTGGCCCTGTCCACGAGCACGGCTTACGGCTTCAAGTTTTCCAACGATGCCGACGCCCTCGTGACCCGCATCATCGAGAAGCTCGAGGAACTCGAGGCAGACCACGCTGCCGGACAATCCCCCCTGCACTGAGTGCCCATCCGGGCCAGCAACGCCTACGTCTGACGAGGGACCGGAGAGACGTAGAAGCGGAAATCCGTGACGCTTCCGAACTGATCGTAGAGACTGCGACCAACGGCATTTCCTTCCTGCGTGAGGAGCGTCAGCGCCGTCCAGCCTCGCGCTTCGGCAAGCTCGAAGAGATGCAGATAGAGAGCCTTCCCCACCTGCCTGCCGCGGCCGGCAGGCGCCACGAACAGATCGCTCAGATACATGGCCGTAGATGCGCTGAGCGTGGAGTGCCAGGGATAGAAGTGGGCAAGGCCGAGGAGCGCACCGGCGTCTCCTTCGGCAACGAGGCCCTCGAGAGGATGATCTTCTGCGAGCAACCAGTCCCAGACCCGCTTCGCCTGAGCCGCATCGCAGCTCGCCTCGTAAAACTGGCAATAGCCTTCGTACAGCGGTAGCCAACCATCAAAGTCGGATGCTGCCAGAGGTCGGATAGGCGTCGTCATCGGTGCTTCATCAGGGAAGGAGGATGGACGGCCGTCGCGGCGTTGAGCGCCGGGAGGAGCCGCATGGCTTCCCCAGCGTCAACGCCTGCTCGGGTTCTGATCAGGAGCCCGTCGGCACCTCGTTGAAAGGAATGCCTTTGTCGACGCGAACGTCCTGGGGCAACCCGAGGACCCGCTCGGCGATGATGTTCGCCATGATCTCGTCCGTGCCACCGGCAATTCTGAGGCCCGGAATCGCCATATAGGTTTCCTGATACATGGCGGCATCCGCTGAGAGCTTGGGATCCCGGATCGCACCGGCCATCTCCTGCAGATCGATGGCGAAGCTCGCCATGTCCTGAGCTTTCGGCGCGCCGACAAGCTTGCCGATGGAGTTTTCCGGTCCCGGCGTGTCGCCGCGGGACAGTGCCGACAGCGTGCGCCAGGCCGTGTACTTGAGACCGGACTCCTGACAGTACCAGTCGGCAAGCTTGGCCCGTACGGAAGGATCCTTGATGGCCGGCTTGCCGTCGATCTCCACTTCCGAGGCGAGCTTGAAGACGCTGTCGACGCCAACGGAGCCGCCACCGGCACCGATGGAGGCCCGCTCGTTCATGAGCGTGGTCAGCGCGACCTGCCAGCCCTGACCCTCAGCGCCGAGCCGCTGGCTGTCAGAGACCCTGAGGTCCGTGAAGTACACCTCGTTGAAGTTCGAGTCGCCGGAGATCTGCTTGATGGGCTTGATCTCCACCCCCGGCGCCTTCATGTCGATCCAGAAGTAAGTGAGGCCCTTGTGCTTGGCGACCGTCGGATCGGTCCGCACCACGAGGATGCCGTAATCGGAATAGTGGGCGCCGGAGGTCCAGATTTTCTGGCCGTTGATGACCCACTCGTCGCCGTCCTTCTCCGCCTTGGTGCGGAGCGCTGCGAGGTCCGAGCCGCCGGCCGGCTCGGAGAAGAGCTGACACCAGATCTCCTCGCCGCTGGCGAGCTTCGGCAGGAAGCGTTCCTTGGTCTCGTCGTCGGCCCACATCATGAGCGTCGGCGCGGCCATACCCTGGCCGATGCTGAATACACCGCCCGGGAGGTTGTACTTCGACTCCTCCTGGTTCCAGATCACGTTCTCGATCGGCGAGGCGCCGCGGCCGCCGTATTCCGTCGGCCAGGTGATGCAGGCCCAGCCGGCGTCATACTTACGCTTCTGCCAGAGCTTGGCGCGCTGCAGCTCGCCCATGCCCTCAAGGTCTTTTTTCTTCGGCCGGTTGGCTCTGAGCCAGGCACGCGCCTCTTTCCGGAACGCGGCTTCTTCAGCGGTATCTTTGAAATCCATAGTCGTTAACTCCTCAAGCTGCGTTTTCTTCGTAGGCGTCGATGAGCCGGTCCTGCCACATGGCTTCGCTGCCGAGGCAGACGGACAGGAGCTTGGAGCGCCGATAGAAGAACTGACAGTCGAACTCCCAGGTGTAGCCCATACCGCCGTGGGTCTGGATGTTTTCCTTGGAAGCGAAGTAGTAGGCCTGAATGGCGGAGACACGGGCTGTGGCCGCCGCGAGGGGCAGTTCGTCGGAATCGGTGTTGAGTGCCCAGGCGCCATAATAGCAGTTGGAGCGCGCCAGCGTGTTCTTCACGTACATGTTGGCGAGCTTGTGCTTGATTGCCTGATAAGAGGCGATCGGTCGCCCGAAGGCATAGCGGCCGAGGGCGTATTCTTTGCCCTGCTCGAGGGCAGCCTGAGCACCACCTACCTGCTCCCAGGCCACGAGTACGGCAGCCCGGTCGAGGAGCGCGTCGAGGATCTCCATGCCCTTGCCGGCCTTGCCGAGGAGTTCGGCCTTGGCGTTCTTGAACTTGATCTGGCCGTGGCCCCGGGTCGGGTCCAGGGTCTGCACGGGCTTCACGGCCGTTTTGTTGCCCTGGTCCATGGAGACGAGATAGAGAGACCCGCGCTTGCCGCTCTTCGCGAGGACAATGGCCACATCGGCGATGCCGGCGTCTGGAACCGGAATCTTGGTACCGGAGAGCTTGCCGTCGGCAAACTCCGTCTTCAGCTTCTTCGCGGACGGACGGCCGGCACCTTCGGACATGGCCAGCGTGCCAATGGCTTCACCCGCGGCGAGCTTAGGCAGCCATTCTTCTTTCTGCGCCTCGGAACCCGCCATGAGGATGGCTTCCGTCGCCAGATAGACGCTGGAGCTGAACGGCACCGGAGCAACGGCCCGACCCAGCTCCTCGGCAATGACGCAGAGCTCGAGGTAGCTCAAGCCGAGGCCGCCGTACTCTTCGGGAATCACCGTGGCCGTCCAGCCCATTTCGACGATCTTCTTCCAGAGACCCTCGTCGTAGTCTGCGCCGCTTTCGAGGACCTGCCGCGCCACGGAGGGCGGGCTGTTGTCGGCCAGGAATCCCTGGGCCTGCTCTCTGAGCAGATTCTGCTCTTCGGAAAACTCGAAGTTCATCACTTCCCCCTGGTTACATCGAGCCGGTCATTCTGTCTCCATCGTCAGGAAAAGGCGAGCTAGAATGGCCTGATGGACTACACGGAATTCGGCTTCATCCGTATGGCCGCCGTGGCCCCGGAAGTTGCCCTCGCCGACCCCGGGACCAACGCAGATCGCCACATCGACCGGCTCAGCGCCCTGGCGGCGGACGGTGTGAGCCTGGTGCTGTTTCCCGAGCTGTCGCTCTCGGGCTACAGCTGCGAGGATCTCTTTTTCAACGAAGACCTGCAGAGCGCCTGCGAAAGCGCTCTGCTGCGGACCGCAGAAGCCTGCCGCGGTATCACCGCCGTGGTTGGCGTGCCCTGGCGTCTCAATGACGGCCGGCTCCTGAACTGCGCGGCCGTGCTGCAGGAGGGCCGGCTGCTTGGCCTCGTGCCCAAGCTCGCCCATCCGAACTACAGCGAATTTTATGACCAGCGCTGGTTTGCGAGCGGCCGGGACGTCTCCATCGACGCCGCCGACGGCCCCTGCATCTCCCCGCAGCAGCTCTTCAGGATCGGGGACGCGCGCGTTGCCATCGAAATCTGCGAAGACCTCTGGTCCCCGGAGCCTCCGGGGATCCGCCACTGCCTGGCCGGGGCGGACGTGATCGTCAATCTCTCCGCCAGCAACGAGCTCGTTGCCAAGGCCGACTACCGTCGCGAACTCGTCCGCGGCGCCAGCGCCCGCGGCATCTGCGGCTATCTGTACGCGAGCGCCGGGCCCACCGAGTCGAGCAAGGACATCCTCTTTGGCGGCCACCTCATGGCCGCGGAGAACGGCGTGCTCCTCGCTGAGAGCGAGCGCTATGACCTCGCAGGCACGGAGCTGATTGTCGAATTCGACGTCCAGCGTCTGCGCCACGACCGCAGCCAGAACAGCACCTTCCGCGGCGCACCGCGACCGCAGGCCTATGCCGAGATCGCCGCAGGCAGTGCGGCGCCGGTCACGAAACTCGCCCGCTGGGTGGATCCACATCCCTTCGTCCCGGAGGACGAAATTCTCTTTGACGCCCGGGCGCAGGACATTCTCGCCATTCAGGCCACGGGCCTCGCGCGGCGGATGCTTGCGGCGAGAACCGAGACGCTCGTGATCGGCCTTTCCGGCGGTCTCGACTCGACGCTCGCGTTCCTGGTCTGTCTCGATACCCTCGAGAAGCTGGGCACACCGAAAGACAGCCTGCTACCGCTTACCCTGCCAGGCCCCGGCACCTCGGCACACACCCTCGAATCAGCACGGGCGCTGGCGAAAACGGCAGGTGTGACGTTGAAGGAAATTTCCATCACAGCCGCTGTTACCCAGCATCTCAAGGATCTCGATCACGACGATGAGACCGACATCGTTTTCGAGAATGCCCAGGCACGGGAACGGACGCAGATCCTGTTCAACTACGCGAACAAAACCGGCGGCCTGGTGGTCGGCACCGGCGATCTGTCGGAGCTCGCCCTCGGCTGGTGCACCTACAACGCCGACCACATGGCGAGCTACAACGTGAACGCCAGCGTACCCAAGACGATGATGGCCTACCTCGTGCGCTGGTACGCCCGACACCGCGCGGGCGGCGTGCTCGAGGACGTCCTCGAGCGTGTGCTCGACACGCCGATCTCGCCGGAGCTGATCGCGCCGGAAGCCGGTGAGATCAGTCAGGAAACCGAGTCCATCATCGGCCCTTATGAGCTCCACGACTTCTTCCTCTACCACTTCATGAGGACCGGCGCGGGCGTGGAAAAGATCTTCGCCCTGGCGCAGGCAGCGTTCAGCAGCCAGTACCCGGCGCCGGAAATCAAACGCTGGCTGCGGGTGTTCCTGCAGCGCTTCATGACCCAGCAGTTCAAACGCACGGCCCTGCCGCCCGGTCCCAAAGTCGGTACCGTCAGCCTTTCACCGCGCGGGGACTGGCGCATGCCGGACGAAGCAGAACTCGGCACCTACCTGGCAAGGGTGGACGCGCTGGCCGACACCTGAGACCCTGCGCGCATAACGAGGGTCGGAACCAACCGGCCCTGCCGTTGGAAGAGCCTGCGGCTCAATCGCAAAGGGAGGGATGAATGCGGATTTCGCTGAAGGGCGCCCTATGGTCTGTGGTGCTGCTGTTCGGCAGTACGGGTGCTTCGGCACAGGACTCACCCTTCTGCGGCGACTCGGGCGTCTGGATTCAGATCCTCGGTGCTGGCGGACCAGAGATTGACGACGGCCAGGCCGGCCCGAGCTATCTCGTCTGGATCGACAACGCCGCCCGCTTACTGGTCGATGCCGGGCCAGGTTCCTCGGCCCAGTTCGACGCGTCCGGTGCGGACTTCAACGATCTGGACGCCATAGTGCTGACCAACCTGCAGGCAGCGCACACCGTCGATCTACCCGCTTTCATCGAAGGCTCTGCGAAGGTCGGCCGGGAGCGGCCTCTGCCGATTTTCGGTCCCTCGGGGAGCGATACCTTCCCGGATACGGAAACGCTCGTTTCCCGCCTGATCGGCCCCACCGGGGCCTATCCGTACCTGGCCGACTACCTGACCTACCGCTCCACCGGCGGCTACAAGGTTAACCCCCGCAACGTTCCGGCTACGGGCCGGCGGCGCTGGGCACGCTTCGGCAATGAGCACTTCCGCCTGGCCGCCATGCCCGTGCAGCACGGGATGGTGCCCGCAATCGCCTGGAGCGTGGAGATCGGCGACCAGCGCATCGTCTTCGCGGGCAGCTTCAACAATGCAAAAAACGTGATCAGCGAATTCGCCAAGGGCGCCGACGCGCTCGTCGTCAGCCATGCCATTCCGGAGACGGCCCGTGGCATGGACAAGGAGCGTTATGCGCTGCCGAGCCAGCTTGGCCGGGTAGCCGCGGCAGCAGATGTTCGCATGCTGATCCTCGGACACCGCACCAATCGCACCCGTGGCGTGGAAAGTCGCAGTCGCGATGCCATCGAAGCGAATTACTCCGGCGCCCTGCTCTTCGCCAACGATCTGGAGTGCTGGGGCCTCTAGGCGATGAGTGGACCGGAGCCGCTGCTCGAGTTCTGGTTCGGAAGCCTGACCGACGGCTTCGCCGACGACATGCATCGTGAGCGCTGGTTTGCCGGCGGCAACGCTTTCGATCAGGACTGTCGCATGCGCTTTGCCGGCCTTGCGGAAGACGCCGCCGACGGCAGCTTGAGCGACTGGCTCGAGGCACCGCGAAGCTGCCTCGCCTACATTCTTCTCACCGATCAGATCCCGCGCAATATCCACCGGGGGGCAGCCCTCGCCTTTGCGACGGACGGTGCGGCGCTGAACGCCGCCCGGGTCGGCATCGAAGCGGGGTTTGATCGCAGCCTCGGCTACGATGAGCGCTGCTTCTTTTACCTGCCCTTCGAGCACTCGGAAAACCTCATCGACCAGCATACGTGCGTCGGTCTGTTTACCGCCCTGCGCGACGAAACTCCGGGTGGAGCCCGCCATCTCACGGGCAACTATCTGCGCCACGCTCAGCAGCACCGGGACATCATTCGCCGGTTTGGTCGTTTCCCGCACCGCAATGCCGTCCTTGGCCGGACCTCCACAGCGGAAGAACTCGACTATCTGGAAACCGCCGGCGGCTTCGGCCAGAGCCAGCCGCCCTGAGCATGGACAGCAAACTTCGCGCAGCCTTGAGAACTGCCTTTCAGGCCGCCGCCGATCCCGAGCGGGCCCTGGGCCAGCAGGCTTACATGAAGTCCGAAATGCCCTACTACGGCATCCCCGCCGCCGACATGCGCCGGCTGGCGAAGGCAGCTTTCAGCGCCCATCCGCTTCCGGATCGCGAGAGCTGGCTGGCGACGACGCTGGCCCTCTGGCGCGGGGCTGAATTCCGGGAAGAACGCTACGCTGCCATCGAACTCATCGGCCATAAACCCTATCGCCCCTATTTCACCGTCGGGCTTCTGGACGTCCTCGATGAACTGATCGTCTCAGGCGCCTGGTGGGACTTCATCGACCCCATCGCCATCAACTACATTGGTGCGCTGCTTGCGGACCACCGGGCAGAGATTCAACCGCGGCTGCTCGACTGGGCCAGGGATGAGAACGTCTGGCGGCGACGGTCGGCCATACTTGCGCAACTGAAGTTCAAAGACCGCACCGACTGGCCGCTGCAGCAGCGCTTCATGGCGCCGTCGCTGCGCGACCGGGAGTTCTTCCTGCGCAAGGCGATCGGCTGGGCGCTTCGCGAATACTCGAAGTCGGAACCCCATCGTGTGCTCGCCTATGTGCGCGAACACGCCGCCACCCTCTCAGGACTGTCGAAGCGGGAAGGTCTGAAGGTGCTGCTGAAGCGCGGCAAGGTTTCCCGGGACGACCCGCTCTTCGCCTGAACCGTCTAGCGGCGTATTGTTCCTCGCAGTTTTCTTCAGCGCTTGCCCAGGCGCGCGATGATCTCCGTTTCGAAGTCCGGGAAGTAGCGGTTGATGTCCTCGAGGTCGAAGCTTTCGAGAATGGCCGTGTTCGGTTCCCGCTCGAGGAGAAACTTGAAGGACTGAATGATCACCCACTCCTGGGTGATGGTGCCGCCACAGAGCTTGCGGTGGTACTCGGGGGAAAGAGTTACCTGATGCCGGCTTTCCGGTGTGCTGTCGGTGCGTTCCACGACCACCTCGTAGCGGTGCACGTCGACGAGGCTGGCGCTGATCATCAGTAGTTCCGGTAGCGATCGTTCGCCGACAGCTCGAAGCGCACGGTGCTGACGACGTTGTCCACGGCGACCGGTTCCCCGTCCTGCATGGCCGGGTTGTAGCGCCAGCTGCGCACCGCACTCAGTGCCGCGTCCTCGAAAATGCCTTCCGGCTCCGCGCTGTCGATACGGGCGTTGATCACCCGACCGTCCACGGAAACCCCGTAGCGGACCACGACGGTGCCCTCGATGCCTTCCGCTTTGGCCAGCGGTGGATAAATAGGCCCGGCACCGGAGACGAGCTGCATGGGCCGGTTCTGGCCGGCAGCACAGGCACCGAGAAGCAGCAGGAAAGAGACGAGGACAAAAAGACGCATCAGGCAACCTCCAGAGCCGGTGTTCCGCGAGAGAGCACAAAAAACTGCCGATCCGGATCGCTCGCGGGCTGGGGTTCTCCGTCTCGTGGATGGACGACGGCACCGTCCGGCGCATATTGCAGAATGTAGGACTTGCGGACCCCGTCCGTGAGGTTCGGCCCGGTCCGGTGCGGGGTCAGCGAAGAAAAAACGGCCACGGAACCCGCCCGCACCGGCAGGGCCAGAGCGTCCTCCGGATCCGACAGGCATTCGAAACCGAGCTCGGTCCAGCGATGCGCCAGGGTGCCCTGGCGATGGATGCCGGGTGCAATCCACGGGCAGCCGTTGTCCACGGTCGCATCGGTCAGGGCCACCCAGCAGGTCAGATACTGCTGTGGCTCCACGAAGGTATAGCCGTTGTCCTGGTGCCAGGGGAATTCCACAGGCGTGCCCGGCTTCTTGTAGACGAGCTGATCCCAGTAAAGGCGCACGTCCGGACCGATGAGCTCCCCCACGAGACGCGCGAGGAGCGGATGCCGGGCGAAATCTTTCAGCACCTCCGAGCGGGTAACGAGATGCGGCGAGAAGACGATCTCATCGGCCCGGGCAATGCCGAAACGGCCACCTTCGAGTTCCCGAAGCCTGGCTTCCGACTCCGCCTCCAGGGGATCGATGGCCGCCATGACCGCCGCCACTTCCTCGGCACTGAAAGCATCTTCGAGGATGAAGCCACCCAGCTCCGAGTAACTTCGAACCTGAGCCTCGCTCAACAGCTCGAAAGGGCCTGGCGGCGGCTGCCAGTCAAAGGACCGGTTCATGGGGTGCAGCTGCATGGGTCGCGAGCATCGCACCGCTCGCGGAAGGGGGCAAGACGCTGTGCTAAGCTCGCGCCATGCCGCAGCGACAACGGGTTCTCGTGTTGTATCTCGCCAGCTCCGCGCTGGACTCGCCCGTCATCGCCTGGGCCAACTACGACGGTACCGGCCGCACGCGGCCCATGGCGGGCGACGAAGACACACCCCCCTATAAGACCGGCGTCCACGCGCTCCGCGATGGCTGGCGGCTCATTCAGGCGAGCCCGCTCATCCAGCATGCCCCGGGGGAAGAATTCCGCACGGGCTATCTGAAGTACGAGTTCTTTTTCGAACAGCTCGTCGACGTCGACGCCAGGTCCGATGCCGTAGAACAGGGCGCCCCGGCGACGGAGGAAACCGCCCATGGCTGAGCAGCCACTCGAGCAGAACCGGACAGAACCTCAGCTGCTCAGCACCCGGGCGATGGCCCGTTTCGCCGCTTCCGGCTATCTGCGCTTCGACGCCGTCGTGCCACCGGCACTGAATCAGGCTTTCCTCGACGAGATCGGCCATTCGGACGACGTGACCAATGTCGCCGAGCACTATCAGAAGATCATGGGCTCGAGCGCCATCCCGGTGGTGCCAGCCGGCACGCCTGCTGCCGGGGCTTATCCGGAAGGGTCGGCCCTTGCCCGGATTCTCGAGTTGCCGCGCGTCAAGGGCGCCATTCACTCCCTCGTCGGCGAAGGGGCCGTCATTGACCATCATTTTCTGCACATCACCTTTCCGCCGCAGCTGACCGGCAAGGCACTGCCGGCGCAGCACACGCACCAGGACTCGACCATCGATCCGCGCCAGGCCTTCGATGTGCAGATCATGTATTTCCCGCACGACGTCACCCCGGAGATGGGCGGCACGCGCTTCGTGCCAGGGACCCATCTGCGGATCGTCTCCGAGGCGGCGATTTCCCGTTACCAGAACATCGCCGGCCAGCAGCACATGGTCTGCCCGGCAGGCACGCTCCTGTTCGTGCACCATGGCATCTGGCACGGCGGCGGCGCGAACCGCTCGGACCGGCTGCGCTACATGTTCAAAATCCGCCTCTGCCCGACGCAACGTCAGTGTCGCCTCTGGGACACGAGCGATCTTGAAGAGATGCCGCAGCGGCCGATCTTCTGGCTCGGCGAGTCCCGGGACCCGGACCACCTGCACACGATCCTCACGGACCCAGAGCCCTGGCACGAAGCAGATACGGGGCGGCTCGAATACCTGAACCGCATCCGCTTCTGGCGCTACCTCACGGGCGACGAGCATTTCGACGCAGACTACTGGGTAACCCGCGTCGAAAACGAATACAGCACCTGAAGGGCTCAATCAGCGATGTCGGAAGAGCAGCAGAAAGTAGAGCCAGAGGACGAACCGGCCGGTGAAAGCCTGACGCTCTGGCAGGTCATGAGCAGCGCCCTGGCCGCCGGTTTTGGCGTACAGTCGAGCAAAAACCGCGAGCGGGACTTCACCCGCGGCAAGCCGAGTCAGTTCATCGCCATCGGCATCATCTTCACCGTGCTTTTCGTGCTGATCATGGTCGGCATCGTCAATCTCGTGCTCAGCCAGATCGGCTGAGGCGCGACGCAGCGCATCAAACGGTGCCGACTCACGGCACCTTGGAGAGCCCCCCATCCATATTGATGGCGCAGCCCGTAACGTATGAACAGGCTTCCGAGGCAAGAAAAAGCGCGAGATTAGCCACCTCTTCGGCCTCACCCATGCGTCCCATGGGTAACCGCGCTCCTGCCGCCGCCACAAATTCCTCGAAGCTCTGCTCCGTGTCCGCGGCCTCGAACCGCCGCCGGATCTGATCGCTCTTGATGAAGCCGATGAGCATGGCGTTGACGAGTATGTTGTGCGGAGCTCCTTCCGCGGAGAGGACCTTGGTCAGCGCCATGCCGGCAGCCCGGGTGACTGAAGTCGGTGCGGTACGCGCATCAGGAGCTTTGGCATAGACGTTCAGCAGATTGATGATGCGTCCCCAGCCCTGAGCTTCCATATGTGGCCAGCACAGGCGTGCCAGCCGAATGGCCGCGAAGAGCTTGAGATCGATATCCGTCTGCCATTCTTCGTCGCTGATGTCCTTGAAAGGTTTGGCCGCCGACTGGCCGGCGTTGTTCACGAGGATATCGACGGGGCCGAGCGTCCCCTGGACCTCTGAGACCGTTGCGCTGAGCGCATCCGCGTCCGTGACGTCGCAGACAAACGCCTCCACGGCCGCACCTTCCCGCGCGTCGAGCGCACGCACCTGGGCACAGGCCTCCTCGAGCGGTTCCGCACGCCGGGCCAGCAGTGCCACCCTGGCGCCTTCCCGGTAGTAGGCTTCTGCCGTTGCCAGTCCAAGACCAAGGCTGCCGCCGGTAATGAGGGCTGTGCGCCCGGAAAGATCCGTGTTCATCGAGATTCCTGTTCTGCTTGGTGAGTGAGATACGTTCGCCTGGCGCGGGTCCCGCCTAGGAACCGACCTGTGGCAGGTCCTGCACCAGGACTTCGAGCCTTTCAACGGGAAAGCGCCGCACCAGCTCGAATTGAACCCCAGCCCGCTTAAGATTGTCACCGCGCCGCGTGACCTTGAAATAGCGATCGCCTTCCAGATGGTCCGTGAGAAAACGGACGCCGAGCATGAAGGCCACGTAATGCGGCGCCAGCGCGAGGTCTTCGGCGCTGACGTTCCTCGCAGCGCCTTCGAGATAACCGCGAGCCGCGGCCCGAAAGGTCTCCGCTCCTGCTTCACGATCGCCCTCGTTGCCGAGCAGCGATCGGGCAAGATCGCCAAAGTCCCAGGCCCAGTGGCCGCACATGACCGTATCCAGGTCGACCACGGCCCTTACCACAGGCGCATCTGCCGCAAAGAGCAGATTGTTCAGCTTGCAGTCGCCGTGTATCAGCGTGTTACCCGGGGGGAATCGGTCCACGAGGGCCCGCAGCCGTGCGACGGCCGAGGGCGCCAGCACGCTGAGGCAGGCATCGACTTCCCGGGCGAGGGCCGCAGCGCTGCCATAAACCGTATCGAAGCGTTCCAGATAGCCGCGTAACTGCAGAAAACCGGGGATCGTCGCCGCGAGCGGCGGACCGGGAAGATCGGCCAGAGCTGCCTGAAAGGCACCAAAGGCCCGTCCCGCCGCTTCAGCAACGGCGGGCTCGGAACTCCCATTGAGACTGCGGGTATTTGCGACGTAGCCCCAGAGGCGCCACCAGTTGCCATCGGCATCGATCCAGGCTGCTTCCCCAGCGGTTGTCGGAAACTGCGGCGCCAGCGGCACCCCCCTGCCCTCCAGGTGGCGGACGACTCGGCGCAGATTCGAAGTGACCGTCGCCGGATCCGTGAAGACCGTCTGATTGATCCGCTGCAGCACAAAGGCGAACTCGTCGGGGCGGCGACCGGCAGACGTCAGCGTCGTTTGCAGTGCCGCTGGTAACCCTGCCGGCCAGGGTGCCCGCACGAGCACGGTATCGTTGATGTGTCCGTCACCGAGCGGCTCGAGGGCCGCGGCACGAATTCCCCAGCCGGCCTCGAGGGCCGTTTGCGCATTCAGGGCGACCCTCGCCATCAGGGCTGCGTCAGCCAGAGGCAAAGGGACTTTGGCCCCGCAAGGATCAGCTCACCGGCGGGTGTCAGGAGCTCAGCGAGCGTCTCGACAGCCAGCCGCTCGCCCCCGAGACGTGCCTCGACGGCGTCGGCCAGGCGCCCGAGGTGCGGCAGCAGTTCCACCAGCTCACCGGGCAGCGCATCGGGTAACTCGCGCTCACCGAGCGCCGCAAGACGTCGAAGGTCCTCGAGCGTCGCGGACAGCTCTGCCGGTGGCACGGAGACGTTAGCGGCTTTCAGGCAGAGCTGCTCGAGACGCCGTGCCGCTCGGCTTTCCACGGGTAAATGATCGATCACCTCATCCAGCGAGGAGGTCAGCGTGTAAGGGCGTGCCTGCGGCATTTCCCGCCCGGCAATGCGCGCCGCCAGTGCCTGAGCGCCGAGCAGCCGGCCATACCACTTCACGGGTTCGAACCAGGCGAGCGCCTCGAGAAACTCCCCCGCGACGCCCAGGCGCTGCAAGGCCGCCGCGGATGCCCCCAGAGGATCAACGCTGCCGATTCTGGCCGAGCGCGCAAGGAACGCGTCGACGCGCTCGTGCACGTCTGCCAGTGCCCGGCATTCAGCGGCAGACCAGAATCGTTCCGCCAGCGCGGGCAGGCGGGTCCAGAGCCGGGTTGTCAGATTGCTTGCGGTGACCAGCTCGGACCAGAGACAGGCTTCGGCACCGAGCAGCAGCTCCGACGCGGCATGCGTCTCGTCGCGCATGCCCTCACGCCACTGCTCGGTCCAGCGCATACCATCGCTCACATGTCGAAAACGTGGATCACTCAGGAGTTCGTCTTCGAGGGCGAGCAGTTCCGGCTGTGGGGCGGCCGGATCGAAACCGTAGTGCACGTCCAAGGGATAGTGCAGATCCAGGTAGTAAGGCGCGCTCACCAGGGCCCGATTGCCCGCGGCCGTAATCCGATCACGCATGGTCGACCCACGCCAGGCCTGGACCACCCAGTCTGTACCGAAACCGGCGTCGAGCACTTCGTCCCAGGCCAGCACCGTTCGCCCGCGCTCGGCGACCATGGCGCCGACCCGCTGATTGAAGTAACCCTGCACGGCGCGCACGTCCTCGAGGCCTTCCCGCTCCATGAGCACGGCAACGGCCGGGTCTTCGTCCCACCAGCGGGGACTGACCTCGTCGCCGCCGATGTGCAGACAGGGGTCCGGAAAGACGGCGACCACGGCGTCGAGAATCGCGCCGATGGCCGTGAATACGGCTTCGTTGCTCGGGTCGAGACAGGCGCCGTGCACACCAAAACGTTCGGTCGGAGCCACCTGCCGGCTCCCCCACTCCGGGTATGCCGTTAGCCAGCTTGTCACATGCCCGGGCATGTCGATCTCGGGAACGACACGGATCCCGAGTTCAGCGGCAGCGGCGACGAGCGTTTCCAGCTCCGAAGTTTCATAAGCCGTTGCACTGGCGAGCTTCGGCAGGGTGGGAACGGGAAAACGGAAACCCTGATCGTCCGTGAGATGCAGGTGGAGGACGTTCAACTTGCACCGGGCCATACCGTCGAGCACTTCGAGCAGCGTATCGAGGGGTAGAAAGTGGCGCGCCGGGTCGAGAAGCAGACCACGCCAGGAGAAGCGGGGGGCATCGTCGACGGCAACGAAAGGCAGAGTGCCATCTTCCCGGATGAGTTGACCGAGTGTCGCGAGACCACGGAGCACGCCCCACTCCGCTGGCGCTTCGAGATAAATGCCGGTGTCGTCGACGGCCAGCCAGTAGCTTTCATCGTCCTCGAGGCCAGGCGTGGCGGCGCCCAGGTGCAGGCAGCGGATCTTCAGCTCAGCACCCGGCTCGTCCTGGCCCGCAACGCCTTCGCGCCGGTCCGCAGCCGATGATGCGGAAACGGGGTCGAGGAATCGCTCGAGATCGTCGTTGAGGCGGCCCACGGCCGTCTCCAGCCGGGGACTGCTGCAGACTTCGAAGACGGGTTGGAAGCGGCCGGTGACCGCAAGGCTCGAGGAACCGAAATCGATCTGCCGGGGCCAGGGCAGGAGGCCCGAGACGCGGCCGTCTTGACTCCCCTCAACGCTCACTTCAACCTGACTCTCTCACCGCCGTCCAGCACGCCTCGGACTCTAGCAGAATCAGGGACCCCAGAACCGCCATGAACATCGAAGCCCGGATGCGGGCTGTCCTCGACGCGGAAGCCGAGGCCATTCGCGCCATCAACATCAACGAGAACTTCGTCCGGGCCGTGGAGACCATGCTCGCCTGCGAGGGCAAGATCATCACCACCGGCATCGGCAAAGCCGGCTATATCGCCAACAAGTTTGCCGCTACTCTGTGTTCCACGGCCACGCCCGCGGTGTTTGTGCATCCCGCGGAAGCCGCACACGGCGATCTCGGCCTGGTGGATACTCATGACGTGCTCATCGCCTTTTCCACCAGCGGGAAAAGTCGCGAGGTGCTGGAGATCCTCGAATTCGCAAGGCATCTCGGCGTGGCCACGATCATCGGAGTGACCTCACACCCGGATTCCGAACTGCGAGGTCTATCCGACTTCGTGGTCGACATGGGAGTGATCGAAGAACCCTGCCCGCTGGGCCTGACACCATCGGCAAGCATGGCCGTCATGCTCGCCATCAGCCACGCCATTGCCCTCGCGCTCATGGAACAGAAAGGTGTTACCCGCGAGGATTACGGTCTACGTCATCACGGTGGTTATCTCGGCCGGGCTGCGCGGGAGGACAACGTCCCTCACTGGTGAGGGTGCCCCTCACTGGCGACCGTTTCTCGCATCGGCGAACTGAACAGGAGCGATCAGGCCGATCATGACCCGCAGCGTGCGACTCCTTCTCTGGCTCATGCTTGCACTGTCCGTGGCCATCGCCGGCCATGCCTTTCTCTTTCAGCTGGGTTTCTCCGGCGGACCCGACTTCCAGGCGCGCTTCGCGAAGATGCCGGCTTTCGCCGCCGCTCACGTGCTCGGCAGCGGGGTCGCCCTGCTCGTCGGCGGCTTTCAGTTCCTGCCGGCACTCCGGACCAACCACCTTAGCTGGCACCGCTGGCTCGGACGCACCTATCTCATCGCGGTGCTCATTGGTGGTGTCGGCGGCATCGTCATGGCGACTTCGGCCGATGGGGGTCTCGTCGGCAGGGTCGGTTTCGGGCTCCTGGGCGTTGCCTGGCTCGTCAGCGCCTGGCAGGCCTACGGGGCCATCCGCCGGGGAGATATCGCGAGCCACAGAATCTGGATGATCCGCAATTTTGCACTGACCTTTGCCGCGGTCACCCTCCGTCTCTATCTCGGCACCTTCACGGGCGCTCTCGGCGTACCGTTTCCGGAGGTGTATCCCCTGGTGGCCTGGCTCTGCTGGGTCCCCAACCTGATCGTCGCGGAATGGCTGATCATTGCCCGTCCGCCGCCGCACTGGCGACCCGGCGCCGTCAGGCGGGCGTCTGTTCCGGCGTCTCAGCCGAGCGAGGGCTGAAGGCCCGCTGGCAGATCCCAATGAACCGTTTGGCGCCTTCGGAGAGCGCCTGATGTTTCTTGTAGTAGAGACCCACCTCGCGTTCGAAGCTCGACACCGCCAGTCCGCTGATCTCATGGAATCCGTCGAGGTCTGCGAGCAGCCGGTCGGACAGGTAGGTGATGCCTTTGCCAGCGGCACAGAGCGCCAGGCGCAGATCCAGGTGGCCGATTTCCCAGACGTCCTGCACCTGATCGCGAATCCGCTGAGTACCTGGTCGCTTTCCGGGATCGTCCAGGTAGCTCGCCAGCAGTGTCTGGGCGCCGAGATGCGCCTCGGGCTGTGCAATGAGCGCTTTCAGATCCGGGTGATTCTCGTGCACCACGAGATAGCGCGTTTCCTTGAAGAAGGGCAGCAGTTCGAAGTGCCCGGGCATGCGGCTCTGCAGGGGGCCGAAACCCAGCTCCCAGCGATCCTCATCGACGCCATAGACGATCTCCCGACTGGGCGCGACGTCGAGCTTCAGGCGCGTGAGCGGGTTTTTTTCGCAGAACTCGAGCAGCAGTCGTTCTCCGTGAAAGCGATTGACCGCTGCGCTCATGGCCAGACTCAACGTCGACAGGGCACCGCTGCGGATCCGCTGAATGTCATCCAGGGCGAGGGATTCCTCGTTGATGACCAGACGGGAGAAACTGAACAGACGTTTTCCGGATTCCGTCAGCGCCAGCTTGCGGCCGCGCACGAGCAGCTGCGCATCGAGCTTGTGCTCGAGATTGGCAATCGCCTGGCTCACCGCGGACTGGGAGACATCGAGCTTCTCGGCAGCTCTGGAGAAGCCGTCTTCCTCGACCACCGCAGCAAAGATGCGGATCTCGTGTCGTTCGATCTGCATTTTTCGAGCCTACCACCCGAGTAGAGCCTGCCTCCAGTGGCCGCCCGCACCCCCCGCTTATGGGCGCATAAGCGGGCCTTATCCACCTCGCTCGCAACCGGAACCCAGTCCATAAGTCCGGCTTCTCGACGGTTAAGCGAGAGTCTCTGGGTCCGGCGTTGAGCGGCCGCTAGGGTAACTGACGCCGAGGGGGACACTGTCCAGAAAGAGTCAGGAGAAACAGCATGAGCAACGAACGGAAGACGGCGGCAGCCGCCGAAAAGGCGGAGGCGAACGCACCGACAATCCATCGGGGCCTTGAAGGCGTCGTGGCCGATGCGAGCGCTATCTCACTCGTGGATGGCGAGAACGGGATCCTCAGCTATCGCGGCGTATCCGTGGACGATCTCGTCAGCTCGAGCTTCGGTGAAGTCGCGGGTCTCGTGATCGACGATCGCCTCGACGGTGCCCTCACCGCGGAGCTTGCGCCGCACGTGGCGCTTTCGCAGCGGGAACGGGACCTCGTGCTGTCGCTGCCTCGCGACGCTCATCCCATGCACGTGCTGCAGGGCGTGACGCCTCTGCTCGACCGAACCGACGCCTTCGCCAAACGCGGCGAGGCGGCACAGGGCTTCGCCGTTGCGGCGAAACTGCCGTCGATCGTGGCCACCCACCTCCGCGGAGACGCCGTCCAGGACGCCCGCAGCGCCGATCCGGCACTGCGCTTTCTGGAACTCATCGGCGCCCCGGACACGGCTATTGCAAGAGAGGCCTATACGGTGACTCAGATCCTGCAGCTCGAGCACAGCTTCAACGCCAGCACCTTTGTCGCCCGGGCGACGGCCAGCACTCTGGCGCCGGTGGAGAACGCGCTGTCCGCCGCCTTCGGTACGCTGCACGGCGTGCTTCACGGCGGCGCCGACCAGGCGGCCCTCGAGACCGCGGACCAGGTCGGTTCACCAGAGGCCGCGCCCGGCTTCGTGGACGAGTGCCTCGCATCGAAGCGCAGAGTGATGGGGATGGGACACCGCGAGTACAAGGTGCTCGATCCACGCGCACGTTTTCTCAAGGCGCTGGCGGCCGATCTCTGCGCCGGTACCGAGCACGAGAACACCTACCTCACACTGGTGGCGATCGAGGACCGCTTCACCGAGCGGATGGCGGAAGTGGGGAAATCCCTCTACGCCAACCTCGAGTTCTACAAGGGCGTGATCTATCGAACGCTGGGATTACCGACGCCGTTCTTCACGGCGAACTTCGCGCTGTCCCGGGTTTACGGGTATCTCGCGCATTTCATCGAATCGCGGGCCGACAACCGGCTTGTCCGGCCGAAAGCCCACTACGTGGGACGCCCGGTGGGAGCAGCGGCCGACGACGCTATTCGGGCATGAGCACCAGGCGCAGGTCCTTGCCCTCTGCGCTAAAGCCGGTGCGCTGAAAAATGCCTCGCAGGGGCGCTCCGGGAACGACGATTTCGCGACCGCCCTTGCTTTCGGCAATGCCGATGGCGTGTCCCAGAAGCCAGCGGCCGAGACCCTGGCGCCGATAGGCCGGCGCCACGGCCAGGTTGAGCAGCTCATAGCAGGTGGGAGTCAACGCCCTGATCACATAAACCCCAACGGGCTCGTCGTCGACCTTGGCAACACGCATGAAGTCCGCGTCGAGATAACCGGCCACGCGATCCTCGTCCGGATCCGCGAGCAGCAGAAGCTCCCAGGGCACCTCGTCCGGGTAGGGTCGGAACACGTTCGCATCCTGTGGACGGAAACCGGTCACGAGCGCAGCCTGCGCCACCAGCGCTTCAGGGAGCCCGACCCGCTGCTCGCAACGTCGCGGCCATTCTTCCATTCCATGTAGCGGCGGGTGACCACCCCGGCCATGCGCTCATAGGCGGACCAGTCGCCCTTCACCCCGTACGGATCGCCACCGAACACCGTCCGAAGGTCATCGAGGTAGCGATCGTAATAGCTGGCAACGAACCTGCGGCCTTCCTCGGAAAGGTGTTCGGCCTCGAGGACGCCCCCGGTCGTTGTGGTCAGGAATTCCGTCGGCGCGAGTTCCCGGTACCGGAGCCTGAGGAGCGGACCCTCATGCGCTTCCTGAAAACTCTGCGACACCAGATGCAGGTTGCCGCACCAGGCGAGAAACAGCCCGAGGGGAACGGCGGCGCGATCCAGAGAACCGGCCTCCGCCATGTGCTGTGACAGATCGTCGATGGTCATCGGGTTGTCCCTACCGGTCTAGGCGAGCCCTTCCAGGGCCTGATCCAGATCGGCGATGAGATCCGCTTCCGTCTCGATGCCGACCGAAAGACGCAGCAGACCGGGGCCAATGCCGATCTCTGCCTGCTTTTCAGGACTGAGGCTGGCGTGGGTCATGAGGCCAGGATGCTCGATGAGTGATTCCACCCCGCCAAGACTCTCGGCCAGCGTGAAGACGCGCACCTTGCCCATGATCCGTCGCGCCGCTTCGAGGCCACCGTTGACCGTCACCGACATCATGCCGCCAAAACCGCTGGCCTGTCGGCAGGCCAGCTCGTGCTGCGGAAAACTCACAAGACCCGGATAGGCGACCTCCGCAATGGCCGGATGGCCTTCGAGATAAGTCGCCACGGCGCGGGCATTGGACTCGTGGGCGTGCATGCGCACTGCCAGCGTTTTCAGGCTGCGCAGGCAGAGATAGCTGTCGAAGGTGGACTGAATGCCGCCCATGGATTTGTTCAGAAAGTCGAGCTCCGCCGCAAGTTCGGCATCGTCCGTGACCACGACCCCGCCGATCAGGTCGCTGTGGCCGTTGATGTACTTTGTGGTCGAGTGCAGGACCAGGTCCGCGCCGAGGCCGATGGGCCTCTGAAAGAAGGGGCTCATGAACGTGTTATCCACCATGAGCAGGGCATCCGCCGCATGGGCAATCTTCGCCACGGCTCCGATGTCGATGAGTTTCATGAGTGGATTCGTCGGCGACTCGATCCAGACGAGCTTCGTCGTATCGCGGAGCGCACCTTCGAGGGCCTGCGGATCCCTGAGATCCACATAGCTGAAATCAATACCCGTGCGACGGAACACGGCTTCGAAAAGTCGGAAAGTACCACCGTACATATCGTCGCAGGCGACGACGTGATCGCCCTGACTCAGGAGGTGAAGCACCGTGGTTGCGCCGATGCAGCCGGAGGCGAAGGCAAAGCCGTAGCGCGCACCCTCGAGATTAGCCACACAGTGTTCATACGCTGCGCGGGTGGGATTGCCGGCCCGGGAGTAGTCGTAGCCCGCATACTCGCCCGGGGCTGAATGTTCGTAGGTCGAGGTGAGATAAAGCGGCGTGACCACGGCGCCGGTGCCCGGATCGGGCGCCTGACCGGCGTGGATGGCCCGCGTTTCGAAGCCAAAGCGGTCCGGCGCCCACTCGTCTGTCGTTTTGTCAGTCTCTTTGGTCATCAGCGCGGCTCCTCGCCACGAGCTTCAGGGGGCGAAGCTCGACCGAGCCCGGACACCCCAGCGTCCGTCGGCGGCTTCGATGATGTAGAGGGAATCGTAGCTGGCAATGAGGTCATCCTGTGCGTCGAAGCGGGAGAAGCGCACGCGAATATGCACCTTCTCCGGTGACGATTGAACAATCTGCATATCGTCCCAGGCGCTGCGACGCCAGCCGGTGCTCGCGGCAAAGGCAACCATGTCCATGGCGGCAACGAACTCAGCCCGGTTCCCGAAGACGCGCACCGTTCCGCTCGCCAGACGCACATGCGGGAACACGAGGGTGTCCGCCCAGGCCTCCACGTCGGAGGCGTTGAAGGCGTCGAGAAAGGCATCCATCACGGCGAGGGCCTCGGCCTCTGCTGCACCGCGGGCCGCCATGGCCTCGCGGTCGTCCTCCGCAGCCCAGGCGGAGCCTGCCAACGCAAAGCACAGCAGCATTCGAGACAGATAATGCACAAGCTGGCGCACGCCCGGCGGCCCAGGCCGTTCTGTTGCAGCAGCTGGGATCGAAAGCACTGTGTGCATGATGGGAATCCTCACTCGGGGCCCGAGGGCGGCCTGCTTTGAAGCGCCCGCACAGTAGCTTCGCGGCGCAGGACCTTCAAGTAGTACACTTCCGCCATGAGCAGCCTGCGCTTCAGACGCGGCAAACGGCCTGACGGCCGGACCGCGGCACGAAACCGTCGATTACCGGGATCGCTGCCGCTCGTGCTGTCGGTTTGCCTGCTGCTTTCATCCCCGGGCTGGAGCGCCGGCACCCCCGGAGCCAGCGCCGAGCCAGTGCCGGAAGGGGAAACGGCAATCAGCGCGGCCCGCGCGCACTACGCCACCGGCATGGGCCACAAAGCAGAAGCATGGGCGCAGGAAACCGCCGCCGCCGAGGCCACCGACGAACCGACGCGCGCGGCGGCCGCAGCGGCGGCCACGGCCGCCTACGAAGCCGCGATCACGGCGTTTGGAAAGGCGCTGAAGCTCGACCTCAACGACCACGAGGCGGCCAACGAACTCGGCTACGCCCTGCGCCGGACGGGCAACTATCAGAAAGCGCTCGGCGCCTACAACTTCGCCCTGACCATCAAGCCGGACTTCTACCCGGCCATCGAGTATCGAGGCGAGGCCTATCTGGCCCTCGGTCGATTACAGGCTGCGAAAGACGCCTACATGACCCTGTTCCGCAACGAACCGACGCTGGCCGCCCAGCTCCTGACAGCGATGGCGGCCGCAGAGACCGACGCTGAGTTCGCCGCCTGGGTCGCCGAACGCCAGCAGCTGGCCGCACGCACGGCGGGGAACGGATCCGGCGCCGTCAAAGCGGACTGGTAGCCGCCACCGGCGCATCCCCTTTCAGAATGATGCGATGCATCTCCCGGCGCTCGCCCGGATAGTCGTTCAAGGGATAGTGCTGCACGGCACGGTTGTCCCAGAGCGCGAGGGTGCCCGGGCGCCAGCGGAGCCGGGTGACGTTCTCCGGGGCAATCACGAGCCCGTGGAGCTGCTCCAGGAGCGGCAGACTCTCCAGGCGGGTCATACCGAGAAAGTGGCTCGTATGGATGAGGCTGAAGTAGAGCGCCTCGCAACCGCTCAATGGATTTCGGATCACCAGCGGGTGCGCCGCATCGGTCGGCACCTGCGATTCCTTGAGCGCGACGCTCTCCCCGGCAACGTCTGAATAACCGCCGCTGTCGCTGTGCACAAGGGAGGCCGTATTGTGGCCGGTGAGCCCGCGCAGCGTTGCCTTGAAGCCTTCGCTCAAGCGGGCGAAAGCCCCGACCGTATCCGCAAAAAGCGTATCACCGCCGCTCTCGGGCACGTCCACGGCATAGAGCAGAGTGATCTGCGGCGGTTCCAGCGCGTAAGCCGTGTCCGTGTGCCAGGCACCGCCGAAGTTACTGGTGTCTGCCGGTTCCTTGAGCAGACGCACCACCTTTGGCGCACCCGGCAGCCCTTCCGCAAAGGGATACTCATCGAGTTCACCAAGCCTCGCCGCGGCCTTGCTGAAGGTCTCAGGGGTCAGGGTCTGATTGCGCAGCACCAGGAGCTGATATCGGCCCAGATCCTCGAGCAGCGTATCCGGAGCCAGCGTGCTGAAGTCCAGATCGGCGCGTTCAGCGCCAAGCGCACCGCCAAGTTTCTGCCAGCCGCTCACCGCTCGCGCGCCTCAGGCGGCCAGGCCGACCGGCCGGTCACCGGCAATGGTGACCCGGTGCATCTTTCGATGCTGCGGGAAGAAGTCGTTCACAGGCTTGTGCTGCGTCGCGCGGTTATCCCAGATCGCCACCGTGTTCGGCTCCCAGGACAGGCGCACGGTGTATTCGGCCGTGACGATGTGCTCGTAGAGATAGTTGAGGAGCATGCGGCTTTCAGCACCCGTGAGGCCCACGACGTGGGTCGTGAACAGCGCATTCACGTAGATCGCCCGACGCCCCGTCTCCGGGTGGGTGACGATGAGCGGGTGGGTCACCGGCGGGTTTTCCTCAATGGCCGGTGCCAGGCGTTCTGCTCCACCGGGCTCTGCCAGGCTCTCCTGAAAACCATGGCGGAAGTCATGCACTGCCTCCAGCCCGTCGACGAGGCGCCGCATGGGTTCCGACAGGCCTTCGTAGGCGGCGCCAATGCTCGCCCAGAGCGTGTCGCCGCCATAGGCAGGGATGATCTGTCCGTGCAGCAGAGTGATGGCCGGCGGCGCTGGCCGGAAAGTCATGTCGGTGTGCCAGACTTCAATCTTGCTCGGGTTCTCGGCGGTGCTTTCGAGGACCTGCACGTCCGGCGCGCCGGGTACCGTCTCATACGCCGGGTGTCCCTCCACCTGGCCGAAGCGCCGGGCGAAGGTCTGATATTCCGTTGGTGCAATCTCCTGATCGCGGAAAAAAAGCACCTGATGTTCGAGGAGCGCTGCATGGATCTCGCCGAAAAGGTCGTTCGATTTCCCGGACTCCGCCAGAGACACATCGTTCACATAGGCGCCGAGTGCGCCGGCTGCTTTATGGAGTTGCAAAACGTGGCATCCTTCCCGATCAACCACCTTCCATTCTAGCGGTAAACGAGGGCCGGGATGACGGGAGACGGAAGCACAGACCCGGAGAGCACCATCGAGGTAAATCTGCCGGGCGCCATTCAATTCGCCTACGACCTGCAGGCCCCGGAGAGCGTGGTGGCCGATGCCCTGCTCTTCGGCCAGCTCGCTGCCTGGGGTACGATTTTCGCGCGCCTCGGCTTCGTCGGCCAGGTTCCCGGCCGCTATGGCAACGCAAGCTTCGGCAATCTGTCCGTTCGAGATCCCGACCGGACGACTGAATTCGTCATCACCGCCAATCAGAGTGGCGCCGCACCAGAGCTCGATCAGGAACAGATCACGCGGGTCGTTGGCTGCAGTCTGGAGCGCTTCTGGGTCGACGCTATCGGCGTGGCCCCGCCATCTTCGGAGACGCTGACACACGCGGCCATCTACGCCGCCGATCCGCGTATCGAATGGGTGTTCCATATCCGCTCAGCGGAGATCAGTGAAGCTGCTGGACGCCTGGCCATACCGGCCACCGACGCAGCTCTCACGGGCGGCACACCCGAGCTCGCCCGGGCCGTGCACGCCCTTCTGGATGCCTACCAGTCCCGACCGCTGGTCTTCGTGGTGCCGGGTCAGGAAGACGCCGTGCTCGCCTGTGGGCCAACCGCCAGAGACACCGGTGGATTACTGGTCAGCTATCTCGCCCGGAGTCTCTCGCCTTGAGATCGTCTCACTGCAGAGCGTCGTTCTGCTCATGAACGCTCCTCTGAGCATCCGTTGGCAGAACGACGTTCTCGAACTGCTCGACCAGCGTCGCCTGCCCGAGAACGTGGAATATCTTGTCATCAACAGTCTCGAGGAGGCCGTCGAGGCCATCCGGACCCTCGCCGTCCGCGGCGCCCCTGCCATCGGAATCGCCGCTGCCTACTCGCTGGCAGTGACGCTCCGCGATGTGCCCGCGGACCGCTTTCCCACCGTTCTCACCGAGAACGCGACCCAGCTAAAAGCCGCACGGCCCACGGCCGTGAATCTCGCCTGGGCCGTTGATCGACTTGTTGATGCTGCCGGTGTGGCACCCAGCTACGAGGGCCTGGTGGCCGAGGCTGAAGCCATCCACGCCGAGGATCGGGCGCTCTGCCGCGCCATCGGCGAAGCCGGCCGACCTCTGATTACGCCAGGCACCCGGGTACTCACGCATTGCAACGCCGGAGCCTTGGCTGTTTCCGAACTCGGCACGGCCACCGCACCCCTCTATCTGAGCCATGCTGAGGGTGTGCCCTTCAAGGTTTATGCGGACGAGACGCGGCCGCTGCTGCAGGGCGCTCGGCTGACGGCCTGGGAACTTGCCGCGGCGGGTATCGATGTCACCCTGCTCTGCGACAATGCCGCGGCGAGTCTGATGGCCGCAGGAGAAGTGGACCTGGTCCTTGTTGGCACGGACCGGGTAACGGCCAATGGTGACGTGATCAACAAGATCGGCACCCTGAATCTCGCGCTTCTCTGCGCCCATTTCGGCGTACCCTTCCACGTTGCCTGTCCGTCATCGACCTTCGATGCAGACACCGCGAGCGGCGCAGAAGTGATCATTGAACAGCGGGCAGCCGAGGAGGTGCTCGGCACCAGGGCGGCCGAGGTGCCCGTCTACAATCCCGCCTTCGACGTCACTCCAGCCAGACTCGTGAGCAGCCTTGTCACCGACCGAGGCCGGGTGGAGCACCCGGCGGAGACGGATCTGATCGGCTTTTTCTCCCGTTGAAAACGGAAACCGGCATTCCCGTCAGTGTGTGGTCTGCGGATAGATCCGTCGCGGTGACTTGAACGGGTTGATCAGCGTTGTATCCCGGCCGCAGTAGCGCACGCTGGGAAAGCCCATACTCATGATTTCGCGCACCCGGGTTTTGCTGTCTCTGCGGACATCTACCATGATCAGGTAGCGTCCTGCTTCGATCTCTTCGTGGAAAGGTTCAAGTTTGTAGTTTTCCCGCGAGAGACCCACCATGCCACCGAGCCAGGCACCGAAGAGCCCGGCCACGAGCGTCAAACCGAGCACGCCGAACAGCGGCAGAGACGCCGTCAGGTAGGCAACGAGGCCGCCGAGGAGCCCCACCATGCCGCCGATCATCGCAAAGCGTTCGCCCGTATGAACGATGTCGAGCTGCTGAATGGGTGTCGCCGAATGGATATGGTGCCGGTAGAGACCGTCCTCGTCTTTTGCCACCACGTGGAAGTTCCAGTCCCGGATACCCTCATCGTGCAGGGTCTCGGAAATGGCTCGGGTGGTTGGCAGATCATCTGCCAGATAGTAGAGCCTGCGCATCATCTATTGCTCCTTCAATCCCTTCATCCCTCCCTCCAGTGTCCCCTCTCCGGTGCTTGGGCAAGGCGCCTGATCGAGTATACGCCCGGCAAAAGCAGCCGTTAGACTTGTTCGCTCTATGAAGGCACCGGCAAAGATCGAGAACCTCACGACCCCATGAGTAACAGGGACCAGGACGCCGCAGGAGAAACCCGGGCCATGGCGCAGGCGGCAGCTGCCGGCGCACCGGTCACCCGATCCAGCCTCGCTCGGGAGCTCGCGGCGCTGGGTGTAAAGCCGGGCATGCTGCTCAACGTCCATAGTGCGCTGTCGAGCCTCGGCTGGGTCGTCGGCGGTGCACAAACCGTGGTCGATGCTCTGCTGGAAGTGCTCGGCGCCGACGGGACGCTCGCCATGCCAACCCACTCCAGCCAGCTGTCCGATCCGGCCAACTGGCGCCAGCCACCGGCACCGGAGGTCTGGTGGGAGCAGATTCGCGCCGATATGCCAGCTTTCGACCCAGCCTGCACACCAACGCGGGCCATGGGGGCCATTCCCGAGTGCTTCCGGAACTATCCCGGCGTGCTGCGCAGCAATCACCCGCAAACATCGCACGCGGCGCTCGGACCCCGGGCTCGGGAACTCACTGCGCAGCATCCCCTCGACGATTTTTTTGGTGACAGTTCACCGATCGGTCAGCTCTACGCCCTCGACGGCCACGTGCTGCTCATCGGCGTCGACCATGGCAACAACACGAGCCTTCATCTCGCCGAAGCCCGGGCCGACTTTCCCGGCAAGCAGCGCCATCAGGAAGGTGCTCCGGTCATCGTCGAAGGTAAGAAGTACTGGCAGCCTTTCGAACCCATTAAGGTGAGTGACGACGACTTCCCGGCGCTGGGCGAAGCTTTCGCAGCCACGGGACTGGAAACCCGTGGAACCCTCGGGCAGGCCGCGGCGAGATTCATGCGGGTGAGAGACGTGGTCGATTTTGCCCTTCCCTGGCTGGAAGCAAACCGCGACGCGACAAGGTCGCCGGCCGCACCATGAGCCGCTATCGCCCGCCGCGTCCGCGCTCTTCCCCCTATATCACCGCTGCGGGCTACGCTCGGCTGAACGAGGAACTCAAACATCTGTGGAAGGAGAAGCGACCGGAAGTCACCCGCAAGGTGTCGGAGGCCGCAGCGCTCGGGGACCGATCGGAAAACGCCGAGTACATCTACGGTAAGAAGCAGCTTCGCGAGATCGATGCCCGGGTCCGCTTTCTGTCGAAGCGCCTCGACGAGCTGACCGTGGTCAGCAAGCCTCCCCGTGACAGGGAACAGGTATTCTTCGGTGCCTGGGTGACCCTTGAGGACGAAGCGGGAGAAAGCTACCGCTATCGGCTGGTAGGGCCCGACGAATTCGATGCGGCGCCCGGCTACATCAGCATCGATTCACCCATGGCCCGGGCGCTGCTGAAGAAACGGGTCGACGATGAAATCGAAATCCAGCAGGGCGACGAGCCGGTAAGCTACGTGGTGCTGGATATCAGCTACGAGGCTGCGACGGGTTGAGCCCGCTGCTGCGTAAGAAGAGGCAACCACAAAGGAGCCTCGACATGGCCGGAATCAGAACCTCAAAGAATCAGAGCGCCGTTTTCCTGACAGGCATCGCAACCGCCGGCGGTCTGCTGCTGGGCCTCGTCGGCCTGGCGCAGGCAGCCCCAGACGGCGAGCGCTTTCCCATCCCCGTTGAAACCCTGGAAAACCATCGGACCAATGCCTTCACTGCCGCCGACACCAACGGCGACGGTTACATCAGTGCCGGGGAGTTCAGTGCCTTTGATCCTCGCGGCGGACGGGGCGCCGGACACCGCGGTGGCAAGCGCTGGGGCAAAGGCGGCGCTGAAGGTCCATCCGCCGAGGAACGCGCGGCCATGGAAGAAGCGCTGTTTCACGCGCTCGACAGCAACGGCGATGCCAGCCTCAGTATCGATGAGTTCACAGACCTCCGTGAGGCCCGGGGCGAACTCATGAAAGAGCGGGCCTTCGCCCGGGCCGATCGTGACGGCGATGGGCTGCTCTCACCGGAAGAGTTCCCGCCCCGCTCACCAAGCAGCCTCGATACGGACGGGGACGGTCTCATCACCCGTGAAGAGGCCCGGCAGGCCAGACGCCCGAGCGCCGGCTGACCGGTAGCGCGCGGCATCCCTGTTGACGGCGGTGGAGGAAGCCCGGGAAGGGTCGGCGGAAGAAGCGCTGCTGCTTGCCGTGGCTTCCGGCGACACGCGAGCCTTCGAAGCACTTCTCAGTCGCTACCTGGATCGCATCCACGGCTATCTGCTGCGACTGACGGGCGTCGCTGCCGATGCTGAGGACCTTGCCCAGGAAACTTTCCTTCGCGTCTGGCGCAAGGCCGGCAGCTTTGAGCCAGGCAGGGTAAAGGTGTCTACCTGGCTGCACACGATCGCCCATAACCTCGCCATCGACAGCTTCCGGCGCCGACGGGAGACGCTCCTCGAGCACCTGCCGGAAGCGGCCGACGAGCTCGCAGATCCGGCGCGACAGTTCGACGGGAAAGAAACCACGGCGCTGCTGGAAGCTGCCCTGGCCGAACTCCCTGAGAATCAGCGGGCCGCCGTGCTGCTCTGCCAGGTGCAGGGTTTTTCCAACGCGGAGGCAGCGGAAGTGCTCGGTGTCGGCCTCCGCGCTCTGGAGTCCCTGCTGGCACGCGCCCGGCGGCGGCTGAGGTCCGCACTGGCCGCCAACGGCGAAGCGGCGACGCCCTGATGGCGATGGACGTAAAATCGGAACCGAAGCTATGGATCTGACGACCTTCAAGAACTGCCTGGACCGGCTTGGTCACTTGCTCGAAGACTGGCCCGGGGATCAGGCGGCAGAAGCGCGCGCACTGCTCACAGAATCGGTCGAGGCGCGCGCAGCACTCGATGGCGCTGAGGCCCTTGCGAAGGCGTTGGCCGCCCTGCCGGAGCAACCGGCCTCTCTGCCACTGCGCAACAGGATTCTCACGGAAGTTCAGGCACAAGCAGCTTCCTCACTTCCAGCAGCGCCAACGGCGGCGACAACGCCTGAAAGCCTGCCCCCGGGGAGCTGGCCGCGTTTTCTCGACTGGTTCACCGGGGCCATCTGGCGACCGGCCCTGGCAGCCGCCGCCACCGTCGCCTTTGGCTTCGCCCTCGGCCTTAGCCTGCCGGTCGCTTCCGAAGACGAGCAGCTGGCCGCGGAACTCGGGCTCTTCGCCCTGAGCGCCGACTACGAGGAGCCTGGCGATGAAAACTGATCGACTGTTACTCGGCGCGCTGATCCTGTCCGTTGCCGTGAACCTGCTGCTGGCGGGCATCTTCATGGGTCGTCTGGCTGGGCCGGAGCGCAGCGTTGGTCCCGTGGACCCGGTCATGGGGATGCGACGACTGATTCGTGACCTCCCCCCGGAGCGGGCGGAGGACCTTGCCGAGCATTATCGGCACTACTTCTCCACGATCCGGCCGCGCTTTCGGGAACTGCGTGCCAGCCAGCGGCAACTGCGTGAGGCCATGCTCACAGAACCTCTGGATAAAGCGGCAGTGCGCGAAGCGATGGTCGGCTTCCAGAATCAGCTCCGCGATTCCCAGGGCCAGGCGCACGACGCAATCATCGAACTCATGGCGGCCCTGACCCTCGACGAACGGCGCCAGCTGATCACCCTCATGAGTCCACCGCCGCGCCATGAGCGACCGAGAAGTGACCGGCCGTCCTTCGACCGACCCAGCGCACACGGAGAGCGAGGGCCAGGCCCCGAGGCCCCGCCACGACCGGGAAACGGTGACCGCCCCCCTGGGGATTCCGAGGCGCCGCCGAGCCCGTGACGGAACGCCACCCCGTAGCCACCGCGCTCAGCGAGTTCATGGTGCACACCACGAAGAGCTATCCCGATCTTCGAGCCCCCTTCGACCCGGAGTGGCGTTCACCCTGTGAAGTCGGCGAACCCGAGGAGGGTGCTGAGGGACCGGTGATCGCCTGGCGCCCGCTGCCCAGGCATCCCGATACCATTGCCGACGACTTCGCACCCCTCGAGCGTGCCCTCGAAACGGAGATTCATGCAGACATCAAAGCCTACTATGGCGCCTACTGGGCAGCGGGTCTGGAGGCAGAAGCCATCGACGGCCATGTGAGCCTGCTGTTCCTCTGGAACGTCGAAGACATCGAACGGCTGAACGAAAATCTCATCGGCCACGCCTTCGCAAAGCGGCAGGCGAAGGCGCCGCTGACCGTCTTCTTCGCCTGCACGGAGCCCGACTCGGACCTGTTCCTCGCAGTAGACAACGCGAGCGGGACCGTGGTCCTCGAGAAGCCGGGGTACAAACCGATCCGCGAGGTGGCCGACAGTCTCGCCGGATTCCTCGAAACGCTGGTGCCTCAACCACCCGTACTGCATCGCTGATCGCAAATTTCACGGGCGCTGCCGCCAATCCGTGAACCCTTTCCGGGAACGTCACGCACCTTGCGCTAGGGTGAGAATGACCAAGAGGGAACTATGCAATGTCTGTCAGTTTTCTAGCTGAGAACAGGACGATGCAGACCATCCGTGCCCGCGTGGCTTTCCACAGTCGCCAGCACGGATTCGACAAGCGCATGCTCGAACTGACGAGTCCGGAAAGCAGCATCACACCGACGCTGCTGGCGGAGCTCTACGCCTACTGGGGGGATCCACTCTCTCCAGCGGACGAGCACTTTCTGCGCAGCTGCGTCGCCGAAGTCACCCGCGCCGAAGGCCCCGTGCTGCTGTCCGGAGCGAGTCTCATGACCCTGATCCTGGGCGCCATCTGCACCCGGCATCCAGAGAAGAGCAAACAGCTCTGGTGTCTGGAACACGATCGCCACTGGGCCAATCTGACCCGTTCCTGGCTCACGGAGTATCGAGTCAGCGGCGCTCATGTGATTCAGTCGCCGGCGCGCCTCTACGGCGACTACGTCTGGTACAGCGTCGCCACGGAGCGGCTCGCGAAGAGCTATCAGCTGGTGATCTGTGAGGGAAGTGGGGCCACGCCCCGGGGTGTGGTGGGCGCCGTGGAGCGCCTTGGCGAAAGACTGCATCCGTCCTTCACGCTGCTCGCGAAAAACGTCAGGGACGCCAGTGTGCTGAAGCAGCTGAATGATTGGGCAAGTCAGCATGGCGCAAAAATCGCCGTCATCGACAAACAGGCGGGCTTTCTGAAGCTCACCCGGCAGTTCAAGGGCAGCGCCCAGGATACGCAGGCGCTGCCCGAAGCTCAGGTAACCGCACACCAGACCCAGTCCGGTACGCCCGTGAAGAAACGTCCGAAAAAACGCAGCCTCAACGCCTGACGGTCGAGATGGTTGCCGCGCTGTTGTTTAATACGGTGCATGCGCACGCTGACCCTGACCCCCGCACCCGCCCTGGCCGGCGAGGTGGTGATTCCCGGTTCGAAGAGCATTTCGAACCGGGCGCTGCTGCTTGCCGCGCAGGCCGAAGGACGGACGCGAATCCAGAACCTCCTGGACAGCGACGACATCCGATTCATGCTCGAGGCACTCAAGCAGCTTGGCGTGCAGCTCGCCGAAGCCGATGGCGAGTGGCTCATCAGCGGGGCCGCGGGGCCGCTCCACTATGAAGCCCAGCCCCTGCAGCTGGATCTCGGCCTGGCAGGGACCGCTTATCGCCCCCTGGCCGCGGCCCTCGCTGCGGGACGCGGGCGCTTCGTGCTCGACGGCATCGAACGTATGCGCGAGCGGCCCATCGGTCCCCTGGTCGACGGTCTGCGACAGCTGGGCGCGAACATCAGCTACCTCGGCGCCGAGGGCTTTCCACCGATCGAGGTGCAGGGTAGGGGGCTCCAGGGCGGGGTCGTGCGAATGCCCGGGGATCTCTCGAGCCAGTTTCTGACTTCATTACTCATGGCGGCACCCTTCGCCGCCGGCCCGGTTACCGTGGAGATCGAGGGCGAGCAGGTATCGAAGCCCTATCTCGCGATCACCGTGGACCTCATGAGCCGCTTCGGCGTCACCGTGGAACACGAGGACTTTCAGCGCTTCCGCATCGAACCGGCCTGCTATCGCTCGCCGGAAACCCTGCTCGTTGAGGGGGACGCTTCCTCGGCAAGCTATTTCCTGGCTGCCGGTGCCATCGCCGGCAGCGGAGTCACCGTCTACGGCGTAGGCGCCGACAGCGTGCAGGGCGACGTCGCTTTCGTCGATGTGCTCGAGGCCATGGGTGCCCGGGTACGACGCGCGCCCAGCAGCATCACCGTCACCCCCGGCGCCTTGCGAGGCGTGGATCTGGATCTCAATGCCATTCCGGACGCGGCCATGACCGTGGCGGTGCTGGCCCTTTTTGCAGAAGGCCAGACGACGATCCGCAACATCTACAACTGGCGGGTGAAGGAAACTGATCGCCTGGCGGCCATGAGCACGGAACTGCGCAAGCTCGGGGCAACGGTGGTGGAAGGGCTCGATTTCATCAGCATCACCCCGCCGGAGAAGCTCAGCCCGGCTGCCATAGACACCTACGGCGATCACCGTATGGCCATGTGTTTTTCCCTCGCCTGTCTCGGCGGTGTTGCCGTGACCATCAACGATCCGGACTGCGTCAGCAAAACCTTCCCGACCTACTTCGAGCGTTTCGAAGCGCTGCGCGTGTCAGCCGCTTCCTGATCCGGGCCGCAGCTGCGGCCGCAGTTTCAATCTTGGTTTTGCTGCTGCCCTCGAGGCCGTGCTGGCAGGCGTCGCAGGTAGCGCGGCAGCGAAGGTCGGCAGCAGGGCCTCGAGCAGCGACTCGGCAACGTCGGCACGACCAGCGCCCGGCCAGTCCCTCAACAGCGCCGACCGGGCCTCGGCATCCAGACCCAGGCCTTCGAGTTCTGCATGGCAGAGCAGTCGCCAGGCATCGATCGCCCGGCCATCGACGGCGGAGCCGGGAGAACCAGCACGGCGGAGACGGCTCAGCGCTTCCTGGCAGGCAGCGCTGAACAGCGCTTCTTTGTTGCCAACGTAGTGATAGAGGAGGCGCTTGTTCATGGCTGCTGCCTGGGCAATCGCATCCACCCGCGCACCGTGCAGACCGCGCCGGGCAAATTCCACCAGCGCCGCATCGATCAATTGCTCGACTCTGCTTTGTCTGGCCGCTTCGTCCATGGCTGCTCCCGGGGGCTTGGTGCCCATGTAACCATATAGTTACCTGACTCGCCAAGACCGGAGATCCTCGGCGCGCAGGACCGGTCTTAAGCGACTAAACGACCTGCGCACATGCCTCTAGAGGGTTCCTGTTTTGTCCGCAGGAAACCCTAGGTAACTATATAGTTACAGTTGGGTGTCATCCGCCTCCCATCAAGGCTTGCATCCAGTGAATTCAACGTAACCACTTAGTTACCGAACAGCCCCGAATGGCGTCGTTCCAGATCCAGCAGGAAGCGTTTCGTGTCCAGACCACCGCCGAAGCCGGTGAGAGAGCCGTTGCTGCCGATCACACGGTGACAGGGAATGATGATGGGGATCGGATTGGCGCCATTGGCACCGCCAACGGCGCGGACGGCTTTTGGCTTGCCGAGCTCGGTGGCAATGTCCAGATAGCTGCGCGTCTCGCCGTAGGGGATTTTCTGTAAAGCGTCGAGCACGTCCGCCTGGAAAGGTGTCGCCTCCGGTGCAAGGTCCAGCTCGAAAACGCGTCGCTCGCCGGAAAAGTACTCGCTGAGCTGAGTCCGAACCCGTCGGAAAGGCTCATCGAACCGATCCCAGCCGGCCTCAGCGCCGCGGGCCTTCCCGCCGGTCGAAAAACCCAGCACCTTGAGCGACGTTTTGTCACCGGCCAGCAGCAAGCGACCGATAGGACTGTCCATATAGCTGTAGAACACTGACCTTCCCCGCTGATGATCCCACCGAACGCCGGCCTGCCCCGGCTGCCATTTCGGGCCCGGTGGCGGCCCGCTGTCGACGTTACCCCGCTCCCGCAGCCCGTGCGAGCCCGGCCTGCCGCCAGAGGGCCATGACCGCATAGGCGCGCCAGGGTCGCCAGGCCTCAGCTGCGCGGCGGGCTCTGGCCGCCGTCATCGAGAGCATCTTCAGCACCACCCAATCGGCATCGGGGAAGCCATCGGGATTCCGCGCCACCCGCATGCTCACATACCCCGCGGTCCAGGGGCCGATTCCCGGCAGCGCCACGAGCGCAGCTTCAAGGGCGTCCGCATCGGCGCCCTCGTGCAGTTCCAGGGTGCCATCGAGGGCGGCCCCAGCCAGGGCACGCACCGCCTCACCCCGTTTCCCGGGCATGCCGATGGCAGAAACATCCGCCTCCACCAGCGCGGCCGGTGCCGGGAAATCGCCACCCCCAAACCGTTCGCAGAGCGCAACCGCGAGATCCCGGGCTCTCGCCACACTGACCTGCTGCCCGAGAATCGCGCGCACTGCGATTTCGAATCCGTCCCAGGCACCGGGCACACGCAGCCCCGGATCGGCCTTGAGGATGGGCCTCAGACGCTCATCTTCGCCAAGGGTAGCTTCGATCGCCTCGGGGTCCGCATCCAGATCGAAGACCCGTCGGAGCCGCACCAGCAGGTCGCCGAGACTGCCGGCGGCGGCGGCAGGCAGTGACACCTTGAGCTGCTCGCCCTCCCAGACCGCATAGAGCTCGCCCAGGGGCTGTCCCGCAGCGAACAGCCGGCGCCGGTAGCTCAGGCCATCCACGGTCTCGACGCCGGGCAACGCGCGCTTGTCGAGGAAATCGAAGACCCAGGAAGCGTGGTAAGGCCCGCGCACCGGCAGGGCCAGCAGCAGGCGCTCCTCATCGTTGCCAGACCCGTGGGTGGGATCGGTGCTGGACCGTCGACCGCCCCTGCCTGCTCGCCGCAGGGCGCTGGGCGGCCGGCCGTAAGTCCCCTTCACATCGTCGTTGAAGCGGCGGATGCTGCCGTATCCGGCGGTGTGCGCCACCGTCGCCAGCGACAGCTGCGAGTCGTCGATCAGGCGCTTCGCAAGCTGCAGGCGACGGGTGCGGGCCAGACCTTTCGGACTGGCGCCGAGCTCGGCGAGAAACAGACGGTTCAGGTGCCGGGTGGACAGACCGAACGCCGCGGCAAGCTCGGACACGGAGTGATCGTCGAGGTAGCCGCCGTCGATGAGCCGCAAACCCCGGACGACCGTCTGGCTGCCGAGGGTCCATTCCGGGAGCCGCCGACCGGTCTCCGGGCGACAGCGCAGGCACGGCCGGAAGCCCGCTTCCTGTGCCGCCGCAGCGGTCGGGTAGTAGCGGACGTTTTCCTCGGCCGGCAGCCGCGCAGGACAGATGGGCCGACAGTAAACGCCCGTGGTCAGCACGCCGATGATGAAGCGGCCATCGAAGCGCGGGTCGCGGGCACGCCGGGCCCGCGCACAGACTTGTGGTTCCGGTAACATCGTCGCTTTCACGCATCCCAGCCGCCAGTCGCGCTGGGTGCCTGCCTCCTTCCTGCGTGGTCAGGTGTTTGGGTGTATGGGCTCCCTCAACAGGTCCCATAATAAGGGTGGCTATCGCAGCATTCTGGCCAGAATCGGACATTCCATTGCAAGACATCTCAATGCAAGCCGACCCATTGCAGCCATCGCCCTCGAGCCGGGGCCCGCAGTGATCTATCCGGCAACAGACCACCACACGGAAGCGGCGCTGCAGCGCGCCGCCGACGGCCGTCCAGCCGAAGGGGTTGCTCTGGAAGTGCCGCGCCCCTGGGCGTCACCGCCTGATTCCGTCTGCCTGCAAATCACGCTGCAACCGCGCCACGGAGCGGAGACGGATTCCCTCGAGGCCATGATCGGCGATGCCAGCTATGCGATCGACGACCCGGTGGCACTGCTGCCGGTCGAGATTCCAAAACCCTGGGGGCGCGAACTCTGGTTCACGGGCGTCGAAGCCCGCGGCGAGGCTCGGGTGGTCGGCCAGGGCGGCACCCTGCCACTCGGCACCTGGCTGTCGCTGGCACCCGCTCGCAGCGTGGCCCGGCAGCCGCTCGTGCTGCTGAAGATTCTCGATCCACGGCCGGAACCGGTCCTCGGCGAGCTCTACCTGGAAGTGCACGAAGAAAAGCGTGAAGTCTATGTGGTGACGGCCATCGATCCGGCCGCCTGGCCCGATGGCCGCGGTCGCATCCGCTTCGGCGTCAATCAGACGGCGCGCGCTGCCGCAGGCTCGGACGACGCGTTCCGACGTGACTTCATCGAGGCCCTTGCGGTCTATGAGCAGGCCCGTACTGCCGTCGACAACACCAGCGAGGGTCTCCAGCAAAACAACACGGACCCGGAGGCCCAACACCGCCGCCAGGAAGCGCTGGCCGCGGAACGCACAGCGCGCGAAGCCACCCTCGCCTTCACGGACGAGCGCGCCCTGACCGTCGGCGACGTCATCGCGGTGCCGACCTGGGTACCCCACTCTCTGCAGCAGGGTGTGCAGGTCGTGGAGTTTCAAACCCCAAACTATGAGCGGCACATCCTCTCATCGAGCCAGAAGGTGCTCACCCAGCCTCGCTGGGACAGTGCGCGGGCCGTGCAGGGCATGCACCTGGACCTGCCTCGGCAGGCCGAGCCGGAAACCATCAGCGAGGGTGTGGAGCGGATCGTCGCCTTCGAGGACTTCGGCGTCTGGCGCGTTCAGAGTGCGGAACCCCTGGAGCCTCCCGCCGGGCTGCCATACCTCGTCGTCTTCTGTATCGAGGGCATGCTGCGCCTTGCCGGGCCCGGCGCCAGACTCGAGATCGGCGCCGGTGAGGCGGCACTACTGCCCAGCGCCTCCGCCGGCCGCCCGATTGAGCCGATCGACCACGCCAGCTTTCTGATTGCGGCACCAGGCCTGTGAGCGATCAGGCCGCCCCGGGACCCCTCGAAGTCGGACGCCGCGTCTGGCGGCGGCTGCTGCCGCTGCTCGTCGTCTGCCTCTTCTATTTCGGAGTGCTCGTCTATCCGATCCTGCGGATCTGGGCACTGCTCGCAGGCGCCGTGCCGGGCACGCCAACGCTGCTCGTCATCATGGTGGGCCCGCTCCTCGCCCGGCTCGCCCACGAGTTTTATCCCGGCACCCTGACCCGCTGGCTCTCGGCCATTGCCTTCACCTGGCTCGGCATCTGCTTCATGGCGTTTCTCATGGTGCTGTGTTTCGAAGTCGCCCGGCTCATCGTGCCGCTGTCTGACTTCACCTGGGGCGTGATCCTGGCGAGCCTGCTCGGCGCTTTCACCGTGTATGCCTTTGTCAACGCACAGCGGCTCACGGTTCGCGAGATCGAGATTCCCGCACCGGCGGCCCTCGCAGGGCGTCGTCTGGCACAGATCAGCGACGTGCACGTCGGCTCCCGCAGCGGGGCTTTTCTGGACCGCGTGGTACGGCGCGTCAACGACCTGAACCCCGACTACGTGCTCATTACCGGCGATCTCATCGACTTCCGCGACATCAGCCGCGAGGAGCTCGCGAGTCTCGGCAGCCTTTCCGCACCGAGCTACTTCATCATCGGCAACCACGAGCGCTACGTGGACGTCGAGGAGATCTGCGAACGACTGAAGAGTCTCGGCGTGAACGTGCTGCGCAACCGCACGGTCAGCGTCGACGGCATGCAACTCATCGGCATCGACGACGCCGAGCCGAAGACCCAGGTGGGGCAGGTACTGAAGACCCTCGCGCCTGATCCGGACGCCTTCCGCATTCTCCTCTACCATCGCCCGGACGGCGCCGAAGACGCGGAACGCTGGGGCGCGGAGCTGATGCTCTGCGGCCACACGCACAACGGTCAGATCGTGCCGTTCAACTTCATCGTGCGTCGGGTCTTTCCCCACATTCAGGGGCTCTACGAGATCGGCGCCCTGAAGCTCTACGTGAGTCCCGGCACCGGTACCTGGGGTCCGGTACTGCGCCTGGGGTCGCGCTCGGAGGTGACTGTGATTACTCTGTCAGCCAGAAGCCAGAGCAAGGACAACGCATGAGTGACGGGAGCGGGACGCAGGAAGAAGAGCTCATCATCGAGCAGATCGAGATTGGTCCCATGCAGAACTTCACCTACCTGGTGGGATCAAGATCCACCCGAGAGGTGGTGGTTGTCGATCCCGCCTGGGACATCGACGGTCTCGTCAAACATATCGCCGAGCGGGACTACACCCTCAAGGGCGCCCTCGTCACCCACTACCATCCGGATCACTGCGGCGGTTCCATGGGCGGCCACAACATCGAAGGCGTCGCTCAACTGCTCGAACATCAGGGACTCAAAGTCTACGTCCACCAGGAAGAAGCCGATGGCCTGAAGAAGGTAACCGGTATCTCCGACACAGACATGGTTCGTGTTTCTTCGGGAGACACGCTCTCCATCGGCAGCGTCGACGTGGAATTCCTGCATACCCCGGGTCACACGCCGGGCTCCCAGTGCTTCCGGATCAAGGAGACCCTGGTCTCTGGAGACACGCTGTTCATCAACGGCTGTGGCCGCGTCGATCTGCCGGGCTCGAACAGCGAGGACATGTACCGGAGCCTGCGCAAGCTCGCGGAGCTCCCGGACAACACACTGCTGCTGCCGGGGCACAACTACGGCCACGTGCCGAACGCCACCATGGGCGAGACGAAGCAGCAGAACACCTATCTCCGCATCGACGACCTGAATACCTGGAACATGATCATGGGCGGCTGACGCGACCGCCCCGGCGCAGTCAGTCGCAGAGCGCAAGCGCCGTCTCAGACTCCTCGACCATGGCACGAACCGGCGCCGAACAGTCCGCCACGGGCTCGAAGTGCTGCGTGCGGCCGAACATCGGCACGCCCACGTAGCCACGCATCTTCAAGCGCTGACCGTCCCGCTCCATGCGCGAAGAATAGGTGTTACCGGAGGCGGGATCGTAGATTTTCCCCTCCCAGCGTTTACCGGTGTAACGGAACCCGGAGAGCAGCTCCAGACCGACCAGAGGCCGATCCCGGAGCGCCGGATCCGGGTTGTTGTCATCTCTGCGGGGCGTACCCGGTTCCCCGAGCCCCTCCGCTTCCCCGTAGAGGGGATCCTGCAGCGCCAGCACCCGCATGGACAGGCCATCGTCGCCCATGGCCACTTCGAGCAGCGAGTCTCCGCTGGACCAGACGCCCAGCACCTCGGTCTCGTCCGCATGCGCAACGCTCAGGCAGAACATGGCACTGAACAAACCGCCGCGCGTCATCCGGCCAATCATCCGGGTCATTGAACCGTCTCCATGAGGTCATCGCAGGGCGTTGCCGTCATCTCGGCGTTTCTGATCATGCGCAGGATGTTCTCGTTGCATTCAGCGAGCGGGGCGAACTTCTGGGTTTTGCCAAGCATCGGCATGCCGATGAAACCACGGATCCGCAGCTCCCCATTCTTGACCTCCGCACTGGAAGTCCAGCTCGTGCCGTTGGAAGGCAGGTAGAGCTTGCCTCGCCACTTGCCGCGCTCGAAGCGGTAGTCGCTCAACATCTCGAGACCAATGAGGGGCCGCTCGCGAAGGCTCTCATCGGGATTGTGCAGATCGATCTTCGGTTCTCCGACCACACCGACGCCGTCTTTTTCGCGCCAGTTGGGATTCTTCAGGGCAATGATTCGGGCGCTCAAGCCGCCGTCGTCCCCGGGACCAACCTCGATCATGGTGCCTTTCGTGGCCCAGACGCCGTAGACCGCTTCCCGTTCCGACGGGGCACCGGTCGTGCTGCTGCGATCGGGCGCGTCGGCCGCAACAAGCCTGGAGGCCAGCAGCAACGACCCCAACAGCAGCAGCCAGGCAGCAGGCGCTGAGCCCCGGCGGCTCGCCGCTGGCATGAATGACCGCGTCATCGGATGTGTTTCTCCTAGCATTGGTTTCGGAAAGCACGGATCATAACTTCAAAACCTGACCGGTAGCTGAATGGGGGAGCGCTATGGATACGGGACAGTTCACGGGTTTCGAAGTCAGTCTGAAAGACCCGGGCATTGCCTGGTTTCAATTCAACACGCCAGAACGACTCAACGGCATGACCACGGGGATCAAGCGCGACCTCATCGAGGCGGTCACCCAGGCACAGATGGACAACCGCGTGCGCGTGCTGGTCTTCACCGGAACCGGCCGGGCCTTCTGTGCCGGTGATGATCTGAAGGCCTATCGCGACGCAGAACTCGGCGGCACACCGCTCGTACCGGACATTCCCCCGGGGCACGACAACGCGCTCGGCACTTACAACGGCCTCAGAACCATCTCCCAACAGCTCAACACGACGATCCGCAATCTCGACAAGCTGACGATCGCCGCGGTGAACGGCGTTGCCATCCAGACCGGTTTCTCACTGGCGCTCGCCTGTGATTTCCGCCTTGCCGCCGATACGGCCCGCATGGGCAGCGCAACGCTGCGCTTCGGTCTGCTGCCGGACGAAGGCGGCCAGTACCTGCTCGTACAGCTCATGGGCGTCGCAAAGACCCTCGAGTTCCTGATGAAGAAGCGCATCGTTGATGCAGACGAAGCGCTGGAGCTGGGCCTGGTCAACGAGGTGGTCCCCGCCGCGGACCTCGAAGACCATACGCTCAGCTGGGCCCGGGAACTCGCCAGCGGGCCGCAGGTTTCCATGCGCCTGCTGAAACGCTCCGTCTACAACGCCGCCGAGCTGTCCTGGAACCAGGCCCTCGACGAGATCGCCGCGAAGACGGCCATCTCCGATCATCATCCGGACGCCCGGGAAGGCGTCATGGCCTTCCACGAAAAACGCGACGCCAGCTTCAATGACTGGCTGGAGCAGAAGTCGTGAGCGACGTCGTCCGTTACGAATCAGTCGATGGCATCGCCGTTGTCACCATCAATCGACCGGACCGCATGAACGCCCTGAACGAAGACGTCATCCAGGGGCTGAAAGCGGCCTGGGAGCGCCTCGAGGCCTCCGACGATCGCGTCGCCATTCTCCATGCGGCTGGCGATCGCGCCTTCTCCGTTGGCGCCGACATCAAGAATCCGCCCGCCGAAATGTGGGAAGGGGTGCCGAGCGTTGGCGTCGCCACCACGAAGCCGATCATTGCCGCGCTGCACGGCTGGTGCATTGGCGGCGCCTACGTGATCGTGCAGATGTGTGATCTGGTCATCGCCTCAGAGACCACCGTCTTCAAATACCCGGAGGCGCAGCTCGGCTTTACCGGTGGGCTCATCGCCTCCGCCGTGGCCAGGATCCCGCACAAAATCGCCATGGAGTTCATGCTCCTCGGGGAAGACCTGCCCGCCGCCCGCGCCGCCGAGGTCGGCATGGTCAACAAGGTGGTCCCCGCCGGAGAAGAACTCGCCGCCGCCCGCGAGTGGGCAACCACCCTGCGCCATTCCGCACCGCTCGTGGTAAGCACCCTGAAAACCTTCGCCCTCGAAACCCTCAATCGGAGTCCCGCGGAAGCCGGCGCCATCAGCCGCGAACGGCTGCTGGCCGTGCGCACGAGCGAAGACGGGGCCGAGGGGCGGCGCGCCTTTGCAGAAAAACGTACGCCGGACTTCCAGGGTCGATGAACGACCAGCAGGCGCTCGATGGCGGCTGAAACTCATCTGGATCCGAGCGATGAGGCGGTCCTTACCCTCTTCGCAAGAGGCATCAGCGGTCCCGTGACCATGCTCAACCTGCTGAGGCTGCGCGACGTTGCCGACTACTCGGACTTTCCCGGCCTGGCGCCCGCGGCGCCCGTCAGCGGCAAAGCCGCTTACCTTCGCTACGTGGAGCACACGTTGCCGTTCCTCGAGGACTCCGGCGGGGCGCTTCTATACCTCGGCGAAGGCGGTGAGTATCTGATCGGACCCGAGGGAGAGGGCTGGGATCTCGCCATGCTGGTGCGGCAGAACTCCCTCGACGACTTTCTCGCCTTTGCCGGCAACGAGGATTACCTGCAGGGCATCGGACATCGCACTGCGGCTGTCCGGGACTCGCGACTGCTGCCGCTGGTGGACGTCGACCGGAGCACCGGCAGCGCCTCCCCTTGACGACCCTTTCACCGCGTCGTCCCCAGCATGCCGGCCTCTTCAGACGGAGGGACCGGTCATGGTCTCGCAGTTCCGACCAAAGTCCGCCGCTTCCGGGCGCCTGTTCTGCTGGCTGCTGCTCGTCCTGGGTGCACCAGCGGACGCCGATGGCAAAGACCCTTTCAGTGCTGAGCTGGAGCTCGGTCCCAGCTGGCAGAACCGGAACGACGTACAGATTCCTAACGACGGCGACGGCGACCGTTTCTCACTGAAAGACATCGCCGGCAGCGGGGCCTGGGCCGGCGCGCGCATCAACCTGTCCTGGGACGTGGCCGGGCGCCACGGCATGCGTGCCGTGCTGGCCCCTTTCGGTTACGAAGAGAGTGGTTCCCTCACAGAGAACGTGCGCTTCGCAGGCGAGGACTTTCAGGGCGGCGAAGCCGTAGACGTCGACTATCGCTTCAACTCCTGGCGGCTCGGCTACCGCTACCGTCTCATAGACCGCAACGACTGGCGATTCTGGCTCGGCGGCACTCTAAAAGTCCGCGACGCCAAGATCGAACTGACTCAGGAAGGGCGGAACGCAAAAGACACTGACCTGGGCGTGGTGCCTCTGTTCTACGCCGCGGGCGAGTATCGCTTCACGGACCGCTGGCACTTTGCTTTCGATTTCGACGGCCTTGCCGGTGGCCCCGGCCGTGCCGTGGATCTGTCGCTGAAAGTGGGCTATCGCCTGAACGACAGCTGGCGCCTGAACGCCGGCTATCGAATGCTGGAAGGGGGCGCTGACACCGACGACGTTTACGCCTTCGCGTGGTTCAACACCGCCCTCCTCTCCATCGAATACCGACCCGAACGACGCTAGCGGCGCAGGGGAGCGGCTTTTTACCTGAGACGACGCCTGCTTCCTAAGAAGGAAGCATGTCTGTTGCCTATGACGACGCCTGCTCCCTAAGAAGGGAGCAGGTGGGCGACGGCGTCGCGCTCTTCCGTCAGTTCCGCGGCCGTGGCATCCATCTTGCCCCGGCTGAAGTCGTTGATCTCGACGCCCTGCACGATCTGCCAGTCGCCGTTCCCGCAGGTTACCGGGAAGGAATAGATGAGCCCGGCTTCAATGCCGTAGCTGCCATCCGAGTAGACGCCCATGCTGACGATGCCGTCGCTGCCGAGGGCCCAGTCATGCATGTGATCAATGGCGGCGTTGGCCGCGGAAGCAGCACTCGAGGCACCGCGGGCATCGATGATCGCAGCACCGCGCTGCTGCACCGTTGGGATGAAGTCGTTTTCGTACCAGTTCATATCCACGAGGCCCATGGCGTCAGCGCCGTCGACGGTGGCCTGGTGAATGTCCGGATACTGGGTAGCGGAATGGTTGCCCCAGATCGCCAGACCCGCAACGTCGGTGTAGTGCTTGCCCGTCTTGTTGGCGAGCTGGGCGACGGCGCGGTTGTGGTCGAGGCGCGTCATGGCCGTGAACTGGCGCGGATCCAGGTCCGGCGCATTGCGCTGCGCAATGAGGCAGTTGGTGTTGGCCGGGTTGCCCACCACGAGGATCTTCACGTCGCGGCTGGCGTGATCGTTCAGGGCCTTACCCTGCACGGAGAAGATGGCCGCATTGGCTTCGATGAGGTCCTTCCGCTCCATGCCCGGGCCCCGGGGACGGGAGCCGACGAGGAGCGCGTAGTCCGTGTCCTTGAAGGCAACGTTGGCGTCGTCGGTTGGGATCATGTCCTGGACGAGTGGGAAGGCGCAGTCCTCGATTTCCATGATTACGCCCTTGAGCGCGTCGAGGGCCGGCGTAATTTCGAGGAGCTGGAGGATCACCGGCTGGTCCTTGCCAAGCATCTCGCCGGAAGCGATTCGGAATAGCAGCGCATAGCCGATCTGGCCGGCGGCGCCTGTGACGGTAACTCGCACCGGTGCTTTCATGGAGCATTCTCCTCGAGGTCAGGTGTCCGAAAAGGGGCGCGCATTGTAAGAAAACTCGCCGGCTAATCCCAGGCTAATTCCTGATACCAACCGCCTTCCGTATAAAGGGCGAGAGCCGTCGGAATCCAGTGCGCGAGCGGCTCCGGAAGTGTATCGGCGCTCACCCAGACGAGCTCAGAGAAGAGGTCCGGCTCGTTGATAGTTGGAACGCCGCTGTAACGTTCACAGGAAAAGACGAAGTTCACGCCCTGGTGGCGTCCGGACTTGTACGGCAATACGCAGACCGGTTCGAGGTGTTCCACGTCGATGCCAAGTTCTTCCTGACACTCGCGCATGGCGGCGGCCGAGACACTTTCTCCCTGATCCTGATGGCCGCCCGGGAGCGCAAAGTACCCGTCCATGAAGCCCGTGTTCGCCCGTTTCAGCATCGCCATGCGACCCTCCTGCCAGACGAGGACGTGGACGACAATGGGATAGCGGTCTCTGGGCTCGGCCATGGTGGGCTCTTGCTACGTTTTCCGTGTTTCTTAAGCGGGTGGTGCTGTTATCGTCGGATCGAAGCCCCGGGAACCCGTTCATGACTCCAGAAATCAGTGCCGCGCGCCGCATCGAAGAGGCGTCGCTCAACGCCTGGCCGGCACTGCGCCAGCTGCTGCTCGACGGCTGGCTGCTCCGCTTCTCCAACGGCTTCACCAAGCGGGCCAACTCAATCGTGCCTTTATACCCTGTTCTCGAACCCATGGCAGACAAGGTTCGGCATTGCGAGAACCTCTACGCCAGAGAGCGTCTGCAGACCATTTTCCGGCTGACGTCGATTACCGATTGCGAGGCTCTGGACGCCTACCTCGACGAACGGGGTTACGACCGGGTCGATCCAACGGAGGTCCTGACCGCACCGCTGGCAGAAGCCAGGCCGGTGCGGGCAGCGCGCGCTCGGATCGAAACCCGTCAGCTCACCAGAGAGAGCTGGCTGGAAGCCTACGCCGCCCTGACCGACATGCCGGAACCGGCACGGCTGCTGCACGGGGCCATTCTCAAGGGCATCCAGAACGAATGCGCCTACCTCGTGGTCGAGTCCGGGGAAGGTCCGCTGGCCTGCGGCCTTGCCGTTCGCGAACAGCACCTGGTCGGCCTCTTCGACATCTTCACCCACCCGGATCACCGGGGGCGGGGCCACGCGGCGGACATCGTGAACGAACTGCTCCGCTGGGGACGGCAGCGGGGCGCTGCAACCGCCTACCTGCAGATGGTGGCGAGCAACGACCCCGCTCGGAGTCTGTACGCCAAGTATGGTTTCACGACTACCTACGACTACTGGTATCGCGTCTCCAGATAGCTCCGGCTGCGCCGCAGCAGCGCCACACCGAGGGAGCCGAAACTAATTTCCAGCAGCAGGTAGACCAGGAGCAGCGGACTGGGAACGCCGTCGAGGAGCAGACTCAAGGCTCGCCCAGCCGCAATACCGAACATGAACACGACCAGACTGTAGAGCGCGGCGGTCTGAAGCCGCTCCACGAGCACCCCCGCCAACCAGAAGGCCGCCGTTGCCAGGTAGAGGCCCATCACCGCCCTGAAAACATGCTTGAGGCTTGGCTCAGCCACTTCGATGCCGTAGAGGAGCGGCGCCGTCTCCGAAGGGACCACCCCGTAGGCAAGGGCGATCGGGATGAGGCCGAGGGCAGCGACCAGCAGAAACCAGCGTTCCTTCGTCATCGGCGCCTGAGGCTCCTTTCCATTACTCGTCCAGCCATTAGTCAGCCAGCGCCCCTGCGAAGAGCTGCTCGAGCCTGAAGTTGATGACCCTGAGGGCGAGGGGGCCGTCCACCTGCTGCCTGCGCGCCAGGGCCGGCAGGTCGTTGAAGGAAACGAAAATGTCTCCTGCCGCATCTTCCCAGACCAGGAGTTTCTGACAGAAGCCGTCCAGGCCAAGGCTGGGTGCATCGACCATGGCTGCACCTCCCGGACCAGGCGCACCAAAGAGCAGCAGGTGCGCAAACCGGGTCGCAACGCCGAGCGCGCGGGCGTTCTCCTGGAAGTCGACCTCACCGAAGCTCAGCACGTCCTCCTGGGAGCCGATCGCGTCCCGGATCCGCCGCAGAGTCTCGTCGGCTGCATAAGGGCTCTCGAGGGTGACGATCCCTGAAGGCTGCATGGTGTCATCGGCAAAACGACGAATGGCTTCTTCCGGCAGACCGGCGGTGACTCTTGCGGCAAGGGCTTCATAACGCGGGCCCAAAGTGGCGACAACGTCGGGTGTCAGTTCATAACGCGACGCCAGATAGCCGAAGTCATTCCAGATCACCTTGCTCTGTCGCGCGTCCCCGGGGGACTCGAAGGCGAGGATCCGGAACGGCAGATCCAGACCGATGCGCGGGTCAGTCGCCACGAGTCGGCTCTCGAGGGTCGGCTCCGACAAAAGCAGCACGCGCGACGGGCCCATGACTGAGCCGGCTTCGAAGGCCAGTCGGGAGTGATCGATATCCGCAATCACCGTGATCGTCGCTGGATCGCCGAGGTTATCGAGCATCTGCGTTGCGAGACGGTCGGTCGCGACGTAGCGCTCCGCCGCGACGGGTGCCGCTTCCCCGCAGCCGGTCAGCGCCATGGCGCCTGCGAGCAGCAGCGGGCCGATTCCTCGTCTGCCTTTATCCAACACCGCTCACCCAGCCTGCCTCACACGGGAAAGACACAACTATAGGCAGCGGCTCCCCTTCGGCGAAAGGCCGGTGCGAGGCCCGGGCGCCCCGCCCGAGCACCCGGTGACGCCGCACTGACGTACCCCGCGGCGAACTTGATTGTCCGGCCCATTTTTGAGATGTTCCGTCCCTCGCGCGAAAATAGCATCGTCCGTCCGCCCTTTCGCGGCCCGATAAAAATAATAAAAACAAGCAGTTAGCTAAGCCCGGCGGACTCAACCCAACGTCATCGCAAGCTCGGTTTTCGCGAGCAGACGGCTATCTTCGTGCCGCCTTAACGGGTCCCTCTGCAGGAGCGATGTGTGCGCCTGCGCAACTGGAAAGAGAGATGATTGAGAACCGCAGCAGCCAGAATGTGTCCGGTCGCGTCGACGACGGTCAGGAAAACTCAGCCGGGCAGACCGCGCCCGAAGCGCTGACCCGTTTCCCGGCGAGACAGGGCCTGTACGATCCCGCCAACGAGAAAGACAGCTGCGGCGTCGGTTTCATCTGCGACATCAAAGGCCGTCCCAGCCGCTCAATCGTGGAAGATGCGCTCGGCATGAACTGCTGCATGGAGCACCGCGGCGGGGTTGGCTATGAGAAAAACACCGGCGACGGCGCGGGGATTCTACTCGGCCTGCCGCACAAATTTCTGAATAAGATTGCGAGCAGCAAGCTCGGCGTCACCCTGCCCGAGGCAGGCCAGTTCGGCGTCGGCAACGTCTTCCTGCCGAACGACGAGACGGCCCGCGCCCACTGTAAAGCCGTGCTGGAAGCGGAAATCGAGGCCGCCGGTCAGCGCCTCGTCGGCTGGCGGGATCTGCCCGTGCATCCGGACGGCGCCGGCATCGGTAACGCCGCCCGCGCGGCCATGCCGACCTTCGCCCAGCTTTTCATCGGCGCCGAAGGCGTGTCCGGTGACGACTTCGAGCGCAAGCTCTATCTGATCCGCAAGCACGCCACACACCGGCTCCGCGGCGATGAGAACCTCACAGAGCGGAAAGCCTTCTACGTCTGCAGCCTGTCCTCGAAGGTCATCATCTATAAGGGCATGCTCACACCCGATCAGGTACCGCTCTTCTATCCGGATCTGCAGGACAAGGACTTCGAGTCGCATCTGGCCATGGTGCACTCGCGCTTCTCCACGAACACCTTCCCGTCCTGGGATCGGGCTCAGCCGAACCGCTTCATGAGCCACAACGGCGAAATCAACACGCTGCTCGGCAATGTGAATTCCATGAACGCCCGGCAGGGCAAGCTGGAATCGGAGCTCTTCGGCGATGAGATCCGGAAGCTCTACCCGATCGTCGAGCCCGACTGCTCCGACTCAGGCACCTTCGACAACGTGCTCGAGTTCCTCCTCATGAGCGGCCGCAAGCTTCAGGAAGCCGTGCTCATGATGATTCCGGAAGCCTGGCAGCAGCACCCCACCATGGACGAGGCGAAGCGGGCCTTCTACGAATACAACTCCTGCCTCATGGAACCCTGGGATGGTCCCGCCTCCATCGCCTTCACGGACGGCACCTATATTGGCGCCGTCCTCGACCGGAACGGTCTGCGGCCGTCGCGCTACTACATCACCAACGACGACAAGTGCATCATGGCCTCAGAAGTCGGCACGGTGCAGGTGGACCCGGCCACGGTCATCGAGAAGGGACGCCTGCAACCGGGCCGCATCTTCCTCATCGATTTCGAAGCCGGCCGGATGATTCCGGACGAAGAGATCAAGAGCGAGTGGGCAGCAGCACGTCCTTATAAAGAGTGGCTGGATCGCCAGCGCATTGACCTCGCCGATCTCGATACGGACCGCGAGTGCCACGGCTTCGACTCGGAAACCCTGACGCCGCGCATGCAGGCCTTCGGTTACACCGTCGAGACCATGCAGATCATGCTGCAGCCGCTCGTCACCGAACTCCGGGATCCCCTCGGCTCCATGGGCAATGACGCCGCCCTCGCGGTCATGTCCGAGAAGCCGCGGATGATCTACGACTACTTCAAGCAGCGCTTCGCCCAGGTCACCAACCCGGCCATCGATTCGATCCGGGAAGAGGTGATCATGGCCCTGAACTGCTACATCGGGCCTGAGCAGAACCTCCTCGACACCGAAGAGGGCCACTGTCATCGCCTGCGCGTGCCGCACCCGATCCTGTCGAACGAGGAGCTGGCGGCCCTCAAGCACATGAACCACCGCGGCTGGAAAAGTCAGGTCATCGACATCACCTTCCCGGCCGAGTCCGGCAAGGCAGGGCTGACGGCAGCGCTGGATCGGATCTCTGCGGAAGCGAGCGCCGCCATCGCCGAAGGCTACAGCCTGATCATCCTCTCGGACCGCAAGGTCGACGTCGACCACGTACCGATCAGCTCGCTGCTCGCCGTGGGTACCGTGCACCATCACCTGGTAAAGCAGGAAAACCGCACGCAGATCGGCATCATTCTCGAGTCCGGGGAAGCCCGGGAAGTGCACCACCACTGCCTGCTCGTGGGCTACGGCGCCGACGCCATCAATCCCTACCTCGCCTTCGAAGCGCTCTGGGATTCACGCCGGAAGGGTTATCTCGACGGTGCCTCACACATTCAGTCCGACGACGACGTCGTCGCCGCTTACCGGAAAGGCACCGCCAAGGGCATGCTCAAGGTCATGGCCAAGATGGGGATCTCGACGCTGCAGTCCTATAAAGGCGCGCAGATTTTCGAGGCCGTCGGCCTGGCAGAACACGTCATCGCCCGCGCCTTCGTCGGTACCGCCTCCCGGGTTCAGGGTGCAGGGCTCGACGTGCTCGCCGAAGAAATGCAGCACCGCCATCAGCTGGGTTATCCGAGCCGCGCGGCCAACGTCGCCGTGTTGCCCAATCCCGGCGACTTCCACTGGCGCCGCCACGGCGACACCCACATGTGGGACCCGGAGGCCATTGCCAATCTGCAGGTGGCCGCCCGCGCCAACAACGAAGACGCCTACTGGCAGTTCGCGAAGCACGTGAACGAAGAGTCCACGAAGAAAAGCATGCTCCGTGGACTGCTCTCCTTCAAAGCCGGCGCCAACGGCGGCGCGATCCCCCTCGATGCGGTGGAGCCGGAGAAGGAGATCGTCAAACGCTTCGCCACCGGCGCCATGAGCTTCGGCTCCATCAGCGCCGAGGCGCACGAGTCGCTGGCCATCGCCATGAACCGTCTCGGTGGCAAGTCCAACACCGGCGAAGGCGGCGAGGACCCGGCGCGCTTCATCCCGCTGGCCAACGGCGATTCGAAGCGCAGCGCCATCAAGCAGGTCGCCAGCGGCCGCTTCGGGGTAACGATCAACTACCTGACTAACGCCGATGAGATCCAGATCAAGATCATTCAGGGCGCGAAGCCCGGCGAAGGCGGCGAGCTGCCCGGTCACAAGGTTGACGACATCATCGCCAGCATCCGCCATTCGACGCCGGGCGTAGGCCTGATCAGCCCGCCGCCGCACCATGACATCTACTCCATCGAGGACATGTCTCAGCTGATCCACGACCTGAAGAACGCCAATCCCGAGGCCCGGATCAGCGTCAAGCTCGGGGCGGAAATCGGTGTCGGCACGGTTGCGGCAGGCGTAACCAAGGCCCGCGCCGATCACCTGGTCATCGCCGGCGATACCGGCGGTACCGGGGCATCGCCGCTGACTTCCATCAAACATGCGGGTGTGCCCTGGGAGCTCGGCATCGCCGAGACCCATCAGACCCTGGTGCTCAACAACCTGCGCAGCCGCGTTGTGCTGCAGACGGACGGCCAGCTGAAAACCGGCCGCGACGTCGCCGTTGCCGCATTGCTCGGTGCCGAAGAGTTCGGTTTCGCAACGGCGCCGCTCATTGCCCTCGGCTGCATCATGATGCGCAAGTGCCACCTGAACACCTGTCCGGTGGGTATCGCGACGCAGGACCCGGCGCTTCGGAAGAAATTCGCCGGAGAGCCCGAACACGTCGTGAACTACCTGTTCATGGTGGCCAAGGAACTGCGCACCATCATGGCCGAGCTCGGCTTCCGCACCGTCAACGACATGGTCGGTCGCGTTGATGCGCTCCACGTGGATGCCGCCGTCGACCACTGGAAGGCGAAGGGTCTCGACCTCACGGAACTCCTCACTCCGGCAGAAGAGCCGGCGGAGTTCCTCGGCAGCTACGCCATTCACGAACAAGACCACCAGCTCGGTTCCGCCATCGACAACGAACTCATGGAGCTTGCCCTGCCGGCCATTCGTTCCGGGGAGAAGCTCTACGACGAGCTGACGATCGTGAACACGAATCGGGTCGTCGGCGCCATGCTGTCGAACCTGATCATTCGTGAAGTGGGTCCGGAGATGCTTCCGGACGAAACCCTGCACTTCAAATTCCACGGCAGCGCCGGGCAGAGCTTCGGCGCCTGGCTCGCGAAGGGTGTGACCCTCGAAGTGGAAGGTGATGCCAACGACTTCGTGGGTAAAGGTCTGTCCGGAGGTCGCATCGTCATCTATCCGCCGAAGGAAAGCCCTTTCAAAGCCGAAGAGAACATCCTCATCGGCAACGTCGTGCTCTACGGCGCCACGAGCGGTGAGTGCTACTTCCGCGGTGTGGCCGCGGAGCGTTTCTGCGTGCGCAACTCCGGTGCCGCCGCCGTCGTTGAGGGTGTTGGTGACCACGGCTGTGAGTACATGACCGGCGGTCGCGTGGTCATCCTCGGACCCACCGGGCGCAATTTCGCCGCGGGCATGAGCGGCGGCATTGCCTACATCTGGGACCCGGAAGGCCAGTTCGCTCGCCAGTGCAACATGGAGATGGTTGAGCTGGAAGCCATGGAGGCCCCGGAAGACATCGCCGAATTGAAGGCCCTCATCGAGAAGCACCACAACTACACGGATTCACCGGTAGCGCGTCGGGTGCTGGAAAACTGGAGCCAGTCCCTGGGCGAGTTCGTGAAGGTCATGCCCACGGATTACAAGCGCGTACTCGAAGAGCGACGGACAGTCGCCAACGCTGGCTGAGAACGGATCAGAACATGGGAAAAGTTACTGGATTCATGGAATTCGATCGCAACCCGGCCCCCTACCGGGATGCGGCAGCCCGGCTGCTCGACTTCCAGGAGATCTACACGGAACACGACGTCAACCGCCTGGCCACTCAGGGCGCCCGTTGTATGGATTGCGGCGTGCCCTTCTGCCAGTCCGGTGAAGGCTGTCCGATCCACAATCTGATTCCGGAATGGAACGATCTCGTTTACCGGGGCCAGTGGCGTGAGGCCCTGGATCGGCTGCACAAGACCAACAACTTCCCGGAATTCACCGGACGCGTCTGCCCGGCGCCCTGCGAAGGCGCCTGCGTGCTCGGCATTACCGATCCCGCCGTGACCATCAAGAACATCGAGATGGCCATCGTCGACCGCGGCTACGCGGAGGGCTGGATCGTACCGAACCCGCCGGTGAAGCGGACTGGAAAAACCGTCGCCATCGTCGGATCCGGCCCGGCAGGGCTCTCTGCCGCCGACCAGCTCAACAAGGCTGGCCACAGCGTCACGGTCTATGAACGCGCCGACCGGATCGGCGGCCTGCTCATGTACGGCATTCCGAACATGAAGCTCGACAAGACCGAGGTCGTCGACCGGCGGATCAATCTCCTGAAAGAAGAAGGCATCAGCTTCGTCACGGGCACGGCCATCGGCGATGGCAGCAATGGCACCCTGAGCGGCAAGGCACTGCACGACGAACACGACGCCGTGCTCCTCGCCACCGGCGCCACAGTGCCGCGCGATCTGCCGATCCCCGGCCGGGAACTGAAGGGCGTGCACTTCGCCATGGATTTCCTCACCGCCAACACGAAGAGCCTGCTCGACAGTGGCCACGAAGACGGCGCCTACATCTCCGCCAAGGACAAACACGTGATTGTCATCGGCGGCGGCGACACGGGCACGGACTGCATCGGCACCTCCCTGCGCCACGGCTGCAAGAGCCTCGTCAACTTCGAGCTCTTTCCGCAGCCGCCGGCCGATCGCGCGCCGAACAATCCCTGGCCCACCTGGCCGAAAATCTACCGGACCGACTACGGGCACCAGGAGGCCGCCGAGCGCTTTGGGGACGACCCGCGGGTGTACTCGATCTCTTCCACGGAGTTTGTCGGGGATGACAGCGGCAACCTCAAAGCGGTGCGCACCGTGGCGGTGGAGATGAAGGACGGTAAGTTCGAGAACATCCCCGGCAGCGAAAGGGAATGGCCCGCGGACCTCGTTTTTCTCGCCATGGGTTTCCTCGGGCCGGAGCACGCCGCATCAGACGTGCTCGGTCTCGAATACGACGAGCGCTCTAACTACAAAGCCGAGTACGGCGACTATGGCACGAACGTGGAAAAGGTTTTCGCCGCTGGTGACTGCCGCCGCGGTCAGTCGCTCGTGGTACGGGCGATCAATGAGGGTCGAGAAGCGGCGCGGGAAATCGATCGCTTCCTCATGGGATCCACGCAGCTGCCCTGAGGGGCTGTCTGAAGCCGGGGTGCTGCGGCATCCCGGCCGCCAGGCGCATGGGCTCGACCGGCTTGAGTGCCAGCATCAGACGCCGATCTCGTCCTCGAATTCGCCAACGGACGTTTCCCACCATTCGAAGGTGCGCTCGAACTGAGACCGGGTGACCCCGCCCTGCATGTTCAGCACCAGCTCGATCCAGGGATCGCTCACCTCGTCGAGGTAGGCGCGACCGAAGAGTCGGGTGGCGTTCCACTGATTGATCACGTCGAGCCCAACCTTGTCGTTCAGCTCATAGCCGGCCTTGAAGAGCACGATCTGACAATCGCGGTGGTCATCGTTGCAGCCATAGAACACGACGGCAAACTGCGTGCCGCCGACGCTCGAGCGGATCATCGGATCGCCTTCGCTGTCCGTTTCAAGGGATGCGCGATAGCCCATGTCCTGAATGATGTTCACCAGCGCTTCGGGGCTGCTCCCATCGACGATCTGCTTCGTCGTATCGGCCCTGAGTGGTCCGCTGAAGCTGACCATCAGACAGACCAGGGTAAGGGCAGCCACAGTGCCCAGGGGGCTTCTCATCGAGCTAGACACGACCACCCCTAAGAACCGACAACGGGCGTCAGCGCCGCCATGGCACGATTCAGACGATCGAGTTCCCGGGATTTGTCAGCCAGTCTGGCCTCGAGCTCGGGAATCTCGTCCTTCAACGTCTCCTGTTCCTCATAGAGGCGTCGGAGCTGATCGCCGAGTTCGATCCGTTCCGCAGCCGTGAGCTCGGTGCTGAGCTGGGCGGCAGCCACAGAGACGATCTGCGACTTCACCTCCGCGAGGCGATTGGTTTTCTGGTCGATTTCCCACTCGAGGTTCGAGACCGCGAGGCGCGCATCGTAGAGCGTTTTGCCATCCCGATAGGCGGCGAGGAATCCGGCCTTCAGATCCGAGGGGCACACGTTGGCATGATTGCCACCGCGCGAGCCGATGTGGAAGCCGTTGTTCGGGTCGCAGTATTCACGCACACCCTGCTCCCAGCCGAGCATGTACTCTTCCCGGTCCGGGCTGAAACCGTGCTTCATGCAGGCATCCTGATGGGCCAGAAGCCGCGTGCTGCGCTGACCGTTGACACCATCCCGGTAGCCGATCGTTTCCCAGTCGCCGACGGCGCACTGGCTTTCACTGACTGAGTTACCGGCGCAGCCGCTCAAGAACAACGCTGCAACTCCAACCAATACCATAGACCTCATACACACCTCCCGTGCTCGCAAGGTCGGTTCCACTCATCCGGGCTCATCCCGAATCGTGCAGCGAAAAGCCGGCACACAGAAAAAAAGAGAACCGTAAACCCGCACGCTAGCGGAAGGGCGGCGGAACCACCGCCGAAGGGATCACAGGCTGAAGGTGAGCTGCGTCTCGTCCGGCGCTTTTACCAGCAACCCGCCGCTTGAGACCGGTTACTGATAGAGCGCCGTCCGCGCCGCCGTCTGCACCTGCTCCAGCGGGCGGATCCAGGGCTGCACGTTGCCGAGTCCTGGCGGAAGATTGGCGGCCGCGCGCTCGGCAGCCGCCCTGGAGCTGAACAGGCCATAGAGCACGACGTGCAGGGTGCGGCCGTCACGTTGCAGCTGGTAGATGGCGAACTCCCGGGGATCCTGCTGCTCCCCGACGAAGGCCGCCGCCCTGTCGGCGGCAGAGACCGTGACGAGCTGCAGCGTGAAGTACGCGGGATTCTGCTCGAGGAGCCAGCGTCCATCGCGGACGCCCGCCGGTGTCTCGAACGCGGGCGTCGTCGAAAGGGGCTCCGGATCCGGCCGCGGATCCTGAGTAACAACCGCCTCCTCCGCCGGCTCAACCGCTGGAGGCGGCGCCGCATCGGCGTTCGACGACGGATCGCTTGCAGGTGCCGTGGCTGCAGCCACCGGGCTGCCCGCAGCCGCCGCCTCCTCTTCTGCGTCGACGACAGGCTCGGCGGTGACGTCAGGTTCAAGGGCGGACGGTTCGGTCAGCGCTGTGCCTCCGGCGACCTGGGGAAGCTCATCCTCTGAATCCGCCAAGCGGTCTTCCAACGCCAGAGACGCTTCCGCATCCCGATCTTCGGCTGCCGGGGTCTCGCCGCCAGCCGCCGACTCGGTCTCCGCTCCTGTCATGGACGATTGCCCGATGGCTGGCACCCCGGCCATCGTATCGGCAGTGTCGGTACCGGTGGGGCGACTGCCCGATCCTGAGGTCGTCGACGCGGACGCGTAAGGCACCTCCAGCTCCGCGACCGTCGTGCCGTCGACCGGCTCCGACGACTCATCGGCGAACAGGAGGTAGAGCAGCGCCACAACAGCCACCAGCAGCGCCAGCATCACTCCGTGCGCTTTCGGGAAAGCGCCGGTCCCCGGCGCACCTTCGCCGGCTTCGAGCTTAACCAGCAATACGTTGGCCATCTGGTTCATACGCCCCGGCAATCCCTCCGAGAGCTTGATGAGATCTCTGACTTCACTGTCTGCAAAAGGAATACGGCCGCGGTACTTCGCCTGCTGGAAGCGCCACTCGAGATAGTCGCGCGCATCGGCATCGCCGTAGCCGGTGAGCCTGAGTTCCTGCCAGCCGACGCCTTTGCCGCTCGCCACACGCTCGATGGCGGGCACCATGCGGACTTCGCCGAAGAGGACGAGATGCAGCGCGGATCGATGAGCCAGACCAACGAGCTCATCCACGGCTTTGTTGTCGAGCAGATGGGCATCATCCACGAGCACGAGGCAGGTACGCTCGCCCCCTTCGGACTGTGCCTCAACGTGACTGATGATTTCGTGATCCAGGAGCTGCAGGTTCGCATCTGCCGGCACGGCTACGCCAAAGCCCTGAGCGACGGCAGACAGAACCTCCCGCCCCGTGTTGACCAGGCCGGCGTGAATGCGGGCCGCCTTAACCCTCGGCTCGAGCGTCGCGGCGAGCTCGCGGTAAAGGGTGGTTTTTCCGACGCCTTCCGGACCGGTAACGAGCAGTACCCGCCGCGACCACTCACTCAGATGACGCAGCTGCTCGAGCTGGGTTTTGCGCCCTCCCCGATCGAAGAAGCCGCGATGCGGCTCCACAAACGGGTTGTGCGTGAGGCCCAGGAAGGAGCGTTCCACCTCAGCCACAGAGCGCCTCCCCGGCCTTGAGGGTGGCATCGAGTTTTGCCGTATCGATGGCATCGGAAACGAAGGCTTCACCGAGACGCCGGGCGAGCACCAGGCGCAGCGTGCCGTCCACGACCTTTTTATCCATGCCCATGGCACCGCGCATGGCATCGGCAGCGAGTCCCGGCGCCGCAACGGGCAGGTCGAAGGCGGCAACGAGGTCTTTCACCCGGCGGGCTTCCGCGGGTTCGAGGAGACCGGCTCGGGCCGAGTAATCGGCGGCCATGACCATGCCAATGGCGACGGCTTCGCCGTGGAGATACTGCCTGTAGCCCGTCAGCGCTTCGATGGCGTGACCGAAGGTATGACCGAAGTTGAGGATCGCCCGGATACCGCCTTCACGCTCATCCTCGGCCACCACATCGGCCTTCACCTGACAGGACACGGCGACCGTGTGCGCCAGCACCTCCGGGTGCTGGGCCCGCAGCGCATCCACATTCCCTTCGAGCCAGGCGAAGAAATCGCCGTCGGCAATCACCCCGTACTTGATCACTTCAGCAATGCCGGCGGCATATTCCCGCGGCGGCAGGGTGCCGAGCAGGCCCAGATCGGCAAGCACGGCCACCGGCTGGTGGAAGGCACCAATCAGGTTCTTACCTTCCGGATGGTTAACGGCCGTCTTGCCGCCCACGGAGGAATCGACCTGTGACAGCAGCGTGGTGGGAATCTGGATGAAGTCGACGCCGCGCTGATAGGTGGCTGCCGCGAAGCCGGTGATGTCACCGACGACACCGCCGCCAAGGGCGATCAGCGTGGTCGTCCGATTGAGCCGCTCCTTGACCAGAAAATCCATGATTGCCGCATAGTTCGCGAGACTTTTTTCTCCTTCACCGTCCGGCAGGGTCATGACGCTGACGCGAACGTTGCTTTCCTCGAGACGTTCGAGGAGCGCCGGCAGGGCCAGCTCCGCCACGACCTCGTTGGTGATCACGGCTACCTGACTGCCACGAAGATGCTGGCGCAGAACGTCTGCCTCGGTGAGCAGCCCGCGGCCGATGTAGATGGGATAGCTGCGTTCGCCGAGAGCAACGGTGAGTTTGCGATCGATCTTCACAGGACGCCGTCTTCCTCCAGCTTACTGACAATGCTACGCACGAGGTGTTTCGGGCCCTGACGATCGGTCACGAATCGATAGTCTGCCACCTCGCTGTAGAGGGGCTCCCGCTCGAACTGCAGACGGGCCAGCGTCTCCTCCGGGTTGCCCTCCTGCAGCAGGGGGCGTTTGCGGTCTTTCTGGGTACGTTCCAGGAGCCGCTCCAGCGGACTGTCCAGGTGCACGACGCAGCCCCGGCTGGCGAGGCACTTCCGATTCTGTTCCCGGAGCACGGCGCCACCGCCGGTAGCGATCACCACACCCTCCAGCTGAGACAGCTCTTCGAGCACCTGCGTTTCCCGGTCACGGAATCCTTCTTCCCCTTCCACGTCGAAGATCCAGGCGATGTCTGCCCCGGCCCGTTCTTCAATGACGTGGTCAGTATCGTAGAAGCGGTAGCCAAGCTGCTGGGCCAGCATACGCCCCACCGTGCTTTTACCCACGGCCATCAGGCCGACCAGATAGACGTTCTGCTTGCTCATGGGTTCGTGAGGCGGGAACCGGGCTACTCCGGACAACGACGGATGAACGGGTGGCGTCGCTGGGCCTGCCCTTGCCTTTTCATCAGGCAAAAGAAAGCGGCGCCGTTTGGCGCCGCTAGTTTAGTCGCTTCCCGCATTCGCTTCGAGTACGGCTGGCCGGCCGTCTCGAAGGCGCCTTAGAGCCTGATCAAAGCGAGGTCAGGCTCTCCTGGATGATGCGCGGCGTGATGAAGATCAGCAGCTCCGTCTTGTCGTCACGCTCTTCCGTGCGGCGGAAGAGACGGCCCGCGTAGGGCAGATCGCCAAGGAACGGCGTCTTCGTCGTGGACAGCTGCTTGTCCGTGGTGAAGATACCACCGAGGACAACCGTCTGGCCGTTGTCGACGAGGACCTGAGTTTCGATCTGGTTCGTGTCGATCGACGGTACCCCGTTGAAGATCTGACCCACCGTATCCTGCTTGACGTTCAGCTCCATGATGATGCGATCGTCAGGCGTGATCTGCGGGGTGACCTCGAGGGCGAGCGTTGCATCCTTGAAGGAGGTCGCCGTGGCGCCGGAGCTGGTTGCTTCCTGGAAAGGAATCTCCGTACCGGATTCGATGATCGCCGGATTCTTGTCGGCGGTGATCACCTTCGGCCGGGCAACCACTTCAGCGTGGCCATCGGCCGCCAGGGCCGACAGCTCGAGATCGAGCAGATAGCCGGCGCCGGTGACACCGATACCGAAGGAACTCGCACCCTCTTTGGTAACACCCAGGTCGACAGCAAGGTACTCGGGAGAAGACACCTCTCCCTGACCACCGCTGACAATGGCGTCCTGCAGATCGTTCAGAGTCGTGAGCGAGCCGCCGAGCTTATTGAAACGGGTGCTCGACTTCTGCGAGAGATGCGCGCCACCCCAGCGGATACCGAGATCTTCCGAGAAGTTGTCGCTTGCGGTCACGATGCGGGCTTCGATGAGCACCTGACGGACTGGAATATCCAGCTGATTGATGACCTTGCGGAACTCCTGCAGACGGTCTGCCGTGTCCGTCAGGATGATCGCGTTTGTACGCTCGTCGACGATCACGCTGCCCCTTTCGGAAAGCACGGACTGCTCGGAGCCGGCGGCGTTGTTGAAGAGATCGAACAGCTGCGTGGCGCTCGCGTAGCGCACCTGGATGAACTCGGTCTGCAGCGGCGCAAGCTCGGAGATCTGTTTCTGATTCTCGAGCTCGAGCTTCTCCCGAGCGGCAATCTCAGCCGCCGGTGCAACCAGGAGGACGTTACCCACCTGACGCTGATCGAGACCCTTGGTCTTGAGAATCAGCTCGAGGGCCTGATCCCAGGGGACGTTCTTCAGACGAAGGGTGATACGGCCGCTGACCGTGTCGCTGGCGACGAGGTTCAGATCCGTGAAGTCAGCAATGAGCTGCAGCACGGAGCGGACTTCGATGTCCTGGAAGTTCAGGGACAGCTTTTCGCCGGAGAACTTGAAAACATCCTGACGTTCCTCGATTTCTTCGGCCGTCAGGGCGTTCACGTTGACCGTCAGCGTGTTGTCGGCCTGGTAAGCGAGATAGTCGTAGTCGCCGGCAGCAGTAATAGTGAACGTCGTGTGGTCCCCTTCCTGGAGCGCGTCGACAATCTGCACCGGGGTCGCAAAGTCCGTGACGTCGAGGCGACGACGGAACTCGCTCGGGAGGTCGGTGTTGCGGACCTGTACTTTGACCTTGGTGCCCTCTTTGGACACGTTGACGGGCGCCTTCGGATTGGACAGCTCGATGACGATACGACCGTCACCGTCTTCGCTGCGGCGGAAATCGACGCCGGTGATCTGCGAATCGGTGATGGTCGTGTCGGCAACCGTCGTGTCGCTGGCGCTGGCAAAGCTCTGCTGCGTCGGCACACCCTGGGCGGAGCCGCCACCCACCATGAGATAAAGCGTATTGCCCTCGATATCGGTCTCGTAGGCCACGAGCTCCGTGAGATTCACGATGGCGCGGGTGCGGTCTTTCGTCGAGATGATCGAAACGCGTCGAGCATTACCGATGCCGAGATTGTGATGCTTCTCTTCGAGGGTGGAAGCCACACCGGGCATATCCAGCACGATGCGGGCAGGCTGCTCGATCGTATAGCCCGTCGGCTCCGGCGGCGGGCCGTCGAAGGTCAGGCGGATTTCGGTCTTGTCGCCGGGGAGCGAAGAGAACTCCACCCCTTCAATGTTTGCTGCCCAGCCAGGCAAGGCAAACCCGAGGGCCGCAGCCACCAGGAGCGGCCGCGCAATCCAGCGCGCCAGACGGCCGTTCTCAATACTCATTGTTTTCATCCTCTGTCTCCTCCCAGGGATACATACGGTCCGGATGCGCTGCACCCAGCTGCCAGTACCATCAGGGATAATCTCGACGAGCTCGATGTTCGCCTCATTAATTGACTGAATCTGTCCGTGATCAGTGCCCATGTAATCGCCCTGCTGCACCCGGTGCACGCCTCCATCAGAATCCTGAATGAGCGCGTACATGGAGGGACCCTGCGACAGGGTGCCGACCATGGAGAGCGAAGCGATCGTGTACTGCTCCAGATACTGCTTCACCCGGTTCGGGTTCGGCTTGACCTGCGGACCCTTGGGTCGCTCCGTGGGTCGAACGACCACGGGCGGCTCAAAGGGGCTGCGCAGACTCATCGCCTCATAGGCAAAAGGTTCCGCAGGTGTGAAGCTCTTCAGCGGCTGGATCGGCGGCGCCGGTCGTGCATTCACCTCGTCCATGAACACCTGCAGGTCGGAGTAATCGCTGCCGCCGCAGCCTGCGAGCAGGCTGCCGGCAACAAGGAGCGCTCCGACTTTCGGGATGGGCTTAATTCCTGGTAAGCGCATCATGCTTCCTCATCCAGATACCGGTAGGTCTTGGCCAGGATCTTCAGCTTCAGATTCAGCGGCGAACCCTGAGGCTCGAGCGTGAAGTCGTGGAGCGTGACGATCCGGGAGAGCGCGGCAACGCCGCTGATGAAGGTACCGATCTTGTGGTAGCTGCCTTCCACGACGATGTCGATGGGCAGCTCAACGTAGAACTCGAGCTGGCGTTCCTGCTGCAGATCGATGCTCTCGATGGTGAGCTCACTGTCGAGCGCCGCACGGGTAATGTCGTCGAGGAGCCCGGGCACTTCCGTGTCCTGCGGCAGCTGCTTCAGAAGTGCGCCAAAGGTAGCTTCCATCTGTGCTTTCTGCTCACGATACTTTTCCAGGTTGGCCGCCTTTTCAGCCTTCACCTCAAAGTCGCGACGAAGGTCCACTTCCTTAGCTTCGGCTCTCTCCAGCACCACCTCCTTGTCATTCAAGTAGAAGTAGTAGCCGCCGCCCAACACGAGCAGAAGCGCCAGCGCCATGAGGATGGCCTTAACCGGGCCCGGCCAGGAGCCGATGTTGTTGAAGTCCAGATCATTGATGTCGAAGTTCTGGAGCTGTTCGAGGGTGTCCTGCATGGCCATTAGTCGCCCTCCTCTTCGGTCTTGTTCGGATCGTGCTGAACGAACGTCAGATCGAAGGTGCTGGCCTGAGCCCCATAGTCGGAGTTCTCCGGATCTTCCTTGATACTGCGCAGATTCGGGCTGGCGAACCAGTCGGACTCGTCGAGATTACGCATGAGCGCCGAGATCCGATTGTTGGACTCGGCGGTGCCCTCGACTTTGATGTTGCCGGAAGCCATCTCGAGCTTCTGGTAGTGCACGCCTTTCGAGAGGGTCCGTACCATCTCATCGAAGACGCGCACGATTACCGGGCGGTTACCCTGCAGCTCCTGGATGAGCGCCATCCGCTCTTCCAGGTCTTTGCGCTGCTGCTCGAGCTGGGCGATCTCGGCGATTTTGGTATCGAGCTCAGCGATCTTGCCTTCCATGAAGCTGTTGCGCGCATTCTGGTTGTCGATGTTGTTATCGAGCATCCAGCCGTAGCCGAGCACCATGAACGCACCGAGCACGAGCACGCCGGCGAGGTTGCCGAGAAACTCTTTCTTTTTGCGCGCGCGTTCCCACTCGCGCCAGGGCAGTAAGTTGATATGTGCCATCAGTCGAAGCTCCTCATGGCCAGTCCGCAGGCAATCATCATTGCCGGTGCATCATTCGCCAGAGCGTCCGCGTCGACCTTGCTCGACAGCGACATATCGCCAAAGGGGTTGGCGATAATCGTCGGCGTACCCAGTTTGTTTTCGATCATGCCGGCCAGACCGTCGATAGAGGCGGTGCCACCGGCGAGGACGATGTAGTCCACATCGTCGTACTGGCTCGAAGAGAAGAAGAACTGCAGCGACCGAGTCACCTGCTGAAGCACGGCTTCCTTGAAGGGCTGCAGCACTTCGTCTTCGTAGTCGTCCGGAAGACCGCCCTGCTTCTTCGCAAGACCGGCTTCCTCGAAAGAGAGGCTGTAGCGGCGCTGAATTTCTTCGGTCAGCTGCTTCCCGCCGAAGAGCTGTTCCCGCGTGTAGATCGAGCGGTCGTCGGCAAGGACGGAGAGCGTTGTCATGGTCGCGCCGATGTCGATGATGGCGACCACCAGGTCGTCGGCGTTGGCGCCGAGCTGCGGCTTCAGGATCTCGAAGGCGCGCTTCATGGCGTGGGCCTCGATGTCGACGACGGCGGGTTTAACCTGGCCGAGGTCGAGGGCGGCTTCACGCATTTCGACGTTTTCTTTCCGGCAGGCGGCCAGGAGAACCTCCACCTGCTCGGGATTGCGTTCGGAAAGCCCCTGCACCTCGAAGTCGATGGCGACTTCGTCCAGGGGGTAAGGAATGTACTGGTCGGCCTCGACGGTGATCTGGTTTTCCATGTCGTCGTCGGAGAGCTCGGCGTCCATCTCGATGGTCTTGGTGATCACCGCAGAACCGGCGACGGCCACCGCCGCCTGCTTGGCACTGCACTTCGAGCGGCTGATTACCCGCTTGATCGCTTCACCTACCCCTTCCACATCGCTAATATTCTTTTCGACTACGGCGTTCGGCGGCAGCGGTTCCACCGCGTAGGCTTCCACCCGGTAACGATCACTCGACTTGGAAAGTTCAAGAAGCTTTACGGATGTGGAGCTGATATCCAACCCGAGCATCAGGTTGGATTTCTTACTAAGGAATCCCAGCACGGTTAAATTTCCTTACTATCGCGGGCACTTACGTCCTATTTATGGCATTTAAGATTAAATACCAGGATTGCTATAGCCGCAATCCGTTCCATGTTGTCTTGCCGCGAACATGACACTGATGTCTCGACGCGTCACGGCAACTATTATGTGGCTGGCCTTGTCAGGTTTATGTGCCGCAGTCCTCAGTCTCGCAGGCGTTTACCTCTACCTGAATCCTCAGATCCCCAAAGCTGAGACCTATCGCCACGTCCGTCTGGAGACCCCCCTCAGGGTCTACACGGCCGACGAGCAGCTGATCGCCGAATTTGGTGAGCGGCGTCTCATTCCCGTAGCGCTCGCTGACGTGCCAGAGCCCTTCATACGGGCACTCTTGGACACGGAAGACAAGCGTTTTTACGAACACAGCGGCGTCGATTTCTGGACCCTCAGCACCGCCGCTATGGAACTCGTCTGGAACATGGGCGAGATCACCCGGGGTGGCTCCACGATCACCATGCAACTGCCCCGGAACCTCGGCACGTTCTCCCTCGATCAGCTCTTCATCCGCAAGTTCAAAGAGATCCTCCTGGCGCTGCAGATGGAGCGGGAACTCTCGAAAGACGAGATTCTCGAGCTCTACATCAACGCCGTGCCCTTCGGTAAACGCGCCTACGGTGCACAGGCAGCTGCCTTTACCTATTACGGCAAGCCGCTTTCGGACTTGAACCTCGCCCAGTGGGCCATGCTCGCCGGCATCCCCCAGGCACCGACTGCCGGCAATCCCATCAATGGCCCCGAGCGCGCCCTGAATCGACGCAATCTGGTGCTTCGGCGAATGCTCGAACAGGGTTCCATCGATCAGGCTCAGTACGACGAGGCGCGCGAGGCGCCGATCACCGCCAGCGTGCACGGCCGGGATCTGGATGTCCCTGCGGCATTCCCCGCCGAATGGGTGCGAAGACAGCTCGTCAATCGCTATGACGATCTCTACACAGGCGGCTACGAAGTGGTGACCACCCTCCGCGGCAACCTGCAGACGGCGGCCGATGAAGCCCTTCGCAAGGGTCTGAACGACTACAGCCGGCGCCACGGCTACCGCGGTCCCGAGGACCAGCTGCTGATCGATGAAGACAATCCCCTCGATGAAGACCGGGCTCGGCGGACGCTGACGAGCATCCAGAACTACGGCAGCCTGGCACCGGCCGTGGTCCTGGCGGTTTCGGAAACGGAAGCCACGGTCGTCGCCGGCGGCTGGCCGGACTCGATCCGCCTCGATCTAGACGCCGTGCGCTGGGCACGCACCTTCATCGACCCGGACACCCGCGGCCCGGCCATCACGAGTGTCGACGACGTGCTCAGCATCGGCGACGTGATTCGCGTGGACTATCTCGGCAAGGTGGCGCCGGAAAACGACGAGGGCTCTGAAAAAACCTCGGAGAACGAGGACGCGCCGGTAGCCGTGGATCGCTGGCGCCTTGCGCAGCTGCCGCAGATTCAGGGCGCCCTGGTGTCTCTCGATCCCCGTACCGGGGCTGTCCTCGCGCTCTCCGGTGGCTTCGATTTCGGGATGAATCAGTACAACCACGCGCTGCAGGCAGCCCGGCAACCGGGCTCCGGCTTCAAGCCGTTCGTCTACTCTGCTGCCCTCGATGCCGGTGTGACGCCCGCAAGCATCTTCATGGATGCGCCGCTCGTCTTCGACGACGAAAACCTCGAATCCGAATACCGACCCGACAACGACAACAATCGCTACAACGGTCCGACCCGGCTCCGGGAAGCCCTCTACCGCTCCATCAATCTCGTCTCCATGCGCGTGCTGCTCGACGTCGGAGCCGGCCAGATTCTCGACTTCGTGCCACGCTTCGGCTTCGACACCAGCACGTTTCCCAGGAATACGCAGCTCGCCATCGGCGGGGGCACCATGGCCATCACACCGGTAGACATGGCCGCAGCCTATGCCGTGTTCGCCAATGGCGGCTGGACCGTGGAGCCGCACATCATCAGCTATGTGCGGGATCTGGAAGGAGAAGAGATCTTCCGCGCCCGCCATCCGATCGTCTGTGCCGAGTGTGAGCAGGATGAGGGTGGGATGGAAATCGTCGACGAAACCGATCTCACCACCGGTGAGCCTGCCAATCTCGAAGAGCTCTTTGCCGACGTGGAAGCACCCGGCGCAACAGACAAAGACGTGAACGCCGCGGAACCCGAAGTTCTGCCGCCGCTCATCGCCAACCGGGCCATCGATGAGCGCAACGCCTGGATCATGCACAGCATGCTGCGCGACGTGATCGGTCGGGGCACGGGCATTCGCGCCCGTCGCGCCCTGAACCGGACCGATATTGCCGGGAAAACCGGTACCACCAACGATGCCGCGGATACCTGGTTCAACGGTTACCACCCGACGGTAGCAACCACCGTCTGGGTTGGATTCCCGAACCACCAGGCCCTGGGTGCCAACGAATACGGATCAAATCGACCCCTGCCGATCTGGATCGACTACATGACCGAGGCGCTCAAGGGTGTGCCGGAGACCTTCCCCGATCAGCCTCCGGGCATCGTGACCCGGAAAATCGACCCGGGCAGTGGCGAGCTCGCGTCACCGCGAAATTCGGAGGCTATCTTCGAGTACTTCCTCGCCGAGCATCTGCCGGAGGCCGCCCCCGTCACCGTCGACGAGGAAGCGGAAGACGTGCTGAAGGCCGTGGATATTTTCTGAGCCGAGCGGGCAGCAGGATCTGCTGCTACTGAACGATCTTGATGTAGTCGCCGGCACGCGGTTCGCCGATCGGATGCAGGCCATTGATCACGCGGAGCGTTTCTTCCGGATAATCTTTTAAGGAAGACTTCTTCGCGAGGCTGGCGAAGGTGTCGTCCGGTCGGGCCGTCACCACGGCAATGCGCTGATCGTTGGCAATCTTCAGGTCATCGGCCGTCATCGCCCGGAATCCGCCCAGCACTTCCATCCAGGCCGCATCGAAGGCCGCCTGATCACCACCTCCGGGACCCAGCTCGCCGTTGAAGAGGTACACGCCGCCGTCCTTGTAGACGACGGCAAGCTTCTTCGCCAGCGCCGTGCCACCGGCGACCTTCACGTCCACCGTGTGGGCGGCATAGCCGTTCACGTTCAGGTCCTGGCCGTTTTCGACGTCGTCCCGCTTCAGGGTTTTCTCGATGTATTCCGCCGGAGTCTGCTCTTCCGACGGTGGGTTCTGGCGCTGGACGCTGATCCGGATGTCGTTTCCAAAAGGCGCCCGGCCAACGATCTCAACGGCCGTGTTCTGCACATCCCAGTTTTCCGGGTAGCGGACCACCACGCGGAGGCCACCGTGGTAGTAGGTGGTGTCTTTGATGAGGCCCGTCGTTGGCGCATCCCCGTACACGAGGCCGTCCATCATCCCCCAGAAGTCACGTTCCGGCTCCATGAGCTCCTCTGGAAAGAGATGCAACGACTTCTCCACGGCTTCGTGGAGACGCTTGTCATTCTTCGGGTGACTGGCAAAAAGCCCGTGGTACACCTGCGGCTGGCGCAACACGTTCTTGGCAAATAGGGAGTGGTCTTTCAGCACGTGGATGACGTCGATCATGGCCAGCGGGTTGTAGCCGGCGAGCGCAAGAAACTCACCGCCGTATTCATCCGCTTCCAGCTCGAGATCGCGTCGGTAGCCGGAGGTCAGCGTTGCCGTTGCCGTATTGGACAGATCGGAAATGGCGCCGGTGCCCGTAAGCACCGAGCCGACGATGCCGGCAACCGAGCCCATCATGTTCAGCACGTTGGCGCGCCTTGCATGGCTGCCGACCACGTGGCCGATCTCATGGCCGATGACGCCGGCCAGCTCGTCTTCAGAGCGGGTGTAAGCGATGAGGCCCCGGTGGATGAAGATGTAGCCGTCGGGCAGCGCAAAGGCGTTCACCGAGGTCTCGTCGACCACGTAGAAGTGGTATTCCTTGTTCCGGTCCGCGCTCACCGCGAGCAGGCGCTGACCGATCTCGTCCACGTAGGCCTGCCATTCCGGATCGTCATAGAGTCCCCCGTTTTCGAGGAAGGTCTGGTAGAGCTTTTCACCAGGCCCTGCCTGGGCGGTGCCAACGGTCAGGAGCAGCAGCGTCGCCAGAAGCGCCTGCAGCAGCGTGCCGGAGCGATTGTTTCGGGGAACGGAACTTGTCATGGGTACCTGCTCGGAGTCCTTGAGAATTAGACCGTAAATCCCGGTACGGTTCATCCAGCGCGCTCGGGAATGCTTCCAGACTTTCGAGCCATGGGCTCGGTCCAAGGGGGCGCCCGTGCTTGCCGGGAGGGTTCGTCCCAGGTGTTCTGTTGTTATTGGTGCCGAGAGCGGTCCTGACCGCGCAGACTGCCAGTGGCGGGATGAACGGAGGCTGAATGACTCTGCCTGAGCTGTCCGGGTGCTCGATAGCTATGCCGGCCGGCCAGAATTGGGTTCCCAGAAACGCAACGCCCGGCCAGAGGCCGGGCGTTTAAGGCAGATCGCTGCCCCGACTGTCCGGCGCGCCTTATGCTCTTCAATACCGTGACAGAGCTGGGGCGCCAGGCGTCGGCCGCAGCCGGCTCAGCTCGATACGGAGCGGTTGCCGAAGCGCTTGCGGAAGCGCTCTACCCGGCCGCCGGAGTCGAGGATCTTCTGCTTGCCCGTGTAGAACGGATGGCAGGCCGAACAGACCTCGAGATGAATGTCGGACTCCAGGGTCGAACGGGTCTCAATGACGTTCCCGCAGCTGCAGGTCGCCTTGATATCGCGATATTCCGGATGAATGTCTGGTTTCATAGCAGACCCCCTGAAAAAGGGCGCGGATTTTAGGCCCCTGACCGGCAGAAGGCAATCCCTCCCACCGAGCGGCCCGCCCATGTCGCCCACGCAGCGCCCGTAAGGCCGTTAGAATGCGCGCCATGACCCCGATCCGCGTCGCCCGGGTGGCACTGCCAGTGCCCCTGCACCGCCAGTTCGACTATTCCGTCCCCGCTGAGGCAGAAATGCCGACAGTGGGTGCCCGGGTGCTCGTCCCCTTCGCAGGGCGCCGGTTGGTGGGCATCGTCACGGCGCTGAATCCGGCGGACGCCCACGAAAAGGTCAAACCAATTGCGCAAATCCTCGATCGTGAAAACGTATTCGGGGACGAGGTACTGGCCATCGGCCGCTGGCTCGCGAGCTACTACCAGCATCCCCTCGGTGAGGTGTTGACCACCCTGCTGCCTGCGGCGGCGCGGCGGCCGGAACCTCTGCGGATCCGTCGGGAAGAACAGTGGGAACCCGCCGTCGAGGGCGCCGATCTGAGCCGGGCGCCAAAGCAGCGCGCTCTTTTCGAACACCTGCGGTCGGCAGGCGCACCGGTCGCGGCGGACGCTTTGAAAGTGGCCGGCTTCGAGCGAACGCACCTCCGCGCCCTGGCGGCAAAAGGTCTGGTGCGTCGGGCGGAGGAGAGCGCCGCCAGCGGCGGGTTCGTGCGCGCCATCGGCGACAAGCCGGTCCTCACCGAAGAGCAGGGTCAGGTGCTCGAGCGCCTCGAAGGCGCCGAAGGCTTCTTTCCCGCCCTCCTCGATGGCATCACGGGCAGCGGCAAAACCGAGGTCTATCTGCGCTTGATGGAATCGGTGCTGGCCCGGGGCCGGCAGGTGCTGGTGCTGGTTCCGGAAATCGCCCTGACACCCCAGACCCTGGCGCGTTTCCAGGCCCGATTCGGGGCCGCCGCCGTCATGCACTCCAATCTGAACGATCAGGCTCGGCTCCAGGTCTGGCTGAAGGCCCGCAACCACGAACTGCCGATCCTCATCGGTACCCGGTCCGCCGTACTCACGCCGTTTGCCGATCTCGGCCTCATCATCGTCGACGAAGAGCACGACGCTTCGTTCAAACAGACCGATGGCCTGCGCTATTCGGCCCGGGATCTGGCCGTGAAACGCGCCCGGGACCTCGGCATTCCATTAGTCCTCGGCAGCGCGACACCGTCCTTCGAATCGATGCAGAACGCGCTCACCGGCCGCTACGAGCACCTGCGCCTCACGGAACGTGCGGGAGGTGCCTCCCTGCCGGAATTCCGGCTCATCGACATCCGCGGCCACCAGCTTCAGGGGGGCCTTTCGGAGACGCTGCTGCAGGCCATCGGTCGCACCGTCGAGGCAGGTGCTCAGGCCCTGGTGTTTCTCAATCGCCGCGGCTTTGCGCCCTCACTGATCTGCGCCCACTGCCAGTGGCAGGGGCGGTGCCCGGCCTGTGAATGGCCGATGACCATGCACCAGCGCCCGCCGGGGCTCATCTGTCACCACTGCGGCCACCGCCAGAGCCTGCCGGAATCCTGCCCGGACTGCGGCCTGCCGGGGCTGATTCCGGTGGGTAGCGGCACCCAGCGTTGTGAGGATGTGCTGACGGAGCGTTTTCCCGAGGTACCCGTCTATCGCATCGACCGGGACACGACCCGCAGCCAGCGACGGCTGGAGGAACGGCTCCAGGCAATAGGTAACGGGGAACCCGCAATTCTGGTCGGCACACAGATGCTCGCCAAAGGCCATCACTTTCCCGACGTCACCCTCGTTGCGATCATCAATGCCGACGGTGGCTTCATGAGCCCGGACTTCCGCGCGCCGGAACGCACGGCGCAACTCATCGTCCAGGTAGCCGGTCGCGCCGGCCGGGCGGAACGGCCCGGCACGGTTTACGTTCAGACCTATCAGCCTGAGAGCCCGGTGCTGGGCACCCTGCTCCGGGATGGCTACGGGGCCTTCGCCAGGGCGGAACTCGACCGCCGGGCTGACGCGGGGCTGCCGCCGCATCTGCCCATGGCCCTGCTCCGGGCGGAGGCTGTCGACGGAGAAGCAGCCGCCAGCTGGCTGAAGCTGCTCAAAACACGCCTGGGGACCGGCGTCGAGGCCTATGGGCCAGCACCCGCCCTGATGCCGAAGGTCGCCGATCGCGTCCGCCAGCAGCTGATGATCATCGCACCGGACCGCAGCGCCCTGCACCGCGCCCTGGCGCCGCTGAAGCTGCTCGAGGATGCGCCGAGGCAGGTTCGCTGGTCTGTAGACGTAGATCCCTACGACAGCTACTGAGCTACGGGCGCCGGCGGCCGGTCGCCGAGGCGCCACAGGGCAGGTGAGATCGAGGGTCTGCTGACCTATCATGCGCGCCATGCCCCGCGACTATGCCCGAAGCTCACGTAAAGCCAGCACCCGCACGAGTGCGCGCCGTAAAGCGCCCGGCAAACGCCCGGCGACACCTCGAAAATCGGCGGCCAAGGCCCGGCAGGCGGACGCCCGCGGCATCTGGAGCGCGCCGAGCTTTTCCGCCGGTGTCATTTTCGGCGCGGTGCTGGTGCTGCTCGCGAGCTATGCGCCCGTCGCCTTCGAGGAAACCGTGGAGGCGGTGCGCGATCCCGCGGTGGAGCCCGACCAGCTCATCTTCAACTACGACGACGATTACCAGTACGAAGACCTGCTCGAGCAGGGCGAAGTCGCGACGAATCCCGGCGCCTACCCGGCGGAGTTTCCCGATGAGGATCCCAACGGCCCGCAGCCGCGTTACGAGATTCAGGCCACATCCCTGCGTTCCGAGGGTAAGGCCCGCAGCGTTTCTGCCGACCTCGTCGCCATGGGTCTGAACGCCCGCTACGAGCGGGTCGAGCTCAGTTCAGGTACCTGGTACCGCGTGACCGTGGGGCCCTTCAGCTCCCGGCGCGAAGCCGACCGGGTCATGAACCGCCTTCGGGAAAAGAACCTGAGTCCAAGGCTCGACAAGCTCGTCTGATCGATCCTGCGTCGCTCTTCGACGGTAGAGCCCGGGCGTGCAGGCTTTTCCGACCCTGACCATTGAAAGCACCCCCGGTCGCCCCCAGTATCCTGGTTGGTTTACAGAGCAGGTATTTGGTGTGGTAGAGCAGTTCCACGGCACCACCATCGTCTGCGCCCGGACGGCGACGCAGGTTGCCATCGGCGGTGACGGCCAGGTCTCCCTGGGGCAGACCATCATGAAGGGTAACGCCCGCAAGGTGCGCCGCCTTTACAACGACGAAGTGCTCGCCGGATTTGCCGGTGGAACGGCCGACGCGTTTACCCTCTTCGAGCGCTTCGAAGGCGCCCTGGAGAAGTTCTCGGGCAACCTCGTGCGGGCCGCCGTGGAGCTCGCCAAAGACTGGCGCTCCGATCGGGCGCTCCGGCGCCTCGAGGCCATGCTGCTGGTCGCCGATAAGGAAGCATCGCTCCTCGTCTCCGGCACCGGTGACGTCATCGAGCCGGAATCCGGGGTGATCGCCATCGGCTCCGGGGGGCCTTTCGCTCAGGCAGCGGCAAGAGCTCTGGAAGAGAACACGGACCTCGGTGCCGAAGCCATGGTGGAGAAAGCCCTGACCATCGCCGCCGACATCTGCGTTTATACGAACCACCATCGCACCATCGAAGTGCTCGACCTCTGAGCGCTGCCGCCGCGCCCGGCAGCACCGGTCCAAGAGACAACGCCAGCCCAACGCCATTGCGAGGCCAAGCATGATCATGACCCCCCGAGAAATCGTCCACGAGCTGGACCGCCACATCATCGGCCAGGACGACGCGAAACGCGCCGTAGCCATCGCGCTGCGCAATCGCTGGCGACGCATGCAGCTCGCCGAAGAGATGCGCGATGAGATCACCCCGAAAAACATCCTGATGATCGGGCCCACGGGTGTGGGGAAAACGGAAATCGCCCGGCGTCTGGCCAGGCTCGCCAACGCCCCCTTCATCAAAGTCGAAGCCACCAAGTTCACCGAGGTGGGCTACGTCGGCCGCGACGTGGAGTCCATCGTCCGCGATCTCGCCGACGTAGCCGTGAAGATGCTGCGCGAAACACAGATCAGTCAGGTTCAACACCGCGCAGACGACGTCGCCGAAGAACGGATCCTCGATGCGCTCCTGCCGGCGCCACGGGCCGTGGGCTTCGGCAACGATGCCGACGGTGAGCCGGCCAGCGCGGAATCGAGCACTCGACAGGTGTTCCGCAAGAAGCTCCGCGAAGGCGAGCTCGACGACAAGGAAATCGACATCGAAATCGACACCTCACCGCTCGGCGTGGAGATCATGGCGCCGCCGGGCATGGAAGAGATGACCAGCCAGCTGCAGAACATGTTCTCGAACCTCGGCCAGGGCAAGAAAAAATCTGCCCGCCTGAAGGTGAAGGACGCGCTGAAGAAAATCCGCGAAGAGGAGGCGGCCAAGCTCGTCAACGAAGACGAGATCAAAGCCGGTGCCATCGATGCCGTGGAACAGACGGGGATCGTTTTCATCGACGAGCTCGACAAGGTGGCCAAACGCAGCGAAGGCGTCGGCGCGGACGTCTCCCGCGAAGGGGTGCAGCGCGACCTGCTACCGCTCATCGAAGGCTGCACGGTGTCCACCAAGTACGGCATGGTGAAAACGGATCACATCCTGTTCATCGCCTCCGGCGCCTTCCACCTGGCGAAACCTTCGGATCTGATCCCGGAACTGCAGGGACGCCTGCCGATTCGCGTGGAACTCGGCGCGCTCACGCCCGAGGACTTCAAGCGCATCCTCACGGAACCGAACGCCTCACTCACGGAGCAGTATCAGGCGCTCCTGGCCACGGAAGGCCTCGAGATCTCGTTCACGAGCGACGGGCTCGAGCGTATTGCCGAACTCGCCTGGCAGGTGAACGAGGGCACTGAGAACATCGGCGCCCGCAGGCTGCATACGCTCATGGAACGGCTCCTCGAAGAGATTTCCTTCCAGGCGACAGAAAAAGGGGGGCAGCAGCTCGAAGTGAACGCCGCTTACGTGGACGAACAGCTGGCAGCCCTGGTCCGCAACCAGGACCTGTCGCGCTACATCCTCTAAGCTCGACGGTGCGTCGACCCGCTGAAGCCGGAAAGTTCTGAGACCATGCAGCCACCGCGGAAGATCAACTACCACCGCCAGTCGAAGCGCCTCGATCTCGAGTTCGAAGATCTGAGCTGCTCTCTGCCTGCCGAACTGCTGCGGGTCTACAGCCCCTCGGCCGAGGTCCGCGGCCACTCGAATGAAGAGCGCAAGCTCCAGACCGGTAAGAAGCACGTGGCCATCACCGGCATCGAGCCCGTGGGGAACTATGCGATTCGCCTGACCTTCGACGACGGCCACGACTCCGGGATCTACGCCTGGGACTATCTGCGCGATCTGGACAGCAATCAGGCCCAGTACTTCGAGGCCTATCTGGCCGAGCTGAAGGCGGCCAACGCCTCACGACTGCCGACGATTCCGGTCGGCCATTTCACACCGAGAAAGGACTGACGCGGCGGCCGGGAGCGTTTGGTCCGCTGCAGGGCCAGGCGTAAACTGAGCCCGGAACGGCAACTGAAGTATCTGCCATGAGCAACGTGGATTTCGGCCATCGCAAGGTGGCCCCCGACGAGAAGACGCGCCTCGTCCGGGGCGTATTCGAGAGCGTGGCCGAAAACTACGACCTCATGAACGACCTCATGTCCTTCGGCACCCATCGGGTCATGAAGCGCATGACTCTGGAAATGTCCGGCGTGCGGTCCGGAGACCGGGTACTCGACCTGGCCGGCGGCACCGGCGACCTCGCCGCGCTCTTCGCGCCGGTGGTTGGCGCAACGGGCAGCGTCGTTCTCGCGGACATCAACGCGGAAATGATGCGTGTCGGCCGGGACCGGCTCCTGGACAAAGGGCTGGCCCAGGTCGCGTTCTGCCAGGCCAACGGTGAGCACCTGCCCTTTGCCGATGGCACCTTCGACTGCATCACCATCGGCTTCGGTCTGAGAAACTTCACGGACAAGGTCGCCGCCCTCGCCGAACTCAGGCGCGTGCTCGTCCCCGACGGGCGGTTGCTCGTGCTCGAATTCTCGAAGCCTGAAAACCCGGTGATCGAGGCCGGCTACAAAGCGTTCCAGTCCCTCTGGCCCGGCATGGGCCGGCTGCTCGTGGGCGATGCCGACAGCTACCGCTATCTCGTCGAATCCATCGACGTGCATCCATCGCAGAAGGCCCTGAAGCTCATGATGGAAGATGCCGGCTTCGCGAGCGTCAGCTACCACAACCTGCTTACGGGCGTCGCCGCCATCCATCGCGGCGTGGCCCCCTGACCCATGAGCAGGCCATGAGCGGCAGGGATCAGCCCGGCACCGCGGGATCGCCACTGGAGCGCAGCCTTGCGGGGCTCTTCGGTACGCTCGGGAACGCAACGCTGGATCTAGATCCCGCCTCAGCGCCGAGGCTCGCCGCCCTTGCCGGACGTTGCGTCCGCTTCGAAATCGTTCCGCCCTGGCCGGAGCAACCAACCCGTCCCCTGACGGTTCTGGCAACGGCTACCGGCCTGGAGGTCAGGGCTGACCGGAATCCGGAGCCCCATGTGATCGTTACCGGCACGCTCCCCGCGATCCTCATGAGCTTTGCCCGACCGGAGCCATCACCCGGGCTGCGGATCGACGGCGACGAGGCAACGCTCGCCGCCCTTGCCGACCTGCTCCGGGATCTGGAACCCGACCTTTCGAGGCCGCTCGGCAGCGTGCTCGGAGAAACCCTGGCCAACGATCTGATCGGCGCGGCGGAAGCGGGCATTGCCTTCCTGAAGTCCGCGGCTGAAACCGTCACCGGCGAAGTACGGGCTCAGGCCGGACAGGCTTACGTGGCAGCGTCCGAGTTCACGGATCTGATGGAGCGGCGCGACGCACTGCGCCTGCGCCTGGACCGTCTCGCGGCCCGGACCACGCTGCTCGAGACCGCCGGAATCGATCCAAGCGAGACTGCAGGGTCAGCGCAGCCTGAAGCAGGCGGGACCGATGCCAGCAGCAGCTGAACAGCGACCGTCGAGCGAACCTTCGCTCCTGCGGTCCTGGCGCATCGTCCGGACCGCGGCCCGCTACCGCCTGGACACGCTCATCGCCCCCTACGCGCCGGAACGGCTCAAATGGCTGTTCCGCTTTTCGCCGCTGCGTCTGATTCCCGTCGGTGATCGAAACCGTGGCGAACGCCTGAAACTCGCCCTCTCCGAACTGGGGCCGGTTTTCATCAAGTTCGGGCAGCTGCTATCGACGCGCCGGGACCTGATTCCTCTGGATATCGCCGACGAGCTCGCCGAACTCCAGGATGCGGTGCCCCCTTTCCCCGGCGCGGAAGCACGAGCCCTCGTCGCCGCCGCGCTGGAGACCGAGCTCGACACCGCCTTCGAACACTTCGAAGACGAGCCGATGGCTTCCGCTTCCGTGGCTCAGGTGCATCCTGCGACACTCCGGAACGGCGAAGCCGTGGTGGTGAAGGTGGTGCGGCCGGACATCGACGCCATCATTCGTGCGGACATGAATCTGCTCACGCGCGTCGCCGACTGGCTCGACCGGAACGTTGCGCTGTCACGCATGCTGCACCTGCCGGATGTGGTTGCCGACTACGAAGAAACCATCTTCGACGAACTCGACATGCGCAAGGAAGCGGCAAACACCGAGCAACTCCGGGAAAACTTCGCCGGCTCGGAACTGCTTTACGTGCCGCGCGTGCACCACCCGCTCTGCCGACAGAACGTCCTGGTGCTGGAGCGGATCCACGGCATTCCCATTGCCGACATCGAAGCGCTGAAAGCCCGCGGCACAGATCTGAAGAAGCTCGCCGAACGCGGCGTGGAAACGTTTTTCACCCAGGTCTTCGAGCACAACTTCTTTCACGCAGACATGCATCCCGGCAACATTTTCGTCAACGCCGAGGATCCGGCAGACCCCTCCTGGATCGCCATCGACTGCGCCATCATCGGCCACCTCGAGCGGGAGGATCAGGATTACCTGGCGAAGAACCTGCTCGCCTTCTTCAACCGGGACTACGGCGAGGTGGCACGGCTGCATCTGGAATCCGGCTGGATTCCCGAAGGGACAGACCCCATCGCCTTCGAAGCCGTCATCCGTGAGGTCTGCGAGCCGATCTTCGCCAAACCATTGAACGAAATCTCTTTCGGCCACTTTCTCGTGCAGCTCTTTCAGGCGGCACGCAGCTTCAACATGGAAGTACAGCCGCAGCTCGTGCTGCTGCAGAAGACACTCCTCTATATCGAAGGTCTCGGCCGAGAGCTCTACCCGGCGCTGGACCTCTGGGAAACGGCCAAACCCTTCATGGAACGCTGGATGGTCGACCACATTGGCCCGGCAGCCGCGCTCAGGGAAGTCGCGGAAAACGCCAGCGAGATTCTCGAACGGCTGCCGGAGTTGCCCGGCGCGCTCCTTTCCGCGACAACCCGGCTCAGAACGCTCGAACGCTCCATGAAGCTCCAGTCCCGGGACCTGAAACGCCTCGAGGAGGCCATGGCGCGGAATGAGCGCGGCCGCACCCTGAAAAGGGGCTCCGGGGCGGGACTGCTGGTAGTCGCTGGACTGCTGTTGTTCAATCCGCTCACTCAGGCCCTCGCTGGCGGCGACGGCAGCTTTTCCGCCGGTGCCGGAGTGGCGAGCGCGCTGCTCGGATCCCTGCTTCTGCTCCGCGCCTGAGTTCTTCCTCAGAAAGAGACCGTCATGAATACACTCGATGCCCTCCAGGCGACTTTAGAGGCCCGAAAAGGCGCCGATCCGGATACGTCTTACGTGGCCAGCCTGCACGCGAAGGGGCTGAACAAGATTCTGGAGAAGGTGGGCGAGGAAGCCACGGAAGCCATCATCGCCGCAAAAGATGCTGCTGCGTCAGACAACGACGCTGCTCGAAAGGCGGATGTAGTCAAAGAAGTTGCAGACCTGTGGTTTCACAGTCTGGTCATGCTGTCTGCCCTGGGCCTCAGCCACCGTGAGGTTCTCAGCGAGCTCGAAGCCCGCTTCGGCACCTCCGGTCACGAGGAAAAAGCCAGCCGCGGCGGCTGATACGCCAGGTCTGACAGCCTGCGGGATTGCGACAGAACCCCCCACTTTCCTGTAACCGAAATGCCTATAATGGCCGCCTCAACTTGGAGAAAGACCCCATGTTTTCAGGATTTGGTCTACCAGAACTGATCGTCGTTCTGCTGATCGTGCTGCTCCTGTTCGGTCCGAAGCGGCTCAAGACGCTCGGCTCTGACCTTGGTTCCGCCATCAAAGGTTTCCGCACCTCCGTCGCCGACGAAGAGAAGAAGCCGACGGACACCGCGGAAGAGAAGGTGATCGAAGGGCAGGTAAACGCCGAAAGCACGCAAACGGAAGCTAAACAGAACAGCAATGTTTGAGATCGGTTTCCCGGAGCTGATGCTGATTGCCCTCGTGGGCCTTCTCGTCATCGGCCCGGAACGACTTCCGGAAACGCTTCGCACCCTGGGCCTCTGGTTCGGCCGCATGCGCCGCAGCTTCACCTCAGTGAAAGCCGAGATCGAGAAAGAGATCGGCATGGATGAGGTGAAACGGCAGCTGCACAACGAAGCGATCATGGAAGAAATGCGTCGCATCGAGTCCGAGGTCAAGGACACGGCCCAGCTCGCCCGGACGAACCTCGATGAAGGCGCCAAAGCCGCCGACATCACCCACCCGACCCCGAGCATCGATCCAAACGTGACCGGTAACGTTTCCGACATGATGGCAGCGCAGGATGGTGTGCTCCCGACGTCGCCGGAGGCAGAGCTTGCCACCGGGCGAACGCTCTCCGAATCCGAGCAAGAAGAGCTGGACCTCCGTGACCACAGTGATGCGGCCGATGACCGCGATCACAGCGATGCCGCCGACGACCGGAACCACAGTGATGCCGCGGAGGATCGCGACCACAGTGATGCGGCCGTGGACCGCGAACACAGCGACGCGGCTGAAAATTTCGAACCGGCAAGGGCCGCAGTCACTGGAGCAGAGGACGAGGCTCAGGATCGGGTCAAGAACGGCTGACCGATGGCAGAGAGCGACAGCATAGCCGCCAAGCAGAAACGGCTGGACGCGGCCACGGAGCACGACGCCCAGGTGGACGAGTCGGAGCAACCGTTTCTCGACCACATCATCGAGCTGCGCGCGCGCATTCTGCGCGGACTCCTCGCCGTGCTTGTGCTGTTCCTGCCGATCTACTACTTTGCCAACGAACTCTACGGCTTCATCGCCGCCCCACTGCTGGTCTACCTGCCTGAGGGTTCGACGATGATTGCTACTGAAGTGGCCTCACCGTTCCTGACGCCTCTGAAGCTGGCCATTCTCATGGCCGTGTTCGCCGGCATCCCCTACCTCCTGCATCAGCTCTGGGCTTTCGTATCGCCAGGTCTCTATCTCCATGAGAAAAAGTTTGCGGCCCCGCTCCTGGTTTCCAGCATCCTGCTGTTCTATGCCGGTGCTGCTTTCGCCTACTTCGCCGTGTTTCCGCTCGTCTTTCAGTTTCTGACCAGTCTGAATCTGACCGGCGTGACCATGGCGACAGACATCAACAACTACTTGAACTTCGTCATCAAGATGTTTTTCGCCTTCGGACTCGCCTTCGAGATTCCCGTAGCCACCTTTCTCCTCGCCTGGACCGGTATCGCTTCCGCAAAGTCCATGGCGGCCAAGCGTCCGTACATCATCGTTGGCTGCTTTGTCATCGGCATGCTGCTGACACCGCCGGACATCATTTCTCAGCTGCTGCTGGCGATCCCCGCCTGGATTCTTTTCGAGCTGGGCATTCTGCTTGCGAGGATGGTGGAGAAGCGGCGCGACGAGGTGATGTAGTGCTCCGTTGCCCGCAGCGTTCCTGAGCTGATCTCCTACGCCGGAAAGCGTTCTGAGCGCATTCGCAGCCGCTTCACCGCTCCAGCAGAAAGGTCACCGGCCCATCATTGGTGAGTGACACCTGCATGTCGGCGCCGAAGCGCCCGGCAGCAACCGGGTCGTGGCGTGATCGCAGAACTTCCAGAAACTTCTCGTAGCAGCGCTCGGCATGGTCCGGCCGCGCTGCGGTCGAGAAACCCGGCCGCTTGCCACGGCTGGTGTCGGCGGCAAGGGTGAACTGGGAGACCACGAGCACGCCGCCGGCAATATCCACCACGCTGCGATTCATGGCCTTTTCGTCGTCGGCAAAGATCCGAAGGCCCAGCAGTTTCTCCACGAGCCAGTCGATTTCGCTGTCACCGTCCTCAGGAAAAACCCCGAGAAAGACCAGCAATCCCTGATCGATGGCGCCAACGGTTTCCCCGGCAACGTCCACCTGGGCGTGAGACACCCGCTGCAGGAGCGCGCGCATCAGCCTGTGGAGGCGTCCCGCTCAGCCGCCCGCTCACGCTTTGCCTTGTTGCGCTCGTGCTCCTTCAGGTAGCGCTTGCGGATACGGATGGACTTCGGCGTCACTTCCACGAGCTCATCGTCGTTGATGAATTCGAGCGCCTGCTCGAGGCCCATCTTCACGGGCGGGGTCAGAAGGATGTTCTCGTCGCTGCCGGCCGCCCGGACGTTCGTGAGCTTCTTTTCTTTCATGGGATTGACCGGCAGGTCGTTGTCGCGGCTGTGGATGCCGACGACCATACCTTCGTAGATGGGATCGTTGGGATCCACCAACATCCGCCCGCGGTTCTGCAGGTTGAAGAGCGCATAGGCCACGGCTTTCCCTTCGGCGTTGGCCACGAGCACGCCGTTCACCCGCTGTCCCACCTCGGCTTCCGTGCGCGGGCCGTAACCGGCGGAAGCGTAGGTGAGGATCCCCGTGCCCGAAGTGATGGACAGGAACACCGGTCGGTAGCCCATGAGGCCGCGCGTGGGGATGCGGAAGCGCAGCCGTACCCGGCCGCGACCGTCCGGCAGCATGTCTTCCAGTTCGCCGCGGCGCTCGCCGAGAGACTCCATGACCTTACCCTGGTGGGCCTCCTCGATGTCGGCAGTCACCATCTCGTAAGGCTCAGTCACCCTGCCGTTCTCTTCCCGGGTAATCACCTGTGGTCGCGATACGGCGAGCTCATACCCTTCGCGCCGCATGGTCTCGATGAGCACCGAGAGATGCAGCTCTCCGCGACCGGAGACTTCGAAGCGGTCCGGGTCCGGTGTCTCGGCAACACGCAGGGCGACGTTGTGCAGCGCCTCCCGCTCCAGGCGCTCCTTGAGCTGCCGGCTGGTGAGGTAGTCGCCTTCCTTTCCAGCAAACGGTGAGGTGTTCACGCAGAACATCATGGTGAGCGTCGGCTCGTCCACCGTGAGCGCCGGCAATGCTTCCGGCGCCTCCGGCGCGCAGATCGTGTCGGAAATGCTCATGTCGTCGAGACCGGTCACACAGACGATGTCACCGGCTTCCGCCTGTTCGCGCTCCACGCGTTCAAGGCCCTGATAGCCGAGGATCGTCTGCACCCGGGCCTTACGCTCCGCACCGGCACGATCCAACACGACCACGGGCGTATTGCGATTCAGCACCCCCCGGCTGATGCGGCCGATGCCGAGCACGCCCAGGTAGGTGGAATAGTCGAGCGCACTGATCTGCAGCTGCAGGGGGCCGTCCACATCCACGGCTGGCGGCGGCACTTTATCGACGATCATGTCGAGCAGAGGTCGCATGTTGTCTTCGAGCGCATCCGGCTCCAGGCCTGCCTGGCCATTGATGGCCGAGGCATACACCACCGGAAAGTCGAGTTGTTCGTCGCTGCCGCCGAGGTTGTCGAAGAGATCGAACACCTCATCGATCACCCGGTAAGGCTCGGCGCCGTCCCGGTCGACCTTGTTCACCACGACGATGGGATTCAGCCCGGCTGCAAAGGCCTTCTGTGTAACGAACCGGGTCTGCGGCATGGGCCCTTCCACTGCGTCCACGAGCAGCAGCACCGAGTCCACCATAGACAGGATCCGCTCCACCTCGCCGCCGAAGTCCGCGTGCCCCGGCGTGTCGACGACGTTGATGCGGTGACCCTCGTATTCGATAGCCGTGTTCTTCGAAAGGATGGTGATGCCGCGCTCGCGCTCGAGCTCGTTTGAATCCATCACCCGTTCCTGATTCGCGGCTGCACCGGAGAGCAGACCCGTCTGCTGCAGCAGACAGTCCACGAGAGTGGTCTTGCCATGATCGACATGCGCGATGATGGCGACATTGCGTAGCTTGTTCTGGGACACTAGACTCGCCGGCCGATTTTAACGACGCACCCACTTCCGCCGTCTGCCCGGGCACTGAGATCTGCCGGGGCGGAGGCCGAAGCTTTCAGCTCTTTCGAGCCCGAGGGTGCAGGTTGCGCGCTCCGGGTAATCCGGGCGCCGAAAAAAGGTGCGCAAGTATGCCGAAAGCGAAACGGGCTGTCGCGCTCATTTCCGGCGGTCTCGACTCCATGCTCGCGGCCCGGGTGGTCATGGAGCAGGGCATTGAAGTGGAGGGCGTGAACTTCTTCACGGGTTTCTGCGTGGAAGGCCACACCCACGCCATCCGGGAAAAGAAGCGTGCCACCCCGAAACGCAACAACGCGCTCTGGGTGGCCGAGCAACTCGGCATCCGTCTGCACATCGTCGACGTGATCGAGGAATACAAAGACGTGCTTCTGAATCCGAAGCACGGTTATGGTGCAAATCTGAATCCCTGCCTCGATTGCAAGGTGTTCATGGTCAAGAAGGCGGCAGCCCTGCTAACGGACCGAGCAGGCCCCGCGGGAAACTTCATGACCGAGCACGGCTTCGATTTCATCATCACCGGGGAAGTGATCGGTCAGCGCCCGAAGAGTCAGCGCAAGGCCACCATGCCGATCATTGCCTCCGAATCCGGTGCCGACGACCTGCTGTTGCGTCCGCTGTGCGCGAGGCTGCTCGAGCCAACGCTGCCAGAGCGTGAAGGCTGGGTGGATCGCGACCGGCTCTACGATTTTCACGGGCGCAACCGCAAGCCGCAGATCGCCCTGGCTGAATCCTTTGGCTTCGACGAGTGGTCGCAGCCCGCCGGTGGTTGCTGTTTCCTCACGGATGCCCAGTACTCGAAGAAGCTGGTGGATCTCTGGGAGGCCAGAGGCAGCCGCGAATATGAGCTCGACGACGTGATGCTGTTGAAGGTCGGACGCCACCTGCGTCCAGCCCCGCACTTCAAGCTCATCATCGGCCGGGAGGAAGGAGAGAATCGCTATCTCGAGGGCTACCGGAACACCTTCATCGCCCTCACCCCACGCAGCCACAACGGCCCCCTCTGCCTCATCGATGGTAATCCGGATGCGGAAGATCTGGCCCTCGCCGCCCGGATCCTCGGCCGCTATACACAGGGCCGTGAGGCGGCAGAAGTAACCATGACCGTGAGCCACCCGGACGGCGTCAGCGAAGAACTTCGGGTCGCCCCCATGGGCATCGACGACATTCAGGCGGAGTGGCATGTCGGCGCTTGAAACCCTCGATACTCGGGGGTTACTGTGCCCCCTGCCGGTCATCAGAGCCCAGGATCGAATTCGCAGCCTGTCCCCAGGCACGAGCCTCGAAGTTCTGGCGACCGACGCGGGCACTCTGCAGGACATCCCTGCCTGGTGCCGGGTCCACGGCCACGAGCTCGTAAGCTCGCTGACCGAGGATGCTGAAGCGGGGGGAGGACTCGTCTACCGTTTTCGGATCAGGGTTCGCGGTTAACGACCAGAACGCACCAAAGAAGTGCGCATCTCAGATCGCGACGCTCGAGCGTTCAGCACCAGCACTGGTGCGTCTAGTGGGCGCTCACTAACCCGGAAAACCAGGTAAATCAACGTCTCTCCCAGGACCACGCGCCTCATGACCGGCAAAACCGCTGGCGACCGGCGATAGCTAAAGAAATGGACGAGAGAGATGTCTGAAAACACACTGAAAATGATCAAAGAGAACGACGTGAGGTGGGTGGACCTGCGCTTCACGGATCCGAAGGGGAAGGAGCAGCACACGACAATCCCGGCCGCACGCCTCGACGCCGACGCCCTCGCGGATGGCTTCATGTTCGACGGCTCCTCCATCGCTGGCTGGAAGTCCATCAACGAGTCCGACATGATCCTCATGCCTGACGACGACACCCCGGTCATCGACCCCTTCCGCGACGACACGACCCTGAATCTGCGCTGCGACATTGTCGAACCCTCGACCATGCAGCCCTATGATCGCGACCCGCGCTCCATCGCCAAGCGCGCCGAAGCCTATCTGGGTTCCACGGGCATCGGTGACACCGCCTACTTCGGACCAGAGAACGAATTTTTCGTTTTCGACGACGTTCGCTGGAAGGTCGAGATGAGCGGCGCTTCATACCACATCGGTGCCGAGGAAGCGGCCTGGGAATCGCACAACGAATTCGAAGGCGGCAACCTCGGCCACCGTCCTTCCGTAAAAGGCGGCTACTTCCCGGTCCCGCCGGTGGACTCTGCGGCCGACCTGCGCTCAGCCATGTGCAGCGCGATGATGGCCATGGGCCTCGACATCGAGGTGCACCACCACGAGGTCGCGACGGCCTGTCAGAACGAGATCGGCGCCCGCTTCAACACGCTCGTGCGCAAGGCCGACGAAGTTCAGATCTACAAATACTGCGTCCACAACGTTGCCGACGCCTACGGCAAGACGGCAACCTTCATGCCCAAACCCCTCGTTGGCGACAATGGCAACGGCATGCACGTGCACCAGTCGATCTCCAAGGGTGACACGAACGTCTTCCACGGTGACGCCTACGCGGGACTTTCTGAGACGGCGCTCTTCTATATCGGCGGCATCATCAAGCACGCACGGGCCATCAATGCCTTCGCGAACGCCTCCACGAACAGCTACAAGCGTCTCGTACCCGGCTTCGAAGCGCCGGTTCTGCTCGCCTACTCGGCCCGCAATCGTTCTGCTTCGATCCGCGTGCCCTACATCCAGGGTGGTAACCCGCGCGCCTACCGTATCGAAGTTCGCTTCCCGGACAGCACGGGCAATCCCTATCTGACCTTTGCTGCGATGCTCATGGCCGGCCTCGACGGCATCAAGAACGAGATCCACCCCGGGGACTCTTTCGACAAGGATCTTTATGATCTACCCGCAGAAGAACTCGAAGGCGTGCCGACGGTTGCCAGCTCCCTGGAGCAGGCACTGGACGCCCTGGATCAGGATCGCGACTTCCTGAAGGCAGGCGACGTCTTCAGCGACGGCGCCATCGACGGTTACCTCGAGCTCAAGCAGGAAGAAGTGGATTACCTGAACGCCACCACGCACCCGGCTGAGTTCGAGATGTACTACAGCGTCTGATCCTGCCGGTGGCTGCGGGTCTCAGGCCAGGGCAGGGAATCCGCAACCCGCATCACAAAGCCCCAATTCGATTACGAGTTGGGGCTTTTTTTTGCGCCCGTAGCCACCAGAATCAGCAAGAGCTAGCAGTTTCTGCCGTTAAGTGATGCTAACGTCCCTGCGCATGGCCGGCCGAATGCACTTTCGCGCAGTCAGCAGGCCGGCGTCGGGTTCAGGCCTGATTCAGCCGCGGCAGCTAAACTGCCAGGCTCTTAACAACAGCAAGTAATTTGAGCGTATTTATCATGCTCCTCGGAAAAAAGCTCTCAAGCAGCAAGCTCCTCAGCCTCGGCACCAGAAGCCCCTCCGGCAATCGTTTCCTGCTCGTGCTGGCCGTACTGACGCTGGCCCTGCCTCAGGCTGCCAGCGTCGCCGCCGGTGAAAGCCGCATCTATCGCACGGTGGATGAGGACGGCAACGTCGTCTTTACGGACATCCCGCCTCGCGAGGAAGTGGAAAGCGAGCAGATCGTGGTTGAAACCCCGAACTCCTTCGCCATCGAAGAGGCTGTGCCTCAGGAAGCACGGGATCTCTGGGTGGTGGAGCCCCCCGCGGAAGGCGAGGAGCCGCCGTTCAGCTACACGGCGCTGGATATCGCCTCGCCTCAGGATGACGAGCCCATCCGGGAAAATGCCGGCAACATTTCCATCATCGCCAACGTGGCACCGAGACTGCAGAGTGGGCACGTCATGCGCCTGTACATGGATGGCGCGGTCGCTCAGGAAGGTCCGCAATCGACCTTCAATCTCGCCAACGTCGATCGGGGCACGCACACCATTGCCCTGGAGATTGTCGACGAGAATGGTCGATCCATGATCCGATCCGACGATTCCACCTTCCACATGCTCCGGTTCCGAGTCCCCTAATCAGGGCCTTCCCGGCGCCCCATAGCGGAGCGCACTACTTTGGTGCATACTGATCCCCGCGAGGCGAGCGGCAAAGCAATTGCTGCTCGGCCCGATTCGTCCTGTTTCAGTGACTTAGAGAGTAAGTAAATACTTACTAACTTGCCTCCCGGAAACGGTGCAGAATTGGACCGTATCTTGCTAACCCATTCAGATCCTACGAGGGAGTCGCCCCGGGAAGGCGCACTTGACGAAAGAGCTTCAACAGGCAGATGTGATCGACATGCTGCTCACCGCCGTGGTGGTGGTGAACGCAGACCTGACGATCGCCTATATGAACCCCGCCGCCGAGTCGCTGTTCGGAACGAGCGCGGGGCGTGCCGTGGGGCAGAAGCCGGATCTGTTGCTCTATGAAGACGGTGCCGATCTGTTTGGCGTCCTGAAAGACATCTTCGAGTCTGGCCTCACACTCACCCGGCGGGCCGAGGAATTCCGCACCCGCCAGGGCCAGGACGTGATTGCCGACCTGACCATCTCCCTCGACCCGATCATGGAGTGCCTGGTCGTGGAGCTGCAGCCCATGAGCCGGCTGATCCGCATCAACCGTGACGACCGCAACCGCACCACCTTCAAAACCACGCGGGAGCTCATTCGGGGCCTTGCCCACGAAGTGAAGAATCCCCTCGGCGGTTTACGTGGCGCCGCTCAGCTCCTCGAGCGAGAGCTCGACAGCACCGACCAGCGTGAATACACCCAGGTGATCATCCAGGAAGCAGATCGGCTCACGGAACTCGTGGATCGGCTCCTTGGCCCGAACCGCGAGCCAAGCACGTCGAGCTTCAACATCCATCGGATCCTCGAGCACGTGATCCGGCTGGTGGAGTCCGAATACGGCGAGCGCATCCTCTTCGAACGGGACTACGACCCAAGCCTGCCGGAGCTCTTCGGGGACGAGGATCAGATGATCCAGGCGATCCTCAACATGGTGCGCAACGCCGCCCAGTCGCTCATCGAGCACCCAGAGACGCCAGCGCCGACCATCACCCTGCGTTCCCGGGTGGTACGCACCTTCACGATTGCCGGCATCAAGCATCGCATGGTCGCCAGGATCGACATCTGCGACAACGGTCCCGGCATCGAAGAATCGATGATCGACGAAATCTTCTACCCGATGATCACCACCCGGGCCGATGGCAGCGGTCTCGGCCTCGCCATCACCCAGTCGGTCATCGGCCAGCATGGCGGCGTCATCGAATGTGAGAGTCAGCCGGGAAATACCTGCTTCAGTGTCTTCCTGCCTCTGGAAAGTGAAGACGTGGACAGCCTGCCGGTCGAAAAAGAACAGAATGGAATTGAGCAGTAAATGAGTAATCGTGTCTGGGTCGTCGACGACGATCGGTCCATCCGCTGGGTTCTGGAGAAGGCCATGAGCCAGGCTGGGATTCCGATCTCGGCCTTTGCCTCCGCCGACCACGCCATGCACCACCTCCACGACGAGCGGCCGAGCGCCGTGATCACTGACGTCCGCATGCCCGGTACGGACGGCCTGGATTTCATCGAACACATCCACACGGCCTACCCGGATCTGCCCGTCATCATAATGACCGCCCACTCCGATCTGGACAGCGCCATCAACGCCTATCAGAGCGGCGCTTTCGAATATCTGCCGAAACCTTTCGACGTCGACGATGCGCTGGCCATCGTCAAGCGGGCCATGGCCGCCGCTGCCGAGAGTGCAGAGGCGGAGAGCACCGAGCTGCCGAGCGACGACCGGGCCATGCAGCAGGAAATCATCGGCCAGGCCGCGGCCATGCAGGAGGTCTTCCGGGCCATCGGCCGGCTGGCGAATTCCAACGTCACGGTTCTGATCCGCGGTGCCTCCGGTTCCGGTAAGGAACTGGTCGCCCAGGCGCTGCACCGGCACAGCCCCCGCTCCGACGGCACCTTCGTTGCCTTGAACATGGCCGCCATTCCCCGCGAGCTCGTCGAGTCCGAGCTTTTCGGCCACGAGAAAGGCGCCTTCACCGGCGCCAACAGCCGCCGCGTCGGTCGTTTCGAGCAGGCCAACGGCGGCACGCTGTTTCTCGACGAAATCGGCGACATGCCCCAGGACACGCAGACCCGGCTGCTGCGGGTGCTCGCCGACGGTGAGTTCTACCGGGTTGGGGGTCATTCGCCCATCAAGGTGGACGTCCGCATCATTGCCGCCACCCACCAGAATCTGGAAACCCGCGTCCGCGAGGGCAGCTTCCGCGAAGACCTCTTCCACCGCCTGAACGTCATCAGCGTGCATGTGCCGACGCTCTCGGAGCGACGCACCGACATTCCTCTCCTGGCCCGGCACTTCCTGGACCGCGCTGCCGAAGAGCTCGGCGAGGAACCGAAGGTACTGCGCCCGGAAACCGTCGACTATCTGTCCGCCCTGCCCTGGCCCGGCAACGTTCGCCAACTGGAGAACACCTGCCGCTGGCTCACGGTCATGGCCTCCGGCCGGGAGATTCATCTCTCCGATCTGCCGCCGGAGCTGAAGAGCGAAGAGGAGGTCGCGGAACCGCGCGGCGTGCGCTGGGAGAAAGCGCTGGAGCGCTGGGCTGAGCGGGCGGCAACGGAGCATCCGGAGATGCCGCTGCTGGACGTCTCCACGCCCAAATACGAGGAAGTCATGATCCGGGTGGCGCTGCGCCACACCGGCGGCCGCCGGCAGGATGCGGCCAAGCTCCTTGGCTGGGGTCGCAACACGCTGACGCGGAAAATCTCCGAGCTGCAGCTCACGGACCTTTAAGCCCACAGGCCTTTGCCTGGAATACTGAAGCTGCGCCGGGGCTGATTGAACCGAGGCGCGCTGACCTACCCTTACTGCCTCATGTGTTTGCACCCCACCGCCGCGACAATGCGCGGTGCCGGCACCGGGATGGAACTGTTCAGGCTATGATCGCTGCGCCCGAGCGGGAAGCCTCATGCCCTTCAACATCGTTCTCTACGAACCCGAGATCCCACCCAACACCGGTAACGTGATCCGCCTGGCGGCGAACACGGGCGCGAAACTGCATCTCGTGGAACCCCTGGGTTTCGAGCTGGACGATACGCGCATGCGGCGGGCTGGCCTCGACTACCGGGAGTTCGCGGACATGGCCGTCCACGACAGCCTTACCACCTGCCTCTCGAGGCTGGGTCATCCGACGGTGTGGGCGCTGAGCACCCGCGGCACGCGTCTCTACACCGACGCTGATTTCGCGTCGGGTGACGTTCTGCTGTTCGGCCCGGAAACACGCGGACTGCCCCAGGAGGTTCTCGACGATCTGGGGACCAGTCAGGTACTGCGGCTGCCCATGCAGCCCGTATCCCGCTCCATGAACATGGCGAACGCCGTGGCCGTTGTGCTTTTCGAAGCCTGGCGCCAGCTCGGCTTCGACGGCGGTCAGTGAGTGGTGGGTGACCCCGACGCAGCCTGAGCCTGCTCCTGTGCCTGGCGCAGGGCCTGTTCATAGGCCATCTCGAAGTTGATGGGCATCAGGCGCAGGGGCGGAAAACCCCCTGACACGACGAGGGAATCCACCGCTTCGCGGACATAGGGGAACAGGGTGTTCGGGCAGAAGGTGCCGAGAGTACGATGCGCAAGATCGTCTGGAAGCCCCCCCAGGCGGAACAGGCCCGCATACTGGACTTCGGTGATGAAGGCCGTTTTCTCACCGAGCTTGGCGGTGACGGTAACCGTGATCACTACCTCAAAGAGGCTGGGCACCACCTGTTCCGAGCGGGTGTTGACCTGCAGATCGATCTCCGGCTGCCATTCGCTCTGAAACACGCTGGGTGAATTTGGGGATTCGAAGGAAGCATCTTTCAGATACATCCGTTCGAGGCGCACCTGCGCCTGGTTGTTATCGCCGGACTCAGCCTGCGGCTGTGCTCCTTCATCACTCATGTTTTGACCACCGGTAAACTCTGATTACGCCACTCGGCGATACCACCAGTCAGGCGGCTCACCTGCTCGAACCCATTCTTCCGGAGCAGCGTCCCGGCAGCACCGGCGTGCTGGCCCATGCGGCAGGCAATCACCAGGGGGCGCTCCTTGTAGTCCTTCAACTCCGAGAGGCGCGATTCGAGGGATGCATACGGAATGTTGACGGCATCGACAATATGGCCGGCGTCATACTCTTTCTTATCCCGGACATCGAGGACCACGGCGTCTTCGCGGTTCACCATGTCTACGAGCTGCTGCGCCGAGACAGACTTACCGCCACGCTGCGTTTCGTTGCGGACAAAAAGCGCCAGCAGCAGCACGAAGGTGCCGACCAGGAACGGATGATTGCCAATGAACTCGAAAAGCTGATCCATAGGAGGAGAAGGGGCAAAAGACGCGGGATTATACACATCTTGAGTGATGGAACCGGTTTCCGGCGCTTACAAAACCAACCCCCTGAGACTGGCAGGAAACGAGCGGGTTTCTGCTAAAATGCGCCTCCCTCAGGACCACCCCGAGCATGCCCTTGAAGACCCCTACGGCCCTCATCGTTCTCGACGGCTTCGGCTACAGCGAAGCCACCGAAGGCAACGCCATCGCCGCCGCCGCCACGCCGAACTGGGACCGCTACTGGGCCGAGGCGCCCCACACCCTGATCTCCGGGTCCGGCACCGATGTCGGCCTCCCGGACGGGCAGATGGGCAACTCGGAAGTGGGCCACATGAATCTCGGCGCCGGTCGGGTGGTGTATCAGGACCTGACTCGAATCAATCGCGCCATCGAGCAGGGTGAATTCGCCCGCAATCGAGCCCTGAACAAATGCTTCGATCGGGTGGAAAAGTCCGGGGGCACCCTTCACGTCATGGGCCTGCTCTCCCCCGGGGGTGTGCACAGCCACGAAGCACAGATTTTTTCCCTGCTCGAGATCGCCAAAGCACGCGATCTCGAGCGAGTGATGCTGCACGCCTTTCTGGACGGCCGCGACACGCCGCCGCGTTCCGCCGAGGCCTCGCTCGAGAAAGCCGAAGCGCTCCTCGCAGAGCTCGGCATCGGCCACGTTGCCTCCATCTGCGGCCGCTACTTCGCCATGGACCGGGACCGCCGCTGGGACCGGGTCACCCGGGCCTACAACCTGCTCATTCGCGGCGAAGCACCTTTTCACGCAGCCACGGCCGTCGACGCTCTCGCCCAGGCCTACGATCGGGACGAGAACGACGAGTTCGTGCAGCCCACAGCCATCCACGCGGAAGACGAGTTGCCGGTGCGTATCGACGATGGCGATGCCGTGATCTTCATGAATTTCCGGGCCGATCGGGCCCGGCAGCTGACCCGGGCCATCATTAACGAGGCCTTCGACGAGTTCGAACGCCGCACAGTGGTCAAGCTCGCGGATTTCGTGATGCTCACGCGCTACGCGGACGACATCAGAACTTCCTGCGCTTTCGAACCGCCGGTGCTCGGCAACACCCTCGGCGAATATCTGGCCAGTGCCGGACGCACGCAGCTCCGGGTCGCAGAAACGGAGAAGTACGCCCACGTCACCTTCTTCTTCTCCGGCGGCAGAGAGGAACCCTTCGAGGGTGAAAAGCGGCTGCTGATTCCTTCGCCAAAGGTTGCCACCTACGACCTGGAGCCGGAGATGAGCGCTGCCAAGGTGACCGACGAACTGGTCGCAGCCATCGAAGGCGGCGAACACGACGTCATCATCTGCAACTTCGCCAACGGCGACATGGTCGGCCACACGGGGATCTTCGATGCAGCCGTGGTTGCGGTGGAAACCCTGGACAAGTGCCTCGGCCGCATCGAGGCGGCGCTGCAAAAGGCCGGCGGACAGATGCTGATCACTGCCGACCACGGCAACGTCGAGCAGATGCTCGACCACGTTAACGAGCAGGCCCACACGGCGCATACGAGCGAACCGGTCCCGCTCGTTTATGTGGGGCCCAAGGACGTATCCCTGGCACCAAACGGCACCCTGTCTGACGTTGCCCCAACGCTGCTCGCGCTCATGCATCTGGACATCCCGGCCGAGATGACCGGAAAATCGCTGGCGACCATCGAAGCCCTCGAGAGCGCTTGAACCCGAACCGAGTCCGCCCCCGGCAATTCGTCTTCGCCGCCCTGCTCCTGGGCGGCCTGCTCTTCCTCCCGCTGAAGAACGCCATCGCCGCCGCGAGCGACGATCCCGCGCAGACGGAAAAAGCCCTGAATAAAGTGGTCGAGCGCCTCAACGCCCTCGACCGCTGGATCACGGATGCGGGTAAGCAGCGGGTCCGCTGGGAACGGGACATTCAAGAAAAAGACAAAGAGGTCGCCGAGGTTGCGAGCCGGGTGGAGGCTGCAAACGCGTCTCTGAAGACGGTGCGTTCCGAGCTCGCCCGCCTCGAAGCGGAACAGGAGACGCTCGAGGCCAGCCGACGCACGCAGGCCGCCAAGATCGGCGAACACCTCGCAGCCAGTTACCGCATGTCCGGCCAGGATTTCCTGAAGCTGCTTCTGAATCAGGAATCTCCCGACACCTTCGAACGCATCACCCGCTACCACCGCTACTTCACGGAAGCCCGCCTCGAGGCCGTGAGCCGCTATCGGGCGACGCTCGACGACCTGGCCGACAACCGTTTTCAGCTGGAAACTCGACAGGAAGAAGCGGAGGCCCGTCGGGCAACACTGCGGGACGAGGAACAGGCCCTGGTTCGCGAGCGTGAATCGCGTCGAGCACTCCTGGCCGAGTTGAACGAAGAGCTCGAAGACAAGACCAGCGAACGAGAGCGGCTCACGGCCGACCGGGAGCGCCTCGAGCAACTCCTGGCAGAACTGCGCCGCCGGGCCACGGACCTCGACGGCTCCGGTTTCGTCGCTCGCAAGGGCAAGCTGCCCTGGCCGCTGCAGGGGCGGGTGAAGAACGCCTTCGGCCAATCCCGGGCCGACGGTCGCCTGACCTGGCACGGTATGGTCATCGCCGCCGAAGAAGGCACTGCCGTCCAGGCTGTGTATCGCGGCCGCGTGGTGTTTGCCAACTGGCTGCGCGGTTTCGGCCTGCTCACGATCATCGACCACGGCGGCGGTTTCATGACCCTCTATGGCCACGCTGACGTGCTTCTGAAAACCGTTGGCGACTGGACCGAGGGCGGTGAAGTCGTGGCCAGGGCCGGCAAAAGCGGCGGGCAGCAGTCGAGCGGCCTGTACTTTGAAGTACGTCAAAAAGGGGTCGCAAGGGATCCGATAGGATGGCTGCAAAGGCGCTGAGCCTCCCATAAACTGAGACCCATGCAGCTTCGCCCCATCACCTTAGTCGGCATCGTCATGTCCATGGTCACCGGGATTGCCCTCGGCATCACCGGGTATCACTCGTGGCTCGACTATCGGGGTGAAAGCGCCGAATCCCAGACCTTCGAAGAAGTCCTCAACCAGGTCCACGCAAGTTACGTCGATGAGGTAGATCGCCGGGAACTGGTCTCGAGCGCGCTGCGCGGCATGCTCGACGACCTGGACGATCACTCGAACTACCTCGACACACGGGACTACGAAGATCTGCAGGACGAGACCAACGGCCGCTTCGGCGGTGTGGGGGTGGAACTCGGCCTCGTCGATGACTTCTTCACGGTCATCGCGCCCCTGGACGACACGCCCGCCAGCCGCGCCGGCCTCGCCTCCGGAGACCGCATCGTCGCCCTCGATGACGAACCCCTGCGCGGCCGCAAGCTCATGGAAGTGGTGGACATGCTCCGCGGCGAACCCGGCTCCGATGTGAACGTTTCGGTGCTGCGACCGGAGGACGACACCAGTTTCGACGTGACCCTGACCCGCGCCGAGATTCGGATCGCCAGCGTCCGCAGCCGCATGATCGAACCCGGCTACGGCTACGTCCGCATCTCCCAGTTCCAGTCGAGCACCGCCGAAGAGTTCCGCGATGCCCTGGAAGCCCTGGAGGACGCGGAAGACGAACCGCTGGCGGGCCTGGTCCTGGACCTCCGGAACAACCCCGGTGGCGTTCTCCAGGCCTCCGTCTCAGTGGCCGATGCCTTCCTCTCGGACGGTCTCATCGTGTATACGGAAGGCCGGCTGCCATCGAGTCATCTCAAGTATCGGGCCTCAGGCCGCGACGCCCTCGATGGGGCCCCGGTGGTGGTCCTGATCAATGCAGGCTCGGCATCGGCAGCTGAAATCGTTGCCGGCGCCCTGCAGGATCACGATCGCGCCGAGCTTCTCGGTGCTAAGAGCTACGGCAAAGGATCCGTGCAATCGGTGATGCCCCTCTCCGGCGATCGCGCTCTCAAGCTCACGACCGCCTACTACTACACGCCCAAGGGTCGCACGATCCACCGTCAGGGCATCGAGCCGGACATCAGCTACGAGCCCGCCGACGAAGACGAACTCATGGATGAGGCACTGGCCATTCTGAAGACCGGCGCACCCAGCGAAGGGCTCCACGCCCGGCTCTGAGAGCATGAACGCTGGCAATCTGCCAGCCTCGACCCTATGCTGTGCGTCCTAACTACGCACGGATGCGGCCACCTTGCCTCACCCTGGTTTCGTTAGGCTACGCCATCACCGTCCCCTCCGATTCCGCGTCGGCCCCCTTCTCACCCCCCTGATTTTTCTGACTCTGCTCCTGGCCATGCAGGCGCGCGCTGATGCCGATGGTGCGGCCGTAGAAGCCCAGGCGCCGAAGCTCGCCATCGTCATCGATGATGTGGGTTACAACCTGCATCAGGCAGAAGAAATCATGGCACTGCCCGTGGAACTCACCCTCGGCATGCTGCCCTACGCCCCCTTCGCACAACAGATTGCCGAACGGGCCGCCGTGCATGGCCGGGAGATCATCCTGCATCAGCCCATGGAAGCGGTCGCACCACGGCGGCAGGAACCGGGCACGCTGGAGCTGGCCATGAGCGCCGAACGCTTCGACGCTCAGTTCGCCGATGCGCTGGCGCAGCTCCCAAACGTCACTGGCGTGAACAACCATACCGGCAGCCTGCTCACGGCCCATCGCCTGCCCATGGAATGGCTCATGGCGGGCATTGCCCAGCGTGGACTCTATTTTCTCGACAGCCGCACCACCCCACATTCCGTCGCTGAGCGAACGGCCCGGGCCCACGCCGTGCCGACGATCCGGCGGGACGTGTTTCTGGATCACGTGCGCTCACCAGCCCACATCGAAGCAGCTTTCGAGCAGGGGCTGGCCATCGCGCGACGCCGCGGCCATGCCGTGGTGATCGCACATCCCTATCCGATGACGGTGCGGTTTCTGGAGGAACGATTGTCTTCGCTGCCGGAAGACGTGCGGCTATCGACCCTGAGCGAGCTCGTGGAAGAACCGGTGCGGCTCAGGCCGCCGACTGATCGAAAAGGGCTTGTCCTGCTCGGAAATCCAGGCTCCCCGAATATATCGCTCGGCCAGTGATGGCACCCAGCAGCGTTCCCGAAGACGCCTGAAAGGCGCGCTTCAGCGCATCGATGTCCTCGAGATTGGTCACACCCCCCGAGGCGATCACCGGAACCGGCGTCGCTTCCGCAAGGCGCACCGTGGCGTCTACGTTGACGCCAGTCAGCATCCCGTCCCGGGCAATGTCGGTGTAGACGATCGCCGCCAGCGGCAGGGCCGCGGCATCGCCTGCAAAAGCAACCACCTCGACCGTGGATGTTTCATCCCAACCTTCCGTGGCGAGCAACCCGTCGCGGGCATCGAGACCGAGAATGATCTGCTCAGGGAAAGTCTCGGCAGCTTCCTTCAGGAAAATGGGTTCCTCGACGGCGCGGGTGCCGATGATGGCCTGGCTGATGCCTGCCTCGAGGTAACCGGCAATGGTCTCCGTGTCCCGGATACCACCGCCCACCTGCACGGGTATCTCACCCATGGCCTCGGTGATCGCTTCGATCACGGCCCGGTTCCGCGGTTCACCGGCAAAGGCACCGTCGAGATCCACGAGGTGCAGACGGCGGCAGCCGGCGTCGGCCCAGTGCTTCGCCATGGCCACAGGATCGTCTGAGAAGACCGTGACGTCTTCCATACGGCCCTGCTTGAGCCGCACGCACTTGCCATCTTTCAGGTCGATGGCCGGGATGAGCAGCATGGCCCTAGAGGCTGCCTTTTGTGGAGGGGATCTGCCCCGCCATACGCGGATCGGGCGTCAGCGCGGCACGGAGCGCCCGACCGAAGGCTTTGAAGATGGTCTCGGCCTGATGATGGGCGTTATCACCGCGGAGGTTGTCGATGTGCAGGGTGAGCTGTGCGTGGTTGACGAAGCCCTGGAAGAACTCGCGGAGCAGGTCCACGTCGAAGTCGCCGATGCGGCCCCGGACGTAGTCCACACCATAGGTCAGGCCAGGCCGGCCGGAGAAGTCCACGACCACCCGCGACAGCGCTTCGTCCAGAGGCACGTAGGCGTGGCCGTAACGGTTGATGCCCTGCTTGTCGCCCACGGCCTGTGCAATCGCCTGGCCCAGCACAATCCCCACGTCTTCCACCGTGTGGTGCGCGTCAACCTCGAGATCCCCTTTGGCATCGATGTCCAGGTCGATCAGCCCGTGGCGGGCGATCTGCGTGAGCATGTGCTCGAAGAAGGGCAAGCCGGTGGCGAGCTTCGCACTGCCGGTGCCGTCCAGATTCACGGAAAGGGTGATCTGCGTTTCCTGCGTGTCGCGCTCGACGGTCGCCGTGCGCTGGGCATCCTTACTCATAACTTCTCGAAAAACCGGGCTTAAGCCCCAGAAAAAAACCGGCGCAGTATACTCTGAATGACCGACACGGGCGGGAACCCGCGCACGGCTCGCAGGCGCTGCAGCGCGCCCGCATTGAAGCAGCCTTTCGCCGTCTAGAGCCGATCCATGAGGCTCCCGTAAGGGAGAAAACGATTGTCCGTGTTGCTCTTGATCCAGGCCGTGAGGCCTTCGGGATAGGCGCCACGTTGTTTGAGCTCCGCCGCCAGCGGAATCACCGGCGACTTGGCGCCCGCTTCCCAGCCGGGCAAACGTTCCGCGAGCGTGTAGAGACGCACCAGCGCAACGAGGACGTCCACGCTCAATTCGCCGGCAGCCGCCCGCCAGTCGATCTGACCATCGTGCCGGGCCACCGCCGCCAGCGTCGTAACGCGTTCCCGGCTCAATCCGAAGTCGTCGGCATCGAGCGAATCCGCGGCAGCGGCAAGCTCCTCGAGCACGGCAGCATCGAGGCGTAGTGTAAGTGCACCAGGATCAAAGGGTTCAACGCTCAAGAAAACGCTCCAACATTACAAGCTTATACATTAGCTTCATCTTCCTGTGGTGCAATGCGCAATAACGGCGATGCAGGGGAAGCATCGCTCAGTTCCGGCAAAGACGCCGGACGCGCTAACGGATAGCAGTACCAGGGCACCACTCGATGAACACCGACCGCATCTACCAGGGTGACGACGATCACTGGTATTTCAACGTTCGTGGCAATCTCCCGAAAGGTCCGTTCGCCAGCTACGACGACGCTGAGACGGCCCTCGAGAAACACGTGCGTCAGTGCCGGGCACCGCTTGCGGCGCCGAGCTTCGTCAAGGCGTTGAACGCCGAGTCCTGGTCCCGCGCCTTCAAAGCCATCAAGGTCGGTCGTCACCGGGTCTCCACCCCACGCCATTCCTGACGCGGAAGCATCCGCAGCCAGCACACATCTGATCCCCGGGCCACTGACGGGCGGCCTGCTTGCGTGCCGTCGCACCATCCTCAACTACTCGTTCAGCAGACCGACAGCTGGTTCGCTCTATAATCCGCCCCGTCTGACCCCAGTTCGAGGCGCTCCATGCTGAAATTCATCGTCCGTCTGCTGATCGGCCTGGCTGTGTCCGCGGTCCTTGTGGCCGCCGTCGGCTATTTTTTCCTCCAGGATCCGAACCGCTACAAGCCGCAGATCGAGGCCTTCATCGAGGAGCGGACCGGTGCCAGGGTGGATATCGGCGCAGACCTGTCCTGGCGCCTGCTGCCGCCCCTCGGGCTCTCCGCAGCGGGTATCGATGCCGAGTATCAGGGCAACCGCTATCAGCTTGCGGCCATGGATCTCGATCTCGACCTCATGAGCGTGATCCGCAATCGCGACATCAATGGCTGGGAGCTGAAGGCGCTAACCCTCACCGACCTGGTCGTTGCGCAGGAAGGCAACGAAACGGAAGTGCGGTCCTTCGTGCTCAGGAACTTCAAACCAGCCACGCCATCGCCCTTCAGCGCCGAACTCGAGCAGACACCGGCGGACGGCCCTTCGATTCCGGTCACCTTGGAAGGCTTCATCGCCTTCGACCCGGCAACCACCACCGCGTCCCTGACAGACACCCGCTTTGAAACCACGGAAGCCAGCGGCGTCTGCCAGCTGGACGCCACCATGAAGGAAGGCGAGCAGCCCGCAGATCCCGAGGGCTCAATCATCCCAGTATCCATCTGGCGGACCATCGACTGGGCCGGCAGCTGCCTCCTCGATCGGCTCACCCTCGCCGAAGAGAATTTCGCCAACGTAACGGTGGATCTGGACAACCAGGGCGGTGTAAGCAGCACTGAGGTTACCCTTCCCGACTTCTTCGAAGGCAGCGCGGGCGCCGTCGTCGACATCGATGCCTCGGCCGATCCCGTGCAGTGGCGCATCGTTCCAGATCTGGCCCGGGCCGACAGCACGGCGCTCATGGAGTGGCTGGACCGACGCCTGAAGTGGATCGCCCCTCTCGCCTATTCCGGCGAGATCACCATGACCGGAAACACGAAGGAGGAGCTCGTGCGCTCCGTGAAAGGCAAGACGACCTTCGACGGTGGCCAGGGCCGCATCGACATCGCCCAGATCAAAGGCCCGCTCCTGAACCTGGCCACCCTGTTCCGGGAGCCGGACCGCATCGCCGCCTGGCCGGAGCTCTGGAGCTACGAACGGCTCATCGGCGAATGGGAAATCAACGGCACGAAGCACCAGATGGACTTCGCCCTCGACAATCTGACCGCAGCCATCAACGGCGACTACGACCCGCTCACCGATGCGCTGGATGCGCAGGTGGAGTTTCTGTTCGAAGACAATCCGAACATGTCGAGCTTCGATGTGAATCCTGTTCTCGTCGGTCTGCCGATTCCCCTCAGCTGCACGGGGTCGCTCGAAGCGCCAAAGTGTGCGGTGACCGCGGATGCCACGCGCAATCTCGTTGCCGCCGTGCTCACCAGTGAAGAAGGCAGCGAGATCCGCGAGAAACTCGATCAGAAGATCGAGGAAGAGGTGCCGGAGGAGTATCGGGAAGCCGCCCGCGGCCTGCTCGATCTGCTCGGAGAATCCCTGAAAAAGCCGCGGGAGAACTGATCCCGGCCATGGGGACCTCCGACAGGACCTCAGAGGGGGATTGGTTTGCCGCCCGGCTCCTCGCCTGGTTCGACAACCATGGGCGCAAGGATCTGCCCTGGCAGCAGGACATCAGCGCCTACCGGGTGTGGATCTCGGAGATCATGCTCCAGCAGACGCAGGTCGCCACGGTGATCCCCTACTTCGAAGCCTTCATGGCCCGCTTTCCGAGCGTTGTTCAGCTCGCTGCCGCAGACCTAGACGACGTGTTGCACCATTGGACGGGCCTCGGTTATTACGCCAGAGCGCGCAATCTACACAAGGCAGCCAAGACCATCGTCAGTGAGCATGCGGGTGAGCTGCCGAGAGGTGTGGAGGCCCTCGAGACACTGCCCGGCATCGGCCGTTCCACGGCCGGTGCCATCGCCAGCATCGCCCAGAGGAAGCGCGCGCCCATTCTCGACGGCAACGTAAAGCGGGTGCTGGCGCGCTTTCATGCCGTCGCGGGGTACCCGGGAACGACCGCCGTCTCACGAGAGCTCTGGGACTATGCAGAGCGGCACACACCCGAGCGGCGGGTTGCCGATTACACACAAGCCATCATGGATCTCGGCGCAACCCGCTGTCTGCGCAGCAGCCCTGCCTGCGGTGAGTGCCCGGTTGCCGAGCGCTGCGAAGCACGCGCGAACGGGACCGTTCAGGACTACCCCGGCAAGAAGCCAAAGAAAGAAAAGCCGGTACGCGAAGCGCGGCTCTTCGTGCTGCACGACGGCGCAGGCGCGTGCCTTCTCGAGCGGCGCCCTCCGGAAGGCATCTGGGGAGGACTCTGGACACCACCAGAGCGGTCGCGGGAACTCGACGCGGAAGCCTTACTGGCCGAATTCGATCTGAGACCCGACGACGCCCGGGGCATCCGTTCTGCGCCCGTGTTCCGGCACACCTTCACCCACTACCACCTGGACATCGAGCCTGTGTACATCGAGCTGTCGACGAGATCGGCAGCAGTGGCTGATCGCGACGACATCCGTTGGTATCTACCCGGTGGTAATGAAGCGCTCGGACTCTCGGCACCCGCCGTCAAGCTGTTAGCCACCATCGGCGAGTTTGCACTAAGTTAGCCGGCCGGATGCCGCACCTCGGCTACTTGGAGACGATGACTCGCTCGCCGCGTTCTGCATCAAAGAGGAACACTGTGCCGGTTCCGTCCAGGATATAGGCAATGGGTACGCCAGCCGCCCGACCGGCGCCAAGACCCAGCAAACCATAGACGCTCGGGCCCCGCCCGATCCCTTCATCAATGATGGTCACAGCCCCGCTCGCCAGAGCCACCCTCGCCATGAGGGGATCTCCGTTGGCACCGGAGACAAAGAGCACCGAGTCCGAACCTTCAAGCACAAAACGGCCGAAGGGGTTAAGAAGTTGCGAGGGCGTCAGCTCCGCCAGCACAGCGCGGGCACCGGTCGCGGGATCGAGCGTTTGCAGCTCCGTGGGACCGAAGCTCAGGAACGGCAAGCCGGGGATGGATTCTAAAGTCTGCACGTTGAGCAGCAGCTGATCGCGGGCTGGATCGAAGAGCAGCTCGCCCAACTGCTCATCTTCCGCCAGGGTCACATCGATACCTCGACGCTCCAGCGTCGCGAGATCCAGGGCCAGAATTCGAGAAAGTTCGCCCGGCAGACGAGCTCCGTCTCCCAGATAGAGCGTTCCGTTCGCCTCATCGAGGGCGAGACTCGAAATGAAGTCAAACTCAGGCCCTGAGCCAATCGTCGCACTTGCCAGAACTCGGATCGCACCAGTCGAAAGATCTATTTCGGCGAGCGACCGATCCGAAGCGAGAGCAACATAAACCCGTTCGCCGTCCCCTGAGGGCACAAGCAGATAGGCCGAGTCCTGCACATCCTCTGACGGCGAGGGTAGATCCAGGATAGGGCGCCGCAGTCCGGTAATCAGGCTGATCTCAGCGATGGCACCGGGAACCGCAACGAGCATTCTGGCGTTGGCTTCATCCAGAGCTGCTGCCTGGATGGGCAGGCGCTCACCCAGCCCGAGGCGCGACTCAAACAGCGTACCCCATTCGTCAGCGAGCCGGTCGTAGGCTTCGACACTGGTTGCAACTGCATCGGTGATCAGCACCTGCTCCACACCGGCGGAAAGCCCGGTTACACCTGTGGATCGGTCGGAGGTGTAAGACGCAGCCAGCGCTGTCCGTGCGCCCGTTGTCGCGTTCAGCCGATGAAGTGCGCCGCTCGCATCGGCAATCAGTATCCCACCGTCTTCGGGATCGAGGTCGATTTCGACCGCGGGTGGCCCCTCATCGGCGCCTTCGGCTAAGACCGTCGGCAGGCCCGTCGACACGTCGTAGCGGTAGATAGAGCCGTCCAGCAGGTTGATCGCCAGGACCCTATCGCTCTCCGGGTGATACACCGCGTCCAGCGGAAAAATGCCGGCCGCAGCGACTCCAAAGTCAACGAACTCTGCGGGAGGAGTAGCGACGGTCGCCGGTGCGACGTAAAGAACGCCGCGCTGATCCAGCACAAAAATCCGGTTTCCTGCCTCATCCGGTGCCAGCGCTGCTATGCCGCCAGCAGCGTTGAACACCAAACCGCCATTCAGGTTGCTGATGTTGCCAGGAGGTGGCGGCGGCACACCCAGACGAGCGGTACTTTCGGTGCTCACGCCGGACACAGCCCCCCGAACCGGCACAGCCCCGCGACTCGGAAAGGGCTCGAGCGGGAAGGGGAGGCGAGAGGGAAGCTCTGCAAGGATTTCCCGCGTGCCGGTAGCCGCGTCGACCTTCAGCACACGACGGCTCGATTGCACGAATAAACCGCCGAGCGAACCGCGTTCGACGCTGGGCGCGAAGAGCCTTAGCTCAGGGGTATCTGGATCCATCGACAGCACGTCAACGCCGCCATGAGCAAGATCTACGCGGAAGATGTCCTGTGCAAACGCGTCAACCACGTAGGCTTCGCCGAGCTGCTCATCAAGGGCCACGCCGTTCGGCAGCGGCAGGATCGCTTCACGCCGCACCGTAAGCAGGAACGAGGTTTCCTCATCGCCGCTGCGCCCCACCACGGTTACCCTGAGATCGTTCACACCCGGCTCGAGGGGGATATCGGACACCGTCCAGCGGCCATCGGCTTCCAACGTGCCTGATACGGAAGTGCCATTCACTTCGACAACGATCGACTCGAGTGGATCGTCACCGCCAACGGCAACACCCCTGACCGTCAAGCTGCCTTCGTCGGTAAGCACGACTTCGGGGAACAGAGTTTGCAGCTCCGGCAGGTCGTTGCCGTCTCCGCAGGCCGTCAGTAAAAGCAGCACACTGCAACCGAACAGAGCACGCAGCGCATCCCGCACAATCGACAACAGCATTCCGATCGGCTCCACTTTCAGCCCGGCCCATCAGATTAGCAGATCAGGACGCCAGCTCTTCCCTACAACGTAAGCGCCCGGGCTAATACATCAAAGTTGGACTCGTGCCGAAGGGCGGTAAACTGTCGCGCTTCAGCTTCCCTTCGAGGTCCCTATGACGCGAACCGTTCACTGCCGCAAATACGACGAAGACCTCGAGGGCCTCGAAAACCCACCCCTGCCCGGCCCCGCTGGTGAAGAGATTTTTAACACTGTCTCCAAGAAAGCCTGGCTCGAATGGCAGAACCTGCAGACCATGCTGATCAACGAGAAAAATCTCGACCTGCGGGACCCGGACGCGCGCAAGTACCTGACAGACCAGCGGGAACGATTCCTCAACAATGAAGAAACGGACCACGCCGAGGGCTACACGCCGGAGAGCTGACCCAACAACCATGACCCAACCGGGACCCGAGCACATGCCCGCAGGTAAGCCGGAAGCTGAGCTGGACGTCACCGAGGCGCTCGCCCGGCGACTCCTCGACACGCAACACCCCGATCTCGCCGAGCTCCCGCTTTCCCTGCTCGACTCCGGCTGGGACAACGTAATGTTTCGCCTGGGCGCAGAACTGACCCTTCGCCTCCCACGCCGGGAGATAGCAGCACAGCTGCTCGTCAACGAGCAGACCTGGTTACCAAGGCTGGCGCCCTCCCTGCCCCTGCCCATCTCAGCACCCTTGCGAACGGGCGCACCCACAGAGTTCTACCCCTGGCACTGGAGCGTGCTGCCGTGGTTCGACGGCGAATGTGCGGATGTTCAACCACCGGCAGAGCAGGAAGCGGAAAGGTTCGCCGACTTTCTGGCCGCGCTGCATCAGCCGGCACCGGAGAACGCACCGACCAATCCCGTGCGCGGCGTACCGCTGACTGATCGCGAAGCCAACACACGGGAACGCCTGGGTCGGGTGCGCAGCGATGAAATGCTCATTACGCCAGAAATCCTGGGGCTCTGGGAGAGCGCCCTCGACGCCCCGCTGGCCAGCGACGCTCGCTGGCTGCACGGAGACCTGCATGCGCAGAACGTGCTGACGAACGGTAGCGGCGAACTCGCCGCGGTCATCGACTGGGGAGACATCACATCCGGAGACGTGGCCACAGACCTTGCAGGGATCTGGACGCTCTTTGAAGCACCGGGCGCCCGAGCCCGCGTACTCGAGCGCTACGGCTGCGACGACCAAACCCGGCTTCGGGCCATGGGCTGGGCAGCAACCTTCGGAATCGTGCTGCTCGACTCCGGTCGCATCAACAGCCCGCGCCACGCCACCGCTGGAACCCGCATTCTCAGGCGCCTGCAGGCCGATATCCGCTGAGCCAAACCGGCCTTGCAGTTTCCAGACCAGATCGGTTTAATACCGCCCCTTTGCTGGGGGCAGAACAAGAAATCCTGCCCAAGCAGTAGTCAGGGAAGGGACCCTCCCCAGCAATCCCACCTCGCGGCCAGGTAGCTCAGTTGGTAGAGCAGCGGACTGAAAATCCGCGTGTCGGCAGTTCGATTCTGCCCCTGGCCACCATGCACTCCCATCGTTGCTAACTTTCCCGAAGCGGACATCTTGTGCGTAAGCACATTCTGACTGCTGTCGACCCTAAGGAGTCATTGGTTGGAGTTGTTGGAATGTGTGTTTTGTCGAGCTGCGATACGGTCCGCCACAAATTCGCCAAACAAACTTAAGAACAAAGCGCCTGCACAACTGAGCACGATGAGCAGCGCGCACACGTAAAGCCCAGATAACAGAGTTGACTCAAATGGAGACAACAATGCCAGAAGCAAAACGAGAATTGAGGTGAGGCCAGCTGGGTACGTGTAGTACCCAACCCGTGTGCGTCGGAACGATTGGAGATCGCCACTTCTACGGAGACCAGCAAGCTGCAACCATGCTTTGCCAACGGCATAAGTATGGACCGTAAAGAACAATCCAGCTGATACCCGCCAGATCAGCTCCTCCGGCATACCCAGTGAAGCTGGTGCTAAAGGCAACAACGCGAAACCAGCGGCAGTTAACCCATATTTGACCATGCCAAGCAGTCGCGTGAAATCGAGCGCCCGTTGAGATGAGCCTAGTACGGTGATCAAACTGGCGAACCCAGCGAGGGCTACGCCGCATTCCGCGATTACAATTAGAACGTCGGTGTTATTCATTGGCCTCGACTTTGCCGTGCCAACCTATTTTATTCGCTGAGGCTACAAATGGCTGTAGTTGGCCGGATTCAGTCCTAATCTGTAGATGTCTGGTTTCTGAAAGCGGTGGTTTGGTGCTGCTGCATCAAGCCCACTAGTTCCGACCCCAACAAGACGGATTCCAAGCTGATGTAACCTTCTCTCATTCATTCGTATGAGGAACGAAATGTGGATCATCAGACCTTCGCACAGCTGTTGGGCAACTATGGGGAGTTCGTCGGCTCTATAGCAGTGGTGGCGACGCTGCTCTATTTTTCACTTCAAATTCGAAGTATGCGAGAAGGCACCTACTATCAGGCAATTGCGAATACACAGAGTGAGGAAACCGAACTACGGAAACTAGGCGCCGAACACGCAGACACGATAGTGAAGGCCAATTCGGAGTTGGAACTGTCCCATGCCGAACAGTACATAGTACAGAACGTTTACAGGGCACACGCGAGCTACTCTTTTCACTATCACCTTTTGGAGATGCGGTCTGGATCACCGCAGCACATCCGCGCCATGACCTTTGCACGGATTTTGATTGAGAATCCGGCCTTTCTTAAGCACTTTAGTTCAGAGCGTTGGGATACTCCAGAACATGCGGAATGGAGAGATTTGGTAACCGAGAAGCTGCGAACCATTAGTGATTTCGAGGTCTGACTTTGGCCGTATTCAGTCCTAATCTGAGGGTGTCTGCTTTCTAAAAGCAGCCGGATTGTGCGTCTGCAGCAATCCGACTAGTTCCGACCCAAGATGGACTTTCCCTGATCGGCATGATTAGTCTGGTTCTACGCTACTGTTTTGAAGACCCTTTATGAATCAACTTGTAGATCAAGCTGCCGCTGAGAAGTTGTCTATCGACTACACGGCGGCTTGGAACAGTGGTTTCCCGGAGAGAGTCGCGTCTTACTATGATTATGAGGGTTCACTGAAAGTGAATGACGACGAACCTGCCATCGGTCGTGAGGCTATTACTGAAGTCGCCAACGGCTTTATGACTGCCTTCCCCGATTTGGTTCTTGAGTTTAACGGGCTCGAGTTTGTGAATGATCGAGTCAATTATCACTGGACCTTCAAGGGCACCAATACAGGCCCCGGCGGCACAGGCAGTGCCGTGGAATTCAGTGGTTTCGAGAGCTGGAAACTCGGCGAGTCGGGCTTGATCTTTGAGTCCTTAGGCCATTTCGACGCAGCTGACTACGAGAGGCAATTGGCGTCGGGCGCTAGTACCAATTAGCGGATAAAAGTCGGCATTCTGACGGATTCCAATCCTAGTCCGATGGTGTGCGCGTCCTGAGAGTGGTCAGATTGTGTCGGTGCACTAACCGGGCGGCTTTCGACTGTGGGTTCAGTCGATGAACGCAACATCTATGCTCCAGTGATGGAGAGGAGGATGTTGAATGAAGTATCGACCAAGGAACCGATACACGGAAGCGGACAGAGTGCTGATGTGGGATCGCTGGCAGAAAGGCGACTCTCTGGCTTCGATAGCGCGTCTCTTTGACAGAGAACACTCATCGATAGAGCGGATCATTCGAGAGACGGGTGGGATCAGACCGCCAGAGAGAAAGCGTTCCCAGCTTTCACTTAGCCTCTCCGAACGAGAAGAGATCTCTCGTGGCGTAGCAACCGGGTGTTCGATCCGATCGATCGCCAGGTCGCTTGGACGATCCCCCTCGACCATCTCCCGAGAACTCTCTCGCAACGGAGGCCGTCGGCGGTATCGGGCAACTAAGGCGGACCAAGCCGCTTGGCAGAGATCCCGTCGCCCAAAGCGCTGCAAGCTGGCAGTCAATCGAGCGCTGAGCTATCGAGTCGCTCGGAAGCTCCAACAGCAGTGGTCGCCGGAGCAGATCGCTGGTTGGTTGAAGCGCACCTACCCGGACGACGAGAATGCTCGGGTGTCACACGAAACTATTTACCGAACGCTGTTCGTTCAAGCCCGTGGCGCCTTGAAAAAGGAACTGCTTCAGCACCTTAGAAGCAAACGAACCATGCGTCGTTCACGGCATAAGACACTGAAAGGTGAAGGTCTGGGGCAGATCACAGATACCGTATCGATCCGTGAGAGACCAGCTTCTGTAGAAGACCGGGCTGTCCCTGGCCATTGGGAAGGTGACCTGATCTTTGGCTCAAAGGGCAGTCAGATCGCCACGCTGGTAGAACGTCAGACGCGCTACGTGATGCTGGCAAAGGTGAACGGCAAGGACACGGAGACTGTGATCAATGCACTGATCAAGCAGGCGCACCAGTTGCCAAAGGAGCTGTACAAGTCGCTCACCTGGGATCGCGGTTCGGAGATGGCGGACCACAAGCGCTTCACCTTAGCGACCGACATCCAAGTGTACTTCTGTGATCCCCAGAGCCCTTGGCAGCGGGGGTCTAACGAGAACACCAATCGGCTGCTCAGGCAGTACTTCCCCAAGGGTACGGATCTATCGGTACACTCTCAGGCGAAGCTCAATGCAGTTGCTCGACAACTCAATGAGCGACCCAGGAAGACGCTCGACTATGCAACGCCAGCTGAATGTTTTAACCAGTGTGTTGCGTCGACCGACCGAACCCACAACCCAGAACGGACATCCGCGCTCCAGTTTCCTACCAAGTTATTCGATATTCTGACTCCAGTCGAATTGGGAGGACGTCAGAATGACTTTGTATGAGGTATTGGACCTTTCGCTTGCCTACCAGGAAGCGGGAGCAATGCACTTTATGAATATTGTAACGATATTCAGCGCTTACCTGATCTGCGCCTATTTAGTCGGGGATAAGCTAACCAGATTACAGATAACCGTCATTAATTCAGCCTACTCGATCTTTGTAGTTGGTACATCGATGTACGCTTACTTTAATCAATATCTTTATTGGGAGTACGTCCATTTAGCCTTAGAACTCGGTTCGCGAAGACATTTTGGGGAAGCCGAACCACCACCACCCGAGATAGCGCTAGTGACGGTCGCAATAATTGGTGTCGCGTATGTAGGATCACTGTTGTTCATGTATCAAAGAAGGACTCATGTGCGTGTCGAGTGACAGCATCTGGCCGATTTAGGCCCACATCTGAAAATGTCTCGTCTCTGGAAAACAGTCATCCTGTGCGGGTGCAGCAATCCGACTAGCTTCGACCCGCAGCCGCCATTTACTCCGGCACCGATTTAGCTAGCCTTGACCAACCCATGGCGGGAGAGGTGTCCACTTACTCTGATAACTAAGTGCGATTTCCCATTTCATACCAGTATGGGAATGTTTGCTCGAATGGGGGAACGTCGCCACTGGCTATGATCTCTTCAAGTATCTCTACGACGTTGGTGCTGATGACAAGGGTAGTTTTATGTTCTTCCCACCATTCCGCTCCCCCAGGGGATTGAAGGCAACCCGCCATTGCTGAGGCGATGAAAGAAACTGTTTCTCGCTCTATTAGTCCGTCCTGCTCTAGCTGCATCCCGTTCTCGATATTAGATATCCAGCGAACGATCATATTTGTGAACGCCGTTTTGTCCTCGTTCGAAAGTGAGTTCCAGTCCCGTAAGCCGGATGCGAATATAGTCGCCAGGTGCTTGTCGACACCAGTTTGCCAGGCTCTGTCATAGAAAGTGTCAAGTAAGGCCTGCCTCGATGATCCGCGCGCAATGCGATTGTTTTGGCGCACCTGCAGAGCAAGATATATCAGTGCGGCGAGCGTACCGATTCCGCCTACCAATTCTCCTATGTTTGCTGCAAATTCGAGCATTGATGAAGCACCTGAAGCTGATTATCGAGCTACCGATCGTATCAATGAGGTAGCGATGACGACATATGACAGTTTGCCGACAACAGTGGTGTGAAGGGTGTAATCGCAGATCGCGGCACCGAGCAGATGGTTGACTGCTTTTGGCCGGAGTCAGCCCTCAGTCGGGGATGTCTGATTTCTGAAAGCAGTCAGAATGTTCAGTCGCATCATTCAGGCGAGCTCCGATACGTTGCAGTCGTTCTTACGACTCACGAAAGTTATCTATCGAGTTCTTCGTCTATTAAAGCCCGCCATTCCTCGTGGTGTATGTCACAAGTCAAGCCTCTCCAGTTAGCGAGCATGCGATCGCCATATTCTTTAAGTGCTGCATCACCTTTGTACGAACGCCAAAATGCTCGTCCAGGTGCCGTACTAAACAATAATCCCCATCCTCCCGTGGCATCGCGCTCGATTGATGGGGCCTCGATCCATGCCCGTTCATAGTAGCCTCCCCGCTCCTCTAGTTTGATGATTCGGAGAGAACGGTGCACGAGTTGGGTGTAGAAGTTGTCTAGTACAACGAGGTCCGATGTAGTTAATTCAGTCGGGGAATCGCAAGCCTTAGCGAGCACATCTTGCGGCTCTTCTCCAAAGGCGCTCGTGTAGAACTGGCCCATGAGCTGGAAGCCATCGCTTGTCAGTTGGGACTTTATTGCATCTCTTGTCTGTTGAAGTTCGTAAACGACCAATCCGAGCCCAATGATAAGGGCAATTGTCGCGCATACTTGAACCCAACTATTTAGCTTGTCTGAACTCATATGAGCGATTCTAAATGTGATTCCGGCTAGTCGTCAGTCTACTCTTGACCGAGTTCCGCCGGCTCAGGCGAATGTCCGATTTTCCAAGCTGGTCGTTTTGTGCGGCGGCAGCGATCCGGAAGTAAGGCGCCTAGCTCATCTGGGGTATCCTCCCAGCGTTTTCGAAATGGGGAGCAAGCGATGAACTGGGAGGCAGTTGGGGCGATAGGTGAGGTGGTCGGGGCCTTGGATCGCCACTATCCTATACCTCGCAATTCAACTGAGGATGTCTAACAAGTTTGAAGCTGCGAATCACCACGACCTGCATATGGATCGCATTCGACAGCGATTCTTGGTTGTGGCTCAAGACGGCGATCTTATGCGCATTGTTGCTGCCGCTGCCCGCGGAGAAGAACTAGATAGGACTGAAGCGGCGCGGGCCGCGTCATTTGCTACTCATCGAATCTTGGTTCAGCGAGATGCATGGACGCGCGCTCGCATACTCGGAAAGATGCCTGGCCTTCCGGAGCCAAATTACTATCTCGACATTCTGATTGATGAGATGACACGAGATCAGTGTCTATTGAAAAGGTGGAAGAAAGACGTCCCTCGATCAGTAGCCTGGGAATCAGAGTTCAAAGAATATATCGACCAACGATTGGCTGAGTGAGCGTGCCTTCCATGTCAACGTCTGTCCACTTTTGGCTGTGGGTTCAGTCGATGAACGCAACATCTATGCTCCAGTGATGGAGAGGAGGATGTTGAATGAAGTATCGACCAAGGAACCGATACACGGAAGCGGACAGAGTGCTGATGTGGGATCGCTGGCAGAAAGGCGACTCTCTGGCTTCGATAGCGCGTCTCTTTGACAGAGAACACTCATCGATAGAGCGGATCATTCGAGAGACGGGTGGGATCAGACCGCCAGAGAGAAAGCGTTCCCAGCTTTCACTTAGCCTCTCCGAACGAGAAGAGATCTCTCGTGGCGTAGCAACCGGGTGTTCGATCCGATCGATCGCCAGGTCGCTTGGACGATCCCCCTCGACCATCTCCCGAGAACTCTCTCGCAACGGAGGCCGTCGGCGGTATCGGGCAACTAAGGCTGACCAAGCCGCTTGGCAGAGATCCCGTCGCCCAAAGCGCTGCAAGCTGGCAGTCAATCGAGCGCTGAGCTATCGAGTCGCTCGGAAGCTCCAACAGCAGTGGTCGCCGGAGCAGATCGCTGGTTGGTTAAAGCGCACCTACCCGGACGACGAGAATGCTCGGGTGTCACACGAAACTATTTACCGAACGCTGTTCGTTCAAGCCCGTGGCGCCTTGAAAAAGGAACTGCTTCAGCACCTTAGAAGCAAACGAACCATGCGTCGTTCACGGCATAAGACACTGAAAGGTGAAGGTCTGGGGCAGATCACAGATACCGTATCGATCCGTGAGAGACCAGCTTCTGTAGAAGACCGGGCTGTCCCTGGCCATTGGGAAGGTGACCTGATCTTTGGCTCAAAGGGCAGTCAGATCGCCACGCTGGTAGAACGTCAGACGCGCTACGTGATGCTGGCAAAGGTGAACGGCAAGGACACGGAGACTGTGATCAATGCACTGATCAAGCAGGCGCACCAGTTGCCAAAGGAGCTGTACAAGTCGCTCACCTGGGATCGCGGTTCGGAGATGGCGGACCACAAGCGCTTCACCTTAGCGACCGACATCCAAGTGTACTTCTGTGATCCCCAGAGCCCTTGGCAGCGGGGGTCTAACGAGAACACCAATCGGCTGCTCAGGCAGTACTTCCCCAAGGGTACGGATCTATCGGTACACTCTCAGGCGAAGCTCAATGCAGTTGCTCGACAACTCAATGAGCGACCCAGGAAGACGCTCGACTATGCAACGCCAGCTGAATGTTTTAACCAGTGTGTTGCGTCGACCGACCGAACCCACAGCCGCAAAGAGACACCTAACGAAAGGTCAGAGTGTCCGAAACCGCTGACGGTAGTCGCTAGGCGCTACTTTTACGACCCGCTGAAAGGAGCGGCGCAGCGCATCGGCACTTCGAAAGCCGCAGCGCTTTGAAATGACCTCGATGGACTCGTCTGTCTCTTGAAGGAGCCGCCGTGCTGCTTCAATTCGTAGGCTTTGTATGAAGGCGGCAGGTGTTTGTCCTGTCTCGCACCGAAACACGCGGGAAAAGTTTCTTAGGCTCATATGCACACGGTTGGCAAGCGCATGAACAGACAAGTCTCTTCCGAGGTTGTCGGCGGCCCAGGCAACCAGGTCATTAATCACGTCTCGCTCTGCGAGCTGCGATTCAAGGGTGGTCGAAAACTGAGACTGCCCGCCGGGCCGACGCATGAAGACAACGAGGTTGCGGGCGCAATCGAGAGCCAGCGCCTGACCGAGATCCTCTTCAACAAGCGCTAAGGCAAGATCGATACCCGCGGTGACGCCGGCTGATGAGTACACATTGCCGTCTTTGACGAAGATTGAATCAGCCTGGACGTCGATCTTCGGGTAACGGGTCGCTAAGTCCTTTACACCGCGCCAATGTGTCGTCGCTTTTTTTCCATCAAGCAGCCCAGCTTCTGCCAGGAGAAACGCCCCGCCGCAGACTGAGACCACCCGACGACTTCGCTTCGCCAGGCGTTTTAAGGCCGTCGTGAAATGCCCCGTTTCCTGACCCCAAGCTAAGTCGGTCGCCGGAACGATCAGCGTATCGATCGCTCCTCGGCAGCTGCTAGCCGTACGGTGACTGTCCATCGAGATCCCGCCCCCCGAGTGGATCGACGCCGAGTTATCGCCACTGACCAACTCCAGTTTGTATGGCAGCGACAGCCGACCGGAGAGCTGGTTCGCAAGGCAGAAGACCTCCCAGGGACCCACGAGATCCAACAGTACAACTTGCGGGAATGCCAAGAAGACAATTCGTTTTTGTGCCGATCGAGCTGTCTGCTTCATTGGCTTTCACTCGTATGGCCTGATTTGTCGGATCATTGTCATTTACGCCATATCGAATGTCGAGGAGTATTCGAAAACCAGCTACGAGATAGACGAGGTAGGCGATGGAAGCTGAGGGCACTCACACCGGCATCAACCGAAGGCGTTTCGTTACGGCCGCGGCCATCGCGTCTGGCGCGGTCTTAGCCGGAAGCTCAAGCGAAGGGTATGCCGATAGTCCGATTCAAGAATCACAGACCGAGTTGCCCCCTATGCACAAACATAAGAAACCGGAGGTCGCCATGCTCCTCTACCCTGGAGTCACACTCCTGGATCTTTTAGGTCCACACACGGTGCTGGCATCAAACTGCAACGTGCATGTGGTCTGGAAGAACACGGATCTTCTGGAAACCGACAGCGGTATCGTTATGAAGGCTACGTCCACACTGGAGGAATGTCCTGAAGACCTAGACGTGCTGTTCGTGCCAGGCGGCGAATTCAGCATCATGCGCGATGAAGAAGTACTTCGGTTTTTGGCAGATCGGGGCTCACGAGCGCGATACGTTACGAGCGTGTGCGGGGGTTCGATAGTGCTGGGTGCAGCAGGTCTCCTCCAAGGGTATGAGGCCACATCGCATTGGACCGCAACCGACAAACTTCCTTTGTTCGGTGCGACGCCGGTGAAAGGCAGAGTCGTGCGCGACCGCAATCGTATTTCGGGCGGCGGTGTGACGGCGGGAATAGATTTCGGCTTGGTATTGCTGGCAGAACTGCTCGGTGAGGATGTAGCTAAGATGACCCAGCTCATGCTGGAGTACGATCCGGCTCCACCTTTTAACGCCGGATCGCCTGAGAAGGCTGGCCAGGAGATCTTGAGCAAGATGCAGGGAACTATCGGGGCCATGGGGGACGTGCTGGCGCCGATGTGCGCGGCTGCAGCGCAAGACATGGGCAAGTACACGCCGGTTATCAACTAGCCAGTGGGGGATAGCGTGGACGTAATTGAACGCCGTCTCTTGAGTGCAGCCTCAATCCTGGTTGTCTCATTGCTCTACGTAGCAAGCTGGTTCTGGCTGTATCCGAGCGAGCTCGATCTCCCGGGATTCTTTGGTTGACTACGAAGCATCAAACTGGGGCCGCGCTGTGACCGGGCTTCGACGTGCGGCGATAGCAGAGGCAGTCACCTTGTTGACGCTATTCTGTGTAGCAATGCCGGTCAAATACCTGTTCGGTGAGCCTCGGGTGGTTTCCGTGATTGGTCCCGCGCACGGCCTTATGTTCATGGTGTTTCTATGGTTCGTGTTGCGTTCGTGGGCAGAAGGGATCATCAACGGCGTCGGCGCGGTTCGACTGTTTGTCGGGGCGTTGATCCCCATGGGCGGATTGATCAATGAACGCTGGTTGCGCCAACAAAGGTCCGAGAGAGCGACGTTTCAATGACCTATGCGCTGGTAAAGGCGGCACACCTGGTGTCGCTGTTCATGTGGATTGGTGGGATGGTTGCCGTAGCCATCGCGTTGAAACATCCGGATCGATCGTTTTTGGACCAGCTCAAAGTCTATGACCAGGCAGTTACATCGCCTGCTATGGTCGCGGCATGGGTCTTCGGTATCTCCCTCGCGGTTATGGGCGGATGGTTTTCGCAGTTCTGGCTCGCGATTAAAGTCCCGTTGGTCTTGGTTCTATCTGGATTACACGGCGTGTTGGCAGGGAAGTTGCGCCGCTACACCTCCGATACAGGCGGTCCTGAACCGAGTGGTCGGTTCGTCCTGCCGACAGGCCTGATCCTCGTAACGATGATCGTCCTGGTTGTCACATTGAAGATCTAAAAGCTGCGGCACCCATCGAGAGCCTGTCATTCGCTCGCAACGTGCCCCTCGGAGTCGGCCTTCAACGTCGGCTAAAGCATCAGATTTCCGCAAATTTCCTGAGTTTGATGGCGCAAAACAGTCGGCTGCCGTTTACTTACGTCCATTCTCTGGAGGTTACAATGCGAGTCGTTTCATTAGCTCTCTCACTGACGCTCAGCCTTGCCTTAGCAGTTGTCGTCGACGCAAGAGAGATCGTTCACGATGCCGAGTACTACATCCTCGAGGCGCAAAACGGAAAAGTCTGGGCGGTCGAGGATCAGGAACTCGATGAGAAGCTCGCCGAGCTTCGTGCTCAATACGGTCAGCCGCCGAACATCATTCATTTCATGTGGGATGACCAGCCGTTCGGTGCCGTCGGCATACCCGCATTACAGGAAATCCGCGGGTACCGGACTCCAAATCTGAATCAGATGGCAGCGGAAGGCATGCTGTTCACCCGCATGTATACAGAGCCTTCATGCACGCCCACTCGTGCGGCCGCCTGGTCAGGTCAGCACCCCGTTCGCAACGGCATGTACAAAGTGGGATTCCCCATCGAGTACAGCGGGATCGCAGAAGACGTTGTGACCATTGGTGAGGTCATGTCTAAAGCGGGCTACGCAACCGGCTTCTATGGCAAGACCCACCTAGGCGACCTCGCAGAGTCATGGCCTCACAACCAGGGATTCGATGAGTCGTTCACCGCGGTCTACAACCAGGTCGTCAGCTTGTGGAACCCGCAGGCCGAGGCTGCAAACGCCGTCGTCGGCTTGTTTGATGAGATCCTCGCGGAGAATCCATACCAACTTGATCAGACCTTTGCCCCGGATGGCTACGTACTCTACGTCGAAGGTGAGAAAGGCGGAGAAACCCGCGAGTGGTGCGGCATCCAGGTTGAGTGCTACCTGGAGTTCGACAAGGAAGCGGCGAAACGAGCGCTGGCGTTTATCACCAGGAATGCGAAAGACGGCAAACCGTTCTTTGTTCAGTGGTGGCCGCTCTTCACGCCCTTCCTCCCCGCGCCGGAGAAAGCGAGTCTGCAGCGGGGTCTGGTTGGTGATTCCTACACCGTCAACCTCGACCCAACTGCGGGCCAGTTAATGAAGACGCTCAGAGAACTGGGTATTGCGGAGAACACGCTCGTCATTGCGATGTCGGATAACGGACCCATGACACACAACCCGCCCCCCGGCGCTGGATTGGGCGAAGGTCCGTTCCGTGGTGGCAAGGGAGATTTTCTGGAAGGCGGCGTTCGCGTTGCTGCACAGGCCTGGTGGCCGGGCGTGATCGAGCCAGGCCAGATCGCCAGCGACATCATTCACGTTACCGATCTGTACACGACGTTCGCACGACTGGGCGGAGCGCTGAAACATGTGCCCACCGATCGCGTCATCGATGGAATTGATCAGACATCCCTGCTGCTGAACGGAGACACTCATGGACGCCGGGACTACGTCCATATCTACACCGGGCCCAAACTTGGAGCCACCGTCAAAGATCAGTACAAGATGCATTGGATATCGGCGGATCCTTCCCAGGCTCTAAGCGGGATCACCGCTGCCTTCGACCTCTACAACGATCATCGCGAAGTTAATCCACTGGTAACGAACATGCTGCATTTCAAAGAGCCCTTTCGGCGTATGCGGGCACGACATGAACTGTGGATCAGAAAATATCCAAACATGTCGGCCGCAAACGGGCCAGCCTACACGGATATCGTGAATGCCAGGCCGGAAACAAAAGCGTTGATGGACCCGCCAGCAGACTTCAAAGACCTGCCGTTCGACCCTCGCGAGGTGCTCGAAGAGATGGAGAATCTACCGTTTGATGCAGGTGGTGAACCGGACTTCGGCAGCTAGTCGCGCGATCAGAGGCTTGTTAGATCGAAGCATCGTCCTGGAGTTCGCTTAGATCATGAGCATGGATCCACCCGTAGTGCCACACTGCTGGGGGTGGCCTCGCTGGGATAGATACCCAAGGCAGCCATCACTCGCGCACCCGCATACTTTTCCATCTTCAGGCTGTGAACCATTTCAGCCGCCGTCCGGTCGTCGTGGAGCACCGGCACCACACACTGTTTCCCGCCGAAGCGGGAGAGCTGGAACTCGCGCCCGTGCAAGTTGTGCGTGAGTGCTTTCTCTCGCGCCATACCCAACCAGGCTTCACCATCACGTTCCACGATCCAGAGCGGCAGATCCTGCGCATCGGCGTGCAGCACAACAACTTCTTCAGCATCATGCAGTTGCCTGAAGAGGAACATAAATCCGAGCACACTGCCGATCGCGATTCCCAGTAATACCCAAGCGATGGCCTTCATTTCTTCTTCTCCATGTCGTCCTTGTGCTGCTGCTCGCGAACCTGTTGCTCAAAGCTCGAATCCACGCTGAATATACTGGCTAGTCTTACGAGAAGCGATTGACGCGACGATGTTGAGGAGCGGAGTTTTGTGAACAGCGCCAATGGCGGCCGTCGGGCCACCTGGCTGACCCTGCTTCTGGTTGCGGCCTGCAACGCGCAGCCCGATGATGCGATGCAATTGGCCGGGGCAGAGGGCATGCAAGCGATGGGCGCAGAGGAATCCACTACAGGGCAGGCCGAGAGCAGTCCAGTCGCCGAAGCGCGCGCCGACCTTGCCAGCCGACTCGGCATCGAGCTTGATCAGATCGAGGTGTTGGAATTCCTTGAGGTCACCTGGCCGGACACGAGCATTGGCTGCCCGCAGCCCGGGATGATGTACGCCCAGCGCGTCGTCAACGGGTCGCGCATCGTGCTTCAGGCCCGCGGACGCGAACACCACTACCACATTGGAGGTGGCCGCGGTCCTTTCTACTGCGCGAACCCCCAGCCCGCAGCTGGTGATCACGCGGACTTCGGGGACATCTGAGGAGCCGGTCCCGGCCACCAAAAAAAGGGCTCCCGAAGGAGCCCTTTCGTCAGCGAGGAATGTGGATCAGCGGTTGTCGACCTCAACTACCGTGAGACCCAGCAGGCCGGACTCGCCGGTGTGGGACACCGCACCGACGTGCCATTGTCCACCCGTTGCCCCGGACCAGCTTGCCTCTACCTCACCGTCGGCGCCCAGCGTTGCGGCGGCGGGTGCGCTGTCGATCGTGAGGTTGCCGCCGGGCGTCGCCGAGACCACCCAACTGTAGAGATCGTAGTCCGAATCACCACCCGGTGCGGACCAGCCGTGGACCCAAAGCGTCCAGACCCCATCTTCCGGCAGGAGGATGTCGATCGCCTCGTCCGTGCCGCCGTTCGTGCTGGTCGCGACCAGCACGCCGTTCGGATCGTAGAGGAAGATGTCGAGGTCCGCGTCCGGTTCCGTGGCTTCCGGCGGCAGGCGGAAACGCAGCAGCGCGGCGCCGCTGACGTTGACCTGATGCGGGTTGGAGAAGCCGTCGTCCGGGTCGAAGTTCTGATCCGGATCCTGCAGCACGTTGTCGCTGAACACGGTGGCCGCTTCCAGACCGTGTCCTGCAGCCGTGTAGGCACCCGTATATCCGAAGCTCACGTCGAAGCTGGTGCTGCCGCTTTCGCCGCTACCGGATACCTCCTCAGGCGCGCTGAGCAGCTGGCCGCGCACCGCGATGGGGCTGCGCACGTCGTAAAGGCCGTTGTTGTTAACCCAGGTGAGGGCGCCGTAGCGCCATTCTTCGGCCGGCGCGCTGACGTTGGTGATCGTCACCTCGAAGCTGGCCGACATGCCGCGCTTGAGGCGGATCACCGCAGGAGTCACCTCCACGGCAAAACCTTCCGGCGCCTCTACCTCTGCCGTATAGGTCCGCCAGCCGTTTTCCTTGGCGACGCTGGTCACGGTACGGACCACGGTCTGGGAACCGGCGAGGTCGGCGATGCCGATAGAGGGTACGTTCAGGTCGCTGGGATCGCTCGGTACGCCGATGGACTCGAGGAAGGCGCAGCTGCCCGACGAGAAGATACCCAGATCGGCGCCGCAGGTGAACGCCGCGTACTCGAAGAGGCCGGCATCGTAGGCGAGGCCCGGCTCGAAGATCGAGCCTTTATTGGCCTTGCCGCCCGGGTCGACGTGACCGGCGCCCATGTCGAAGGGATCCGCCGCGGTAACGCCGTCCTCCTTCTTGACCGCCTGATAAGCCGTAGTCATCAGCGCGGACTTGGCAACCGCGGCGCTCCAGTCCGGATGTGCCTGCTTGAGCAGGGCAAAGAGTCCCGCCACGTGCGGGCTCGACATGGAGGTGCCGGAAATCGCCTGGAAAAGTTCGCCCTGGGCGCCGTCGCCGTAGTTGATCGGCGAGTGGCCCGCGAGGATGTTCACCCCGGGTGCAGTGACGTCGGGTTTGATGATGTCGCCGGACAGCCGGTTCGGGCCTCTGGATGAGAAGCCCGCCATCCATGGAGCGTCGATGGGGGTGAACTCACCGCTGTTGATCCGGGCGACAGGCGCCGCGGTCGTCGCGATGTAATCCTTGATGACGAGGCCGTCGGTATTATTGATGTGTACCGATGGCACCAGGTGCAGGTCCGGCACCTGAGTCTGACCGTCATTGGCGTTGTAGAGAATCATCCCAGCACCGCCCGCGTCAGCCACGGCGCGGCTCTTCGCCACCCGGGCGATGGCGCCGCGCAGACAGAGCACGACTTTTCCGGAGACCACGGCCGGGTCCAGTTCGCCGGGGATGCAGAGCTCACTGCCGGCGTCGGCGGAATCGACCAGCGGCAACTCATCAGTGCCATCAGTCACCGTAGCGCCAAAGAACTCCCAGCCATCGCTCGAGCTGGCCGAACCCTGGAAGGTGCGGTTCTGCGTGCTGGCACCCACGGAGGTAAGCCAGGGCACGGAGGCCGGCGAGCCGGTGGTGGCCGGACCCGGTCCGCTGTTGCCGTTGGAGGTGGCGACGAATACCCCAGCGTCCGCGGCGAAGAGGAATGCGATGTCGTCCGGTCCAATGGCGAAGCTGCCAGAGCCGATGGAGTAGTTGATCACGTCGACGCCGTCGGCGACTGCCTGGTCGATGGCGGCGGCGAGGTCGGAGCCGAAACCACCCAGAATACCGAGACCTTTATAGGCGATGATACGTGCTCGCGGGGCAACGCCGCTGACGTTGCCGTAGTCCCGGCCGAAGATCGACGCCTGCACGCCGGCGTTGCCAGCCGCGGTCGACGCCGTATGGGTGCCGTGGCCGTCATCGTCCCGGGCGGAGTCGAACTCGTCCGGCTCAGCGCCGATGACCGCGCGGTAGGTCGCCATCATCTGGCGAGCGCCGAGCAGCTTGTTGTTACAGGTGAACGGCGCGTCGTTCGGGTTGTGCGCCGTGTTGCCGAACTCGCAGGGCAGTCCCTCATAGCCGGGCAGAGCCTCGTAGCTGCCGCTATCGGCGAAGGATGGGTGCTCGGGCCAGATGCCGTTGTCGATGACGCCGACAACCACACCCTCACCGTCGTAACCCCGCTGCCAGGCCCCACCGGGTGCGGTCAGGCCGAGAAACTCAGCGCTATTGTCGGTTGCGGGCTGCAGCAACTCATCGGGCATGACCATGACCACGCCAGACTGCTTCGCCAACTCTTTGGCCTGTTCGAAGCTCATACGTGCCGAGAAGCCGTTGAGGGCCACAGAGTAGTCGTGAGTTTTCATCTTCTGCGACACTCCGGCGCCCGCCAGGGCGGCGTCGTGCCTGCTTTCCAGATAACGCTGGTACTTGCGCACATGGGCGCTGTTGGGATTGACCTTCTTGCCCTTCCCCGGCTTGGTCGCCCGGTAGGACTTGATGTCTCCCTCGTAGGCGATCACCGGGTCGGCCTGCATGATCACGACGTACGCGTCGTGCTCCGATTTCCCTGTGATCTTTGCCAGCGCGGCTGTCGAAAACCCGCATAGGATTACGACTGCACACGCAAGCGTGGGCAGATGTCTTTTCATCTGTGTGTGCTCCTGTCCCAATGAAATGGATCGGGACCCCTCCCCCGGGATCCGATGGCGGGACTATCCGCCTTTCCGTCTCAATCGTCCAGAGTCTTGTTCGTTGAGGCGAGAAACGCATCAACGCGACGATCGAACAGACTCTGAGTCACTTTGTCGATCTACCTGGTCTGCCCGTTGACCCAGCGGAGTCAAACAGCGGATCGATCGAGAAACTCAACCGGCACCGGCGCCTCATTACAGAACAGGCTCGAGCGCTCCTTACGCAGTACATGAGTGCCGACCCGAAACTCGAGAGAGTTTCTGCCGCGGGCGAAAAGCAACATCGAAAAGCACGCGAATTGATTGCTTATCTGCGTCAACCCTTCTTTACCACCGAACCATTCACCGGCACCAAAGGGGAGTTCGTGTCGATCGCTGAGCTAACCGATGATGTTGCTGCCATTGTTCTAGGGCCTTAGCTGTAACCGCAGCCATTCAGTAGTCACGAATGGCAGTTTCCTGAGTATTGTCGCCAGGTTCATCGTCGAGCCGCGGATCAAGGCTCACGATCTCAGGAGTAGTTTTCGGAAGCGGCTGGAATGGCTCGAAGTAATCGCGGGCCACTTCGTGCGTCTGGAGCCTCAGCAGTGTCCACGCCAGACAGCACGTAAACGCGGCAGCAACAATGGCCATGAAGCTGTTGTCCCAGCCGAAGCTCAGGCTGACGTTGTAGATTATCGGCCCCAGCAGGGCTCCAACGGCGTTAGCCAGGAGCATGCCACTCGCAATCTGCAGGAAGCGACCCTGAGCGTTGTCGTTCGCATGCGCAACGCTAATCGAATACATGGGCATGGCAGCCGCTCCGCAGAGGAATGCGGTGACGTATAGAAGTCCTTCGGAGATCGGTAAAAAGAAGCTCAGCGCTGCACCCACCAGACCGATGACTGCCAGCAGCAGGATCATCCAGCGCCGGTCAACCAGATCGGAAGCACGCCCGACCGGAAACTGCGCCAGAAGACCACCTACCACAGCAGTCATGACGAAACGTGCGCCTGCGGCAGGATCACCGAGCAGCTCGCTCGCATGAACGGCTCCGAGACTCCAGAGCAGACCCATAACCATGCCGGACAAAGCGGCGCAAACGGAGCCGACGCTCGAAGCGTTCCAGACAACCCGCCAGTTAAACGCAATATCGGTCGGTGGGGGTGGCTGGCTGGTGCGTGTGAGTGCGACAGGAACGGTGGCCATCACAATCAGCAGCACGCCGATCACAAAAAGGTCGTCAAAGGTCACGCCGTCGATGTCCACGAACAACTGTCCAACGGCCATGGCACCTAGTGAGATAATCGTGTAGACGGCCATCACGACGCCACGACGCGCATTGTCGACAGTTTCGTTCAGCCAGCTCTCGATAACCGTGTACAGGCACGCAAGGCTCCAACCCGTCAACGCGCGAAGCACAAACCATAGATAGAGCTGCTCCAACATCGATGCGAGCAGCAGTGCCGAAACAGCAAACGCCACAGCAGCTGAGTAGACCCGTGCGTGACCTACGCCTCGAATGAGCGCAGGAACATATACACATCCCAGAATGAATCCCAGGTAGTAAGCCGAACCGGTAAGTCCAATGAGGCCGCTGGACCAGCCTAGATCCTGAGCCTTAAGGGGAAGGAGCGTGAGCTGGAGCCCGTGACCAGCAAGTAGCACGGTCACAGACAGCAGCAAGCTCCGCAGTGAGCGAAGGGTGCCAGCCATGTGGATGCGCTATCAAGATAAGCCTGGGCTCGAGAAAGGTGGCGCAATTTTCAGGAATTTCGACCCTGGCGCAAGGCATATCTTCATGAATTTTTTTCGTCTTTCCGACAGCCAGGCAAAGGTGTTCAGCGGTCCACCTCGACACGAAATCCTCGCGCCGCGGGTCCACCACGCATCCCCGATCTCACAGTGAACACAGAGGTGGAACGAGGGCCCTCAAGCTTCAGTTCTACCCGGTTACTTCATCAAAAAACCGTGCAACGCTTTTCAGTGCTTCAGCGGCTTCCGGTATGTCCGGCATGTTCTGGAAGACATGAAATCCTTCCTCATAGACCTCGAGCGACACCGTAACCCCGGCTGCCGTGGCAGCAGTTGCCAGCCGTGTCGAGTCATCCAGCAGGATTTCATGGTCACCAACCTGGACGAGCAGAGGGGGCAGCCCAGCGAGATCCGCAAAGAGCGGCGAAACGCCGGGATCTGCAGCATCGACATCGCCCCGGTAGAGCGCGGCCATCGGTTCGAGCAGCGCGGGAGAGATCATCGGCTCGACGTCCGCCCGGCTCCGATGGCTTTCACCGCTGGCGGTGAGATCGGTCCAGGGAGAAAAAAGCACGGCGCCGGCTGGCTGTGCTATGCCCTTTGACCTGAGTGCCAGCATACATGCCAGGGTGAGGCCGCCTCCGGCCGAGTCTCCGGCGATCACGATCCGTTCCGGCGGGATGCCGTTGGCCAGCAACAGCTCATAGCTCGCCACCGCATCTTCCACCGCGGCGGGATAAGCGTGTTCCGGGGCCAGGCGATAGTCGATGCCAAGCACCGGCGCTCGGCAGGCTGCAGAGATTCGACCCATGAGTTCCGCATGGGTGTCGAGCGAGCCAAGCACATAGCCGCCGCCGTGGAAATACAGTACCCCGCGATCGTCGCGCGCGCCCAGCGCCTCAATGTGCGCCACGCCGATGCCGCCGCGGTCGAAGTCGCTCCTCGAGATTCCCTCACCAAGCGGCAACGCCGTCTCTGCTCCGGTTTGTCGCAGGGCCCCTACGTCCACCTCCGCGCCAGAAAACACCGCCGCTTCCCGAATCATCTTTGCGGCGGCCCGCATTTCTTCACTTGCCATAGAAGCTTCCCTCCCCTGCCGCACGACTATGGCACATGCCGTCATCGACCCAAAGCGGCTATCGGGATGCGCGCTCACGGAAGCGATTGATACGCAATTCCCTTGCGACTCCGGCCGTTAGACGTCCTCCCTGACCCGCAAGCTCTTCAGAGGGATAATGGGAGTAACCGCTCGAGTCAGGAGCATTTCACTTGGCAATGAGGCTGCTTTACTGGGACTGCCGGGGACGCGCCCAGCCCATTCGGGATTTCCTGGCTGACCGCGCGATTGAATTCGAGGATGAGCAAGTCGCAAGCACGGAAGGGAATCCGCATTGGCCAGCGCTGAAAGCGGATCGGTCGAGGACCGGCCCATTCGGCACGCTTCCTGTGTTTCATGACGGCAACAGAATGGTTGCCGAGACCGAAGTCATTGTCCGTTATCTGCAGCAGCAGCAAGGCATTCAACCTGATCTGACAAACGCCGCGGATCTACGCGATGCGACGGCGCAATCGGCTGCAGCGGATACCCGCAGCTGGGCGCTGGCAGCGGTCCGCAGCAGCGACGCCAGCGGGATGAAGGCCTATCTCACCTGGGCGGTGGATAAGTACCGCAGGCTGGATACCTTCGTACCGGATGATCAGCCCTACTTCGGTGGAGATTTGCCGTCTTTCGCGGATTTCTATTCGATGGAAGCGGTGTTCGATCTTAAGCACCTCTGTGGAGAGCAGGCAGAGCTGTTTCTGCAAGAGCTTCCGAAGCTTCACGATCTGTACCAGCGAGTCGCCGCGCGGCCCGGCATCGTCACGGGGTGGTCCGCCAGACCCGAACGACTCGGCGGTCTAGTCGACGAGCTCGACGTGCTGAGAGGTCTCGGCGACGTCGATTGGTCGTCCTGCTGGAACACCGAATGAGAAATCGAGCTCGTTGATCGGGCGCAATCGTGATTTCGAAAGAGACTTAACACAGCCATGACCTACCTTCTTTACGGCTCCCAGCGGTCCGGCTCGATGGCCATCGAGATGGCGCTGGCCGAGATTGGTATCGACTATCAGCTTCGAGATGTCGATCTTTCAACCGATGCCCAACGGGATGGCAGCTATGCTGCGATCAACCCGCAGCGCAAGCTCCCGACCCTCGTCACGCCGTCCGGCGAGACGCTCACTGAGTCGGTAGCCATCCTGCTGACCCTTGATCAGCGCCACCCCGAGGCCGAACTGCTACCGAAGGACGCTACCCAGCGCGCCCAGGCGCTCCGTTGGCTCCTCTTCATTGCGACGGAGATTTATCCGATCGTGGAAATCAACGACTATCCCGGTAGATTCTCCCCTACCGAAGAGTCTGCCGGCGCACAGCGTGAGATAGCTCGTTCGATCTGGCGCGATCGCTGGCTGGTGGTTGAGGACGCAATTGCCGGAGATCCGTATCTGCTGGATTGGGGCTTCTGCATGACTGATATCTATGTCGCCGTCGTGAGTCGGTGGGCCCAGCAGGATTCGTGGCGCACAGGAAACGTGCCTAAGGTTGAGGCGCTCACGAATGCAGTCGCGACACGACCGGTGCTGGCCCCAGTGTGGGCGCGACACCGTCCAAACGACAGCAACCAGTCCCTATGATGAGGTTCGGTCGGCAAGCCATCTCACTCTAGGGCCGACATCACCTGTTATCTGCACAAACGAATCGCCTCCGAATCCGATAGAGTGGCTTCGAACTGGCTCGCCTCTCGATCCAACGGCGGTCCACCAGGTTCTACTCCGGCCATCGGTAGGCTAGTGTTCCTCCCTGACGAAAGTACGAAGCTACACAAATGCGGCTACACCTCTCTACCTGGCAGGAAGTGGAAACCTACCTCCAGACCAGCAGGGCGATTCTCATACCGATCGGCTCAACGGAACAACATGGCCCCACAGGCCTGATCGGCACGGATGCTCTGTGCCCGGAGATCATCGGCGGCCTGGCCGCTGAAAGCGGTCTCCTGATGGCCCCCACGTTCAACATCGGCGTGGCGCAGCACCACATGGAGTTCCCTGGATCGATGACGCTTCGACCCTCGACGTTCATCGCCAACATGGTGGATTGGGTCGATTCACTGGCGAAACACGGCTTCACGCACTTCTACTGGCTGAACGGCCATGGGGGCAATATCGCCACGATCAACGCGGGATTTGCCGAGATCTATGCAAGCCGATCACTGGATACCGGCAACGGCGGCAGGCCTGCAGTCAGATGCAAACTGCGGAACTGGTGGGAAGGCAAAGAGACCTATGCAAAGTGCAAGGCGCTGTACGGGAACGCGCACGGTGCTCATGCCACACCGTCTGAAGTTGCGGTTACCCAGTACGCTTATCCCGATCACATCAAGACCGCACCTCTATCGCCGGAGATTGCCCCCAACGGCGGCTTCACCGATGCCAGGGATTACCGGAATCGTTTCCCGGACGGTAGGATCGGCTCCAACCCTGGCCTGGCGACACCGGAAGATGGCGAAGTCCTGGCAAAGCTTGCCGCCAAGGAAGTCACTGAGGATTTCGATCGGTTCGCGAACGGGCACTGAGTGGAGACACCGTGGACTTCGATCTCCTTGAGGATTTCCTGGCCGTCATCGAGCACGGCAGCATTCTCGCAGCCGCGGAGGCCACGGGGACCAGCCAGCCGACTTTGAGTCGAAAAATCCGAGACCTGGAAGATTCCCTCGGCGTTCTCCTGTTCAATCGAACCTCACGCGGCGTCAGCCTGACTGTCTACGGAACCGCTTTTCAGGAGCACGCCAACAAACTGCTCCAGGACCACCAAAGCGCCCTCGAGGGTCTGAGCGCCTTGAAACACGGTACGCAGGGGCATGCACGGATCGGTTTAGCGCCCGCCCTCTCCGGCTACCTGCCAATTGCGCTCAATAAGCTGCAGCAGGAACGGCCGGAAGCTACCTTCGAGGTCCTGGAGGGAACCTACGACACCCTGGTCCAGAGAATTCTCAAGCGAGAGATAGACGGCGGCCTGACCATGCTGCCGCCCGACGAATCAGTGGAAGCACTGGCGGTGAGAAGCATTGGCAGCGAACCCGTGGTCATTGTCGCGGACGCGAAGCATCCACTGGGCAGCGTTTCGACAGTCGATATCCGGAGCCTGACCGACGAATCCTGGATTCTGATGAATCGGCCCCGGTCGATCATCGACTCGTTCTATCAGCTCGCCGGTGCAAAGGGTCTGACGACACCGAAAGTCTCGATCGAGACGAGCTCACTCGACTTCCTCAAATCAATGGTGAAACACTCCACACTCCTGACCGCCTTACCGAAAGGCGCTGTGCATGCGGAGCTGAGCGACGGCACGCTAGTCGCCTTGCCCGTGGATGACATGCCCCGCGTAGAAACGGTATTCCTGCATCGTCATGGCGTCCTCCCGCCACTCGTTTCGCAGCTCGTGCAGGAGGTTCAGGCCACGATGCGCACCTTACAAGCCTCCGACGGGTTGCTATTCACTCGATGAATAACGCCGAGTGCCTGATGAGATAGCCGCTTACGCAGGGGCCCAGTAAGGTCTGCCTCCGAACTCATGCGGAGGCACTCAAGATGGCAGAAAACGAACTGGCGACCGTCGAGCAGCGACAGGACTTCGTCTACGGCAACCACACCTGCGTCGTCAGCTACGCCCGAAAGGCTGCACCACCCTCCATGTCGATCGTTCACTACGTGATGCACAGCGACAGAATCGTTTTTCTGACCATGACAGATCGGCAGAAGGCCAAGGCTGTGCGTAGAAACAACCAGCTGTCGCTGTGCATTCTCGACGGACCGCAAGGCGGGTTGAGCTGGCCACCCGAGTACCTGGTCGTCGACGGTACTGCGGAGATCGTCTCCGACATGGATTACGTCGTTGCACGAGCCATGGAAGTGGGCCCCATCATGTTGGGTCAGCCGGTCCCGGCCGAAGCAGAGCCCATGGTTCGTGACATGATGCTCAGGGAAAACCGCGTGGCTATCTGCCTCACACCGGAATCGACCTTTCACTCTCCTTCCGTTCATCCGGATCAGGACGATCGGGACGCGGCTGAAAAGATGGTTCACGGCCTGGGCGCAAGACTCCCCTGGGCTACCTGAGGGTCGCACGTGGATCTGGATGGCTGCGCTCGATCGCTGAGCTCAGGAACTGATCGAACCGACGCCGCCGGCGCTTTGCGGGGAGGTTTCTGTATCGGCAGGTTCACGATACGGCATGATGAACAACTGCCAGAGCGAAGGCTGCGTGGGCCCGGTGCCGGTCTCATCCGTGTGGGCATCGCGAAAAGTCCCAAAACACCGGTCCCACACAATCGCCGCACAGCCAAAATTCGTGTTGCTCTCTGCAAAGACAGATGAATGGTGATGAATGTGGTACCGGTTGGTCGTGAAGAGCCAACCGATCACCCTGGTGTTCAGATCGAGGTTGGAATGCGCAAGGTAGGCTTGGGTCAGCAGCAACAGGAAGGAGCCATAGACAGCGGCTCCCGCCCCAAACACGAGCTCAACGATGGCACTTGGTATGCTGAGCACCAGGAGAAGCTCGAGAGGATGGTTGGCACCGGCATTAATGGCACCAAGGTTCTTGAATGCGTGATGGGCGCCGTGCCCCGATAAACGCCAGGCCCACTGCCAACGATGTTCGGCACGATGCAGCCAGTACCAGATGAACTCGCTCATGAAAAAGGCAAGAAACACCTCAGCGATGATCGGCCAGGAAGACGGCCAGATATCGATACCGAGCTGAGCACGTAAGTCGCTCAATACTGGATACACGGTTTCCGCATACAGCGGCTCAACAATCAGACCGCTGAAGAAAAACAACACCACGAACACTGCACCCAGCAGCGTTTTATAACGAGCTGAGTGCACCCATTCGGGGCGCGCTGGAAACAGATACTCCAGCACCCCAAGCAGGATCTGGACCCCAAAAACGATCAGAGGAAACAACCACCACGCGGACTGATTGAAGTACCAGAGTGTCAGGACCCCCAGGACGAGGGCGGGCTGCAGGCCGTATTTGATCAGAGTCATACCACTCCCTTCACCAGGACATTGTTGGTCAGCAACATGATCTACCGGCTCACCGGCTCAGGTTTCTGTGAGAGTGCGGTGAAAACAAAATGAAGATAGAGGGTGCCTCCAAAAATCATGTCGCAGTACGCGGGCCCTGCGGCGTCCAACCGGACCGGTCATTGCTGGAGGAGCGACATCCATGTAGCTTCGAAGCGTAGTCTGACTGAGCAGCGGAAAATGGTCACTCATCGCGGCGGCTGCCATTGTGGCAAGGTGCGGTTCGAAGTTCGTGCTCCGGCACAAATCGTCGTGTCTCAATGCAACTGCAGTATCTGCTCGAAGTCAGGCTACCTCGGCCTGATCGTGCCTAAGGAGAGCTTCACCCTGCTCGAAGGCGACGAAGCCGTGACGGAATATCGCTTCAACACGGGTGCGGCGACGCACACCTTCTGCAAACATTGCGGCATCAAATCCTTTTACTACCCACGGTCTCATCCCGACGGCGTGAACGTTAACGCTCGGTGCCTGGAGACTGACACCGTCGTCGCCATGCAGATTCGCCCCGTCGATGGTCAGAACTGGGAGCAGACCTACCCTGAAAGCGAAGAACGGACCTACCGTTAGGCAAAGGTTCAGATCACTCTATGAACCCGGATCTTACCCTTCGCGAATTCAAGGGCACCAAAGACCTTGCGCGACTGAAGTCATTTCTTACCGGCCGGATTGAGTGGCAATCGCTGCCCGACTACTGGACAGCCGGGAAGTCAACCGTGGGCATGTTCCAAACAATCTTCGACAGTCCAGCCGAGCACCATAAGTTCTGGTGCGACGAAAAGGGCGTCGATCACGCCTACCTGTGGCTGCACCCGGAACCCAGTGCCACCATTGAAGGCGCCGGCAATTCGTGGCGTGTGCTGGTCCACCCGCAGCTGAGAACAACAGCGCTGGTCGAGGAGCTGATCGTTTTCGCGGAAGATCAGCTGCCTGAGCTGGCTCGCCCGGAAGCGGTAAGTAAGACAATAGAAACAGCGGCTTACGGAAAGGACGCCTGGTTGGCCGCACTGCTGGAGGATCAGGGGTACGTCAGGCAGGAAGCCCTTGATGTGTACATGCGCCGTCGCCTCGACACAGAGATCGAGGCGCCCATGACTGTCAACGGTTACACCATCCGGCCGCTGCAGGGTGAGCGTGACCTCGTGCAGAGAGCTGGCGTGCAGAGCGATGCATTCGCGGGAGACCCGCAACCCGGGGAGTGGGCAATCACAAACACCAGGCGTTTCCTGACGTGGTACCAGGGCAGAGAAGACCTGGACCTTGTTGCCGTTGCAGCGAACGGTGAAATCGCCGCATTTGCCGTGTTCCTGGTGGATCAGGGAACCCTCGTGGGGGAGCTTGACCCGGTCGGAACCCGGGCTGCGCATCAGCGGAAAGGCTTGTCGAAGGCCATACTGCGCACCGGACTGGATTACCTGAAGTCGAAAGGCATGCGGCAGGCCGTCGTGAGGACGAGCGTTGGCAACACTCCGGCAATACGTGCCTACGAGTCGGTCGGTTTCGACGTTGTCGACCACCTCTACCGATACACAAAGTCAGCAGGCTGAGACGAGCAACATTTCGAAAATGTTCATAAAGGGCATAGAAAGGCATGGCGTTGAGCAACTCTGAAGATCTGGGGTTTACGGTAAAAGTTCGCGGTGGAGAGATCGTCATTCTTCACCATGGCATCAAAGCCACCACGCTCAGAGGCGCTGTAGCGGCCGAATTCAAAGAAGATCTGGAGCGACTGTCGCCCGCCGAACTGCAGCAGCTGATGGCCCGGCTGACGGGCAACTACCGGCGTGGCAATGAGCGAGTCGCAAAGCATCATCCGAGGAACAGACGCCAGTAGACCGGCGAGGTGCCCTTCGCGATGCAATGCGGCCAAAGGTCCGTCCGCTACCTCGATCTGACTACCTGAGAGGTAATCGCTTTCATCACCCGCGCCATGCAGCCTGGCCTTTGATATTGAGGAGGGAAGAATGTCGCAGCAGTTTCACAAGTCCTGGTTGAAGGTTTCTGCGATCGTCATCGCCTTTTTCGGTCCAGTCCTCTTCTTTGGCACGATGCCCGCATCCAACGAGCTGGCTCGATTGGGCCTAGACATACTTGCCTGGCCCATAGACGGATTCCCTTCCTTCGAATCTCAGGAAATCTGGTTCCTGTCTGCGTTGACGGGTGGGTTTCTGCTTGGCTGGGGCGTAACCGTGTGGTGTCTGTCGATCTGGGTCTACGACCAGGCCCCGGAAGGCGTGCGAAAGTCCCTCGTGGTCGGTGCCTGTTCCTGGTTTTTCCTGGACAGCCTCGGATCCATTACGTCCGGTCATTCCATGAACGCGGTTTTTAACGTCTTCGTGCTCCTGCTGATCGTTGGACCAATGTGGCGTCCAGCCCGCGAATCACGGCGCGTTGCTACGCCTTGAGTCCATCTCGCCCTGGTTCGGCCAGGTTGTTGGAAAACAACGCGATCTTGTTGCCCTGGGGATCCCGCAGGTAGCTGACATAGAAGTGAGGACCGTAAGCGTCGCGAAAGCCCGGCGGTCCCTCGTCACTCCCACCCGCGGCAAGCGCAGCCGCGTGGAGTTCGCGTACCTGCTGCTGGTTGTGCGCTTCGAAGGCGATCATGGTGCCGTTCCCTGCCGAGGCCGGGCGGCCATCGAAAGTCGGCTTCACGTAAAAATCCGGCAGCAGGACAGGCTGCCCCGGTGGAACGGGCAGCGCGTAGCTCAACCCCTCGGGCCCCTCCGTCAGCTCGTAGTTGAGCGCTGGCAGGAAGGCCGAGTAGAACCGTTTCGCGCGTGCGATGTCGTCGGCACCGACGGTGATGTAGGCAATCATGCCGCCTGAGGCTCAGCATCCAGGATCACCAGGGGAATCTCCCGGTCCGTCCGCGGCACCAACCCCTGTCCTCCTGCGGGTCCCGCGTCCCAGTCATGCGCCCTGACCGGATCTTTCAGGTAGAGCCCAGTGTGCTCAAGAAGCCATGAGTAGTCTCTGATTTCCGACAAGGCTGCCTCCAATCACCGCTGCCGATCATCCGGATTGTATAGGCGTGGGCGCCGCAGCTTCAGCTGCGGCATGGGCGTTTGCCCCTTTGGGCCTCAAGCGCTCTTTCACCACGTTTTGACCCACTCTTTCTCCAAGCCGCACGCCCTCGATCGAGTCATAGCGAAAGTGAATACCCAGGTAGACTCTCGAGAGTCCACACTGCATCGCGGCCTGCGAAAAACTCTCAAACACCCTGGTGGGCGGATGCATTTCAATTTTTTCGGATAAGGGACCCGCTACATCAACCATTGGCGTTCGCATGGTGAACGCGTGGTCCTTACCGAAGACGTCGTCGAACGCCGTCATGGCAGCTGCGCAGGCCGTTCCGTGGGCGGAGGGATAGGAAGGAAACGCATAGGTATGCCGGTGCGTGTTAGTCCAGGTTTCTTCCGCCAGCGTCCTCGGGTTCCCATCATTCTCTGCCCAGCGGATGGCCGTGTAAGGCCGCCAGTGGTTGTAGTGGAATTTGTTGTCGAAGCTGCTTATGTAGCCATCGAAGATCGCCATGTTCATCAGCGCGAGCAATCGGACGGCGTCCCGCAATGCAAGGCCTTCCTGGTCGATCAGATCACGCGCAAGTCGATTGTGTGAGCTCTCCGCAAAGTCTTTCCACCACAGCGCAATGTGCGTCTGGTCCGGCGTCCGCGTCATGCTCTGAAAACGGCCGACTTCCTTCACCTCGTTGAAAGCCATGGTGTAGTCGTCGCTCACAATCTCCGGCGGCGGCGGCGCTCGAAACTGATCAGGGCGAGTCAGGGCGAAGCCCCGGGCCTTCGCCCAGCCCGCGCCAAAAACGAATCCCTGCGGCGTTCCGCTGTGTGCCTGAAACTCTGCATAGACACCGGGCCCCATCGGGTGCCACCGGTACTCCGCTTCTGAATCCCAGCCGTCGCCCCGCCGTTCGTCGAGTACGGCTTGCGCTGCTGCACTACCCAGTTGAACACCTGCATCGCGCTTCTCACCAGCGTCAATCGCGTGCAGCCGTTGATCGCGCATGGCTTCGAAGCGTTTCTGCTGCGCCGGGTATTGGCCGGTCGCCACGACGAATGCGGCTTCAGAGATCGCGGCCACCGGATCCGCTTCTGGCGTGGCCTGGTGATACACATAGTGTGCATATTCAGGCCGGATCGAGTTCAGCGCGTCATGCATCGCAAGGTGCATCATCGTGACCGTCCGCAGCCCTTTCAGGGTCAGAAAACCATCCTCCGCTTCGGCAACGCCGAGCACAGCCTCGTTCCACTCGATGACGAGGTCCACATCGCCCGCCCGCACGTGAGTGCCCGGCAGGCACAGACCCAACACGATCAGACCGGCAGCAATCCTGGGGTTCATGTGCGTGCTCCTGCCTTTCCTCAGCCTCTCCTCAGCGCGCCAACCCTATCGCCGGGTTGGTCCATGAACTACTCTTGTTTTTGTAGTGGGTACAAGGTCAAGGCCATGACGAACGGGAACGAGAAGTCATCAACTTACGGCCAGTACTGTCCACTGTCTCTCGCGGCTGAGCTTTTATGTCGGCGATGGACAATCCTGGTCGTCAGCCGACTGCTCGACGGTTGCAGAACCTTCAACGAGATACACCAGGGCGTGCCGCGGATCTCCCCCAGCCTGCTCTCCACCCGACTGTCCGAACTCGAACACGCCGGGCTCCTCAAGCGGCGAAAGATCCGCAACGAAAACCGTCACCGCTACGAACCCACCGAGGCGCTCCTGGATCTGACGGAAATCGTCGATCAGATGGCGATCTGGGGGCAGCGCTGGTCCCGGGACATGAACATGGACGACCTGGATCCCGCGTTTCTGGCGTGGAGCATGTCGGTGAGGATGAACACCGACGCCATGCCCGAAGGGCGAACCGTCATCGAATTCGAATTCTCGGGAACGCCCACCGAGTTCCGCCGGTTCTGGCTCGTCAACAATGACGGCAAGGTGGATATGTGCCTGAAGAATCCCGGCTACGACACCGATCTGCACGTCCGGTCGGACATGAGGCGCTTTGTGGAGGCCTGGCGCGGCTTCCGTGATCTTCGCCAGGAAATTCGTCGCGGGAATATTCGCCTCGCCGGTTCCCCACAGCTGATGGCTGCTTTTCCCGACTGGTTACTGCTCAGCGCAATCGCACCTCACCGACGCCAGGTCAGCGGCCGGGAGCGTCGACTCTATGCCACTGATTCGGAGTAGCGTGAAAACGTGAACTGGGTCACGCGCGAACACCAAAGAATCTTGTTTACTTGTCCCCGAGCCGTCCCGGGAATTTAATCCCACCTACGACCTTGGGGACGGTTCGCAGAGAGACCATGGATTGTGGGACTCTGACTCCTCGACCCGGCCGACCTTCTGCAGAGAGGCGGCCGGGTTTTCATTGGCCGCTGAAACCAATCAACCGTCTGATCTCGAGACAGATTGTCATGAAGGTCGGCAAGCACAACTAATCGGCTTCCGGGTAGCGGCATGAAGTCTTAACAGAGTCATGCGCTAGGACGTTCGCAGAAGCCCTTCCAGGCCGTACCGCCAATACAGCTGTCGACTGTTCGTGATGAAGGGGTCTTCCGACGCAACACCCCAGCGAAGATAGACCCAGAGGGAAAAGCACAACCCCGCCAGCCTCAGCGCTAGGCCCAATTGATCGATGTGCAGCGAATCCTCTCCTGCTTCGATCAGGTAAGCCTCAGTGATCGCTTTGAAAAGGTCTGGCTCAAACTTCGATTCGGAAAAACACGTGGAAAGCACAAGGTTCGCGACATCGAGCGGCGGAAAGCCGAGGGTAACTTCTTCCCAGTCAACCACCCCGACCAAGCGGTCATCCTGAAAGAGGCAGTTGTTGGGCGTGAAGTCACAGTGGATGATTGCGGGCGCCTTCGTCCCCAGAGACGCTTCGAAATCGGCCAGACCCGCTTGCGCTTCAAGATAGGGCTTCAGGTCGTCAGCGGGTACAAGCGCGTCCAGTTGCGCAATCGATCGCTCGATAAACTTACTGCTGAGGAAACTGGGGCGCTGCTCGAGCCCGTCGTGAGGGATCGAGTGCAGCCTCGCAAGCGCTGCGGCCAGCGAGGCACAATTCGAAGGCGTACGCTCGGGCGTCTTTCCCCGAAGTCGCGGCATAACAACGGCGGCGAAGTCCTCCGCTTCGAAAACGCACTGACCGTTCGCGCTCACGTAACGGACTGCAGGAAAGCCATGTTCAATGACCCTGGCAAGGTAGGGCGCTTCCGATCGAGCACTTGCTGCATCGCGCTCCCGCAGCAACTTAACGACATATTCCTCCGTTCCCGTCGAAACGAAATAGTTTTCGTTGGCGAAACCGCCTGCCCTGCTGTAACCGGCGAGCCCACCGAGATCGAAGAATCGCAGTACCTCCGATAGATCGGTTCGGAGTTGAGAGGCTCCATTCATAGGTCGAAACACGCTCGCTGCAAAGAAATCAGCCTACTCAGCCGCCGCCAAATACCCAACAGCTGCCAGCGACATTGCGTGCGCAGCAGTGGGTACAGCCCCCACTTTCATTCACGTATTCTTACACGCGGTCGCCACCCCGGATAAACAGGTCGATGCACAAACCCTTCTTAGCCGTCGCACTACTGCTGCTGGCAGGCTCGAGCCTCGCCAGCGTGGAAAGCAAAACCTGGGACGCTTCTCCGGAAGCTCAGCAATTCGTGCAGGACACCATCGTCATCGGCATGCTGGCGAGCCCCTATGGCACGGGCTGGACCGAATACAGCCAGTTGCAGGAATACTTCGCGCTTGCCCGCGCGAATGGAATAACCGGCCATGAAATGACCTTAACGGCCGCCTCCATGACTTTCGACGACCTGCTCGAACAGCACTATCACTATCGCTCCGCGATGGCCGAGCAGCCGGACAAGTACATCATCGTTAACGAAACGCGCGACATCGAAGCCGCACACATCCAGGACAAGACGGCCGTTATCTGGAACTCACAGACAGCGACCATCCTCAACGGCGATCTGAAGAAGATGGCGCTGCTGAAAGACCTTGGCATCAAAAGCATGATCCTCGCATACAACGACACCTTCCGAACCGGGTCCGGCGGGCTCGCCTACTACAACGGCGAAGATAACGGCCTCACGGAGTGGGGTCGGGCCGTGATCGATGAACTCGTGCGCTTCGGCATTCTGTTGGATCTCAGCCACACGGGGTACAACACCGTCATCGATGCCATGGACTACATGGACGACAACTACCCGGGTGTGCCCTATGTGTTCACCCACTCTCTACCGGCAGGGCTCTACAAGGACGAACCTGATGCCTCACCAAGAGGCTGCTACCGGAACATCACTGACGAAGAAGCGCTGCGCGCTGCCGAGTCCGGGGGCTACGTCTCGCCAACCTTTACCGAGTGGATGATGGATGGCATCTGGCCGGACGACATCACCCCACAGCAGGCAGCAGACATGATCGACTACTACGTCAAGCTCGTTGGCGTGGACCACGTCGGCATTGCCTCCGACGATATGTTTTCCCTTGAGCTGGTCGTCGATTTCACAATGAAAAATGCAGACATGTACGACGATGGCGGCTACATGATCAATGCCTTCAACAGAGGCGCCACCGGCACCGGCGAGCTGGCCAAGATCCTCGCCGCGGTTACCGATGAACTCTGGGCTCGGGGTTATTCCAACGAGGATCTCGCCAAGATCTACGGCGGCAACAAAATGCGCGTCTATGCGCAGGTCTGGGAGGGGAAATCCGCCGCTCAATTCGATGAGGAGTATCGGGAACGACTTCGACTGCGCGAAGAAATGCGTAAGCGCTACACCAGGTGAACGGTTCCGCGGTTCCAGTTACCTCGGCCGCACGCTCTCCACGTACTCCACGAACTGTTCGGGATAAATCAGCTTTCCCGTTGCATCCCACCAGACAGCTGCGCGCCCCCCATAGCGGTTGAAGATCCGCTCCAGCGCCGGCTTGTCGCTCGGCGCCCAGGCAGCGGTGTAGCCGATCTGTAACTGCACGTACTCGCTGAACAGTAAATTCCATTGCAGATTGATGTGGGTGCTGAGCCGGTACTCTTCTTCAGCTGTGAGCGGTTCGTTGTTGTCGGCCTTGAGGATGATGGGCGCAATCTGGGAGTCGCGGTTCGCGAGCATGATGCTCTGAAACTGCATCCGGTTCGTCTGCATCGTCGATGCGATGGTGGCGTTGCGGGTTTGCCGCACCTGCACCGCGAGGTAGATCAGGGTGATCAGCACCACGATGGAGCTGATGAATTCGCCAATGCTGCCCAGTTCTTGAATCGTCATGCCTAGCCTGCAGGATCAGGGATCGATGAGCTCAAAGGACCGCTTACCGCGGGCTTTGCCATTGACGACCAACTCTACGTGATGTGTGCCGAGATAGAGGGTTCTGGTCGTAATCGGTTTAAAGGGAATCTTCTTTTCGATCACGAAGGACTCCTTGCCCGCAGCCACTTCCTTGACCGCAAACACTTTCACCGAATGGTCGCCATTTGCTTTCAGAAAGTGCACGCGCAACGCAATCTTGAGATTCTGTGCCGTCTTCGAAGTGAGCGTGCCCCGCCAGTGCAACGCATCACCGATGGCGACGGCTTCACTGACCGAAACCCCCTGCAGGGAGAACTTGGGCTGCGAGGGATATCCGAGCAGTTCCAGGGCCTGCCGGTGATCAGCTTTGACGAGTGTGCGCAGCGCGTGGCGGGTCATCCAGTCGAGCTCATCCTGATCCTGCTCAGCTGCTTTACGCCAGCGCGTCAGCGTTTCGATGACGAGATCGGGGTCGTCTCGAGACAGGTCGTTCATCGTGTTGGCCACCGAGCGGGTAACGTAGCGGGTCTGATCGGCGTGCAGCGTACTCAGCACCTCAACCACCTGATCGGGGGGGAGCCTGACCCGTTGTGCCCAGGGAAGATAGGGACGAATACCCTCCGAGGCCAGACGTCGAACATGGTAGTTCGTATCGGTAGCGCAGCGGCGGATGAACCGCATCGTATGCTCGGGATATTCTGCGAGAAACGGTCGAATCGCATTCTCGACCGAAAACCGCATCGTCGCTTCCCTGAGAAACGCCAGGGAACGATCCAGTCGTTCACTGGTACATCCGTTCAGCGCCACCCAGTCAGCGGGCACGGACCAGATGAAGTGGCCGAAGTCATCGTCGGTCAGCGAGGGATCCAGCGCCTCGGGAAGTGCACGCTGCAGAACGGCGACCGCCTGCTCAAAGTCTTCCGGGAGCTGATCATCCAGGCGATCCACCATATGACGGATCCGTTCCTTCAACGAAAGCGCGGGGAAGGCGGCCAGGCTCGCCCTCGTGAACGCAGCGTGGTCGAAACTCTGCCATGACTCCGCCAGCGCATCGGCAAGCACGGTCACCGTCTGAGCGTTGAAAAGCTGATCTGCCAGTGAAAACGAAGGTTCCGCTTTTATTGCCATGAGAAAACGATGCTGCCGCGCAAGGGGCGAAGATAGCATCGCTCAGGCAGCGCCGCTTACCCGCTTCGGCCACGGGCCCAGCCACGACGCCGCGCTGCGAAGCGATCCTGCGTCCATAAAGGACCGGTGCGGCGAGGCGGGACAACCGCCGACTATGCGCGGACCGGTCTGAACAGATCGAGGTTGATCTTCACTGGTTCTCCAAGCCAGGCAACGTGCTGAGTGTGGTCCACATAGTCATCGCCCGTATCTCCATGGATCAGCACACTCAGCTCGCCGCGATGCTGCATCAGCCAGAAAAGAACCTCCCCCAGCTCGGCCGTGCTGATGAGAATCTGAAACATCGCCTTAGTGTGCGGCCCGACGGGCTGCCGGTGCACGGTGCCGACGGGCACTCCAAAGCGTTCGTGCACGCCCGAGCGCACTTCGAGCGCCCGGGATTCCTCCCGGGCGTCGAAGTACACGTGGGCGTGGTAGCCAGGAGCCTTCACGCACGGGCTCCAATGCTCTGAGGCGCGCTGCTGCGCGGCAGCCTGAGCTGCAGAGCTCCAGGGCCAAGCAGCATCTGAGCGAAGCTCGCCGCGGCCAGAAACAGGGGGTATTCCCAACCACCGCCCTCATTGCTGAAGAGCCAGCCGGCACCGCTGTGTGCCCAGGTGGCGCCGAGGGACACTACGGTCAGCACGGCGGCCGTCTCCCGGACTCTAGCTCCGATAATCAACAGCACCCCACCAACAGCTTCGGCCAGAAGCACCGCGTAGGCCGCGACAGCTGGCAACCCCAGTGACTCGAAGAATCCGACGGTTCCAGCCACCGTGAAGACAAACACCTTGAGGTAAACGCTGTGGGCGAGAAAAACGATGCCAAGCGCAACGCGCAGCACCGTGGGTCCGTAGTCCTGATATCGATCCATTGAAATGCTCCTCCTTAGAGTTGGTTTGCAGCCGCCAGTACCGGCTGTGTATGCCGATATTCATCAGCGACGGAGGGCATGATCGGGGTTGCTGTTATGCATGAACATCCGCAATCTAGGCATATCAAGTTTGCAGAACTGCAAATGAACTGGAACGATCTGAAGGTGTTTCTCTCTATCGCCAACGCTGGCACGCTCGCCGGCGCGGCAGGGGCACTGAACAACAATCACTCCACCGTGTTTCGGCGCCTGAACGCTTTGGAGGCCGCGCTCGACACCCGGCTCTTCGAGCGACTCCCGAGCGGCTACGCACTCACGCCAGCAGGCGAACGGATGCTCGAGCACGCCCGGAATGCGGAACTGGCCGTCACGGCCATCGAACGGGATGTGGCAGGGCGAGATCTGGCGCCCAGCGGGCTCGTACGTCTGACAACGGCACCCAATCTGGCGCGCACCCTGGTGCCCGAAGCACTCAAACTGCTCCGCGAGTCGCATCCCGGCATCAACGTCGAGATCTCCGTGGGCGACAGCGACTACGATCTCTCCAGACGCGAGGCGGATCTGGCCCTGCGCGCAACCACCCGCCCTCCGGAACATCTGATCGGCCGCAAACTGGCGGATCTGGTCTGGTGGTTCTGCGGCAGCTCAAAGGGTAGACGAGGCATCAACAACCTCGCCGCCTTGAAAGGCCAACCGCTCATCGGCGCGGACGACACGCTCCGACGACTGGACGTCTTTCAATGGCAGGAGACCCACTACCGCCCGCAGATCGTCGCCCGTTCGAACGACCTGTCCACCATGGCCGCCCTGGCACGGGCAGGCGTCGGTATCGCCCTGCTGCCATCGGATCAGCAGGAAACGGGGCTGCGCAGATTGTTCACCGTACCGGAGGTGCGCGGTGAACTCTGGCTTCTGACCCATCCTGATCTGCGCCGCGTGCAGCGGATTCGGGCGGTCTGGGAAGCCCTCGCTCAAGTGGTTGAAGAGCGTGGTCCGGGTTAGGGCTGGGTCGGGCGGTTGTGTCGCTCCGCCTTCAGCTTAAGAGGTTTCCGAGTCCCACTTGTCCGCCCATCGGCTGAGCGTCAGAAGCTGCCCACCCAGCTCTTCCCCCCAGAGCGTGTAGCCATAGCCTGCATCCGTCAGGTCGACGAGGTCCAGCGCCCTGAGCTCCTTGAGCCGGGCGTTCAGGCTCGTTGGCGAGATGTCGTCGCAGCGCGCCCGCAGTTCCCTGAACGTCAGACGGCTATCCCGTAACTCCCAGAGTATGCGCAGGGTCCAACGTTTACCCATAGTGTCCAGCAGACGCATGATCGGCCGACCGGTGGTAGAGCCGCGTACCCCCGGCCCTGATTTTCGCTCACTCATGAGTACTCCAGCTGACTTCGCTTGCGCTACATATTATGTAGCATTACCATAGCCACGAAATGCTACTGATTATGTAGCGCGCGCAGAAACCTGGCAAAGGAATCAGCATGAGACACGTCCTCAAACCCATTGAGCCTCCCTACTCTTCGGAAGTCGCCGATGTCTTCAAAAACTATCCGCAGGACAAAAACGGCTACATCCTGAAACTGTTCCGGGTGTTCGCGAACAGCCTGCGTTTTGCAACGCGAAAAGGGGCAACAAACCTGCTCGACAAGGATAGCCCCCTCTCGCTCCGAGAACGCGAGATCGTCATCCTCCGGGTCACGGCGAACAAGGACTGCGAATACGAATGGGGCGTGCACGTCGCTGCGTTTTCACAGGCCGCGGGCCTCACCGAGGAGCAGATCACCGCGACGCGGCTGGGATCGAGCGACAGCACCTGCTGGAGCGCACAGGAATCGCTACTGATCGAATGCGTCGACCAGCTCTGTGATCGGGCGACGATCGACGACGTCGAGTATCGACGCTTTCAGGAATGCTGGACCGTCGAAGAGCAGCTCGAGATCCTGGCGCTCTGCGGCAACTACCACCTGGTTTCCTTCGTCGCCAACACCTCCCGGATCGAGAACGAGCCCATGGCCGCGGCCTTTCCGTCGTGACGTAGCTGCAGATTGCCGCCCGAAGTACGGCACCTCACGCCAAGCGCAGTCCCATGCCATCGATAAAGAAGTGTTGCCCCACTGAGGTTCGATATCACATGCTTAGAGGCCCGATCGGAGGCCCCATCATGTCCACAGGCCGCGCCGGAATCTGGATAAGACGCACACTCCTGAGCCTTGCCGCGTTGCTGGCCGTGGCTGTCGTGATCCTTCTGGTCTACCAGCGTTTCTCCGACGGCCCGACCGGCCCGCTCTCCGGTGGGCCCTTCCGCACGGGAGAAGTCGTGCCGGCACCGGTGGACGACTGGTCCCTGCTGCGCGGCGACTTCGAGTTCGAACTGGTGGGCGACGGCACATCGAGAACGGCTGGCGGCATCTGGCTGGACGACAAGGTCTACATTTCCTGCGACCTCGGCTTCATGTGGTCGCGCCTGCCGGACGGCGCCACCCGCAACATTCTCGAAGTCATCTTCTGGTTCAAAGATTGGCATGAGCGGGCGACGGAAGATGGACGGGTGCGCATCCGCAAAGACGGGAGGATTTACCCCGTGACGATCGAGCGCGTCCAGGATCCCGCGCTCATCGAGGCGTTGAAGGCCGCCATCGAAGTTGAGGCCGCGGCGTTTTTCGAAGGGGTAGATATCAGCACCCGGCCGGAACAACCCCCCAACGACATCTGGTTTTTTCTCGTTTCAGCGTGAACAGGCCCAGGACCTCCCAGAAACAAGCCGCCTGCCGCCGCTGAGCGTCTAATCACCCAATCGTCAGGGTAACCACCCACTTACGTTTCCCGATCTGCCGTGAGCGCTCGAAACCAAGACGCTCGAAGATGGACACCGCCCCATTGAACAGAAAAGCGGGCGAAGCTTTTACCCCTTCGGTGTCGTCCGGATACCCCTCGATGCGGCCACCGCCCAGCTCCTTGATCTGCTGCAATGCTCCCTCGAGGGCCGCCGCTGCAACCCCTTTGCCGCGATACCCCTTGCCGACAAAAAAGCAGGTAATGCGCCAGTCCGGTAGTGCCGAGTCCGTTGCCAGATAGGCTCGCTGATTGTGGATTCTCGGGAGCTCGTCCGTTGAGCCGAACTGGCACCAGCCCACACAGTCTTCGCCATCGAATACGAGGGACGCATGAGCTCGACCTTCTCGAACGAGACATTCCTTCGCGTCACGTCTGGCGGACGGGGAATCCTCGGGACATGCCTCTTTGCCGTGATACCACATGCACCAGCACCCGCCCCAAACACCGTTGTTCGCATCAACCAGGCGCGCAAAGTCCGGCCAGGTGGATTCATCGAGCGGTCTGCTTTCGTATCGCTTCATGGCTGGTGCCGTCCCATGAGGTCAGCACAGAGGCAGGTCATCAAAGAGGTCCGGTCCTTCACCGAGCCGCGCGCCTTCAATCGACAGCATTTTGAGTTTGGTCTGGATGCCGCCGTGGGCTGAGAAACCAGTGAGCTTACCTTTTGCACCGATCACCCGATGGCAGGGCACAATGATCGGCAGCGGATTTCTGCCAAGAGCTTTACCGACCGCCTGGGCCAGCCGTTTGTCGCCAAGCTGCTCGGCAATCGCACCGTAGGTCAGCGTTTCGCCCGGTGGAATGGCTCGCGTCACGGCATAGACCTTCGCCGGGAAGGATTCAACGCCGCTGAGATCACACTCGATCCCAGTCAGATCCACTTTCGCGCCTTCGAGCAGCGCCGTCATCGACGCAATGGCGCTCGCAATGGCTGGAGGTGGATTACCCTTCGATGCAGCGAACCGCGCGGCCATGCGAGTCGCGGTTGCTTCCGGCGACTGCTCGGGCAGATAAGTGCCGACAACCCACTCGGCTCGCCAGGCAACCCCGCAATCGCCGATCGGCGTCGAAAAGAGCGTGTAGTGCACCATGGTCGATCCGCAACGCGGGAGAGTTTGGAGAGCATACACCCGCACGCTGTCTCGCCCGCTACTTCACGGCAAAGACCCGGTGAATAGGACCACCATCACCGGTGCGGGATTTCGTGATCGCGATGATGTTGTTGAGCCAGGCATAACGGGAGTCCCCGGTTTCGAAAAGCGGCGCCGCGCGAAAGTAGTAGCGCCAGGCGCCTGCGGGGTCGTCTGCTTTCTCGACGTCGAACGCATATTCCGCATCCTCCGGCGCACACCAGACGCGCCCCTGCCAGTGCACATAAATCAGCGCGTTGTCGTGCGTTTCCAGACAGAAACGCACGTCGAGGAGGCCCGAGCCGTCCGGCCGGATACGTATCCAATCGGCACCGGCGTCCGGTACGACGCGCCCGTTCAGATGGGGACCTTCGAATTCGCCGCCTTTGATGAAGTAGATCACTCTCTGCCCGTCGGCCATGGTGCCCACGTCCATGGCGGGCAGATGCAGTTTCACCCGGGCCTCGAAGAGAAACTCCAGTTCGGGCGGGCTGTTCGCGTCCCAATCGGTCGCGGTGGATCGCAGGCTGGCTAGCATCTCGGATTCTCTCCCTGTCTTGGTGTCCTTCGTTTCACCACACTTCCCATGATTTATGTGCGGAGCGCACATATATATGTGCATTGTGCACATAATGTCAAATTGAAAAGTGACGCTTACGCCCTTAGGGTCCAGAGCGTGATTAACCGTACCGCCAACCTGCTCGGTGTCGTCGGCCTTGCCGTCGCTGGTCGTATCGAGGAAACCGCTCGCGAGATCCTCAAACATGCTGGGGAAACCCCGGCCGCGCTCGTGGTGATCGGCTACGACCTCGGGCCATCAAACGATCAGCTGCGGCAGGTTCTCGGCTTATCTCATCCGGGGACCGTACGCCTCGTGGATCGGCTCGTTGCGGATGGTCTGGTGGAGCGGCGTCAGGGGGAGGACAAACGCTCGGTGGCGCTTTACGTCACCAGGCGCGGCAGGGCGCTGCGCGAGGATATTCTCAAAGGGCGTCTGGCAGCCATTCGACCGCTTCTCGAACCCTTGAGCAAAACGGAGCGGGAGACCCTCACGGGCCTGCTGCACAAGATGCTCTCATCCATGGAAACCACGGACCTCGAACGCCGCACGCTCTGTCGTTTGTGTGACAACCGTGTCTGCAGCGACTGCCCGATTCCCGCCGACTTCTGAAAGCACAGCAGCTACGCTGAAGGCGCAGCCGCTGCGGCAGAGGGTTTCTCAGAGCGAATAGAGATTCGCCACGTTAGTGCGCGTGATCTTGTCCCGGGTTTCCGGCGAGTAATCCTCGAACATCTCGTCGAGCACCTGGCTCGAGCACGGCCACGTTGAGTCCGTATGGGGATAGTCGGAGCCCCAGAGCAGCGTCTCTTCACCGATCATATCCCGGGTGCGGAGGGAGGCGGTGTCGTCTTCAATCGTTGCAAAGAACTGGCGCTTCCAGATCTCGAGCACGTCCACGGGTGGCAGGCTCGAGGGATCCCTCGCGTACTCACGGGCCCAGCCCTGCTGCACCTTGTCGAGCCAGTGGGCAACCCAGCCGGCGTTGAACTCGGCAAGCACGAACTTGAGATTGGGAAACTTCGCGCAAACGCCGCGCACCATGAGCTCGATCATGGTGTCGTGGATGAGCGCCGAAGAGCCGGCGTATTGCACGATGGGGTCGCGGACCGACATGGCCTTCAACCAGTCCGGCGCATGCGACATGCAGGCGACGTGGAAAGCCACCGGCAGGCCGGCCTCCTCCGCGAGCGCCCACATCGGATCGTAGTCATCGTCACTGTAGCGGCGGCCGCGCGGTGCGTTGGACGGAATCACAATGCCCTTGAAACCGAGTTTGATCACCCGCTCGAGTTCCGCCACCGCAAGTTCGGGCTCCTGCACCGGCAGGGCTGCAAGGCCCACGAGACGACCCTTCGAGGCCACCTGCTGACTGTGCATCCAGTTGTTGTAGTTCTGCTGCAGCGCAAGGAGCAGATCGAGATCCGGGAGGCTGAACATGGGGAACCAGCCGGGGTAGAGAACCTCGGCGGAAACGCCATCAATGTCCTGATCGTCCGGACGCCGCGCGCCGTCCGTCAAACCGGCGCGCATGGCGGCATAACCACCGGTGAAATAAGCCTGAATCTCCGGATCCTGGATGGAACCCGCGCTGGGCTTGGAAGCATGTTCCCGAGGCAGCGGCGTTTCGTAGTCGAGGCGCGTACCGGCGAGGGCCATCACCGCGACGTTCCGCGATCGTTTGGGATTGTTGGGAATCGCGATGAAATCGCCCTCCCCGTCCTTGTGGATGACGCGTGGCGCATCGTCGCCGAAACGTTCCGGCAGCCCTTCGAAGACTTCGGGCCCCTCGAGCGCGTGGGAATCAGCGGAGATCGGTCGTGGGTCGTTGAGCAGCGTCATGGGCTTTCCTTGGTCGTTCCGGCCTGGTTCAAACTCGATTCAGCCGGATCATAGGATATTTTATGAACGCGTTCAATTAACAATCGAGCCGCCTACGAAGGTGTCGCAGAATCATTCCGACACCTCTGGCGAGGCCTGGAAAGGCCAGCCACTGGCGCCTCAATCGCCCGAAGTGTTCTCGCAGATCGCCGGTATCGACAGCAGAGCAGCTTTCGTCTCCTCATACTCCGCGGCCGTCAGCGCGCCTGCATCCAACGCCAGTTTGAGATCGATCAGCTGCTGGCCTACCGACACGTCTCCCCAACTCACTGCGGTGTTGCCGCCGTTCCAGCAGCCAGCCATACAGATCAGAACGGCACCAAGCGCTACAGATTTCATCGCATGCTCCCACGATTCAGACAGGACTCCCGATACTGGCCCCAGGTTCGGATACCCCTGATTTCGACTCCGAACCCCGAGGGCTACGCTCATGATGTCGATTGACCGGTGAAAGGCAATCGACTCGGCGCCCTCTTCACTCGATACCTTCGGAGTTGGTCATGCGACTGCTGGTCTACGGGGCTGGAAACATGGGGTGCCTTTATGCCGCCAGGCTCGCCGTCAGCGGCCAGGACGGAAGATGCCTACGACCTGGTCCTCGTCGTGCTACCAAAACCCGCTCTTGCTGAAGTGTTACCAAAACTGGCCGCCCATGAAGGAACGCCGAGTGTGATGTTCTTTGGCAACAACGTGTCCGGGCCTGATCAGATGGTCGCAGCCCTGGGGGCGGAGCGCGTACTCCTCGGATTCCCTGGAGCAGCCGCGATTCCGCAGGGCACCGGGTGTTGCTCTGGCTCCCGGAAGGTCTCGTCGGGTTCATCATGAAGCGCACGCTCGCCAGCAAAACCATGGCGATCAAGATCGGACACGCAGAGCACGCACGGGGCGAAATGAGCCTGCTGGCCGAGGAATTTCGCGCCTTGAACGCATCTTCCCAACTGCCGACGCCCGCCATGGATCAACTGTTCGGATACTTTCCTGACGACTGAAGGAACTCTCAGCTACTCGCAGTCACCCGCAGGACCAAAGCAACTCACCGCATAGATCGATTCAGCGCGGGTACCGTCGACGCCGATATGGTCGTAAACGGTCATCCGTTCCGCGTTGAAGACAATGTGGTTGCCGCCGAAGAGACCTCCCCAGGAAACGAAATAAACCCCCTCGGCGATCCGCGTCGCGTGAATGCTGTGCGGTGTGCCCTCGGCCTGCGCGTCCGAGACCAGAATCTGCTCATCCGCGAATTCGAGGCTGATCAGACCCTCTGGTGTTTCATAGCTGAGCGACTGACCGTGCAACTCTTTCATGCCGGCCAGATCCGCGGGGCCCATGGCGCCAGTGGGCTTCAAGGCCACCATGGGGCTAGCAAAGCCCAGGGCGCGCACGTTCTCAGCCAGTTTCTGCGCGCGGACCGGCGGCGGCATTGGCTCTGCGGCGGGTGCCTGACAGTCGGCAGTGTTTCTGCAATGGATGTCGCCATGAATCATCATGAAAGCCTCGCCACTACCGAGATGGGCGAACACCTGCATCGTCTCCAGATTCCAGACGACGTTGTCGCCAGCCTCACCGACGGTTGGCCAGGAGACGAAGTAGATATCGTCAGCGACTTTCGAAAACCGGGGCTCCACCCGACTGACGATGTCTTCGAAGTAGCCGACGAACCCGCGCCAGACCATCTGCTCATCGGCAATACGCACATGAAAGCCGCCAAAATCAACGTACTCATAGTTGATGACGTTACCTTCGAGATCCGCATAACCGCTGCCGGCTTCGCTGGCCTCAGCAGCAACGGCGGCCAACAACACCGCGGAGAGAAGCAAACAAACAGTAACTCGCACGGGTCGGCTGACTCCTGATTCGACTTCGGGCACGGCGGAACCCAGCAGCACCGCCGGTCACCATAGTGTCACGGTACCGCGAACACTTCGCCAGCGCTTCATCTGATCCTCGGCACAGCACTCCTCAGAAGGGCGGCGCACCCGTGATCGGACCCCAAAGACCTATACTGCTCCTATCCAACAAACGCCGTGAGCTGAGACCGCGCTGAAGCACATCAGCGAAACTGCTCCACCGATCTTCAATGCCACAAACCGCTGAGCTTCTTGTCGCGATCGGCTGCTTTCTGCTGCTGGGGCTGGTCGCAGACTCTCTGGGTAAACGCACCTTACTGCCCAGGGTCACGCTACTGGTGGTTTGCGGGGTCATCGTCGGCGATGAGTATCTGGCACTCGTGCCCACTGCCCTCAGCGACCGGTTCGAGCTCATCGCTGAAATCGCGCTCATGATGATCGGCTTCCTGCTTGGCGGGAAACTGTCGATCCAGGCGATCCGGGAGGAAGGCTCCCGGATCGCCTGGATCTCCATTGGCGCAGCGCTCGGCGCTACCGCGATCGTCACCGCCGCCTTGATTCTCATTGGCACACCGCCCGCGATCGCCCTGTTACTCGGCTGTATCGCCGCCGCAACCGCGCCGGCCGCAACGGTAGACACGGTGCTGCGATACGGGGGTGACAGCCGATTCTCTCGAGTTCTCATTGCCATCGTGGCGATCGACGACGTCTGGGCCCTGCTCCTGTTCAGCTTCGGGCTCGCATCCGTGTCACTGCTGAACGGCACCCAGGACTTCGCGGCCTCACTGACCATCGCCGCCCGTGACATCCTGGGTGCCATGGCAATCGGCACGCTGATCGGCCTGCCGGCGGCCTATCTCACGGGACGCATCAAACCGGGTCAGCCCATGTTGAGCGAAGCCCTCGCCCTGGTGTTCATCTGCGGCGGTCTGGCCCTCTGGCTGGAGGTTTCCTTTCTCATCGCCACTATGACCCTGGGCGCCCTGATCGCCAATCTGGCCAAACACCATGAATACGCCTTTCATGAGATCGAAAACGTGGAATGGCCCTTTCTGGTGCTCTTTTTTCTCTTAGCTGGTGCATCTCTGGAGTTCGGCCTTCTGGCCGAACTGGGCATGCTGGGGACCGTCTACCTGCTGGCGCGGATCGTCGGGAAGGTGCTGGGCGCGTGGCTTGGCGCCCGTCTGAGCCAGGCCAGCGCAGAAGTACAGCAGTGGATGGGCCTGGCGCTGCTGCCGCAGGCGGGCGTCGCGATTGGCATGGCACTGCTGGTTTCCAATCGTTTCCCGGAATACGCGTCCATCGTTCTGCCGATCGTGCTGAGCACGACCGTCTTCTTCGAGCTGGTTGGCCCTGTGTTTACGCGACTGTCGTTGCAGAAAACGCAGGACGTTCGTTAGCCCGAATCGACTCTCTCGAGGCCCGGTCTTTCACAGCCCCTGGCTAACAACGCTCAGCCCCCTGGCACGCTGACCAGACCCAGTTGCGCATAAAGGGACATGTAGTCGGTCAAGCCGCGCTGAAAGCAGATTTTGCCGTCGCGCACGGTCAGCATCGTGACATCGCGGAAGCTGACGGCCGTGTTCGTCGCGGCGTGCGTGCCGGTGATGGTGAGTCGGACCACCACTTCCCCATCCGCTTCTATGAGCTCGTCGATGTGCTCCGCGTAGTCGGGCATACCTTTTCTCACGTTCTCTGCTAGGGCTGCGACCCCTGAAAGCCCCGAGCCCCAATCGGTCATCGGGTAATCTGCCCGAAAGTCTGCCGAGTAAAACTCGGGTACTCGATCCACCTGGCCTTCCGACCAGATCACCCGGCAGGCTTCACGAACCACTTCTCCGGCTGCTGCCATCTTGTTCTCTCCCATCGTCTCAATCACAGGCCCGCGCCACGGCGCGGAGAAACTCGATCGTCTCCAGCTCGCTGGTGTGATCATCGGCGGGCGACCCATAAACGGGATTCGCCGACTGCTTCATGATCGTCAGCGCCCGGGACGGGTCCACGTAAACGAACTGGTTGTAGATGCCGATACCCGTGAACTCATCCCGGTCTCCCGTCGGAATCCACCACTGGTAGCCGTAACCAATGTCGAACTTCATGCCGCCAACCTCGACCGCACCCGCCTGCAGGTGCGGCTCTGAACATTGGACGGACGAGTCCACCCAGGCCGCAGGCACCACCTGCTTTCCATACCAGTCGCCCTTACGACGATAGAGCTCACCCAGCTTTGCGAAGTCACGGGCCGTCAGATTGAGCCCGCCGAAAGCCATCTCGCGCCCTTCGGAATCGATCAGCCAGTAGCCGGGCGCCTCGAAGCCAAGGGGATCCACGAGTTTTTCCTGCATGTAGTCGGTGATGGTGCGGCCGGTGGCCTGCACCAGCAGGCTGCCCAGCGCCTGCGTGTCCGCCGAGTTGTATCGGCAGAGCACGCCCGATGGATGCTCGCGCTCCAGGGAGGCAATGAACTGGTCCAGAGTGCCAACCCCCGCCATGGCGGCAGAGAACCGGTTGATGTCCGACTGCGGGTCGCCGTAGTCCTCGTTCCAGCGCGCGCCGGAAGACATCTGGAGCACACTCCTGATGCTTGCACCGTCGTACGCGGAGCCCCTGTCGACCGCAATGTACTGGCTGATGGGCTCATCGATGCTGCCGATATGGCCTTCTTCGAGAGCGATCCCTACGAGGGCCGAGACAAAGCTCTTCGCCACAGACCAGGAGATCCATTGCACCTGCGCCCCGCCGCTCAGCCAGTACTGCTCGTGACGAAGCTGGCCGTCCTGGAGCACGAGCAATCCACCGGTGTCCGTACGGGCAAGGAAATCGTCCACGAGCACACGCTGACCGGCGAACTGAAAATCCTCCGGCAATTGAATCTCCGCGCCCTCTGGAAAGACGAAGGGATCCGGGCTCGGCCGCATCTCGCTCACCGGTAAAAGGTTTTTCAGATTGGAGAAGTTCTCGTGCTGCCGCTCTCCGCTGAACATTCGAAGCTTTGCTACCGCTTCTGCCACGTTTGTCATAGTCGTTCCTCTGTTCCGGTTATCCGCTAACGCGTGGATGACAGCGCCGCGATGGCCTGCCCCGCTCGCAGCAAGGCGTCGTCCTGACGGGGCTGCAGCTTGAATTCGCTCAACATCCCGTAGCCCATCGCCATGGCGGTGATTGCAAAGGCAAGGTCGTAGTTCGCGGCTGCTGTGTCGCCTGGAAACAATCGGTCGTGAATCTGCTGGATGCTCCGGCGATACACGCCTGTCAGCTCTTCGTGCAGCGCATCGTCGTGCCAGGCCTGCTGCCAGAGCTGGATCATGAGTCGGTTGGTGTCCCGATCGACGAAGGTTTTTCCCAGAAGAATCGCGAGCAGTGCCGCATCAGCCTCCTCACTCTGGGCTTCCGTTGCGCCAGCCGCGGCAATCGACTGCTCTATGGCGGCGGTCGTGCGCAGGATGATCCGTTCGATGAGACCGCTGACCAGCGCCGCGCGGTTGCCCATGAAATGTCGTACCAGCGGGCGCGGCAGTCCGGCCTCTTCGGCAACGTCATTGAGCGTGGTTGCCGCCAGTCCTTTACGCAGCGCGCAGGCTTCGAAGGCTTTGAGGATTTCTTCTGTGCGTTCTGCTTTGAGGCTGGGTCGGGGCATGGGTAATCCATAAATTGTCAGTCGCGACAATATAGGAATTCCATAAATTGTCAAATTTGACAATTTATCAAATTGGCTCGATCTCACGAAGGGATCGCCTGTGTTGCTCAGGCGATGAGTCCATGAACTAGAATCCAGGCATGGAGGGAAAGCGCTACCAGGAAATCTACCCATCCGCGCCGATCCTCGACAGCGCGAAAGACGCACGCCCTTCCGCTGCAGAGCTGCTGACGCTGGAGTATTTCGAAGCCGAACCCGGCGCGATGCCGACCCAGGTTTTCGATCAGCATCACCTGCTGCTCAACCTGAAAGACGAACCCCATCGGGTCGAAAACTGGAGAGACGGCGAACACCGGGACTTCGTTTTCCGGAAGCATGAGATCGTCGTCACCCCAGCCGGTGTTGAAAGTGGTTGGCGTTGGCGCGCCAGGTCGAAAGTGGTGGTCATTACCCTCGATCCGATCCGCTTCGAGCGCTTTGCGCAAACGGAGGCCGGCATTCTTCTGGCGCGGGAGCAACTGCAGTCCCTGCCACAGTTCAAGGATCCCGATATCTGTCACGCTGGAGAGATGCTGAGAGATGCGCTGGCAAGCGAAGAGCGGGGATCTGAACTGATCTTCGAGAGTCTCGCGCGAGTTCTGCTGGTGAAGCTGATACAGAGATACGGGCTGCAGGAAGAAGCCTATGCGTTCTCCAGGAGTTTCACCGCTGATCACTACAAACGCGTCCTCGATTTCGTGGCAAACAACTACGGGAAATCGCTGCACGTCGAGCAGCTCGCGGAGCAGGCTGCGCTCAGTCCTTCGCACTTCGCGCAGCTCTTCAAACGAACAATCGGCTTGAGCCCGATGCAGTTCGTGATGACCTACCGGATCGAGCAGGCAAAAAAGAAGCTCGCCGATCGCGACGTTCCCCTGATCGATATTGCCGCCTCCTGCGGCTTCGCCGATCAGGCTCACTTCTCGCGGCAGTTCAAGCGCATCCAGGGCACGACGCCATCGAAGTACAGGCGTCAGCTGCTCGATGGAGCCTCAACAGAATCCGGCGATCGTTCAAAAAGTTCATAGCCGCAGACAATAGCCCGCCAGAGTTCTGCTCTACATTGCCTTCCCACCACCAACAGCGGAGGCAATGATGAAGACCCTCACAATCGCAACCATCGTCGCTGCCCTGATCGTTACCCATAGCTCGGAGGCAGCCATGAAAAGGGAAGTCAGTTTCGAAAGCGCAGGTCAGACGCTTGCAGCTGATTTGTATCTACCCACCGACTACCAGGACGGCCGGAAGCTTCCCGGTGTCGTTGTCACAGGCGCCTGGATGACCGTCAAGGAGCAGATGGCGGGTACCTACGCGGCTGCCCTCGCCGATAGGGGCTATGCAGCGCTTGCTTTCGACTTTCGCGGTTGGGGCGCCTCCCCGGATCCCATCCCGTTCCTGGAGAGCCCGCCTCGAAAGACCGAGGACATCAACGCGGCAGTCGACTACCTCGCAACGCGGCCGGAAGTCGACGCCACCCGAATGGCAGGACTCGGTATCTGCGCATCTTCCGGCTATATGAGTGATGCCGCCCTGCAGAACGGCAACCTCAAGAGCCTCGCTCTGGTGGCACCCTGGCTGCACGACGCGGAAATCGTCAAAGACGTATACGGTGGCACCGAAGGCGTCGCCGCTTTGATTGCCGCGGGTCGGAAAGCAGACGCTGCCGCGGAGCCGACCATTCTCGAAGCCGCAAGCCTCACCAATGAGCATGCAGTCATGTATCAGGCGCCGTACTACACGGAACCCGATCGCGGTCTGATTCCGGAATTCGACAACAAATTCAACGCAGCTTCCTGGGAACCCTGGCTGAGCTACGACGCTCTCCAGACTGCAAAACAGCTGAAAAAACCAACGCTCCTCGTCCACTCGGATTCAGCAGCTATCCCGCAGGGCGCCAGAAAATACGCAGACACCATGGGGCCCACAGCAACTGCGCTCTGGCTGCCGGACATCACCCAGTTCGACTTCTACGATCAACCGGACGCGGTCAGGACGTCCGTTGACGCGGTCGCCGAGCACTTAGAGGAAACGTTGCGATGAAAAGGCACACCCGATTGTTGAACACAGGACTGCTGATCATGAGCACTGCCGCCATTCCACAGCCGCAGGCCGCAACGGAAGCCGCCGACATCGCTGAGATCAAAACCATCGTCGAAAGCGTCGCCACGCTTGCGGATTCACAGAATTTCGAAGCGCTGGAGACACTCTACGCAGACGAGATAGTCGTGGACTACAGTTCCCTGTCCGGCGAAGAGGCCGAACTCATGAGTCCGCAGCGACTCATGTCGGACTGGGCAGCCACGCTGCCTGGCTTCGACCGCACCCGGCACGACATTACGGACATCGAAGTGCGCGTTCATGGCAGCAAAGCCGACGCCACGGCCAATGTCGTGGCCGATCACTTTCTGGGCGAGCAGCATTGGCAGGTGGCCGGCACTTACCACTATGAGCTGAGGCACACAGCGGACCGCTGGTTGATCACGGCCGCAACCTTCGAGCTCCTTCGGGAATCAGGCTCCCGGGATATCTTCGGCCCGGCCATGAAAGCCGCCGCTGCGTCGCCGCCTTCCTATGTGATCCGACGACAATCGGCGGAAACGGTGCTCGCTTTCCTGTCTGCGCTCGAGGCCAAGGACATGGAAAGCTTCGCGGCCCTCTGGGCCGATGAAGCCGTGCAGGACATGCCCTATTCGCCCAAAGGCCATCCGAAACGGGTCGTCGGTAAAGCTGCCATCACTGCCCTCTACAGCAGCTGGCCTGAAACGACCGGTCAGGCCGACTTCACCTCCGAACTCGTGCTCCATCCCATGCAGAACCCGGAAACGGTTTACGCAGAATTCAAAGGGAGGGTCGATGTGTTGCCCACCGGTCGCACCTATCGACAAACCTACGGCAGCTTTTTCCATATCGAAAAGGGAAAGATCCTGCTCTATCGGGAGTACTACGACCCGGCAGCTTTTGCGTGGGCCTTCGATCTGGCGCAACTAGGTGCAGAATGAGGGAAGCCGATACTGACCGGCCACATGCTGCTCAAGCACCTTGAAGCTTCGGAAGTCATCGGCGCCCTGTCACAAAGCGGCTTTGCCGGACGTCTACCAGATTAAGGGCAGCACTGCCGGTTGCCCACATCCGGAGACATTCGATGATCCACCTGTCGATCTGGGCGCTCATCGCGTTCTATCTGCTCACGGGGCTCTACATCGCCGTACTGCCCAACGACTTCTACCTGAACGCACCCGGGGCGTCGGCGACGGGCCCCTACAACATGCACTTCATTCGCGACGTCGGCTTTGCCTTCCTGACCAGTGCCAGCGCCGTCGCTTACGGGCTCCATGCCGGGAACAAACCCGTCATGCTCTTCGGCGCGCTCTGGCTGCTGATTCACGGACTTTTTCATCTCACACTCTGGGCCGTGCACGGCATGCCGCTGGACAGCGCCGCCGTCACAGACGCGGCGGTTGTGATTGCACCGGCCATCGCGCTGTTCGTCCTCTGCCTGCGCTATCGGGTGGCATGATGCTGAGATCTCATCGGCTCGCTCGGCTGATTGCCGCGCTCCTGATGCTTGCGGGTCTCATCGTAGTTCTGGAGCGCGGCGGCCTGATCGGCTGGTCTGCGCTGCTGCTGGGAGCCGCGCTGCTGCTGAAGACGTCGCTGAAGCCATCCGGCCTGGATCTCATGCTCGGGAGCGGCTTTGCCGCGGCCTGCGTGTTGGTCTGGGTGGCGGCGTTCTACTACGTCATCCACACCTGGGAATCGGGAGAAGTCGTGGAACTCGTTATCGACACGGGCAGCGGCACACACACAGCGAGGCTCTGGGTGCTGGATATGGAAGAAGATCCACTGATCTACTACGACGCGACGGCGGAAGCAGCGGAATCGCTCCTGGCCGGCAAACCACTACAGTTCACCCGCGCTGACGTGGTGAGCACCAGGATCCCGCGAGCGACTCGCATCGAAGCCCTGCCCGAGGCGGAAGCCGCACGCATTCTGGAGGCCATGGAAGCAAAATACGGCGACCGCCTCGCCGCCGCGACAGTGTTCTACGGCCTGCTCGGGCGCCCTCGAGGCCGCGTGGCGCTGGTCGCCAGCCTGAGTAGGCAGCAGGACGCGTCGCAAGCGTTGTCGATCAGGAAGCGTCCCGCACCGGCTCGAAGGTAAACCCTTCGTAGTCGCCCTCGGCGACTTCGAACATGCGATCGAAGTACTGAGAGCCCCGCAGATGGCCGAGGAACTGGCGCGGCTTACCGGGAATGTTCGCCCCCATGTACCAGGAATTCGTCTCGGGATAGAGCGTGCGCTCGGCAATGGCGTTGATCTCTCGATCCCAGTCCGTCTCGGCAGCCTCCGTTGCCTCGACCGCACCGAGCTTGTTCTCGCTCAGATGTTGGATGCAGTCCGCGATCCAGGTTGTCGTGAGTTCGCCGCCGAGGGGCATCGTGAAAAACACGCCTGGCGCGCCGGGCCCATGAATCATGAACAGATTCGGGAAGCCGGCAATGGCCGTGCCCAGGTAGTTGTCGAAGCGCTCTTCCCACTTCTCCTTGAGACTCACCCCGCCGCGACCCTTCGGATTGAGGTTGAGCATGGAACCGCTCACCGCGTCGAAACCGGTGGCCAGCACCAGCATGTCGATGGGATGTTCTCCCTGGCTTGTCCGGATGCTCGACGCCGTGAAGGACTCAATGGGATCTTCGCGAAGATCGATGAGCGACACGTTGTCCCGGTTGTAGGTTTCGAAATAGCCGTTATCCAGGATCATTCGCTTGGTGCCGATGAAATAGTCGGGCATCAGCTTTTCGGCCGTGGCCGGATCTTCGACGATTTCACGGATCTTGCCGCGCACGAACTCTGACACCTCTTCGTTCAGCGCCTTGTTCGTCATCACGCTCGTGTAGCTGTTGATGATGAGATGGATACCGCCCTGCTCCCAGAGATCCTCATAGCGGGCCAGCCGTTCCTCGAAGGTGTCTTCAGAGGCACGGCGCCGGCTCGTCTTGAACGGCCAGCCACCGCGCGCGCGCATGGAGGCGCGAAGCTCAGTCCAATCCTGCCGATAGCGGGCGAGCTCTTCGGCTTCGAGAGGACGGTTGCGCGCCGGTAGCGCGTACTGCGGAGTACGCTGAAACACCGTCACGTGTGCGGCTTCCCTGGCGATCTCCGGAATCGCCTGAATGCCCGAGGACCCCGTGCCAATCACTCCAACCCGCTTGCCCGCAAACGAGACTTTCTCGTGGGGCCAGCGACCGGTGTGATAGCACTCACCAGCGAAGTCCTCGATCCCGGGATAATCCGGCATGTTGGCAACGAACAGTGCCCCCACGGCACAGATCAGGAACTGCGCCGAATAGCTTTCACCGCCGCCCGTCTCAATGACCCAGCGCTGGGCGACCTCGTCGTAGCGGGCATCCGTGATCCAGGTTTCGAACTGGATGTGCTTCTTCAGATCGAAACGGTCGGCAAAGTGCTCGAGGTAAGCGAGCACGGAGCCTTGAGCGGTCTGCGTTTCCGTCCACTCCCACTCGTCGACGAGCTCCTGAGAGAAGGTGTAGGCATAAAACGGACTGCTGGGGGCGTCGACCCGGGCGCCGGGATAGCGGTTGTACCACCAGGTGCCGCCAACACCGCCGGCGCCGTCGAAGCTGCGGACCTTGAGGCCCAGCTTGTCGCGCAGGTGATGCAGGGCGTAAAGCCCGCCGAAACCTGCACCGATGATGACTGCGTCGTACTGGCCGTTCTGCCCGGTCATGCTTTCCCCCCTGCACGCCCTGAGAGGCGTCTCACTATCGATAGTATAGCCTTCCGGCTTCGCTGCGCTCCGGGGCGGCCTGATCGGCGCCTAGTCGCTGCTGGAACTGGCATCCTCCGCTGCTTCAACGGATGCCAGAAAGCGCAGCATCGCCTCACCGAAGCGGGCGGCATAGGCCGGATCCCGAACCACACCGCCATGCGTTGCCCCCACGAGCACCTCGAGGCGCTGGAAATTGGCCAGGTTGCCGGCGAGATTTCGCGCCGCACTGATGAGCGGATCCCGATCACCAACCACAGCAATGGAGGGCACTGGGTTCTGGGCAATGGCCGCACGATCCGGCAGCCAGCCTGCCGTTGAGCGAATCACCGCAGCCAGGGCGAGCGGATCGTTCTGAGTCTCGATGAACTTCGCCATCGCTTCGATCTGCGCTTCCGGCACCGGAGGTGCGCCCTCAGGATTCAACGCGTGGATCAGAGGCTCAATGCCCCGACCGTTCTCGAGGGCGACGGCGATTTCTTCCGTGAGCCCCTCACCGAGACCGACGTCGTTTCCCGTCCACCCCTGACCGCCAATCACGGCGGAAAGAAAACGATCGGGCGCCATGGTGATGGCTTTGAGGGTCAGCAGCCCTCCCATGGAATAGCCGCCGAGATGGGCCTGCTCGATCCCTTCATGATCCAGCAACGCGATCACGTCGGCCGCCATCTGTGCGCCATAAGCCTTCGGATCGTGGGGCTTGTCACTCTCACCATGGCCGCGCGCATCCAGCACCAGCACGCGGTAGTGCTGCGCAAGCAGCGCGGCAATGCCGTTATTGACCCAGCTCGCCGCGGAAGATGTGTAACCGTGCACGAGCACCACCGGCGTACCCTCGCCTATCGACAGGTAATGAAGGCGTACCCCATCGACTTCGAAACGCTGCGATTGCGGCGCCGCCAGCGCAAAGGTGGCAAACAGCCAGGCCAGGAGCAGCAAAGATGATTGAACGAGTCTCATGAATCCTCCCCAAGATTCCGGTTTGCGCCCGCGAAGGCGCGTTTATCACTGGTCGCTAACTCTGACAGCTTCTCCGAACGGCAGATAGTAGGTTTCAGCGGGAAGCAGCTCCTGCTGGAGATCGTCGAGGAAGCTCCGGTCCATGACCAGCGTCGGCATCATCCGGATATCACCAAAGGACGCGGTCAGGTCTTCGTGATGAATGATGTAGACCCGCTCGGCCTTCGGCAGATGCACGCTCTCACGAACGTAGGCGAGCACATGCGCCTGGGGAAGCGTCGACAGGCCACCAATCCCCAGAAACACCATGTCGACGTCGAGCCCATCGAGCGCACCTTCGAGATAACCGGCGCTGCCGACAATCAGCATGTCGCCCTCAGGGTGGCTGATGCTGATCACGTTGCTACCGCCTTCCCGCCAGGCCGAAACGGGCTGCGGAGGTATCAGCGGCCGACCGATGGTTCCCGGCATGGGCGGACCACCCTCCACAAGCGGCGCGTGTCGCCCCTCGAAGAACCGGATCTCGAAGGCGCCGTATCGATAAGGCTGGCCGAAGGACACCTCGACGATACGGTCCTCAGGAACGCCGGCGCCTCGGGCGACGTTTGCCGTCGACGCGGAACCCAACACGTCGGCGCCTGTTGCCACCGCCACCACACCGGTATCCATGGCGTGATCGTAGTGGGAATGCACCGTCATCAGCGCCGCGAGACGATCGACGGCGAACGACTCGAGCGCTGACGAGATTGCCTGCTCGTCAGGTGCAACAGGTCGATCGAGGATGAGATCGCGGAGTCCCGGGCGGGAGATAAACCCGTCGGTCATGAGCTGCGTGGTGCCATCGTCGATAAGCAGCGTGGATACGCCCAGCCAGCGAACGGTGAGGTCGCCTGACTCGCCGGATTCCCCACCCACGCGTTGGAGGCCAAGTTCTTCAGGGCTCGGTCGATCCAGATAAACGTAGGTGCCGACTCCCACGACCAGCGCCAGCAACACAACGAACGCTGCAGCGATCTTCTTCATGGCAGGAACATAGCGCAGCCAACCGCATAATGCCCCTCGTGCAGAGACCTGGCTTCGAGTGTGGCGTCGGCTCGGACGCATCGGATTCCTCGTCGTCGTTGGGACAATTTTGAGCTCCTATCCGGAGTTGATCGGACCGGCGCCGCTGCTTGTGCTCGAGGCCATACAAACCCTGTGGTGGATGGCGATCGGCACCAGGCTACTGACACTCTCTTCCAGTGCGATCAGCTAACTCAGCCGTATTCCTTCGCTATACTCACCGCTCAAATTTGTAGGGGGCAGTTGTGCAGGATTTTGCAGGTAAGGTCGCGGTCATTACTGGAGCAGCCAGCGGTATCGGCCGCGCGCTCACAGAGAAGTGTATTGCCGAGGGCATGCACGTGGTGATGGCAGACATCGAAGAAGCCGTCCTCGAGCAGGCAGCGGCAGAGCTGCAGGCGACGACCAACAATCAGGTGCTTCCGATCGTCACGAACGTGGCCATCGAATCGGAGCTGCGCAAAGTCTGCGCGGAAGCCGTCGACACACTTGGCGGCGTACACCTGCTCTTCAACAACGCCGGTGTGGGCGGTGGCGGCAACGCCTGGACCGCCACGCAGAAAGACTGGGACTGGGTGCTGGGCGTGAATCTCTGGAGCGTGATCTACGGGCTGCGCGTCTTCATTCCGCAGATGCTATCCCAGGGTGAACCGTGCCACATCGTCAACACCGCTTCCGTCGCAGGTCTCATTGGCGGCAGCACCAACGCGCTCTACTCGGTGACCAAACACGGCGTGGTCGCGCTGACGGAAAATCTCTATGTGGACCTGCAGACGGAGGGCGCCCAGATCGGCTGCTCGGTGTTGTGCCCGGGTTTCGTCAACACGAACATTTTCGACAGCAGCCGCAACCGGCCCTCAGAACTCGCCAACGACGAGGAACCGCCGGCGCCCACCGCAGAAGACGAGGAGCGCATTGCCATGTTCAGGGAAATCCTCAAGCAGGGCATGCAGCCGGCCGACATCGCCGAGATCGTTTTCGATGCGATCCGAAACGATCGGCTCTACATCCTCACCCACGATCACTTCGCCGAGATGATCAGGACCCGGGCAGAGTGCATCGTTACCGGGACCAATCCGGCCCTTGGCAATGAACAGCTGGCAAGCAGTCTCGGGCAGTCGGGCGACTGAAACGGCTCAGAAGTACCCTTCGCGCTTCTTCCGCTCCATGGAGGCTGACTGATCGTGGTCGAGCATGCGCCCCTGGCGTTCGCTGACCTGTTCGGTCAGCAGCTCTGAGATGATCGCCGATACGGTCGCTGCTTCGCTCTCCACGGCGCCGGTCTGCGGATAGCAGCCGAGGGTTCGGAAACGAATGGACCGCTCTCGCAAGGACTCCCGCTCCGTCGGCGACAGATAGTCGAGCATCCGTTCATCGTCGAGAAAGAGAATCTGACCCGTTGCATCGTCTTTCCAACTCACGCGCGGGGCCGCGTAGTAGAGGGGCACGATGTCCAGCTGCTCCTGCTGGATGTAGAGCCAGATGTCTGTCTCGGTCCAGTTGGATAAGGGAAACACGCGCACTGACTGCCCCGGCGACAGGTGCGTGTTGTAGAGATTCCAGAGCTCAGGCCGCTGGTTCTTCGGATCCCACTGATGGGACGCGGAACGAATGGAGAAAACCCGTTCCTTCGCTCGGGACTTCTCTTCGTCGCGTCTTGCGCCGCCAAGGGCCGCGTCGAAACCGTGCTTATCGAGCGCCTGCTTGAGCGCCACCGTTTTCATCTGATCGTTATAGGCTACGGAGCCGGACTCGATCGGGTGAATGCCCGCCGCGAGTGCCTCTTCGTTCACATGGACTTCGAGGCGCAGATCGAAGCGCTCCACCAGCTGATCCCGGAACTTCGCCATTTCGGCGAACTCCCAGGTGGTATCGATGTGCAGCAGCGTCAGCGGCACGGAGCCGGGCCAGAAGGCTTTCCGGGCGAGATGCAGCATCACCGTCGAGTCTTTGCCCGTGGAAAAGAACATACAGGGGTTCTCGAAGCAGGCCGCGACCTCACGAATGATGTGGATCGCCTCCGATTCGATGCGGCGCAGATGCGTGAGGGCATGGGGATCGGCCCGAAGGGGCGCACTACCCTTCGAGCGGTCGTCGATACTGACCGCATTGGCCATCTGAATCTCCCGGTGACAGCAAACCGCCAAGGCTAGCCCGAGACGACAATAAGGCTGAGTCGAAGTTTTCTACGAAAATATCAGCCAATTACTGATGATCAGCGTTCCGGTTGGGAAGCTTGCCGGAATTGGGGCGCCCCCTTATTCGTGGCACCATCTGGCGATGGATGCGTTCCACACGCTGGCCGAGGTGGCAGTTGCCATCGCCGGCTTCTCTTCCCTGGCCATCGTGTTTCGAGGTCAGCGGTCAGGTTGGCAGGGCCAGGACTACGTGAGCCTGGCTTTCGCGCTGTGCTGGAGCATCGGCAGCGTTTTCCTCGCGCTGCTTCCCATCGTGCTGGGCGAGTTCGGTCTGGATCTGGCCAGCTCGGCGCGCATCGGCCTCTACGTGCTGAGCGCCTACATGCTCCTCGTCGGCACCGGCCTGATGGTCGTACGCTGGCGGATCGATGCGGCAGGCGGCGGCGCCATGGGCATCAACCCGGCGTTATCCGCATTCTTTGCGCTCATCGTGCTTGGCGCACTAGCCGCTGGCAGTGGTCTGCTACCCGGGCCCTTCCACGGCTGGCTCGCCGCATCCATTGCGCTGCTGATGGCCCACGCAACCGCAGAACTGGGGCTGCTGGTCGTTGGCACGGTCAGGCAGTCAGAAGTCGACTCGAGCTGAGCATGGCTGCAACACCCTCAGCCCGCGATACGCGCCCGCTGCACCGGGGGTGCCGTCGCTTTCTCCACCAGCACCGAGCCCGTTGGCACGGCATCGATCGATGGTGAATCTGCCTCCGGTTTAAAGACGGTGTTTAACTGTTCCTGAAGATAACTCACCAGGGTGGCAGGACTCGCACCGCCATCGGTGCCTGGCAGGAAGTGCGCAGGCCGCTGCCCACGATCGAACCAGATGCGATCACCAGCCGCCTGGGCGGGACGATGCGCGGCCAGCCAGAGGGCGGTATCAGCCCCCTCGTCGGTATCCCGCAGCAGAGGTCGGGTCAGGAGGTGGAACTCCGGCATGGCGGTCTCGACGCCGGGGGTGTTCACCCACCCGGGATGCATGACGTAGCTGTTGAGCCCCTGCTCTCGCCACCAGCGGTTGAGCACCACCTGAGCCCGCTTCTGACAGGCGTAAGTGATCGTGCCGTTGTAAGCACGTCCGCCCTGCAGCTCATCGAGATCGAGCGACACGTTGTACATGCCTCCGGAGCTCATGTTGATCACCATCCCGTCAATCAGGGTGCCGGTGCTGCGCAGCCGCTCGGTGAGCAGAAAGTGGCCGAGCACGTTGGTCGCAAAGGATGTTTCGAGGCCATCCACGGAGGACTCGCGACGCTCCAGCATGAGCCCGACGTTGTTGACGAGCACATCGATGCGCGGTGCGGCCGCCGCCAGCTCATCAGCAAGCCTAGCGACAGCCGTCATGCTCGAGAGATCCACCGAGAGCGCGACGATCTGACCGGGTACGTCATCCACCAGCGCCAGCAGGCGCTCTTCGTTCCGTCCAACGACGTGAACCCGAGCACCGGCTTCGGCCGCCCGCAGCGCAATGGTTCGGCCAATGCCACTGGAGGCGCCAGTCACCACCCATTGCTGGCCGGAGAAGTTGCGGGTCTCCGTGCCCCAGAGCCAGCTGCGGCTGCAGATGCCCAGTTTCGAGAAGCTCGGCAGGAAGCGGGGAAAGAACACACTCGCGCGGATGGCATCGCTCAGTTTCATTCGTTCTAAATGGGACGTGATCGTGGGAGCGCTACCATCCACCGGGGCTCGTCAAAAGGCTGTGACGCCGAACGAGCAACAGGATTTACTATGAGCCAGGAGAGTTTCAGGCACGGGGGAAGAACATGAGCCAGATGAAAGACAAAGTCGCGATCGTGACCGGCGGCGGATCCGGCATGGGCCGGGCGACCAGCCTGCTCTTCGCGGAGGAAGGCGCGGCGGTAGCCGTGGCGGACATCAACGAGGACGGGGGCCACCAGACGGTGGCGATGATCGAGCAGTCCGGTGGCCGCGCTGCCTTCGTGCCAACGGACACCTCGGAGGAAGCTGCCATCGTGCACCTCGTGGAGCACACGGCGAAGAGCTTCGGCCGGGTTGATGCGATGGTAACGGCGGCTGGGATTTCCTATTCGAACTTCGTCGACAAGGACGAGGCAACAGATCCATGGCTGAATCCGAAGGAAGGCCTGATCCTCAATAAATCCACGGATCGCTGGCAGAAAGTGCTCGATGTGAACCTCACCGGCGTCATGATCTGTGCCCGGGAAGCCGCTCGTCAGATGATCGAAGAGGGCCATGGCGGCACCATCGTCAACTTTGCCTCGATCGCAGGCTACGGTCCCGTGCCGACGATTGCCGACTACTGTGTTTCAAAGGCCGGCGTGGTGATGCTCACGAAGTGCCTGGCCGCCGAGCTCGGCCCCTCGGGGATTCGCGTGAACGCCGTGGCACCGGGCCCGATCGAGACGGGGATGACCGAGTCGCTCATGGAAATGGGACGGCTGCAGAAGCAGGCCGCCGCCCTGCCCCTCGGCCGCGTTGCAAAAGCCGAAGAAGTGGCAAACGTGGTCCTTTTCTTGTCCGGAGAGGGGGCGAGCTACATCACGGGCAAGACGATCGGTGTGGACGGAGGAACCTACACGGTTTGACGTCACCCTGGGTCCTGAGGCGCCAACACCGGTCCGCCGTGCAACTGTCTCAGGACTGGTGGGCCTCAAAGCGATCCGGCGACCCGAATTCCTATATAGAGCAGATAGCCACCGAGGAAGACCGCGCTGGCCGTTCTTCCCAGGAGGCTGTTGCCGATCAGGAACACCGGAAACAGCGCCAGGGCAAAAAGCAGGGAGATCAGCAGATCAACGGCTCCGCCTTCGGGCACCACCACGGGCGAGATCACGGCACCGATCGGAAGCACGAAGAGCCCATTGAACAGATTCGATCCCACAACGTTGCCCACAGACAGATCGGGTTCGCGCCGCAGCGCGGCAATCACCGACGTCACCAGCTCCGGGAGTGAGGTACCCACAGCGATGATCGCGACACCGATGACGGTTTCGCTCACGCCAAGCACGCTGGCAAGCTCAGAGCCATTGCTGATGGTGAGGTGACCACCAACACCGAGCCCGAGCATACCGGCGGCGGTAAACACCCAGTCCCTGGGTCGGATGACGTGCTGAGACGGCACGGGCAGCTGCTCGATGCCCTGGAAAAGCACGTCGCGCCGTTGATTGACCAGGTCCAAGGCGGAAACGTAGACAAAGATCCCGAACAGCAGCAGCAGCACGAGCCCATCGGCACGGTCGATGCGCGCCGGCTCTCCGAGAAGTGGCCCGTCCAGCGCAAGCACCACCAGCACGGTGGTTGCCAGAATCAGGAGCGGCAATTCCCGCACGACCAGCTGCCCCTGCATGGCAATCGGCGCAATCAGGCCGGCCGTGCCGAGCACCAACCCGAGGTTCGCGATGTTGGAGCCAACCACGTTGCCGAAGGCGAGCGCTGACTGGCCCTGCAGCGCCGCGAGCACGTTGATCACCAGCTCCGGCGAGCTGGTGCCAAAGGCGACAACCGTGAGACCGACAATCATCGGCGAGATGCCAGCACCAGAGGCAATGGCCGAAGCGCCTCGCACGAGCAGTGTGCCGCCGATCAGCAGCAGCCCAACGCCGAGCACAAGGCCGCCGAACACGATCACTGTCTGAAGGTCTCCATCTCGGTTTCTGGGATACAGCTGGAAACGAGCGGTGTCTCGCCCAACTATACCTCGTAAACCTCATACCCTAGGCAGAACATGCCTGGGAATGAGAGAGTCCGGAATCCAGTCATCGCTCAACGGATCAGAGACCATGCCAATTCCAGAGCGAAAGCGTAGGATGCCTCTGACACTCGTACACCAGCCACCACAGGCATTGAAGCGGCTGCGTGCCGATCAACAAGGGGAGACTTCATGCACATTCGATTTTTCTCACTCCTGCTGCTGACTTTCGCTGCAACCGGCCTCAGCGCAGAAGAGCAGTCCCGCGCCTTCAGCATGGGCAACGGAGAAGAGAGCTGGATCATTACGGACGCTGCCGCCCGGGACGGCAACACGCTGACCTTCACTGAAGTTCAGATTGCCGGGAACGGCTGGCTGGTCATGCATCCCTTCGAGGACGGCAAGCCCAATGGCGACAAATACGTGGCAGCAACTTACCTCGCGAAAGGCGCGAACGAGAACGTGCCCATCGAGGTTTACAAGGGCATCGAATCCGGCGAACAGTTCATCGTCATGCTGCACTTCGACAGCAACGACAACGAGATCTTCGACTTCGTCTTCATAGACGATACGAACGTGATGGACCGGGCCGTCTTCGAAGGCAGCCGCATGATCGGGCACGTCTTTACCGCACCATGATCGTTCTCGAAAGCAGCTGATTAGAGCCCTTAGCTCGATAGAACGCCGCCGATGGGTTCTCCATCGACGGCGCTCTATTGTAACCCCAGCAAACCAATCGGGGTGCGCCTCTCCCTCTCCAGACCCGCTCATCGCGCCATGAAACCCTCAGCGGAGCTAGCAGATCTCTCGCGTCAGAAGTGTGCGGCCGATCACTTTCGAGGGCATTGATAGATCGTCATAGACGAATAATTGATCTGGTTAGATCAGTTATTATCTTCCTTACAACGGAAATATATTGCTCCCATACACACACAGCGGTTCGCTGTTTTACGGAGGCAAGCCCATGGCTGAAGCACTTCTGATGGGGGAGGATACAGAGCAGAGCATCCAGCGGTACAACGTCACGGTCGCAGCCGGTGACGGAATCGGACCCGAGATCACCGCGGCAACTCTGCGAATTCTGGAGGCTGCCAACGCGCCTCTCTCGTTCCATCCCGTAGAGATGGGACTCTCCTCCTGGCAGAAGGGACTCAGCTCCGGCCTGCCCGCAGAAAGTTGGGACGCCATCCGCGAAAGCGGTGTGCTGCTCAAGGGCCCGATGACAACGCCGCAGGGCTCCGGCATGAAGAGCCTCAATGTCACTCTGCGAAAGAGCTTCGGTCTCTTTGCCAACGTTCGTCCCGTTCGTTCCTATGCTCCCTACGTCCCTTCCCATCACCCGGACACCGACATCGTCGTTATCCGCGAAAACGAGGAAGACCTGTACGCCGGTATTGAGCACCGCCAGACCGAAGACGTGGTCCAGTGCCTGAAGATCGTTTCCCGACCGGGTTGCGAGCGGATCATCCGCTACGCCTTCGAATATGTGGCGAGCCGCGGGCGCAAGCGGCTCACGTGCATGACCAAAGACAACATCATGAAGCTGACCGACGGTCTCTTTCATGAAGTCTTTAACGAGGTCGCAAAGGAATATCCCGCTGTCGAAACAGATCACATGATCGTCGACATCGGCATGGCGCGGGTGGCCAACGACCCTGAGTCCTTCGACGTGATCGTTACCCCGAACCTCTACGGCGACATCGTCTCCGACATCGCCGCCGAAGTGACCGGCTCCGTTGGTCTCGCCCCGTCCGCCAACATCGGCGAACGGATCAGCCTGTTCGAGGCCATTCACGGCTCAGCACCAGACATCGCCGGCAAGAACGTCGCCAACCCCAGCGGCATGCTGCTCGCGTCGGTGAAGATGCTCGCGCATCTCGGCCTTGGCGAATCCGCGGAGATGATCCACAACGCCTGGCTCAGGACCATCGAGGATGGGGTGCATACCCAGGACATCTATGGGACCTCGCACAGCACGATCTGTGTGACCACTGAAGGTTTCGCGGACGCCGTGATCCGACGCCTGGGCGACCACGCCCTGAAGCTCGGTCGAGCCCACTATCCCCGCCGCGACCTGAAGATTCAGCCGCAGAAGCGGACCCGGGCAAGCGAGCGCAAGCTGGTCGGCGTCGATATCTTCGTTCAGTCGCGCAGCGACGTGGACGCTATCGCCGAAAGTCTCAGCGTCGCCACGCCCTCATCGCTGCAGCTGAAGATGATCACCAACCGCGGCGTGCAGGTCTGGCCAACGGGGGCGCCGGAAACCTTCTGCACCGACCACTGGCGCTGTCGTTTTCTGCCGATCGAAGGCGAGGCGCACGCGCTGGCCAATCGCGACATCTTCCGGCTGGCGACGCTGCTGGACAGCAACGGCGTCGACATCGTGAAAACCGAGCACCTCTACGAATTCGATGGTAAGCCCGGTTACTCCATGGGACAGGGCCAGTAGCGCAGATCCTTCACCCCACCCTGGCCGACAGCACCAGACGCTGGGGGCCAGGGTAGCGAAGCCCGTCCGCTACTGTTCGGCGTTCCGTTCTTCGAGCGCTCTGCGGTTCTTCTGTGTCAGCTCCCAGTGGCCGCCCATGCTTTGCCGCAGATTCTCCGGCAGCGATTCCACCGGCGCCACGAGCGTCTTATCCACCGGCCACTCTTCGAGAAGCTCCGGCATGTAGCCTTCCGGATAGTATTCTTCGGGATCGATCTGCTTCTCCCGCACGAAGGGTTCCTGAATCTTCGTGCGATCGGTCGGCGGCAAGGGCACCACGAGCTGCCCATTGGTGAAGTCCTGCTGCGGCGCCCGCTGATTCGGAAAGTCCGGGAGAATGCCTTCACGGACCCAGATCTGATCGGTGGTCACGTTAACGACGATCCCGTCCGGCGCACCGAAGTGATAGGGGCCATCCCAGTGATGGCGGACCTCGGCGACGGTTTCTTCGTTGAGCCAGGGGTCGAAGGTCATGTGCGTGGTCATGAACATCCGCGGTTCGATCTTGCTGGCGAGATAGCCAGCGGCGTAGCCGGGGGTGTGATGGGTGTCGATCGTATAGCGGGCGAGAAACGGTGGCACACCCTGCACGCCTGAATTGATCTCGACCACTTCCTGCTGCAGCTCCGTCACGTAAACGTCGCAGCCGGCGGCATATTCGATGTCGAGTTCGCTGGGCCTTCCGTCCCCGGTCCAGACGAAGCAGAGGGATTCGTTCTCACTGATCTGCCAGTCAAGGCGGTAGGCGGATGCGCCGTCTTTCGCGTGCGAACGCTGCCAGTGAATGACCTTCACGCCGTTCTTCTCGTAGACGGTGCCGCCGTTGTCGCGGAAGTCGAACTCGTTCACCTGGATGTCCCAGCCCTTGCCGACCGGGAACACACTGAAGGCGTCCCGGTGCCAGGCCGTCATCTGCTTCATGCCTTCCACCATGGCGCGGGTACCAAACTCGGGCGTACGACCCGAGGGACCATGCACCGTAATCTGCGTGTGCCAGCCGCCGGACCAGGTGCCGAACATCCAGACGTAGGGCAGGGAACCGTAGTGGTCGACGTGCAGGTGGGTGATGAAGATGTTGTTCATCTGATTCAGCGCGACCCGGGCTGCCGTGTAGTTCGACACAGAGCCTTCCCCGATGTCGAAGATGAAATTGTCGCCGTTGCCGAGCTCGACGTAGATCGACGTGTTCATCTGACCCGGACGGATCGTTGGCGAGGTCCCCATGAAGGTGATGCGCATCTCGTGGGGCTGGACGTCTTCCGTCCCCGGAAACCAGTTGGCCGCACTGGTGAGCCATGGCTGCGGGCTTATGCCCTCGAAAAGCAGGCCTTCTTTCCAGCGACCCATGGGGACACCGCCACCCAGAGCGGCTCGAATGTCGTCCGGCGACGAGGGCTCCTGCACGGGCGGTGGCTCTGCGCTCACCGGGAGCGGCATTGCGCCCAGGCACAGAGCAAAGGTGAGGATCAGGACGTCAGGGATGCGACTCATCAAGGTTCTCCAGCTACGCAGAGCATTCGTCGCTCGCAGGAGCGATCTCAGTATTCATAGGGCGTCGTTACCGCGTCGACCATCCGATAGGCCGCCGGGCCCTCGTCGGTCATCACCGGTTCCAGGGAGAGCGCACCGACAATCCAGATGGGATCGAAGGGCTGCTCCACCACCACCGGTTCGAGCGCGTAGACATAAACCATCTGATTGGCTTCGAGATGGGCATGGGCTTTGACCTGATGCGGCAGAAAAGGGACCAGCACAAACTCACTGACCTCGTTGCCGTGGAACACCACGGGCTTCATGTAACCGGGCAGCGCCGCGAGCTGCCCATCGAGCTCAGGGACCACGGACGTTTCATCGACACTCGTTGGGGTGACCTCATCGTAGGCTTCGGCCACCAGCGGCGGCTCCCAGTCCCTCGGCACGAGATCCTGCCATTCGAGAACGCGATAGTTGTCTTCGGGAGCCGAAGCTTCTTCCAAATCGTCGGCATGCGCGGGGTACGGGGTCGACAGGGAGCCAGCGGAGACCGTGACAGCCAGCGCCACGAGCCATCTGCCCCCAACTGATGAAAGCTGCGATATCCGCAAAAACTCGCCCCTGATGCCAAAACGCTAAACGCCTCAGCCAACGGGCCGCGGCGCCGACGGATTATAGTCGTCACGGCCCACCCGAATCACGAGCGACCCCGACAATCTTCAAGGGCGAAATTCTTCCTGGAAGCGTGGCGCTACCAGTCGACTTTCAGCTTCGGCTCATAGACCGGCGTTGGCTCGGGATCGAAGGATCGATCGAAATCCCGGTAATAGGGTTGAGCGGGCACCCGATGCGGATAGCGTTGTATCTGCAGCCTGTGCTCCTGAATCATCTTGGTGATCCCCGGGCCCGACCAGGCACCATTCTGAATCTCGTTCGGAAAGCGCTCCGCCGGATCGTGGTAGAGGTTATAAACCTCGTAGAAGTGGAAGGCCGGATTCCGCGGCTTCAGATTGAATTTGATCTGATCCTTGCGCACCGCCTCCAGCTTGTCCCGATTGTAGTGAAAGACATAGTCCCGCCGGCCCCGGCCTTCTCCAAGGAGCAGCAGTCCGCTCTGATCGACTCCGTCGACCACGCGATCGGTCGGCACCCCATCGAGGGCCCCGGCGATGCGTACGATGGTGGTGAACCAGTCGGTAATCTGCACGAGATCCAGGGGCGTCTGATCAGCCTCGATCATGCCCGGCCACCAGGCCAGCGACGGCACGCGAATGCCGCCTTCCAGCGTTTCTCCTTTGGTGCCGGGAAGCAGTGAGTAGCCGCCATGCGGATGGACCGTGTACATCGGCCCGTTGTCGGAGGACCAGATCACCAGTGTGTTCTCGGCGATTCCGAGTTCCGTCAGCGTCTTCAGAATCCGACCCGTGTTGTAGTCGTGTTCAACCATCTGCGACGAGGTATTGGTGCCTGCAGGCGTGTCCCGGAAGTCCGGATGCGCACCCCAGAAGTGGTTGCCTTTGCCCCAGAAGTTCACGAAGAAGGGCCGCTCCGAGTCCGCCCTGCGGCGAATGAAATCGATCACACGATCCGCCACCTCCGAGTCATAAGTGTTGTACCGTTCCATGGAGTAGGCGTAGACCATCTCCGCCGCTTCACCCTGACGGGCGCGCATGACCCCACCGGTGTCGTAGGGAAAGTTCTCGGGACCGGGCGAGTGCATGAGCGCTCGCTGGGAAAAACCTCCGACATCGTCGTCGGCGCTGGCCTCAGGATTATTGATCCACCAGGGTGGGTTTCCCTCAGACCATTCAGCTTCGTGAAAGCCCTGGCTGGTCGGGTAGTGTTCTTCCTCTCCGCCCATATGCCACTTTCCGAAATGGCCCGTGTAGTAGCCCGCGGCCGACAGAATCTCCGCGGTGGTCACTTCCTCGGGGGCAAGGCCGGAGCCGGTCTCGCCCGGCAGGGTGATGTTATAGAGGCCATTTCGGATCGGATGCCGGCCGGTCATCAGTGCGCCCCGGGACGGGGAGCACTCGACCTCTGAGTAGAAAGACAGAAAGCGCATCCCTTCCCGGGCCATACGGTCGAGGCTCGGGGTAGGTGCTCCACGGATTTTGCCGCCGCCATAGCTGCCGAGTTCCGTGTAACCGACATCGTCCGCCAGGATGTAGACGATGTTCGGTTTTTTACCAAAGCGCCTTTCAAGAGCCTCGAGTTTCTCCTGCACGATCTGATCGTCCGCTGCCCACTGGGCACCGAATTCACGTTCCATGCGGACGAATTCAGGATCATGAACGATCTCTGCACCTTCAGCGGCACCGCACCCGGTAAGCAGGAGCGACAGCATGAGCCACCCGCTCGCCGCAAGCTTCTGAGTTCCGCAACGCACGTCTGGTCCCTCTTCTGGTCTGGCGTTGCCCGGCAAGCTACCATCGCCTTACGGTTATCGTGATCGAAAATCGGAAAAATGACGCTCTATTTCGACGACTGTGATGCCCTGGGCGCTGCCGCGAAAGGGTGGAATTTCGAGTTCACGCAGCTCGACCGAGGGCCCTTCCTCGGCTCCGTGGAACAGGCCACCGGCCAGGAGATCGCCGCGACCCATTTCGTGTTCAACCGGAGCTTCCGTCAACGCGGCGAGGTACCCCGCTCCGCCAGGACCTTCGCGGTCTTCCTCGATCGCAGCACCCCGTTTTTCTGGCTGAGTTCCGAATTCCAGGCGGACGATCTGTGCCTCTTCCCCGCCGACGGCGCCTTCGATTGCGTGTCTCAGGCGGGTTTCGATGCCTGCTCGATAACGATCAGCGACGGTCTCCTGGAGACTGTCGCCGAGCTCCACGGGCTCCAGGGCGCACTGGCTGCCATTCCTACTTTCGGCGCCGGATTCGGCACGGATCCCCGTTCAACGGGATTGCTGAGGCAGGCACTGCATCAGTTCCTCGCGTCTGAGGATTCAGCGTCCATCCACCTGCTGGAGCACCAGCTCGCCCGATTGGTCCTCCAATGCTTCGACAGTAGTCCCCTCCGGCAACCACTTCCCTGCCACAGGCAGCGGGATCGCGCCTACTTCGAGGCGATGGATCTCATTCACAATGGTGAAGGCTCCTGTCGGAACGTGCTGGAACTTTGCCAATCGGTGGGCGTTGGCGAACGGACCCTGCGCAACGCATTTCAGGAACGCCTTGGTCTTGCACCGAAGGAGTACCTGAACGCTGTCGCCCTGCAGAAAGTGCGTAGAGCGCTGAAGCAGGAGGACGAGACCGGCGTGCTGAACATTGCCGCACGCTTCGGCTTCCTTCATTCCGGTCAGTTCGCCAGAGACTATCGCTCGACCTTCGGTGAGCTGCCTTCCGCAACGCAGGCGCGCAGCGGCGTTACGCCATCCTCGCTTTAAGGTCTTCCCGCCATCGCCAGGCAGGGCGATGCATCACCCGCCGCATAGCTTGCGACCATGGCTCGATCCTTGCCCTTCCGCTTCGCGGCATAGAGCGCTTCGTCTGCCCTGCTGAGGAGCGTGTCCAGGGTCGCAGGTGCTGCGCCGAGCGCGGCGATACCTATGCTCACGGTCACGACCACCGGCTCTCCGGCGGCTGTTACGTCCAGCGATCGGGATCGCTCCAGGAGGCGCTCGGCCAGCAGCTCTGCATCACGCAGGCTCGCATCGGGCAGAAGGACGGCAAATTCTTCGCCGCCGATACGACCCGTCGGTTCTCCTTCGCGAACGGTATCCGCGAGCATGGCGCCGAAGGCGGCAATCACCGCATCTCCCGTCGCATGACCGAGGCGGTCGTTGATGACCTTGAAGTCGTCCACGTCGAGCATGATGAGCGCGCAATCCCGGCGGGCGCGACTGGCATTCGCCACGGCCGGCGCCGCGAGTTCAGTGAAACCGCGGCGATTATGGAGTCCGCTGAGCGCATCGTGGCGGGCGAGATGATCGAGCTCTTCCGTGAGTTCGATATTGCGCAACAGCGCCGTGTTCATCTGCCGGGTGGCGCGCAGCGTGCCGAGCACGAAGAGAACGCCCGCCAGGCCGAGGGCGGTGTGAAAGAAACCGTCCTGCAAAAACTGATAGAGGGTGGCAGGACCCAGCATCGCGACCATAACGAAGGCCACACCAGGTCCATGGGCGGAGTAAAGCGCCATGGTGCCGCCGGCCATCCCGAGCACGAAGCAATACAGGAGCGCCTGATAAGCCTCGTTCGTTGCCGGCATGAGCAACCAGCCACCCAGACCCCAGACAGATCCCACCAGGGCGAGACTCACGAAGAACTCACGCTCCCAGCGCCGCGCCACCTCCGGGTCGTGCGGCACCTTGATGCGTTTACGGGCAAGACAGTGGCGGCAGATCGAAGACAGCGTGAGGACCACGAGCCAGCCGAAGAGGAAACGGTGATCGGCTACCGGCCACATGGCGGATACGACAACCACGCCCACCAGCGGACTCAAGGCCTGGTTCTGGTGCGCGGTCTGAAAGACCAGTTCGAGTCGTTGCCGACGCAGCTCGTCGTCGGCGTTGCCGCTCGGGCCCGGCTGCGCCTGCTCGCTCGACAGCATGGCGCAACCTCCCTGGCGCCGTAGGATCCGAAGAGTCTAGCGAGCAGCCCCTGTGCCAACTGTGCGGTGCAGCACGGATTTCCCGCAACCACGGCCTCCTGGCCCTGGAGTCGGGTCGATGACAGCAGCCAAGCGGCCACTTAGCATGCGCGGAGCACAACGTTTGAGACCGATCATGCCGGACCGACGAGGGGATCGGGCGCGCAAACTCGTAAGCCCCTTCAGCTCAGAGCCGCTCAGCATCGAACGCATACCCCGGGTCGGCGGGGACCTCATGGGCTGGGACGCCGCCGACGAGTATCTCCTCCACTACTGCGACGACGAACTCGGGCTGCAGGGACAGCAGGTCCTGATCGCAGACGACAGCTTCGGCGCCCTCAGCTGCGCTCTGGCCACCCAGCGCATCGAAACCATCCACCACTCGGCCTGCGCAGCCATGAGCGCAAGAGAGAACCTGCGGACGAACGGTCTCGGATCGGTCGTTCAACACGACTGGCTGCATCTGCCAGCAGAGCGACGCTACGACGTCGTGCTCATGCGCATGCCGAAAGACGTCGAGCTGCTGCGCGCCCATTGCCGGCGCCTGCGGCCACACATGACGCCGGGCACGGTTCTGCTTTGCGGGGTCATGGACAAGTACCTCAGCAAAAGCATGCTCGAAACGCTCTCCACGGAGTTCGGACCCACCCACACGACCCTCGGGCACCGCAAGTCCCGCCTCTCCGTGAGCCGCTTCGATCGCCAGCTGACCGGTAGCCCACCAGCCCTGTTCCGCTATCGAGCCGAGCCCTTCGATATCGAAGCCGTGAGCCTTCCTGGCGTTTTTGCGTCGAGCCATCTCGACATCGGGTCGCGCTTCCTGCTGGAACAGTTCCCGTCGCTGCCCCTCGCGACTGCCGGTCACATCGCCGATCTCGGCTGCGGGAACGGCGTGCTGGGTCTCACGGCGGCGCAGTGCAACGAGCGGGCGCACGTCGATTTCTACGACGATTCGAGCCTTGCCATCGAATCCGCCAGGCTCAGCGCCGCCGAGAACTTCGACGACAGGAACCGGTTTCGCTTTCTACAGGGCGACGGCCTCACGGATTGCCCGGCAGCAAGCCTCGATCTCGTGCTCTGCAATCCACCCTTCCACCTCGGCGCACAGCAAGACACGACCATTGCGGACCGCTTCTTCAGCCAGTCCCATCGTGCGCTCAAGGCGGGCGGCGAACTCTGGGTGGTCGGCAACCGCCACCTTGGCTACCACGTGAAGCTGAAGCGCATCTTCGACAGCGCGGAAGTGGTGGCTGCGAACCGGAAGTTCGTGGTACTGAGATGCAGGCGCCGCTAGGGAACCGTCCATGCCAACGAAGCTCCTCACGTTAATCGCACTCGGCAGCATCGCTTTCGCGGCCGTCGCAGAGGAACGCCCGAACATCCTGTTGATCGTGGCCGATGATCTCGGCTACGCCGATCTCGGCACCTTCGGCAGCCGCATTCGCACGCCAAACATCGATGGGCTGGCCGCCACCGGCATTCGTTTCAGCCAGTTCCACACGGCGCCGCAATGCGCGCCCACCCGCGCCATGCTCTTCAGCGGCAACAACAACCACATCGCCGGCGTCGGCCGACAATACCCGAGCGCACTCATCAGTCAGCACCTCCCGGGCTACGGCGGCTACCTATCGGATCGAATCGTTCCCCTGCCCGAGCTCCTGCGACAGGCTGGCTACCACACCTACATCGCGGGCAAGTGGCATCTCGGCAACGCAGAAGCGCAGAGCCCGAAGGCTGCCGGCTTCGAACGGTCTTTCGTGCTGACCGAGGGCGCCGCCCATCACTGGCACGGGAAAGGTTTCCGCGAGCACGGCTCCTTCTATCGGGAAGATGGCAGGGCCGTCCCCTGGCCCGAAGGGGCGTACAGTACAACGCTTTACACGGACAAGCTCATCGCCTATCTCGACGAAGATCGCGACTCGGGCAGGCCTTTCTTCATGATGGCTTCCTACACGAGCCCGCACTGGCCGCTGCAGGTGCCTGCGGACGAGCTCGATCGCTACGCGGGGCAATACGATGCGGGCTATGACGCACAGCGGGCGGAGAATTTCCGCAATCTCAAAGCAACCGGAATGATCCCATCGAGCAGCGAGCTGCCACCGCGGAACGCGGCAATACCACCCTGGGCGACCTTGACCCAGGAGGAGCGTCGCCGGGAAGCCCGGGAAATGGAACTCTACGCCGCCATGGTCGAAAACCTGGACGACCACATCGGTCGACTGCTCGACCATCTGCGGAACAACGGTCTTTACGAGCGCACGCTCATCGTCTTCATGTCCGATAACGGCGCTGCGGGTGCCGACTTCTACGAAAGTGGACCCTACACCGCCTTCGTCCGCGCCAACTACGACAACGCCTTCGAGAAGATGGGCACGCCGGCTTCCTGGGTGTCCTACGGCGCCGCCTGGGCGGAGGCAAGCTCCGCACCCTTCAGTCGCTTCAAGAACTACGCCCTCGAAGGGGGAATCACCGCGGCGCTGATCGCAGCCGGTGCCGGCGTTGGCCCACAAGGCACGATCAATCACAGCTACCTGACGGTTATGGACCTGGCACCCACGTTCCTAGAGATCGCCGGCACCCGCTATCCCGCCGAAGCAGCCGTGCAGCCCCTCGGTGCAAGTCTCACCAGCCTGCTTGCAGGTACCTCGGACGTGCTCCACCCAGAGGACTACGTGACCCTGCTCTATCACCGCGGTCACGGCTTTGTCCGCCAGGGTCCCTGGAAGCTCGTCAGTCGGGAATCGCCGTTCCACGAGCCGGCCATGGCACTCTTCAACCTCGCCGTGGACCCGGGCGAAAGCAACGACCTGCGGGCGGAAGAACCGGAAAAGCACGCCGAACTGCTGAAACTCTGGCGGTCGCGGCGCACCGAGTACGGCATCGTCCTCCCGCAGGATCTCTGAAAGCTCTGAAAGAAACCGCCCGGCGCGGCGGGTGACAGGAGCCCGGCGCTCTGCTTTATTGATGCTTCGATTCACGATCGCTCAGGGGTTGTTATGCAGCCGGACATGGAAACCATCGGCACGCAGACGGAAAGCGGCTGGCGGGACCGCGATGGATTCGTCGGCCCGATACAACCGGGGAAGGGTCCCAGAAGTGACCCTCGGGGCGACTTTCCCACGGGCCCCGAGGTGGGGGAACGCATGCCGGACGTGCTCTCCATCCGGGCCGATGGCAGCACCTTCGACCTGCACGCCGATCGCGGCGAGCGGCCCGCGGTCTTCATTTTCTATCGCTCTGCAGTCTGGTGACCTCCCTGCCGTTCGCAGCTCGTGGAGCTGCAGCGACACATGACTGCCTTCGACGCCGAGGACATTCCCGTCTACGCCCTGAGCTACGACGAAGCAGATGCCCTCCGCGACTTCCGTGACGCCCACGGCATCGGCTACACGCTGCTTTCCGATCCGGACTCGAGAGTGATCAGAGACTTCGGCATTCTCAACACGCTCATCGACGAAAACGATCATCCCTGGTTCGGCATCCCTTACCCGGGCACCTATGTCATCAGCACCGAAGGCACGATCACGCACAAGTTTTTCGACAACAATCTCGCCGTCCGTGCCGGACCGGAACAACTGCTGAGAGCTGTGACCGGTGCCGAACTGGTGCCCGCTCCGGACACCGATGCGGTCACTCCGGAAGGCGTGCAACTGGAGGTGCTCCTCGAAGGGCAAACGCTGACTCCGACCGTGCAGCGCGATCTGATCGCTCGCTTCCGGGTACCAAGCGGTCGCCACGTCTACGCCGAACCGGCTCCGGAAGGCTCCGTTGCCGTCGATCTGGTGCTGGATGCCAACGACGCGGTCGTACAACGGCCCATCAAACGACCGCCGAGCGTGCCGCACAAACTGGCAGGCACTGGTGAGTCCTTTCAGGTGCACCACGAGCGGTTCGAGCTGCGACTGCCGATTACGATCAACAGCGGCATCAGCGCCCAGAGTTCGGAAGTCCTCTTAACCGGTGAAGTACGCTGGCAGTCCTGCGACGATGAAGTGTGTGACATTCCGACCCGGGAGCGCTTCGAACTGCGCGTTCCGGTAGCGAGGTCCCCGGCCGTTGCCCTCGGCAGTAAAGAAGGCGCCGCCCTCGAACCGAACGCCATGACGCACTTCCAGAAGATGTCCAGTCGCCGGTCGTCAGACGACTGAGCGTTGCCCGAATCAGACCAGCGACCCGCGCAGCGAATTGATTCTCGCCGCACAGCTCATCCCCCTGTGGCTGACCCTGTCAGCGGCAGCGGTCATGCTGGTCTGTGTTGCCGGCGCCGCCTGGACCGCTAACTGGCAGGCCCTCGGGGCCAGAAGCGAGCGCCAGCATGTGCTCCTCGGCGGACTGCTCGCGCTGCTGCTGCTCTGGATGCTCACGCTGCGGGTGATCGACGAGGTGTGGATTCATCTGCTCGGCGTGACCAGCCTGACACTCATCGTCGGCTGGCGCTTCACGGTGCTCGGCGGCAGTCTCGTGCTGCTGGTGTATCTGTGGCTGCAGGGGCAACCGCTCGAGACCACACCGCTGTCCTGGGTGTTTACGATCTTCGTCCCCGCCACCGCCACGCGACTGCTCGCGCACCTGCTCCGGCACTACGGTTTCCGGAATCTTTTCGTCTACATGCTGGGGGCCGGCTTCGGCGGCGGTTTGCTGAGCGTGCTGCTGGCCACGGCGCTGGCGATGCTGACTTTCCAGCTCATCGGCCAGGGCGACTGGGTGCAGCTCGCGTTCGAGAACTGGCCTTTCGTGCTGCTGCTCATGTTTCCGGAAGGATTCATCAACGGCATGCTGGTGACCGCCTTCACGGTGTTCTATCCAGACATCGTGAAAACCTTCGACGACGACTTTTATCTGGACGGCTGACGGTCCGACTTCTGCCTCAGGCGAACACGGTAAAGCCACCGGGCGACACGTCGAGGAGCCGTTGCGCGTCTTCCGGTAGCGCGAGGATATCCGCGGGATCGTTGGTGATGAGCTGGTTTTCCAGGGGCCGCAGCCAGCTCACACAGTAGCCGAGGTAGAGGCCGGCCCGGGCGTTTGCCTCGCGGTTGGCACCCCCCGAGTGCACGGCGTTGCCGGAGTAGATGAGCGCCGACCCTTTCGGCATCACCGCCAGGCAGATCTCGTGTTCTTCCGGCGTTCGACCCGCCTCCCAGCGGTGGCTGCCCGGCACCACCCGGGTTGCGCCATTGGTGGGCGTGAACTCCGTGAGCGCGCAGTTGGCGCTGATCAGAATCTCGTTGCCGCCGGCTTTCTCGATCCCCTGGGCCCGGTGCCAGGAGGCGGCGTCCGTGTGAAACTCCTGCACGTCCTGAGCCTCGTTGAGCACCATGAGCTCGGCGTTGCTGAGACGGAAATCTTTGCCAAGGCCGGAGTCCACGAGCAGACGCTCGGCGAGGGTGACGAAGAGCGGGTGAGTGAGCACCTCGACCATGCGCGGCGACTTGCTGAAGAGTCCGTGCAGACGTTTGGTCTGCTCACCAAAAAACTGATCCCGGTAGCCGAGATCATCGACGCCCCACTCCGACGCATCGAGATGGCGCTGAAAGTCTTCCATGAGGGCATCGCAGAGATCGTGAGGCAGCACGTTCAAGGCAATGCAGGCCCCATCGGCAGCTACTGCCGCGAGAATGTCCTCAACCTCAGACGCCTCAATCTGCTGGAGCGCAACCATCCTCGGAGTCTAGCAGCTCCTCGAGGCCCGGGGGCCCGCGGTCAGCAGCCAAAGAAAGTCAGATCACGGTCTTGTGCCCGTCACCGGGGAGCCGGACTGATTACCCTGGGGCTCGTTCGGTTCGGGGTGCGGTCACAGGCATGACCCGCTCGCGCCACTCGAGGACGAGCGACAGCAGTGAGGGAATGAACGTCAGGGTAATCACCGTGGAGAAAAGCAGCCCGAACAGCACAATCGCGCCCAACCCCCGGTAGAGCTCGGTGCCTGATCCGGGCGAGAAGACGAGGGGGGAGAGGCCGAACACGGTTGTGATCATGGACATCATGATCGGCCGGATGCGGCTCTTCACCGCTTCCGTCACGGCCTCCTGGATGCCGAGGCCGCGGTCGCGGAGATTCCGCACGGCACGTTCGACGATCAGGATCGGATTGTTCACCACCGTGCCGATGAGCACCAGGAAGCCGAGCATGGTGATCATATCGAAGGGCTGCTGCACGTTCTGCAGCCCGAATAGATCCAGATGGGCGCCGAAGGCGTTCATGAGCCAGAGGCCGACGATTCCGCCACTGATACCGATGGGAATGGCCGTCATGATCAGCAGCGGATAGCCCCAGTGGGAGAAAACGGCCACGAGCAGCAGGTAGGAGATGACCACGGCAACCAGGAAGTTTGCGGAAAGCGCCTGGCGGGTAACATCCAGCCGGTCGCTGGCACCGCTGATTTCCATGCGTACCGAGTCAGGGATCTCGCCTGAGGCTGCCATCCCCTGAATGATCTCGCGGCGCACCGTCTCAACGCCCGTTTCCAGGGCCACCGCGCGCGGCGGAATGATGCTCAAGGTAACCGTCCGTTCGCCGTCCACGCGCCGGATCGTTTCTGTGTTCACCGTTTCCCGAACGCTGGCCACGGCTGAGAGGGGCACCATGCCGCGGCCCGGCGCGTAGATGAGCACGTCGTCGATGTCCTGGGGATGTTCGATGGTGCCCTGGGTCGAGTAGAGGAACATGTCGATCTTTTCGTCTTCGAGGAAGAACTCATCGACGAAGGCGCCATCGGAGTAGGCCCAGACCGTGTAGCCGAGGGCGGCCGTATCGATGCCGAGTTCGGAGGCGCGCTCCCAGTCCGGGCGAACTTCGAGGAGCGGCTGGCCCATGGTCAGATTCGACGGGTCCGGGCGCACCTGGGGGTTCTCGAAGATGGTGCGCGCCTTGAGAAAGGCCTTGAAGCTCGCATCGAAGAGCGTTTCGAGATCGGCTGCACTGATGTCGATATTGATGCTGCGCGTGCCACCGGAATTGCCGGAGAAGATCGAGCCGCGATTGGCGAAGGCGATGAGTCCGGGGACGTCCTGAATACGCTCCGAGGCAATGCGCATGAGGTCGTTGACCTGTGTGCGGTCTGCGGCTTCAACGAGATAGAAGACCCGGCCCGAGCTCACGAAAGACACGTTGCTTTTGATGGACGGCACGGCCGAACGGCCTTCCGCATAGTCTGTCGGGTCCGTGTCGAAGTGGGGCGCAAAGTGCGAATCCACCTCGCGGTAAACCTCTTCCATGGTGTCGATGTTGTAGCCCGGCGGCGCAAACATGAGTGCAAACACCTTGTTCTCTTCGCCTTCGGGCAGGTACTCGGCAGGGGGTGTGAGGAACAGGAGAATCGCGCCGGCCGCGCCGAGGGCACCAAAGATCAGGGCCAGTCGTCGGGTTACGGTGGCAAGGAGCCAGCTGACGAGATCTACGATCCCATCCCGGACCTGCGTGCCGAAGCGCACGAGCGGTCCTTCCCGCAGCGGCAACGCGCCGTCGGTGGCCACTCCACCCGGCAGCTGCAGAAGCCGCCCGCAGGCCGTGGGCACCAGGGTGATCGCCACGATCATGGACATGACGATAGACGCCGATATGGCGACGGCGATGTCTGAATAAAGCTGACCGGCTTCGTCCTCGATGAAGACGATGGGCAAGAACACGAATACCGTTGTCAGGGTGGAGGCGAGCACGGCCGGCCAGACTTCCTGCACCCCATCGAGGGCGGCCTGCAGGCGCTCCTTCCCCATGGCCAGGTGCCGGTAGATGTTCTCCAGCACCACAATGTTGTTGTCGAGCGTCATGCCGATCGCGAAGGCGACACCGGCGAGGGAGATGACGTTGATGGTCCGACCGGTCAGGAGCAGTCCGAGAAAGGCGGCGATCGCGCATATGGGAATCGCCAGAGCGCCAATGGCCGTGGCGCCGGGCGAGCGGAGAAAAACGAACATGACGAGCGTTGCCAGAGCAGCACCAATCAGCAGATTGCGCCAGACCACCGCCACGGCTTCCACCACGTAGACGACGTCGTCGGAGGTGAGCGTCAGCTCGAGGCCCCGCTGGGCCAGCATGCCCTCATTCAACTCTGCGACCGCTTCGACAACGGCAGCCTTCACCTCCACCACATTGGCGCCGACTTCCTTACGCAGGCGCATGCCGATCATGGGCTCGCTTTTCATGAAGGCCGTGCTGCGGATCTCGGCAAGCGACAGCTCAGCAGAACCGACGTCTCTCAGGCGCACGATGGAACTCCCGCGGCGGGCGATGACCAGGTTTTCCATCTCTTCGACAGTCTCGAAGCGGCCGACCGTGCGCAGCAGATAACGGCGTTTCCCGGCATCCACGTCGCCGCCGGAGACGTCCTGATTCCGGCCGCGAACGGCATTGCGCACGTCGATGAGCCGCAGGCCCCGCTCCGCAAGCTTCTCAGGGTCCACGCGGATGTGAATCTGCCGCTGGCCGCCCCCGGTCGCACCAACTTCAGAAACGCCAGGGACCTGCTCGAGGCGCGTGCGCACATAATCCTCGACAAAATCCTGCTGGGTGCGGATATCGACGTTCATGGGGTTCTCCGGCAACGGCGTGATGGCGAAGAACATGAAGGGGTTGTCTGAAACGGAACTGGTGGAGATGCGCGGCTCATCCACGTTCTCCGGATAACCGGGCACCTGGGAAAGCGCGTTGTTGACCAGGATCAGCGCCTGATTGATGTCCGTGCCGAGGGGGAACTCCAGCTCGATTTCCGCGCTCGTCGTAGAGGCGCGGGAGACAATACGCTCGAGACCGGGGATCCGCCGGAGATACTCCTCCTGCTCGACGATGATCTCTTTTTCGATGTCCTGCGGCGTCGCCCCGGGCCAGGCTGTCTGGACCGTGAGCACCCGAGCTTCAACGTCCGGAATCATCTGCACCGGCACCCGGAACACGGCCAGCACGCCGAGAAAGCAGAGAATCAGAATCGCAACGCTGACAATGACCGGCCGGTCTATGGCAAAGCGGAACACCTCAGGAATCCAGCCCCGACGTTCCTACGGCACGTACGGCCTGACGGGGTCGCAGCGTTTCGTTGCCGCGCACGACCACCCAGTCACCGGCACGGACGTCTGCACCCACCACTTCGACCAGCGTGCCGTTGACCCGGCCTACCTCCACAGACGCCGGAGTCGCCAGAAGTTCACCACCATCGTCTCGGACGAGCCAGATGACCACGGTGCCGTCGGCGCGGCGCACCAGGGCATCGTTCGGCACAACGAGAGAGCGTTCATCGTCTTCAGCGAGGGTCAGAGAAACCCGGGCAGACATACCGGGCGCAACGGTACCGGCGGCGTTGTCGAAATCAATCCAGACGGGAAAGGTGCGCACCTGATCCCGGCTCGCCGGGATTTTCCGGCTCACGGTGCCGGTAAAGGTTCTCTCGGGCATCGCGTCGAAACGGATAGCCGCGCGCTGGCCGACACGCACCGCGGGGAAACGCTGTTGCGGGATGGGCACCTCAATGCGCAGCTTGTCGACTTCTGCGAGTTCGAGGACCGGGCTATCGGTGCGGATCCACTGCCCGACTTCCGCCCCCTTCGCCACGATCACGCCGGCAAAGGGTGCCGCGACACGGTGCCGGGCAAGAAGCTCTTCCTGACGTGCCAGGTCTGCCTCGAGGCGCATGAGCGATGCCTTGCTCACTTCCACGTCAATGCGGGCGGACTCGTAGGTTGTTTCCGGAATGGCCCGTTCCGGCAGCAGCGAGGCGGCTTCACGAAGCAGACGCTCGGCGTTTTCGAGACGCGCTCTGGCTTCAGCCACCTCCGCTTCCGCGCGGGTAACCGCAATGCGGGCAAGACGATCATCGAGGCGGAAGAGGGCGTCTCCGGCGGCCACTTCCTGACCTTCTTCGACGTAAAGCGCTTCGACGAGGCCTTCCACCTGAGCTGAGATGAGCGAGGCGCGCCGGGGAATGGCGGAGCCCACCAGGGCGAGATCGTCGCCGAAGGCAACCTCATCCACGGTTGCCACACTGACAGGCGTATCGCTGTGGGCCGCTGATGCCAGGGCGAGCAGCCCCAGGCAGGCCAGCGGGGTAATCGCGCGTGCCACTCGGGAGGACATGCTGCTGGACCCCTCTTAAAACCCCCAGTGTCGTCGTAAGCACGTGAATTCCGGGTGATTTTCCCGTCCATAGAGCGCCCGATAGTGGTGCGCACGCACCAAGTCAGCACTGGCATGGCCGACGCTTTACTAGCAACGAGGTACAGGGCGCCTGCCGGGGGTGTACAGTACGGACCGTGCGCATTCTGCTCGTATCCGACCTTCACTACACGCTGCCCCAACTCGATTGGGTGGTCAGCGTGGCCCCTGACTACGATCTCGTGGTCCTCGCCGGTGATCACCTGGACATCAGCTCGCCCGTGGCCCTCGATGCTCAGAGCGTGGTGATTCTCCAGTACCTGACGCTCCTGAAGGACATCACCAACGTCGCGGTCAGCTCAGGCAATCACGACCTGACCGGACCCGACCAGCACGGCGAGCAGACGGCGCTGTGGCTCGAAGAAGCCAGGGCTGCCGGCGTGCCGACGGACGGCGACTCGCTGCGCATGGACGACACGCTGATCACCATCTGCCCCTGGTGGGACGGGCCTCTGGGTCGCGCCGCCCTCGATGCAAGGCTCGCGGAGACTGCAGCACGGAGACCGGCACGCTGGATCTGGGTGTATCACTGGCCACCGCTCGGATCCCCCACCTGCTGGACCGGAAGACGCGAGTACGGAGACACGGAACTCGGTGCCTGGATCGATGCACACGCACCGGACCTGGTGCTCACGGGACACGTTCACGAGCCGCCCTTCAAAGCCGACGGCGCCTGGGCCGACCGCCGCGGCAGCAGTTGGATCTTCAATGCGGGGCGACAGATCGGACCGATTCCCGCCCATATCGACATCGATCTCACGGACGCGTCGGCGCGCTGGCGTTCGCTCATGGGCGAGGAGCAGCTGACGCTGTCCGCGGCCAAGGCACCTGCACGCAGCGTGTTCTGAAGGACTGGGCTCTGATCGGCCCGGGAGCGCCTGCGACTAGTACTCCGGATCCGGGTCCCGAGCGGAGCCGGGCCTGGCAGTTGGGCCCTGACGCTGAGAGAGCTGGCGTAGTACTTCCGGAACCATGGCGATCCCGGGGGCGTCGCTGTACTGCTGCTGCAGGTCGGCCAGGTAGCTGGTCACGAAGTTGAGCCGCTCAGCGAGACCCACGGCAACCAGGCGAATGATCCGCGGGTCGCTTTCCAGTAGCGCCGCGCCATCCTTCGCATAGCGCAGCACGCTCGGCTCTGCCGCTTCGACGGTGGCGCTATCGGGTATGTCCAGGAGTATCGACATCTCGCCGATGAGCGCACCGGGCAGCGTCACCGAGTTCACCTCCTCACCCTTCTTCAGCACCCGGAGCGAGCCGCTGACAAGGATCCACACGCCATCGGAGTCACCGCCTTCGGTGATGATGACGTCGCCGGTTTTATAGGGGATCTCCGGGAGGTGGGCGGTCAGCTGCAGCATGTCTTCCATGGGCGGAATCCTAGCCCATCGAAGCGCTCAACGGCACAGGACGCACCTAGAGATGCAGCCGTACTCCAAGCGTGAAGAGCTGCCGACTCTTGAACTTACCGAACTCACCGCGCCAGTCGACAAAGCCGGTGAACTGGCTGCCGAGACGGAAGTCCGTGCCTGCACCAATACCGAAGTTGGTGGTGCTGCCGTCGTCGCCGTCGAGGGCGAGACTGAGATCGGTCACGGGATCTGCTGCAATCCAGGCCCGATCATCGAGGGCGCTGCGATGCACGACCCCCAGATAAAATCGCGGCGCGAAACGCGCCGAATCCTGGAACGGTCTGCGCACGGTCAGGAGCCCCGAGACCTGCAGGGATTCGACGTCGTCTTCCGTGGCGTAACTCAAGTCAGAACCGCCGACCTCGGTGTAGGGATCCTGATCGAGGAGGACGTAGTCCAGCACCACGGAAGGCTCGAAGTACCAGTTCGACGGCTCGGCGCGAAACGGTTCAAAGGCAAAGCGGCCGCCGATGACCCCACGGACGGAGACGTTGCTGCTGTCAAAGTCGGCGTTTGCGCGCCCATCGCTGCCTTCGACGAAGAACACCCGGCTCTGCGCCGTTTCCGAGGTCCCGCCGGCGAGGGCGAGCCTCCCCCAGAACCGGTCACCCGGCACATCCAGATAAATCCCGTAGAGCACGTTGTCTGCATCGAGCTCGCTGCCGTCTTCCGCGTCGAGATCCGTCCGGCTGTAGCCAATCCCGCCACCGAGACGGACGCGGCTGCCAAGGCGCACATCGCCCCCGAACATCAGGCCGCTGATCCACCAGTCACCACCGGGCAGTTCATCGCGTTCTTCGCGTTCTCCGTAGTGGGCAATGCCGCGCAGCCAGAGCCCGCTGCCCGTGCCCGGATCACCGATACCGCTGGTCAGACTGTCTAGGGTGACATAGGCGCTGTCGAGGGCTGCGTCCAGCTGGCTGTCCTGCACGGAGGTGCTCGCACGGATGATGCGGACACTGTTCGCGCCCACGGACACGGCCACCTGCGCTCTGCCGTCGGTGCGGATGCTGCTGAAATCGCCGCTGATGCCACCATCAGCCGTCAGGACATCCGCAACCGCATCGGAGCCCGCGGCGATAACCAGCTCGCCGTCGAGGGCTGCGCTACCACTGATCTGCAAGCGACCGATCCCCACCGTGCCATCACCTACCCGGAGCGACGCGGTGCCGTCCTGCGAATAATCCCCAGTCAGAACGAGACCACCCTCACCCACCGTGACTCCGCCACCGCTGTTCTGGAGATCGCCGATGATCGTGCCACGACCGGCGAGAGAGCCGCCCAGCAACAGGACCTCCCCCGGTACCGCGCCAGCAAGTCGGGTGTCGAGGGTGCCGTTGATGGTCAACAGGCCGGACTCGATGGTGGCGCTCCGGGCGCTTACCTGTCCGGACAGCGTCCAGGAATCACCACTCATGATCAGGGTCGAAAAGTTCTCGAAATTGGCGTCCTCAACCCCGGACCCATTGAGCACCAGCGTGTCCGCGGGCGTAGCGCCGGTGGAGACCACGTTGCCGATTAGGTCCGACCCGGTCTCGAGGGTGAGCGTGTTGTCGCCGCCCCGTAGCTCGATCGCGACGGTGGCACCTTCGACGCGCGCACTGTTCGTCAGCACCGTGCCGCCGTCGGTGACGATCGCCGTTGCCGCCGTGGAGCTAATGGAACCGCTGTTGCTCAGATCACCGCCGCTGCCGAGGGACAGGCCCGTGCCAGAGGCGCTGATCGTTCCCGAGTTCGTCACCGAAGCTCCGGGGCCGGCGTTTACACCGGTGCCGGCGCTCGTGATCGTGCCGCTATTGTCTAGGGTGGTGGCAATACCCGTATCCACGGCGATGCCAGCAGCGCCGCTGACGTTGATCGTTCCGGAATTGTCCACGGCGCCGTCTTCGATACGCACCCCACCGAGCACACCGTTGATCGTGCCGGAACTGATTACCGACGCACTGTCGAGGACCAGATCTACTGCAATACCCTCGCTGCTCTCGAGGGTGCCCGTGTTGTTCACGCTGACGGAGCCGGTGCCGTTGATGTCTGTATCCCGCACGGCTTCGAGCGCCGAGCGGACCGAGCCATCGTTCGTGAGCTCACCCCGATCACCCAGGTTGACGGCTGCGGCAGCCGACGTGCTGAGTCGCGCACTCGCCTCCACGGTGACGGTCAGGTTGGTGTTTGTCGCCGTGCTGCCGATGCCGGTCGTGAAAGGATTCGGATCCTCCGCGTTGCAGGTGACGTCCACGCCATCGGCTTCGATGTCGGCAACGCTACCCGCGGAAGCCGTGCAGTCAGCACCGGCGGGCGGCGCCGCCAGCAGGGTCACGAGCAGCAGTACAGAAACGGCAGAAAGCGCAGCAGGAAACTCCGCAGAACGCATCGCAACCTCGACGGTCGATCGGAGTCCGGATGGTAGCACCGGAGTGCAACGCTTATACGTTCTGTCAGCGACTTACCTCATCGGCGCGCGACTACTGCAGGTACTGATCAGGCACAAGCATTGCTGAGCGGCGGGAACCCCGCCAGACTCGCAGCTCCCTGGCCATGGATCTCCCGAGCTGGCAGAGCCGAACGACAGTGCTTCCCTGGCACCCAGTCAGCGCCGTCTGCAGCGTCCGCCGGACTTCACCGGCGCACGGCTGAACCGCTTCGGTCAGGTTTTCCTGCGCCACGGTTTACCCGTTGCCCTGGTCGGCGCCTTGTGCCTACTGCTGCCCGATGTCCCCGGCCTTCTGGCGCGTGGCCTCGCTGCTGCAGGCGCAGCGCCCGCGCGCCACCTGTTGGCGGGCGTTGCAATCTTCGGGACTCTGCTCGCCTATTCCGCCTACCTCGACCGCCGCCTGAGCCCTGGCACCATCGCCTGGATGCTCTACCTGCTGGCGCTATCAGTCTGGGAGGAGTGGGTATTCAGACTGGTGATCCCCTACTACGGTGAGATGCAGGGCTACGATCTCCGCGCGCTCGTCATCGGCAGCAATCTTCTCTTCGGTGCGCTGCACTACTTCACGCTGCGCTGGAAATGGCCCTGGTGCCTGGCTGCCTTTCTCGGTGGCATGGCCTTGAGCCGGCAGATGAACCTGCACTTCGATCTGGCGCTCGTGATCGGCATTCACTGGATCGCCACCTACGTGAACACACCACGGCTGCCCGGCGCGATAGGGCGGGGCGATTCCCGGCGGTGATGCTGACGGGAATCGCGGGCCGAACTACTCCTGTCCGCCCAGGGTCAGGACTGCTCTGCTGATGGTGCGACTTTCCACGCGGCGGAACTCGTTCGCGTCTTCAGCGTACTCAGCAAAGTCATCGGAGGCCATGAAGGTTTCCACGCCGGAAAGCAGCGTCCCGACATCCTTCGCCATGAAGCTCACCCAGTGGGTTCCAGGAGTAAGACCCATGGCAATGATCTGGCCCGCGAACAGATTGCCCGGGAAGGCCTTCGCCGCGTCGGAGGCGATGATCTCCTCGAGAGCAGCCGTGAAGCGCGGAGGATCCAGGGCAGTGATGCCGAAGATCATCAGGGCAGATCCGGGGCCACCGATGCCCTCTTCGTTCCAGACAGCGTGTGTCTGCGAGAAGACGTTCTCCGTCTCGATCGTGACAACGTCACTCATGGCTTCCAGGAACTCGGCGCGATCGCTCGACCCGTCCGCGATGGCCATGTTGCGTTCCATCTCTGCGGCGGGGCCGTAGAAAACGGAGACGGTATGCGTCGCCGAATCAGCTCCGTTCGCGAGGCTCGCAGAGAGCGTGACCTGAGTGGTGAGTTTCTGCCCGGTTGGCGAGTTTCGATACCTGGTCATCGCGTCGACAACCGCAGCGGGATCTTCAACCACCATCGCGAAATACTGACCGAAGATCGTGGGTGATGCGTGATTGTCCGCCGACACGGGGCTTGCCAGCATCGTCGCCACACAGAGACTGGCGGCCAGGAGCAAGGTTCTTCTTAAGTGGATCATTGGACTTGTCCTTCAACTATTGGAAGCAGAAGAACCCGGTCCATCCATGACATCGCAGAACGCCTGGCTGCGAGGTCGGTCGACTACGCCTGAGCCGAACACAGACACGACACGAGTTCTTCACGACTCGTCCGCGTCCGACGGCACAAAACCAGAGACGGGCGATGGCGGAAGCTTAACAAATCCCGTCACTGACGGGCAGCCATCCACCAGAGCGCACGGTGTCGGCCTATCAGGCCTGGGCTTCTCCATCGCTGCCGTCATAAAGACGATCGACCAGCTCCGGCAGGAAGTAGCGCTGAGTCACCATGAGCCGTGGCTGGTCCGAACTGTTAGGCGCAAGAGAGTGCAGCAGACGCAGGTCGGTGAACCACACATCACCCGGCTCGCCGGTGAGCTCAACCACCTGCAGGGGAATGTCACCGTCCTGCGTCAGCGCCATGAGCCGCGCTTCGTCGACGGCGTTGCCCTCCGGCTGCGCACGGTTCATCAGCTCACGGAAAAAGGGATGTTCAGTCCTGAGACGTTTTTTGATGTCTTTCGATCGGACTTTGCCGCAGTCATTCAGATAGCGGTGTGAGCCCGCTGCCACGACGGTACCACCCCCACCCGGTGCCACGAATTGCAGGAAGAGAAACGCCTGCACCCCCGGGCAGCCAGCCGCACCGAGGCGCGGCGCGTCCACGTGCCAGAGCTTCCGGGGCAGCGCCCAGCTTTCGGCGTTCGGGGGCGTGAACAGCAGCTGCGGTCGCGGCACCGGGCAAGAGACTTCGCGATCGTCGAGCAAGGCACGAGCGGCTGCTTCGACTTCTGTGCCGCACAGTGCATTGAAGACTGCGTGGTTCCGGACGCTCTGTTTCAGCGGTTTCGTCAGCTTCGACTGGCGGGCCATGTCGGCCAGGCCGTTGAGCCGTGGCGCTGTCCATCGTCCCTGGTCGCAGACCCCCGCCCGTTCCAGACCACCCATGACCAGATCGAGGGCAGATCGAACGACATCGGCAGCGAGCAGCCCGGGCACCTTGACCACACCCCGGGCACGGAATGCCTCGCGTTGTGCTTCGCTGAGAATGCTGTGCTGGGTGGTCATCGTCCGAGTTGCTGCACTGCCTGCGCGCATTGTCCGGACGCTCCCGGAGGTCGTCAAAATCGCGCGACAGCAGCCCGGCCAGACACCGTTTCGCTGAAGCGGGTTTGAATCGGGCACCTTGAGCCGCGCGGGCCACTGCCGGATCATTCCCGGGCGGAGAGGGAGAAGACACCGTGACCGAATTGGGCTGGCAGGGGATCGATCAAAGCGCGGAGCAGGTCGCAACGTTACGTGCGTATCTCGAGCGCGAGAACGGCCTTCGAGGCCTCGAGATCCTGGAGCCGGGTGCCATCGAGGAAGCAGTGAGGCTCTTCTATCGTGATGGATTCGTCGTTGTCGCCCACGCTCTGGACAGCACTCAACTCGACTATCTGCGTAAGGGCTCCGATCGGGAGGTGGCCCGAATTCTTGCGCTCGATGGCGACCGTCGCGGCAATCGCGGCTCTCATCGCTACTCATTCGGCAGCGCGAGCCGCACCGGACACCTCATGCATCTTCCGGAGTGGACGATGCTCATCGACCTGCCCACGGTGACGCCGATCATCACCGCCATCTTCGACTCGCCGAACTACCTCGTCCGCGGCGGTGGCGGCGACTTCTGCCTGCCCGGCGCCATCGATTATCAACCGCTGCACTCGGACATGGGTGACCGGAAGAGCTGGGGCACTTTCGCCAGCTTCCATGACCCGCGCGGTATCCTGCGCTATCGGGATCTGCCCTGCCCCTATCTCTGCTGCAACTTCCTGACCGTGGACTACACGCCCATCAACGGGCCCACGCGGCAGATTCCCGGCACGCAGCATTCACGGCAGCGCATGCCGACGCTCGCGGACGAACCTGAGTGGATGAAACTCTCTACCGTATGCCCGGCCCCGGCGGGCAGCGTGCTCATTCGCGACGTGCGCGCGTGGCACGGCGGCACGCCTCACGTGGGAGAGGAAGTGCGTGCAATGCCAAACGTCGAGTTTTTCGCTCCCTGGTTTCGGGAAGAACTCGCGATCTCCATGCCCCGGGAGCGTTTCGATGGGCTTTCCGAACATGGTCAGCGCCTGTGCCGTTACATCGTGGCAGACAAAGGTGTGGAACTGGCAACGGACTATCGTGAGGATCTGGGCGGCACACCGCCGATCCTGGCCGATCCCGGCTGAAGCTGAGTTCGAGCACCGGTCGAAGCAGGGTTCGAGGGGTGGCGGAGCTGCGGCCCGCGACATAAGCACCCGCAAAGTAGCAGACTGCCCCGACCCGGGGCAAAGCCTTAAGGTGCTTCGCAACCCACAGCGAAACCGGAGCCGTCATGCCCACCATCCATCTGATCGAAGGTCCCGTCGGCGCCGGAAAATCGACCTACGCCGGCCGCCTCTCCCTGGAACGCCAGGCACTGCACCTCAATCTGGACGCATGGATGGTGACTCTGTTCGCGCCGGATCGGCCGGACACGGACTTCATGGCCTGGTATGCGGAGTGCAAGCAGCGCTGCATCGAGCAGATCTGGGCCGTTGCCTGCGGCCTCCTCGAGCTCGATCGCGACGTGATTCTCGAATTGGGCCTCGTGCAGCGAGTCGATCGCGAGGCTTTCTACCAGCGCGTCGACGGCACGGACTTCAACCTCGACATCACCGTGCTGAACATTCCCGTCGAACTGCGCCGACAACGGGTTCGCGAACGGAACGCAAGCGCCCGCGGCACCTATCAGATGCAGGTGAGCGACGAGGTTTTCGAGCTGGCGAACGGGTTCTGGGAAAGTCCGGACGACGCTGAGATCGGCGCCCGCGGGATCAAGGTGCTCAGCTGAGGCGCTGATCGATGAGCCCGGCCAACCAGTCCGGAAAGGCATCGCGCTGCGCTTCGCTCATCCCGGTCAACGCCAGCAGCGGTTCACCGCCCACGCCGAGACCGATGGCGGCGGCGATGACGAGCGTGGACACGTTCCGGGCTTCATCCAGATCCGGATCCGAGGCGTGTTGTGCGGAGGCACGGAGCAGCGCTTCGAAGCGCTCCCGACGGTCCGGGGAGGTTTCCAGCTGAGGGTTTTCCTCCACCGCGCGCCAGGCGAGCAGTTTTGCATGGCCACCTTCAGCGAAGGCTCGAAACAGCGCTCGGACCACCGCGTCGATGTCTCCTTCGTTGGCAAAGGCCGCCAGCGCGTCGTTGATGAACCGCTCGCTCATGCGCTCGACGAGCGCCTTGCGCATGCCCGCGGAGCTGCCGAAGTGGTGCAGTAGCGTTGCGTGGCTCATACCGGCTGCCTTGGCGACGCCGGCGACGTTCAGCCCTTCCAGCCCAAGCTCCGCCAGGCGGGCCTCCGCTGTATCCAGGAGCAGGGTTCGAGCCTCTTCCGGCGACCGCCGTCGACGCTTATTGACATTCATGTTGATAAAGCTAATATCTACACCATTGTTGATAAGGGTGGCACGGAATGAACACAGACACCAACAGCACGAAAATGGAACCCCGCGCGGCGCTGCGCGCCATCCGGCGCCTCATCGCCGATCCCGAGGATACGGCACAGGTTTTCGAGGTGATCCGCGCCCTCTCGGGCCCGTCCCTGGAGCAGGGCTTCCGGCGGTTCTGTGTGCTGCCCGAAGGTCGGAAAATTCTCGTCGAGGAAACGGACCTGCTGGCCACGCTTTGCGATCGGGACTATCTGCGCACACTCCCGGCCGGGAGCCTCGGCAGGACCTATCTGTCTTTCATGGAACGGGAAAACCTCAGCGCTGATGGCCTCGTGGACGCCAGCGAAGAGGTCGGCGACCGGCAGATCGATGGGGATCGCGACCGCTTCGCAAATAGACTCAGGGATCAGCACGATCTCTGGCATTGCCTCACCCGCTACGGCCGCGATGAGCTTGGTGAGCTCTGCCTGTTGGCCTTTACTTATGCGCAGAACCGCAACCGCGGCATTGGCTTCATCGTCCTCGTGGGCATGATGCAGATGCGCAAACACTACGGTCTCGGCGTGTTCCGCGCTGTGCGCCGGGGTTACCGGGACGGCCGCCGTGCAGCCTGGCTGCCTGGTCAGGTCTGGGAAAAGCTGTTGCCGCAGCCTGTCGATGCCGTTCGCGAAGCACTCGGAATCGTTGAACCCATGGCCTATCAGCAGCTCCGCGCGGAGCCGCTACCGGCCTGACCATCGGCGCGGGTACTTCCGCGCCTGGCTTTCAGGGACAAGTGTCGCCTGCCCTGCGTCAACCACCGCAGGGTCCCGGAATCTGCTGCCGTTAAAAGAACACGAAGGCTCGAACCACCACGTTCTTTCGACACCGGGCATCCTCCGGCGCCGACCAGTCGATGGCCGCTGAATGAAAGGACCAGCGGGACACGGAGCCGTCGGTGATCGAGTCGTAGCACTTCAGCATCGAGACTTCCGTCGGCGTCTGCCGCGGAAACCAGTACCACTCGTGTTCCGGGCGGTAGGTGAAACGCGTCGTCTCGCCAACCCGGTCGTCGTAGATCCGATAGTTGGTGATGTAGGGTTGGTCGGCGAAGGACGGCCAGGCGCAGAGCACGAAGGGATTCTGCTCAACGGTCTCCATGGGCTTGGCCAGGTTGATGGACAGGAAGCGCCGCGACATCTTCGCGTCCGCCTCAGCCTCCGTGTAGTTCTGCAGGCGACCGAAGTTACGCAGATTTTTCGTGAGCAGTTCCCGGCAACGGACGCGGCCGCTGTTGTCGTTCAGATCGTTGTGGACGAGATTCGCGTAGGCGGCGTTCACGCCGGGGTTTTTGTTGTCCTGATCTTCTGTGCGATCCCCTTCGTAGTCTTTGTCGAAGACGTCATGGTTGTAGACGAGGGCATCCGTCGCATCCGGGTAGAAATCCAGCAGCAGCCGCTCCATCTCCGGATAGAAAACGCGCTCCACTTCATGGGCGTCGTAGAAGTTTTCACAAGCCGACTCACAGTGAGCGAGCGCCACACCCAGCTTGTCCATACATTCGGGTGAGCTGGGATCCAGGCCCGGGTGGTACTCGCCGATGCGCCGGGCATCGCGCATCACCTGCGGGAAATAGAGGCAGCGTCGAGCGTTTTCCATCTCGTCCTGGCGCAACGCCTTGGCCTCCGCTTCCCGGGCCGGGTCGTGCCAGAGCGCGTTGGAAGAAACTACCGAGTAGGAGGGGGCTTCGAAGACCGTGTAACGCATGGGGAGCACGATGCCCCCTTCCGGCGCTTCCAGTCCCTGCGTCCTGATGTACTCCAGGCACTCCGCATAGCGCCGGAAGCCAAGGCCCCATTTGGTCTCAATGGGCCCGGGCGGCGCGTTCTCGAGTTGTTCAATGAGCTCGTGGCCGGCGCCTGTGGCGATCAGCGTCAGTGCATCGCGCGTGGCTTCCGCCGTGCCTGCATCGCCATTCCTGTCGAAAGACATGTAAGACAGGCCGCCGTTCGCAGCGATCGGCGCTGGTTGACCGTCCGTGAGTTGGAGGGGTGGGACAAAGGGCGTGTCTGCCAGCTGCTCCGCCATCGGCTTCTCTCCCTGAATAAACTGAGCCGGATATCCTGGCATAGGGCGGGATCAGATCCCAGTCAGAGCAGACCGCCCTGACGGCGACGCTGTCCGGGAGTTCAGGCTTCCGCCGCGGCAAGAGCGCGCAGAGTGGCGACACAGTCCCCGCTCGCGCCGAGCGCCTGGAGCATCTGCGCTGAATCTTCGAGGAGCTGCCGGCGCTGGGCGGCACGGCCCGCGGCGGAGCTTTCGGCATCGTTCGTATCGAAAAAGACGTTGTTGCCGTCCGGATCATGGGTGGACCAGCACACGCCATCGGCGCTCGCCGAATATTTCGCCGCGGGGTAGCGCTCCGGGGTTCCGGCGAGTTCGAGCCCGGCGGCGGTGCCCGCTGCGTGCAGCGCAAAGGCATCCCCGCCGCGGAAATTAAGGCAGTTCTCCTGCAGAAAGGTCATGAGGGCAACGCGCGCGTGGCCGCTCTTGAGCACCACCCGTTCGTCCGTTCGCTCTAGGACTTCAAGGCCAAGCGCCTCGTAGAAGCGGCTCGACGCATCGAGGTCGGCACACTTGAGGCACAGCGTCAGCATGCCGCTATTCATCGCTCCTCCACGGCAGGCGTAAATTGCCTTGTTCCATGATCGATCCCTGATCAGTTGCCGATCGTTGTCGTCGTCGTGCGCTGCCTCCCACGACAGCGCAGCCTCAGTTCCCGTGCTCTTTCGTCAGCGGACTCAGGTAATGGGGATCCGTCAGCCCCTGCTTCCGCATGGCGATACCCGTCATACATTCCTTGATGAGCCTGTTTGCATTGAGCGCCGACACGTAGGTGGGATCGAGCATGGGCGCCAGCTCAACGAGCTCAAAGCCGACCACGTTCGACTCGGCGCAGAGGCGCCGTAGAATCTTGAAGGCTTCCCGAGGCACGAGCCCGCCAGGCTCCGGCGTGCCCGTACCGGGAACGAAGGCCGGATCCAGCGTGTCGATATCGAAGGACACGAACAGATACTCTGGCCCTTCATTAGCCTCGCGGATGACGTCTTCCATGACCGGATCAAAACCGCGCTCTTCAATCTCGGCCATGGTGTGATAGCGGAAGCCCTGCTCGCGCATCCATTCGAAGGCGGCTTCGTCCGGGTAGTAACCGCGTAGTGCCACCTGGATGAAGTTCTTACCTTCCACGAGGCCTTCCTCGATGAGCCGGTACACGGGCATACCGTGACCGATGAGGTGGCCCATCATGTATTTCCCGGCATCGTAGTGGGCGTCGAAGTGGATGACGCCGACGTTGCCTTTGCCATAAACGTCCGTCAGGGCCGCCACGTCCGGGTACATGAGCGAATGGTCGCCGCCGACGATGATGGGGATCACGTTCTCCCCGGAATCGATCTTCACCTCTGCCGCGCTGCGCACGAAGGATCGAATCGCGTGCACGGAGCGCTCCATGCTCATGATGTCGATTGGCGCGTTCCCGAAATCGGCGACCACCATGTCCTCTAGGGGGTCCACCATGGTGTGCATGTGCGGCTGACGCATACCGTAGCCGCCATAGACCTGAGAGTTGCGTACCGCGTTAGGTCCATGAGCGGCACCGCGCATCCCTGTACCCATGTCAGGGACGGCACCAATGATGGCAACGTCCACGTTGCTGGCCGCGAGGTCAGCAGGGGACATTGCGACGGGCGCATGGAAAAAGGTCGGGATGGCGTTGTAGCTCAGCCCGAAGTCGTACTTCTGAATGTTGATGATGCCGGGCTCACGGGCAGGATCGTTGCTCAGATCGCGCAGCGTGCGCCAGGAGTTGTAGCTCGGGTCGTTGACGTCCAGGGGAATCACCGGCTGTTCCCCCTCGCGAATGGCCTGGGCCTCGAATTCGTATTCGTGACCGAGCGCAGCCGCTCTCGCATCGAGGCTGCCAAGCGTCAGCACAACGGCGGCCGCGAACATCGGTCCTTTCAGGAAAAACATCCCTTTCTTCCCTGGCTGGTCAACGAGGCCAGCAGTTGATCATCAAGCACGGCATTAAACAATGCCGCGATACAGCATACGCCCCGTCACACTGACAAGCGCGGTCCCGGGATCGATCAGAACGCCGCGCTGATGGCCTCGTAAACGGCCTGCAGACGGGCAAAGTCCTCGTCCCGACCGGCGTGCTCCCAGGCGCTGTGCACGGCGATCACCAGTTGTTTCTCAGGGACGATGTGGATGCCCTGACCGAAGATGCCGGATGCATCGAAGCTGCCTGGGCCATTGAGCCACCAGAAATACCCATAGCCGGCGTAGGCCTTCGAAGGCGCCGTGGACTGCGCCATCCAGCCAGCGGGCAGCACCGCGGTGCCATCAGCCAGCCGGCCCTCTGCCAGCGCAAAGAGCCCGATGCGGCCGTAGTCGCGCAAGGTGGCGTTGATGCAGCAGCCGCCGAACTCGCCGCCGCCCGGCTCCGTGAGCTGCCAGTAGGCGGCCGACTCCATGCCGAAAGGGCGCCAGATTTTCTCCTCGAGGTAGGTGGAGAGGTTGTTGCCGATGGCGGCACGCAGCAGGGTACCGGCCAGATTGGTCTCGGCCGTGTTGTAGTTGAAGACCTCTCCCGCGCTGCCCACCCGTTCCTGTCCATTGAGGTACTCATAGAGCGCCAGCGTTTCGAAGCTCGCAGAGGCGATGTCCGACTCGGGGTCCGCATAGTCCTCGTTCCAGGCGACACCGGAGGCCATCTGCAGCAGGTTGGCAATGGTGACGTCAGCGTAGGGAGAGTCGGCCAGTCTCGGCAGATAGCGGGTGACTTTCTCGTCGACGCTTTCGATGAAGCCATCCTCGATGGCCGCACCGATGAGCATGGCCACCACGGATTTCGCCACGGAGAAGGACACCCAGCGGCTGTCGCGCGTGTTTCCGAGGCCATAACGTTCGTAGGCGATCCTGCCGTCATGGATCACCAGGAGACCGGCGGTGTGCCGGTTGGTGAAGTACTCATGGAGCGTCTCCGTCTCACCGTTGAACTCGACCACCACATCGTCGAGCGGCACTGGTGCTTCCGGCAGCACCAGCGGTTCAGGACTCGCCTCGATGCGTCGGACCGGCGAGACCTTATCCATGTTTCGAAAGCCAACGACTTTGAGTTCCGCTGGCCAGAAGAGCGGTGAGGTACCCGCCGCACCTTCCAGATACCGCGCGTCTTCCCGAGGATCGATCGTTGGCGCCCGATAGGCATCGGCGCCGACAACCGCTGCGAACAGGAGCAGCGCCGCACCGAGCACCAGAGCCAGATTGCCGGACAATACCCTCATGATTACCTCCCCAGTTTGCTCAGGCGGCGGAGTCTAGCAGGACCGTCGCCTAGCGGCCCGGACCGCCAATTACAAGGGCCTCACGGACAGGCGGAACGGCAAAACGCCATTTCGTGACGCCGTTCGCAGAATCGCTGCGAAGGGGTTCTTAAGCTTTCCGAGGTACAGCGCAGGGAGGTGATTACCCCATGACACAAGGACTTCATCGGCTCGAAGGCCGCCTGTTCGCGGAAAGCGGCACCCTCTTCATGGTCGTGCAGACCGAAGAACAGGACGACGTCGCCCGGGTCAGCTACCGGGTGAACGATCAGACTCAGGTCATCGAGATGCCGCTCACAGAAGCCGCCCGACGCGTTTCTGCCGGGTCCAGTCTGATTCTCGACAACCTCAACAGCCCGGAGTCCTCCCGGCGCATCCTCGAGCAGCAGGAAGGCTGGTTCTTCGTTTCCCGGGAAGGAAACATCGGGCCGTACGAATCGAAGGAAGAGGCTGGCCAGGAGCTCGGCCGCTACATTCTCTCCATGCAGACAAACGCGCCGACGGCCGCAACGGGCACCCTGCCCGGTGGCAAACGCCGCCAGGACCACGAAGAAGACATGCACTGACGGTGCGGCGCCCTGGGCGCCCGCCTGAGCACCGCTTGCATGGACGCACGGCGGGGTGCACGGTGCCAGGGACGGCACCGTGAGGCAGGGACCATGGCCAACCTGACGAATATTCACAGCACCCCGCTGCAGCAGGGAGAGTCTTATCGGGGCGAAGCCCCGGGCCGCTATCTCGACCTTTCCGGCGAGCATCTCGGGGTGCGCATCGAAGAGGCGCCGCCAGGTACCACAAGCAGCGTCAACCACTACCACACCGCCGAAGAGGAGCATGTGATCGCCCTGGAAGGTGAGGCAACGCTGCATCTCGGCGCGGACGCCATCCCGCTCAGCGCCGGCGATCACATCTGGTTTCCCGCCGGTGAAGCCGTCGGACACCACATCGAGAACACCTCAGCCGCTCCTTTTCGCTTTCTGATCATCGGCGAGCGGAAGCAGGACGACGTGGTCTTCTATCCGAAGAACGACGTCGTGCTGGTGAAGTCGAAGTCCGGCCGCTCCGCTTACGACTACAAAAAGCGTTCCTGACCGCTCGCTCGCAACGCGCCGGGTTTCGGTTTTGTTGCACTGCACTATGTGGGTGCAGAAAACGACAACCAACCCGCACGATCAGCCGCCGCCGCACAAGGAACAGGCGCGCCGGAACCTCTCCCTAGCCCTGAACCCGCACTTTTCGGTCCTTGCGGGCCTGGCACGAAAGCTGCGTTACAGCCATTGAGGTGGGGGCCTCGTTCCGACGAGGGAAATGGATCCTGACCGCAGCCTCTGCTGCACCAGGGCCAGGACATGACCAATCTACAAGGAGTACTCAGATGGTTACGACGAGCCTTTCTCTCCCCGCGCTGCTGAAGGCAGCCTCCCTTTCCGCGCTCCTGGCCGGGGCGCTGACCGCCGCGTCCATGAGCCAGGCAGACAGCAGCTCCAGCAAGCACGAGTCCGCCGGCGTCAAGGTGTCCTTCGCCGAGCTGGACCTCGACAAAGAGGCGGGTATCGACGCGCTCTACGCGCGCTTGAGGCGAGCGGCCGAACAGGTCTGCGGTCTGGACGCGATACCCGGCTACGCAATCACCGTGCAGGCCGCCTCAGACCGGCACGCCTGCTATACGGACGCCCTCGACCGGGCCGTCACGTCCCTCGACGTGCCTTCACTCACGGCAAAACACGCCGGCTGAGCCCCTGCGAGCCGGGCATGCCCGGCTCGCCCTCCCTCGAAAAAATTTTCACTCCGCCTGTAAGGATTGCGCGGCCCGTTCGTAAATCATAGAAACGGCTGAAGGAAGCCGTACGGATGATGAATGGAAAAGGCCGCTTTCGACGCCCTCTATCGCGCCCACTACCGACGGGTTCTCGGCATCTGCCGGCGCCTGCTCGGCGAGGCCGGTGGTGCCGAGGACGCGGCACAGGAGGTATTCATGCGCGCCTTGAAAACCATCGCTCGCTACGACGAGTCGGCGCCTTTCGGCCCCTGGATCGGGGCCATCGCCAGAAACCACTGCATCGACCAGCTCCGCAAGCGCCGGCGCCTGGCGTCGATCCTCGAGGATGCGGAGGCGGTCCCGGAAGCACTGGAAGATCCAGCGGAGGCCATCGTAGACAGCCTGATCAGTGAACATGATGCGGAGAGCATCGCCGCGGCCGTGGACGCGCTGCCCGAGTCTTATCGCTTACCCATCGTGCTCGCCTACTACGGCGAGGCGAGCTACGACGACATCGCCGCGAGCCTCGACGTCACCCCCAATCACGTGGGCGTGCTCCTGCTCCGGGGCCGCAGGCGTTTGCGCGAGCTGCTCGCCTCTGCCGCGCTCGACGAGCAGCCAGGAAACCAGCAAGGAGAACGACAATGACCTGTCCGAGTGAACTCATGCTCGTGCGCCTGGCGGACGACGCTCTGAACGCGACCGACCGGTCCGAGTTGCAGCACCATCTGGACGATTGTGCCGACTGCCGGGCCCGCCTCGGCACCCTGAAGGCGGAACGCCTGGCGCTGGGTGCGGCCTTGCGCGCCGCTGAGCCAGCCTGGGAACCGCCGGCCTTGCAGGAACCGCGCGCCCGAGCGGGCGCCCTTCAGCAACTCGGCTGGCTGGCTGGGCTCTGCGCTGCGGTCTGGGCCTTCTCCGCGCTCTGGCTGGGCGCCACCTCCCTGGTGAACGCACCTTCCTTCGTCGCCTGGCTTCTGCCGGACGCCACGAGCCTGGTCCTTGCCGCGGGGATCCGCGGCCTGGTGAGCATCGTTTCCGGCGGCCCGGCCATGGAGCTTCTCGCGACCCTGCGACCCTTCGTTCTTGCCGGCATCTGCGTCGGCACGATCTGGGTACTCATCTTCCGCGGCAACAACCGCACCGGCGCTCTGTGCCTGAAGCTCATGGTGACTGGTCTGCTCTCGGTCATGGCCTTGCCCTCGCAGGCCATCGAAATCCGCCGGGACGACGAGAGGATAACCGTGGGGGCGAGCGAACGGATCGACGATACGCTCCTGATTGCTTCTGAAAACGTGCTCGTCGAAGGCGAGGTGACCGGGGATCTCATCGTCTTCGGTGAACAGATCACGATCCGTGGTCGCGTTGGCGGGGTGATTGTCGCCATGGGGGAAACGCTGAATCTCGACGGCGCCGTCGCGGGTAGCACTCTGGCTGCGGGGGAGTCCGTAGACATCCGTGGCACGCCGCTGGGTGGCAATCTCTTTGCCGTTGGCAGCGACGTCACCGTGCATCGGGACGTGGCCATCGCCGGCAACACCTTGATCGGCGGCGAAAGCGTCGATCTGCAGGGCACCGTAGCGCGGGATCTGCTCACCCTTGCCGGCAGCGCCGTTGTTTCCGGGAGTGTGGCCGGCAATCACCGCGCCTACGGTGGCAGTCTGGAGCTGTCCGATTCGGCCCGCATCAGCGGCAATCTGAATGGCAGGTTGAAATCGGAAGCAGACCTCACGGTGGCACCGGCAGCAACCATCGGCGGTACCACGAAGATAGAGGCCTGGCCGGAACAACCCAGCCGCTATGCCACCTTCGAGTTCTACCTTGGTGAGGTGCTGAAACTCGTTGCCGCGCTCATCGCCGGACTGGCCCTTTACCGGCTGTTTCCCATGTTTCGTGACACGATGCTCGACAGCGGCGGCGAAGTACTCACCGTCAGCGCCTTCGGTGCGCTGCTGCTGTTCGTCGTGCCTATGGCAGCAATGCTGGCGCTCGTCACCCTGGTGCTCGCGCCACTCGGCATCATCACGCTGCTGCTCTGGGTCATCGCCCTTTACCTGGCAGGCATCGTCATCGCCGGCCACGTTGGCCGCCTGATCATGGACCGGGAAGACGGCGGGGATGCGCTGCCGCTCCTGGTGGGGCTCACGGGCCTCTTCGTCTTCATCAACGTTCCCTTCGTGGGCGGGCCGATCCGCTTCGTCATCGTCCTCGTCGGACTTGGGCTCATCGTCCAGATCGTCCGGCGGCACTGGTTCAGGTCCACCGGCGACTGACGCGCCTGCCACCCCGCTGTCGGCTAGAATGACGGTCGACAGCGGGGGACTACTCATGACCGGGATACCAACCTTCACGGCAACCGACGCGATTGAAGACATCAGCTCGGCGCTGGCCGATGCGGGCTGCGCCGTCATTCGCGACGCCGCTTCCCAGGCGGCCATAGACGGGATCATCGCAGAACTGCAACCGGCCATGACCGCAACGCCGGTTGCCGAAGACGATGATCCTCAAGCGTTTTATCCGGCCCGCACCCGCCGGATCACGGCACTCATGGCCCGCTCGCCGGGCAGTCATGCCCTCGCGCTGAATCCACAGATCGCCGGATTGTGCGAACGGCACCTGGGTCCCAATTGCGAGCGTTATCACCTGCATGTGAGCGCCGCCCTGGAGGTCGGACCCGGCGCCCGGGAACAGGTGCTGCACCGCGAGGAAGACCCTTTCGATTTTTTCCCGGTGCCTCGACCCAACCTGATCCTGGCAAGCATGTGGGCCATGAGCGATTTCCGCGCAGACAACGGCGCTACATTGCTCGTGCCGGGCAGCCACCGCTGGGAGGCTGATCGGCAGGCGACGCCGGCTGAAACCCTGGCCGCCGAGATGCCGAAGGGCTCCGTCATGATCTGGCTCGGCGGCACGCTCCACGCCGCAGGCGCCAACGTCAGTAACGACTGGCGCTACGGCATCATCCTCTCTTACTCCCTCGGCTGGCTTCGCCAGGAAGAGAATCAGTACCTGGACGCCCCGGAGGATATCGCCGGTGATTTTTCCGAGGACATGAAGGCCCTGCTCGGCTATCCGATGCACGGCTCCCTAGGTTTTTACGATTCAACCCTGCGGGCAAGCCTGACCGCTTCGTGACCGTGCAGCGCCGCGGCTTCCTCCGGATCGCCGCCTTCAGTGCGGTGCTCATCCTGAGTGTCCGGCCAGCGGCAGGCGCTGAATTCGTCGCGCCTTACGTGAATATGGTCGAGGAAGACGTGGCGTTGATGCTCGACCTCGCCGAGCTCGGACCGGACGATCGCCTCATCGACCTTGGCGCCGGCGACGGCCGGATCGTCATCGAAGCGGCACGTCGCAGCATTCCCGCTCATGGCGTCGAGCTGAATCCCGAGCTCGTTGCCCTCGCCCGAGAACGGGCGGCCACCGCCGGTGTGACCGAGCTGGCAACCTTCGAGGTGGGCGACGTTTTCACAGCAGATCTTTCGGGTGCGACGGTTGTCACGCTCTATCTCATGCCCGACGCCAACCTCGCGCTGCGCCCGAAGCTCCTCAGGGAACTGCCGCCCGGCGCGCGCCTCCTGTCCTTGAGTTTCACCATGGGTGAGTGGCAGCCGGACGCCCGCGCCCAGGGACGAACGAGCGGTGGCGTGCTGCTCTGGCGGATACCGGCGCAGGTGGCGGGCCGCTGGGAGCTGGTCCTGGAGGAACGCAGCTACGAGCTACTGATCACGCAGGAGTTTCAGGCGCTGAACGCGGGCCTGAGTCGTAAGGGGCGCGCTGTGCCGGTTGAAGCGCATCTGTCCGGGTCCGACATCAGAATCACCTTCGAAGAAGCCGGCACCGTCACCGAACTCCACGGCCGTGTTGCGGGCAGCCGTATGCTGCCCACCGGTCACGGAGATCGGTCACCGCCCTGGCAGGCGCTGCGCGTTCCGAAACGCTGAGGCCGGCGAATCAGTCCCGGATCGTCACCGGCAGCTCACGGATCCCATGGATGAAGCTCGATGCGAGCCCGACCGGGTCGCCGGTCACTTCCACTTTCGAGAAGCGCTTCTGAATCTCTTCCCAGATCGTAACGAGCTGCATCTCGGCGAGGCGATTACCCACGCAGCGGTGGATGCCGAAGCCGAACGCCGTGTGCTGGCGCGGATTCTCCCGGTTGATGATGAACTCGTCCGGCTTCTCCATGGCGTCTGAATCGCGGTTGCCGGAGATGTACCACATGCAGACCCGATCGTTCTTCTTGATCTGCTTGCCGCCAAGCTCCGTGTCTTCCAGGGCCGTTCGCGCCATGTGCGCTACCGGCGACTGCCAGCGGATGATCTCCGGCACCATTCTCGGGATCAGCCCCGGGTTCTGCATGAGCTTTTCGTACTCCGCGGGATTTTCGTTCAGGGCCAGCACGCCGCCGGAGATGGAATTCCGCGTCGTGTCGTTGCCACCCACGATGAGCAGCATCACGTTGCCGAGCAGTTCCTGGGGCTCCATGTTGTTCGTCGATGGATCGTGCGCGAGCATGGAGATCAGATCGAACTTCGGCGGCTCCTTCTTCCGGGCCTCGTAATACTCCTGGAAATAGGCCAGACACTCGAAGAGTTTCTGGAACCCTTCGTCAGGCGTTTCGAACACCTCCGGATCACCGAGGTTCTGAATCGTATCGGACCAGTCGATGAGCTTGAGACGATCTTCCTGCGGCACGTCGAAGAGCGTTGCCAGCATCTGCCCGGTGAGCTCGACGGAGACGTGGCGCACCCAGTTGAACTCTTCGTTGCGCGGCAGATTGTCGAGGATCTGCCCGGCCCGTTCGCGAATGAGCGGCTGCAGCTCCGCTAGGTTCCGTGGCGTGAACATGGGTGCCACCACCTTGCGCTGATCGTCATGCTTCGGTGGGTCTTCCTGGATGAACATGGGCAGTGAGTATTCGTCGTCCCGGTCGGGGACACCGCCGAGGGCGATACCGCCTTTCTTCTGCAGGGAAGAAAAAATCTCGTGGTGGGAATCCACATACTTGATGTCTTCCATCTTCGTCACTGACCAGTAGGGCCCGAACATGCTCTCTTCGTGGTAGTGCACGGGGTCCTCTTCCCGAAGCCGCTTCAGGTGATCCCAATGGGTGCCATGGAGAAACAGGGCGGGGTGCGAAGGGTCCACATCGTCGAGGGGAATCGAGTAGGGGTCGTAATTCGGATCGATGGCAAAAGCTTCGGCGATCTCGCGGTTCGACACGGTCATGTCACCGCTGCGCGAACGCTGGAGCAGGGCCGAGCGTTCCTCGTCACTGCTGCTGATGTATTGCTGGCCCATGGTTCCTCACCTGAATCTCTCTGGATCCTCCGGTTTATAGCAGACGCACGCGCAAATCAATCGGCAGGTGCTGAGAGTGTTCACGGGACCTCGTTCATGGAAAGATCCGTTCTCGCGCGAGCCGACGACCACCACCTGGGACCAAAGCGGCCTGCGAATCTGACAACTGCCCTGGAGCTCCACATGACCTACCTTCGCCGATGCCACCCGCGCGCCGCTGGCGCTTCGCTGGTCTTTGCCGTTGCCCTGCTGCTCGGCGCCTGTTCCTCGACAAGTGTGGAACGAGGGGCCGAGGGTGCGGTAACGGGTGCGGCCGCCGGGGCAGTGGGCAGCATGTTCGCCGCGGCGATCTTCGGCGGCGACATCGGCGAAGCGGCCGCGCGCGGTGCCGCCTGGGGTGCCGGCGCCGGCGCCGTGACCGGCGCGGTTCAGGGCTCCGCTGAAGACGCCCGGCGGAAGGAACAGGAGGCCGCTCGGGCCCGGCGGAAGGAACAGGAAGCCCTCGCCCGTCTGCGCGAGGAGATCGGGCCCGATACCTTCTCAGGCCTCGAAGCGCTCACCTACGGTAAACACGAAGTCGCCCTCGCCTATGCCAGCACGGCGCAACGCTCGGGGCAGCCGGACTATGAGCTGGCCGCCCACTGGCTCGAGGCTCTCGTCTACAAAGATCAGGGCGACGCGGCCGCCGTGGCGGATCGGCTCCCCGGGCTCGCCGAGCGCGATCCGCAGGTTGCAACGATCGACGACGCCGCGAAGCTGCTCGACGCGCTGACCGGCGAACTGGCCGAGATTCGCGCCCGCTACACCTGACCACGCCATGAACGATCACGTCCAGGAAAACCGTCGTTATTGGGACGCCATGGCGGAGGATTGGGTCGCGGCGGGTGAGCAGAGCTGGGCACAGTCTGAACCCAGCTGGGGAATCTGGGGTCTGCCGGAGGCAGAGCTTATGCTCCTGCCGGAGTCCATGGCGGATCAGGAGGCCATCGAACTCGGCTGTGGCACAGGCTACGTCAGCGCCTGGATGTACCGGCGCGGCGCGCGCGTGGTCGGCATCGACAACTCCGCCGCGCAACTGGCCACTGCCGCCCGACTTGCCGCTGCGCACCAGGTGCCGCTCCAGCTGATCCATGGCAACGCAGAACAGGTACCGCTGCCTGATGCGAGTTTCGATTTCGCCATCAGCGAATACGGTGCCGCGATCTGGTGCGATCCGGCGCTGTGGATTCCGGAGGCACACCGGCTGCTCCGGCCCGGCGGTCGCCTGACCTTCCTCGGCTGCCATCCATTGGTCGCCCTCACCACGCCCGCGAGTGGCGACGTCTGCGACGACCGGCTGCATCGGCCCTACTTCGGCCTGCATCGCCTCGACTGGCGGGAGGTGGAGATCGATCCTGGTGGGGTGGAATTCAATCTGCCCATGAGCGGCTGGCTGAAGCTCTTCCGGGAAACCGGCTTCCAGGTGCTCGACTATCAGGAACTGAAGGCGCCGGACGGTCCCGGCGAAGATCGCTTTCAGGTCACGCGACGCTGGGCGCAGCAATGGCCTTCGGAGCAGGTCTGGCACCTCGAGAAGCTCGGCTGATCAACCGCCCCTGCAGGCGCCGATTCAGTCACCCATGAGCATGACCCAGCCGACGGTGACCGGGGGCGCAAGCACCCCGATGAGCAGGCCGCCGCGCAGGAAGTCCCCGGCCGCCAGCCGGCCGCTGCTGAAAGCGATCGCGTTCGGTGGGGTCGAGATGGGCAGACACATGGCGCAGGAGGCGCAAAGCGCCAGCGGAATCACGGCCAGACTCTCGAAGCCGCTGGCCATGACCACAGCGATGGGCACGAGGATGTTGGCGGCTGCCGTATTACTCATGAGATTCGACAACAGCAACGTGACGTAGCAGAGCAACAACACCACGCCGAGCTCACCCACGCCTGCAAGCGGCAGCATGGCCACCAGCCAGTCGGCCAGCCCCGTATCGCGCACTCCGTTGCCCAGGGCAAGGCCACCGGCCAGGAGCAGCAGAATGTCCCAGGGCAGACCACGCACATCCTTGTCGGCGAGAATCCCCGTGGCGGTGAACACGGTGATCGGCACGAAGGACACCACCGCGGTCGGTAGACCGCTCCATTGACCCGTCATCCACAGAGCCACCGTGAGGAGCAGCGTACCGATGGTTACCTGTCGCTGCCAGCGGGGTACGGCCGACACGGCGCGCACCGTCGTCTCGGCCTGGCGCGTCACCGCAGAGCGGATTCGCTGAAAGGCGCCTTCCGTATCCGGATAAACCAGACGCAGGTAAAGCCAGATGACGGCAAAGAGCATCAGCGCCGGAGGCAGGCCGTAAGCCATCCAGCCCAGAAAACCGACGCTCTGACCGGGCACGTAGGCGAGAGATCCGGCGGCGATGGCGTTCGGCGGCGACCCAATGATCGTCGCCATGCCGCCGAGATTGGCCGCAAAAGGTATGCCTAACAGCAGCCCGCGCGCGTAAGGACTGTTGCCGAGCACCACCACCAGGGGCGTGATGATGGCAAGCATCATCGCCGTCGTCGCCGTGTTGGACATGAACATGGAGAAGAGCAGCGATCCCGCCATGACGCCGAACAGCAGCGCAGCGGGACTGCCGCCGAACCAGCCGACCAGGCGACCGGCCAGGGCCTGATCAAGCTCTGTACGGGCGATGGCCGCAGACAGCACAAAGCCGCCGAAGAACAGCCAGATGAGCGGATTTCCGAGCACCACCACGAAGGTCTGCCAGTCGTCCGGCTCTTCGGCAAAGATGCCGCCTTCCGGGTTGCCGAGCAGCAGAATCTGCAGGGCGATGACAAGAATGCCCACGGCAAAGGCGGGTATGGCTTCCGTCAGCCAGAGCCCTGCGGCAAGCAGGAGAATGAACAGCATGCGAGCCGGTGCTGCTTCCAGACCGAGCTGCGTCTGCGCCAGCCAGGCCAGAAGACCCGCGAAAACCGTGACCAGGAGCGCTTTCGCGGAGCCCGACAGCGGTCGGACTTCGTGGGTGCCCGCTGCCTTCGCGGCGTCGCTGCGACCGTCGCCATCGACGCTCGCAGGCGAGTCAACGGCGGGATCCGTCACGAACGTCTCCCCAGCTCGCAGCTATTCGAGAACAACGGGTTTGCTCCGGGCTTCCGGCAGCCCCGTGGAGATGAGCGTCGCCAGCAGCACAAAGGCCGCGGAGACCAGCAGGCAGGCTTCGAAGCTGTAACTCTGAAACACCCAGCCGGAGCAGATCGTGCCGACCAGGCGCCCGGCGGCATTGGACATATAGTAGAAGCCGACATCGAGAGACACGCCGTCGCTGTCGGCATAGGACACGATGAGATAGGAATGTACGGCCGAGTTCACGGCGAACACGAAGCCAAAGGCGAGGAGCCCCAGCACCAGGGACCAGGCCGGATCCCACCCCGCCATGAGAGCTCCGGCGATGGCCAGGGGTAACACGGCAAGCAGTGCTCCCCAGCGCACGACGCTGCCGCCGCCAGGCGGATGGCCGGAACGGATGCCGGTAATGGTCGGCGCCAGAGTCTGGACGATGCCGTAGCCGATGATCCAGCCGGCGAGCAGCGTGCCGACGGAAACGTTGGACCAGCCGAGGCTCAGCTGGAGATACACGGGCAGCGCAACGACGAACCAGACGTCCCGGGAACCGAAGAGGAAGAATCGGGCACCGGAGAGGAGATTGATGGAACGACTCTTCGAAAGGAGATCCCTGAAACGCGGCTTGTAGCTCGCCTTACCGAGACTCCGGTCGAGACTCAGAAAAGCCGCCACCGTGATGAGCGCAAGGCCCGCAGCCAGGGCACCGATGGCGCCCTGAAATCCGAGCAGCGAGAGCAGCAGACCGCCCAGGAAAAAACCGGCGCCCTTCAGGGCGTTCTTCGAGCCCGTCAGCGCCGTCACCCAGCGGTAGAGACGACCTTCCCCGGCGCCGGCGACCATCTTCACACCACTCTTGGCACTCATCTTGTTCAGATCTTTGGCGATGCCGGACAGCGCCTGAGCTGCCATCACATAGGGAATGGTCAACCAGGCCTCGTCGGCGAGGAGCATGCCGAGGGCAACCACCTGCAGACAGAGACCGGCCAGGAGCGTGGCCGCAAGGCCAAGGCGCGCTGCCAGCCAGCCCCCGAAGAGATTGGTGACCACGCCGAAGAACTCGTAGAAGAGGAACAGTAGGGCAATGTCGAGGGGTCCGTAGCCGAGCTGGTGGAAGTAAAGGACCACCAGCATCCGCAGGGCGCCGTCGGTGAGCGTGAAGGCCCAGTAGCTGGCGGTAATGACCGCGTACTGGCGCACGATCGGTCAGAGGCTCCGGGCGACGAGGGCCACCAGTTCCATCATCCGGTGTACGTAGCCGATTTCGTTGTCGTACCAGGCGAGCACCTTCAGCTGCGTGCCGTCGACGACCATGGTGGCTGGCGCATCAACGATGGCCGAGCGCGTGTCGCCCCGGAAATCGGCGGAGACGAGGGGCCGGCGCTCGACGCCGAGAATGCCTGCGAGCGGTCCCGCGGCGGCAGCCTCGAGCGCCTCGTTCACAGCATCGGCGGACGCTGCCCGCTCGAGCTCGAGGACGAGATCCGACAGGCTGGCATTCGCCAGCGGCACCCGCACGGCGATACCGGACAGGCGCCCTTTCAGCTCGGGGAAAATCTCCGCAATCGCCGTGGCCGAGCCGGTGCTCGTCGGGATCAGCGACATGCTGCTCGCTCGGGTGCGGCGCAGATCCTTGTGGAACTGATCGAGCACGCTCTGGGTATTGGTGATGTCGTGAATGGTGGTGATGGTGCCGTGGCGGATCCCAAAGGTTTCGTGGACGACCCCGATCACCGGCGCGATGCAGTTGGTGGTGCAAGAGGCTGCGGTCACGATGGCATCCCGGGTCGGGTCGTAGCGCGACTCGTTCACGCCCATGACGACGTTCGGCGTGCCGTCTTTCACCGGCGCCGAGACAACGACCTTCCGCACCCCAGCCTCGAGATAGGGTGCCAGCGCTTCCCGGCTTTTGAACCGGCCCGTGCATTCGACGGCGATATCGACATCGAAGCGTCCCCAGTCCGTCGCTTCCAGCGCCTCATTCGAGCTGTAGGAGATACGACGGCCGTCGATGGTCAAACCGTCGGCATCGGCTTCGACTGCCCTGTCCCAGGTGCCATGAACCGAATCGAATTTGAGCAGGTGGGCGGCCGTGGCCGCATCACCGCCCGTCTCGTTCACGTGCACGATCTCCAGATCCGGGTTGTCCCAGACCGCGCGCAGGCTGAGACGGCCCATGCGGCCGAATCCATTGATGGCTATACGAGTAGTCATTCAGCGCCTCCGGCGGAAAATCTAGCACAAGGTTGGTGACAGACACCCGATCGTGGAACGACGCCCCCGGGCGCTCACGCCGGGCACCCGCGGCGCCACGGTTCGCTAAAACGCAAACGACCCCTGCCGGGGTCGTTTGAAATCCGGGCAGGCAGTCCCTCTCGGACTGCCTGCTTTTCCGGTGGACCGGGCGGACTCGGTCAGTGTCTCGGGAACGCCCGCTCGATACGGCCGAGGCGCAGGAAGATGGTCTCTCCAGGCGCATCGTCCACCCCATCGTTATCGGTGACCGCGTAGACACGACCGTTGGCGCTGACCGCGAGACCTTCCAGCTTCTCTGCGGTGAAGATGCTCTTCCGTTCGATCAGCGGATTGAGGTTCCGGAGGTAGGTCTTGTCGATGGTGACGAGGCCATCGGGATCGTCGAAGGCCCGGAAGGGCGCATGCTCGAGGTCGACCTGGAAAATCGCCTTCAGCTCGGCAATGAAGGTTGTGGTCGGACCCCAGCCTTTATCCCGCTCGATGACCGCAAAGGTGCCGTCGGGCAGCAGCGTGAGCTCGGAAAGACCAATCCAGCCGCCTTTGCCTTCCGGCTCGAGGGGATAGTGCACGAAGCCCCATTCGCCGCTGCCGACGTCGTAGCGGCCGATCTTCGTGTTGACCTTGTCCGTATCCACGCCGTCGAACCAGGCGCGCTGGATGGCGACGTAGACGACTTCTTCGCCGGGATGTCCGGTCACCGCGATACCTTCGAAACCGTTGTTCCGGGTAGACGCCGCCAGCCCCGGGGGCAGTTCGATCTGGTCGACGACCGTGCCGTCGTAGGGATCGACCTTCAGGATCGCGTTCGGCCGGCTGCCGTCGGCGCGTCCTTCGCTGGCGAGCCAGAAGTAGCCGTCGGGACCGACCGCAATGCCTTCCAGATCCGGAGTGGCATCACCGGTATCGACCTCCAGTCGATCGACGATCAGTGCGGGTTTCCGGGAAACATCGACCTTGTAGATGAAGCCCTTAGCCAGGAAAGAATCGCTCACGGCATAGAGGGTGCGCCGATCCCAGGGATCGCCGACGAGACCGGAAAGTGCAACCCAGCCGATCGGCAGGCCTTCGCTATCGGGTCCAGAGGCGATCTGCGGATAGCGCGGCTTGGCAGTGCCGTACCTGTAGAGGTTGATCATGGTCGGAATGCCGGCGTCTTCCTCATCGGACTCGGTGGAGACCACGAGCAGATTGCGCTTCGGCACGGCCTTGATGCCTTCCGGGCCAATGCCCGTCGGCAGCGCCTGCAGCAGCCTGGGCTTGCCCCAGCCTGCTTCGTAGACGCCGACGGCATTCGAGCGCTCGGAACCGATGAAGAGCAGATTCCGACCCCGGTAGCGACCCGACTCGGCAGATTCAGGCTCAACGCCCTTGTTCTCGGAACGGCCCTCGTTGTAGTGGCCGGCGGAGACCAGCAGATGCTCGAAGGATTCCGCCGACTCGTAGAGCACGCGGCCACCTTTGCTGAAGATCGTGAAGCCCCGGCTGCCACCCTCTTCACCGTCGCCGTCGGTGTAGTCCCCTTCGTTGGCGGAAGCAAAACGCCAGCCATCGAGCCAGGCCACGGCATCCGGTTCACGACGTTTGCTGATGTCCTGATCGAGGATGATGAGGTCGTCTTCAACGGTGTCGACGTTGTGCAGAGCGGCGCTGCCAGCGGAGAACTCGCTGACAGTGTGGCCGGAGACGATGTCGATCACCCCGTAGTGATTGTTTTCCTGGAAGCTGACCACGGCCAGATTCCTGTGGTTGATATCCACGAATTCCGGCTCCAGGTCCGAACCGGCAAAGGCGTTCGCGGCAATGGAGGTCAGGTCGGCGGCACGGAGCTTCCACTTCCTGACAGCGCCCTTCATGTCGAGGATGAGGACTTCGCCGGTCGGATTGTTGACGCTCGTCTGGGGCATACCGCCCACGACGCCACCGGCGGCCTCACAGGCCTCGATGGCATCGTCGTCATCTTCCGGAGCCGGCGCACCGTTCAGACCACCACCCACGCAGATTTCTTCGTCACGCTCGTTTTCGATCACAACCACGGCGCGTTTCTGATCCGGCGCTATGGCAATGGAGTCTGGCTGCCCACCGAGATCGAAGCGCTCGATGATCTCGCGCTTGTTGATATGAATCACGAGCAGCTGCCCGGAGGGATTCGTGAAGGACTCGGAAGTGTTCACCGCAACGAGGACCAGCGGATCGAGAATGGCAAGACTCGTGGGCTCGCCCGGGAGATCCAGAGTTCCAAGACCAAGGGGGTAGCGGATATTGCGCACGTCGACGAAGCCGATCTGCTCGTTGTCTGCGTCGGTATAAATCAGCTGCTTGCCGTTTTTCGTGGCATCAATGATTTCCGCCACCGCAGAACCGTTACCAGCGATGACGTCGAAGGTGCTCACCCAGCGGAAAAACTGCTGCGGTGGCTTCCCCCAGTAGCGATCGTCGTCGCCGGCCCGGGCCGCGCTGCTGAAAGTGACAGAAAGGGCGCAGAGGACGAAGGCGGCGGCGATCAGAAAGGACCGGCCCACCGCACCCGTCGGGTGTGAATGGTTCATGAAAGGACTTCCCCGATTGGTCGAACAATCAGGAAAGTGTCACAAGGCAATATGACAGACCGGTCATCGGAATATGACAGGCCAGTGAATTAACTGGACGGTAAACCGAAGCTTCCCACCGCAAGTTACTGGCGAGCTTCGCAAACCTGCCCAGGGCGCTCCGGCGGGCGCCGTGCCGTCAGCCGCTGCTGAGGCCCGCCGCCGAGGCCCAGCTCGCGAGGTCCGCTTCGAAGGCTCCGGTGCGCACGGGGGCGATGAGGACCACTTCATGCACGTCGAGCCCCGCAAGGCTGGCGAGCGTTGCCGCCAGGGCATCCGGCTCTCCGACCACGAGACTGGCCTTGAGGCGAAAGCCTGTGCGATCACGGCCCGCCGCGGCGAGGGCCGCATCGAGACGCTCCAGGTCTTCCGCCGGGTCGTGGGCCGGTGTCCAGTGTCCGAACCAGCCGTCACCAAGCCGCGCTGCCCGCTTGAGCGCCGCGGGAGAATTACCGCCAATGAGCATCGGCGGACCGCCAGGCGTCAGCGGCGCCGGCTGCAGCACCACATTTTCGAAACTGACGAACTCACCGCGATAGCTTGCCGGGTTGTCCCGCCAGGCCGTGCGGATCGCTTCGATGTACTCATCAAAACGTCTGCCTCGCCGGGCGAAGGGCACACCGAGGACCTCGTACTCCTCCGCCGACCAGCCGCCGCCGACGCCGAACTCGAAGCGGCCGCCGGCGAGATGGTCGAGGCTCATGAGCTCTTTCGCCGTCAGCAGCGCCGGGCGCTGCGGCAGAATGACGATGCCGCTGCCGAAGCGCAGCCGTTCGGTCATCTGTGCGGCGGCAGCCGTAATGAACAGCGGGTCGTGGAGCGCCAGATCGCCACGCCAGGGCACACTGCCGTCTTTGCTGTAAGGATAGGCAGAGTCATAGGCTTCCGCGGGAAAACCGACGACGTGCTCCGGCATCCAGAGAGACGCAAAGCCGAGACCTTCCAGCGTTTGCGTGAACGCCCGGAGATAGCCGACGTCGTGTTTCGGGTTAGCGCCATAGGCGTAGTTGAGTCCGATGTCCATGGGTTCTGGTCTCCTGCCGAGGCTCCATAATACGCCGAGCGGCGGGCACAGGACCCGCCAGCCTGAAACGACATCGACGAGGAACTCCGCATCGACGCTCAACTGAAACGTGACTTCATCATCATCGTCCTCGGCTACCTGGCCGCGCTGGCTGCTGCCGCCGTCACCGTGCTGGTCATGGAGGCCCATCCGATCGTCGAGGTCCTCGTTGCCGATGTCGTCGCTACCGTCGTCATCTTCCTGTGCAGCGCGCTCTGCCGGAACTCGTCGTTTTATGACGCCTACTGGAGCGTGGCACCACCTGTTATCGCACTCTGGTTCGCCTGGCTCGCCGTAGACGCACCGACGTTGCGCCAGGCCTTCGTGCTGATCGTCGTCTTCGCCTGGGCCATCCGGCTCACGGGCAACTGGGCTTACGGCTGGCAGGGCATGCGCCACGAAGACTGGCGCTACGAGGATCTGGCCGACACCGCCGGGGTGCTCTGGTGGCCGCTTTCCCTGTTCGGCATCCACCTCTTTCCCACGATTCTCGTGTTTCTCGGATGCCTCGCGCTTTATCCGGCCCTCACGGTCGGCACGGCACCGGTAGGCTTCCTGGACTATCTCGCCCTCGCCCTCGGCCTCGGCGCTACCGCCCTCGAGTTTCAGGCGGACCGGGAACTGCATCAGTTCCGGGCCCACCGGACGTCGAAAAGCGAAGTGCTCGACAGCGGCGTCTGGGCCTGGTGCCGGCATCCGAACTATCTCGGCGAGATCGGCTTCTGGGTCAGTCTGTTTCTCTTCGGCTGCTCTGCCTGGGAAGGCGTCTACCCCTGGAGCTGGCTCGGGCCGGTCGCGATGATCGCGCTGTTCCTGGGGGTCTCGATCCCCATGATCGAGAAGAAGCTCAGCGCCGATAAACCCGGCTACCCTGCCTACCAGGCGCGCACCAAACAGCTGATCCCGGGCGTTTTCTAGCGCCCGACGCACCCGGGACCTTCACCCGCCCATCACGACACTGCACTACACTGCGGGTGCTATCCGTCGGCGTTCATAACCGGAGACCATCCATGGCTCGACCCACCGCCCTCATCACCGGGGCCTCCTCAGGCATCGGCATGGAGCTCGCCAGAATCTTCGCCGAACGCGGCTACGACCTGATCCTCGCCGCCCGCCGCGCCGAGCGCCTCGAAGGCCTCGCCAGTCAGCTGCAAGGCGGCGCCACCGTGCACTGCATCCCCGTGGACCTCGCCAGGGGGCGGGGTCCCGAGAAACTCGAGAGCGCCATCGGTGAACTCGGCCTGACGGTCGATGTGCTTGTGAACAACGCCGGTGTGATCAGCACGGAGCCCGGCCTCGAGGAAGACCTGGAGGCGCTTCTGAATCTGGTGAACCTCAACGTTCGCGCACTCCTCGAGCTCACCCATCGCTTCGGCAACCACATGGCCAGCCGCGGCTACGGACGCATCCTCAATGTCGCCTCGGTAGCCGCCTTTCAGCCGGTCCCGGGCATGAGCGTCTACGCGGCCAGCAAGGCCTTCGTGTTGTCCCTGACCGAGGGTATGGCGGAGGAACTGCGCGGCACCGGCGTGACGGTGACGGCGCTGTGTCCTGGACCGACAAAAACCGAGATGGCCGATGCTTTCAACGACGTACCCTATGCCGAGCACTTCCTCACCGATGCCAGGAGCGTTGCCCAGGAAGGGTTCGACGCCATGAAAGCCGGTCAGGTGATCCGGGTGCCGGGGCTCGCCAATCAGGCCATGGTCAACTGGAGCCAGTATCAGCCCCGCTGGCTCGTCCGTGCCCTCGGCGGCCTGGCTGCCAGAAGCGCGAAGATGCTCCGACCTGCCGAATGACCGCGCGCTGACCCGACGCTGGCCGCTCGGGACCGGGTGCTGGCACGGAAAGACCCAACGGACGGCGTATGATCGGGTTTCATGATCGTCTGGATTGCTCACCCGGCCATCAGGATCAATCATGCACGCTCGAGACAGGAAAAAATCGGAAACGCCCCAGGCCCGCTATCACCGTCTACGGACCGGTGTCGGGGGCTCCGGCGCCCTGGTGCTCCTGCTGGCCCTGACCCTTGCGGCCACCACGGCCCGCGCTGATGAGGCCCGCGCCCTGTCCTTCTACCACACGCATACCGGGGAAACGCTGTCCGTCGAGTACTGGAGTGACGGCACCTACCGCGAGGCAGCCCTGTCCGAGATCAATCACTTTCTGCGGGATTTCCGCACTGGCGACGCCGCAGAGATGGACCCGGCCCTCCTCGACCTGCTGCACGAAGTCTTCCTGCGAACGGGCAGCGAGGGCCATTTCGAAGTGATCTCCGCCTACCGCTCACCGAAGACCAACGAAATTCTCCGCGGGCGCTCATCCGGCGTCGCGAAGAACAGCCAGCACCTTCAGGGAAAGGCCATCGACGTCCGGCTCACGGACGTGCCGACCCGGCGCCTCAGGGCCGTGGCCTACGAACTCGGCCTCGGCGGCATCGGCTTCTACGAGGCTTCCGACTTCGTGCACCTCGATACGGGGCGTTTCCGCACCTGGTAGAGGCTACTCGGCCGCTGCCTGCCGCCGCGCAAGACTCACTTCAACGGGTACGCCCGTCATGTGCGCCTGATTCGACAGGGGCTCGAAGCTGCCCGGACCTGAAGGCAGCAGGGCGTTGCAGTTCACGCCATGCTTCTCCTGCGCCACTTTCATGCCGCCGGTCCGGTCCTGACCCCAGCCGTGGGTCATGGCGACCACGCCGGGCATCAGATCTTCGGTCAGGCGCACGGGGGCATCCACGGCGCCATATTCGTTGGCCATGTGCACGGTGGCACCGTCCTGAATCTGTCGCCGTTCCGCATCGTGCGGGTGCATATAGAGGTAGTTGCGGTCCCGGTCTTTCGTCTTCAGTTTTGCGACGTTCGCGTACCAGCTGTTGAACATGTAGGCATCGCGCTTGCTGATGAGCTTGAGCTGCTCGGGGGATTCGAGTTCAGCCTCGAAAATCGACGCCATACGCTCGAGGGCCGGGCCGAAGCTTTCGGGAAAGCAGTTCACGAGCTGCGAGTCGCGCTGCAGGTATCGCTCGTAGAAGTCTTCGGGCTTCGAGCGTTCAAGGGCGATGATCTGCTCCCGGCGCAGTTCGGCCATATCGTGGCCCCGGGACCGCAGCATGGCGTTTACCCGGCCCCACATGTCTGGCAGCTCGCCTTCCGCAACGCCATCCAGCGCAGACTGAAAGCCCATGACCTGGGCCAGCCGCTCGTAGATCCACCAGTCCGGTTTCCGCTCATAGGCGGGCGCCACCACCGCCTCCGTGAACTGCACGGACGGATCGAACTGCAGACCGATGCCGGCAAAGTTGATGTCCTCCCGTTCGAAGGCACCGGCGGCGGGAAGCACATAGTCCGCATACTCTCCGGTCGCATTCCGATAAATGTCCACGCAGACGAGCAGCTCGAGGGACTCCATGGCTTCGCGTAAAGCCTGCTCCCCGCCGATGGAGAGCACCGGGTTTCCTGAGCTCACGAACAGCGCCCGGATCGGGGCGTCGAGATCGTTGATGTAGTTGGCGAGGAGATTCCCCGGCAGGTTGATGCCGACGCCACCCGGTTTCCGCACCTCGCCGAACGGGGTGTCGAGGAACCCTTCCGGCACCGCCCGCCCGGCCGCCATGCTGCGCTCGTAGAAACCGAGGGAATAGAAATTACCCCCGCGACGCCCGAGATTCCCGGTCACGAAGACCAGCATCTGCAGGAGCCAGTAGGCGAGTGTGCCCTGGCGGCCCATGTTCACGCCGGTGGACATATGCGCACAGGCGCTCTCCGCACCAGCGAAGTCGCGTGCCAGCTGCCGAATCGTTTCCGCCGGAATCCCCGTGACGGGCGCCACCCGTTCCGCGGAATAGTCCGCCACGAATTCGCGCAGCGCGTCGACGCCCTCCCCGTGCAGAACGGCGTCCGAATCGAAGCCGGGGCCCTGATCGATCTCGTGGATGAGCGCGGCGAGGAGATAAACGTCCGTATCCGGTCGGATCTTCAACACCTCCCCGGCGATGGCCGCAGATTCAATGCGCCGCGGGTTCACATAGAGCACCTTCGCCCCGCGAGCTTCCGCTGCCTTCAGATGAGCCATGGGATTGGGGATGGAAACGAAGGACATGTGGCTGACCGCCGGGTTCTCTCCAACGATGAGAATGAACTCGCTGTGGTCGATGTCCGGCAGGGGGTGCAGCGTCCGGGTTCCGAAGACGGCTTCGCTGCCCGCAAACTTGTTGGCGCAATCCTGGGTGCCGGAGCTGAAGTGGTAGCGACCGCCGAGCTGGCGCATGAAGTTGCCGAAGGACGGCCCGTAGAGCGAGTTGAAGGCCGTTGGATTACCGGTGTAGCTGCCGACGGCTTCGGCGCCGTGTCGCTCGACGATGGCCCTGAGCCGGTCGGCAATCTCGCTGAGCGCCTGATCCCAGCCGATCTCCTCGAACTGCCCGGGGCCAACGCGTTTCAGCGGATGGCTGAGCCGATCGGGATCGTTGTGCACCTCCGCCCCGTAGATACCCTTGTTGCAGACGAAGCCTTTCGAGATCGGATGGTCCTTGTCCGCCTCGAGACGGACCAGGGTGTCATCCTCCACATGAGCAATGAGCCCGCAGGCCGGCTCGCAAACCCGACAGAACGTCCGCTTCTTCTCGAGCGCCATGGTATCTCTCCTCCATTTCTCTGCGATCTGTTGCTTCGCCTGTCATCGCCATCACGACCCGTTCGTTGCCCGGTCATAGGGCCGGGTCTGCCGGCGAATCAGACCCGCTCAAGGGGTCAACACTCTACCCAGCCGCTCCACCACTGACCAGTCAACGGCCCGGAAGGTACCGCCGAACCCTTCGAAAAAGCCTGTATTTTCGTTGCGTTTCCGGTACTAAGCCGACTGTCCTGAGAGATCACTTCGTAGTAGTCTCGCCAGTGGAAGGACTCAAGACCCTGTCAATAATGATGACTACATCGCCAGGGCCCCACACGCCATCGACGGCGTGGTTCCTGATTGCCTGCGACGGTGATCTGGTTCTGAAGCTTGCGCACACGCTGATGATCGGCGAAGACGCCCGTGGGGAAACACTGATCAGCCCGGATCGGGACGACGCCCTGCTGAGCCTGACGCTCACGGATTCGGGGCGCATCGTCATGCAGGCGCTTGCCATGGAATGGACTTTTTCGGAGTCCGGCGAAGCCAGCGTCCAGCACCTGACCCTCGAAGAGGGCCAGACCGTCCGGCTCAATTTCCCGAACAGCACCCTGCTCATCTCCCACGACATCGTGCCCAGGGCCCGGGCCGTGCCGGATCGGGAGATACGGCTGATCCCGACAGACAATCCGAGCATCACGCTGACCCGCCTGGCGCCGGTCACCCTCGACGACGACGAGCTGGAAAGCACGGCCGCCGCCGATGCAGACGCCGATGCCATCGACGAAGCCACCTTTGCGGCCAGCGCTGCTGCGGCCAGCGCGGATCCCCTGCTCCGGGTGCAAAGCGACATTCCCGACGAAACGCTGACGGGCGAGCACGACATGGCCCTCCTCAGCCCGGCCGCCCTGATCGACGAAGCCGCCGTCGGCGTGGCGCCCACGACGACGCAGACGAGCGTCGTGGCGGCCGAGGCGTCGTCAGGCGCAGAGGACCGCGCCGTGCCGCCGCTCGAGAGCCGCGCGACGGAAATCGCAGCAGAGGTCGCGGCGGAGACCGCGGTCGAGCGAGAAGAGCTCACCGCGACGGAACAGACATCTGCAACCCAACCGAAGGAAAACGGCGCGGCTGCGGCCCTCGCCGAAGCAGCCGAATTCGCGCCGGCGCCCGCAGCGGACTCAGCACCGCCCATCACCACCGGCGAACTGCAGGCCGTTGTGTCAGCCTCCGTGCCCCTCGAGGAGATCCCCCGCCGACGCTGGCAGACGCCGCGACGCGCCCTGGCAGCGGCCATCGCCCTCGCCGCGCTCATCGCCCCGGCCTTCCTCTATTTCGGTAGTGCCGATGCCCCGGGTTTCGCCTTCCTGCGCTCCCACTATCTCCCTCTCGATCAGGCGGCACCGGCCGATTGGCCGGAAGAAGCAGAAAACGTCGCGACGGCCAGGCTGGCGATGGTCGGTGAGGAAAACCTCGTCACCTCCGCAGCAGTGCCAGCAGCCGGGCCGGCGCCAGTACCCGGCGCAGAGATCACGGCAGCACAAGCGGCGCCTACGCCAGCAGCTGTTAACGCCGTTGTCGATACCGATACCGCGGCAGTCAGAGCTGAAACAGCCGCAGCTGATCGCGCTGCAACTGCCACAGCCACAGCCGAGACAGTCGCGCTGGATCCCGCGGCAGCTGACACGACCGCCGCGCTCAGCGCCAGCCGCCCGGTCCTGGGCGTGCCGCCGATCCCAACCCCCCTTGCGCAACCGGCAAGGAGCGAAGCCGAAAACTATCTGATTGCTTCTCTGCTCGCGGAGGCTCGCGCCCTTTACGACGCCGGCGACATCGTCTCACCGGTGCAGGCCAACGCCGTCGACCGGCTGACCCAGGTTCTGAACCTGGACCGGACCAACGAAACGGGCCTGCGTCTCATGTACCTCTGCGCCATGAAGCTCATCGAGCAGGCGCAGACGGCGTACGATGCCGGCGACCATTACCTGGCCCGGAATCTCGTCGAGGACGTACTCGGCTTCCATCCGGAGCTGGAGGACGCCCGCACGCTCCTCGACGACTGGCGTAGCCAGGAAATCGTATCCCGGGGACCGAACGGCTAGCCGGCTCGGGCTAGAAAGAGAAGCGCACGTCCAGCAGCGCCGAGGACACGTCGTCCCCGAAGGAACCGCCGAGGCCCACGGAGAAGAGCTGATTGATGTGCCAGCGGGCACTGCCGATCACGTTCTGATCCGTGCTGTCGAAGATGTCGATGTGCTGGATACCAATCCCGAACTCCCAGGCCGGGGTGGGCAGGAACCGGGCGCCAACGCCGATGGAGTAGCCGGTGTCGTCATCACCGCCGAAGGCCGTGTCGAAGTCCGCGTACTCGAGCGCGATGGGAATCACCAGGTCGATGCTTTCGGTGAGAGCGAAGTGCGGGTTGATGCCAAAGGTAAGCTCCTTGGTATCGATGTCGCCGAAGCCGTCGATCTCACCGGTGCCGAGGCTGCCGAAGAGCGCGATGTTCGGGTGAAATCCCCAGGAACCGGCCACTCCGATACCGGAAAAGTCCGTGTCGTCGACTTCCCCGAAGGTGGCGCCGATCTCAATGAAGTCATAGCGCAACTCTGCCGGAGGTTCAGCGGCCTGTACCGTCGCGGTTGTTGCGAGCGTTGCGGTAAGCAGGCCGGCGGCAAAGGCGCCTTTCGACAGGGCCTTCAACGGCCCCTGATTCGAGTCGTTCATGCATCTCTCCTGATGACAATTAACTGGCAGGGCGTGCCCTCTTCTGGGGCAGCGCGCGCACGGTGCCAGAATCAGCCTGAACGCTCAATGAATGGTCAGGCGGCCTGTGACCGGGATCACCCGGGCAGCGGAAGCGCTGCAGCCGCGGCCAGGAATGGCAGGGGTAGTGGACGCAAGACAGTCAGCCTTCTTCAGGCGGCCAGGGGAAATCCTCCGGGGCGTTCAGCGAGTCACGGACAAAATCGTTCCAGGCATCCACAGCCTCGAAGGCTGCCCGCTGATGGGCGTCGGATGCCGCCTGGTGCCGGTCCGCGGCTGTGGTGATGCAGCGCTGAAAGGCGTCGATGTCTTCGAGAAAGCCGGCCCAGAGCGCATCGTTCTGATCATCGGCCGGGCGTACGGGTGTCGTGCAGGCGTGGACCATGGGCTCGTGCGCGGCGACACCGGCTGAGAGCGGCGCAACCAGAACCAGTAACAGTCCCGCGCTCCAGCCGCGCACCGCCGCCAGCCCTCGCGAGACCGCCGGTCGCCGGGCGTAAGCAATGGAATGTGAGGAATCGGCCATCGAGCCATTCTGGCGAGTCCAGCCTGGGCGGACTGTGGCACGGTGCTCAATTAGTCTCCCTGAACGACCCGTTCATGCCGTTCCACGGAGGGCGGCGCCATGAGTCGGCGCTGTTGCGCCGTTGCCTGCGGATAGCGATCGAGATCGTAAGGCGCAATACGCCAGGTGGAATGGGGCGGGCTGTACTTGTAGAGCAGTGCGCGGCGCTCATGGGCGCCCTGCCAGGTACGGGTGCCATGCATGAGGGCCTCGGTGAAGATGAGCACATCGCCTTTCTGCAAGGGTGGGTTGCGCACGTAGTGCGGCTGCACCGCCTGGCGGCGGACGGGATCCGGCAGATGCTGCATGAAGTTGGTTTTGTGGCTCCCGGGGACGCAGACGAAACCGCCCTCACCCTCCGCGGCGTCTGTGAGCGCAAAGGTCGCCACCGTCAGACCGTTGCGCATGATGCCGTCGGAATAGTAGTACCAGTGATCGGTTTCGATTCGCCGGGGCCCACCATGAATGTCCTGCCCCGGGGCCCCGGGTTGCATGAAGATGCAGTAGTCGTGATCGATGCGCAGGCGGCTGCCGATGAGTTCCACCAGAACGGGCAGCAGCTTCGGATGATCCATGAGGTTCAGAAAATCCGGCCCCCAGAGTGTGACGTCCTCGCAACGGCGGAAGGGGCCGTCATCAGTTCCGGCCGGCCAGCGCTCATCAGCCTGGGCGCTCAAGGCATCGCATTCGGCCGCGGACAGCACGCCGGGGAGGACGAGATAGCCTTCCAGATCGAAGAGAAATTTCTGTTCGTCGCTGAGCGCGCTCACCGTCAGGGGCGCACCTCGTAATAGAGGTTGCTCGGATCCTCGAAGTCATGAAGCCGGAAGCGCTCGAAGCCGGCGGCGCGCGTCATGCGCTCGGCCACCTCGGGATTGAACCCCAGCGTTCCCAGACCGGCACCATCCGGTTCGGACAGCGCCGATGACATGCAGGCAGACACCGAGAAGCCATAGAACATGGCCAGGAGCGGATTCTTCAGGTTGTCTTCGAAGGCCGGCTGGCTGCGGATGTCCTTGATGAGCCAGGTACCGTCATCCTTCATGGCCCGGCGTATCGCCGCGATCACTTCCGCGGGACGGGTCATGTCGTGGATACAGTCGAAGGTGATCAGAAAATCGTAGGTCGGCGCCTGCGGCAGACTCGCACCCCCGGCGACAAACAGCCGCACGTTCTCAAGTCCGAGTTCTTCCACCTTCGCATGGCAGCGATCGATGGCGTGCTGACTGGGATCGTAGCCGTGGAATTCCGTGTTCGGGTAAGCGGCGGCCATGGCCATGAGCGCCACCCCACCGCCACAGCCCACGTCCGCCGCCACGGCACCGGCCGTCAGCTTGTCCGCCACGCCGTCCAGAGCCGGCACGATCTTCGGCACGAGTTCCTGGCGGGTCCAGGGCCCGAGCATCCGCTCCGTACGATGCGCGGCGTTGGGTCCGAGATCCTGATAAGACAGGCCGATGCCGGTACGGAAGGCGTCCACCAGCTTGTCGACGGTTTCCGGAGGCGTCTGACCGGAGAAGGCACCGGCGGCGAAGGCAAGGCTGCCCTCTTCGTTGGCCAGTACTTCGATCCCTTCCGCGGGGAGTTCGAAGCGGTCTTCTGCACCACCTTCGAAACGCAGCAACCGCGCGGCGGCCTGTCCGCGGAGCCACTCCAGGAGCCAGCGTTCCTTCAATCCGGTCCGCTCCGCCAGCTCACCGGCCGTCACGGGCCCGGCCCCGGCAAGGGCCTTGTAGAGCCCGAGGCGATCGCCGATGTGGATCATGAGCGACACCATCTCGCCCATCTTGTAGTTCCATACGGAGAACGAGTAGCGCTTCAGTGCGTCCGGATCGATCATGTTGTCACTCATCGGGCTCCCCCAGGCCGTTTGCTCGGAGCTTACACCAGCTGCGGCTGTGGACATCACCTATGGTCGCGCCAGGATCACCGCCGCATAGTCAGAATGGGAAATGTGAATCGGAGGGAGAGATTCATGACACCATCCATCAGACACCATGGCACCACCGCTGCTGGCCCTTCCGGCCGCAGCCGTTCAGTTCGCAGCGGCAGTGCCCGCACCCTGCTCGCCAGCCTGGCGCTGATCGCCCTCGGCGCCTGCGGCCAGGGTCAGCCGACCGAACCGGCTGCAACCGCAGAGGCGGCGGATGCGTCACCAGCAACCGCGTCGGCTCCGGCACCCGCAACGGCATCAGCTCCGACACCTGCACCTGCACCTGCACCTGCACCTGCACCTGCGGCAGAATCCTTCCGGCTGCCCGTGAGTCTGAACGAAGTGATGGTGGCACTGGTCAACCATTCGGCGGATCCGATCTGGCTCGCTGCCTGGCGCAACCCGGAAACCGATAAAGACTGGCGCAACCTCGAGCGCATGGCCTATCAGCTGCAGGTGGCCGGTGCCCTGCTGATCATCCCCGGGAACGGACCTTCCGACGAAGCCTGGACGTCCGACCCGGAGTGGGCGATCTGGGCGAAGCAGCTCGAAGCAGCCGGGGATCGGGCCGTCAAAGCGGTTGCGGCGCGGGATCTGACCCGCATCGCCAGCGCCGGCGACGAGATCGTCGACGTCTGCGAAGGCTGCCACATGATCTTCAAGCCGGATCTGCCGACCAGCGGCATGTTCGGCGAGCTGTCGCCAACGGCAGCCGACTTCGAGGACGCTGAGCCGGCGGGGAAGAAGGACTCTCCCTGATCCCGGCTGTTGAGAAGTTAGAAGCGAGGACGGACCGGACGCGGTGCAGCGGTCACTGGCGCTGACGCCTGCGCCTCCCGGTGCGGCGACGATGGCCATTGAGCCGAGGGGCTGGAACGCGTAGTAAGGTAGCTTTGGTCCTCAGGGACGGCCCCTTGCAGTACCCGCAGACGATCTTCGTTACGAGCCTCTTCGACATGCCGCATTTCGTCCGGGAACTGACGCCGGACCGCGTCGTCTCGATCATCCAGCCGGAGCTGCAGCCGGACCGTCCACACACGCTGGACGCAGAGGCCCATCTGCGCGTCGAGGTTCACGACATCAGCGACGAGCGGCCCTTTCACGTACGCCCGGAGCGTGAGCACGTGGAAGCCCTTGTGGCATTCATCGACGGCTGGGCACCTGAGCGCGGCGCGCTCCTGACCCACTGCTACGCGGGCGTGTCCCGCTCCACGGCGACGGCGCTCATTGCTGCCACCATGAAAACCGGGGACCCACGCTGGTCGGCGCTGCGCCTTCGCGCCGCGGCACCCCACGCAGCGCCTAATCGACGTATCATCTCGCTCGCCGATGAGGTCCTTGGTCTCCGGGGCAGCCTCGTGGCGGCCTGCGAGGCCATGGGTGAATCGGTCGGGGTCGTGGAGGGACCTCTGACCGTGCTCCGCATCGGCGAGCAGCAGAAAAGCTAGTCACGCTCAGGGAAAGGGGAGCCCGGCGCTTATGACGATCATCACCTGGTCATGGATCTTTCTGGTCGGCTACATCGGCCTCATGGTGGCCATCGGCCTCTACGCCCGACGCAAGGTGAAACATGCCGACGACTTTGCCACCGCCAGAGGCTCTTACGGTCCCGTGTTCCTCGCTTTCGCCTTCGCGGCTTCTACAGCCAGCGGCGCCACGTTCCTCGGCAGCCCGGCCCTGTCCTACGAATGGGGCTTCGCGGCCAACTGGGGGAACTTCCTCTATCCCATGGGGCTGTATTTCGGCGTGCTCATCTCCATGCGCCTCGTCGCGACCGCGGGTAACCGGTTCGGCAACCGCTCCATTCCCGAATATCTGGGCGATCGCTATCAGTCCGAAGGCATCCGGGTGCTGGTGTCCGTGCTTTCGCTGGTGCTGTTCTTCTATCTGGCGGGTCAGCTCGTCTCCGGGCTCGTCATGTTCGAGATCATGCTCGGCCTGCCGCCCCAATGGGCGTTGCTCATCACCACCGTGGTGCTGCTGTTTTACGTGGTCCTCGGCGGCGCTCATGCCGACATCCTCACGGACGGTATCCAGGGCGCCATGATGCTCGCGCTCGCCGTGGTGGTGATCATCCTGTTCCTCTTCGGCGTCGGCGTCGAAGGAGGCTTCAGCGGCATGGTCGACAACCTCGCCGCCCAGGACGAAAACCTGGTTACCCCTCTGAATCCATCCACGCCCCTCTACCATTCCTGGTGGTCCATCGTCGCCATCGTCTTCGCACACATGCCCCTCGGGCTCCTGCCTCACCTGGGAAACAAGCTCTGGGCTCTGAAGGACACCGACGGGCAGATGCAGTTCGTCCGCCTCGCCTTCATCTTCGGACTGACCATGGCCATGCTCGGCGTCGGCGGCCTCCTGGCCCGGGCGCTGCTCGGCGACGCCCTCTACGAGCCGGGAATGAATCCGAATGCGTCCCTGCCCATGCTCTTCATCGAACTGTTTCCGCCGTGGCTCGCGGCGCTGGTCGGCGTCGGCGTGCTCTCGGCGATCATGAGCACGGCCGACGGCCTGGTCGTATCTTCCTCACAGATCATCGCCAACGACATCTACCGCCGGACGCTGGTGCCGCGCATGAAACTCGATCTGAGCCACGACGCGCTCGATTCGAGCGTGCTGGCCATCAGCCGGATCTCCACGGTGGTGGTTGTGCTGCTCTGCATGGGCATGGCCTGGGCGCTCATCGATACCAACATCGCGATCATCGTCTGGATCGGCAACGGCGGCATGATGGCCGCCTTCGCCGGCCCGCTGGTGGTCGGCGCCCTGTGGCGCGGCGTCACGAAACACGGCGCCTATGCCGGGCTCATCGCCGGTTTCGGCACCTTTGCGCTGCTCTATCTGCAGGTCCTGGACCCGAACTGGTTCGAGCCGGGAACGCTGAAGAACATCGTCACCTGGCTCGAGGGCGAGGGGCCGAACCCCTATTCCTGTGCCGCCATGGGCGAATTCGTCTCCGTTGCGGTCACCCTCGGGGTATCGAAGCTCACCAGGCCCCTGCCGGACGCACACATCGCGGGCATGTTCGATCCGGAGCCCGCAGGCGCCGACTCCTGAAGCCACCGAGGGCGCCTCGCCCGGCGTGCTCCGCGGCGGGGATTCACCGCAGGCTGTCACTTATGCGATGCTCGCCTCCCCGTTCTGAGGACTTTCGGTGATGGCGGACACGCGACTTGATACGGTGCAGCTCGGCAGCAACTGCGGCCTCCGGGTGCCGAGACTCACCCTGGGCACCATGAACTTCGGCGTGCCCGGTCGTGGCCATCAGGGCGACTGGACCCTCGGCCTCGACGAGGCGCGGCCGATCTTCAAAGCCGCCATAGACCACGGCCTCTACTATTTCGACTGCGCGGACATCTACGGTCTTGGCGCCAGTGAAGAAGTCGTGGGTTCACTCCTGAAAGAACTGCTGCCCCGCGACGAGTACCTCCTCGCGACCAAAGTTTCCATGCCCATGGGCAGGAACCCCAATCAGGGCGGCCTGTCGCGCAAACACATCATGGAGGGCGTGGACGCCTGTCTTCGGCGGCTCGGCCACGACTACGTGGACCAGCTCGTCATCCACCGACACCCGCACGGCATTCCCGGGCAGGCCCAGGTCCCCATCGAGGAAACGCTCGAAGCGCTGCACGACGTCGTGAAAGCCGGAAAGGTGCTCTACCTCGGCGGCTCTTCAATGTTCGCCTGGCAGTTCGCCGAACTTCAGCTCACGGCGAAGATGAACAACTGGACGCCCTTCGTCTCCATGCAGAATCACTACAACCTCGTCTACCGGGAAGAAGAGCGGGAGATGAATCCCTACTGTGCGCAGACGGGCGTTGCCCTCATGCCCTGGTCCCCGCTCGCCCGGGGCATCCTCGCAGGCACGTTCAAGGGCAGCTTCGACGCCGGATCCACGAACCGTTCCCAGGGGCAGGATCGCGCCCGCACGGAAAGCCTCTATCGCGGCGATCACGTCTTTGCCGTTGCCGCGGCCGTGACCGACGTCGCTGAAGAGATCGGCGCAACGCCCGCGCAGGTCGCCGTGGCCTGGCTGCTGTCGAAGCCGGAGGTGACCAGTCCCGTGGTGGGTGTTTCGAAAGTCCCGCAGCTCGAGCAGCTGGTTGCGGCAACGCGGCTCGAACTCTCCGCGGAGCACCTCGAGCGCCTCGAGGCACCTTACCGACCCGTGGAGAACCTGCTCACGCTGGGATCCTCCTAGCCTCCGTTTCCCGCAGAGGGAGCCCCCTCCACAGAGCGTGTCGGCGCCCCAGCGGGCGCCGTTCCCCTCAGCGCGGGATCACGCGCACGGGCACTTCGCGGATCCCGCGAATGAAGTTGTTCGGTACCCGTTCCACCTCGCCGGCCAGCTCGACCTTCTCGAAGCGCTCGAGAATCTCTTCCCAGAGAATGCGCAGCTGCATCTCGGCCAGGCGGTTACCCATGCAACGGTGGATGCCGTAGCCGAAGGAGACATGCTGCCGGGCGTTCGGCCGGTCGATGCGGAACGCGTCTGCGTCCTCGAAGACGTCGTCATCTCGATTGCCCGAGAGATACCACATCACCACCTTGTCCCCTTTCGCGATCTTCTGATCGCCAAGCTCGAGATCCTGAAGCGCCGTCCGGCGCATGTGGATGACGGGCGTCTGCCAGCGGATCATCTCCGACACCATGTTCGGAATGAGGCCCGGATTCGAGCGCAGCTTTGCATACTGATCCGGGTTCTCGTTCAGCGCCACAACACCACCGCTGATGCTGTTTCGCGTGGTGTCGTTGCCGCCGACGATGAGCAGCATGACGTTGCCGAGAAAGGCGAGCGGGTTCTCACCGAGGTGTTTCGTTGCGTCGCCGTGGGCCATCATGGAGATGAGGTCGAATTTCGGCTCGGCCGCCGCGCGGTCCTGCCAGAGTTGAAAGAACGTCCCCGCACACTCCATGAGATCCTCATGGCGCTTTTCCATGTCGATGGAGTCGTCGCCCGTCACCTGAGGCACGTTCGTGATCGTATCGGACCAGTAGATGAGCTTGCGTCGGTCTTCATAGGGAAAGTCGAAGAGCGTTGCCAGCATCCGGGCCGTGAGCTCGACGGACACCCGATCGACCCAGTCGAAGGTTTCACCCACCGGGAGGTTATCGAGGATGTCCGCGGCCCGCTCGCGAATGAGCGGCTCGAGCTGCGCGAGGTTCCGCGGTGCAACAGCGGGCTGAACGGTGTTGCGCTGCGCGCCATGCTCCGGCGGATCCATGGAGATGAAGGAGTTGAACTGAGACTCGCGCTGGGCCCGCTCACTGTCCTGCGGCGGATCGACAATGGAGATGCCGTTCGCCGAGGAGAGTACGCCGTGACTCGTGTCCACCTCCTTGATGAGCGGCCAGCTGGTCACGGACCAGAAGGCGCCGTTGGCGCTATCAGCGAGGTAGTGCACGGGCGCTTCCCGACGGAGCCGGGCGAAGTAAGGGCGCCAGCTGTCGTTCTCGTAGAGATGCGCCTCACTGACGTCGAGAGCCTCGAGGGGAATGTCCTCAACGGCGGCGCCTGCCAGTTCTTTCTGTACGGTGCTCATGATGCTCCTCCGCTCCTCTCGCCCTGAACGCACGTCGCCACACAATGACGCAAGGTTCGCAGGGGCTCAAGGCACTTCGCACTGGCAGCCTTTTGAGCACTGTGCTCTCATCGAGGCAGCGAACAGGTGAGGGGGATGGGAATGTTCAACGCCAGACCAGGCGACAGCGCACGGGCTATCCACCGGCAGGCAGGCCCTCGGCGAACTCGCGGCCTCCTCTCCTGGCGCACGGCTGCCTTTTCCACGCTCACCGCCGCAGCGCTGATCGTCGCCGGGCTGCCCATCGAGCAGACCTTCGCGGCGGAACCAGCACCCAGCGCCGAGAGCCTGGAAAACGCCTTTCCGGAGAATCGCTTCTCACCCTACGCAAACCGGCACTTCCCGAACGAGCTCCTCTGGGGCGATACCCACCTGCACACGCAGCTGTCCATGGACGCCGGCGCTTTCGGTGCGCGGCTCAATCCGGAGGACGCCTATCACTTCGCCAAAGGCGGACAGATCAACTCCTCCACCGGCACCCCGGCCCGCCTGTCCCGCCCCCTCGACTGGCTGGTGGTCTCCGATCACTCGGACAACATGGGTCTCTTCACGATGCTCTACGAAGCCGACCCGGACATCACCCGGTCAGCCATCGGCGCCGAGCTGTCCCGGAAAGTCCGGGCAGGGGGACGCGACGGTGTGGACGCCGCCCTCTACATCATCGAAAAGTTCTCCGCCAACGCGCTCGACGAAGAACTGCAGATCCTGCCAGGGACTAAAAACTATCAGGACACCTGGGAGCGGATCATGGAGGCCGCGGAAGATGCCAACGACCCCGGCACCTTCAGTGCTTTCATCGGCTACGAATGGACGAGCCTGGTGTCCGGCAACAACATGCATCGGGTGGTGATCTTCCGGGACGGCATCGATCGCGCCAACCAGGTTGAACCCTTCACCATGACCGAACCGTACGGCAGTCCGGATCCACGCGAACTCTGGAAGTGGATGGCCGCCTACGAGGACAAAACCGGTGGCGACGTGCTGGCCCTCGCCCACAACGGCAACCTGTCGAACGGCATCATGTTCCCGCTCACGGAAAGCTATCAGGGCAAGCGCGTGGATCGCGAGTACGCCATGAATCGGATCCGTTGGGAGCCCCTCTACGAGATCACGCAGATCAAGGGCGACGGTGAAACCCACCCTTTTCTCTCACCGAACGACGAATTCGCTGACTACGAGACCTGGGACAAAGGCAACCTGAGCCTCTCGGCGCTGAAGGAAGACGAGATGCTCGCCGGTGAATATGCCCGGGAAGCACTGAAGCGCGGCCTGCTCATCGAGAAGCGCCTGGGGGTAAATCCCTACAAGTTCGGTCTCGTCGGCTCCACGGACAGCCATACGGCGCTGGCCACGGCGCAGGAAGACAACTTCTTCGGCAAACACTCGGGCACGGAACCGGGCCCGGAACGCATGGAGCATCCCGTGGGCTGCTTCGAAGGCACCTGCATCTACGGCTGGGAACAGGTGGCCGCAGGACTCGCAGCAGTATGGGCGAAAGAGAACAGCCGCGAGGCCATCTTCGATGCCATGGAGCGCAAGGAGGTTTACGCCACCACCGGATCGCGCATGCGCGTGCGCTTCTTCGGCGGCTGGGAGTTTACGGAAGCCGACGCGGGCAGCCGCGCACCAGCCATCGCCGGCTATGACAAAGGCGTCCCCATGGGGGGCGATCTCCGGGAAAGGCCGGCAGGCGCTGCGCCGAGCTTCCTCGTTTATGCGCTCCGGGACCCGATCGGCGCCAACCTCGATCGCATACAGATCGTGAAGGGCTGGCTCGATGAGCGGGGTCGGACCCACGAGCAGGTGTACGACGTGGTCTGGAGCGGCGACCGCGAGCCCGGCAACGACGGCAAGCTGCCGGCCGTGGGCAACACGGTCGACGTGGAGACGGCCAGCTACTTCAACACGATCGGGGCTGCGGAGCTGATCACCGTCTGGGAAGACCCGGCCTTCGATCCGGAGCAGCGCGCATTTTATTACGCCCGGGTCATCGAGATACCGACGCCACGCTGGACCACCTACGAGACCGTTCGCTTCGGCGTCGAAGCGCCGGAAGGGGTGGAAACCATTACCCAGGAACGCGCGTACACCTCCGCCATCTGGTATACGCCGGAGTAGCGACCCACCAGGTCCGACAGATCGGCCAACACCCATCAGGCACCTTCTGTTATGGCGCCTGCAGAGATTTCCTGGTATCACCTGAGCCGCACAGAGCGCCAGAGGGAGGGGAGCCCGGCTCATGAGCAACGCAGAGAGCGGCTCTGACAAAGCGGCCGACGGCAAAGACGGAGGCGGCCGCGAGACAAAGCTGGGTGGCTGGTACGCGCACTACGTGCTCGCCGTGCTGGTGATCGTCTACGTCTTCAACTTCATCGATCGAAACATCCTCTCGATTCTCGCTGAAGACATCAAAGCCGACCTGGCCATTACCGATGCGCAGATGGGCTTCCTCTACGGCACGGTGTTCGCCGTTTTCTACGCGGTCTTCGGCATCCCCCTGGCCCGTTTCGCCGATGTCTGGGTCCGGCGCAGCCTCATATCCCTCGGCCTCATGTTCTGGAGCCTCATGACGGCGCTGTCTGGGCTGGCACGATCTTTCCCGGTGCTCGCCGTGTTCCGTATCGGCGTCGGCATCGGCGAGGCCAGCGCCTCACCGGCGGCTTATTCGATGCTCTCGGACTACTACCCGACCCGGCTCCGGGCCACGGTCATCGGCATCTACTCCTCCGGCGTGTATATCGGCGGCGGCATCGGCCTGTTCCTCGGTGGACTGATCCTCGACAACTGGGCCAACGCTTACCCGGTTGCCACCGAGGCGCCCTTCGGCCTCAAAGGCTGGCACGTTGCCTTCATGGCCGTCGGCATCCCCGGCATTCTCATGGCGCTCTGGGTCCGCACGCTGCGGGAACCGAAGCGCGGCATCAGCGAGGGGCTCGTCACGGAAGAGCATCCGGCACCCTGGGGCGTGCTCAAGGACGAGATGCTCGCCATGCTGCCGCTGTTCAATCTGCCGGGGCTCGCCCGGGCCGGTGCGTCCTTGCGTCTGAATGCCATTGCCGCCGTCGCGATCACGGCCGTCTCGGTGCTGCTCGTCTATCTCACGGACAACATCCCGCAATGGCTGGCCATGGGCATCGGCGTTTACGTGGTCTTTTCCTGGGCCCAATCTCTCGCCGCTCGGGACCCTGCCACCTTCGGCATGATCTTCCGCTCGAAAGGCATGATCTACACCATGATCGCCTTTCCGACGATCTCCTTCGTCACCTACGGAGTCGGTTTCTGGACCGCGCCGTTGCTGCTGCGCCTGCACGACACCACGGCCACGGAAGTGGGTCTCTACATCGGACTCGGCAGCGCCATCGGCGGCTGGCTCGGGGTCACCCTCGGCGGCATGCTCGGCGACCGCATGAAGCGGCGCCATCCGGCCGGGCGGCTGATCGTCGGCTACATCGCCGTCGCCGGCACCATCCCCCTCGTGCTGTGGATGATCTACACGGACAACCTGATGCTCGCCTTCGCCCTGAATCTGGCTCACCACCTGTTCAGCGCGGCCTGGCCCGGAATCCCGCCGAGCACGGCCGCCGACCTGGTGATGCCGCGCATGCGTGCCATCGCCGGCGCCTACTACATCCTGGTCAACACCTTCATCGGCCTCGCCCTCGGCCCTTACTTCATGGGCCAGCTGTCCGACGGCTTCATGAACTCCGGCATGGATCAGGCCGCCGCCCTGCAATCGGCGATTGCGGTTGCCATGGGCATCTTTGCCGTCACCCTCACCTGTCTGACCCTCGCCTGGAAACACCTGCCGAAAGACGAGGCCAGCCGCCTGGAACGTGCCCGGGCCCTTGGGGAGAACATCGAAGCGGCGGCCTGAACTCAGGACTGACCGGGATCGTTTTAGGATAGAAGACGAAAGCCTCGGAACTTCCGAAGCGAGCGCGGTGGTTGTTACAAAAGAGAGCGTGTTAAAACCGCCAGTCCCTGAACATCAGCATTAAAAGGACACCCGTGCCAAACCCGCTTTGTCAGCGCCTGGTTCTGACGATGCTCGCCGTCCTGGTTCTGGAACCTGCTGCCAAGGCTTACGGCAGCGATGCCGTGATCGAGGAGTTGGTCGTGTTCGGTCGGGCAGAACAGCGTCTCGGCGTCACCCAGGCAGCCAGTCACGGGCAGGTGGCCTACGACGACATTCGGCTGCCGCCCCTTTTTCGAGTCGGCGAACTGGTGGAATCGATCCCGGGCATGGTCGCCACGCAGCACTCCGGGACCGGCAAAGCCAATCAGTATTTCGCCCGGGGCTTCAATCTCGATCACGGCACCGATTTCTCCGTGCATGTGGACGGTGTGCCGATCAACATGCGCACTCATGGCCACGGCCAGGGTTATCTGGACCTGAACTTCATCATTCCCGAGCTCGTGCAGCGCAACGAATTCCGCAAAGGGCCTTATTCGGCGCAGGTTGGCGATTTCGCCTCCGCCGCGAGCTCCGAATTCAAGCTGTACGAAACTCTCCCGAAATCCCTCGCACTGCTGACCCTCGGCGAAGACAACTATCTGCGCGGGCTCCTGGCCGGGTCCACAGACGCTGGCTCCGGCACATTGACCGGTGCAATTACGGCCACGGGCTACGACGGACCCTGGGAAGATCCGGAGAACCTCGAGCTCTTCAAGGGCTACGCGAGCTACGCCTTCGATCTCGGTCCGGGCCGAATGCGCCTTGCGCTCATGGGTTACGACGGCAGCTGGGACTCCACCGATCAGATTCCGGAGCGCGCCGTCGAAGCCGGCCTCATCTCCCGCTATGGGTCCATCGACCCGACCCTCGGCGGCGACACGTCGCGTTCTTCCTTCACCGTCGCCTACGATGCGGAAAACTGGCACAGCACCCTCTACGTCATCGACTACGAGATGACGCTCTGGAGCAACTTCACCTACCTCCTCGAACGGCCGGACACGGGCGACCAGTTTGAACAGCGCGATAAACGCCGCGTCTGGGGTGGTCGAGTGGATGGTTCGCCAGGCACTTTTCTCGGCCGGGAAAACCTCATCTTCCGCTGGGGCGGCGAACTCCGCTACGACGACATTGAAGAGGTTGGCCTCTACAGCACCACCGCAAGGGTGCGCAACGAAACCCTGCGCGACGACAGCGTCGAGCTGTTCTCGGCAGGCGTTTACGGCGAGGTGGAAATGCTCCTCGGGGAACGCTTCCGGACCATCTTCGGTCTGCGCGGCGATCATTTCGACTGGGACGTCAACGCGCTCGAAACGGTCAATTCCGGAACCGGCAACGACGGCGTGGTTGCCCCGAAAATCACCGCCAGCTACCGCTTCAGCGAACGCTTCGAAGGCTACGCCAACTGGGGACGCGGCTTTCACACAAACGATGTGCGCGGCGCGACGATCACCGTCGGCCCGGACGGATCTGCCGCCGACCCATCGCCCGTGGTCGTGGACTCCGAAGGCGCCGAGCTCGGCGTCCGCTTCGAGGAGGGCAGCGTCTTCAACGCCACCGCCGTACTCTTCGCCCTGGAGCTCGACTCGGAGCTCGTCTACCTCGGCGACGGAGCAACGACGGAGGCGAGCGATGCCACGGAGCGTGTTGGTCTCGAACTCACGGCCTTCTGGCAGGCTGCCGACTGGCTGGCCCTGCACAGCGAATACACCTACACGGACGCGAGCTTCAAAGTCGATCAGGGCGGCGGCGACAAAATTCCCGGGGCCGTGGAGTCTACCTTCGTGCTCGGGGCCAACGCCCGCTGGGCCAACGGCTGGAGCGCCAGCGCCCGGCTGCGCTATCTCGGTGAGGCACCGCTCGTGGAGGACAACTCCGTGCGCAGCGAACCCTCGACGCTGCTGTCGGCGGGTGTCGGCTGGGAGCAACGGCGTTTCGCCGCCCGGGTGGACGTCTTCAATCTGCTGAATTCGCGCAGAAACGACATCTCCTACTTCTACGCCTCGAGGCTGCCCGACGAGCCCGTGGACGGCATCGAAGACGTGCACTTCCATCCCCTCGAACCCCGGACCGTCCGCGCTACCGTAACCATGCGCTGGTGATAAGCTACAGGGGCAGCTAGGGACCAAGGGGAGTATTCATGGGGGAGTCGAAGAGCCTGCAAGGCAAGATCGCCGTTGTAACGGGGGCAAGCCGCGGCATCGGTAAGGCCATTGCGCTGGCGCTCGGCGCTGCCGGCGCGACCGTCTACGTAACAGGGCGCACCACGGGTGAGGGCGAGCGCACCATCGATACGACGGCGCGCCTGATCACGGAGGTCGGTGGCGAGGGCCGGGCCATTCAATGCGATCATGGCAACGACGACGCCATCGCCGCCCTCTTCGCCCGCATCGGCGCAGAAGTCGACCACATCGATATCCTCGTCAACAACGTCTACAAGATCCCCGATCCGCCGGCCTGGGGCGGCGGTTTCTGGGATCATCCGATCCAGGTTTGGGACGACCAGGTCGGCATCGGCCTTCGAGCCCACTACGTGGCCAGCTGGCACGCGGCAAAGTTACTGTTCGCAGCAGGTCCAGGGGCGGCGATCCTGAACGTCTCCTCGCCAGGCGGACAGAGCTATCACTTTTCGAGCTCCTACGGTGCCGGCAAGGCCGGTCTCGACCGCCTCACGGCGGATATGGCCATCGAGCTGGAACCGAAAGGGGTGGCCGCCGTGGTGCTCTACCCGGGCGCCGTCTCCACGGAGTTCATCGAGGATGCGTCTGCCGTTCGGGAGATGGACCTTTCCGGCATGCAGACGCCAACCTTCGTCGGTCGCGCTGCCATTGCCCTTCTGACCGCGGACGATCTCATGAGCCGCAGCGGCAGCATCCAGTGGGTGGAGGATCTGGCTGAGGAGTTCGACTTCACGGACGAGCACGGCAAACGCCCGCCGCCCTACCCGCAGCGCGTTCGCTAGGAACACGGACATGCCGCTCATCGACCCACACGCGAGCTGGTTGCCCCTCGAGGCCAGAGCCGCCGCCACCGACAACGCCCTGCACCGCCAGCTCCTCACGGAGGTGGCCAGGCACATGGCCCATGAAATCCGGGGCGAGATCGACCCGCTCATGGACACGCTGATCGCGGAGCCCGTCTATCACTTCTGGAACGAAAACCCCTTTGTGCTCGAAGGTGCAGCCGCCGTGCGCGGCTTCTACGAGAACATGATCGCCGGCGGTGGCAACCAGTTCGAGGTGGTCGTGGAGCGGATCTTCGTCGATGACGATGGGGTGATCACTGAAGGTCAGGTCAAACAGGTTTACGCCGGTGCGGCCGCGCAGGCCATGGGGCTCGCGGAACTCGACGGCACACCGGTCGCCGACGACGATCTGATCCTGACGACCACGCAGCTGCTTACCGTCTGGCCCGCCGGAGCAGGCGCCAAGCTCGTTGGCGAGGACATCTACTTCGGCCACAACCCGCTCAGGAACGCGCGCAGAATCACGGCAGACGATCTGCCGGACTACTATGTGCTCTGACCGGCTTCGGCCGAGCGGGTAACGGAGCACTGAACGGCCGCCCTGCCGAGCAGGGTACCGACGGCGCTGCTCAGAAAGGAAACTCCGTGCCGATGGTCCAGCCCTGGAGCTGGCCACCTTTTTTGTAACCGACGCGCACACGCTTCACGGGAATACCCAGGATCCGCCGCCCCCGCTCGACGCCGAGGCTCAGGCCGAACTCGTGCAGTTCTATGGCTCTGCCATCCCAGTCATCCGCCTCACCAAAGGTCCAGCGCGGCAGGAACCGCTGGTAGATGTAGTAGGCGCCGACGTTGGTCGGTTGATCGAACAGCCGCCAGGGCACACTGCGGCGGATGTCACCGCCGATATCGATGATGCCGAAGGCCGTGGAGTCCTCCGAGCGGAACTGATACTCCGCGGCCCAGCGCAGGGCTGCACCAAGGTGAAAGGCCCAGCGTTCGTTCAGATCCCAGCGGGACAGGCTGCGGACGCCGAGCTGAGTCAGGGCGAAATTCTCTTCGGCGGAAAAATCCCGACCGCCGCCGATTTCCACAAAGGGCTTGAGATACCAGTTTTCGTTGACCGGATAGATGAACTCCACACCGGGCATAGCTGAGAGGGTGACCAGTTTGTCCGGCAGCAGCGCCTCGATGATGTCCGAGTCGATCTCCGACAGATCGTCATAGCCAAGCACCACGGGGGCCAGCCAGCGCCAACCCACGGACTCGGGCGTTGCCGGCCGCTGCTTCCAGGCAAAGGGAATCTTCAGCATGGTGACCCGGCGGTTGTTGAGGGCGTAGGTGCCGGTCCCGAAAATCGCCGCATGGATGTAGCTCACATTGACCAGATCGTCGAGGTCGCCCTCTTCGCCCTGCGCCATCGCTGCAACGATCAGCAGTCCCAGCAGCAGGCCTGCGCGCAGTGGCAACGGGAGCCAGGGAACGGGCGCGCGCATCCTGGCGTGAACTTGGGTTAGCATCCGCGTCATTATCTGGAAGCAAGGAACGGGATTGAAGAGCAACTGGATGCTTTTAGGCGCGCTGCTCGCCGTGGGAGCCCTGGGCTGCACGGCGACGAACCTGCGTCTGCCCGCGGTCACGGACGCACCCACCGGGGAACACGACGAGGGCCGGATCATCTGGCGAGATCTGATCTCTGACAAACCGGCAGAATCAAGACGCTTCTACGAAGAACTTTTCGGCTGGGAGTTCGAAGGTGTTGGCGCCGCGTTCAATCTCGGCGGTGAAGATGCCTACAGCCTTATCCGGCACAACGGCCGGCTCATCGGCGGCATGGTGAACGAAGCCCGGCTGCAGAACGACGCGGACGATATCGCGCAATGGGTGGTGCTCATGTCCGTTGCCGATGTCGACAGTGCCAGCGCCGCCTTCGCGGAGAACGGCGGTGAAGTGCTCACCCCACCCACAGACGTTGCCGATCGCGGGCGCATGGCCATTGTCGTCGACCCTCAAGGGGCGCTGCTGGCGCTGGTGGAAACGCGGGACGGCGACCCGGAACCGCACGAGCCCGGCTTCGGCGACTTCCTCTGGGATGAACTCTGGACCACGGACGTCAGCGCCGCGAGCAGCTTCTATGAAACCGTCGTCGGCCTCGAGCGCGAAGACGTCGCCGTGGACGATGCGCGCAGCTATCGGATCCTGACCCGCAACAACGAACCCACCGTCGGCGTCATGGCCCACCCCTTCAATGAGAAGCGCCCCGTCTGGGTGACCTACATCCGGGTGGAAGATCCAGCGGCCATCACGGCCCGGGTGGAAGCACTCGGCGGCACCGTTTACGTGGAGGCCCAGGATCGCCCCCTTGGCGGTCAGGTGGCACTCATTGCCGATCCATCAGGCGCAGGCATCGCCCTGCAGACCTGGCCTTTCGACGACCAGGGAGACTGAGGAGAACTCATGAAGCAACTGCAATTCACCCTGCGAGGGCTCGTTGTCAGCGGGCTCTGCCTGCTTCTCGCCAGCTGCGAAGATCCACAGATCTACGGCAGCGTCGGCTTCAGTTCCTACAGCGGCGGCTGGGGCAGCCCTGGCATGGGCACGAGCATCAGCATCGGCGGCCGCATCCGCTAGGCCTTCGGATAGGGAAGAGCCCATGGACCGGGGTTCCGACAACGTGCCGCAGTTCCTGAAGGGCACCCTGTTCCTGCTTGCCCTGTGCGTCGGCCTCGCCGCCTGCGGGGCCAGCGCCGGAGAAGCGCCGGGCTACGAGCTTCGCTTCGAAGCCCGCCTGCTCCCGGAAAGCGCATCCGCCGAGGTGCGGATCATCGTTTCCCAGTCCCGCTCCATCCTCAAGGTCCTCGACTTCAACGCTCCGGAAAACCGCTTCACCAACGCGGCGGGGCCCGGGGTGAGCGCCGCCGATGACCGGATCCGCTGGCGGGTTCCCACCGCCGGGGGCGAGCTCCGTTATCTGGCCATGGTGGACAGCCTGCGCGGCTCCGTACACGACGCCAGGCTCACGGAGCGCTGGGGCGTCCTGCGCCTCGACGACCTCTTTCCACCGGCCAAAGCCCGGGCGGTCGCCGGGAGTGTGGCAGAGGCAACGCTCCGCCTATCAGGGCCTGAAGGCTGGCGCTTCGAAACCCCCTACGGACCTTCGAACCAGCCGGTGCATAGCATCACCGGCGCGCGGATTTTTCCCCGCCCCGTTGGCTGGATGGCTGCCGGCGAGATCGGCGTGCGCCGGGACCGCATCGCCGACCGCCGGGTGGCCGTTGCCGCGCCCGTGGGCGAGCGTTTCCGGCGTCAGGACACGCTCGCCTTCCTGCGCTGGACGCTCCCGGATCTGGTGGCGATCTTCCCCAGATTCTCGGAGCGGCTGTTGATCGTCGGCAGCGGCCGCGACATGTGGCGTGGCGGTCTTTCCGGACCCGGCTCACTCTACCTGCACCCGGAGCGGCCGCTCATCAGCGGCAACGCAACCAGCACTCTGCTCCACGAACTGGTCCATGTTGCCATGGGCGCCACACCAGGAGGTCGCGACGACTGGCTCGTGGAGGGGCTGGCCGAGTTTTATTCCCTGGAAGTACTGCGCCGTACCGGCGGCATCAGCGAGCGCCGCTTCGAGGACGCGCTGGCCCGTCTCGCAGACTGGTCCCGTCGGGAAGGTGGCCACCTCGCGGAACCCTCGCAGGGTGCAAACACGGCCTTCGCCGTTCTTGTACTCCATGACCTTGCCAGCAACCTGAGAGCGCAGGGTTACCAACTCGACAGCCTCGTCGCCAGGCTGGGTCGCAGCGGCGCCTTCACCAGCGCCGCGCTCGACAGCGCCCTCGACGAAATCGGCTATCGCGCTGCGCGGCCCTGGCAGACCCGGCAGGAGACCACCGGGCCATGAACCGGCCAGTCGTCACGTTCCGCTGCTCCGGGCAGGAACGGTCGATCGCGAGAGCCAACGGGGCACGGTCGCAGCTCTGGATGGCAATCTGTCTTCTGTTCGGAGCGTTGTCAGTACACGCCGGGGAAGCCGACGTGGTCTACGTCACCGATGAGCTCCGGCTTGGTCTCTACGCCACTGAGGAGACCACGGGACGCTCGCTGAGGACCCTCGTCAGCGGCGCTCGACTGGAGATCCTGGAACGGGCGCTGATGTCGGTGCGCGTCCGGACGGAAGATGGTGACGAAGGCTGGGTCAAAACCGCCTATGTCCTCGAGCGGGAACCGGCCAGGCGCCGACTGGCTACCGTAGAGGCTGCCCTGGCCAGAGCGGAGGGAGACCTGGAACGAATCAGCACCGAGAACGGCACCTTGACCGAAGCGCTGGACGGCGCGCGCAGCGCGCTCGCTGAAGCCGAGGCGGGCATCGAAAGCCTGCCCGGTCTGGAAGCCGAAAACGCTGCACTCAAGGAAACCCTCGCGGCAGAAGGCCCACGGATCCCCCTGACCTGGTTCCTGGTCAGCATCATTGTCTGCCTGATCTCGGGAGCAGGTCTCGGCTACTGGTGGCTCGACCGCCGAGTGCGCAGGCAGTTCGGCGGGTTGCGCGTTTACTGAAGGCTAGGCGGCTGCGGCCCCGGCACTGCTTTCGGCAGGCTCAGCGGCCGGGACGTAGCGTCGATGGACGGCACCCATGCGCTCCTGCAGCAGGGCGGTGGCCGCCGATGCATCGCTTCCCGGAGAGAAGCGAACGGGTTCCAGGAATTCGATGCCCGCCCGACCACGACGCACCTCACGGCTGCCCTTGGGGCGGATGTCCCGCAGACCGGAAAGATAAACCGGCACCACGGGAACCCCGTTTTCCAGGGCCAGCAGCGTCGCACCATGTTTGAACTCGCCCAGTTCCCCGTTCATCGCCCGGGTACCTTCCGGGAAGAGGAACACGTGCTGGCCACGGCTCAGGAGCCAGTGCGCATAAGACAGTGCCCGGGCACCCCCACCGCGAAGAATAGGGAAGTTGCCGAGCACCAGTGACTGGTACCAGGGCTTGAGCGTCAGCTTCTTCTTGCCCTTCACGAACCAGCGGTCCTGGGCGGCCCCGAAATAGAGCCTCGCCCGGATGTGCATGGGAACTGCGTGGTGGACGAGCAGCGTATCGAGGTGGCTCGTGTGATTGGCGATGAATACGCAGGGACCGTTGATGACGTCGAGGTGCTCAGCACCGGTAATGCGGATCTCTTCGCAGGCCGCATCCAGCCAGCGCGTGTAAGCCCGGCGGGCCATGAGCCGGCGGGTGAGCCTTGCCCACCATTGAATCTGCCAGCGATGCGGACCCACGTATTTCGATTCGTCCGCTTCGTAAAGGGTGGGGACCTTCTTGCTCCGGATGTTGACCGGTAAGCTCTGCTCAGCCATGGCGCTTCGCTCCTTGCGTATGCCGTGTGTTCGTCGTTGCCTTACGTTCCAGCGGTCCTCCCCTGTCCGGTGATCCCCTTCCGGGGTGCAACCGAATCTCCGCTCGAGGCTCCGTAATGCAATCCCGGGGCCAATTCGATACCTCGCTTAAACCTTCGGAACGCCCCGCCAAAGCGCAGCATCTTCTGTAGTTTCCGTGCACTGTCAGCGACCAATTCGCGGCACCAAAGTGAACGTGCCGTTCCAGAATGAGGCGCCCCGCCAGTGGCTCGATCGGGTATGGTGCAGGCATGGATGCAAGCCCCAGCTACGACTACATCATCATCGGCGCCGGCACCGCCGGCTGCGTGCTCGCCAACCGCTTGAGCGCCGATCCCGGCAAACGCGTGCTGCTCCTGGAGGCAGGAAAGAAAGACGATTACTTCTGGATCGACATCCCCGTCGGCTACCTCTATACGATCGGCAACCCGCGCACGGACTGGTGCTTCGACATCGAACCGGACCCCGGACTAAACGGCCGGAGTATCGGCTACGCCCGCGGCAAGGTGCTCGGCGGCTGCTCGTCCATAAACGCCATGATCTACATGCGCGGCCAGCAGAGTGACTACGATCACTGGGCCCAGCTCGGCAATCGCGGCTGGAGCTGGGAGGAGGTGCTGCCCGTCTTCAAAGCCTCCGAGGACTATCAGCACGGCGCCGATGAGTTCCACGGCAGCGGCGGCGAGCTTCGGGTGGAAGAGCGGCGGGTGAACTGGGAGATTCTCGATGCCTGGCAGGCGGCGGCCGCCGAGTGTGGCATCCCGACCATCGAGGAATTCAATCGCGGCGACAACAGCGGCTGCGCCTATTTCCAGATGAATCAGAAACGGGGGGTGCGCTGGTCAGGCACCAAGGCTTTCCTGCGCCCGGTCCTCGACCGGCCCAATCTCGAGGTACGGACGGAAGCGCTGGTTCAGCGTCTGCACCTCGCGGACGGTGATCAGGGTCTCGAAGCAACGGGCGTGCGGGTCCGCTTCGGCAGGAACCGACCCGAGGATCTGACGGCGAGCGGCGAAGTGATCCTGGCCGCTGGTTCAATCGCCTCACCGCAGCTGCTGCAACTCTCGGGGCTCGGTCCGGGGAAACTCCTCGCCGAACACGACATTCCCGTACGCAGAGATCTGCAGGGGGTCGGTGAGAACCTCCACGATCATCTGCAAATCCGGACGATCTACGAGGTCTCCAACACGAAAACCCTGAACCGGCGGGCCAACAGTCTCTTCGGCCGCGCCGCCATGGGCATCGAATACCTCCTCTTCAAGACCGGGCCCCTGACCATGCCGCCGTCGCAGCTCGGCGCCTTTGCCCGCTCCAACGAGTTCGAGGCGAGCGCCAACATCGAATGGCACGTGCAGCCGCTGTCCCTCGACCGCTTCGGCGCTCCGCTGCACGACTTCGAAGCGATCACTCCATCCGTCTGCAACCTGCGACCCACGAGCCGCGGTCACCTGCGCATTCGCTCTGCAGACCCGGACGCCGCGCCGGCCATCACCATGAACTACCTTTCCACAGACTATGACCGGCAGGTGGCCGTGGATGGCCTGAAGTTCACCCGACGTATCATGGCCGCCGAGGCTCTCAAAGCTTACGCGCCGAAGGAATTCAAACCGGGCATCGAGATCCAGACGGACGAGCAGCTCATGAAAGCCGCCGGCGATCTGGGCACAACCATCTTTCATCCGGTTGGTACCTGTCGCATGGGTGCTGACTCGGAGGCCGTCGTAGACGATCGTCTGCGGGTGCACGGCGTTAACAAGCTGAGGGTAGTCGACGCCTCCATCATGCCGCGGATCACTTCCGGTAACACAAATGCGCCCACGGTGATGATTGCCGAGCAGGGTGCCCGCTTCATTCAGGAGGACGCCGCCGGCAGGACGGCTTCCTGACGCCGCTAGCCGCCGCGCGGTGGCTCAGGGACCAGCGCGTTGGCGTTTGTCTTCGCTGTCGTCATCCGACAGCTTCGTTCCGGCACCGGTGCCTGGCTCCGCGTCAGATTCGGACTTCGTTGCTTCTGAGGCAGACTCGATCGAGGGCTCGGCATCATCCGGCATCTCGACGACGATACGGGGCTCACCAGACTCCGACGCCTCGGCCTGCAGGCTCGAAGCGGGTTCGGCCCCAGCTTCGGCCTGCTTCGCCGCTGCTGCCTCCGGGCTCGCGCTTTCGTCGGCAGATGCGGCCGCAGCTTCGGTGGTGACGGCGGTGCCTTCCAGCGCCTCCCCCAGCGCCGCGTCGGCAGAGTCATCGTGGCTCAGCAACGGCTGCGAGCCGCGCTCGATCAGCTCGCGGGCTCGGGCTTCCGACAGCCCCAGGGCCTGCGCGCTGGAGGAAAAGTGCTCGAGGAACTCCCGGTAGTCGCTCGCCAGCTTGCCGAAGAGAACGGCCGACTGCTCGAAGTGGTCGCTGACGTTAGCCTGCACGCTTTCAGCCGTCTGCCGGGCTGCTTCGAGTTCGTTCTTGAGTTCGTCGAGTTCCGACTGGGAGGGTGCGGCGCGTTTCGCGACGCTGTGGCCGACCCAGGCGGCAACGCCGGCGACCACGAGGAGAAGGGGTACTACGATTTCGAAACCCACTGACTGTTCCTGGTCCGAAAAGGCCAGTATTACCCAAAGGCAGGAACAGTCATAGCGGTCAGGGTGCAGCCTGAGCGGCCGCCTCGTTCATGGCCCGAGCGAGTTCGAGATCGAGGGTCGTCAACCCGCCGGCGTCGTGCGTGGTGAGTGCAACGCGCACGGTTCCGTAAACGTTGAACCACTCCGGATGATGGTTCATGCGCTCCGCGACGAGGGCAACACGGGACATGAAAGCCCAGGCGCTGAGAAAGTCCGGGAAGGAGAAGATGGCTTCGAGCTTGCCATCCACAAGAGCCCAGGCACCACCGGCGTCGTTCAAGGCATTCAGTCCCGCCTCCAGGGCAGCGGCGTCGAGGGTACTCCGGGCCATGAGTCGTTCCTTCTTAATCGTTTGTGTTGCCGATACCCGCCGCCGCCAGCAACAGCAGCAGCGCCCGACTGGAACCGGTCATGACATCATGGTCGGACCACCACTCCCAGAGGGCATGCGCATCACCGCTGACACCACCCCGGCTGATGGTCGTTGCGGGAATACCGCGGGCAATGGCGATGTTGGCATCGGTAGAACCCGAGCCCAGCTGTGGCTCGAGGCCGAAATACCGGGCTGAGGCCATTGCCCGCTGGATGAGCGGAATCGTGCTGTCGACGATGCCGGAGGGGCGCCGGCCGATCATCTCGAATTCGACTTCCAGCGGTGCGCCACGGCTGCGCTTCGCGCTGTGTGCGGCCACGGCATCGGTGATGCTGCGGCGGAACAATCCGTCGAGTGCGTTCAACTGCTCCGGTGCCGCCGAGCGCATGTCCACTTCCGCCCAGGCTTCAAAGGGCACCGAGTTCACGGAGGTTCCGCCGCCAATGCGCCCGACGTTGTAGGTGGTGCGCGGCCCCTCCGCGACGAAGGCGGCGGCCTGCTCGTCGAAAGCGGCGATGGCGGCGGCCAGGGCCTGCGCGGGGTTTGCCATGCCGAAGGCGCCCCAGGAGTGGCCGCCCGGCCCGGTGATCTTCAGGCGGTAGCGGTGGGAACCAATGGCGTGGTTCAGCACGCGTTGGTCGTTACCGCCGTCAATGGCGACGAACTGATCGATCCGCGGGCCGCCTTCGCGGAACAGGTGTTTCACACCCCGCAGGTCACCGATACCTTCCTCACCGACCGACCCGATGAATAGCACGTCGTGAACCGTGCGGATATCAGCCGCCGCCAGCGTCTCGGCGAGGCTCAGAAGCAACACCAGGCCACGGCTGTTGTCGCCGATGCCGGGCGCGAACCAGCGTCTGCGACCGGCGTCGTCCACTTTCGGTCCGCGCACGGTCACGTCGGTACCAGCAGGAAACACCGTATCGAGATGCGCAACGAGGGCCAGGGTCTGGCCATCCCCTGTCCCTCTTCTGCGGCCGATGACGTTGCCCTCGGCATCCGTTTCGATCTCATCGACGGACGCAGCGAGCAGTTCCGCAAAGCGCTCACCCCGCGGCCCTTCACCGAAAGGTGGCGCTTCGATCTCGGTGAGTTCGATGAGCCGCGGGACGTTGCCGGCCTCCAGCGTTTCGAGCGTCTCCAGAGCCCGGCGGACATCGGCGCGCGCAGCGAGCACCTCGATCTCTGCGTCGTAGTCGGCAGAGAGCGCTCGCTCCGTGGGGCTTAAATCATCGGCTCTGCCGCTCTGTGTGCAGAGCAGGCACGCGAACAGCGTGCAGAGCACGACGGGATTCATCTGTGCTGACCGGCGGCTGCGTTTCAGTCTGCTTCCACCTCGAGTTGGCCACCAGCGAGCAGTCGCTCACGAGCCTTGAGCGGATCCTTCAGCACTCGGGTGCGATACCGACCGACTTCCTCGGCGCTGAAGGGGGTAAAGCGGGCGGGCAATTCAGCCGGTGAGAAGGCTTGCAGCATGTAGTTCAGCACGCCGGCGAGGCGCGCATCGTCCATGCCCGCCTGTGCGACACCGGGAATGCGGATGAGGTACTCACGCCCACCAGGCAGCGCGGCAATGACGCCGGGTTCGGCGATCAGCGTCGGGATATCCGGCGGCGCGCCGGTGCCATCGAGCAGGTGACAACCGGCACAGTGGAGCCAGTAGGCGACCTTCGGTTCCTCGGGGTGGGCGCCGGCCGTTGCCAGCAGCCCCAGAAACACAACGAACGCTCGTACCATCAATGCTCAGCCCGGCGTATCCGTTTCGCTGAGCACCAGGGCCACCGTACAGTGGTAGGCGTGGCTTTCGGTACCGAAGCACCAGAGGATGTTGTTGCTCTTGGACGGATAGTAGATGGGCTTGTCGCCCTCTGTGCGATGGCAGTAGCAGCGGCCGCACATCTCTTTGCCACAGCAGTCGTTGTAGGAGATCAGGTAGTGCTTTCCGTCCGCTGGATTCCGGCAGGTGCCGACCCAGGTTACCGGCGACAGTTCGGTTCCCGGCGGGCAGGAGGTGTGGGTGCCGCCGCAGCAGGTGCAGAGATTGCCGCCGAAAGCGCAATAGCGCCAGTAATCACAGCTCTGCGGATCGCCCATTTCCGGAATGGCCGTTGCCGCGGCCGCCTCCCTGACAACGGGCAGCAGCGGCAGCGCCCCGGCGCCAACGAGCAGCGTGCCCAGACGGCCGACGAATCCGCGCCTGGAGACACGCTTCGCGAGGCTCCGCGTACCCCGCGTTATGCCTGCATCAACGCCGGCCCAGAATCGCGAGTGAAGCTTTTCCAGCATGCTCATGACCTGCCTCCTCAGAACGCCTGGATGTGGCTGGCCGTCATGCCAGTCTCTGGAATCGTGTGCAGCCAGCGTCCCGTGGCAGCACGATACACGTGCACCCCGGCGGGAAAGCCGCTCATGACATAAAGCAGAGGATCGGCGTCCGCGCTTACCTCGATGGTGCCGCTCGGTTCCTCGAGGGGCAGCCGGTAACCGCGCCGCTGGGCCGATACGTTGAAGGCCCACACTTCGGTGCCCGGGTCTTCGTGCGTATCGGGACCACCCTGATGCATGAGTGTAAACAGCATGCCGGTCTCGGCGTTGTAGGCAAACGGCTGATCACCGCCGACACGCCAGCTCTCCGCAGCATCAGCTTCCGTGAGCAGCGACCAGGGCTCGGAAATCTCGATCTCGTCCCCCATGGTCACTTCGAACACCTGGCCCTCGAAGGAGACGAGCAACCAGCCATCGGGCTTCGCCAGCGCCAGGTCAAAAACCGGATCCTCGTCGATATCGAAGAAGGGTTCACTGCGTTCGCGGCTCGCTTCGCCGCCGTTCCGGTCGAGACCGATCACCTGCACCGTGCCGTCGCCACAGAGCTGCATGAAACGCCGGCCGGAGAGCGGATAGACGAAGCCACAGCCGGCGGTCGAGATCTCTCCGACAAAGCGACGGCGCTCGACATCGACAATAGAAACCGACATGGCGGGCGTCATGTTGTAGAGGCCGATGAAGCGATCGCCGATGGGATTGATCACCGCCCGATGAAAGACCACGGCCAGCTTCTTCGGGACTTCGACCTCCGCCACGGGTGCCAGCGTTTCCGCATCGTTGAACACCACCACGTCCGTCCGCTCGCCGTAGGTGCCCCGGGAATAGTAGGTACCGGGCACGTAGATCATGCCCCGCTCGCGATCGAGGTAAACGGCCGTCGTATAGTCGGACACATTCACCTTGCCGCGCATTTCGCCGCTGTCGCCATCGAAGATTCGGCCACCGCCCAGGAAGCCCATGGTGACAAACCAGTGCGGCCCGGGCGCCTCCATGGTTTCCACGGAACCCAGCTCCGGCTCGAAATCAGCGGCCCCGAGGACCCCGGGCATAAGGAGTAAAGCGACGGCCGTGCCCAGTCGCCGCAGCGTGCGGATCCGCATGATGGTCCCCAACCTCTCGCGTCTCTCGAAGACTAACAGCTGACGGGGGGTTTACCAGCCTCCGCTCGCTCAACCCTCCGGGTCATAGGCGAAGACGTCCTCCAGCGAGACATCGAAAACCGTTGCGATCCGGAAGGCGACCTCGAGGGACGGAGAGTACTTGTCGCCCTCTATGGCGACGACGGTCTGCCGGGTCACGCCGATGAGCTCGGCAAGGGCCTGCTGGGTCATTTCATCATGCTCGAAACGGAGCCGGCGCAGGTTGTTGCTGATCCGGCCCCGACTTTTTATCCGACCCACGACGCCGGCTCAGGCAACCAGGCCACGTCGATAGAAAACCAGCTGCGCCAGGTAATAGACGACTTCCGAAAGCACGAGGGCGGCGAGAAGCAGATTGGCGATGTCGTAGCTCGACGGCCCGGCTTCCGCCCCCTCTGCCTGCAACCAGCCGCCGACGATCAGCAGGCGCCCCAGCACGCAGATGATGCCGACGAACAGCACGTTATAGCCCCAGATGCTGGCGCGCCGGGCGACCGCCCGGTCCCGTTCGTCTTCTGCTTCTTCGACGTCGTCGAGGGCAATGACCGCGTGGAAAATGACATGCACGGCGATCAGCGCCACCAGCAGCGCAAGCATGGTGCCGAGCATCGCTTCGAGGGACCGCTCGGTGCTGCCGCGCATGACCTCGACAAAATAGCCGCCGTAGATCACGAGGATCGCCAGCAGGGAAATGAGCAGACTTTTCTCCTTGAAGGAGAAGCCGTTCAGCAGCTTGAGCGGCGAATCAGCCATCACTGACTCCGGGTCTTAAATACCAGACTCAAAGTAAGTTATATAAGACTCTGTGTCAAAAATATAATACAGCTATCCTCGTGCCAGAAGCCGGGTCAGGAATTCCGGTTCATCTCCGTCACCGACGACGTCCGTCGCCAGTTGCTCGATGACGAGTGACGCCAGCTGCGCCCGGAGCGCCTCCGGCGTGATCAGAAAGTCGGGGTTTCTGGGCCCGCTATTGGGCTGCCCGGACGGCGCCGGGCGGTGCAGTTCCACCAGCACACGGCCACCGGGCGCCAGCAACATGGGCAACGCCGCAAGAAGCGCTCGATTGAGGTAGCGGATGACGAGGATCAGATCGTAGGGGCCCGTTACCGGCGGCGCTGAGTCGAGGTCAGCTTCAAGCCAGCGAATCCCCTCGATGCTGCGGTCCTCCGCCGCCTGGCGGCCCAGCGCCAGCCCGGCAGGCGATACATCAACGGCATCCACCCGCCAGCCGCGCTCCGCAAGCGCCAGGGCGTTGCGCCCGGAACCACAGGCCAGATCGAGTGCCAGGCCCGGGACAGGGCCCTCCGTAAGAAAGGTCAGCAGCAGTTCGCTCGGCGGCTTCAAGGAAGCCGGTTCGCGGCCGCGGTAACGCACATCCCAGCGCTCACGATCAGCGTCTGCCATGCCTCTCCCTCTTCAGGTGGATTCCGCCACATCCTGCGCCGTTCAGCTTCTGTTTAGCTAGCCCGGCCTACCATCTCTTCAGGGTGAACACTGGAGAGGACAGATGATCAGTAAACAGCTCAGCAGTTTCCGCTGCGGGCTCACGGGAACGGGACTGCTCGCGCTCGTGGTCGCAGCGCAGTTTCCCATGGCGGCCGAAGCGCGGGAGCCCTCGTCGAGTTATTACGTCTCGGCGCCGGTGGTGTCGGTCGATCCGATCACCACACGCCGCACCGTCGAGCAGCCGGTGCGCCAGTGTCGCGTGGAGCGAACGAGCTATCGGGAGTCCCACCGCCACGACTACGAGCGGCGGCGTTCCGATGAAGATCTGTTTCTCCCCGGTCTCCTCGGCGGCATCGTCGGCGGTCTGGTCGGCAACCAGTTCGGCGGCGGCAGCGGAAAAAAAGCGCTCACCATCGTTGGCGCGCTGGCCGGCTCATCCATCGCCCGGGACGCAGCGAGAAACTCTCACCGCAACAGCTACCGCGACTATCCACGGGAGCGGGAAGTCTGCCACACGCGCTACGAGACCGAAGTGGTCGAGGACGTGACCGCCTACGACGTCACCTATGAGTACGCGGGGCAGTACTTCGAGAAGCGTATGAGCCATGACCCCGGCGAGTCCGTGCGCATTCGCATCGCCCTCGAGCCGGATCTGGCTGCGGCGGAACGCTGAGCCACAGCATGACCGCTTCCACCAGATTCAGGGACCGTTCATCTGCCGTCCGCCACCATGTGAAGCATCGGGACAGCTGACAGACGAGCACACGGCCCGATCGGCGCCGAGCGGCGCCAGCCAAACGAAACGCAGCCTGAGGGCCGGGAGAGGCCACGAGGGCAGCAGCCTGGAACCGCAACGGAGGTTATTCCGATGAACCCGAAACCCACACTCGGTCAACCGGCGCGACGCTACGCCGCTCTGGCCGCTCTCGCATTTGCGGCCTGGGGCCTGCTCAGCGCCGCAACGATTCAGGCAACCACGTCCTCAGGGCCGGTGGTGCGCCTGTTCCCAACCACCGTCCTCGAAGACATCCGGGAAACCGGCCAGGTCGCGGAGGATATGGAGAACAACCTCCAGCAGATCATCCACCGCCTCGACATGCAGCAACAGCTGTATACGGAAAGTCTCTGCCAGGGCGCAGACGGTGATCAGGGTTGTGAGCGCATCGCCAAACAGCTCGGTGCCACCTATCTGGAGATGCTCGAAGTCATGAGCGATCGACTGCCGGAGATGGAAAGGGCCGTAAACTCAACGCGCTCGAGTCTCGAGAAACGCCTGCGCCAGGAGCTCGGCCAACGCACCACGCCAACCTCCCTGCAGAACACGCTGCTCGGTGAAGCCGGGACCGCCGCGGCCGCACAGGAAGACCGCCCGGCACTCAGGGGCCGGTCAGGCGTGCGCCTCTCGGACCGTTTCAAGCAGTACTACGACCTGGTGGCCACGAGTCAGAACGCGCCCAGCCAGTCGCTCGCCGTCGTCGCCTCGGACATCTACCTGGACATGGAAGAGGCTTCGCTCCTCATCGCCGCCACGCAGCAGGAAATCGGTCGCGCCGCGCTCATGGAGCAGCTGAACCAGTCCTTCGGGATGATCACGCCGGAGATGTCGGCGGTGGTCAGCGGTGTGAAGGAAATCCTTTTCGGTGAGTCCACCATGGACACCCCCATTGCCTCGCCGCCCTACGCCATCGGCGAGTCCGAGTTCGTCAGCCCGCTGGCCATGTAAGCGGCATCAAGGAGAAACGCCATGAAAGCCATGAAACTCATGCTCATGATTCCCCTGGCGGCGCTCGCCGCCGCCTGTACCACCACCGATCCGGATTACTGCGCCGTGAATCTGCGCAGCGATCTCGACGGCGCCATGCGCACGGTGGAAACCAAACTCGGCAGCGGCTGCGAGTATCAGTTCGACAGCTACTTCCAGTCGCTGCTCGCCCTGGCCGAAGCCAATCCCGACAAGGAAAATCGCAGAGCCTTCAGTGACCACCTCATGCGGGTGCACGAGATGGGCATCATCAGCCGCCGTCAGGCGGAAGGTCTCTACAACCGCTACTTCAACGTGAAGTTCGTCTCGCTGCAGGGCGACTACAACACCTGCTCGCAGACCTGTCCGATCCGCAAGCAGGTGATGTCCGATATGCGGGCTGAGCTGCACGACAAGGAACTGGGTCTGCTCAGAGCGAGCAACGACGCCCCGAGCTTCTATCGGGCCGACACGCTCCTGAAGGAAACTGACCTTGTGCTCGAAGCAACCTGCCGCGCCTGCCTCGCCGGGGACGTCCGGTGAGCAGGGGAGCGCAGGACAGCGACGGCGTCGAAGCTTCCGCCCAGCGCGGCTGGGGCTTCGGCTGGGGTGCCGGTACAGGCATCGTGCTGACGCTCCTTGCGCTCCTCATGGTGGCACCGCCGGAGGCGGCGGTGTCTTCCCGGGCCAGCGTCGGCGGCTGGATCGACGCGAACCTCGGTCACTCCGTATGGCTCTTTGCAGTGATCCTCACGGTCTACGTCATGAATCTCACCCGACTGCATCGGATCCTCGACGACCACCAGGAACCTTCCTTTACCGAGGTGGTTGAACTCGATCAGCTCCTCGACGTGTGGATCCACCTGTTCGTCGGCATCGGCGTCATCTGGACGGCTGTCGGGATGCGCAGCGCCCTGCAGGCTGCCCTCGGCGATCCGGGTGAGGCGCTCGTAGACAGCGCCGGATCCGTACTGCAGAAGCTCGTCGACGGCGGCATTCTGCTCGCCCTGACCACCACCATCGTCGGCGGCGTCGGCAGCTATCTGATGCGTCTCGGGAAAACCATGACCGTCGGCGCGGGCCTGAACACTTTTTACGACCGCAACAACCGTCGCGAAATGCACGAGCTCATCGCCGTCACGCGACGCCTCGAGGACGCGCTCGGCCGCGACCGCGTAGCGGGGAGGACGCCCGAGTGATGACACCGGGGCACCAGGGTTACGGAGACAGCGAATCGCTGCAGGCGGACGTCATGCGGTTCATGGCCATCATCGCCTTCTGCCTGATCGCCATTCTCGCGCTCGTGAAAAACACGGATGCGCCAACGGAGCAGCCAGCAACCGTCGAAAGGCCGCCTTCTCCGGCGCATTCACCCGCGGTGGCAGCCGCTGAGCCGCCGACACCCACATTGTCGACACCGGTAGAGGCGCCGCTAGAACCGGCACAGGTAGAACCGGAGAAGGTACAACCGCCAGCGCCGACACCGACGCCGACGCCGACGCAGGTTGTCGAGCGTCCGATGCCCGCGCCGGAACCGGTTCAGGAACCGACGCCGGCCGTGGCCGTTCAACCCCCCGTGCGGACGCCTGTTGCCCAGCAGCAGCCCGTGCCGGAACCGCAGCCCGTGCCGGAGCCGACTACGGCGTCAGCCGCAAGCCTGCCCACCGAGGCCGAAAGCGCGGCGGCCGATACGAGCCAATCCGAAGAGGAAGGCCTCGTGCTGCGTTTCGCCTCCGATGGTGACTTTCTGCGCCTCATCGCCCGCGGTGACATCACCGTTTACGCGTTCCAGGAACGGGACGTACTCAGCCTGAGCGAGAGTTATCGCTTTCTCGATGCCAGCTCGCCGGGCCAGGTTTACGAACTGCTGCTGCCATCGATCCCGGGCCTCGTGGTCGACGCCCTGCGCCAGGAACGCAGCAACATCGACGGCTATCGCTGGGGTATCGCCCTGCCACGCCATATTTCCAACCAGATCGAGCGCCACCTGAACCAGGTCAGCCGTGGTGAGCTCGTCATCGACCGCTTCGGAGACGTTCGTCATGTCGCGGCTTCCTGAAAGACTGATCCTCACTGTGCTGTTGCTCATCGCCCTGCCGGCGGGCGCCAGCTCCGGGCTTCTCACCGGCGAACTCGGCCGTTGGCTCGACACGCAGGTGCTCCCGGAGCTGTCCGCTACCCTCGGTAAACATCCCCGCTTCAAGGGGGAAACGATCCGCCTGGTTACCCTTTCCGGCGGCAAGCCCACCGATCAGACCAGCCGTCTTCATCAGGCCGTGGAAGCGCACCTCACCCAGCGGCTCCTGAAGCAATCGGGGGTGCGGATCGCCTGGGGCATGAGTCGAGCGAACAGCTGTAACGTCATGGAGGATCCCGTCTACCTCCTCGGCGTTGAGATCGAGCGCGATGGTGCCCGCTACCACAAACTGAACATCGGCATGATCGATCTCGCCGAGTCGGTCTGGGTGAGCGGCATCAATCACAGCTGGCGCGGGCGTCTGACGGCAACGGAAAGCGCCGCCCTCGGCCAACCGGTTTCCGGGGCCCCGACCGGCAGCGTCGACAGCCCACTGCCGGTTCAGGCCAGTCGCGACATCGCCAAACTGATGCGGGAACATCTGCGCTGCGCGCATCCGGAGGGTCTGAACGGTCCCGTCTACCTGGCCCCGGGGGCCAGCACCGACGAAGCCCGGGTGCTCGCCAGCCTCAAGAGCGAACTCGCGACGACGCCGATCGTTGCGCTGACCAATGAAAACGAAGACGCCTACTGGGTGCTTAGGCTCATGGCCAGCGATGCCGGCACGCCAGGCCCGGTGCAGCAGTTTGCGCTGCTCCTCGCAGACGCCGACGGCAACGCCGCTCAGCAGGTTGCCACGGTCTATGTGTCCGGAGCACAACGACCCGGTCGCAGCGCACCGCCGGTGGAAACCATTGCCGGCGGCTACTCACCCGCGCTCCCGGCGCTCCTCTCGGGTTTCCGGGTGGCGCCCGCCGAGCGTGCTGGTATCTGCGACAGCAGCCAGGCCCGTTCCCGGGAGTGTGCCGAGGTGAGCTTCGATCTGATGCGCTCCGCTTATCTCTTCGTGCTGTCGAGCAGCGCCAGACGGCTGAAGAGCACGTCCTGCGATGCCCGGCTCGTGGAGGCAAGCGCCGGTGAGCGCCGCTACCGACTGCGGGTACCGCCGTCCATGGACGACCGGCCGGACGCCGGCCTCTACGCCATCGCCGTTCGCGATCGCGCTGCCGCCAGGGAGCTGTCGCGACACATTCGTACCGGCGTCTGCACGCGACCGAAAAACCGTACGGATCGCTGGCTCACGGAACTCGACGAGCTCCTGGCCAGGCACGGCGATGCCATTGAATGGCGAGCCATCCATCTGAACCACACGCCCGATGGCGTGGCGCAGCTCTAGCGTTCGACGCAAGGAGGCCAGCATGCGTTTTCTCATCGGTATTCTCACAGGCGGTCTGCTGACCCTGTTCATCGCAACTGCCATGGACGCACCCACGCGCCCGATCATCACGGACGCGCAGGACACACTCTCGCAACTCTGGGATGGACTCATCGATCAGACATCCGACTCCCTGTTCGAAGACGTTCCCGTCACCGGTGCGAAAGTCGCGGCCGATCGCGATGCCGCTGCCGACAGCGCTCGGCAGGCAGAAGCCGACAACGGCGACGCTGAACGACCGGAAGCGTCTCGACGCGCGGCGGCGACAACGCCGGATTCCAGCATCTGGCGGGGCGAAGCATCGGCGGCGGCGCCGGCCGCAACCCTGAACCCGGTAACGGCGCTGGTGGCACCCGAAGCGCTCGAGCCATCGATTCCGCCGGCTGATGCAGTGCCGAAGACCGGCGCCGCCGAGATGCTGGCCGATGCCGTCCTGCAGGCGCCGACAGCCACCCCGGCGATGACCGCTCCCGGCACCGGAACGTTGGTGCCACCACCCCTCAACGACGCCACGGACATGCCAGGCGACGCGCCCTTAGCCAGCTACGGCCCGGCCCCCTGGACCCTCGCCCAGGACACGGCGACGGCCACGGCTGTCTGGGTCCCCTTCCACAGTCAGATGTCCGCGGAGGGCTTCGCTGCCCGCCTCGGCCGCGAGCTCGACCATGAGTTCCGGGTCGAGAAGCGCGGCGCCGGCAGCTACGAAGTGGTTTTCGATGCGGTGGATCCGATTCAGCAGGCGCTCCTGGAAGCGCGCGTCAGGGAGATTACGGGCCGATGAGCAGCGCGACACCCTCAATCAGCGTCCTGGCCCTCGCCGCAACCGTCGTGGCCCTGCTGAGCAGCACCTGGTCAGCCAAGGTCAGCGCAAGCACCGACAGCTACCCCTATCAGTCCTGCTTCGAGATCGCCTCGCGAATGCACGACGTGCCCGTAGACCTGCTCCTCGCCGTTGCCGCCACGGAAAGCGCCTGGGATCCGGACGCCCGTTCCCACGCCGATGCGCACGGCATCATGCAGATCCAGTGGCCGGGGACCGCCCGCCATCTCGGCGTCACCCGGGTTGCCGAACTCTACAATCCCTGCCTCAACATCGAGCTCGGCACCCGCTACCTCCGGGAACTGCTCGACGCCAACAACGGCGACGTGGAACGGGCCCTCGCAGCCTATAACTACGGACCAACCCGCATCAGTCGCGAAAGCACGCTGCCGAGCGGCGCCGTTGCCTATGCCAACAAGGTGGCCGGCCATCAGGCGAAAATCAGCGCAAAAACCATGGCGGCCGGTGAGCAGCTGGTCGAAGCCCCGGGCATCGTGTTCGAGTCGAGCACGCGCGCCGAGCGTTTCGCCCGGACCTTGAACGACAGAATTGACGGGGCCCGTTTTGTTGCTGTCCGTGAGTCGGATGGCACACACCGGGTGCAGATGCACGTGGCAGACACGGGCCTCACGAGCACGGACGTCACCACCCTGGAAACCCTTGGCTGGTCGGCCATTGGAGAAGCGCCATGATCGAATCCACAAAGACCCGGTTCACGGAGACGCTTACGCGCAGCCTTTGCTGCGCCCTTGCCCTGCTTGCCGGCGTGGCCCAGGCCGGCGAGCTGAGAGTGCGGGCGCCCGTGGTGGACGTGGCGCCGATCACCGCCCCGGCGGAAGTCGTCGAACACTGCGACGACAAGCCAACGAACGGAAAACTGAGCGCCCTGCTCGCCTGGGATCTCGGCCTCAACTGCCGCACGGAACGCATCGAATCCAGCGAAGTAACCGGTTATCGGGTCTTCTACCGCTGGGACGACCGGGTTTACAGCCAGATCATGGCGAGCGCGCCGGGGGCGACCATTCCGCTGAAGGTCAGCATCGAGTGAGCGTCCGGTACCGGCACCGGCGTCAGTAGCCGACGGCCGCGCCGTCCGCCTGGCGCCGGTCCACGCCTCCCTCGAGGCCGTCTTCACGAACAACGATCACCGGCGCCACCGACACCAGTTTCTCGACTTCCTCGAGCCGATGACCCTGGGCCTCCAGCAGCCTCAGCGTGTCGGGCGAGAAGCCGTGCCTTTCATGGTAAATCAGGTCCGGCAGCCATTGATGGTGGATACGTCCGAGATCAATCGCGCCCTGAGCGTTCGCTCCGTGATCGACGATGTTGAGGATCGTCTGCAGCACCGCATTGATGATCGTCCGCCCGCCCCGTGCGCCGGTGACGATGAACACGTCACCGTCGCGATTGACGATCGTCGGGCTCATGCTCGAAAGCATGCGCTTGCCCGGCTCAGCCAGGTTGGCCGGTGTGCCGATGAGACCCGTGCTGTCCGTGAGCCCCGGGCCCGCATTGAAGTCGCCCATCTGATTGTTGAGGAGAAAACCACCGCCGGGAACGACGATGCCCGACCCATAGCTGTATTCGAGGGTGTAGGTGAGCGAAACTGCGTTGCGATCCTTGTCAACGACGCTGAAGTGGGTGGTCTGCGGACTCTCCCTGGACCAGCGGAAGCTGTCCGGCGATGAAACGGAGGCTCGTGCCGGATCGATCGTTCGCCTGAGCTCCTCCGCATAGGCCTTCGACGTCAGCCGCTCGAGGGGCATCTCGACAAAGTCGGGATCCCCGAGGTAGCGGGCCCGGTCCGCGTAACCGCGGCGCATGGCTTCCGTCATGAGGTGCAGGGTCCCGGCTGCGCCAAAGCCGGATCCGGCCAGGTCGTAACCTTCGAGGATGTTCAGCAGCTGGATGATGACCGTGCCACCGGAACTGGGCGGCGGCATGGAGAGCACCTCGTAGCCACGGTAGCTGCCACGGACGGGCGTCCGGCGCTTCACCGCATAAGCTTCGAGATCGGCGTGGGTGATGATCCCGCCGCCACGGACCATCTCACGCACGATCAGATCGGCGGTTTTTCCTTTGTAGAAACCATCCGGGCCGTCCACCGCAATGCGCTCCAGCGCTTCGGCGAGCTCAGGCTGACGCCAGCGCTGCCCGGCCACCAGCGGTTCACCGTCGCTGGTGAACTTCGCGATGGAGGCCGGATACTTCTGCATCCGCGGCAACACCCCGGCAAGCGATCGAGCAAGGCCGTCTGTGACCACGATGCCGTCTCGAGCCTGCGCGATGGCGGGGGCGAGGAGCTCGGCCCAGGGCAGCGAACCAGCGTCCTGCCAGGCGAGGTGCAGACCGGCAACGGTGCCCGGCACGCCGACAGAGATATGCGAGAGATGGTGTCGGTCGAAGCTGTATTCACCGTCGACGAGAAACATCTCCGGGTGCGACGCCGCTGGCGCTGTCTCCCGGAAGTCATAGGCGACGGGCGCACCCTCCGCGCCCTGGTAGACGAGAAAACCACCGCCGCCGATGTTTCCGGCCGTCGGATGGGTGACGGCCATGGAGAAAGCAACCGCCACCGCCGCATCGATGGCATTCCCGCCGCGGCGGAGAATCTCGACGCCGACGGCCGAAGAACTGGCATTGGCAGAGACCACCATGCCGGTCGGCGCCCGTTCGGGGGTGTTCACGGCGACGACAGGCGTCGCGCAGAAGACGGAGGAGAACCAGAGCGCGACTGCTGCCGCGGCGGTCAGCCGCCTGCAGTGCCGCGGGTCGGATGCTGGTGGGGACATGACTGCGAGTTCCGAAGGGAAAGCGGCTACTTTAGCGCATCCCCCCAACCGGAAGCCGGGCAGGGCGAGCTCTCAGTTCGGGGCGACGGCGATCACCCGGCCTTCCCGCCGCGGATCGGCCGCACCTTCGAGACCGTCTTCGGTCACGAGAATGACGTGGAGCCCGGAATTCTCCCCTTCCCGCTCCTGCACCGGATAGCCGAGGGCTTTCAGCGCTGCCGCCTGCTCGGCGCCGCCCGGGACCCCGGTTTCTACGCGGACGCGCGCACCTCTGGCGATGATGTTCGGCGCATCGACGGAGCCCTGGACCGTCTGCCCGGCGCGTAGCAGCCCGATGAGCACCTTGCCGACATAAGCGGGTATTGAATTGCCGCCCGGTGAGCCCGCGACCAGCTTGAGCTCACCGGCTTCGTCGAAAACGATCACCGGCGACATGGAAGAGCGCGGCCGTTTACCCGGGGCGACCTGATTGGCGACGGGCTGACCGTTGAGGGTGGGTTCGCGGGCGAAGTCGGTCATCTGATTGTTGAGTAGAAATCCCCCCGCCCAGCGGGAAGAACCGAAGGGGGCCTCCACCGTTGCCGTCATGGAAACCACGTTGCCTTCCTGATCGATGATCGAGAAGTGCGTCGTCCCGGCAACCTCCTCGGTTGTATCCCGGCCCCAACGATCGAGCATGGGCTCGAGGCCCAGCACGGCACCGGGGTCCCCCGGCGTGGCCAGTCCTGCGGGGGCAGCGCGCGCCTCGGCCCGGACCGCAAGATAGCGGGGGTCGATGAGCTCCTGTACCGGCACGGGCACCCGGTCTGCATCGGCAACGTAGTGATCACGATCCGCGTAGGCGAGTCGTTGCGCATCGACGAAAGCACCAAGGTCGACGCCGGCCCCGGGGCCTCCGGCCGCGGTCTCGTCGTAGAAAGCGTCATAGAGATTGAGCAGCATGATCTGCATCAGTCCTGAAGACGGCGGCGGCATGGTGCAGATCGTTTCGGGACCAGCGGCTCCGCAGACCATTTCCCGAGTGGCAACGGCATAGCCGGCCAGGTCCTGCAGGGTCAGCGTACCGGGATTCGGCTCGGCCTGAGCCGCGCTCACAATCGCTTCGGCGAGCGCTCCCTGATAGAAGGATGCAGCGCCTTCCGCGGCAAAGCGGCGCAGCGTTTCCGCATAGTCGGGATTATCGCGCAGGTCTCCAGCAGCCAGTGCCTGACCGTCCGGATAGAAGTAGGCGGCAGTCGCCGGGTTGTCATCGAGGCGGCTCGGACCGGCAATCCGTTCGAGCATACCGGCCAGTCTGGGAGAGACTTCGAAGCCGTCTTGCGCGAGGGAAATCGCTGGCGCCAGGGTGTCCGCCAGGGGCAACCGGCCATGCCGTTCGTGGGCATGTTCGTAGAGGGCCATGGCCCCGGGCACCCCGACTGCCAGACCACTCTGCCAGGCGGCCAGAAAACCCATGACTTCACCGTCTACCAGGAACATATCGGGCCGGGCGCCGGCCGGTGCGGTCTCACGGCCATCGTAGGCAACGAGCATCTCTGAGGCCCGCTCATAAACGAGCATGAAAGCGCCGCCGCCGATGCCCGAACTCTGCGGTTCCACGAGCCCGAGCACCGTGTGGGCGGCAATGGCGGCATCCACTGCGTGGCCGCCTCGAGCCAGGACCGCTGCTGCGGCTTCGGCCGCATAAGGATTTGCCACGGACACCATGCCGCCGTGGGCCCAGGTGGCGGCGGCGGATTCGGTCTCCGGCTCCGGAGCGCGGTCTGCACTTTGACAGCCACCCAGCAGTACCGCGAGGGCAATCGGGCAGAAGAATCGGCGTAACAATGCTCGAGACGACGGGCGGACGGTAAGCAGGCGCATGATCGGATCCGTTCGAACAGGTGCGCCGCACCATGCCGGGCGGGTCCACGACCGTCAAGGCACTGGCAGGCGGCGACGCGCTGCTGGGCAGAGGATCCTGAGCGGGCGCTCAGATCAGGCCGAGGGCATAGAGTCGTTTGATACGACGTTCGGCGACTTCCGGAAAGGAGGAATCGGCGCTGCTCAGCACCGTCGGATCGAGCCGGATGGTTTTTTCTTCCGCATCGAGGCATTTGATGGTGAGCGTCACTCGACCCATCTCCTCGTCGCGAACCACGTGAAATTCATAGGTGCGCAGCTCGCCCGCATCGACCTCGTAGTTCTCGACGCGAATCCAGTCCTGTAAGACTTCGAACCGTTGCACGGGCAGCTCCCTGCTTGCCGTTTCTCTGCAGCCCGCATTATTCCTGGCTATCCCCGCCGCTTCGCGATGCACCTCTCAAAACCACAATGTCGAACAGCCATTTTGTGGCCTGTGCATTTGAGCGCGCTGGTGCTCTGAAAAAGACTGAGCGCTCCATTCGACCCCGGAAGGAACCCCTCGGCGTGATTGGCGCCGTGGTCACGAGATAGTGATGTCCGAAGCCGAAGCCAGCGCCCGCGCGGCGAAGTTCTCGAAGCTGATCGAACCTCAGTTCGACCGGCTGTTCCGGCTGGCACAGCGCCTCACGGGCAACCGCCCCGACGCAGAAGACCTGCTGCAGGAGACGCTCACCCGGCTTTATGCGGACGTCGATGCCCTGGATCACGTGGACGATCCTGCGCCCTATCTGCGCCGCGTCCTCTACAACCGCTTCGTCGACCAGCACCGGGCCCGGGCCCGCCGGCCCTTGACCCTGGTGGACGACGACTCGGTCCTGGACCGGGTTGCACCGGCAAGCGAGGCCAATCCCGACAGTCTCGACGACGCAGCCCGCCGCCGGGAACGTCTCGAGCGGGCCCTGGCGCGGCTCTCGGAAACCCATCGAGTGCTTGTGCTCCTGCACGACGCTGAGGGCTACACCCTGCGCGAACTGGAAGCCATGACCGGCACGCCGACGGGGACGCTGAAATCACGGCTGAGCCGGGCTCGGGCGCGGCTCCGGGAGCTGCTCTGGGAAGACCGCGGTGACCAGGCGCCACCGGCGGGAGACGGTGAGACAGGTCACAGACCCGCAGCAGAGCAAAAAGAAAGGGAACCCTTTGGGCCCGACAGACGTGCTGAAGGGTAAGGACGCGAGCAAACCCATGAACTGCAGCGAAGTAATTCTGAAACTTGACGACTATCTCGACGGCGCTGCCAGCCCGTCGGTGCAGCGTCACGGCCTGGCGGCCGACCGCGAGTCAACGATCTCGAGCTCTCACAGGGTCGACGATCGTACGGCCGCCGCCATGGCACTGCATGTTCAGGGTTGCCCGTCCTGCACCAGTGAACTCGAGGCGCGCCAGACGCTACGCGACGACCTCAAGGCCCTGACAGTGGACGCCGCCGAGCCGGAACTGATGACGCGCCTCATGCGTGAGGCGGTCAGCGCCGGGGAGACGGCCCGCGAGGCAAGCCGCACAGCACCGCGTCGCCGCACGGCCTTCGCCGCCCTGGCGGCTACGGTTCTTGCCGCCTGGCTGCTCGTGACCCTGGTCAACGAGCCAACGGCACCGGACGCCCCGGCCCTGCCGCAGATTACGCTGGCCGCGGATACGGTCACCCCGGTGAAACTGGCCTTCTCTGCGGAAGAGCCGCTGACGGACGCGGAGTTCTCGCTGAGCCTGCCCGTCGGCGTGGAGCTCGTGGGCTACGACGGCCAGACGGATCTGTCCTGGCACACCACGCTGGAAGCAGGCACGAACGTGCTGCGTCTGCCCCTCGTTGGTCGCACGGCAGGCACAGACGTGCTCATCGCCCGGCTCTCTCATCCCAAAGGTACGAAGACGTTCCGGCTCAAGGTCGCCGTGAACGACAACGGAGCAGAACAATGAATCACGCTGGAACGGACAACCGCGCAGGCTGGTCACGCGCCTGGCTGGCGCCGCTGGCGCTGGCGTCCACCCTCATGACCGCCAGCCCCGCCTGGGCCGAGGAAGCGCCCGTGAGCCCGGAGCTGGATGAGCTCGAGATCACCCTGGAAGTCTTCGACGACTCCGCTGAGCTGGAAGCCTTCGAACTGCGCCTCACGGAGATTCCCGCCACCGACGACGACGAAGCCATGGCGTCGCTCACGGATCGCATGGAGCGCTTCGACGCGGAAGCGTCAGAGGAGCTCGAAGAACGGGAGTTCGAGCGACGTCGGGCAGAGGAGCGTGAGCAGGAAGAAGCCCTCGAGGCCGCCATCGCCGCCCGCCACGAAAACGAACGTCTCGCTGAAATCGCCGCCTTCGACAGCGCCGACGAACTGGACGAACTCGACCTCCAACCGGAGTTCGAGGAGATGCCTGAAGAAGACGGCATGTACGACGAATGGCATGACGAGCACAAAAACGACGATCTCGCTGCGGATGAAAGCAGTGACGCAATGGACGACGAACCCACGGACGGGATGGACGATGACCTGGACACCTGATCGCTCACCGCTGAAGCCCCGGCAGGCAGCCCTCCGCAGGGGCTGCCTTTTTGCGTTTCTGAGTCTCAGTCTTCTGAACGCCCCCGTCAGCGCCGAAGCAGCAGACAGCCCGGCACCGGTAGCGCCAGCGCCGACGGTCGAGGGCCATCGAGCAAACTACAGCGGGAGCGTTTATGCCGACGCCCGCTCGGCTTTCCGTCGGGGTGACCACGCTGCCGCCGCCGCCCTGTTCGAAAAAGCGTCGCTCGTCGGTTACCCGGACCCGATCGTCTTCTACAACCTCGGGGCCGCGCGATTCCGCCTCGGCGAATACGAAGCTGCGGAAGCCGCCTTCGCAACCGCCGCCGCCTACGATCGGCTGGCACCGCTGGCGTACTACAATCTTGGCCTCATTGCCCGGCGTCAGCACGACTACCGCAACGCCGACGGCTGGTTCCGCCAGGCGGGCACGCACCCGCAGGCGTCCGCGAAGCTGTCGCGCCTGTCGCGGCAGGCCATCGCCAGTCTGCCGGAGGTCAGGCGGCAGCGCCCGACCCTCGAGCTCGACGAGCAGGCACGGCTGCGCGACTTCCTGCGTTTCTCTTTCAACGCGGGTTATGGCAGCGACAGCAACGCTTACCGGGCACCCGGCAACAGCTACATCGACCTGGCTCAGCCCGGTGCGCCGGAGGTAGTGCCGCTGGTGCAATCCGGCAGCTTCGTGCCCCTCGATGCGGACGTCGAGTTCCGCTGGGCACCTTACGAACATGGCCACTTCTCGCTGCGCTACGACTTCGACGGCAAGGTGTTCACCGCCAAAGAGCTGCAGAACGCCAACGCCTTCCGTAACCGCGTCTCCTTCGGTGGGCGGGTGCACATCCCGAAAGAAAAGGGGTACCAGTACTTCCGCAGCTTCTTTGCCATTACGCGTTACGACGAGAACTACTACGACCGCACGGATGGCTCCGACGTGCTCGTCGGCACCAACAATATCGCCGACCGTTTCAAACGCACAAAGTTCGGACCACACGTCTACTACCATCGCGAACGCGGCCGCCTGGGTTACGGATTCTCCGCCGAGGCTTTCATCAACAAGTTCTACAACAGCTTCGATACGGATACGGACCTCGACTACCTGGACCTCACGCACGAGCAGTATCAGCTGGGCGCCCACCTGTCCTTCGACGTGCTGAAACGCACGGCGCTGCGCTTCTCCGCAGACGCCTACCGCCGCGACTACACCCGGCGGCTCGCCAAGAATGCGGATGGCGTTCGCTTCAGCACGAACGAAACGCTACAGTTCGACTTCTACGACGGCGGCGTGAAGCTCGTCCAGGAGCTCGGCCGGCAGCTCGACGTCTCGCTGGGCTACCAGTACACGATGCGCACGGACAACTTCGAAGGCTATGACGACTACGACCGCCACAGCGGCCTCGCCGAGCTCGCCTTCCGGGCCCGGCGTTTCTCCGCGGAAGCCGGCGTCGTCTACCGCAGCTACGACTTTCCGAACGGCTTCGCCTTCGATCAGCCCACCGCTGGGGAGAAGACGCTCGAACGTCTGTTCGGCTACTTCGAAGCCCGCTACCGCATCCGCCAGCGCTACCACATCATGGTCAGCGCCGAACTCGACGCCGTCGACTCCACGGACCCGCGCTCCGCCTACGATCGCAACCAGTTCGCCGTCGGGATGAGCTGGAACCTCTGAGCGCTCCCGACCCTGGCTCCGTTCCCGGGGCTGGGGTAAGGTTCTCTCCCCCGTTTTTTCGGGGACCTGGGTGTCCGGAGACCCCGCTCCGGAGCCTGCTGGGAAGAGGCGAGCGAGGAGACGACCAGTGATCTACGACAACATTCTTCAGACCATCGGCAACACGCCGATCGTCAAACTCAACCGCGTGGCACCCGATCACGTCGACATGTACGTGAAGGTCGAAGCCTTCAATCCGCTGGCCTCCGTCAAGGACCGGCTGGCCTACGCCATCATCAAGGACGCAACGGATTCCGGGGCTCTGAAACCGGGTCAGACGGTCGTGGAAGCCACCTCCGGTAACACGGGCATTGCGCTGGCCATGGTCTGTGCGGCAACGGGACACCCCTTCGTCGCCACCATGGTCGAAACCTTTTCCATCGAGCGGCGCAAGATCATGCGCGGTCTCGGCGCCAAGGTCATTCTGACCCCGGCCGCGGAACGGGGCAGCGGCATGGTGAAGCGGGCCGAAGAGCTGGCCGCCGAGCACGGCTGGTTTCTGGCGCGGCAGTTCGAAAACCCCGCCAATCCCGCCTATCACGCGAGCACCACCGGCCCGGAGATCCTCCAGGACTTCGCTGGGGAGCGTCTCGATTTCTGGGTGACCGGCTGGGGCACCGGCGGCACCATGACCGGTGCCGGGCAGGTGCTGAAGGCGGCCCGACCGGACCTCAAAGTCGTCTGCGCCGAACCGGAACAGGCCTCGCTCCTTGCCGGTGCCGAGTGGAACCCGCACATGATCCAGGGCTGGACGCCGGACTTCGTCCCGGCGGTGCTGAATCCGGAGGTCGCCGACCAGATCGTCGGCGTGAATCAGGACAAAGCGGCGCAAACGGCCCTGGCCCTCGCCCAGCAGGAAGGCATCTTCACCGGCGTGTCCGGCGGGGCAACCCTCACGGCTGCTCTGGAAGTGGCGAATGACGCGCCGGCTGGCAGCGTGTTCGTGGTCATGCTGCCCGACACCGGCGAGCGCTACCTGTCGACCTTCATGTTCGAAGGGATCAACGAAGGATCCGACGACGACTGGCTCGCTGCCCAGTAGCGCTTTCAGAACCCGGCGCCGGTGATCGCGCACGACGACAGACACCGGCGTCGTGCGCACCGGCCAGGCAATCACCACTGAACCTCTCCTGCCGGTGTTCGCACACTGAGTTTCCCTCTCCGGGAACTTCGACATGTTTCAGCCGCCTTCCAACCCGCGTTGGCATCCGCTCCAGAGTCGTCGGCGAACGGCGACTCTGGCCCTGCTGCTCGCGCTTACCTGCGTCGCACCCGCCGCGAAGAGCGCAGTAGTGCTGAGTTGCCGCGCCCCGGACGGCACCCTGCACTTCGTGCAGTTCAATTGCCCGTCGGACACGGAACCGGCCGCCAACCACCCTGCGATCCCGATGAACATCATCAACGGCTCGCGCCTGAGCACCGCCGAAGAGCGCGCCCTGGCACTGCTGGAGCAAACCCTGGCGAAGGAGCGGCAGCAGCGGCGCAAGGCTCGTGCCCGGGCCCGGGCAGCCCGGGATCAGAACCGGGCCCGGGTCGCCGAAGCGTGCCAGAAAGCGAAACGAGCCCTCGACGCACTGAGCGTCGAACGGCGCCAGGGCTATCGAGCAGCCGACGTCCAGCGCCTCGATGCGCAGGAACGCCGGTGGCAGGCCCAACGGCGGGAAAACTGCTGATCCACCGGGAGACCCAGCCGACAGATCGCTGCCGCAGGGCTGCGCTAGAATCGGAGGCTCAGCGATCCCTTGATGAGGCAGCAGGACCATGGCCGAACAGACATCCTCTACGGAACCGCAGGGCAGCGCCGATGCACCGCTGAGCCTCGCAACCATTTTTTCGCCGGAAATCATCGCCGACCCCTATCCCATGTATCGGGCCCTGCGGGAAGGTTCCCCGGTGCTGGAACTGCCGGACGCAAACACCATCGTGCTGTCGCGCTATCACGACGTGCAGACGACCCTCCGGGACCGGACCCTCGGCCACGCCGACGACAGCATGATGACGGAGGATCAGCTCAAAGAGATCAACGCCAACGCTGCCGTGAAAGGGCTGCGGGAAACCATGCTCCTGAAGAATCCGCCGGACCATACGCGGCTGCGTGGTCTCGTCGTGAAGGCCTTCGATGCACGGCGCACGGAAGCCATGCGTGAGCGGATCCGCGCCATCGCCAACGAACTGGTAGACGGCTTCATCGACGCCGGCAGCGGAGACCTGGTGCGGCTCTTCACCCACCCGCTGCCCGTCATCGTGATCTGCGACATGCTCGGCATTCCGGAAGCCGACCGCGCCGAGTTCGTCCAGGGCTCACGGGTGAACGGCCGCCTCATCGATCCCTCACCCATGACGCCGGAAGAGATCGAAGCATCAAATCGCAGCTCGCTCGAGAGTCGCGCTTACTTCGCGGGGCTGTGCGACGAGCGACGGCGCCACCCGCAGGACGATCTCATGACCGCTCTGGTACAGAGCGAGACGGAACACGGCACTCTCACGAAAGACGAGCTCACCTCGAACATCTCCCTGCTCTTTGCGGCCGGCCACGAGACCACCGTGAATCTCATGGGCAACGCGCTCATCGCCCTGTACCGCAATCGTGATCAGCTCGAGCTGCTCAAGAGGGAACTCGATCGCATGCCGCAGGCCGTCGAAGAGTTTCTCCGCTACGACAGCTCAGTGCAGCTTTCCGGCCGCGACGCCCTGGAAGACACGGAAGTCTGCGGCATCAAAGTCCCGAAAGGACGATCGATCATCACGCTCCTCGCTGCGGGCAACCGCGATCCCGACGTCTTCCCGGAACCGGACCAACTCGACATCACCCGGGAGAAGGTGAAGCCCCTGTCTTTCGGCGGCGGCATCCATCTCTGCCTGGGCGCGCAGCTGGCGCGAATCGAAGCCGACGAGGCGCTGCGCGTGCTCCTGGGGCGCCTCCCGGAGCTCGAGCTGGACAATCCCGACCATCCAGACTGGAAACAGACCATCACGCTCCGGGGGGTGCAGAGCCTGCCGGCACACTGGTAGGCCCACACCAGGGCTTCAGGCTTCAGGCTTCAGGCTTCAGGCTTCAGGCTTCAGGTAAAAGGTTCGAGGAGTCGGGTCGCCAGCGCAAGGGTGCCGCCCGTCAGTTCCCGGCGGCGGCGGAAGTTCTCCGTAGCCGCGGGGTTCGGCCGCCGGGACGTCTGCCAGGATTCGAGGCCGTCATACCAGGTGACGAGCAGCATGCGCCCCCTCTCCGTTGCACCCAGCCCGGCCTGGCGAAACAGACCCTGCGGCTCCGCCGCATAGGCGTCGGTATTCTCGAAGGTTTCCCAGGCTTCCCTGGAAAGGGCGGCGATCTCCTCGACGTCCCCGCCGAGCACGTCGAAAAAGCGGAACACATAGAGACCCGGTCGATCACAGGGGGTCGCCTCCTCGGGACGGACCGTCGGCGCCAGCGCGAGCCCATCGACGACGTCGATCGAGACCCTGCTTGTGGCCAGAGGCGCCTCGAAGGACTCGAGAGTGCGCGCACCGGCACCCGCCACCATGACGACGAGTTCGTTGCTGGCGATCCCGAAGAGACCGGTCCACACACCCCAGATCGCTATGCCATCCTGGCGCCAGGCCCCGAAGAGCTGATCTTTCAGCGCCGACTTGAGCGCTTCGGAATCCCGGCCGGGGCCGCGCAGTCGGAGATAGGCATAGCTGTCCGTCATGATCGTTCCCCTGCGCCACCGTTGATCGACTCGAGTCTGGCGAGGATCTCCGACGGCAGGAAGCTGCCCGCACTCAGCCCCTTCGCCAGTATGTCCGCCGCCAGGGTCTGGCAGAGGCGGTTGGCCGGCGTCGGCACCCCGTGGAGACTGCCGAGCAGGCTGATCTCACCGTTCAGGTAGTCGGTCTCCAGGTTTCCGGTACCGCGAGACAGACTCTGCCAGGAAGAGCCTCCGGGTCGGTCGTACCCCTCGATATCGACCATGTGGTAGGTGTTCTCGTGCCGCGCCCTGACCTCTTCCACCGATGCACAGTCGATGCCCGCCGCTTCGAAGCAGGCAAGAGCCTCCCGTCGCAGGCGTCCATAGAGACTCTTCAAGGCTTCCGCTTCGCTGTCATCCAGCGCTTCAGCACCGGAGACCGGCACCGTGGCCGCCTGCACGAGATTCGCCAGATTCATGAGCAGCTTGGCGTACTTCTTCCGCATGACCGTCGGGTCCGGCTCAGCGCTGAAGCCCGCTGCGCTGATGCGCGCCATGAGTTCTTCGACGACCCGATCAACGCCCTGCGGATAGCAGCCCGTATCCAGGATTCCACCGGTCCCCGCCGCATGGGTCACCACTTCTCCAGGCACCATGTGGATGGCCGGCAGATTCACAAGCATCCCGTAGACCCGTTGAAAGCGACGCAGCGCCATACGCTCATTCGCCACGCCGTTCTGCGCGCAGACCACGGGCACCTGTGAACCGGCAGCCGCCACCAGGCTGTCGAGCGCCGCCACGGTGTGCTGCGATTTCATGGTGAGCAGCACCACGTCATCGGCACGCCAATCCACCTCACCGGGATCGGCAGCCGTGGGGATGGCCAGCCGATGCTCCCCATCCGGGGCCACGAACTTGAGCCCATGCTGCCGAAGCGCTTCCAGGTGCGGGCCGCGGGCGATGAGCAGGGTGTCTGTCCCGGCCATGTGCAGGCGGGCGCCGATGGTGCCGCCGACGCCGCCCGCCCCATAAACGATGATGCGCATGAACCTTCCTCGAGCCGGTAAACTGGCCACTCTAGGTCCGACACGGGGAACGAGGCAATGTTGCGAAGGGTCCGGGGTTATCTGCTGCCCTTCACCGGCGAAGCGCCATCGGCAAGCGAGGAACTCCAGGAACTGGGCTACACCCAGCTCCCGGGGGTGCTTTCTCCAGAGCAGGTCGCGGCGCTCAGAACGGAAATTGACGCCGTCTACGCCAACCATCCACGGGACGCCCGCGCGGAGGGCACCCGGGAGCCGGAAGAAGACGAAGACTTCCGCTATGAGATGTTCAATCGCTCACCGCTTGCGCAGGAGACCATCGCCCACCGCGCCATCCTGGATACGATCGAGCCGCTGCTCGGGCAGGACTGCCACGTCATCGCCAACACCTGCTGGCGCAATCCGCCCCGGGAGAAGAACCAGCATGGCGGCGGCTTCTGGCACATCGATGCCGGACCGCATATCCCCCGGGACCCAGCCATTCCCTGGGACGACCGGATCCCCTACCCCATCTTTGCCATCGGTGCGCACATCTATCTGGCCGATTGCCCCATCGAAAGCGGCCCCACGGGGGTGATTCCAGGCAGCCACAAGTCCGGCATGCCGCCGCCACCTGATCGTTACGACGACGTCGACCTGACCTGCAACGGCGTTTCCGTTAAACCGCTTGTTGCGAAAGTCGGGGACGTTTGCCTCTTTGTTTCCGACGTATGGCATCGAAGGCTGCCCTCGCTGCCCGGAGATCAGGGACGCTACTTCCTCCAGGCGCACTACGGACGCCGGGACATCGCCCAGCGGGTGCGGACCACCGCCACGGTGAATCACGTCAGCGACGCAGCTGCCGCGCGGGCCAGGGATGAGCGGGAGAGACAGCTGCTCGGTCTGCACGGACCGTTTTTCTACGACGGCTGAGCCGACCGCGCGGTGCCGCTGAAGCGTTTCAGCGCAGCATCAGGGGATAGTCGAGTTCGGCGTCCCAGCGCAGCTGGCTGACACTGCCATAGCGGCTTTCGTTGGCGAAGCCGTGATGCCGGAGCGTTTCCATGTCGCGGACGATGCGCTCCAGTGGATGCCCCTGATAGATCACGGAGGTGCCGGCCGCGTCGGCGACGAGCCGGACGACTTCCGCGGAGCTCTGCACCGCGTGGGTACCGGCCAGATACAGGTCACCCTTCTCGAGCGGGCTTGCGGCGACGCCGCGCTGCGCCCGGGCCCAGGTCTCCTCCAGGGTATCGAAGAACAGTCCCCTGGCTGCCCGGAAGGTAGCGAGGGCTTTGCCGGCTTTGATCTGAGCGATGGACCGGTGCTTCAGTTTTCTGGTGTCCGCATAGGCCGTCTTTCCTTCCGCGAGGGCATCCAGTTCCGCCAGGGCCTGTTCCGCCAGTACCAGCGTTGCCGGCACGTAGGTCGCAAAGACAATGCGTCCCGGACAGCGATAGAGCGCGCCGCTGTAGAAACGATTCGGCGTTCCTGCACCGGGCTCCGCCATGGCCACGGTCTGCACCTCGGGAATCCAGACCCGGTCGGCACGGACGTCGTTGCTGCCGGTGCCGCGCATACCGAGGGCCTGCCAGTTGTCGAGGATCTCGCACTCGGCCATGGGCAGCACGACCATGTGCATGGCGTCGCCGATCAGCGCCGGTGACATGAGATAGCGGGCGTGATGGCAACCGCTGACGAAGCTGTTCGTGCCGCTCACATAGAACCCGCCATCGCCCGGCTCCGCGGCATAAGGCCGGTTACCGCTCGCGGCAACGACCGTGTCCGGATCGCTGGCGAGAACGTGCTCGACCGTCGCTTCCGGCCAGGCAGCGGCCATGAGCTTCGAGGCGTTGGCCACCATGACGAACCAGGCGGCTGCGGAATCGCCTCGGGCGAGGGTTTCCGTGACGCGGGCGCAGGTGACTGGGTCGACTTCGAAGCCGCCCAGGGACTCCGGCAGATAGAGCCGGGCGACCCCGGCCTCGATGAGGGCGTGAACCGTTGCGTCCGCGAGGCGACCGGCTGCTTCCGATTCTGCAGCGTGAGCTTCGGCGACCGCTGCCGCCGCCGCAAAATCCTCCAGGAGCCCGTCCCTGATCGCTCCAACTTCAGCGCCCCGTGCGGCCATGGCCTCATGCACCAATTCTGTTCACGATCCGCATTGTGACACAGCCAAATGCGAACCGTGTCACAGTGCCGCGAGGGGCTTCGCCGGTAGCATGCTCAAGAAATTTGCCGCAGCTGCCGGCCCGAGCAAAGGACAGCCATGCCCCCCGGATTCCACATCGCGACCGACGACGGTCTCATATCCGTACAGGTTCGCGATCAGATCGACCTCGTCGACCTCTACGAGTTGGCCAAGGGCGTGCTGAACGATCAGGACTACGATCCCGCGCTGCCCCTCGTGGTGGACCTGCGCGGCATGCGCCTGACGCTCGAGCGGGCCGCCCTCGAGCCTTTCAGCCGCTTCGTCACGGGCAGCTTCAAGGACAGAGGTGGCTCCATGGCGGTGGTCATCGATGGGGATATGAGCCGCAAGCTGTCGGCCGCCGTTTACTGGCTGGCCTGCGCGGTGGGGGGCACGGAAGTCTTCGACGACTATGATCACGCCATGAAGTGGCTGATGCGCAAAGAATTCGTCGGCATGGAACAACCGACGGTGATTCAGCTCGACGACCATCGGAACGCGCCGAGCGCCTGCTGAATCGGGTCAGTCAGCTCCCGAGCAGGAACAGCATGCCCATGAGCGCGCCGAGCGTGCCCCAGAGCAGATACGGACCGAAGTAGACGATCAACCCGGGCAGATGGTCCCGCGAGCGCTCGTAGCGTTCGCCTTCAGCCCTGGGTGCCGGCGCGGGTTCGCCATGCATGGATGTCTCCCGTCGAAGGACTCCTGTGCACCGGCCTGGAGCGATCTCTCTGGGACCGTTCTCCAGTGCCGGACCTTGCGAAGACCACTCATCGAGCTCATCTCGATGGTCCCTGAGCCGCCGCTGTGGTAACCCCTGTGAGCTGCCTTCAGCAACGCCTCCGTGGCCGGAGCGCTGACTCCCGCGATACATCCTGATCGGGCGCTACCCGAGTGTACCCCCGATCTGCCCGCCAGCCGCAAACGCTGCGCCTCAGGGTGTATGGTTTTTGTAATGACCGCGGCCACGGCGCCCGTCCACGGCCTCCGGATTCCGCCTAAAAGTGAAAGAAATATGGATTCGCACTGCCTAAGATCTTGATGTGTAGAGACTTTGCGCACGTCCGAAACAGACCGCGACGGAATAGGGTTTAACTTTCCGAGGAGTTTGGTATCTTGGGCCACCTCACTAGCCGGGTCTGTATGTATATACAGTGTAATTCTCCTCGGCAGGGCGAACACACGCGACATAGGATCCGGCTAGTGAGGCCAAATTCCTGAGAGAGCCGCAGTCCCTGCGGCTCTTTCGTTTCCGGGATTCAGATCCGGGCTCCAGGTCCGGCGTGCCCACCTCAGGGCGCGACGTCCAGCCGTTGCTGCATCAGGTCCTCGGCTGTCGCCCGAACACGACGCAACCACTGGCCCCGAACATGCCGCCTACGCCGAGGCAGAGAGAAATCTCCGCCCCTTCCACCTGGGCCGGTGCCGTGCCGCGCATCTGCCGCACACTCTCCTGCATGGCGTACATGCCGTACATGCCCGAATGCATGTAGGAAAGGCCGCCGCCGTTCGTGTTGGTCGGGAGGCGACCGCCGGGTGCCGTGTTGCCTTCGGCGATGAAGGCACCGGCGTCGCCGCGTTCACAGAAGCCGAGATCGGCCAGCCCGTAAACGGGCAGGTGGGCGAAGGCGTCGTAGATCATGAGGTGATCGACGTCGTCGTGACTGATGCCCGCCTCGGCCATGGCTTGAGGACCCGCTACCCGGAACGCCCGGGAACTGGTCAGGTCTTCCATCTGACTGACCATCGGTGTCTCTGCGGACTCACCGGCACCGAGCACGTAGACCGGGGTGGTCGGAAACTCGCCGACGCGATCGGCCGTCGTGAGTATCAGCGCGCCGCCACCATCGGTGACCAGGCAGCATTCGAGCAGATGAAAGGGGTAGGCGATCATTCTCGAGGCAAACACGTCCTCGACGGTGATCGGATCGCGAAAGGAAGCCCGGGGATTCATGGCCGCCCACTGGCGCTGGACCACCGCCACCATGGCGAGCTGCTCGTGAGTCAGGCCGTAGTCCTTCATGAAGCGCAGCACGGGCAGCGTGAAGAGCGTTGGCGGGCCCATGGGACCGTAAGGCATCTCGAACTGGCCGGACAGGGAGCCCGGCGCAAAGGGCCGCCCACCGCGGCCAATGCCGGAGCGACCGCTCTCACCGTGCGTGATGAGGACCGTACGGCAGAGGCCCGCCTTCAGCGCCGCCAGTGCGTGGCGAACGTGAATCATGAAAGAACAGCCGCCAACGGCGGTGCCATCCACCCAGCTCGGGGTAATGCCGAGATAGTGGGCGAGGGCCGTCGGCGACTCGCCGGCCGTCGCCACCCCGTCAATGTCGCTCGCGCGGATCCCGGCGTCGGCAAAGGCGTTCAGCGCTGCGTCCGCATGAAGTTGAAGCTGGCTCATGTGTGGCACTTTGCCGAGATCCGTCGTCTCAGCCGCGCCAACCACCGCCACCTGACTCGCAAGGGCGCTCATGCTTCACCTCCCGCAGCCGCTGCAGGCTCGAAGAGCGGCAGGGAGATCTCATCGGTCTGTCTGGCGAAGGTCACCTTGAGCGGCATGTCGAGGACCAGGGCCTCGGGGGTCTGGGGACAGCCCACCACGTTCGACATGAGCCGCGGCCCTTCCTCGAGCCGGACGAGCGCGATGCTGTAGGGGCCATCGAAGGCAGGATGCGGCCGTTCGTTGATCACATAGCTGTCGAGAGTGCCCCGGCCGCTGGCGACAAAAACCGACACCGCACGGCTGCTGCAGGCCGGACAGAACGGCCGCGGCGGGAAATACACCTCGGCGCAGTCGTCACAGCGCTGCAGACGCAGCTCACCGAGGCGGGTGCCTTCCCAGAAGTGCTCCGTTTCCGGCGTGGGCTTTGGCAGAGGACGTTGGCTGTCGGCCATGAGAATCTCCTTAGCTGCTGAGTGTTGTCCGGGTGGGATGAGCCGCGCCGACCGCGCCCGTCAGGCTGGCACCGGCGGCAGTTTCTCCCGCCAGGGATAGGCGCCGTCGGCGACCGCAAAGAATTCCGGATTGAGTACCGAGTCCTTGCTGTTGTAGTCCAGGGCACTGCCGTCGGCGGCCCAGAGATCGCCGCCGGCTGCTGCGAGGACCGCATGGGCTGCCGCGATGTCCCATTCGGAGGTCGGCCCGAGCCGGGGATAGAAGTCAGCGGCGCCCTCGGCAAGGATGCAGAGCTTGAGGGAACTCCCGACGGGCGTGCGACTGACGTCACCGAGGCGTTCGGCAACGGCCTCGAGATACTGCTCGAGGCGCTCACCGCCATGACTGCGGCTGGCAACGACCACCAGCGGCTCGCCCTCGACCCTCGGCCTGCCAGTCAGCTCCGTTCTGTTGCCATCGTCATCCTGGCGCCAGGCGCCACTGACAAGATCGCCCACGTATACCTGATTGCGTACGGGCACGCCGACAACGCCGAAGACCGGACGATGGCCGTCGATGAGGGCGATGTTCACCGTGAACTCACCATTCCGATTGACGAATTCTTTCGTGCCATCCAGGGGGTCGATGAGCCAGTAGCGGGACCAGCCGCGTCGCTCCGCAAAGGGCGGCAGCTCCGATTCTTCAGAGAACAGGGGAATGTCTGGCGTCAGCGCCTCGAGCCCGGCGGCGATCACCCGGTGAGAGGCCAGATCCGCCTGGGTCAGCGGCGACTCGTCGGCTTTCGCTTCCACGTCGAAGTCGGTTTCGTAGATCTCGAGAATGGCGCGCCCTGCCTCTTCGGCCAGAGCGACCACTGCCTGAGTCAGTTCATCGTCAACGGGGCTTGCGGTCATGATCTGTTCCTTGGGTCAGAAGTTCTGGTTTCAGCGGCGTTTACGTCTGCGGGGTACCGGTTTCTCCCGACCCGTCTGCTGTTCCGCTTCCGATCTGTGTGTGTCGACTCGACGGCGCTCAGCCGCCCTCGGCCTCGAGGTGCTGACGGACGAGAAACAACCCGGCGATGGCGCGGGCCTCGCGAAAGTCATCGCTCATGATCAGCTCGTCGAGGCGTGCCAGCGGCCAGGTAACCACCTCCGGCGGTTCGGGCTCGTCTCCTTCGAGATGTTCAGGATAGAGATCGCGCGCCAGGAGCAGATTGATCGTGAACCCCATGTGCCCCGGCGCCAGATTCAGTTTCTTGATGAACTCGATCCGGCGCGCCCCGAAGCCGGCTTCTTCCTTCAGCTCCCGGTTCGCCGCTTCCTCCAGAGATTCACCGTCATCAACGGCACCTTTGACGAGGGTCAGCTGCAATTCATGAAAGCCCGCCGCGTACTCCCGGATCAGCACCAGCTCTTCGGCATCATTCAGGGCGACGACCATGACCGCTGCCCGCCCGGATCCGGGCAGGCGCTCGTAGGTACGCTCGATGCCGTTGGAAAATCGGAGATCGAGTTCTTCGATGCGGAAGAAGCGGGACCGGGCAATGGTCCGCACCGCTTTGATGTCTGGCACACCCATGGGTCCGTACCTGATGCTTCGGCCAAACGCGCTATTATGTCAGCCGCCAGGAGCATTCGCGAAGACCCTCCCTGGGCAGTAGCCGCCCCAGGCGGTCACCTGGCAGCGCAGGCGGGAAGCAGTAAATAGGAAGCGAGTCTTGATCAGCTGGGATGCAATCGACACGGTGCTCCTCGACATGGACGGCACCCTCCTCGATCTCGCCTACGACAACACCCTGTGGACAGAGCTGCTGCCAAAGCGCTACAGCGAGCATCACGCGCTGTCGGTGGAAGAATCGGCGTCGCACCTCTTCGCACACATGACCGAGACGCGTGGGCGCCTCGAGTTTTACTGCCTGGAGTACTGGGCGGAGTTCACCGGCCTCGACATCGACGCACTGCACCTCGAGCTGACGCACCTGATCGCCTACCGGCCCTTCGCCGAGGAGTTTCTCGCGCACCTCACCGGTCTCGGCCGCCGCTCCGTGCTGGTGACCAACGCGCATCGCGGCTCCCTGGCTGTAAAGGACAAAGCGGCAAATCTGAGCGCACGCCTCGACGCCGTCGTTTCCTGCCACGACTACGGGGCACCCAAGGAATCCGAGGCCTTCTGGCTGGCGCTCATGGCAGAACATCCCTTCGAGCCGAACAGAACCCTGCTCATCGACGACAACGCCGACGTGCTGCACTCGGCTGAACGCTTCGGCATCGGCCACGTGCTCACCATCGCTCAACCGGACTCCGGCCGGCCCGAGCGTGAGGATCTCGCCCATCGGGCCGTCACCGATTTCCGTGAACTCATGGCCGGGGAGCCCCCTGCGCCGTGAGCGGCGTCCGTTTGGATCGCTGGCTCTGGGCTGCCCGTTTTTTCAAAACCCGCGCTCAGGCAAAGGCCGCCATCGAAGGCGGCAAGGTGGACTTCCACCAGGGCCGGCGCGAAACGGGCAGCACGAGCAAACCGAAGGTGAGCAAAGAACTCGCCGTGGGCGACTGCCTGACCATCCGCCGCGGCTGGACGGCGGAGACCGTCATCGTTCAGGCCCTCTCGGAGCAGCGCGGGAACGCCACGATCGCCCGCGGCCTTTATGAGGAAACCGCCGTGTCCATCGAACGGCGTGAGACGGAAGTCGCTCGCCGGCGCATGGAAAAAGGCGGACTCACGGTACCCGCCGCGCGGCCTTCGAAACGCGACCGGCGGGAGCTGCGCAAACTGAAAGAGGAGCCCGAGTGAAGGAGCCCCACGACATCATTCATCGCTTCAGCTTCCGTCGCGGACCCGTGCGCGGTCAGTGGGTGCGGCTCACAGACGTGCTCACGGAGCTGAACGACAGGCAGGACTACCCGGAAAACGTATCCGGTCTGCTCGGAGAGATGCTTGCTGCCGTGGCTCTGGTGGCAGACGGCATCAAATTCGACGGCGCCGTGGCGCTGCAGTCGCGGGGCGCCGGGCCGCTGACGACCGTGCTCGCCGAATGCCGCAGCCAGCATCTGCTGCGCGGCATCGCCCGCTGGCCCGACAGCGAAACGCCACCGGATGCCTCATCCATGAAGGCGCTGCTCGGCAACGGCCAGCTGGCGCTGACCCTGGTACCGGAGAACGCCGACCAGCCCTATCAGGGCATGGTCGGCATCATGGACAACGACCTTGCCGGGAATCTCGAACGCTACTTCCAGGAAAGCGAGCAGCTGCCGACGCGCCTGTTTTTTTCCGGCAGCGGCCGGAGCGTCACCGGCCTGCTTCTGCAGCGTCTGCCGGATGCCGACGACGCCACGGAAATCGAGCTCGACGAGAATGAAGCTTTCTGGGAAGAAATCGGCATCCTCACGGCCACAGTCACCGACGAGGAGCTCGCGGCCCTCGATCCGAACACACTGCTGTCGAGGCTCTACGCGGAACATGCGCTGACGCTGCAGCCGCCCCGATCACTCAGCTTCAGCTGCACCTGCAATCGGGACAAGACCCGGGACACGCTGAAGGCCTTCAGTCGCGAGGACCTGCTCGACCTCCTCGAAGAAGACGCGCCTCCGAAAGCACCGGGAGAGATCCTCGTGACCTGCGAAATCTGCGGCGCCGAGGAACGCTTCGACGCCATCGACGTGCACCTCCTGTTCGAACCGGACGCCCCTTCAGTCCATTGATATTTAAAGACTTTTTTCTGGCCTGGGGCTGAAATCGGGCGTCCCGGCAGCCGCGCAAGACGCTGACATCTTGGCGATATGCCAGAGTAAAACGCTCTGGCATAATGCGCCGCTCTTTGGGACGACTGACACCACACCATGGCCGTAGATATCGACACTACGTCGAAGAAAACCACGCACATCGATCTTTCCCGCGCCGTACTCGCCGAGATTGCCGTACTTCGCGGCGAAGGCCAGTTCGCCAGCAATGGCTCCATCGTGACCCGCACCGGTGAGCGCACCGGCCGGTCACCGAAGGACCGTTTCATCGTCGACGAGCCGTCCACGTCCGACGCCATTGATTGGGGTGAGATCAACCAGCCCGTGGCACCCGAGGTTTTCGATGCGCTCTGGGAGCGGGTGCAGATTCACCTCGAAGACCGGGAAACCTTTGTCTCTCACCTGCACGTAGGCGCAGATCCCGAGCACTACCTGCCCATCGAAGTGACGACCGAATACGCCTGGCACGCCCTCTTCGGCCGGGCGCTGTTCATTACGCCCGAGCACTACAACCCGCACAACAAACAGATCTGGCAGATCGTCAACGCGCCGGACTTCGTCTGCGATCCGGCCCGTGACGGGACCAACAGCGACGGCACGGTCATGCTCAACTTCGCCCAGCGCAAAGTGCTCATCGCCGGCATGCGCTATGCCGGAGAGATGAAAAAGTCGATGTTCAGCGTGCTGAACTTCCTCCTGCCCGAAAAAGACGTGCTGCCCATGCACTGCTCCGCCAATCTCGGCGAGGACGGTGATGTGACGCTGTTTTTCGGACTCTCCGGGACCGGTAAAACTACGCTCTCCGCCGACCCGGAACGTTTCCTCATCGGCGACGACGAGCACGGCTGGGGCAAAGGCACGGTCTTCAACTTCGAAGGCGGCTGCTACGCGAAGTGCATCGATCTCACGCGGGAGAACGAGCCGGTGATCTTCGACGCGATCAGCTTCGGCGCCATCGTCGAAAACGTGGTCATCGATCCGGAAACGCGGGTCCCCGACTACTCCGATTCCTCCCTCACGGAAAACACCCGGGCCTGCTATCCGCGAGACAACATCGAAGCGAAGGTCGACGACAACCGCGGTGGTGAGCCGAAACGGGTGATCTTCCTCACCTGTGACGTCAGCGGCGTCCTGCCGCCTGTGTCGATCCTGTCGAAGGAAGCGGCCGCTTATCACTTCCTGTCCGGTTACACGGCGGCCGTGGGCTCGACGGAAGTCGGCTCCACGGAAGCGTTCAAAACGACCTTTTCGACCTGCTTCGGGGCCGCCTTCTTCCCGCGCCCGGCCGGCGTTTATGCCGATCTGCTCATCAAGCGCATCGAAGACTTCGGCTCCCAGGTTTATCTCGTGAATACGGGTTGGACCGGTGGCGGCTACGGTGTCGGCAAGCGTCACAGCATTCCGACCACGCGTGCGATCATTCACGCGATTCAGTCGGGCGCTCTGGATGGTGTCGAAACGGAGCACCTGGCCGGCTTCAATCTGGAGATCCCAACTTCCGTTCCGGACGTGGATGCTGCACTGCTGAATCCGCGCAACACCTGGACGGACAAGGACGCTTACGACGAAACGGCGCGACTGCTCATCGGCAAGTTCATCGAGAACTTCGCCAAGTACAAGGTCGACGACGCCATCGTCGCCGCTGGCCCGACGAGCGATTTCTAGCTAACCTCCGCCGCAGCGGTCGGGGGCCTCCCGGCCGCAAGCCGTTTGGGGAGGAGTCTCTCGGTGCCATCCACGCTCACGCTGCCTGAGTTTCTCACCGAGCAGCCGCGCCTGCTCAACGGCCTCTGTTGCGGGATCGAGAAGGAGAGCCTCCGCGTGACCGGCGACGGGCAGCTCTCGAGCCTGAAGCATCCGGCCGCGCTTGGATCGCCGCTTACCCACCCGAACATCACCACGGACTTCTCGGAAGCCCAGCTGGAGCTCATCACTGCCGTCCATGCAGATCCGGAGCGGGCCATCGATGAGCTCACGGACGTGCATCGCTACGTGTACCAGAACATCGGCGATGAGCTGCTCTGGACCGGCAGCATGCCCTGCATCCTCGGTCAGGACGACGACATTCCCGTCGGCCGCTACGGCACCTCGAACATCGCCATGGCCAAAACCGTGTACCGACTCGGCCTCGGTCATCGCTACGGCCGGCTCATGCAGACCATTTCCGGCATTCACTACAACTTCTCGCTGCCGGAGATCTTCTGGGTGCCTTTTGCCGAGAGCCGGGGCATCAAGCCGGGACAGGATTTTCAGACGGAGAGCTACTTCGGGCTGATCCGGAACTTCCGCCGAACCTCCTGGCTGCTCATTTACCTGTTCGGCGCGTCACCGGCAATCTGCAAGAGCTTCGTGAAAGATCAGCCGCATCGCCTCGACGTCTTCGATGAGGGCTCCCTTTACCTGCCCTACGGCACCTCCCTGCGCATGGGCAACCTCGGCTACCAGTCGGACGCGCAGTCGTCGCTGCACATCTCCTACAACAGCCTCGATGAATACGCCGCTTCCATGCACGAGGCGCTCACCACCTCTTATCCGGACTACGAAGCGATCGGCGTGAAGGTGGACGGAGAGTATCGGCAGCTGAACACGGCGCTGCTGCAGATCGAAAACGAGTTCTACGGCACGATCCGGCCGAAGCGTCCGATCAAGCGCGGCGAGCGGCCGCTCACCGCGCTGACCAGCCGCGGCGTCGAATACGTGGAAGTGCGCTGTCTGGATCTGAACCCGTTCCTGCCGGCCGGTATCGATGCCGTCGAGGCCCGCTTCGTGAACCTGTTTCTCCTCTACTGCCTGCTCCTCGAGTCACCGCCGGACAGCCCCGAGGAGTCGGCGATCATGGGTGAGAACCAGCTCGCTGTAGTGGAACGGGGGCGGGAACCAGGCCTCGAGCTCGCAACCCTCGACGGCAGCATTCCCATGGCCGCCTGGGCGAAGAACATCCTCGATGATCTCCGACCCCTGGCTGAACTCCTCGATCAGCAGACGGGTAACGACCTCTACCGCTACAGCCTCGATCAACAGGCCGCCAAGCTTCAGGACGCGGCGCTCACGCCGTCGGCACGGATGCTCGAGATCATGCGCCGTCAGCAGATCCCCTACTTCCGTTTCACCATGAATCAGTCCATCGCCCACAAAGGCTACTTCGACGAGCACCCCCTCCGGGACTCGGCGCTGAGCCACTATCAGCGCCTGGCCAGCGACTCCATCCAGAGGCAGCAGGAGGTGGAGGACGCAGACACCGTGGATTTCGACGCCTTTCTGGAAGACTACCTGGCCTTCAAGTGAACTTTCTCGCCCACTGCCTCATCGGCCACCAGGCGGGCGCCGGGACCGATCAGGCGGGCACGCTCCTGGCCGGCGGGTTTCTCGGCGACTTCATCAAGGGCCGCGTGCCCGAGGAGATGCCCGGCGACCTCGCCCTCGGGGTGCGCCTGCACCGGCGGGTCGACGCCTTCAGCAACCAGCAGCCGGCCATCCGCCGAAGCTGTGACCGGTTTCCGGAGCCGCTCCGGCGCATCGCGCCGATCCTCGTGGACATCCTCTGCGACCACCTGCTTACCCTGCACTGGGCGCGCTACAGCGGCGACTCTCTGGAGGCTTTCACGACGCGCGTCTATCGCGAAGTCCGCGACCACGACACCTGGTTGTCGAGGACCGGCCGGGAGTTCCTGAGCTACGCGGAAGAACGCGATCTGCTGGCCGCCTACGGCGATTTCGATGTGACCGCTCGGGCCATGGGGTCCATCACCCGACGGCTCAAGCGCGAGGAGCTGAACCCACTCATCGCCGAGTCGGTGCCACCCCTCCTCGAGGCTCTCACCGCCGACTTTCACGACTACTTCCCGGAGATCCTGACCCACGCCGGCGAATGGGTGGCGAGCCAGGCTGTTGCGGACCCAGGCCGGAGTTGACGACCGCGCCGTCGCCGGTAACCTTCACCTCCCCTGATCCAAGCCACCGGAGCAAGCCCTTGAAAGCCGTTCTCTGCAAAGCCTTCGGGCCGCCGGAATCTCTCGTCCTGGAAGAGGTGGACGCACCAACTGCCGGACCCGGGCAGCTGCTCATCGACGTCCACGCCAGCGCCGTGAATTTTCCCGACGTGCTCATGATCGAGGGTAAATACCAGAATCGGCCTCCTTTTCCCTTCTCCCCGGGCGGAGAGATCGCCGGTACCGTTGCCGCGATCGGGGAGGGCGTTGAGGGTTTCGCCGTGGGAGACCGGGTCTTCGGCGGCACCGGCGTCGGCGGTTTCGCCGAGCAGGTGGCCGTACCTGCGCCGGCCATGCGGCCAATCCCGGATGGCATGAGCTATGCCAAAGCATCCGGCATCTCCACCACCTACGGCACCAGCTACTATGCCCTGAAGCAGCGGGCAAACCTGCAACCCGGTGAAACGCTGCTGGTGCTCGGCGCTGCGGGTGGCGTCGGCCTTGCCGCCGTGGAGCTCGGTGCCGCCATGGGCGCCAGGGTCATCGCCGCGGCAAGCTCCGCGGAGAAACTCGCCGCCGCCAAGGCCGCCGGAGCCCACGAACTCATCGACTACAGCGACGGTGAGCTGAAAGACAAGGTTAAAGCGCTCACCGACGGCCGCGGCGCCGACGTCATCTACGATCCCGTGGGCGGCGAGCTCTTCGATCAGTGCATGCGTTCGATCGCCTGGTATGGCCGGGTGCTGGTGATCGGTTTTGCCGCCGGTGATATCCCGAAGGTGCCCATCAACCTCATTCTGTTGAAGAGCTGCCAGGTCGTGGGCGTTTTCTTCGGCGCCTGGTCCGGCCGCTTTCAGGCGGAAGCCGCGGAGAACTTCCGGGAGATCCTCGACTTCTTCGCAGCCGGCAAGATCGACCCGCTCATCGGCCGCGAGCATCCTCTCGAGGACTACGCCCTCGCCCTCAGGGATCTCTCCGAGCGTCGAGCCATCGGCAAAGTTGTGGTCAACGTCCGCCCGCCGGAGACAGGCTCATGAACGCCGGCTTCTTCGAAGATAGAACGGAGGCTGCGGCGGCGCTGATCGTGGCCATTACCGGCTTCCTGCTGGCCGGCGCGCTGGTCATGGAACACCTGTTCGCCATGGATCCCTGCCCCCTGTGCCTCATGCAGCGCGTGTGGTTCGCCTTTGCGGGGCTCGTGAGTCTTGCCGCCCTGCTCCATTCCACCCGCTGGGGCATCTATCCACTGCTGACCATCATCATGAGCCTGGTCGGCGCAGGTTTCGCCATCCGCCAGCTCTACCTGCAGAGCCTGCCGGCAGACCAGGTGCCCGCCTGCGGTCCGGACATGACCTACATGCTGGAAAACTTCCCGCTTTCCGATGTGCTCGCGGCCATGACGCGCGGTACCGGGAGCTGTGCCGAGGTGGTCTGGCAGTTCGGACTGACGATTCCCGGCTGGGCGCTGGTGGGCTTCATCACCATCATTGCCCTGGCCGCCTATCAGCTGCGCGCCTCCCTGCGTTGAGCCGTTGCGGAGGCCGCAACTGGTTGCGCATCTGAAACCGCTTTCCGTCGATTCCGAAGATCACTCGCGAAGAAGGCTGGGTAACTGCTTGTTTTCGAGCGAAATCTCTGCGCCTTAGCGCTGGTGTTCGGAAAAACGCTCGGTTATAGTCCCTTGACCTGCCGGTGTTTTTTTGCACTGGCGCATGATTCCAGCAGGACCGAGACCGACCGACCCGCTTACCTCACGTAAGACGGGCCAGGCACCGGCCCCCTTGATGACCGTGACCACGAAGGCACGGCCATCGGCGGAGAGGCCAGCGAGCGCCCACGAGCGTTCGCCCAATGAGTCAACGCCGCAGGAATCCGGTGACGGGTCGCCGGCTGCCGAGAGGCACCAGCTCTCCCCGACCGCAACGCGCCAGGCAGCCAAGCTGGGGTGGCAGGCAACGGGAAGGGCAGTAATGGACAGACTGGATCCGGCAACGCGTCGTATTCTGGTGATCAACGGTAAGGGCGGCTGTGGCAAAACGACCATCGCCACCAACCTCGCCGTGGCGTATGCACACCAGAACCACCATGTGGCACTCATTGATAACGATCCGCAGGCCTCGAGTACCTACTGGGCGGCCCAGCGGGGACCGGAGCAGAAACCCATTCATCTGGTCCCGGCCCATCAGCGGGCCAACATGTATCAGACTCAGACCTTCCACAATCGGCTGCCCCCCGACATCGACCGAATCATCATCGACGGCCATTCGAACGCCCGGGACCGGGACCTCGAAACCCTGCTCAAGCAGGCCGACGTGGTGCTGATTCCACTGCTGCCGTCATCCATCGACATCCGGGCGGGCAGCCGCTTCATCACTAACCTGCTGACCCATCGCGTGTTCCGCAACGATCCGCGTCCCGTGGGCGTGATTGCCAATCGCGTGCAGCCCAACACGCAGACGCATGACAAGCTGACGCACTTTCTCGGCTGTCTCGACGTGCCCGCGGTCGCGACTTTCCGCGACAGCCCCGTTTACACAGAAGGTGCGGAGCTGGGTCTCGGTGTCGTTGACATGCGCGATTCCCGGGCCGCACGGAAGGAAACGCCGGCCTGGCACCAGCTCATCCGCTGGATCGACAGCCAGCAGAAACCTGCCGTTCGCACCGTCGCGGATCTGCGCATGCGACCCAAAGCCGCAGCACGACGGGAAGACGAGACCTCGCTTTCGGCCTGAGGCGATGCCGCTCAAGATCGTCCTCTCTGCACCGCTGCCTTTTCTGCTTAGGCCTGCCGCAGTGAACCGGGCAACCAGGTAAACTGCACCGCCCTGCGGCCGACTGACGCCGCGCCACCAGCAACCACAACTCGAAGCCACGATGCTGAAAGCCATCGACGTCCATCTGCGCCGCAACCAGGTGCCCCTCTTCGAAGGGCTCGATCTGACCATTCACGCCGGTCAGAAGGTCGCCCTCGTGGGTCGCAATGGTGTCGGTAAATCGACGCTTTTCGATCTCATCCTCGGCGCGCGGGGCATGAGCCGTCTGCAGCCCGACCGGGGAGACGTGGAAGTGCCGGGAGACTGGCGCATCTCCCACATGGCGCAGGAAGTCGAGGCCACGGACCGAAGCGCCCTGGACTACGTGATCGACGGTCATCAGGAACTCCGGCGCGCTGAAGCGAAGCTGCGGCGGGCAGAAGCGGCGGACGATCAGATGGCGGTGGCTCGGGGCCACGCCCTGCTCGAGGACCTCGATGTGTATTCGGCCGAGGCCCGCGCCGGAGAGATTCTCCACGGCCTCGGCTTCAAGGGTGAAGACCCCGATAAACCATTCAGAGCCTTTTCCGGCGGCTGGCGTATCCGTCTCAATCTCGCCCAGGCGCTCATGAAGCCGGCGGAACTGCTGCTCCTGGACGAGCCCACCAACCACCTCGATCTCGAGGCAACGCTGTGGCTGGAGAACTGGCTCACGCGCTACCCGGGCACGCTGCTGGTCATCGCCCACGACCGCGACTTCCTCGATCACGTAGCCAGTCAAACGGTCCACCTCTCTCACGGCAGAGCGCAGCTCTATCGAGGCAACTACTCGAGTTTCGAGCGGCAGCGGGCTGAAGCCCTGGTGCTGCAGCAGGCGGCCTATCGCAAACAGCAGCAGGAGATCGAACACATCCAGCGCTTCGTCGACCGCTTCCGGGCCAAGGCATCGAAGGCGAGACAGGCTCAGAGTCGGATGAAAGCCCTCGAACGCATGGAAGCCGTGGCGCCCGTGCACGCCGATTCGCCCTACCACATCGTCATCGAACAGCCGGAAAAAATGTCGACGCCGCTCCTCAGCCTCGACCATGTGAACATCGGCTATGAGGGTAAGGCTGTGCTCGAAGACGTGCATGAGAGCATCCTCCCCGGCGCGCGTATCGGCGTGCTCGGAGAAAACGGCGCCGGGAAGTCGACGCTGCTGAAATGTCTCGTTGGCGAACTCGATCCCATGCACGGCGAGAAGGTGCTCGGCAGCCATGCGCGGGTCGGCTACTTCGCCCAGCATCAGCTCGAATCGCTCGATCCCCAGGAAACCGCGCGGACCACCCTTGCCAGGGCAAGACCCGCGTTCCGGGAGCAGCAGTGCCGTGACTACCTCGGGACCTGGGGCTTTCCGATCGACAAGCAGGACCGGCCCATCGCCACGCTCTCCGGTGGCGAGAAGGCACGACTCGTGCTGGCGCTGATTGCCGGTGAACGTCCTGCTCTACTGGTGCTCGACGAACCCACCAACCACCTGGATCTGGACATGCGTGACGCCCTGGCCATGGCGCTCCAGGACTTCGAGGGCGCACTGATCATCGTTGCCCACGACCGCAGCATGCTGTCACGCACCGTCGACGAATACTGGCTCGTCGAGAACGGCTCCGTCAGCCGCCTGACCTCGACGCTCGACGGCTACACGAGCACCCACAATCCGGCGGCGGTTGATGGAGCGCCCGCGGTGAAGGGGAGAAAGACCGCGGCGGGGGGGAGAAAAACCGCGGCGGGAGGAAAACAGACTGCGGCGGCAGGGGAGAAAACTGCGGCTGAGCGCAATGGACCCGCGGCGAGCAATAACGAGTCTGCGGCAAGCGCATCGGGCATGCAGGCAGCGGGCGCTCACCGGGGCGGGAATCGGAAAGCGGAACGCCAGGCCGCTGCGCGGCTGCGCGAGCAGGAAAAGCCGCTCAGAGGTGCCATCGCCAAGCTTGAAAAGACGATCGAGCGCCTCGGCGCCGAGCTCAAAGCCGTCGAAGCCCGGCTCGCCGATTCAGACACCTATCACAGCCTGCCACCGGAGGAACTCGACGAACTCCTGAAAACAGCCGCACGCCTGCGGGAAAAACGGGACGGCGCCGAAGAGAGCTGGCTCGAACAGTCAGAGGCCCTCGAGTCCCTCAGGGCCGGGACGCCGGCGGAGGGCTGATCCGCACGTCCAGCTCGTCGGAGCCGCTGGACCGGATTGAAATCGAGCTCGCCCCACCACCGAGTTGCCTCGGTGTCACCGCCAGAAGATGCGTGGCTCCCTGGCGCAGCACCTCGACGCTGAGCACGCTGACGCCGCCGTCCGCCGCGTGCTGGCCTCCCATGAGGAGGCGTAACGCGTCGCCGGGATGCTGGACCGCCTCACCATTCACTGCTCGGAGAATGTCTCCGGCCTTGAGGGCATCTTCACCATCGGCAGCGGGCGGCGCCGCCATGACCAGCACCCCCCGGTCGACCCCGAAGTAACTGGCCAGATCACCGCCCACCGGTTCCAGCCTGAGTCCACCCACAGGGCTCGCAACATGGACGGCGCGATTGAAGATCGGGGCAACGCCACCGCTGGCCTGGAGCGCCTCGAGAGATTCCAGGTTCTCGACCACGGCTCCGGACGCCACCCAGCTTGCCGTCGCGTTTGCGTTGCTTGCCTGGCCGCTCAAGGTGCTGGCCGGCACGCCTTCCAGCTTCATGGCCATGGTCGCGGGTGCGCCTGCCATACCCATGATGAAGCTACCCTTCGCCTGCGTTACCACACCGGCGACATCGGCACTGCCGTCCCGCGCGTATCCCACAGTGACGGTATCACCGACGGCGACCTCGGCCATGGCCCCGTGCAGCTGTTCCATGGGGTTACCGCTGCTGAGCGACACACCGTTGATGCTCGTGAGTTCGTCACCGGCTGCCAGCCCGGCCGCTTCGGCGCCGCCACCGGGGGTGACTCCGGACAGCAGCAGACCGCCGAGCGGGCCGGGCTGCCCGATCAGCACGCCGAGCACCGGACGCTGCCCTTGTTCGCCAGTGGTTTCCAGGGCATACAGCTGCCGACTGAGCGCCGCCAGGTGCTCGGCCGCCCGATCGAGCTCCGTCCGGGCTTCTTCGAGGTCGCGTTCGAGCTGTTCACGATCCGCCGCGGTCATGGCCTGAGCCCCGGCCGGAGCGCCGAACAGGAGCAGGGCCAGGGAAAGCAGGCGTATCAGGATCCAGTCATTCATCGTCATTCTCCGTAAAGCGGCTCAAAACACCGCCGGTTGCAGGGCGGCCCGTGCGCGCCGTACTTCCGCGAGAGACTCAAGCAGAGCCACCCGCTGCCCCCAGAGCCGCTGCGCTTCGGCCTGGCTGAGCTCCCCATCCAGCGCCGCTGCAAGCTGCCCGTCCACGTCCGCGATTCGAACCTTCAGGGCCGACGCAGCCGGATCACCGGCGAGCGACCCCGCCCGAATCGTGAGCGGTTCCAGCTGCCGGGAACGCTCATGGAGGACGGCAAGTACCCGATCCGTATTGCCGGTGTCAGACGCGCCAGCAAGCCCCCCGCCCGGAGCCGCACCCCCTCGCTGATCCACGCCAATAGTGACCAGACCAGCGGTGAGAGCGATCAGCAGTCCCGCCGCGAGACCGTAGGGCCCGCGAGCAAGGCGCAACCAGCGCCCGGGCGCCGACGCGGACTGCCCGGCGGCACGAGCCTGGATTCTCCCGAGCAGTGCCGCATCAGGCTCCGGATCCGGGAGTGATCTGAGTTCGCTGCGCAGACGCTCGTGGGCGTCGAGCTCCTTCCGGGCGGCCGGATCCGCCAGAAGCCTGGCACGCTCCGCCGCGCCCAGCTCGCCGTCACGAAGCGCAAGCAGGGCCGATGTCCGTCGCTGCTGCGAGTCCGTCATCTTGCTTTGTTCCTTGTTTCCTGGGGCTTTCCCCGGCAGGTTTCTGCCGCGGGGCAGCGGCCGCCGCCTCCACGCGCGCTGCGCCGGTATCCCGTTCCGAGCCCTCGCGGGGCAGGGTGCGCTGGCGCTGTGCATCGTCGAGGAGCTGTCGATAGCCCCGAGCCAGCTGGGACTTCGAGAAGCTTTCGCTTTTCCCGAAGACCTCGCCGATCTCCCGGTGCGTGTAGCCTTCGACGTCATGCAGCCAGAGCACCAGGCGCGTATCGGCCTTGAGCTGACCGAGTGCACGCTCGAGGTCCGTGAGAGACTCTTCACGTTGCGCCGACTGTGCGGGATCCTGCAGCTCAACCGTCGGCTCAGCAGAACGCCGCTGGTGCCACGGCGAACGCAACCGCATCAGGCAATGGTTGACGGTCGTTTGCCTGACCCAGCCAACGACGGCCGCCGCTTCCCGGATACTGCCCGCTCGCTCGAGGAGACTGACGAAGGTGTCCTGCAGGACCTCTTCCGCCTGACCGCGATCCCGGAGGATCCTCAGGGCGAGACCGAGCACGGGTGGCGCCAGGATCCGGTAGGTCTCCGCCTGCGCAGCAGGATCTCCCCGGGTCAGGGCCCGGGCCGTCTCCGGACTCAGCTTCGCGTCTCGAAATCCAGCCATGAAAGCCATTCTTCAGCCTGTCCACAGGAGAGATGCACGAAGCGCCGGAAAGGTCGCAGAACGCGTCGCTTCAGCCTTCGAGCCGCGTGCGGAGCTCGGGCAGGGACCAGAGCCCCTGACACTTGCCATGGAGCTGCGCCATCTGGGTCCCTTCCTCGAAAAGCTCGAGAGGTTCCGGCCAGTTGAAGGGCGCGTTGCGCATATTCAGCTTGCGGTGTTTGCCGGTGAGGACGTCCACGTTTCTGTCCATCTCGGGGAAAGTCGTGCAGAGCAGATAGCGACCGTCCACGCGCAGCAGATTCGCCAGGGCTTTATCGATGTCTTCAAAGGAGAGGTGTACGAGCAGGTCCCGGCAGAGCACGAAATCGGCGTCCGGCAGGGGCCCCTCGCAGACGTCAATCACCTCGAAACGCCGATCGGGATACTTCTCCCGGTTGCGGCTGATGAGCTCCGGGACGATATCGGCACCGATGTAGGCTCGATTGCCGAGATCGAGGGTGGCCAGCCAGTCATGATCGCCGCAGGGTAGATCAAGGATCGAGGTCACGCCCCGCTCCTCGAGGAGCGCCGGCAGGCGCTGTCGGATCCGGTAGGTGCGCTCCATCCCCGAGCCCTTGCCCGAGCGGGATTCCCCGCCCCAGCGGTTGCTTTCGTAGATGTAACCGAAGACGTCCTCCCGGCTCCCTTCCCGGAACCGGGCGAGGTCTGCGCGTTTTGCCCGCCAGCGCTGAAACCAGCCCACCTCAGTTCTCCTTGCCGCCCGGCATTCAGCCCGCCGCCGGACGCTCGTAGATGGAGGGTGACTCCTTCGCTTCTTCCGTGATGCGCCGACCGAGGGCCAGATAGGTGGGAATGTCCGCATCGGCAGGCTCGGCCATGGCGATCTTCCGGGCCATCGCTGCTTCCAGATAAGGGGCCAGTTCCTCGAGCTTCTTTGCTTCCCGTTCAGCCTCACGTTCCTTGAACTCGCCCATGACCTCCGCGGCAAAAATCTCCAGGGATTCGCAGATGTGTTCGTGACGGTTCAGGCCGGCCTGCTGAATGAAGGTGACCTGATCGACACCGCACTGTTCGAACTTCCGGAGATGCTCGCGGAGATCTTCCGGCGTGCCGATACCGCCCCGGGCTGCCGTGAGCGGGGTTGCATAGCCTTCCACTTCCTGCGCGATCTGCGGCACCCGGACGCGCTGGAACTCTTCCCAGAGATCGGTCCGGCCGGGCTTGTGTTCACCGAAGCCATAGAGACTGCCAAGGGCGTAGCTGAAGAACTCGAAGCCGTAGAGACCGCGCTCCACGGCCGTCTGCCGATCGTGGTGACAGGAGAAACTCGAGACCATGCAGATGTTCGCGTTGATTGCGTGGCCAATGGGCACGCAGGCCTCGGACTTGATGATGCTGTAGTACTCGTCGACCCAGGACTGCGCTTCCAGAGGGTCGACGAAGGCAAAGGTCAGCGCGCCGATGCCCATGCGCGCCGCCATGCGGATCGTCTCCCGCTGGGAACACGCCACCCAGAGCGGCGGGTGCGGCCGCTGCACGGGTTTCGGCACCAGATTCCGGCAGGGCATCTCGAAGTACTGGCCTTTGAAGCCCGGGTAAGGGTCCATGGCCAGAAGGTTGCAGATCTGCTCCGTCGCCTCGAGGTAGATCTTGCGCTTCTTCGCCACGGGGATCCCGAAGCCACCGAGCTCGAGCTCCGCCGAGGACTCGCCGGTACCGAACTCGACCCGGCCGCCGGATACGAGATCCAGGGTGGCGATCACCTCGGCCGTGCGCGCCGGGTGATTGTATTGAGGGATCACCTGCCGGATCCCCTGACCGAGGCGAATGCGTTTCGTCCGCTGCGAACAGGCAGCGAGAAACACCTCCGGCGCCGAGGAGTGCGAATACTCCTCCAGGAAGTGATGCTCGACTTCCCAGGCATAGTCGATACCGAGCCTGTCCGCCAGCTCCACCTGATCGAGGGCTTCGTTGAAAAGCCGTTGTTCGGCGCCGTCGGTCCAGGGCCGAGGCAGCTGATGCTCGTAAAAAATGCCGAATTTCATAGTGTTCCCCCCATTCCGACGGACGGTTGGCAACGCCGGCGAGCTTGCCGGCTTCCCGAGCCCTGCCACGCAATGTGGCATGAACCCCTCCCGCCTTCAAACCAGCTCGCGATCAAACCGGGGCAACCGGAAGGCTGTCGCGGGAAAAGGTGCACCGCTGCCGTTGGGTGTCAGAAACCGAACGATCGGTCTGAATCTGCTAAGCTCCCGCGTCATGGCTTCCGATCCGAGCGATTCCGCGGCACCCGGCAATCCACCGGAAGACGCTACGCGCCCCGGCCGTCGCGGCCAGAGTCGTGCAGACCTGCTGGAGGCGCTGGCTCAGGTCTTCGGCGAGCGCGGTTACGATGGGGCAACGCTGGCGCTGCTGGCTTCGACCACGGGTCTCGGCAAAGCAAGCCTTTACCACCATTTTCCCGGCGGTAAAGCGGAGATGGCCGCCGCCCTGCTCAGGGACGCTGTGGCCCGCATCGAGAGCCAGGCCTTCATCCATCTCGGTGGCAAAGGCCCGGCGCCGGAGCGGCTCGCGGCTTTCATTGACGGTTTTCGCGCCTACGTCGACGACGGCGCCCGACCCTGCCTGATCGCCGTCCTCTCTGAAGGCACCAGTGGCGAAACCCATGGGGCGACGATCGCTGCCCAGTTCGACAGCTGGTCGAGCCGGCTCGCCGGCACCTTCGAAGCCGCGGGTCTGAAGCCGCGACGGGCAGAACGGGCGGCCACCGATCTGCTCGCAAACCTCTACGGTCACCTGCGTCTGGCGCGGCTCCAGGGAGAGCCCGCGCGCTTTAAAGGTGAAGCCAAACAGCTGCGTAAAGCCGTACGCAAACTCGGCTGACAGGCGAGTCAACGGACGCGTGGAGTTTCGGGAACAGCAGGCTCAGCGGAGCAGGTTGAAGAAGCGCCCAACCCAGTTCAGCAGTCCCTCCGGCGCGTGCGCTTTCCGCCAGGTGCTCGCAGAAAACTTCACCGCCTCCATGCGGGTCGGATAGATGTGGATCGTGCTCATGATCTTCTTCAGTCCGAGTCCATGGGTCATGGCCAGCACAAACTCGGCGATGAGCTCTCCCGCTTCGTTGCCCACGATCAGCGCCCCGAGAATCTTATCGCTGCCCGGCTTCACCAACACCTTCACCCAGCCTTCGGGGGCACCTTCGGCGAGAGCCCGATCAAGATCGTCGAGGTCGTAACGGACGACTTCATGCGGAATGCCGGCGGCTTTCGCTTCCGCCTCCGAGAGCCCGACCCGGGCGACCTCCGGCTCCGTGTAGGTTGCCCAGGGAACCACCGAGTAGTTGACCTTGAATTTCTTGAAGCGGCCAAAGAGTCCATTCACCGCCGCATACCAGGCCTGGTGCGAAGCCATGTGCGTGAACTGATAGGGACCGACCGCGTCGCCGCAGGCGAAGACGCTCGGCAGGGAAGTACTGCGCAGGTACTCATCCACAGCAATGGTGCCATTGGGATTGAGGGCAACACCGGCGTCTTCGAGCCCTGCGCCGCGACGCGCCGCACGGCCTACGGCGACGAGAATGTCGTCGAACTCGATGGAGACGGATTCGGTGGCGCCATCGGCACCAGCGACCTCGGCGGTGAGCACGCCGCCACGGGAGCCGGCCCCCTGACCTTCCACGGCCATTGCCCGATGCCCGAGGCGCACGTCCACGCCTTCCGCCTCGAAACGCGCCCGCAGGAGCGCCGAAGTTTCCGGGTCCTCGCGGGGGAGGAGGCGATCTTCCATATCGATGAGGGTGACCTTCGAGCCGAGGCGCGCAAAGCTCTGCGCAAGCTCACAGCCAATCGGACCACCACCCATGACCAGCAGTCGTTCCGGTCGCTCCCGCAACTCCCAGACCGTATCGGAAGTCAGTGGCTCGAGCTCCCGGAGGCCGGGAATCGGCGGCACGAAAGGTTCCGCGCCCGTTGCAAGCACGATGCTCCGGGCCGAGACCCGACGTTCTCCAGCCGCCGTTGCCACCCGGATGTTGTGACCATCCTCGAGGGTCGCATCGCCAACAATGCACTCGACGCCGAGGGATTCATAACGCTCCACGGAATCCTTCGGCTCAATGGTGGCGATGACAGATTTCACGCGGTCCATGACCGCGGCAAAGTCCACCTCCGGCTCCACGGAACGGATGCCAAAGCGTTCGGCGCTGCGCACCTCCTGGGCGGCGCGGGCCGCACGGATCAGCGATTTGCTCGGCACGCAGCCGGTGTTGAGACAGTCGCCGCCCATTCGGTCCCGCTCGATGAGCACGACCTTCGCCTTGACCGTTGCTGCAATGAGTCCGGCAATCAGGCCTGCGCTGCCGCCACCGATGACGGCAAGGTTGTAGTCATAACGGGCCATCAGGATTGTTCCTTACCAGTGGTGCCGGCGGCGGTTACCGGGCTGCGGCGGGCGCGCCATTCCTGCATCCAGCCGAGGGCTTTCCGGGCGAGAATCGGAAACAGTCCGAGCAGGCTGAAGGCGATGATCAGGCCCGGACTCAGTATGTCGCCGAGGCTCGAGACCTCGGCCAGCTGGGTGCCGGCGAACACGAAAACGACGGTACCGGCAAGCATGCCCAGCTGACTGACCCAGTAAAAGGACCAGGCCCGCATGGGCGTCAGCCCCATAACAAGGTTAATCACGAAGAAGGGGAACAGCGGCACCATGCGCAGCCCGAAGAGATAAAACTCGCCGTCTTTCTCGAGGCCAGCGTTGATCGCGACCAGTTGCTCACTGAACCGGTCCTGCACCCAGTCCCGCAGCAGCGTGCGGGAGATCAGCATGGCGATCGTCGCACCCGCGGTGCTGGCAAAGGAAACGAGGAGCAGCCCCCAGCCGAGGCCGAAGATCGCACCTCCCGCCAGGGTCATGATTGCGGCACCGGGCAGGGACAGGCCGGTGACCAGCACATAGACGACGAAGTAGCCGACGCTCGCCTGCACGGGATTCTCCGCCACGAAGTCGAGGGCGGCACCGCGCACGCTTTTCAGGTATTCGAGATTCGCATACTGACCCAGATCGAGAACGAAGAAGGCAGCAACGAGTCCGGCGACCACGGCCAGCAGCACGAGCTTACCGGCCGTTGCCATCCCGCCAGATCGTTCGGCCCCGTTGCCGTAGGGCCGGAGCTGATCCGGCAAGCTCAGAGGATGCATCGATTGGGTCTCCTTCCTATGCCCCGCCCGCGATAGGCTACTATGGCGATCAGAGAGCTAGGACACCACAGATGCAGCGCAGTTTCCCTACGACCCGTTTACGACGAAACCGCTACGCCGAGTTCCTGCGGCGCCTGGTGCGCGAAACGGAGCTGACACCGGCTGATCTGATCTATCCGATTTTCGTCATCGAAGGTGAAGGCGCACGCGATCCCGTGGCTTCCATGCCCGGCATCGACCGTCTGAGCATCGATCTGCTCGTGGAAGAGGCGCGTCGGGCCGCGGCCGCAGGTATACCGATGATTGCGCTGTTCCCGAACGTCGATCAGTCACTGCGCACGCTGCAGGGTGAAGAAGCCTGGAACCCCGATGGCCTCGTGCCGCGGGCCGTGCGGGCCCTGAAAGCAGCGGTTCCGGAGCTCGGAGTCATGACCGATGCCGCTCTGGATCCTTACACGAGCCACGGTCAGGACGGGATCATCGACGAAGACGGCTATGTGTTGAACGACGTGACCGTCGATGCGCTGTGCCGGCAGGCGGCGGTCTGCGCCGCCGCAGGCGCCGATGTCATCGCCCCGAGCGACATGATGGATGGCCGCATCGGCGCCATCCGCCGCCGACTCGACGAAGGCGACTACATCAACACAGCCATCATGGCCTACTCGGCGAAGTACGCCTCTGCCTACTACGGCCCCTTCCGGGATGCCGTGGGTGCCGCGGCCACGCTCGGGAAAGGCAACAAGAAAACCTACCAGATGGACCCGGCAAACAGCGACGAAGCTCTGCAGGAAATCGCCCTCGATCTGGAAGAAGGCGCCGACATGGTGATGGTCAAACCCGGCCAGCCCTATCTGGACGTGGTACGCCGTGTGAAAGACCGCTACGGCGTGCCCACCTTCGCCTACCAGGTGAGCGGCGAGTACGCCATGCACATGGCCGCGATCAACAACGGCTGGCTCGGCGAGGAGGTGGTTCTCGAGTCGCTGACTTGCATCAAACGGGCCGGTGCGGACGGCATTCTGAGCTACTTCTCACTGCGCGTCGCCGAGACCTTGAGCCGCTGAGCAGCGCCTGAAGGCAGGCGTCGCCCGGCTCCGATCGCCAACTATGGGCGGCTGTGCAGGCATCGGAGCCCCAGGCCTTGAACTCCTGCGACAAAACCCCATCTATAGAGTTATCAGCACATGACGAATCCGTCTTGCGCGGCAGAGATGGCCTCACGAATCGCGCCAGGCAATAGTGATACACTCGGCCGCCTTTACGCTTGAAACCCCTGATATATAACGCCTGAGCCATGCTCAAAGGAGACTTGGAGTGAGTGACAAGATAGTTCATACCACCGACACGGACTGGGACACCGACGTCATCAACGCCGACAAGCCCGTGCTCGTCGACTACTGGGCAGAGTGGTGCGGTCCCTGCAAGATGATCGCCCCGATCCTCGACGAAATCGCCGACGAGTACGGCGACCGCCTGAAGATCTGCAAGCTCGACATCGATGCCAACCAGGAAACGCCGCCCAAATACGGCATCCGGGGTATCCCGACACTCATGCTGTTCAAGGATGGGGACGTGGCTGCCACGAAGATCGGCGCTCTGTCGAAATCGCAGCTCGCGGCCTTCATCGACAGCAACATCTGAGGAACTGAGCCAGGTCCGCCTGCGCGGACCAGCGCCTCACGAATCAGTGCAAGAACCCATGTCAGTGCCCGGCAATTCGGCCGGGTCAGGCGCCGACGAAGCCTTGCAAACCCCCGACAAACGCGCTTGACGGGGCGTTCCAAACCACTACACTTAATTCACGTCTTGGTAGCCATGCCGGCTACAACTTCCGGTTTCTGACCCTGATCCCCCATCTCAACGGGGACGTCTCGAGCAGCAACCGGCATCCCCTGAACATGGTCCCTTGCGCGTAGGCGCCGGGGATCGGCTGAAACAAGCGAGCCCCCGACTGCATCGCGGCCGGCTGAAAAGACTCGACAATCGGCCACCCGGTATCGAAACAACCTCGGTTTTCGATGAAACAGATATTCGTCAACGCAGATGTTGCTGACGAACCCAACGAGAAAGACGCAAGCAGTCTCACGCTCTAGGACCAAGTCCACATGTCTATGAACCTTACAGATCTGAAACGCATGCCCGTCAGTGAGCTGGTCGATATGGCCCGCGAGATGGGACTGGAAAACCAGGCGCGCTCCCGCAAGCAGGAAGTGATCGCCGCCATCGTTCGTAAGCAGGCGAAAGCCGGTGAAGACATCTACGGCGAAGGCACACTGGAGATTCTCCAGGACGGTTTCGGATTTCTCCGCTCGCCGGACTCCTCATACCTCGCTGGTCCTGACGACATCTACGTCTCTCCGAGCCAGATTCGACGTTTCAACCTGCGCACGGGCGACAGCATCGCCGGCAAGATCCGGCCGCCGAAAGACGGCGAACGCTACTTCGCGATGCTCAAGGTCGACTCGATCAACTTCAGTGAACCGAATTCGAAGAAGCACAAGATCCTCTTCGAAAACCTCACGCCGCTCTTCCCCGACGAGCGCCTCATGCTCGAGCGCGGCAACGGCAGCACGGAAGATCTCACCGCGCGCATCATCGACCTGGTCGCTCCTATCGGTAAGGGTCAGCGGGCCCTCGTGGTTTCGCCGCCGAAAGCCGGTAAGACCCTCGTGCTGCAGAACATCGCGCAGTCCATCAGCGCCAACAATCCGGACGTCGTGCTCATCGTGCTGCTCATCGACGAGCGCCCGGAAGAAGTCACCGAGATGCAGCGACTGGTCAACGGCGAAGTCGTCGCGTCCACTTTCGACGAACCACCGTCACGACACGTGCAGGTGGCCGAGATGGTCATCGAAAAGGCAAAACGCCTCGTCGAGCACAAAAAGGACGTCGTCATCCTCCTCGACTCCATTACGCGTCTTGCCCGTGCCTACAACACCATCGTGCCCTCTTCAGGGAAGGTCCTGACGGGTGGTGTCGACGCCCACGCCCTGGAACGACCAAAGCGCTTCTTCGGCGCAGCGAGAAACATCGAAGAAGGCGGCAGCCTTTCAATCATTGCCACGGCCCTCATCGACACGGGATCGAAGATGGACGAGGTGATCTACGAGGAATTCAAGGGCACCGGCAACCAGGAACTGCACCTCGAGCGGAAGATCGCCGAGAAGCGCGTCTACCCGGCCATCAACATCCGCCGCTCGGCCACTCGCAGGGAAGAGCTGCTCATGGGTGAAGAAGAGCTGCAGCGGGTGTGGATCCTGCGCAAGCTGCTCCACGACATGGACGACATCGCCGCCATCGAGTTCATGGTCGACAAACTCAAGGACACGAAGACCAACGAAGAGTTCTTCAACTCCATGAAGGGCCGCTAGCCTCACCTGAGCACCAGCCCGGGCTGACAAAGCGATCAACGCTCCAGTAAAAGGGCGTATCCTATGCAGGGATGCGCGAGCGATGGCCGCTGCGCCCCCGGTTCAGATCATCACCCTGGAGATCCAGGCGCTATTCTCCTTCGAAGCCGGCCAGTACCTCGAGGTGCTGCACCCTGACGGCACGGCGATTCCCCTTTCTATTGCCAGCCCGCCGGAGCAGCTGCCGCGGCTGACCCTGCACTATCGGAGCACTGCCGGTGTCGATGCCGCTGCACGCATGGACGAGCTGCTCGACGGATCAGAGCTCACCCTCGTCGGCGGCACCGGCGACGTCATTCTGGAGGCAAGCGATTCTTCACCGCTCCTGCTGATCGCCGGTGGCACCGGCATCAGCCAGGCGCTCTGTCTGGCCATCGCCCAGACGCTGCGCCACCCCACGGCAAGAACGGAGCTCCTCGCCTGCGCCGACGACGCACGAGACCTGTACTTCGAGGACCTGCTGCCCGAGAGCACTACCTTCAGCGCCAGGCTCATCAGCGACGACCGCCGGGATGACCGGAACGCGGGCCTGAACTGGCTTCGGGAGCGGGCAGCAGGGTTGGATCCTGAGACCCGGGTCATCCTCTCCGGCAGCCCACCCTTCGTGTACGCGGCGACAGACGTACTCACGGCAGCCGGGATCCCCACCGGTCAGCTCGCCTCGGACGTTTACGCCTGGGCGCCTCGATGAGAACCAGAATTTTGTCGGCTTAGGGCTTAGCGCTTAGGGCTTAGGGCTTAGGGCTTAGGGCTAGCGTCGCAGAAGCTAAAAGCCTGAAGACTTCAGCTTGCCCGGTTCGGCAGCGGTAGATCCGGGAGTCCCACCGTCGCGTGGGCCAGATACTCACCGCCACGCTCCGCATCACCCAGCGAAACGCAGAGCCGTCCGAGCTCGCCATAGATCTCCGGGGACCGCTGCAGCCGGAGACTGGTTTCGAAGTACTCGCGGGCTTTGGCCCACTCCCCGTTCATGAGGCAGATGCGCCCGAGGGCAAGGAGCAGGTCCGGATCGTTGGGCCGTTCCTTGAGCCAACCCTCGGCTGCAAGGAGCTGACGATCGGGCTCAGCACCGGTTGTTTCACCGTAGAGGCCGATGAGCGTCGGGTCCCACAGATCGCGCAGTGCGCCGCGCAGGACCGACTCGGCGCCGGCGCCATCACCCTGAGACCCCAGCGCCCTGGCGTGGGCTGCTACGACGGCGGGCGCCTTCTTGAGCTCCTTGGGCACATCGGTCCAGAGGGCAGGCGCGCTCCCCTGGCCCAGGCGCTGCACCCAGGCCCGTTCCGCCAAGGCATTAAGCTCCACATCCGGCAGCACCTTGCGTTTCTTCAGCTCGGGCAGCAGCTCAATCAATGCCTGCCAGTCTTCGAGCTGCTCATAAACCTCCGCCAGCATCAGCAGAACCTGGGGATGACGCGGTGAGGAGCTCTTCAGCTGCAGCAGCGTCGCCAGGCTCTGTTCCCACTGGGCCGCATTTTTCTGCAGTTCCGCCTGCGTGAGTCCCACGGCGAAGCGGGAACCGGGGGTCGACTCGTGGGCCTGGCGCAGCAACTCGTCACGTCCTGCGGCATCGCCGAGCTCGTGGGCAGCTCGCGCAGCGGAGAGATAGTTGATGAGCGGCGTCGCCCCTTCCCTGGCGGAGCTGACGAGGACCTTGCGTGCGTTCGCCCACTGACCCTCCGCCATGAGCAGGAGCCCCTGCACGGTCTGCTGTCGTGCCTGGCGGCCTTTTCGCCGCCGGAGCCAGTTACCGAAACGCCCGGTGCTGGTGGTGGTACGAGTGACGAGCCAGATCAGGAAACGGACCGTGAGATACAGCGCGGCGAGCAGGGCCAGGGCGAACCAGAGACTCGTTTCCAGCGCCATATCACCGTAGGAGAGGAGCACGTAGCCGGGATCCCTGACGACCAGGGTGCCGATGAGGCCGCCGAGTACGACCGCAACGACAAGCAGCAGCAGGCCGAGCTTCAAGCCTCCCCCAGGTCTTTAAGGGCTGACAAAGAACCGGACACATCGGGCAGCGGCACGTCGAGCTGCACCCGGGACATCACCTCGAGCTCCTCGAGGCTCTTCTGAACACCGGGCTCGGACCCGTCGAGGTAGGTTGCAATCCAGTCTGCGGCGGTCTGCAGGCTCTGCTCGAAAACCACCTGTTCACGGCGCAGGGCTGCCAGCTGGGCGCGCTCGAGCATCAGTCGAAGGTTCAGCTCGAGGTAGGCTTCCTCTTCCGGAGCAAGGAGCGGCCGAACGCTTTCCCCTTCGAAGCGCCGGAAGCGCAGATAGCTGCCCAGCTGATCCATGAGGGCCCGCCAGAACCCGGCATCCTCGGCGGCGGCGGTTGCCGGCGCGTCGAAGCGGGGCAGTTTGACGTGCTGCGAACGAACCTCCGTCTTTACCGCCTCGAGACGCAGGAAGAGCCCCTGCACGTCGTTACTCTCGACGTTTTCCAGACTCAGGATCTCGTCCGCGAGCCGCGCCCGCACAGCGTAGAGCGCGAAGTCGTCGAGATCCTTGAGGATGTCATCGGCCGCCTGCAGCAGCACCAGCGCCCCGGCGGCATCCCGTTCCATGAGTACCCGGTGATTGGCGATGCGAAGCAGATAGGCAACCTCGGCGATCTTCCATTCCCGTCGCGAAGGCGGCGCCTGGGTTGCTACCCGATTGACGGCTTCGAGCACCTGTTCGGCGGAGGCCTGCTGCCGGCGCTCCTGTTCGGCGGCGAAGTCCGCCAGCGCCCGGTCCTGCGACTGCAGAAGTTCGGCCAGGGTTCGTTCGCTGTTCTCCGTCGCCACTTCCAGGGACTGCAGTCGCGCCCGCACAGGCGCATCGGGATCGAGATAAATGAGCAGGTAATAGAGATAACCGGCGAGGCCAAGCGCGGCGAGGCCGGCCACGAGGCCAAGAAAGCCCAGGAAGCGACCCTTGGCTTTCGGGGCGGACACGGTTTCGGAAGGCTTGGCCGACGCTTTCTCGTCCCCGGCGCTTTTCTTTACACCGGCCTCGTCAGCAGCGGCATCGTCTGCAGCAGCGGCTGGTGAATCGGTTTCCAGTTCCTGAGCATCCGCGCCCGGCGGGCGCGGCACGGGTTTTCGCACCAGCGGCGGTTGTGCGAGCGGATCGAGTGGCTCAGCCTTGTTTGCACCGGCACCTGCACCCGGCGTGGAGGCCGTGCCCTCGCCTCCGCTTGCGTCGGAGGCGGTGTCCTTCCCCTCGGGTCGTTCCCCGTCCGTCGGCATCTGTGCTCGTTCCTGTCAGTCGTTGCGGGTCGCCGCCAGCGCGCGCAGCCAGTCGGCCTCCGCCGCTCCGGCGGCAGTGTGAACGTTGCTGAATCCGAGCTCGGCGCCCACCTGGGCAATTCGGCTCGATGCGGCAATCACCTTGACGTCTGCTGCGCCATCGCTCGAGAACCATAACCGGGCCACGGCCCTGAATCCATCCTGGCTGGCGACGAGAATTTCCGAGACCGCCGCCAGCCCATCGGGCGTCCTGGCTACCGGTTTCCGCCGATAGCAGAGATAGCGGTCAAGGAGCGCCCCCCGTTCCCGGAGAGTGTTCTGCAGCAGGGCTCTGCCATCTTCACCGGCCACGATGAGCACTCGCCAGCCGGTGAGATCGACGCCTTCGAGCCCGCGCAGGAGACCCTCGCTGCTGGCCTGGTCGGGAACGGTCGCCGCGATCCCACGTTCTTCGAGCGCGGCTGCCGTGCGGGCGCCAATGGCAAACACCCGTGCACCCTCACAGTACGCTAGGGTTCCGCCAAAGCGGACGGCCTGTTCCGAGAGAAAGATGACACAGCCAAAGCCGGCAGAAGGTTCCTGTACCGTTGTCGCCTCGATCTCGAGGACCGGCGCAACGAGCACCTCATAGCCTGCCGCCTGGAGCGCGCGACCCTGACGGCTCGCACCCGGCTCACTGCGCGTGACCCAGACCGACAAACTCAGTTTCCGGCGGCCGGACCCGGAATGGCCGCGAGGAGTTCCGCGGCGCCCTGCGCCATGAGTGACGCCGCCGCTTCCTGACCAATGGCCTGCGGATCCGTGCCGCGAACCCGGGCCTCGAGGACCCGGCTGCCGTCGGGCATCCCGAGGCGGGCGAGCAGTTCCATGGCCTCCCCATCAGGGCGAGCGAGCACGCCGAGCGGCGCAGAGCAGTCGGCACCGATACCGGCGCTGACCGCCCGCTCGGCGCGGACGCAGTCGGCGACGGTGGCCTCTTCCAGAGCGCCAAGGAGCCCGAGCAGCCGCTCATCGTCTGCCCGACACTCGACACCCAGCGCACCCTGACCCGCAGCCGGGAGTGATTGCTCCACATCGAGTCGTTCCGTAATGCGGTCTTCGAGACCGAGACGTTCGAGCCCGGCGGTCGCAAGCACGAGCGCGTCGTAGTCGCCATCGTCGAGTTTGCTCAGGCGGGTATTGACGTTGCCACGCACGGGCAGCATCACCAGATCCGGCCGCAGATGCTTGAGCATGGCCTGCCGGCGCAGGCTCGAGGAGCCGACCCGGGCGCCCTGCGGCAGCTCCATGAGTCGCGCGCCGCTGGGACTCACCAGCGCATCACGGACGTCCGCCCGGTAACCGATCAGCGGCAGCGCAAAACCTTCCGGCAGGATCGCAGGGACGTCCTTCATGGAATGTACGGCCACGTCGGCGCGGCCGTCGAGCATGGCCTCCTCGAGTTCCTTGATGAAGAGACCTTTACCACCAACCTGAGACAGCGGTGAGCTCAACCAGCGATCGCCCTGCGTCGTCATGCCCAGGAGCTCCACATCGACACCAGGGGCGGCCTCCCGGAGCACGCCCTGAACGAACTCGGCCTGCCAGAGGGCCAGGGGACTCTCCCGGGTTGCAATCACGATCGGCGCCGCCATCAGAGACTCTTCACCACCTTACGCACCTGGGCCACATGCCGACGGGAGATGTCCACGGTTTCGTCGATGTCCTTGAGCTGAATCTGATAGTGGCCTTCCGGAAGCCGGTTCAGGCCGATGATGAAGCGCGACGCCACAAGCGCATTGCGATGCACACGCAGGAAGCGGTCGCCGAATTCTTCTTCGAGTTCCTTCAGCGTTTCGTCGACGATGATCTCTCCTTCGCCGTGGCGCACGGTCACGTACTTCTGGTCCGCCTGGAAATAGCGCACGTCGTCGACGGGAATGAGTTCAATGCCTTTGCGGGTGCGGGCGGAGATGTGCGTGCGTCGCGGCGGCTGCTCCTCGGCCAGAGCGGCAAGCTGCGCCTTGTTCACACGCTGCGCCTTGCCGAGAGCCGTCTCCAGGTTTTCCTTGCGCACCGGTTTCAACAGATAACCCACGGCCTGAAGATCGAAAGCCTCCACCGCATGTTCTTCATAGGCCGTGCAGAAGATCACGGCCGGTGGTTCCTCGATCTCGACGATATGCCGCGCGGCTTCGAGGCCATCCATGCCCGGCATACGGATATCCATCAGCACCACTTCCGGCTGCATGTTAGAGGCAACCTGCACAGCCTCGATACCGTTACCCGCTTCGCCGACTACCTCGTGCTGATCGAAGCCTTCGATCATCCGCGCGAGGCGATCGCGGGCGAGCTGTTCATCGTCAACGATGAGTATCCTCATTCACTTCCCTCCGACTCTCGAGTCTCACGCCGTTCACGCACTCTGCCTCTCCCGTGGCTCAAGCTTCCGGTACTCCTTCCAGCGAACGCGGGTAGCTGAGGGCCGTGACGTAGCGGCCGTCGGCCTGGGAGGTCGTGAGCTCCGCCCGGGTACCATAAAGCACGGCCAGGCGGCTGCGAATGTTGTTCAGGGCCATCTTGTTGCCCTGGCTCTGCGAGCGCAGCGAATCCGGGGGCAACGGGTTATCGATCTCGACCTTCACCCGATTGTCTTCGAACCAGAGCCGTACGGTGATCGTGCCGCCCTCCGGCAGCGGTTGAATGCCGTGGTAGATGGCGTTCTCCAGGAGCGGCTGCAGCGTCAGAAGCGGGATCTTTACCCCGCGGCCCGGGTCCTCCACCTGCCAGTCGAGCTTCAGGCGATCCCCGAGACGCAGCGCCTCGATGCGCACATAGCGTTCGCAGAGATCGAGTTCGTCGGCGAGCTGCACCTGGTTTCCCGCATCGTTGAGGCTCGCCCGGAAGAGTTCCGAGAGATCCTCGACCACGGTTTCCGCCGTGTCCGGATCAACGGCGATGAGGCTTGCAATGATGTTCATGGAATTGAACAGGAAGTGCGGCCGGATGCGCGACTGCAGGGCCTGGATACGCGACTCGAGCTCGGATTGCTCCTGGGCTCTAAGCTGCTGCTGCACATAAAAGTAGCGCAGAGCCAGGGCGGTGATGATGCCGGCGATGATCAGCTGCCCCGCGAGGGTCTGCCAGCCTATTGCGCCCAGGGAACCGGACACCACGTAGCCCGAGACGAGGCCGTAAACGAGGGTCACCGTCATGACCATGGAAAAGGCCACCAGGGAGCCGGTAACGAGGCCGAGGCCGGCCAGCCACTTTCTCGACAGGCAGATCAGGCCGGCGCTGGTCAGCGCCACCCACTGAACGAAAAGCGACATGAGCGCGAGACGCATCCAGCTCACCTCGCCGCCGGCGAACAGCAGCACCAGCACGAGCAACTGCCCGAACAGCACCAGCAGGGAGATGGCACCGGCGTTGCAGAGATCGGGAACGACAAAAGGGCGGGCGTCGGTCAGCGCGGAAGATTGATTGCTATACTCGGCCACGCGTTTCTACTGTTGCTCGATCCATCGAAGGGTTCAGTCCGTGGAGCGCCCGGGCGGCACAGGCGCCCACCCACACGTACCGACACGCCGAGTTACCACTGGATTCCCCATGAGTCAGGATCATAAACCCTGGGGCGGTCGCTTCACGGAAGCGACGGATGCCTTCGTCGAAACCTTCACCGCGTCGGTGACCTTCGATGCGCGCCTTTATCACTACGATATTCAAGGCTCCATTGCCCACGCCAACATGCTCGGCGCCACGGGCATTATCAGCGATGAGGAACGTGCCAGCATCGTAGCGGGATTGGAGCGGATCCACAAAGAGATCGACGACGGGGCCTTCGAATGGCAGGTCGAACTCGAAGACGTGCACATGAACGTCGAAAGCCGGTTGACGGCGCTGATCGGAGAAACGGGAAAGAAGCTGCATACGGGACGTTCGCGGAACGATCAGGTCGCCACGGACATACGCCTCTATCTGCGGGATGAGATCGACACACTCCTCGACCTCAGCCGCGATCTGCAGGCAGCCCTTATCGACCTTGCAGAGACCCACGCCGAGGTCATCATGCCCGGTTTCACGCATCTGCAGACGGCGCAGCCCATTACCTTCGGCCACCACCTCCTGGCCTGGCATGAGATGCTCGCCAGGGACGTCGACCGGCTTCAGGATTGCCGCAAGCGGGTCAACGTGCTGCCGCTGGGCGCGGCGGCGCTTGCGGGCACCACCTTCCCCATCGATCGGGCCGCGGTGGCGGCCGAACTCGGCTTCAGTGCGCCAACTGAGAACTCCCTCGACTCCGTGAGCGACCGGGACTTCATCATCGAGTTCTGCGCCACGGCGAGTCTCATGATGATGCACTTCTCGCGCTGGTCCGAAGAGCTCGTGCTGTGGATGAGCGAACCCTTCTCCTTCGTCGACCTGCCGGACCGCTTCTGCACGGGCTCTTCCATCATGCCGCAGAAAAAGAACCCGGACGTTCCGGAGCTGATCCGCGGTAAGACCGGTCGGGTTTTCGGTCATCTCACCGGCACCCTGACCCTCATGAAAGGCCAACCCCTCGCCTACAACAAAGACAACCAGGAGGACAAGGAACCACTCTTCGACGCCGTGGATACGCTGCGCGACACGCTCACGGCCCTGGTCGGCATGATCCCGGCCATCGAACCGCGCCAGGACAACATGCGCCGCGCGGCCCGCGGCGGTTTCGCTACGGCAACGGACCTCGCCGACTACCTGGTCCGCGCAGGTGTGGCCTTCCGCGACGCCCACGATATCGTCGGTCGCACGGTCTCCTTCGCCCTCGCGGAGAAGCGGGAGCTCCACGAGCTGACCCTGGAGGAGCTCAGACAGTTCCATCAGGGCATTCAGGAGGACGTGTTCGAGGTCCTGACTCTGGAAGGCTCCGTGAGCGCCCGGGACCACCTCGGCGGCACCGCTCCGGCGCAGGTGCGCGCAGCCGCTGCCAGGGCCAGGGCGGTGCTCGAGGCGAAAGCTGCCGAAGCCTGAGCCCCTGCTATACTCGCGCCTTTAACAGTTGGATAGCGTCGTGCGCTGGATGCTGCTGTGCTTGCTCACCGCGCTGGTTGCCACCTGCGGTCAGAAAGGACCGCTCTATCTGCCGGAGAGTCCCGAGGCCGGGCTGGCCCCGCCAGCGCCTCAGCAGCTCCGGCTCTGAGCCAGGCACCAGGCCCAGCACCGCGCGCGACGAACGCTCGAGCCCATGAATGTCTTTCACCGCGTCGCAACCGATGAGGGCGACGTGCTGCACGTGGAATCCGTTCCCGTCCCGGAGATCGTCCGGGCTGTGGGCTCGCCCGTCTATATCTACTCCCAGGCGTATTTCCAGGCCCGCTACTCGGCTCTGGCAGATGCCATGGCCGGCTGCGGCACCGGCGGCACCCTGCACTACGCCGTCAAGGCAAACTCGAACCTCGCCGTGCTCAGACTCTTCGCCGATCTCGGCGCCGGCTTCGACATCGTCTCCGGGGGCGAACTCTCCCGGGTCATGGCTGCCGGCGGCGATCCCGGCCGCGTCGTCTTCTCCGGCGTTGGCAAGAGTACGGAGGAGATCGATCTCGCTCTCAAGCTCGGCATCGAATGTTTCAACGTCGAAAGTGCCGGAGAACTCGCCCGCCTCGCCGCACGGGCGGAGCTCCTGGGCATCGAAGCGCCCATGGCCGTCCGGGTCAATCCCGACGTCGACGCAGCCACCCACCCCTACATCTCCACGGGTCTGAAGGAGAATAAGTTCGGGGTGCCTCTGAACGCCGCGCTTGCCCTCTACGAGCAGGCGGCAGCAAGCAGCTGGCTCCGTCCGCTGGGCGTGGCGTGCCACATCGGCTCACAGATCGCCGACGTGCGCCCGCTGCTGGATGCCCTCGCGCGGCTCCTGGATCTCGTTGATGCCCTGGAGGAACGCGGCATCAGCCTCGAGCAGATCGACCTCGGCGGCGGCTTCGGGGTGACCTACGAGGACGAAGCGGACTTCGATGTCGCGGGCTACGGTCAGCGGGTCGCCCAGGCACTCCAGGGCCGGGCCCTTGGCGTGTCCGTGGAACCCGGACGCTATCTGGTGGCAAACGGCGGAATTCTTGCGACGCGGGTCGAGTACCTGAAAACCGGCGAGGCAGCCGAAGACAAGCGCTTTGCCGTGGTCGACGCCGCCATGAACGATCTCATCCGGCCAGCCCTCTACCAGGCCTGGCATCGGGTCGAACGGGTCGGCGCCGCCACGGAGCAGGACCACAGCGGCACCTGGGACGTGGTCGGGCCCGTCTGCGAAAGCGGTGACTTTCTGGCGAAGAGCCGAGAGCTCAGTCTTGCCGCCGGCGACCTGCTCGCCGTTCATTCCGCCGGCGCCTACGCCATGGCCCAGGCCTCGAATTACAACAGCCGGCCGCGGCCTGCCGAGGTGCTCGTCAACGGCACCGAGTTTCGTGTGGTTCGGCGCCGGGAAACCGTCGAGGATCTCTACCGTCACGAGGTGCTCTCGTGAACCTGCGCTTCGCCAAGATGCACGGCCTCGGCAACGACTTCATGGTCCTCGACCTCGTCAGCCAGTCCTACCGGCCGGACCCGGAGCACATCCGCCGCTGGTCCGATCGGCACACGGGCGTTGGCTTCGATCAGCTGCTGGTGGTGGCACCGCCGGAGGACCCGGACGTGGACTTCCGCTACATCATCTTCAACGCCGATGGCACGGAAGCCGAACAGTGCGGCAACGGCGCACGCTGCGTGGCGCGCTTCGTCCGCGATTCAGGTCTGTCGGTGAAGGAAACCCTGCGCTTCCAGACCTCCAACGGACAGATCGAAACCACGCTCACGAATGGCGACCTCGTCGAAGTCGACATGGGCGTGCCCGGACTGGCTCCGGAGGCCGTTCCCTGCGCGGTGGACGAAGCCCTGAATCAGCAGGGCGAAGGCACCGGCGCCCGCTACACCCTGGCGGACAACGACGGCGAACCGCACGAGCTGTCCCCCGTGTCCATCGGCAATCCTCACGGGGTGCTTCGGGTCGACGAAATCAGCGAGGCGCCCGTGGAACGGGTCGGCGCCAGCCTCACCAGCCATCCTTTTTTCCCCGAAGGCGCCAACATCGGCTTCTGCCACGTGGTCGACCCGGGCTTCATCCGCCTGCGGGTCTTCGAACGGGGCGTGGGAGAAACCCGCGCCTGCGGCACCGGCGCCTGCGCCGCAGTGGTGGCCGGACGACTCGCCGGCGTGCTCGACGAACGGGTCAAGGTTTCCCTGCCCGGCGGCAAGGTCCGCATCCGTTGGCAGGGTCCAGATACCCCCGTTAAGATGACGGGACCCGCAACCATGGTCTATGAGGGGCAGCTTGCAGTCGACTGAGCAGGACGGCATGGAGATGACCGACAATCGTCTGCAGGAAGCAGGCGCAGCGCCGACCGGCGATCTGCAGGCCGATACCATCAGCGAAGCCGCGCTCCTCGCCCGGCTGCGTGCGGACCCGGACTTCTTCCAGCGTCATCCGGAGCTGCTGTCCGAACTGAACCTGCCCCACGACAGCGGCCAGGCCATTTCCCTCATCGAGCGACAGGTAGCCATTCTGCGCGAGCGCAACATGCAGATGCGGCGGCGCATGAACGAGATGATTCAGACCGCGCAGGCCAACGACGCGCTCTTCGCGAAAACCCGCACGCTGACGCTGGAGCTCCTCAACGTCGACAGCTGGCACGAGCTCAACGAGGTGCTCGCCACCTACGTACTGGCCGACTTTCAGGCCGACTTCGTCTGTTGTCACCTCATGCACCTGCCGGTGTATCTGGACCATCTGGCGAGCCACGAAACCGATCCGCCTTACGAACGCTTCCTGCCGGGGGAAGTCCCGGTCTGCACGATGCTGCGTGCCGAAGAGCTCGCGGGGCTGTTCCCGGTGCAGAACCACGAGCAGGACGGCAGCGCCGTGCTGGTTCCCCTGCGCTTCGAACCTGGCGACGGCGAAGGGTGCCTGGCCATCGGCAGCCGCACGACGAACCGCTTTGCATCCGACATGGACACCCTCTTCGTTACCTACATTGGCGAGGTGCTCGGCCGCGTCATTACCCGGCTGGCCACGTGAGCAGCCCCGCCGGCCGCGGTTCCGACGCGGTCCTCTCTGCAGCCATCGACGCCTTTCTCGACCACCTCCGCCATGAAAAAGACTATTCGGCGCACACGCTGTCCGCCTACCGTCGCGACCTGACCCGTTTCGCCGACCGCGTCGATCAGGCACCGGAGCGCATCACTACCCACAACATCAACGGCTTCGTTGCGCACCTGCACAGCCAGGGTCTGGCGCCGCGAAGCATTCAACGGGCACTGTCGAGCGTGCGGAGTTTCTTCGCCTACCTGGAGAGCCGCCGCATCACCAGCCGCAACCCCGCCGGCGCCGCCCGGGCGCCCCGGGAGCGCAACAGGCTGCCGCACACCCTCGATGCCGATCAGGCCGCCCGACTGTTCGAATTCGAAGCCCATACGCCGCGCCAGAAGCGAGATAAAGCCATCGCCGAACTCTTTTACGGCAGCGGCCTCAGACTCTCGGAGCTCGTGGGGATCAATATCGCTGATCTCGATCTCGACTCGGGCTTCGTCACCGTTCTCGGTAAGGGCCGGAAAACGCGCCAGGTGCCCCTGGGCCGGCACTGCGTCGCGGCCATTCGCGCCTGGCTGCCGGAGCATCCTGGCCGGGGTGGCCGGGCAATGGAGACGCCACTCTTTACGGGGCGCGGCGAACAGCGCATCAGTCCCCGAACCGTGCAGAACCGCCTGAAAGCCCTGGCGGCGCAACAGCTCGGCAGCACGGACCTGCATCCGCACATGCTCCGGCACAGCTTCGCCAGCCACCTGCTCGAGTCGAGCGGCGATCTTCGCGCCGTTCAGGAACTGCTGGGCCATGCGGACCTTGGCACCACGCAGATCTACACCCACCTGGATTTCCAGCACCTCGCGAAAGTCTACGATGCGGCCCATCCGCGAGCGGAGGCTCAGGGCGACGAGGGGCTCGACGGCTGGTTGGAAAGCGACGGGGCTCCTTCCGGTGCCTGAGATCCGCCTCATCACCTTCGATCTGGACAATACGCTGTGGGACGTCGGCCAGGTCATCCGCCACGCCGAGGCGACCATGAACGCCTGGCTGGATGCCGAAGTACCCGCCTACCGGGAAACCATTCAGAGCGAAGATCTCATGGTGCTCCGGGAGCGGATCGCAAAGGATCGCCCGGAGTTGCGCCACGACGTCAGCGCCTTCCGTCGCGAGGTGCTGTTTCAGGGCATGCGGCGCCTCGGCCACGCGGACGGTGAGGCCCGGCGCCTGGCCGAAGGCGCTTTTGCCGTGTTCTTTGCTGCGCGTCAGGAGGTCGAGTTCTACGAACACGCTCTGGAAACGCTGGCCCACCTCCAGGCGCGCTATCCACTCGCCGCGCTGACCAACGGCAACGCCCATGTGAGCAGCATCGGTCTGGACCGCTACTTCAGCTTTGCGCTGTCGTCAGCCGATGTGCAGGCAAGCAAACCCGCGCCAGACATTTTCCACGCCGCCCTGGAAGAGGCCGGCGTGCGACCGGACGAAGCGATCCACGTCGGCGATCATCTCGTGGACGACGTTCATGGCGCCGGCAGTGTGGGTATGCACACGATCTGGGTGAAACACGGCGCCAGGGGAGACACGGTCGGCCATACCCAACCCAGCGCCACCGTGGAGCGCCTCAAAGACCTGCCGGAAGCCGTGGTCCGCATTCACGAAGGCTGACGGCATGACCGTCATGCCGTTGATCCTGCCACTGACGGCGCCAGTGCCGTCCATCGATACGGTCGGCGGGAAAACGCTGGCACTCATGCGGGCGGGAAAAGCCGGTCTGCCGGTCCCGGCCGGCTTCTGCATCACCACGGAATGCTATCGGCAGTTCCTGCGCGCTGCCCGCATCGACGCCACGACCCTCGCCGAGGTGCGCACCGCTGCGGCGGCGGAGCGCCTGCGCGAGCGTCTGCGCCAGTCGGAAGTTCCCGACTCAATCGCTGCCGCCATCGTCGAGGCCCAGGCCGACCTCGGCGACGGCCCGCTCGCCGTCCGCTCCTCGGCCACCGCAGAAGATCTGCCGGAAGCCTCCTTCGCCGGCCAGCAGGAAAGTTTCCTCAACGTCCGCGGCAGCGAGGCTCTGCTCGCCGCCGTCGTCGCCTGTTGGGTCTCGCTCTACAGCGAGCGGGCCGTCGCCTATCGGGAACGGCTGACGATGGCACCGGAGGCCGTCGCCATGGCCGTGCTGGTACAGCAACTGGTTCCTGCCCGGGCGGCGGGCGTGCTCTTCACGGCCAATCCGAGCACGGGCGCCCGTTCCGAACTGCTCATCAACGTCAGCTTCGGCCTCGGTGAGGCCGTCGTCTCCGGGACCGTAACACCTGACAGCTACCTGCTCTCCCGCCCTGACCTGGCACTCATGCATCGCCACCCCGGCAGAAAAACCATGCGCCTCGACGCCGCTGACGAGCAGGGCCTCAGGGAAACACCCATTCCGCCCGGCGATCAGACGTCGGCCGTGCTCGAGGATATGGAACTCACGGCTGTCGCCGAGCTGGGCCTCGCAGCGGAGCGGGCCGCCGGCGGTATCCCCCAGGACGTGGAGTTCGCCATCAGCGAGGACGGTCCAGTGCTGCTGCAATCGCGACCGATCACCGGGCTGCCGTCCGAGGCCCGGTGGGATCCCCCGCCCGGGGTGCAGCACCTCTACCGGCGGCAGGTGGTGGAAAACATGGCGGGGCCGCTGTCGCCGTTGTTCGAGGATCTTTATCTGACCGAAGCCCTCGACAGAAGCATGAACGAGCTCATGACCCGTCTGGGTCTGCGCCTTCGTCTCGACGAGTTCGTGAAGACGCCCATGTTCATTACCGTGAACGGTTATGCCTACAGTCGCATCGATCTGCAAAGCGGCTGGCAGCTGCTACGGCTGATGCCGCGGATTCTCCGCTTCTACCTGACCGGGCTGCCGGGACTGCTGCGAACGCTCGTCCAGCGCTGGCGGGACGAGGGTCTGCCCGACTATCTGACCGTGGTCCAACGCTGGCAGGCGCTCGATCCGGAGCAGATCGCCAACCAGCAGATCATCAGCGGGGTCCGCGAACTGACCGATGCCGACGCGAGGTACTGGGGCTACGTCACCATGATGGTCGGCGCCGCGAAAATCAGTGAGGAACTGCTGCGGCGCTTTCTCGAGAGCCGCTGGGTAAATACAGAGGTTTCAAGCGGCGCCCTGCTCCGCGGTTTCAGCTCCGAAACTCTGGCCGCAGAAGCGGCCCTCCGGGAGCTCGCCGATAACGCACCCGAGGAACTGGTGCAGGCCCTGACCCGGATACCGGCTGACAAGCTTCTCGACGCCCTCGAGGAGTTGCCGGCCGGCAGGCACCTCAAGGCGCAACTGCTTAACCACATCGATCAGCGCAACCAGCAGATCTTCGACCTCGACTTCAGCGAAACCACCCTCACTGACCAGCCGGAACCCGTGCTGCAGGCCTTTCTCCAGCACCTGGCGAGCGACGGCCGACCCGGTCGGGAAGATCTCACTGCGGCTCACCAACGTGCTGTCGACGCCGTCGAGGCGAAGCTCGGACCGCTGCGCCGTCGACTTTTCACTGTTTTGTTACGCTGGGCCCGGCGCTACGGCCCGAATCGGGAGTCCGCCCTCAGCTACCTGGGCTGTGGCTGGCCCGTGCTCCGGCGTCTGGCGCTGAGCCTGGGACAACGGCTGGCTGACGGCGGCGTCCTGGCTGAAGCTGGTGACGTGTTTTACCTGACCGGTGCCGAGTTCGACGATGCCGAAGGCCTTCTGCTTCGCGGGGACCGTCTCGCCGCAACCATCGATCAGCGCCGGACGCTGCGCCAGCAGCGCCGGCGGATGCATCCACCGGGCCGGATCCCGGAGCAGGCGCGTTTGCACCTGGGCCCATTCGACATCACCCGCTTCATGGAGCCCTGGGAAACCCAGAAACGCGGCAACAGGGACGCCCGGCACATCGAAGGGTTCGCCGTAAGCCCCGGCGTCATCACGGCTGAGGCCTGCGTCATCGAATCCCCGGCAGAGTTCGGCCGTATGCGGGCCGGCGCAATCCTCGTCTGCCCGACCACCACCCCGGCCTGGACACCCCTGTTCAGCCTCGCCAGCGGCCTGGTCACCGACATCGGCGGCGTCCTCGCCCATGGCTCCATCGTTGCCCGGGAATACGGCATTCCCGCGGTGCTGGGCACCGGAAACGGGACCCAGCTCATCCGCGACGGTGACCGGATCACCGTCGACGGCAGCCGCGGGATCGTCGAGCGGGTTGCTGGGCTTTAAGACTCTTCCGCGACGATGCGGCTCGAGTGGGCTTCCAGAAAGGCCCGAACGGCAGTCGGATCCGGATCGAGCCGGGTTTTTCGCACCGGCAGATCGACCAGGGCATCGAGGGTTGGATGTCGCGCCAGCTCCCGGCCGACGGCTTCGTTCACAGACTCCGGAAACTTCGCCGGATGGGCCGTGGCCGCGCAGACCTGAACGCCAGGCACTTTGAAGCGACCGGCTGCTTCGATGCCGATGGCCGTGTGCGGGTCCACGAGATAGCCGTTTTCTTCATAGACCTTACGGATCGTCTCACGCACAGCCGCTTCGTCCACCGCTGTGGCCAGGAAATCGTCAGTCTCCGGCACACCGTCGATGGCCGCCGCACCCTCGGCGGCAAAGCGCTCCATGAAGCTGCGCAGCACTGCGGGATCTTCACCGAAATGGTAGTAGAGGTAGCGCTCGAAGTTGCTTGCCACCTGGATATCCATGGCCGGACTGATCGTGTGGTGCACGGTCCCGCGCTCGTAGCGGCCGGTCGCGAAGAAACGCGCGAGGATATCGTTGTCGTTCGTGCCGATGATGAGCTTGTCGATGGGGAAACCCATGCGTTTCGCGAGATAGGCGGCAAAGACGTTACCGAAGTTACCGGTGGGCACCGAGAAAGAAACGGGCTCTGCCGCCGCGAACTTCAGGCTCGCGTAGCCGTAGTAGACGATCTGGGCCAGTACCCGGGCCCAGTTCACGGAGTTCACGGCCCCAAGGGATAGGGTCGATTTGGCTTCCGCGTCTGCAAAGAGACCTTTCATGATCCCCTGACAGTCGTCGAAGCTGCCGCTGACCGAGAGGCAGTGCACATTGTCGTCGGGAATCGTCGTCATCTGCCGCTCCTGCAGCGGGCTGACGCGTCCTTCCGGAAACATGATGAAAACGTCCACGGAGGGCAGGCCCCGGACCCCGGCGATGGCTGCGCTGCCTGTGTCACCACTGGTGGCGCCGAGAATGTTCAGATGTTCGTCCCGCTCTTCGAGGATGTATTCGAAGAGCTGCCCCAAAAGCTGCAGGGCAACGTCTTTGAAAGCGAGCGTCGGGCCGTGGAAAAGCTCCATGACCTGAAGATCGTGGTTCCCCGTCAGCCCCTTCAGCGGCTGAAAGGGGATGACCTCGTCGTGGTCGAAGCTGGCGTAGGCCCGCTCAATGAGTCCGTCGAGGATGTCCTCAGGAATGTCGTCCACGTAGCGGGCGATGAGCACTTTGGCAAAGGCCACGAAATCGAGGCCACGCCAGTGCTCGAGCTGATCGGCGACCTCCGGAATGATCTCCGGCACCAGCAGTCCGCCATCCGGCGCCATGCCGGTGATCACGGCGTCCTTGAAAGCCATGGGTTCCGTCTGGCCGCGGGTGCTGATGTATCTCATTGGTTTCGAAGCCGTGGGGTGCCGAAGGCGCGCTATTCTACAAGCAATCATCCCCCTAAAAAAAAGGCGTGGAACCGCAATTCCACGCCTTGAAGACGAATCAAGGAGCCAGCGGAGATGCCGCCGACTGTCGAGCCGGCAGACGCGCCGCCGGCTCGAGGAGGGTTGGCTAGGTGCCGCCCACCTTGACGAAGTCCGGGTAGGCTTCCATGCCGCACTCGGCGATATCCACGCCTTCGTACTCTTCTTCTTCGGAGACCCGGATACCAACGGTGGCCTTCAGGATGCCCCAGACGATGAGCGCAGCGCCGAAGGTCCAGCCGAAGATGCCGACGATACCGATGATCTGGCCCATGAAGGTGGCATCACCGTTCGAGAGCAGTACCGCGAGAATGCCCCAGATACCGACCACACCGTGGACGGAAATGGCGCCAACCGGATCGTCGATCTTGAGCTTGTCGAGGGTGACGATGGAGAAGACCACGATCACACCGCCGATGGCGCCGACGATGACGGCGAGCTCAGCGGACGGCGACAGGGGATCAGCCGTGATGGCAACCAGGCCGGCGAGGGCGCCGTTCAGAGCCATGGTCAGATCGGCTTTACCGAAGACCAGTTTGGAGGTGAGGAGCGCAGCCACCACACCACCGCAGGCAGCGATGTTGGTGTTCACGAACACCTGTGCCACGGCGTTCGCCTCATCGATGTTCGAAGCCATGAGCTCCGAGCCACCGTTGAAACCGAACCAGCCGAACCAGAGGATGAAGGTACCCAGCGTCGCAAGCGGCATGTTCGCACCAGGGATCGCGTTCACAGATCCATCGGCGTTGTACTTACCTTTCCGCGCGCCGAGGAGCAGGACGCCCGCAAGGGCTGCAGCTGCACCACACATGTGCACGATGCCGGAACCGGCGAAGTCGGAGTAGCCGGCTGCCGCGATCCAACCGCCACCCCAGGTCCACATACCCTGAAGCGGATAAATGAGACCGGTCATGACGACCGCAAAGGCCAGGAAGGCCCAGAGCTTCATACGCTCGGCGACCGCACCGGAAACGATGGACATGGCCGTAGCGACGAACACCACCTGGAAGAAGTAGTCGGAGCGGGCCGAGTAATAGATGTCTCCTTCAGACGCCAGCACCTCATCAACGGTGTTTTCCGCACCGATCAGGAAGCCGAAGTCCGGGAGCACACCGCCTTCGACGGCACCCAGATACATGATGTAGTACCCGACGAGCAGGTACATGATGCAGGCGATGGAAAACAACGCCACGTTTTTCAAAAGGATTTCAGTCGTGTTCTTGGCTCTCACCAGGCCTGCTTCGAGCATCGCGAAGCCTGGCGCCATGAACATGACCAGTGCGCCCATGACAAGGAAGTAGAACGTATCAAAGGCGTATGCTAATTGAACAAGATCTTCCACAATCTTTCTCCCGAATTGTAGAGCCAGCCGCTAGACGGCTTCGGCTCCGGTCTCGCCCGTTCTGATCCGGACCACTTCTTCGAGCGAGGCAACAAAAATCTTGCCGTCGCCCACCTTGCCGGTGTTGGCCGATTTGGTAATCGCGTCCAGCACCTGATCGAGCATGCCGTCATCGATGGCCAGCTCGAGCTTCACTTTTGGGAGAAAGTCCACCACGTACTCAGCGCCGCGGTAGAGCTCGGTGTGTCCCTTCTGGCGACCGAAGCCTTTGACTTCGGTAACCGTCATCCCCTGTACGCCAATCTCGGAGAGTGCCTCTCGAACATCGTCGAGCTTGAAAGGCTTGATGATGGCGGTAATCAATTTCATTGTTTTCTCCTGTTATCCCGTCTCCGGTGTTTCGGCAGCCTGTCCCCAATGAGGGGCGCCGATTTCCGACTTCCGCTTACTTGTGGCTTCGCCGTCGCCCTTTACCAGCGGCGAGCGCGATCCAAGCGGTGGTGCACGGTTCTCCCGTCACAGGCGCGAACGCCTCGCGGTCGGGAGATCTTTGTGGAAGATCTTGTGCACCTGGGATTTTCACCTAATTAGAAGCTGTTCGATACGGCGAACGCGCCGCGAACTCCGCGCCTTTCTTGGTCAAGAACTGCGTGAAGAGCTTCGTTAAGAGTTCCTGACCCGGTGGTGCTGCCGACGTTCGCCTCAGCGTCGTCGAAGCCGCCTGGATCATGAACGCAGCGGGCATCGGCGCTGCGAAGACGGATTTGGTTCATTTCAATCCCCATAGATTTAGTGAGTTCAGCAATCGGTCGCGCAGCCCTGCGCCGCAGATCGCGTGCCCGTCTTAGGGCAGAATTCGTGCCAAATCTTTTTCTTCATATATTTCAGAGAGTTAACGATCCTACACGCACCGTGCAGGCTCGTCTCAGGCAGGCTTTGCACCATTATCGATCAGACTGCGACCCATATCAGTGCACTATTTCGGTGCAAACACCCGGTATACCGTTCAGAGCAGCGCCTTCGACCGCCGGGCCATTCACTGACCAGCTACCGGGCCAGCCTCCGCACCCGCCGGCTCGGCGAGTCGCGTACCATCCGCTGAACGAATCAGAGGCAATGCCATGAACGACAGCACTCGTAATCCCCTCGATATGCTCCTGGGAAGCATTCAGGACGCGCTCAGTGGTCTCGGCGAACTCGGCCGGGTCGGACCTGAGACGCTGCGCGATCGCCTGCGGCCGGTTATGGACGGCTTCAGTGACCAGTTCGAACTCGTGTCCCGCCGGGAGTACGAGGCCCACCTCAAAACCATGGAACGACTGGAGCAGGCGGTGACCGATCTCGAGGCACGGGTCGCCGAGCTTGAAGGGCGGCAATGATGCAGAGGTCACCGTCCGTTCGCGGACGCTGACCCGGGCGCAGTTCGGCATGACCGCACCCCCGGTCATCGTCGAAACCCACCTCCTTGGCGGGTTGCCCAGCACCACGGTGGTCGGCATGCCCGAGGTTGCCGTCCGGGAAGCAAGAGACCGGGTGCGCAGCGCCCTGGCCAACTGCGGTTTCGACTATCCCGACGGCCGCATCGTCGTGAATCTGGCCCCAGTCGACCTCGCAAAAGAGGGCGCCCGCTTCGACCTAGCCATCGCTATAAGCATTCTCAAAGCCAGCGGCCAGCTTCGAGAAGCCCCTGCCGGGAGCAACTACGAACTGCTGGGTGAGCTGGGTCTAACCGGCGCTCTCCGGGCAGTGCGCGGCTGCCTTTGCGCCGGCCTGCAGCTGCCGCCAGCAGGGCGCCTGATCGTACCGGCAGAGAACGCCGCGGAAGCAGCTTTCGGAGAAGGGCGGCTCGTGCCTCTGGCGCACCTGAAAGACGTGGTCAGACTGCTGTCGGGTCAGAACCCCGCCGCCCTGGCAGCGCAGGCGAGCAGCATCCGGACACCCCTTGCACAGGAGGCACCCCGGGTCATCGGTCAGGCGGCGGCCAAACGCGCCCTGGCTCTGGCGGCCGCCGGTGGCCATCACCTGTTGATGATCGGCCCGCCTGGCACGGGCAAGTCACTGCTGGCGCGCCACCTGCCAACGCTGCTGCCACCGCTGCAGGACCAGGAAGCCATGGAAATTGCCGCGGTCTATTCGGCAGCCGGCATGAGTCTCGCCGAGGGGGTGCGACGGCCGATTCGCGCTCCCCACCACACGGTCTCCGCCACGGCCATGACCGGTGGCGGCTCCCACCCCCGTCCAGGCGAGATCTCCCTCGCCCATGAGGGCGTGCTGTTTCTCGACGAGCTCCCACACTTCAAACCCAGCGTCCTCGACGCGTTGCGGGAGCCTCTGGAGTCGCGCGAGGTATCCGTCGCGCGCAGCGCAGGCACGGCGCGATTCCCTGCCCGCTTTCAACTGCTTGCCGCCATGAATCCCTGTCCGGCGGGCTTCGTCTGTCGGGAAGGCAGCTGCCGGTGCCGGCCGGATCAGCAGCGGCGCTACCAGGCACGCATCTCAGGCCCGCTGCTCGATCGCATCGACCTGCATGTGCCCGTTGAGCCGGTGCCGAAGGCGCTACTGCTCGGGGAAGCGAGGGAGGATGATCCAGCGGAGTTCTCCGCTACGCGAGTACGCGCCGCAAGACGGCTGGCGGTGGAGCGACAGGGCCGGAGTAATGCTCGACTCGACGGCGTCGAGCTCGCCCGGCAGGTACCCCTCGATGTCGCTGCCCGGCGCCTGTTGAAGCGGGCGGCCGAACGCTACGATCTTTCCGCGCGGGCCCTGCATCGCGTCATGCGCGTGGCCCGTACTGCGGCCGATCTGGAGCCATCGACGCAAGTCACCACGGCGCATCTGGCCGAGGCCCTGAGCTATCGGGCCTACGAATGGAGCACTGGTAAAACCGTGGGGGCCTAGAACTGCCCGACCATGTAATCGACGGCGGCGTTCAGCTCTTCGTCGCTGCAGTCCATGCAGGTCCCCTTCGCCGGCATCATGCCGATACCGCTGATGGTGCTGGCGTAGAGCGTATCGATGCCCTTGTCCAGGCGCGGGGCCCAGGCCTCTGCGTCGGCAAACAGCGGCGCGCCACCGACACCGGCAGCGTGACAGGCAAAGCAGAACTGGTCGTAGACTTCCTGACCGGACTTCGGACCGCTGGACGCGGCGCCACCAGCGCTGGAGGCGGCAGCACTGCTGCAGGGGTCTCCGGCCCGGCAGAGACTGCCGGACGGTGACAATCGGTCGCGAATCTCGTCGTCAGTGCCAGGCGGCACCGCGTCGCCGAAGGCGGCAAAAGCACCGATCAGGGCACAGAGGCCGATGACGGTTTTCAGGAACCGGGCGATGATTCGCCGGAGGCTGGACTCGGGACTGAATTTGAGGCTGAAAGCGGCGCGCATACGGGTGTCTGCTCTATGTCGTGTCAGTGGCTTTGCGGGCGCGGATTATAGCGGCCAGGATCCGGGCAGTCGAACCAGCCGCACCGCGACAACAGGACTGTCAGGCAGCCTAGCCTGTGGCGTCAAAGAGCTCCCGGCCGATGAGCATCCGGCGGATTTCACTGGTACCGGCACCAATCTCGTAGAGCTTGGCGTCCCGCAGCAGCCGGCCGGTGGCATAGTCGTTGATGTAGCCATTCCCGCCGAGGGCCTGGATCGCCTCGCTCGCCATCCAGGTCGCTTTCTCGGCCGCATAGAGAATGCAGCCGGCGGCATCGAAGCGGGTGGTCCGCCCGGCATCACAGGCTTCCGCCACGGCATACACATAGGCGCGACAGGCATTCATGGTGGTGTACATGTCTGCCACCTTGCCCTGCATGAGCTGGAAGGTTCCGATCGGCGCACCGAACTGTTCCCGCTCGTGGACATAAGGCAGCACGATGTCGAGACTCGCCTGCATCACCCCAAGGGGGCCTCCCGCGAGCACCACGCGCTCGTAGTCGAGACCGCTCATGAGGATGTTCACGCCCTTCCCGACCTCACCGAGCACCTGGGTCTTCGGCACCTCACAGTCCTCGAAGATGAGCTCACAGGTGTCGGAACCCCGCATCCCGAGCTTGTCGAGCTTGGGCCCGGTGCTGAATCCCACCATTTCCCGTTCGATGAGAAACGCAGTGATGCCTTTGCTGCCGAGGGAGGGATCAACGGTCGCATAAACCACGAGCACGTCGGCACCCGGGCCGTTGGTGATCCACATCTTGTTGCCGTTCAGAACATAAACGTCGCCGCGGTCCTCGGCGCGGAGCTTCATGCTGACAACGTCGGACCCGGCACCGGGTTCGCTCATGGCGAGGGCACCCAGATACTCTCCGGAGATCAATCCCGGCAGATAGCGGGCTTTCTGCTCCGGCGAGGCAAAGCGGCGGATCTGATTCACGCAGAGGTTCGAATGCGCTCCATAGGACAGGCCAACGGAGGCAGAGGCGCGGCTGATCTCTTCGAGGGCAATGCAGTGGGCCAGGTAGCCGAGGCCCGCCCCACCGTCCGCCTCCTCGACGGTAACCCCCAGAAGCCCCAGGTCACCGAGCTTCGTCCAGAGGTGTCGCGGGAACTCATTGGCACTGTCCACTTCCGCGGCAATGGGCGCGATCTCGCTGGCGGCAAACTGACGCACGCTGTCGCGGAGCATGTTGAGGGTTTCGCCGTGGCCAAAATCGAAGTCCATGCGCGCGTTCTCGCTGTGTCCTGGAAGGCGGGAAGTTTAGCAGCCGGACCCGGAAACCCTCAGCCCGGCAGCCAGCCTTCAGGCGGCGCTTTGCCGCGCCGGATCAAAGAGCAGGACGGGCGCCGGCGGACGGTGGAACTCCGTCAGGAGCCGTGCCTCTTCCTCGAGCCAGGCCTCGCGTTTGGCGGCTTTGACGTGGCCGTAGCCACGCACCCCATCCGGAAGACTGGCGATACGCCGCGCAATGCCGTGGTTGCTGGCGTCGAGGCCGTCGATCAGTTCTGCCACGACGGTTTCGAAGTGCTCGATGGACCAGCGCTCGAGCTTACGCTCCTCGAAGCGTCCGAAAGGATCTAACAAGCTGCCCCGCAGAAACTTCAGACGCGCGAGCCCACGGTAGGCGGTCTCGATCCAGGGGCCGAAACGGCGTTTCTTCTCTCCAAGGAGCGGCGGTGCCAGGAGATAGCTCTTCTGATAATCCCCTTCGAAGGTCTGCTCGAGCCGCGCTTCGAAGCGACCATCACTGTAGAGACGCGCCACCTCGTACTCGTCCTTGTAGGCCAGGAGTCGGGCATAGCTCACAGCCACGGCTCGAGTCAGCGCATCTTCTTCCCGGCCGAGTTTGCCTTCGGCCACCTGCACGCGACGCACGAGATTCTCAAAGCGCTCGGCGTAACCGCGATTCTGATAGGCGGTGAGCAGCTTGCGCCGGGAGGCGATGAGCGTCTCCAGATCGTCCCCTTCGGGACCACTGGGACCGGCATCCATGGGGCCGGCTGCAGTTGCGCCGGTCTGAACCCCACTTTGCTGCTGCCCGCCACGCTTCGCTGCGGCACCCCGCCCGGCGGCGGAAACCGCGCGCACCGACCTTGCCCCGTCCAGCGTGTCGGCCGCGCGGTTACCCCCGACCAGTTCCTCAAAGGCGGTCGGCGCTGCGGCGGCGAGCCGACCGAAGTGGAAGGCCCGGTGATTGTCCGCTACCGCAGTGCCGTTGAGTTCCATGGCGCGCTCCAGCGCTTCGATGCTCACGGGGATGTCGCCGTGCTGCCAGGCATAGCCGAGCAGGAACACGTTGAGCGTGGCCGTGCTGCCGAGCACGGACCGACAGAGCGCTGCAGCATCGACGGCCTGCGCTTCGCGACAGAGGCCTTCGATGCGCGCGTAGCGTTCCTGGCCGTGATGGTCGGCATCCTGATGCAGCACGAACTCCGCCGTGGGAGTGACGTCCGTGTTGACGACCGCCAGGGTCTTTTCCGGGTCGGTCAGCACCAGGGAGTCGGAGCTCGCGCCGGTGATGAGGTCGCAGGCAAGGAGCAGGTCCGCCTGACTGGCAGCGATGCGTGTGCCGTGCAGCTCACCGACGCTTCTGGCGATGCGGACATGGGAGAACACGGCCCCGCCTTTTTGAGCCAGACCGGTCATATCCAGCGTGCTGACCGCCAGTCCGTCGAGGTGGGCTGCAGTACCCAGGAGCGCGCTCACGGTCACGACGCCCGTACCACCAACGCCGGCAATGACGAGATTGATGCCCGAGCGCTCCTTCGCCGGCAGCGGCACCATGGTCCGAAGCGTATCCAGAGGCAGGTTGATGCCCGTCGGGCGGCGCAACGCGCCGCCGCGAACCAGCACAAAGGCCGGGCAGAAGCCCTTTACGCAGGAGAGGTCTTTGTTGCAGCTCGTCTGATTGATCTGCCGCTTGATGCCGAACTCCGTCTCCAGCGGCTCAACGGCAACGCAGTTCGACTGCACGGAGCAATCACCACAGCCCTCGCAGACCGCGTCGTTGATCATCACCCGCACGTCAGGATCTTCAGCTAGACCCCGCTTGCGTCGGCGACGGAGCTCGGTCGCGCAGGTCTGCTGGTAAATAATGATGGTGCATCCCGGGCGCGTGCGGAAGCGTCGCTGCACCGCATCGAGGTCGTCCCGGTGGTGAACGGGAATTCCGGGGGCCTCGACGCTCTGCGGCGCATCGCTTACCACTTCGATTTCGGTCACGCCCTCCGCCTGCAGCTGCTTGACAAGCTGTCCAACGGTCAGTTCGCCGTCCACCGGCTGGCCGCCGGTCATGGCCACTGCGTCGTTCAGGAGAATCTTGTAGGTCACGTTGGCACCGCTGGCTACGGCCTGGCGAATGGCCAGCAGGCCTGAGTGGAAGTAGGTGCCGTCACCGAGGTTGACGAAGATGTGCTGCTCGTCCGTGAAAGGTGCCTGGCCGGTCCAGTTCGCACCTTCGCCACCCATCTGGGTGAAAGTCGACGTTTCGCGATCCATCCACTGCGCCATGTAGTGGCAACCGATGCCAGCGGACGCCCGGCTGCCTTCGGGAACCCGCGTGGAGGTATTGTGCGGACAACCGGCACAGAACATGGGCAGCCGATCCGTTTTGGCCTGGCCATCAATGGCCGCCACGTCTCCCTCCAGCGCCGCGAGGCGGTCGAGATAACCCCCGTCGGTCTCTGCATCCGGGCAGAGTTCGGCCACGTAACGCGCCAGCACTTTCGTCACCGCCGCGACATTCAACTCACCAACCTGCGGCAGCAACCGCTCTCCGGTAGCCGAGCGTTTGCCGACGATGGACAGATCGCGGTGGTTGAAGAGCTGGGCTTTCAGCTCGTCCTCCACGAAGGCGCGCTTTTCTTCGATGACGAGGATCGTGTCGAGACCCGCACTGAACGCGGTAATGGCGTCCTCGTCGAGGGGCCAGCTCATACCGAGTTTCAGCAGCCGAATCCCCGCTGCGGCAATGGCCGCGTCGTCGGTCAGGCCAAGCATGGCCAGCCCCTGACGCACGTCGAGGTAGGCCTTGCCGGTGGTCACGATACCGAGCCGCGCAGCCGTCGGGTTCGCATAAACCCGGTTGATCCCGTTTGCTCTGGCAAAGGTGACAGCCAGCTCCAGTTTCACCTCGTGCAGCAGCGCCTCCTGCTCGAGGGCCGCACGGCCTGCACTGATGTTCACGTCGTGGTCGTGGGGTGGGGCGACGAAGGGGGCTGCCTGCGCATCAACGGCAACGGTGGCGGAGCTGTCCATATTGTCTGCCAGAGCAATCAGCCCGGCCCAGCAACCGCTGTAGCGTGACAGCGCCCAACCGAAGAGCCCATAGTCGATAACGTCCTGCACGTTCGCAGGATTGAGGACGGGAATACCGAGATCCTTCAGCGCCAGCTCACTGTGGCTCGGCAGAGTAGAGGATTTACAGCCGTGGTCATCACCGACCACCAGCAGCACTCCGCCGTTCGGAGCTGTGCCGGCTGCATTCGCATGGCGGATTGCATCACAGGCGCGATCAAGTCCCGGCGCCTTGCCATACCAGAGGCCAAACACACCGTCGACCGTGGCGCCGGGGAAGAGTCCAACCTGCTGGCTGCCCCAGACCGCCGTCGCGGCGAGCTCCTCGTTCACACCAGGCTGGAAGTGGATGTGCTCGGACTCGAGGGCATCGCGCTGTTGCCAGAGCACCTGATCGAGGCCGCCGAGCGGCGAACCGCGATAGCCGGAGACAAAGCCTCCGGTGTTCAGACCGTTGCGCCGGTCGCGGCGCCGTTGTTCGAACAGAAGCCGTGCCAGCGCCTGAATGCCGGACAGGAAGATCACGCCCTGTTCCCGCTCATAGCGGTCGTTGAGAGAGAAGTCCGCACGCATGATCTGTCCCATGGATACCTCTTTGTCTCTGCTCGTGGTCTCTGCTCGTCGCCGGATCGCCAGGCCCGGGTCTTTCGGAGCGCCACCGGCCTCCGTCGGCGAGCTTCATGGTAACGCCAGACATCTAGGATGGCGTTGCCGATTTCACGCTGACTGAAGGATTGTTGGAATACACATACTAATTTATTTTGTGAATTAGGATATCATCCTAATATCTCGGCGCTCTCTGATTCGCCCATGCTCAACCTCGACAACTTCGACCGACTCATCCTCCGGGAGCTGCAGCAGGACGCCGACATTTCCATGCAGGATCTCGGTGAGCGCGTTGGGCTGTCCCACACGCCCTGCTGGCGTCGCGTCAAAAAGCTCGAAGAAGCGGGCGTGATCCTCCGCCGCGTGACGCTCCTCGAGCCCGACAAGCTCGATCTGTCGGTCAACGTGTTCGTTCAGGTCTCCCTTGCCGTGCAGGACGAAGATGCACTGAATCGTTTCGAGACTGCCGTGCAGACCATTCCGGAGATCGTCGAGTGTTACACGGTCTCCGGCGACCGGGACTTCCTGCTCAGGGTCGTGGTCGAGGACGTGAGCGCTTACGAGCGCCTGCTCAAGAGCACGCTCGTGCACCTGCCCGAGGTTGCCAACATGAGCTCGACCTTTGCCCTGCGACAGGTGAAGTACACGACTGAGCTGCCGCTCAGTTAGCGAGCTGCCGCTCAGTTAGCGAGCTGCCGCTCAGTTGGCGAGTCGCCACTCGCCGCATGCGCGGTCGCTCAGCAAGTGAGAGAGCACACAGACGCCCGCTCCCGCTCAATCCGGCTTTACCGCAAAACGGCCGCTGCCGAGGAGCGCCACGGCCACCGCCGTGAACACGAAGAACGCCTGGAGCTCCAGGGCGTAGCCGCCGCTTTCGTTCAGCAGAAAGAGTTCGGCCACATGGACGAGGCCAATTGCAAAGAACATGTTTGCAATGATGATCAGGCCGCCCACGCGACTGTAGATTCCGGCGATGACCATGAGAGGCGCAACGATCTCGCCGACAAAGACGCCGTAAGCCAGCAGCGAGGGCAGTCCGACGTCGGCGAGCTGATTGCCGATCCATCGGAGCGAGCCTCCGTCGCCGAGCTTGGCGAGGCCGTGAAACAGCATGAGGCCGCCCACGGTCAGCCGCAGCAGGAGCTTGCCGAGGTCGTCATAGAGCGCCGAAGGCATGTGCGTTATTCGCCTTGTCAGTGATCGAAAGCAGGGCTGCTATGTTCGCTCAGGCCACCCAGGCGCTCAACCTACCCAGGAGAGGGTTTCGTTGAGAGCGAGTTCCAGCTTGCTCATCATTTCGTCAACCTGCGCATCGCTGATGATGAGCGGCGGGCAAAGCGCAATGGAGTCGCCGAGGGCGCGAAGCAGCAGCCCATGCGCTTCGCAACGTCCCATGCAGTAGGCACCCACGCCTTTTTCCGCCGGGAAGGGAGAGCGGGTGGCTTTGTCTGCAACGAGCTCCACGGCACCAATCAGCCCCGAACCCCGAACCTCGCCGACAAGCGGATGCTCAGCCAGCAGTGCCAGCCGATCCTGCATGAGCTCACCGACCCGGGCGGCGTGACTGAACAGGTCACGCTCCTCCATGAGCTCGAGATTGCGCAGCGCGACGGCCGCGCAGACCGGATGCCCGGAATAGGTGAAGCCGTGACTGAAGTTACCGAGTTCCGCGCTCATGGCCAGGAACGCCTCATACATGAACTCCGGCAACAGTACGGCGGACATGGGTAGATAGGCCGACGACAATGCCTTCGCCACGCTCATGGTGTCAGGCTCGATGCCGAAGGTCTGCGCGCCGAAGGGACGTCCGGTTCGACCGAAGCCGCAGATCACCTCGTCGTCGATGAAGAGGATGTCGTGCTGTTTCAGGAGCGCCTGAACCTTCTGGTAGTAGCCGGCCGGAGGTACGACGACGCCGCCCGCACCCATGATCGGTTCGGCGATAAACGCCGCGATGGTTTCCGGGCCCTCTTCGAGAATCAGGGCCTCAAGGTTGCCGACGATGCGGTCGACGAATTCGGCTTCGCTCTCGCCACCCTCGGCGCCCCGGTAATAGTGCGGGCAATCCGTGTGCAGGATGCCGGGAATCGGCAGGTCGAAGTGTTTGTGAAAGGGCGGTAGACCCGTCAGCGACCCGGACGCCACGGTAACCCCGTGGTAGCCGCGCAGCCGGGAGATGATCTTCTTTTTCTCCGGTCTGCCGATGGCGTTGTTGTAGTACCACATCAGCTTGACCTGAGTGTCATTGGCGTCGCTGCCGGACAGTCCGAAAAACACCCGCCCTGCATCCATGGGCGCCATGGCCTTCAGCTTCTCTGCCAGGAGAATGCTCGTCTCGTTGGTTTTACCGGCAAAAAGCTGCGAGTAACAGAGCTCCTGCATCTGCTCGGCGGCGACCCGGGCCAGTTCTTCCTCCCCGTAACCGAGGGCCGTGCACCAGAGGCCGGCCATGCCTTCGAGATACTGTTTGCCGTTGCCGTCCCAGAGATAAACGCCTTTGGCCCGGGCATGTACCCGCGGCCCCTGTTCATGGTGCTGCCGCAGGTTGGTCGTCGGGTGCAGCAGGTGCTTGAGATCCCGGGCCTCCAGAGACTCGGGGGGAAACTCGTTGTGCAGCGGATCGGCCATAATCTCCCTCAGAGCGCGGCCCAGACCGCGCAGTTGTCGTTCACCCCATGATGCCCGAGAAAGCGCCCCGGGGGCAGCCGCGCTTGCGCCAGCCCTGAGATGTCGCCGCTCAGGCGGCGTGCGGCATCGGTGCCAGCGAGGCGCCCAGCGCTTGTGCAACCTGAGGATGGGTGATGCGACCCTCATGCACATTGAGTCCGGCCGCAAAGCCCGCATCGGCCGCAAAGGCACGCTCCCAACCGGCTTCCGCGAGGCTCTCGACGTAGGGCAGCGTGACGTTGTTCAGGGCGAGCGCCGACGTGCGGGCTACCGCACCCGGCATGTTGGTCACGCAGTAGTGCACCACACCCTCTTCCAGATAGGTGGGATCGTCGTGGGTCGTCGGCCGGGAAGTTTCGAAACAGCCGCCCTGATCAATGGAAATGTCCACCATGGCGGCCCCGTCAGCCATCTCCCGAACCATCTCGCGGGTTACGAGCCGCGGCGCGGCAGCACCAGGGATCAATACCGCACCGACAACGAGGTCAGCGCCGAGTACCTGCTCCCGAACGTTGCTGGCACTGGCCATGAGCACTCGTGCCCGGGCGCCGAAGTGCTCAGAGAGCCATTTCAGGCGCGCCACGGACTTGTCGAGAATGGTCACATCGGCCTGCAGTCCAACGGCCATCTCAGCCGCATTGGTACCGGCAATGCCGCCCCCGAGAATGACGACCTTCCCGGGCGCAACGCCGGGAACGCCGCCCAGCAGTGTGCCTCGGCCGCCACTCGCTTTCTGCAGAGCGTAGGCACCAACCTGGATGGACATGCGACCGGCAACTTCGCTCATGGGCGTCAGGAGCGGCAGCGTACCAGCACGGTCGGTGACCGTCTCATAGGCTATCGCCGTAACGCCGGAGTCCATGAGAGCCTGCGCCTGGGGCGCATCCGCGGCCAGATGCAGGTAGGTGAAGAGCATCTGCCCGGGGCGGAACCGCGCGCACTCGCTGAGCTGCGGCTCCTTCACCTTAACCACGAGGTCTGCCGCAAAGGCCTCGTCAACGCTGCCGATCCGAGCCCCGGCCGCCAGATAGTCAGCGTCCGAAAACCCGATCCCAGCCCCGGCTCCGGCCTCGACGGTGATCTCGTGGCCACGGGCGGCCAGTTCGGCTACGGAGTCCGGCGTCAGGCCAACGCGGTACTCGTGAATCTTGATCTCTGCGGGGACACCGATACGCATGACAGGCTCCTGATTCGTGATCTGCGAACGTTGCGCAGTAGCCTACGGGGAAGTGCCTGGCGAATCCTTGCGTTCTACGCGTAAGAGCATCAAAGTTTGGACGATTCTGCTGTAGAATACCAATATGACGCAATTATCTGTAACTATTGATCGTATCGATCACGCAATCCTGCACGAACTACAGCTCGACGGGCGTCTATCGAACTCGGCCCTTGCCGAACGTATCAGTCTCTCGGAGTCGGCCTGCCTGCGACGGGTGAGGAATCTGGAGGAGAGCGGATTGATTCGCGCCTACGTCGGCCTGCTCGATCAATCCATGGCGGGTTATCCGGACAACGTCTTCGTGCAGATCACGCTGGCAAGCCAGCAACGGGACGATCTCGCCGCCTTTGAAGCAGCCGTCGCCGAACTGCCTGAGGTGATGGAGTGCTATCTCATGTCCGGCACATCGGACTACATCCTGCGGGTCATCGTCGCCGACGCCCGCGACTACGAGCGTATTCACAGCAACCACCTCACCCGCCTACCCGGGGTAGATCGCGTGCATTCCTCCTTCGCACTGCGCACGGTCATCAAGCGAACCGAGCTGCCGCTCCGGGATTCCCGCTAGCGCTGAAAGCGGCCTTCAGATCAGCTCGGGGGCGTTGAGTGAGAACTCGGTCATCACCTCATCGGCATAGTCGATGCGCCCGGTCAGCTTTCGCGGATCGCCATGCACGAGGCGCAGGCAGGCTTCCGCCATGTGCTCCACCGGCGTTACCCGTTCCCGGTTCTCGTCGTTGATGAGCTTGTGATGCATGACGCCGGGGGTTGCAACCAGGCCCGGTGAGATGACGTTCACGCCGATGTTCTCGTCGTAGAGTTCCTGCGCGAGCCCGGTGGTGAAACGTTCGAGGGCCGCCTTGCACATGCCGTAGACGGTGCCACCTCGGCCCGGCAGGGCCTTGTCCGGATGAATCGCGGCATGCGAAGAAATGTTGAGAATCCAGCCCTGCCCGCGCTCCCGCATTCCGGGCAGCACCAGCTGCGCCAGTTCGAACGGTGCCCAGACCTGCACGTCCATCATCAACCGGAAACGCTTCTCAGGAAAATCTGCGACGGGGATGAAGTAGGTGATCGCCGCGTTGTTGACAAGAATATCGACGCGGCCAAATTCGTCTTCAGCCGCACGGATGAGACGCTGCCGGTCCTCGGCCACTGCCAGATCCGCCTTGACGGCGATGGCCCGGCCACCGGCCGCGGTGATGGCCGCCACCGTGTCAGTGATGGTCCCCGGCAGATAGTGTTCGTCGTCGCTGACGGTTCTCGCCGAAACCACCACCGCGGCGCCTTCCATGGCATAGCGGCGCGCAATGGCCTCGCCGATTCCCCGGCTCGCCCCGGTCACGACGGCAACCTGTCCTTTGAGTACTCCGTCCGGATTGATCATGTTGCGCTCCCCCCGCTGGCCCTTAGGCTGTTGCCCTGAAAGTCAGGGACTATAGCGCGCCGCGCGAAGGGCGGTACACTCGCGGTCCTGATACGCAGATTCCGGAACCATGCTCCGCCCGATGATCGTTTCGAGACGCGCGCACCGATGCCTGAGCAGACCGCTCCTGCTCACCGCCCTGCTCACGGCAAACACGCTGAACGCAGCCGACGCCGAGGAAGACCCCTGCCTCGATGCCGCGGGCGGACAGCCGGAAGCCCTGATCCGGGCCTGTTCCGATCAGATCGCTGCTCTGGCCTTCGACCGCGACAGTGGTCTGCCGGTAAACGAAGCGCTGGCCAGTGCCCACAGCAACCGGGCCCTGGGCCGTCAGGCAGACGGCGATCTGGAAGGGGCCCTGGAAGACTTCGAAGCCGCCCTGACGCTTCTGCCGGACAACGCGGCCATCCTTCTCAATCGTGGCAATCTGCGACTTCAGCAGGGAGATCCCACCGGCGCCCTTGCAGACTATGCCCGGGTTCAGGAGTTGAGCCCTCGCCTCGCTCAGGCCGCCGGGGGCAACAGCGTTCTCGCTTACCGGGCGCTGGGACGCCCGTTGGATGCTGAAACGCTGGCCGCCCGACTCGACCGGCAGTCTGCAGCGCGCCAGTCATCGTCGGCAGCGTCGGAGGATCAGGCGGAGGGTGGATTCAGAGACAACCCAGGGCCGACGGCACCCTCGGCAGCCGGTTCCCCGCCCGGGTAAGCAGCTCGTAGGCGAAGGTACCGGCAGTGGCCGCGACCTCGTCGACGCCGAGCAGATCGCCATAACACTGCACCCAGTCTCCGACCTTGAGTGAGGGCGCGGCCGTCGCATCGATGACCGTCGAATCCATGGAGATACGGCCGAGAATCGGACAGCGCGCCTCACCGACCGCCATGACGCCGCAGTCGGAAAGCGACCAGGGCACACCATCCTCGTAACCGATCCCGATCACGGCCAGCCGTGTCGCCGTCTCGAGACGCCGTGAGGCGCCGTAACCAACGGTCGTCCCCGCTGGCGCTTCCTTGATCTGCAGCACCTGGCCTTCCAGCGCAGCCACCGGACGCACCGGCGACGGTCGCCGGGCGAAAGGATTACCACCATAAAGACCGATGCCTGGGCGGCCGAGCTGCCCCTGCCACTCGGGACCGGTCAGGCAGGCGGCCGAATTGCCCAGACTCGTCCTGATCCCCGGAAAGCGCGGGCGCAAGGCCTCGAAGCGCGCCAGCTGTGCCGCATTCATCGGGTGGTCCGGGTCGTCGGCACAGGCAAAATGGCTCATGAGCAGTGCAAGCTTCAGGCTCGCCAGGGCGCCGTCGACGAGTTCATCGCTCGCTGGATCCGTCGTCGCCAGCGCAGTGCTCATGACCCCAAGGCGCGTCATACCTGTATCGACATGCAGCGCCGCCGGTCGCTGCCGATGCGACACCCAGAGCGCCACCTGCGCAAGGTCGTTGAGGACCGGGATCAGATCGTGCTGCGCCGCCTCAGCGGCCGCAGCCGCATCGGTGACCCCTTCGAAGAAATAGATTTCCAGCTCACGGTCGACGCCGTCTCCTGGCGGGTGACCCTGCGCTTCGCCAGCGTCGGCTGCCGCCGTGGATGCGTCCTCCGCAAGCACTTTCCGCAGTGTCAGGGCCTCGTCCAGCGTGGCAACAAAGAACGACCGGCAACCGGCGCTGTGCAGGCGCAGGGCCACGGCTGCCATACCAACACCGTAGCCATTGGCTTTGACGACAGCACCGGTTTCATGGCCCGCCGCCGCCGCCGCGCGGAACAGATCGTAGTTCGCCGTGAGCGCCTCAAAGTCGATCCTGAGACGCCCCGTCATGACGTTTCTCTTGCTTTCGAAAGAGCGCTACTGAAGCGAGTTGATATAGGCGACGACGTCATTGACGGCTTTTTCGCTGTTCACCGTCGCCGCCATCGGGCGCATCTGATTGCCGTAGATGTCCTTCGGATCGTAGCCGCGGAGACTTTTGTTGTAGTTGTTGATCTGCCGCACCAGATACCAGTCGTCGAGACCCGCCAGACGAGGTCCGCCCATGGCCTCATTACCTTCGGCCTTCTGTCCGTGGCACGCGGCGCAGACCATGTAGGCAGCACGGCCCGCCTCGACATCGCCTTGCACCGTGGCTTCGGCCTTGGTCACCGGCAGTGTTTCGATGTAAGCGATCAGATTGGCTTCCGCATCGGGATTGCCAACGGCCATGGCCATAGGCCGCATCTGCATGCCGTAGGTGTCACCGGGGGCCGTACCGCGCAGGCCGTCACGAAAGGCAGCCAGCTGCCGGGCGATGTACCAGCCTTCCTGACCCGCAACCCGCGGAGCATTCATGGCGACGTTGCCCTCGCCCTGCTGGCCATGACAGGCAGCACAAACCGCATAGGCCGCCTGACCTGCGGCAGCGTCGGCGGCGGACGCCAGCTGGGGTACAGCCAAGAGCGCCGCGATCATCACCAGTAAGCTGCTCCGAATAGTGTTCATGGGCACTTCTACTCCTGTGTCTGGAGAACTCCTAACGAACAGTGCAGCAGCTTGCCATACCGCTCGGAGGGTTCAAGGTGGGAATGCCGCGAGGCTGGGCGGCGGATAACGTAAAAACCTGAAAAAAGCCCCTATCGTTTCAGCGACGCCAGAACCTGGGCCAGGGACGGCCACCGAGTCGGCGATCACCACGGCGGCGGTCGGCTTCTCTGCGGGATCGCACCTCAAAAAGACCTCCGCCACGGCGCCGGTCCGTAACGGCCCGGCGATCGTTGCCGGAGCGACGACCAGAGGACAACGCGGCCTCGCCGTCGGTCTCTCCAGGGTTCGTGATCGAATTCTCTCGGGGTTCCAGAGTCATATACCCGGCGCCGGGTTTGACCACCCGACCGTGCTCCTGAGGGTGCCTCGACTATAGCCGCAATCGGCAGGAACCCCAAACGCCTCTGCCCCAGGCTTCTAGTGCGCCAGGGATGCTTTTCCCAGGCGTGCGCCGGCGGGGGTTTTCTGCTTCCATGGTGGTTCATCGCAGGTAGCGATGCCGCCGATCCTCAAGGTGAGGACGCGACGCGATGAAGCGCAGGCCGGGAAGCAGAAGGGAAGCATGGGAGATCAGGAAGCTAAGGGTGGCCGCGGCACTGCCGGTGAAGGCACCGACGCGGAATCCGTCAGCTCTTTCTTCGATGCCCTGACCGCTTACGCCATCGATCCGACGCGCTGGACCGACCTCATCGCCGAGTTCGATCGCTTGTCAGACCGGCTGGAGAGCTGGGATCCCGGCGCGCTGGTTGCCGGTCTGTCGCGAGCGGAGTCGCTCTCCTGGCGCATCAAGGACAGCAGCAGTCCGGGCCAGGCGGGTTTCGTGTTCCTGCTCCTCGATGGCGCCAACCGGGTCGTGGGCACCTCCGACAATCTGGCCACCCTGGACGACTTTCTCACGGTCGAAGACGGCGCCCTGTCCTTCCGCCATGCAGACAGTCGCCGGTCCCTGGAAGCCGCCCTCGCCAGTCTGCGGGCACGGCAGCACAACCACTCGCTCATCTCACTCAGCCATCCGGAACGGCCGCGCCATCGCTTCGGCTTTCTGATCTCCCGGCAGGAATTTCCAGCCAGCCTCGCGCAGCTTTCCGGTGAGGCGACGGAAGCGCTGTTCATCGCCCGGGACGACAACGACCAGCATCTCGAGAGCGTCGTGCAGGCGAGTTTTTCGCTGACGGCGGCGGAAACGGAAGTGACCATGCGCCTCGTCTCGGGACTGACGCTGAAGGAAGCGGCCGAGGACCTGGACATCAGTATCAACACGGCGCGCAATCACCTGCAGTCGGTCTTCGACAAGAGCGGCATCAACCGTCAGAGTGATCTGGTGCTGGTGGTCACGCAGCTGTCCGTCATCCTTGCCGGCACAGAGAGCGACCAGCTCCTCGATGAGCGGCGCCAGCGGGCCCGCCGCAGCCCGCCGAGGCACTTCATGATTCTCGCGGACGGCCGACGGGTGGCCTATCGAACCTATGGCACGCCCCAGGGCAAGCCCGTGGTTTATCTGCACGAGACGCTGGGCTGCTCGAATCTGCCGCCGGAAACGGACGATCTCGCCGGCGCCTGCGGCCTGTATCTGATCGCCCCGGAGCGTCCGGGTTTCGGTTTTTCCGACGTGGATGCGGACTTCAGCTTCGATTCCGTGGCCGACGACATCCTCGCCTGCATGGATCACCTGCGCATCGACCAGTGTCAGCTGCTCGGATTCGTTTCCGGCGGCGCGTTTGCGCTGCGCGTTGCCGAGCGCCATCCCGACCGGGTCGAACACCTGATGCTCGTCGGCGCCCGACCGCCGCGACCCATGAAGGGACGCTTCAAGCATCTGATGCCGCTCTATACGAAGATGATCTCCCAACCCTGGCTGATGACGAGCTTCTTCAACATCCTGCGCAATCGGGCCTCGGAGGAAACGAACGCGCGCCTGATTCTGGGCGTTTATGGCTCAGTCCCGCACGACCGGGCCTTCCTGGAAGCCCACCCGGAGGTCTTTCGCCACATGTCCGCCTATACGCTCGAAAGCATGACCGTGACGGCGTCCGGCGTTGCCGGAGAACTGAAGTGCTTCGCCAAGGCGCCGATCAAGACCCCGCCGATTCTGAAGATGCCGGTAACGGCCTGGCACGGGACTGCTGACGCCCTGGCCAGCAAGGAAGATCTGCAGAAGTATCTGGAAGGCCAGCCGGTCCGCTGGCGGACCTTTCCCGATGCAGGGTCCCTCGTGCTCTACGAGCACTGGCCGAAGGTGCTGGGGGTCCTCGGCGGCGCCGAGGCCTGACTACTCGGAGAGACCGCCGAGACGCGCCGCCTGAACGATCCAGTCGTCTTTGACGATCCGCCCTTTCATGGTGTGCAACGGATGGCTGGTGTCGTCGAGGTCCGCGTCTGACAGCGTCGCAATCTGATCGAACTGGGTGATTCCGAGCTTCTTCAGCTGCTTCACGAGCTTCGGGCCGATGCCCTTGATGCGCGACAGGTCGTCGGGACCTTCGATCACCACCGGCGGTTGAGACTCGAGCTCGCGGACCCGGTCCTTGAGACGCTGCGTCTCTTCCCGGGCACTCTGGAGCTGCTGGTTGAGCACCACGAGCATTTTCTCTGAACTGTCGCCGGCGTCCGCCTGCTTCTCGATCATGTCCTGCTGCCAGCGCAGCTTGTTGAGCTGCTCCGTCCGCTCCCGGACCATGCCTTCCAGTTTGATGACCTCCGCCTGAAGCAGGGCATTTTCCCCGGACACCTCGTCGGGCTCGCGATGATCCTCCTGGGCCTGTCTGGCTTCGAGTTCAGCGCGCACGCGCTCTGCGGCCTCTTCTGCCTCAGAGGTTGCCTTCGACTGCTTACGCAACTGTTTCTCGAGCTTCTCGACTTTCTCGTCTTTTTCGCTCAGGGCTGCCCGGAGGCTGTCCTGATCGCCGCGGAGTCCCTCGAGCTCCCGTGCCGCGTCGTCCGCGCGCTGCTCCTGGTGAGTCGCCGCCTCCCGGGCGGCCTCGAGCTCACCTTCGGTGGCCTTCAGCGACGACTCGAGCTCGCCGAGCTCATGCTTCAGCGCCGCGACGTTGTCGTCGTTGATTTTCTCTTTCAGAGCCGCGAGCTCGGCACTGTGTTCTTTTTCGACACGCTGATGGGTCTTGACCGCCTCCGCGTACTCTTCCTGCACCTCGGCAAACTCCGTCTCGAGGTTTTCCATGAGCTGCTTCTGCCGCTCGAGCCGCGCATCCACCTGCGCGATGTGATCGGCGTTGCCCTGGGCTGCCTGCTGGGCTTTCTCCAGTGCATCTGAAAGGCGCTTGTTTTCCGCTTCCAGCGAAGTGGACCGGTCCGCTGCCTCGGTTTTTTCCTGCTCGAGGCCAACCACGAGATCCGATCGCTCCGTGAGTTGGGACTCGAGGTGGTCGTTTCGTTTCTTCAGTTCGTCGAGCTGTTCCGAAAGCTGACGACGCTCCGCCTCGAAGCGGCCCGTGGCTTCCCCGGCGGAGGCCACACACTCTTCCAGCCGCGCCACTTCTTCAGCCTGGGCAGCGAGGGCTGCGCTTTTGTCGCTGAGCTGTGCTTCGCGCTCGGCCGTTTCCTGTCTGGCGGCGTCGATGTCGTTCTTGAGAGACGCGAGTTCGGTCCTCGCCTCCTCGGCCGACCGCCGGGCCTGATCGAGTTCGACCAGTCGCTCACTCAAGCCTGCAATTTCGGCATCACGCGCCTCGACCAGGCTTTCCAGCTTCCGCTGCTGCTCGGCTGCACCGTCGAGCTCCGCCGGCAGTTTCTCGAGGTCGGCGAGCTGCTCGGTGAGACGATTGATCTCGTTCTGCTTCTCCTCCACGTGACCGTGAAGGAATTCGATGTCCTGGTCCCGACTGCCAAGCGCGTTCTTCAACGCCTCGCATTCTTCGCCGCGCGCCTGGAAGGCCGTTTCACTGTTCGCGAGCGCCTGTTTGCTCGCTTTCAGTTCGCCGCGCAGGTGCTCGAGATTCTCACCCAGGGTTTCGATCTGGCGGTTCGCGAGCTCCGTGGTTTCGAAGAGGTTTTCGTTTCGTGCTTCCAGGGATTGCGCTCGCTCGCGGAGCGCCGTGAGTTCCAGATCCTGTTCCTTCAGGCGGGTGTTCTGCTGGTCCTGCAGGCTCAGCAGCTCATCGATTTCCTGCTTCTGTCGATTGAGCTCACGGGTCTTCCGTTCGACGCCGTCGGCCTGTTCGTCCAGGTTGGCGGTGACGGATTGCCACTTCTCCCGCCACTCGCCGGTTTCCTGACGAAGCTGGGCGATTTCCAGATCCCGGGCATGGAGCTGCCCTTCGGCATCCTGGTATTTGGCAGAAAGCGCTTTGACCTTGGCTTCGAGCTCTTCGATGAGCGCGTCACGGGCCTGAATACCTGAGCCGCCCGCATGGGCGGCGCCGCTCATGGCGGCATTACGCTCGAGCTCGGCGAGCTCCTTGCGCAGCGCTTCTACTTCACCGGTTCGCTCCCGGAGCGCACCAGCGAGTTTCGGCACCCGTTCCTGCCATTTTGCGAGCTCTGCTTTCAGCGCCTCGAGGGACGAGGAATCTGCGTAGCTGGGGTCTGCCGCCGTCCTTGCGGTCGCGAGGCCCGAAGCACCCGTTGTCTCCTGCATCGGTGTATCCATCCACTTGAACCCATACCCATCCTGCGCCGCAGTGTTTCCGGCGACCGTTGCTCTGCTGACGGCTCAGCACCTGCCGGCGCCGCAGCAAAAACCGCTCGAAGACCGCGAAGCTGCGGCAGAACGGGCTCTAGAGGGCAACGCTACTGGAAAACGCGGAGCGGAAATGTGACCTGGGTGGGATTTCTCCGATTTGTGACGGAGGTCACCAGGGGGCTGTGACGACGGACCCCGCCAGGCGGGGCCCGTCAAGTCCCTCAAGGCCCGGAGGTGGGCTCGATGTCAGCGTGCTGCCAGGCCTGGGCAACGGCCTGATCGAGATCGGGGGTTTCGAGACCCTGCGCCGCGCGAGCCTCGCGCAAGCCATAGAGCGACCAGCCGTTGTTGGGGAAGTTGACCAGATCCTCTTCGAAGGCGTTGGCGGCGAGTTCGGCCTCGCCCATGCGCAGATAGGCAGTTCCCAGCGCCTGGCGCACCGGGAAATGCCAGAACGGCGGCTCCGTGTAGGGGAGTGCATCCTGAGCGGCAATGGCCGCCTTGAGATGTTCGATCTCTGCCCCTTCGTCGCCTTCGGTTTTGGCAATCTCCGCTTCCACGAGCTGCACGGCAATCTCCGTAAGCAGGTGGGCGATGTCGCCCTGGCGATCCATGACGGCGTCGAGCTCGCCGGATGCCCGAAGCACCTGCATCTGCTCAATGATTGCCCGGGCTTCTTCTGTTTTACCGGTAGCTGCCAGCGCCGTGCCCTGCACGTAGTCGCGCATGAACGTCGTCATGGGCATACCCTCCGGCGCCGGCGGCTCGGCCAGCGCTTCGTCCCACATGCCGAAGCGCAGGTAAGTGGCGCCGCGCACGGCCAGATAACGCTGGATGGAGCCGAACTGTTTCGCCATCTCCAGATCGATCTTGCCATGCAGGCGTTCGGCCGTGGCCACGGCGAGCTCTTTCTGGCCCTCCATCATGGCCGAGTACCAGAGAAAGTGGATGTTGTGCGGATAGTAGCCGGCAGGATAGAAACCCTGAGCATCGCACTGGCTGATGTAATCCTCATCCGCCAGCGAAGCCTCCGTGTTGGCGAGCACCGCATCGTGATAGCGCCCCACTCTCAGGTAGATGTGCGACGGCATGTGCACGAGATGCCCGGCGACGGGGACCAGCGGCCCGAGCCTGTCGGCGGCCACCTCGGCCTTCTCGGGCGTGTATTGCTCCATGGCGTGGATATAGAGATGCAGCGCGCCCGGATGTTCCGGATCCAGCGCCATCGCGCTCTCGATGGCCGTCACCAGGGCTTCCGTGTGCTCTTTCGGCGTGCCGTCCTCGTTCCAGTATGACCACGGGTAGAGGTCCATGAGGCTCTCGGCATAAAGCGCAAGGACGTGCGGATTGTCCGGGAACTGTTCAGCCACGCCTCGCATGGAGCCCGCGTAGACCGCATCGAGGGCCGCCCGATCGGCGCCGTCCTCCGAGTAGCGGGTAGCGACTGCGTCAATGAGCGCCTGTTCGAGCGCCGATGCGGCGTCGCGTCGGGCCAGCGCCTCGTTGACCGCTTCCCAGGCCGGGGCGATCTGAGCATCGTCCATGGCCTTGTTAATATTCGGACCGTTGACGAGCGCCACGCCCCACCAGCAGATGCCACAGTCGGGATCGAGACGCGCCGCTTCCCGGAAGGATCGCTCCGCCTCCGCATGGTTGAAGCCATAGCTGAAGGTCAGCGCCTGATTGAAGTAATCCTGGGCCCCGGCAACGTCGCTGGTGATAGGAAAGTCCACGGGGCCGATCCCTTCGAGGAGCGGCGCCATCCCTTCACCTGCAGCGAGATAGCCCGGATCGAGCTGCCGTTCATCCGTTTCGGCTGTTGTTTCGACGACGGTTTCTTCCGCCGGCACAGTGGCGGCCTCCTCCGCTGGAGCGGCAGGGGCCTCCGATTGACCGCAGGCGGACAGCAGCAGAGCGCCGGCTGCGAAGGTCAGAATTCGAAAATCGATCATTGCTGGATCCTCCCCTTCCTGAGTCGCGTCAATGTACGCCTGCGCTCAGAGACTTTCCACCAGCGTCGCTCGTAACGCATCGTCCAACGGGGTCAGGGTGACCCCGAGCCGCGCTGCAGCGGCGCTCGGGTCAATGCGATCGTCATGATCGAGGACGCCGAGCATGGCGCGGCTGACCGGCGGATTGGCAGAGACGCGCTCAAGGAGTCCGGCCAGGAGCATGCCCAGCCCGACCGGCAGGGAGAGAATGCGGGGCCCGGCGGAACCGACGATTGCGGCGGCGCGGCGGGTCAGCTCTGCCCGGGTCAGCCATTCGGGACCCGCCAGGTCTTCAGCCTGGGCGCCCGCGGCGAGCTGCGCCGCCGGATTACGATCAAGGCCGGTGAGCACCGCCTGTAAGACGTCACCGGCGTAAATCGGCTGCTCGAGGCTGCCGGCCCGGAACTGCATGGCGAGGCTGCTCCGTGCCCGACCGCCCAGGGCGCGGGTGGCGTAATCCCCCTCCCCCAGCACCATGGGTACCCGCAACACGAGCACCCCGAGACCGGATTCCAGGAGCAGTCCCTCGGCCCGCGCCTTCGAAGCCAGACAGGCATTGGTCGATGTTTCGCTGGTACCCAGAATACTGAGATAGACGATCCGTTCGACACCCGCCGCCCGCGCCGCCGCGATGACCACAGCCGTCGTGCCTTCATGGGCCGCTTCGAAGCTGCTGGCCGCGGACTCCTTGATGATGCCGACGAGATGCACGATGTGGCTGCAGCCGCTGGCCGCCTCGGTCATGGCGGCCTCGTCGAGGTAGTCAACGATCCGCACCTCCACGCCGTCGAGCTGTTCCCGGCTGATCGTATCGGCGGCACGCTGAGACCGGACCACCGCGCGCAGCGGCACCTGACCTGCCAGCTCCCGCAGCAGCCTGCGGCCGAGGTTCCCGTTGGCACCGGTGATGAGAATCATGTCTGCTCCTGTCGATGGCGGCCCGAGGATTCTCTCCCGCAGCCGTGAATACACTCAACCGTCGGCAGCACGCACCTGGCGCAGGCCGCCAGGACGGGGCACCATGCGCCGCTCACGGCCGGTTTTCGCCCCGGCCCGCTCGCAAGGAAGGCTGTAAGGAAGGAAGGAGAAGTTGAGCGAAGCGCACCCCCACTGGCTGAGCTGGGCCAACGGCCTGACCGGCCTGCGTCTGCTCAGCATTCCGCTGATGGTCTGGCTGATCATCGAAGGCGCCTGGGGCGCCGCGGGCATCCTGTTCACTCTCGCGGCGATTACGGACCTGGTGGATGGTCCCCTGGCCCGGCGCAGCGGCAAGGCGAGCGCCCTCGGGGGGCTCTTCGACCACGGCACTGACGCGCTCTACGTGGCGTCCTGTCTCGGCGCCCTCGCCTGGGTCGGGCTGGTGAACGGCTGGCTGCCGGTGTTTGTGCTACTGGCCTTTCTCCAGTACACCGTCGACTCCAGCGCCCTCGCTGGCGCCGTTCTGAAGGCGAGCTCCCTCGGGCGTTACAACGGCATCGCCTACTTCGTGATGGTGGGCATCCCCGTCATCCGCAACGCGCTCGGCCTTGGCTGGCCTGATGACGCGCTCATCGCAGTCCTTGCCTGGCTGCTCCTGCTGACGACGCTCCTGTCCATGGCCGACCGGGCCATCGCTTTTCTGCGCCGCTGACTCGAAGCAGCCGCTCCCGCCTCAGCGTCCTGCCACGGCGTAGGCCATGGCTTTGAACTCGTGGCTGAAGGGATGCCAGAACCCGGGCATGCGCTGGGTCATGCACATGCCGGTGATACCGGCTTCCGGCGCCATCCAGGAGTGGGTCCCGGCCATACCGCCCCAGTGATACTCGTCCTGCATACCGGCGGGTTCACCCTCACCCAGCGTTTCCTTCAACGCGAAGCCGAGACCGAAGACCGTGCCCGGCATGTCCCACATGGGGAAACTGACGCCGACACCCGGCGCCAGCTGATTGGTGCGCATGAGTGAGAGCGTTTCCGGCTTGAGGATCGTTGCTCCCTGCCAGCTGCCACCGGCAACGATCATGCGGATGAAGGCCAGGTAGTCCTGCACCGTGGAGACCAGTCCGCCTCCGCCGGAAAGCATGGCCCGCTCCTGGGTATAGGCGCCGTCATTGGGATCGTCCGCCTTGGTCATACCGGGCTTCATGGGATCGAAGAGATCCTCAGGGGCATACATGGTGACGAACCGATTGCGCTTCTCCGGCGGGACCCAGAAATCCGTGTCCACCATGGCGAGCGGTTCGAAAATCTTCGCCTTCAGATAGTCGTCGAAGCGCGCCCCGGAGAGCACCTCCACGAGCCGGGCAACGACGTCCGTCCCGAAGCTGTAGCGCCACTGGGAGCCCGGCTCGTAGGCGAGCGGCACCGTTCCGAGCTTCTCGCAGAGGCCTTCGAGGGTCATGCTGAAATCCGTCAGCGCGTTGATGCCGGCAGCCGCGTAAGCCTGGTCCACGACCGACATGGGTTCGATGAAGCCATAGGACAGGCCAGCACTGTGGCTGAGGATGTGGCGCACGCGCATCGGTTCCGAGGCAGGCGTAACGTCGTCGACGGTCTTGGCATCGGCCTTCAGCACCTGCATGTCCGCGAAGGCGGGAATGTGCTCGGCAACCGGATCGTCGAGACCGAAGCGGCCCTCCTCGAAGAGCTGCATGGCGGCAACAGAGGTCACGAGCTTCGTGTTCGAATACATCCGATAGATGGCGTCTTCCGCGAGAGGACGTTTGCTCTCGATGTCCATATAGCCGAAACGTTCGAAATCGACCACGTCGGTACCGCGCATAACAAGGGTATTCACACAGGAAAGAATGCCTTCGTCCACATAGAACTGCATACGCTCGTGCATGGCCGAAAGGTCCAGGTCGTTCGGGACCACTTCGATGGGCTGACTGATGGCGGCTTCCTCCGTTGCTCTGTTTATCCGGGTCCCGGTCGCAGCTGCCGGGCCGGCTATGAGACTACAGCGCCGCTGGCGCCTCAAGGGTAACGGACCGAAGCCGCACTCACCGGCCCTCAGTCTTCCACTCCCCGGGGAGCCTCTCGATCGGGCGACGCCAGGAAACGGCTCACGGCGAGCCGCCCTTCCGAAGGGTGGTCGATGAAAAATCCATGGACACCGGCACGGAGCAGAACGAGCGCCTCCTCAGCGGCCGTGAGCACAGCATCCCCGTCGCGGAACAGAAAAGGCGCTTCCGCACGCAGCGTATAGGGGTGCACGAGCAGACCGGCATCGAGGGCGGCCGTGAGAAAGGGTTCCGGTGCGCCCAGATAGCGAAGCGCCCGCGCCCCCGGCACAGGCTCCACCCTGAGCACACTGTGCCGCGGCGGGCCGATACCGGCCGCATAATGCTCTGCGAGATGCTGAAGCACCGCCGGCGTCGCGAGCTCGGCATAGCTCAGCTCCGCTGTAAGGCCCGCCGGTAACAGGTCCACCAGTGCGCCGTAGTGATCGCCGCCGCCGTGCACGGCGTGATAGCGCATGTCGTAGGGACCAGCTCGAAACCGGCGGTTCTGCACGTCGCCGAACAGCTGTATGAGGGGCAGGGACAGCCCTCGTTCCTCCTGCAGGGCCTTGAGTGCGAGGAGCGGTGCCACCTCGAAGCACTGCAGGTAAATCCGCCCGGCATCGGTGAAATCGAGCGCTTCGAGGCTGTCGATGAGGAGCTTCGGCAGATCGATATCGATGGGCGCGCCGTCCAGCCGCCGGCCATCGCTCTGGAAGTACGTTGGGTGTTTGAGCTCGAGGTAGATACCGCGGGCTTCCCCGGTGCGTGCTTCGAAGGCACGCAGGAGCGCTATGGCATCGGCCAGCGTCGGTATGGCGAAACGGTCGTCGTAGATCTGATTCTGCGGTCTCAGTCCCCCCATGCGCTCCCGGGCCCGCAGCGTGCTGATCTCCGCGAAGCTGAAGTCTTCGCTGAACCAGCCGGCGACCGGGCGGCCGTCGATGGCTTTTACGGTCAGACGGTCCGCAAACTCGGCGCGATCGGCAACATCCGTTGTGGCCTCGAGAACCCGGGGCCTGCCGGTCTCGTCCCGGACTATGGCGCCCTCTTCATCCCTCGCGACGACCGCCAGCGCGTTTTCGTGTCGGGCAATGAGCACACCATCCCGGGTGGCGACCAGATCCAGCTCAATGAAATCCGCTCCCTGATCCAGCGCCAGCTCGTAGGCCTCGAGGGTGTGTTCCGGGCGTTCACCGCTCGCACCGCGGTGGGCAATGACGATCGGCGGGTCATCGACCAAAGCGTTAGTTGCCTTGTCAAGTTCCAGCAGGTCGGTCCCCTGCGGCTGACCGCAGGCACTCAGAGTTATCCACAGCATCGGAAAAAACACTGCAAAAACCGGCTTCAGGGGCCGAGCCTTGAGGGGGTGTCGAGGCAATATTGCTCCTCGCACTTTCAGCGACTTCGCATAGACCAATATGTCATTTCTCAGCTTCTGGCTACCGCAATAAGATGAATTCTGCGGCGGGTCCTTCAACCTCATTCAGTCGATGAACTCACTTCCGCACAGCACCGGCGCGTGCGCGCTCAGGAACGCTTGAGCGTTCGCCTGCCCCGGACTGCTGCCGGCTTCCGGCAGGCCTTGTTCTGCGAGACCTGCAACAGGCCAGACAGCGCTTCGGGCAGTTGGAGCCGCGCAGCAGAAGGCGCTAGGCGAAAATACTAGAGAGACACGTTGAACGGATCCGCCGGTCTCTTCCCTTTTCTAAGCGCCCGCATTCAGAGGGCCTGGAAGCTCACCCCGGCATACTCGTCGAGACGGTCGATGAGCGCATCACCCATGGCCACGGCCGGGGTCAGCACACCGCCTGCAGAACTGAGCCCATCCCTGGCGAGACATACGGCACTCTCGCCGAGCATGCGCGCAGTGGCCCCATAGCCCGGATCCCGGTCCGCCCGGATTCTCAGCCGCAGGCTGGCGCTGCTGCGGTCGGGATGGCGGCCGAACAGCTGAATCTGGAAGTGCCCGGCCTCCCGGGCAGCTTTGTCCGGGCCCTCGCCCGGTTCGGGCAGCAGCTGCGTGAGCCACTGGCGCAACATGCCCGTGCGCATGGCGGCATTGAAGGAGGTGGTCCCCGCCGCAAGACCCACGGCCAGGGGAAAGCCCAGCTGACCGAAGGGGAGCAGGGTGCCTTCGTCATAGCGGAACTGCTCGCCATAGGGACTGCCGAGCAGCGCGTGGCTGCGGCGAACCACCTTGGTATTGATCTCGGCCATGACAAAGGGCGCCACCCAGCCCTGAAAGTCCGGATCGTATTCCGGGTAGGTTTTTTCCGGTCCGTCGAGGCCCCGGAGTGAATCCGCGGGGTTGAGCGCGTAGGGGTCGCGAAGGATCGTCTCTATGGAGGGGTCCTTTTCCACCTCGGCCAGCATGTTGAGCATGCTGGCGATGGTTCCACCACTGAAAGCCCCTTTGAAGGACTCGGCCCGGTATTTGACCGCCGAACAGTAGACGCCGTGCTGCGCCATCATCTCCCGTTGCAGCCAGTGCACGCCGAGATCCGATGGCAGGCTGTCGAAACCGCAGGTGTGGACGATCCGTGCGCCGGATCGACGCGCCGTCTCGTGGTGCGCATCAATCATGCGCCGCATCCAGTGCACCTCGCCCGTGAGGTCGCAATAGTGGGTACCGCTGGCCGCGCAGGCCGCCACCAGCTTCGAGCCATAAAGGGCGTAGGGCCCAACGGTCGTCGCCACAACGCGGGTTCGAGCCACGAGCGCCGCCAGAGATTGCTCATCGTCACTGTCCGCAACGAGTATCGGCACGGCGTCCGCGCCCAGATCGGCGCGTACCGTTTCGAGCTTTGCCTGATTACGACCGGCCAGGGCCCAGCGGAGCTCACCGCCGGTGCCGTACTGCTCGAGGAGATACTCGGCTACGAGCCGGCCCGTGAAGCCGCTGGCACCGTAGACCACCACATCGAATTCCACCTCCGCCATACGCCTTTCTTTCCTCGCTTACCTTGCTCTGCCTGCTCGCCGACCCCCCAGGCGCGCCAGTGTAGCCGTTTGTCCCGGGGAATTCGTTAGACTAGCCCGCTCACCATCTGCGGGAGGTACCCATGAAGATATCCATGCTGCTCAGCTATGCCGGCGGCTTCAAAGACGCCGTCAGGGAAGTACAGGAACTGGAGAAAGCCGGCCTGGACCAGATCTGGGTACCGGAGGCGTACTCCTTCGACGCGCCGAGCGCCATGGGCTACCTGGCCGCTCAGACGGAGCGCATCACCATTGCCTCCGGCATTCTGCCGATCTACTCCAGGACGCCGACGCTGCTGGCCATGACCGCCGCGGGCATCGACTATCTCTCGGACGGGCGCTGCATGCTTGGCCTCGGTGCTTCCGGACCGCAGGTCATCGAGGGCTTCCACGGCGTGCCCTACACCCAGCCGGTTGCGCGCATCCGTGAAATCATCGAAATCTGCCGCCAGGTCTGGCGCCGGGAACGGGTCCAGCACGATGGTCGCCACTACCAGATCCCGCTGCCGCAGAATCAGGGTACGGGTCTCGGCAAAGCGCTGAAGCTCATCAACCATCCAGTGCGAGAAGAGATTCCCATCGCCATCGCTTCCCTCGGCGAGAAGAGCGTTGCCATGACGGCCGAGCTTGCCGACGCCTGGCTGCCCGCCTTTTATACGGCCAGCGCCGCAGACGCGGTCTGGGGTGATGCCCTGAAAGCCGGTCTCGCGAAGCGCGATCCCGGACGGCCGCCGCTGGAGATCTACGCCGGCGGTGCCGTCGCCATCGGCTCGGGCCTCGAGCACCTCAGGAATCTGAGCCGCCCGCAGATTGCCCTTTACGTTGGCGGCATGGGCGCCAGACAGAAGAACTTCTACAACCAGATCTTCACGAAGTCCGGCTACGGTGACGCGGCTAAAGAGATCCAGGATCTCTACCTGTCCGGCGACAAGAAAGGTGCCGAGGCAGCCATTCCCGACGAATACCTGACAGAGAACTCCCTCATCGGCGAGGAAGGATTTGTCCGCGATCGGCTCCAGGCACTGAAAGAATCCGGCGTCAATGCCCTGAACATCGGCCTGATGGGACAAAACACGACCGAGCGGGTCAAAGTCTGTGAGCAACTGAGAAACCTCGTGGATACGCTGTGACCCGACAAGGCCCTGCTGCCTGGCCAACGCTTTCGTCCCTGGTCGTCGCCGTCGCCTTCGCGGTGGCCCTCGGGCTGCAGAGCGCGCCCGTCCAGGCGGCCAAGAACACCCCGCCGGACTGGCTGCTGGGCGACTGGGTGCTCAACAGTGAGAAGACCCACGAGCTGCAGCCCGAAGTGAGTTCCGGCGGAGGCGGTGGCGGCGGTTTCGGCGGCGGGACAATCTCCGTCGGCGGGGTCGGGATCCCCCTGCCGGGAGGCGGCGGCAGCGCCGGTGGCGGCGGCAACGCGCGGGATCCCCGTGTGTTGCGTTGTGATGCCATGAGCGTGTCCATGGATGAAGCCGACGTGCATTTCGTCTACGCAGGCTCCGGCGAGGAAACCATGAAAGCCGGTAACGATCAGGGCCGGAAGACGAGCTGGAACAATCGCAACAAGCTCACCCAGAAGTACACGACGAACACGCGCACGGTCACCAAGAGCTACCAGCTCGACGACGCCGGTTTTCTGGTGGTGAAGGTGAAGATCAATCCCAAGGGGGCGAAGGCGGCGACCCACGTCCGGGTCTTCGAACGACCCGCCGCCGAGGCACCCACAGCGGAGCCCACGGACGCCGCGACGTCCAGCTGAGGCGAGGGGATTGGTGCAGGATTGCACAGTCCCGGCGATTGGCGCTAATGTGTGGCCAGAAAACGCGCCGTTGAGAACGCAGTTATCTGGGACACTTCATACCGCCACCGGCGCCTCCGGCGCCGGCTCAAAGTTCCTGTCGCGCAGTCAGTGACCGACACCGAGAGCACCCCGCCATGTACGCGTTGACCGCCCGATCCTCTCTGGGCGCGTTGCTTGCAAGCCTGCTGTTGCTGGGTGGTTGTGCGGAACCCTTCATCGTCATGGCCGGCGGGGAACTCGCCGGTGAGGAGACGGACCCGCCCCCGGACTGGAACGAATTCGAAGACGAAGAGATCGTGCAGCTGGAAACCCGACCGGACGATCCCTATTCGATCAATATCTGGATGATCGCCGACGGGGCCGACGTCTATGTAGCGACGGGTGACGGACCCACCCGCTGGACGCGCCACATCGAAGACAATCCGGACGTGCGGCTGCGCATTCAGAGCAAGGTTTATCCGCTCGAGGCCTATCGCGTGCTCGACCCCACGGAAAAACTGCGCATCGGCACGAAGTACGTCTCCAAGTACGATGTCGACGACGACAATAACTGGGTTGAAGACGGCCAGCTGTTCCGTCTCGATCGCCGCTGAGCAAGCTCCTGACGCCCGACCGTCGACCACACCCTGAGGTCGGTGCAAGACCCGACGCAAGCCCCGGTGACTGACGCCCGCTTCAGCGCCCGCACGGCCATGGCCGTGGTGGTCGCAAACATGATCGGGACCGGCGTTTTCACGTCCCTCGGCTTCCAGCTGGAAACCATCAACTCCGGCTTCGTGCTGCTCATGCTCTGGGTCGTCGGCGGCATCACGGCGCTCTGCGGCGCCCTGACCTACGCGGAGCTGGGCGCGGCGCTGCCCCGATCCGGCGGCGAATACAACTTTCTCTCGGAGATCTACCATCCAGCGGCAGGCTTCATCTCGGGCTGGGTGTCGGCCACCATCGGCTTCGCGGCACCCACGGCCCTGGCCGCCATCACCTTCGGCACCTATCTCGCCGCCGTATTCCCGGGTCTGTCACCCACCTGGCTGGCCCTCGGCCTGGTACTGGCACTGACGGCCGCCCACGCCAGCACCCGCCGCTCGAGCGGCGGCGTACAACGCGCCTTCACGCTCCTGAAGCTGCTGCTCATTCTCGCCTTCTGTCTGAGCGCCTGGGCGCTGGTGGAGACGCCGCAACAGGACGTGACCTTTCTCCCCTCGAGCGCCGACGGCGGGCTCCTGTTTTCCGGCGCCTTCGCCGTGTCACTCATCTATGTGAACTACGCCTATACCGGCTGGAATGCGGCCACCTACATGACCAGCGAGCTCGACGCGCCGGAGCGAAACCTGTCCCGGGTACTCATCATCGGTACCCTGACCGTGACCGTGCTCTACGTGCTGCTGAACTTCACCTTTCTCTACGTGGCACCGATGGATGCCATGCGCGGCGAACTCGAAATCGGCTACGTGGCCGCGCGTTTCGCCTACGGCGGCACCGGAGCGGCCATCATGGGAATCGTTCTGGCAGCGCTGCTGATCTCCACCGTGAGCGCCATGGTCATGGCAGGGCCCAGAGTCCTGCAGGTGATTGGTGAAGACTTCCGCCCGTTCCGCCTGCTGGCCCGAAAGAACCGCCACGGCGTGCCGACCGCGGCCATCTGCTTTCAGGCGCTGCTCACGGTGACCTTCATCGTCACCGCCTCCTTCGAGTTCATTCTGCTGTTCACCGGCTTCACCCTCGGCGTGAACACCTTCTTTACGGTACTGGGCATCTTTGTCCTCAAGCGCCGCCGTCCGGAACTCAAACGCCCCTACCGGCTACCCCTGTATCCACTGCCGCCACTGATCTTTCTGGGCCTCACCGGCTGGACGCTGGTGTTCATTCTGCTCAGCCACCCCGTGGAGGGGCTGATCGGTCTCGGCATCATCGCCGTCGGCGGGCTCTTCTATGTGCTCACGCGCGGCGTGGAAAGGCGGGTCGGGACCGATTGAGGCGCGTTTGACCCGTCAGCCGTTCTTCAGGGACGACACGGCGCTCTCGAGCGGGAGCACGAGGCTGATGTCGAGTGCTTCCAGCTGCCTGAGAATCTCGAGGTTCAGCGTTTCCGCTATCTCGAGGAAGGTCGGCCAGTCCGTGGTGTTCAGGTAGGCGAACACGGCAACCTCGATGGCATCGTTGCCGATGGTCGTGAAGCGGACCCGCGCGCCCTCCTCGAGAACCCGGTTGTCCTCGGCGAGCAGCGCCCGGATGCGCGCCACCAGCGTTTCGACCTGGGCTGAACCCGTGTCGTTACGCAGGCGCAGCAGCGGTTTGTAGAGGATCTTGCGCCGGGCGCTGTAGTTCTCCACGGCTTCCGCCGCGAGACGGGCATTGGGCACGGCGATCACCGTGTTATCGAGCGTACGGATTCGCGTCGTCCGCAGGCTGATCTCTTCGACCGTTCCCGTCCGTTCGCCGAAGCGGCCGAAGTCACCGATTTTGATGGGCTGCTGCGTATAGAGGGTGATCGCTCCGAGCACGTCTTCCAGCGGTTTCTGCAACACGAGCGCCACGGCAATACCCCCGATACCAAGACCCGTGAGCAGTGCCGTGATCTGAAAGCCGAGATTGTCCAGCCAGACCAGGGTACCGAAGAGCAGAAAGGCAATGCGCAGCGCGCTCGTGAGCGGCCGCAGCAGCGCGATACTGCCTTCCCGACCGCGGGCGGTGAGAAACTCCGCATAGGCATCACGCCAGAAGCCGACGATAGACCAGAGCAGCCACAGCGTTACCGCGATGGTCAGCGTCTGCTGTCGCGTGTACTCCTGCGCTTCCAGGCCAATGCCGATCTCCCGTATCGACCAGCCGAGAAAGAGCACCAGGATCAGGGTTGCGACGGGGCCGAGCAGCAGCTTGCGGAGCTTCTCGTGGAGCGGCCGCGGCGGCTTGATCAGGATCCGTGACAGCCACCAGAGCATGAGCAGCAGCACCGGCGCCAGGGCCAGCGTCAGACCGAGTCCGGCCCCCCACTTGAAGAGCTCGACGCCCAGGAAGCGGCCATCGGGAGCGTTCTCGAAAAACCATTCCGTATAGGCCGAGTAGCGGTAGGTGTCGAAAAGCAGCTGCAGGTCGCGCAGCGTGGCGTTGGACACTTTCCAGATGAATTCGCCGTCTCGCGCGCCTGGCACCCGCTGCATGAGCAGCTGCGAGGTACCCTGCGTGGTGGGCACCGTGCCGATGAGCTCCCGGTAGCTCGGCAGGTTATCGTCTGCGGCACCTTCCGGATCGTCGCTGAGATTCTGAACGTCCACCCAGAGGCTCCGCTGCAGCACGATGGACAGGCCCAGGGCCAGCTGCTCCGGAGTGTATTGCGTGATCTCCGGCGGGAGATTGCGCAGATCGAGATACTCGGCGGCCCGCTCGAAGTCTCCGGCGTCTGCCGCCGAGAGAAATCCAACGAGGGAACTGCGCGGCGTCGAACGTCCGAAAGCATCCCGCTCCTCGGCAGCATCGGGTTCATCCACAAGGGGGTCTTCACTCGCCGCCGAAACTGGCGGCGCAACGAGGAGCAACAGGGTGATTAACCAGCAAGCCAACAGACCCTCACCCTGAGCCCTCCCGAGCCAGCCAACGGGCCAATACAGCGCAGGATTGAGCATCCGGTTCCTCCAGTCAGGCCGAAGAATCTACACGACTGGTGTGGCAGCGGACCAGATGCTGATTGCACACAACGACAACGAGTGCGTCGGGCACCGGCGGCACCTCGCTCGATCCGTAACTCAGGTAAATAAACTCAGGCAAAAAAAGGGCGCCCGAGAGGCGCCCTTTCGAATCAGACGGGCCTTGGGCCCATCATCCGGTCCGGATCAATTGAAATCCCAGACCGCGCGCAGGTACCAGAAACCACCGTTGAAGCCGTAAGGCGAGGATTCCGGATACTGTGCGCCAACGATGTCCGCCCACGGGTTTTCCGTCGGGTACTCGTCGAAGAGGTTCTGAGCACCGAGCACGACCGTGACAGCTTCGCTGAAGGTGTAGGCCACTTCGGCATCCAGGAACCAGCGGGACTTGGCGTTGATCGGCAGAGTCGCATCCTGCAGGTGCGGCTCGAAGAACCCGTCGTAGTAGTTCAGACGGGCCAGGAACCGCCAGGCACCATTGATCTGATTGAAGGTCAACGCGCCACGCAGGTTCGGGAGGTTCTCCTCCAGCTGGCGAACGCGGACATCGGGATCGATGATGTCCGGGTTGAACTCGTCGACCGTCGTTTCGTTCCAGGCACCAATGAGGCTCCAGCTCGTGGCCCCGCCGAACCATTCGGTCGGCCAGGTCAGCACGACATCGACACCCTGAGTGGTCGTGTCGAAGTCGTTGGTGAAGAACCGGACACCACCGAGGGTCTGTGCTTCCGCGATACCCTGAGCGACGAGGATGGCCCGTTCTGCATCGGTGAGCTCCTGCGTGGAGGTCAGCGCGATCCGATCGGTCACTTCGATGTTGTAGTAGTCGATGGTCAGGTTCAGCGCGTCGAAGTTGAACACCGCACCGACCGTCAGGTTCACCGACTCCTCCGGATCGAGGGGCACACCGCCCTTCAGCACGGAGATCGGGTTGGTCGGCGGCAGGGTTGCTTCGTCCGTGAGGAAGCCATTGGTGAAGGCCGTGGTTACGTTACGCACGTTCGCCTGGCCCACCGTCGGTGCGCGGAAACCGGTGCTGACGGCACCGCGCAGGGCGAAGACGTCGGTGATCTGCCAGCGGGCAGCGAGCTTACCGTTGATGGTATCGCCGAAGTCGTCGTAGTCCTCGTAACGCAGCGCAAAGCCGAGGAGGAAGTTCTCGACGAGGTCCGCCTCCATATCGATGTAGGCAGCCCAGCTGCCACGGCTGTTCTCGCCGGCATCTTCAGGCTTGAAGCCCGGGAAACCGTTCGAGCCGATACCGAAGCCCTGCGGGGCGAGGATCGGATCCACGTAGAAGGAATTCGGATCACCGTTCTCGATTTTGAACTGCTCACGACGGTACTCGAGACCCCAGGCGAAGTTCAGATCGCCGTAGAACGCGTCAACCGCAAACGGCTTGGACATGTCGAAGTTAACGACCGTATCCGTTTCCGTGTAAGAGCCTGGGAAGTACGAGGTCGGAATGTTCCGCTCCTGCGCCGCGAGCTGCGGGTTGATGGTGTTGGAGATCGCGAAGTTCACGTCGTTGCGGCCGAGGACGACAGAAGCGTCGTAGAACCAGCCGCTGTCCATGTCACCACGGATACCGAACGCGATGCTCGAGTCGACCAGCTCACCGCCGAAGCGCGGCGTGAAGCCACCCGGGAAGGCCAGGTTGAAAGCAAAGCAGTTCGGATTCGCGTCAACGGCTGCCAGCGCGCCTGCGTTGGGCACGTTGTTTTCGATCGGCACAGCCGGGCAGCCGCCAGTACCGCCGGTGAAGTCAGCAACGAGCAGTTCGTTCTGATCACCGTCCAGGTTGAAGACACCCGGGCGGGTGTTCGGGTTCCGGAAGAAGAACCCACCTTCCACCTTACGCTCGGAGTAGTTACCGAACATGTAGGCTTCGCTGCCGTTACCGAGCTCAAGGCCGAGGTTACCGAAGAAGGTCCAGTCGTCCTTCACTTCCGGAGCACCCCAGATCTGCGCTGGGTTCGCGACGTTGGTGTTACCCGCATCGATGAGGCCCTGCGCGTCTGAGCGCTGAACGCTGCGGCTCGTGTCGTCAGCTTCGCGCCACTGCAGGCTGAAGTTGGCGAAACCTGCATCGGTGAGCGGCAGGCCGATGTTGCCCGCGAGGAGGCGGCTCTGACCGTCACCCTCATAGAACTCACCGAACTTGGCTTCAACACGGCCACCGGAAGGATCGGACTTCAATACGAAGTTGATCACACCGGCGATGGCGTCGGAGCCGTACTGGGCGGAGGCACCGTCACGGAGGACTTCGACCCGGTCCAGAGCAATCGCAGGGATCACGGAAATATCCGGACCCTGGGAGCCGTCGGAAAGACCGCCGCCGAGGAAGCTGATCACCGAAGCCCGGTGACGCCGCTTACCGTTGACCAGTACCAGCGTCGCATCCGGCGGCAGACCGCGAAGGTTCGCCGGACGAACGAGCGTGGCCGCGTCCGAGATCGGTTGCTGACTGACGTTGTAAGAAGGAATGAGGCTCGCCAGCAGCGAGTCCATGTCGGAGTCGCCACGGTTGGTAAACTCGTCGCCGCCAATGACGTCGACAGGTACCGGCGAATCAGAGGCAGAGCGGTCCTGGCGTCGGGAACCGACAACCACGACTTCTTCGATGGCCTCTGCCCCTTGAGCCAGCGCCGACGGCGCAGCCACGGGCAGGACCAGCAAGCTGAGCACGAGTGCATGCTTCAGCGCCTTGGTGTTGCACATGATTGATTTCTCTCCATTCGTTTTCATGGGTCCGGTTGCCGCGCTCAATCTTCGCGGTCCGGTCCTCTTTTAGTCGGGCTCAACCGAGACCGTTCCCGACGTGCGCCCCCCGAAAAGGGCACAACCCCTTGAGTACCTTCTGCACCCTTTTTGCGCAGACGGTATTCGAAGCCGGCGCATTCTCCCATATGTTTCCATTTTTTTGTAGGACAATCTGGCAAGACGCCTGACTGTATTTCCTGCCTTGCGCAAAGGCCTGACACCACCTGCACCGAGTTCGACTCAATGGTCTGACTGCCCGCCCCGCTTGCACCGGCCAAGGACATTCCAGCCGTACGCGCACCGACCGAGGGCATGGCGCTCAGCCTCACTGATCCTGTTGATTAGTTCCCGCGCACGACTCAAAGTCCCGGCCGTGGCCGCCAACCGAAACCTGGACACCATGACCATGAGAACTCGAACCCTGCTGGCACCGCTACCACTCTGCCTCGCCCTGCTGCCGGCGCTCGTGACGGCCAGGACCAGCTTCGCCGAAGTGCGCGCGGATCTGATTCTGAGCAACGCCAGGATCTATACCGTCGACGCGCAGCAGCCCTGGGCCGAAGCGCTGGCGATCTCCGGTGACACCATTCTCGCGGTAGGCAGTGCCAGCACCGTGCTCTCCACCGCCGGCCCGGATACCCGGGTAATCGATCTCGAGGGCGCCTTCGTGAGCCCCGGTTTCAACGATGCACACGTTCATATGGATTCCACCGGCATGCTCCTGACCGGAGTGAACCTGCTCGACGTGCACGAACCGGAGGCCTTCGTCGAGCGCATCGCGGGTGCCACCGAACGACTCCCGGCCGGCAGCTGGATCGTCCGCGGCTCCTGGGGCGCCTACGAGCAGTGGGGCCAGGGCAGCGCCGGAGAAGTCGATTCGCTGGCCAATGTCGCAACAGGACCCTTTACCCCTGACCGGCGGCTGATCGATCCGGTAACGCCGGATCATCCGGTGCTGGTCTCGCGCTTCAACCGGAGCATGTATCTGGCCAACTCCCTCGCCCTGCGCCTCGCCGGCATCGACGAAACCACACCGGATCCAGTTGGGGGCGAGATTGCCCGCGATGAGGACGGGCGACTCACCGGCATTCTCCGCGGCACCGCGGTGAATCTCGTGAGCGACGTCATACCCCCGATGCCCTTCGAGCAGCGCCTCGTGGGTGTCCGGGCGGTGCTCAAAGAAGCGCGCGAGGGCGGCGTCACGACCATTCAGGATCTGACCGATGCCGAGCAGATGCGGGCCTATCAGGCCCTGAAGGCCTCCGGTGAGCTCACCGCCAGAATCATGGCCCGGCCGAACATCTTTCAGGGGGCGCACGTCGCCGCCCTCGGCATCACCCGAGGCTATGGCGATGACTGGTTGAAGATCATCGGCTACAAGGGCTGGGTGGACGGCATCATGGGTAACTCCAGCGCCATGTTCTTCCGGCCCTACGACCATGATCCCGTCAACCGCGGCATCCTGCGCCCACCCATGCTGCCGGAAGCGGAGGAAGGCGCGGCCTTCACCATGGGCGAAGGTGACCACTACACGAAGTGGGCGCCCGGCAACATGGAGCAGCTCATCGACGCCTGGGCCGACACGGGGGTGCCCGCCCACATTCACGCCATCGGCGATCTCGGCAACCGCATCCTCCTCGACATCTTCGAACGGGTGCTGGAGTCTCGCGACATGGTCGATGCCGATCACCGCTGGCGGGTCATTCATGCACAGGTGGTCCGCGAAGAGGACATCCCGCGCTTCGGCGAATTGAACCTGATCGCCGAGGTGAACCCCTACCACGTCTCCGATGACATGCGCTGGATGGAGGAACGCATCGGTCCGAAACGCTCGGCCGGGGCGTACGCCTTCCGCAAGCTCAAGGACGCAGGTGCAATCCTCATCTTCGGCAGCGACTCCCCCGGAACAAACGCCGCCCGCTACTATCTCAGTCCCGTCTACGGCCTCTACGCTGCCGTCAGCCGCCAGACCCTCGGCGGCGAGCCTGCTGCAGGCTGGTATCCGGATCAGCGCCTGAGCATCGAAGAAGCCATCGACGCCTACACCCGTGCGCCGGCCTGGGCCAGCTTCGAGGAGGACATCAAGGGCACACTCAGCGCCGGCAAGCTGGCAGACATCGCCGTCTTCGATACCGACCTGGTCGCCGTGGGTCAGTCAGATCCCGCCCGGCTGCTGGACGCCAGGGTGCTCTACACGATCGTCGGCGGGCACGTGGTCTACGAGGCCAACTGACATGGACCCGGATATCCCGGATTCGGCCCTGAGCTACAGCTTCGTCCGCGCCGGCGGACCGGGTGGCCAGCACGTGAACAAGGTGGCAACGGCCGTGCAGCTGAAAGTGCAGCTCGGCCAGACGACGCTACCGGGAGCCGTGAAAGCGCGGCTGCGTAAACTCGCGGGCAGCCGGCTGACTCACGCCGACGAGATCGCCATTTTCTCCGACCGGCACCGGAGCCAGCTAAGAAACAAGGAAGCCGCCCTGGAGCGACTCGACGCGCTGGTCCAGGAGGCCCGGCGGGTACCGAAGCGGCGCGTTGCCACCAAGCCTTCCCGGGCCCAGAAGAAAGCGCGCCTCGACACCAAGAAGCAGAAAGGTCAGACCAAGAAACTCCGGGGTAAACCGCGCCTCGACTGACCGCGAGCGCAGGCCGATAATGCGCGGTCCCAGACACCGTGTGGATGCCCATGGCCTCTTCGGCGCTCCCTGACCAGCCCGCTCCAGCGAAGCTTTTCGGCTACCGCCGCTACTGGGCCCATCGCCTGACGCCGGCGCCCGTGTTGCCCATGACCCGCGCGGAGATGGACGACCTGGGCTGGGATGCCTGCGATGTGATTCTCGTGACTGGCGATGCCTACGTGGATCATCCGAGCTTCGGCATGGCCATCATCGGCCGATTCCTGGAGGCTCAGGGCTTCCGCGTGGGCATCATCGCTCAGCCAGACTGGACCGATACGAGCGCCTTCGAAGCGCTCGGCACCCCCACGCTGTTTTTCGGCGTCACCGCCGGAAACATGGACTCCATGGTCAACCGCTACACGTCAGATCGGAAGATCCGCCGGGACGATGCCTACACACCGCACGGTGAAGGCGGTCGGCGCCCGGACCGCAGCGTCATCGTCTACAGCCAGCGACTCCGGGAAGCCTTCAAGGGCGTGCCCATCGTCGTCGGCGGCATCGAAGCGAGCCTGCGCCGCATCGCCCACTTCGATTACTGGTCCGAAAAAATCCGCCGCAGCGTTCTGCTGGACGCCAAGGCCGACCTCCTCCTCTATGGCAACGCCGAGCGGGCCCTGGCGGAACTCGCGCACCGGCTGGCGCGCGGCGAGGCCATCGAATCGATCACCGACCTGCGTGGCACGGCATTCACCCGCCGACAGTCGCCGCCCGGCTGGATAGAAATCGACTCGACCCATCTGGACGCGCCGGGAAGGCTCAATCCGCCGGAAGACCCCTACGCGATGGAAGGCGTGACGAACGCCGGCGCCGCTGGCCGCAGCAACGCCGGGACCCGGACAGCCCCGGCATCGCCGGCGGAGTCCAACAGAACGGCAGTCAACGCTGAGGCGCCTGACAAGGCGGCCGACGACGTGCAGATCGTGCGCTTCGTGCGTGAAGTGAAAGCGGAAGACCGGCACCGGAGCGTGATCCGTCTGCCGGCCTTCGAGGCCGTCCGGGACGATCCTGTCCTCTATGCGCACGCTTCGCGCATCCTCCACACGGAGAGTAATCCCGGCAACGCCCGGGCTCTCGTGCAGCGTCACGGCGACCGCGACGTCTGGCTGAATCCACCACCGATGCCCCTCCGGACGAAAGAGATGGACCGGCTCTACGAGCTGTCGTACACGCGGCAACCCCATCCGAGCTATGGCGACGCGCGTATCCCCGCCTATGAAATGATCCGTTTCTCCATCGCCATCCAGCGCGGCTGTTTCGGCGGCTGCACCTTCTGCTCCATCACCGAGCACGAAGGTCGCATCATTCAGAGCCGCTCCGAAGCCTCGATCCTGAAAGAGATAGAAACGATCCGCGATGAGGTACCGGGATTCACCGGCGTGATCTCGGACCTCGGCGGCCCAACCGCCAACATGTATCGCTTAGCCTGCAAAGATCCGGAAATCGAAGCGGCCTGCCGGCGGCCGAGCTGTGTCTATCCCGGCATCTGCCCGAACCTGAACACGGACCACTCACCCCTCGTGCGCCTTTACCGGAAAGCCCGGGAGCTGCCCGGTATCAAGAAGGTGCTCATCGCCTCCGGGGTGCGCTACGACCTGGCCGTGGAATCCCCGGAGTACGTGCGAGAACTCGCCCAGCACCACACGGGCGGTTACCTGAAGATTGCGCCGGAGGCCCTGTCCGAGGGGCCACTGTCGAAGATGCTGAAACCCGGCATGGACAGCTACTACCGTTTCAAGGAGATGTTCGATCGCTTCTCCGAGGAGGCCGGTAAAGAGCAGTATCTGATCCCCTACTTCATCGCCGCTCATCCGGGGACCACAGACGAAGACATGCTCGAGCTCGCGCTCTGGCTGAAGGCGAACGGGTTTCGAGCCGACCAGGTGCAGGCCTTTCTGCCCTCACCCATGGCCACCGCCACGGCCATGTATCACAGTGAGAAAAATCCCCTGAAGAAGATCAGCGCCGAGAGCGAAGGCGTGGTCGTGCCGAAGGGCCTCAGGCAGCGGCGGCTGCACAAAGCCTTCCTGCGCTATCACGATCCGGAGAACTGGCCCGTGCTTCGGGAAGCCCTGAAGGCCATGGGTCGAGCCGATCTCATCGGCAACGGCAAGCGGCATCTGGTGCCGAGTTTCCAGCCGCGCGGGACCGGCAGAACGGGAGAGGGTCGTCGGCGTGGCAGCGGCCGCCGGCCGGCAGTCGACGGAGGGGCGCAGAAGCAGACCGCAACAACCTTCCGTACGCAACACAGCAGGGAGGAGTCGGCCGACTTCGAGCCCCGGCAGCGACAGCGGGGGAAGGCTGCGAGCCGACCGTCAGGCGACGCGAAGCGGCCGGTCGGCCGGCGAAGGAAAACCTCGGCGGATGCCGCCGTCGACAATGCGAATCGTAAAACTAGGCGGCAGAAACCGTCCGCTCGCCGCAAGCCGCGGCGCTGAGCGCACGACTCAGGCGGCCGCTGAGGCCTGCGCGAGCAGCAGCGCAGGGGTCATCGCTGGCGCATGAGCCCTTCCTGCATGGTGGTCGCCACCAGCCGCCCGTTCGCTGTGAAGATCATGCCGCGGTTGTAGCCCCGGGCCTGCGAAGAGGACGGAGCATCGAGGCTGTAGAGCAACCACTCGTCTGCACGCCAGTCCGCGACCGCCGGTGCATGGAACCACATGGCGTGATCGAGGCTCGCCATCTGCATGCGCTCACGAACCATCACGTCTCTGTGCGGCAGTCGCGCCGTGCCGAGCAGTGCGTTGTCTGATTCGAAGACCGCCAGACAGGCGTGCACGATCGGATCGTCCGGCACGGTGCCGTTCGCTTTGAACCAGAGATCCTGCGCAGGCGGTTGGGCTTCGCTGGAGCTCAGCCGCTTGTGGTCGTGGCGCCAGCCGAGAAAGGTCCAGGTCCGCATCTCCTGCGGCACCATGTCTTCGCTGGGCGGCTCGCGATCCGGCATGGGCAGCTGGTGGGCGAGGCCAGGCTCCGCCACCTGAAAGGATGCATCCATGTTGAAGATGGCCTGGCCGTGCTGGATCACCACCACGCGCCGGGTGCTGAAGGAGCGGCCGTCGCGCATCGGTTCCACGTCGATCAGTGCCGGCACCTTCGGATCCCCCGGACGCAGGAAGTAGCCGTGCAGAGAATGAACGGCGCGCTCCTCAGGCACCGTATAGGCCGCTGCGCGCAGCGCCTGGGCCATGATCTGGCCGCCATAAAGGCGATGTTCCCGCGCCTTGGGATGGAAGGCGCGAAACAGATTTTTGTCGATCCGCTCGAGGGTGAGCAGGTCGAGCAGCTCCTTCAAACCGGGACTCATGGCTACCTCATCCAGGGGCTGAGCGTCTCGGCCCCAAAAAAGCGTCGAATCCTAAGGCAAGGTTGCCCATCATTCACCCTTACGCCCTCGCGATTCTTGCTTCACAACCCCTTCATGGAACCCAGGGGAAGCTCCAGCCATGACCGATACCCCCTCAGCCGCCAGCTCTGACCCATCCCGGCAGAGACCCCGCGTGGTCATTGCCGGAGGTTCGGGATTCCTGGGCCGGCGCCTCGCCGCCGTACTCGGCGGCAATGGCTACGACGTGATCATTCTCACCCGAGGCAACCCCCGCCCGGCCGTGGGGCCCATCAGCTTCGAACACTGGCAACCGGAGCAGAGCGAGGCGAACGGCTCCCTGGCAGCGCTGCTCAGCGGTTCCCGGGCCGTGGTGAATCTCTGCGGTGAGAGCATCGGCGGCCGGCGCTGGACCGAGCGCCGGAAAGCGCAGCTCATCGCCTCCCGGGTGGTACCGACGGAGGTGCTGGTGGCCGCCTGCGCCGCAGCGGACCCGGCACCGGCCACCTTCATCCAGGCTTCCGGCGTCGGCTTCTACGGGCCCGGCAACAAGGCTGTGAACGAAGAGAGCGGCCGCGGCAACGACTTCCTCGCCGATCTCGCTGACCAGTGGGAAGCGCCGCTCACCGGGCTGCCAGATAGCGTGCGCGCAATTACGGCCCGTCTCGGCGTGGTCCTTGGTCAGGGCGGCGGCGCCCTCGGACAGATGCTCCTGCCGTTCAAGCTGTTCGTCGGCGGTCCAATCGGCAAGGGCACACAATGGCTCTCGTGGATACACCTCCATGACGCAACAGAGATACTGGCCGCGTTTGTGGCAGATCCGCAGGCGAGCGGCGCCTACAACGTCGTCGCACCCAATCCGGTGCACAACAGTGAGTTTGCGGAAGCGGCCGGCAAAGCCCTCGGCCGCCCGAGTGCCATGTTCACACCCCGCTTTGTGCTCACGGCGTTGCTCGGCGAACAGGCGACCCTCGTGTGTGACGGCCAGCAGGCGGTCTCTGAGCGTCTGACGCACGAGTTTTCCTACCCTGAAATCGGCAGCGCGCTCGCAAGCCTGGTCTGAGCTTTCAGTCGCGATGTAACCCCATCATCGCTCTGCATACCTGGAGGCCAAGTCGAAGAGGCGAATAAGCAACCGACAGTCGAAAAGCCCAGCTCAGCTGTTCTGCACCTGAGCCATGACCCGCAGGGCATTGCCACCGATGAACTTCACCAGATCAGAATCCGAGAAACCGGCATCCAGCAGGCCGCCGCAGAGCACCGCGAACTGGTTGTAGTCGTTGAACCACTCAGGCATGGAGAACGTAATGTAGTCCGTTGACCAGCCAACGTGATCGATGCCGATCGTATCGACGAGACTCGTCACGCCGTCGATAAACTCCTGTAGTGTCTTCACACCAATCGGATCACCCACGGTCCAGGTCCCGACGACGCCACCCGTCTGAGCCACGAGAAAGGCATAGTCTCTGGTTATGAAGCGGGGACGATTCGACAGGTAAGGTCCGAACTTCAGCATCGTATGGGAGAGCACCACCGGGTTGGGCGTCAGATCGATCATGTGCTTTGCTGCGTCGTAAGACGCATGAGCCACGTCGATGATCATGCGGTTTCTGTTGGCGCGCCGGATCGACTCCTTGCCGAGGATCGACAATCCGCCATAGGACGATGGGTCCGTCTGGTTGTCCCCGAGCTTGTTGTGAACGTAATGCACGGGTTGAAACTTCGTCAGTCCGGCCTTGGCAAGCATGTCGATGCGGTCGAGATCCTCCTGAACCATGTGCGAGCCCTCGGTGGAGAGGAACACGGCGAGCCTGCCCGCAGCAGAAATCCGTTCAACGTCAGCGGGCTCGCGCGCGATTTCCATCGGCATCGTCGCGAAGAACTCATCCATCAACGCCTTCTGGCGCAGAAACTCCTGCCAGGCCTCATCTGCCGAAAAATCACCCGTTTTGTTTCCCGGCACGCCGAGCTTCAGAAGTGGATTATCACCCGTGAAACAAACCCAGGCACCTTTGCACCGACCCTTGATCATGGCGTGAATAACGCCGCGGGTATCGTCATCACCCCGGTACGCCAGCGGCTCCATGGCGGGCGTGATGCCCTTCGTTTCCCAGTAGCCCAGGTGGTTATGCAGATCGATGGAAGGGTTCGCCGAGAGAATGCGGGTTGCCCGCGCAAGAGAATCCTCGGAAACCCCGGTCGCGGCGGCTGCTCTGGCGATAGATGAAAGCAGTCCGCCGGCTGCTGCCCCGGCAACGGCCAGCGCAGCGCCCGGTAGTAGGTCAAAGCATTTTCGTCTTGAAATCATGAGCACTGCTCCTTCTTCCGATTTCTTACGTCTTCATGGCTCCTTCGCGGCTGCGTATATCATTGCTTCACCGGCACCGGCTCCGGGAATGTCCAGCTTCCGTCGATGATCTCGGCCTGCGGCTCATACATGCGGACCGTGTAGTTCCACCCGTCAGTTAGAGGAATGAAGTTTCGCGCGTCGGGGTCACCGCCGAAGTGAATGGTGAAGCTTCCATCACTGTTGGGTTCCGCCGTGACGTTGTTGAAGGAGTAAGCCCCGTAGGCGTTCTTTTCGAAGAAGCCGTCTTTGTTATAGACGCTGATTGACCAGAACCCGTCGACCGGCACGTCCCTGACGTTGAGCACGTAAGGAGTCTTACCATCGTTCTGCGCGGGCATCACCTGGGCATACATGGCCGCCTGCTCCGGATTTCCGCCCCAGCCATAGGCAGCGCCGAGCAGGTGTTTGATCGGATCGAGCTCCTCCTTCAGTCCAAAGAAGCCACGGAAGTCAGTGATGCTCAGGCCCCCGAGGTCGTTCAGGAGTTTCCGCACCTGCTCGAGGCTGGCGGGATCCCAATCGGGCAACTCGAGCATGCCGGGATCCGACTGCTGCACCTTGATGCGATCCTGAAGCGCATGTGCGGCCTGCATGTCGTCTGGATCAGAGGGGTCGGCGAAAGTCCGGAAGGTCACCCAGACATAGCGGGTGCCGATAGATTCACGGGTGATTTCAAAGGTGCCTGCGCCCGTTTCCGTCGGCGGTATGGAATGATCCTGGCTCGCCATCATCATGGACTGGAAGCGATCGGGTGATTCCGGCTTAAGGATAGTGACCGGCGAAGTGAGATCGAAAACCGCGAAAGAGTAGAGCGTATCTCGATTACCGCGAATCGTCGGCTGCTCATCGGGTTCCACGGACCAGGGTTCGCGCAAGTGGAAGAGCTTGCCGATGCCTCCAGCCTGCGCAACGTAAGACGCCATCTGATGATCGCTCTCAGCGCGGACGAAGTTGAAGGCCGTAACCTTCACCGGATCTGCGAGTGCCTGCTGCTGGAAAACCATCGACACGAGCAAGAGTACCGCCAGTTGCCTCAGGAGCCGTTTGTTATGCAATCTGGTCATCTGGTTGTCTTCCCTGTGGATTCAAAGTGTTGCTCTAGCGCGGACGCCAAGGATCCAGATCGAGTCGGTATCGTCCCGAAACGCAGGATCCTGGATGAACTGGACGTCCGGCGTGATGGTGATGTGCGGGTGCACGCGAATACGGTAGAAAGCCTCAAAGGTGACCTGCTCATCGAGACCGCCACCGAAGCTGTCTTCTGCCGGCCGACCGATATTGATGCCGAGGCCGATGGTGTCGTCCTGGCGACCGGGTTGGTAGCCGGTACCCAGCGACAGCGTTCGATCCAGGATGGGGCCACCACCCGCTGAGGCGCCAAAGCGGGCAAACGGCACCCAGTGCTCGCCCATGTGCCAGCTCGCCGAAAATGCAAACCCTCTGCCGCTGGACACACCGGTAGCCTGCCGGGCATCCGCATGCCAGAGCGTCAGATGCACGTTGTCCGTGAAGCGGTCTGCGTAGGAAGCCGTCCAGCCGAGCTCGATGTGAGTGAAGAACTCGGCGTCATCGAAGAAGCTCTCGAAGGCATCCTGTGGCCGCTTCGGATCGGCATTCGCATCCATCACGCCAGCAAGCAGGTAGCCGCGCTCACCGAGCAGTACGCGACCGGCCGCTCCCACGCCGGGCTCCGGAAGCGGCAGGGCAGGATTGGTGGAAAAAGCCAGGTTTGAGAATCCGCTCCAGGGATCGGCGAGCCAGTAGATGTCGATGTAGTCAGCCGGGTCGACAATGCCGGCCACGTAGGAAAAGCGGTCGCGAGCCAGGGCTTGCTGCCAGAACAGGTTCGTCAAGAGCCAATCCGCGTCCGAGGCGGTTATAGCCGTGAGTCCCGCGTATCCCACCTCGAAGCCGAGATCCTGTGGGGCGATATCCGTGTACTTGTGCCGATTCTCCCCTTTGAACACCAGCGTCCCCTGGCCACCATTTTTACCCTCAAACAGAGTCCAGGTGCCGTAAACTCTAGCGACGCCGCTGGCAGCGGCATCCTCCCCGGGACTGTCCGAGGCGACCTGACCGAATATGAAGTAGTCCCCGCCGAGATTGAGGTTGGCCGGTGCCAGGCGTCGATGGCGGTCCGTGGCCAGGTCTACCGCGACGCTGTTGGGACCTCCAAAGGCTGTTGACGCAGCCTCGCTCGTCTCTGCGGCCCTTGCGACGGCTCCACTTATCGAGGACGTGAACAGGAAAGCCGCCGTCAGACCGACGGCGGCGCAGAGCCCGCGCGATCGATTCGCGTTCACTGATCCAGCAGGTTCTTATGCACCTTGCCGTCCTTCATGATGAGCACGAGGTTTTTCTCGAAGTCCTCAACCACCGACACATCCTCGAGCGGGTTCTCCCGGTAGATGAGAATGTCGGCGAGCGCATCGACTTCGATCACGCCGAGCCTGCCGTAGGGGTTTCTCGGCCCTGACAGCGCAACCGTCTTACCGCCGTTCCCCGTCGCCTGGATCATGATTTCCGCGGAGCTGAACCACTGCTTGCGAATTGACAGGTCCTGGAGCTGAGTCTTTCGTGTCTCGATGCTGTTGAGGAGATCGGTACCCCAGGCCATGTGTACGCCATGCTTCTTGGCCCACATCATCACGTTGCCCGTACCCTCGAAGGCCTGCTTCGCCTTGATGTGGCGCACGTCATCCTCCGGGTAAGCGTCCATGATCTGCTTGGCGGTCAGCGGCTGCAGCGAGATGTGCACGTCGTTCTTTGCCATCAGCCGAACGGCTTCTTCATCAGCCAGACTGTTGTGATCAACCGACTTCACGCCAGCACGGATCGCACGCTTGATGGGATCAGCGCTGTGCGCGTGCGCCATCACGTACGTGCCATAGTCAGCTGCAGCAGCTACGGCGGCTTCTATCTCCTCAGTCATGAACTCGTGTACGTAGAGCGGGTCCGTAAAGGAGATCACCCCGCCACTGACCGCAATCTTTATCTGCGCCGCGCCCTTGTAAAGATTGTCTCGAGTCGCGGCGATCACCTGCTGGCGTCCATTGGCAAGGAAGCCAACACCGGCCACCTCGAAGGGGTCCCGCGGCCCGCCCCATTCCTTGGGCAGGAAGTTCGGATTGCGGAAATCCGTGTGGCCCGAATACTGTCCAATGACGGCCTGGGATGGATAGATCCTGGGTCCGTCGAGATAACCCTCGTCAATGGCACGCTTGATACCAGCGACGTCGCCCCCTGCATCTCTGACCGTGGTAACGCCGCGATCGAGTACCTCTGAGAGCTCCCAGGTGGCAACGGATACCACGTAATTTTTCGGGGCCGACGCCATGGCTGCCGGTTCGAGGCCAAGCACCGCATGGTAGTGCACGTCGATGAGGCCAGGTGTCAGATATCCGCCGCGCCCATTAATGACCGTGTCGTAGTCGTCCTCCTCGCCCCCCGCCTCGACGAAGCCGGCTATGACGTTGTCCTCGACGATGAGGTCCTGGCCGGTTGTCAGCTTTTCGGACGACCCGTTAAAAATCGTCACGTTCTTGATCAGCGTCTTTGCTGCTTGCGCCTGACCCGCCGCTCCAAAAACGAGCAGACCGGTGAAAATGCTCGCAATCGTTTTTTCGCGAATGCCCATGGATCCCACCCCATCGCAGCTTCTCATGGCAAAGTAGCGACTCACCGGTCAGTACTCTGACCATTCGGCGCCACCTTCGCGGAAATTCGACTTAGGTGGATCCCCGTACAGCCCTCAATCCCTTGACCGTGTGAGGATCTGTAGATTGATTAGAGCAGGCTGCGTGTTTGACGCGCACGGGAACTCTGATGCGCGACCGTAGAAGCATTGACCATGTCAGATATCCCGCTCGTAAAAGCGTGTTACGCAACGTCAATCGCTGACACGCTCGTCGGTGCCGGCGTTCCCATCGCTGGACTCCTCCGCAGGGCACGGTTGTCCGAAGAAATACTCTGGATACCCGACGGCTTCATCCCGTTTCATAATCTCCACGACTTCACCGCCGAAGCAGCACAGGAATCCGCCTGGTTCGAACTCGGCGTCGCCGCCGGCGCCCGTCCCTACGGAGACTATGCGGCGATCGGCCGAGATCTGCTGGTGGCACCCACGCTGTATCAGGCGCTCGTCCGCTTCTGTCGCAAGGCAACGCAGGAAGACGAGACCGCTGAGTTTTCGCTGGTTAAGGGCCGGAATCGAACCTGGTTCTGCTCGAAAACGACCGGTTGGACCGAAGAAGGAATCCGCCAGTGTGAGAACTTCCGGTACCAGTTGATGCTGCAGATGGTCCGCTGGGTAGCAGGGCCTGCCTGGCTTCCGAAAATCCTTGCCGTGCAGAGCGCAGACGATGGGGAGCTGAGAGACGCAACCCCGTTCCGCGAGGTGAACGTACGTTTCAACAGTCCGGTTTTGGCGATGGCCATCGAAAACCAGCTGCTGATCAGAACGTTGCCGAAAGACAAGCACGCCACCAGAGGTCTGCAACTCCCGGAGCGCACGCTCGGAGCCATCAGCAACTTTGAAGAATCACTCAGTGAGATCCTGCGAACCTTAGTCCAAACGGGAGAATGCAAGCTTGCAGACCTGTCCCGGATAACGGGCATATCCAGGCGAACGCTCCAACGGCGACTCGCCAGCCTAGGCCTCAGCTTCGGCGAACTGGTTGAGCATGTGCGCTTCGACCTGGCACGCGACATGCTCTGCAACGAGTGTCTGCCCATCAGCGAAATCGCAAGCCAGGCGGGCTATCGCCACGCCACTCACTTTTCCAGAGCTTTCAAGCGCGCCTTCGGGGTGACGCCGAGGGAGTATCGGGAAGCGTCGCGGAGTGATAGCTGAGTGGTTCATCTGAAGCCGCCTCAGCACTCGATTGAAAACAATCTCCGTTTCTCAGCCGCACGATAAGCTTTCGGAGACCTGCCAGCCAGGCGTTTGAAAGTACGGGAGAAGTTCGAAGGGTCATCGAAGCCCGTTTTGCTCGCGATTTCCATGATCGCCAGGTCCGTTTGTCTCAAGAGTTCCGTCGATCGCTCGAAGCGGACCTGATCGACAAGGTCTGAGTAAGCGACGCCACAATATCGAAGACGCCGCTGCAAGGTACGGACACTGACGCAAGACATATCTGCCGCCTGCTCGATGCTGAGGCATTTCTCCGGAAGATAGGCTCGGATGAACTCACGCAACTGGCTCGGCAGATCGGTGTTCGAGAAGATCGGAGCGGTTTCGCAAGCATTCGTCTTCCAGAATGGCAATTGGCAAGCAAGTAGATGCCGAGGCAGCCTGACACTCGTCGAAGCGGCGCCCGATCTGATACGTGTACGCGGCAACTCTTCGCGAGCGAGGTTCGGAATGGCACCGAAGTGCTGGAGGGTGATCTCTTCTGGCTGAAAATCGTCTCCAACGACCCGCCTCAACAGCGCAACGAGCACCATCACCTGACTCCAGTCGAGCACGGCGAGCCAGTCGAAGGCGTGCAGGTCTTCTATACAGTCGCAGTACAGCAGCACGTCATTCCCCTGCGCACGAAAACCGTACTGGCGGTAGGACACATACCGTCGGGCAATCTCGAAATAGCGTTCCAGGAACCCCTTCAGGCTGGAGGCCGCTTCGAGATAAAGCCTGATCTCCGGCACTAGCGCCTTGTAAGGATCGGCCTTCGCTCCACGGTAGGCGATGTCGGGGATCCCCTCCTTGCGCCCCAGTCGAAGCACCAGTTCGCTCATCTGGTGAGATGGCACTATAGCGCCCGGGTCCTCGAGAATTACCCGGGACATCCCATCACGTTCAACAGCCGCTGCCACAGAAACGCCGAGACCGGATAACAGATCAAGAAACGGATAAACCGGCGCGGCGTGCGACGTCGGAAGAATTTTCAAGGCAGGCCTCCAAAAAATCCTGGCCACACCATTCTGCTCGTGTATTCGTTGAAACTGCTTACGTGATTACCCTGGTCCGCACACTCAAGTGATCCCGCCCTTGTCACCATATGACCACAATCGCTTCGCCGAACGACGCAAACTGACTGAAGGCAACCTGGAGCGGGGGAACAATCCATGCTTAGAACCAACTACATCCTGAGCCTGATTCTCTTCAGCGCGCTCAGCACCTCAGCCTGTGCCGCCGACTACGAGCTGGTGATCTTGAACGGTAGGGTCATGGACCCAGAAACCAACTTCGATGCCGTACGCAACGTCGGGATCCAGGATGGCAGGATTGCCGCCATCACTGAGGATCAGATCACCGGGGATGAAACGATCGATGCAACTGGACTTGTTGTCGGGCCTGGTTGGATCGACACCCATTTTCACGCCTTGGACGGCCTCGCCATCCAACTTGCTATCCGCGATGGAGTAACCACCGGCATGGACCTCGAATGGGGTGCCATGAACGTCGCCGACTGGTATGAATCCAAGGAGGACAAGTGGCCGGCCAACTATGGGACGGCAGTCAGCCACGAGGGCGCTCGGATGGTGGTGCATGACGGTTTGACCATGGACGGTCCGGTAGATGCGGCGAGAGTTGCGATCTATCGCGCTGCAGCGGGCGATGACGGGGTGATCGGCTGGTCTTCCACCAAAAGCGATGTGCACGCCATGAACGAGATCACTCGTATCATCGACAAAGGCCTGCAGGAAGGGGCTCTGGGCATCGGCAGTACGGTCGGATACATGCGTACGGGCGTCACGACCTACGAGATGTTCGAGGTGCAGCGCGCAGCAGCGCGTTACGGCCGTCTCACCGCTTTCCACGCGCGTTTTCATCCTTCTTCGCAGACCCCCACCGAGGCTCCTCTCGGCTTCGACGAGGCCTTCACAAACGCCTTTCTGCTGAACGCGCCGCTCCTTTATCAGCACAACAACGATTACGGATGGTGGGAAATAGAAGAGAAGCTGCAGCTTGCCAGGGAAAAAGGCCTCAACATGTGGTCTGAGCACTATCCCTACACGGCTGGTTCCACCACCGTGGGTGCGGAGTTCATCCGCCCGGAAAGCTGGGAGGAAGGCATGGGCTACCGGTACGAAGAGACGGTTTACGACCCGGATCAGGACAAATACCTGAGCAAAGAAGAGTACCTGGACATGGCAGCGAATGACGCCGGACACACGGTCGTGCTCTTCATACCGCCAAGGAAGGAGTGGCTTCCCTACTGGATCCAGATGCCGCACATGACGGTAGGTGCGGACTCAATGTGGTCCGGAAAGTCATGGGATGATCCGTATACCGCTTACGCAGGCCACCCCCGCACGGCCGGTGCGCATTCGAAGACCCTGCGCCTTGGTCGGGAGTACGGAGTGCCGCTTATGTTTGGTCTGAGTCAGCTCAGCTACTGGAGCGCCAAACATCTCGGGGATGCCGGCGTGGAAGCCATGCAGCTTCGCGGTCGCATGCAGGAAGGCATGGTGGCGGACATCACGGTGTTTCATCCAACGGAGGTGACTGACAACGCTACTTACAAAAAGGGTGAGCAGGGACTTGCGAGTACCGGCATCCCCTATGTGATCGTCAACGGCAAGATCGTCGTGCGCGACAGCGAATTCCAGAAAGGTGTCTGGCCCGGCCAGGCGATCCGCTACGCGCCTGAGAGCCAACCGCGGCATGTGCCAACGGATCAGAAACAGTGGCTGGAGGCCCATACGCTGGACAGCGGTGGGGTGAGAAACCGCCAGTAATCAGCTCGCGGAGAAAATAACGCTCCTCTGCGGCTTCAATGGCGCTGCTCGCTGCTCCCCTGTTTCGCATCCGCTTGTACGGGCGCTCGTGCAAATCCAAGCCGTTACCTGATGGCATCAAATGGTAAAAGTCGCGAAGAAGATGCTGGTACCTTTTCTTGTTCCGTGATTAAACGCAGGTGAGCCTAGGGAATGAGGGTTGCCGGTGGAACGCGCGTACTGAGGAACCACCAATGACTGACCCCGGCAACCCGAAACACGTCAAGCTGCGCGACTTTGTCCAGATCGCTGTCGGCGCCTGCATCATGGCATTCCCGGTGACCGCGGCGGAAGAACTCTGGAACCTGGGCCGGGATCTCGAGCCCCTGCGCGTCGCCTTCTTCGCATTGGCCTCCATGTTTTTTCTCTCCATCTTCATTTTCGTGCTCCACGAGCACGAACTCGGGCCGGAGCATCGCTGGGCTTTCCTGCACCGAGTGGCCGGCACCTACGGCATCACGCTGACTGTCTGTGGCCTCATGCTGCTGGGCCTGGACAAGCTGCCGCTTCTCGATGAGCCGGATGTGGCTATAAAACGCACCGTGCTGGCCGCCTTTCCGGCGAGCTTCGCGGCTACGGCCGTCGATTCCATGGCTGATTCAAGCAGCGCCTGATCGGAGAATCCGTAGAGTGCCCGGAACCGGCGCGAGGCATAATCGAAGCCTCGGAGGAGACGGGAGCCCACCATGAGCCGCGACACCCTGGACCCGGATGGCCTGCGCCTGCCGATCAAAATCGACACGACCAGCAACGGGGAATTCCTGCCCGTTCCGCTCACTAGAGCGAACCGCCTCGGCAACCGCATGGCACTGGAACAGGCGACGGAGAATGCCCGTCGCACGGGCCGCAGCCGGCGCCAGTTTCTCGTCGGCAGCGCCGGCGCAGCCACCACCCTTCTGGCGATGAACCAGGCCAACGCCGCCTTCGGCAAAACCGGGGGCTTTTTCGCCGTACCGGAGGAAGCGGCTCTCGACGAACAGCTCGCCCAGGCATCCGTGGCCGGCGACGAGTTCATCTTCGACGTGCAGGGGCACTACGTGGATCCGAACGGCACCTGGCTCGAGCAGATTCCCGAGTTCGCCAGGCCCTTCTCGGCTATGCCCAAGGCCGACTGCGACCTGGCCATCGACGACGACCCGACGTCTTATCTGCAATGCCTGGGACCTCAGGAGTTCATCAAGGATGTATTCCTCGACTCGGACACGGACCTCATGGTGCTCTCCATGGTGCCGTCCACGGCCGACGCGGAGCCGGTGACCATCGAGGCCGCGGATGCGACCCGGCAGATCGTCGACGAGCTCGAAGGCAGCAAACGCCTCCTGCTGCACGGCCGCGTCAATCCGAACCAGCCCGGCGACATCGACCGCATGGAGGCGCTGGCCACGGACTGGAACATCTCCGCCTGGAAGACCTACACGCAGTTCGGCCCCGAAGGCCGCGGCTACTACCTCTCCGACGACGTCGGCCTCGCCTTTATCGAGCGGGCCCGGGATCTGGGCGTAAAAGTGATCTGCATCCACAAGGGGCTGCCCCTCGGCCGCGATTCCTACGAACACAGCAAGTGCACGGACATCGGTGCCGTGGCCAGGCAGTTCCCGGACGTTTCTTTCATCGTCTACCACTCCGGCTACGTGGCGGGCATTGCGGAGACCGCCTACACCGGCGCCGACGATGGCGTGGACACCCTTGTCAAATCGCTGCTCGATCATGACATTGCACCCAACGGCAACGTCTATGCAGAGCTCGGCAGCACCTGGCGCTTCCTCATGCGGGAACCGGAAGACGCTGCCCACGTACTCGGCAAGCTGCTGAAGTACTGCGGTGAAGACAACGTGCTCTGGGGCACGGATTCCATCTGGTACGGCTCACCTCAGGATCAGATCCAGGCCTTCCGCACCTTCGAAATCGCCGAGTCACTGCAGGAAGCCCACGGCTATCCGGCGCTGACGCCGGCGCTGAAAGCCAAGGTCTTCGGCCTCAACGCGACGGTCCCCTATGCGATCAGCGCCGAGGAGGTGCAGCGTCACTCCGGAGGCGATGCGCTGGCGGGCGCCCGGTCAGACTACCGGCAGGACCCGAGTCCCCACTTTGCGACCTACGGGCCGAAGACCCGACGCCAGTTCTTCAGCCTGCTGGCCGCAAGCGGCGGCCAGCGGAGCTGACGAAGGTCCCCCGGTTCCAGCAGGGAGCCCGAAGGCTGACGGTAAGCTGATACCCGCCGGCGGCGCCCTTGGGCTAAGATCCGCCCCGAGAATTTGCCACGGAAGGAAGGACCCCATGTCCCACCGCCTCATTGCCGGTCTCTGCCTGACCGCCGCCCTCGCCCTGCAGGCGGCCTGCTCGAGCAGCCCGTCCATCCAGAGCACCTACGACTACAACAAGCAGATCGATTTCCGGAGTTATAAAACCTACGCGTTCATCTCCGAGAATCCCATGGCCGTCAGCCAGGCTCAGGGGGCGGTCAATCCCATGCTGCAGGGGCGCCTCATGGAGTCGATCCGCATCGCCATGAACGCCAAGGGCTACAACGAAGTCTCGAATGCGGAAGACGCCAGCATGGCCATCGGCTTCACGGTTGGCTCCCGGGATCAGATCAAGGTGGACACCTATCCATCGAGCTTCCACACCGGCTATTCCCGGCGCGGCTACTACTACGGCTACAACTACGGCACGGAAACTCGCGTGCGTCAGTACACGGAAGGGCAGCTCGCCGTGGACGTGTTCGACGTTGAAAGCAAAACGCCCGCCTTCCACGGCGTGGCGCAGAAGCGCATTTCCGAGTCCGACCGTCAGAATCAGCAGGAGGTGCTGAACGCCGTCGCCGCCGAAGCGCTCTCGGGCTTTCCCCTCGCCGGCGGTACCGTAGCAGCACCGACCGAGTAGCAATCAGTCCCTGAAATCCGGCTGCCTGCGATCGAGGCGCCGGAGCAGGGCCTCCCAGAGCAGATCGCCGTCCGGCGCTGAATTGCTTTCCGCTGCCGCGGCAAACATTGCGGTCGTTTTTTCCATGATGGCGTCGCTGATCGGTATGAGCGGCGCGTTTCCCGCCTCCGCGGCCAGCTGCATCTCGCAGGCGCGCTCGAGGTTGTAGAGCGCCTGAAAGGCCTGGGAAACGGTCGCCCCGACCGTCAGCAAACCATGATTGCGCAGAATCATGTGCCGGGCGTCGCCGAGATCTTCCGCCAGACGCGGCGCCTCGGCTGGATCGAGGACGATGCCTTCGTAGTCGTGGTACGCGAGGGACGCGCAAACCAGCATGGACTGCTGCGACACATTCCTGAGTCCCTCCGGACGACTCGCAATGGCCGTGCCGGCCACCGTGTGCACGTGCGCCACGCAGTTCACGTCCGGCCGGGCTTTCAGGAGCGCCCCGTGAATCACGTTCGCTTCCGGTGAGATGTCATAGGGGCTGTCGAGCAGCTTCTGGCCGTGGTAGTCCACCTTGAGGAGATCGGAGGCGCTCACCTCCTCAAAGAGCAGTCCATAGGGATTGACGAGGTAGGCTTCCTCTCCGGGCACCCGGCAGGAGATGTGCGCGAGGAGCAGATCGTCCCAGCCATAGCTGGCGACGAGACGGAGAAAGGCGGCGAGATCCTCCCGGGCACGCCACTCCCCTTCGCTGACCGAATGTTTCACTGCCATGGACCCTCCTTTCAGCCGGCGCCGCCTCAAAGCCGCCCCGGCATTGTGCGGTGAAACCCGATGATACCTCGACCCGCTGACCGCACCGCCGCGTGAATCTGGTGCCATCTGGCGACTCGTTGTATTTTCTCCCGTTCGGTTTCTATTCACGCTGACGGGAGAGACAGCGGCTCATGAGCGACTACCCCTGGAACTACGGAGACATTCTCGACGCCATCGACACGGTGGTGCCCGGTGACCGGCCGGCCTTCATTCACGGCGAACGGGTGATTCGCTGGGATGAATTCACCCGCCGCAGCAACAACCTCGCCCGGGCGCTGCTCGCTGGGGGCGCTGCTCCCGGCGACAAAATCGCTTTCTATCTGCGCAATTGCCCCGAATACGGCGAAGGCATTGCGGCCGGCTTCAAGGCGCGACTGACCCACGTGAACGTCAACTACCGCTATGTGGCCCATGAGCTCATCTATCTGCTCGACAATTCCGACGCGACCGTCGTGATCTATGGCGCCGAGTTCGCGCCGCGGGTGGCGGAAATCCGCGCCGAACTGCCCGGCGTCACGCAGTGGATCGAGGTCGACGACGGCTATCCGGCAAGCGACGACGTCATCCGCTACGACGATCTACTGACGACCGGTGACGGCGTACCCGGCAGCGACGGCGCGCCTCTGACGCTAGAACGTTCCCCGGACGACCTGCTGTTTCTCTACACCGGCGGCACCACGGGAATGCCGAAAGGCGTCATGTGGCGCCATCAGGATCTCTGGTGCGTGACCGGCGCCGGCGGTAATCCGCGTCTCGGATTGCCGCCTTCTCCCGATCTCGACGCCTACATCGAGCGTCTCGCCGAGGAGCGGCCGCCGGTGAATCTGCCCCTCCCGCCCATCATGCACGGCACCGGCCTGCTATCGGCCGTTGGGGCCATGATGCACGCGGGCACCTGCGTCACCCTTCAGGGCCGCAGCTTCGATGCGGACGAAGCCCTCGCCGCCATCGACCGGCACGGCGTTACGGCAACCACCATTGTCGGCGACGCATTTGCCCGGCCCATGGTCGAAGTGCTCGACGCCAATCCCGGGAAATACGACATCTCGACGCTGGGCAGCATCAACTCCTCCGGAGTCATGTGGACACGGGACATCAAAGCCGGACTGCTGCGCCACAATGAAAACCTGCTGCTGGCGGACGCCTTCTCGTCCTCGGAGGCGATTGGTCTCGGCGCTTCGGTCATGACCAAGGACGAAGTCATCGAAGTGGCAAAATTCACCCTCGGCCCAAGCTGTAAGGTCTTCGATGAGGAGCATCGCGAAGTCGGCGTCGGCGAGTCCGGCATGGTCGGCGTCACTGGTTTTCTGCCCGTGGGCTACTACAAAGACGAAGAGAAAACGGCCCGCACCTTTCCGGTGATCGACGGTGTGCGCTACTCGATTCCCGGTGACTGGGTGCGGGTGGAAGCGGACGGTTCCCTGACCCTGCTCGGCCGCGGCAGCAACTGCATCAACACCGGTGGTGAAAAGGTGTATCCGGAAGAAGTCGAGGAAGCCCTGAAAGACCACGAATCCGTCGCCGATGCTCTGGTTGTCGGGCTGCCGGATGACAAGTGGGGTCAGTCCGTGAATGCCGTCGTCGCGCTGAACGAGGGCTACGAACTCGACGAGATTGCGCTGCGCGACTTCACCCGGCAGACGCTCGCCGGCTACAAGCTGCCGAAGCGCATTCTCGCCAAGGACGACCTGGAGCGCGCACCCAACGGGAAGGCGAACTACAAGCTGATCCGGGAATTTGCCGCCGAAACGCTGGCAGTGCCGCTGAGCTGAGCCCGTCCACACCGGCGGCTCAGACCTGAGGACCTGATCAGCGTCCCACCGGGTCTGCGGGATCCCGCAGCGCGTCGAGCATGACCGCCAAGGCCGCCTCTCGGTCGATTTCCCGGCCGACGGCCACCCGGGGTTCCCGCGTGCGCGCCACCCAGCGCTGATCGATCACCGTCATCCCCCGGGTCAGGGCACCATCGAGGGCAACGGCAACCGGCAGGCTTTCGAAAGCGATGAGCGCCGGATGGGTCACCGCCAGCACCGCGCAGGGATCGTGGAGCGCCGCCGCCGCGTCGCCGGTGAGCTCGAGCATGCGGCCATGCAGGTAGTCGATGATCGCCAGAGCCACCCGCGCTCGCGCGGAGTCGATGGCTGCCACGGCTTCGCGGAAGTTTGCAGAGGTCTTCAGCTGATGGGTGAGGTTGAGTCCCGCAAGCCGGATCGGCGCGCCGGAGCGGAACACGACGTCCGCCGCCTCCGGGTCGGCCCAGATGTTGAACTCCGCGGTTGCGGTCACGTTGCCGCCGTCGGTACTGCCACCCATGATGGACAGGCACGCGAGCCGCTTCGCGAAAGTCGCATCACGCGCCACGGCACGCGCCAGGTTGGTCAGCGGACCGATGGCAATCACGTTGAGATCCGGGTAACGACGGGCACTCTCGAGCAGAAAGCCCACCGCGTCCTCCGAGGCGATGGTCCGGTCATGAGCCGGGAGCACTACGTCACCAAGGCCTTTCGGACCATGCACGTGGGTGGCGTCTGGTGAGCGGCCGTCGGCAGGGGTGATCAGCGGTCCAGCCGCGCCCGCGTGAACCGGTGCCTCCACTCCCAGCAGCGCGAGCAGCGCCAGCGCGTTGTCGGTGACTGCCGGAAGCGGCGCATTGCCGCTGACTGTCGTGATCCCGACCAGTTGACCGGCGGCCTGGGCGAGCATGAGGGCGAGGGCGTCATCGAGGCCCGGATCGCAGTCTATGAGCAGTTTCGGGACCGGCGACGAGCCGGCAACTGTGATCACGTTGTCGTTTCCCTCACGGGGCTTTGTGCCATCATAGTCAGTCATGGACCCCCTTCAGGAATCTGCTGCCGCCCTGCTCCTGCGTTCGCCGCGCTTCTCCGTGAGCCTGGTCATGGAACTCCTCGACATCAGTGACGCCGAGTTCCGCGAGCTGGTGAAGGAAAACGCCGAGATCTCCGAACTCCTCGAGCAGCGGCGCCGCGGCGAACTGCACAGCACCGAGCCAGACATCAAAACCTGCCCGGGCTGCGGCGACTGGTTCATCCCTTACGCCGGTGCCCGCTTCTGTTCGGACGAGTGCCGGAAGATCGCCCGCATCGCCAAAACCCCTACTCAGATCGCCTGAGTCCGTTTCCCTCGCTCTGCTGCCAGGGCCAACGCCCTTCCACCTCCAGATGAATGGTGAACACCAGCACGGTTCGTATCACCACCAGCAGGCCCAGGGCCGCGACGTCGCTGATGGAATGCGCAATGACCACGGTGCGGATGATGTCGCCAGCCACGAGGAATTCGAGGCCCATCATCAGAGTTCGGCCGATGTCCCCCCTGAGACCGACATAAAGATCCCCTTCGGCGCGGTTGCGCAGGTAGCGCATCCCATAGATCGCGATCGCCCGGAGGATGCCGAGCACGATGATCAGCACGCCAAAGGCTTCAACGGCAAAACCAATGTTGCTGATTAGCGGGGTGAACCTCTCGATCATGCAGGTGCCTCCGATTGGATCCGGGTTGCGCGACGCCCTCGAATGCTAGCCAAGCGACACCATGGCGGCTACGCGTGTTGAATCATGTACCCGCCACCCCTTCATGCTACCTTGTGGCGATGACCAGCCTGAGCCATCCGGGTAATTTTCGTCCCCTGCGCACCGGCGCCCGTACCGCGCTGTTCGCCGGTCTGCTCACGCTCACAACGCTGCTGGCTGAACCCCTCGCCGCACAGCAATCGGGGCATCTGCTGGTGGAGCTGACCGGGATGCAGTCCGACGAAGGCAGCATCGTCTATGCCATGTGGTCAGGACCGGAAGACTGGCTGGAAGACAATGCACTCCATGCGGGTCTCGTGCCCATCGAGGACGGTCAGGCGCTGATCGAGTTCACCGATCTGCCCTACGGCGAGTACGCGATCTCCGTGTATCACGACCGGAACGGCAACGAGCGCCTGGACACGGGTATGTTCCGGATTCCGAAGGAACCCATCGGCACCTCGAACGACGCCAAAGCGCGCTTCGGTCCTCCGAAGTATGAAGACGCGGCGTTTCAGCTCGACTCGGAGTCGCTCACGATCACCATTCCAGTCAAAAAACTCTTCTGAGCGACCAGTTTCAACGGCACCGCCCCCGTCGCTTTAAACCTCACAAACAACACACCAGACAAGAGAGACAGATGCAGGACCTCGAAGGAAAAACCGCCGTCATCACCGGTGCGGCCAGCGGCATCGGCCTGGCCCTGGCAGAACGAGCCGCCAGCGCCCGCATGAACGTGGTGCTCGCGGACATCGAGGAGCAGGCCCTCGAGGCAGCCGTGAAGAAAATCGAGGAACGTCAGGTCCGGGCCATCGGCGTGCCGGCCAACATCATGGTCGAAGAGGCCGTGCAGGATCTCGCCGAACGGGCCATCGGCGAGTTCGGCAAGGTTCACCTGCTCTGCAACAACGCCGGCGTCGCCAGTGCGGCCGCCGTCGGCAAAGGCGTCTGGGAGCTGCCCGATCAGGAATGGGACTGGGTCATGGGCGTGAACTTCTACGGCGTGCTCTACGGACTCCGCGCCTTCATCCCACACATGCTCGACCATGGCGAGGCGTCCTACATCGTCAACACCGCTTCTCTTGCCGGCGTGCTCCCCGGCGGCGGGACTTACGGGGTGAGCAAGCACGGGGTGCTGGCGCTCACAGAGGGTCTGCAGCGGGATTTTGACGAACGCGGCGCCAACATCAGAGCCGCCGTGCTCTGCCCCGGCTTCGTCAACACCAACATCGGAGCTGCAGAACGGAATCGACCCGAAGGCCTCGCCGGTGAAGGCGTCTCCCAGGAAGCTCAGGCCATGATGGCCGCGGTCATGAACGACATGCTGTCCCGGGGCAAAGACCCCGCGGACATTGCGGACACGGTGTTCGACGCGATGGCGGCAGGCAGCTTCTATATCCTGCCGCATCCCGCCTGGGACGACATGGTCCACGACCGGGTTGAGCAGATTCTGGCGCGCGGGCCCCTGGCAAAAACGGATCTCGAAGCCATGCAGCGACGCCGCGATGCCGGAGAGGTTTTCTGATGTCCCTGGCCGATCAACCGGAGACGCTGGACCGGGTCCTGCACACCTTTGCGGGCAACCCCCTGGACCGGGCCGACGCCATGCGGCGGGACGAGGCCGTGCTCAGCGCCGCGGCCGCCGCGGACGACAGCCGTTACCTGCTCCTCTGGAACCTGAACGTGCTGACCATCGCCGGAGAGGCCGGTCCCCGCCTCGGTTGGCTCGAGGGTCGCGACGTCACCCGCCTGGAAGTGGACGTGCCGCCGATCTTCCTCGGCCTCCTGCACGACACGCCGCACTTCGCCCTCGATGTCTCGCGCATCCACGATCCCATGCACGAGTTGAACCTGGCAGCGCCCTGGCAGTTCGACGATGCCCGGCGTGCGGCCATGGGTCTGCCAACGGCCGAATCGGGCATTCTGGCGCAGGCCCGTTCCCAGGTGGACTGGCACCATCGCCACGGTTTCTGCAGCGTCTGCGGCGGTCGCACAAAACCCTTCAAAGGCGGCCACGTGCGCCGCTGCGATGACTGCGGCGCAGATCATTTTCCACGCACGGATCCGGTGGCCATCATGCTCATCGTTGACGGTGACCACTGCCTGCTGGGGCAGTCCGCCGGACGCCTGGCACGCACGGGCATGTATTCGGCGCTCGCCGGGTTCATCGATCAGGGAGAGAGCATCGAGGCCGCGGTGCGTCGCGAGGTCATGGAGGAGGCGGGGATCGAGGTCGGCGCGGTGAGCTACCACTCGAGTCAGCCCTGGCCTTTCCCTTCGTCGCTCATGATCGGCTGTCACGGCCAGGCCCTCAGCCGGGAGATCAACATGGACACGGAAGAAATGGCCGACGTGCGCTTCTTCCACCGCGACGAGGTGACCCAGGCCATGACCCACGTCCTCGAGGGAACGGCAAGCGGTCCAGAGGCCCTGAAGGTGCCCGGTCCCATCGCCATTGCCCACCACCTGATCCGCGCCTGGGTCGAAGGCGAGGTGCGCTTCGACTGACCTGGGCCAGGATCCCGGTCCGACGGCCAGGTCCAGATGCTGGACACGACGACCCAGCGTGCTACAAAGCAAGGTCCACACCGATCACAAGCGACGGACGACCCCCTATGCCCACGCATGCCGCTGGCGCTGCCAGCCCGTTGGCCTTTTTGCTGCTTGCCAGTGCAAGCCTGTTTCCAGGTGCCCTGCGCGCCGATGGCGCCGAGTTGACCCTGCCCGAAGGATTCAGCGCCGAGGTGTTTCACGAGGGCATCGGCGAACGGGCCCGGCATCTCGTGGTCCGTGACAACGGCGACGTCCTGGTCTCCCGTCGCGACGGTGAACTCGTGGCGCTGCGCGACACCACCGGCGATGGCCGGGCCGATCAGATCGAGCGGCGCAAGCTTGCCATCAAAACCGGTCTCGAGATCCACGACGGCTACCTGTACTTTTCCGACGACGATAGCGTCAGCCGCCTGCGTCTCGACGCTCAGCTCATGCCCGCGGGCGACGCGGAGCTCATGGTGAGCGGGTTTCCCCGGCAGGGATCCCATGCCACGAAGTCTCTGGCCGTGAGCGACGCCGGAGCGCTGTTCGTGAACGTCGGCGCGCCGTCGAACGCCTGTCAGGAAAAGCATCGCTCGCCCGGTTCTCCGGGCCAGGCGCCCTGCCCGCAGCTCGAGCGCCAGGCTGCCATCTGGCTGTTCGATGCAGCGAAGGCCGGCCAGGATCAACTCGACGGCGAACGCTACGTGACCGGCACCCGCAACGTCGTCGCCCTCGACTACAACGAAGCCGAGGGCGCCCTCTACTTCGCCATCCACGGCCGCGATCAGCTTTCCACGCTCTGGCCCGATTTCTACGACGACCGCGACAGCGCCGAGAAGCCCGCTGAAGAGTTCCATCGCGCGGTAAAGGGCGCCGACTACGGCTGGCCGTCGACCTACGTGGATCCGGAAACCGGCAAGCGCATGCTGGCCCCGGAATACGGTGGCGACGGGGTGAAGGAGGCTGAGGCCGGCCGTTTCGAAACGCCGCTCCATGCCTATCCGGCTCACTGGGCGCCGAACGATCTGGTGTTTTACACCAGTGACGCCTTTCCAGCGCGCTACCACGGCGGCGCCTTCATCGCCTGGCGCGGCTCCTGGAACCGCGCCCCGATGCCCCAGGATGGTTATCGGGTCACCTTTCAGCCTTTCGCCGACGGTACCGTGTCCGGCCCTCCGGAAGACTTCATGATCGGCTTCAAAGGCAGCGACAATCTGCGCCGACCCTCCGATGCAACCTGGCGTCCGGGAGGCCTGGCCATCGGTCCGGACGGAGCGCTCTACGTAACCGAAGCCATCGAAGGCCGGATCTGGCGCGTGACCTGGGATGGCTGAATGACCGACATCTACACCACCCACGCCGCCCTCTACGACGCCGCCTTCGACTGGGACGTCGGCGGCGAGGTGGGTGCCATCAGCGGCCTGTCAGGGCTCGCCGAAGGCAGGGTGCTGGAACCGATGTGCGGCAGCGGGCGGCTCCTGCGCGGCTTCGCCGCCGAAGGTTATGCAACGGTAGGGGTGGATGCGTCCGCAGAGATGCTCGAGCTGGCCCGCGCCCACTACGCCCGCCACGGGTTTTCCGGTACCTGGCTGCAGGCCGACGTCTGCGACTTCTCTCTGGACGAAGCCTGCGACCTGGCCGTGTGCCCCATCAATTCACTCGCGCATCTGCCCGACGAAGCAGCCATGCTCGCCCATCTTGCCGCCATGTCCCGGAACCTCTACGACGGCGCAAGCTACTGGCTGCAGCTCGATCTGAAGAACCCCGTGCAGGTGGGCGCCAGTGAAGAATGGGAGTTCGAATACGCAGGAGAAACGGTGCTCTCGCAGTGGGCGTGTACGGGCTACCACGATGGTACGGAAACGCACGTGTCGCGTTTTGTGTTCCCGGACGGTCGCGTCGTCGAGGACGACTACGAAATGACCGTCTGGGACTACGAGCGCTGGACCCGCCTCCTTGGCCGCTCCCCCTTCGAGCTTTCCGCCGCCTACAGCGGCGGCGTCTTCGAGCCGCTGGCGGTGGGAGAAAGTCTGAACGGCGAGCGGGTCTTCTGGCAGCAGCTGGTCAAGCTCCACTGATCCACCGGTGTCCTTACCAGGTGCTGACTACCCCGTTCTGGACCTGGTCGCGCTAACCCGGCCCTGATCAAGGTTCATACGCTGCGACGGCGGTGCTAACGTGCATCGTTCGCCGAGCTGACGGACGAGTCCATGGAACCGATTTCTCTCTCCCGCATTCTTGCCTTCTGGGCAGAACAGACCCCCGACGCCCCCGCGGTCACTCATGACGGCGATACGGTCAGCTTCCGGGAGCTCGACGCACGGACCAACCGGCTGGCAAGGGCCTACGCGGATCTGGGAGTCGGCCAGGACGACTTCGTGACCATCGCGCTCCCGAACGGCATCGAGTTTTTCGAAGCCACCTTCGCCACCTGGAAGCTCGGGGCGACGCCGCAACCGGTCTCTGCGAAGCTGCCCGCCTTCGAGCGTGATCAGATCGTCGAGCTCGGTGGTCCGAGTCTCGTGGTCGGGGTTCCCGCCGGGGAAACGCCTCCGAGCGGTACAGGCATTCCCGTCGGCTTCGAACCCGATCCAACGCTGAGCGATGCGCCCCTGCCCGAGCGGACGGCCGCGTCATTCAAAGCCATGACCTCCGGTGGCAGTACCGGGCGGCCGAAACTCATTGTCTCCGCCGCAAAGGCAGCCTGGGATCCGGAAGCCGACTGGCTCGGCTTTCGTATGAACGGCGCAGTGCTCATTCCGGGCCCCCTTTACCACAACGGACCTTTTTCCTGGGCGGTGATCGGCCTGTTCAAGGGCAACCACATCGTGGTCACCACCCGGTTCGATGCGGAAGACACCCTGCGCCTGATCGAGACACACCGCATCGACCTCGTCTACATGGTCCCGACCATGATGCAGCGTATCTGGAATCTCGACGATGCCATCCGCAACCGCTATGACCTCTCCTCCCTGGCGGTGCTCTGGCACCTCGCCGCCCCGTGCCCCGACTGGTTGAAGGAGGCCTACATCGAGTGGCTGGGCCCGGAAGTGATCTGGGAACTCTATGGCGGTACGGAAGGCCAGGGTTCAACCACGATCCGCGGCGACGAATGGCTGCTGCACCGCGGCTCCGTCGGTAAGCCGAATCCGGCCTGCGAAATGAAGGTGGTCGACGAAAACGGCGAATCCCTGCCGCCCGGCGAAGTCGGCGAAATCTACATCCGACCGCTGGCGGGTCCGGGAACGACCTACCGCTACATCGGCGCCGAGGCCAAGGCCATCAAAGGCGGTTGGGAGAGCCTCGGCGACATGGGCTCCATGGACGCCGACGGTTACCTGTACCTCTCGGACCGGCTCACGGACATGATTCTCTCCGGGGGCGCCAACATCTACCCGGCGGAGGTAGAAGCCGCCATCGACGCCTTTCCCGGTGTTCGCTCCTCCGCCGTCATCGGCCTGCCCCATGAGGACCTCGGTCAGGCCGTGCACGCGATTGTCGATGCCCCCGGTGGCGACGTGACTGAGAATGCGCTCCTTGCCCATCTCGGTGAGCGCCTCGTGCGTTACAAGATCCCGCGCACCCTCGAATTCGTCCAGGAACCGCTCCGCGATGATGCGGGCAAAGTCCGGCGCAAGGATCTTCGCGCGAAGCGGGTTTCGGAGTGACCGCGTGGGGGCTGCGGCGACGCCTCAGCCCGTCCGGAACTGGGAGATCTGAATCTCCTCGCCATAGTTCGCATAGTCACCGGCCGCTCGGCCCGCGCGGAATTCTCCCCAGTTGATGGGCCGGTAGCGCGGCCGTTCTCCGGGCCCGAGGGCGCCGGGTAACGGCGCGTAGTCGACCTCGTAGCTCGGGTTGTAGAAGAACGGCGCGCTGTAGCGGACGGCTTCCGCATGGGCAAGAACCCGGTGCACGGGTGCCCGGTAACGATCGTTCGACCAGACCTGAACGATGTCGCCGATGTTGATCGTCAGGGCGCCGGGCATCGGCGCCACCGTATGCCACTCACCGTCCTTCTCGAACTGCAGGCCCGGCTGGCTGTCCGCGAGCAGCACCGTGAGTGCACCCGCATCGGTGTGGTGGCTGATCCCCAGGTGATCTGCAGGGGCGGCGCAGAGCGGATAGTAGTTGAGGCGGAGGAAGCTCGTATGGCCTGCCTGGAAACCGGCGCTCAAGTGCCCGGGCGCCATACCGAGGTTGCTGCTGATCCCCTCCAGGATGCGCACCGCAACCTGCTCCGCGGCGCAGTAATAAGCCTCGACCGCTGCCTGAAATCCGGCCAGCGCCGGCCACTGGGGTTTGCTTCCGGCCAGCGGCCCGTCGCTTGCGCTCGGACCAACATCGAAGATCTCTTTCCAGTCCCGGACGTTTTTGGTCAGCTCACGATCGAAAAAGCCCCAGGGGTTGTCCCGGGTGCGTTCGATAGCCTGTTTGTCCGCGGCAGGAAGCGCAAAGAAGGCAGCCATGGCCTCGAGGAGATCATCGAGCACCGAATCCGGGATACCGTGTCCCACGAGATGGAAGCATCCCCAGCTCGCGCAGGCGGCATCGAGGGCTTCGTGCCAGGTGTCGTCTTCGAAGGCGCCCGCGTCGACGAGCGGCAGTTCCGTTGCCATGCTGATAGGCCCGATGGGTATTGGGATGGCGCGACTATAATCGATCGGCGCGGCTCAGCGCAGATCCTTGAGCATCGCCTGTGCCGCATTATGCCCGGGAGCGCCGCTCACCCCACCGCCAGGATGCGTGCCCGACCCGCACAGATAGAGTCCTTCGACCGGCATTCGGTAATCACCGTGGCCGAGCACCGGCCGAGCGGAGAAGAGCTGATCGAGGCCCATGGCGCCATGGAAAATGTCGCCCCCGATGAGACCGAACTCCGCTTCGAGATCGGCCGGCGACAGGGCCCGGTAGCCAAGCAGCGCCTCGCGGAAGTTGGGCGCGAAACGCTGCACCGTATCGAAGATGGCTTCCACCGCCGGTGCCTTCAACGCCGCCCAGCCGGTTTCCGGCTGCGGCGCAAACTGCTGACAGAAAAGGCTCGCCACGTGCTGGCCTTCGGGTGCCAGACTGTCGTCCACGGTGCTCGGAATCAGCATCTCCACCACCGGCTCACTCGCATAACCCTGTCGGCGCGCGTCGAAGTAGGCGCGTTCCATGTAGTCGAGGGATGGCGCCATGATGATGCCCGAGCGGCTGCCGCCGCAGGGATCATCGGCCGGTGCCGATGGAAACTCCGGCAGTTCCGACAGCGCCACGTTGATCCGGAAGGAGCCGGAGCCGTTCCGATAGCGGCGCATGCGGTTCCGGAAGTCGTCGGGTAAGTGTTCGGGCGCCACCAGCCGATCGAACAGAAGGCTCGGATTCACGTTGGCCGCCACCGCATCGGCCTCGATGCTTTCGCCTTCCGTGAGCGTCACGCCAGCCGTCCGGCCGTTTCTGACGAGCACCGACTCCACGGCGGCATCCGTGCGGATCGTCACCCCGCGCGCATCCGCTTCCCGGGCCATGGCCTGGGTTATGGCCCCCATGCCGCCGATGGCGTGGCCCCACTGGCCGGCCTGGCCGTTCACCTCGCCGAAGACATGATGCAGCAGCACATAGGCCGAGCCGGGTGTGTAGGGGCTGGCGTAGTTGCCGACGATGGCATCAAAGCCGAATACGGCCTTCACGGCGTCGCTCTCAAACCAGTCGTCGAGGAGTTCGCCGGCACTCTTGGTGAAGAGGTCGAGGATGTCCCGCTGGGCCGTTCGGCCGCGACGCCGGAAGCGGTTGCCGAGCTTCAGCGCCGACATCACGTCGGCGAGCCCGCCGCCGACGTTCGGCGGTGCCTCGAGGAGCAGATCGCGCAGCAGGGAGGCGCCCTCTTCCAGCATGTCGTAGTAGGCGGGCAGGCGTTCGGCATCACGGGCGGAAAAGCGGCGGAACTGGGCCTGCGTCTCCGCGAGATCTGCACCGGTCCGCAGCCCGGTGCCTTCCGGAAGCGGCAGGAAGTTCGAGTAGGGTCGTAGAACGACCTCGAGCCCATGGTCCTCGAGCTTCAGATCCCGAATGATCTTCCGCTGGAGAAGGCTCACCGTGTAGCTGGCCACGGAGTTTCTGAAACCCGGATGGAACTCTTCCGTCACAGCTGCGCCACCGACGACCGGACGCCGCTCGAGGATGATCACCCGCTTGCCGGCCTCGGCCAGATAACAGGCGCAGACAAGGCCGTTATGCCCACCGCCGATGATTGCAACGTCGTATTTCATGGCGCGCAATGTACACCGGATCCCGATTCAGCGGCTGCCCGGGCGTTACGGCCGGATCACAATCCCGCAGGGTGCTGCTTACCTTTGGTCGGTCAGCGCGCGCCGAAGCGGTTCGCCAGCCACCAGGCCACAGGCCCGAGCGCCAGCAGGGCCGCGAAGGCAGGTACGAAGGCCAGCGCACGGCGAATGAGCACCCCGGGTTCGCTCGCGAGAAACCAGCGGCTGTCGATAAGGCGGAGGTCGTAGCCCACGTCCAGCAGCGAATCCAGGCGCCAGCGACCCAGCTGCAGGTACTCGATGAAACCGTTCAGCACCAGAAGCGTTCCACCTGCGAGCGACAGGAGCGCAACAGTGAACAGCGCGATGGCAAGAAAACGGTCCATGGCTCAAGCATGGGGCAGACGCCCGCGCACCGCCGCGGCACGGATCACACGGCGGAGGACGACTCCGTCAAGCTCGTCGCCAGAACCGCATCGATCTGCCCGGTGAGTTCCTCGCGACGCTCCGGGCTGTCACCGCGGCTGCGGATCTGTGAGAAACTGCGGCTGAGGCTGCGGACGAGCGCATCGTCTATGCCGTCCATGAGGTTCTGCTCCCCCTGCACGGCGACGCCAATGGCTGCCCGATGGGCATGGTTGCGCTCGGCCACGAGCTGGTGATGCAGCCAGGCACGGCCCAGGAGCACCCAGGGAAAGTTGGGCGCTTTCACGGGCCCCACGTGCACCGCCTGGCCGCCGAGCGTTTCTCCCAGCACCTTCACCTTGGCAAGCTCACCGCCCCCGAACCAGGCACTCGCCCCGCCGATGACCGCACCAATGCCCGCGCCGAGGGCCAGCGAAGCGCCGCCAAGGAGTGCGTCGACGCCGCCACCAGCGAGGGCCCCGGAAATCGCGCCGGTCAGCAGCAGCCGCTGACGGGACAGGCCGAACAGCTCCCAGCCGGACTCCGTGAACAGGTCCTCTTCGAGCAGGGTCTCGGCGGTTTCCTCGCGATCGAGCCGCTCATGGCGATACTGACCCTGCACCGCTTCGCGGCAGCGCTCTTCCCGCCGCCGCAGCCGTTTCTTGAGCGTCTCCATGAGACGGCGCTCGGTCCCGGCGACGGCGGTTTCATCCGCCACCGTTTCCGCTTCCGTCATGACAAGACTGTCCACGAGACAGTCTGCGATCTCCTGGGCGCTCCGGGTCCGGCGCCGACTGCGCTCCGTAACCAGCGCAGCCACGGCTGCGTCGAGGGGGCCGCGCCAGTCCGGATCCAGCTCGCCGAAAACTTCGAGGAGCGCCACCCGGGTATCGAAATCTGCGGCCACGGCATCAAAGACCCGTACCAGTGAGAAGTACTGATCAAGGGCCTGGCGCCACTCGGCCTGGTGATCGTCCTCACCGATGAGGTTGATCAGCGCCATGCGCGGACGGCCCGTCCATTGCAGGATCTGCATTTCGAGCTCGTACTCGGCCCCGTAGGGTTTCGAACCGTCCACCACATAGAGGATACCGGCCCCATCGACGATGGGCCGCAGCAGCTCGCACTCGTCATGAAAGCGCGCATCACCTTCGTGCGCGGCAAGAAACTCCGCAACCAGGGCTGGCCTTGCGCTGGCTGTGGTGGCGCGTGCTTCGAGCCATTCGAGGACCGCCCCGGCCCGTTGAAAGCCCGGCGTATCGACGAGGACGTACTGCGGCACATCGTTGATCGCAAAGGTGTGCGCCGCCGCCCGGCGTGTGGTGCCGGGTACCGGACCGATCGCCAGCCGTTCGTCTTCCGCCAGCGTCGCGACGATAGAGCTTTTGCCTTTATTGGGATGGCCGACCACGGCGAAGGTGGGGATCATGATCGGGGCACCTCGCCGCCGGTCGCGCTCAACACGTAAACACCCTCACTCGCCTGACGCTGCAGGAACTCGGCCCAGATGGCGCGATCGGCGGCATCGATGCCATCCCGGGCGACGTTGAGAGGCACAACGGCTATGGTCGCCCTGTTACCAACATGACCACGGAGCATCTCCAGGAAATCCGAGAACTCCAGGAGCGGCGGCTCCCAGCCCTTCGTCAGCACCAGCACCCGCTCCACATCGGCCGGCAGCTTCGCCAGGTCGCCGCTCCCGTTGCGGCTCGATGCTGCCCCGAGGGTCAGCGGTTCACTGGCGGGTGTTCCGATGAGCCGCGTAAGGACGTCGCGCGCCGCCGGAGCGACAAGGGCTTCGTTCCAGATCACCACGCCCGCTGTCTCATCCCAGGCTTCGCCGCTCGGTGCCGGCGCGACGCTGCCAAGCGACACCGGCTCAGACTCGTCGAGATTCCGGAATTCCACGGGCAAGGGTGCCAGCCGCTCGAGGAGGGCCAGCACCTCCGGTGCCCGGCAGAGCAGCGCCCGGGTCTCTGCGCCCAGGCGCCAGCGGCTGACAAGCAGGAGCACGCAGCGAGGCAGAAGACCCCAGACCAGGATCGTCATGAGCACAAAGGGCCACCAGCGACCCAGGGCCTGGGCATCGGACGCTGCCACGGGCGCTGTGTCCAGGCGGAAGAAACGCGATGCCTCAACCAGCGCCAGATCCGGTACTGCCGTCGACAACCAGCTCTGCCAGGGCCAGGCCAGGAACAGAAAGGCACCGTGCACGCCTTCGGCGCTGAGCTCGAGCGTCGTGCTCCAGCCGAAGGCGAGATCGGTTACGGCCACGAGGATCGTGGCCGCCAGCAGCACACCCAGAAAGTAGCCGACGGCGAGCCACTGCGAGAACTCCACAAGCTGCCAGCGCGCAAAACCGGTCGACGGTGTCCCGAATCCGGCAAAGAGCTGGCTTCCGGAAAAGCGGTCGAGCCAGGCGCCGGCCCAGCGCCCGGGGTTCATGGTGGCCAGCGTTTCACGGAGCGCGGCGAAGCCCGGGACCCGGCCGGGGAGCAGTAGTATCAGCGTCAGCAGCAGGAGCAGGAACGGCATCCCGACCAGTACGCCGAGCAGCGCCAGAAGATTTACCGGATGATTGCCATCGTAGGCGAAGGCCAGGGTACCCAGACCGAGACCGAGCAGCAGGCCGAGTACCCAGAGCAGCAGCCGGGCAAGGCGTCGGTAGTTTGCGATGCGCATACCGGGGCTCGCCGGCTCCGGCTCATTCACCTGCGACCACCAGGCGCGTATCCGATCCAGCGGCGCCGTGGCGGAAAGCGTCGCGCCAATGGCGCGGTCTCGCTCGAAGCGCCGCTCGAGCGGTTGTTCGGCGTCATCGTCGAGCCAGCGGCGGATGTCGACGACGTCCGCGAGCAGGGAGCGGGTCATTGCTGCTGTGCGGACTCCGGCGCGGCAGGGGCCTCGGCCACCGGGCTCGTCAGCTCGATGAAGCGGCCGATATGGGAGAAAGCCTCCACCGCCTCCGGCAGACGCTCATCGAAGATGTGCCAGACATGGAGCATGTGGTGCCAGCTTTCCAGGGTGGCTTCGGAGCCGGCCTCGGTGGCTTTGTTCACGTAACGACGGGCATCGTCGAGGAGCATTTCCGCTTCGCTCGCATGCACAAGCGTCGGCGGCAGGCCGGAGAGGTCACCCCGCACCGGCGATACCCGCGGATCGCAGGGGTGCACACGATTCGTGAGCCAGCTCACCCAGAGAAGCAGGAAGCGCGGCGCTTTCGTGAGCTTGCCGAGCATCGGCCCGAGCATGTGGTCCGTGGGCACGTTGCTGATCATGGACGGACTCGAAAAGGTGCTGTCCGTTGCCGGTGACAGCGCGATGGCGCCGTTCGCCGGTTTGAGCCCGGCATCGCGGGCCCAGGCAATGACCGCCAGGGTCAGATTCCCGCCCGCCGAGTCGCCGGACACATAGAGCACGTCCACCGCTTCAGGACCGGCGGGGCCATGCTCGAGAATCCATCGGTAGGCACGCTGACAGTCCGTCAGGCAGTCGATGCGCCGGTTTTCCGGGACGAGGCGGTAGTCGATGGCGAGGACGCTGAAACCCGTCATGCGCGCATATCGGCTGGTAATGGCCCGATGGCTCCGGGGGCTGCCAAGGCTGAAGGCGCCGCCATGAAGGTAAAGCAGCCGCCGATCGCTTGCCGCCCCATCGGCCACCACCCACTCGGCGGGCACTCCGCCCGCATCCACCGGCGTTACGGTCACGCCGCTCAGGTCCGCGTCGTCGCCCATGGCATCCATGGCGGCGCGCATGCGCAGGATCCTCTCTTTGCCCTTCGCATCACTGCCCGCGCGCTGCAGTTCCTGGAGGGTCTGGATCATCTCGTGGTGTTCGGCGCTCGGTTCCCGCTGGCCGTGGGCATCACTGCCCACCGGGATGCCGTCGCGACGGTCATAGCGGGACAGGTCCTCACCCTGCAGATAAAACCGGGCGACGGCCCAGATGCCGAACAGCACCAGAGCCAGAAGCACGAGCAGCGTGGTCATGGCGGTCTCCATCGATTCCCTGGCGCCGAGTATACGCATAAGCCCATAGCCCTGGCGGCGCGGCAGCCGTGCTAGCATCGCGGCCATCTCGACGCTGCACTGGAGGCGCTGCATCGTGTCGGCACAGGCCGCTGAACCGCTCGTTATCGACTATTACACGGACCTGCTCTGCGTCTGGGCCTGGATCGCGCAGCGTCGTATCGAAGAGCTCGAAGCGCGCTGGGGTGAGCGGGTTGTCCTCGTGCATCACTGGGTGGACGTGTTTGGCGACACGAAGGGAAAGATGGCTCGCCAGTGGGCCGAACGCGGAGGCTACGACGGCTTCGCGGCGCACGTGCAGGAATCCGCCGCCGGTTACGAAGCAGCGCCCGTGCATGCCGAGCTCTGGCGGACCGTGCGTCCGACAACTTCCGCCACGGCCCATCTCCTGGTCAAGGCTGCCGCCCTGGTCGCCGCTCCGGAAGACGCCGTGCGGCTTACCCTGGCTCTACGGGAAGCGTTCTTCGTCGAGGGCATCGACGTGAGTCGTCTCGAACGAGTCATGGCCGTGGCCCGCGCGCAGGGCTTCGAGGAAGCCGATCTGGCAGACGCCATCCAATCCGGAGCCGCCATGGCTGCCCTGCTGCGGGACTATGACGCGGCCAAAGCGCAGGGCATCAAAGGCAGCCCGTCCTGGGTCATGAACAACGGACGGCAGGTGCTCTACGGCAACGTCGGCTATCGCATCCTGCACGCCAACATCGAAGAGCTGTTGCAGCATCCAGAGCAGGAAGCGAGCTGGTGTTGAACCCGACGCCCCTTCCCGGCGTCTCACAATAAAGCTGACCCTCTACCTTCTCCCAACGTCGCAAGGAGCGCCCCGTTGACTAAACCGAGAATCGCCATCAACGGCTTCGGCCGGATCGGCCGTACCATCACCCGTATCGCCAAGCTGCACGGGCATTACGACGTCGTCGCCGTCAACGATCTGGTGAGCGCCGAGGATCTTGCCTACGCTTTCCGCTACGACAGCATCCATGGGATCTACCCCGGTGAGGTCAGCGTCGACGGCAACCGCATGCAGATCGACGGCGACCCCTTCGAAGTGCTCTCCGAGCGGGATCCCGCGAAGCTGCCCTGGAGCGAACTCGGCGTCGACTACGTGGTAGAGAGCTCCGGCCAGTTCCGACGCCTCGAGGAACTCGAACAGCACCTCGCCGCGGGCGCCAAACGGGTGATTCTCACGGTGCCCAGCAAGGACCCCCTGGCGGCGACGCTCGTGACCGGCGTGAACGATCACGTGATCACTCCGGAGGCGAAGATCATCAGCAATGCGAGCTGCACCACGAACTGCGCGGCGCCCATGGCCAAAGTACTCCATGAAGCTTTCGGCATCCGTCGCGGCCTCCTCACCACGGTCCACGCCTACACCTCGGACCAGCGGCTCATCGACTCACCGCACAAGGACCTGCGCCGTTCCCGCAATGCCGCCACGAACATCGTGCCCACCTCCACCGGCGCTGCCCGGGCCATCGGTCAGGTGTTGCCGGAGCTCGCCGGTCGCCTCGATGGTATGGCCATGCGCGTGCCGGTGCCGGACGGCAGCCTGGTCGATCTGACGGTGGAGGTCGAGAAAACCGCCTCTGTCGAAGCCGTGAACGAGGCCATGGCCGCCGCCGCCGAAGGACCGTTGAAAGGGATTCTGGCCTACTGCACCGATCCCATCGTCTCCTCAGACATCATCGGCAACCCGCATTCGGTGATCTACGACGGCCTGCTGACGCAGGTGCTCGAAGGGGCGATGGTGAAGGCCATTGGCTGGTACGACAACGAGTGGGGCTACAGTACCCGCGTGGAAGAACTGATCAGCCGCGTAGCGGCAATGGATGGCTACCAATGAACCCGATGAAACCTCTCGCGGCGCTGCTCACGGTGCTGCTGCTCGGCGCCTGCGGGCCCGTGGTTGCCGATACCCCAGCGGGTATTCACGTCAGCGGTCAAGGGACCCTCGAAGTCGAGCCCGACATGGGCCGCGTCAATCTCCAGATTCGGCGGGAAGGCGCGGAGGGCCCGGCACTGATCGCAGAACTCGACACGGTGGTCACCGCCGTGCTGGCTCTGACCGCCGAGCTGGCGATCGAAGGCCGCGATGTCACGGCGACGGCCGTAAGCCTGCAGCCTCGCTACGAACGTCGCGGCGACCGTTCCGTGGTCGCGGGCCTGACGGCGAGCCGCACCATCAGCGTCACGCTGCGGGACCTCGATCGTTTTGGTGAACTCCTCGACGGTGCGCTGGCCCTGGGCGTGAACACTCTCGACCCGATTGCCCTCGACAGCTCGCGCCGCGCCGAGCTCGAGGATGAAGCGCTGGGTCTCGCCATGGCCGATGCGGAACGGGAAGCACGGCGCGTGGCCGAGGGCTTCCGGGTAAAGCTTGGACCCGTGAACAACGTGTTCGTCGGCAGTCACAGTCCGAGACCCCAGGCTTATCGATCGGTGGCGATGGCGGAAAGTGCCGGAGCGAGCTTCAGCCCCGGCATCATCGTGATCGACCGTTCCGTGCAGGCCACCTTCTACATCATTCCCTGAGGCATCCGCCTCCTGAAACACCGGCAGGCAGACTCGGTGATGGCGCCGGCCGTCGGCCGGTTCAGTTGCCCAGCAGTTCCGCTGCCAGGGCCTCAAGGGCCGCGTCATCGAGGGTCTTTGTGCTGTCGATACGGTACACGGGTTCATGGTCGGCGGGCGCTTCGAACCGCTCGAGCTGCAGCGCGAGCACAGCACGATCGGCCTCGGAAGGATCCACGCCATCGGCAGCCCGAGCGTCGAGGCGCGCTTCGAGCACCTCCAGCGGTGCTTCGCAATAGAGAATCCTCGCCGATGTGCCGAGGTCCGTCGCCAGCGCCAGAAAACGATTGCGACGGGACCGCTCAATAAAGGTGGCATCGACGATCACGTGCTCACCCGCCTGGAGCAGCGCCGCGGTCACGGCCGCAAGATGCTCAAAGGTGGCTTCAGTCTGCTGCCGATCGTAGAGCCCCGAGTCGACACCCGATCCGCTCGCCGCCAGGGGCTCGAGCCCCGCGAGCTGCTTGCGCGCCACATCGGACCGCAGACGCACCGCCGGCAGCTCGCCGAGCAGCCGCTCGGCCAGGTAAGACTTCCCGGAACCGGAAAGGCCGCAGGTGAGGAGGAGCTTGCCCGCCGGCCGGGCAAGCCAGCGTCGCGTCCACTCCAGATGCTGCAGGCAGCGCTCCGCGCTCTCCGGCTCCGCTGACTGCACCCAGCGCAAGGCGGCAACTTTGGCCCGGACGACAGAGCGATAAGCGGCAAAGTAGGCCAGCCCGACGACACCCGGGTAGTCGCCGGACCCATCGAGATAGCCGTCCAGAAATCCGTAGGCGAGGCTCGCTTCGCCGCGATAGAGACAATCCATGAACAGAAACGCCACATCGCTCATGGTGTCGATCCAGCGCAGGTTGTCGTTGAACTCGAGACAGTCGAAGGCCGTCACGACGTCATCGATCAGAGCCAGATTCGCCAGATGCAGGTCGCCATGGCATTCGCGGACATGGCCGGTGCTGATGCGCTCATCAAAATGCCCGCGCAGCGCCTCCCCGAGCTGACGGGCCGCGCTCAGGGTTTCCGAGAGAAGCCGCCGATGATCATCGGCGAGCGCGGTTGTGCCGATCTCTGCAAAGTTGTCTTCCACGGGACCGAAGATGCGCAGGGGCACCTCCGTCGCCGCGCCCTCGAGCTGCGGCAGCGCCGCGTGGTGTCGGGCCAGATCCCGGCCAAAGGCATCAAGACCCCGGCGGCCGAGCTCACCACGCTCGAGGACGCGATCGAGGGCCAGGGCCGGATCGAACTGCCGCATCTGCACCGCCCACTCGAGGATCGGTCCCTCGGCTGCGCCCGCCGGGGAGAGCGCCAGTGCTCCGGCCTCGCCTGCCTGAATGGCCACGACACCGAGATAGAGGTCTGGCGCGAAGGCCCGATTGCAGCGGACCTCTTCGCGGCAGAAGTGGGCGCGGCGATCGAGGGTGGAGAAATCGACGAAGTTGAAGCGCACGGGTTTCTTCAGCTTGTAGGCGAAGTCACCGGTCAGCAGCACCCAGGAAATGTGCGTTTCGATGAGCTCTATGGCGCCGCAGCGGTGCGGATAGCTTGCGGGATCGAGGAGCGCGCGGAGCGCGTTGGGTAGGGCCATGGCGAAGGGGCCTAGCAGGACGCCGGCATCGCGATCAGTCGTCGTCGACGCTGATACCGAGGATCTTCGCGAGCCGTTCGATGTTCTCCTGGCCGCGTGCGGCATCCATCATGATCACGTCGTGCATGCGCTGATCGTCGTCATTGACCCGGAGCGAAATACTCTCGCCGATCCGTTTTCGCGCCCAGCGGGAAAGGTTCTGCTTCGGCAGACCCGTCACCTCGGCAATCTCGGCGATGCTGACCTGGTCTTTCTTACACAGCCGGCTCATCGCGGCATAAATCGCGAAGAGCTCACCGACGGTCACCCGGGCACCATGGCGCTCCGTGAGGATGCGCAGCATCTCTTCCAGGCGCGTCAGCGTCTGATATCTGAGCTCCTCAGCCTGCGCATCGAGCCCCGGCGGCGAATCACCGTCGCTACCGTCAAAGCGGCCTTCCATGCCGTACTTCCCCATTGGCCTGGTCACGCCCCCAGGCAGGCATCGAGCCCACTTCGCCCGAGCCAGGGAACATATCGTGAATTTCGAGGAGCAGCCAGCACCGGAACGGGATCATCCGAGGTCGAGTGCTTTGATCGGTCTGGCGGATCAGGGACTGCCGGACCCGCCTTCCGAAGATTCCGACTTTCAGCCGGCTGCGGTGGCCAGCCGCGTCGATTGGCGCTCGGCCTGAATCCTTTCGTAGATTTCTTCACGGTGCACGCTGACGTTAGCCGGAGCATGCACACCGATGCGGACCTGATTCCCTTTTACGCCGAGTACGGTCACGGAGATTTCGTCTCCGATCATCAGGCGCTCACCCACCCTTCGCGTCAAGATCAACATTGATCACTCCTTGTTCTCTGCCACTGCTGCGGTCGCTTTCGCTCTTCGTTGAAGGCCCTCGAGGGCCTGTCGGCTGCCAGTGTTGACGGGGTCTCACGCCCCGTTTCGCCTGATCATTGCGACTTCTGGTACCTGCCGTTTCGGGCGGGCCAAGCAGCGCTCGTATGACAGCACGATGACCGTCAGACCGACAACGTTAGTCTCTAATAAGGACCATTAAGTCGCTGGTGAGGGCCGGACAGACGCCCGGCCGCAGGGGACAGACCGCAGGGCCCGATCGCCCCACCGTGGCGCATCAGGCAGGATTCGGCGCGTCCGGCGGCAGTGTTTTGACGTGCAGATCCCGCTGCGGGAAGGGAATGGTGATGCCCGCCTCCTCGAGGGCGTTGTTGATCGCCGTGTTGAGCCGATGGGTCATGCTGAAGCCGATGTCGAAGTCGGGAATCCAGGCGTAGATCCTGAAGTTCAGAGAGCTGTCGCCGAACTCCGTGAAGATGATCAGCGGCTCGGGATCTTTGAGGACGTCATCATCGGCTTCGAGCACGGCCCGAAGGATCTCCGTGACCCGATCCGTGTCGGATCCGTACGCCACCCCAACCGTGAGCTCCAGGCGTCGGCGGCGGTCGGAGAGGGTCCAGTTGATCACCTGGTTGGACACGAGATCACCGTTCGGCACGATCACCTCGGAGCCGCTGTAGGTTCTCACCCGGCTCGTACGAATGCCGATCTGCACGACACGCCCCATGAGGTTACCGACCTCCACTGTATCCCCCACCTGGATCGGCGCCTCGAAAATCAGGATCAGGCCCGAAACGAAGTTGTTGACGAGGTTCTGCAGACCGAAACCAATTCCCACACCGAGCGCGCCAACGATGAAGGCCAGGCTCGACAGATCGATACCCATGAAGCCGACCCCGAGCAGCAGCCCGATGAGAATGATCGAGTAGTGCGCGGTCATGGAGATCGTGTTCGGAATACCCCGCGGCAGATCCATGCGCGGCAATACATCCTGATTGAGCACAGCCCGCACGATGCGTGAAGCCCAGACCGCCAGCCAGACGGCGAACACGAAGACCACGACACCACGGAGCGACAGCGTCACCTCGCCGATGGCAACGTCGGCCCGGAAGACACTCTGGATGGAGCCGATCACCAGCCCATCGATGCTGAAGGCCCGGAGCGTCGCCCAGAGCCAGAGCAGCAGCGACAGCCAGACGAGGGGGCGCCGAAGCACCCGCTGCAGGCGGTAACGGTTGGCAGAGATGGAGCGCACGCCGTCGAGGGCCGGCAGACCGAGCACCACCTGGATGATCTCGCTCACGGAACTGAAGCCGGCATAGAGCACGAGGAAGACGGCGATGCTGTCGATCACACCCATGGTGAGCAGCTTCGAGAGCTGCACATAACCCACCACGTTGAGCAGGATGCCGATGAGCAGCAGCAGCAGCGCCACATTGACGGACCCGGCAATGAGCGCCCGCGGTGCCCCCCACTGCATGATCGCGTCCATGGTGCCTTCCTTGCGCGCAAACCAGCAGAGCACGGCGAGGAACGAAGCGATCAGCAGATACATGACCCGCGGCGCATGATCGGCAATCGGCATACTCTGGATGAACTCGTGCAGCAGGGCGACGACCACGAAGCCGACAACGCCGAGCCGCATGTGCTTCGGCAGAAAGTTCACGAGCACGATGGCCGCCACGATCATGGCGAGAATCACAAAGACCAGCCGCACGGCCTGTGGCGAACTCGCATAGATCACCACACCGATGAGCATCCAGATGAGGATGCCGGTAGGGACCGGCCGGGACAGGGCAGCACTCGGATGTTGCGCCGCCGCCTTCAGACGAAACAGCAGGAACAGCAGCAGCGGCAGCAGCAGCAGATGGCCACCGATGGCCGCTTCCGAGGTTTCCATCCAGGACAGGAAGTCCTCGCGGAGGTTACCGGCCAGACGACGGCCCGAGCGCTCCGACGACTCGGTAATGTGTTGCGTGGTGATGGCCCAGATGGGCTCCACGTTGCGCTGAAAGAGCCGGGTCTGCCGCTCCCGATCGAAGCCGTTGATCTGCTCCACCAGCGGCGTCACGCCCTGACGCACCTCCATGGTCGTGTTCTGCAGCTCGATGATCTGGTTGAGTTTGCTCTTGAGGGTCTCCTCGAGCTCCCGGGCACGGCTCAGGATGTCGTCGATGCGGGTCCGGAGCGCGTCGGGTACATCCGTGGACTCTTCCCGGATCCGCTCCCAGTCGGCGATCAGGCTGCGCACTTCCTGCAGCATGCTTTCCACTGCCTCGGCACCCCGGGTCAGCTGATCGATCACACCGCCTGCCTGATTCGACAGCGCCCGGGAGCGGACCAGCACGCCGTCGAGAATCGCCGGGTTTTCCGCCAGCTCCTCGAGCGCCAGATCTTCCGGCAACAGGGCTTCGGCTTTTTCGCGCAGCCCGGCGACCTGCTCGGCTTCCGCTTCCACATCCCCGAGCTCCGCCACCCGCGCCTTCAGATCATCGAGCGCCGAGAGGGCTTCCTGGGAGCGAACCGTGAGATCGCTGCCCGGCGGCGGCTCGACCGGGGCCTCTTCCACCGCCGCTGCCGGCGGCGCTTCCTCCGCCGACGCGGCCAACGGCCAGGCAAGCAGCAACAGCAGAGCAGCGGCCAGGCACCAGTCGGCAGCACGCCAGAGGCGCGAGGACGGGTCGGGGCGCAATGGAAAACAGTGAGGCAAGAACGTGGACCGGTACCGGAGTGGGCCAGATCTTAGGCCTCGGCAAGCAAGCTCACAAGGCACCCAGGGGTTCCGTCAGCCAGAGCAACTCCCGCCGCCCAGCACGCAGAATCTCGAGCAGTGGGGGTGGTTGAGGGCCACGGGATCGAGACTGCCCACAAGGCTGGTGCCCAGACTGAAATCAGCCTCATAAGGGAGCAGTGTGCAGGCCACCACTTCCGGCAGCGGCGCGCCTTTGCGTTTGACGATCATCCTCGCGGTCGCGCACATCATGTCGGCGGGATCCACATCGAGGATGCCCCAGCAGGCCGTGGTGATTTCCGGCACCTCGGCGTCGGCGTCCATCTCCGGGAATAGCACGAGCGCCTGGGGATCGGTGGCGTCGATGTCTACGGACAGATCGCGGAAGAGTGCCTGAAAACCCGTGCGCAGCAGCCCTTCGTCGTCGCCCCAGCGGGTTCGTCCCGCGACGTGGACCCGGAAGCCCTCGGCGGCGAGCCAGGAAAGACCGTCGATGGTCGGTTGCCAGGAACGCCGGCCCCGCTCTTCCTCATGCAGTGCCTGATCGTAGTGATCGATGGACACCCGCAGGATCAGCCGGTCGCCGAAACGTTCGCGCAGAGTCGTGAGGCCCTGCGCGCACTTCATCATGGGGCGCATGGCGTTCGTCAGCACCAGCACCTCGAATCCGGCGCTCAGGCAATCTTCGAGAATGCCGAGGATGTCGGGATTCATGAACGGCTCGCCGCCGGTAATGCCGATTTCCTCAACGGGAAGGCCCGCGCTGTCGATTTCCTCGAGATAACCGCGTACTTCCTCGCGACTCAGATACACAAGCCGATCGTTCCTGGGGCTCGACTCGATGTAGCAGTTTTTACAGGTGAGGTTGCACAGGGTGCCGGTGTTCAACCAGACGGTTTTGAGGGCCCGCACGTCGACGGACGCCCGCGGCTCACCGTCGGCGGTCAGGGTCGGGTCGAGAAACTTCCCGGTTTCTGAAGCGATCATCTGCATGCTGTGTTCTGACAGCGCCCCGTCGCGAAAGATCCGAATTGCACGGCGCGCGTCGTGAAGCGGCCGTGACCGGCCCCTCCGGCGCCGGCTCGTCAGGTCGCGATCATGTCAGGTATGCTCGGGCAACAACAAGAGCCCTGCGGATGCCTGCTCGAGGTACCGCGCGAGGGTCTCCAGCGACTTCCCGGGGCGGGTGCTCGCCGCGGGGTTGCGAAGCGGTAAGAGGGGGAACAGGTGGCCGAAGCAGTGCAGTCTTCACCGGACGTGCCCGAGCCGAGCAGCGGTGCGCTCAGCCTGAAGACCATTTATGCGCACGGATCGCTGGGGCTGCCCCTCGCCGTGATCGGTTATCCCCTGGCAATCTGGATTCCCGCCCACTACTCCGGCGGCCTCGGTATCAGTCTGGCCCTCGTGGGTACCATCCTCATGCTTGCCCGGCTCACAGACGTGGTCACGGATCCGATCATGGGCGAGCTCTCCGATCGCCTGCGCACGCCGATCGGCCGGCGACGGCCCTGGATCCTCATCGGCACGCCGCTGATGATGATCGGGGTCTACAACCTGTTTATCCCCGACGAAGGGGTTGGCCTCGTCTACTTCCTCGTCTGGCTGTCCATCTTCTTCCTCGGCAGCACCATGATCGGCCTGCCCCACCGGGCCTGGGGTGCTGAACTGTCGCCGGACTATCACCAGCGCAGCCGGGTGACCGCTGCCCGGGAAATCTACGTGCTCGTCGGCCTCATGGTGGCGGCCGCGGTGCCCATGATCATCGAGATACGCGCCGACGGCGCCGCCGTTGGCGAAGTGTTCGTCACCCTCTGGAACGACGCCATCGGGGCTTTCTCCGGTGATTTCCGGGAAAAGAACATCGTCGATCGAGCAACGCTCACCGGACCGGTCCTCGCCGGGCTCGCCTGGGCCATCATCCTCGTGCTGCCCCTGTGCGCCGCCGTCGTACTGCTGCTGGTAAAAGAACCGCCACCGGTGGCCGGCGAGACGCGCCCTTCCTTCAAGGAAGGGTTGAAGCTGGTGCTGAAGAACGGACCCATGCTTCGGGTGCTGCTGATCGCTCTCCTCGTGCACTTCGGCGAGTCTTTCCGCAACGCCGTCTCGCTCTTCTTCATCCGCGATATTGTTGGCGTGCCAACCATCGGCGCCGCCTACTTCTTCTATTTCATCGCCGGGCTCGGCGCCATTCCCTTCTGGCTCTGGCTGGGCCGGAAGATCGGCAAACACCGCGCGTTCATGTGCACGCTGATCACGGTAGCGGCCGTCTCCGGGGCCAACCTGTTCCTCGGCTACGGCGATTACGCCCCTTTCTTCCTCCTCTTCGTGGTAAAGGGCTTCTGCTTCGGCGGCCTGCAGTTCCTGCCCATCGCCATGCTCGCCGACGTGGTCGATGTGGACGCCGCCCGCAGCGGTGGCAGACGGGCCGGCACCTACTTTGCGTTTCTCGGCTTCACGGAGAAGATCGCCATCGCCTTCGGCACCGGCGTGTCCCTGAACATCGTCGGACTGCTCGGCTTCGACCCGGCTGGAGGCGTGGCTGCCAGCACAGACGTCGGGGTTCTTTCCTTGCGGCTCGTGTACTGCCTGGGTCCGATTTTCTTTTACGGCCTCGCCTTCAAGCTGATCTGGAGCTACCCGCTCACGCCAGCCCGGCACGCGAGGCTTCGCGCCAGACTCGAACGCCGCGCCATACGCCTCGGGACCGTGGGCCCGGCCGGGGTAGACGCGGTGGCTCAGGAGCCCTGAGTCACGTCATCGAGTGTGAGCCGGATTGCAACTCACAGGGAGGTTTCATGAAAGTTAAGCGACTCGCCGCTCCCCTCGGAGCCATCGTCGAGGATCTCGACGTCCGGGAAGTGGACGACGCCATCTGGGCGGACCTGAACGAACTCTTCTGCCAGTACCACGTGCTCGTCTTTCCCGCCCAGACGCTGACGCCGGAAGAGCACATGGCCTTCGCCCGCCGCTGGGGCGAGCTCGTGTGCCATCCGTACGCGGGGCTCGAGGACTATCCCGAGATCATCAGGCTCAGCAACCAGGGTAAACGCCGGGATGTGAACCAGCACTGGCACTCGGACATGACCTACAACGAGCGACCGCCGAAGCTGACCATGCTCTATGCCCTCGAAACACCCGAGTTCGGCGGCGCCACGGCTTTCGCAAACCAGCACCTGGCCTGGGCAGAGCTTTCCGATGGGATGAGAGGTGCCCTGGAACCCCTCCGGGCCCTGCACAGCGCTGAGGGGCTCGCCGGTATCTACGGCGAAGACCCGAAAGCCGCCCCTCGGGCCGAACATCCGGTCCGCCGGGTCCACGACGAGAACGGCGAACCGGCGCTGTATGTCTGCCGCGCCTTCACGCAGCGGTTCGCCGGCTGGTCCCGGGAAGAAAGTCGCGGCCTACTCGAGACACTTTACGATCACGCCGTGCGGCCGGAGTTTCAGGCCCGTCATCAGTGGCGCCCGGGTGACCTCGCCATGTGGGACAACCGCTCAGTACTGCATTTTGCCGTGCACGATCACGGCGACGATCCCCGGGTGATTCACCGTCTGCAGGTCGAAGGCCCCCGCCCGGCCTGAGATGACGCACGGACTGACAGGGCCTGACCATTGACCGAGCAAACCAGCCACAGCGACTTTGAGATCCGACCGGCCAAGGAGTCGGAGATGGGCCAGATCGGACTCATGACGAGCTACGTCTACGGCGGCGCCTTCGGTGATGGAGAAGACAACCTCCCGGCCAGAAACAACCGCCCGGAATGGACCCTCTGCGCCTTCGACGGGCCGAAACTCGTAACCAGCTACGCCGCCATACCCTTCACCATGCGTGCCAACGGGAAGGCCATGGCCATGGCAGGCGTGACCATCGTCGGCACGCTGCCCGAGTATCGGCGCCGGGGGCTGCTGCGGCGCATCACGGAACACTCCTTCGAAGCCATGCGCGAGGCCGGCCAGACCGTGGCTGCCCTCTGGGCGTCCCAGGCAGCCATCTACCAGCGCTACGGCTACAGTCTCGGTTCCGTGCAGCGGCGCTACGAACTCGACACGGTGGATGCCCGCCTGCTGCAAAGCCCGGACCCGACCTACCGAGTAGGCCGCGAGCCGGCCGGCGAGGTTTTCGACACGCTGAAAGGCCTGTACCGCCGTTTCATCGCCGACCGCTCCCTTTACCTGCATCGGAGCAGCGTGCTCTGGCAGGCGAACGTGCTCACCGCGCCGGAGGCGGACGGGCCCGTGCACATTGCCGTCTGCCGTAAGGACGACGGTGCAGCGGTGGGCTACGTGGCTTATACGCTGCGCACCGGCCGGGTTGGTCACCCGGCCCGGGATCAGGAGCTGAAAGTGCGGGACTTCGTCTGGCTCGATATCGACGCCTGCCGGGCGCTCTGGGAATTCCTCGCCCGCCACGATCTGGTTGGCCGGATCCTCTGGGAGAACGCCCCGGCGGATGATCCCGCCTGGGAACTCTTCGAGGAACCCCGCATGCTGAATGCTCGCGATGGCGAAGGCGTCTACTTCCGGCTCGTCGATGCACCCGGTGCGCTGGCGGCGCGGGGTTACGAGCAATCGGGAAGCCTCCGAATCGGCATCGGGCCGGATCGGGAAGCCCCCTGGAACGCGGGGACCTGGCAGCTGGACGTGGAGGCTGGCACGGGCGGGGATGGGTCCGCGGCGGAGGTGCGCGCCACCGACGCTGCACCAGACGTGCAGTTCAGCCTGAAAGCGCTGGGGAGCGCCTTCAGCGGCTTCCGCCGCGTGCAGCAGCTGGCAGCCTGGGGTCTCGCAACGGGCACCCCGGCAGCGATCGCCAGGGCCGATGTGCTCTTCGCCACCCGGCACGCCCCGCACAGCCCGGACCACTTCTGAGGAAGCGGAGGACAACCGCATGACCGAATCCCATAGTGCATCGGCAGCCGCCGGAATCGATGCGGCTCGAGCCTTCATCGACGCCTTCAACGCCCAGGATCACGAAGCCCTCGCGGCAACCCTGAACTATCCGCACGTGCGGCTCGCAAACGGCCGCTTCGTCACCATCGAATCGGCCGACGAGTTCGTCGCGCGCAGTGCGAAAGGCGCCCAGCTGCTCGAGGCTGAAGGCTGGGATCACACCGTGCTGCTGAGCGTGGAAGTCATTCACGAGGGACCGGAGAAAGTGCACCTGGCCCTGTCGATCGATCGCTGCCATGCGGACGGCAAGGTCTACAACCACTTCGAAACGCTGTGGATTGCCACCGTCGATAAGGGCCACTGGGGTATTCAGTTCCGCTCGAGCTACCTGACCAGTCCCACTGGCACCACACCGCCCCTGGATGCCGCCCGATGACCGGAGGCGTCACCGACATCTCGGCGGAACCCTGGGATCTGATCATCGTCGGCGCGGGCAGCGCGGGTTGCGCCATCGCCGCCCGGGCCAGCGAGGATCCGAACCGGCGGGTGCTGCTGGTGGAATCGGGTCCGGACTATCCGGATCTGGCCGAGACCCCTTTCGATCTGGTGAACAGCCACAACAACTCCTACACCGATCACGACTGGGGCCTCGAGTACGCCCCCACCCGGGAGCGACAGGTCGTCTTTCCACGGGGGCGGGTGGTCGGCGGCTCGAGCGCCGTGAACACCTGCATTGCCCTGCGCAGCCTTCCGGAAGACCACGAAGAGTGGGTCGACGCGGGCAATGACGAGTGGGCCTGGGACAAGGTGCTACCCACCTACCGGCGCATGGAGAGGGATCTGGATTTCGGCGCGGCGCCCTACCATGGCGACGCTGGGCCGATCACCATCCGCCGCTATCCGCCAGCGGAAATGCTGCCGCAGCACAGTGCTTTCCTCGAAACCGCGCGGCGCCTCGACTACCCGGATTGCCCGGATGCGAATGATCCGGAAAGCTGGGGGAGTGGGCCGCAGCCCATGAACAAACTCGGTCGCCTCCGCGTTTCCTGCGCGGTGGCTTACCTGGCCCCGGCCCGTATTCGTCCCAATCTGACCATCGCCGCAGACAGCCACGTGCATCGACTTGTTTTTAACCGGGGCCGCTGCACCGGCCTGGTGCTGGAACGGGACGGCGCGCTGCAGGAAATCAAAGGCCGTCTCGTCGTGCTCTCCGCTGGCGCCATCCTGTCACCGGCGATCCTCATGCGTTCCGGTATCGGCCCCCGGGAAGAGCTCGAGCGCCACGGGATCGATCTCGTGGCCGAAGCGCCCGGCGTCGGTCAGAACCTGTCGGATCATCCTGCGCTGTCTGTCGTCTGCACCTTGAAGGAGGGGATCAGCGTCGACTTCGAGGCCCCCATCATCCAGACCATCCTCCGCTACACCGCCCGGGGCTCCGAGAAGCGGAACGACCTGCAGATCGAGCAGATCAGTTTCGCCGGTCGGCGTGGCGGGCCGGCGATGTTTTCCATCGCCAGTGTGCTCGAGTATCAGTACGGGCGCGGCGAGCTGCGGCTCGCTTCTGCCGATCCGCACGCGGCACCCCTCATCGATGCGCGCTTCTGCGAGGACGACCGCGATGCCGACCGGCTGGTCGGCTGTTTGCGCGACGCCCTCGCCTTCGCCCGCCATGGTCCCCTGGCAGAGATGATCGAGGCCGTGACCTTTCCGGATCCCGCCCGACCCGACGACGATGAAGCTTTCCGGGCTCTGGCCAGGCGCTTCTCGGGCAGCGGCTACCACCCGTCAGCCACCGTGAAGATGGGACCAGCCGACGATCCCATGGCGGTGGTGGATCAGTATGGCTGCTGCCATTTCCAGGACGGACTGGTCGTCGCCGACGCGTCCATTCTGCCCTTTGTACCCAGGGCCAACACCAATCTCTCCTCCATTCTCGTTGGTGAGATGATCGGTGAGTGGCTGCGAACTACCCCAGGCCGCTACGGCCTTTGATCCTGAACTCGAGAGGAGTCACTCGTGGCAGACCTAACCCTTCGTAACGTCTCCGTGCTGGATGGAACCGGCAGCCCCGCCTTCGCCGCTGATGTGAGTGTGGAAGGCGGGCGCATCAGCGCCGTCGATGCAGCAGGCCGCGGTCCAACAGCCGCGCGGGAGATCGACGGCAAAGGCCTGACGCTGGCCCCGGGCTTCATCGACACCCATGCCCACGACGATGGCGCCTTCTTCCGCCATCCGGGCATGGAATTCAAACTCGCCCAGGGTGTCACCACGGTGGTGAGCGGCAACTGCGGCTTCTCGGCGATACCCGCAGACCCGGCGCAGGACAGCGTCGCCGCCAGCGGGGGCATCCTTGCGGGCCTCGATGGCGAGTTCACGGATCTCGAAGGCTACTTCAGCGCCGCCCTGGAACGCGGACCGGCCATCAACAACATGATGCTCGTCGGGCACAACACGGTGCGGGCCATCGTCATGGACATGGCGCAGCGCGCCCCAACCGCCACGGAGCTGGCGACGATGCGCGACCACGTGAAGCGGGCCCTGGAACAGGGCGCCTGCGGCTTTTCCACGGGCCTCATCTACCGACCCGGACGCTGGTCCGAGACCGACGAAGTCATCGAGCTCGCCAGCGCCGCGAAAGACTTCGACGCGTTGTACACGACGCACATGCGCAACGAGGGCGATCGTCTCCTGGAAGCCGTGGACGAGACCCTGACCATCGGCCGGGAAGCCGACGTGCACGCTCACATCTCGCACCACAAGTCCGCCGGTAAGGCCAACTGGGGCAAGGTCAAAGACTCCCTGCAGAAGGTGGATGCTGCGCTCAAGGACGGTCAGCGGGTAACGCTCGACGTCTATCCCTACACAGCCGGCAGCGGCCGCATGATCGAGTATTTCAACCTGGACCGGATCAGCCGCGATCTCGCGGAGGTCATCCGCATCGCCAGCTGCCCGGCATTCCGCGACTACGAAGGCCGCATGGTCGTCGACATTGCCGCGGAAGAGGGGCTCGACGTTACCGAGGTGGTACACAAGATCCTCACGGACGACAAAGGGGACCGCACGATCTGCATCCACTTCATCATCGACGAGGCGGACGTGGAGACGAACCTCGCGCACAGAGACATGATGGTCGGCTCAGACGGCATTCCCGATCTGCGCGGCAAACCGCACCCGCGACTCTTCGGGACCTTCCCAAGGGTGCTCGGCCGCTATGTGCGCGAGCGCGGCATTCTCGAACTGCCGGAGGCCGTAAGGCGCATGACGTCGCTCTCCGCAGAAACCTTCGGTATTCAGGAACGGGGTCAGGTGCGGGAAGGCTACTGGGCTGATCTCGTGCTCTTCGATCCCGCCACGATCATCGACGGCGCCGACTACGATGCGCCGCAGACGGAGCCGGAGGGCATCCAGCTGGTCATGGTCAACGGTGCGGTGGCTTATGAACGCCTCGACGGCACAGCACCAGGCATCCATACCGGTGCCGCGACCGGCGCCATGCTCCGCTACCGCCGGGAAGCCTTCCTCGGATGAGAAAGCTCCGGTCGCAAATCAGACACACACCACCAGGCGCCTGCTGACGGGCGTCCAGACATCTGACCGGTCAAAAAAACGGAGCACCGCTATGGCTGAAGCCAGCACCGCAACCAACTCATTCGCCACCGCCCAGCGGGCGTTGCTGCTGACGGGCCGGGGGCTCCTCGGGCTCTACTTCATACTCCCGGGCATCATGAAGATCACCGGCTGGTCGGCGACGAGTGCCCACATGGCGCAGCACGGCGTACCCCTCATCCCGGTACTCCTGGTGCTCACCATCATCCTCCAGGTCGGCGGCGGCGCGTGTCTCGCCATCGGCTATCGGACGGGGCTCATGGCGCTCGTGCTCGCGGGGCTGACGCTGTTGATCAATGTCTTCATGCATGACTTCTGGAACGTCTATGAAGGCCTGGACCAGGCCCACGAGACCCAGAACTTCGTCAAGAACCTCGCGATCATGGCCGGACTGCTTTACGTGGCGGGCGCCTCCGGGCGGTCCTGAGGGCCCTCAGCTGCCATCGAGCTGCTGAGTTAAGGCCTCGATTTCCTCACGCCAGGCCGCCTGCAGTTTCGGCTTCTGGAACTTCGGGCGCCGGCCCTGATCGGCCGCCAGCAGCTGCTCCAGTTCCACGATCCGCTCGAGCAGCACGTCCTCGTCTCGAGCTTCTCCCAGCACGGCGCCTGCAGCGGCCGTCGCCGCGGTGCCGCTCGCTGGCGCGGCGTCGCCGCTGTACCCTGCCGCCTCCGCGAAGCTGTCGGCTTCGGCCATGGCGCCGTAGAAAACCTCCGGCTCCATCAGCTCTTTGAGTTCACCCTGTTCGACGAGAAGAAAGCGCGTAGCGACGTTGTCGATGAAGCGTCGATCGTGCGACGTCATGAAGAGCGTTGCCCCCGATTCCGCCAGCTGCTGCTCGAGCTCTTCTCTGCCCTCGATGTCGATGTGATTCGTCGGCTCATCCATCACGAGGAAATTCGGCCGGTTGAGGCGCAGCGCGAGAAACCGCAGGCGCGCCCGCTCGCCGCCGCTCAGCACCCGCACGGCACGGTCGTGGTCCGCGTAGGGGAAACCGGCGTTGATCAGGCTGTTTCTGAGCGTGGCCTCCTGCACCCGCGTTTCCTGGCGGAGGTACTCGAGCAGGGTCTTACCATCCCGGCCATCGACGGCCTCGAGGTTCTGGTCGTAGTAGCCGACGTCGGCCTGCGGCGAGTAACGGATGTGCGCACCGCTCTCGCCGTTCTGCTTCGCGCGCTCATAGGCCCCGAGCAGGTGTGTGATCAGCGAGGTTTTACCGCAGCCGTTGTGGCCAAGAAGCGCAATTCGATCGCCGGGTCGGATCACCAGTTCGTCGATATGAAAGAGCGACACTTCCGATGCGCCGGGCGGCGACACCACGAAATCCTCGACGAGCAACATACGGTTAGCCCGGGTTTCCCGGGCATCGAGGCTCAGGGCAAGACCGGACCCGGAAGAAACGAAGGTTTTCGCCTGCTCCAGACGCGCCACCCGCTTCTCCATGGTCTTGGCCTTCCGAGCCAGCTTCTCGTTGTCGTAGACCTTCCCCCAGACGGCGAGGCGCTTAGCACTGGCGCGCAGCCGGGCGATTTTCTTTTCTTCGTCGGCTCGTGCCGCCGCCGCCGCAATGTCCGTCTCCGTGAGCGCCTGACGCGCCGCCGAAAAGGGCATGTCGAAGGCATAGAGGCGCTCATCGCGAAGAATCAGCGTTCGCGTGGTGACCGCATCGAGCAGTGCCCTGTCATGCGACACCAGAAGAAAGGCGCAGTTGATGTCTTCAGCGAGAAACCGCTCCAGCAGGGACAGGGTCGCCAGGTCCATGTGGTTACTGGGCTCATCGAAGAGTACGAGATCGGGCTCCGTAACCAGCGCCCTGGCCAGCATGAGCCGGTTCAGCTGCCCCCCGGAGAGATCGCGAACCTCGAGGGCGAGATCATTGTCGCGAAAGCCGAGCCGGCTGAGCATGAGGGCTGCTCGAAACCCCTCGCTGTCACGTTCGGCTTCCGGCAACTGCTGCTGCACGGCCGCCTCCAGCGTCACAGGCAGGAGAGCCTCCGGAACGAACTGCTCCACCAGAGCCAGACGCAGGCCGCTGCGTCGGCTGAGCTCGCCTTCGTCTGCAATGATCGAACCAGCGAGAATCTTCAGCAGCGTAGATTTACCGCAGCCGTTGTGGCCGTTCAGGCCGATCTTGTCACCCTTGGAGATGGCGACGGAAAGGCTCTGAAACAGCGGTTTGGTGCCGGCCGTATGATGCAGGCCACGAACACTCAGCAGCATCTCACCGGCGCCGGAAATCGTCCTGGTCCCAGCGGTCGTCCTGCCGGCCGAGCGGCAACAGGTCCAGGTACTGCATGCTTGCCTGGAGGATATCCACCCCCCGCTCGTGGCAGCGGTAGGTGAGGAAAATTTCCTCCTCTTCGCGAATGAAAACGCTGACGCCGTGGGTCTCCTCCATGGCCGCTTCCACGGTTTCGAAGTTGAACCGCTTGGGGGATTTCTCCGGCTGCCGGAAAGACACATCGAAGTCGAAGTTGAAATCCGACGCCGCGGCAGACACCCACGGGAAGGTCCAGCCCATGTGCGCCTTGAAGGCTTCCAGTTTTTCGAGGGGACCCCGGGAGATCGCCACGAAGCTCGCGTCCCGGGCGTGGAGATAGGGCAGGATGCCGTTGTAGTTGTCCGCAACCTCAGTGCAACCCTCGCAACCCCGCTGCCAATCGGGTCCGAACATGAAGTGGTTGACGATGAGCTGGCGCCGTCCGGCGAAAAGCTCGGCGAGGGAGACTTCGCCCTCAGGCCCTTCGAAGCGGTAGTCCTTCTCAATGCGCATCCAGGGCAGGGCCCGGCGCCGTTCCGCCAGATAGTCTTTCAGCCGTGTGAAGGCTTTTTCGTCGCGTAAGAGGGCCCGGCGGGCTTTGAACCAGCTCTCAGGGTCAACGACTGCATGGTCGGTCATTTACGCTCCTCCAGGCTCAGGCCGCGTCCAGAGCCGCTTGATCGATGGCAAGAAACGCCTTCCAGACATCGTCCATCTGCGGCGCCCACTTCTCGAGAATCGGCGAGCGGCAGTCTGCCTCCGGCAGTCCCCTGACTTTGCTCAGGTAGTGATAGAGAAAGGCCGACACCCGGGCATTGACCACGCAATGCACCCAGACACGCCGCCCCGCGAGTGCTTCCATGACCCCGATGAAGGTCTTGAGCTCGGCAACGGTCGGGGCAGCGAAGTCGACGGGGATGTGATGGAAAGACATGCCGAGGCTGGTGACGAGGCTGCCCTCCTCCGGAACGGCATGTTCGGAATCCGGCAGAGCCAGGTTGATCACCGCCTCGAAGCCTGCTTCGGCGATGGCGGCGAACTGCTCTCGTCGGGGTTGCCCGGAAGAGCCGATGTCTTCCGTGAGCTGCACATAATTCGTGATCTCTTCGAGACGACTCATGCTGATCCACTCCGCTGCGCTTGCCTTACCAGGGATCTGCCACTTTCCGCCTATAAGACCCGCACGTCCAGATCCATGACCGCGTAAGCCCCTTCCCGGGTGAGGCAGCCCTGCACGTGCTCTCCGGGTTTCAGATCACGCCAGTGCGTGCGAACACCATCGAGTCGGCCGATACGTGCGATCTGCAGCTTCACCGGCCGACCGGTCCGCGGGGCCTTGCTCCGATCGATAAAGCCCAACCAGGGGACATAGCCATAGTCGCCATTTCTCCGCAGCACCCCCACGGCTTCACCGCGCGTGCTGTCGTGGAGTTCGATATTGCGATGGTTGAGTTTGCGGCACAGAACGAGCGTCATCGGAGTATCTGAGATTACTGTATATTTATACAGTATCTGCCTCAATGGTTTCAGCGCAAGATGAAGCCGAAACTGGCTGCAAGGGCGAGCAGGGGAGAACCGTGAAGCGGGACTGGCTGCAGATCATCACCAACATCGGCGTCGTGTTCGGGCTGCTCCTGCTCCTCTATGAGCTGAACCAGAGCCGCGACCTGACCCGCGCCCAGGTGGTCGACTCCATGTACGAGACCGTCGTCATTCGCAGCCTCTCACTAATCGGCGAAACGCCGGAAGCGGCTATCGCCAAATCCGTTTTCCAGCCTGATGAGCTGACGGAGAGCGAGGCCGTCGTGCTCAGCCAGTTTTATACGTCGTTGCTGGTCAGCTGGTTACGCAACAAAGACGAGCGAGGCGCCGGCTTCTTCGAGCAGGCCTACGCTGAAGTGGTCGCTTCGGAGGCCTACTATCTGAATACGGAACCTGGCCGCCGCTGGTGGGCGGTGACCCGACCGTACACCGATCCCGCCATCGCCGGCGTTGTCGACGAGGCCCTCGCCAGCATGACGAGCGACAGTCAGCGCGCGGTGATCGAAACCATCCTCGGCCGCGAGTCTGCCGGCACTGCGGCCATTCTCAAAACCGGGGTTGTCGAAGAAGGACCAGCGGCGGTCACCGGACCGTCAGACCCGGAAGGTTAACCATCAGGGGGCAGCCAATGGCCGTGATCGACCACATCATCCTCAAGGTGAACGATCTGCCAGCGAGCATCGACTTCTACACACGCATCATGGGCTTCGAGCATGGCGGCGAGGACGGACCTTTCACCGTGATCCGTTGTGGCCCGGACTGCCAGCTGCAGCTGGCGCCCTGGGAAACGCAGGGCTTCGAACACTACGCCTTCTCGGTCACACCCGCCGAGTTCGACGCAATTTTCGAACGCGTGAAGGACGATGGCATCCCTTACGGGCCAAGCTTCCACAATGTCGGCAGCAACGAAGGGCCCGGTTCCGAGTCCGGTGCCAGGGGCGAAGCACCGACCCTCTACTTCGACGATCCGAACCGGCACCTGATCGAGATTCGAGCCTACGAAGGGTGAGTCCGGGCACAACTCCCATGCCTGAACCCAGTGTGCATCTCATCGCCGGCATGGTCTGCGCCGGCAAAACCACGCTGGCTCGACGCCTCGAAGCAGAAACACAGGCGCATCGCTTCTCCCCGGACGAGTGGCTCGTCGCCCTTATGGAGGATGTGCACGATCGTGCAGAGATGGACCGGCTGCGACCGAAGGTCGAAGCCCTGCAGTGGCAGCAGGCGCAAGCGATGCTAAAACGGGGCGCCTCCGTAATCCTCGAAAACGGCTTCTGGCACCGAGACGAGCGGCTCCGCTACTGCGCCGAGGGCCAGGCGCTCGGTGCCCGGGTCGAGTTGACCTTCCTCAACCCTCCGCGAGCGACCCTCGAGCGCCGGATCGTCGAGCGAAACGCCAGCCAGCCCTATGGCTCACTGGTTATCGGAGCGGGCGAGCTCGAGCGTTGGCTCGGCTGGCTGGAACGACCGGCGGCCGACGAGCTCGAACGCTACGACGACTACAGGATTACCGTCGCCTGAGACGCCTCAGAGGTGCCGGAGCGCGTAGCTGTCGAACCAGCGGCGGATGTTCCCGTACTGCTCATCCACCTCGAAGTCGCCGAATTTCCCGAAGGTCAGCGCCGCCAGCAGCGAGCAGTCGGCAATCGAGGGTGCCGCGCCCATGACGAATTCGGAACCTTCGAGACGCGCCTCGACCCGACCGAGTCCCGCCGGCAGGCGGGCGAGCTCATTGTCGGCAATCACCGGATTTTTCGGCAGGCCGAGGGGCGAGTTGCTGGCGTGCACGTAGCGGATGATCCGCAACAGCACGTTCATCTCTATGTCACGCTCTACGGCGCGCGTCTGCGCCCGGCTCAGGGGATCCGTGCCGATCATGCAGGGCTCGGGATAAAGTTCCTCGAGATACTCGATGATCACCTGAGATTCGCCAAGGAAAGTGCCATCGTCGAGTTCCAGCACCGGCACCACACCAGCCGAACTCCGGGCCAGATGCTCGCGCGAATTCTGCTCGCCTTTAAAGAAGTCGACGATCACTTCCTCCAGCTCGAGTCCCTTTTCTTTCAGATAAAAACGGACGCGCGACGGGTTCGGCGCCGGAGGAAAGGTATAGAGCTTCATAACAAGGGCCTTACTGGATGCTTCGGTGACCGCCGGAGTCGGTTCACAACCGTCAGTCGACCAGCGCCTGATAAACGCGCTGGCGCAGTTCCCGCCGGATCGGATAGGTCGATGAGGGCATGAGTTGCGTGAACAGCACGACAAAGAGATCCTCCTCGGGATCCAGCCAGAAGAAGGTGCTGGCGGCACCGCCCCAGTGGTGTTCACCCGTGGAGGTGACTATCTGCGCCTTCACCGGATCGATCACCACGGCCCAGCCGAGGCCGAAGCCGATACCGTCATAGCTCGTTTCGGACCAGACCGGCTGACCCATGGCCGCCATGTCGCGATTCTCCGGCAACTGATTGCGCCGCATGAAGTCGAGGGTCTTCGGACTCAGGATACGGACACCCTCAAGCTCGCCGCCGTTCATGAGCATCTGACAGAAGCGCGCGTAGTCGCGCATGCTTGCCGTCAGTCCACCACCGCCCGCATAAACCGTCGCAGGCTCGAGGAAGGCACTCCCCTCGGCGGGATCCTGCAGTTTGAGGCCACCGGCACGCTCGCTCAGGGCGGGTTCGCTCGACGCCTTGCCGACGTTGCTCAGATCTCCGCCGGACAGCGGTGCATAGCAGGCAGCAAAGCGGTCGCGCTTAGCGGCGGCAACCTGGAAACCGGCATCCGCCATATCCAGGGGATCGAAGAGCCGCGCCTGAAAGAACTGGGCGAGGGACTGACCGGACCACAGCTCGACCAGCCGGCCCAGCACGTCGATGGAAACACTGTAGTTCCACTCAGTACCCGGCTGGCAGAGGAGCGGGACAGTGGCGAGTGCAGTGACCTGCTCAGCGAGCGAACCGGACCCGCCGGGGAAATCGAGCCGGTGAGCGCGATAGGCCTCGTCGACGACGTTCGTCTGCATGAATCCGTAGGTGAGCCCGGCCGTGTGGGTCATGAGCTGGCGCACGGTCATCGGTTGAGCCTGCGGGACCGTCTCGCCGAGGGGCGCATCACCCCCGGCCCAGACGGGGGTGTTCGCAAACTCCGGCAGGTAGCGGGCCACGGGATCGTCGAGCTGAAAGCAGCCTTCCTCGTAGAGCATCATGGCCGCCACGGTCGTGATCGGTTTCGTCATGGAGTAGATCCGCACGATCGTGTCGCGGGTGAACGATTTCGCCGCAGCCTGATCTGCGAGACCCCGCGCCTCGAAGTAGGGAATCCCGCCGCGCCTGCCGATCAGCACGCTCGCTCCAGCAAGACGTTCGCTCGAAATCTGCGCTTCGAGCCAGGCGGTCACCCGTTCCAGGCGCTCCGTGGACAGCCCCACCGACTCCGCATTAACCAGCTCGATCACCCCGCTCTCCCACAAATCACACAGCCGGCAGAGTGTACCTGAGGTAGACTCGGCGGAAAGGACAGGAGGGATTTCATGAAGCTCTATGACGTCACCGTGGCGCCCAACCCGCGCCGCGTGCGCATCTTCGCGGCCGAAAAAGGCATCGACCTGGAACTGGTCCCCGTGGACATGATGGGTGGAGAGCACAAGACGCCGGAGTTTCTGAAGAAGCATCCGAGTGGGAAAATCCCGGTCCTGGAAACGGACGACGGTCAGTACATCGGCGAGAGCGTGGCCATCTGCCGCTATCTCGAAGCGGTGCAGCCGGAGCCCAATCTGTTCGGCGCGACCCCCTACGAGCTGGGCAGAGTCGAGATGCACAACCGGATTCTCGAACTCGAGTTCTGGACCCAGATCGGCGTGTCCTGGGTGAACGGTCCTGTGGTCGCGGAAATGGCGGCGGGACGCTTCAAACAGAACCCGCAGGCAAAGGAGACGAGCGACAAGAATGTCCACGCGTTCTACCGGCGCATGGATCGGGAGCTCGGCGAACGTCCGTACATGGCCGGCGAGCGTTTTACCATCGCCGACATCACCGCGCTCTCCGGGGTCGACTTCGCCAGCGGCCCCGTGGGTCTGCCGCCGGACGATAGCCTCACGCATCTGAAGGACTGGCACGAACGAATGCTGGCACGGCCCAGCGCCGCCGCCTGACGGTATGCCTGACGGTATGGGCGGCACGCCCGACCGAAGACTCTGAGGGGGCCACTTGAAAGCACTTAGCACGGCGCAGAAGCAGTTCTACGAACGCGAGGGCTACCTGCTGCTCCCGGGATTCCTGGTTCGGGCATGGCTGGAGCGTCTGCGCAGAGCCACTGACGCTTTCATCGAGGAGAGTCGCGGTCTCGAGGAATCCTCGAAGCGGATTCTCGTAGAACCCGGCCACCGCCCCGAGGCACCTCGGTTGCGGCGTATTCCGCACACCGTTGCCGTGCACCCGGATTTCGAAGCCTTCGGCCTCCGCGGGCCGCTGCTAGACGTCGCCGAGGACCTGCTCGGACCGAACCTGCGTTTTCATCACTCGAAGTTGAACTTCAAATGGCACTCCGGTGGCGAAGCGGTGGAGTGGCACCAGGACATCCAGTTCTGGCCGCACACGAACTACGGCCCGCTCACGATCGGCGTCTATCTGGAGGACGTCACCGACGACATGGGACCCATGGGCGTGATCCCGGGCAGCCATCGCCGCGAGCTCTTCGACCTGGCCGACGAATCCGGCAACTGGACCGGAGCGATCAACCGTCGCGATCTCGAACGGGTCGACACGGACAATGCCGCCTGGCTCACGGGACCCGCCGGCAGCGTCACCGTACACTCCTGTCGAAGTGTGCACGGCTCACGGCCGAATGACTCGGAACGACTCCGGCCCCTGTTACTCCATACCTACGCACCGACGCACGCGCATACGACGACAGACCTCGTGGCTCGTACCCCGCTGTCGAACGTGCTGGTGCGCGGCGAGGAGATGGATCCCGTCTACGATCCGGAACCCTGCCCGCAGCCGCCGAGCTTCAAGCCGGGCGAGTACAAGTCGATTTTCGCCGTGCAGAAACAGGAAGGGACCCGATAGGTCGCAGACGCCTTCACCCTTAACCCATGAAAAACAGGACCACAGCGGCGAGCAGATCGTAGAACCAGACTTTCAACGCCCGCCACCATTCCGGCAGCTGCGCTTCCTCCCAGTGATCGTTGGCGACGTCGAGCACGTAGGCCTGGATCGCGTCGGCATCACTTTCGTCGAGCACGTCCGCAAAGCCGATCATGCCGGTCCCCTGGAGAATGCCGTCGAGGACGATGGGCCGGAAGATGTCGTGTTTTGCGGCCGACAGGCGGCGCAGGTCCGGGACGACGGCGCTCGACATGAGGGCACCGCCATGGCAACGCCCGCAATGAGCCGCATAAAGCTCGCTGCCGCGCTCCACCACCTCGTTGGTGCCTTTTCGCGGCGGTGGTTGCACCAGCGCCGGGGGTGCTTCCGGCGGCGGCAGCTCGGCATCACCCCCAAGCCGGTACACCAACAGGCGCCCGGGCTGGCCGCGCACCGTTTCCGGCATGTCGATGGTCAGCGGTGCAGCACCGCCCCAGCCGGCCATGACGGCCAGATACTGCACGCCGTCGATTTCATAGGTGATGGGCGCTGCCACCACTCCACTGCCGGTGCCTGCCTCCCAGAGCACCCGTCCGGTTTCCCCGTCGAAGGCTCGGAGGCGACCATCCCCGGCTCCCTGGAAGACCAGGTTGCTGGCTGTGGTCAGGACACCGCCGTTCCACATGCTCGAATGATCGAAGCGCCAGCGCGGTGTCTGCGTTACCGGATCCCAGGCCAGCAGATGGCCTTTCAACATCCGTCGGACCACCCCGCGCATGATTGCCTCGGGCATGGGTGCCGCCAGCGTCGTTTTGCCCTGTCCGAGATTCCAGTGGGGACCGGGGAGATACTCGAAGACTTCCGGCGTCGAGTACTCGGCCTGGTTCTCCATGGCCGGGATGTAGACCAGACCCGTCGACGAGTTGAATGCCATGGGGTGCCAGCTGTGCCCGCCGAAGGGCGCCGGCTTGGTGATCTGCGCCTCCGCCTGATGATCGGCATTGGCCGTTTCCACGGGACGTCCGGACTCGATGTCGACGTGGCTGGCCCAGGTTGCCTCCACGTACTTCTCTGCTGAGAGCAGTTCCCCGGTCTCGCGATCGAGGATGTAGAAAAAGCCGTTCTTCGGCGCCTGCAGCAGCGCTTTACGGACAATGCCACCCACCTCGATGTCGGCCAGGATCATGTGCTGCGTGGCCGTATAGTCCCAGGTATCTCCCGGCGTGGTCTGATAGTGCCAGACGTATTCGCCGGTCTCGGGACGCAAGGCAACAATCGAGGAGAGAAACAGGTTGTCGCCGCCACCCGGGCTGCGCACATGCCGGTTCCAGGGAGCCCCATTGCCAACGCCGATGTAGAGCAGGTCGAGGTCCGGGTCATAGGCCATCGCATCCCAGACCGTGCCGCCTCCGCCTACCTCCCACCAGAGGTCGCCGGACCAGGTGCGCGCCGCCATGGCCATGGCGGGGTTTTCGAAAGGCTCGTCGGGATTACCCGGCACCGTATAGAAACGCCAGTTGAGGGCGCCGGTCTCAGCATCATAGGCGCTCACATAGCCCCGCACCCCGTATTCGGAGCCACCGTTGCCGATGATGACGTTGCCCTTCACAACCCGCGGTGCCCCGGTGATCGTGTAAGGCTTGGAGCGATCAATGGTGAGGGTCTCCCAGGCGGGTTCGCCGGTGGCGCGATCGATCGCGATGAGGCGTCCATCGATGGTGCCGACGTAAATCCGGTTTCCCCAGGCAGCCACTCCACGATTCACCACGTCGCAACAGGCATTTGCACCCCAGGCCCGGGGCACCTGCGGGTCGAAGTGCCAGAGCAGGCGGCCGCTGACCGCATCGAGGGCGTAGACGTTGCTCCAGGTACCCGTAGTGTAGAGCACGCCGTCAATCACCAGCGGGGTGGCCTCCAGACCACGGCGCGTGCCCGGCTCAAAAAACCAGGCGAGGCCGAGCGCCTGGACGTTGTCGGCATTGATGGCCGTCAGCGGACTTTCCCGGGTTTCTTCGTAGTCGCGTCCGTGGCTCAACCAGGCGCCGGGTTCAGCGTCTGCTGCCAGAATTCGAGCGTGATCGACGGCGGTGGCGCTCGTTGCCTGCCCTGGCGCTGCCAGGAGCAGGGCTCCAGGAAGCAGCGAACAAAGCAGCCAACGCCACTGACCGGAAAGGAAAAAACCGCGGCGGCCAGAAATGGTCATGGAGGAAATCTCTGCTGGAGAATGAAAGTCAGTCGGGGAAGGCGCAGCCCTGCACGGTCACCCGCTCACCGTAGCGGCTCTCGGGGAAGTAGTCCCAGATCGCATGATGCTGGAGGCAGCGGTTGTCCCAGAGCACGACGGTACCCGGGGCCCAGCGCACACGACACTGCAGTCGCGGCTGGTTCGGCACGAGGCCATAGAGAAACTCGAGGAGCGCGGTGGATTCCGCCGGTGCCAGCTCCTCGATGCGGATCGTGAAACTCGGATTCACGAACAGCACGCGCCGTCCGGTTTCCGGATGTTTTGGCGCAACGGGATGGGTGGCCCGGGGGTAATACTGATCGGCCTTAAGCTCGTAACCGTAGTTGGCGAGGTCTTTGCGCCCGTCGTGAAAAGCCGTCAGCGAGGTCACCAGTTCCTGCAGAGGTTCCGAGAGCGAATCGTAAGCCTCATACATGTTCGCAAAGAGCGTATCACCACCCACCGGCGGCAGCTCGCGCATATACAGGGCTGATCCCAGGGGTGGCTCGACTTCGCAGGACAGATCGTTGTGCCAGGCTTCGCCGTTCGCGTGTTTCGAGGTCGGGGTGGCCTTGACTGTAAACAGCTCCGGATCACCGCCGGCACCGAGGTAACGTTTCGACGGATGCACGTGCAATTCGCCGAAGCGGCGGCCGAAATCCTTGTGCGCCTCCTGATCCAATGTCTGATCGCGGAAGACGAGCACCATGCGATCGAGGAAGAGCTCGTGGATCGACTGGAAGTCGGACTCGTTCAGGCGGGCGAGATCGAGGCCGGTGATTTCCGAACCAAGCCTGGGCGTGAGGGGTTCATGGTTCCACATGCGGCTACTCTAGCCCGCCTCAGGTGCGGAAAGAAGAAGCCAGGGAACCGACTCCAGCCGCGACCGGGCTGGAGTCAACAGAGACGATCGAGCTATCTACAGATGAGACCCCGATCTGCGGCGGACAGAGCCACGTCGGCTTCACAAGCCGCAAACTGCTCTGCGGTGACCGTCATCAGGCGGGACTCACCCAGGCAGGAGCCGTCCGCGCAGGTATCGGAGACAGCGCAGGTCGGCGCACGATCAGTGCCATAGCTACCGAAGGACGAGAGAGATACCGAGTAAGCTCCAGCCGTCTGACTCAAGACCCGCCAGTTATCAAAGTTGCTGATATTGGATTCGGCGTAGTCCAGGTCCAGCGTGCAGCTAGCAAGCCTGTCGTCTGCGCCCTGCCCGCGAAAACTCGCCAGCTCCTCGCGACTCCAGCAGGGGCACTCCGCCACCGCCTCAGGCTGTTTGATACAGGGCATGTCCGGATCTCCGGGCCCCCGGCGTGCCTCATAGCGAGCGAGAATCCACCTCGAACTCCTCGAGCAGTTCTGGAATGGTTCTTCAGCTGTGAAATCGGGAGAACAGCTCTGAAGCTCGCAGAAAGCGATACACATCATGCGCAGGCCACGAGTCGTGCCTTTGAGTTCATCACAGACGCCGGAATTGAGTCCCGAGGCCCTCAAGAAGCTTAGTCTGGAAGAGTAACGGCCCTGGCGTTGATGGCGCTGGAGCGGCTTGTCCGACTTGCTCACCAGGTCTGCCCGGTAGCCCTGCCATTTCTGGGACGCATCCCTCTTGTTATCGGCCGCTGCGTTACCGGAAACGAGCAACCCAATGATCAGCAACAGGAGAATTCTCACCACTGAACCCTTTCGTCACCGTCCTGGAACTTGGGCCCGCCTGTCCGCTGAAGGGCCATATTCTGGCGGTGCTTCTCAGCCCGCCTGCGACGCGTCTTCTTGAACGCTTGCAGCGAATTGTTCTACCCCCGGGGCTCGCTAACTGTGCGGAACATCACACGCTTACATTCAACACATGATCCCAGGAATTCCTACATCTCCGAAAAGCCCGTGATACGGGCCTTTCAAGCAATCGTCCAGTAATCTGCGCTATCTCACCGGGAGGCCGGACGTTGTCGTGAGGGCCTCAAACCGTGCTGGGTCGATGCCTGGCGAGGGACGCCGGGGCACCCTGGGGAAGGCTGGATACAAGCCGGGCCGTGGCTCGCAATCTCACTTGAAGCCTCTATAATTGCCGCCCCCGCGAGCCGGTAGCCCCGCTTGCAGGACCGCCGCAGGAGCGGACCGTCCAGGACGGTAGACCCTGTACTGCGCCCGTAGCTCAGCTGGATAGAGTGTCGGCCTCCGGAGCCGAAGGTCGTGCGTTCGAATCGCACCGGGCGCGCCATCTCACCCCGGTCCGTACCGGACACATGGTTTACAGATCGTACCGGAGACATGGTTTACAGGTTTTCCGGTAGTGGGATGAAGGGGTTTGCCGTTGGCTCCACACGGCCCTCATCCTGGTCGAAGAATCCCAGATCATACTCCATGAAGCTGACGAGCCAGATCTTGTCAGCGACCTCTCTGATCCCAACGATCTGATTGGCAAATGATCGACTGAGATTGATCTTGCGCCTGCCGATACAGATCCGTCCGCACTGAGTCACGCGGATCGCCTTGTCGTGATAGGGGTACTCAGGTTCCCGAGCAGGTTCGTAAGTCCTGACGGAAGGTGTATACCTCTGCCCCGGATAGCGTCCACCGAGCGCTTGGTGGGGGCGCTCGTTGTTGTAAACCTCGATGAACTCGTCGAAACGTTCCTGCTGCTGCAGGAAGTTGAACGCGGCTGGCTTGGTCGTCTCGTTCTTGAGTGTCAGATGCATGCGCTCATGCCGCCCGTTCTGCTGGGGATTGCCTGGCTTGATGCGCTCGATGTGGATCCCGAGCTTCAGCCACCAGACGGATAACGGGCTCAAGCCGAAAAAGGCGTTAGGTGAAGCGAAGGGAACACCGTTGTCAGTGCGGATCGCCTCGGGCAGTCCGAACTCCCTGAAAACCCGCTCAAAGGCGGGAAACGCAAAGAGGCTCTTGGTGGAAGACAGGCCCTCGCAGGTAATCAGATAGCGGGAGCTGTAGTCGGTGATGGTGAGTGGATAGCAGTACTGCTTGTTCCCAAGTCGGAACTCGCCCTTGTAGTCAGCACACCATAGTTGGTTAGGCCGTTTAACGTGCTTGAGCTCGGTTCCCTGGGCTTTATGCCGTCTACGCTTGCGGCGCTTCACCAGGCCATTGCGGTCTAGCACGGCATGGACGGTGCTCTTCGCCGGTGGCCTGATCATGGGGTACTCCTGGATCAGCTTGTCGCGGATCTTCGGAGCGCCCCAGGTGGGATGCTCTCGCTTGAGGTTGAGGATCGTCCGCTCGACCTGGAAAGGCAGCTGGTTGGCATGCCGATAGGGTCGTCGCGAACGGTCTTGAAGGCCTTCAAGACCGCTCGCCTTGTAGCGGTTGAAGATCTTGTAGCCAGTGACACGAGAGATCCCGAACTCACGGCACAGAGGCGCCATCTTCTCGCCTTCGAGGAGACGGGCAACAAACTTCAGGCGTTCATCCATCGGTTTACACTCCTTCCAGGGCATCTGGGGCCTCCCCAAATGCCGAAATGTGTAAACCATGTCTCCGGTATCGTCAGTAAACTATCTGCCCGGAAGGACACCCCCCTCCAGATCCGCGAGCACCTCCGCAAAGAGCGTCGGTTCGGCATTGCCGCCACTCAGGACCACCCCGAGGCATCGCCCCGCGGTCGGCAGACGGCCGTTCAGCACCGCCGCCAGCGCCACGGCACCACCAGGCTCGAGCACCAGCTTCAGTTCCTCGAAGGCAAACCGCATGGCTGCCCGGGCTTCCGCGTCACTGACCACCAGCGCACCGGCAAGCGCCTGGCGGTTGATCGCAAAGGTCAGCTCGCCAGGTTCCGGCGCCAGCAAGGCGTCGCAGATCGACCGCGCCGCCGGATCGTTCCGTTCCCGCTGCCCTGAGGCCAGCGATCGCGCGTGATCGTCGAACCCCTCAGGTTCGACGGTATAGAGCGCCGTCGCCGGGCTCGCTGCGGCCAGGGCCAGGGCAATGCCGGCCGTGAGCCCCCCGCCACCACAGCAGACGAGCACTGCATCGAGGCTCTTATCATGTGCGGCCGCCTGCTCAACCATCTCCAGCCCCGTCGTGCCCTGCCCGGCGATGACGAAGGGGTCATCGTAGGGGCGAACGAGCACGGCACCCCGTTCCTCGGCCAGAGCCTCACCGATGGCTTCGCGGCTTTCACTATAGCGATCATAAAGCACGATCTCCGCGCCGAAGCCGCGGGTGCGCGCTATTTTGATCGGCGGGGCATCGGCTGGCATGACGATGGTGGCCGGCACGCCGAAGCTGCGGGCCGCTGCGGCCACCCCCTGAGCGTGATTGCCGGAGGAGTAGGCAACCACCCCGGCTGCCCGCTCGGCGTCCGACAGCGCCGCCAGACGATTACACGCACCGCGAAACTTGAAGGATCCGGTCCGTTGCAGACACTCGGCTTTGAGCAGAACGGAGCCGTCCGTCAAAGCGTCGAGGGCCGGGTTTTCGAGGAGCGGCGTCAACGCTGCCCGCCCGCGCAGACGCTCAGCAGCCCTCTCTACATCGCTGGCTTCAGGGAGCGTCCCTGTGATCGACGAAGTCATGATGGTATCCGGCGGTTGCGACGGCCGCGATGATGCCCCAGTTCGCGGTCGTTCAGCGAGCCGCGCGACCGTCCGCCGGCTTCTGGTTTCAATGCGTCGGCTTTCAGGCGAGACTTGACGCTGATCTTCAGTCGACGAGACGCGTCATGGCGACCGTAAACACCAATCTCGATGCCTACTGGATGCCTTTCACGGGCAATCGCGAGTTCAAAGCCAACCCGCGCATGATCCGCAAGGCCGAGGGCGCCTACTACATCGACGATCGCGGCCGCCGCATCTTCGACGGTCTGTCGGGCTTGTGGACCTGCGGTGCCGGGCACAACCGGCCGGAGATCGCTGAGGCCGTGCACAGCCAGCTCACGACCCTCGACTACGCCCCGGCGTTCCAGTTCGGCCACGAAGGGGCTTTTGAACTGGCCGAGCGTGTGGCCGCGCGTATGCCGGACGGTCTCGATCGGGTCTTCTTCACCAATTCCGGCTCCGAGTCCGCCGACACGTCCTTGAAGATGGCGCGCGCTTACTGGCGTTTGAAAGGCAAGGCAGAAAAAACACGCCTCATCGGTCGTGACAAGGGCTATCACGGGGTCAATTTCGGCGGCTTCAGCGTCGGCGGCATCGCACCGAACCGCATGATGTTCGGCGACGGACCGACGACGGACCACATCCCGCATACGCTGCTGCCGGAGAACGCGTTCAGTCGCGGCATGCCTGCCCACGGCGCGGAGCTCGCCAATCAGCTCGAAGCAGTGATCGCCCGGCACGACGCATCTACCATCGCAGCCGTGATCGTCGAACCTTTCTCCGGCTCTGCCGGTGTCGTGGTTCCCCCCGAAGGCTACCTGCCCCGACTCCGGGAGATCTGCGATGCCCACGACATCCTGCTGATCTTCGATGAGGTGATCACCGGCTTCGGCCGCTGCGGCACCATGACCGGGTCCGAGGCATTTGGCGTGGTGCCGGACATCATCAATCTCGCCAAGCAGCTCACCAACGGCGCCATACCCATGGGCGCCGTGGTCGCCAGGCGGGAAATCCACGACACGTTCATGGCCACGGAGGCGCCCCACTACATGCTGGAGTTCCCCCACGGCTATACCTATTCCGGGCACCCGGTAGCCTGCGCCGCCGCCCACGCCACCCTCGATCTCCTCGACCGCGACGGGCTCATCGAACGGGCCGCCGCCATGGCACCCTACTTCGAGGAAGCCCTGCACTCGCTGAAGGGAACGCCGCACGTCACCGACATCCGCAACTATGGCCTCGCCGGGGCCCTGACGCTCGAGGCCTACCCGGGAGAGCCGGCCCGCCGACCCTACGAAATTGCCATGAAATGCTGGGAGCGCGGGTTCTACGTCCGCTACGGCGGCGATACGATCCAGCTCGGACTGCCTTTCATTACGGAAAAAGCAGAGGTTGATGCGGTGGTCGAGGCCCTGCGGGCCAGCCTCACGGAGGCTGGCTGACGGCGCTGATGGCATGGATGAGGAGATTCCGGCCGCCGCGGATGGCCTGTCTGCTGACGGCTGCCCTGCTCATGGCTGCACCTCTCCGGGCAGAGCACGTGACGGTCTTTGCTGCCGCAAGCCTGAAGTCGGCTTTTGATGAACTCGGTGCGCTGTACGCCCAGCAAACGGGGCACAGCGTGGTGGTGTCCTTTGCCGGTTCCTCCGCGCTGGCGCGGCAGATTGAACATGGCGCACCGGCCGACATTTTCGTTTCTGCCAACACAGCCTGGATGGACCGGCTCGAGGATCGCGGCCTCATCGACGCGGGCACCCGATTCGACTTCGTCGCCAATCGGCTTGCTCTGGTTGCTCACGAACCCTCGGCGCTGGCCGTAACCGAGGTCTTCACCCTCAACGGCACGACCGATCTGCGTTCGCTGCTGGACGACGGCCGACTGGCCATGGCCCTCGTCGACGCCGTGCCGGCCGGTATCTATGGCCGCGAGTCGCTCGAGACGCTCGGCCTCTGGTCTTCCATCAAAGATCGAGTCGCACAAAGTGATAACGTGCGCAGTGCCCTGGCCCTGGTCGCCAGCGGCGAGGCACCGCTCGGCATCGTCTATCGAACCGATGCGCTTGCCGAGGCACGGGTGACCCGGATCGCTGAATTTCCCATCGACAGTCACGGGCCCATCCGCTATCCCGCCGCCGCCCTGCGCAGCAGTGACAATCCGCTGAACGCCGACTTTCTCGCCTTTCTGCGCGGCGCCGCGGCGGCCGGCGCGCTCGAAGGCCTCGGCTTTCTGATTCCCGAGCGCTGATCACTGTGGACTGGCTGAGCCCCGCTGAGTGGAGCGCCCTGGCGCTGTCCCTGAAAGTGGCCCTCTGGGCGACGATCGCGAGCCTGCCATTCGGGGTGCTGGCCGCCGTGGCTCTGGCCCGCTGGGAGTTCCCCGGCAAACAGCTGCTGAACGGTCTGGTGCATCTGCCGCTGGTGCTGCCCCCGGTGGTGACCGGCTATCTGCTGCTGATCACTTTCGGCACCCAGGGCCCTCTCGGTTCCCTCCTTGAAAAAATCGGCATTGTCTTCGCCTTCCGCTGGACCGGCGCCGCCCTTGCCGCCGGCATCATGGCTTTCCCGCTCATGGTGCGGGCGATCCGGCTTTCCGTGGAAGCCGTGGATGCACGCCTCGAGGAAGCGGCCGCCACCCTGGGTGCCGCACCGATAAACGTATTTTTCACCATCACGCTGCCGCTGATCCTGCCGGGCGTCATCGCCGGTGGCATTCTCGCCTTCGCCAAAGCCATGGGTGAATTCGGCGCGACCATCACTTTCGTCTCGAACATCCCCGGGCAGACCCAGACACTACCCTCGGCGGTCTACGCGTTTCTGCAGATGCCGGACGGCGAGGCCTCGGCTTTGCGCCTTGTGGTCATTTCGATCGTGGTGGCGATGACGGCGCTCCTGGCCAGCGAATACGTTTCACGAAGAGTCGCAGAGCGGGTGTCCGGCTCATGACCCTGTCCGTGAAACTCGATCACGTTTTCCCGGACTTCGAGCTGGCGGCCGCTTTCGCAGCACCGCCGGGAATCACCGTCCTGTTCGGTGGCTCGGGGTCGGGGAAGACCACCATCATCAACGCCGTCGCCGGCCTGCTGAAACCACAGGGAGGACGGGTTGCCGTCGATGAACACGTGCTCGTGGACACGGAGCGTGGAATTTATCTGCCTCCGCATCGACGGCGCATCGGCTATGTGTTTCAGGAGGACCGGCTGTTTCCGCATCTGACGGTGCGCGGAAATCTGCGTTATGGCCTTCGCCACGCACCAGCAGGCGACGCGGGCGAAGACGAAGCGCATCTGGTGGAGATGCTCGGCATCGGTCATCTCCTCGACCGCCGCCCCGGACGACTTTCCGGTGGCGAAAAGCAGCGCGTTGCCATCGGCCGAGCGCTCCTCGCAAAGCCACGGATGCTCCTGGCGGACGAGCCCCTCGCCGCCCTCGACGATGCGCGGAAGGCGGAGATCCTGCCTTACTTCGAGCGACTCAGGGACGAAATTTCCGTACCCATCCTCTACGTCAGCCACTCGGCGCCGGAAGTCGCGCGCCTGGCAACCACCGTGATTGCTCTGGAGGATGGTCGCGTTACCCGGCAGGGTCCGGCGATGGACGTGCTCGGCGATCCGGCCGTTACCCCCACGGGACCTCGGGATGCCGGCGCGGTGCTGGAAGCCACCGTCCTCGCACACCATGACGATGGTCTCACGGAGCTCGAGGCCGGAACGGCGAGGCTGTTTCTGCCAAAGGTGGGTCTCGCTCCGGGAAGCCGCATCCGGGTGCGCATCGCGGCCAAGGAAGTGCTGCTCTCCAGAGACGAGCCCCGGGGCTTATCGGCGCTGAACATCCTGCCGGGGACCGTTGCGTCAATCCGGCCGGGCGACGGCCCCGGTGCCATCGTTTCCGTAAGCACCGGCGCGGGCACCGTACTCGCCAGGGTTACCCGCCGCTCCGCTGAGACCCTCGAGCTGGCCGAAGGCGTTGCCTGTCACGCCATCGTCAAAACGGTCGCCATCGCCTCCGAGGACGTGGGCGGGGCCAGTCTCTGACCGGCTCCGCCCCGGGTGACCTGAGGCTCAGCGACCGGTGCCGATCCGGAAGCCGCCGTAGAAAGCCTGGCCCGGCTGCCTGAATCCGGCGACGTCAATCTGCCGCTGCTCGAAGAGGTTTTCGGCGCGGAAAAAGAGCGTCAGCCAGTCCGTGACGTCGAGCTCGCCGGTTATGTTGACCAGGGTGTAGGCCTCGAGCTCCACCGTCTGCGCGGGAAAAGTGAACAGGGTGTCCGTTTGCGCACCGGTGTAGGAGACATTGAAGTTGATGTTCCCACGCCCTTCGTAGAACACCTGGTTCAGGTTGATCGCCGCCTGATGACGGGGACGACGGATCTCGCGCACGTCCCCTTCGCCTGTCGCATCCGGCTGTTTCGAGTCCGTATAGGTGTAATTAGCGCGCAGCGTCAGATCGCTGCTCAGCGCGCTGAACCACTCGACCTCCACCCCTTCGCGGCGACTCTTCCCATCCAGATTCACCGAGGTGCTGACGAAGCCCGGTAGAAACTCCGTCACGATCTCGTCTTCGAGCCGCTCATTGAAGTAGGTGGCACCGAGACGGGCGCGGCCGGAGAGCAGCGTCTGCTCGATGCCGACGTCGTAGCCTTCGTTCTTCTCCGGCGTCAGGTCTGGGTTGCCGATGAAGGAATCGGGGTTGAATCCGAAGCGCTCAGTGAAGGTGGGGCGTTTCTGACCGGTACCGGTGCTGGCTTTCAAGCGCGTGCCGATGCCGGCAATCGCGTAGGAGCCCGTCAGGCGGTAAGTGGTGATGTCTTCGAAGACGCTGTTGTCGTCATAGCGCACACTCCCGGAGATGTTCAGTCCGTCCACGGGCTGACCGTAGTACTCGAAGGCGACGCCGAGGTTGTCCAGCGTCTGATCCTGATCGGCAAAATCCGAACGCTGCGTGTAGCTTTCATCTTCGTAATCGACGGCGAGCGTCAGACGATGTCGGTCGATGCGTGGGCCACGTCCGGCAAAGACCGTGCTCTGGAAGTAAACACCGTCCTTTTCAGCGCCGAACAGCGTGGGAAAATCGCTGACCGTGTCACGTTCCGTATCGAGATAGGTGTATCTCAAGGTGTTGTCCCAGCGACCGTCGAAGAGCGTGAGACCCGCATCCACGGACAGCTGCAGCTGCTCCTTGTCGGTCACGTTGTCCGCATCGACGGGAATGCCAGCCTCGGTACCATCAAACTCGATCGTGTCATCGACGTAGCGGGTCGAGAAGCCGAGGCGGAACAGGTCCGAGAAGCGATAGCGGCCGTTCAGGCCCACGGTCGTGTTCTCGTAGCCGTCTTTTTCCGTGGCTTCGATGCAGGGCTCAGCCCCGATCGGCGACTGGCAGGCTGCCGCGCTCACCCCATCGGTCTCGTAGCGCGAGCCGCTCAGCGTCAGGCTGCCGCGATCATTCGATACGCCGATGCGGCCTCCGCCGGAAATCGTGCCGAAGCTGCCACCCTCGAGAAACACGCTGCCGCCAACAGGCTCGCTGGTCTGGCGCGTGGTGATGTTGAGGATGCCGGCCATGGCATCGCTGCCCCAGAGTGCACTCTGTGGACCGCGAACCAGTTCGAAGTTGGCAATGTCGTAGTTGGTCAGGGAGCCGAAGTCGTACTCATCGCCCGCGGACGGATCGTTCACCTCGACGCCATCAATCACCACCAGCAGATGATTGGACTCGGCTCCGCGCACGCGCAGCTGCGTGACCGAGCCGTTCCCGGACTGACGGCTCAGGGACGCGCCAGGCAGGTCCCGGAGCAGGTCCGCGGCAAAGATCTGCTGCCGTTCGGTGATTTGCGCCTCATCGAGGACGGACGCCGAGCTGCCGAGGTCGCTGAGCGCCACCGGGGTCCGATGGGCCGTCACGACCATGGTTTCCAGTTCGGCTTTGTCGTCGCCCTCGCTGTCTTCCGCCATCGCGGGGGTCGCGAGCGAGAACGCCAGCAGGGGCAGCAACAGTCGTCGTCCGAGGAAGCGCCCGGGCGCTTCAGTGGTTAAGGGGTGCGCCGGGCTCACAAACCCTGCAGGTTGGGCGTCTGCGGCGACGCGAGTCTTCGTTCTTTGAGTCATGGTTTCCTCCGCACCGTGCATCCCCGCACGGCTGCTTGTCGTCGTTCGCCGGTCAGCGACCGGCACCTGCTGCGCGGATCGGTCTCCGGACTGACGAGCGGATAGAACATCCAAGCAGGATCGCCTTCCCACGACGCTCGCAGAGCGCTTCGCAGTGGCTGTCGCGCGATGGCTTCGCAGCGACGGATCCATGTCCGTGTCGATTCACTCAAACCGACACACTCGATCACCGTTGCGGGGGCAGTGTTGGATTTCGAGGGCCTCGACAGGCTCTCGGCACCAACTTCCCACGAGTACGCGCAGAGTGCGCACTCATCCGAGCAGCTACCCTGGAGCCAAGGTGCGACTCCAGCAGGAGCGCAAACTACCGTGTGGTCTCTTCGGGCACAACCTTCGGTCGGAACGCGAGCAGCACATTGCCGGGCGTCTGACCGAACATGCCGTAACCCGAGCTCACGAGCAGCAGACCGTTGGCGGCAATGACCGAGGCATTGTCGATCGCACCACCCTGGCCGGCTACGCCGTTCGCGCCCGCATAGTCGCGGACCGTGTCGTACTCGAAGATGAGGGTGCCATCGGCGGTGTCGAAGATCCGCAGATAGCCGTCGAGGCTGCCCTGAATCACCGCCTGATCGATGACCGTTGTCGCCGCGGAATAGCCATAAAGGAAGCGGCAGTAGGACAGCCTGGGATCGCGTCCTTCGCAGTCCGCCTCGGCGCGGATGGACCAGCGGGACCGGCCGGTTTCCACATCGATGGCGTACAGGCCGGGCTGCGGCGTGAAGCCCTGCCGTGGCCGCCCTGGATCGCTGATCCCGGCGTAGACGGTACCATCGTGATAGGCCATCCCCCAGTGGATGCCGCCGTTGGCCGTACCGGTGCCGTTGTTCCAGTGCCAGAGGAGCGCACCCTCCCGGTCCGGATCCAGGGCCCAGACATCACTCGACTTCTGTCCGGCCAGAAGCACGTCGGAGCCATCGGCTCGCTCCGCAATGATCACCGAAGCCCCAAAGTCGACGTCCCGCTCGACGCTCTGTTCAGGGGGACAGTTCGGCGAGCGCTCATTGCCCCGCCGTCGGCAACCGGCGAGGAAGATGTCGTTGGCCGTGGCCTGAAACGACCAGCGGATCTCGCCCGTCGCGAGATCCAGAGCGAGGATCGCATCAGTATTGGGATGGGCCGGTTCCGAAGTCGCCTCGCCCGTGCCCACATAAAGTACCCCGCGCCGGGCATCGATGGCCGGCGAGGTCCACACGGGCGCACCCGAGGGACCCCAGATCATCTGTCCGTCGCCGCGGTCGCGGATGGGCTTGGCCTCCGGCAGGGTGGGAGTGAGCCATTTCAACGCTCCGGTTTCCGCATCCAGAGCAGCGACAGCGCCATGCGATTTACAGCACTCATGAGTCGGCTGGGCACCGACCATGATCTCGAACTGGGAAATAGAGGCATAGAGGACGCCGTCGTGGAACTGCGGCGTGCCGGTAATGATGGTCTCCGGAAAACGTTTCAGGTCTTTCACCCAGACCCGTGCCCCACTTTCTGCATCCACGACATGCAGGCGTCCGTCCATGCCGCCGAAAGCGAGCACGGCGCGACCGGAGGCCGGTAACCGACCGAAGCTGAGGCTCGAGCGCAGGGGACCTTCCGCCTCGTACACCCACTTCACACAAGGCTCGGCGCCGATGTCGAAGGCATAGAGCGCCTGGCTGTCCACGGGGGTCAGGTACAGCGTGCTGCCGAGCACCAGCGGCTGGGAACGCATCATGGTGATGTTCGGGAAGGCGAGCACCCAGGCAAGCTCGAGGTTGGCCAGGTCCTCGCGATCGAGACCGGTCTCGACGGCGGAGAGATAGCGATGGTTTTTCGGGCCGAAGCCGAAGCCCGTCACCGGCGGTTTTGCGTCGAGGTCAACGGCCATGCGCTCCGGCGCACAGAGGGCGTCGGCAACCCAGTTATTGTCGGTCCGGGTCTGCCCCCGGAAGTAGTCCATGAGATCGGCAAGCTGCTGCTCCGAGAGGGCCTCCCCCTGGGCCTGCATGCGTCCTTCGGTGAGCGCGTATTCGATGAGATCGGGAATCATGCGCGTGAGCGTCTCGAAGGTGCGGGCTTTGCTGGCTTCCGCGTTGTCATGGCAGGCGGCACAGTGCGCGTCGTAGACGGCGCGACCCGGATGCACCTCGGCAGCCAGAGCCGATTGCAGAAGGCCGGTCGGCAACAGCACTGCCAGAAGACACCAGATCCGGGCGCCTGGCCGGCGGGGTTCTCGTCTCAGGACACCCCGCCTGCCGACACCTAGTCCGCCGATACCTAGTCTGCCGACCCCTCGTCCTTTCACCCCAAGCTCCCCACACATGTTTTCAGGCCAGTGTAGCGAGCACGAACGCTTGCTGCAGACGCCCAGCCAGCAGCGCAGTCAGCCAAGCCGCCGTCCGCCCCCTTGGAGTCGATCCACCTTTCTGGTGTAGGGTTTCCGGCCAGGGAGCAAGGTGGGGAAAGAGATGCCTGTAGAGATGATCGGCTGGATCGCACCACAGGTGAAATCAGAAATCGTGGCACCCACGGGACCCGTCTTCGACGCAAAGGTGATCGAAGAAACCGCCCGTATCCACGAGCAGGCCGATTTCGATCGGGTGCTCATCGGCTACTTTTCCGATGCGCCGGATGGTTTCCTCATCGGCGCCCACGCGGCCACCGTAACAGAGCGCCTCGGCTTCCTGCTGGCACACCGCCCGGGCTTCGTCGCCCCAACCCTCGCCGCCCGCAAGCTTGCGACCCTCGATCAGCTCAGCAATGGCCGCCTGGCCGTGCACATGATCTCCGGCGGCAACGATGCCGATCAGGCCCGCGATGGGGATCAGGTCGACCACGCTGGCCGCTACCGTCGCACCGAGGAGTACATCCAGGTTCTGAAGCGGGTCTGGGCAGAGGAAGTGCCCTTCGACCACGAGGGGGAGTTCTATCAGATCCGCCGTGCCTACTCGGAAATCCGCTGCGCGCAGTCCCCACGCATCCCGATCTATGGCGGCGGCGGCTCTCAGGCCGCGATCGACACGCTCGCTCCGCACATCGACTGCTTCATGCTCTGGGGCGAACCACTCGCCGATACCGCGGCGTTCATGGAGAAGGTTCGCCGGGCGGCGGCTGACAACCCCATCGGCTTCAGCGTTTCCACTCGCCCCATCCTCGGCCGGACGGAAGGCGAAGCCTGGGATCGGGCCCGCGGCATTCTGGCGCAGATCGAGGCGCGCATGGGCAGCCGAAAACGCAAAGGTCCGGAGAACATCGCTTCCCAGCGACTGCTGAACGCCGCCGCCGAACAGGAGGTCTACGACAGCTGCCTCTATATGGCACTGGCCACGGCCAGCGGCGCACCCGGCAACTCGACGGCGCTGGTGGGCACCCCGGAGACCGTCGCCGAGGCGATGGCCGCCTACTACGATCTCGGCGCAAGAACGCTTCTGATTCGTGGCTACGATCCTCTTCCAGATGCCATCGAATACGGTGAAGAACTGATTCCCCGCCTGCGCAGCCTCATCGCCGAGCGTGACGCCGCCACAGACTGACAATTCATCCAACGGAACAGAGAGACTCTATGATTGCAGCATTCCGCAGCTCCGACCTTGGCGCGGTCGACGCAAGGCTCCAGGCCGTCGGTACGCTTTGCCTGCTGCTGATACTCATGCTCGTAACAGGATGCGGCGGGCCCATCGGGCCACTCGCAGGCGGCGCACTGTCCGGCGCTGAGTCAGCCTTACCCGAGGATGCAACGTCGCTTGCAGCGCTGGAGAGCTGGCAGCTGGAAACCACCGGCAGCGACGGGTCACCCTACAGCGTCAACGTCTGGACAGGCGTCGTCGAGGGCACGCTCTATGTGCCGACGTCACTGATCCTCGGCGCAGAGAATCCCGAGGAACGGGCCTGGGTGCAGAACGTCGGGCGCGACCCGCGAGTTCGACTCCGATCCGGCAGCACGGTCTATCCGGCTGAGCTGGAACGCGTTCACGACGAACCGGCCGTCGCGGCGGCGAAAGCCACCATCCTATTAAAGTATGATGCCGAAGCGTCACCGCACAGCGAGGCGGCCTGGATCTATCGGGTGCGCCCCCAGAGCTGACGCCGGCTCGCTCATCGCAGCGAATCCTGTTTACCGGAGCGCATGAGGTAATCGCCGAAGATGGGCGGGAAACATGACCTATGAGTGGCACGACCTGGTCGGGAACCTGGGCGTGCTCCTCGTTCTGGGAACCTACCTCGGGGTACAGACCGAGCGCATGAACGTGCGCCCGCCGGCCTACTCTCTTGCCAACGCCCTCGGCGCGGTGCTGATCATCGTGTCGCTGAACTACAACTTCAATCTGTCGTCGTTCATCATCGAAATTGCATGGCTGTCCATCAGCCTGCTCGGCCTCTACCGCTGCTGGCGAGCGCGGGAACGGGCGAGCTAGACCGACATCAGATCTCAGCCAGCTCCGCTTCCGGCTTCTTCGACGAGTTTTTCGAGCTGTACGCCGCGAGACGCGTACGCGCCGCTTCGGTGATCCGCACCACCGCCGGATGCTTGAGCTTCCGTTCCGGAGAAATCGCGTAGTAGTTCTCCACCACCCCATTGGCTTCACCTATGGGCCGGGCGTGGTACATGTGCTGCACCTGATCGGAAATGGCCGTGGGCGCCGGAAAAACGCCGGCACCCGCCTCACCGAAAGCTTTCAGCAGGGCGCTGTCGTCGAACTCGGCGACGGCGTTAGGTGTAACGTCGTGCCGGTCGAAGAACTCATCGAGGGCGCGGCGTAGGGGACTCGAGCGCACGGGCAGCAGCACGGGTGCCCCATCCAGACTGTCCGGGAAACGTTTTGCATAGCGTGCGGCCATGGATTTCCGGGCAAAAAGGGTAACCGGCGACTCACCCAGCGGATGGTTGTAGGCACGCACGTTGAGACCCGAGGGAATGGATCGGTCGGAAATCACCAGATCGAGACGATGCACGGCAAGGTCGCCAAGGAGCTGCTCCAGGTCACCCTCGCAGCACACCACCCGCACGGCGGGATCCAGCTCCAATGCCGGCTCGATGACGCGATAGGCGATGAGCTTGGCGATTGAGTTGACGATACCGACGTTCAGCGTCTGCGGCGCCTGCGGTGACTTTGAGCGGATACGCTCGGAAAGCTCAGCGCCAAGGGAAAAAATTTCGTCTGCGTACTGCTGCACGATGCGGCCGGTGTCGGTCAGCGCGAGGCCCCGACCAACCCGCTCGAAGAGAGGCTCGCCAACACTTTCCTCGAGGAGCTTGAGCTGCCCGCTGATGGTCTGCGGCGTGAGGTGCAGCACTTCCGACGCCCGGGCTATGCTGCCCTCGCGGGCAACGGCCCAGAAGTAGTGAAGGTGGTTGTAGTTGAGGTGTCGCACGATCGCACTCCTGGGAAAGCTGACGAGAGGCTAACGTTTTTTCGATGAAATGTGTGTAAAAACTTCGCTTTTACCTAACTCACCACCACCAGCTGATAAACGCCGAACATCGACACCAGAGCAACACCGAGCCAGCGCTTAACGCCCGCGAACAGCCAGCAGAAGAGCCAGAGCAACACCGTCATGGCGCCGAGCATCACCAGCGGCAACGGACCAATTCCACTGCTGGCCACCGGTGCTGCAAGGCCCGTAAGGCCAAGTACCACCCCGAGGTTTATGAGATTCGATCCAACGATGTTGCCGATGGCCATCTGATTGTGGCCCCGGCTGACCGCCACGAGCGTGGCGGCAATCTCCGGGATCCCCGTGCCAATGGCAGTCACGGTCAGCGCGATGACCGCCTCGGAGACGGCGAAATACTCGGCCATGCCGATACCGCTCGCCACCATGGCTTCAGCACCGGCAACGAGCAGCACCACTGCAATGCTCAGGCGCGCCAGGTGGTAGAGCGTACGGCGGCCATCGTTGTGCGATGTCACGGCGCAGGCACCTTCAGAGGTCCGCACGCGATAGATGAGCAGGGCGCCGACCACCAGGAGCAGGATCAGCCCATCGAGGCGCGACAGGGACTGATCGGCAATCAGAAAGATAGCCAGGGCGGTGAGCAGGACAAGCGCCGGCAGGTCGAACCGGCGAACGGTATCCCCGACGGGCATGGTGGCCAGGAGGGCTGCGGCACCAACAACGAGGGTGATGTTGACGATGTTCGAGCCGACGACGTTGCCGACAGCAATGGCGCCGAAGCCATGAATGGCGGCGTCCAGGCTGACGGCCAGCTCGGGCAGGCTGGTACCCACGGCCACAATAATGAGTCCGGTGACAGCAGCGGACAGATCGAAGCGCTGGCCAAGCTGCAACGCACTGCTGATGAGTCGGTCCGCGCCGACGTAAAGCAGCGCACAACCAAGCACCAGAAACAGGCCATCCAGCAACATAATGGCTGCAGTGTGGACGCCGGCTTATCTTCGCGAAACTCGATAAATAGATAAAAACGCGAAGATATTTTCGAATATTCGGCGCATCCCCAGGCAGCACGCGGCCTGCGGCAAAGCCGCAGCCGGGGGGACGGAGAGGGCTTTCTCACGCTATTGTGCGCTGCTTCACCCGGAGACTGAGGCGTATGACAGACCAGCAGCCCAAAGCCACCGCAGAGCAGATTCCGGCCCATTGGTTCAGTCGCGCCGACGAGTCCCCGGACGAAAGGTTTTATGAGGAGCCGCGCTTCGTTGCCCACATCGATCAGGCGACGATTGATGCGCTGACCGCGTTCTATCGGGAGTTCCTGCCGGAGAACGCTCGTCTTCTTGATCTCATGTCCTCGTGGATCTCTCACCTTCCGCAAGGGGTTGCCTACCGCAGAGTTGAGGGTCTCGGCATGAACGCGGCGGAGCTGGAAGCCAATCCACGCCTGGACGGGCACTGCGTGCAGAATCTCAACGAGAATCCGGCCCTGCCCTACGAGGCCGGCAGTTTCGATCGGGCGATGATCGCCGTCTCCATCCAGTACCTCACACGCCCCATCGAGGTGCTGAGCTCCGTCTTTGAGACCCTTGCCGACGAGGGAGCGGTCTGCATCGCCATGTCTCACCGCCTGTTCCCAACGAAAGCGATTGCCGCGTTCCAGCAGCTGCCGCCAAAGGAACGCATCCAACTCGTCGGCCACTATCTCGATCGGGCCGGCTTTCAGGACATCGCCTTCGAGGACCGATCACCTGCGGGCGCGGACCCGCTGTGGCTGGTGCTCGGCTGGAAAAGGGGCGGCACCACCGCGCCGCCCGATGCATGAAGCTCGCTCAGGGGACATTCATGCAGTTCGCGTAGTAGGTCGTGGTAGCAGGCCAGTCGGAGAAAACACCCAGCACCTTCACTTGCCTGGCGAGGACATGCAGGGTCTCCATGATGGCGCCATCGTTGTCGATGGCATCGAGTGTGGTCTGATAGTAGAAAGTCCCACCACCTTCCTTCACGTCCTCGACGATCCGGCCGGAGCGCTCCGTCGTCCAGGTGATGATGTCGAGGCCCGCTTCCTTCGCCAGCTTGGCATAGTCAGACGGCACGATCTGCCCACGGGCATTCACCTGGAGCAGGGCGAACATCGGCGGTGCGATAACCCGAACGCCTTCCGCGTATTTCTCGAGGAAGTCCTCCAGAGTCGGCTCAAAGGAAGGATCGGTGTACACCCGTGAATCGAGGAACACCGCCTGGCGACCGAAACGCGGCTCGTTGCTGATCCAGTAGCGCACGTCGTCCAGGTTGAAAGACTGGGCCCAGACTTTCCGCGGCGGCACCTTCGCCGCCTTGTACTCGTCGATCATCTGCTGTGCGTAGTCTTCCTGGGTGTACTCACCCTGAAAGGGCATCTCCACCTGCGGCGACTTCAGCTCCGGCGTCATTCCGGTGCCGAGCGCCTTGAAGAGATCGATACTCTCAGCGTGCGTGAGCAGAGTGCCGCAGGTGCTGTAAAGATCCGTACGGAAGTCGGCGGTGCCGCCCAGGTATTCCGCAACGGTCCGGGCATCGCGGTCCGCCGCATCCATCTTGCCGCAAAGGGTCTTGAATTCGGCAACGGTGATATCGCTGGTGCAGCACTCGGCAGCGGCTGCAGTCACCCGATTGCCGTCACCGTCGAACTCGGCGGGCGTGAAAGGTGTGCGGCAGGTGCTGGCCAGATCCGTTGCCAGGATGTTCGTCGTCGTGTGCAGATCGCACTGCGCGTGGCGACAGACGAGTTGCCGGTCCTTCGTAAAGGTCACGTCGCACTCGAGAATGCCGGCGCCCATGCGCGCCGCTGCCCGGTAAGATTCTTCCGTATGTTCCGGGAACTGCAGGGGTGCGCCGCGGTGGCCGATAGAAAAATCAGATTGGTAGAACGGCCCGCGGGAACAGGATTCGAGGCGGTACTTGAGCAGGCTCGGATCCATCTCATCGATGAGGTAGTAGGGTCTCGGACCAAGCTGAGTCGCGTATTTGTCGCGCCTTTTTGCGCGTTTCCCGCTTTTCTTTCGATCCTTCCAGGGATCGTAGTAGCCGTAGTCCTGCCAGCCCGACCAGCCACGGTCATAGCCGCCCTTCGACCAGTTGTTTGCCTGCACCGACCCACCAGCGAGCACCAGCCCGCAAATGACAAGCATACTAACGCCAAGGCGGCGAGCCGCCGCCCAGAGTGAATCACTCATGTAAGATCTCCCGGTCCCTTGGTTTGTTTCCCCTGCGCAGGCCACGCCAGAGCGGCAGCTCGCAGTTATCGGCCGCATTGCGCAGCCGCCTGCGTACGCTATCGGGTGGGCATGTCCGGCTGATGCCAGTTCGGTGAAGGGCCGGTGACGATTCCATGGTGAAACCGTGTCAATCCACAGCTTTTTACGTGCTTACCCCCTGTCTAAAGAGGGGGCCGACGGCACGCCGCGTATCCGGTACAATAGTGGGCTGAAGAACGCCCGCTCCGATCTCTTCCGGTCATCCACGCTTCGTGCTATCCGTCGGTCGTCGGTTTTCGCTTCTTAATTTGAGTCGCTGCAGCGAACGGATTCACGCGGGCCAAGGCAGCAGAACTCACCAACAGACGGAATGAAAGTACTCAGATGAAACTCTATGTCGGCAACCTCCCCTGGAGCACCACAGACGAAGAACTCCAGCAGATGTTCGCGGCCATCGGCCCCGTGGACTCAGCCCGCGTGATCACTGACCGCGAAACCGGCCGCTCCCGCGGTTTCGGCTTCGTGGAGATGCAGGATGGCCAGCGCGCTATCGACGAATTGAATGGCACTGATGTCGGTGGCCGGGCGCTCCGCGTCAACGAAGCCAACGATCAGGGTCGCGGCGGCCCGCGTCGCTGAGGTAGCAGCTGATCATGGCAAGCAACTCCAAACCTTCCGAACCGTCGAGCCGCGAGCGTCGCAAGACGCTCGCCGAAGACGTGCAGGCTTTCCTGGACGCTGGCAACAAGATCGAGCAGGTGCCCACGGGCGTGAGCGGTCAGGACAACCTGGGCCGCTCCAAGCAGATCGTCATCAGTCGGAACCGGAAGCGCTGATCGCTCAGTGCGCGTGGCCGTGCTCGAGCTCTTCGGCCGTCGCTTCGCGCACTCCAGTGACCTCCACATCGAACGTCAACGCCATTCCGGCGAGGACGTGATTCGCATTCAGCGTCGCTGACTCGTCACCGACAGCCTCCACGACCATCACGCCCAAGGCCCGGAATCAGGCCGCCGCTACCGTGCCGGTTCAGAGCCGGGGCAGAACCCAGGGGCGGCGATAGTCCGGCGTCAGCAGTGCGTTGGCCCGGCGATTGCCGTCGAAGCGGTTCCGCTGCGCATCCCAGCTGAGCGTGTCGCCGGTGCGCAGGGCTATGTTGCCGAGGTGCGCGTTCACCGCTGCGAGGCTTGCCGTGCGCACATCACAGCGGGGCGTGCCCCGGGAACGAACGCAGTTGATGAAGTCTTCCGTATGCTGGTCGAGCCCTCTGGCCGCCGGCACGGCAACCTGGGCCGGCACCGGCGTCATCTTGTAGCGCCTGCCCGCCTCTGTTCGATCCGTTTCCGCAAACACCTCCCACTGCCGACGATCGACCACGAGCGTGCCCTCGTTGCCGATGAAAGCGATGCCGTGACTGCGCTGGAACGGCCCCAGCCCGATGCCGATGGCGTGTTCCCAGATCATCGAGAAGCCATCGAACTCGTACAGCGCCGTCTGCGTATCCGGCGTTTCCATCGCGCTGTCGGGATAGGCGAAGTTGCCACCCGAGGACATGATGCGCGTCGGATAGCGCGCCTTCATGCCCCAGACGACGATGTCGATGAGGTGTACGCCCCAGTCAGTCATGAGCCCACCGGCATAGTCCCAGAACCAGCGGAAGGTGAAATGAAACCGGTTCGGGTTGAAGGGGCGCTCCGGGGCCGGCCCCAGCCAGAGATCGTAGTCGACGCCTGCCGGCACCGGCGCGTCCGGCAGCCGATCGATGGCTTTGAGCCAATCCATATAGGCCCAGGCCTTCACGGTGCGGATCTCCCCCAGCTTTCCCGAATGCACGTAGTCCATGGCTGCCTGCCAGTGTGCGCCCGAACGCTGCCACTGCCCGACCTGCACGACCCGGTCGAAACGCGCCTGCGCCTTAACCATGAGCGTTGCCTCGTCGATGGCGTTCGCCATGGGCTTTTCGACATAGACGTCTTTGCCCGCTGCGCAGGCGTCCACCATCTGCAGACAATGCCAGTGATCGGGGGTCGCAATGATCACAGCGTCGACGTCCCTGTCGTCGAGGAGCGCTCGATAATCCCGGTAGAGGCGCGGCGCGGTACCCGTCGCCTCGACAAGCTCACCTGCACGCTCCTCGAGAACGCCGTTGTCCACATCGCAAAGGGCCACGCAGCGGGTTCCGGCAACTTTCAGCATGGAGCGCAGATTATTGAAGCCCATGCCCTTACAGCCGATGACACCAACGTTGACCGTGTCGCTCGGGGCTGCCCGGGCGCCCGGCATCAGTAAAGCACCGGCGCCCAGCGCGCCCGCGGTTTTCAGGAGCCGCCGGCGAGACGGGCGGACCACCTCAGGCTTCCCGGGCGAACTGCGCGATGCTGCCGGCCGTTTCCCGACTGACATCGGGACAACAGATGGTAAAGATCTCAACGCCGTGGCTCGTGCCCATCACCTGCCGACAGCGCGCAGGCACATTTGCCCGAAGCAGCAGCCGGTAGAACTCGATGCCTTCGTCACGGAGCGGATCGCACTCGTTGACGCTGATCACCGTGGGCACCAGGCCCGCGACGTCGGCTTCTGAGGCAAAGCTCGGCCAGGCGAGCGGGTTTTCCGCCTCGAAGGCTTCGATGCCGTAGGCGAGCCGCCCACGATTGTCATGAAGATTGAGCAGAATGCCGTTGTTCTCGGTCGACGAGGGAAATCGGGCCTGCGGCCAATGTCCGGCGATATACGGGCAGAGCGCATAAAGGCCCCGGATCAGTGCCTGGTCGCCGTCCTGTTTGAGCTTGAGCCCTGTCGCGAGCGTGAGGTTTCCACCACCGCTTTCACCGGCAACGATGATGTGCGCCGGATCGATCTTGAGCGCGGTAGCTGCTTCATGCAGCCACTTCACCCCGGAGACGCAGTCGTTGAGCCCCGCCGGGAAGGGTTCGACCTGAGGCGCCGAGGACGCAACGAGACAGTTGCGGAAGTCGACCATCGCGACCGCCACACCCTGCGCAGCGATGATCTTGCCCCAGCCACGATACATGCCATCGAAGCAGGACATGACCTGCATACCACCGCCATGAATGTAGTAAACACAGGGCAGAACCTCGTCGTTGTCGGGGCGAATGAACTGAACCTGTATGTCGTTGCCATCGGGCGTAGAGGTAAACGTCTTCGTGCTGATGCTCAGCCCGGCCGAGGGGGCCACGGACTCGTCATCGCAGGCTTCCATGAGCACCTTCATGGCTTCCCGGGCCAGAACCGCCTCGTCGCTCGCGGCCTCCGCGAGAAGCTGCTCACGGGATTCCGCATCGCTCGCCTCCGACGTCGGCATGGCGCCCAGCATGGCTTTGATGCGCGGATCAAGGCGCGGATCGGTACTGATGCTCATGTGCTCTCCTCCCTCTGAGTTCGACCAGCTTCCGCTCTGGAGCACGAGCGGTCAACTGAGCGCCGGTGGCCGTGGCCGCCGCTCCCCGGCGTCTTTGTCGGGCGAAACCAGCCGATCGTGGGTTAGCATCAAGGCTCGAGCAACGGGGCAGACCGATGATTCGCTATCAGACCCACCTCGACGGGATTGACTGGGAAGCGCTGAAAGCCGACCTCAGCGCCGACGATTTCCACAACGGCCGCAGCACAGCGCAGCTTCGTTTGTCCTTCGAGAACAGTCAGCATGTCGCCATGGCTTTCGATGGCCCGCGCTGCATGGGGAATGGACGCCTGCTCTCGGACGGTGTCGGCAACGCCTATGTGCTGGACGTCTGGACCCAAAGCGACTACCGGGGCCGCGGTGTGGCAACAGCAATCATGGAATTGCTCCTTGCCGCAGTACCGGGCCAGCACGTGTATCTGCAGACAGACGACGCTGTCGGTTTCTATGAAGGTCTCGGCTTCGAGCGGCAGCCGGAAGGCATGTTCCGGGTCGTGGGGGACTACCTGATCAACGCGAGCAGAGAGCCCGAAAACTCGTCAGGGGGAGAACGATGAACCATCTTTCAAGCACGCTGACCGTCCTGATACTCAGTCTCTGGGTAACCAGCGACGCCGTTGCCCACGGGCCCGCAAGCCCGCCAGACCAGAGCGCCTCAGACCGGGAAATCGTCTTTCCCGACACCGCAGAACATCTGACCCTCTCTGTGGATCTGCATACTCACTCGGTCTTCTCGGACGGTCACGTCTGGCCGCGGATTCGCGTCGGCGAAGCGCTGCGGGACGGCATTGATGCCCTGGCCATCACGGAGCATCTCGAGTGGCAGCCTCATATCGCCGACATTCCGCACGAAGATCGAAACCGAGCCTACGAGGAAGCCGTTGCCAGCCTGCCACCGGACTCGGCGCTGATCATCATCGCCGGTTCCGAAATCACCCGTTCGGAGCCGATCGGCCACATGAACGCCGTTTTCATCGAGGATGCCAACGCGCTGCTGCGCGGGGGCAAGCCGGAAAATCCCGTCGATGTGCGTGCTGTCTACGCAGCCGCCGGGGAATGGCCCGCAGAAGCCGCCCTCGATGCAGCGGCCGAACAGGAGGCCTTCGTGTTCTGGAACCACGCCTGGTGGCAGCTCGAAAACCAGAAAGCGCGCATGACCGAGTTTCACGAGACAGCAATCAATGCGGGCCAGCTGCACGGTATCGAGATTGCCAACGGCGACACCTACTCACCGGAGGCATTCCAGCTTGCCATCGACTACGGCATCACGCCGATCGGTGTCTCCGACGTGCACAATCTCATCGACTGGGACTATGAACCCCACGCGGGCGGACACCGGCCCGTGAATCTCGTGTTCACCCGGGAGCGGAGCGCCGCTGCCATTCGCGATGCCCTCTTCGAGGGCCGTACGGTGGTCTGGTTCAGAAATCTGCTCCTGGGCCTCGAACCAAACCTCCTGCCACTTCTGGAGGCATCGCTGACGGTCGCCGAGGCGCGCTGGCTGACAGAGCGGTCGGTGCTCGAGGTTACTTTCGACAACCGCTCCGATGCGCGCTTCGAGCTCGACAATCTTACGGATCACACCCTCACCGACGGTGCACGAGCCCTCGTTGTGCCGCCTCAGGGCTCGAGCACGCACCGCTTTCGTGTTCAGACCCGCCGTGAGTCTCTCAAGCTTTCTTTCCGGGTACGAAACGCACTCACTGGACCCGACGAGCATCCCACCCTGAGTTTTACGATTCAGCCGGCGGCGGAATGAAGCTTCAGTAAAAGGGGGCTTCGGGCCGGCCCGCAACCCGTTGTCGAACGCCTCCGGCAGCACGTTCCCGGCACCCTTCTCTTCTCAATCCGTTCGCGTAGACTGCGCGCCTTTCACGGAAAGCGATCAAGGGGAAACATCGCATGCATGGAACAGCGCTCAGCGCCGCGCTCATCACAGCCACCCTGCTTCTGACGGGCACCGTTGCCGGTGCGGCGGAATCACAGCGCGGCAAAAACTGGGAAGCCACCATTCAGGTTCTGGGCACGAGCTCCGAATCGTCAGACGGCAGCAATGGCTCATCCATCGACTTCAACAGCACCACCGGCTGGGGCTTTGGCGTCACCTACAACTTCAACCAGCATCTCTCGCTCGGCTTCGACGGCGCCTTCGTCCGTCCCCGCTACACGGCGGTACTCGCTCCGGACGACGGCTCTGATCCGACCACCATCAGCCATAAGGCGAGTCTCTTCAACGGTGCTCTGAATGGCACCTGGAACCTCCTCAAGGGCAACTTCACGCCCTACGTGCAGCTCGGCCTCGGCTGGACGAACATCGATTCGAACGTTGCCGACGGCCCGCCGCTGACCGGATGCTGGTGGGACCCGTGGTGGGGCTATCAGTGCGCGAACTTCTATTCCACCTACAAAGACACGCGTTTTTCCTGGAACGGCGGTCTGGGTCTGCGCTATGAGTTCCAGAACAAGATGTTCCTGAAGGGCAGCGTCAATCGCGTCTATCTCGACGCGGACAACAGCGCCTCTGCGGATCCGAAGTTCGACCTCTGGAAACTGGAGCTGGGCTGGATGTTCCGCTGAGCAGGCAAAGGCGCCAAGCCCGACGGCGCTTCCTGGCCGCAGCAACGCTGGCGGCGCTGACCGCCAGCGCCGCCTCGGCCGGAGCCGCCGAGGGCCGCTTCAGCGGTCTCATAGACCCGGATGATGGCTGGCTCGACGGCTCCAATTTCCTCCTCGACAATGCGCTGTCCTTTCTCCCGGTTCCCATCATCATCTCCGAGCCCGCGCTCGACGCCGGACTCGGTCTCGCCGGGGTGTTTTTTCACCAGCGTCCTGAGTCGGAGCAACGGGCCTCCGACGAGTTCGAACGACCAAGCCTTTCAACAGTGGCCGCCGCCTACACGGGGAACGACAGCTGGTTCGTGGGTGGGGGTCACCTGGGTCGCTGGCGCAAAGACACGATTCAATACACCGGTGGCGCGGGCCTTGCCTCCATCAATCTCAAGTATTTCGGGACCGAGTCGCTGCCCATCGAAGGCGGTGTCGATTTCAACGCCGAAGGTTTCGTCGTTGTTCAGGAACTCCTGTTCCGCCTTCGTAACAGCAGCTGGCTGGTCGGGCCGTACTGGCAGTACGTACAGACCGACGTCACCTTCGACTTCGGCCTAGACCTGCCTGAGATTTCGCCTCCGGAACTCGACTTCCGGGATTCAGGGGTCGGCGCCGTGATCGAGTACGAGCAGCTCGACTCCACCTTCACACCGTCGAGCGGCAACTTCCTGCGCATCGAAGCGCTGTGGCACGACGAACGGGTTGGCGGCGACTTCGACTATGGCGACTACGCCGGCAAATATCTGCACTTCCTCAAGCTAGGCAGCTGGGTCCTGGGCGGCCGACTGGAAGGTGAATACATCGACGGCTTCGCGCCGTTCTTCGTGGAACCTTTCATCCGCCTGCGAGGCATCCCGGCGCTGCGCTACCAGGGCACGGCGGTGGTGACCGGCGAAGTGGAAGCGCGCTGGGACTTCCACCCTCGCCTCAGCGCCGTGGGCTTCGTGGGCGCTGGTCGTGCGGCGGACGGCTTCGGCGAGTTGGGTAGTGCCCCGAGCCGGGTCGCCGGTGGCATAGGCATCCGCTATCTCTTCGCAAAACTCCTCGGACTGCGGCTCGGGATCGATGTGGCAAGAGGCCCGGAAGAAACGGCCGTGTATCTCACCGTGGGCCACAACTGGCGACTCTGAGGATCGGCCGGCCACGGCGCTGCACCTTCACGAGCATCAGCCGACAACAAGGCTCGCAACGAGGGTCAGACGTGCAGCGCGACGGGCTGCCTTCGCTCAGTAGCGCTCGACCGTGTTCTCGAAGACAAACCCTTCCGGACGCATGACCAGTCGATGCCGCTCGCCGCTCAGGGTGGCGTCACCGCTTTCGTAACCCGCGTCGCCCGCCCACATCGCCACTCGAACGCCGTCGCCATCTTTGCTGATTTTCGTTTCGTAGACCTTCCGCTCGGTTTGTGCGAAGCGTTCGAGGATGGCGGCCGTACTGTCGTAAAGGGACAGCTGGTAAAGGGTGATCCAGGTGGGCGGCGCCAGGTCGATCTCTCCCGCTGCATGGCGTTCGAGCGCTTCGCCGGGTTTCAACCAGCGATGATCCTGGATTTCACCACCATCGATGGCCACTTCTTCGGCCGTCGCTTCTGCCGCAAAAAACCAGGTCGCAAAGCGCTTCGGCGTGATCGGCGGCGGCGTCCAGTGCGCAAACCAGACGAAATCGCCCGGCTCGGACTGAATGCCCGCTTCCTCGAGGGTTTCGCGAGCGGCGGCGTTGCGCGCCGCCACATCGATGTCGCCGTCGTCCGGATGATCTTCGGCGTCGATGCGGCCGCCGGGGAAAACCCACATGCCACCAAAGGCGATCTTCGAGGTCTTGTGCAACATGAGCACCCGCGGCTCCGGATCGTCCCGGAGCAACACGACCGTGGCAGCGGGGATAGCAGGGCTGCCCTCGCCGCCCGCGTTCAGGTCGTCCCCGTAGATGTCATTCTTGTGTTTGCCGCCGTCGGCGCCGCCCGTACTCCCCGTACCCATGATGTCCCTGAGCCTTTGCTAGCGTAGTGTGTCGCCTAGGGTAGCAGAGGGAAGCGCCTTGTCAGGATTCTTCAGCCGTAAAACCCGGGAGCGGCATGTCGGCGGGCCCGCAATCGGGCGGTCGGGCGCCTTGTCCCTGATGATCCTGGTCACTGCGCTGACGAGCCAGGCTGAGCAGCTGGCCTGGCCAACCACCGAGTGGTCCCACGCTGCGCGGCCCGACTGGTCGAGGGGAGCCCTGGATGAACTGTTCGCCTACAGCGGCGAGCAGGCATCGACGGCTCTGCTCATCGTGCAGCACGGCGAGCTGATCGTCGAACGTTACTGGCCCGCTCCGGCCGACCGGCGTTTTCGGACGATGCTCGCCGAAACCACCGCAGACGCCCGGACCCTGGAAGACGTCGCCTCGGTCCAGAAGAGTGTCGTCAGCACGCTCGTTGCAATGGCCGCGGCGCGCGGGATGCTCGACCCGGACGCAACGATCAGCAGCTACCTGCCTGGCGGCTGGTCCAATGCGGGACCGGCAGAAAGCGGCGTTACCATCGCCCATCTCCTTTCGATGACAAGCGGGCTCACACCCTCGCTGGAACGTGAAGCGGAGCCGGGCAGCCGGTGGCGCTACAACACCAACGCCTACAGCAGGCTCCTCGACGTTCTCGAAGCAGCAGCGGGATCAGACATCAACACGATTACCGCCGAATGGTTGACCGGCCCGCTCGCTATGACGGAGACCGACTGGCGACCGAGAGAATGGCTGAGTGGTGACGAGGACGCGAATCGCCTCGGCCTCGTGAGCAGCGCAAGGGATCTGGCCCGCTTCGGCCTCTTCGTGCTGCGCGACGGTGTCTGGCAGGGTCAACGACTGGTGCCGGCCGATGCGCTGCGCCAGGCCCGGGTACCATCGCAGGCGCTGAATCCCGCCTATGGTCAGCTCTGGTGGCTGAACGGACAGCCATTCACGAGTCCCAGCGGCAGCCGGCGCGGCGCCCTCAGTCCAGCGGCACCAGGAGATCTCACCGCCGCCCTCGGCGCCCTGGGCCGGAAGATCTATCTGGTGCCAAGCCTCGATATGGTCGTCGTGCGCCTCGGCGACCAGCCGGAAAGCGGGTTCGACCGGACTTTCTGGAAAAAGCTCATGGCCGTTGTGCCCGAGCCTGCCCTCTGCAGGCGTTGCGATGAGCCGCTTGCTTTCGAGGCGCCCGAGGCGCGAAGCGCTGATGGCCAGCCCATCAGCTGGCGCGAACACATCATCGACGACCCGGGGCGCGGTGTGCCTGACCTGTCCGGCAGCGACGGCCTCGCGATGGCCGATCTCGATGGCGACGGATTCGACGACATCGTCTCCGTACACGAGTCGGATACGGTCTACGACGGCAAACCTATCGGCCATGTCCGCATCGCCTGGGGCAGCGCGGATCCAACACGATGGAGCTACAGCACGCTCGCTTCCGGAACAGATGCGGCCGCGGCGGAGGATGTGAGCATCGCCGATGCGAATGGCGATGGTCACCCGGACGTCATCGTCGCCTGCGAACTCGCCCATCTGATCTACTTCCAGAACCCGGGCATGGAGATCCGCGGCAGTCGCTGGCCTCGCACCATCCCTTCGGTGACCCGTAATCGGGGTTCCTATATCCGGGTGTTCTTCGCCGATCTGGATGGTGACGGCCGACCTGAGGTGTCTGCGGCCAACAAAGGCGCGCAAAACCCCGGCGAACTGGCGGATCCGGAACCCAGCGCCTTTTCCATCTACCACCTGCCTGCAGATCCTCTGAACGGCGACGACTGGCGGGAGCAGGTGCTCGGCCTGGCCAAAGTACCCATCAACGCCGAGCCCGTGGATCTCGACGGCGACGGCGATCTCGACATCGTTGCCGGTAGCCGTCGTGAAAGGCGCCTGCTCTGGTTCGAAAACGAGGGCGGTTTTCACTTCAGCGAACACCCCATCGCAGTACCAGACGCCCCGGAGGATCTCGCCATCACGGGCTTCAACATGGATTACGCCGATCTCGATGGAGATGATCGCAAGGACATCGTCAGCACCGCCTGGCCGGGAAGCCTGGTGCTGCTGAGCCAGCCGGAAGATCCGGCACAGCCCTGGGGCATGAGGCTCATTGGGGCAACGCCACCGGACCAGCTGGTCAGCGTGCGCCTCGCCGATGTCGACGATGACGGCGACCTCGATGCCTTCAGCGGCGCCTACAGCCGCGGCCCGCGGGACCAGGACGGTCCGTTGCTGACCGTCAACGACCCCCTGGGCCGCATCGTCTGGTTCGAAAATCGCGGCTCCGACTGGCGTTCGCACACGATCAGCCGCCGGAAGCGCGGCATGTACGACAAATGGCTGCTGCGGGACCTCGACGGAGATGGTGACCTGGACGCCATCGGCACGCGGGGCAACAGCGAACCTTACGATGGCGTCATCTGGCTGGAGCAGCAGCGCGGCCCGGCGGAACAGGTCTTTACGCAGGCGCGAGCGATCGACAGTCAGCAGATGGGACCTGCGGAGGCTCCTTAACCACGCCCGGCGGTGCGGTCCGCCGGGTGATTGACCCCGTCCATGACCGGCACTTGCCCGAGATCGTAGGGATTCACCCCATCCAGACAGCCCACATTGATGCCGTACTCCTCAGGATTCGAGCGACGACCATGGTGGGTGTAGATCCCGCAATTCGAGCAGAAGTAATGCTCGGCCACCCGTGTGTTGAACTGGTAGAGGCTGAGCAACTCCTTACCCTGAAGCACACGCAGATTGCCCTTGTCCACAGAGGCAACGATGGCGCCGCGGCGCCGGCACATGGAACAGTCGCAACGCCGCAGATCGACGAGCCCTTCCGGGAGCGTGACTTCGAGCACAACACGACCGCAATGGCAGCGGGACAGATAGGTACCGGGCCCGAGGCTGTCCATAGAGCGCTCCTCCGTTCCTCTCTTCCATTCCTCTCTGATGGCGTTCACAAATCCGGCTTTGTAAAACCGGTGTAAGGACGGACCAGGGTCACAGTCTGCCGTGAACAAGGTCAGCATACTGCGCGCCATGACCGAACAGTACATCCGCTCCATTGAGGCGCAAATCATAGGTCGCGTGTTCACCCACGACGACGCCATTCACTTCGTGCTCGATACCGACTCGGAAACCGGCCTCGCCCGCTGCAGCCGCCGCACGGCCGAGGGCCCGGCCATCGTGTATCTGCCCATGACCGACGTCCACGGGTTTCTCTCCACGGCCAATCGCCTCGAAGAAACCGCTACTCAGGAACAGTCCCCGCTGCTCGCCGCCGTTGGTTGAAGTCCCACTGAAGCGGGCGCCCGAGCGGCGCCCGATCAGTTCTCCGCGTTTCACTCGCCCTGCTCGAAACAGGTCCTCCACAGGACCGACCATCCCCTTCCCATAGTGGCTACAGGTGGCTTTCGGCCGAGGGCTCTGGTGTATACTCGGCCCCGATCAGCCCCCCGGGGAGGGGTGGCAGGAAGGGGCACAGGCGCCGCTTGCGCACATTGAGCAACCCGCGGCGGCGTCGAACGCACTCAGAAGGGACCGACACCGAGGACTCACACACCCATGAGCATCAGCAATTTCAGCAACATCCTGAAGATCTTTGGCGGCGGTGAGCCCACAGAAGAAGAAAAGCAGGAGCTCTTCAAGGAAGTCGCCGTGATGACCCTGGCCCGGGCCACCGCTTCCGATACGAACATCAAACCGGTGGAAATCGAAACGGTACGGCTGATCCTCGAGCGGGTAACCGGCGAGGAAATTACCGATGCGGAAGTCCGCGTGCAGGCCAACTCCAAGCTTTTCGAGAGCGAGCCGCTGGAAAAGTACCTCACCCGTGCCGGTCGCGTGCTCGACGTGGGTGATCGGATCACCATCGCCGAAGCCCTCGCGGAAGTAATCGTCAGCGACGCCAGAGTCACCAAAAAAGAGATCACCTTCTTCAACATGGTGGCGGAAGCTTTCCAGCTCACCCCGGCGGAGCTGGCCGGCCTGGTCGAGAACGACTGACTCCTCCGGTGCCAGCGTTTGCCTGGCACCGTCGGCTCGCAAACAACAACCGACTGACGCCTCTCCCGAGGCTTGCGCCCCTGCAGGCTGGCACCGTGCTATGGTGCCTTTCCTGCTCGTGACATGGGGATCGCATCAGTGGCCTATAACAAGCCTATTCCACCAAAAGCCCAGCATACGGCGCCTTTCTGGGAAGGCGCCAAAGCCGGCAAACTCATGCTGCCCCGCTGCACGAACTGCAATCGCGTGCACTGGTACCCGCGCCTGATCTGCCCCTTCTGCCACGCCATGGAGCTCGAGTGGATCGAGGCGAGCGGAGAAGGTCGCGTTCATACCTATGCCGTGCAGCACCGCGCTTTTGGCGGCTGGGCGGAAGAAGTCCCTTATGTGACTGCCTTCATCGATCTGAACGAAGGCGATCGAATGATGACCGTGCTGCGCGGCGTGGACCCGGAAAAACCCGAAGAGATCCAGATCGGCGCCAGAGTCCAGGTGGAATTCGAGGAAGCCGACGAGGACACGCACATCCCCTTCTTCCGGGTCATCGAGGAGGCCAACTGACATGGGTGCGAATCTCAGACACGCTGCCGCCCTCGTTGGCGCCGCCGAATCGAACGAAATCGGCTACCCCGAGGAGCGGGGCCCGAAAGTCACCTCGCTCCAGCACCACATCGAGGCCATCAAGAACGTATCCGTGCAGACGGGTATCCCCATCTCGGACATCGAAGGGGTCTTTTCGGCCGGCTGGTCCAGCCAGCTGTCAGAGCATCTGGGCCTCCGACCGAAATACATCGACACGACTTCCGTCGGCGGCTGCTCCTTTCAGATGCACGTGCACCACGCCCTCGCGGCGATCCACGCCGGCATCATCGACATTGCCCTCATCAGTCATGGCCAGGCCGGCTGGTCCTACCGCGGCGCCGGCGGCCCACGGGGCAACATGGCACCGGGAGAGATCGATCCAGCCATTGAGATGAGCATGCCCTATGGCGTGTTCGGTGCACCGAGTCAGTATGCCCACGCCATGGTCCGGCACATGCACCGCTTCGGCACCACGCCGGAGGACTTTGCGCACATCTCCGTGGTCACCCGCCAGTGGGCCCTGAAGAACCCCCGCGCTCTCATGTTCTCCAAGGACACCAATCCCTTCGGCGGACCCATCACCGTGCAGGACGTCATGGATGCGCGCCTCATCGCCTGGCCCCTGACGCTCTTTCACTGTTGCATCGTCACGGACCACGGCGGCGCCGTGATCGTCGCCAAGCCGGAAATCGCCCGCAGTCTGCGCACGAACCCCGTCTGGGTCGCTGGGGCCGGTGAGTCCATGGGGCATTCGAACATGCTGGAGATGGAAGACTTCACCGCAACGTCCGCAGCGCGCTCGGCCGCCACGGCCTACGAAATGGCCGGCCTCGGTCCCGAGGATATGGAAATGGCCATGATCTACGACTCCTTCACGATCACCGCCGCCATCACCGCCGAAATGCTGGGCCTGGCGCCCCGGGGTAAAGGTCACACGCTCTGGAAGGAAGGGCACGCCGCTCCCGGCGGCAGGCTGCCCATCAACACCAACGGCGGCGGCCTGTCGTTCAATCACTCGGGCATGTACGGCATGCAGCTCCTGGTGGAAGCCTATCGACAGCTTTCGGGCACCGCCGAGGATGGGGTGAACGGCATTGAAGGTAAGCAGACGAGCGCAACGACCTGCGTGGTGAATGGTACCGGCGGTACGCTATCGACGACGGGCACGCTGGTGCTGACGGCGGAAGGCTGAGGGCTGGCGCTCGAAGAGACGGGCGGCCAGCGCCGCCCATCCCGGTTCCAGTCATCAGGGTACGGCTTTAACGATCTCGTTCGAGTAGGCCGACTCGTTACCTTCGGCGTCGAGGGCCGTCATGGTCACGTAGTAGTCGCCGGAAGGCGCGGTAAACGACGCTTCCGTGCTACCAGGATCTGACACTTCGACGGTATTCGAATAAGAACGGCTGTCGGCTCCGTAATAGATCCGGTAACCGGCAAGGTCGTTGAGCGGTGAGCCATCGACATTCTCCGTTGGCGCCTGCCAACGCAGCGCGACCGTCCCCACAACCCTGACCGACAGCATTTCCATCGCCGTGCCGCCCGGTCCGGTGCAGCTCAGCGAGAACGTCGTCGCCCGGTCGAGCGGCCCGACCTCACGGGTTCCGCTCGTCGGCAGAGCGCCTGACCAGCCCCCGCCTGCTGCACAGCTGTCGGCACCAGTCGAACTCCAGCTCAAGTTGGCCAAGCCGCCAGCCGCAAGCGTTTGAGCGTTGACATTGAAACCAACGGAAGGTGCCGAGACCGTTTCCTCTTCTACAACTCCACTTTCAGGTGCTGGCGTTTCCTCTGACGGCTGAAGTCCAATCAGAAGCTCCTTTTCCACGAAACCGCCGACTCCTTCGCATCGGAGCCTAAAGGCTGAAGCTGAGTAAATCGGTCCAACAACCTCCGCTCCGCTTGGCTCATACAAGCCAGACCAATCACCATCCGCAATACACTGGTCAGCATGAGACGAGGACCATGCGATTGTCACTGAAGCACCTGCAACTACTGTTGCCGAATCAACAGTTAGCTGAAGAGACGGCGGCCAAACGGCAGCCCGCTCGGTCAACGGCAACCCAGCTTCAAGCATCGCATGAACTGTGTCTTCTGTCGCAGCAACATCATAGAAAGCAACTCGGTAAATCTCACCAGTGAATGGCCGCTGCCCATCCGGTTCGTTCCCAATCGCGAGTTGCGCGATCGCGGACCAGCTAGAAAGAGCTCCAGTGTCTTCTGCAACCTCGCGGATCACCCCATCTACATAGAGTCGTAGCAGGCCGTTTGTATTCCGAGTCAACACGATGTGCTGCTTGTCCAGAGAAACTAGTCCACCCTGCGTAGACATACCAATCTTTCCGTACTGATCCGTGTTGGTACTCCGAAAGCGAACACTAAAGTTGTCCGTCAGAGATTCTTTGGTGGAGCCCTGCCCCAGCATGATGTTTCCACCGTTCGGATACCCATCTTCAGATAGTGCAACAATTCTCGACGGCCCCCACTGCCCGGCGTCCGCGCTCTTCATCCAGACTTCCAACGTAACCTCGCCCGATCGCTTGATTGCGTTTATCAGCTTGTGAGCGGGTTCAACGGAGGCAACAGTCGCTGCCCCGTCGAACGCCAGTCCACCCTCAGGTAACCAACGTAGCGCGGCGCCACTCATCTGAAGATTCAAAGCTTCCCCGACGCCTGACCGATCCCAAACGACTTCTCCTTCACCGGCGCTAAAATCGTAGAGTGCAACGACGGAGTCGCTCAAGGTCTGAGTAGCGTCCGTCTGGGGAACCGGCGTCGCTTCCGGCTCCGGCAAAGGCTCGGGTTCCGGCAAAGGCTCGGGTTCCGGTGCAGGCTCGGGCTCCGGCGCAGGCTCGGGCTCCGGTGCAGGCTCGGGCTCCGGTGCAGGCTCGGGCTCCGGTGCAGGCTCGGGCTCCGGTGCAGGTTCGGGCTCCGGCGCAGGCTCGGGCTCCGGTGCAGGCTCGGGCTCCGGTGCAGGCTCGGGCTCCGGTGCAGGCTCGGGCTCCGGTGCAGGCTCGGGCTCCGGTGCAGGTTCGGGCTCCGGCGTTGGTTCCGAGGCAGAGGCCACCGTTACCTCAACCGTTGCGCTCACTGACGCTTTTCGATTGCTGCAGGTCAGATGGTAGACCTTCGATTCGGTGAGCGGCTCAGTCCAGACGGCACCGGAGCGCTTCTGTCGACCCGTCCAGGCGCCGCTGGCTTCACAGCTGCGCGCATCCACGGTTGCCCAGCTGAGCTGCGCGCGCTCACCCGCTTCATAGGCAGCCCTGTCCGCTGCAAAAGACAATTTCGGCTCAGAGGTCCAGCGAGCGCTGGCTTCCACGGTGAGGAACAGACAGGCGCAGGAAAGCACCAGGGCGAACAGGCGCCCGAACGAGATACACATGATTTTTGGTCCTTCGACAAAACCGGTCGTCCCCAACCGGCTACTGCTTATCGATGGGCCTAAGCTATTCGTTCGGAATCCACTGCGCCGAGCGTGCTGTCACAGCTGAACCGGAGCTTGGTCACAGCTCTGCGAATTGAAGGATAATGGTAATTTTGTGCAGGACCGCACCTGACCCCGATGCAGCCGGTCAGCGGAACGGGACCACAGCCGCAACCATCTGATTTAGTGGGAAAAAATTACCGCAGCACTGAGCTCTGCGATTCAGTCTCAGAGTGTTGTGTGGAACTACAGCCTGGCATTCACCTGCCAGGGCACCCGGGACGATCCGGAGACCGGAATGGACGAGATCGAATTCCGGGCGTTTGCGGAAGTCGACGAACTCATCGACGGCGAGGATCGTCTCGACGTCAATTTCGAGTAGTCTTCACGGGCGTCTGACTCAGGTGCCTTTTTCACTCCAGCTCACTCGACGGACCCCCAGCTGTCCCAGAAAGTGACGTGCTCAGCAGCAAGGCGTTCTGCGCGTTTCAGGCGGGCACCTTTCGTGAAGCCAACGGGCAGCATCACGGTGGTTACCACCGAGTCAGGAATGTCGAGAATAGCGGCGACCTCCGCCTGCCGGCTGGACAACAGCGTCGTCCAGGTGGCGCCCAGGTCCCGCGCCCTGAGTGCCAGCATGAATGACCAGGCTGCCGGCAGCACTGACCCGTAGTAGGCCACCTGGCCAGCGATCTCCTCGCTCGGGCCCTCCGCGGTGGTACAGACGAACACCATGGCCGGAATCTCGTGCAGGCGATCAACCAGCGCCCGTTGGGTGGGCTTAATCGCCACGCCGCGGGCGACGGCCAACTCGTCGAGCACCTGACTATAGAGCGCCGCCAGCGCCTGCTTCTTCGATCCGTCCATGACCACGAGAAAACGCCAGCTCTCGCCGCCAAGACCCGTGGGTGCCTGGGTGGCGATGTCCACGCACTCGAGGAGCAACTCTCTCGGCACCGGCCGTTCGAAGTCGAGCTTGCGACGCACGGAGCGCGCCGTGGCCAGCACCGTGTCGACGCTGGTCAGATCGATTGGGGATTCGTGATCTGTCACACCTCTCAGCCGAATCTCAGAGCAACGACGGATGCGTTGCAGGGTTTATCGCGTGGCAAGGCCTCGGCGCTTCCCAGTATCTGAAGAACGATTCAGGGTGATCGAAGGTGTCCATGGTTCCTCCCCAACGGTCTGGAACGTAGACTGAAGCCTCACTGGCAGGGATTCAAGACGCGCATGACCGGCACCAGCAATACCGTAGACTGTCTTGTTAAAGACAACAGATCGGTTCCTCTCAGCCATCTACTTCGGCTTCTCGCTTTCATCCTGTTGACCGTCGCCGGTCCGGCACTCGCAGCCGCGATCGACCCGGTCGCCGAACTGCGCCGTCATGCGGAGGCAGCGGGAGTGACTCTGGGTGTGAGCGCTCTGCACCTCGAAAGCGGCCGTCGGGTGCAACTCGCGAGCGATCAGCGTTTTCCGCTGGCAAGCACCTACAAAGTGCCCATGGCCGCCTACGCCCTTCATCTGGTCGAATCAGGAACCCTGAGCCTCGAAGCACTCATCGAAGTGCGCGCTGAAGACAAGGTCGTCTCCTCCTCCATCACCCGGCTTTTCCCCCACGACGGCATTCAGCTCTCGCTCCTCAATCTCATGGAAGCAACGCTCATTCAGAGCGACAACACGGCCACGGATGTGCTTCTGCGGGTCATTGGCGGTGGTGAGGCCGTCACGGCCTGGCTGCAGGCTCAGGGCATCGAAGGCATTCGGGTGGACCGATCAACCGCCGATCTCATTCGCGACTACATGGGCATGCCTCGAGAACCCGGTTCCATGGCAGATCAGTACGCGGCGGCAACCTTCGACGACCTGACAGACGAAGACTGGTCAGCCTTCTACACCGCACTGCTCGAGGACCCTCGGGACCAGGGCACCCCGGATGCGATGGTCGAGCTCCTCGGCGGTCTCTGGCAGGACGCCTATCTCGCGGCGAATCACGGGGAAACCCTGCGCGCGATCATGGGGCGCTGCCTGACGGGCAGTCAGCGTCTTTCCGGGCGGATGCCGACACAACAGCTGCCCCTGGCGCACAAGACGGGAACCCTCGGCGGCACCGTCAACGACGTCGGTGTGATCGAACTCCCGGACGGTCGCGGCACGGTCGTCCTCGCCGTGTTCGCCCGCGGCACGTCGACCTTTGACGTCGAGGTCGGAGAGCAAGCCATCGCCGAAGCGGCGCGGACACTCTACGACTACTTTCTCTTTACGGACTGAGGGCTGATTCTGAACTGAGCGCTGTTTTCGGAAAGCGAGCCCGGCGGTTGTGGGGCTTTCACCGGCATTCTGTTCTGAACGACCGCTGAGCTTCAGAGCGTCCGCGGATCGCCGACCACGCGACTGCCCCGCTCCAGCCACTCCCCGAGGCGGCCCGGCTGCGCGGCTTTCTTCTGCTCGTAAAGCGCAAGACTCTCCGCGGTCAGCACGCCGGACCACTGTCCGCTCTGTCCTTTGTTGAAGAACGCACCGTTGTCGGTCCACATGTTGTGATCGACGTCCGGCGCCAGCTCGTCGGCCCTGGCTTTCATGGCGTCAAAACCCGCCGCTTCGGCCAGCGCGGCAAGCTCTTCATCGTCGATCTCGATGGCAAGCGCCGTTGCCAGCCGGCGCATCTCGCCGACGAGGTCGGCCTTGTAGTCGCTGTAGTGGAAGAGATGCACGTTCGGCAGGTGTCGGAAACGCCAGAAAGTTTCCGCGTGGCGAAAATGCGACCAGTAGGGGAAGCCGTCTTCCTCCCAGTCGAAACTCGGCGTCGTCAGCCAGATCCGGAACAGCTCGTTCGGATCCTCCGGCATGGGTGGCGGCGGCTCCTCCGGCTCGCCAAAAAGACGCGCCTGGGTCTCTGGGTTGCCGTTCTGCAGATGGTTGAGCATGGACATGAAGACGTCCCGCGGATCCCTGCCGACGGTGACATAGGTGACCTCGGGAAAGTACGGCAATCCGTCGAGGGGGGTGTGCGTTTTGATGAACCGTCGGTGGGTCTGCGCCTCATAGATGGCCAGCAGCTCATCGATGGGCGTCGCCTTCAGGTCGAGCCAGGGGGTGATCGTCGTAAGTGGCCGCCCGAAGTCCGCGTTCCTGAAGATCAGCAGCGCACAGAGCATCTGCGTCCAGGTCGTTCCGGCCTTATAGGACGTGCAGATAAAAATGTCATCGGGCCGCGCTTTGAAATCCGCCCAACGGGCACTGTCAAAGACGACGTGCTCGTAGCGATGCTCGATGGTGGGGTATTCCACAGGAGCTCCCTTACTGATGGTTACCTCGCGTATAAGCAGCTTCGACTCAGCGTATGCCCGTCCAGGCCTGCCGTTCTGCGGCACTCGGATCTGCCACCGGAGCCGACTCGTCATTGAAGAGCATCGTCGTCCGTGTGGTGAGGTCGTAGGGCGCCCAACCCGGATCGAGCGTTCGCACGAAGGCCGTCCAGGCGCCGTGCATGACATCTGCAACGTGCTGCGGTCGGTCGCCGGGACCGATGAAAATGTCGACGCCGGGTTTATCGAGGTTGTCGAAGGCGAAGGGAATTTCCAGGGCGTGGGTGGCCCCGAGCCGGCCTTCGAAAGCCCTGGAGCGCCAGTTGAACTGATAGAGCCAGCCGGGAGCGGCAGCATCTGCTTCGAGACGGGCTTCCAGCAGACGGACCGCCGGAATGCGGAACATGTGGTCTGTCGTCAGTGCAATGAGCAGCGCCTCCGGCGTTGCCTCTGGTCGGGTCTGTCGATAAACAGCGAGGGTTTCCGTTGCAGCATAGGTGGCCGCAAAACGCTCGAGCTTGGCCTCATCCACTTCACCGTAGCCCCAGAGCGTCGTCTCGTCGCCGTTGCTGCCGGTGAGCACCGCAACGTCCCCACCGGCACCGGCGGCGATGGCCGCAAGCGGACTCTCGGGTACCACGGCGTTGCCTTCCACCGGATAGAAAGGTGACACCGGCACGCCAAAGAGCTCGACGGCTCGTCGGTCGTCGCCGATCTCCGCGGCAACCGAATTCTGAGCAGCAAGCACGTCCTCCGCAGAGAGCGCCAGCAGTGCCGCTTCCGTGTCGGCACCAGCCGCCGTCATGAATCGCTCGGCGCAGAGTTCGCCCGCCGCTTTCGGCAGGGTGTGCTGCGCGCCGCCGCTTTGCGGAATGGCGCCACGAAACAGCCCGCGGGCCTCCGGACTGGCGAGGAGCGTGGACACCGCAAAGCCACCGGCGGATTCACCGGCGATGGTGACGCGGGTCGGATCGCCGCCGAAACGATCGATGTTCTCCTGCACCCACCGCAGGGCCATGAGCTGATCGTTGAGGCCATTAACCCCTGAAAGCGCATAGTCCGGCCCGAGATGGGTGAGATCGAGAAAACCCAGAGCGCCCAGGCGATAGTTGATACTCACGACGACGATGTCGCCCTGCTGCGCAAAGCGGGCCCCCGCATACCAGGGAATGGCACCCTGGCCGGTACGATAGGCACCGCCGTGAATCCACAGCAACACCGGGCGTTGACCGCCATCGGCCCCTGGCGTGGCGATGTTCAGCGTCAGACAGTCTTCGTCCCAGCGCACCGCGGCGCTGTCCGTGAGCCCGCCACTCGGCACCTGCGGCGCGGCAGGACCGAAGCGCTTGGCTGAGCGGACTTCCTCCCAACTCTCATGGGGGCGCGCAGCCTTGAAGCGCGCCTCGCCGACGGGCGGTGCGGCATAAGGCACCCCGGCAAAGAGCAGCGTGCCATCCCGTTCGCGGCCTTCGATCGGTCCTCTGGTGGTCTCGACGACAGTCATATTGGTGCTCCCCAGTCACTCGCCTCGCGCCGCAACCGTGCAGCGCGGGTCAGCTAGCCTAGCGCATGGCTCCTGCGGCGCACAGTTCCCGGGGCTAATCCAGATACTCCCACGTGTCTGCGCCGTCGAAGTGGCGCACCCGGAGTTCGGCGAGCTGTTCCGGTTCCGCCAGACGAGCGTTCACGGCCATGTGTTCCGTGCCCTTGACACTGGACCAGTGGGTGACGCAGCCGCAGTTGGCACAGCTGTGAAAGGCCAGCAGTTCATCGCCCCAGATGTACTGCCGGGTGGCGTCTGGCGGACAGTCGAGCGCCACATCCTGCTCATCACAGTGGAGCCAGAGCGCCCCGTAGCGGCGACACACGGAGCAGTTGCAGGCCGTCAGAAAATCACGGTGGGACTCGAGAAAAAAACGAACCTGGCCGCAATGACAGCTGCCGCGAATCATCGGCCGAGCATCAGGCGCATTGGACCGCCTGCTTCCTTGGTTTCAACCATGGCACGTCTCCCTCGCGAACAGTCTACCCGCAATCGCTCCCTTGCGCGGCCGAGCCCATCGCGCGATGCTCATGGCCTCCACTACCCACCACGAGGCAAGCCATGGCGAAGTACCATCTCGTCAGCTCCGTGACCTGACCCTGGGTGCAGCGCGCCGTGATCGTTTTGCGTGCGAAAGACATCCCCTTCGAGGTCACCTACATCGACCTGCGCAACAAACCGGACTGGTTCCTGGCCATCTCACCGCACGGCAAGGTGCCCGTGCTTCAGGTGGAGGGGGAACCCCTCTACGAATCGAACGCAATCGCCGAGTTTCTCGAAGAGATGGAAGCACCGGCCCTGCACCCGAGCGATCCCATAAAGCGGGCCCGCAATCGGGCCTGGACCGACTGGATCTCCACCTTCACGGGCGGCCTGAGCGGCATCTACTACGCCAAAACCGACGAGGACCGGGCAACCCGCCTCGACAGCGCCAGACAACGTCTCGGCAAGCTGGAGGAGGCCATCGAGCGCGAACGGGGCAACGATGGCCCCTTTTTCAACGGACCGGGGCTGTCTCTGGTCGATGCAGCTTACGCGCCTTTCCTGCAGCGTTTTCTCTATGTGGACCAGTGGCTCGAGACGAGTCTTCTCGACGAGTTCCCACGGGTTTCTGCCTGGGCCAGGGCGCTCGTCGGCAGCGACGTGGTCCGGGGCTCGGTGCCGGAGAACTTCTATGACGAGTTCCAGGCGGGCATGCAGCGGCGCGGATTCTTCATCGGCGAACTGATGGCAGCGGCGCCGAAAGCGGCCAACTTCTAGGGGCCGTTTGCGCTCTCGCGGTCCGCCGCGTAAAGCACACCCTGGGCAAAGAGGGCGTCGATCCCGGCGTCCTCGTAGCCGAGTTCTCTGAGCAGCGCCGCGCCATGCACACCACAGCGAACGCCGGCCTGAAGGGCGTCGTTGCGCGCAGCAAAGTCGACCATGGGCCGATGGCGCCGGTAGCTGCCGAGTTCGGGGTGCGCGACGGGCGTCATCCACGCATCAGCGCCGGGCCCGGCGAAGAACTCGCCCGTGTTCAGCGCATCGGCGCGCACACAACCCACCCCCGCGGGACTGAGCAGCGCTTCCCAGTGGTCCGCATGTTCACCTTTGAAGAGTGCCTCGAGCTCGACGGCGAGCGCATCGGACTCGGCAGTAAATGGATCGGCCGTCGTTGTGAAGCCGGTGAGCCGACAGAACGTATCCCACTCGACAGGCCGACGAACCCCGAGGAACACCCAACCTTCCTGAGCCGGGTAAAGCCGATACAGCGGGTGCGGACCCGTGAGTCCTGCGCCGAGCGCGGCCCGAGGCCCCTTACCCGGAAATTCCAGCAGATCGTCGAAATTGGCGTAGGCGTTGGCGGCAAACATGTCCACGAAGATCTGCTGCCCGCGCCCGGTCACCGACCGGGCCACCAGCCCGAGCAGGCTCGCGGTCATGACGACAACGGCGGTATTCGGATCCGGGTTCACCTCGTTGGCCCGCATGAGCCGCCGGGACCACTCGCGCAGATCTTCGAGGCTCAGGAGCTCTTCGGGTGCCCCACCGGCCTGGTAAGCCGCGCCGCCCATGGCGGCGCCGGGGATCGGATGCGTCGACGGCCGCAGCGCACCTGGACCCAGGGGGCCATAACCATTGGCGGATAGATAGACGAGCCCGGGATTGATCGCTGCCAGCGTCTCATAGTCGATGCCAAGACGCCCAGGCACCCCAGGGCGGAAGTTGTGAATGAGAATGTCCGCTCGCTCGGCCAGCGCCTGAACGATCCTGCGGCCGGCCGGCGTCTTCAGATCGACGCTGATGCTTTCCTTGCCCTGATTACAGCGGGCGGCGCCAATGCCACCGCCCATATGTCGAAAGGGGTCGCCGCCGAGGGTTTCCACCTTGATCACTCGAGCCCCCATGTCCGCGAGAAAAGAGGCGCCGAGGGGAGAGGCGATGATCGTTGCCAGCTCCAGCACCGTGACGCCCTCGAGCGGCAGCGACTGGGGTTCGGCACCGTCGCCTCGAAAATCCCAACGGGTCGGCCCTGCCGCCTTGGCCTCGAGGGTGACCTTTGCCGGGGTTGCAGTCAGCCGGGCCAGCGGCCCGAGCTGTGTGACCTCACCCAGCTCCACCACGTGTCCGTTGGCTGTCATGTCTGGATCGCGAAGCGTTTCTCCGGCCCGAAGATAGGGGTGTGCTGCGACACCGCCATCGGCTTCGAACAGGGTCATCCATTCGGCAGCGGTTTTCGTCTGCATGGTTTCGAGGATCAGATCCCTGGCCCGCTCGCGCTCCTCCGGCAGCCAGTCGAGGATCTGCTCGATACCCGCCACGCGGAGAAAGTTCGCAAAGAGATGCGGCAGCAGATTGCCGAGTTGCAGCCAGCGTCCGTCTGCGCACTGGACCGGATGGTAGTTCAGGGTCGGCATGAGCTGACCGGGGTCGGGCTGGCGTCGCTCCGGGCGGACCTGTTCGAGAAGCGACTGACCCTGGTCGTAAGGCATGAGGCCCTGAACCAGACTCGTGCGGAGCACCTGTCCACCAGATCCCTGAAGGCGCTGATACAGCGCGGCCAGCACCCCGGCCACCAGATTCTGGGCGCTTGCATGGATGGCGACCGGCACAGCAGCAAAGTGCGGCTGCGGTGCCGGCAGGATGCCGGTCAGGTTCTGCATGCGACCGGTTTTCGCTGCCAGTACGGCATCGTAGGGGGGCAGCGGAGACCCAACCTCGCCAGCTTCGAGAACGGCACAGATTGCCTGCGGATTGGCGTCTCGGACCTTTTGCTCCGTGAGCCCCGGAATCCCGTTGGCTCTCATGAGCAACACCACGTCCGCCCAGTTCAGATCAGCGTCGAGATCGGTACCGGGCGTACTGCCCCGCAGCCACATGCGAGCCGAGGGCACCGCGTCGAGCGCCTGGTATTCGGGGTCCTCATAACGACGCACACTGGCACCGAAGTCGGCAAGGATCATCGCCGCCAGCCCCAGCGCCGGACCCGCACCACAGCTGACCACGCGCAGACCGGCCAGCGGTGGTTCGCCCGCATTTACAGACGCGCTATCAGTCACAGCAACTTCCTCCCCGACCCTTCTTCAGCGCTCAGCCTCAGCAGGCATGCAAAGGCAAAGTCCGGTCATTCTAACGGTGACCCGGCGAACGGGCAGCGGGGTACAGAATCAGGAGGTTCCGCGGTAGCAGCTGAGCTCAGGTGCAGTCGAGCGCGGACGTTCAGGCGGCGTGGCGGGAACCCGGCCTCGTGCCATGCCGCTGGCAGGCGCCCTCCACATGGCGCCGGAGCAGACCCTGAACGCCGAGGTGTTCCGCGGTGTTGGCGAGCAGAACTCGGTCCCCGGCGCTTTCAGTCCCCACCACCTGTACCGCAGCAGCATAGGCGACAAGCCGTTCTGCAGGGGACTGAGCAGGGCGGAGCACACGGCCGAGTTCGGCAGGGGAAGGGTCGCCCTGCTCTCTGGTCTGCAGCCGTTGCCAGCTGGCGACCCAGTCACCGCTGACTGCTTCGAAATCGGACTCGGTGAGCTCAGCCCAGCACTGGCCGGACGCCTTGAGGTAGGCGGGGGGTGCCGCCTCGGTAAAGGAGCGGCAGGCCTGCCAGGCCGCACGCACGTGGTCTGCCAGGGTGCGCGGTGTTTCGCCACCTGGTCCGGTGTCCTTATTCGAGTGCTTGGAGTCCATCTCAGCCTTACTTCTCAACCGCGACCCGGGCTTTGTGTTCTTGTCCCACTGACATCCGTGGGTCGGGCCGGCGTACAGTCCTGGAGGCGCGGAGGGTCCCGCGGGTAAGGCCTTCGCAAAAGCCGATTCTAACTGAGCGACGCATCGGCTTTTCCGAGGAGCGACATCTCCGGAGATCCGGAATAATCCCTTCTTGTTTCTCGATGAGTCGACATCCGATATCCGAAAAAATCGGCGACTCCCAACCCTTATGATCCCGCTCCCCGCTTACAGACGAATCCCAGCGCTGGTCCCCAATGGTCCTCGCTGCCGCCGGAGAATCCCATGACAGCCACAGCCGGCGCCTCGGGGGCGCCGCTTCGAATCGGTGTTCTGGGTGGCGGCCAACTCGGCGCTTTCCTGTGCCGCGCGGCCCGGACGCTCAAGGTACACAGCACGGTCATCGACCCGGCCGCCGACTGCTCGGCGGCGGCGGAGGCCGACGTATTCTACGCAGGCGACTGGAACGACCCCGCACTCATCGATCGGCTCATCGACGAGGTCGACTGCATTACCTTCGAGATCGAAGCGATCGCGCCGGACATTCTCACGCGCCTCGCAGACGCCGCAAACGCTGGAAAAGTGGCGGTGGCGCCGGATCCAGAGGTCCTGCGTCTGCTGCAGAACAAAGGGCTGCAGAAGCAGTGGCTGGTCCGCGAAGGGCTGCCCACGGCGCTGTTCCTCGCGCTCGCACCGGAGGAGCTGGACGCCGGCGAAATCGCCGGGAAGCTCGGTCTGCCATTCGTACAGAAAGCCCAGACCGGCGGCTACGACGGCCGCGGCGTGCAGGTGATCCACTCGGAGGCCGAATTCCCGTCTCTCTGGCCCGTGCCAACGGTGGTCGAGCCCTATCTCGCGGAACGCCGGGAGCTTGCCGTGCTGGTGGCCAGGGCGCAGGACGGTGCACTCGCCTGCTACGACCCGGTGAGCCTCGAGTTCTACGCTGCCGGCAACATCCTCGATCAGGTCATGGCCCCCGCGACCGTGAGCGCAGACATCGCAACTCGAGCCAGGGCAATCGCCGAGGCCGCCATCAAGGGTCTGGGCACGGCCGGGCTCTTTGCCGTTGAGATGTTTCTGCTCCCGGACGACGTACTGCTCATCAACGAGATCTCGCCGCGCGTGCACAATGCCGGCCATCACACCATGGAAGCCTGTGCGACCAGTCAGTTCGAGCAGCACGTGCGCGCGGTGCTCGGCATGCCCCTGGGCGCCACGGGTCTGAAGCGCCCGGCGGTCATGAAGAACCTGCTCGCCGAACCCGGCAAGCACATCGACCTCACGGAGGGTGAGATCGGCAAGCCAAAATCCCTGGAACTGGAGAGTGACGTGCACGTGCACTGGTACGGCAAAGCGCCGACGAAAGCCTGGCGCAAAATCGGCCACATCACGAGCCTCGACGCCGACCCTGCCGTGGCCCGTGATCGGGCCAGCACGGCGCTGAACAGCCTCGTTGAAACGGGTCCGGCGGCCTGACATGAGCGCACAAGTTGGCATCATCATGGGCAGCGACTCGGACCTCAGGGTCATGGCAGCTGCAGAAGAGATTCTCGAGGACTTTGCGGTGTCCTTCGAACGCACCATCGTCAGCGCCCACCGCACCCCGGACCGGCTCTTCGAGTACGCCCGGACCGCGGACGAGCGAGGCCTGAGGGTGATCATTGCGGGTGCCGGGGGCGCGGCGCATCTGCCAGGCATGGTGGCGGCCCTGACCCCGTTGCCGGTGATTGGTGTGCCCGTCAACGCCACTGCCCTCGGCGGCGAAGACGCGCTGCTGTCCGTCGTGCAGATGCCCCGCGGGGTGCCGGTAGCTACCGTCGCCATCGACGGTGGCGCAAACGCCGGCATCCTCGCCGCTCAGATTCTGGGCAGTGCAGACGACGCACTCCGTGCCCGGGTTCAGTCCTATAAGGAGGATCTCAAGGCACAGGTGCTCGCCAAGGTGGATGCCAACACGCGCGTCGGCTGAAAGCCTCGCCGACCTGCCTCAACGCCGAACGGCGAGCCGACCGCGGCGGCTGATTTCTTCCCAGGCCCGCTGGCGCGCGACATAAGGATCGGCGTCCTCTTCGAACCAAAGCTCGAGCAGGTCACGCTCGGCGTTGGTCAGCACTTCACTCATCAGTTTCTCTCGTACAGTCATTGTCCTGTTCCTTCCTCGGCGGATCGTTTCGGGTTTACCCCGCTCTCGAACCTTGAGTAACGATCCCCCTCGAGTCGGTTCAAAGGCTGCGCAACTGGTTTCGCATCCGGTGCTTTTCCGCTCACAAAAACCGCAAAATCCCAGGCTTTCCGGGCCAGGTGGCACCTTGAAAGGGTTCTGACAGGGGCGTTTAATGAAATGGCGTTCCGGGGGGAAGCACACAGCACCAGACAGTCAATGCCGGGCCACGATCAGTGGTCGGCGCGCGTGTCTCCCTTCCAGACGCAAAACACCTCGTTCTGAACCGGGCAATGACCGGATTCAGAACCGGGCCCGGGATCAGAGAGCCCGGGTCCGAAAAAAGATCTGTCAGCCACTTGAACCAGAACTCCAGTGGCCGTGACTCAAGGGCATGAGAACGAGACAGGGGCGAGCAGCAGGCAGTCGCCGCCCCGTCGAGAGGGACAGGCAGGGAGCATGTCGGAAAACGACATCGCAGATAACGCCGCGCAACTGCTCGTCAGCCGCATCGCGGAGGGCGACCGGCGCGCTTTCGAGCAGCTGTTCGAGAGCTACGGCGAACGCGTATTCCGCTATGCCCATCGCCTGATCTCCGATGTCACGAAAGCAGAAGAGGTGACTAACGACGTCATGCTGGAAGTCTGGAAAACCGCCGCCCGCTTCGAAGGCCGGTCGAAAGTCAGCACCTGGATCCTGGGCATTACCCGGCATCTGGCGCTCAACGCCGTGCGCCGCAAAACCCTCGACACGATCGATGTGGATGCAGCCCCGGAGATCAGCGACGAAGGCCTCACCACCGGTGCCGTGGAACACGACCGCAAAGTGCTCAAGGACGCCGTGCGCGACGCTCTGGGCCGGTTGTCTACAGACCACCGGGACGTCATCGAACTCACCTTCTTTCAGGGTATGAGCTACGGAGAAATCGCCGAAATCGTCGGCTGTCCGGAAAACACCGTGAAGACGAGAATGTTCCACGCCAGAAAACAGCTGAAAGGATTCCTCGAGGCCGCCGGCTTCGATCCCGATGCCGTGGAGATGGCGTCATGAATCGTCGGGAAGCAGAAGAACTCCTGCCCTGGTTCGTTGCCGGCACACTGCCGGAAGACGAACACCAGGCCGTGCAGGCCTTTGTCGATAGCGGAGAGATCAGCAAAGCGGAGCTCGAGGAAGTCGCACTCTTTGCGGAAACCGTGTCCGAGCGGGGCGCCGACGAGCCAGCCTACAATCCGGCCCTGCTGAAAAACGCGCTGGATCAGCTCGACGGTGTGACCCAGGAAGCGCCGGAAGTGCCTCTCGTGGTTGGCGAGGTCGGTGCCAACAGTGGCGCCAGAGGTCAGGCCGGGCAGGAACGGCCGGGGCTGCTATCGCGGCTCCTCGACAACCTGCAATGGTCGCTGACGCCGCCCATGGCGCGCCTGGCCATCGCGGGACAGTTTGCGCTGCTGCTCGGCATCGCCGTGCTGGTGGCCACTACGGACGCCCCGCCGACCGACAGCGGTTATGAAACCGTCAGCGGCAGCGCCAGCACCCCGCAGGCCGACCTGAGCATCACCTTCGCCCCCGGCATCGGTGAGGCGGATGCCCGCGCCCTGCTCCTCGAGCATGGTCTGCAGATCGTCGCGGGCCCCTCGGCGCTCGGCCTTTATCAGCTGGCGGCGCCGGAAGTAGCGGACGTTCCCGCCCTGGCGAGTACTCTGGTCGCGGACCCGCGAGTGATCTTCGCGCAGCCGGTACCGCAGCCATGAGCTGCCGCCAGCCTGCTCTGCTTCTGATCCTGAGCCTGACGCTGGTGACCGCTGCCGGGGTCAGTCAGGGCGCTGCACCCAACGATCCCTTCGCCATTTCCAGCGGCAGCTGGTCTCAGGACTATGCCGACCAGTGGGCGCTGGACAGCCTGCGGGTGTACACCGATGCAGCGAGCACCTTCGGCGCCGGTCAGGCCGAGCCATCGACCCTCGTCGCGGTGATCGACACGGGCGTCGACTACACACATCAGGACCTGGCGGCCGCCCGGCTCTGGCGCAACACCCGGGAGCAGGACAACGGCTACGACGACGACGGCAACGGCTTTGTCGACGACCTGATCGGTTGGAACTTCGTCGACGGCAACAACAATCCCTGGGATCACTCGGGCCACGGTACCCACATCGCCGGCATCATCGCTGCCTGCACGGACAACGGCCTTGGCATCGCCGGCGTTGATGGCAATGCGCGCATCATGCCGTTGAAGGTGGCCAACTTCGTGGGGCAGGCGCGGAGTTCCGCCGTCGCGGCCGCCATCTACTACGCCGTGGACCATGGCGCACGGGTCATCAACCTGAGCCTCGGCAGCGAGCTGGTGACCGAGCTCGAGCTAGCCGCTGCCGAATATGCGGCGGAGAAAGACGTCCTCATCGTCGTCAGCGCCGGCAACAAAGGTCTCTCCACCGCCCACAGCGGCTACGCCTCGCTACCCGGCGTGCTCGTGGTCGGCGCCAGCGATCCGAGCGGCGAGCGAGCGGGCTTTTCCAACTTCGGCGATCACCTTTCGGTGCTTGCGCCCGGTGTCGAAGTCCTCTCGCTGCGGGCCGAGGACACCGATTTCGTCGGCCTGTCCGATCCTCTGGACTACGACGAAGGAGCGGCCTTCGTCGGTGAGCAGGATGCCTACTATCGCGCCTCGGGCACCTCGTTTTCTGCCGCCATGGTCTCCGGCCTGGCCTCACGCCTCATGGCCACGCGACCCACCCTCGACGCCGCCGAAGTGCGGCGAATCCTAGAGCAGTCGGCCATCGACGTTGGCGAGCCCGGCGTGGATCAGGTGTCGGGCTACGGCCGGGTGGACTACGTGCGAGCGCTGGCCGCGGCCCCGGAAGCGTATGTCCACGCCCGGCTGACCGGCGTCGAGCTGTCCCTGGCTGAAGAAAAAATCTGGCTCGCCATCGAGGGGCAGGCAGATGCACAAAGCTTTGCGAGCGCCTCGCTCTCCGTGCGAGCAGCCCCGGGATCCATTCCGGAGCCGCCTCCGGAAGAAGGTAAAAAGAAAAAGAAGAAGAAAAAGCAGGAGGAACCTGCCGGACCCTCCCCCTATGACTGGCAGTCCTATGGCGCTCCGATCGGTGGTCCGGTCAGCAACGGCGTGCTCGCCAATCTCGATCTCGACACACTGACGCAGCGCACCGGAGGCGCCAGCGCCTGGGAACTGAGGCTCGTTGTCGTCGATCAGAACGGTACAACACGCGAAGCGCGGATGCGCATGGCTCTGCCGACCCCGGCAGTCGCGGAGGCGGGACCATGAACCGCCCATCGGCAACAGCCAGACGCACCGCCCTGACGGCCATCGCCGCACTGCTGCTGCCCCTGGCCAGTCCGCTCGCGCGTGGCGACGATCAGGCCGCGGCCTGGGACCAGGGCATTAATATCCAGCTGCCGCCGACAACCCGAACCATCACGCTGAAACCGCGAGCGGACGCTGCGGAGTTTTCGAGCCGCCATGGCCTGGACGGTGCCCGGATCACCCCGCTCGGACGCGGCGCGGGATCGCTCATCGAAGTGCCCATGGACGAGGAGGACTGGGCGCAGGCAGAACGGCAGCTCTGCGGCGCCGGTGATGTCATGAGCTGCGGCACCGCCGCCTGTCAGGGCATCCAGTTCGCCGCCAGCGCAAGCCCCGGCGGCGAACTATCAGCCGAAGCCATCGAAGCCCGCATCGTCCGGAATCCGCCAGAGCGCGTCGCAAGCGCCGATCCCAGCGAAGCGGGCGGTTCCTGCAAGGGTTCACCGCTGCTACCGCCGCTCGAAGAAAGTGCTGCCGCCGGCGCGGGACAGACTCCGAGCCTGGATCTCAGTCTCCTCGACACCGGCGCCGGTCGCGGGCCCGGCGGCGACACGCAGAGCGCGCCCACCGCTGAGGGCACGATCGCCTTGGAGGCATCTGGAACAGATGTCGGCGCTCCAGGGGCGGCGGGCGACACGCCAGACGGGGCCCTGGCGACGGAAGCCGAAGCCACCGGCGGCGCATCGGCAGGCACCGGGTCAGCGGTCGCGAACTCAACCGGTAACGCAGCGGCGCCGAAGCAGAGCTTCGCCTTTGACGTCAGCAAGGCCTTCAACGCCGTCGGCGGCCTGGATCTGGGGGGAGACGAACTGCCCGCAGACACGAGCGACTACACCCTCGTCATCGGCGCCGGCTGCAGCGAAGTCGAGATTCCCTTGAGCGCCATCGAGCCGGCGCGGCTGCCCGGGATCGTGCTCGCGCTCGTTGATGCCGCCAACGTCACGCCGGTCGCAACCACTTACGGACTCACCGTGGTGCGTCAGATCGGCCTTGCCAGCACAGGCGAAAACCTGGTCGTTTATCTGACTGCTCAGAACGTGTTCACGGTGATAGCCGCCATGGCGCTCGATGCGCGGGTCACGGGTGCACAGCCGGAACGGGTCTTCGAAACCAGCGCTGAGTTCGGCACGCAGGCCCTGCAGCCGGTCAGCAGCTACTCGGATCCCTTCGCCGCCATGAACTATGCGCCGGCGCGCACCGGCGCCCTGGCCCTGCATCCGCAGGCAGCCGGGACCGGCCAGCTCATCGCCGTCATCGATACGGGCGTGGACGTCGCGCATCCGGACCTCGCCGGACGAGTCCGGGAACCCGTTGATACCACCACTTTCGGCTACGGTCCGGAAATCCACGGCACGGCCGTTGCGGGCATCATCGCCGCGGAAGCCGACAACGCCATCGGCAGTTACGGGGTTGCCCCGGCCGCAGAGATTCTGCCCATCAAAGCCTGCCATCCGAAGAGCGAAGGCGGCCTTCGCGCCCGCTGCACGACGAGTTCGCTCGTTCAGGCCCTGGACGTGGCCATGACCGAAGGGGCTGCCACCATCAATATGAGTCTCGCCGGACCGCCGGATGAGCTGCTGACCCGCTACGTGAACCTGGCCCTGGATCAGGACCGCCTGGTCGTTGCCGGCGCCGGCAACGGTGGCGAGCATGCAAAGCCGGGCTTTCCTGCGGCCATTCCTGGCGTGCTGGCGGTTACGGCCGTCGACGTTGCAGACAGCCTTTACGCCAACGCCAACCGTGGCAGCTACATCGATATCGCTGCCCCCGGGGTCGACATCGTCAGCACCGTCCCGAGCGGCCAGTATCCGCCACTGTCAGGCACCTCCATGGCGGCGGCTCATGTTTCCGGCATTGCCGCCCTGCTCCGCGAACTCGGGCCGCTCATGAGCGCCGCCGAGGTTGGCCTGGTCCTGAAGAGCAACACGAGAGATCTGGGCGATAGCGGTGCCGACGCCGACTATGGCAGCGGCCTGGTGGATGCCTGCCAGGCGGCCGCGGCCGCCACTGCCGACGCCGTTTCCTGCAGCACGGGAGGAACCCATGGCAGCACACTGTGAGCAGACCCACGCCAGGACTCCGATTGCGGCAGCCGGCCACCTAGCCCTTCCGGGGCTCGCGCTGCTGCTGGTCCTTGGCCTCGCGAGCAACAGCGCCGGGGCAGGCGAGGCTGGCGCCATCCCGGTCGGTTACGTCCCCGGCGCCTACCAGCCAAGCGACAAAGGTGGTTTTCAGTATTCCGAGCCCACGGCATTTCCGGACGTCGATCTGGACTTCAGCGCCATCGAAGAACAGGTCGCCACGGAGGCGAGCACCCGCTGCGCGACGGCGCTGTCTGCCGCGCCGCTGGATCTCGGCAACGCCGACGGCTTCATGGGCGATCTCATGGGAGCTGCCGCGAACGCCGCCATCGGACAGCTGGTCGGCGGTTTCCTCGGCGGCGGCGGCGGTGGTTCGAAGAAGAAACCCAAGCTCTTCAAAGATCCCGTGAAGAACAAGCACAAGGCCAGGATCGATCATCCCAGCGGCGACGCGCGCATTCGCGTCGGCGGCACGGCCTACGAAGACGGTCTGGTGCTTTCCGCGAAGGTGGACAAAGCCAAAGGCAAAGGCACCTTCCACACCATGTTCCTGGAGATGCCGGACTGCACGCGCGTTTGGCCCGAGCAGTATCTCGGCTATGAACTCTGGGGCAGCTGGAGCCTCAACGTCTCCGTGACCAAAACCACCAGCACCTACCAGGATGGCAATCTCATCGATCGCACCACCAGCAACTCTTCCTGGTCGAAGTCCGGAGACTTCGACTTCTCCCGCGGCTTCTCCCTCTGGGATCAACTCCCAGGCGAGGACCGGCGCATGGTGCTCGACGCGGATGAGGCTTACCTCACGCAGCTGCGCCGGGAAATCGATGTTCCCGCCTGGCACAGCATGGGGTATGCGGAACCGAAGGAAGGCATTCGCTCGGCCGGCGGTATTTTCCGCGTCGCTCCCATGGCGCTGCCGGCAGGGACCATCGCCGTCGTGCACATCACCGAAGTGGAGAAAGGACGCTACAAAACCGTGGGCTTTCCGCTGTCCATGGACGTTGGCGCGGACGGCCGCGTGAGCTTCAGCCAGCTCGGCGAATAATTTCTTCAACTTTCTTTGAACCTCGTTCTCCGAGGTCGTTACTCAATCGGTAAGGCAGCCACGCAACGACGCGAGCCGCCGAATCCGAAGCCAACGACCCTCCGAAGGAGAGACGAGATGAAAAAAGCACCCTTCCAGATCGGCCTGATTCTTGCCGGCGTCATCGCGGCCAGCAGCGCAGCTGCCGGTCCCTACGACTCCTGGCAGTCGTCCGTATCCGACGACGACCGCATCAAGATCGCCGATTCTTTCAACAGCGAGTCGACCGTCACCAAGAGCAAGACCGAGGACAACGACTACACGTCGAGCGTCCAGGAAGACAACGACTGGATTTCCAAGGTCAGCGAAGACAACGACTACACGTCGAGCGTACAGGAAGACAACGACTACACGTCGTCTGTCAGCAAGCGTCACAGCGAGGACAACGACTACACGTCGAGCGTCCAGGAAGACAACGACTGGATCTCCAGCGTCAGCGAAGACAACGATTACTCGTCTGTCTACCGCACCAGCGAGGACAACGACGTCACCACGACGACCACGGAAGACAACGACACGGCCATCGACTTCCAGATCGCTACGCCGACGATGACTTCGCACAAGTTCCAGGACCAGGACGCCGGCCATCAGGCTGACACGCAGGTCTACGGCGCTGCCAGCGGTCACTCCGTGGGCGTTGAAGGCGGCACGAACCTCGTGAGCGCCGGCAACGACGAGACGGTGTACTACGGCCCGGCTCTGGTGAACACCAACACCAATCAGCTGCCGCAGAACAACCTGTTCATTCAGGGACACAGCACGGCGCCGATCAGCCAGGCGAACACCTTCGCGGGTCGCGACATGGGTCCGAAGGGCGTCTTCGCCCCGATCGGCAACACCTCAGCACAGGTTGGCGGCAGCGTCGGCGTGCAGGCAGGTGCGACCGTAGACCAGAGCGGCGACTCTGCAAACAGCATCGCCGATCCCATGAGCTCGGTCATCCAAGACTGACGCTCCTCACCGGCGACAGGCTCGCCACCACAGGGGCCCAGCAGGGCCCCTTTTTTCTTAAACGGAGAAACACCATGCAGCGCAAGAACGACCTCACGCTCACCGGTGCCATCGCCATCGCCCTGTTCCTGTTCTGCGCCACCGCTTCCATGCACGGCCTGGCACAGCCCGGCGCACAGGCGGTGAGTCCGGAGAAAGCCCTTCTGACCCGCATGCACCAGATGCGCCTCGCCTACGAACGCGAGCGGGCGCAGAAGGAAAACGAAGCCCGGGCAAACGTCCGTCTCGTGACCCAGAACAACGCTCGAGGCGTCGACAGCCCGACGGTCAGCGGCCTCAGGGCCCAGACGAACCAGCAGCTCGTCCGTTTCGAGCAGCAGTTCCGCTGCCTCGACGTCGACGTCGACAACGCCGGTGGCAATACGGTCGTCATCTGTGGCGACAACTCAGGCGACATCGAAGGCAGCAACGTGCACGCCGAACGCGACATCATCACGATCCCTGGAGGTCAGCCATGAAGACGATCCTGCTCCTCACGCTGCTGATCTTCACTACGGGCGCCGGCCTGCGCGCCGAAGCGATCCCCCTCGCTGGCGCCAGCGTCGCCGTGCATCCGGGCTTCGTGATTCGCGCCCAGGACCGCTTCGATCCGGCCATTCAGCGTCTCATGGCCGAGCACTCGCTGCGGAGCCTGCCACTCCAGTACGGGCAGCTCTACTACCTCTACCCCATTGGGGTGACCCCACGCATTGAAGGACTGCAGATCCGCTACCTGGAATCGCTCCTCGACAAGGAAGCGGCTCGGATTGCGGAAGAGGAAGCGGCGGCGGCTGAAGAAGAAGTCACCGCAGAGGACGGAGCAGATCGCGATCAGTGAACCTCCCGGCCCCTCGCCGTGACCTACGAAGCAGGTAACTGATGCAGATCGAACGAGACAAGGACAGAGCGATGGCCCTCAACAAAATGACCCGCACCACGAAACTGATCGTACTCACCGCCCTGGGACTGCTCGGCATGTTCGTTTTCGCCGACGGTGCTGAAGCCAAGTCGAAGAAGAAGCAGCAGAGCGCCGAAGCCCTGGAAGCGGCGCTCACGGAAGTGCAGTGCGCGGGGCTGAAACCGCGGGTGGCCGTCTACGGCTTCTACGCTACCGGGAAGATGGCGTCCTTCGAGGGCTACAACGTCGGCGACGGCCTCGCCGCGCAGCTCGCAACGTCACTCAACAGCACCGACTGCTTCGTCGTCCTCGATCGTACCGGTCTCTCGGACATTCTCCGGGAGCAGGAACTCGGCCTCGCGGGCGTCGTCAATCGCGATACCGCACCGAAGGCTGGCCGCCTCGTGGGCGCCGAAGTGATCATCAAAGGCACCATTACCGAGTTCGACCCGAACAAGCGCGGCGGCGGTCTGACCCTGGGCATGGCCCTGCCGAAGACACCGCTGGGGCTGCGCCTCGGTCGTAACGGCAGCAAGGCTCACGTGGGCCTGGATGTCAGCGTCATCGACGCGAGCACCGGCCAGGTGAAGTTCTCCCATCGCGTGACCGCGGACTCGAAAACCGGCGGTTGGACCATCGGCCTCGATTTCAAGGAAGCGAGCATCGGGGGTGACACCTTTGCCAAAACGCCGCTCGGCATCGCGTCCCGCAACGCCCTGGGCCAGGCTGTGCTGCTCATCGCCGAGGGTCTCAGAACCACGGCACGCCGTTTTCAGATCGCCAGTCTCGACGCCGGCGAGGTCTATCTGAACGCCGATCGCGCCAGCGGCGTGAAGGCGGGGGATCAGTACAAGGTCTCGACGGTCGTGCGCACGCTCATCGACCCTGCCACCGGGCTGCTGCTGGATACGGTGGAGCGGGAAGTCGGCAAGGTGAAGATCGTCGAAGTGACCGATCGTTACGCCCGGGCCGAGCTGCTGGAAGGCACCCGCATCAAGCGCGGCGACTTCGTGCACCTTTGAGTGCCGCCGGGTCCTCCCTCGAATCGCACTGGAATCCCTCTTACAGGAAAGGAATCCCTCCCCAGCGCCTCTTTCTCAAGGCGCCTTCCGCGGCGACCCCAGGGTCGCCGCTTTTTTAACCTGGAAAGAATCTGGGTAGCGGGTCCGGCACCGCTTCCAGCGCACCGACTTCCACGAGGCGACGGGTGAGAAATTTCATGTTGTTGTCGAGGAAGCGCAGCAGGTCCAAATCATCAATCGGATCAAAGTCGTACTTCGCCATCTCACTGACGGCATCCTCCGTGGACCAGCCCTGAAAAAGCACCCGGTAGAGACCGATCGTAGCGCCGGTGCGCTGTGATCCCGCCGTGCAATGCACCAGCACACGCTGCTCCTGCTCCAGGGAACGACGCACCTGGTCGAGCGCGAGCACATAGTTCTCTGGATCCCCTTCCCCATCTCCCAGCATCGGAAAGCGATAGCTCTCGATGCCGAGCGCCTCTGCCACCGCCACCTCCGCCGCGTGGTCCGGTTTGTCCATCGCCGGGCGATTCATGTTGACGATCACGTCGATGCCGTTGTCAACGAGCACCCGCTCGATCAGATCCCGATGGAGCTGGCCACTGCGATAGAGACTCCCCGCCTCGACGGCGTCCCAACGCTTGGGAATCAGGCGATCTTCGATAAACGCCTTCCAGATTTCGAAGAGACCCCACAACACGAGCAGGACCAGAAGCACGCGCACGACGGGGTGTTGCAGCAGCACCCGATCCCTCACGAGCAGCCCTGCTCGGCGGTCGCTGCCGCTGCCCGGGTGAGCGCATCGAGCATCGCCTGATGCGCCGCCACGATGTCGCGCAGGCGCGGGCCCTCGGCCTCTGTCGCAGCCTCGAAAACGCAGCGCTCCCCGTCGAAGCCGAACAGCGCGCGCACTTCGATCCTCGGGGGCAGCGCCTCACCGCGATCCACGGCGAAAAAACGCTCCAGCAGGATTGAAAGTTCCGGCTCCGCACCCGTGCTGAGAAAGGCACGATTCATGTGGCTCGTCAGCAGAGGTCGCAGCGTATCGGCCCAGAACGCGCTACTGTAGTAGTTCAGGCGCTGATCCGCTTCCAGGCGCCAGATTCGATCCGTATCGAGGCCCGGCACAACGGAAACCCGTGGCTGGACAGCAGGCGGACCATCGAGCTTCGTGCCTTCCAGCCAGTAGATGCGCTCCGGCGGCCGCTCGGATTTCAGATCAGGCATGCAGCCGCTCAGGGCAGAGAGCACCAGCAGCAAAACGGTTATTCGCGGCGTCACGGCTCCACCACCACCGCATCACGCTGCGGACGATAAATGAGGCGGGAAGGATCCTCCCGCAGTCGAGCGCTCAGGCGGTTCAGCTGCGCCGTGACTTCCCGGAGATCAGAGGCAAGGCCGGTCACCTCGTCCAGGCCGTCACCGAGCAGGCGATCGACGCTGCCCTCGTTGGCGACGAGCCAGCCATCCACGCGAGCGGATGCCGCTGCCAGATTCCGACTCGTCGCTTTCAGGTCGCTGGCAATCTCCGGCCAGTCAGCGGTCACGGCCTGCTCCAGGCCGCCTGCCGTGCTTTCGAGCCTCGTCAGGGTAGTCCGGATCGACGCCATGAGCTTCGGCACCTCCTCGCGCTCGGCCGCGAGCGTTTCGCTCAGAAGCAGCAGGTTATCGAGGAAGTCTTCGACCCGGGCTCGATTCTGTTCACCGGCCCAGGCATTGAGGCGTGCAAGCAGCCGGCGTGCATCGGTGGTGAGATCACCGCTGCCGGAAAGCAGCGCAGACAGGCCACTCGGTCTGAAGGGGATGACCGGCACGCCGGTCGCATGCGTCTGCTGAGGCTGGGCCAGATCCATCTGATTGGCCAGGTCTATATTAGCGATACCGGTGACGCCCTGCGCCACCAGCGTTGCATAGGTGGCGTCGCCAATGGGCAGGCCTTCGGCGATTTCGATGAACACTTCCACGACCGGTTCCGGCGTCTGCGTATGCAGGACGATGTCGACAACCGTGCCGACGTTGACACCCAGGTAGCGGACGATGCTGCCATTGCTGAGGCCGTTGACGTTCCCATCAATCTGCACCACGTAGCTCGCCTGGGGATCCGTATCACCGGCGTCGCCGAGCCACATGACGAGGCCGACGAGGGCGGCGATTCCGAAGAGCAGAAACAGCCCGACTGCAACAAAGTTCGTATGCGGATTCAAACGGTTTCCCCGGTGCGGATGATGCGGGCCCGCACGCCGTTGAAATAGCTGTTCACCCAGGGGTGATCGATCTTTGCCACCTCGTCGAGGGTTCCCGTGCGCGCCTTTTTGTCCACGAGCACCGCCACCCGATCGGAGAGGGAGTAAAGGGTATCGAGATCGTGGGTAATGATCACAACGGTCAGATCCAGACTCTCACGCAGGTAAAGAACGACGTCTTCGAATTCTTCCGCGGCGATGGGATCGAGACCGGCCGTAGGCTCGTCAAGGAACAGCAGCTCCGGATCCAGGGCCAGCGCCCGGGCCAGCGCCGCGCGTTTCACCATACCACCGGACAACTCCGACGGCACTTTGTCCTCTGCGACTCTCGGCAGTCCGGCCATCTGTATCTTCAGACTCGCCAGTTTCGCCCGGGTGCTGCGCTTCATTTTCGAATGGAGCGCAATGGGAAGCTCAACGTTCTCGCGCACCGTCAGACCGGAGAACAGGGCCCCCTGCTGAAACAGCACGCCCCAGCGCTGGTGGGGTACGGGCAGACCGGGCTGAATCGGCATGTCCAGAACCGTGATTTCGCCCGCATAGGGTTGCTGCAGACCCAGCATGGAACGGAGCAGCACGGACTTGCCGGATCCCGACCCGCCAACGATCGAGAGGATCTCTCCCCGGCGCACCTCCAGATCCAGTCCGTCGTGCACACGATGATCGCCGAACTGGTTGATGAGTCCGCGCACGGAGACGGCGGGGCTGACCATCAGATACCAAGCTCCGTGTAAATGATCGAGAAGACGGCATCGGCAATGATCACCAGGAAGATCGCTTCCACCACGGCGCGCGTTGTCAGCTGACCGAGCTCCTCGGCCGAAGCCGTTACCTGCAGACCCCGGAGGGTGGCAACGGCGCCGATGAGTAAAGCGAACACGGGCGCCTTGGAGATGCCTACCAGTACCGTCTGCAGGCTCACGGCCTCGACGATGCGCGTCTCGAACTCGATGGTGGAAATATCCAGCAGCGTCACGCTCACCACCCAGGCGCCGGCGATACCGGCAAGATCCGAGAGCGCCGTGAGGATGGGCACCGCAATCACCAGCCCGAGGATGCGGGGAAACACGAGGGTGCCGTTCACGGACAGGCCCATGACCTGCATGGCGTCCGTTTCCTCATTGAGCTTCATGGCGCCGAGCGACGCCGCGAAGGCGCTGCCCGAGCGTCCAGCCACCATGATGGCTGTGAGCAGAACGCCCATTTCCCGCAGAATCGAAATCGCGACGAGGTCAATGGTGAAGGCACCGGCGCCGAGGCGCGAAAGCTGAGCCGACGCCTGATAGCCCAGCACGATACCAATGAGGAAAGACATGATCGTGATGATGGGTATGGCCTTCAGACCCACGTCCATGAGCTGGTTGACCGTTTCCCGGTAGGCCAGCACCGAAGGTCGGCGCATCCCATCGAAGGTCATGACGGCCATCTCGCCGATCTGCCGGACGAATTCGACGCTCGAGCGACCGAGATAATCGAGCACCGCAATGGGCGCGGCAGGACGTTTCGTCACCTCGTCTTCTTCAAGCGCCGGTCCCTCGATGACGTGGCTCAGAAACTTCATGTGGACGTCTTTGAAGCCCGAAAACTCGGCATCATGGCCATCGGCTTCGAGATCGAGGGATTTGCTGTAGAGGAGCCAGGCGCCGGTCAGATCAATGTTTTCCAGGCCCGCGCAGCGAAATTCGATGTGGTGCTGGGCAGGCGCACCGAGGTCGTCGAGGGAGCTCTCCATGGCGCTGGCATTGTCGAAAATCCAGTCGCCCTGCAGATTGACGATCAGCAGCTGGTCGGAGGAAATTTCTGTCTGGAAGCTCGGTGCTGCCACGCTGCTCTGTTCAGACGCCCATGCGGCGCGTCTTTCGTCTTCCATCACCCCGATGCTGAGCGAGTTTAGAGAGCAGAACGGGGTAGTGCCACTCGAGGCACCCGCTCAGCGCGGCAGTGCTGGCACCGGCAGCAGGAGCTCGAGGAATTCACCGGCGCTTTCTGCTGCGCGCTCACCAGAATGGCTTTCCACGCTGCCGTCCAGAGGATCGTGGGCAGGATCGGCTCTGGCTGGTTCCCGGCGATCCAGACCCGCAGCCTGAAGAGATTTCCGGCAGACTTTTGCGCACCCCAGATCGCAAGGCCTGCTGTTGAAAGGACAGTTCGGCGACGTCACTGCTGTTAATCGTTATCGGTGTGACGGATCCATCATGCTTGGGGTGTGCCTGCCATTCAATTAGGAACCAAGTTCCGTAGGAATCTCCTTCCTAGCTCTGCCTTCCGGGGGCGGCGCCCTGACCGGCTTACCGTTGGCCGCTGATCGACCTGAAATCGTCGGACAAAGCAGCGCGCAATGACCGTTTCATCGCCCTTTCACGAATCACCCACCCATCGATCACACCCCGGCGCGCATGCTCTTTCGCGTTCTCTTTTCCAGGAGAACGTTGGATTTCCGGGCATGACGAGTGCACCCGCAAGGCGACCATCGGCCGCTCTGCTATGCGCCATACTGCCCGACCGATCTTCATGACAAATCAGCCAACGGAGTTGGCTTAAACGAACCGGGATTTATCAATAAGGAACTGATATGCAATTTCTTGGTAAGACTCTCTCTCCGATCGCTCTTCTCCTCGCCGGCCTGGGCATGTCCGTTGGCGCTTTCGCCGGTGGCCACAGCACCGCGGATAAAGGCATGGACCATGACATGGCCCATGAAAAAACCATCGTCGACGTCGCGACGGAAGCGGGCAGCTTCAACACGCTGCTTGCTGCCCTCGAAGCAACGGACCTCACGGGCGTCCTCGAGGGTGAAGGTCCTTTCACGGTCTTTGCGCCTACCGATGAGGCCTTCGCAGCCCTTCCGGAAGGTGCTCTGGACAGCCTCCTCGCCAACCCGGATCAGCTCGCCAAAATTCTCACGCTGCACGTGGTGAGCGGCGAAGCCCGAGCTGCGGACGTGGTGAATCTGGCCGAAGTGACGACCGTTGAAGGCTCGGCTCTGGCCATCGACACCGCAGACGGTGTCAGCATCGGCGGTGCCAGAGTGGTCGCGGCGGACGTTGAGGCTGGCAATGGCGTGATTCACGTCATCGATCGCGTCATTCTTCCGGCTTCCTGAGCCCAAAAAAAAGGGAGGCGCTTGCCTCCCTTTTTCCGTCGAATTCCCGTCGTGTTCCCGTCGTTTTGTGTGCCCCTTTTCTCTGGCCCCCTTCGCCCTTTTCTTCTCTCGCGTTGACCCTGGGACCTTCGCGGTTCCTAGAGCTCGTCCAAAACCAGACCTTCGTTTTCTGCGACTTCCGCCATGGCCTCTTCAAACAGCGACCTCGCGTTCGCAGCGATCAACCGGAGCCTGGCGTGCAGGGCCCGCTCAGCCGGGTCCGTGTCCTCGCATTCCATGCTGTACTGTTCGAAGGCGCTGATGTCGAGGAGCAGCTGGGCGATGTGATTCGGACACTCGCACTGCAGCTTCGGCGACAGTGCTGCAAGGCGCGCGATGCTGGCCTGCGAAAACCGATGGGCCGGCACCGCTTCGAGATTTGCCAGCAGCGAGCGGCCCTCAACCACAACGGCCAGGCTCCGCAGGAGCTCCTCGGCACTCACGGGCGCTTTCAGACAAAGCAGCCCCGCATCCAGCAGCCGACGCAGCGTTTTCCGGTTCGCGAACCCATACACCACCACCACATGGTCGAAATGATCGCGTCGAATCCTGATCAGCGCCTGCACGTCGGCTTCGCTGATCGTCGGAAACTCCAGGGCAAGTGCTTCACCGCGCTCCCCCGGCCCCCCCTTATCCGCGGCTTTCGCGAGCCAGGACGCCGCAAGCTCTGACTCGAAACGCAGGCCGTTGACGTTCTGTTTCCGCAGCACCGCTGACAACACGGGCCCTACCACAATGGCTTCATCGTAACTGCGCTGTGCGGGTTCGACAGGCGGGGTCTGCCGCAGGCCTTCGAGCTCCTCATCGCTCATCGGCGCCAACTGACTGATCTGATGGCCCTGGCGAATGAGATCGCGCAGCAGCTGGAGCCGCTGCACCTGCGCCTGGGTATAAAGGCGTCGCCCGGACTCGGTCCGCACGGGTTCGATGGCACCGTAACGCGTCTCCCACTTGCGCAGGGTGTGACTGGATATGCCCGTCAGCTGCGTTACCGCGCCAATGGGCATCGCGATCGTGTCTGATTCACTCATGATTGAAATCTTGGTCAGGATCGGGAAGCGACGTGCGGGAGCTCGCAGCAAAGTCTACGGCATCCCGCACAGGGCGTCGCGATTTCGTCTTAGACATTTGTTCCTGCTGCGCGGGAAACCAGGTCTCTGACACGATCGCCGCGCACGGTTCTTAGAAAAAGGCGGGTGGGTGGCCCCAGGAGACCGGGAGAGAGGAGGACCACCCACCCTTAACCGCAGCGGGTTCAGCTCGGCCGCCTTGGCGCAAGCATCCCCCGCGGACTGCGCGCCGGATCAGCCGCGCCCGACCCAGGCGCTGCACCAGCCTGCGCCGAGCACGAGCTTTCCGGGGATAGCGGTGCAGGTCCCGGCGCCGTCTCTGACGGCCGTGTACAGCGCACAGCTCGCACAGTTCTGGCTGGCGCCGTCAGGCCCCGCCTTCTTCGGATGCTTGGTGGTGTCGACGGTCGTCGCGTCTTCTACGTAGTTCAGCGCAACTGCGATGGGCTCGCCAGCCCTCAGCAGCGACGACTCATTGGAAAAGCCGCGGGGCGCAACCGTCAGCGCGGGCAGGGCCAGCGCGGATCGAACGATGATGTCTCTTCTGTTCATAACTTTTTCTAACTGTCGTGACTGTTGCTCAGTGTCTGGTCAGGATCGGCAGGTCCTGGAAGTCTCCTGAGGCCCCTGCCGCCTCGTCGTCGGTGAGCCGCTGCCGGAGCACCGCATCGCGGACGCCACACCTGTGCAGCACCTGATGGATCTCGCCGAGACTGCGGAAGCGCAAGGTGCGGCCGCGCCAGTGGCGCAAAATGCCGGCACCCTGATCGGAAAGAACCTCGACCACGTATTCCCGGCAGCCGTCGGCGACGATGCGCGCCTGGACGGACTCCCTCGCAGCGATCTGCTTGAGCTGGCGGGGCGTCATGATCCGAGGACCAGGGGCATCAGACTTGCAGCGGCCACCGCCACCAGGGCGATTCCCGCCATGCCGACGAGCGCAGGCAGCGCAGCGTCCCGCTCAATGGCCAGAGGCATCCCTTCGATTCTTTTGCGATCGTCCATGAGAGTTCCAACTCATCTCTAACCGAATGCCGCAAATTTTGCACCTATATCTAATATAAGTCAACATTTTATCGGTCTTTAACTTGGACATTACAATGAGTACGTTCATTTAATTAGATTTTTACTGGACATCATCGGTCTTTCGGGCGACTATGGATGCAGACGCGAAGCAACCGACCTCCGGCGGACCGCCAGTCGGGTAACAGGGTGAAACCATGAGCAACAAACTGCTGCTGCTGGCCGGCAACCAGCTCTTCGACCCGAGTCACCTTGCCGACCATCGCGATGCCGTCGTTCTGATGTGCGAAAGCGACGATTACTGCGCGCGCATCCCTGCTCATCAACAGAAACTCGGCTTTGTCCTGGCTGCCATGCGGGCGCACGCCAAGGCCCTCGAAGCCGCCGGCTTCGACGTCCGCTATCACCGCCTCGAAGAAGGTCGCTCCTTTTCCGATCTGCTGCCGGAGTACGCAAGCCGCTCAGGGGCTCGGAAGCTCTACCACTTCGATTCCGAAGATCGCGGCTTCATCAAAGGAATCTCGCGAACTGCAAAGGCCGTGGGCCTGCGCAGGGAAGTCATCCGCACGCCGATGTTCCTGCTGGACAACAAAACGGTAGACAGCTACTTCCAGGAATCCAGAAACCCGCGCATGGCAGGTTTCTACAAGGCGCAACGGCTGCGCATGGGCCTGCTCGTCGACGAGCAACGCCAGCCGCTCGGCGGAAAATGGAGCTTCGACGCACAAAATCGCAGTAAGCTGCCGCGACATCAGGCCGTGCCGGAACTCCCCGCGCCGACGCTTGATTCCGAGACCCGCGCCTGCCTGCAGGAGATTGCCCTGCGCTTCCCGGACTATCCGGGGGATGCACGCAAGCTGTGGCTCCCCGTTGACCGCGCCGGTGCCCTGCGCTGGCTCGACCGCTTTCTCGAGGAGCGGCTGCTCGGCTTCGGCACCTACGAAGATGCCATCACCAGCCGCTCCTCCACCCTCTTCCACAGCGTGCTTTCACCCTTTCTCAACGTCGGCCTGATCACGCCTGACGAAGTCGTCACCCGGGCGATGGATGCGGGGGAAAGCCTGCAGGTGCCCCTGAACGACCTCGAAGGGTTCATCCGCCAGGTTGTCGGCTGGCGCGAATTCATTCGCGGCGCCTACCGGACCCACCGCCACACCATGCGCAAGCGCAACGTCTGGGGCGGAGAGCGGACGCTCAGTCCGGAGTGGCTCGCGGGTAACACCGGCATTCCACCGCTCGACCATGCGATCCGCACCGCCATCGACTACGGCTGGAATCACCACATCGAGCGTCTCATGGTCATCGCCAACCTCATGAATCTGGCGGAGATCCACCCCCAGGAGGTGTACCAGTTCTTCATGACCCACTACATCGATGCCTACGATTGGGTCATGGTGCCGAACGTCTACGGCATGGGGCTGACCTCCGACGGCGGCATCTTTACCAGCAAGCCCTACATCTGCGGTTCGAACTACATCCGCAAGATGAGCGATTTCCCGGCCGGAGAGTGGACGGACGTGATGGACGGTCTGTACTGGCGTTTCGTTGCCAAGCACCGACCCGTGCTGGCAACGAATCCCCGGCTCGCCATGATGACCCGTGGCCTCGATCGCATGGAACCGGCCCGCCTGCGACGCATCCTCGGCGCCGCGGAAGAATTCATCGGCACCACGACGCAGCGCGCGGCCTGATGCGGCGCGTGTTGATCGCCGGTGCCGGCGGCGGCATCGGCCTGGCCATGGTCGATGCCCTCACCGCCCGCGACGAAGTGAACCACGTCTACGCGGTGCATCGCCGGCCGGTGTCCACCCTGCATCCGAAGCTGAGCTGGCACACGGCCGATCTGCGGGATCCGGCCTGCCTCCAGGGGCTCGCCGCCGAGGTCACCGCCGACGAACCCCTCGACGGTCTGATCGTCACCAGCGGCCTGCTTCACGAGGGTCGTCTGCGCCCGGAAAAATCCCTCCGCGATCTCGATCCGGAACATCTCTCACGCCTCTATGAAGCCAACACCATTGTGCCCCTGATGGTCCTCCAGGCTTTCCATCGCCATCTGAGCGACGGCGCCTTTGCCTGCGTGCTTTCCGCCCAGGTCGGCAGCATCGGCGACAACCGGCTCGGCGGCTGGTACGGCTACCGCATGGCCAAAGCCGCCCTGAATATGGCGGTCAAAACCGCTGCCATTGAACTGGGCCGGGGGCGCAATCCACCGGTCCTGGTCGCCGTGCATCCCGGAACCACTCGAACCGCCTTATCCGAACCCTTCACGCAACGGCGGAAAGCGCCCGTCGTCACTGCTGCCACGGCGGCCACCCGGCTGCTGACGCTGCTCGAGTCCCTGACACCCGAGCACCACGGCACCTTTCTGAGCTACGACGGAGCGCCGTTGCCCTGGTAGCCAGCCCGGGGACGACCTCGTCGTGCCATCACCCAGGCAATCCCGCAGGCCCTGAGCCGGCCCTCCTGTCCCGGCGGTTGACCGCAGCGCGGCGCTGAAGATGATTAGCCGTTTACCGCCGACCGCCCCCCAATGCAGGAAGAAACTCGAGAGACCATCGAACAGGCCGCCCGTCAGCCGGGCCTCCCCGGACAGCTGGCGCGGATCGTTGCCAGCAACTGGTTTCAGCACACGATCACCGGGGTGATCCTGGCGAACGCGGCCATCATCGGCCTGGATACGTCGGAACCACTCCGCGCCCGCTTTGGCGACTTCTTCGCGCTGACCAACAAGCTCATCCTGGTGGTCTTCATTGTCGAGGCGCTCGTAAAGATGGGCGCGCTCTGGCCGCAGATCGGCCGCTACTTCCGGGATGGCTGGAACGTCTTCGACTTCAGCATCATTCTCGTGAGCCTGATTCCAGCCACCGGTGAATTGGCCACCCTCGCCCGACTCGCCCGCCTGCTGCGGGTGCTGCGGCTCGTCTCCTCCTTCCCGGAGCTCCGCCTCATCGTCGCCACGCTGATCCGCTCGATTCCAAGCATGGGCAACGTGCTCATCCTGCTCTCGATCATTTTCTATATGTATGGCGTCGCCGGTTATCACCTTTTCCACGAAGTGGATCCGACGCACTGGCGAACCCTCGGGATTTCACTGCTCTCCCTGTTTCGCATCGTCACCCTCGAGGACTGGACGGACATCATGTACGCCGCCATGGAGACCTACGACTGGGCCTGGGTTTACTTTGTCAGTTTCGTGGTTATGGGGACCTTCGTGGTCGTGAATCTGTTCATTGCCGTGGTGCTGAACAATCTCGACGAGGCGAAGGCGGAACGGCTCCGGGAGATCGAGACCCCGCCGAACCGCGATGAGATTCTCCGGGAGCTCAGGACCACACAACAAGCCCTGCAGCGCCTCGAACGCCAGCTTGCGCGTCTGGAGGGCTGAAGCGCCGGTAAGGCCGTCAGCCGCGAAGCTTCAGAAGCGGACCGTATAAGCCAGGTTGTAGTTGTCGAAGTCCGCGCCGATGCGTGTGGTCACCCCACGCGAGTACTTGAAGAGCAGGTTGTGCCTTCGGGCAACGGGTACCGAGAGTGTGACGCCAACGCGGGAGTTGATCTGCAGATCTTCCCGGTCCCGGCCGTCTACGGTGGTTTCACCGCCGCGGAGGTAGAGGCTGTTGACGCCGACCCAGGTGCCCGGACGGCGGAAGTGGTAAATAAGGTTCGCACGGAGCGCGCCAATGGGTGCCTGCTTCAGGGTCTGATCGACGAGGTACTCGTCGTTATCTGAAAAGAACACGGCGGCCACCGCGCCTTCGATCGTGAAGCGTTTGAAGCGATGCCCGATGCCAAGTTCGGGTGCTACCGTCCAGCGGTTCGAGCCGAAGTTGATCCGCCGGACCGGATCGTAGTCGCCGAGCGGCGCCGAGACATCGATGTTGAAGCCGATGATCGTACGTTGCCGGTAGCCGGCAAACTCATCGAGTCTGAGCGCTGGCGCACCGGTCAGATTGAAGGCAAGCCGGAAACGCGGGTCCGGCATTTCATCGCCACGCGCCGTTACCCGTTCACCGTTTACGATGCCGGCGAGCTGCAGGTCTGCGTAAGGCAGGGCCACGGTAATGTTCGCCGCCTGCCCCCAGGCGGCAAAGCTCCGCGTGTAAGTGAGCACATAGGTATCGAGCTTGGCGCTCACATCGAGGGCCAGCGAAGGATCGACGGAAACGTTCCCTTCGGAACGGGTATAGGACAGTCCGAGAAAGTTCTGATTGATCGGCACGTTGCTCAGCAGCCGCGGCAGGACGTCATTGGCCGCGGCAGGCGCCGCAAGCAGACAGACAGCGGCGAGACTCATGCAGCGGGCGGGAACGTTCACCGGGCTATCTTGGCCGTTGCCCGGAAGCTCTGCAAACGACGGAGCGCGCCTTGCAACCTCATCCCAGCCTCAAGCGTCCGTAGAGGCCGTTTCTTCCGCAATGCGCTGATCCAGGTAGGCGCTGAGCACCTTGAGCTCGCTGGCTGCACCCGCCATGCGCATGACGGCCTGCGCCATACGAAACTCCCGCGATTCCTTCATTTCCCGAAAACTGCGAAAGCGTTTTTCTCTGCCGTTTACGGTCACCACGGGCTCAGGGTACTGGGCCGCCACCGCAGCAAGCTGCTCGGCGGTCGGCATCGGAATCCCGGTTTCCGCGCCACCGGCACCATGTTCGTGGCGCCAGTGCCAGACATCCGAGGCCGTTTTCAGGACAACGAGAATCAACAGGCCGACCGTGGGCTCATCGAGGGCGGCAAGGGCAAAGCCACCAACAATGATCGTGAGGTGCAGCACGACGATGCGCCGGTACGGCTTCACCATCAGCACCTTTATCCCGTCTGCGCCGAGCCCCCGCTCGCGCACGTCCTGGACCCAGTCGAGCAGCTGCAGGAGCGCCAGCGCCGCCAGTGCCAGCAGCATGGGCAGCGAATCGAGGGCGCCGAGCGTCATTGCCAGCAGGCCCTCGCCGGCACCCGACGCCGCGCCATCGGGCCCGAACATGCTCAGCACGAAGGTGCCATGGCCGAAGCAGAACATGCCGTAGTGCAGAGCGAAGAAAGGCACGATGAACCCGGGAAAGAAGAAGTCGATGGGATGGGCATAGGGCCGCACGATCATGCGAGCCAGGGTGAAGACGCCGATGACCACGTTCTCCATCCAGTAGAGAAAAATCAGATCGAAGCTCTGCCAGCCCCAGGCGAAGACACCGACGAGCGGCACGGCGTTCAACGCCAGCAGCAAGAGGAGCGGTAGGCGTGCGCCTTGACTCCGCACTCAGGCAATGACGCCTTTGTCGTAGAGCGCGTCGATGTCCGCCTCCGAATAACCGAGCTCGAGAAGAATCTCCCGGGAGTGTTCGCCCTGCAGCGGTGGATGACCGGTCGGTGCCGTAGGGGTTGCGGAGAACTGAATGGGATGCCTGGGCTGCTGATAGCGCCCGTAGCGGGGGTGCTCCCGGGTCAGTACCGCTTCGTTGTGCTGCACCTGAGGATTCGCAAGCACTTCGTCGTGATCCAGCACCGGAGCCACCGGGACGTCTTCCGCCTGTAAACGCGCGACAACTTCCCGGGTGCTGAAGGGCGCCATGGCTGCCTCGACCCGGGCAATGAAGGCGTCGAAATCCGCGAGGTGGGTGCCGATGTTCGTGAAGCCGGGTTCCTCGAGCCAGTCCTCCCGGTCCAGAGCCCGGGCAAGACCTTCGAGCTCCGAGGGGCTCTGGGCGAAGGCCACAACCTGACCGTCGCCGGTTGGATAGACCCGATAGAAGTCCGAGAGCTTCAGGGGTAGCGCAACGTCGTCTCCCACCATGGTCTTGTGCATCATGCCGTCGGGCCAGAAGAAGGCGAGACTGGCATCGAGCATGGGCACATGCAGGTGCTGGCCGCCGCTGCCGCGCTCCCGGGCCAGCAGCGCCGCAGTGATGGCCTGGGCGAGGGTATAGCTGGTGATCTTGTCCGCGACGATGTGCCGGATCAGATCCGATCGGCCCTCGGGACTCGCTTTCTGCGCATGGATCATCCCCGAGTAGGCCTGGATCACCGGATCATAGACGCGATGGTCCGCGTAGGGGCCACTGTCGCCGTAACCGGAAACCGAGGCGTAGATGAGGGTTTCATTGACAGCCCGCAGCGCGCTTTCGCCGAGGCCGATTCGCTCGGCGGCACCGGGGCGCCAGTTCTGGATGAAAACGTCGGCATCGGCGACCAGATCGTGCACCAGTTTACGCCCTTCCGGCGTTCGCGCATCCAGGCACAGCGAGCGCTTGCCGCGATTGCAGTTGGCGAAAAGTCCGGTCATCCCGGCTCTCTGGTTGAAGGGCAGACGGGTGACGTCGCCTGGCCCCTGAGCTTCGAGCTTGATGACCTCGGCACCCTGATCGGCGAGCAGCATGGCCGCGAGAGGACCGGAGACGACGGCAGAGGCATCGACGATGCGGAATCCTGCGAGAGGGCCTGCCATGACCACGCTCCCCAGTGGCTGGTGACCGTTCCAGTATACCCCGCCGGCCCGGGTTTCACGGGACAGCGACGCGGTATCGGGAACCCTCCTTTCCAGAGCCTGTCTGACTGTATCCGGGCAGCGTTTTGCGCTGCTGCGCCCCCTGGCGTAGGCTCGAGAGGGACACTGAAAAACACCAGAAGCAGGGAGCTCGAAGCGGGACACCAAGGATGCGTAGCACCTCCATCCTCTGCCTGACGCTGGCTGTACTCCACGCAGCGGCGCCCGCGCAGGCCGAAGAAGCGCCGGGACCCACCGCACAGGCCTTCGATCTCGCCGATCTCACCCACATCACCCTGGCCCGAGCCGAATACGACAGCGTCGGCGGCATGGGCGAGGCTTATTACGCTTTCGAAGGCAGGGTCTGGGCCCGCTGGGAAACGGACTTCCCCCAGGCTGAGCACAACTTCGCCAAGCGCCTCGGCGAACTCACCCGCCTTACCCTCGAGCGGGATCCGGTACGCCGCCGCTTCACGGCGCCAGACCTCGGCGACTACCCGCTGCTGTTCATGTCCGATCCCGGGTACATGCGCTTCACGACAGAAGAGGCCGATGGTCTGCGCGCCTATCTCGAAAACGGGGGGTTCCTCTGGGTCGACGACTTCTGGGGGGATGCCGAGTGGGCGAGCTTCGAACGATTCATGCGGGAAGTGCTGCCGAACAACCACTGGCGCGAGGTTCCCATCGATCACCCGATCTTTCATACGGTGTTCGAGTTCGACGAGATGCCGCAGATTCCGGCGCGCAGCTTCGCAACCCGCGGTGGCTTTACGGCCGAGCCTGCCTGGTTTCATCGCTATCCGGCCGGTGATCTGTCCAGGGCGACCATGCGCGGCTACTTCGACAGCGACGGCCGTCTCATGGCCATCGGTACGCACAATACCGACGTTTTCGACGGCTGGGAGCGGGAGGCCTACGGCTCCTGGTATTTCGAGCGCTTCTCCACCCAGAGCTACCGCATGGGGGTGAACGTGCTCACCTACGTGCTGACCCACTGATCTCCATGTGGGACATGCTCTTCCGCCACCCGAGGACCGCCTACGACGCGGGCACGGTGGTGCTGACCAACGTCGCCGAACCGGTCTGGTGGTGGCTTGCGGCTGCTGTTGTCAGCACAGCACTGCTGGCCAGCGCAATGACAGGCAGACGCACGCGCGGCTGGACGCCCTGGCGAAAGCTCACGATCGGCCTGCTGCAGACGGCCGTTGCGCTCGGCGTTATCGGTCTTCTCACAGGCGCTGGTCTGAAGCTCATGACGCTGGAAGCCGGCGTGAACAGCATCGCGGTGCTCATCGATCGATCGGGGAGCATGAGTTTTCCCGAGCGCGCGGAGGGTGAGAGCGAATCCCGGCTGGACCATGCGCTGGTGCAAACGCGCGAAACGCTGCTGCCGCTCCTCGACGGGCTCGGGGAAGTTGCCCTCTTCTCTTTCGCGACAACGGCGCGGCGCGAGCAGAGCCTCGACAGCGTGACGCCCGCCACCGCCAACACCCATCTCGTCAATGCGGCCGATTCGGTGCTCGCCAGTTTCTCCGGGGCGCCGCTGGCCGGACTCGTGGTGCTGAGCGACGGCGCCGACAACGACGTCCTTGGCGCCCTGGAGATCGCCGGCCTGAGCCGTCACGGGGTGCCGATTCACACGGTGGGCTTCGGCCCGGACCAGCTTCCCGGAGAAGTGGAGCTGAAGAACGTAACCCTAGCAACGGATGCCCCGCCGGGATCGAAGGTGGTGGCCCATGCGGTCATCGAACACGACGGCGCCCGCGAAGCAGTGCTCAAGGTGCGCAGCGGCGGCAGTCTGATCGCCATGGAATCCATCGTCCTGTCGAAAGGCGAACCCACGGTACGCACCGATCTGATCCTCGATGCCGGAGAGGTAGGGATTCGCGAACTGACTTTCGAGATCGAGGCACCGGCCAGCGATCGGCTTGTCGAGAACAACCGGATCGACCGCCTGCTGACGGTCTCCGAGCGGAAGCGCCGCGTGCTCTACCTCGAAGGAGAACCGCGTTGGGAATACAAATTCCTGCGCCGGGCCGTGGCCGACGATGATGTCCTCGAACTGGTCAGCTGGTTGAAGACAACGGACCGGAAAACCTACCGGCAGGGTGTGGACGACGCCACGGAGTTGGCCGGCGGCTTCACGGCCAGCAGAGCCGAGCTCTACAGCTATGACGTGGTCGTGCTCGGCAGCCTCGATGCGACGGAGCTCGACAGCGATCAGCACCAGTGGCTGGAAGCCTTCGTTGCCGAGCGCGGCGGCAGCGTGCTTGCCCTTGCCGGACGGCACGCTCTGGCGGACGGCCGCTGGGACGTGCAGCCTCTGGCCGCGGCGCTGCCCGTGAAGCTCGAAAGAGCCGAGCGCGCCAGCTACCAGGCGCAGAAAGGCAGCGCCCAGCCCACCCGTCTCGGGGTCGACTCTCCCTTCACGCAGCTGGTTGATGCCGAAGGCGGTAACGGCTGGCTGAGTCTGCCCGACCTCGGCGACATCCAGCGCCTCGGCGAGCTGAAGCCTGCCGCCAGCGTGCTGCTGGAGTTCGTCAGCGAGGATGAGCATTACCCGCTGCTCGTCACCCAGCCTTATGGCCTCGGGACCACAGCGGTGCTGGCGACGGCCAGCACCTGGCGCTGGCAGATGCGGACACCGCCGGAAGATCCGCGCCATGCGCTGTTCTGGCGTCAACTGCTGCGCCAGCTCGCAGAAACCGCTCAGCAGCAGCGCACCGTGTCGTTGGCCCTGGAAGATGGCGCCATCAGCATTCGTGCCCGACTGCGCGACGAAAACTTCCAACCGGCGCTCCATCTCGGGGCGACCGCAACGGTGACGGGCGCCGATCGGCAGGCCAGCACGATCGCGTTGACCCCCGGCGCGGTCGCGGGCCAGCTCGCCGGTCGCTTCGTGCCGGGGGAAGCAGGTGTTTACCGTGTAGACGTCCGCCTGGATGGGCCCGGCGGCGACAGCGAGACCATTACCCGATTCCTGAGGGCCGGCAGCGAGGCCAGGGAAGCTTTCAGCCCGACCCGCAACAGCGCACTCTTGAGCCGCATCGCCGAGACCACCGGCGGACGCTACTTCGCCGATGGCGACCTCTCACTGCTGCCTGAGCTCCTCCGTTTCGGCGGCACGGGGGTCAAGCGCATGGAGATTCTGCCGCTCTGGAACCTGCCTGTGCTGTTCCTGACGCTGGTCCTGCTGAAGCTCCTGGAATGGGTGCTTCGACGCCGCTGGGGGCGTATCTGATGCTGCTGCGCAGACTGTTGCCCCTCTGCCTGCTGCTTCCGGGCGTTACTGCGACAGCGGAAACCCGGGCGCTCGTCGTCGCCGGCCTCGGCGGCGAAGCCGACTACGAACAGGAGTTTCAGCGCCACGCCACGCGCCTTGGCGAAGCCCTCAGCGGGCTGACGGAAGACGTCGGCGTGCTGACCGGCAGCACGGCAGATCAGGAGGCCGTGCGCGAGGCCCTGGCGGCTCTGGCAGCCCGAAGCCGGGAAGACGATACCCTGATCTTCGCCTTCATCGGTCACGGCAGCTACGATGGTGAACGGTTCAAGTTCAACGTACCCGGGCCCGACTTCACGGCAGCGGCGCTCGGCGAATGGCTGGACCCCATCCCCAGCCGCTCCCAGCTGCTGGTGGTAACCGGCGCCGCCTCCGGGGCCATCCAGGACGTGCTTGCAGCCCCGCGGCGAACGTTGATCACCGGCACGCGGAGCGGCGATCAGCGCAACGCGACAGTCTTCGGTCGCTACTTCACCGCCGCCCTCGAGGACGCTGCTGCCGACGTCGATAAAGACGGACGCCTGACAGCCATCGAGGCCTTCAACTACGCCAACGACGGCGTCGTCCGCCATTACGATCGGGACGGAGAAATGGCGACGGAAAACCCGGTGGCGTCCGGTCCGGAACCGCGCATGATGCTTGCCCGGCTCGACGCCGCTCCTGGTGTCAACGCGGCCGACGCTCATCTCCTTGCCCGCCGTGACGAGCTGGAACAGGACATCGCCAACCTGCGCGCCGAAAAGGCGCGCTTTACGCAGGACGAGTACTTCGCCGAGCTGCAGAAACTGCTCCTCGAGATGGCCATGATCGAGGCGCAGCTGTCAGCGGAAGGGGACTCTCCGTGAAAGGTCTCAGCGCCACCCTGGTCGCCGCCGCGCTGACGGCGTGGCCGGTCGTACTCTTCGGTGCCATCGACGATTGCCACGCTCTGGACGATCGGGGCAATCCGGAAGCCCGCAGCTGCTATCTAGATCTGCTCGGCGCGGAAACCGACGATGGCATCCGTGCCGAAGCCTACTGGCGCCTGAACGAAGTGAATCGCGCCAACGCCGCCTTCCGCCGCGCGGTGGACGGGAATCCCGACGATGCAGAGCTGCGCGCCCGCTGGGGCCTGCTGTTTCTGAGCGCCCATCAGGCGGCTGATGCGGAAGCGCTCTTCGAAGAAGCCCTGAGCCTCGACCCGAACAACCTGACGGCCCTTGCCGGCCAGGCAGAGCTGCTCCTCGATCGCTTCGCTGGCGCCGCGCAAAGCACCATCAGCCGCGCGCTTACCCTGGATCCCATGCACGCACGCACACGGGTCCTGCGCGCCCGTTTGCTCCTCGAGGCCGGCAATCGGGACGCCGCGGCAGACATCCTCCTGGACCTGGTGGCCTCCAGCGCGACTCCCGTACGCGATCGCCTCGACGCCATGGCGCTGCTGGCTGCCGCCGATCACATGAGTGGTATCGCGACCCCAGAGCTGACAAGTCCCTGGGTCGCCCAGGCCCTGGAGCTCAACCCCCGCTTCGGCGAGATCCATGCGGTTCCCGCCTATTTCTATGTGATCACACGCCGCTACAAGGAGGCCGTCGCGCTTCTGCAGGAAGCCGTCGCCCTCGATCCGGAGCACTGGGACGCACAGCTGGCCCTCGGCACCAACCTGCTGCGCATCAACGAACTCGAGGCTGGCCAGGCGCACCTGGAGCGCGCCTACAGCGGTGACGCATTCAACGCAGAAACCGTAAACACCCTGCGTCTCCTCGACACCCTCGACGGCTACGACACGCTCATCTCCGACCGGCTGATCCTGCGCACCCATCCTGAGGAAACCGCCGTGCTCACCGAATACGTGGGAGAGCTTGTTGACCGCGCCCACCGGGAGATGGCGCCGCGCTATGGCTATGGTTTCGAGCGCCCGGTGGTGCTCGAGCTTTACCAGCATCATGACGATTTCGCCGTTCGCACCGCCGGCCTGCCGGGCATCGGCATTCTCGGCGCCACCTTCGGCGACGTCGTGGTCATGGATGGCCCCTCGGCAAAACCGGCGAACGAGTGGGACTGGCTGTCAGCGGTGTGGCACGAGATCGCCCACGTGGTGACCCTGAACGCGACGGGCAATCTCGTCTCGCGCTGGTTCTCGGAAGGCGTCAGCGTGTATGAGGAACAGCGTTTCGGGCCGAGCCCGAACCGCTCGGTGCCTTTCGAGTTTCTCGAGGCCATGAAGGAGGACCGGCTGCTCGGTGTGGCGGAGCTCGACAACGGCTTCATGCGGCCCCGCTACGACGGTCAGATCGGCGTGTCTTACGTGCAGGCGGGACTGCTGTGCACCTTCATCGCCGATCGCTACGACGACGGCTTACGCAGAATTCTGGAGGTGTACGCAACGACGACCGATACGGTCGTGGCGATCCAGGAAGGCCTGCAGCTCAACCCGGCGAATCTCGATGCGGCCTTCGAGGAGTGGCTCGAAGACACCTACGGTCCGGCCGCCGCCGCGGTCGCCGATTATCAGGCAGCCTCCCACGCTGCCTTCAGCGCCATCGATGCCGGGGACTGGCGAGAAGCGCAACACCAGGCCGAGCAGGCCATCGGCCTTTATCCGGACTATACGGGCCCCGGCAACGCACGCCTGGCACTGGCGCGTACGCTCGAGCTCGCCGCGGACGCTGAGTTCTCCGAGCCGCCAAACGCCCTCGAGCGAGATCCCGACTACGCCGGAGGCGAGGACAGCGGCGGCACGGCGCCAGATCAGTACCCGGCAACGGCACGTCAGGTCCTCCTGGACTATTTCCTCATTGGCGGCCGCGATCCCCGGTCTCTGCAGAAGGCCGTTACGCTTTTCGAGGCCGCGGACGAGGCTGAACCCGCCTACCGGATTCAGCGGACCCTGACCCGGCTGGAACCACTCCGCTTCGAGCACCATGCCCGTCTGGGCGCTCTGGCGACGTCGCTCGGCCACCACGAGGAGGCGCTCAGCGAGCGTCGACTGGCCCTGGCCCTGAATCCTCACGATCTGGCGGGCGCCCACTATCAGGTGGCGGTCGCCCTGAACACCCTCGGCCGGAAGGAGGAAGCCACCCGGGCGCTGCTCCAGGCACTGGAGATTGCTCCCCGCTATCCGGAAGGCCTTCAACTACTACGCGAGATCGGCAGATGACAGAAGAAAACGCAACCGCTGACCCGGCTGCCACGGAAGCAGCGGTGCAGAAATTCCAGGACACCATGAGTGCCATCCGCGCGCAGCTCGACCGGGTCATCGTCGGCCAGGACGAGGTCATCGAACAGCTGCTGGTCACCGTGCTCGTTGGCGGCCACTGTCTGATTACCGGTCTCCCCGGCACCGCAAAAACGCTCATGGTGCAGTCGCTGGCCACCGCGCTCGGCCTCGACTTCAAGCGCATCCAGTTCACACCGGACCTGATGCCAACGGACGTCACCGGCACCGACATCCTCGAGACCGATGCCGGCACGGGCGAGCGGAGCTGGCGCTTCGTTCCCGGCCCCGTCTTCGCCAACGTGCTGCTCGCGGACGAGATCAACCGAACGCCGCCAAAAACGCAGGCAGCGCTGCTCGAAGCCATGCAGGAAGCCCGGGTCACCATCCGCGGCACCACCCACACCCTGCCCGCGCCTTTCGTCGTCCTCGCCACGCAGAATCCCATCGAGCTGGAAGGCACCTACCCGCTGCCCGAGGCACAGCTCGACCGGTTCATCTTCAACGTCACCCTCGATTACCTCGATGCGGCCCAGGAAGTGGCTGTCGTCGAGCGAAACACCCTGGGCCTCGGGCTGCCGACCGTAGAGGCCTGCACAGACGCGGCGACGCTGGTTGAAACTCAGAGCCTCGTCCGCCAGGTGCCGATCTCCGACGCCATGAATCGCTTAGCCGTCGATATCGTCCGCGCCACGCGACCGGACCAGCCCGAGGCAAGCGAGCGCGTGCGCAAATACGTGATGTACGGCGCTTCCGTACGCGCCGCCATCTTTCTTTCCCTCGCGGCCCGCGCCCGCGCCCTGCTGAAGGGCCGCTACCACGTCACCCCGGAAGATGTGCAGACACTCGCAGCACCCGTGCTCCGGCATCGCGTACAGCTGAACTACCTCGCCGAATCGGAACAGGTCACCGTCGATGATCTGATCGGCGAACTCGCGAGCCAGCGCGGCTGACATGGCTGCCAACGCCAGCACACCGGGCGCCACCCGCGGGACCTACACACCGGCTGCGGCCCGGGGCGGTCATGACCGGCTCATCGAGCCGGCCGTGCTCGCGCGCCTGAACAACCTCGAACTCGTCGCCCGCACCGCCGTGGAAGGCGCCCTCATCGGCCTGCATCGCAGCCCGAGCTTCGGCTTCAGCCAGGAGTTCGCCGAGTATCGCGGCTACATGCCCGGCGACGATCCCCGCGACATCGACTGGAACGTCTACGCCCGGACCGATCGCACCTACGTGAAGCGTTACTTCGGCGACACGAATTGCCGGCTCATGGTGCTGCTCGACAGCAGCGCCTCCATGGCAGCCCTGGACTCTGATTCGGTCAGCAAGCTCGACTACGGTCGCTTTTTTGCCGCGGCCCTGGTGTATCTCGCGCACCGGCAGCACGACGCCGTTGGGCTCCTTGCCTTCAACGACCGGGTGCGCCACTACCGACCGCCGACCGGACGCGGCGCCGGCGTGCGCGCGCTCTATCATGAACTCGATCAGCTTGAGGCCGGCGGCGGCAGCGACTGGACCCTGCCTCTGACTCAGGTGCAGGGCCAGCTCCGCAAGGCGGGGCTCATCGTCCTGATCTCCGACTTCTACACCGACCCCGATGAGCTGGCGACGGTGCTTCGGGGCCTGAGTGCCAACGGCCACGATCTGTTGCTCGTGCACGTCCTCGATCCCACCGAGGAATCGCCGGCCTTGAGCGGAGCGACCACCCTCCGTGATGCCGAGACTGGCGAGGTCATGGAAGTGACCAGCGACGAGCTGCGCAGCGACTATCCAGCCCGCCTCGCCGCGCACGTCCAACGCCTCAGGCAGCTGACCCTCGGCATGGGCGGCCACTATCTGCAGGTGAACACCCGCGAACCCCTGGACCGGGTGCTTGCCGGCTACCTCCACTTCCGGGCGAGGCACCCCTGAAATGATCTTCGCGTCTGCAGCGTTTCTCGCGGGCCTGGCACTGTTGACGGTGCCCTGGTGGCTGCACCGGTTGAACGCGCATCCCGAAGAGCAACAGCCCTTTGCCTCGCTGTTCCTCATGCGAGCTTCAAAGGCACCGGTAAACGTGAGAAAGCAGCTTCAGCACCTGCTGCTGCTGGCCCTGCGCTGGCTGCTGCTCATCGCCGCCTGTCTTGCCTTCGCAGAACCCTCGCTCCGACTGGCCGGCGAGGAAGCGGCAGGCAGCGCCACAAAACCCCATCAGGTGATCGTCATCGATCGATCCCTGTCCATGGCCGCAAGGTCCGAGGCTGGCAGCGCCTTCGAGAGTGCGCTGGCAGAGGCCAGAGCCCTGATCGGCGGGCTGGGGAGCGGTCAGCGGGCTGCCCTGCTCACCGCCGATGCCGAGCTGTCGCTCGTGGTGCCGCTCACCGATGACCCCGCCCGCCTCAATGCGGCGCTGGCCACCCTCGAACCGGCCCACAGCCATCTCGACGCCGCAGGGCTTCTGGGTCGCATTGCCACCTTTGCGGAAACGCTGACCGCACCGGGTGAAGCTCTTGAAGCCGTGCTCATCTCGGATTTCCAGGCCTCCGGTATGCCGGACCAGTTCAACGCATTAATTGCCGGTGCCACGCTGCCCACACAGCTGATAAAGGTCCAGTCAGCGCGGAGCGCGGCAAAGGGGGCACCTAATCGGGCAGTGGCGGCGCTGGCGCTGGCCCTGGATGACCAGCTGACGGTGAGCGTTCAGTCCTTCGGAGCCCCAGGCGCAGAGATCACCGTGCGGCTGGAAGAGGATGGCGTCAGCATCGGCCGGGAAACCATCACCCTGGCCACCGATGGCCGCGCCACCGCCTTCTTCCGTCTGCCGCCACGCAGCGCCGAGAACGCCCGGCGTAACCGCGGCCGCAGCTGGACTGCCCATCTCGAAGCGGAAGATGCGCTCGAGGCCGACAACGTCCGCCGACTCGTGTCCCGCCCCGACGATGCGGTCACGCTACCGGTACTGGCGACCGATGAGCGGGCCTGGGCTTACCTGCGGGCCGGCATCAGAGCAGCTGCCCCACGCTTCGAGCCGACTCGCGTAGCTTCCCTCCCTGGCGACGACGCTACCCTCGTGATCGTGCTGGGCAGTGGCGCATTAACCGGCGAGGCCGAGCGCCAATTGCAGCGCTATCTCGAGGCCGGGGGCAAGGTGTTCGTGACGGTCGATGCGCAGACGCGAAGCCGCGGCACCGTGCCGCTGCTGAATGCGCCACTGGCCGCCGACCGGTTTCAGCAGACAGCGCGCGGGGCCAGCGCCATCGATCGCAGCCACCCTGCCCTCGCTGGCTACGCCAGCTGGCAGGCACTCACCTTCTTCCAGGCCTTGAGCGCCGAGGGAGCGGTCGGCGGAGAGGTCATTCTCGCCCTGGACGATGGCACACCCCTGCTCTCGGAGCATCGTATCGGCGCTGGACGTCTGCTGATCCTGGGCACAGCGCTGGACCCGTCCTGGTCGACGCTGGTGGTACGCCCGGCTTTCGTCAGTCTCATGGCCAACGTGCTGGGTTATCTCGCCGAAGACATCCTGCCGACGGAAGCGGTTGCCGGAGAACCCTTCGCCATACCGGCCCAGTCCGTGCAGCTCTTCCGCGACAGCGGCGAACGGGTCCTCGGCCTGGCCGACACGGTCGGTCGACCCACCATCAGCCTGGCCGAGCCAGGCCTTTATCAGCTGCGCACCCCCGCTCGCAGTCGCACGCTCGCCGTGAACGTGCCTCTCAGCGAATCCAGCCTCGCTCCCGTTGATCCGGAGCGTCTGGCGGAATGGCAACGGAGCGCCGCCGCGGGCGCCAGCGAGCGGCCAGGCACCGTGACGGCAACGGCCGGCGATGCTGACGCCGAAGAGCGGCTTCTGCCGCTGGCCCCCTGGCTGCTCCTGGCCCTCGCGCTCCTGGCGCTCCTGGAGCCCCTCTATGCCAACGTTTTCCCCGGACGTTCACCGGCAAACAGCGGCGCAGGAGGGACCTGATGCTGCGCGACTATCTGGACAGGGCCAGCCGGCGTCTGAAGCAGCGCCTCGTCGCTCGCGGCATCGCCACAACGGCTGTCACCTTGGTTTTCTGCACCGCTGCAATGGCCTACGCGCTCGTGACTTTCGTGCCCGCCAGCGGCTGGGTACTGGCTGCACGGGTGCTGCTCTTTAGCGCACTGGCAGCCACCGCCATCGCCCTGGTCCGCTTTGCCTTCAGCCGGCGCCAGAGCGCCGACACGCTGGAGGCCCTGGTGCCGGCCTTCGCCGGCCGACTGCGCACCTGGCTGGACGCAGACGCGCGCGGCGACGATTCGCCGATGCTCGCGCTCCTCGGCAGAGACGTTGCAACCGTGGCCGAGCAGCGCCCCATCGAAGCCACGCTCCCGGCCCATCAGCTCTACCTGCCTGGCGCGGTGGCGGTCATCGCCGTCGTCTGCCTTCTCTGGCTGCTGGGTGCAGGTCCCGGCAGCCCATCGCCGTTGCAGCTTGCAGCGCTGCGGCTCTGGACTGGAGAAGTATTCACTGCCTCGGCGCCGAGAATCACCGTGGCACCCGGAGACACGGTCGTCCCCCGGGGCGCCGACGTGGTCATAGAAGCAGCAGCCAGCGGCTTCGCACCGGCGAGCATGGCTCTACACGCAGAGTTCGACGGCACCAGCGGCTGGGAAACGGCGCCCATGGCGCGGCTGGGAGACGGCCGCTACGGATTCGTTTTCGTTGGCGTGAACGAGGCCGTGAGTTACTACGTCGGCGCTGCCGGGATCAACTCCGGGCGCCACGTCATTCGGGTGGCGGACCTGCCCCGGGTCACCGACGTCGTCCTCGAGTACCGCTACCCCGATTGGACAGAGCTGCCTGCGAGAGAACGTCGCGAGGGTGACATCGCGGCCCTCGCCGGAACCCGCATCGGCGTCACGGCCACCACCGATGCGCCCCTCGAGGAGGCACTGATCGTCGTCAACGGTGAAGTCCTCGACGCCGAAGCGGAAGGACGATTCGCTCGCGGCGATTTCGAAATCCTCGAATCGGGCAGCTGGCACCTCGCCGTGCGTCATGAAGGGACCCTGGCGAGAATCAGCGACAGCTATTTCATCGATGTGGTCGCCGATCAGCCACCAGAGCTCGCCTTCAGCTGGCCCGGGCACGACGTGCAGGCGACGGCCATCGAAGAGCGAACTTTGCGTTTTGCGGCCACCGACGACTACGGCATCCGTTCCCTGACTCTCCATTACGCTGTCAACGGTGGCACCTGGGAGAGCGCCGACCTGCCGCTGCCGGCTGCTGAAGCGACCAGTCCCGCATCCGGCACAAACGCGCAACAGACAAGTGAGCACACGCTTTATCTCGAAGAGCTGCGCGTGGCGGCACCGCTGCCGGATGCACCCGCCAGATCCCTGAAGGCGGGCGACATGATCACCTTTTATGCGGAAGCGCGGGACCATGCTCAGGAAGCGCGCACATCGCTCTACTTCATCGACGTGCGCCCCTTCGATCGCAGCTACCGGGAGTCTCAAACCATGGCCGGCCAGGGGGGGCAGGGCGGCGGCGGTGCCGACGAACTCGTGCAGCGACAGCGGGAAATCGTCACGGCCACCTGGAACCTGCGCAACCGCCTCTCCCAGGGCGAAGGCGAGCCCGGGGACGAAGACCAGGCGGAAGTGCTTGCGCTGTTGCAGCGCACCCTTGCAGATCAGGTGACGACGCTCATCGAACGGGCCGCTGCCCGGCGCCTGACCCTCGACGAGGAGATCGACATCTTCAGCCGCGAGTTAACCAGCGCCACCGAGGACATGATCCCCGCCGCCGAAGCACTCGAAGCTCAGGAACTCGAAGCTGCCATCACCCCGGCCCAACAGGCGCTGCAGCATCTGCTCGCGGCGCAGGCAACGGTGAACGACGTCGACGTCTCCATGGGCACTTCCGACATGCGTGGGACCACGGGCCGCTCCCTGTCGGAGCTCATGGATCTCGAAATGGATCAGGAGCGAAATCGCTACGAGACGCCGCAGAACCCGTCGGCCGGCAGCAATCCGCAACCCGAGAGCGAAGAATGGCAGCAGCTCAAGGAACTCGCGGACCGGCAGGAAGCCCTCGCCAGACAGCAGAGCCTCGGGGAAGAGTCCCTCGCAAGCCGCTGGCAGCAGGAGCGACTGCAGCGCGAACTGGAGCGGCTCCAGGAAGAGCTCGAGCGTCGCCAGCGCCAGGCACAGCAGCAGAGCCTGTCCCGGCAGAGTGATTCGAGCCAGAGCGAAAGCGGTACCTCGAGTCGCAACGACGCGTTGGAGAACGCCATCTCCGAGCTGGACCGCGCTCGCCAGTCGATCAGCGAGTCCCTCTCGCGCCAGCAGAGTGACACGGCCGCGAGCCGGGCTGCAACGGAAGCCATCCGTCGGGCCGCCGAGCAGCTCCGCGACGAGGCCGTCGGCAACCTCGACGAACGTCTCGCCCGGAGCGAACGTGCCGTGCAGAATCTCCTGGCCGACCAGCGCAACATCATGGACCGCCTCGACGAGGTTCAGGACGACGCCCTCGACGCCCGCGATGGCGTCGAACGCCGCTTCGACGACTACGCAATGGAACCTTACGCAGAGCGCAAAAGGCGCATGCAGGGGGACCTGAACGATCTGACCCGGGAGCTCGGGGAACTCGGCAACGCCATGGAAGACGGCGACACTGCCGCCGTGCTGGCGGAAGCCAGCCGCGAACTCGCCGAGGAGCGCCTCGATGAACGTCTCGCCGCGAGCGCCGATGCGTTCGAGTTCGGGCGACCGCTTTATGCCATTGGCAATGAGGCAGCGGTGGAGCAGGCGCTGGAGCGCCTCGCCGGACGCCTCGAACAGGCTCGGCGGATGCTCGCGTCGAGCGACGGCCAGAGCAGTGAAAACTCGACGCTCGCCGAGGTGCGCGAACTGCGTGCAGAGCTCGCGGAACTCACCGGCAGCAACAGCGCTGATGACCAACCAGGGGGCACCGCGAGCGGCGCTATCGGGGGCGCGGTTCCGCGCGGCGAGCCCGGGCGCGGCGCCTTCGATCAGAGCACGATGGAAGCACTGCTGCGCCGGGCGGATGCCCTCGAGTATCGCCTCGGGCAGGAACTCGGCGCGGACCTGCCCTTCGACACCCGCTTCTCCCGCGAGGCCTACAGCGAACGCGGTACCGATGCGGCCAACACGCAAGCGCTTGCAGAACTCATGAGCGACCGACTGGATCTCATGGAGGCTGCCCTGACCAATCTCGACAGGGTGCCGATCCGGGCCCAGGAGCCGCGCGACGAGGCTCGAGACTCGGACGCTGCTGCCCGCTACTTCGAAACGCTCAGCCAGCCCTGAGTATCGGACGCTGCCGGGCGCTGGCCAGACGCGAACGGGCTGTTCAGAATAGAGCTTTGGGGCAGTTTTGGGGGATGCACCAATGATCTACGAGATTCGCGACTATCATTACCGGCCCGACATCTTCGGCGCCTACAAGACCTGGGCGGACGAAGCGGTGCCGGTGCTGAAGGAGAAACTCGACCTGGTCGGTTTCTGGATCGACGACGGTATCCAGCCGGAGGTGCGCGGCAGCAATCCGGAAGATCCGGAGATTGGTCGCGCCAACGTGACCTGGATCATCCGCTGGGAGAGCAAAGCGGTCCGGGACGAGGTGTTCCCCGCGGTGATCGCCAGCGACGAGTGGCAGGCGGTCTGGCAGAAGCATCCGGATCCCAACGGTTACATTCAGATGCTCGGACGCTTCATGACGGCCATGTGAGTCAGTCGGCAGGGGAAACACCAGGGGGGAACCATGAGCGGCATCCAGATCGAACCCATTGCGGACAAAACTTTCGGCGCCCGGGTGACCGGCCTGCGTGTCGCCGAGATCACGGACGTTGAGTTCGCGGCTCTCTACGGGGCGTTCCTCGAGTACGGTTTCCTGCTGTTTCCCGGACAATTCCTGACGGAAGAAGAAAACGTGGCCTTCGGAGAGCGTTTCGGGGAGCTCGAATTCGGCGGCGCGCCCATGGCCAATCAGAAGCGTCTTGCGGAGGGTGAATACGGCCGGGTCTACGATCTCGATACCCAGCTCATGCGCACCAACGTAGGCAACGAGGCCTGGCACACGGACTCAACCTACAAACCACACAGCTCGAAATGCGCCATGCTGTCGGCCGTGACGGTTCCGGCGGAAGGTGGCGAGACGGAACTGGCTGACGCCCGCGCAGCCTACGCGGCTCTGGATGCAGCTACCCGGGAAAAGATTGCACATCTGTCTGCCTATCACTCCACCCAGTACTCGCAGGCGAACGACGTGGGAGATTTCCCGCCGGCAGACGATGGCGGCATCTATCACGGCGAAGCTTATCTGCGGCCGCTCGTGAAGGTGCACCCGGAGACCGGCGTCCCGAACCTGTTCATCGGTCGCCACGCCTTCGGAATTCCCGGCCTCTCGCGAGCCGAAAGCCGCGAGCTCCTGAGCACGCTCACGGCCTTCGTCGTCGCCGATCCGAGCCGCATCTACAGCCACCGCTGGCAGCCCGGCGACACCCTCGTCTGGGACAACCGCGCGATCCTCCATCGCGCCAGGCCTTACGACTATCAGGAACCGCGAGTGCTCATCGGCACACGGGTAGCAGGCGATGCGTCCGAGCTCGCCTACTATCCGACAGACCCGGAAGCGGCGGCCGGTCGCGCGGCGCTCGCCGAGGAGCTCGAGCTGCTCAGGCGCGAAGTGACTGATCGGCGCTACGGGGCGACGACGGCCGAGCGTAAAACCTGAGCCGCACCATCCGCCGCGCCTTCAACCGGCCGGCCGGCCGGGAAGGCTAAGCCGGCGGTCTCACTCGAGGAGGCCGCGAATGTCTCTGGCGAGGGGCTTCTGCACGTCCTTGTCCACCCAGTAGCGCGTGTGGCTCAGCGGATTCCAGCCGTGGGTGATGTAGCCGAGCAGGCCCCCTTCCGCGTTGATCTCATAGTCGCGATACACGGCACTCCGGTAGGAACTGCTCAGAGGCTTCAGCGGCCAGCCGAGCACGTCGTCTTCGTCGTAGTAGTTCTTCCACTGGAAGGCGTAGCCCTTGCTGTCGGTCGCCACCGCCTTGATCTGATCCTCGGGAAAACCGGCGAGAAAGATGGGGATATTGCAGCCGGTGCTGTAGAAGTACCTGAGCTGTTTCAGGCGCAGAAAACCGTCCAGTTCGCTGCCACGCTGGGTGGTGGGTGACTTCCAGACACCCCGAGTGGCGGTGGCTTTCTGGGCGTCCCAGAGATAATTCGACATGACCTGACAGCCGAGACTCTGGGCCACGAGCACCACGGGCCGTGACCCGCCAACGAAGTCGTAGGCCCGCTTCAGAGCTCCGCGGATCTTCTGCTGAACCTGCTCATAGGGACTGTTCGGGCTCGCCGCGCGGTGCTCGAGCCCGGCGGCGTCGGAGAAGCCATAGAGCAGGAATTTGCGCAGGCGGATGCTGTCCAGCTCGACCTTGCGCATGGCCTTCATGGCCCGCCGCTGATTGCTCTGCAGCACGTCCTGATAGTAGATGCTGTCGAAATAGACCCGAGGCCAGTAGTCGCGGCCAACCCGATCCTCGAGGCCTTCCTCGAGGTCGTCGGCGAAGTTCGTTGGTGTGTCGCCCATGCCATGGACGGCGAGAACAATGACGTCTTTGCTCACGGAGTGGCTCCTTCCCCTCTGTTTAGAGGGTCATGATGGCCCATGCCTGCACCCGGTGCATGTGTGCTTTTGCCCCAAGAATGACCGTCGGAGACCGGACGCTCACGGATCACTCCGCGCAGCATTCCGTCCCCTTCACCATTTTGGTTTACTTACCGACCGACTGGTTACACAGAACTAGGACACCATGAGCGGCAAGGAACCCGAGGGAAGGCGGGCCGAACGGCGACACCTGACCGCTCTGTTTTCCGACCTCAGCGACTCGACGGCCCTGGCCTCTTCGGTGGATCCAGAGGAATTCGCTGAACTCCTGGAACAGCTCAACCGCACTTTCGAGCAGATCATCCACCGCCATGGCGGCACGATTCTCCAGGTTCGCGGCGACGGCGTGTTCGCAGTCTTCGGCATGGAGGCCCGGGAAGACGAAAGTCGCCGGGCCACGGAAGCGGCGCTCGAGCTGCACGACGCCGTACGCAATATCGCCTTTCACTCGCCCATGCCCGGTTTTTCCAGGCTCACCATGCACTCGGGGATCCATTCGGGGCTGGTGCTCGCCGTGGAAGGTGATCAGATCCTCGGCCGTTTTGTCCTGGTGGGCGACGCGGCCAATCTCGCATCGCGCCTTTCCGATGCCGCTGCCGCCGATGAGATTCTCGTTTCCGACGCGAGCCTCGGCCCGGAGCGGGCTTTTTTTGAAACGGGTCCCATGCGCGAATTCCGCTTCGAAGGCATCGAAGAGCCCCTCGTCGTCTACCCGGTCACGGGACGCACGGGCATCGGCACCCGCTTCGAAGCCAGAACCGTCGGCAAGCCGACGCCTATGGTCGGCCGCGAACGGGAACTGAGCATCCTCAGGCAGGTTTTCAAGGCCTGCGAAGACGGCGAGGCTCGGACCGTTTCCATCGTTTCCGAACCGGGCCTCGGCAAAACCCGCCTGGTCGAGGAGTTCTTCCGGGAGCTCGAGGGCAGCGACTGTCTGGTGCTGCGCAGCTATTGCGAAAGCTACCTCAACGCCGAGCCGCTGCAGCCTGTGCTGCAGATGGTGCGCCAGCTGCTGGATCTGCCTCAGGCCCTGCACGAAGCCGGTGACAATCTCCCGGACATCATCGAGCGCAGGCTCACCACGCTTGCGCCGCATCTTGCCGGGGAAGCCGCGGTGATCGCCGCGATGCTCTCGCCTTCCCAGGCACCGCGCCCGGAAGAGACGGCGATCCTCACGACCGTCGCCAACATCGCCCAGGCCATCGCCATGCAGCGCCCGCTCGTGGTTTTCATCGACGACTGGCAGTGGGCGGACGATTCCACCCGTTCGACGCTGCGCAGCACCCCGGAGCTCGGTCAGATCGGCCTGCTACTGATCCGCTGTTCCCGGGAGCCGATCCCCGCCAGCCAGTCATCGCAGGTCATCGAACTGCAGCCCCTCGATGCCCCGCACAGCATGTCGCTCATCGAGAAACTGGTACCCGGCGCCGATCGGGTACAGATCGAGCAGGTCAGACGCGCCTCAGGGGGCAATCCGCTGTTCATCGAAGAACTCTGCCACGCCGTGGAAAGAGGTGTTACCACACCTGCGCTCCACGAGCGCTGGCACTCGGCGCAGATCCCGAACAACCTGAACATGCTCATCGCCTCGCGGGTCGCGCAGCTGACCGGCGCTCAGCTCTCGCTGCTGCGGACCCTCGCGGTCATGGGTAACGTGGTTCCCGGCTGGCTCCTCGGCAACGTGATCGACGTCCGCCAGATGGAAGGCGCCATCGAGCAGCTGGCAGAGCTCGACCTGGTGTTTCCCCTGGACGCGGAAGGTTCCCTGCGCTTCAAACATGGCATTACCCGCGATGTGGTGCTCGATGGCTTGAGCCGGCAGGAGCGTCAGACGCTGCATCGGATGGTGGCCGAGGTGATCGAGAGCCGATTCGCCGAGGGAGAACGGGAACCGGTGCTTGAAGCGCTCGCCTATCACTACGGCGAAACGAACGAACACGACCGCGCCGCCGACTACGCAGAAGCCGCCGCCGACAAGGCCCTCGCCGCCAGCGCCATGGATCGCGCGCGACTGCAGTTTCAGGCAGCACTCAAAGCGCTGAATCAGCTCGGCACGGACGCGGTCTACGAACGCTGGATGGGCATTACCAAACGTCTCGCCATGGCCTGCCTGTTCGATGCGGAACCCGCCCAGTGCGATATCTATCGCCGCGCCATCGAGCTTGCGGAAGCGCGCGACGATCTGCCGAATCGCATCGACGCCGAGTACTGGCTCGCTTACGTGAACTATGCCCTCGGCGAGGCACCGGCAGCCATGAAGCACATCGATCGCGCCCGGGCGCTGGCGAATGGCGTTGTCACACCCGCGCACGAGCAGCAGATCCTGTCCACCTGGGGGCAGGTCAGAGCCAATGCCTGCGACTACGGCCCGGCCCTCGAGGCGCTCGACAGCGCCATGGCATCGCAGGCGCCTTTTCTCAAACACCCCAACGTCGCGACGGCTTATGCCTACTCCCTGGCCGCTAAAAGTATGGTGTTCGGCGATATGGGGCGCTTTGATGAAGCTTACGAGTGCCTCGAGGAAGCCGGGGAACTGACCCGCGGAACCGTGCAACCGGTACAGGGATCGATCACTTCCATGCGCACCGCCGTCTATCTCTGGCAGGGGCGCTGGGAAGAAGGTCTCGTGAGCGCCCGGGAAAACATGGAAATCGGAGACCGGACGGGCAGCCGCTACATCTCAGCCATGGGCGCGGCCCTGGCGGGCTATGCCCGCTGGCAGCTGGAACCGGAGCCGGATCTCGATCCCATGCTGAGAGCTCTCAACTGGGTGGAAACCACTCACGAAACCATCTGGACTTCCCTGCACTTCAGCTGGCTCTGCGAAATCCTGGTTGATCTCGGCCGCTATCAGGAAGCCCGCCGTGCCGCCGTCTGGGTCCTGCGCCGGGCCCGCAAGCTGGAGCGCCTCGGCGAATCCGTCGCCTATTGCGCGCTCGCGATCGTCCCGGAGGGGGCCCACGCCGCCGGCTCCGCGGAGCGGTGCTTCAGCCGCGCCCGCGCCTCCGCCGATTTTCGCCAGTCTGAGCGCGAACACCGGCTCATCGACATGAAAGAGGCCGCACATCTGGCCGCCACGGGGCAACCCGAGGCAGCCGCCCGGCGCCTGGAAGGCTGCCGCGACGCCTTCAGCCGCATGGGCATGTACTGGCACGCCGCTGAGACACAGCGCCTGGAGCTGCGCATCCACCGTCCCTGAGAGGAGCGCCGCTGCTTATCTCAGGGCGGGTCGTAGAGCAGCGCCGAGGTGGACGGAGCACGACGGAGGGTTCCCTCCAGTTCGAAGAGCGCGGCAATCATGCCGAGTAACGTGCCCATGCCGAGCTTCTGCCCGGGACAGGCGTGCGTCGCTTTCGGCTCATCCTCGTAGTTACCGCCGAAGGCGGGCGATACGTCGTTAAACCCGCTTTCCGCGGCGGCACTGACAAGTCCCACCACGAGCATCTCGCCCTGGCGGATTGCGAGGTCACCGAGGGTCAGGTCCCGGGTCGCCCGGCGATGAATCATCGCGGGAATCGGGCGTCGGGCCATGGTCCTTTCCAGCCAGGGGGCAATGGTCTCAAAGGCCGCTGCCTGCTCGGGCCTACCCTGCTGACGGCAGGCAAGGTACTCGTTCTGGACACGCCAGAAGTCCCGATCGCGCAGCCAGTCCCGGGTGGAGAAGAGAAAATTCCCCTGCACCGTCGGCATATAGCCAAGCAGGGCGCCGAGCAGCACGGCGGAAAAGTCCGCCTCGAGCCCCTCGGCTTTCAGGGTCTTGAACAGCTTCTCGAGATGCGGCTTACCCCAGTCACTCGGACGTTGCGGCAGCGCAGCAACGAAACTGTCCATGGCCCTGCGAAGCCGTCGCCCCTCGGCAGTGGCCGTGGCGTCAACGGGATCGCTCGGTTGCGGCTGAAAGACAAACCGCGACGAGGAGATCACATGGTGCGGGCAGTGTGAGGTGGGCGCCGGCACCACCTTACGCACCTTGCGGCCATCCACCTCGACCTCCATCTCCACCGCCGGCGGCTCTCCACCCGCCTCCACGGCAGCATCTTTCCTGCGGTCCTTGCCCGCTCCCCGCTCCAGGAGCGTTGTCTGATCCGGAACACCGAAGAAAAACTTACACACCTCTGCGAGCGTCAGATCCACATACTTCAGCATGGGAATCGTCGCCTGCCCGCCAACCTTGCTCAGACCCTCGAGCAGTCCCCTCGCCCGCTCGAAGGTAGCTTCGAAAGCCTCTTCCCGGGTGATCTGATGGAAACAGTAGTTGGCGGCCGTGGCTTTCTCATCATGGAGGGGCGGATCCATACCCAGGTAGTTGGCGCCGACACAGCGCGACAGTCGTTCGTCATAGCCCGCAACAGAGAAGTCTGCCGGGGTGGTCAGCACCTGCCGGACCAGCGCCGCGCTGCCTACCAGCACCCCAAAGGGCGTGCGCAGCACGCCGTTGTGGCGTTCCCGTACAGCCTGCCAGATACCGCGATGGGACTCCTCATCGAGAGATTCCTTTTCCTCGAGCACGCGCTTCCAGGCTCTGAAGGCAAGCTCCCGGTCCTGCGCCTCCAGTGCGGTGAGCCGATCGATGGTCGCGAGGCCTTCGGCCTTCCAGTCCCGCTCCGGTTCCCCGCTCCTCGGTCCCGCGATGACGGAAAGCCCGACCCGGCTCGGTGCAAAGAGATACAGTCCCCAGCACAGACGGACGAAGGGCCGCTCACCCAGATCGAGTTTGCCGCCATCCGCAAAGCGGTACACGCGCCTCTCACCACGCTCCGGCACGCCGAGATACGGATCGCTCAGACGGCTGTAGGGCGCCGTGCGGTTGTCACCGGTCAGCCAGCGGTTGATCACTTCGAACTGCTCGTCGAGGCTGGCGTTGTAGGCCTGAAAAATGAGCCCGCGATCGGCCTCGGCAGAGGCGCCGGATTTCCCACCGGCCTCCGGATAACGCGGACCGTAGGACATGCCGCGACGAACGATGCGCGGCATCCCATCCTTGGCGTTACGGTCCCGGGGATTGGCCCGCCGGACGTGAGCAAAGGTCGGCACCCGCTCTCCGTGGGGATCATTGTCGTAATCGAAGCTGTTGTCGTCGATGTCTGCTTCAGGATCGGCAAGGGGCACACCGCGCTTATCGCGCCCCATCATCTTCGCCAGCAGCGCATCCCGGGCTCTGGCACGGGCTTTTACCCTCCCGTCCAGATTGGCATCAACCGCTTCGTGCAGCGCGGGCACGTCCTGAGCGAGCTTGCGGATCACCTGAAAGGAGCCGTCCTTGAAGAGCGGTTCTGACCATTTCTCCGGGAGCCGGTCGCCACGGCTGTTGGGCTGGCCGAGGAAGAGATCACCGGCGGGCACCACATCGGGCGCGTCCGGGTGTTCGGGGTCGAGCCGCGGGTTGCTGATGCCATCCCGGAAACCGAAATGTTCCTGGGGTGCCTGTGCCGACCCCTGGGAGTACATGGACTGGTAGCCGAGGATCAGCAGCGCCCCCGCTGACTCCTCGGCAAGATGATCGAGCGCCGCCATGAGTTCAGGATCGTCACCGCTGCGATCCCCACGCTGGCCGCTGTGTCGGCGCAGTTGGATCACGACGTCGACGGCTTCGAGGTTGACGGTCTGCCAGCGCCCCGCACGCGCTCTGGCCTTGCCTCGACCCTTCGGCCGCGGCCAGTTGCGCTCCGGGAGTGACCACTGATCCGGGTGATTGTGGCGCAGGTCGCCGATCAAACCTGCCCGCGCGGCCATCCCCTCGCGGAACGCGGCCGGCAGCTTGGCCAGCTCCGCTTGCGGAAGCTCGAGACGGGCAAGACCCTCGGCCGTGAAGGCAAGGTTCCGATAAAGACCATCGGCACCGATAGTCCCGCCCCAGGACACCTGTTGCGCGAACCCATCGAGGAAGCGCCGGGCGGACGCCGGCTCCACGACCTGCAGCAGCACGAGGCAGCCGACGTCCGCCCCGTAGGAGCTTGCAATGCCACCCTGCACATTGTGCGGATCAAAAGGCAGCCCCGGCTCCGGCGGCGGTGGGAGCTGCTCCTCGTCCGGCCAGAGTTCGAACCAGTTGAGCTCCGTATAGAACACACCCTGGAGCTGGCGCAGAGCCGGTTCCTTCAAACCACTCAGATCCCAGTCCTGCTGCCGGGGAAACTCCGCCGGTGGCAGGATGGCCCGCGCTGTCCGGAGCAGATAGTTGTGATCACTGGTGCCTTTCGGATAGAGGAACGTCAGGGCGTGAAAAGCGGCCACGGCCTGCACACCCATCTTGATGAATTCCACATAGTCGTCGCCGGACAGTCCGGCGCGGGCGGCAGCGGCTCGCTCCTCCGGCGTTTCCCGACCCAGCTGCGCGAGCGTCGCTGCATCCGCGTCGTCATGGCGTACGGCTTTCTCGAGGCGATCGAGATAGATCACGTCATCGACCGTGTGATTACCCTCGAGGTAGAAGGTGCTGGCATCCACCTGATGCTTCCTGATCCAGCCGGCGAAGGCTTCGAAACCGAGATTGTTCCGGTGCGCTTCCACATAGCCTTCGCAGTTGCAGAGAATGAGGTCGAAGACGTGGCCGAGATCGCGCCACACGAGGCGGATGTAGGGTTCCCAGGGCCGATCAAAGTGCACGACCAACAGCAGCTGACCGTCCACGATGGAAATGGTCACACCGAGAATCGTCCGCAACCGGTCGACGATGTCGGAAAACGGCTTGAGGCGGCGGCTTTCGCGGGTGACCGCGCGCAGATCGGAGAACAGCTTGGTGAAGCTGCGCAGGCGGCTCTCGTAGCTGCGCGTCGCCAGGCCCAGCGTAAAACCCTGCCGGATCGGCATGAGCATGCAGATCTCGGACGGGCCCGCCAGACTCTTACTGCTGACCAGCTTCGACATGGGTCGGTTCCTTCCTCAGATGTATCGCTCCCTGGCGCTCAGCGGTGCAGGCCGGACCTCGGGCCCGGAAAACTGCCAGGCGTCGCCGGAAGATATCTGCCGCCGAGCGCGGCTTGCAACTCAGGCGCGTCGGTCGCCGGAGGCGGGGAGTCTCGAGGCGGGCGAGCGGCGCCGCGGCAGCACCGCTTCCATCGGTGGATGGCGACCTTCCCGCCGCCCGGCGATACGCGCCTGTGGTTCGGAGAGGAAGAAGCCGAGGGTGGAGTCGACGATCAGTTCGAGCACTTCGTGGGAGAGCGTCACAGTCCAGTCGCCGAGATCCGTAAACACGAAGCCAACGGGGATCTCAGCCGCGTTGATGGCGCAATAGCTGAGCGCCGCATTGATGCGCGGCCGGTCGACGAGAAACAGCGCCGCATCACCCTTGAGCGCTTCTGCTTCGATGACGTCGGGCTGGCCGGGCAACCGCTCCCGGCGATGCAGTTTGCAGTAGAAACCGGAGCCCCAGATCGGCACGTAGTCCTCGACCACCTGGCGGTTCACGGCCCGCAGGGCCAGACGGACATCCCGGTCATCGATGTCGCTGAAGTTAATGATCGCCAGGTCTGGCAGGGCCATAGGACTTCCGAAACGTTTGCTGCGAGGTCTCATTGTCCGTCATGGCCGCAACCGGGGAAGTGCAATCCTGCACCCCGATGTTTGTAATCTAGGCCCGGATCGGATACTAGGTGCGAGTCAGTCTCCGTGCAGGACGTCAGGTAAATGGAACACCGGGTTGCTGCGACAACCCTCACTCGCGTCGCTTCCCTCGGGGAGCTTCCCCCCACCGTTCTCGAACTCGTGGCCGCTGAGATGCAGAGTCAGCGCTACGAACGAGGCGAAACGGTGGTGCGCCACAACGACGCGAGTCGCGACTTCTACGTCATCATCAGCGGCAGCGTGCGTGTGTCGCTCGTTGGCACCACCGGACGCACGATCACCTACGACGTCCTGCCCGCCGGGGAGATGTTCGGCGAGGTCTCTGCGGTGGATGGCAACGGACGCAGTGCCACCGTGGTCGCCGAGGAAGAAGCGGTACTCGGGCGCCTGTCGTCATCGAGCTTTCTCGATCTCGCCGCCCGGTCGCCGGAGTTTGCCCTCGTGATCCTGAAGCGACTTGCCCGCCTGAACCGGCGCCTGACGAATCGACTCTTCGAGTACCACGCCTACGACGTCCGGGGCCGGGTCTATCAGGAACTGCTGCGCCTTTCTGAGGGCAAGGACGGTGAGCCGATCTCGATCACCGACCGCGACATGGCCAGCCGGGTCGGCACCACCCGGGAAAACGTATCGAGAATTCACGGCGGACTCCGCGAGGAAGGCCTCATCAGCCGCGACAAGTCCCGCCTTACGGTGCTCGACCGGCAGCGCATCGAAGCGCTGCTGCCGGACTGCGAGTTCGGCTGATTTCGCCGAAGCGGCGGCGGTCTATGGGACCGGCAAGCCGCTGCAGGCGCGCTACATCCAGGTTTCAGCCTCGGCCGCGGTCATGGGCATGCTGTAGTAGGCGCCCTGCACCTCATTGCAGTTCTGATCCATGAGCAGCTGAACCTGCTCGTCTGTCTCCACGCCCTCAGCCACCACGTTGAGGCTCAGAATGTGCGACAGGGTGATGATGCCCGAGGTGATCGCGGCGCTGTTCCAGTCACCGGTGATGTTGCGGATGAATGAGCGATCGATCTTCACCGTGTCGATGGGCATGCGCTGCAGATAGCTCAGCGACGAATAGCCCGTGCCGAAGTCGTCGAGAGAAACCTTCACACCCACGTAGCGGAGGTTCTCGAGCACCTTCGTCGACGACTCCAGATCTTCGATAACCGCGCTCTCCGTAATCTCGAACTCGAGATTGCGCGGCGGGACTTCGTACTCGAGGAGCTGCTCGGTCACGAAGTTCGCGAAATCCGTCCGCAGGAAATCCTGAGCAGAAAGATTCACCGCAATGGGCGGCGGGCTGATGCCGGCCGCGACCCAATTGCGGATCTGTGCGCAGACCTGACCCACCACCCACCGGGTGATGTCACTGATGATCCCGAGCTCTTCCGCCAGGGGTATGAAGCGATCCGGCGGCACCTGACCCAGTTCAGCGTCTTCCCAGCGCAGCAGCGCTTCGAAGCCGACCACCTTGTTCGTTTCCAGTGAAACCTTCGGCTGAAACAGGAGCTGGAAGGCGCCGTCTGCCACCGCCGCTCGCAGGCGGCTTTCCAGGGCGAAGCGGTCGGCGATCTGGTCGTTGAGCGACTGGGCAAAAAATCCGAGCTGACCGAGCCGATGATCCGGCGCAAAGGTCAGGGCCGAGACGGCGTTACGGACCAGCAGCTCGTCTCCGGTTCCGTCCTCCGGATAGAGACTGATACCCACCCTGGGGGCGGGGGTGATCCTATGTTCGCCAATCTCCATGGGTTCGGCGACTGCGTCCAGGAGCCGTTGTACGATTCCAGTGACGTCCTGAATGTGCAGGAACTCCGAAAGCAGCACCAGGAACCGATCGCCTTCGAGGCGGGTCAGCATGCGTTCATCGGGCAGCGGCACCATCTGCGGCGCCTGACCCACCACGTCGTAGCTTCGGAGCTCCCGCACCATCCGCCGGCTAGCCTCACTGAGGAGCGCCTGGATGCCGTCCTGATCGAGCACACCCTGCAGCCGTCCGAGGCTCTTCAGATCTACCGCAAGGACCGCAAGCCGGCGCCCATAGCGCTCTGCATGACGGAGCTGGAACGCGAGGTAGCGCTGAAAGAACTCGTAGTTCGGCAGATCCGTGAGCCGATCGTAGTAGGCAAGGCGATCCAGCTCGGCGCGCACTTCCTTGAGCTCCGAGCGCTGGGCGGCGAGAACCATTGCCGTATCGGCGAGGCGGTTCAGGCGCAGGGTCAGCAGACTGTCGCTGACAGGCCGGAACACGAAGTCGATGAGCGGGTTGGCTCGCAGCTCAGGGCTGAATGCGTCCATCTCCGCTTCATCGATTTTCAGGACGCAGGCGTCTCCGGAATCACTCGCCGCCTGCACCTGTGCCAGAAGCGCCTCCAGATCTGCCTCGATGCTCGAATCGAGAACCAGCAGCTTCGGCGGCCTGGCCGCGGGTCCTCGGCGCTGCATTTGTGCGCCCAACCGGTCTGTTGCGAGTTCCACGCGACTAATCCTCGTCGTCCTCGTCCCAGCCACGGGCGTCGTCCCAGCCACGGGCGTCGTCCCAGCCACGGGCGTCGTCCCAGCCACGGGCGTCGGCAACCACCTCAGCGCTTTCGACTTCCCCATCGTCGTCGTAGCGGAGGGTCATCCGATCACCGGCCTTCATGAGGAAGCGAAGTTTCCAGGCGGCGACCCGTTCGCCGTTGTAAAAGGCTTCCCGAGCGCTGAAGACACCCGCCTGGCGCCGCTCGAGGAGCTTCGGCAGATCCCACCAGCGGTGTTCCTCAACGAGCGCCCGCAGCACCTGGCGCAGCTCGCCGTCGCGGCGCACCTTCCGGGCTCTGAGCACGCCTCCGACCTTTTCCACCACCAGGCTGACCGCATCGTGCGCGCCGAGCGTGTCCGGCGACAGCCAGCGATAGCCGTCCCGGTCGTCGCGCAGGGTCGTGCGCTCGTCGAGCAGCACGGTGACACCACCAACGGTAATCGCAGCGCCATTACCGTGGACGGCCTCGATGTTGCCATCCACGCGGAACCGCTCTGGGCGATCCATGCGCAGCTCCTTGACCGTGAACTCGCCGCTCGGCCGCAGCAGTCCCTGCGCCGTCGCCCGGCGTCCCGCCACGAGACTCACCGAGACCTCCTCATCAAGGATCAGCACATGCTCGCGGATCTTCCAGACACCGCCTTCGTTGCTCAACACACCCTGAATGGTGCCGGGCAGATCGGTGATGTCCCGATCTGTCTGGCGGACCAGGCGCAGAGCCCTCAGGGTCCCTCTGTCGGGGTAGTTGCCGACGTACTCACCGAGCGCGTGGATCCACTCACCCGCTTCGAGGGTTTCCCCATTCAGGTCAATGCCGAGCGCCGATGCGTCGATGGTGACACCGCCAACCATCAGTCGGTCACCGTCGACGGCCTCGATGCGTCCGGAGAGCACCTGCTCGGGCCGGGTAACGCGATCCACGGCACTCGCGAGGAGCGTGCCGTCAGGCAGCCACTCGGCGCTGATGGCCACCGACACCCCGGTTTCGAGGCTGTGGATGTCGGCACCATGGATCCAGGTGTCGGCATCGGTACGGACCCGCTGCCCGAAGATCTGGAGCTCGAGAACCTGCATGTCTTCATCGACGACGGTGACCGCTTCCAGCTCACCCGCGAGCGTGTCGTAGTAGTCGATGGACCAGGCCTCGAGGGTCTCTCCATCAGCCCGGTAACTGACGTGATAGCCAACCTTGAGATCAGCCTCGAGAGCCTGACGCCCGTTCAGCCGGATGGCAGCGTTGTCGGTCTGGTAGTGCACGCCATCAATGACGACACTTCGGAATTTGGCGACGATGCCTGACCCACCCACGCCATCGGCCCAACCAGGGCCACCGATGCCGATCGCCGCGGTGACGAGCACAAAGCCTGCCAGGATTCTCGCTAACGGTTTCATGTACATCTCCATCGCGCGGCTCATTCCTTTCCGAGCTCTGACGACCAGGTTTCAACTTCGTAAATACCGAGTCCCAACCTCATTGTTGGCTCGTCTGCGGTCGCGGTGGCTTTCTTTTCGGCCAGCCAGCGATCCAGCTCCTCGAGCGTCCGCTGCCCCCAACGGGCAGATAAGGAGCGAAAGTCTTCGAGATAGCGGGTCGGCACATCGTCGTAGATGACCTGCCGCTGAAAACGGGCATGCTCACGCTGGTGAGTCATGTTGTGATCAAAGGTGTTCAGAAGATCCTCGACGTGGGCACCGAGATAGCCGAGGAGCTCCTCGGATGCGCCGTCAGGCACGTAGCCGCGCGAGAGCAGCGTCAGCCGCTTATCGGCTTCTTCCCGAAGCACGCCGATACGGATGAGCTCGTCGGCGACCGCCCGGGCGGGCATGTCGCCGCTGTGCCTGCGCACGAGTTCGCTGAAACTCCTGTCACCGAGGAAAGCGAGCGAGGCGGGGTCACCCTTCTCGTCCTGAAAATCCACTTCCCGTACCCAGGCGGAGAGCACACGCTCCGCTCGATTGTGGGGTACGACCGCGGGATCGGTGCCACTCACGGGGAGCTTCAGCTGCCGCGCGACCTCCTTCCGGTTCAATCCCGTCAGCACGCCGATCCGGGAAGTCGTCTGCTTCTTGCCCTCGAGCACGAAGTCTTTTTCCGCAACGTCCACATACACCCGCCGGGCAATGTCTTCGAAGGCTTCCACCGTCATGCCCTGGCGCAGAAGAATGCGAACCAGCGGCCGGAGCAGTCGGAACAGCGCTTCGACGAGTGCCTGCTGTGCCATTGGTCCAGCGCCTACCGGGCCATGAGTTTGATGAGGCGGGAGTGGGTCATGTCGTCGAGGTGGACAATCTCCCGGGCCGAGGGATCGTAGCTTTTCAGCCTGAGCTTTCTGAGCCCCTGCAGCTGTCGGATCTCCTCCATGAGGGCGAAGCTCGGGCAGGTCGTGCAGACCTCACGCTCGATACGACTGAGTGCTTTCATCCTGTCCTCCCGCGGATGTGTCCCCGCTCTTACTGCTTCGTCTCTCTGCCGGGTCCCGCCATGGCCGGCGGAACTCTGTCGGCGCCACTTTTGGGACATCCATCCCAAACCGGACGTTTTGGGAAAAACTACCCAAATGAAGACGGACGGTCCAGTTCCGAATTGTGCAAACGATGTAAATCCGCCCGAACTGTGAACCGCTTCACAAAAAGCTACGCCTTCCGAGGCGGACGTTGGTGAGGGATTGTCAGACCCTTGCTGGGCGCCAACCCACTGTTTTTGCTGCAGTTTGTGCTGATGAAAAGCAGCTTTCTGGGTTCCGCGGGGAAACCCGCTTACCATGGCGGCTCGCAAACCCTGGCCAGGAATCCATGCCCACACCCGCCGCCACCCGTCTGGTAGACGCCCTCCTCGCCCACGGCGTCGATCGCGTCTTCTGTGTGCCCGGCGAAAGCTACCTGAACATCCTCGACGCGCTTCGGGACAGCGGCATCGATACGGTCGCTGCCCGCCAGGAAGGGGGCGCGGCCATGATGGCGGAGGCCGACGGCAAACTGACCGGCCGTCCGGGCGTCTGTTTCGTAACGCGGGGGCCAGGTGCCACCAACGCCAGCGCCGGGGTGCATGTCGCTGAGCAGGATTCCACGGCGCTCGTGCTGTTCGTCGGCCAGGTCGCGACCTCCATGCTGGGCCGCGGCGCTTTCCAGGAAGTCGACTACCAGGCGTTTTTCGGGGGCATGGCAAAACGGGTGTTTCAGCTTCAGGCCGGTGACGACATCGGCGAGGTGGTCAGCACGGCCTTCCAGATCGCCGCCAGCGATCGGCCAGGCCCCGTGATCGTTGCGCTGCCGGAGGATCTGCAGGACGAGCTGCCGGTGGCGCTACCCCCGCTACGCCCTCAGGCAACCGCCAGCATGGGTGTGGCGACTGATGCGATTGAAGCCCTGAGCGGGCTGCTGCGCGCGGCAGAGACGCCGATCGTCCTCGCTGGTGGCAGCGGCTGGAGTGCCTCCGGGGTTGCCCGGCTGCAGCACTTTGCAGAACGCTGGAATCTCCCCGTTGCCGTGACCTTTCGCCGCCAGCAGCTTTTCAATCACGATCATCCGCACTATGCCGGGGATTGTGGCATCGGCATCAACCCCGCGCTTCGCGAGCGCATCGCAAGCGCCGACCTCGTGCTCGTGCTGGGCAGCCGCTTCTCTGAAATTCCCAGTCAGGGATACACGCTGTTGGAGCATGCCGTGCCGGGACAGCAGCTCGTGCACGTGCATGTTAATGACAGCGGGCGCTTCGAACACGCAGCACTCAAGCTGCGCTGCCACCCGGAGACGCTCCTTGAAGCGCTTGCGAGCAAGTCGCTCGTCAGCGAGACGCTTGCGGGCGAAACGCCGACCGACAGCAGCGCCGCCGAGCGGACATCCTGGGTAGCGGCCGCAAGGCGCGATTTCGAACAGTGGTCGGGGCAACCAGCGGCCATTCCCGGGCCCCTGCAGCTGGGCCAGGTCATCCTCGAGCTGCGCCGGCAGCTGCCCGACGACGCGATCATCACAAACGGCGCCGGAAACTACGCCAGCTGGATACACCGGTTCTTCCGCTTCCGCGGTCACGGTACGCAGCTGGCACCAACCTCGGGGTCCATGGGCTACGGCCTGCCGGCAGCCGTGGCCGCGGCCCTGCGCTTCCCCGACCGGCCGGTGGTCTGCGCGGCTGGCGATGGCTGCTTTCAGATGACCGGGCAGGAGCTGGGCACGGCAGCGCAGCACGGCGCAAGGGTCATCGTCCTGGTTGTCGACAACGGCATGTACGGCACGATCCGCATGCATCAGGAGCGGCGTTTCCCCGCCCGCCCGCACGGGACCGACATCATCAATCCGGACTTCGTAGCCCTGGCCCGCGCCCATGGGGCCCATGGCGCGGGCGTGGCAACCACAGAGGCATTCGCGCCGGCTCTGGCAGCAGCACTCGCCTGCCAGGGGCCTGCGCTGCTGCATCTCAAGGTCGATCCGGAAGCCATCACACCGGATCAAACCCTCTCGGAACTGGCCAGTGAACCTTGAGCCTCGGCACAGGATCCAGGAACAGCAGCGTATAACAGAAAGGACAACGTACTGTGAGCATTGAGGGAGGCTGTTTCTGCGGCACCGTCCGCTACGAGATCGATGCCGGTGAATACCTGGTCGCGAACTGTCATTGCACCATGTGCAGGAAAACGAGCGCCGCACCGTTCGTCACCTGGATGGTCGTACCAGCAGAAGCCTTCCGTTACACCAGCGGGGTGCCGAGGGCGCTCGAGTCCTCGGAGAAAGGCACACGCTACTTCTGCGCCGACTGCGGCACACCGCTCACCTGCGTGATCAAAAAGGCGAAAGCGGAAGTCGATGTAACGACGGGCAGCCTCGACCACCCGGAACACTATCCGCCGATTGCGGCCGTCTTCGAGGACACCAAGCTGCCGTGGCTCGACAGAACGGAACCCGCACACCGGTCATGAGCCACGGTCAGGATCTCGTCCCCATCTACTGCCCCTACTGCGGTGAGAAGTTCGATGTAGTCGTGGATCTGTCGGTGGATTACCAGGAGTACGTGGAAGACTGCTACGTCTGCTGCCGGCCCATCATCATGAGCGTCACGGCGATGGAGGACGGAGCCAGCGTCGCCGTGCGTCACGAAGACGAGTAAGGATCTTCAGTGGAAATCCTTAGCGTGCTTGAGCATGTGGGCCGCGCCATGGGGCCCATCGAGCACCGAGTTCTCCCCGAACAACCGCTCTTTCTGTTCGCCGTAGAGCGTCCGGTTGGCACCGAGTGGGGCAAGCTCTTTTGCTCTCGCGAGCGCCACTGCGGGAAGTGCGTCCAGGTCGGCCGTTTGCTGCACGACACCGGCAGCGAGTGCATCCGGTCCGGTCCAGCGCCGGGCCAGCTGCACGGTCTCGAAGAAGGCATTCGCCGGCAGCTTGTGGCGGAACAGATTCAACTCCGGCGTCGGGATCTTCATGCCGAGCTGCATCTCGTTGGCGCAGATAAAGCCGCGGTCTTCACGCATGATGCGGACATCATGGCAAAGTGCTGCCATGAAACCGGCCCCGAAGGCATGACCGTTGATCGCCGCGATCGAGGGGACCGGCAGCGTGATGATGCGGCCCATGAGCGCCATGAACTCCTCGCCGAACGCGGCGCGATCGCCGCCGCGGTGCTCACCTTCTGCAGCAAGCCAGTCGAGATCCAGACCGTTGGAGAAGAACTTCTCGTTGCTCGACCGCGTGACCAGCGCTGCCGCGCCTTCTGACCCTTCGACCTCATCGAGGGCGGCGGAAAACTCGCGGACGAAGGTGGTATTCCAGCGGTTTTCACCGTCATCCATGGTCAGGACAAAAACGTCGTCTTCCCGATTGAGCTCGATCAATGCGATTCCCCAGAAACTGCGATTCGAGCACGCACTCTAGCAGGCGCGCGGTCAGACGCCGAACCCGGAAAAAAGGAGATCCACTGAGAGAGGGGGAAAATTGGGCTCCAGAGCCGCCCGAGGGGAGGGGAGGGGAGATAGGCAGGCTCTGGAACCTTGATGAGCATATTGATCCCCGAGCGATCAAAGCGATGTGAAAGGGTTGTCACAGGATCATGAACTCCGGCGTTCATCGCGCCAGCTTGGTGAAGGTCCCCGCATAAACAATCTCCTCGAGCGCCTTGCGACCGGAGGGCACCTCACGCTCCTTGAGCTTATCCGGCAGGGCTTCCAACTGGCCGGGACTGCCCACGGCAATCACCGCCGGTGAATCGTAGACCGCGGGCACCGCCAGGGCTGCCCGCAGGGCATCCTGATCGAAGCCGCGCATGCCATGGGTGACCAGACCCATGGTCCCGGCCTGCAGCGCCAGACTCATCCAGGCTGCTCCGGCGTCGAAAAGGTGCGTGGGCGCAGGCTGGTCATTCTGTTCGAACTCGGAGCGGGCAATCACCGCAATGAGAGCCCCGGCCTGGCGGGCCCAGACCTGATTCCCTTCGATCAGACAGTCGAAGATCCGCTCGAAGGCCTCCGTCCCTGCGAGCCCGTAGGCAAAGCGCCAGGGCTGTGCGTTAAAACAGCTCGGCGCCCAGCGGGCAGCTTCGATGAGCGTCAGCACCTGCGCCTCCGTCAGCGCTTCGCCGCTCATGGCGCGCGGCGACCAGCGTCCGGGGAACATGGGGTGAGGCGCCGTTCCCGGCGTGAGTTCGCGGGTATCCCCCGTCTGGATATCGGCTACGTTCATATGGGTATCCTGCTGTAGAGCGTTGGGCCTTCGGCGGTCAGGGCAGCGGCGAAACGAGCTCCTCGAGGGAGTGGAAGGCTTCGTTGTTATCCTGGATCTCGAGGATGAGCCGCGGCGGCAAAGGCCGGGCGTAGCCTTTCTCCTTCAGCAGCTCGATCTCCTCCATGGCCTCGTCGATTCTCGCAGCCCGCTCAGGGCTGTAGGGATGCGTATCCCAATAGGCGAAGGACACCCGCATGTCCTCTTTTTCGAGGGGCGAGAGTCGATCCCGGGCTTTCAACGCTCCGAGTTCGATCACCGCGGCACCGCTTGGCTGATAGCCGGACCGGGAGGCGAGATAGGTACCGATATAGTCCGCCTCGATTTCCTCGGCCTTGCTGAACCAGTCGTAGTTGCCTTCGGGATCCGCCGTATCCCGGAGATAAGCGTCAATTTCCTCCTGAGAAGGCTGCCGCGAGCCGCCGAGGGCGGCCGGATCGATGCGAACCCGATTTTCCGTGGCGATGGCAACGGACGCGGCCGCGAGGCCAGTGAGTACCGTGCCCATGATGCTGTTGCCACCCCCGCCGGAGAGCGGCTTACGCTCCCCGACATGAGCGGCGATGACGTGACCGTACTCATGACCGATCACCAGCGCGAGCTCGTCCGGTTGGTCGGCAAGGTATTCGATGAGGCCTCGAGTGAGGGTGATCTTCGGCTCGTTCTGGAGGTCATAGCCGGCACGGGCGTTGACGAGGTCCAGATCCACCACCTCGAAGGCCGGAACTCCGCAGCTGTCGGCCTCGGAGACGGTCCGGCAGACCATGGCTGCATCCTGCGAGATGGCATCGAAGATCGGCTTCGCGACGGCCGTGGCTTCTGCGAGGGTCAGATACTGGCGGTCCGGCGTGGTTGCTTCCACCTGCGCGCGAACTTCTGCGACCTCGTCCCGGGTGGGCGCCGGCGATTGATACTCGGTGCCGGCACAGCCCATGAGGCCTGCGGAGAGGGACAGTGCGAGCAGGGTTTTACTGGGAAGCTTCATGGCTGGGCCCCGACGACAGACGCCAATTAAAGCACTCTCCGGGGACCGGCAGAACCGCAGCCGCCCCCTGGTCCGACCTCAGTCCCGCGCCGCCCAGCCGGTTTCGTAGTCAGCGGCCATGCGGGGACCGCGGATTCTGAGCTCAGCGATGAGCCAGCGACCCTCCACCTTCCGATAGCGCTCGTGGTAACGGCACGCCTGCCAGAGTGCCTGGTTGCCGGCCTCCATGGTGAAGGGCCCGAAGAAGTACCAGGTACCCCGCGCATCAGCACCATCCACCTCGATGATGGGATTCATGGTCATGTGCTGGGAAAAGCGGATGGCCTGCTGAAAACGACCGAAGAGGGCGCGGATCTCGTCATGTCCTTCGGCCCGGCCGATGCCCTTCCCTTCCCAGACGCCGTCGGTCGTGAAGATGCTCGTGATCCGCTCCGGATCATGATCATCGTCGCAGATCTCGCAGTACCGGGCCTTCAGCTGCTTGATGGCCTCGATGTCTTCGAGGCGGGTGATCCGCTCTTCCAGCGAGCGTGTCGGGTCCGTAGCCGGCCCCAGCGAGATGCCTTCGTTGTTACCTGAGTGCGCTTGCGCCATCCCTGTGCCCCCTCTGCGTCGGGAATATCTCTCGTTCCGGCTTGCTCAGGCGCAGGCGGGCCACGGCGCTGTTCGATCTGATCAGCCGGCGCCGTCTGCTTCCTGGGCCAGTTCCCGGAGCCTGAGCACGTTGCTCTGCATGGTAGCCAGAACACGCTGCGCCGTCGCGATGTCTTCGCTGCTCAGCCCCTCCCGGGCCGCCACCTTGAAACGTTCCGCAATGACGTCCATTTCCGGCTTCAGGGCCTCGGCCCCGTCGGTGAGGTAAATCCGCTTGACGCGCCGGTCCCTCGGATCATCGACCCGCTTCACGAGCTTTTTGGCTTCCATGCGATCGAGCAGGCCGGTCATGGCCATGGGACTCGAATTCAGCTGCTCGCAGAGGGCGGCCTGGGTAATGCCTGGTGTGTGGTCCACCCAGACCAGCACCCGCACCTGAGGGCGCGTGAGCCCGAGGGGCGCCATCACCGTTCCATAGGCGAGCGAGATGGCGTGGGCTGTTTCGTGAATGAGGAAGCCTAAGGGCTCGTCCGTATCTGTATGCGGGGCAGGCTGGCTCAAGGTGTGATCCGACACATTGCTACACACCAATATTATATGTACCTTTACTAAATACCCGCCAGCGGCAAGCAGGCTGCCGGCGGTTGCGAACATGTCGCCGATTTCCAGCTACCAACGAGGCGCCATGGGCCTGCAGGCCTTCCTGCTGGCAGTGGTGCTGCTCTGCCAGCCTGCGGTCCTCGAGGCTGCGACTGTAGCCCTTGGCAGCTACACCCGTGAAGCCGTTGCCCAGGACATGGCCGACAAAGCCCGGCAGCAACTCGCAATCGAGCCGCGGCTCCTCCCAGTCACCGTCCAGGGCACTGATTACCTGCGTCTTCTGGGTCCGCCAGGCCTCAGCAGCGCCGAGGCCCGAGCGCTCGTCGAAGCGGCCAGGCAGGCCGGGTTCCAGGGCGCGTGGTTAATGCCGGAGAGTACCCCCGCTCCCGTCGCCACCGAGGCCGCGGAGACCGTGACGTCGCCGTCCAATCCCGCCGATGCCGGGGCTGTGCCCCAGACAAACGAAACCGCCGCCGCCCTGGCATCAGCTACGGCAGCGGCGCCAGCAACAGCAACAGCAACAGCGGTTGGAACGCCGACCACCAGCACCAGCACGACTGCCACCGAGCCGCCTGAAGATTTCGTGCCGGGCTCCGCACCGGCGCAGCTGCTGCTCGAAGCCAACGCCCTGGGTGAGGGGGAGCCGATCGTCGTGCCGCGCTTCGAGGAGTCGGCCATCGACTTCGAGCTGGATGGCCGTCTCGACGAAGCCGTCTGGGCCAGCGTGCCCGGCTACGACGGTATGCGCGTGCTGGTCCCGGACACCCTCGAGGTGCCGAGGCATCGCACCATCGTCCGCTACTTCTTCACGGAGAAGGGCCTCTACATCAGCATGCAGGCCGAGCAGCCGCCCGAATCGCTCATGGAAAGACTGAGCTCCCGGGACGACTTCTTCTCCCGCGACAGCTTCAGCGTCACCCTCGATACCTCCGGCACGGGTATCTACGGCTACTGGTTCACGGTGGCCCTCGGCGATTCCCTGTCTGACGGCAAAATCGAACCCGAGCGGCAGTACTCGCGGGAATGGGACGGCCCCTGGGACGGTCGCACCGACAAAAACGAAGAGGGTTGGACCGCTGAGCTGTTTCTGCCCTGGTCGATGATTGCCATGCCGGGCACGCCAGGCGAGCGGCGCTTCGGCCTCTACGTGAGCCGCCAGGTGGGCTACATCGACGAACGGTTCGGTTTCCCGGAGCTGCCGGAGACCGGCGCCCGCTTCATGAGCGCCCTGCAACCGATGTCGCTCGCCGGCGTGAAGCCCCGCCGGCAGCTCGACCTCTACCCTTACGTCTCCGGGAACCAGGACTTCGCCAAGGACGAATCGGAGCTCAATGCCGGTCTCGACTTCTTCTGGCGGCCTTCGACAAACCTGCAGATGACGGCGGCCCTGAATCCGGACTTCGGGGCCGTGGAATCCGACGACGTGGTGATCAACCTCACTGCCACGGAAGCTTTCTTCCCGGAGCGGCGCCTGTTTTTCCTCGAGGGCAACGAGATCTTCACCACCACACCGCGTTCCCGGCCGCGGCTCCCGGGCAGCCGCACGACGAGTTCCCGGCGCACGAGCCAGCTGTTTTTCCCTGAGCCGACGCAGGTGGTGAACACGCGGCGGATCGGCGGCGCGCCCACGGTGGAAGTCCCCGACGGCGTCGAGGTACCCGACGTCGACCTCTCCGCACCCTCGGATCTGATCGGCGCCGTGAAGGCGACGGGCCAGGCCGGGGGTCTGCGCTACGGCGCCATGGCGGCCATGGAACAGGACATGGAGCTCATCGGCACAGACGAGGACGGCAATGAGGTGCCCGTGCCAACCGTTGGCCGGGACTTCGGCGTTGCCCGGGTGCTTTACGAGCAGGTCGGCGCCGGGCGCAAGTCCCTCGGCTACATCGGCACCTACGTGCAGAACGAGTTCTACGACGCCACCGTGCACGGCGTGGACGCGCACTACCTGAACCGAACCGGGAAACTGCAGCTGGATCTGCAGCTGCTGGCGTCAGACGTTGATCAGGTGCAGGGCTATGGCGGCCTGCTCGATGCCCGCTTCACCCAGCGCCAGGGTGTCGTGCATACGCTGCGGCTCGACGCTCAGGACGACAAGCTCGACATCAACGATCTCGGCTTTCTGCGCCGCAACGACAATTACGGCGGCAACTACACTTTCAGCTGGACCCGTTCGCGGGGCATGGAACGCCTCCGAAACTTCAATCTCAACTTTTCCACCTCCTACTGGGAGAACGGCGCTGGTGAGGCCACACGGATCGGCAACTTCCTGCGCAACACTTTCACCTTCAAGAACTTCTTCGAGCTGCGTACGGAAATCGACTACTTCCCGGAGCGCTGGGACGATCTCGAAAGCAAAGGTAACGGCTCTTACCGCCTCGACGACCGCTGGGTTTTCGACGTCGCTTTCGGTACCGACGCAACAAGAGTCTGGGCCTTCTCCGGCCGCCTGGGAGCCCGCCAGGAGGAGCTTTCCGGCTGGTCGACACGCTCTGCGCTGGGCTTCACCTTCAAACCCAACCACCGCTTTTCCCTGGATCTCGACCTCAACTATCAGGATCGGGACGGCTGGCTCCTGCACCGGACCGGACGCCAGTTCACCACCTACGCGGCCCAGGACTTCCAGCCGCGCATGGCCATGGACATGTTCATCTCTGCCCGCCAGCAGTTCCGCATGACCCTGCAGTGGGCGGCGATCAAGGCCAAGGAGCAGGAACGCTGGTTCCTGCCGGAGGATGGGGACGGCAATCTCATCGAAGTGCAGCCGCCGCCGGGCGCAGATCCGCGGGACTTCGTCATCAACCGCATGACCCTGCAACTCCGCTATCGCTGGCAGATCGCGCCGTTGTCCGACCTGTTTGTGGTCTACACGCGCGGCAGCAACGTCGAGGACAACACCATCGATGATGGCTTCGACGATCTCTTCTACGACGCTCTGACAGATCCGGTGCTAGACTTCTTCGTCGTGAAGCTGCGCTACCGCTTCGGCCTCTGAGGCTCCGCTCTCGTCATCGGCCCCGGAGCGGCCGGCCCATCGCCCATCCGCCGGTGCGGCATCGCAAGAGGGGAACGCTCATGGACTGGCTCGAGGAAAGCGCGCACGGCGCCAGAGATTTCCGCATCGATACGGGCGGACGACCGGTGACGGGTGCGCTCTGGCGGCCGAAAGCGGCTGGCGCGGAAACTCCGCTCGTGCTCTGCGGCCATGGCGCCTCCGGCGACCGCTACCAGGCACCCATCCCCCAGCTGGCCCGTCGTTTCCTGAAGCGGGGTATTGCCACGCTCGCCATCGATGGGCCGGTCCACGGACTGCGGCAGCAGGGTCCAGGTGGTCGTGTGGCCCTCGCCGAAGAGTTCAAGCGACCGAGCTGCACGGACGATATGGTCGGCGACTGGTTGCTGGCGCTCGACACGGTTCGAGAAACGACGGGACTGAACGGTCGCCTGGCCTACTTCGGGCTCTCCATGGGAACTCTCTTCGGCATTCCTCTGCTCGCTGCCGCCCGGGCGAGAGAGACGAGCGTGCGCTGTTCCGTGCTCGGCCTTGCGGGGACCACGGGCGCCGTGGCCTTCCTTGGCGAGCGGCTTGCCCGCGATGCCCGCGACATCGATCACCCGGTGCTCTATCTCATGCAGCTCGAAGACGAGCTCTTTGATCGCGACGGCTACCTGGCCCTGTTCGACGCCCTCGGCAGTGCTGACAAGCGTCTGCACGCCAACCCCGGGCTGCATCCGGAGATCCCGGGCGAAGAGGTGGATGCGACCGAGGCATTCATCGCGGCTCGGCTGGAAGGTGACGTACCGCGACGGGTCACGAACCCGCTGGCGGATTAGGCAGGCGCGGCGCCAGGGTGATGACGGCATCTTCACTGGCACAGGCTAGGCTGCAGTGTCCGTCAGTGTCGAAAGTCAGCGCAGGCCCAGCCCCATGACGACTTCTACTCCGCCTTTACCCGAACTCATCGCGCCCCTGAACGATCTGTTGATTCCGGGGGTTCGCCGCGGTTTCGCCAACCCCTGGCTGCTCGGCACCGGTCTGGTTCTAGTCGAAGTCACCGGCCGGAAGAGCGGCATCACCCGTAAGGTCCCACTGGTCGGCACAGACTACGGCGCCCTCGTGGCCATCAGCACCGTCCGCAGCAACTCTCAGTGGGTGAAGAACCTGGCCGTCCAGCCGACGGCCCGACTCTGGTTGCGGGGCTGCCCGCGCAACGTGACCGCACGCGTGTATCGGCAGGGGGCCCGCATCGATACGGGCCCTGCAGAGGACGACGGCGCCGGCACGGTTGCCAGACAGGTCAGCGCAACGGGGCTTGCCGTGGCCCTGCTCGACTACCGGTAGCTTGACGACGTTCGAGATCAGCGGCAATCGCCGCACCCTTCGCGAGGGCGAGTGTCCCTTCTGCCGACGGCTGTTGCCCCTGACCTTTCATCACCTGATCCCGAAGAAGATGCATCGGCGGCGGCGTTTTCAGAAAGCCTTCAGCGTCTCCGAGCTGAACGCGGGCCTGTTCATCTGCCGGGCCTGTCACGACGGCATTCATCGCCGCTACTCGGAGCTCGAGCTGGCCATGCGTTTCCGAACGCCGGAAGCCCTGGCGGCAGACCCGGACCTGGACCGGCACTTCCGCTGGGTCGCCCGGCAGCGCCGTCAGTCGGGCTGACAGCTCGGACAGAAATACAGGCGGCGGGACGTGGCCGTGATCCGCCGGATCTCACTGCCACATTCGTAGCAGGGCTCGTGCTGTCGATCGAACACGGCAAAGCGATGGGCAGCCCGGCTCAGGCCCGCCTTCTTCAGGCGCGCCACGCGCCGCGGCGGATTGGTCAGGCCTCCGGTCTCGTAGGTGCGCCGACTGATGCTCAGGGTCGATCGCGAGAGGCGCCCAAGCTCGCCGCGGCTCAGCTCCCTGGGCTTGCGACTCGGCGCCAGGCGGGCGTCGAAGAGAATCTCCGAGCGCAGGTAGTTGCCGATTCCGGCCAGGCAATGCTGGTCGAGATAGAGTGCAGCGAGGCTGCGGCCCCGGAAGGCTGGCGCCATGAGCTGAGCAGCAACCCCGCGCCAATCCAGATCCCGGGCGAGCACGTCGGGGCCCAGACGCATGAGGAAAGGATGCAGCGCCAGCGCCTCGGCATCGAGCACCTCGATCTCCGAGGCGCTGTAAAGCAGCGCACTGGCAGCTGCCGTGTGCAAGCCCACCCGGAGAGAGCGATTCGTCTTCGGGAGCCCGCTTTTCTTCCGCACCATCCACTTCCCATAAAGCTGATTGTGCGAATAGAGGGTCAGGCCATTATCGAAGCGTGTGAGCAATGCTTTGCCCCGGGTTTCTACCGCCGTCACGGTGCTGCCCGTAAGCGCTGCTTCGAAACGCTTCAGGCGCGGCAGACCAAAAAAGACGGCCGTCAGGGGTTCGCCGCGAATGGCGGCTTCGATACGGTCGGCTTCACGACGGACTTCGGGACCTTCGGGCATGGGACTTTCGGCTCCTTGGGAGGGCACTATGCTCGAGTTCAGCCTATGCTCGGGCACGGCCTATGAAGGGGACGTGAAGCGCCGCCAACTGGCTCCTGCCCCGGGTTGCGCATAGGCTCGTCGTTGGGCCGACCGGGTGGAGGTCCGGCAGAATGTCGAACAGGGGGAGAATGAGGATGCGGGCTTCTACGATCTTTCTGATGATCGCCATGGCCATGGTGCCGCTGCTCACCGCCAGCGCGGGCCATGCCGGGGCACCACGGGCGGAGCTGGATGCGGGCCGGATCATCGGCGAACAGCAGGGCAATGTCGCGGTTTTTCGCGGCATCCCCTATGCCGCCCCGCCCGTCGGGGAACTGCGCTGGCGACCACCGCAGCTGCCGGCCAACTGGGCAGGTGATCGCGCTGCGACCACCTTCGGCGCGGCCTGCCCTCAGGACTCCACCCTGGCAGACATGATGCAGGAGTCGCTGCCGCCGCTCTCGGAAGACTGCCTGACGCTCAACGTCTGGAAGACCGCCGCAAGCGCTGAGGCAAAGCAGCCCGTCATGGTCTGGATTCACGGTGGTGGCCTGACCCTGGGCTGGGGTCATCAGCGCGGCTACGACGGCACCCATCTCGCCCGCCGCGGGGTGGTGCTCGTCTCCATCAACTATCGTCTCGGGCCCCTTGGTTTTCTCGCGCATCCCGCACTCTCCGTCGAGTCGAATGAGGGAATCTCCGGCAACTACGGACTCCTCGACCAGATCGCCGCCCTCGAGTGGGTGCAACGAAACATCGAAGCCTTCGGCGGCGATCCCGACAACGTCACCATCTTCGGCGAGTCCGCCGGGGCCACGAGCGTCAACGCCCTCATGGCATCGCCACACGCCGATGGGCTCTTCCATCGGGCCATCGCGCAAAGCGCCTGGGTCACGCCAACAAACTACGCAAAACTGAACGAGGCCCTGCCGACGGTGGCGAGCGCCGAAAGTCTCGGCGAACGCTGGGCTGCGAGCGTGGCCGGCGCAGGTGCCGACCTCGAGGCGCTGCGGGCGTTATCGGTAGACGCCATCCTGCAGGGCACCGGCAGCAACTATCCGGTTGTTGTCACGGTCGATGGCTGGTTCATGCCCGACACCTCGTCGGCACGGTTCCTGGCCGGGCAACAGCACGATGTGCCGCTGATGGTGGGCACCAACGCGGACGAAGGCACCATGTTTCTCGACGCCCTGCCTTTCGAGACCGTGGCCGCCTACGAGGCAGGCCTGCGCCAGCTCTATGGCCCCATCGCGGATCGGATGCTGACACTCTACCCGGCAGTCCGCGACAGCGACCTCTTCGCCGCCCGCAATCAGCTCATCACGGACACCTGGTTCGTCCAGGGCACCCAGGACATGCTCCTCGGCCATCACCGCGTCCGTGCGCCTGCCTATCAGTACGTGTTCACGCGCCGCTCGCAGCGCATTCCCGCCTGGGGCGCCCACCACGGACTGGAGATCGGATACGCCTTCGGCAACCTGCCGTCGCAGGCAATGGACGCAACAGACCGCGCCCTGTCCGATGCCATGGTCAGCTACTGGGTGAACTTTGCGATGGCAGGGGATCCCAATGGGACCGGTCTCAGGAAGTGGCCGCCCCATGAGCCGGCCACCGGCTACTACCTCGAGTTCGGGGACCAACTCCGAACCGGGGAAAACTACCGCGCCGACGCACTCACAGTGCTCGACGAGCTGCGAGCGGCCTGGGTGGGTGCTGCCGGCAGCGACGATTGACTCAGCGCCGTCCGCTGCGGAAGTAGAGCCAGCTGACGAGGGTCGCCGCAGCACCCAGACCCGCCACGGGCAGGACGTGAAAAATCAGCACATGGCTCGGCTCATACATGCAGGCCAGCTGCATGATCAGCGCCGGCAACAGCCCGGCTGCGAGGGCGCCATGGAAAACGGCGCGCTCGGGCCGCAGCGCATAGCGCTGTCTCTGCAGATGAACGAGGTAGAGCAACGGCGGCACGCTGTAGAGATAGGCTTCCCAGGCGCAATAGTGACGCTTGCCGAGCATGGTCGGCTCGAGCACCGGCCAGCTAAAGCCCACGACAAACTGCGACAGCCAGCCCAGGAGCAGGATCCAGCCGGCGCGCCGCCACCAGCGCACATCGATGCCGGGTACCGCTTCCGCAAGGGCCACCCGGGCGAACGCAACAAAGGCACCAACGCCCATGAGCAACTCCAGCCCGTAGCGCGGCGTCCCGATGAGCTCAGCAAAGGCGCCGGGGCGGAAAGGACCCAGCGACGCCGTGAGCCCAACCACGTAAAGGACGCTGACCAGCAACCAGCGCAGCAGCGTCGGCCCAAGGGGAGCCGCAGGGGCGACCGGCTCGAGGTCCGCCGTCAGTGTCGCAATGAGTTCCTCGTCCTTCACGCCTGATCCATTGTCCGTTCAGTGACTTTCCCTGCCGAAGGCGAAGCGCTCACCTCTTCCCCCTCACAAAGCGCCCGCAATTTGTTCAGGCCGCGGTGCACGCGCACCTTCACCACGCTCTCCGAAACGCCCTGACGATCGGCGCACTCCCGGGTGCTGTAGCCCATGATCTTCGTGAGCACAAGTGTCTCCCGAAGGGTTTGTGAGAGTGCCGCAAGGAGTTTTCCCGTGTCGATGGGCGCGGCAGCGTCGGCGCCAGCGGGCAGTTCCGGATCGAGTTCGTCCCGACCGGACTCGTGGCGCGTCGAGCGACGCAACTGATCGATGGTGCGGTTCCTGACGATGGCAAAGAGCCAGGGTTTGAAAGGTCGCTTGCCGTCATAGCTGTGGCGGGCTTCATGGAGGGCGAGCAGCGATTCCTGCACGCAGTCGTCAAGACTGTCGAGCGGCCCGAAGCGGCCGATGACATACCCGCGAATGGCGCGCGCAAGCTCAGCAAGGAGCGCCCGGTAGGCGGCCTCGTTGCCCTCCTGGGCCTGCATCAGCCATTCAGACCAACGCGCCTCGTCGGAATCGCTCTCGCCCACACCTTTCGCGCGGCGGCTTTACCACCGCGCGTCCCATCTCCGTTAGCGTATGCGTCTGACCACTATTCTGGCCACCGGGTTCCGCCAGTCGTAAACCTGCGGCCCCAGCACTTCGCCCTCCGCCGCCGGCGGTAGCTCGTGGAAACCATTGCTGACGTAAACGTAGCCCTCGTCCCCCTCGTTCGGTCCCGGGGAGAAACCTTCGCCACCGCAGCGCGGCCCCGGCATGCTCAAACAGTTCTGGTCGTTCGCTTCAGTACCGGCGTCATAGGCGATGGCCGTGTAGCTCCGGCTGCGGAACGGGAGTGGCACCGTATCGAGGGCGACAAAGGTGTCGTTCGTCGGAATCAACATGGCCGCAAGGCTCAGGAAGCGCTGAAAGCGGGTCGCTTCCACGACAACCGTGGTGGTGGCACCGGGCCCGAGGAGGCCGGGAATCGTCTCCACATCGGCGACTTCATAGCTGGCCCCAAGCAGCACGTCGGTCAGCGGCGCGGTGTTGCCATCCTCCGCAAGAATCTCGAGGGGCTCCCCCGCCGGGGCGCCGAGCTCGAAGAGGCCCACGCGAGCGCTGTGCGTGGCAACGAGAATCGGCGTGAAGGTCTGGCCGCGGGTGATGTTGGTGATCGTGACTTCGTACTTGCGGTAGTACGCGCCGTCTGCGCTGGCAGCCTGCGCAAACATGAGGCCAGCCATGAGGCCGACCATGGCCAGCACGCCGTGGGTTTTTCTGTCTCTCCTTGGCACCTGTGATCTCTCCTTTTGGTTGCAGGTACCACAGGTACGGAATGACCACGGATTTGGTTACATCGGCTCAGCGATAGTTTTCGAAAAAACGTTCATTGCCGATGCGACGCTCCCGCTGGTAACGAACGATGATGGACAACACGTGGGCCAGCGCCCGGAACTCGCCGAGCTGCCTGAACTTTCTGGAATCCGTAGTCACTGCCAGATCGAGCAGATGCGAAGGCGTACGTTCCAGGGCGAGATCGGAAAACATCAGATCCTCGATGCCCGCCTCCGCAAAGCCACCGAGCGACCAGAACAACTCTCTGCGCACGAACATGGACTGATCCCCATAGATCACGCCCGTACGCCGGCAGCGGAAGTTATGCAGTGCGGAGATGAAGGACAGTTTCCAGTTGCCATGAGAAAAGCGATGCTGAAAGCCGCCCCAGCAGACGTCGTCGCCGAGGGCTGCAATGGCGGCACCCGCTTCTGCAGGCAGGAGCGAGTCCGCATGATGGAAGAGCAGCCAGTCTCCAGCAGCTTCGGCGGCGCCGGCGTTCATCTGCCTCCCGCGGCCCCGTTCACCGGTGAGCAGGCGCACCTTGTCGTAGTCTCGAACCAGCGCCGGCGTGCCATCGGTACTGCCGCCATCGACGACAATGATCTCCGAGAACGCAGGATCCCGGCTCAGCGCCCGCAGGTTTGCCGGGAGCTTTTCCCGCTCATTCAGAGCCGGAACGATCACACTGATGCTGGCCATAGCTCACTCTTCTCTGTTGAGCCTTCTGTGACCGGGCTGCCGGGAATAGGTTCATCGAACTTTTCCTGCGCTTCGCAATCACAGAGGAGGCTGACAGGAGACCCGGACCGTGACACTCGAGACCAAGCAAGATCCACAAAGCAACGGCAGCGCGAGCCGCAGCCGGCGCCCGCGGAGGCCCTCCTCCGTTGCCCTGCAGACCGGACTGTTGACCCTTGTGCTCACCGCCCTGCCCATTCCTGCAGCAGCTGTTCCCAAGGCCGATCTCTGGGCGATCTGGCTCCCGGCTGATGAAACAAGCACACAAACGGTCGATCACGGGGCCTGGCAGCGCTTCATCGATCGCTACGTCAGCGCTTCCCCTGACGGGGTTAACCTCGTGAACTACCCCGGCGTCACGGCCGCAGATCGGGAGGCACTCAACGCTTACCTCACCTCCCTGACAACGCTCGATCCCCGCAGCCTGAACAAGAACGAGCAGCTCGCCTACTGGATCAATCTCTACAACGCGCTCACCGTTGAAGTCGTGCTTCGCAATCCCAGGAAGGGCAGCATCCTGCGCATGGGTCGGGGTTTTCTTTCCATCGGCCCCTGGGACGATGAACTGATCGAGATTGCCGGTGAAGCCATCACCCTCAACGACATCGAGCACCGCATCATCCGCCCGATCTGGAACGATCATCGCATTCACTACGCGGTCAACTGCGCGAGCATCGGCTGCCCGAACCTGAGCGGAACGGCGTACTCCGGTGCCGGGATCGACAGCCAGCTCGCTGCCGCTGAGAAGGCCTATATCAATCACGAGCGCGGCGTGCGCTTCACGGAGCGCGGCAAGCTGCAGCTGTCGAGCATTTACAAATGGTACCGCGAGGACTTCGCGGCAACGGAAGCCGGGCTCATTGACTACCTCGCCGATCACCACGCAACCCTCGCCAGCGAACTGCAGCGTCATGAGCGCGGCGTAGACTACAAGTACGACTGGAATCTGAATCGACCCGCGCAGTGAAGAGCGTCCGCGCCCTGCTGACCGTCGCCTTGCTCATGTCGGGCAGAGCCTTTGCCGCCGAGCCGCCGGGGGTGCTGCCGCCCGGGACCGTCGACCCCGAGTGCCTCGCCATCGAAACCAGCTTCGCCCGCTACGAGCTTGACCGGCTGGACGAGCTCACCCCGACAGCCCCGCGCTGGCAGGCTCAGCGGGCCTTCCGCCTTGCGGCCGCCCACCTGGCAGACGACGACCGGCGCGCAGCCGGGCTCGCGCTCAGGGACGGCTTGTCGGCGTTGAACGACAGCCTGAACCGCGAGCCGGACAACGTTGAGCTGCTGCTCCTCGGCGTCATGCTCGACGGCCAGTACGTGCTGGTGAACCGCTGGCGTTTTCTCCACAACGGTCTGCGTGGCCTGCGTCGTCTCAACCGCGCGGCCGATCTGGACCCCGGAAATCCTCGTCTGGCGCTCATCGAAGGCACCGCAAAACTGCTCATGCCGCAAGTGCTCGGCGGCAGCCGCAGTGAAGCCATCGCTACCTTCGAGGCGGCGCGCCGCGACACCGCTCTTTGTGCAGACGGCGAATGGGCTCAGATCGACATTCTCACGTGGCTCGGTCGCGCGCACCGGGAGGCCGGTAACGAAGCCGCGGCAGCTGAGGCCTTCAGCGCGGCGCGATCCCTGGATGCAGAGAACCACTGGCTGGCTCGAGAACTCGCCGGTGGGGGTTACGAATGGCAGGATGCAGAGCATTTCCAGGGCCGTGATTGAACCAATCGCCGCCCTATCTGCCTTAAGGCTTCGGGTGCCGGTGAAAGCGCAGGTACCGTCGAGAGGACGAGAGGAGACACACCAATGCGACTGATCACCGGGCGCGGCCTGCTGGCTCTGGCGCTGCTGCTGGCGGGGCCGGTCATCGCACCGTCCGCGAGAGCTGATTCCGCCGACTACGGCCGCTGCGCCCCGGACGGGGTGGCCCTGGGCGGCTTCGACGTCGTCAGCTACTTCGAGGCGGGCGGCCCCGTGCCCGGCTCCAGCGAATTCACCAGCACCCAGGGCGGGCTCACCTACCAGTTCCAGAGCGCCGCAACGCTGGCGCGCTTCGAAGCGGATCCCGCTGCATTCCTGCCAACCTACCGCGGCTGGTGCGCGGCAACGCTCGCCATGGGACGGCTGGCGTGCCCGGACTTCACGAACTTCAAGATCGAAGACGGCGCGCTCCTGCTCTTTGAAATAGCCGGTTTCACCAACGGCCGCGAAGTCTGGAACAGTGATCCCGTTGCCCACCGCACCCGCGCAGACGCCAACGCGAAACGGCTGCTGGGCCGGTGAGCACGGCGACGCCCGCGGCGGCCGCCGGGTCTGGCGCCGACCGGCTGAGAACAGCGTTTACGGTGCTGATCCTGCTGGTCGCAACCAGTGCCGCCCAGGCAGAACTGACCCTTGGCGTGCTGCCCGTGGAACCGAACATGGCCCTCGCTGAGCTGCTTGCCAGCCATCCGGACGACGGCAAGGCCTGGACCGTGCAGAGCCTCCCGGATGCCGCCGCACTCCAGCAGGCTCTCGCCGACGGTCAGATCGATCTGGCCCTTGCGGAAGACGCCGCCGCGGAGCTCCCGGGCGCGACCCTGATCACCGATCTTTTTCCGAGCGTCCTGCACATCCTCGTCAGGGAAGACCACGCGCCTGAGAGCTTCGCCAGTCTCTTCGCCGGCAAAGCCGTTTACGCGGGCGTGCCTGGCAGCCTCGGCCACGCGCTGGTTGGTCGCATCGCAGCCGATCACGGCCTGAAGGAAGACAGCTTCGAGCTCCTCGATGACCCCTGGTCCCGCGATCCGGACGTGTTTTTTGTCTTTGGTGGGACGCTGGCCCGGGACGCCGTCGAGCGCCTGGCCGGTTTCAGACTCTGGAGCATGGGGGATGCCAACGCCCTGGGCCGTGGCTCCACGGCAGAGGGTCTCATGCTCAGGTATCCGAACCTGCGACCCTTCATTCTGCCCCGGGATCTCTATCCGAGCCTGGGGGATGAACCAGTGCTGACGGTGGCGGTCTCGACGCTGCTCCTGGCCCGGGCCGATCTCGACGAGCACCTGGCCTTCACGGCCGCGGCAACGGCTGATCATGCCGCGGGCATGATCGCCAACCGATATCCCCTGGCCGGGCTGCCGAGCAGCGCTCAGGGGCAGGCGATGACCGGCGCCATGCCACTCCATCCAGGGGCCACGCGCTATGCGGAGCGCGACAAGCCGGGATTTCTGGAACGTTACGCCGAAGTGCTGGCACTCGGCTTTTCGCTGGTCATTGCCCTCGGCAGCGCCTCCCTTGCCATCGAACGAAGACGCCGTCAGGCCCGCAAGGACCGCCTCGACGTCTACTACCGCCAGGTCCTCGACCTGCGCCCGGATCCTGAAGTGCCACCAGGGGACCGCGCAGCGCTGGCGAGCGAAATCAGGGCCGTGCAGGCACGGGTGCTGAATCAGGTCATCGATGAACGCATCGACGCCGATGGCGCCCTCGTGGCCTTTCTGACGCTGTCCAATCAGGCCCTGGCTGAAGCGGAAGCCGGCACCCGCAAACGGGAACCGGAGCAGCGCGAGCGGCGGGTCTCATGGTGAACGCTGGAAAGCACTTCAGCCTTGCCCGTGAGCTCTGCCACCTGGCCTGCCAATGGCCTTCCCGGGCCGCGCGCGCCAACCTGCCGGCCGAGCCTGACGACAGTCACTCGAGCCTGCGGTGGCGGGACGACCGGGCAGGGATCCCGGGGGGTTTGTTCAGCCTGCCACTGAACGCCGCCGCCACCGGCGAAGCGGGTGCACCCGGAGCGGCGCTCAGGGTCGGCTTTCTCTTTGCACCGGCGCGTCTCGTGCTGCTCGACGGCGAGACCCTCTGCGCCGACCTGCGCCTCGAAAACGCCAGCGATGCGGAAGCGGGGCGCTGGCTCGATGAACGGCTCCAGGCGGCAGGCCTGCAGCCGGCCTCCGGCGTCGCCATGCCCTACGAGCTCGAACACCGCGCCGACTTCACGGCTTTCGCCGGTCTGAATGATGCCCAGGCGGCACTCGGCAACGCCTACGGCCGCACGGCTGCAGCGCTCGAGCATCTCGTGCAGACCTTCGGCCATCGGGCCCGTGTGACGCCCGCGGTTCGCTGTTGGCCCCATCACTTCGATCTCGCCGCCTTCTTCGCCCTCGAAGCCGGTGACCCGGAAACGGCGCGTGCCATCGGCGTGGGCTTTTCACCGGGCGATGAAACGCTCGCGCACCCCTACTTCTACTGCACGCCCTGGCCGGTGCCGGAACCACTGCCGGCTGAGCCCGCGCCAGCGCCATTCCACTGGCACCAGACCGGCTTCACATCGCTCATCACCACGGCCGCAGGACTCCTCGAAGACTCGGCAGCACTCGCAACGGCGCTCGAGGCGGCAACGCTCTACGCGCATCAGACCCTCGCCGCCCACTAGTCAGGCGCGCTCGTCCTTCGGTGAGTCCATGACCACATAGCTGGTGATTGCCGTCACCTGCGGCAGGGTACCGAGCACTTCGGAATGGAAGACCTTATAGGCTTCGATGTCTGCCACATCGACCCGCAGCAGGTACTCCACCTGACCGGTGATGTTGTGGCACTCCCGGACTTCCGGTGCTTTCGCCATGGCGCGCTCAAAGGCCGACTGGGACTTCTTCGAGTGATCGGAAAGTCCCACTGCCACATATGCTGTGAAAGCGATACCCATGGCTTTGGGGTTCAGCACCGCCCGATAGCCACTGATCACGCCGGAGCGTTCGAGTTCCTGAACCCGACGCAGGCACGCAGAGGGCGACAGGCCGACTCGATCGGCCAGCTCGATGTTGCTGATGCGCCCATCTTCCACAAGTTCGCGCAATATTCGTTCACTGATTCGGTCAAATTCCTTCATAAGTTGCAAATCTAGCGCTTCAAGAACGATCTTCGCAATCCTGTGTCCCGAGGAGTAGCGCAGAATTGCATCTCCTAGACCGATCAACGAAACAAGCTCCGGGCGCGCGCCAACATCGGCGCCGCCACCGGGCCAGGGAACCGAGCGCAGGGAACGCCATGAACATCGAACTGCTCAGCGCCTTGAGCGTCTTCGCTCTCGTCAGCTCCATCACGCCGGGGCCGAACAACCTGATGCTGATGGCGTCGGGGGCAAACTTCGGCTTCCGACGCACGATCCCGCACATGCTTGGCATCGGTATCGGTTTTGTGGTCATGGTTGTGCTCGTTGGTATCGGCCTCGCCCAGATCTTTGCGGCCTATCCCCTGAGCTATTCGGTGCTGCGCGTGTTCAGCATCGGCTACCTGCTGTTCCTGGCCTGGAAGATCGCCACGGCTGCGCCTCCGGAAGCCGGGGAAGCCACCGGCCGCCCCTTCACCTTTCTGCAGGCCGCTGCCTTTCAGTGGGTCAACCCGAAAGCCTGGGCCATGGCGCTGACCGCCGTGACCGTCTATGCACCGGATCAGAGTGTGCAGGCCATCCTCCTGATCGCGACCGTCTTCGGCCTGATCAATCTGCCGTCCGTAAGCTGCTGGACCGTCCTTGGTCAGCAGATCCAGCCACTGCTGGCGACGGGCCGGCGCATGCAGGCGTTCAACTTCCTGATGGCCGGCCTGCTCGTGGCCACCATCTTTCAGGCGTCGCTGCTACCGGCAGGCTGAAGCATCCGTGCGCCTTCAGGGCGTGGCCGTGGAAACAGGACCGAAACTCTCGTAGTGCAGCTGCACCTCGGGCACACCCCGGGCAACAAGCCCCGTCATGAGGTCTGCCATGAAGGACGGGGGTCCGCAGAAGTAGTAGTCCGCGTCGAGCTCCGACAGTCGTTCGACGATCGCGTCCACCGTGAGACGGCCCGCCAGGTCGTAGTCGATGCCGGCAAGATCGTCAGCGCCGGGTCGACTCAGGGCGACAAGGCTGCGGAACCGCGTGTTCCCCGCCACCAGGGCCCGGAACTCCTCAGCGAGCGGCAGATGATCCCCGTCGCGCGCGCCGTGAGCGAAGAGCACCTCGCGCTGCTCTTCGGCACGGGCGAGCTGCGCGAGCATGGTCAGCATCGGTGTGATGCCCACACCCGCGCTCACGAGCACCACGGGGCGGGTGCCTGCCTCGAGCACGAAGGCGCCTGCAGGGGGCTCTGCACGCACCACATCGCCAACGGACAGCTCATCATGCAGGAGCCGTGAAACGAGGCCCTCCGGCTCACGCTTCACGCTGATCCGATAGTAGTGACCGTTCGCGGGCGCCGAGAGCGTGTAAGTCCGCGTTACGGCCTCGCGCTGACCGGAGAGCTGAAGTGTCAGCGGCAGGTGCTGACCTGCCGCAAAGGGCGGCAGGGGGAGACCATCGGCGGCCTGAAAGAAAAAGGACGTCACGTCCGCACTCTCTTCCCGACGGTGGACGAGCTGCAGCGACCGAACCGCCTCAGGCGCCCGTGCCCAACGCAGCGGCAGTGCACCCTGCTGTCTGACAACCTCGTCGATACGCACCCGGATCAATCGCTCAGCCCCCTGCCAGCTCACGTCAGGATGCCAGTCGATTTCCGCCTGGCCGGTCAGCTGCAGAAGATCGCCTGCCTCAAAGTCCACGAAGGTGATACCTACCGCCGGCTCTATAACAAGATTACCAACGGTGTTGAAATGATTGTTACCCGCATAGTCTGGAAAGACGATGGTTCGCTCATCCTCGACGACCACGAAACCCCGAGGACCGCCGCGGTGGGAAGCGTCCATGCCATCCGAGGGTTGGCTGCCATCGCCGCGGTGACCGGAGGCAATGAAAAAAGTCTCGGCCGCTTCGATGGCCGCCTTCGCGGCCTGATCGAGCCGTTGGCCGAGGTACACCTCAGCGGCACCGGTCGGCGAAACCCGCTCCCAGCGCCGCGGGACGATGTGCTGCGGGCAGTTGCCGAAGCTCTGGCCCACCTGCACTTCGATGCCGCCCTCGCCAACGGCGGTGACGGTACCGTTCACCCGATTGCGGCGCCGGGATTCGAACTCGATGCCGAGCAGTCCCAGCTCCGCACCGGCCGTGAGTGCTGCCGAGAGCGGGTCACCGGCCGGGAGCGCCGCCACATCGATCTGCAGCGTCCTGTCGTCCGGTGTTGCCACGAAGCCGGGCGCGCCCGTCAGGAGCGTCACCCAGGGCCGTCCCGCCGCATCCCGCGCCGCTGCGACGAGAAAAGGCTGCGCTTCGTAAAAGCGGCGGTGTTCCTCCGGCAGGAACGGACGCACCACGCGGCGAGCCCAGGGCTCGATGCGCTCGCGGACGCCGAGCCGCTCCTGCACCGCTGTCTCTCCGGCGTGAAAAGGTGACGGGGCAGCGTCCAGACCGCGATCACCCGGGGACACCGCCAATGTTTCTGAAACGCTCATGGTCTCTCTCCTTGCTTCGCGACTGGCCGGTCAGGCTGCCGGTTGTATGAACTCGACCCGGATACCGCCGGGAACCGCGCACATGAGGTGACGGGTCGCTCCGCCGCCAAGGGCTTCCGGCGCGAACTCCAGGGTGACGTCAGCGCGGGCCCTGAGGCGGTCGTGCACCGCGTCGAGGTCGGCCACGCGGAAGGCAAGATGGTGCAGACCGACGTTGCCACGACGATCAAAGGCGCGGGCATTCGCATCGGCCTGCCAGAGGGTGATCATGATCGTGCCATCACTGAGAAAGACGGCCGGGTAGTCGGGCTTTTCACCCACGACCTCGAAGGCAAGGGCCTCCTCGAAAAAGGCGCGGGTGGCCCGGAGATCCGGAACCGTGAGACCGGCGTGATGCAGGCCAAGGGTAGGGTTGCTCATTGTCTGTCTCCTTTCGCTGGGCCGGTCCAGTGCATGGCGCGGGAAGCCGGCGTGAGGAGGCCAGAATAGGATCTGCATTCTTTCGCATAAATATCGTGAATCTGATTTTATTTATCAGTTTTACTGATATATTGGTGTTTCAATCGAGCGAGCGCCGTCTCTGCGGGAATCATCGCGATGGACAAGCTGCACGCGATGCGCGCCTTTGTGGAAATCGCCGATCGGGGCAGCCTGACGGCCGCCGCCGATGCCCTGGGTAAAGCACAGCCCACCATGGTCAGAACCCTCGCCCGCCTCGAAGAGAGCCTTGGCGTCCGCCTTCTGCGCCGAACGACCCGCCGCCTTTCCCTGACGGAAGAGGGTGAGAGCTACCTGGCACGCTGCCGGCAGATCCTTGCGGATGTGGAGGAGGCGGAGCGGGCGCTGACTGCCGGTGAAACGGAGCCTCGGGGCACGCTGCGGGTCACGGCGCCGGTCACCTTCGGCCAGTGGCACGTGGCGCCAGCCATCGTCGACTTCCTCGAGCGCTACCCCAGGATCAATGTGGAGCTGCTGCTTCTCGACCGGGTGATCAATTTCCTCGAGGAAGGCATCGACCTCGCGGTACGCATCGGCGCCCTGGAAGACTCAACCATGATCGCGTCACCCGTGGGCAACATGCGGCGCGTGGTCGTGGCGAGCCCAGCCCTGCTGGCCGGAGGGCGGCCGCAACGTCCAGAAGATCTGGAAGGTGCGCCGGCTGTGATCTTCCGCGGCATGCAGACCACGACCAGCTGGCAGTTCGCGCCCACCGGCGCAAGAGCACGGCAAAGGTCGGCGGCCATGCGGGATCAGCGCAGCGGCACCTCCGCCGGGCCCATCACCGTCAGGCTGCGCACCCCGCTGATCACCAATCAGTGTATTCCCGCCGTGGAAGCCTGCGCCGCAGGGCTGGGTTTCGGGCGCTTTCTCGCCTACCAGGTCGCACCCTGGGTTCGGCGGGGCGAGCTCGAGGTGATCCTCGAGGACTGGGAACCCCCCACCAGCCCTGTGAGCCTGCTGTACACCGACGCCCGGCTCATCACGCCCCGCCTGCGCGTGCTCATGGCATACCTGCGGGAAAGGCTCGGCGAACTAGCCGCCGCCGACACCCTCTAAGCTACACGAGGAGCGGCCAATCCAGACGCCTGGAAAGGCCACCTGGCCTGAGAGGGAGAGCACCATGACACGCTGGCACGAAGCCAATCGCCGCACGCCCGTGATGACGTGTACCGACGCCATCCGCACGGTAAAGGCAGGTTCACGACTGACGCTTGCCATCCTGCTGCTGGGCCTCTGCCTCCCGGTCCCGATGGCCCAGGCGCAGGAACCGGCTGCCGCCGTGCCGCACTACAAACCCTCCTCGCGCAGTCCTGAGCCCCTCGACATCACCAGCAACGCCTACGGCTTCAGCCGCAATGCCCCGGATGCACTGGCCATTGGCGATCGCGCCCCGGACTTTCGCGTACCCCGCGCCGGCGGGGGAGAAGTTCGCCTGAGCGAGGCCCTGGCTCGCGGCGACGTGGTCCTGGTTTTTTACCGCGGGCACTGGTGACCGGCCTGCAACGTGCAGCTCGGGGAGCTGCAGCATCAGCTTTCGCGTTTTGAACGCCGTGAGGTAGCGCTTCTGGCCCTGTCCGTGGACGAGCCCGAGGCCTCTCTCGCGATGATCGAGCGCCTCGGCCTGGCTTTTGCCCTCGGCAGCGATCCTGAACAGCACGTCATTCAGGCCTATCGGGTGCAGAATCCCGATACCCGGGAACTTGCCATCCACGCCGTCTTCATCATCGCCAGCGACGGGGACATCTATTACCGCAAGGTCGGAAGACGCCGCCCCGTCAGTCAGGAACTGATCGATGCCATCGATGCGCACCGCGGAGACTATCCCCGCCGGGACGAGGAGATCGAGCCCCGCGCCCGGGTGGCCGTTGCCTATCCGCAGAACGAGTTCCAGGGGCTGCTCACCATCAGCGCCGTGCCGGCGCTGCCTGGCACCATCGACCCGAAGGCTTTCGCTGAAGTGCGCGCAACGCTGGCGGCAGGCAACCTCGACGATGCCCTCATCGCCTACCGGTTGCTGCTGCGGGACAGCCCGAGGGCCACGGAAACAGAGCTGCTCGACAGCGCCGCCTGGCTGACTCGCACGCTGTTTTTCGAAGAAGGCGCGGAAGCCCTGACCGCCGGATCGGGACTGGCCAGACGCCTCGATCGGGTCCGAAGTCTCGAGACCCAGCTGGAAACGGCAGTAGATGCCGACGAAAGGGACGAGCTGCTGCATACGCTGGCTCGGGCCCGCGCCGGTTTGACCGTGGCGCGCAATGACATCGAGCGGCAAGCCACCGCCTGGCGTCTGGCCTCCGTGAAAACCACGCTGCGCAGCTACCGGGAAGTGGCTCGAGCGGAGCAGCGCCACCGGGACGGGCTTTAAGCCCTTTTCAGCCCTCAGAGACGGGTGACCTTCGCGTGCGAAGGCCACTCAGCGCCTCGCAACCGCCGCAATCTCCCGCAACTCCCTTTGACCCCCTTTTCACCAGGGCGCGCGTTCAATCACCCTCGGACAAGACCCGGGAAACGCACTCATGTCTTCACCTGCCGAGCACGTGCACCTCGAGACCGAGGCCAGCGCAGCGCCAGAGCCTGAACCGACCGCAGAACCGGTCGAGGGCCGGCGTCGCCCCATCATGGGCATCCTGCAGATCCTGGCAGTCGTCGCCGCTGTGGCACTTGCCATTGCCTACTCGCGGGAAGCGCCAACCGCGGCCGCGCCGACGCTGGCCACGCCGCCAGCAGCGGCCGCAGAGACGCCGCTGGTCCGGGTGCTGGTACCGGAGCGCAGACCCAGTCAGGTGAGTGTCAGCGCCACCGGGGCCGTGGAAGTGCGCAGCACCGTGGCCCTGGCGCCGCAGGTCGGCGGTCAGGTGGTTGCAGTCGCAGACTCGCTTCGAGCCGGTGGCAGCTTCAGCGCCGGCGACGTTCTCTTCACTATCGACCCGCGGGACTACGAGCTCGCCGTTGCCCAGGCGGAAGCGGACCTGGCAGCCGCCGAGTCGCGGCTCAAGCTTCGTCAGGCAGAAGGCGACGCCGCCCGGGAGAACTACGCCCTGCTGCATGGCGATGCACCGGTACCCGACCTGGTCGCAAAGGTGCCGCAGATCGAACAATCGCTGGCAGACGTTGCCAGCGCTGAGGCCCGTCTTGCTCGCGCCGAGCTGGACCTGAGCCGCACGGCCTTCGCGCTGCCCTTCGACGGCCGGGTCACCGAGACCAGCATCTTCGTCGGCCAGACCTTGAACGCCGGCCAGTCCTTCGGCAGCGCCTTTCCAACGGAAGCGATCGAGGTGGCGGTGCCGATCTCCCAGAACGATCTGGCGAGCCTCGCTCCCGTTGCCGGTCGCAGCGCCGAGGTGCGTGTCGCCGGTGAAAGTTTCCCTGCCGTCATCGACCGCCGCTCCGCCACCCTCGACGAGCGCTCCCGGTTCGCCCGCCTGTTCCTGACCCTGGAAGACGGCGTCGAGCTTCCCCCGGGGACCTTTGTCGACGTCACTCTGAGCGGTGACGATCTCGCCAGCACCTTTCTGCTCCCGGAAGCCTCCGAGCAGGCTGGCACCTCAGTCTGGCGTGTGGTGGACGGGCAACTATCGGCTTACGCACCCCGGGTCTACGCGCGTACCGCTGAAGGCCTGATCGTCGAAGCCTTCGACGTCGGTGAGGGCATCGTGCTCGGCAGCGTGCCTGGCGCCGAGGAAGGACTTGCCGTGCGCACGGAATCGTTCCGCGCCGCGAGTGGCTTCGGCGGATGAGCGACCCGCGCCTCCAGCTGGCGAAACCGCCGGAAGCCGAGGCACCCCAGCGGAAGCTGGGCATCATCGCCTGGTTCGCGGAAAACCCCGTGGCGGCCAATCTGCTCATGGCCGTGTTTCTCATCGGCGGGTTCCTGCAGGCAACGAGCCTGTCGGCGCAGCTTTTTCCAACGATCGACCCCGGCATCGTCACGATCACCACCGCCTACCCCGGCGCCACGCCGACGGAGGTTGAAGAAGGCATCACCCGACGCGTCGAGGAAGCCGTCATTGGCATCGACGGGGTGGATCGAGTCGTCTCCACGGCGAGCGAGAACGTTGGCGTCGTCACCGCCGAGTTGAAGGATGGGGTCGACGCTCTGAAGGTGCGTAACGACATCGAAACTGCCGTGGATCGACTCGCCGAGTTTCCGCCCCTGGATGCGGAAAATCCGGACATCGTCGTGGCGGAAACCGTCTCGGAAGTCATTTCCCTCGTGGTCTCTTCGGAACTCGACGAAGCCACTCTGCGCCGGGGCGCTGCACTCTTCGAACAGGAACTGCTGGCGCTGCCTTCCGTTTCGCTGGTGTCCATGCTCGGCACGCGCGATTACGAAATCGCCATCGAGGTGAGCGAAGAGGCCCTACGTCAGTTCGACCTGACCATGACGGACGTCGCCAATGCGATCCGCGGCTCCTCTCTTAATCTGTCTTCCGGCGAACTGAAGACGGATGCCGGCGACCTCCTGCTGCGCACGAACGCCAAACGCGAGCGCGGCGAAGACTTCGCCAACATCCCGATCCGCGGCGAACCGGACGGCAGCGTCCTGCGCCTGGAAGACGTTGCCACGATCCGCGATGGCTTCGTCGACGTCGACCTGATCAACGAGTTCGAAGGGCGCCAGAGCGTCTTCATCAACGTTCAGAAATCCGAGGCCGAAGACGCCCTGGCCATCGCCGCCGACGTCAAAGCCCTGCTCGAGAACTACCGGCCCATCAACGGCGTGGACATCGGCATCTGGCAGGATCAGACCGAAGCACTCGAGGGCCGACTGAGTCTGCTGCTGCGCAACGGCCTGCTCGGTTTCGCCCTGGTGTTCCTGTTCCTCGTGCTCATGCTCGATCTGCGCCTTGCCCTCTGGGTGGCCATGGGTGTGCCGATCTCGTTCCTCGGGGCCTTCCTGGTCTTCGACTTCTTCGGCGTCAACCTGAACATGATGTCGCTTTTTGCCCTCATCGTCGTGCTCGGGGTCGTCGTGGACGATGCACTGGTCGTGGGCGAAAACATCGTCACGGAACAGGAATCCGGAAAACCGGGCCTCGAAGGGGCCATCGCGGGCGTGCGCGGCGTGTTCAGTCCCGTCTTCATCGGCGTGGTCACGACCATGGCAGCGTTCGCTCCCCTGTTGCTGGTAACGGGCACCTTCGGGCAGATTTTCGTCCATGTCCCCATCGTCGTGATCGCCGTGCTGACGGTTTCCCTCATCGAGGTATTCCTGATTCTGCCTGCTCACCTTGCCCACCCCGGCAAGTGGAGCCGCTGGCCCCTCGATGCCATCCAGGGCGCCGTCAGCCTTGCCCTGCAACGCTTCCGCGACGGTCGCATCGTGCCGGCCGTGCGCGCCGCCGTTCGCTACCGGTACCTGACGCTCGCTGCTGGCGTCGGCATGCTCGTTCTTGCCTTCCTGCTGGTCGCCTCCGGTGGGGTGCGCTTCATCTTCTTCCCATCGCTGGAAGCGGATTACATGCGCGCAGAACTCGAGTTTCCCATCGGCACCCCTTTCCCGGTTACCCAGGAAGCGGCGGAACAGCTGGTTGCCGCGGCGCACCAGGTCAACGAGGACGTTGGCGGCACCAGTTTCAAATCCGTGAGCGTGACCATCGGTGGCCGCATGAGCTCCGCCGGTGGACCGGGCAGCAGCACAACCTCGACCGTGGCAAGCCACCTCGCCTCCGTGCAGGTGCAGCTCACGGAAGAACCTCTGCGCTCTCTGTCTGCCCGTGAGCTCGAGCGGCGCTGGCGGGCGCAGGTCGGAACGATCGCGGGTGTCGAGAAACTCTCCTACGTTGCGGAGTTCTTCCGCGGCGGCTCGACCGTGGGCTTCGACCTGTCCCATCAGGACGAAACTGCCCTCCTTGCTGCGGTGGACGCCCTGAGAACCGCCATGAGCGAGCGTCCCGCCATCTACGACATTCAGGACTCCGTGAGCCTGGGCAAGCGGCAGTTCGACATCACCCTGACGCCGGCCGGCGAGGCGTCCGGCCTCACGCCGGCAGATGTGGCCCGGCAACTCCGGCAGAACTTCTTCGGCGAGGAAGTGCAGCGTATTCAACGGGGCCGGGACGAGCTCAAAGTCATGGTCCGCTATCCCCCCGAGCAGCGGCGCAGCACCCGCGACTTCTACAACGTGCGCCTGACGCTACACGACGGCACCCAGGCGCCTCTCGGCGCCATGGCGCAGGTGACGGAATCGCGCAGCTACTCGGAAATCAAACGGATCGACGGACGACGCATCATCTCCGTCTCGGGCGAGGTGGACACGGCGCTCGCGACACCGGGTGAAGAGAACGCGGCGCTCATGGCGACCCTTGCCGAGCTCAAGGCTCAGTACCCGGGCCTGCAGGTGAGCGCCGGTGGCTTCAGCCGGGATCAGGCCCGGGACCTGGCCTCCCTGGCACAGCTCATGGGGGTGGCCATGCTGATCATCTACAGCCTCCTGGCTTCACAGCTGAAAGGCTACGTGCAGCCTCTTGTCGTGCTCGCGGGGATACCGTTCGGCGCCGCCGGCGCGCTCATCGGCCACTACCTGCTGGGCTTCGATCTTTCCTTCATTTCGCTGTTCGGCATGGTGGCGCTGTCGGGTGTGGTGGTGAACGATTCCCTCGTGCTCGTGGACCGCTACAACGTGCTCCGCCGCACCACCGAGCTGTCGGTGCAGGCCGCGCTCACTGCTGCCTCGCAACGACGCTTCCGGGCAATCTTCCTCACCACCGTGACCACGGCGCTCGGCCTGACCCCGATGCTTTTCGAGAAAAGCATCCAGGCACAGTTCCTGGTGCCCATGGCCGTGAGCCTCGCGACCGGCATCGTGTTTGCGAGCTTCGTGATCCTGTTTCTGGTACCGGCGCTGATCATGGTCCAGGAAGATCTCCGCGGGCTCTTCCGACGGGCGGCGGCTCCCGCCAGGCCGGTGGCCCCGGCCTGACCGACCGATCGCCGCGAGCTGTGGTCTAATGGAGAGATGGAGTAAGGGAACCCCTATGAACCGGTTCGGTTTCAGCATCCGTTTCTCCCGCACCGCCTTCGGCGCAGTGATTCTGTGTGCGACATTCATGAATGGCGCCCAGGCAGACAGCGCCCCAGGCAATGCGGCAGAGGCCGGCTGGGCATCAGCCCGGCAGGTGGCCGGTGTGCCCGTGGAATCGCGGCCAACGGCTTCGGGTTTCCACGAGCACCGGGCTGAGATTGCCGTCTGCACGGATCTCACGACCCTCGAGGACTTTGTCGCCGATACGACCCAGTTCGCCGATTGGATTCCGTTCACCCGCAGCGTGGAGCTGCTGAGCAGCTCCGAGAACGACTTCGTGTACTACGTACGCAGCTCCACGCCGTGGCCCCTGAACGACAGGGACATGGTCTATCGGATCACCCGGGGACCCACAACGAACGAGGGCCTGCGCCTGTCCATGGTAGGCCTGCCCGACTACCAGCCACGCGAGCAGAACGTGACCCGGCTCGTGGCCGCGGAAGGCCAGTGGCGGCTGCAGCCGTCTGCCAACACCATCAACGTCGAGTATCAGCTCTACGTGCATCCCGGCGGTGTCCCAGCCATGGCGGCCAACCGGCGCCTCGCTACCGTCGTCGGCCGGACCCTCGCCAACCTCGCCGAACGCTTTCCCTGCACGACGAGCTGACCCCGTCCCGCGCGGGGCGCGAGACGGTGCTCACGACAGCTGAGCGGCGAGCAGGCTAGAATCCGCTCGCACAAGGAAGTTGTCGGAAAAGCCTCACCCCATCGTGTCTGCCATCGAGCGCGAAGAGTATGACCTCACCCCCCGCCAGATCGAGGTGCTGAATCTCATCGGCCGGGGATTGAGCAACCGCGACATCAGCGAGGCCCTGGGCATCTCCGTGAACACCGTGAAGGTACATGTGCAGGCCCTCATGCAGGCCCTGGATGTGTCGAATCGCACGGAAGCCGTATTCATCTATGAGCGTCTGAAGCAGGCGGGGCAATCGGAAACCGGCCGGGCCCTGGCCCTCGCCGGAGATCGTGGCCGGCCGACCATCGCCGTGCTGCCTTTTGCGACCGGGGCAGGCAGCGAACTCGACTACCTCTCCCGGGCGCTCTGCGAGGATCTCGGCAGTCGCCTCGGCGAGTGGAAGTGGTTTCCAGTGCTTGGCTACTCGGCCAGCGCCGAACTCGACGGCACCGACTACCAGGGGGCTCAGGCCCTCGGCGCTCAGTACTGTGTGAGCGGCCATGTGCAGCAGTTCGGCGATGCGCTGCGGATCAGCGTCGAGCTCGTCCACGCTCCCGACGGTGCCGTGCTCTGGTCCGATCAGCTCCATGGCGCCAGTGCCAACGTCTTCAGTTTCATCGAGGAAGCCGCGCGCACCATCGTTGGCCAGATGGCCCCGGAACTGCTGCGTCGTGACGGCGAACATGGTGATGCCCGCTCTTTTCCTGCCTGGAACGAAGCCTCCCGGGCCATGTGGCACATCTACGTCGGCGATCGCGAACACTCGGCCCTTGCTGCCGAGGCCTGGGACCGGGCCATCGAGCTGGATCCGAACCTCGTCTACGGCTGGTATGCAAAAGCCGCTGGACTCTATCAGCGCGTGTTCAGCCAGTGGACCGAGGATCCGAAACAGGACATGGCCGAGTTCGTCGCCGCTGCCGAGCGCTGCGTGACCCTGGACATCACGGACTCCGCCGCGCAGGAGATCTGCGGCTTCGCACGTATGGTCACGGGTCGCAAAGCCGATGCAATCACCCACCTCGAACGCGCCGTGGCTCTGAATCCGAGCAACGCTCAGGCCTACAGTGAACTCGGCCAGGCCTACACTTTCAGCGAACGCTATGAGGACGGCATCGCCGCCTTCGAAGAAGCCCTGCGCCTGAACCCTCAGGGCGACTCGACCTGGTCCGTGCGGGCGGGCATTGCCTTCGCCTACTTCCTCATGGACGACCCGGAAGAAGCCGTTCGCCAGCAGCGTCAGGCCGTCGCCATCAATCCGGGCATCGTTACGCCGCAGGTCTTTCTCGCCGCCTATCTCGCCGCCAGCGGCGAGCTCGAAGAGGCGGCGCGCCAGGCCGCGGAGGTGCTGGAGCGGGACCCGGGCTTCCGTATCGTCACCGTCACCCGCTCGCTCGGCGTCGTCTCAGAACCGCTCCGTGAGCGCTTCATGGCAGCGGCCGCCCGGGCTGGCTTTGAATAGCCGCTGAATCTCTCATCGGGGGCGCCGTCCGGCAGGCTAAGCCGCCGACAGATGTGCTGCGATAACCGCCAGAAACGCAGGCCCGTATTTCGCCAGCTTGCGCTCGCCGATCCCGCTGATGCTGCCGAGATCGTCCAGGTCCCGGGGCAGCAGCGCACACATCTCCTGTAACGTCCTGTCGTGAAAAACCACATAGGGCGGCACGCCCTGCTCCTCCGCAAAGCTGCGTCGGCAATCGCGGAGCGCCTCCCAGAGGTCGACGTCGATTTCCGCCGGCAGCGGCGTACGGGTTTCGCGCGCCCGGCGCCTGGCTTTCCGGTCCCGGCGGAAAGTCACCGTCGTCTCGCCGCGCAAGACGGGTCGGCAGGACTCGTTCAGCACCAGAGCGCCGAAGCGGTCGATGGCGACGTCCAGATAGCCACGACCGACCAGCTGTCGGAAGACACTCCGCCACTGATCGGCGTCGAGGTCTTTGCCCACGCCCCAGGTCGGCAGCGTCTCATGGCGAAACTGTCTGATGCGCTCGTTATCCGCGCCGCGGAGGACGTCGATGAGGTGATTCACGCCGAAGCGCTGGCCGGTCCGGTACACGGCGGAAAGCGCCATCTGTGCTGCCTCCGTGCCCTCCCAGCTGTCCGGGGGTTCAAGGCAGTTGTCGCAGTTGCCGCAGGGCTGCGGCAACTGTTCTCCAAAATAGCGCAGCAGGGCCTGACGCCGACAGCTGGTAATCTCGCAGAGCCCTAGCATGGCGTTCAGGCGATGCTGCTCGGCCCGCTTGTGTTCCTCGCTGCCTTCCGAATCCGCCATCATCTGGCGGAGTTTGATGACGTCCTGCAGTCCGTACACCATCCAGGCTTCGGCTGGCTCACCATCTCGACCGGCGCGACCGGTCTCCTGGTAGTAGGCCTCCACGGTCTTCGGCATGTCGAGATGGACGACGAAGCGGACGTCCGGCTTGTCGATGCCCATACCGAAGGCAACGGTTGCCACCATGACGACGGCTTCCTCCCGTAGAAAGCGCGCCTGATGATCCGCACGGATCGACGCATCGAGGCCCGCGTGATACGGCAGCGCCTTGAATCCCTGGCTTTCGAGCCAGGCTGCGGTCTCTTCGGTCTTCTTCCGGGACAGGCAGTAAACGATGCCGGCTTGCTCCCGATGGTCGTCGAGGAAGGCGCGCAGCTGCGTGCGCGGATTGTCTTTCAAGGTGATCCGGTAGCGGATGTTCGGCCGATCAAAGCCGACGACGAACTCACGGGCGGCACCCAGAGCAAGCCGTTCACGGATGTCGGCGCGGGTCCGTTCATCGGCCGTGGCCGTAAGGGCGATGCGCGGTACCGCGGAGTATCGCTCCGCCAGCAGATCGAGACGCAGATAATCGGCGCGGAAGTCGTGGCCCCATTGCGACACGCAGTGGGCTTCGTCGATGGCAAAAAGCGCAATGGGCCCGCCATCGAGCAGCTCCAGGGTGCGTTCCTGAACCAGCCGTTCCGGCGCCACGTAGAGCAGATCCAGCTCCCCGGAGAGAAACCGCGCTTCGATGCGGGCGACTTCTGCCCCAGACAAAGTGGAGTTCAGATAAGCGCCGGCGATCCCGAGGGCCTCCAGCGCGCTGACCTGATCTGCCATGAGAGCGATGAGCGGCGAAATCACGATCCCGCAGCCGGGCCGGGCCAGGCTCGGAATCTGATAACACAGCGACTTTCCGCCCCCGGTCGGCATCAGCACGAGCGCGTCTTCGCCGCGGACGAGGCCGGCGATGATCTCGTCCTGCGGGGGACGAAACGCCTCATAGCCGAAGACGCGTTCGAGGATCTGCTGGAGGTCGGTCATGGCGCAGCAATATACTTCAAGCTGCACCACGCCAGGACCTCGAAGGGCTATGATCGGCCGATGAATTCGCCCGGGATCCTGTCAGTGACTTTCAGCCTCTCCAGGTCCGTTACCAGGACGATCCTTCTGCTGCTGTTCCTTTATTCCTTCGACAGCGCGGCAGCGGACAACGCTGAAGCCACGCCGCAGGCACCATCGAGCGACGGCTGGATCGAACTCTTCAACGGTAAGAACCTCGACGGCTGGACCGCGAAAATCACCGGTTACCCGCTGGGCGAGAACTTCGCGGATACCTTTCGCGTAGAAGAGGGTCTGCTCAAGGTCCGTTACGACGGCTATGAGCGCTTCGACGGCCGCTTTGGGCACCTCTTCTGGCAGACACCCTTCTCACACTACCGGCTCGAAATCGAATACCGCTTCCTGGGTGAGCAGGCGAGCGGCGGACCTGACTGGGCGCAGCGTAACTCCGGCGTCATGGTGCACGCTCAAACTCCCGATTCCATGAGCCTCCACCAGGATTTCCCCGACGCCATCGAAGCTCAGTTTCTCGGCGGCCTCGACGACGGGAAACGGCGACCGACCGGCAACCTCTGCACACCCGGCACAGACGTGATCCACGACGGCAGCCTCTACACACCACATTGCCTGTTTTCCAGCTCCGAGACCTTTAGCGGGGATCAATGGGTTACTGCGGAAATCATCGTCCGCGGCAGTGGCACCGTGACGCACCTGATCAACGGTGAGGTTGTGCTCGAGTACGAGGCGCCGCGCCTGAGCGACCGGGGCGGCCACCAGCGTACGGGAGAACCGGCATTGCTTGGCGAAGGCTATCTGGCCCTGCAGAGCGAATCCCATCCGGTGGACTTCCGCCGGGTGCGCATACAGCCGCTGACAGATTGATGCGGCCATTCAGACTTTTCTGCCTGACTGCGCCGCTGCTGCTCACGCTGCTGAGCACCAGAGTCCTTGCCGATCCCTACGCATCAGCCGGGGTGACACCGCTCCGGCCCCTCGCGATCGCCCACCGGGGGTGTGTCTTCGAATGCCCGGAGAACACCCTGGCAGCCTTCGCCTGGGCAGAGGCGATCGGCGCCGACGTCATCGAGCTCGATCTGCGTACGACGAAGGACGGTCATTTACTGGCGCTGCACGACAGCACCGTTGATCGCACTACCAACGGCAGCGGCAGGCTCCGAGCCCTGAGCTTCGCCGAAACACGGTCCCTCGATGCGGGCGACGGGCAACGCATCCCTACCCTCGACGAGGCGTTTGCCTTCGCTAAGCGCCATTCCGTCACGCTGCTCCTCGATCTCAAGGACACCCAGGGCATCGAACCACGCGCCGTCGTCGAGACCATCGAGCGCCATAACATGGCCAGTCAGGTTGTTCTGGGGGTGCGCTCTCTCGCACAGCTCGAAGCCTTCAAAGCCATCGACCCAACACTCACGGCCATGGCCTTCGTCGCCCGCACCGGCCAGATCGATCACTACATCGACGGCGGGGCCGACATCGTTCGTCTCTGGGCCCGCTGGGTGCGGCGCGATCCTGCACTCGTCGATGCCGTTCAAGCCAGAGGTCGTTCAGTCTGGGTGACCACCGGTGCTCTGCGCGGGGCAGCCTTGGAAGCCGTGATCACGTCGGGCGCTCAGGGGCTGATCACCGACCACCCACGCGACGTGCTCCGCTGGCAACCCGCGAGTCAGGTGGCCCTGAAGCGTTAGTGGAGGCGCCTGGCGGCCATCGCTTTCTGCTCAGTGTCAGGACGATGGCGCGGCGGCGAGAGCCGCTCTCCGTTCGCCCGCGACATACAAAAGCCACTGGTCCGCATGCGCTCGGGTTTCCTCGAAACGCCGGGCCGCGTCGAAGTACTCCTCAGCGGCGTCGAAGCGACGCTGCTGCGCGTTGGCCATACCCCGCAGCAACCAGGCACGACCCTCTTTCTCCAGACCGCCGAGCTCGAGGGCCTGGCTGGCGGCAGCGTCGGCGGCCTGCCAGCGGTATGCGTCCATATGCAGACCGGCAAGACGCACGTAGAGACTGCCGTCATCCGCCAGGGCGGCCGCGGCCTCGAGCGGTTCGATAGCGGCATCGAACTCAGCCGCCAGGTACCAGGCCTGCGACAGCTGTTCGAGCGTTTCCCGATCCGCCTCCAGCCGCCCGTCGGCAAGGGCGGCTTCAAGCAGCTGTGCCGCTTTCACAGGCACGTTCTCGGCGAGGAACAGACCCGCGACCATCTTCAGATGCTCAGGCCGTCGCAGGCGCTCCTCTTCGAGGAGCGCTTCGAGGAGCGCCAACTGCCGCTCCCGATCGTCGAGTTGACCGTGCAGCGCCGCGAGGCTCATGAGGTACTGCTCGCGCGGATAGCGTTCACTCAGCTCCCGCAGCACCTCGCGCATGGCTTCCAGATCTTCGAGGGCGTAATAGACGCCGGAGAGCATGGACAGCCAGTTCTCCCGAGGCTGATCCCCCGCCGACCGCGCAGTCTCGATGGCGCTCAGCAGCGGCTCGAGCGCCGCGTCGAATCGCTCCTGACGGATGAGCGCACTCGCCAGCAGCACCCGCGTTTCGGCGTTGTCGTACTTGTCGATCAGCAGCAGCTCGCGCAGGAGCAGCTCCGCCTCGGCGTCGCGGTCGGCCATGAGATAGAGCCGGGCCAGAGAGCCGAGCAGACTGCCGCGCATGGAATCCGGCAGACGTTCCACGGCAAGGGCTGCCCCATAGGCATCGGTTGCTTCCGGGAGGCGCCCCGCGTGGTAGTGGGCAAGACCCTGCATGCGCCGGACCTGCGCTTCCTCGTAGGCCGACAGTGGCCGCCGATCGGCTTCCGCAAGAATGGCCAGCGCTTCGTCCGGCTGTTCTGCATCGAGGGCCAGCTGCGCGTTCTCCACGATCCTGAAGACCCGCTCGTTCATTCCGACCACCGCTTCCCGCGCACCGGCGTCCGCCCCGATGCTGACCAGCAGCATCAGGCAACCGATCCTTCGCCACCCACCGATCACTGCGCTTCCTCCACCCGTGCCGTCTCCCGTTCGAAGTAGAAACGATTCAGCACCCCGCGCACTTCGATGGGCACCCCATCGATGATCCGGGGCTTGTACTTGAAGCGCCGTGCTGCCTCGATGGACGGGCGATAGAAAGCCTCGTCGGCGCAATCGTCCTTCACGACCTCTACGTCCCTAACCGTGCCCGCGGTCGTGACCGTGTAGCGCACAAGGCATTCACCCTCGATGCCCCGGGACAGTGCCCGCCGCGGATACAGGGGGGCGATTTTCACAATCGGCAGATAGTCACCGTCTCCGCCGCCGAGTCCGACTCCGGTATCGAGGCCCAGGTCTCCGCCGACGGCAGCCGGAGCCGGCACCGAAACCGTCAGCTGCTGACCGGCCGCAGCGCTGGGATCCGCCAGCGGCGGTGCTTCCGGCACCTCGTTGTTCTGCGGTCGTTCCGGCTTCCGGTCTTTTCTGGACACCACCTCATCGCGCTGGATCCGCACGAAATCGAGGAGCTGCGTGCGCGCCGATTCAGAGAGTCGCATTTCCGAGCTCGAAATCAGCGTGTACATGAATCCCGCAAGACCGAGGGCGGCGCCAAGCCCAACGACCAGACACAGCAGCAGCAGCAACCCGCGATTCAGGGGACCGGTCGGTATCAGGTTATCCACGGCATCCACCCGCTCAATCGACAGATGCCGCCAGGGCAATGTCGTAGACGCCCGCCCTGCGGGAGGCATCCATGACCTGCACCAGCGTATCGTTCCGCGAATCCCGATCGGCCTGAATGACCACCGTTCCTTTCGGATTCTCCGCGTGCAGGCGCTCGATGATGGACCGGACCGAGCGCACGTCGACCTGGCGCCGGTTGATCCAGACTTTGTCGTTCTCGTCGATGGCGACCAGGATGCTGGCATTCTCCTGCACCATGGCCGTCGCCGCCTCGGGCCGGTCCACGTCGATGCCGGTTTCCTTGATGAAGGTCGCCGTGACGATGAAGAAGATCAGCATGATGAACACCACGTCGAGCATGGGCGTGATGTCGACGTTGCTCTCGTCTTCTTCCGTATTCAGATTCTTCAGAAAATCGCGCATGTCATGCTGACTCGAAGTAGCCGTCGAGACGCTCGCGCTCGGCTCGAGCGCGGCGTTCGATCAGGGTGTTGCCGAGGAGGCCGCCGATGGCAACCACCATGCCGGCCAGCGTTGAGATCGTTGCCTTGGAAACGCCCGCTGCCATGGACCGCGGATTGTTCGTTCCCGTTGCTGCCAGAGCATCGAAGACCTCCAGCATGCCGAGCACCGTGCCGAGCAGACCGAGGAGCGGACAGATCTTGATCAGCGTGCCGATGAGCGGAAAGTTACCCATGAGCAACCGCCGCAGCGTTGCCACCAGATCCGCTTTTTCCTGCTGGGCAAACCAGGAGGTGTGTTCGCGCCGCTCGTTCCAGGCCCCTTCCGCCCGTCGCCTCGCACCGGGATAAACAAACAGCAGCACATACAGTCGCTCCGTCAGTAACGCCCAGATGCCAACGGCGATACAGAGAATGAGCAGCAGCACATTACCCCCCATGTCCAGGAGGTCCGCCAGCCAGGGAAGGGGATCGAGGGCGGCGAGCATCAGGCTGCAAGATCCTGACTTTCCGACTCGATGTGCGGTTCCGCGCGCCGGGCCACCAGAGCGACGGCTTTCTCCTGCAGCACCTCGGTCAGACTGCGGGCCCGCATCTGCACGATGTTGTGCAGCAGCAGCATGGGCACGGCGACGGAAAGTCCCAGCACCGTCGTGACCAGCGCCTGCGAGATCCCGCCGGCCATGAGCTTCGGATCCCCTGCGCCGAAGAGCGTGATGGCCTGGAAGGTAATGATCATGCCCGTGACCGTGCCGAGCAGGCCCATGAGCGGCGCTACCGCCGCGATGATTTTCAGCAGCGGCAGATAGGCCGTGATGCGGGGCGTTTCTTTCAACACCGCCTCGCCGATACGCAGCTCGAGGGTTTCCAGATCGACGCGCTCGCTGTCGCGGGCAACGAGGAGAATGCGGCCCAGGGCGTTGTCTGCCGAGGGTGCGTCAATGCGCTGGAGCTGCCGGTTGATGAGCCGACCTCGCCAGAGCAGCAGCGCAAGGCGCGCAAGGGCGAAGATCACGCCAGCAACACCGAGGGCAATGATCGTGTAGCCGATCACACCGCCTTGCGCGATTCGCTCCAGCAGATCCGGCGCCTGCGTGAGCACATCGAGGAGCTGCCCGCGAACGGGGTCGATGGCCACCGGGACCACGCCAGGCGTTCCCGCGGCCACGGCTTCGAGGCCGGTCAGATAGCGTGCCCCCGGCTGTCGGGCGTACTCGATGAGCCGGCCGGTCTCCGGGATGAATTTGAGGAACCGGCCATCGGCCGAGACATTGAACAGCCCGAGGCGGGTCACCTGGCGCAGCTCCTCGAGACCTTCGCGGGTCATGACCGGCCGTTCGCGGGTTTCCACGCGACCGGACTCCGTCATCTCCTGGAGCAGTTCATACCAGAGCCTTTCTATTTCCCCGATCTCCGGCAGTCGATTGGCCTGCCCCATGCGACCGGCGAAGTCCGTCAGAAACGCCGCGCGCGCTTCATGATCGAGCTGGGTCAGGGAGCCATAAAACTGAGCCTGGGCATCGCCGGCTACCTGCTGGAGCACACCAAAGAGTTCCTTCAGGGAACCCATCCGCTCCCTGAGGCGCTCCTCCAGCTCGCCGATCGTTTCTTCATTGGCCTCGAAGCTCTGTTCGCGCCGCGCACTTTCCCCTTCGAGAGTCTCGCGTTCGGCAACGATGGCGTTGAAGAGCTGCTGCTGTTCGTCGCGGGCAGCCTGAAAACGGTCGAGTCGCTCCGCGGCTTCCGTACGGTCCGTAAGGCGCCCTTCACGGACCGAATCGAGGAGGTTCTCGAGGGACAGGGGCTCGGCCTCCGCTGCCAGCACCGGCAGGGTCAGCGTCAGCAGCACCGTCGTCAGAAAACTGCGCATGGTCATGGTCCCTCGACTCCCGATGGATCAATAGCAACGTGAATGAGCTGCGGGGCTACCTCCTGGCGGGCCACGGCGAGCCCCTGATCCACCAGGCGCTGCCAGCGTGAACCGGAAAGCGCCTGCCAGGCGGCGGCGTCGCTGTTCCAGTGCCCGACCTCCCCGGAGCCGATGGTGCGATAAAACAGCGACAGGCGACCGATCCGGAGAAACTCCACATCAAAGCTGCCTTCCGGCAGGGCGAGTTTCGCCGTATAAGCTTCGATCGTGCGGCCATAGTCGTTCTCTATCTGATAGGCCTCAAAAACCCGCCGGCACTTTTCCGCCACAGCAACGTCCGATCGCTCGAGCATGGTCTTCAGGTCCTCCACCCGGCGCCGCCGCTCCTCAAGCAGAAAAGGCACATCGAGCGCAACGTAGGCTTCCAGCGCATCGATCATGCGCAGCATGAGCGGCAGCATCTGCCGCTCGATCACGGCCACGTCGGTAATGGAGCGGCGCAGATCCGACATCTCTTCCTGCTGATTGGCAAGCTGCGAGTCGAGCAGACCGATATAGGTGTTCAGCCCCTCGACGAGCTTCAGCTGCTCCTGGTATTCGTCGACGAGCGTGCGGGTCTGATCGCTGATGAGCTCGACGGCGTCCTGAGCCGCCTGTGCTTCTCGCGTGCGCTCGATGCCCTCGCTTTCGATGGGCGCCAGCGGCGCGGGCGCCGTCCCGCTTTCCACTTCCGCACTCTGTGCGGCGCCGCCCACCAGTAACAGCAATGGCAGCAGCTTTCCTATGGCCCTTCGCTTGAGAGAAGGCGTGCCGATCACTTCTTTCGAAACTTTCACTGATCCCCCGCTGGCCTCCAGGACTGCCGCTGCGCGGGTCCGGTTACAGGCGTCGTTTTCCTGCCCTAAGGGAACGCCTCCTGTATGACAGGAAGATGATCAAAGGCTCAGGGATTACCCGTAGAGTGCTTCACATTCGCGACCGTAGCGGGACGGCGTTCATCGTCCCGTCACGAAGCCGTCATCGGTGCACCACAATCACGCTCTAGCCTGAGCCCGACTTTCTCCCCAGGGTCGCTCATGCCACACGCGCGTTGCCTGCAGATTCCCGAAACCGACAAGGACACTCTGAGGCTGCTGTTTCTGGCGAAACATGCACTCAGCGACGGAGCGCCGGATGCGCTCGACGGAACCCACGCCACCTACCACCACGAGCTGCGTTCGACGCTCGAGGCCATCGGCCTGAACGTGACCGCGGCCAACGACTTCGGTGCTCTGCTGGCGCCGGAGACCTTTGATTTCGTGGTGCCGCTCTACAATCGCGCGGGCTTTCGCGCCAGTGAGATGCTGGCGCCCCTGCTGTGCGAATGGCAGCGCCTGCCATACATGGGCGGTGCGCCGGTCGTTCGAGGATTGACGGACGACAAGCACCGCATGAAACAGGTGGTCCGCTCCCTCGGCATCGGCACACCGGACTGGGCTTACTATCCGATCGGTGGGCTGGACCTTTCCGAGCCACGCTTTCCCTGGGATCGCCTCATCGTCAAACCGAACGCAAGCTCAGCATCCTGGGGCATTCGCGACTTCGACAGCTGGTCAGCGGCCCGGGCACACGTTTTCAGGCTGCAGGAAGAAGGCCACGACGTGATCGTGGAGGCATACATCCCGGGTTTCGACATTGCCGCCTCCGTCATCGGTTCGATACAACCCTGGTATCTGCCGATCATCCGCTACCGGAACGAAGGGGCTGAAGTGCGCACCTACGAAGAAAAGCGGAACCTCGTGCCGAGCATTACGGAACACGTCGTGCTCTTCGAACCGGAACTGGTCGGCAAGGTCCGTGGCAGCTGTGAGGCCATCGTCAACGATCTCTGGCCCTTCGATCATGGTCGCCTCGAATTCCGGGTCCATGAGCGGACCGGCGAGATCTACTTCATCGAGATAAACGTCAACTGCAACCTCTGGTCACAGAAGACCATCGCTGCAGCCGCACGTTGCATCGGGGTCTGTCACCAGGAGCTGATCGAAACCATCGTCTGTCACAGCATGATGCGTCAGGGACTAATCACCCGGGAACAGGTGAGGGCTGCCTGATGAACATGACAACACACGGAGGTTACACCGCGCTGGTGCTCGCCGCTCAGCGACAGAAAGCAGGCGACCCGCTCGCTCCCTTCTGCAACAACGGCAACAAGAATCTGATCGAAATCGGTGGCCGGCCCATGCTCGCCTGGGTCATCGAAACACTCCTAGATGCACCGGAAATCAACCAGGTACTGGTTTCCATCGAGGATCCCGGACTCCTGGACGCGGTACCGGGCTTTGAGGAGGCGCGAAGCGCAGGGCGCCTCGAGGCCGTGCAGGCTGCAGACAATCTCTTCGACAGCGTGCAGGGCGCCCTGGCGGCAAAGGCGGACGCGAAGAGCCGCTGTCCGGCGTTGATCACGACCGCTGACAATCCGCTCCTGACCCGGGAAATGGTGAGCCATTTTCTGCGCGGGGTGCACGAGTCCGGCGCTGAAGCCGCCATTGCCATGACCCGGGCAGAAGTCCTGCGCGCCAAGTACCCGAACGGCCAGCGGCGCTTCTACGACTTCACGAACGGCCAGTTTTCCAACTGCAACCTCTACGCCATCACCACACCAGGCGCCATCACCGCGGCAGAAGCCTTCCGCCACGGCGGCCAGTTCCGCAAGAAAGCCGGTCGCATTCTGAAGGCCTTCGGGCCCTTGAGCTTCCTGCTCTACTTTCTCCGAGCGCTATCGCTCGACGGAATGGGGGAGCGCCTGTCCCGCGGTTTCGGCGTGCGGATCCGCTTTGTGATCATGCCGTTTGCGGAAGCGTGCATCGATGTCGACAACGAGCGGACCCTCAAGGTGGCCCGCCAGATCATGGAAACGCGGATCACGGCCACGGTCTGAGGCGAAACCCGCAAGCCAGTCGGCCAGCTCTCCGGAGCGGGCCCGCGCCAGATGGTAGCGGATCAGCTCCCCGGTACGATCGCCGCCCGCCCCCCGCCCCGCAGCGCGCTGATTGGTGAGGATGTTCGGCTTGCCATTGCCTTCGATGAGCAGCGGACCACCGGTGGTAACCGCTACGTCCCAGCCAATCATCGTATAGCTGCTGAAAGCGTCACCATGAGCCCGGAGGACGAGCCGGCGTACGGCCCGCCAATGGGGTAGAACGAAGTCGAGGATCTGCCCGCCCGTTGCCGGATGCTGCACGTGCTGGATACGCAGATCACCAGCCGAGCGACCGATCATGCCCGCGCCCAGCCGGCCGGTGGTCAGATCTATGGCCGACATGAGACCGCCGTGGGAGGTGTTGTCCACGTAAACCCCGGCGCGGATCGGATAGCGCAGCAGCGCGGCGACGATCTCCGGATCACCCTGCTCGTTCAACATGGTGGTAATCCGCACGGTGATCAGCGCATCCATACCGAGGGGGATCAGTGCCGGGTGGTTGCGGACCCGCTCCTGCACGAGCCAGTCGCCACGGCCGGGCAGGAATCGGCGCAGGCAATCGCTCAGCCCAGCACCCGAGCGCTCATCGGGACTCAGCTTGATGAGCCTGACCCCATGACCGCCAGTGCCACCGACGGGTTTGGCAATGAGCTCGCGTCGGACGCCAGCTTCGAAAACGGTGAGGCTGCCGCCGATGCGCATGGCAACCATGGCAGGTTGCGGCAGACCGGCTGCCCGGCAGCGTTCGAAAAACCGGCGCTTATCGGCCAGGACGCAGTCGTATCGCCAACCTGCCGGATTGAAGGTCTTGCTGAGGGCCGGAAACTCGAAGCGGCGGATCACCGTCGCCATGGCGGCCTCGGAGTCGAAACCCATGAGGGCAATCTCATTCGGGTCGAGAAAACGCGCCCGGGCAATGCGGGTCGCGCGGAGGCGCCATTGCTCGTCGAGCCCATAACGTTTCCGGATCTGCCGCGCCCGGGGTCCGATCCAGAGCAGGAACAGGCTGCCGAGGGCGCTGTCGAGGAGCACCCGCAGGATGGAGCGCTGCGCTGCCAGCGCCGCATAGTGATCGTGCAGCACATCTGCCGACACGGCGTCGCGCCGGCCCGGAAAGAGCGCAAAGGACTTCTTCAGGTGATACCAGGTGCCAGTTGCCATGAAGGGAAGGCTAACCAGCCGAGATGACGGAAATTTAGCAGTTCCGGACCCGAAACCATCGGCAGGCGCGCTGGCCCGGCACCCCTGAAACACGTCGCCTGCTTTCTTCGGGGCCGGTCGCCAGCGCGGCAATGGAAACGAAAGAGGCGCGGGAAATCCGCGTAGCCAGCGCCGGACCCGCGTCGCATACTCGGCCAATCCAGCGGTACCCGTTCCGATACGCCGAAGGCTCTTTATGAACATCCGAAGGTCACAAACCGTCATCCTCATGAGCGCCCTCTGCTGGCCGGCCCTGACCTTTGCCGACCAGGAGGTCAGCGAACGTCTGACGGTGGCTCCGGAGCAGCCCGTGCGCCTGCACTGTACCCGCGGCGACATTGCCGTCGTTGGCTGGGACCGAGCCGAGGTCCTGGTCGAAGGGTCCATCGACGACCTTGCCGAGCGCCTCGTGCTCGAAGACCGGGATGGCGTCACGCTGGTCCGCATGCGCATGCCCGAGCGAGGCATCAATCGTGGGGACGGTGCCGATCTGGTTGTGCGTGTTCCCGCGCACGCACCGCTCCAGGTGGATGCCGTTTCCGCCGACGTGAAACTCGAGAACCTCCTGGGCCCGGTGGCGGTGCGCACCGTGAGTGGCGACGTAGACGGTACGGGACTCACGAACCGCGTGCGTGTGAGTACCACGAGCGGCGACGTGGATCTGGAGGACGGCTCCGGGCAGGTGATGATCACCACCACCAGCGGGGATGCGACCGTAGCTATGGCAGCAACGGAAGTACAGATCGACACGGTCTCCGGCGAAGTCGAACTGGAGCTGGAGGCCTTCGACTCGGTGGTAGCCAGCATGGTCAGCGGCGACTTCGAGCTCGATGGTGCGCTGAATCCCGATGGGCGCATTGAAACGAACTCCGTGAACAACGACGTCGAGCTCCGGCTCGCGGAGCCGGTGAACGCGACGGTGGACATCCGCACTGGCCCGGGCGGGGAAATCGACAATCGTCTTTCGGACGAGAAACCAGAGCGTCGGAACAACCTGGGCTTCGCCCTGCAGACCGTCTTCGGTGACGGCAGTGGCCTCATCCGCCTCGAAACCGTGAACGGGGAGATCGCCCTCGAAGGACAGTAAGGTCCGGACGCAGGAAGCCATGGAACCGGAAACGCAGAGCCTGCCAAGGCAGTTCTTCGAGGAACTGAAGCGACGTCGCGTCATTCGCGTAGCAACGCTGTACGTGCTCGCGCTCTGGCCGATCATCCAGATCGTCGACATTCTCTCGCCGGCGCTGGGCCTGCCGCCGATAACCATGCGCTACCTGTTGTTACTGTTCGTCGGCGGCCTGCCCGTGGCCCTGATTCTGAGCTGGCTTTACGACCTGAACAAAGGCGGCATCGTCCGCAGCCGCAGCGACGATCGTCCAGGCCATCCGCTCGTGACCCGCAGCGCCGAAATCACCGTGATCAGCGTTCTGATCCTGGCCATCGCCGTGCTCTTCTTCCTGCAGACCTCCGTCGGCTTCGAGGACGAGGTACCCAGCCCAGCCGTTGCCGTGTCCGAGCCAGCGCCGGGGTTCACATCTATTGCCGTGCTGCCCTTTGTCTCCTTCAGCGAATCCCCCGAGGACGAGCAGTTTTCGGACGGACTGACCGAAGAACTCCTGAACGTGCTTTCACAGCTCCAGGAGCTGCGGGTGATCGCCCGGACCACCTCATTCGCCTACAAAGGGGTCAATCGCAACGTCCAGGACATCGGTGCTGAGCTCGGCGTGGACACCATTCTCGAAGGGAGTGTGCGGCGCAACGACGTGGACAATCGGATCCGCGTCACCGCTCAGCTCATCGAAACGGCGAGCGGCGCTCATCTCTGGTCCGAGACGTTCGACCGGGAGTTTCGCGACATTTTCCGTATCCAGGACGAGATCGCCGCCGCGGTGGTGCAGCAGCTCAACGTCACACTCATGGAAGGGGAAAGCCGCCGACTGCAGGCCAGAGCAACGGCAAACCCCGAGGCCATGATCGCCTTCGGCATGGGCCGAACGGCACTCGGTCGGCGCACGAGTCAGTCCCTGCGAGACGCGGAACGCTACTTCAAGGACGCGCTGGCCGCTGACGCGGGCTACGCCGAGGCGCATGCGGGGCTGGCCAACGCCTATTCCCTCCTTGCGGACCTGCAGCCCGCCGAGCGTGAGCAACTGCTCGGCAAAGCCCAGGTGGAAATCGACAAAGCCCTGGCCCTCGATCCGAACAACGGCGCTGTCTGGGCGGCGAGCGGCCTGCGGCACCTGGTCCAGAGCAACACGGACCCGGCGGCCCGGGAGCCGGCCAGAGATGCCCTGGCCCGGGCCATTGAGCTGAATCCGAATCTCGCCATGGCCCACATGTGGTACGGCAATCTTCAGGAGGATCCGACCGAACAGCACCGTTACCACGCCATTGCCTTCGAACTCGATCCGCGCTCGCCGGTGGCAGGCTACAACCTGGCCAATGATCTGCTCCAGGCGGGTCGCGAAGCCGAGGCCATGGAGATCTTCTCGAAGATCGTCGAGGCGGACCCGAACTATCCTGGTGCTTACCAGCTCATCGGCCAGCTCAACGAGTACCGCGGCCGGCTCGGAGAAGCGATTCGAAACTACGAGCGGGTCTACAAACTGCAGCCCTCGAGTGCAACGGCCGCCCGTCTGGCGAGGCTCTGGGTGGACATCGGGGATTTCGAAGCAGCGCGGCGCTGGACCCGGCGGGCGCAGGCCGATCTGCCACCGGAGATGGAGAACACGCTGCTCTGGCTGAGGATCTCCGCCGCCGTCGCCGAGGGCGGTCGCGCGGATGCCGAGACGATCATGACCCGTCTCATTGACGAAGACAGCCAGGATTCGGTGGAACTTCTCAACGCGGCCCATGCCGGCTACTTCCTCGGTCGGGACGAGGAAGCGCGCCGAGCCTGGGAGCGACTCGAGACTATCCGCCCTGCGATGCAAAACGAAGACTTCGACGGAACCCTGCTGGAGGCCAAGGCGGGGATGGCCTTCGTTTATCAGCGCCTCGGCGACGCCGACCGGGCGCGGCGGTTAATCGAGGCGCTCCGTGCCGACCTGAATGCTGCCCACGCAGGCGACGGGCGTGTGCATCCCGGCATCTGGTACACGCAGGCGCTGCTCTACGCGATCGAAGGCAATAATCAGCGGGCGCTCATAGAGCTTCAGCGGGCCGTGGATGAAGGCTGGCGCCAGCACTGGCGCCCGGCCGTGGAACCGGCCATGGCGGAGCTCGTGACGGAGCCCGCCTTCGACGCCATGATGCGCGGCCTCACCACCCGCATGGATCTCATACGAGAGCAGATCGCCTTCGATGCATCCTTCGAAGGCGACTGGCAGGGCTAGGGCCGATACCAGATCGGTGAGGTCCAGGCCCGGTCCTGGATGGTCGCATGCATATCCGGGTTCGGTGCGACACCGGCCCGGATGGCATCCCAGGTGGACCAGCGACACTTCGGATTCTCCAGCACGCGAACGTAGTAAAAAGCACGCTCCGCCGGATCAAAGTCCGGGTCCTGCCAGCTGGTCATGAGTTCCGCTGCACCCCGATCCTGCGAGTAGGTGCAGGTCTCGAGATCAACGGTGGCCCCGTTGTCCGGACAACGACTCGTCGTCGGATCCGGCGTGGCGCCGTCGGAACAGGCGACGTCGATGACGGCCTCCCGCGCCTCGCCCTCTTCCACCCAGCCTTTGATGATCTGCAGCCGCTGCAGGGGTGCGCTGTCCGCATCGCGGGCAGCCCAGAGGAAAAACCGCGGCGCCGCCCCGGCACCCGCGCTCAGATCGCCGCCCATGGGCACCCCGTTCGCATCGGCGAGCGCAATGGGATCGCTCTGCGTTGCCAGATCGGCGGGGTAATCGAAGCCGCCGAAGAACCGCACACGAATGTGCGGGCCGCTGGTGCTGAATGTTTCCTTGCGGCGGAAGGCATCGAAGAGGGCCTCGCGGGTATTCGCTTCGGCCCAGACACCGGCGAGCCCGGAGGCGCCCCAGAACTGCGCGGATGCCGTCGTGTACTGCGGGTCGTCCGGTGGGGAATCCGGCAGCGGCACAGAGCCGCGCTGATAAGGCTCAATGTCCATGATGCCGGTTTTACTCCAGTAGTTGTCTTCCTCGAAGGAACCGGCGGCGTTGTGGGTATCGGAAGCGCCGATGACCCCGAAGCGGTAGGGGTTGAAGCCGCCCTCTTCCTCCATGAGCAGCCCGTTCAGATAGGCCTCACGCACATAACCGCCGGTTGCACGCGAAGGCAGCGTCGTCGCCACCTTGAGCTCCATGAGCTCGAAGTCTGCCCACTCGTCGTTCGGCGAAAGCAGCGGGTGTGTGTCGGAAGTGCCTTTGACCTGCGTGTTTTCCACCAGCGGTTCGTTGCGCATGCGCAGCGCTGCATAGTCGGCGTCCATGGGTTGCCCGGCCCAGTTCGTGGTTTCGAACATCATGCCGTCAGAGCCGTTGGGGTTGTGTGGAATTGCGATCGCGTCCATGCCGTTGGCTCGATTGTCATCCATCCAGGCCCAGAGATCTTCCGGATTGATGGAGTCCAGCCGCGCAAAGGGCTGCAGAGGCACTTCACTGCCCCGGAAGATCACGTTCCGGTGCAGGTTCTGATTCGCCAGTCCCGACGCCGTGTACTCGTAGCCGATAAAGGTGGTGAAGTTGCCCGGGTCGTTGTGTCGCTCGGCGGATTCAATGATCTCCTGCCAGGCGGACCGGGCGACCGTTCGGTTGTCGAGATCATCCATGGGGCTGGTTGGATCGTTCATGAGCCCGCGCAGGTGGCTGAGCACCGCTGCAAAGGCTGCCCGGGAACCTGCGGCGTCTGTGGCACCTCGAATCTCGGGTGCGAGGACGTGTTCAATCCGTCCTTCGGCGATTTCCCGCATCATGCCGAGGTAGAAGGCGTGGTCAGAAACGGCCAGAAAATCCAGTGGCTTCTTCATCTGCATCTGGAAGCCCGAGGCATGAGGAATCGCCGCTCCCTTCGCAAACTCATAAGCCTGATCCGGCGTGTTTCTGGTGCCCATGAGGTAAGCATCGAAGGACAGAATGGTGTGAATGTGCGTATCGCCGAAGTAGGCGTCCCGCAGCGGATTGACGGCAATCTCTGCCTCGCCGGCCTCTGCGGAAGACTCAGCGGACTGTCCGGCTTCAGCGCCTGCGGCGGCCTCCACCGCAGCAGGTGCTTCCGTCTGCTCCTGGCCACAGCCGCTCATTAAGGCGCAGCCCCCGAGCAGCCCCGCCGCCACCAGCGCTTTCGTCCCCATCTCTCATCCCCTCGAAAAAACCCCTGCGGCCATGGAACCGCACGCAAAGCGGCATGTAAAGGCAAGACACTCGACGGCAGCCGTTAACAAGGCATTCGAAGCGATCGAAGGCACGCCTCCCGGCCCCTATCGACACTTGTTCCGCCCCTTGCGCCGGCCTGTTATCCCCATGCTAGACTGCCCTTACTGACGACATGATCGGGGGAGAGATCATGGCAGAACTCGCGGTATCCACCGGTACGAGGCAGTCAGAATGGTCCTCTTTCTTCTTCTGGATGGCAGTGCTGGCCACGGCGCTGGTCGTCATCGGCTTCGGGATCACCTACCTCGTTCCGCTCGCCGCCGGTGGTCTGCGGCCGGTCGCCCCTATGGTCCATGTCCACGCGGCGTTCTATTTCGGCTGGATGCTACTGCTGATTCTGCAATCGGCGCTGGTGGGTCGCGGCAACGTCAGCCTGCATCGCAGTCTGGGCCTGTTCGGGATCAGCGTTGCAACCGGCATGCTTCTCATCGGTCTGGCCATGACGCTGATCATCACCCGGGCCCAGCTAGAAGAGGGCTTCGAGGGGGCATACGACCTGGCCTACATCAGCTTCGTCGCCCTCGCCGTCTTCGGCAGCCTGTTTGTGCTGGCAATCCGCGCCCGAGCCGATCGGGAGGCCCATCGTCGCTACATGCTGCTGGCCACCATCGCGCTCATCGGCGCCGGCATCAATCGCATCTACGACGCGCTGTTCGGATGGAACTTCAACTACCTGGCCATCTACCTGACCATGGATGCCATGATCGCACTGCTGCTCGTTTACGATTGGCGTACCCTCAGCCATCTGCATCGCGCCACGGTCGTCGGTGCGGCCGCGAATATCGTTCCGCAGCTGCTCCACGTTCCCGTTGCAGGCTCAGCGGGCTTTCACTCAGCCGTGGACTGGCTGGCAGGCCTCGCGGTCTACAACGTCGGCCCCTGAGTCAGATGACCTTCGCCCGGGCGATAGCCTCATGCTCGGGTAGATAAGGCACGTCGTGACGATCCCAGCCGGCGCGGCCATCCACCGCATGAATTCCCATGAGCTGTCGACGGGCCGGGGTGTTCGCCCAATCCACGACCACGGGCGGTGGTGTGCGACTTTCCCAGTTGCGCACAAAGAAGGGCTGGTAGCCGTAGATGAGGATCCTCCGATCACGTTCGCCCCGGTTCGCCGTGGCCGTGTGCCAGAGCGTCACGTCCCAGATCAGCACGCTGCCCGCCGGGCAGACCATACTTTCCATGCCCGGCATGCCTTCGAGGCTGTCGTCCACGTAGTCCTGCGGCGGAAACTCGTCCCGGTGCTGAGTGCCAGGCACCAGTGAAAAACAACCCATGTCCGGCGTCTGATCATCGAGGAAGAAAAAGGCTTTCGCTTTGAGCACGTAGCGGGGATGTCGGTAGGTGGGCCAATCCCTGTGCCAGGCCGTGTGGGCACCACTGCCCGGCGGGTGAGAGTGGGCGAAGATCTCCGTCACCTGCATACCCGGACCGATGATGCGGGTCAGGAACGGCAGAATGGCCGGGTGCTCGGCAAGATCGAGAAAAACGCTGTCTTCGAGATAGGGGTCCTCCATGCTGTGTGCGTCGGGGCCATTACCGTAGCCACCCCGATACTCACCGCTCGCCACCATGGCCCGCCAGGCAGGCTCCGTTGCTGCCCGCACAGCCTCGAAGGCATCCTGCACGCGAGCAAGCTGCGTGCCCTCGAGGACGTTTTCGAAGAGCACATAGCCGTCTTTTCGAAAGCGTTCATAACGCGCGTCGTCGAGAGAATCCTGATCATTCATGATCTCACTCCACTGGCGAGTTCGTGTCGTCTATCCTGTCAGCCCGGCTGCAGGCCTGAGGCCGAAAAGACTGGTCAGCCAGATACCGCTTTCAGGTATCGAGCCCCACAGGCTCACGTCAGCATGGGCAGCGTCTCGAAAGCACCGCCGAGGACCGCCGCAGCTGAGCCCGGCGCAATCCAGTGATCGATAGCCGTGGCATAGACCCGACGGAAGTCCGTGGTCATAACAAGGTTCCCACCGGCATCCAGCCGTTCGAGACTCGGCAGTTCGCCGTAGTGCCCCCCACGAACAGGCTTCCCTGCCAGAAACATGAGTCCTGCGGCACCATGATCCGTACCGAGATTCGCGTTTTCCGGCACCCGGCGCCCGAACTCCGAAAAAGCGAGCACGACCACCCGGTCCGCGTGTCCAAGGCGCTCCATGTCCGCCAGGAATCCATGAATGGCATCGCAGGCATAGGAGAGCAGGCGCCGATGCAGGTTGCCCTGCTGCACGTGTGTATCGAAGGCGTTGTTGCGGAAGGCAACGTAGTAGAGCTGCGTGGGCAGCGCCGCATCGATACAGGCCGCCACCTTGTTGAGGTCGATGGGCGCAATGCCGTAGTCGACCGGGGTCCGGTAGCCGTCCCAGGCCGCGCGAATGAGTGCAGCGGCCTCACGCCCGCTCCTCGCCACGTCATGCAGAAAGCGTTGACTGTCGTTGCCGGTAAACTCCGGGGGTTCATGATCGGGCAGGCCCTGCTCGCCGGCAAAGCCGCGTCGCTGAAAACGCGCCGGATCATCGAAGACCACCGGCGTATGGCGCCGGCTCTTCACGGCAAGAGACTGGCGCGCATCAATGTTGATGAGGAAGTTGGACCGCCCATCCGGTGCCATCTCGTCAGCCAGCCGACCGAGCCAGCCGTATTCAGCGCCACTGTTCGGGGCCGCCGTATGCCAGTAAGCCATGGAGGTGAAGTGGGAAAAAGAGGGATCCTCGTAGCCACAGCCATGCACGACGGCAAGCTGGTTCTTCTCCCAGAGCCGTTGAAAGCCGAGCATGCCTGGGTTCAAGCCGAAGTGATCGTCGAGCTTCAGGAGCCCGTCCGCCGGCAGGCCGATGGTCGGCCGAACCCGATAGTAAGCATCGTCGCCGTAAGGCACGACGCAGTTGAGGCCGTCGTTGCCCCCGGAGAGTTCCACCACGACCAGAATCCGTTCCACGCCCGCTTCCTGCGCCAAGGCACGCTGTGTCCAGAGCGGCAGCCCCGCGGCAGACAGGGCCGCGGCACCCTGCAGAAATCTTCGGCGGTTTACGGTCTTCATTGCATTTCTCCCGGAGCGGCCATCAACCGAGCTGATACTCGGGCTGACTGAGGAGCAGATGCAGAAGCACCCGGAGCGGCTCCTCCAGATAACTTTCAGCGGCGGCGATGTCCGCCGTACCAAGCTGCTCCACGAGGAACTCGGCCAGGTCGCTGCGTACCGCCGGATCTGGTGGAACGCTGAAGAAACGCGCCGTCAGGAGATCGACCACCTCGACCGGCGTCGCGGCTTCGGCGGCCATCACCATCGCCGTCAGGTCCAGCCTGGCCGTTGCTCGAGGAATGGGTTTGACCCGCTCGATGGCCATCTGCCAACCCCGGTAGCTGCCGTAGCGTGTGTTGAAGGCCTCGTCCCGGTCCGCGAGCAGATTCGATGCCGCCATCATCCCCTCACCTTCCGGCAGCCCGGCGGGCCGGGTCGCGTTGGTGATGTCCATACCCGCGCGGAGCCGCTCGTGCACGGACAGAATCTGTGGCGTCAGCACCGGATAACGATCAGGCGGAATGAAGCCGATGTCCGGAAACACCACGTCGAGCACGAAGTTGCCCCGCTCGAAGAGCAGACCCGGCGTGATCCAGCTGCGACCGCCGGACCAGCCAGCCACCGTCGGCGGGTGCATGAGGCGCTGGCCGAGGCCGCCGGTCACCAGATTGAAGTCCGGTATGCCGGGTATCTTTTCGAGACCAAGTTTCCGGTAGGTAGATACCACGAGTTCCACCGGCGGCTTGATGCGCATTCCGGCATGGGCATGGAAATCTCTGGACGCGAAGAGCATGGCCAGGAAGGGCCGCAGCTCATAGTCCATGGCCATGAGCCGGCGACCAAGCTCCTCCGCCAGCGCTGGGTCGAGGGTATCGGAGACAAAGTAACGGTAGATTTTTCCGGCAATGTGTTCGGCCGCAGCCGGTTCCGCAAGAATCAGGTCGATGACTTCGACACCATCGAAGGATCCGCGATGACCGAGCACGGTCTTTTCGCCGTCGTCGTGCCGGGCCGGATCGATGTGGAAGTCGAGACCCACGAAGTTCCAGCCCGTGAAGGCACGCGCCGCCTCACGAACGTCGGACTCCGTGTAGTGGCCTACGCCCATGGTGAAAAGCTCCATGATCTCCCGCGCGAAGTTTTCGTTCGGGGCGCCTTTCACGTTCACTCCGGCATCGAGGAAGGCGAGCATCGCCGGATCCTGCGCCACCGCGACCAGCAGCTTGCGGAAGTTTCCGAGGCCCTGGGACTGGAAGAGCTCGAGCTGCTTGAGCATCTTCCGGTAGTCGCGCACCTTGTCTTCGTTGGTTGCAAAGTGGCCGTGCCAGAAGAGCGCCATTTTCTCGACGAGGGGAGCCTCACTGCTCAACATGCGCTCGGCCCACCAGTAGGCCACCCGATCCGTTTCCAGGCGGCTGGCGCGGAGCCAGTAGAAGAACTCGTTGACAATCGGCTGCACGGGCCGATTGCCGCCGGCTTTGACGCTGATTCCGAGCGCTTGCCCTTCCTCCTTGGCGAGATCGGTGGTTGCCGGCCGGCTCGGTGGGAAGGGATCCAGGCCAGGGCGGAAGATGCCGGAGTGATCGAAAGGCGGGAGCGTGACGGCCTCGATGCCTTCCTGATACACGAGGCGCTGTACGGCAGCAGTGGCGCCCAGCCGAACCAGCGCAGCAACCGCCTCCGGGGTGCCACCGAAACCCGCCCGCTCCAGCAGATGCGCCGCCCGGGCCACGTTCCAGTGTTCGGCGTCGATGGGAGACAGGTCGCCCTGCCAGCGCGCCTCGGCGCCATCATCAGCAACCGCGGGCCCGAGAGTGACGCACAGCATCAGCCCGTAAACCGCCCTGCCCCATCGACCGGTGCCCATGGAACTCCCCTCTCTGCCCATCCAGCTCAGCTTCGAGTATAGCCCTCCTCGCGGGGGAAGCAGACCGATATGCGACAATCCCCGCTCATCTGCACCACCGCGGTTTCACCGCACCGAGAAGGATCCTGACCATGCCTGCCCTTCACCCGATCTCCTGGCTGTGCGTCGCATTCCTGGTCACGCTGCTCACCGGCTGCAGCCAGCCGGAAGAAAAGACCAGCGACGCCCTTTCCCCGGCGACAACCGCAGACGCGCCTGCAGCGGAGAACGGCGACCCGGCGTCGAGTGAATCCGCTCGATTGAACGCCTGGCTCGACGAGCGCTTCGAGGAGCAGCTCCTGATGAATCCCACCTGGTTGACGCAGATGGGCAGGAAGGAACGCTATGACGCCTATGACGATCTGAGCGAAGCAGGCAGAGCCGAACAGCTGGCATGGCTCGGCGCCTCGGTGACCGAGATGGTCGACCAGTTCGATTACGACCGCCTGGACCTCGAAGCCAGAACCTCCTTCGACCTCTGGCGCTACCGCTACGAGCTGACCCGGGATGCGCATGAACACCGCCGGCAGACCTATGTCTTCACGCAGATGATGGGGCCCCAGTCGCGGGTACCCCAGTTCATGATCAGCTACCACAGTGTGGACACAGAAGAAGACATGGTTGCTTACGTGTCACGCATCGAGGGCATCTCCCAGGCAATCCTCGACCTGCTGGAAACGGCACAGACAAACGCCGCCGCCGGCACGCGACCGCCACGCTTCGCCTATGAGGTGGCCAGCCAGGAAGCGAGAAAGTTGAGCTCTGGAGCCCCCTTCGACAACGGTCCCGATTCACCGCTGTGGGCTGACGCAAAGGCGAAGATCGCCGCCCTCGAAGCCAGTGGCGACATCGACGCAGAGCGCGCAGAGGAACTGCGAGAAGCCGCCCGTACGGCGCTGGCCAGGCACTTCATGCCGGCCTATGAGTCCCTGGCCGCCTGGCTCGACACAGACATCGACAACGCCAGCCTCGATGCCCGGGGCGCCCTGGCGCTGCCCGACGGGCAGAGCTACTACGCCTATCGACTCCGGGCACTGACCACCACGGACATGAGCGCCGAAGAAATTCACGAACTCGGACTGGCCGAGGTGGACCGGATCCGCGGAGAGATGGACAGAATCCGCGAGCAGGTCGGCTTCGAAGGCGACCTGCAGGCGTTCTTTCAGTTCATGAAGGAAGACCCGCGGTTCCTCTATCCGAACACCGACGAGGGACGGCAGGGGTATCTCGACGATTCGGCGGCCTACCTCGATTTCATCAACGAGCGGCTGCCCGACTACTTCGGCATGCTGCCCAAGGCCGATCTCGTGGTTCGCCGGGTCGAGCCTTTTCGGGAGCAGGACGGTGCACCACAGCACTACTACCGCGGCACGCCGGACGGCTCAAAGCCCGGGATTTACTTTGCCCATCTCTCGGACATGAACGCCATGCCCAAACACCTGATGGAAGCGGTCGCCTACCACGAGGGCAATCCCGGACACCACATGCAGATCTCCATCGCTCAGGAGCTTACCGACGTGCCTCTCTTTCGAACGCGCAGCGGCTATACGGCCTACATCGAAGGCTGGGGACTCTACGCAGAACTCCTCGCCAGGGAGATGGGCGCCTATCAGGATCCGTACTCGGACTTCGGCCGTCTGTCGACGGAGATGTGGCGAGCCATCCGGCTGGTGGTGGACACGGGCATTCACGCCAAGGGCTGGTCCGAAGAAGGGGCCGTTGCCTACTTCAAGGAAAACTCCGCCATCGCTGATGGCGCCATTCGTGCGGAAGTGCAGCGCTACTTCGTGATGCCGGGGCAGGCCACGGCCTACAAGATCGGCATGCTGAAGATTCTCGAACTGCGCGCCGCCGCGGAGGCGGCCCTGGGTGACGCCTTCGACATCCGAGCCTTCCACGACACGGTGCTTGGGGGTGGCGCACTGCCCCTGGCGATCCTGGAGCGGCGGGTGCAGAACTGGGTCGAGGCGGTGCAGGCAGCCAGCGCGGAAGCTGCCTGAGCGCCCGCCGCCGCGAAATCTCCTGGTCGTAAAGCACCGGTCACCGCCCTCAGGGCAGCGACCGGTTCTCCCTGGCTCAGTGCCGCGGGGCATCCGCCGCCATATCGAAGAGCAGCAGCTCCACATCGGCATTCGCCACAAGCTCGAACACCTGGGCGCCCTCGAGCGCCAGGCCGTCGCCGGACCTGAGCGCTTCGCCATTGACCAGCAGGTCACCACGGACGACCTGTACCCAACCGATACGGCCATCGTTCAGGCTGTGGCTCACGGACTCACCGGCCCCCAGCAGGCTCCCGTAGAGGCGCACGTCCTGGTGGATCCTGACGGCATCGGCTTCACCATCGCCGGAAGCCAGGAGCTTGAGGGAGCCGGAGCGGTCAGCGGCCGGGAAATGCCGCTGCTCGTAGCCGGGCTCCAGCCCGGTCTCGGCCGGCTCGATCCAGATCTGCAGGAAATGTACGGGCTCCGTGTCGGAGGCGTTGTACTCGCTGTGCCGCACGCCGGTGCCCGCCGTCATGCGCTGCAGATCACCGGGACGGATCACGGAGCCATTGCCCATGCTGTCCTGGTGCTCGAGCCCCCCCTCGATCACGTAGGAGAGAATCTCCATGTCGCGATGCCGGTGGGTGTCGAAACCCCGACCCGGCAATACCTGATCTTCATTGATGACCCGCAACGGGCCGAAACCCATGTGCTCCGGATCGTAGTAGCGACCGAAGGAGAAGCTGTGGCGGCTGTCGAGCCAACCGAAGGAGGCTCTGCCTCGGGATTCTGAACGTCTGATCGTCTGCATGGGGACCTCCTTTGTCTGCAGATTGCTTGTGAGACCCCATTCTCCATGTATCTTTACGAGAGACAATCACTCGATTTAGTGACATATTGTCACAGATTTCGTGCTAATTTTCCCTGCACAGATCGTTGCACACCGACGCCTTAGCTCAGGAACCCAGAGAAAGCGCCATGGATCAACTGCAGAACCTCGAGGCCTTCGTTGCCGTCGTCGATCACCAGGGCTTCGCCGCCGCGGCCCGGGAGATGGGCCTCGCCCGAGGCGTGGTGAACCGCCAGGTCATCCAGCTCGAGGAGACCCTCGGCGTGCAGCTGCTGCAGAGAAGCACGAGACAGGTCACCCCCACGGACGCGGGTCTGACTTTCTACGACCGGGCGCAGGCGGTGCTGAAGAGCTACGAAGACGCTGTCGCCGCGGTGACGGACTCGAAGGAGAGCCCGAGCGGCACCCTGCGGGTGAATGCGCCCATGTCTTTCGGCATCGCTCATCTGGCGGATCCGCTGGCGCGCTTCATGAGCACCCAGCCACAGCTGCGCATCGAACTGGTGCTGAACGATCGACAAGTGGACCCGATCGAAGAAGGCTTCGATCTCACGCTCCGCATCGGCGAACCGGTCACGTCCACGAGCCTCGCGAGCCGTGTGCTGGCGACGAGCCGTCGGGTGCTTTGTGCCAGTCCCAGCTACCTGACGGCCGCCCCGCCCCTCGAGACGCCGGCCGATCTGACCGCACATCGTTGCCTGCACTACGGTTATCAGTCTTCCGGGCAGCGCTGGGCGTTGGGCACCGGCGCCTATCGGGTTAACTGTGTTTTCTGGTCGAACAACGGCGACGTGCTGGAAACCTGCGCTCGTGCCCACCAGGGCATCGCGCTGCTGCCGAGCTTCATCGTGGGCGCGGCCCTGCAGACGGGCGAGCTGGTTTCCGTGCTGCCCGAGCATCCACCAGCGCCGCTCACGATCACCGCTCTGTATCCCCGGCATCGCTTTTTGAGCCGCAGCACGGGGCTGCTACTCGATTGGCTGACCGATGCTTTCTCCGGTCGACCGAGGTGGGACCTCGTCGACTAGCGATCCGGCACGCGCATGCTGCAGCTCAGCGCAAACTCATGACCGGACGCACACCCGTCACCTTCTGCGCCGCGTAGCCACGGCACCATTGCTGCGGCGATGGACCCGTTCCGCCCATGCGGATCCAATCGTAGTAGCTTGCTTCGTTTTTCAGGGGGTAGCGGAACTCAGCATCGATGGCCCGGCGCCTGGCAGGCGACCGCGCGTACTGACCGAGGTTGGACAGACAGTTCTGGTAGTAGGAGTTCATGGCCTGCTGATTCATGCAGTTCACACTGCTGCAGACGGGGACTGCTCCCTGAGCGCTGACCTGCCTGGAATCGGCAACGCTGGCACAGCCGGCGCCGAGCGAAAGGAAAGACAGCAAGAGAACGACGGCCCGAAGACGGGGCCAGGCGGTTGAGGACATCGAGGGGAACTCCTGTTTCTACTTCAAACCCGTGCCCGACTCCGCAGGCACCCGTACCCCTCTGGACCGCGCTCCATCGCCAGCAACAAACGCCGCCTGAGACGACGCGTTGCGATCCATCCACTCCGTTAGTACTTGACTCACAATGCAAAGAGCAGGCCAGCTTCCCGGCCAATGCCGGTGGATGGATTGCTTCGAGCGCAGGCCGCACGGATTTGCACCGTGTGTGAAGGACAGATGAAAGGACTGACAAAGCGACGTGAGCAAGTTAAGTTCTCTAGCGAAACCTGCGTCTATTCTCTTGTTTGTCTGATAATCCTGGGCAACCCGGCGAACCAACCGAATTCTTAACAGGCCCGTAAACGGACTCGACTGGCGCGGCACAATCAGCCTGAGCACCAGCATGGTTCGCATAACGAGCCGGCGCACCATATTGGTCCAACGTTGATCCGGACCTGAGCAGGAGACCGTTGGAGATGGCATCCGATCGAGCAGCGACCGCTGACGCGCCTCCGTCGGGCACGCTTCAGGTGAGTGCGATAAATGGGTGCGCAGCAACGGCCTGCAGGAAAGTCAGCAGCGCGAAGGCGCTGTACGCCACGGCAATGCCAGCAGTCAGCAGCAGCCCACGCGCCGGACTGAGAACCCACCGCCCGAGTAACCAGCCCGCGACGGGTAGCACCTGCATGGCGTGCATGCCGAAGAAGTGGGCGACCCGCAGATCACCGCCGTTGCGCAGCCACCCCGTCAGCGGCAGCCGCGCCACGTCACCGGCAGCGCCCCCCACCGAATGGCCGCCCTGACTGCCGAGATAGGATCCGAAGCCACCGCCCAGGAGGCAGGTGAGCAGCAGACCGAGACCGGCTCCCAGGACGTACGGTGTGAGCCTGCCACGATGCACCCAGAGAATCCGCGCACCCATGAAGGCGCAGACGCCGACCATGACGGCCGCGCCAAAACCCATCAGCGAGTAGGCGGCCGCATGAAAGGCTGAAGCAACGTTGAAGTGTGAGGGCTGAGCCTGCGCGGCCTGAAAGATGATGTAGGTCATTTCGAGCGCCGCCGCGATGATCGGCAGGGCCGTGAGCACCCGACCGGTCAGACTGCGCAAGTAATCAGCACCGAGCAGCGGCGCGAGCCAGGCCAGCGTCAGAAAGTAGCAAAGCAGAGACAGGTTGAATTTGGTCGGCTTACTCCACACGGACACGCCGTCGAGGGTCCGCTCGTCGATGGCACCGAGCAGGAGGGTCAAGGCCCCGAGCGCACCATAAAACAGCCCCCAGGCGGCAAAGCTCCGGTGCCGGTCAAAAACGATCTCAGCCATACCGCGTGGCGGAACCCTGAGCGCCGCTTCCATCTGCCTCTCCTTCTCGCTCCTGCTCTCTACTACGCTGTCCTGCGCCGTCCTGCGCTTTTCTCGCGCGCCGGATCCCTGGCCGGGACCCGCAGAGTCCCAAGGGTCGTCCGGCTGCCGTCAAGGGCCGGTGAGCATTCCGTTGTCAGAAGGTGAACGAGGGTCCAAGATTCCTGCGGCGGGATCGGGGGTGGAGGACCCTGTGGCAGAAAAACAGCAGCAAGCCGGCGAGTCGTTGCAGGAACCCGGGCAGGCGCCGCCCGAAGGTTTCGCCTTCGACACCCGTGCCGTTCATGCCGGCAGCCGACCCGATCCGGTGACCGGCGCGCGGGCGCTGCCGATCTACCAGACCACCAGCTACGTGTTCGAGGATTCAGCGTCGGCTGCGGCTTATTTCAACCTGCAGGAATACGGCAACACTTACGCACGCATCATGAATCCTACGGTGGCCGCCTTCGAGGAACGCCTGGCGAATCTCGACGGCGGCGTGGGCGCCGTCGCCTTTGCCAGCGGACTGGCGGCACAATCGGCCGCCTTTTTCACCTTACTGGAACCTGGCGACCACGTGGTTGCCTCAGCGGCGCTCTATGGCGGCAGCGTGACCCAGCTGAAGCACCTGTTCCGGAAACTCTCCGTGGAACTGACTTTTGTCGATCCCGACGACGAAAACGCCTGGCGCGCGGCCCTCAAAGAGAACACCAAGCTGTGCTTCGCCGAAACCATCGGGAATCCGGGTGGCAATGTACTCGATATCGAGAAGGTGGCGGCGATCGCCCATGCGCACCACACACCGCTCATGGTCGACAACACCTTCGCCACGCCCTATCTCTGCCGACCCTTGAGCTGGGGAGCGGACATCGTCGTCTACTCGGCCACGAAATTCCTTGGGGGCCACGGCACGAGTCTCGGTGGCGCCGTCATCGAGAGCGGCGAGTTCGACTGGTCAAACGGCCGCTTTCCCGTGATCGCTGAGCCCTCGCCGGCCTACCATGGCCTCGCTTTTCACGAGACCTTCGGGACCTTCGGCTATCTCATGAAACTCAGGGCCGAAACGCTGCGCGACCTCGGAGCCGCTCTGAGCCCCTTCAACGCCTTTCTCCTGGCCCAGGGCCTGGAAACGCTGCCCCTGCGCATGCGCGCTCACGTTGCCAACGCTCGAGAGATTGCAGCCTTTCTCGCCGCTCATCCGCAGGTTCGGTCCGTGAGCTATCCAGGGCTTCCCGGCAGCCCCTACGCGGCCCTCGTCGACCGCTACCTGCCCGAAGGAGCCGGCGCCGTGTTCTGCTTTGATCTCGCTGGTGGCCGCAGTGCCGGCATTCGCTTCATCGAGGCCCTCGGGCTGTTCAGTCATCTGGCCAACGTCGGGGATGCAAAATCCCTCGTGATTCATCCGGCGACGACCACCCATCGGCAGCTCAGCGATGCAGAACTCGCTGCCGCCGGCATCGGTCCGGGCACCATTCGACTGTCGATCGGCATCGAAAATGCCAGGGACCTCATCTGGGACCTCGAGCGCGGCTTCGAGGCCGCTCGCAGCAGCCCATGAATCTCGCACCCTATCAGCGCCCGGAACTGATCCAGCGGGCCCTTCGGGAGCGCCGAGTGGCCGTGGTCGGGATGTCCGCAAACGAGCTGCGGGCCAGCAACTTCGTGGGTTTCTATCTCGCCCGCCACGGTTATGACGTGGTGCCCGTGAATCCGCGGGAGCAGGAGATTCTCGGGCGCCCGTGTTACCCGGACCTCGCCGCGCTCCCGGAACCTGCAGGCGTCGTGGACGTGTTCCGGGATCCCGCGGCCGTGCCGGAGATTGCCCACGCGGCCGTCGCCTCGGGCGCCCGTTTCCTCTGGCTGCAGTTCGGCGTCATCAGCGAGGCCGGCATCGAGATCGCCGAAGCCGGGGGAGTTGAAGTCATCGTCGACCGCTGCATGAAAATCGAGCACGCCCGCTACCGAGGTCGCATGCACTGGCTCGGCTTCAACCGCGAGACCCTGTCCGCGCGCCGCGACCCCCAAGACTGAACGGAGACCTGTCGCCCGCTCGACAGACTTCCCTGCGCGCCGACAGCGCCCGCAAGGCCGCGTCATCCGGGGCTTATTCCGCAAACTGACCGTTTTCGGGGCGGATTCACAGTTTATCCACAAGCCCCGAACGGCTGCCTTTCCTAGCATTCCGTCACCCCCAGAAGTAACCGGACACAGATCCGGCTGTAGTACCCATGTCCTCAGTGTTCCCCTGCCGCTCCCCCCGGAAGCCGGCCCGGCCGAGGTCCATTGCGACCTCGGTTGGGCTGGTACTTTTTTCGCTCCTCCTCGGCGCCTGCTCCGGCAGCGCCGGCACGACGTCAACGTCGACGGGTAATCGGATCCTGTCGGGCGTTGCCGGCAGTCCGTCGCTCAGCGACGCCACCGTCACCCTGCTTCTCGACGGTGGCCAGAGCACCGTCTCCGCCCGATCCGGAGACGCCGGCGCCTTTGCGCTCACGGTCAGTAAGTCGCTCGGCGTTCCCCTGCGTCTGCAGGTAGAGGGCGGCACCGACCTGCTCACGGGCCAGTCCAACGGGACCGTGCTTCAGGCCATGAGCTTCGATCGAAACGCCGACGCCGTGAGGGTGTCGCATCTGAGCACCCTGGCAGCCGCCATGGCCCGCTGCGCCGGCGAACCCACGGCCGGGTCCCTGGAACGCGCCTGGACGCAGATCGACGAGCGCTTCGATCTGAACCGTCCGGTGGTGCCTGCCAGTCCGACCACGCTGGAGCTCGCCGCGGAGCTGCGGGCGGATCTGCTCCTTGCCGAAAGCGCGCAGCGCGCGGCGACGGCCCTTGCCGCGAGTGCAGAACCTGCTTCCGTGAACGACATTCTCGAAGCCATCAGCTGCGACCTGGACGACGACGGCCGCCTGAACCTGAGCCCTGCCGGACAGGCGGCCCGCTGGATCAGCGTATACCGCGCCGCCGAAGCCGCGGTCACCGTAGAGTTCCTTGGCGCCAGTCCCCACATCAATGGCAGTCAGGCGGCGAGCCTCATCGACGACGTGCTCCGTAACCGTAGCGGCGACCCCTCGGCTAAGCTGGCTTCGCTGGGTACCGGCACCCGTCTGCCTGCCCTGGCCACCAGAAACCTGACCCTGCTGCTCGGCACCGCACCTGACGATCTGACTCTCAGGATACTCCTGGCGCTGGCCGTGGGCGGCTCCGAGCGGATCAACGACACCCTGACGAGCAGGACCCTGACCGATCTCTGGGCCCTGCCGGAGGCCGTTGCGCTCTTCGAAGATTCACGGCTTGCGGAGCTCAGCGAACGCGCTGCTGCTCAGACACAGGCCGCAGCGCCGCGCCTCGCCCTGAGCGCCGATGCGGCGGAAATCGAGCAGGGCGCAAACAGCACGCTGTCCTGGGCCTCGAGCAATGCCAGCCTGTGTCAGGCCAGCGACGGCTGGAACGGCCGTCGTGCGCTGACCGGCGTCGAAACGGTGGGCCCTCTGAACGCGTCAGCCGCCTACAGCCTGACCTGCATCGGGCTCGGTGGTCTGGTGCAGACAAGTACGGCCGTGGCGGTCGTCGACCGGGCCGCGCGACCGGTGGTGAGCCTGTCGGCCGACAGTCCCCGCCTGACCGCGGGTCAGGGCACAACCATCCGCTGGACGAGCGTCAACGCAACGGCCTGCCGGGCCAGCGGAGCCTGGCAGGGTGCCCAACCCATCGTCGGCAGTCTCGCAACCGGTGCCCTCAGCAGCGCCCGCGACTACGAACTCGTCTGCACCGGTCCTGGTGGCAGCGATTCGGCAACGCTTCGCATCAGCGTCGATCCTGCACCGGTGCCCGCCCCCACCCTGTCTCTGTCCGCCAGCCCTCAGAACCTGACCAGCGGCGCCAGCACGCGACTCAGCTGGAACGCGGCCAACGCCACGAACTGTCAGGCCAGCGGGGCCTGGTCCGGCAGTCGCGCCACGAGCGGCAGCGAAAACACGGGACCCTTAACCGCCAACGCCAGCTTCACGCTCAACTGCTCCGGTCCCGGTGGCAGCATCCGGCGCACGGTCAGTATTGCCGTGGACAGTGCACCCGCGCCGCGGGTCTCCCTCGCTGCCGAGAGCGGCATCGTCAACAGCGGCAGCACCTTGCGTCTCAGCTGGGACGTGGACAACGCCACGAGCTGTCAGGCCAGCGGCGGCTGGTCCGGTAGCCGGGCCACCAGTGGCAGCGAAGTCGTGGGGCCTGTCACTGCGCAGACGACCTTCTCCTTGAGCTGCAGCGGCGCCGGCGGCAGTGCGCTCGACATGGTGGCCGTCCGGGTCAACGGCACGGCGACCTTGAACTGGCAGGCACCAACGGAAAACGTGGACGGCTCTCCCCTGACCGACCTCGCCGGTTATCGCGTTTACTACGGCGAAGCGTCCCGCAACTACACGGAGATGCGGGACGTCGCCGATGCCGGCGCCACGAGCGTCAGGCTGACGCTGCCCTCGGGTGATTACTACGTCGCCATGACCGCGCTCGATGCGGAAGGCAACGAGAGTGCCTATTCCAACGAGGTTCTGAAGCAGGTGCCCTGACGGTCTGCGGCAGCAGCGCCAGCGGTGCCGCCGCAGACGGGGAAAGCTCGAGAAAATCAGGGAAAAACCCTGGTTTTCATGCATCGATCACGGCGCGCTGCTATGCTGCGCGCGTCATGGGATTGCAGTTCGGCGTGTCATACATGGGCGGCGACTACGAGTACGTACGCGTCCGCCGGTGGCCTTTCAGTATCGGTCGAAACCCGACCAACGACCTGTGCCTGGCCAACTCTTCCCTCATCTCGCGCCGCCACGCGCGCGTCTATAAACAACCCGACGGCTACCGGCTCGTTGCCCAGGGCAGGAACCCCACTTTCCTGAACGGCGACCCCGTCATCCCGGACCAGCCGGTGCCGATCGGCCCCGGCGACCGCATCGAACTGCCCGACTACCTCCTCGAAGTCCGCGACAGTCGCGAACAGGTGCTGATCGACGCCACCGTCAACGTGGAAGTGGTCAGCAACAGCGTGATCATCGTCCGCCGGGTGGCCTCCGAGCTTGGCGTTCCCCGCTGGACCACCGCGGCGATCCACGAATGGCTGTCGGCAGTGTCCGGCCGCGAGCTATGGATTCGCCACGAGCACGTCGAGCTGTGCCTGCCTCATCGCATCGAGCTCGAGGCGCTGGAGCGGCGCCTCGAACTGTTCGACGAACTCATCGCGCATCTGGACCCGCGCGCTCTGGTCATCGATCTGCAGGATCCGGCCGCGTCTCCTCACCAGGACTGAGCGTCGTCATCGACCGTGTGCTGAACATCAGCGCAAGCAACCCGAGGAGCAGGACGGTGGTCCCGGCGAGGAGCGCGAAGGCCTCGAGCTTGAGCAGCACGAAGAGCGTTCCGTAAAGCAGCGCCATGATCGTCAACACCGTGCCTGTCAGCACCTTCGAGGCGGTCATGGCCTGCACGTAAGCACCGATGGCGGCGCTGAGCAGCACCGTGGCGAGGCCGTAGGCCAGCGCAAAAGGCAGGTGTTCCGAGAGCGACAGCAGCGTCAGATAAAACAGCACCAGCGCCGCACCCACGACCCCATACTGCACCGGGTGAAAGCGCAGTCCGAGGACGAGTTCGAAGCAGAGGAAAGTGAGGTAGGTGAGGCTGATGAAGAGAATGCCGTACTTGATGGCACGATCGACGGTCCGGTAGCTCGCAAAAGGTTGATAAAGCGCCACCGCCGCCTGGGCGCCGGATACACGCGAGGCCGCATCGGCACGCTGGAACCAGTGAGCGGGCAGTTCCCGGGCCAGCTCATGCAGGGCCCAGCGAGCCTCGAAGCCGTCGTCACTGAGCTCGTAGCTGTCCGGCAGGTAGTCGCCCTTGAAGCTCGGATGCGGCCAGCTCGCCGTCATCTGCACCGTCGAACTGCCGCCGAGCAGCGTGAAGGCCAGGGCTTCCGTTCCCTTGAGCTCCAGCTCCAGGGAAAACGGCAGGGGCGAGGAGAGATCAGCGTCGCGGACCGTCGCCCGCAAGCCATGCCCCAGCCAGCCGAGCCCGGTGCCGCCGGTGAGAGGAAACTGCCCCTCCCCAAGCTGCAGAGCGCCGACGCTGGAAAGGGACCGCGTCTCCGTCAATCCGAGCACGAAACCGGCGCCGCCGAGCGTCGCAACGGCATCCCGGCGGATAGCTTCCGGCAGGGCAGGGAAACGGCCGCTCAGGCGTATTCTGGCGCTGTAAACGGGCACCTCGTAGATGGCGCGACGACGCACGCTGTGGGTCAGCTCGACGTCCATGGTCAGCGTTTCCGGCAACAGCACCCGGTGACCCCGGCGCAGCACGGTCTGCTGCTTCCCTTCCACGAGCTCGACACCATCGCGCCGGGTTTCGGCAATGACGATGAAGGGACCGGAGAGTGTCTGTGCAAGGCCCCAGGATCTGGCAACACCGTCCTGCGTTTCCCGGTAGAACGCCTGTCGCTCCGACGAGACATCTTCCACGAGCGCCAGCGGAATCAGCATCGCAAGGATCAGCAGACCGATGGTGGCAAAGCGCGCCGTGGTTTGTGACAGAAAGCGTCTTTCTCCACTCATCGGCCGAACCTCCGGCAGCGGCCCGCAAAGTCTGTGAGCGCTGCCTCCAGCCGGGCGCCATCAAAATCCGGCCAGTGACAGTCAGAAAAGACGAACTCTGCGTGCGCACACTCCCAGAGCAGAAAGTCCGACAACCGCCGCTCGCCCCCGGTGCGAATGAGCAGATCGACGTCCGGAGCAGCACCCAGCCTTGCGCCGAAGGCAGCCGCATCCCCCTGGCGAGGAAACGCCCGGGCGGCATCCAGCAGCGCACGTCGACTCGAATAATCGAGCGCCAGCCGCAGGCGCCGGTGCCCGTCGCGGGTGCCTGCCTCCGTCGCTTCAATGGCAGCGAGCAGAGGGGCACCCAGCCGATCGCGTCGACCGATCACCTCCACCGCGATGCCTTCCCGACGACAGACTTCCCCCGCGCGGTGCAGGTGCCGGCGGATGATGTCCAGCAGGGCCCCCAGCTCGCGGCGGCTCCGCCGCCAGTTCGCTTCGGCGAGGCCAAACAGCGTCAGCACCTTTATGGGCGTGTCTGCAATGGCCGGAAGCAGCGCTTCCAGAGTTCGTGCACCGGCCCGATGGCCGGTGCTGTCCGGCAGGCCCCGGCTTCTCGCCCAGCGCCGGTTGCCGTCCATGATGATGGCAACGTGCTGCGGAGTACTTTGTATTTCAAAGTTTATGGGCCTGCCTGTGTCGTGGCCGCTCACCACGGCCGGATCTGTTGCTTGCATGAGAATCTCCTAGTCGGAAGTCGCTCGGATGAGGGCTTCCATATGCTTGAGGTAGCGCTCGAGGGCGGCCTTGCCTTGAGCGGTGATCTGATAGTCCGTGCGCGGCTGTCGATCCTCGAAGGTCTTGCGACAACGGACATAACCCGCATCTTCCAGCTTACGGGCATGGACGCTCAGATTGCCGTCGGTGGCGCCGAGCAGCCCTTTGAGTTCTTTGAAAGACAGCCGTTCGCTGACGGCGAGACTCGACAGAATTCCCAGCCGGACACGATCGTTCAGCAGCTTGTGAAAGTCACCGCCGGGATCGTCGGCGACAAAACCCGAGATCGCGTCCAGCGACTGCTGCTGACGCCTGCCCGCCGGGGCAGCTGCCTTTGCTTTGCCTTTAGCCGCCATGATGGCGATACACCTGGTAGCCGAAATAGAGATGGAGACCGCCGAATCCCACCATGAGCAGCCCGTTCTGCCAGCCCGCAGGTGCCAGCTGTGCGGCGAGTCCGAGAACGATGAAAGCAGCGCCCATGCGAATTACCGGAGGCACCGCATAAGTGCCGGCAGCAAGCACACCGACGCCGTAAAGCAGCATCCAGAAAGACGGCAACAGCGCGCGTTCCGGCCCATCCCAGAGTGCGAGGGTAAGCAGCGCACCGACGGCCAGCGGCGGCAGCAGGCAGAGCAGGAAGCGCCGCCCGGGATCTGCCAGGAGCGTTGTTTCCGTCCGCCTGGCTTTCCAGAGTCCGCCACCGCTACCCAGCGCACCGGCCAGCAGAGCGGCGCCCAGCCAGACCCGCAACCCCGCCGGGAGATTGTCCAGGCTCGCAGCATAGGCGCCTGCCCCGAGACCGATGCCGCCCATGGCCATGGTCGCCAGACCGGATACCGAAGATACTCGCTCCGCCCGGGCCATGGCATCGCGGATGAAACTCAGGTTCTCCGAGGCCCGCTCTTTGAGATCTACTTGCATGCGCGCATGAAGTACTTTGCGTTATGAAGTTCCTTCAGCCTAACGCAGCGTCAACTTCACCGCAAGGCGCGATCCATTGAGCGCAGGGATTCTGTGAAGCCGTCGAGGTCTGCCTGAGCTCAGGTGAAACGATCCCGGTCGTGAGGTGCGGCGAAATCGAGCGCTGGTCCCCGGGGCAGGATCCCAAGACCGCGGGAGCCGTAGTAGATGCCCTTGATCGCCTGAAAGTCGACGGTTTCCGCCACCCCCGGCTGCTGATAGAGATCCCGGGCATAGGGCCAGAGTTGATCGTAGTCCGCCAGGCGCTGCCGGTTGCAGCGGAAGATGCCGTGGTAGGCGACATCGAATCGGACCAGCGTGGAGAAGAGCCGCCAGTCCGCTTCCGTGATTTCCGGCCCGCAGAGATAACGTTGCCCCTCGAGCCTGACATCGAGGGCGTCGAGCGTTGCAAACAGTGCGTCGAAGGCTTCGTCGTACGCTTCCTGGGAACGGGCAAAACCGCAGCGGTACACACCGTTGTTCACGTTGTCGTAGATCTCCGCGTTCAACGCATCGATCTCTGCCTGGTAAGGCTCACGGTAGTAGCGCACGGGCCTTACCCCGGGCAGCGCATCGAAGGCGGAATCGAACATTCGAATGATGTCCGCGGACTCATTGTTGACGATGGTTTCCGTCTCGAAGTCCCACAGCACGGGGACCGTACACCGGCCCGTGAAGGTCGGGTCGGCGGCCGTGTAAACGTCGTGCATGTGTCGGGCACCGAGGAGCGGCTCGGGGTCGTCACCGAAGGTCCAGCCTTCGGGCCCGGCCGCGGACCGGGTTTCGGAGAGGGAGACGATGCCGTCGAGGCCTTTGAGGGAACGGTAGAGGATCGTCCGGTAGGCCAGGGGCAACCGGCATTCACGAACAGATGATAGCGACCTGCCTCGGCAGGGAACGCCCCGTCTTCCGCACCCAGCCAGTGCCGGTAGGGGCTCACCGGGCGCAGAAACTCGCCCTTCGATCCAGACCGAAGTGCGTCGTCAGAGGTCCATTGACCATCTACCAGCATTCCCATCAACCCTGCTCCTTCTGTGTGTGTGCCGCCGCCTTCGCAGCGGTATCGCCCTGGGCTTCAGACGCCCTTTGCGCCAGCGCTTCCCGGTAGGGGCTCATGTCCATGCCGAAAACCCCGTGGCGGGCTTCCACCGCCGCGATGGTGTTCGGCGTCCAGTAAGCGGCGCCCGGCTGCGGGAAACCCAGCACCGCTCGCTGCTCGAGGCTCGCCTCGGCCAGCAGACGCTCAAAGAATTTGTTCTTCCGGTAAGCAGACCAGGACCAGCCCACATGGAGCGTGGAAATCCACTCACACTCGGCCCGGCGATAGGTGATGTTCTGCACGAGCCGGAGCGCACCGGGGTTCATGGGAGTCCCCCGATGCCAGGTGTCGTGTCGGTAGAAGAGCACGTCTCCCGCTGCGTAGGCCGCACAACACTCCCGCGCATAGAGGCTCTGGCGCCAGGCCGCGAGCGCCGGCCGCTCGCGGGCGAAATAGGCTTCCGCCTGGGTCCGGTCGTTCACATAGTTGAGCTCGCCGATACCCGGAGTGTCGACGATGGGCCAGCGATAGGCCGGATCGTCTTCTCCTTCACGGGGCACAAAGGCCGTGCCGCCGCCGGCAGCTTCGACCGCCGAGAGATAAACGATCATCTCCACGGCTTCGGGTTGATCCCACTCCGCCGGATGGACGAGCGTGTGGTTCGGATAGTCCACGTGGATCCGCTGATCCATATTGTCGAGGGCACCCGCGGTTTTTTCCGCCCGACCATACTTCGGCCAGTGGTCCGACTGGCTGAGACGCAGGTTCGTGACCGGCGTATCGAGCAGTGTTGCTACCGCCGCCAGGAGTCGGGGGTGCAGGGTGAGGCGATTGAAAGCCTCGATGGTGCTCGGGAAATTCAGGGCGCTGCCGAAGTCGGCGACGTTCTGCGCGGCTTCCGACCCGGGCGCGGGAAATCGTTCTGCGGCGGCGGCCACCAGGTCGGCGATGAGTTCCGCTTCGAAAAGACCACCCACCAGCGTTGCCCCGCGGTTCCGCCACTCGGCCACCTGCTCATCGCTGAGCGCGCCATCGACAGCGGGCGTGGCCCGGATGTGACGATCGGTTCCGGCACTCGGCCGCTCCGCTGCCCCGCGCGCCGCCGGCTGGCTGCTGTCTTCCCCGTTCATCGCTCCGCTCCCTGTTCCCGATGCGCGCCCCTGCTCCGGGATTACACCGCAACGACCTGCTGCGTCACGCCTATCATCCGCGCCACGCCAAGCACCCTAGCACGACCGTCGCCGCGACGTCGGCCGGGGCGTAGACTGCACCGGCGACAGTCAGGGAGCGAAGATGGATATCTGGGACGCCGTCAGCCATCACTACGCCGACAGTGACGGCACGAAGATCCACTATGCAGCCGCGGGGGAGGGCGATGCCGTGCTGTTCGTGCACGGTTTTCCGGACTTCTGGTATTCCTGGCGACATCAGATGTCGGCGCTGGCACCGCACTTTCGCGTAGCCGCCATGGATACCCGCGGCTACAACCTGAGTGACAAACCAACGGACGTATCCGACTACGCCATGGAAAGACTCCACGAAGACATCAGCGCCGTGATCGATGATCTGGGCGGGCAGCCCGTGACCCTCGTCGGCCACGACTGGGGCGGCGCCATCTGCTGGCAGTACGCCCTGTCAAAAAGAGGGGCCCAAGGAAAGGCCCATCGAGAACGCATCTCCAAACTGGTGATCATGAATCTCACCCACCCGAAAGGTTACGCCGCCGTGGTCGCCAACCCGACGCCGGCTCAGGCGGAGAACGTGGCCTACGCGAAGCGCTTTGCCGGTTCTACCCCGGGCGACGACCAGGTCCCGGAACAGGTTCTGAACGCAGGCGACCGGCGCGGCGACGACCCGGAAGTCGCGGCCCGCTACCGGGCCGCCTTCGAGCAGTCTTCCTGGAACGGCATGATGAACTACTACCGGGCCAACTACGGCAGTCTCATTGGCAGCTCAGGGAGCAAAGCATTCGACGGGAACGTCGACCGACCCGTCCTCCAGTTCCACGGCCTCCAAGACACGGCTGTGGACAAGGATGGTCTGCGGGATACCTGGAACTGGATCGGCTCCGACTACACGCTGGTCACGGTCCCGGACGCCGGCCACTTCGTACAGTGGGATGCGGCGGCGCTGGTCTCGGAGACCATGAAGTGGTGGCTGCTGGCGCGTCGCTGAGCGTGAGACCGGAGCGCCTCAATGAGCACCTCAAACGGGCACGAGGGCCCCGCCTAAGCGCTCACAACAAGAGCCTCCGGCGCACCCGTCTGGCGAGCACCCAGGCGGCAGCGGCCCCCGCCAACCCCATGGCCCCCACGGCGCCGAAGTAGAGGCTGAAACCCAGGCGCCCCGGGAAGGCTTCCAGCAGCGCGCCGTAAACCAGCGGCAGATAGAGATCGGGTGAATAGCCGATGAGTGAGATGGCCCCGATGGCGAGGCCTTTGCTTCGGGCCGGAACCTGGCAGCTTTCCAGGCTGCCCCAGTAGAGGCCGCGTACGGCAAAGGTCACCAGGGCGACGATCAGCGCAATGGCGAGCATCATCCCGCTGCCCCCGGGACTGGGCACCAGAATCATGCCGCCCACGGCCAGGGCGGCGATGAGGAAGAGCCCGGCGAGCACCTGCTCCCGACCGGCGAGATCCCCGAGCACCCCCGCACCGACGCCACCCAGCGGCCGCATCCAGAGCTGCGCCACGGAAATGACGCCAACGGTAACTGCCGTCATGCCATGCGTCTGCTGCAGAAAGGCGGCCGTGGACGCCGTCGCCCAGACGAGCTGATAGCCACAGAGGATGATGAAGGCGACGAGCCAGAGCTCCGGCCGTCGGAAAAGATCCTTGAGGTCCAGGAGCAGGGCCTGGCTGATGCCCGACCCCCCCGACGCCTGGCCGGAGGGGGTATCGTCGACGGTCAACCAGGCGATCGGGGTCATGAGGAAGAGGCACACCACATAGAAGGTGATCACCCGCTCGAGCGCAGCGGTTGCTTCGCCCGCCCCATCAGCCATGACCCAGGCAAACAGGGAGACGGCAACGGTTGCGAGGGCCGCCTCCACGAGACCACGCCCCCCATCGAGAATGCCGAAAAAGCGACCCTGCTCCGAAGGTCGAGCGAGCAGGGCAACGGCTTTGATGAGCGCCGACCAGAAAGTGAGCCCGGTGCTGACCCCCCAACCGAGATAGATGAATCTGAGCTCCACCAACCCTGGCAGGGTGGCAAACCAGAGTCCAAGTGCTCCGGTGGCAGCGAGGGAGAAAGTAATGAGACCCCGGCAGGACACCCGGTCTGCGAGCCAACCGCTCGGCAGATAGGTAGCCATGAACATGGCACCGAGAAGCGCATAGCAGCCCGCCAGCTCACCGATGGTGACGCCGAAGGCCTCGAGCATGGTGACTTCGTAGTTCTGCCGGAGATAAACAAGCGGATACACGCACCCACCCACGAGCACGAGTACCGCGAGCTGCCCGTAGCGTCGCCAGGGTCCTCTGACAACGTCGTCTTCGCCGACCACCCGTTCCGTCATGGGCCGCGCTGGCGCCGGGACGCTTCCGGATCGAGGTAATAAGGGCGCGGATCAGGCGCGAGCCTGCAGTCGGTCATGGCCGCAGCGACCTTCTCCGCGGCCATGATGGTGGGTGCGTTGAGGTTGCCGTTGGTGATGTGCGGAAAGATGGAGGCATCAACGACCCGGAGTCGTGGCACGCCCTGCACGCGCCCTTCCGGATCCACCACGGCTTCCGCATCCGTTCCCATGCGACAGGTGCCGCAGGGATGGTAGGCACTTTCGGCGTGGGTGCGAACGAACTCATCGATGGCGTGATCGCTGTCTGCCGCAGGCCCTGGCGCGAGTTCATCGCCGCGGTAAGTATCGAAAGGCGCCTGGGCGAAGAGTTCGCGACCGAATCGCAGGGCCGCGCGGAAGACCCGCCAGTCTTCGGGATCACTCATGTAGTTGAAGTCGATAGAGGGTGCAGCGGTTGGATCGGCAGACTGCAGCCGGACGCGGCCGCGGCTCGGACTCTGCATGGGGCCGAGATGCAGCTGGAAACCATCACCGGGCGCGGCCACTTTACCGTCGTAACGGACGGCCGCCGGTAGAAAGTGCATCTGGATGTCGGGCCAGGGCACACCGGCCGCGCTGCGGAGAAAGCCGCCTGCCTCGAAGTGGTTCGTAGCACCCAGGCCACCTCGATCCAGCAGCCAGCGCGCGCCGATGGCACCTTTGCTGATAAGTCCGAGGTGCCGATTGAGGGACACGGGACGCGTGCAGGCCTGCTGGAAATAGAGCTCGAGATGATCCATGAGATTGGCGCCGACGTCGGGTGATGCCTGACGCAGCGGAATGCCATGCCGCTCGAGCTCCGCCTCGGGCCCGATGCCACTCAACATCAGGAGCTGCGGTGAGCCGATGGCGCCCGCCGCCAGAATCACCTCACGGCGTGCCGAGAGCCGGCTGAGCTGCCTGCCGCGGCGAAGCTCGACGCCGGCCGCGCCGTTGCCATCAAAGAGCACTCGAGTCGCTAGCCCGCCGCGGGCCACCCGAAGATTCCGCCGGCTCTTCGCAGGGGCGAGGTAGGCCCGGGCCGTGCTCATGCGCACCCCCCCGGCTACGGTCATTTCGAAGTCGCCGAAGGCCTCCTGCCGGTAGCCGTTCAGGTCTTCCGACAGGCCATAGCCTGCGGCCGCCGCGGCCTCCAGAAGGGCATCGTAGAGCGGATTGGCTTTGCGCCCGCGGGTTACGGTGAGCGGACCTTCATGGCCCCGATAGGCGCTGGCACCGCTGCCGAGCGCCACGCCGCTGAGTCGCTCCGCTTTCCGGAAATACGGCAGAACGTCCGCATAGCTCCAGCCTTCGGCACCGAGCGCCGCCCACCGCTGGAAATCTTCCGGGTGACCGCGCACGTACACCATGCCGTTGATCGACGACGAACCACCGAGCACCCGGCCGCGAGGGCACGCGAGGCGCCGACCGCCAAGGCCCGGCTGTGGCTCCGACTCGAAGAGCCAGTTGAATCGTGGGCTCGTCACCGGCAGTGAAAAGGCTGAAGGCATCCGCACGAAAGGATGGGCATCGCTGCCGCCAGCCTCGATCAGCAGGACGCTGCTGCCGGGATCCTCGCTCAAGCGGTTCGCGAGCACGCAGCCCGCAGAACCGGCGCCGACGATGATGTAATCAGCTTCCTGCAAGTGCGAAGGTCAGCCGTCGCCGTGGAGAATCCAGTCTCGCTCAGCGGCCTCGGGCACGAGCGCCTCGAGCCGGGCATCGAAAGCCGCGAGCTGACTCGCAGACAACTTGTCCTGCCACTGGCCACTGCCCCCATTGGCAAAGAACTGGCGCTCAGCCTTCCACATCCCCGTTCCGGACTCCGGGGCAAACTGCTCGGCGTTGGCTTTCATGTTGTTGAAGTCCGCAGCCCGCGTGTAGGCGTCGAGCTGGGCTTCCGTGAGTTCGATGGCGCAGGCCTCGGCCATTCTCCCAACGGCGCCGCGGAGATCCCGCTTCATGTCCGAGTAGTGAAAGAGGTGCACGTTCGGCAGTTCCCGGTAAGGCCAGTAGGTCCTGAAGAAGTGCACGAGGGAGTCCACGGATTGCAGATCCCAGCTCCCCGGCTCTCGAACCGTCTCGAGCCAGTCCTCGAAGGCGCGCTCACCGCTCGGGAACGCCGCATGGGCGAGTTCCTCGTCCTGCATGTTGTCGCGATGGTTGAGTCCTGAGAAATAAACGTCTCGTGGATCCCGGAACACCATCAGATAGACGCAGTCGTCGTGATAAGGAATGCCGTCGAGCGGTGTGTGCGTCTTCAGGTAGCGGCGATGCGCCTGTGCATCGATCTGCGCCAGGTAGTCGTCGATCGGCGCAAACTGCGCGTCCACCCAGGGCGACAGCACTCCGGGCTGCTGGCCGTGATCGGCGGCGCCGAAGACGAACATCGCGCAGATTGCCTGAGTCCAGGTGGTGCCACACTTCGGGGGCGTACAGATGAAAATGTCCCCGGGGCGGTGCTGAAAGTTTTCCCAGCGGCTGGTGTCGGTGATGGGGCCAAGATAGCTGGTGCCCTGCGGCGGTGTGGCTGTTGTCATAACGGTTCCAGTTTCTGTTTTTTCAGGCTGCGCGGACAGGCGCAGTTGTCGGAGGCTTGCGCCGTATCAGGCCGATCAGAGATTGCTGAACATGGCCACTTCCCAATCCGTGACGACCTGCGAAAAGGCGTCCAGCTGATGACGGCGGTCGCCGAGAAAATTACCGTGAAACCGTTCACCAAGCGTCTCCTTCGCAACTCGTGAGGCCGCAAAGGCTTCCATGGCGGCACCCATCTCGAGGGGCAATGGCGGCGCCCCGGTATCCTCGGCCGCCCAGACGTTGCCCTCGTTCGGGGCTGGTGGTTCCAGGGCTTCTTCGATGCCAAGGCGTCCGGCAAGGCAAACGGCGAGCAGGCCAAGGTGGGGACAGACGTCGGCGCCCGCTGGCCGCACCTCGATGCGGGTTGAGGCCGCGGTCGCGTTCACCAGACGCAGCGCCACGGTTTTGTTGTTGATGGCCCAGCTGTTGTTGAGCGGCGTAAACAGCCCGGGCGCGTAGCGCTTGTAGCTGTTCAGGTTGGGTGCCAGCAGCAGGAAGAGCTCCGGCAGGTACTTGACGAGACCGGCGAGAAACTGGCGTCCGATTTCGCTCAGACCATAGGCACCGTCCGGATCGGCAAAGACGCTTTCCCCGGTCTTGCGACTCTTCAGGGATACGTTGATGTGCGCACCGCAGCCCTGATCGTGCTCGGACCGACGCGCCATGAACGACAGATAGCCCCCGTGCCGGGCAGCCACCAGCTTGGCCATGGCCTTGTACAGGCCTGCATTGTCGGCGATGCGAACGCCGGTTGCGGGCTCGAGACCGACTTCGAGGATGTTGGTGAACTCGGCATGGATGGTGTCGATCGGCAGTCCCATGGCCGTGCTGCAGTCGAGGAGTTCGTCGATGAACGCCGCCTGACCGGTCTGATTGACAAAGGAGTACACGCGATCATAGCCGGGCATGAGGTCGAGCTCGGCCGAGCGTTTCTCCCGGGCCGACTCCGCGGTTTCCCTGAGCACCGTACCTTCGAGCTCGAAGCCGCCGTAGAGGTCGAAACCGAGCCCCCCAAGACGCTCGAGCTCCGCTTCGAGAAGCGCTCGCACACAGTCCCGGCCCACGTCGCCCGTGAAGCTGCCGACGAGCACCATGCCCTGACCCCCGGAGTCCAGCGGCATGGCCCGCGCACTGCACGCGTCCATGAGCACCAGACCGTCCTGAAAGCCGAGTTCGGGATTTGCCCAGCTGTTGCCGCCAATGATGCCGTCCGTTGGATCGAGGCCGGAAGGAATCGCCAGCCAGGGAATTCCCTCGGTCATCGCTTTCTTGAGATGCCGGATGTTGTACCGCTTGCTGCGGAAGCTGCCGTTGACCTCGAAAACGCCGAAGTTCGCATGCGTCAGGCCCCGCGCTTCGGCTTCACCGAGCACGGCATCGATTCTGTCTTCTGCCATGATGTCCTCCCCTCCCCCGCAGTCTAACGAGTCGGCCCCCGGACTGAAACGCAGCCCAGGAGACACTACACTGCGGTTTACCGGGGTGGAGATTCGAGCAAACCATGAGTCTGAACGCGGAACAGATCGCTTTCTTCAAGGCCAACGGCTACCTGCTGGTACCTGGCGCCATGGATCGGGAACTCTGTGCAAAGGTTCGCGATCTCATGTGGGCCGCCCTGCCAGCCGCATCGTCACTCGACCGGGAGGATACGGCGTCGCACATCGGGCCCTTTCCGGAAGAGGAGCGCAGCACCGACTCCCTGCACCTGCGTGACGGTTACCGTTGGCTGAACCGTCATCTCGGCGTCAGCCAGGAAGTCATCGACCTCATCTATTCACCGTCGATCTGCGCCATGGCAGAGCAGCTCCTCGGCGCCCCTTTACGCCAGGCAGTGGCTGGTGGCACGCCCATGGGCAGCCGTGGACCTGCCTGGCCCGGCGGGCCCACGGATCCGGCGCTGGGAACGGAAGGCGCCCGCGGCGTCTATTGCACACTGCCCTACGGCGATCGCCCCCGGGAGCCGGACGCCTGCCACACGGACGGCCATCCGTTCCAGCTCGGCGTCGTTGGCCTGCTCGACGATACGCCGGCGGACGGTGGGGCATTCAAGGTCTGGCCCGGGTCCCACCGGCGGCTCTACCAGACCTTCAAGCTTCGCTACGATCAGCCACGCATTCCCTTCTACGACCACCTGCCGAGCTTCAAAGGCATCGTCCACACGGACGCCTACCTGGCGGAAATCGAAGCGTTGAACGGGGAACCCGCCGTGGAATGCTGGGGGCAGGCCGGAGACATCGTCTTCTGGCATCACCGCACCGCACACATGGCCGGGCACAACCACTCGGCGGTGATCCGCCAGGCGGTGCTCGCCGACTTCTGGAAACCGGAACTCGACGAGTATCGGGCCATTCCCCCGAGCGAAGACATGTGGCAGGAATGGTCCGGCGCCGTGCAGAATGCGCCGGAGGGTTATTCGGCGGCCTTCGCGGCCGCCCAACGGCTGCCGGACGGGTTGTGACCGGGCCGGCCGTCGCCCGGTCCAAGGACCAGAGCCAGCTTCTCCGACTGCCCTCGGCTCCATAGCCACCGGGACGTGAGCCAACGATCGTCAAGCCACAAGACCAGCCACGGAACAGCCCATGAGTATCCAGATTCAGAACCTGCACCACGCCGCCTACCGCTGCCGCGATTCGGAAGAGACTCGAGCCTTCTACGAGGACTTTCTCGGCCTGCCGCTGATCAACGCCCTCGAGATCGACGTCACCAAGTCCGGTCGGGCGGCCCGGGTGCTGCACACCTTCTTTCAGATGGACAGCGGCGCCTGCATCGCCTTCTTCGAAGAGCCGGGTGAGCCCTTCGACTTCAAGGACCAGCGCGACTTCGATCTGCACATCGCGCTGGAAGTGAGTAAACCGGTGCTCCTCGACATGTTCGAGCGGGGCAAAGCGGCCGGGATCGACACCCGGGGCATCTCAGACCACGGCTTCATCGAATCCATCTATTTCCGGGACCCGAACGGCTACGTGCTGGAGCTCACGGCCCGCAAGGATGGGGACAGCGGCGAACGCGCCGACGCGCATCAGATACTCGCGGATTGGCAGGCGGCAAAGGCCGGCTGAGCGCAGGCGGTGCCTGCGCTCAGCCCTCGGGAACCAGCAATCGATCCCCGGGGCCGAGGCCCGATAAGACGGTGACCTGCCCATCCTGGAAGGTGCCGAGGCGCACACTGCGTCGCTGCGTTCCGCTTTCTGTAAGCACATACACGAAGGTCAGCTGACCGGATCGCAGGACGGCCGTTACAGGGATCCTGATGATCTGCCGTTCGCCGGTGGGAATCTCCAGCCGCGCGAACATGCCCGGATAGAGGTCCAGCTGCGCCGGCAGCAAGGCCTTGATGACGAAGCTCCGGGATCCCGGATCGGCCGTCGGCACAATCTCCTCCACCACCGCCTGAACGGCGAGATCGAGAGCGCCGATCCGGGCCGTGATCTCCTGGCCCTGATTCACCTGGCCGATGAGCGACTCCCGAAGCAGCGCTTCTACCCGCAGCCTGCCCGGATTGTAGAGACGCAGCAGCGCCTGGCCTGGCACCGTGGTGTCGCCGGCTTCGACATAACGATCGACGATGGTGCCGCTGATCGGCGCGACGATGCGCGTGTAGTCGAGCTGCGCCTGAGCCTCTGCCACCGCGCGCCGGGCGCGCTCGAGTTCCGCCGCGCGCACCCGGTGTGCCGTGAGCGCTCGATCGTAGTCGGCCCGGGGCAGATTGCCGTTTTCATAGAGCGTCATGGCCCGGTCCCGGTCGAGTTCCGCCTCCTCGAAGGCTGCGGTGCTGCTGGCAGCGGCCTGCTGGCGCTGTTCGAGCACGGAACGTTGCGCAGAGTCGTCGAATTCGACGAGCGGGTCCCCCGGCTCCACCCGGTCTCCCGACCGAACGTGAATGCGGGTGATGGTCGCCAGGAGCCGCGATCCGACCAGCGTTTCATCGGTCGCGCTGACGGTGCCTGGAACCGACTCATAGGTCCCCCCCACCTCCTCCTGAATCAGCAGTTCCGATCCGGCTGCGGCCGGAGTCGCCCGATCCGGCACCTCGGCCGGCGCGTGAAAGGCGCCCGAGAAGTACGCCATGACCGCCACGAGAAACAGGCCCGTGAAGAGAGCGGCAAGCACATTAATCCACTTCACGACCGACATCCTCCTTCAGGGTGGTGTTCTCGTCATAGGCCAGGGCGTAGGCCACGGGCACCACAAACAGGGTGAACAGTGTGGATGCCGCCACACCAAAGATGATGGCCCAGGCCAGCCCCGAGAAGATGGGGTCCAGGGTGATGACGAGGTTGCCAAGCAGCGTCGTTCCGGCCGTGAGCAGCACCGGTCGTGCCCGGAGCCGGCCGGCGTCGACCAGGGCCTCCCGGACCTCCGCTCCGCGCTCACGCGCCTGCTCGACGAACTCGACGAGAATCAGGGAATTTCGCACCACGATCCCGGCAAGGGCGATCATGCCGATCATCGCCGTCGCCGTGAACAGAATCGGATCGTCGTAGCCGCCGGCTTCACCGGCCGCAAGCACGTTGAGGAGCCAGAAACCCGGCATGATCCCGATCACCGTGAGCGGGATGGCGAGCATGATGATGAAGGTCAGTGACGTTCGTCCCGTCTGCAGCCTGATCACGAAGAACAGACCCACGAGGGCAACACCGAAGGCGATGCCCAAATCTCTGAAGACCCGGAGCGTGATGTTCCACTCGCCCTCGCCGGACCAGCGGACGTTCACCCCCTCCGGGAGATCCCAGGGAATGCCACCCCCGGAGGTGAAGTAGGTGCGACCCGCGAGAGGCACAGCCGCTTCGACGTCGAGCGACAGGTCGGCGTCGACATCGTAAACCACCGCCGCCGGTACACGCCCGGCGACCTCGGCGAAAGCGTAAGCGACGGGCCGCAGGTCTTTGTGATAAATCGGCTGTTCCCGCAGCTGCTCCTGGCGTTCGACCAGCTCCGCGAGAGAGACCAGCGGTGTTGGCGCATCGGCGACCGACCCGCGATCCCGAACCTTGGTGATGCCCGGTCGGCCTTTCACGAACAGCTCGCCGAACTCTGACCTGTCCGCATAGGGGACCGTGAGACGAATCGGCAATGCCGACGCCTCGTCCGGCGCTGCAACCTGTCCTGCCTCGACGCCGCCAGCGAGGAGCTCGAGCGCATCGGTCATGGCCGCGGCACCAATCCCGGACAGGGCGGCCTTTTCCTGATCCGGCACCAATACCCAGCGAGGAGCCGGCTGCTCCGCGCTCACGTCCACATCCACGACCCCGGGCTCTGCGCGCAGGCGCCCGGCCGTCAAGCGAGCCGCTTGAATCAGGGTGTCGTAGCTCGTTGTCGGGGTGCCATAGAGCTCGGCGACCACACTGGCAACAACGGGCGGCCCAGGTGGCACCTCTACGACCTTGATGCTCGCGCCATGCTGCGCCGCCATGGCGGCGAGCTGCGGCCTGAGACCCAGGACGAGCCGATGACTCTGGTCCGGCCGCTCGAGCCGATCGGCCAGCACCACGTGCAGCTCCGCTTCATGGGGGCGCGTCCGGTGGTAATAACGGCGGATCATGCCGTTGAAGTCCATGGGTGCGTGGGTGCCGACAAAGCCGTTGACCGCGACGACGCCATCAACGCCGGAGAGAAAGTCTGCCAGGTCCCGGGCCACGGCGTCGGTCCCTTCCAGGGTCGTGCTCTCGGGCATGTCGATGACGATCTGAAACTCGTTTTTGTTGTCGTAGGGCAGCAGCTTCAGCGGCACAACCCGCAACAGCGGCAGCAGGGCGCTGACGACGAACAGGACCATGAGGGCAGCGAAGAACAGCCAGCCGTTCCGCCGTCTTTCGAGCAGCGGCACAAGAAAGCGTGCGTAGAGCCCGCTGTCGGCAGCCGACACCTCGACGGCTTTCCTGGGCCGCAGCAGTTTCAGTCCGAGCCAGGGCGTGACAAGGAACGCCACGAGCGTGCTGGAGACGACGGCAACCGGCACGTTGAAGGCCATGGGCGACATATAGGGGCCCATCATGCCGGTGATGAAACTCATGGGCACGAAGACGATGACAACGGCCACGGTCGACATGATCAGCGGCGCCCGCATCTCGGCGATGGCATCGAGGACGGCGCGCCTGCCACTGGCACCCCGGGCCAGATGGCGTTCGATGTTGTCCACGCCGGTAATGGGATCATCCACCAGCAGACCCAGGGCGAGGATCAGCGCAAACAGCGTCACCCGATTGATCGTATAGCCCGCTGCGTAATCGAGGGCCAGGGTAATGCCGTAGCAGACGGGGACAGCGAGGGCGACCACGAACGCCGCCCGCCAGCCGAGGGTGAGGCCAATGAGGGCCACGACAATGATGATGGCGACTCCGAGGCTCGCAATGAGATCGCCGATCTTCTGATTGGCCGTCTCTCCGTAGTTGCGGGTGATCAGGTATTGAGTGCCGCTCGGAAAGAGCGCCGTCGCAAGTTCGTCGAGGTGCGCTTCCAGCGCCCCGGCGACGGTCACGGCGTTGGCGCCTCGACGTTTGGCGACGGCAATGTTCACTGCCGGATAGGCATCCCCGTGGCCCGCCAGCTGCAGCCAGGTGTGATCATCGGGCTCCCGGGGACCATCGATCACCGCCGCCACCTCGCCGAGGCGCACGGGCACGCCGTCGATGACGTTGACCACCATCGCCTCCAGATCGGCGGCTGAGCTGATTCGCGCATCGACTTCCAGCTGCAGCTGCTGGCGATGCAGGTCAACGCCCCCCGCGAGGGAACGCACGTTCGACTGGCCAATGGCGTCCAGGACGTCGCTCAGGCTCGTCAGTCGACCGGCCATGGCAATCGGCTGCAGTTCCACGCGCAGTTCCCTCGGCTGACCGCCGATCACCTCGATGCGATTGGTCTCCGAGACGGACTGCAGCGACCAGGCAACCTCCTCCGCCAGTCGGCGCAGTTCATAGCCATCGCTGCCGACGCTGTCTTCGAAGAGCGTGATCGTGAGTATCGGCACATCGTCGACCTCGACGGGCTTCACCACCCAGCGTTCGACGGTGGCGGGAACCACGTCCTGGTTCGAATAGATCTTGCTGTAGAGCTTCAGCAGCGAGTCCTCCCGGTCCTCGCCGACATAGAAACTGACGGAGACCAGGGCACGCCCGCTTTCAGAGGTGGAATAGACGTGCTCCACCCCATCGATCTGCGCCAGCAGTTTCTCGAGCGGGGTGGCGACCAGCCGTTCAACCTGTCGCGCGGTAAGCTCCGGCGCCTCGATGATCACATCGGCACTCGGCACGACAATCTGCGGCTCCTCCTCCCGGGGCGTCACAAGCAGCGCAAAGGCGCCGGCGAGCAGCGCCACCAGCATGAGGGCCACCGGCAGGCCGCCATCCAGGGTTTTTTCGATGAGCCGATCGAGCATGCAGAAGCTTTCTGTCCGACAGCTCAAATTAGCACCCGAACGCGGGCAGACCCATAGGCACTATCCACGACAGCAACCCACCTCAGCGGCTAAGATGCGCCCCTCATTGAGAGGAGGTCCAGATGACCGTCGGCACCATCAGCGGGCTGTTCCGCTACCCGGTAAAGAGCATGGGCGGCGAGCGGCTCGAAACGCTCACGCTCGCGGAGCGTGGGGTCCCCGGCGACCGGGCCTGGGCGGTGCGCGACGAAACCCGGGGCGGCATTCGCGGCGGCAAGCGTTTTCCGGAGTTGATGCAGTGCTCGGCCCGCTATACGGAGGAGCCTCCGGCGGAAGGGTCGATCCCCGCTGAAATCACACTGCCGGACGGCGAGCAGCTCGGCATCGACGATACGACAGCCCCGGAGCGCCTGAGCACGCTCGTTGGCAGCCCGCTGACGGTCTGGCCGCTGTTGCCTGCGGACCGCCTCGACCACTACCGACGTGGCGCACCGGTGCTCGAGGACATGGAGGCGGAGTTCCGCCGTCTGTTCGGACGCACGGCCGACGAGCCGCTGCCGGATCTTTCCAAATTCCCGGAATTCCTCGCCGAGTTCGAATCGCCGCCGGGCACCTACTTCGACGCTTTCCCGATCCTCGTGATGACCCGCGAGGCGCTCGACACCCTGGCCGCCGCGGCTCCAACCCAGCAGTTCCACGTCGACCGCTTCCGACCCAATCTGCTCATCGATACGGGGTCTGACGTGCCTTATCCTGAACGCGATTGGCCCGGGAAGACGCTTGTCGTCGGCGATGCAGAGCTCAGCATCACCATGGACTGCCCGCGCTGCGTCATGACCACCCACGGCTTCCGGGATTTGCCTCAGGATCCCGGCATCATGCGTACGCTCGTACAGGAGAACGGCGGCGACCTCGGGGTTTACGCCACCGTGAGCAAGCCGGGCCGCGTCCGCATGGGCGACGCCGTCGAGCTGCGCTGAAACGGCTCAGCCGACTGACCCGAGCAGCGGCACAACAGGCAATCAAGAACAGGCGAGGAAAGACGATGCAGGTGGATTCGGTGAACGTCGGCCAGAAGCGTCGACTGGAAGGCAAGAGCTTCAGCGGTGAGACGGGTATCGTCAAAGAGCCTGTGCCAGGACCCGTGAGCATCGGCGAGCTCGGCGTCACGGGCGACACGATCATTCACGGTAAGCACCACGGCGGGCCCGACCAGGCCGTTTATCTGTACCGAACGGAGGACTATGCCTGGTGGTCCGAGGCGCTCGGGCGGGAGATTGGTCCAGGCACCTTCGGGGAGAATCTGACCCTCAGCGGGCTGCCGGCTCCGGAACTGGCCGTCGGCACCCGGCTCGGCTTCGACCATCTCGAACTCGAGATCACGGCCCCACGCATACCCTGCAACATCCTGGCAGAGCGCATGGGGGATCCGAAGTTCGCCAAGGCATTCATTCGCGCGGAGCGCCCGGGCCTGTACTGCCGGGTGCTGACACCGGGAACCATCGAAGCGGGCGCTGTCTTCAGCCTCGACGACGGTGGCGCCAGCGACGTCAGCACCCTAGACATGTTCCGAGGCGCTTATCGCAAGCTGGATCGCAATGACCTCGTGCGCTTTCTTGCGGCCCCCATCGATCTGCGCTCCCGGGCGGACTATGAAGAACAACTCGCCCGGCTCTGACCGGCGCGAGGAGAATCATCAGGCCCGGCAACTCGGGTTTCGCGTCGCAGCACCGGAAGCCGACATGCGCTAATCCTGATCGGGGCGCGGGCGCTCCGGCGGGCCCTTGAGTTCCACCCGGTTGCCATCCGGGTCTTCCGTGTAGACCGCAGGGCCGAAGCCATCGGCACCGAGCAGCGGTTGCTCCATTGCCTGCGCCGGTACGCCGAGCTCCGCGCAGAAGCCGAGGATCGCGTCGCGATCAAAGGGGTCCACGCGCAGGGCGAAGTGATCGAGGTTCGCACCGTCTCCCGGGGTGGCGCCGTCAGGAGCCTCGACGATGTCGATCATCGAACCGCCCGCGGCCAGCTGAGCCATGTTCATGGCGTCGATTCGTCGAACCACCGAACAGCCGAGACGCTCATAGAAGCTAACAAGGCGTTCGACGTCCCGGGTGCGCAGCACGAGGTGGTCCAGCCGCTGGAGTTCGAAGGGTGCCTTAGTCATGAACCTGGTCCTGTGTCGTCGTTGCTGCTGCACTCGCCGCGCCGGGGGCTCCGCGAGGCTCGATCACGCCGGGCGCCTCGAGGTGGAGGCTGCCGGTCGCGACGCGCTCAACGAACCGGGCGTCATGTTCTACGAACAGTATCGCAACCGGTGCCGTCAGGAGTGCCGCCTCGAGATTTTCCCGCGCGTCGATGTCGATATAGTTCAAAGGCTCATCCCAAAGCAACAGATGCGCCGGCTGCGACAGCGCACGGGCGAGCTCGATCTTCTTCAGTTGCCCTTGAGAGAGCTGTTCGAGGGGCCGATCCAGCACAGCACCTCGAACGCCGAGGGCGGCCATGAGCTGTCGGAACCGTCCTTCTTCAAGTCCTTCCAGCGCCAGACGCTCCCGGAGTAAACCGCTGCGCCAGCGCGGCAGCTGCGCAACCGACGCGATCTCGATGCCCGAAGCGCGCCACCACTCCCCGTGAAAGGTCAACGGCTCGCCGCGGAACAGATCCAGCAGGCTGGATTTCCCGGAGCCGTTGGCACCAAGGATCGCGAGGCGGTCGCCGGCACGCAGCTCGAAGGAGATCGGCGCAAAAAGGGGCTGTGGCCGGCACAGGGTCAGTGCCTGCGCCCGGAGCAGCGGTGTCCGCTGCGGTGCCGCCGAGGGAGGCTCCGGAACACGGACTTTGTACTGTCTCTCGACATCGAGGAGCGATGCCCGCCGGTCACTGGCCGCCTGGGCAGCCCGGCGTTCGACCGCGATGGCCCGCTTCATCTGGCGCGCCGCCCGGGCCCCGATGAAACCGGAGTCTTTGCCGCGATCGGTGGGCAGTGTCTGCCTGCGCCCGGCCGTCTTCTCGTCTTCGCGGGCATCGGCCCCTGCGCGCCGCTCCCGGGCCGCGCTTTCGAGGCGGGCGATGTCTTTCTTCAGGCGCGTGTTCTGCCGCTCCTGCGCTCGCAACCGATCCAGGTAAGCGGCCCGCCAGGCCGAAAAAGGCATCCGATGGGACTCCACGGTGTCCGCGTTCAATGCCAGCACATGGTCGGCGCTGCGGTCGAGGAAGGCGCGATCATGAGAAACTAGGAGAAAGCCGCTCCTCGCTGAGAGGTAGTCGGCAAGGCGTTCTCTACCCTGACGGTCGAGATGATTCGTTGGTTCATCAATGAGTCGATAGGCACTGTCCACGGCAAAGAGGCCCGCCAGGAGACAGCGACTCTGTTCCCCGCCCGAGAGACTGTCGAGGGGCCGCGACCAGAGCCGTTCCGGCACTTCGAGGCCGGCCAGCTCAGCGCCGAGGCGCGCGTCCAGCTCATAGCCGGCTCGCTCGCGGTAGCGGGACTCGATTTCTCCGTAGCGGGCCAGCGCCGCAGCATCCCCGGCGGCGAGAAGCGCCTCGATCTGGGCCTCCCAGCGCCGATAGGGACCGGCCTGATCTTTCGCCGCTTCGAAGGCGGTGGCCCCACCAAACTGACTGGCGTCTCGCAATCGGATCGTCGGCAGCGGTAGCTCCAGCTCACCGCGGTCCGGCAGGAGTTCCCCCGCCAGCAGCCGCAGCAGCGTTGTTTTTCCTCGACCGTTCGCGCCAACGAGCGCCGCCCGCCAGGACGTGTCGATGAGCAGATCGAGATCCGTGAATACGTTGGTGTCTGAGCCGTCGTAGCCGAAGGACACACGGCGGCAGATGAGGTTGGGCATAACTGACCTCCCCGGTAAGCAATGAACAGGCTTGCCGTGATGTCAGTTGCGCATGGTCCTCAACACTCTGGGCACCCGGGTCGGGCGTCTTGGGGCTCTATCTTAACCCGAGCAAGCCGAGGCCGCCTCAGTCAAGGTATGACTGCCTCAGTCAACGTCTACCCCAACGGGACAATGATCGGAGCCAAGCACGTCGGGCCAGACAAAGGCATCGCGCGTGCGCCGGGCGGCGCTGGGCGAGGCGAGCACGTAGTCGATGCGCCAGCCGACGTTGTTTTCCCGCGCGCCGCCAAACTGTCGCCACCAGCTGTAGTGACCGGGCTCCTCCGGATGCTGACGTCGGAACACATCTACCCAGCCGGCGGCAAACCAGCGTCGCATTTCCTCGCGCTCCTCCGGGAGAAAGCCGCTGCTTTTGGTATTGGTTTTCGGTCGCGCGAGGTCGATGGCTTCAACCGCCGTGTTGTAGTCACCGGCAACAAACACCGGCCCCCGGCGTCGCAGTTGCTCGATGCGTTCGAAGACCGCCCGATAGAAGTCGAGCTTGTAAGGCACACGGCTGTTATCGCGCTCGCGGCCGCTGCCCTTCGGAAAGTAGACACTGGCGATGGCCATCCTGCCGAAGTGGGCAACGATGAAGCGCCCTTCAGCGTCGAAGCGGGGCTCACCGAGCGTATGCTCAATACGATCGGGCTCGGCGCGACTGTAGACGGCAACACCGCTGTAGCCGGGCCGCTCGGCCGGGGAGAAAGCCGCATGCCAACCCGCCGGTGAGCGACCCGCCGGCGGCAGCTGCTCGGGGAACGCCCGCACTTCCTGGAGCAGCATCACATCGGCACCGCTGCCTTCGAGCACGTCGAGAAAGCCTTTCTTCAGGCAGGCACGGAGGCCGTTCACGTTCCAGCTGACTATGCGCATGGCATCAGTTTAGCGCGTCGAACCTGTGCCAGCGTGAACCGGCATCGACACCCATCGACGAGAGCGGACACATTCCAGCTAACGCACCAGGCCCCTGGCGTGTATAAGGCCCTCTACAAAACCAAGAAACACCACCAAAGACCCACTCCATGCCGAACCGCGACCGCCGTACAGCGATCCCCTCCTTGCCTGTAAAACAGCCTGCCTCGCACCTCGCCATGTCCGTGGCCACCGCCGTCACTAACTGCTTTTCCGTGAATGCGCCTATCAGACAGCTGATCGCTGTCTGTCTATCGGTCCTGGCGCTGGCAGGCGCGAGCTCCGCTTCGGCCACGGTGAACAATCCCGGCGCCTGGGCCGTATTCAGCGGGAGCGGCGCATTCCGCCCGGAAGACGAGGACAGTCACTGGCGCTACTGGTTCGACGCGCAGCACCGCTACTTCGACGTCGGCAGCGGCATTACCCAGTCACTGCTGCGCCCGGCTGTCGGCATGAAGATGGACAACGGCATGACGATCCTGGTCGGCTACGGCTACTTCAACAATCGCCGCAGCAACGGCGACCGCTTCGATGAGCACCGCCCCTGGCAGCAGCTCGGCTGGACAGCGATGAGGCGGGATCGCAGCAGCCTCGGAGTGCGCCTGCGTCTGGAGCAGCGCTTTCTCGAGATCGGCGACGATGTCGGCTGGACTCTGCGAACGCAGCTCAGCTACGCGCACCGCCTGGGCAACACAAATCGCTGGCAGGCCATCGCCTTCCTCGAACCCTTCTTCGACCTCAATGACACAGATTGGGGCGGCGAGGCTCGCCTGTCGCAGAATCGGGTGTTCGTCGGCGCCAACTACCGTATGACCGACACGCTCAGCCTGGAGTTCGGCTACATGCACCAGTACTTCGCGCGCCCCGGTGAAAACCTCGGCAACCATCTGGGGATCCTGCACCTGAAGTACCGGCGATAACACCGACACACGGACCGGACTCACCACGCCCAGGGGCGAGCGCAGACCCTTTCAGCCCGACGGCTTCGCAACGACGAAAAGATAGCCGTAGAACGCTGACCAGCGGCGGTAGTAGTCGACCTCCTGCTGATGCGGCTCGAGGGCCAGCAGCGCCTCCTCATCGTCCGCATAGCGGTCACGGAGATCCGCAAGCCGGCTTTCGAGCGGCGTGTAATAGTCGTCCCACCAGGCACGCTCGGGCAGAACGAACTGTTCGAGCACGCGGAAGCCCGCAGCCTCCACCGTCGCAAGGCACTCGGCCCTCGAGCCCATGCCGGTATAGCCCGCCTGCCACCAGCGGGCGAGCGTTGCGGGCGGCTCCGGCTGCAGCCAGACCGCGTCGGTAAAGGCCAGGGCCCCACCTTCCGCGAGGAGCGGTCGCCAGGCTTCGAGGGCTGGGCCTACGCCCATGTTGTAGATCGCTCCTTCACACCAGAGCAGGTCGAAGGTGCCCGCCGTGAAGTTGAGCGACCGCATATCGCCTGGCTCCGCGTGCACCCGATCATCGAGGCCCGCGGCCAGGGCGCGCGCTTTCAGATCCTCGAGGAACGGCTCGTGCGCATCGACGGCGGTAAGCTCGGCCTCCGGCAGCGCCCGGGCCAGCTGCAGGGTCTGCAGCCCCGGCCCGCAGCCGATGTCGAGGACCCTGGCCGCGCCGCTGATGCCCGTAGCCGCGAGGGCGCGCAGGGTGCTGGCTTCTTCCCCGGGACCTTCCCGGGGCAGCCCGGAATGTACCGCGAAGAAGATCTCCCGGTCGCGGATCGCACCGCCCACGATTCAGGCTGGCTGCAGGCTGGCGCGCCGTTCACCGCGCCGCGCATGACGCCCGGCTCGAACCACGTTCGGCATGTAGGGCAGCGTTTTCCGCAGGGACCGGCGCAGCAGACGCCAGGCGAACTGGCGCTTGGCACCGAAGCGGAGTCCATAGAGCTGACGAACCGGGGCTGGCAGCAGCGCCGCCGTGGCGATGGACGCGGCATCGCCGGCAATACGCGGTACCCAGGAAATCGGCGGATGGATGACGTGTTGGGCAAGCTCGAGCACACGCGGCGTTACCGCAAGCTCCGGCCCCTTGAGCATGCCGAGGAAATAGCGCTCGAAGGCCCGGTAATCCGGTGGCAGATCGACGTCCGTAAGTCCGAGCACTCGAGCAACGGCCTTCGATTCCCCGTAAAAAGCGTTGCGCTCCCGCGGGGTCAGGGGCGGCATGAACTGCTCGTAGGTCGTGAGCGCCGTGGTCAGCAGCGTGGCATGAACCCAGAGCAGGAGCGCCGGATCGCTCGCCCGGTAGGGCGTGCCCGCGGGATAGTGCGAGGTTGCCTCCGTGAGCACTCCCTGCACCCGGGCATGAACCCGCTGCACCTGCCTGGCGGCGCCCAGGGCCGTGGCCCGGTCTTCGTAAATGATGTCCTGCATGGTTCGCACGGTGCGAACCAGACGTTTGATCGGTTCGTCCCGGAAGCCGCTGTGGTCAGCGACGCCGGCTGCAACCAGAGGATGCGCCAGTTGCAGAAGCAGGGCGGCGCCACCCCCGAGGAGCAGGAAGGATTCCCGATTCACCCGCCAGTAGGCACCGGCCGGGTCCACCAGCAGACCGGGCCCAGCCCAGTCGGTGACGACGGTCTCTGCCATCTTCCCCTGTTGCCCTGTACGGGCGCTCTTCCCCAGATAGGCCAACGCTAGCAGATTCCGCTGCCTGCGCCAGTCCCTGTCCGGCAAGGCTCTCAGCCAGTCTGACCCGCCCCGACGCTGCCCCTGTCCGGCGCAGCGTCGGGGCGGTATAAGGAAGCCTGCAGAGGGATCGCAGGGAGGCGGAGACGGCACGGTGAAGCGCAGGCACGGACTGGCGTTCGTCTTCGTGACGTCACTCCTCGACTCCATCGGCTTCGGCATCATCATGCCCGTACTGCCGCAGCTCCTCATGGAGGTAACGGGCGCAGGGCTGTCTAGCGCCGCCCTGCACGCGGGCTGGCTCATCGCCGCGTACGCCGGCATGCAGTTCCTCGCCGCGCCGATTCTCGGGCAGCTGTCCGATCGCTTCGGTCGCCGCCCGGTGCTGCTTCTGTCCCTGGCCGTGCTGGCCGTCAACAACGCCATCATGTATCTGGCCCCGACCTTTGCCTGGCTTATGTTCGGTCGCGTCATGGCGGGCGCTGCGGCGTCGACCTTCAGCACCTGCAATGCCTACGTCGCAGACATCAGCGAACCCGACGAGCGGACGCAGAACTTCGGTCTCATCGGCGCCGCCTTCGGCATGGGCTTCGTGATCGGTCCTGTGCTGGGCGGCTTCCTCGGTGAGTACGGTCCCCGCGCACCGTTTCTTGCCGCCGGGGCCTTTGCGCTGGCCAATTTCCTCTACGGGCTCTTCGGCCTGCCGGAATCTCTACCCGAGGAACGGCGCCGGCCCTTCGAGCTGCGTCGCGCCAATCCCGTGGGCACCCTTGTTGCGCTGCGCCGATACCCGGTGGTTTTCGGCGTCATCGGCGCCTACGTGCTCTTTCAGCTGGGTCACCAGGCGCTGCCTACGGTCTGGAGCTATTTCGCCCTGGAACGCTTCGGCTGGTCGCCCCTCGAGATCGGCTACTCCCTGGGTGTCGTTGGCGTGCTCATGGTGTTCGTTCAGACCGTGCTGCTTCGGGCTGCCCTGCCGAAGCTTGGCAGCCGGCGCGCCGCCGTGGTCGGTTATCTGTGCCTGACCACAGCCTTCCTCGGCTACGCGTTCGCCACGCAAGGCTGGATGATTTATCTGTTCCTCGTTGGCGGCGCCCTGCAGGGCTTCATCGGACCCGCCATGCAGGGAATCATGTCCAATCAGGTGGGCGAGTCCGAGCAGGGGGAGCTTCAGGGCGGCCTGGCGAGCATGTCGAGCCTCACGGCCATCGTCAGCCCGCCGTTCATGATGGCTCTCTTTGCCGCCTTTACGGGCCCGACGGCGCCCGTTTACTTCGCCGGCGCCCCCTGGCTTGCCGCCGCCGTGCTGACCGTGCTCGCGCTCATGGTGTTCCTCCGGGCCACGGTTTCGCTGGAACCGGTCGAGGCTACCGAGCGGCCGGCCTGAGCGAAGTCGGACCCCGGCACATCACGGCCGCCAGTTCGGCTCCCGCGCCGCGCCCAGCTCGTCGATGAGTTCGTCCAGGCGGACCCAGAGCCGGCCGAACAGCGCCTTGAGTTCCGGATCCTCGCTGCCGGTGCCGAGCAATGCCTGCTCGAGCGGCGTCCTGCCGCCCAGCACCCGAGCCTCGACGTGGCCGATCTGGTCCGTGGTGACATAGTCGGCGAGCAGATTGTGTCGTTCATCCGGATCGGTTTCGAGGTCATAGAGCTCGTAACGATCCCAGACCCCGTGGTAGCGCATGAGCTTGTAGCGTTCCGTGCGCACGCCCAGCACCGTCGGAGTCTGCGGGAAAGCCCGCTCCCAGAAATACTCGTAGAGAAACGCGTCCCGCCCTGGCGCCCCGGCATCTTCCAGATACGGCAGAAAAGACTCGCCCTGCACTCCGGCAGGCACATCGGCCCCGGCGAGGGTCATGAGCGTCGGCGCGAAGTCCACGTTCAGCACCATCTGCGAACGCTGCTCGCCGCCTCGAGCCCCAGGCCCACGCAGGATCAGCGGCACGCGGATCGATGCCTCGTACATGGTGCGCTTATCAATGAGGCCGTGCTCGCCGAACTGAAACCCGTTATCCGATGTGAAAATGACGAGCGTTTCTTCGAGCACGCCGGCAGCGCTCAGCGCCTCGAGCACGCGGCCCACGGACTCATCGACTGCCCGCAGAGTTTCCGCGTAGTCGCGGACGAACTGATCGAAGTCCACGTTTCCCGCATACATGCCATCCACGCCGTGCCAGCTGTCGCGCTGCGCTTTCACCCAGGCCGGTTTACCGGCGTAAGTGTCGGCGCTGTCGGCCATGGAGTCGGGGTACGGATAATTCGCCTCGCTATAGCTGCCCCGATGCCGCTCCGCTGGCGTAAACGGCGCGTGGACCGCCTTGTGGGAAAGATAGAGCAGAAACGGCTGGTCCCGATCCCGACCGATGAACTCGACTGCGTAGTCGGTGAGCGTGTCCGTCAGGTAGCCGGTGGTCTGCAGAGGCTCTCCGTCGACGTTCAGGCGTTCATCGAAATAGCGGCCCTGGCCGGGAAATGAAACCCAGCGATCGAAACCTCGCCGCGGACTGTCATCAGGCGCCCCCATGTGCCACTTGCCGATGAAGGCGGTCTCGTAGCCAACGGCCTGCAGGGCTTTTGGAAAGGTTGGCAGCGCGGCATCGAGACGGGTGCGGTTGGCCAGCACCTGATGCGCATGGGCGTACTGGCCGGTGAGAATGGACGCCCGGCTCGGCGAGCAGAGCGAGGTCGTGACGAAGCTGTTTTCGAACACCAGGCCCTCGGCAGCGAGCCGATCCAGGTGTGGCGTCTCGAGAAAGGGATGCCCGGCAAAAGAAAACGCATCGTAGCGCTGGTCGTCGATGAGAATGAAGACGACGTTCGGGCGCTCGTCCGCCTGCGCCCCTGCAACTGCCGACAGCAGCCCACACACCACGAGCACAAGCAGCCGCGCCGCCTCGAAAGTTCTAAACATCCCTGTCCCCCGGATTCCCCATAGCGGGGACCTTAGCAGACCGTATCGGAGCAGGTCTCAGAGATCGAAGTGGCAGGCCACCTGGTGCGCTGCACCGTCGCTGGCGATGAGATTTCGAAGCGCCGGCACTTCTTCCCGGCAGCGCTGCTCCGCGTGCGGGCAACGGGTGTGGAAAACGCAGCCCGGCGGCGGATTGATGGGACTGGGCACGTCACCCTGGAGAACGACCTTGGGCCGGCCCCGACGGCTCGGATCCGGTTCGGGTATGGCGGCAATGAGTGCCCGGGTGTAGGGGTGCTTCGGATCTTCGTAGACGGCGTCGGCGTCGCCGAGCTCCATGATGTGGCCGAGGTACATGATGGCGATGCGATCGCTGATGTGCTTAACCACCGCGAGATCGTGTGCAATGAAGAGGTACGAGAGCCCCATGTCTTCCTGCAGATCGAGGAGCAGGTTCAGGATCTGACTCTGGATGGACACGTCCAGGGCAGATACCGGCTCGTCACAGATGATGAGCTTTGGTTCGAGGGCAATGGCCCGGGCGATGCCGATGCGCTGGCGCTGCCCCCCGGAAAACTCGAACGGGAAGCGATCGGCGGCGGCCGCCGGCAGGCCCACGTGCTCGAGGAGCTCACGCACCTTCTCGGCCCGCCAGGCAGGGTCGCCGAGCCCGTGGATCTCGAAAGCCTCGCCAATCAGGCTGCCGACCGTGTGGCGGCTGTTCAGGCTCTCTGCGGGGTCCTGGAAGATCATCTGGATGTCGCGGCGGATCGGCTTCATGGCGCGTTTGCCGAGATGGGTCACGTCCTGACCGTCGAACTCGATGCGCCCAGCCGTCGGCTCGAGGAGTCGCACCACCGCTTTCCCGAGCGTTGATTTGCCACAGCCCGACTCGCCTACGAGCCCGAGGGTTTCGCCGCGGCCGATGGTCAGGCTCACACCGTCTACAGCCTTGTTAGAAGCCCGGGCCCGCATGAGGACACCTCCCTTGATGGGGAAATGCACCTTGAGGTTGTCGACCTCGAGCAGTGTCCCGGTCACGAGGCGGCCTCCAGCGCCCGCCACTTGTGGCAGGCCACCTGATGACCGTCCCGAGCGTCTTCGATGTCTGGATAGACACTGGCGCAGTGCCCATCGGCATGGGGACACCGGTTGTTGAAGCGGCACCCGGCCGGCATCTCCGTCAGGGCCGGCACCATCCCCTCGATGGTTCTGAGACGGCTCTTCCGCGGGGTGGACAGGCGCGGGATCGAAGCCAGGAGGCCTTGCGTGTAAGGGTGTCGCGGCCGATTGAAGACGTCATCCACGGTTCCCTGTTCAGCGATGCGACCGGCATACATGACCACCACATCGTCACAGGTCTCAGCGATCACCCCGAGATCGTGAGTGATCATGATGACGCTCGTGCCGAGGTCGTCCTGCATCTTCTGCAGGAGTTCGAGAATCTGCGCCTGGATGGTCACATCCAGGGCCGTCGTTGGTTCGTCCGCAATCACGAGCGCCGGGTCGCAGACGAGCGCCATGGCAATCATCACCCGCTGCCGCATGCCGCCGGAGAGCTGGTGCGGGTATTCGCTGACGCGGATCTCCGGACTCGGGATACCGACCTTGGCCAGCATCTCAATGGCGGCTTCGAGCGCTTCCGCATCGTTCAACTTTCGATGCAGCTTCAGGCTTTCGGTGATCTGCCGGCCGATCCGATGCACGGGATTCAGGGCCGTCATGGGCTCCTGAAAGATCATGCCGATCTGATTGCCCCGCACCTCATGAAGCCGCTCCACGGACGCGGCGGCCAGATCTTCCCCCTCGAAAAGGATGCGTCCGGCGACGATGCTTGCGGCCGGTTGCGGCAGCAGACGGATGATCGACAGGGCCGTCACGGTTTTACCGCAGCCTGACTCACCAACGATGCCGACAGTGCGCCCCCGGTTCACGGAGAAGCTGACACCATCCACCGCCTGGATGTGTCCCTCCTCCGTGTCGAAGGCGGTGACGAGGTTTTCTACCGTAAGGAGCGGGTCGCTCACAGAGTTACTCAGCCGTCCCCACCGCGAATGAAGCGTATTGATCGTAAACGTTGTCTACCTTCGGGAAGGTTTCGCCGGCTCTGCGGCCATCCAGAGTGGCTTCACGCTCGGCATCGTCAATCCAGAACAGGAAATACTCCGTGAGGCTCGTGGCCAGCTTGACGTTGTAATCCTCAGGCCAGTTCACCCAGCGCCAGTAGGCGCCGCGCATGAAGGGGATAACGAATCCAGGCACGAAGGACCCATCCGCATAGAGGATTTCTTCCATCTCGAAGGCCAGGCGCCGCATCTCCTGAACATCGTCGCTGGCCCGGTAGGCTTCGATACGCTCGTCAAGCTCGCGCAGGGCGATGGATTGCAGGTTGTTGGTCTGCGGCTTCAGTCTCCGGTCCGGGTTCGGGCCGCCGTCGGCAAGCCAGGGCACGTCCCAGGCATTTACGGAGTGATAGGTCTCCCAGTAGCGGGGGTACATCTCCGGCGACACGTTGAAGGCGGAGAAGTGGATGTCGTGCTGTTTCTCCTGAACTTTCTTCCAGGAGGCCGTGCCGTCGAGCACTTCCAGCCGGAACTCGAGGCCCGCTTTCAGAGCTTCCTCGCGAAGAATCGTCAGCGTGTCTTTCAGGCTTTCGTATCCGGTGGAGAGCGTGAAGGACAGCCGGTCCCCGGCCTCGTTGACGAGCACGCCGTCCGCCCCCCGCTCGGTGAAACCGGCTTTCGCGAAGTGATCCAGGGCGGCTTCAACATCGAAGGGCCGTGCCGTGAGCGTCGGGTGGGTGAACTCGCCATAACCGTCCGCCGTGGTGCGCATGCGGCTGTAGTCACCGCGGAAGTATTCGGCGATCACTTTGTCCCAGTTGGTGGCGAAGTTGATGCCGACGCGAATGTCCCGGTTATCGAGGAGCGGCCGACCGCTGTTGATCCAGAGACCGTAGGTGGGTCGCGGAATCTGATTGTAGAAAACAGACCGCTTCACGTAGCCACCTTCCACCAGCGGGTCCGTCGCCGGCAGCTTTTCATAGAAGTATTCGGGTAAAGCCAGGCCGAACATCGACAGCTCGCCCTTGCGGAAGGCTTCGAACCGCTTCGCCGTATCCCGGATCACCTCCAGCCGGATGCGATCTGTGTTGAAGCGGTAGCGCCAAAATTTCAGATCTTTCGCCCACCAGTCTTTATTCCGGGTCAGTGTGACAGAGCGGCCTTTCTTGAGATCGTCCGGCTCAATGACATAAGGACCCGACGTTGGCACAAACTCCCATTGGTAGCGCTGCACGTAGTCCTCACCGAATTCGGAGAAGAAATGCATGGGCATGGGCTCAAGCTCCAGAGCCCGGGCGATCATGTTCGGCTTCGCTTCCGGCACCGTAACGCTGAAGGTGTGCTCGTCGTAGCGAGTGACAGCCACATAGTTGCGCTTGAAAAAGTTGTTCGCAAAGGGCGCCTGCAGAAAGGGCTGATGCCACAGGTAGAAACTGAACATCATGTCGTCGGCAGTGATCTTCTCGCCGTCCGAGAAGCGCGCCGCGGGGTTGATGCGCACGTAGACGGTGCGGTTCGCCTTATCCATGGCCCAGGCTTCAGCAATACCGGGGAAGTAGCGGAAGTTCCCGTTGGCATCGATGGAGGTGTCGTTCGGATGCCGGCGTGCGAAGGCCATGCGGGTATCGTCGAGAATCCAGGGTCGGAAGGAGCCGTTGGAATCAGGGCCAAAGAGCCTGAGCGTGCGCGGGAAATCGGCGAGGCTGCCATAATAGGTGCCACCCTTCTTTGCGTCCGGGCTGCCGAGATCCGGCAGATCCATTCCGTTCTCCCAGGTCAGGTCTGCCGGAAGGTCTGCCGCCGTCTTGAACTGAAAGAACTTCTCGAACTCTCCAGCGGCTACCCGGGCGTCCACCTCCTCCTGGGACAGTTCGCCGCGCTCTATGGCCTCCACCACCTCCGGCGGCATGGCGTAGAAACTGTCGAAGTGGGCCTGCATGTGGGCGCGCATCGCTGCCCCACGGTCCTCGGCGGCAGCAGCATCTTCCGCTGCGGGTGCCGTGGACTCCGTCTCGCCACCGCAGGCACTGAGCAGCAGGAGCAGTCCCACCAGGGCCAGGCCGCGATAGCTCTTCATCATCATCTCGAAGGGGTAACAGCCGGTCATAACAACCTCATCGATAAAGCGTGAATTTTCTCGGGTCGAAGGCCTCACGAACGGCCTCGCCGATGAATGTGACCACCGCCAGAATGAAGACCAGGGCAACGAAAGCGGATGTGACGATCCAGGGCGCCGTGGTCAGGTTCGCGGTGCCCTGCTTGAGCAGTTCACCGATGCTCGGCGTGGGCGGCGGCAGGCCCCAGCCGAGAAAGTCGAGGGCCGTGATGGCCGTAATCGCGCTCACCACCGTGAAGGGCACGAAGGTGATCATGGTGGCAATGGTATTCGGCAGGATGTGCCGGAAGATGACCCGGCTCGTGCCGGCCCCAAGCACCAGCGCGGCGGCCGTGTAATCCCGCGCTTTCTCCTTATAGGTCTCCGTGCGCATGTAATAGGTCAGACCCGTCCAGCTGAAGAGCACCATGATCAGCAGCAGAATGCCGATACGCGTGCCGATCTCGAAGGTGCTGGGGATCACCGAGAAAACGATGATGACCATATAAAGGAAGGGGATGTTCGACCAGATTTCGATGATGCGCTGAAACAGCAGATCGAAGGCGCCACCGAAGTAGCCCATGGCACAGCCGACGGTGACGCCGATGAGGTAGGTGAGCACCGTAAAGGCGATGGCGAAGAAGATGGCTGTGCGAAAGCCATAGACGAGGCGCGAGAGCACGTCCCGCCCGGTACTGTCTGTGCCGAGGACGTGCCCCCGGGCAAAGTTCGGGCCCTGCGCCTTGAGCACGCCATCAACGGTGTCGTTGAAATAGGGTCCCCAGGGAATCAGAGGCATCAGCACCCAGTTCGCTGTCCCTTCGAAGTGTTCCCGGAGCGCGCGATAGTCCACGGGTATGACCGCGTCGGTCCCCGTGAGGCCGTACTCCGCGCCGAGCTTCACATCGGCGTAGGTGGGAAACGTCCACTGGCCGTCGTAGCTGACGATGATCGCCCGGTCGTTCACGAGCAGTTCTGCGAAGAGCGACAGGACCGTAAGCACAGCAAGCAGAATCGCCGAGTAATAGCCCCGGCGAATCTCCCGAAAGCGTTTGAGCTTCCTGACGGTCAGCGGATTCAGCTGCATCTACTGGAACCGCACCCGTGGATCGACCAGGGCGACGAGCATGTCCGAGAGGATGTTACCGATCAGGAGCAGCAGACTCGCCAGGAACACGATCCCCATGACCACCGGATAGTCGCGGTCGAAGATGCTCGTGAGGCCGAGGAGTCCGAAGCCGTCGATGTCGAAAATCGTTTCGATGAGAAAGGATCCCCCTACCAGCAGCGTGATGTTCTGTCCGAAGGTGGTGGCAATGGGAATGAGCGAGTTGCGCAGGGCGTGACCGGATACCGCTTTTTTGAAGGGCACCCCTTTCGCCACGGCGGTACGCACGTAATCCGCGGCGAGGTTGTCCATGAGGTTGTTCTTCATGAGCATGGTGGTTACCGCAAAGCTGCCGACGAGATAGCAGATCAACGGCAGCGTTGCGTGGTGCAGCACGTCGAGCACCTGCTCACCCGGGGATAGCTCGTCGAAGTTGTAGCTGGTGAAACCGCCCATGGGGAACCAGTCCACTTCCACCGCGAAGAACAGCAGCAGCAGCGCGCCGAGCACGTAGCCCGGCACCGCATAGCCCGCAAAAACGAGCACCGACGTGACGTTGTCCATGGTGCTGCGATGGCCGATGGCTTTCACCACCCCGAGGGGAATGCAGACCAGATAGGTGATCACCAGCGACACGAGCCCATAGAACAGACTGATGGGAAAACGCTGGCTGATGACATCCCAGACCGGCTCGTTGTAGCGATAGCTGGTGCCGAGATCACCCTGCAGCACTTTCCCGAGCCAGAGCGCATAACTCTCATACCAGGGTCTGTCGAAACCGTAGTATTCCTTCAGCTGCTGGAGCTGTTCCTCCGAAAGCGCCATGCCCTGACCCACGGAGCGCCCTGCGGAGGCGCCGATGTTGGCCTGCTGGGCTTCCATGATCGCACGTTCGAGCGGACCGCCCGGAACGAATCGGGTGACCATGAAGACCAGCATCGTGATGCCCAGCAGCGTGGGAATGATCAGGAGTGCGCGGCGGATGAAGTAATCGCGCATGGGTAATGTTCGGTTTTTTTAGTACTACCGGCTAAACGGGCGCCATTGGAGCATAGAAGCCCACCCCGCTCAAACGACTGACGGACAGCGCCTGCGGCGGTTCGGGTAAAGAGCCCGCGGCGGGTCGGGTAAAGCGCCTGCGGCGGGTCGGGTAAAGAGCCTGCGGCGGGTCGGGTAAAGAGCCTGCGGCGTCTCGAGGTACCGAGCCCGCGACGGCTTCCGCTGGCGCACCGGCCCCAGTAAAGTGGTTGCCCTTTCAAAGCCGGCACGCAAGGCCGGCACGCACGCTGCGGAGCGCCATCTCGAGGAGGAGAGAGAAGCCATGACCCAACTGAATCTGACCAACGATGAACTGCTGAGCACGACCCGCGCTGTGCGCAAGCGCCTCGACTTCGACCGGCCGGTGGAGAAAGAGGTGCTCATGGAGTGCATGGAGCTGGCACTCCAGGCTCCCAGCGGCTCAAACGCCCAGGGCTGGCACTTTCTCTTCGTCACCGACGAGGCGAAACGGGAGGCCATCGGCAACCTCTACGGAGAGCTCTTCAAGAACGTCTACGCGGCAAGCCCCATGGCAGCCTCCGCCGTACATGGTGACGATCCGACCATGGCCGCCACCCAGGAGCGGGTTATGGATTCAGCCCAGTATCTGGCCGAAAACATGGCGAAAGCGCCCGTGTTCTTCATCCCCTGCATCAGCGGCCGCTTCGATCAGGCTACCGGCGAAATGGCCAACGTCGGTCAGGCCAGCTCTTTCGGCTCCATCATTCCGGCCGCCTGGAGCTTCATGCTCGCTGCCCGGGCCCGAGGCCTCGGCAGCTGCTGGACGACCATTCACCTGATGCAGGAGAAGGCGGTCGCAGAGATTCTCGGCATTCCTTACGACGAGATCACCCAGGTGGCCCTGATCCCGGTCGCCTACACGAAAGGGACGGACTTCAAGCCGGCACCGCGCAAATCCATGGAAGGCATCGTCCACTTCGAGAACTGGTAGCAGCCAGCGCACGCCGCTCGCACCACCGCCGGGCGTTGCGGAACGCCCGGCCGGTGCGTCGGCCGGCCCTCTGCCGGATCAGTTGCGCTTCCGGACCGCGCCTAGGCGGCCAGCTCGACGGTGACGGGCGCATGATCGGAGGCCGTAAGGCCCTCCTGCTTCTTCCGGTAATCCCGGTCCGTTCCGGCACTGACAAGACGATCCACAACACTCTGGCTCCCGAGCAGCAGGTCGATACGAAGCCCCTGCTTGCGGTGAAAGGCACCACCGCGATAGTCCCACCAGGAAAAAGTCTGCTCTTCCGGATGCAGATGCCGGTAGAGGTCCGTCAGACCGAGTTCGAACAGCGCCACCATGCGCGCCCGTTCCGCTTCCGTGTGAAAGAGCCGGCCGTCGCCGCCTTCACCGAGCCAGCTGTCGAGGGGCCCAGGAACGATGTTGAAATCGCCGCAGATCAGCGCCGGTCCTGCGCTCACACCGTCGAGGTGGGCGGCAAGGGCGTCGAACCAGGCGAGCTTGGCCGGATAGTCTGCATGCTCCAGAGTTTTCCCATTTGGACAGTAGAGGGTGGTGAAACGAAGTCCTTCTGAGGTGCCATCATCGATATGCGCGGTGATGAGCCGGGCACCGAAGTCTTCCTGCCCCGGCAAGCCGCGTTCGAGCACTTCCATGGGCCGCTTCGACAGAACCGCCACACCGTTCCAGCTCTTCTGCCCGTGGGTGACCGCCGAATAACCGAGATCGGCAAAAAACTCATGCGGGAAGCTGTCGTCGGTCAGCTTGAGCTCCTGAAGCCCGACCACGTCCGGGGCCCTGTCTTCGAGCCAGAGTTTCATGAAGTCGAGGCGCGCCTTCATGCCGTTGACGTTCCAGGTCGCAAGCTTCATCTAGAGTTTCCTGAGCACGGGTCCTTCGCCCGTACTGCCTCTGGTGATACCACTGACCTTGGAGTTCCGACCGGAGGTGCGCGGAAATTTCCGCGACAGTTCGGGCCCGGCCGCCGTCAGGCCACCGTCGACCACGAGCTTTTCCCCGGTGACGAATTCGGCGTCGTCGCTGGCCAGGAACAGGGCCGCACCGGCGATGTGTTCGCCGCGCCCGTAATCCGGCCAGGGCTGCGCCGCGGCGAAACGCGCCCGGGTGCCATCCGGATCTCCGAGCTCCGCCAGCGGCGTGGCAATGAAGCCGGGGCAGATCGCGTTGACCCGAATGCGATCCGGCGCCAGTTCCACCGCCGCCGATTGGGTAAGGCTAATCACGCTCGCCTTCGCGGCCGAGTACACGAGCGGGCCGCCGTCACCGGACAGGCCGGCAATGGAGGCCGTGTTGATGATCGAGCCTCCGCGGCCCGCTTCCCGCATGAGCCGGGCCCCGTGTTTGATGCCGAGAAACACGCCCTTCGAAAGCACGTCGAAGGTGTAGTCCCAGTCCTCCGTGGAGGTTTCCGTGAGCGGCCCGATGGCGCCGCCGACGCCGGCGTTGTTGAACAGCACATCGAGACTGCCGAAGAGCGCCACCGCATGGTCGAGCATGCCGGCCACATCGTCCTCTCGAGCGACATCCGCGCGGTAGAATGCGCAGGACTCCTCATACCCTTCCGCCGCCAGCTCGGCCATGAACGCCTCACCGGTTTCGGCGTTGAAATCGGCAATCACCACCCGCGCACCTTCATGCAGAAACCGCTCGACGGTCGAGCGCCCCATACCGCTGGCACCACCCGTCACGACTGCCACCTTATGCTGCAATCTCATGGATCCCTTCTCCTGCAGTCCTGTGGTGCGACAGTGTAGCGGAGGCACGGACAGGTGCCACGAATGGTGATAGTTTTAGAAGCAGCTGGGGGATCAGGAGCGCGGCGGATGTCGAAGGCGCGCGAAGTGTGGACAAAAAGGGGGGCACGGCGTCGAGCTGTTGATGGCGCTCTGCTTGTCACCCTCAGCTTCCTGAGTACGTCTCCCATACCGGTAGCCGCGGAAGAGGCTCTGGAGGGGGAAAGCACCGACTCGAGCGTTACCATGCTCAGGCGCACCGGTGAGGTGGTCGACAGCAACTATCAGGCCGTCGACGACATGGTTCAGAACACCGTGCGCCGCATAGACAGCTTCTTCGTCAACAGCGAGCACGCCACCTTCACCGACGACAAAACCCGGGTGCGTATCCGGCTCAATACGGACTACATCCAGTACCACGGATTCGACGTTTCGCCGAGACTCAAGCTGCACCTCGTGTTGCCGGGTCTGAACGACCGCCTGCGCCTGGTGGTGAACGACGATCAGGGCTCCGACGTGGATCAGGCGTCCTCGGCCGTAGACGAAGACAACGACGTGGCTCTGCGCTGGATCGGGCGCCAGAACGCCAAGCGCGGCTGGAGCTTCGATCTCGGCTTCCGCTTCAAGGGCGGCGACCCCGATCCCTTCGCACGCCTGAACGCCGGCTTCGAATACCAGCTGCCCGGCAAGTGGGTCGGGCAGACGACAAACCGGCTCTACTACCACACGAAAACCCGATGGCGAAACGACTTCCGCCAGTACTTCAACCGGGGCATCACGGACAACGTGCTCTTCCGGTCGCGCACGCGCATTCAGTACTTCGACGAAAACGACTTCAACCCGTTTCTCGAGCAGAAGTTTTCCGTCTTCCAGTCCCTGCGCGAAGACCGCAAGCTCGCTTACGAGGCGCTCTACCGGCGGGTATCCATCGAAGACTCACCCTTCGATGATGACGAGATCCTTGTGCCTACCAAGGACAACTTCCACCATTACCAGCTGCAGATCCGCTACCGGCAACAACTGTTCCGCCCGTGGTTTTACGTGGAAGCCTGGCCCATCGTCGGCTGGCCCGAGGAGCGCGACTACGAGACGACGCTGGCAGCGCGCGTTCGTCTGGAAGTCAATCTGGGGGGAACCGGTGATCAGCGTCTGGACGAGTAGTCCCGGCGCACCGGCTGTCGTTGCCTGCCGGACCAGCTGACACTCAGGCACAAAGAACGCGGAGCACGTACTGCTAAACCGTGCCCCGCGATGACCAGATTGTCGCGTTCTCTTATTGTTCGAGTGCTTTGTTGTTCCGAGACGCGTTTTTTTGTTGTTGGCCTCGGGAACGTATTCTTCAGCTATGCGGGGTCGGGCTCAGGTTCGAGGCGGTCAATCCCCGGTCAGCTCAACGCGGATGTACGCGCGCTTGTCGAATTTACCGGTCAGCCGGGAACCCACGTCCGCAAGCACCATCTGCCAGCCGTATTTACGCCTGAGCGCCGCAAGCGCCCTGCTGACCTCTGCACCGTCGCTGACCAGGAAAGCTTCGGCGTCCAGCCAGCCGCCGAGGAGCTTGCCGCGCGCATCACAGCGCGCCACCTGCGCACGGCTCGAGTTCTGCAACCGCTTCACCTTGCCTGCCCCGCCGGCGGAGAACACGTATAGGGCATCTCCGTCCGGAGCAGCCCACACCGGCGTCGGCACCGGCACTCCGGACTTGCGGAAGGTCGCCAGGCTCACATAGGGTGCGCGTCGCAGTTGCTCGCGATCCGTTTCGCTCATCGCCGTTTCCTCAATGACCGCCCGGCAACCCGTTTGCCGGACCGGCTGCAGGGCGGTTCGTTGCTCGCATTTCGGCCGGAAGATATCTTGCCCCTATGAACATTGCCACGGACTCAACCGCCACGCGCCGCTTCTACGGCTACCCCCTCGCGATCTACGCCTTCACCATGGGGTTTCTGGCGTCGAGTTTTTTCCTCCACTCCCGCGGCATTTTCTTTCCCATGTGGATGGAAGAGTTCGCTGTCGACAAAACACAGATGTCGCTGGCAGTGAGCCTCACGCTCTTCGCGGGCAGCTGTCTGGCACCGTTCACCGGCTATTGCCTGGACCGTTTCGAGGTCAAGCGGGTGATCGTGGTGGCTTCCTGCTGGCTCGCCACCGGCTATCTGCTCCTGCAGACCACGCAGAGTTATCTGCCGTTTCTCATGGTCCTCGTGCTGTTCCAGGGCTTCGGCTGGACGGGCGTCGGTCCCCTGGCGCAGACCAAGCTCATGGTGAACTGGTTTTCCCGCAACCGTGGCATGGCCCTCGGCATCGCAATCATGGGCATCTCCGTGGCGGGCGTTGTCATGCCGACCGTCGCCACCTGGCTGTCGGAGACCATCGGCTGGCGCAGCACCTATCTCCTGTATGCCGCAGTACTGGTGGGCTTCGTGGTCCCACTGACGCTTGCGGTTGTGAAGCAGTCGCCGGCCGACGTCGGCCAGTACCCGGATGGAGACCCGGCGCCACCCCCGGCGACGGGAGCGGCGGAGGTTACCTCTACGCCGGATGTCCCGGCGCCAAAGCAGAGCGTCGTTGCCGTGTACCGGGAATTTCTCACCTCCCGGGCTTTCTGGAGCGTAGTGATCACGTTCGGACTCATGAACGGAGTCTACAGCGCGATGATCACGCACCTGCCTACCTATATGTCCACGGAGCTCGACTACACGATCTTCGAAGCCTCCTACCTGCTCGGCATTGCCGGCGGCTTCGCCATCGGCGGCAAACTGGTCTGGGGCTGGATGATGGACCACATGAACGCCAAGCTGACCGTCATGTGCGCGGTGGCGTCATACCTCACCTCAACCATCATCTTTCTGAGCACGGACAATTACCTCGGCCTCACTCTTGCCGCCGGTCTCTTTGGTCTCGGCTTCGGGGGTATGGTACCCGTGCGCTCCGTGCTCATCTCACGGCTCTTCGGCGCCAGGAAATTTTCCCGCGTGAACGGGCTCCTTTCTTTCTTCCTCGCGCCGGCCACCTTCTGGGTGCTCATCACCGGTTACATCGCCGACCAGACCGGCACCTATGTGACGGCTTTCGGGGTCTGGGCAACGGCCTTTGTCCTCGCGGGCTGCATCAGCGCGGTGATCCGGCTGCCAAATCGCGAGGACGCGGTCGCCTGAGCGGAATCAGGCAGCAGCCGCGTCCAGGGCCTGCATGAGGTCGGCGAGGATGTCGTCGATGTGCTCGATGCCCACGCAGAGCCGGATCATCCCCGGCGTCACCCCTGCCGCCAGCTGCTCCTCGCTGGTGAGCTGGCGGTGCGTGGTGGAAGCCGGGTGGCAGACGAGAGATTTCGCGTCACCGATGTTCACGAGCCGTTTGAACAAGCCGAGCGAGTCGTGGAACTTCACTGCCGCCTCATAGCCGCCCTCGATCTCGAAGGTGAGCAGCGAGGCCGGCCGGCCACCGCAATACTTCTTCGCCAGCCCATGGTAGGGATCACTCTCGAGACCGGCGAAAGCCACGCGGGCCACTGCATCGTGCGCATCGAGGAAGCCGGCAACGGCCAGGGCGTTGTCGCAGTGCCGTTCCATGCGCAAGGCCAGTGTCTCGAGTCCCTGGAGGAGGAGAAACGCGTTGAAGGGTGACAAGGTCGAACCCGTGTTTCTGAGCGGCACGGTCCGTGCGCGACCGATGTAGGCCGCAGGCCCCATCGCGTCTGTGTAGACCACGCCGTGATAGGCCGGCTCCGGGGTGGTGAGCATGGGAAATTTGTCGCCGTGCTCGGCCCAGGGAAAGCTGCCGCCGTCGACAATGACGCCGCCGAGAGAGTTGCCATGGCCGCCGACGTACTTCGTCAGGGAGTGCACGACGATGTCTGCGCCATGCGCCAGAGGTTTGATGAGCATGGGCGTTGCCACGGTATTGTCGACGATGAAGGGCACCCCGGCCGCCTTCGCTACCGCACCGATCCCCTCGAGATCGACGACGTTGCCGGCCGGGTTGCCGATGGATTCGGCGAAGACGGCTCGAGTTCGGTCGTCAATGCAGGCGGCCAGCGCCTCGGGGCTGTCGGACTCGGCAAAACGCACTTCGATACCCTGCTTGGGCAGCATGTGCGCGAAGAGCGTGTAGGTGCCGCCATAGAGCTGCGGCGTAGCGACGATGTTGTAGCCCTGCTCGACGATGTTGAGGATCGAGTAGCTGATGGCGGCGGAGCCCGCGCTCACACAGAGCGCACCGACGCCGCCTTCGAGATCGGCCATACGCTGCTCGAGGACGTCTGTCGTGGGATTCATGAGCCGCGTGTAGATATTGCCCGGCACCGCCAGATCGAAGAGATCGGCGCCATGCTGCGCATTGTCGAACTCGTAAGCGACGGTCTGGTAGATCGGCGTCGCGACGGCTTTCGTCGTCGGATCCGTCTCGTAACCGGAGTGAATGAGCTTGGTTTCGTCCTTCAAAGTCTGACTCCTGACTGCTTGAGGTGACTTTATCCCTGGCGTTTTTCCACGGGGAATCTGAGCGGGGCAATATACTCGCGATCGAGGGGCGAAGACTCATCGAGTCGTTCTACAAGCCATTCGAACCACTCATAGGCACGCGGGTTGTAGTTGGACCGCCAGTCCTCCACCCAGCGATCGAGCTTGCGCCAGACGACACGGCTCGCGCCGCCCATGAGGTCGTCGATGACGTCGAGAGGCACAATTTCGCGATACACCATGACGCCAACGCTTTCGAAGTAGACGCCGACGATGAAGGCCAGATTTTCGAGATCCTCGCCGTCCTTTCGCATCGCCTCAGGCGCCATGTGATCAGGCAATTGGGCAACGGTCCTGAGCGCACTGGCGAATTCCGCCGTCTGCCAGGACTTCATCATCTCGATCGCCGCGATCTCTTTCCGCTGTCGCCTGAAATCGACGACCTGAATCATCGCAAAGGCAAGTCCGCCGACGAGCGACGTGATGCCGAAGATCTCAACCAGATTCGCTAATCGATCCAGGTCCATGCAGAGCGGTGCGGGTTCTTGTTTTTCTTATGGGACCGAGCATAAACCAGCAGCCCCTCCGCATGCACGATGCGATCGAGCACCACGCCTAGAGGCGCACCTGATCGGCCAGGTTGTCGAGGAAACGGTGCACGGTCATGAGATCACTCATGGTCATCAGATCCCGGGCCGCGTAGGTCATGACCGCGCCGGTCGGCGCACGGTCCTCGAGGACCCGGGCAAAGCGAGGCACCCCATCGGTGAGCACGCAGAGGGCCACCACGGCTTCCGGTTCGAGGGCGATGCCGAGGATCTTCAGCGTTTCCTGCGCGTCCTCGAATTGTCGCGCCGCAACCACTTCCTCGAAGTCCGGTGCACCGAGCAGTCCGTCGACCTCCGAGAGCACCCAGGGCTTCTCGGCCAGTCGCTCCCGCGTCGTTGCGTCGGCAAAGAGCGCCTTCAATCGCTGGGCCGCGGTCAGCGGCAGGTTGGCGAGCAGATGCCAGCCAATCCGGAACAGCCGGACGAGGCCAGGCGCCTGGAGCAGCATGTCATGCACCGCTTCTACGCCGTCGACGTCTCCGTCGAGCCAGAGCTCATGACCGGCGCCGAGGTTACAGGTGGCGATGACCAGATTGGCGGCGGCGCCGGACTCGAGGCGGTCGCCGCCCTGATCGAGGCCGGCCATGACCAGGTTCGACAGATAGGTGAGTTCATCCATACGCGCATCGAAACACTCGAGATCGGCCTGCAGGCGGCCGAGGGCGACCCTTACCCAGTCACTCGGGCGCACATCGACAGTTTCCGGGCCCGTGAGCAGGGCGGCCGGTCGCAGCTGAGCCCGTTCGTAGGCCTGAAGCTCGGCCGCGAGACCGTGAAGCTCCGCGGCGTCGGTAACACCATCGGCGCCGTCACCCTCGGCCTGAGCTGCGTGATCCGAACGCTGCGAGGCTCCGTCGTCATCTTCCGCGGGGTCGTCCTGCGCTGCGACAGCATCGCTATCGTCCGAGGCGGAGAGCTCCCCGCTGGCGCTCTCCGCCGTCGCGGCTTTGAGCTGTGCTCGACGCCGGAAGTACTCGGCTGTCTGCAGGTCGTAGCCCGCCTCGTCGGCCAGGGCGTCGACATCGGCGGACACCAGGGCCCGCAGAAAGCTGCCTGCCATGACCGACGTGACATAGCCGGACTCTTCCCGGCCGCGCTCGTGGGCATGGCTCGCGTCGCCGTCGAGCACCTTGGCCGTATCGTCCTCGCCGGCCATCTTCAACACGGAGTGACGGAAGGCGAGCCGTGCAAAGATGGCTTCACAGAAGTCCGGGAAATCCCGCCAGAGCGCTGTAACGGCGGTCTGCACCGCATCCCATTCATCATCCACGCGCACGCGAACCACATAGCGGCCAATGGCGTGGGTGAACTCGTCGAGGACCCGTGGCGCCATGTCATAGTCGGAAACGCGCAGCAGCCTGGAAAAGGCCAGGGCACAGAAGTCGTCACCGAGCTCATAGAGCTTGTCGGCCACGAATCCCTCGCCGAGACCGTTCCAGAGATCCAGCCAACGCAGGAGATCCGCGACCGAGAGCTTGTCCGGGTCTCCAGGCCGCGCGCCGGTCCAGAGCGTTTCGTCGAGCAGATGCACGAGCTGCCGCTGCGAGGCATGGGCAATCAGGGGCCCTGCGTCTTCGAGGCCCACGTCGTCGACGAGGTGTTTCAGGGTGTGTGGATCGATGCTCGGCACGAAGGCCGGGAGTGCCGCGCTCGAGGTCATGGTGGCCATGAGGCGCTTTGCGTCGGGGCGTACGGGCGTACCAGGTGCAGCCATGATGGACATCTCCTCCCGCTGTTCATCACTGGCCTCCCACGGTCGGCCCACGGGGCACCGGGCGACAGGGGGAGGCGGCCGCGCACCTTACGCCTGCGTTCTCGAGCGAACAATGTACTTTTTTTCAGTTGACCGTGAGAAAATAGTGGCTCGTTTCACGGGAATTCATGTGCTGAAACGCTCGATCGCCGCCTGGCTTCTCGGCCTTGTCCTGACACCTCCCCTCCACGCCGCTGATGTACAGCTCGCTTCCGTGCACGCCGTCATCGGCAAGCTGGATTCCGGAGTGGTGCTGCACCGGAAGAACGCCGAGCTCGCCGTGCCTATCGCCTCCGTGACCAAGCTCATGACCGCCATGGTCGTTCTCGACGGCGGCCAGCCCCTCGATGAGTGGATTCCCGTTCTCGGCTGGCAGCAGAAAACCGGGAAAAACGGCTACTCGCGGATTCGCATCGACTCCGAAAGCCGGCGGGACCAGCTGCTTAAAATTGCGCTCATGTCTTCCGAGAACCTCGCCTCCCACACCCTGGCGCGGCACTATCCGGGGGGCTTCGACGCCTTCGTGGATGCCATGAATGCCAAAGCGAGAAGCCTTGGCATGACCAGCAGCCGCTTTGACGACCCTACGGGCCTCTCCACGGGTAACGTCGCTTCCGCGGACGATCTCTGGAAACTGCTGCGGGCGGCTTACGACTACGAGCTGATCCGCACCTATTCCACCACCTACCAGCACCACGCGAGTTTTCGCGGTCCCCGCTACCACCTGGCCTATGGCAACACCAACCCCCTGACAGCGAGCAGTCGCTGGGCGGTCGGGCTTTCCAAAACCGGCTATCTGAAAGAAGCCGGGCGCTGCCTGGTGATGATTGCCGACGTGGAAGGCGAAGCCATCGGCATGGTGTTTCTCAACAGCTTCGGGACCCGTACGCCCCTCGGCGATGCCGGTCGCGCCAAACGCTGGATCACCACGGGCGAGACCGGTCGCGTCGCCGGGGCTGCCCGGGACTACGAGCAGACCACAACGAGAACGCTGTACGATTACGCGGACGACTGAGCGTCCGCGGCCACGGTAAGAGCCGAACAACATGTCCTATCTCGTCATCGCCAACCTGCTGGTGTTCGCCGCACTGATCGCGCTGCTCTTCCGGCTGCGGACGCCGAACACGCCTCTGTCCCGTCAGATTCTGGCCGGCCTGGTGCTGGGCGTGATCTACGGCTTTGCCCTGCAGCTTTTCTACGGCGGCGAGCGGGCCATTCTCGACGGCACCCTCGAGTGGACGAACGTCATCGGGTCCAGCTACGTGAACCTGTTGCGCATGATCATCATGCCGCTGGTGCTCGTGATGATGATCGCCGCCGTTGTCCGCATGGGCGACCTCGCCGTCCTTGGACGCATCGGCGGCACGGTAATCGCCATTCTCGTCGGCACCACCATGATCGCTGCGCTCGTGGGTGTTTTCGTGACCACCTCCTTCGGCATCACCGCGGACGGGCTGACCGAAGGCGCGCGAGAGCTCGAGCGGGCGGAAGTACTCCTCGAGCGCCAGGCTGGGGTGGCCGAGCTGGGCATGGCCGACATGCTGGTCCGGTTCATTCCTTCGAACATCTTCTATGACCTCACCGGCGCCCGCCCGACGTCGATCATCGCCGTAGTGATCTTCGGCATTCTTTTCGGCATCGCCGCCCTCGCCGTGAGCCGCGAGGACGCGCCGCGGGGCAGAGCCATCGCTGACTTCGTCGAAACCGCTCAGGCCATCGTCATGAAGCTCGTGCACCTGGTCATGGCGCTCACCCCGTACGGTATCCTTGCTCTGATCACCAAAGTCGTCGCCGGATCGAACGGTGCAGACATCCTGAATCTGCTTTCCTTCATCGCGGCTTCCTATCTCGCCATTGCGATCATGTTCGCCGTCCACGCAGCCCTGCTGACTCTGAGCGGCACCAACGTGATCGACTACTTCCGTAAGGTCTGGCCCGTGCTCACCTTCGCGTTCAGCTCCCGGAGTTCGGCGGCGACGATTCCTCTCAATGTGGAAACCCAGGTCGAAGCACTCGGCGTGCGGCCGCCGGTGGCTAATCTGTCCGCTACCTTCGGCGCCACCATCGGGCAGAACGGCTGTGCGGGCATCTATCCGGCCATGCTGGCGGTCATGATTGCGCCGAGCATGGGGGTCGACCCGCTCAACCTGTCTTTCCTCGCGGGACTCGTGGCAATCATCGCCGTCAGCAGTTTCGGCGTCGCCGGGGTCGGCGGCGGTGCCACCTTCGCCGCGCTCATCGTCCTGCCGGCTCTGGGTTTCCCCGTGACCGTGGCCGCCCTGCTGATCTCCATTGAACCGCTGATCGACATGGCCCGAACCGCCTTGAACGTCAATGGCGCCATGACCGCCGGCGTGCTCACGAACCGTTTCGTCAGCGTTCCAGAAGTGTCACCGGGAACCGCTCCCGCGAGTTGAGGGCACTTCAGAAAGACACGTCCCACTGCAGCCGCAGCCGCGTTTCCCGGACCTCGCCGAAGGAGTCTTCGGCCTCGACGCGGGACAGATCGAGCGACAGCTTGTTGCGATGCCCGCCGAAGAACCAGTTGGCGCCGAGGGTATATTCCTCATTGAGATCGCGGCCGCGCTCCGTATCGGGATCCACCAGCGCGAAGCGGGCAACAACCTCCAGCGGCGCCGGCGCCGCTGACCACCATTCACTGAGAAAAGTCCCGAGCTGCGCATAGCCGCCGACAAGCCGCTGCACGGCGCCGGTGCGCTCGTCCCGCAGGCGCTTGTAGTGCAGCTCCTGCTCCCAGGAAAAGCCTCGATGCTTGAGCGCCGTCTCCAGCATGAGCTGCTCGAGATCGTAGTCGGTCTCCGCAAGGCCTGGCAGCTGCCCGCACCCGTCGCTTGAGAAACGTGAACAGCGCGTGTCGCCGGTGACATAAGCCAGGGCGACGGAACTCACCCGATCCTTGCGCCGCTCGAGATCGGATCCGCTGAAGGGCATTTCAGTGCCATCCGGATGCCACTGCAGGCGGGTGAGAAGCAGACCCTTACTGCGCTCCGATGAGCGGTTGATGCCAAGGCCGGAAAGGGCCTGAACCCAGAAACGGACGTCGGCGCGACTGCCGGCGCCGAAGCGGGCTGAGGTGGAGATTCCGTGCTGCCGGTCCAGGGTGAACCAGTAGTTTACGATCGACCGCTCAACGAGCTGCTGGCGGCCCGAGGAGTTGACCCGTTCGCGGCTGTATTCGCTTTTCCATTGGCCCGCGCGCAGGTCGAGCCAGTCGCCGACACTGACGGTCGCCCGGTAATCGAGCCACTGGGAACCCACCAGATTGTACTCGCCGTACAGGTCGAGCCAGCGCCGGACCACTTTGCCTCCGCCTTTGATCCTGGCCCGTTCGACATCCAGCGTGCTGAACTGAGATCGCGTGATCCGCTCGTCTCTGTCCAGCTCCGTGGTCGAAGAGTTGAAACGAAACTGGCCGCGCACGCCGAGCCAGAGGTCCGTTTCTCCGGACCGGAATACGAGCCCTCGCCCCCATTCGTAACCCGCCTCGGGCCCGGCGCTCTGCGCCATGGATGCAGCATCCGCGTCAGCGACCGTCGACTCGAGGGGTAAAGGCTGAGCGGCAGGAGCCTGCTCGGCGCTCAGCGTCAGAACGACGCTGAAGGCGATCAACCAGCTCGAGGGAAAAGTCGGGGCGCGATGAAACATGCGGCGCAACATAGCACTCCCCGGGGCGGTCGCGCCAAAGCGCCCAGGGCTCACGCGCGACGCGAATGGCCCGGGACTCAGAATGCGCCGGTGAGATTCAGGAACAGTCCCCGATGATCGTAGTTGAGATCCGTGAGGTCGTCGGAGAAGTCGGTGAAGTTGTAGCCGGCGCCGAGCTTGAAGTGCTCACCGAAGTAGCGCGACAGGGCAAAGAGCGCGCCCGCACGCTGCTCATCAAGGTCCGTCATTTCCAGCATGCGCCCTTCCAGGAGCACTTCCCACTGGGCGCGGAAGCGGTAGTCGGCACGCAGCACATAGAGGTTGGCGGAGTTGTCGAAGAAGTCCGGATCGACCCGATCGAGGCTGATCTCCCCCATTTTGTGGGCATACTTACCGCCCACGCTCAGGCGCTGCGTCAGGTCATAGGTGATATCCAGCGCCGCAACATGACTCTTCTGCAGGTATTGAGCCGCAGCGTTCGACTGCGTGACCTGTGAGGTCGTCGGCACGTTGTAGAGATACGTGTACTTAACCAGCGCGTTCAGCCGGTCATGACGCACCGGACGGAACGCATAGCCGAGCACGGCTTCCGTGTATTCGCCGTCGAAGAAAGCGCCTTGAGAGCTGTCGCTGGTTGAAAAGTTGAACTTACCCAGCAGCCGGGAGGCGGGATTCATCTGCCAGCGGAACGTGTTCCGATTCAGCCAGGTCTTGCGCTTGTTGATGGACGCATCCAGCTGCTCTTCCTGGTCATTGCGGTACTCGACGCCACTGGAGAGCTGCAGATTCTCCGTACCGAAACCGATGCTGACGCCACCGGCCCGGCGATCCGTTTCCGCGCCGGTTTCACGGTCTTTCAAGGTGCCGAAGTCGCTGGTGAAAGACAGGTTCCAGCGCTCTGACGGCACGAGCTGCATACCGGTCGCGTGCGTCAGGCCGGTCAGCGAGCGACCGTGCTGGTAACGTTCTTCAAGGAAGATGCTCGTACTATCGGACAGGCGCGTCTTCATGCCGCTGACGAGACTGCCCTGAGGGCCCTGCGCGCCGCGCAGGCCGTTATCGGTCCGCTCGTTCTCGAGGGCGTAGTTCATATAGAAGCTGGTTCGCTCCGAGTGCAGATAGCTGGTGCCGATCCGGGTACCTGGACCGAGGTCGCCATCGGAGACCTCCATGTCGAGGCGCAGCTTCTCGGAGAGCAGATAAGAGCCGCCGGCGCCGTAGCGTGCATTGGCCTCTCGACCCTCATCGGCGGCCAGGGAATCCTGCACGAAACCATAGGCGTTCCACTTACCCCGGGCATCGTAGCCGAGCTGCAGTACCGCGTCCGTTCGGGCGCCGAGGTTCTGCGTGGGCAGCAGCCCAGCGGCGGAATCATCTTCGCGGTCGTCATGGCGAACACCGGCGCTGAGATCCCAGCGGGGGCTCAAGCGGTAGCCGACGTTCAGTTCGTGGGCACTGGTGCTCAGCCCTTCTTCCCGCTCCAGTACGTCGGTCTTGCCGCGCAAGGACAGGGCGCGCGTCAGCTGCAGACTCAGGGTACCGCCCCAGGCGTCCGAGTCCGTGGGCGTTTCCAGGCCCGGGGAGGAGTAGCCGGCTTCGAGGCTCTGACCATAGAGCGTGATGCGACCGTCGAGGGGCTTCCAGAGGTCATCCAGACCCACGCTCACGTCGCCTCGATAGGCATCGGCCCTGGCCGGGGTGAGCACGGGATTCACCGAGTCGAATTCGAAACCACCGTCCCTGGAGCTGAAGGACTGGGCCAGCACCCCTTCGCTGCGCCCGGTCTGCACCTTCACCCAGGTGTTCGAACTGACCCGGAAGGTCATGTCCGCCGCCTGCAGGCTGCTGTCGAACTCGCTGTCATCGTTGCTGTTCTCGTTAGCCATCAGGCCGACCTTGAAGCGGTCGTTCAACCAGTAGTGCATCTGACCGCCTGCGGCGATGGCGCTGATGTCGTCGAAGCCCGGCGTGTATTCGTAGCGGACCACCAGATAGGCCTCATCGCCATTCGTGCTGTTCGCCCGCACGAGCAGATCATCGGCCACGGTCGCCGCCAGCGGCTCGCTGAGCAGGATGGTGCCCTGCAGATAGTCGATGTCGTAGTCGGTCGCGTAGTTCAGGTTCACCACGCCGGTGACGATGCCGGACGCCTTGTCGCGCACCTCAATACGGACCCGCTCCGAACCCATGAGGATGTCCTGATGGCGCAGGTAGTAGAAAGAGCCGCCGGTACCGAGGAACTCCTGCCGGCTCGGCACCGTACCGGGTTCCGCACCAAACAGATCGACGACCAGACGCTTCTCACCGAAGCTCGTCGTGCCTTCGGATTCGTAGTGCCCCTTAGCGCCGTAGAGGCCGCGATCGACCTGGGCCAGCTCATTGTTCATGTAGCCGACCTTGTAGTTGCCCCAGAGCCCGTGACTGTCGCCTTTCTCTGCCTTCAGATAGAGCTTGCCCTGAGTCGGCGCGAGCTCTACCACGGTGCTGTCGTCGCCGAAGGTCGGATAGTGAAGGTCCGGGTCGAGGCGCCGGAACAGCGCATCGGGCTCTTTTCCGAGGAAGTTGCTGAACAGTTCATCGAACTCCCCTTCCCGCGTGTCGAGGCTCGTCGTCAGGCCCCAGCCATTGGCGAATTTGCCGGAGGCGAACAGGGCAATACGGCCGGTCATCGCCGAATCGAAATCCTGACTCGCGTTGTCGCCGACAAACAGCTCGGCGTTGTCGCTGCTCGACGCCTCGGTCCAGGTGAAATCGGCCATGCCCGTGTAGAACCAGTCGCGGTCCTCGAGTTCCAGGTCTCTGAGATAGAGCTCGCCGTTGCCCTGCTGATCAAGCAGCGCAACTTCCACCGTATGGGCACCGTCGGGGAGGACCACTTCGGAGACGAAGTTACCGTCGCCGTCTTTCGGCACCGGAGCACCCGCAACCCAGACTTCCTTGTCCGGCGGCAGCCCCTGACCCTGAACGGTGACTGTACCGCTGCCCAGGGGAATGTTCTGCAGCGCCAGGCCGTCGTTTCCGTAGCCGGCAAAGGCCGGGGGCGGCGGTGAAGGCGCGCTTTCGTTCGAGGTGGGGTCGTTGACCGCGGCAAAGAGCTCTGCCGGGTTCAAACCGGAGTGCGCGATCCACAGCGGCCGGGGATGTGTTTCATCGAAGATGCCCTGCTCGTCGTAGGCGCGGAGCACGTACTTCAGCTCCCGCATGGGGCCATGGAACTGTCCGGACTCCGGACGCCACTCGGCTTCGCCGAGCTCGTCGATGGGAATCACGGCCATGGGCTCGGCTTCCGTGGACTGTTCCACCCGATAAATCCGGACCTCTGCCCGGTCCATGAACGCCGAATAGTTCGTGTACATGCGGAAGCGCACGGGCGTTGCCACCGCCACCGTGGGATTGATGGTGTGGAGCTGAATGGTGTCGGTGTTGGCCGCGACATCGAGGCGCGGCTCCGAGACCAGCGTGTCGAAGCTGAAGCGGAGGTCGTTCTCTTCCATGGCGACGTCCGTGCAACGCTGCACGTCCGCGGAGCTGCGCTGGGGATCATCGATCGGCTCGCCGTCGACGGTGATCCGCATGAGGTTCAGTGCAAAGGGGTTTTCCGGCTGCAGCTCCCGGGTGAGCGGATCAACGTCCACGCCTTCGTAGTCGTCGAGCACAGCCAGCTCGTCATAAACGATCTGCACCTCGACGTAGGAGTCTTCACCCTGGATGAAGCCGGCGTTGATCACATCCTTGGAGTGGAGATAGCCCTTACCTTCATGCTCGACCTGCTCGGCACTCAGCTGCAGGCGCTCGGCAACCGACTCCATGGTCCGCCTGGCCCGGGCCGTGGAAAGGCCCACGTCATCGCCGTAGATCAGAGCCGTACGTCGATCGAGGGCCTCGTTGCTCGTGTACCCGATGAAGCGGAGCCTCGGGTTGGACTGGTCGGCCACCTCGGCGAGCCCCCGGCGCAGCGCCTCCAGGTAGCGGTCCGGAATCACCGGCTGACCGCGCTCGAGTTCAACGGGTGCGATGGGTCCCCAGGGCGGATCGTAGCTTCTGGTGACAATTTCAGAGCCTGCGTCCGCCGGGCAGAGTTGCGGCTCGTTCGGCAGCTCCTGGAGCGAGTCGTCGTACCAGAATTCCACCTCGACCCGGCGGTTCAGGGCCCGGCCTCGCGCCGTCGCATTGCTGGCCGCAAGACGATCCGCGCCGTAGCCGTCACTCGCGATCGCGTTTGCCGGCAGGCCGAGCTGGTCCTGAACGGCCAGTGCAACCCGGTGCGCGCGAGCCCTGGAGAGACTCAGCTGATCGCCATAGATCCGGGCATCGCGCTCGGAAAGGGGCGCATCGTCCGTGTGGCCGATGAACTTGACCACAACGTTCTGCTTGTCTGAAAGGTGATCGAGAGTCTGTTGAATCTGGGTAACGAAGTCGGCGGGCACCGTCAGCGTTGCTGCTTCGTAGTGCAGGGGTGACAGCAGATTCTGTACCCGAGCCCGGCGCGCGTGGCCTTCCACGTAGCGGAGCTTACAGACGGTTTCCATCCGGCAGACTTTGATGGCCGGAATCTCCTCGGCCACCACAACTTCTTCTTCGGCAACGGACTCCGTGAAGACGTCGTACCAGACCTCTACCTCGACCCGACGGTTCAGAGCCCTTCCCGCTTCGGTCGCATTGCTGGCGACAGGTTTCGAATCTCCGGCCCATTCGTAGGACACGGCCTCCGGCGGCAGATCCAGGGTGCGCTGGAAGAATTCGGCCACCTCACCCGCCCGTTCCCGGGACAGACCGTAGTTGTCGCCATAGCGGGCGGCCAGCGTCGCGGAGAGACGCTGGTTGTCGGCATGACCGACGAGATTCAGGCGCACGTTGGCCCGATTACGCATGCCGTCGAGCACTTCGCGCAGTTCGGCGACGGTGCTGTCGGGGACCTGGGCCACACCGGACTCGAAGAGAATGGGCGGCACCACGTCGTGCAGCTTGATGGTCTCCGGCTCGGCCACGAGCACTTCGCGGATCTCCAGACGGTCACCGGCATTCTCCAGCAGCCGCTCGCTGTCCCGGGACCATCGGGTGAGCTCGATATCACTCGAGAGATGCTTCTCGGCGGCGTTGCCGAGCACACGCTCGTCCACGGCTCCGTGACCGAGGAGCGCGGGAGCGAGCAGCAGTAACAAACAGCTGGACCGCATCATGGCGCGTCCTCCCGAACCGCCGTTAAGCGACGGTCCTTCTCCGGCGGCTTACCCATGCGCCAGAACACTTCCTGCTCGATGGCCAGCCGGTAGTCCGCATCACGGCGGTTCCAGGCATCCCGGATTATCTTCCGCAGACTCTTGATCCGGCGGTCGACGAGTTTCGGATCCTCCACGTCCGCGAGATAGGACAGACGCAGAATGGCGGGGGCTTTTTCCAGCTCGTCCACAAGCAGCTCGACGCGTGGACGCCACTGGGGGCGCATTTCAGTGCTTTCCGGCTGGAACACGGCATCCGCGACGTCCAGGCCCACCACCCGATAGATCGAGGCGCCGAAGCTGAAGTGCAGCGCCTTACCGCGGGTCGCCCGCTTGATCTGGAAGGGCCGCGTGGAAGTGCGGAAGCCACTCGGCAGCGTGCGATCGTCGAGCTTCAGCATGAAGTTGCTGCCGCGGCCGTCGTGCGGCGTGATGGCGCAGGTGATGTGGAAGCGCCCGTGCTGATCCGTGAGCGCCGCCAGGCCCGTGGGTGTGACGAGGCGGACCCCCTGAATGCCGAACTCATCGTCATTCTGGATACCGTTGCGGTCGCTGTCGTTGAAGACCTTGCCGGTAACGTCGGTGCAATCGAAGGTCGGGTCCGCAACCATCCGCACCGTGGCAGACGCCTCCTGCGACAGCGCTTCGCCGGTCAGAGCCAGCCGTGTCTGAGCCCGGTTCGTGTATTCGCCTTCCACGAGACCAGCACCGGGCGCCAGCAGCAGCTCGATGGTGTGCTCACCCTCGGCCGTCAGCGTCAGGTCTTCCCAGACCAGCTCGCCGTCGGCAAGCACCGGTTCCAGCGGCTGACCGTCGAGGCGCGCGGAACCTTCGATGTACTTGAAGCCCACGGGATAGCGGTCGACCACGTCGACTCCAGGCATATCGATAGGCCAACTGCTTCGAACGGTGAGCGTGTAAGGGACCATCTGGCCACGAGTCACGTTGACCATGGGAGTGGTCTTCGTAAGAGAGACCAAGCCATCCAGCACCGGGTCCAGCGGAATGTGATTGTTGAAAACCTGGCTCGTACCCGGCGCCCCACTGTCGTCGAAGATTAGGTTCAGGTGGTATGCCGTGCCGGGGTTCTGGGCAGGCACGGCCGGTGGGGGCGGAAATTCTGAAGCCTGAGCCTCACAGAACAGCGTCGTCGCGGAAACAGCGTCTTGCACAGAGCCTGGGCAAAACGGAACGTTCAGAGGTGCGGTGCCAGCGTCTGAAGTCGGTGGAATGAACTCCGATGCAGCCGCTTCATAGTCCGCCCCAGGTTCTACTTCGATCAGGTAGCTACCCCCACTGGGGCAGCTCGGATCGCTGAAGTTGAGATCGAACTTGTAGTAGCCGTTCGCCAGCGTGCGCTGACCCTGCTGTTTCGGATCGTCGAAACAGTCTGCCGCCACCGGAGTCGAGCCCGTTCCAACCAGCGTCAGCGTTGCGCCCGCCAGAGGCAGTCGCGTCAGCGCGTCGTAAACCACACCGTTGGGATCAACCGGCAGGTTCAGGTCCAGCAGATTGCTGCCTGAACGTACTTCAATGTCATAGATCCGTTGACCGACGTTCGTGAAGTCCGAGTCCGCAGTACCCATGGCTGCCGTAAAGGGTCCGGCATCGGGGGGGAGGAACGTCAGATCGTATCGGTCGTCGGTCAGGTAGTTCGGCGCGACACCAGCGATCGTGTAGGCGCCGGCGGTATCTGCCGTAGTAGTGACGATCAGCTCATCGTTTCGTCGCAGCTCCACCAGCCAGCCTTCCAGAGGCCTTTCGTTCACGTCCACTACGTCGTTGAAGTTGGCGTCGTGCCAGAGGTAGCCGCTGAGAATGCCCGTACCGATGACACCACCAACGTCGATACTGACCGCAGCAGCTGCGCTTTGATCCGTGTTCCAGCTCACTTCAGCTTCGTTGACGATCGTCGTCCCAATGGGCGCCGTGTCGTAGATCTGCGCCCTGAACCGCAGGACAAAAGCCTGTCCAGGTGGCAGAGCCCCGTATTGAGCGGAGTAGTTCGCCGTTATGATCGGACCCGCCACGTCTATTCCAGCGGCACCGCCGTTCAGCGTCGCGGACTGATCCAGGTAGGTGAGCTGTCCAGGCGTCGGCGCGTCGAGATTGTCGGTGACATAGACATCCTGGGCAGGCACGGCGCTTGTGTTGCGCACGGTCACCACGTACTCGAGCGTTGATCCTGCTAAAGCGGCACCGCCGCCGACGACCAGAACCTGTTTGCTAATCGTCAACAGCTGCGCATCACCGACGACGACGATGGTGGGCTCGGGCCCGGTGGCCGGATTGCCATCACCATCAGTCAGGAGATCACCCAGCTCCTCCGTGGAGACTGTGGCCTGGTTAGAGATCAGTGTCCCGCGGGCGACATTGTCATCGACCCGGACATCAAACTGGACGACAGCTGCCTCCCTCGAAGAGATGACACCCTCTCCGGATCCCGGCACCGGAGGCGTCAGATCCGAGGAGCTGACCCAGATCCCGGCTTCCAGTGGAAAAACACCCGCATCGGGCTGACCAACCGCAAGCCCGTTGAGCGTCAGCGTATCCGGAACGTAGGTGGTATCGGTTGGCACCAGGTCAACCAGGCGGACCATGGTCGCCGGAACCGGTCCGTTGTTCTGCACCACGATGCTGTAACGCAGCACATCGCCGGGATCGACGATGCCGGGCGAGTCGTAGTCCTGCAGCAGCTCTGCACTCTTCACCGGAAAGATCAGGGGGAAATTGCCGACAACGTCCTGGGTAGGATCGTCGGCTACCACCGTGCGAGGGTCATCAGATGGTTGATCCACGATGCTGGAAGACAGCGCGGAGACGAAAGCCTGATTGCTGATGAGCGTTCCGTCCGCCAGATTCGGATCCACCGAGACGTCAAACGTCACCGTCGCAACGTTACTGGCACTCGGGGTCGCGTCGGCGCGAAGCGATCCGGGAGTAGGGTCCTCAGGAGCCCACAGATCGACCCCATCCGCGAGCGGGAACCCGCCGTCCGCCAGATCGGCAACTGCCGTCCCATTAAGCGTCGTGGTCCCTGCAAGGTAGGTCGTGTTGGCAGGCAGGTCGTCTCTGAGCACCGCATCGATCGCGGCTTCGGTGCCCACGTTCTGCACGGTGAGTGTGTAGCGAAGCCTCTCGCCTGCAAGCAGAACGTTAGGGTCCCCGTCCAGGTAGCTCGAGGTTTTATCTACGTCAAAGTAGGGCGCGGACGCGATGACTATCTGAGTGGGATCTTCGTCGCCGCTGACTTCAGGATCGGACTGGCCATTCACCGTGGGATCGTCGCTATCCGCAATTTTTCCGACACCGAACAACTCAGCCTGGTTGCTGACGACCGTGCCGTTGCTGATGGACGACGCAAGCCTCACATCGAACTGAAGCGTGGTTTCCGCATCGACAGGCAGATTCAGGTTTCGTAGATCCAGGAGCCCAGAGCCGTTGGTACCACCCCCAGGATTGGTATTGGACGCGTCTACACCCGCAGGAAGTAAACCAACGAACGCCAGGCTTCCAGCCTCGAAGACGACGGCTGGATCGTTCATCGCCCCCAGGTCGTCCAGAATGCGTGCATTTACCAGCGGCGCATCCAGGGTACGCAGGTAGAACGTGTACCGAAGTGTATCTCCTGGTGTCGCCAGACGACCCGGATCTTCACCGGTACTCAGGTTGACGACGCTCTTCTCAAAAACATAACCAGACAGATCCGCCAACAGGGAATGGCTGTCCTGGTGATCATTGACACCCGGGGTGCCGTCGGTGAGTGCTCGCTGGTAGCTCTGCCGACCCGCATTAGAGTCGTCGCCATTGAACCAGCCGATTGCTCCAGCGACGTTGTCAAGCGATGCGCCCTGCTGCGTGTCCGGGTCCAGGCTGGACTGGTAGCGAACAATGAGACGCTCCCCGGAATCAATGGCCGCGGCTGGCGACATCATGACCAAGGTCAGCTCACAAACAGGATCGCCGCTGAAGCTGAAAGCGAAGTCTGAACCTTCAGCGAGAGGCCCCTTACCAGGTACTGGCGTCACACCATCCGCGGCAAAGACCTGCGCGCTGAGGATTGTGGGCGGGAGAGCACACATGCCTCCACCCGGGCCATTCGGCAGCTGGTCCAGTAGTGTCAGGTCCCACGCAGCCGTAATCCCGTCGTTGCGGACGTCCAGCGTGTATTCTGCTCCCTGACCCAGATTCAGCGTCGATGGTCCGGTTTTGCTCACGACCAGATCGGGTCCGCCAATAGTCATTGGCTCGGAGATACCCCACTCGCCCGGGAGCGGTTCGTAGAAAATGCCGTCGATGAGGCGACCGAAATCCCACTTGGCGACATTGATGAACTGCGTGCCATTCGCGTTCGTCGGCGTAGCATCCAGCACCACGGTTATGTCGAGAAAAATCTGCTCACCCGCCGGTACGATCGGGAAATTGTCGAAGGTCAGCACTCCACCGGCGTTGCTGAAGGTATGGGGCACTGACGCCCCAGAGCTCTCCCAGATCGCAACATGACTGACGTAGGTGAGATCGACACCGGTAGCGTTGAGATCGTCGGTAACCGTAATCCCGTGCAGATCGTTGACCGAGCCTTCCACATTGATCGTGACCTGAGTACCCGGGTCGAAAAGGACCGGCATAGTCAGTCGATAAGTGAAGGGCACACCCACAGTTGCGGTGTCACCAGGCGGATTTTGCTTGTCGATCTTCTCCACCGGAATCAGGAGGTTCTGACACCCTTCCTGAATCGTCGTCGACGACCCGTTGGTAAACCAGATTTTGTGCTGTGCGACGGAGTTACAGGCCATCTGACCCGTATGCACAACGTTGTCGAAGATGATCAGCCAACGCTCGTCCGTCTGCCCCGGCTGGGTGAGAAAACTGAAGTTGGTCGGTAGCGGATTCGAGGCAGGGAAGTTGCGAATCGTGCAGTTACGATCGATCTGAATCTGACTGGGTGCTACGTCCCCGGCCGCACCGTCGAGGATGCCGCCTGGCAGCTCGGAACAATCGATCGCCCAAGCGGGCAGCGCCAGGCTCGAGGCAATGAGAAGCAGACATCCGCTGAGGAGCCGACGAAACGCTCGGCATCCTGCATGCCTACCCGTTTCTTGCTGTTTGTGTCCCATGGTCCTGACGCCTAACTGCTACGGGTCAAGTCATGCAGTCGGCAGGAAGTCGATCGGGTACAGGATCGTGATCGGAGGTACATCCTTGGCCCCAAAATCGAAACCCAAGACCCGTGTGACGACCTGATCTGCCAGAAACGGTGCTTGCATGTCAGAGGACTGAAGCTGGCAGACCGAGACCGTGCCATCAGGCTCAATGGTCAACTTGAGCACCATCTGACCCTTGAGGGTCGGGTCTTTACGGAGTTCCTTGTTGTAAAGGCGATACAGCGCAGCCTTGTATCGATCAAAGACGATCTGTATCTCTTCGTCGGTGCGTCCGGCAGCTACCCCTGCGCTCAAGGGCCGATCCGATCCGCTGGCCCCGATGGAGCTGGCAACCCGGCTGAGAGCCACGCCTTCGATCTGGTCGCCCGTGGCAGCACCGCCACCCACGTCGCGACTGAGGCTAGCCAGGTTGATACCGCCACTGTCACCCGGACCGTCGACGGCAACCATGGACCGCTGGGGCATACCGAGGGCCTGCTGGCCATCGTTACTGACCGTCGCCTGACTGCCCAGGCGGCTGTTCGGCCGGCTGCTGGCAAGTTCGGAGAAGCTCTCCCGGAAAGCCAACAGGCCGGTCGACGCGACGCGATCGCGCGGTGCCTCCGGGGCAACTTCTACCTGGTTGGTCTCGGCCACTTCCGTGACCGGTTCCGGCTTCTCTTCCGGTTGCTCTTCCGGCATCTGCTCCGGCACCTTCTCCTCGACCCGACGCTGCTCCACGGGTCTTGCTTCCGGCATGGGCCGGAGCGGTTCTTTACGGATCAGCCGGGCAAACCGCTCCGGAACTTCCGTGATCTCGTCTTTCTCCGGGATCGGCAGCTCGATCATGGGGATGAGCAGACCGAGCACCAGAGCCGCAGCAACGGCATTCCGCAGCGACTTGCGATAAAGAGCGTCTTCTTCGAGTCCTCGCGCCCAGGGCAGGAGCTGGAGGCGCGCTGGCGCGTCGGTTTCCTCGCGCTCGATCAGCCATTCCTGGCGGCGGCGCTCTTCTGTCTCCATGGCCTGGACGAGGTCACCCTCGATGAGCGCGATGGTGTCGAGCTGCCCACGTACCCGTTTCTGCGCCGCTTCCCGCCGTTGCTCGATATCGATCAGCTCACCGGCCAGGGCGCTGATCTCAGCGCGAACGTCGGCCAGATGAGCGCTGACCTCTTCGTCGGTGGCCCGGTCGCCCCAGAAGGTTCTCGCGAGCCCCGACTCCGAGAGTTTCTCGAGGGTCTGACAGGCCTCTTCGAGGGGTTGATACTCAACCTGCCGGTCGGCGACCGCTGTCCATTCGGCTTCCACCTGGTCCAGCTGAGCCTGGTAGCCCTCGAGTTCTGCTTCCGCCTCGACAAGTTCCTGACGGAGGCGCTGCTCTTCTTCGGATAACTGCTCGGGAGTGATCATCATTCAGCGGCGCTTCAAATCTGCGCGACCTGATCGGCGCCCGGATCTACGGGCTGGCCTTTCTGAATCACGGCGAGAGAGATGCGGTTGTAGCCCTGACTCGTGCAGGTGGACATGACCTTACGGATCACATCAAAAGGAATGGAGCGGTCGGCGAGGAGCGTGATCTCCTGGCTGCCGGCGACGTGTTTGGTGCTGGAGCCGATGATCCGTTCTTCCAGCAGCGCCAGTCTGTCGATAATCGGACCGACTTCACCAGCTCCCATCGCGGCAATGGATTCCACGCTGGCCACCGGCTCACCCTGAACGGTCACCTGTTCTTTACCGATGAAGATGACGACGGTTTCCCGGGGCTTGGCCTCCACCGTCGACTCAGGGAGCACCATCTCCTTCGGCGTCTCGAGCACCTCCGGCGTGCCGGAGTTCACCAGCAGGAAGAACACCAGGATGGTGAACACGTCCATAAGCGACGTGAGATTCATCTTGCCGATGCGAACCTTGTTGCGCGTCATGCGCTTCATGCGGCGCGTGGTCTTCATGGCGCTTCCCCAACGGAAATCTGCGGGAACAGCGCGAGCTGCGTAAACGGCTCTCCCTCGTCATTTTCGACGGCGGGTATCTGCACGCTGCGGACCACATCCATGACCTGAATCAGGTAGTCATAGGGAATCGACGGCTCGAGGAGTACCGACGCATCTTCCTTGGCGGGGTAGTCCTCTTTCAGAGACATCACGTAACCGGATAACTTTTCCAGATCGTATTCGCCTTCCTTCTTCGGCAGCGATGCGATGACGGCTTTGCCATTGCCGATCTCGAGTCCACTCTCCCGCACGATGACTTCGAGACGGAACTCATCGGCCTGGCTGACGCCGCTGCCACTGCTGGAAGGCAGATTGAGCTCGACGATGGCAATGCGTGAGAACACGGCCGTGATGAGCAGGAAGGGAACGAGAACCACCATGAGATTCAGGAAGGTGGTCACGTCCAACTCGTTCGGCTGTTCCTTCGAACGGCGCCGATAGTGATGTTTGCGGGCCATAGTCCGTCCCCGACCGCTTATCCGATCAGGCAGCCATGTCTATCTGACGGCGCGCGCGGGAAGTGATCACGCTCAGCGCTTTTACCGAAGCCATTTCCAGACCGTCGACGATCTCGTTCGTTTTGGTCGTGAGAATGGCGTGGACGATCAGCAGCGGGATACCCACCATGAGGCCGAAGGCCGTGGTGTTCATGGCCACTGAGATACTCGCTGACAGCAGGTCGGCTTTCTCCGCGGGGTTGGCATTTGCCACGGCGGTGAAAGCGGAAATCAGACCCATGATGGTGCCGAGGAGACCGAGCAGCGTGGCAATGTTGGAAGCCAGTGCCACGTAGGGCGTGCGCTTCTCCAGCTGCGGAATGACTTCCGTCATCCCCTCCTCCATGGCGATTTCGACGTCTTCCCGACGGCGTACGGCGCCCTGCAGAGCCAGACCCAGACCCAGGATCCGGGCCATGATCGATTCTTCTTCCTGAGCCAGCTCCCGCGCCTTGTCGAACTCGCCCTGATTAAGCAGGGGCTGGAGTACGCTCCAGGCAGCGTCGTTTTTCTGGGTAATCGCATGGAGCGTCATATAGCGCTCAACGGCGATGGCAGTGCCAACGGCAAAGACCACGAGGATGGGATACATGAAGATCCCGCCCGTGGCGAAAAATGCGACGATTGAATAGATTACATCCATGACAAGTTCCTCGACGAACAACACGGGCGTCGGGGGGGTGGTCCCTTACAAGCCCTCACAAGCAGCTTATTTATTACGAACAACGGCGGGAGTGACCCACTGCACGTTTCCCGGCGCGAAGGATCAGTTGTCTTCGGGCTTGAGATCCCGCGCACCCTGCGGCTGCCCGACAGGTGAACCCGTTCTCAGGTGGTAGTAGGACAGCTCCCGACTGAACACGTCTCGATCGATGGGCATGGGCCGGTTGGAAAGGCTTTCCACAACGCCGATGCCGTCACCGATCTGCGAGCTCTTCCAGGGCACCAGCACGAGCGCTTTCGGCGCCTCGTTGTTACCGAGTACGGACATGCCGGAGAGGGTTTTCGCACCGGCAACGGCTTCCATCGCCGCATCCTCCGAGGGCGCTTCTTCCGCCAGAGCGGGTGTCGTCAGGAGACAGAACACGATCGGGAGCCAGCGTCTGGTCATCACGGTTGCTCCTCCACGCCAAGCCGGTTGCTGAGATCGGCAATCCAGATGTTGACCTGCGGATCATCGGTGACGATCTCCGCGTAGGCTCGATAGTTTTCGAGCGCACAGTTGAGGTCGGCGAGGTAGAGGTCGCAAAGGACGCCCAGATTCAACAACGCATAGTGGAAGCCGGGATGAATGGCCAGGGCGCGCTCGTAGCTCTCCCGTGCAGCGGGGAAACGGCCGGTTTTACGCAACAGAATCCCCATCTCGTTGAGCGCAACCGGGTGATTCGGCGCCAGCGTCAGCGCTTTGCGCAACGCAATCTCCGCATCGTCGTAGCGTTCCAGGCGCAGGTAAGCGACGCCCAGATCAATGTGCGGAATCGTGACGTCCGGCGCCCGATCCGTGACATCGACCAGCAGCTCGATGCCTGCATCGAACTGCTCGCCCTGCAGGAGCGTTATGGCCCGCTGATAGTCCCGGCGCACATCGCTGTCGATGCGCACCACTTCCGACATGGTGAAACCGTAGGCCCCATCCTGCTCGAGGGTCGGCGCCTGGCTCGCTTTGCGAACGGGCGGCTCCCGCTCCGGGCGGGGCGCATCCGGCGTCGTCGCACAGCCGAAGAGGATGAGCTGGCCGACGACGAGACTTAAGATATGGCGCTTACTGAACATTGCTGACTCCTGCCAGGCCCCTGGCGGTCGTCTGCTCCGTTGCGGATCCGGATGCGGACAGCTCGCCGCCTTCGAGCTCTGCCGGTGCTTCCGGTGTAAGCGGCGAGCGATAGGCGTACTGATCGATGGTGCCGACCAGACCGCTGCTGATTTCGTACTTCGCGTAACGGCCCGGCATCAGCTCCGCAAGCACCGTGAGGCTCTTCTCCACCCATTCATTGAGAATGCCGCGGCGCATCAGCTCGACGTTTTCCTGATGCACGGCGATGGACTGTTCTTCGAAGGGGAACGCTTCCTCTTCGATGACCATCTCATAGGCAGCAAGGTCGGCCCCGCTGAGATCCGCTGGCCGTTCCGAGTCGACGAGCGCATCGCTGAAATCACCGTAGATCTCTGCAAGGTAGAAGGTTGCCGCGGCCGTGACCTCGCCAACCTCATAGGCCACCAGTGCTTCGAAAGCCGAGAGCGCTACGTCCATGCGCCGCTTCTTTTCCGCCAGGCTTTCTTCGAAAGGCTGCATCAGCGCCAGGCCGCGGAAGTCTTCGTAGAGCGGCTTGGTCAACGTCAGGGCACTCGTGGCCGCGAGGAAGCGGGTGCGGTCGGTGCGTGCCGCCCCGGCACCGGCATCGAGCTCGACGATGGCATTCAGCTGCTCGAGGTAGTCGCCCTCGCGACCCCGGGTCTGGTAAATCTCCGCGACTTTGAAGCGTATCTCCGCGGCCATCTCCAGCGGCTCCGGGAACTCGGCGATGTACTGCTCATAGATCCGCAGCGCTTCGTCTTCGCTGGCGGCCTGCTCGTAGAGATCACCCGCAACGAGAATGGCTTCCTGGCGCATGGCCGGGTCTTCCGATTCGGCCGCCACGAGCTCGTACTCCGACGCCGAGCGCGCAAACTCTCCGGCGTTCTCGTAGACGACGGCAAGCTGCATGGTCGACTCAGCACGCAGCTCATGCTCCGGGAAAGTGCTTCTGAACGCCTCGAGCACCTCGGCGGCGTCGAGCCAGCGCTCGAGGGTGATGAGCGCGGCAGCCGCGTCGTATTCCGCGGCCGGTCTGATCTCCGAGGTGGGCGCCTGGGCTTTGACCCGCAGGAAGTGATTGGCGGCACTGGCGTAGTCTTCGAGCAGCCGGGCCTGCTCGCCCTGCTTGTAAATCGCCGCGGCCAGATTCTCGACGACCTCCTGGCGATCCTCCGCGTCCTCCTCCGTCAGGGCGAGCACCTGGGCGTAACCGGCCTCCGCATCGGGATAGCTGTTTGTGTCGAAAGAGGCGTGGGCGACCACCATCCAGGCATTACGCCGGAGCGGCAGCTCCGCATCGGGATAACTGTCGATCAGCCAGCGACCGGAGCTGATGGCGCGCTCGTAGTCCTGCATGGCGTAGAGGTCTTCCGTCGCGGCGCCAAGGACCGTGTCGGCGTTCTCATGGTCCGGAAAGGTGCCGGCGAAACGCAGCGAGCTGTCTACGGTCGCCAGCTTCACGCCGGGAACATCCGCACCATCGGCGGCTTCGAGATGCTGCCGGTGGGCGTAGATGGCCGCATAGCCCGCTGCGGCTGCCTGTTCGTGGGGCGGGTACTCGTAGGCCGTGCGCTCGTACTGCTGCGCCGATGCCCCGAAATCGCCGTTCTCGAGGAGCAGATCAGCCAGCTGATAGTTGATGCCGGGTGACTCTTCGGCGAGCGGAAAGGACATCAGAAACTCGTCGTACCAGTGCAGCGCTTCGCCATAGTTCGCCGGGCGTTCTTCGAGCAACGCCTCTTCCTGGTACAACGCGTGGTAGTGGTTCGCCAGGTCGATGAGATTCACTTTGAGATAGTCGAGCACCTCGGGCATGGCGTCCCGCTCGAAGTGTTGCCAGTACTCGGCCTGAACGCCGTAACGTATGGCGAAGTCTTTCTTCGATTCCACCACCAGCAGCGGGAAGTTCCCTTCCGCGTAGATCTCTGGAATGCGCATGCTGAAGTGGGGAGCCACCTTGTGCAGAGGATTGAGCTCCACAAAAGCCTTGTAAACCTGGGCCGCATCATTGAAGCGACGCTTGTCGAAGTGGAACTCGGCAAGATTCCGGTAGATGCGGTCCTCGAAACTGCGCTGACCGTGCGTGGAGAAATACTCGTTGAGGATGTCCGCGCCGCCGAGGTTCGAGAAACTGAGGCTGATCACCCGGAAGGTGTCCGCCACCCGGCGCTCCTCGCCTTCGTCCTCGTTCTCAAAGTCCGCGTCAAAGTCGTAGCCCGTGGACAGTTTGTAGTCGAGGAGCGCGATGTACTGGTGCAGCGCCTCTTCGTAGAGCTCCTGCTTGTAGAAGGACCAGCCGAGTTTGTAGAGCGCAAGCTCATAGAACGGCGACCGCTCGCCCATCCGGGTGACCGCAAGATAGGCTTCTTCCGCATCCAGGTACTTCTTCCTCACGAAGTAGTACTCACCGCGGCGGAAGTAAACCTCGTCCACAAAGCGCGAGTGCGGGTACTCGCTGATCAATCGCTCGACGACGGCCATGGCTTCGTCGGGTTGCGCAAGTTCGTCGTAGGCCCGGGCCATCTGGTAGAGCACCTGGTCATTGCGCTCGTACCAGGGGTACTCGGCAAGGATCCGCTGATAGGTGGCAATGGCCTGGCGCGGTCCCGCCGAAGAGGAAGCCTCCGCATCGCCGGGCAGCTCCATGGCAGTCAGCGTTTCCCGCGAATAGCCGAGGGCTTCCGTTGTTCTGCGCTCGAAGTCTTCGTCGCTCTCCCGATCAGCCTCAGTCGGTTCGGTTGCGGCAGTCTCCGCAAGCGCCGGTCCGCTCACTGCTGCAGCGGGCGCTGGGGCCGGGAGGTCAATGACGGTCGCGCTGTCCTCGCCGATGACCCCGTACTCCTTTTCGATCTGCAGATCCGCAAGGCGACGCATCGCCTCCGGCGCCATCGTGTGTCCCGGGGTTTCGTCGAGAAAGCGCTGGTAGCTGACCATGGCCTTGACCAGGCTGTCGTCCACCTGCACTTCCTGAAGATCCGGTTCCACGCTGCGAAGCTTGGCAATCGTGTTTCGTTCCTGGGCGGTCTGACAGCCTGCCAGCCCGAGACACAGGCAGAGGACCAGGAGAGTGACGATCAGTGCTCTCATTCGCCTTCTGCTCCGGCGTCGGCGGCCGTGACTGTGGCCTTGGAAACGGAAGCCTGGTCTGCCGGCATGAGCTCGGCCTGGGCAGCCGTGGCCCGATCGTAGCTGTCGGCCAGCGCATAGCGGGCGCGGTCTTCGTAACCTTCCAGTCGGCGCACCCGTTCCTCGAGTTCGGCGATGGCGACGCGTTCGAGCAGGTGTCCCTGCCGGGCCATGAGCAACTCGATGCGCGCCAATGCGTCCTTCACCCGCACCCGAAGACGCTTGATGGGTGCGTCATAGCCGACGTAGCTGTGGGTAGCCGCCTGACGGACGCGCACGTAAGCGTTGTACTGTTCCGTGAGGAGATCGATGGCGGCCTGCGAGTCCTGCAGGTTCTCGTAGAAGCGCGTCAGGCGTTCGTGGTATGCGGTTTTCACATCCCAGATCACCAGCCCGTAAAGCCGGTCCAGGCGCTCGCGCAGAGCCGGCTCGTCAACCTGTTCGAGACCGTCGGCCAACCTGTCGAGCCGTGCCCCGAGCAGCCGTTCCTCCGTGGTTGCGAGCAGGGCCGGGCGCGGTGCAACGAGCATGCCCTGCAGTCGCTTCGAGAGGATCTCGTGCTGTTCGAGTCGCAGGCGCCGGCGGGAATCTACTTCCCGGAACTGCTGGTCGAGACCGGGGAGCAGCGGCTCATAGTAGGCGCGGCGCACGGCGACGATGTCTTCGAAGGCATCGAAGCTGCTTTCCCATCGAGCCAGGCGCCGACGCAGATCTTCGAGATCGAGGTAGTTGGAGAGGGCCGTCTGGAAGTCGTGCGACGCCATGAGGGTCATGAGGTAATAGGTTTCCGGCGTGTCCGGCAGCTCCCGAAGCCGGATCACCCAATCACGATCCTTGCGAATCTCTTCGCGGACCAGCACCTCGAGGAAGCGCCCGTCCCTGATGCTGTCGATCGACGCGTCGAGGCGATCAAGCTCGCCCCCATAGGCGCTCAGGGCCTGGCCATAAAGCACGGCAGCCCGGCCGTGCACGTCGAGTTCTCCATAGGCATAGGGCAGCGCCAGCAGCGCTTCCTGCACAGCGGCATCGGTCTGGTTTCTGGCCACGAGCAGATTCCAGGGTGCCAGCGCACTCTCGAAGCGGTTCTGCGACATGTCTGCCCAGCCAGCGCTCAAGAGCGCCTGATTAGAGAACGGGCCATCCAGGCGGACTTTCTCGAGGGACAGCTTGGCTTCTTCGTAGCGCCCTGCTTCCAGCAGCAGCGTGCCGCGCACGAGATTGGCCTTGTCTCTGATCGCCCGGGTCTCTTCGGTTCTGGCTTTGACGGAACCGGCCGCCGCGAGCTGCGTCAGGGCATCTTCCTGCCGCTCGCGCTGCAGGTGAGCGATGGCCAGGTTGTAGTCGGAGAATCCATCCAGGGTGGCCACCCCTTTCAACCGGCGCAGGATCGGCTCTGCCTCATCCGGTCGGGCCGTCGCCAGGTAGACGTTTGCCCGCAGGTAATCCACGTCGTGTCTGATGGCTTCCGGGATCCGCCCTTCGATGCGCTCGATGGCACGCAGGGCGTCCTCGAGCTGGCCTTTCTGGAAGTGAATTCGCGCCAATCGGTAAGCAGCTTCGTTGCGAACCTGCTCGGGCACGTCCCCTTCGAGCACGGCGGTAATCGCCCGTCCGGCACGATGGTGCATGCGATAGTTGAGTTCGAAATCGCCGACGGAAAACTCAGCGTCGTCGATGAACGGATACAGGGTGTCGAGTTCCGGCTCGTCGAGCCGATTGTGCTGGGCGATTTCCGAGTCGAGACGCTCGAGCGCCTCGAAATAGAGACCCTGCTCGGACCAGAAGATCGCTTCGGAGAAATAGAGATCCCGGTCCGGCCGCTCGGCGGCGATCAGAGTGCCCACGGGGAGCGCCGCTGCGCTCGCAGAAAGCGCGGCAGCGAAGAACAGGCGGGAAAGCCCTGACCTTCTCATGGCGTCGCTTACCAGTCGTTCAGCTGAATGGCGGCTTTGCCGGCACCCGGGCCGTTGAGGGCGATGCCCAGCAGGCGCGGATCGATGCTCTTTTCAAAGGTGAACTGCTCAGTCTCGCTGAAGTCCTTACCGTTCGTGAGCTTGCCAATCACCGTGACCTCGAGCTCATGCTCACCGCCGCGCAGATTGCCCGTGTAAATTCGCTGCGTGCCGCCGCTCATGAGCGCGTCCAGCTCCTTGAAGCTGTAGATGTGGTGCGCTGCAAGCTGGCCGTTGATCGCCACCCGGATGGCGTCGAGGCGGAAGCCTTCGACTTCTTCGAGGGTGACAAATACAGCAACCTGACTGTTCGACGGGTAGAGCAGTTGCTCTTCGAGGCCATTGAGCTCCGCGGCAATGGCCAGGACGTCGGTTTTGATTTCCTGGACCTGCTCATCGAGGCTGCGCAGTTCCTGAGGCGACGGCTCCGCCGCCGTGGCCAGCGTTACCCAGCAGCCTGCCAGGAGCGCGGCCCACGCACTGAAAATCCTCTTCGGCATGATCTCGAACCTCTGTGTTGCCTCGCCCCCACGTCAGATCCGGGCGCACACCTTCCGGCGCACCCACCAGGGAGCCTTCGAGGCTACAAAGTCTTTACGAATCGGGGCCGGGACGGTGTGACCAACCGCACGTTTGCCCGTCCTGAAAATCCGGGCCGCAAGGGCTGAGGAGAAGGTCACTGATCAAGCGCGTCTTACGTCCGCAGAACGACGGCGGTTCAGCGCACCCTTCGGTCAATGGCACCGCGACGAGACACTGTGGCTGCCTGGAAGGATCGCCTGAGTCTTGCGGCCGCGGCGGGAGCGAAGACAATGGCGCTCGAAACAGCCCAGGATGCTCAGCCCGTGAAACGGAACCTCATCATCGCCGCGATCATCGTGCTGCTCGCCGGTGCCGTGTACCTCGCCGATCAGCCGATTTTCCGACCCGCTCCAGAAGGGGCGGACAAGGTCGTGCTGCTGCACGGCCTCGGCCGCACGGAGGCTGCCATGCTGATCCTGGAAAACGATCTGAAGGGCGCCGGCTTCGACGTCTACAATATCGGCTACCCGTCGAACGATCTCGGCCCGGACGCCCTCGTCGAGCAGGTCTCAAAGGCGATCCTCGAATGCTGCGGCAGCGGCGAGCGCACCGTACATTTCGTCGGTCACTCCCTTGGCGGCCTCCTGATCCGCGCCCACCTGGCAAAGGCTCTCCCGGACAATCTCGGTCGCGTCGTCCTCCTGGGCACCCCAAATAAAGGCAGCGAACTTGCCGATCTGGAAGAAGGATTGCCGGGCGCGCTCGTGGACATGGCGGGCCCTACCGCGCAGATGCTCGGGACCGGCCCTGACGCTTTTCCAGCCTCGCTGCCGCCGCCGAACTATCCGGTGGGCGTGATCGCCGGGACCCGCGACGCCATCGTTACCAACGAGTGGCTGCCGCTGCCCAATGATTCCATGGTCTCCCGGGACAGCGCTCGCCTCGACGGCGCCACGGACTATCTGGAGTTCGAGGTGACCCACTGGGGGCTGCGCAACAATCCTGACGTTGCGGCCGCCACCATCGCCTTTCTGCAGGACGGCCAGTTCCGAGCTTCGACGGCACCCTGACAGCATCAGCTGGGGCCCTTACACTCCCGGCTCAACGAGGGAGCTCAACTCCGGGGGGAACATGTCCGAACAGGAAGAGCAGCCGCTGTCCGCGGCAGAAGCCGCGGCCGGCGCCGCACTCATCGATGCGCTGAAACAGAACGCCGGCCTCACCATCGCCATCGGCGTGATCATGCTGATCGCCGGCGTTGGCGCGCTGATCGCCCCGGCCATCGCCGGGCTGTCGCTGACCATCATGGTCGGTTTCACCCTGGCCATTGCAGGAATCAGCCAGTGCGTGCTGGCTTTCAAGGCCGGGGCCTTTGGCCGTGGCCTTGCCATGTTTCTCGTGGGCGCGATCATGGCTTTCGCCGGCTTCTATATGGTGAGCCAACCCGTCTCCGGCCTCGCGAGCCTGACGATCTTCTTCATGGCCTGGCTCATCGCCAGCGGTATCCTGGAGATTGGCGTCGCCTTTCAGCTCAGACCCGCTGCCGGCTGGGGTCTGGAGCTCGCCAACGGTATCGTTACCCTGCTGCTCGGCATTCTTCTCTGGCAGCAGTTCCCGCTCTCCGGCATCTGGGCCATCGGTGTGCTCTTCGGCATCAAGATGATCTTCTCGGGCTGGGCCCTCATCTTCATCGGCCGTGCGGTCCGCCAGGCCGTCTGACCGGATTCGATCGCAATGGCGTTGCAGATGCAGAACGGAAACTCCCTCAAGAAAACAGCGCTGGCGCTGACCCTACTGTGGATCGCCGGGGTCACCGGCTGCTCGCAGGATCCCGGCGAGCCCGAGGTCGCGGTAGATCCGGCTGACCGTGTGTTCCTGAACGGACGGGTCTACACGGTGAACGAAGCATCACCCTGGGCGGAAGCCGTCGCCGTGAGCGGCAAGAGAATCGTTTATGTCGGCGACACGGCGGGAGCGAAAGCCTACGTGGGTGAGGGAACCGAGCGCCACGATCTCCTCGGCAAGATGCTGCTGCCGGGCTTCGTCAGCGCCCACGATCACCTGGTTGCGTCCAACTGGGTGTCTTATGGCGTGTCGCTCTATGACGCCACGAGCAAAGAAGAGTACCTGGCGCTGATCCGCGACTACGTGGCGGCCAATCCCGACGAAAAAGTCATTCGCGGTATCGGCTGGCAATCCGGCTTCTACGGCGGCACGCCAACGGCCGCAGAGCTGGACGCGGTCGTCGGCGATCGTCCCGCCATCATTCTCGACTTCACGATCCACGATGCCTGGCTGAACACGAAGGCGCTGGAGGTCGGCGGCATCACGAAAGACACGCCCGATCCGGTCCCCGGCGTCACCTACTGGCACCGCGACGACGCCGGCAATCCGACCGGCACCGCCGTGGAATTCGCCTGGATGCCCACCTACGTCGCCTCTGGCGCCTGGGAACCGGACGTCATGGTCCCCGCGAGTGCAGAAAAGAACATCCTCGCGGCCGCCAGCAAAGGCATGACGACCTTCCTGAATCCCGCGCTCGTTACGCCGAACGTGAACAATACGGAAGGCATGTTCGCCGACTATGAGACCATCCTGGCGATGCTCGCCGAATGGGAAGCCCAGGGTATGTTGCCGCTGCGGGCTTTCATTCAGCCGGGCGCAAAGTCTCCCTCCGTGGACGCCGCCGCCTTTGCCGAACGGGCTCAGGACTTCGCCCGGCGCTACAACTCGGACCGCCTGCGCTCCTTCGGCATCAAGATTCATCCTGAAGGGAACTGGTCTTCCAGAACCTCGCTGCAGGACGAGCCCTACGCCGGCACGGAGGACAACTTCGGTGCCGCGAGCATCCGTGCACCGCTCATCAGGGAGCTCGTGCTCGAATCGAACAAGCGCGGCCTCGACGTAATCATCCATGTTGATGGTGGGGCTACGGTGCGCGGCATGATCGACGCCATCGAGGCTTCCCGGGCCGCGGGCAACAGCGACGAGCGGAATGCCCTGCACCACTACTTCTGGCCTCACCCGGACGATCACGCGCGGGTGCTGGCTATGCAGATCCCTGTCAACGTGACCCCGAACTTCTTCACGGACTGGACCGGCCAGGACACACAGGCGCGCGAGCTCCTCGGAGAAAAGCGCATCGAAGAGCGCTACGCGCGCTATCCGGAGCTTGCCGTTAACGGCAACCGCGTGAGCATTTCCGGCGATCTGCCGAGCTCACCGCTCGAACTCATCGATCCGCTCTTCAACATCGAGGCGGCCATCACGCTGCAGGATCCAACCAACCCCGACTCGAATCCCTTCCCGCCCCACCGTCGGCCCATGACGCTTCCGGACGCCATCGAAGCCGTGACTATCGATGCTGCCTGGCAGCTGCGGATGGAGGAGAAGCTCGGCACCATCGAGGTGGGGAAGTACGCGGATCTGGTGGTGCTGGAACAGAACCTGTTTGACGTCGCGCCGCGGGACGTGGCCGATGTCAACGTTCTGGCGACTATGATGGATGGCGCCTTTACCTTTGGTGGTGACCTCTAGGACCCAGCGCGCCCCTCGCGGGCCCGCCCTCTTGCGGTGCGGCCAGAGCTTCAAAAAAAACGCCCCGCTTCCCGACTGCCATCGGGAGCGAGGCATTCCTCAACACGAGCTCCGCGCCTCAAACCACCGCACTCACAGGCTCGAGCCACGACGTCTGGCTCAGCCGTCGAGGAGAGAAATCACCCGCGGTGGCTTCGACCTCCGCGCGTGCAACGGTGCGTAATGTGCGTCACAGAACGCGTCGGGACCAGTCGGAATATGGAGGACAATACTAAGTAATTATCGTATGATAGCCGCCTTCTAATTCGCTTTTATCAGATTTTGAGTTGCCTCACAAAAGCGCCAGATAAGCACGACTCTTTGACCGGCTTTTCACGATGGGCCTGCCATCTTGCTGGCGGCTGCGGCCCGCAGCCCGGTGCTTTTCGGCCTCAATAAACCTGACGTAAGGGCTCCGGCACGGTCGGCAGCGAGACGAGTTCCATGACAGAGCAGTTTCCGAAAGAGTTCACCGTCTCCGAGATCTTCGGATTCTTCCATATGATCCTGCGCGACGAGCGCAACTACTACGTCCTCGCGGTGATCTACGGCATCGGCATCAGCCTGCTTTCCCTGGCCCTGCCCATCTCGGTGCAGATGGTCGTCAACACCGTGGCTCACACGGCGCTGACCACAACGCTGATCGTCCTGTCTGCCAGCCTCTTCGGACTGCTGACCGTGGCCAGCCTGCTCAACGCCCTGCGCATCCACCTCATGGACATCTTCGGTCGCCGCTTTTATGCGCGAATGATGGCCGAGATCTCTCTCCGCTCAATCTATGCGCTGAATCCCTTTTTCGAGGATGAGAACAAGGGTCCGCTGTTCAATCGCTACTTCGACATTCTGATCGTGCAGCGCACCGTGCCCCAACTCCTCGTGGGCGGGTTCACCATCGTCCTGCAGGCGGCGGTCGGTATCGCTCTCGTGTCCATGTACCACCCGCTGTTCCTGGCCTTCAACATCGTCGTGCTCGTGCTGATCTGGCTGATCTGGGTGACCTGGGGCGGACGCGCCATGCGCAGCGCCGTGGAGCTGTCGCACCGTAAGCACGCGGCCGCAGCCTTTATCGAAGGCCTGGGTGCCTCCAACGGTTTCTTCAAATCCGAGCGGCACATCGGCGAGGCCCTGGACCAGACTGACAAAGCCACCGGCGACTACATCGACGCCCACGTGAAGCACTTTCACCACCACTACGCACAGACCATCTGCTTCCTGTTTCTCTACGCCGTAGCCAGCGCCTCACTTCTGGGACTGGGGGGCTGGCTGGTCATTCGCGGCGAGCTCTCCCTCGGGCAGCTTGTTGCAGCCGAGCTCGTCATGTCCGCCGTCTTCTATTCGCTCTCGCAATCAGGCACCTACCTGACCTACTTCTACGAGCTTTGCGGTGCCCTGGAAGAGCTCTCGCAGTTCTATCGGGTTGAGCAGGAAGAACCGGTCGGTGAGGCCGAGCGGTTTACGGGCAACTCGGAGCTGGTGTTCGTTAACGCAGCCGGCGATGCCCGGGGGCGGCAGAGCACCCTGAACTTTGTGCTGCCGAACAATGCCCGAATCCTGAGCATTCCCGAGACCCACGGCATGCAGCGCGAGCTGACGAACTTCCTGAAGCGCCACGACAGACCCTCAAGCGGCTATATCTCCCTCGGCGGTCAGGACATCATGGGCATCACGGCCCACGAACTGCGCCAGCACATCATCGTCCTCGACCGGCCCAACGCCATTGAAATGACCATCCGCGAGTATCTGAAGCTGAGCGGTGAAAAAGGCTCGTCGCACAAGATTCTCGAGGCCCTGCGCATCGTCGGATTGGACAGCACCATCGCCCAGCTCAACCAGGGCCTGGACACGCGGATTGCGGCCACCGGATGGCCGCTGACAATCACCGAGACCATGCAGTTGAAGCTTGCCGCCGCCATCATCGCCAATCCCGTGGTCCTGGTGCTCGGTCAGCTTTACGACACCATGCCGGATGACAATCTCAACCGTGCCCTGGATGCGCTGCAGGAGGATCGTGAAACAACGATTCTCTACTTCTCCAGCCGTCCGCGCGATTGCGAGTTCGATCAGTTTCTGTTTCTCGGCGAAACTCAGCAGATCCTCTTTGACAGCTACGCCGATCTCGCCCGTAAGGCAGAAGCCGCAAAAAGCGGCAACAGCAGCGGCCCGTCCGTGGCACCCGCCGCCCTGCCGGCCGGCTAGGAAGGTCAGTCGTGGCACATCGACCTCAGGACATGGCGCATCTGACCACGCTTGGCAGCATCGGCCTGCCCAGCATCATCAAAGTGGTTGCCTGGCTGCTCTTCATCATGGTGTTTACCGCCATCGTGTTTCTCACAATGGTGCCCTGGATTCAGACCACCAGCGGCTTCGGTACCGTGACCGCGCTGAATCCCAACGACCGCCTGCAGGAAATCAACGCCCTTGTACCCGGCCGGATCCAGGAGTGGTACGTGCGCGATGGCAGCCCGGTGGCCGTGGGCGACCCGATCGTACGCATCGCCGACATCGACCCACAGCTCATCCAGCGCCTTCAGGCTGAAAAAGATCAGGTGATCGCAAAGCTCGAAGCCGCCGAAACGGCCCAGCAGACCGCCGAGCTCGATCGCACCCGCATGAAGGACCTCTACGACCAGGGGCTCGCCGCAAGAAGAGAATATGAACAGGCCGGCATACGCGTAGAAGAACTGCGCGCGCGAGTTGCCGAAGCCGCGGCCGAGCTGACCCGCGTGGATGTGAATCTCACCCGCCAGTCCACGCAGATCGTCCGCGCGCCCCGGGACGGGGTCATCCTCAGGGTGTTTGCCGGCGACTCGGCGACCTTCGTCAACTCGGGTGACGTGGTGGCCACCTTTGTGCCGAACGACGTTGAGCGCGCCGTGGAGCTCTTTGTTGACGGACGTGACGTCGCCCTGCTCTACGTGGGCGCAAAGGCGCGGCTGGAGTTTGAAGGGTGGCCGGCCATTCAGTTCAGCGGCTGGCCATCGGTCGCCGTCGGCACCTTCGGCGGCGAGGTAGTCGCCATCGATCGCTCAGCGAACAGCGCCGGCCAGTTCCGAGTGCTGGTTGTTGAAGACCCCACCGATGCACACCCCTGGCCGGAAGATCGTTACGTCCGCTTCGGGGCGCAGGCTCGGGGCTGGATACTGTTGAGCCAGGTATCGGTCGGCTACGAGATCTGGCGCTTGCTGAACAACTTCCCGCCGAACTTTACCGGCTCCGCGCAGGAACCATGAGCCGCGCCGTCACACAGGTGCTTGCGGTCGCCGTCGGTCTGCTGACAGTGCTGTTCACCCTTGCGGCGCAAGCACAGGATTCGGCGCAAGCGCAGGAAAGCGTGCCGGACGACAGGCCGCTCAATATCGAAGAAGTGCTCTCCGCCTCGGAAACGCATTTCCCGCTGATTCTCGACGCGCTTGCCAAGCGTCGCGGCGCCAATGCCGACCTGCTTGCCGCCGAAGGGGGCTTTGATCTCGTCTTCGATGCCTCGGGCTTCAGCCGGCTCAATGGCTTCTGGGATGGCTCCGTGGTTCGGGGCAACGCCACACAGCCGCTCCGGACCATGGGCGGTGAACTGTACACCGGCTACCGGCTCTCAGATGGTTTTTTCCCGATCTATGAGGATGAGAATTTCACCAACACGGGCGGTGAGCTGAAGGTCGGCGTGCTGTTTTCCCTGCTGCGGGACCGGGACATCGACGATCGGCGCTTCCGGATCGGCGATGCGCGCCTGGCGCTCAGGCAGGCCGAGCTCGACGTGCTGCTGACAAAAATCGGCGTCCAGCAGAAAGCGCTGGTCGCCTACTGGCGCTGGGTGACGGCAGGCAGGCGTCTGGCCGTCTACAACGACCTGCTGCGCATCGCACTCGACCGGGAAGACGGTCTGCAGCGTCAGGTCGAGCGCGGTGCCCTGGCACGCATCTTTCTCGTGGAGAACCAGCAGAACATCATCCGCCGCAAGACTTTTGCCACGACCGCCGAGCGTGACTTCCTCAACGCAGCGAACGCGCTGTCTTTCTACTATCGCGATCAGAGCGGCCGGCCCGTTGTGCCGATGCCCGGGCGCCTGCCGCCCGCGCCACCCCTGGGCAACCTCGAAGATCTGTCCGTCAGCAACCTCGACGCGGCGGCCCAGGCGTTGAGCCGCCGGCCAGAACTGCAGATTCTGCAGACGGCCATCGAGCGCGCGCAAAAGCGCATTGAGCTCGCGAGCAATGACCTGAAACCGCGCGTGGACTTCGGTTTCGAGGTGGCGACACCCTTTGGCGCCGTCGCCGAGGGTGGTGAATCCCGGGATTCAACCGCATCCATCGTCGGCTTCAAATTCGAAGTGCCGCTGCAGAATCGCAGCGCGCGCGGCAAGCTCCTCGGCGAAGAAGCCAAGGTGCAGTCGCTCCGTCAGGAAACGCGGTTCGCCATGGAGCAGATCGAAGTGGAGGTGGAGAACATTCTGATCGACCTGAACGTCGCCCAGCAGCTCCTGAGCCTGGCCGAAGCGGAGGTCGAGCAGGCCGAGACCCTGAAAGTCGCCGAGCAGCAGCGCTTCGCCAGCGGTGCCAGCGATTTCTTCCTGGTGAATATCCGCGAGGAGACGGCGGCCAACGCCCTCGTACAATACTACGGTGCCGACCTCGAGCGGCACATCGCACGCGCGAACTACGACGCCGCGATCGTTGACCTCAGGCGCCTCGGCATCAGCGACTGATCCGGGAGAACGGGTCTTGGCCCGGCGGGCCAACATCCGAGCGAACCCCTACCCAAGCGTTCGCAGTTCGAGTAGCGTTCCGCTTCGCCGTCAGTGCGCCAGGCGGGTGTAGCTCAATGGTAGAGCCTCTGCTTCCCAAGCAGATGACGAGGGTTCGATTCCCTTCACCCGCTCCATTCCCTTTCAGCGGTTCAGCTCGCCTTGGGGACACGAACACCATCAGCGACGATCTCGTAAACGACGCCCGCTGCGACCGCACCCGAGTCCAGATCCGAATTGAAATGCGCCGCCTGCTCTGCGGAGACTTCGCGTTGCACGAGCCTGCCGGACAGGGTGACCGTTTTACCCCCGGTATCCGTCGGCACGAAGAAGCCGTAATCTCTGAAGGACACCCGCACCGCCAGGTCGCCTTCGGTGGCCAGGAAGAAGCAGCCCTTTTTCTGGCAGACCTTTCCAACCCGGGTTTCCACCAGCACGGGCTGCTCGAGGTGTTGCTCCGCCGCGGCAACGAGTTGCCCCAGGCTCATGGTTGGCAGGTTCTCATCCAGGCGCTCACCAAAGGTCTCGCTCACTTCGTCCTCAGCAACCGGCTCCGAGAGTCGGAGCCCCTCGGCATAGGTCATCGACGCGAGCAGCAGGGTGGCCAGTGCAAAGGGCAGCGGCAGTCTCGTCATGGCGAGTTCACTCTCATTGAGGAAGGCCGTCACAGGATAAGTCGGCTACCCGGTCGCGGCCACCTGAGCTAGGCTGCCGCAGGACGGATCAGTAGACCCGGGAGACCCCATGCGCATTGGCCTGCCGAGAGAAATCAAACCCGACGAACACCGCGTTGGCCTCGTGCCTGCCTCCGTGCGGGAACTGACCGTGCATGGCCATGAGGTGCTGGTGGAAGCGGGTGCCGGAGAAGTGATCGGCTTACAGGACGCCGACTACGAGCGCGCCGGGGCACGACTGGTTGCCACGCCGGCAGAGGTATTCGCCGAGGCGGACATGATCGTGAAGGTGAAAGAGCCGTTGAGCGCGGAAGTGTCCATGCTCCGGCCGGAACAGATTCTGTTCACCTATCTGCACCTCGCACCGGATCCGGCGCTCACCCGCGGCCTGGTCGATTCCGGCGCCACCTGCATCGCCTACGAAACCGTCACCAACGCTCGGGGCGGCCTGCCGCTGCTGGCACCCATGAGTGAAGTCGCCGGGCGCATGGCCGTCCAGGCCGGGGCTCACTGTCTGGAGATCGAGCAGGGTGGGCGCGGCATGCTGCTCGGGGGGGTACCGGGTACGCTTCCGGCCAGCGTGGTGGTCATCGGCGGCGGCGTCGTCGGCACGAATGCAGCCCGGGTTGCGCTCGGTATGGAAGCAGACGTCACCATTCTCGACCTGTCTCTGCCACGCCTTGCAGAGCTCGACCTGCACTTCGGTCCGGCACTGAATACGGCGTTCTCCACCGTCGACATGCTGCACGAACTCGTTGCCGCGGCGGATCTGGTGGTCGGCGCCGTGCTCGTCCCCGGTGCGGCAGCGCCCAAGCTCATCACCCGGGAGATGGTGCGGGACATGAAGCGCGGTTCGGTGCTCGTGGACGTCGCCGTGGATCAGGGCGGTTGCGCCGAGACTTCCCGGCCCACCACCCATTCGGAGCCGACCTTCGTGGTGGACGAGGTCGTGCACTATTGCGTGGCCAACATGCCCGGCGCCGTGGCCCGAACCTCAGCCTTCGCACTGAACAACGCCACCCTGCCCTTTACGCTGGCGCTCGCCAACCAGGGCGCGGAGACGGCCCTGTCTCTCGACCCACACCTCCTGAACGGATTGAACGTCTACCGTGGCGAGGTGACCTACAAGGCCGTCGCTGCAGCCACGGGTTTGCCCTACACCGACCCGGGCAATCTGCTCCGCGCCTGACTTCGTGTTGCGTCCTGCCGTACCCACCGACCACCCCGACGCCCGGCTGTGAGCAGGGCGCTCACCTATCGGCCGGACATCGACGGGCTTCGCGCCCTGGCCGTGCTGCCGGTGCTGTTCTACCACGCCGGGGTGCCGGGCTTCGCAGGCGGCTTCGTTGGCGTCGACGTGTTCTTCGTCGTCTCAGGCTTTCTGATCACCTCCATCATCGTCAGCGAGCAGCGCGAAGGCCGCTTCTCTCTGGCCCGGTTTTACGAACGCCGGGCCCGGCGAATCCTCCCGGCCCTGTTCCTGGTGGTTGCCTTCAGCGTACCGCTGGCGTTGGTGATTCTGGTTCCGGAGAACCTGGAGGACTTCGGGCAAAGCGTGATCGCGAGCGCCCTCTTCGTCTCCAATTTCTTTTTCTATCTGGAAGACGGCTATTTCGAGGGACCGGCGGAGCTGCATCCGCTACTGCATACCTGGTCCCTGGCCGTGGAAGAACAGTTCTACCTGCTGCTGCCGCTGCTACTGCTGCTCGCCTTCCGCCGCGGCACCTCCCTGCCCTGGCTGCTGGGCACCACCGCGCTCGCAAGCTTCGCCTTCGCCGACTGGCAGGTCGGAGCCAATAACAGCGCAGCCTTCTATCTGCTCCCGGCCCGGCTCTGGGAGCTGATGATCGGCTCGCTGCTGGCCGTGACGACGCTACCGCGGCCCGCCACGGCTGCCGTGGGCGCCGGGGTGACCACGCTCGGTATCGGCCTTATTCTCCTCGCCGTTGGGACCTTCGATGAGTTGACGCCTTTTCCCGGCAGCGCCGCCCTGCTGCCCTGCCTCGGCGCTGCGCTGATCATCTACGGCGGCCAGACTGACAACGCCGCAAGCCGCTTCATGGCCCTGCCCCCCTGGCGGGGCATCGGCCTGATTTCCTATTCACTCTATCTCTGGCACTTCCCGCTGCTGGTATTCGCCCGGCATCTCCTGGTGCGACCGTTCACCGCCCTGGAAATCGTCACGCTGCTGAGCCTGACGGCGCTCCTGTCCTTCTGGAGCTGGCGCTGTGTCGAGCAACCGTTCCGGCGCGCAGAACGCATACCGCGAAGGACACTGTTCCGCGGCGTTGCCGCGGCCGTGTCACTGGCCATTGTCGTGGGGCTTTTCACGGACCTCACCGACGGCGCGGAATGGCGATTCTCGGAAACGGCGCGCGGTTATCTGGCGGCAAAGCAGGATCGGGACAGCAGCTGTCTGCGCCGCGGCGAGCGCTGCGAGCTCGGACCGCCGGGCGAGCCGCGCTACGTTGTCTGGGGCGACTCCCACGCCGGGTCAATGCTGGCCGCCTTCCAGGTGTTGTCGGAAAAATACGGTGTTCCGGGCAAGGCCCTGCTTCGCGGCGGTTGCCCGCCGCTGAAGGGGTACTACCTCGAGCACGTGATCGCCAAATCCTGCAAAGCCAGCATCGAGCGGACCCTCTCACTCCTCGAAGAGAATGCCGCGATCGACACGGTGTTTCTCGCGGCACGCTGGACCAAGGCCGTGGAGCAGTCCCCCTACGGCTTCGAGGGCGGCGGCGCTGCGCTGAGATTTTGTCGCGAGGGTGCCCCGGGGCTCAGCAACGCCGAGGTGGTGGAGCTCGCCCTGGACGATACCCTTACCGCCATCAGCCGACCCGGCAGACGGGTTTATCTCATCGGTCCCATTCCGGAAGTCGGCTGGCACGTCCCCGCAACGATGGCGCAGCGGGAGCGTCTCGGATCGCTGCTCGACGAGGTGACCATCGCGCCGACGCAGGCCGATTTCGACCTCAGAAACGGTCGCACGATTACCATGCTGCAGGCTGCGGCGGCGCGCCACGGGGCAACGGTATTGCGACCCGACGAGCTGCTCTGCGCCGACGGGAGCTGCCGGATCCGGAGCGGAGGCGCCCTGTTCTACCACGATACGGACCACCTGACGAAAACGGGGGCACGGGAGTTGATCCCACTGCTGGCGCCCGTTTTCCCCCGTTGATCCGCCCAGCCGTGCAACGCGCTGCTGGCCTTCAGGCCGTTGCCAGGCCTGCATCGGCTCGCTGCCGGAATCAGCCGCCGCTCGCGAGCGGCACCACCGTTTCCCCAAACTCAGTCAGGCGGTCGAGTCCACCGTCACCGGCAAAGAAGAAGGCGGGAACCATGATGCGGTCGACGCCGAGCTCCAGCATCTGTTCCACGCCCGCAGCCGGATCCATCATCTGCATGCCGAACATGGCGTTGACCTTGATGCTCGCCGGATCGCGATCCGCCGCCTCCGCCGCCGCACGCAGACGCCCGAGCAGCGCGCCGAGGCGCTCGAAGTCACCCTCGCCGGGGAAGTAGCCGTCCGCCAGGCGCACGGCGCGATTGATGGCAGCATCCGTATCGCCGCCAACGATCACGGGGATGTTGCCGTTGACGGGCCTTGGGCTGCAGGTGGCGGGCTCGAAATCCACGAACTCGCCGTGGTACTCCGCATGCGGACCTGCCCAGAGGGCGCGCATGGCTTCGATGTATTCGTCGTTGCGGGCGCCGCGCCGTGCCCAGGGAACTCCGAGGGCGTCAAACTCTTCCTCCAGCCAGCCAACACCCAGGCCGAGCTCCACCCGGCCACCGGAGATGGCATCGAGCGTTGCAAGCTCCTTAGCGAGGATCAGCGGGTTGCGCTGGGGGACGATGAGAATGCAGGTGCCGAGGCGCAGCGTCGGCGCGGCCGCGGCTGCGAAGGCCAGCCAGATTAGGGGGTCGGGAATCGGCGTGTCCGGCTCCGCCGGGATCTTGCCGTCCTCGGTGTAGGGGTACTTGGACATGATCTTGTCCGGAAGCACGACGTGCTCCCCGCCCCACACCGATTCGAAGCCGGCGCTCTCCGCGCGGCGACAGATATCCAGAGCCGTTGTGCCATCGATGCCGATGCTGCTCGCAAATGCCAGACCTACCTTCACGTCCTCTCTCCTGTTATCAGACCCGGATCAGGCATCATCGGCGAGCTGAGCCCAGCGGTCCAGATAGACCTGCAGCAATTCGATGAGTGTGCCATCTGGATCCCGGCAGATTGCGAGGTCGGCAAGGCCGTTCGCAGCCGGGGCCGGGGCGGAGAGGAACTCGACGCCTGCGGCCGTCAGGCGTTCGTAGTCACCCGGCAGATCCCGGGAGACGAGACAGATCCGGACCAGGCCGAGATCGGCATTCGCCAGCGGCATCGACTGGGATCCTGTGGCAAGTTCCGTGAGGTCGAGCTTCGGGAAGCCGTCATCCAGTTCCATGATGCAGGCTCGACCACGCACCCCCGCCGGCAGGCCCAGAGCTGCTGCAGAATCCTCGTGCAGCGCACCAGGCTGCGCTTCCTGCAGCTTCAGGTAGGGGATCGCCGGCATGAACCGGCGGAAGCCGAGCTGCTCGTAGAAGGCGACGGACCGATCGAGATTACTGACGTTGACGTTGATGTGGCCCCAGCCGAAGGCTGCGTTGCTCATGGTGGCTCCCTGCTATAGTCCCCGGCGAGAGGAGGTCCGACTATGATGCCACGCCCCGCACTGACTGCTGCCAGCTTCATCGCCGCTCTGCTGCTGCTCGCTGGCCCTGCACCCCAGCTTCGCGCCGCCGAGGTCGAGTTCCTGCCGTCCGAAAGCACCAGGGCGCTGGGCTTACCCTTCTCCGATGCGGTTCGGGTCGACAATCTGCTGTTTCTGTCGGGACAGCTCGGCACCGCCCCGGGCACCCTGGAGCTGGTCCCCGGCGGCATCCGTGCGGAAGCGAAGCAGGCCCTCGAGAACATCCAGCGAATCCTCGAAGCCAACGGCTCATCGCTGGATCGCGTGGTGAAATGTACCGTGATGATCGCCGACATTGACGAGTGGCCGGTCTTCAACGAGGTGTACGTGACTTTCTTCCCGGGCGACAAACCTGCCCGGAGCGCCTTCGGCGCCAACGGTCTGGCCCTGGGAGGCCGCGTCGAAGTCGAATGCTGGGCCACCGTGGACTGACGGTCGCCGGGCTTGTTGCCTTCCCCCTGACCATCTGCGAGGCTTTCGCGCTCACTTCCCGGGGGAAGACCCAATGTTCCAGCTCGCTCTGGCGCCGCGACGTGCGCCCATCCTTTCCTGCTTAGCGCTCGTGCTCCTGGCCGCTGTCGGCGGCTGCAGTCAGGGCGAGGAGGCCAGTCAAAGCAGCGTCGATGCGCCTGACACCGCGCCCGTCGTTGCAGACCTGGTCCTGCGCGGCGGTAAGGTCGCCACCGTGGATCCCGAGCTGGGAGAAACGGAAGCCATCGCGGTGCTGGGCAGCGAGGTGCTCGCCGTTGGCAGCAACGACGCCATGAGCGCCCACATCGGTGAAGGGACGGACGTCATCGAGCTCGACGGCCGCTTCGTCATGCCGGGCTTCATCGAAGGCCACGGCCACTACATGAGCCTGGGACGGGCCAAGCAGATCCTCGACCTCAACACGGTGCGTAACTGGGAGGAAGTGGTGAACATGGTGGCCGTTGCCGTCGACCAGGCAGAGCCCGGTGAATGGATCTTCGGGCGCGGCTGGCACCAGGACAAATGGGACTCGCTGCCGGACGATGCCGTGGAAGGCGTGCCCGTGAACGAAACGCTGAACCAGGTTGCCCCGGATAACCCCGTGCTGCTCGGACATGCCAGCGGTCATGCCGCCTTCGCCAACGACGCGGCTCTGGCCGCCGCCGGCGTCGGGGACGACACGGCGGACCCGGACGGCGGCACCATCGTCCGCGACGCGAACGGCAAGGCGACGGGCCTGCTGCGGGAAACGGCGCAGCGGCTCCTCGACGACGCCGTGGCGGATTACGAGTCACGCATGACGCCGGATGAGGCTGATCAGGTCATGCGCGAACGGGTTTTTCTGGCGGGCCAGGAAGCGCTCGCCCATGGCGTGACCTCCTTCCACGACGCCGGAGCTTCCTTCGAGACCATCGACTTTTTCAAAACCCTGGAAGCGGAAGGCGCCCTGCCAATCCGCCTCTACGTCATGGTGCGCGGCCACACGAACGAGGAGATGGACGCCCGCCTGCCCGACTATCGCATGGTGGCAGAGGGCAACGATTTTCTGACCGTACGCTCCATCAAACGCCAGATCGACGGCGCCCTGGGCGCCCACGGTGCCTGGCTGCTCGCACCCTACGATGATCTCGACCACACGGCCGGCCTGGTGCTGGAACCGGTGGAAGACATCGAAGGAACTGCTGAAATCGCCGTGAAGCACGGCTATCAGGTAAATACGCACGCCATCGGCGATCGCGCCAACCGCGAGACCCTCGATCTCTACGAGCGCGTGTTCGAGCGCACGGGTGCCGATGGCAAAAACCTGCGCTGGCGCATTGAGCACGCCCAGCACATCGATCCCGCCGACGTGCCCCGCTTCGGTCAACTCGGCGTCATCGCCGCCATGCAGGGCGTGCACTGCACCTCTGACGGGCCCTGGATCCCCTCGCGCCTCGGTGAGGAACGCACCCGCGTGACTTCCTACCCCTGGCGGGATCTCCTCGAAAGCGGCGCCCTGATCGGCAACGGCACGGACGTACCCGTGGAACCCATCGACGCCATCGCGTCCTACACCGCGTCTGTCACCCGCCTCACCAAGGACGGCACGCCCTTCTTTCCGGAACACGTCATGACCCGGCAGGAGGCCCTCGAGAGCTATACGATCAACAACGCCATCGCTGCTTTCGAGGAAGACATCAAAGGCAGCCTGACACCGGGCAAACTCGCCGACCTGGTGGTGCTGAGCCAGGACCTGCTCACGGTCCCTGACGAAGCCCTGCCGCAGACGACGGTCGACATGACCATCCTCGGCGGCACCGTGGTCTACCGCCGCGCCGACTGAACACGACGAACCGGCCAGCGACAGGGAGTCGACCATGGCAAGGCAGCCTCTGAATCCGTGGCAGAAGCGGGGTCTCATCGCCGCAGGGGTGATTGCGCTCTACGCGCTCGCCGGCTTCTTTCTGGCCCCGTGGCTCACGGAGCGTACGCTGGTCAGCACGCTGAAGGAGCGGCTGGCCCTCGACACGGAGCTAGAGGCCCTCGCCATCAATCCTTTCACGCTGAGCCTGACCATCGACGGGCTTGTTATCCGTGAGGCAGATGGCTCGACGCTCTTTGCCTTCGAGCGCCTTTACGTCAACTTCCAGCTCTCGAGCCTCTTTCGCTGGGCAGCGAGTTTTAAGGAGATTCACCTCATCGAGCCGGTGCTCGGCGCCATCCGCTACGAGGAAACCCGCACGAACTTCCATGATCTCGCCGATCGGTGGACGGCGTCCGGCGCCGCAGGAGATCCGGGTGCGAGCCAGCCCAGCCAGACGCCGGCGGAAGACGCCGCGGTTGCTGGAGAGGGTCCGGCGCTGCCCCGACTGATCATCGCCGACCTGCGCATCGTTCGCGGCAGCATCGAGCTCACCGACGAAGTGCCGAGTGAAACCTTCAGCACCGTTTTCGCACCGATCGACCTGGAGGTAACGGATCTCTCAACGCTGCCGGACCAGCAGGGGAATCAGCAGGTGGTGATACGCACGGAATCCGGTGCGGAAGTGGCCTGGACCGGCACGCTGACCGTGAACCCCATTGCCCTGGCCGGGGAACTGCGGGTCACCGGTTCGTATACGCCGCTGCTGTTCCGCTACTTCCGGGACCAGCTCGCCCTGCCGGTAAGCTTCGATGGAGGCGACCTCGCGGCCAGCCTCGACTATCGCTTTGCCGTTGATCGAACCGGAGTCCTGAGCCTGGCGATCGAGAACCTGGGCGGCACGCTCACCGGTCTTGCAGTCAATCAGCCGGACTATCCGCACCTGGTGGAGGTGGACGCCTTCAACGTCAGCGGCGGCTCCCTGCGCTGGCCCGAGCGCGCCGTGCACTTCGACGACATTCACTTCGACCGGGTCGCGGTAGACATCTATCGACGCGAAAGCGGCGGCTATTTTCCGCCAGCAGAGGGCGCGGCGGCGCCACCCCCGAGCAGCGAAGCCGCCCTCGCCGAGGTCAGCGAAGATGCGGCGCCCTGGGCGCTGACGGCCGATGCGCTGCGCCTCACGGACTGGTCCCTGGCACACACGGATACAAGCGTCCCGGACGGCAATCTTCGGGTCAGCGAATTCGACCTCAGCCTGCAGGCGCTCAGCAACGCCGAAAACGCAACCATGCCCCTGACCCTCCTGCTCAGACCGTCGCTCGGGGGCACGGTGACGCTCGACGGCACCCTGCAGATCCTGCCGGAGCCGGTACTCGCCGCAGAAGTCGCGGGTGCCGGACTGCTGCTTGCAACCGTGCAGCCTTACCTCAGCACCTTCGCGAGAATCGGCCTGGCCGGTGGCACCATCGACTTCACGGGCACCTTCTCAAGCGGTCCGGATAATCCCTATCGCTACGAGGGCGATCTGGAACTCAGAGATCTCTCCCTGATCGATCAGGTACAGGAAGAGGCGCTGCTTTCCTGGACCCGCCTCCACGTCGACCGGATCGAGGCGGACCAGAACGAGATCGCGCTTTCCGTGGTGACCCTGGAGGCGCCTTACGCCCGCATCGAAATCGAACAGGATGGCAGCACCAACATCGCCCGGACGCTGGTGACACAGGAAGCAGACACGGACGACGTTGCCGGTTCCGAAGACGCCGGCCCGGAAAGCCCAAGCGCGCCTGGGGACCGGAAGGAGGCTGCCCAACCCCCGGCTTTCAGCATCGGCCAGACCAACATCAGCAACGCCAGTGCCCGCTTCACCGATCTGGCCCTGCCGCTGCCTTTCGAGGCGAACATCTCAGGCCTTGGCGGGTCCACCAGCACCCTTTCCACGACCAGTTCAGAGCCGGCCCGCGTTGATCTCGAAGGGCAGGTGAACGAATACGGACGACTCACTGTCACCGGTGCGCTGAATCCCTTCGCGCCCACCTCGACCACTGACGTGGTCGTGGATTTCGACAACGTCGATCTGCCGCGCATGAGCCCCTACACCATCAAGTTCGCCGGCCGGCGCATTGCCGAGGGCCGCACGGATCTGACCATTACCGTTGGCCTCAACGAAGGCAGGCTCGAAGGCAACAACCGGCTCGTGGTCCGCGATCTCACCCTGGGCGAAAAGGTGGAACAGCCTGGCGCCATGGATCTCCCCCTCGACCTTGCGGTGGCACTGCTGAAAGACCCCTCCGGGGAACTCGATTTCAGCTTTCCCGTATCCGGCACCCTGGATGACCCTTCCTTCAGCTATGGGGGTGCCGTACGCCAGGCTTTCTCCAACGTGATCCTCGGCCTCGCCACGGCGCCCTTCCGGCTGCTCGGGTCTCTCGTGGGCCTCGAGGCGAAAGAAATCGAGGCCATCGGTTTCGAGCCGGGGCGAGCTGACCTCACACCGCCGCAGCGCGAGGTTCTGACCCGACTGGGCGACGCCCTGGAGCAGCGTCCGCAGCTCGTCCTGGAACTGTCCGGGGTGCTTGCCCCCAGTGACGATACAGCCGCTCTGCAGGCCCTGGCCGTCGACGCCGAGGTCGCCCGCCGCCTCGAGACGGAAGATGACGGGGAAACGCTGCTCATGGAGCGGCAGCGGCGGGTTTTCGAGGCGCTGTTTCGGGAGGTCATCGTGCCAATGCAGACCGGAGCAGAATCCCCCCTCGACCTCGACACCGTCGCGGCGGCTCATCGGCGCATCGATGAGGCGGGCGACGAGCAGTTCGACGAGCCCGCCTATGTCGCCGACCTGCGCGAAGCGCTCATCGATGCTCAGGAGGTTCCCGAACTGGAACTGAATCTGCTGGCCCAGCGGCGCGCCGACGCCATCGCCCTCGAGCTCGCCAGCAACGCCGCGCTCACGGAAGACCGCATCACCCGCAGCCCCGCGACGGAGGTCGAACTCAACGAGGACGGCCTCGTGCAACTGTCTCTAAATGTGACCACCGCCGACTGAACAGCCGTGCCCTGCCATAATCCAACCATGACAAGGTTGGCCACAGCAGGGTGACGAGCGGCCGAACGAGTCGGGCCGTCTTCGAGAGCGCCGTCAGGACGCTCCTCGATTCCGTGGGTACGACGGCGTCGTCGGAGGCCATGGGCTTTCGAGCCCGCCAGCCGGCCCTGGACACCCCCTATCGCGCCGCGGAAGCCGCCGCCGCGGCGCTCGCCGCCGGTGCCGTAATCGCGCGAAACCTCGGCGGTTCCAGTGCACCATTGAGCCTCGAAAGCCGGCATGCAGAAGCCTCGCTGCTCAGCTTTGCATTCCTGCGCTTCCAGGATCCGGACAAGGCCATCGGCCCGCGCATCGCCGGTGAGGAGCGTACGGCCGTTGCCGGGTTTTACCCGACGAAGGACGATCGCTACATCTATCTGCATCCGGGCTTTCCGCACAACACTCAGGGACTGCTCGAGCTCCTTCAGGTACCGGACAACGCCAGCAAGGTGCGCCGTGCGATCCGCCGCTGGCAGGCCGCCGAGCTCGAGGCAGCCATCGCCGAGGCTGGCCTTTGCGGCGCCATGGCCCGCTCGGCCTCGGAGTGGGACACCTCTGCCGCCGGTCGAAGGCTCGCGGCAACGCCCGTGGTGGAGATCATTCAGGTTGGGGACAGCCCGCCGGAGCCGCTGCCGATCACCGATCCGGCCCGCCCTCTGGCAGGGAGCCGGGTACTGGATCTGACGCGGATTCTGGCCGGTCCCACCTGCGCACGAACCCTTGCCGCCTACGGTGCAGACGCCCTGCGGGTCGGGGCACCAGGGTTGCCGCACGTGCCCCTCTTCGCGGTCGACACGGGCTTCGGCAAACGCGCCTGCCACCTCAATCTGAAACGGCGCGAGCACAAAGCACAGCTCACACGGCTGCTGAAACAGACCGACGTTTTCTCGCAGGGCTACCGCAGCGGCGCCCTTGACCGGTTGGGCTTCGGCGTCGCGGACGCCGTCGCCGCCCGACCGGGTCTCGTCTATGTGTCCATCAACTGTTACGGCCACGAAGGGGAGTGGCGGCCGCGGCCCGGCTGGGAGCAGCTCGCCCAGACCGTCACCGGCATGGCCGTTCGCCAGGGCCGCTATCAGAAGCGGGAGTCACCAACCCTGCTGCCGGCGGCCGTCAACGACTACACCACCGGTTATCTTGCCGCGCTGGGCGCCCTGGCCGCCCTCGAGCGTCGCGCCAGAACCGGTGGCAGCTACTGGGTCCGGGTGTCTCTGGCGCGCACGGGCATGTGGGTTCGCAGTCTTGGCGAGCGTGACCGCTTCAAAGCGCGGCCGCCCGAGGAAAAAGAAATCGAAGCCTACTCCGCACGCATGGACTCCGCCTGGGGGCCGCTCAGCTACCTGCGCCCGGCGCTCGAGGCCGAGGGCCTGGACATCGGCTGGAAGCGTCCGCCGTCACCGCTCGGAGCAGACAAGGCTCGCTTTCTGAAGCGATCTTCCCGCTAGCTGCGCTTTGCAGACCTCCGCAAGTGCCGGCTTCCCTAGACGTTGAGTCTGTTCGGCCGTGAATGGCGCCACTCTGCGAGCAGGGTGCGCAGAGCACTCACAAAGGCCAGCGGCTGATCGAGAAAGAGGTGGTGCTGAGCTTCGGGGATGCCAACGAAGGGCACGGACTCGTCGAGCACCTTGAACATGTAGTCGGCGATGTCCTGGCTGAAGAGATAGCTGTCCTCGCCGTAGATCACCCCCACCCGGCACTGCAGCTGCGCGAGTTCCTCGTGCATGTTCGTGCCGAATTCGAACTTCCGAAACATGCCGTCGTCGAACTTCCAGGTCCAGCCACCGTCGGTCTCTTTCAGGGAGTGCTCGCCGATGTAGTCGAGGATGAACTGATTGGAGCAATCCTGCGGCGGCATGAGGCGGAAGCGGGCATGCGCTGCAGCGAAACTGTCGTAAACACGCTTCGGCTTGATCGGTGAGCGGCGGGGATCCCGTTCCCATTGGTAGTCCGGCGGCCGGACGGCGGAGTCAACCAGCACAATGCCTTCCAGCACGTCGTTGTGCAGAAGGCCCGTTTTCAAAGTGATGAAGCCGCCGAAGCTGTGTCCCACGACGATGGTGTCGTTGCCGAAGCCGGCGTCGGCGGCAACGGTGATGACTTCTTCGGCGAACTGCTCCGGCGTGTAGTGGTCCCGATAGCCGCTGTCCCCGGCTCCGGAAAGATCGATCGCTGCTACCTGATATTCGTTGAGGAAGAAGGGCGCGAGAAAGGTCCACCAGTGCGCGTGGGCGCCGTTGCCATGCACGAACACGAGTCCCGGACGAGGTGCGTCCGCCACGTGGCTCGGCCAGTAGAGATAGTGAATGGGCACACCGCCCACTTCGACGGTGCGATCTTCGAAAGGCACATCAAGCGCCCGCTTGAACCAGCCGGGTACGTGCGTTGTCATGTCAGATTCCTGTACGGCATTTCAGTACGGCATTCTCGTACGGTTAAATGCGCTGCGCTCAGCAGCGTCTTCAGTAGGAGGTCAGCACGGCTTTACCGATGACCTTCCGCTCGCGGATCAGGTTCAGCGCCTCGGCGGTCTGCTCGAGCGGCAACGTGTGCGAGATGTAGGGGCGTATGTTCCCCTCGGCGAGGAGTTCCAGGAGCTCCGCCGCATTCCGGGCCACCCACTCCGGGTCGTGTCGCGAGAGTGCGCCGAGGGTGAAGCCAATGAGCTCCGCATCCTTGATGAGCAGATGATTGGTTTTCGCCAGCGCCGGACGGCCGCTGGTGAAGCCGACGATCAGGATCCGACCGAAGGGCGCGATACAGCGCATGGACTCATCGAAAACATCGCCGCCGACGGGGTCGTAAATCACATCGGCACCGCGGCCGCCGGTGAGCGCCTTGACCTGCTCCCGGAAGCCCTGCGTGTAGTCGATGACGTGGTCGGCCCCCATCTCCAGGGCCACCTGCCGCTTCTCTTCCGTACTCGCCGTCGCGATCACCGTGGCACCCAGATGCTTGCCGAGATCGACGGCGGCGAGCCCGACGCCACCGGCAGCCCCGTGCACGAGCAGTGTCTCCCCTTTTACGAGGCGGCCGCGCTGCAGGCCGTAGAGCCCCGTTGCATAGTTGGCGCGGAAGGCCGCGGCCGGTTCGAAGTCGACGCTGTCCGGCAGCTTCGTCGCCCGTTCCGCCCGCACGTTCAGCTGCTCTACGCAGCCCCCGGGGCAGAGCACCCGATCGCCGATTGCGAAATCGGTTACTCCGGCGCCAACTTCCGTGACCACGCCAGCCCCTTCACCGCCAACGATGAAAGGCAGCTCCGGCTTCACCTGATACTCGCCGGCGGCCATGAGCACGTCCGTGAAGGCAACGCCGCGGGCCTTTAACCAGACCTTCAGCTCGCCTTCCCCGGGTGCGCCCGGCGGGTCGATCTCACGGACGACCAGATCGTCGGGGGTGCCGAGCTTCTCGCAGAACACGGCCTTCATGACTGACGCAGCCCCTGATCGACGAGGAGCGCCTCGGCAGACGCATCGCGACCGCGGAACTGCCGGTACACCTCGGCGGCCGGGAGACTGCCGCCGAGGCCGAGTACCGTGCGCTTGAAACGCTCCGCTACCTCGGCAACGGCGGCCTCGTCCTCGAGGCCAACTTCCTTGAAGGCCGCAAAGGCGTCCGCCGCCAGGACTTCGGCCCACTTATAGGAGTAGTAGCCGGCCGCGTAACCGCCGGCAAAGAGATGGCCGAAGGCGGGGAGCTGCGTCTCGTCCGGCAGAATCGGCGTAACGACGGTTTCCGCGGCGATCGCCTGCTCCATTTCGAAGGGGCTCGCCGGATCGTTACCCCCAGGAAGGCCGTAGCGCTGATGCAGCGCCAGGTCCGTCTTGCCGAACAGCAGCTGTCGCAGCGTCCCGTTGCCGATGAGGTAGTTGCGGCTGTCGATGATACGGTCGATGGTCTCGTCGTCGAGTGGTTCGCCGCTGTCGACGTGTTCGGTCATGGCCCGCAGGAACGGTTTGTGCTCCATCCAGTACTCGTTGAACTGGCTGGCGAGCTCCACCGCATCCCACTCCACGAGGTTCATACCAGCGGCACCACCCTCCTCAACCTCAGTGAACATGTGCTGCGTGGCGTGGCCGAACTCATGAAACAGCGTGCGCACCTCATCCATGGACATGAGCGCCGGCCGGCCGGCTTCCGGCGGCCTGCCATTCATGACAAAGAGAGCCACGGGGAGACTGGAAGCCCGGGCACCGTCAGCCAGGACTCGGCTGCGACCGACGACGGTGTTCATCCAGGCGCCACCCCGCTTCTCACCGGGGCGGGCGTAAGGGTCGACATAGAAGCCTGCAATCACCTCATCTTCGGCGACGACCTCGTAGAAGCTCACACTATCGTCCCAGACAGGCACCGAGTCCGCGGCCACCTCGCGGATTTCCAGGCCGTAAAGGCGTTCTGTGAGAGAGAAGAGGCCTTCGAGCACCTTCGGCATCTGGAAGTAGGCACGCAGCGCTTCCGTGTCGTAGGCGTAGCGCTCTTCGCGAAGCTGCTCCGCCACGTAGGGCACGTCCCAGGGCGCCAGCTCGTCGGCAATGCCCCGGGCCCGGGCGTAGGCCGCTAAGGCTTCGAGCTCTTTTTCAGCGGCGGGACGCGCCGCTTCCTCGAGCTCGGCAAGCAGCGCCCAGACATCGTCCACGGAGCCCGCCATCTTCGCGTCGATGGAAAGCGCCGCGTAATGCTCGAAGCCGACGAGCTGCGCTTCTTCCTGCCGCAGTCGCAGCATCTCCTCGAGGACGGGACGGTTGTCGAGCGTCCCGCTCGTGCCCCGGCTGCGGAATGCCCGGTAAAAGGCTTCCCGGAGGCTGGCGTCCTCGGCGTGATTCATGACTGCCACGTAGTTCACGCCATTGACGATGAAGTGCCAGGGACCGGCTTCGGCCGTGGCCTCCGCTTCGCCATCCTGAACGGCCGTTTCTGCCGCCGCGGCGAGAATCGGCTCCGGGACGCCGCGCACCATGGCGGCGTCGCCCGCCTTCACGCGGGCGTCCTTCTCCTCTTTCACGAGATTCGTTCGGAAGTCGTTCGAGAGGCTCGACAGGCGCTGCTGGATGTCTTCGTAGCGGCGCTTCGCCTCGCCTTCGAGGTGCACGCCGGAGCGCTCCATGCCGCGGATGGACTCGGTGAGAATCCGCTGCCGGGCGCCATCGAGGCTCGCAAATTCCTCGCCGTCCCGCAGGGCAACCATGGCATCGAAGATGGCACGGCTCTGAGCCATGCGGCTCGAGAGTGCAACATAGCGCGGTCGAATCTCATCGTAGGCAGCCTGCAGCGCATCGTCGTATTTCACCGAAAGCAGATGATTTACCGGTCCGAGGAGCGCACCGAGACGCAGGTGAATCCGCTCCAGAGGGTTTATGAGCCCGTCCCAGGTGGGTTGCGCATCACGCTCGAGACCCGCGAAGGTTTGCTCCACATCATCCAGGAGCGCCGTCGCAGCAGGCACCACCTGATCGGCGGTAAAGCGGGACCATAGCGGCAGATGGGTGATCGGGCCGAGGCTTCGAGTCTCCTCGAGGTCCGCAAGGGCGGCTGATTGTTCGGTGCTCACTTGATGCGCATCCTGCGAGTTCAGGGGCCGGGCATTGTACTGGCCCGGCCCGGAGCGGTCACGGTGCCGGCCGCGTCGCGAGGTAGGTCCCGCCGCAGAGAAACAGCACCCCGGTGATGGCTGGAACCAGTGCCCCTTCGGTCATGAAGAGCATGATCGTCCAGCTGAGGGCCATGAACACCAGCGCCGTGATCTTGGCGCCGGTACTGACTGCCCGCTTCTCCTCCCAGGCAATGAGCGGTGGGCCAAAACGCGGATGGTCGTAGAGCCACTGGTGCAGCTCGGGAGAACCACGGGTAGCCGCCCAGGCCGCCAGGAGCAGAAACGGCGTCGTTGGCAGCAGAGGCAGAAAAGCGCCAATGATCCCAAGTCCCGCAAAGAAGTAGGCGAGGAGAAGGTAAAACAGGTTTCTCTTATCTGGCTGTTTTTTTGTCGGCTGCTTTGGCGGCAAGGCGGCCCCCGAACTCCGCAGGCTCCAGTGTAACCGCCGGCCTGCGAACACTGAAAAGCATCGGCCGAGGCCCGTGAACGGTTGCCCGCAGCCGACGCGCGGTCACCGCAGGTCGGTCAGCGAGACCTGAGTCACAGAAGTGCCGCGGCAACATACTTTGCTTACACCGTGCTGAGAACTGTTAGGCGGCAATGCAGCGCCCGTTCCGCGAGCATTGTCAATCTGCTTAGCGTTGTCTGATCGATGCTCGAAGAACTGCTGGCAAACTTGATGTCTTCTCCCGCCCTGATCGGCCTCGTGCTGGTCGTGGCGGCGCTCTGTTTCGTCGTCGGGCGCCTCAGCAACGCCGGTGCGAAGAAGCGCGAGGCGGACCTCAAGCGCGACGTCCTCGACGCGAAAGCCTCCGTCCCTCAGCTCGAAAGCACCGTACGGAATCGCGACCAGCAGATCACCCGCCTCCAGGAAGAGATCAAGGAGCTCACGGACCGCACCAGCGGCATGCTCCGGGATCAGGACAAGCAGGCCAACGAACTCCGCCGCGCCGAGCGGGAAGTGAAGAATCTCACCTCCGAGCTGAATGCCGTTCGCGGTGTCCGCCACGCGGACGACAACCTGATGATGGACGGCTTCGAGGACGAAGTGGCCGCCGAGCCAGGCGACTCTGCCATCGCCACGCAGCTGAAAAAGACCGAAGCGCTCTACGAGAAGCTCAAAGGCGCGCTCATCAAGCGCGATGAGCGCATCGAGGAGCTGGAAATGCTGCTCTCCGGTGAACGGTCGCACGAGCTCGATCCCGACGCTGAAGAGGGCGCCAGCTCTGAAGAGGTGCAGGCTCTCGAAGCAAAAACCAGGGCACAGGGCGAGACCATCACGAGCCTTTCCGAGCAGGTGGCCGAACTCACCCGGGAAAAGGAGATGCTCGAGGATCTCGCCAACCGGCGCAGCAAATCCAATCGCGCGCTGAAGGACGCCACGGCGGAGATCGAGGCGCAGGTGCCCGCTCTCAAGGCGACCATCGCCGAGAAAGACGAAATCATTTCCGCCCGGGAAGCCTCCATCAAGAAACACCTGGACGATGCCGATTCGATCCGTGGCGAGCTGGCCGAGCGCAACGCACGCATCGAGGCTCTGACGGCCGACGTGGCAGCGCAGACTGCAGCCGCTCAGGCGAGCGAAGAAAAGCAGAAAGTCCTCGAAGGCACCGTTGCCCGGCGCGAAGAACGCATCAACGCGCTGGATACGGAGCTGGCCACGACCTTGGATATCGTCAAAGGGCTTCAGGCTGACGTCGAAGCCGGTCGCACCGCCCTCGACGACGAACGGCGGAAGCTCGATGCGCTCCAGGTGGACCTCGCCAGCCGGGATCAGGCCGAAGAAACGCTGAAGAACACCATCCGGGATCGCGACTTCCGCATCGACACGCTGTCGGCGGAGAAGACCGAGCTGGACAGCCGTCTCGAAGAAGCGGGGAGGAAGCTCAAGGCCGCCGAGGACGCGACGGCCGGGGTCCGGCAGGAAGCCGAGGACAGCCGCATGCTCACCGAGAAGCGCGTCGAGGCCATGGACTCAGAACGCGAGGTCGTGGAGCGTCAGGCCGCCACCTACAAGCGGGAAATCGAAGATCTGCAGTCGAACGTCGCCCAGCATCAGCAGTGGATGCAGAAGCTGAAGGGCACCCTCGAGGATCGGGAGAAACGGAACCGCGAGCTGAACGAGCAGCTGGAAGCACTCACCGGCGAACGCGACGCGCTTACCGAGCAGCTCCGGACCCGCCACGACGAACGTCAGGCAGGTGACGATGCACGCCACGAGCTCGAGCGGGAGATCGTGGCCCTGAAAGCCAGGATCGAACAGAGCGCCGCTGAGGTCGCCGAGAACGCGCAAACGCTCTCTGTCTACAAGAGCATGCTGGCCGACAAGGATTTCCGCATCGAGGCCCTGGAACAGGATCTGGCGAGAGCTGCCGGAGATTCGGACGCCCGCCCCGACGAAAGCACGGCGTCGGACGCTGATGCCGCGGGCACCGCGCCGGCGACGGACACCCCGGCAGATCCGGAAAGCAGCGAAAGTGCAGCGGCGGACGGGTCCGTCGCTCCGAGCGACGACGAAGCACCCGCCATCGCCGCCGAACACACCCCTAACGGGGATTCAGACACGGTTCCCCGCCAGGCCCTGCACTGAGCAGATTCAGCTCGTCGGCGTCTCTGCATTCAAGGTGCCCGCACCGGGCGTAAAAAACAGCATCGTTGTACGCGCGTGTGGTCGCGCCGTATGCCAGACGCCTTTCGGCACCACCACATAGGTGCCTGGTTCCCTCACCCGCAGCACCTCTTCTTCACCATCCTTCATGAGCACGAAGTCTGTGTCGCCCTCGAGCAGGTAGACGAACTCATCACCCACCGGATGCACCTCCCAACTTGGCCAGGGCGCTTCGAAGGTGAAAGTCTGGACCAGCACGTGGCCACTGAAATCACCGAAATCCGTATCGAGCTCCTGGTAAAAGTTCGGGCTCACGCGCTTGTTCGTGCCGTTGCCGTCCGGCGCCAGTATGTAGCGCACCTTATCCAGATCGTGAGGGCCGGGGTCGATGGCCATGTGTGGTCTCCTGTAAAGGGGCTCTCAGAACGGGACTTCCAGCGCCGCGCAGAGAAAACCCATGAGCGGCGCCGCCTTTTTGAAAGCACCCGCGCACTGCTTGAGAAAATCCCGCTGTTGGATATCCGAGGCAGAGAATTCCGTAGAACCGACGAAGTCCTTGCGCATGAGGTCTTCGATCATCGGATCATCCGCCCGATAGCCTCTCGGCGGCCGTTTCAGGCTCGTGCCACCGAGGACGTAGAGGTTCCGGAAGCCGCGGGCATCCCGCGCCTTCTGCCAGTCCTTCGGCCGCTCGTGGATGCGCTCGCGGATCTTCTTCAGGGCGTCCGGTTCCGGCCGCCAGCAGCCGGCAGCAAGAAAGCAGCCGGTGTTGTCGATGTGCAGGTAGAAACCTGGCGCGTGCACATCCTTCGCCTGCTCGTGACGAAACTGAATGCCGATGTTGGTTTTGAAGGGCGTTTTGTCTTTCGAGAAGCGAACGTCGCGATGCGGGCGCATCATGGACCCACCCACCTTCTTCGGCACCGCGAGAAAGTGCTCGGAGATCTTCGCGATTTCGGGACCCATGCTGGTGATGAAATCGAGCGATGGTTCGCGCACGACGGCCTCGTAGCGCGCTTTGTTCTCGTCCCACCAGGCGCGATTGTTGTTTGTCTCGAGCTCATGCAGAAACTCGAGGGTTTCCGCCGGATAGCCTTTGAACACCGGCACGCTGCCCCTCCCTGAGCCCGTCCTCCCGACCCGATTCTAGGCTGGGCGGTTGGCAGAGCGCCAGTCTGACGCCGGGGGCGCCCTATTTTCCGGCTTTCAACGCCTCGAGAAGTGCCTGCACTTCCGCTTCTGTGGCATCGGCAAAGCGCCCGTGGACGGCGAGGTCGGCGTTGGTGAGGGCTGCAAGGAGCGTGTCCGCATCCAGGTCGGTAAGGTCAGCCGCGACATGACACATAGCGCAGTCGGTGGGCTCCAGGGCAAAGGCTTGCGACGCGGCAAAGAGCAGCGTCGAGAGCAAAGCGAGGTGGAATTTGTTCATAGGTTCGTCCAGGCAGTTTGCAGTACTAAGTACCACATTCGACGCGGCAGCGCTGCCGAGTGCAGCCACCGTTCAGACCAGGCACTATTACCCGTAATATCCGGGGAAACGGGCAGGAAACAGGACGCCGTGCAGTTCAGGATCAGGCGTGGCTTGGACATTCCGATCGCTGGCGCCCCGGCAGCGGAAGTTGAGGCGGGTACCACGATACGCAGCGTAGCTCTGCTTGGCGCCGATCACATCGGCCTGGAGCCGCGCATGCTGGTGCAGGTGGGCGACCGGGTAACCGCGGGCCAACCGCTGCTGCAACACAAGCGGGATCCAGCGGTCGTCTATGCCGCACCGGGCACCGGTACGGTGAGCGCCATCCACCGCGGCGCTCGACGGGTGCTGAAGTCTGTCGTGGTTGATCTCGACCCTGCATCGGACAATATCAGCACAGCCGCTGCACAGGCAGAAACCGGTACGGTCCGGGGGAGGTTGCTCGCCAGCGGCCTCTGGCCCGCGTTTCGCACCCGCCCTTTCAGTCACGTTCCGCATTCAGAAGCGGTGCCGGACGCCATCTTCGTGACTGCCATGGATTCACGACCCCTGGCCGCAGACCCGCTGCCGATCATTCAGGACCAGCAGGCCGCCTTCATGGTCGGCCTCGAAGCGCTGACGCACCTGGGCGACGGCCCGGTTTACGTCTGCAAGAGCGCCGACGCCGAGTCGCTGTCCGTACCAGCAGGCGTCACTCAAGCAAGCTTTGCAGGCCCGCACCCCGCAGGCCTGCCGGGGACGCACATTCATCACCTGCATCCCGTCGGGGCAGGACGCTCGGTCTGGCACGTCGGCTATCAGGACGTCATCGCCATCGGTCATCTGCTCGATGGCCGTGTGCTGCATCACGAACGGGTAGTGGCTCTTGGCGGCACCGGATTCGAGCGACCACGCCTGATACGCACCCGGCTCGGTGCGGCCATCGAGGAACTCACCGCCGGTGAATGCACCGTCGCCGACGACGCTTTCGACAGCCCGCGCCTCATCTCCGGGTCCGTGCTCGACGGTCGCACTGCCGAGGGTTCTGAGGCCTGGCTCGGTCGTCACCATCTGCAGATCACGGCCCTGCCTCGACCGCGACCCGGGCGGACCCTGCGCTGGCGACGGCTTCTGGAAGGCCGCTTCAGCTTCGCCGGCACCTTCGCCCGGGCCACGGGCGGACGCGCCCGGGTGCCTTTCGATACGGATCAGAACGGCCGCGCGACGGCGCTCGTACCCCTGGATGCCTTCGAGAAACTGCTCCCCCTCGACATGCTGGCCGAGCCGCTGCTGCGCGCCCTGCTGGTGGGCGATACGGATCAGGCCCAGGCGCTCGGCGCCCTCGAGCTCGACGAGGAGGACCTCGCCCTCTGCTCCTTCATCTGCCCCGGTAAGAACGACTATGGGTCCGTGCTGCGCATCAATCTCGACACCATTGAGCGTGAGGGCTAGATGGCACAGCGATCCGGACAGCTGGATGCCTATCTCAATGCGCTGCGGGTGCTCTGGGATCGCTTCCTCTGGAGCCGCTATCGGCCGACGCTGACCGCGCCGCACGTCCGCGACCGGAACAACACCCAGCGGCTGCTCAACAACTTCGTGATCGCCTCGATTCCCTGTGCGCTCATCGGCTGCTGGAATCTCGGTGACCAGATACACGTGACCCTGGAACTGCTGGGCCGGAGCGAGCTCGAAGGCTGGCGGGCTCAACTCATGCACGCGCTTGGCCTCGATTTCGATCCCAGCTCCATCGGCGCCGGGCTGATGCATGGCCTGCTCTACTTCGTCCCGATCCTGCTCACGGCACTGCTCGCCGGGGCACTCTGCGAAGTGCTCTTCGCCGTAGGCCGCAACAAGCCGGTCGACGAAGGACTGCTGTCGAACGCCTGGCTGTTCAGTCTGATACTACCGCCGAGCATTGCCCTTCCGCAGGTGGCGCTCGGCATGATCTTCGCCATGGTCGTGGCCAAGGGGATCTTCGGCGGTACCGGCCGCTATATCGTCAGCCCGCCGGTGCTCGGCCTCAGCTTCTTGACCTTTTCATACTCTAGCGTGCTCTTCGGCGCCGATACCTGGGTCCCCGTACCCGGCTTCGAGGATCTCACCACCATCGAAATCGCCGTGCTGGAAGGGGGCGTGCGCGGGCTGGAACTCGTCGACTACAGCTGGCTGCAGCTCTTCATCGGCAACCAGCCAGGTCCCATCGGCGTAACCTCTGCCCTGGCCTGCCTGCTTGGCGCTGCCTGGCTCATTTACACGGGTTCCGGCTCCTGGCGGATCATGGCCGGCTCCGCCATCGGCATGGTGCTGTCCGTGAGCTTCCTGCAGGCCATCGGTCCCGCAGACGATCCACTCTTCGATACACCCTGGTACTGGCATGCGGTCATCGGCGGCTGGGCCTTCGGGACCGTGTTTCTGGCCACGGACCCGATGGCAGCGGCGACTACCAGAGCCGGGCGCTGGGTCTTCGGGGTGATGGTGGGGCTCCTCACCATACTGGTACGGCTCACCAATCCGGCCTATTTCGAAGGTGTCGTCTTCGCGATCCTGCTGGCAAGCATTTTTGCACCGCTGTGCGACTACTTTGTCGTGGAGCGAAACATCAAGCGCCGTCAGGCACGGCTCACCGCCGCCGACACAACCGGCGCAGGCGAAGAGCACCGGGAGGCCGCAGCATGACGGAAACACCGGTCCGTTCGCTCCTGATTCTGCTCACGGTGGCCCTCACCTGCTCAGTGCTCGTCAGCGTGTCCGCCATCATGCTGCGGCCGATTCAGCTGCAGAACGAGCTGATTCAGCGCTACCGCAACATCGTGGCGCTGACCGGCCTCGTGCCGATCGACGAGCGGCTGAGCGACGAGCAGATCCTGAACGCGGTCACGGCACTCGACGTCCGTGTGGTGAACCTGAACACGGGTCGCTTCGAGCCAGCCATCGATCCCGACACCGTGAATGCGCGAGCGGCCCTCAGCAATCCGGAGGCATCCGTGGCAATTCCGTCGGACGCAGATACCGCACGACTCGGACGGCGGGCCGTGCACGAGGTGGTGTATCTCGTCTGGGACGACGACCGCCTGGATCGGATCATCCTGCCCATCAGCGGTCAGGGCATGTGGTCGACGCTGTTCGGTTTTCTGGCTCTGGAGGGCGACCTCAACACGATTGCCGCTGTGACCTTCTATGAACAGGCGGAAACAGCCGGACTCGGGGATCAGATACAGGATCCAGCCTGGAACGCCCGCTGGACCGGCCGGAGGCTCTTCAGCAGCGGCGGCGACTTTCGCTTCCGCATCGCCAGCGGCGTGGTGGATGACAGCAGTGCCGCGGCGACGCATGAGGTGGACGGCCTGTCTGGAGCGACGGTCACGGCAAACGCCGTGGCTGCGCTGGTACGCTTCTGGTTCTCGGCCGAAGGCTTCGGCCGGTTCATCACTTACCTGGGAAGCAATCCACCGCTGCGACCAGAGCCGGACGCGGGAGCAGACTGATGGCAGTCAAGGAAACACTGCTCGATCCCCTGGTGAGCCGGAACCCCGTGACCCTGCAGGTGCTCGGCATCTGTTCGGCGCTGGCCATCACCAACTCCCTCAACACTGCCCTCGTGATGGGTGTCTCACTGACGGCCGTGCTCGTCTTCTCCAACGCCGCCATCAGTCTGATCCGCAACTACATCCCGAACTCGCTGCGCATCATCATTCAGGTGACGATCATCGCCACCGGGGTGATCGTGGTGGACCAGGTGCTGCAGGCCTTCGCCCCGGACGTGGCGCGGACCCTCTCGGTCTTCATCAGCCTGATCGTAACCAACTGTATCGTGCTCGGACGGGCCGAGGCCTTTGCCGTAAAAAACACGGTCCCCATGAGCGTGCTGGATGGGATCGGAAACGGCCTGGGCTATACGCTGGTACTGGCGGTGGTGGCCTTCATCCGGGAGCTGTTCGGCGCAGGTTCAGTGCTCGGATTTCCAGTGCTGCCTCTGCTTGCCGATGGCGGTTGGTATCTGCCGAATTCGCTCATGCTGCTGCCCCCGAGCGCCTTCTTCATCATCGGTTTTCTCATCTGGGCCATTCGCGCCTGGAAGCCCGATCAGGTCGAAGCCCGCGAATTCAAAGACGTCGACACGCGGGAAATCCCCGATGAACGTCCCGGAGACATTGTTGCCGCAAGGAACTCCGCATGAGCGAGCTCTTCGACATCTTCCTTCGAGCCGTGCTCATCGAGAACCTGGCCCTCGCCTTCTTTCTCGGCATGTGCACGTTCCTGGCTGTCTCCAAGCAGGTGAAAACCACCCTCGGGCTGGGTGCCGCCGTGATCGTCGTGGAAACCATCAGCGTGCCGCTGAACAATCTCATCTACAACAATCTGCTGCGCGAAGGCGCGCTCGCCTGGGCCGGGCTCGGGCACCTGGACTTCAGCTTTCTCGGCCTGATCAGCTATATCGGCGTGATTGCCGCTATGGTCCAGATCCTGGAGATGTTCCTGTCGCGATTCCTGCCGGCCCTCTACGCAGCCCTCGGTATCTTTCTGCCGCTCCTGACCGTGAACTGCGCCATCCTCGGCGCATCACTCTTCATGGTGCAGCGGGACTACGACTTCGCGGAAAGCATGGCCTACGGCTTCGGCGTCGGCGTCGGCTGGGCCCTCGCCATCGTCGCATTGGCCGGCCTGCGCGAGAAGATGCGCTATTCCGACGTGCCCGAAGGCCTGGAAGGTCTGGGGATCACGTTCGTCACCGTGGGGCTCATGTCGCTTGCGTTCATGGGCATTTCGGGCATCGAGCTCTAGGAGGAGGACGTGCTGGAAATCATCGTTGCGGTGGCGCTCTTCACGCTCGTCGTGATCACCCTCGGCGTCATTATTCTGCTCTCCCGCTCCGCACTGGTACCGAGCGGCGACGTACACATCATCGTCAACGGCGAGCGGGATCTTGAGGTACCGGTCGGCGACAAGCTGCTGAATGTTCTCACGGGGCAGTCCCTGTTCCTGCCGTCGGCCTGCGGCGGCGGTGGCACCTGCGGGCAGTGCAAGGTGAAGATCCTCGAGGGTGGTGGTGAGCTCCTGCCCACGGAGAAATCTCACATCAGCAAGCGGGAGGCTCGAGAGGGCGAAAGGCTCGCCTGCCAGGTCAACGTCAACGGCAATCTCGCAATCGAGGTGCCCGAGGAGGTCTTCGGCGTCAACCGCTGGGAGTGCACGGTCCGCTCCAACGACAACGTGGCAACCTTCATCAAGGAATTCGTACTGGAGTTGCCCCCAGGCGAGAAGATGGCGTTCCGCGCCGGCGGCTACATTCAGATCGAATGCCCGCCACACCGGCAGCCCTACCGGGACTTCGACATCGCCGACGAATATCGTGAAGACTGGGAACGCTATCAACTCTTCGAGCTGGAGTCGGTGGTCGAGAAGACCGACCTCAGGGCCTACTCCATGGCCAACTACCCGGAAGAAGACGACATCATCATGCTGAACGTGCGTATTGCGACACCGCCGCCCAACGCGCCGAACGCACCGCCCGGCATCATGTCTTCCTACATCTTCGGCCGGAAGCCCGGCGATAAAGTGACCGTGTCCGGCCCCTATGGCGAATTCTTCGCCCGGGATACGGACGCGGAGATGGTCTTTGTCGGCGGCGGCGCCGGTATGGCACCCATGCGTTCGCACATCTTCGACCAGCTGAAGCGGTTGAACTCGACGCGGAAGATCAGCTTCTGGTACGGCGCCCGGAGCCTCCGGGAAGCCTTCTACGTCGAAGAGTTCGATGCCCTGGCCGCCGAGCACGCCAATTTCGAGTGGCATCTGGCGCTCTCCGAACCGCTGCCGGAGGACGAGTGGACGGGACTCACCGGCTTCGTCCACGACATCCTCCTGCAGAATTACCTGAAGGATCACCCGGCCCCGGAAGACTGCGAGTACTACATGTGCGGCCCGCCGGTCATGAACGCCGCGGTGATCGCCATGCTCGACGAGCAGGGTGTGAACCGGGACAACATCCTGCTGGACGACTTCGGAGGCTGACATGGAGATCCTGATCGGCAGCGTAGTGGCTTTCCTTGCAGTGACCGGGCTGCTGTTACTTGTACAGATGCTGCGCCGGGCGCCCATGCCCGTGGGCTGCACGCCGGTGAACGGCACCTGCTGCCGCAACCCGGACGGTTGCACAGCGAGTGGTCGGAGCACGAACGCCCCAGGGCCGGGGGTGCATCATGCTGATCCGTGACTACATGACGACAGGCACCCTGGTCACCCTGACCCCCGGCACAGAAGTGCTGAAGGCTCTGCTGACGCTGGCCGACAACGACATCGCCGGCGCGCCGGTAGTGGACGATGCAGGCCGGGTGGTCGGGATCCTGACTGAGAAGGACTGCATTCGCAGCGCCCTCGAGGCTACGTATCACTCCGAATATGGCGGCCTCGTTAAAGACTATATGAGTAGGGATGTGGTGTTTCTGAATCCCGACGACGGTCTGGTGCAGGCGGCCGAGCGCTTTCTCGAATTGCCCTACCATCGTTATCCCGTCATCGAGGACGGGGCGTTGGTGGGTATCATCAGTCGCCGGGACGTGATTCGGGCGCTTGCCGGCGCCTGGCAGTGGAAGTGAGGGTCATGATCATGAGTTATATGGGTCGGGACTTCGGCGCACGCGTGAAGACCCTGGCAGGTCTTGCGGCGATAGTACTGCTGGCGACGGGCTGTGACGGCGATACGGGACCACCGGGACCGCCGGGACCTCCCGGACCACCGGGGCCGCCGGCAGGTGTGACCATCGGCAACGCCGCATCGATTGAGGCCGAGATCCAATCCGTGGAGATCGCCAGCCCACCGGTGGTGACTTTTTCCCTCACTGACGAGAACGGCAATCCGGTGAAGGAGCTGCCCGCCAGCGCTATCAGCTTCAAGATCGCAAGACTCGCTCCGGGCACCGACGGCAACGCCAGCGCCTGGCAGAGCTACATCAATCGGTTGGAACAGCCAGGCGTCGGCCCGGGCACGGAAGCGAAGATTCAGGCGACTACTGAGAACGGTTCCGCTGGCACGCTCGTCGACAACGACGACGGCACCTACAGCTACACCTTCGCCACGGACGTGACTGCCGTCACCGAGCCCCTGGCCGTGCCCTATGAGCCTGGACTCACCCATCGGGTGAGTTTCGAGATTCGCGGGTTCGCTCCCGTGCTGAACCCGATCTACACCTGGCAGCCCTCCACTGGCGCGACCACCGGTCTTTTCTCCCGTGATATGGCCGCCACCGGCACCTGCAACAACTGCCACGAGAATCTGAGCCTGCACGGTGGCGCCCGCTTCGAAATGCAGGAATGTGTGCTCTGCCACAATCCGGGCTCATCTGATGCCAACAGCGGCAACACGGTCGATATGACCGTGATGACCCATAAGATCCATCACGGCGCCAACCTGCCCAGCGTGATCGCCGGCGGCGACTACTGCATCTGGGGCTTCCGGGACACGCAGCACTGCTACGGCGACGTGGTCCACCCTCAGGACATCCGTGCCTGCAGCAACTGCCATAACGGTGACGATCCCGAAACTCCGGATGCTTCCAACTGGTACACCATGCCCACGGACGCCGCCTGCGGCTCCTGCCACGATGACGTCAACTTCGTGAGCGGCGAGAACCATGGCGCACCACCCGACGACCCCCTCGGCGGCATTCCGGCAGACAATACCCAGTGTGTGAGCTGCCATGCCAACAATCCGAATTCGCGGCTGGAGGTGCGCCAGGCGCACCGGATTCTGGAGCGGGAGGCCGCCGCCGCCTATCAGTACAACGTGCTCAATGTGACCACACCGGGACCTGGCGCTGCCCCGACAGCCACCTTCTCAGTAACCAATCCGCTCGACGGAAACTCGGCCTACGACCTGACGAACACACCGAGTATCGCGGACGGCAATCTCCGCCTGTCCGTAAGCTGGGACACCAGCGACTACGGCAATGCGGGCAACGGTCAGAACAACAGTCAGCCGGAGGCGATGTCCGTCTACGATGGCGACGGCAATCTCCTCGCCGTGCCTAACGGAGACAACACCTATGACCTGGATCTGGGTACGGTCGCTTCCGGCGCAACCGGCTCAGGACTGGTCGTCTTCGAAGGCCGCGTTCTGGATGAGACGCTCGGCAATCTTGGGATCACCAACGCCCACGACTTCTTCGCCATCACTGATGACCCTGGCAACCCGACACCGAGACGCGTTTCCGTGGACATGGGCCGCTGCAACGACTGCCACGATTCGCTCAGTTTCCACGGCGCTCGCAACACGGACTCCATCGAGGCCTGCCAGAGCTGCCACAATGCCAACGCGGCGCGCGGCGGCTCACCGAGCCGTGGCCCTATGGACGTGAAGCACTTCCTGCATCGAAAACACGCGATAGACGACATCCGCTACCCGCAGCGGGTCAGCAACTGCGTGGGCTGTCATGTGGACGACGGCTTCTATCCGAGCGGCAGCACGGCCGGCGTGCTGCCGACCAGCACCAACCGCGGTGTGGACGAAACCGACCCCTTCGACAACGACCGGATCACCGCCAACTCAGCGGCCTGCGGCGTCTGCCATCAGAGCGACGATGCTCGCGTACATATGGAGCAGAACGGCGGCTCATTTGCTGCCTGCCTGCAGCCCGACGGCATGGTGTTCCGCAAGGTCGACAGCTGCGGCAGCACGGGCACCGTCGGTGAGGTCATTCAGGAAAGCTGCGCGGTCTGCCATGGTCCGGGGCGCATTTCGGATACCGCTACCGTGCACGGGCTATAGCGCGCAGGGGAGCAGCGATGAGGAGGACAACGTGAAGCGCACGAAACGATCGGAGCGGCGTTCCGTCGCGCACCCGGCAGGAAGTGATCGGCAGGTGCCTCTACTGAGAATCTGCCTGCTGCAGGCCGCTCTGCTGCTCGGCAGCACATTTGCCTTGCCGGCGAGCGCCCAGGAGAGTCGAGTGCCAGGCCCTCAGTACACGGACAACGGCACCGACGGCTGCCTCGTCTGCCACGCCGGCGACAACATGACCGTGATGTTCGAAACAGCGCACGGAAACTCCGAGGATCCCCACGCACCCTTCGCTCAGGCAGGTTGCGAAGCCTGCCACGGAGCCGGCAGTCTGCACGTCTCCCGCGCCCGGGGCGGCGCAGGATTTCCGCCACTGCTGCGCTTTCGCGGAGACGGCGATCCAGTGTCCGATCAGCTTGGCGCTTGCCTGGACTGCCACGCAGAGGAGATGGGGGATCTCGAGGCCATGGCCTGGACGGGCAGTCTCCACGACACCGGCTATATCAGCTGCTCCACCTGCCATGAGATGCACACCACGGAGAACCTGCTCGCTACCCGGGACCAACAGATCGACAAGTGTGGCACCTGTCATAAGGAGCAGATCAGCAACCACAATCGTTTTGAGAGTCGCGGAATCGTGTTCGACCAGTTGACCTGCCACACCTGCCACGACACCCATCAACTGATGCGCCCCGAGTAGCATCGCCGAATGCACATGGGAAGGTCGCTGCTAACGATTCTCCTGCTCATGGTCGCAGCGAGCCTGCCTGCCGCCGGCTCCGCCGAGGAGGGGGCTACAGATCCAGCGGCGAAGGCGCCTGCACTCACCGCCGGCGGCGCAGACACCTGCCTCGGCTGCCACAACAGCGAGCACATGCGCGTTATCTTTCGCACCCCGCACGGCCAGTCGGCCGATCCGGCTTCGCCCATGGCATCCCTGCAGTGTGAGGCCTGCCATGGTCCCGGCGGCGACCACAGCGACCGACGCTTCGCTGGCGGGAGCCATCCTTCCGTGCTCAGCTTCGGACGCAGCGCCACCAGCACCACCGAGGCGCAGAACGCAGCCTGTGCCGGCTGCCACGAAAGCGACATTGGACTCGGCTGGCACGGCAGCGCCCACGATGCGAACGAGACGGCCTGCGTTGCCTGCCACAGCGTGCACAGCGCCCGGGACCCGGTCAGCCTGCAGACGGAACAGGCCGAGGTCTGTTTCGACTGTCATCGCGCGCAGCGTTCCGCCAGCCTGAAACCGTCCGCTCACCCGATCCGCTTCTCGAGCATGATCTGCACGGACTGTCACAATCCGCACGGCTCAGTGGCCGACGGGCTGCTCGTCCGGAACAGCACCAACGAGCTCTGCACGGACTGCCACAGCGAGTTCCGCGGGCCCATGCTCTTCGACCATGCGCCGGTGAGCGAAGACTGCACCCTCTGCCATGACCCGCACGGTTCCGTGCACGAAGCCCTCCTCACCCGCCGGGCGCCGCTCCTGTGTCAGTCCTGCCACTCGCAGCGCGGCCATCCGAGCCTGTCCTTCACGGACCAGAGTCTGCCCGGCAACAATCCCTCGGCCATGGTGCTCTCAGGCAGCTGCCTGAACTGCCACACGCAGATCCACGGCTCGAATCATCCGTCCGGCTTCGGACTCATGCGCTGAGCGGCTGATGGGTAAACGGACAACAGACCCCACCCTGCTGCTGCGGCTGGCACTGCTTGTTCCCTTTGTCTGCCACAGTGTTTCCACGGAGGCTGCGGAAGCGCCGGCAGACTGGCAATGTGCCGGCTGCATCGTCTGGCAGGCCTGGAACGTCGACCTATCGCTGGCCCCGGCCTATGTGGCGGACGACGCCTACCGCTTCGGCGACTACACGGGCCTCGACGAGAAAGGCGCCTACCTGTTCGGCGATCTGCTCGGTGACTACCGGGACGACAACGCCAACTACTTCCGCTTCGATGGCTTCACCCTGTCGCCGTCGAGCACCGTCCTGAACCTCGAGGGGGGTAAACAGGGTGCTTATCGCCTGCGGGCCTCCTATCGGGCCATCCCGCGCCGCTTCTACGACAGCACCGCGACGCCCTTTACCGGCAATGGGTCGGACGCCCTCACCCTGCCCGCGGACTGGGTGCGGGCCCCGAACACGTCGTCGATGACGAGCCTGCCCGGGGCTCTGGCACCGGTTACGGTGCGCCGGGACTGGGACGTGCTGAATCTCGGCGTCGACATTCTCCCGGACAGCCGCTGGACGATCAGCGCGGACTTCACGCACACGGAGCGGCAGGGCCGCGACGTGGCCGGCGGCGCGTTCCTGTTCAACAGCACGGAGCTTGCCCGGCCCATCGACTACACCACAGACGAGTTCAAGCTCGGTGTCCGCTATGGTGCCGATCGCTGGCAGGCGGCTGTGGAGTATCGGGGCAGCTTCTTCGAGAACGGCAACGAGTCCCTGCAGTGGGACAATCCCTTTACGGGACAACCCGGTGCGGACGTCGGCGCCATTGCCCTCGCGCCGGACAACGAATCCCATCAGCTTTCCTTCTCCGGCGCCGTCCGCCTGCCGGCCCGGACCGTACTGTCCGGGCAGATCGCCACGGGCAGACTTTCTCAGGATGAGGAACTGCTGCCTTACACCATCAACCCGACCATCGAGACCCTGCCGCTGCCGGTGAGCTCGGCGGGTGCGGACGCCGATACCCTGAACGTGAACCTGCGCATCACGAGCACGCCGACCCGACGGGTGACCCTGGAAGGCAGCCTGCGCGTGAACGACTTCGAAAACAAAAGGCCCGTATCGGTCTTCGACTATGTGATCACCGACAGCGTACCGGCTGGCCAGGCCGTCCGGAATCTCGCCTACGACTACGAACGTACCGATGCGAAGTTCATGGCCACCGTGCGCGCCGCCCGGCAGACCCGGGTGCTGCTCGGCGCCGAGAACAGGCGCTTCGAGCGAACCTTCCAGGAGCGAGAGCGCACGCGCGCCGACCACTTCTGGGTTCGACTCCGGCAGGGCGTCGGGCGGAGCGCGGACGTGAGGGCTGAGCTCTTCACGGAGCGGCGCCGTGGCTCCGAGTATCAGACCCTGGAGGACACCACTGCCGATCAGAACCCGCTCATGCGCAAATACAACATGGCAAACCGGGACCGGCGCGGCATTCGCCTCAGGGGCTCTGTGTTTCCGGGAGAGCGCTGGGATCTGGGCTGGGACTTCGAGTCCGGCGAGGATGACTACGAGGACACAGCCATCGGGCTGACGCGCAGCCGCTACACCCGGGCCGGCGCCGATGTGAGCTGGATCCTCGGCCGCGGTTCGCTCTTCGCCGGCGCCTGGACCGAGCGAACGGAAGTAAACCAGGCCAACAGCCAGACCTTCAGCCTGCCCGACTGGATGGCAACCACCCGGGATCGTTTCGACAGCGCCAACATCGGCTGGCAGCAGCCCCGGCTTTTCGGTCCCGTGGGCCTCAGGCTCGAGTACACCTGGTCCCGTTCCCGGGGCGAGATCGACAACGACACGAGCGGGCTCCGGAGCAGCTTTCCCGATCTGACCTCCCGAAGGGACACCTTACGGCTCGGGTTCGACTATCCGATCAACGACCGCTGGGATCTGGCTTTCGACTATCTCTACGAGCAGCTGGAGAGCTCCGACTGGGCTCTGGACGGCGTCGGGCCCGCAACGGTGCCGAACCTCCTCGCCTTCGGCAGAGACCCTTTCAACTACGACGTGAACGTCGTGTTCTTCAGCGTCCGCTACCTGCAGGGGCAGCGCGGGCGCTGAGCGCTCCAAGTCGCCGGTACGCTCAAGCGGCGTCGACCTGCTTCGGTGCCGGCGGCGTGGCCGCCAGGAAGCAGAGAGAGCCAAGCAGCGCGAGTCCGGCGAGCACGCTCAATCCCATTTCATAGTTGCCGTAAATGTCCGCCATGACGCCCGCAAACACCGGCCCGCCGGACATGCCGAGCATCACGATCAGCGATGAAAAGCCCATGATCGTGCCGAACGAGCTGGCACCGAAGTAGTCGGCGCGGAGCGCCACCATGAGCGGCCCCCGGGTACCCCAGGCAAGACCGTGCAAGACCGTAAACGCCAGGACCATGAGGAACGAGCTGGCAAAGGTGACGAGCACCAGACCCAGAGCGTGGGCGACCATGCAGGCAGCACAGATCAGGCGTTTGTTGAGCCGGTCCCCCAGATAGCCACCGGACAGCTGACCCACCATCTGAAACGCCGTCAGCAGAGCGACCACAACGCCGGCCTGCGCAACGCTGTAGTTGAGACCCTCCGTGAGGTGGGCAATGAGGTGCACCATCACCGACGAAACCGTGAGCAACGCCAGCGCGTGTCCGAGGGATATGAGCCAGAACGACCGGGTTCGCATCGCTTCCCGGGCGGTGAAGTCACGGGTTTCAGCATGGGCCGGCGCCGCGTCAGCCTCGGCAGGCTCGGGCACCGCGTCCCCATCGGGCACCTCGCCAATCTCCGCCGGGCGATGGCGGACGAGCTGCACGAGCGGCAGACCGACCACCAGCACGGTGACTCCCGAGATGAAGGCCGTCGTCCGCCAGCCGAAAGTCTCGAGCAGGAGGATGACGATGGGTACGCACAGTCCGCCGATGGAGAAGCCGAGCTGAGAGATTGCGATGGCCTTGGCCCGATGGCGATTGAACCAGTTGACGATGGACACCATGAGTGTCGCAAAGCCACCGAGACTCGATCCCAGAGCGATGAGCACGAAGCAGAGATAGAAGGTGAGCACGGAATCCACAAGGGCGAAGAGCATGAAGCCGACGCCAAAGAGCACGGTGCCGATGGTGAGGATGAGTCGGGGACCGAAGCGGTCCACGAGCCAGCCCTGGAGCGGGCCGAGAATGCCGCTTTCGATGCGGGTCAGCGCAAAGGCGCCGGCGACCAGGGCCTTACTCCAGCCGAAGTCTTCGAGCAGGAAGACCATGTAGGCGCCGTAGGACTGCATCCACAGCACCGCCGCCAGCCACTGCACACCGCCGGAGGCGGCGACGATCCACCAGCCATAGAACACGTGCCCGCGGGGGCGGATGAGCTGGTCGAGTCTGTGGCTTAGGGCGGACACGGGGGCGCAGATGATACGCGAGAGTCAGCAGGAAGGGGGGATTGCTCCGGCGGGAGCGGCGCCGGCGGGAGGCGGCGCGCGCAGTTCAGCCTGCGGGGAGCAGCGCGACGGGCACCGCTTCCTCGTGACCGCCGACCAGGTATTCGATGACCACGTCACCCCAGCCGTACTTCTCACGCATGAGGGCGTTCAGGGTTTCTGCCTGAGCCATCTGCGTGTCGGCGACGTAAGCGCCTGTTGTATCCCCGCGCCGCAGTGTCGCCTCGGGATTCTCGAGCAGCCGCTGATACCAGCCGGAGTCGGGACCGGCTCTCAGGTACTGCACGCCGTCAATTTCCACCACCCAGAGGCGCGTTTCCTCGAGACCCCCGTGGCTTTCGCTGCCGAGCACAACCACCTCGCCGGACTCCGAGGCAACGAGCTGCAGGAGGAAGACCAGAACGACCAGTCCGAGCAGGGCGCCAATGGTGTAGAGCAGGTGTTTCATCAGATTCTCCTTGATCGGGTTTCGTGCGCATCAGCGCCGCATTGCCATGGAAGCAGCCTAGCGCGCAGATAGTTTAAAATCAAACTATTTAATTTTGAACTTTCGATGGGCTTCCGCTAGCCTCTACCCATGAGTGATCGCAACGTGGAACCCGGTGCCCGGGAAGCCCTCGCCTTCGAGTTTTTCAACGAAGTCGGCATCATCAGTCAGCTCAGCAGCACCCGGATGCAGCGGCTGCTCCCCCACGGCATGACCCAGTCCCAGTTCTCGGTCCTCAACTGGTTCGTGCGCGTGGATACGCAGGCCTCCCCGACGCGCCTGGCCAACGCCTTTCAGGTCACCAAGGGCGCCATGACCAACACACTCGGGAAGCTCGAAGAGAAAGGCTTTGTCGCTATCGCACCCGATCCGGCCAGCGGCCGCAGCAAGATCGTGACCATGACGGCCGCCGGGGCTCGGGCACGGAAAGCGGCCCTGAAGGCCCTCTCGGCAGATCTGGAAACGTTCACCGGGGCTTTTTCCGTGGGCGAGATTCGGGCCGCTTTGCCCTTCCTCCGGGCCGTTCGCGCCTTCCTCGACGCAGCCCGGGACTGAACTTTTGCGGGCGGGATCTGCGCGCGCCGCTCGCAGACCGCGCGCACTCAACGATCGCTGACCAACTCCCGCTCATCGAGCCAGCGCAGAATCGCCCGCCGATCCGCATCGAGATGCGGCGGTTCCGCCAGGCTTGTCGCCCCTTCGATGTCGCCGCTCAGCGCCACGGAGCGCACACCTCTGCCGCCTTCGAAGCGCTGCGCCGCGGCGGCAGGTTCTCTAAAGACGGCGGCCATGTCGTTGACGAAACCGAAAGGCACCTTGCGCTCACGCATGGCCTCGTCCACGGCTGCGGCATCGAGACGGCTGAGCCGTTCGGCGAGCAGTTCGTTCAGGGTATCGCGATGCCGCACCCGTTCCGCATTGCTGGCGAAGCGCGAATCCTCAGCCAGGCCCGCGAGGCCCAGGGCAGCCATGAAGGCCCGGAACTGCCGCTCCGTGCCGACTGCGACGACAAACTCGCGGCCATCCCGGGTGCTGAAGATGTTGCCGTAAGGCACGATGTTCGGGTGCTCCGAACCCATGCGCCCCGGCACGACCCCCGCCACGAGATAGTTGCTGGCCTGATTGGCCAGCGACGCGGTTGCGGCCCCCAGAAGCGATGTCGCGAGATAGCTGCCCTCGCCGCTCCGGGCCCGCTTCAGGAGCGCCAGGAGCAGGCCCTCCTTCAGCTGGTGGGCCGCCAGCAGGTCCATGAGTGCAACGGGCATCTTTACCGGTCCGCCGTCCGGTTCACCGTTCATGTGGGTGAAGCCGGCCTCCGCCTGAATGATGGCGTCGAACCCCGGCCGCGGATCTTCCGTGCCGTAGGCCGTGACCTGCAGATAGATCAAACCGGGATTAATGGCGGCGAGGCTTGCGTAGTCGAGGCCGAACTTCACCTCGTCACCGGGTTTGTAGCCGACGATCACCACGTCAGCCACCTTCGCCAGACGCTGCACGACGCGCCGGTCGTCCTCCGCGGCAAGATCGAGCGCAATCGATTCCTTGCCCCAGTTCGCACTCGAAAAATAGGCAGTAACGTCGGAATCCCGGGCTTCGCTGCCGAGGTACCAGCCGCGGGTGGGATCGCCGAGTCCGGGCGGCTCGGCCTTGATGACCCGGGCTCCCAGCTCCGCGCAGAACTGACCGACGAGAGGCCCGGCAAGCACGTTGGCCAGCTCCAGAACGACGAGACCTTCGAGGGGCTGCGGCTCATGCGCCACGTGGATCGGCCTCTCTGCGTGCACCAGCGGCACTGGCGTCATCGGCCGTTTCTGCCTGCGCTCCAGTTTGCGTTTCCGCTTCCGAGTCCGACTCAGAGCCGCCTGCCTCCGGGGCCGATTCGGTCGCCTCCTGCGAGGCAGCCGGTTGCTGAGGACGGAGCTCTTCCTCGAAGACCCGTCGGTAAACGGCCCAGCTGGCCATGAGCATGGCCCCGATCAGCGGACCGATGAGCAGGCCGATGGCGCCGAACATGAACAGCCCGCCCAGCGTCGTCAGCAACACGAGCACGTCGGGCATCTTCGTGTCGGAGCCGACGATGAGCGGTCGCAGCACGTTGTCGATGCTCGCCACGAACACCCAGAACCAGCCGGCGAGGAACAGCGCCGTGCCGTACTGCCCCTGCGCGCCGAAATAAAGCGCCACCGGCAACCAGATGATCACCGGTCCAACGAAAGGGATCACCGACAGGAAGCCCATGACGATACCCCAGAACACCACTCCGGGAATGTCTACGAGGTAAAAAGCGAGACCGCTGAAAAAACCCTGCACGGCGCCGATCACGACCATGCTCTTCAGCACCGAGCGGGTGACGTTGGCACCAACGAAAAGAAACTCCTGCCGATCCGATTCCCGGAGCGGCATGCTGGCAACCACCTCTTTTGCGAGCCCTTCACCGGAAAGCAGGCAGTAGAAAAAGAAGTAGGATGCAACAAACACGTCGAGCAGAAACAGCGCCGTTGTCCGGGTTACCTGGGAGAGTGTGTTCGCAACAAAACGACCCACGGTACCGGCGATCTGACCGAGCTTGCTGGTGAGCTCGTCGCGCAGGGACTCGAGTTCCGCCTGGAAATCGAGCCATTCAGGCAGGTTCAGGGCCAGGAGCGGCGCAGTACCGTTCAGACGGCTGCCGAGCCAGCTTGATGCCTGATCGACGAAAGACAATGCCTGTGCAGCGGCGAGACCCAGCAGAACGAACATCGGCACGATCACGACCACGAACAGGAGCACCAGGTTCAGCCCCGCGGCGAGCTTCGGATTCATATAGCGCGAGAACCACTGCTGCAGGGGATAGAACATGAGGGCTGATGCTCCGGCAAAGACAAGCGCACCGAAGAAACCGGAGATCATGAAAGAGAAAACGGCCAGCAGCGCAAGCATCAGCACCACCGCAAAGGTACGGCGCATGGTGACCGTGGATTCGATCAAGAGGCGTCCTCCAACGGCTCTGCGTTCGCCCGCTCTTCCAGAAGCAGCGTGCGCAGATCCGAAGCGATGGTATCGGCGTGGAGAAACGACACGCTGTAGATATTACGTATCTTGAAGTTCCGGTCGATGAGATACACACGCAACAGGTGCGAGATGGTCCCGAGCGGTTGACCGGTTTCGTCCTTGTCGCGGATCACCCACTGGTCATAGGCCGCAAGGATCGGATCGAGGGCGTCGAGGCCCGTCGTCGTCAGGAAGCGCCAGTCCGCCCCGGCCGAGCGCTGAAAACGGCCACCATAACCGCGCATCACCGCCGGGATGTCGTGGTCGGGATCAAAACTCAGACTGAGCAGCCGCACCTGACCGTCGAGATCGGCAGCGGCCGCCATCTTCCGCGCCACCTTGCTGAAAACGTGTGTGGCGAGCGGGCAACCGTTCACGTCCGAACAGCTCGTGTAGATGAAGGAGAGCAGCACGAGCCGATCCCCCATCAGGTCGTGGAGCCGCAGGGCCTGCCCCTGACTGTCGAGGACCGCACCATCGAGCGCCGGTCCCAGAGGCGGCAACCGATAAGTCCCGGGAACGGGCGCCGGGAAGCTGAGTTCTGCGTACCCCGGGGCCAGCACCACCGGCTCCTGGTGATCGTGCGCACCTTCCGCAGCGAAGCTCTTAAGGGGCGCAAGACCACCCGCAAACACGAGCAGTGCAGCCAGCCTCTTCAGCAGCAAGCCCGCGCGGCCAGGGCGCCGGCTCACCGGCGCAGCGCTTGCCCCCAGGCCGTTCGCCGGCATCCCGTCAGTCGTCGGCCGCTGCCTGCTCCTCGAGCACGTCCGGACCGCTGAGTCCGTAGAGCCCATAGGCGCCGAAGCGCATCTGATGGGGCGCTCCGAGGCCGGCGGCGAGGAAGTCGATGTGGAACTCCGGGGTGAGCCGTTCACCGTCCCAGTGGTAGAGCTTGAAGTACTGCAGATCTCCACCGGTGCTCTCCTGTTTGTCCCAGTTCGCCAGCAGCGAGGAGGTGAAGTAGACGCGCTCACCATCCCAGCTCTGCGAGACCATGTTCACCTGCTCCCCAATCTGCTGCTCGAAAACCTGCACCGGCGCCCGCGGGTCGCTGATGTCGTACATGCGCACGAGACCATCGTTCCAGGTGTTGACCCAGAGCAGGTTGTCGTCGGCGCTGATGGAGATGTCCACCGGCAGCGGGATCTTCGATGCATCGCCGATGTCGGCAACGGCTTCCGCCTGCCATTCGCCGGCGTCGTCTTCATAGATGAGCCAGATCTTCGACGTGAGGGCTGTGGAGGTGAAGCAGTAGTCACTCCGCGAGCCCCAGGCGCAGCGGATCTCCAGCGGCGCGCCGGGCACGTCCAGCACCTTTTTCGGCTGCCGGGTGTGCAGATCCCAGACGACGACGGTGTTGCCGAAACGCTTCATGGCTTCCGGATCCGCCATCATGGCGCCGAGGTTCATCATGTAGTTGTTCCAGCCGGTGAAGGAGGACGTGATCATGACGTTCCGACGCGGCAGCACACGCACATCATAGCCATAGCCGTCTGCAAACTGCCCCGACTTCGCCGCACCCTGCAGATTGTCGTCCGTGGGCATCCAGTAGGTGGCGAGGTACTCACCGCTGTTGGTGTATTCGACGAGCGCCGTCCGGCCTCCGTGGTCTCGATTGTTAGACAGGCCACTCAGCAACATGCGGCCCGGCAGCGCGTAGTTCGTGTGCGGGCCAACCACCCCGCCGGTCTTCTCCACAAAGTCCTCGATGGTCTTGTGCAGCTTCGGCGCCGCGGGATCGCTGTGCACGTCGAAGATGAAGATCTTGCTCGTGTCCAGTCCGCTCGCCCAGAGATAGCGTCGGTCGTCCGTCAGTCCCGAATGGTGGGCTTCATTGCGCCCCCCGACGGAGAGCGTATGCACGACCTGACCGTATTTCGGGGAACTCGGATTGACGGCAACGGTGACGAGCTTGTCCTCACCATCCCCAACGCCTTCCACGCCAAGGGTCCAGATGTAAACGAAGTCCTCCTGACCGACGATCTTCGCCATGTAAGGTGACATGCAGGTTTCATCGCCGTGGGCGTTCGCAGTGAACAGAACGGCAAGCAGGCAGAGGCTGGAAGCCAGCGCTTTGTCGATGAGTTTCCTCATGATTTTTCCCTCTTCTCCCGGGAAAGCTATGCTATCACCTCCCCCGGCGCCGAGGGCATTTATGGGCCCGAGAGCACGTCACAGATTGCGGTTTTTCCTGGCGGTCGCTCTGGCCGGTGTGGGTGGCGGCGCCGTTCTGGCTGACGCACCCGCGGGTCAGAACGCAGACATCCGGGTAGGCGTTGACGATCCCCGCAACGGCTACGAAAGCGCGACCTTCGAAACCCGCTCCCGGGCGCTGATCCTCGAACGCGGCCGTGCCCTGGATCTCGCCCAGCTCGCCAGGAACCCACCCCTCGGCCTGCCGGCGTTGACCGATCCACCGGATGCTTCCGCCATCAACCTGGGCCGGCGCCTGTTCTTCGACCGGCGCCTGTCTGCAAACGAAACCCTGTCCTGCGGCATGTGCCACGTTCCGGAGCAGGCCTTCGCCCAGAACGAACTCGCCACCCCCGTGGGTTTCGAAGGAGCCTTCGTCCGCAGGAACGCACCGTCGGTCTACAACGTGGCCTACCTGCCGCGACTCTTCCACGACGGCCGGGAGTCGAGTTTGAGCGCACAGATCTGGTCGCCGCTCCTTGCCGCCAACGAAATGGGTAACGAGAGCCGTGCGGCCGTCCTCGAACGGATCCGACAGCAAACTGACTATCCGCAGGCCTTCGCCGCGGTGTTCCCTGCCGGTCTCACGGAACAGACCCTGGGCGACGCCCTGGCCGCTTACCAGCGTGCGCTGCTCTCCGGCAATTCACCTTTCGACCGCTGGTTTTACGGCGGCGACGGTTCGGCCATGAGCGCGGCTGCGAAGCGGGGATTTTTCGTCTTCACGGATGCCGGCTGCCAGCGCTGCCACGCCTTCGATCATCGGCAGGCGCTCTTTACGGACCACGGCGCTCATCGGACGGGCGTGGAGTTTGCGAGCCGGGCCCGGGAGGCCACACCGCCGACCCATCTGCAGCTGGCGCCGGGCGTTCGGGTACCGCTGTCCGTCGCCGTCGAGCTGCCGGATCGAGCGGACGAAGGCCTCATGGAAGTGACCGGAAAGGCCGAGGACCGGTGGCGCTACCGAACCCCGGGGTTGCGCAACGTCGCGCTGACGGCGCCCTATATGCACGATGGCAGCCTGCGCACGCTGGAAGCCGTTGTCGCCTTCTACAATGCTGGAGCTGGCAGCGATCCCGATCGGGATCCCAGCCTCGTCCCCCTGGCACTGAGCACCGGAGATCAGGCCGACCTGGTCGCCTGGCTCGAGTCACTCACGGGTTCTAACGTGCACGCCCTCGCCGCCGATGCCCGCAGCACGCCGATCGGCGATCGGAGCGCTGCCGGGAACCTCGCGGAACGCCCTTGAGTCAGTGCGTTCGGCCGCCGGAGCTCCTGCGCCAGGCTTCGGCCGCCGACTTCAGTTCCGCATGGTCTTCGCCATGCATGGCCTTGAACAGGCCCTCGATAAAGGTCGCATCGGCCTTGGCCTGCTGCAGGTAGCCGGCGATCCCGCGGAAATTCACCGCCGCCACATACTCGGCCTTGCGCCTGCCTTCCTCTGGCCAGCTCCGCTTGAGTACCCACTCCTGCTTGCCCTTCGCTGCCGGCGTTTTCAGCTGCAGCGCTTCGTCGCCGAGGCCGCCGATCTCGTGCCACTGCCTGGACCGGCGGTTGCTGGCCGCCTCCCAGGCGGCATCGCCATCGAGCAGATCGAGCCACGCGGTGAGACGATCGGCCTTTGCCGCCGCGGCGCGGGGGCGCTTCGCGGTATCGGTGTCCTTGCGGGCCACCCGTTGTGGTTTCGCATGCTCCCGCTGCGCGACCGCCGGCCGTGCGGCCGGTTCCGGCGTCTGTGCTTCGGTCTGAAGCTCCGGCTGCTCAGCCTCGATCATAGCGGCGAGGCGGGCGTGGCCGCGGGCTTTGATGGCGGAGAGCAGATAGGGCGCACCTTCGAGGCTTTCCGCAACGCGACGTACGCACTGCACATTATTGTCGATGGTGCCGCCGATGCCGCCCTTCTGGCGCCAGACGATGCGGCAGCGCCAGCCGTCCGTATAGAAGATGGCGTCGGTTTTCGGCCAGTTGAGGTCAAATCTGTCCATGGGCGCGTCCTCGTGCACCTGATTTCCCCCGAGTAAAGCGCTCAGGCACACTGCCGGCTGTGCCTGGCTTCACAGTACCGCCCGGTCCCCCGGTTCAGTCACCCACAAGCGGCACAGACCGGGATCCACGGCGGAACTGCGTCACAAACCGCTCTGTTAGACTGCCTGCCCGTTCCCGTCTGCAAGTCATCATGCCGCCATGACCACCTCCGACAGATCCGTCGTCGCCCGCCAGATCCGCGACATTTCCCGCCTGGAGGGCACCTTTACCCTGCGCTCCGGCGCGGTCAGCAACACCTACTTCGACAAATACCGCTTCGAGGCCGATCCCGCCCTGCTGAGAGCCATCGGCGAAGCCATGGTGCCACTCATCCCCAGCCCAACGACGGTACTCGCCGGTCTCGAACTGGGCGGCATTCCCCTCGTGACCATGCTCGGCCAGCTGACAGGGCTGCCAACGGCCTTCGTGCGCAAGGAAGCAAAACGCTACGGGACCTGTCGCTATGCAGAAGGCGCGGCCCTTGACGGCGAAAAGGTGCTGATTGTCGAAGACGTCGTCTCGAGCGGGGGCGCCATTCTCGACACGCTTGCCATGCTGCGCGACGACGACATTCATCCGGAATGGGCCGTCTGCGTCATCGATCGACAGACCGGAGGCGTGGAAGCTCTGGCCGAGACTGGCGTCACGCTCAAGACGCTGTTCACCATGGCAGACATCGAAGCTGCCTGATCCGCGGGCGCTGGCCCGTTCGCTCAGGCGCTGCGCAAGAACACCTCAGCACCGTCCCTCGACCCGGCTGCTATCGGCTACCGCAGTCCATCGGGCTAGAATGACGCCTCCACTCAGCGGGGATCCTTCATGCGCTATTTCTCAGCGGCGTTGCTGCTCTTTGTTCTCCTGCCAGGAGCGGCGCTGAACGTCAGCGCGGCGGAGGACACCATCCGCGAATTCGCAGCGGCCGCACCGGAGCGTCTCTCTGCCTACATCCAGGTCAACACGCAGAACCCCCCAGGCAATGAGACCCGAGGGGCCGAGTTCTTCGCGGAGATCTTCGACGCCGCAGGCATCGCCTATGAAACGGCCGAGTCCGCGCCGGGGCGCGGCAACATCTGGGCGCGTCTCGAGGGTGGCAGGGAGCCGGCGCTCGTGCTGCTGAACCACATGGACGTCGTGCCGGCGGATCTGCGCTACTGGTCCGCCAGCCCCTTCGGCGGCGCCATTCGCGACGGCCACGTCTACGGCCGCGGCGCGCTGGATATGAAAGGCCTCGGGATCGTGCAGCTGCAGGCGTTCCTGGCGCTGCATGCCAGCGGCGCGCGCCTGAACCGGGATGTGATCTTCATCGCCACCGCCGACGAAGAGGCCGGCGGTGCCTTCGGCGCTGGCTGGCTCGTGGAGAATCGTCCCGAGCTCTTCGAGAACGTCGGCTATCTGTTGAACGAAGGAGGCGGCGGCACCGTACTCGGTGAAGACGTGGTGTTCAGCGTCGAGCTCACCCAGAAGGTACCGCTCTGGCTCCGCCTCGTCGCCCACGGCAACCCGGGGCACGGCTCCTCACCACAGGTGGAAACGGCTGTTACCCGGGCGCTCCGGGCCGGGGACAGGCTCGCCCGCACCCGCTTCGAAGCCAGGGTGATTCCAGCAGTGCAGGCCATGTTCGAGGGTATGGCCCCCTATCAGAACGACACGCTCACCAGCAGCTACGCGGACATCGGCAACGCCGTGCAGGATCCGGAATTCATGCACTACCTGCAGCTGACGAATCCCGGCCACCATGCCCTGCTGCGCAACACCTGCTCCCTGACGGGTATGCAGGGGTCGAGCAAGATCAATGTGGTGCCCACGGAAGCCATCATCGAGCTCGACTGCCGGCTGCTCCCGGATCAGGATCCGGAGGCATTCCTCGAAGAACTCGCCCACATCATCAACGACCCGAACGTCACCATCGAAAAGATCATGGGCTTCACGCCAGCCGTCAGCTCTCCGGACAACCCCCTCTACCGCATGATCGAGGACGTCTACGGCGATTACTTTCCCGGCGTCGTCGTGGTCCCCGGCGTCACCACGGGCTTTACGGACAGCCACTTCTTTCGCGATCTCGGCATCGTCAGCTATGGCTACGGCCCCTTTGTCGTTCCCGGGCCGGACCGTCGCGGGGTCCATGGCAACAACGAACGTATCTCCGTGGAAAACCTGATTCGCGGCACCGAGCTCTACTACGAGCTGCTCGAACGCTTCACGACCCGCTGAGCCATGAGTCGGCCACCCACCGTTGGCGAAGCGCTGCTCAAAGCCCTCGAGGCGTACGGCGTGGACCGCGCCTTCGGCGTGCCGGGGAATCACACGGTCGCCCTGTACCGCGGCTTCGAAGCGGCCGGGATCACGCACACCACCTGTCGCCACGAACAGGGTGCCGCCTTCATGGCCGACGGCTACGCCCGCGCGACGGGCCGCCCGGGGGTCTGCGTATTGATCAGCGGGCCCGGACTGCTGAACGCGGCCACCGCCATCGCCCAGGCCCTGGCCGATTCCGTGCCCCTACTTGTGATTACCGGCGTTGCACCGGTTGCGGATCTCGGCATGGGGCGCGGCACGCTCCATGAGCTGCCGGACCAGCGGGCCACGGCCGCTTCCTTCTGTCGCAGTTCCCACACGCTCCTCGATCCGGACAATCTGCCCGAGCTCATCGATGCCGCTTTTGCCACCTTCGCAACGACCAGACCGGGACCGGTCCATCTCGAGATTCCGCTGGATCTCATGGATGCGCAGCTTTCCGCGACACCTTCCTTTGCGCGTCCAGACCTCGCCGCGCCCGGTCCCGATCCCGCGGCGCTCAAGCGGGCGGCCGACCAGCTGGCAGGAGCCGCGGCGCCGCTGCTGCTGGTCGGTGGCGGCGCGCAAAACGCCAGCCGGGAAGTTTCTGCGCTCGCGGAACGGCTCGACGCGCCGGTGCTCAACACCACAAATGCTAAAGGCGTCGTCTCCCGCGACCATCCCCTCGCCGTCGGCGGCAGTCCGAGCCTGCCCTGCCTGCGCGATGCCCTGGAAGAAGCAGACCTGGTGCTTGCGATCGGCACGGAGCTCGGCGAGACCGACTACGATCTGCTCATGACCGGGCCGCTGCAGCGTCCGCGGCAGCTGATCCGCATCGACATCGACAGCAGCGGCCTGCTCAGCACCTTCAGTCCCGACATCGGTCTGGTGGCCGACGCCGCAAGCGCCTGCGGCGCGCTCCTCGAGCTGTTGCCGGCGCGGGAAGAAAAACAAGGTAAAACACGGGCCGAAGCGCTGCGGCAGGCCGTGCACGAAGAAACCCACTACCACCCGGAAGTGCAGGCTTTCTTCCATGCGCTCGACCAGGCCGCACCGGAAGCAGTGATCGTCGGCGACTCCACGCGACCGACCTACTATGCAAGCTGGCAGCTGGAGACACGGGCACCGCGACGCTACTTTCACTCCGTTTCCGGCTTCGGCACCCTGGGTTATGCGCTGCCGGCCGGCTTTGGCGCAGCCCTCGGCCTCGGCTCCGACCGCGACGTCATCATCCTCATCGGTGACGGCGGTATTCAGTTCACGCTCCCGGAACTCAGCACAGCCGCGGCAGAGGGACTGGCCGTTGCCGTCGTCGTCTGGCAGAACGAGGGCTATCGGGAGATCGAAAACAGCATGACCGCCAAGGGGGTGCCCGCGGAATCGACGCTGATTCAGGCTCCGGATTTCGCAGCGGCGGCAGCCGCCCACGGCGCCGCCTACTATCGGCCCGGTAACACGACCGAGCTCGAAGCGGCAGTGCGGGATGCGCGGACCGCGAGCGGACCCACACTCATCGAAGTCCGGGAAGATGAGTTCCTGCGCACACCGAGCGGAGGTTGGTACTCATGAGTCTGCCCTACTCTTCGCTGACCAGACGCCTCGACACTCCCGGCAGCGATGTCTGGCGCATCCACGACGAGGCGGTCCTCCGGCAACGGGACGGGGAAGACATCATTCTGCTGTCCGTGGGCGACCCGGACTTTCCAACGCCCGCCTACATCACCGAACACGCGGTCGAAGCCATCAACCGCGGCCGTACCCACTACTCACCGCCCGCCGGTGAGTTCAATCTGCGGGAAGCCATTGCCGCCCTCGAGACCCGGATCACCGGTAGAGACTTCGATCCGGCGCAGTTCGTGATTTTTCCCGGGGCTTCCGCCGCGCTCTACGGCGTTTTCTCCTCCATCGCCGATCCCGGCGACGAGGTGGTGGTGCCGGAACCCATGTACGCCGCCTACTACAGCATGTTCGCGGCCCTGGGCGTTACGGTAAACGCCGTGAGCCTGAAGCCACCGAAGTTCAGTCTCGACGTGGATGCCATATTCGCCGCGGTGACCGACAGAACCCGTGCGGTGCTCGTGAACACGCCCGGCAATCCCTGCGGCAACATCATCGGCGAGGAAGCGCTACGCGCCCTCGCGAGCGGCTGCAGAGAACGGGACCTCTGGCTCGTTTCCGACGAGGTGTATTCCCTCATCACCTTCGAAGCACCGCACTGGTCCCTGCTTCGCTACGACGGCGACACCAGCAATCTCATCACCATCGACGGCCTTTCCAAATCACACGCCATGAGCGGCTGGCGCATCGGCTGGGCCGCCTCACCCCCGGAAATGTCCGCCCAGCTCACCCGTTTCTCGAGCGCCGCACTGTTCGGCGTCAGCCAGTTCATCCAGGACGCGGCCGCCTATGCCCTCGAGCACGACACGGCCGACGTGGAAGCCATGCGCCTCGAGTATCAGCGCCGCCGGGACTACGCGGCTGAGCGGCTGGACGACATCGAGAGCCTGGACTATTTCCTGCCGAGCGGCGGCATGTTCATGATGGTCGACGCGGGGCGCCTCTGTAACGATGGCGCTGAATTCGCCGCCCGCCTCCTCGACGAAGCCCGCCTGTCGACGATTCCCGGGCGCGGCTTCGGACCGAGTGCCGCCACCTGGGTCCGCATGAGCCTCACACATCCCATCGACGTACTGGAAACGGTTTTTGATCGAATGGCTCGGGTCGCCGGGGGCTGACAAAACAGTCAACGCTGTCGGCCGCCCGGTCGCGCGCGATCAGGCGTTGCCCTGCCAGGGACGGCTGTCGTCCTCCAGGGGATAAATCAGTCCCGTCGCGCAGTTGAAGAGCACGACCTCATCCTCTGCAGCCACCAGACCGCGATCGAGTGCCTGCTGCCAGCCGACGTAGGTGGCAGCGCCCTCCGGGCAGAGGAGATTGCCCGTGCGTCGGGCAACGCTGCGGCGCGCGTCGAGAATGGCTTCGTCACTGACCGCAAGCGCCGCCCCACCGGATTCTCGTACGGCGCGAATGATGAGAAAGTCGCCAACGGCAACAGGCACACGAATGCCGGCAGCCACGGTGCTGGCGTTTTCCCAGACCGGCGCGTGCTCCTCGCCGGCCTCGAAAGCGCGAACGATGGGCGCACAGCCTTCGGCCTGCACCGCAAACATCTTCGGCTTCTTTACAGGATCTCCGGGGCCCCGCTGGCCGGCGAGCCAGCCCAGGGCTTCCAGCTCCGCAAAGGCTTTCCACATGCCGATCAGCCCGGTGCCGCCGCCGGTGGGATAAAAAATCGCATCCGGCAGGCGCCAGCCGAGCTGCTCGGCGAGCTCCAGCCCCATGGTCTTCTTGCCTTCGATGCGATAGGGCTCTTTCAGCGTCGACAGATCGAACCAGCCCCGCTCTCCGGCAAGCTCGCCGACAATGCGCCCGCAGTCGTTGATCAGCCCGTCGACGCGAAACACGTCGGCGCCGAGCATGGCCGTTTCGGCGATATTGATCTCAGGCGTGTCTGCCGGGCAGAAAACGGAGGCCCGGAGGCCCGCGCGGGCACAGTAGGCGGCAAGGGCCGCCCCGGCATTGCCGTTAGTCGGCATGGCAAGGTGTTCGAGACCGAGTTCCCGGGCCATGGCCACGGCAACACCGAGACCCCGGGCCTTGAAGGAACCGGTAGGCAGGCGGCCCTCGTCTTTCATCCAGAAGGTTCCACCGGCACCGATGGCGTCGAGCTGAACGAGCGGGGTGGCAAGCTCGCCGAGATCGGGCACCCGGTCCGGTTCGAGAATCGGCAGCAGTTCCTGGAAGCGCCAGAAACCGGCCGGACGCGCCGGTGCCGAGAAAACCTCAGGACCCGATATGTCCGCCGCGAGCCGCTCGAGGTCGTAGCGCACGAGCAGCGGTCGCCCTGCCTCCGAGAGGCCGTGCACGGCCCGGGCGGGATAGCGCTTGCCCGTCAGTGAACACTCGAGTTCCGTTACATAGTGACCCACGGCTGACTCAATTTGTTTTCCGAAGGGACGGCATGGTATCAACTCGCCTCCATCGGGGTGAGCATCGGAGACGAGCATGAACAGGACAGCGCTGTGGACCACCGTCGGACTCTGCATGAGCCTCCTGACGTCGATGGGCGCCCAGGCGGAGTCAAGCGAACGTTTCACTCCCATGGACGTCTTCGAGCTGGAATGGGCGAGTAACCCGCGCGTTTCGCCGGACGGAAAAACCATCGCCTACAGCAGAAACGGCCACGACGTGATGGCCGACCGCCGGACCTCGCGCATCTGGCTGGTGGACGCCGACGGCAGCAACCATCGTCCTCTGACCAGCGAACCCGGGCGCAGCCCGGTCTGGTCACCGGATGGCGGGCGCCTGGCTTTCCTCGCCCGCGGCGAACACGGCGTGGAGATCTACATGCACTGGCTCGCCGACAACCGCACGGCCGTGATTACCCGCCTGCCGGAAGGCCCCTCCGCCCTGGCCTTCTCACCGGACGGGCAGCAGCTTGCATTCCGCATGTTCAAGGCAGCCGAAACCAAACCCATGGCCACCGGACCGGGCAAGCCGGAAGGGGCCAAGTGGGCACCGCCGTTCAAGGTGTACGACGCGGTCACCTACCGCTCCGACGGCCGGGGTTATCTCGACCCCGGCTTCAATCACATCTACGTGATCCCCGCCGATGGCGGCTCCCCTCGGCAGGTGACCAGCGGCAACTTTCACCACTCGGGCTTCAGCTGGGCGGCCGACAGCACCGCCATCGTGGTCTCTGCCAACCGCAGTCCGGACTGGGAACGGGAACCGCTGAACAGCGACCTGCACCGGGTTGATCTCGCAACCGGGGAGATCACCGCGCTCACGGACCGCTACGGGCCGGACGGAAGTCCCGCCGTGAGCCCCGACGGCCGCTATCTCGCCTGGACCGGCTGGGACGATGCCTATCGGGGCTACGAAAACGCGCTCCTCTACGTTCGAGATCTTGTCAGCGGCGAAACGGAAGTACTGACCGCCGATCTCGACCGGAGCGTGACCAATCCCACCTGGTCCTCCGATTCCCGCTCCGTTTATGTGCAGTACGAAAACGACGGATCGGAAACCCTCGCCCGCGTCGATCGCAACGGCCGCATCCGCACCCTGGCGACGGATCTCGGCGGCACGGCCATGACGCGCCCCTACGCTGGCGGCAGCTTCCACGTCAGCCGCAATACGATCGCCTACACCCGCGGTACAGCCACGCGCCCGGCGGATCTCGCCGTGCTCCGCCAGGGCAATCCCGTGACTCTGACAGCGCTGAACGAAGACCTCCTGGACCACCGGCGCCTGGCGGAAGTGGAAACGGTGCGCTTTCCCTCACGCCTCGACGGCCTGCCCATCGAAGCCTGGATCGCCAGGCCGCCGGACTTCGATCCAGAGCGGGAGTATCCCCTTATCCTCGAAATTCATGGCGGACCTTTCGCTGCCTACGGGCCCCATTTCTCGAGCGAGGTTCAACTCTACGCCGCCGCCGGATACGTTGTGGTCTACGTGAACCCCCGCGGCTCGACGAGTTACGGCGCCGACTTCGCCAACGAGATTCATCACGCCTACCCCGGCGGCGACTTCGACGATCTCATGAGCGCCGTCGACTACGCCATCGAGCAGGGCTATGTCGACGAAGAGCGACTCTATGTCACCGGCGGCAGCGGCGGCGGCATTCTCACCGCCTGGATCATCACCCATACAGATCGATTCCGCGCGGCCGTCAGCGCAAAGCCGGTGATCAACTGGTATTCCTTTGTGCTCACGGCCGACAACGCAGCGTTCTTCAGCCGCTACTGGTTCGAGCGGCCGCCCTGGGAAGACCCGCAGGCCTACCTCGATCGCTCACCGCTCAACTTCGTCGGCGACGCCAACACGCCGACCATGCTGCTCACGGGTGAGGCTGACTGGCGCACGCCGATCTCCGAGTCCGAGCAGTTCTACACCGCCTTGAAGCTCAAAGGCGTCGATTCGGCGCTGGTGCGTATTCCGGAAGCTTCCCACGGCATCGCCGCCCGGCCGAGCCATCTCATCGGCAAGGTTCAGCACGTGCTGGCGTGGTTCGAGCGCTACGGCGGAGCGAGCCTGGCCGAAACGGAAGACTGAGGCAGCGCGGCTCAGCGAGCGCTGCCGAGCCGCTCGGCGGCTCCGGCGTCGAGCAAGGCTTCCAGAGCATCGAGCTCTGCATCACACCGATAGAGGCGGCGCCGTTCCCGACCGACGATGGCCCGAAACAGCCGTTCCCGGAGGACGGCAACTTCAGAATCGCTGAAGCACTCGGGGGCAATCCCGAGCAGCAGATCGAGGAGCCGATCGGCGCCGTTCAGACGCCCCCAGAGGTAGTCGTGTTCCCGGAACTCCCGGTTGAAGAAGCCGAGGAAGCCCATGAAGCTCCGACTCTTCAGACCGCCGAAGGCGGGTTCCAGGCTGGCTGAATCCTGCGGGCTGATACGCGCGACCTGAATGCGCGTCAGCGGGTCCGGGCCGAGCTCCATGGTTCCCGGGGCATAGAGCAACACATCGTAGATGGGAAAGCCCGCGTAGTCGGCGAGGAAGGCCTCGCGGAGAGGATCCTGACCGAGCGCCGTAAAAAACTGCTCGAACGCCTCGTCGAGGGAACGGTCCAGGGCCTTCAGGTTCAGGGCACCGGCAAGACCGTTCAGGAGTTCACCGGCCGCTGCGCGATCGAGGGGGATGTTCCGGGCCGCGAGGAACAACCGCTCGATGAGGGCGTCGTCGAAGAGATTGGAACCGGACAGGGCCCGCCGGAATTCGTAGAGCTCGTCGAGGTAACGGTAGGCCACGGGTTTGAAATCGCCGATGGCTTCCCGGGCCTGTTCCGAAAGTCCCTCGGCACCGTGCTGATTCAGGCGCCGGATCACGAACTGCAGCCGTCGGATCCGATAGGTGACGTCGAAACGGTCAAGGAAGTCATGCTCGAGATTGCTGCGCTTGAGCGGGTCGTCCACGTGCCACCAGCCCTCGATGGAGCTCGCCATCTGCCGGCGGGTCTCCCCGCTGTGGGGATCTTCTGCAAGCACCACCCACTCTTCCATGAGCGCGTCGGTCAGGCGCCAGACCCGGCGCCGCAGGTACCCCATGTAGGCCGAGCCCATATCCTCCGCTGCCCGCTCGAGGAGCCGATCCCGGAGGTAGGCGATCAGCGCGGCCGTTATCGTGCCGTTTCCATGCTCGGCGAGGAGCGCCGCCACAAGCCCGATCACCCGCGGCTGCTCCGCATCCACCAGGCGCCGGTTGATCTGCACCCGCCGATCCTGCTCGACGATTTCCTCGAGCTCATCGAGGATCGGCTGATTGCGGGGAATCGTCGACAGAGCGGCGTGGATGGTGCCGAGGTAGCCAACGCTCTGCTCAGGATCCGCCGGCGGCTCCACCTTCGGATCGGGTTCGATATAGAGCACAAACCGATCAACGTGCCGATCTGCCGGCCGCTGCGCCAGCGCGGCCATCGCTGCGTCGAACGGCTTGTTGTTGACGATACCGCCATCGACGAACAGGCGCCGTCTCGGATCGAAGGTCTGTGCGGCAGGGCGATCGTGCTCCACGAGCAGACTCTCGGTCAGAAACCGCTCCTCTCCGGGCCAGGGTCGACCCCGGGCTTGCAACACGGCCATGAGCTCTGCGTGGGTGAAGGGTGGAAAAGCCCCGGCAAAGGATGAGCTTGCCCGGGCCGCCCAGACGAGGGCCGGCAGATTGTCGTCGTTGAAATCGCAGTCGCCGTCTCCCTGATGGGTGAGCTGGCAATAGGCGGCGTGAGCACGGTCGCTGGCCACCAGCTCTTCATTGAGACGCAGGCGGTTCGGGTAACCGGCGAGATCGGTGACGCTTGCGTAAACGTCCAGGCGCTGCCCCTTCGGCAGCAGGCTCGAGCCCGGACGCTGCGAATCGATCATGGCTTCCAGAGCATCGAAGAAATGCTCCGCCAGCCGCGCGCCGGAGAAGGGCGGTTCGAACCAGGAAGACCGGACAAAGCGGGCCAGCTTGTCCCGGGTTTCTTCTTTCTCCCCCACTTCCGGGGGCAACCAGCGCGCGAGCAGCCGGAGGATCGGATAGAGATACCACTTCTGCCCGCTGCGCCGTGCCTTGGCCAGGTAGTCGACGTCCGCCTCGTTGAGCCAGAGCGGAGTCTGCACGTCGAGCTTGCCGTCGTCGACGAGGGCTTTGCCGAGCATGACGCCATTGATGGCGCCCGCAGAGGCACCGGCAATCACGTCCACGACCACCCGGAAGTGGTAGCGGGCGTTGATCTTCTTCAGCACGTCGAAATAGACGGCTTCCGTATCGAACTCGCGATGGTCCGGGCCCTGTTCGTAGCTTTCATTCTGGGCCCGGTCCCGGCCGAGCTCGTGAAACACCTTCGAGGCTCGGACCAGCTTCAGGAGTTCCTTGGTCACCCCGTGCATGTACACGGCAAGGGAAGCGCCGCCGTAGATCACGACGGCAAGGCGCAGCTCGCGCTTGATCACGGCAGCACGGTCCCGGGAGCAGCCACGGTCCGCCTCAGTCCGGCAGCCCCAGTACCCGCTTGGCGATGATGTTGCGCTGGATCTCGTTGGATCCCGAGTAGATGGATCCGGCGCGGTAGTAGAGCCAGTTCCGGACCGTGGTCAGCGCCGCCGGGCTGAAGGCCCCCGCGTCCGCTACGGGACCGGTCGTGCCGCGCATGCGGATGAGCAGATCATAGTAGTCCTGCTGCAGTTCGCTGCCGTAGACCTTGAAGATCGAGGTCACCGGTCCGGGAGTACCGCCATCGGACTCTTCCACGGCCCGCCGTTGCGCCAGGCGGAAACTGTGGTTGTTCATTTCGTAGGCGAGGATTTCCTTGCGGTAGGCGTCGTCGTCGATGCGCCCGTCGTGCACCCCGAGGCGCTGCCGCGCTTCTTCCACGAGGGAGCTCGAATCGCTGTCGGCGCTGCCGGAGACCAGCGACTCCATGCCCGAGCGCTCGTGCTGGAGCAGCCGCTTACCCACGGTCCAGCCCTTGTTCAGCTCGCCGACGAGATCCTCTTTCTTCGCGATGGCATTGTCGAAGAAGGTTTCATTGAAGGGAGAATCACCGCTGATGAGCCGAATGGGCTTCACGGTAACGCCGTCCTGGTCCATGGGCAGGAGCAGGAAGCTGATGCCTTCGTGCTTCGGCGCCTCGGGATCGGTACGCACGAGGATGAACATCCAGTCGGCGTTGTGGGCACCGGAGGTCCAGATTTTCTGCCCGTTGATGACGAAATGATCGCCGGCATCCTCGGCCCGCGTGCGCAGGCTGGCGAGGTCCGAGCCGGAACCCGGCTCCGAGTACCCCTGACACCACTCCACCTCGGCGCGGGCAATACGCGGCAGGTGCCGCTGTTTCTGCTCCTCGGTCCCCATTTCCAGGAGCGTTGGACCGATCATGGAGGTGCCGAAGCTCGACAGGGCCGGCCGTGCCTGAATGCGGCCCATCTCTTCGAGGAGCACCACGTATTCGTCTTTGGCCAGACCACCGCCGCCATATTCCTTCGGCCAGTTCGGCACGGTCCACCCTTTCTCGACCATCCGTTCGAGCCAGAGCCGCGTGTCCGCGTCTTCGATGGTGATCTTGCTCGAACCGTTGGAAATCGGCCCCGGACCCCGAGCCCCGGCGGGACAGTTCTCCGCCAGCCAGGCGCGGGTTTCGGCGCGAAAGTCATCCAGCGACGCCATGAAATTCCCCAAAATTCCGCTAACGATGCGGCATTCAACAACAAAACCCGACGCGATGGAACGCGGGGTCCGGCGACAGTCTAAGCACTTTATTTGCCGTTTTCTTCCCCGAAGCAGCCATCGTGAATGTGACCCGGTCGACGATGCCAGCGCTTCCGCAGAGCGATAATTCGCCAATGCGTAAGTCAGACGCCAAGGATTCGACCTACTTCCGCTCTCGGGACCGCGTGTTCTGCCAGAACGGCATGTGGTTCTATCAGACCCGCGAGGACGACCACGGACCTTTCGCCACCCGTGAGGCAGCGGAAAAAGATCTCATCCGCTACATCGAGGAAATGAGCTTCTTCGACGGCGTCCAGAACGGCGCCAGCGCCGGCAGCCCGAATCTCGCCGATCCCGACTTCGCAAACTTCTCTCTCGTCGACAAAGACGCCTGAAGCCAACCCCGCTCCGTGAAATACTGACGGCCCTTTGCCGTTGGGTTCAGTCCATGCCCTCTCCGATCTTGACCATCCGCCCTGCCCGGCAGGTGTTGTGGCTTTTCGCCCTGGTTGTTGCCCTTGGCGCCTGTGCGGGCCCGACTCAGGTGATCACGACCGATTTCACGAAAGTCAGCGGGGTTTACCTCATCGCCTATGTGGACCGGGACGATATCCGCCAGCGCCTCGAGCTTCAGTTCGTCGAGGATCTGCGGGCCCGAGGTATCCGGGCTGTGCCGAGCGCCCCGGACCTGCCGGACATCAAGGCGGCAGCACCGAGGGACATGGTCCGGGCAGCAAACGGCCACGACGTGGCCGCAATCGTCATCGTCAATCGGGTGGCGCCCGACGGCAGCGACAGCATCATCGAGAGCGAACAGCGCGTGCGCCCGGCAGATCTCCCCGCCTACTACGAGATCACGAGCCAGGAAGCCGACAACTATGCGGACGGGGCGCCGATCTTCGCAGAGGCCAACGGGTTTCTGCTGGACGGGGCTCGCACGCGGCGCTTCTGGACCGGCACCACCTGGACCCTGGCCGGCGACGACGATGCGGTTATTGCCAACGTCAGCGCCACCATTGCCGAAGAGCTCGACCGGGCCGGCCGCGAGTTTCGCGACTACTCGAGACCGATGCAGTAACCGCCCGCCGGTGCGGCGCCAGAGCCGTGCCGTCAGCGCCGCTGCGGCAGGAGCGCAATACCGGTCGTGTGGCGTTTGACGATCTCCGCGTAGGTGCCGTCGTCCTTCATCTCGGCAATGGCCTGATCGAAGGCCGCCACGATCTCATTGGCCTTCGGATTCAGACGGCTCACCCCGAGGCGCAGGGCCCGGCGGGCGAGCGGCTGCGGCAGCATGGTGAAGGCCGACACGTCTTCGGGCATGAAGACCGAAATCTGGTGGAGGATCGACCACTTGTCGCCGACGATGACGTCGAGGCGCCCCTGCCGGAGCAGGAGCAGATTCTGGATGAGGTGGTTGTTCACCACCCGGTAGAGATCCGGATGGTTGTCGAACTGATCATCGTAGGCATATTCGCGGACCACCCCGATGCGCAGCCCGGTCAGATCGGAGAGGGTCCGGTAGTCGATGAGCACGCCGCGCCGGGCCAGGAAGACGATGTCGTTGAGCAGGTAGGCCTCACTGAAAACGAGGTCGTCGAGGCGCCGCTCGCTCTGCCAGATCGCGGCCACGACGTCGTAGACACCGACGGCCGTGCCTTCGTAGGCCCGGGTCCAGTTCTCGACGCTCTCTTCGATCTCATAACCCGCCCGTTCCAGCGCCGTGCGCACGAGATCCACGGCGAGCCCGCTGTTCTCGAGCTCCGGATCGAGATAGGGCGACCAGAGACTGCCCGTGACCCGGAGCGTCTCTGCCTGTGCGACCGGCCCGGAGAGGAGCAGCAGGGCGCAGATGAAGGCGCCGATGATTCCGGTACCGGTGATGGATCGTATCCTCAATGCAGTTACTCCTCGGTGCGTTGCGGTTGCGCGTTGTACATGGAAACCAGACGCGCAATGAGAATGGCCACGTAGAGCTGGCCGATGAGGGCCTGCACGTAGGCCAGGGTGGCCGCCACGTGGGTTTTCGGGGTGATGTCACCATAGCCGAGCGTCGTCATGGTGACGAAGCTGTAGTAGACCATGGATTGCGTCGCATCCTGGCCGTCGTGTTCGAGAATGCCACCGGCAAAGGCGCCGGGGTTCAGGGCAAGCATGGACGAATAGAGGAACGCGAAGAGCATCCCGAACAGCACGTACACGTTGATCGCCGCCCAGAGCGTTTCGCCGGTGACCCGCGTCTGCTCGACGAGCAGCGCCCGGGAGATGAGCACGATCAGCGCGAGAAAGAAGGCGGCGCCGATCATATGCGCAATGAAGTGCAGCTCCGGTGAGTCAACAGTCGTCGAGTAGTAACCAACGATGACCATGAGCAGCGCCAGACCAATGGTAACGACCCGATGCAGTATCGTCTTGCCCGTCGCCAGCGGGCCACTGACGATCAACATCGCCAGAATCGCGTAGGTGAGTACACGATTGTCAGGTACGAACGCGTCGGCTAACAGGTAGCAGATCAGCGAAACTGCCAGGTAGTACTGCTTACCCAGATAATCAACGACCCCTCCGACCTTTGGCATGCGTTCCCCCGAAAAAACTGGGCGAATTATCGACGGATGCGCTCACCGCCTCAACGCGGCTAGAATCGCCGCTCGCAGTGGAGTTTCCATGGCCGGTACCCGCCAACAACCCCTTCCGCATCGATCTTCAACGCTCCGGAACCTCCGGGCGCCGATCGCCGCCTGCCTGACGCTGCTGCTCGGCGCCTGCACCACGAGCCAACCGACGGCAGAGATCCCCGAGGCGCCGCACATGGACCGGAGCGGCACCCTGAGCTACGACGGTCTGACACCACTCGAAGACACGCTCATGTCCCGGGTCTGGGTCCGTGACGGCTTCAGCCTGTCGGAATACCGGAAAGTCATTCTCGAAGGCGCCGGCATCCGTTACCGGCCTGTGACCCGCACGCTGGACTCCGGTCAGCAGAGCGCAGCCACGGAGTTTCCCATCTCCGCCGCCCAGAAAGCCGAACTGGAGGCGCTCATTACGGAAGAATTCGACCGCGCCCTCGACCGGTTGACCCTGCCCGAGGTCACCGAGCCGGGTCCGGACGTGCTGCTGGTGCGCGGCTTCATGCTCGACGTCGTCTCGCGCATCCCGCCGGAACAGGCGAGCACCGACCGCTATTTCATCGACTCCGTCGGTCAGGCCACCTTCGTGGTGGAGCTCATCGACTCTCAGACCGGCACGGTACTCGTTCGCGCCCTCGATACCCGCTCGGCCATCGTCCCGGGCGAGAGCAACGACAGTTCGAACGCTGCCACCAGCCAGGCGCAGGTTCGGGCCCTCGTCGCCCGCTGGGCAGACCTGCTCGTAGACGCCCTGAACGACCTCACTGCCATCGACGAACTGCAAGGAGCCTGAACATGTTCGCCCTCTCCAAACCGCGCACGCCAGCTCCTCGCCGCCGGGGTGCCGCCCTGATCGCCCTGCTGCTCACCGGCCTCCTCGGCGCCTGCACCGCGAAGCCCACGGGCTACAGCGACTTCGACATCAACACGGACTTCTCCGGCTTCGAAACCTTTTCCTTCGTCCCCGGAAACACGCTCGTGGTGGCGTCGCCGAATCCACCCAATCCCGCCCTCGAACCGACCCTGAAAGAAGAGGTTCGCAACTACCTCACGCGCCGGGGCTTCCGCTATACGCCGAACGAAGCCGATGCCGACTTCGTCATCGGCTTTGCCGTCGGCGGCACGCCGACCACACGGACCACCGCCTTCACGAACAACTATCGTCAGGGGCGCATCGTCGGCCAGGGACTCAGCAACGAGGTGGTCAACCAGGAATCCTCGGAGGGCGGGCTCGTCATCGACATGTTCGACCAGCAATCCGGCGACAAGAAATGGATGGGCTGGGCGATTCAGGAGATCACCATGGGCGACATGGTGCAGTTGCAGCGCACCGTGCGCGAAACGGTCGATGTGATCCTCCAGCATTTCCCGCCGGACGTCTGAGGGCTCGACGACTTGCAGGGGACGGCCCGCGCCGGCGGCGAACACCGCGCGCGGTCCTCAAGCGAACGCCCAGCCTAACTCGCCAGATTCATTCGCAGCCGGACGCTACCCCGCCGGATAGCTGTAGCTCGCCCCGAGTCCCAGGGGCAAGCCGAGCGTCCAGTAGAGCACCAGGAAGGCGGTCCAGACGATCAGAAAGCCCACGGAGTAGGGCAGCATCATGGCGACCACCGTGCCGATGCCCGTCTGCTTCACATAGCGCTGGCAGAACACCACGACCAGGGGAAAGTAGGGCATCAGCGGCGTGATGATGTTGGTGGAGGAGTCACCCACCCGGTAGGCCGCCTGGGTGAGATCGGGAGAGATGCCAAGCTGCATGAGCATGGGCACGAAGATCGGCGCAATGAGCGCCCACTTCGCCGACGCGGAGCCGACGAACAGATTCACCACGCCGGTGATGAATACGAGACCGATGATCGTGAACACCGCCGGCATGGCAGCCGCTTCGAGCCAGGCCGCTCCCTGCAGCGCAAATAGCGCACCGAGGTTCGAGCGGCCGAACTCGGCAATGAAGAGTGCGGCGAAAAACGCCATGACGATGTAGTAGCCCATGCCGCTCATGGCCTGGGTCATGCCGGCAATGATGTCCCGGTGATTGCTCACGGTACCGGCGACGTAGCCGTAGACGATGCCGGGAATGATGAACAGCAGGAAGATGAGCGGGACGATGCTCTTCATGAGCGGTGCGCCGGAAGCTGCCAGCTCACCGGTTGGCGCCCGCCAGGCGGAGCTTTCAGGAAACGCGGTCAGGATCAGCAGACCGATGCCGAGACCCATGGCGATCGTTGCCGCAAAAAGTCCACCCCGTTCGGCGTCCGTGAGCGCCTGCATCTCCTCCGCATCGGCCAGATCGCCGTCCTGCTCGAGGTGCTTGAGGCGCGGTTCGACGAGCACTTCGGTGATGTACCAGCCAAGACCCACGATGAGCAGCGTCGACGCCGAGGTGAAGAACCAGTTGTTGAGTGGATTCAGGATCAGGTTCGGATCGATGAGTTGACCGCCCGCCTGACTGATGCCCTGCAGCATGGGGTCGAGGGCAGACGGCACGAAGTTCGCCGAAAATCCGCCCGATACGCCGGCAAAGGCGACGGCGATGCCAACGAGCGGGTGCCGGCCGGCGGCCTGAAAGATCACGGCGCCGAGGGGAATGACCAGCACATAGCCTGCATCGACGGCGCTGTGGCTGATGATGCCGATCATGAGCAGCATCGGGGTCAGCAGCTTCTTCGAGGTGACGTTCAGCAGCGCGCGCAGGCCCGCCTTGATGAAGCCCGTATGGTCGGCAACGCCAATGCCGAGCATCGCCAGGAGCACCACGCCGAGCGGATGGAACTGAACGAAAGTGCTGACCATGTTCGACAGGAAGGTGGTCAGCGCCGTTCCCGTCAGCAGATTTTCGATGACAATCGCTTCGCCGGAGCGGGGATCGACGTGGGCATAGCTGAACTGGGCCATGACCGCCGAGAGCAGCCAGACGACGATCAGCAGCAGGAAGAACAGCAGCGCCGGGTCCGGCAGCTTGTTACCAACGTGTTCGATCCAGTCCAGGGCCCGCTTCAGTGCCCCGCCCTCTCCCTCGGCAGCGCTGACGCCCGGCTCAGCCATTACGCAGCGCCTGCCGCGGCGCCTTCCGCGCCGCCATCAGCGGCACGTTCAGCGGCGCGCACCAGCGACGCCGAGCGGCCTACGAGAAAAAAGACATAGCCTCCCACGGCACCGGCCAGCCCCTGCTGCAGAAGGCCACCGAAGAATCGGGTGGAGGCAACGGGGGTCACGTTCAGCACCATGGGCATGAGCGTGTGCATGACCATGATGGCGGCAAAAAAGCCAACGGTGTAACCGAAGCGCCGCCAGCCCGGCCGGCCCCGGCAGACGAGCAGCACGACGGGTGTTGCCACGAGAAAAGCCACGGCGATGAGCGAGGCGTAGGCCAGAAACATGCCCTGGAGATCATGCAGGGTGGCCTGCGCCCAGACCTCGAAGTCGATGTTCATGCCCATGACCGTCAGTGCTCCGAGCACATGCTGGGTCGCAAGCGCCGCCCCGATCAGATAGGTGACAAGCACCGCGGCGATGAAGCCAAGGAGAGACCGAATCACTTTTACTTCCACACCCGGAAAAGAATGCCCTAGGATACCGACTTCCATTTTTCTTTGCGCTTGCATCAACGACGCCAGACCATGATTCGAACCCTGCTCGCCGCCCTCGCCCTGACCCTGACGGTGCTGTCCGTTCAGGCCACCGCCTACACGCTGACAACGATCATCGACGATCTGGATCGCCCCTGGGGCCTGGCTTTTCTGCCCGACGGGCAGCTGCTCATCACGGAACGCGGCGGTGCGCTCAAGCGCATCGACGAAGCAGGGACGGCCCACGTCATCGACGGCGTCCCGCCCGTCTATTTCGCGGCTTCCGGTCAGAGCGGACTGTTCGATGTGATTCTCGATCCGGCTTTTTCGACCAATCAGACGATCTACCTCGCCTACGCGCACGGCAACAGAGCCGCCAACGCAACGCGCATCGCCCGGGCACGACTCGATGGCGACAGCCTCAGCGAGGTCACGCCGATCTTCACCGTCGAGCCCATGAAGCGTCTGCCGCAGCACTATGGCGGCAAGATGATCTTCCTCCGCGACGGCACACTGATGCTGACCGTCGGCGAAGGCTTCAACTATCGGGAAGCCGCTCAGGACACCTACAACCTCATGGGCAAGACCGTGCGTATCAACACCGACGGTTCGATCCCGGAGAACAACCCCTTCGCGGATGGCGAAGGCGGCCATCCGGCGGTCTGGAGCTGGGGCCACCGCAATCCCCAGGGTCTGCTCGTCGACCAGGTCACAGGCGCGATCCTTCTGCATGAGCACGGACCCCGCGGCGGTGACGAGGTGAACCTGATTTTTCCAGGCACGAACTATGGCTGGCCTGCCATCACCTACGGGATCGACTATTCCGGGGCTTATGTATCGCCCTTCACGGAGCATCCGCGGATGGCGCAGCCGGTAAAATACTGGACGCCGTCCATCGCGCCTTCAGGCTTCGCTCAGGTTGACGGTGATGAGTTTCCGGAATGGGAAGGCAGCTTCCTCGTCGGCGCCCTTGTCGACCAGGACGTGAAACGCCTGTCCGTCAGCGAGGACGGCAGCGTCGAGGAGGAATCACTTTTTGCCGAGCTCGGCAGCCGCATCCGCGACGTGCGCGTTGCAGCAGACGGGAGTATCTATCTCGTCACCGACGGCAACCCGGGCAGCATCGTCCGGGTTACCGCCGACTAGACTCAGCCGAGCAGTTCCTTCACCCGGGGCGCAATGTCCTCGGGCGTCACCTGGGGCTCGAAACGCTCGACCACGTTTCCGGCTCCGTCCACGAGGAACTTGGTGAAATTCCAGGCAATGTCGCCAGGCTGGGCGGCTTTCAGGAGACTGTAGAGCGGCGCTGCGCCATCCCCATTCACCTCGATTTTGGCGAACATGGGGAAATCGACGTCATAGTTCGATTGCACGAACTCGAGAATCTCCGCTTCCGTGCCCGGTTCCTGGGCGCCGAACTGATTGCAGGGGAAACCCAGAACCGCGAAGCCCTGGTCTTTGTAGTCGTGATAAAGGGTACGCAGACCTGCGTACTGAGGCGTGAGGCCTCAGCGGCTGGCAACGTTTACGATAAGACAGAGATTGTCCTGGAACTTGGACAGACTCACGGGCTCGCCGTTGATGTCGTTCATTTCCAGCTGATGGAAATCACTCATGGTGTTCCTCGCCTCCCGGTGGATGCCATTGAAGATGCGTCGCATGGCGTGACGCGACGCCCCCGATCATAGACTCTGCTTCGCTTGATCGACAATGACGGCAGATCCCCCGCCGGTCGTTGACGGCCGTGAGCGGGCTCGCCAAACTGCCTTGGCCATGATCGAGCAGTACCAGAACACCTCAGCGCGACAGCAGCAAAACCAGCGGGCCCTTGCCGTTTCAGATAACAGGCCGCCACGGCCCCATCGCCCGTGGCACCCGTTCAGCCTGCTGCTCTGCGCGCTGCTGCTCCTGTCATCGATGCTGCCGACCGCCGCTGGCGCCAGTGACGCGGCAGAAGCCTCTAGCGCCAGTGACGCGGCAGAAGCCGCGAGGGACCTCACCTGGGACGATCTGCTCCCGGAGGGGTGGGTCCCCCCGAGCGTCTCCGTCGATCACTTCTTCGATGCGGCGCCCACCCAGGACGTGAGTCAGGATGCCCCGGTGGTTACTGCCCTGAACGGAGCGCACGTACGCTTACCGGGCTACCTGGTCCCCCTCACTCTCGAGGGTGAGAAGCTGAAGAGCTTTCTCATGGTTCCCTACTTCGGTGCCTGTATTCACGTACCGCCACCGCCGCCGAATCAGATCGTGTACGTCGAGATGGACGAGGCGGTCGCCCTCGAAGACCCCTACGGCCCGCACTGGGTGACCGGCGTGATGAGCACGGCCGCCTCGCAGACCGAGCTTGCGGAGGCTGCTTACTCCCTCGCGGGCAGGCAGGTGGAAGTCTTCGATTGGGACGCCATGTTCCCGGAAGAAGCAGCGGAAGAGACGCGAGAGCAGGTGCTGGACGAGGCTGAGGTCCCCAGCACCTGGGAGTGAGTGGCCCGCCGCCCTTGCCCACGAAGAAGCGTTCCGTCACCATCGCTTGAGGGAGAGAATTCGCGGCCGACCTCATTTGCCCGCCGCCGCAAACGGCAGGGACGTTGGGAAGACTGGCCGGTCGTCAATCAGGAGAGGAACTCAATGCCTAATCGAACGTCCTTCATCGCTGCATCGATCTTGAGCCTGGGCGCCCTGCTCGCCACCACCGTTTCGGCGGCAGAAGGTGCAGAGCAGGCAGCCACCGCCGCCGAGAACCGTCAGGCAGTCTTCAAGCTGCTCGGGGTGAACATCGGCCCCATCGTTGGCATGGCCCGCGGCGAGGTCCCCTTCGATGCTGCCCTGGCTGAGCGCAACGCACGACGCATGGCCGCCCTCGCGCCCATGATTCCCGAGCTCTTCGCTGCCATGGACACGCGCGAGTACGACGTTGAAACGGAAGCGCTCCCCGCAATCTGGGAAAATCCGGACGACTTCGCAGAAAAAGCCATGGCCCTGGAAAGCGCCGCGCTGGCCTTCGCTGAGGGCGCCGCGAGCGGTGATCAGGCAACCACCTTAGGTGGCCTGCGCTCCCTCGGTGGCACCTGCGGCAACTGCCACGACTCCTACCGGGTAGACGACGAATAGTCGGTCGCCGCTTCAGGCACCGCTCTCAAGGGAACATCAGGCTCTGACGGAGTTTTCGTCAGGGCGTCTGGCCGCGCATGAAAAACGCCGCCATGGCCTGCCGGTCATCCGGGGTGAGCCGGCTGGTGTTGTGTTCGATGACCGGCTCCATCTTTCCACCGACGAACTCACCGTCCGGCTTCAGACCCAGGGTCAACAGCAGCGCAAAACTCTGTTCGGACCAGTCCTCGAGCGCGGCAGCGTCAATGGCCTCGACCTTCCCGCCCGGTAACTGACCGCCGCCAAACTCACGACCGAGGTCGGCGATGCCCAGGGCGTTGCGCGGCGTATGACATTCCCCGCAATGGCCAAGGTGTCGAGCCAGGTAAGCACCCCGGCCCAGCTCCGCATCCGCGGGGACCGGCAGCTCCGGATTGAGCAGCGCGCCCAGGCGATTCCAGCCCGCAATGGTCCAGCGGAACAGCCAACCCGGCAGTTCGTGCTCCGGGGCGCTGGCCGTGACCGCGGGCTGCGCGAGGAGATAAGCCGCCATGTCGAGCACGTCGGCATCGGTCATCCCTGCATAGGACGCATAGGGAAAGGCCGGGTAGTAAAAACTCCCGTCCGGGGTGCGACCATGCTTCATGGCGAGGAGAAAGTTGCGGGCCGTCCAGCCACCAATGCCCGTGGTTTCGTCCGGGGTGATGTTGGGCGCGTAGAAGGTGCCGAAATCCGATTCGAGCGCCATACCCCCGCTCAACGACCGCGGGTCTTCGCTCCCCGCATGGCAGCTGACGCAGCCACCGGCGGCGACCAGATATTCGCCTCGAGCGACGGCTTCGGGGGACGCCGGCAGCTCGAGGTCGGCCACGTCCGGTTCCGCAAAGAGCCACCAGGCGACGGCGAGCAGCACAACAACGGCTGTAATCAATACATTCCTCATGCGCGCAGTTTCCTTGGGCCCGGCCGGGAGATCAACGCGCCTCTGCTACAGTGCAGCTTCCTGTTCGCGGACGACCAGCCCCATCGCTGCCATTGGAGCCATCGCCTGCGGTCATCCGGTGACCGCCAGTGCCGCCGTCGACGTGCTGCAAGCCGGCGGCAATGCCTTCGACGCCGCCATCGCCGCGCTGTGCACCGCGACGGTCGTCGAGCCCGTGCTTGCTTCGCTGGCTGGCGGGGGTTTCCTGCTGGCAAGACCGGCCGATGGACCCGTGCGGGTCCTCGACTTTTTCGTGCAGACACCCCGTCAGCGCCTCGGCGACGCATCGGCGCTGGAAGCGATCGCCGCGGATTTCGGCACCACGACCCAGACTTTTCACATCGGTGCCGGGGCCATTGCCTGCCCCGGCGTAGCGGCCGGTATCTTCGCCGCCCACGATGCCTTCGCGAAGCTGCCGCTGCCCGAACTCGTGGCGCCGGCGGTGGCAGCCGCCCGCGAAGGCACGGAGATCAATGCCTTTCAGGGCGGCATCTTCGACATCGTCCGGCCGATCTATGCCAACGTCGCGCCCTATTCCGATGCCGCGACCGGCAGGACGCTCTACCAGCCGGCGCTCGCCGACACCCTCGAATCGCTCGCCCGGGAGGGCGCCCGGCTGTTCTACGAAGGAGAAATCGCCACAGCGCTGGCCAGCCTGTGCCGCGATCAGGGCGGCCACCTGGATCGCGCGGATCTCGCGCACTACGCGGTCATCGAGCGACGGCCGCTCCGCTTCCCCTACCGCGCTTTCGACCTCTCCACCAACCCGCCACCCTCCGCCGGCGGGATGCTGATCCGTCACACCCTCGACGCCCTCGGCCAGACAGCGCCAACGCCAGCCGCCCTGGCCCGGGCGCTCGCCAGCACGGACCGGGCCCGTGTGAGCCTCCTCGAGGAGCAGGGCCTCGTGACCCGCGGCACCACTCACATCAGCGTCGCCGACGCCGCCGGTAATCTCGCGGCAATCACCGTGTCGAACGGGGAAGGCGCCGGCCGGATGATCCCGGGCACAGGCATCATGGCCAACAACATGCTCGGCGAAGAGGACATCAATCCTGCAGGCATCGATCAATGGCAGCCGAACGTGCGCCTCGGTTCCATGATGGCGCCCACGCTCGCCACGTCCCGGAATCAGGAATTGATTCTCGGCTCCGGGGGTTCCAACCGGATCCGCTCGGCCATCGCTCAGGTCATCGCCCGGCGTCTCGGCACAGGCCCCGGCACCGGGTCATCGGCGCAGGCCGCCGTGCAGGCACCCAGGCTCCATGTCGAAGGCAACCTCCTGTCTCTGGAGCCAGGCATCGACGAGGTCGCCCTCGCGGCCGATCCGACCCTGCCCGCGATGCGCCAGCGATGGGAAGCGCCCAGTCTCTTCTTCGGGGGTGTGCACCTTGCCGAGCGCCATGCGGACGGCACTCTGGTCGCCGCCGGGGACCCGCGTCGCGGCGGCGTTGGGCTGCTGGCCCTGTCAGACTCGCCGTAGCGACCCCGCTGCCCGGAAGCTAGACTCAGGGACAGACTCACGCATGAGGTCACTGGAGGGCGTCTCATGTTCGCAGCCAACTTCCGTTCTGCCGCCGCCGGGACCCTGGCTCTGGTGCTGCTCGGCAGCGCAGCCAGCAGCTATGCCGTCTGGGGCTGGATGCGCGGCGCCGCGCTCACGGACTTTCAGGAATCGGACTGGGTCCTCCTCCAGGAGGCAGCCGGCGTGGTGCTGAACGAGAAGCCGGACCGGGAACAGGTGAACTGGTCCAATCCGGAAACCGGCAATCGCGGTTCGGTCATCGCCCTCGCCACCTTCACCCACGAAGGTCGAACCTGCCGCCGGGCCGCCATGCGCAATCTCACCCATCGAGGCCGGGAGGACCGCTCTGCCTACAGCCTCTGCCAGCAGGCCGATGGTGACTGGATTTTCGTTGCCGAAAGCGCCCTGCTCGGGGAAGGCAGCACCGGTGTGGAAGCCCCGGCACCGGAGAGCGCGGTGGAAGCAATGGAGGAGGCCGGCGCAGCTGGTGAAGCGGGGGCCGCCGAGGCAGCGGCGAGCGCCGAGGAAAGCGCCGACGCCGCAACGCCACCCGCCATCGAAGACGACGCCTGAAACCGATCCCGTTTCGGGCAGAATGCCCTTTCGCGGGACCCAGCGATCCGGGCACCGCCAGACTCAGGCAGACCGGAGGTCTCATGCTGTCACCGCTGCGCCCGCGCGCGCTTCTGTATCTCGGGATATCCCTCATCGTCACGGCACCGCTCCAGGCGGCCACTGGCCGCAGCGAACGCGACGCCTGCTACCTCGAGCTGATCGACAGTGCACCGGCAACGCTGACCCTCGGCGAGCTGCGCAGCCGCTGCGCCGGTGCCGTCACAGAAGCCGATACCGGCAAAGACCCCGAAGACACAGACACGCTCAAGAAGGCCCAGGAGCCGACGGCCTCCTTCACCCAGCAGATTGCCGCCGAGCGCCAGAGCCTCGATCGCTCCTACAGCCTCACCCCGCATCTGCCGAACTACCTGCTTGCCTACAGCCTGCGCAACGATCCGAACCGGCCGGAGCTCGATGATCGAGAAGGACGACTGCAGAAGCAGGAAGCGGTGCTGCAGATCAGCGTCAAGTTCCCGCTCTGGCGACGCATGCTCGGCACGGAAAACGACCTACTCTTCTCTTACACGAGCAAGAGCTGGTTCCAGGCCTACAACAGCGCCCTGTCGAAACCTTTCCGGGAGACCAACTACGAGCCGGAGATTTTCTGGCGGCACTACGGTGGGCCGCGGCTGCCCTTCGGTGTGCAGATCGCCGGCTGGGATGTGGGCTACAACCACCAGTCCAACGGTCGGAGTGAACCGCTGTCGCGGAGCTGGGATCGAATTCTCGGCCGCATGGGCATCGACGTAACGCCCAATCTTTCCCTGGCGCTCCGGACCTGGTACCGGATCCCCGAGTCCGAAGACGAGGACGACAATCCGGACATCCATCAGTATCTCGGCTACGGAGACATCCGCGCGATCTGGACGCCGAACCGGAACACGTTCACCGCCATGTTTCGGCCCGGCACCCGGAAGAACGGCTTCGAGTTCACCTGGAGCTATCCGATCACCCGACACTTCCGGATCTACACGCAGTACTTCAACGGCTACGGCGAAAGCCTCATCGACTACGATCAGAAGGTGGAGCGCATCGGGATCGGTTTCGCTATCAACGACTTCCTCCAGGTGCAGGAATGAGCAGGGCAGGGGCGGCAGTGAGCGCGAAAGCTTTAAAGCTGAAGAGCATGACAAAACATCCGACACAGCATCGCGTGGCCGGGCAGCGGCTGCTTCGCTGCCTTGGCCAGACCATCGTCCTGGCAGCCTGCGCTGCGGCGGCCTACGGCCATGCAGAAACCGGCGCGCCTGGCCGGGATTCAGGATCTCTGCCCGACGATCAACCGGACATCCTCGTGCTCATGGCTGAGGATCTGAGTCCGCGGATCGGCGCCTTCGGCGACGGGCTTGCACGCACCCCGCACATCGACCGCCTGGCCGCCAGCGGCGTCCGCTTTCCAAACACCTTCACCGCCGCCGGTGTCTGCGCACCGAGCCGCGCAGCTTTCATCACCGGCCGGCATCAGATCAGCATCGGCGCGCAGCACATGCGCACCTCGACCTCTCCGGTCGCCACCTACCTCGCGGTACCGCCTGCTGAGCTGAAAGCCTTTCCCGAGTACCTCCGGGCTGCCGGCTACCACACCTTCACGGACCGGAAGCTCGACTATCAGTTCTCCGGCATCGCCGCCGGTACCGGACCGGAGAGCATCTGGGACAGCGAAGGGGCAGCGGACCCCTTCGCGGCGCTCCCGAGCGACCGGCCCTTTTTCGGCCTGATCAACTTCTTCATCACTCACGAGAGCGCGACCTTCCTACCCGAGGACGTCGCGGCGGGTCCCGGTCGCGGTGCCGCTGAGCGCGCCCGTGCCGCCCGGGCGCAGCTCCCTGCACGCACCGCACCGGCGGACGTCGTGCTGCCACCCTACTACCCGGACGAACCCGGCGTTCGGGAGCATCTCGCCGACCACTACGACAACGTGCAGGTCATGGACCGGCAGGTCGGGCAGATCCTCGCCCGCCTCGAGGCCCTTGGGCGCCTGGATCGGACCATCGTCCTCTGGACGACGGACCACGGCGATCCCCTGCCCCGGGCCAAGCGCGAGCTTTACGACTCCGGCCTGCAGGTGCCGCTCATCGTCCGCTGGCCTGCCGGGCGGATGCCGGCGGCCTACAATGCCGGCGACGTCGACGACCGGCTCGTGAGTTTCGTCGATCTGGCGCCGACGATCCTCGCCCTGGCGGGTGTGCAGCCAGCCGCGGCGCTGCACGGTCACGACCTCTTCGCCGCAAATGCAGAACCGAGACGCTACGTTTACGCCTCCCGGGATCGCATCGATGGGCAGGACGATCGCGTGCGAGCCGTTCGCGATGAACGCTACAAGTACCTGCGTTTCTATCGCCCCGGAACGCCAGGCGCCGTACACCTCGCCTATCGGGACCAGGGCCGGATCATGCAGGCGCTCTGGCGCCACCACGAGGCAGGGACCCTGAACCTCGTGCAGGCGCTCTGGTTCGAGCCCCGGCCGCTGGAAGCCCTCTACGACCTGGCGGCAGATCCCCATGAGCTCGTGAATCTGGCAGAGGACCGTGCCCACCTGGCGACCCTGACCCGGCTTCGCTCCGCCCTGGGAGCCTGGCGTCTGCGCGTGCAGGATCTGAGCGAGGTCTCCGAGCTGCAGATGGCCGAAGGGTTCTGGCCCGGGGGCGTACAGCCGATCACGGCACCGCCAACGCTGGAGCGCCTCGAGTCCGGCCAGGTGCGTATCAGTGCCGAGCCGGGAGCATCGATCGAGTACCGCTTCGGGGATGCACCCTGGCGCCTCTACCGGGGACCGGTGGCAGGCGCGGGTGATCTGGAGGCGCGCGCCGTGCGCTACGGCTACGCCCTGAGTCGGGTCTCGAGCCTGTCCGTCCCACCCTGAGCGGTACTCAGGGGCAGGCTCTGGCTGCCTCCCTGAAAACGCTCAGTCAGAGAATCGGCCAGCGTATCGAAGACCAGTCTGAGCAGCTGCTGCTGCCGGACTGCAGGTCGGGCAACGAGCCACACATCCAGGGCGACCGCGTCCGGCGCGTCATCGAGCACCTTCACCAGGCCATCCGTGCGCTCGGCCAGATAGTCCGGGATGCCGACAATGCCCCAACCGAGCTGCGCCGCCCGGCGCTGGCTCTGCAGGGAATCGGTGCGAAAAGCGACGCGGGAATCCGGCACCCGGTAGCCCATGCGTTCGATGGCGAGCATGAAACCGCGGGTGCTGAGCCCATCAATGAAAAAGTGGCGGTCCAGCGTATTCATGGCAGGCGCCCCATGCTGCTCGAGATAGGCTTCGCTCGCCCAGGCGCCCATGGGCAGCGCCCCGACCCGGCGGCAGACGAGCTCCGTCTGCTCCGGCCGCATATGGCGTACCGCGATGTCGGCTTCCCGCTCCAGGAGATTGAGCCGCGTCGGCGAGACGATGAGCTCGACGAACCGCTCTGCAGCTCCGGTGGCGTCGTGCAGGGGCGCCAGCAGTTCCGGCAGGAGGTCGGCAAAGGTTTCCGCAATGGTGATCCGCACCCTGCCGGTGGCGTCAGAGCGCACGGATTCACCCACGGCTTCGAGGGTTTTCGCTTCCTGGCGCATCCGCTCGGCCACCTCGGCGAGACGGGTGCCGGACTCATTCAGCACCAGGCCCGTTGCGCAGCGGTCGAAGAGCGAGACACCGAGCTGGCTTTCGAGCTGCTGGATATGCCGAGCCACCGTGGGGTGGGCGAGTTCCAGCGAACGGGCTGCTCCGGCGAGGCTACCGGCTTCGACGACGGACACGAAAGTCCGCACAAGATTCCAATCCACCTCATAGCCCGGGGCCATGGACATCGCGATCTACCTTGATCTTCGAGGGGTAAACAAATTCGAGAAGCTGGTTCTACGTTACTTTTATTCCCACGTCAATGGATGATTGTTACTTTGCGTAACATATCCCGGTAACACCCCCGACCGGGCCATGGAGACCAGCCCCTCGAAGGAATGAACATGAAAGTAATCACCCTGATCACGGCCGCCGCGCTGGCAGCCTTTTCAATGTCCGCCGCCGCCAAAGCGCCGTCCAGCCCGAGCGAACAGCGTGGCTACGACGCCTGCCTCAAAGCGAACAGCGGTGACGTCGACCGTCTGCTCGTCGAGAGCGACTACCTGTACCGCGCCACGGAAACGGGCCGGACCTTCTACATCAACGCATCAATCTGGGAAGACGGTAAGCGTGTACCGGTGGCTTTCACCTGCAACACCACGCGTACCGGCCGCCTGATCGAGAACCTGGGCATCACCTACAACCACTTCGCGCCGGCCACTGGAGCAGGCTCACAGGTTGCTCAGAACTGATCACTCGCTGAACCGCCGTGGCACGCATGCACCGTGCCCGGCTCTCAGCCACGCGGTCCGACCCCGCTCTCCCTAAACCCCTCCCAGGGAAGCAGACCGGCAGCAGCCGATCGGGTTGGACAGCTTAAGGGCCGCACCCTCTGCGGCCCTTTTTTTGCACAGTTTTTTGCACAAACACAGGCATGATCGGATAGTGAGCGCTCACTATCACGACGCCCTGCCGTCCCGCCAGGCCTGAATCAGCTGATCGTAAGGTACCGTTTCCCCAGGGGGCTTCTCGTCGGCGAGTCGAGGCTTTGGCGCCCCGGGCCGGGACAGCCAGACCTCCGGATCCTCGGGCTCATTCAGGGCCGGGCCACAGTCGCCCTGGATCCCCGCCCGCTCGAGCCGCTCGAGCACCCGGTCCTGGGCTGCGGCGAGCGCGTCCATGGCTGCCTGCGGGGTCACCGCACCGCTCACGGCGTCGGCAACATTGGGCCACCAGAGCTGGGCCAGCTTCGGATAGTCCGGCACATTGGTCCCCGTGGGGGTCCAGGCCGTGCGCGCCGGGCTGCGATAGAACTCCACGAGCCCGCCGAGCCGAGGCGCGGCTTCCGACATGGCCTGGGCATTCAGATCCGAGGCCCGAATCGGAGTCAGACCCAGGAGCGTCTTCTTCAGCGACACGGATTTTGCCGTTACGAACTGCGCGTAGAGCCAGGCTGCCTTGCGCCGTTCGAGGGGCGTGCTTTCGAGGAGGGTCCAGGCGCCTGTGTCCTGATAGCCAAGTTTCATGCCTTCTGACCAGTAAGGTCCCCGTGGCGACGGCGCCATACGCCACTTCGGCGTACCGTCTTCATTCACGACCGCAAGGTTCTCCTGGATCATGTCGGCAGTGAACGTCGTGTACCAGAAGATCTGCTGGGCGATGTGACCCTGGGCCGGCACCGGTCCGGCTTCCGAGAACGTCATGCCGGAAGCTTCCGGCGGCGCGTAGGCTTTCAGCCAGTCCATGTACTTGCGCAGGGCATACACGGCGGCAGGACCATTCGCCGCCCCGCCCCGGGCCACGGAAGCGCCTGCGGGACGGCAGCCCTCAACGCGAATCCCCCATTCGTCTACCGGGAGACCATTCGGCAGGCCGGCATCACCGGCACCGGCCATGGATAGCCAGGCGTCCGTGAAACGCCAGCCGAGGGAGGGGTCCTTTTTCCCATAGTCCATGTGCCCGTAGACCCGTTCTCCATCGATCTCACCCACGTGCACGGTGAAGAACTCGGCGATGTCCTCATAAGCGGACCAGTTCACCGGCACGCCAAGCTCATAACCGTAGCGCTCCCGGAAAGCGGCCTGCAGGTCCTCGCGTTGAAACCAGTCATAGCGGAACCAGTAGAGGTTGGCGAACTGCTGATCAGGCAGCTGATAGAGCTTGCCGTCCGGCCCGGTGGTGAAGCTGAGGCCGATGAAGTCCTCGAGGTCGAGGGTGGGCGACGTCACGTCGGCGCCGTCGCCCGCCATGAAATCAGACAGGGGCACGACATAGCCGTAGCGCGAATGGGTGCCGATCAGATCCGAATCGTTCACGTAGGCGTCGTAGACGTTCTGCCCCGACTGCATCTGGGTCTGCAGCTTCTCAATGACGTCGCCTTCCTGAATGAGGTCGTGGGTGACCTCAATTCCGGTGATCTCGGTGAAAGCCTTCGCAAGAACCGTCGCTTCGTATTCATGGGTGGTCAGGGTTTCCGAAACCACGTTGATCCGCATGCCGCGGAAGGGCGCCGCGGCGGCCGTGAACCAGGCGAGCTCTTCGAGCTGTGCGGTGCGATCGAGGGTCGACGGCTGGAACTCCGTGTCCACCCAGCGGGCTGCGTTGGCGGCGAAGTCCACGGAGGCCGCGGGGCTCGCCGCCCCGTCAGCCGAGTCGCTCGCCCCGGAACCGCTCTCCCCACAGCCGGCGAGACCGACGAGCAGCAGGCCTCCCGCAAGGAAGACTGACAAGGCGGGCCACGCACGCCTGGTCGCAGCCGCCGGCCGCTGCCTGTGAACCTTCCACGTCAGCTCCTGATCCATATCCGCTATCCCGATTTCACCAGCCACGCATGTAACCGTGTCCGGGGCCGGGCAATCAACCCCAGCGCATGAGCACCAGCGACAGCAGGAGCGACGCGCCACTTGCCCAGAGCACGCTCAGATCCGTGGCAGCCAGCCAGCCCGCATGGACAAACGCCGCGGAGAGAAGGCTGATGAAGAACCGGTCGCCGCGAGTGGTGCTCAGGGGCAGAAAACCACGCCTGGCGTCCGCCGGCGACAGGAGCGACCAGAGGGTCATGGCCAGAAGTGACAGCGCAATGGCGACAAAAAAGAGCGCCGTCGGCAGGGTCCAGGCCATCCAGCTCATACACCGCCCCCCACGAGCCTGTACTCGCCACCGTTGCCGCTCGGGAATTGCCTCATGACACCCGACCCAAAGCAAAGCCGCGCACCAGATGCCGGCGCACGAAATACACAACCGCCACCCCCGGCAGAATCGTCAACACCCCGGCAGCAGCGAGGACACCCCAGTCGATGCCCGAGGCACTGACGGTACGGGTCATCACCACCACGATGGGTTTCGCTTCGCTGCCCGTGAGCGTTCGAGCCAGCAGCAGCTCTACCCAGCTGAACATGAAACAGAAGAAAACGGTCACCCCGATACCGCCGCGAATCGTCGGCAGAAAGATGCGGAAGAAGAAGTAGGGCAGGCTGTGCCCGTCGATGCGCGCCATCTCGTCGAGAGAGCGCGGTACCGCAGACATGAAGCCTTCCAGGATCCACACAGACAGAGGCACGGTAAAAAGGCAGTGCGCCAGAGCGACGGCAAGCGGGGTATCGAAGAGTCCTACGGCGGAATAGAGCTGAAAGAACGGCAGCAGAAACACCGCAGGCGGCGCCATGCGGTTCGACAGCAGCCAGAAAAAAAGGTGTTTGTCGCCGAGAAAGCGGTAGCGGGAAAACGCATAAGCCGCGGGCAGAGCCACAGCCACCGACAGCACGGTGTTGATGGCCACGTAGCTCAAGGAATTGGCGAAGCCCTCGTACCAGACCGGATTCGAAAAAATCTCCCGGAAGTTCGAAAGGGTCGGGGCAGCTTCACCGGCGAGAATGGCTTCGTTCGTGGTGAAAGACAGGCGCAGCAGCCAGTAGATCGGCAGCGCCAGGTAGAGCCCGTAGAGCAGCAGCAACCAGGTAGCGCGTCCGCCGGTCACGGCGGGTGAGGCGGGTGCTCGACTCATCGCTGGTCCTCCGCACCCCGGGCCAGCACGCTCGTGTAGAAGAGCCAGCAGAGCAGGAGCACGACCAGGAAGTAGAGCACTGAAAACGCGGCGGCAGGACCCAGATCGAACTGACCCACCGCCATGGTCGTCAGGTACTGAGAGAGGAAGGTTGTGCTGTTGCCGGGACCACCCCCCGTGAGCACGAAAGGCTCCGTATAAATCATGAAGCTGTCCATGAGCCGGAGCAGCACGGCAATCACCAGCACCGGCGCAAGGCGCGGCAGTTCCACATGCCGGAACACCTGCCAGCCACTCGCCCCATCCATGAGCGCCGCCTGATAGCAGGGCAGGGGAATGGCCGTGAGTCCAGAGAAGGCGAGGAGCGCCACCAGACTCGTCCAGTGCCAGACATCCATCATTACCAGCGTCACCCAGGCATGAAGCGGCTCCGCCGTGTAGTTGAAGTCGATACCAAGATTGTTCACGGTCTGACCGAGGAGACCGATGTCCGGCCGGGCAAAGAGCTGCCAGATGGTACCCACCACGTTCCAAGGAATGAGCAGCGGCACGGCGAGGAGCACGAGCACGAGACCCACCCAGCGACCTTCCCGGGGGATCGCTCTGGCGACGAGAATGCCGAGCGGTATCTCGATGGCCAGCACCGTGCCGCTGAAGGCGAGCTGTCGGAGCAGGGCGTCGAGAAAACGTGGATCCCTGAGCGTTTCCCGGTACCAGTCGAAACCGACGAAAAGGCGGGTGTTGACGTCGAAGATGTCCTGCACCGAGTAGTTCACCACCGTCATGAGCGGAATCACGGCGGAGAAGGCGACGATCAGCAGCACCGGCAGCACCCCGAGCCAGGCGCGGTTATCCTGCATGGTCGAGCCTCCGGCCATCGCGGAACACACAGAGACGATCCGCATCGAGCTGCAGCGTGCCGCGCCCGGGCGCAAGGTTGCCGAGGGGCTGGCGGGTAACGATTTCCCGGCCCTGAAAGCTGGCCGTTACCAGACCCACGGGTTCGCCGCGATCGGTCGCGAGCGTTCGCGTCCGCAGCACGTCTACCGCAAGGGGCCCGTGTGCCGCGGCTTTCTGGGCGATCCGCGCCCACTCGGGACGGAAACCGATGCGGCAATCGCCGTCCGTGATGCCCGCCATCCCCAGGCCCTGGCCAGCGACGGTGATTACCCCATCGCGAACCGCGCCGTCGAGCAGGTTCATGCCCGGGCTTCCAACAAAGTAACCCACGTGCTCATGAGCGGGCTCCGAGACCAGCGCCTCCGGCGTCCCGGTCTGAAGAATGCGGCCGTCGTGCAGAACGCTCACCCGATCGGCGAAGGTCAGCGCCTCGGTCTGATCATGGGTGACGTAAATCATGGTCGCTTCGAGCTCATGCTGAAGGGCCTTCAGGGTCTGCCGCAGGCGCCACTTGTGTTCCGGTTCTGCGGCGGTGAGGGGTTCGTCGAGCAGCACGAGCGACACGTCCGGGCGCAGGAGAGCTTTACCAATGGCTGTGAGCTGCTTCTCCACAAGCGTCAGCTGCCGCGGCTTACGCTCGAGGACGGCGCCAAGACCCAGGCGTTCTGCCACGTCTTCGAGGCGCCGCCGCCCTTCGGCATCGGGCAGCTGGCGCATGGGAAAGGCCAGATTCTGAGCGACGGTCATGGCGTCGTAGAGCACGGGGAACTGAAAGACCTGGGTGACTCGCCGTTCGAAAGGCGTCCGGTCGCCGACATCCTGCCCGTCGAAGAAGATCTGTGCTGGCGCCGCCGGCAGCAGGCCGGAGAGCAGATTCAGGAGCGTCGTCTTGCCGGCGCCGGAACTGCCGAGGAGCGCATGGGCCTCGCCGCGCTCGACGGTGAGGGTCAGCCCGGAGAGTGTTTCTGCCTCACTGCCCGGATAGGCAAAGCTCAAGGCATCGAGCCGCACTTCAGCCACGGCGCACCTCCGGGCCTGTGTCGGAGAAGCGGTGCAGACTGGCTTCCGCCGCATGGAGCGTGACCTCGGTCCCGGCCGCGAGGCTGACGAGCCCCGGCAGCCGAGCGACCCAGTGGCTGTCGGCCGGTACGTCGGCCGGCCAATCAGCAAGCGCCGCATGGAGAAAGGTTTCGGAGCCGTTGGTTTCCACCCCGAGCACGCGAACGGGAAAGGCGATGTCTCCGGGCCGACCCTCGAGATGCAGGTGCTCGGGCCGCACCCGGTCCGTGGATCCCGGCAGGCAATTAGCTCGAGGATCGCTCATGAGATCGCAGGCCGCCGGGGTCTCCGGTGCTTCGTAGAGGGCGAGGGGGGTGCCGCTCTGCAGCAGGCAGTGTTCCGCCAGCAGCACGAGATCGTCACCGAGGGCGAAGGCATCGCGCGGATCCGAGCTCGTGTAAATGACGGTCAGTCCAAGCTCGTGGAGGAGGGCGGCGAGTTCGACCTGCAGCGCCTCGCGCAGCTTGTAGTCGAGATTCACGAGCGGCTCGTCCATGACCAGCACGTCCGCACCTTTGGCCAGGGCCCGGCCGATTGCCACCCGCTGCTGCTGGCCGCCGGAGAGCTGCTCCGGGAGTCGATCGAGGAGGCCGTCGAGCTGCAGTTTCCCGGCGAGTGTTCTCACCGTCGTCTCGATCTCGGCGACGTCGGCCCGGCGCGCTTTCAAGGGCGACGCAATGTTGTCGTAAACAGTCCAGTCCGGATAGTTCACGAAAGCCTGGTAAACGAGGGCCACACTCCGCTCACCAGGACTCATCCGGGCCAGGCTTTCGCCCCCAAGACGGATTTCTCCGGCCTGTGGTGCTTCGAGCCCTGCGAGCGTTCTGGTCAGCAGCGTCTTGCCCGAATGATTCCGACCGAGCACCACTGTGATGCGCCCCGCCTCGAAGCGATGCGTGATGGGTTGCGCGCCGGACTTCAGCACCATGGAATGAAGCTCTAACATGCCCGAACCTTAATGTTCGCCCGGGAGGGCCACAATCCCGCATGGCTGACGGGAACGACGACGCACCGGGCATCCCGGCCGGAGACTCGAGGAAGCCGACGGAGGAGCTGTTTGCTACCTTCACGGAAGACGGTGAGCCCCTCGGCCTGGTGCCGCGATCGCGCGTGCATGCGGAGGGGCTCTGGCACAAGTCCGCGCAGGTTTTTCTCTTCGATGGCGCCGGGCGCCTGATTCTCCAGCGGCGCAGCGCCGATAAGGACGTCTGCCCCGGGCTCTGGGATCAGAGCGCAGCGGAACATCTGCAGCCCGGCGAAAGCTGGCTCGAGGGTGCCCTGCGCGGCCTCGAAGAAGAACTGGGTGTCACCGGCATCCGCCTGATCGAGCTCGGCGAGCCTTTTCATGGGCGTCTCGACCAACCGGAGCTCGGCATCCACGACTATGAACTGCAGCAGGCCTTCCAGGGCACCTGGGACGGCGCCCTGACACCGGACCCGACAGAAGTTGCCGAAGTCCGCGCCCTCGCCATCGACGAACTGACTGCCTGGGCAAAGCAGTCGCCCACGGCATTTACCCCCTGGTTTCTTCGCGATGCCGTCCGCTGTCGCGTTCTCGACCTGAATCCGGACGCCGCACCCGACCCCGACATGGCCGGCAACTGAGTCGCCGCCTAGCTGCTTTCGCCCAGCATGCGCACTTCCCGCTGCGGGAAAGGAATGTTCAGGCCCTGATCGCCAATGGCCTTGAAGACCGCCAGATTCGCTGCATGCTTCACTTCGAAGTAGCGGTTCGTCGGCACCCAGAAGCGGTAATCGATGTCCACGGAAGAGTCGCCGAAGCCGGCGATCCCCACCTGCGGCGTCGGCGTCTGCGTGACCCCATCCACGGTACCGAGCGCATCGCGTATAACGCTGATGGCACGTTCCGGATCGTCTGAGTAGGCAACCCCGACCAGACCCTCCACCACCCGGTACTCGGATGAATTTGTATGAATCTCCCCGGCGATCTGCTTGTTCGGGATAACGATGCGTTCGCCGTCTTCCGTTTTCAGGATGGTTGTCGCGAGGCTGATTTCTTCCACCTGACCGGAGCACCCCTGCACGGTGATCGTGTCGCCGAGCTTGAACATGCGGGTGAGAATGATGACGAGACCGGCGCCGTAGTTGGAGACCGGGCCCTGAATGGCAAAGCTGGCACCCACGGCGAGGCCGCCGATGGCCGCCACCAGCGGCGTGACGCTGATGCCCAGGCGATCCAGGACGGCGAGCAGAAATACCGCAACCACCAGCATGCGCACCACGCTGGCGAGAAACTCCCGCAGGGTCGTGTCGACATTGCGGTGCTCCATGAGCCTGAGCACGATCCGCGAAATCCAGCGGGCCACGAGCATGCCCACCAGGAGCACGATGACGGCACCGAGGATCTGAAAGGAATAGTTGACGAGGAAGTTGATAACGAGCTGGTACACTTCCGCGACCAGATCCAGCTGCTCCTCCATGACGCTTCGCTCCCTTTGCTTCTGCTTCTCTGTCTTCCCTCGTGGCTTCAGCGAGCCATCGACCTGCGGCTACGAATCAACCAGACCCGCCCACCGATTGCAACGGGGCAGCCCCTCCGCGCAAGCCCGGTCGCGGCTCAGTGCCCTCAGGGCGCCCGGCTCTGGAAACCCCTGACGGCCGCGCTATGAATCTCGTGCTTTATGCCGTTCCCTTCTTCGTGCTCGCACTGCTCGTGGAGTTCTGCTACGGCCTCGCTCGCGGGCGCAACAGCTATCGCTTCGCCGATACCATCAACAGCCTGCAGCTCGGCACCCTCAGTCGCCTGCGCGGCGTCCTCGGCGTCGGTATTGGTGCCGCCGCCTACGGCGCAGTAACAGAAGACTTCACGCTCCTGAGCATGAATCGGAACAGCACCGCGGTCTGGATCGCCGCCTTCGTGGCTTATGATCTCTGCTACTACTGGTCTCATCGCATGGGTCACGAGTGGCGGTTGTTCTGGGCGGCGCACGTCGCGCACCACCAGTCGGAAGAGTACAACCTGTCGACGGCGCTCCGGCAGACGAGCACCAGCTGGCTGAACTTCGTTTTCTATCTGCCGCTCTACGTGCTCGGCTTTCCCCCCGAGGTGCTGATTACCGTCGGCAGCCTGAATCTCATCTATCAGTTCTGGGTGCACACGGAACACATCGGCACCCTCGGCCCCCTCGAGTGGATCCTCATCACCCCATCGAATCATCGCGTTCATCATGCGAAGAATCCGGAGTACCTGGATAAGAACTATGGCGGGGTGTTCATCCTCTGGGACCGGCTCTTCGGCACTTTCAAAGCCGAAGAACCCGACCGGCCCTGCGTTTATGGCACGACGGCGCCGCTGTCGAGCTGGAATCCGCTCTGGGCCAACGTCCACGTTTACTACGGCGGCTTCAAGGACATGATCAGCACCCGCTACCACAGTGATGCGCTGCGACTCTGGTTCAAGGCGCCGGGCTGGCGGCCTCGCGACCTGCGCGATACCCCGGCCTACGACTGGCGGGTGCCGAAGTTCGATCCCCCGGCGAGCACGTTCGCCCGCGGTTACGCGTTCGCTCAGTTCTGGGTCGCGGTGCCGGCCACCTTCGCCCTGCTCTTCGCGGATTTCGAACGACCACTCACCCTGAGCGCGGCCATGCTCCTCGCCTTTTCGTTCTATGTGCAGGGGGCCTGGCTGGAAGGCCGCCGCCACGCCCCGGCACTGGAGTGGGCGCGCCTCGCGCTGGTGCTGGCCCTGGCCTGGTATGGGGCGCTGCAGCACAGCGCCTGGTCCGAGCAGCTGACCCTGGGCGCCAGCGCCTACGCAGCGCTTTCGGCAATTTGCCTGCTCTGGGCAGCGTGGACGGGGCGTGCTAGCTTATCTCCGGCGCCAGGCGAAAGGCCGGCGCTCACCTAACCGCTGGAGGCAATCCGGTCGGTGCTCAGGGTGCTGAGCGGCTCGAGCAAGAGACGCCCCCCGAAGCCCTACCGAGAGACAAGGCCCCGGCAGACGAAACCCCTGCAGCACCGGCAGACGGCCGCTGCATTTAGGAGGTAATCATGAGCTTTAAACCTAAGTTCAGGCACCGCTGTTACAGATCTTTCGGCCCCATGTTCGGGCCCCGACCCGCATACGCCTTTGGCTATGCAGGCTGGTACGACGGCCCGGACCGCGCCGGCGATGACGAATCCCGGCAGGACCATCGAGAGCGCTACCGCGAGTTCAAAGACAGCTTCTATGAGCATCGCGAGCACCGGGATTCCATGGGCCGCCATGGCTATCGGCACAAAAAGCGCCACGGGGACTTCGGCGTCCGCCGACCGTTGCGCTATCTGAGCTATCAACTCGATCTCGACGAGACCCAGCGCCGCGGCGTGGCTGCCGCCCTCGACCGGGTGAAAACCGAGCGGGAGCAGGCGGCTCTCGATGAGAAAAAGATGGTGGCCGACCTGGCGGACCTCGTTGCGAGTCCCGAGCTCAGCAGTGAGTCACTGAACGACACCCTCGGCGCCCGCGTGCGTGCGGCAGAGTCCGTTCAGAATCACGTGGCCCGGGCCATCGAGGAGATCGTCGGGCTGCTCGATCCTGATCAGCGTCAGGAGTTTGCCTACCTGCTGAGAACAGGCGCCTTCCGGATCTGAGCCAGCGGTCTCGAGGGCTCGGGTCTTCAGACGATCCTGCCCGAGAGAGCGGCAGCCGGAACTGTGGCGGTCAGCCGTCGCAGTTCCGGCCCAATTCAGAGTACGCCTCAGAAGAGGCCCATCTGCCGGTCATCGCCGATGACCTGCGCAAAGTCGAGGCCCAGGGCGCCAAGCACGGGCTCGGCCACCGGACGGAGCTGCTTCTCGAGGTAGTGCTCGCGGTCCGGTTCGTGGCTTAGCGCATCCAACGGTTCCGGTCCGGAGACCGTCATGAGATAGGCAATGACCCGGGGCGGCGATCCACCGGCTGCTTCCACGAGCTTCCGTGCCGCCGTGACGTGCGGTGGCGTGTTAGCGGTGTAGCTCTCGAGAGATTTGCGCAGCCCTTTGCGGTAAACGAGCAGCTTATCGAGCTCACCGGCACGCAGCGCGCGGACCATCTCCGCCAGATACTCATCCACGGGGGAATCGTTGAACAGTCGCTCGAAAAGCTCTCGCTGGACCCGCTTGGCAAGCTCGGTCCAGTCCCGCCGCACCACCTCCATGCCTACGAATTCCACCGCGTCGCTGCCCACCCGCTGACCCGCGTAGCGCTTCCGGGCTCCGCCGGCGCCGTGACGCACGCTGGGCAGGAAGAGCTTCACGTAAAGCTTCTCGAACTCGAGCTCCATGCGGCTTTCCACCCGCCAGCGCGCCTCGATGTAGGACGCCACTTCGGCGGTCATCGTCGCCGCGAGCTCGTGGCCCACCGCTTCCGCCTCGGCACTGTCGTCGAGTTTCGAGCCCACGAAGACGCTGTCCGTATCGCCATAGAGCACGGGATAGCCGCGACTTTCGAACCAGTCCCGCGTCCACTGCAGAAAATGGCGACCCTGTCCGGTGATGGCGTTGGCAATGTCCGGATTGTGGAAACGGCAGGCCGGTGTGCCGAGCACGCCGTAGAAGGAGTTCATGAGAATCTTGATGGCCTGGGAGGCAACGTTGTCACCGTCGCGTTTCGCGGCTTCCCGCTGCGGGAAAAGCGTGTCGAGCATGCCAGGCAGGATCGCCGGCTCCCGGCGGAAGCGGGCGCCGTTGTCGAGCTCGATGAGATCCTCACCGGTCGCCACATCCCCGGCGACGTAGCCGAGGGGGTCGATGTTGAAGGTCCGCATGAGGCTCGGATAGAGGCTCTTGAAATCGAAAACCCAGACGTTGCCGTGCACGCCCGTAACAGGCTCGAACACGTGACCGCCGGCCTGAGCCACATGCACGCGGGAATCGGAGCTGCCCACGCTGGGAGCGACGAACTTCCGCGGTCCGAGCTCAGACAGATAGAGAAAGTCGAAAGAGGCAATGCTCGCGGAGACCCGATCCGGAGTCATCCCCGTAAGGCGACTGCGGGCGACGGCGAGATCGAGTAGCTTGAGGCGATCCACGACCTCGAGTGCGAGTCGGGCGTCCGTTCGTGCATAAAAGGCAAAACCTTCCAGGTCGCCCGCATAGCGGGCCATGATTTCACCAGCGCGGTCTTTGACGTCACCTTCCAGCGCCTTGCCTTCGCCGAGCACCTCACGCGACACGGCGTCCAGGCTCATGTCGTCGAAGCGCAGGAAGGCCCCGCGGACAAGATCCATACCGTCGAGCACGAGCCGCCCTGGGAGACTGGCCTGGCCGCTCCCGAAGTAGCCCTCTGCGGAGCGGATGCGCAGCTGACCCGGCATGCGGCCGAGGGGGAAGGGGTGCCGCACCCGGGCGGCGATGCGTGAGAGCACGGAGAGATCGAAGTCGATGACGTTCCAGCCGGTCAGCACGTCCGGATCGAGAACGCGTACCCGGGCGCAGAATTCCTCGAGGGCCGTTCTCTCATCGGGCACCCCAAGGGCACGCTCGGGCATCGCGCGGCCCTGCGGGTCCACCACCAGCACCTCGTCGACGAAGGGCACGCCAGGGCTCGACTCGCCGTAAAGTGCAATGGCCAGCAGCCGCTCCGCCTTCGGATCCGTCTCGATATCGAAAGACAGGGTCCGCAAGGCGGCTGCGCACTCCGCCGACGTGAGTTCCGGTTCATCGAAGATCCAGTCCACGCCCTGGCCTGGAGTGGCCGACCCCTCGATGCGGCAGGCGCCTCGAATATTGCGGTCGATGAGGTAGCGCACGGCGAAGCGCACGTCCGCCTCATAGGTGGCAATACCCTGGCCGTGGAGCTGATCCCGCACCAGCGGCGCGTCCTGTGGCACCCCAACGTCCACCTGGACCACCGCCGAGCCGCTGAAGGTCCGCCGATCCGTTGCATGCACAGCCCGCGCCCCGGCGGCCATGGCGGCGTCCGCCGCACTCGCCGCGACAAAGAAGTTCGGAACCGGACGGCGATCGCGGACCAGAAAACTCGAGCCGTCGGCGAGCTTTCCGAACAGATGCACCACCGGCTTGCCGCTGCTGACGCGGTAACTCGCCTGGAAAATGAAACCCTCTGTGCTCCCGCGGCGCGCGGTCATCGAGGGCTCACTGTGGGGAATGCGACCATGTGGAAATTGTGCACCCCGGGAGCCGCGCTGACGAGCGAGCGACGTCAGCAGTGAAAGGCTTTTCAGGATGAATTCCGCGTGGGAACTCGATCTGCGGCCCGTTCACAGACATTTCACTCACCGCCCGGGAGCATTTGCGTTCCGAAATCCCCTGGTTCTACACTGACTCCATGCCTACGAAAATGCGCGGCAAAATCCTCCTGGTGGAAGATCACCAGGACCTTGCAGAAACCGTCGGCGACTACCTGGAAAGCCAGGGCTACGTCGTGGACTTTGCGGCCGACGGCCTGCAGGCCCTGCACCTCGGCGTTACCGAATCCTTCGACGCGATGGTGCTCGATTGGATGCTGCCAGGGCTTTCCGGCATCGAGGTGTGCAAACGCCTGCGAACGGACGCGCAGATCACCACACCGGTTCTCATGCTCACGGCTCGCGATCAGCTCGACGACAAGCTCGAAGGATTCGACTCCGGCGCAGACGACTATCTGGTCAAGCCCTTTGATATGCCCGAGCTCGTCGCCCGACTCGATGCCCTCATCCGCCGCGAACGCGGCGTGGAGTCCGCCTACACGGTCGGCGAGCTGAGTCTGAACGTGGACACCATGGAGGTGACCCGCGCCGGCCAGCACATCAAGCTGTCGAAAACGCTCTTCGACATTCTCCGCATCCTCATGCGGGAATCCCCCAAAGTCGTACCGCGCGAAGCCATCGAGCGCGAACTCTGGGGCGACGACCTGCCGGACAGCGATGCGCTGCGCAGTCATCTCTACAACCTGCGTCAGGCGGTTGACAAGCCCTTCGACACACCGCTGATCGAGACGCTTGCCAGCCGCGGCTACCGCATCCGCACAGGAGAAACGGAGACGGCGTGACCACGCTTGTCTGGTTTCGGAACGACCTCCGCACCCGCGACAACCCCGCCCTCTTCGAAGCCTGCGAAGCGGCAGGGACCGGGCCTGTGCACGCGATCTATCTGATCTGCGATCGTCAGGCGCGGAACCATGGTGAAGGCGACCCGAAGCTCTCCTTCCTGCGCAGCACCCTCGAGGTGCTCACAACCGACCTCGACCGTCGAGGTATCCCTCTGCACATCAGACATGCGCCGCGATTTGCCGACGTCGCCGAGGCTTTGGGCGGGCTGTGCAGAGAACTCGATGCCAAAGCGCTGTACTTCAACGCCGAGTACCCGCTCAACGAGGCGCGCCGTGATCAGGCAGTCGCCGATTTCTGCGCGGCAAGCGGCATCGTCTGTCATCGCCTGCACGGCGACCTGGTGCTGCCACCAGGCACCGTTGTAAAAGACGATGGCGGGCCCTACAGCGTCTTTACCCCCTTCAAGCGGCGCTGGCTCGACCGGGCGAGCCCCGCGGTGCTTGCACCCTTACCCGCGCCGACACCCCGGACCGCACCTGCCGGCACCGTAAACCGTGAGGCCCTCGCCGTGCTGCCGGAGGCCCCGGAAGATCCGGACTGGCCTGCAGGGGAGGCCGCCGCTCAGGCGCGACTGGCGCAGTTCGTCGCCGACGCCATTGCCGCCTACGATGACGACCGCGACATCCCGGCCAAACCGGCCACCTCCAGGCTGTCCGCGCATCTGGCCCTGGGAGCAATTTCTGTCCGGGACTGCTACACCCAGGCACTCGCAGACAAAGGACCCGGCGGAGAGACCTGGCGTTCCGAGCTGATCTGGCGCGAGTTTTACCGTCACGTCATTGCCCACTACCCGCACGTAAGCCGGGGCGAAGCCTTCAAGAGGGAAACAGACCGCCTGCCCTGGCGCCACGATCCGGAAGCGCTCGACGCCTGGAAAGCCGGCGCAACGGGCTACCCGCTGGTGGATGCCGGCATGCGGCAACTGGCGCAGACGGGCTTCATGCACAATCGTCTGCGCATGGTGACCGCGATGTTCCTCACCAAGCACCTGCTCATCGACTGGCGCGAGGGGGAGCGCCACTTCATGGCGTCTCTACGCGACGCAGACTTCGCCTCCAACAACGGTGGCTGGCAATGGTCGGCGTCCACAGGCACAGATGCAGCGCCCTATTTCCGCATCTTCAACCCGGAAAGCCAGGCCAAGAAGTTCGACGCCGGCAACACGTTCATCAACCTGTTTATTCCCGAGCTCAGGGACGGCACTCGCGCCTATCCGGAGCCGATCGTCGAACACAGGACCGCCCGGGAACGGGCGCTGGCTTTCTTCAAAGCCAACTGAATCGTCACCTCTGCTTCACGGGCACTTCACGGCGCCAACCCTACCTTCGCTGCTCGACATTCAGGACTGCAGCAAAGAGAGACGCCATGAGCACGAACGAAGCCATCGTCAGCAACGACATGCCCGACATCGCCCAACGCGCCTACGAGGAAGCCCAGGGCAAGCTCGATTGGGTCGGCATGAGCGCCATCCATCAGCCGATCCTCGTCCGGGACGGCAACGAAGAGCAGCGTGTGCAGGCGGAGGTGCAGGTCTATGTGGATCTCGACGATCCGCACGCGAAAGGCATTCATATGTCCCGCCTCTACCTGCTCCTCGACGAGCATGCGACCACGCGCCACCTTTCAGTCGCAGGCCTGAAGCTACTGCTCGGCTCCATGCATGCCTCGCACAAAGACATCAGCACCCGCGCGTTCGTGGAATTCAAATTCCAGTTCGAAAAGCGTCAACACGCCCTGCTTTCCGACAACGCCGGCTGGGCTTCCTACCCGGTCACCGTCAAAGGCTCGCTCATCGATGGCGAGATGCACCTCGAACTCGGCGTTGAAATTCTTTACTCGAGCACCTGCCCCTGCTCTGCGGCCCTGGCCCGGCAGCTCATCCAGAAGGCATTCGCCGACAAGTTCGAGCGCGGTGAGCCGCTGAACTTCGAAGACGTCGACGCGTTCCTCGGTGCAGAGCAGGGCATCGTTGCTACGCCGCACAGCCAGCGCAGCGTGGCCATGGTCAAAACCGTTCTCTCGCCCGATCTCGACGCCCTGCCGATTCGCTCGCTGATCGATTCTCTGGAAGACGCCATCGGAACGCCCGTGCAGGCCGCCGTGAAGCGTGAAGACGAGCAGGAGTTCGCCCTGCGCAACGGCCAGAATCTCATGTTCTGTGAGGACGCCGGCCGGAAGCTGAAGAAGCGTCTGAACGACGACGCCCGCTTCGACGACTTCTGGGTGCGCATCGAGCACCACGAAAGCCTGCACGCACACAATGCCGTAAGCATCGTGACGAAAGGCGTGGACGGCGGCTACCTGCCGATCCCCTGATCTCGGCGGCTACGCAGTGGATTCAGCCGCATGCCTGCTGCCAGGGAACGGCGGCGGGTGCGGACAGGGACGTCCCGGGAGTTGCCCTCGGGCTGATTCACCTGTCAACGCTCTGCCTGAGCTCGAAGCCGTTGCCGTCCGGGTCCTTGAAGGCCGCTACCCGGACGGGCACGTGAGGCTCCGCCTCCCTTAAGGACAGCACCTGTCCGCCGGCGGCTTCTATTTCCGCCTGCGCCGTTTCGATGAGATCGACTTCGAAATTCAATCCCGCATGCGGGATTACGTCCTCCCCGACGCGGGCGGGTGCGGTGATGTGCAGTGCCACCGTCAGTGCGCCGAAGTCGAGCGTCGACCATCCCGGCGAGCTGAACGTTGTCTCCACGCCAAACACCCTGCCGTAAAAGTCGATCGCCCGGTCCATGTCACTCACATAGTGAATGACCATCGGATTTCGATAACTTCTGCCACCCTCGGCCATGATGTCTCCTTTTCCCTGTTGTTTCTTCAGGCTCCCCGAGCGGGTGCCTGGCGGTGGCTCACTCCTGAGCCTGGCCGACCGCCTGCAGCAGTCAATGTATGCCTTCGAAGAACTCGACGACACCCGTGGTCAGAGAGTATTCGGCGCCCACGATGACGAGCTGCTCCGCGGCCACGAGATCTTCGAGGATCTCCGACCCCGTGCGCAGCATCTCCACGGACGCACGGACGTTGGCTCGCACAGCGGCACGCAGCAACGCGTCCGGGTCATCCTCGAGGTCACCGTCGAGCAGGCCTTCGACAGCAGGCGTAACCCGATCGACGATCGCCCGGAGGTTCGGCGAGCGATTCTCGGCGCTTCGGCGTAACTGCTCGAGAGTTGCCTTCACGGCACCGCACTGACTGTGACCAAGAACCACAACGAGCTCGGTGCCGAACTGTTCCGTTGCAAACTCGATGCTGCCAACCTGCGAGGGCGCGACGATATTCCCCGCCACGCGAATGACAAACAGGTCGCCGATGCCCTGATCGAAAACGATCTCTGCCGGTACTCGCGAGTCCGAACAACCGAGAATGACCGCAAAAGGCGCCTGCGGGCGCTTGTTCACGGCGAGCTCGTTCTGCAGCGATCGCTGCTGATGGGATGGGCGGCCTTCCACGAAGCGGCGGTTCCCCACCTGAAGTCGTTCCAGCGCTTCGAGCGGATTGACCATGGTCATCTCTGGCTGATCCGTTCCTGACGCACGGGTGAAACCGTCAGAGCGATTTCAGCATGGCGATGTTGCCGACGGACGCGGCTTTACGATGCTCGGCAAGGCGCTGATATTCGTCGGACGCATACCAGGCCAGTGCGGCTTCACGATCGGGAAACTCGATGAGCACCGTCCGCGTGCACGGCCACTCACCTTCCAGGATCTCCGGTGCCTCGTCGACGGCGCGCAAGTTACCATCATAGCGCGAGAAGATATCCAGGAAACCGGCTTCGTAGTCGCCGTAACGCGCACGATCGTGGATGGTAATCTGCGCAACCAGAATGACGCTCATCGTATTCCCCAATTTAACCTCGGCTGAGCCCGTCGCCTGACCTGTCAGTCTTCCGGCCAGCCAAACTCAGAATAAGCTTCTCCCGCCAGACCTCGCAACACGGCCGCGCGAACGTAGGGAATGGTGTTCTCCGGCATGGCCTCGAGGGACACCCAGCGCAGGTCGTCACACTTGTGCGGCTCACGATTCTCCGGTTCACCGGACCAGACCTCGGCACGGAAAAAGAAGCTGATGCGCTCGCCACCATCCATGCGGTGCATGAGGTGGTGGAGCGTCAGAGCCGCCGGCTCGATCACCAGACCGGCTTCTTCCCAGGCCTCCCGCGCCATGGCGGCACGGGCCGTCTCGTCGCCGTCCAGATGACCGGCCACCACGCTGTAGTCACCATCGCGATAGCCGGTGTTGAAGCGTCGCAGCATGAGCAGCTCGCCGTCGCGGAGCAGTACGAGATGGGCTTCCGGAATGGCTTTGAAACGCTCAGCCATGGGTGCACTCAGGGTGCGCGGCGGTGAGTTCCTGGAGCAGACGGCGCACATCCCCGGAGCAGCGCAACACCCGATAGCGTTCGGGCTGCGCATGTGCCTCGTCCAGCAACAAGCCCTGCAGACGCGCGGGAAAACGCCAGATCATCGCCACCAGCCGCGGCAGGATGCGGATTTCCGGACAGTTGGCGGGCAAACCGCGATCGAAGAGCGCCCGCTCCGCCTCGGCGCGCTCGGCCGGCGGGGTTTTCCGCCAGCCAGGCTACCAGACAATGGCGTCCAGACCGAAGACGGGCAGATCGAGGACTCGACCAAGCTCCGCGGCGAGGGTGGTTTTTCCCGCTCCGGCATTGCCCGTCACGTGAATCCGCTGCCAGTCAGCGGTCACGGACACAGAATTCGTTGCCTTCAGGGTCGAGCATCACCGTGTGTTGCCCATGCACATCACGCACGACCGCACCAAGCGCTTCGAGGCGGGCGACTTCCCGGGGCCGATCATCGGTAGCGAGATCCAGGTGGACTCTATTGCGCACCTCCTTGGGAATCTGAGTCAGCTGAAAGAAGATCGTCGGACCGGGTCCATCGAGCGCCACGGCAGGATCGGTCTCCGGCGTCAGACCAAGGCCTCGCAGCCGCTCGATTTCCTCCGCATCATAGGGCCGCACCGCATAGCCTTCGAGGGCTTCCTCCCAGAACCGTGCCAGGCTCGCTGGATGCAGCGCATCGAAGACGATCTCCGAGAGCTCAGCCATCGGACAGCGCTGTCAGCTCGAGATAACGACGGTGGGCTTCCCGCACGGAGATCGCCTGCTCGAGGTCCGCATCACCGGCCAGCGCCACCTTCCGGGCAAGGGCCACCGCCGCGGCATAGTCACCGCTCATGGCCTCATGGACCGGGTCAGCCAGCGACAGACCCTGGGAAACGTCGTGCCAGACGTTCAGAAAAACGGAGAAGGACTCGAGCACCGGCTCCGGCCCCAGACACTGGCGCGCTTTTCTCGACAGATAGGGTGTCTTGCCCAGCAGATTGATGCTGCCGGCGAACGCATCTCTGGCCGCAAAACGCAGCGTCTGCAGATCCGACATGTAAAAGGCGCCAAAGCAGACCGGGCAGGGTTCGAGGGAGGCATAGAGCACGTAGTCTTTCGCCAGCGCTTTCGGGTGCCGCCGATTGTCGAGCGCGAGGAGTGCGTTGACCTCCGCATGGGAGATTTCGCAGTTCGCCGTCGCCATGCCGGTCACCGACCCCCGCACCGCGCTTTTGCCAACGCTCACCACCGCCCCGGAGGGATCTGCAACCAGTGCTCCGATCGGATTCGAGCCTTCCCGATGCGACTCCCAGGCCAGCTCGAAGCAGCGCTGCCAGAGTTCAGGAACGTCGTCCCAGCCCATCAGGGGCTACGGGCGAAACGTTTTGCCGCGCGGGCTCTGGCTTTGGCGGCTTCCTCGGCCCGGTTTTTTGGAGGCGCCGTCGTCGTCAGCTCCGCCAGGAGCCTTGCGACGATGGCTTCGACATCCTCAACCGCTCGCGCAAAGGCGGCTTCATTGGCCTTCGACGGCTTCGTGGTACCGCTGATCTTGCGCACGAACTGCAGGGCGGCCGCCTGCTTTTCGGCCTCCGTGGCGGGCGGTTCGAAGTTATGGAGCGTTCGTATGTTCCGGCACATGGCACCCTCCGTCAGATTTCTCAATGCGCCCAGGAGCGCTGGATCGTCATTCCCTGCTCTAGAAGTTGAAACCCGCCCGCAGCACCATGAACCAGAGTGCCAGCGATGACAGGGCGTAAAGCGCAAAGCGCGCCATGACCTTGTTGATCGTGCAATGAATGGCGCTGTGCAGGACCCGAAAGCCAACGAAAACCCAGGCTGCCACCAGATGCACCGCGTCCACCTGGCCTACCGCATGGAGATACAGCGCTAGGGCATAAAAGAGCACGGGCATCTCGAAGAGGTTCTTGAGATTGTCCGAAGGATTGGCAACCTCCGGCGGACTCAGCTGCTCGAGCATCGCCGGCGTGATTTCGTCAGGATCGATCTCCTGTGCGTTCAGAAACGGAATGCGCCGCGCGTACATGAGCAGCCAGACCACCAGGGTCAGGCCCATCATCCCGAGCATGGGCCCGAAGATGGCTGTCTGATTCATCGCTTTTCTCCCCTCAATCCTGACCCGGGCCGTGGGCCGTGGTCTTCGTGTCTCCGCAGCGTTTACAGCGGTGCACGGTGATGAGCCGGCCCTGCTTCACATCAAACTGCTTCTTCTGATCGATCACCCACTTGTGGAATCCCCTGCCACAGAGTGTTTTCCCCTTCGCCTTGTCCTTCAGCGACGGCTTTCGGAAGCGGACCACATTACTCATGGTCAACGCCTCGCATCAGTTCCGCCTGCCAGCTGGCGATGTGTCGGGCGAGCTCGTCGGTGTCTGCATAGACGTGATCCGAGCCCTCGACGACTCTCATCGCTGCATGCGTCCGGCCCAGCACTGCCTCGAGCTCCGCCGCTGCGCCGGTAAAGTCCTCCCGCTGCTGCAGGAAACAGCAGGGAATCCGGTCCGCCAGGCTGCGCAAGGCCCGCCGCTCCTCCGGACCGCAGGCGGCCAGCGGCGTGCCTATCAGCACCGCCCGCCGTGGCACCTTGCCAGCCGCAACAGCGCCCAGGAGCACTAGGGTGCCCATGGATTTGGCGACGACGAGGTCGGCCCCGTCGACCTCCGCCCGTTCTACCTCAGCGGCCAGATCCGGCACCGCGCCGGTCGCCCAATGCTGGTAGCGGAGGATCCGCACGGGAGCATCCTTCGACGCGATACTCGCCAGCAGCACCTCGAGCCAGGGCTCCGTTTCCGGGTTACGTCCGGGCAGTCCGACGATCGTCACGGCCCAGGCACCTTGAGGATCGGCCTTCTCATCCAGCCCCGCCCTGCATGATCTTCTGATCCTCGCCAAAGGACTTCTGCCACGCCGGCCGCGCTTCCAGACCCGCCCAGTACTCGAGCAGCTCTGGATGCCTGGGGAGGATGGGCATCATCTGAGTGCCCCACATGATGGTGCTGCCGACCATCACGTCGGCCGCGGTGAAGTGATCACCCACGATGAAGGCTCGACCGCTTACCGCATCCGCCAGCACCCGGGCCACGTCTTCCAGCGGCGCGAAGGGTTGATAGTCGATGTGCTCAGGGAGTTCGAGAGTCTCCCAGAGCACGGCGGGTTCTGCGGTCACCGGCGCAAAAAACAGCCAGCGCAGATAAGCGCCGCGTTCCGGAGCGTCGAGGGGCACGCCGAGACCGGCCGCCGGAAAGGCGTCGGCCAGGTAGGCGCAGATGGCCGCAGTCTCAGTGACCAGCACGTCGCCATGGCGGAGTGCCGGGACCTTGCCCAGGGGATTCACCGCGAGGTATTCGGGGCGTTTGTTGTCTTCTGCCTGCAGATCGAGCAGCTCGATCCGATAGGGTTCTCCAAGCTCTTCGAGCATCCAGTGAGCAACGATCGAGCGGGATGGAACGGCGTGATAGAGTACAAGGTCCGTCATTGCTCAGACGCCTCAGCCGAGGCTCCGGCACGAAGGGTATCCAGCATGCCGGTTTCCGCGTTTACCCACCATTCGTTGCCATCCGGATCCATCGCCGTAAAGCTGTAGGCCACCGGACTTTCCATGAGCGGCTGGGTGATACGGGCGCCGGCGGCAACCGCCTGGTCGTGGAGCCGGTCCACCGCTGCCCGGTCATCGATTCTCAGGGAAAGGCTCGACGGGCCCGCGGGATGTTCGTCTGCTCCGCGGATGTTGATACTGACCTTACCAATGCCCCAATGCAGCTCCGCATGTTCAAGCCTGCCGTCTGCACCGGGGGCCCGCCATGATTCCAGCAGTCCGAGCGCCTCGGTTGCCCAGTCGACGATGGCCTCGACATCGCTGCTGAACAGGAGCGGAAACAGCTCCCTGGTCGGTGTTTGCGCCATGATTGCCTCCCCCGCAAGCCGCGCTGGCTGCCCATCATCGTAGTACTCGCAGAGGCCCGTGTCTTCTTCGCCGGGCCCCAGGGCTCTCATCAGCCGGGACCGGGATCCAGATCGATCATGGCCTTACCGGCATGGAGCATTGCGTTGTCGTCAATCGCGTTCTCCGCGAGCCGCATGTCACCGAGGGCGGCAAAGGCGTGGGCGCAGCCCCGGGGAATCTCGCGATTGCTGTAGTGCAGCGCCGCAATACGACAGTGGGCGGCGGCGCGGTCCAGCTTCTCTGCAGCGAGGCGGAACGCCTCTGCCACATCGTCTCTCGGGTCACTCATCGGTCTCTCCCTGCGATGAGATGCGCTACTGCCGGTCCAGCATCTCCAGTGTTTCGAAAACAAGCCGGTTCACGAGCGCGGAGCGGGATGGACCATCTTCGATGTAGCGCTTTTCCAGCACGGCATCGTAAGCATCGGAGATCTGCGTCAAAGTGCCGCTGATTTCGGCCTGATGTTCCTGCGCGTAGTCACGCCAGTGCTCCATGAACACCTGAATGGCCATGAGCTCACCGCCGTCGAGCCAGATCCCGCAGAGATCGCGGCAGGGATTGACGATGATGTTGCTCGTGCCCTGGTAATTCACTTCGTCGAGGTCACCTTCACAGCGCGGGCAGTTCAGATCCCGCTCTTCCGGCATCGGCGGCGCGTTGAAGCCCGACAAGCGCTCGAGGACCCGTGCCACCTTGTCCGCCGGCCAGCTCCGGTCACGGGTCTCGACGATGTGTGACAGCTCTCCATAATCCAGCCACACGCCGCGACAGACCTGGCAGACGTCGATGTCGACACCTTCGTAGGCAACTTCGGCGAGGGATCCGCAACCGTTCGGGCAAGGGGTCATGATCGGGTTTCCGCGATGGCTGGGTGGTTCATTCTACCTTCCTGGCTTTACCCGGTTTCCCGCCGCGCGGCGGCCTGCCGCTTTTTCAGCGCCACCTTGCGCCGGGCGGCTTCGAGCGCTTCCGTGAAGAGGTCAGCGGCGCGATCGATGCTGTCGTCCGTGAGCACGGCTTCGATCTTAGGGAAGTTCTGGTAGTAGCGCGTGCCCGCACGGTCCCGCTTCAGAAAGCCGCAGTCCACGAGGTAGCGCCGCAGGGTGACATGATCTACCCGCTCCGAGAGCGGCGACAGCAGCCCCTGGAGCTCGTCGTTCAGTTCTCTTTCTCCATAGGGGTAGCGGCGGTGCAGGCCCGCGGCGAGGAGCGCGAGCAGCGGGTCGCGCAGCCTGGGGTTCCTGGGAATCCGCTGCAGACGACCTTCCGGAAGCACCTTCTCGAGTACGTCGAGAGCGTCCTCCGGGGTCAGTCGCGCCGGGGCCTTACCCGTCATCTGTCGACCCTTCAGCCTCAGGCTGCCGACGCCACGGCCTCAGCGCCAAGCTCCGGACCCCGGAGATAGCAGAACAGGACGGCGGCGAGCAGGATCGGCGGCCCGAAGGAGACCAGGGCATACACGTCCTGAGCGATGAGCGGGCTGATGGCGACGAGAAACAGCGCATAGCCAAGCAGATAGCGGGTGTGCGTGTAGCCGAGACGCTTCAGAACGAGGTACCCGGGAAGCCCGAGAAAGACCCCGAGCACGTAGCAGAGAATCGTCAGCATCAGAATGACGGCCGCAAACTGGCTCGCGCTCAGGTTCAGCCAGAACAGAAACGGCAGGACACCGAGCACGCCCCCCAGCGGAGCCAGCAGCATGGCCTTACGCACCTTTCGTGGATCGTAGTTCGCGCCCGCCATGTCCCCTCATCTGCAGCAACAACAGCCCGCTAGGGTAGCGATTCACGGGAGCCGATGCATCAGAGGCCATCAGGCGGGCGGGCGACGTACCCGGTTTTATCGTCCGGGGAAAAGCCACAGGCCCGATAAAAGGCATGGGTGGCAGGCTGCCGTGAACCGGTCTGCAGCATCGCTTTGTAGCAACCCTGGGCCCAGGCTGCCTCCAGCACGCCGGCCATGAGCGCTTTCCCATAGCCCTGGCCGCGGACCGCTGAGTCAGTCACCACGTTTTCGATAATGGCGTAAGGACGAGCGCCGCGGGTCACGTTCGGAACGACATTGAGATAGGCCGTCGCGAGCACCCGCCCCCGGTCTTCGAGGAGATAGAGCGTCAGCCAGTCCGAGGCGAAAATCGTCTCGAAGACAGCGAGGTCACTGCCGTCTTCGAGCACCGGATCGTTCGGGTGCAGCTGCCCGTAGAGTCTCAAGAGCGCGGGAACGTCCGGAGCCAACGCTTTCCGCACCGTGCTCATGGTTCGAATCCGGGCGGTGCTTCAGAGAGGCGCCGCGGCAGGGCCAAGCGACGCACGGCGATGAACAGCGCCAGCAGCAGGCAGGCGCCACCCACCGCCGCCGGGAACAACACCGTCGTCCAGGAGTAGTGCTCGAGGGCAATGACCACGAAACCATTGCGCAAGCCGCCGAGGGCAAAGAACCCGGGATGCTCCTCAAAGGGGCGCCGGTAGGCCTTGCGCAACGTTGGTCCAAAGCCGAGGAGATCGGCTGCGGTGAGAAACACCACGGCCCAGAGCGGATCCGCGGCCAGGGCCCAGGCGGGCAGGGCGAGCACGGCGAGGGAAAACAGCACCCAGTCAGCGCCGTCGATGCTCACGTCCGCGCGCAGGCGCCAGGCCAGAAAGGCAACGTAGCCGGTGATACAGGCAGACAGGCCAATCGGCCAGGCGCCGATCCCCGCACCACCCGCCAGCTGCGCCGCAAAGACCACGAAGGTGCCGAAGGTCCAGACCATCCAGGAGAACGCATGGGGAAGGGTCTGGCCCCGATGGATGGAGCGGATATAGCCGAAGAAGAGCAGGAAGGTGAGCGCAAACGCCACGGCGCTGGCGCTTTCCTTCAGGTAGGGGAGCTCAGACCCCGCGATCTCCATCAGGCGTTCCGAAGGATATAGCAGCAGGCGGAAATCCGGTCCCCGTCGCCGAGCCGCGCCTCGACGGCCACCCGCTCGTACTCCGCCCCTTCGAAGGCATCGAGCTCCGGCCAGAACTCGGCCAGATCTGCCGATTCGAAGACCTGGCCCTGCACTTCGTCACCCTGGTCATCGAGGATCAGGCCGGGATAACCCATGGCTGCCCCCCAGCCCGCCTCACGCAGGATTCCCCGGATGGAGGCAGGCCGCCAGCGGCCGTCGAGCTTCGCGAGCACGTGCTCGTTCGGACCACCCGGCTGCAGAGAGCCATAGACGAAGAGCCGGTCAGGGAAGGCCGGCGATGGGCCAGCATCGCTCAAGTGCCAGTTCCCGTTCGGGTCGACTTCCTGCCCGCCTGCTGCTTCCGTGGCTGCTGTTTCCGCAGGCGCTTTTTGCGCAGGTGATAGGTGAGGGCAAGAGCCAGGCAGCGTTCGAGCGCATCTTCCGGCAGCGGCTCGGCCACGGGGAAAGTGAGCGCGCGATTGCCCTCGAAGGTGAGTTCGGGGAAGAGCGAACGAAAGGTGTCTACCAGATCTGTCTGGCAGTTGAAGTAGAGGGCTGCCTGCTCGGGCGCTTTCGCCTTCCAGCCCATGCGAACGGTGCTGCCGGAGCCGCTCTGCTCTGTGAGATAGGCGGGCTCTCCCCACTTCAGGGTTTCCGTGAGCGGGCCCACTCCGTCGAGCCGCGCGGCGCTGGCAAAGACGAGGTCACGGACCTTGAGGAGCTTATCGCGGGCCGGGGCCGGAAACGCGTCGAAGGCCGCCCGCACGTCTGCCGGCATGGCAGGGTGCTTCGACGCTCGCCGGCGCCCTGGAGCACCTACGCTGCCCTTCCTCCTCGTCCGGGTCTCTGGCCCGGTCTTCCGAGCGGCTTTACTGCTGGCTGGGGTCATGGCACTCAGTCTCCATCGTAGGCGTCCGTATCGCGCTTTCGCGCTACCCGCCGCCAGGATTGTTCCAGCAGGCGCAGAAAGCGGTCTTCCTCCACCGTCGGTCGAACGAGTACCGCCGGGTAACCCGCATAGTGATCGGTGATATAGAAGGCCATGGGGTCCTCGGCGATGAGGGCCTGCTGTTCGTCGACGCTGTTGAGGAGCATCACGATGGCATCTTCCTTCTGATGCATGCGCAGCACCAGCTTCTTGGCCACTTTCAGCGCCGGTGTGCCGTAGGAGGTGCTCGCTTCAATGCCGGGAAAGGCCTTGGCCAGTTGTCGGATCCGATCAAAGCTCAACATCGGTACTCCCCGCCGCCAGTGTACGCAGCTCATGGATCAGGTCGTCACTCGCCCGCCGGATCTGCGCCGAGCAAGGCACAAACTCCAGGGGCGCCTCAGGGTCGGTGAAGATCAGATAGCTTCGTCCGGGCACGAAGGCAGGTTCACAAACGCCGCGTACGCGGGAGTCTTCAAAGGGCGAATGGTAAATGGCCGTTCCGGTGGCAGCGAGCTCTGGAGGCAGTGAGCCGCGCCAGCTTTCGAGCACCTGCAGGAAGATGCGGAAACGGGTCTCCTGATTGTGGCGCGGTTCCGGTGTGATTGGCCGGGCATCGGTGACGACGGCAAGCGCCACCAACGCGTGACGGGCATACAGTTCAGCCAGGGTAGCTTCGTAGTCACAGGCACACCCCAGGCTCTGCGAGGCTGGTGGGCCAACGCCGAGCGATGGCGAAGTTCGAGGCGAATCCGGCGTTCGATCGCAGCCCAGCAGCGCAAACCCCACGGCAAGCAGCAGCGCCTTGCGCCGCCTCACGAGTCAGGCACCTGCCGCAACCGGCGAAGGCTCAGCTTGTCCAGCTGCGGCAACTCGTCCGCAATCTCATGCCAGGGTGCTTTGTGCTCCACGTAAATGTGTCGATCCGGGCGTCGCTTCGGGTCGCCATCGAGGAGCCCCGCGGCGAGTTCGAACCAATCGCCATCGGCTTCGGGATCTGGAACCGGCGAACCGCAGACACGGCAGAAAGTCACGCGGTACGCCGGAGGTTCCTCGAGGAGCGGTGCTTCATAACTTCTGACCAGATCCTCACCGGAGAGCCAGCGGAACTGCGACCGGCGAACACCGATGCCGGCCATGAAAGCGGTGCCGGAAACCTTACGGCAGCGGTTGCAGTGGCAAAGCTCGAAAGGGCCGACAAAGGCCTCGACTTCGAAGCGGACCGCACCGCACAGGCAGCCACCGGTGATCACGACCCGGCTCCCTGCGGATCCTGCGGCGTCTTCTGGCGGGATCCGGGGATCGCCACCGCCGCCGGCTCCGGCCAGGCCGCAAACTGCGGCACGCCGTCGGGGATGTCGTGCCAGGGGGCCTTCTCAGCCGTGAATATGTGCGCCGCCGGTGGCTCGGAGAAGGCAGAGTCGAGAGAACCCAGGCGCACGCGGACGAGGTCCGGGTTTGCGCCGACTTTGTTGAAGAGCGGGGATCCGCAGCGCGAACAGAAGTAGCGGCGCTTGCCCGGCGAAGACTCGAAACTCGAGAGCAGCGCTTCCCCGGCGGTGATCTCGAAACTCGCTGCGGGCACCGCCACATTCGCCGCGAACGCGCTGCCGCTCGCCTTGCGGCAGCTCGCGCAGTGGCAGTGAACGTAGGCGCCAACGATGTCCGCCGCCTGATAGCACACGCTGCCGCAAAGACAGGATCCAGAAATCATTCAGCATCCTCCGATGCGCCGTCTCGGGCTCTCAGCGCATCAACAATCACCGCCGCTGCTGCCTCGGGCTGCATGACGGTTGTATCGATCTGCAGGGCTGGCTCCGGCAGGCCCGCGTAGTCAAAGCCGCCGGCTGCCTCGATCGTCTGATAGAGGCTGGCATCGGTCAGCTTGCCGAAGGCTTTGCGGCTCGGCGCATCGAGGCGCTCGAGGACCGTCTCCCGGGCACAAAGCAGCTCAACCAAAAACACCGATCCCTTCTCCCCTTCGATCGTTTCTATGAGCTCCTGTACCAGGCCGGTTTCCACTGTCGCTTCCGGGTGAAAGGTGAACACGAAAGCCGTGCCGCTCCGCGCGGCCTCCCGAAAGGCCGTGCGCCAGATGGCAGCCCGTACGGCTTTGAATCCTTCGGAACCGAACTCAAAGAGACTGAGGGCCAGATCCACGGTCAGATGGTTGTGGAACAGCGGAATCTCGAGGGCATCGGCGACCCGCGAACCAATGGTGAACTTTCCCGCCGCCGCGGGGCCGTAGATGAACACGACACGCGCCGCCACGACCCGAGCCTACCGGTGCCCGGCCGCAAGACGGCGCTGCATGTCTTCGTACGCCGCGTTGATCAATCGTTCGAGTGCGGCGTCACCCTCACTCATAGCGAGCCGGCGCTTGACGTGGCGCATGAAGCGCCCGGTCCCTTCGAGAATACCGTCCGGGTCGGGCAGTTCCGCACCCCGGAAGAACCCGACGTTCACATGCGCTTTGAATACGTTGACGTAGCCAAAGGCTGCTTCTCCGATACACGCCGTCGGATGATCATCGTGAAGGAGGTCCACCACGTCGTCGCCAGCCGCGCGCAGGGTTTCGAACCAGCGCCTGCCGAGGGCGGCGAGGTCGCCGGGCCGTTCCGCGAACCATTCGTCCACCGCGCGGTGGTAACGCTCACCGCCGGAGAGCAGAAAGAGACGCTCGGGATCCATTGTCATTGGCAGTCTTCCCCGTTCTGAGCTGAACCGGCATCGAGCCTCCGGGTGGCCGTGGCCTCACTGCCGATGCTCTACCCATGCCAGGCAGTCGGCAACCGCCCGCGCCGATTCGAGGTGCAACACCTCGAGCGGCTGATAGTCCGCATAGTACTCAGGATCCCGGTAGCGCACCCGGTTCGACGAGTGATGCTGCATGGCCCAGAGAACGATGGAATCCCGGGAAAAAAACGACTGGCCAAGCGTTTCCCGGTTGCCGGTGCCGGGCCAGAGCTCCTCGCCGCTCAGGCTCCGGCGGAGCGTTCGCGCCGTGACCCGGCCGATCGTCTGCAGAAAGGGCAGATCGATGAAGACCACAACGTCGACCCTGGCCCATTTGATCGGTCGCGACCGGCTGTAATTGCCATCGAGCACCCAGTCATCACCGGCCACGGCGGCCTCCAGCTTCGGGAAGAACTCGTCGTCGGCGGCCTCAGTCCAGTCCGGCTTCCAGAAGAGGGCGTCCATCTCGATACAGGGGAGCTTCCTGGCCGCCGCGAGCCGCTTGGCAAAGGTCGTTTTGCCACTCCCGGCAGTCCCCACCACGTTGATCCGCCGGGCATGCGTCAGCACCTCGACGTTCTGCGTCAGGAGCCTGTGGTCACTCACCGCGCGGCGCCGTCATACTCATCGTGCAGCACCGCCCTGAGGGCATCGGCATAACGTCGCAGGTCCTGCTCCGGGACCTGAACGGCGCCATGCTCATGCATGAGCGCATGGAACTGCTGCTCGGCCAGTGGCAGGCCAGCCGGCAGTGGTACGACATGCCAGTGCACGTGGGCATTTGCGGCCTGACTGCCGAGACTCAACACATAAACCCGCTCCGGTTGCAGCACCTTGCGCATGGCCTCCGCAACCCGATAGACCAGCTGTTGCAGGCGCAGATAGGCGGACTCATCAAAATCCCCCGTGACCTGCTCGCGATGCGCAACTGGCGCCACCATGACCCGACCGAAAATGGTGGGGTAACGATCCAGGAACACCACCGCCGCGTCGTCCCTGTGTACTTCGACGTGCGCGTAATCCGGGTTCCCGGAGAGAGATTCGCAGATGAAACAGCGCCGGCCGGTGGCTCGCGACACCAGAGTATCCACCTGAAAGGGGGTACGTTCGTAAGGACCGAACTCAGCCATGGTAGTCACGCATTCCGAAGGCCACTGAAGAAGTCCGGCGGCGTTGCGGGATCAGCCACTGCTTTTACCGTCCGCCGCGGGCTGGGTGAGCCTCGCCAATAAAAAGTCGCATCGCGCATCGATCGGTCCGAGCGGTACTTCTTCCAGGGTGTAGCCACAGGCCGCGTACCACGCCTTGACCGAGTGAAACACCTGCACGGCTTCGGGAAAGGTCTGATCGCGTTCCGAGTCTGTCCGGTAGATGTCCGGCCAGGGCGGAAACAGGAAGACCGGATCGTGATAGGGGTATTCCTGCAGCAAACGGTCTCTTCGCTCATCGCTGAGGACGCCGAGCTGCGCCAGGCCGCCCAGGGCGTCGAGCAGGCTTCGATCGAAAAAGACGAGCGCAGCACTGCTTGCCTCTGCGTGCGCATAGTTGCGGAGGTCCTCTTCGAGGATGGTTTCGGCAAACGCCTGCGGCGCCGGCCGCGGGCTCAGGCCACGGGCCTTGCGCTCGGCAATCACCTTGCGGGCAACTTCGTCCACCACAGCATAGCCCCGCTGCCGCAGCGCCTCGAGCACGGCGGTTTTTCCGGCTCCGGGGCCACCGGTGAAAACGACCTTACGCTGCCCGGCCTTCATCAGCGCACCTTTCCTTCAGGGGTTCCTGATAGCGGGCCACCTGCCTCCGCTTCAGCGGCTCCTGCTTTTCCCGAGTTCCAGCGCGAGCGGTCTCGGGGAGGTGTCGGGCATCTGCTCGAGGTATTCAAAGAGATCTTCATAGGTCCTGGTTCGTTCGCGGAAGTACGCCACACCCGGTGTCTGCATCATCTGTCGGGCTTCCAGCGCCCAGATCTCCCACTGATCGGCCGGGAAGGTGCCATCCAGGTACTGGTGATAGAGGTTGCGGAAGATATTGAAGAATCCGTTCATGAGATGGGTGAAGCGATTCCGTTCAGACACGCTCATCTCATGAATTCCTTCAAAACCCTGGTAACAGATTCTCGAGGCTTCCGGATCTGTGAGCAGCGCAACGTTGAGCTGGTTAAAGCCCGTCATCACGTTGTTGCTGTTGTTCGAGTTGATGCTCTTCGTGTTCTGCCGCACCTGCGCGGTGAGGTAGACGAGCGTCACAACCACGCCCAGCGCGCCCACGATCTCCCCGATCGCGCCGATTGCCTCCCAGTTCATCTGCAACCCCCGTTCAAAAGTTCGGAACCGCCCGCTTGCCGTATCTCCCGCTAAGCAGCCTTACACACCGCGGACGCCGACGACGAGGAGCGCCGCCAGGGCGATGAGTGAAACCGCGAAGGTCAACGATCTGAAGACCTGGAGATTCGCGTAGTAACAGATGGCATACAAAGTTCGAGTGATGGCGAACGCCCAGGCTGCAAGCGCCGTGTGGGCCGGATCCGCGGCGGAGAGAACGCAGAACAGCAGGCCACACACGAAAATGGCGATGCTCTCATTGGCGTTGCCCACCGCCCGGCTCGCCCTGAAGAGCGGGCTCGAGTGATTCGCTTCCACAGGTGTTCCAGGCGTGTGTTTCTTCAACACGCCGATAATGTCTGCAACGAGCAGCTGCACCAGCAACAGCCCGGCCACGTAGCCCAGCGCAGCAATCGATAGCGCGTAGGGTTCGAAGGCGCTCATGACCTCAATGGGAACCGCTGCAGCGCAGCGTCGTTCCGGGCTGGGTCGGCATGACGGAAGAGATTCTCCAGCCATCGGCGCTATTCAGCGTGTAGACCACCGCCTCCGCCCTCTCAGAATCGTCATCGTACCGGCGGACGTAGTCGACGCCGACCAATGCCAGGTCTTCTCGGAGCAGGCAGGCGTCGATATCGCGAATGACATTCTGCCGCCAGCCTTCCGCTCGAACCTGGGTGCGAAACCCTTCGACCAGGCCGGCAAACGTCTCGGCGGGAACTTTCTCTGGCGCAGTGGCCGGCGCATGGATGACCACATTCGGGAGCCAGTAACTGCTGATCAGTTCAGCCGCCGGAAGGCCATCCGAATAGCCGGTGAGATACGCCTCGACGACGGCGGCCGGTTCGGGGGCCATTTCGGGGGCGTGGGACCGCAGGTATCTTCCATCGCTTCCGAAGGACTGTATGTCCCGGTGCGAGTGCAGAGAAACGAGAGCGCCGGTCTCGTCGCGCCGCAACGTCTGCGAGAATCGAACTGCCAGAGTCTCTTCCTCCCCGCCATGCGCCTTGAAGCGCTCCGTGTGAACACCCCAGACGACGGCGACGTCGCCATGGAGAGAGACATGAAGCGTATCAACGCCCACCTCGTAATACTCCCAAAGCGCCAGACCCTGGGTGAGCGCGGTTTTCAATTGCTCATCGGAAAGCGCCGTCACGCCCCTCGGAGCGAGGGTGCGAAAGCCAAAGCCCGGCTCAAAGCCAAAGCGCGAGGCGACGATGGCGTCGACATCGCCGTCGTTGTAGGCCGCGTAGAGTTCATGCACTTTGCGGCGTACCTCTTCGTCAGTCAGCGCCGCCGGTCCGTCGGCGGCCAACGCCGCCCCGGAAAAACACACGACGAGCGCTATCCATCGCATCACGTCAAACCATCGAATGATCATCTCGGGGGACCTTCTGGAAACTGTTCGAATGAATCGGAAATCTCCTGCCACGGTGCCCTGGAATCACAGTAGATGTGCATGGGTCGGACCACCTCCGGCTCTCCATCGAGAGATCCCGCGGGAATCAGGTAAATCTTGTCGTAGCGCAGCTTCGGCATCGGCGAACCACACTGGGAGCAGGACACCGCGTGGTATCCAGACGGCGCTGTGAACTCGTGCAGGTATTCCGCGCCCTGCTTCCAGGTCAGATTGCCGGCCTTAACGGCGAGCAGCGAAGCGTTTCCGGACCCCGTGAACTTCCTGCATTTACTGCAGTGGCAGAAGTAGAGGACCTTGAACGCTGCGGCTACTTCGAAGGAGATCTCTCCGCAAAGGCAACTGCCGGTGACCACGTTGTTCAGGGTCACACCGCGCCTCCTGCACCGGGCCCCGTCTCATGATGAGGAAGCTCGTCTCCAATCTCACACCATCGAGGCTTCGAAGAGACCCAGAGATGCATCTCCGGTTCCGGCACCGCCCCAGAATCCAGCACACCGAGCGGTATGCCCACGATCTGCGGATGGTCTTTCGATTCAAACCACACCGGTGAGCCGCATCGCCTGCAGAAGTTTCTGATCCCTCTGCCGGAGTCGAAAGTACCAACCTCGGCACCGGACTTTTCCAGCGCTGAGGCCTGTGCCATGGCCCAGGCTGCCGGAGAGGTGCCAGAGAACTTCCGACAATTGGCGCAATGGCAGTAACGCACGCCAGTGAGCGTGCCGTTGAGCCGGAACTCGACGGAGCCGCACAAGCAGGATCCCTCAATCATCGACGCATCTTCCGCACGCGAGTCATCTCACGACGTCCGGACCTGCGAACGGTCTGGCGCCGATTGTCGCGCCTCCCACACAGGGCGGGCCAAGGAAAAACTCAGTCCATCACTTTCCACGCCTGGCTCCTCCGAAAAACCGATTTTGTGCAGCACGCGGATCGACGCGCGGTTTTCGCGATCAGTCAGCGCCGCAATGCGTTCCAGCTCCGGATACGCCGAGAAGGCATCATCCAGCACTTTCTCGACGGCCTCCTGGCAAAGTCCACGGCCGCGAAGGCCGGCGTGGATGCCGTAGCCAACGGTAGCCACCCTGAAGTCTTCCTCGAAGTTCAAACTGACGACGCCCACAACGCCCCCATCAACCTCAAGCGCCCAGTTCGGACGGCGCAACCGCTCCCTGCCCGTCATCTCAACGACAAAATCGACCGCATCATCATGGGTAAACCCGGCCGGTACGCTGGCATTGAATCGCTCCCACCCGGGGTCGCTCTTCCAATAGTCGTAAACCGCCGGTGCATCACTCAGGACAAAGGGGCGGAGGGAGAGATTCTCGGTCTGCAGTCGGTCTGGAATCATCCCGGGAAACGCAGGATCAGCCTTCAGCCACGATGGGCGCCGCTGGGCGCCCTGGATCGCGAGGCGGGACCTTAGGCCGGGTGCAAGCGAACCGTGGCGAAGTGAGCAGCACGATTCTCATCCCCTCTCATCTCCCCTTGTGGATGTGAAGCTCGTGGCTAGAACCTACCAATGCCGCTGCGGTTTTAGAAGACCGAGCAACGCATACGAAGCAGTCGGCCCATGAGTCTGGCGCTCAGCTCCGTGAGAGTCTCTCGGCAGGATCGATGTTTCGCCCATAGGACTGACCATAGGCGCAGTGGAAGTGCAGGTGCTTCGAGTCCTGATACTCACCCAGATTCGTCAGAACCCGGCAGGCACCATGTTCCTGCTCCACGGACGCGGCGACCTGTCTGACCACTTCCAACACCCTGCTGAGCGCGTCCACCGGATGATCCCCGAGATCGGTGAGCGATGGTATGTGCGCCTTTGGAACAACGACGATATGCACCGGCCAGTAGGGCCGCGTGTGGTGGAAGGCGAGCACATCCTCCGTTTCGAGGACCACCTCGATCGGCGTGTTCCTGGGAATCGCCTCATCACAGTAAAAGTCGCTTCCTGACAAAGGCTAGCGCTCCAAAAACCAACGATAGAGGCCGGCGGGTTGGATCGGCCGCGAGAGGGCTACCGATTCGCGCGTTTGAATCATCGCCTTGCCAGGCGTCATAGTCGTTTGACCATATAGCGGCATAGATCTCTCGCGAGCCCGAGCCCTCCGTCCATTAAAGGATACTGGTACTCATCGAAGTATTCTTCGAGTTCAGTGTCTTCGAATCCCAGCTCCCGATAGAGAGAGTACGCCTTCGGATTCGCATGGCTTACGCCAAGGCTGATCGCTTCAAATCCCTTCAATGCGGCCCGAGATTCCATGTTGGCAATAAGAGCGCGCCCGATGCCCTGAGACCGATAGGACTCCCTGACTTCAAGACGATAGATCTCAGGCGCTTCCGGGAAGAGTTGCTTGGCCTGAGAGTCACGAGGGCCAAGCCATCGAACGAAGCCCCATCCAAGGATCTCCCCACTCGCCAATGCGAGATAGAGGGAGTGCTCTTCTCGAGTTTGATCTTCGAGGTCCTGCTCGAACGTCCGCTCAACCGATGGCTTTACATACCGCTTGATGAGTTCGAGATCTGCAACCTCAGCCCGCCGAATGTCCATGAGGTGACGCCTAACGCCGCGACAGGCGGCGCTGAAATCTGGTTGGCCAGAGCGGCAGAGAAAGGAGGACAACATCAAGCAGCCGATTGATCACCTGGTTAGGCGTCATTTTGTGTGTTCTCCTTAAACGTCCTCAGTGGAATTCCGAAAAGAATGATCACAAGCCGTTCGACTTTTGGCCGATGCCAGTGTGGTCAGGCTCGCTTCAAGCTGAATGCACCGCCGCTCTTTACGCATGCCTGCCATTGCCACAACTGTCAACGCAGCAGCGGAAGCGCTTTCGGACTTTCCACGATAGTACTGCGCGAAAACTTCGAGGTAACCACGGGCAGTTTGGCATCAAAATCTACCAGTCCCCGGACTACGATCTATCGGTGTTCAGAATGCGGCACGATGATCTACTCAGAATCAACTGAGTTCCCTGCTACATACATCGTTCGAGGCGGGACCTTCGACGACCCTGGCGTGGTCGAGCCCGGAGTTCACATCTGGGTGAAGCACAAACACCCGTGGATCAAGCTGCCGAGCGGTGTTCAGCAGTTTGATGAGGAGTACAACTTCAGAGAAGTGTGGCCGACCAATACCCTCGAGCGTTTAGATGCGGCAACCAATGCGCCAAGTTCCACCGGGTTGACGCCCACCGCGGGAAAACAATCAGGTGATTGGAGCCAGGAGCAGCGGTAACAAGGAAACACAGTAGTAAAGCGCCAGTACGGCGATGTGAAGAATTCTCGCAGAGAAAAAGCCTGGAAGGGCAATCACGAGTGCCGAGGCTCCCACACCCCACCATGGAAGTTCGAGAGATAGCACGCCCGGAAGCTGATCGACTAGCTGAGATGCTATGAAATCGATCGCTAGAAAGGAGTATCCGAATCGCGCGCACCTGAAATAGTGTTCGCCAAGGTCGTACACCTTATTCGATGCTGCCGGCACAAACGAAGTGACTGATAGCGTTAAAAGCATAACCGGAAGAAGCAGGACGAGGATTTTGTAGTGAAAATCAAACTCTACCGTCCGATAGCCCCAGATCCCGCCGACGTGAATAATCAGGTTAACGACCAGGGCAATCGTGATCGCCAGCAAAAACCAGGGGTTTTTGTACTGCTCTCTGGATTGAGTTACGGCTCCCAGAACAAAAGAACGGACGTGATCGCGATTGCAGCGACAATGCCAACTAAACCCATCAGGAATTCAAAGTGGCTCATTTAGACACCTGACGCCGCGACAAGCGGCACTTGAGTCCTGCCGACTGGAGCGACAGCGAAAAGAAACCGCGGTCAAGCGTCCGATTCATCGCCTGGTTAGGCATCAACAGGATCAAACGCCCGAATGTCAGGCGGCCCCTCAAGCGCTGAAACGAACTCGTCGAAGGCGCTCATATGTCCTCCCCAGGGCAACCATTGCGAATCTGAGAACCCAATAACATACACATTTTGCTAGCCTGCCAGCGACGTGTTTCAAACCAAGAGGGGTCTGCCATGAAACCTGTTGTGAACCTTTCCGAGGTGGCTTTCGACGACGTAGAGGAAAACGGTTTTTACACCTCACGCCGCGCACTCTTCAGTGAAAGCATCGGAGCGCGGGAGCTTGGATACAACTTAACCGAACTGCCGGCAGGTAAAGCGCAATGCCCTTTTCATAACCATCGAGCAGAGGAGGAGATGTTCCTGATCCTCGAGGGGGAGGGGGAACTCAGGTTTGGACAAGCGCGTTATCCGATACGCGCGATGGATGTCATCGCTTGCCCTCCCGGTGGCTCAGAGGTCGCCCACCAGATCATAAACACAGGCGCGACGACTCTACGCTATCTTGCAGTTTCTACCCTCGCACCGGTCGAAATGGCAGAGTACCCCGATTCCGGAAAGATCGGTGTATACGGCAGCGTTGGCGAGTCTGGCGGGACCTGGCGAGCTTCGGATAAGGTCGACTATTACGATGGCGAATCGGTCTGAAAGATCGACGCGAGTGACCGTTAGTGCCTCCCGCGCCTCAACGCCGAGTTTTGGGAGCTATCCGCCGGCCAAGACCACCGAGCTAGTCTGGTTTTTTTCCATAGGCATCGAAGTTCTGGATGTAGTCGTCCATGTTTTCTTCGAGCATCTTTTTGTACTCATCGAGAAAATACTGGATGTACTCCTGCCGCCGCTCGCCCATCTCTGCCGCGCTGTCGGATCCTCGAGCACTCAGCCAGGCATTGAAGCGCGCCGTCGCATACATCATTGAGGCGCTGACTTTTCCTGAACCCACGTCCCCTATCTGACTGTTGGCCAGATCAATGTGCGCATCTGCGCGATCGTAGAACTTGTTATCCGCTTCGCTCATTAACCCTCATCCGCCCACCTGGCACTGGTCGATCGCAGTGATTCAGGTTTGATCGTACGCTTTCCAGAAGCTGGCCGCTCTTCCCTAAGGCATAAGGTGCCTCAGTTGTAGCCAAGCAGCAGCTCGAGCCGCCCTTCCTGCAGGAGCGTTGCCCGCTGGATGGTGAGCGCCGGGAAGTGTTCCGTGAGCTCCTGTTGGGTGTGCGCATGATAAGGGCCCATCGTGGCATCCGGTCGAAGCAGCAGGTGGCTGCCTTTCAGAATGCCGAACCGATAGCGCTCCTGGGCACCGCCCTGGCCGCGTTCGTTTTTCCGAGCGCCCTGATGGAGTGAGCCGAAGCCGTAGCCAAGGGTTCGGCTGTCGAAGTGCGGGGCCAGGGCGCGGCTCAGCCCTTCGAGGAGTCGCAGGTCCATGTGATGGAAGGCATCCCAGAAAAGGCACACGTCGAAAACGAGATCGTCCGGCAGGTTCAGGTAACGGGCGAAGTATTCGGCCGCGCTGCCGGCGGTGATGTCCTCGGGCACTTCGTTCACGATGTCACAGGAGAAGAGGTCGGCGAACTGGATGCGCGCGCTGTGCGCGGCGAAGAAGTCGACCGTGCTCTGCGAGCCACTGCCTGCGTCGAGGACGTTGAGGCGGCCCCGGGACTCGAGCTGCTCGAGCATCATGGGCAGCAGGCGGCTCTCGACGGAGCTCGTGCCTGGTGCCAGATCCTGGGGCCGTGATGAATCGCGGCCAAACACCAATCAGCTCGCGCTGCTGGTGCGCTTCTCCGTGGCCGGCTCCGCTTTGCCGCTCGGGGCACTGCTCGTGGTGCTCGCCGCTTTCGGCTTCGCTGGCGTAGCGGTCTTGCCGGCGTCCACACCCGGATCCATGTCGATAGAGCCTTTGAACTTCGCGCCGTCTTCGAGGGTCACCCGGGGCGCCACGATGTTGCCGAGGACATGGCCGGACTTGGTGATCACGACTTTCTCAGCGCCGTTGATGTCGCCGTTGACCTGGCCTTCGACTTTCACGGTCTTGGCCGTAAGGTTGGCATCTACCCGGCCCTTCTGGCCGATCGTGAGATCGTGGCCGTTCAGCGAGATGGCGCCTTCCACGGTGCCTTCGACGATCAGGTTCTCCTCGCCGCTGACTTCGCCTTTAACTTTAATGGTGGATCCAATCACGGCGGTGCTCCTCGAATCTGAAAGTTCTCGATACTGGTCTGCCCGCGGGGCATCGGTACTGCCCACAGAGGGTTCCTCAGACGGGTTGTCTCTGCGCTTCTCGAACATGCTCTCGCCTCCTGTGGCTACTGCGGGGTGCGTGAATCCCGGACTATAGGCCATCGGCGCGGTCAGGAAATGACAACTTTCTGGTACCCGGCGGGCCGGTGACCGGGCCTCCTCGCCACGGCGACCCAGTCCATGAGGCTCTTCAGCGGATGGCGACCGGATTGATGATCGCCTGCACGGAGCCCACGAAGCGTGGCTGACCGAGCACAAAGAGGAACTCCGTGGCGCCATCGGCGGCGAGGGCGCGGGTATCCATCACCTCCAGGATGTATACCCCGTGTTTGGCGAGGAGTTCCGCGTGCACGGGAAAGGCCAGGGTCGGGTCTTCGTGGGGGATGGCTTCGAGCGCCGCCGTGTCCGCCCCGAGGGCGACCACGCCGAGTCCTGCCAGGTATCGAGCCCCCTCGAGACCGAGCCCCGGTTGCTGCGCGATGAATCCCGCCGGATCGGCGTCAGCGGTGTCGAGCCAGCCGGTGTGGAAGAGCACCACGTCGCCTTCGCCCAGGGTCACGCCGATACGCTTTGCCGCCTCATCGATCTCCGCTCGATTGAAGGCTGTGCCCGCGGGGAGAGGGTTCTGCCCGTAGAGCCTGGTCATATCCAGGAGCACACCGCGGGTGACAATCGGCGGGATCTCATGGGTCGAGAACTTGGTGAGGCCCGCCGGGCCGGCGAACTCCGCTGCCGGGGTGCCATTGTAGTAGTGGTGGTCGATGCCCATGTGGCCCAGCCCGTCGATCTGACTGCCAACGCCCATGTAGGTCGTTAACAGGTCGTCGTAGCTCGTGGCTTTGTTTGCACCTAGCGTTGCCCCGTCGCTGGCGCCGAGCTGGAGCACGGTCATGTGATACCAGCGCGGCGGATAGGCCGGGGTATCCGGGCCCGTGGGCACGCCGAGGGCATAGCTCTTGCCGAGCTTCACGAGCGACGCGGCGCGCAGCGCTCCTGCCTCCGACAGGTTGTTCGCCGCGCCGATGGTGTCATCGGCCCCGTACCTGGATGGGTACCAGCTTTCTTCGGCAGCGGCCGCACCGGCAAGCAGCAGTCCCAGCAGCAACGTGAATGTCTTCATGACTTCTCTCCCCTGTTTGAGTCTTTCCCGAATCCGGAAGCCGCGCAGCGCGCCTTTGCCGAGCTCGACCGGTCAGGTCTCTGAGGTCTTCGCAGGAGCACGCGGCTCCATCGCACGGCTGACTTGTTTGGCCTGCTTCATCTAGTCGGCCCCCTGCGAGAAGCATAGCGTGTGACCTTCGTTATCGACCACATAGAACTCGCGCGTACCCCAATCAGTTACGGCGGGATCTCTTACGAAACTCACCCCAGCAGATCTGCACTTCTCAGCCCAGAGTCCGACGTCTTCCACAGAGAAAAAGAGGTGCAGGTGGTTATCTTTGCTGACGACGTCAATGGATGGATCTGGTGAATCGACGAGTTTTAAGTGGAAACGCTGACCGTCACCAACTTTGATCCCCGCATAGAAATCGCTGTATTTGAACTCGAGATCGAACCCGAGCTTCGAGACGTAGAAATGGATCGACTCATCGAGTCTGGTCGTACGGAGCTGCGGTATAAGTTCGATCGTGTTTCCTCGTGTATCTTCCGCCAACGATGTATCCCCCGATGGCGCCTAGCGCCGCGATAAGCGGCACTTGAGGGCGGCTGAATGAAGCGACAGCGAAAGGAGGCAACGGTCAAGCATCCGTTTCATCGCCTTGTTCGGCGTCATCACCGCCGCGATTGCGATACGCGAATACCATCAGCTCAACAAAGAAAATCAGTGTAAGTGAAAGGCCACTACCAGTCCCATCCGACATCGCACTCGCGATTTCTTCCGCGTCGTCGGCACGACCAACAAGTATGAGAAAAAACATGGAGGCCAATGCTACTAACAGGATGCATACAACACTGATTACAACAACGAAGTACCACGGTTTCCGCTCGCTCAGCGCTGTGGGAATCAATGGGTCCCTCGTGCGAAGTGAGCTGACATTTCGCCACAGGAGATAACCCACTACGGCAAATCCGCCCAGCGTACTAGTCAAAGACGTTATCCAGTTAGAGTGTTCAACGGCTTCTGGTCCGAACCGCCAGACTAAGGATAGATAGATCCCATGAGTTACTAGGATCCGAACTACCTCAGCCAAGGTAAAGGCCCGATAAGCTGGTGACAGCAAAGACATGGCGCCTAACGCCGCGATAAGCGGCGCTTGAGGGCAGTCAACTGGAGCGGTAGCGAAAGGAGGTCGCGGTCAAGCGCCCGATTCATCGCCTTGTTAAGCGACGCTGCGACTGAACTGCTCTACAACAACGTCAGGGAGGGTCGTACATTGCTTCGCATGCTCAATAGTCATGCTCACGAGAATTCCATCCTTGTCGAGATCGACATAGATGTTCTCGTTGATCTCACGAGTCTCGGCTACTTCATGATCCGAGAACTCTAGGAGCGCAGTATCAGTATCTTCAAAGTACTTTACTTTCATGGTTTGAATCCTCGATCGAAGAAGGCGTTGTGCACAGTCTCGCCATCTTCCAGGAGAATGACTCTAAGGTACTTACCTTCTGATTCGATGTATACCCAACGCCTGATCCTGCCATCCGTTTGAGTTACCTCTCTGACCGGGTTCTCAATAGCTGCGAGGATCCACTCATCAGCGATCATTGCGCGGTCCGGGCGCAATCTGATGTTTCGAAAGTATGCAGTGGTCTTCAATCTTGGTTGTGTCGCTTAACGCCGCGATAAGCGGCGCTTGAGGGCCGTCGACTGGAGCGGTAGCGAAAGAAGCTGGCGGCGGTCAAGCGTCCGATTCATCGCCTTGTTAGGTGTCATTCATTCCCCTAAATCTTGAAGCCAGTAGCACTATTGCGATCATCTACCTACTTTCGATCAACCCCTAAAGGGCAGGTACTTCCTGGAAGCGAGCGAATAGCCGATGAGTCCAGCTAGCAAAATCGCTAGTACGTTCAAAGCGGCTCCGTACGATGTTCCTATAAGTATTTCCAGATGTGTGGGCGGAATACGGAGAGGCTCCCCAATTCGATAGTGAATGTGGACAATATAGGCATGTAGAGCAAGATACAGACTAAGGAAGATAGCGGTGAATCGGTGAGTACCAATTAGCGAACCAAAAACAGCCCCTAGAAAGAGCCCCGCCGCGGACGATGGAACGACGAACTGACTACCAATCTCTAAGGAGCCGTCCAGATCGAGTTGCCTGGATAGCTGATCTGCGCCGGTTGAAACGCCGAATCCGACCAAAACGCCAAGCCCATTCCTCATATACCCATTTAGCTGAAGGAAGCCCTTGGACATGACGCCTTACGCCGCGATAAGCGGCGCTTGAGGGCGGCCGACTGGAGCGGCAGCGTAAGGAGGTCGCGGTCAAGCGTCCGATTCATCGCCTTGTTAGGCGTCATCATTCGTGCCCATATCCGCAAGGGGGTCTTCCGAGTCTCGTCGAATCGGTACGCGTCTATTTCGCTTCCTGAACTGCCGAGCATACTCTCGCCGTTGTTTGGTGACTTCGTACAGCACTATTCCAGATGTTGTCCCGAGATTGAGGCTCTCGATCATTCCGAACATAGGAATACTAATGCAGAGATCTGCACGCGCTACTGCAACGTCGCTTATCCCGCGAGACTCGTTTCCGAACCAGACAGCAAGCTTCGTATAAGTGGTGTAGTCGACTTCGTCCAACGTAGCGTTTTGCATTCCCTTGATATGCGGGGAGGTCACTATCGACGTAAATCGATTGGTCTCCAGATGAGAGAGACAGGATTCAGTACTATCGAATCGTTTGACGAAACTCCACTTCACAGCCGATACAGAGGATTTCGAAAGCGAGCTACGCTCACGCATATCCTGCCAGTCGTCCGGCAGAGCGTTCCTTGGATCGACCACATAGGCTTTCTCAACGCCAAGCGCGTTAACGTTCCGGATTACGGTACCGATGTTCCGTATATCTTTGGGGTCCTCGATGACTGCTATCAGATTCTTGCAGCGATATTCCTTAATCTCGTCAGCACGAAGGCGGGCAGAAGACTTAGATTTACTAGGCGCTTTTTCTTCCATGATTGGATACTACTAGTTACCTGGAGTTGGTTCGGGATGACGCCTAACGCCGCGATAAGCGGCGCTTGAGGGCCACCGACTGGAGCAGCAGCGAAAGGAGGCGGCGGTCAAGCGTCCGATTCATCGCCTTGTTAGGCGTCATCTTCTACTCCTATCTGAACTCTCCACGAATTCCTGAGTTGGCTTATCAGGATACCCTCTTACGACGAGTCGGTTGGTATAGGAAAGCACCGGCAGCACCACGAGGAGCGTTCCAGTTACCGCTACAGCTAGAGCGATGCTCCAATGAAAGAGGCCGTCCAGAGCCCAAGCAATGGCTCCAATCAGAGTCGCAGCGAGAGCGTACACCAGTGACTCAGAAAAGCTCTTCGCACAGCCATACCGGCATCCACATTTAGCGCATGTTAAAACTTCATCCACATACCCAACACCCGAGTAGTAATCTTTCGGCACAGGCTCAGAGCAGCTCGGACACTCAAGATTTCGCTTGAAGATGGTCATCGTCTGGGGATGACGCCTAACGCCGCGATAAGCGGCGCTTGAGGGCTGCTGACTGGAGCGGCAGCGAAAGGAAGCGGCGGTCAAGCGTCCGATTCATCGCCTTGTTAGGCGTCATCGTCTGACACTCTCTACGTCAGGAACTAGTAGCCTCTGGATTTCCCATCTTCCTGATTTTTCTCTTCTACGCATCTCAACGGCGTCATGAAACTCTTCACATGATTGCTCTGCTCTAACATAGCGCGCCTCCGCGTGAGCAACCTCAAGGTTGCTTATCATGTCATCGGCATCAGCTTCTGGTAAAAGCTCGGCTATCCTACGAACGAAAGCCACCCCCCAAGCGCGGCAGTTTTCGGAGGCAGCCTCGCAGTCTTCTTGCTCGATAGAGATCCCACCGCTAAGAAAGCGCACTGCAATGATACGGTCAGGCAATCCCGATCGAGAGAGACTAAGTCGGAGAGAGATCGCGTTCCCACTCACAACTCGATACCGAGATTCAAAGTCGGTACCGATTTCAGGAGTGAGCAACCACCGTGAGATCGCGTTACCGCCACAGAACGCTACAAGGGTCTTAGGAAATTCGGGAATGCTATCAACGCGGTCGGCAGACCTGTTGTCCTCGGCTATGTGGGGTCGGCCAGCTTTAACCCATACACCTTCAAGTACTTGGTGTTGCCCATAGCTCACACAACACCAGGAACCTAGAAGAAGAAACAACATTCGAGACCATGTTCCGGAGTACATGTTGCTGAGTCGCCTAACGCCGCGATAAGCGGCGCTTGAATCTGGCCGACTGGAGCGGTAGCGAAAGGAGGACAGAATCAAGCGTCCGATTCATCGCCTTGTTAGGCGTCACCTGGCTCGGCTTCCCTGTGATTTGAACCGCGGTCATCAAGGATTCGTTTCACCTCCGCAGGAAGCGAGTCCCAATCGATGTATCCAAATTCCGGGCCCTTTTCGTCCAATCGAACGACTCCATCAACTTCGACATCGAGGCTGTAAAGTATCCAGCCAGTCAAACCGAGGAAATCTCCGCGAGGCCCTGGAGGCCCGTAGATTCGCCGCGTATCCGGGTGTCGGTTGTTGTAGTCAGATGCTCGTTGTAACGCGGTGATCCGATCACACCACGGCGGCAAATCGAAGGAGAACTCTCCATGTGAATGGGCAGCGTCGTTTCTGATACGTCTTACTAAGTGCAAATCGCGATGCAGATGTCGTGATATCAGGCCCAGCTGATATGCCGCATCTATCTTTGCCGAGAACGTACCCAGCGGTGCGTCGGTCCTGGATAGAATGTCGCGCTCTCTGTTTGTTGGAGGGAGAATGAAAGCCTCAATCTGCCTGCGCAGAGCTTCCTCCAACATAGCGGCAGCAACTATGGCGGCGCTTCGATCCTCAATATCGATCAATCCAAGAAAGGCTTCTGGCGACAGAGTTGGGTCAGGCATTACGTTGCAGTGACGCCTAACGCCGCGATAAGCGGCGCTTGAGGGCAGTCAACTGGAGCGGTAGCGAAAGGAGGTCGCGGTCAAGCGCCCGATTCATCGCCTTGTTAAGCGACGCTGCGACTGAACTGCTCTACAACAACGTCAGGGAGGGTCGTACATTGCTTCGCATGCTCAATAGTCATGCTCACGAGAATTCCATCCTTGTCGAGATCGACATAGATGTTCTCGTTGATCTCACGAGTCTCGGCTACTTCATGATCCGAGAACTCTAGGAGCGCAGTATCAGTATCTTCAAAGTACTTTACTTTCATGGTTTGAATCCTCGATCGAAGAAGGCGTTGTGCACAGTCTCGCCATCTTCCAGGAGAATGACTCTAAGGTACTTACCTTCTGATTCGATGTATACCCAACGCCTGATCCTGCCATCCGTTTGAGTTACCTCTCTGACCGGGTTCTCAATAGCTGCGAGGATCCACTCATCAGCGATCATTGCGCGGTCGGGGCGCAATCTGGTGTGTCGAAAGTATGCGGTGGTCTTCAATCTTGGTTGTGTCGCCTAACGCCGCGATAAGCGGCGCTTGAGAGCCGCCGACTGGAGCGGTAGCGAAAGGAGGCGGCGGTCAAGCGTCCGATTCATCGCCTTGTTAGGCGACGCCCGGTCTGCTGGACAAAAGGACTATCGCGAGAAGGATAACGAGTGGGAACATTACTCCAATGCCAGCACATCGCCATAGAGAGTAGTACACGCCACCATCTTCTTCGAATGTTGCGTACACACTACCGAAGAGTTTTCCGGCTAACGCGAAGCTTATCATCGCACTAATGAGGCTAAAGACTATTCCCTGTGAAGGGAATTCTGGGATCGGGTATGTGGCGGCGAACAGAAGTAACGTGCCAAAAACGATGGCGCCCGCAGCGATTCGCCCGGACGGTTTCATATCTAGAGATGAGTAGTTTAAGTACGCAAGCACCGCGAAAGCCAAGCCTGATCCTAGTAAGGTCGCAAGGAAAACTCCTTTTTGACTGTAGAGTTGCATAGGCCTACTAATATCCTCGGAGAGCGCTGATCGTGTCGCCTAACGCCACCGGCATCCACATTTAGCGCATGTTAAAACTTCATCCACATACCCAACACCCGAGTAGTAATCTTTCGGCACAGGCTCAGAGCAGCTCGGACACTCAAGATTTCGCTTGAAGATGGTCATCGTCTGGGGATGACGCCTAACGCCGCGATAAGCGGCGCTTGAGGGCCGCCGACTGGAGCGGCAGCGAAAGGAGGCGGCGGTCAAGCGTCCGATTCATCGCCTTGTTAGGCGTCACTTCGGATGCGCACCTGGGAAACAGCCTTTTAGTCATCACCGCTGATCTGCCAATTTATATCAAGGCCTTCGTCGCCATCGTTTCCGCCAGACTCTCGATACTTCTGGTATCCCCATTCATCCTTCGATCTATTCTCAGCTTTGTCTCGAGCTTCTTTCTCTTTCTGGTGTTTGCTACGCAGAAACTTTTTGGCATCTTCCTCAGAGAGACGATCCGACTCAGGAATCGAGTTCCCACAGTACATGCACTTTTGAAACTCTGGGTTTCGAATTGGTTGCCCGCACTTTAAGCACTTAGGTTTCTCACTCTGAGTCACAGGAGATCTCTCAATGACGCCTAACAGCCAAATAGCCGACAGCGAGTCGTGATGAAACACGACGCACTGTCGCAATAACACGAAAGGTCTCGGCGGGCGTTCACCGCTTTCCTGTATCTCACCCAAAACTCCCTAGGCTCGAACCGACAGAAATCTCCTACACACTGATCATACGCTTCCCCGCGATAGGGTCATCGAGCGGGGGCATACTTTCGCTTTTCAGGCGATATCGTGCCAAAGCTTCTTCAGCGAGTGCGAGAAACGGTCCGCATTCGCAACTACTCGATTCGCACTGAGCAGGCTTACGTGTACTGGATTCGGCAGTTCATCAGGCACTATGAACTGCAGCACCCTGAGTCAATGAGCGGAGAGCAGGTTGCGGGCTTCTTGAGCCATCTGGCGCTGGAGCGTGAGGTTGCGCCTAACACTCAACGGGTGGCGCTGAATGCGCTGGTCTTCCTCTACACCCAGGTGCTCGGGCGCCATGAGTTCGAAGTGCCAGGCTATCGCTTTGCCGAGAAGCCGCGGAAGTTGCCCGTTGTGCTGTCGCGACCGGAGTTGGAAACACTGTTCGCTGCGATGAATGGGCCGTCCCTCCTCTGTGCGAAGCTCATGTACGGCTCCGGGCTCCGAGTCATGGAGGTGGTTCGCTTGCGGGTTCACGACGTGGATGTCGAGCGCCTGAGCCTGATGGTGCGTGATGGAAAGGGCTCGCGGCAGCGCATCACTACGCTCAGTAAGGCAGTCCTTCCGGATCTTTTCCGGCAGCTTTCACTGACTCGACATTACTTCGAGGACGATAGGCAGGCGAAAGACTGGGCAGGCGTGTTCCTGCCTCATGCCCTCGATCGCAAGTATCCGGCCGCATCGACGGAGTGGGGTTGGCAGTATCTCTTTGGCGCATCCCGCCGAAGTGTCGACCCTCGCGGCGGCGGACTCCGGCGGCACCACCTTCACGAGCGCACTGTGCAGCGCGCGTTCACTCGCGCAATGCGCGCTTCGGGAATCACTAAGCCGGCCTCCTGTCATTCCCTGCGCCACTCCTTCGCCACCCATCTGCTCGAGCGCGGCGCAGACATCCGCACGGTTCAGGAGCAGCTCGGGCACTCGGATGTGCGGACCACGGAAATCTATACGCACGTGATCAAGCGCGGCGGCCATGGCGTAGTGAGCCCGCTCGATAGCTGAGTGGGCGGCTCAGTTGACCGTGTTGAAGTCCACTTCGATGGCCGTGCCCGCGCCGGGCTCACTGCGGGCCGAGATGCTCCAGCCGAACTGGTTGGCGAGCCGTTTGACGATGGAGAGGCCGAGGCCGTGGCCTTTGGTGATGCCGCGGCTTTCGTCGGCACGGTAGAAAGGCTCGAACGCTTTGTCGAGCTCCTCCGACGTCATACCCACGCCGGAGTCTTCAATGCGCACGCGACCGCGATCGATATGCACGTCGACAGCGCCATCGCTCGTGTAGTTCACGGCGTTCCGGATCAGGTTGCCGAGCACGATGTCCACGACGGCGGCCGGCGCTCGCACGGTCATTTGGGCATGCTCGTGTACCGCAAGCTTGTTATTCGCTTTCTGGGCGATGGCGCCAACCTGATCCAGCTGATGGAGTACCACGTCATTCACGTTCACGTCCACGCTGGGCGAGCTGACGTCCTCTTCGCGTGCGAGCATGAGCAGCGTCTGCAGGAGCGTCTCCATGTCGTCGACGGTCCGACGCATCCGCGCCAGCGCGCGCACTTCATGAGCGGGCCGATCTTCGTTCGCCTCGAGGAGGTCGAGGGTGCCTTTGAAAACGGCAACCGGCGTGCGCAGTTCGTGGCCGGCGTCGCGGGTGAATACTCGCTCCCGCTCGATGAAGGCAGCCAGCCGCTCGCTGAAATGATTCACGGCTTCCACCATGGTCACCACTTCGGCGTCCCGTTCGCTTTCCAACCAGGCGAAGTCGAGTTTCGGCGCAGCCGTGCTGTCGAAATCGAAGCTGTCCAGATAGTCGGCGAGACGTACGATCGGCGAGATGGCGCGCTGCGAGAGGCTGTAGGTGATGTAGCCCATCACGTAAAGCAGGATCAGCACCAGGGCACCGGGAAGAATGCCAAAGAAGAAGGCGAGATCAGATACCCGGTCGGATTCGAAGACGAGATACAGGCGCTCGCCGCTCCGCTCCGAAACGTGCACGAGCGTTCGCTTGTCGCCGACCATCGCGTCGTGAAAACCGAGCGGCGGCAGGCTGCGCAGCAGTTCGGGCACGCCGCTGTCGTCCTCGCCGAAGGCCATGTAGCCGTGAAGGTTATCGACGTCGGGGAGAGGGTGGTCAGGATTTTCGGCGCGCCGCTCCCAGAAGTGCTCGGCTTCCAGGTTGATGGCTTCGCGCATCACCACCCCGTAAACGAGTTCGTTCGCAAAGTAGATGCCCGCAGCGATGGTGACGCTGATGATCGCCGCCTGGATGGCGAACAGCCGCACGAGCTTCGCCCGGACCCCGATCGGTCGGGCATGCGCGTTCTTCGCGACGTTCACTGTGTGTTACTCATGGCTGACCGCTCCCCTGACAGCGCCACGTTGTCTTTCCCCAGTACTGCTTCTCGTCCGGATGCTTCGGACCCCGGCGCCGTCCACTGCACTGCCTTGCCGAAAACAAGGTAGAACACGACACCCCACGCCGCAGAAATCATACCCAGTCGCAGCGGTTCCACAACGGTTACCGCACCCAGGCGCTCCCCGGCCAGGTAGGTGACCGGCGCAAACACGGCTGCGAGCAGTCCCGCGAGCCAGGGCCGCGGCTGCAGCCACGCCATGCTGTGATTCACGGTGAGTGCGAAACCGAGCCAGAGCGCCAGAATCCAGGCGGGCGCAAGTACCGCGCCTTCCCCGTAACTCAATGCATCCAGGGCGATCCACGCGGAGTCAATGGCAAAACCCACTGCCGCCAGGATCGCCATGATCCAGAGATCGCTTCGGATCAGGGGCTGGCCCACGTTCATGCCGAGCAACAGGCCAACCCCCAGGAAGCCCCAGATGGGCTGCCCGGCAGCACCACCGATCACGCAGGCGAACCAGGTGACCTGGAAAATCACGGCATTGGCGATGAGATGGCTGCGCGCTTGCATGGCAAGGAGCTCGTAAACCCTACAGAAACAGTCGGAAAATACTGCGCGTGTGGCCGTGAAAGGCGCGTCACCGTCTCATTTAGGGACTATCTGGCTCTATCTTGCTGTTTTCACTGACTTTTTCCGGGGCGCCAAGGCCCGGAGGGCGCCGATGGCCAGCCGCCTGCTCAAAAGCGTAGGCCATGGCCAGCAGCAAGGGCTCGCTCCAGGGCCGCCCGAGCAGCTCGAGACCCACGGGTAAGCCGTCATCCGTGAAGCCGGCCGGCATGCTGATGGCCGGCATCCCGCTCTTCGCGGCCAGCTGGCAGTTGCTGCCATCCTGCGGTTCATAGAGCGGAGCGGCCTTGCGCCGGATCGTCGGGTAGGCCAGGGCATCGAGGTCATCGGCGGCCATGGCGGCGAGCACGGCCGTGCGGATCACCTCCCGCTGCGCAAGCGCCGCGCGATAAAGCGGTTCACTCTCCGCGTTCATGGCCTCGGAGACCCGCAGTGGTTCGTCCACCACCGGGTGATAGCGACCGCTCAGAAGAATCTCCGTGAGGTTCTGCACCGGTGCGTCGGGGTGCGCGGCCAGGTAGGCGTTAATGTCTGTTTTGAAGTCGTGGGCGAGCACGAAGAAGCCTGTTGCGTCCACATTCAGAAGGCCGTCGAGATTCGGTATGCGCACCCGCACCAGCTCGGCGCCGAGGGCGGAAAGCTCTGCGGTCGCCTCGCCGATCACGGCCACCACTTCCGCGTCTTCCCGATCGAGGAGCAGCAGATCCTCGAGCACGCCGATCCGCTTCCCGGCCAGGGCTCCGGGATTCAGACTGTTCAGGTAGCTGTCCGGCACATGCCCTTCGCTGGCGGCGGTCTGCGGGTCGGCGGGATCGAAGCCGACCACGGCATCGAGCACGATGGCGAGATCCGCAACCGAGCGGGCGAGCGGTCCGGCTATGTCCTGGGTGTGCGAGAGCGGAATGATGCCGCGGCGGCTGGCGAGGCCCTGCGTGCCGCGCAGTCCCACGAGGTTGTTGTGGGCGGCCGGAATCCGGATGGAGCCGCAGGTGTCGGAGCCCATGCCAACGGCGGCAAAGTTCGCCGCCACGGCAGCACCCGTGCCGCCGCTCGAACCACCCGGGTTTCGCCTCGGATCGTAGGGGTTGCGCACGGCACCGAAGGCCGACCCTTCGCTGGTAATACCGTAGGCGAATTCGTGCATGTTGGTCTTGCCGAGGATGATGGCCCCCGCTTCACGCAGGCGTTCGACCAGGGCCGCATCGTGATCGGGTGCAAAATCGTGCAGCAGCACGGATCCCGCCGTAGTCGGCATACCGCGGGTTTCGAAGTTGTCTTTCACCAGCACGGGGATGCCATGCAGCGGGCCCCGCGGACCTCGGGTCACCCGTTCCGAGTCGAGGACGTCGGCCATGCGCAACGCATCTTCGTTCAGGGCTGCGATGCTGTTCAGCGCCGGGCCCGCGGCGTCATAGCGGGAGATTCGCTCGAGATAAAACTCCGTGAGTGACCGGGCTGTGAGGCGGCCCTTGCCCATGGCCAGCTGCAGTTCCAGGATCGACGCCTCGAGGGGATCGAAGGCTGTCGAGGGGTCCTCCGGCGCGTCCTGCGCAGACAAGAATCCCAACGGAGCTGCCGCAAGCAGGAGGATCAGGCTTGTCCCAAGCCACCGGCTCACCAGATTGCCTCGCCTTCCGAATGCTGAGGCGGCTCGATGGCGAGGAGCTTCGCCACCGTGGCCGCCAGATCAATCTGCCGAACTTCAGCAGGCAGAGCCTTCGGCACGCTCCGGCCCATGGCGAAGAAGATGCCGCCCATGTCCGGATGCTGCGGGTCATAGCCGTGCATGCCGAGCTCTTTACCCATGAGCGTGGCTGCGTTGATCAGGGCCCGCTGCGAGGCGGACACCTCGTAGAGCGTGTAGGGCGGCGGGACGAGCAGAACCCAGTCGCCAAGGCGCGTGTCGCGGCGCAAGCGATAAGGCGCCGGCAGCTCTTCACGCTTGTAGTAGCTGCTCCCGGGTACTTCGGCAAAAAACTCATCCAGGGTGCTGCGCACCAGCGCGTCGTCGGCCGGCTCCTCGAGATGCACCTGAGCGACCGCGCCCCCCAGCACCCGCGCTTTGATGCCCGCATCCGCGAGCGCGCCGCGGATGTCGAGGTAGTCGGTAGCCACAGCCATGCCGTGATCGGAAACGAGGATGAGGCTCAGCCGGGGCCAGAGCTCGAGCGCATCGATACCCTCCAGCAGTCGCACGAGCTGCAAATCCTGGGCCCGAATCTGCGCGGCAATGCCCCTGCCGTTCGGTCCCTCGTCGTGGCCGATGCTGTCGGCTCCGGCCCAGTAAGACATGATCAACCGGGGCCGCTCACCCTCCGGCAGCGCCAGCCACTCGAGGATCTGATCGACTTTTACCGACTCCGGGCGATCGCCGTCGAAGGGCGCCACGCGGTAGCGGGTGCCGAGGCCCCGCCAGTCGGACTCGGACCCCACCCAGAAGTAGGTGGCCGTATCCACGCCCTGCCGCTGGGCGGCGATCCAGAGCGGCTCCGCTTCGATCCAGTTCGCATCGGCGTCATAGGCATAACGGCCGCGATCGGGATCGAGGAACACGTTGTCGACGATACCGTGGCGATCGGGATGGGTGCCGGTAGCCATGGAGACATGGGTCGGGAAGGTATTCGAAGGGAACACGGGCGTGAGGCGCCCGGCTCTCGCGCCTTCGCGCTCAACGCGGCGCAGACCGGGAAACTCTCCGAGATCGGGAAAGTCGTGGCGCATGCCGTCCCAGCTGAGCACCACCACAATCGGATCAGCGTCTGGTTCACCTGGAGCGTTCGACACGGCCGAACCCGAGTCTCCCGCGTTGACGGTTTCGCCGGCATCGCCAGCGGTTTCTCCGCGGACGATGCCCTGGGTGGCCTGGCTCTGTTCGGCGCCTGTGGCCTGCTCGACACCTGTGGCTTTCTCGACACCCTTCGCAGCCTCGCCGCGCTCGCCACGGTCCGCACAGCCGAACGGCAGCACAAGCGCCAGCAGCAGCGCGGCGATACTGAGCGGACGCGTATTCATGACTGACTCCTGCCCTGTAACGCCTGCAGCTCCCGAAGCAGGGTCATACGCTCGAGATCCTCTTCCTCGAGTCTCGTCCAGTCGATGCCGTCCGGCACCGGCAGCGGTTCTGGGATACGGATGGTTTCTGTTGGCGTGCAGATGAGGGACAGCGGCAGATCGTTCGCCTCGATGGGAAAGTCCGCGACCAGCTGCGCATCGTGCACCGTCGTCGCCACGGGCACCGGCGCATGGCCGAGCTCGCGGAGGAGGGCGAACTCGAGATCGCTGTAACCCTCGCCTTTACCGCAGCGCTTCCCGGCCCGCGTCACGGCGGCACAGCCGGTGACAATCGCATCGAGCTGCGGCATGGCGTCGAGATCCACCAGCTCCGAGTAATCGGCCATGCTCGAGAGACTCGCCGCGGCGTCGAAGTCGGCTTCACGGATGCGTGCCGGATCGAGCAAGTGGAAACCTCCAGTGAGCCGGGGGGTGGGGACGTAAACCCGGATGCCGCGCAGCAGCGCCAGGCGTCGAACTTCGCGCTGCGGTGAGTCCGGGTTCACCTTGATGGCGCTCGCGTCGCGCCAGGGGGACTCTTCGAAGAGTCGCCTGGCAGCCAGATCGGCACCCACGAAATTCGGGATACGACCGTGGGGCGGAAACGGAAAGCGAGCGAGTTTCTCGGCCTGTAGCCGATCCCAGGCCCAGCCTCGGGCATCCGCCTTTCGCTCGAAGATGAGGTCTGTCAACAACCCGTCTTAACTTTCCGATGCGGACAGGCATACTACACGGCCCGCTCAGGAGTTTGCATGACCGGACGTGCCGCCCAGGCCATTCTCGGGCGTTATCCCGCCCTCGGCTTTCCGCAATTCCGGCGCTACTGGTTCGCGTCCTTCGCCTCCGTTGGCGCCACGCAACTGGTCACGCTCGGGCAGGGCTGGCTCATCTTCGAGCTCTCGGGCTCGGCTCTGCAGCTCGGCGTGCTCGGCGCTGCCGCGTCGATCCCGAACATCCTCATGACGCTGCTCGGGGGCGTGATTGCCGACCGCTTCGACCGGCGTCGTATCCTGATGGTGACTTCGGCGATCACCGCCGCGCTCCTCGCCGTGCTGACGGTGCTGGATGTCACCGGCCTGGTCACGGTCTGGCACGTGCTCGTGATTGCCGCGCTGATCTCCCTGGTCACGGGCCTCGACTGGCCGGCCCGGGCATCCATCTTCCCGCTCTTGCTCGATCGCCACGCCTACCTGTCCGGCGTCGCCCTGAACGCCTTCATCTGGCAGTCGACGCGCATGGCGATCCCCGCCCTGGGCGGTCTCATCATCGCCATCGCCGGTGACACCTGGCCCGTGTTCGCCGCTGCCGCCATCGGCTTCGCGGTCATGGTGATCGTGCTGCTGAGCATTCGTGTGCAGGTGCCCGCCACCGTGCATGTCTCGCCGCTGGAACAGCTCAAGGAAGGCTTCCGTTTCATCTTCACCACCGAGCTCTTCCGCTGGCTCCTGGGCCTGACTTTCGTCGGTATGTTCTTCGCCCAGTCCTATGTGCAGATCATGCCGATTTTTGCGGACCTGCTGGGCACGGACGAGACGGGCTACGGTTATCTGCTCTCTGCCGGTGGCCTCGGCTCGGTGATGGGGACTCTGCTCATGGGCATGGTCCAGGAGTCGCGCCGCCTCGGCTGGATCATGCTCATGGGCGCCGCGGCTTCCGTGCTCACGCTCTGGGCCTTCGCGGCCAGCGCCGCTCTGCAGAGCCTGCCGCTGGCCCTGCTGCTCGCCTTCCTCATCGCCGCCACTGCCTCGGCGTTCATGATCATCTCCATGACCATCATGCAGCTGCTCGTGCCCGATGAGCTTCGGGGCCGCGTGATGGGCATTCACACCATCGGTTACAGCCTCGTTCCGTTGGGCGGTTTGTTTCTCGGGGCGCTGGCGGAAAGCTCAGGGGCAGGAATGGCCGTGTTCGTGGGCGGGGCCGTTTATCTCTTCGCCATTGCGGTGACGCTGCTCTGGCAGCCGACCATTCGCCGCCTGGATGGTGCGGCGCTGCAGGCGCCCGCTTCAGGGTCCGATGGTGTGGCGGGGGAAGGCGCCGCCGCAGACGAGGCTGGCGCAGACGGTCAGCCGCTGGCAACGCGCTGACCGCGCTCCTTCTCGAGCTCGAGCTGCTGATGCAGCACCTGCAGCGACTTGTTCTGCAGTTCCCGCTCGCGCTCGAGTTCGATCACCCGACGCTTCTCGACTTCCAGGTCCCGGGCGAGACGTTCGTAGTCCATGGTCTTCTGCGCAAGACGGGCTTCGAGCTCGGCAACCATACGCTTGGCTTCGTCGTCCACCGCAGCCGCACCGCCAGCGCTGTCGGCTGAGCTGACCTCGGCTTCCGCCCTGGCGAGCTCGGATTTGAGGGTCAGCACTTCGGCTTCTGCGGCTGCGGCTTCCGCCGTCGCGTCGGCTGCCTGACTGCGGGCAGCGCGGAGTTCTTTCTCGAGACGAATCACCTGAGCCTGGAGAGCGGGATCGGCATCGGCGGGGACACTCGAAGCCGTGGGTCCCAGATCCAGCGTGTTACCCCCCATCATGCTGTCTTCGGCCGCCGGATCATTCACCGGCGACCCGTCGTTGTTCAGGAGCTGGCCTGCGTCGCCATCGGCATCCACGTCGGCCAGGTCTTCGAGGGTTTCGTGCTGGGCGATGTGCTGTTTCAGCACACGATCTTTGTCCTTCGCGTCGCTTTCTGCTTTGCGGACGTCCTCGACGAGGCCGTTGATGCGCACGTCCTTCTCTTTGAGATCGTCCTTGAGACGGTTGATCTGCTCATCGCGGGAGCGGATGAGGGACTCGAACTGCGGCACCCGTGCGCGGGCATCGGCCAGGGTGCGCTGCATGTCTTCGTCCTGCTTTGCCGCCATGATGTGGCGCAGGATCCAGCCGGCTGCTCCGCCGGCAAGCAGGGCCAGCAGCAGGTAGAAGAACATTTTCAGGATCAGATAGATCACGCCGCATCTCCAATGACACGGAACTCGACCCGGCGGTTGGCGCGGCGGCCTTCCTCCGTGGTGTTGTCCGCAATCGGTTGAGTCTCACCATAGCCCCGGGATACCAGCTGCGATGCCGACACGCCGCTCTGCACCAGATACTTCGCCACCGCGTCGGCGCGACGTTGGGAGAGTTTCATGTTGATGGCGGCATCGCCTTCGGCATCCGTGTGGCTCGCGATCTCGAGCCGCGTATCGCAATTCCGGGCAATGCTCGCGAGCAGGGTCAGGAGCGGAAAGCTCTCGTCGGTCAGCTCGGCCTTGCCGCGCTTGAACGTGACCCGCTCCCGGGCAAGGAAATCGTTGAATTCGCGCTGGCAGGTGCCCGCTTCGCCGATGATTTCGATCTGGTTATCCACGCTCGTCACCCCCGGCACGTTGGCGGCAATCTCACCGGCCTTCATCTTCGAGGGGTAATCGGGGGCCGCCCCCGTCAGCACGATCTCCTGACCGGACGGGGTAACGCTGGCCCAGAACAGGTCCTGCTTACTCACTGCCTCTGCGGCCGAGGTGCCCAGCTCCTGCTCGATGTCCGAAGCTTCGAGGAACACACAGATGAAAAACAGGCACACAAAGAAGCTGCCCGTCGTCGTGAGGACCTCGAATTGGGAAAAACGCAAATCCATGTATCGACAGTTACCAATTCGATGCGCCGAATTGTCGCGCGAATGGCTGGTTTCTTGTGTTAACCAGGTCTCAGGCTGGCTGGGGTGTTGGTCTCGATCAGGCGCAGAACCGCATCCCGATCAGGGTGCGGATCAGGACTCTTCGAGACGGCGCAGGTAGGCGCGCGTTTTCCACCAGTAGCGGAGGTCGGCCTCCAGCGTCTTGAAGAAGTGCGGCGCGTCGTCTTTATAGCGCTGGCGGTGCGCCTCAACGCCGTCCAGGCAGGCCATCCAGCTGTCGTCCTTTTCATAACCGAGGCTCACCAGCTTCTCCGCCACTGCCGGATAAGCATCGAGCTGCCCGCGAATGCGCGGCAGATGCTCGCGCCAGGCCGAGAGGCGCGCGGGGTCCAGGCGCCGGGCGCCGCCGAGAGAGATACCGGCGCGATCGGGCACGTCAGCGCCTTCCGGATAGTTCATGAAGTCGCGGCGCCGCTCGAGAAAGGGAAAGCGCGCTTCAACGGTTCTCTGCACCGCCTCCGGATCGGCGAGCAGATCCTCGTAGCGCAGATTCAGCCAGCGCGGATGGTCGTCGAGGCGCTCGATCACCGCCTGATAATCCAACCAGCGCCGGAAGCCGGTGAAGTACACGTCGGGAAAGTCCGGATGCCGACTCGTGGTCACGGCCCGCGGGTCCCGGGTCATGGCAACGACGTGGAGCTTTTTGTCAGCGAGAAAGGCGCGCTCGATGCGTATCGTATCCGGCGGCTTTTTCGTCAGGTAAAGGGTTTCTCCCGGCGGCACCGGCCGGAACAGGGGCGCCTCGTGTTCCGAACGTCCGCTGAAGTTATAGCCGTACCAGAGGAGCTCCATCATCAGCGTGGTACCACTGCGATAGCAGCCAACCACATGCACCCGGGTGGGCCGCCCGCTCATGGCGCAGCCTGCTCCGGGAGCACTCTCACCGGCAACGCCATCAGAACCGGACTGTCACCCGTCGAAAGGATCGCGCTTGCTCGTGTCGAGATCATGGTCGGCAGCGAAAGACCGAGCCACCTCTGCCTGGCCGAGATTGTTCTGCGCAAGGGTCGAGAGTGCCGTGTAGGCCACCCATTCCGCGGAGACCTCAAAGTACTCCCGCAGCACGTGCCGGTCTTCGGACAGACCAAAGCCGTCCGTACCCAGAACTTCAAAGGGGCCCGGCACCCAGCGGGCGATGGAGAGGGGCAGCGCTTTCATATAGTCGCTGGCGGCAACAAAGACACCTTCCTCGCCGTCGAGGAGCTGCGCCACGAGGGGCTTCCGCGCCGCTGCGCCAATGCTCATGAGCTGCTCCCGCTCCGCCGCGTTACCCTCCCGGGCGAGTTCGTTGTAACTGGTCACGGACCAGAGGTTGCTCGCGATTCCGAGCGCCCGGAGATACTCCCGCGCCTTCTGCACCTCGCTCATGATCGCACCGCTGCCGAAGAGGTTCACGGTGGCGCCTTCTTCCCGGTCGAAGCAGTACATACCGGCGAGCACCCCGGCCGCCACGCGGCCCTCTTCGTCTTCCGGCATGGCCGGCATGGGAATGTTCTGGTTCGTCACCGTGAGGTAGTAGAAGACGTCTTCCTGCTCGCCGTACATGCGGCGGATGCCGTCGCGGACGATCAGGATCAGCTCATAGGCAAAGGCCGGATCGTAGCTTTTCATGTTCGGCACGGTGCTCGCCATGAGATGCGAGTGACCGTCCTGGTGCTGCACACCTTCGCCGTTCAGCGTTGTGCGCCCCGAGGTGCCTCCAAGCAGAAAACCTTTGGCCATCATGTCGCCGCAGGCCCAGATCATGTCGCCGACGCGCTGAAAGCCGAACATGGAATAGAAGATGTAGAAGGGAATCATCGGCAGGCCATGATTCGCGTAGGCCGTGCCGGCGGCCAGGAAGCTCGCCATGGCGCCGGTTTCGCAGATACCCTCCTGCAGAATCTGACCGTCTTCCGCTTCCCGGTATGGGGCGATGGTGCCGGCATCCACCGGTTTGTATTGCTGACCGGCGGAAGAGTAGATGCCTGCCTGCGGAAAAAGGCCGTCCATGCCGAAGGTGCGCGCTTCGTCCGGCACGATGGGCACGACGTAGCGGCCGAGGGTTTTGTCGCGCAGGAGCTTGGCGAGCATGCGCACCACAACCATGGTTGTGGAGATCGAGCGGTCCGTACCCTCCGTGCCTTTGATCAGATCGGCAAACAGGTCGAGGTCCGGCGGCGCGAGCCGTTCACAAGCTACTCGACGCTCTGGCAGAAACCCGCCGAGGGCTTCCCGGCGCGCCAGGGCATAGGTGATTTCTTCTGAATCCGTCGGCGGCAGATAAAAGTCAGCCGCCAGCACGGCGTCTTCCTCGAGAGGTATGTCGAGGCGCTTCGCCAGCTCCCGTCGCTCATCGGCGGAGAGGTGCTTCTTCTGATGCACGGTGTTGCTGCCTTCCGTGCCGGGGCCCAGGCCATCGCCCTTGACAGTCTTCAACAGAACGACACACGGTTTACCGGTCACCTGGGCCGCCCGCTCGAAGGCCGCATAAATCTTCTGATGATCGTGGCCGCCGCGCTTGATGGACCGGATCTCTTCGTCCGTGAGCGTTTTCATGAGCTCTTTCAGCGCCGGCGACGTTTCCACCCAGTGCTCGCGCACGGCATCCCCCGGGGAGACGGTGTACATCTGATAGTCACCATCGACGGCCTGCTCCATACGCTCCTGAAGGATGCCGTCTTCGTCCCGGGCAAACAGCGGATCCCAGCCGCCGCCCCAGATCACCTTGATCACGTGCCAGTCGGCACCGCGGAAGGCGCGCTCGAGCTCCTGAATAATCTTGCCGTTGCCGCGCACGGGACCGTCGAGGCGCTGCAGGTTGCAGTTGATCACCAGCACCAGGTTGTCGAGGCCTTCGCGGCTGGCGATGTTGATCGTGCCGAGCACTTCCGGTTCGTCCGCTTCTCCATCGCCAATGAAGGTCCAGATCTTGCCGCCGTTATCCGGTTTCAGGCCGCGGCTCTCGAGGTACTTGGTGAAACGCGCCTGGTAGATGGCGCTCGGCGTGGAGAGCCCCATGCTCGCCGTCGGCATCTGCCAGAACCAGGGGAGGCGCCGCGGATGCGGATAGCTCGGCAGGCCACCGCCTTCGGCGAGCTCGCGGCGGAAGTTGGCGAGCTGCGTGGCGGTGAGGCGGCCTTCGAGAAAGGCCCGGGCGTAAACCCCCGGGGCCGTATGCGCCTGAAAGTGCACCTGGTCGCCGCCATAGTGCTCGGAGCGGGCTCGAAACACATGGTTGAAGCCCACTTCCATCATGGTCGCCGCCGAGAGATAAGTGGCGATGTGGCCGCCAACGCCGGAGCCCGAGTCGTAAGCCTGCAGCACCATGGCAACGGCGTTCCAGCGGATGATGTTGCCGATGCGGGTTTCCAGCTCGACGTTGCCGGGATAGCGAGGCTGCTCACGCACATCGATGGTGTTCTTGTAGGGCGTGTTGAGGGCGGCGTCCGTGAGCACCAGACCGCGATGCGAGAGGTGCGCCTGCAGGGCACGCATGAGCTCCCGGGCGCCTTCAGCGCCGCGTTCTTTGAGCACATCGTCCATGGCGTCGAGCCACTCGGCGGCTTCTTCTTTCCAGGCGGGATCCAGACCCGTGCCCGGTACCTGCGCGTCGTCCCTGCTGATGCTCTCTGCCACTGCTCTACCTCCAGTGCCTTCGTGTCGTGCGGGCGTAGCGTGCCTCGCGCCGCCGAGCGGATCGTGCATGATAATCGAGCCGTCGGACGAGGGGGTACATTCGGGAAATGGACCCGCTAAACTCGCTGCAGCGAGGGGCACAGACCTCACGCGCATGAGGAGAGATGCCGCGCGGCCTGCGCGGATCGGGTCGCCAGGCCCACTCGAAGAACCGGCTGCAGAGAGAGCCGGACGCTCAGCTCGCTGAGCTCAGGTAGTTAAAGAGGGGTTCCATGTCAGCACCAACCCTGCGGTCGCTCGCGGCCGCCAGCATCACGTTCGCCACCTTATTTGCGCTCAGCGCCTGCACCGGCGAGGAAGCCGCCACACCGGCGGAGGCGGAAGCGCCGATCGCGGCGGCCACCGCGGAGACGGTGAGCCGGTCGAGCGCCATTCAGGCAGCCACCGGCAACATCGACGGCAGCCGCATCGGCCAGGCCGACAAGGAACCGGGCAACTGGCTCGCCCATGGCCGCACCTACGACGAGCAGCGCTTCAGTCCGCTCACCGATATCAACGCCGAGAACGCCGGCGAACTCGGGCTCGCCTGGTACTGGGATACGGACACCCGCCGCGGCCTGGAGGCCACGCCCATCGTCGTGGACGGGGTTATGTTCTCCACCGGGTCCTGGTCCGTGGTCTGGGCCCACGATGCAAAAACCGGCGAGTTGCTCTGGTCCTACGATCCGCAGGTGCCGAAGGAGTGGGGTAAGTACGCCTGCTGCGACGTGGTCAATCGCGGCGTGGCCGCCTGGGAAGGCCGCATCTACTCCGGCACCCTGGACGGGCGCCTGATTGCCCTGGACGCCGGCACCGGCGAGCTCATCTGGGACGTGCAGACGACGGACCGCGAACGCCCGTACACGATCACCGGCGCCCCGCGCATCATCAAAGACAAGGTCATCATCGGTAATGGCGGCGCCGAGTACGGCGTGCGCGGTTACGTGAGCGCCTACGACACGAGCACCGGGGAAATGGCCTGGCGCTTCTATACGGTGCCCGGCAATCCGGCCGAGGGCTTCGAGAACGAGGCCATGGAGCAGGCGGCGGCCACCTGGCGCGGCGGCAAGTGGTGGGAAGTCGGCGGCGGCGGCACGGTCTGGGATTCCATGTCCTTCGACCCGGAGCTGAACCTCCTTTACGTCGGCGTCGGCAACGGCTCGCCCTGGAACCGCTATCTGCGCTCTCCGGGCGGCGGCGACAACCTCTTCGTTTCCTCCATCGTGGCGCTGAACCCGGACGACGGCAGCCTCGTCTGGCACTACCAGACCACGCCGGGCGACACCTGGGACTACACGGCCACGCAGCACATGATCCTCGCCGACATCGAGATCGACGGTGCCGAGCGCCAGGTAATCATGCAGGCACCGAAAAACGGCTTCTTCTATGTGCTCGACCGCACCAACGGCGAGTTCATCTCGGCAGAAGCCTACGTGCCGGTGAACTGGGCCACACACATCGATCCGGAATCCGGACGCCCGGTAGAAAACCCGGACGCCCACTACGCCAACGAACCCAAAGTGATCCTGCCGGCGCCTTACGGTGGTCACAACTGGCACCCCATGGCCTACAACCAGGACACCGGCCTCGTCTACATCCCGGCCCTGGATCTGGCTTTCTCCTACGCCCAGGACAACGCCTTCAAATACGACGCCGAAGGCTGGAACACGGGCGTCGATTTCAACGAGACCATTCCGTCATCGAATCCGGACGAGCTCATCGAAGCGCTGAAAACCGTGAAGGGCCACCTCGCGGCCTGGGATCCGGTCACGCAGCAGGAAGTCTGGCGCGTGCAGCACGCCACCAGCTGGAACGGCGGCCTGCTCTCCACCGCCGGCAACCTGGTCTTCCAGGGCCGTTCGGACGGCTACTTCGCCGCCTATCGGGCCGACACCGGCGAGCTCGTCTGGGAGTATCCCGTCGGCGTCGGCATCATCGCTGCCCCGGTGACCTATACGGTGGATGGCGAGCAGTACGTTGCCGTCCAGGCGGGCTGGGGCGGCGCCTTCGGTCTAGCCTCCGGTGCGCCCCGACACCGCGGCAACGTGCTCCAGGAAGGCCGGATCCTCGCCTTCAAGATCGGCGGCAAAGAAACCCTGCCACCAGTGGACGTGGCGTTCATCGACATCCCGGAACCGCCGCCCATGGAAACGACGCCGGAGCAGGTAACCCAGGGCGAGGCCCTCTACCATCAGTACTGCGCCGTCTGCCACGGACCGGGCCTCACGGCTGCCGGCGCCGGCATTCCCGATCTGCGTTACGCCGATGCCAACGTGCACGCCTCGTGGGATGCCATCGTGCGCGGCGGTGCTTTCGCCAGTCGCGGTATGGCGAGCTTCGCCCACGCGGTGGACGAAGCCGGCGCCGAGGCCATTCGCGCCTACGTCGTGGAGATGACCCGGGGCACCATCGCGCTGTGTCAGAGCGAGTATCGGAAGAACTATCCGGAGCTCCTCGATACGGCTTGCAGCCGGGCGCAGGTGACCGCGGGACCCTGACGCCCCGGCGGGTCGTGGGGACGCGGTCCCGCGGAAACTCGGCACCAGAACCGGCTGCGGTGAAGCAGCTCCCTGAAACGAAGAACGCGCCCGAGGGCGCGTTCTTGTTTTTACCGTTCGGCGTTGACCGGCTACATCACCAAGGCACGATCAGCACGGGTGAGGCTCACGGAAATGGGGCGGTGATCCGACAGCTTGCAGTCGAGGACTTCGCAGCGATCGATGGCGAGTTCCGGGGAGACCAGAATGTGGTCGAGGGCCACGGATGGGCGCCAGGACGGATAGGTGGGGCCCACGGTCTCGGCAGGCCGAAGGGCTGTTTCGGCGAGTGGTGAATCGAAGAGCAGATTGGCGAGGTGGCTGTTCATGTCGCCCATGACCACCACGTGCTCTTCACCGTCGATGAGTCCCTTCACGTATTCGAGCTGCAGCGCCCGGGAGCGTTCGCCCAGGGAGAGGTGCAGCATCACCACGAGCACCGTTGCATCGCCGAAAGGCAAACGGACGACGATGGCGCCGCGGCCGGGAATGGCACCCGGCAGCCGGTGGTCTTCCATGTCTGCCGGTGCAATGCGTGAGAGCAGGCCGTTGCCGTGCTGGGCGATGGGCCCGAGATCGCGATTGAGCTGTGTGTACCAGTAGGGGAACTGCGCTCGCTCGGCGAGATACTCCACCTGATTGATGAAACCGCTGCGGATGCTGCCCGCGTCGATTTCCTGCAGAGCGACAAAGTCGTAGTCGGCGACCACGTCGGCAATCCGGGACAGGGTGTGGTTGCGGGACTCGTGCGGCAGCACGTGCTTCCAGCCCTTGGTGACGTAGTGACGGTATTTGGTGGTGCGGATGCCGACCTGGATGTTGTAGGAAAGGAACTTCAACGTGTGCTTGTCCGTCGCCTCGACCGCTTCCGGTTCGAAGTGACTCAACACGTTGACCTCTGAACTCCCCGGCGACCGTAGATCGCCCCGCTTTGCCCATGCGAGCATGGCCGACTGCTCCAATGACCTGGCAAGGAGTCTAGCGGTCCTCGGGAACTCAGAATGTGGACTGGCTGGCACTTTTACTTCCTGTTGGTGCGTTTCACCGCGCTTTCCTGCGCGCTCGGACTAGTCACCGGCTTCCGTGGCCACTTCCGGAGCCAGGGGTGCCGGCGGGGGCAGCTCGATACCCCGTTCAGCGGCCTGTTTGGCCACAAGGTAATCCACGACCTCGAGCATCATGGCGTTGCTCCCTGCCATCTGCCCATCGGTCCGGAACTGTCCATCTACGATCATGGACGGAGTGCCGGAAAGACCGTAGGCCCGGGCGTGCGCCTGGGACTGCTGCATCTTCGAGCGGACACCGAAGCTCGAATGCACTTGGGCAAAGGTCTCTTTCGGTACCTCGCCATAGACTTCGAAGACGATGGCCATGGCCGCCGGGTCGCGCAGGTCTCTGCCATCTTCATGAATGGCTTTGAAAATCGGCTGGTGCACGGCGTCGACCACTTCCAGGACTTCTGCCGTGTAGTAGGCCTGGGCAAAGAGCGCCCAGGTCTGATTGAAGATCGCCGGCAGGCGCCGGAAATCGACGCCCGCACCCTGCTCGTCTTTCCAGGCTTCGAGGGCGGGCTCGAAGGTCTTGCAGTGAATGCAGGCGTAAGAAAACGCTTCAACCACCTCTACCCGGCTTTCATCGGCCGTCTGCACCGGCACCGCCAGGCGCTCATAGTGCACGCCTTCTTCGAATTCCATGGCGTGAACGCTCGCGGCAGCGAGGCTAAGCAAGGCAAGCAGCAGGCCGGTAACAGATCTCATGAGCGGGGCTCCGTGTTCGTTCCTGGTTCGAGACCGTTAGCTGGGCCTCTCAAATCTCTGGGGTCGCTGGTCCGGGACCAGGGACCGCCGGATTAGACCGCGCGGGGCCGGAATCGTGCAACTTTGCGCCTTCTGGCGGTTGCTGGGTGCTCCAGGAGAGAGTGCGCTCGGTCTGCGGTTCCGTCTGTCAGTCAGGGCCCGGCAGGATCGCGGGCCCAGATCAGGCCTCAGTGGAGGCCCTGGATGTATTCGGCGACAGCGGCAATCTCATTGTCAGTCAGGCCGCGGGCGACGCCACGCATCATGCCACCGAAGGTGCCATCGGTGTCCCGTTGACCTTCCCGATAAGCGGTAAGTTGATTGACAACATAGGCGCTCGGTTGCCCGGAGAGATTGGGATAACCGGCCGCGCGGTTGCCAGCGCCGTCCGGCGAATGACAGGCGATACAGGCAGCCACCCCTTTGCTGGCGATCCCGGCACGATAAATCTGTTCGCCGAGTTCCAGCGTCGCATCATCGGCCTGCGTCCCGTTCACCTTGGCTGGCAGGGATGCGTAGTAGGCGGCAATGTCCATCAGATCCTGATCAGACTTGCCGTTCAGCTGACCGGCCATGAGCAGAATCTCCCGCTCGCCGTCCCGGATCATCCTCAGCTGGTTGAACAGGTACCGCTCGCCCTGGCCGGCCAGATGCGGGTAGGTGGGATCGATCGGCGAAGATCCGTCCTGGCCGTGGCAGGCCGCGCAGGCCAGGGATTGGGCTTCGCCGGCGGCCGGATCGCCGCCGCCGTCGGCCGACGCCGCGCTCGCGAACGCTGCAACCAGTACCGTGGCCAACACACTGGCCAGAGTCTTCCCCACCCGGGGCCTCAGAGGTCGTGACGCCATTGGTGATAATGTCCTATACACTGCTTGAAAGGTCGCTTCACAAGACGCGGAAGCGTCGGCGATTTTGCCGGCCGCGAAGTATATAACAATCGCTATCACATCACAGGCCCCGGAAACCCACGTGAAAGGGCCTGAACGAACCCCGAACCGACACTCAGACCAGCGCTGATGAGCAAAAACAGCCAGAAAGGCGACCACGGCGGCAGGGATGCGCCCCGCATCCACGTGACCTTCTCAAAGAGTGCGGCCAGGCTCTCCCAGAGCCCGGCTCCGAACGGGCCTGAGATCGCCTTTGCCGGGCGTTCGAACGCCGGCAAGTCCTCCGTGCTCAACCGGCTCACGGGCTCCCGGCGCACGGCCAAAGTGAGTAAGCAGCCAGGCCGCACGCAGCTCCTCAACTTCTTCGACGTGGCCGGCGGCGGCCGCTTCGTGGATCTGCCCGGCTACGGCTACGCGCGGGCCGAGAAGTCCGCTCAGGCCGCCTGGCAACGGACCGTCAACGACTATCTGTCCTATCGGGATGTGCTCAGCGGCGTGGTCCTCGTGATGGACATCCGCCATCCACTGCAACCCTTCGATATCGAGCTCATCGAATGGGCCGCACCGTCGGAACTGCCCCTGCGCATCCTGCTGAACAAGGCAGACAAGCTGAAACGCGGAGCGCAGGGGAAGGTTCTGCAGCAGGTGCGGAACGCCGTGAAAGGTGCGCCGCTGACTTCCGTGCAGACGTTTTCTGCGCAAACGGGCCAGGGTGTGCCGGAGCTGGTGACCACGCTCAGCGAATGGCTGTCTGTCGAAATCCCGGCCGACGAACTCGAGCCTCTCGAGTCGCCGACTTCCGATCCGAACCCGGAGGCTTGAACGCAAAGACCGGCAAGGCCGGCCCTGCAGCGACGCCGCAGTGTGACGGCGACGTCAGGCTTTCGCGTGCAGTCGCACGGGCAGCTCGGCATAGCCGCGGATGAAGTTGGACCGCACCCGCTGCGGTTCCTCCACCACCTCAACGTGTTCGAAGCGCTCGAGGATCTCCTCCCAGAGCACCCGAAGCTGCATTTCGGCCAGCCTGTTGCCCATACAGCGGTGCAGGCCGAAGCCGAAGGAAATGTGATTGCGGGCGTTCGGGCGGTCGATGATGAGGTCGTTCGCGTCCTCGAACTTGGTCTCATCCCGATTGCCGGAGACGTACCACATGATCACCCGATCGCCGGCGCGGATCGTCTCCCCACCGAGTTCCACGTCTTCCAGGGCCTTTCGGCCCATGAAGGCCAGCGGCGTCTGCCAGCGGATGATCTCGGCGACCATGTTCGGGATCAGGCTTTTGTCGGCCCGAAGCTTGTCGAACTGATCCGGGAAGCGGTTCAGGGCCAGCACCCCGCCGGAAATCGAGTTCCGGGTGGTGTCGTTGCCGCCGATGATGAGCAGCATGATGTTACCGAGGTACTCGCTCGGGTTGTCCACCATGTTCTTCGTGGCTTCACCGTGGATCAGGAGCGAGATGAGGTCGAAATTCGGCTCTTTATCGACCCGCTGATGCCAGATGTCTGTGAAGGTGGCGAGACACTCGGCCATCTCTGCCTGACGCTGCTCGAGCGTGAGCCCCGGGATCGTGGCGATATCGGACCAGCGCGTCAGGCGGCGGCGCTCTTCGAAGGGAAAATCGAAGAGCGTGGCGAGCATCTGCGTGGTGAGCTCGATGGAGACTTTGTCCACCCAGTTGAAGGTCTCACCCACGGGCAGGCTGTCGAGGATGCGCCCGGCACGCTCGCGGATGACCGATTCCATCTGCGCGAGGTTCCGGGGCGCAACCACGGGACTGACGGCTTTGCGCTGCTCGTCGTGTTTGGGTGGATCCATGGCGATGAAACTGGAACCGGGGTTCGCGGTATCTGTGGCGGTATCGAAAAAGCCGATGCCGTTCGCTGAGGAGAACGCCGGGTGATTCTGATCCACGGCCTTGATGTCGTCGAAACGGGTAATGGACCAGAAGGGGCCGTAGCGGGATTCAGCCGTGTAGTGCACGGGTGCTTCTTTTCTCAGGCGCTCAAAGTAAGGCCAGATGGCGTCGTGCTGCATGAGGTGCCAGTTGCTGACGTCCAGCTCCTCGAGAGGCACCTCCCAGGCGCGGGACAGCATCTTCTCCCGAGGGGTATCTGCAGTCACCGCTTCCATCTCTATCGCTTCACTCATCAACGAGCCCTCCTTCCTCTCTTGATAACTCTCTAACTCTTTAACCCTTTAACCCTTTAACTCTCTAACCTTGGCTCCGCATTTTCCGCTCTTCTACCGCGCGAATCGCATCCCGAACCGCCTATATTGAACCCTACGGCGGTCAGGCGCGAGTGAGGGATTGATCCTCCACGAGCGCATCGAGCTGCTTCTGCACAGCCCTGGCCCAGCGCGGGTGGGTGAGCACCCAGAAGCGCTCGGCCGCGATGGCCTCCGCCACCAGCTCCCCGACTTCGTTGGGGTCCATGCCGTCCTCGAGGGCACTCTGAATGCTGTTCGCCACCTTACCGGCCCGCTCGCCGTCCTGCGCCGGTTTCGCGCGACCGGGACGACGGGCCACAGAGTTGCGGCTGATATTGGTATTGATCGGGCCAGGGCAAAGCACCGAGGTGTGAATCGGGCTTTTTTTGGCTCGGAGCTCCCGCTCCAGGGACGCCATGAGCGCAACCACGCCATGTTTGGCGACGTTGTAGGCGCCCATCATGCCGGAGGCGATGAGGCCGGCCATGGAGGATGTGGCGTTGACGTGGCCTTCGCCCTGCTCCTCGATGAGCGGCAGGAAAACGTGCACGCCATGAATCGGGCCCCAGAGATCGACGTCGATGATCCACTTCCAGTCGGCGAGCTTCATGTTCCGCGCCGAGGTGGGGATACCGACACCCGCGTTGTTGCAGAGCACGTGCACGGCACCGAAGCGCTCCATGGTTGCGTCGGCGAGGCCCTGCACTGCGTCGAGGCTTGAGACGTCGCAGCGCTGGCCGAGCACCTCAGCGCCCGCGCTCTCCAGTTCAGAAACCGCCGCGGCAATGGTCTCCTCGTTGAGATCGGCGATGACCACCTTCATATCCCGGGACGCAAAGGACCGCGCCATGCCGAGACCGATCCCACTCGCACCGCCAGTGACGACGGCAACTCTCCCCTTAAACTTCTTCAAGCCCCTCTCCTTGTTTCACTGCCTCTCGCAGCACGCCCCAGTTCCCTCGTGCAGGAGTTTCGCGAAGCGAAACTCCAAAGCGCCGCTTCAGCGGCGCACATGCGCAAAGCACTGAGACAGCTCCGCTGTCTCAGTGTGCCTGATCCCAGTTGTCTCCGATGCCGGCTTCAACCACGAGCGGTACGGCAAGATCGGCCGCTGCGCTCATACGTTCGTTCACGCCGCTGACCACCGCGTCGACGTCTCCCTCGGCAACTTCGAGAACCAGCTCGTCGTGCACCTGCATGATCATGAGCGCGTCCAGGCCCGACTCGGGCAACCACGCGTCCACAGCCAGCATGGCGCGCTTGATGATGTCGGCCGCCGTGCCCTGCATCGGCGCGTTGATGGCCGTGCGTTCGGCGGCTTGTCGACGCTGATGATTGCGGCTGTTGATCTCCGGCAGATACAGGCGCCGGCCAAACACGGTCTCCACGTATCCCTGGTCGTGACCGAGCGCTCGCGTGCGCTCCATGTATTCGGCCACGCCCGGATAGCGAGCGAAGTAGCGGTCGATGTAGTCCTGAGCCAGGGTCCGCGAAATGGACAGCTGCCGACCGAGCCCGAAGGCCGACATCCCGTAAATAAGCCCGAAGTTGATGGCCTTGGCGTTCCGCCGCTGCTCGTCGGAAACCTCATCGGCCCTCACAGAGAAGACCTCCGCCGCCGTGGCCCGGTGGATGTCGAGGTTCTTGGCGAAGGCTTCGGTGAGCCCGGCATCCCCCGAGAGATGGGCCATGATCCGAAGTTCGATCTGCGAGTAGTCGGCGGCAATGATCTTGCGCCCCGGCGGGGCGACGAAGGCCTGGCGGATCTTGCGGCCGTCCGCCGTGCGGATCGGAATGTTCTGCAGGTTCGGATCCGTCGAGGAGAGACGCCCGGTGGCGGCCACCGCCTGGTGATACGACGTATGCACGCGGCCCGTCTTCTGATTGATCTGCAGTGGCAGCTTGTCCGTGTAGGTGGACTTCAGCTTCGCCAGGCCCCGGTAATCCATGATCACCTGCGGCAGCTCGTAATCCCGGGCGAGATCCACAAGCACGGCCTCGGCCGTGGACGGCTGCCCTTTCGGCGTTTTCTTCAGCACCGGCAGGCCAAGGCGCTCGAAGAGAATCTCCTGGAGCTGTTTCGGCGAGTCGAGGTTGAACTCGCCGTCGGCAAGCTCGTGGGCTTTGGCAACGAGTTCTTCCATGCGCTCGGCGAGCTCTCTGCTCTGCTCGTCGAGGAGGCCGCCGTCGATCAGGGTTCCCGTGCGCTCGATGCGCGACAGCACAGGCATGAGCGGCATTTCGATCTCCCGGAATACTGTCGCGAGGCTCGGCTCAGCCTCGAGCTTCGGCCAGAGCTGCTCGTGGAGCTGCCAGGTGATGTCCGCGTCTTCCGCCGCGTATTCGGCCGCCTGCTCGAGCGGCACCTGATCGAAGGTAATCTGCTTGGCGCCTTTACCGGCGATGTCCTCGTATTTAATGGTCTCCCGGCCGAGGTAACGCTTGGCCAGGTCGTCCATGTTGTGGCGGCTGCCGACGCTGTTCAGCACGTAGGACTCGAGCATGGTGTCGTACTCGATGCCGTTGACCGTGACGTCGTAGCGGTCGAGCACATTGAGGTCGTACTTCAGGTGCTGGCCAACTTTAGTAATGGCGGCGTTCTCGAGAAGCGGCTTCAGCTTTTCGAGCACCAGCGAGAGCGCGAGCTGATCCGGGGCACCGGCATAGTTGTGCCCGACGGGCACGTAGCAGGCCTCACCCGCCTTCGCACAGAAGGAGAAACCCACGAGCTCCGCATCCATATAGGCGAGGCTGGTGGTTTCCGTATCGAGGGCAAAACTGCCCGCGGCCTCGAGCTCGCTGATCAGCGCATCGAGCTCCTCGACCGTGCTGATGGTCCGGTAGTTGCCTTCCACCGCCTCCGGCAGACCTTCTTCAGCCGGCGCTTCACCGCCCAGCTCCTCAATCCAGGCCTTGAACTCGAAGCGCTCGAAGAGTTTCAGCAGCGCCGCGTCGTCCGGCGTCTCGGGGATGAGCTCCGCGATGCCGACCGGCAGCTCCACGTCGCAACGGATTTCCGTAAGCTCCCGGGACAGGGGCAGCTGCTCGAGAGCGCCGCGCAGGTTCTCACCGATTTTGCCTTTGAACTCGTCCGCCTTGGCGATGATCGTGTCCAGGTCGCCATGTTCGGCGAGCCATTTCGCCGCCGTCTTCGGCCCGACCTTCGGCACCCCGGGAATGTTGTCCACGGTGTCGCCCATGAGCGCCAGGTAGTCGATGATCTGCTCCGGCGCCACGCCGAACTTATCGAGCACGCCGGCACGATCCATGGTGGTCTCGGTCATGGTGTTCACGAGCGTGACGTGATCGGTCACGAGCTGCGCCATGTCTTTGTCGCCGGTGGAGACCACCGTATCGCGTTTCGAGGCCGTGGCTTCGGCGGCGAGGGTGCCGATCACATCGTCGGCTTCCACGTCCGGCACGATCAGCAGCGGCAGGCCCATGGCGCGGATGATGTCGTGGATCGGCTGGATCTGCTCCCGCAGGTCGTCCGGCATGGGCGGCCGGTTCGCCTTGTACTCTTTATAGAGATCGTTGCGGAAGGTTTTGCCCTTCGCATCGAAGACCACGGCAATGGGGCTGCCTTCGTAGTCCTTGGCGAGCTTGCGGATCATGGAGATCACGCCCCGCACGGCGCCGGTGGGGAAGTTATCCGAGGTCCGGAGATCCGGCAGGGCGTGATAGGCCCGAAAGAGATAAGAGCTGCCGTCTACCAGAATGAGGGGTTTTGTTGACGGGGCATCTGCCGCCATCCGAGTGTCCTCTCCGCGCTTTTGCTACCATTCTACTTGAGCTTGAGGATCCTGCGATGCGCTCACCGCTGACCCCACCCGAATACGACCTTTCCCATGCCCCGAAAGGCCCCCTGGGCCGCCGACTGGCCCTGGCGCTGCTGCCCGCGGCACTGGCCCTGGCGGCCACTGCGGTAACGGCTGCGGAGATCGAAGACATCCGCGGCCCGGACGTCACCATCATCGAAGAGGATGAAAAAACGGTCCTCGAATACCGCCAGGGCGGCGTGCTGCGCATGGTGCGCATCGTCCCCACCTGGGGTAAGCCTTATTATCTGGTGCCCAGAGACCAGACCGCCGGTGAAGAAGATCTGGAACGGGCCGACGCACTGCTGCCCACCTGGGTCATCGTCGAGTTCTGACCCGCCCCCATGAACGCCATCACCCAGCTGGACGTCCTCGATCTCGAACACACCATCGCCAACTACGGCGTTGGCGATCTGATCCGCTACTGGCCGGCCGTGAACGGCATCGAAAACAGCAACTACTTCATCCGCACCAGCGACCAGGGGCGTGAGCGGGAGTTCGTGCTGACGATCATGGAGCGGCCGTCGAACGCCGGTGGCGCCTACGTGCCGCTCCTCGATCTGTGTGATGCCGCAGGGCTGCCGATCGCCGGCATCCTGCGCAACAACCAGGGCGAGGCCATCGACCGCTACGACGGCAAGCTGATCCTGCTTTCCCATCGCCTGCCCGGGCGCCACGTCTACAACCCGACAACGAAACAGGTGGCCGCCCTCGGCCGCTTCATCGCCCGTTTTCACCGGGCCACCGCCGGCTGGGAACATCCGATTCCCGACTATCCGCGCACGGCCCCGTGGCTTGCACATCACGCCGAGCTCGCGAAGCTGCATCTGCCTTATGTAAGCCGGACCCTGCTCATGGACGCGGTTCGGGAAGTCAGCCACCTGCTCGCTCGGGAAGATGTCGGCAGCCTGCCGCGGGGTGTGATTCACGGCGACCTCTTCCGCGACAACGTGCTCTTCAACGAGCGCGGCTTAACCGGCGTGCTCGACTTTCACCACGCCGCAAAAGGCATTCTCATCTATGACCTGGCCGTGGCCGCCAACGACTGGTGCACGGACGGTACGGGACTCCTGAACCCCGATCGCGCCACGGAGCTGATCCGGGCCTATCACCGGATCCGGCCGCTCACCGGCGCCGAACTCCGGCTTCTGCCGGCCTTCACCCTCTATGCGGCCGTGGCCTTCTGGCTCTCACGGCTGAGCGTGGCGATTGAGCTCGCGGCAGGGCGCAACGTGCGCACGAACAATCCGGAAGAGTTCGAGCGCATCGTCGGCCAGCACCGGCGGCACTTCTTTTATCTGGATCCACGGCTGCTGGACGACTGAGGCCGAGGCGCTTAAGGGCTTCCTGGCAAAATGAGGAGGAAGCTCAGGATTTAATTCGAAAAATCGTCGCGTAAAGCGTCGGCACGATAAACAGCGTCAACAAGGTCGCAAACGTAAGTCCGAACATGATGGTGATCGACATGTTCACGAAGAACACATCCGGCAGGAGCGGAATCATGCCGAGCACGGTGGTGGTGGCCGCGAGCGCCACCGGCCGCATGCGACTGACTGACGAATCGAGCACCGCATCAATGGGCGACTTATCTCCCGCCGCCACCTGCTGATCGATCTCCTCGATGAGCACGATGGCGTTCTTGATCAGTAGGCCGATGAGGCTGAGGGCGCCTAAGAGCGACATGAAGTCGAAGGCACCAAAACCGAGCAGCCCCGCCGTTAGCCCCACAAGCGCCAGCGGCACCGTCAGCCAGATGATGAGCGGCTGGCGGATCTTCCCGAAAAGCAGGATCGTAGTGATGATCATGAGCAGGAAGCCGGCTGGGAGTGCGGTGAAGAGTGCATCCTGGGCCTCGAAAGAGTCTTCGTACTCACCGCCCCAGGTAAGCGAATAACCAGGCGGCAGCGGAATCGCTTCGATCTGCGGGCGCAGCCGGTCGAAGAGCGGGGCCGTAAGCTCGCCTGTCGGGTTCGCCGAGGCAATGATCGTCTGCAGCCGGTTCCGCCCACGAATCACCGTATTCTCGAAGTTCGTCTCGAAGCCGGACACGACCTGACCAATCGGCACCGACCGCTGGAGGATGGGGCTCCATACCTGAACATCGTCGATGAAGGTGACGTCCGTGCGTTCTTCAAGCGGTGGTCGCAGATGAACCGGCAGGAGCCTGATGCCGTCGCGATAAAGACCCACCGGCGCGCCTTCGAAGGAGGAGCGTAAGGCCCCGGCGAGATCCTGCCGGTTGATACCAAGTTCGCGGCCGACCTGTTCATTGAAGACCGGTCGGAGCACCTTGGCAGGCTGCCGCCAGTCGTCGCGCACCTCTTTCGTATCCCAGTCCGCGCGCATGATGGCCTTGGCGGTTTCTGCGAGCTCCCGCAGCACGACGGGATCCGGACCATGGAAGCGCGCTTCGACCTTGCCATCCCGACCCGGACCAATCCGCAGCGATTTGATGATCGGATCGAGGTGCGGCAGCTCCCGGCCCATGTAGTCTTCCACTGCCGCCCAGATCTCCGGGATCTGATCGCGCGTTTCCGTTCGGATAATGATCTGTGCGTAGGCGGCGGCATCTTCCTTCGGCTCATAAACGAGGGTGAAGCGGGTGGCCCCGCCGCCGATCACTGTCGTCGTCTGCTCCACGCCGTCCTGCTCGCGCAGGAACGCTTCCACCTGCAGGGCATAGTCCCGGGTCTGACGGATGTCGATGCCTTCCGGGGCCCAGAGATCAACGAAAAACATGGGTGTGTTGGCGTTCGGGAAGAAGGCCTGCTTCACGAGGGTGAAGCCATAGACCGACAGCGCAAAGAGCCCGGCAACAACGCCGATGGTCAGCCAGCGCAAGCGGATGGCGCCGGCAAGAGCACCCCGATAGATCCGAAAGGGTGCTGCCGCGTAGGGATCCGCATCACTCGCCTCTTTATCAGGCTTCAGGAGCAGGGCGCACAGCAGCGGCGTGGTGCTCACGGCCGTGACCCAGGAAAGGCTCAAGGAAATCAGGATGACGTAGAAGAGCGAACGGGCAAACTCACCGGTATCGGACTGCGAGAAGCCGATGGCGGAAAAGGCCAGGATGCCGATGGCCGTACCGCCAATCAGCGCTGAGAAAGTGCTGGCGACCACCTCTCTGGCCGCCTCTCCCGCCGGCATTCCCTTCTGGATGCGCACGAGCATGCCTTCGGCGATGACGATGGCGTTGTCCACGAGCATGCCGAGAGCAATCACCAGCGCACCGAGCGACACCCGCTGCAGCTCGATGCCGAAGATGTCCATGATCCAGAGCGTGCCGGCCACGGTGATGAGCAGCACGGCACCGATGATCATACCGACCTTCAGACCCATGAAAAGCAGCAGCACGATGATCACGATCACGAGCGCCTGGCCAACGCTCTCGATGAAACTCGAAACGGATTTGTCCACTTCATCCGGCTGGAAGTAGATCGTGTGCACTTCCATGCCCAGCGGCGTGATGGACTGCAGCTCTTCGAAGCGACGCTTGAGCTCGGCGCCGACGTCGACCACGTTCACCCCGCTCAGCATGGACACACCCAGGGTCAGCGCCGGTTGGCCGTTGTAGTAGATGAGCTTGCCCGGCACGTCCTGATAGGCGCGGCGGATCGTAGCGACGTCGCGAAGATAGACGTGGCGGCCTTCATCCGAGCTCACCAGCAGGTCGCCGATCTCCTGAACGCTTTCGAACTGCCCCGTCGGGAAGATGCGCACGTATTCCTGACCGACCCGCACGCGACCGGCATCCTCTACGGCATTCTGACTCTCGAGGAGATCGCGGATCCGTTCGAGGGACACGCCAAGCTGGCCAAGCCGTGCCCGGGAGATCTCCACGTAAACGACTTCCGCCTGCTCACCGCCGATCTCGACCTTGCGCACGCCCGGCACAAGCACGAGCTCTTTCTTCAGGTTCTCGGCAAAGTCTTTCAGGTCCCGGTAGGTATAACCGTCGCCGGTGATCGCGGTGAACACGCCGTAAACGTCGGCAAACTCGTCAACGATCGTCGGCGCCTCGGCACCGGGCGGGAGCTTGTGCTGCACGTCGGCGATCCGCCGGCGCAGCTCGTCGTAGATGGCCGGGAAGTCCTCCGTGGAGTACTTGTCCTTGAACTGAATTTCGATGTCCGAAAGCCCGGGCCGGGAGATGGACATCTTGATGCGTTTCAGCTGCTCCATGCGCTGAATGGCGTCTTCGATGTGATAGGTGACCTCGTCCTGTACTTCCTGGGCCGTGGCGCCGGGATAACGGGTGATCACCTTGGCCAGCTTGATGGTGTAAGCCGGGTCCTCCAGCTTGCCCATGCCCGGGAAGGCGGCAATACCGCCGCCCACCAGAATAAGGACGATCAGCCAGGAGATGACCGGCGTTTTAACCGAGTACTCGCCGATGTTCATGGCTAGCTCTGGCTGGGCGCGCTGCGTTCGATGTTGTCCGCGGCCTGCTCAGGCGTCGGCAGCAGATTCACCTTCATACCCTCACCAAGATAGCCGGTGCCCGCCGTGACCACACGTTCGCCCGGCCGCAGGCCCTCGAAGACCTCAATCATGCTGCCGCTCATGCGCCCCAGAGTGACGGCGCGTGATGTGACTTCACCGGATGCTTCGTCGACGATCCAGACCCGCGGGCCGAGTCCCTCATCGGCGGTAACGGCCGTCACCGGGATCGAGAAGGATTCCCCGTCGTAATAGGCCGAGAGATCCACGGTGACGTTCGCCGTCATCCCGGGAAGCACCTCGAGGCCTTCCGGGCGAGGCAACACAAAGGTTGCCTCGAAGGTCTGGGTGGCCGGGTCCGCCGTGTTGGCGAACTCACGGAAGGTCAACGCAAAAGCCTGACCCGGGGCCGCGTCGAAGCTGGCGGATACCGGAATCACCGTCGACTCCGGCGTTTCCGTGAGGCGCTGAACGATCCCTTCGGGGACGCCGAACTTCACCTCAAGAAGTGAAAGGTCTCGGAGCGCCAGGATCGGCTGTTTAGCCTGAACCTCTTCAAAGTTCTGCACCGCACGCCGGGCGATGATGCCGTCGAAGGGGGCTTTGAGCTCCGTGTAGGACAGGTCGAGTCTGGCCTGGTCGAGGGCGGCTTTTGCACTCCGATAGTCAGCTTCAATGCGATCGAAGTCCGACCGGGAAATGAAGCTGTCCTTAATGAGCGCCTGGGCCCGGCTGTAGTCGCGGTCAACGCGATTAAAAGTGGCCTCGCGATCGGCGAGGCGCGTGCGGAAGTCGGCTGAATCCAGAGTGGCAAGGATCTGGCCCCGGGAGACCGAGTCGTTCTCCTTGACCGGTAACTCCGAGAGCGTGCCAGCCACCCGGAAAGCAAGGTCGACGCGCCGAAGGGCATCCACCTTGCCGGGGAAGTTACGCAGGCCGCTGGCCTCACCTCCACCGACAACCATGGTTTTCACCGGCCGCAACACGTCACCGGCAGGCGGCGCTGCTTCCTCGGCGCAGCCGCTGAGCGTGAAAGCCGCCGCCAGGAGGCCGGCGAATACAAAATGACGGGCAGCAGGCCCGGAATGCCGGTGAGTCATTGTTTAGAAGCGACCTCGGAGCGTCAGGGTAGGACCGTCATAGCGATAGCTCACCTCACCGGTGAGATCTTCATCCGTCGCCGTCACTTCCAGGTCCCAGATGTCGTAGCCGAGCGAGAAACCGAAGTTCTGCCAGGGATACCAGATGATCTCTGCCTTACCGGCCGTGAGCTTACCGTTGATGTCTTCGATTTCGATGTCGAGCCACTCACCGCGAATATGGAAGCTCCAGCTGGGCGTGAAGTGGTATTTGAAAGCCGCCCCCAGCGTCGGCAACGGCGCGGTGACATCGTTGAACTCAGCCTCGTCCGTGGAATCGACGCGGTTGAGCCCCACCTTCAGGTCCGTGACGTGCAGGCCCAGCGCACCGGAGAGCTCCATGGATTCGTTGTTGATGAAGCTCAAACGATAGGCGAGCCGGTTCACCTCGGTTTTGAAGGTGCTGCGGATGTTTTCATCGATCTCGAAGATCTCACCGTCGTAGTCGATGGCGAAGCCGATGTTGGTGTCGTCTTCCCGTGAGAGTTTGACGTGTTCGAACTCGATGGCGTGGCGCTTGGCGAAGCGGAAGTGCGCATCGAAGATCACCTGAGTCTTACGGTCGCTGAGGTTCAAGTCATCTTCGAGGTTCAGCAGCGTCCCGCTGATGCCGGTGTTCGCATCGTCGACGCGGATTCTGGTATCGATGTTCGGTCGATAAAGCCCGAGGCCCAGATAGAAACGGTCTTTCTTCCAGGTCTCGTCCTGTGCCGCAGCGTCAGCGGGCATGAGCCCGACAATCGCCACCAGGACCGCGCTGGCCAGCAGTATCGTCTTGTGCATCTCGTACATATCCCCTCCAGGTTCACTTAAGGTTGTGTCGGATTACCGGTTTTTACCCCGTTTTCGGCCTTCACCTTTAGCCCTTTTTCGCCAGGACCCATCAGCTGACTCCCCCAGCTGCAGATCCTAGCGGGATTTCGGGCCGGGATCTTCAAGGATCTGGCAAGATCGACCCCTGAATCCGCGCTTGTCAGTCAGGATGCAGACAGGGACTGCTGGACACCCGGCGTATGAGGTATGGTCTGCTGGGGTATGGGGGGAGATGGACAGAACGCTGCACATCTTCGGCAATCCGTTGCCTGACGGCTCGTCAGGAGAAGCTGACGGAAAACTGACACCCGAAATCCGCTTTAAAAAGCTAGAATCCGCCGGAATCAATCGGTCGACGTCACCGATTTGCGGAAAGACACAGGCTCAGAAGAAAGGAGAAGCCCAAATGGACATTCTGAGAAACCTCATCGCCATCACCTGCCTCATCGGCCTGGCCGCCGGTGTCGTCTGGGCGGCGGAAGAAGAACAAGCCGCTGAAACCGCCGAGCCCTCGGATCGCTACAAGGAGCTCGTGAAGGAGAAAGGCGCCTTTCAGGAAACCTGGGTACTGCCCGGAGCGACCCTGAAGGGCGTCAACAAGGTTTACCTCTGGGGTGCTGGCTTTCAGTACCGTGACGTAGGGCCCGCGAAGCGCACGCGCAGCACCATGTCCATGAGCAGCGGCAAAAACGAATTCGGTATCAGCGAAGAAGGCCGGCAGTGGTTCGAGGAAGTCGTCGGAGAAGCCTTCCAAGCGGAGTTCGCGAAAGGGAAGAACTTCCAGATCGTCGACGAGATCGGCCCGGATACGATCATCATCCGCGGCGGCCTCGCCGATATCGTCTCCAAGGTGCCGCCTGAGTTCGTCGGCCGATCGGAGATCTATCTCGCCTCCGTGGGTGCCGCCACGCTGGTCCTGGAAGTGATCGATGCGGAAACCGGCACGGTGCTCGCCGCAGCCGCTGAACGACGCGGCATCGAGACCCTGAACGCCCGCTCGGGCATGGCGATGGTGCAGACGAATCGCGCGTCCATTCGCGGTGATGTGTCACGCTGGACCAAGGACCTGGCCCGTCGTCTGCGCAATGCCCTCGACAAGGCGATCAAGGAAGACAACAAAGCCTGAGCTGATCCTCGCGGCGGCCGTCCGGCCGCCGCCTTCAGTCCGGTGTGCCCGGTCGCTCGGTGAGGACCGGTGGGGCCGGATTCGATCCCGCGCCATAGAGCCGCGTCAGCGGCACGGCGGAAAGTCCATGCAGAAACACGCTGAGCAGAACCGTTAACACGACAACGGACAGCATCGGCTCGAAACCCGTCGTGCCCAGATCCAGCACCACCATCTCCAGATAGAGCACCGAGGCAATGCCGCGGGGCCCGAACCAGCCGATGAACAGCCGGTCACCTCTGCCGAGCGGGGTCCCCAGGAGCGCCAGGAACACGGGGACCATGCGCAGCGCGGTGAGGCAGAGGAGTGCATACACCCAGCTCTGCCAGGTCCACAGATCCGTGAAGGCGGGCACCATGACCAGGCCGAAAACGAGAAACACGAAGAGCGTCAGCTGCTGGCCTTCCGCCTCCGCATACTCCTGGACCCGCTCGCGCACGGGCTCATGACGAATGCCAAGGAGCAGGCCGCCGACAAAGGCGGCGATGTAGCCATTACCCCCAATCTGCTCCGCGAAGGCCCAGGCAACCACGGCGAGGCAAACGGCTGCCAGGCGCTGAAAGGTCGGGCTCATCAGCGCCCGTGTTGCGCAGAAATCGACGACGATGCCACCCGCCCAGCCGACGAATCCTCCGGCCAGGGGTCCGAGCAGCAGCTGCGCCGCAATGAACTCGGACCAGTAGGTGGCATCCTGGTCCTCACCGGTCCCTGCGCTGAGGGCTGCCATGCAGATGAGGATCGGCGGCAGCACCAGGCCGTCGTTGAGGCCTGATTCCGTGGCGATGGTGCGCCGGATCGTTGGCGGAACCCGTTCGCTGGTGACGACCGCCTGACCGAGGGCAGCATCCGTCGGCGACAACATGAACGCCATGAGCGCGAGGAGCCACCAGCCCATGTCCGGGAAGAGCGGCGCGGCGGCCAGCGTAGAAACCACCATGGTTAAGGGCAGGCCCACGCAAAGCAGCCGGATCGAGAGATCCCGTTCACGGATGAGCGCTTTCAGGTCGATGGTGGACGCTTCCACGAAAAGGATCGAGACGAGCGTGATCTCCGCCACGAGACGGATCACGGAATCATCGAAGGTGACGTCGAACCAGCCCAGGCCGAGTGGGCCGACCCCGATACCAACGGCAACAAACACCATGGGAGCCGTAACCGGGGCACGTTCGGACACTCGTGACACGAGTCCATAGGCGAGGGTCAAGCTCGCGAGAAAGAGGATGATCGGATAGTCGTGCACAGTCTCCTTCCTGGTCGTTCCGGCCACGCATCGGACTGGCTGGTCGCACCCGTCATCGCGCTCGCGGCTGCCCTACGGGGAAGCCTGGACCCTTAGTATCCAGCATCTGCTGAAAACGCAAAGCATGTCGGGACCATACCCCGGGCCTGGGCCCGGCAATCCGCCAACTTTCCCCGCCAGTTAGCCACTCAGGGGTATTGTCCCGGATCCGCGGGCAGCGCAGCATGCTCATTCGCACGGAAGGCTATCAGGGACCATGAACGAACCGGCAATCGACGGCGGCCGCCTCTGGGCAAGCCTCATGGACATGGCGCAGCTTGGCGCCACACCCGCCGGCGGCTGCAACCGCCAGGCGCTTACGGAAACCGACGCCCGCGGCCGCGCGCGCTTCAGGCGCTGGGCGGAGGCCATCGGCTGCACCGTGCACACAGATGCCATCGGCAATCTTTTCGCCCGACGGGAGGGCACGGACCCCGGCGCAGCCGCCATTCTCCTCGGCAGCCACCTCGACACCCAGCCAACCGGCGGTAAGTTCGACGGGGTTTATGGGGTGCTGGCCGGTATCGAGGTGCTCCGCACCCTCGAAGACCTGGAACTGCGAACCCGCTCGCCCATCATTGTGGCTTCCTGGACCAACGAGGAAGGCGCCCGTTTCCCGCCGGCAATGATGGGCTCCGGAGCCTGGGCCGGAGAATTCGATCTCGAAACCACCTATGCCACTACCGACAAAGACGGCATCACGGTCCGCGAAGCCCTGACCGCCATCGACGCGCTCGGCGACGCCCCAGCCGCCCCCTTTCCGGTAAAGGGGGCCTTCGAACTGCACATCGAGCAGGGTCCGATTCTCGAAGCCGAGCAGAAAACGATCGGGGTGGTCACCGGCGTTCAGGGTATCCGCTGGTATGACCTGATCCTGACCGGTAAACCCTGCCACGCGGGTCCGACGCCCATGGAAGTGCGCGAAGATCCCGTGCAGACCCTGGCGCGATTGCTGACTGCGCTCTATCCCATTGCCACAGACCACGCGCCCTGGGGCCGCGCTACCGTCGGCGACCTTGTTACGGAGCCCGGATCGCGGAACACCGTGCCGGAGCGCCTTCGCGTGACCGTGGACCTGCGCCACCCGGACGAGACCGTGCTGGAGATCATGCACGAGCGTCTCCACGCACTCTGCGATGCAGAGAACGACGAAGGCGCGGTGCAGGTGGCACTCGAAGCCATCTGGCACTCACCGGCCATTCGTTTCGACGACGGGTGCCTCGAGGCAATCCGCAGCGCTGTGGAACGGACCGGCGAGGCCGCTATGGACATCGTCAGCGGCGCCGGTCACGACGCCGTTTACGTTTCCCGCGTCGCCCCAACGGCCATGATATTCATCCCCTGTCGGGACGGCCTGAGCCACAACGAGGCTGAGTACGCGGCACCGGAGGACATCACCGCCGGGGCCAACGTGCTGTTGAACGCGGTGCTGGCGCTCGATGCCCGCTGACGGAACGCCAGCGCCCGACTGACGATCAGGATGTGGAAGCCAAGGCCTCGCGGCGGCTCAGTATGGCGTCGAGAGTGCCTCGATGATCGCCCACGAGACGCAGGACGACGTGCTCGGCGCCGGCATCTACATAGGCTTTGAGAAAGGCGAGCACCCGTTCCACCGGACCGCCGCAACAGGCCTGCACGCTGCGCATCACTGCTGCCGGCACGCTGTAATAGTCTTCGAGGTAGGCGTCGATGGCGGCTTCCGCCAGGTCTTCGTCGTCCATGACGGCGACGGTGACGTAGAGTGCCGTGGTGACGGGTTCGCTGCCCCGATGCGACAGCAGCGATTGCCGTCGCTCCGAAAAGGTCTCCACGTCCGGGCCGAGGGGTAACCAACCATCAAAATGAGCCGCCGTACGTTTCAGGCCTGCAGCGGACCCGGTGCCGATCCAGATCCGCGGGCCGCCGGGACGATAGGGCACGGGAGCAAGACGTTGCTCCTTCAGCTGCCAGCGACCTTCCCAACTCACCGGCTCCCCGGACCAGAGCGCCCGCATGAGACGGAAACCTTCCATGAAGCGCCCGACCCGTTTTTCGAAAGGCACCCCGGCCGCTTCGAATTCCGCATGGATCGGCGGCGCATCGGCGGCGATCCCGGCGCCAACAATCAGGCGCCCTTCAGACAGCTGATCCAGAGTCGCCAGCTGCTGAGCGAGCACCACCGGATTTCTCAGCGCCGGCAGCAGCACGGCAGTCCCGAGCTCGACCTCGTCGACGGCTGTTGCGAGTCCGGCGAGCAGCGTCAGCGGATCGTGCCGCGGCCGGGCCGTCAGCGAATCGCCGATCCAGAGCGAATCGATCCCCAGATCGGCGGCTTCGCGACCGGCATCGATGAGCGCACGAGCCCCGTGCTCGCCGCGCATGACCGTCTCCCGGGTCGGGATCAGGTAACCGAGTTTAGGCGCGGCACTCAATCGCCCGTCGCCGCCTCAGCTTCGGCTTCGGCCTCCGCCTTGTCGATCAGCGCCCTGGAGATCACGTACTGGCGGATGCGCTCGGCATCTTCCACTGTGATCACATCGGCAAACCCTGCCATGCCGCCGGCGGAGAGCACACCGTCGAGCACGATCTCCTTGAAGATTTCGTGTTTGGCCGAAGTCATCAGGCGCAGATCCGGCAGCACGCCGCCGGAGCGGGCGTTACCCCCGTGACAGCCGCTACAGACGAGGTTGTACATCTGTTCGCCGCGGAGTAGATCGTCGGCAGACGCCGTCAGCGGCGGCTGCTCGGGAATGGAGCGATCAAGAATCCTCGGCTCCTCGAGCGCCAGATCGGCACCGAGCTTGAACGCGAGCAGCTTGCCGAAATTGCCATACTTCTGGGCCGCCGTTTCGTTGGTCTCGCCGATGAAATTCTCCACCGCACCTGTACCCGCGAGAATCGCCAGGTACTGCTCACCATCTACCGAGTAGGTAATCGGCGGCGCGAGCATCGAGATGAAGGTATTGAAGGTCCAGAGCTTCTCGCCGCTGTCGCTGTCGTAGGCACTCAGGTAGCCAAGGCCATCTCCCTGAAAGACCAGCCCACCGGCCGTGGCGAGCACACCACTGTTCCAGTAGTGCACGTGATCCACAGACCAGAGCTCCTCACCGCTGACGGGATCGAAGGCTTTCAGATAACCCTTTGAATCCGGCGCCTGATCTTCGAGCTCAGCCGCCAGGATCGATGCGTTCTTCATGTCGATGCCGAGATTCGCCGTGCCGGGATTGCGCTTGTACACGCCTGTTTCCTTGAACTCCGCATCCAGAGAATAAAGAAATGGGAAGTCCTGAGCCGGCATATAGACGATACCCTTCGACTCATCGAAGCTCATGGCCTGCCAGTCATGGCCCCCCAGCGGCCCGGGTAACACCCACTTGGCTTCTTCGGAAAAGTCCTTCTCCGGGTTTTCCACCGGCCGGCCCGTGGTCATGTCCACATGGGTGGCCCAGGTGGTGGTGACGTACGGGTGCGCACGCAGCAGCTCGCCGGTCTGCCGATCTATGACGTAGAAGAATCCGTTTTTCGGCGCCTGCATGAGCACCTTGCGGGCTTTGCCGTCGACCTCGAGATCTGCGAGCGTCATGTCCTGCACGGCCGTGTAGTCCCAGTTGTCGCCAGGGACGGTCTGGTAATACCAGTTCATCCGCCCCGTATCCGCATCAACGGCAACGATGCTGGCGAGAAACAGATTGTCGCCGCCACCCGGCGAGCGGATGGCCCGGGTCCAGGGGGCGCCGTTGCCGACGCCGAGGTACACCTGATCAAACTCGGGATCGTAAACGATGGCGTTCCAGACCGTGCCACCGCCGCCGATCTCCCACCACTGACCGCCCTTCCAGGTCTTTGCCGCAAGCTCCATTTCCGGGTGCTCAAAAGGTTTGGACGGATCCCCGGGGACCGTAAAGAAACGCCAGATTTCCTCACCGGTTGCCGCGTCATAGGCGGTAACATAGCCGCGCACACCGAACTCAGCGCCTCCGTTGCCGATGAACACTTTTCCCTTGGCCGCCCGCGGCGCACCGGTAATCGCATAGTTGCGCTCCGGGTCGATGATCGTATTCACCTCCCAGACTTTCTCACCGTTGGTGGCGTTGATGGCCACGAGGCGCCCGTCCAGCGTGGCGACATAAACGTTACCTTGATAGACGGCAACGCCACGGTTGATCGGCCCGCAGCAGGCTCGTCGCAGATACTCCCGGGGCACGGCCGGATCGTAGCGCCAGCGTTCTTCTCCCGTTGCCGCGTCTACGGCATGCACGATGGACCAGGTGGACGTGAAGAAGAGGGTGCCATCCACCACAATCGGCGTAGCCTCGAGGGCCCGATTGGTCCCGAGATCGACGGCGAAGGCGAGCCCCAGACCCTCAACGGATTCCCGGTTGATCTGCGTGAGCGACGAGAACCGCTGTTCCCGATAGTCGAGGCCGTGGGCCAGCCAGTTTTCCGGCTCGGCGCCGGCGTTGTTGATGCGCTCATCGTCGATGAGGCCAATGGCTGCATCAGGCGCAACTGATGCCTCGGCAGCGGTTTCCGCTCCAGCACCCCCTTCCGATGGCTGTTCCGGCGGTGTTTCAGCCGAACAACCGAGGAGCAGTGCGCTCCCTGCCAGACTCATAACGAGCCAGGACACGATAGAACCCTTCATACAGTCTCCCCCCTGCAAAGGCCTCCGGTCCGAAACAGTAACCCACCGGGCAGGGGGAAATGCAAGCGGGCGCTTGCAGGAAGAGGCCCGCGGCAGGGTCCGCGTGATCGAGGGGATCCTAGTCTTCTTCGACCTCGACAATCTTTACGCCGCCGACACCGGCAGCCACGAACAGATAGTCATTCTCGAATTCGATGTGATTGACGGACTCGAGGTCTCCGAACTGGAGCTGACCGAGCATGGTGATCTTCGGCGACTCACCACAGGCGTAGTCTTTGAAGTCCTCCTCCGCGGTCGCCACGTAGACGCCAGCCTCACCGTTGGAGATGAACATCAGATCCTTGTCGACGGCAACCGCATTGGTGACCACCACCGAAGGGTCCAGGCCGAGGGCGGCGGGATCGGGCCTCGGCACAGAGCCGACGATCTCGCCGGTTTCCAGACAGAGTATCTGCACGCCTGCCGTTCCGGCTGCGACATAAGCCTGCTCGCCTGCGACATCAAGGGTCGTTTTGGCTTCGGGTACGTCGGCACCTGGAAAACTGAAGCTGTTGATCAGCTCCATGGCGCCCCCGGGAAACTCCTCTTCCTCGAAAATCGCAAGCCGGCCGGGCAAGCCTTGCGCGACCACAATGCGTTTGCCGTCTTTATCCCAGGCAACCCAGCGGGCATCGTCGAGTGCAAGGGAGCCTTCGAGCGCAAGGTTGTTCTGCTCGAAGCCATAAACTTCGCCCGCGCTGCCCGAAGTTGCATAAACCAGATTGTTCACCCGGATGACGCTCGTGGCGGCGAAGCTGATCAGCGGTTCACGCTGCTGCGTATTCAGACGGAAGCGATCATTTTTCAGTTCCAGCTTGTCGAGGGCCGCGGGATACGGCACATCCGGACTGTCCGTAGCGGCTGCCGCATAAACCGTGTTGCCCTTTGTTGCGACATGGCTGATGTCCGTGTCGTCGAAGAGCACCTGAGACCGCAGGCGCGGCTCATCAGAACTGAAGTCAGTAATGTAATCAATCGCGCCCATACGAAGCGCGCCCTGCTGGTTGTAACTGACGAGCCCTTTGTCGCCGCCATCGAGCGCAATGGAGGTTGCCTGAAGCGTCTCGCCATTCACGACCGGTGATGCAATCTCCGCCACCAGCGTGAGCTCAATCTCTTCCACGGCCTGAATGACAGCAGCACGCTCAGGGCTCAAACCGGCCACCGCCTTGTTCGCTGACCCGACGATGTCGCCCAAAGAAAGGGTGCCTACCGCCGTCGGATCATCGATCTCGATCACCTCGTCGGTGTAGCTCACCCGCGGATCGAGAAGCTCTGGATTGCTGAAGCTGGCCGCGTTCTCGGTCGTCTCATCGGCACCAAAGAAAGCCGAGTTGGGATTAAATGCCTGGTACTTCTCGCCGCCGCCGCAGCCCACGGCCAACAGAACCAGGGCGCCATAGAGGGCCGGTCGCCCGATTCCCCGGAGTGGGGCGTTGGCGGTTTTCGCTGATTGCTTCACCGTGTTTGTTCCTGATGCACTACCACCTCACCAGGATCGGCCGGAGACTGCTTAACTTAACCGTCACTCTGTGACGCGCGTCACAGTTCCAGCAGGGGCGTCGCCTCGAGGTGCTACCTCAGGCTCCGGGGTCGACCAGCGTGCCGTTCGGTTCATCTCACCCCAGCGGCCTTTCCGGCCGAGCATCCAGCGCAGTAGACCAAGGAGGCGGAAAAGCGCATTCAGCTGCCGGTACCCGAAGTTCTCGAGTATCGCGACCGCGAAGAGCGCGACCATGTGCCTGACGCGCGGGTAAATGTGAAAGGAGAGTTCTTCGAGGAGCAGAGCGCTGGTGGACAGCAGAACCCCAAGGCCGATAGCGACGAGCATGAAGGCGAGGTAAGCCTCTATGGAGATCCAACCCTGCAGGAAGGCCAGCGCAAAAAACAGGTAGCCACCAACCTCGAGGAGTGGGCCCAGGAACTCGAAGAGAAACATGAACGGAAAGGCGAACCAGCTCACCCAGCCGCCCCGAGGATTGAACATCATCCCGAAGTTCATGGTCAGACTTTCCGCGAGGCCGTGCTGCCAGCGCTGACGCTGATTCTTCAGCGTCTTCAGATCCTCTGGCACCTCGGTCCAGCAGATCGGATCGGGCACGAAGGTGATCCGATAGGGACGCTTCTCTTTCCGCAGCAGCTTGTGAATGCGGACCACGAGCTCCATGTCTTCGCCAACGGTATCCGTCCGGTAGCCGCCAGCGGCAATGACCGTCTCCTTTTTGAAGAGACCGAAGGCGCCGGAGATAATCAGCAGCGCGTTGATCGGCGACCAGCCCAGGCGCCCGAAGAGAAACGCGCGCAGATACTCGACCACCTGCAGCAGCGCCAGCGGGTTTCGCGGCAGCGCAATCTTCTCCATGAATCCACCGCTGACGCGGCAGCCGTTGGCAATGCGCACGGTCCCGCCGCAGGCGACCGTGTTCGGATCATCGAGAAAGGGCTGGACGATGCGCTGCAGACTGTCGGGCTGCAGCACCGAGTCGGCATCCACACCGCAGTAGAGTGGAAACCGGGCTGCGTTGATCCCCGCGTTGAGGGCATCGGCTTTACCGCCATTCGCCTTGTCGATGATGCGCAGATTCGGATAGACCCGGGAGCGATAAACCGTCCGTACGGGCTGGGTCTGCAGTCGAATCCGATAGGCCTCCGGGAAGGGGATCAGCTCGAATTCTTCGATGAGCCTGGCAAGGGTACCGTCGCTCGAGCCGTCGTTGATGACGATGACCTCGAACTCCGGATACTTGAGCTGCAGCATGGCCCGGATCGAGCTCGTGATGGTGGCTTCTTCGTTGTAGGCCGGCACGAGGATGCTCGTCGGAAGCTCGAAATTGGAGTAGACGCTCGGCAGGCTGTCCACGCCCCGGGCCTGCATGTAGCGCCGGAGGCTCGACATGGCGATGACGTTGAGCGCCATGTACCCCAGATTCAGAAACACGAAGTAGCCGAGAAACACCCACTGCGCTGAATGTATGAACTCTTCCGCGATCATCAGAGCGTCTCTTCGGCGATGACCTGTTCGAGGATGTCGCGGGCATAGCGGTCGCTCTGCGCCGCCTGAATCTCCTGCAGGCGTTCCACGGTCACGAAGGGAAAGTCCGCCAGAGTCTGGGCTGCACGATAACGGACCCACCAGCCTTCGTCAGACAGCAGCTCAATGAGGGCCGCTTCGTCTTCCGGCTCACCGATTCGGCCAAGCGCAACAGCCGCAAGCATACGAATGTGCCAGCGGGAATGACTGACAAGCCGGCGCACAATAGGCAGTTCGCGGGGATTGTCCAGGGTGCGCAGCAGCGCGGTGATGATGTAGTCATCTTCCGAGAACTTGAGAAGGCGATGCGTGAGGTCGTCGGCCACCGCGAGATGGCAGGTGTCCAGATAACCGAGCAGGCGGTTCGCCTTCTCCGGCGTTGCGGCGAGGATCGCTGCAGCCAGCGGCTCTGAAACCGCATCGGGTCCCGCACGGCGGAGAATGGTGGCCACTCGTGCCGGGGGCCAGTCTTCCCGTTCTGCCATGTGCGGGATCACGATCGGTAAGGCGAGTTCTGCGTCGATCTGCACCAGCGCACTGGCTGCGAGCAGCGAAAGCAGAGTATTGCGCGATTCCACGAGTTCGCTGATACGCGACCAGGCCCGATTCTCCCGGAGATGGCCAAGGGTCGCTGTTGCAACGAGTTTGTGCCGAATGGCGCGGCGGTCCAGCATCTTCCAGACCCGCTCATCCACGCCCACTTCCCGCGCCAGAGTATTGAGTCGCGACTCCGCGCTGCCGCGGATTGAATCGTGGGTCACGTTCCACTCGTGCAGAAAAAACTCCAGATCCCGATTCTTCAGGACCGGCAGCGGCTCACTGTTCGCCGACTGATCGCTCACGGCCTCCGCGAGAATGGGCCGCCAGGTTTCGATGAAGGCGCTGTAGCGGCGCTGCCGGAGCGTGAGCGCTGCACGCAGCAGAAAGGCATAGGCAAGCAGCACCGCTGTTGCGAGCAGCGCAAACTGCCCGGACAGCACCGCAACGCGGATGATCGTTTCAGAACTGGCGAGTGAATCCAGCACGGAACCGCTGCTTATCGTAAAGCGTTGTCCAGGCCTGGCCGATCTCCCAGGTCAGTGCCCAGCGATCACTCAGCCAGTGTTCGCCGGTCACCGTGAGGGTTTGTACTTCGTTGACGATAAAGAAACCGCCGCCAACGCTTTCGACTTCCTCACCGTTTGACGCAATCAGACTCACCCGGCTCCGTTCCTGGTAATAGCGATCGAGCTGAGCACGATGGCTGAAGATGAGCGGCCCGTTGTTGATGGAGGCTGCGTAGATCGTGTAGCCGGCCCGGTAGCGGTTGAACCAGTAGTCGCCGGCGACCGTAAAGAGATCGAGTTCCGACGCGGTGTACTCCGCATGACGCCATCCGCCCTGCACGCCGAAGCCCAGCGGCAGGCGGCGGTCGACTTGCGCGGCCAGGCTCCAGGACGGCAGGACCTGCGCATCGGGGGCACCGGTGCCTTCGAGAGTCAGGGTCCAGTTTTCACCTAACGCAATGTCGGTGCCGAGTCTCAGCTCCTGATCCGCCTGATCGAAGCGCTCCGTGGCTCGAGCCTGGCCGAAGAGCGCCAGGCGCGGATTCAGGCGATAGCTGCCGGCCAGGTAGAACTCCTTCCAGCTCGAGAAACCATTGTTCAGATTGTCATAGATGAAACCACTGTCGAGACGAAGCCGGCTCGGCGGCTCGTAGCGAGCCCAGTCCGCATCGGGGAAACGTGCCCGAGCCGCGTCTGCGAAAGCAAGGAGGTCGGCGTCGGGCAACTCATCGCCTGCGGCAATGCGGGCATTGAGCTCGAGGCGCCAGAGTTCTTCGTAATCCGGCGCCAGGGTCCGGGCTCGTTCCAGGAGCGGTAACGCTTCCTCGGGATTACCCATCCAGACCAGCACCTGACTTTTGCCGAGCAGGTAATCGACGTTCGACGGGGCAGTGTCCAGGAGCTGCTCGAAGCTCGCGAGCGCCCCGGTGTAATCCTCAGACCAGCCGAGCAAGCGGGCTTCGAGGAAGCGCGCTGCGGTGTCTTCCGGATGGTCGGCCAGCCAGGCCTCCAACGCGGCCAGCGCTCCCGCCTGATCGCCGGTGGCAAGGAGTTGTTCCGCCGTCAGAAGCCCGTCTTCGTCGGCTGCCTCAGCGCTGGACTCTGCTTTGGCCTCAGCCTCTGGCTCCGCGACCATGGCAGCACTCACCCGTTCGCCACCAGAGGCAGGTTCCGAAGAATCAGTGGGCGCCACAGAGGCGCTGAGGATGCCCGGGGTCCACAGCAACAGCAGCCAGACGCCCGCCCGGCGAAGCCCGCTCAAGGCCTTCATGAGTGTGCCGTCCGGCTGGTCGAGTGGCTGGCGATGTGCCTTTTAATCCGCGCCAGCAGCTCCCGCGGGTTATAGGGCTTCATCACGTAGTCGTTGGCCCCGGCCTCGAGGGCACGAACCACATCTTCTTCGAGAGAGCGGGCTGAAAGCATGATCACCGGCGTGTCGGCCCAGGCGTCTGAGTGACGGATCTCCCGGACGATCTCGAAGCCGTCTTTATAGGGCAGCATGACGTCCAGCAGGACGATGTCCGGTGGTGGCAGTTGCGCAACGAAGTCGGCGGCGTCACGACCATTGTTCGCCACCAGTACCTCGAAGCCTTCGCGCTCGAGCATGTACTCGAGCAGGTAAGCCACATGCTCACTGTCTTCCACCACCAGCGCCGTTGCGGCGGCGCCGGTCCCATCCATGGGCAGATCGCGGGTGCGCGTCATATCCTTGTTCATCCACTATCTATCGGTCCCGCCGCCGCGGAGTTGAATCCGCCAAGTGCGCCAGTTCACATTCCTGAACGGCCGGAGACCGCAGAGCGACGCACGTCCGGTCAAGATCCCCGGCCTGCAGCCGATAAGGCCTCCGTGCACCGGACCAGGCCCGACCGTGAAGCCCCGCATCGCCGCCTTTCTGCTCATCGTCACCTTCGGCACACCCCCGGGCGCCCTGTCCGACAATGGCACCCCGGCCACCAGCTGGCTGCGATTCTGCGACTCGGCACCGGGCGTTGATCCCACTCGGGTCCGTGAGTACCTGAGCATTGACGGCAGCCGCCGATTTCTGAGTCTCGCAGATAACCCTGACCTGGCTTGTGCAAACGTCGAGCTCGAGGCCCCGGTCACCCAGGTGCGCTGGTTCGCCCGCATCTCTCGAGAGAAAGCGGCTGCACTCGGACGCGGAGTCATCCTCCAGGGCCTCGAGGACGCAGAGGGCGTCAGAATCAGCGAGGTGATCGTCAGCGACTCCGAAAACGCGGGCAAAGCGGCACTGCCGCTCAAGACAAATCTGCTGAGCGCCCTCAATGGCCGTGTCTATGGCGTGGAAGGGCGCGCCCGGCTGACCCCAACGGGCACGGGCCTGATTCTCGAATGTCGTGAGGGTGAACACCCTGCTGGTGTGGTACTGCGTAACGACCGTGCCCGGCTTCCGTCCGGTGTACCCCTCGAGCTGATGCTCACCGCGCAGGCCTCTGAGCCCTTTGGAATCGGCTATGCGGATGGCATCAACCATGCGCTGGCCGCGCCAAAACGGCTCGGGGCGCTCCGGGTCTCTGCGACTGCCGACCCGCAGACCTTCTCCTTAGCAGCGCCGGCCGATTCGATCGCCGCGACGCCGGATGTTGCCTTCACCCTGCAGTGCCCGAAGCAAGCCAGCAGTCTGACTCTCTCGACACTCGAGCTCTCCACGGCACACGCCGGTCCTGCGCCGGCCAGATCCATCTGGATCTGGCGACCCTCCGAATGGCGCGACAATGCCGAGGCGTTACTGGAGGAACTCGATGTCCTCGATACACCGGTTGTGTATGTGAGCGTGCCTTTGACCTCTTCCGCCAGCGACCACCTGAGCGTCGCCAACGCGGATGCCCTTGCGGATTTCATCGCCCGTGCAGCAGCACGCAACATCAGGGTCTGGGCCGTGGAGGGAGATCCTCATGCCGTCTTGCCGGAGGGTCAGGAACACTTCCTGAGGCGAGCGAAAGCCCTCGATGCCTACAACGCAGCGCAGGACGAGAAGCGCCGGCTCGCCGGGGTGCAGTACGACATCGAGCCCTATCTGCTGCCGGAGTTCGCACTGGATCAGGATGCCTGGCTGCGCGCCTACGTCGAGACCATCGCCCGCCTGAAGGCCGAACTGGAGGTGCCGCTGGAAGTCGCCGTACCCTTCTGGTGGGCGGAGCTGAGTACCGGCGGGGCAGCGCTTCTCGATCAACTCGCGCCGCATGTCGATGGTGTGAACGTCATGAATTATCGAACGGACCCGGTGCTCCTGCAGCAGTTCGCCGAGCCCTTTCTCGCCTGGGGAACGACCAGCGGTGTGGCTGTGCGCATCGCTCTCGAAGCAGGGCCCATTGCCAGCGAAGATCGCTGGCACTACCGAAGGGATGCATCCGGCGGGCTCCGGAAACTCACCCTCGCCGGGGAGCCTGTGCTGGTACTGCTCGATAGCCCGCAGGCGTCGCCGTCCGGACTGGCACTGAGCCTGTCTCACCAGTCACAGCTCGACGGCAGCCAGATCACATTCAAAGGTGACCTGCAGAAGATGCAGGCGGTCATGGCCGACCTGGAGATTCTCTGGCGTGCCTGGCCGAGTTTCGCCGGTCTGGCACTGCACGAGTATCGGCTCGCGGACCTGCCCCGCTGAATTGCGTCTAGACCGCTTCCAGCAGAAACACTGCAAACCAGTCCTGGGAATCGGTCCAGGTACCCGCCTCGGCAAAGCCGGCTCGGCCGGCAAGCTCGAGAAAGCCGCTTCGTTCGTATTTAAAGGAGTTTTCCGTGTGCACGGCCTCCCCCGCTTCGAAACGCAGGCTTGTACCGCCGATCGTGACCTCGTGCGTTTCCGTCACGTCGAGGAACATCTGGATGGCCCCCAGCTCCGCGTTGTACCGGGCCCGGTGTTGGAAGCAGGCCGGATCGAATGGAACCCCCAGGCGTTCGCCGAGATGGCTCAAGAGATTCAGATTGAAAGCAGCGGTCACGCCGGCCGCGTCATCATAAGCCGCTTCCAGCACGGTAACGTCTTTCTTAAGATCCACCCCGATGATCAGGCGTCCTCCGGCGCCGAGGGTGCGGTGCACGTTTGACAGGAAAGCCAACGCATCGGCCGGATCGAAGTTACCGATACTCGAGCCGGGGAAAAACCCCACCTTCGGCATGGCCCGAACCGGTTCCGGAAGCTCGAACTCGCCGGTAAAGTCGGCGCAGGTGGGATAGATGGCCAGGCGCGGAAAGTCGGCCTGCAGCGCCCGAGCCATTTCCTCCATGTGTTCGCCGGAGATGTCTACCGGTACGTAGGCACTCGGCTCCACTTCTTCGAGAACCCGCCGCACCTTGAGACTGGAACCGGACCCGTATTCCACCAGGCAGCTGCCGGGGTCCACGGACCGGGCAAGTTCCGCCATGTGCGAATCGAAGATGCCGAGCTCCGTGCGCGTCAGGTAGTACTCGGGAAGGTCCGTAATCGCTTCGAAAAGCTCTGAACCTGCCTGGTCGTAGAAGTACTTCGGCGGCAGTGACTTTTCGTTGGCCGTCAGTCCCGCGAGGACCTCGGCGCGCACGTCGGCCACCTGTGGTTTTCGGTCGAACACCTCGAAGGGTGCTGTGTTGCTCGGGATGTTGATGCGGCCTCCTTGCGTCGCTGCGCTTCCCCGTTTGCCGTGCTCTCGCGACCGACCCCCAGCCGCGAAGCCTGTTCTTCTCAGCTGGCGTCCCGTGCCAGCCGAAGCCCCGTGAACTGCCAGCGATCCGGTGGGTAGAAGAAATTCCGATAGCTGACCCGGATGTGATCCGATGGGGTCGCACAGGATCCCCCGCGAAGAACGAGCTGGTTGCTCATGAATTTGCCGTTGTATTCCCCGAGAGTGCCTGGCAGCGGTGCATAGCCGGGATAGGGCCCGTAGGCGCTGGACGTCCACTCCCAGACATCGCCGAAGAACTGTCGACTCCCTGCCTCGGGCGCTCGCGGATGATGGCCGCCGCTCTCGACGAAATTGCCGACCAGCGTTTCCCCGGCAGCGGCAACTTCCCACTCCGCCTCTGTGGGCAGGCGGCAGCCGGCCCAACGGGCGTAAGCATCGGCCTCGTAGCCGGAAAGATGGGTTACCGGGATGGCCCCCTTCGCCGGAGTTTCGCCGTGCAGGCGATACTCCCACCACTCATCATCACGCCGGCGCCAGTAGAGGGGCGCATTGATCGCTTCCTGCTGCACCCAGGCCCAGCCATCGCTGAGCCAGAGAGACGGCGTCTCGTAGCCCCCGTCGGCCATGAACTCCAGGTATTCATCACAAGTGATCACACGGTCGGCCAGCTCAAAGGCTTCGAGATAAACGCGGTGGCGGGGCGACTCGTTGTCGAAGACGAAACCGTCGGCTGCACCGACAGGATTCAGGCCGATTTCACAAACGCCACCCTCGTGGCGCACAAAGGCCATTGGCCGCGCCCCCGGTTCGCGGAAACCGGCTCCAGCATCAACCGCGCTCAGCTGTCGGGCGGCTTTGTATACAGGCGCCAGCGGGTTGCGACCGAAATTGGCCTTGAGGTCTGTGAGCATGAGTTCCTGGTGCTGCTGCTCATGGTTGAGCCCAAGCACGGTGCGTCGCTCGACCTCCTCATCGCCCTGCGCCAGAAGCTGCTCCATGGCCTCGTCCACATGGGCGCGGTAGGCGATCACCTCAGCGACCGTGGGCCGCGACAGATTGCCTCGCTCCGGTCTCGGATAAGGACGTCCGACTCCGTTGTAGTAGGAGTTGAAGAGATACTCGAAGCGGTCGTGGAACTCGACATAGCCATCGAGCATGGGCTTCAGCAGAAACGTCTCGAAGAACCAGGTCGTGTGGGCCAGGTGCCACTTGGGCGGACTGGCATCGGCCATGGGTTGCACGCCATAGTCTTCGAGCTCCAGGGGCTCGCATAGAGCAAGGGATTGCGCCCGAACCCGTGCATAGGCGGCGTTCAGAGCGCGGGCAGCAGTGCCGTTGGCACGCCCGGAAGATCCTTCTACTGGTCGGCTCGAATCAGAAATTGGCTGCTAGCGTTTGGAATGCAGCGACAATGGTATCAGCTTGCTGAGGATATTTAATGAAGCCGTGGTAATGGCCGCGCGGGTTGATGATCACGATGTTGGCCGTGTGATCGATGAGATAGCTCTCGCCATCGAGCTCGCCCGCCGCGTTCCGGGTCGGCACCTTGGCAAAAGTGGCATTCACCTGCTCGGCGAAACCCGCGATCGCCTCACGGCTGCCGCGCACGCCAAGAAAGTCCGGCGCAAAGGCCGTCGCGTACTGGCCCAGCGTCTCCAGATCATCCCGGTCCGGATCGACGGTAACGAGGAGGCCCTGAAAGGCTGCGTCCTCACCGAGCGAGCGCCGGGCCTGTCCCATCACGGCCATGCTCGTGGGGCAGATGTCCGGACAGTTGGTGAATCCGAAAAAAGCGAAGGTCCAGCGGCCAACCAGGTTCTCTACCGCGAAAGCGTCGCCGGTGTGGGCCTCGAGATAAAAAGGTGCGACCTCCCGCGGCGTCGGCAGCAGGAACACGCCCTGCTCTCGAAGCTGCTCATCGGAGAGTACGGGCGCGCGCGTCACCGAATAGACGAAGAGTCCGACCACCACCGCAATGAAGCAAAGGCACAGCGCAACGGTTCGCTGCAGCCCGGTCACAGCACAGCCGGCGTCAGTTCAATGGCCGACTCTGCAGCCGGTGCGAAACCCGTGCCGATCCCGGCAACAACCAGGTAGTGATCGATCAGCAGCACGATGAACAGCAGCATGAGATAGATGATCGAATAGCGGAACATTTCGATAGCCGCCTTGGGATTCTGGTTGCGGAGCAGAACCACGGCCCAGTAAAGGAAGCCGCCGCCAAGGGCGACCGCGCCGGCGAGATAAAGCAGCCCACTCATGCCGATCACGAAAGGCAGCAGGCTGCCGGCAAAAAGAATGAGCGTGTAGAAAAGGATCTGCCAGCGCGTGTAGCTGTCGCCATGGGTCACCGGCAGCATCGGCACGTCGACGCTCTCGTAATCGGCCTTCCGGTCGAGTGCCAGAGCCCAGAAATGTGGCGGCGTCCAGGCGAAGATGATGAGCACGAGGAGCAGGGCGCCTGGCTCGATGCTGTTCGTGACAGCCGCCCAACCGAAGAGCGGCGGCGCAGCGCCGAAGAGCCCGCCGATGACGATGTTCTGCGGCGTGGCCCGTTTCAGGAACAGCGTGTAGACCAGGCCATAGCCGATCCAGGATGCGAGGTTGAGCCAGGCCGTGAGCGGGTTAACGCCGAAGTAAAGGATCAACATGCCGGCGATGCCGGTAACCGCCGAAAAGACAAGGCCCCGAGTGCTGTCTACCCGGCCGGTAGCAACCGGACGCTCTCGAGTTCGCGCCATGCGCGCGTCGATTTCTGCATCGGCAATGTGATTGACGACCGCGGCGGAGCCGGCCACGAGGGCGATGCCTGTCAGTCCGAAAACCAGCACGTCCCAAGGCACCATACCCGGGACCGCCAGGAACATACCCACGAGCGCGCAGAGCAGCATGAGCAGCACCACCCGCGGTTTCGTCATCTCAAGATAATCACGCCAGCTGGCGCTGGCGATGGTCAGTTCGCTCACCGTAGTCCTCGTGGAATCCTGGATCGTCGGCGCCGGCTGTCGTGCGGTTTTTCTTCTGCTGTGGAACCTGATCCCGTCATCAGATTTCCCGAAACCGACTCCGCGTGCCTTCGCGGGCGCGCATTCTACTGGAAAACGCAGCCATCTGCCTCACTCCTCAAGCCGGGAGCTATGCGGTTCTGCCTGCCTGTCTGACCGGATATTCCGGCGTCAGCGGGCGCCGCCCTGCGACGGCGGCATCATCCGATCTGACTGAGCTTCAGGAGCTTTTTCAGATCGTCGAGGACCGGTCGGCCACCATCGGACCAGGGGTAATAGAGCACCAGATTGCCAATGGGATCGACGATGTAGATGCCGTTGACCAGGCCTTCCAGGGAACCCTGGAGGGGCACGAGCTTCGGGTATTCGGCGAGGACCGGTTGCTCTGCCCCGGGCCGCGTGACCAGGCCCCGCTGCACCCGGTCCATGTCTTTGTTCAACAACACGTGCAGCTGCCGCATCTGAAAAACGGCTTCCGCACAGTCTTCGGCACAAACGCCGTCGGACACCACCCAGAGCCACCAGGTCTGGCCTTCCAGGAGCGGTTGGCCGTTTGCCTGCAGGAGCTCGAGGTCTGCCGCGGTCACCGGCGGGTCAACGAAGGTGCCTTTGTTGGTCGTGCCCCAGACGCCGCCGTCCTGGGCAAGATAAAACAGCAGCCAGGACGAGCCGAGGGTAAAGAAGGCAATCGCGAACATGGCCAGGAGCAGTTTTCGATTCCGAGCCGTTCGGTCCTCGGTGCTCATGGTGTCAGGTGTGTCTGTCATCCCGTCTGAATCCAATTATCAGAAAACCAATGGTCAACGCGGTGGCGAGGCCAAACCACTGCACCGCATAACCCCTGTGCTTGCTCGCCGGCATGTTCAACAACGTCGGCGCCGCTTCGAAGACACCGGGCTGTCCTGCCTCGAGGCGCAGCTCCCGGGGCTCGGCATTGTCCAGAAAGGCCGCCATTCTTGCCACCTCCAGGCGCTGAATCACCTTTGGCCAGCCGTCGGCCCAGCGATCTTCGCCGAACACCGGCAAAAGGCCGAGTTCCGGCCAGACGAGTCCCACAATGGTCAGCTCATCTTCCGGCGTGGTGACCTCGGGGAGGGAGCGGCGGCTGCGATCGCCGACCAGAAAACCCCGGTTAATGAGCCAGCGCCGGCCATCGTTGGCCTGAAACACAGAGATCACCGCAAAGCCGACGGCGCCTTCTCTGGTCTGATTGTCGAGCAGAAAGTCACGGCCCTGCTCGTAGCGGCCAACGAGGCGCAGGCGCTGAAAGTCGGCGATCGAGTCGCCGGGCGAAACCGCCCGGGCACCAATGCGCTCCAAGTAAGCGGCCTCAAAGGCCCGTTTTTCCTCGGCCCGTTCGAGCTGCCAGTTGCCCAGCCCGAGGGTCAGCGGCAGGAACAGAGCCACAAACAGGCTCATCTTCCAGCCGGGCCGAAAACGGCGGGCGACACCAATTTCACGCATGACGGCCAACCATGACCCTGCTGACGCGTTTTGGGCATTCAGTTAAAGTGACCGAGCCCCGGCCGCAACTGCCCTGGGGTCTGCTCGCCGCGATCAGCACCTTCGTCAGGCTGACCATTCCTGGTTTTCCATTCGAGCGACTCCGTTACCTGCTTTATCCAGTGTTGGGACCGACCTTCTCATGACCATCAAGATCATCATTTTCGTTCTGCTCATCGGCGTCATCGCAAGCCTCATGAGCGGTCTCGTGTTCCTCTTCAAGGACAGCAACAAACCCGATTCCCGGCGAACACTGCATGCGCTCGGCGTACGCGTAACGCTCGCCGCGGCCCTGCTGGGGACCATTTTTTACGGGCTCTATACGGGCCAGCTGCGCATGGGCACCAACGCGCCGTGGCACAATTATGACCAGGCCTCGCAGAACGCAGCCGGGGAAATCGACCCGCAGTAACCCCCACCTTAGTCGATTGCCCCAGTGACCTCCGCTGCCGCTTCCGGCGGCTCGATCACCAGGCACAAAAAAGCGGGCTCAGGGCCCGCTTTTTTTCTGACTGTCTTTCGCGTCCTTTAGAACACGTAAACGAAGAAGAACAGGCAGACCCAGACCACGTCGACGAAGTGCCAGTACCAGGACGCTGCTTCAAAGCCGAAGCAATCCTCCGGCGCAAAGTGCCCTTTGATGGCTCGCGCCAGCGATACGATCAGGATGAAAGTACCCAGGGTCACGTGAAAACCGTGAAAACCCGTGAGGATGAAGAAGGTGGAGCCGTAGATCCCGCTCGAGAGGGTCAGACCCAGGTCGTTGTAGGCATGCACGTACTCCCAGGCCTGCAGCACCAGGAAGATCACGCCGAGAGCCACGGTCAGGCCCAGCCAGCCAATGAGCTTGGCGCGCGCCTGGTTTTTAATGGCCGTGTGGGCAAAGTGCACGGTCACGGAAGAGGTGAGCAGGATCACCGTGTTCCAGAAGGGCAGGTACGAGCCCCAACCCAGTACCCCCGGCGATTCCATGCTTTGTGCGGGCGCCTCGAAGAGAGCGTTGTCCGGATTACTCATCACCGGCCACTCCGCGGAGAAATCCGGCCAGAGGTAGTCACCCGTCAGCCCTTTTGCCCCTTCACCGCCGAGCCAGGCGACCGCAAAGGTTCGGGCATAAAACAGGGCGCCGAAGAAGGCGGCGAAGAACATGACCTCCGAGAAGATGAACCAGCCCATGCCCCATACGTAGGAGCGTTTCAGCTGCTCATTGGCGAGCCCCTGCTGATTCTCCTCGATGACCTTGGCGAACCAGTAGAAAAGCACGACGGCGAGCACGAGGCCGCCGACCCACATCATCCAGGTGCTGGTATCCGCCCCCGACTTGATGTCATTCAGCCAGGTGCCGAAGCCCGCCAGCAACATGAAGGCGCCGAACGCGATCCACACCGGATACCATCCGTTGTGAGGCACGTAGTAGACCGAAGGGTCTGTTTGGCTAGCCATGTGTATTCACTCCCGATCTAGATTCTTAGGGTTTGCACCGGCCTGCAGCTAACCGCCGCCAAGCGTTTGGGTGCTGGATCCTTCAGGCCGCTCCTGACCGCCTGAAAGTTCCGTGATGTCGAATAGCGCGTAAGAGAGCGAGATCGACTGGACGTTGTCCGGTAGATTCGCGTCGACGATAAAGCGCATGGGCATCGCCATCTCTTCGCCAGGCTCGAGCACCTGCGACTCGAAGCAGAAGCACTCGGTCTTATGGAAGTACTCGGCCGCCGTCAGCGGTACCACGGACGGGATGGCCTGACCGACCATGCGTCTGTCCGTGGTGTTTTTCACATAGAAGACGGCTTCGTTGAGCTCTCCCGGGTGCACGCGCATGCCCCCTTTATCGGACCAGAAATCCCAGACCATGCCCTGATTGGTGTTGGTGATGAAATTCACCTTCACCAGCCGGCTGCGGTCGACCCGCTGGTCGGCGGGGTCGTAGGTGTACTGGCCACCGGTGTCGCCGCCCAGTCCCGTGACCTCGCAGATCAGGTCATACAAAGGGATCAGGGCCCAGCCGAAGGCGAACATTCCGACGACGAGGAACACGAGTTTCCTCACCGTCTTGCCATGGTTCGCCTGGACCGTGCTCATGCGTAACTGTTCCTGCTGTCTGCCTGAAGCGCCGCGATCAGCTGTGCGCTTCCGCGTCCGTGACCTTCGGCGGATGCGTGAACGAGTGGTAGGGCGCCGGCGAGGGCAGCGTCCACTCGAGGCCGTGCGCGCCTTCCCAGACGCGATCGGTGGCCGGCTCGCCGGAGCGGATAGCCTTGATCACGAGGTAGAGGAAGAGCAGCTGCGAGAAGCCGAAGATGAACGCGCCGATGGAAGACAGCATGTTGAAGTCCGCGAACTGCAGGGCGTAATCAGGGATCCGACGCGGCATGCCGGCCAGCCCTGAGAAGTGCTGTGGGAAGAAGGTGACGTTCACACCGATGAACGACAGCCAGAAGTGCAGCTTGCCGAGGGACTCGTCATACATGCGGCCACACCACTTCGGCAGCCAGTAGTAAACGGCGGCAATGATCGAGAACAGCGCGCCGGGCACGAGCACGTAATGGAAGTGTGCTACCACGAAGTAGGTGTCGTGGTACTGATAGTCCGCGGGGGTGATCGCGAGCATGAGCCCCGAGAAACCGCCGATCGTAAACAGAATGACGAACGCGATGGCAAAGAGCATGGGCGTCTCGAAGGTCATTGCCCCTTTCCACATCGTGGCCACCCAGTTGAAAACCTTCACCCCGGTCGGCACGGCAATCAGCATGGTCGCGTACATGAAGAACAGCTGTCCGGCGAGGGGCATGCCCACCGTGAACATGTGGTGTGCCCAGACGATGAACGACAGGAAGGCGATGGACGCCGTGGCGTACACCATGGAGTCATAGCCGAAGAGCGGCTTGCGCGCGAAGGTCGGAATGATCTGCGAGACGATACCGAAGGCCGGCAGGATCATGATGTAGACCTCCGGGTGCCCGAAGAACCAGAAGATGTGCTGGAACATGACCGGGTCACCGCCACCGGCTGCATTGAAGAAGCTGGTGCCGAAGTGAATGTCGAAGAGCATCATCGTGACCGCACCAGCGAGGACCGGCATAACGGCCAGCAGCAGGTAAGCGGTGATCAGCCAGGTCCAGACGAACAGCGGCATCTTCATGAGCGTCATGCCCGGCGCGCGCATGTTCAGGATCGTGGCGATGATGTTGATGGAGCCCATGATCGACGACGCACCCATGAGGTGGACGCCGAAAATGAAGTAGGTGACCGTATCCGGCGCGTACGTCGTGGACAGCGGTGCATAGAAGGTCCAGCCGAAGTTCGGGCCGCCACCTTCCATGAACAGCGTGGAAATCAGCATTCCGAAGGCGAACGGCAGGATCCAGAAGGACAGGTTGTTCATGCGCGGCAGCGCCATGTCCGGCGCGCCGACCATCATCGGCACCAGCCAGTTAGCCAGACCAACGAAGGCGGGCATGATCGCCCCGAAAACCATGATGAGACCGTGGTTGGTCGTCAGCTGGTTGAAGAATTCCGGATTAACGAACTGCAGACCGGGCTGGAAGAGCTCGGCGCGGATGCCAAGGGCCAGCACGCCGCCGATCATGAACATCAGGAAGCTGAACCAGAGATACAGCGTGCCGATGTCTTTGTGGTTGGTGGTAAACAGCCAGCGCGCCAGACCCTTATCCGGGCCATGGTCGTGATGGTCGTCGTCGTGGGCGTGTCCTGCTTCTACAACTTCACTCATGGCTGCCTGTCACTCCTGGCTGGCGGTGAATTCAATGACGTCGCGCGGCTGCGTGATGTCGCCGGTATTGTTACTCCAGCTGTGGCGCTGGTAATGCGTCACCGCGGCAATCTGTGCGGCGTCCAGCTGCTTCCCGAAGGCCTGCATGGCGGTCCCGTACTTACCATTTACGATGATGTTCAGGTGGTCTTCCCGAGGACCGGTGGCAATGGCGCTGCCGTCGATGGCCGGGAACACGGGCGGTACACCCTTGCCATTCGGCTGGTGGCAGGAGGCGCAGTAGGTGGCGTAAACCTGCTCACCCTGCGCCATCAGCTCGTCTTCCGTGAAGGTTTTCGAGAGCGCTTCTTTACGCGCTTCTTCTGCGACGAGGCGCTCGGCATACCAGGCGTCGTACTCTTCTTCCGGCATGGCGTGCACGACGATGGGCATGAAGCCATGGTCCTTGCCGCATAGCTCGGTGCACTGGCCCCGGTAGATGCCCGGCTCCGGGACGATCGTCCAGAGTTCGTTGAGCATGCCGGGGATCGCGTCGCGCTTGATGCCGAACTCAGGCACCCACCAGGCGTGAATCACGTCTTCCGCCGTGATCAGGAAACGCACTTTGCGGTTGGTGGGAATGCGCAGCGGCTCATCAACGTCCAGCAGGTAGAACTCGCCTTTTTCACTACGACCGCGGATCTCGTCCTGCGACGTCTTCATGTTGGAGAAGAAGCCGAAGGTCGAGTTGAAGTCGTCGTCCAGGTATTTGTACTGCCACTTCCACTGATAGCCGCGCACCTCGATGTTGAGGTCTTCGCCGCCGGTGTCGTACATGGCCACCAGCACCTGCGTCGCCGGGTAGGCCATGGCGATCAGGATCAGCGTCGGCACCAGCGTCCAGGCGATCTCGAGCTTGGTGCTTTCATGAAACTGCGCCGGCTCCTGACCGGAGGACTTCCGGTGGTGGATGAGCGACCAGAAGATGGCTCCGAACACGACGACGCCGATCGCTACACAGATGTAGAAGATCAGCATGTGCAGGTCGAAAATCGAACGGCTGATCTCCGTGACGCCAGGCGTCATGTTGAGTTCGTCCGCTCCTGCCCCGACCGCAACGAGGGCAAGAACAAACCCGACAACAAGCCGGGCCACTGGCGTTAGCCTTCTATCATTCACCTTAGGCACCTTGCGTATCCTTGAGAATTCTCTTGAGTCAGGTGGGCGCACGGCTGCGGTCTACTCTTCGGCGACGCGCAACGATCCACTCCCGAAAACCCGTCTGAAGCATTGCTGCGGTGGACGCCGCTGCAATTCCCGGGAGCGACGAAAGGCCCGCCATCGTCTGCGACGGCCGACCTGATTCACTCACAAAACCTCCCCCGGCCCCGAGCGAACGCTTTACTCTCCAGGAAGTTGAGACAACTCCTCAGACATGGCTCAGTGAGGACTCTGTAAGGCGGGTTCTTTGCCGAACCGCTTACCCCGGTGTGAGCACCCCTGACTGGCAGCGCGAATTATACTGCGCGGCCTCCAATTGACAATAAATCCCGACAGAAACGCTAGGCTTTCAACGCGTTAGAGCGGGTTTCTGGCTGACCGACTGTCGGTCAATCGGCAGGATCCGAACGATCCTTGCTGGCTGGAACGCCGAGGATCCGCACCGGCTGGGCAACGGCACCGGCATCGGTGCTTTTCAGAGCGCCGTCGAGACGGTTCTTCGGTGCCTGACTGCTGGCCGAGTCGAGGTCGTCTTCATGGCCGCAGGCCACACAGCGCCGCCGGCTCCGGGCTTCGTCGAGGAACTGCAGCCGGTCCATGACGCCGCAGCTGGGGCACACGGCACCGGCGATAAATCGTGGCCGGCTCACGATCCCGCCTCCAGCAGCTCGAGCACGGGCCCCACGTCAGGGCGTTCCCCCCGCCAGAGCTCGAAGGCGAAGGCCGCCTGGCCCACGAGCATCCCAAGGCCATCGGCGACTGCCGCCGCCCCGGCTTCCCGCGACCAGCGGCAGAAGGCCGTTTCGCCGCCGTAGACCATGTCGTAGCAGAAGGCGCCCTGGACGACCGACGGCGCGATCGGCGGTACGGCGTCATCGAGGCCGGCAGAAGTCGCATTGATCACGAGGTCGAAGCCTCCCTTGAGTTCATCGAAAGCGAGGGTATTCACGGGCCGCTCACTGATCTGGCTCAGCTTTCCCGCAAGCGCCTCGGCGCGGGCCAGGGTGCGATTGGCAATGACCAGCTCCCGCGCCAGGCCTTCCATGAGCGGCCGGGCCACCCCGCGCGCAGCACCACCAGCGCCCAGGAGCAGCACCCGCAGACCGGCGGCGCCCGGACGGAGCAGCCGGTCGAGATCGAGCATGAGTCCAGCACCGTCCGTATTGTGCCCGGCGCGGCTGCCGTCTTCCTCGAGAACGATGGTATTGACGGCCCCGGCGAAGGCGGCATGGTCGCTGCAACGATCCACCCACTCAGCGGCTTCGCCTTTGAAGGGCACCGTGACGTTCACGCCCCTGCCACCCTCTCTGAAGAACGCCGCGACGGTTTCGGCGAAGCCGTCGACGGGCGCTTCAATCCTGTCATAACGCAGGCTCTGTCCGGTCTCTTGAGCAAAGGCCTGGTGAATCCGCGGCGAGAGCGAGTGGCTGACCGGATGGCCCACTACCGCATAGCGGTCGATGCTCGTCATGGACGGGTAATCCGGGTTGGACCTGGAGGCCGGTCGCCGCTCAGGGCAAACTTCATGAACGTTCCTTTTGGGCAGTCGGGACCCGGTCGCCAGTCAGAACCCGGCGGGGCGCCGAATATAACCGCCGGGCACACGCTGAACAAATCCGCCCAGTTCCAGCTCTGTGAGCTGAATGGCGCAGTCTGCGGGCGACAGATTGAGGGTCAGCGCCAGACTGTCGGGGCTCCTGGCGACCCCATCCAGACAGTCCAGCAACGCCTGGCCCACGGGGTCGGCCGGCGCTTCGACGGCAACCCGCGAGGCGACGCCGAAATCCGGTAGATCCCGGCCGACGGCTGCCAGCACGTCAGCGGCAGTCTCCACGAGTGCCGCCCCGGCTTTCAGCAGTCCGTTCGTACCGCTGCTGTTGGGCAGGCCCGGTTGTCCGGGCACCGCCAGCACATCCCGCCCCTGCTCGAGCGCAAGGCGGGCGGTGATCAGCGATCCGCTGCCTTTTGCAGCTTCGACGACCACAACGGCGGTCGCGAGGCCCGAAATCAGTCGGTTCCGCTCAGGAAAGTGGTGCGGCCGGGCAGAGGTGCCCGGCGCGTATTCGCTGAGCAGGAGTCCTCCCGTATCGATGAGGGCCCTGGCCAGCGGTGCATTGGCGACCGGCTGACAGCGATCGACGCCGCTGCCGAGCACGGCAATGGACCGGCCGCCGCCATCGATGGCACCGCGATGGGCCGCCGCATCGATGCCGAGGGCCAGACCGCTGACGATGGTTACACCGGCCCGGGCCAGCTCGAAAGCGAGTTCAGCTGCAAGCTCAAGTCCACTCCTTGTTGCACGGCGGGCGCCAACGATGGCGACGGCCGTGCCTTCCAGCGCCGCAAGATCACCCCGACCATAGAGCAGCAGCGGGGCATCCGGGATGGCAGCCAGACTCGCAGGCGGCTGATCGGGCGCAATCGGCAACAACGCAATCCCGAGCCCTTCGAAGGCCCGGCGCTGCAGGGTAAGACGCCGGCGTTGCCCTCGCGGTCCCCCTCCGACCGCCGATGGCGCTGTGGCGTGCAGCCAGACGCCAAGCGGATCCGGGGTGGCGAGCAGCCTGGCGCGCAGATCCTTACGGCTGAACATCGTCGTAAGCAACGACAAGGCCAGCGCGGAGTCCGTCAGCGCGGGACGTTCGCCAGAGTCAGATTTAGAGTCACTGCGAGGCAAGCAAAGCTCAGGGATTTTCCGGGAATCCAACTATGCGAAGCGCCCGAATCGGGCGCCAGCAGAGTCAGTCGTTTACCGTCGCCAGCGTATGACGCCGGCGAGCGTGGGACCTAGGGATTACGGACCTCGTCGCGGATGGCGAGCGGCCGCTCGGTCACCATGACGAGTCCGTAGGAGAGCTTCTCGAAGGTCCGGAAGATCATGAGCAATCCCGCGCGTTCGCTCGGCAGACGGATCGTTTCGTTGGCAACGCGATCACGGGCAACCGCGCCTTTCTTATAGATGGCGAGCACGTTGCCGATCGCCATGCCTTCCCGTTCGCCGCGATTGATCACGACCACGTCGAACTGGCCAACCTGGCTCACACCGCCGAAGACGGAAATGATTTCGCCGTTCACGTCCGCCTCAGGAGCGCTCGGGAAGAAGGTCGAGTCGACGCGACGCTCCTCGGTGGGCAGCACCCGATCGCCGATCTGAACCTCTTCGCGGGTATCGGTCATGAGCATGGTGGCGATGTCGTTGTCCTGCGCGACCGCCTGGCCAAGCCCAATATAGGTGGCTTCCCGGCCCAGTACTTCCTGGGTTTTGGGATCGACGTAGAGCGGGCCCTTGCGAACAACGTTGAAACTCTCGGACTCGGGCAGCACGCCGCGTACGTAGAGACGGTCGCCGGCGCCCAGAACCAGCCGTTCGCTGTCGCCCTGCACCACGTAAGGTGCCGCGTCCATGACGCCCGGCTCGACAATGCGGTTCTGCACGAGGAAAGACTGGATCGCGTCGAGACGGATCGTCGGAATCGCCGATTCGAGGGGCTCGTAGCGGACTTCCGGGGTCAGCTTGTCCGTGCCCGAAGGCGTCGCCTTGACGGTGCGGCCTGCCTGACCCCGCTCGAGGACCAGCTGCGGCTGACCATCGATGTACACCAGGGCAATCTGGTCACCGGGGTAAATCAGATGGGGATTGTTGATCTGCGGGTTGATGCGCCAGATTTCCGGCCAGAGCCAGGGGCGCTCGAGGAACTTCCCGGAGATATCCCACAGCGTGTCGCCCTTTACCACCGTGTAAACGTCGGGGTGATCGTCTTTGAGGTACCGGTTCAGATCTTCAGCGGCGTTGGTGGCTACCGTGGCGAGGCTCGCGAGCAATCCGATGCTGGCGAAGCGCAGTGCGCGGGTCATGTTCCGAAGCATGTTTTGAAGTTCCTTTTACTTCGAGCTGCTATCATGATCAGCTCATCGGCAATGGCCGATACACCCTGTCGTTTCCTGCCTTCAGAGGGCGGCTCACCGATCCATCGGGGCCCGGCTTCTAAGCTGCGGATCCGAGGAAAAAGTTTATACTCTTCACAATCTTAGCAGCCTGAATTAGACCAATACTAGAGATAGTTCACAGTGGCCGAGGGCCACGCGGACCTAGCTCGCAAACCACCTGATACGACCCCAAAATGGCAATTCTCGACATCCTCGAATTTCCCGATCAACGGCTTCGCACGAAAGCCAAACCCGTCAAGGTCGTAGACGATGAAGTCCGGCAATTGATCGACGACATGTTCGAGACCATGTACGACGCGCCTGGTATCGGTCTGGCCGCCAGCCAGGTCAACGTCCACCGTCGCATCATCGTCGTGGACGTCTCGGAAAACCGGGACCAGCCGCACGCTTTCATCAATCCCGAGCTCGAGCCCTTCGGCGAGCGCATAGAAACGGAAGAGGGCTGTCTCTCCGTGCCGGGTTTCTACGAGCCGGTCACCCGCTTCGACCAGGTTCGCGTCAACGCCCTCGATCGCAACGGCGACCGCATCAGTGCCGAGTACGACGGTCTCCTGGCAATCTGCGTGCAGCACGAGGTCGACCATCTCGACGGCAAACTGTTTGTCGACTATCTCTCCGGTCTGAAGCGCACCCGCATCCGCAAGAAGCTGGAAAAGCAGCACCGCATACGTGCCTGACACGCTGAAGCTCGGCTTCGCCGGAACCCCTGAATTCGCCGCAACGCTGCTGGAAGGTCTGCTGGCCGGGGGCTGTCGCCCTGAGTTAGTACTCACTCAGCCAGACCGGCCCACCGGCCGGGGGCGAAAGACGACCCCATCGGCCGTCAAACGCTGTGCCCTGCAGGCCGATCTGACTGTCGAAAACCCCGCGAATCTGAAAGGCTTCGATCTTGGCGCCTATGGTCTGGACCTGCTGATCGTTGCCGCCTACGGCATCATACTGAAGCGCGATATCCTCGAAGCGCCACGCCTGGGCTGCCTGAACGTGCACGCTTCGCTCCTGCCACGCTGGCGGGGGGCGGCACCGGTGGAGCGGGCCATCATGGCCGGGGACGAACGAACTGGCGTCTGTCTCATGAAAATGGACGAGGGCCTTGATACCGGCCCCGTCTACGTCTGCCGGGAAACGGCCATCGATGCTGGCGAAAGCGGCGGCGTCCTGGAGGCTCGACTGGCCGAGCTCGGTTCGCAGCTGCTCCTGGAGACGCTCCCGAGGCTCGAGGAACTCACCCCATTCCCCCAGTCGGACCAGGGGGCGACTTACGCCAGCAAGCTCACGGCCGCCGATAGAGTCATCGATTGGCGCGGAAGCGCGGAATCGATTGCCCGCCACATCAACGCCCTGGCCGATCGTCTACCGGTCACCGTATATGGCGAGGACGACCGCGGCCCCGCCCGGATCACCTTGCTGGAAGCGGCGGCCGGACCCGCGGGGAGTGATGCAGTCCCCGGCACCATCACCGAAATCAACAGGAGCGGCTTGAAGGTCGCCTGTGGTTCAGGCGCCGTCAGCATCAATGCCCTGAAGCTCAACCGGGGTAAAGGCACGGCCATGACGGCGAAGGCTGCAGCGAACGGCTACGGCGGGTTGATCTTTACGGGGGCGGTGCTTGCGCCTGGACTCGATCGCGCCGGAGATGACTCCGGCGATGCGCCGTGACGCCCAAAGGGCGGGCGCCAGGGGGCGCCAGCCAGGACCGCGTGCGTGCAGCACGAGTTATTGTGCGGGTCGTTTACGAGGGCAAAACGACCGACCAATCGTTCGGTAAAGATCCGTCGTCGCCCCAGGAAGATGAACTCGCGGACTCGAAGGAACAGGGTTCTGCGCTGCTGAGCGAACTCGTCTACGGCACGCTAAGGCACTATTACGAACTCGCGGAACGGGTAGACGCGCACGTGCAGAAGCCCCTGCGAAGTAAAGATCTGGATCTTCGCTGCCTGCTGTTAGTGGGCGCTTACCAACTCCTGTACCTTCGGATTCCGGACCATGCAGCGATCAATGAAACCGTTAACGCCTGCCGCGGCCTGAAGAAACCCTGGGCCCGGGGCCTCGTTAATGCCGTGCTGCGCGGCATCGCACGAGAGCGCCTGGAGCAAGTGAAATCCGGCCGTGATCCTGCTGCCGGCATACACCCGAACAAACATTCGGTCGAATTCCCGGCGTGGCTCGCGGAGAGGCTCCATGCACAGTATCCGGCTCAGTACGCCGGTCTTGCCAAAGCCACGCTTGAGCGTGCGCCGATGGTGCTGCGCGTCAACGCCCGCAAAGCGACCAGCGGTCAGTGTCTGGAGGCGCTGGCCGCCGAGGGCATCCGGGCCGGAAAAGGCTGGCTGCCGGAAACGCTCATTCTGGACCAGCCGGTACCCGTCAGAAACCTCCCGGGCTATCAAAGCGGAACGCTTTCCGTCCAGGACGCCGGCGCCCAGTTCGCCGCCGCGCTGCTGGCGGACGGTCAGCCCAAACGGGTCCTGGATGCCTGCGCAGCACCCGGCGGAAAGCTGTTTCACCTGAGGGAGCGGCTTCCGGAAGCGGAAATCGTGGGCATCGAGCGGTCAGAAACACGGTATGCCCATCTTGAGGCAGAAGCGGCGCGGCTCGGCCATGAGACCGTAACGCTTCGCCGCGCGGACGCCACCGGACGCGACTGGGCCACCGGCGACGCAGTTGCACCTTTTGACGCCATCCTCATCGATGCGCCCTGCTCGGGGACCGGCACCCTGCGTCGCCACCCGGACATCCGCCTGCTCAGAAAACCCGAGGACCTCGCCGACTATCAGCGGCTGCAGCTCGACCTTCTGCGCAATCTCTGGCCGATGCTCAGTACCGAGGGCACGCTTCTGTATTGCACCTGTTCGCTGCTCGCCGAAGAGAACGACGACATCATCGAGACCTTCCTCGAGGAAACGGCCGGGGCGGTTCGCAGCCGGCCCATCGAACTGCCCACCGGCATCAAAACGCGCCAGGGCTGGCAGCTGCTGCCACTCCCGGCTGCGAGCGTCAGCGAAGCAACAACCGAGCAAACGGAAGTGGCGCCGACCGCGCCCAGCTGGATGCCGAATCGGAGCGTCGACGGCTTTTACTTCGCCCGGCTAACCCACCGGGAGAAAGCGAGTTAAGATGCGCGCGCCATGAAGATTCTCATCATTGGTGCCGGGCAGGTCGGCGGTACCCTTGCAGCCAACCTGGCGAACGAAGCTTTCGACATTACCCTCGTTGACCACGACGAGGTTGCCCTCGAGACGCTCCGCGACAAGCTCGACATCCAGACGATCCAGGGCTGGGGCTCACACCCGGACGTGCTGCGCCGGGCCGGCGCCGACGACGCCGACATGCTGATCAGCGTGACCTCCTCGGACGAGGTGAACATGATCGCCTGCCAGGTGTGCTATTCGCTGTTCCGCACGCCGACGAAGATCGCCCGGATTCGATCCTCTTCCTACCTCACCCGCGAGGGATTCTTCTCGAAAGAGCACATGCCCATCGACGTGCTCATCAATCCGGAGCAGGTGGTAACGGACAACATCCGCCAACTTCTCGAACACCCCGGCGCGCTTCAGGTGCTCGATTTCGCCGACGGTCGCGTGCAGCTGGTGGCCGTGAAGGCCTACTACGGCGGACCCCTGGTCGGCCAGGAACTGTCCTTCTTCAAGGAGCACCTGCCGAAGGTGGACATGCGGGTGGCCGCCATCTTCCGCCGCGGTCAGGCCATCGTGCCGACGGGCACGACGGTGATTGAAGCGGACGACGAGGTCTTCTGCATCGCCGCGTCGGAGCACATCAACGCGGTCATGGCGGAACTGCGGCGCGTCGAACGGCCTTTCAAACGCGTCATGATCGCCGGCGGCGGCAACATCGGCACGGCCCTGGCTCGGGCCATCGAGCCCTACTTCTCGGTGAAGGTCCTCGAATACAGCCCGGAAAGATGCCAGTGGCTGGCCGAAACCCTCGACAACTCCGTGGTCCTGAACATGAATGCCACGGACCGGGATCTGCTCCTGGAAGAGAACATCGAGCAGTGCGACGCCTTCTGCGCCGTCACCAATGACGATGAAGTGAACATCATGTCCTCGCTCCTGGCCAAGGATCTCGGCTGCCGGCAGGTCATCACGCTGATCGGCAAACCCGCCTACGTCGATCTCGTGCAGGGCCGGGAGATCGATATTGCCATCTCGCCGCAAATGGCCACCACAAGCTCGCTCTTGAGCCATGTCCGGCGGGGCGACGTGGTGAAAGTTCACAGCCTCCGCCGCGGTGCTGCGGAAGCCTTAGAGGCGATCGCCCACGGCGACGAGAAGAGCTCGAAGGTGGTCGGCCGGGCCATCCGCGACATCGACCTGCCGCCGGGTACGAGCATCGGCGCTATCGTCCGTGGCGAACGGGTGCTCATTGGTCATGACGACGTTGTGGTCGAATCCGACGATCACGTCATCCTGTTCCTCGTCGACAAACGCCAGGTTGCCGCGGTGGAACGCCTTTTCCAGGTCGGCCTGACCTTCTTCTGATCATCCGGCATGCACCTCGCGGTCATCCTGAAAGTCACGGGCATCCTGCTCACGGTCTTCAGCACGGTGATCGCCGCACCCATGCTCGTCGCCCTCGCCTACGACGAGAACACTTACGCCACCTTCGGCATCGGCTTCGCCATCACGCTCGTCGTCGGCCTCGCACTGATGATTGCGGGCCGGGGTCGCCGTGAACTCAGAAGCGGCGACGGCTTTCTGGTCACCGTGCTCTTCTACCTCGGCCTCGGGCTGTTCGGCTCCATTCCCCTCTACCTTTCCGAGTCCCTGAACCTCTCTTTTACCGATGCAGCGTTTGAATCCTTGTCGGCGCTGACGACCACGGGAGCAACGGTGATCGTCGGGCTGGACGATCTCCCCAGGTCCATTCTTTTCTATCGGCAGATACTGCAGTGGTTCGGCGGCATGGGCATCATCGTCCTCGCCGTGGCCATCCTGCCCATGCTCGGAATCGGTGGCATGCAGCTCTATCGCGCGGAATCGCCGGGCCCGGTGAAAGATTCGAAACTCACGCCGCGCATCACTGAAACAGCGAAAGCGCTCTGGTACCTCTATCTCGGCATCACCATTGCCTGCCTGCTCGCTTACTGGGCCGCGGGCATGAGTTTCTTCGACGCCATGGCGCACAGTTTCTCGACCGTCGCCATCGGCGGCTTCTCGACCCACGACGCCAGCATCGGCTTTTTCGACAATCCTGCCGTCGAGGCCGTGGCCATCGTTTTCATGATCATCGCCGGTGTGAACTTCGGCCTGCATTTCGTGGTGATCAATCGGAAGAACCCCTTCCTTTATCTGCGCGATCCGGAAGTCCGCGCCTATCTCTTCGTGTTGACCGTCGTCACGATCATCGTCTGCGTCGTGCTGATCCGTTACCCCGGCGCGTCGGAGGAACCGATTCGGGAAGGAGTGTTTCATGCGGTGAGCATCGCCACGACGACGGGCTATGCGACCACCGACTTCAGCATCTGGCCGTCGGTTGCGCCCGTGCTGCTGATCTTTGCGGCCTTTGCCGGCGGCTGCGCCGGCTCAACGGCTGGCGGTATCAAGATCATTCGTGTGCTGCTCATCTATCTGCAGGGCGTTCGAGAGATCCGACGCCTGATCCACCCGAACGGCGTTTTTCCAGTCAAGCTCGGCCGGCAGAAGGTGCCCGACCGGGTGATCGAGGCGGTGTGGGGATTCTTCGCAATCTACGTGATCACCTTCTTGACCATGGTGACCATGGTCATGGGTTTCTCAGAACTCGATTTCACCACCGCGTTTTCCGCCGTGGGGGCCTGCCTGAACAACCTCGGCCCTGGTCTCGGGGATGTGGCGGCGAACTACGCGGGGCTCGATGACCCGATCAAGTGGGGGCTGACCTTCGCCATGCTGCTCGGGCGTCTGGAGATTTTCACACTGCTGGTGCTGTTCACGCCCGCCTTCTGGCGACGCTGAAGGTCAGGCCGCTCTGCGACCACCGCCCTTCGACCCGCCGCGACTCCCTTTGCCGGAACCGCCGGTACCAGCATTGCTCCTCGATGACCCGTCCTTACCGGCCGCAGCACCACGATCCGGCTTGTAGGGGTCCACACCATCGGGCGGCGGTTTCTTGAAGCGCTTGTACTCCCACTGATACTGAGCCGGATCTTTGCGGACGATGGCTTCAATTGCCGCGTTCATGGCTCTAACAGACTCGTCAACGTCCTCGGAATGAATGGCAGGATCGACTTCATGAAAGGCAATGCGGAAGCCGTCCTCGCGTCGGGTGCAGGTGCCAAGGACCACCAGGGGGTCGGTACTGCGAATGAGTCGATGGGCAAAGGTCATGGTAAGGGCAGGCCGTTCGAAGAACGGCGCGTAGACGCCGGCGCTGCGGGTCGGAACCTGATCGGGCAGAATGCTCACGGGTTGACCGCGCTTCAGACTCTGCAGAACACCGCGCACACCCTGGGCGTCGATGGGCAACAGCGTCGCACCGGTGCGTTGGCGGCTCTCGCGGATCATCCTATCAATGGCTGGAATCTTTGGCGGATCATAGAGCGCCATGAAGTTGTAGCGACCGAAGTGCAGGGCAAACAGCTCCCAGTTCCCGAAGTGGGGTGCAAGCACCAGAATGCCACGGTGTTCATCCAATGCCCGCTGGAGCGGTGCGAAGCCGTCGACGCCGGTGATCAGCTCATTGAGCTGATCTTCGCTCCAGTGAAAGATGATGCCCGCCTCTGCCATGAGGCGCCCGGTGTGTTTGAGGCTTTGTTGCGCGAGGGTCTTCCGCTGCGGTTCGCGCATGGCGGGAAAGCAGTAGCGGAGATTTGCTTCGGTGTTCCTGGCAGAACGCAGCTTCAGCAACCAGGTAAGGCTGCCAATCGCATTGCCGACGGTGCGCGTTGCCCCATAGGGCAAAAGAGCCATGAAGCGCGCCCAGGCTTTCAGAATGAGGGGGGCTAGAGCGTCCAAGATGCGGCGATTGTGCCGCAACGTTCAAAGGCCGGGCAAGAGACCAGATGGTCATTGACCAGTCCGGCGCTCTGCATGAAGGCATAACAGACGGTTGGTCCCACGAAACGGAAGCCCAGCTTTTTCAGGCATTTTGCCATCTTTCTGGACGACTCTGTCTCTGACGGGACGGCCTGGCGTTGCCGGTAGCTGTGCTGTTCCGGGCGACCGTCTACGAAAGACCACAGCAGCTCCGCAAAACCGCCGTCGAGCTCAACCACGGCCTGCGCATTGCCGATCATGGCTTCGAGTTTGCCGCGGTGACGGATGATGCCTGGGTCCTTCAGCCACTCTTCGAGCTCCTCAGCGTCTGCCGCAGCCAGCCTGGCTGGCTCGAAGCCATGGAAGCGCCTGACCATATGCTCGCGTTTGCGCAGGATGGTCAGCCAGGAAAGACCGGCCTGCATACCCTCGAGAACGAGTCGTTCGAAAAGCGCCCTCTCATCACTCTCGGGAATGCCCCATTCATGGTCATGGTAATGCTCATAAAGCGCATCGCCGAGACACCAGGGGCAGCGTTCATCTTTTACGGGCGTGGTTTTGACCATGCATCGCTGATCCCGTAGATTGCGCCGCGATTGTACCCGAGACGAATCGACCGCCGGTGACCAGACTCATTCTCCTCGACCGGGACGGCGTGATAAATCAGGACTCCGATGAGTTCGTCAAAGGTGTGGACGAATTCCTCCCGCTCCCGGGTGTGCTGGCTGCCCTTGCGGACCTGCACAGGGCTGGCTTTCTGCTCGCGGTCGCAACCAATCAGTCAGGCGTCGGCCGCGGTCTCTTTACAGAAGAAACACTGGCGGACATTCACGGGCGCCTGGAAGAACTGCTCGAAGCCGCGGGCGGTTCGCTTGCCGGGCTCAGCTATTGCCCGCACCTGCCCGACGCCGGTTGCCGATGCCGAAAGCCGAGGCCCGGACTGCTCCTCGACCTCATGGATAAACTGGCGGTAGCGCCGGAAGAAACGCTGTTCGTCGGCGATTCCGAGCGAGACCTGAAGGCCGCCCTGGCGGCCGGTGTGCGACCGGTCCTGGTGCTCACGGGCAACGGCCGGCGAACTGAGAGCGCGGCCCGCAAACTGGGCGTCACTGACATCTATGAAGATCTGCCAGCTTTCGCCAGGGCGCTGGTCGCCGGCTGTACCGGGGACGGTGCCCAAAGCTGATGCGCAAATTCCGTTCAGTCCTCTTTTACTTCGGATACTCGGTACTGACGCTGGTCTGGGGAACGCTATCCGTGCTGGTCGGCTGGATCCTCCCCTATCGGCTGCGTTTTCAGTTCATCATCGGCATATGGACACGGGGCTGCCTGCTCTGGCTGCGCTGGACCTGCGGAATCCGGGTGGCAGTCGAGGGCCGCGAGCATATTCCCGCGGAACCCTGCGTGGTGCTCTGTCGCCACGAAAGCACCTGGGAGACTCTGTTTCTGCAGACGCTGCTGGCACCGCAGGCAACGCTCATCAAACGGGAACTGCTGTGGATTCCGTTCTTCGGCTGGGCCTTCGCCCTGAACAAACCCATTCCGATCGATCGCGGCAACCCTCGCGGGGCGCTGAAGCGGTTGATTCGGGTGGGAAAAGATCGGCTTGCCCAGGGCATCTGGGTGGTGCTCTTTCCCGAAGGGACGCGCATGCCATCGGACGAACTGGGTCGTTTCCAGGCGGGGGGCGCTGCCCTTGCAGCATCCGCAGAGGTCCCGATTCTGGTGATCTCTCACGACGCGGGCCGTTACTGGCCCGCGCATCAACTCGAGAAGACCCCGGGGACGATCCGTGTAAAGATCATGGAGCCCATTCGAACGTCCGGTCGGGACAGCAAAACGCTGACCGCTGCAGCCCATTCCCTCATGGCGGAGGGCCAGGCGGCACTCCGCTGATTCAGGGAGCCTCAGACGTCGAGATTAACGACCGTGAGGGCGTTGGCTTCGATGAACTCCCGGCGTGGCTCCACCTGATCCCCCATGAGCGTCGTGAACATGCGATCGGCAGCAATGGCGTCGTCGACGCTCACCTGCAGCATGCGGCGTACTTCGGGATCCATCGTGGTCTGCCAGAGTTGATCGGGGTTCATCTCCCCGAGTCCCTTGTAGCGCTGGATGTCCACGCCTCGACGAGCCTCCTGCAGGAGCCAGTCGTAGGCTTCTCCGAAGCGGACCACCGGCTGCGTCTTATCTCCACGCTCGATGAATGCACCCTCTTCGAGGAGGCCTTCGAGGCGCGCACTCATGGCGGCAATCGCCCGGTACTCGGCCCCCACGAAGAAGCTGTGAGACAGCGCCACTTCCTCGCTGATCCCGCGGATCTTCAGGGTGACCTGCGGGCACCAGGTCTGGTGCTCTGCGTCTAACTGTATGGCTACTGTCGCATCTTCACTGGCGAGGCGAGTTTGTAAGCGCTCACTCCAATCCTGCATATGTGCTTCATCGTGCAGGTTGTCGAGGTCCAGGGCTGGCAGGTCGATGAGCGCCTGCGTCACCACCGGCGGGTACACGCGATACAACTTGTCGAGACGGCCAAGGAGGCGACGGTACTCCGCGGCGAGCTCCTCGAGGGCCGAATCGTCGATGGCCGGTGCGTCCGCGTTCACATGCAGCTTCGCACCGTCGAGGGCCATCTGCAGGAAATAGGCGTTGAGCTCTTCGTCGTCTTTGACATAGCGCTCCTGCTTACCCTTTTTCACTTTGTAGAGCGGGGGCTGAGCAATGTAGACGTGCCCCCGCTCCACGAGCTCAGGCATCTGCCGGAAAAAGAAGGTCAGCAACAGCGTTCGAATGTGCGACCCGTCCACGTCGGCATCAGTCATGATGATAATGCGGTGATAGCGAAGCTTGTCGGGGTCGAATTCATCCCGGCCGATGCCGCATCCCAGCGCCGTCACCAGGGTGCCGACCTCGTTGGAAGACAACATTTTGTCGAAGCGGGCTTTTTCCACATTCAGGATCTTGCCGCGCAGCGGCAGGATGGCCTGGGTGCGGCGATCGCGCCCCTGCTTGGCAGAACCGCCAGCGGAGTCGCCCTCAACCAGATAAAGCTCAGACAGGGCTGGGTCCTTTTCCTGACAGTCGGCGAGCTTTCCAGGCAACCCGGCGATGTCGAGAGCGCCTTTTCGGCGCGTCATCTCTCTGGCCTTTCGGGCCGCTTCCCGGGCTCGCGCGGCATCGATCATCTTGGTGACTACGGATCTCGCATCTTGAGGATGTTCATCCAGATACTCTGTGAAATATCTGTACAACTCTTGTTCTACAGCCGGCTTCACTTCACTGGAAACTAACTTGTCTTTAGTCTGAGACGAGAACTTCGGATCCGGCACTTTCACGCTGATCACTGCGGTCAGTCCCTCCCGAGCGTCGTCCCCCGAGGTCGTCACCTGAACCTTTTTCAGGATGCCTTCGCGCTCGATGTAGCCGTTGAGGGAGCGGGTCAGGGCGCTGCGGAATCCAGCCAGATGGGTACCGCCATCCCCCTGGGGGATGTTGTTCGTATAGCAGAACACCTGTTCCTGGAAGCTGTCGTTCCACTGCATGGCAACTTCGACGCCAACGCCATCGTCGCGCTGGGTGGTGAAGTGAAAGACCTCATTCAGGCTGTTTTTGTTCTGATTGAGGTACTCGACAAAGGCACGCAGGCCGCCCTCGTAGCGAAACTCCTCTTCTTTGCCGCTGCGTTCGTCCTTCAGCGCGATGGCCACACCAGAGTTGAGGAAAGCCAATTCACGGAGCCGCTTCGCCAGCACGTCATAATGGAACTGGATATTGCCGAAAGTCTCTGCGGACGGCTTGAAATAGCATTCCGTTCCGCGTCCTTCCGTTTCGCCAACCTCCGTGAGCGGCGCCTGTGGGACGCCATCGCGATAGATCTGTTCGTAGACTTTTCCGTCACGGCGAACGGTCAACCGGAGTTCTTCGGAAAGCGCGTTCACCACCGAAACGCCCACGCCGTGGAGACCACCGGAAACTTTGTAGCTGTTGTCGTCGAATTTACCGCCCGCATGCAGGGTGGTCATGATGACTTCGGCAGCAGAAACCCCTTCCTCCGGATGTATGTCCACGGGAATGCCGCGGCCGTTGTCCCGCACGGTGATGGCTTCTTCGGCGTGCACGATGACATCGATCTGATCGCAGTGGCCGGCCAGGGCTTCATCGATGGCGTTGTCTACGAGCTCCTGGACCATATGGTGCAGACCGGTGCCGTCTTCCGTGTCGCCGATATACATCCCGGGTCGCTTTTTTACGGCTTCCAGACCTTTGAGCACCTTGATGCTGCCTGAGTCGTAGTTTTCTTCGCTCATAGAATCCTCAGTTACTTAGGACCGCACCCTGTTTCACGTGAAACATGCGCGCCTGCCCTTCTTCTAGCTGCCAGCCGGACCGCAGGGCGCCATCCTCGACACCCCGAGAGTCGGTATCCGCGAACTCCGGCATAAGCGTCGTCGTTGCCAGGACTTGACCGCCGATGTGCTCGAGGAGCTGGAAAAATCGGCGGTTATGCGCCGCATCCAGTTCCGCACCTGCATCATCGATGAGAAACACGGTGGACCGTTGCTCCCGATCCATCAACAACGAGGCCTGGGCAATGCGTAAGGCGCTGGCCACCATCTTGCCCTGTCCGCGCGATAAGACGGCCGCAACGGGTTGGCCGCCGGTGCGCAACACCAGGTCGGCACGGTGGGGTCCCCATTGCGTAGACCCATATTTTACCTCGCTGGGACCGGATTCACCCAGCAATTTGTCCAGCATGACGCCTTGCTGCCAACCACGCTGATAGCGCCATTCGATGCTCAATTCAGGTGCGAGAGCCTGTAGTGTCTGGTGGAAATGGGACTCCACCGCCTCCAGGTAGGCATGCCGATCTTCGGTCACGGCGACGCCGAGTCTGGCCACCTCTTCACTCCATGGCGCCAACGCAGTGGCGTCCGCCTGTTCTTTCAATAGCGTGTTACGCTGCTTGACCGCCCGCAGATAGCTGCGCAAGCGCTCGAGATAATCTGGTTTCACGTGAAACGTTCCCCAGTCGAGCCAGCTGCGCCGTTCGGCGGGTCCGGAGAAGACCAGATCGGCAATGTCGGGCAGCATCACCTGGATTGGCGTAAGACGCGCAATTTCCGACAAGCGGCGCTCCGGTTGTCCGTTGAGCTTCATCTCTGTGCGGGCATTGCGGTCTTTGGAGATCGCCAGGGTGGTCGTCCCTCGGAGTTCATCCTCAACGACGAGGCGCACCAGGAGTTGGTTCCGGTCATGTTGAATCAGGCTCTGGGAGCGCTGAGTTCTGAAGGAGCGACCCCGGCAGAGCAAGTGCACGGCTTCCAGCAACGCAGTTTTACCGGCGCCGTTGGGACCCTGGAATATATTGAGGCCCGGGCCGCAATCTATGGCCACAGAGCTCAGGTTGCGAAAATTGGTGACCTCGAGGCGGGTAATGCGCACGGGTTCAGAGCAGGGATGCCCTCGAGGCCTGAGTCATAGGCGCATGGGCATAACGACATAGACCGCGTCGTCTTTTCCCATACCTTCTATAAGGGCGCTACTGTTGGCATCGGATACCGAGAGCTGGATCTGTTCCGTATCCAGCACGTTGAGTACGTCCTGCAGGTAGCTGACATTGAATCCGATTTCCATGCGGTCGCCCTCATAGGCCACGGCCACCTGTTCCTCGGCCTCTTCCTGTTCGGGGTTATTGGCCTGAATTGTCATGACCTCACCTTCTATGATCATGCGGACGCCCCGATACTTCTCATTGGAGAGAATAGAGGCGCGCTGAAACGCCTGCCGGAGTGCGTTCCGGTCTCCGGTAATCGTACGGTTGAGATCCCGCGGCACGACCTTTTCATAGTCAGGAAACTTGCCATCAACCAGCTTGGTTGTCAGGGTATAGGGGCCACGCGTGACCCGCAGGTGGTTGCTGCCCAGTTGCAACAGCACCTCGTCATCCGAATCGTCCATGAGCCGCGACAGCTCGAGCACCCCTTTCCGGGGCACAATGGCCTGCAGTCGATCTGAACCAGCGCCGGCGCCGTCGAAGGTGCTCATGGCCAGGCGGTGCCCATCCGTGGCGACGGTACGCAGATGCTGGCCGGTCACTTCGAGCAACATGCCATTCAGAAAGTACCGGACGTCCTGCTGAGCCATGGAGAAACTCACCTGGTCGAGGAGCTTCAGCAGATCAAGCTGGCCCACCTTGAATTCGGCGTCGTCCTGCCCGCTCTCCACTTTGGGAAAGTCCTGAGCGGGTAGGGTGGCAAGCGTGAAGCGACTGCGACCGGAACGGACCGTCGCGCGATCACCGGCCACCTCCACAGTGACGTCAGCTTCTTCCGGAAGGGAACGCCAGATGTCGGCAAGCTTCCGCGCCGGTATCGTCGCTTCCCCTTCCTGCTGAATGTCGACGTCACTTTCCACGGCAACCAGCTCGACCTCGAGGTCCGTGCCAGTGAGGGACAAGGCCCCATCCCGGGCGACAACCAACAGGTTGGCCAGCACAGGCAGTGTTTGCCGACGCTCGACAACGCCAGTCACCAGCTGCAGTGATCGAAGCAGTGATTCGCGATTGGTGGTGAACTTCATCTTGGCTCTCTTAATCAGGCTTCCATTTTCGATGTTCTGCCAGCCGGCCGCCAGACCTTTGGCCGGCTCGGTCGGAAAAACATTGGGATTCGGCTCCGAATTCCCCGGGCCCCTCAGACCCGGGGTTTGAGCCGTAAGCCGCCGGCGCTGCCGGACAACCAGGGGCTATCAGCTGGCGAGGAGTCGACTCAGGTTTTTGTAGTCTTCCGAAACATCGGTGTTGCTCTCACGGAGCTCCGCGATTTTCCGACAGGCGTGCAGCACGGTCGTGTGATCACGACCGCCAAAGGCTTCGCCGATCTCCGGCAACGAGTGATTGGTCAGCTCCTTCGCCAGCGCCATGGCGACCTGCCTCGGCCGGGCGATGGTTCGATTGCGGCGCTTGGACAGAATGTCGGAAATCTTGATGTTGTAGTACTCGGCCACGGTCCGCTGAATATTGTCGATGCCCACCTGACGATCCTGAATCGCCAGCAGGTCCCGGAGCGCGCGCTTGACCTGCTCGATGGTGATTTTGCTGCCGGTGAAGCGGGCGTTCGCGATCACCCGGCGCAGGGCGCCTTCAAGCTCGCGAACGTTGGAACGAACGCGCTCACCGATGAAAAAGGCAACCGCCGGATCAAGGTCGATCTGCTCGGCTTCCGCCTTCTTCATGAGGATGGCAACCCGGGTTTCGATGTCCGGCGCTTCCATCTCGACGGTCAGTCCCCAGACGAAGCGGGACGTGAGGCGCTCTTCGAGGCCATCGATCTCGCGCGGATACTGATCGGAGGTCAACACCATCTGGCTGCCGCGTTCGAGGAGACCATTGAAGACGTGGAAGAACTCCTCCTGCGATCGCATCTTCTTCGCGAAGAATTGAATGTCGTCGATGAGCAGGGTGTCCACAGACCGGTAATAGGCCATGAAATCAGCCATGGTCCCCTGACGGAGGGCTTTGACCATGTCCTGCACGAAGCGCTGTGAGTGCAGATAAACCACTTTCGCTTCAGGGTTGTGCGCCTTGATCTCATTGCCGACGGCCTGCATGAGATGCGTTTTACCGAGACCAACGTCCCCGTAAAGGAGCAGCGGGTTATAGGATTGACCGGCGTTCTGCGCCACCTGCGTGGCGGCCGCTTTCGCCATTTCATTCGACTTACCCTCGACGAAGGTAGCGAAGGTGAAGTCGGCGTTCAGCTGATGGGCCATGGACTGCTTGTCCGCAAGGCCGCCGCTGCCGTCTGCGCGCACCGGTCTGGGCTCCGCCATCCTGGTCTCTTCGGCCTCACCGACGTCGAGATCGATATCGAGCGGGTTGGCCGGATCGCCAAGCTGATCGAGCAGCTCGTGTATGCGGTCGAGGTAGGCCGCCTGAACCTGGTTTCTGACATATCGATTCGGCGCATAGATGCGCAGCCGGTCTTCATCCTCACGGGCCTGAAGCGGCCGAATCCACGTATTGTATTGCTGAGACGAAAGCTCGTCCTGTAGCCGATCTAGGCACTTGTGCCAAACGGAACGTCCCACCTTACTGTTTGCCCCCAATGCAAAGCGTCGACCGGGTAGTTCTTCTTCGAACCGCCGGGTCCTGGTTTCTATGCGGCTTTTCCAGTTCCGGTCAGTGAGCGCCCGAAGGGGATTGAGTCCTGCTCGGACTCACCGCGCCGGGTGATGGCTGACCGTCTGCTTAAGCCTTTCTCTATTCTTCCGCGATCTCTCGATCTGCACACGTCGATCCGGTGATCTCCGCACGCAGGCCCGAAGACCTCCGCCGACTGCTGTTGTCTGCCTTTGTCTGCCTTTGCATGACCAGCAAACCACAGCCTGTCCGCTGTTGCTCCTCCGGCACCCCGAGTCCGCACTGCTCCCTTCGGTCGGCCTAGCTGTCGACGAACCGTCGACCTTCAGCCTAACCGGTGTCCTGCGCCGTCGAACCGGCGCGGCACCTCGGTGCTCAGGTACCGTACAACTGCGCCACTTTCGTCGCGCTGGTTTCTAACTGCTTCGCTGTTCGCTTCGCCGTCTCTGAAGGAGACGACCGTCTGCTCGCAAGTACCGGGCTTCGCGCCTTGGCTTTCAAGCTCTGACGTCTTATGCGTTTCGCGTCTTTCCGTTCCCCGAACCGATCAGGCGCCTCCCTCGAGAAGTCACCTGGCCCGGCCCCGCTGGCTCTTCGTCCAGCTCCTTATGGCGACCGAGCAACCGTCACGTCACTCAGTCTGCCGATCGGGCCTGCCGCGATCGAAATCGCAACGGCCCTAGCCGTTTTATCCGTCGATCATTCCCGAAGAATGATCAACCGGCTGGCGATCAACGCTCCCCGAAAGGATTGTCGCCGCCGCTTTTCCCTGCCGCCTTCCGGCGACCGATGCCTGACTCACCCACCTTGCGATAGCAGACCCGTTTTTCAGAAGAATTGGGGCTTAACTTCGGTGTCTGAGAAGAATCGGCTGTCCTTCATAGACGGAAAAGATTCTAGCCACGAATGTCATCAAATGGCTATGTATCACGCGCGAAATGACTGAGGTTTTTTTTATCTCAAACGAATTCAAAAACTTAAGATTGCCACCGGGTAACGGATCGACAAAAAACGCGCGGACTACGATGTGCGCAAGTCCTTTAAGAACCTGTGGATAAAATCTGTATAGCCGTGTGCGTATTCGTCTGTTCACAGCCGTTCACAGATCATCGGCAAACCATGAAGCCGTTGTTCACAGGCCTCCGCCAGCGGCAAGTTCATGATCTGAGGCAACTATCGACGCTTATCAACAGATCAGCGCGCCCCCAACAAGCAACAAACAACAAGTTCTATTTTTAAAGTCTTACTTCTTACTTGTAGCAGCCGTTCACGGGAAATCTCAAAAGCCGTCGCGAAGACCGATCTGAAGTAAAAACCGCTTGGTTGACAGGGTATTGGACCCTCCCTAAAATCGCGCACCCTCGCAAATGACCGAGACCGATTGACGGACTAAAACCGCTCCGGGAATACCATGAAAAGAACTTTTCAGCCCAGCAACCTGAAGCGTAAGCGGACTCACGGCTTTCGTGCCCGTATGGCGACGAAAGGTGGCCGCAAAGTCCTGAATGCCCGCCGCGCCAAGGGCCGTAAGCGCCTGTCTGTCTGAAACCGGCCTCTCCGGCCGTGTCGGACCGGGACCATCTCCCGAGCCCGGTTGCCAGATGGCTTCAGATTCACCTGAGGAACCAGACCCCGCAACGGCTGCGCTCGATGCGCCAGTTGGAGCTGCTTTTCCGCGCCAGGCGCGCCTCACCCGAGCCCGTGACTTCGAACGGGTGTTGCGCCGTCCGGAGCTCAGATTGTCTTCGGGACCATTACGCGTGAATGCCGTTTTCAATAGAATGGCGGGCGCTCGTCTCGGGCTGGTGGTTGGCAAGCGGGCCGTTGCCCGGGCTTCGGCGAGAAACCGCATCAAGCGGGTGCTGCGCGAACGTTTTCGCCAGGCCCGCGCCGAGTTGCCCGAACTCGACGTCGTGGTCCGGGTGGTTGGACCCGTTTCCCGACGACAGCTACACGGCCACGTTGACCGGTTGTTTCAGAACCTGAAAGAGAAAGCGGCAGCTCGAGATCCAGCGACCTGATGATGCAAGTTACTCAGCTACCCAGTGCCTGTGCGCGCGCTTTCATCCGCGCCTATCAGCTGCTGCTCAGTCCATTCATCGGCAATCAATGCCGTTTTCACCCGAGTTGCTCCAACTATGCCCTCGAAGCCATCAACACCCATGGCGCGATCAGGGGTAGCTGGTTGACGTTGCGTCGCCTGGGCCGTTGCCACCCGTTTAACGCGGGCGGTTTTGATCCGGTTCCGGAAAGGCGCGCTTCAGCCAAGGCAGCACCTGCCCAGCCGGCCGATCAGGCGACAGGCCCCAAGGAGATCTGACAGACATGCTACCGACAGAAGTACAGCGGATTCTGCTGTTGATCGGTTTGGCCGCAACCGGATATCTGATGATCCTCGCCTGGAACGAGGACTACATACAGAACCAGGCACCGCCGGAGTACTCGGCGACCCCAGAGCTGACGCCTGCCAATGGAGATGCGCCCCTGCTTCCGGCAACGCCGGCCGAAGGAGGCAGCAACGCATCCGATGTGCCCGATGAATCGCTGATCGCGAGCGAAGCGAGCGAAGGATCCAGCGCCGTCGCCCCGGAGCCTGCGAGCGCGGACCGGTTGGTCATGGTGGAAACGCCGCAACACAGAGTCTGGATCGACCGCCTGGGTGGAGACATCGTGCGGGTGGAACTGCCGGGCTATCCGGTGGCTCTGGATGCGCCCGATGTACCCTATGTCCTCCTCGACAGCGGTCGCGGTCGTACTTACATCGCCCAGAGCGGGCTCATCGGTAGCGACGGGGTAGACGCCAAAGGTGAGCGGCCCCTTTATCGCAGCGCCAGCAGCAAATATCGGTTGAGTGGTGATGAGCCGCTCACGGTGCGTCTCGAGGCCACTGTTGATGGTCAGGCCGTTGAGAAGCGTTACCTCTTCCGCCCGGACGACTATCTGATCGATGTGAGCTACCGGGTGGTCAACGAATCTGCGGCGCCCATCAAGGCGAGCCTGTTTGCCCAGATCAAGCGTGACGCCAGCGAACCCCCGGGCGGCGGCACCTTCTCACTCGGACCCCAGCCGTATCTTGGCGGCGCCCTGACCACGCCTGATTCCCGGTACGAGAAGCTCGAGTTCGACGATCTCGACGATGCCGGAACCTACCGCATTGCGGTTGATGGTGGCTGGATGGCCTTTCTCCAGCACTACTTCCTTTCGGCCTGGGTGGGTAACGAGGCCGAGACGAACAACTACTACGGGCAGAAACGCGGAGACGGCACCTATGTGTTCGGCTTCACCGGGCCCCTGAAAACCATTGCGCCGGGCGAAACCGGCGACTTTGAGACGCGCTTCTATGCGGGACCGAAAGACCAGAAACGCCTCGAGGAAATTGCGCCGAATCTCAACCTCACGGTCGACTATGGGTTCCTCTGGTGGCTGGCTGTGCCGCTCTTCTATGTGCTGGACTGGCTCTACGGCTTTGCCGGTAACTGGGGTGTGGCGATCATTCTGCTGACGGTGCTCGTCAAAGCCGTGCTCTACCCGTTGTCGGCAGCCAGCTACCGTTCTATGGCCAACATGCGTCGGGTCGCACCGCAGATGAAGCGTCTCCAGGAGCGCTATGCCGACGACCGGCAGAAGCTCTCCCAGGAGATGATGAATCTCTACAAGAAAGAACAGGTGAACCCACTCGGGGGCTGCCTGCCGATGCTGCTGCCCATGCCGATTTTCATCGCCCTTTACTGGGTGCTCTTCGAGTCCGTGGAGCTGCGCCAGGCGCCCTTCTTCCTCTGGATCGACGATCTTTCGGCCATGGATCCCTACTTCATTCTGCCGCTGCTCATGGGCGGCAGCATGTATCTCACGCAACTCATGACGCCCGCGGTCGGCGACCCCATGCAGGTGCGGATGATGAAGATGATGCCCATCCTCTTCACGGTTCTGTTCCTCTTCTTCCCGGCAGGCCTCGTGCTCTACTGGCTGGTGAACAACATTCTCAGCGTCGCGCAGCAGTATTACGTGATCCGCCAGACCGAGCGCGCTCAGGAAGCCAAGGCCTGAACCGGGATGGCTGACCGGTGAGTGCCGGCGCGGGAACAGCAAGCGGCGCAGCGGATGTCGATACGATAGCGGCCGTCGCTACGGCGCCGGGCCAGGCAGGCATCGGTGTTGTCCGGGTTTCCGGACCGATGGCCGGCGCCATCGCCCAGGCGGTAACCGGCCACACACAGCCCCCGCGAACCATCCGATTGCGCAATTTCTTCGATGCCCGTGGGGAGACCATCGATTCCGGACTCGTGCTGTTCTTTGAGGGACCGGCGTCATTTACCGGCGAGGACGTTGTCGAATTTCAGGGTCATGGTGGCCAGATGGTGCTGCAGATGGTCCTGGATGCCACCCTTTGGGCGGGTGCCCGGCTGGCCAGACCCGGAGAGTTCACGGAACGGGCCTATCTGAACGGCAAGCTCGATCTTGCCCAGGCGGAAGCGGTCGCCGATCTCATCGCCTCGAACTCCGAAGCCGCGGTGCGGGGTGCGAATCGGTCTCTTTCCGGGGCTTTTTCGAATCGGGTCACCGATATTGATGCCCTGGTCGTCGAACTGCGGGTGTTTGTTGAGGCCGCCATCGACTTCCCTGACGAGGACATCGATCTCCTCGCCGACGGCCAGGTGGCCGAACGGATAGACGGGATCATCGATGCCCTGAACCGCCTCGAAGCCGATTGCGCCCAGGGCGTGCTCCTTCGGGACGGGATTAAGCTGGCCATCGTTGGTGAGCCGAACGTGGGTAAATCGAGTCTCCTGAACCGGCTCAGCGGCGAGTCCCGCGCCATCGTCACGGACATCCCCGGCACCACGAGAGATCTCGTGGCGGCGGAAATTGATCTCGACGGTCTGCGCCTCGAGATCGTCGACACTGCGGGACTGCGGGAAACGGAGGATAAGGTCGAGGCGGAAGGCGTGAAACGGGCGCTTGCGGAGGCGGCCGACGCGGATCTCGTGGTGCACCTGAAAGTCTGGGGTGCGGAGACAACCGATCGTTCGGTAATCCCGAATTCCCTGCCCAAAGAGCGTGTTCTGGAAGTCTGGAACAAGGTTGATCTGGCGGCGGATGCCGCAGCGGTACAGGCCGCGAGGGACCGCGGGGCGATTCTTGTGAGTGCATCCACCGGTGAGGCCTTCGATACGCTCCGCGCTGCCATCCGGGCGCGTGCGGGCTTCGCCCCGCAGAGCAATCTCTTCACGGCGCGGAAGCGCCACCTGCTGGCCCTTGCTGCAGCCCTCGAGGCAGCGCGAACCGCCCGGGCGCAGGCGGCCGACACCCTGCCTGGTGAAATCATTGCCGAGGAACTCAAAGCGGCGCATGCGGCGCTCGGCGAGATTGTCGGAGAACTCTCGAGCGATGCGCTGCTCGGGGAGATCTTCTCGACCTTCTGTATTGGCAAGTAATCTCGCTAACGTCCGACGCTGACGCAGGTATACTCGCGCCCCCGAGAATTACCGACGGTCCGAAATCCCATGGATCACCCGGAAACTTACGACGTCATCGTGATCGGCGCCGGCCATGCGGGTTGCGAAGCCGCGGCCGCCGCTGCGCGCGTTGGCGCGCGGACCCTGCTGCTGACTCAGGCGGTGGAAACCATCGGTCAGATGTCCTGCAACCCCGCCATCGGCGGTATCGGTAAGAGCCATCTCGTCCGGGAAATCGACGCCCTCGACGGGCTCATGGCCAAGGCGGCCGATCGGGCGGGCATTCAGCTCAGGGTGCTCAACGCGAGCAAAGGACCGGCTGTTCGGGCAACGCGTGCTCAGGCAGACCGGGCACTCTATCGCCAGGCCGTTCGCGAGCTCCTTGATGAGCTGGACGGCGTCAGCATCTTCCAGCAGACCGTGACTGATCTGCTGGTTGAGGATCTCGACGGGCAGCCGACCGTGGTGGGTGTTGCCACGCAGATGGGCCTCAACTTCCACGCGGGTGCCGTAGTCCTCACGACCGGCACCTTCCTCGGTGGCCGCATTCACATCGGCCTGGAAAATCATCCTGGCGGACGAGCCGGTGATGCCCCTTCCAACGCCCTTGCCGAGCGCCTGCGGGCTCTGCCGTTCCGGGTGGATCGGCTCAAGACCGGTACGCCTCCCCGCATCGATGGGCGCACCGTGGACTTCTCTGTCATGACGGCCCAGCCTGGAGACGAGCCCGCACCGGTACTCTCCTTTCTGCACGAAGATCCGGTCAGCGCTGGTGATGGGACCGTTGTGCTGCAGCGACCGCGGCAGGTGCCCTGCTATATCACGCAGACGAATCCAGACACGCACGAGCTCATTCTCGAGGCCCTCGACCGCTCGCCCCTCTACACGGGCGTTATCGAAGGCACCGGTCCCCGCTACTGTCCGAGCATCGAGGACAAAGTGGTCCGCTTCCAGGACCGTGTGCAACACCAGATCTTCGTGGAACCGGAAGGTCTTTCTACCAGTGAGCTTTACCCGAACGGCATCTCGACCAGTCTGCCTTACGATGTGCAGCTTGCGCTCGTGCGGAGTATCAAGGGCTTCGAAGAAGCCCACATCACGCGTCCGGGTTATGCCATCGAGTATGACTTCTTCGACCCCCGGGATCTGAAATACAGTCTTGAAACGAAAGCGTTGGCGGGTTTGTTTTTCGCGGGGCAGATCAACGGAACCACGGGCTACGAGGAAGCGGGCGCGCAGGGACTGCTTGCCGGATTAAATGCTGCCCGCAGGGTTTCCGGCACGGACGCCTGGTGCCCACGACGGGATGAAGCCTACCTCGGTGTGCTCGTCGATGACCTCATTACCCTGGGTACCAATGAGCCCTATCGGATGTTCACTTCCCGCGCGGAATTCCGCCTGCGTCTTCGTGAAGACAACGCCGATCAGCGACTCACGGCCATCGGTCGCGACCTCGGTCTCGTTGGCGCCGATCGCTGGCGCGCATTCCAGGCTAAGAAAGAAGCGTTGGAGGCTTTGTCAAAAGCGCTCGGGCGCGTGCACGTGAATCCCGGCTCCACGCTGGCCGAGCGCCTGGAAGGGCTGACCGGTGAAACCGTCAGTAAAGAAACGTCCCTCGAGGCCTTCATTCGCCGACCCGCCGTGGCCCTGGTGCCACTGAGAGATCTGCTGCATGAGGAGCTTGGCATCGAAGCCGCTCCCGCCGTGCTGGCACAGCTCGAAATCGAGACGAAGTACGAAGGCTACATCCGTCGCCAGGACGAAGAGATTGCCAAGATCCGACGCCATGAAAGCATTGCGCTCCCGAAAGCGCTCGACTACGGCAGCGTTTCTGGCCTTTCCAGGGAACTGGCGGAAAAACTCACGGCGGCAGAGCCTGACACGCTGGCACGGGCGGCGAGAATTCCGGGAATGACGCCTGCGGCGTTGTCTCTGCTGCTCGTGCACGCGCGGAAGGTCCGCGAAACAGTGCCTGAACCGATGCCGGTCGATGCGCTGGCCGGCGAGCGCGACTGACCATTGCAGCCTCAGACCCTGGAAGCGGCGCTCGAGGCACTTGGGCTCACTTTCACTAACTCCCAGACGCTGAACCTCGAGCGCTACGTGGCGCTCCTCGAGCGTTGGAACACCCGCTTCAATCTGATTTCCAGGAAAGACATCGATCGTCTCTGGCCGCGGCATGTTTTCGACAGCCTGAGCCTCTCCGCGTTTGTTGAGGAAGCGAGGCGGGCCGTGGACCTGGGCACCGGGGCGGGTCTGCCAGGCATACCCCTCGCGATCGCGCATCCGGCCGTGCAGTGGCATCTCCTCGACCGCAACGAACGGAAAATCCGGTTTCTGGAACTCGTGGTCCGCGAACTCGGGCTCACGAACGCCCATCCGCAGGTGTCCGATCCCGCCGTCAGCGTGCCTGGAGGCCTCGACGGCCGCGCAGATCTGCTCGTCTCCCGTGCCGTTGCCGCACCGGCTGCCCTGGTCCGGCTGGCCGCGCCGATGCTCACGGACACGGGTCGCCTGGTCCTCATGACCGGTGCTGCTGATCCTGAAGTCGAGTCCCCGAAAGAGGCCGGAGCTCCGTTGCCGCATGATTTCCATGAGCTTCGTCGCGAGTCCGTGAATGTGCCGGGGCTTGATCGCACTCACGAAGTGACCATCATAGGCCGCGCGCGGAGGAACACGTCTTGAGCAGAACCATCGCCGTAGCCAACCAGAAAGGCGGCGTCGGCAAGACCACAACGAGTGTCAATCTGGCGGCGTCCCTCGCCTTGTCGGGATCCCGTGTGCTGCTCGTCGATCTCGATCCCCAGGGCAACGCAACCATGGGCTCGGGCATCGACAAGGCTAGCCTCGAACACAGCATCTACGACTGGCTCATCGATTCCGAACCCCAGGATCTCGTGCGGCAGCGCTGTCAGGGCGGCTACAGCCTCATCCCATCAAACACGGACCTGACGGCGGCTGAAGTCGAACTGATGCAGGCGGAACGTCGCGAGTATCGCCTGAAAGAACGCCTCGCCGAAAACAGGGACTTTGATTACGTCATCATCGACTGTCCGCCGTCCCTGAATATCCTCACCCTCAACGCTCTGATCGCCGCCGACAGCGTGCTGATCCCCATGCAATGCGAGTATTACGCACTGGAAGGCCTGTCGGCCCTGCTCGAGACGGTCGATGGGGTCCGCACCGCGGCGAACCCGGACCTCGCAATAGAGGGGCTTCTGCGAACCATGTATGATCCGCGCAACAGCCTCACCCGGGACGTGTCCCGGCAGCTGATTCAGTACTTTGGCGACCAGGTGTTTCGCACCGTCATACCGCGCAACGTGCGGTTGGCAGAGGCCCCCAGTCATGGTCTGCCTGCCATTCTCTACGATCGGCAGTCCCGCGGCGCCGTCGCCTACATGGCCCTTGCCGGCGAGATAAAAAGAAAACACGAGGTACGGGCAGTACCCGATTGAATCTGGAACTTGAGGGGTAAGGAAGCGTGAGCAAGAAGCGGTTGGGCCGCGGCCTGGACGCCCTGCTGTCGGCCGATCGTGCTGCCAGCGAACCCGTGCCCACAGAGAATGCGCCAGCCGGCTCCCCGGGGGCCGCCGCAGACGCGCCGGCGACCGCCGGTCTGCTCGAGGTTGCCATTACTGACGTCGTGCGCAGCCGTTATCAGCCGAGGCAACAGTTCGGCGAGAGCGCTCTGAACGAACTGGCCGCGTCCATTTCCGCGCAGGGCCTCATGCAGCCCGTCGTGCTGCGCAGTCGACCGCAAGGGGGCTATGAGCTCATTGCCGGCGAACGGCGCTGGCGGGCGGCGCAGATCGCCGGCCTTTCCCGCATCCCGGCAGTGGTCCGCGAGGTCAGCGACGAGCAGGCCTCCGCCATGGCGCTCATTGAGAATATTCAGCGGGAGGATCTGAATCCCCTCGAAGAAGCGCAGGCTCTGGAACGCCTTAAGGAAGAGTTCGGGCTCACGCAGCAGCAGGTGGCCGATGCCGTTGGAAAGTCCCGCGTGGCGGTGACCAACCTGCTTCGTCTGCTGAATCTCTGTGCACCTGTGCGCGCCATGCTGCTGGCCGGCGAGCTCGAGATGGGTCATGCACGGGCGCTGTTGCCCCTGTCGGCCCTCGATCAGGAGCGTCTCGCACGAGTGGTCGCCACTAAAGGCCTTTCCGTGCGGGCCACGGAAAGCCTGGTCCGGGACCGTCAGCAACCCGCGACGCGCTCGCCCCGGCAAACGGCGGCGGAAAAAGACGCGGACACTGCCCGGCTGGAGCGAGACCTGTCCGATCGTGTGGGTGCGCCGGTGAGCATCAATCAGGACAAGAGCGGTGGTGGCAGCCTGGTCATTTCCTACTCCAACCTCGATGAACTCGAGGGGATTCTCTCGCACCTGAAGTAGCTGGTAGCTCGAGCTTGGATCGCGGGCCCCTGCTGGCCCGAGGCCGCCCGATTTGCCCGCCGCAGGTCGACCGCGCTCACGCCCGTCTGACCCCTTTCTGGCCTCTGAAGACCGGTGCCTGGCCGCCAAAGACCGGTCGAGGGCCCGGGTCACTGTCCGGTTGGCCTGATGCCAACGCCGCCGTCAGCGCCGGCCTGTCGGACCTGATGCCTGCAACGGGAAACGCTGATTCTGAGGCTGCCTCGGCAAGGAGGACGGAGGCCGGGAGCCAGGAGCGAAGAAGCTCCGGGGAAACCAGACAAAAACCCGTAAAAAACCCCTGGAAAAGCAGCGAATCGAATTGATGCGCTCTGGTGCGGTCACTATAATACGCGCCGCTTTTCCAAGGCCCGTGTGCGTGGCATCGCCTTATCGAATAGTGATCTGGCAACTCGCGGCCACAGCGGTTGTGACGGCGGTGCTGTTTCTCTGGGAGTTCTCCAGAGGCGCTGGAGAGAGTTCCCTCGGGGGATTCGACCAGACAGTGGCGGCTCTTGCGGCAGGATTGGCGAGCGCGATTCCAGCTGGGCTCTATGCCTGGCGGGCGTCGGTGGAGCGCTCGGCGACCAAGTTTCTGCTGCAGGGTGTCGTGAAGTTTGCACTGACGCTCTTCTTGGTAGCTGCCTGCATCATTCTGATTAAGCCGGCAGCCGCGGGCTTTTTCGGCACGCTGATCCTTATGCAGGTGATGTACGTCGTTGCCCCGCTCTCGGAGTCGGGGCCTTGAAGAGGCGAGGTCAGGCTTGGAAATGCCGAATCGGTGGGTGAAAGCACCGGGAAGGGCTGAACGCTCCGCACAACCGGCAGCGGGTGGAAAGTCCGAAAAAGGCCCAGGAAGAGGCCCGAGCGCGGCGTGCCAGATGGATGGCTGGACGACTTTGATTACCTGGCGGGTAGTTGCACCGCCAGGGGGACCGTTTAAAAGCGACGGTAGAAAGACGGTAGAAAGACGGTACAAACAGGACACGCGCGACAAGCCGGCAGGGGTGGCTCGGCAGTCATCGAAAAGACTGGGCACCAGTAACCGGCACAGGCAGTTGACGCAGCGACGGTCAGGGACTGGTCACAGCGCGATAAACAGGCAGTAAGAAGGCAGACAGAGAAAGCATGGCAAGTGCAGCGGAAGATCCTGCTGGTTATATCCAGCACCACCTGACCAACCTCACTTTCGGCCAGCATCCCGATGGCACCTGGGGCTTTGCCCACAGCGCTCAGGAAGCAGCTGCCATGGGCTTTAACGCCATCCACGTCGATTCCATGGTCTGGTCCATCGTTACCGGGCTCATTTTCTTTTTCGTGTTCCGCGCGGCGGCAAAAAACGCAACGGCCGGTGTGCCGGGACCTCTGCAGAATTTCGTCGAGATGATCGTCGACTTCATCGACGACACGACCAATACCATCTTCAACTACAAAAACAGCCTCATCGCGCCGATGGCCCTGACGATCTTCGTCTGGGTCTGGCTCATGAACTTCATGGACCTGATCCCCGTGGACTGGATACCGGGCCTGTCGATGGCCCTTGGCATCGAGTACATGAAGATCGTGCCCACGACGGATCCGAACATCACCATGGCCATGGCGCTTTCGGTATTCGTACTTATCCTGTTCTTTTCCATCAAAGAAAAAGGCCTGGGCGGCTTCCTCGGCGAACTGGCTTTCCATCCTTTCCCGAAGTGGGCGGCGCCCATCAATCTCATCCTCGAGGGCGTCACCCTCATTGCCAAGCCGCTCTCTCTCGGGCTTCGGCTGTTCGGCAACATGTACGCGGGAGAGATGATCTTCGTCCTGATCGCCCTGTTGTTTACGGGTGGTTTTGTGTTCGGACTTCTCGGCGGAGTGCTGCAGTGGGGCTGGGCGATGTTCCACGTGCTCATCATCTCCCTGCAGGCCTTCATCTTCGCCGTCTTGACCATCGTCTATATGGCGCAGGCCCACGAAGTCGACGAAGAGCACTGAGCGGCGACGGCAGAGTTCAGCAACAGGTAAATCGATAACAAGACGCGGAGTATCGGCGCCAGCCGCACGGGGTGGCCGGAACCGGAAAGCCGCAAAACACACAACTCAAACTTGGAGTAGTCATGGAACTAGCGGTTCTTCTTTATGTAGCGGGCGGACTCATGATGGGTCTCGGCGCAGTCGGCGCGGCCATCGGTGTGGGTGTGCTGGGCGGTAAGTTTCTGGAGGGTGTTGCCCGTCAGCCGGAACTGCTGCCGATGCTGCGTACGCAGCTCTTCATCGTTCTCGGTCTCGTTGACGCCGTACCCATGATCGCAGTTGGTATCGGCCTCTACACGATCTTCGCAGTCGGTTGATCGAAGCGCGCAAGCGTCACTTGAACGAGAGGTTTAGGCCATGAATCTGAACTGGACCATGATTGGGCAGTCGCTGACGTTCATCGTCTTCGTTGCGGCCTGCTGGAAATGGATCTGGCCCTTGCTCATCAATGCCATGCGTGAGCGTCAGGAAGCGATTGCCGAAGGGCTATCCGCTGCCGAGCGCGCGTCGAAGGATCTCGAGCTTGCTCAGGAGCGCGCGACCGATCAGCTTCGCGAAGCCAAAGAAGAGGCTGCCGGTCTCATCGATCAGGCGCGTGCGCGGGCCAATCAGATGATCGAGGATGCTAAGAACGAAGCACGGGATGAAGGCGAGCGACTCAAGGAAGCCGCCCGTGCCGAAATCGAGCAGGAAGTGAATCGGGCGAAGGAAGCCCTTCGTGCCCAGGTGGCAACGCTGGCCGTTGCCGGGGCGGAGCAGGTGCTGAAAGAGTCCGTCGATGCCTCCCGGCACAGTCAGCTGCTCGACAAGCTGGCCGCCGAACTCTGAGCGCAACCGGGCAGTAAAGAAGGAAGGCATTGAGATGGCGGAACTAGCGACCCTGGCACGGCCCTACGCAAACGCGGCCTTTGAGATCGCCAAAAACGATGGCGAGCTCGACCGCTGGTCGCGCATGCTGCTGCTGCTTGCAGCGGCCACTGAGCACCGTTCGGTGCAGACGCTGCTGGCAGCACCGGACGTCGAAGAGATGACCAAAGCCTACCGTCTGCAGGAGGTCATCGGACCGGAGCTCAATGATCGAGGCAAGCGATTCGTCCAGGTGCTCGCGGGCAACAAGCGGCTGCCGCTGCTGGGTGAGATCCATACGCAGTTCGAAGCCCTCCGAGCCGAAGAGCAGGCAACGCTGGATGTGACGGTCACGAGCGCGTTCCCGCTTTCGGATGCCGAACTCGATCGGCTCAAAGAGCGGCTGTCTAAGCGCTTCGAGCGGGACGTGAACATGGCCAGCGAGGTAGACGCTTCGCTGATCGGCGGCGCCGTCATCCGCGCCGGCGATACGGTGATCGACGGTTCCGTGCGCGGCAAACTGGAAAAACTGGCGGAGACCGTGCAGCGGACCTGAGGGAACGCTCTCGTCCCGGCGCCCTGAGGCAGGGTGATGGCCGGGCCAAGCAATATTTGAGGAAAGAAAATGGAGCAACTGAATCCTTCTGAAATCAGCGACATCATCAAGAGTCGCATCGAGGCGCTCGATGTGCAGGCTGAGGCTCAGAACGAAGGCACCATCGTCAGCGTATCGGACGGTATCGTTCGCATTCACGGGTTGGCCGACGCGCAGTACGGCGAGATGATCGAGTTCACGGGCGGCCTCTACGGTATGGCCCTGAACCTCGAGCGTGACTCCGTGGGTGTGGTTATTCTCGGCGACTACGAAGGGCTGTCTGAAGGCATGACCGCCCGCTGTACCGGTCGCATCCTCGAAGTTCCGGTAGGTCGTGAGCTGCTTGGCCGCGTCGTCGATTCTCTCGGTAATCCCATCGACGGCAAAGGCCCGCTGAACACTTCGGAAACCGCCCCGATCGAGAAGGTTGCCCCCGGCGTTATCGCCCGTCAGTCCGTCGACCAGCCAGTGCAGATCGGCCTGAAATGTATCGACTCCATGGTCCCGATCGGTCGCGGTCAGCGCGAGCTCATCATCGGCGACCGGCAGATCGGTAAAACCGCCGTTGCCGTCGACGCGATCATCAACCAGAAAGATTCCGGCATTAAGTGCATCTACGTGGCCATCGGTCAGAAGATGTCGACGATTGCCAACGTCGTCCGCACCCTCGAAGAGTACGGTGCCATGGACAACACCATTGTCGTTGCCGCCTCCGCCTCCGACCCGGCGCCCATGCAGTTCATTGCCCCCTACTCCGGCTGCTCCATGGGTGAGTTCTTCATGGACAACGGCGAAGATGCGCTGATCATTTATGACGACCTGACCAAACAGGCCTGGGCCTACCGACAGATCTCCCTGCTCCTCAAGCGTCCGCCGGGTCGCGAAGCCTACCCCGGTGACGTTTTCTACCTGCACTCGCGCCTGCTTGAGCGCGCAGCTCGTGTGAATGCCGACTATGTCGAGCAGGTCACTGGCGGCAAGGTGAAAGGCCAGACCGGTTCGCTGACGGCCCTGCCGATCATCGAAACCCAGGCCGGTGACGTATCTGCCTTCGTACCCACGAACGTGATCTCCATTACCGATGGCCAGATCTTCCTCGAGACGGAGCGATTCAACTCCGGTATCCGTCCCGCCATGAGCCCGGGAACCTCGGTGTCCCGAGTGGGCAGCTCCGCGCAGGTGCCCTTCATGAAGAAGATCTCCGGCGGCATCAAGCTGGCTCTCGCGCAGTATCGCGAGCTCGCGGCGTTCTCACAGTTCGCCTCGGACCTCGATGAAGCCACCCGCCGCCAGCTCGAGCACGGCCGGCGCGTCGAAGAGTTGATGAAGCAGAAGCAGTACGGACCCATGTCCGTGGCCGATCAGGGCGTCTCGCTCTATGCCGCCACGGAAGGTTTTCTGGCCGACGTGCCGGTGGACAAGGTCCTCGACTTCGAACGCGATCTGCTTGCATACATGCACTCCGAGAAAGCGGAGTTCATGAACATGGTCAACGAGACCGGTGCCTACAACGACGACATCGTTGCAGAGATGCGCGGTGCCATCGAGGCCTTCAAGACGACGCAGAGCTACGAGTAAGACCGTTAGCAGAATTGTTGCCTGAACCAGCACCCCAAACGGGCGTAGACCTCAGCAGGAATACAGATGGCCGTCGGTAAAGAGATCAAGAACAAGATCAGCAGCGTGGAAAGCACGCAGAAGATCACCTCCGCCATGCAGATGGTGGCCACCAGCCGCATGCGCCGTACCCAGGACCGCATGCGCGAAGGGCGCCCCTATGCGGAGAAGATCCGGCAGGTGATCGGGCATCTGGCGAACGCCAATCCCGAATACCGGCACACGTACATGATGGAACGCGACGAGATCAAGCGGATTGGCTACCTCGTGGTATCCACGGACCGCGGTCTTTGTGGCGGCCTGAACGTGAATCTTTTCCGGACGCTGTTGAAGGACATCGGCGAGTGGCACAACAAGGGCGTCGAGTCCGACCTCGGCCTCATCGGCAACAAGGCCATCTCTTTCTTCCGCTCCGTGGGCGGTAACGTCAAAGCAACGATCAGCGACGTGGGCGAGCAGCCGGTACTGTCCGATCTCATCGGCGGTGTCAAAGTGATGCTCGATGCCTTTGCGAACGGCGAAATCGACCGGCTCTACATCATCTCCAACGACTTTGTGAACACTATGACGCAGACGCCGGTCATCCGGCAGCTCCTGCCTCTGGATCCGGAGAAGAGCGACGATTACGGCCACCGCTGGGATTACATCTACGAGCCGGACGCACAGCAGCTCGTTGAAGGTCTTGTTACACGCTTCATCGAGAGCCAGGTTTATCAGGCCGTCATCGAGAACACGGCCTGCGAGCAGGCGGCGAAAATGATCGCCATGAAGAACGCCACGGAAAACGCTGAGAAGCTCATCGAAGAGCTCAGCCTGATCTACAACAACGCACGGCAGGCGGCGATTACCCAGGAGATATCTGAAATCGTGGGTGGCGCCGCGGCGGTCTGATCTGCGGAGCAGATCAGATAAAAGGTAAAGCGCCTGCGGCGGTCTGATCTGCGGAGCAGATCAGATAAAAGGTAAAGCGCCTGCGGCGGTCTGATTCACGAAGTGAATCAGACAAAGGTAAACAAAAAGCGGCGGTCTGATTCGAAGCGAATCAGGATGCAGCAACGAAACAGCAGGGTGGTCGCGAGTTTGGATCACCGAAGTGAACAAAGAGATTCAGTAAGAGGCCAACATAATGAGTAGCGGCAAAATCGTTCAAATCATTGGCGCCGTCATCGACGTGGAATTCCCCCGCGATGCGGTACCCAACGTTTTCGACGCCCTGACGGTGACGGACACCGGCCTGACGCTGGAAGTGCAGCAGCAGCTCGGCGACGGCGTCGTGCGCTCTATCGCCATGGGCTCCTCGGACGGCCTGTCCCGCGGTCTGTCGGTGGAGAATACGGAAGCACCGATCTCCATCCCCGTTGGTGAAGAGACCCTCGGCCGCATCATGAACGTGCTTGGTGAGCCCATCGATGAGAAGGGCCCCGTGAATGCGCAGCAGAAGATGCCCATTCACCGGAAGCCGCCGAGCTATGAAGATCAGAAGGGCGGTAACGAACTTCTTGAGACGGGCATTAAGGTCATCGACCTCATCTGCCCCTTCGCCAAGGGCGGTAAGGTTGGCCTCTTCGGCGGAGCCGGCGTGGGCAAGACTGTGACCATGCTCGAGCTCATCCGCAACATCGCGACCGAGCACTCCGGCCTCTCCGTGTTTGCCGGTGTGGGCGAGCGCACGCGGGAAGGCAACGACTTCTATTACGAGATGGAAGAGTCCGGCGTACTCGACAAGATCTCCCTCGTGTTCGGTCAGATGAACGAACCGCCGGGCAACCGCCTGCGCGTGGCGCTCACGGGCCTCACCCTCGCGGAGAAGTTCCGTGATGACGGCCGCGACGTGCTGCTTTTCGTCGACAACATCTACCGCTACACCCTCGCGGGAACGGAAGTGTCCGCACTCCTCGGCCGTATGCCCTCGGCCGTAGGCTATCAGCCGAACCTGGCCGAAGAGATGGGCCAGCTCCAGGAGCGGATCACCACGACCCAGACGGGTTCGATCACCTCAGTGCAGGCCGTCTACGTTCCGGCAGATGACCTCACGGACCCGTCGCCGGCAACCACCTTTGCCCACCTCGACTCGACGGTTACCTTGTCTCGAGCCATTACGGACCTCGGTATCTACCCGGCCGTTGACCCGCTGGACTCCACGAGCCGCCAGCTCGATCCGCTCGTCGTCGGCCAGGAGCACTACGACGTGGCCCAGGGCGTCATGCAGGTTCTGCAGCGCTACCAGGAGCTTCGCGACATCATCGCCATTCTGGGTATGGACGAGCTTTCCGAAGAGGACAAGCAGCTCGTTTACCGGGCGCGGAAGATGCAGAAGTTCTTCTCCCAGTCCTTCTTCGTGGCGGAAGTTTTCACCGGTAACCCCGGTGTCTATGTGACCCGCGACGACACGGTGCGGAGCTTCAAAGCGATCCTCGACGGCGAGTACGATCACCTGCCGGAAGACGCCTTCTATATGGTCGGCACCATTGAGGATGCGGTCGAGAAGGCGAAGACCCTCGAAGACTGATCCGGCACTCATCGATACTGAGGCAGACAGGAGCCAGCTATGGCCATGACCATTCACTGTGACATCGTCAGCGCCGAGGAGGAGATCTTCTCGGGCCGCGTGACCATGGTGAGCGCCACGGGCACCATCGGCGAACTCGGCATCATGCCGGGTCACGCGCCGCTGCTCACGGGCATTCGCCCCGGACCGGTCCGCCTGACTATGGATGGCGGTGAAGAAGAAGTGTTCTTCGCCTCCGGCGGCTACCTCGAAGTGCAGCCGGGCGTCGTCACGGTCCTCGCCGATACGGCGCTCCGCGCGGAAGACATCGACGAAGCGGCCGCCCTCGAAGCCCAGCAGGACGCCGAGCGCATGCTCTCGGAGCAGACCGCGGAAATAGAGTTCTCCGCAGCAGCGGCAGCGCTGGCAGAGGCGATGGCCCGACAGCGCACCCTGGCAGAGCTCAAAAAGCGCAGACGCTGAGGCTCGAATGGCTCGGCGGGCTTACAAAGGGGGGTGACAGGCGTCGCCCCCTTTTAGTTTGTGGCCCCTATAATCGCCGGACTTCCGATTCAGTAGCGTCGAGCCACGTCCATGGCGAAAGAGCAAGTAACTTCTCCAGGCAATTTGGAAATAGTCGTCCTGGCGGCGGGTCAGGGCACACGGATGCGCTCCGCGATACCCAAGGTGCTGCATCCCATCGCCGGAAGACCGATGCTGGTCGCAGTACTCGAGACGCTCCAGCAACTCTCACCGAAGAAGATTCACGTTGTCGTCGGCCATCAGGGCGAAGAGGTCCGAGCCGCGGTGGAATCCCATGAACAGCTGCAGAACAGCCTCTTGAACTGGGTTGTTCAGGAAGAACAGCTCGGTACGGGCCACGCGGTGGCCCAGGCCCTGCCGGGACTGGGCGATGACTCGCTTGTGCTGGTGACTTACGGCGACGTTCCTCTGGTATCGAAAGAGACGCTGCTGAGGTGTGCGTCGCTCGCTTCGACGTCCGCCCTGGCCATCGTCACCGCCAACTTCGACGAACCGGGTCAACTTGGACGCATTGCGAGGGATGGCTCCGAAGTGATTACTGAGATCGTGGAGTATGCCGATGCAACGCCGGCGCAGCGGCAGATTCGGGAGATCAACTCGGGAATCATGGCGCTGCCAGCCTCGGAGCTTAAGACGATGATCGCCGAGGTTGAGCCTCACAACGCTCAAGGTGAGTACTACCTGACCGACCTCGTTGCTCTGGCCCGGTCCCGGCAGCTGGCGGTTGACGGGGTGGTCAGCCCCGAGCCCGATGAAGTGATGGGCGTGAATGACCGCTGGGAACTGGCCAAGGCGGAGAGACTGGCCCAGCTGCGTCTGGTCCGTCGGCTGATGGACCAGGGTGTCAGTTTTGCCGATCCCCATCGAGTAGAGATCAGAGGTCCTGTTGAAGCCGGCCAGGACTGCTTCGTGGACATTAATGTTGTCTTCGAAGGAACGGTTCGACTTGGTGATATGGTCAGTATCGGTGCGGGCTGTGTGCTCAAAAATGCGGAGCTTGGAGACGGCGTTCGAATTGAGCCGCATACGGTCATTGACGGACTGATCGCCGAGGCCAATTGCATCCTCGGGCCCTTCGCGCGGATACGTCCAGGCACCGAACTCGGCGAAGGGGTCAAGATCGGCAACTTCGTGGAAGCCAAGAAGTCGAAACTCGGGAAAGGCACGAAAGCCAGTCACCTGACCTATCTTGGTGACGCGGAGTTGGGTGAGGCCTGCAATGTCGGCGCCGGAACCGTCACTTGTAACTACGACGGTGTCGACAAGCACAAGACCACAATCGGCGACGGTGTGTTTGTTGGCACCAACTCGACGCTCGTAGCGCCGATCGAACTCGGCGACAACGCATACGTAGCCGCCGGATCCACCGTCACTACAAAAGTCGGCGATGAGGATCTGGCAGTGGGGCGTGCCCGTCAGCGGAACATATCCGGCTGGAAGCACCCCGCCAAACGCAAAGCCAAGTCAGCGCCTGAAGAAGGCTGATCCTTCCACATCGATAACAGGGAGTAACGTTATGTGTGGCATCGTCGGCGCCGTCGCTGATCGGGAAGTCTCCGGGATTCTGGTTGCAGGTCTGCAACGGCTCGAGTATCGGGGCTATGACTCGGCTGGCGTCGCCATACTCTCCGACGGTGGTCTGGCCGTCAGAAAAACAGTCGGCAAGGTTGCTGAGCTATGCGACAGACTCACCGCGGAGCCGGCCATGGGCAGGATCGGCATCGCTCATACGCGCTGGGCGACGCATGGGGTACCGAGCGAAGCCAATGCGCATCCGCACGTGTCCAGCGATCGCATCGCCCTGGTTCACAACGGCATTATCGAGAACTTCGAGGAACTGAGAACGGAACTGCAGGCGGCTGGCTACCAGTTCCGTTCGGAAACCGACAGCGAAGTGATCGTGCATCTCGTCGATCAGCAGTATCAGCAATGCAATGATCTGCTCGAGGCCGTTCGGACTTCTGTTAAGCGCCTGGAGGGCGCATACGCCATCGGTGTTGTTGCTGCGGACGATCCCGGCCGGATTATCGCGGCTCGCATGGGCAGTCCGCTGGTCGTGGGGAAGGGCATCGGCGAGAATTTCATCGCATCGGATACGCTTGCCCTCCGACCGGTCACTGATCGCTTTATCTATCTTGAAGAAGGTGACCTCGTCGAAGTCACTCGGTCGAACGTGGCCATCTGGAATCTCGAAGACGAATCGGTCGTTCGCTCGACGGTTCGGGTACAGGCCGAGCAGGACGACGTCGACCGCGGCAACTACCGTCACTTCATGCAGAAGGAGATTCATCAGCAGCCCAGGGTTCTGATGGATACGCTGGAAGGACGCATTGGCCGCAGCCGCGTGCTCGAGCATGCGTTCGGCACGGGCGCACAGGAAATTTTCGACGCCACGCAGGCCGTCACCATTGCCGCCTGCGGAACGAGTTACTACGCGGGACTCGTGGCTAAATATTGGATCGAGGAGCTCGCCGGCATCCCCTGCCACGTGGAGATTGCCAGCGAATTTCGCTACCGGCGCGTCGCCGTGATACCCGGGAGTCTCTTTGTCACGCTCACACAATCGGGAGAAACGGCCGATACGCTGGCGGCCCTGCGTGTGGCGAAGGAGATCGGTTACGAGCACACGTTGACGATCTGTAACGTCGCCACGAGCACCACCGTCCGTGAGTCGGAGCTGGCGCTCATGCTCAACGCAGGCACGGAAGTTGGCGTGGCTTCAACGAAAGCCTTCACCGCCATGCTTGCTGATCTATTACTGCTGGCGCTGCTCATTGGTCGTCGCCACGGTATGAGTGAGACTCAGGAGGCTGACGCGGTTGCCGCCCTGCAACAGCTGTCGGAGGCTGTCGAGAGGGCGCTTGCCCTCGACGACCGGGTTCGGCGTCTTGCGGAACGCTTCGTCGAGAAACACCATGCGCTGTTCCTCGGGCGCGGGCCCATGTTCCCCATTGCCATGGAAGGCGCGCTCAAACTCAAAGAAATCTCCTACATCCACGCCGAGGGCTATCCGGCCGGCGAGCTCAAGCACGGTCCACTTGCCCTGGTCGACGACGACATGCCGGTCATAGCCGTGGCCCCTAATGATGAGCTGCTGGAAAAGCTGCAGTCGAACCTCCAGGAGGTGCGGGCCCGAGGCGGGCAGCTGTTTGTGTTTGCCGATCCGGCCTCCGGGTTCAGGGATGAGGACGACATTACCGTGGTGACGCTGCCTGAGGTGGAACCGCTGCTGGCGCCGATCGTCTACGTCGTGCCTCTGCAACTGCTTGCCTACCATGTTGCCGTCCTGAAAGGCACGGACGTGGATCAGCCGAGAAACCTGGCGAAGTCGGTGACGGTCGAGTAGTCACCAGCGCACCGGGGACTTCGTTGTTTGTCGTTCATCGCCTGTAGAGCTGCACGATGCCGGTGATGTTGTCTGCGCTGAAACCTTGCGCAACGCCCTGCGCATAGACGCGGCCGGCCGAGCGCGACACGGGCAGGCTGGCCTGCAGCAGATCGCTGGAGCGCCCGATCAGTTCGAAGTCTTTGGCGACGAGGTCGACAGGGAAGGCGGGCAGCCATTGGCCTGAGATCATCGCTGAGGCGGCATGGCCCATCGCCGGACTGCAGACGGGGGTTGCGGCCAGCGTTTCGATGGCGTCGTTGATATTGAGTCCGGCGGTGTTCAGGAAGCCGATGAGCTCCGCGACTGCGGCGAGCTGCACCCCGAAGAGCGCGTTGACCGTCAGCTTCATCACCATGCCCGAACCCGCCTGCCCGGAGCGATGCACGGCGCCGGCCATTGGGCTCAACAATGCGCTCAGACGCTCGAGGTCGACTTCCCGGCAACCGAGAAAGAAGATGAGCGCCCCGGCTTCAGCCTGGGGTCTCGAACCAGCCAGCGGTGCGTCGGCGAAGGCCCGACCGGCGGCTTCGAAGGTCTCGGCCAGAGTCCTGACCCAGGGTAGAGACAGGGTCGAGCACTCTATTGCGATTGCCTCTTGAGCCATGGTGTTGAGCGCCCCCTCAGCAGCGAGCCAGACGTCACGGGAAGCATCGTCGTCCCGGACCATGGAAATGATGTAGTCCGCGCCCTCGGCTGCCGCGGCCGGGCTGTCGCTCACGGCTGCCCCGGCCGCTGCCAGCTCTGCCGTCTTGCCCGGTGTGCGGTTCCAGACGCTGAGCTCATGCCCGGCGGCGAGCAGACGCATACCCATTCTGGACCCCATGGCGCCGGTCCCGAGCAGCGCAATTTTATTGGCAGTCATTACGAAACTTCTCCTGCTGCAGGCAAATTCAATGGAACGGCAGTATCTATTCGAGTGTTATGGGCAATAAATAGTGATTACAGCACCTAGATATTGCTTCAGAAGCAATAATAGGATTACCGAGCCGCTTGGGTCCGGCCGACTAAGCACCGTAGGGACGTTCCATGGAAGAGATTGATCTGCAGGCCTTGCGCGTCTTCGTAGCCGTTGCGAGGCGGCGAAGCTTCGCCCGGGTAGCCGAGGAACTGGAGACCCATCCTTCATCCGTTTCTCGAACCGTCGCCAGACTGGAGGCCGCCCTGAACCTGCGGCTCTTCCAGCGGACCACCCGGAGCGTATCCCTTACAGAGGCGGGTGCAGCTTATCTCCAGCGTGTCTCGGTCGTGCTCGATGCCCTCGATGAGGCGAACGACGCGGTGCGCGGCGCAGACGCTGGTGCACCGGGTGGCCTCCTGCGCCTGACCGCCTCCGTAGCCTTTGGTGAACGGATGCTTGTGCCTCTGCTGGGCGACTTCCGTGAACGCTATCCGGCGATACGACTGGAGTTGCTTCTGACGGACGCCACCCTCGATCTGGTCGAAGAGCGGATCGATCTGGCAATCAGGCTCGCGCCGGGCGTGAGCGGAGACCTGGTGGTTACCCGGCTGTTCTCGACCCGCTATCGAATTGTGGCGAGTCCCGCTTACCTTGCCCGGTGTACGCCTATCTCGCAGCCAGAAGACCTCGCCGCACATGCGTGCGTCACCATGTCATTGCCAGGGCACCGTTCCGAATGGCGGGTGCGGCGCTCGGGGGGCGCTGAAAGTGCGCTGGCCATACCCATCGAGAGCCCCGTTACCGTCTCTTCGGCCCTCAGCCTCCGGTCCCTGGCGCTCGAAGGTCTGGGCCCGGCGTTGCTGGCAGACTGGCTGGTTGCCGATGCCCTGACGGAAGGTCGCCTCGTGGATCTCTTTCCGGACCATGAGGCAACGGCTGCAGACTTCGAGGCGGCTGCCTGGCTGGTTTACGCAAACCGCGCCTATCTGCCGCCGAAAGTCCGGGTGGCCATTGACTACCTCAAAGGACGGTTGCGCCGATGACCGGCCCGAGCTTTCAGCCCTGGCTCAATCGGCGGCGTGATGCTGGTGAGGGTCCTGGCAAATCCTTAAACTTGTCGGAAGCCGCCGAGCGGTGCCGGCAACGCCCGCGGCGCCCCAGCCTCCATGGCCGCAATCACGCGGTGGATCCTAGAGAAACGAATCGGAACGCCCCACGGTGGATGTCACCCACATACTCGATGCCCTGAACGACGCCCAGCGCGAGGCGGTCACGGCCCCTCTGGGCAACACGCTGGTCCTTGCGGGTGCGGGCAGCGGCAAAACCCGCGTGCTGGTTCATCGGATCGCCTGGCTGATCGATGCGGAGGACGTGTCACCCTACGGCATTCTGGCCGTGACCTTCACGAACAAGGCCGCACAGGAAATGCGTGTGCGCATCGAGGAGCTGCTGAACTTGTCGGTGCGCACCATGTGGGTGGGCACCTTTCACGGCATCGCCCATCGGCTCCTGCGCATGCACTGGCAGGAAGCCGGCTTGCCGCAGAACTTTCAGATCCTCGATGCCGACGATCAGCTCCGGCTCGTGAAGCGGGTCATGCGAGTCCTCGACATCGACGAGCAGAAGTGGCCGGCGCGCCAGGCGGTCTGGTTCATCAACGGCCAGAAGGATGAGGGGCGCCGGGCGAAAGACGTGCCCGCCGGAGACGATCTCTTTCAGATCACCCACAAGAAAATCTACCAGAACTACGAGGAACTCTGTCAGCAGGGCGGGCTCGTCGACTTCGCCGAACTGTTGCTCCGTTGCCACGAACTGCTGCTGGATAACTCGGAGCTGCTCGCTCACTACCGGCAGCGCTTTCAACACCTGCTGGTCGACGAGTTCCAGGATACGAACGCCATTCAATACGCCTGGCTGCGACTGCTCGCCGGTGACTCGGCCCGGGTCATGGCCGTCGGTGACGACGATCAATCCATCTACGGCTGGCGCGGGGCGAAGATCGAGAACATTCATCGCTACCGGGACGACTTCGGCGATGTGCAGACCATCCGTCTCGAGCAGAACTACCGTTCAACGGCGACGATTCTGAAAGCGGCCAACGCCCTCATCGAACACAACACGGACCGCCTCGGCAAAGAACTCTGGACCGATGGCGAAGCCGGAGATCCTATCCGCGTATATGCGGGCTACAACGATCTCGACGAGGCGCGCTTCATCGTCGAGCGGGCGGAAGAGTGGATCGATGGCGGGGGAACCCCGGACGACGTTGCCGTCCTCTACCGGTCCAACGCCCAATCGCGGGTGCTCGAGGAAGGTTTTCTCCGGGCGCGGATTCCCTATCGGATCTATGGCGGCCTACGTTTCTTCGAGCGAGCGGAGATCAAGAACGCCCTCTGCTACATGCGCCTCGTGCACGAACGTAACTCGGACCCGGCCTTCGAGCGGGTCATCAATCTGCCTCCGCGGGGCATCGGCGACAAAACCGTGGAGGCCATTCGGGCGGAAGCCCGGGCTCGCGGCCGATCCATGTGGCAGTCCTGCACGGAAGCGCTCGCCGAAGGCAGCTTCCCGGGACGGATCGCCGGTAAGGTCGCCGGGTTTCTGCAGCTCATCGAAGACATGGCGCAGGCCACGGCAGAGATGTCCCTGCATGAGCTCGCCGATCACATCATCGACACGAGCGGCCTCATGGAATACCACAGCCGGGAGCGCGGCGAGCGGGGACTCGCGCGCAAGGAGAACCTCGAGGAACTGGTCAGCGCCTGCCGCTCCTTCACCGGCGAACTCGTTTTTCCAATCAGCGAGCCGGAGCTCAACGGTGCCGAAAACGCCGAAACCTCCGTGCTCGAAGAGTTCCTCGATCAGGTCGCCCTCGATGCCGGAGACCGGCAGTCGGAGAGTGGTCCGGCCGTGCAGCTCATGACGCTGCACTCGGCGAAAGGGCTCGAGTTTCCCCTCGTTTTCCTGGCGGGTCTCGAGGAGGGACTCTTTCCGCACCGCATGTCGGCGGAAGAACCCGGCCGTATCGAAGAGGAGCGGCGCCTCGCGTATGTGGGCATCACGCGGGCCATGCGCTGCCTGTACCTCACCTACGCAGAAGCCCGGCGCCTGCACGGTACAGATACCTATAACCGTCCCTCCCGCTTTCTCCTCGAGGTCCCAAGCGAGCTGGTCTCCGAGGTGCGCATGAAGGGTGCCGTTGAGCGTCCCTACGGCAGCATGGACGCACCGGCCGGTCTCTTCGCTGATGACGATGGTGCCCTGCGTATGGGCCAGCGTGTGTTACATCAGAAATTCGGCGAAGGGGTGGTGCTGCAGTGTGAGGGTGCCGGGGAGCGGGCCCGAGTTCAGGTGAACTTCGCCGAAGGAGCGAAGTGGCTCATGCTCGGCTATGCCAATCTCGAAACTCTCGACTGACGTTTTCTGGAGACGAACTTGATGTACCCCTTTCGCACGTTTGTTGAGCCCGGACGACCTGCGCGCCTCCCAGGAAGTGGCAAGACGGCTGCCATCCTGGGCCTTGCTCTGCTCCTCGTCCTGCTCCAGCCGATGGCCGGCTGCAGCGAGAGCGACGCGCCGGATGGTTCGGTGACTGCCCCGACGTCGGAGCCGGAACGGGTGTTCCGCTGGAAGCTCATCACGACGTGGCCGCGGAATCTGCCCGCCCTCGGCACCGCGCCGGTGCGCATGGCAGACCGGATCCGCACCATGAGCGGCGGCCGGCTGGACATCAAGGTCTATGGTGCCGGTGAGCTCGTCGGCGCCTTCGAGGTCTTCGACGCGGTGTCCCTCGGCACCGCTGAAATGGGCAACGGCGCCGCCTACTACTGGCGCAGCAAGCTGCCGATCGCGGCGGTTTTTGCCTCTGTGCCGTTCGGCATGACGGCACAGGAGATGAATGGCTGGCTGCACTACGGCGGCGGTTTGGAACTCTGGCAGCGACTCTATGAACCCTTCGGCGTGATCCCCATGGCTGCCGGGAACACCGGGGTGCAGATGGGGGGCTGGTTTACGAAGTCCATCGACTCCGTTGCAGATCTCGAGGGGCTGAAGATGCGCATCCCGGGACTTGGCGGCGCCGTGCTGGAACGGGTTGGTGGATTGCCGGTGGCCATGCCGGGGAGCGAGGTGTTCACCTCACTGCAGACGGGTGTCATCGACGCAACGGAATGGGTGGGTCCCTACAACGACCTCGCGTTCGGTCTGCACACCGTTGCCGACTATTATTACTACCCGGGCTGGCACGAACCTTCGGCCGCCATTGAATCGATCGTGAACACGGAAGCCTGGGCCAGTCTGCCCCGGGATCTGCAGGTGATCCTGGAAACCGCGGTACGCCATGCGAACGATGACGTCCTTGCGGAATTCACGGCGCGGAACGCCGAAGCCCTGGAAACCCTCGTCGGTGAACACGGCGTCGATGTGCGGCCCTTCCCGGCGGAAGTGCTTGAGGTACTGCAGGCCGAAACCGCGGCCGTCATCGATGAGCTTGCCGGCGACGACCCGCTCCACAAAGAGATCCTGGCCTCCCAGGCAGCTTATCGAGCCCGTGTCGAGGCCTATCATGAGATCACCGAGCGCGCCTTCATGAACGCGCGGGCGGCCGGTTCCGAAAGGAGATGACGGTGGACGCAGAAGCGATGGCGCTGAAAGCCACGACCCTGACGATCGACGATGGCGTCGGTCTCATCACGCTCAATCGACCTCAGCGCATGAATGCCTGGACCGGGCGCATGCACACGGAATATCGCTGGTGCCTGGCGGAGCTCGACCGCGATCCGAAGGTCGGGGTCATCGTCGTCACCGGAGCCGGTCGGGGGTTCTGCGTGGGTGGGGATTCGGAGGCGCTGGCCGGTCACTCGAAAAAGGGCGGCTATGACCCGGGCACGCCGAAAGAGATGGCGATGCCGGGCCACGGAACCGACACCCGCTTCGACGCCAGCTTTGCCTACCAGTTCGGTCTGTCCAAGCCGCTGCTCGCGGCGATGAACGGACCGGCCGCGGGTGTTGGTCTCGCCCTTGCCTGCTTTGCAGACCTGCGTTTTGCGGCGGCGGGCGCTCGCTTCACCACGGCCCATGGCAAACTGAATCTTCCCGCCGAGTACGGACTGTCCTGGATTCTGCCGCGGATGCTCGGCCTCACTCGCGCCAACGAACTGCTCCTGTCTTCCCGGGCCTTCACAGCCGAGGAGGCGCTGGATCTCGGGCTTGTCAATGCCATCTATCCCGCCGAGGCCGTGCTCGATGAAACCCTCGCCTATGCGAAGCAACTCATTGCTACCGTGGCCCCGAACTCGCTCAAGCAGACCCGCTGGCAGGTCTATCGTGATCTCCATCGGGATGTTGCCGACGCGGTCGGGGACTCGGAAAGGCTGCTGAACGAAATGATGCGCGAGGCAGACTACACGGAGGGTGTGAACGCTTTTCTGGAAAAGCGTCCCCCGCGCTGGGGTGATCAATGACACCCGCGGCCTGACCGATCAGGGGGTCGCCACTGACTCGCCCCGGGCCCAGACGCCGATTGGTCGCGTGAGGGCTGAGAGGTCCTCGAGGGGGTTCCCCTCCACGACCAACACGTCTGCAGCGAACCCCTCACTCAGACGCCCGACGATTCCCGCGAGCCCGAGGGCCACGGCCGCCTGGCTCGTCGCCGTACGCAGCACGGCGTCCGGCGCAAGATCCGCGACGGCGGCAAACACGGCCAGCGCCTCGGGCAGCTGATGATGAAACACGCCGGGGATACCTGCGTCTGTCGATGCGACCAGCGGTACGCCGCGCGTGCGCATATCGACAAGGGCTGCGCGCATGCGGCTGATGGTCTGGCTGTTGCTGTCGATCATGCGTTGCCAGCCCGCGTTGATCGTTGGTGAGACCCAGGTGCCGCGCTCGACCATCCGTGTGGCTACGGCGGGCTGATAGTCGCTGGCCCAGCCGCCTTCTCCCACCCAGGAACAGTGCTCCACGGTGTGCACGCCGGCCTGCACCGCATCGTCGATGCCCGCAGTGCCGTGACAGTGGGCGGCTACCGGCAGTTCGTGCGTACCCGCGTAGGCGACGATCTCTGCCAGGGTCTCGCTCGGAAACTGCGGCGCGCCCGGCTTCGAACCTTTCGTGAAGCGGCCGCCGGTGGCCATGACCTTGATGAGATCGACGCCGCGCGCCTGCTGGCGGTCGATGACGCCTCGTGCGGCGTCGAGGTCGGCCGCTTCACCGCCCCAGAAATGGCAGTGGCCGCCCACGGACGTGACCGGCTGGCCGCTGCAGAGCAGCCTCGGCCCTGGCGTCTCCCCGCGAGCGATGGCGTCCCGGAGATCGAGCTCCAGCCAGCCGCCGCCGCCGAGATCCCGGGCGGTGGTGATGCCGGCTCGAACCATCATCGCTGCCCGCTCGCGCATGGCCTGTGGGTCACCGTGCTCCTCAGGGCCCGGGGGATCCTTTCGGCTCGGATCGAGGACCATGTGCACGTGGGCATCCATGAGTCCAGGCAGGGCCGTGGCCCCGGCCAGGGAGCGGGCCGCCCGCGCCTCTCCGGCGCCGAGCGCCGAGCGGCGGCACAGTCCTTCGATGCGTGGACCTCTGAGGATCAAGGTGTCTGCTTCGACGATGGCGTCGCCATCCCAGATGGTGAGGTCCGTGAGGATAGTCGGGGCGTCAGCCATAGAGTTGCTCCGGGAGCCAGGTGGCCAGATCCGGCCAGATCACGAGCGTTGCCAGTAGCAGCAGCTGGAGCGCAACAAAGGGAATCACGCCCCGATAGATGGCCGTGGTTGGGACTTCCGGTGGCGTTACCCCTCGCAAGTAGAAGAGCGCGAAACCAAAGGGTGGTGTGAGGAAGGACGTCTGCAGGTTCACAGCGATGAGAACGCCGAGCCACACAGGGTCGATACCCATGGCCAGCAGGATTGGTGCCACGATGGGGACCACGACGAAGGTGATTTCAATGAAGTCGAGCATGAAGCCGAGCAGAAAGATCACCAGCATGACCACGAGCAGCGCCCCGCCACTGCCACCAGGCAGCGCGTCGAACCATCCGGCAACAAGCTCATCGCCCCCGTAGCCGCGGAACACCAGAGAAAAAAGCGAGGCGCCGATGAGGATGAAGAACACCATTGCCGTCGTGGCGAGGGTTTGCCGGCAGACCTCGCCGAGGCGACTGACGCTCATGACATCCGCGTCGCTGCGGCGTCGCCAGAAGGCGAGGAGCAGGGCGCCCATGGCGCCGACGCCGGCTGCTTCTGTCGGCGTTGCAATGCCGGCGAGGATGCTGCCGAGTACCAGCAGAATGAGCAGTAAGGGGGGCAGGAGATCTGCGAACAGGGAACTGGACGACCTCTCCGCGGCGACCGCCGCTTTGACCTCCCCGTTCTTCGGCACCGCGCGTCCGGCGATAACAAAGACATACACAAGGTAGAAAGCCACGAGCAGCAGTCCCGGCAGCAGGGCTCCGGCAAAAAGATCGCCAACGGATACGGTGTCTGGTGCGAAGACGCCGGCGTCCAGCTGTGCCTGCTGGTAAGCGTTGGCCAGCACGTCGCCGAGCAGCACCAGCGCAATGGAAGGCGGAATGATCTGCCCGAGCGTGCCCGTGGCGGCGACCGTGCCGGTCGCCAGCGAGGGTCCGTAACCGTCACGGAGCATGGCAGGAAGCGCCATGAGCCCGAGTGTCACCACCGTGGCGCCGACGATGCCCGTGCTTGCGGCCATGAGCATGCCGACGACGACCACGGCCAGGGCCAGCCCGCCCGGTCGGTGCCGCATTACCGCCGAGAGGCTCGCGAGCAGATTCTCGGCAATGCGCGTTTTCTCGAGCACAACGCCCATGAATACGAACAGCGGCACCGCAATCATCGTCTGGTTGGTCATGATCCCGAAGAGCCGATTGGGCAGAAAGCCGAGGTCAGCAGGGTTGAATGCTCCTGTGATCACGCCAGCGAGGGCGAAAAGCAGGGACACGCCGGCGAGGGTCAACGCGACGGGATAGCCGGAGAGCAGCGCCGCAAAGGTAACTGCAAAAAGTGCCAGCGCAATCACGACGCTTGATCACCGCTGCGAAGCCTGTGCACGCTGCGCAGGATTTCTGCGACGCCCTGGGCGCCGAGGAGCAGGGCCATGAGTGGGATCAGGCTTTTCAGGAGAAAGATGCCGGGAATGCCGCCGACTTCAGGTGACCCCTCGAAGATTGCCCAGGAGGCCTGCACGTAGGGCAGCGACAGCCAGAAGATCGCGCCAGCGACCGGGAGTAGAAACAGGCAGTGGCCGACGAGGTCGATGGCTGCCTGGCCCCGGGAACCGAGTCGGCTGTAGATTACGTCCACCCGTACGTGACCGTCGGTTTTCAAGGTGCTGGCGATGCCGAGCATGAACGCGGTGGCGTGCAGGTAGAGCACGGATTCCTGCAGGGCGATGGCGCCAGCGTTGAACCCGTAGCGCAGCAGTACCACGGCGGTGGTGATCACGCCCATGAGCAGGGTCAACCACGCAACAGCGCGGCCAAGCCAACCGTTCAGGCGATCTATCGCTGTGCTCAGAGCGTGATTCCGAAGAAGGGCATACCGGCAAGGTGCGGCAGGATGCTCGTTTCCAGTACCGCGGCCACGAACAGGGTGAATCCAACCCAGACGTTGTTCCTGAAGGCGGCGAAGCAGCCGTCCCGTTCGCGACGGCGGATCAGGTAGTGCTGAAAGGCGAAAAGGCCGGCGCAGACCACAATGCCGAGCTGCAACGCGCCGCGCGCCGCTATGACGTCAGCAAGACCCATGAGCGCGACCAGGGTGACCACCTGAAGCAGCGCAATCATGAGCCGGTCGTGTTCACCGAAGAGGATGGCCGTCGACTTCACACCGATCTTCAGATCGTCGTCCCGGTCGACCATGGCGTACATGGTGTCGTAGGCCACGATCCAGGTCATGCTGGCCACGAACAGCAACCAGGCATCAATGGGCAGCGCGTTCTGCACGGCGGCGTAGGCCATCACCAGGCCCCAGCTGAAGGCGGCTCCGAGCACGACCTGGGGCAGGTAGGTCCAGCGTTTCATGAGTGGGTAGACGGCAGCGATAGCCAGCCCTGCGACGGCCAGGGCCTGAGTGAGCGGATTCAGGGCCAGGAGCAGCGATCCGGCCAGGGCTGTGAGCCCGAGGAAGAGCAAGGCGGCGCTGCGGGTGCTGACGGCGCCGGTAGCGAGCGGACGCGCAGCGGTCCGGCTGACATGACCATCCACTTTACGATCGGCGATGTCGTTGATGACGCAGCCGGCGGAGCGCATGAGGAAGGTGCCGAGACTGAAAACGGCGATGAGCGTGAGCGGCGGGAAGCCGTCGGCGGCGAACCAGAGGGCCGCGAGCGTCGGCCAGAGCAGCAGCAGCGTGCCGACGGGTTTATCCGCCCGCATCAGGGCGAGATACGGCGCTGCAGAGGCTTTCAGGGTGGCGCTGTCTGGCAGCGTCAGGGGGCTCGCTTTCGGGACGCCGGCTTTCACGGTGCTCGTGCTTTGAAACTCCAGGCCAATCTTAGCCCAATTGCCGTCCGAGTACCGTTCGGCGGCGGCCTGAAAGCCCCTATCCGTTTGATTTTTGGGGGATCCCCAAGTAGTTTACGCGCCTTGTTTTCAGGCCGCCCCGGAACCCGGGTTCCATTTGGAGGTCTGTATTTTGTGACGAAAGGGTAGAGCATGCGAAAGTGGCAGTGCATCGTCTGCGGCTGGATTTACGACGAAGCGGAAGGGTGTGAAGAAGAGAACATTGCACCCGGCACGAAGTGGGAGGATGTCCCCGAAGACTTCGTCTGCCCGGAGTGTGGTGTCAGCAAGGAAGACTTCGAGATGATCGAAATCGGCTGATCTTCCCTTCCCCTTCCCGCCCACAATGACACGCTAGAGCCAGCTATGAACCTGACCGTTCGCATACTCATCGGCATGGCGGCGGGTCTTGCCCTCGGCATGCTCATCAAGTTTGCCGGGCTCGATCCCGAAAGCTGGCTGCGCGCCGTCCTCATCGACGGCGTCCTCGATACCGGCGGCAAAATCTTCATCGCCAGCCTCAAGCTCATGGTGGTGCCCCTCGTGTTCGTCTCTCTGGTCTGCGGCGCGGCGAGCCTTGGCGGTCATGGCAACATGGGCCGGGTCGGCGGCAAAACCGTCGCGCTTTATCTGCTTACCACAGGGGTCGCGATCACCATCGCCCTCGTGCTTGCGCTGACCATCTCCCCCGGTCAGGGCGCGGCTACCGCAGACATCACCCCGGCGGAATTCGTCCCGAAAGAGCAGCAGAGCATCAAAGAAACGCTCATCAACATTTTCCCGACGAATCCCATTGCCGCCATGGCCGAAGGCAACATGCTCCAGGTCATTGTCTTTGCGCTGCTTCTCGGGGTTGCCCTGTCACGCACGGGGGACGCGGGAGAGCGGATCACGGCGGTGTTCAACGACCTCAACGAGGTCCTCATGAAACTCATCACCATGCTGATCCAGTTGGCACCCTATGGTGTGTTCTGCCTGATGGCCGTGCTGTTCACGAAGATCGGCTGGAAGGAGATCGGCAAACTCGCCGCTTACTTCATGACCGTCGTCCTGGCGCTGCTGGTGCACGCGGCGCTGGTGTATCCGACGCTGCTGACCATGCTGGCGCGGGTAAACCCGGTGCGCTTTTTCTCGAAGATGCGCGAGCCCATGCTTGTTGCCTTCTCCACGTCCTCCTCGAGCGCAACGCTGCCGGTGACCCTGCGCACGGTGCAGAAGCGCGTTGGAGTGAAGAACGAGGTCGCCTCCTTCGCCGTGCCTCTCGGCGCCACCATCAACATGGACGGCACCGCGATTATGCAGGGTGTGGCCACGGTGTTCATCGCCCAGTTCTATGTCATCGATCTGAGTCTGGCCGATTATCTGATGGTCATTCTGACGGCAACGCTTGCCTCGATCGGTACGGCCGGGGTGCCCGGTGTGGGCCTGATCATGCTGGCCATGGTGCTCAATCAGGTGGGGCTGCCGGTGGAAGGCATCGGGCTCATCATCGGCATCGACCGGCTCCTGGACATGCTGCGCACGTCCGTAAACGTCGTTGGCGATGGTACTGTGGCAACCATCGTCGCCCGCTCAGAAGACGACCTCGATCTCGAGGTGTTCGCCGACCCGGACGCGGGCCGGGTGATTCCCCCGCGTCCAGCCTGACACCGTTATTCCCGGTGGTCTCCGCGCGCGCCTGCTTTGCGCAGTGCTCTGACCCTGCCCGGTAGGCCTGCGCGTCAAACGCCTACGTGTCCGGAATCCGCCGGTGCCCAGATCGTCAGGAGCCGCTCGGCGGTGGCCGGATCGTCGCGCAGCAGTCGATCGCCGCGTGCCACGACCTCCGGAATCAGATGGGCATGCCGGCGCAGGTCGGCGATGCGGAACTGCTGTTCTCCGGTCTGCCGGGTGCCCATGAGATCTCCCGGTCCACGCAGCTCGAGATCTTCTTCGGCGATGTGGAAGCCGTCCTGGCTGTCGCGGATCACTGCCAGGCGACGCCGGCTCGTTTCCGCCAGAGGTGTGCCATAGAGCAGCACGCAGTGGGAGGCATGCTGACCGCGGCCGACGCGACCGCGGATCTGGTGCAGCTGCGCGAGACCCATACGCTCGGGACTTTCGATGACGATGACCGTGGCGTTTGGCACGTCGACGCCAACCTCCACGACGGTGGTGGCGAGCAGCACCTCGATGGTCCCGGCTTTGAAAGCGGCCATGACCTCAGCCTTTTCCGCGCTCTTCATCCGGCCGTGAAGCACGCCGAGGCGCGCCTGTGGCAGCACCTCCTCGAGGAGCGGCAGCGTGGCTTCCACGCTGGCGGCGTCGAGCTGTTCCGACACCTCGATGAGCGGACAGACCCAGTAGGCCTGGCGCCCGCTGGCAATGGCGCCGGCAACGCGTTCGAGCACCTCATCCCGGCGCTCATCCGGTACCGCGAGCGTCGTGATGGGCTGGCGCCCGGGAGGCAGCTCATCGAGGACCGACACATCCATGTCGGCGTAGAGCGCCATGGTCAGAGTTCTCGGAATGGGTGTGGCGGTCATGACGAGCTGGTGGGGGACCGCGCCTCCGTCCTGGCCTTTGTCTTTCAGCGCCATGCGCTGATGCACGCCGAAGCGGTGCTGTTCATCGACCACCGTCAGTGCCAGCCGGGCAAAACTGACGGCGCCCTGGAAGAGGGCGTGGGTACCCACGGCCACCAGTGCGTCGCCGGACTCGATGGCCGCCGTGGCCCGTCGGCGTTCTGCCGTGCTCTGGGAGCCGGTCAGGAGCACGATGTTGATGCCGAGCGGTTCCAGCCAGGCCACAAAATTCAGGTAGTGCTGTTCGGCGAGAATCTCCGTTGGCGCCATGAGAGCCGTCTGCGCCCCGTGCTCGGCAGCTCGAATGGCGGCAAAGGCGGCGATGATGGTTTTGCCGGAGCCGACGTCCCCCTGCAGCAGGCGGAGCATCGGCACGTCCCGGGTCAGATCCTCGAGCACTTCGGTGGTCACCTTGCGCTGGGCACTCGTCAGACGAAAGCCCAGCTGCTTCAGAAGCTCACGGCCGAGCTGCTCTGCCCGTGGCAGCGGAATCGTTCGATGGCGGGCGCGATCCGATTGACGGTGGCGCATGACCAGGTAGTAGGCGGTGAGTTCGTCCATGGCAATCCGGGCCTGGACGGCTTCGATGGTGGCCTCGTCGGCGTCCGCCGGGGGACGGTGCAGAAAGGCGAGGTCCGCATAGGGGGTGCCGTCGTCGTCTGGCCAGCTGAAGGTCAGCAGCTGGTCGGTGAGGCTGCGCAATCGGCCCTGACCGAGGCCTTCGGTGCTGGGATAGATGGGAGTGAGCTCCGGTTCCGGCGCCGGTGGCTCGGCAGAGAAAGTGCGGTACTCCGGGTGCACGAATTCGAGGCCTTCGCGGCCGAGGCGCGCTCGACCGAAGGCGCGCACGTACATGCCGGTTTTCAGGGCGTTCTGCTGTGCTCGGGAAAAGTAGAAAAAGCGGAGTTTCAGGAAGCCGGTCTGATCTTCGAGGGTGACGATGAGGCTGCGACGGCGGCCGTAGGCAAGCCGGGCATCGACAAGCTGCCCGGACACCAGGGCCTCCTGTTCCGGACGCAGCTCCGCCAGGCTGACGAGCGTGGACCGGTCCTGGTAGCGCAGGGGTAAGTGCAGCAGGAGATCCATGAGTCGCTCGACGCCGAGGCGCGCGAGCTTCTCCGCCAGGCTCGGGCCAACGCCCTTCAGGGTCTGTACGCTGGCGTCGGGCTTTGCCGTGGGCATCCTTGTCAGTTCAGCATTCTGCCAGGACGTCGAGTCGTGCTCAGGCGTCGATTGCGAGGATTCCTTCGATCTCCACGGCGGCACCTTTGGGCAGGGCCGAAACCTCCACGGCCGCCCGGGCGGGAAAAGGCTCGGGAACGTGCCGGGCCATGATTTCGTTGACGGTGGCAAAGTCTCCGAGATCCGTGAGATAGACGGTGAGTTTCACTGCATCCGCAAGGCTGCCGCCGGCGGCCTCGGCAACGGCGGTGAGGTTTTTGAACACCTGTTCCGTCTGCTCGGCCACGTCGTCGCTGACGAGGGTCATGGATTGCGGATCGAGTGGAATCTGTCCGGACAGGAACACGAGGCCGCCGCTGGCGATGGCCTGGGAGTAAGTGCCGATGGCGGCTGGCGCCGCCGTCGTTGCGATTGGTTGCTTCATGGGCGTGGTACCGTGCTTAAGGGTTCAGCTGCCGAGCCTTGAGATGCTGATGACGCTCGGCAGATTGCGCAGGCGTCGGATCGTGCGTGCCAGGTGGGAGCGATCTCTGACGGACACCCGGGCGCTGACGCTGGTGACTTCGGCGCTGCGCTCTTCCACGTGGATGTTTTCCACCCCCGCATCCACTTCGGCGAAGGTGCTCGCCAGTTCCGCGATGATGCCTTTGCGGCGGTTCACCTGCAGCCGCAGCGTCGTGAGAAACTCGTCTTCGCTGGTGGTGGCCCAGTGTGCGGGAATGATCTCTTTCGCGCCGCGGCGCCGACGGATCTCCACCATGTTCGGACAGGTTTCCACGTGTACGACGAAACCCTTGCCCGGTGTCATATGGCCGACGATGGCATCGCCGGGGACCGGTCCGCAGCAGCGACCGTAGTTCACAACCAGCCCTTCGCCACCGCGAATGGCCACGGGCCCGCCGGATTCCACGGGCACACCTTCGAAGTCCGGATCGTCTTCCGCCAGCAGGCGCTGGGCCACCGCGTAGGACATGAGCTGACCGTTGCCGATAGCGGCCAGCACTTCGTCCAGGCGCTTCACGCCGAATTCCTTGAACACCCGGCGCAGCCGGCGGAAATCGAGATCGTTGATGCTCTTGTTAGCGCTCGCCAGCGATCGATTCAGCAGCTGCCGGCCGAAGGCGATGGACTGGGAGTCCTGTTGCGTCTTCAGGGCCTGGCGGATCCCTGAGCGGGCTTTGCTCGATACCACGAAGGTGAGCCAGTCGGGATTGGGCCGGGCTTCCTCGGCGGTGATGATCTCCACGCTCTGCCCGGACTGGAGCTGCTGCGAGAGAGGCGCCAGGTTCCGATCCACCCGACAGGCCACGCAGCGGTTGCCCACGTCCGTGTGCACGGCGTAGGCGAAATCTACCGGGCAGGCACCCCGGGGTAGCTCGAGGATCTGGCCCTTCGGCGTGAACACGTAGACCTCGTCCGGGAACAGGTCGATCTTCAGGCTCTCGATGAACTCCATGGGGTTGCCCGCCCGCTGCTGGAGGTCCAGGAGATCGCGCACCCACTGCCGGGCACGCTGCTGACTCGATGCGAGTCCCGCTTCTTCACTTTTGTAAAGCCAGTGACCGGCGATGCCGTTTTCCGCAACCGCCTGCATCTGATGGGTGCGGATCTGCACTTCGATAGGCACGCCGTGCATGCCGAAGAGCGTCGTATGCAGTGACTGGTAGCCGTTTGCTTTGGGAATGGCGATGTAGTCCTTGAAGCGACCGGCGACCGGTTTGTACAGGTTGTGCACGATCCCGAGCGTGCGATAACAGTCGTCCGGCTGCTCCACCACCACGCGGAAGCCGAAGACGTCCATGATCTCCGAGAAGGACTTGTGCTGAGTCTTCATCTTCCGGTAGATCGAATAGTGATGTTTCTCCCGGCCGTGGACCTCGGCCGTCACCCCCTCTGCGGCGAGGGCGCTTGCAATGGACCGCTTCAGATCCTCCATGAGTTCTTTGCGGTTGCCGCGTGCAGCGCGTACGGCTTCACTGATGCGATCGGCCCGGAGCGGATAGAGGGCCTGAAAAGACAGCTCCTCGAATTCCACCTTCATGGAGTGAATGCCCAGGCGGTTGGCGATCGGCGCGTAGAAATCGAGGGTCTCGCGGGCGATGCGCTTGCGCTGTTCCTCGCTCATGACGCCAATGGTGCGCATGTTGTGCAGGCGATCGGCAAGCTTAACCATGATGACCCGGATGTCCTTGGCCATGGCCATGGCCATCTTCTGGAAGTTCTCGGCCTGGGCCTCCGCCCGGGAGCGGAAGATCTTCGAGAGTTTCGATACGCCATCGACGATCTCGGCGACGGAGGTCCCGAAGCGGTCAGCGAGGGCTTTCTTACTCGCTTCCGTGTCCTCGAGGACATCGTGCAGCAGTCCGGCAATGATGGTTTCCGGATCCATGCGCATGCCGGCGAGAATGTTGGCGACAGCAAGCGGATGGGTGATGTAGGCGTGCCCTGTGCGGCGCATCTGACCTTCGTGGGCGGCTTCCGCGTAGGCATGGGCTTCTACGATCAGGGCGACCTGGTCATCGGGCAGGTAGCTCGCCGCGAGCTTCTCGAGTTTGCCGATGGTGGCCGGGCTCGCCACGGAATCGCGCTTGGCATCTTCGGCCAGGCGGCCGACGAGGAAGGAGCCGTTCGGGTTCTGTCGGTTCGGAGGGGTGCCGCGGGGCTTTCCCGAAGGTTTTCCTGGAGGCTTTCCTGGAGGCGTAGGAGCGCCGCGCCCTGACTGGCGGCCAGCGGCGCCGGTTGCGGCTTTCTCAGCCGTGTCCTTCGACTTGCTAGAAGTCGCCTGGCTCGTCATCTCCTACGGTGAAGGTGATCTCGACTTCCTCATCCTCAGTGGAGGTCTCCTGTGCGTCAAGCATTTCGTGGGAGATCAGACCTTCGGCGATTTCGCGCAGGGCAATGACAGTGGGCTTGTCGTTTTCTTCCGGAACCAGCGGGTCGACCCCGTAGCGGCGCATCTGGCGCGCGCGCCGGGTCGCCAGCATGACGAGCTCGAAGCGGTTTTCGACGTTTTCCAGGCAATCTTCGACGGTGATTCGGGCCATGGTGCTCTGCGGTCAGATTCAAAGAGCGCGCGAGTTTACCGGCGCCCTCAGAGCCTGTCTAGCGACGCTGCCGGGTCCTGAGCGCTGCTCAGGCAAGCAGCGCTTCCAGGAGCTCGCGCTGGCGCTCGACCCGGTGCGCCAGGCGGCAGCGCTCGGCGAGCACGATGGCGGCGAGCTCCTCAAGGGCCGTGCCGAAGTCGTCGTTGATCACCAGATAGTCGAATTCGTCGTGGTGCTGCATCTCGCCGCGGGCCTCGGCCAGCCTCGATTCGATGACGGCCTCATCGTCCTGGGCGCGGCTGTTGAGGCGTTCCCGAAGCGCTGCCTGCGAGGGGGGAACGATAAAGATGCTGACGGCTTCAGGTATTGCCGCCCGGACCAGAGATGCACCCTGCCAGTCGATCTCCAGCACGACGTCGGCGCCGGTGGCGAGGCCCTCGGCGACGGCGGCTCGCGAGGTCCCGTAGTGGTTACCGAACACCTCGGCGTGTTCGACGAAGGCGTCCGCCTCAATCATGGTCTGAAAAGTGGCTGCATCGACGAAGTGATAGTTCACCCCGTCCGTTTCTTTCGGCCGACGGGGCCGGGTCGTGTGGGAAATGGAAACCGTCAGCCCCGGATCCCCCTGCAGAAGCGCTTCCACGAGGCTCGTCTTCCCGGCGCCGGAGGGTGCCGAGACAATGAACAGGATACCGGCGCTCATTCGATGTTCTGCACCTGCTCCCGGATCTGCTCGATGATGACCTTCAGATCCACGGAGCGCTGCGAGTTTTCCACCATGGTGGCCTTGGCGCCGAGGGTGTTGGCCTCGCGATTGAGCTCCTGGGTGAGGAAGTCCAGGCGGCGACCGTGGGGACCGGGACTGCGCAGGATGGAGCGGGCTTCTTCCACGTGGATACTCAGCCGATCGAGCTCCTCTGCCACGTCGGCACGCTGCGCGAGCAGCGCCACTTCCTGTTCGAGGCGGTCTGCGTCCACCTGCACCTTGAGGTCCTCCAGGCGGGATTCCAGCCTGGCTCTGAGCTGATGGCCGATCGACGCCGTGCGGCCCTTCACGTCGGCGACCACGGCGTCGATCTCGTCGAGGCGAGTGGTAATGGTTTCGCCGAGCTGCTGGCCTTCGCGGCCCCGGTAGGCCATGAGCTCCGTGAGCGCCTCTTCGAAGAGGTCCTTCACGGTGGTGGCCAGGCCTTCATCGTCGAAGCCCGCGTCGTCGCCGATGACCCCGGGCCAGCGGAGCAGATCCATGGGGTTCGGGGAGCCGATTTCCGGGGCGTCACGCCGCACCTGTTCCACCATGGCCAGCACCTGCAGCAGCAGCGTGCGGTTCAGCTCGATGGAGGATTCGCCGGCCTGGCGCTCCATGCGCAGCGCACAATCGAGCTTGCCGCGCTTGAGATGCTTACGCAGCGTATCGCGCAGCGGGTACTCGACGGCACGGAGTGCTTCAGGCAGCCGGAACTGCATTTCCAGAAAGCGGTGGTTGACGGAACGGAGCTCCCAGGTGAGCTGATAGCCCGAGCTCTCCGTCTGGGCCCGGGCGAAGGCAGTCATGCTGTTGACCATGGTGACGACAGCCTCGGCTCAAGTCGCACAAAGATCGCGCATTGTACCCCGCGGGACGCGGCCGCACCCATGCTTCTCGGGGCGGCGCGGCACCTGGTGCCCGGCAACCGGCGCCGCAAAGCCCGCTGTTGGCACAAGGCGGACACATCCGGCGGTGACGGGACCGTATAATAGAAGCGATAGAGCATCTCCCCCCGAACACTCCGAAGAGGATCCTTCATGGCATCGAGACCCAGCGGCCGCGCCACCGATGAACTGCGCCCCGTGCGCTTTACCACCGGCTTCACCAGCCATGCTGCCGGGTCCGTGCTCGTGGAATTCGGGGGCACTCGGGTGATCTGTACGGCCAGCGTCGAAGACTCGGTGCCCGGCTTTCTCCGCGGCAAGGGCGTCGGCTGGGTAACGGCCGAGTACGGCATGTTGCCGGGCTCGACCCACACCCGCGTCGACCGGGAGGCTGCGCGAGGTAAGCAGAGCGGACGCACCGTGGAGATCCAGCGGCTCATCGGCCGTTCGCTGCGGGCCACCGTCGATATGGAGAAGCTCGGGGAGCGCACGGTCCGCATCGATTGCGACGTCATTCAGGCCGACGGCGGCACCCGCACCGCCTCCATCACGGGCGCGTCCGTGGCCCTCGCCGACGCGTTGCGGCGGATCGGGGTTCAGGAGGCGTTCATGGAGCATGTGGCATCTGTATCCGTGGGTATCTGGCAGGGACAGCCGGTGCTCGATCTCGATTACGCGGAAGACTCTACCGCTGAGACGGATATGAACATCGTGGCTATGGCCTCAGGAGGCTTCGTGGAAATTCAGGGTACGGCCGAGCAGCAGCCCTTTTCGGCCGATGAGCTCAACGCCATGCTGGCGTTGGGAAGACAGGGCACGGCGTCCCTGGCAGCGCTGCAGCAGGCGGCACTGGAGGCCGCAACGTGAGTGATGCTGCGGGAGCTGACGCCGGCAAAGGGGCCTTGCTGAAACTGCTCATAGAGCAGTCGGTGCTGCGTTTCGGCGCCTTCACCCTGAAATCCGGACGGGAGAGCCCTTATTTCTTCAATCTGGGGGCAATCAGCACCGGCGACGCCATCGCCCGCCTGGGCGCCGCCTATGCCGCTCGAGCCGCTGTCATGAGCCCTTTCGACGCGGTCTTCGGCCCCGCCTACAAAGGTATTCCCATTGCCGTGGCCACGGCGTCGGCGCTGGCCGCAGCGGGCCGGGACTGCGGCTGGGTCTTCAATCGCAAGGAGGCCAAGGCGCACGGCGAAGGGGGCCAGTTCGTGGGCGCGCCGGTTAACGGTCGCCTGCTGCTCGTCGACGACGTGCTGACGGCGGGTACGGCGGTTCGCGAAGCCGCCGGGCTCATCAAAGCTGCCGGTGGCGAACTCACCGGCGTTCTCATCGCCCTGGACCGCCAGGAACGGGTGGTCCTCGATGAGCCGGGCACGGCCGTGAGCCGTCTCCAGGAAGAGCTCGGTGTGCCGGTGGAAAGCCTACTCACGCTGCAAGACGTGATCGAGTACCTTGACTTGAATGGGGGTGCGGACAACCATCCGGATGAGATTTTGAAGGCGATTCGTGCCTATCAGACCGCCTATTGCGAGTGACGCAAGAGCCAGGGAAAAAGGCGTTTTCAGGCGGTAAAGAAGGGAAGGTGAGGTTTGAACCGATGATGCGAGCTGGCAGAAATTCAGGCAGTAAAGTTGCCAAGCTTAACCTCAGGCGCTGGTTCCGCCGGCGCCTGGCGCCAGCCGCTGTGGCGGGTCTCTGTCTGACCCTGGCGCTCCCGGCCAGCGCCGGCATGCTCTACCGCTACATCAACGACAAGGGCTATCAGGAGATCGGCTACACGATCCCTCCGCACCTGGTGGCCAAGGGGTACGACATCATCGACCAGACCGGCCGGCTCATCGAACGGGTACCGCCACAACTTTCCGACGAGGAGTTCCGGCAGCAGGAAGCGCGCAATCATCGCATCGCCCAGTGCGAGGACGCTCGACAGCGCGTGCAGCGGCGCTACGAACGCCTCGAAGACATCGACGACGCGGAGCGCCAGTTCGAGGCGCAGAGTGAAGAGAGCCTGCAGAACGCACGCGCGAATCTCGAATACAGCGAGAGTGAGCTGTCGAAACTGCAGGAGCAGGCAGCAGTCCGCGAGCGGGCGGGTCGAGCCATCGACCGGAAACTCCATGATGCGATGCAGGAGTCCCAGCAGAACGTCGCCAATCACCAGAAGCGGATTCAGCAGATCGAAGCTCAGAAGGACACGAAGGCGAACGAGTTCGACGAAGAGCGCCGCATCTTCCAGCTTCACGACTGCGAGAGCGAAAGCTCCATTGCCAAGAGCGAAGCCGAAATCGGTCTGGCGAAGGCCGAATAGCCCTCAAAGGGTCGAGCCGGCCCCTGCTACCACCCCACAACAGATGGCGCCGTCCGGCGCCGATATCGCTCTGAAGCTATCTGAAAACGGCCCTTTCCAGGGCCTGCCACTGGTCGTTCCAGCTGTTCGTTGGCAGCGCCCGGAACTCGCTGCGGACGAACTGGTGAATCCGGCCCTCCGCGGCTGCCAGGAGCAGATTGGCCGCGGCGGCGGTACCGAGTTCCGGCCCCGGCACCCGGGTAACTGCCCATTCCCGGAGAATCAGCCGCAGCTGCGTCTCCAGCCGGTCATAGACCTGGCGGATGCGGCCCCGAAGCCGATCCGTCTCGCCCTGGAGAGCCTCCCCGGTCATGAGCCGGGCGAGGCCCGGATTCAGCTCTGCGAAGGTCAGCAGCAGAGTCAGCAGTTTGCTGCAGCGGGCCTGCGCCGTGGGTTCTTCAGTCATGATGCGGCTGATGCGCGAGAAGAGGCTTTCTTCGATGAAGTCGATGAGCCCCTCGAGCATCTTGGCTTTGCTCGGGAAGTGCCGGTACAGGGCGGCCTCTGAAACGCCGACCTGCTTTGCGAGGGCGGCGGTGGTGATTCTTGCCCCGGGTTGCCCCTCGAGCATGCCCGCCAGAGCCTGCAGGATCTCTTCGCGACGGTTCGGCTTAGGCATGGGGGGCCCCGTCGGCACGGGATCCGGCCAGCGTCAGCTTCGTGCCGATACCGGCATCTGTGAAAATTTCCAGCAACAGGGCGTGGGGCACCGTGCCGTCGAGAATCTGCACGCTGGCGACGCCGCCTTCGAGGGCAGACAGTGCGCAGTCCGTTTTCGGCAGCATGCCTTCGGCGATGACGCCACTTCGGACCAGCTCCCGGGCCGCCTCATCGGTCAGCGTCGGCAGCGTGTTGCCGTCGCCGTCGAGAATACCCGGGGTATTCGTCAGCAGGATGAGCTTCTCCGCATTGAGCTCCTCCGCCACTTTGCCGGCCACGAGGTCCGCATTGATGTTGTAGGAGGCGCCGCCCGGACCCACGCCGATGGGCGCGATCACGGGTATGAAGTTGTCGTCGATGAGGGTTGCGAGAATCTCCGGGCTGACGCTCGAGACCTGACCGACGTGGCCGATGTCGATGATCTCCGGGACGTCCGTCTCGGGACCGGGCTGACTGACGGTGAGCTTCTCCGCCCGAATGAGGTCGCCGTCTTTCCCGGTGATACCAACGGCGCGGCCGCCGTGGGCGTTGATCATGGAGACGATGTCCTGATTGACCAGGCCGCCGAGCACCATCTCCACCACGTCCATGGTTGCCGCATCGGTGACCCGCATACCGCCGACGAACTTCGTGGGGATCTTGAGCCGTTCGAGCAGGTCGCCGATCTGCGGTCCGCCGCCATGGACCACGATGGGATTCAGGCCGACCAGCTTCAGCAGCACGATGTCCCGGGCAAAGGAATTCTTCAGGTCTTCGTCCACCATGGCATTACCCCCGTACTTCACGACGAAGGTGCTGCCATGAAACTGCTGAATGTACGGCAGCGCCTCCGTGAGGACGGCGGCGATGTTGCTGGCCTGGGGCTCGGAAATTGCCATGGTGTTAACGGGTCCGCGGGCCTAGCGGAAAGACAGCGCAGGGTCGATGGCGCTGAGCGCCTCGGCGAAGCGGTCCTGAATGCGGTCGAGGGCGCTCTGGCCGTCGGCCTCGAAGCGGAGCGACAGCACCGGGCTCGTGTTCGATGCCCGGACCAGACCCCAGCCATCGGCGAAGTCGACGCGCACGCCGTCGATGTCCGTCACGGTGCCCTCACCCCAGTCGGCGGTTTTCGCCAGCGCATCAATCACCGCGAACTTGCGCTTCTCGGTCGTTTCGATCTTCAGCTCCGGGGTTGCGTAGGTGACCGGGAACTGGGCGAACACCTCATCCACGGAGCGCGCTTCGGAGCCGATGATCTCCAGCAGCCGGGCGGCCGAATAGAGGGCGTCGTCAAAGCCGTACCACCGCTCCGCGAAACAGATGTGACCGCTGAACTCACCAGCCAGCAGCGCACCCGTCTCCTTGAGTTTCGCTTTCATGTGCGAGTGGCCCGTGCGCCACATGATCGGACGGCCGCCGTACTCACTGATGAGATTGTTCAGATGCCGTGAACACTTCACGTCGTAGATGATGTCGGCGCCGGGGTTGCGGCCGACGATGTCCTGGGCGAAGAGCATGAGCAGCTTGTCCGGCCAGATGATTTCGCCGGAAGGTGTCACGACACCGAGGCGATCGCCGTCGCCGTCGAAGGCGAGTCCCAGATCCGCACCTTCGTCCTTCACGACGTCGATGAGATCCCGGAGATTCTCGGGTTCCGCCGGATCCGGATGGTGGTTCGGGAAATCGCCGTCGACGTTGCAGTACAACGGCACTACCTCGCAGCCGAGCTCCTCGAGGAGCCGCGGCGCCAGATGCCCGGCCACGCCGTTGCCGCAGTCGACGACCACTTTGCAGGCCTGCGCCACAGCCACGCTTTCGAGGACCCGATCCAGGTAGTGATCGTTGAGGTCCATCTCTTCGATCTCGCCCTCACCGTCCGTGAGTTCGTTGTCGTGAAGCCGCTGCTTCAGTCCCTGGATCCTCGCTTCTGCAAGCGTCTCTCCGGCGATCATCATCTTCAGACCGTTGTAATCCGGGGGATTATGGCTTCCGGTGATCATGATGCCGGTTCCGGTATCAAGCGCGTGAGTGGCGAAATAGAGCAGCGGGGTCGGCACCTCGCCGATGTCAATGACGTCGCAGCCACCCTCGTTCAGGCCTCGGGCCAGGGCGTCGCGCAGCGGTGCCGAAGAGTGGCGGCCGTCGCGACCGACGGCCACGCGATCCCGATCGTGCGCCAGCGCTTCTGCCGCAAAGGCGCGCCCGATCCAGTAAACGACGTCCTCCGTGAGATTCTTTGTTGTGATCCCGCGGATGTCGTAGGCGCGGAAGATGTCATCGGACAGATCGAGGCCCATCTCCAGGGGCCCCACATTTTCACTCACTTCGATGCCGAAGTTTTCCTTCGCATCTTCCGCGACGTTCACTTCGAGAAAGCTGTCGTCGTCGCTCAGCAGATCATCCTTGTCTTTGCCGGGAGCAGTTTTCGGGGCTGCTTTCGCGGCTTTCTGCTTCGTCGGTGGTTCCTCTTCGTCTCCGTCCGCCAGAAGGTCATCGGGATCACCGCTGCCGCCGGCGGGGGCCGCCGTGTCTTCCTTGGCGCTGTCGCGCTGGCTCGCGTTAGCGGCGCCGACGGCGAGCTGCTGGAAGATCGGCAGCGCATAGCGATCGAGGTTCGGGCTTCGACCGCGAAGCAGCTGGCCCAGGTAATCGGCGAGGGTTTCGCTATCGTTCACCATTTTGTTAGACAGGGATGAGAAAGCGAAAGCGACACCGGCCAGGAAGAAGCCGAGCATCACGGCGGCGGCCGTGAGCAGGGTGCTGATCTGGTTGGTGGGGGTCAGGGCTGCATAGTTCGGTTCGAAAACCATCGTCCACTGCGGCACCGACAGCGGTGTGCGGATTGGCGCCGAGCCATCGCCGGACTCACCGAAGGAAAACACGTCACTCGCCTCTTCGTTGCGGGTGACCTGCTGCTCGAGCCGCAGGCGCCCGAAGCGTGCCGTATCGCCCATTGCCCGGAGCGGGTCTGCGAGGAGCCCCTGCTTGTCCAGAGCAATGAACAGCACGCCGCGCACCATTCCATCGGCTTCGATGGGCTGTGCAACAAAAATCAGATTTGGCTGAGCGTTGGAAATCTCCGGCCCGACGAAGGGGGCTTTTTCTGCCCGTTCAATGAGATTTACGGCGGCATAGGAAATGGCGTTACTGCCGCGGTTGTCGACCTCCGCCTCGCCGCGGAGGAACACTTCGATGCGCTCCGCGTAGCCCTGCTCCCGGGTCAGGCGACGGCTCAGGGCGCTGATCCGCTCCTTGTCGTTGCTGACGATGGCCTCGATGGTCTCCGGCGCTTTTGCGAGAGCATCGGTCCGGGTTCTGATTTCCTGGATTTGACCGTTCAGGTGCCCGACGTAGGCCTGGTTCAGCAGATTCATCTGCCGCTCCAGATTGCTCTGGTTGGTGGTCACGACGAGCTGCCACCAGACCAGTCCGCACATGGCAACGACCCCAACCACGGCGACGCCGATGGCGATCAGCGCGTGGTTCCAGATGGCGTTGCGTGCCGACTGGCTGGATTTCTTCGGTGCCGTCTTGATCGGAGCGTCTTTCCCTCGGGCTCTGGCCATCTGTCCGTCCTTAACGAGATGTAGCAGCGCGGCCTTGAGGGCGGCTCGCCCTGAGGGCGAGCGATGCTGCTCGAGACTGCCGGGGCCGGCGCCGCGGGTATGTTAGTGGGCCAGTCGGGGACTGGCCAGCGGCTAATTTTCCAACGTTTGCGGGTTGGTGTGCGCTAACTGGCGCACAATCCGGGCGACAGACGCCCGGCGAAGCGCTCGGCGAGTTCGGCGATGAGTTGCCGGGCCAGGTCGGTCTTGTCCTGACGGGGCAGCGTTCTCTCCCCGTCCGCCCAGATCAACGTGGCGGCGTTGTGGTCGCTGCCGAAACCGATGTCCTGGCGGGACACGTCGTTGACGATGATGGCATCGAGCCCCTTCCGGGCCAGCTTGCTTCTGGCGTGTTCGAGGGCCTTTTCCGTTTCCGCGGCAAATCCGACGACAACGGGGCCATCGGTCAACGCGGCGATGCTGGCGACGATGTCAGGATTCTGTACCAGTTCCAGGCGCATGCCCTCGTCTGCGGCCCCCGATTTCTTGAGCTTCTGCTCGGCAACCACCGCAGGACGGTAATCGGCGACGGCTGCCACCGCGATGAAGAGGTCGCAGTCGCGGGCGGCCTCGAGGCTCGCCGCGTGCATCTCCCGGGCCGATTCGACGGGCACCAGGGTGACGCCGGCTGGTGGCTTGGCCTCTGTCGGTCCGGCGATGACCGTGACCCGCGCCCCCGCCTCGAGGGCGGCCTGGGCCATGGCGAAGCCCTGCTTGCCGGAGCTGTGATTTGAAATGTAGCGGACCGGGTCGATGGCTTCGCGCGTCGGCCCGGCGGTCAGCACCACGTGGCGCCCGCTGAGGGAGCCGTTGGTCGAACCTGCGAGCCCGGCGGAGCCGAGCTCGACGGATTGCACCGTGGCGGGGGCGGCATCACCCTCGGCCGCCGGGCGCTGCACCGCCGTCACGATGGCACGGATCAGATCTTCCGGCTCCGTCATGCGTCCCGGGCCCACTTCGCCGCAGGCCTGATCGCCGCTCTCCGGACCAACGATGACGGCGCCGTCCTGTTCCAGGAGCGCGAGATTGCGCTGGGTGGCGGGGGCCTCCCACATGACCGAATTCATGGCCGGTGCGATGAGCATCGGCGCTCGACTGGCCAGGCAGACGGCGCCCAGGAGGTCGTCGGCATGGCCCGTGGCCAGGCGACTCAAACGATCGGCGGTCGCGGGTGCGATGACGATGAGGTCGGCCCAGCGGGCAAGTTCGATGTGGCCCATCTGTGCTTCGGCGGCCGGATCCCAGAGCGTATCCCGGACGGGCTGCCCGGACACGGCCTGCAGGCTCGTCGCCGTAACGAACTGGGCAGCGCTCCGGGTCATGACCACCTGCACTTCTGCCTCTGCCTGGCGCAGAAGTCGCACGAGCTGCGGCGTCTTGTACGCGGCGATGCCGCCGGAGATGCCGACTAGGATGTGTGTGTCTCGAAGCTCGCTCATCGCCGGACTATAGCATGCGGAATGCGCCCCCAAGCGTGACTCAACCATCGTCGGCAGGGAGCCGATTAAGCCGTCGTCAGGTACTCCGGGATCGGCTGCTCCGGCATGGCGCTTCGGCGCTGCAGGACTCGGAACTGCTGAGTCTCTGGCTGGGGCTGGAAGATCCGGCGATGGCGGAGCGGCTCCTTGCGGACGATGCCGCGTTGCTCGCCCGAGGTCGCGCCGGTCTGCCGGTGGCCGGGCTGTCGCCCGTTCGCCTCGCCCGGCTGGTTGCCGCCGGGGTTCTCATCGAACGGCTTGCAGGGCGGGCGCTACAAGCGGGTCCCGTGCTCTCGTCCAGTGCGGAGGTCCGGCGGTTTCTACGCTTCCGCCTCGCCGGCAGACGCCGGGAGGTCTTCGCCTGCCTGTTTCTCGACAGCCGGCACCGATTGTTGCGCTTCGAGGAGCTCTTTTCGGGCACCGTGGATCGGGCCAGCGTGCATCCCCGGGAGGTGTTGCGCCGCGCCCTGGAGTTGAACGCCGCGGCGGTGATTGCGGCACACAACCATCCTTCAGGTGTGGCTGAGCCCAGCAGCAGCGACATTGCCCTGACCGACGATCTCGCTGCCCTGCTGCGGCGCATCGACGTTCGCCTCCTCGACCATCTCGTGATCGGCCGGGGCCGGGAAGTCTCCCTGGCCGAGCGAGGTTTCCTGCGCCCCTGAGACTGCGGCCACTGCGGCCACTGCGGCCACTGCGGCCACTGCGGCCACTGCGGCGATCTTGCCTGGACAGGACCCCTCTGGTATAAAGCGCGTCCTTTTTCTGGGACACCCCGTGATGATGAGCGGGTGTTGCCAGCTCCCCTGGGGAATCGCGGTGGCGAGACCCACGGCTCTTGAGGCCGGCAGGGACCGAACCAAGAAGAGGCTCCAATCATGTCGCAAGTGTGTCAGGTGACCGGCAAGCGTCCCATGACCGGCAACAACGTCAGCCACGCGCAGAACAAGACGCGCCGGCGTTTTTCGCCCAACCTCCATACGCACCGGTTCTGGGTGGAAAGCGAGAATCGCTTCGTGCGCCTGAAGGTATCTGCCAAGGGCATGCGCATCATCGATAAGCGTGGCATTGATGCGGTACTTGCCGATATCCGCCAGCGTGGCGAGAAGGTCTGAAGCGAGTCTGGCCTGAGCCCGGAAGGGCAGGTCAGGTGCGAAACGGCCAGGAACAGGACAAAGGAACAAGACCATGCGTGACAAGATCAAGCTCGTATCCAGTGCCGGTACCGGCCACTACTACACGACCGATAAGAACAAGCGGAACACGCCCGACAAACTCGAGATGAAGAAATACGACCCGGTGGTCCGCAAGCACGTGATCTACACGGAAGCGAAGATCAAGTAAGCCTTGCGCCCTGGATCGCTCAAGAACGCGCCGCAAGGGCGCGTTTTTTGTGCCCGGCTACCTCGGTCAGCTAGAGCTTTCGACGGTGATGGGTAACATCCAGTCTGATGTTCAGTATAAGTGAACGCTTACTAACCCGCTGATATGCCAGAACTTCCGGAAGTAGAAACCACCCGGCAGGGTGTTGCGCCACTGATCTCCGGTCGGCGCCTGGCGCGGCTGGAGCTCCGCGAACCGCGGCTGCGCTGGCCCGTCGTGCTGCCGGACACACTGGTGGGAGAGCGGCTGCATGGTGTCGACCGGCGTGCCAAATATCTGCTCTTTCGCTTCGAGACCGGCACCCTGATCGTTCACCTGGGCATGTCGGGCAGTCTGCGGGTGCTGGCCGATGGCACAGACTATCTCAAGCACGATCACCTGGCCCTGATCTTCTCAGATGGGCAATCACTGCGCCTCCATGACCCACGCCGCTTCGGCAGCGTTCACTGGCACCCTGCTGACCAAGCGGACGCGCACTGGCTGCTGGCGAAGCTCGGGCCGGAGCCGCTCGATCCCGCCTTCGACGGCGCTTACCTCAAAGCCCGCGCCCGGGGCCGGCGCCTGGCTGTGAAGAACTTCATCATGGACAGCCGCATCGTCGTCGGCGTTGGCAACATCTACGCCAACGAAGCGCTGTTTCTGGCCGGTATCCGCCCCACGGTGCCCGCCGGACGCGTGACCCTCGTGGCTTACGAAGCCCTGGCCGGGCGGATCCGCCACGTGCTCGCCGCAGCGATTCAGATGGGCGGCACCACCTTGCGGGATTTTGTCAATCAGGATGGCAATCCCGGCTATTTCAAGCAGGTGCTCAATGTCTACGATCGGGCCGGTGAGCCCTGCCGCCTTTGCGAGACGACGCTGAAGGACCTTCGGCTCGGCGGACGAGCCACTGTTTTCTGCCCAAAATGCCAAAGGGCTCAGGGTTTTAGAGCCTGATAGTGCTACAGTTCGGCAAGTTTCGGGCCGCAGGAAACCGTTCAGGGAAAGGACGGGCGGAGTCAGGAGGCCCGAGCGCTATGCGGGGAGCCCGTCCCGCAGTGCTTAGCGGTTTTTGAAAAGGAACTCTTGGAATGAAAAGCTTGAATTTCGTGGCCGCCACGGCCGTCTTCGCCCTGTCGGTTGCCGTTACCGCGCCGGCCGAGGCGTCGAGCGCCAACTATCGCAGCAGCGAAAGCAGCCCCCGGTGGGAAGATCAGGTTGCCGATGCGCTGATTGCCCGTCCTGTGGGCGTGGCCATGACCGGAGCTGGTGCGGTGGTCTGGGGTGTGAGCCTGCCCTTCTCTCTGCTCGGCGGAAATGCCGGTGAATCTGCAGACAAGCTCGTTGGCGGTCCGGGTCGTGAAACGTTCGTTCGCTGCCTCGGCTGCCGTCGCGAAGGGCGACGGCAGTTCGCCGTCGACGCGCAGTAGCTACCTGCCCGTGTAGGCGGCAACCACTGCCGGATGCACGAACTGTGAGATGTCGCCGCCCAGCGCGGCGATTTCCCGAACCAGCGTCGAGGAGATGAAGGAACACTCCTTGGACGTCGGCAGAAACACGTACTCGATCTCGGGATCGAGTGACTGGTTCATCTCTGCCATCTGAAACTCGTAATCGAAGTCCGTGACCGTGCGCAAGCCACGCAGGATGAATTGCGTGCCTTTGCTCTTGACGTAATCCACGAGCAGGCTGTTGAAGCCGTCAACCTCCACGGCGTCCCCGTACTCCGCCAGCACCTCCTCACACAGCGCAATGCGATCGGCCAGATCAACCTTCGGATCTTTCTGCGCCGAGGTGCCGATGGCGAGGATGACTTTGTCGAACAGACTCAAGGCCCGACGGACGAGATCCGTATGGCCATTGGTGATCGGATTAAAAGATCCCGGATATACGACGACGGTCATGGTCTGTGTCTCTCCCCCAGTTGGCTCCTGCCAGGTCCCTTGCTCCCAGGCTGCGCGATGGTATCTGTTGCCCGGGGAAGCTGGCAAGGTGCCTGCCAGGGCAGGCGCCGCTTGCCGTTCAAGGCTGCTCCCCCTCAGGCGCCTTCAGGAGTGCGAAGGCACAATCGCCCGCGGTCGACTGCTTGAGGATCAGTTCGGGGAACGGCAGCGCTTCGCGACGCGACGACTCCAGGTAGAGCCTGCCGCCGCTGTTCAGGTGTGCCTCGAGGAGCCGGGGCAGCAGGCGCTGTGCCCGGCGGTCCGCAAAGGGCGGATCAAAGAAAATGAGATCGAAGCCCATCGCATCGGCCTGCTTGAGATAACGCTCCGCCGGCTGGGTGTGGATGGCAGCGCTGAGTCCCAGCCGTTCGGCGTTGCTGGCGAGCGCTGCGCTGACTTTGCGATCGCGCTCAACGAAGGTAACCTCTGCGGCCCCGCGTGAAGCGGCCTCGAAACCGAGCGCGCCGCTGCCGGCGAACAGATCGAGGCAGCGGGCGCCGGCGATGTCTGCAACGAGCCAGTTGAAGAGGGTTTCCCGAACCCGCCCGAGCGTGGGCCGCAGACCGTCGCGCGCTGGAAAATCGAGCTTCCGCCCCTTCCATTGACCACCGATGATGCGCACTTCATTGTTCGCCATGGCGGCGAGGGTAACGCAGGAACGCCAGCGTTCAGAAGACGGCCGCTGGTCGACCCTGGTGACGGGACAACCTGCCGGAGCGGTCGAGATGCTGCCTGACCGGGGCGGTGAGATTACACAGAGAACAGTCAGAAGATCAGGTGAGCGAAGCAGAAGACAAGGGCGGTGAAGGCGGCGGTTTCTGGGGACGGTTGAAGTCGGGTCTCGGTAAGACCCGCAGCCAGCTGGCCAGCGGCATGGGCAACCTGATCCTCGGTGAGAAGGAGATCGACGAGGCGTCCCTCGAAGAGCTCGAGACGGCGCTGCTGCTCACGGACGTGGGCATGGACACCACCGTCGAGATCATGAGCCAGCTCACCGACCGGGTGAAGCGCCGCGAGCTGAACAATACCGGGGCGCTCTACGAAGCGTTGGCCGGCTTGTTGGAAGACGTCCTGGTGCCCTTTGCCAGACCGTTTGAAATCCCCGCCGATGTCCGACCGTTCGTCGTCTTTTTCGTCGGGGTCAACGGTGTGGGTAAGACGACGACGATCGGCAAGCTGGCCCGACAGCTGAAGGCTGACGGCCACTCCGTGCTGCTGGCGGCCGGAGATACCTTCCGCGCTGCCGCGGTCGAGCAGCTGACGGCCTGGGGTGAACGGGAGTCGCTGCCGGTGATTGCGCAGGGCCAGGGATCCGATAGTGCCTCAGTGGTCTACGATGCGGTGGAAGCGGCTCGCTCCAGAGGCATCGATATCGTCTTGGCGGATACGGCCGGACGCCTGCAGGCGAAAACCAACCTCATGGAAGAGCTGAAGAAAGTGCAACGGGTGGTCGGCCGTCTCGAAGAGGGGGCGCCGCACGAGGTGCTCCTCGTGCTCGACGCGGGCGTCGGTCAGAACGCGCTCTCTCAGGTGAAGGAGTTCGATGCGGCGGTCGGGGTAACCGGCCTCGTGCTCACGAAGCTGGACGGCACTGCCAAAGCCGGCGTGATCTTTGCGATCGCCCGCAGCCTCAAGGACAGCGGCAAACTGATTCCCGTTTACTACATCGGCGTCGGTGAAGGGGCCGACGATCTGCGCCCCTTCGAGCCAGCTGATTTCGTCCGCGCCTTGCTGCCGAACGACGACGATTGAATGGCGCAGATCGAGTTCCACGGCGTCACGAAACGCTTCGACAATGGCCAGGAAGCACTGGTCAACGTCAGCGCGGAGTTTGCTGAAGGCTCCATGGCCTTCCTCACCGGTCACTCCGGCGCAGGGAAAAGCACCTTTCTGAAACTGCTGCTCTGCCTCGATCAGCCTTCCCGCGGGCAGATCCTGGTCAACGGCGTGAACGTGACGCGAATGAACGGTCGCCGTCTCGCCCATTACCGGCAGCATCTTGGTGCCGTGTTCCAGGACCACCATCTGCTCGGCCACCGCAGCGTCTACGACAATGTTTCGCTGCCGCTGCGGATCTCCGGCATGAAGGAGAAGGACATCGCCCGGCGCGTCCGCGCGGCCCTGTCCCGGGTCGGACTGCTGGAAAAGGAACGGCTGTTTCCGCGCTACCTGTCGACCGGAGAACAGCAACGGGTCGGCATCGCCCGGGCGGTGGTGACGCGCCCGAAGATTCTCCTCGCGGATGAACCGACCGGGAACCTCGATCCGGAGCTGTCCCGGGACATCATGAAGCTCTTCGAGCAGTTCAATCAGGTCGGCACGACGGTGATCGTGGCATCGCATGACCGGGATCTCATCGAGTCCATGGGTGTGCGCATCATCGAGCTCGATCAGGGCATCATCGTTCGGGACGGTGTGGATATGCGAGCCACCGGGGCACCCGCCGGTGTCTGAGCTCCGCTCCGATTTCAGGTCCGAGCCGAGGCCGGAAGTCGAAGCCGACGAGGCAGCGGTGTCGCGTCGCGGCGCCGATCCCTGGCCACCGGTTCGCCCGGGCCTGGGGGCCTGGGGACGGGATCATGGAAGGATCGCGAGGGAAACGGTGCACTTCGTCAGCGCCCGGCTCGGCACGAGCCTCCTCGTCTGGCTTCTGGTGGGCATTGCGCTCGCACTCCCGGCAGGCCTCTTCCTCGTGCAGCAGAATCTTGCGGAGATGACGGCGGCCTGGGATGGCCGACCGGGGATCACCGCCTATTTCGAGCTCGACGCGACGACCGAGGAACTTGACGCCGCCGTTGCCCGCCTCGAGGCGGATGAGCGTGTCAGTGCCGTGAGTCTGACCGATTCGACGGCGGCGCTGGCCGAGTTTCAGCGCTTTACGGACCTGGCGGACGCCCTCGATGTGCTCGATGCGAACCCGCTGCCGGCGTCCGTGAAAGCGATGCTGGTGGTGGGCACGAATCTCGAAACCCTCGAGGCGCTGACGGCAGAGGCGGCAGGCTTTGGCGGTGTTGCAGAAGTCGTGCTGGAGAAGACCTGGCTCGAGCGGGTCGCAGACATTTCTGCGGTGGTGAGCCGCCTGGGCGTGATTCTCGCCGGCCTGTTCGGCCTCGGCGCCGTGCTGGTGACTGCAACGAGCGTCAGGCTCGCCATCGAAGCGCGTCTCGAAGAGCTCAGAGTGCTCAAACTCATCGGTGCCACGCAGCGCCAGATGCGCCGGCCCTTTCTCTACTTCGGGCTGTTTTACGGGCTCGGCGGCGGTCTCGTGGCCGCCATGCTGCTGGCCCTGTGCCTGGTGGTCATCGAGGCGCCTTTAAGCAATTTAATTGGCAGCTATTCTCAGGAGCTGGATCTGATCGGCTTTGATCCACTGTTTCTCGGCAGTCTGCTCTTCGTGGGGGGTGTGCTGGGCGTGCTAGGCGCGCTCATGGCGGCCACGCAACGCCTGAAAGACCTGGAAATTCTGTAATTTCAAAGCGTTAAGCCTTTCACCGGGAACTCCCGCGCTGTTTAGCAGTCTTACAATCCGAGTGCTAACGCCTGCTTGCGGGCGATGATAGAATGACGGTGTAAGGCTAAAAGTGTTACCGGAGGTATCACAATGACCACAGATGTTCTTGCGTTGAATGCCCTGGCCCCGGGTCGTGACCTGGATGCCTACGTGCAGACGATCAGCGCTTTCCCGGTGCTTTCCCCGGAAGAGGAGAAGGTGCTGGCGGAGTGTTTCTACTACGAAAACGATCTCGAGGCCGCCCGGGAGCTGGTGCTGTGCCACCTGCGTTTCGTCGTACATCTGGCGCGGAGCTACCGTGGCTACGGTCTGGCCGAGGCGGATCTCATACAGGAAGGCAACGTCGGACTCATGAAGGCCGTCAAGCGGTTCAACCCCGAGGTGGGCGTGCGCCTGGTGTCCTTCGCCGTGCACTGGATCAAGGCGGAAATGCACGAGTTCATTCTCCGCAACTGGCGCATCGTCAAGGTGGCGACCACAAAAGCGCAGCGGAAGCTGTTCTTCAACCTGCGCAGCTCCAAACAGCGGCTGGCGTGGTTGACCCAGGAAGAAACCCGTGCCGTCGCCGAAGAGCTTGGCGTGCCGGAACAGGAGGTCACCCGTATGGAGGGCCGTCTGGCCGCCACGGACCTCACCTTTGAGGCACCGACCGACGCCGACGACGAAGAAGCCGGCACGGCGCCCGCCTATTATCTGGCCTCGGAAGAGCCTGATCCGGCCGATCTCGTGGCAGAGGCGGACTCCGAAGCCGACTCCAGCGAGCGGCTTCGCGTGGCGCTCGTGGACCTGGATGAACGGAGCCGAGACGTGGTCCAGCGCCGCTGGCTGAAGGACGATAAGACGACCCTGCAGGAACTGGCCGACGAGTATGGCGTTTCAGCGGAGCGGATCCGGCAGATCGAAAAGAACGCTCTGAAGAAGCTCAAGCTGGCCCTGGCCGCCTGAGGGACCAGTAAGGCCATTCCTACCGCCAATGCCAGTGCCGCAAGGCTCTTCCTGATGCTGGGCGCCCTGTCGGGCGCCCTCGGCGTTATGGCCGGCGCTTTTGGTGCCCATGCACTCGGCGAGGTGCTCACGGCGCGGGGGGCTGAAGTCTGGGATACCGCGGTGCTCTACCACCTCGTGCACAGCGTGGCACTGGTGCTGGTGGCCGTGCTCCTGGCTCAAGCGTCATCGATCGCTCCCGGTGAAGCTACGGTTCCCGGCCAAGCCGCTGACAGCCCGGCGAAGGTCGCCTTGCCCAAGAGTGTCCGCGCCGGCGGACTGAGGCTGGCGGGCTGGGCCTTCGCGGCCGGTGTCCTGTGTTTTTCCGGCAGCCTCTACGGGCTCGCCCTCGATGGACCGCGCTGGCTGGGACCCATCACCCCGCTCGGCGGCCTGGGCTTCATCGCCGGCTGGCTCGCCCTGTGCTTCCATGCGGTGAAAGGCGCACGGACCTGAACCATGAGCACTTACCTGCGCCGACGAGGAAGACTGACGCGTGCCCAGGGCCGGGCGCTCGAGACGCACGGCGCCGAGGCGGTGATCGGCAACCTCGAGACGGGGCCTGTGAATTGGACCGAACGTTTCGGTCGGCAGGCGCCGCTCGGACTCGAAATCGGCTTCGGCATGGGTCAGGCGCTCCTCGATTGGGCAGCCACGAATCCGGAGATGAATCTCCTCGGCCTGGAGGTCTACCAGCCTGGCATCGGCTCTCTGCTCCACGGCCGTGAAACCCGGGATATCGAGCACCTGCTCGTGATTGATGGGGATGCGAACGTCGCGGTGGAATCCCTTTTCGCCCCCGGCGCGCTCAGCGAGGTGCGCATCTTCTTTCCAGATCCCTGGCCGAAGAAGCGCCACCACAAACGCCGCCTGATCCAGCCACCGTTCGTGAGCTTGTTGAGTTCGCGACTGGCGCAGGGCGCCGTGCTGCGCCTGGCCACGGACTGGGAGCCTTATGCGCACTGGATGCTCGAGGTACTGGAGGCCGAGGATACGCTGGAAAATCTTGCCGGCAGCGGCTTCTCCGAGCGCTTCGCCGGGCGCGACGTCACCCGTTTCGAGGCCCGTGGTCAACGCCTCGGTCACGAGGTCTGGGACCTCACTTACCGGCGCCGCTGAAGGTTCGACCGTCTGTTCAAAGGTAGGCGCTGATCAGGCTGTCGAGCAGCGCATAGCCGCGTGGTGTGGCTGCCAGACGATCCTGGCGCAGCAGTCCCGCTTCGATCTGCTCACCCCGCACCGGCTCGAGGGCGCTGAGCGGCAGACCGGTCGTAGCTTCGAAGCATTCGCTGGTCACGCCGTCGACCAGGCGCAAGGCGTTCAGCATGAACTCGCCGGGCAGGTCATCAGCCGCAATGGGTGTTGCCTCGACCCTGGTAGGCTCATTCAGATAGAGACGCGGTTGCGAAGTTTTGCGACGACGCTGGATGGTATGGTCCACTGCGGTGAGCTTACCGTGGGCGCCCGCACCGATACCGAGGTAGTCGCCGAAGGTCCAGTAGATCTGATTGTGTCGACAGCGCTGCCCGTCCCGGGCATAGGCAGAGACCTCATAACGCGCATAACCGGCGTCAGCGAGCAATCGGTGTCCGGCGCTTTCCATGGCCTCGAGCTGAATGTCGCCAGGCAGCGCAGGGGGCGGACGGCGGGCGAACTCGGTCTTCGGCTCGAGGGTCAGCTGATACCACGACAGATGTTCGGGCGCGAGACTGAACGCCGTCTTCAGGTCCTCCAGGGCCGCGTCTCGATGCTGGCCAGGTAGACCGTACATCAGATCGAGGTTGATGTTGTCGAAGCCCCCAGCTCGGGCGAGCTCGAAGCTCCTGAAGATCGCGCCGCGGTCGTGTATGCGGCCGAGTGCCGCGAGCTTTTCATTGTCGAAAGACTGTGCCCCGAAGGACAGGCGGTTGACGCCGGCGTGGCGGTAGCCGGCCAGATCCTGATGTTCGGCGGTGCCGGGATTGGCTTCCAGCGTCACTTCCGCATCAGCGGTGAGCATAGGGCCCAAGCGGTCTATGAGGCGGGCGATGGACGCCGGCGAGAAAAGACTCGGCGTGCCTCCGCCGAAAAACACGCTGCTGAAGCGGCGGTCTGCAACCGACGGGAGCTGTGCTTCGAAGTCGCGCAGGAGCGCTTCCAGATAGGCGGCTTCGGGCAACTCACCGCGCACCGGATGCGAGTTGAAGTCGCAGTAAGGGCACTTCTTTACGCACCAGGGAAAGTGCACGTAGAGACCGAGTTCGATCACTTGCCGCTCATGCCGCTCATGCCGCTCATACTGTCGAGGAGTCGGGCTGCCGCCTGCCCGCGATGGCTCATGGCGTTCTTCCGGTCAGCATCGAGCTCCGCGGCCGTGAGCCCGAGCTCGGCGATGAAGAAGTGCGGGTCGTAACCGAAGCCGTTGGCCCCCCTCGGCTCCGCGATGATCTCTCCGTCCCAGCGTCCATGGGCGATGATCGGCGTCGGGTCCTCGGGGTGGCGGAGGAAGACGATGACGCTGTGGAAATGGGCGCGACGGTCTTCACTGTCGGTAAGGGCGGCAATCAACTTGGCGTTGTTGGCACCGTCGGCAGTAGGGCCCCTTACCCCCGCGTAGCGCGCCGAATAGACCCCGGGTGCGCCGTCGAGCGCATCCACGGCCAGACCGGAATCATCGGCGATGGCGGGCAGTCCGGCCAGGCGGCTCGCATGCCGCGCTTTCAGGAGCGCATTCTCGACAAAGGTACAGCCGGTCTCCTCGGCCCCGGTGATGCCGAGCTCACCCTGAGTGACGAGTTCCACCCCGAGCGGTGCCAGGAGGGCGCTCAGCTCCCGGAGCTTACCGGCATTCCCACTGGCAAGAACGACTTTCACCGCCCGTCCCAGAACACCTGATGCTGGAACCTGAGTTCCCGGGTTTCCCCGTCCGGCGTGGTGACGTTGATGCGGAAGCGCAGCGTATCCTGGTCTGAGGCTTTGATCTCAGCGAGATAGTAAATGGCCGGTCCTTCGCGGACCTCCCGGAACTCGAGCTCACTCACCTGGCTCAGCAGATTGCTCATCGTCCCGTCTAGGGTGACGGGCACGGGCGTGCTCGAGGCATCGAGGAAGGAGACGTTCACCAGCGATCGATCGCGACCGCGAACGATGCCGTACTGTTCGGCAATTTTTTCGCTGAAGAAGGTCGTCTGTACCACCACATAGTGGGCTTCATAGGGACCGAGGCGCTGCATCTGTTCGGCGTGCGCCTGCGTGGCGAGCAGGGCGACAGCCATGAGCAGCGAGAGCGCTGCTTTCCGGGCCAGCGGGCTGCTGGGTCGCCTGAAGGATTGGCGAGAGCCCAGGCTCCGCAGGCTGCAGCGACGAGGCTTGCAGGGTCCATGGGACAGCTTTGGGTGGTTCACGGTTGCGGTCTTCCCAGGCGATAGAAAGCGAAAGTGCCGAAGAAATTCGGGAATCGATTGATGAGGGGCCGATTGGTGTGCGCCGCGTCGACCACGAAGCGCTCGATGATCGTCAGTCGCAGGTCCTGGCAGACGCGTTCGAAATCCAGGAACGTGCAGAGGCGGATGTTCGGCGTCTCGTACCAGCTGTAGGGCAGATGCTCGGAGACGGGCATGCGACCGTTCCTGGCCAGATAGAGCCGGCAGCGCCAGTGACCGAAGTTGGGAAACGTCACGATGCACTCATTGCCGATGCGCAGCATCTCTTTCAGCAGGTCCACCGGTGCTCGAACGGACTGCAGCGTTTCCGTCATGATCACCATATCGAAACTGTCGTTCGCAAAGTTGTTGAGTCCCTCGTCGAGATTCTGCTCGATGACGTTGACCCCTTTGCGTACGCAGGTGGTGATGTTGTCGGGATCGATCTCCAGCCCGTAGCCGTTGACTGCTTTGTCAGCCTGCAGGTGGGCGAGCAGATCTCCTTCGCCGCAGCCGAGGTCGAGCACCCGGGCCCCGGGATTGATCAGGTCGGCGATGATCTTCAGGTCAGGGCGCATGAAGCGCCTCGAGAAGGCGGTCGAAGTAACCGCCAAGCACATCGAAGTAGCGTTCGATCGGCAGCAGAAAGGCATCGTGGCCCTGGTCTGACTCGATCACACAGCTGACCACGTTTTTCCGCGCGGCCATGAGGGCGTCGCTGATCTCCTTCGAGCGTGCCGCGGAAAAGCGCCAGTCGCTGGAGAAGGCGATTACACAGAAATCGCACTTGGTGCCTGCCAGGGCGGCGACCAGATCGTTGTCGCAAGCCGCCGCCGGATCGAAGTAGTCGAGGGCATGGGTCATGAGCAGGTAGGTGTTCGCGTCGAAACGTTTCGAGAAGGAGCGGCCCTGATAGTGCAGATAGCTCTCCACCTGGAACTCGACGTCCCGACCCGCGCGAATGTCCCCGGATTTGATTTCACGGCCGAATTTCCGGCCCATGCCGTCGTCGGACAGATAGGTGACGTGGCCGACCATGCGCGCCAGCATCAGACCGAGATCTGGATTGGCGCCCCGGCTCCGGTAATGCCCGTCGTGGTACTCGGGGTCGGACAGAATGGCCTGCCGGGCGATCTCGTTGAAGGCGATGTTCTGAGCCGAGAGTTTGGCTGCGGAGGCGATGAGTACCGCGGCGCCGAGGCGATCCGGCTCGTCGATGGCCCACTGCATGGCCTGCATGCCGCCGAGACTGCCGCCGACAACGGCGGCGAAGCGCTCGATACCGAGATGGTCCGCGAGCAGCACCTGCGATCTGACCCAGTCGCTCACGGTCACGTTCGGAAAGTCCGGCCCGTAGGCTGTTCCCGTGGCCGGGTTGATGCTCAAGGGCCCCGTGGAACCGTGGCAGCCGCCGAGGTTGTTCAGGCTCACCACGTGAAAGCGGTTGGTGTCGATGGGCTTGCCGGGTCCAATGCAGGCGTCCCACCAGCCGGGTTTAGGATCGTCGGCGCTGTGGTAACCGGCCGCGTGGTGGTTGCCGGACAGTGCGTGGCACACGAGCACCGCATTGCTGCGGGCCTCGTTCAGTGTGCCGTAGGTTTCATAGACGAGTTCGAAGCCCTCGAGCACCTCGTCGCATTGGAGCCGAAAGGGCTCCGGATGCGTAAAGGTCCTGGGCGTGATGATGCCCACGGAGTTGTCGAGCGCCTGTTCCATCGATCTTCAGCAACCTTCAGCGCAGGGTCAGAAATAGAGCTGCGGCAGGATGCGCTCGATAACGCCGAGCAGCAGGAAGACGAGGATCGGCGAGAAGTCGAGGCCGCCCATGGGAGGAATGAGCTTCCGCGCCGGTCCGAGTAGCGGCTCCGTCAGCTGCTGCAGGAGCGTCAGCGCCGGGTGGTAGCTGCCCGGGGCGATGAAGCTCGAGATGATCATGATCAGGATGCCCCACCAGTAACCCTTGACGATAAACAGCACCACGGAGATGGCGCTGTTGCCAAGGATCTGCAGGATGGTTCCCGGGAAGCGTCCGAGAATCGAGGCCACTGCGTAGGTGAGTACCACCTGTGCAAGCATGGCCGCGAGAAAGGACACGAGGTCCAGGTTGCGGAAGCCCGGGAGTACCTGGCGCAGCGGTTTCAGGACCGGGTCCGTGGCTTTGACGATGCCCTGCGAGATCGGATTGTAGAAGTCGGCGCGGCTCGCCTGCAGCAGGAATCGCAGGATGAACAGCACGGTGATCGTCTGCAGGAGAAAATAGGCGACATAAAGCAGGACTTCGTTCATGCGCCGAACTCCGCTGCCAGTTCCCGGGATCGGTCCCGGGCGCCGTCGAGGGCCCGCCGCACGATGGCTGCGGTATCTGCCGCGTCCAGGACGGCGAGGGCGGCGGCCGTGGTGCCGCCCGGTGACGTCACATTGCTTCGCAGCACGGCCGGTGTGGCGCTGCGCTCGCGGGCCATGAGGGCGGCGCCGTAGGCCGTCTCCAGGGTCAGCACCGTGGCGGTTTCCGCGTCGAGCCCCTGGCTGATGCCGCTGTCGATCATGGCTTCCATGAGATAAAAGAAGTAGGCGGGGCCGCTGCCGGATACCGCCGTCACCGCATCGAGCTTGCTCTCTTCGTCGACCCAGAGGATCCGGCCCGCGGCTTCGAGGATCGCTTCCGCGCGGCGCCGGTCTACCTCGCTCACCGTCGGGCTCGCAAACAGGGCCGTCATGCCTGCGCCCAGCAGTGCTGGGGTGTTCGGCATACAGCGGACGATCGGCTGGGTTGCGGATGTCCAGGTCTGCATGGCTGCCACGGCGACCCCGGCGGCGATGGACACGAGCAGGCGGTCGCTCGGCAGCGACGCGAGTCCCTGCAGCACGTCGCCGAGCACCTGCGGCTTGACGGCAAGAACGATCACGGCGGCTGCAGCTGCCGCCTCGTCGTTGTCGTCCGTCACCCGGATTCCGAGTTCTGCAAGCAACGTACGCTGTTCGGGCAACGGATCGCTGGCGATGATCCGTTCCGGGTCGGTGCCCGCGCCTACCAGGCCGCTGATCAGGCTTCTCGCCATGTTGCCACCGCCAAGGAAGGCGATCGTTTCCGTCGTCGACTCGGTGCTCAACTGCACTCCTTTAACACTCTGATTGTCCCTGCGGCGTCAGGTCGCCCGCGGCTCACGGGCCCCGAAGATGGCTGTACCCACCCGAACCTGCGTCGCTCCGGCCGCGATGGCCGCACGATAGTCGCCGCTCATGCCCATGGATAGCGTGTCCCAGCCCTCGGGCGCCGCGGGCGCGAGGGACTCGAAAAGCTCGCGAAGGCGATTGTAGCCCGCCGCCGGATCCGTCTGCGGGTCCAGTATCGTCATCAGCCCCCGCACGTCCAGCCGCTCGAAGTCCCGGCAGGCGGTCAGCAGCTCGGCGGCATCGTCCGGATGCACACCGGCCTTGTTCGGATCGGCATCCACGTTCACCTGCAGGCACACGTTCAAGCTGGAGCCCGGCGGCCTCTGGTCGTTGAGGCGCCGGGCAATCTTGGCCCGCTCGACGGTGTGTACCCAGTCGAAATGCGCCGCCAGATCCCGCGTCTTGTTGCTCTGGATGGCACCGATGAAATGCCATTCCGGTACGGCCTCAGGCGCCAGCCGGGCGACTTCGGCGATTTTCGTCACCGCCTCCTGCACGTAGTTCTCAGCGAACGCCTGCTGGCCGGCGGCGAGCGCTTCCAGCACCGCCGACGCGGGTTTGGTCTTCGAAACGGCGATCAGCGAGACCGCGGCAGGTGTCCGGTCCGCGGCAATGGCGGCGGCCGTGACTTCTGCCCGGACGGCGGCGAGTCGTTCTGCAACGCTGGCTGCCGGCCCCGGGGCCGGCACAGCGTCTGTCCCGACGCTGCCCTGCTCGGGTTTGTTCATGGGCATTGCACCCCGTCGCCGGCATCCACCAGAGCGGCGGAAGCAGCGCAAAGGGGCTCTGCGAACCCTGTCGCAAAACCGGCAGTCGTCGGCAAAGAGCGTGGTGAATCAGACACTTGGCGTCTAGTATAACCTTTCAGGAGCTGGTGCCTGGACCGGTCCCGGGCGTGCATTTTCAGGCCCCAGGATCGCCTTCCTGGGTCGGCTTCGGACAAGGACTGGCCAGACAAGGACAGAGAATGGACATTACCGAACTGCTCGCGTTCAGTGCCAAGCAAGGCGCTTCCGACCTCCATCTCTCAGCGGGCTTGCCGCCGATGATTCGCGTCGACGGCGACGTACGGCGGATCAATCTGCCGCCGCTCGAGCACTCCGAGGTCCATGGTCTCATCTACGAGATCATGAACGACAAGCAGCGTAAGGATTACGAGGAGTTCCTGGAAACGGACTTTTCCTTCGAGGTGCCGGGTGTGGCCCGCTTCCGGGTCAATGCCTTCAGCCAGAACCGCGGTGCTGGCGCGGTGTTCCGAACGATTCCCTCGAAAGTTCTGACCATGGAGGACCTGGACATGGGCCAGGTCTTCAAAGACATCTCCATGGTGCCCCGGGGCCTCGTCCTCGTCACCGGACCCACGGGCTCCGGTAAGTCGACGACCCTCGCGGCGATGATCGACTTCATCAACGACAACCGCTACGACCACATCCTGACGATCGAGGACCCCATCGAATTCGTCCACGAGTCGAAGAAGTGCCTGGTGAATCAGCGGGAAGTACACCGGGACACACACGGCTTCAACGAGGCGCTGCGTTCGGCGCTGCGGGAAGACCCGGACATCATCCTCGTCGGTGAGCTGCGCGACCTGGAAACGATCCGGCTGGCACTCACGGCGGCCGAAACCGGTCACCTGGTGTTCGGCACCCTGCACACGACCTCCGCGGCCAAGACCATCGACCGGGTCATCGACGTGTTCCCGGCGGAGGAAAAAGACATGGTTCGGTCCATGCTCTCCGAGTCGCTCCAGGCCGTTGTCTCACAGACACTCCTGAAGCGTGCCAATGGCGGCCGGGTTGCCGCCCACGAGATCATGATCGGCATCCCCGCCATCCGTAACCTGATCCGCGAAGACAAGGTGGCACAGATGTATTCGGCCATTCAGACCGGTAGCGCCCACGGCATGAGCACCCTCGATCAGTGTCTCGAGGATCTCGTTGCCAAGCGCGTCATCACGCGGGAGACCGCCCGTGAGAAAGCGAAGATCCCCGAGAACTTCTAGCCGGATCGCGAAGGACTCCAGACAAACGGATCACAATAAGGACCCCTAAGAGGCTTATATGGAATTCGACAAGCTCCTGCGACTGGTGGTGGAAAAAGGTGCTTCGGACCTGTTCATCACGGCCGGCAAGCCGCCGATGCTGAAGATCAACGGCAAGCTCTTCGCCGCGGGTAAGTCCAGCCTCGCCCCGGAACAGTCCCGGGAAACGGTCCTCGGGATCATGAATAAAGATCAGCAGGAGCAGTTCCTCAAAGAGCACGAGTGCAACTTCGCCATCAACACCCGCGGCCTCGGTCGTTTCCGGGTCAGCGCTTTTCAGCAGCGCAATCTCGTCGGCATGGTGCTGCGGCGCATCGAGGTGAACATTCCGCTGGTGACCGATCTGGGACTGCCGCCGGTCATCGAAGAGCTGGCCATGACCAAACGCGGTCTGATCATCTTCGTTGGTGCCACCGGTACCGGTAAGTCCACGTCGCTCGCGGCCATGATCGGCCACCGCAACGAGCATTCGTCCGGGCACATCATTTCCATTGAGGACCCCATCGAATTCATCCACCAGCACAAAGGCTGCATCATCACCCAGCGTGAGGTGGGCGTAGACACGGAATCCTTCGAGGTGGCACTGAAGAACACACTCCGGCAGGCGCCGGACGTGATCATGATCGGTGAGGTGCGTACCCGGGAAACCATGGAGCACGCCATTGCCTTCGCCGAGACCGGTCACCTGTGTCTCTGCACCCTGCACGCAAACAACGCCAACCAGGCGCTGGACCGGATCATTCACTTCTTCCCGAGCGATCGGCACTCGCAGGTCTGGATGGACCTCTCATTGAACCTTCGGGCCATGGTTGCCCAGCAGCTGGTGCCGACCGTGGACGGTCAGGGCCGGCGCGCGGCCATCGAGGTGATGATCAATACCCCGCTCATGGGCGACCACATCCGCAAAGGTGACGTCCATCTCCTGAAAGAGCTCATGAGCAAGTCCACCGAACACGGCATGCAGACCTTCGACCAGGCGCTCTACAAGCTCTATACGGAGCACGAGATCACCTACGAAACGGCCCTCGCCCACGCCGACTCGCCGAACGACCTGCGGCTGATGATCAAGCTCGGTGCCGACGCGGCGGAAGATCCGCTGGAGAATTCAGACAAGCTGTCGCTCGAAGAGGACGAGCAGGAAGTCTTCAGCTATCGGCGTTGAGCCAGGTTTCGGCGATCAGCGCCGCCGCTGCGGCGTGCTCTCCTCGACTGTCCTTCGCGCCTGCTTCCCGTCGCTCGGCCCTGCTCGCGTAGCTGGTCAGCCTTTCGTCCGCGAACACCACCGGTAAGCCGGTTTCCGCCTCGAGCCTCTCTGCGAAACGCCGCGCGCGCTTCGCCATGTCACTTTCCGAATCGTCCATGTTCAAAGGCAGCCCCACGACCAGTCGCGCGGGCCGCCATTCGTTGACAAGCTCGGCAACGTCTGCCCAGCGGGGTTTGCCTTCCCGGGCAACGAGAGTGGTCAGAGGTGTGGCCGTTCTTGTCAGGGTCTGGCCAACGGCGACACCGATATGCTTCAGACCGAAGTCGAAGGCCAGTACCTGCTCAGGCGGGCCCATCAGGCGTGGCCGGGCTGCGCTGCGATCAGACTGAAGTCGATGCCCATGCTGGTCGCCGCGGCGCGAATGCGCTCCGGTGCCGGCGTCTCGAAGAGGATGCGTTCGGCGAGACCCGCGTCGTGGTCCGTGGGGCAGGTGAGCCAGGCGTTGTCGGCGACCTCCTGCTCGAGCTGACCGGCATCCCAGCCGGCATAGCCGAGGGCCACGAGATAGCGCTCCGGACCGTTTCCGGCTGCGATGGCTTCGAGTACTTCCCGGGCGGAGCTCAGCATGACCCCGCAGCCGAGATCGAGGCTCGCTTCGAAGCGCTCGTCGGTCGAGTGCAGGATGAAGCCCCGCTCGCCGCCCACGGGTCCGCCTTCGAGGACGTAGGCGTCGGTCGGGGTTTCGCCTTTCTGAATCCCGAGTTGGGCGATGAGTTCAATGAGGGTGACCTGGGACGGTCGATTGACGACCACACCCATGGCGCCTTCGTCGTTGTGCTCACAGATGAAGGTCAGCGTGTCGCCGAAGTAGGTGCCGGAAAGGCCCGGCATGGCCAGCAGGAACTGGCGGGTGAGATGCATCTCAGCGGCCATCTTCAGCTAACACCTTCAGCTGCCAAGGGAGGCTCCGGCACGGGAGAACTTCCAGGTGCGGATAATCTCGAGCTGATCGTACTTTTTGCGCATCTCCACGGGAAAGGGCTGATAGGGCGAGGCAATGCGGACGATGTTCAGGGCGGCATCGTCGAGCTCCCGTTGGCCCGAAGACTCGAGGATGCGCAGCTCCTTGAGCTTTCCGTCCCAGGTGATCACCACCAGCATGCGCAGATTGCCCTGCACGCCGCTCGGATAGTTGTTGTTGCCGATGCGCTCGACCTTCTGCCGCCACATGTTCAGATAAGCGGCTTCATCGGCCGTCTTGGTGGAGACGCTCGTCAGGCGCCGCACCCTCGGCCCTTTGGCCAGCGCCTGGCGTTCCTGGGCGATGCGCGCCTCGAGGCTCGCGATTTCTTTCGCCAGCGCGTCGTAATTCTGGGTCAGGGGCGTATCGACGGCTTCCGTCGGCGTTGTGTCCACCGTGGTGACCGAGTCCTCCGGATTCTGCAGGGAGGTCAGCAGCTCGCGCTTCTCCAGGAGTTCGGCCTCCTGAGCGGGCAGTGTCTCCGCCGCCACATCCTGAAAAACGTTGTCCTGGAAGTCGGCTTCCTGATCCGTGGTCATTTCCATGACCTCGGCCTCCGTGCCGCTGCCCTGCTGATTGGCCTGGGCCGCGAAGTCGGCGTCATCCGGTGTTTCGGGGTCGTTGAACTGGGCGAGGGTGATCTCGATGGTGGGGTTTTCAATCGAGTCCATGGAGGCGCTGAAACCCACTCCGAGGATGATGGCCGCGTGCAAAGAAGCGGCCAGAAAGAGCGTAAAGCTGAGCCGGTCTCTGGGGGTGATGGTGGCCATCAGGCGCTGAGTCTTGCCTCGATCTTGTCCATGAGCATACCGGCGATGTCGAGGGAAAACTGCGAATCGAGTTCGCGAATGCAGGTGGGGCAGGTGACGTTGACTTCGGTCAGATAGTCGCCAATCACGTCGATACCCACGAACAGAAGCCCACGGGCCTTCAGCTCCGGCCCAACCGTTTCGGCGATGAGCCGGTCCCGCTCCGTCAGCGGGCGCCCTTCGCCGGAGCCGCCCGCGGCCAGATTGCCCCGGGCTTCCCCTGCCATGGGCACCCGGGCCAGGGCATAGGGAATGGGCTCCCCGTCGATGAGCAGGATGCGCTTGTCGCCGTCGACGATCTCCGGCAGATAGAGCTGGCCCATGATCTGCTGGCGGCCGAAGTCCGTCAGCGTTTCGAGGACGACGCCGAGGTTGGCGTCGCCATCCATGATGCGGAACACGGAGGCGCCGCCCATACCGTCGAGAGGCTTGAAGACGACGTTTCTGTGCTGGCGCTGAAAATCCCGGAGCACGTCTTCACGGCGGCTGATCACCAGGGGCGGGCAAACGTCCGTGAAGCGGGTGGCGAAGACCTTCTCGTTGCAGTCGCGAAGCGATTGAGGCCGGTTCACGACCAGCGCGCCCTCCGCCTCCGCCTGTTCGAGGAAGTAGGTTGCGTAGATGTACTCCAGATTGAAGGGTGGATCCTTGCGCATCATGATGACGTCCAGATCGCCCAACGGAGTGAGCACTTCCTCACCGGCGTCGTACCAGCCTTCCTGGTATTGCTCGTTCGAAACCGGCGCGTTGGCGATGAGATCGGCGAAGAACGGCTCGGTGAGGCGGAAGCGTTTCAGGAGGCCGTGGGCGCGGCCCTCATGGAGCAGCATGTCATCAACGCCAAGATAACTGACATCCCAGCCGCGCTGTTGCGCAGCGCGAATCATGGCCAGGGTGCTGTCCTTCTTCAGGGCATAACCATCGGGGGGATCCATCACAAAGGCGATTCTTGGCGTATCGGTCACTGTTTTGCGTCGTTTTTTCGGTTGAAATCTGGCCTTCGAGGCACCCGGAACAGCATACATGGGACCGGGGGGTGTGAGGGACAGGTTACGGACAGGATAGCCGCGGCTCCAGGAGCCGGCGCCAGTTTAAGGGATAGGGGCTCTGCAGCAACAAAAATGAGACGGAATTCCCTTTCCTATCCATGGCTTATGGATCACATCTCGCGAATCATGATACAACCCATGCGCAGGTTTCATGGCCCCCAGGCGCCGCAAGATGCGGACTTCGGCCGCGGGAGGCACGCCTCGAGGCACCGGCTGCAAAGGCGGTGCGACGCAAAGGACGGTAATACCGGGTAAAAGGACCAGGTTGATGGAAGAAGAGGACTTTCAGGGCGTCAAGGTTCTGGTGATCGACGACTCGAAGACCATTCGTCGCAGCGCCGAGAATCTCCTGAGCAAGGAAGGCTGCAGCGTGATCACGGCCACCGACGGCTTCGACGCGCTGGCGAAGATCGCCGACTCCCGGCCGGAGATCATCTTCGTCGACATCATGATGCCCCGGCTCGACGGCTACCAGACCTGCGCGCTCATCAAGCAGAATTCGGAATTCAAGGCGACCCCGGTGGTCATGCTCTCCTCGAAAGACGGTCTCTTCGACAAGGCGAAGGGCCGCATCGTCGGCTCCGATCAGTACATCACCAAGCCGTTCTCGAAAGAAGAACTCTTGGGCACGATCCGGACCCTCGTGCAGTAGGTCGGCTGAAGGCGCAGGCGCGATGGCAAGAATTCTCGTAGTTGACGACTCCCCAACGGAAACGCACCAGTTCGTCAACGCTCTGGCGAAAGATGGTCACCAGGTGCTCACGGCCGCCAGCGGCAGCGACGGCATCAGTATTGCCGCGGAAGAAAAGCCCGACGTGATCCTCATGGACGTGGTCATGCCCGGCATCAACGGTTTTCAGGCGACACGTCAGCTCACCCGCAGCGAAAGCACCTCCCACATTCCCGTGATCATCGTGTCGAGCAAGAATCAGGATGCGGACCGGGTCTGGGGCGAACGTCAGGGCGCCTGCGGCTACCTCACCAAACCCGTCGATGACCGCACGCTCATCGATACGGTCAACGACGTGCTGAGCGCCTGATCATGGTCAAGAGCGAAGCCCTCGCGATCCTTTCGGAGATTCAGGCGGCCACCTTCCAGAACGCGGCTCAACTGCCCCTCAAAGAGTCGGCGCAGCCGGAATGGCAGGGTCTCGGTTTTCAGCTCGGCGGCATCCGTCTGGTCTCGCCCATGGGCGAGGTAAACGAAATTCTGAAGATGCCGAAAATCACTGCGCTTCCGGGCGTGAAGCCCTGGATCCTCGGCATTGCCAACGTTCGCGGTCGGCTCATGCCCATCGTCGACCTGCACGAATACCTGTCGATGACGCCCACCTTGCCCACTTCCCAGTGGCGGGTGGTGATCGTCGAAGACGAAGACCTCGTTGCCGGCCTCGTGGTCGAGCAATCCCTCGGCATTCAGCACTTCCTGGAAGGCAGCTTCGAAGAAGCCAGCGGTGACGGTCTCGATACGCTCAAACCTTATGTGAAGGGCGCCTTCCGCCACGGCGGCCGGGTGTTCTTTGAAATGGAACTCGCCTCGATTCTCCGCGACGAGAAATTCTTCGAGGTCGCGGAAGGCTGACGCAGACGCACGGACACGCCGGACGAACCAACGGATAGACGCGCACCGCCTTAAGGACGGACAAGGACATGAAATCAGGAAAATTCTCCCCCATGCTGGTGGCCCTGTTGCTGGGTCTTGCGGGATCCCTTTCCGGGCTCGCCTACGTCATCCTCACGGATGCCACGGCCATGGTGAACAACACCGGCCTCCTCTTTGCCGTGGGCGGCATCATTCTCGTCGCCTTGATTGGCCTCGTGATGATCCGCGACACGCGCAAGCAGCTCGCCGAGCAGGCCAGCCAGAACGAACGGAACCAGGCGGCCATCCTCCAGCTCCTCGACGAAATCGCCGATCTCGCCGAAGGGGATCTGTCGATCCACGCCTCGGTGACCGAGAACTTCACCGGCGCCATCGCCGACTCCATCAATTTCGCCATCGACCAGATGCGCGGGCTGGTCTCGAACATCAACAATCTGTCCGTGCAGGTTGCCGGGGCGGCAAACTCCACCGAATCGACGGCCGGTAACCTGTCGAAAGCGGCGGAGAACCAGGCCAAGGAAATCGGTGCGGCGACGCAGGCGATCAATGAGATGGCCGTGTCCATCGACCAGGTGTCTTCGAACGCCGCCGAATCTGCCGCCGTTGCCGAGCGCGCCGTCGACATCGCCAACAATGGTTCCCACGTCGTGCAGGCTACGATTCAGGGCATGGATACGATCCGCGGTCAGATCCAGGAAACCTCGAAGCGGATCAAGCGCCTCGGCGAATCGAGCCAGGAGATCGGCGACATCGTCTCGCTCATCAACGACATCGCCGATCAGACGAACATTCTCTCCCTGAACGCCGCCATCCAGGCCTCCATGGCCGGTGACGCGGGCCGCGGCTTCGCCGTGGTTGCCGACGAGGTTCAGCGCCTCGCCGAGCGTTCTTCAGCGGCAACCAAGCAGATTGCCGCGCTGGTCAAGACCATTCAGACTGACACCAACGAGGCGGTGATCTCCATGGAGCAGACCACGTCGGAGGTGGTTGGCGGAGCCAAGCGCGCGCAGGATGCCGGTGTCGCCCTCGAGGAGATCGAAGGGGTTTCCACGAGCCTGGCAGAGCTCATCCAGAACATCTCCAACGCGGCGCGGCAGCAGGCTGTGTCCGCCGGTCACGTGTCCAACACCATGACCGTAATCCAGGAAATTACTGCCCAGACCGTGAACACCACCGAACAGACGGCCAAGTCCATTGGCACGCTCACCACCATGGCGAATGAGATGAGATCATCCGTGGAGGGTTTCAAGCTGCCGGAACACGCAGGCTGACCGGTCCGGCCTTCGGGCCGGGTTGAGGCAAGCGCTGAAAAGGCAACGCGAAAGCCAAAAGCAAGGCAAATAAATGGCGAAAAGCCGAGAACATTTTGCCCTCGACTGGATCAAGGGTGAGCTCCTCGAAACGCTGAACGATGCCCGTCAGGCACTCGAGGCGTTCGTCGAGTCCGACCGGGACGAAACCCGCATGCGTGCCTGTCTGACAGGCCTGCATCAGGTCCACGGCACCCTCGTGATGCTGGAACTTACCGGCGTCACGCTCCTCGCCGACCACCTCGAACAGCTGGCGCAGAAGATGCTATCCGGTGGTTCAGGCGCTGTTGGCGGCGTCGATGACGAGGCCGCGGCCTCGCAGCTGCTCATGCAGGGGATTCTCGAGCTGCCCGGGCACCTGGAAGAAATTCAATCCGGTGGCCGTGACGACGCCAGATCCGTTGGTCGTCTTGTCAACGAGATTCGTGAGCAGCTCGGTGAGGCGCCGCTGGATCTCGGCGCCGAAGTGGCGTCCATCGCCCGGAACGCATCCGAAGCTTCTCTGTCCCGTTTCCAGGACATCGATGGGGCGGAAAAGACCCGGAAGATCCGTGCCGCCTATCAGCAGGTGCTGCTGTCGATCCTGAAGGGTGACGACGTCAGTGGGTCCGTGGAGATGCTCTCGAAGGTTGCCCGCAGTCTGCAGCGCGTTTGCGCCGGGACGCCACACGAGCAGCAGTGGGAAGCTTTTGGCGAATTCGTGGCGAGCCTTGCGGGCCACACGGGCGCGCTGTCCGGGGGCAGCGTCAAGCTGCTCCGGCGTATCGATTCAGAAATCCGCACGCTGGGCCAGCACGGGATCCAGTCACTGAAAGAGCCCGTGTCCCTGGAGCTCGTCGGGCAGCTCCTCGACGCGGCCGCTGAACGCGACCATCAGTCGGAAGTCACTGTGCGCCTCCGCGAGGAGCTCGCCGAGGCCGATGAAGACGAGGGTGCCGTCAGCCCGAGTGGGCGCCAGGCGCTCTCCAGCGCGGCCGCCGCCCTGCGCGAAGAGCTACTGCTGGTCAAAGATCAGCTCGACCTCATCGTCCGAGCTGGCGGCGACAACCGCGATGGCCTTCTGGATCTCATCGCACCGCTGAAACAGATCGGCTCCACGCTGTCGCTGCTTGGTTTCGAAAGCTCGAAGAGCATCGTCGCCGATCAGGTCGACACGCTGAACGAACTCGGGGAAGGCGCCGCCTTCGATCAGAGCACGCTCCTCAGCATCGCCAGCGCACTCGTCCAGGTCGACGAGAATCTCGCGTCCTTTGCCCAGGGCGGAAAGAACGAAGCAGAGCTCATCGTCGACTCCGCGCAGAAGGCGGTGACCGTCGAAGCCCGGCAGGGCCTCGACCAGGTCAAGCAGGACATCGTCGACTTCATTTCCTCCGAGTGGGATCCCCGGCACCTCGGCGAGACGCCGGGCCGGATCACGGAGATCTGCGGGGCTCTGGACATGATCCCGCTGACTCGGGCGTCGGCGCTGCTCAGCCGCTGCAGTCATTACGTGGCGGCGAGCCTTACCCAGGGGCACACGCCTTCCTGGGAAGAGATGGACCAGTTTGCCGATGCCGTGAGCGGCCTCGACTATTACCTTGAGCGCATTGGCGAAGCGTCAGGGTTTGCCGTCGATGACGTGCTCGATCTGGTCGAACGCTCCCTGGATGCACTGCCGATGGCGGATGTCGCCTTGGCGGAAGGCCAAGAGCAGACAGTCACAGAGACTGTCGAAGCGCTCGCTACGGGCAGCGAAGTCGCAGACGCGGAACCGCCGCAGGCCGGCGATGCTGCTGAGGAAACCGGAGCCGCCGTTGACGTCCCTGAACCCGCAACGCGCGACGACCTGGCCGCAGACGCCGCCGTCGCTGAAGGGAACGCGGAGTCACCGGCAGAGACCGAGGCGGTGCTCGGCGATCCACCCCCGGTAGATCTCCCGGGTGAGATCGCGGAAGAGGAAGAAGAGCCGAAGCTCGAGATGGATGACGATCCCGGCTTCGATCTCTCCGGTGCGGACTTCGATGATTTCGGCCCGTCCTCGAGTACGGCTGCAGAACAGGAGCCCGTAGCAGAGATCCCCGAGGTTGAGCTGCCCGAGCCATCGGCGCAGGAGGCGCTCGATGAGGCCCTTGATTCAGCTGCCGATGTCGAACTGCCAGAGTCCCTGGCCAGCGAAACACCGGCGGCGGTGAGCGCGGTCGTGGCCACGCTGCCGCCCGGGCGGGAACCAAGTGTTGATCCTTCCCTCGCCGACAGTTTCGAATCCGACGAAGAGATCGTCGAGATTTTCGTCGAAGAGGTCGACGAAGTCCTCGAGACCATCGATGAGTGGCTGCCGTCCTGGCGCGATTCGCTGGATAACGAAGAAGCCCTCACGGAAGTCCGCCGCTCCTTCCACACCTTGAAGGGCAGCGGTCGTATCGTCGGTGCCAACGTCATCGGCGAGGTGGCCTGGTCCGTCGAGAACATGCTCAATCGCCTCATCGACGGGACCGTTGATGCGAGCAACCAGTTCCTGTCTGTCGTCGAGCAGGCCCGGGGACTGATTCCGACCCTGAAAGAAGCCTTCGAGGCGCAACGTGCGCCGGACATGAGCGACGTTGGACTCATCATGGAGATGGCCGACATCCTCTCCTCCGGCGGCAGCCTCGAGGATGCAAGCGCCGACAGCTCGGCCAACGCGCCGATCGAGCTTGCAGACGAATTCGCAGATACCGCGGCGGATACCGCGCTCGAAACCGTGGCCGAGGACGCTCAGGAAAGCGGTCTCTCGACCTCAGACAGCGATAAGCAGGCTGACGACGAGGACTGGTCGGAAACCCTCGAGGCGCCGGAGCCGGCTGCAGAAGTGGCGGAAACACCAGAGCCCGTTGTCGACGAAGCCCTCGTCATCTTCGTGGGTGAGGCTCACGGCCATCTGCTCGTGCTTCGCGATGGCGTGACGCCTGACGCGGTGAACGTCGACGAAGCTTTCGTCCGCGCGCTGCACACCTTATCCGGCAGCGCCGGCATGGCGGAGATCAGCGCCGTTGAGGAGCTGGCCCGGCCGACCTACGAGCTCGCCTCGGCCCTGCGGGGAACGGCGGATACCGCGGTGACCGGCGAGGCGGCCGACTATCTGAGTAGAGCCGTGGAAGCGCTCACCGGGGCCATCGAGGCCCTCGAGGCGGGTGCGGAACCCTCCGACCATCTGCAGCTTATCGCCGAAGCCGACCATCTCATCGTTGCCGCTCAGAGCGACAGCGCGCCCTCGGCCAGCGGCGACCGCATGGCGCTCATGGCCCTCGATGGCCTTGCGGACGTGATGAGCGCCGACGAGTTTCTTCGGGCCTGGAAAGACGGCGCCATGGATCTCGCCTTTGGCGACCGACTGGTTCAGGCCCTCACGGAAGTGCGCGATGCCGCCCTCGAACAGCAGGCGCAGCCCATTGCCGATCTGGCGCACGCGCTGGCAGGTGCGCTCACCCGGCTTGCCGACGACACCCTCGGCGAGTCGGTTTTCAATGCGCTGCTGAAAGGCCACGATCGACTCATGAATCAGTTCGACGCGCTCGCGGCCGAGCAGGAGCTCGATGCCGTGGACGACGTTGTCAAAACCCTCGATTCGCTGGGCTATGGCAGCGCCTATGCGGATGAGGACTTCGACCTCGACGAGGCGGCCACCACAGACGAGGGCTTCGATACCGAGCCCGTGGTTGAGGATGACGACGGTGGCGACAATGTCGTTGCCTTCCCTGGCGACGGCCGCGACGACGAAGAGATCAGCCTCGAGTCCCTGGAGGACGAGCTGCTCGAGGATGTGCAGGCTGGATCCGGCCGTGCCCTCGACAGCGACGCCGAAGAGCTGGAAGTCGCCACCCCGCGGGTGCGGGAAACCGCTGCCCGGGACGAGATCGCCGAGATCGAGGTGCCGCCCGCGGCGATCCCGGCGGCCTTGGCCGAGCTGCTGCCCGAAGAAGTCGATGAGGAGATCATCGAGGTCTTCTTCGAGGAGGCAGACGAAATCCTCGAAGGCCTCGAGGAGAACATCCATCGCTGGTCTTCGGAACCCGACAACCGCCTGTATCTCGAACACCTGCTGCGGGGTCTGCACACGTTGAAGGGCGGTGCTCGCCTTTCGGGGCTGACGAAGCTCGGCGACGCCACACACCAGTTCGAGTCATTCCTGATCGATGTGCAGAACGCTGCCAGCGATCCCGATGACGGCTTCTTCGACGATCTCAACGCCCGCTATGACGGCGTCACCAATCTCCTCACGGTGATCCGCAAGGCGCTGGCCGGTGAAGCGGTGTCGGCACCGGAAGCCGAGGTGGCGGAGGTGCTGGAGGTGGCGGCAATACCCGCCGAGGATCCGGCGCCAGCTGGGGGTGAACCGCCGGCGGCGACCCCCCTGCGCGAGGTGTCCGCCGAAAGGTCGGAAGAAACACCGCCCGCGGCGGCCCGTGCGCCTCGCGAAGAACAGAGCCTGCCGGAAACGCGTCAGGGCCAGGAGATGGTCCGCGTCGGCTCCGGCCTGCTGGAAGACCTGGTCAACCTGGCGGGAGAAAGCTCCATCGTTCGCGCCCGGGTCGAGCAGGGCATGAGCGATTTCACCGGTGCACTCGAGGAGATGGAAACAACCATCGAGCGGCTGCGGGAACAGCTGCGCCGCCTTGAGATCGAGACCGAAGCCCAGATCCTGTTCCGTCAGGATCGTCCCGATGGCCCGGCCTATACGAATTTCGACCCGCTGGAGATGGACCGCTATTCACAGCTCCAGCAGTTGTCGCGGGGGCTCACGGAGTCCGCCTCGGACATGCTCGATCTGAAAGAGACGCTGCTGTTCAAGGCCCGGGAGTCCGAAACGCTCCTGCTTCAACAGGCGCGGATCAACACGGAACTGCAGGAAGGTCTCATGCGCACGCGCATGGTGCCGTTCAGTCGCCTGTTACCGCGGCTGCGCCGCATCGTCCGGCAGGTCTCCTCGGAGCTCGGCAAGGAAGTCGAATTCCATGCCTACAACGCCGAGGGTGAGCTCGATCGAAGCCTCCTCGAGCGCATGGTGCCGCCCCTCGAGCACATGCTGCGCAATGCCGTGGACCATGGCATCGAGCCTCAGGAACTGCGGGCGAATTTCGGCAAGCCGAATGCCGGCCGTATCGATCTGCGCCTCTCCCGGGAAGGCGGTGACGTCGTCATCGAAATCAGTGACGACGGTGCGGGTATCGACGTCGAATCCGTTCGCGCCAAGGCGGTCGAGCGCGGCCTCATGGCCGCAGATGCAACCCTCTCGGACGAAGAGATTTCTCAGTTCGTCCTCGCACCCGGGTTCTCCACGGCCAAGTCCGTCACGCAGATTTCCGGTCGCGGCGTCGGCATGGACGTGGTCCACAGCGAGGTCAAGCAGCTCGGCGGCAGCATTCAGATTGCTTCCCGCCCGGGCAAAGGCAGCCGCTTCATTGTTCGGGTGCCCTTTACGGTCTCCGTGAACCGCGCCCTCATGGTGTCGGTCGGCGACGATTTCTACGCCGTGCCGCTGAACAACATCGAAGGCATCGTGCTGCTCTCGCCGGAGGAGCTCGAACGCCTTTACGCGCCGGACGGCAATACCTTCGAATACGCAGGTATTCCCTACCGGGTGCGCTATCTCGGTCACTATCTCGGCCGGGAATTCCGTTCTTCGAATCAACAGAGCTCCGTACCCGTGGTGCTCGTCCGATCCGGTGATCATGCCGTTGCCGTGCACGTGGACGGCGTGCAGGGCAGCCGCGAGATCGTCGTGAAGAGCCTCGGTCCCCAGTTCGCCGGTGTCGGTGGTATTTCCGGCGCTACGATCCTCGGTGACGGCAACGTCGTCGTCATTCTCGATCTCCTCGCGCTGATCCGGGCTCAGGGTGGCGAAGGGCTCGTGGCCAACAAGCGGCCCATGGCCGGTGCGGCGAAGACGCGCTGCGTCATGGTCGTGGACGACTCAGTGACCGTGCGGAAGGTGACCTCGAGGCTCCTGGAACGTCAGGGCATGGACGTGATTGTCGCGAAAGACGGCGTCGAAGCCGTGGCCCTGCTTCAGGAGCGGCGTCCGGACATCATGCTGCTCGATATCGAGATGCCGCGCATGGACGGGTTCGAGGTGGCACGGCAGGTGCGGCACGACGAACGTCTGGCGGATCTGCCCATCGTCATGATCTCTTCGCGAACGGGTGAGAAGCATCAGGAGCATGCGGCGGAACTCGGAGTGAACAGTTTCCTCGGCAAGCCGTTCCAGGAGAATGAGCTCCTGGCGACAATCGATCGGCTGGTGGATTAACGGTTGGGTAAGATGGCAGCGGTCGTGGCAGAAGACACTTCAGAACTCTCCTGCGTGCTGATCCCTCTGGAGGGCACGCAGCTGCTGCTGCCCAACGTCTGCATCGCCGAGATCCTTCCCTGGCGGCGGGTGAAAGCCCTCTCCGATACGCCCCCCTGGTGCCTCGGGCTCCTGGGTTGGCGCGGCGAGATGGTGCCCGTGGTCCGCTTCGAGACCATGAATGGCCATCCCGGGCCGGCCCGGAAGTCGGGCCGCTGTATGGTGGTCATGAACCGCGCCCGGAATGCCCGAGGCCTGCCGTTCTACGCACTGGCGGCGGAAGGTCTGCCGCGCATGGTTCAGCTGACGGCGGACGATCTCGCCAATGAGCCCTGCAAGCTCGGCAACGCCGAGGCCATCGCCGTGAAAATGGGCACTGAGTCTGCGGTGATTCCCAACCTCTCCATCATCGAGAACGCTGTCGCGAAGCTCGTTCGCGAGACTTAAGCGCGCCAACCCCAGCTCTGCTTCAGCGCTGCCAGCACCGCGAGCGGCGCCGTTTCCGCGCGCAGGGTCAATGCACCGAGCCCTGCTGCCGTGAGGCCGGCGGCCACCGCCGCCGCCCGTTCTCCATCGCTCCAGCCGCCTTCGGGCCCGATCAGCAGCAGTACCGGCTCCGGATCCTGGCCGGGGGCGAAAACCGGGGCACCCGGATCGAGGAGGAAGCCCTGGACCGGGCGTTCACGTGCGAGGGTTTCGGAGACGGTCCCGGTCACTTCAAGTTTCGGCAGCCAGAGCGTTTCGCATTGTTCGGCCGCGCTCATGAGAATTCGCTCATAGTGAGTCAGCTTCTGTTTGCGCCGGTCGCCTTTGAGGCTCACGTTGCTGCGTTCGGCTTCCACGAGCCACAGGCCCGTAGCGCCGAGCTCCACAGCCTTCTGCAGAACCCGATCCATGGCGCTGCCCTTCAGCCAGCCCATGGCGAGAATGAGCGGCGCCGGCGCTGGTGTTTCACGAATGATTGCACCGACCTCGACGGTAGCCCGCTTACCGGCGGTCGCGATGAGGACGCCCCGCCACTCGCGGCCCCGGCCATCGAACAGCCCAAGCTCGGCGCCCGGGCCCAGGCGCAGCACCCGGGTGAGATAGTGGCTCTGGTCCCGGTCCAGGGTCAGGTCGCGATCGCTGAGGGCTGCGAGGTCGGTGTCGCCCGCCAAACAGAGCCGGTGCTTCATGTGGCCTCTCGATCTGCCATGGTGCCGGCCGAAGAAGCCGGGCCGCGAACGCAGTCCTGGCTCGAATGCCGGCTCAGAGGAGCTTCAGATTGTCGCAGATGGTGCGGGAAACGCCCCAGCGATTCAGCGTGTAGAAGTGCAGACCCGGCGCGCCACCGGCGAGGAGGGCTTCGCACATGTGGCTCAGGTAGTCGGTGGTGAAAGCACGCAGGGCCTTCTCGTCGTCGGCGTAGGATTCCATCCGCTTCAGGAGCCAACGGGGTACGTCGGCACCGCACTTTGCGGAGAAACGCAGGATCCCTTCGACGTTGGTGATCGGCATGATGCCCGGGATGATGGGTATGTCGACGCCGGCCGCGGCCGTGCGCTCGACGAAATCCTCATAGGCGGCAGGATTGTAGAAATACTGGGTGATGGCCGAGTTGGCGCCGGCCTCGACCTTGCGGACGAAGTATTCGAGATCCGACTCGGCAGAAGTCGCATCCGGGTGGATTTCCGGGTAAGCGGCGACCTCGATGTGGAAATGATCCTTCGAATGTTCGCGGACCCAGCGAACGAGGTCTTCGGCGTTGTAGCCGATTCGTGCCCGGCCCATGCCCGACGGCACATCGCCGCGCAGGGCAACGAGACGGGTGACGCCGAGTTCCCGGTAGCGGTCCAGCAGATCGAAGATCGCCGACTGGCTGTCCGCACCGATGGAAAGATGCGGTGCCGCATCGACGCCGAGATTCTTCAGCTGAGCGATGGTCTCGCGGGTGCCGTCGCGGGTCGAGCCGCCGGCGCCGTAGGTGCAGGAATAGAAGGCCGGCCGGGCTTCTTCGAGCCGGGCGACAACCCGCTTCAGACTTTCCATCCCCGCCTCTGACCGGGGTGGGAAGAACTCGAAAGAAAGCCGGGGGCGACGCTCGTCGGTTGCTGCAACTGTTGCCATGACACTACTCCGCATTCGATGCCGCCCCTCAGGGACCACGGGGCTTCGCCTGAGGGGCGCTAGAGGGCGGCCGGGCCGCCGCGGATCCGCTCAGGCGGCGTCACGCAGGGCGTCAGCCTTGTCGGTACGCTCCCAGGTGAACGCTTCTTCCGTGCGACCAAAGTGACCGTAGGCGGCCGTGCCTTCGTAGATGGGCCGCTTCAGATCCAGCATCGCGATGAGACCCCGGGGCCGCAAATCAAAATGTTCACGCACCAGGTGAATGAGCTTCTCTTCCGACAGCTTGCCGGTGCCGAAGGTGTTGATGCTGATGGACGTCGGCTCCGCAACGCCGATGGCGTAGCTCACCTGGATCTCGAGGCGTTCGGCGAGGCCGGCGGCGACGAGGTTCTTCGCCACATAGCGGCCCGCGTAGGCGGCCGACCGGTCCACTTTCGAAGGATCCTTGCCGCTGAAGGCGCCGCCGCCATGGCGAGCCATCCCGCCGTAGGTGTCGACGATGATCTTCCGCCCCGTGAGTCCGCAATCGCCGACGGGACCGCCGATGATGAACTGGCCGGTCGGGTTGATGTAGATCTTCGTGTCGCCGGAGAGCCAGTTGCCGGGGATGACGGGCTTGATCACTTCCTCCATGACGGCTTCATGGAGATCTGCCTGGCTGACGTCGGGATCGTGCTGTGTGGAAAGCACGACCGCATCGATGGCCACCGGTTTGCCGGATTCGTCGTACTGGAAGGAGAGCTGGCTCTTCGCGTCAGGGCGCAGGAACTTCAGGGATGAGCGCCGCATTTCGGCCTGTCGCTGCACCAGGCGGTGGGAGTAGGTAATGGGCGCGGGCATGAAGACGTCGGTCTCAGAGGTTGCGTAGCCGAACATGAGGCCCTGGTCTCCGGCACCCTGCTCGTGGTCGTCGCTTTCGTCGACGCCCATGGCGATGTCCGCGGACTGCATGCCGAGGGCGTTGACCACCGTGCAGTCGCTGGCGTCGAAACCAACGTCCATGGAGTTGTAGCCGATGCGGTCGATGGTTCTGCGGACCACCTGATCGATGTTTACATCGGCGTTCGTGCGCACCTCGCCGGCGACAACGCAGATGCCGGTCTTGATCAGTGTCTCGCAGGCCACGCGGGAGTCCGGATCCTGCGCCAGCATGGCATCGAGAATCGCGTCGGACACCTGATCGGCTACTTTGTCGGGGTGTCCTTCGGAGACGGATTCGGAAGTGAAGGTCTGATAATCGCTCATGCTGTTCCCTGCTCTTTTCTAGGAGTTTCGTAAGGGTCGTGTTGCGGCTGCCTGCGTCCCAGGATCCTGCAGCGCATCGGGTAAAGGCCGCGGATTGTAACCCATTGATTCTCTGAGGTTGTCGCCGGTTGTGAGACCATGAATACATCGAGAGTTGCCGTGAATTGCGCTCAACTCCGCCTTTAACGACAATAGCGCCGCATTTTTTCCGGCCCGGGCGCAGCGTACGACCGGCGCCAAGCAACCCGGGGGTGACATGTCGTCGAGAACCGAACGGGCAAACGCGATCCGCGCGCTTGCCATGGATGCCGTGCAGGCGGCGAATTCCGGCCATCCGGGGGCGCCCATGGGCCTCGCCGATCTGGCCGAGGTGCTCTGGCGAGAGGAGCTGAAACACAATCCCGGCGATCCGGCCTGGGCCGACCGGGACCGGGTGGTGCTCTCCAACGGGCACGGCTCCATGCTCCTCTACGGCGCCCTGCATCTCTCCGGTTACGCCGTCGACCTGGACGACCTCAAAGCCTTCCGGCAACTGCACTCGAAAACCGCGGGTCACCCGGAATACGGCGAGTGCCCTGGTGTGGAAACGACGACGGGGCCCCTCGGGCAGGGTTTCGCCAACGCCGTTGGCATGGCACTGGCTGAGGCCAAGCTCGCCTCGGAGTTCAACCGCGACGGCTTCGATGTCGTCGATCACCGAACCTGGGTCATCGCCGGTGACGGCTGTCTCATGGAAGGCATCTCTCATGAAGCGGCCTCCCTGGCGGGCACCCTGAAGCTCGGCAAGCTCATCTGCCTTTACGACGACAACAATATTTCCATCGACGGAGAGGTTGGGGACTGGTTTTCCGAGGATGTGCCCGCCCGCTTCGAGGCCTACGGCTGGCGCGTGATCCGGGCCGTCGACGGCCATGACGGCGACGCGGTGCAGGCGGCTCTGAAAGAAGCCAAGGCGTCCGACGGCCGGCCAACGCTCGTCTGCACAAAAACCGTCATCGGCTATGGCTCCCCGAACAAAGCAGGCACAGCTGGAGCACACGGCGCGGCCCTCGGCGAAGAAGAAATTGCGCTCACCCGCAAGCAGCTGAACTGGGGGGATGCCCCCTTTGTGATCCCTGAGCACATTTACCGCGACTGGGACTGCCGCGAGGCCGGAGCGGCAGCCCAGGCCGACTGGTCGGCGCGCTTCGAAGCTTATCGCGAGGCGCATCCGGCACTGGCGCAGGAATTCGAGCGGCGGATGGCAGGCGAGCTGCCGTCCGGCTGGAGTGAGGACCTCGACGCACTCGCCCGTACCGCACAAAGCGACGGGGGCGCCCTGGAAACCCGGAAATCCTCGCAGGCCTGCATTGGCGCCCTGGCCGGCAGAATCCCCGAGCTGTTCGGTGGCTCCGCGGATCTGACGGGCTCGAACGGCACGCGCTGGAGTGGCGCCGAAGACGAGCGTTACCTCAGCTACGGGGTTCGTGAATTCGGTATGGCGGCGATCACCAACGGCCTGGCGCTCCATGGCGGCTATCGGCCATTTTCCGGAACCTTCCTGGTGTTCATGGAATACGCCCGCAACGCCGTGCGCCTTGCCTCGCTCATGGGTGTGCCGAACATCTTCGTCTACACCCACGACTCCGTTGCCGTCGGGGAAGATGGCCCGACGCACCAGCCCGTGGAGCAGCTGACCAACCTGCGGACGACACCGGGCCTGAGCACCTGGCGACCCTGCGACACGGTGGAAAGCGCTTTCGCCTGGCGCGCGGCCATGACCGCGGGCGGCCCGAGCGCGCTGATCTTTACCCGGCAGAAAACCCGGATCGAGGCCCGCGATGCATCGGCCTTCGCTGATGTCGCTCGCGGCGGCTACGTGCTCCGGCGCGAGGAAGGTGAGCTGGATCTGATTCTGCTGGCGACGGGATCGGAGGTTGAACTGGCCGTCACCGCGGCGGAAACCCTCGCCGCGGAGGGCCTGGGCGTGCGCGTGGTCTCCCTGCCGTCCACGGATGTGTTCCTGGCTCAGGATGCTGCTTACCAGGACGCGGTGCTGCCCGTTTCCTGCCGGGCGCGGGTGGCGGTGGAAGCCGGACATCCTGACTACTGGTATCGCTTCGTGGGTCTCGATGGGGCGGTCGTCGGCATAGACCGCTTCGGCCTGTCCGCGCCGGGTCCCGTGGCCATGGCGGAGCTCGGCATGACCGTCGAGAACGTCATCGCCACGGCGAAAGGCACGCTCGCAAAAATCCTTACAGGGCACGCCTAACGCATCTCGAATTCCCGGACGACAATAGCGCTTCCCGCTGCGAATCAGCCGCAACAACGGAATTGACAAGGCAATGAACGTACTTCCCCGTGTGGAAATGACCGACCTGGAGCTCGCGGGAAAGCGCGTGCTGATCCGGGAAGACCTGAACGTGCCCCTCAAAGACGGGGTCGTGACCAACGAGGCGCGAATCGAGGCGGCCCTGCCGACCTTGCGCCAGGCCCTCGACGCCGGTGCTGCCGTCATCGTCATGTCGCACCTCGGGCGGCCCGAGGAAGGTCAGCGGGATCCAGCGGCGAGCCTTGCACCGGTCGCCGCCCGCCTCAGCGAGCACCTGGGCCGGGACGTGCCGCTTGTCGATGATCTGGAGGCGGTATCGGTAGCGCCTGGGGACATCGTATTGCTTGAGAACGTCCGCTTCCTCACCGGCGAGAAGGCCAATGACGATGGGCTGGCCAGGCAGCTGGCGGGTCTCTGCGACGTGTTTGTCATGGATGCTTTCGCCACGGCCCATCGCGCTCAGGCCTCCACCCATGGGGTGGCGAAGTTTGCGCCGATCGCCTGTGCCGGTCCGCTCCTCGTCCGCGAGCTGGAAGCGCTGGAGCAGGCGCTTGCCGAACCGGCCCGGCCCCTCGTGGCCATCGTCGGTGGAGCCAAGGTGTCGACGAAACTCGAAGTGCTCGGCGCCTTGGCCAAGGTGGCTGACCGGGTCATCGTCGGCGGCGGCATCGCGAACACCTTCATTGCCGCTGCCGGTCACAGCGTGGGTCAGAGTCTTCATGAAGCGGACCTCGTCGACGCGGCTCGCGCCATTGCCGAGCAGGTCGACGTGCCGCTGCCGGTGGACGTCATGGTCGGCAAAGCCTTCGACGAGCAGGAAGTGGCCGTGCTCCGCGCCATCGATGAGGTGGGCGATGACGAGATGATTCTCGACATCGGACCGGAAACTGCGCGACAGCTGGCCGCTGCCCTCGCCGATGCGGGCACCGTGCTCTGGAACGGCCCCGTGGGTGTCTTCGAGTTCGATCAGTTCGGCGAGGGAACCCGGGTGCTCGGGGAGGCTATTGCCGGCAGCGACGCCTTTTCAATCGCCGGGGGCGGGGATACGCTTGCCGCCATCGACAAGTACGGCTTTCGGGAGGGCATGGGCTACATTTCCACGGCCGGCGGCGCCTTTCTCGAGTTTGTCGAAGGAAAAACGCTGCCGGCGGTAGCAATCCTTGCGGAGCGGGCGCACACCGACTGAAGAGCGGCTCCCGGCAACCGGCGCCAGCAGGACGAGCGCCGCCGCCTTTCGCACACCACGTCGACACTGCCCGAATACGTCCAGCAGCAACAGAACACGGAGGGATTCCCCATGGCTCTCATCAGCATGCGCCAGCTTCTCGACCACGCCGCCGAGCATGACTACGGCGTGCCGGCCTTCAACGTCAACAATCTGGAGCAGATGCGCGCCATCATGGAAGGCGCGGACGAAACCGATTCGCCCGTGATCGTTCAGGCGTCCGCAGGCGCCCGGAAGTACGCGGGACCGAACTTCCTGCGGCACCTGATCCTCGCCGCGGTTGAGGAGTTTCCGCACATACCTGTGGTCATGCACCAGGATCACGGTGCCTCGCCCGCGGTCTGTCAGCGCTCCATCCAGCTCGGCTTCTCCTCGGTCATGATGGACGGGTCGCTCCTCGACGATCAGAAAACGCCGGCCAGCTACGACTACAACGTCGACGTTACCCGACAGACCGTCGACATGGCGCACGCCTGCGGCGTTTCCGTGGAAGGGGAACTCGGCTGTCTCGGCAGTCTCGAAACCGGTGAAGCCGGTGAAGAGGATGGGGTCGGTGCGGAAGGCACCCTGTCCATGGACATGCTCCTCACGGATCCGGAGCAGGCGGCGGACTTCGTCAAGCAGACGGGCGTCGACGCGCTGGCCATTGCCATCGGCACCTCACACGGTGCCTATAAGTTTTCCCGGCCGCCGACCGGTGACATTCTCGCGATTGATCGGGTTAAGGCCATCAACGCCCGGATACCGAACACGCACCTGGTCATGCATGGATCTTCGTCGGTGCCGCAGGATCTCCTCGCGATCATCAACGAATACGGCGGCGAGATTCCCGAGACCTACGGCGTGCCCGTGGAAGAGATCCAGGAAGGCATCCGTCATGGGGTGCGTAAGGTGAATATCGACACGGATCTGCGCCTGGCGTCCACGGCGGCCATCCGCCAGTTCCTGGCCGGAAACCCGGCGGAGTTCGACCCGCGGAAGTATCTCGCCGCGTCTCAACAGGCCATGAAGCAGGTCGTCATCGATCGCTACGAGGCGTTTGGCACCGCCGGCAATGCCAGCCGAATCCCGCCGATATCGCTGGAAGCGATGTTTCAGAAGTATGCGGAAGGCGCCCTCAATCAGGTCGTGCACTGAGCCCGCTGGTCGAGGATCTGACCCCTGAGCGCTGAGGACACAGCGGTGGAAACGGATGCCGAAGACGGTGCGGAGCGCGCGCGGGGCCGCGGCACCTTCGATCCGGAAGCCCTGACCCGGGTGCTGAGTCCGCTTCCGGAAGCCCGGGGTGAGGCCAGCGCCGCCGACGAGCTCGGACGCTACTATGCGTTCTACAACCTCGATTTCAGCGATCGGATCCCCGGGGTCGAACACAGCATCGGCTGGCTCGAGAGCGGCGTCCATCGCCTTGTTGTGCAGCGCTTCGAGCATCCGGCTCCGCGCGGCAGCGCCATCGTCTGTCACGGCTACTACGACCACGTGGGTCTCTATGGCTACCTCATCGAGTTTCTCCTCGAGCAGGGTCTCACCGTGGTGACCTTCGATCAGCCGGGGCACGGACTGTCCACGGGACCCCGGGCGACCATCGGCAGCTTCGATGAGTATGTGACGGCGCTCGCCGACGTGATGGTGCACTATCAGGGGCGGCTGCCGGGTCCCTGCTATATCATCGGGCAGTCCATGGGGGGTGCCATCACCATGGAGTATCTCGCCCGGCGACCGGACCACGGTTTTGCAGAGGTGGTGCTTCTCGCCCCCCTGGTGCGCCCGGCGAACTGGCCCGTTGCCCGCTGGGTCTACCTTGCCGCGAAGTACACGATCAAGGAGCGGCCGCGCACCATCACCGACAATGCGGAGAATCCTGAGTTTCTCGAGCTGATGCGCCGCGATCCGCTCGCGCCCATGGTGCTGCCGGTGCAGTGGGTGACCGCCATGGTCGACTGGATGAAACGCTTCTCGCGCTATGACGCACTGCCCTTCGAGCCGCTGGTGGTGCAGGGCCATGCCGATGAGACCGTCGACTGGCGACACGGCATGGCGGTGCTGAAGGACAAAACCCGGCCCGAGTTCCTGGAGATTCCGGCGGCCCGGCACCACCTGGTCAATGAATCGGAGCTGATTCGCGGGCAGATCTTCCGGTGGCTTGCGCCCCGGCTCAGTGGCCGCTGAAAGTCCGAGAGGACGCGTCAGGGTTTCCTTCTCTCTTCCTTGCGCAGGGGAGCCTGCGCAGTCGGCGCTCAGTAAAGGACACGGGTGCGGATGGTACCTGGCACGGCGCCCAGCTTGGCCCGCACGTCCTGGCTGTAGTCCGCCTCGATGTCGATCACCACGTAGCCCAGTTCCCCCATGGTCTGCAGGTATTGCCCGGCGACGTTGACGTTGGCATCGGAGAGAGCCTGGTTGATGGCCGAAAGAATGCCCGGCGTGTTCTCGTGGATGTGCAGGAGCCGATGCTGACCGGGGTGTTCCGGCAGAGCCACCTCGGGAAAGTTGACCGCAGAGCGGGTGCTGCCATTGTCGCTGTAGCGGATGAGCTTCTCGGCGACTTCCCGGCCGATGTTCTCCTGCGCTTCCTGGGTGCTGCCGCCGATGTGCGGGGTCAGGATCACGTTCGGCAGGCCTTTGAGCTCCGAGACGAAAGGTTCGTTATTGGATTTCGGCTCCTCCGGAAAGACGTCGATGGCCGCACCCAGGAGCCGGCCGTTCCTGATCTCGGCCGCCAGCGCCGGGATCTCCACGACGTTGCCGCGGGACGCGTTGATCAGCACGGCGCCGTCCTTGAGTTCGGCGAGGCGTTCGGCGTTCATGAGGTTGGCGGTCGCCGGCGTCGATGGCACGTGCAGGGAGACGACGTCGGCGCTGCCCAGGAGGTCGCTGAGACTGTCGATCTGCCGGGCGTTGCCCAGATTGAGCTTGCGTACCACATCGTAGAACACGACGTTCATACCGAGGCCCTCAGCAAGGACGCCCAGCTGGGCGCCGATATTGCCGTAGCCGATGACCCCGAGCGTTTTGCCGCGGATTTCGTAGGAGGCGGCGGCCGATTTCTGCCAGACCCCGTCGTGCATGAGCATGGTCTTCTGCGGCACCCCCCGGAGCAGCAGAATCGCTTCGGCGAGTACCAGCTCGGCAACGCTGCGGGTGTTGGAGTAGGGCGCGTTGAAAACGGGAATACCGCGGATCGTTGCGGCCTCGAGATTCACCTGGTTGGTCCCGATACAGAAACAACCCACGGCCATGAGGCGGTTGGCGGCAGCGAGCACATCCTCCGTGAGCTGCGTGCGCGAGCGGATGCCCAGCATGTGCACGTCGTTTAAGTGCGCGGCGAGTTCGTCGCCCTGCAGGGCGTGATCGAGGCGCGTGACGTTCTCGTAGCCGTCCGCGGCGAGTGCCTCGACGGCACAGGGATGCACCCCCTCGAGGAGCAGGATCTTGATGCGGTTTTTGTCGAAGGAGGTGCTGGTCACGTGAGTTTGTCCGGCCGGCGGCGCTGAAAGGCCGGATATACTAGCGACTCGTTCGGAGGATCAAAACGAAATGACCCAAGCCCTCGATGAATTGTTTTCAGACAGGCAGCTGAAACGGGACGCGGACACCCTGCAGACCTGGGGCTGCGACTGGACCCGAAGCTTCGATGTGGCGCCCAGCGCTGTCGTTTTCGTTGAAAGCCTCGAGGAAGTGGTGGCGCTCGTCCGCCTGGCCAACGCCGAGGGCTTTGCGCTGGTCCCTTCAGGCGGTCGCACGGGTCTGTCGGGCGGTGCCGTGGCCGGCAACGGCGAGGTTGTCGTCTCCTTCGACCGCATGAACCGGATCCTCGATTTTAATGCCGCGGACCGGCTCGTGCGCTGTCAGGCCGGTGTCGTCACCCAAACGCTCCAGGACTACGCTGCCGAGCGCGATCTCTACTATCCCGTGGACTTCGCCTCTTCCGGCTCCAGCCAGCTCGGCGGCAACATCGCCACCAACGCCGGTGGCATCAAGGTCATCCGTTATGGCCTGACCCGTGACTGGGTGGCCGGCCTCACGGTGGTCACCGGTGCCGGCGACGTGCTCGAGTGCAATCACGGTCTGGTCAAGAACGCCACGGGCTATGACCTGCGGCATCTGTTCATCGGCTCCGAAGGTACATTGGGCCTGGTGGTGGAAGCGGAGATGCGCCTCGCCCGGGCCCCGGCAACGCAGCAGGTCATGGTGATCGGCGTCCCGGTCTTCGCGGACATCCTGAAGGTGCTGGCCCGCTTCCAGGAACGGCTCACGCTGTCGGCCTTCGAGTTCTTCTCGGAGATGGCCCTCGAGAAGGTGCTCGAGCATCGGGCGCTGAAGCGGCCGCTCGCGGACGCAGTGCCTTTTTATGCCCTCATCGAGTTTGACGAGACCGATGGGGAGACGGCGCTGGCGGTCTTCGAGGAGACGGTCGGCGAGGGTTGGGTCACCGACGGGGTGTTGAGCCAATCCGAAGGCCAGGCGGCCAACCTCTGGCAGCTCCGCGAAGGCATTTCTGAATCGATTGCCTCCTACACACCCTATAAAAACGACCTTTCCGTACGTATCTCACTGATGCCCGAATTCATCGACGAGGTCGACGCGCTCGTGCAGGCGAGCTACCCGGACTTCGAGATCTGCTGGTACGGCCATATCGGGGACGGCAACCTGCATCTGAACATCCTGAAGCCGGCGGCTTTGTCCGGCGAAGAATTTTATGCCCGCTGCCATGCGATCAGTCCCAGGATTTTTGCCGCCGTGCGCGCGCGTGACGGATCCATCTCCGCCGAGCACGGCGTCGGGCTCCTGAAGCGGGACTTTCTGTCCTTCACGCGCAGCGAAGCGGACCTTGCCATCATGGCGCGCCTGAAGCAGGTCTTTGATCCCGGGCAGGTGATGAACCCGGGCAAGCTGTTGCCGGCTTAGGGCAGCCGCGGATCAGAATCGCTCGACGCCGCCAGGCGTGGCCACCAGCACCAGATCTGCGGCCTGGGCCGCAAAGATCCCATTCGTGACCACACCGGGCAGGTTGTTGAGCTGGGTCTCCAGGGCCGGCGGGTCCGTAATTGCCAGCTCGTAGACATCGAGGATGATGTTGCCGTTGTCGGTGAGGAAGTCCTGGCGCCATTCCGGTGAGCCGCCGATGGCGGCGAGGGCACGGGCGACGAGACCGCGGGCCATGGGAATGACTTCTACGGGCAGAGGATAGGTGCCGAGCACGTCTACCTGCTTGGAGGCGTCGACGATGCAGACGAACTCTTCGGACGATGCGGCAACGATCTTCTCCCGGGTCAGCGCCCCGCCGCCGCCCTTGATGAGCTGACGGTTGCCGTTCACCTCGTCGGCGCCATCGACGTAGACCTCGATCCGGTCCACGGCGTTGAGATCGAACACTTTCACGCCATGCCCTTCGAGACGGGCCGTGCTGGCATCGGAACTCGACACGCAGCCGTCGAACTTGTGCTTCACGGCGGCGAGGGCGTCGATAAAACAGTCGGCGGTGGAACCGGTGCCGACGCCGACGATGGTCTTCGGTGTCAGGCGTGGTTCGATGTAGGCGAGGGCGGCTTCCGCTGCCCTGCGTTTTTGTTCGGCTTGGTCCATACTCCGCGGCAACTTAACCCATCGACTCTCCGTGGAAAAGTACGTCAAGAAGATCCTCGCCTCCCGTGTTTACGATGTGGCGGTGGAGACCCCCCTCATGCCCGCGCGGCTGCTGTCGAAGCGACTGGACAACGTCGTCAAGCTCAAACGCGAAGACCTGCAGCCGGTGTTCTCCTTCAAGATCCGCGGGGCCTACAACCGGATCGCGGAACTGTCCGACAGCGAACGGGCGCGGGGCGTGATTACCGCCTCCGCGGGCAACCACGCTCAGGGCGTGGCTCTCGCCGCTCGCGAGCTCGGCATCCGGGCGCTCATCGTCATGGGGCGGAACACGCCGGCCATCAAGGTGAACGCCGTTCGGGATCTGGGGGCCCGCGTCGTGCTGCATGGCGACAACTACGACGATGCCGCTGCCCACGCCAAAGAACTGGTGGCGAAAGAAGGCTATGTCTACGTCCATCCCTTCGACGATCCAGGCGTGATCGCCGGCCAGGGCACCGTTGGGATGGAGATCATGAATCAGCACGGCGGTGCGCCCGATGCGATCTTCGTGCCCGTGGGTGGTGGCGGCCTCATCGCCGGCATCGGCGCCTACGTGAAATACCTGTCACCCCGGACCCGGATCATCGGCGTGGAAGCGGAAGGTTCCGCCTGCATGACGTCGGCCCTGGCAGCCGGAAGGCGGGTACGCCTGCCCTTCGACACTCTCGATCTCTTTGCCGACGGGACTTCCGTGGCCCAGGCCGGCAAGGAGACCTTCCGCCTCGCCCGACGCTGCGTCGACGGCATGGTGACCGTCAACACGGACGAGATCTGTGCGGCCATCAAGGACCTCTTCGACGACACACGCTCCATCGCCGAGCCGGCCGGGGCACTGGCCGTTGCGGGCATGAAGAAGTACTGCGCCGAGCAGGCCCTGAGCGGGCAGAGTCTGGTTGCCGTGGTCAGTGGCGCCAACGTCAACTTTGACCGGCTGCGGCACATCTCCGAGCGTGCGGAAGTGGGTGAGCAGCGCGAGGTGATCCTCGGCGTCACGATTCCCGAGCGGAAAGGCAGTTTCCGGAAGTTCTGCCGCACCCTCGGCAAACACCCGGTGAGCGAGTTCAACTACCGCTTCGCCAGTGATAGAGAGGCGCATGTTTACGTGGGGTTGCAGGTGGCGGAGCCCGCAGACCGCCACAGCCTCATCGAAACCCTGGGTACCGCTGGTTATCCGGTTTCCGACATGACGGACAATGAGGCTGCGAAGCTCCACGTGCGGCATATGGTCGGTGGCCGCACCTTCGGCGAGAAACAGGAGCTGCTCTACCGCTTCGAATTTCCCGAGCGCCCGGGTGCGCTGCTGCGCTTTCTCTCCGTGCTCGGCACCGGCTGGAACATCACCATGTTCCACTATCGGAACCACGGTGCGGCCTGGGGTCGGGTGTTTGCGGGCTTCGAGGTGCCGGAAGGCAGTCTCGACCAGGAGCGCAAGCGGCTCACGGACTATCTGCAGCGCATCGGTTATCGCTACTGGGAAGAAACGGCTAACCCCGCCTACGAGCTCTTTCTACGCTGAGGCCGCTCAGCCCGTTTCATCGGCAGCCGGCTCCAGCTCCCGAGGCAGCACGTAGCGCTCGAACTCTTCCTCGAAGACCAGGCGCGTTGGGTCGGTGATGCGATCAACGTAGAGACGGCCGTCGAGGTGATCGAACTCATGCTGAAACACGGTGGCGGGAAAGCCCTGGAAGGTCATTTCCAGGGCTTGACCGTCGAGATCGAGCGCTCGAACCCGGATGTGCTGCGGCCGCTCGACGAAGCCGCGCAGGCCGGGCACGGACAGGCAGCCCTCCCAGTAACCGGCCGCGGCCTCATCGAGCACATCGATGACCGGATTGACGAACACCGTGAGCGGCAGCTCGGGGATGTCGCCATAGCGACTCGGCCCTCCGGGCAGCTCGACGATGGCCAGGCGCAACGGTTCCGCGATCTGCGGTGCCGCGAGGCCGATGCCGCCGTAGTCGTGCAGCGTATCGATCATGTCGTCGACAAGGCGCCGAACGGACTCGCCGGTAAGCTCCGCGGCGGTGAGCTCCCGGGCAACTTCTCGGAGCATGGGGTGACCCATGCGAATGATTCTGCGGACGGCCATGGGCAGACCTTAGCCTGGCTTCCGGAAGCGGGAAACCCTGGAGGAGAAAGGTTGCCAGCCCCGCTCGGTCACGACGCCGTCGAGCGGAATGTCCCAGGGCTCGGCATCGAAGGAGGCGCTCGAGCGCTGCACTTCGTGAGCCAGACCGATGACGAGCGGGCGCAGGGACGGCGCCAGGCTCCCCAGGTAGCGATCGTAGTAACCCGCCCCCATGCCGATGCGCTGACCTTGGTTGTCGAAGGCCACGAGCGGCGCGAAGAGCAGCGTCAAAGCGAGCGGCGGCAGGTAGGCGCCCGCGTCCGCGCCGAAAGTTCGGGGCTCGGCGAGTTCATAGCGGGCACTGACGATCGCCGTGGTTGGACCCAGGCGGTAGAAGCTCATGGTGCCGCCGCCGCTCGACGTGACGGGGTGCCCTTCGGCGACCGGGCCGCGATCTTTGACGGGACCGCGAGCCGTGACCGGGCCCCGGTCCGTGACGGGGCAGGCAACCACCTTACCCATCGCCCAGAGCCGCGTCAGCAGCGGCCCGGTGTCCAGCTCCCCGTCGCGGTCGTTGGCCAGATAAAGACCGATGGATCCGCTGAGGTTGAGCAGGCCGCTCGTAGCCACATGGCGGACAACGGCGGCGGCGTGACTGCGCTGCTCATTGGGGGAGAGGTTTCTGCGGGCACGGCGGAAGGCGCGGCGGGCACTACCGCTGTTCGCATCGTCTGTGGGCGGGGAACTCATGAGGTTGAGTAAGCCTCCCGGAATGCCGCTGCATGGTTTGCCCTGAACCGTTACGGTTCAAGGCGGCGACCAAGCGTTTGCGTCTAAGGCTTCCCGACCCGCTCCGGGAACCTTTCGGTAATGGAGCGGCATCAGACTTGCACACGGACGCAAGGCCCAGCCTCCTGTAGTTTCTCTAACGGCTCAAGGACGACCCCAGCTGGCGAACATCCCAGGAGACAGCGTCAAGTATAGCCAAATCGCCTCGGGCGTTAGCTCTTGACAGCTGAACTGTGAACTCCGCCCGATGAACGGCGCGTGAGAAGCGGAGCCGCGGGCGCGGGCGGCTCAGGGCTTATAGATTGAGCTGTTTCTGCTCGGCCAGGGCTTCCGAAAGGCGATCCACCAGGGCGCTCACTTTACCTTCCGTGAATTCGCTGGCGGCGGCCGCCTGGCCGCGATTGGAGAGGAATTCGTTGGCGATGTTCAAGGCGGCCATGACCGCGATCCGGTCGAGACCGAACACTTTCCCCGAATCCCGGATCTCACTCATCTGCCGGTCGAGGTAGCGAGCCGAGGCAGTGAGCGCTTCCACCTCGTCTTCCGGGCAGGCGACCTGATACTCCTTGTCGAGGATTTTCACGCTGACGGTGGTGGCCGTCTGGCTGTCGTCGCTCATCTCTTCGCTCACGGTTTGGCTCAGTCCTGCTCCAGGGCTTTCAGACGCGTGATCATGGACTCGACCCGGCTCTTCGCCAGTTCGTTCTTCTCGATCAGCTTGGCGCGCTCCGTCGTCCAGTTCTGCTGCTGGGCACGCAGGGCGCGGTTTTCCTTCGTCAGCACGCCGCAAAGCTCGATGAGCTCATCGACCTTCGATTCGAGCGCTTTCCAGTCGTCGCCGGGCATCTGTCCTGCGTCCTTCCCCTGCGTACGGAATTGAATTCCGTGCTGTTTTTCCCAGGTGGGTAAGTTTGCGCCGAAAAATTGACCGTGTGAAGGCGTGCGGCCCGGTCGGTCCCACCTGAATCTCCACGTTGTCTGGTAGCATACGCCCCCTTTTTCATGGAGCGTCACAGGTTGTCGAACCCGGATCTCGAGGTGCTTGCCATGGAGGCCGTAGGCGGTCCCGAGCAGGGATTGACCGTGGCTGAGCTCCATGGCGCCGCCATCGGTATTGGAGTGGCCGGCAGCGACTACTTCGAACTGCAGGATCTGGTCGATCTGCTTGGCGCCGAGGCGCTGTCCGACGGGGAAACCGTTGCCCGTTTCGTCAACGATGCCGTTGCAGAACTCTATGCGCCGGATCTGACCTTCGTGCCGCTCTTACCCGACGACGACGTGCCCATGGCGGCACGCCTGGAAGCCCTTGCCAGCTGGTGCCAGAGCTTTCTGGCCGGCCTCGTCGCCGGCCTCGCCCGCCGCGGTATCGAAACGCTGGCCGTTCTGCCTGAAGAGGTGCAGGAAATCGTTCAGGACTTTGCCGCCATCGCGCAGCTCGACACGGAGCTTGCCGCCGAGTCGGACGGCGATGAGGCGAATTTCATGGAGCTGTCGGAATATGCCAAGGTCGGCGCGCTCCTGATCATGAGTCTGGTGGAAGATGCCGGCAACGATTCCGAAGGCTGACTTCAAGCGCCGACGCACGGCGCTCATGAATCTGATGGCCGCCGACTCCATTGCCGTGCTGCCTGCCGCGTCGCAGAAAACGCGGAATCGCGACTCGGACTACCTGTTCCGGCAGGACAGCGACTTTTTCTACCTCACCGGCTTCGCCGAACCCGACGCCGTGCTCGTGCTGGCACCGGGACGCGCGCATGGCGAGGTCATTCTCTTCTGCCGGGATCGGGACAGCCGGTCCGAGCTCTACGACGGTGAGCGCCTCGGCCCGGAACGTGCCGCACAGATCGTCGGCGTGGACGACGCTTTCCCGGTGGCCGACCTCGACGACATACTGCCGGGCATGCTGGAAGGCCGGGAGCGCATCTACTTCGGCCTCGGCGACCATCCGGAGTTCGAGAACCGGCTGCTCGGCTGGATCAGCGGTATTCGCGCCCGGGAATCCGGCGGAGCTCGACCACCAGGAGAACTCTTCGCCCTCAAGCATCTGCTGCACGAGCAGCGGCTCATCAAGTCCGCCGCAGAGATCCGCGTCATGCGCGAGGCCGCGGAGATTACCTGTGCCGGACACACGCGCGCCATGCGCGCCTGTGCCCCGGGGATGACGGAGACGCAGCTCGAAGCAGAGCTCATCTACGAGTTCATGCGTCGCGGTGCAAAAACGCCCGCCTATTCGAGCATCGTCGGCGGCGGTGCGAACGCCTGCGTGCTGCACTACGTGGAAAACAGCGCGACGCTGAAGAAAAACGATCTGGTGTTGATCGACGCCGGCTGTGAATACCAGCTCTACGCCTCCGATGTGACGCGGACTTTCCCGGTCAGCGGCACCTTCAACCGTGCCCAGCAGGCCCTCTATGAGCTGGTGCTTGCGGCGAACGAGGCGGCCATCGCCGCCTGTGTGCCCGGCGCGCACTTCATGGACCCCCATGAAGTTGCCCTGGCAGTCATGGTGCAGGGCCTCCTGGATCTCGAACTGCTCGAGGGGGAACGGGAAGAGATTCTCGAGACCGGTGCCTATCGGGATTTCTGTCCGCACAACGCTTCTCACTGGCTCGGCATGGACGTCCACGACGTCGGCGACTATCGGGTGGACGGAGAATCCCGACCCCTGGAGCCGGGCATGGTGCTCACCATCGAGCCGGGTATCTATATCCCTGACAGGGAAGCAAACGCTCATCTGCCGGTTGCCTTCCGCGGTCTCGGCATCCGCGTGGAGGATGACGTCCTCATCGGCGCTGATGGCCCGGAGGTACTTACCGCTGCCGCGCCAAAAACCGTGGCGGACATCGAAGCCACCATGGCCGAGGCCCCGTGAGCGGCGCCCGGGACGTCATCGTCGTTGGTGGCGGCCTCGTTGGCGCTGTGGCTGCTCTTGGCCTTGCGGCCCTCGGCCGACGGGTCGTCCTCATAGACCGGAGCCGGCCGGAGACCCAGCCGGGCCGCTTCGGCATGGACATCCGCAATATCGCCTGTTCGCCCGCTTCCCGGGCGGTCCTCGAAAGCGTTGTTCCGTGGGATCGCTTTGATGCGGCAGGCTATGAGCGCATGGTGGTCTGGGAGGAACTCGGTACCGCAGCCATGACCTTCACCGCGCGAGAGGCCGGTCGTTGCGAGCTCGGCTGGATTCTGGAGAACGGACCGACGCTCGAAGCGCTCTGGTCAGCGATTGAAGCGAACGAGCGTATCGAGGTTGTTTTCGGCACCGTTACCGGCATCGCAGCGACGGCAGCCGGGATCGAAGTGGAGGTCGACGGGCGGCGCCGGAAAGGCGGACTGCTCCTCGGCGTGGATGGTGCCCGCTCTGCCGTTCGCGAGTTTGTCAAGGCCCGGTGTGAGACGCTGCCGACGGGCCAGGCGGCTCTGGCAACGGTTATCCACACAGCCCGGGAACACGGCAACACGGCTTATCAGCGGTTCCTCAAGGAGGGTCCTCTGGCGCTCCTGCCCGGGCGCGAGCCGAGATACTCCTCCGTGGTCTGGTCGCAGACACCGGAGCAGGCCACGGAACGGCAACGCCTTGATGAGCGCGCGTTCTGCGCCACCCTCACCCGCGCGAGTGAAGGCGTCCTTGGAGAGGTGCTCGAAGTCGACCACCGGGTGGTGTTCCCCCTCAACCAGCACCTCGTCGGGGACTTCAACCCGGCGCCCCGGGTGCTGCTCATCGGCGACGCTGCCCGGGTCCTGCATCCCCTGGCCGGCCTCGGGGCGAATGCGGGCTTTGAAGACGTTCGCGACCTGCTCGCGCGGCTTGCCGGACTGCCTGCGGGGTCCGATCCCGGTGCAGAGGGGCTCTGGCGCGCCTATGCCCGCAAGCGTCGCCTCAGGGCACAGCTGCTGGTCACAGCCATGAGTGGCTTCCGGCATGCCTACGCCGGCGCGGATCCGGGCCTCAGCTGGCTGCGCAACACGGCCGTCGGCTGGCTAGACGGAGCCGCCCCCATCAAGCGCCAGATCATGCGCGAAGCCCTCGGACTCGGCCCCCTGGCGGCCGGCTGGTAGTCCGCAAATCGACGACCGGTAACAGCACAGGAGTAGATCATGACCAGGAACACGGCCCTCCACGACACCCACGTTGCCGCCGGTGCGCGCATGGTGGATTTTGCCGGCTGGGATATGCCGCTGAACTACGGCTCCCAGATCGAAGAACACAAGGCCGTTCGCGGTGCGGCGGGGATGTTCGACGTCTCACACATGACCGTCATCGATCTCCCCGACGTGACGAGCCGTGCATTCCTCCGCCGGCTGGTGGCGAACGACGTGGATAAGCTGGAGGGTGCGGGTAAAGCCCTCTATGGTGCGCTCCTGAATGGCGATGGCGGCGTTGTCGACGATCTCATCGTTTATCGGCGGGACAGCGGCTATCGCTGCGTCGTCAACGCGGGCACCCGGGACAAAGTGCTCGCCTGGTTTGCGGCGCAGAACGATGAAGCGACCACGATTGCAGAGCGGGATCTGGCCATGGTGGCGGTGCAGGGACCGGAAGCCATCGGGCGTTTCGAGTCCGTATCCGGTATGACCGTCGCGGATCTCGAACCCTTCTCGGCCCTGGAGGCCGGCGAGACCATGGTCGCGCGCACGGGCTACACGGGAGAAGACGGGGTCGAAGTAATCCTCCCGGGCTCTGAAGCCGTGACGCTCTGGCAGGAGCTCGCCAACGCCGGGGTTGTGCCCGCCGGACTTGCCGCCCGGGACACCTTGCGCCTGGAAGCCGGTCTCAATCTTTACGGCCAGGACATGGACGATGGCACCTCGCCGCTCGTGTCGAACCTTGCCTGGACCATCGATCGCAGCGACAGCGAACGGGACTTCATCGGTCGCGCGGCCATCGAGGCGGAGCGGGCGGCTGGTGTTGCAGAGAAGCTCACGGGCCTGGTCATGACGGGCAAAGGCGTCCTCCGCCATGGTCAGACCGTGCACACGGCCGCGGGAGATGGCGTGATCACCAGCGGCGTTTTTTCGCCCAGTCTCGGCTACGCCATCGCCCTGGCCCGGTTGCCAAAGGCGGCAAAGGGTGCGGCGGAGGTTGATATCCGTGGCAAGCGCCAATCGGTCAACATCGTCCGGCCGCCCTTCGTCCGCAACGGGCAAAGGGTATACAAAGATCCTGCCTGAACCGACGGAAAAAGCAGGTACAATGCCCTTGGGGCATAAGAACGACAGGACACGATGAGCGAGATCCCGACAGATCTGAAGTATGTCAGCAGTCACGAGTGGGCGCGGCTGGAAGAAGACGGCACCGTGACCGTCGGCATCAGCGATCATGCCCAGCAGGCCCTCGGCGACGTGGTCTATGTCGAACACCCGGAGATCGGTCAGACGGTCAGTGCCGGCGCCGAAGCCGGCGTGGTGGAATCCGTGAAGGCGGCTTCGGATATCTATGCACCCGTCGGCGGCAGCATCATCGCCGTTAACGAAAGCCTCGAAGACGCACCGGAAACCGTGAATCAGGATCCCTACGGCGACGGCTGGTTTTTCAAGATTGAGCCCGACGACCCGGCTGAGCTCGATCAGCTGCTCGATGCGGAGGCCTATGCCGACGTCTGCGAGGCCGACGAGCACTGACCGCGCGGCCGTCAGCCCGACGGTCGTCCTCGAACCCAGCGCCCGATCCCTGCTCTGCGCGTTGCGCGGAGATGCCTGGTGTGCGGGCGGGTATCAGCAACTGAAAACTGACAACCGAATTTAAGAGAGCGAAACCGCTATGCCTTTCATTCCCCATACGGCGGAAGAGGTCGATTCGATGTTGGCCACCATCGGGGCCAATGCCATCGAGGACCTCTTCGATGAAATCCCGGCGAACCTCCGTGCCGGACGGCTGACGCGCGTGCCGGAAGGCATCAGCGAAATGGAGATGCTCGCGCTCATGGGTGAGCGGGCGAACCAGGACGTCGTCGACCTCTGTTTCCTCGGTGCCGGGTCTTACGATCATCACATTCCTTCGGCGGTCTGGGACCTGACCAGCCGCGGTGAGTTCATGACCGCCTACACGCCGTATCAGGCGGAAGCGAGCCAGGGCACGCTGCAGCTGATCTACGAGTATCAGTCGATGATGGCCGCTCTGACGGGGATGGACGTGTCCAACGCTTCCGTTTACGACGGCGCCTCGGGTCTCGCGGAAGCGATCCTCATGGCGGTCCGCGGCAACCGCAAGGCCAAGTCCCGACTCGTGGCGGTGCCGGACACCGTGCACCCGCACTATCGAGCTGCAGCGGCGAGCATTGTGGCCAATCAGGACGTGGAGATCGTCACGGTGCCCATGGGCGCGGAGGGTGTGCTCGATCCGGCGACCCTGGAAGGCCTCGGTGAGCTGGCGGCGCTGGTCCTGCAGCAGCCGAATTTCTTCGGTCGCCTGGAGGACGTTGATCGATTGACGGACTGGGCGCACGGTAGCGGCGCCCTCGTCATTGCCGTTGCCAACCCTATGACCCTGGCGCTGTTGAAAGCGCCCGGGCACTGGGGTGAAGACGGCGCCGATATCGCCTGTGGCGACGGCCAGCCCTTTGGCATTCCCATGGCCTCCGGCGGGCCGAGCTTCGGCTACATCTGCGCCCGCCAGAGTCTCGTGCGACAGATGCCCGGCCGTATCATCGGTCGCACGGAGGACCTCGATGGCAAGCCGGGCTTTGCGCTGACCTTGCAGGCCCGGGAGCAGCATATCCGTCGCGGCAAGGCGACCTCGAACATCTGCACCAATCAGGGCCTGCTGGTCACGGCCGGCACCATCTATCTGTCCCTCATGGGCCCGGAAGGCCTGAGCCGCGTCGCCCGGGCGAGTCATCTCAACACCGGTGCCCTGGTCGATGCGCTCACGGAGCTGCCCGGTGTGAGCCGACACTTCCCGGGACCGACCTTTCACGAGTGTGCCCTGACGCTGCCGAAGCCGGCTGCCGAAGTCGTCGACGGGCTGCTCGAGCACGGCATCCTCGGTGGCGCCGACCTCGGCGCCTGGTATCCGGATATGGAGCACGTGCTCCTGGTTTGTGCCACGGAAAAACGCACGGCCGGCGACATCGACCGCTATAGACAGGCCCTCGAGGAGGTACTCGCATGACGACGCAGAAGCTCCGCGCCGGCAGAGACACCACCGGGCGCACGATTTTCGATCTTTCCGCCCCCGGGCGCACGGCCCAGGCGCAGCTCTCGGGGCCAGCGACCGGTGAGCTCGAGATCCCCGGCGAATTCCTGCGCGAAAAGCCGCCGGCCTTGCCGGAAGTTTCCGAGCTGCAGGTGGTTCGCCACTACACGAATCTGTCGCGGAAGAACTTCGCCATCGACACGCAGTTCTACCCGCTCGGGTCCTGCACCATGAAGTACAACCCGCGCGGAGCCCACAAGGCGGCCAGCCTGCCGGGCTTTCTGGCCCGTCATCCGCTGGCCCCGGAACGGGTCAGCCAGGGATACTTGAGCTGTCTCCATGATCTGCAGGAGATCCTCGCCGATGTGACCGGTATGCAGGGCGTATCGCTCACCCCCATGGCCGGTGCCCAGGGGGAGTTCGCCGGTGTGGCCATGATCCGCGCCTACCACGAAGCCCGCGGTGACTCGGCGCGCACGGAGATCATCGTGCCCAACGCCGCCCACGGCACCAACCCGGCCACGGCCGTCATGTGCGGCTACAAGGTTACCGAGGTGCCCGTGGACGATTCCGGTGATGTGGACGTCGAGGCGCTGCGCGCCGTCGTCGGACCGCAGACGGCCGGACTCATGATGACCAACCCCTCCACCTGCGGTGTTTTTGAGCGGCAGATCGAGACCATCGCCGGCATCGTCCATGATGCCGGTGGGCTGCTTTATTACGACGGTGCCAATCTGAACGCCATCCTCGGCAAGGTGAAGCCCGGTGACATGGGCTTCGATGTGCTGCACATGAACCTGCACAAAACCTTCGCCACGCCCCACGGCGGTGGCGGGCCGGGTGCGGGTCCGGTCGGGGTGAGCGAGCGTCTTCTCCCTTATCTACCTCTGCCTACCGTGGGACGGGACGACAACGGCACTTACCGCTGGCTGACCGAGGACGATCTTCCGCACAGCATCGGCCGCCTGTCGGGCTTCATGGGTAATGCGGGCATTCTGCTCCGGGCCCTGGCCTACGCGCTGCTGCTTGGCCGGGAAGGCATGCACCGGGTCGGCGAGTACGCGACGCTGAACGCGAACTACATGGCCGCCAGACTCAAGGCGGCCGGCTTCGAGCTGGCCTATCCCGAGCGCCGTGCGACCCATGAGTTCATTCTCACCTTCAAGCAGCAGGCCAGGCAGCTCGAGGTGACGGCCATGGACTTTGCCAAGCGGCTGCTGGACTACGGCATTCATTCGCCAACCACCTACTTCCCCCTGCTGGTGCCGGAGTGTTTCCTCGTGGAGCCGACGGAGACGGAAACCAAGGAGGAGCTCGACGGCTTCATCGAAGCGCTGATCGACATTCAGCGCGAGGCGGAGTCGGAGCCTGAAACCGTGACCAGTGCACCGTTTTCGCTGCCGGTGCGACGCCTCGATGACGTCAAAGCGGCCCGCGAGCTGGACCTCGTCTGGCACCAGGCGGCGGAGGGCTGACCGCTCAGCTCTCCAGATCTGCGCGGAAGTCTTCGAGGCTCTCGATGGGCAGCGAGCAGCTCATGGCGGCACAGCGATAGGCAACCACGCGGCTCTTGAGGTCGGCGCTGACCAGTTTCGGCAGATAGGCGGGGAGCTGCCCGGTGGTCTCCCAGGGTATGGCATAGACCGAACGGGCCGGATGGTAGCCCTGGCGGGCGACCTGCAACCAGTCGCCGAGTGCCTCCCCGGGGCCGCGGATGATGATCTGCTCCGTGCCGCTGAGCTCGAGGGCCAGGACCGAGAGCAGCGTGCAATGGCCTGCCGGATAGCGCTGCAGCTGTGGCTCCGCCCAGACGATGGTTTCCCAGGCGAGATCCAGATACTTCGAGTCGCCGAACAGGTGGCCGAGCCTGGCCAGCACCTCCGCCATCACCCCGTTGCCCGGGGGCTGCGCGTCGTCCAGCGTTGGCTTCGGGCGGTAAATGAGTCGCTCGTGGTCGTGGGCGGTGAAGTAAAAGCCACCTCGTTCCTCGTCATGGAAATGCCTGATGGCGCTGTCCGCAAGGGCCAGGGCGAAGTCTGCATCGGCTTCGCGCCAGCGCGCTGCGAGGAGCGCCAGGAGTCCGGCGATCAGATTGGCATAGTCGTCCAGATAGGCAGGGTGCCGCGCCTGGCCCTGGGTCCAGGTTGCCAGAAGTCGATCGCCGTCCCAGAGCGATTCCCTCAGGAAATCCATACAGCGGGTCGCCGCATCGAGCCAATCCGGGCGGTCCAGGACCACGGCGGCGCGGGCCAGACCGGTGATGGTCAGCCCGTTCCAGCCGGTCAGCACTTTGTCGTCGAGGCCGGGAGGTGGTCGCTCGCTGCGGGCTCCCAGGAGTTTTGCCCTGCCGCTGGCAAGGGCGGCATCAGCCTCGCTGCGGTCCATGGAAAGGCGTTCCACGACAGCACGCCAGGCATCGTAGCGGTGCAGATTCCAGCGGCCCTCGAAGTTGGCGGGCTTGTCCAGGCCGTAGAGGGTTTCGATGACCAGGTACTCGTCTTCCGTGGTGAGCTTCTTCACCTGATCCCGGCGCCAGAGGTAGTAGCGGCCTTCCTCTCCTTCCGAGTCCGCATCGAGCGCGGAATAGAAGCCGCCGGCTGGATCCTGCATGTCGCGGATCAACCAGTCAGCTGTTTCCTGGACCGCGGCTTTGAAGAGTTCGTCAGGGCCCAGGGCCAGGGCTTCACTGTAGAGCGACAGCAGCTGACCGTTGTCGTAGAGCATCTTTTCGAAGTGGGGAATCATCCACTTACGATCCGTGGCGTAGCGGAAGAAGCCGCCGCCGATGTGGTCGTAGATGCCGCCGCGGGCCATCTTCGTGAGGCTGGTCATGACCCGGTCAAGGGTGTCCCGGCGGTCCCCTGCCTCTGCGTGGGCCCAGTGCCGGAGCTCCCGGGTGAGCGTGGAGGGCATGGGAAACTTGGGCGCCGTGCCGAAGCCGCCTTCGCTGCTGTCGTACTGCTGGGCGAGGGCCTGGTGGGCGGCCTCCAGGAGCTCGGGTCCGGGCGTTCCTGCGGCAGCACCCTCTTCGGCTTCCGGATTCGTCAGATGCTCAAGCACCTCGCTGATGCGCTCGCCCTGAACGTTGAGTTCCTCCCGCTTCTCATGGAAGGTCTCGCTGACCCGACGCAGCAGATCGGCAAAGCCCGGCAGCTGATAGCGGGGCGACTTCGGAAAGTAGGTGCCGGCGAAGAAGGGGATCAGGGTGTCCGGATCCAGGAACACGGTCAGAGGCCAGCCCCCGGTCTGTTGAGTCAGCAGCTGATGCGCCAGCTGATACACCTTGTCCAGATCCGGCCGTTCTTCCCGGTCGACCTTGATGTTCACGAAGTGGGCATTCATGACTGCCGCGGTGGCCTCGTCCTCGAAGGACTCGTGGGCCATGACGTGGCACCAGTGGCAGGCCGAGTAGCCGATGGACAGCAGGATGGGGCGACCGGCAGCCCGGGCGGCGGCCAGAGCCTCATCGTCCCAGGGCTGCCAGGCCACGGGGTTGTCCGCGTGCTGACGCAGATAGGGGCTCGTTTCGCCGCCGAGTCTGTTGTGCGCGGGGAGCTTCGCCATGGGTCCTTCCGGCGGTTGGTAATCGCTCTGACTTTAGGGTTCAATCGCCCGAAGGACAATCGAGGAAGGGAATGGGGCAAACCCGGGAGGTAAACGGCGGCTACCGCGTGCGCAGCGCACGGCGAGGACCCGATCGCGGAGGGAATCGTCGTGGGGGGAGCTGTCGTGGGGGGAATCGTTGGTAGACGCGGACGGATTCCGACCGAACGTCGGCATCATTCTCTGTAACGATCTCGGTCAGGTGCTCTGGGCCCGCAGAGTGGGCGGCCGTGACGCCTGGCAGTTCCCTCAGGGCGGCATTAAAAACCGGGAGAAGGTGGAAGACGCCCTCTATCGTGAGCTCTACGAAGAAGTGGGTCTCGAGGCGAGCAGCGTCGAGATCCTCGCCCGCACCAACGGCTGGCTCCGTTATCGCCTGCCGAAACGCATGCGCCGCCATAACTCCTCCCCCGGCTTCATCGGTCAGAAACAGAAATGGTTCCTGCTGCGCATGCTCGGCGAGGACCAGGCCGTCCGGGTGGATCAGACGGACAAGCCGGAGTTCGACCACTGGCGCTGGGTCAGCTACTGGTATCCGGTGGGTCAGGTGGTCGAGTTCAAGCGCGACGTTTATCGCAAGGCGCTGAAGGAGCTGGCGCCGCACGTGCGCCTGGAACTGAAGGGCTGATGCTCAACACCCTGCGCAGCATCGTTCAGGACGTCGCCGGGGCCGGCTCTTTCCGGGAGCAGCTCGATGTGCTCGTGCATGACGTGCGGGTCGCTCTCGGGACCGAGGTCTGTTCCGTGTACCTCATGAATCGGGCTCAGGACCAGCTGCTCTTCGCCGCCAACGAAGGGCTCAATCAGGCGGCCGTGGGCGCCATCAGCCTCGATGTGACCCAGGGCCTCGTGGGCCTCGTTGCCGAGCGCGCCGAACCAATCAATCTGAACAACGCCACGGCCCATCCGCGCTTCCACCTCGTGCCGGAGATCGGCGAAGACGCCTTCCACGCGTTTCTCGGTGTCCCCGTCATCGATCATCGCCAGGTGCTTGGCGTGCTCGTGGTGCAGCAGCGGGAACGGCGCAAGTTCGACGAATCGGAAGAGGCGTTTCTCGTGACCCTCTCCGCCCAGCTCGCCACGGTGATTGCCCATGCGGAAGCCACCGGCGACATGGAGCAGCTTTTCGCGAATCGCACGGAGCCTGCGCTGGAACGGGCCGATGCCGTGTTCCGTGGGGTGGGCGGCACGCCGGGGATGAGCATGGGGACGGCCGTGCTCATCCATCCACCGGCAAGCCTCGAAGCTGTCACCGACAAGATCGTCGAGGACATCTCCACGGAGCTGCAGGTGGTAGACCGTGCCATTGATTCCGTCCGCGACGACATCCGCCGGATCAGCGATCAGTTCTCCGCCAGCCTGCCACCGGAGGAGCTGGCCCTCTTCGACGCGTATCTGCACATGCTCGACGACAACGCCCTCGCCGGTGACATCCGCGATCGGGTCCGGAAGGGCTCCTGGGCTCAGGGGGCGCTCAAGCAGGTGATTCACGAACACGTCCGCCGCTTCGAAGCCATGGAGGATCCTTACCTCCGGGAGCGCGGGGCGGATGTGAAGGATCTGGGGTTGCGGGTGCTCGCCTACCTGCAGGACATCCGGGCGAAGAAGATCCACTTTCCGAAAGACACGATTCTCGTCGGCGACGAGGTCACCCCGGGTATGCTCGCGGAGGTGCCCGCCGATTGCCTGCGCGGCATCGTTTCCGTGCGCGGTTCTGTCAACTCGCATCTGGCGATCCTGGCCCAGTCTCTCGAGGTGCCGGCCATCATGGGGGCAATCGATTTCCCCGTGGCGAACATCGACAACCAGCCGCTCATCGTCGATGGTTTTTACGGCGAGGTGATCTGCAATCCCTCGGAGGCGACGGTCGCTCACTACGAAACGCTGATCGCCGACGAGCAGAAGCTCGCCATCGAGCTCGAGGAGCTCAAGGATTTCAAAGGGGTCACCCTCGACGGCTGGCGCGTGGGGCTGTGGGTAAACATCGGCCTCACGGGGGTGGGCCGATCCCTCGATCGCGGTGCCGAGGGTATTGGGCTGTTCCGCACGGAAATTCCCTTCATGACCAAGGAACGCTTCCCGTCCGAGGAAGAGCAGCGGGCGATCTATCGCGAGCACATGGAAGCCTTCGAGCCCAAGCCGGTGACCATGCGCACCCTCGACGTCGGCGGTGACAAGGCCCTCTCCTACTTTCCGATCGCGGAGGAAAACCCCTTCCTCGGCTGGCGCGGTATTCGCGTCACTCTCGACCATCCGGAGATTTTTCTCGTGCAGACCCGCGCCATGCTCCGGGCCAACGAGGGGCTGAACGGCGAGCTGCGCATCATGCTGCCCATGATCACCTCGGTGACCGAAGTCGAAGAGGCCATGGGGCTGGTCGAGCGGGCCTACCAGGAGGTGCTCGAGGAGGGCGCAGCGGTCAAGCAGCCGCAGATCGGGGTGATGATCGAGGTGCCGGCAGCCGTTTATCAGGCCCGACGCCTGGCCAGCATGGTCGACTTTCTCGCCGTCGGCTCAAACGATCTGACTCAGTACATGCTTGCCGTCGATCGGAACAACCCGCGCGTGGCCGATCTTTACCACGAGACACATCCGGCGGTGCTCGGGGCGCTTCGCGAGGTGGCGAAAGCGGCCTTGGCGGAAAACACGCACTTCGGGATCTGCGGTGAACTCGCCGGGAACCCGGTGGGTGCGGTGCTGCTCATGGCCATGGGTTATCCGGTGCTATCCATGAATGAGACGAATCTGCCCAAGGTGAAGTGGGTGATTCGCAACATCAAACGCTCCGACGCGCGACGCATGCTCGCGCGCGTGCTGCGCATGGACACCTCCGATGAAGTGCAGGCCTTCATGCACCATCAGCTGAACGAAGCCGGTCTCGGCCGGGTGTTGCCGACGCACCACTGATTCCCGCGGCTCCCGGGCTGGCGTCGAGCCGCGTCTCGTCGCCGAGGGCAGGGGAAGTGGCGCGCCTGGGGGCCGCTCACAGAAAAACCCGATCAGCGTGCCAGTGCTATCTCCGCCTCGACCTTGCCTGCCGCTTCGCCGCCCGCCAGATAGCTCTGCTCCACGAACTCGATGTGATCCTCATGGAAGATCACGGCCGTGCTGGCGCGGGTGCCGTATTCCTCGCCGCGGATGAAGCAGGGCGCCACCCGCCGCTCGAGCTCGAGCGGTCGGCCGCGCTTCGGCAGTTCCGCGTCGTCAGGCTGGCCGTCGTCCGCGAGGAGGGTAATGAGTGCCGTGGTCGTGGGTGCTCCCAGGGTCCCTGCCAGGGCGTCGGTACCGCGGCGAACCTTGGGCCACTGGGCCCCGAGCTCGGCGTTCGCGAGACCGTAAACCCCCGGCGCCAGGTCTTCCGTGAAGCCCCGATTGGACGTGTAGGCGAGGTGTTCACCGTCGTAGACGAGCAGATTGAAACCGCGGTAGTCGGGACCGCGGATGGTGTGGACGTATTCGTGGGCGGACAGCGTGCTCGCGAGAAATCCTTCCACGAGGGCGCCGCGGGAGCAGGGTGGCTCTCTGCCACCAGAGCCTTCTTCTGCGAAATTGGTCACCGTTGCGAAGCGGCCCCCTGCGGTCACCCCGAGCCAGGTGCCATGAGCCGTTAGATCTCGGCCGGCAAAAATTCCCGGGTGGTCTTCCCAGTGGTGTGCGGCGCTCGCAGGCCGCGCGTAGAATTCGTCCCGGTTCGCGGCCACCACCAGCGGTGTTCGGGATGCGGGCTCATAAGAGAAGAGAACGAGACACATCAACTAATCATGCACTATCCCGACATCGATCCCATCATATTCTCTGTGGGGCCTCTGGCCGTGCGCTGGTATGGACTCGCCTACCTGGCGGCCTTCGCCATGTGCTGGTGGCTCGGCACCCTGCGGTCGAAGCAGCCAGGTAGCGGCTGGGATCCCGAGGCGGTGTCGGACGTCGTTTTCTACGGCGCCATTGGCGCCGTGCTCGGTGGACGGATCGGCTACGTCTTCTTCTATGGCTTCGATCAGTTTCTCCGTGATCCGCTCTGGCTGGTGCGGATCTGGGACGGTGGCATGTCCTTTCACGGCGGGCTCCTGGGCACCCTCGCCGCACTCTGGTGGTTCGGGCGCAAGACCAATCGCACCTTCTTTCAGGTGAGCGACTTCGTTGCCCCCCTCGTGCCCCTGGGCCTCGGTTTCGGGCGCCTCGGCAACTTCGCCAACACGGAGCTGCCTGGGCGGGCGACGGAGTCCGTCTTCGGCATGATCTATCCCTGCAACGCCGATGCAATCCGCGCCATCAATCAGCTCTGCACGGGCCAGTGGGAGACCTTCGCCCGGCATCCGTCGCCCCTCTATCAGGCATTTACCGAGGGGCTGCTGCTCTTCGCCCTGGTCTGGATCGTCTCGAGCCGGCCTCAGCCCAGCGGGCTGGTGTCGGGCGTGTTCCTCATCGGCTACGGCATCGCCCGCTTTTCCACGGAGTTCTTCCGCACCCCGGACAAACATCTCGGCTTTATCGCCTTTGACTGGCTCACCATGGGGCAGCTTCTGTCGCTGCCCATGATCATCGTTGGTATCCTGTTCATCTACTTCGCCAGGACCAGAACGAGCCCCAGCCCATGAAGCAATACCTCGATCTTCTCCGCCATGTCCGGGAGAACGGCGTGTATCGGGAGGACCGCACGGGCACGGGGACTTACAGCGTCTTCGGTCACCAGATGCGCTTCGACCTCGCGGAAGGCTTCCCGCTGGTCACGACCAAGAAGGTCTACACACGGCTCATCATCCACGAGCTGCTCTGGTTCCTCATGGGCAGCACGAACATCCAGTATCTGCTCGACAACAACGTGCACATCTGGGACGAATGGGCAGACGAGGAAGGCAACCTCGGGCCCGTTTATGGCTCCCAGTGGCGCTCCTGGCCAACCCCCGACGGTGGGTCCATCGATCAGATTGCTGCTGTCGTGGAAAGCATCCGCTCGAACCCGAGCTCCCGGCGCCACATCGTCAGTGCCTGGAACGTGGCCGAGGTGGACGACATGAAGCTGCCGCCGTGCCATGCGCTCTTTCAGTTCTACGTCGCCGGGGGAAAGCTTTCCTGCCAGCTCTATCAGCGCAGCGCCGATCTCTTTCTCGGGGTGCCCTTCAACATCGCCAGCTATGCGCTGCTCACCATGATGGTGGCGCAGGTGACGGGTCTCGAACCCGGCGATTTCGTGCACAGCTTCGGCGATGCGCATCTCTATGCGAACCACGTCGAGCAGGCGGATCTGCAGCTCTCACGGGAGCCCTTTCCGCTGCCGAAGATGCGTCTGAATCCCGAGGTGCAGGACATCTTCGGCTTCACCATCGACGATTTCGAACTCCTCGGCTACGAATCGCATGGGGTCATCAAGGCGCCGATTGCGGTCTGAGCGCCATGGATATCTCACTCATCTGGGCCATGGCCGACAATGGCGTCATCGGCCGCGACAACGGTCTCCCCTGGCGCCTACCGAAGGACATGCAGTTCTTCATGACGGCCACCATGGGCAAACCGGTGGTCATGGGGCGGAAGACTTTTGAGACCATGAAGGCGCCTCTGCCTGGACGGACGAACATCGTCATCACCCGCCAGGAGGGCTACGACCGCGATGGCATCACCGTGGTGGGCAACTTTGCCGAAGCGTTGAAGGCGGCCCGAGCCGTTGCTGATGCCGACGGCGTTGATGAGATCATGGTGATCGGCGGGGCCGAGATCTATCGCCTCGGCCTCATGGTCGCGACCCGCCTCTACGTCACCCACGTGCACGGGCAGGTGGAAGGAGACACGGTGTTCCCGGAGGTGGACTGGTCGCAGTTCGAGGAGGCCCGGGCCGAGTCTTTCGTGCCCGATGAGCGGCACAGCCACCCCTTCACGATCACGGTCTATAACCGCCGTCGCTGACGTCGAATCCTTCCTGGTCGATCCAGGATCCATCACAAGGCAGCTCACGCCAGGGTGCGCTCGGGATGGAGCTGGCGGCATCGACGTCGATCAGCCTCTCGAGGCTGCCGGCCTCGAGGTTCAGGAGCACCAGGACGGGCTGTGGGGTTGCGGCGAGGCTGAACTGAAAGAGCTCGGCGGCGGCCCGGTTCAGGTCGCAGCTGCCGCGGGCGAGGTTGTGCTCCAGGGCGTCCGCGGCTTCGCGCTCCGGCGCCCGTACCCGATAGAGACGCCGGCCACCCTGCCAGTCCAGCATTTCCAGGAGATAGGGCGCGTTGCACTGTCGGCAGCGGATGAGTGACTCGGTGGGCCCGAGATGATCATCCAGGACCATGACCGTTCGGAAAGGATAGGGGCCGGGGGCGAGGTGTCCGCAGAGGCGCTCTGCTGCGGTCCGATGTGCTGGTTGACTCAAGCGGCCTCCTCCAGGAAAGCGCGGACTGATTTGACGGGCTCAGGTCCCTTCCCTAGCTTAGCCGATTCGATGACATAGCAAGGAGATCGCCGTGCCCGGCCGAGTCAGTGCCCGTAGTTCGAGGCAACCCTGGCTGAAACTGCCCATGCTGGCGGTGCTGGCGTTTGTGCTTGGCGCCTGCGTCGCCTCTGCACCGGCACCGGAAGGCGACGAGCGGCGCGTTGGCGCACTGGTGCTGAAAGATGTGCCCGAGGTGCCCGATGCCGTCGTCGAGGATCTGCGCCGCTATCAGAACACGCGCTCGGCTTCGGTGCGCGGCTGGCTCGACGACACCCTGCTCGTTGCCACCCGCTTCGGGCAGACCACGCAGCTGCACCGCCTCGCCGGTCCCGGTGCTGCGCGGGCGCAGCTGACTTTCTTCGCTGAGCCGGTCACTCAGGCCTTCGTGCCGCCAGGGCCCGCGGCAGGCTTTGTCTACGCCCGCGACGTCGGCGGCTCCGAGTTCTACCAGCTCTTCTGGCACGATCTGCAAACTGGCGGTCACAGCTTGCTGACCGACGGCCGCTCCCGCTACGGCAGCGTTATCTGGGGTAACCGCGGTGACCGATTTGCCTACTACACCACCGAGCGGAATGGCCGCAGCTGGGACGTTCACGTGCGGGCCATCGAAGCCGGCGTGCCGGGAAATGTGACCGTTGCGGTCGCCGAGGACGAAGGTGCGTGGTTCCCGGAGGATTTTGCCCCGGAAGACGACCGGCTGCTTGTTTCCCGCTACATCTCCATCAACGAATCGCGTCTTTATGAGGTGGACCTGGCGACGGGTGTCCGGCGCCCGCTCATCGATGAAGGGCTGCGCGCTGCCATCGGCCAGGCCGCCTATACGGCGGATGGCAGCGCGGTGCTCTTCACCTCCGACATGGGTGCCGAGTTCATGCGCCTGCATCGACTCGATCTTGCGAGCGGCGAAATCGAAGTGCTCACGGCCGGTATTCCCTGGAACGTGGAAGCCTTCACCCTGAGTCCCGACCGATCCCGATTGGCCTTCTCGAGCAACGAAGGGGGTCTTTCCCGCGTCACGGTCTGGGAGATGCCCGCACGCCGACCGCTGGCGCTGCCGGAGCTGCCGCAGGGCGTATTGAGTGCCATGCACTTCCGGGGAGATGGAGACGCGCTGGCGCTGTCGCTGTCGACGCCGGCATCGCCGACGGACGTCTGGGCCCTGGATCTCGCCGATCGAAGCCTCGTGCGCTGGACCGAAAGTGAACTGGGCGGCCTGGACAGTGATGGCTTCGTGGCGCCTGAGCTCATCAGCTATGACAGCTTCGATCGCCCCGATGGCGAGCCGCGGCAGATCCCGGCCTTCGTGTACCGTCCGGAGGGCCCGGGCCCCCATCCGGTGCTGATTTCCATTCACGGGGGCCCCGAAGGGCAGTATCGCCCCCGATTCTCGCCGACCTTTCAGTACCTGATCGGAGAGCTCGGCCTTGCGGTCATCGCGCCCAACGTTCGCGGCTCCGCCGGTTATGGCAAGAGTTATCTGAAGCTCGACAATGGCTTCAAGCGTGAAGACTCCGTGCGTGACATCGGCGCGCTCCTCGACTGGATCGCCGCCCAGCCGGAGCTCGATGCGGAGCGGGTGGTGGTCATGGGAGGTTCCTATGGCGGCTACATGGTGTTGGCCTCTCTCGTCCACTATGGCGAGCGGCTTGCCGCCGGGATCGAATCCGTCGGGATCAGCAACTTCGTCACCTTCCTCACCAACACTCAGCCTTATCGTCAGGACCTGCGCCGTGCGGAGTATGGTGACGAGCGGGATCCGGATATGCGCGCCCATCTCGAAGCCATTTCGCCACTGAATCAGGTGGAGAAGATCAACCGGCCACTGCTCATCTCCCAGGGCGCCAACGATCCGCGGGTGCCCGCCAGCGAGAGCGAGCAGATTTATGCAGCGCTGAAGGCCAGCGGCACACCAGTCTGGTATCTGCTCGCGGAAGATGAGGGCCATGGTTTTCGTAAGAAGGCGAACCGCGATTACAACGCGGCGGTTCGAACCCTGTTTCTCGAGGAGTACGTGCTGAAGTGAGCGAAGCGCTCGAGCCAAGCCCTCCGGATCCTGCCGGGGGTGTGGGAATTCTTGTTAACCCCATGTCCGGGCGAGATGTGCGACGTCTGGCCGCGCATGCGTCGAACATGACCCATGAAGGCAAGCGCGACATCGTTGCCCGTATCGCCGCTGGTGCCGATGCCTGGGGCGCGCCGGTGTTGCATGTGGCGAAGGAGCCTTTCCGGATTGCCGCCGCTGCCATCGAGAATCTGCCCCGTCGCGGCCGCCTCAACGTCATCGACAACCCCATCACCAACACTGCCGCGGACACCGAGCGGACCATTGCCGACTTTCTCGCAGCGGGCTGCCGGGTCATCGTTTCCCTCGGCGGCGACGGCACTAATCGCGCCATCGTTCGCGCCCTCGCGCGGGCCGGCGCTGCGGGCAGAGAGGTCAGTCTCATCGCGCTCTCCACGGGAACCAACAACGTCTTCCCGACCCTCGCCGAGCCGACGATTGCCGGCATGGTGGCGGCCCTGGCCGCTGCCGGTCGCCTCGTGGGCGCCGGCTGTCATCGCCGCGCTAAAGTGCTCCACGTTTCGGGCCGGCCGGCCTCGGAAAAGGCCCACGCGCTCCCCGATGTGGGACTCATCGACGCGGTGGTTCTGCGTCGGGACCATGTGGGCAACCTGCTGCCCTTCGATGCAGGGCGCATTGAGCGGCTGTTGCTCACACGCGCCGAGCCGACGGCCATCGGCATGTCGCCAATCGGCGGTCTGCTGGAGCCGGTTTTCGAAGGTGATGATGGCGGCCTGCTCCTGGAACTCGCAGACCCCGGCGCGCTCCGGGAAGGCGACCGCCTGATCACCGCACCGCTGTCTCCGGGGCTCTTCCGGCAGGTTGCCGTCCGCAGTATCACGCGCATTCCCTTCGGCGTGGCCGTGCCCATGAGCGGCCCGGGCGTTCTGGCGCTCGACGGCGATCGGGATCACAAGCTTCTCGACGGACATGCGCTGTCCGTGGAGATCCGGCGCGACGGTCCCTGGATGCTCGACCTGGATGCCGCCATGCGTTGGGCCGTGGCCCAGGGTATGATTCGCGCCAACTGACGGCCGGGGCTTACCAGCGCATGATCATCAAACCGCGAATTCGGGGCTTCATCTGCACGACCGCACATCCCGCCGGGCTTGCGGCGGGTGTGAAAGAGCAGGCCCGCTACGTGGAGAGTCAGGGTCCCCTCGATACCGGCGCAAAAAATGTGCTCGTGATCGGTGCTTCCGGCGGCTACGGACTCGCGTCGCGCATCACGGCCGCCTTCGGCGCCGGCGCGGCAACTCTCGGCGTTTCCTTCGAGAAGCCGCCGTCGGAGAAAAAAACGGCGACTCAGGGCTGGTACAACAACATTGCCTTCGAAGCGGCGGCGGCCGCGAAGGGCCTCTACGCGAAAACCCTGGACGGCGACGCCTTTTCCGATGATATGAAGGCTGAGGTCGTCGAAACGATCAAGGCCGATCTCGGCAAGATCGACCTCCTCGTCTACAGCCTTGCTTCACCGGTACGCCCGCACCCGAAGACCGGCGAGCTGCACCGGTCCGTGATCAAGCCTCTCGGTGAAGTGCTGCACATCAAAACGCTGAATGTGGACAAAGGAGAAGTTCACGAGATCGACCTGGAGCCGGCCACGGAGGAAGAAACCGCCAATACCGTCGCTGTCATGGGGGGCGAAGACTGGGAGTTCTGGATCGATGCGCTGAAAAGCGCCGACGTGCTTGCTGACGGCTTTCGCACAGTGGCCTTCACCTACATCGGCAGTGATCTGACCTGGCCCATCTACTGGGAAGGCACTCTTGGAAAAGCCAAAGAAGACCTCGACCGGGCAGCCGCGGCGATCCGGTCTTCCCTCGAAGGGTTATCCGGCGACGCTCGCGTAGCCACGCTCAAGGCCATTGTCTCCCAGGCTTCTTCGGCCATTCCCGTGGTCCCGCTTTATGCCTCGCTGCTCTTCAAGGTCATGAAGGAGGCTGGCACCCACGAGAATATCATCGAGCACATCTACCGGCTCTTCGCGACCCAGCTGGCTCAGGGTGCGACCATGAATCTCGACGATGCAGGACGGATCCGGGTCGACGACTGGGAACTCGCGGAACCGATTCAGGATGAGGTCCGGCGCCGCTGGCCCCTCGTGACCACTGAGAACCTCGAAGAGCTGGCCGATCTCGAGGGGTTCCGCAGCGACTTTCTGAAAATCTTCGGTTTCGGTTTCGACGGGGTCGACTACGAGGCCGATCAGGACCCGACCCTGGGACGCAGTCTCTGAGGAGCCTCACCGCGCCGGCCAGCAGGCAGGCGCCTACCTGAACGCGGGTTGATGGCCTCTGGGCACCTGGCTGCTGCTCGGCCAGGCTGGCACCGTGTCCGTCCGGTCCCCGCAATTCCTGTTCCGCTGCCTCGGCTTCGGCGGCCTGACGCTCCTGCTCGCCGTGTCGTTCTCGACGGCCCCGTCGGTGTTTCTTGCGATGGCCACGCTCTGCACAGCGGCCTGGCCGCTGCTCTGGTTCGCGCTCATGACCCGGGCGGCCTGCCTTGCCTGGCCCGGTGGCGCCCTGGCGGGGCTGGCACACGCCGGGGAGTGCCTGCTGGTGCTGGTTCTTGCCGGTTCTGCGGGGCTGCCGCCGCCGGTGCCTTTTATCCTCGGGCTCCTTTACCTCGTCGCGATCACGGCCCTTGGGGGTTTGCAGCTGTGCTGGCCCGCGGCGCTGACGCTGACCCTGGCGCTGCTGGCCGGCGGTGGGCATCTGCTGCTGCCTGGCGTGTGGGTGGGAGCCATCCTGCTGATGGCGGCTTTCCTGCTCACTCTCGCCTGGCTGTCGTTCACGCGGGTCCGCGAACTGGCGGGTGCTCGACGGCTTGCGCTGGACGAAAGTGAGCGCCTCGCCCTCAGCAATCGGCGCCTGGCCCGCTATCTGCCGGCATCTGCGGCAACGCAGCCGCGGCAAACGCTGGAGCATCCGCAAACGCCCGATGCCACCTATGTGACGGTCGCCTTTGTCGACGTCGTAGGTTTTGCGGAACTCGTTGCGAGTCGGCCACCGGCGGAGCTCGCTGAGGTGCTCGGTAACTTCATGGGGCAGGCTGCGGCCCTGGCCGAGCGTCACGGCGGTGAGGTCGGGAAGTTTCTGGGAGACGGCGTGCTCGTTTACTTCGATGAACGCTCCTGCGATCGCTGGCGGGGTGCCCGAGGTGCTGCGGACTTCGCCCTGGCCCTGGATGAGATGCTGGATCGCCTGGCCGACGGTGGGCGCCACCGCGGCCTGGAACTGCGGCTGGCAGCTCGAGTTGGTCTCGCCAGCGGTTACTGTGCCCTCGGGGACTGGGGCGGGCGCGACCGGCTCGACTACACCTTGATTGGCACCGCCGTGAATCTCGCCAGTCGTTTGCAGGCCCTGGCGCCCCCCGGCGGTATTCTGCTTGCTGCTGAGACCGCGGGGCTCCTGGAGATGCTCGGGCTCGAGCATCTGACCATCACTGCCCCCGAATGCCTCGAGGTCCGCGGTCTGGGCGTGCTTCAGGTGCACGGTCTTTATGCCTCTGCTAAGGTGCGCGCCATTCCTTAATCCGAGGTTGCGAGCGTTTCCGTGCGGCTGGCCGGTCTCCGTCCTGACCTCCAGTCAACCGACGATGAGCCACGATGACTAAGTGTTTCCTGCAAGCTTGCGCGGCGGAAAAGACGCCCTTCACGCCGATCTGGTTGAACCGGCAGGCCGGGCGCTATATGCCCGAGTATCACGCCCTGAAGGGTGACACCCCGAGCCTCGAGTTCTTCAAGAATCCGGAGATGGCGGCGCAGGCCACGCTGGACGCGCAGCGTATCCTCGGGGTCGATGCGGCCATTCTCTTTGCCGACCTGCTGCCGATCCTCGAACCCATGGGGCTCAGGCTCGACTATCTGCCGGGCGAAGGCCCGGTCTTCGAGAATCCGCTGCGTTCTGCGAATGATGTCGAAGCTTTGCGCACGGCGCCCGCCGAAGAGGCGACACCCTACATCGCCGAGACGGTGCGTAACGTTCGCGCCGGACTGCCGGCGGACATCGCCCTGATCGGTTTTGCCGGTGCGCCTTTCACCCTTGCGTCTTACGCGGTGGAAGGCCGAGGCTCGCGCAACTATGTGCACATGAAAAAGCTCATGTATGAGGCGCCGGTGCTGTGGGCGACACTGCTCGATAAGCTCGTGGTGCAGGTAGCAAGCTATCTGAAGCTGCAGATAGCCGCCGGGGTGGATGCCGTGCAGATCTTCGATACCTGGGTGGGCTCCCTCGCCCTCGCTGATTTCGAGGCTTACGTGAAGCCGCACCTGAAAGCACTCTTCGATGAGCTGCGCGGTGAGGTCCCGATCATCTACTTCGGAACCGGCAACGGCCATCTGCTCGAGTCCGTAGCCGCCCTCGATCCCGATGTACTGGCTCTCGACTGGCGCGTGCCGCTTCTCGAAACCTGGGAGCGCACCGGTGCGCGAGCCGTGCAGGGTAACCTGGACCCCATCGTCCTTTGCGCGGATCGGGGTACCGTCGAAGCGCAGGCGAAACGTATTCTCGACGAAGTCGCCGATCGCCCCGGTCACATCTTCAATCTCGGCCACGGCATCATCCCCGAGACCCCGGTCGACAATGTCAAAGCCCTCGTGGACATCGTCCACGAGCACTCCGCCCGCCTCAGAGGCTGATTCCGTGACCGGGCCAGCTGCGCGGCCCGGCCGCGGCGAGCGCCTGATCCGGGCGCTGTTTCAGGTTGCCTTCTGGGTGCCACTGGCGCTCTGCACTTACCTGGCGCTGCTGCCGGAGCTGCCGGACAGCCCCGTGTTTCTCGTGAGCGACGTTACGCTGCACTCTGTGGCGTTCACTTACCTGGCTTTTGCGCTGCTCCTTGCGCAGTGCACACGACGTCTTGGTGAGGGGGAAACGCCGCAGTGGGAAGGTCGCCCGCGGCGCGAGCACTACTTCAGCACCTTCGGGCTGATGCTCGCTTATGGCGTGTTCATCGAGCTGGTTCAGTCCTTCGTGCCGGAGCGCTCTGCGGAGCTGAAAGACCTGCTGGTCGACCTGGTGGGTATCCTGGTAGGGCTGCTGCTCGGGCGCCTGCTGATTCCGCCGGTGCGACAGCTGGCGCTGCGTGTCAGCGCCTGGCTTTGACGCTGTGCCCGTTCAAGGTGCCTTGGCGGCAATGCGACTGTCGAGAACGATCTGCTGGCGCCAGACGATGGCCAGACGACCTCCCTGCTCCTGAATCGTATACACCTCCAGGCCCTGTTCCCTGTAAGCCTCACCGTCGAGGTGATAGTCGATGTCGAAGGCCACATGCACCATGTGGGTGCCAGCGTGGCCTGCCGCTTGAGAAGCAGTGGCGGGAAAGGAGAACACGTCCATGGCGGTGACCTCGAAACGCTCGAGCTCCGCTGCCCCGAGAAACTCCCGATAGCTGTCGACGACTGCCAGCCTGCCCTGGATGGGCGGGCCCAGATCTGGGGGCAGGAGGACGACGTCCTCGTGATAAAACGCCTCCAGAGCTTCGAGATCACCTCTTGGCCAGCAGTCGTGCAGTGCCTCGATGAATGCCGAGACCGCCGCCTTGTCGTCGTTGTTGCTCATGCGTTTCTCGTCCGGCAAAGCTCAGCGCTCGAAGAGCTGGCGATCTATGTCTTTGAAAGCCTTGAACTCGAGGGCGTTTCCGCTGGGATCAAAAAAGAACATGGTCGCCTGTTCGCCGACCTCCCCCTCGAAACGCACATAAGGCTCGATGACGAACTCGATACCCGTTGACCTGAGCCGCTCGGCCAGAGCGCGCCATTCGTCCATGGGCAGCACGACCCCGAAGTGCGGCACCGGCACGTCATGGCCGTCCACGGGATTGCCCCGGGACTGGGGTTCGAAACCGGGGGTTTCGTGGCAGACGAGCTGGTGGCCGAGCAGATTGAAATCCACCCAGTGAGCAGCGCTGCGACCCTCCGGGCAGCCGAGGACGCCGCCGTAGAACGCTCGTGCCGCGGCGAGGTCGTGCACCGGGATGGCCAGGTGAAAGGGGGTCATGAATCCGGTCCTGTAGGCGCAGGCGCGTCGATCTCCTTCAGGACCGAGGCGAGAAAGTCGGTATGGCTGCCGACGAAGAGGTCGGAGACCACGCGTTTCCCAATGCGCTGATCCTGTCCCACCAGGAAGGTCGCCCGTCGGACGCCGAAGCCCAGGGGTCCATCGACGCCGTAGGCGCGAATGATCTTCTTCTGTTCGTCCGAGATGAGCGGGAAGTCGAGCTGGTAGCTTTCAGCGAAACGGCGATGGCTGGCGGCACTCTGGGGGCTGATGCCGAGAATGCGAACCGTGTGTTCTGCCAGGTTGTCGGCCCGGTCACGAAAGGCGCAGGCCTGTGCCGTGCAGATCGGGGTGAAATCCGCGGGATAGAAATAGAGCACAACGGGCCCGGTCTCCAGCAGCGACTTGAGCGACAGGCGGTTGCCGTTCTGATCGGTGCTGTCGATGTCTGGCGCAAGGTCGCCGGTGTTCAGCATGTCTGACCTCCTTGGACGAAACTGCGTATCCGGCTTGTGCGGGTGTCGTAATACCGCAACAATGGCGACACACAATGCTCCTGCAAGCCTTGCCCGTGCTTCGTGAGGACGGCGTCGTTCTCTGACTCCGCTCTGATCGGAAGGCCAGAGAAGCTTGGCTCGCTCAAGCTGCGTGCTTACTTTAACCAGACGACGGCGGGCGTCATAGGTGCCGCCGTCTCAGCTTGGGATGTCGATGCCGAAGTGTGCGATGTAGTGGGAAGAGGACGCCCGCTGACCCGAGTCTCTAGGAACTGATCGAAGTTATGAAGAAACTGTATGTGGGCAATCTCCCCTGGAGCGTTGACGACGGGGAGCTTGAGGCACTTTTTTCGGCTATGGGCACTGTGCATTCTGCGCGCGTCATCACGGACCGGGACACGGGGCGTTCCCGGGGCTTCGGCTTTGTGGAGCTCGATGATGCAGCCGCGAGCAAGGCGATCGAGGAGCTGAACGGCAACGATTTCGGTGGCCGGCAGCTGCGCGTCAACGAGGCGATCGACAAGCGCCGTTAGGCGCAGAGATCGCAGCTTTCGGCGTCGATGACGCCGATCAGATCGGCGGGAGCGAGCGCAAGTTCGAGGCCCCGCCGCCCTCCGCTCACAAAGACCCGTTCGAGGTCCACGGCGGCCGCGTGCACGAAAGTTCTCAGGGGTTGTTTCTGACCGATCGGTGATATGCCGCCGGTCACGTAACCGGTCGCCCGCTCGGCGCGCTTTGGGTCCGCCATACTTGCGCCTTTGCCACCGGCAGCCTTCGCCAGTTTTTTCAGGGCCAGCTGGCCTTCCGCCGGGATGACCGCGACGATCAGTTCGCCACCGGTAAGCTCTGCGACGAGCGTTTTGTAAACGGCTTTCGGATCAATCCCCAGAGACGCGGCGGCCGCGCTGCCGGCACCTCTCCCCGCAGGCACCCGCGCTTCGTACTCGAGGAGATCGAACACCACACCCGCGACTTTCAGAGCCTGTACGGCCGGCGTCACGTTTGCGCCAAACGGTCGCGGACCATGAGCGCGACCCTTTTTTCACCGCCTCCCGTGTCCTGTTCGCCCACGACGACGAAGCCCAGCCGCTCGTGAAAAGCGAGGGACCCTGGGTTCGGCGGCCGGACGTTCACTTCGCAGGTGATGCGCGGCGCCTCTGGCAGTTCAGCCTCGAGCGCTGCGTAGAGGCGGGCACCAAGGCCGAGACCGCGGCTTTCCGCGGCGACCACGATGCGATCGACGTAGGCGAAAGCGTCGTAGTGTGATCGAAAGTACTGATAGTTCTCGCTGCCGTAGTCGGCGGTTTCGTCGAGCACCAGGAGAAAGCCCAGCAGCGCGCCTTGCGTTCTGGCAACCAGCAGGCAGGCGGCCTGGGCATGCAGATCCGCAAGTTCCGCCGCGTCGATTCGATTCACCGCCGGAATCGCGGCTTCGTTCAGCGCCAGGATCGCTTCGTAGTCGCTGGTGGTGGCTGCGCCTATGTTGAGCGCGGCGTCACTCATCGGCGATCCCCAGCGGAGGCAGGAACGGTCGGAGCGTGCCCCGGAGCCAGGTCGTCGCGTTCATCGATACCCTTCAGCGGTTCAGGCGTTGCTTTACCTTAGCGGTGCGAAGGTCGAAAACGAAGCTTGATCCATTGCTCAGCTCGAAGCACCAGGCGCTTTCCGCATCCTCCTCGACTCGGAGGATGGCCTCGATAATCGGTCGCTGGTCGAAGGCAATCGGGACCCTTTCGGTCAGGTCTGTCGCTGATCTCTCGCCGGTCGCATCGGGTGGGGCGGGCGGGTGACTGTAGGCGCGGCCGTTCCGATGATCGATGAGGGTTACGAGACCCTGTTTGGTCTCGAGCTCGAGATGTCCGACGTCGGCGCTGGCACTGCGGCCGTCGCCGCCGGCCCAGCGCACAGAGCGCAGGGCGGCCGGATGCTGTCCGATGAGCCGCTCGAGTGCCGTGGGCACCTCACTGGACAAGCTGGCCCCCGAAGGCGACCCGGCCCCGGGCGCTGGGCTCGTAAATCACGTGCACGTTCTCGGGCGCACGCCCGAGCACCTTAGAAACAAGTGCGCAAACGGCCGCGGCCTCCAGCGCTAGGTTCTTCCGGGAGTCCAGCTCGGATTTTAGGATCTCGACGATGACGGGCCGGAAACGGGCATCGAGGTCAATCAGGTTTTCCGCATAGTAAGCGCGCTGCTGCTGTCGGGCGCGAACCCAGGTGCCTGAGGGCTGTGAGCCGAACAGCTCCCCGAGCGCGTCCGCCAGGGTCTGAAGCTGCTGAGGCGTCGGCATGGCATCGTCTTCCGAGTAGGGGTCGTCCGAGAGTGTTTCAATGGTGACGATGGGCATGACTAGCGGGTTGGCCACTTTCGACGCAGATGCGCGACGGACTTGCGGATGAGTCGGGCGAGCACCTGTTCGTCGATCTGTTCGAGGCGCTTCACGTAGAGGCAGGATTTGCCGGTGCGGAAGCGACCCAGGTCCGCGAGCAGGTCGTCGTAGTCATCGAAGCCGGACATGATGTAGAGGGTGAGCGCCTGCTTGCGTGGCGACAGGCCCGTGAGAGGCCATTCGCCTGCACGTCCGCTGGCGTACTCATAGCGATAGCTGCCGAAGCCGATGATGGACGTGCCCCAGAGCTGCGGCGGTCGCCGCGTGATCTTTTCCATCAGTGCCGCCTGCCGCCACCCGCTCTGCGTCGGAGCGACGTTGCTCATCTACTACGGCAGCCAGAAAATCGGCAACGCTCGCGTCGCTGGGTCTGGTCTTCGGCTCAGCCATCAGCTGCGCTGAGCGCGTCGTCGTAGTAGCTGCGTCGCACCCAGTGCACGCGCTCGAAAGGCCAGTGGCTCGCGAGCCAGGCGACAACCGCCCCGTAGAGGGTGCGGGTCAGGGCAGGATGGTGCTCGTCCCGTACCCAGAGATGCGCGTTCACGTCGGCTTCCGGTGCGGTTGGCGGGTTGAAGTAGACGCAGCCCAGCACGCTGCTCTCGTCCGGTGTGACCACCGTGTAGGCAAAGGCCACGCGGTCGTAAAACTCCTGCTCGTGGCGTTCGAGATCCGCGAGGTTCTCGGCGAGCGTAAAGCCGACCCGGGGCCAGCCGTTTTCCGAGCCGGCCCGGAGGCGGTCCGCAGAAGCCATGACGGCCTCGTAGTCGGCCTCCACATCACTCGCAGCCAGCATGCGCAGGCGGAAAGCGTCGTGCTCGAGGACCTCGGGGACCTGGAAGCCGTCGCTGACCAGTTGATTTGCGCTCATGGTCGGATTGGCACCTTGAGGCGCAACAGGCGGTTCAGGAAACAGCCGTCCCTGCAGGCGCGGCTCCCGGCAGGATGATTCATGACGGGCTCAGCGAATCGTTGAGAACAACCATGCGCGAGCGGCTTCCATGTCGTTGGCGAAAATGCGGACCTTGTGCCGCCAGTCATAGGCGCCGAGGAGCTCGCTGGCAAGTTCCGCAGTGTCCTCTTCTCCGAAAACCCAGGCGGTTTTCCGGCCCGCTCGCTCCGCGTTGATGACCGCGCTGTTCGTCTCGGACCAGCTGGCGATGCTTTCCTGAGTGATGCCATCGCGTTGCAGCTCGATGGTCACGGTGCGGAGATCCCAGAGCACCGGACGCGCCGGGTCGAAGTCGGCGTTCTGATACCAAGCCTGCATGGCTGCACTGATCTGCTCGAGGCTCACGTCGTCAACGGCCGTGTGGACGACGATGTCATCGGCAATGGCGGTGGAGATCACGGGTGAGCGGCCTTCGGGCTGTCCCGCTGGGAGCGACTGGCAAATGGTAAATCCGGTCGATCCCGAGGCCAAGGGACTTGCTCGCCTTCGATCGTGCCGGGAAAGGGAAACTCACTCCATGAGGCAGTGTTTGCCGTAGTCCAGGGCTTCGTTGGCCGTCCACTCGCCTTTCGGTTTTTCCTCCATGGCCGTGCACCAGCGCTCACTACCCACTTCCGGCGCGCAGGCGGCCAGAGTCACGAAGCCGGTCAGCAGGCCGAAGGTCAGCAGGATCCTTTTCAACGCGTGGGGCATGGGTCTCTCTGGTCGGTTGGGTCGAGGACAAGGATGCCAGTGGTCGGGACTTTCTTCGAGTCTGGTGCGCCGTTTCTCGCGGCGGTCACGTTGTTCGCGAGCGGGCAGCCTCATACCATCCGCCTACGCCAGTCATCGGTCAGGAGCCGCCATGCGCATCGTTATCGCGACCATGAGCCACGAAACGAATACTTTTTCACCGGTCATCACGGACCTGGACCGTTTCGCCGGAGGCCGGCCTGCACCCCTTGCCGGTCCGGCAGCGATCGACACCTACCGGGGCACTGCCAGCTGCGTCGGCGGCTATCTGCAGGCGGCGGCCGAACGGGGTGCCGAGGTGATCATTCCTGTGGTGGCCGGGGCTCCGCCTTCCGGGCCCGTGGAGGATGATGCCTACGAATACATCGTGGAGCGCATCGTCGCCGCTGCCGCGGAAGGGCCAGATGCCCTGCTGCTCGATCTGCACGGCGCCATGGTGACCCGCAGCTTTGAAGACGGCGAGGGTGAGCTGCTCCGACGAATTCGCGCCGTGGCACCGCAGGTGCCCGTTGGCGTGGCCCTCGACATGCACGCGAACCTGTATCCGGACATGGTCGATCTGGCGACGGTCGTGAGCGGCTACCAGACCTATCCGCACATCGACATGGACGGCACCGCCCTGAAGGCCGGTCGGATCACGCTCGCGGCCCTGGCGGGAGAGGTTGCACCGACCATGGCCTGGGGCAACGCCCCGATGCTGCCCCACGTCATGCGTCAGGGAACGGACGACCATCCGAATGCCGCGCTGCAGGCCAGGGCCCGGGAGATGGAAGCCGAAGGTGCGTTGTCCGTGAGCCTCTTTACCGGCTTTCCCCACGCGGACATCAAAAACGCCGGGCTTTCAGTGGTGGTCGTGACCGACAACGATCCGGCCCTCGCCGCGCGGTACCGGGACGAGCTCCTCGATCAGGCCTGGTCCGAGCGGCAGGCTTTCGTCTACGAGGTGGAACCCCTCGACGCGTCTCTGGATCGGGCGAAGCAGCTCGCCGACGAAGCGGACGGCCCGGTGCTGCTCCTCGACCACTACGACAACACCGCTTCCGGCGGCACCATGGATACCACCGAGGTGCTGGCCGCGGTCCTCGAGGCAGGTCTCGAAGACCTCGCTTTCTTCGGGATCTACGACCCCGCGGCCGTCGCCACCATGGCCGAGGCCGGGATCGGCGCCGAGGTCACGGTGTCCCTCGGAGGCAAGCTGCCGATGCCGGCACTTGAGCGTCAGAGCCGGCCCCTCGAAGTCACCGGGCGCGTGAAGCTCCTTTCGGACGGCCGCTTTCCGGCAACGGTGGCCATGTCCCGCGGGCTCACCATGAACATGGGGCACAGCGCGGTGCTCAGCGTCGGCTCCGTCGATATCGTTGTGATCTCCCGGCACCTGGAGCCCTTTGATCCCGGCTGTTTCCGGAGCCTCGGCATCGAACCGACGAGCCGCCGCTTCCTCATGCTCAAGTCCCGCATTCACTACCGGGTAGGCTTCATGCCGCTGGTGGCCAGCGTCGTCGAGTGTGCCGGCCTGGGCGTGTGCACGTCAGACTACAGCGAGGTGACTTTCGAGCACGTGCGTCGTCCGATCTTTCCCCTCGACGGCATCAACTCCAGAGAAGGGCTGTGAAACCGCGTCGCCTCAGGCCGCGTTCCAGATGGTCCAGGCGCCGATCAGTATGAAGCCGGCACCGGCGATGTAGGACAGGATGCGCGTGTCGATCTGATCGGCAATGAAGTTGCCGGCGATCACCCCGACGGCCGTGGTGGCGATGAGGGCCGCCGAGGCGGCAAAAAAGACGATCAGGGGATGCAGCGCCTCCCGGGTGGCGAAGAGCACCGTTGCCAGCTGGGTTTTGTCGCCGAGTTCGGCCAGGAAAACCGTGCCGAAGATGGTCAGAAAAACCTTCCAGTCCATGCGGGATCGTCCTTTCGCTCAAGAAGTGCGAAGAGTAGACGATCTCAGGGCGTGATTTCGATGAGGGTGCCTTCATCGACGAGATCCCAGATCTCTTCGATGGCGGCATTGGAGACGGCGATGCAGCCGTCGGTCCAGTCGCGTTCGTACTTTGCGGAGGTTTTGATGAGCCCTGTGGGCAGGCCGTGAATGACGATGGCTCCGCCCGGATCCCAGCCCCGCTCGCGGGCAACACGTTTGTCCCGCTCGTTCGGGTAGGAGATATGCAGCGAAAGGTGGAAGGCGCTGTTCGGATTCTTGCCATCGATGATGTAGATGCCTTCGGGCGTGCGCTTGTCACCCTCGTAACGCTTGTGGCCCACGGGGTTGCGGCCCAGGGAGACAGGATAGCTGCGGATCGGCTTGCCGCTCGAGAAGAGCACGAGGGTGCGTTCCGACTTATCGACCAGAATACGGCTGGCCTTTTCGGTCCCATGGGCCAGGCCGGCGGCCATGGTGACCGCGAAGCACAGCACCAGCTTGAGGGCCCGGGCCGGGTTGAATCGATGATGGTGGGTGATTGCTGCGGTCACGACCTTTGTAATTCAGTAACTTGAATCGATTTGGCGCGAATCAGCGTGAACTATGCGGAATTCCAGACTCAGGATCAACGGCCTGGGTCACGAACCCGCTCAAAAACTGCCGTTCTCCTCGAGAACGGCATAGGCCCGTACGGGAAAAGTGCCGAAGGCGCGCACCTTCACCGGCGCCGCATGGAAGCGGAAGCCGTGATCCGGAAGCGCGGACAGCTGGCACAGGTGTTCGGCGATCGGGATGCCGGCACCGAGCAGCGTCGTGTGCACGGGCCGTGCGCCGTCGCTGGTGTCGTCGATGTTCAGAGAATCGATGCCAACGAGCGCCGCACCGCCGTCGCGGAGCGCAGCGGCCGCCGCGGCGGTCAGGTAAGGGTGCCCCTGGAGATAGGCGTCCGTGCCCCAATGCCGATCCCAGCCCGTGGCGAAGAGCACGGCGCAGCCGGCGAAAGTCTCTCCCGCCAGCACTTCCGGGCCGATGGCCTGTGCCTCGGTGCGGATGACCAGGCCCGGTAGATCGGCGAGTGATTCCAGGGGCAACTCGGCGAGGTCGCGGCCCTCCGCGAACCGATGGAAAGGTGCGTCCACGTAGGTGCCCGTGTTCGCTACCATATCGATGCGGCCGATGTGGAAGCTCGTTCCTTCACCGTAAACGGCCTGAGAAGCCTCACGGCTCAGGAAGTCACAGATGACGGGCGCCGGCAGACCTGGGTAGGTGATCGTGCCGTCGCCGATCGCGTGGCTGACGTCAACAAGTTGGCTCACGCGGCTGCGGTCGTCAGTCCTGATCGGTCACGGCGCCCTGGCTGGCGGTGCTTACCAGCCGGGCGAACTTGGCCAGGGTGCCCCGATCGGCGTAGGGCGGCGGTTGCTGCCAGGCCTCGCGGCGCGCGGCCAGCGTCGCCTCGTCTACCGCCAGATTGATGGTTCGCGCTTCTGCATCCACGGTAATCTCGTCGCCGTCTTCGATCAGGGCGATGGGGCCGCCGTCGAAAGCTTCCGGGGTGATGTGGCCGATCACGAAGCCGTGCGAGCCCCCGGAGAAACGGCCGTCCGTGATCAGCGCCACGTCCTGAGACAGGCCCAGGCCGTTGATCGCGCTCGTCGGCGAGAGCATCTCGCGCATGCCCGGACCGCCCCGGGGCCCTTCGTAACGCACGACGACCACGTCGCCCTTGCTGATCTCGCCGTCCATGATGGCCTGCATGGCGGCCTCTTCGCCGTGGTAGCAGCGCGCGGTACCCGTGAACGACAGACCTTCGTGGCCGGTGATTTTCGCAACGGCGCCTTCCGGGGCCAGATTCCCGTAGAGGATGACCAGGTGCGAATCCTTCTTGATGGGATTCGAGAAGGGCCTGACGACCTGCTGGCCCTCCGGGTAGGGCGCCACATCGGCAAGGTTCTCGGCGAGGGTGTGGCCGGTGACGGTGAGACAGTCACCGTGCAGGAGCCCCTCGTCGAGGAGCATCTTCATGAGCGGCTGGATACCACCGATTTCGATGAGCTCGCTCATGGCGTAGGCACCGGCCGGCCGCATGTCGGCCAGCACCGGTACCCGCTTGCCGATACGGGTAAAGTCGTCGATCGACAAGGGAATGCGCGCCGAGTGGGCGATTGCCAGCAGATGCAGGACCGCGTTCGTTGAGCCCTCGAGGGCGATGGTCGCCGTGATGGCGTTCTCGAAGGCTTCCCGGGAAAGGATGTCGCTCGGTTTGATGCCGCGTTCGATCAGGTTGTAGACGGCGGCGCCGGCGTTGTAGCTGTCCTGGCGTTTCGCTTCGGACACGGCTTCCTGGGCAGAGCTGTTCGGCAGGGAAAGGCCGAGAGCCTCGATGGCGGAAGCCATGGTGTTGGCCGTATACATGCCGCCACAGCTGCCCGGGCCCGGGATGGCGGTGCTTTCCACCTCTTTAAGTTCGATATCACTGACGGTCCCCGCCGCATGGCCACCCACGGCTTCGAACACGGAAACGATGTCGCGGCGTTCCTTACCGGGTTGGATGGTGCCGCCGTAAACGAACACGCTCGGCCGGTCCATGCGCGCCATGGCCATGGCGCAGGCGGGCATGTTCTTGTCGCAACCGCCGAAGGCCACAAAACCGTCGAAGCCCTGGGCGCCGACGACGGTTTCAATGGAGTCGGCAATCACTTCTCTCGAGACGAGGGAATAGCGCATACCCGGGGTCCCCATGGAGATGCCGTCGGATACGGTGATGGTGTTGAACAGCACGCTCTTGCCACCGGCTTCGTCGGCACCCATGGCCGCGGCATCTGCCAGTGCGTTGATGTGCATGTTACAGGGCGTCACCATGGACCAGGTCGAGGCGATGCCGATCTGCGGCTTGGCGAAGTCGGCGTCCGTAAAGCCAACCGGATAGAGCATGGCCCGGCTCGGAGCCTGGGCGACCCCGTCGACAACCGGGGCGGAGTAGCGTCGTTTCTCGTCGGTCATTTACTGTCCTGCTTTCTGTCCTGCTTCCTCTCGGGCCAGCGTCTTGATCATGATGCCGGCGTTTCGCTGATAGTTGTACATGGCCTGCTTCGGGCCGGGAAGGGCCGTGGTGTCGGCCGGCTCGAAGCCGTGGTCGAGGAACCAGTCACGGGTCTGGGTGGTGAGCACGAACAGGGCTTCGGCCCCGTCGTTTCTGGCTCGCGCTTCCGCGGCCGCGAGGAGGCTGGCGCCAACGCGCGCCGCGCGCCGGGAACCGGAGCGGATGCCGCTGAGGAAGGTGGGCGATCCATCCCGGTAAGAGTCGTGCACGGCCACACAGGCAAGCTCTGCGAGATCCCCGAAACCGTAAACGGCGCAGCAGCCAACGACGTTGTTGTCGATGTCGGCGACCAGGAAGTGATCGATCTCTGCCTCGAGACGGTCCCGGTCGCGGCGCACGAGGATCCCGGCTTCTTCCAGCGGTCGTATCACCTCGACGATGCTGCTCACATCTGCTGCCGTAGCCGGCCGCACGAGCGAGCCCTCCACCTCGCGAATCTGGGTGCCACTGCCGCCGGCGGTGTAGAGCTCGTGGATCAGCGCACCGTCTTCCGCCCAGGAAACGAGCTGGCAGCTCGGGATTCCGCTCCGTGCAGCGCGCAGCACTGATGCCGCGCGCCGGCTCTCGCTCGCCGGATGCTGATGCAGGTCGGCGGGGCTCATGAGGGAGATGCGGTCGCCCGCCTCGTCGACGAGGGCGCCCGCTTCGGTGAAGACGATGAGTTTGTCGGCTTCCAGGGCCAGAGCGACATCGGTGGCCAGTTCCGAGGCTTCCAGATTGAAGACCTGCCCCGAGGGGGAATAGCCGAGGGGCGAGAGGAGGCCAATGCCGCCGGCCTTGAGGATGGCCTGCAGGGCGCCGCCGTTCACCCGCCGGACCCGCCCGGTCAGGCCGTGATCGACGCCATCGACGATGCCGACAGGGCGAGCGGTGACAAAGTTACCGCTGACGACGCTGATGTTGGTTTCCCGCAGGGGGCTCGTCGGCAGGCCCGTGGAGAAGAGCGCCTCGAGGCGGGCCCGGAGTTCACCCAGCACGCCGAGCAATGTTGGCAGCTGGGCGGGACTGGTGATCCGTCGGCCATCGTGGAATGCGTTGCCGTCTTTACTGAGGGCAGCGTCGAGCTGCGGACGACCGCCGTGCACGAGCACCAGGCGCGCGCCGAGCACGTGCACGAGCGCCAGATCGTGAACGATGTTCGTGAGGTTTGGATGCGCGAGCGCCTCACCTTCGAGCAGCACAACGAAGGTGCGGCCCCGGTGCATGCTGATGTAGGGCGTGGAATCGCGGAACCACTGCGCGTAGTCGTTCCTGTGCAAGCTGCCTCCCTCCTGGTCCTGCTTCTCCGTCATGCTGCGGCCTGTGCAGGCGTCAGGTGCGGAGAATTTCGGGCCGCGCATTCTACCGTAAAGGCTGCCGGGGGAGGTCCGCCTGCGGCATCCCGCTGCTGGCGCCCTTTTATCGGCAGTCTGTGACGTGGTTCAAGGTCTCACAGTGGCCCGGGCGAGGCTCGCGGTTGCAAATGGCTGAGGCATTCCCGAAACTGATCTATCTGGCAGTAAAAATCGGCTATTCAAGGACTTACGTGGCCACTCCCCTCTCTTCTTCCGAGCAGAAGACGGCTCCCGAGGCAGCATCTGCGGATGCGGATGCGGATGCGGATGCGGATGCGGATGCCCCGGCTGGGAACGCCACTAACGAGGCGGCCCCCGCCCCGGAGACCTTGCCGCCGTCAGCCCCTCAGGTGCCCGATCCTCACGGCGCACAGCGTGCGGCCTCGCATCCTGCAGCCTATGCGAATGCGCAGGCGAGCGCCCAGGGTGGCGCTGGCCATCCGACGCCGTCCCCGGTAGCCCACTCGGACCAGGCAACCGCGCCGACGCCGGCGGTCGCAGGGGTGGAAACGCCCGCTCCGGTCGGAGCGGATGCGGCCTCGGAAGATGCCCCCCTCTCGGAACGACTCAGTTTTCACTCAGAGCAGCTCCTCGATCTGCCGACGATGCTCGATGAGCTGGTCAAGGCGGGTTTCATCAGTCAGCGGCAGGCCGAGGACATTCTCATCGCCCCGCGGACGAAAAAGGAGCTGTCGCAGCACCCGCTCGAGATCGTCGCCGAGCGCGGCTACGAGAATCGGCAGGAGCCCGGTCGCGAGCTCGATCTCGACACCATGACGCTCTGGCTCGCAGAGAAGTCCAGGCAGCCCTATGAGCGCATCGATCCGCTGCAGGTGAACGTCAACGCCGTCACCGAGGTCATGTCCTACGCCTTCGCGCAGCGCCACAACATTCTGGCCATCGAAGTGGCCGATGACGAGGTGGTGATCGCGAGCGCGCAGCCCTACATGTATCAGTGGGAGAGCATGCTCACGCAGACGCTCCGGGGCCGGCGTATCAAGCGGGTGGTCACTAGCCCGCGGGACATCACGAAGTATCAGCTCGAGTTCTACACCATGGCCCGGTCCGTCTCCCGGGCCGAAGAGGCAGGCTTCGAAATCTCCGGGGTCGCCAACTTCGAGCAGATGCTCGAGCTCGGTGAGCTGAAGAATCCGGATGCCAACGACGCACACGTCGTCAACATCGTCGACTGGCTTCTGAACTACGCCTTCGATCAGCGGGCGAGCGACATCCATATCGAACCGCGGCGCGACAAGGGCCTGATCCGTTTCCGGATCGACGGCGTTCTGCACCACGTCTATGAGCTGCCGACGGCGGTGAACGCTGCGGTCACGAGCCGCCTGAAAATTCTCGGGCGCATGGACGTGGCCGAGAAGCGCCGGCCTCAGGACGGCCGGGTGAAAACCAAGCAGCCGGACGGCGACGAGGTGGAGCTGCGGCTGTCGACGCTGCCCACGGCCTTCGGCGAAAAGATGGTCATGCGGATCTTCGATCCGGATGTGCTGCTGCGGAGTTTCCCGGAGCTTGGTCTCGCCGGTGACGACTACGAACGCTGGCAGCACTTCATCACCCAGCCGAACGGCATCGTGCTGGTCACGGGCCCGACCGGTTCGGGTAAAACGACCACCCTCTACTCGACGCTCAAACAGCTGGCGACGGACGAAGTAAACGTCTGCACCATCGAGGATCCCATCGAGATGGTGGAGCCGTCCTTCAACCAGATGCAGGTGCAGCAGAACATCGGCGTGACCTTCGACGCCGGGGTCCGCGCGCTTCTGCGTCAGGATCCGGACATCATCATGATTGGTGAGATCCGCGACCTGCAGACGGCGGAAATGGCGATTCAGGCAGCCCTCACCGGTCACCTGGTGATCTCGACGCTGCACACGAACGATGCGCCCACCGCCGTAACCCGACTCCTCGATCTCGGCGTGCCGGCCTACATGATCAAGGCCACGGTGCTCGGCGTGATGGCCCAGCGCCTGGTACGGACCCTCTGCCCGCACTGCAAAGTTGAAGAAGACGTGGACGAGGAAGCCTGGCGGCTGCTGACGAAACCCTTCCGGGCTAAGCCGCCGAAGCGCGTTTTTGCGCCCCAGGGTTGTCTTGAATGTCGGGATACCGGCTACCTCGGCCGCATGGGGATCTACGAGCTGCTGCCCATGAGCGAAAAAGTGGGCGAATCCATCCGCGCCGACTGTGAGGTCGACGTGCTTCGGCGCCAGGCCTTCAAGGAAGGCATGCGCACGCTCAGACTGTCCGGTGCGCAGAAGGTTGGCGCCGGGCTCACCACCATCTCGGAGGTGCTGCGCGTGTCCCCTGCCTCTGAGGCTTGAGCGCGCTCCCAACGCTCCTGAGCGAACGCGGCGAGCGAGCCGCCGACAACTTCTCCGACCTTCCGACCCGAGCCCGGACCGACGCCGTCAGGGTGTTCGCCCTCTCGGACTTCGCCGAAGGCGCTGCCGCCCGTCAGTCGGAGTGGTTTCTCCAGGCGCTGGCGGAAGAGCGTTTCGCCGGACCTTTTGCGGCTCCCGGCCTCGCTCAGGACTGCTCCGTGACGTTACCCGCCGATGGCGCCATGGCGCCCCTGCAGCAGGGCCTGCGACAACTCCGGCAGCGCTATCAGCTCTGGCTGATCTGGCGTCATTGCCTCGGCAAGGCGAGCCTCGAAGAAACCGTGGCGGGTGCGACGCTGCTGGCGGATACCCTGATCGACGAGGCCCTGAGGCGCCTCTACGAAGCCCTCTGCCGGGATCGGGGTACACCCATGGGTGCGGGCAGTGGCAAGCCGCAGCGTCTGGTTGTCATTGCGCTCGGTAAGCTCGGCGCCCGGGAGCTGAATCTTTCCTCAGACGTGGACCTGATGTTCTGTTTTCCCGAAGCGGGCAGCACCGTGGCCGCAGGGGGCAGCCGCGGGGGTGAGCGTAATCAGCAGTTTTTCGTGCGACTCGGCCAGCAGCTCATCACTGCGCTGGATCCGGTGACCGCCGACGGCTTCGTTTTTCGGGTGGACATGCGCCTGCGACCCTACGGCGGCAGCGGCCCACTGGCCGTGGACTTCGCCGCCGTGGAGGACTACTACGTGACGCATGGGCGCGATTGGGAACGTTACGCGCTCATGAAGGCACGACCGGCGGCGGGCGACTGCGAGGCGGGCGCCGAGCTCCTCGAAACCCTGGCCAGCTTCACCTTCCGCCGTTACCTCGACTTCGGCGCCATCGACGCGCTGCGCGGCATGAAGGCGCGCGTCGTCGCCGAGCGGCAACACCCGGAGGACGTCAAACTCGGGCCCGGTGGCATTCGCGACATTGAATTCAGCGCGCAGATGCAGCAGATGATCTGGGGCGGTCGGGAGCCGGCGTTGCGCGCCCCGGCGCTGCTGCCCGTGCTCGCCCGGCTGGGCGACCTCGGCCACTTCGAAGCGGCGCAGGTCGACCGGCTTGCGGCCGCTTACCGGTTTCTTCGCGACACGGAGCACAGCCTGCAGGCGGAAGCCGACCGCCAGACCCAACGGTTGCCGACAAGGGAGCTCGGTCAGGCCCGTCTGGCGGCAACCATGCAGTTTCCGGACTATGCGGCCTTTCTCGAGGCGCTCGATACCCACCGGCAGCATGTCGTCGAGGTCTTCGATGGACTCCTCGGCAGCGCCCCTGCCGAAACCGCTGCCGGGCTCTCGGGCTGGCAGCATGCGGACGATCCTGAAGTGCTCGAAGCCCTCGGCTTCAGCGATGGGAAGATCCTGGCGGAGGCGCTCAGCGCGCTGACGCTGGCCCGGGATCGGGGCAGCGTCTCCGCCGATGCGAAGAACCGTCTCGATCGACTCATGCCTGAACTCATCGAAGACGCATTGACCTTAGCGACGCCGACCCTGGCGCTCAGCCGGGCCTTGCCGGTGATCCGTGCCGTACTCAGGCGCTCCGCCTATCTGGCACTCCTGTCGGAAAACCCGCTGGCGCGGAAACACTTCCTCGAGCTGGTGAGCGCCAGTCTCTGGCTGGCAACGAGCCTGGCGGAGCATCCGGCTTTTTTCGATTCGCTGCTCGATGAGCGAGCGTTGACGGTGGTGCCCGATCGCACGGCGCTGGCCGACGCTCTCGCCGAGGATCTTGGCCGCCACGAGGACGATTTCGAACATGCCCTGGAAGTGCTTCGGGAGTTCAAGAGCCATCACGTGTTCAAGGTCGCCCTGGCGGAGCTGCGCGGCACGCTGTCGCTCATGCGGGTGAGCGACGCGCTCACCTGGCTCGCTGAAGCGGTCCTCGAGGCGGCGCTGACGCTCGCCTGGCGCGATAACCTGAGCCGTTTCCCGGAATATGCCGATCGGCGGCCTTTCCTGATCGTCGGCTACGGCAAACTGGGCGGTATCGAGCTCGGGCCGGGCTCCGATCTCGACATCGTCTTCATCCACGATCTTGCGCCCAGCGCCAGTCAGTTTCTGCATCGTCTCGTTCGCCGGTTGCTGCACGTGCTCACGGCGCCCACCTACAACGGCACGCTCTACGAGATCGACACCCGCCTGCGGCCCTCGGGCAACTCGGGCACCATGGTGTCCTCCCTGGACGCCTTCATCGACTATCAGCAGAAACAGGCCTGGGTCTGGGAGCACCAGGCGCTGGTGAGAGCCCGGCCCGTTGCGGGCGATCCCGAGCTGGCCCGGCGTTTCGAGGCCGCCCGCCGGGAACTGCTTGCGCAACCGCGGGAGACAGCTCCTCTGAAAGAGGCGGTACGCACCATGCGCGAACGGATGCGTACACAGCTGCCCCGTGACGCCGAGGCCGTGGACCTCAAGCGCGGGAGTGGCGGTATCGTCGATATCGAATTTATGGTGCAATATCTCGTTCTGGCTCACGCTCACGCCCATCCCGCGCTCACGGAATTCACGGACAACGTTCGGATCCTGGACGCCGTGGAGGCCGCACAGCTGCTGCCCGCGCAGTCCGCTGCCCGCCTGAAGGAAGCCTATCTCGCCCTCCGGGCAGAGTGGCATCGAACGGTTCTGGACATCCCTGACAGTGAGCGCGCGGCGCGGACGCTGGCCCGCTACCGGGAAGACGTGAGCGCCCTCTGGCAAGGCGTATTCGATGATGGACAACCTGGCTGATCGCGACGGCTGGATCTGGCAGAACGGCGAGCTCGTTCCCTGGCGGGAGGCCACCGTTCACGTACTCACGCACACGCTCCACTACGGCGTAGGGGTGTTCGAAGGCGTGCGCGCCTACAAGACGCCGCAGGGTCCGTGCATTTTCCGGCTCGATGGGCATACCCGCCGGCTGTTCAACTCCGCGCACATTCTGGGCCTGAAGATCCCCTTCACGCCCGAGGCGATCAGCGAGGCTCAGCGTGAGGTCTTCCGCGCCAACGAACTCGAAGAAGGATATCTGCGGCCCATGGTTCATCTCGGCGCCGAGGCCATGGGACTTCGCGCCAAGGATCTCTCGGTCAACGTGGTCATCGCCGCCTGGCCCTGGCCGAACTACATGGAACCAGAATCCCGGGAGCTGGGCATCCGCGTCCGCACCTCTTCCTACACGCGCCACCACGTGAACATCACCATGTGTAAGGCGAAAGCCAACGGCAACTACATCAACTCGATTCTCGCCCTGCATGAGGCCCTCGATGCGGGGTGCGATGAAGCGCTGATGCTCGATAACGAAGGCTACGTGGCCGAAGGCACCGGCGAAAACGTCTTCATCGTTCGCGGAGGGGTGATCCACACACCCGAACTGACCTCCTGTCTCGATGGCATCACCCGGGACACGGTGCTGACCCTCGCGCGGGACGCCGGCTTCGACGTCATCGAGCGACGCATCACGCGCGACGAGGTCTACATCGCCGATGAAGCGTTCTTCACCGGCACAGCCGCCGAAGTGCTGCCGATACGGGAACTGGACGGTCGTCGCATCGGCACCGGAGCCCGGGGGCCGACTACCGAACGTCTCCAGGCCGACTACTTCGACGAAGTCCGGGGCCAGCGTGGCGGCCATCCGGAATGGCTTACCCCGGTCGCCGGCTGAGTTCACTCGGGTCCGGCGTAACCGGGCCCGGCGAGGTACCGCGCCGGACACTATGAAAATACTCATCGTGGCCCCTGCTTGGGTTGGAGACATGGTCATGGCGCAGCCGCTCTGTGCGCTGCTGGCAGCCCGTGGTGCGGAACTCTGCGTTGTCGCGCCGCCGGCGACCGTGCCGCTTGCGGAGCGCATGCCCGGGGTCTCGACGAGCCACACGCTCGACGTCGGCCATGGCGAGCTCGGACTGCGACGCCGTTGGCGCCTCGGGCGGAAACTCCGCGACAGTGCCTTCGACCAGGCGATTGTTCTCCCGAACAGTCTGAAATCAGCGCTGGTACCCTGCTTCGCGGGCGTGCCCCGGCGCACGGGCTGGCTCGGTGAATCGCGCTATGGGTTCCTGAACGACCATCGGCGCCTCGACCCGGACCGGTATCCGCTCATGGTCGAACGTTTTCTGGCCCTCGGTCTGCCACCGGAAGCGGCTCTGGATGAGCCTGCTGCTCCTGTGCTCACGGCTTCACCGGAGCGGGCGGCGACGCTCATCGCCGAGCTGGACCTCGACGCCGCCAACGTCACCGCGCTCTGTCCCGGAGCCGAGTTCGGTCCGGCGAAGCGCTGGCCGGCGGAACACTATGCGGCGGTTGCCCGTCACGAGCTCGAGCGGGGCCGCGCCGTTTGGCTCATGGGATCTCCGGGAGACGCGGAAGCCTGTGCGGCCATCGAAGCCCTGGCGCCAGGGGTGAATAATCTGGCCGGGCGCACGCGACTTCTCGACGCGGTCGACCTGCTGGCACGGGTGGCGCGCGTGGTCTGTAATGACTCCGGTCTCATGCACGTAGCCTGTGCCCTGGAGCGCCCCGTCGTCGCCGTCTTCGGCTCCACCTCGCCCGCTTTCACACCGCCCCTCGGTGACCGGGCGCAGGCACTCCAGCTCAATCTCGACTGCAGCCCCTGTTTCGCCCGCGAGTGCCCGCTCGGTCACCTGAACTGCCTCAAAACGCTCGAGCCTGGGCGCGTCATCGAGGCTCTCGGCTGATGCGGGTGCTGCTCGTGAAAATGTCCTCCCTGGGCGACGTTGTCCACGCGCTGCCGGCGGTCACTGATGCAGCCCGGCACGGCGTGGTCTTCGATTGGGTCGTGGAGGAAGCCTTCGCCGCCATCCCCGCCCTGCATCCGGCCGTGCGCCGGGTCTGGCCCATCGGCTGGCGTCGCTGGCGGAAGAGCCTGCGCGCCGACGGTGCCGAGCTCCGGCGTTTTTTCCGGCACCTTCGTCAGGAACGCTATGACCTGATCCTCGATGCCCAGGGTCTCCTGAAGAGTGCGGCGGTCACCCTTGCCGCCCGTGGTGACCGGCGCGCAGGCCTGTCTTTCACGGCGGCCCGGGAGCCGCTGGCCGCCTTTGCCTACGGCCAACGGGCGGCGGTACCTAAGGGGCAGCATGCCGTCGACCGGTTGCGCCAGCTTTTTGCCGGGAGTCTCGGCTATGTAGCGCCCTCGGACGCGCCGGCCTTCGGGCTCAAGAGGGCTGCGGAGCAAACAAGCTCGCGCACCGCCGTGCTGCTTCACGGCACCACCTGGGAAAGCAAACACTGGCCGGAAGCCATGTGGCAGGCGCTTGCGGGCCAACTGCGGACCGATGGCTGGCGTCTGGCGCTGCCCTGGGGCAACGACGTTGAGCGGGCCCGCGCGGAACATCTTGCGGCCTCACCGGCAGAGGTGCTCCCTGCCATGGACCTCGACGAGCTCACCGGGCAGCTCGCAGCAGCGCAGCTCGTCGTTGGCGTGGATTCCGGGCTCTCGCATCTCGCCGGTGCCCTCGGCGTGCCCACGGTGGTCCTTTACGGCAGCACGAGTGCCGAGCTGACGGGGGTTCGCGGGGCGCGGGTTCGCAGCCTGGCCTCCGATCTCGCCTGTGCGCCCTGCCTTGCCCGGCGCTGTCACTATCGCGGGGTCCCGGAACGCTGGCGGGATGAGCCGGTGACACCACCTTGTTATGCTCGCCTCGCGCCGGAAACGGTCTTCGAGTCGGCCCGTGAGCTGGTGGAGCGCATTGCCTGATGCAGCTGGCCTTTGCCATTTACAAGTACTTCCCCTACGGAGGTATTCAGCGTGATCTCCTGAAGATTGCCCGCGCCTGTCTGGCCCGCGGCCATCGCGTGCGCATCTATGCAATCCGCTGGGAGGCAGAGCGTCCGGAAGACGAACTGGAGGTTGTCGTCCTCCCGGTTGGCGCTCTGTCGAACCACACGCTCTACGAACGCTTCGCGGAGCAGGTGCTTCGTCATGTCCGTTCCCACCCCGTTGACCTGCTTGTCGGCATGAACAAGATGCCCGGTCTCGACGTCTACTATGCCGGTGACTCCTGCTATGAAGAGAAGGCCCGCAGCCAGCGCGGCGCCCTCTACCGGAAGCTGCCCCGCTATCGGCACTTTGCCGATTTCGAGCGCGCCGTCTTCGATCCGCTCGTAAAGACGCAGATTCTGACCATCTCGGACGTACAGACGCCCTACTTCGTGCGCTACTACGGCACCCAGCGGGAACGCTTTCACCCGCTGCCGCCGGGCATTGAACACGATCGTGTCGCTCCCGTTGACCGGGCTGCGCTGGGCGCCGCTTTTCGCCGTGAGTTCGAGATCGGCGACGATGAGCTGCTCCTGCTTTTCATCGGCTCGGGCTTCATCAAGAAAGGACTCGACCGCGCCCTGCTGGCGCTCAAGGCGCTGCCCGAAGCCCTTTATCGTCGGGCCCGCCTCTTCGTGCTCGGCCGGGACAACGCCGAGCCTTTCAAGCGCATGGCCATGCGCCTCGGGGTGGCGGACCGGGTGCGATTCTTCACGGAAGGGCGCGACGACGTTCCGCGCTTTCTGTTTGGTGCCGATGGGCTCATGCTGCCGGCCTACGACGAGAACGCCGGTATGGTGATTCTCGAAGCAATGTTCGCCGGTGTGCCGGCCCTGGTTACCCAGAATTGCGGCTACGCCCCGTATCTCAGGGAAGCCCGGGCGGGACTCCTGGCTCCCATGCCCTTTGATCAGAGCCGCTTCAACGAGCAACTCGTGGAGTTGCTCACGTCCGAGGAGCGTGCGGCCTGGACCGAACGTGGCATGGCCATGGCCCAGCGACCCGAACTCTTTACCCTCGCCGACACCGCCGCCGACTATCTGGAACAGTTCGCCGCCGAGCGCCGGCCCCTCATCGGCTTTGCGCTCTTCAAGTACTTTCCCTTTGGTGGTCTGCAGCGCGACTTTCTGCGCATCGCCTGTGAGTGTCGCCGGCGCGGCTTCGATGTCAGGGTCTATACGCTCTCCTGGGAGGGGGCGATCCCCGAGGGCTTCGACGTCGTTACGGTTCCGGCCACGGCGGTTACGAATCACGAGCGCTACCGGCGCTTTGCCGACTGGCTCGCCGAAGACCTGCGCCTCCGCCCCGTCGACTGTCTGGTGGGCTTCAACAAGATGCCGGGGCTCGACATCTACTACGCAGCCGACTCCTGCTACGAAGAGAAAGCCCAGCAGCTGCGGGCACCCATGTATCGTCTGACGGCCCGGTACCGCCTGTTTTCCCGCTTCGAGCACGCGGTCTTCGACCCCGAGGAAGCGGTGACGACGCTGCTCATCACGCAGCAGCAGAAAACCCAGTTCCAGAAGTTCTATGGCACCCTCGATGCGCAGCTGCACATACTTCCGCCAGGCATTGCGCCGGATCGGCGCTGGAACAACGACGCCGCAGAGCTTCGGGCAGGGTTCCGCAGTGAGTTCGACATCGGTGACGATGAGCTGCTGCTGTTGCTGATCGGTTCCGGTTTCATTACCAAGGGCGTGGACCGTGCCCTGCAGGCCCTCGCGGCGCTGCCCGAGGATCTGCGTAATAAGGTACGTTTCTTTGTCATCGGCCAGGACAACCCGAGGCAGTTCCTGCGCTTGGCAGAAGAGCTCGGCGTCGCGGCTCAATTCCGGATCTTCTCGGGTCGCGACGATGTGCCCCGTTTTCTGCAGGGCGCCGATGTCATGCTGCATCCGGCCTATATGGAAAGCGGTGGCATCGTACTGATCGAGGCGCTGGTGGCCGGTCTGCCCGTCATTGCGACCGATGTCTGCGGCTTTGCCCACTACGTGGCCGACAGCGGCGGCGGGGTGATCATCGACAGCCCCTTTGCACAGGATGCGCTGAACCGTCAGCTCGAGCGCCTCCTCACGGACGATGCGTTTCGAGCCGCCTGTGCGAAGCGCGGCATTGAGTTCGGTCGTACGGCGGACGTTTATCAGATGGCCGAGCGCGCTGTCGATCTGATTGAGGCCGAGTTGAGTGCCTGATCCGGAACTACGCGATCTGTACCTTCGCGATGACGTTGCCGGTGTCTTTGCCGATTCTCCTCTGGCCAGGGCCTTCGCTCTCGAAGGGGAGGTCGTACGTGCCGTCGCCGGTCGCGAAACCCTGCGCATCGAGCTCGACACGGGCGTGTATTACCTCAAGCGTCACCGCGGGGTTGGCCTGGGCGAAGTCTTCAAAAATCTGATCGTCGGCAAGGTGCCAGTGCTCGGGGCGCGGAATGAATACGAGGCCTGCCGGCTCCTCGAAAGCCGAGGGCTCCCGGCGCCGACGGTGGCGGCTTTCGCGGAATCCACCGGAGCGCCGCAGGCACGATCGTCCTTTGTGCTCTGCGACGCGCTGCTCGGCTATGAAGATCTGGAGGAGCGCACGCTGCCCTGGCTCGACGCGGCGCCTTCATCCATGGAAATCCGCGACCTTGTCATCCGCATCGCAGCCTGCGCCCGCGATCTGCACGACGCCGGTATTGCGCACCGTGACTTTTATCTCTGTCACCTGCTGGCCCATGAGGATCCGGAGAAGCAGCACCTGGCGGTACTCGATCTGCACCGGGCCCGGATTTTTTCCACCCTGCCGGAAAGCTGGCGCCGGAAGGACCTGGCCGCGCTGCTCTATTCGAGCCTCGACCTGCCGGTGAACCGACGCAGCTGGCTGCGCTTCGTGCGGCTTTATTCGGGCAAGCCGCTCAAGGTTGCATTCCGTGAAGAAGGCGCGTTCTGGCGGGCCGTCTATGACCGGGCCTGTGAGCTCTACGACAAGGGCACCCGCAAAGGCCTGACGGCAGGCAGGTTCGAACGGTGACGGACGCGCTGCTTGCGCTGGCGGCCGGTGGCGAAGCGCCGGCTGAGCTGGTCCTCGAAATTGCCGGTGCACCTGCTCACTTCCGCGAGCTCGAGGTGTTGCGGCGGCTCGACGGCCGCCGGCTGGTGCTGAAGGGCAGGTTGCTCGAGGGGCCGGCGTCGATCGATGCACAGCTGTCTGCGAGCGAGGTGGTTCTCAAGGTTTTTCTCGGTCCCGGTCATGGCCGCTACTTCGAACGGGAAGCTGCCGGCCTCGAGCGCCTGCTGGCGGCGGGGGTTGCGACCCCGGCCTGTTATTACAGTGGCAACGAGGGAGAGGTGTCGGTGCTGCTGCTCGAGTATCTTGCGGGCTCCTCTCCGGTCCATGCGGCTGACGACCGGGCAGTGGCGGGGGTTGCCGAACTGCTCGGCCGCCTGCACCAGACCGGCTGCAGCCATGGGGATCTGCATCTGGACAACTTTCTCGTTGCCCGTGGCACGGTCTTCGCGATTGATGGCGACGGGGTCGTCGCCGGTGCTGCGCCTGGTAGCGCCACGGCCCTGGATAACCTCGCGGTCCTCGCAGCCCAGAGACCGCCCGCTTGTGATGATGGGCTGGCGCCGCTGCTGGCGGCCTATGGCGCCGGGTCTGATCATCCGGCGCCAACGGTGGAGGCCTTTCAGCCGCGGTTGGATCGGGCCCGTCGGCAGCGCCTGCGGCGTTATGCGCGAAAGACGCAACGGCCCTGCAGCGAATTCAGCGTCCGCCGAGCGGCCGGCCGAACAACCCTGGCTGTGCGGGACGGCGGCGAGCAACTGCTCGATGCCCTGGAAGGCGCCGGCCGGCTCGTGCCAGACAAGGCGTTCCTCGAACTCGAGGCCTTGAAGGAGGGCCGCAGCGCCACCGTCGTGCGAGCCCTCGAGGGCACCGGCGCGGTGGTCAAACGCTTCAACGTCAAAGATCCCATCCATCGGCTGCGCCGCTCGCTGCGACCCATGCCGCGCTATCGGCGCGCCTGGATTTTCGGGCAGCTGCTGCACTTTCAGGCCATTCCCACGGCGCGGCCCCTCGCGCTCGTCGAAACCCATCAGGGCGGGATTCGTGACGTGGCGTATCTGATCATGGAAGACATCGGCGGCCGCACCATCGGCGACGAAGTGGCGGAGGAGGGTTTGAGCGACGACCGGATCGCCGACACCTGTGCGCTTTTTTCGCTCCTGCGCCGGGTGGGCTTCACCCATGGCGATACCAAGGCGACGAATTTCATCCTCTACGAGAACAGGCTGCACCTCATCGACCTGGATGCCATGCGTTTCGCCCCCCGCGGCACGGTCGCCGGACCCTTCGCCGAGCGGCGCTTCCGGGCGGACCTGCTTCGCTTTCTCGAGAACTGGGCGGATCCGGAGCAGCAGCGTTTCCGGCGCGCATTCTCCCGGGCCGGACTTTTGTGATCATCACGCCTGCGGGTAAGGCCGGGAGCCCTGCGTCTGCGCCTCCTCCTGCTATAGTAGCGCCCGCGCCAACACCCGAAGTGACCGAGTCTTGATCATCCTGGGCCTCTCTGGGGCGCTGAACCACGACCCCTCTGCAGCGCTCCTGGTGGACGGAGAGGTCGTCGCAGCGGCCGAAGAAGAACGTTTCATCCGCGATAAGCACGCCAAGAACCGCATGCCGCTGGAGGCGGCGCGCTACTGCCTGCGCGAAGCAGGCCTTTCGGGTCGAGAGGTGGACGTGGTGGCCTTTCCCTATGCGCCTATCAGTCTCGGCAACGGCGCTCGCTGGCACTACGCACGACGGCACTGGTATGCCCCGGATCGTGCCATCGACGCGCTCTTCAACGGCAACCGCCGCTTCCGGCGCAATCGCCGCCGGGTCCTCGCAACCGGTAAGACGCTCGGCATCGACTGGGACCGGACGGAATTCGTCCCCGTTGAGCACCACCTGGCTCACGCCTCCAGTGCCTATCATCTGAGCGGTTTCAAAGAGAAGACGGCCATTCTCGGTGTGGACGGTAAAGGCGAATACGCCACCACCTTCTTCGGCTACGGGGAAGGCGGGCGGATCCACAAGCTCCGCGAGTTCTACGACCCGGATTCCCTCAGCGGTGTCTATGGGGCACTTACGGAATTTCTCGGCTTCGAGATGCTCGACGGCGAATACAAGGTCATGGGCATGGCCCCTTACGGAGATCCCGACCGTTATGACCTGTCCCGTCTCATCAGGCGCCGGGGTCGGGGTTTCGAGGTGGACACGAAGCTCATCAACACCGTCGGGCTCAGGCGCTACAAGGAAAACGGCGTCGGCTTCTATTTTTCCGAGAAACTCATCGACTGGCTTGGACCGCGCCGGAAAGGCGATGTCGCCGATGAGCCCTATATTCACTATGCAGCGGCCATGCAGCGGCTCTTCGAAGATTGGTGCCTGGAACTCCTCGAAAACTATCTCGGCGACGTGCTGCGGGAGACCGGGAAACTCGCCTTCGCCGGGGGTGGAGCGCTCAACGTGAAGCTCAATCAGCGCATTGTCGGCCTCGAGCACGTGGATGAGCTGTTCGTTCAGCCTGCCGCCGGTGATTCCGGCACGTCCCTGGGTGCAGCAACCTATGTGGCTGCAGAACGGGGTGAGCAACTGGCGGCGATGACGCACGTCTACCTCGGTCCAGCCTACGACGCCGATGCCTGCGAGGTGGCCCTCGAAGCCTGTCGCGAGCCGCTCCGCTATCGACGACTCACAGATGTTCCCCGGGAAACCGCTGAGCTGCTTGCGGCGGGCAATCCCGTCGCCTGGTTTCAGGGCCGTATGGAGTTCGGTCCCAGAGCGCTCGGTGGGCGCAGCATCCTGGGCTGTCCCAGCGCTCCGGGCATTGCCGACCGGATCAACGAGCAGATCAAGTTTCGCGAACGGTGGCGGCCCTTCTGTCCCAGCGTGCTCGACACGGTCGCAGCCGACATCATCCAGACCGATCACCCGGCGCCGTTCATGACCATCACCTTCGAGGTCAACGAAGCCTGGAAGACGCGCATTCCGGAAGTGGTCCACGAGGACGGAACCGCACGCGTGCAGATCGTCAACGAGGCACAGAATCCACGCTACTACGCGCTCATTGAGATTCTGGGTGAGCTCACCGGCAATCCGGTGGTGCTGAACACATCGCTGAACCGTCGCGGTGAACCGATGGTGTGTTCTCCGGAAGATGCGCTGAACATGTTCTTCGGCTCCGATCTCGAGTATCTGGTGCTTGGCGACTTCCTGGTCACGAAGAGAACGGATGAGCCCGACTGAGCCCGGGGCGGCGCCCTTTGTCCTGCAGCTGGCGCCGAACGATCATCCGCCTTTCGCCGATCTTCTGGCGAGCTACCGGCTGGCCCTCGAGAGCCTCGGTTGTGAGGTCGAGACGATCTGTTTCGCGCCGCCGCAGGGTGCTGCCGGTCCCGGCATCAACTATCTGGGCTATGAAGATCTGGCCCGGGTTCGCACGGTGGCGCGTCGCGTCGAAGATCTGGTTGCAGATCGCAGGCCCGTGCTTGCCGTCTGTCATCGCTACCGCAGCTATCGGGTCCTGCGCGCCAGCACCTTGAAGGTGCCGCGGGTGGTGACCGTCGCCCACGAGTTCGGCTTCTTCAAGCGATTCCAGCGGCGCGTCGAGCGACGCCTCTTTGCCCGCAACGTGCTGTTCGCCGGAGTTTCGCCGGCCGTGCAGGCGGAGCTGGGGCAGGAGGTGGAAGATCCGCTGCTGCTGCCGAACGCCCTCGATCTCGCGAGCCTCTCCGCAACCCGACTGAATCGGGAAGCGGCTTGCGCCCGCCTTGCTATCGAGCCGCGAAGTACCTTTACCGTCGGTCTCGTGGGCCGCCTCGTTTCGAAGAAATCGCCGGAGCTCGCTCTGCGTGCGGTGGCGGCACTGCAGGCGGCCGGCAGGGAAGTCCGTCTGATCGTCGTCGGCGACGGGCCTCTGCGGACTGAGCTGGAAGTGCTTGCGGTGGGATTGCCGGTGGAATTCACTGGCTTCGTAAAGGATGCGCGGTCGCTGTTTCAGGCCTTCGACGCGCTGCTATTGACGTCCCAGGCCGTCGAGGCCTTCGGCATGGTGGCCCTCGAAGCCATGTGCAGCCGGGTGCCGGTGGTGTCCGGGCCCCTGCCCGGGCCGCAGTACGTGCTCGGCGGCAGCGGCTTCTACTATACCGAGCGCACGCCGGAGGCCGTTGCTGCAGCCATCGCAGACGTCCTTGCGGCGCATCAGCAGGGCACGCTCGCAGAACGCCTCGATCACGCGGAGGCGCGGGCGCTGCGGGAGTTTTCCGTGGCGGCGCTGGCGCGGCATCTCGATCCGCTTTTCTATCACGGCGAACGATAGAAGGGCGCTTCTCCCGGTGGCCGCGTTTTGAAGCGGCGGTGCATCCATAGATACTGCTCCGGGTGCTTGCGCACGGCGGCCTCGATGAGACCGTTGATGCGGCTCGCGTCGGCCACCGCATCTCCCGTGGGATAATCTGTCAGCGGCGGGCTGATGTGCACTTCCCAGGTGAGATCCTCGAGATTCCGGTAGTGGGTGACGAGCAGCACCGGTGAATCGTTGTAGGCGGCCAGTCTTGCCGTCGCCGTGACCGATGCCGCCTCGATGTCGAAGAAAGGCGCGAACACCGAGTGTCGAGCGCCATAGTCCTGATCGGCCGCGTACCAGATGCTGCGGCCGGCTTTCAGCCGTCGCAGGGTCTGCCGCACGTCTTCCCGTTCGATCACCGCCTCGAAGTAGCGCCGGCGGCCCCGGACCTGCAGCCACTCCCAGACCGGATTCTTGTTCTGCCGGTACATCACATCCACATCGAGGGCTTTCATGCTCGGGCCGAGGATGTCCAGGGCCGAGAAGTGGCCGCCAATGATCACCACGCCGCGCCCCTCAGCCTGGGCGCGGAGAAAGTTGGCGGCACCGTGCACCGCCGTGCGAGCGGCGATGTCGCCTTCCGGTCCCAGCCAGACCCGTGCGGCCTCGAGGGCGCCCATGGCCGTGTGCACGAAGGTCGCTCGGGCGAGGACGTCGCGCTGCTCTCCATCGAGTTCCGGGAAGCAGCGTTCCAGGTTTTTCAGAGTGATGGCGCGGCGTGCGTGGCCGAAGCGATAGACGAGGGCACCAAGCCCATGGGCGAGTCCGCTGAGCGCCCGCAGGGGGAAATGGGCGATCAGCCAGCTGAAGGCGACGGCGATCCAGCTGGGCCAGACCCGGAGGTCATAGATCTTCCTGCGCTGCTTCCGTCGGCGCCGGGCCTTCGGCGTTGCTCTCGACATGCCATCCCGGGGCTACGCGACTGGCGGCGGATTGTAGCAGGGGGAGCCTGTGATACCATCCGGCCGCCATGAAGCTCCCCTCGCTGCAAGCCGTGCACGTCGTCGTGGTGGGTGACGTGATGCTCGACCGCTACTGGTCCGGCGCTGCGCAGCGGGTGAGCCAGGAAGCACCGGTCCCGGTCATCGACATCGATGACGTCGACGATCGGCCGGGTGGTGCGGCGAACGTTGCCCTCAATGTGACCAGCCTCGGTGCCCGCTGCACGCTCATCGGTGTCGTGGGCGACGACGAAGCCGGTCGCGCCCTCGAAGAAACCCTCTCCGCAGCCGGCGTGCACTGCGACTTCCTGAGCCTGTCGAACTGGGCAACGGTCCTCAAGCTCCGAGTCCTCAGCCAGAAGCAGCAGCTCCTTCGCGCTGATTTCGAAAGCCTGCCGCCGGAGTCCGTTGACGAGGCGCTCCTGGCCAAGCTCGATCAGGCGCTCACCGATGCCACGGCATTGATCCTCCAGGATTACGACAAAGGGGCCCTCATGGAACCCGGGCGCTTCGTTGCCAGAGCCCGGGAAGCAGACGTGCCCGTGGTCGTGGATCCGAAATACAAACCCTTCGCAAGCTATGCCGGGGCCGACATTCTGAAGCCCAATCTCGATGAGTTTCTCCGGGCTGTAGGCCCCTGTGCGGACGACGACGAGCTCCTCGAAAAGGGCCAGGCGGTGGCCGCGGAGCACGGCTTCGGGGCACTGGTGGTGACCAGAGGCGGTGCCGGGAACACGGTCGTGGCGGCCGATGGCGCGCATCGGCATCTGCCCGCGCTGCCGGTGGACGTTTTCGATCCTACCGGTGCCGGCGACACCTCCGCTGCTGCCCTGGGGATCACCCGCGCTCTTGCCTGGCCCGTCGTCGACTGTGCTCAGGTGGCGAACGTGGCGAGCGGGCTCGTGGTCGCGAAGACGGGCACCAGCGTGGTCACCGGGCCGGAGCTGGCTCGGGCGCTGGCCGCAGCAACCAGAGTCGACGGCGGGGTCATGACCCGAGCGCAGCTTGCCGACTCCATTCGCCTGGCGAAAGACCGCGGTGAGCGGGTGGTCTTCACGAACGGCTGCTTCGACATCCTCCATGCCGGCCACGTCGCCTATCTCGAAGAGGCGCGAGCCCTCGGGGACCGCCTGGTTGTTGCCGTCAACGACGACGCGTCGGTCACCCGTCTGAAAGGCCCCGGCCGGCCAGTGAATCCCCTCGAACAACGGCTTCGGGTGCTTGCCGGTCTGGCTGCCGTGGACTGGGTGGTTGGCTTTCATGAGGATACGCCGGAGCCGCTCCTTGAACTCCTCGAACCCGAGGTGCTGGCGAAAGGCGGCGATTACCGGGAAGACGAAGTGGTCGGTGCTGCGCAGGTGCGGGCCTACGGGGGTGAGGTGCGGGTCCTGTCGCTGGTCGAGGATTGTTCAACGACGGCCATTGTCGACCGCATCCAGCGCACGGATTGAAGCCCCGGAGCCGGTCAGAGGTCAGCGACGAGGCCTGCGTTTTCGCTCAGATGCTCGCGATTGATGGTGCCGACGATCACTGAGCTGACGCCCGGCTGAGCGGCGACCCAGGCCAGGCTTTCCGGCCCCGCATGGCCGCTCGCGAGCGCCTTCTTCACGAGCACCCCACAGCCTTGCGCCCCGGCCTCGGCGATCAGGATGGCTTCTTCCCGCAGCTCCGTGGAAAGCGTTGCCATGACGACGTCGCAGTTGGCGCGCAGGGCCGCCCGCCCACCGGCCACGGATTTGTGCGAAATGCCGACAGCGCGGATCCAGCCCCGGCTTTTCAGATCCTGGAGGCACTCGAGGGTGCCCAGGGTGTTGAGAATCTCCTCGTCGTGTCCGTCCGAGTGGATGAGCACCATGTCCAGACGATCCGTATGCAGTCGCTGCAGGGAAGTCTTGACGCTTGCCTGGACAGCCTCGGGGCTGAAATCGTAGCTCGAGACGCCTTTGTCGAACCGTTCACCGACCTTTGTTGCGAGCAACCAGTCGTTGCGCTGAGCCATGAGCAGGCGGCCGAGGCGCTGCTCTGCCTCGCCGTAGGCGGGTGCGGTGTCGATGAGATTGATGCCGAGACCGCGGGCGTGATCGAGCAGGGCCGCGGCTTCCCGATCGTCAGGGATGCGGAAGGGTCGCGGGTACTTGACGGCCTGATCACGGCCGAGCTTCACGGTACCGAGCCCGAGGAGGGATACGGACATGCCGGTGCTGCCCAGCGCTCGACGGGGAATCACACGGACTCCCAGGGCAGCGCCCCGACGCTGGGGGGAGGGAGATCGGGGGTTGGGGCCGCAACGCCAGCCGGTGCGCCCAGACGGGCGAGGACCTGATCACCAAGATCCGGCGTGAGGCTCAGTTTTGTCGGCCAGCAGACGATGCAGCCGTCGATGCTGGCCGTGAAGGCTTCATCGGGTCGTTGACCGCCTTGTTTTCCGGGAAGCAGGGGCTCGGCCCGGTTCCAGTGGCTCGTTTCCAAGCTGGCGTCGGCCCAGTTCACCCAGGGAACACACCGGTCGAGTTCGTTCAGGGCGTGGGCGATCTGTTCCTGTTCCGTGCGCTCGACACCACTCGTTGCCAGCAGACCGCCGAGATACCAGAGCCAGCGACCCTCCCCGGCAGGGTCCGGGTGACTGGTGATGGTCAGGCGGGGCTCCGAGCGGGTAATCCCGGTCAGGCAGTGCGCGTAGAGCTCGGACAGTGCCGGGTGCCGCACGGCGACCTGGTGCAGGGGCCGGAGCTGCATCGCCGGCTCATCGATGCCGAGTCCGGAAAGCAGGGCACCGTTGCCTGCACCGGCGCAGAGGATCAGGCAGCGGCTCCTGATGCAGCCGTCGGCTCCCGAAGGCTCTGCGGGGAGGGCGAGCCGCCACTCCTGTCCCTGGCGTTCGAGCTGATCCGCCGAGACCGCGTGGCGATGGATCCGGTCCCGCACCGGGGCTGCCAGCCGCTCGAGGAGTGCCGGTGTGTCCAGCACGAAATCGTTCATTGCGTAGACCACGCCATCAAAGCGCTGGAGACCGGGCGGAAAGGCCGGGCGTTCGAGCTTGTCGATGCGGCCGCGCAGGGCGCGGCTGGCGAAGAAACCGGTGAGGCGGCCGAGCGATGTCGCTTCCGCGAAGAGATAGTAGTGTTCCGAGCGCGGCGTCAGTCCCGACAGGTCCACGTCGTCCTGGCCCGCCAGGCAGCGGCGCCAGCGGTCGGGCATGGCGGCAATGGCTTCCGAGGCGCCGGTCAGACGACCGCTCAGGGCATACTTCAGGCCGCCGTGGATCATGCCCTGGCTGCCGAGGGTCTGCCCGGCGCCGAGCTGATCCGCTTCCAGGAGGCGCACGTCGTAGCCGCGCGCGGCAAGCAGATTGAGCAGCCAGAGTCCGGCAACGCCGCCGCCGATGATGAGGGCGTCGAGGCTGTCGGTGGCCCTTGCGTTGCCTGGCAGGCCTGTGTTTTGCGCGATGCGGTCGCCCGTCATGAAGCTTCTCTCAAGGTGACGGGAGCCTAGCCTCAGGCCGCGCGCCAGAGCAAGGCGGGTCCTGACTGCCGGGAGTCCGGCTTCTGCGTGGGTGGGCTGAGGCTTGACCCGATGTCGGCGGCCGCGCAGGCTGCCGACGAATGGAAGTTTCCTTTGCCCTCCGCTGCTGGCGCGGCCTCTATGCGGTGCTGCTGCTCCTGGCCCGCCCGTGGGTACACGTGCGCCTGCGACTGCGTGCCCGGCGCGATCCCGAATACGGACGCCGCGTCGAGGAGCGCTTCGGGCACCTGGATCCAGAGCTGCCGAAGGGCGCCGTGTGGTTCCACACGGTGTCTGCCGGTGAAACCATCGCGGCGGCGCCCATCATCGCCCGTATTGCCGATGCCTTCCCGGCGCAACCGGTGCTCGTGACCACCATGACGCCGACCGGCTCGGCCCAGGTCCAGGCGCGTCTGGCTGACAAGGTCGCGCACGCCTACGCACCCTATGATTTTCCGGACGCGGTAGAGCGCTTCTTCACTGCTCTGGAGCCCCACCTGCTCGTGCTCATGGAAACTGAGCTGTGGCCGAACATGCTGCGTTACGCCTCGGCGCGAAAGGTACCGGCGCTGCTCGTCAACGCGCGCCTGTCCGAACGGTCGGCGCGTGGTTATGGCCGCGTAGGCGCTCTGACCCGGGACATGCTCAGCCGCTTGAAATTCATCGCCTGTCAGTACCCCGATCATGCGGAGCGCTTCCTTGCCCTTGGTGCACCGGTGGATCGGGTTGGCGCGCTCGGCAGCGTCAAGTTCGACGTGGAACTGCCCCGCGATCATCGCGATCGTGTGGCCCGGCTGAAGCAGGATTGGGCGCTCGGAAACCGGCCGGTCTGGATTGCCGGCAGCACCCATGCTGGAGAGGAGACGGTCGTTCTCGACGCACACGGGCGCTTGAAGGCCGAATTCCCTGAGGCGCTGCTGGTGCTCGCGCCCCGCCATCCAGATCGGCGGGAGGCGGTCGCCCAGCTTATCGACGAAGCGGGTTTCAGCCAGGGGCGCTTGAGTCATGGTGAAGCCGTTGCCGGCGTGGACGTAATGCTCGCGGATACCATGGGTGAGCTGCTCTACCTCTACGGTCTTTCTCAGGTGGCCTTTCTCGGCGGCAGTCTCGTTTCCGTGGGTGGACACAATCCCATCGAGGCGGCCATCTGCGCACAGCCGCTGGTCATGGGTCCCGAGACGTTCAACTTCCCCGATGTGGTTGCGGCCTTCAGCGATGCCGGGTGCCTGACGCTGGTGTCGGATGCGGCTTCTCTGGCCGACGTGGTGGCGGAACACCTCAGAGACGAAGGGCAGCGCTGCGAGCTCGGACGCAAGGCCGAGCAGGTGGTTGCCCGGAACCGCGGTGCGACGGTGCGCCTCGAGAAGCTGCTGGCGGCGGAGCTCCAGGCCCTGGGTGCCCGCCGCGGCCCGGCGTCAGGCGCCGAGAACGCTTGAGGCCGGCTGCCGCGGTGAGTGGCGCCGGGCAGATCAGTTGCCGCCGCTGAAAGCCTGCAGTGAGGCGATGCGGGTCACGACGGCGTTCGGGTCCGTGAAGCTGTTCAGTTCGAAGAGGTCGTCGGGTACCAGAACACCCGCCCGCTGCTTCAAGAGGATGAGACTCAGCATGTAGTTGTACCGCGAGTCTGCGTAATCGAACTGGGAAACGAAGAAATTCTCCTGGGCACGGAGCACGTCGACGACGTTCCGGGTACCGACCTCGTAGCCGGTTTCCGTGGCGTCGAGGGCAGACTCTGCGGAAGCGATGGCCTTCAGCCGTGCGCCGACGCGAACCACGTCCGTCTGTACGCGACGGAACAGGTTTCGCACATCCCGGCCGACCGTGAGCCGGCTGTCCTGGAGCAGCTGTGCCGAGCGATCCGCGAGAGCCTGGGCTTCTTTGGTCCGGGAGCTGATGAAGCCCCCCTGATAAATCGGCAACGTGGCGGTAATGCCGTAGAGCGTGGCGTCGGTTTCGTTACCGAAGAAGTTGGGTCCGCCCTGCACCGAGTGCCGGAAGGTGATTGAGCCATCAATCCTCGGCAGGTGCCCGGAGCGGCGGGCCCGCACGGTCCGCTCCGAGGCCACGAGCTGCCGTTCGGCGGCGAGCACCGTTGGATTGGTCGACAGCGCAACGTTCACCCACTCTTCCACGTCTCCGGGCGCCGGGTTGACGATGGGCAGTTCCTCGGAGATGTCGAGAATGTCGTTGTAGGGCTGGCCGGTCAGGGTGCGCAGCACCTCGAAGAAGATGTCATGGTCACCAACCGCCTGCACGCGAACAACCACGGAGTTGTCGTAGCCTGCCTGGGCCTCGAGCACGTCGGTGATCGCCACCAGGCCGACGTCGAAACGCTGCTGAACCTGCTCCAGCTGCCGTTGTGTGGCAGCCTCTGCGCGACGGGAAGACTCCACCAGTGAGTCGGCACGAAGCACGTCCAGATAGGCCTGAATGGTGCGCACGATGAGGTCCTGCTCCGTGGCGTCGAAGTTGAAGCGCGCCGCATCGACGCTCGCCCGGGCGCTCGTATGCGTGTACCAGCTTTCCATGTCCAGAAGCGGCTGCGAGAGGCGTGCGCCCCAGCCGTGGTCGTTGAACTGCAGCTGCGGGTCGCCGGGTGCGTCAGCGATCGTAATTTCGTTCCAGGTCGTATCTCCGTTGACGCCGATGTTCGGCATCAGCAGCGAACGCGTCTGCGGCACGGCCTCTTCGTTGGCGGCGAGCTGGGCGCGTGCTGCGCCGAGCACGGGATCGTTGGCCACTGCGTCGTTGTACGCCTGCGCGAGGTCGGAGACCGGTGCAGTGGTGGTGGTCTGCGCCGTCGGCGCGTCCTGTGCCTGGGTAACCCCCGGCAGCAGGGTCACAGCGGCCAGGAGCAAAGTCAGAAGCATCTGACGTGCAGGGCCGGCAGCGGACTTTTGGGCGAGGGCGGCGCAGCTAGGGCTGGTCGCCTGCAGCGTCGGGTTCTGGCGCAGGAGTGCGATCATTCCGTTATTCCCGTGACTTCAGCAGAGTGGAGGCAGCGCGGATTCTAGCAGACCACCTCCCGATGGATCGTCAGTTGTATTTACGCTCTGCGCCGTGAAGCGAGCGTCGGACAGGGGCCAGGAACCACATCCGACTGAGGATTTATCGCTGGCACCGCGCCGATCCGCCGGTATATTAGAACGCTCGCTTTTTTCCACAGGAAGCAGTTGTACAGTGCGGTCCCGAACGGACATGGACAGGCAGGCAGGCGCCAGCGAGCGCCAGGCCGATGGTCGAAAGAACGCCGTCAAGGCGGCCGCCCGTGGTCGTCAGGGCTACAACATCGATCTTCCAGCCCATATGGCCGAGTGCGACGCGAACTATCTTCGCCTCGGCAAGCTTTTTCCGGGACTGGAAGCCGAAGACGCGGCCAGTATCGCTCTGGCCTTCGGCGGCGAGCAGCTCGAGGTCCGGGCAGAGGTGCTCGAACGGAGCCCTTATACGAGCATCATCCGCCTTTCCCAGCGCCCTGAGGTGCCCTACAGCCGCACGGCGAGCATTACGGTCCGGCTCTACCACGACGCCCGCAGTGCCGAGGTCGTCGAATACCAGGGACGCAAACACTTTCTCCGAGCTGCCTACGAGTATCCGAATGTGGACATGCGCCAGCCGGACGAAAAGGCTCAGATCAACCGCTTTCTCGGCGAGTATCTGTCGCTCTGCCTGAGCCACGGCGTCGCCACCAAGGCCCCCGCCCTCGAAAGTTGACCGGAGCGACGGTCAGCACCTGTCAGATCCTGCAGATCACCGACCTGCACCTCCGCGCGGAGCCAGAAGCCCGATTGCTCGGCGTTGACACCTACGCCTCGGCGGCAGCCGTCCTCGAACAGGCCCTCGCGGAACGCACGCCTGATGCGCTGCTGGTGACCGGCGATGTTGCACACGATCCTGAAGCGAGGGCTTACGGCCGCTTTGCCGAACTGATCGGCCGCTATTTCACGGGGCCAACGCTCGTGTTGCCCGGCAACCACGATGTGCTTGGGTCCATGGCTGCCCTCGAGGCTGCGGGGCTCACGGCGCAGCAGCTGCGCGTCGGCGTCTGGCAGCTGCTGGCCCTCGACAGCCACGTCGACGACAGCCCGGAAGCCGACGTGGATGCCGATGAGCTCGAGCGCCTGCGCCGGGCTCTTGCCGCCAGCGATGCCGAGCATGTGCTCGTTGCCACTCATCATCCGCCGATCCCCGTCGACTGTCCCTGGCTCGACAAAGACCGGATTCAAAACGGACCTGAGCTGTTAGAATGGTTGTCCGAACACGGCACGGTCAGGGCTATGGTGTTCGGCCACGCTCATCAGGAAGTTTCATCGACCCATCGTGACATCGCGCTCCTCGGCACGCCGTCGACCTGTTTTCAGTTCGAACCCGGCTCGGAGCGTTTTGCCATCGATGAGAGAAAGGGCAGGCGGCAGCCCGGCTACCGCTGGCTCACGCTTGGCGCTGATGGCTCGCTGCACACTGAAGTGAAACGCGTCCACGATTACCCGCTGACCATCGACCGCTCTCAGTTCCGACCGAAGGAGTAAGCACCCCCCAATGGCGAACGCCAAGTATTCCGCCGAGTCCCTGCAGGTACTCTCCGGGCTCGAGCCCGTGCGCCGGCGTCCGGGCATGTATACGGACACCACCCGCCCGAATCACCTCGTCCAGGAAGTGGTCGACAACAGCGTCGACGAAGCCCTGGCCGGTCACGCCCGGGAGATCGAAGTCACTCTCATGAAGGACGGCAGCATCGAGGTGATCGACGACGGTCGCGGCATGCCCGTCGACATCCACCCGAAACATAAAGTGTCCGGCGTCGAGCTCATCCTCACACGACTGCACGCGGGCGGTAAGTTCGACAACGAAAACTACAACTTCTCCGGCGGCCTCCACGGTGTTGGCGTCTCGGTGGTCAACGCCCTCTCCGAGAAGCTCGAAGTGGAGATCAAGCGCGATGGCAAGGTCTTCAGCCAGAGCTACAAGAAAGGCAAACCCACGAGCAAGCTCAAAGCCACGGGCACCGTCGGCAAGCGCAATACGGGCACCCGGGTCTGGTTCCTGCCGGAGGCGAGCTATTTCGATTCTCCGAAGGTTTCCGTATCACGCCTGAAGCATCTCCTGAAGGCCAAAGCCGTGCTCTGTCCGGGTCTGAAGATGAGCTTCGCGGTCGAAGGCAAAGCGGCGGACAACGAAACCTGGTACTACGAAGACGGCCTGAAGAGCTACATGGTGGAAGCGCTCGAAGGGCTCGAGTGCATCCCGGAAGAACCATTCATCCACAGCGCCGAGGGTAATCAGGAGGCGGTTGAGTGGGCCGTGCTCTGGGTGCCGGAAGGGGGCGAACTGATCACCGAGTCCTACGTGAATCTGATCCCCACGGCACAGGGCGGGACCCACGTGAACGGTCTCAGGAGCGGGCTTTCTGATGCGCTCAAGGAATTCTGTGAGTTCCGCGATCTGTTGCCGCGCGGCATCAAGCTCACCAGCGACGACCTCTGGCTGCAGTGTGCCTACGTGCTGTCGGCGAAGCTTGCTGACCCGCAGTTTTCCGGGCAGACGAAGGAAAAACTCTCGTCCAGGAACTCGGCCGCCTTCATTGGCGGCGTCGCCAAGGACGCCTTCAGCCTCTGGTTGAACGAACATCCTCAGGAAGGTGAGCGACTCGCGGAACTTGCCATCAGCAACGCCCAGCGACGGGTGCAGGCGGCAAAGAAGGTCGCTCGGAAGAAGGTTACGGCGGGCCCCGCACTGCCCGGCAAGCTGGCGGACTGCTCCGGTCAGGACGTGGACCGCGGCGAGCTCTTCCTCGTGGAGGGAGACTCCGCTGGTGGTTCCGCCAAGCAGGCCCGAGACCGCGAGTTCCAAGCCGTGATGCCGCTGCGCGGCAAAATTCTCAACACCTGGGAAGTGGACGTGAACCAGGTCCTCGGCTCTCAGGAGATCCACGACATCGCTGTTGCGATCGGCGTCGATCCCGGCTCGAGCGATCTCTCGGGCCTGCGCTACGGCAAGATCTGCATTCTCGCGGACGCAGACTCGGACGGCCTGCACATTGCGACCCTGCTCTGCGCCCTTTTCGTCCGCCACTTCCGCCCCCTTGTGGAGGCGGGGCACGTCTATGTGGCGATGCCGCCCCTCTACCGGGTCGACGTCGGCAAAGAGGTTTTCTACGCCCTGGACGAAGACGAAAAAGAAGGCGTTCTCGACCGCATCGCTGCGGAAAAGAAACGTGGCGCGGTCATGGTGCAGCGCTTCAAAGGCCTGGGTGAGATGAATCCCATGCAGCTCCGGGAAACCACCATGGATCCGGATACGCGACGTCTGGTGCAGCTAACCCTCGACTCGCCGAAGAAGACGGAGGAGACGCTGGATATGTTGCTGGCGAAGAAACGCGCGCCGGATCGCAAATCATGGCTCGAGACGAAAGGCGACCAGGCTTCTATTGCTTAGGTTTTCAGGTGGTCGCGGTGACAGGAGAGGGGTTTCGGGAGACGCTGCAAGCACATCCCTGTGCCGCTCTCCCGCCGCCGTCCATGGCGGCGGACGCTCCTGAAAAGCCTTACCCGGCAACGCCGCCACTCATGACCCTTCAGTTATGAAGGCTGAGCTCTTCGAACGGTGGAGTTCGATAGCGCGGGGATTCGGTGCTGACACGGCTTCCCTCCGCGCTGCACCGATGGCGAGTGTGACTGGAATGCGACGTTGCATCGGAGTCTGTTGCAGCGGCGTACGTTGTTTTGGTCCCTGCGGGAACAGTGATGCACTGAAAGCTTGGTCTAGTGTGGGTGGAACATCAGCGCCCCTGCTCCGAACCTTGGAACGAGCTTGCAGGGAAGGGGGATCCGCAGGTGGGGTATGTGCTGATGGGTCAGTCGCGGCACAGGGATGTGCCGCGCCTGAGCGCCCACGGACGGGGACCCGAAGCACCGCTTCGGGTCTAGCGTACCCAGCAGGACATACCCCACCTGCGGAGCCGCCTTCCCCGAAAGAGCTATTTGCCAGTTGCATTACCGAGCAATGATTCTCCAACGGCAGAGTCTTCTTCCTGAAAAAACAGTTAAACGAAAACGAACCACACAGAAATGAGCGAAACCACAGACTTCGAACAACTCCCCGTCAGGAGCTACACCGAGCGCGCCTACCTCGACTACTCCATGTACGTCATCAACGACCGCGCACTCCCCCATGTCGCCGACGGCCTGAAACCCGTGCAACGCCGCATCATCTATGCCATGAGCGAACTCGGTCTGAACAACCAGGCGAAGTTCGCCAAGTCCGCCCGCACCGTCGGGGACGTCCTCGGCAAGTTCCACCCGCACGGTGACAGCGCCTGTTATGAAGCCATGGTGCTCATGGCCCAGCCCTTCTCCTTCCGCTATCCGCTCGTGGAGGGTCAGGGTAACTGGGGCGCGCCGGACGACCCGAAGTCCTTTGCCGCCATGCGCTACACGGAGGCGAAGCTGTCCCGCTATGCGGAGCTGCTGCTCTCCGAGGCCCGTCAGGGGACCGTCGATTACATGCCGAACTTCGACGGCACGATCGATGAGCCCACGCTCTTGCCGGCGCGGCTGCCCTTTGCCCTGTTGAACGGCTCGACGGGGATCGCCGTGGGCATGGCCACGGACATACCGCCGCACAATATGAACGAGGTGATCAGCGCCTGTGTGCATCTCCTCGACAAGCCCCGGGCGACGGTCGTGGACCTCATGACCCACATCAAAGCACCGGATTTTCCTTCGGAGGCGACGATCATCACGCCCAAGGCGGATCTTCGGGAACTCTATGAAACCGGCCGCGGCAGCGTTCGCGCCCGGGCCGTTTATCAGGTGGAGAATGGCGAGGTTGTCGTGACGGCGCTGCCCCATCAGGCCTCGCCGGCGAAAGTCCTCGAGCAGATCGCACAGCAGATGCATGCGAAAAAGCTGCCGATGCTTACGGACCTGCGTGACGAATCCGACCACGAAAACCCCACACGTCTCGTGCTCGTGCCGCGGTCGAACCGGGTCGATGTGCCGCGCCTCATGAGCCACCTCTTTGCCACCACGGATCTCGAGAAGAGCTATCGGGTCAACCTGAACGTCATCGGCCTCGACTCGAAGCCGCAGGTGAAGAGTCTTGTGAAGCTCCTCAAGGAGTGGCTCGAGTACCGTCAGGAAACCGTGCGGCGCCGGCTGTCTTTCCGCCTCGAGAAGATCAACGACCGGCTGCACATCCTCGATGGCTTGCTGGTCGCCTATCTGAACATCGACGAGGTCATTCGCATCATCCGCGAGGAGGATGATCCGAAGGCTGCACTCATGAAGAAATTCAAGCTCACGGATGTGCAGGCAACGGCCATCCTCGACATCCGCCTGCGCCAGCTCGCAAGGCTCGAAGAGCAGAAGCTTCGCGGCGAGAAGGACGAGCTCGAAGCCGAGAAGGCGGATATCGAGAAGACCCTGAAGTCGAAAGCGCGCATGAAGACGCTGATCAAGAAGGAACTGCTTGCCGACGCGGAAGAGTATGGCGACGCACGCCGTTCGCTGCTGGCGGAAGTCGAAGAGGCGGCGGCCTTCAGCGAGGAAGACCTCGTTTCCAACGAGCCGGTGACCGTTGTGCTCTCGGACAAGGGCTGGGCGCGGGCAGCGAAAGGCCACGAGGTCGACCCGCTCGAACTCAACTACCGGAGCGGTGACGGCTACGGTCACGCAGCCCGAGGTCGGACCAACGAACTCCTGGTGTTTCTCGATTCCACGGGCAGGAGTTACGCCGTTGCGCCGCACACGCTGCCGTCGGCGCGGGGCCAGGGGGAACCCCTCACGGGCCGCCTGAAGCCGCCCGCGGGTGCGCGCTTCGTGGGGGTGGCCATGGGTCCGGGCAGCACCCGGGTGCTGCTCTCGAGCTCGGCGGGCTACGGGTTCGTTGGCAAGCTCGAGGACATGATCACCAAGAACAAAGCCGGCAAGGCCACCCTTTCCGTGCCGAAAGAGGGCGTGTCGCTGCCGCCGGTGACGGTGCCCCAGGAGGGCGACGTGCAGGTGGTCGCCGTGACCGATCAGGGTCGAATGCTGGTGTTCCCCCTCGAGGAGGTTCCGGAGCTTGCTCGAGGGAAGGGCAACAAGCTGATCAACATTCCTGCGGCGGCGTTCAAATCAGGCGAAGAGCAGATGATTGCCCTTGCGCTGCTGGGTGAGGCAGACGAACTCGTGGTGCATGCCGGCCAGCGCCATCATCGGATTCGCTACAAAGACCTCGAGCATTATCTCGGCGAGCGCGCCCGGCGAGGACGGAAACTGCCTCGCGGCTTTCAGAAGGTGGATTCTCTTGCGGTCGAGCCGTCCTCGTAGTCTCCGAGCAGATCCTCCAGCTGCGCTTCGATGAGCGCACCGTGCGGCTCGGCGATGGCCTCCACGAGGAAGGCGCCGTCGCAGCTGACGAGTTCGTCGAGCATCGGATGCGTCATGGTGCTGCCTTCGACCCGCTGCGCGTAAGGTACAGTGGCGAGGAAGCGGCCGGAGATGGCGATACGGTTGTCACCGGCCAGGGCTGCAAGCACCGTGCTGTCTTTGACCGTTTCGTCGTCGAGCGCGAGCGTCTCCTCCGGCTCGAGCAGCTGGGTGTGCACCGCCAAGCGATAGCGGCCGCTGGACTCAGAGGCCGCCAGCAGGCGACCGGTCACGAAAGCGGCGCAGAGCACGTGGAACGGACGGTCGTCGCTGCCATTGGCGGGAAACTGCAGGAGCAGGCCCGTGCCCGGCAGATCCTGAACCACGCCCAGGTATAGATCGGCGACCTGCTGGGCCCGCTCTCTGGCAAAGGCCAGTGCTGCCTGCCGGCTTTCTCCGGCCAGGGCCAGCTGATTAAACAGGTTGATGGTGAGCAGATGGCACGGCGCCGGTTCCGGCTCCGGTAAGGCGGCGAGCGGGTCTGCGTCCGGCGCCGATGGTGTCTGCCGACGAGCGCCGGGATCTGGATGGCTCACGGCGATGTGGCCCGCAGCCAGCACGGCCAATGGTGCCAGCAGCGTCCAGATCAACGCCGCCATGACCAGGCCCCAGGGGGTGCTCGCGCCGAAGGCGGTCGCGTCGAGAAAAATGCGCACGATGGCGGCACTCTGGCCGTTGTCCACCACCTGAGCGGAGAATACCTGACCGCGGCGCACATCTCCGGAGAGTGCGAGGGAGGTATTTTCCATGTCGTGGACGCTGGCGCCACTGACCTCCGGCAGCGCCACGAGTCGGTTCGTCAGCACGCCGAGGGTGATGAGGTCCCGCTCGAGGACCGGTTCGACGGCCTGTGCCGCCAGCGCGCGAACGAGGCTCTCACCGAAGTGCTCGACGTGTTCGCCATCGTTGCGCAGGGTGCTGAACAACAACAGCACGCCGAGGCCGGCGAGGATGGCGGCCAGCATGAGCTCAAAAGGGGAAACCGGTTTGACGCGAGGTATGTGCGCAGTAAGCTTCAAAGCCAATCTGATACCACGTTATTGCTCGTGAACTGCTCGAACTCCGTCGAGCAGAGCGCCCGCGATCCCGACAGCGCCTGCGGCCGTGATAGCGCCCGCGGCCCTGATAGAGTCCGCGGCTTTGGCGTTGGTCGATGACCGATCGGAAGCATGACCAACAAAAACGACATCGTACTGCTCAACGTATCCGGGCAGGATCAGCCAGGCCTCATGGCCATGGTGACATCGGCCCTGGCGGCTTATCAAGTGCGCATCCTGGACGTAGGCCAGGCCGTCATTCATGACGAGCTGAACCTGGGCATGCTCCTGGAAATTCAGAAGGACGAAGACGCGGGTGTTTCGGTTGATGCGGTCGTCGCGGCCGTCAGCGAGGCGGTGGCCGGTACCGGGACCGCGCTCCGCTCGAGCCATATCAGCACGGCAGACTATGGTGACTGGGTCGCCAGCCAGGGCAAATCCCGCTACATCCTCACACTGCTGGCGGCAGGCGTGGCGGGGACGCAGATTGCGGCGGTGACGGACATCATTCACCGTCAGGGCCTCAACATAGACAGTATTCGCCGGCTGTCCGGGCGCATTCCTCTGGATCATCCAAGCACGACGCGAACCTCGATCGAAATGAGCCTGCGCGGTGATCCCGAAGATGCTGCCGCGCTCAAGGCCGAGCTTCTGGCTGCCGCCGATGCGCTGACCTTCGACTTCAGCGTGCAGCAGGACACGGTCTATCGGCGTAACCGGCGCCTGGTGGCTTTCGATATGGATTCGACGCTGATCAACGCGGAAGTCATTGATGAGCTGGCCGGCCTCCATGGCGTCCGGGACGAGGTGGCCACGATCACCGAGCGGGCCATGCGCGGCGAACTCAATTTTCAGGAGAGCTTCCGGGCCCGGGCCAAGCTTCTGAAGGGGCTGCCGGAAAGCGCGCTTCGTACCGTCGCCGATCAGGTCGCGCTTAACGAAGGTGCGCGGCGGCTCATCGCGTCCCTGAAGCGCTTCGGCTACAAAACGGCCATCCTTTCCGGCGGTTTTCAGTACGTCGGCGAGCACCTGCAGCGTGAGCTGGCGATCGACTACGTTTACGCGAACGCGCTGGAGATTGTCGATGGGGTGATGACCGGAGAGATCAACGGCGAAATCGTCGACGCGGCGCGAAAGGCCTCGCTGCTCGAAGAGATTGCGGCCCAGGAAGGGATATCCCTGGAACAGACCATTGCCATTGGCGACGGCGCCAACGACCTGCCGATGCTGTCCACGGCCGGGCTTGGCGTTGCCTATCACGCCAAACCGCTGGTCAAAGAGTCGGCGAGCCACGCCATCTCGAACTTCGGCCTCGACAGCGTGCTCTATCTCATGGGCTTCTCGGATCAGGACATCGAGCAGGCCCTGCCGGATTGATCCGGCGCCTGGACTTTCCGGCACGCACGAAAAAGGCGGCCCGCAGGCCGCCTTTTTTTGTCCCTTTGCCCCGACTCAGTCGTCGGTGCTGAAGTCGTAGTCCATGCTCTGCGAGGGTTCCTGCAGATAGTGGCCCTGAATGTAGTTGACGCCGGCTTGCCAGAGGGTCGACAGCAGGCTCGCGCTCTCCACCATGGGCACGATGGTGAGCTTGCCCGCATTCTGCAGATCCCGAACCATCTCGGTGACGTCGTCCTTTTTGCTCGGGTCCTTGTCCAGCGCCTCGATGAGGCTGCCGTCGAGCTTAACGAAGTCGACGGGAATGTGGCCAAGCACCTCGAGGGGCTCCGACTCGAGTCCGAAGCGGGACAGGGAAGAACGGCAGTGCAGGTTCTTCAAGCCTTCCACGAATTCGCGGGTCTGGCGGATGTAGGTTGCGGCATCGGCCTCGGTGATCTGGAAGATCACGGCGTCACTCGGCAGCCGGGCCGCCTTGATGGCAACGCCCAGCCATTGAATGAATTCCGGATCGGCGACGCTGTTGGCCGTCAGGTTGATGGTAAGCCGCGTGTTGTGACCGTTGGCGCGGTGTGCGGAGAGCATCTTGATGGACTGCAGGATCACCCAGCGGTCGATCTTCCCGGCCACGCCGTTGTCGATGGCGGTTCTCAGGAACTCCCCAGGCACCATCTGATTGCCTTCCCGGTCGTTCATGCGCAGGAACACTTCGTAGTGTTCGTCCGAGTCACCGCGCAGACTGATGATGGGCTGGAAGAGCAGCGTGAACGACTGCTTTTCGATGGCTTCTGAAATCAGGACCAGCACCCGGTTGGCTTCGTCGTCGATCTCCTGATCGGCATTGTCGAAGGCGGGCAGCTGGACTGTGTTGCCGTCGCTGCTGGCAAGGGTGTTGCGCAGCGTGGTGAAGGCGGCGTTGAGCGTCGCTTCCAGGGCGCTGCTGACGGATTCGTGGCCCTCGGCGTTGAAAATGGCACCACCGAAGGTGCAGGTCGGTCGCACGGTCTTCTCCCGGACCTCGAACATCATTCCTTCGACGGCGGCGCGTACCGCGTCCACGCGAGCGATGGCATCTTCCCGGGTTCGGGCGCAGACCAGCATCGCCCACTGAGAGGGCGAAATCTGCATGAAGGGCGCGCGGGCTTCCGCGAGGAGCTTGGCTGCCACCTGCTTACAGGCATCGTCGACGCCGGCAAGGCCGAAGGCCCGCTGCAGGTCTTCGTAGCCGTCCACCTGAGCTGCAAAAACGCTGACGAACTCGCCGTCGGCGGAGGCGGTGAGGCGCTCGGAGGCACTCAGGAATTCAGGCATTGCCAGCATGGTGCTGAAGTCGCCGCTCGGCGCTGCAGCCTGTTCAGGGGCGGCTTCTGCGCTGGACTCAGTGTCCGCGGCAGGCGGCTCGCTGGGGTCAGCGTCGGGCGCTGCTGCGGGTTCATCGTCGGTTCCGTCCCCGGCGGCCGTGTACTCGATGGCGTCGGCCATGGGCTCTGCGTCGCCACCTTCAGCCGGCGATTCTTCCTCGACCGCCGCTGCAACGACGTCGGAAAGCGCGTCGTCGTCGAATTCGAAGTCGATGACGTCGTCGCTCGCCGCCACTTCCTGCTCGGCCGAGTCGGCATCGGCGGCTGCCTCTGCATCGAACTCCAGCTCGAACTCGTCATCGTCGGACTCACCGTTGTTTTCCGCCGCCGCAGTGCCGTTCGGCGCGTCAACGATAGCGTCCGCATCAAGCACGGGTACGTCGTCTTCCGTCGCTTCGGCGACGGCCGAGTCCCCATGGCTCTGAGCTTCTGCTGCGGCATCGGTGGCCGCCGGATCGCTGACCAGCGTCAGCCCGGGCTCGGCACGATTGTCGGCGCCGGCGGGGGAGACGTCGGAGCGAACGGTAACCTGCAGGCAGTGCTCGCCTTCGTATTCGGCGGCGGCCAGAGTCATGTTGCCGGTGACGGTTTCTCCGCTCGTGCTTGCACCCACGAAATCGAAGCTCGTCTCCTGCTCGTCGTTCCGGAACTGCTTCAGACGCTCCTTGAGGGTGCCCGCGCTGTCACCGTCGAGCATGTCCATGAGCGGCAGGCCGAGCAGATCGTCGGCGTCTTCGAAACCGAAGAGCTCGAGGTAGTGCTCGTTGGCGAAGATGTGCATGCCTTCGTGAACATAGGCGATGGCGGCTCTGGAGCTAGCCAGCAGCAGTTCGCAGCGGGCTTCTGCTTCCGCCAGGGACTTTTTCATCTGCCGGTACTGGATGGTCTGGCAGACGTGTTCGAGCTCGCGCTTAACGACCAGCACCAGGTGCTGGCTCTCAGCGTCCGACACAACGTCGGCGGCACCGAGTTCCATGCCTTTCGTCTGTGAGAGGGAAGCGTCTTCGTTGTTGACGATGATGATGGGGACGCGTGGCGCCAGGCTGGCGAGTCGGGGCAGCAGCTGAGCGAGCTCAGGCAGGGCCGCGTTGCAGAGCATCATGTCTGCGTCCGCCAGCTTGTCGACCGCCATGGGCAGTTCGATGACTTCAAGGCGGGTCGCAATCCCTGCGTCCCGCAGCAATGAGTCGAATTGGTAAGCGGCGTTTTCAGACCGCTCGGCGATGAGGAGCCGCACCGGTGCGTGCTGGGCCTGTTGCGCCGACATATCCTTTGTTGAGGCAGCCATCCCGTTACCTGAACCCGGTTAACTGGTTATTGTTGAATTCAGCTTGCTTGACCATGTTGGGATGGCGACTGGGCTTTTCCAAGTAACCATCCAACACTCGAAACGTGAACTGATTAAAACTTTCTGTTTTAAGCAGGCAGTCCCCGAGCTGTGCGGTGTTTTGCGTTCCGTCGTCGGAGAGGTGAACTTTCTGGCCCGATTCGAAAGGCGTGGCCGGCGTAATGAGCGTTGCCGGCCGACCAATGGGCTTCAGTTCCGGCAGCAGGAAGGCGCGCTGGTACTCCGCTTGACCGCCTTTCGTCTGAATGAGCCTTACCGCCACCGGTTTTGCCTGAGGTGCCAGCAGCTCGACACCCATGTGCGGCCCTGCTTCGTCCTGGCGAATCCAGCGTGCAACGGCGAGGCACCAGCGGGGATCCGACTCGTCGCGCAGGCCGATGAGTTCACCGGTCTGCAGCGTCGGCGGCAGCGGTTCGTTCCAGCGCAGGCGATAACCACCGGGACTCATGTCGGCTGTGGTGGTGTCGAAGTGCTGATAGGCTTCTTCGGGCTCGCTTTGGCCGGCGGGCTCATGGGCATAGAGCACTGCTTCCGGATCGCTGATGTTCGGGTTTTCAGGGATTTTGCCGCCAACGTCGAAAGCGTCTTCCCAGACGTCTTTGCGCTCGCCGACGTTCGGGAGGAATCGCACTTCGTCCTTGAGGAAGGGATTGATTTCCCGGGCTGTGACGCCGTTGCCGAGCAGATCCGAGAACTTTGTAGCGCCGCTGAAGAAGTAGTGGGCGGCCCGCAGCCCGACGCAGACCTTCAGAGGGTTCTCTGCGGAAGAGCGGCGGAAGGCGCGGGGTTTCATCTCTCCCCAGGCGCCGGCCAGATGATCGATCAGTGAATCGTCAATGCCGGGTGGAATCTGCAGCGTGCCGTCCATCTCCCGCAGATAAGCGTCCAGCTCGAAGACGAGCACGCTCAGGTCGATGCTGCGTGCGCAGTCCGTCGCCTTGAAGCTGTCCGTCCAGGCGGGGCCCTGATCGGAGCAGAGGTCGACGCTGTAAACGTGCTTTGCGTCGTCCTGGCCGAGGGCCACGAGCTGCACCCAGCTGCCGATTGCGGTGAACACTTCGGCGAGTTGCCGGTGCCGGAGCTGATAGGGGCGTGCCAGGGCGAGGAGCAGTGATCGCGTGTAGGCGCTCCTGATGGAAAGCTCCGGGCCCGAGCGGTTTTCGCTGTCGGCGTGCAGCTCAGCGTCGATACCGAGTTCCTCGGCGAGCAGATAGAGCTGATTCAGCTTCAACCAGAGTTTGTCTGCCGGCGCGACGTAATACTGCAGGGTCCGCATCAGGGTCCGCGAGAGATCCGACAGGGCTCGATGGATACCCAGGGAGACGGTGCGAAGGGCTTCCGCTCCACCTCCGGCCTGTTCCCGCGCTGCTAGGACGACGGCGTTGTAGCCGGAACAGAGATTGGTCTGCAGCCGCTGAGCCAGGCGGGCAATGGCGTCGGCCTGATTGCCTGCTGTGTTGGCTGCCTTGTCGAGACGGGCGGAAAGATAGAGGATCGTTGGTCGGATGCCTTCGAGGAGCGCCATGCGTGTCGCCCAGTCCGTATCCAGGCGGGCGATCTCAAAGGTGGCCTGACGCAGCTGTCCTGCCGCTTCCGGCACATTGGCCATGGGCAGCCGCCCGATCCATTCGCCCACGGATTCCGGGGCCGGCAGGGCAAAGGACAGGGCTTCGAGTTCAGGTGCTGGCGCCGTCAGCAGCGTGGCGCGACCGGTGTTCATGAGGCTCTGCAGTCCTTGGGCAGATTGAAACGTGGACGTAGTATAGGAAAGGGTCCTCCCGCAAAAGGTGACGTGGCGCAGACAGTTTCAATCGGATTACATGCCTTCCATTGAACGGTTATGATGCGCGGCGCCGCCAGGCCGCCGCCGGAAACTGCTCCGCCGCTCGATGGCCGGCGGGAAGGAAATCTTCCGGGAAAGCCGCGGAGGTTCCCATCAGTTCACGGTCGTTCTGTGAACCAGTACACGTTTTTAAGGGCATCACTATGGCGAGCTACTCCACCAACGAATTCCGCGCGGGTCTCAAGGTCCTTCTCGAGGGCGATCCCTGTGCCATTCTCGAAAACGAATTCGTGAAGCCGGGTAAGGGACAGGCGTTCAACCGGGTCAAGTTCCGCAATCTGAAGAGTGGCCGGGTCTGGGAACGCACCTTCAAGTCCGGTGAATCCATCGAAGCTGCCGACGTCATGGACTACGACATGGAGTATCTCTACACGGACGGAGAGTTCTGGCACTTCATGAAGACCGATGGTTCTTTCGAGCAGATTGGCGCACCTCAGGCCGCCGTCGCGGACATTGTCGACTGGTTGAAAGAGCAGGACGTTTATCAGGTGACGCTCTGGAACGACGCTCCCATCTCCGTTACCGCGCCGAATTTCGTAGAGCTCGAAGTCACGGAGACCGACCCAGGCCTGAAGGGTGATACGGCTCAGGGTGGCACCAAGCCGGCGACGCTCTCCACCGGTGCGGTGGTCAAAGTCCCGCTGTTCATCAATACCGGCGATGTGCTGAAGATCGATACCCGCACCGGCGAGTACGTCAGCCGGGCCTGAGCGGTCGCCCCGGGGCTCCGGCCGAAACTCATGAGCGACGCCTGGGCCCCCAGCTGCAGCCTCGAAGCCCTGGAAGCGCGTGCCGAACTGCTCACCCAACTCCGCGGTTTTTTTCAGGAACGGACGGTACTCGAGGTGCAGACGGCGCTGATCGCCGAGCACACGGTCACGGACCTCCACATCGATTCACTCGCCGTCACCGGCGGCGGCTTTCTGCAGACCTCGCCGGAATACCAGTTGAAGCGGCTGCTCGCGGCAGGTGCGCCGTCGCTCTACCAGCTGGCGCCGGTGTTCCGGGCCGGCGAGCAGGGGCGCCTGCACAATCCGGAGTTCACGCTGCTCGAGTGGTATCGCCTCGGCTTCGATGACGAGGCTTTGCGCGATGAAGTTGCTGCGCTGGTGGATGAGGTTCTCGGGCCTGCACCTTACGAGACCATCGCTTACGGCGACCTGATTCGCCAGGCGGGTCCCGTGCCGGATGACGATCCCGATGCCCTCGACCTTGCGTTTGCAGAAGCAACGGCCGCTCTGCGTGGCCGCTGGTTCATCACCCGCTATCCCGCAGCGCAGGCAGCGCTGGCCCGGCTCTGCGCCGATGATTCGAGCGTGGCCGCACGCTTCGAACTCGTCATCGACGGCGTGGAACTCGCGAACGGGTATCACGAGCTGACGGATCCGCTGGAGCAGCGTCAGCGCTTCAACGAGGACCTCGAGCAGCGGCGCGCCCGCGGCCTGCCGCCGCGGACCGTCGATGAGAAGTTTCTCTCTGCGCTGGAAGCGGGCCTGCCGGACTGTGCGGGCGTCGCCCTGGGCGTTGATCGACTGCTCATGCTCAAGCTCGGTGTCGATCGGATCGAGGCTGTGCAGCCCTTCCCCTGGGACCGGGCCTGAGCAGACTGAGGTCAGTGCAGATCGAAGAGCCGTTCGCCCATGCGGATGGTGCTGCCCACACCGATCCCCGGTGCGACGGAAGCGCGTCCAGCCTGGAAGCAGACGATGACCGTGGAGCCGAGGAAGAAGCGACCGATTTCTGCGCCCCGCTCGAAGGCAAGGCTGTCGTGCTCGGTCAGCGTTTGCGCCCGGTAAGGCGAGGCGGGACCGTTCCACACCGTGTCGATGCCGGCAACGATCATGGCGCCGACGAGGACGACGGCCATGGCACCCCGGGCCGTCTCGAAGTGGCACACGAGGCGTTCGTTGCGGGCGAAGAGACCTTCGATACCGGCTTCCGTGGTGGCGTTCACGGAATACAAGGCGCCGGGGATCGTCAGGGTTTGCTGCAGCCGGCCGGCAACAGGCAGGTGCACGCGGTGGTAGTCGCTGGGGGCCAGATAAACCGTGGCGAAGGTGCCACCGGCAAAGGCCGCAGCCGCTTTCCGATCACCCAGCAGCGCCTCCAGGGCGTAGCTGTGACCCTTCGCCTGCAGCAGGCGACCCGCTGTGATGGCACCCGCCTGACTCACGGCGCCGTCCGCCGGCGACACCGCTGTTTCGTCACCCCCTTCGAGGGGACGGGCACCGGTCTTCAAGGGCCGGGTAAAAAAGGCGTTGAAGGAGTCGAAGTCCGAGAGGCGCTCTGCTTCAGCTTCCTCGAGGCTGACCCCATAAGCCCGGGCGAAGGTGTGGATAAAGGGCTGGCTGATGAATCGGGCTCGACTCGCCGCGAGCCAGCCGATCAGTCGCGACAGGCCGTGCTGCGGCAACAGTCTCTGCAGAGCGATAAAGCTGCGGTCGCGGGGCGTCATCAGCCGTCTTCGCGGCTGATGGGCAGGTCGTCACGATTGCCCCATTCCGACCAGGAACCATGATAGGCACGGATGTCCGCGAAACCGAGCAGCCGCCCGACCATGTAGGAGAGGCCGGATCGATGATGGGTCTGGCAGTGGGTGATGGTTGGCACTGTCGGATCGATGCCGTGCTCAGCCAGAAGTGCCGGCAGGCTCTCCGTGAGCCGCGTTGCCCGGCTGTGGTCCTTCAGAGCCATCCAATCCAGGTGTCTGGCACCCGGGATGTGCCCGGCTCGCGCGGAGCCGGAGCGAAGCCCGAGATACTCTTCACGGCTGCGGACATCCCAGATCGTTGTCCCCGCCTCCATGGCGGCCAGTACGTCTTCGACCTCGGCGATGGGGCCGCGGTCGATCTCGATGACGGGAGTGGTGGCCGCAGGCTCATCGGCCGGACCGGAGGCCAGGGCGCCGCCGGCTTCCGCCCAGGCATGAAGGCCGCCGTCGAGATAGGACCACTGTCCATGACCGATCGCGTCCAGGGTCCAGGCAAAGCGTCCGGCCCAGCCGCCGCCTTCGTCATCGTAGACCACGTAGTGCACGTTGGCGTCGTGACCGAGGCGACCGAAGAGCGCCGTGAGACGTTCCACCGATGGCAGATGCCCGGGGGCCGGTGGTGCGCCATGGACGAGCTCGCCGGGCATGACGGGCAGCGCCCCGGGCAGGTGGTACTGGGCGAACACCGTGGGGTCCGTAACCTGAATCAGGCGCGTGTTCTCTGGCTCGCCTGCCTGCAGCCGCGCCATGAGCGCTTCCGCCGTGATGATGTCTGGTTCTGCAGCGTTGCTGATGGTGCTCTCGTCTGATCTGCCTGGAAGGGTTTGCTATGTTAGCCGACAAAGAAGCGACAGGCCCGAGGCCTTAAGGACCCTCAGCCCATGGCGGCGAATCTGATCTGGATGGACCTGGAGATGACCGGTCTCGATCCGGACAAGGATCTGATCATCGAGATGGCAACCATCGTCACCGACGGGGCGCTGAACGTCATTGCCGAGGGGCCGGTGTTTGCCATCTCGACGCCGGAAGAAGCCCTGGCGGCCATGGACGAGTGGAATCAGACCCATCATGGTGCCTCCGGTCTCATCGACCGGATCAGAAAGTCGGACGTGACCATGCTCGAGGCGGAGGCGGCGACCCTTGCGTTCATCGAGCAGCACGCGGAGCGGAACACGGCGCCTCTGTGCGGCAACAGTATCTGGCAGGATCGACGCTTTCTGGCTCGACACATGCCGAGCCTGGAGGCTTACCTGCACTATCGGATCATCGATGTGTCGAGCCTGAAGGAGCTGGCCCGACGCTGGCGCCCGGAGCTCCTCGGAGAACTGAAGAAGGAGAACGCGCACACGGCGCTGGCCGATATCCGCGAATCGATCGCCGAGCTTCGCCTCTACCGGGACCGTTTCCTGAAACTCGACTAGCCGGCTGGCATCGCCTTCAGGCGGGCGATGGCCCAGTCGATGTGCTCGGCGACGAGCGCTGAAGCGGTCTGTCGCCGGTTTTCCAGAGCGCCGATGGCCGTGCCTGTGGCTGGTCCGTTACCGATCGCGACGGCAAGATTCCGCTGCCACTGCTCATAGCTCACACGGCGCATGGCGGAGCCTTCCGTGCGCTGGAGAAACTCCGCTTCCGTCCAGGCGAAGAGCTCGAGCAGCTTTGAGCCATCGAGGGCATGGCGCGGTTCGAAGTCCGCCTCCTTCGACGACGGCGCTTCGCGATTCCAGGGGCAATAGAGCTGGCAGTCGTCGCAGCCGTAGATGCGATTGCCCACAAGCGCTCGGAGCGACTCCGGAATGGCGCCTTTGTGCTCGATGGTGAGATAGGAAATACAGCGCCGGGCATCGAGCTGCTTCGGCCCGACGATGGCGTCCGTGGGGCAGACGGTCATGCAGGCCCGGCAGTTGCCGCAGTGATCTTCGTCCTGCGGCTCATCGATGGGCAGCGGCAGATTCGTGAATACCTCGCCAAGGAAAAACCAGGAACCGGCCTGGCGATTGAGGAGCAGCGTGTGTTTACCGATCCAGCCGAGGCCGGCTTTCTCCCCAAGGGCCTTTTCCAGCACGGGCGCCGAGTCCGTGAACGCTCGAAAGCTGTGGTCGATGTCTGCCGCGGCGGCGCTGATCTGTCGGCCCAGTTTTGCGAGGCGCTGACGCAGGGTTTTGTGGTAGTCGCGACCGAGGGCGTAGCGGGATACATAGCCGAGCGACGGATCCTCGAGAACGCGCAGCGGTTCCGTCGCCGGTTTCAGGTAGTCCATGCGGGCGCTGATGATGCGCACCGTACCGGGCTGCAGGAGCGCGGGATCGAAGCGTTTCTCGAGATTTCTGCTCAGGTAGCCCATCTCGCCCTGAAAACCCCGCTCGAGCCAGCGGCGAACGTGCGGCTCGTGGTCTGACAGGTTGAGATCCGTTACCCCGACGGCCTGAAAGCCGAGGGCTTCTGCCCAGCGGCTGATGTCGGCTTTCAACGCCTGGAAATCCACGGCGGCCATGGGGAGATCGCTCAAGCTGTACGAGGCGGCAGTATAATGCGCGGCGTTCGGAAGCTAATGGATGTGTCCCCTGGAGCAACTCTACGACGCCGCTGGCAGTCGCCGCCTCGACCAGATCGCCATCACCGGGGGCCAGCCGGGCATCGACCTCATGCGCCGGGCGGGCCGGGCCGTCTTCGACGACATCATCGGCCACTGGCCCGGACTCCGCCAGCTCATCGTCTGCTGCGGCAAGGGAAACAATGCGGGCGACGGTTACGTGGTCGCGGAGCTGGCCCGGCAGGCGGGCGTCAAGGTCCGACTTCTGCAGGTGGGCGAAGCCTCGGACCTCTCCGGCGATGCGGCGCTGGCGCGCGACGACGCGCTGCGGGCCGGGGTGACCATCGAAAGGACCCGCGATGGCGAGGTCGCCTTAGACGGGGACCTCATCGTCGATGCGCTCCTGGGCACGGGGCTGAACGGTGCGCCGCGATCCGCCTATGCGACGCTCATTGACGCCATGAATGCCAGTCCTGCGCCGGTGATCGCCGTGGATATCCCGTCCGGAGTTTCGGCGGATACGGGCGCCGCGCCGGGCGCTGCGATCCACGCCGAGCGAACGGTCACCTTCATCGGCCGGAAGATCGGTCTGCATACCGGTGCTGGTGTCGTTCATGCCGGCACCGTTCAATTCGAAGACCTGGGTGTTGGTGCCGACGTGCACCGGCAAGTGGCCGGCGTTGACTGGCTGACCTTCCGGGAGGCCTGCGAAGCCATGCCCCTGCCCCGGCGGGATGCCGGTGCCTATAAACATGCGCTGGGTCACCTCGTTGTCGTTGGCGGTGATCGGGCCATGGGGGGCGCACCGCTCATGGCGGCAGAGGCCGCTTTGCGCGTGGGAGTCGGCATGGTCAGCGTCCTCACCCGCGCGGAACACCGGAGCGCCATGCTGTCGCGCCGGCCGGAGCTCATGGTGGTGGACGCCGACGATGTCGATGCGCGGGCTGACCTGATTGCCCGAGCCAGCGCCTTTGCCGTCGGACCTGGCCTCGGGAGAGCACCCTGGGGCCTCGAGCTCCTGAAGACGGTGCTCGCCGCAAATCGGCCGACGGTCATCGACGCCGACGGTCTGAACCAGCTGCGCGCCGCGGCGCTGGACCCGCCGGTCGGTACCGTCGTCACCCCGCATGCGGCCGAGGCAGCGGCGCTCTTAGGCACCCCCCTGACGGCAGTCCAGGCCGATCGTCTGGCGAGTGTCGAAGCGCTGGCGGAGCGTATTCAGGGAGTGGCGCTCATCAAAGGCGCCGGCACGGTGCTCGCTGCCTCAGGGCCTTCAGAGCCCACCCGGCATCTCGGCATCTGTGCTCATGGCAACGCAGGCATGGCGACCGCGGGCATGGGTGACGTGCTGACGGGCATGATCGCCGGACTCCGGGCTCAGGGGGCAGCTCCCGCGACGGCGGCCGTGATCGGCACCTGCCTGCACAGCCTCGCGGCTGACAAAGCGGCGGACGTGATCGGCAGGCGCGCACTCCTGGCCACCGATCTCCTCGAGCCGGCGGCAGCACTGCTTAAGCAGCTGGATGATGCGCTGTCGTGAGCGCGCCCGCGATCAGCCGCTATCTTGCCGACGAGGCGGCCACGGTGGCCTTTGGTGGTGAGCTCCTCGACACCCTGCAGGGAGCGCCGCTGGTGTTTCTCCGCGGTCAACTGGGCGCTGGCAAGACCACGCTCGTGCGGGGCATACTTCGCGCGCTGGGCCACGACGGCTCCGTCAAGAGCCCGACCTATACGCTCCTCGAGCCCTACGAGGTGGGCGGTCGAGAGGTCTACCATTTCGACCTCTACCGGATCGGTGACAGCGACGAGCTCGCCTTCATCGGTATGGACGAGATGCTGGACTCCGACGCCATCAAGCTCGTCGAGTGGCCGGAGCGTGGAGCAGAAGCGCTCCCGGAGCCGGATGTCGAAATTCGATTGAGCCTCGAAGGAGAGGGGCGTCGCGTTGAAGTACTTGTCAGTCCCTGAGGCGCGAGAACGGCTGCCTGGTCGGTCGGGGAGCCCTGTTCTGTTCCTGTCCTGCTGCGTTCTCGTCGCCTGCCTGTCGGCTGCCGGATCTGCTCATGCGGGTCAGGCGTTGAACAGCGTGCGCATGCACGAGTCCCCGGAATACACGCGCGTCGTTTTCGATATCAGCGGCAATGTCGCCTACGACCTCTTTACCCTCGAGAACCCCAATCGCGTCGTCGTTGATCTGGCGGATACCACACCGTCCGCGGGCTTCGATCCGGCCGTCGTTGCCCTCGGACGCGAGCGGGTGCGCGGCGTCCGCGGTTCCGTGCGGGGAAGCGACTACCGGGTGGTGCTCGATCTCGGCAGCTCGCTCACCCCAAAAGCCTTCAAGCTCGAGCCCGTGGCGCCCTACGGGCACCGGCTGGTCGTCGACCTTCACGACTCGGTAAAGCGGGTAAGGCCCACCGTCGTACCGAAACCGGAGGGGAAGCGGGACGTCATCATCGCGCTCGATGCCGGTCATGGCGGCGAAGATCCGGGCGCCCTCGGACCGCGCGGCGTCCGCGAAAAGGACGTGGTCATGAACATCACCCGGCGCCTGGAGCGGAAGCTCAATGCGGCGGAAGGTTATCGGGCCGTGATGGTGCGTACCGGTGACTACTATCTCGCGCACCGGAAGCGGACGGAACGGGCTCGCGACGTAGAGGCGCACCTGTTCGTCTCTATCCACGCCGACGCCTTCAGGAGCCCGGAGGTTTACGGCGCCTCGGTGTACACGCTCTCTGACCGCGGCGCCTCCTCGGAAACCGCGCGCTGGCTGGCGGCGAGTGAGAACGCCTCGGACCTCATCGGCGGAGTAGAGGAAGAGGTCGTTAGCGGCGAACAGGAAGACTACCTGCTCAAGGCCATCCTCGAGGTTTCCATGGATGCGAACCGCTCGGCGAGCATCGAGGTGGGTGAGTCGGTCCTTGCCCGCATCGGCGAGATCACGAAGCTGCACAAGAAACGGGTCGAGCAGGCCGGCTTTCTGGTGCTGAAGTCTCCGGACGTTCCGTCCATTCTTGTCGAGACCGGCTTCATATCGAATCCGCAGGACGCCAAGCGGCTCAATTCGGCAGCATTCCAGGAAAAGATGGCGGAGGCCATTTTCCGGGGCATCACCGGCTACATGGGTAATCGGGCGCCGGAAGGTACGCTGGTTGCGTGGCGTCGTGAGCAGGGCGGTCAGCGCTACACCATTGCCCGCGGCGATACCCTGTCCGGCATTGCTGTCCGCTACGGCACCAGCACCCGGCGTATCAAGGAAGTGAACGGGCTCGAAAACGATCGGATCCGTGTGGGTCAGGTCATCACGATCCCTGCCGGTTGAGGCGAGGAACCGTGCAACGCATCGAGCAGCTTTCGGACGTCGTCTCGAACCAGATTGCCGCTGGAGAGGTTGTCGAGCGACCGGCGTCCCTGGTTAAGGAGCTGGTGGAGAACAGCCTCGACGCCGGTGCAACTCGCATCGACGTCCGCACCGAGGCCGGTGGTGTGAAGCGTGTGCAGGTGACAGACGACGGTCACGGCATCCATCCGGACGACCTGCCCCTTGCGGTCAGCCGCCATGCGACCAGTAAAATTCGCGTTGCCGCGGATCTCGACGGGGTGTCGAGCCTTGGCTTCCGGGGCGAAGCGCTGGCGAGTGTGGCATCTGTCGCCCGCCTGACCATTACCTCCCGGGAGGCCGATGCCGCCCATGCGAGTGCCATTGAGGTTGCCGGTGGTGAGCTCCTCGGTGTTCGCCCGGCGGCCCACCCGCCGGGGACGACCGTCGAGGTCAGCGACCTGTTTTTCAACACGCCGGCCCGGCGTAAGTTTCTGAAGGCTGAGCGCACGGAACAGAGTCACGTGGACCGGGTGATCAGGAGCGTCAGCCTGGCCCGCTTCGACGTCAGCCTGAGCCTTGATCAGGGGACGGGCCGGGGCGCGTTGAAGCTGCCGGCCGGCAATCCGGCGGAGCGCCTCGGCAGGGTGCTGTCGACCGATTTCGTGAGCCGATCCATCGAGATCGACGAGGCCGCGCCGGACCTCTCGCTGACCGGCTGGGTCGGCCTGCCGACCTTTTCCCGCAGTCAGGCCGACCAGCAGTACTTTTTCGTCAACGGGCGGATCGTCCGCGACAAGCTCGTCGCCCATGCAATCCGCCAGGCCTATCGGGACGTCCTGTTCGGGGGCCGACACCCGGTGTTCGTGCTCTATCTGACCCTGCCTCCGGAAGCCGTCGACGTGAACGTGCATCCGACGAAACACGAAGTCCGCTTTCGCGACGGCCGTAACGTGCATGACTTCATCTTCGGCAAGCTGAACCGGGCGCTCCGGGACGTACGTCCGGACACCGTGGCACCGCCGGTGCTGGTTTCCCGCGGTGCGTCACCGGCTACTTTACCCGGCAACGCATCCGGCACTGCGGCTGCCGCCTCGATGCCGCTGCAGCCGGCCCTGATGCTCCGGGAGGCGGCGGACGCGCTGCTCTTTCAGTCGGAAGCGGCGCCAGTACTGGCCGAGCCCCGGTCTTCCGCCGAAGTGCAGACCGATCTGCCGCCCCTCGGCTATGCCCTGGCCCAGCTCAAAGGCATCTACGTGCTGGCCCAGAACGCCGATGGCCTGGTGATTGTCGATATGCATGCGGCGCACGAGCGCATTACCTACGAGAAGCTCAAGGCAGCACGTCAGGACGGGGTGGTGCCGCGCCAGAGGCTGCTGGTGCCGGAAGTGCTGAACGTGCCGGAAAGTGACGCGGACCGGGTGGAGGAACTGTCGTCTGCCCTCGAGGCCCTGGGCATCGTGATCGAACGGAGCGGCCAGGAAGCCGTGACCGTGCGCGAGGTGCCCGCGCTGCTGGCGGGCGATGCAGCGGCGCTCGTCCGCGACGTGCTCGCCGACGTTTCTGAGCTCGGAACCAGTGCCCGCATCGAGGCGGCAGAAGAGCGGCTCCTTGCAACCATGGCCTGCCATGGCTCGGTGCGCGCCCACCGGCAGCTCACCCTGCCCGAGATGAACGCCCTGCTCCGGGAGATGGAACGCACGCCCAACGCCGGGCAGTGCAATCACGGACGTCCCACCTACCTGGTGCAAAGCCTCGACGATCTCGACGGCTTGTTCCTGCGCGGCCAGTAGCATGGCGGAGGACGGCCGCTTCATCGTTGCCATCGTCGGTCCCACGGCGGTTGGCAAGACGGCGGCGGCCATGGCGCTGGCAGACCGTTATCCGGTATCCATCATCAGTCTGGACTCGGCCATGATTTACCGGGGCATGGACATCGGCACGGCGAAGCCGACGCCGGAGCTGCTGGCCTCGTACCCGCACGCCCTGATCGACATCCGCGATCCGGCCCAGGTCTACAGCGTCGCGGAGTTCATCGTCGATGCAGACGCCGCGGTCAGAGCCGCCTTCGAGGCCGGGCGGATCCCGCTGCTGGTCGGTGGGACCATGCTCTATCTGAAGGCCTTTCGCGAAGGCATTGCGGCCATGCCGGCGGCCGATGCGGAGCTGCGGGAGCGTCTGCAGGCCGAGGCAGAGCAGCACGGGACGAAGGCCCTCTACGAACGTCTGCAGCGCGTGGATCCTGCTGCCGCCGCGCGTATCCATCCGAACAATTTCCCCCGCATCCAGCGGGCGCTCGAGGTGTACGAGCTGACGGGAGAAACCATCTCCTCACACTGGAACACTTCTGAAGGAGTCGGCGCCAGGCTCGATGCGGTGCTTCTCGAGTTCGGCATCGAGCCCGACAGTCGCGAGCAGCTGCATGAACGCATCGAGACGCGCCTCGATGGCATGCTGGCCGGTGGCTTCGTTGAAGAGGTTGCTGGTCTGAAGAAGCGCCACGACCTGCACATGGAGCTGCCCAGCATGCGCGCCGTCGGTTACCGGCAGGTCTGGGAGCACCTCGATGGTCAGACCAGCTTCGAGGAGATGCGCAACAAAGCGCTGGCCGCCACGCGACAGCTGGCCAAGCGCCAGCTCACCTGGATGCGAAGCTGGACGCAGCTGCTCAATCTGAAGCGGGGGACCGGAGACAAGCTGGCTGAGCAGATTGGTCTGAAGTCGGGACTAAATCGCTGATAATTCGGGGCTTTCCGCCGCTCTACCTTGCAAAAGCCGGTCCGGGTAGCCATAGTGGATTGCAAAGAAAAAGGACCGTGCCGTCCTGCGCCTGGAGCGCCGGCGTTGCACTGATTCAAGGAGCAGGTAAATGTCAAAAGGGCATTCTTTACAAGACCCTTATCTGAACACGCTGCGCAAGGAGCGCATTCCGGTTTCCATCTATCTGGTCAACGGCATCAAGCTGCAGGGCCAGATCGAGTCGTTCGATCAGTTTGTCGTGCTGCTGCGTAACTCCGTGAGCCAGATGGTCTACAAGCACGCCATTTCCACCGTTGTGCCATCGCGCAACGTGCGGATCTCCAACAGCAATGCCAACGCCGAAGAGTCGGCGGAGGACGAAAAAGCCTGAGGCTTCCGGGTCCGATGACGGTCGGACAGGGCGTCTCAGTGATCAGGAGCCACCTTGTTTTTCGATCGTCCGGACGCTGGCCGCAAAGCGGTCGTTCTGCAGGTCTACTTCAGGGCCGCCAACACCACCAGACGCACGGTTGAGAGCGCCGGGCGCCGGCCGCCGCTGCCCGCGGGCCCTCTGCCGGGCGCTGATGAAGACACGGCGCTCCCTGGTACGCCAACGGCGCCGGTATCGGTCGAAGCGCCCCTGGTAGACGATGCCCTGCAGGAGTGCGTCGAGCTCGCCCGGACCGCGGCCATCGACGTCGTCGCGACCGTCACTGCCAGCCGCGACCACCCCCATCCCCGATGGTATGTGGGCAGCGGCAAGCTCGAGGAGCTGAAAGCAGCCATGAAGGCGAATGGGGCCGATCTTCTGGTGGTGAATCACGAACTCGGCGCCGGTCAGCAACGCAACCTCGAACAGGCCCTCAAGTGTCGGGTCATGACCCGCACGGAGCTGATTCTGCACATATTTGCCGACCGGGCCCGCACCTATGAGGGTCAGCTGCAGGTGGAGCTCGCCCAGCTCAAGCATGCGCAGACCCGGCTGGTGCGCGGCTGGACGCACCTGGACCGGCAGAAAGGGGGTATTGGCCTGCGCGGGGCCGGTGAAACGCAGCTCGAGCTCGACCAGCGCATGCTGGGAGACCGCATCAAGGCCGCGGAGAAGAAGCTCGCTCAGGTAGGACGCCGCCGGGCGCTCGGGCGGCGACGCCGGGATCGTACCAACACGCCCACGGTCTCCCTGGTCGGCTACACCAATGCGGGTAAATCCACGCTGTTCAACGCCCTGACCGAGGCGGACGTGCTCTCGGAAGACAAGCTCTTCGCGACCCTGGACCCGACCATGCGGCGTCTCGCGGTCGACGGCGTCGGTGAGGTCGTCATCGCGGATACGGTCGGATTTATCAGCCAGCTCCCGCACTCTCTCATCGAAGCCTTCAAAGCGACGCTCGAGGAGGTGGCCGGGGCCGATCTGCTCCTGCACGTGGTTGATGGGGCAACACCGGGGATCGAGGAGCGGATCGAAGAGGTCAACGCCGTCCTCACGGAAATCGGGGCCCGGGATCTGCCGACGATCATGGTGCTGAACAAGATGGATCTCGCGGATCCAAATGCGCCGGATGTTGTCCAAGGCGTTAAGGTCAGCGCGTTGACGGGTGACGGACTCGAGGCGCTCAGAGAGGCCTTGGCCGACGCGCTCGGCGTCCGGGCGCCGCTTTCGGTGCTCCTGGCGCCGGAAGACGGTCAGACTCGAGCCTGGCTCTACGAGGCCGGCGCTGTCATCGATGAAGGTGTATCCGAAGACGGGCGCCTGCAGCTCACCGTGAGGGCCGACGAGGCCCTCCTCGAGCGGTTGGAATCACTGCCGACGGTTCTGTTGCAGCCCGCAGCCCCCGTCCATAAACTCTCAACCCTGGCCAACTGATTCCCTGGAGAAAGCGTCGTGCGCGGGTGGCGGACAAAGAGTCGCCCCGGGCTGCGTGCCTTCGGGGGTCGTTAGCTTCGAAGTATTGGAGAAAGAAATCATGGCCTGGAACGAACCGGGTGGGGGAGACAAGGATCCCTGGGGTGGCAGAGGCGACCAGGGACCGCCGGACCTCGACGAAGCCTTCAAGAAACTGCAGCAGCAGCTTTCGGGCATTTTCGGGGGTGGCGGCGGCGGTGGCGGTGGTGGCCCCGCGCGCATCAGCTCCAGCATGATCGGCATCGGCGCCGTCGTGCTGCTCCTCGTTTACGTAGGCTTCGGCGTCTACCAGGTCGATCAGCAGGAGCGGGGCGTCGTCTTCCGCTTCGGGAAGGTCCAGGAAGACGTGGTGATGCCTGGCCTGCACTGGAACCCGCCGATCATCGACAGGGTGTCCATCGTCAACGTCACGCGCCTGAACTCGCATCGGCATCAGGCCCTGATGCTCACGGAAGACGAGAACATCGTCGACGTCAGCCTCACCGTGCAGTGGCTGGTGAACAATCCCGTGGATTTCAAGACCAAGGTCCGTGATCCTGAGGTGAGCCTCGACCACGCCACGGAGAGTGCGCTGCGCCACGTGGTGGGCAGCTCCATCATGGATCAGGTGATCACCGACGGCCGGGCGGCCATTGCCGCCGAGGTCGAGGAGCGGCTCCAGACCTATCTCGACAGCTACGGCACGGGCATCCTCATCAGCACCGTCAACATCGACGAAAGTGCGCCGCCGAATGAAGTCCGCGACGCGTTCAACGACGTGCAGAAGGCGAAAGAGGACGAGCAGCGCACCATCAACACGGCCAATGCCTACGCCGAAAGCGTGATTCCGGAAGCCCGGGGTTCGGCGCAGCAGGCCATCGAACAGGCCAACGCCTATCGCGACCAGGTGATTGCCCGGGCCGAAGGTGAGGCAGACCGCTTCACAAAACTGCTCGCCGAGTATCAGCTTGCCGAGCGGGTCACCCGCGATCGTCTGTACATCGATGCGATGGAGTCAGTCCTGTCACGGTCCAGCAAGATCATGGTGGACGTGGAGGGCGGCAACAACCTGATGTATCTGCCCCTCGACCGGGTCGGCTCGCAGGTGCCGAGTCTGCAGCCGGGTAACCGCGAGACGGTGGATTCCATCGCCGATGCGATCCTTCGTGAAATCAATGACCGGGTGGCCTCCGGGCGCATCCGCGACAACCGCTAGGAGGCCGCTATGTCTCTGCAGAACATCATTCTCATCGTGATCGCAGCCGTTGTTGTGCTGCTCGCGATGGACTCGGTCTACACCGTGCATCAGACCGAGCGGGCCATCCTGCTGCGCTTCGGTGCCGTTGTCGAAGCCGACGTCGAGCCGGGCCTGCATTTCAAGCTGCCCATCGCCGAAGAAGTGAAGCGTGCGGACGCCCGGGTGCTTACCCTCGATTCGCAGGCTGAAACCTACTTCACCCTCGAAAAGAAGCCGCTCATCGTGGATTCCTTCGCCAAGTGGCGTATCGCCGACGTGGAGCGTTTCTACACGGCGACCTCCTTCGATGAAGCCCGCGGCAATCGGCTTCTCCAGGAGCGCGTCAACGAAGGCCTCCGGAACGAGATCTCGAGCCGTGACATGCACGAGGTGGTGTCCGGTGAGCGGGACAAGCTCATGTTCGACCTGACGTCATCGCTGAATGAGGTGATGAAGCGGGATGCCGGTATCGAGGTGGTCGACGTGCGCGTGAAGCGCATCGACCTGCCGCAGGAAGTATCCACCTCCGTGTATGAGCGCATGAATTCCGAGCGGGAGATCGAAGCCCGTCAGTACCGGGCTCAGGGTCGGGAACTGGCCCTCGGCGTGCGGGCCGATGCGGACCGGCAGACCGTCGTGATTGAAGCCAACGCCTACAAAGAAGCTGAAGAAATCCGTGGAGACGGCGATGCGCGGGCCGCGGCCATCTACGCCCAGGCCTACAGCCAGGATCCGGATTTCTACGAGTTCTATCGCAGCATCAACGCCTATGCGAACGTCTTCCAGGACAAAGGCGACATGCTGGTCCTCGATCCCAGCAGCGATTTCTTCAAGTACCTGAAAGGGGAAGAAGGCGGCCCCTGACCGGCGGCGTGCGCCGGTTCTAGCCGCGCCCCGCCCTCCGCAGGCGTACCATGACCAATCGCAACTGGAGATTGCCCGCGGGGGTTGATGAGCTGCTCCCGCCCGACGCCTGGGCCCTGGAAATCACCCGGCGCCGGGTACTGGACGTGTTCCGCGCCTGGGGCTACGAGTACATTGATCCTCCAGTCGTCGAATATCTCGACGCGCTGCTGGTCGGTGCCGGCAGCGACATGGATCTGCAGACGCTGAAGACCGTTGATCAGCAGAGCGGACGGCTGCTCGGGGTGCGCGCAGATATGACGGCGCAGGCCGTGCGGGTGGACGCCCACAGCCGGCCGGAAAGCGGGGTGCAGCGTCTCTGCTACGCAGGCAACGTGGTCTTCGCGAATCCCGCTTCGTCTCTCGATCGCCGGGTACCGCTGAAAGCGGGTGCCGAGCTGTTCGGGGCTCCGACCCTTGCGGCAGACGCTGAAGTGGTGGCACTCATGCTCGAGGTGCTCGATGCGGCGGGATTGGCGGAACCGATTCTGGTGCTCGGCCACATGGGGATTTATCAGAGCCTCACGAAGGATCTCGACCTCTCCGAGCAGCGCTCCGCCGAGCTCTTCGAGGCCATGCAGAATAAGGCGGAAGCCGACATTGCGCGGCTGCTCGACGGGCATCCACGGGCTGCGGTGTTGACCGCGTTGCCAGGCCTCATGGGCGAGCAGGGCGTGCTTGCTGAAGCACGAGCGTGTTTCACCAGTGCGGCCTTGCCGGCGCCGATCAGCGCCTCGGTGCTCGAAGCGCTCGATGGCCTCGAACAGCTTGCCGGCCTCGTCGGCCACCGGGCGCCGGGTGTGGCCCTGCGCTTCGACATTGCTGAACTCACCGGCTATGGCTACCACAATGGTCCGGTTTTTTCGGCCTACCACGCCGACCGCGGCAGCGCTGTGGCGCGGGGCGGCCGTTACGACGGCATCGGCGCTGCCTTTGGTCGGGCGCGGCCCGCGACGGGCTTTGATGTGATTCTGAATGAACTCGTCACCGGGACGGCGCCGGGCGGAGCCGTCTGGGTGCCGTATCTGGCCGCGCCGAGCGATGCGCGCGCGGCGGCGATTCGAGCACTCCGGTCAGCAGGAGAAGCCGTTTTGCTCGCCCTTGGCGAGAACGATGTGCGGCCCGAGCGCTGTGATCGGGAATTGAAGGAACGGGATGGTAGCTGGGTCCTGGACCCTGTTACCTGAAGCGCCGGACGGGCGCAGCAACTCATAAGTAGACAGACAATGGGACGTAACGTAGTCGTCATCGGCACTCAGTGGGGTGACGAGGGCAAAGGCAAGGTCGTCGACCTGCTCACGGAGGAAGTCAGCGCCGTGGTCCGCTTTCAGGGTGGTCACAATGCGGGGCACACCCTCGTCATCGATGGCGAGAAGACGGTCCTGCACCTTATTCCTTCCGGCATCCTGCGCACGAACGTACAGTGCTTCATCGGCAACGGTGTGGTCCTCGAACCGAATGCGCTGCTCAGGGAAGTCGTTGGTCTCGAAGAGCGGGGCGTTCCCGTGCGGGAGCGGCTGTTCATCTCGCCGGCCTGTCCCCTGATCCTGCCCTATCACGTGGAGCTGGACCTCGCCCGGGAAGAAGCCCGGGGTTCGCAGAAAATCGGCACCACTGGTCGTGGCATTGGACCCGCGTACGAGGACAAAGCGGCGCGTCGCGGTGTGCGCCTCGGCGATCTCTTTTACTGGCAGGGGTTTGCGGCAAAGCTTTCGGAGGTCATGGAGTACCACAACTTCATGCTCACCAACTATTACAAGACCAAGCCCGTGGACTTCGAGGAAACCCTCGATCGCTGTGCGGCTGTTGCCGAGCAGATTCAGCCCATGGTCGCGGACATCGTGCCCATGCTGCACGCGCTGCGGGAAGCGGATAAGCCCATCCTCTTCGAAGGCGCTCAGGGGGCGTTGCTCGACGTCGACCTCGGTACGTACCCGTTCGTAACCTCTTCGAACACGACGGCGGGCGGCACGGCTGTTGGGAGCGGCTTCGGTCCGCGTTACCTCGACTACGTCCTCGGGATCACCAAAGCCTACTCGACGCGGGTGGGGTCCGGTCCTTTTCCGACGGAGCTCTTTGATGACATCGGCTCCCGCCTCGCCGAACGGGGTAACGAGTTCGGGTCTACCACGGGACGGCCGCGTCGCTGTGGCTGGTTCGATGCGGTGGCACTGCGGCAGGCAGTGCAGATCAACAGCATCTCGGGTCTCTGTCTGACGAAGCTCGACGTTCTCGATGGCCTCGAGGAGATTCGCATCTGCACGGGCTATCAGCTCCCGGACGGGGTCGCGGGAACGCCGCGCTTTGCCAGCGAGTACTACGCGGACATCGTGCCGGTCTATGAGACGCTGCCGGGGTGGCAGGAAAGCACCGTCGGTGTGAAGGATGTCGACGCGCTTCCGGAAGCCGCGCGCGCTTATCTGCGGCGCATCGAGGAGACGGTGGGCGCGCCCATCGATATCATCTCCACGGGGCCCGACCGGGCGGAGACCATTGTCCTGAAAGACCCTTTTCAGTAGCGAGACAGGAACGGAACAGTCATGGCCCTCGATTCGAAACTCCTCGAGCTTCTCGTCTGCCCCGTGAGCAAGGCGTCGCTGAGCTATCGTCAGGATGTGGACGAGCTCTGGTGCCGGGCGAGCGGCCTCGCTTACCCGGTCCGGGATGGGATTCCCGTCATGCTCGAGGAAGAGGCACGGCAGCTCACGGCAAGCGAGCGGGAGTCTCTGAAGGACTGAGCTGGACTGAGAAGGACCGAGACGGACGGAATCGGAGCGGGCCCGGTACCGGGTCCAGGGGGACCCACTTGCGCCGGTCGTCCCGTCAGAGCGGGGCGGAGAGCCGGTTTGGGGCCTCCCCGGGATAACTGCCCGGAAGCGTTACGATTGGTTACAATGCCTGGCTGACTGTATGGGCGAGTGAGATGAACAAGGCCGATCTGGTCGCACTGAACAACATGCCCGATGTATCCGGGCACGAACTGCAGATGCCGCAGAACACCCTCGAATGGGTCGGCATGGCGGGCATCCACCAGCCCCTGGCCATCAAAGATGGTCAGGCGATCCGGCAGGTGCAGTCGAAGGTGCAGATTTACGTGAATCTGGGCGACGCACACGCCAAGGGCATTCACATGTCCCGGCTCTATCTGATTCTGGACGAGCATTCGGAAACCCGGCCGCTGACGACGGCGGGCCTGAAGCTGCTGCTGCGCAGCATGCTCGAGTCACACCGGGATCTCTCCAGCCGGGCCTTTGTCCAGTTTGATTTCGACTACTACCTGCGCCGGCCGGCGCTGGTCAGCGACAACTCGGGCTGGAACTCCTATCCGGTCTCGATTCGCGGGGAACTGATCGACGGAGAGATCGCCCTCGAGCTTGCCCTCAACGTGCAGTATTCCTCCACCTGTCCGCAGTCGGCGGCTCTGGCCCGACAGCTGATCCAGCAGCAGTTCGAGGCGGACTTCGGCAGCAGCGGTCAGGTCTCGGCCGCTGACGTGAATGCCTGGCTCGGAACGGAGCAGGGTATTGTTGCCACGCCGCATGCTCAGCGCAGCGATGCGCGTATTCTCGTGCGCCTCGATGACGGCATCGAGCACTTTCCGATTACGGACCTCATCGATGCGGCGGAAGATACGCTGCAGACACCGGTGCAGACGGCCGTAAAGCGCGAGGACGAACAGGAGTTCGCTCTGCGCAACGGTCAGAACCTGATGTTCATCGAAGATGCCGGGCGCAAGCTCAAAGACCGCTTCGATTCCGACGCGCGGCTCTCAGACTTCTGGGTGCGCATCGAACATCACGAATCGCTGCACGCCCATGACGCGGTAGGTGTGTTCATCAAAGGGGTCGACGGCGGTTATCTGCCGACGCCCTGATCGTCTCGGTCCTGCCAGCGACCCTAACGAAGACCAAGCCAACCGATAACGCAGGGTGACGCAATGAACCAGGTAGTGATCAGCGGCGCCGGGCTCTGGAAGCCCGCGGAGTTCGTCACCAACGAAGAGCTCGTAGAGAGCTACAACGCCTATGCTGAGCGGTTCAACGCGGAACACGCCGATGCGATTGCAGCCGGCGAGGTGGCTGAAAAACCGCAGTCCAGCGTCGAGTTCATTGAGAAAGCGTCCGGTATCAAGCAGCGCTACACCTACGCGAAGGAAGGCATCCTCGATGTGAATCGCATGCGGCCCAAGATCCCGCGGCGGTCGGAAGACGAGCTCTCGCACCAGGCGGAAATGGCGCTGAACGCCGCCCGACCCGCCCTCGAAGCGGCCGGGAAGACGGGCGCCGACATCGACATGGTCATCGTTTCCTGTGCCTACACGGAACGCTCCTATCCGGCCATCGCCATCGAGGTGCAGGCGGAACTCGGCATCAAAGGCACGGGCTTCGATATGCTCGTCGCCTGCTCGGCCGCGACCTTTGCGCTGCAGCGGGCCTACGACGCCATCGCCGCCGGATCAGCTCGGGCAGTGCTCGTCATCAATCCGGAACTCACGACGCCGCAGGTGAACTTCACCGATCGGGACAGCCACTTCATCTTCGGCGACGTTGCCACCGCCATGGTCCTCGAGAACGCCGAGGACTGCACCGCGGAGACTGCCTTCGAGGTGCTTGGCCTGAAGTCGCAAACCGTGTACTCGAACAACATCCGTTCGAACTTCGGCTACGTTTCCTACGCACAGGATGTGGATCCCTTCGCAACGGAGAACCTTTTTCACCAGAACGGTCGCAGCGTGTTCAAGGAGGTCTGTCCCATGGCGGCCGAACACCTGACCGCCCAGATCGATGCCGTGGGCCTTGCCGTGCCGGACGTGAAGCGCTGGTGGCTGCACCAGGCGAACATCAACATGAACCTGCTCATCGCCAAGCGCCTCCTCGGCCGCGACGCGGCGGCGGATGAAGCGCCGGTGGTGCTCGATGAGTATGCGAACACCGCCTCGGCCGGATCCATCATCGCCTTCATCCTTTACCACGACGACTTCCAGGCAGGCGATGTCGGCGTGATCTGCTCCTTCGGAGCCGGCTACTCCATTGGTTCCCTTGTCGTCCGGAAACGCTGATCCGGCGCGGGCTGGCTCGTGGCCATGAGTGGAGACGCCGGCTTCCGGCCCTGGCGCGAATACGAGCGCTATGCAGAGGCTGAGATGCGTAAGCGAGCCAGCGCCTTCGCTGACGATCTGCACCGTCGGCGCAGCATCCGGTCTTTCTCTTCGGAAGCCGTGCCCCGTGACATCATCGAGCATTGCCTGCGTGCGGCAGGGTCCGCCCCAAGCGGCGCGAACAAGCAGCCCTGGCACTTCGCCGTCGTCACTGATCCCGGTGTAAAGGAGGAGATCAGGCGCGCGGCGGAAGTCGAGGAGCGGGCTTTTTACTCGGGCCGTGCCCCGGACAGCTGGCTCGAAGACCTTGCTCCGCTGGGCACGGACGCCGAGAAGCCCTTTCTGGAGCTCGCCCCGTGCCTGATCGTCGTCTTCGCCGAGCGCTTCGAGGAAGATGCGACGGGCGGGAAGCACAAGAACTACTACGTGCCGGAATCGGTCGGCATCGCCACGGGTATGCTGCTCGCCGCCCTGCACCAGGCGGGCCTTGCGACGCTCACTCACACGCCATCGCCCATGGGATTTCTCCGGGAGATCCTCGAGCGCCCACGCAACGAGCGGCCGTTTCTGATCGTGGTGACCGGCTATCCGGCAGAGGATGTAACGGTGCCGGCGATCGGACGGAAAGCACTGGACGACATCGTCAGCTGGCACGACGGCGGCCAGTAGTCGGACGCTGGCGGAGCCGCAACAGCCCGCTGCCAGGGGCGTAGGCGGCCTCGTCCTTTTCGAGCTTCCGGGTCTTCGCTATCATGACGGCTTACGCCGCTCGAGCATTCGCCGCGAGTTTCCTTCGCGGAAGGGATGCTGAAACAAGTCACTTCACGCAACTGCCCACGGCAGGCCGCGCCCGGATTGAGAGAGAGTCCAGGCGGATCGGGGCCTGACACCGGCATTCGGGGCCCTCATGCAGTCTCTGCTACGGCTGACCATCTACCTCAAGCGGTACCGGGTATCCTTCGGCCTGGCGGTGCTGGGCATGATCATTGCGCGTGGCTTCGAGGGCATGATCCCGCTGTTCGTGAAGACCGGCATCGATCGCATTGCCGCCGGTCAGACCGGCCTGGCCGACGGCAGCCTCGATCTCACGGCCGCAAGGGATGCCCTCAGTTTTCCGGCCCTGGCCATCGTCGTCTGCGTGATCCTGCAGATGGCCGTGACCATCGGCTACCGCATTGCCATGCGGCGGATCGGGGTCAATGCGGCCTTCGATCTGCGCAATCGCCTCTACGAGCACCTCCAGCTCCAGGGCCCGGGCTTCTACGCCCGCTTCACGATCGGCGATCTCATGGCCCGGGCCATCAACGACATCACGCTGTGCCGGGAGATTCTTGCCGGTGCCATCCGCATGACGCTGATTCTGCTGCTCACGGCCGTGATTGGCCTGGGTTTCATGTTCAGCCTGTCTCCGGCACTGACCCTTGCGATCCTGCTGCCCATGCCCCTCATCGGCTTCATCGCGTACCGGTTCTCCAAGCAGATCTACGCCAAGAGCCGCCGGGTGCAGGAGGGTTTTGCGGAGCTGTCGACCTTCGTTCAGGAAAATCTGAACGGCATCCGCACCGTGCAGGCCATGGCTCAGGAGGACCGGGAGATCGAGCGTTTCCGCACGGTCAATCAGGACTTCGCGGACAGAAACCTGAACCTCTTCACCACCACCTCCTTTCTCGGTGCCCTCATGCCCATGCTGGCGGCCAGCGGTACCCTGATCATCATCGGCTACGGCAGCGTGCTCCTCGACAGAGGCGACATCACCATTGGCACCTTTGCCGCTTTCTTCTCCTATCTGGCCCTGGTGCTCTGGCCCGTACGGGAAGCCGGCGCCCTGGTCACCCAGTGGCAGCGGGGCGCCTCGGGCACGGCACGGCTCTTCGAGATCATGGATTGTGAACCGGAGATTGAAGATCGTCCCTCCAACGAGTTTCCGGATCTCACCGGGAAGATCTCCGTGCAGAACCTCAGCTACCAGTACGAAGGCAAGGACCGCTACGCCCTCGAAAACGTCAGCTTCGAGGTCAGCCAGGGCGAAACCATTGCGCTCATCGGCCGGGTTGGCAGCGGAAAGTCCACGCTGCTCAGGCTCTTCGTGCGCCTCCTCGACCCGACGCGCGGGAACATCTATCTCGATGACCATCCCATCAGCGGCTTCCCGCTGAAGTTTCTCCGGGAACGGGTCTGTCTCGTGCTGCAGGATCCCTTCCTCTTTGCCGACAGCCTCGGCGACAACATTGCCTACGACGACCCGAATCGCGGCCACGAAGAGATCCTCGAAGTGGCTCAGGCGGCGGCCCTCGAAGAGACGATCGAAGGTTTTCCAGAGGGCCTTGCGACCATTCTCGGGGAGCGGGGTGTGACGCTCTCCGGGGGCCAGAAGCAGCGTACGGCGCTGGCCCGCGGGCTCATCCGCCGCACACCGCTGCTGATTCTCGACGACTGCTTTTCTGCCGTGGATACGGAAACGGAAGAGCGCATTCTCTCGGGACTGAAGCGCGTGCGCAGCGATCACACCACGCTGCTGGTCTCACATCGGGTCTCCACGGCCCGTCATGCAGACCGCATTCTGGTCCTCGAAGAAGGACGCCTCGTGGAAATGGGGACCCACGAGGAGCTCCTCGACCGCGGTGGATTTTATGCGGACCTCGAAGCTGCCCAGCGCAACAAGCTCAGCGGCCGCGAAGCGCCCGACGGTGGCGCTGCTGAGTTGCAGGCGGTGCCGTCATGAGCACGCAGCCGTCGACGGCCGAGGACGCGCCTCTCGATCACTCGATCTTCGAAGCAGACATCGAAGGTCAGGCCATGAACATGCAGTATCTGCGTCGCATCCTGGGCTGGGCCCGACCGCATCGGCGCCTTGCGGCGGGCAGCATTCTGCTTGTGCTGCTGGCCTCGACGCTGGCCATCCTCATGCCGGTGGTGATCAGCCGGGTTGTCATCGACGGTGTGCTCATGGGCGAGCCGGACGCCCTGCTGCCGGACTTCGGCATGAACGCATTGAACGAGTGGCTCGTGGGTCTGACGGGACTCTCTCCGCTTGCGAGCGCCTGCGTGATCTTCGGCCTCTTCACGGTCAGCTGCCACACGCTCTATCACCTGCATCGGGTGAGCTTTGCCCGCACGGTGCTCGCTTCCCTGCGCGACATGCGCCACGACCTTTTCGGGCACATGGAACGCCGACCGTCTTCCTTCTACGATCGCGTTGCCGTGGGCCGCATCATGACCCGCATCACCAACGACGTGCAGGCGCTCTTCGATCTGCTCATGGGTCTCGGCATGCTCATCGGCGAGTTCGTCCCGTTCTTCCTGGGTCTGGCCATCATGCTCGCCATCGATGTCGAGCTCACCGGTTATCTGCTCATTGCCGTGCCCATCTTTGGCGTCATCACCTACTTCTTCCGCCAGGCCACGCGGCGCGTTTATCGGGTGATCCGCAATACGGTCTCGCAGCTCAATCAGAACCTGCAGGAAAACCTGTCCGGCATGCAGGTGGTACAGCTGTCGAATCGGGAGGCCCGCAATCTGGCTCGCTATCGGGAGATCAATGCGGAAAACCGCAGCCATGAACTTCACGCCATCACCCTCGAGTCGAGCTACGGTTCCTTCATGGACAACATGGTGAACATGGCGCTCGCGGTGATCATCTGGGTTGGTGGCGGCAGCGCGTTGCAGGAGTCCATCTCCCTCGGTTCGGTGATTCTCTTCTCCCAGTTCGTAGACATGTTCATCCGTCCGATCCGGGTCCTCGGCCAGCAATACAACATCCTGTTCCGGGCCATGGCGAGCGCCGAGCGGATCTTCCAGGCCCTCGACTGGCATGAACAGGTGCGCGAGCCCGCCGTCCCGGCAAAGCTTCCGGAGCGCCTCCGCGGTGAGATCGAATTCCGCCACCTCACCTTTGGCTACGATGCCCGGGAGCCTGTGCTCCACGACGTGTCGCTGACCGTGGCGCCCGGTGAGAAGCTTGCGGTGGTCGGTCCCACGGGCTCCGGCAAGAGCACGCTCATCCGCCTGCTCGGTCGCTTCTACAATTTTCCCGATGGCAGCATCTTCCTCGATGGCATCGACCTGAATCAGATGCGCGCGGCCGATGTGCGCGCCCGCGTCGGCGTGGTGCTGCAGGACTTCCATATCTTCTCCGGCTCGGTGCTCGACAACATCCATCTGGGCAACCCCGCCATCAGCCGGGAGGCGGCCATAGAAGCGGCCCGCATGGTGCATGCGGACAAATTCATTGAAGCGCTGCCGGGCGGCTATGACGAACCGCTGGTGGAGCGCGGCCAGAATCTCTCTCAGGGCCAGCGCCAACTCCTCGCTTTCGCCCGCGTGCTGGCCGCCGATCCCGAGATCCTGATTCTCGATGAGGCGACCGCGAGCATCGACACGGAAACGGAGCAACTCATTCAGGATGCGCTCAGAGCCATCATGGCCGACCGGACCTCGATCCTCATCGCTCACCGACTGCAGACGATTCAGGAAGCCGATCGGATCCTCGTCCTGAAGAACGGACGGGTAAAGGAGCTGGGCTCCCACCGCGAGCTCATGGCAGCCCGTGGCGTTTACTACACGCTCAATCAGCTCCAGTTCCAGGATGTGAGTCTGAAGTCAGATGCGAGCTGAAGCGGTCATTGTGCGGATGCCGACCTCCGCTGGTCCCGTCCTCTTCGGTGTCTCATAGTGCTCCTGCTCCTCAGGCACGCGGAGACACGCGCGAATCGGCGCGGCCTCTGGCACGGCTCGAGCGATGGTCCTTTGACCTTTCGCGGTCGACGGCAGCTGAAGAAGACCGTGCGACGGGTAGCCCGGGTGACGCCGCCCGCGGCGATTTACACGAGCCCCGCCGGTCGCTGCCTGAGGCTTGCCGAGGCCGCCGCGGAAGCGACTGATGCCGAGCTTACGGTCGTCGACGAACTCCGTGAGCAGGCGATTGGCGACTGGGAGGGACTTTCGTTCTCACAGCTCGCGAAGGAACATGCTCTGGTGGAACGGACAACGGCGGATCCGCATTTTGCGCCGCCGGGCGGCGAGTCCCTCCGCGATGTAGCCGATCGCATCGTCCCGGCGCTGCGGCGCCTTCACGATCAGCACGATCCCGAGGAGCGGGTGCTCGCCGTTGGTCATGGCGTCGCCTTCGGCATCGCGCTTGGGGAACTGCTCGAGGAGGACCCGACGCGTTGGGCCGATTACCGGCTTGCGAACTGCAGCTTGACCGAGCTCCTGCTGATTCCCGGGACGCCGCCGCAGCTTGGCCTCTTCAACGGGACCTTTCATCTGAGCTGAGACCGGCACCAGGGAACAAAGTCCATTTACAACGCACTGCAGCCTGGGGGTCGCGCCCGTGGTTAACTGCGGGATCCCTGCGCAACGGAATCAGGCATTGCGATTCATTTTCCAGACGTTGGCCGCCGTGCTGGCTTTCCTGCTGGTCGCGCCGCAGGCCCTGGCCATCGAGCCTGCCCCGGAGGGCAAGGTCCGCTTCTATAACATCGCCGACCGGGACTTCGACCGCTACTCCAGGCGTCCGGGGAAAAGCACGGTGTCCTTCATGCGCGACCACTATCTGCGAATGCAGGTTTACAGCCCCTACTTCGATACGCGCACGAGTTGGTATCCGAACGGTTGGGTCTACAAGAACAGCTATGCCCTGAAGTCTCATTGGCCGGAGTTTGCAGCACACCCGGAATGGGTCCTGAGGGGCCCGGACGGGGAGATGCTCTACATTCCCTGGGGCTGCGAGGACGGAACCTGTCCACAGTATGCGGCGGACCTCGGCAATCCCGCCTTTCGAGCGCATTGGATTGATACAGCGCGCGAGATCATGGCGAAAGGCTATCGCGGTATCTGGGTGGACGACGTCAATCTGACCTGGCGGGTCTCCGACGGTAACGGAGACCATGTGACGCCCATGGATCCAAGAACCGGCGAGCCGATGACTCTGGCAGCCTGGCAGAATAACTTTGCGGTTTTCCTAGAAGAGATCCGGCAGGCTCTACCGGAGGCGGAAATTGCCCACAACGCCATCTGGTACGCAGATGATCCGACGCTGCCCGCCATCAGCCGGCAGATCGCCGCCGCGGATTACATCAATCTGGAACGGGGTGCGACGGACCCGGGTCTCAAGGCCGGCGACGGACGCTGGGGTCTGCAACGTTTCTTTTCCTTCATCGATCGAGTCCACGCGGATGGCAAGGGTGTCGTGCTCATGGACTACGGGTCAACGGAGCAGGAACGGACCTACGGGCTCGCGGCCTATCTGCTGATCAACAGCGGCGCCGATCTCATGAGTTCCAATCAGCTCCACTGGACGGCCCCCGGTTTCTTCTGGGATGGCTATGGACTGGATCTGGGTGCCGCCAGAGGCACCCGCTATCACTGGCGTGGTCTGCTGAGAAGGGACTTCGATCGCGGCTTCGTCCTGCTCAATCAGCCCGGACGTCCAACGATCAGCGTTGCCCTGCCGGAAGGCGCGATGACGCTCAATGGAGAACGGCGGGCGGTGGCGATCCCCGGTTCGAGTGCGGTGATCGTCCGCTGCGATCCCTCAGAAGATGCGCGGCACAACGCCGAGCTGAGCTGTGACCAGACGCCGCATCCAGACGCCCCAGATGGTGGTGCTTAGAGAAGCCGCCGCAGCCGCGCCCAGGCCGCCGAAGGCGTAACCGAGCACCAGCGTCAGTCCCATCGCGAGGATCAGCGTGGTCGCGAACACAATGAGATAAGGATTCTGCGATTCGCTGATGCCCATGAGGCGGGCGACGGGCCCGACAGCCCCCTGAACGAGTTGACCAGCGATGAGCACCATGAGAATCGGATAGCCCGCGACGAACTCTTCCCCGAAAAGGGCGAGCAGGTAACCGCCGAATAGGGCAAAGGCCACGCTGCCGGCGAGGGAGGACCAGAAGCGCAGGCGCGTGGCCCGGGTGACTGTCTGCTGGAGACCCTGTTGATCACCTTCTGCGTGGAGCCGGGCGATGTCCGGAGCCGCGATCGTGTCGATGGCGAGCAGGCCAAAAGACAGAAACATCGCCAGGCGCAGACACACGTGGAGTACGGCCAGTTCTTCCGCATCCAGGAGCGTTCCCGAGACGATAACGATCAGTTCCGGGAAGTAACCGGTGAACAGCGCGGCGACCAGCAGGGCTGAGGACGTGGACAGCCAGCTCGGGTCCGTCTGCCTGGCGACGTCGGCAGGAACCTGCGAGTTCAGGAAAATCCGACCGTAGAGAAACGTTGGTACAGCGACCAGGGTAATCGCTGCCGCGCCGAGGAGCATGGCAAAGGTTGCGCTTAAGGGGACGTCAGTCAGCCAGCAGATGAGGATCAGCAGCAGGAACAGGCCCGGACGCAGCACGCTGGTCGGCAGGATGCCAAGCTGAAAATTTGAGAAGGCGTTACCGAATCCCCCAAGCAGGTGCATGCCTGCCAGTAGCGGCACCATGCCGCAGCCGATGAGCAGCGCTGTCTGCAGACTCCCTTCGGAGAGCTCGAAGAGTGTGAATGCCGCCGTCAGCGAGGCGATAGCGACGCTTGTCAGCAAGGTGGTGCGGCTCGCGAAAGCAAGGAACCCCCGGGCGTAACCCGGCGAGCCCTCCGCCAGGCTTCGGCCGATAAACCGGAATGAGGCGGGGATGAAACCGAGCGTTGACAGGTTTGCCAACAGCAGACACCAGGAAAAGGCCAGGGCATAAACACCCAGCTCAGCGGCACCCATGCTGCGGGCGAGGAGCAACTGGCTCAGGAAAGTGAGACCTGCACCGGCCACGCGACAGAGAAAGACGAAGGACGACCCTCGCAGGAGTCGGAGAATGTCTTCTGAGAGCTTCAACGCTGGCGGGATGCGCCCCTCAGGGGCACATCCTCCGGTCGGGTGAGCTGGGCACCGGGGGGCACTTCAATACAGAAAGATCATATTTCAAACCAATGCAGCCCCTTAGTATAGGAAGATGTTGTCAGCGGTATAGAAACAACACTTTCATCATGGCCTTGCTGTTCCCAAAGGCTGAGCCCTTCACTGTGACGTCCAGCCTCGGCGGTGCCGTCAGCACGTCGAAAACATCGATCTACGCTGGGCTCCTGGCGCTGTTACTCGCCACCAGCTCCATCGTGATCTTCGAGCCGGCTCCCTATGACATTCTGGCCATAGCGCTTTTCGTCACGCTGGTGCCCCTCGGTCTTGCCTTTCCGAAGGATGTGGCTCTGCCTCTGACGCTCCTGCTGTGCTTCCTGCTCGGGAATCTGCTGGCTGCCATGCTCGCCGTCAGTCCTCTGGAAACCTTACGTTCCATGGCCATCCGCACCTACATGGTGCTGACCTGGCTCCTCATCGTTAGCCTGCTTGTTGTTGACGGTGAGCGTATGTTGAAAGCGCTCTGGCAGGGCTATCTGTGTGCAGCGGTGCTGGCAGCGCTCTGGGGCGTGCTCGAGTATTTCGGCATGATCCCCGGCGAGCTCTGGCCCGGTGGCCTGCGGGCCCACGCGGGATTCAAGGATCCGAACGTCTTCGGCCCCTTCCTCGTGCCGGCCGCGTTGTACACGTTGCACCGGATCATGTCGCCCTGGGCCTTTCGCCCCGCGCAGATCGTAATGCTCGGCCTGTTTTCTCTGGCGATTCTGCTCAGTTTTTCCCGTGGCGCGTGGATCAACTACTCAGTTTCTCTGGGCCTCTTTTCTCTGTTTCTGTTTCTGGAAGATCGCCGCCTGACGACGCGCCTGAAATGGCTTGCGGGCGGGTTGTTCATGGCGGGCGGGCTCGTCGTACTGGTACTGGCTGCAACCTCTTTTGGTGTGGTTGCCGACCGCCTCGAACAACGATTTGTCTTTGCTCAGGAATACGATCTGAAGCCTGGGGGCCGCTTCGATACTCAGCGTCGCGTGGCGGAGTACATTGGCGGGGACCCCGTTGGCGTGGGTCCGGGCCGAACAGACGAGGTCTTCGGCCTCGAACCCCACAACCTGTATCTGCATGTGTTCGTAGAAGCCGGCTGGCTCGGCGGCGTGAGCTTTGTGCTGTTTCTGATTCTGTCCGTCGTCTGGCTTGGCCGGGCGCGTAAACGCACCGGTGTCTTTCGACGCGATGCGCAGATCGTCTGGGCCTGCCTCTGTGGACTCCTTCTGCAGAGTTTTTTCATCGATTCCACCCACTGGCGACACTTCTGGCTGCTCCTTGCCATGGCCTGGGCATTGATCATCTTGTCGGATAGAAAAGATAGAACTATCAACTAGTTACAAACCGGAACATTTCGTCCGATGGCCGCTTGTAGAGTCCTGGGCCTGAATGAAAATCACGAGAACCGAGAGCGCCGGAACACCAGGTGTGTACTGCTTTGAGAATCACGCGATGAATTGGCTTAAGCGAGCCGTCGCCATGATTGGCGTCTTTGTGGCGGCACCGGTGCTGGCGCAGATGGCGCCGGCGACGGAAGCCGATCGTGCCACGGCCGGTCTGGATCCTCTGGGGATACCCGCCGGCGGCATGCGCTTTCTGCCTGAGGTGGGTCTGGAAACGCTCTACAACGACAATGTCTTCGCGGTTGATGAAGGCGCTGAAGACGACGTTTCCCTCATCCTGACGCCCCAGGTCATGCTGACCGGGCGGTCGCCGAATGCCGAAGGGGAAATTGGCGCGTCCATGGAGATTGCGCGGCAGGCCGAACTCACGACGGAGGACTACGATGATTGGCGCCTCTGGGCGACGGGTCGCGGCGTCGTCGGTGACGGTGAGCTTTTCGGGGAACTGCGGTTCAGCAACGTACACGAAGATCGGACTTCGCCGGACGACCGGGGTATTGGTCAGATCACCAAGTTCGACACGGCCATCCTCGCCGGGTCCTATACCTATCGTCCTTCGCGAAACTTCTTCCGCATAGACGCTCGTTTCACCAGCATCGAGTTCGGAGACACTGAAACCATCGTTGGCCCCGTCGAGAACAGCGACCGGGACAGGGACGTCTCACAGCTCGGTTTCCGCCTCGGCCGAGCCGCGTCCCCGAATTTTGCGTATTTCGGTGAACTGCGTCTGGACGAAGTCAGCTTTGTTGAAGAGATCGATCGGAACGGTTTCGATCGCAGCTCTGATGGCTTCGAACTCCGTGCTGGCGGGACCATCGACCTGACGAATGTCATTCAGGGCGAGTTCTTTGTAGGTTACATCAGCCGGGAATACGTCGATGAGCGTTTCCTGGACGCGGATGGCCCGACCATTGGCGCCGACATCAGCTGGGCCGTAACGCGTCTGACAACCCTCGACTTCTTTGCGAGTCGCCTGATTGACGATACGACCGTTCTCGGCGCTTCCGGCATTACCAAGACCAGTTTTGGTGTAGATGTGCGTCACGAGCTTCGGCGTGACTTTTCCATAGCCGCCGGCATCGGTTTCCTCGAGGACAACTTCCAGGGCATCGAACGGAAGGACGACATCTTCACGATGGAGCTCGGCGGCCGCTATTTCATGAACAATTTCCTGCAGCTGTCCTTCGGCTATCTGCGGGAGGATCGGGATACGAGCCCGGCGGACATCGACGGTCAGAGATACAAAATCAACCGACTGTACATCAAGCTCCTCGGGCAGCTTTAAGGAGACCTGGAATGAAACTGCGAGCCTCAGTAGTAAGGCTGCTTCTGTTACTGCCAGCGCTGCTGCTCCCGTTTTCCGTCGTCGCGGCGGAGGGGTCGGTGGAAGCCTCGGCAGGGGGCGGTGATGAATATCGCCTTGCCACCGGCGACAAGCTGCGGGTGACGGTTTTCGGTCACGAGGATCTGTCCGGAGAATTCGAGGTCAACAGTACCGGTGAGATTTCCCTGCCGCTGATCCGGGAGGTGGATGCCGAGGGGCTGTCGGCATCTGAGCTCGAAGAACGCATCATCGGCGCGCTCAAGCCAGACTATCTCGTGCAGCCTCGTGTCAGCGTCGAGATCCTGACCTACCGGCCTTTCTACATCATCGGTGAGGTCACGGCGCCAGGCAGCTACCCCTATGTGAGCGGCATGACGGTGTTGAATGCCGTTGCGGTGTCCGGTGGTTTCACCTATCGGGCGAAGAAGAAACAGGTCGTCATTCAGCGCGAAAGCACTGCAGGCAGCGTAGAACTGAAGGCGGAGCTGAGCACCCCCGTCCTGCCTGGAGATATCATCGAGGTGCCGGAGAGGTTTTTCTGATGGCCGCTAACCCATCTCTTGCTAACGGTCATGATGCGCCGCGCCGCGTTTATGAGCCCGAAACGCTGGATCTCACGGAACTGCTCGGGATCCTTCGCCGGCGTGCCCTTCTGCTCTCGGCGGTGGTTGGCGTTGCGCTCCTGGCAGCCGCGGCAGTCATCCTATTGGTCACGCCGCAATACAGAGCCGAGGTGTTGCTGCTGATCGAATCGGATGGTGCGCCCCGTATCGTCACCCTCGAATCCGTTGTGAGCAGCCTCTCGGGCGATGAAGAATCCGTGCGCAGCCAGGCGCACATCCTTGCCTCCCGCTCCCTCACCGCAAGAGTCGTGGATGAGCTCGATCTCCTGGACGATCCGGAGTTTGCCGCGTCTGAACCTCTGTCGGAGCAAGCGGCGCGCAGTGCCGTTATCGATGCCTTCCAGGATCGCCTCGATGTTGTTCCCCTCGAGGACTCGCGGATCATTGCCGTTCGTTTTCGTTCGGAGAACTCGGAGAAAGCCGCTCTCATCGCCAACACGCTCGCCGACGCCTATCTGAACGCACGGCTCGAAAGTAAGTATGAGCTGACGGCAAAGGCCAACAGCTGGATGAGCACGCGTATTGCCGAATTGCGGGATGACCTGGCGGCCTCGGAAGCCGAAGTGGAACGTGCGCGAGGCGAATACGGGCTGCTCGAGGGTAACGGCGCGACTCTTTCATCTCAGGAGCTCACAGAGCTGAATACGCAGCTGGTGATCGCCCGAAGTGCGAGGGCTGAGGCGGAAGCGCGTCTCGCTCAGGTCGAGCTCGCAAGCAGCGGGGGTTCGGCGGCCGAGACCACCTTCGAAGTTCTGCAGTCTCAGCTCATTCAACGACTGCGGGAGCAGGAAGCGCAGGTGCAGCGGCGAGTGGCAGAGCTCTCCAGCGAATTGGGCCCCCGGCATCCGCGCATGGTGCAGCTTCGTGCCGAGGCTGCAGATCTCCAGAGCCGCATCGAGACGGAGGTGAACAAGATTGTCGCCGGTTTGCGTAATCAGGTGAGCGTCGCCAGGGCGCGCGAGGATTCCCTCGAAGAGAGCCTGGAGGGGCTCAAGTCGCAGGCGGCTGAAACCAGCCAGAACGAGATTCTGCTGCGGGCTCTGGAACGGGAAGCCGACGCCAATCGAACGCTTCTCAATACGCTCCTTGCCCGCCAGAAGGAGACCATTTCTCAGGAAGATCAGAATTTTCAGCAGGCGGATGCCTCCATCGTTTCCAGGGCGGATGCGCCGGTAGAGCCCGCGTACCCGCAGACAGCCATTGTCCTGGGTCTGGCGCTCATTGGCGGTGTCATTGTTGGCGTTCTGGCTGTCCTTTTCGCGGAGGTCTCCGACCGCGGCCTGCGCAGCGGCGAACAGATGGAACGGGCCATCGGCCTGGGCGCCATCGGCTTCGTGCCAAAAATTGCTGACCTCGGAGACTACAAAACCTATCCAGGCTATCTGGCGGGAGAAATTGCCTCCGTTTTCCGCGAGTCCGTACGCAACGTCTACTGGAGTCTGAAGCTCGCGTCACCGGACAAGACGCCACAAACGCTCCTGGTCACTTCATCGGTATCCGGGGAAGGCAAAACCGTGCTGGCGAGCTGTCTGGCTACGGTGCAAAGCATGGCCGGTCAGCGGGTGCTGCTGATCGATGCGGATGTGCGGCAGCCAGGTGTGCATCTGCAGACGGAAATCGACCGCGAGCCCGGGCTGACCAACGTGCTTGCAGGGAGTGCCACCATCGATGACGCGCTTGTCGAGCGTGAGTGGTCGAGCCTGACGGTGCTGCCCGCGGGCATGCCGACTCCGAACGCGCCGAATCTCCTGGGTTCCAAGGCGATGCAGGAATTGCTCAGCGATCTCAAAGAGCGCTTCGATCTGATTGTGATCGATTCTCCGCCTGTGATGGCCGCTACCGATGCGCGGATTCTTGCGCAGCTTGCGGACGTAACGCTGCTCCTCGCCAAGTGGGGAGCAACGGCGCGGCCGGTTGTGCGCGCTGCGGCAACCCAGCTGGAAACTGCCGGGGCACCGCTGGTCGTTGGTCTGCTCACGCTCGTTGATATGAAGCGCAATGAAAGCTACGGCTACGGAGACTCGACCGTCTACGGCGAAGCCGTGTCTTCCTACCACACCGCCTGAGCCCGGCAGGCTCGAGGCGGACAGCGCGACGATGTCTGGCCTGCGTATCCTGCTGGTCGTCGAATCGGCTGCCGGTGGGACGGGCCGGCACGTAGCCGATCTTGCGGCGGGACTGCTCGATCGCGGTCATCGGCTTGTCATTGCTTATTCACCGGAGCGTGCTGAGGAAGGTCTCTTCGCGGGCTTGGAAGGGCGATCGGGCTGTGTGCTGCACACCCTCGATATGCGCCGGGAGCCTGGTTTCCACGATCTCGGCCACCTCCGTCAGCTGCGGGCGCTCATTAATGAGCACGGCCACTTCGATGTCGTTCACGCCCACAGTTCCAAGGCAGGCGGCCTGGCCCGTCTCGCGCTGTGGCTGCGCTCAGACCGCCCGCGCTGCGTGTACACCCCGCATGCCTTCGTCTCCCTGAATGATCGGCAGAGGCTCAAGGGCAGGGTTTATGGGACCATTGAAAAGTTTCTCGCGCGGCGCACGGACTCGATCATCTGCGTATCGGACTTCGAACGGGATCATGCCCTCGAGCTTGGCATACCGGCGGAACGGCTCTGCGTCGTTCCAAACGGCATCGACGCCCGTCCGCAGACGGCCTTGCGCAGCTATCGACGTGAGGCGCTCGGGCTCGCGCCCGAATCCATCTGCATCGGTACCGTGGGGCGCCTGTCGGACCAGAAGTCCGTCGATCGACTCATCAGTGCCTTTGCCATGCTGGATCTCCATGACCGGGACGTGCACCTGCTGATCGTCGGTGATGGACCCGATCGATCATCGCTGGAAGATCAGGCGCAGAAACTCGGCGTCAGACACCGGGTGAAGTTCTTAGGCGCAGTGAATGGCTTCGACCACATGGCCGCGATGGACGTGTTTGCTCTGAGCAGCCTTTACGAAGCCTTTCCCTACGTGCTCCTCGAGGCCGCGGCGAATCAGCTGCCCGTTGTCATGACGCAAACGGGTGGCGTTGGCATGATCGTGCGCCACAACGAGAACGGTCTCGTCTCGATGCAGGGCGACCGTGAAGGTCTGGCGGCGAATCTCGGGGCGTTGATCCGCGACGCGGCGCTCCGGGACCGCCTCGGTCGCGAGTCGGGGCGTATAGCCTCGGAATACTCGATCAGGAGAATGGTCGACGAGACCCTGGCGGTCTACACCGCGACCGATCAGCCGTCGGATGAGGGCGAAGATCAGTAGCTGTTTTCGCCGCGCACCATGACGAAGAAGGTGCGCAGGATGATTACCAGATCGAGCGCGACGGACCAGTTGTCGATGTAGTAGAGGTCGTGTTCCAAGCGGCCGATGAGGTCGTCTTCCGTCTCCGTGTTGCCCCGCCAGCCGTTTACCTGTGCCCACCCGGTCATGCCGGGTTTCACTTTGTGCCGGAAGGCGTACTTCTCCACCACTTCCTCGTAGCGTCTTGACCCGGCTTTTGCCTCCACGGCGTGTGGGCGTGGGCCAACCACGGACATTTCGCCGCGTAGCACGTTGAACAGCTGCGGCAGTTCGTCGAGGCTCGAGCGGCGCAGGAAAGCACCGGCACGGGTAACCCGCGGATCGTTGCGCTCGGTGAGCTTCGATGCCGTTGGATCGGACATGGAGGCGTGCATCGTCCGGAACTTGAACATATCGAAGAGCTGATTGTTGAAGCCATAGCGGGGCTGGCGGAAGAACACGGGGCCGGGGCTGTCGAGTTTCACCCAGACGGCGATCGCCAGCATGATTGGCGCCGCAATCAGGAGGAAAATGAATCCGAGCAGGTAGTCCATGGCCTGCTTCCAGATCGCAGAGGTGCCGGAAACCGGCCTCGTCAGCAGGTTCAACATGGGCACGCCGAACATGTAGCTTATCTGCCGATGGAGCAGGTCTGAGGCAATGAACTCCGGGCTCAGGCGCACGTCGGAAGGCAACACGGAAAGAGACTCGGTCACGCTCAGAAGCCGCGCGTTGGCGCTCCAGGGCAGAGCGACGAGAATTTCGTCCACGCGGTTATCCCGGGCCCAGTCCAGAAGAGCGTCCAGGTCGCCGGTCACGGGATAGCCCATGCTTTCGGTTTCGGTGCGCGTTGTCCGATCGTCGAACACCGCAATGACCCGATCCCAGGGGCGGTTGTTGTTCTCGATGTGCCGGATGATGGCGGCGCCCTGGGCCCCCGCGCCGTAAACGACGATGTTCCTGCCAAATACGTCCCGTCGGGCGAGACCAGCCAGCATCCGCGCGGACGCCATGCGGCCGACGGGTAACAGAACGACGGTAGATACCAGCCAGACCACGGCCCAGACCCGTGAATAGGAGTCGGAGATCTTCAGCAGAAAGGCGGTCGCCAGGAGGATCAGAAAAACGGCGCTGTAGATGGCGATCAACCGGGTCAGGGGACGGACCGGGTCAACGATGTTGCCGAAGCGATAAAAACCCGCCAACCAGAAGGTCTGCAGGCAGAGGCCCGTCATGGCGGCGATGGCGACCAGATAGGCGCTGAGCAGGTGCGGCTCGAGCCCATGGACGTAGACGAGATAAATGAGCAGGCCTGTGCCGGCGATGATGGTGGCATCCAGCGATGCCGTGAAGGCCGACAGCACCGGCGGCGAAAGCCCGAGCTTCTGTGGTTTGCGCGTTTGCTTGAGCGCCGGAAGCGCCTCGTATTCCGTTTCCATGGATACCGCTCTGGACAACGACTTCGGGCACGCAGTGCGTGTTGGAAAACAGAATATAGCGAGGCCTGCGCCGGCGAATGTCGAGGATTCGTAGGGTTTAGCGAGGCTTATGTAATACTTACTTTGCAAAGACTGAACCGCACCTCGAAAGCGGTTAGGGTTTTGCTTCGACTGGCCTCCCGAACGCTCGCCATCGATGAGCCGAATTGCAGTACTGATCCCGGTTTACAACCAGGCGTCCGACCTCGAACGGACGCTGCGCTCCATCGACTCGCAGAAAGTTGATGCGGAGATCTATGTGGTGGACGACGGCAGTGAGCCGCCGCTCAGCCTCGACGCCTGCAGCTACTGTCATCCGATCCGGCTGATCACCCTGCCCGAAAATCGCGGCTGCACAGAGGCGAGAAATACGGCCCTGCGCGAGATTCTGGCGGCGGACTTCGACTATCTGGCGCTCCAGGATGCCGGTGACATCGATATTGGCGAGCGTCTCGGAACGCAGGCCGCCTACCTCGACGACCACCCGGCTACGGCCGTCGTCGGGGCCTGGGCGGAGTATGTCGACATGGCCGGTAAGCCGCTCTACACCTACCGGGCCCCGGTAACGTCGGCCGAAATCCGTGCGCGGATGCCTTTCGTCTCGGCCTTTGCGCACCCGGCCAGCATGATCCGCCTGTCCGCGTTGCGCGAGGTAGGCCTCTATGACCCGGCCTATCCGATCGCCAGCGATTACGAAATCTTCTTTCGCCTGACCCGCAGGTTTGAAACGGCCAACCTTCCGGAAGTGCTGATTCACAAGGAAGACAACCCGAGCGGCCTGTCCCTCGGTCATCGTCGGCGATCGCTGTTCTATCGCCTGCGGGCTCAACTCCAGTATTTCGACGGCTGGTCCGTGCGCTCCTACCTGGGTGTGCTCTCCACGGTTGTCATGCTGGCGATTCCCTACTGGCTGGTGGCCGCCGTGAAACAGCGCAGGGGCTTTGCAGAGTGAGGTACGCATGAGTGAAGTAGCAGCATCCGGGCGTCTCATCATCGTTGGAGTCGACGCCGGCGATCGCAACCTTATCCTGAACTGGGCCGAAGAGGGTGCGCTGCCAACCCTCGCGGGATTGATGCAGGAGAGCCTCTGGGGCGACTCGAGCAATCCGACGGGCATGGTTGCTGGTACTGTCTGGCCAACTTTTTACACCGGCGTTCTGCCGGGGCGAACGGGACGCTTTCGCGGCACAACGCAGTTCGTTTCCGGCACCTACGAACATGCCGACATTGATCTGCCTCGGGACGAGTTCCCGCCCTTCTGGGATGTGCTGAGCAACGCCGGACGTGACTCCGTGGTTGTTGATGCGCCCTACGCGTTCCTCTCGACGAAAGAGCGCGTTACGCAGCTCGTCGACTGGTGTTCGCACTCCGCCTGGAAGGATGGCCACACGGTTTCCAAACCGGCGTCGTTCTCGAGCGACGTTGTCGGTCGCTACGGTATTGATCCGATCGGGAAGTGTGACTTTGCAACGCTGAACACCCTCTCGGATTTTCAGAAATTCCGCGATCGGCTCATCGATCGGATCGAGACCCGCAAGCGCTTCATGCTCGAACTGCTCGACGGCCGGGACGACCCGCTGCTCTTCCAGGTGTTCAGCGAGTGCCACTGCGCAGGCCATCAGCTCTGGCATCTGCACGATGAGCAGCACCCGCTTCATGACCGGGAACTGGCCGAGGCGCTGGGCGGTGATCCGCTGAAGGACGTCTACCAGGGCCTCGACGCGGCGCTGGCGGAACTCAAGGCTGCCCTCGGCCCGAACGATCGCCTGCTCGTGCTCTGCAGTCACGGCATTGGGCCCGCCTACACGGGCACTCATCTCCTCGATGAGGTGCTGTTGAAACTCGAGGGCCGGGAGTCGCCGAAGCGGCGTCAGGGTCTGGCGCAGAACATGGTGGCCACCTGGACCTATGTGCCCCGACCGCTCCGCGCGCTACTCACGCCGCTGCAGAAGCTGCTCTGGCCCAAGCTGAAAGCCAACCTCGTGCAGCCCGGCAAAGCGAATCGCAAGTTTTTCGAGGTCATCGTCAACGACTGCACGGCAGGAGTGCGGATTAATCTGCGGGGTCGGGAGCCGAGCGGGACCGTGGCACCCGGCGAGGAGTACGAGGCGCTCTGCTCGATGCTCGAGACCGAGATCGCCGCGCTCGAAGATCCGCAAACGGGGCGGCCGCTTGTCACCCGAATCATCCGAACAAGCAGCCTCTATCCAGGTGATCGCTCGGATCGGTTGCCGGATCTGCTGGTGCTCTGGCATCGCGGCGGCCCCATTACCGAGGCCCGCTCCGAAGCGGTGGGCCACGTCAGTCATCGATTCGTCTTCAAGAACCATCGAACCGGCGACCACACGGAAGACGACGGGTTATTCTTCCTCTCCGGCGAAGGGGTACCCGCCACTCGCCTCGGCGCCATCAGCGTTGCTGATCTTCCCCCGACCATCACCGCCATGCTGGGCGTGGAGCTCGAGGGAACTGACGGTCGCCTCATTCCCGAAATGCTGCCCGCTCAGCCGCCCACTGCCGTTCCGATCGAAGCGGGTTGATACGCATGGCGAAACGGAAAGTCATTTTTCTCGGCGGCTGGGGGCGCAGCGGCAGCAGCGTCATCGCCAACGTGCTCGGGTCGCATCCTGCGGCGACCTCCGTGGGCGAACTGCGCTACATCTGGGACCGGGGCATCATCGAGAACAAGCGCTGCGGTTGCGGCGAGATCTTCAGTGAGTGCGAGTTCTGGACCAAGGTACTGGGCCGGACCGACATCGACGCCAACGCTGCGCTGGCAGAACATCAAACGACGAGCATCGGCAGTGGGGCGACCTGGCGACAGCTGCTGGCGATGCTCACCGGCGGTGTTCGCCGGTATCGCACGCGGAATGCCCGAGAGATTGCCGATCTCGAAGCGGTGTATCAGGCTGCGGCGGAAACCAGCGACAAGGACATCCTCGTCGATGCCTCCAAAACCCCGCCCTACGTGCTCAATCTGCTCAACAGTGAAGACCTCGAGGTGCATTTCGTTCACCTCGTCCGTGATCCGCGGGCCGTTGCTTACTCCTGGTCGCGCAAGCGGGAAACGAAAGAAACCAGCAACGAGTTCCTGCCTCGCTATTCGGCGTTCAAATCCTCCGTGTACTGGATTGTTTTCAACTTCCTCGGTCTCTGGTTCCGGTCTCGAGAGGATTGCAGCTACATGATGGTTCGCTACGAGTCTTTCTGTGAGGATCCGCGGTCCACGGTTGATCGTATCCTCGCTCATTGCGGCGTTTCCGGGACAGAAGATCTGTGCTGGTACGATGCAACCACTGTCGGCGTGCAGCCGCAGCACTCGATCAGTGGCAATCCCAGCCGTTTCAACATTGGCAAGGTCAGCATCAAGCCGGACGACGAGTGGCGCGCACGGATGGGCGCCGGTGCTCGAAGGGTGGTGACCGTTCTCTGTGCGCCCATGCTCAAGCACTTCGGCTACGGCACGAGGCGCTGAAGGATCTGCGCCACCGGCGGGTTTCCCCTCGGTGCAGCGCCTGAGGCTCAATCGATGATCAGGCCTTCGCCGAGCGCGCCTTCCTCGGCCTGCTTTGCCTCCTCCGCTTCCCGCGCCTGCCGGATTTCTTCCTCCGGTGCACCGAACAGATATTCGCCAGCGAACACCGCACCCGGGAGGAGAAAGAACACGGCGAACACGTAGCCGAAGGCCCAGAAGCGGTTCTCCTCCACCCGATTTCCCAGGGCCTGAGCGCAGCGTACCGGGAGGTCTTTGAGGACGGGGATCGTCAGAAACACGAGCACGCCAATGACGTTATAAAGCAGATGCACGAGGGCTACCTGCAGGGCGAAGAACTGGCCTGCGCCGGAGATGGCCGTGGCGGCGAGCAGCGCGGTGATGCAGGTGCCGATGTTGGCGCCCATGGTGAAAGGGAACACCTGGCGGATCGTGATCACGCCGGTGCCGGCAAGGGGGACGACCAGACTGGTGGTGGTCGACGAAGACTGGACCAGGACCGTGACGACGGTGCCCGAGGTAATCCCCATGAGGGGGCCGCGACCCAGAGCGAGGTCGACTACCGTGCGGGCCCGGCCGGTCATTACCTCGCGCAGCAGCCGACCCAGTTGCAGCACCGACAGGACGACGAGCCCGATACCAATGAGAACGCCAATGATCCCGCCGAGGTTGGCGGGCAGCGGATCGAGAACTCCCAGCGTGAAATCGCTGACCGGACGGGTCACCGCGCTGAGGACATTAAAATCGGCCACGGAACGTTCGGCGTCGCCGCCCACGAACCAGCCCGCGATGGTCTCGGCACTCCGTTCCAGGGGATGGAACAGCATCTCGATGGGCAGAAACACGACGATGCTGAACAGGTTGAAAAAGTCGTGCACCGTGGCGGCCTGGAAGGACTTCCTGAAGGTGCCTCTCTCGCTGATGCTGCCGAGGCTGACGATGGTGTTGGTGATCGTCGTGCCCATGTTGGCGCCCATGATCATGGGCACAGCGACGCTCACGGGCACGCCGCCGGCAACCAGGCCGACGATCACTGAGGAGACGGTGCTCGAGGACTGCACGAGGGCCGTGGCGAGAATTCCGAGAATGACTCCGACGATGGGGTTGCTGGCGAAAGCGAAGATGCGCTCAGCCCCGGCCGCACCCCCGGAGGCCAGCTTGAAGCCGTCGCCGATGAGTCCGACGCCCGCGAGGAGCACGTAAACGAGGAACAGGACGCCGAGCCAGACCAGCAAGCCTGCCCCTTCCGATCCTTGATCCTCACTGCTGGCGCCGCTGCGGCTGTCAATGTCCAGGGGTTACTCCTTGTCGAGCACGTGGCATCTCGCGTGAGAACGACGGATCCGCGCCTCGCCCCTGGCGGGCATTCTGGCCGGGCGACGGGACAAACCGTTCCAAAGTAGAGAGGTTCTGTGACGTTCCTGCTACAGCCTGCGGTGAGTCGGATGACTGACATCCCGCCACGCCGTGCCGGTCAGGTGAGCGACCAGTCCGTGCCGATCAGGCGCAGCCCGAGGCTCTGTGCGACAGCTTGTGAGGCTGAATTGTCCCAGGAGGTCGAGTAGAGCGGTTCGGCGCCGAGGTCGCGGACGGCCCTGGCCCAGGCAGCTACGACTGCTCGGGCCAGACCCTGGCGCCTGGCATCGGGATGGGTCTCCACCCCGGCCTCATGGGCCCGGGCCGTGATCCGCACGCTGGCGCAGACGGCGAGCGCCTGTCCGTCCAGGAGGGCAACCAGAAAAGGATGCCGGTGCGGTAGATCGGGTAGCCAATCCGGCATGGCGCTCAACAGATTGCCGTCCGAGAGCTGCAGTGCCCGAACCTCTGCACCGGGCGGCAACGGTGCGTGTGGAGCGTCAGGGAAAACCTCAGGGAAGCGAAAGACGGGACCGAAACGAAGGACCGGCGGTGGGCCTTCTGTTGCACCCGTGAGCAGCGCTCGTGCCTGCCGCGCCAGCAGCGGCTCAGCCCTGGGATCCCCAAGAGGTTCGGCCGCCACAAGTGCCTCGAGCGCCGCGGCAAGCTCCGTATCCAGGTCGTGCCGCAGCCGCCAGCCCCTCCAGTTCTGTGACCGGGTGAGGTGAAAGCGGGGAGGCTCACCGGCGTCCCATTGATTGATCTCGTAGGATCGTCCATCGCGACTGGTGCGATAGAGGGCGTCGAGATGCGCCGCAATGGCCGTCATGGCAGTAGGCGCTCAGAAGTGCGCGCAAGGCTTGGCTGGGGAGAGAATGGTGCCGAGGAGAGGACTTGAACCTCCACGGGGTTACCCCCACTAGCACCTGAAGCTAGCGTGTCTACCAATTTCACCACCTCGGCATGGGCAGTTCGCGGTGCCAGCGGGCACCTGCGACCGGCAGGGCGCGCAATTAAATAGAAGTCGACCTTTTCTGTCAAACTAGCGCCTCGACGCCTGCCGCCCACCCATCATCTTGATTTTATTGGACGAACTTTGGACATAGATGCACAACGGCTCCTTGCCCACCTGCGAGAGAGCGGCGAACCCGCGGGCTGGCGGGACCTGGTGCTGGCGCTGGATGCGGTCACAAGTCCGGAGCGGCGTAAGCTCCGGAATGTGCTGAAGGGGCTTACCCGCAGCGGAGAGATCGAGCAGGATCATCGGGGCGCGTACCACCTCGCCGGTCATCTCGGCGGGGGCGGTGCTTCGGAGCGCGGCCTCATCGAAGCAAGCGGCATGAGCCTCAGCTTCCGCGGCCTGCCTCTTGAACGCCAGCGCGGCACACTGCTCCGTCCCGGTGATCTGGTCAGCGCCCGTATCGTCGGCGAAGAAGTTCACGTGCTCGAAGTGCTCGAACGCTCGAAAGCGCCGGTGATCGGCGTGGTCCGGGCCAAGGGGCGTTACCCCTACGTGGAATCACTCAGCCCGGACTACCGGGGGCGTGTGTCGCTCATCGACCCTTCCGCCGCGGTCGACGGGGAAACGGTGGCCGTGGAGATCCTTGGCGAAGATCGGCGCTCCCTGACGGGGCGGATCAGCGAACACCTTGGGGGCGAAGGGGGTGTGGCGCAGGCGGTGATGACCACCCTCCGGGCCCACGGTGTGCCCATGGAATGGGCGCCGGATGTGAATGCGCAGCTCGATCGTCTGCCCGGTAAGGTGAACGCAGGCCGCCACGGGGATCGCAAGAACCTCATGGAGGTGCCCCTGGTGACCATCGATGGGGCCAGTGCCAGGGACTTCGACGATGCGGTTTATGCGGAACCCCGACGGGGTGGCTGGCGGCTGATCGTTGCCATTGCCGATGTGGCGCACTACGTGAAGCCGGGCTCGGCGCTTGATCAGAACGCCGCCGAACGCGGTAACTCGGTCTACCTTCCGGATCGGGTCGTTCCGATGCTGCCGGAGGTGCTGTCAAACGGACTCTGCTCCCTGAATCCGCGCGTGGCACGGCTGGCCATGGTCTGCGACATGAAGGTCTCGAAGGCCGGTAAGGTGACCGGCTTCGAGATTTATGAAGCCGTTATCAGAAGCTGGCAGCGCCTCACCTACGAGCGGGTGCAGGAGTTTCTCGATGAAGGGGCCCTCGACGTGGAAGCCGAGGTACAGCACTCACTCCGGGAGCTGAAGAAGGTTTTCCTGGCCTTTCGCGCAGCCCGGGAAGAACGCGGTGCTCTGGACTTCGACGCCCATGAGGGCGTCCTCGAACTGGCCGACAACCACGTCCGGGCCATTCACCCCGTGCACCGCCTCGATGCGCACAAGCTCATCGAGGAAGCGATGATTGCCGCGAACGTCTGCGCGGCCCGTTTCGTTGAGAAAGGCTTCGGCAAGAAGCAGGGCATCTATCGGGTGCATGAGCCGCCGGCGCAGGAGAAGCTCGAGCAGCTGAAAACGACCTTTGCCCTTGCCGGTATCCGTCTCCCGGAAGGCACGCTCACGCCTCAGTCGCTCAAAGCCGCCGCCGATCAGCTGGTCGGGAAACCGGATCGCTGGCTCTATGAGCTTGCCGTGCTGCGCTCCTTCATGCAGGCGGTTTACACGCCGGAGAACAAGGGCCACTTCGGCCTCGGCCTCGAGCACTACATGCACTTCACCTCGCCGATCCGCCGCTATGCGGATCTGATCGTGCATCGGACCATCAAGGCGCTCCTCGCGGGAGACGAGCCGCCCTACGACTTCGAGACGCTGCTCATGACCGGCACTCATATCTCGAGCACGGAGCGGCGCGCGGAAGCCGTCGGCTGGGCCGTGGATGCGTGGTTGAAGTGCGACTACGTGTCGGCGCGAACTGGTGAAACGTTCGATGGCGTGGTCATGGGAGTCACGGACTTCGGCCTCTTTGTCGAGCTGACAGGTTTTTATGTGCAGGGGCTGCTGCATATCTCTGCCCTCGGGGGTGACTACTTCCACTATCAGCCCCAGAGCATGGCGCTGGTTGGCGAGAAATCCGGCCGTCGCTTCACCCTGGGTGATCGCCTGTCCGTGGTGCTCGTGGACGTGGTCGCGGAAGAAGGCAAACTCGATCTGGAGCTCGACCCAAGCCAACCGGCCGGCAGCAAAGGGCGCCGGGGGATCGGCGAGACGAAAGGTAAGGCGGGAGATCGGAAGCGGGAGCGCCGCAAAGGTGATCGGCGCAAGAGCGATCGTCGCGACGGCCCTCGGAAGCGCCGGCGTTGAGCGAGATCTTCGGCATCCATGCGGTCGCGGCGGCGCTGGAGCGTCATCCGGAACGAATCCGGGTGCTGCACGTGCAGAGAGGGCGCGATCCTCGCAAGCAGGCACTCGTCGAGCAGGCCCGGGCGGCTTCGGTTCGGGTGGAGTTCGTGGATCGCGCCTGGCTGGAGCGTCGGGTGGATGGCGCCCACCAGGGCGTGCTGGCCGTTGTGCAGGCCCGAGGTCTTGCCAGCGAGAAAGACCTGGAAGCCCGGTGGGACAACCTCGGTCAACCGCGACTGATCCTCGTTCTCGATGGTGTCCTCGATCCGAGGAACCTGGGCGCCTGCCTGCGCAGCGCCGGTGCTGCCGGTGTTGACGCCGTGCTGTTACCCAGACGCAACAGCGCGCCCCTCAATGCGGCAGCGCTGAAGACGGCGGCGGGTGTCGCGGAGGGGCTCTTTATCGTTGCCGTGGCCAATCTGGCCCGGCGCCTGAAGTGGTTGCAGGACCAGGGCGCCTGGATCGTGGGCGCTGCCGGAGAGGCCGAGGCGCCCTTCTTTCAGGCTGACCTCAAAGCCGACACGGCGCTGGTGCTTGGTGGTGAGGAGAAAGGCCTGCGACGGCTGACGCGCGAACACTGTGATGCGCTGGTGAGGATTCCCATGGCCGCGGGCGTGGAGAGCCTCAACGTGTCCGTCGCCACTGGCATTCTGCTTTTTGAGGCGGTACGCCAGCGCAGCCTTTGAGCTGCGCCAACGTCCGAGAGGCCCGGCGGCGGACGGAAGTCGAATTCCGCCGCCGCGTGCTCAGCGGCTGACCGCTAGGGCTGCACCTCTCCCGGCTCCTGCAACACGATGATGTCGGCGTCGAAGCAGCCCGTGGTGCTGTTGTCGTCGCCAAACACATTCGCGTTGAGGCCGGGCTTCACGGCATCTGCACGGACTTCGTCGATGTCGAAGCCGTCGTCTTCTTCCGTGACCAGGAAGTAGCGCGCTTTATCCGTTGGTGCCACGCAACGGTCGCCCGGCGGATCCGCGGACTCCGAGAAGAGCGTGAAGACGCCGTCGTCGCGGACTTCCACGATTTCACCGGAGAGCTCGTCAGAGGGCGCTTCCTCGATCTTCAGGAGGATGATTGCGGCGCGCAGCACGTCCGGATCATCGGTGCGGATGATGCCTGCAACCTCACCGACCACGCCCGGCTGGATGTCGCTGGCGTCCAGCTCCGTGAGCGATTTGGCATCGAGGATGCGGGTGCCGTTGGCGACCAGGACCGTCACCGATTCTTCGTCGAAGTCCTGACCCGGAAGCACCTCGAACTCGAAGAGGCTGCGGTCGTCGACGGCGGTGAGCACCGTGCCATCGAGGGAGACGAGTGCGTCGGCAGGGCCCTGCTGGATCACGAGTGCGTCGATCTGCACCATGCGAACCGTGTCATCGCCGTCGGAGTCGCTATCGGAATCCGAGTCACCGTCCGTGTCGGAATCGCTGTCCGAGTCTGTGTCCGAGTCTGTGTCCGAATCTGAGTCTGTGTCCGAATCTGAGTCTGAGTCTGAGTCCGAATCGCTGTCTGAGTCGGCGTCATCGGGGTCATCGACGATGACCGCCAGACCGAACACCGTCACCTCGTCTTCGGTCATGAGATCCTGGAAGTCGATTTCCTCGCCGTCGGCGTTGAAGATTCGTGTCTCCCCGAAAGCGTTGACGATCACGCAGCCGTTCGTATCGGTCGTCAGTTGCGTCTCGAGATCGCAGAGCTCGAAGAAGAAGCGATCGTAGGCGATGTTGCCGATGGTGCCAGACACCTTCACGAGCCCTTCGTCCACCCGGCGCTCTTCGATGTCGACGAACACCACGGGGCGGAATTTGTAACGGCCGCTACCCGTGCCGACGACTTTGATGGACTTGCGTGCATCGATGTCGATCTGAATGAGGATCGCCGTCCCGGCATCTACCCGGAAGCTGCCCCGCGGATTGAGATCGATCTTGCCACTCGGGAGATCGGCGGGCTCAGCAATCTCATTGCCATCGTCATCGAGGCAGTAGAGGGTGATGCTTTCGACCGAGAGCCTGATCTTCTCGTATTCGCCCGCCGGCACGTTGTCGGAGATGGCGAGCATGTCGGAGTAGTTTTCCAGGGTGAGCAGGTCGAACTCGCGGTCCCCTTCGAAGACGGTGACTCGTCCGTCGTCGCCGAGCAGTTCGATTTTCGTAATGCGCAGGATGATGCGGGTGAAGTCGAGGGTCGGAGCATCCTTGAGCAGGATGCCGACAACGCCGGTGGTATCGGTTGGCGCGGGTGCACCTGCGGCGACGAAACCACCACCGCTGTTGCTGCCACCGCCGCCGCCGCCACAGCTCGCGAGTAACGACACAGCAATGACTGCGAGGGTCGTTCGCAGAGAAATCGGAAAACGCATGATTAGATTCCTTTTACCCGAGGCGGTCCGCCTGGGGGCTTTTACCTGCTGAAGATCCTATTCAGTCAAGTATATTTCTTTTATGCTCATAAGGAGGCCGTTCCGAGACCTCCGTCACGGCGAAATGGTAACAAATTCCCATTTTGTCGGCAGCATTAGGTTCGGCGACCGTTCACGCTCTGGTTGCATCCCGCATCCCCGGTCCCTAGAATTCCGCTCCCCTGAAAACGGTGTGCCGTTTCAGGTCCTTGCTTCACGTCACCCTCCCCGGGTCGGCGGAGGCTGAAACCCAAAAGGAGCCAGGTGGCCGCAAATCCGGTAGCCACCGCCCTGCACAGGAGCATTGCAATGCGACATTACGAAGTCGTGTTTCTCGTGCACCCCGATCAGAGCGATCAGGTGCCAGGCATGGTCGAGCGCTATAAGAGCCTCATCGAAAAAGGTAACGGGGCCGTGCATCGCCTCGAGGACTGGGGGCGGCGGCAGCTGGCCTTCCCGATCTCGAAGATCCACAAAGCCCACTACATCATGATGAACATCGAAGTGGACGGTGACGTGCTCGCTGAGCTCGAAAGCGCCTTCCGTTTCAACGATGCGGTGATCCGTAACATGATCATCCGTCGCAAGGCTGCCGTGACCGGCAACTCCAAGATCTACGAGGAGGAGCTGCGCGAGCAGGAGAAAGAGAAGGAGCGCGAGCAGCGCCGCGAGCAGGAATACGCGGAGCGTCGTGCTCAGGCCGCGCGCGCCAGCGAAGATTCGAACGCCGAATCCGAAGCCACCAGTGAAGAAGGAGCGTCCTGATGCGTCGTGGATTTTCCCGGAAGAAGTTCAATCGGCTCGGCGAAGAAGGTCAGGAGATCGACTACAAGAATCTCGATCTGCTGAAGCAATACGTCACCGAGACCGGCAAGATCGTACCGAGCCGCATCACCGGCGCCACGGCCAGCCAGCAGCGTCAGCTTGCGGCGGAAGTGAAGCGCGCCAGGTATCTGGCTCTGCTGCCCTATACCGACCAGCACAAGTAAGGGGTCGTCATGAACGTCATTCTGCTCGAGCGTCTGTCTAACCTTGGCGACATCGGTGACGAGGTCGCCGTCAAGGCAGGTTTTGCTCGCAACTATCTCATTCCGAAAGGCAAGGCGGTCCGTGCTACCACGGAGAACCGCGCTGTGTTCGAGGAACGTCGTGCTGAACTCGAAGCCGCTGCCGCGGAACAGCTGTCCGGTGCCGAAGCGCGTGCAGCGAAACTCGAAGGCCTGGCGCTGACGATCGTCGTCAAAGCCGGGGAAGAAGGTAAGCTCTACGGTTCCGTCGGCACCCAGGACATCGCCGACAAGATCACCGAGGAAGCCATCGAAGTCACCAAGGCTGAAGTACGCATGCCGGAAGGTGTGATCCGCTCCACCGGTGACTACGAAATCGACGTGCAGCTGCACTCGGACGTCACCGTTTCTATCGCGGTTTCCGTCGTACCGGAGTAACCGCTCACCTGTCGGCCTGTGCCGGCAGGCACCCACTCAAGATTTCTGATTTTCCGCTTGCAAAGGCTGGCGGAAAGTCAGAGTCTGACTCCCCCGCGCTCAACGACTCACAACGATAGCGATGACCGAAATCGCAGATGAAGGGGATGGCGCCGCCGGCGGGAATGCTCAGAAAACCAGTAAAAACACTGGTCCAGGCGATAATGCCGGAGCCGACATCGACCCCGCGGCCGACTACCCCGGTGCACCCTCAGACGACATCCTCGTACCCGAGTACGCGGAGGCCGACATGGCACCCGCGGCCGACTACGATGATGGCCCGCCGGCCGATTACCTAGCGAACGCCACCCCTGATTTCGTGGCGACGTCGCCCGGCGCTACCAACGCGCTCAAGGTGCCGCCCCACTCGCTCGACGCTGAGCAGTCCGTGCTCGGTGGTCTCATGCTCGACAACGACGCCTGGTTCAACGTCGCCGAGGTCGTGCAGCCGCGGGACTTCTATCGCGGTCAGCACACCATCATCTTCGAAGCCATGACCGACCTGGCCGCCGAGGATCAACCGCTCGATGCGCTGACCGTGTCTGAGCGGCTCCAGGCCAAGGCCATGCTCGATAAGGCGGGCGGTATTGCCTATCTCGCGGAGCTCACGGAGTCGACGCCTGGCGCCTCGAACGTCGTCGCTTATGCGCAGATCGTCCGGGAGCTGTCGACGCTCCGGCAGCTCATTGGTGCTGCCAACCGCATCGCCGAATCGGCCTTCGCCCGGGACGGCCGTCCGAGTGACGAACTCCTCGATCTCGCCGAGCAGGAAGTTTTCCGAATCTCCGAAGGCCAGCTGAAGGGCGGTGGCCCTGAGCCCGTGGTCCCGCTCCTGCATCGGGCTGTGGATAAGATCGAGATGCTGCGCGCGACCCGCGGTGCCATTACCGGCGTCCCCACGGGCTTCGACGATCTCGACCGCATGACCACTGGTCTGCAGCCGGCGGACCTGGTCATCGTTGCCGGTCGCCCCTCCATGGGGAAAACCTCTTTCGCCATGAACATGGTGGAACACGCGGTCATGGAAACCGATGGCGCGGTGCTCGTGTTCAGCATGGAGATGCCTTCGGACGCGCTGGTGCTCCGGATGCTTTCGTCGCTCGGGCGCATCGATCAGACCCGCATGCGCACCGGCGACATGCAGGGCGACGACTGGAACCGTTTCACCTCGGCGGTGAGCCAGCTGCGGGACAAGAAGCTCTTCATCGACGACACGGCCGCACTCACCCCCAACGAGCTCCGTACGCGGGCCCGGCGGGTCGCCCGGGAGGCCGGTTCCCTCGAGATGATCATGGTCGACTACCTGCAGCTCATGCGCGTGGCGGGCAAGGTCGAAAACCGCACCAACGAGATCGCGGAAATCTCCCGCTCGCTGAAGGCCATCGCCAAGGAGATGGGTTGCCCCGTCGTTGCGCTCTCGCAGCTGAACCGGAGCCTCGAAAGCCGCACGGACCGGCGACCGGTGATGTCCGACCTTCGGGAATCCGGCGGCATCGAGCAGGATGCGGACCTGATCCTCTTCATCTACCGGGATGAGGTTTACAACGAAGACTCTCCCGATAAAGGCACCGCGGAAATCATCATCGGCAAACAGCGGAACGGTCCGATCGGCAGGGTGCGGCTGTCTTTCATAGGCAACCTCACGAAATTCGAGAATCTTGCCCCCGAGCGCTACCAGGACTTTGCCCCCTTTGAATGATCCCCGGCGCCAGGCCTGGAGGAAGCCGTACATCCCATTCGACGACACCGAGGGCACCCGGGCGTTGCAACCGCAGAGGGTCGAAGGACCCCTGAGGCACCGAGGACTCACCTAGGCCATGGCCAAAGCGAAGACCAAAAAGGCGTTTGTCTGCACAGAATGCGGCGCCGACTATCCCAAGTGGCAGGGCCAGTGCCTGTCCTGCCACGAATGGAACACGCTCTCGGAAGTGAACATCGGCCCGGTACCAGAGCCACGCGTCGGCTACGCCGGCACCCGCTCGGAAGTAAAGCGCCTGGCGGAAGTGGCCGCCGAGGAAGCCCCGCGCATCGTCACTGGTTTCGGCGAGCTCGATCGGGTGCTGGGTGGGGGCCTGGTGCCTGGTTCCGTTGTGCTCATCGGCGGCGACCCCGGCGCCGGGAAGTCGACGCTGCTGCTGCAGATGTGTTGCCAGCTCGCCGAGCAGGTGGAAACGCTGTATGTGACCGGCGAGGAATCCCTGCAGCAGCTGGCGCTTCGTGCGTCACGGCTGGCCCTGCCCATGGAGCGGCTTCAGGTGGCCTCAGAAACGCGAGCGGAAGCCGTCGCGGGGCTGATCGATCAGAGTCGGCCGAAGATCGTCATCCTCGACTCCATCCAGGTCATGCAGCTCGAGGCCGTGGACTCGACGCCCGGCAGCGTCACCCAGGTTCGGGAGACGGCCGCTTTCTTCACGCGTCTCGCCAAGCAGACGGGCACGGTCATCGTTCTCGTCGGCCACGTGACCAAGGAGGGCAACCTCGCCGGACCGAAAGTCCTCGAGCACATGATCGACTGCTTCATGATGCTCGATTCTCCCGCTGGCAGCCGCTATCGAACACTCCGCGGTGTGAAGAACCGCTTCGGCGCCATCAACGAGCTCGGCGTTTTCGCCATGACCGATCAGGGCATGAAGGAAGTGGCGAATCCTTCAGCCATCTTCCTGAGTCGCGGCGATCTCCACTCACCGGGCAGCGTCGTTACGGTGACCTGGGAGGGCACCCGACCCCTCCTCGTGGAGCTTCAGGCCCTTGTCGATCAGAGCCAGGGAGGGTACCCGAAGCGCATCGCCGTGGGCCTCGACCAGCAACGTCTCGCCATGCACCTGGCCGTCCTGCACCGGCACTGCGGCGTGACCCTTGCGGATCAGGATGTGTTCGCCAACGTCGTTGGCGGTGTGCGCATTACAGAAACGGGCGGCGATCTCTCGGTGCTGCTGGCGGTGCTCTCATCCTTTCGCAACCGCGCCTTACCGAAGGAACTCATCGTCTTCGGCGAGCTCGGCCTCACGGGCGAAGTGCGACCAGTTGCGAACGGGGAGCAGCGCTTGTCAGAAGCCGCGAAGCATGGCTTCCGTCAGGCTATTGTTCCTTACGCGAATCGACCGAAGAAGACGCAGGAAGGCATGGTGGTGCATGGCGTGAAGAGTCTGCGCGCAGCACTGGATGTCATCGACAAGGTTTAGCAGCCAACGTGGTTTCCGTGGTCTCGGAGCTGGGACCTAAGTTTCCGGGACGCTCGAGACGTCCGTGTGCGCAAGGTCGCGGCGGGCTGTTCGCAGCGCGAACAGCTAAACAACTCGGCTCCGCCGAGTTGTCGCCGTCCCTGGCCGCAGACCGCGCTGAAACTTAGGTCCCAGCTCCAAGCCCTCGATAACCTTCCACGGCTAAGCTTTAACCGCTGACCGCTACCGACTGATCGGCTTGTAGCGAACGCGCTGCGGCGTCGTGTCTATACCTGCGTCGGCCAGACGCTTCTTGTGGTCAGCTTCGTAGTCCGAGAAGTTGCCGGCAAACCATTCCACGTGTGAGTCGCCCTCGAATGCGAGGATGTGCGTGGCGATGCGATCGAGGAACCAGCGGTCGTGGGAGATTACAAGGACGGTGCCCGGGAAATTGAGGAGCGCTTCTTCCAGGGCGCGGAGCGTTTCCACATCGAGGTCGTTAGTGGGCTCATCGAGAAGCAGCACGTTGGCTCCACGCTTCAACAGCTTGGCGAGATGCACGCGATTCCGTTCCCCGCCGGAGAGGTCGCCGACACGCTTCTGCTGATCGGAGCCCTTGAAATTGAATCGGCCCACGTAGGCTCGGGACGGAATCTCGTACTTGCCTATGCGGATGATGTCCTGCTCGTCCGAGACTTCTTCCCAGACGGTTTTTTCGCCCGCCAGTGAATCGCGGCTCTGATCCACGTAGCCCATGTCCACGGTATCGCCGAGTTCCACCTTACCTTCATCCGGCGTTTCGTTGCCCGTGAGCATCTTGAAGAAGGTGGACTTACCGGCACCGTTACCGCCGATGATGCCGACAATCGCCCCTTGCGGAATGCTGCAGTCGAGATCGTCGATCAGGAGCCGGTCGCCGAAGCCCTTGCTCACGTGCTCTACCTCGATCACCTTCTCGCCGAGGCGCTCGCCGGGCGGTATGTAGAGCTCTGCGGTCTCCATGCGCTCCTGGGTTTCCCGGCTCATGAGGTCCTCGAAGCGCTGCAGGCGGGCCTTGCTCTTTGCCTGGCGCGCCTTCGGATTCGAGCGCACCCAGTCGAGCTCGGACTTGATGGCCCGCTGTCGGGCCTGTTCCTGACTGGCTTCGTGCTCGAGGCGTTTTTCCTTGTTCTCGAGCCAGGCCGAATAGTTGCCTTCGAAGGGAATGCCGCGGCCTCGGTCGAGTTCGAGAATCCATCCGGCGACGTTGTCGAGGAAATACCGGTCGTGAGTGACCGCTACCACCGTGCCGGTGTAGTTGGCGAGAAACTGCTCCAGCCAGGCGACGGACTCCGCATCCAGATGGTTGGTCGGTTCATCCAGGAGCAGCATGTCGGGCTTCGACAGCAGCAGTTTGCAGAGCGCGACCCGGCGCCGCTCGCCCCCGGAGAGTTTCGATACATCCGCATCCCAGGGCGGCAGGCGCAGGGCGTCAGCGGCGATCTCCAGAGTCCTGTCCACGTCCCAGCCGTCGGCGGCGTCGATTTTCGTCTGCAACTCGCCCTGCTGCTCCAGCAACTCGTTCATTTCCTCGTCGCTCATGGGCTCGGCGAACTTGTCGGCGATGGCGTTGTAGTCGTTGATCCAGGTCATGAGCTCGCCGAGACCTTCCTCGACGTTGCCCCGGACATCCTTGGACTCGTCGAGCTGCGGCTCCTGTGGCAGATAGCCGACGTTGATGTCCTTCTGCGGCCGGGCCTCGCCTTCGAACTCCTTGTCTACACCCGCCATGATTCTGAGCAGGCTCGACTTACCGGCGCCGTTCAGACCCAGCACACCGATCTTGGCGCCGGGGAAGAAGGACAGGTTGATGTTCTCGAGGATGACCCGCTTGGGTGGCACCGTTTTGGTGACGCCCTGCATGGTGTAGACGTACTGAGCCATGGTTTCGTTTGCTGGATTTCGGGACGGGGCACACTAACAGAATGGCTGGGGCGTTCAATTAGCGCTCTTGGGAGAGGGTTTCACGCATCGGCTGCCCTGCGGGCGTCTTTGGCGGGGACGCTCAAGACGTCCCTGTGCGCTCGGTCGCTGCGGGCTGTTCGCATCGCGAACAGCTAAACAACTCGGCTCTGCCGAGTTGTCGCCGTCCGTGGCCGCAGACCGCCCCGCCAAAGACGCCCGCAGACCATCCGCTGCCTCGATCGCTTCCCTGAATTCACAATTGAGCCACTCAGGTCGATGGAACGTGATCCAGGATTCGTCGACGCTCCCCAGCCAGCCAGCCAGCCAGCCAGCCAGCCAGCCAGCCAGCCAGCCAGCCAGCCAGCCTGGAACACCTGCCCGTAACAACGCACGCGTTGCTTGGCGTCGGCCCTCGCCCGTTGCTTACACCACTGACCTGCGCTCATCCCCCAAGGCCCCGCTCTCCGAGTAGCGGTCGCTCACTCGAGGTCAATCCCATACCCTGTCAGACGATCCTTCAGCCTGAATCCACCCCGCATCGCGAAAACATCTGACCTTGAAACCACCAATATCCGGGTGCTGCCGAGGGCTCGGTGGAGGGGCTAGGGCATTTCGGGGCGGTCTGCGGCCATGGATGGCCGCAGCCCGAGCGCACAGGGATGTCTCGAGCGTCCCCGAAGTGCCCTAGCCCCTCCGGCGAGACCTCGGAATCCCCACGGAAATCCAGTGATTCTCAAGGTCAGACTGAATCCCTTTCGTTTAGGGATGACTCATCCCCTGAGGTAGAATGCCGCCCTTCGAAACCACCAAGACGACGGCCCCGATCGAATGTTTACCACCGACCAGACCATCGCCAGCTTCGATGCCGAAATTGCCGCTGCCATCGGCGAGGAAGACCGCCGCCAGGAAGAGCACATCGAGCTGATTGCCTCGGAAAACTATGCAAGCCCCAGGGTCATGGAGGCCCAGGGCAGCGTGCTGACCAATAAGTACGCCGAGGGCTACCCGCATAAGCGCTATTACGGCGGCTGTGAGTACGTCGATCAGGTGGAGGTGCTGGCCATCGAGCGGGTAAAGGCCCTGTTCGGCGCCGACTATGCGAATGTGCAGCCCCACTCGGGCTCCCAGGCCAATGCGGCCGTCTACCTGGCCCTCCTCGAGCCGGGAGATACGATCCTCGGCATGAGCCTCGACGCGGGCGGTCATCTGACGCACGGCGCCGCGCCGAACTTCTCCGGCAAGACCTACCACGCGGTGCAGTACGGCCTGAACAACGACACCGGCGAGGTCGACTACGACGAGATCGCCGCGCTTGCCAGGGAACATCAGCCGAAGATGCTGATCGGCGGCTTTTCCGCCTACTCCCGGCAGCTCGACTGGCAGAAATTCCGGGACATCGCCGATTCCGTGGGCGCTTACCTCGTGGTAGACATGGCCCACGTCGCAGGCCTCGTGGCCGCCGGCCTCTATCCGAGCCCGGTGCCCATTGCCGACGTCACCACCTCCACCACACACAAGACCCTGCGCGGCCCCCGCGGCGGCATCATCCTGGCGAAGTCCAATCCCGACATCGAAAAGAAGCTCAACTCGGCCCTCTTCCCGGGATCCCAGGGTGGGCCGCTCATGCACGTGATTGCGGCCAAGGCCGTGTGCTTCAAGGAGGCTTCGGAGCCGGCCTTCGTCGACTATCAGAAGCAGGTGATCGCGAACGCGCAGACCATGGCCACGGGCTTCCAGTCCCGGGGCTACAACGTCGTCTCCGGCGGCACGGATAACCACCTGTTCCTGCTCGACCTCATCGACAAGGACATCACCGGCAAAGCCGCCGACGCGGCCCTCGGCCGGGCTAATATCACCGTCAACAAGAACGCGGTGCCGAACGATCCGCGCTCACCCTTCGTGACGAGCGGCCTGCGCATCGGCACACCGGCGGTGACGACCCGCGGCTTCAAGGAAACGGAGTGCGCCACGCTCACGGAATGGATGTGCGACGTCCTCGACGATATCGAGAACGACAACATGGTCACTTCCGTGCAGCAGAAGGTGAAGAAGCTCTGCGCCGACTTCCCCGTCTACCAGGCCAACGCTGCCTGATTGAGGCAGCGCGAGGCGCCGGCTCATGCACTGTCCTTTCTGCGGCGCTGACGACACCAAAGTGATCGACTCCCGGCTTGTTGCCGAGGGCGATTCCGTGCGCCGGCGCCGCGAATGCCAGACCTGCGGGGAACGGTTCACCACCTTCGAGACCGCCGAACTCGTGATGCCGCGCGTGGTAAAGAGTGACGGCACCCGGGAGCCGTTCAACGAGGAGAAGCTGCGCCGGGGTCTGACCCGTGCACTGGAAAAGCGCCCGGTTTCCATCGAAGACATCGAGTCAGCCCTGAACCACATCATGCATCGGCTCCGCTCGACCGGGGAGCGGGAGCTGCCGTCCCGGGCCGTCGGCGAAGAGGTGATGCAGGAACTCCGAAAGATCGACGGTGTGGCTTACGTGCGCTTTGCCTCGGTGTACCGCGATTTTCAGGACGTGAGTGAGTTCCAGGACGAGATCCGCAAGCTCAAAGCCGCCGCACGAACGGAAAGCGATTCAGCCCCCTCGAACGGCGACGCCTGATGACGGACTCCGACGGACTCTTTCTCCGCGCCGCTCTGGCGCTGGCCGAAACCGGCTGGATCCAGACCACCCCTAATCCAAGTGTTGGCTGCCTTATCGTCAAAGACGGCGCCGTCCTCGGGCGAGGCTGGACGGGCCGGCCCGGCGAAGGGCATGCGGAGGTGAACGCGCTCGCAGATGCCCTGGCCCGCACCGACGCACAGACGGTCCGGGGCGCGACCGCCTACGTGAGTCTCGAACCCTGCGCCTTTCATGGGCGAACGCCGCCATGCACTCAGGCGCTGATCGATGCGGGCGTCGCCCGGGTGGTCGGTGCCTTGACGGATCCGCACCCGCAGGTTGCAGGCAGTGGCTACGATCAGCTCGAAGCGGCTGGAATCAGCGTCGAGCGGGCCGAGCTCCCGGAAGCCCGCACCATGGTCGAGGGATTCCTGTCGCGGGTGCTTACAGGTCGCCCCCGAGTCCGGATCAAGATTGCGGCGTCCCTCGATGGGCGCACCGCCATGGCCAGTGGTGAAAGCCAATGGGTCACTGGACAGGCCGCCCGAGCCGACGTGCAGGGCCTTCGGGCCAGGAGCTGCGCGATCGTCACCGGTTCCCAGACCGTACGCCTGGATGACCCGGCGCTGACCGTTCGCCATCCGGCCTACCGCTACCGGAACGAGATCCGCCAGCCTTTGAGAGTCGTGCTCGACAGCAATGCGAGTCTCCCTGGGGACGCCAAGGTGTTTGGAGAGCCGGGTGAGGCCCTCGTGGTGCACAGCACGGGAACGCCCGGCCATGATCGTGCTGAATTCCTCAGCCTGCCCGCGGCACCTGCGGGTGGCATCGACCTCGCGGTGCTGCTAGACGCTCTGGGAGAGCGTGGCTGCAATGAAGTGCTGGTCGAAACGGGCCCAACGCTGGCCGGCGCCTTTCTCGAAGCCGGTCTCTGGGATGAGCTCGTTGTCTACCTGGCGCCGAAGCTCCTTGGCAGCGATGCCCGCCCGCTCGCCAGGTTGCCGATCGCGCGCATGATTGATGCGATTGAGGCTAAAATCGCGGACCGCGCGGCGCTGGGGGATGACATCCGCCTCCGGCTCATCCCGGCAGCGGCGTCACCGTCGAGCTGAAGGTGTGTTTCCTGCCGGCGCGGGGTGCGGATTTTCTCGAGGTAGGTAACGGCAGTGAGTGAGGCGGCTAAAACAGGAAAGTGGGCCCGGCGCAAAGCCCGGCGTGCGCTGGTGCAGGCCGTCTATCAGTGGCAGATGGCGGGCGGTGCGACGGCTGAAATCGAAGCCGAATATCGGAGCAACGGCTCCCTCGACAAAGCCGATGCGGATTTCTTTCAGGAGCTGCTCAGGGGTGTCCTGCTGAACACCGGTGACGTTGATGCGCTCCTCGCACCTGCCCTAGATCGTACCCTGCCGGAGCTCGACAACGTCGAACGGGCGGCGCTTCGCCTTGCGGCCCGGGAGCTTGCGACCCGTGAGGACATTCCCTATCGGGTGGTGATCGATGAATACGTGGAACTCACCAAGCTGTTCGGCGCTGAAGACGGTCACAAGTTCGTGAACGCCGTGCTGGACAAGCTCGCCGCCTCCCTGCGCCCGGTGGAAGTTGCGGCCCGTGAACGAGTTTGAGCTCATTGACCGCATCCTCGCTGAACTGGGACCCGTCGCCGACGGCGGCGTCATCGGCCCCGGAGACGACTGCTCGGCTCTGATGCCGCCGTCGGGGGAACTCCTCGTCTCCTCCATTGATACCCTCATCTCCGGCGTGCACTTCCCGGATGATGGTCCCGCTGAGCAGGTCGGCTATCGGGCGATGATGGTGAGCGTGTCCGATCTGGCGGCCGTGGGCGCCAATCCTGTGCAGATGCTCGTTGCCATGACGCTGGAAGAAACCGATCAGCGCTGGGCGCTGGGCGTCGCCCGGGGCATGCGCCAGGCTCTGGAGGAGACCGGCGGCAAACTGCTGGGAGGCAATCTCGGCCGTGGTCCACGAAGTATCACGGTCAGCGTGCACGGCTTCTGCCCGGAATCGGAGCTGCTGCTTCGCTCCGGCGCACAGGCGAATGATCAGATCTTCATCACCGGCCCCCTGGGTGCGTCAGCGGCAGCCGTTGCTCTCGAGCGCCTGGGTATTGCTGATGATCCCCTCACCGCACGCTACTACCGACCCCGGGCAAGAATTGATGTGGGTCTGAAGCTCAGGGGTGTTGCCACAGCCGCCATCGATGTGTCTGACGGCCTGTTGCAGGATCTTGGACACCTGTGCAAAGCGAGCGGCCTCGGCGCCGAACTGATGAGCCAGCAGATTCCCGTTGCTGAGGGAGCTGGTCTTGATCATGCGCTCCAGGGCGGTGATGACTACGAGCTGCTCTTCACCGCTCCGGCGCTTCCCGCGGATGTCGAGGCGGAAGCCATTGGCGTCATGGTGCCGGAGCCAGGGATCCGTCTCGATGGTGAGGCCGTGGCCATCAAGGGCTATCAGCACTTCCTGTGAAGGCCACCGGCAGACTCGGCTGGCAGCACTGGCGCGACCCTGCGGTGCTCACGGTTTGCGGTCTGGGGGCCGGATTTTCTCCTGTGGCGCCGGGCACTGTCGGCAGCCTTGGGGCGGTTGCCGTCTGGTGGTTTCTCCTCAGGGATCTCGACTGGTATGCACAACTCGGCGCCATCGTTGGGGTAACCGTTCTGGGCCTGTGGCTCATCGAACGCGTGAACGCACGCTATGGCGTGGGGGATGCGGGAGCCATCGTCATCGACGAAGTGGCCGGACAGTGGATAGCGCTTCTGCTTGCGCCGGCCAGCCTGGCGGCTGTGGTGCTCGGCTTTGCGCTGTTCCGGCTCTTCGATGTCTGGAAGCCCTGGCCCGTTGGCTGGCTCGATCGCAATCTAGAGGGCGCCTGGGGGGTAATGGCGGACGACCTCGCGGCGGGCCTACTGGCTTTCGCTGTGCTGCAGTTCACGTTCTTACTGCTTCCCGACATCTGATCCCCGGCGTGTCCGCTAAACTTCCCGGAAAACTACGCCTGGCACTCGTTCAGGCAGCCGCCAGTACAGGACAGTCCATGCCGAGGGAACGCACATCGTCAGGGTCTCATTCGAGGAAGCTGCTTATCCCGCTGTTGCTGGCCCTTGCCAGTGGTCCTGCTCTGGCTACGGTGCCCATCGAAATCGTTGGTCTGTTTAAAGACACGGCCGTGATCCGCACTGGTGCTGGAGAGAAAATGCTTCGTGTGGGCGAAACCACCCGGCAAGGGGTAACTCTCGTTGCTGCCAACGCCTGGGAAGCGGTAGTGCGCTACCAGGGAGAGCAGCATCGCCTGGGCCTGAGCCGTCAGGCGGTCGGCAACTATACGGAAACCCAGGTCAATCAGATTGCCATCCCGGCGGACAATCTCGGGCAATATCGCATCCGTGGTGCCATCAACGATCGCTACGTGGACTTTCTTGTTGATACCGGAGCGTCCGTGGTCGCGCTTTCTTCCGTGGAGGCTCAAGGTCTCGGTATCGACTATCTCAGAGGAGAACGCGGCACCGTGCAAACGGCGCAGGGGACAGCGGAGTCCTACTTCCTGAATCTGGATAAGGTTACCGTTGCCGGCATCACGGCCTACAACGTTCAGGCCGCCGTGATCACCGGCCGTTATCCCGTGGACATTCTGCTGGGGATGTCGTTCCTGAAGCAGGTGTCGATCCAGGAGAGCGGTGGCGTGATGACGCTGGTCCAGAAGTACTGAAGACCGGCTCCCTGCTTTCTACCTCCGGCCCCGGCCGCTAAGGCGGTGCGGCACCGGCGCCTAAGAATTGCCGCAACAAGGGCAGGTAGCGATCGGAGCCGCCGATCGTGTTGTGACCGGTTCCTTCGATCACTTTCACCTGGGGTGTGACGGCGACGAAACCCGCCGCCAGCGCGTCGCTGTGCCGCCTTGGAATCACTTCGTCATCAGAAGCCAGCACCAGCAGCGTCGGAGCAGTCACCTGCTTCGCATCGGTGAGGGCGTCGAAGCGGTCTTTCAGAAGCAGATCGACGGGAAAAACTGGAAACGTTGCGGCGGCGACGCTTGCGATGCTGTCGAAGGGCGTGACCAGAAGCAGCCGCTCGGGGTGCCGGTTGGCGGCGAGGTGCACGGCAACGGCGCTGCCGAGACTTCGGCCCATGACCGCGACCGAGTCATGCCGTTCGAGCAGATGGTCGTAGACGAACAACGCGTCGTGGTAGAGCGCGGCCTCGCTCGGTGAGCCCTTTGAGCCGCCGTAGCCGCGATGATTCACCAGATAGACGGTTCGATCGGGAAACGCCCGGGCGAAGTCAGGCGCGTTGAATGCGACATCTTCTGCGTTTCCTCCGAAGTAGAGCAGGGCAGCGAAGGCGAGGTAGGCCGCGAGGACGATGATCAGCAGTCTGAGCATCGGTAAAGCGCCTCCTCGAGGCGACCCTAGTGATCGCGCCGGACGATGGTTTCCGCAAGCTCTTCCAGGAGCCGGTGCTGGAGGTTCGCCCGGGAAAGCATGGAGAGGGATTCGTTCAGGAGTTCGTGGGCCTGCTCCCGGGCCTGCTCGACGCCGAGTAACGAGGTATAGGTGCTCTTCTTCGCTTTCTGGTCGGAGCCGGCCGGCTTTCCGAGCATATCCGTGGTCTGCGTGACATCCAGTACGTCATCGATGATCTGGAAAGCCAGGCCAATGCGTGTGGCGAATTCCGTGAGCAGCACGTAGGTTTCGGCGTCCACCTTTGCGTTGCCGAAGAGTGCGCCGATCTGCACCGCCACGCGAATGAGCGCACCGGTCTTGCCGGCATGCAGCGCCTGCAGCTCGGAGAGGGAGAGCTGCTTGTTTTCCGCCTCCATATCGAACACCTGACCGCCCACCATACCCTGCCAGCCGGCGGCTTCCGCCAGGAGCTGAATGGCGGTCAGGCGAACGTCGGTACGCGAGATCGGTGCCGTAGCAAGCGTCTCGAAGGCAAAGGTCAGAAGTGCGTCGCCAGCGAGAATGGCGTTGGCCTCTCCGAATTTCACGTGGCCGCTGGGTAGACCGTGACGCAGCTCGTCGTCATCCATGGCCGGCAGGTCGTCGTGCAGCAATGAATAGGCGTGGATGAACTCCACGGCACAGGCGGGGGCCAGGGCGTTTTCCAGGGCTCCGCCGAGGCCGGTGCAGGTGGCGCAGACCAGCAGTGGTCGGATGCGCTTACCGCCGGAAAGCGTGGCGTAACGCATGGCGTCCGTCAGCACCTGAGCGTGCTCGGAGTTCACCGGCAGGTGGTGGCTGAGGGCGTCCTCGATCGTATCTTTGAGGGACTTGAGCTCAGGCGTCATCGAGGGCGTCGACGTCGAGATCCTCGAGCTCGCCGGATTCCGTGAGGACCTTCACCTTGAGCTCGGCGGCTTTCAGCGACGCCTGGCAGTGGCGGGTGAGCTTTACACCACGTTCGAAGGCCGCTAGGGACGCTTCCAGGGAAAGGTCGCCCGCCTCCATCTGCTCGACGAGCCCTTCGAGCTCGGCGAGAGCCTCTTCGAAGGCGACGTCTTCGAGATCGGAATCGGGGCTGCCGTCGTCTGCCACGTCAGCTGATCTCGTCAGCCGGCCTTGCGGGCGGCGTCGACGAGGCGGTAGTCGCCGGTGGCAGGATCTGATTGCACGAGACCATCGGCTTCGAGCTGCGCCAGCTCGCCGCGGATCTCCCAGCTGAGCATGGGGTGGCCGGACTCTCTCAGCGCGTCGGCGATGTGCCCGGGCCGGAAGTTCGCATGACCGGCTTCGACGATCGCCTGAACGACGGCGTACACCTGGTCGGTGCGATGTTGATCAATGCTCAAGGCTGCGGATTCCGTTGCTTCCAGTTGACGCTGCTGTTGACAGCCCGCTTCACGAAGGGGCGGCATATTTCAACAGAATCAGCCTATTCCCGCCAGGGTTCGCCCGCCTCATAGGCGGCCAGATGTTCGGCAAGCGCCAGGGCTTCCTCGGAGCCTGCTTCCGTAATCAGGGCCATGGCCTGCTCCTGGGTGGCGACGGCTTCTGCAAAACGGCCGAGCTCCGCGTAGGCAGCCGCCAGCGTATCCAGATAGGCGGCCGATTCGACCTGTGCCACCGCGCGCTCGGCATAGCTGAGCGCCAGCGCCCCATTCCGAACGTCTTCCGATCGGCTCGTCGATAGCATCCAGGCGTAGTCGTTCTGTGCCTGAGGCAGATTCTGGTCCGCGGCTTTGGCGATCCAGTGCAGTGCTTCCAGTTCTTCGCCGCGGCGGAGGAGCAGGTAGAAGAGCCGCAGCTGCGCCTGGCTGAAGCCCGCCTGAGCTCCCCTGAGATACCAGGCCTCGGCTGCCTCGAGGTCCGCATCGACGCCGATGCCCGCCTCATAGATGTGCCCGAGGGAAAGGCTGCCCGCGAGGTTCCCCGCCAGTGCAGCACGCTCCAGGAGTTCTCGTGCGGTGGCCGGATCCATGGGGACGCCTTCTCCGACCAGATACATGTGCCCCAGTGCAACATCGGCGGCGCTGGAACCCGCTTCACCGGCGGCCTCGAAAAGCCGTACGGCTGCCACGAGATCAGGTTCACCGTTGAACTCGCCCTTGTAATGCATATAGCCGAGGGCGACCTGCGCTTCGATGGAATCTGCCGCGGCGGCGGCTTCGATCCAACGCTGAGCCTCAACGACGTTCGGCTCCTCGGTGTAGTCGGCGCGATAGCTGCGGCCGAGGTAGAGCATTGCCGTGCTATCGCCAGCCTCGGCTTCCTTCTGAAGGATCTCTCGGGCCCGCGCAACGTCCTGTGCCACCCCGCGACCTTCGAGGAGTGCGAAGCCCACGTAAAGGTTGGCCTCGGGGTGCTCGGCTTCCGCCGCGGTTTCGAAGAAGGCGAAGGCGATCTCCGCGTCTTCGTCCACGCCTTCACCCCGGTGATAGAGGCCACCCAGGGCAACGAGGGCGGCGCCGTTCGCGGGATTGAACTCGAGCGCCCGGGCGTAATCTTTGCTCGCGGAAACCGGCAGTCCTGCGGCGTAATAACTGTAGCCCCGGAGATAGTAGGCCCGGGACCGCTCACCGGGGCTCAGCCTGGGATGAATGAGCGCGGGTGCCAGGTAAGTTCGGGCCAGAGCCAGCTCCCCGGTCTGAATCAGATCCACGGCTCGCTCGATGTAAGCCTGGGGGTCGACGGAATCAGCCTGAGCGGCGGTTACCAGGCTGAGCCCCAATAAAAGACAAATAGACTGCTTTAATTTGCGCATTAGAGGCCTTTGAGAGCCTGAATCGGTAGCAGACTGGTTGAACCAGCCCTGGTTGCCCCTATCTAAAGGAAGAGACGAGTTTGCCAGACTTGGATCACCTTGGCGTGATTGGGTTCATGGTAGACTTCGACCATACCTTCATTGGGGGCGACTTGGCTTCGACGGGGGTAGCAGAGCAAAAGGTGCATGCCGAGAGGGTAGTGACTCTCGTAAAACAATCGCTGTAACTTTTTATAGTTGCCAACGACGAAAACTACGCACTAGCGGCCTAAAAACCCCGCTTACGTCGATGATCCGCGCCTGTGAGGAGACTTCGACGGCAAAGTTCGCAGGATCGCGTGGATGTCTCGCCCGGGGCTGAAGCGTTAAACCCAATCGGGCTCGCTGAACACGCCCTGACCGTTGGGCCGTGGGAAGCTAAAGCAATAAACGGACTCTAAGCATGTAGAGCCGATTGCCGAGCGCCAACGGACGCGGGTTCAACTCCCGCCGCCTCCACCATCAACCTAATTCAGTAAGACTCAGAAAGCCCCAGCCGGGGCTTTTCTTTTGCTTGAACGTATTGAATTTATTGAGATATGAGTGTTCGTGAGACGTTGTGAAACGTGCTGAGCATCACTTTACGCGCTGGTTTTATGTGAGTAACATAGTGAGTAATTGGAATATCGTGAATTGGTGTTACTCACATGCCGGACCAGACCCTAAACAAGCTCACTGCTAAGCAGGTAGAGGCTGCCAAACCCTCGGACAAACTCACCACGCTAGCAGACGGTGGTGGCTTGGTGCTGCAAGTTACTCCCCAGGGCTCGAAGCGCTGGAGGTTCAGGTATCGGTTCCAGGGGTCAGCAAACATGTTGAGCTTTGGCGTTTACCCGGACACCAGCCTCGCGCTTGCACGGACAAAGCGAGAACATGCCAAGGCTGATCTGGCCGCTGGAGTCGATCCGAGCGCTAAGCGGGCCGAAGAAAAGGAGTCTCACTCGCAGACCTTCCAGACGGTGGCTGAGGAATTTCTGGATCAGCATGACGCCGCTGAGGATACGACGCAGGACATGCGCCGCCGCCTAGAGATGTTCGTGTTTCCAAAAGTCGGAAGTAGGCCCATCCGTGAAGTGACCAGCCAACACTTACTGCGCTGTCTCAAACCGCTGGAGACGTCGGGAAAGCTCGAAACTGCCAAGCGTACGCGGGCAGCTTGCTCTCAGGTTTTCCGGTTTGCAGTGCTGCATGGTAAGGCGGAACTTGACGTGGCTGAGGCGCTGAAGGGAGCCATCAAGCCTCCCAAAGCCAAGGCGTTCAGTTTTCAGAAGGGCCCAATAGCGATTGGCAAGCTCATGCGCTCAATCGATACCTACGAAGGCCAACCTCAGACTGAGGCGGCTTTGAAACTTGCCCCAATGCTCATGCTCCGGCCGGGCGAGCTACGTTCGCTTGAGTGGGAGAATGTGGACCTTGAACAAGGGTTGGTGACCATTCCAGGTGAGCGCATGAAAGTGAAGCGCGATCGCAACGGTAACGAGCGGCACCATCTAGTCCCACTGTCGCCGCAAGCGGTAAGAATCTTGGCCGAATTACAGGCCATTACCGGGATGGGTCGGTTCGTGTTTCCTGGAGGGCGTGGTCCGCACCGCCCATTGAGCAACAACGCATTGACTGTTGCACTCCGTACCATGGGCTATAGCAAGGATGACCAGCATGCCCACGGATTTCGGCACATGGCGAGTACCGAGCTAAACGAAATGGGTGTGAAGCCCGATGTCATCGAGGCGCAATTAGCTCATGTGGACAGTAGCGTCCGAGGAACCTACAACGCTGCGCAGTATCTCCCCGAACGGGCTGCGATGCTCAGGCAATGGTCGGACTTTTTGGATGCCGTACGGGATGCTGACAAGGCTGAGCAGCTTGAGCATGCGCGGACGGCTGCGATGTTGGGCAGGAACCAGCCCCAATCGGAAGGCGCAGCGGTCCGCAGTCTTCACGATGCGGTTTAGGGCATCGGTAAGTGAAAAGTGTACTTATAGGCTTTATGTGCGGAGTACTGCTATTCGTAGCCCCGGTCGTGTTGCTGATGCTCGCTCTTGTGGTCTTGATGCGATCCGAGCAATCTCAAGTGATATTGATATCGCAAGCTCAGCCAGCGCAGACAGACTCTGAACTGCCTCCCAATGTCGTTCGATTCCCTGGATCTTAACAAGTCGATGAACGAGCCCTCTTGAATTCGTCTTTGAAACTCTCTAGTATTCTCAAACGGTAGCAATACCGATCCACAAACCGCAACGGACTGCCCCGGCCCCCTTGGTCGGATAGACACGGAGCAGTCCGAAATGATCAAAACAGAACCTGACCGCATCGTTCGACTTCCTGAAGTTCTTGAACTCACGGGCCTGTCACGCCCAACTATCTATCGCATGGTCAAGGCCGGGGCCTTTCCAGCTCAGGTGCAGCTAACCACTTGGGCCGTCGGCTGGCGATTTTCTGACGTACAAACCTGGATTGAACAAAGGGAAACGCAAACGCTACCTCCCGCAGCGTGACTTCAAAAGTGATATTGCTTTCACACGAGCTGGAGGACGCCGAATTCGGGCTTCCGGTAGAGGACTTTCCTCAGGACGATGGGAAGGACTGGATGTGCGAGTTGGCAGCGAGCCGCCAGGTTTTTGAGTCGCTTGAGAGTATTGTCCTCTATGCATCGGACAAGTAATCCAACGCAGATTTTGGTGTTACAGCCTTTGCACACCTTGTGTGACATTGCACACCATGTTTGACGTTGCTTGAGCAGCGCACAAACAGACGAAACTCCCACCGCATGCAGTCTGCAGCGGGACACGGAGTGCTGTATCTGAGCTATTTGTGGCGCATAGGGGGAAAGAATTAAACGTGGGAGAAGGGGTGGAGCATGAATGAAAAGGTGGCACCGAAAGGCCCGACAGTCCGTCAGCTTCCTAGATGAACTAGAGGTTGATATAGCCGAATGGGAAGCAGGAAAAACAACCAGTGCTCAGCTGCGAGAGAAGTATGCTCCCGAGTGGCAATCACTCCGCAAAGCGATTGAGCGAGAGAATAGTGGCGGTCCCACGGTCGCCTCAGACATTCGGGAACTGCCCAACTTTTTGCGCCTGGTGGTTCTCGAAATTGGCCCCCGTATGCCTGGAACCACGCTGGATCGGATCGACAATGCCGCTCGCACGTACAAGGCAGGGGCACTTAAGTGGGCAACTCCCAAGGAGCAAGCATTGAACCGCAGCACAACCAACCATTACCGGGTAACACTGCCGGGTACTCAGATTGAAGCTGAATTCACTATCCCCGAATTTGTGAAGTGCTCTGCTTGCCCCAAAGGCTTGAAAGCCCCCGCCATCCGCCAGCGCTTGGCACGCGGAGCGTCACCACAGGCAGCGTTTTTCACCCCAAAGGGCAAGAGGGTGCAGAGTGATGGAGTGGTTGCCGTGAGGATTCCAGCGCGGTCTGCTGCTTTGAGAGTGATTGAAGGTTACAGGAACGCCGTGTGGCGGTATCACCCGACTATGAGCAGGAACCTATTGCCAGCCGATAGGGAGGTGCTCCGCCGCTTCGCTAGGGATTGGGTGTATCTAGACTCCAGTGTGGATCCTGGTAGGGCGGTGCCGTTGATTCTTGAGCACTGGGCTAGTGTGCTGCAGAGGATACGGGACACTTCCGGCAAACACCTGCCAGAAAAACCCTTTCCTAGCGTGCTCGCCAAGCATGTGGCCCTAATTCAGGAAGCTTACCGGAATATGCGCGCAAACGGCGTAAAGGCAACCGGATGGGTGCCCCGAGTGCAGGAACAAACAAGCACGCCGCACCTGGCCTTGGTAGAAGTAGACCCCGAGTCGTTGTGAGCCTGGACTACTCATTGTCCCCATAGTGCGTTAAACGCACCCGTTTTTGGCGAACCACCGGGCACCTAGCGAATGGATTTCAACCTTGATTGCAGAAAACGAAAACCAAAGCCATGCCACTCTTGCACTAGGTGCGGTCCATTGGGCGAACACCAGATACCTAACAGCAGAGTTGACTTCGATGGAACGGGCGGTGCTTCTCCAGATAGCGTTGCAAGTAGGCACGGCGTGGGGCGAAGTTCCCCACAAGCAAGTGGCTGGCTGTCTGGGCGTGTCCCGATTCACTGTCCATAGGGCGGCCAAACACCTGGCCGAGCTAGGTCTGTTGCTGCGTGCCCGTTACGTGCCGGGGCTCGGGTCCAGCAAGGGTTGGTGGTATCGACTCAACATCGGAACTGATTGAGCAAAGCAAGATAAATTTTCGTCGAGCCAACACAGGCTTTGACAAACGCAACTAGTGAAAGTGATTGCAGTCGGCCAGCAAGCAGAATTTCCTGTGCCGACAGGCGTCATAGATTCGTGTCCACCTTAGGACTTCCGTTTCCCCCAAACCTCCAGCACTTCTTAACCAGGATGCGCGTACTCTGTGCGCTCTCGACCTCAAACTGGCGGAGCATTTTGGGGTATGTGACACCTACTGAGCTGCCGGGCTGTCATACGCTTGTCTGCCACTTTTCTGTTATCGAGAAGACAATGAGTGACCGAATCCTTTACTTACGGACCGAATATGATGGCCGAGATCTGCTCTCCGTTCTGGAGATCTACTACTACGACGAAGATGGGGAAGAGGTAATCGATACATTGGCAACCGCAGCCTGCGACGGGCTCGACACCTGTGCTGATGCGGGTCACCAATTCCTGCTCGACAAGGTGCAAGCCAATCTAGTGCACGCCGGAATTAGCTTTTCTGGTCTTGAGACCGAAGAGGAGTTTGTAATCGACCCCGATGCCTTTTAGGCGGATTCGAGAGTATTGGGCTTGCGAAGCCGCGTAGTGAGTAGGGTTGTGAGTAACCAAATTGGTGGGATGGGCGTGAGTCAGGCGGCATCTGTCCTACGGCTTGGACTTCAATGGAGAGGGGGTCCACCACTACGACGCCGAATTTTTCGGAAGGCTCTAGAATTGCAGTTAATTTCAATTGGGATCAGTAGGAGATCACACCTTGGAGTTCAAACCCCCGCAGATCGTCTACCTACTACGTGAAGGCCAGACCGAGGAAGATGTGTTGCGAGACCACAAGCGCCTGGCAAGATGTCTGACTGCCCGCCAGAGGGCTCTCCGAGGTCCCCAGAAGCGTTCTACCCGCAAGAGAGTGGCGATCCGGGCCTTGCGCCCGGCTCCGGTCAAGGCTGGATTGGGCGTTTAAGGGTGAACGAACTACGGAAACGGACCGTAGCTGATCTGCTGTCCCTCCACGCGGAAGTTATCGAGGAATTGCGCCAGCGTGGAGTGCTCCGGTCGGCAAACAATCCAACCGGAGATCTCGCCGAGTATCTGTTCTGCCAGGCTTTCGGATGGACGCAAGAAACAAACTCAGCGAAAGGGTTTGACGCTACCGACGATGGTGGAGTCCGCTTCCAGATCAAAGGGCGACGTCTGCACCGTAGGAACAAGTCCCGGCAGTTGTCCGCAATCCGAGATCTCGACGGATTCGACACGCTCGCGGCGGTCCTGTTGGATGATGACTATCGCGTTGTACGGGCTGCGCTAGTCCCCGCCCCCGTAGTGCGTGAGCGATCAACCTATGTGGAGCACACCAACAGCCACAAATTCATCCTGCGCGACGATGTCTGGGAAGATTCGCGAGTTATTGATGTTACAGGCCCCTTGCGTGGTGCTGAGTGAAGTTCACGGCCAGTTTGGTTCAGGGCAGGACGGCTTTGTTGGCGTCTGATAGCGGCACGGCAGATTGAAGGTTGAACGGGAACGGATGTGGCTCGAAGAGAAACAAGGAAGCTTCAGCCGGAGTATTCGTTCATAGGAGTTAAGCTTATAGGCTCCTCCGTAGCTATCAACGCTAGTCTCAACTATGAAGTTAGGGACGAGAAACGCCGACGCGATGAACTCGAAGTGTACAGTTACGGTACTCACATAGAACTGAATGGCATTTGCACCTATCCCGAGACGCTTGCAGGACACCATTACCAATTTTCAGTCTATTCAGGGAGCCGTCATCAGATTCACGTAACCGCATCGCTGATGGATCATCGTGCGTATGACGACGACTGTAACCCTGTGTCTCGGAAGTACCGAGGACAGTACGTTCCTGTTTACCATGCACCGTTGGGAATCGGTTATCTAGATAAGCAACGAGGCAAGAACGATTGGCGCTCGGCGGTGTTCGTTGATCGTCAGTCGGCTACCGACATGTTGGTCCTCTTAAGGGGTGCTGTTCCCCTGTTTATCAACGTCCATCAGATGAGGGTCGGTCGAAAACGATGGGTCGTGGGATTCACACTTCAAGATACCGACCCGAGTGAGGAGTAGCACACTTGAATTGTTGTCAGGCGGAGGTTTCCGCGTGTTGACGCCTAATAAGCAAATAAATTGCATTTATATTTGCAATCGATTGCAAAAAATCAGAGGTCATTGATGGAACTTAACACCTTGATTTCCCTCTACTTCACTCCCAAATAAATAGTGAGATTGGCTTGATGAGGGCTGCTTCGGTGGCTAGACTCGGACCAGGCGCGGAGCGCCAGAGCTGTCAGTAGTAGTGAAGGTTATCCCAAATCTAGGAACTAGCTGGTGAGGTCAAAAAACAAGAAGTGGGGGTTACATCACGCTTACATAGGAGCGTGAGAAGGATCATGAACCACCTGCTACGCTCGAAGAACACGATGGAGAATAACCCGTAATGAATCCTCAGTCGGACTTAGACCGAGCCATCCTGCAGTACATTGAATCTCATGGACAGGAAGGCGTTAGCGCCAAAGACCTTGTTGCCCATCTCAAAGACGAACACTTTGATCGCTACGATGCAAAGAGTGCGCTATGGCGTTTACTTAACTGGGATGTTGTGGAGTTGGACGAGCGCAGACGGGTGCGTTGTGGGCCTCAACACCTAGAGATACAAGAAGCCTCGACTGGATGATCTAATAAGGATGCCCTCTTCGGCATTTGACGAACGGCGTCACCGAGAACGCTCCAACCCTTCTACAGATGTACGCTCCCCCTATCAGAGGGATCGTGATCGCCTTTTATATTCAAACGCATTCCGACGGCTCGCCGGGGTAACGCAAGTAATAAGCCCTATTGAGGGTGATGTCGTTCACAATCGGTTGACCCACACTCTTAAAGTGGCGCAGATTGCTCGACGACTGGCCGAAAAGCTTTTGCGAGATCTGCAGCAAACCGAAGAAACCCCTGGACTTAGACCTCCGGATCCTGATCTCGCAGAAGCTTCCGCCCTAGCCCATGATCTTGGGCATCCGCCGTTCGGACATATCGGAGAGCATGAGCTTAACGCCTGCCTCAAAAACGCAGAGGAAAGTGAAGGCTACGAAGGTAACGCACAGTCGCTTCGCATCGTAACGAAACTCAGTACACGTACGACCGATTACCCCGGTCTGAACCTGACGCGGGGTACCATGAACGGGCTAATGAAGTATCCCTGGCTGCCAGCGGAAGGTAAGAGGAAGTGGGGTGCATACAGCGATGAATATGAGGACTTCAGGTGGACCAGAGATCACGATGCCGTTGAGAAAGACACTCGAACTCTAGAGTCCGCCATCATGGATTGGGCTGATGATGTCACGTATGCCGTTCATGACGTGCAGGACTTCTTTCGTGCCGGACTTATCCCTTTGCATATTCTGGAAGAGGTTGCAGCGGAAAGAACGGCATTCCTTACTTCCACCAGGGATCGGTGGGGATACACCAATCCAGGTCGTATGGAAAGGTGGGATGACTATGAGCAGGCTTTTGATGAACTGAATCTGTTTCCGTTTAAGTCGTCCTACCAAGGAGACAAGCAGCAACAAGCGGACCTAGTAGCGATGGGTTCGGAACTGATAACCAGATTTATTAGCGCAGCGACCCTAGTTCCCGCAGAGAGCGGTAAATCCTACGAGCTAGAGATTAGTGACAGCGCCCAGTGTGAAGTAAGCATCATGAAGGCGTTGAACTGGCACTATGTCATTGAATCGACTGCCCTTCGATCCCAACAGTTTGGCCTGCGTCAGGTAATCCGTGACTTATTCGAAATATTTTCACGAGATGAAAATAGAACGCTTATTCCGCCTTGGATAACTGGAGAACTGGATCATGACTGCTCTGTCAACCGCCGTGCGAGCGACGTGATATCTTCTCTAAGCGATGTGCAGGCACTCCGTCTTCATCAGAGGTTAAAGGGTAATCAGCCTGGATCGATTCGCGACTGGATATAGCGCACGTCGTGCTGTAGCTTCCAACCCAGTTTCGGTTTCAGATTGTAGTGGACCCCCGCGCACATCATCGCTGACACTCTTTGGAGCCTGATGCTCACATTGTAGCTGTCGAACTGATGGAACAATGCTTCTGCGACACCTGCCTGGAATCCTGACTTCGAGGATGAAGTGGTGTGACGGTCGGGAGAGACCGGCACCCCCTCAAAAAGCCCAGGCCTTGCTCCCACGGAATAGCTGCGTGGAATGCGCGGCCGTTGAGTCCAGTGCTGTATGCATTTACAGTTTATCTCGTGGCTGACAATCGCTCGCCCGAACTACGTTCAAAGATCATGGCCGCAGTGCGCCAGAAGGACACGGGTCCGGAGATGGTAGTTCGACGGTTGTTGCATCGACTAGGCTACCGATACCGTTTGCATCGGAAAGATCTGCCTGGAAGGCCCGATATCGTGTTCGGTCCTCGGCGAAAGGTGGTGTTTGTGCACGGATGCTTCTGGCACGGGCACGGTTGCGGCAAGGGACAACTGCCGAAAAGTCGGCTCGATTATTGGAGACCGAAAATCGAAACGAACATTGAAAGAGATCGCAAGAATCTAGGCGCGCTGAAAGAGATGGGTTGGGAGACTTTGGTTGTATGGCAGTGCGAGATGCATGATCTGACTGGACTAGTCGATCAGCTCACAGCTTTCCTGGATGGGGAGGGTTAGGATGTCTAATCGGCCGAAAGTCCTTGATCTGTTCGCTGGAGTTGGGGGGTTGAGCCTGGGCTTTGAACAGGCTGGATTTGACGTTACTGCGGCGGTCGAGTTGGACCCAATCCACGCAGCAGCCCACCACTACAACTTTCCCGAGTGCGCAACGATTTGTGCCGACGCCACCGCCATTCGTGGCGATCAGATAGTCGATAGGGTTCGGGAGCCAATCGACATCGTGGTAGGGGGCGCTCCATGCCAAGGATTTTCTCTAATTGGGCAACGCGCCCTAGACGACCCACGGAACCAACTGGTCAAGCATTTCATGCGGCTCGTCCTGGAGCTTCGACCCTCCTATTTCGTCTTGGAGAACGTCAAGGGACTGACGCTCGGTAAGCACAGAATGTTTCTCGAAGAGATAGCGGTTGAATTTGAGGAAAACGATTACCAGGTGCTAAAGCCATGGAGAGTTTTGAACGCCCGCAACTACGGCGTTCCGCAGGATCGACAACGGCTATTCCTGATAGGAGCACGAACCGGTCTGCCTCTTCCTGACTATCCGCCAGCCGTTTCGGAAACGCCCACATGCGGAGATGCACTCGACGATCTGCCAGACGCGGAAAGTTTTGAGAGCCTGCGCAAGAGCGACACTGTTCGCACAAAGCAGCGTGGACATCTAAGCTTGTATGCGAGGGAGATGCGATGCCTCACTAACGACTCATGGAGATTTGGATACCCTCGGGAATGGGACGAGTCGCTGCTAACTTCCAGCCTGCGAACAGACCACACGGACATATCGCGGAAGCGCTTCTCAGAAACTCAGCAGGGTAAGGTCGAGCCTATATCTAGGTTTTTCAAGCTCCCCGCTGACGGTGTGTCTAACACGCTCCGCGCAGGTACGGATTCCGCTCGCGGAGCCTTTACCAGCCCCCGTCCAATTCACTACAAGTACCACCGTTGCGTGACGGTCAGGGAGATGGCTCGCCTCCATGGCTTTCCAGATTGGTTTAGATTTCACGCCACTAAGTGGCACGGGGCGCGTCAAATCGGAAATGCCGTGCCTCCGCCGCTGGCACGAGCGGTTGCGGAGAGCCTTCTGCAGGCTCTGGAAGAGTCCCCTGTACGGCCGGGCAGGGCCATTGCTCTGGGCGACGAGCAGCTACTCAACCTCGACATGAAGTCAGCGTCCAGACATTGGGGAGTTGATGTTCCGATTGGGAAGCGCGACAAAAAGAGCGGGGCCACCAAGCGCAAACAGGAAGCGATTGAAAAGGATCGGCTTGTCGCGACGACTCATGGCAACTAAAAAGAAGGGTGTATACGCGGCGACCATTGAGGAGATCTTTTTCCGCTACTGGAAGAAAGGCATCACCGAGTTCACCTTTGATCGTGAAGAAATAATAAGTACGGCAGCGGCGCTCCACAAACAGGGGATAACAAAGGGCAAAGAACCTAAGAACGCAGGAGACGTGATCTACAGCTACAGGCACCGACAGAACCTGCCAGTCAGAATCCTCGAGACCCAACCCAAAGACAAAGGGTGGATCATTCTGGGAGCCGGTGACGCCAAGTATCGGTTCCGACTCAACAAGCTCACCCATATTCTTCCAACGCCAGGCAGGGCCATTATCAAGATTCCGGATGCAACGCCGGAAGTGATTTCTCGCTACGCGCTGAGCGACGAACAGGCTCTCTTGGCCAAAATACGGTATAACCGTTTAGTGGATATTTTTTTAGGTATCACCACATACTCACTTCAGAATCACCTGCGGACGAAGGTTGCGAACTACGGTCAGATTGAGATCGATGAACTATACGCAGGCGTCGATAAGCGCGGCGTTCACTACATAGTTCCGGCGCAAGCGAAGGGACCAAAGGACAAGCTTGGCGTAATCCAAACTATCCAGGACGTCACGTACTGCCAAACCAAGGAAGAGTACAAACGACTAATCTGTCGAGCAGTGTCATCGCAGACGATCCTGGATGATGAACTCGGAGAGGTGATTGTCATGTTCGAGTTGGAGTTCGATGGAGACGAGGTAACAGTTGCTGAGGAAAAGCACTATTGCCTCGTTCCCGGCAGCTCTATTTCTGACAGCGATCTCGCTCGGTATGGTCAGTCGCACGGCGGATGAGAGCCCTGCCCACTTCATTCTCGTTTGCGTGGATGCATCCGATATTGAAGATCACGCGGTAAAAGCCCTCGACATCGCCATGATGCGTTTGAGGTCGAGCACGTGGCCTCTCTACAAGGGAACCGGCCACACCAATAAGCTGCAACCCGGAGACCGATGCCTGATATACATCGGGGGCCAAGGTCCGAACGCCCAATCGTTTCTCGGCACTGCGGTTGTGGATTCTATCGCCGTCGCTCCGCGTGGCTGGATCGAGGCGGACGGAGAAGTAATGACTGATCCTGCGACGAACCTCATCCATTTCTCTAACGTGGAGGTGTGGGATCTTCCTATCTCTATTCGTCCGCTGATCGAGCGCCTCAAGTTTGTTAGGAACAAGAAACGGTGGGGTCTGCATATGATGGGAGGCGTGAAGCAGTTACCAGAGAGCGATTTCGAGTTGATTTGTCGCCCCGAGAAAGCTTCGGACCCATCGAAGAGTCTTTGAGATTTCCTACCCTTTATCAACTCGGGTTCGCGAAGGACCCTTAACGCATTTCCCGCGACGGCGATTCGGCTGTTGATTGTCACAAAATAGATCTGCTGATCTGACACAGCCCCGTTTGAAGGTGAAATACTTCATGGGTGAAGTCACAACCGCTTGAACAAATGCCCTTCGACGTTTTGGTGACCAGCAAGGTTGCCGCGCACATGTTGGGGATCACCGACGATGCGCTACGTCAGAAACGTTGCCGAGGAACCAGCCCTAAGTTTGTCAAGCAAGGACGTGCTGTCCGATACCGAGTCACTGATCTAGCGCAATTCGAGGACGAGCGTCTAAACACTGAGTAGAGGGATCGCGATCCGATGAAGAGAAAGTCACTAGCGCAACGGATTGCGAAATCAGGCAAGGACAAGAAGTTGCTTGCTCAACGCCTTACCGCTGGCACAACGCCGGCGGTGGATACCAAGTCTCATCGGCGCTTTGGTGTGGTATCCGTCGAACGTCGACCGATCAAGAAAACCTTAAGAACTGCGCCTACCTCCCCTTTGTGTGTGGTGAAGGAGGCAGGTGTAGAGCAGTTACTGCAGCACCCTACTCGGCGTCTACGAGAATTTTTTGCAGGCTTGAGCGTGGCGCAGCGGGTGGCCTGGATCGAGCGCTTGGCCGAGGAGTTGCGCCACCTCAACCGCCTGGAGGGGGACTCCGTTAACCTTGCCAACGATTACGGCAGCGGACTCACTGGCGGTGAGGCGGGAGTGCTAGCCAAGCAAGCAGGTGGGAAGGCTCGACTGCTCCGTGTGATTCGCGACAGCCAGTCTGAGGTGGAGGGCGTGTTGGAGATTGCGTTGGATGTTCACGACGAACTTAAACAGCAGGAGCGTGCGCGGAAGGCTGTAGGTAGTGACTTCCGCCGTATGCCTGGCGTACCTCGCACCCTAGATGAACTGGAGCAATGGGCGGATCATCAATTCCTTACTGCTGAACGTCTGCGCCATGCCCCGGACGAGGATGGCGGGGTGTCAGCTCTGGGTATCATGAGCCCGCATCTCGCCAACCGGATCGAAAAGAACAGCAACAACGCTCTGCCGCCCGATAGCTTTACAGATAGCACGACGCCGCTGGCTGATCGAATGGTGCAGGCAGAGCGCGAGCGTATGGGGGAGATTCGAAAACAAAGAGAACAGGGCGGATCGCTGCCGTGGTTCATGCGATCCCGCCGTTAATGATTTCGCGTGCAATTAATTGCGCGCAGTCGAATGCTTGAGCTTGCCCACAGCAGCACAGGGGAATACTCAACCGGCCCAGGTTGCCCTTCAATCTGCCTACCACTTGGCAGCCTTGCCCCAAATCCGCCTGACCAGGTGGCGGGGGCTGGCTCAAGCGCCAAAGGCCAGCCTTGCCGGTTTTCCTCACTAGTTGACGGCATGGTCAAGGGGGGCGAAGGGCTTGAGTATGACTCTCCGCCCTTCGTGCCCTGGCCGCCAGAACTAAGTGAGGTTTGAAATGGCAAACCAAACTATCAGTGGCCTGGATCCAGTCTATTGGATGCCTCTAGACGGGAGCCTACCGAAGACGCCCTCACGTGAGCGAACCAAGCCCAAAGTTTTGGAAGAGGGTACGGTAACTGTTCATTGGTGCGTCGACGGGAAAGTTACACGCACTACCACTGAGCCCTTGCATTCGATTCCCAAAGCGATGCGAATCCACGGTAACCGATCAATGAAGCTCTATGAAGGTGTCACAGTGTGGTGGTGTTCCAGCGGGATCATGTATGCATCCGAGGAAACCATGCGCCGAGGGGTCGGGCGTAGCAGTGAGAAGGTAGGTAAGTGACCACGAAAGCGATCCCGCAGCCAGGATTCACCACCAAGCAATTGGAGGCAATCGAATTGCTGGCCCGAGGTACTAGCAAACGCAAGACTGCCGCTCTGCTGGAGGTCGATCGTTCAACGGTTTACTACTGGCTGGACAAGACAGAATTTGCTGCAGCCCTGGAGGAACAGAAACGAAAGCTTGAGTCGTTGATTCTGGATCCAACTCCGTTTCTAACTGGACTTGTCGGCTGGAAAGAGAAGCTTCCTGAAATAATGCAGGCGGTGGCGGAAACTGCGCTAGATAAGAAAAATCCACGCCAGATGAAAGCGGCAGAGCTGATTCTGCAGCATTGCGCTGTGGACGCTTTCAACTCGGGCCCGAGTGATGATGAAAAAGTGATCCAAGCGTTTTTCCATAACAACGGCTGGATCGCGGACCTGACTAACACCAAGCCCGAATCTCTACACGCAAGTGATATTGCTTGCACGGATTGAGCGATGGAGCTGCCGGAGTTTCTGGAGTACGCGAAAACTCAGGCGGAAGCGGGTGACCCCTTCCACCTGAAAGCTGCCAGCTTGCTACGCCGCTATCCGCCGAGCATGCGTGAGTTTGTCGAATCTCCCGACTATCTAGGTGACTCCACGATCTACTCCGCCAACATGCAAGCCCTGGAGGAGTTGAACAATCCCGAAGGCTTGCGCGTTGGTACCAAATACACCGAGGCAATCCTAGCGGGTGGTATTGGTGTGGGAAAAACCACGCTTGCACTGCATTCCCTTGCCTATCAGCTTTTCGGCCTGTGCTGCCTGCGTAGGCCTCAAGCGCTTTTTGGTCTCCCCAACACTTCGGAGTTGGTGTTAGTTATCCAATCTCCAACCGAACGCCTAGCGAAGGCTGTGGGCTTCGGAAGGCTCCGTGAAATGATCCTAGGGGCAAAATGCTTTCGTGGGGAGTATGCGCCTGATAGGAATTACAAAAATACGGAACTGCGGTTTCCTAATGGGGTGGTGCTCCGTCCGCTGAGTGGATCTTCAACTGCTGCCTTGGGGCAAAACGTACTCGGGGGCATGCTCGACGAGGTGGCCTTCGCGGCTTACGTTCAGCAAAGCGTGCGAAGCCGCAGCCTAGAGGTGTTCGACCAAGCGGAGGAGCAATACAACGCGATCAGTAAACGGAGAAAATCCCGTTTTCTTAAGCACGGGCGATTGCCGGGATTGTTGTGTCTGGTGTCCTCACCGCAGCATCCGGATGACCTACTGGAGCGGAAGCTGCGGGAAGCGGAGGACGATGAGACTATCTTCTCCTACTCAGCCAGGCTGTGGGACGTACGTCCCGAGGACTATCACTCAGAGAGGTTTCGGGTCTTTGTAGGCGACACCAACCGACCACCTCGAATCCTGCAGGATCACGAAGAATCAATTGAGCCAACGCTCACGGATTCCGTGCCGTTGGATTTCCTTGTGGACTACCAGCGGGACATCGACGGAGCGTTGCGGGACCTGTCCGGTAGATCCAGCCAGGCCGTGAGCCCCTTCTTCAGGGACAAGGCCAGCGTGGCGCAATGCTTCAAGCCCCAGCATAAAGGGGTTTTCAAAGTGCAGAGCGTGGACTTCGGAGAAACTCAGCGTCTGCAGTACCATCCCGATCGGGATGCTAGCGAGCAGGGCCGGTTCATTGATCCTCACCTGTCTCGCTGGGTACATGTGGACCTGGCGCTTTCCCGAGACTCCGCAGGGATGTGCTGCGGGTTTATCCAGTCTTTCCATGACTTCGAAGGAGAAACGAAGCCGGTAATCATGGTGGATTTTGCCCTGGAAGTTCTACCGCCCCGAGTAGGTGAGATTAGTTTCGAGAAGATCCGCCGCCTATTGCTGAGCCTGCGCAAAGAAGGGCTGCCCATTAGATGGGTTAGCTTTGACGGGTATCAGTCCGCAGATTCCCGACAGCTACTTGGAGCGCAAGGGTTTAGCACTGGCTTGGTGAGCATGGATCGTACAATCGAACCATACGAAGCGTTGCGCCTAGCGATAAATGAAAACCGGATTTGTATTCCACCCCACAGCAAACTGCAAAAAGAACTACTGGCCCTGCAGTTTGATGTGAGGCGGCAGAAGGCGGATCACCCGCCTCAGAGTAGCAAGGATATTGCCGACGCTTTGGCGGGCGTTGTATATGGGCTGAGCACGCGGAGGGAGGCCTGGGCCGAGCACGGCATGCTAGGCAGTGTCATACGGAGGAAAACGCGGAGCGTGCGGATTGAGGTGCCAAGGTTGGGGAGTCACATCAGCACTGAAGACGCTGCTGTGCATGCTTTTGAAGAGGACGTGAGGCAGAACGGAGTGGTTTTGTGAGTACGGATGTGAGTATCTAGATCTGTAGGCCCGCTGAAGCATACAGAATTGCTGGCGGTGAGCCCTCTATTCGATGGACGCCGCCTCCACCAAACCTCAGACCACCCAGAACCCTCGGAGACCAGCAAAGACGCTGTCTCCAGGGCGGTCTGTTCTGCTCCCGATTTGGTTTCCAGCGTGGAAGGGGTTCCAGAGCAGTTGCGGCAGATCCCCCGGAATACGCTGACTGAGCGATTGGTCTTCGCCAAAGAGTGACATTTTTGCCGGAGCTCCTTCGTTGACTCAGAGAATCTCAAGGCTTTCGAGCGCCCATCCCAATAATGCGCCTAAGGCGATCCCTGCCAACACTTCGTGAGGTCTGTGTCCGAGACGCTCGCGAAGGATCGTCCAATCGACACGTTGTTTGCCTACCCGATTGATCGCAACGGCGTGCGACTCTAGGTGACGCCGCAGATCGAGCGCATCGATTATCACGACTAAGGCGAGGGTGAGGGCGATCCCGAATACAGGTGTCGCGAACCCGTCCGCGAATCCAACCACCGCTGCGGTGGTGCAGACGACGGTCGTATGGGTGCTCGGTAGTCGACCGAGACCGACTTTGTCGAAAGCGAGTTTGCCGGAAGCGAGAGAGTTAATGAGGAACTTCAGGCTGCCAGCCACAATCCAGCCAACAAACGGAGCGATTACGTACTTCACCCGATTCGGTCCCAATTCAGCGTGCATCCGCGTTCTTCGTAGTCACTCACAGGAAGATCCTAACGTCTGAGTAGTCTATGGCTAGATACAGGGCGAGCCAGACCCCAATAGAGAGATAGACTTGAGGGTCCTTTAGCAGAACCGACTCGGGCTCTTCGCCACCATCATCGACCATGACCTTACGTTGATAGTGGAGGATTGCGTAGTAGACGACTGGCAAGGTGGCTACCAGACTGGGATTCCCCCCCCCAGCGACGGTAAACAAGGCGTAGCAGACTACGGTCATGTTCGCAGCACTCACAAGGAAGGTGTCCAGGAAGGAAAGGGTGTAGCCGCCAAAAACTGGACGCTGCTCGGCTAGTCTCGCGGCCGATGCGTCTTTACCGGCGTTTCTTTGACCGTTGTTGAAGCTTGATAATTCTGCTCGGCGTTTGGCAACCGCCAGGAACAAAGCCATGAAGAATGTGCAGAGTGTGATCCAGGCCGTGGGTGTTTCGCCAATCACGTAAATGCCAGCAAGGAGTCTGAGCACAAAACCGAATGCGATTCCGAGCACATCAACAATGGGGATCTGCTTGAGTTTCAGGGAGTAAGCCAGGTTGAGCAGCACGTAGGCGGCGATACAGATAAAGACAATTGGATCCAGCGTCCATGCGCCCGTGAAAGTAACGACTAGAAGCAGGCCGACAAACCAGCTCGCTAAAGTGACGCTGACCTGCCGGCTGGCTATGGGACGTAAGCGCTTTCTCGGGTGAAGACGATCACGGTCGCGGTCGAGGATGTCGTTGAAGACGTAGACAGCGGAAGATGCCAGGCAGAAGAGCGCAGCGGTCACTGCTGCATCTACCATGGCTAGAGCATTGAGCGCGTTGCCGCTGAAGATCGCACCCGCGAAGCAAAGCCCGTTCTTAGTCCATTGCCGCGGGCGCAGCAGCTTCAGGACGGAGAGCATCAACTGCGTGCGAGCAAGATGACGCCGAGGAGGATGACGCCGATACCAACGTACTGGGTTCCGCTCAGCTGCTCGCCGTAGATCCACGCTGCCGAGAGGGCGAGAAGCGCGAAACCTGAACCCGCCAGGACCGGATAGGCAACCGATACGGACAACTCGTCTAGCGCCTTAGCGAAGAGCACGACGTTGATCCCATAAAAAACCAGCCCGCCGATGAACCATGGGGATAAGAGCAGAGCAAAGAAGCCTTCGCCCGGAGCCGCTTCTAGCTGAGACTTTTTAAGGAGAAGATTTCCTATGCAGGAGTTGGCGCCCGCTGCCAAAACGAGCAACCAGGCGATTTGACTACTCGCTAAAGCACCCACTTCACTAGTCCCAATATGCCCTGTCTGACGCCGCGACGATGGTGGCTGCCTTCGTTTGCCGCCAACACCTGTTCCCGATGCGCCAGGTACCAGTCGTAGCTCTCCTCGAACATCTGTGCGTTGGAGTAGCGGGGGGTCCAGCCGAGTTCCTTCTCCGCTCTGGTGGTGTCGAAGTACATTGATCGACCGTACATCAGCGCATGATAGGCGCCTAGTGGTGAAAGGCGCATCGCACTCGTGATCTTCATGCCGAGCACTGCTGGGCCCATGGGGACACTCCTGACTCTCGAACTGCTCTTTGCGTGGCGAATCAGGTGCTCCAGCGTTTCACGCATTGTGCCAAAGTCGGTTGCGCCACAGTTGTAGGCGTTCGGGCCTGCTTTTTCCCCTGCACGGATGCATGCGTCCGCCAGATCATCCGCGTGGACGAACTGGTAGTGGTTGTTTCCTTTTCCCAACACAGGGACGTTGTGTCCCTCACGAATCCACTCGAAGAGGATCTGAAAAATGCCGAGACGGCCATGGCCCATGATTGTTCGCGGACGGATGACACTACAATCTAGGCCTCGCTCTAGAAAGCTGCGGCAGAGTTTTTCACCTTCGAGCTTTGCTTGGCCGTACGCCTCTCCCGGGTTTCGCGGCGTCTCTTCGGTTACTGGATTGCTAGGTGGTACCCCGTAGACTGCACTAGAGGAGGTGTACACAACCTTTCTGCATCGTGCATCGAGGGCAGCCTGCAACAGGTTGCGAGTTCCCTCGATGTTCACTGAATCGAAGAGCCTTCGGTCCTTAGCGAGTGGTACCTGAGCGACGTTGTGATGGACGACGTCCGTTCCTTGGCAAGCCGCTGCCACGATGGACGGATTGCGGATGTCACCTCGCAAAAACTCAACCTCTGCTGGTCGATCAGACGCGTCGTTGAGATCGAGCACGCGACAGCGATATCCCTTCTGGAGAAGGCGGCGAACGAGCAGCGATCCGAAGTAGCCGGAGCCGCCGGTAACCAACGCGTTGGGAGTTCCTGATTGCATCGGGAGAGAATCCGCTGGCTTCGTTGACTCGAGCATTCAGGCGGCGGCGTTTTGCTTCTGATCGGAGCCTTCTTTCTGTCCGCTCCCGAAAAGCTCAGCCAGGCTTCTTCGCATACCTTCCTCTAAGGAGACCGTTGGGCTGTAGCCGAGTTCGCGTTGAGCCTTGGCGATAGAGCAGGCAATCGTCTTGTTCATTTCTGAAAGCACGTGGATTTTCTGGTGATAAAGCCCAACCGACTGTAGGAGCCAATCAACGCACCAAGCCACTTCACTCGTGAAGCCGGGCAGCTTCAGTCGCGTGTGCTTGCAGACTTGCGCGTATTCATGTTCTAGAAGCCTTTCTATTGTCGAGACGATTTCGTTCATCGAATAAGGACGCTCGTCTGCGATCCAGTAAACCTCCCCATTTGCACCGGGATGCGTGGCAGCCAGGATTAAACCCTGGGCTAGGTTGTCAATGTAGGCCATGGAGCGAAGATTTTCTCCGCCCCCGACGATTGGGGCTTTGCCGTCCCGAATCATCTCGAAGAAGAGCCGTTGCCGAGGAGGTTGAAAGGGGCCATAGAACCAAGGAGCGCGGATGAGCACAGTCTCGATCTGCTTCTGAATTCTTGCGGAGCTTACGAGTTGCTCCATTTGCATCTTTGATTTCCCGTAGCCCATGTAAGGCTTGAAGGGGGATTGTTCATCGAAGCGATGGTCGGGATGCGGATTGCAACCGAGAGGAGAGTTTGAGGACATGACAACGGCCCTCTGCACGCCACTATCTATTGCAGAACGCAATAAGTTTGCCGTTCCTTGTACGTTGATTAGCTGAAACTCCCGTGCCCATCGAGGATGGATGACTCCAGCAACGTGAAAGAGTGAGGCGCCATCGCTGTCGATACAAAAGCGCTTGCAGTCGTCCGGATTGGTGAGGTCGCCGACGATTGTCTCGAGTCTGCCCGTGAACTCTTCCAGTGAAGATTCTTCCCCTGGCCGCACTAGTACCCGAATACTGACATTTTTCTGTGGTATCGCGAGGGGGGTGCATTCAGGGATGCCGTCGAGCAGTGCCTTGATCAGACCTCGTCCGAGCCATCCCGCACCTCCAGTGATCAAAACTTTGTTTGTTCTTAGTTCCTGCTGAGCCATTGTCCTTTAGGTCCTGAGTTGAGAGATCGAGGCCTATGTCGCGTGCGTGTAGTGCAAAGCATTTCTTCTCGCTAGCGCCATTACCGTACCTTGTGGGTTAACCCCGGGTGCGCCGCCCAGTATTGAGGCATCATTTATGTAGAGGTTCTTCTCACCGTGAACTTTGCCAAAGGAATCAACGGCGGTGCTGTTTTGAGTTTCTCCCATTGGGCAACTCCCCATTACATGAACCGTCATGAGATTGGTGCGGGCCGCTGGGAGAGGGCGCGGTAGGGCGGAGAGTTCGCTTGGGTCGGTCAACGGTCCCCATCCGGTGATGCTGGGGTAAAGGCTCACCGCGCCCGCAGCGAAGAGTGCTCGACAGAGATCGCGCAAGCCATCTGCAAGCTTCACTCGGGCGGCGATGTTTAGCTGGTAGCGAACGAATGGGTCCCTGTAGCCTGGAATCGGGCGAATTGAGCCAATCCCGTCGGTGGACATCGCGTAGTAGATGGCCATGTTTTCCCAATCGTGCCCAATGGTGTGCAGGTATTCGGGGTGATCCATCATTGCCATCGCGAGGTAAGGCGGACTGCTGATCGAGCATCCGAAGCTGTAGTCCCCATCGAACCCTTTTACCTGGTGCACTGGGACGCCCATTGCAGCGTGGTTGACTTTGCGATTGAAAACGGCAAGTACTTTCACCGTTGGGTGTAGCCTGAGCGTGTTACCGACGTTCCGTTTGAAGCCGCTTCGGCGCAGCAGCAGTGGCGTGCCTATTGCACCTGCGGCCAGAAACACGGTATCTGCATGCACGATCTGGCCTTGCTGAGTGTTGAGCTGCCAACCGTTCCGACACCGCTCGAGGCGGTGGATGCGGCTATTCGGTACGAGCTTAGCTCCAGCTGCAAGTGCCCTTGGTATAAAAGTCTCGGTCATGGACTGGCGACACCCGACGTTGGTGGGCGATTCGTCGGCGAGGCCCTCTCCTGAGACCGCGTCATAGCGGTACCATCGCGGTACTTCCATGGCATCCCATCCGAGCGCCTCGGCTCCTGCTTTGAGCGCGAGAGATGCGGGTGGCGCCGGACCGGGTAAGTAGGAGACGCTGAGATCTCGTTCGTTCTCGAGGAAAAGCGGTTCCAAGTTCTCCATAGAGAGGTCGTCTATCTGAAACCGATGGCGCCATTTGTCTACTACGGATTCTGGTGTTCGGTGATACAGGCCGCTGTTGATCTCGCTCCCACCGCCGGCGCAACGTCCTTCCACGTAAGTAACTTTGCATCGACCGAGCGCGACGTTGAGCCCGCCTGCGCGATATTTCTGGACCATCTCTGCCTGGGTGAATGGCTCACAAGACGACAACGGCAGCGATGGTCCTTCCTCCAGAATCGTCACCTGGTGTCCTGCTTCGGCAAGTAAGGCGGCTGTGACCGCGCCGCCAGGCCCTGATCCTATTACGGCGATCTCGGTTCGGAACGGTTTCACTGTCCCCGTTCGGTTCTTCTTTCGAGCGCGGATCACCCCTCAGCGCTCTCTGGCAAACAAACTGCCCCTTCGTGGAGTTGCGCATAGCCGCCGAAGAGCGTCAGTGTCTCGTAAAACTTGACGAAGTCTCGGAGAGGTCCAAACGGCGACATCCGCCACTGAGCAAGGCGCAGAATGCGCCTTTCTTCGGGGAGGCGGTGGAACCGACGGCCGTAAGTGAGGAGAGCCAACCAATCGAATACGAAGGTCAGCGTGCGGATTGGCAACCTCAGAAAATCGGGCATGCGAGCGTGCTGGTCTAATACAAATTGGGCCACGGAGTTGGCTCTTTCGCTGGTTGGAATCTGGGCCTCTCCCTGATGGCGGGGAATCAAGGCATAGACAATGGCCGAGACGATGGCCTGGTAGCGATTCACAGTGGGCTGGTACCGAGAGCCTTGTTAGGAGGGCATTGGGCAGAGGCCGAGAGGATTATCTGTCATGATTCTGTTCGATTCAATCTCAGTAAGCGCCTGCCTTGTATTTGCTCGGAAACACCTCCTTCCAACGCGTGAACGGCGTATTGCTGATTGTACTATGCGTCGCAATTGTAGGCGTCGGCCCAGGCTTGCGCATTGGCGACGGCTCCGACTATTACGCCCATTTAGTGCTTCTCGCGGAGGATGGCCGCCCCTACTTCACTCAGGGCAACCGTGCAATTTGGGACGAGTTCGCGCCGCAATCTCGGCTGTTCTTGGACAGCGACCGGCTACAGAAACAGGTACTGACCAATCCCGACGGTGAGTTCGACACGCTCCATTTTTGGTTTTATCCGGCGCTTGGAACACCATTTTACCACCCACTGAAGTGGCTCAATCTTCCCGTTGGCCTTGCCTTCAATCTACTCCATGTGGCGTTGCTCATTGCTGCTTTCCTTACGGTGCGTCGTAACCAGGGCGAATGGGGTGTTGTCGCGCTTTGGATTCTGATCCTTTCGAGTCCCCTGGTCTGGTTTGCGAATAAAGCGCACACGGAGTTCTTCACGGTAATGCTCATGATTGCCGGAACTTCCATGGTAATGGCGCGCCGAATGCTTGGGGCGTCACTATGTTTCGCCTTAGCGACAACTCAGAATCTGCCTATGGCCATACCGGCTGCGCTCTGCAGCCTGTTTTTTCTCTACGAGGTGATCCGCACCCGCGATTGGAGTCAGCTTTGGCACTGGCCCAATCTGTTAATGGCGGCGGGGATACTACTCAGTGTCGCGGTGCATCCGGTCTATTACCTCTCTCGCCTGGGCGTGCTCACGGCCATGATAAAGACAGGTCACGCCGAGCTCGATCGTACGGAATCCGTCACAGGGCTTCTCAACAAGATGTTTTGCTGGTTTATCGATCCTGATGTCGGACTGTTCGCGAACTGGTTTTTGGCGCTTCCGCTCATCGTACTTTTTGCTTTTCTTGCGTATCGGCGACGCATTCGACTCGATCCCTACCTGTTGATTTTAGGCGGCGTAAGTGTGCTGGTGTTTGCCTATTCCCAGAGTCGAACCTCCGACTTCGTTCATGGGGGTACGGTCAACATGTCACGTTACGGGCTTTGGTACCTCTTTCTGTTCTATCCTGGGCTGGTTGCAGCCTCACAGAGCTTCTGGGGCTATCCTGTCATGGCGCGCTATGCCATTGGGATGGTGTTGGTGCTCGTAAGTACTCTGTCGCTATACGTATACCGGCCTTCGCGCTTTGAGCATTGGCTGGAACCCACTCCAATAGCACGGGCGATTTACGAGCACTTGCCAGGTCTCTACGATCCTGTCCCTCAGATCTTTGCCAGGCGGATGACCGGAAACAAGCGGGTGCCTGGTATCTGGGCTGTGAGCAACGAGTCCTGTCGAAAGATCCTCCTGCGTCGTCCGCATCTGACTTACGAGGACTATAGTCAGGTGCCTAAGCCACACGGATGCGAAGCATCTCTCGATGTCGTGGGTACCTATCTCGCTGCGCAGAACTGGTTTGCCGAGCACCCTTCCGCGCAGGAGTATTACATCAATCTGCCGCGCGACTCGGCCCTGTTCGTCAACGTAATTCCTGGCAACCAGGAGCTTCTATTCACAGATATTCGAACCTCCGACATCTTGGATGGAGGGTGGGGGAAACCAGAGAAGTTTGGGCGCTGGTCGGTTGCTAGAAAGTCGGCGCTGCGCTTTTCCGTCCGCAACATACGGCTGGACCACAAGTTGGTTTTGAGTTTCAAAGTGCGCCCGTTCCTTCATGCCAGCAGGACCAGCCAGCATGTTACTGTGCGATTGAACGGAGAACTGCTAGGCGAGCGCAGGCTGACGACTCGAGCTCCCGAGACACTGCGTTACGAGCTGCGGGCAACTAGCGTGAAAAGCGTGAATCAAGTCATTTTCGAAATCGAGAATCCTGTGTCCCCGAGAAGCCTCGGCTTAGGGAGAGATAGTCGGGCGCTGGGAATCGGGTTGATATCAATGCAGATCGGCGACCTCTGAGCGGCTGTGGAAAACACAGGAGTGGTTTCGAAATTCCCGCTCAGTAAGCAGACGCGATCGAGAGGAATTGCTCGGTCTCACAAGAACAAACTGAACGCAATCAGAACACTTATCTGGTGCCTGCCGATGTGGTTACTCTGCCCGATGGCGATGGCGATGGCGATGGCGATGGCGATGGCGATGGCGATGGCGATGGCATCACCCGTCGATCCGGGAACAGGAGGCGGTACTGGCGGAAATCGAAGGCGCTGAGTCCGAACCAGCCAGGCGCGAGGCATCACACTCAAGCCTGATCGGATCTATCAGTGGTTCGTTGCGTTCGTGTCCGATCCAGTACGCCGTTCCGATGACGTGCTAGCAAGCGGCGCGGTCGAGTTGGTAGGGCGTCCGCTATCCGCTGCCGAAACGGAGAGCACGGCTGGACTGTGGGCCGCTGGTCGCCGGTACGTCACTGTGGCGTTACTGCAGCAAAGCTATCGCCAGGTAGATCTCGAGCTAACGCCGGTTCACTTCTATCGCGAACCTGTTGAGCGGTTTGTAGCAGCGTTGAGACCTTGGCATGAGACTGATGGGTGTGATTCGCGTTCTGGCCCCGTGGACCGGCCCCGCTTCAACGCGTACCGTCAGTCAAAAGGAAGCGGGAGCGTATCGCGATGGCCGACGTCGGCATACCTACTGAAGCCCGTGTTGTCATCGTCGGCGGCGGGGTCGTCGGCTGCGCAATCGCCTACCACCTGACGAAGATCGGTTGGCAGGACATTGTGCTCCTCGAACGCCGGCAGTTGACCTGTGGTACCACCTGGCATGCGGCGGGTCTGGTCGGTCAGCTTCGGGCCAGTCAGAACATGACGCGGCTCGCGAAGTACACGGCTGAGCTCTATACCGGTCTCGAGGCGGAGACCGGTCAGGCCACGGGCTTCAAGCAGAACGGCTCGGTGACCATCGCCACCAATCGCGAACGCTTCGAAGAGCTGAAGCGCAGCGCTTCCATGGCCAAGGTCTTCGATCTGCCCGTGGACGTGATCACGACGGACGAGGTTCGGGCGCGTTATCCGCTCATCGAAACGGACGATGTGATCGGCGGGCTCTGGATCCCGTCCGACGGCCAGATAAACCCCATCGACGTGACTCAGGCGCTGGCGCGAGGCGCGCGCCGGCGTGGCGCCCTCGTGCTGGAAAACGTCGCCGTTACCGAGCTCACGCACGATGGAACGGCCGTGACCGGAGTGATGACCGAGCAGGGGCCGATTCGCGCGGCGCAGGTGGTGCTCTGCGCGGGCATGTGGACCCGCGAGCTGGCGCAGCGTTCCGGGGTGCGGGTGCCGCTGCATGCCTGCGAACATTTTTATCTGGTCACGGAGCCGATGGCTCAGGTCCCGCCGGACCTGCCCGTGTTCCGCGACTACGACGCCTGCGCCTACTACAAGGAAGACGCCGGCAAGATCCTTCTTGGTGCCTTCGAACCGGTGGCCAAACCCTGGGGCGGCGATGGCATTCCCGAAGACTTCTGCTTCGATGAGCTGCCGGGCGACTTCGAGCACTTTCAACCGATTCTCGAGCAGGCCATGCGGCGCATGCCGGCGCTCGAGTCCGCGGGGATTCAGACTTTCTTCTGCGGCCCTGAGAGCTTTACACCGGACGATCGCTACCATCTCGGTGAGACGCCGGAGCTGAAAAACCTGTTCGTGGCCGCGGGCTTTAACTCGATCGGTATTCAGTCGGCCGGCGGCGTGGGTAAAGTGCTCTCAGAGTGGATGCGGGACGGATACCCACCGGCCGATCTCTGGGAGGTGGATGTGCGGCGCAACCTGCCCTTTCAGAACAACCGCCGCTATCTGCACGACCGAGTCACCGAAGGACTCGGGCTGCTCTACGCCATGCACTGGCCGTTCCGGCAGTTCGCGACTGCCCGGGGCGTCCGCCATTCGCCCTTTCATCAGCGCGAGTCGGACGCCGGGGCCTGCTTCGGTGAAGCGGCCGGTTGGGAGCGACCGAACTGGTATGCCCCGGAGGGTATGGCGCCGGAATACGAGTACTCCTGGTTCCGGCAGAACTGGTTCGACTGTTCCGCGGCGGAGCATCGCGCCGTTCGTGAGCAGGTCGGCGTTCTGGATCTCACACCCTTTGCGAAGTTCGACGTGCAGGGGCCGGACGCCGCCGCCTTCCTCGGGCCGCTGTGTGCGAACGAGATAGACGTCAGCCCCGGGCACCTGGTCTACACGCAGTGGCTGGATGAGCGAGGGGGCATCGAGTCAGATCTGACGGTCTGTCGGCTCAGCGAAACGGCCTATCGCGTGGTGACCGCGGCAGCCTCCCAGGTCCGCGATCTGCATTGGCTGAGCCGGCACATCGGCGAGCACCGTGCAACGATCACCGACGTCACGTCCGCCTGGGCGGTCCTCGGCGTTATGGGCCCTGAAGCACGGAACCTGCTTGGGCGGGTGACTTCAGCGGATCTGTCTGATGAGGCGTTTCCTTTCGGCACGGCGCAGGAAATCGACGTCGGCTATGCGCCGGTCCGTGCTTGCAGGATCACCTACGTCGGCGAGCTCGGCTGGGAGCTGCACATCCCTACTGAGTATGCGCTCCACGTTTTCGACACGCTCTTGGCGGCGGGGGCTTCGGAAGGCGTGCGCCTGGTAGGAATGCACGCGGTGAACTCGCTGCGCCTGGAAAAAGCCTATCGGCACTGGGGTCACGACATCACCGACGAAGACACGCCCCTCGAAGCGGGGCTGAATTTCGCCGTGGCCTATGACAAGCCCGGCGGTTTTATCGGCCGGGAGGCCCTGCTCCGGCAGAAGGAGACCCGGGTAAAAAAACGTCTTGTGCAGTTCCTCCTGGAAGACGCAGAGCCACTGCTCCACCACAACGAACCCATCTGGCGCGATGGCGTGCTGGTGGGGTACATCACCTCCGGCATGTATGGCCATACGCTCGGGGCGGCGGTGGGTCTTGGCTATGTGAGCGATCCGGGCGGGGTTGATGCCGCCTTCGTGCGCGCCGGGCGTTATGAGATCGAAGTGGCGGGGGAACGGATTCCGGCCAAGGCATCCCTGCGACCGCTTTACGATCCGAAGAGTGAAAAGGTGCGTACGTGAGCTCGCTTTCAACCCTCGAGTATGGTGACCAGACGAAGTGGTCGACGGATTCTGTCGTCGACGATGAACCGGGATCAGTTCGGCAGCGATCCGCGCAGCGTGCGGCTCAAAGCGCGTAGCGAAGGCCGAAAGTCATGCCCTGCACGACGTGCCGGGACTCCACTTCCGTGCCGTCGCTGAGCTCAAACTCCGAATCCTGGCCAATCCACATACGGAAGTCGGCCATGGCCGTCCAGCGGCGATCGATCGCAAACTCAAAGCCGAGCCACCATTGCAGCACACCGCCGGTGGCTGTGTCGTTCACAAGCTCGCTCCCGTCAGCGGCAAAGGTCAGGTCGTAGCGGGTGCGATGCGCGCCAAGTCCGAGCCCGGCGTAGGGCGATACCGCTTTCGAGGGTCGGAAACGGTAGTTGAGATTCAGGATCAGACTGTCGGCGCGCACCTCACCGAGGGTTCTGGCTTCACTGCCCTGGAAGCCGAAGTCGATGATCTGCATGTCGTTGTTGCGCCGGGCAAGCTCCAGTGCCAGCTGCCAACGTCGCGATAGCGAGTAACCCACAGCGAAAGCGGCCATGGGTCCGATGCTGAAAGCGTCGAGCTGTGTGGAGCTGCTGATGTCTTCGTCCACCGCCCAGCCACCACCGAAGGTCCCGGTGAGGGTGAAACCGCGCTGATCGGGCACCGGATGCGCGGCGATGAGATCGTCCTGACCGCCGAAGCGATACTGAGCCCGCAGCCAGCCGGAGTGAATGCCCTGGCTCAGGTCCTGCTTGTTTCCATTGCTGTCCTCCAGCGAAAAGTCGGGCGCATACCAGTAACGGTAGTCGAGACCCAGAGCCAGCTGGCGGGTCAGGGGGATCTCGACGCCAACGATGCCCTGCAGCGCGGCCGTCCATTGTTCGTCGTCGATGAGGATCTCCTCGGTCCCGGCATCGCGAAATCTCAGGGCGACCTGTGCCGGGCCGATTCCGGCGCCGAGATAGGGCCGGAATCCGGCACCCACACGGAAGTCCCGGTAAACGTTGAAGAGCACGCTCGTGGCAGCCAGGCGGTCGTTTTCCAGACTGTCGACGGTCGAGTCACTGCCCCGGAAATAGAGGATTTCCGGCTCGTTCTCCTGGTGGCTGGCTTCCAGCTCCAGGCGCCATTGACCACGGCGCATGCCGACGGCGAGGGATCCTGCCGGTAGCCCGAAATCGTAGTCGATGCGTCCGTCGGACTCGGACAGGCTCAGTGTGTCGGCGTAGTTCCAGCCGAGGCCGAAGCTCCCATAAAATTCGGCGGCCGCAGGGCCGGCTGCGAGCAGCAGCGCCAGTAGAAGTAGTCGGGCCATAGATTTCAGCTCTGTCTCAGCACCTGGTTGATGTAGTTCGAGAGACTGGCCGCACGATCCTGGTAGTCCTCGTCTTCTGCAAGCCGGTCCACGGCCTGGGCCGCCGCCTCCAGTTCCCCGAGGTTTATCTGAACGACCGCCAGCAGGTAGTAAACGTAAGGCGGCGCACTTTCGCCATAGGCCGCTACGGAAACATTGAGGGCCGTCCGCGCCCGTTCATAGTCCTCTCTCTGTGTGTAGAGCTGACCGATCATCATTGCCGCCTCGCCCTGGTCGGCGATGGCCTGTGCTCGTTCAAGCACCGCGATGGCCCGGTCTGTTTCTCGTGCCAGAATCCAAAGCTCACCGAGCAGGACGAGTTCCTCGAAGTCTGGAGCCGTCTCCCGTTCCGCGTAGGTCTGCGTGAGCAGTTCCGCTCCTTCTGCAGGCATACCCACGTGGGCAAAGAGTCGTGCCAATCGTTTTCGGTCCTGTGAATTCAGCGGCTCGATGTTCTCGCTAATCGCCAGTCCCGCGGTGCCTTCCGGTAGTCGCTCCTGGAGCATGAGAATGGCGGCGAGCTGCTTCCACCAGCGGGTCCGCTCCGGGTGATCGGAGATCATGTTCTGGAGCAACGTGACAGCCTCCGCGGACCTGCCGGCCCGCGTATAGGCATAGGCAAGCAGCTCCAGCCAGGGGTCGCGTGGCCCATCCGGCGAGTTGACGGCTGCTTCCAGCGGCGGGATCGCATCTTCGAAGCGCTCCAGGCGAACATAGCTATAGCCCTGGAGAAAGAGACCTTGCGGATGAGGGGCCTCCTCATAGGCTGCCCAATGTTCCAGCTGGACCAGAGCGCTGGTGTAATCCTCCTCCGTCAGCAGAATAGTGGCGTACAGAAGTCTCAAGGGCGGCGAATAGTCCGGCGCTTTGTCGTCCAGAAGTGCTCGCAGCTCCCTGCTCGCTGTGGCGGTTTGATCCTCCGCGATCAGCAGGCCCACTCGTTCGCTCAACACATAGGCGAGTTCCACATCCGTGCGGGTCTGCGCGGCAATGCGCGCGAGCGACTCAAGCGCGGCATCTGGATCCGTCTCGGCTTCGCGCAGCGCTCCGAGCACCCGTGCTGCAAGATCCGCGCGCATGCTTTGTGCAGCGAAGGCGGCGGGCCCGGAGTAGATGAGTACCAGCGCCAGTAGACCAGCCGCCAGATAGAAAAAGGCGGGCCTCATTCAGGTATCTCGAAGTCGATATTCACGATCGCCCTCACAGACTGAGCCTCGCCGTCCTCGATCACGGGGCGGAAGCGCCAGCGGCTTACGGCCTCGATGGCTGCCTTGTCAAAGGTGCCTTTCGGCGCCGCATCCAGAACGTCAGGGTCTCTGACCGTGCCCTGCTCGGTGACGATGAAGGTCAGTTTCACCCACCCTTCCTGGCCCCGTTGCAGGGCGCTGTAGGGGTAACGCGGCGGTATTCTCGATAGCGTCGTCAGATCGCTGGCCATGACCGTTTTCATGGTCTCGCCGCTGCCCTCGACGAGCCGCTGCCCGAGGCCGATGCCGCCGCCTTCGCCAAGCAGACTGGCCACGTTGAAGGCCTGGAAGTCTGCCGGGAGCTCCGAGCGGCTGGTCAGGTTGTCGACCTGCGCCTTCGGCTTCTTGATCTCGCGGGGTTTCGGCGGGGGCTTCCGGCGCCGATCTTTGGTGCGGGTTTCGTCTTCCATGGGCGAGCGAACGAACTCGATGGTCTGGGCATCGAAGAGATCGAGCACGCGAACCCGATCCCGGGAGATCATGCCCTCCATCAGCAGGTACAGCCCGAGATTGATGGCCAGCGCGGCAAAGACGATGGCCGCTGCTCTCATGGCGTCTGCTGCTCCGGCTCTGCGGCAGCCAGGGCAACTTTCGCAGCACCAGCGAGTCTCGCCTGATCGATGACCTCAACCACCACGCCGGTCCTGGAGTCCTCGTCGGAGAGCACCACCACGGAAGCGTCCGGCGCCTCGACGAGCATCTGCTCCACCACGCCGCGCAGGCGGCGGACGTCGACTTTCTTTTTATCGATCCAGACTTCGCCGGTGGCCGTGACCGCGATGAGGATGTTGCTGGCCTGCTGCACCGTCGTGGACTTTGCAACAGGTTGCTCCACATCCACGCCGGGAAACTTCACGAAGGTGGAGTTCACGGCAAAGAAGATCAGCAGGATGAAGACCATGTCGATGAGCGGCGTGAGGTTGATGGCAGCGGCACCGCCTTCCTCTCTGGTGTGCAGACGCATCATGGGACCACCTCCGTGCTGCCAGCGGTGCGGATGACCAGATGCTCCCGAAGCCGATCTGTCTCCCGCTCGATTCGATTGGAGAGATCACCGGCGAAATACATCCCTGCCAGGGCCGTCATCAATCCAGCCATGGTGGTGATGAGCGCCTGAGAGATGCCGTCGGCCATACCCCGGACATTGCCGGTACCGAATACGGTCATCACCTCGAAGGTCTGAATCATGCCGCCCACGGTGCCGAGCAGGCCAAGGAGTGGCAGCACGGCGGTGATGACGTGAATGGTGATCATCCAGCTACCGAGGCGACCGCGGAAACTGGCGGTGAGCGCTTCCCGGAGCCGTCGGTTGAGGAGCGGAGAGCCGCCCTCCGCGGCCGTCCAGGCAGCCACCGCTTCGCGCACGAGCTCGCTGCGTCGACGGAAGAAAAAGAGATAGCGATCGAGGATCAGGATCCACATGAGTACCGAAAGACCGAGGATCGCCACCATGACCCAGCCGCCGGCCAGGAACAGGCTGCTCGACTGCACGAGGTCTGAGAGCATCTCAGCTGGCTCCTCTGTTGCCGCGACCGGCACGGCTCTGGGCGAAGGCGTCGGCCGCCATTTCATCGAGCTCCGTGATCAGCGTGTTGGCCCGACTTTGCGCGAAGCTGTGGATCAGAAGCAGCGGGATAGCAACTGCCAGGCCGAGCTGGGTGGTGATCAGCGCCTGAGAGATGCCGCCGGACATGAGTCTCGGGTCACCGGCGCCGAAGAGCGTGATCACCTGGAAGGTTTCGATCATGCCGGTGACCGTGCCGAGCAGGCCGAGGAGCGGGCTGACCGCCGCAAAAATGGCAAGGACGGGCAGACCCCGGGTGAGGCGCTGCGAGGCGACGGTGACGATTTCGTCCATCTTCGCGGAGAGCGCGTCTGCATCGTTCAGAAAATCGGGATCCTGTGCCACTGCCCGCAGCTGGCCAATCGGGTGGTCGGCGTCGTCGTGCTTCAAGGCTTTTCGATTCCGACTGCTGGCGATGGCCACGTGGATCAGGCGTTCCAGCCCGAGGGCGAAGCCAATGAGGCCGAGCACCAGAATGAGATAGCCGATCACGCCGCCCTGGGCAATGCGCTCCTCGAGGGCCGGCGTCTGCACCACGAGCGACAGAATGGCACCACGAGATGGATCGAGGGCGACCATTGCCAGCGGGTCATCTGCCGCTTCGAAGGCAAGCGCGTCGCTCCGACTGGTTCCTGCCGGTTGGCGCGCGAGGGCGAGCAACCGGCCGCTGTCCGGGAGGTAACGCAGATATTCACCTGAGGCGAGTGCGGTAAAGGTGCCGATGCGCGTTACCTCGCGCACTTCCTCTTCACCGCTGGCAATGATCACGGGCGCCTCGAAGCGGGCAACCCGGCCGCTCTCGTGCATTTCATCGAGAAGCAGCAGCCAGAGCGCGCGCAAATCGGCCGCACTCGGCAGCGTGTCCGTGCTGGCGAGACGCGACAGCAGCTCGCTGCGATCGCCGAGCTCGGCGGAGACCATGGAGTTCTGCACGGAGGCCCGGGTGTCCGCTGCCACCTGATTCACTGCCGTAAACACGTCCTTGAGATCGCTCGAACTCTCTTCGAGGAGGGTCTCGAGATCGGACAGCTCGTCCTCACCGGTTTCAAACCGGGCACGCAGCTGATCACCGAGCGTTTCCTGCTCCCGGCGTGCCCGGGTCATCTCCTGCAGGAGCGTGGCGCGCTCGTCGCGGGCTTCGATGAAGCGTTGTTCGCGCTCAATCAGGTTCTGGCGCCGGGCGCTGTTGCCCTCCCGCACAGAGCGGACCAGTTCGTCGAGCGTTAAGGGTTCTGCGTCGGTGTTTTCACCGGCTGCCGCTGCTTCCCTCGGGGCGTCACTCTCCTCCGCGGCTTGCGCTGGATTCGCACTGGCCAGCACCAGTGTCATGAGAGTCACGACGAGTAAAGTGCCTGCTCGAAGCGCCATCGTTGTCGTGAAAGCAGCCATCAGGGTGCCTCCCCGGTCCACATGGGTAAGGGCACCAGATTGGGTGGTGCCTGCTTGCGCGCGACTCGTACCGCAAAGTCCAGGGCATCAAGCTGGTTTTCGTCGAGGGGCACCCAGACGTTTTCCGTCGGGTGCCAGATCGCGCCGGATGCGCGATCGAGGCTCAGATAGTAGAGACCGGCACGTCCCACCCGGAGATAGTCAACGGTCAGCTCCTGACCCTCGATGCTCAGCGGCCCTTCATAGGCTTCGATGGTCTGTCCGTATTCGGCTTCGATCTGATAGGCCTCGATGACGCGCCGATAGCGTTCGGCGATCTCAACGTCCGAGCGGGTAAGATTGCGCTTTAGCTCATCGAGGCGGGCGAGGCGCTCTTCTTTCAGCATGGGTTGGTCGAGATCGATGAAGCGTTCGAGCACGTCGATCATTTCCACCATGAGCGGCACGATACTGCGGCGGATGACTTCTATCTCTGCGAGCTCTGCCTCCAGGCGGGCTCTTTCCGCGGCCTGACTGGCGAGCAGCTGGCGCATGTTTTCGTTGTAGGTGACGAGGTCTTCGTAACGAGCCAGCTCGCTGTTGTAGTTGGAGATCAGCGTGAGGGTTTCATCGTCGAGGGCGTTCATGCGTGTCTGGCCGCTGACGGCGCTCTCCTGATAGCTGCCTTGCTCAGCCAGCACATCGGCAACGGAGGTTTCCTCCGCGGCCTGTAGCGGCGCAGCCTGGGTGAGCAGCATGTCGCTGAGAAGAAACAGCACAACCAGGCGGAAGGGGACTGGGCCCCTGTCACACTCGCGGACCACACGAAGCCCGCCCTGCGCCACCCAGCGCACGATTGCCGAGAGTCTGATCACTCCTGCCCCCTCGCCGATTGATCTCAACTCAGAGTAGTCGAGGAATCCGTAAAGGTCACACTCGTAAAACTACGTGTATGACTGGCTGCTGACAGAGAGTGGAACGCGGACTGAGGATGCCTAGAACGCCTCCCCGATGCCGAAGTAGAACTCCGCCCCATGTTTACCCACGGCGATATCGAGACTCAGATTCAGCTTGTGTTTGGGTGAAAGCACATAGCGGGCGCCGATACCGGCCGCGGGGAGGAAGTTGTTGAAAAACTCGCTGTAGCTGGGGGCAACTTCGCCAACACCGGCGAAGCCTGTGAAAATCCAGCGGTCCAGGGGCTGCCAGCGGTACTCTGCCTGGGCGGCGTACATCATCCGGTCCCGGTAGCGGCCGCTTTCATAGCCGCGCAGGTCCGTGCTGCCACCAAAGGTGCTGAGCAGAAAGAAGGGTGCGTCTTTGCCGGTTGCCCGGGTGGTGAAACGCATGGCCAGCACATCGCGTTTACGCATCGGCTGGTAACGGTTCACGGTGAACTGAATCGCTTCCGTCTCCACGTCTGAGCCCACCGCTTCCCGGTAGAGCATCGTTCTCAGGGTGGAGTGCCAGCCCTCCCTTGGAAACTGCTGGTTGTCGCGCGTATCGAACTCTATGGGAAAGGCGACTGCCGCTATTTTCAGTTCCCGCGAGAGAAGCGACGGATCGAACTCGGGCGGCAGGGCGTCGAAGCGAAGCCGGGTATCGACGGTGCTCGAGAGATAGCCGACGCCGAAGTAGGTAGCAGGCAGAAAACGGTATTTGAAAGCACCGAAGTAGAAGGGCAGCTGTTGCTCGATCCGCACGGCGATCCCGGCATCCCCTGCCTCGTTGCCGATACCGAAGAATCGGTAGTTAACATCCGCGTAGGCGGCGGCCAGTTGAATGCGGATCGTATCGTCGAGCAGGTTCAGTCGCGCTCCCACACCAGCAGCGTAGCTCTTGTTCTCCGAGTACCAGCCAAAGGCGCCGACGATGGAACTCGGGGTGGTGTCGTGCGCACGATCGAGATCGAGAAAGTAGCTGCCGACCAGGGCCAGACTCCAGCCAAATTCCGGCGAGCGACCCGGAATCGGCGCCAGCACCAGATCGTCCGGCCACCAGCTGAAAGCGCTGGTGGCTGGATTGCCGACGAACTCGGCGTCGCCGTCCATCATCGTTTCCGGCGATATCGTCGAAGTCTCCGTTGGGAAGAGGTCAAACTCTTCCGTTTCTTCTGCTGCGGTCTCCGCTGCCAGGCACAGGCCGGGGAAGCCGAGTAGCAGCGTCAGAAGCCCGGCTTTGAGCATCAGGGTCGCAGACGCTTCAGGTCGTTCACCGTAAAGGCGCTGTCTGCGTCTCCGGTGTTCAGGGTGCTCGCGGGTTCGATCATCACGACGACGGGTGTCTTCGTCAGCGAGCGCGGCCGGTGCTCAACGCCTTTGGGAACGACGATGAAGTCGCCTTCATCCAATGCCGCGGTACCGTCCCGAAAGTCGATCGCGATGCTGCCGCTCAACACAAAGAAGGCTTCGTCTTCTTCCGGGTGAGCGTGCCAGTCGAAGCGTTCGCCGAACTTCGCCACCTTCACCTGGGCGTCGTTGACGTCGCCGACGACGTGCGGATCGAAGACCTGGTCAATCTGTGCCTGGGCGGCGGCGAGGACGTTGATTTTGGTCGGCGGCATGGCCGTGCTCCCCGGGACTGGATCTGGACGCACGACGCTAACAGCAGCTTGCTGCCTTTCCTATAGGCGCTCGTGCGAAGCGCTGGAATCCCGTCTTCAGCAGATCCGGGGCAGTTGCTCGCCATGGAGCCAATCGACAACGCGTTCCCCGCCGATGGAGGTACGCATGCGGACGAGCTTCATGGGATCGTCGATCACTTCGCCGATGACTCTTGCATCGGCCCCCAGGGGCTCGGCCTGGAGTGCGGTCAGGAGGGTATCAGCCGACTCAGCGGCGACAATGGCGATGAGCTTGCCTTCGTTGGCGACGTTCAGAGGATCGAGACCGAGCAGTTCACTTGCGCCTCGGACTTCTTCGCGGATCGGCAGGTGCGTTTCATCGATGCGGATGCCGACGTCGCTTTGCGCGGCGAGCTCATTCAGGGTGGCGGCCACACCGCCGCGGGTTGGATCCCGCAGCACGCGAAGCGCTGCGGCATCGGTTTTCACCAGCGCGGCGACCAGTCCGTGCAGCGCTGCCGAATCGGACTTCAGCGCGGTCTCGAACTCGAGCCCGTTTCGCTCAGACATCACGGCGGTACCGTGATCGCCGATGGTGCCCGAGACGATGACCTTGTCTCCGGGTCGAGCCTGATCAGCCCCAAGCTCAACGCCATCCATCACGCGGCCAAGGCCCGCGGTATTGATGAACACCCCATCCCCCTTGCCGCGTTCCACCACCTTGGTATCACCCGTCGCGATCAGCACGCCGGCTTCCCGGGCGGCGGCGGCCATGCTCTCGACGATGCGTGCCAGATCCGCCAGCGGGAAGCCTTCTTCGAGGATAAATCCGGCGGTCAGGTAGAGAGGCACAGCACCGCCCATGGCCAGATCGTTCACTGTGCCATGCACGGCAAGACTGCCGATGTTGCCTCCGGGAAAGAACAGGGGAGAGATCACGAAGCTGTCTGTGGTCATCACCATCTGTCCGGTTTCGACCGCGAAAGTCGCCTGGTCGTTGCCCTGCTCCAGCAGCGGATTACTGAAAGCACGACGGAACATACCGTCGATCAGATCGGTCATGGCCCGACCGCCGGCGCCATGGGTCAGCTCCACGCGACCGTTTTTCAGATCCAGGCGGCCGCTGCGCCGACGGCCAGGTTGCGGCAGTCCGGCATTCATGAGGCAGCCTCCTCGAGGACCTTTACAGGCTCCGTGATTGCAGATGCCTCCCGAAAACGGCCGTAGCTGTAGTAGGCGGCACAGGCCCCTTCGTCTGAAACCATGCACGAGCCGAGTGGATTGTCCGGCGTGCAGGCTGTGCTGAAGAGTTTGCAGTCCGTCGGCTTTTTCGCGCCGCGGAGAATATCCGGGCAGGCGCAGCTTTTCGTGCCGCGGGCGGCCATGTAGGTCATGGCGAAGCGCTCTTCCGCGTCGAACCGTCGATAGGCGGGCGCAATCTCCAGGGCGGAATCGGGGATCTCGCCCAGCCCGCGCCATTCGAAGCTCGGTCGCCGGCACAGCACCTTGGTCATGAGTGCCTGGGCGCGTTCGTTCCCGGTACCGGTAACGGCCCGTGTGTATTGATTCTCTACCTCAGCTCGATCGTCGTTCAGCTGCCGAATCAGCATGAGGATGGATTGCAGCACGTCCAGCGGCTCGAAGCCGGCAATCACAACGGGCTTGTGATAGTGCCTGGCGCCTGGCACGTAAGCGTCTGAGCCAATCACGACGCTAACGTGTGAGGGGCCGATGATGCCGTCTATCTCCACCCGCTCGCCGCTCGCCGGATCGACGTCGAGAATGGCGCCCATAGCGGCAGGCGTGAGCACGTGATTGCAGAACACGGAGAAGTTCTGCAGTCCTTCCGCTTCTGCCTGCAGTATGGCCAGCGCCGTAGGCGGCGTGGTTGTCTCGAAGCCGATGGCGAAGAACACCACCTCACGATCCGGGTTATCCCGTGCGAGGGCGAGCGCGTCGCTGACGGAGTAGACCATGCGGACGTCGCCCCCCTCGGCTTTGGCCGTGAGCAGCGAGCGGCGTCCGCTGCCTGGCACCCGGAGCATGTCCCCATAGGAGCAGAGGATTACTTCCGGGTGCTCAACGGCGAGGCGCAGGGCCATATCCAGGCGGCCAATGGGCAGGATGCAAACGGGACAGCCCGGGCCGTGAATCAGCTCGACATTTTTCGGTAAGAGGTCGGCAACGCCGTAGCGGAACACAGCGTGGGTGTGACCGCCACAGAACTCCATGAGTCGATAACAACGCGCCGGGTTCGCCTCTCTTGCGATGGCCCGGGCGATGGCTCTGGCTTTCTCGCCGTCGCGGAATTCGTCGATGTACTGCATCTCAATGCACCTCCGCGGCTTCAGCCTCGGCCATGGTTGCCAGCGTTCGCTCGGCTTCTGCTTCGTCGAGCTTCGAAAGCGCATAGCCGACATGAAGGATCACCCAGTCACCGGTCTCGAGATTGTCTACCAGGGCGATGTTGATCTCCCGGACGATGCCGCCAACGCTGGCGAGCGCCCGCTCGTCGTCGACGATATCCCGGATCTGTACGGGTATGGCCAGGCACATACTCAGGTCCCTCCCTGGTAGTTTTCGGTAGCCCCGGCTGCCAGGGCGCGTCGTGCCACCCAGGCCTGCCCGAGACTGATGGCGCCATCGTTCGGTGGCATCGCCTGTGCGGTGACCACTCGCAGCCCACGGTCTTCGAGGCGTTGCGGCAGGCTTTCATGGAGCCAGCGGTTGAGCAGGCAGCCGCCGGCGAGCGCCACGGTGTCGATCCCCTGGCTGGAAGCAGCAGTGACAACCCATTCCGCGAGACCCGCTAATAAGGTGCCGTGGAAAATCTCGGCACCGGCGCGCGGGTCCTCCAGATCGGCAAGGTGGCTGAGGAGCGGTGTGAAATCGAGCACGTTCGCTTCGAACGCGTTTGCTTCGAACGCGTTTGCTTCGAACGCGTTTGCTTCGAAAGCGTTTGCTTCAAGCGCGTTTGCTTCGGAAGCGTTGACCTCGATCAGAAAGCCGTTGCGCATGGCCTGCGGAACGCGCACGAGCCCTTCGAGTCGCATGGCGGCATCCCCTTCGAAGGCGGCGTGAGTGCACACGCCCAGTAAGGCGGCGGCGCAGTCGAAGAGACGACCGGCGGAGCTGGTGCGCGGTTGCGGCGCGCTGTCGAGCAGCCGGTTCAGGGCGGCTGCCTGCGGAATGGCCGCGAAGCGATCCGTGGCGGATGCCGATTCGTGCAGCCAGGCAGCAGCCAGACGCCAGGGCTCGCGGGCAGCGACATCACCCCCGGGAGCGGCAAGCGTTCGCAGATGACCGAGCCGTTCGAAACGATGCCCGTCCACCATAAGCAGTTCCCCACCCCAGGCTTCACCATCTGCTCCCAGGCCGTGGCCGTCGAGCGCAAGACCGAGCACCGGTTCGTTCACGCGATGTTCGGCCAGTACGGCGGCGATGTGCGCATGATGATGCTGGACGCGAATGAGCGGCAGATCGCGGTCTGCGGTTATCGCCTCGGCGAATCGGGTGGAGGCGTAGTCGTTGTGCCAGTCGCAGGCGACGGCGTCGAGATTCCTTGCCGCCAGCTGTTCGAGGAGCGCGAAGATCCGCTGTTGACCAACCACACCCGCCGGTGCGTCGAGATCGCCAAGGTGCTGGGAGACGAACGCCTTGCGTTCCCGGGTGACGGTGACCGTGTTCTTCAGATGGGCGCCGGTTGCCGCCACGCAGGCCCCGGCGTCTCCAAGGTCGACGGGTTCCGGCGCGTAACCCCGGGCCCGGCGAATCAGAACAGGGCCCGCAGCCGTGCTGCGCAGCACCGAGTCATCCACACCCTGGGGAATACGCCGATCGTGATCGACGATCAGATCCGCGATGTCGCCGAGGCGGTTTCGGGCGTCGTCCCCATCGACGATGAGCGGTTCACCGGACACGTTTGCACTCGTGGCAACCAGCACGAGGTCGTTTTCCGCGTCGAGCCAGGTGGTGCCTCTGGGTTCGCCGAGGAGCGTATGCAGCAGCACGTAGTGCAGGGCGTTGCCCGGTAGCATGAAGCCCAGAGTGTTGAGGCCGGGCGCCAGGGCGTCAGGTAGTGTCATGCCGTTTGGGCGCTTTTCGGCGACGACGATCGGTCGGCGTTGATCCAGCAGCAGCCCGGCGACCCGATCATCGAGGTCGACGTAGCGGCGGGCGCTCGCCACGTTTGTCGTCATGAGCGCGAAGGGTTTGCCGTCCCGGCGCTTGCGGCGCCGCAGCGTTTCTACCGCCTCAACGTTCCTTGCATCGCAAAGCAGGTGAAATCCGCCAATACCCTTGAGCGCGACGATGCCTCCGGCCTGGAGGGTCCTGGCCATGGTGTCGAAGGACTCGCTCAAGGTCGGGCCGCACTCCGGACAGGCGAGCGGTTCCGCGTGAAAGCGACGGCTGCCAGGATCCGTGTAGTCATGTGTGCAGGGCGTGCAGAGCGAGAAGTCCGCCATGGTCGTTGCTGCCCGGTCGTAGGGCAGACGCTCCCAGATCGCGTGGCGCGGTCCGCAGTGGCTGCAGGCAATGAAGGGATAGCGGTAGTGGCGGTCCTCTGGATCGAAGAGCTCCGCGAGGCAGTCCGGGCAGAGGCCGAGATCTGCCGGGATCACCGCCTCTGTTGCCGTGGGCGCCGCGTCGGCCGTGTCGAGAATTTCGAAAGTCTGTGCGGCTTCGTCGCTTGCCACGGAACCGCAATCTTTCAGGCAGTCGATGCGCGCTCGTGGCGGTGCATCGCGTTCGAGGGCTTCGAGGAACGCAGCCAGGTCCGGTCCCGCTGCTTCGATCTCGACGCCGGAGGCCGTGTTGCGGACGAAGCCGGTTATGGCGTATGCGCGGGCGGTGCGATACACGTGGGGTCGGAAACCGACCCCCTGTACCTGTCCCGTGAGCAGAAAGCGGCGCCGCTTATCGGCGCATTTTGCTTCTGCGGCGGGTCCGTTCACGCGCTCACGGCCGCCATGGTGCGAGCGGCACCAATCCACTCGAGCCAGCGGTCGAGGCCGGCACCGGTGCGCGCCGACACTTCGATGACGGCGATACCGGGATTCACCTTGCGCGCATTCGTGATCAACGCTGCCACGTCGAAGTCGAGATGCGGCACTAGGTCGACCTTTGAGACGAGCATGAGTGAGCTGGCGGCGAACATGTTCGGGTATTTGAGGGGCTTGTCTTCCCCTTCTGTTACGGAAGCGATGACTACCTTGTGCGCCTCGCCGAGGTCGAAGCCCGCCGGGCAGACCAGGTTGCCGACGTTCTCGATGAACAACACGCCATCGTGAATGTGCAGCTGGTGAAAGGCTTTGTGCACCATGTCGGCGTCGAGGTGGCAGCCGCGGCCGGTGTTGATCTGCAAGGCGGGTACGCCGGTTGCGCGAATCCGGTCGGCGTCGGCAGTGGTCTCCTGATCGCCCTCGATAACGGCACAGTTGAGCTTGGACCCGGTATCCTCCGCGCGGGCCGAAAGTGCTTCGAGCGTCTCCACGAGCAGTGTGGTTTTCCCGGCTCCGGGAGAAGAGACCAGGTTCAACGCCAGCACGCGGTGCTCGGCGAAGTGCTGCCGGTTTCCGGCGGCGATGGCGTTGTTCCGGCTCAGCAGATCCTGCTCGACGCGGATGAGCGTGGATTGCTGGGTGACGTCCTCACGCAGCACTTGAGGAGCCTCCCCTGCAGCCACGGCATGGGTTGTTGCATGCTCTGCACCATGCTCGTGGGTTCGATTTGTACCGTTCTCTTCGATTCGGGTTTCACCCTCACTACAACCACAGACGCCACACATCAGCACACCTCCAGTTCTTTCAATCGCATTTCCTCTCCCTGCTCGACGATGAGCTGATGGCTCCCGCAATCCGGACAGGGTTCTCCGCGCCGCGCCACGGTGATCGTGTTGGAACAGCCCATGCACCAGGCTTTGCCTGGGATCTCGTGGATCTCGAGAGTCGCCTCGGCGGCGACCGTTCCCGGCGCTGAGGCTTCGAAGGCGAAGCTCAGCGCATGGGGGTCCACGTGCCCGAGGGCGCCGAGCTCGACGACAACTCGACGCACTGCCGTGAAAGCGCGGGCCTGTCGCTGCTCGTCGATGAGGCTCAGCATGCCCTGACAGAGTGCCATCTCATGCACTGGACGCATCCTCCACATCGATTGAGAACGGCGCGCAGGGGTCGAGGCTTACCGCTTCGAGTTTCAGTTCTTCCAGTCCAGTCTGATCGATGGGTCCTTCCGCGTTGGCTTTCGCAACCAGCGGACCGTTTCCCGCGAAGTGCCAGTCCGTAGGCGCGACCACGCGCCAGCTCTCGACCTGACCACTGCGATCGAGAACCACTCGATGAAAAACGGGCCCACGAGCAGTCATGGCGCGACCCAGGCCGGAGCCATCGGCGAGTTGCCAGGCATCGTCCTCGGCGTCGGTCTCCGCCGAGCCCTCGGGCCGAGCCAGGGTTTCCATATCGAGCAGGGTCGCAGCCAGGCGATGCCAGGCCGAAGCCGGGAACGCCGCTGCGTCGAAACTGGGGTGCCGCATCATGGCCCGGGGGCCAACCTCGACTGGCTGCTCCGCGGGGCGGTCGGGCTCGAACTCCTTCGCGGCAAGCGCTGCTTCCGCCCGGGCTCGAAGTCTGTCTCCCCGAAGGGCTGCGCAGACCGTGGCGGGGAATCCGTCACTGCTCTCGGACGCTGCTGCTGAACTGTCCTGGCTTTCCTTTCCTGGACCGTCTATTTCTGTCCGTTGCAGCAGCAACGCGGCAACCTCTCCGGAAGCTCTGGACCAGCTGGCGAGCTTGTCCAGCGTCGATAGATCGGCAGGAGCTGGCAGTAGTGCACTCAGCGCGTCGGCGGCCTTGTCAGTGTCCGCAGCATCCCGGATGGCCTTCAAGGCGGCAAGGTCCGGCTCATAATCGACGGCTTTCGGCCAATCGATGGTCAGGCGCCAGGCAGCGGCATTGATCTGCTCGCGCCTGAGCGCTGCGTCGCGCAGATCCCGGGCTTCCCGGGTTTCCGCCTGACCCTGCGCGGCCGCCACGGCGCGCTCACCGGCAATCTGCTGGGCGATACCGCAAACCGGCAGCAACAGCGGGATGGTGGCCAGTGCCGTGGTCGCTTCGCGCCCGTGCAAGGTGCTGGTGATGGGCGGACGTTGCTGCTTGACGCACACACCGGTGCTGCTCAGGCGCAGAATGATCTGCGGCCCTGCCGGCGGCATGCGTTCAGGCGTTGCGGTGTTCACCGGGCGGCTCCAGGGCGCAGCAGTTGCCGTCGCGTCAGACCATTAGTCGACGTGCGCTGGCGGGTGGGTGCAGGCGTGGTTTGCCCAGGTGTTTGTGGTGCAGCAACCGACTGACTTCCAGGCGCCGCGTCCGTCGCCGGTGCAATAAAAAGACCTTGCATAGCCTGCGTAGCTACCGCGGTGGCGACCGCCATGTCGTCGAAACACTCCATGGGCGAAAAGAGGGAGCAGGTTTCGATGGCGCCGAACCCTTCAAGCCAGCCGGCGATAAAGGGATAACTGCCTGACGGAAACACAAGGTCGCGGCTGGTCCCTTCGCGCCGCCGCTTTGCCGCGGCCGCCGGGAGCAGGGTCAGGTTCATCATCCAGGGCGTCACGACGACGCAGAGTTCGCCCTCGGCGATGGATGGCCCCCGAATGAGAGTCACGGCGAGTGCGTCGTTGAACACCGGGAGCGCCTGCATTCGTTGCGCCGCCTGCTGGTAGGCGCCAGTCAGTCGCTCGAACTCCGGCGGCAATGACGCCGTGGTATCCACCGACACTTCCCTGCTTGCGACGCCATCTTCGAGCGCCATGAACTGGGAGGGCGCCGCGTCGCAGTTCGGGCAGCGCCAGTGATCAGGCAGGGCGGCGAAAGCCGTGCCCGGGGCGATCTGCCACTCCTCGTCGCCGAGGGCTGGATCGTAGACCCACCAGCACACGCCACACTCCATGCGACTGCCGGCGTCGATACGCGCGTCGTCACCGAGGAAGGACCCCTCGAAACCACCGCGCGGGGTGCCGACGTTCATGCGAGATAAGCCTCGCGGATTTCCGCCAGCCGGGCAGCGGAATCCTCGAAGTCCTCCTGGGCGGCCCGAACCGCCCCGGGGACCGTGCCCACTTCGATGGTGTCGAGGATTGTGTGTTCCATGGCGTTCACATACTGCACGGCCCAGAGGTGTCGATAGCGGGTGGCCATGACCCGGCAGTCGCCGAAGCCGCCGGAGGTGAGCTCGAGATTGGCCCGTCCCAGCACGGCCGTGATCAGTGCCTGGTCGGCCTCGGTGGTCGGCAGCAGGGTGAAATTCACCACGTGGCTTTCCGGGACCTTCCCGCGCGCCAGGGTTTCCGCGCAATCGGCTCCGCGCTCGGACAGCTCCGCGAGAACGGCAGGCCCGTTCATGTGTTCAGGCCCCGGCGCGGGGATGGCGAAAGGCGCGGTCTCCAGGCTCTCCGCCGCGGCTGTGACAACGCCGGGTACGGCACCCACCTCCACGACTTCGCTGCCATCGTCTCCGCTCACCCGCCAGACACCGGCAAGGACGGATTCATGGATCTCGTAGCGGACGCCATCGAGCGTTACCTGGCCGTCGACTTCTCCTCTGCCGAGGATCTCGTGCACGGCGAGGCGATCGTTGTCGTTCAGAGCGGCAAGCGAAAGCGTGCGCACTAGTGCGTCCCGTGTCGCGTCCGCTGACGCCGCGGTCAACGCCGTCATGAGCTCGTCCAGCCAGTTCGTCAGCGCTGCGGAGGGTGTGAAGTCCTCGGGCAACTTCGGCAGCTCCGGTAAGGCGAAACTCGGCGTACCGAGCAGCGCCAGAGGGTCGCCAGCGTCGAGAAACACGCCTTCCGCGGGCGCGTCGCCTTCCCAGATCATGGGATTGGCACGGGTCGGTACGGTTGCCGCCGCATCGAGGGCTTTGAGCGGGATCAGCGGGGACTCACTCATGGTTCATTCTCCTCTCCGGTGCACCGAGATAGCGGGCGAAGGCGGCGGCGTAGTCGGCCCAGTCGCGTACGCCGGGCAGCACCTCCAGGGGCTCCCCGTTCAGAGCGATGGCGAGACTCGGCTCCACGACAATGCGAAAGCGTCCCTTCTGCTCCTCTGCGGCGCTTTCGATGATGGCCCCGGCGAGCGGCTGGCCGCGGTAGTCCTTCAGCAGCTCCCGCAGCGCGATGGCGACGTCGTGGCTCTCTCTCCGGCGTTTTTCGCCGCCGGTGAAGAACAGAACGCGCAGGCCGGTGCCGGTGAGGAAGTCGTCGAAACCTCGAGGTTCCAGCGTCTCGACCAGACCGCTCGCTTCGAGGCGCTCGACACCGTTGAAGGATGCGATGTCGACGAGACTCGCATCCATCTCTTGGAGATCGGGTTGGGTCACAGTATTCATGACGCTTCCTGATGTTTGCTTTGTAGATGCGGTGGCAGGGTTGGTGTGCGGTCGATGAGGTCGGCGAGCAGATGCTCGAAAGGTTCACCGGCGGCGGCGAGGGTGACGGCCTCCAGGGCATCACAGATTTCCCGGGCTTCCGTTGCATCGATGGCGCGGATGGCGACGTCGACATGGACCAGGAGCCAGTCGCCAGGTGCGGGCGGGGCGTCGAGGAGGGCCACGTTCACCGGCCGCGCTTCGGAACCTGCGCTGGTGACGCACAGTGCCTCACCGCTCTCAGTGAGGCGCGAAACGCGCAGCGGAACACCCAGGCACATGGCTCAGGATGCTCCGAGGCGATTCAGCACTCGCGCATCGCCAACGCGGCAGGCGCGGTCCGGATCCGGCCGACCGGCTTCATAGTCGTCGAGCGTCAGTCCCGGCGTGATCACGCCACTGGGCCCAGCCGTAACGCGCGGCATCAGCTCGATGCCATGACCTTTGAGATAATCGCAGGCGATAGCCAGCGCTTCCGGGATCCTTTCGCGTACGGGTCCGCGCAGGCTGCCGCCGTAGTCTTCGAGCTCCACCGGCTGCACGCCGATGAGCAGCATCTCTTCGGCGCAGCCGCCGAGCAGCTTCGCGCAGGCGATCACGTCCTGGAGCCCGGCCTGATGCAGGCTCATTTTCTTTGCCGCCACAAAGGCGGGGATCTCCTCGTTGGCGACGGCGCGCAGTGTCCCGGGCGCATCACCAAAGTCGAGCGCGTCGAAGATGACGATGGGATTGTGGTCACGCAGCATATCCACGAGATAGAGCCCCTGCGTGCCACCGTCGGCGACCGTCAGGCTGTCTGGAATCTCGTAGCGCTCTGCGAGCGCCTCTACACAGCGCACGCCGAAACCTTCGTCTGCCCAGAGCAGGTTGCCGACGCCGAGAGCGAGCGCGGGCTTGGCAGACACGGCGCTCACTCGCGATCGTCCTTGAAGTAGCGCCAGCCGCTGATCATGGTCGAGACCAGGCTCTGGCGGCTCATGATGTCCTCGCGGACGGCCACATAGATGTGGATGGTGGCGAAGCAGACGATGACCCACATGGTGAGTCGGTGGATCGTGTGCACGCTGAAGCTGTCGCCGTAAACGGCGAAGACCCAGCCGAAGGCCGCGTACCAGGCGCTGTCGATTCCCGCACCTTCCGCATAGAGGGCGAAGCCCGTGAAGATGCTGTTGAACACCGGCAGCACGAAGATCACGAACATGGCGAGCTGTGCGAGGGGGTTGTGGCCGATGTACTTCTTCGGCGTACGCTCCAGGAATGCATACCAGCGAACCTCGTGCAGCACTTCCTTCCACCACTTGCCGGACCACATCGGTGGCAGGAACAGCTGATGCGCGTGGTGGTTGCCGAGGATGGCCCAGGCCAGGCGATAGATCATGGCGACTGCCAGCAGCTGGCCGGCGCCGAAGTGAATCATGCGGATGTAGCCGAAGCTGTAGTTGAAGGAGGCTTCGCCGGGGACTGAAGGCGGCGGATCACCGATCAGGTAGCCGGTCACGCAAAGCGCGACGATGCACAGGGCATTGAGCCAATGCCAGGCTCTCAGTGGTGCTTCGTAAACGTAGACCTTCGCCGCCGGGCTCACCACCTCTGTGGAGTGGTGCACGAGCGAGTCGAGCAGCCCCCGTGACTTCTTGGATTCCTCGGGCGTCGTTTCAGCCATGGCCGTGCCTCCTAGCGGACCTGAATGTCGGCGACTTCTTCTCCGTCTGGACTCATGACGTGGGTCGAACAGGCGAGGCACGGATCGAAGGAGTGGATCGTGCGCAGGATCTCGAGCGGCTGTTCCGGATCTGCCAGCGGCGTATCCATGAGGGCCGCTTCATAGGCGCCGATATTGCCTTCCACATCCCGAGGCCCCGCGTTCCAGGTGGTGGGGACCACGGCCTGGTAGTTCTCGATCTTCGTGTCTTTGATGTGCACCCAGTGGCCGAGGGCGCCGCGGGGTGCCTCCGTGAAGCCGACGCCCTTCACATCCTTCGGCCAGCTGGAGGGCTCCCAGCGGTCGATGTTCGCGGTGGCCGTATCGCCGGCGCGGATGTTGGCGATGAGCTTGTCGTAGAAGTAGCTCATCTTCTCCGCCGCCCAGACGCACTCGAGGCCGCGGGCCGCCGTGCGGCCGAGGGTTGAGAAGAGGGCGGAGACGGGCAGGTCCAGGTCCGTGAGGACTTTCTCGACAGGCTCCTTGAACTCCGGTTTACCCTGGGCGTAGCCGACGATGTAGCGCGCCAGCGGCCCAACTTCCATGGCGTTACCGCGCCAGCGCGGGCTCTTGATCCAGGAGTACTTGGCGTCTTCGTCCAACTGCTCGATGTGCGTTTTTGTGCCCTGAGCGTTAGGGCCGAGCGTGAAGTTCGGTTCCGTCACCCCATCCCAGGGGTGCAGGCCGATGCTCTCATCCTCATAGCTGTACCAGGAGTGCGCGACGTATTCCTGAATCTCTTCCGGATTGCGCTGGTCGACCTCGTGCACCTCGTTGAGGTTGCCGTTGATGACTGCGCCTCGAGGCAGCAGCAGATTACCGGCAGAGTAGTCGTTGGCGTGCTCGGGGATGTCGCCGTAGGAGAGCACGTTCGTGCTCGAGAGCCCGCCGCCGAAGGTCCAGGTTTTGTAGAAGGAGGCAATGGCCAGCAGATCGGGCACATACACCTGCTTCGCGAAGACCAGGGACTGATCGATGATGGACTTCACCAGCGCCAGGCGCTCGATGTTCACCGCACCCACGGCCCCGGTATCGGAGACGTTAATGGGGCACGGTACCCCGCCTACGAGCCAGTTGGGATGCGGGTTCTTGCCGCCGAAGACCGTGTGGATCTTCTTGATCTCCTTCTGGAAGTCGAGGGCCTCCAGGTAGTGGGCGGTGGCCATGAGGTTGGCTTCCGGCGGCAGCTTGTAGGCCGGGTGGCCCCAGTAACCGTTGCGGAACAGGCCCAGCTGTCCGGATTCGACAAATTTCGTCAGTCGGGTCTGCAGGTCTTTGAAATAGCCCGGCGAGGACTTTGGCCAGTTGGAGATCGACTGGGCCAGCTCGCTCGTCGCCTTTGGATCGGCCGAGAGACCGGAGACGATGTCCACCCAGTCGAGAGCGTGCAGGTGGTAGAAGTGCACCAGATGGTCGTGCACCTGCAGGGCCAGCTGCATGATGTTGCGGATGGTGTTGGCGTTTTCCGGGATGTCGATGCCGAGAGCATCCTCCACGGCGCGCACGGAGGTGAGCGCGTGGGTGCCGGTACAGACGCCGCAGATTCGCTGCGTGAAGGCCCAGGCATCGCGCGGGTCGCGGCCTTTGAGGATCACTTCGAGGCCGCGCCACATGGTGCCTGTTGAGACCGCGTTGCGGATTACGTTGTCGTCGTCGACGTTTACCTCAACCCGCAGGTGACCTTCGATGCGGGTGATGGGATCGACCACCACGCGGCGGCCGGAAGTGTCGAGGCTGAAGCCGTTCGGGGTTTCCGTCCGCATGGTCTAGGCTCCCGTGTCGCTGTCTTGGGTTTCTCCGGGCTTACTGCGGGCCCGGGTTAAAGCCGATGCAGCCGCGTGAGCGACGACGGCGGCTCCGACCACGCCGGCGGCACCAAGGCCGAGCTTGTCGGCGTTTGATTCCACGCCGAGCGGCGTATGCACCGTCGCGAGACGGTCGTAGAAAGGTCCGTTGTCCCAGAAGTTCTCCTCGGAGCAGCCGATGCAGCCGTGGCCGGACTGAATCGGGAAGGAGACCCCGCCATTCCAACGGACTGTGGAACACGCGTTGTAGGTGGTCGGTCCGCGGCAGCCCATCTTGTAGAGGCAGTAGCCTTTGCGGGAGCCTTCGTCGTCCCAGGCTTCGGCAAACTGGCCGGCGTCGAAGTGGGGGCGCCGGTAGCACTTATCGTGAATACGCTGGCCATAGAACATGGCCGGTCGCCCGAGTCGATCGAGGGGTGGCACCCGATCGAAGGTGAGCATGTAGGTGATCACCCCGGTCATGACCTCGGGAATCGGGGGACAGCCCGGTACCTTAATGATGGGCTTATCGCGGATCACTTTATGGATAGGTGTGGCCGCCGTCGGATTGGGCCGCGCTGCCTGCACGCAGCCGTTGGAGGCGCAGGAACCCCAGGCGATGATGGCTTTCGCACCTTCCGCCATCTCCTGGAGCTGCTCGATGAAGGGGCGGCCGCCGATGATGCAGAACATGCCGTCTTCGTTCAGGGGCGGATTCCCTTCGACGGCAAGGATGTACTCACCGGCATGCTCCCGGCGTGTTTCCTCGAGGGCAGCTTCCGCCTGATGGCCCGCGGCCGCCATGAGCACGTGGGAGTAGTCGAGGCTCAGCATGGAGAGCACGACGTCCGAGGCCAGCGGGTGGCCCGAGCGGATAAAACTCTCAGAGCAGCACGTGCACTCCAGACCGTTCAACCAGACGACCGGCGTGCGCCGTTTTGTCTCCATGGCGTTGGCGATCTGCGGCGCAAAGGCTGGCGACAGACCGAGCGACGCAGCGGTGAGCGAACAGAATTTGGTAAAAGAACGGCGGCTGATGCCTTGCTGGCGGAAAACCTCGTAGAACGTCTCGGCCGATGCCATACCCCCTCCCGGTACTTGCTTGGCGGATGTCCCGTCGGACATGGCCGGCTCGAGGGTGAGGCAACCGATGTCAACTCAGGTTGATACAGCCTGTGCCTATGCCATTTGACTGAATATAGGTAGTTCCCCCTAAGTGAGCGGCTGACCGGCTTTTTGTCGGACACCGTGGCCGTGCAACCCGTGCACTAAGTGCTGTCAGGCGGACGTTGCCTGGTGCGGGGAGCGCTATCGATGGCATTGCGGGGACCTGGCCCCGGCTGAAGTGATGGCCCCTGGCGCTATCCGTCCTTGAGTGCGAAGGCGATCACCTGCCCGGTCGTGCCGGGTGCCGGTTCCAGCGCCTCGCCCTCGGGATCGTCCGGATCCCGCCGCGGACCGGAGCCCGGCACCGTCACCAGCACATACTGCTTACCGCTCTTTGGACTCAGATAGCTCATGGGGGTGGCGCCCGAAGCGCCGGGCAGCGGTGTCTGCCAGATCACCTCGCCCGTGAACACATCCAGAGCCCGCAGGCGCCCGTCCATGACGCCGGCATTGAAGATGAGACCGCTGCCGGTCACGAAGGAGCCCGCTGTTGCCGGGAAACCCAGATTCCAGAGCCCGTTGCCGCGACGCCAGACCATCTGCTGGGTGGTGAGGTCGACAACGCCCATTTCTCCGTAAGGGGGTTTGATGCACGGCAGGCCCAGGGGTGACGAAAACATGGTCACTCGCGCGGCGAAGGGGGTGCCGCGCTGCGGACCGCCGATGCCGTAGCCGCGGTTCCGGCCTTCTCCCTCCCGCGTGGCGACCAGATCGTCCTCGCGCGGAATCAGGTGCACGGTGAAAGCCAGGTGCGTGTTGTTCACGACCAGGAGCTGACGCCCTTCATCCACGGCGACGCTGCCCCAGTTCATGCCGCCGGCCGGTCCCGGGTAGAGCAGCGTGCCTTGCGTAGAGGGTGGCGTCATGCGCCCTTCCCAGCGGAGTTCGTGGAACGAACGGCGGCAGGCGATCTGATCAAAAGGCGTGATGCCGAAGAGATCGCGTTCGCGCAGCTCTGCATGGGCGAAAGACGGCATGCCCGTGGAGAAGGGCTGCGTTGCGCTCGTCCGTTCACCCGGCAGATCGGTCTGCGGGACCTCGCGCTCCGTCACCTCGGTCAGGAGTTCTCCGGTGGCCCGATCCAGTAGAAACAGCTCGCCGCGTTTTGTTGGCACGATGACGGCCTTGTGTTCCTCACCCTCCAGCGTCAGGTCAACGAGCGTCGGCTGGGACGGCACGTCGTAGTCCCAGATGTCGTGATGGGCCGTCTGGAAATGCCAGCGGGTGAGCCCCGTTTTTGCATCGATGGCGACGATGGAGCTGGCGAACTTGTCCATGACTTCCGTGCGGTGACCGCCGAAGTAGTCGGGCGTGGCGTTCCCGGTAGGAACATAGACGAGGCCGAGCTCATCGTCGGCGGAGGTCAGGCTCCAGACGTTTGGTGTGCCGCGCGTGTAGAACCCGCCTTCCGGCGGCATGACCGTTCTGCCCTCGCGGCCGATGTCCCAGGCCCAGAGCAGCTCACCGGTCGCAACGTCGTAGCCACGGACGACGCCGGAAGGCTCTTCCGTTTCCTGGTTGTCCATGACCCAGCCACCAACAACCAGTGCGCCGCTCGCGACCGTGGGCGGTGAGGTGACGAAGTAGTAGTAGGGCTTTACCTCACCCATACCGGCGAGAAGCGAAATCTGACCGTTGTCGCCGAATTCCTCACAGGGTTCGCCGCTGTCGCGATCCAGGGCAACCATGCGGGCATCGGTGGTGGCGGTGTAAATACGCTCGGCGCAGCGTTCGCCCTCGGGTCGTCCCTCGAGATGATGATGGGTCACACCCCGGCAATTGCCGAGAATTCCGGAAGCCGGCGTCTCGTTTTCCGGATCGAAGCGCCAGCGTTCGGCGCCGCTGTCGGGATCCAGAGAGATCACCACGTTCTGCGCCGTGCAGAGAAAGAGCCCATCGCCGACCTGGATCGGGGTGCCGCTGAAGCGGCCGGCGCGGCGGGTGTCGAAGCGCCAGGCTTCCTCGAGTCCGTGCACCGAGTCTTTGTTGATCTCCTCGTGGGGCACATAGCGGGTACCGGCGTTGCTGGCGCCGTAGGCGGTCCAGTCGGCGTCATTCATGGAGGGACCGAAGTCTGTCATCGGATCCAGGGGCAGTACGTCATCGCTCAACAGGTCGACGGTCATCGCACCGAGGACCAGCACCGTTGCCAGGGCGCAGGCCTTGACCGTATGCAGGCTCATGAGCGGCTCCCGGTCAGGCCAGAGATGCCTGCGGATGAAGGGGGTGCAGAGCCAGAGTGACAACAGGCCGACGAGCCAGATGCGCGAGCCCACGAGCCAGAAATCGTTGCCGGCCTCAAAGACGGCCCAGGCCAGCGTGAGCAGCAGCGCGGCGGCAAAGAGATAGAAACCACGGCGCCGGGCCAGCCAGAGATCGAAGGCTGAGAGGAGCATGAGCGCGCCGGCCAGGAGGTAGTAAGGCGTGCCGCCGGCGACGGCGAGGCTGGAACCCTGAAAGGTCATCGGCAGCGCGATGAGCCCGATCAGCACGGCGGTGATGCGCAGTCCCCATTTCCCCTGCATGGCGTGATTCCCCTTGTTTGAATCGAAACAGAAAGCGTCGAGCAGGCGACAGTAGGCCACAGGGCGGGTTGCTTTGGGTAGCGGGTCCGGTTGGGCATCGGAGCCCGGAAAAAACGCTCCACCCTGAAAGGGTGGGACCAGGGTGGAGCGAGGGGAGGAAACGCTGAGAAACGGGACGGAGGGACCGGTTGCTGCAAGGCGCTTCCAGGAAACAGATACCGCCCTTGAGACGGCAGTCTGGCTATCAGTCCTTGTATTTGGTCCGGACTTCGTTGTACTCACCGAGCTCGAAACCGGCGCCAATGCCAGCGCCGATCGTGAAGCCCGTGACACGCGGGGGCCCTTCCACCGGGTCGTAGTAGCTCGACCAGACGCCGGCACCGACGCCGTCCAGGGAAGCGATGTAACCCTGTGAATAGCCGTCGAAGTCTGCGCCCCAGACGCCAAGGGTGATGCTCCCATCGACAGACAGCGACAGCCCTTTGGTCAGCGCATTGGCCGTAAACCATCTCGGACTGTCGGGATTGGCCAGATTGATCACTGCGCCGTACTCATAGGCGTAGCCGAGTCCCACGGCGACGTCGCCTGTTGCAGACAGTGACACATGCCCGCCGCCGGCCTGGTTTGCGGCCTGCACGAGCAGCGCCCACTCGTCGAACTCTTTGATCGTGTCCAGGGCGTCGTCCACCCGCCCCTTTTCCAGGTCTGCCTGGAGCTGGGCAAAGGTGCTCTTCGTCTCTTCATCGTTGAGCATCAGGCGCACGGCGAGGCTGCCGAGAGCGGCTATGACGGGCGCAGCCGCGGAGCGGGCAACGGCGCCGTTGGCAAATTCGTGGAAGTCCAGAGGCTCACCGCAGAGTTTATGGGGCTTGAAACCCGCCCAGTTCCCCCAGCGGTCCAGGAGATCTTCCGGGGCGCGCTTCACGAACTCTAGGCCGTCGTTGCACTGCTGTTCTGTCGGTACTTTGCAGGTCCCGAAATCGAGGCCGGCCACGTGCTGGCGCTTGGTGCCGGTCGGGCAGCTTTTGCAGCGGCCGTCGTGCTTGAACTGACCGGAGGGGCAACCCCAGGCATCGCGGACATTGGTGGCACTCGTATAGTCGGGACTGAAGGTGATGCCGCGTTCCTGGCAGGCCTTCGCATGTGACATTTTGCGGGTGAGGCTGGCGCGCTTGTAGCCTTCCGGACAACTCCAGCAGCGGCCGGCGGACTGGTAGAGGTTTTTCCCCCAGCAGCCCTTCTCGGGTGCACCGCGATCGGTTGCCGGTGCCTTTTTACAAGGCTCCTGACCGTTACCGCCCCTGTCTGGGCAGAGGCCTTCGGAATCAGATTCACTGGCTTCGTAGGTGTAGTCGAAGATGTTCTCCGGGCTGCTCGCGTCATCGGCGTCGAGTGTGGAGAGCGTCTGCATGTTGCGGAAGTTCCGACTCATGGTGACCGCGGTCCCGGGCGAAGCGCCATAACCCTTACCGCCGCCCACCGGCATGGGCGCTGGTTGCGGCGGTGTGACTGGCGTGGCGCCTGGCTGAGAAGTAGATGGCCGGATCTGCTCGCGGGGCGGGGCATGGCCCTGCCCAGGGACTGAATCATAGATGGGAGCCGGCGGCGCACCTCCGGGTTCGAGCTGTCCTGGTTGCGCTGCGGGCTGCCCCGGTTGCTGCTGGTACCCGGGTTGCTGCTGGTATCCCGGTTGTTCTTGATACCCGGGTTGCTGTTGGTACCCAGGTTGCTGGTACCCGGGCTGTTGCTGGTATCCCGGTTGCTGCTGGTATCCCGGTTGCTGCTGGTATCCCGGTTGCTGTTGGTACCCGGGTTGCTGTTGGTACCCAGGTTGTTGCTGATACCCAGGTTGTTGCTGATACCCAGGTTGTTGCTGATACCCAGGTTGTTGCTGATACCCGGGTTGCTGCTGATAGCCAGGCTGTTGGTAGTCAGGTTGCTGATAAACCGGCGTACCCTGACCGGGTCGCGGGGGCAGCGCGTAACCGGGCTGACCGCCGCCTGCACCGCCGCTGTCGAAACCTGCCTGGGCCATGGCGGACGCGAACCAGGCATTGTCGTCGAGCTGCATGGGCATGAGCTGGTAGTTCACCGGACCGAAAGCACCCTGCACCTGCACGTTCAGATTTCTGTCCCGTGTCATTCGTGCGGTAAAGGTCCCCATGAGGGGCAGATCCTGGCCTGAGTATTCACCGGCGCCGGTGGGCCGGATGTCTTTGATCACGACCATGCCCGGTTGAATGTTGAGCACAAACAGATGCGTCCAGCCGTCCACCGCGTAGGCTCGGCCACGCTCGATGCGGATCGTTTTCGAGATGCTCGAGATGAGCCAGGTGCCGTCGATGGGCATGGGCTCGGTGCCGGGGACCGTGGTTGCCATGGGCAGGAAAGCGGGCACCTGAGGCACTTCGCCGACGCCTGGAATCGTGGCGGCGATGCTGCCCTGGGTGAGCAATCCCGCGCCGAGCAACAGCAGCGGTTGGAGCAGTCGGGAGATGAAGCGGCGCATGGTTTTTTCTCTGCTGGCAACGATGGCAGAGAGGCTAGCAACGGCTCCGGTGGCGGCCCATTACCCAAAGGTATTAGGCCGCTAGTTCCTGCCTGGTGCCTGAAAAAATCATCTAAATCAGTTGCTTGAGAGAGTGCTGGGGTTCGGGGAGGCGTTCTCGGACGACCCGACCACGCGCGAGGCGTAGAGAAGCCGCACGACACGGCCTTCACCGGACAGTGCTAGCCTTCCAGAAACGCTGTGATTGGTTCAGAGGTACTGCAGATGCACGCACAGGAACTCGCTCGGGCGCTGTTCGACGCCTTCACCGTTGGTGACGAGAGCGCCATCCGCACCTGCTGTGCGCCGGCGTTCGAGGGCCAGCAGAACTTCGGTCCACCCATGGACCTGGACACGCTGATCGGCTTCACGCTGTCTGTCCTGGCTGTCACCCGGGATTTCCGCTACGAGGACATCGTCTGCACGGAGACCGTCAACGGGTTCGTCGAGGAACACCGGGTCTGCGCCACGCTGCCGGACGGGGCTCAGCTGCGACTCGCTGCCTGCGTGGTGGCGGAAGTTGATGCCGGCCGGGTTCTGCGCCTTCGGGAGTATCTCGATACGGCGGCTGCCGCGCCGCTCATGAAAGCCCTGGCCGCTGGTTCGAAAGGCCAGGCTGCGCCAGCTCCGTGAGATCGCTTCCGGGATGGCGTTGCAGGGTTTCGCTCGGATACTCGCCGAAAACTTCCCGATAGCGGCCGGCAAGCCGGCCCAGTTCGCTGAAGCCGAGGCTTGTGGCCGCCTCGGTGACCGTAAAGTCAGCGCTCGATCTTGAGCGTAGGGCGTCGTGTAAGTCTCGAAGGCGAAGGAGTTCCAGGTAGCGCCGGGGACCGATACCGAGATAAGTCTGGAAGGCATGGAACAGCGTGCGTCTCGGTATCCCGAGGTCAGCGGCCAGCGCTCGGGAATCGAGATCCGTTGGCGTCCTCAAGGCCTGCAACGCCGTTTCTGCTCGCTGGACGAGCTCGAAAGACCGTCCTCCTGCTGCCGCCATGGCGCGCGTCCCGGCCGAACCCTGGCCCAGCAGGTGCCGGAGAGCCTCCAGCAGCCGGGCTCGACCGCGGGTCTGCGAACCCTGCCCGGCGAGCAGCCCGAGGCTCGTCTGCCGCACCTCGGCAAGGGTGGCCGGGTCTGCTCGCCTGACCAGCAGTGGCAGTTCGCTCTCGACGGCGAGCAGCTGTTCATCCACCTCGATCTCGAGCTGCTGGAGCGGTCCTTCGAGGACAAATTCCGGTTCCGCGCCGGGCTGCAGGTAGAGCCATTCATCGATTTGGATGTCGCGGCCGTTGAGGCGCACGCGGCCCGAGCCATCCAGGCGTAAGCCGATGTGCACGCCAGGACTGCCTTTCCGATCGCGGAACTGCAGCCGACCCTGGGCCTGGGACAGGATCAGCGTGATGCCGTCGAGAGCGACAATGCGATAGTCCAGGAAGGAGCGATCTGCGAGGGTCAGGCAGCGGGTGGCCGTGTTGGTCAGCCCTTCATAGAAGATCTCCATGGCCACCGGGTGCGCGAGGGCCAGGGAATAGTCTGACCCTTGCACTATCTGCATAGCGGGTGTGCTGCTTCGCTGGCACCCTCAGCAGATAGAAGGTGGATGGAGTCTCCCATGGGTTCCCTGAATCGCTTTGGCTTAGCTCTGGGTGGTGCGCTACTGATCGTCTGGTCCCTGCTGCTCCCGGCTGCCGCAGTCCAGGCGGCGGATCAACCACCGCCGGATTTCTCCGACGACGAGATCGTCGATGGCTTTCCGGCCAGTCTGCAGCCCTGGCGGGTACCGGGCAATCCCAATCTCGAGAACATTGCGGAAGGTTGGGACATGTACTTCAAACGCCGCGACACCTCGAAAGACCCGGAGCGCGAGCCAGGGCCCATTGATCTGCAGCGCTACGAGGCCGTCTCGGGCATCAATGGATTTCCGACCTTCATGGGACTGCCCGTGGCACTCACCACGGAGGATCTGAAAGCCGGGGACGTTGATGTGGCTTACGTGGGCCTGCCGAGCTGGTTTCAGCCCACTGGCGGCACGCAGTGGGCGGCGAATCAGATGCGGCTCATCCGCAGTTACGACCACGCCAAGACCGGCCACGACATGCATCTGAACATCGACTACTTCGAGCATCTGAACGTCGTCGACTATGGCAACGCGAATCAGAATCCGCTCCTCTTCTCACGCAACATGGCCGATCAGGCACTGGTGCTTCGAGAGATTCTGGAAGCCGGCGTGATCCCCATGGGCATGGGGGGTGATCATGGGACGCAGGTGGCTTCGATCATGGCGCTGGTGGATTTCTACGGACCGCAGACCTTCGCCATGGTGCATCTCGATGCGCACTTCGACATGGAAGATCTCGGCAAGACCTTCGGAGCCTTCACCCACGGTGCAAGAGCCCGGCGCTTCGCCTGGGAGCAGGGCTGGGTGAAAGGGGAAGACCTGCATTCCATTGGCATCCGCAGCCCCTACCACAGCGTCAAACTCCTCGACTGGGTGCGGGAAGTGGGGGACAGATATCACTATATGCCGGAGTTCGAACGCGATGGTTTCGACGCGGTCTGGGACCGCATCAAAGCCGAGGTGGCCGGGAAGAAGCTCTACATCTCCGTAGACATCGATGTGCTCGATACCAGCCACGTGCCCGGAACCTCCAATCCGGAGCCGGGCGGCCTGACGCCCATCGAGATGTTCACGATTCTCAGGGGCCTTGCGATTCAGAACGAGGTGCTGATGATCGATTTCGTCGAGTACACGCCGCTCCTCGACGATCGGCATTACAACACGGCGCTCATGATCAACCGGATGATGCGTGCGTTCCTCGCGGGCACCGCTGCGCGGAAGCTCGGCATCACCGATCCCGACTACGTGGCGCCGATCAGCCTCTCGAACGACTGACGGTGCTTAGTGGTTGTGCCCACCAACGCCGTGGGCATGACCATGGGCGATTTCTTCACGGGTGCCGGGTCGGACTTCCAGCAGTTCGACGGCAAAGCCGACGGTCTGACCGGCCAGCGGATGATTCAGATCGACGTCCACAAACTTGTTGCCCACCTTCAGCACGGTCACGGTGCGGGCGCCTTGATCCGTATTCAGGCGGAGCTGGGCGCCTGCAAAAAAACGTGTTCCTTTAGGGAAGTGTTTCTTCGAGACGCGTTGCGTCCATTCCTCCCGTCTTGGTCCGAAGGCCTGATCCGGGTCGAGTGACACCTTGAACGATTCCCCGGTGGAACGGCCCATGAGTGCCCCTTCGAGACCACGCATGAGATTCTGATGCCCGAGGAGCGCAAGTGCCGGATCCCCGTCCCGGCTCGATTCCACCACGCGACCGCTTTCGTCGCTGATCTCATAGTGAAAGGAAACCACCTGATTTTTTGCGGCGGTGCTCTGTTCAGTCATCGGTTGCTCCTCGAGCAAGTGTGGTGCTCGGTAACTCGTCGAACTGTCGCTGGTAGCGTGCGGCCAGGCGGCCCAGGTCGGCAAATCCGAGCTGGCTGGCGATGCGGGTGACCGTATCCTCCTGGCGGCTCGCTCTGCGCAGCGCTGCGCGCAGGCGCACCAGCTGTTTCAGTTCGTAGTAGCGACGTGGACCGACGCCGTAGCTGCGGCGATAGAGCCGGTAGACAGAACGGCTCGAGAGTCCGAGGTGCGCGGCGAGGCCAGCCACTTCGAACTGTCCGTCCAGGCTGTCGAGGTAGCGGTCGCCGCGCTGCAGGAGTTCCCGTCCCGTTCGTTTCTGATTGCCGACGGAATCACCGCCAGCGAGCCAGGGTGAGAGTGCCTGCTCGATCTCGTCGACGATCCGACCTTCGAGCAGGCCGGCAGTCGCGTCGCCGATGGTGGTGCGCCGAGCCCGTTCGCAGAGGGCAATGAGCCGGCCTGGGCGCTCGGCCAGCCGGCGCAGGGCCGGGCCGGACGGCGCCCACCCGTGGCGCGCCAGCAGATCTGCAGACAGTCCGATTTCAAGGGTCACGTAAGGCCCTTCGAGCACATAGTCGAGCTCGCAGCCGTCCTGCCAGAGCATCATGTGGCGCTCGTCGACCCGCTCTCCGAGGGCCGTCAGGGTCATGTCGCTGGTCAGCGCAAGGCCGAGTTGAATGCCGGGGCCTGTGATTCCGTCGCGCCAGCGGGCGCGGCCCTCAGCCGCAGCCCAGACCAGCGAGAGCTCGCCGAGCTGAACGACCTCGAGCTGCAGGCCGCCGCTGCCGGTCAGAGGCAGGTAATCGGGCTTCATGCCCGTGGTCTGTCGGTAGAAAGACGCCACTTCTTCGGCGTCTTTCAGGGTGATGTTCTCGCGCTGCATGCGGCCGGCAGCCTGGCACAAATTACGTAGTCAGTCATCCGTCGGCGATGGCATGTTCAACGGCCCAGGACGTACCCGAAACCGGGAAGGGAGATTGCCGATGAACCGCACCATCCATGCCCTCTGGAATGGCCTCAAAAAGGAACTGACCAGGAGTTCGAGCGCCGCGCCGTGGTTCCCTGAACACGCTGCGCTGCTCGCCCTCATCCTGCTGCCTGCAGCCGTGCACGCCGAGCCCATCAACAAACAGCACGTCGATGCGGCGCCGAAGGAAGCGCCGGCGCCCATGCCGCACATCGATCCGGAGCAGCCCGACCGGATGGTGATACGTCAGGACAAAGCGACCAACATCTGGCGTGAAGAGCGCCCTGCTGACCGGAATCCAGAGCGAACCTCGGGACCTGTGGACATCCAGCGCTACGAAGTTCAACTGGAACCCGTTGGCATCAAAACCTTCTTCCAGCTTCCGGTTGCTCTGAACCAGAGCGATCTGATTGCCGGTGCAGTAGACGTGGCGATTTTTGGTGCCGCAACGGCCGCGCTGCCGCATTCGGCGGGGAATATGTGGGCGCCGGCAGAAATCCGCTACACGAGGGACTGGGGTGCCTATGGAGATCCTAAGTTTCCGCTCAGCTGGATTGAATATGAAACGCTGATCAACCCGTTCGGCAATCTGAACGCAGTGGACTATGGGGATGCCGGCCTCAACCCCTACAACCAGGCGCATACCCTCGAAGAAATCCGTCGAATGACCCGGGAGATCGCGGAAACGGGCGCCATCCCCTTTGCGATCGGCGGTGACCACTCGGTGCCCAATGGCACCTTTCGCGGCATCGTCGATGTTTACGGTCGAAAAAACGTCGGATTCCTCCACTTCGATGTCCACCTCGACAGAGGGACGGGCAAGTTCGGCGCCTTCTATCATTCCGGCAGCTATATGAACATGGCCGTGGAAGAAGGACTCCTCGACGGTCGAGAGGTCGTACAGTTCGGCATGGGTTCACCCGCGTTTGGCGAAGAGCTCTATGAGGAGATTCTCGCGGAAGGCGGGAAGGTCTATCACCTGCACGAGATCCTACGCGACGGCATGGACGCGACTTTCGAGAAGATCTACCAAGACTTCAAAGACGTGGAGCTCATCTACGTTTCTTTCGACATCGACGTCTTCGACATGGCCTATGCGCCGGGTACGGGCTCGAGCGAACCCACTGGCATGATCCCGCGCGAGCTCTTCCCGAAGCTCCGTCAGTTTGCCGCGACCAAAACCATCGTGGGTTTCGACCTCGTTGAGTACAACCCCTTCTACGACAATCGCGGCAAGCAGACCGCGCGCCTGGCGCGGCGCATCATGCTGCAGTTCCTCACCGGGATCTCCATGAAAAAGGCCGGCATGGATCCGAACTACGTGCATCCGCGCGTTGCCGGCGACCCCTGAGCGCCGATGCCGCTAAACTCCGGTTGAGCGCCCCATGCGGGCGCTGCGGCAATCAGAACAACAACAACCGGAATCCCTTCATGAAACGCCAGATCAGCGGGGCGGTGGGCCCGCTTTCTCAACGGTACTCTGAACTGTTTTTTTCCTGGGCTGCGGCACTGGCCGTGGTGGCGATGGGGCTTTTCGCCCCGCGAGTGAGCGCAGCGGTCGATGGCGCCTTCGAAGCCCTCGATGTCTTCGAGCTCGAGTACGCCGGCAATCCGCAGATCTCCCCGGACGGGTCGCGCATCGTCTACGAACGCCGGGCTTTCGACATCATGACCGACAGCACCCGAACGAGCCTCTGGATCATCGACAGCGATGGCGGTAACCATCGACCGCTGGTTGCCGATGGAGGCAGCTACAGCAATCCCGTTTTTTCCCCTGATGGAGAGCGGCTCGCCTATTTCGGCACGGTGAACGACACCAAGCAGATCATCGTCCGCTGGCTCGGTAGTGGCGACTCCGCCGTGCTCACAAACCTCCAGACTGAACCGGCTGATCTCACCTGGGCGCCGGACGGGTCTCAGCTCGCCTTCACCATGGAGCTGCCGGCAGAGACGCAACCCCTCGCGGTACCGCCGGAAAAACCCGAAGGCGCCGAGTGGGCGCCGGCTGCCAGGGTCATCGAGTCGGTCACCTATCGCTTCGACGGCCGTGGCTTTCTCGAGCCGGCCCACAGTCAGGTGTTTGTCGTGCCAGCGCTGGGCGGCAGCCCCGCGCAGCTCACGGAAGGTCCTTACCATCATCGCGGTCCCCTGAGCTGGACGCCTGACAGTGCAGCCATCGTCTTCGGGGCCAACCGTCAGGAGGACTGGGAGTACGATCGCCTGGCGAGTGATCTCTGGCAGGTGTCCGTGGCGGATGGATCCCTCGAGGCGCTCACGGACAGCGGTGAAGCCCAGGCCCCGGCGGTTTCTCCCGACGGTCGCCGTGTGGCGTTTCTCAGTGCCCGCAATGTGCCGGAGCCTTATCGCAACCGGTTTCTGAAGGTGCTCGATCTCGAGGGCGGTACCGTCAGCACGGTCACTGCCGATCTGGACCGGAGCATCGAGACCGCCTCCTGGGCTCGGAACGGTCGCGGGCTTTACATTGTTTATGCGGATCGAGGCCGCAAACACCTCGCCTATCAGCCGCTCCAGGGTGAGCGCCAGGCGCTCACGGATCGCCTCGGGGGCACAAGTCTCGGCCGTCCCTACGTCAGTGGTTCAGCGAGTGTGGCCGTGAACGGAACGGCGGCCTTTACCCTTTCGAGGCCGGACCGGCCGGCGGATCTTGCCGCGATCGATCGGCGCGGCTCAGTGACGGTGCTGACGGATCTGAACGGGGATCTGCTCGGTCGACGTCGGCTCGCCACGCTCGAGGAAATGGTCTATCCATCGAGTCGGGACGACGTCGAGATTCAGAGCTGGTACCTGCTGCCGCCGGACTATGAGCCCGGCAAACGCTATCCGACTATTCTCGAGATTCATGGTGGCCCCCACTCCGCTTACGGTCCGAGCTTTTCCGCGGAAATGCAGCTCATGGCTGCAGCCGGCTACGTGGTTTTCTACAACAACTACCGCGGCAGCACGTCCTATGGCACGGACTTCGCGCTGCTCCTCAAATACAAATATTCGAGCGCCGATGACTTTGCAGACCACGACTCGGGCCTCAATCTGCTGGTGGAGCGGGGAATTGCCGATCCGGAGCAGCTCTATGTGACCGGCGGTTCCGCCGGTGGCATTGCCACCCTCTACGCCATCGGCCTCACGGATCGCTTCCGCGCGGCGGCGGCGGCCAAGCCCATTGCCAACTGGATCAGCAAGACGCTCACGGGCGACATCTACACCACCCAGATTGCCAACCAGTTTCCCGGCCCGCCCTGGGAGGAGTTAGAGCACTACTGGCAGCGCTCGCCCCTGTCCCTCGTTGGGAACGTGACCACGCCGACGCTGCTCGTTACCGGCGAGGAGGACTACCGGACGCCGATCTCCGAAACGGAACAGTACTACCAGGCTTTGAAGCTCCTGCGCGTGGATACCGCGATGGTGCGCATTCCCGAAAGCGGCCACGGCATTGCCGGCCGGCCGTCGAGACTCGTTGCCAAGGTCGCGAACATTCTCGCGTGGTTCGAGCGTTATGGGCCGGAAAGTGATGGCGCTGACCTGCCGGACCAGGATGAGGTGTTTCCAGCGCAACCCTGAACTCGCCATTCTGCTCCGGTCGCTGCAGTAAACTGACGCCGTAGCCATCAGTCAGGAGTGCAGGGATTGCCGGTTGCGGAACGCATCTGCGTAGGCCGTGGGCAGGAGCTCGACGCCTTGGGCGAGCGCCTCGCGGCCGCCTGTGGTGGCGCGGGGGGCCTCTGCCTGGTGCGCGGCGAAACCGGATCCGGTAAGAGCACGCTGCTGCGGGAACTCGCTGCCAGCGCGGAAGCCCATGGACGCCAGCCGGTCATTGCCTGGGGTCGCTGCGATCCGCAGCTTGGCGAGCTCCGTCCCCTTTATCCCTGGACCGGAATCCTCGAGGCGCTCACCGGCACCAGCGACATAGTCGTGCCCGAGGAAGCGCTGGTGGATGGCGGTGGCGTTCTCGATCGAGCGCGATCGGCCTTCATGGAGATCGGCCCCGACGTCATCGAGTTGCTCGTCCCGGGTTTTGGCCTTGCCGTGCGCTCGGCGAAGCTGCTGCGTCGTTCGAGTCTCGCTCGGCGTCTGACACGCCGGGCCACTGATGGAGATCGCCAGAGCATCGATGCGGACCGGCGCCAGCTCGAGGATCAGTATCTGGCTGTCCTCGAACGGATACTGGCGGAGTCGCCGCTGGTGCTGCTCATCGACGACATTCACTGTGCAGACAGCGCGTCCCTGGAACTGCTCGAACGACTGGCGAACAAAGCCGCAGAGCGCCCGCTGCTCATTGTGCTGGCTGCCCGTTCCGGCGCACCGACGGAAATTGAAGAGCGGCTTGGCCGCCTGCCAGGGACTGCGGTGCTGATCGATCTCGACGAAGCCATGCGGGATCGCGGCGAAGAACTCGTCGCCGACTACGTGGCCGCTCGGGTACCTGGCGTGAGCCCCGACTTCGTCGCGGCGCTGGCCCGGCACACGGGTGGTCTGCCGCTGTTTCTCGTGGAGCTCGTGGACCATCTCATCCAGTCGGAGCAGCTCACGGATTCTGCGGGAGAGTGGCAGGAGGTCGCCGACATCCGCTGGCAGGACATGCCGGGCGCGGTCGCCAACGTGCTTGCGGCTCAACTGGAGGAACTCGACGAGGACATTCGCGAGCTCCTGCAGCTTGCCAGCATCGAAGGGGATCAGTTCACGGTGGAGGTTCTGGCCGGCGTGCTGGAGGAGACGCCCATTAATGTGCTTCGGAAACTCAACCGCCTGGCGCCGCAGAACCTCGTGGAACCCCTCGGGACCTTTCAGATCGGACAACGGCGCGCAACGCGCTTCCGTTTCCGCCACAGTCTGGCGCACCTGCACAGCTATGAAAGTGTGCCCAGCCTGGAGCGGCCGTATCTGCATGAATCAGTGGCCATACAGCTGGAGCTGCTGGCCGGGGACGCGGTGGACGGTGCCCTTGCCGCACCGCTTGCCAACCACTACGAGCGGGCGGGACGTGCGGACCGGGCGGCGGTTCATCACGAAGCGGCGGCCGTTTATGCGCAGTCCGCCGGTGCTCTGACGGAAGCGATCAAACATCTCGAACGTATCGACCGCCTCGGCCTCGATGATTCGCCGGCCGTGCTCGGTCGTCTCGCTGCGCTGCTGACCACGACCGGTCGCCTCGAGGAAGCGGAAGTCGCTTTTCAACGGGCGCTGCGCCGGCGCACGGAAACCACCGCCGATCTCCTTGCGGATCTGCAGATCAGCCATGCCTATCTGCTCACCCGACTGCATCGCTTCGACGAGGCACAGCAGGCGACAGACGCGGCCCTGGCGCTCGCCGACAGCGCGGCGAACGTGCGTGCGGAAGCCCTTGTCGCCCGCGCGAATCTCGAGAGCAAGCGGGGTAATCCCGAGCAGGCGCTCGAGCAGGCAGAAGCCGCCGAGCGTGCTGCCGCCGCGATCGATGATCCGGTGTTGCAGGCGCGAACGCTGTACCTGGCGGGCTGGTGCCTGAAAGAGCTCGGCCGCTTCGACGCCGCGCGCAAGCGTCTGAGCGACAGTCTCGCCCTCCTTGAAGGCGAGCTGCGACCGAACTGGAGCCGGCTGGCGGCGACGCGCAACGCCCTGGCCGATCTCGAGATCAGCCTGGAACACTATCCGGAAGCCAGGCTCCATCTCGAGGCGGCAATCACCGCCTGGCGGCAGTTCGATCAGAATTCGGACGTTGCGGTCGCGCTGAACAACCTCGCGAATCTCGCCAACCGTCAGGGTCACTTCGAAGAGGCGCTTGCCTTTGGCCGCGATGCCTACGCGCTCGATCTGAGCATACTCGGGGCCGGTCATGCGGAGCTCGCCTTTGCTCTCACCTGTATCGGCGAGTCGCAGCTCGGCCTCGGGCAGTATGGCGACGCCGTGGCCACGCTCAGTGAGGCGCTCGATCTCCGGGAAGGCGCTCAGGTGCCTGCCGGTAACGTTGCCTGGACCCGCTGGCTGCTCGGTCGTGCCCTCGTGGATGGGGAAGTCGATGTCGCTCGCGGTCTCGAAGCGGTAACAGAGGCACGCACGGTCTTTGCTGCCATGGGGGAAGCGGCGAAGAGCGAGCTCAAAGACCTGGACGCCTGGCTCGCGGCGCGCGCTTCTTAGACGGTTCCGCCCCGCTCCGCCTCGCCGGGCCCTGGTGCGGCTTCGAGCTCGGCGGCGGCCGCGCTCAAGTCGTCTTCGTCGAGACCGCTGGCAAAGTGTTCGAGCCTTCCCTGGAGGGAGGCTGTCTCGAAGTACGCCGGTGCACAGGCAAGATGGACAAAGCCCGCCGGATTCGCCATGCCTTCTTCGAAGAACACGAGACCCACACGAAAAGTATCCTTGCCAATGGCTTCGCGGCACTGGCGGCAGCGGGCCCGGCCGCTGGGAGATCGCTCCAGGGCATTGATTCGTTCCAGGCGGTGATGCGCCAGCCCCGCCTCGACGACCTGGACGAGCCTATGGTGCATGTCCAGCCCGCTCGCATCGCCGTCGAGGACCGCGGAGAAAGATTCGGGCCGACGATAGGCACCGCAGAGCACGTGATACCAGTGGACGGTTTCAGAGCCTTCGTCCCCGAAGGGATTAGGCAGTCGTTCTCCGAAGCGGAGTTCTCCCTTGGGAATGGCCGAGCCGCAGGCCCGGCACTTGGAGCGGCCCGTCGTGGCGGCTTCGATGCTGTGGTTCATGGGCTGCAGCCTCCTTCTCCCCGATGGCAGAGACGTGAGCGCAAGGGCTCTGATTGTGGCCCTTCAGACGGTAGCGGACCAGTAGCGGCAAGGGGCCTCAGCCTGATGGCAACTGTGGCAAGCTTGCTCCGCTCGGCCCGAACTGCACTCAGCCACGGTGTGGGCCCCGTCGAGAGGCAGTTGGACATCCCGTCGAGCCATAACGCGACAATCCAGAAACAGTCAGGAGCCAGGGGCCATGGCTTTCAAAACTCTGAGACTCAGTGACGCTGCCGTGGAGCAGGCGCCCGACGGTTCGGTCGTCCGCGTTCTGCCCGACGGCGAACGCGGCGGGCTTGGCCATTTCACGCTGCCAGCGGGCAGCGTTTCCAGAGCCGTCGTCCATCGCAACGTCGAAGAACTCTGGTTCTTTCTGGAAGGCGAGGGCGAATTCTGGCGCCGCTCCGCGGAAGCTGAAGCCGTCGTGGCGGTCGGGCCCGGGACCGCCATCACCATTCCGGCAGGCTGCGCTTTCCAGTTTCGAGCCAGTGCCGATGGCGATCTGGTCGCAGTGGCTGCGACCCTGCCGCCCTGGCCGGGACCCGAGGAAGCACAGCCTGTGCAGGGTGTCTGGCCGGCGACTGCCGGTGACACGCTAGACTAGTTGCTGGCAAGGCAGCCTGAGGGAAGGTCATGGCGAAGAGACAGGAACAGGAAGTCGCGCGGACGGAAGTCACTGAAGTGGCGCCAAACATCCTTAGGATGCAGCTGCCGATCCGGCTCCCGGGCCTTGGCCACGTGAACATGTACGCCCTGCTCGATGACCGCGGCGCGGCGGTCATCGACCCTGGGCTCCCGGGCCCCTGGACCTGGCAGGCCATTCAGGACCGCCTCCGGCAGGCCGACCTGAAGGCGAAGGACGTGCACACCGTGCTCGTCACCCACTCGCATCCCGATCACTTCGGCGGTGCGCAGCGTTTTGCTCGGGAACATGGCGCGGCCGTTGTGGCCCATCGCAGTTTCCGCTTCGGCCTGGCCAAAGCCATCATCGACAACGAGCCCGAGGTGAGCCTCGAAGATCTGGAGGCAAGCCGTGCTGAAGCGGCTGAAGAGAGTGCGGAAGTGAGCGAGTTGCACGACGCTGACGGCCACAGCCACAGCCACAGCCACAGCCACAGCCACAGCCACAGCCACAGCCACAGCCACAGGCACAGCACGAACGCCTTCAGCGCCTGGGGCGGCCCGTCCCCCTGGGGCGGCGAACAGCCGCGACCACCGCTCTCCCGGCGCCTGCTTTATAACGTCATGCGTCTCCTTGGCCGTGGCATGAATGTGCCCGACATTACGCACCCGGTTGAGCAGGGCGACGTGCTGCATCTTGCCGGGCGCGAGATGTTTGTCATGCATACACCAGGACACACCACCGACCACTTCTGTCTCCATGATCCGGAGGCAGGCGTGTTCATTGCCGGGGACCATGTGCTGCCGACCATCACGCCGCACATTTCTGGAATTTCCAGCTCTGAAGACCCGCTGCTGTCCTTCTTCTACTCCCTCGATCGGGTTGGCGAGCTGCCCGATATCCGTCAGGTGCTGCCCGCCCACGGGCACCCTTTCATCGACCTCAAAGGCAGAGCGGAAGCGATCAAAGCGCACCATTACGAGCGACTCGAACGCATTCACGAAATCTCCCGGGACTTCGGCCGTCCGGCGACGGTGCGCGAATACTCCGAGCAACTCTTTCGCCCGCGCAGTTGGGGATCCATGGCGGAAAGTGAAACCTATGCGCATCTCGAACATCTCCGTTGCGCGGGGCAGGCCGAGAGTCATCGGGACAGTCGCGGCCGCTTACGCTACGTTACGGGTTGATCCAACGAGCGCGATGGAAGGAGGCATCCATGCAGGGAACGCAATCGTTTGCTCAGATTCGTTCGGGCAGGCGAGGCCGGCCCTTCGCCATTGCTTTGCTCGCCTTCCTTTTCGTCAGCTGCACAGGGCCCGAGGCCGGTGACTCAGCGACGGTGACCAGTGCAGCGGAAACGCCCGGTGCCGCGATCACCGGCACCCTGACCTATCGGGAACGCATTGCGCTGAGCCCGGCGGCCGTGGCGATTGTCGAACTTCAGGACGTTTCTCGTACCGATGTGCGAGCGACGACCCTCTCGAGCCTTCGCCTCGAAGCTCCGGGCGATCCGCCGATTCCCTTTCGCCTCGATTACGATCCGGCGCAGATCGACGAGCGCATGCGTTACGCGGTCCGGGCGGAGATCCGCGAAGGAGAGCGGCTGCTTTTCACCACGGACAGGCACCACGGGGTGCTGACGGGCGACTCGGCCGGGGGCGAGCTCGAGATTCTTCTCATCCGTGCGCAGGAGCGGCCGCCGGAGCCGCCGGAACAACCGCTCGCGGGCACCCGTTGGGTGCTCGACAGCATCGTTGGGGATTCAGGGAGCGAGCCAGCCGCCGAGCCCTCCGGGGAAGAGCCCCTTCCTTCGCTCGACTTCACGGCGGATCGTGTGTCCGGCTACAGCGGCTGCAACAACTTCAACGGTGGGTATGAGGCAACCGATGGCACCTTGGCCATCGGGCTTCTGGCGATCACCCAGCGCGCCTGTCCCGCTATGGCCCTCGAAAGAACCGTCGTCCAGGCGCTCGGCGAGGCGGATGCCTATCTTCTCGATGCACCCGCGCAGACGCTCACGCTCATCAGCCAGGGTAAGCCGAGCCTCATCTATCGTCGGGCGGCGGACGAGGTATAGGGTGGCGCCCCAGTCGCTCGGGCGCGACGGTGGTGGTAGCCGCCCGTGGCGCCTGCTCTAATGCCCGCTCACGCAGATGACTGTCGGCACGAGGGAGGGAGAACCCATGGCAACTGAAACACGCACAATCGACTACGCAGATGGCGACCTGGCCCTGCGCGGCGTGCTGGCCTGTGAGGCTGGTGCGTCGCCCCGGCCCGGCGTCCTGGTCGCTCACGCCTGGGGTGGGCGCACGCCTTTCGAGGATGAGAAGGCGGCTTGGCTCGCCGACCGTGGCTATGTCGGCCTTGCCATCGATGTGTATGGCGCTGGGGTTGTCGGTGCCGATCCGGAAGAGAATGCCGGTCTCATGCAGCCGTTTCTCGATGATCGAGCGCTCCTGCTGCGCCGGTTGAATGCGGGCCTGGAGTTGCTCCGGGCCCAGCCCGAGGTGGATGCGGGCAGCACGGCGATCATGGGTTTCTGTTTCGGCGGCCTCGCCGCTCTGGATCTCGCCCGCAGCGGCTCGGACGTCGCCGGCGCGATCTCTATCCATGGCATCTTTGCGCCGCCGCCCGAGACCCGGTCGATTACGGCAAAGGTGCTTGCTCTGCACGGCTGGGATGATCCCATGGCGACGCCGGAAGACGTGGTCGCCTTTGCCGCCGAGATGTCTGCTGCCGGTGCCGACTGGCAGCTTCACGGCTATGGCAACACGCTCCATGCGTTCACGAACCCGGAGGCCAATGATCCGGCCATGGGTGTGGGATACTCGGAAAGCGCCGATCGCCGGTGTTTCCAGGCCATCGAGAATTTCCTCGCGGAGCTGTTTCCAGCTTGAACGGCGGTTCCGGTCGTTGGATGACCCTGCACTCTTAAGGCGCCTGCAGAAGGCCGGCGCGCAGATGTGGTGCGGTCCGCAGGGGCCTGGTGAGGCCCTGGCGCTGGCGTTTGTTATGCCTGTCAGGGACTTAAGTGTTGTCGCGGCCCCTCGCCATGGCCATTGTGGCGTGGCATGGTAATTGAATGCTTCCACGAGAAAAAACTCCGAGCCCTCAATCTTAATGGACGTTTTTCAGCCCGAAGTTCTGGGACTGATCGTCGCAATGTGCGCCGCTGGCGCCGTGGCGGGCATCACTGCAGGTCTCTTTGGTATCGGCGGCGGCTTTGTCGTCGTCCCCGCGCTGCTGGCGGTGTTTCCGCTCTTCAGCGAAGCGGGCTCTGAACTCATCTACGTCGCCATTGGCACCTCACTCGCATCAATCATCGTGTCGTCAGCCCGTGCCGTGCAGGCACATCAGCGCCGGGGTGCCGTTGATTTCGGGGTGCTCAAAGACTGGTCGATCTGGCTGGTGCTTGGTGTCTGCGTGGGTCTTTACATCGCCGCGGTGACCGACGGTCGCCGTCTGTTCATGGTGTTTGCGATCGGGGTGCTCGGCTATTCCCTGTACTTTCTCTTTCCCGATTTCTTCCGCCGTTCGGTACCCACCCTTACCATGCCGAAAGGCGTGGCCCGGGCGAGCCTGGCGTCGGTACTCGGCGGCTTCTCCGCGCTCCTCGGCATTGGCGGTGGTACCGTTACCGTGATCACCATGGTCATGTGTAATCGACCGGTGCATCAGGCGGTGGCGACAGCGGCGGGTGTAGGATTCATCATCGCTCTACCCGGGACGATCGGCTTTCTGCTCCTCGGCCTCGGTGTGGAGGGTCTGCCGTTCGGCTCCATCGGGTACATCAACATTCCCGCGCTGCTGGCGATCAGCGCTGTTTCCGTGATTACTGCGCCAATCGGCGCCAACTGGGCACACAGTCTGGACGAGTTGAAGCTGAAGCGGCTTTTTGGTTGCTATCTCGTCTTCGTCGCTGTGACCATGTTCTACAAGGCCACTACCATTTGAGGGGATATCCCATGTCCGATTTATCCAGAAGAACTTTCCTCGGTGGCGCAGCGCTGGGTACGGCCGTTGCCGGGTCCGGTCTGTCGCTTGTCACTTCCTCTGCAGCCGCTGCTTCGACGGCTCCAGCCTACGGACCTGCTGCGGGCGTTGCCAAGCTCAACGCGAACGAAAATCCCTACGGACCCAGCCCGAACGCGCTGAAAGAAATGTATGAGGCGGCGAAGCTCGGCGCCTACTACGTGGGTGAATCCGTACCCACCCTGAAAGCGATGATTGCCGAACGCCATGGGGTCACGCCGGAACAGGTGGCCCTGTCCAGCGGCTCGAGCGGGGTGCTGACCTATCTTGCGACCGCCGCTGGGAAGGAGGGGAACATCCTCGGTCCGGATCTGTTCTGGGATACGACGGCTCGCATGGGCACCCGGCATGGCGGAGATGTGGTCCGGCTGCCGAAGAACGAATCCCTGGCGATCGATCTCGATGCCATGTACGACGCCATCACTGACGATATCGCCATGGTGCAGATCACCAACCCCAACAATCCGACGGGTATGGTGCTCGATGGCGAGGAGCTCCGTGCTTTCTGTAAAAAGGCGTCACGAAAGGCAACCATCCTCGTCGACGAGGCCTACAACGAACTGACAGAGAAGCCCGACTACACGTCCATGGTCGACCTCGTCCGTGAGGGCTACGACGTGATCGTGGCTCGGACCTTCTCGAAGATCTATGGTCTGGCGGGCATGCGGGTCGGCTACACGATTGCCTCCCTGGAGAACACCGCGAAGATCGGTAACTTCGGCCTCGGCGACTACGCCATGAATCAGGCGGGTGTTGCGGCGGCGGTGGCCAGCTACAACGATCTCGCCTTCCTGGAGATGTCGAAGTCGAAGATCATCGAAGCGCGGGAAATGATCGAGGCTGGCGTGAAAGCTGCGGGCCTGTCCGCGCTGCCCTCTTCGACGAATTTCATGTTCGTCAATCTGGGTGAGCTCAACGCTGAAACCTTCCGGGAAAAGATGGCCGCCAGGAACGTACTCATTCGCGGTATCTATCGTGACTACACGAACTGGTCCCGCGTGAGCATGGGTCGTCTGGAGCACGTGCAGATGTATGTGGACGCACTGCCCGCGGTTCTCGAGGAAATGGGTGCCTGACACCTTCTTCGAGTTGATGGGCGCTGGCGCCTGAGGCGCCACCATCGACTGGTTCAGGTTGCGGGAACCGGCTTCGGTTTCCGCAACCTGACTGAGCCACGGAGCAGGCCCTCGGTCGTCATGCGCACCGGCAGGCGCACCCCCTGATAGTCCTCGAATTCGACCTGAACCCGATCGCGGTCGCCGTCGTCGTCCGTCACCTCGAAACGGCACCAACCCGCTCTCGAAGACGGCCGACCCCGAATCCAGTAGTTGTAGCGTCCCGTGTGCAGAAGCTGCTCCTGCCAGCAGTCGGGGGCAATGAAAAACGCGGTCAGCACGTCGAGGCCGCCAAGGAGAGGCCGGACAGGCCGCGGTTTACCATTCTTTCGCTGGCGTACCTCGCCATTGCTGATCTCGAGAATGCGGTGCTTGCGCCTTTCCCGCTCATCGTAACCGTAGCTTTCCAACTGCGGCGCTCCGCTAACGAACGAACCCCCGGCATAGAACTCTGAGCGCCAGTCGCTGAAGAGGTAGGCGACGCCGTTGGCCGCGGCCTCGCCGTTTATGCGGTAGGTGTTCTGAGTGCGTTCGACGGTAACGGTCGCCGTGCCGATTTTCACACCGGCGAGGAAGGCGTCGTAGTGCAGGGTGGTGGCGTTTGCCATGGCAGACCATGGCATCGCCAGTAGCAGGACGGCGGTCAGAAAGCTGAGACCGTCCCTGGCCGCTTTGAGACACACGATGGTTTGAGAGCGGCGAAGTGCTCCGCCGCTCCAGAAGCGTTAGCGCTTCTTCTTAGCTGCCGGTTTTTTCCGGGCGACCGTTTTTCTAGCGGTCGTCTTCTTCTTTGCGGGCGCCTTTTTCTTTTTCGCAGCGGGTTTTTTCTTCGCTACCTTTCTCTTGGCCACCTTCTTCTTAGCGACTTTCTTCTTCGCTATTTTTTTCTTGGCGACCTTCTTCTTCGCCACCTTTTTCTTGGCGACCTTTCGCTTTACGACCTTTTTCTTCGCGGCTTTTTTTGCTGCCGTTTTCTTTTTCGCCGGTGCCTTCTTCTTGGCTACTTTCCGCTTCGCAACTGTTTTCTTGGCGGCCTTTTTCTTGGCAGCCGGTTTCTTTTTAGCAGCGGTCTTTCGAGCCGGTGCCTTCTTCTTTGCGACCTTCCGGGTCGCGGCTTTTTTCTTCGTAGCCATCTTCGCGTGCTCCGCTATTCAGTTGAACGAACTTCGATTGAGAACGAACGTACCGCAGGTGCAGGATGAATCCTTCTGCATTCGCAAATCAAGCATTACTTTCACTGGAATTGCTGTTTCTTCACGCGTCCGGAAAGCGTTCAGCGCACCTTTTCCGCAGGCGTCGCAGTGTGATCCTGCCGTAGAGTGTTTGATAGCTTGTTAAAAGAAAAGCAACGAAAGGGAGTCGAGCTCAGTTCCAGCGTTGGAGCGCAGCGGTCGCGCTGTCATAGTGCGCTTGCTATCGAGGTTCCCTCCCGCGAGGCATCTCATTAGACTCGCGCACTATGGGAGGAGAGAAACAGGGCGCAAACCTCGTCTTGCGCGCGTGCATCATCGTCGGCCTGATTGCCTTCGGCTTTTTTCTCGCTGCGGAACGCGGAGTGCTGCAGCTGGCGCTCGATTCCGATCGCAGTTATCTGTCCTATGTGATTCTCGTGATTTATGTGCTCGCATCAGCACAGTGGCTGATGCTTGCTGTGCGGCTCGGTAAGGATCGGGCCCAGCTCACGGAACTCGCCGCGGCTCTGGAGGCCAGCAGCAGCCTCGAGGCCGTGATCTTCACCAACGCAGAGGGGCCTGTACCGGCGCTCGTCGAGAACCTGAAGCAGAAGCGGGGGGGCGATAACTCGGTGCTGGTGGAAGCCCTCGGCGACGAGATTGCCAATCGCCACGCCTTCGGCCACTTCCTCGGCGACGCGCTCCTGCGCCTCGGGCTGCTTGGCACCATCATCGGTTTCATCTTCATGCTGCTGCCCATTGCAGACATGGAGGGCTTTGATGCTGGCATGATGCAGCAGCTGCTGACAGCCATGTCCGGCGGCATGGCCGTGGCGCTTTACACAACCCTCGCCGGCCTGGTCACCAGCACGCTCCTGAAACTTCAGTATCACCTGCTCGATGCGCACGCAGCGGCGCTTGTTACTCGCCTTACGGTACTGCTGGACGTCCACGGAGAGGCCGGAACGCCCCGACTCGAGCCGGCAACGGTCGCCTAGTCGTGCGTCACGCGATCTATCGGGAACGCGACGGGCAGGATGCCTTTACGGATCTGCTGTTCAATGCGCTGCTCGGCTTTTCCTTCATGTTCGTGGCGGCCTTCGCTCTGATCCGGGATCCGGACGCCACCGGAAAGATCGACTCGAAGGCCGAGGTGCTCGTGACCGTGCGCTGGCCTGATCGGCACCCGGACGATGTCGATACTCTCGTGGAAGGGCCCGAGGGGGATCTCGTCTGGTACCACAACCGGGACAGCGGCCTCATGCACCTCGATCGGGACGATCGCGGTCTCTTCGCCGACAGAATTCAGATCGATGGTCGCGAGGTTTCGAACCCCATCAATCAGGAAACGGTCACCGTACGTGCCCTGCAGCCCGGAGAGTACGTCGTGAACGTGCTCCACTATCAGTCCAACTACGCAGAACCGCTGCCGGTTACCGTAAAAGTCGAGAAGCTCAATCCGTCCGTGAGTCTGGTGTTCTATGGCACCCGGGAGCTGACGGGGGTCGGCGATGAACAGACCGCCGTGCGCTTTACGATCGATAGCGAAGGCAATGTGTCCGGCATCAGTGAACTGCCGAAGACCCTGCTGCTGCAGGCGGTGAAGGACGGAAACTCGTGACCGGCGCAGTGCTCATCCTGGCGGTCGCCTATGCGGCGATCGCTGCGCTTCTGCTGTCACTCAATCTCGCTACCCGCTATGCCGTGTGGGTAAAAGCGCTGGCCGTCACTGTGGTGACCGGTCTTTATGGCGTCACCTGGATGGGGCTGAACGGCATGCTCGGCTGGGCAACGTCTGCCGTCATGCCGGAAGAGTTCCGGGTGCTGTGGATAACCATGGACGAGCCGGACAAGGCAACCGGTGAGCCGGGGCACATCTTCTTCTGGGTTCGTGAGCTTGACGCGGCGGGCTTGCCCAGGGGCGAGCCGCGGGCCCATCGCGTGCCCTGGACCGAAGAATCGGCGGAGAGTGCGCAGGCAGCGCTCGAGCAGATGGAAGAGGGCGAACTCCTGAACGGGCGTCTCGGCCGCAACCTCCTGGACGATGAAGACACGGTGGAATCCGGCACGGCGTACGCAGGTGAGAGGTCCGTGGCTGGAGCCGGGGGCGAGCGTCCGGATTTCGAATTCGTGCGTGTGCCGCCCCCGACACTGCCGGCGAAGGCACTTCCGGAGGGCTGAGCCTGCCTACTGTTCCTGAAGCCGCACCGATGCACCGGTGTTCAACGCACGATCTTCCGTCGCTCTGGCGATGATGTACTGGTGCACCCGGTTGGCGTCGTCGACATCGAGAACGTCGTCGAAGGCGGCCATGCCGTTGTCCTGTTTCATGCCCCCGAGGACGATGGCGAGGAAGGCATCGTGCGTTGCTGGTGTCATCTGCCGCAGATCTGGAAAACCGCCGCCACGGGAGACGCCGCCGCCGTGGCAGCGGGCACAGATATCCTCATAGAGGCGCATTCCCCGGTCGAGGTCTTCAGCGCTGGCGGTTACCGGAGGCTGTTCGGGAATCGTCATGTCCCGCTCCGGAGGTATCGGGAGTTCGTTCTGCGCACTGAGGGCGAAGACGGCGATGCGACCGTGGGCGCCCCAGCGCTCACCTGCCGCGCCGCCCCCGGCCCCGATCAGGATCGACAGGTACTGCGTGCCTTCGACTTCGTAGCTGATCGGCGGGGCGATGATGCCGGTGTACATCTGCTGCGCCCAGAGCCGTTCGCCGCTGTCGCTGTCGTAGGCGGCGAGCTCGCCGTTGGAGCCGCCGTGAAAAACCAGGCCACCGGCGGTGGCGAGGGTGCCGCCGCTGAAGCCTTCCTGGGGCACGGCCCAGGCGGTCTCCCCTGTCAGCGGATCAAAGGCGGTGAGGAACCCCCGGGACTGGGCTTCTCCGCTTTCCCGAAGCCGGTCCATCTCCGTGGAAAACGCCACCCAGTCGGTGCCCGTGTTCCAGAGGTGCGGCCGGCGTTTGTAGACGCCGGTGGCTTTGTACTCCTCCGGGAGCATGTAGAGGAATGGCAGGTCGTGACTCGGGAAATAGACGAGACCGCGGTCGGCGTCGTAGGACATCGCCTGCCAGTTGTGCGCGCCCGATGGGCCGGGCAGGACAATCCTTGCCTCGTCATCGTAGTTGGCGTCCGGATTCTCTACGGGCCGGCCCGTCTCCAGATCGACGTGACTGGCCCAGGTGACCGTCGCGAAAGGATTGGCTCGGAGCAGCTTTCCGGTCTCACGATCAATGACGTAGAAGAAGCCGTTCTTCGGCGCCTGCATGAGCACCTTGCGCGCCTCGCCGTCCACGTTCATGTCCGCGAGCATGATGTCCTGCACGGCGGTGTAGTCCCAGTTATCCCCCGGCACGGTCTGGTAGTGCCACTTCATATGGCCTGTGTCCGGATTCAGGGCCACGATCGAGGCAAGGAACAGGTTGTCGCCGCCGCCGGGTGAGCGGATGACGCGACTCCAGGGCGCGCCGTTGCCGACGCCGATGTAGAGAGAGTGCAGGTCCGGGTCGTAGACGATGGAGTTCCAGACCGTGCCGCCACCGCCAATCTCCCACCAGCTGCCGCCTTTCCAGGTGGTGGCCGCAAGCTCCATCTCCGGATGCTCGAAGGGCTCGGACGGATTGCCGGGCACCGTATAGAAACGCCAGACAAGCGCTCCGGTCTCGGCATCGAAGGCGCTCACATAGCCGCGAACGCCGTATTCGGCGCCGCCGTTCCCAATGTAGATCTTGCCGGCCGCAGCACGCGGTGCCCCGGTGATCGTGTAGTCGCGATCCGGATCGATGATCGTATCGACCTCCCAGACCGGGGTGCCGGTGTCCGCGTCGAGGGCGATGAGTCGGCCGTCGAGGGTGGCCAGGTAGATGCGCCCCTCATAGGCGGCGAGTCCCCGGCTGGCGACACCGCAGCAGGCGAGCCGGGCGGTGGCCCCGGGTACCTCGGGGTCGAAGCGCCAGAGCTCTTCTCCCGTGGCGGCATCGAGGGCGTAGGTGATGTTGAAGGGAGCGATGACGTACATGACACCGTCGATCACGAGCGGGGTCGCTTCTACTTTGTGGAAAGTGTCGAGGTTCTTGTGCCAGACGAGGCCGAGCTCGGCGACCGTATCGCGGTTGATGGCCTCCAGAGGAACGAAGCGCTGTTCTTCGTAGTTGCGGCCGTAGGTGAGCCAGGCGCCGGGTTCTTCCGTTTCCATACGGGCGATGCGCGCCTCGTCGACGTTGGCAGCGCTGCGCTCCGAGGTCTCCGCCATTGCGACTTCCGCGCCGGCTTCCGGCGCAGCCAGCGGCGTCCGTGGTTCACGGTTCGACGCGACGTAGAGCGTCAGCACGATCGCGGCGAGCGCCACCAGCACGGCCACGAAACTCGCCGTCGAAAGCCCTCGTGGCCGGCGCCGCAGGACTCGGCTGGGCCCGATCATGTCAATTCAGCCAGGTCAGCCGCGGCGCGTCCGTATTCCCGAGCTGAAACTCCCGGTCTTCATGCGCCCGCGCACGCACGTAGTGATGGATGCGCGTTGAATCCTCTTCCGTGAGCACGTCGTTGAAGGCGGCCATGCCGTTGCCGGCGAACACCCCTTCGAGGACGATCTGATTGAAGATGGCGTGGGAGCCGTCCGTCATGCGGCGCAGATCCTTGATGGCGCCGCCGGAGCGGACCACGAGACCGTGGCAGACGGCGCAGTAGGTGTTGTAGGCCTTTTCACCGACGGCGATCTCCTCATCGCTCACCTCGGCGAGCTGCTGTTCGGGGATCGTCTTGTCGACGGGATTCGGGACCGGCAGCTGCTCCGTGCCGCCAAGACGGAAGGTGAGCATGCGGCCGTAGTTGCCGTAGGTTTCCGACGCCGTCGTTGCGACCGGGTCCATGGCTTCGCCGGAGAAGAGATCGCCGCCGCCGTTGCCGGTGAGGATCGACACGTACTGCACGCCATCGATCTCGAAGGTGACGGGCGGCGCGAGCATGCTCGTGTAGGTGTTGAACTGCCAGAGCGCCTCACCCGTTTCCTTGTCGTAGGCGGAGAACATGCCCAGGGCATCGCCCTGGAAGACGAGACCACCCGCCGTGGCGAGGACGCCGCCATTCCAGTAGTGGGGAATCTCCACGACCCATTTGTCTTCGCCGGTGAGCGGATCGAAAGCCTTCAGATAGCCTTTTGGCGTCGGCTGATTCTCGATGTTGTCCAGGAACAGCTGCGCGATTCGACCGAATTCAATACCCGTGTTCCAGCGGCCGGGATTGCGCTTGTAGAGGCCGGTCGCCTTCCACTCGTCGTTCATGGCGTAGATGAGTGGATTGTCCTGAGCGGGGATGTAGACGACGCCTGCGTCCACGTCCACGGACATGGCCTGCCAGTTATGCGCGCCGAGAGGCCCCGGAAGGATCCATTGCTCGTTCTCGGTGAAATCGAGCTCGGGGTTCTCCACGGGCCGGCCCGTTTCCAGGTCCACGTGGGTTGCCCAGGTGACCGTCGCGAAGGGGTTGGCCCGGAGCAGCTTGCCGTCTTCCCGGTCGATCACGTAGAAGAAGCCGTTTTTCGGCGCCTGCAGCAGCACCTTCTTCATTTCGCCGTCCACTTCCATGTCGGCGAGCGCCATGTCCTGCACGGCCGTGTAATCCCAGTTGTCGCCGGGCGTGGTCTGGTAGTACCACTTCATGCGGCCCGTATCGGCGTCCAGCGCGACGATCGAAGACAGAAACAGATTGTCGCCACCGCCCGGCGAACGGATCACCCGGGTCCAGGGCGCGCCGTTGCCAACGCCGATGTAGACGTTGTCGAAATCCGGGTCATAGACGATGGAATTCCAGACCGTGCCGCCGCCGCCGACCTCCCACCAGCTGCCGCCTTTCCAGGTCTCCGCGGCGAGCTCCATCTCCGGGTGCTCGAAGGGCTCTGCCGGATTGCCGGGCACCGTATAGAAGCGCCAGACCTGCTCGCCGCTGTCGGCGTCGTAGGCGGTGACATAGCCACGCACCCCGAATTCGGCGCCGCCGTTGCCGATGTAAACCTTACCCTTGGCAACTCTGGGTGCGCCGGTGATGGTGTAGAAGCGATCCCGATCGATGATCGTATCCACCTGCCAGATCTCTTCGCCGGTGGCCGCATCAAGGGCGAACAGCCGGCCGTCGAGGCTGCCGAAGTAGACACGGCCGTTGTAGACGGCGACCCCGCGATTGACGACGTCGCAGCAGGCGCGGCGTCCCCACTCCCTCGGCACCTGCGGGTCGAAGTCCCAGACCGGCTCGCCGGTGGCGGCGCGCACGGCGTGGACGCGGCTCCAGGTGCTCGTGAAGAACATGATGCCGTCCACGACGATCGGCGTCGCCTCCTGGGCCCGGTTCGTGCCCATGTCGCGGAACCAGGCGAGGCCAAGATCAGAAACCGTCTCCCGGTTCACCTGCGTGAGCGGCGAAAAACGCTGCTCCTCATAGGTGCGGCCGAACGCCAGCCAGTTGCCGGGCTCTGCAGCAGCGTTGTTGATGCGTTCATCGTCGATGAGGCCGATGGTGGGGGCCGGCCCGGCATCGACCGGTGCTGTGGTCGCCTCAGCCGGTGCTGCTGTGGCCGGAGGCCCAGCCGCGTCGTCCCGCGTTACGAAATAAACGGCCACCGCAATGACGACCACAAGAATCCCGATGAATGCACGCATTCGCTTGTTTCCTCCCCTTGCTGCCGGACCCGGGGCCGGGTGCGGCGAAAATCCCTCAGCCGATCATAAGGGTCGGGTTGGTCGACGGCCAGCGCTTAGGGACGCCGCGCGCCTCAGCCGAAAGCTTCGGCGTAGTCGGCGGAGGCGGCTTCGATGACCTTGATGGCGTGTTCCCGGCCGTAAGGCGCACCGACGGAGACCGCCGGGTCTTCCCCCGGCAGTGTCTTGTAGGTGCTGAAATAATGACGCAGGCGGGAGACGAGTCGTTCCGGCAGCTGGCTGATGTCGCGAACGTCGGTCCAGATCTCGTCGTTGGCGAGCACGGCGACGATCTTGTCGTCTGCCTCCCCGCCGTCGAGCATCGGCAGCCCACCGAGGACGCGAGCCTTGAGGATGACTTCCGCCTTGGCGATGGGGCGCTCGCTGAGCACGCAGATGTCGAGGGGATCCTCGTCGCCGCGTTCGGCGCCTGGCATGAGTGCCTGCACCCGGCTGCCGCAGTAGGTCCTCGGCACGAATCCGTAGAGCGTTGGCGGCAGCGATGAGGTTTTGTGTGGACGATCAACGCGCAGATAGCCGGTTTCCTTGTCCACCTCGTACTTGACCAGGTCGAAGGGCGTAATTTCGATGAAGGCGTTCACCACCTCCGGTGCTGCCGGACCGATGTCGAGACCGTGCCAGGGGTGGGGTCGCCACTCGATGAAGTCGGACATGGGAAGGGCTCCTGGTGGTCAGGCGCCACCTTACGCGACGGTGCCTGCCGCCGCCAGGCTGGCTGCCCCTGTGGTAGCCTTGCCGACCCTGAAATACCGCCGAGGGCGCCGCTATGGCCAAAACCGTTGTAGATCTCACCGGCCTGCCGAAGATCGAAGCTCCCGGCCGCATCGCCATTCTCTGTTCCAAGTGGTACCCGGAAATTGTCGGCAGCATGGCGAACACCTGTGAGCGGGTGCTCCGCGATCAGGGTTTTGACCAGGTGGACGTGCACACGCTGCCGGGCTCCCTGGAGCTGCCCCTGGCGGCCCATGACCTACTCGCTGAGGATGCCGCTGGTGACATCGACGCCGTGATCTGCTTCGGAGTGATCGTCAAAGGAGAAACCCTGCACTTCGAGATGATCTCTCAGGAGTGCATGCGTGGTCTTTCCGACGCGATGCTCAAGTACCGGCGCCCGGTCATCGTCGAGGTGCTGCCGGTCTTTGCCATCGCAGATGCCGAGGCGCGGGCTGCGGACGATGAGTTCAACAAGGGTTATGAAGCGGCGGCGGCGGCCATCGAGATGATCGCCTGGCGCCGATCCGTGGTTGCCTGACGGCGGCCGCCGGCCCAGGCATTCCTGCGCCGGGTCCGGTACGCGGCCTGGCGTCCTCAGCCGTGCTTCATGAGGCGCTCTTTCTGGCGGTCCCAGTCACGGTCACGCTGCGTGGACCGTTTGTCGTGGGACTTCTTACCGCGGCCGAGCGCGATCTCGCACTTCACCTTGTTGCCTTTCCAGTACATGGCGAGGGCGACGCAGGTGAGCCCTTTCTGCTGCGTACCCGCATAGATGCGCGCCAGCTCCTTGCCGTGCAGCAGCAGTTTGCGGGTGCGCTGCGGGTCGGCTATCACGTGCGTTGAAGCACTTGTCAGAGGCATGATGTTGGCGCCAAGCAGCCAGGCTTCGCCGTCCCGGAGCAGCACGTAGCTGTCCGTGAGCTGCACGTTGCCCTGACGGATCGCCTTTACTTCCCAGCCTTCCAGCACCAGGCCTGCCTCGAAGCGCTCCGTGAGCTCGAAGTCGAACTTCGCGCGCTTGTTCAGGGCAATGGTGTTGCTCTCCGGTTTGTTCTTCGGCTTGGCCATGGCGCCATTATAAGGGCGAAGGCAGGCGGTTCATGCCTGTGGCGGTGCGGTTTGCCGCAACTGCCGACCAGGTCCCAGCCTCCGGTGGGCGGCCGTGGGCCTGGTTGTGGCTGAAGGGGGCCTTGCGTCACAATTCGCGGCCAACGAGATCAGGCGCTGGAGCATTCATGGCAGGACCGACCGAGTCACGACACGGCATGTGGTCGAACCGGTGGTTGTTCGTGCTGGCCGCAGCCGGGTCGGCGGTTGGCCTCGGCAATATCTGGAAGTTCCCCTACATTGCCGGTGAGAACGGCGGTGGTGCCTTTGTGCTGCTTTATCTGGCCTGCATTGCCTTCATCGGCATCCCGATCATGATGGCCGAAGTGCTCATCGGTCGTGAGGGCCGGCAGAGCCCCATCAATACCATGCGTCATCTGGTGAAGCAGCATCACCGACGACCGATCTGGGTGCTCGTGGGCTGGTCCGGCGTTGCGGCCGGATTCCTCATCCTCTCCTACTACGTGGTGATTGCTGGCTGGGCCCTCTTTTATATCGTCAAGATGGGCATGGGCGCCCTCGATGGCGCCACCGCCGAGCAGGCTACCGGTATCTTCAACGACTTCCTCGCCGATCCTCTGCAGCTCATCGCCTGGCAGACCCTGTTCATGGTGCTGACGGTTTTCATCATTTCCCGCGGTGTGATCAGCGGACTGGAGACGGCCGTGCGCTGGTTCATGCCGCTGCTTTTCGTGCTCATGGCGGTGCTGCTCGGCTATGCGGTGACCTCCGACGGCTGGGCCCGGGGCGTCGAGTTCATGTTCCGCTTCGACTTTGCCTCGCTGACGCCGGATGCGGTGCTCGCCGCCATGGGGCAGGCGTTTTTCACATTGAGTCTGGGCATGGGCGCAATCATGGCCTACGGGGCCTATCTGCCCAGTCAGACATCCATATTTCCGACGGTAACCATCATCGCTGGCCTCGATACGCTCGTTGCCGTCGTTGCCGGGCTCTGCATTTTCCCCATCGTTTTCGCCAACGGCCTCGAGCCGTCGGCTGGGCCGGGGCTCATGTTCGAAACGGTGCCCCTGGCCTTCGGGCAGATGCCGTTCGGTGCGGTCTTCGGCGCCCTGTTCTTTCTCCTCGTGAGCTTCGCGGCCATTACTTCAGCGATCTCCATCAGCGAACCGGCCCTCGCCTATCTCGTGGAGGAATACAATGCCAAACGCGGCCGTGTTGCCATCTCGCTCGGTGTGATCAGCTGGCTGATCGGCCTGGGCTCCGTCTTCTCCTTCAACATCTGGGCGGACGTGCCGATCCTCAATCAGCCGAACTTCTTCGAGTTCGCCGGCTTCGTGACAGACAAGGTCATGCTGCCCCTCGGCGGTATGTTCATTGCTCTGTTTGCGGCCTGGGCGCTGCCGAAAACGGTCATCGGTGCCCAGCTCGGTATCGACGGGGGCTTCAAAGCCTTTGTCTGGAAAGCGCTTGCAGGTGTGCTGGCACCACTGTCCGTGCTGGCTGTGTTCGTCAACGCGCTGATCAACTGACTTTGGCGACGGTCAGCCGGTCGGCCCTCCTGCCCTATGCGGCGTCGGACGTCTTTGCCATCGTCAACGACGTGCTGCGCTACCCGGAGTTTCTGCCCTGGTGTTCCGATGCAAGCGTGCTCGAGGAGAGCCCCACGGAAATCCTGGCCACACTGTCGCTGTCGGCGAAGGGAATGACGGAGAGCTTCACGACCCGCAATCGCCTGACGCCCTTCGAGCGCATCGAGATGGTCCTGGTGTCCGGTCCCTTCCGGGAGCTTTCTGGTGGCTGGACCTTCACCCGCCTCGGCGCGGATGAAGGTTGCCGGGTTGCCCTGGAGCTCGAGTTTCAGCTCTCGGGTATGAAGGCGCTCCTTGGTGCGGCCTTCAATCGCGCGACTGATCAGATGGTCGACGCGTTCTGTGGCCGGGCCAACGAGCTGCTCGGCGGCCCTTAGGTCCAGCCGCATGCACATCGAGGTCGTCTACGCCCTGCCGGAGAAACAGCACCGGGTGCACCTCGAGCTCGAAAGCGGCAGCACCGTGGCAGCGGCGCTCGACGCCGTGGCCCGGGTCAGCCCCTTTGCCGAACTGGATCTCGCCGCCGTGCCGGTGGGGATCTACGGGCGTCCCGCCTCGCGGGAAACGCTGCTGGTGGAGGACGATCGGGTCGAGCTTTATCGGCCGCTGCTGGTCGATCCCATGGAGGCCCGCCGCCGTCGGGCGGGTCAGTGCCGTTGAGTCAGCTCAGTCGGTGCCGCCGGAAGCGGGCGCGGCAGCCACGGAAGCCTGGTCCGGCACGGCCGTTTCCACAGACGCCTGGTCTGGAGCTGCCGTTTCGGCGGAGGCCTGGTCGGTGGCCGCAGCATCCGCTTCTTCAGCGGCCTTCGCCGCGGCGATGGCTTCCGATTGTGCCGTTGGGATCATGTCACCGGTGAAGTAGGCGAGCTGGTCTTCGACGAAGAACAGGCTGACCAGCTGTCTCGAGGTGAATACCCCTGGGAGTTCGATGGAGTAAACGTAGTCCCAGCGATCGTCGTTGAAGGCGTTGCGCACCACCGGCTCACCCATGATGAAAGCCACCTGAGACCGGGTCATGCCAGGCTTGAGCTTGTCGATCATCTGCTGGGTGATCACGTTGCCCTGCTGCACCGTGAGCTTGTGCACCCGGGGCAGTCTCGGCGCCTTGAAGCTGCAGCCCCCGAGAATAAGGGCGGAGCAGATAGCGGTGATGACCAATACACGCATGGCCCGGCATGTTACTGGCAATACCCGGCGGTTACGAGGGGTGTCCGGCAATGTCAGCCGGCTTCTTTTAGCAGTATTCTTGCGTATTCCCTTGACTCGTCCGTCACCCGGGCACCGGCCAGCATGCGGGCGAGTTCGTCCACGCGAGCGTCCCGGGAGAGTTCGGCGATCTCCGTGTCCTGTTCACCCGACTTACTGACTTTCAGATGTTCGAGGCCCAGGGCAGCAATCTGCGGGGCGTGGGTGATGCAGATGACCTGTGTGTGGCTGGCAAGGCCGCGCAGCAGGCGGCCAACGGTATCGGCGGTGGTGCCGCCGACGCCGACGTCGGCCTCATCGAGGATCAGGCTCGGCAGCTGATTTTTTGCCGCTGCAACGATCTGAATGGCGAGACTGATGCGGGCCCGTTCGCCTCCGGAGGCGATGCGGGTCAGGGGCGCTGCCGGGTAGCGGGGATTGGTGATGCACTGGTACTCCACCGCCTCGGCGCCGGCTTCCGATTCCTGCGGCTGGAACTCGATGGCCAGCGCCCCGCCTTTGATCCCCAGGGTCTGCATATGCTCGCTGACGGCCTGGCAGAAGCCATCGGCGGCTTTCCGGCGCGCCTTCGTCAGCGCTGCAGCGTGTTTGCGATAGGCCTCTTCGAAGCGGGCTTTCGCAGCTTCGAGCTCCGTCAGCGCGCCGCGATCACTGCTCAGTGCTTCGAGCTCCTCACGCAGGGCAGCGAGGTGCTCCGGCAGGGCTTCCGGCTGCACCCGGTGTTTGCGGGCCAGGTCGTGAAGCAGTTCGAGGCGCGAATCCAACTCGCGCAGCGCTTCCGGATCGTCCGCCAGACTGTCGTCGTAGCTGCGCAGATCCCGGGTGGCATCTGATGCCAGATCGCTGATCGTCAGCAGCGTTTCCCGGGCAGCGCGAAGGCTTTCATGGTCGTCGTCGAGGCGGGCGAGACTCGATTGCGCCTCGGCGAAGGGATCGGTGTCTTCCAGCAGCGCGAGCACGTCGGCAACGACGGACTTCAGCTCCCGTGATTGGGAGAGGCGTTTGTGCTGTTGCTCTATGGCTTCGAATTCCCCCGCGGCCGGCGCGGCGTTGTCGAGTTCCTCGAGCTGGTAGCGGAGCAGGGCTGCTCGATCTTCGCTGCTCTTCACAGCAGCCTCGAGATCGGCGTATTCACTGCTCGCCTGCTGCCAGGCCCGGTAGGCGGCTCGACAATCGGCCAGCGTTTTACGGCTGACGCCGTAGCCGTCCAGGAGCGCGCGCTGCACCTGGCTGTCAGCCAGGCGAACGTTGTCGTCCTGACCGTGGATATCGATGAGACCGGCGGTCAGGGTGCGCAGCACACTCAGATTGACCGGCGTGCCGTTCAAGTAGGCGCGTGAGCGACCGTCCCGGTTGACGACCCGACGCACGAGGACGCGCCCGGGCTCTTCGGGATCCTCCAGGGTCTGGTCTTCGAGGAAGGCCGTGGCGGCGTCGATGCCGCTCACATCGAATTCCGCGCTGACCTCCGCCCGCTCGGCACTGGGGCGGATCGTGTCGCTGGCGGCGCGCTCGCCGAGGACCAGAGACAGGGCGGCGAGCAGGATCGACTTGCCGGCGCCGGACTCGCCGGTGATGACGGTCAGCCCCGGCCCCAGCTGGATTTCCAGGGCATCAACGAGGGCGAAGTTACTGACGGTTAGACTCTTCAGCATTGCGCGAGGAACGGACAACGGCTATAGATGTTACTGGAAGCCATTGCCGAAGTCGTAGCCGAAAGCTGCCCTTTAATTGGAGTGAAAGTCGCGGGTCAACGGGTGTTTTAGCTGGTGGAAGAAGCGGTCGATCCCCGCGCGCAAGCGCTGTTCAAAATGCTTGTCGAGGAGTACCTCGCCGAGGGTACGCCAGTGGCCTCGAAGCGCCTGGCCTCCCTGCCGTCGGTGGGCGTGAGCTCCGCGACGGTTCGCAACATCATGGCCGATCTCGAATCCCGGGGTCTGGTGGCCTCGCCGCACACCTCTGCGGGTAAGGTGCCGACGAACCGGGGGCTGAGGTTCTTCGTCGATACCTTGATCTCCCTGGATCCTCCCGAAGCGCGCCAGCTCGAGCGCCTCGAAGCGGAACTCAATCCGGACCTGTCCCCGCAGGAGCTCGTTAATTCTGCCTCCAGCATGCTGTCGCACCTCACGCAGATGACCTGCGTCATTACTCTGCCTCGACGGGACAACGTCGCGCTGAGGCAGGTGGAGTTCCTGCCCCTGTCCGGCGACCGCGTGCTGGTGATCCTGGTCCTCAACGACCGGGAGGTGGAGAACCGGGTCATCCATACCGGACGTGAGTACACCGAAGTGGAGCTCACTCAGGCAGCCAACTTCATCAATCACGAGTTCGGCGGTCGCTCCCTCATGCGCATCCGCGCCGCGCTGCTGGCGAGCATGCAGGCAGACAAAGATCGAATGGATTCACTCATGCAGACGGCCATCGACGTGGCCAGCCAGGTGTTCGTAGAAGACGCTGAAGCGGATGCGGGCGACAGCACCCAGGTGGTCGTGGCGGGAGAAAACCGACTCCTGGACATGAGTGCCGACACGGACACGATCCGCACTCTCTTCGATGCCTTTTCCCACAAGGGCAGCATCCTGCACCTTTTGGACCGGTGTCTCGAAACAAACGGCATCCAGCTCTTCATTGGTGAAGAATCCGGCTATGAGCTCTTCGACGAGGTCTCGGTGGTGACCGCGCCCTACGAAGTCTCCGGCGAGCTGGCCGGCGTGCTCGGCGTCGTTGGTCCGACGCGTATGGCCTACCAGGCGGTGATTCCCGTGGTCGACGTCACGGCCCGGCTCCTCGGCGAAGCCATCAACCAGAACTGACCTCCGTAGCCGTGCGCCGCGAGCGCACCCGGCAGCTTTCAAAAAAGATGCCGAGACAGCCTTGATTCGGCCCGCTCCTGCCCCCATCTCCCGGAGGCACTTGAACCATAAGAATTTTCGAGGGGCCCAGATGGCAGACTCTGACGACAAGCGCGACGACCTCGAGGAGGACGTCGACCAGATTGTTGACGAAAATCCCGAGCAAGAGGCGTCCGCGGAGGCCGCCGCTGACGAGGCCGCAGGCCAGGCTGCGTCGGAAGATCCGGAAGCCCGGCTCGAAGCCGCTCTGGCCGAAGTGGCTGCCCTGAAGGATCAGGCGCTGCGCAGCCAGGCGGAGGCGGAGAACACCCGCCGTCGCGCCGCCCGGGACGTCGAGAACGCCCACAAGTTCGCGCTCGAGAAGTTTGCCGCCGATCTGCTCCCCGTCATCGACAGCCTGGAAAAAGCCGTTGAAGTGGCGTCTGCGGAAGCGGACGGCGACGGCGCCAAGGCCATCAGCGAGGGCCTCGAGCTGTCCCTCAAGCTCTTTCTCGATGTGCTGGAGAAGTCCGGCGTGTCGCGTATTCACCCCCTTGGCGAGCCCTTTGATCCCCAGCATCACGAGGCCATGGCCATGGTGGAAAACCCGGACGCCGAGCCGAACTCGGTCCTCGATGTGATGCAGCCGGGTTACACCCTGAACGGACGCCTGGTACGTGCGGCGATGGTCGTCGTGAGCAAGGCACCCGCAGGTAGCTGAGGCTGGCACCGGGCGGGATCCCGGTGGTCTCCCAGGATTGCTCAGCGGGCCCGCATCGGGCCCCGAAAAACCCGTCAGACGCCCTTGAATCGGCGCCTGACGACCAAATATAGAAGACAGTAAACGGAATATGGACAGCAGAGCCCCCTCGATCGCCGGATGAGGCGCTCGGCGGGTAACGCAAAGTTGGAGACTAGAAATGGGTAAAGTCATCGGCATCGACCTCGGCACCACGAACTCGTGCGTCGCCGTCCTCGAAGGTAAGGACGCCAAGGTCATCGAGAACTCCGAGGGCGATCGCACGACGCCCTCCATCATCGCCTATACGGAAGACGGCGAGATTCTGGTTGGCCAGAGCGCGAAGCGACAGGCCGTCACCAACCCCGACAACACGCTCTTTGCCGTAAAGCGCCTCATCGGTCGCAAGTTTGCCTCCGACGTGGTGCAGAAGGACATCAAGATGGTCCCCTACAAGATCGTCGAGGCGACGAACGGGGACGCCTGGATCGAGGTGAAAGGTGAGCAGCTCGCGCCGCCGCAGATTTCCGCGGAAACGCTGAAAAAGATGAAGAAGACGGCCGAGGAGTACCTCGGTGAGGAAGTGACGGAAGCGGTCATCACCGTACCCGCCTACTTTGACGACTCTCAGCGTCAGGCTACGAAAGACGCCGGCCGCATTGCCGGTCTCGACGTCAAGCGCATCATCAACGAGCCGACGGCGGCTGCCCTTGCCTACGGCATGGACAAGCAGCGCGGCGACCACAAGATCGTCGTCTACGATCTGGGTGGCGGTACCTTCGACGTTTCCATCATCGAGATCGCCGACATCGACGGCGAGCACCAGTTCGAGGTGCTGTCGACAAACGGTGATACGTTCCTCGGCGGTGAAGACTTCGACCTCAGAGTCATCGACTACCTCGCCGACGAATTCAAGAAAGACAACGGCGTGGATCTGCACAACGATCCGCTGGCCCTGCAGCGTCTGAAGGAAGCGGCGGAGAAGGCCAAGATCGAGCTTTCCAACAGCCAGCAGACGGAAATCAATCTGCCCTACATCACAGCGGACCAGTCCGGACCCAAGCACCTGGTGCTGAAGCTCACGCGGGCGAAGCTCGAGTCGCTGGTAGAAGAGCTGGTAGAGCGGACCCTCGGCCCCTGTAAGACGGCGCTGGAAGATGCGGGCCTCTCCGGCAGCGACATCGACGACGTGATCCTGGTCGGTGGCCAGACGCGGATGCCCCTCGTGCAGGAGAAGGTGAAAGAATTCTTCGGCAAGGAAGCTCGCCGGGATGTGAACCCCGACGAAGCCGTTGCCGTGGGTGCCGCCATTCAGGCCGCGGTGCTGGCTGGCGACGTGAAGGACGTGCTGCTCCTCGACGTTACGCCGCTGTCCCTAGGTATCGAAACCCTGGGTCAGGTCATGAGCGTGCTCATCGAGAAGAACACGACCATCCCGACCAAGAAGACGCAGGTCTTCTCAACGGCAGATGACAATCAGACGGCCGTGACCATTCACGTGCTGCAGGGTGAGCGCAAGCAGGCGTCGGGCAACAAGTCCCTCGGCCGCTTCGACCTGGCGGACATTCCGCCGGCACCGCGCGGCATGCCGCAGATCGAGGTCGCCTTCGACATCGACGCGAACGGCATCCTGAATGTGTCGGCGAAGGACAAGGCCACGGGCAAGGAGCAGTCCATTGTCATCAAGGCCTCTTCCGGTCTCTCTGAGGACGAGATCGACCAGATGGTCCGCGACGCGGAAGCGCACTCGGAAGAAGACGCGAAGTTCGAAGAGATGGTCAATCTCCGCAACCAGGCCGACGGCCTCGTGCATGCGGCCCGCAAGACGGTGACCGACGCCGGTGATAAGGCGACGGAGGAAGAGAAGACGGCCATCGAAGGCGCGGCTACGGCCCTCGAAGAAGCCCTCAAGGGTGATGACAAGGCCGACATCGAAGCGAAGATGCAGGCCCTGTCTGAAGCCTCCGCTTCCCTTGCGCAGAAGATGTACGCAGAGGAAGCTGCTGCAGCCGGTGCCGGCCCCGACGGGGCTGGTCCCGAAGCCGGCAGCGGCGGCGCGGACTCGGATGCCGTCGACGCGGAATTCGAGGAAGTGAAGGACGACGAGAAGAAGGACTGAGCCGTCCGCCGCTCCCTCGGAGCGGCCATCGCATCCTCTGGCGCCAGACACCTGGCTGGCGCCGGCCTCGCAACGGGCACGCCCGGACGAGGACAAATCGAACCCGTCGTGCTGGACGGGTCGCTTTAAAACAGGTCAAGGGGGCGAACGCCCCCTTTGCCGTATAGAAAAGAAGCTGAAAGCAGCAGAGAGAGGCAAGTGAAGACCATGGCGAAACGCGACTACTACGAGGTGCTCGGGATCGCCCGGGATGCCGATGAGGCCGCTGTGAAGAAGGCCTACCGTCGTCTCGCCATGAAAAACCATCCTGACCGGAATCCCGATGATCCGGACGCGGAAGAACGCTTCAAGGAAGCGACGGAAGCCTACGAGATCCTCTCCGATGGTGAGAAGCGCCAGGCCTACGATCAGTTTGGCCACGCCGGCGTTGATCCGAGCATGGGCGGCATGGGTGACGGCTTTGCGGGCGGCAGCTTCAGCGACATCTTCAGCGATGTCTTTGGCGACATTTTCGGCGGGGCCCAGGGCCGTGGCGGCCGCAGCTCCGTGCAGCGGGGCGCTGACCTCCGCTATAGCCTGGAACTCACCCTCGAGCAGGCGGTGGCCGGCGATAACGTCGAGATTGACGTGCCCGTGCTTGCTGCCTGCGAAGTCTGCGACGGCAGCGGCGCCAAACCGGGCACCTCTGCCAGCACCTGCCCGGATTGTGGCGGTGCGGGCCAGATCCGGGTCGCCCAGGGATTCTTCTCGCTGCAGCAGACCTGTCCGCGCTGTCGTGGGGCCGGGCAGATCATCAGCGATCCGTGCACGAACTGCGGAGGGGGCGGTCGCGTGGAGAAGCGCAAGAAACTCTCCGTGCGCATCCCGCCGGGTGTCGATACGGGTGATCGCATCCGCCTGTCCGGTGAGGGTGAAGCCGGGTTCAACGGTGGGCCTCCCGGCGACCTCTATGTGCAGGTGGAGGTGCGTGAGCACCCGATTTTTGTCCGTGACGGCAGAAATCTTTTCTGTGAGATGCCGGTGTCTTTCGTCGATGCGGCCCTCGGCGGTGAGATCGAAGTACCGACCCTCGATGGGCGCGTGAAGCTGAAGATTCCGTCGGAAACCCAGACCGGGAAAGTGTTCCGCCTGCGCGGCAAAGGGGTAACGCCGGTCCGCGGCGGTGGGATTGGTGATCTGCTCTGCAAGATCAACGTGGAAACGCCCGTTAACCTGAACGACCATCAGAAGCAGCTGTTGAAAGACTTCAAGCAATCCCTGGGCGAGGGCGGCGCCAAACATTCGCCGCAGGAAACCTCCTGGTTCCAGGGCGTGAAGGACTTTTTCGACGGGCTCAAGTCCTGATCGGCGCTGGGGAAGGGAGGGTGTAATGCGTGTAGCGGTCACCGGCGCGGCCGGTCGAATGGGAAAGACCCTCATCGAGCTCGTTCATGGCAGCGAAGATCTGAGCCTCGGTGCGGCTTTCGAACGCCCGGATAACCCCCTGCTCGGCACCGATGCCGGCGATCTCGTCGGTGCCGGATCCCTGGGGGTGCCTGTCAGTGCCGACATCGCAGAGGCCGTGAACGACTTCGATGTGCTCATCGATTTCAGCGTGCCCGAGGCGACCCTTGGCCTGTTGCCGATCATGGCGGCCAATGGCCGCAAGCTCGTCATCGGTACCACGGGCTTCGATGCGGCCGGGCAGGCGGCCATCGAGGCGGCGGCAGAGCAGACGGCAATCCTGAAGGCGCCGAACATGAGTGTCGGCGTGAACGTCGTCTTCAAACTCATCGAGATCGCTGCGGACGTGCTCGGTGATGAGGTCGACGTCGAGGTGATCGAAGCCCACCACCGGCACAAGATTGATGCCCCCTCGGGCACCGCCGTGCGCATGGGGGAGATCCTCGCGGAAGCCCTCGGCCGTGATCTCGAGCGCGATGCGGTTTACGGTCGCCAGGGCACCACGGGTCCCCGGGAAGACCGCACGATCGGCTTCGCCACGGTCCGTGGCGGCGATATCGTCGGCGACCATACGGTGCTCTACGCCGGTACCGGCGAGCGCATCGAGATCACCCATCGGGCACAGAGCCGGGCGAACTTTGCTCAGGGTGCGCTGCGCGCCGCACGCTTCCTCGCGGAACGCCAAACCGGGCTCTTCGACATGCAGGATGTACTAGGTTTCACCGAACCTCTCCGGTAGACTACGCGACCCAATCCAGGCGGGATCGGACGTAGTCGGGAGGACGCGCGTTCGCATCTCGCCTTTTTGTGAGCGGCTCATGAACAGGCGTTGCGCCGGCAGAGTCGTCAATTTCTTCAACGAGGTTTGGGCACGACATTGACACCGGCGTTACTCGCCCTTGAGGACGGCAGCCTGTTTCACGGGACGTCGATTGGTATTGAGGGCAGGTCTGTTGGTGAGGTTGTGTTCAACACGGCCATGACCGGCTATCAGGAGATCCTCACGGATCCCTCCTACGCCCAGCAGATCGTCACCCTTACCTACCCGCAGATCGGCAATACGGGCGCCAATCCCGAAGACGTGGAATCCGACAAAGTCTGGGCCAGCGGCCTGGTCATCCGCACGCTTCCGAAACGGGCGAGCAGCTGGCGCATGACCATGACGCTGCCGGAATATCTGGTCTCGGAACAGGTGGTTGCGATTGCTGAGATCGACACGCGGCGCCTGACGCGAATCATCCGCGAGAAAGGGGCGCTGGCTGGCTGCATCATCGGCGGCGACGCCACGGAAGCGGAAGCGCTGGCGGCGGCGCGCGACTTCCCGGGTCTCGCCGGTATGGATCTCGCCAGAGTTGTTACCCGCGCCGACCACCTCGACTGGCAGGAATCGGTCTGGGATCTGGAGCACGGCTATGGCCAGCGCACCGACGAGCGTTTTCATGTGGTGGCCTACGACTTCGGCGTGAAGCGCAACATCCTCCGGCTGCTGGCTTCCAGGGGCTGCCGGATCACCGTAGTACCGGCGAGCACGAGCGCCGAAGAAGCCCTGGCCCTGAAGCCCGACGGCATCTTCCTGTCCAACGGTCCCGGCGACCCGGAGCCCTGCACCTACGCCATCGACACGATCCGTACGCTGCTCGACGCCGACCGTCCTATCTTCGGTATCTGCCTCGGCCACCAGCTGCTGGCGCTGGCGAGTGGTGCGGCCACCGTGAAGATGCCGCACGGCCATCACGGCGCCAACCACCCGGTCAAAGACCTGCGCTCGGAGCAGGTCATCATCACCAGTCAGAACCACGGCTTTGCCGTCGATGCGGATTCACTGCCGAACTGCCTGGAGACGACGCACGTGTCGCTGTTCGACGGCACCCTGCAGGGCATCAACCGCACAGACCGGCAGGCCTTCGGGTTCCAGGGGCACCCGGAAGCAAGCCCGGGTCCGCAGGACTGTGAGTATCTGTTTGATCAGTTCGTGGACATGATGGCCGAACGCACTGGAGGGAGCCGCTGATGCCGAAGCGTACGGATCTCGACTCGATCCTCATTATCGGTGCGGGTCCCATCGTCATCGGTCAGGCCTGCGAATTCGACTACTCCGGCGCTCAGGCCTGCAAGGCACTGCGGGACGAGGGTTACCGGGTCATTCTGGTGAATTCGAATCCCGCCACGATCATGACCGACCCGGCCATGGCAGACGCCACCTACGTCGAGCCCGTGGAGTGGCAGACCGTGGCGCGCATCATTGAAAAGGAAAAGCCGAGCGCCCTGCTGCCGACCATGGGCGGGCAGACGGCGTTGAACTGCGCCCTCGATCTGGTCCGGGAAGGTGTGCTGGATAAGCACGGCGTCGAGCTCATCGGCGCCAGCCAGGACGCCATCGACAAAGCCGAAGACCGGGAGCGCTTCGACAAGGCCATGAAAGCCATTGGCCTCGAGACGCCACGCTCAGCCATTGCGCACAGCATGGAGGAGGCCATTCAGGTGCAGAGCCAGCTCGGCTTCCCCTGCGTGATCCGACCGTCCTTTACCCTCGGCGGCAGCGGTGGCGGCATTGCCTACAATCAGCAGGAATTCGAGGAGATCTGTGCCCGGGGTCTGGACCTGTCTCCGACCAACGAGCTCCTCATCGACGAGTCGCTGCTCGGCTGGAAAGAATTCGAGATGGAGGTGGTTCGCGACAAGCGCGACAACTGCATCATCGTCTGTGCCATCGAGAACTTCGACCCCATGGGTGTGCACACGGGAGACTCGATTACCGTCGCCCCGGCCCAGACCCTGACGGACAAGGAGTACCAGCTGCTCCGGAACGCGTCGATTGCCGTGCTGCGGGAGATTGGCGTGGAAACCGGTGGCTCGAACGTACAGTTCGCCATCAATCCGGAAGACGGTCGCATCGTCGTCATCGAGATGAACCCGCGCGTGTCCCGGTCCTCGGCGCTGGCCTCGAAAGCTACGGGTTTCCCGATTGCCAAGGTCGCCGCGAAGCTTGCCGTTGGCTACACGCTCGATGAGCTCATCAACGACATCACCGGCGTGACCCCGGCCTCCTTCGAGCCGAGCATCGATTACGTGGTCACCAAGGTGCCGCGCTTCACCTTCGAGAAGTTTCCCCAGGCCGACGATCGTCTGACCACGCAGATGAAGTCTGTGGGTGAGGTCATGGCCATCGGCCGGACCTTCCAGGAGTCGCTGCAGAAAGCGCTCCGAGGTCTTGAGACCGGCAAGAGCGGCTTCGACCCGCTCGTTGATCTCGAGAGCGAAGACGCCCGCGACATCCTTCGACGTCAGGTATCCAATCCCGGCGCCGAGCGCATCTGGTATGTCGCCGATGCCTTTCGCTATGGAATGACCCTCGAGGACATCTTCGAGCTGTCGAGTATCGACCCCTGGTTTCTGGCGGAGATCGAGGACATCCTGGCTTCGGAAACCGCCGTTGCCGCCAGCACGCTCGACGCTCTGGACCATGCCACCCTGTTCCGTCTCAAGCAGCAGGGTTTTTCCGATGCGCGGCTGGCGGTGCTGCTCGGCTGTGCGGAAGGCGAGGTGCGCGCGCATCGCCTCAGCCTCGACGTGCGCCCCGTTTACCGACGGGTCGACACCTGTGCCGCCGAATTTCCGGCGACCACGGCTTACATGTACAGCACCTACGAAGAAGAGTGCGAGTCGGCGCCTTCGGACCGGCGTAAGATCATGGTGCTCGGCGGTGGCCCGAACCGGATCGGTCAGGGCATCGAATTCGACTACTGCTGCGTGCACGCGGCGCTCGCCATGCGCGAGGATGGCTTCGAGACCATCATGGTCAACTGCAACCCGGAGACGGTTTCCACGGACTACGACACCTCCGACCGACTCTACTTCGAGCCGGTGACCCTGGAGGACGTGCTCGCCATCTGCGACGTCGAACAGCCCGAGGGGGTGATCGTGCAGTTCGGTGGCCAGACGCCGCTGAAGCTCGTGGAAGATCTCGAAGCAGCCGGCGTGCCCATCATCGGCACCCGGGCTGACGCCATCGACCGGGCCGAGGACCGGGAGCGGTTTCAGGGCCTCATCGACAAGCTCGGTCTGCGCCAGCCGCAGAACCGCACGGCCACGGATCTGGACACCGCCATTGCCGGTGCCCGGGAGGTCGGATTCCCCATCGTCGTGCGGCCTTCCTACGTGCTCGGCGGCCGGGCCATGGAGATCGTCTACAACGAGACCGAGCTCACCCGCTACATGGGTGAGGCGGTGACCGTCTCGAACGATTCCCCCGTGCTCCTCGACCGGTTCCTGGACCAGGCCGTGGAGGTGGACGTTGACGCCGTCTCCGACGGCGAGCAGGTGGTCATCGGCGCCATCATGCAGCACATCGAGCAGGCCGGCGTGCACAGCGGCGACTCTGCCTGCGCGCTGCCGCCCTATACCCTCGACGGGGCCATTCAGGACCGGATCCGCGAGCAGGTGAAAGCCATGGCTGCGGAGCTGGGTGTGGTCGGCCTCATGAACGTGCAGCTTGCCGTGCAGGACCAGGACGTGCTGGTGCTCGAGGTGAACCCCCGGGCTTCGCGGACCGTGCCCTTCGTGTCCAAGTGTATCGGCGTGTCGCTGGCCAAGGTGGCCGCGCGCTGCATGGCGGGTGTCAGTCTCGCCGAGCAGGGCTTTACGGCAGAAATTGTGCCGAAAACGGTGAACGTCAAAGAGAGCGTGTTCCCGTTCCCGAAGTTCCCCGGCGTCGATCCCATCCTCGGACCCGAAATGAAATCCACCGGAGAAGTCATGGGTGTCGGCGATACCTTTGCCGAAGCCTTCGCCAAGGCGGCGGCGGGTGCCGGCGTGGTGCTGCCGGACGGCGGCCGCGCCTTCCTCTCCATGAAGGACTCCGACAAGCCCCTGCTCGAATCCCTCGGCCGCGAGCTCGTAAAGCTCGGCTTCTCGCTCGTCGCGACGCGCGGCACCGCCCAGGTGCTGGCCGATGCCGGGGTACCCTGCGATCGAGTCAGCAAGATCGGCCAGGGGCGTCCGGACGTTGGCGATCTGTTGAAGAATGAGCAGATCGATCTGATCGTGAACACCACGGAAGGCCATCAGTCCATTCGCGACTCGGCGATCATTCGGCGCCTCGCCATCAAGAACAAGGTCTGCTACACGACCACGCTGACTGCCGGTGAGGCCTATGCCATCGCCATCCGCTTCCGCCGCGAAACGGATGCGGAAGAGGTGCGGACGCTGCAGAGCCTGCACTGAGAAGCGCTGGCCCGCCGTCCGCTGGCGCTGATCGCGCCTTTGCCGCAGAATCCTGTGTATGCCCATACCCATGACCCAAGAGGGTGCTGACGCGCTCCGCGACGAATTGAAGCACCGCAAATCCGTGCTCCGTGCCGAAATCACGCAGGCCATTGCCGAGGCGCGGGAACACGGCGATCTCAAGGAAAACGCCGAGTATCACGCCGCCCGCGAGCAGCAGGGTTTCAATGAAGGGCGCATCACGGAGATCGAAAGCAAGCTGGCGGATGCGCAGATCATCGACATCAGCAAGATCACCCCGTCAGGCAAGGTGATTTTCGGCGCAACCGTGACCCTCATCGACGCGGACAGCGGCGACGAGATCCGCTACAAGATTGTCGGCGAGGACGAAGCCGATCTGAAAGCGGGCAAGATCTCCATCATGTCACCGATCGCTCGAGCCATCGTCGGCAAAGCGGAAGGGGACGTGGCGGTCGTCGAGACGCCGTCCGGCGAGCTCGAGTACGAGATCGATTCTGTCGAGCACCTCTAGCGGAGGGATCGACCTCAGCCCTGGGTCCGGGTGAGATTCGACAGCGCCGGATTGGCGTCCGGATTCTGCCGGAACAGCACCAGCACCTTGCCGATCTTCTGAACCAGCTCAGCACCGCAGGCCTCCGTCAGCGCGGCGCCGAGGGCGGCGCGATCGTCCCGGTCGAAGGCATTGATCTTTACCTTGATGAGCTCGTGGTCGTCGAGGGCCCGGTTGGTTTCAGCGATGACCGCGTCGCTCACCCCACCGTCGCCGACGATGATGACCGGGTGCAGGTGATGGGCGATGCTGCGGAGTTCTTTGCGCCGGGCGCTCTTCACGGTGGGGTCTCTCTCTGATGGCGGTGCGGGGCAACGGAAGCGAGGGTGCCGCGCTGCTGTCCGGGACCGGGGTCGCGCATTGTAGGGACATCGCCGCTCGAGGCAAGCAGCCTTAGTCACTCGGGCTATCATGCGCTCATGGATGGCCGGTCGAAAAACCGCCGCCGCGGCGGCGGTGGACGCAGCAAGTCGAGCGAACGCTGGCTGGCGCGGCAGCGTAAAGACCCCTTCGCCCGCAAAGCGGCGGAAACGGGGAAGGCCAGCCGCGCCCACTTCAAGCTCGAGCAGCTCGATCAGCGCTTCCGTCTGTTGCGGCGCGGGATGCAGGTGCTGGAGCTCGGCGCGGCCCCCGGTGGCTGGACCATCTATGTGGAAGAGCAGATCGCCCCTGACGGACGACTCATTGCCGTGGATGACCGGCCCGTGACTACCGGTGCCGATACCGTGCTCGTAGAAGGGCTCTACGGTGAGGACGAGATAGACAAAATAATTGCAGAAATGATCGGCGAGCGGACGCTGGATCTTGTTTTGTCCGATATGGCACCCAATATCAGTGGTATCCGCGCTGCGGATCAGGCCCGCTCCATGGAACTCGCAGAGCTCGCGGAAGGGGCTGCGGACCGATGGTTGAAGCCTGGAGGTACTCTGGTGGTGAAGACCTTCCAGGGCGCCGGAGTGGAAGACTGGATCCGGCGGATCCGCGCCAAGTACAAGGCCTTCAAGCAGGTGAAGCCGGAAGCGTCGCGACCCGATTCCCGGGAGATGTATGCGGTGGCCCAGGGCTTCAAAGGTCAGGGCGCATGAGTTGGACCGGCTTTCACGAGCCGGCGACAGAAACCCCGGCAGCATCGGGATATTGCAGACCACATCGGGGTCAAAGAAAGTCCCGGGGAAGTGGTGTAGGCTACTCGTCCGCTCACCTGAAAGCATCTGCCCAGCGGACGGGGCAGAAGAGGATAAGTCCTTGACAGATATGGGAAAAAACTTACTACTGTGGCTCATCATCGCCGCAGTGCTGCTGACGGTCTTCAACAACTTCAACGTCAAGCAGGAGCCGCAGACGCTCTCGTACACCGACTTCATCGAGGACGTGCGCACCGACCAGATAGCGCGGGTCGAAATCGACGGCCTCATCATTCGTGGTGAAACCCGCAACGGCGAGTCCTTCCAGGTCGTCCGGCCCAACGTTGACGATCCGAAGCTCCTCGACGATCTCTACAATCACAACGTCCAGACCGAGGGCAAACTCCCCGAACAGCAGAGTGTGTGGACGCAGCTGCTCATTGCCAGCTTCCCGATCCTGATCATCATCGCCGTGTTCATGCTCTTCATGCGGCAGATGCAGGGTGGCGGCGGCGGTCGCGGTGGCCCCATGGCCTTTGGTAAGTCCAAGGCGCGCCTGCTCTCGGAAGATCAGATCAAAACGACCTTTGCCGACGTCGCAGGCGTCGACGAAGCCAAGGAAGACGTGCAGGAGCTTGTCGAGTTCCTCCGGGATCCCGGTAAGTTCCAGCGCCTTGGCGGTAAGATTCCACGCGGCATCCTCATGGTGGGCCAGCCCGGTACCGGTAAGACGCTCCTGGCCAAAGCCATTGCCGGTGAAGCGAAGGTGCCCTTCTTCTCCATTTCAGGCTCCGACTTCGTTGAGATGTTCGTTGGTGTCGGTGCATCGCGTGTGCGCGACATGTTCGAGCAAGCGAAGAAACAGGCGCCCTGCATCATTTTCATCGATGAGATCGACGCCGTCGGTCGGCACCGGGGCGCAGGCCTTGGCGGCGGCCATGACGAGCGGGAGCAGACGCTGAACCAGCTGCTCGTAGAGATGGACGGCTTCGAAGCGAACGACGGCATTATCGTCATCGCAGCCACCAACCGGCCGGACGTGCTCGACCCGGCGCTGCTGCGTCCCGGACGTTTCGACCGTCAGGTCGTCGTCGGTCTGCCGGACATTCGTGGCCGCGAGCAGATCCTCAAGGTACACATGCGTAAGGTGCCGCTCTCGGACGACGTCGATCCGGCCATCATCTCCCGCGGCACCCCCGGATTCTCCGGTGCGGATCTCGCGAACCTCGTCAATGAGGCCGCCCTTTTCGCGGCGCGGGGCGGGAAACGCCTGGTGGAGATGGAGGAATTCGAAAAGGCGAAAGACAAGATCATGATGGGCGCAGAGCGCAAGTCCATGGTCATGTCCGAGAAAGAGAAGCGGAACACGGCTTACCACGAAGCAGGCCATGCCATTGTCGGGCGCCTCGTGCCCGATCACGACCCCGTGTACAAGGTCACGATCATCCCGCGCGGCCGGGCCCTGGGGGTCACCATGTTCCTCCCGGAAGAGGACCGTTACAGCCTCTCGCGACAGAGTGTTAAGAGCCAGATCTGCTCGCTCTTCGGAGGGCGCATCGCCGAGGAGATGATCCTCGGCCCCGAATACGTCACGACCGGCGCATCCAACGACATCGAGCGGGCCACGGGCCTGGCTCGGAGCATGGTCACGCGCTGGGGACTTTCGGACAGTCTCGGCCCGATCATGTATGACGAAGACGATGGTGAAGTCTTCCTCGGCATGTCCGGCGGCGTGAAGCCGAAAGCCTTCTCTGACGATACGGCCCGGGCCATCGACGAAGAAGTGCGCAAAATCATCGACGACTGCTATGCGGAAGCGACGAGGCTGCTCACGGAGAACGAAGACAAGCTGCATATGATGGCCGATGCCCTGGTGGAGTTCGAGACGATCAACAGCGATCAGATCGATGACATCATGGCGGGCGCGAAGCCGCGGGATCCTGCCGATCTACCGCCGCCTTCGCCGCAGAAGCCGAGCGGCGAATCCTCCGGCGAGTCTCCGATCGGAGGCCCCGCCGAAGACCACTGAAGCAGCCCGGGCCTTGAGGACGCTGGTCTGCGGGCCCCGAACGCTGACGCTCGAGCACGCCCTGGTCATGGGCGTGCTCAACATTACCCCGGATTCTTTTTCTGACGGCGGCCGCCTCTACGTCAAAGGCCGCCCGGCCATCGCTGTGATTCGAGACGCCGCCGAGGCTATGGTCGAGGCGGGCGCCGCGATCATCGATGTCGGGGGTGAATCCACCCGGCCCGGCGCCGATCCGGTGTCAGAGGCGGAGGAACTGGCCCGGGTATTGCCCGTGCTCGAAGCCCTCGACGGTCTCGATGTGGTGATCTCCGCGGATACGAGCAAAGCCGCCGTCGCCGCCGCCGCAATCGACGCCGGCTGTGGTCTGATCAATGACGTCACCGGCCTGGGGGATCCAGCGATGCTTGAAACCCTCGCCGACAGCCCCGTGGCGGTCTGCATCATGCACATGCAGGGCCAGCCGCGGACCATGCAGGATGAGCCCCGGTACGATGACGTTGTTGCCGACGTGGGCGCCGAACTGGCCGAGCGCGTCCAGCGTGCGCACGAGGCAGGGATCACCGACAATCGGCTCTGCATCGATCCAGGCTTCGGCTTCGGCAAAACCCTTGAGCACAATCTGGCCCTGCTGGCCGACCTCGAGACGTTGCGGATTCGCGAACTGCCGCTCCTCGTCGGCCTGTCGAGAAAGCGTATGATCGGCGCTCTGACCGGGGCGCCGGTGGCTGAACGGATGGCCGGGAGTATTGCGGCTGCCGTACTTGCAGCCGAGCGCGGCGCCGATATCCTGCGCGTCCATGACGTTCCGGAGACGGTGCAGGCATTGAAAATTCTGGAAGGGCTCAGGGGATGACTCAAGCAGCGAAACAGACGGCCGAGAGAAAGTACTTCGGCACGGACGGCATACGCGGTCGGGTTGGCCAGGCACCGATCACGCCGGATTTCTGCCTGCGTCTGGGATCCGCCGTCGGCCGTGTGTTTGCCGGTCGCAATGGTCGGGAGCCGGCGGTGCTGATCGGAAAAGACACGCGGATCTCCGGCTATATGTTCGAGTCCGTGCTGGAGTCAGGCCTCGTGTCTGCGGGCGTGAACGTGAGTCTGCTCGGCCCCATGCCGACACCGGCGGTGGCCTATCTCACCCGGACCCTGAGAGCCGATGCGGGCATTGTGATCAGTGCCTCGCACAACCCTTACTACGACAACGGCATCAAGTTCTTCGACAGCGCCGGCAACAAACTCCCGGACGATGTTGAACTTGCCATCGAAGCAGAGCTCGATGTGCCCATGGCCTGTGTGGACTCAGACCGGCTCGGGCGGGCGAATCGAATCGATGATGCGGCGGGACGCTACATCGAATTCTGCAAGGCGACCGTCAGCCGCGGTTTTCGCCTCTCCGGCATTCACATCGTCGTCGATTGTGCGAACGGCGCGACCTATCACGTCGCGCCCCGGGTTTTCGAAGAGCTCGGCGCCCGGGTCACGGTCATAGGTGCGGATCCGGATGGTTTCAACATCAACGACGGCTGCGGCGCTACGGCTCCGGCAGCGCTCTCGGCGCGGGTGCTGGCGGAAGGGGCAGACCTTGGCGTGGCCCTCGATGGTGATGGTGATCGGCTCATCATGGTCGACGGCAGCGGGCAGATCGTGGACGGTGATCAGCTTGTTTACGCCATCGCCAGCCATCGGGCGGCCCAGCAGGCTCTCAACGGCGGGGTGGTTGGCACGCTGATGTCCAACTTCGGTCTCGAGGTTGCACTGTCAGCGGCGGGAATTGCCTTCGAGCGGGCGGACGTTGGCGACCGCTACGTGCTCGAAAAACTCAGGGATCGTGACTGGCTGGTCGGCGGTGAGTCGTCCGGCCATATCCTCTGCCTGGATCTCGCAACCACCGGCGACGGCATCGTTGCCGCCCTGCAGGTGCTGCAGGCCATGGGCGAGCTGGAACGAAGCCTCGCGGATCTCGTTGCTCCCATGCAGAAGATGCCTCAGGTCCTGAAGAACGTCTCGGTGCCCGAGCCGGCCGAACGTGCCCGGGCCGCAGACGTGCAGGCGGCCGTGGCAGCGCAGACCGAAGCGCTCGCCGGCCGCGGCCGGGTGCTGATCCGGCCCTCCGGGACGGAGCCGGTGGTCCGGGTCATGGTCGAGGGCGAAGACCCGGTGCTGGTGAATGCCGCCGCCGATGCCCTTGTGGAAGTCGTCGGCAGCGCCGCCTGAGTGCCCCCGCGAGCGCTTGTTGGCAGGACGATCTGCCGGTAACATTGCGCGCCCTTCGGCACCCGGCGGTGGAAAAGCCTCTCCACGGTGGATGATCAGTCGCTGAATCGCCGCATTGCGGCAGGTAACTGGAAGATGCATGGCTCCCGGGCCTTCGTCACGGATTTCGTCCGTGGTCTGGAGGATCGCGTCGATGAGCTGGCCGCCCGTCTGATTCTGTTTCCGCCGCTGGGCTATCTGCCGCTGTTGCGGGAAGCGCTCGCGGAAGCGGGCCTGGCCGGACGCGTGGAACTTGGCGGGCAGAACCTGCATCCGGCGCCCGATGGGGCGTATACCGGTGAATGCTCCGGTGAGATGCTCAAGGATCTTGGTGCGAGCTGGGCGCTGGTCGGTCATTCGGAACGGCGTCAGTACGCGGCGGAAAGTAACGAGCTGGTGGCGGAGAAAGCCGCCGCCGCGCTCCGCGCCGGGCTTCGACCGATGATCTGTGTTGGTGAGTCCGAGACAGAACGTGAAGCCGGGCAGGCTGTTGCGGTGGTAACCGCTCAGATCAACGCAGTGCTCGATCATTGCGGGACCGAGGCCCTTGCCTCGGCGGCCGTTGCCTATGAGCCCGTCTGGGCGATCGGCACAGGCCGCACGGCGACGCCGGAACTTGCTCAGGAGATGCATGCGGCGCTGCGTGGTGTTCTGCGCAGCTGGGACGAAAGCCTCGCGGAGCGGATGCCGGTCCTTTACGGCGGCAGCGTGAAGGCGGCGAATGCCGCCGGACTTTTCGCCGGAGCGGACATTGATGGCGGCCTGGTGGGTGGGGCATCCCTCGACCCGACCGAGTTTCTGGGTATCGCCGGGGCCCTGGGCACCTGAAGCGGGTCGCGTGGTCGCGGGTTACGAGCGCGGCGCAGAAAAGAAAACGATGAGGCGTTATCGACGGACCCCGACGCCTGAGAGACGCATGGAACGGAACGAGAGGAAAGACCGTGTCTACATTTGAACTGGTCCTGCTCATGCTGCTGGTAGTGGATGCCATTGCCCTTGCAGCGCTTGTGCTGCTGCAGCAGGGCCGCGGCGCCGATGTGGGTGCCGCCTTCGGGGCGGGCGCCGCGAATACCATGTTTGGCAGTTCCGGCTCGGCATCCTTCCTGACCAAACTGACCGTCTGGCTGGCCATCGGCTTTTTCCTGATCTCCTTCGGGCTTGCCTGGACCGCAAAAGAGCGGGCGGCAAACATGGGCAATCTCGGTATTCCGACGGTTGAAGTCGCGGCACCGGAAGTCGGCGACGTACCCGGCGACATCCCGGCCCTGGAAGACGCCGAGGCCGAAGAGCAGTTGACTCCCGAAACGGAAGGTGTAGATTCCGACATCCCCGACCTCTAGGGCCTCCGCAGGAGACGCTGACGGGTCGGTGGTCACTTCTGCCGAAGTGGTGAAATTGGTAGACACGCTACCTTGAGGGGGTAGTGCGAGAAATCGCGTGCGAGTTCGAGTCTCGCCTTCGGCACCATCATTTCTTCTTCTTGCTTGCGTGGTTCAGCGCCTGCCTGACGCCTCGGCGGTTGGCTCAGCGGTTCCCTGCCGGAGAAGCCCGCCAGCGGGCGAAAACTGCTCGCCAGCAGGGAAAAAAACCACGGAATCCGGGGCTTCCGGGCCGAAACAAATCTGTTGGAAGTGGGTTGCGGCGGCCAGAGACGGCCCCTATAATCCCGCCCTTGCTGATGCGGGGTGGAGCAGTCTGGTAGCTCGTCGGGCTCATAACCCGAAGGTCGTGGGTTCAAATCCTGCCCCCGCTACCAAGGATCGAAGGCCCCTTATCAGGGGCCTTTTTGTAACCGGCGATCCGGTGCGCTCGAGGGCGACCTGATCGCCGGTCAGCATCCTTCCGGTGGCTCGTCCCGTTGAGGCGGGTCGCCCTTGGCCAGCGTTTCACTTCAAGACGCATGCGTGGAGGGTTTCCATCGGCAGATGGAGGCCGCGAAGCCGCGAGCGTGTGAATGACAGCGAACCGCGGCCAGTGACACAGCCGCTGCATGTTCGGTTTCGACGGCACGCAGCGGAATCTGGGAATGGGCGTAGGCCCATTTTTTGTTGGCCGAAGTTTTTTTGGCCGGTTGCCGACCAGCGGTAAGCCGGAAGGCTGGCCGAGACCTCGAGGGGTCTCAGAAGCCAGAGACAGACAGCAGGAGTGAACAGAAAAGAGAAGGACATCGCCGCACTGCTCGAGCCCGTCGTCGCAATGGAAGATTGCGTGATCTGGGGTGTGGAGTATCGGGCCCAGGGTAAACACTCGAAGCTCGCCATCTACATCGACAACGACGAAGGCGTCAGCGTAGAGCACTGTGAGCGGGTGAGTCGCCGGGCGAGCGACATTCTCGACGTGGAAGAGGTGCTGAACGGCGCCTACACCCTCGAGGTTTCATCGCCGGGAATGGATCGGATTCTGTTCAAGCCGGAGCAGTATGCAAGCTGCGTCGGCGAAGAGATTGATGTGCGCTTGAACTATCCGGTGGAGGGTTCGAAGCGCGTGAAAGGTGTTCTCGCGGGCCTGGAAAACGACGAAGTGATCGTTCAGGTCGGCGAGGATGAGTTCGTACTGCCATTGGAGAACGTCCAGCGGGCGCGCGTCGTACCGCGGTTCGATTGAAAACTCGATGAGCAACATGAGTAAAGAGATCCTTCTCGTCGTGGAGGGTGTATCCCACGAGAAGGGTGTGTCGAAAGAAGTCATCTTCGATGCGATCGAGGTCGCGCTCGCAACGGCGACCAAGAAGCGCTACGAAGAGGGGGCTGAGTTCCGCGTCGCCATCGACCGGGAAACGGGCGACTACGAGACCTTCCGGGTCTGGACCGTCACCGAGCCCGATGAGGAAGACGAGGAGTTCGTCTGGAATCCCGAAGCCATGCTCACGCTCGAGGAGGGCAAGGCGAAGGATCCGAGCCTCGAGCTCGGCGGCACCATCGAAAAGCCCGTGGAATCGGTGGAGTTTGGTCGCATTGCGGCACAGACCGCGAAGCAGGTGATCGTCCAGAAGGTCCGGGAAGCGGAGCGCGCGCAGATCGTCGAAGCCTATCTGCCACGGGTGGGTGAACTCATCGGTGGCACGGTGAAAAAGCTCGGCCGCGACAGCGTCATCGTCGACCTCGGCAACAATGCCGAGGGGCTTCTGACGCGCGAGCACCTGATCCCGCGGGAAACCTTCCGAGTCGGTGACCGGCTTCGGGCGCTGCTCCTCGAGATCAAGCCCGACAACCGCGGGCCGCAGCTGATTCTGACGCGCACCTCGCCGAAGATGCTTATCGAGCTCTTCAAGATCGAGGTGCCGGAGATTTCCGAAGACGTCATCGAGATTCGCGGCGCCGCCCGTGACCCGGGATCCCGGGCGAAGATCGCCGTGAAAACCAATGACGGCCGCATCGATCCGGTCGGTGCCTGTGTGGGCATGCGCGGTTCCCGGGTCCAGGCGGTCTCCGGCGAACTTGCGGGAGAGCGGATCGACATCGTGCCCTGGGATGAGAACCCTGCGCAGCTGGCGATCAACGCCATGGCGCCGGCGGAAGTGGAGTCCATCGTTCTGGATGAAGAAGTTCAGGCCATGGACATCGCCGTGGGCGAAGACAACCTGGCCCAGGCCATTGGTCGAGGCGGGCAGAACGTCCGCCTCGCCAGCGACCTGACCGGTTGGAAGCTGAACATCATGACCCAGGAAGAGGCGCTGGCGAAGCAGGAAGAGGAAGCCGGCAAATACATCCAGGAATTCATGGATTCGCTGGCCGTCGACGAAGACGTTGCCATCGTCCTCGTCGAGGAGGGCTTCACCACGCTCGAGGAAGTGGCCTATGTGCCCATCGAGGAGATGACGGCTATCGAAGGCTTCGATGAGGAAATCGTCGAAGAACTCCGGAATCGCGCTCGCGATGCGCTGCTGACGAAGGCCATCGCCAGTGAAGAAGCCCTGGGCGAGCAGGAACCGGCAGAAGATCTGCTGAACATGGAGGGGATGGAGCGCAGACTCGCGTTCCAGCTGGCCAGCCATGGTGTGGTCACCATGGAAGATCTGGCTGAACTTGCGGTACCCGATCTCCAGGAGATCGTGGAAGACCTCGACGACGAAGCGGCTGCGGCGCTGATCATGACGGCGCGGGCACCCTGGTTCGAGGAAGCCGAAGAGTAGACGGAAGAGGGTTAGGAATGTCTGAAGTCACGGTAAAGCAACTCGCGGACACGGTGGGCACACCGGTCGATCGCCTGCTCAAGCAGATGCAGGAAGCCGGGTTAGCGCACGCGCGTGATGACGAGCTGGTCAGCGACGAGGAGAAGCAGAAACTCCTCGCACACCTGAAAGCCAGCCATGGAGACAGTGGTACGTCGCAGCCGAGCAAGATTACGCTCAAGCGCCGGACCACGGGCACTCTGAAGACCGGTCAGGGTCGCGCGGGTAAGACCGTCAACGTCGAGGTCCGCCGTAAGCGCACCTACGTGAAGCGCGCGGAGCCCGAAGCGGCTCCTGCGCCCGCAGCAGAGGCGGAAGCCCCGGAACCGGTAGCAGCGCCCCGGCAGCCGAGCGCGAGCGAGCTCGAAGCACAGCGTATCCGTGAAGAAGAGCAGGCACGGGTTTCCGCGGAAGAGGAAACGCGTCGCCAGGAAGCGGAACGCAAAGCCGAAGATGAACGCCGCAAGGAAGAAGCGCTTCGGGCCGAGGAAGCCGCGAAGCAGGAAGCCGAACGGAAGGCCGCAGAGGCGCCGAAAACCGAAGAAGCGGCCGTGGACCCTGCTGCCGCAGCGAAAGCAGCCGCGGAAGCTCAGGCGAAGCAACAGGCCGCCGAACGGGGCGGGAAGCGCGCGAAAGGCAAAGAGCACGAGCGGAAGCGTTCCGGCGGCGACCGGCGTCGCGAGCTCTCCCTGAAGACCGAACGGCGTGCCCGCCGGCGCCATCACCAGACGCCGATCCAGGTGGATCAGCAGGGTGGCGAGTTCCGCCCGACGGAATTCATTGCCCGGGAAGTGGAAGTCCCGGACCTCATTTCCGTTGGTGATCTGGCCCAGCGCATGTCTGTCAAAGCCGGTGAAGTGATCAAAACGCTCATGGGTATGGGTGTGATGGCGACCATCAACCAGACCGTCGATCAGGACACCGCCACCCTTGTGGTTGAAGAGATGGGCCACAAGGTCAAGCTTGTGCACGCAGATGCGCTCGAGCAGTCCCTCGAACAGTCGCTGGTGCTGGAAGGTGACGAAGTGGGTCGTTCGCCGGTGGTCACCGTCATGGGCCACGTCGACCATGGGAAAACCTCCCTCCTCGACTACATTCGCAACACGCGGGTGACCAGCGGCGAGGCCGGTGGCATCACGCAGCACATCGGTGCCTACAAGGTGGAAACGCCTCACGGTCGTATCACGTTCATCGATACGCCGGGCCACGCGGCCTTCACCGCCATGCGCGCTCGCGGTGCGCAATCCACGGACATCGTCATTCTGGTGGTGGCCGCCGATGATGGCGTGATGCCGCAGACGGAAGAGGCCATTCAGCACGCCCGCGCTGCCGGCGTGCCGGTCGTGGTTGCCATCAACAAGATCGACCTGGAAGCGGCCGACCCCGATCGGGTCACCAACGAGCTGGCGGCCAAAGAGGTAGTCCCGGAAGACTGGGGCGGCGATACGCAGTTCATCAAAGTGTCCGCCCACACGGGTGAAGGCATTGAAGAACTCCTCGAAGCCGTGCTCCTGCAGTCGGAAATTCTCGAGCTCAAGGCCGTGGAAGAAGGTCCTGCACGAGGTGTGGTCATCGAGTCCCGTCTCGATAAGGGTCGCGGTCCGGTTGCGACCATGCTCGTGCAGAACGGGACTTTGAGCCAGGGTGATGTGGTCATCGCCGGTGAGTTCCATGGTCGTGTACGCGCGATGCTGAACGACCTTGGTGAACAGATTCAGGTGGCAGGCCCCTCGGACCCGGTCGAGATCCTCGGTCTCGGTGGTACACCGGATGCGGGTGACGACTTCTCCGTGGCCACGGACGAGCGGACAGCCCGGGAACTGGCCGAGTTCCGCCGCGACAAGTCTCAGGAACAGCGTCAGGCCATGCAGCAGGCCGCGAAGATGGAAAACATGTTCGCGAACATCGGGGAAGGCGAAAAGCGCATTCTCAAGATGGTGCTCAAGGCCGACGTCCGAGGCTCGCTGGAAGCCATTCAGCAGGCCCTCACGGACATGGGCAACGACGAAGTCGCGGTGAACATCCTCGGCTCCGGTATCGGCGGGATTACGGCAACCGATGCGAATCTGGCCCTTACCTACGGTGCGGCCATCTTCGGCTTCAACGTCCGGGCTGACAGCTCGGCGAAGAAGATCATCGAACGCGAAGGGCTGGATCTGCGCTACTACAGCGTCATCTACGAGCTCCTCGACGACGTCAAACAGGTGCTCTCGGGCATGCTGGCGCCGGAGATCCGGGAAGAGATCGTCGGTATCGCGGAAGTGCGGGACGTTTTCCGCTCGCCGCGCTTTGGCGACATTGCCGGTTGCATGGTCGTGGAAGGCACGGTGTTCCGGAACAAGCCGATCCGCGTGCTTCGCGACAACGTCGTCATTTATGAAGGTGAGCTGGAATCCCTGCGCCGCTTCAAGGACGACGTCAACGAAGTGCGTAACGGCACCGAGTGCGGCATCGGCGTGCGCAACTACAACAACGTCCAGGTCGGCGATCTCATCGAAGTCTTCGACTCGAAAGAAGTGGCGCGGGAGCTGGCCTGATCGTGGCGCCCTGCCATGAGCGCCATGCGTGAATTCGGCCGCAGCGAGCGGGTCGCGGACTTCATCCGCGACGAGCTTGCGTCGATCATTCAGCGGCAGATGCGTGACCCGCGGGTTGGCATGGTGAGCGTCAACGAAGCCAAGGTCAGCAAGGATCTGAGCTGGGCGGACGTTTATGTGTCTTCCCACGAGACCCGGACGGAAGACGAACGCGCAGAACTCCTCGAAGTACTCAACAAGGCGGCGGGCTACTTCCGCTCAGAGCTCGCCAAGCGCCACAAAATGCGCACGACGCCAAAACCGCGATTCCACTACGACGAGGTGGTGGAACGGGGCCCAGCCATGGAATCGCTCATCGACCGTGCGGTCCGCGAAGATGCGGCCCAGCAGGCGGGCGCCGATCGGGAGGATGCGCAGGATGGCTAGGCGCAGGCGAGGCCGCGATGTAAACGGCATCCTCGTGCTCGATAAACCCACGGGCATGAGCTCGAACGACGCGGTGCAGAAAGCCAAGCGGCTCTTCAATGCCCGCAAGGTCGGTCATACGGGTGCCCTGGACCCTCTGGCTACCGGCGTGCTCCCGCTGTGCTTCGGCGAGGCGACGAAGTTTTCGCAGTACCTTCTGAGCTCTGACAAGAAGTACTGGGCGCGAATCCGTCTCGGCGTGGCAACGGACAGCGGCGATGCAGACGGTCAGCTGGTCAGCGAACGGCCCATCGAAGGGGTGGACGAAGACAAAGTCGAAGACGCGCTGCGTTTCTTCCGCGGCGAGATCGACCAGGTACCGTCCATGTTTTCGGCGATAAAACATCAGGGCCAGCCGCTCTACAAACTGGCGCGGCAGGGCATTGAGATCGAGCGGGAAGCTCGACGGGTAACGATTTTCTCGAACGAGTTGCTCTCCTTCGATGGTGACAGCCTGGTGCTGTCGATCCACTGCAGTAAGGGCACCTACGTTCGCACCATCGCCGAAGAACTCGGCGAGGTGCTGGGCTGTGGCGCCCACGTCGTCGAACTCAGGCGACTGGCGGCCGGCCCCTATACGGAAGCGGATCTGGTGACCTTCGAGGAGCTGGAAGCAGCCCTCGAGCAGGGTTCCCTCGATCCCTTTCTGCAGCCGGTGGTGAGCGCTGTCAGGGAATGGCCGGAGGTCAGGTTGACCGACAACACGGCCTATTACCTGCGCCAGGGCCAACCGGTGATCGTGCCGCACGCGCCAACAAGTGGCTGGGTGCGGTTGTCGGAAATCGAGGCGGACGACACGACGAAGTTTATCGGTGTCGGCGAGATTCTCGATGACGGCAGAGTCGCTCCAAGACGACTGGTCGTGGAGCACAACAAGTAGCGGGTTCTAAGGTTGAACTCAGAAGAGTCCCGCATCGTCGAGGTCACTGTAAATGTGCACGGTGATCCCGAATCTGTAGCGCACATTGAACTGGAGTAAATGAAACATGGCACTGAACGCCACTAGCAAAGCAGAAATCATCAAGGAGTATCAGCTGGAAGATGGAGACACAGGGTCTCCGGAAGTACAGGTTGCGCTGCTGACCCACAATATCAACGGTCTGCAGGATCACTTCAAAGCGCACCACAAAGATCACCATTCCCGTCGCGGCCTGATCCGTATGGTCAACCAGCGACGCAAACTTTTGGACTACCTGAAACAGAAAGACGCAAACCGCTACTCGGATCTCATCAAGCGGCTCGGTCTGCGACGTTAAGCGTCGCACCGACGTTAAGCGTCGCACCGACGTTAGCCGCACCGGCTAAGAACGCTGAGACCAGACAGGTAATCCAACTGGAGGTTAAGAATTTTGAATCCAATAACGAAAGAATTTCAGTACGGCGATCAGACCGTGGTCCTCGAGACCGGTCGTGTCGCCAAGCAGGCGACGGGCGCTGTGCTCGTCAGCATGGGTCCTACGGTAGTGCTCTGCACCGTCGTTGGCGCCCCGAACGCACGCCCGGGGCAGGATTTCTTCCCCCTGACGGTGAACTATCAGGAGAAGACCTACGCGGCCGGTAAGATCCCGGGCGGGTTCTTCCGTCGTGAAGGTCGGCCCAGCGAGAAAGAAACGCTGACCTCCCGACTCATCGACCGTCCCCTGCGCCCGCTCTTCCCGAAGGGCTTCCTCAATGAGGTGCAGGTCATCTGTACGGTCATGTCCGCAGACAAAGACCAGGATCCGGATGTTGCCGCCATGCTCGGCGCTTCCGCAGCGCTGGCCATCTCCGGCATCCCCTTCGGCGGTCCCATCGGCTGTGCGCGCGTCGGTTACAAAGACGGCGTGTATCTCCTGAACCCCGGCTACGAAGCGCTGGAAACGTCAGCACTGAACATGACCGTTGCCGGCACTTCGGAAGCCGTGCTCATGGTCGAATCGGAAGCCCAGGAGCTCTCGGAAGACCAGATGCTGGGTGCCGTGCTCTTCGGTCATCAGGAAATGCAGGTGGCCATCGACGCCATCAACGCGCTGGCCGCGGAAGCGGGCAAGCCCAAGTGGGACTGGCAGGCGCCGGAAGCCGATACGGGGCTTGCTGAGAAGGTCGAAAGCGCCGTAAAGGCCGAACTCGGTGAAGCTTATCGGGTCACCGACAAGATGGAGCGTCAGAGCAAAGTCAGCGAACTGCGCCGCGGCGTCGTCGAGGCCCTCGCCGGCGGTGAAGCTGCCGAGTACAGCACCGACGACGTGTCGGGCGCCTTCGGTAAGGTCGAAAAGAATCTCGTTCGCCAGCGCGTCATCAACGGCGAGCCCCGCATCGACGGCCGCGATCTGCGCACGGTCCGTCCGATCCACGTGGAGACCGGCATTCTGCCGAAAACCCACGGCTCTGCGCTTTTCACCCGCGGTGAAACGCAGGCCATCGTCGTGGCCACCCTCGGTACCATGCGTGACGCGGCGATGATCGATGCCCTGGAAGGCACCTTCAAAGACCCCTTCATGCTGCACTACAACTTCCCGCCCTACAGCGTTGGTGAAGCCGGCTTCATGGGCGGTCCGAAGCGCCGTGAGATCGGCCACGGTCGCCTCGCCCGTCGTGGCGTAGCCGCTGTGCTGCCGAATGTGGACGACTTCCCTTACACCCTGCGCGTGGTTTCGGAGATCACCGAGTCGAACGGCTCTAGCTCCATGGCCAGCGTTTGCGGCACCTCGCTCGCCCTGATGGATGCGGGTGTTCCCGTAGAAGCGCCAGTGGCCGGTGTGGCCATGGGCCTCGTCAAGGAAGGCAACAAGTACGCCGTCCTCACGGACATCCTCGGTGACGAGGACCATCTCGGCGACATGGACTTCAAGGTGGCCGGCACGGCCCGTGGCGTTACCGCGCTGCAGATGGACATCAAGATTGATGGCATCACCGAAGAGATCATGGAGATTGCCCTGGGTCAGGCCCTGGAAGCGCGTCAGCACATCCTCGGCGAGATGAACAAGGTCCTCGACAAGCCCCGTGACGAGATCTCCGAGAACGCACCGGCCATGCGCGTGCTCAACGTCCATCCGGACAAGATCCGCGACATCATCGGGAAAGGTGGCGCCACGATTCGCGGCATCGTTGAAGAGACCGGTGCGGACATCGACATCGAAGACGATGGCAGCGTTCGCATCTATGCCGCTGACGGTGACGCCATGAAGGCCGCTGTCGCCCGGATCGAAGAGATCACGGCAGAAGCCGAGGTCGGTCGCATCTACGAAGGCAAGGTTGCCCGCATCGTCGACTTCGGCGCCTTCATCACCATCCTGCCCGGTAAGGACGGTCTGCTGCACATCTCGCAAATCGCCGAAGAGCGTGTCGAGAACGTCAGCGACTACCTGTCCGAAGGTCAGGACATCAAGGTGGTGTGCCTCGACGTTGATCAGCGCGGACGCATCAAGCTCTCCATGAAAGAAGTGGAGAACTACTCCGAATCGGCGTAATGCCGATTCGCGTCCGCATAGCGGACTCGCCTCCGCATAGCGGACACGCCTCCGCGTAGCGGCAAATCGGCTGGGCAGATCCCCAGTCGACTCGCAAAAAAAGGCCATCTCTCGAGATGGCCTTTTTCTTTTCAGGCTGTCGTTTCAGCCCGCTGCAGCTTCAGGCGCTGGCGCGGTTTGCCAACAGATCATCCACAACGGCCGGATCGGCCAGCGTTGACGTGTCGCCGAGATTGTCGAGGTCGTCCGCGGCGATCTTGCGCAGAATGCGGCGCATGATTTTCCCGGAGCGGGTTTTCGGCAGGCCGGGTGCGAACTGGATGTGCTCCGGGCGCGCAAAGGGGCCGATCTCGCTGCGCACGAGTTGCACGAGGGCCTCACGCAGAGCCTCCGGGTCTTCGTTGTTGCCGACCATCAGCGTGACGTAGGCGTAAATCCCTTCACCTTTGACGTCGTGGGGAAAGCCCACAACGGCGGCCTCGGCCACCGCTTCGTGCAGCACCAGGGCGCTCTCCACTTCTGCGGTGCCGATGCGGTGGCCGGAGACATTCATGACGTCGTCCACACGGCCGGTGATCCAGTAGTAGCCGTCCGCATCCCGGCGGGCCCCATCGCCCGTGAAGTAGTAGGGCTTGTAGGTGCTGTAGTAGGTATCGATGACCCGTTGGTGATCGCCGTAGACGGTGCGGATCTGCCCGGGCCAGCTCGAGGTAATGACCAGATTGCCGGAGGCTTCCGTCTCCGTGAGAATCCTGCCGTCCGTATCGACGAGGGCCGGTGCGACCCCGAAAAACGGACGGGTTGCACTGCCCGGCTTCAGAGCCGTGGCGCCGGGCAGCGGGGAGATCATGATGCCGCCGGTTTCTGTCTGCCACCAGGTGTCGACGATCGGGCAGCGCTCGTCGCCAACGACCTTGTGGTACCACTCCCAGGCCTCGGGATTGATGGGTTCACCGACTGTGCCGAGCAGCTTCAATGATGCCCGGGCGGTGGCGGTTACGTAGTCGTCACCCTGACCCATTAGCTGACGGATGGCCGTTGGTGCGGTGTAGAAGATGTTCACCTGGTGTTTGTCGACGATTTCCCAGCAACGCCCGGCGTCCGGCCAGGTGGGTACACCCTCGAACATCAGCGTGGTGGCCCCGTTTGCCAGGGGGCCGTAGACGATGTAGCTGTGTCCCGTGATCCAGCCCACGTCGGCCGTGCACCAGTAGATGTCACCGTCGTGGTAATCGAAAACGTACTTATGCGTCATGGCCGCGTGCAGCAGATAGCCGGCGGTGCCGTGCTGCACGCCTTTGGGCTTACCGGTGGAGCCGGAGGTATAGAGGATGAAGGAAGGATCCTCCGCATCCATGACTTCCGGTTCACAGCTGGCGGCCTGTTCGGCGGTAATCTCGTGATACCAGACGTCTCGATCCGGATTCCAGGCGACATCGTTGCCGGTGCGGCGCACGGTAAGCACCGTGTGCACGTTCGGGCAGTCGCTGAGCGCTTCCTCCGCGTTGGCTTTCAGCGGCACGGCGCGACCGCCGCGCACCCCCTCGTCGGCGGTAATGAGCACGCGACAGTCGGAGTCCAGGATACGGTCGCGCAGCGATTGGGGTGAGAAGCCGCCGAAGACCACCGAGTGAATGGCGCCGATGCGCATGCAGGCGAGCATTGCGTAGGCTGCCTCCGGGATCATGGGCATGTAGATGCAGACCCGGTCGCCTTTCTTCACACCGCGGGCCTTGAGGGCGTTGGCGAGCCGGCAGACGTGGTCGTGGAGCGCCTGGTAGCTGATGTGTGCCGTGTCGGCCGCGTCGTCCCCTTCCCAGATAATGGCCGTCTGCTCAGCCCGCTCCGGGAGATGCCGGTCGATGCAGTTGTAGGCGATGTTGAGCTTAGCGCCTTCGAACCAGCGCACCCGGCCCGCAGGAAGATCCGCCTCGGAGATGGTCGTCCACTTCTCGTACCAGTCGATGAAGATGTCTGCCTGCTCGGCCCAGAAGCCATCCGGATCACTGATGGATCGCTCATACATGGCCTGGTATTGATCGTCGTTGATGAAGGCGCGATCGGCCATGGAGTCGGGTACGGGCACCACGTGGATGTCTGACATGTCGTGTCCTTCTGTTTGCTCGGCTCGCTCTGCCGGCTTTGAATCAGCGCTCCGCGCGCCGCCTGCAGACGCGGCGCGTTGGTTCAGTCAGCGCCGCCTGCGGAGCCCCGGAGGTACTCGATGAGGTCTTTCGTCGAGGTGTCCTGCGTGAGCGCCGATCTGCCGCCGAGTTGCTCGTGGATGGGGACGGCCAGGCGCTTGCCGAGCTCGACACCCCACTGGTCGAAGGAGTTTATGTCCCAGATAACACCTTGGCAAAACACGATCTGCTCGTAGAGAGCGATCAGCGCGCCGAGCGTCGCGGGGGTGAGAGAAGGCAGCACAAGCGTGGTCGTGCCCTTGTTGCCGCTCACCTGTTTGTGCGGGTCTTCAGAACGCTGGCCCTGCAGCATGGCCTGACTCTGAGCCAGGGCGTTGGCGTTCAGCCAGCGGTGGTGTTCAGCCAGCACCCGGCCCTTCCCGATGAGGATGAAATCGGCGCTGAAAGAACGCGTGCCCTGATGGAGGAGCTGATGATAGGCATGCTGACCGTTCGTGCCGCGACCGCCCCAGACGATGGGCATGGTGTGCAGCGCGACGGCACTGCCATCGTTGTGCACGGACTTGCCGTTGCTCTCCATGATGAGCTGCTGGAGAAAGTCCGGGAGCAGTCTGAGGCGCTCTCCGTAAGGAAGGATGGCCTGGTTGGTGACGCCCAGAAAGTTGTAGTTCCAGATGCCGACCAGCGCCATGAGCACGGGCAGATTCTCCCCGAAGGGCGCCGAGCGGAAGTGCTGGTCCAGGGCGTGGCCACCGCCGAGAAAAGCCTCGAAGCCCTGACGCCCAAGGGCGATTGCCAGCGGCAGCCCCACCGGTGACCAGACCGAGTAGCGTCCGCCGACCCAGTCCCACATGGGAAACACGTTCTCTGCAGGAATGCCGAACTCATCGGCCGCCTCGAGGTTCGTCGAGATGGCGACAAAGTGGCGGCCGATGGCTTCCAGAGAACCCGTCCGTTCGAGAAACCAGCTCCGGGCGGTGGTGGCGTTGACGCGGGTTTCCAGCGTCGAAAAGCTCTTCGAGACGATCACGAACAGCGTCCGCTCCGGGTCTCTGCCGGCCAGTGCCTGATCGAGTGCTTCGCCGTCGATGTTGGCCACGAAGTGAATGGCGGGCGCCTGATCCGCCCGCGTGCGCAAGGCGTCGACCACGAGTTCCGGACCGAGGTGGGAGCCGCCGATGCCGATGTGGACAACGTCGGTAATGGCTTTGCCGGTGGCGCCGCGCCAGCGCCCGTTCCGGAGGGCTTCCGCGAGCTCCAGGATCTGCGCCATGACTCGCGGTGCATCCCGGGCAACGGCCGGAATGGCTTCTGACGGAGCGCGCAGGGCGCTGTGCAGGGCCGGGCGATCTTCCGTGCCGTTGACGATGGCGCCCGTGAACTGATTTTCGATGGCCTCGGCCAGCCTCCGTTCTTCCGCCAGAGCGATGAGTGCCGCGGTCACGTCCGCGTTCAGACGCTGTTTGGTCAGGTCCGCGTGCAGTCCGGCAGCGTCGATGGTCAGCGGTGCCGGCGCTTCACCTTCGCTGCGGACCTGCTCGGACGCCAGGGCGGTGAGCTTTTTCCAGCTCCCGGTGCGCTCGGGGGTCATTCAGATGAGCTGCGGATGTGGATTGAAGTACTGGCGCGGACCGTCCATGGAGACCACCTGCTCGAGGAGGGCATCGAAGTGCTGAGCATTGTTGGCAAAGTCGATCTCTGTGGCGTTCACCACCAGCAGCGGGGCGGCATTGTAGAAGTGAAAGAATTCTGTGTAGGAGTCGATGAGCGCGTTGAGGTAGTCGGCCGTGATCTCCCGCTCCGCGTCGATGCCGCGCCGGCGGATGCGATCGAGGAGCACGTCCGCCGGGGCCTGGAGGTAGATGACCAGGTCCGGTGTCGGCGGTTCGATGGCCAGGCTCGCCTGGATCTGCTGATAGAGCCCGAACTCCTGATCGTCGAGTACCAGGCGCGCGAAGAGTTCGTCTTTCTCCATGAGAAAGTCCGCGACCAGATTCGGTGCCAGCAGGTCCTGATCGCGGATATCGCTGATCTGCCGGGCCCGATGCAGGAGAAAGAAAAGCTGCGTCGGCAAAGCGTGGCGCTTGCCTTCCCGGTAGTAGCGGTCGAGAAACGGGTTTTCTTCCGCAGGCTCCCGGAGTAGCGCGTAGTCGAAAGTTTGCGCGAGCTTGTTGGCGAGGGTCGTTTTGCCGACGCCGATGGGCCCTTCCACGGCAACGTAGGCCGGCAATTGACGACCCTGCAGCAGCTGGCGGGAGCCGGCGGTGACATCCACTTGCGGTGGTTCTTGGAGGACGCTGTTCATGCCTGCGGCCAGTCTGCCAGAACTGGACCGCTGGCCAAAGTGTTGCAGCGACTCTCTGCTCAGCTCGGCGGATTCTCCGAGGAGGCGGCTTCGCCCCGGCGCCGTCTGGAGCGTCGTCGGCGGCGTTTGCGCTTCGGCGCGTTACCGCGGCGGTCCTCACGCATGGCGCTCCTGGCCTCGCCTTCCACTTCCTGATAGCGCGTCCACCAGTCTGCGGCTTCCTCCAGATCCGTCTCTTCGCCGGTAAGGGGGCTGTCGCCGGTTTCTGCCCGGAGCACGAGAAAATCATAGGCGGCGCGGAACCGGGCATGACCGGCCAGACGCTCGATCGCCCTGGGCAGGCGCGCTTCGAGGCGGTCCTGAAGTTGCCAGACTTCGCGGATGAACTGCGAGAAGCGCCGCGGTACGGCCATGATCTGCTGCTGTTCCGCCAGGCAGTCGGCCGCGCCGTGCAGCCTCGCGTCCGCCGGGGCCAGCTCCTCGCTCAGATCTCGCACGCGGGCCCGGTAGTCGGCCCAGAGCAGCACAGCCAGGAGAAAGCCCGGGGTGACGGGCTTTTCTGCGGCCAGACGCTCGTCCGTGTTACGCATGGCTCTGGGTACGAGCGCGTCGTCCGGATCGCAGCTCGGGAAGAGGGCTGCCCGGAGCGGCGTATCCACCAGCGCCGTCCAGGCCCGTTCGGCCTGGCCGGACATGAGCACTTTCTGAATTTCGTCGAAAAGTCTGGCCGGCGGCACCGCGGCCATGAGCTCCGCTGCCTCGCCCAGGCAGTCGCTGATTTCGCTGTCGAGCTCGCAGTCGAGCTTGGCCTGGAAGCGCACGGCACGCAGGGCGCGCACAGGGTCTTCCCGCACGCGGGTGACCGCATCGCCGATGAAGCGCAGATGCCCCGACTCCAGGTCGTCGAGACCGCCCACGTAGTCGAGGATCTCCTCACTCAGCGGATCGTAATAGAGGGCGTTGATGGTGAAGTCCCGGCGGAAAGCGTCTTCTTCCAGCGACCCGTAGACGTTGTCGCGCAGGATCATGCCGGCATCCGAGTGGGCGCGTTCGTCGGCTTCCTCAGCCACGGCCCTGCGGAAAGTGGACACCTCAATGAGCTCCCGGCCGTAGCGGACGTGGGCGATACGAAAGCGCCGGCCGACAAGGCGCGAGCGGCGGAACAGGTCACGCACCTCTTCCGGGGTGGCGTTCGTGGCAACGTCGAAGTCCTTGGGCGTCAGACCCAGCAGCAGGTCGCGGACGCAGCCACCGACCAGGAGCCCCTCGTAGCCTGCCGCGTTGAGCTTTTCGGTAACGTCCAGGGCTGCCGGGCTCACCCGGTCGGTGGTCAGGCCGTGTTCCCGGGCGCTGATGCGGCGCACCTGCGGTTCGCTCAAGAGACGTCCCTTCTGCGACCGCGTTTCTTCGTCTTCGTGCGCGGGATGTTGAGGCGCTGGCGCCGTTCCCAGAGGCTTTTCCGGCTGATCCCGAGTTTCTCGGCGAGCTCCGTTTCAGTCATGGAATCCTGATGAGCGGTGACGAAGCTGACGAAATAGTCTTCGATGGTCTGATCGGGAGAGGCGTTGCCCTGTGGCTCCTGGCTTTTGACTTTCGGCGGCTCGATGGCCAGGAGTTCCGTCGTGATTTCACCGCTGTCGGCGAGGATCACCGCCCGCTGAATGGCATTTTCCAGTTCCCTGACGTTGCCGGGCCAGGGGTAGCGGCGCATATCCTCGAGGGTTGCGTCCGCGAAGCTGAGGCCCTGTTTGCCGAGTTTTGTCAGCGTGCGCGTGAGGATCTCCTCGGCGAGCAGCTGGATGTCGTCGCCACGATCTTTCAGGGGCGGCACCGCCAGGGCGATGACCTTAAGGCGGTAGTAGAGATCGTTGCGGAACTGACCGCTGTCCACCAGGGCATCGAGGTCCCGATGGGTAGCGGAGATCAGGCGGATGTCCTGCTCGGATTCAAGGGCTCGCAGGAGGCGCGCCTGAGCGCCGGCTGGGAGCTCACCCACCTCGTCGAGAAACAGAGTGCCGCCGGTCGCCGTTGCCACGAGACCGCCGCGGCCATCGCTGTCGTGGCCGAACAGTTCCCCTTCAATGAGGTCCTCAGGGACGGTCGCGCAGTTAAAGGAGATCAGCGGCGCCAGGCGACGATGGCTTGCCGCGTGCAGGGCCCGAGCAACCAGTTCTTTGCCGGTCCCCGACTCGCCGGTGATGAGTACCGGGGAATCCGTCGGGGCGACCTTGGCGATAGAGCTGACGAGTGTCTGCATGGCCTCGCTGGCACCAAGACCCGGCAGCACGGACTCGAGCTCAGCCGCTTCGGCGAGCACACGCTCGATGCTGTCTATGAGCGCCTCGTCAGAGCAGTCGGCGTCCAGATAGTCACTGGCACCGGCCTTGATACCGACTACGGCGCGGCGGATGTCGGCCTTGTCGTCGAGCAGAATGGTTGGCAGCGAGTGGCCGACGGCGGCGTCGCCCTGTCGCCTGAAAGGACAGAGCAGCAGGGCCGCCGTTTCCGCATGTTGCGGTAGCGTCGTGGCGTCGGTGATCGGAACCGGTGCATAGCCGCTGGCTTCCAGCAGAGGCTCGAGGCGTCGCGATGCCAGCGATTCGGGATCCAGCACGAGTATTCGGTTCATGTGGGTGTAAAGCTTAACAAAATCGATGCTCAGTGACGGTAAATGACGTCAACGGCGGATAAGGCGCTGAGGTCGAATACGCCGGTCGCCCAGCTCAGGAGCTCCGCTGGCTCCGCTCCGCTGAGCCCCGCCGGTGGATTCAGTCCGAGCCGGCGCAGGGTGTCTGCGAGATTAGCGGACGCGCTGGCGTCATCTAGGCCCGGAGCGTGGCTCTGCTTTGAGAGCTTGGCGCCGTCGGGATAAACCAGCGTCGCCAGATGGCCATAGCTCGGCACCGTCAGCTGCAGGGCTTCCATCAGAAAAATCTGGCGGGCTGTGTTGTCGAGGAGATCGCCGCCGCGGATCACGCGGCTGATCGATGCTTCACCATCATCCACGGCGGTCGCCAGCTGGTAGGCGATGAGGCCGTCACGACGGCGGACGATGAAGTCGCCCACCGCTTCTCCGAGGCGCTCCTGCTGCGGCCCGACGATCAGGTCCGTGAAGGCGATTTCCGCATCATCGACGCGGACTCGTAAGGCACAGTCTTCTCGAGGACGCCTCTGAGAACGGCAGGTACCGGGATAGATCGGCAGCTCGCGCAACGCTTTGCGCGAGCAGTTGCAGTAGAAGAGCCGGTCGTCTTCGCCCAGCTGTGCCAGGGCGGCCTCGTAGGCCGGAATCCGCTCGCTTTGTCTTAGTACTGGCCCATCCCATTGCAGACCATGGGCTTCAAGGCTCCTGAGAATGGCGCTTTCCGCACCCTCGATGATGCGGAAGTGGTCGAGATCGTCGATGCGCAGCAGCCAGCTGTCCCCTCGGGACCGGGCGTCGAGGTAGCTGGCCGTGGCGGCCAGCAGGGAGCCCGCGTGGAGCGGGCCTGTGGGAGAAGGCGCAAAGCGGCCCGCAGCCTGCCGCTCGTTTCGCGGTGCGGGTTGCGGCGGATCCTGCGGCAAAGCCCGGGCTGGCGGCCGGTCAGCCGTGCAGCTGCTTCTCTTTGATTTCGTCCAGAGACTTGCAGTCGATGCACTGCGTGGCGGTCGGCCGTGCCTCCAGGCGGCGCAGACCGATTTCGATACCGCAGGTATCGCAGTAGCCGAAGTCTTCCTGGTCGATGCGATCGATGGTCTGATCGATCTTCTTGATCAGCTTCCGCTCCCGGTCACGGGTACGCAGTTCGATGGAAAACTCCTCCTCCTGCGTCGCCCGGTCGGCCGGATCCGGGAAATTGGCGGCTTCGTCGCGCATGTGATGAACGGTCCGGTCGACCTCTTCCATGAGCTCCTGACGCCACTTCTGGAGGATTTCGCGGAAATGCTCCATCTGAGCCTCACTCATGTAGGGCTCGTTCTTCTTGGGCTTATAAGGGGTGAAGTTCTTGAAGGGTGAGTCCACCGCCTTGGGGGTAGATTTCTTGCGTGCCGTTGACGCCATACTCAGGTCAAACCTCTTCTCATGACTGCTCGCAACGTTTGGGGGGTATTGGGGGCCCCCAATCGAAGGGCGCGTAAGCTACCAGAACGATCCGCCGTTGACCACAGGATGATCACGCGCATTTTCCTGACAGTTTCGGCCCGAAAACCGCCGAATTGGGCGCGCCTTGTGACGGCTCCGGTGGTGCCGCAAACTGCCCTCCGCGCCGGAGACGCGTGCGCGCATGGTGAGCAACGAATGTGACAGGAGTAAGGGCCTCGACCCCGAACACTCAGGAGATGGCAGGCAGCTACAAAACCCAGGCAAAGGGCCCCCATAGCCGGCGTCTGCGCACGGCCGAGCGCCTGAGCGACATCGCGCCTTTCCGGGTCATGCAGCTCATGGAGCGGGCCAAAGCGCTCGAAGCCGAAGGTCACCGAGTTGTACATTTCGAGGTCGGCGAGCCTGATTTCCCCACGGCGGAACCCATCGTGGCTGCAGGCCAGGTGGCGCTCGAAGCCGGGCACACCAAATACACGCAGGCCCTCGGCACACCGGAGCTGCGGGCTCGGATTGCCGCCTACTACCGGGAAAGCGCTGGCCTTTCGATCAAGCCCGAGCGCGTGGTCGTGACGACGGGTGCCAGCGGCGGTCTGCTGCTGTTGGCTGCGCTGCTCCTCAATCCGGAAGATGAACTGCTGCTGCCGGATCCAGGCTACCCCTGCAACGAGGTGTTCCTCGGGGTCGTGAACGCGCGACCGAGGCGGCTGCCCGTCGATGCCGAAGCAGGTTTCCAGGTGACGGCCGAGCGTCTGGCCAGCGAATGGACGCCTCAGACCCGGGGACTGCTGCTGGGCTCCCCGGCCAATCCGACGGGTGTGCTGACGCCCCGGCGTGATCTCGAAGCCCTGATCCGGGCGGTGCATGAGCGAGAGGGCCTGTTCCTGCTCGACGAGATCTACCAGGGGCTCATCTATGGTGAAGGGGGTTCGCAGCCCGAATACCGGACCGGCCTCGCGATCAGTGACGAAGTGTTCGTGCTGAACAGCTTTTCGAAGTACTTCGGCATGACCGGCTGGCGTCTCGGCTGGATGGTGGTTCCGGAGCAGTGTATTGATCCGGTGAGCCGCCTGGCCCAGAACCTGTTCATTTCACCGTCGAGCATTGCCCAGCAGGCGGCCCTGGCCGCCTTCGACGCGCCGGCCATGGCAATCCACGAAACGCGCCGGGCGCAGTTTGCCGCCCGTCGGGATCAGCTGGCGGCGGGACTGAGAACGCTGGGGCTTGGAATTCCCGTGGATCCCGTGGGTGCTTTTTATCTGTATGTCGACGTGTCCAGCACCGGCTTGGACTCAGAGCAGTTCTGCTGGCGCCTCATCGATGAGTTTCAGGTGGCGGTCACTCCGGGCATCGACTTCGGTGAACATCTCGCTGACCGCTACGTGCGCTTCGCGTACACCACCGGCGAGGAGGCCATCGACCTCGGCCTCGAGCGCATCGGTCAGGCCCTCGACAGCTGGCGCTGAAAATCGCCTCGAGCGGCCAGTAGTCGCTTCAGCCGTGGGCTTTGAATTCGGCCAGGGTCTGCTGGTAGTCGGCGGCGTTCCTCAATCTGGCCCCATAGGCCTGCACGAGCGTTGCCGCCGCAAAGTTGCCGAGCCCGGCGGCTGCCGCGGGGCTCATGCCCTGGGTCCATCCGTAGAGGCAACCGCCGGCGTACATGTCGCCGGCTCCGGTCGTGTCTACGGCGGTGACCGGGAAGCCATCGACCATCGTTTCGCCATCGGGAGTGACCGCCAGGCTGCCCTTGGCACCGAGGGTGATATTGAGGTTGCGGCCGATGTCCTTGAGCTCCGTGACCGCCACATCGAGGCGATCGGTCTTTGCCCAGCTCAGGGCTTCTTCTTCGTTGCAGAAGAGGTGGTCCACGCCGTTGCCGAGGATTGCCTCCAGCGGCGCCCGGCAGAATTCCACCATGCTTGGATCAGACAGCGAGATCGCCGTTTTCACCCCCGCGGCCTCCGCCATCTCCCGAGCCGTGATGGCTGCTTCGCAGCTTCCCTCGGCGGCGCTCATGTAACCCTCCGCATAGAAGTAGCGGGAGCGACTGATTGCCGCCTGGTCGAGGTCGGCGGGTGTGAGCTGGGCCGATATGCCGAGGAAGGTATTCATGGAGCGCTCCGCGTCCGGCGTAATGAGCACCAGGCAACGGCCGGATTTACCGCCTTCGCCGGCCGCGTTGCCGTTGGTGACGACGCCGGCGGCGCCGAGATCTCCCAGGAAATGTTCGCCCGTTTCATCCCTCGCGACTTTGCAGGAGTAAAAGGTACTGGCACCGAATCCCTGCACGGCGATGAGCGTGTTGGCCGCGGAGCCGCCACTCATGCGGGTGGGGGCATGGCCTTCCAGGCCGTCGATCAGCCGCTCCATGGCGTCCTCTTCCACGAGGGTCATGTGACCCTTGGGGATGCTGTGGCTGTTGAGGAAGCTGTCCTCGATGGTGTATTCCATGTCGACCAGGGCATTGCCCAGGCCGTAGACATCGTATTGGCTCATGATGGTCCGTCAGTGATTGAGTTCGTTGAAGCAGGCTTCGGCGGCATCGAGGGTCTCATCGAGGATCGCCTTGTCGTGACGCAATGACAGAAAGCCCGCTTCGAAAGCGGAAGGTGCGAGATAGACACCGCGTTCCAGCATCGCGTGGAAGAACCGGTTGAAGCGATCGATATCCGCATTGGCGACATGATCGAACTCGCTGACCTCCCCGGCTGTGAAGAACATTCCGAACATCCCGCAGACCTCGTTCACGGTCACGGGAATGCCCGATGCGGCCGCCCGCTCGCGCAGACCGGCAGCAAAATAGGCGGTGTGTTCCTCGAGGGTCACGTAGAGGCTTTCGTCCAGGGACCGAAGCATGGTCAGACCGGCCACGGTGGCGAGGGGATTTCCGGACAGCGTGCCGGCCTGATAAACATCACCCTCGGGCGCCACGCGAGCCATGATCTCCGCTTTGCCGCCGAAGGCGCCGACCGGCAGACCACCGCCGATGATTTTACCGAGGGTGGTCAGATCCGGGATTACGCCATAGCGCGCTTGCGCGCAGCCCCGGGCAACCCGGAAGCCGGTCATGACTTCGTCGAAGATCAGCACGGCACCGTCGGCCGCACAGATTTCCTTCAGCGCTTCCAGGAAACCGGGCTTGGGCGGAATGCAGCCCATGTTGCCGGCAACCGGCTCGACGATGACGCAGGCGATCCTGCCCGCATAACGCTCGAACACCGAGGCGACGGCCTCGGGCTGATTGAACGGTACCGTCAGCGTGTTCGCCGCAACGGCTTCCGGAACGCCCGGCGAGTTGGGAATGCCGAGGGTCAGCAGGCCGGACCCTGCTTTGACGAGCAGTGAGTCCGAGTGGCCGTGATAGCAGCCGGCGAATTTGAGGATCATGTCCCGGCCCGTATAGCCGCGAGCCAGGCGAATGGCCGACATGGTCGCTTCCGTGCCTGAGCTGACCATGCGCACGCTCTCGATGCCGGGCACCATGGAGATCACCTGCTCGGCGAGCTCAATCTCGAGCTCCGTAGGCGCGCCGAAGCCCAGGGCTTTGGCCGCCTGGTCCTGCACGGCGCGGACGATGTCCGGGTTGCTGTGGCCGAGGAGCATGGGACCCCAGGAACCCACGTAGTCGATGTAGCGGTTGCCGTCGGCGTCCGTGAGGTGCACACCCTCGCCGCGCTCGAAGAAACGCGGGGTGCCCCCCACGCCCGTGAAGGCCCGCACGGGCGAATTCACCCCGCCGGGGATGACCTTGCGGGCACGCTCCAGGAGCGCCGCCGACTTATCTGTTTGCATGCTTGAAGTTCACTCGTATCAGAAGGGTTTCACCACCACGAGCACGACGATGGCGATCAGGAGTAGCGCCGGGGCCTCGTTGAAGATCCGGTAGAAACGCTCACTGTGCGGGCTCTCGTCCGCGGCGAAGGCGCGCACGAGCCGGACGCAGTAGTGATGGTAACCGAGCAGCAGCACGACGCCGAAGAGCTTCAGCCAGAGCCACACGCTCGTGGCGTAGGCTTCCCAGCCGATGAAAAGAATGGCCAGACCGAAGCCCGTGGCGACGAACATCGAGGGTCGCATGATGATCCGGTAAAGCTTGCCTTCCATCATGCGGAACCGGGCGCGACCGGCTTCGTCCTCCGTCGCGCTGTGATAGACGAACAGCCGCGGCAGATAAAACATCGCGGCGAACCAGGTCACCACGCCGATGATGTGGAAGGCTTTCAGCCAGAGAAAGGCTGCGCTCATGGAGAGACCGTGCTCATGTTGTTCCTTTTAAACCACCGGCTCCCGGTAGCTGTCGATGTCCTGCTGGGTGATGATACCGATCACCGATTCGATCATGGGCGCTGCGGTGCGCCGCACGCAGAGCACTTCGATCTCCGGCTCTTTCAGAGCCGTCTGGGCTTCCGCAAGGGTAGCCCGGTAGTCGAGGCTCGCTGCGTCCAGGCGCTGGCCCGGGATTTCGAGCAGGTCGACCGTTGGCGCGGCTCGAGCTTCCTCGTTCGTGTCTGCCTCCGGCGCCTGCTCCGCAAGTGATTGCAGATGGACGCGCAGATCACTGGCTCTCAGCACGCAGCGGATCACGCCGGGTTCCGATTCCACCACGACCCAGAGCGGCTTTCGCTCCATGGCCGTCTGTGCGTCTTCGAGGGCCGGGTGTTCGCCCAGGCGCACGAGCGCGCGGTTCATGATCGACGCGACGCCGGCCCGCTGCAGATGGGCGGTGACTGGATCGGGCGGGTATTTTAGCCCCAGTGTGTCCAGGGTCGAGAGGAACACGGACTTCTGTCGGAACAGCACAGAGGTGGTGAGTGTGGCGGCGACGATGATCAGCATGGCCGGAAGCATGAGGCTCGGATTGGCGGTCAGTTCGAGCACGGCCATAAGCGCTGCGAGCGGTGCCTGCAGCACCGCTGCCATCATCGCCGTCATACCGAGCATCACGTACAAAGCGATGGAGATGCCGGCGCCGGGCTGCAGGTAGTCGCCAAGGTAGCCCAGCACGCCCCCGAGGGCCGCACCAACCACGAAGGTGGGGCCGATGAGACCCACCGGCATGCCGAGGCCGACGGCCGCGCCGCTGGTGATGATTTTCAGGACCACAATCATGAGCAGTCCGCCGAGGGCGATCTGGCCGAGCATTGCCTCGCTGACCGTGTCGTAGCCGATGCCCATAACCTCGGGGGCGGCCAGGGCGGCGAGTCCGGTGAGCACCCCGGCGAGCAGGGCCCGCGCCCAGAAGGGCAGGTGCGTGAGCCGGGCGAAGGCCTGGACAGTACTGATGAACGCGCTGGCCACACAGCCGACGATGAGCCCGGCGAGGAGGATATAAGGCAGTTCCAGGAGACCGCTCATGTTCTGCGGCGCGACGCTGAAAGCCGGCTGCTGGCCGAAGAAGAACTGGGACATCACCGTGGTGACGACGGAGGCGATGATCACCGGGATGAAGCTGCCGAGGGTGTATTCCATCATCACCACCTCCATGGCGAAGATGACCCCGGCCAGCGGCGTGTTGAAGGAACCGGCGACCGCTGCCGCCACACCACAGGCCACGAGCACCCGGATGCTGTTGTTCGGCAGATTCATGGCCTGGCCCAGGAAGCTCGCGCTGGCGGCACCGAGATGTACGGCAGGTCCCTCACGGCCTCCGGACTGACCCGTTACGAGCGCGAGGATGCCGCCAAAGAACTGAATCACTGCGTTCTTCACCGGCAGATAACCCTGATGCCGGGACAGTCGTTCCATGACGTGGACCACGCCCACCCGGCGGTCCGCGGCGTCCAGACGGGTCAGCGCAAGACCGATGACGGCGGCCCCGAAGACCGGCAGGGCAAAGCGTTCAGCAAGCGCCAGCGCCTCGAAGGACTCGCTGCCAGCCGGCAGAATCCACACACCGAGCAGATATTCGATGCTGGCGCGGAACACGAGGATCACGACGCCGGTAAAGAGGCCCACGACCACCGCGAGTACGGCGAGTTGCGGGAGGGCGTCGACGCTGGCGAGCTGCCGCTGAAAGAACTCGGGGTTTAAGAAGCTCGGCAGTCTCAGAATCTGCTCCAGGGAGTCGGCGTTGGCTGGGCTCTTTGGCTAGTATAAGCGGCGCTGGCCGGTCCAGCGCCAGTCGGGGGTGTCGGCCCGCGTGGCACGATGCGCCGACGGGATGCCGGCAGAACGAAAGGAGTGGGCTCAGAGCGAATGGCAGGAAAGCAGACACGAACGGCGCCGGAGGTTCGGGTGGTGTCCCATCACCCCTGGCGTCAGGGCCTGCTGCTCGGTGCCGTGGTGCTGATCACTCTGGCCGGTGCCCTGGGTGGTTACTGGCTTGGTCAGGCCTCCGGCGCCCTCGACGGCACCTATCTTTCCTCCATGGAACGGCTCAATGCCACCAACGAGGAAGCGATCCAGCGGCTCCAGGCCCAGCTTGTGGAATCGGAGCTGGCCCGGGAGGTGGATGCGGCAGCAGCCCGGGCGCTTCGCGACAGTATCCGGGGGCTGAAGGATGAGCTGGCCAGCCTGACGGAAGAAGTCACCTTTTATAAAAGCCTCATGGCGCCCTCTTCCGTGGCCCGGGGGCTGCAGATTGCCGACTTCGAGCTGACGCCCATGGATACCCCCGGGCGCTACACGTTCCACCTGCTGCTCACGCAGGTGGAGGCGCGGCGGGACTGGGTGCAGGGCGACGCCACGCTCGAGGTGCACGGTCGGCAGCAGCCGGAGACGACCGGTAGCGATAGCGCGACGGCCGTTGTCGAGCGAGTGCTGCCGCTCACAGAAATTGTCGAAGGCGACACTTATCCTCTGAAATTCCGGTTCCGGTACTTTCAGGACCTGACCGGAGTAATCAGCCTGCCGGCCGGATTCGAACCCGAACGGATTGTGGTCACAGCGGAGAAACGGGGCGCGAGCCCTCTCGATCGAAGCTTTGACTGGACGGTGGCCGGCTGAGGGGCGAGCAGTCGCCGTAACGCTCCAGCGGGGTTGGAGTACCATAAGCCGAGGTCACCATGGCAAGCTTCAATCTGCCGTTTGGATGGGGCGACCGCACGGGTAGCGGACAGCAGGGCGCGAGCGAGGGCGCAGGCATGAGAAAAAGAAAAAACAGCGCGGAAAAAGGCGTAACGCTGATTGCAGCCAACACCGAAGTCAGCGGTGATGTGCATTTCGTTAGCCAACTTTACATTAATGGGCATATCAGAGGTAACGTCACCGCCGATGTGGGCAGCGACGCGACCGTTGTCGTCAGCGACGAAGGGTCGGTCACCGGGGAAATCCGGGTTCCGAATGTCGTGGTCAATGGCCGGGTAGAAGGCAACGTTTACGCCACGAACCGCATGGAGCTTGCGCAAGCGGCGGAAGTGAAGGGCAACGTCTACTACAAGCTCATCGAGATGCAGCTCGGCGCCATGGTGGATGGCCAGCTGGTCCACGACGAAAGCCTCGGTGCCGAGCAGCCGAACGTGCATCCCTTCCCGGAGAATGCGGAGAGCGCAACGGCCGGCGAGTGAGGCCCTCGCCGCAGGTGAGGATTGCGTCCGGCAGGCAGCTCAAGAATAATCGCAGCTTCCCAGGCTTCTCAGGACGGCCGCCCGAGCGAACTATCGGGCTTTCAGGCGGGTCTAAGCAGTTATGCAGGCTGATATCGGATTTTCTACCCAGGCGGCCGACAAGGTTCGGCAGCTCATCAACGCTGAGGGCAACGAGGCTCTGAAGCTGCGCGTGTTCGTGGCCGGGGGCGGTTGCAGCGGCTTCAGCTACGGCTTCACCTTCGATGACGAAGTGGCCGGCGACGATGCGGTCGTCGAGCGCGAGGGCGTCACGCTGGTCGTCGATTCTCTGAGCTATCAGTATCTGCTCGGCTCTGAGATCGACTACATCGAGGATCTCCAGGGCGCGCAGTTCATCGTTACCAATCCCAATGCCGCTTCGACCTGCGGCTGTGGAAACTCTTTCGCGATCTGATCATCCGTCTTTCGCGCTGTACCTGAACGCTCAAGGGGGGTAGACGGCGCCCAGGACCCGTTCGCCGCTGGCCCCCGTTACCGCAGGGGCATTACCCGGCCGGCCACTCAAACGCTGCGCAGCCAGCCAGGCGAAGGCCGCGGCTTCGAGCGCATCTCCGTCAACATTCAGCGCTTCGCTCGGGACAACTGTACAGGGCAGCAGCTCGGCGAGTCTTTCCATGAGCAGGCCGTTCTCCCGTCCACCGCCACAGACCAGGAACCGCTCACAGGGAGAGGCCCAACGCTCCGTGGCGCTGACAAGTGAGCGAACGGTGAGTTCCAGCAGCGTGCGCTGCACGTCCTCCGGGGCGAACTCGGCCGGTGAGAAGGCGTCGAGCCAGGGCAGATTGAACACTTCGCGTCCGGTACTTTTCGGAGGCGGCCGCTGAAAATACGCGTCCTGCAACATGGCTTCGAGCAGCGGCTCGATGACCTCGCCGCTGCGCGCCCAGGCGCCGTCCGCATCGAAGGCGATGTCTTTGTGTCGCGCAATCCAGGCATCCATCAGACCGTTACCGGGGCCGCTGTCGAAGCCGCTGATGGCTATGGCCGGATCCCGGGCCAGATAGGTCAGGTTGCCGATGCCGCCGATGTTGGCGATGACCCGGTTTTCGCGGCTGCTCCGGAACAGGGCGCCATGAAAGGCAGGGACCAGCGGTGCACCCTGACCGCCGGCGGCCATGTCCCGGCGACGGAAATCGGCGATGGTCGTGATGCCGGTGCGTTCCGCGATCCGGTTGGGGTCGCCGATCTGCCAGGTGAAGGGGTGGTCGATGTCTGGCCGGTGACGAATGGTCTGGCCGTGACTGCCGATGGCGGCGACGTCTTTCGTTGACCGGCCTGAGGCTGTGAGAAAGGCAGTGACTGCGGCGCCGATGAAGTCGCCGAGGGCGGCATCCAGGGCGCCGATACGATCAAGGTCATCATCGCCAGGCTGGCCGAGCGCGAGCAGTTCTTCGCGGAGGGATTCCGGAAAGGGATGGGTCGTTGCAGCAAGGAGTGCCGGTGCACTGCTGAGGTCCAGGAGTGCCAGGTCCAGACCATCCACGCTGGTGCCGCTGATGACACCGACGTAGAGCGCTTCCGTGTCTGCCACGGAACGTCAGTCGGCGAGGAGGGCGAGCTGAATCTGCTGCTTGTAGTCGTCGAGCAGGGTGAACATCGGCGCCGTGTCACTGGAGAATCGCGTGAGCTCCGTTTCACCAATAGGTTTGGCGTCGGGGAGTTTCACGGTACGCGGGTTCATGTGCACCCCGTTCACCAGGAACTCGTAATGCAGGTGCGGACCGGTCGCCCAACCCGTGGAGCCGACATAACCGATAATCTGCCCCTGTTCCACCTTGCTGCCCTTACGGATGCCGCGAGCGAAGCGGGAGAGATGCAGATATTTGGTGGTGAACTGTTCGCCGTGCTGCAGAACGACGTAGTTGCCGTTGGCGTTGTTCTTCGCCGCGCTCTGCACGCGACCGTCACCGGCCGCCAGGATTGGCGTGCCCGTGGGTGCGGCGTAGTCGATGCCGCGATGAGGCATGGTGCGCTTGTAAAGCGGATGCTTGCGCCGCAGGTTGAAGTTGGAGCTGATGCGGGAGAACTCGACCGGCGCGCGGAGGAATGCTTTGCGCATGTTCCGGCCGTCGGGATTGAAGTAACCGCTGCGGCCGTTCTCATCGATGTAGCGCACCGCGCGGTACGCTTTGTCCTGATTGCTGAACTCGGCTGCGAGGATCTCGCCGTAGCCGATGAACTCGTCGTCCAGGTAGCGCTCCTCGAAGAGCACGTAGAACTCGTCACCCTTGCGGATGTCGAGGACAAAATCGATGTCCCACTGAAAAATCTGAGCAAGACGCATGGTCAGCGAATCGTCGAGCCCCGCCCGCTGGCTGGCCAGGAACAGACTCTGATCGATGCTCGCATGCTTGTAGGCGGTCTGGATGTCCGGCTCGCGCTGCACCTCTCTACCGATGAAACCGTCACCGGCCCGCTCAAAGGCCAGGGTTTCCAGCGGTCCCGGTGAGTAGGTCAGTTTGATGATCTCGTTGTTGCCGTTCACCGTGAAGGTAAAGGTGTGACCGGGAAAAATGTCGTGCAGGCGTTTGCCGTAAGGTTCAGTTCTCTCGAGCAGCTTCAGTTCCCGGGCAGGAATCTCGAGTCCTGAGAAGATTCTGGCCAGACTGTCCCCAGAACGCACCTCATGAACTTTTTCTTCCAGGAGTGGCTCGGGGGCGGGTGGCGGCAACAGTTCCGCCACGGCGGGCACAGTACCGATCTCGACGTCTGCTGCGTCCGGTTCCGCCAGCGGACCGGTAAGCGGTTCGCCGGGAATCTCTTCGAGAATGGATTCGGTAGTGAAGCGATCTTCCGCCGCGTCGTCCTGAAATTTGGCGACCACGAAGGACGCCAGCCCCAGGCCGAGGATGGCGACAACCACGAGATGTGTTCTAGGAAACCTCACGACGGGTTTTATTGTCCTTGTTAAAACACGCCCGCCTTCTCCAGTAAGGCTTAACGGGCCGTGCACCCGACCGTCGGGCCTGCAGTCTCAAAGGCCGTCTCAGGCAGAGCGTGCTGCGTTAATTAACCCATCAAAAACCGATAGTTACGCCGGTTTTCTCACGCTCGCCGGGTATCACGCTTTCAGTATATGTATTTGCCTGGCGATGAAAACCCTGCAGATGCCAGCGTGTTGGCTTCCCGTGTCGGTCTGTGCAGGGGTGCACAGGGGGACCGTGCTTGTCTGGCAAAGCCGTTTTGATATGGTGCGCGTCTTTTTCGGGAACCGCTGATCCGGTGGGGAAACACGTGGCGAACGCACTGCTCGAAGAGCTGAAAGCAAGGGGGCTGCTTGCCCAGGTGTCCGATGAGACGGGGCTCGCCGAGCACCTCGAGGGCGGATCACGCACCGTTTACTGCGGCTTCGACCCAACCGCCGACAGCCTGCACATCGGCAACCTGGTGCCACTGCTGACCCTGCGTCGCTTCCAGGCACACGGTCACCGGCCGATTCTCCTGCTCGGCGGTGCCACGGGGCTCATCGGCGACCCCTCCGGGCGCACGGACGAACGGTCTCTGAATCAGGCCGATACGGTGGCTGACTGGGTGGAGAACATCCGCCGGCAGGTGGAAGGGCTCGTCAGCTTCGACGGCAACAACGCGGCACTCATCGAAAACAACCTCGACTGGACGGCGGAGCTCGACGTCATCAGTTTTCTGCGGGATATCGGCAAGTATTTTTCCGTCAACGCCATGATTCAGCGCGATTCCGTGCGCACCCGGCTGGAGCGGGAGGATCAGGGCATTTCCTACACGGAATTCAGCTACATGCTGCTGCAGGCCATGGACTACGCTGAGCTTGCTGCCCGCCACGACTGTTCCGTGCAGATCGGCGGTTCCGACCAGTGGGGCAACATCGTCTCCGGGATGGATCTGGTCCGGCGCAAGCAGGGTAAAGAGGCTTTTGCGCTCACCGTGCCGCTGATTACCAAGGCGGACGGCACGAAGTTCGGCAAAACGGCCGCCGGGGCTGTCTGGCTGGATGCCCGACGCACCTCCCCCTACAGCTTCTATCAGTTCTGGCTGAACACGGCCGATGCGGATGTGGAGCACTTTCTGAAGATCTTCACCTTTCTGTCGGTGCCGGAGATCGATGCGCTCATGGCCGAGTTCCGTGAGGCGCCTGGCCAGCGGCTGGCGCAGCGCACCCTGGCTGAGCAGGTCACGGGCATGCTGCACGGGGAAGACGCGCTGGCATCGGCGGTGCGCATCACCGAGGCGCTCTTTTCAGGCTCCATTGACACACTCACGGAGGCGGACCTCGATCAGCTGCGTCAGGATGGTATGGACGCGACGGAAGTGGCCGACGATTCGATCGGTCTCCTGGCCGCCCTGGCCGACTCCGGCCTGGCACCGTCCCGGGGCCAGGCGCGTAAGCTCGTCGCCAGCGGCGGGGTTCGTGTGAACGGGACCGTGGTCGAAGATGCGGAGGCGGAACTCAGCTTCTCGGAGGCCCTTCACGGACGCTTCTATCTGCTCCGCCGCGGCAAGAAAAACTGGCATCTTCTGGTCCGCGATAACGCCTGAGGCCAGGCAGAATGCGGCTTTGAAAGAAATCTGAAATTATTTTTCAAAGCCGCTTGCCAGTAAAAGGCGCCTGCGTATAATACGCAGCCCTTGCCACGGGGCACCGCGCTCCAAGGCCGCTCTTTAACAATGAAATTACTGAACAAGCCATTCGTGTGGGTGCTTGTAATTCACCGATGTCGACGCGTTCTTCAAGCGCGGAGACTGTGAATTATCGAGTAACTACTCGGAAATTCATTGAGCAATGACTTGATATCAGTTTCAGCGAAAGCAGTTCGGACCGGTGGCTGAACACCACTGGAAAGATTTCACTGAAACAATCTTCATTAAACTGAAGAGTTTGATCATGGCTCAGATTGAACGTTGGCGGCACGCCTTATACATGCAAGTCGAACGAGAAAGTACCTTCGGGTGCGAGTACAGTGGCGGACGGGTGAGTAACGCGTAGGAATATACCTAGTAGTGGGGGACAACTCGGGGAAACTCGAGCTAATACCGCATACGCTCTACGGAGGAAAGTGGGGGATCTTCGGACCTCACGCTATTAGAGTAGCCTGCGTTGGATTAGCTAGTTGGTGAGGTAAAGGCTCACCAAGGCGACGATCTATAGCTGGTCTGAGAGGACGATCAGCCACACTGGAACTGAGACACGGTCCAGACTCCTACGGGAGGCAGCAGTAGGGAATCTTGGTCAATGGGCGAAAGCCTGAACCAGCGATGCCGCGTGTGTGAAGAAGGCCCTAGGGTTGTAAAGCACTTTCAGCAGTGAAGAAACCCCGGTGGTTAATACCCGCCGGTCTTGACGTTAACTGCAGAAGAAGCACCGGCTAACTCCGTGCCAGCAGCCGCGGTAATACGGAGGGTGCGAACGTTAATCGGAATTACTGGGCGTAAAGCGCGCGTAGGCGGTTTGATAAGTGGGATGTGAAAGCCCCGGGCTCAACCTGGGAACTGCATTCCAAACTGTCAGGCTAGAGTATGGTAGAGGGAGGTAGAATTTCCTGTGTAGCGGTGAAATGCGTAGATATAGGAAGGAATACCGGTGGCGAAGGCGGCCTCCTGGACCAATACTGACGCTGAGGTGCGAAAGCGTGGGGAGCAAACAGGATTAGATACCCTGGTAGTCCACGCCGTAAACGATGAGAACTAGCCGTTGGGCCCCTTGAGGGTTTAGTGGCGCAGCTAACGCGATAAGTTCTCCGCCTGGGGAGTACGGCCGCAAGGTTAAAACTCAAATGAATTGACGGGGGCCCGCACAAGCGGTGGAGCATGTTGTTTAATTCGATGCAACGCGAAGAACCTTACCACCCCTTGACATACTCGGAACTTGGCAGAGATGCCTTGGTGCCTTCGGGAACCGAGATACAGGTGCTGCATGGCTGTCGTCAGCTCGTGTCGTGAGATGTTGGGTTAAGTCCCGTAACGAGCGCAACCCTTGTCCTTATTTGCCAGCGGGTCATGCCGGGAACTCTAAGGAGACTGCCGGTGACAAACCGGAGGAAGGTGGGGACGACGTCAAGTCATCATGGCCCTTACGGGGTGGGCTACAAACGTGCTACAATGGGGAGTACAAAGGGCTGCAAGCCAGCGATGGTAAGCGAATCCCAAAAAGCTTCTCGTAGTCCGGATAGGAGTCTGCAACTCGACTCCTTGAAGTCGGAATCGCTAGTAATCGCGAATCAGAATGTCGCGGTGAATACGTTCCCGGGCCTTGTACACACCGCCCGTCAAGTCATGGGAGTGAATTGCACCAGAAGTAGCTAGTCTAACCTCGGAGGACGGTTACCACGGTGTGGTTCATGACTGGGACGAAGTCGTAACAAGGTAGCCGTAGGGGAACCTGCGGCTGGATCACCTCCTTAAACCTTTAAGCCTGAGCCAAACGCACTTTCGCGTGAGGCAAGACCGGCTCAGTTCACGGTGAATTACCGCCCACGTATTTGCTCTCGCAATTCTCCTTTTGGAGAGAGATCAGATATCAGGCAAAAGCATTCACACGAATGGCCCGTTCAGTAAGCAGTTAGAGACACCCGAACAGGGTCTGTAGCTCAGTTGGTTAGAGCGCACCCCTGATAAGGGTGAGGTCGGTGGTTCAAATCCACCCAGACCCACCATCTTTCTGGCACGATGCCGGGATCCTAAGGGGCCGTAGCTCAGCTGGGAGAGCGCCTGCCTTGCACGCAGGAGGTCAGGAGTTCGATCCTCCTCGGCTCCACCACTTACCTCTTGCCTGTTCGGATGAGTAAGAACCAACATCTAATGTCCCGCGTTCAGGGATTACTCCGGTTCATTAGATGTTGGTTTTTTTCGCGCCGTTACTTTCGGCGGGGAAAGATGCTGACTGCGGAAGCGAACCTGCTTCCGAGCGATTCGAAAGAATCGGCTCTTTAAAAATTCAGAGATTTGTAGCCGCAAAGTTATTCTCAGAGTCGGTTACTTCGTAACCTTAGCGAGTTTTGCTTTCGCAAAATTCGCAGGTATCGGAGCAACTGATTCACTTGAAGAATAGCTTCGCGGGTAAACAACCGTTGATCCCCTAGCAGGATCGACGGGAGTTTCAATCAAGATGTTCTTGGAATGCTCTTGATCGAACTCGCCGCAATGACTGATTCCCAGGATGACAGTCGGCGCGGTGCGGAAAGGCTCAGGCCTTTGCGCCAAAGAGATTGATTAAGAGAAATTCTGGCGAATGTTGTTACCAGCACCCATCTGTTGATAGCCGCGATGTGGACGTACTTGTTACGACCGGATCGTTTGTTTCTCGAGCAGGGCCTCACAGCCTCGCTAACCCGGCGTAAGTCGGGCAATCGGTGAAAGCCGTGTAAAAAGAGAAGCCGCAGACTGGGTTATATGGTCAAGCATTTAAGTGCATCTGGTGGATGCCTAGGCAGCTGAAGGCGATGAAGGACGTTGTAGCTTGCGATAAGCCTCGGGGAGTCAGCAAACAGACTTCGATCCGGGGATTTCCGAATGGGGAAACCCACTGCTTTCGAGCAGTATCTTCACCTGAATACATAGGGTGTTAGAAGCGAACCCGGGGAACTGAAATATCTAAGTACCCGGAGGAAAAGAAATCAACCGAGATTCCCTCAGTAGCGACGAGCGAACGGGGACCAGCCCTTAAGCATCATTACCGTTAGACGAAGTGTCTGGAAAGTCACGCGATACAGGGTGATAGCCCCGTAGTCGAAAACGGTATTGACGTGAAATCGAGTAGGACGGGGCACGTGAAACCTTGTCTGAACATGGGGGGACCATCCTCCAAGGCTAAATACTCTCAGCTGACCGATAGTGAACCAGTACCGTGAGGGAAAGGCGAAAAGAACCCCTGTGAGGGGAGTGAAATAGAACCTGAAACCAGATGCATACAAGCAGTGGGAGCCTGTCTTCGGACGGGTGACTGCGTACCTTTTGTATAATGGGTCAGCGAGTTACTTTTACTGGCAAGGTTAACCGTCTAGGGGAGCCGTAGGGAAACCGAGTCTTAATAGGGCGATTCAGTCTGTAGGAGTAGACCCGAAACCGAGCGATCTAGCCATGGGCAGGTTGAAGGTTGAGTAACATCAACTGGAGGACCGAACCCACTAATGTTGAAAAATTAGGGGATGACCTGTGGCTAGGAGTGAAAGGCTAATCAAGCTCGGAGATAGCTGGTTCTCCTCGAAAACTATTTAGGTAGTGCCTCTCGTATCACCATTGGGGGTAGAGCACTGTTTGGGCTAGGGGGTCATCCCGACTTACCAAACCCATGCAAACTCCGAATACCAATGAGTGCAATCGAGGGAGACAGACGGCGGGTGCTAACGTCCGTCGTCGAAAGGGAAACAACCCAGACCGCCAGCTAAGGTCCCTAAATCACAGTTAAGTGGGAAACGATGTGGGAAGGCCCAGACAGCCAGGAGGTTGGCTTAGAAGCAGCCACCCTTTAAAGAAAGCGTAATAGCTCACTGGTCGAGTCGGCCTGCGCGGAAGATGTAACGGGGCTAAAACTGTGTACCGAAGCTGCGGATGCATGCTTGCATGCATGGTAGAGGAGCGTTCTGTAAGCCTGTGAAGGTGTGTCGTGAGGCATGCTGGAGGTATCAGAAGTGCGAATGCTGACATGAGTAACGATAAAGGGGGTGAAAATCCTCCTCGCCGAAAGACCAAGGGTTCCTGCGCAACGTTCATCGGCGCAGGGTGAGTCGACCCCTAAGGCGAGGCCGAAAGGCGTAGTCGATGGGAAGCTGGTTAATATTCCAGCACCGCGCGTAACTGCGACGGGGTGACGGAGAAGGCTAGGCTGGCCTGGTGATGGTTATCCAGGTTTAAGCAGGTAGGCTGGGAACTTAGGCAAATCCGGGTTCCTAAGGCCGAGATGTTATGACGAACCGAACTTATACGTTCGGGAAGTAGTTGATGCCATGCTTCCAAGAAAAACCTCTAAGCTTCAGGTTACGAGCGATCGTACCCCAAACCGACACAGGTGGTCGGGTAGAGAATACCAAGGCGCTTGAGAGAACTCGGGTGAAGGAACTAGGCAAAATGGCACCGTAACTTCGGGAGAAGGTGCGCCGCTGATGGTGATGGGGCTTGCCCCCTAAGCTGATGGCGGTCGAAGATACCAGGTGGCTGCGACTGTTTATTAAAAACACAGCACTCTGCAAACACGTAAGTGGAAGTATAGGGTGTGACGCCTGCCCGGTGCCGGAAGGTTAATTGATTGGGTTAGCTTCGGCGAAGCTCATGATCGAAGCCCCGGTAAACGGCGGCCGTAACTATAACGGTCCTAAGGTAGCGAAATTCCTTGTCGGGTAAGTTCCGACCTGCACGAATGGCGTAACGATGGCCACACTGTCTCCACCCGAGACTCAGTGAAATTGAAATCGCGGTGAAGATGCCGTGTACCCGCGGCTAGACGGAAAGACCCCGTGAACCTTTACTACAGCTTCACACTGGACTTTGACCTAACTTGTGTAGGATAGGTGGGAGACTTTGAAGCAGTCACGCCAGTGATTGTGGAGTCGTCCTTGAAATACCACCCTGGTTACGTTGGGGTTCTAACTTAGGTCCGTTATCCGGATCGAGGACAGTGTGTGGTGGGTAGTTTGACTGGGGCGGTCTCCTCCCAAAGAGTAACGGAGGAGCACGAAGGTGCACTCAGCATGGTCGGAAATCATGCATTGCGTGTAAAGGCATAAGTGCGCTTGACTGCGAGACAGACATGTCGAGCAGGGTCGAAAGACGGTCTTAGTGATCCGGTGGTTCTGTATGGAAGGGCCATCGCTCAACGGATAAAAGGTACTCCGGGGATAACAGGCTGATACCGCCCAAGAGTTCACATCGACGGCGGTGTTTGGCACCTCGATGTCGGCTCATCTCATCCTGGGGCCGAAGCCGGTCCCAAGGGTATGGCTGTTCGCCATTTAAAGAGGTACGCGAGCTGGGTTTAGAACGTCGTGAGACAGTTCGGTCCCTATCTGCCGTGGGCGTATGAGATTTGCGAGGAGCTGCTCCTAGTACGAGAGGACCGGAGTGGACGAACCTCTGGTGTTCCGGTTGTCACGCCAGTGGCATTGCCGGGTAGCTATGTTCGGACGGGATAACCGCTGAAAGCATCTAAGCGGGAAGCCCCCCTCAAGATGAGATCTCACTAAATCTTCGGATTTCTGTAGGGCCCTCGTAGACTACGAGGTTGATAGGCAGGGTGTGTAAGCGCTGTGAGGCGTTGAGCTAACCTGTACTAATTGCCCGTGCGGCTTGACCATATAACCGAGTCTGTGTCGGTCGCTTGCGCGACCTTACTGAGTTTGCTTCGCAAACTCTTGGCAGATTAGGTTAGGTAACGACAAGCCAACCAGAAACCAAGACGCATCTTGATGCTCACATCAGTGAGCGTGTGTTTTGCAGTGCAAAACGCAATCGACAGAATCGGTTCAGCCGATTCATCTACAAATCTCTGAATGACTCTGTTTGGTCCGATTATTCGGACGGAACAGGCAAAGGAATTCTCACCGTTGATGGTGGGCCGCTGTCGAGTTTGCGGAGCAAACTCGTCTGTGACTCACCGTAGGTGAGTCACGCTTTGTCTGACGACAATAGCGAACTGGTACCACCTGATCCCATACCGAACTCAGCAGTGAAACGGTTCTGCGCCGATGGTAGTGTGGGGTTTCCCCATGTGAGAGTAGGTCATCGTCAGGCTTTATTCGAAACGCCCAGCTCAACAGAGCTGGGCGTTTTTTTTGGCGTTCAGAACCCAGTGCTCAAGGTCCAGCCGACGAAGAGAATCCCGCAGCCATAGAAACTCATGGCCAGCCAATAGCCCACGGGCTGTTGCTTCCGATCGATGGGGGTTGCCCAGAGCCGCGGGTCCTGCGAGCTCGCCTTACGCACCCCTCGAACCCAGACTGAACCGCTGGTCCAGCCATTCCAGACCAGCCAGCAAAGCATCGCACCGAGTGCGAACATCAGCAGCATCTGCAGGAGGGTGAGTGGGGACATACCTTCCTTTCTAGTCCGGTGAGCGATTCATCACCGGGATGGGTATCACAGAACTCCTTCGGGCTTGAGAGAAACTACAGGCATGGACAGTCTCCCGGTGCTGAAGCAAGCCGTCGATTCCGCCCTGGCAGGAAACATCGAAGGGCTTTTCGCCTGTCTCTTCTTTCTGCTGGGCTTCGCCAATCTCTGCTCGCTTCACTACCAGTTGAGGATCCGCCGCTGGCCCACGACGCCCGGGCGTCTCGTCAGGGCTGACACGAAAAGATGGGGTGGCAGAACCTTTCAGCTCCACGACCAGGACTATGAGAACGTCGTCGCTTACGAGTACAGGGTGAATGGGGACCTGTTCACGGGGGAACGCTTTTCTGCCTGGGTGGTGATTGCTTCGCACAACCTCAGATTCCTCTTAGAGCGTCAGCTCGAAGGCCTCAACGACAGTGGCACCGTTGAAGTCATCTACAACCCCTCTCACCCGGGAAAATCGTTCCTTGTGCGCCCGGGCCCCTTCGGCATGGTCGTTACTCTCGTTTTCGCGGGACTCTGTTTTTCAATCCCCTGGCTTGTGTTCGGCTGAAACCATCGCCGACACTGCGGTCATGGACGACTCTATGGATGCCGACCAGCTTGCCGAGGCGCTCGCCCCTCTGCTGCAGAACGGCCGCGCGCGACTTTCTGCCGTCGGTCTGTCCGCTGCCCAGCTCTCCGAGCTCGGTTTTTCCGTGTCCAGCCAGGATGTTGAAATTCCAGGGGGGCTGGAAAGACTCGATGCCGAGCAAATTCGCTCTCTGCTGAGCGCGCGAGCAGCAAACTGGCTCGAGGACTTCGCCGTGTACGACGCCGTCGGCTCGACCAACACCGTGCTCAACGAACTCGCCTCCCAGGGTTCTATACACGGCACCGCACGCCTTGCGGAGCTGCAGCTGCAGGGGCGCGGACGTCGCGGCCGCGGCTGGTTCAGTCCCTTTGGTAACAATCTCGCTCTGTCACTTGGCGCCCGGTTGCCCTTCAGCGTCGACCAGCTCGGTGGCTTCAGTCTCGCTGTTGGCCTCGCCGTGGCCGATGCCTTGCAGAGCCTCGGCGCGCATGAGGTGGCGCTCAAGTGGCCCAACGACGTACTCATCGACGGGCGGAAAATCTCGGGGATTCTGATCGAGCTGCACGGTGGTCAGGGAGCGACTGAAGTGGTGGTCGGCATCGGCATCAACTTCCGCCTTCCGGAAGCGGCTCGCCTGCAAATTGATCAGCCGGTTACGGATCTGGAAGAACAGGGTTACACACTCTCGAGGAACGAAACGGCGGCGGCGCTGCTTTCCAGTCTGGTCGATTTCATCGACGGCTTCTCAGCCGGAGGCTTTGAGCCTATGCGCGAGGCCTTCGACCGGCTGCATCACTTTCAGGGTGAAACCTGTGCCCTGCTGCTCGGTGAGGAACGCCTGGAAGGGACGGTGCTCGGCGTTACGGCGGGCGGCGAACTGCGCCTTGCGATTGGCGGCGAGGAGCAGGTCTTCAGCTCCGGCGAGGTTTCTCTGCGTCCGCGCTGAACCTATACTGCGCGCGCGCCATAGGTTTTGCCCCCCAGTGACCACAGCCGAGGATAAGCTCCCAGAGCCCATCACCTTTGAAGCTCCGGGCCTGTCGCCGTTCAGCAGAATGGTATTGGGCCTGCTCTTGCTGGCGAACGTGGCACTGCTCCTTTATCTACTGATGCGCGACCCCGCACCCGAGGCGGCACCGAGAACCACTGCAGAGCCGCAAAATCCGCTGGTTGCGCTCGGGGATCTGTCGTCGGAAGAGCGGGACGAACTCAGGCGCCGGGCCGCTAAGGCGGCGAACAGGCCGCCGCTTGCACCTGGCGTCGATCCCTCGGAGCAGCTGGTTTGCCGGGTCTGGGGACCTTTTCCGAATGAAATGCAGCTTTCGGCGGTGGAAGCTGTGGTGGCACCAGCGGCAGGGCGGCTGCAGACCTTCGAAGGTGCGCTCGAGGCGCCGCCCGACTATCTGGTTTATCTGGAGACAGACAGTAATCTGGACAATGCCCGGCGGCTGCTGCAGGAGCTCGAAAGTCAGGAGGTGGAGGCCTACGTGATTGCCGGCGGTGAATACCTCAATGCCGTATCCGCGGGGGTCTTCAGCAACCAGTCCCGGGCTGCGGGGCTCATGGAACGGCTGGAGAGCATGGGCTACGCACCGAAGCTCGCGCCGCTGCCGCGGGCGGAATCCGTTCGCTACCTGGCGGCGATGGTGCCGCTGACTTTCGAGGTCCCGGGGCAGACCCCGAGTCCCTGTGCGGAGATTGCGTCGGTCAGGGACTTTCTATAGAATCCGGCTCCCATTTCGGCCGCCATAGCTCAGCTGGTAGAGCAGCTCACTTGTAATGAGAAGGTCCAGGGTTCGACTCCTTGTGGCGGCACCAGCTGAGGCCATCCCCAGAAAGATGGCTTTCGAAGGCCGGAATGCGGGACCGAAGAGACATCGCCGAGTAGCAATATAAACACCGTAAGTGGTTGCTGCTAAAGGGAATTCAGCCACCCCGCTGATCAACATTGTTAGCGGAGGTGGGTTTTTTTGCTTCTGAGAAAAGGGTCGTAGTTGGCCTGATCGGCCGGCGGAAGCGCAGAGCAAAAAGCGTTAACAGCAGGGTGAGGGTGCGAGGAGCGCGTCAGGAGATAGAAGCAGCGAGAAAGTGTGCTTGAGTAAAGAACGAGGAGGGGTTCCCGAGTGGTCAAAGGGATCAGACTGTAAATCTGACGGCTTAGCCTTCGAAGGTTCGAATCCTTCCCCCTCCACCATCTTTCTCATGCGTTTTCTGGCGAGCAGGAGTGGCAGGTAACCAGAAAGAACGCGCGGGTATAGTTCAGAGGTAGAACCTCAGCCTTCCAAGCTGATGACGCGGGTTCGATTCCCGCTACCCGCTCCAGGTTTCGACGGACGTCGGGCTTGGCCCGACCGACGCTCACATAGCTCAGTAGGTAGAGCACTTCCTTGGTAAGGAAGAGGTCATCGGTTCAAATCCGATTGTGAGCACCATATGACGGAGCGGCCGCCGCTGGGGTTGACCGGGTCGCAGTGAGTTGCGGTAAGTCTCGATAAAGAGAAGCGCAGTAGAGAAAAGCAAAGAAGTTCGGCACCGAAGGAGCTTCTTAAGACTTTGATTTGATTGAGGTTGTTAAGGAACAGCAATAATGGCCAAAGAGAAATTTGAGCGTACAAAGCCGCACGTTAACGTGGGGACGATTGGACACGTTGACCATGGTAAGACGACGCTGACGGCGGCGCTGACGAAGGTCTGTGCTGAGGCCTATGGCGGCGAGACGAAGGATTTCGGCGAGATTGACAATGCGCCGGAAGAGCGCGAGCGCGGTATTACGATTGCGACCTCGCACGTTGAGTACGAGTCGAGCAACCGCCACTACGCACACGTGGATTGCCCGGGACACGCGGACTACGTGAAGAACATGATCACCGGTGCCGCCCAGATGGACGGTGCCATTCTGGTGGTCTCCGCTGCTGACGGCCCGATGCCGCAGACCCGCGAGCACATCCTGCTGTCGCGCCAGGTCGGTGTACCGAAGATTGTCGTGTTCATGAACAAGGCCGACATGGTCGATGACGAAGAGCTCCTGGAGCTGGTTGAGATGGAAGTGCGTGAGCTTCTGGACCAGTACGAGTTCCCGGGCGACGACACGCCGATCATCATCGGTTCGGCGCTGAAGGCGCTGGAAGGCGACCAGAGCGACATTGGTTCGCCGGCGGTACAGAAGCTGGTGGAAGCGCTCGATGACTACATTCCGGAGCCGGAGCGTCCGGTGGATCAGCCGTTCCTGATGCCGATCGAGGACGTGTTCTCGATCTCTGGTCGGGGCACGGTGGTCACGGGTCGTGTGGCCCGGGGCATCATCAAGGTCGGCGACGAGATCGAGATTGTCGGTATCCGGGATACGCAGACGACGACCTGTACGGGCGTTGAGATGTTCCGGAAGCTGCTTGACGAAGGTCGTGCGGGCGAGAACGTGGGCGTGCTGCTGCGCGGTACGAAGCGTGAGGAAGTTGAGCGCGGCCAGGTGCTGGCGGTGCCGGGTTCGATCACGCCGCACACGGTGTTCGAGAGCGAGGTTTACGTGCTGTCGAAGGACGAGGGTGGTCGCCACACGCCGTTCTTCAAGGGCTACCGTCCGCAGTTTTTCTTTGAGACGACGGACGTGACGGGAACCTGCGAGCTGCCGGCGGACGTTGAGATGGTCATGCCGGGCGACAATGTGAACATGGTGGTGACGCTGATCAGCCCGATCGCCATGGAAGAAGGTCAGCGCTTCGCGATCCGTGAAGGGGGCCGTACGGTTGGCGCAGGCGTGGTTACCACCATTAAGGAGTAACCGCCCTCGACGAATGTCGGTCTTGAGCCGGCTTCGTTCGAGTTATAGACGGTGATTATCGGGGTAAGTGAGTACTTACTTCGGTACGCCAGGGCAGGATTACAGGCCAGTAGCTCAATTGGCAGAGCAGCGGTCTCCAAAACCGCAGGTTGGGGGTTCGATTCCCTCCTGGCCTGCCAGACAGGTGCGTTGAGGTGAGTACGAGTACGGGTACAGGTAGCGAAGGGTCCGGGCAGGCACTGGACTGGCTGAAGTGGATTGTCGTCTTCGGCATCCTCGGCGGCGGCATCTTCGGTAACTGGTATTACGCCGAACAGTCTCTGTTGTACCGGGTGCTGGCGCTGCTGGCGCTCGGCGTCGTCGCCTTTCTGGTTGCCATTCAGACCGAGCGTGGGCGCTCGGCCTGGACGCTTATAAAGGAAGCACGGGGCGAGATTCGTCGCGTGGTCTGGCCGACCTGGGAGGAAACTACCCAGACGACCATGATCGTGCTCGTGCTCGTGCTGATTTTTGCGCTCATTCTCTGGCTCCTCGATACGGGTCTGAGCTGGATGGTGTCGACGGTGCTGGGCTGAGGGCAGACGGGCCTTCACGCGAGTTAGACCTCAGAGGTATCAGGATGGAAAGACCGGTCGATCAGACGGAAGAAACGGCAGGCACTGACGAGAACGTCGGTGCTGAGCCCGTGTCTTCGGCCTCGGAACCGGTGGCCGCCGCCGAGCCGACCCCGGAAGCGGAGTCAGCCCCGGAGGCAGCTGCTGAGGAGCCGGCGCCAGCGCCGGTTGCGGAAGCACCCTCGAACCAGCGCTGGTATGTGGTACATGCCTACTCGGGTTTCGAGAAGAATGTGGCACGAACGCTCAAGGAGCGGGTCGAACTGTCGGCGCTCAAGGAATTCTTCGGTGAAATCCTCGTGCCCACGGAAGAGGTCGTAGAAATGCGCGCCGGTCAGAAGCGGCGCAGCGAGCGAAAGTTCTTTCCGGGTTATGTGCTCGTGCAGATGGAGCTGAACGACGACACCTGGCACCTCGTCAAGGAAACGCCTCGGGTCATGGGCTTCATTGGCGGCAAGGCCGATCAACCGGCGCCGCTGTCTCCGGCAGAGGCCAAGGCGATCCTTGATCGCGTGGCTGCCGGAAGCGAGAAGGCGACCCCGAAGACCGTTTTCGAGCCTGGAGAGATCGTTCGCGTCATCGACGGTCCCTTCAACGACTTCAGCGGTGTTGTGGAAGAGGTCAACTACGAGAAAAACCGCCTGCACGTGGCGGTCACCATTCTCGGGCGCTCCACACCGGTGGAGCTCGACTTCGACCAGGTCGAAAAAGGCTAGCAGATTCAAGTAACGCGGCCGGCCCCATGCCAGGGGGACGGGCGTCAACGGGGAGTGTCGCTGTGACGGCGCCCTGATCGAGGATCAGGGGATACCGAACAGCAGCGCACGCTGGAACCCATCAGGAGAAAGTTATGGCAAAGAAAGTAGAGGCCTATATCAAGCTGCAGGTACCTGCAGGCCAGGCCAACCCCAGCCCGCCGGTGGGACCGGCCCTTGGTCAGCACGGGGTGAACATCATGGATTTCTGTAAAGCCTTCAATGCGCAGACGCAGAGCATGGAACAGGGTATGCCCATCCCCGTGGTGATCACGGTCTACGCGGATCGCAGCTTTACCTTCGTCACCAAGACGCCGCCGGCATCCGTGCTGCTGCGCAAGGCCGCGAAGATCCAGAAAGGCAGCGGCACGCCGAACACCGCGAAGGTCGGTAAGGTGAATCGCGCTCAGCTCGAAGAGATTGCGACCCTGAAGATGCCTGACCTCACGGCCGCAGACATGGATGCGGCGGTACGAACCATCGCGGGCAGCGCCCGCAGCGCCGGCATCGACGTGGAGGGTGTGTAAATGGCCAAGCTGACTAAACGACAGAAGCTGATCGCCGAGAAGGTGGATCCGGAGAAGGCCTATCCGATCGATGAGGCGGTGACGGTGTTGAGCGATCTCGCGAAGGCCAAGTTCAGCGAGTCGTTCGACATCTCCATCAATCTGGGTGTCGACCCGCGCAAGTCGGACCAGGTCGTCCGGGGCGCGACGACCCTGCCGCACGGCACGGGCAAATCCGTCCGCGTGGCAGTCATCGCTCAAGGCGAAAACGCCGATAAGGCATCCGCTGCCGGCGCGGACCTCGTTGGTTTCGAGGATCTCGCAGAGTCCATCAAAGGCGGCGAGCTCAACTTCGACGTGCTCATTGCCACGCCGGACGCCATGCGCCTCGTGGGGCAGCTCGGCAAGATTCTCGGCCCTCGGGGCCTCATGCCGAACCCGAAGACGGGTACGGTCACGCCGGACGTGGAAACGGCCGTCAGTAACGCCAAGGCCGGTCAGGTGCAGTTCCGCACGGACAAGGCCGGAATTGTCCACGGTCGTGTGGGCCAGGTGGGCTTCGACAGCGAGAAGGTCAAGGCCAACGTCGAAGCGCTGCTCGAGGACCTGAAGAAAGCCAAGCCCGCATCGGCGAAGGGGGTGTATCTGCAGAAGATCACGCTCTCCACGACTATGGGCCCCGGACTGTCCATTGATCAGGCTTCCCTGGAAGTCTGATCTTCAGGCAGGGCCAGATAGAGAGAAAGAACAGAATTTGAAGGGCCGGACGAAAGTCCGGCTCCGTCAAAGACCATAGGATGGCGACTGGCGGAGCCAGTCGCTTGGGAGTTTGGTAAAGCCAAACTCCTGGCGGCAGGCACCATCCCGGCCCATTAAACCCGGATGAACTGGATCCTATGCAGGCGGTGTTACCTGAAGCGCGCCTTCGTGTGCCTGATAGGTCGCCGTAACGGGGTGCTGGAACCGTTCGAAAGAACGAGCCCGGTGCCCGAATGGAACCATGCCAGCCGCCTCGAGTGGCCGGCATACAGGAGAAACCATGGCATTACGACTTGCAGATAAACAAGCGATTGTTGCCGAGGTTAACGAAGCCGCGTCGAACGCCCTGTCCGCAGTGGTCAGCGACTACCGCGGTCTGACCGTAGACCAGATGACTGAGATGCGCGCGAAAGCGCGGGAATCGGGCGTCTACCTGCGCGTCGTCCGCAACACGCTGGCCCGGCGGGCCATCGAAGGGACCGAATACGAGTGCCTCACTGAGAAGCTCGTGGGCCCGACGATGTTCGCGTTCTCGCAGGAAGACCCAGGTTCAGCTGCCCGGCTGCTGAAGGACTACGCCAAGGAGTACGACGCCCTCGAAGTAACGGCGCTCTCCATTGGCGGTCAGCTCCTCGGCCCCGGAGACATCGATCGAGTCGCCAAGCTGCCGACCCGTGACGAGGCCATCGCGCTTCTCATGGCCGTCATGCAGGCGCCGATCACGAAGCTCGCGCGCACCATGAACGAGGTGCCCGGCAAGCTCGTCAGAACCGTAGCGGCCGTCCGCGATCAGAAGCAGGCTTCCGAATAAACAGGTAACAGAGTCGGCTCTGAAGGAGCCACCCAGGAGATTTGAAATGGCATTGTCCAAAGACGATATCTTGAACGCCATCGCTGAGATGAGCGTCATGGAAGTGGTTGAACTCGTTTCATCCATGGAAGAGAAGTTCGGCGTATCCGCCGCCGCTGCCGTTGCTGCTGCACCGGCCGCTGCTGCTGGTGACGCCGGTGGCGCCGCGGCTGAAGAGAAGGACGAATTCGACGTCATTCTCTCTTCCGCTGGCGATAAGAAGGTCAACGTGATCAAGGCAGTACGCGCGATCACGGGTCTCGGCCTCAAGGAAGCCAAAGCCCTCGTCGACGAAGCCCCCTCCCCGATCAAGGAAGGTGCGACGAAAGACGAAGCTGAAGACTTCAAGAAGCAGCTGGAAGAAGCTGGCGCACAGGTTGAGCTCAAGTAACCAGACTCTGGTCTTGAGCTACCACGATCGGCTGGAAGGTGGCTCGCAGCAATGCTGCGGGCTCCGTCCGGCCGTTCGTCATTGGGACCGGCTCAGGTCCCGCGGAGCTTTGCACGCCGCCGCGGTGTGCGCAGTCCGCAAAGGCGTTGGAAGGCGCCTGACTGATAAAGACGGCCTGGCGGCGGCAAGCCGACAGAGCGTCAACAAGGACGGTCACACCGTCCACAGCGCAGGATTTGAAACAAACATGCCGATCGTCGCCGTCGGTGCCCTCGAGGGCTACATAAGCGGGACGGCAGGACGACGGTAAGTCGCCAAGCGCAGGAGATTCGAATGGCTTATAGCTTTACTGAGAAGAAACGGATCCGTAAGGACTTCGGCAAGCTGCCGGGGGTGATGGAACTGCCCTATCTTCTCTCTATCCAGGTGGATTCTTACGACAAGTTCCTCCAGCTGGATAAGCAACCAGGGGGACGCGACGATATCGGGCTGCACGCCGCGTTCAAATCTGTGTTTCCCATCGTCAGCTATTCGGGCAGCGCTGCGCTCGAGTATGTCGAGTATCGTCTCGGCGAGCCGGCTTTCGACGTCAAGGAGTGTGTGCTCCGCGGTATCACTTATGCCGCGCCACTCCGGGTAAAGGTCCGGCTGATCATTTACGACAAGGAGTCGTCCAACAAAGCCGTCAAGGACGTTAAAGAGCAGGAAGTCTACATGGGCGAAATTCCGCTCATGACGGAAAACGGCACCTTCGTCATCAACGGCACGGAACGCGTTGTCGTCTCCCAGCTGCACCGCTCGCCGGGCGTGTTCTTCGACCACGACCGGGGTAAGACGCACTCTTCCGGCAAGCTCCTCTATTCCGCCCGGGTGATCCCCTACCGTGGCTCATGGCTCGACTTCGAGTTCGATCCGAAGGACTGCGTGTTCGTTCGTATCGACCGTCGTCGGAAGCTGCCGGCCACGATCATCCTGCGCGCTCTCGAGTACACGTCAGAAGAGATTCTCGACATGTTCTTCGACAAGACCGTCTTCCATGTGAAGAAGGACGGCTTCTCAGTTGATCTCCGCGCGGATCGCATGCGCGGTGACGTTGCCTCCTTCGACATCAAAGACAAGGACGGCAACGTGCTCGTGGAAGTGGGCCGGCGCATCACCGCCCGCCACGTGCGGCTCCTCGAGGAGTCGGGACTCAAGCGTCTGGACGTGCCTCGCGAGTACCTCCTCGAGCGGGTGACGGCGAAAGATCTGGTCGATCAGGAGAGCGGGGAAATTATCCTGCCCTGTAACTCCATCATTACCGATGAGGTGCTGGATGCGCTCCTCGAGCGGGAAGTGAAAGAGATCGAAACGATCTACACCAACGACCTCGATCAGGGCCCCTACGTCTCCGATACGCTGCGCATCGACTCCACGAGCAACAAGCTCGAGGCCCTTGTCGAGATCTACCGCATGATGCGTCCCGGTGAGCCGCCGACCAAAGAAGCGGCCGAGAACCTGTTTACGAACCTGTTCTTCTCCAACGAGCGCTACGATCTTTCTGCCGTTGGCCGCATGAAGTTCAACCGCCGTCTCGGCCGGGAGGACATCGAAGGCGAAGGTATCCTCGATCGTGAGGACATCATCGCGGTGCTGAAGACGCTCATCGACATCCGCAACGGTAACGGAGCCGTCGACGACATCGATCACCTCGGCAACCGGCGGGTCCGCTCCGTCGGCGAGATGGCTGAGAACGCCTTCCGCGTCGGCGTGATCCGCGTCGAGCGTGCGGTCAAGGAACGGCTGTCTCTGGCCGAGTCCGAAGGGCTCATGCCGCAGGACATGATCAATGCCAAGCCCGTGGCGGCTGCCATCAAGGAGTTCTTCGGGTCCAGCCAGCTGTCCCAGTTCATGGACCAGAACAATCCGCTGTCGGAAGTTACGCACAAGCGGCGTGTCTCGGCCCTCGGCCCGGGTGGTCTCACCCGTGAGCGGGCGGGCTTCGAAGTCCGTGACGTGCACCCGACGCACTACGGCCGGGTCTGCCCCATCGAGACGCCGGAAGGTCCGAACATCGGCCTCATCAACTCGCTGGCGACCTACTCGCAGACCAACGAGTATGGCTTCCTGGAAACGCCCTACCGTCGAGTCGCGAACGGCAAGGTGACCGACGAGATCGATTACCTGTCGGCCATCGACGAAGCCGAGTACGTGATTGCTCAGGCCTCTGCGCCGCTGACGGACAAGAACGAGTTCGCCGATGAGCTCGTCGACGTGCGCCACCAGAACGAATTCACGAAGACCGCGCCGGAAAACGTCGACTACATGGACGTTTCGCCGAAGCAGGTGGTTTCCGTGGCCGCATCGCTCATTCCCTTCCTCGAGCACGACGATGCCAACCGCGCCCTCATGGGCTCGAACATGCAGCGTCAGGCGGTGCCGACCCTGCGTGCGCAGACGCCGCTCGTCGGCACGGGTATGGAGCGCAACGTCGCCCGGGATTCGGGTGTCTGCGTCATCGCCAATCGCGGCGGTACCGTCGACAGCGTCGACGCGGGCCGGATCGTGGTTCGCGTCTCCGATGACGAAACGGAAGCGGGCGAAGCCGGTGTGGATATCTACAACCTCACCAAGTTCACCCGTTCCAATCAGAACACGTGCATCAACCAGCGCCCGCTGGTGTCACCGGGTGATGTGATTGCAAAGAGCGACATCCTTGCGGATGGCCCGTCCTGCGATCTCGGCGAGCTCGCCCTCGGGCAGAACATGCGCATCGCCTTCATGCCCTGGAACGGCTACAACTACGAGGACTCGATTCTCGTCTCCGAGCGGGTCGTTCAGGAAGACCGTTTCACGAGCGTGCACATCCAGGAACTCACCTGTATCGCCCGCGACACGAAGCTTGGTCCGGAAGAAGTCACCTGTGACATCCCGAACGTCGGCGAGGGCGCGCTCTCGAAGCTCGACGAGTCGGGCATCGTCTACATCGGCGCCGAAGTCGGCGCTGGCGACATCCTCGTGGGTAAGGTCACGCCGAAAGGCGAGACTCAGCTCACGCCGGAAGAGAAGCTCTTACGCGCGATCTTCGGTGAGAAGGCGTCCGACGTGAAGGACACCTCCCTGCGCGTGCCGACGAGTGTCAAAGGCACGGTCATCGACGTGCAGGTCTTCACCCGCGATGGCGTTGAGAAAGACCAGCGCGCGAAAGACATCGAGCGCTCCCAGCTCGCGCAGATCCGCAAGGACCTCGACGACGAGTACCGGATTGTCGAAGAGGCGACCTATGAGCGTCTCAGCCGCGCCCTCGCCGGCCAGAAGGCGGCGAGTGCCCCGGGCAAGTCGAAAGGTCTGACGATCGACGACGAGTACCTCGGCAGCATCGAGCGCGACGACTGGTTCAAGATCCGCATGTCGGATGATGGCCTGAACGCCATGCTCGAGCGTGCAGAAGCGCAGCTGAAAGAGCGTAAGGAGCATCTCGACGCGATCTACGCCGACAAGCGCCAGAAGCTCGAAACCGGCGACGACCTCGCGCCGGGCGTCCTGAAGATCGTCAAGGTGTACCTCGCGATCAAACGACGCATCCAGCCTGGCGACAAGATGGCGGGCCGGCACGGCAACAAAGGTGTGATCTCGGTGATCATGCCGGTCGAAGACATGCCCTTCGATGAGCGCGGTGAGCCGGTGGACATCGTCCTGAACCCCCTCGGTGTGCCCTCGCGCATGAACGTGGGCCAGATTCTCGAGACGCACCTCGGCTGGGCAGCCAAGGGCATCGGTGAGAACATCGGTCGTATGCTCGAAGAGCAGAAGAAAGCGGCCGAGATCAAGGAGTATCTGGAGCAGGTCTACAACTCTACGGAAGGGGTGCGCACGGAGAATCTCAAGTCTTTCAAGGACTCGGAGATTCTCGAGATGGCGAAGAACCTCACCTCCGGCGTGCCGATGGCCACGCAGGTCTTCGACGGCGCTGCCGAAACTGAGATCAAGGCCATGCTCGAGCTCGCAGGTCTGCCGAGTTCCGGTCAGACGACGCTCTACGACGGCCGTACCGGCGACAAGTTCGACCGGCCGGTAACCGTTGGCTACATGTACATGCTGAAGCTGAACCACCTCGTGGACGACAAGATGCACGCGCGCTCCACAGGCTCCTACAGCCTCGTTACCCAGCAGCCGCTGGGCGGTAAGGCGCAGTTCGGCGGTCAGCGCTTCGGTGAGATGGAAGTCTGGGCCCTGGAAGCCTACGGCGCGGCCTACACGCTCCAGGAGATGCTCACGGTCAAGTCTGACGACGTCAGCGGCCGGACCAAGATGTACAAGAACATCGTCGACGGCGATTTCAAGATGGAGCCGGGCATGCCGGAATCCTTCAACGTGCTCGTGAAGGAAATCCGAAGCCTCGGCATCGACATTGAGCTGGAGAGCGAGTGACTGCGGTAGTCGTTAAGACTGAAGTCAAAGAAGCAAACCGAGAAACAACGATCTCAATCCTTGTAAGGAGGAAGAGAACTTGAAAGACCTACTCAATCTGCTGAAGTCTCAGGGCAGCGTCGACGAATTCGACGCCCTTCGTATCGGCCTGGCCTCCCCGGAGATGATCCGGTCCTGGTCCTTCGGCGAGGTGAAGAAGCCCGAGACCATCAACTACCGCACGTTCAAGCCGGAACGCGACGGCCTGTTCTGCGCCCGGATCTTTGGCCCGATCAAGGACTACGAATGCCTCTGCGGTAAGTACAAGCGCCTGAAGCACCGCGGTGTGATCTGCGAGAAGTGCGGCGTTGAAGTCACGCTGACGAAAGTCCGCCGTGAGCGTATGGGTCACATCGAACTGGCGAGCCCGGTGGCACACATCTGGTTCCTGAAGTCGCTGCCTTCGCGCATCGGCCTGCTGCTCGACATGACGCTGCGCGACATCGAGCGCGTGCTCTATTTCGAATCCTTCGTGGTGATCGATCCGGGCCTCACGGATCTCGAAGCTGGTCAGCTGCTGACCGACGAAGAGTATTTCCAGAAGCTCGAGGAATACGGCGACGAGTTCGACGCCAAGATGGGTGCGGAGGCGATTGAAGCCCTGCTCCTGGCCCTCGACCTGCCCGGTGAAATCGCCCGTCTGCGGGAAGAGATTCCGGCCACGAACTCGGAAACCAAGATCAAGAAGCTCTCCAAGCGCCTCAAGCTCATGGAAGCTTTCCAGGACTCCGGCAACAAGCCCGAGTGGATGATCCTGTCCGTACTGCCGGTGCTCCCGCCGGATCTGCGGCCCCTGGTGCCGCTGGACGGTGGCCGCTTTGCGACCTCGGATCTGAATGATCTTTATCGTCGCGCCATCAACCGGAACAACCGCCTGAAGCGGCTGCTGGACCTTTCCGCGCCGGACATCATCGTCCGCAACGAGAAGCGCATGCTTCAGGAAGCGGTTGATGCGCTGCTCGACAACGGCCGTCGCGGCCGGGCGATCACGGGCTCGAACAAGCGCCCGCTCAAGTCTCTTGCGGACATGATTAAGGGTAAGCAGGGGCGCTTCCGCCAGAACCTGCTTGGCAAGCGCGTCGACTACTCCGGTCGCTCCGTGATCGTGGTTGGCCCGACGCTGAAGCTGCACCAGTGCGGCCTGCCGAAGAAGATGGCCCTCGAACTCTTCAAACCCTTCATCTTCGGCAAGCTCGAAGGTCGCGGCCTCGCCACCACCATCAAGGCGGCGAAGAAGATGGTCGAGAAGGAAACCCCGGAAGTCTGGGACATCCTCGCCGAGGTGATCCGCGAGCATCCGGTGCTCCTGAACCGGGCGCCGACCCTGCACCGGCTCGGTATCCAGGCCTTCGAGCCGGTCCTCATTGAAGGTAAAGCCATCCAGCTGCACCCGCTCGTCTGTACGGCCTATAACGCAGACTTCGACGGCGACCAGATGGCCGTGCACGTGCCCCTGACGCTGGAAGCGCAGCTCGAGAGCCGGGCGCTCATGATGAGCACCAACAACATCCTCTCGCCGGCGTCTGGTGAACCGATCATCGTTCCCTCTCAGGACGTGGTCCTTGGTCTCTATTACATGACCCGGGAGATGATCAACGCCAAGGGCGAAGGCATGGCCTTTGCCGACCTCACGGAAGTCGATCGCGCCTATCACGCCGGGCAGGTGGACCTGCACGCGAGGGTCAAGGTGCGTATCAGAGAGGTCCTCGAGCAGGAAGACGGCTCCATGGCCGAAAGCACCACGCTCTACGACACCACCGTCGGCCGGGCGCTGTTCTTCGAGGTTGTGCCGGAAGGCCTGCCTTTCGACATGGTCAACCGTCCCCTGGACAAGAAGTCGATCTCCAACCTGATCAACGCCTGCTACCGCAACGTGGGTCTGAAAGAGACCGTCATCTTCGCCGACCAGCTCATGTATACGGGCTTCGGTCACTCGACCTCCTCCGGCGCATCGATTGGCGTGGAAGACTTCGTTATTCCCGACGAGAAAGCGGCCATCATCTCCGACGCTCAGTCCGAGGTGGCGGAGATCGAATCGCAGTACGCCTCCGGTCTGGTTACCCAGGGCGAGAAGTACAACAAGGTGGTCGACATCTGGTCCCGGGCCAACGACCTCGTGGCCCGCTCCATGATGGACGGTATCTCCAAGGAAACCGTGACCAATCGCGACGGCGAGGAAGAGGACCAGGCGTCCTTCAACTCCGTTTATATCTACGCCGATTCCGGAGCCCGGGGTTCACCGGCTCAGATTCGTCAGCTGGCCGGTATGCGCGGCCTCATGACGCGGCCCGACGGCAGCATCATCGAGAACGCCATTACCGCGAACTTCCGCGAAGGCCTGAACGTGAACGAGTACTTCATCTCGACGCACGGCGCGCGGAAGGGTCTGGCCGATACGGCACTCAAGACTGCCAACTCCGGTTATCTGACTCGGCGCCTCGTAGACGTCGCTCAGGACGTGGTCATCACGGAAGTGGACTGCGGCACGGATAACGGCCTGCTCGTCTCTGCCATCATCGAAGGCGGTGACGTGGTTGAGCCTCTCGGTGACCGGGTGCTCGGTCGCATTGTCGCCCAGCCGGTCTATGAGGCTGATGAAAAGACGGTCCTCATCGAGGAAGGCACCATGCTCGACGAGTACTGGGTCGACCGCCTCGACAGCCTGGGCGTGGACGAGATTGTCGTTCGCTCGGCCATCACCTGTGAGACCAAGTTCGGGGTCTGCGCTTCCTGTTACGGACGCGATCTGGCCCGCGGTCATCAGGTCAACGTGGGTGAAGCGGTGGGCGTCATCGCCGCCCAGTCCATCGGTGAGCCGGGTACCCAGCTGACCATGCGGACCTTCCACATTGGTGGTGCTGCGTCGCGGGCCACGGCCATCGACAGCATCCAGGTGAAGCACGGCGGTTCCATCCGGCTGCACAACCTGAAGACGGTAACCCGGGAATCCGGCGAGCTGGTCGCGGTATCGCGCTCCGGTGAGATCGCCGTGGCCGATGATAACGGCCGTGAGCGCGAGCGCTACAAGCTGCCTTACGGCGCGGTCATTTCCGTGGACGAAGGAGATCTGGTCGAAGCCGGTCAGGTGATCGCCCAGTGGGACCCGCACACACACCCGATCGTGGTGGAAGTGGGCGGTACGGTCCGCTTCGATTCCATGGAAGAAGGCCTGTCCATCAATCGTCAGACCGACGAACTCACCGGTCTCACCAACATCACGGTGCTCGATCCGAAAGATCGTCCGTCTGCGGGTAAGGACCTGCGCCCGGCAATCACCCTGCTCGACGACAAAGGTAAAGAAGTCATGCTGCCCGGCTCCGATGTGCCGGCGCACTACTTCCTGCCGCACAACGCCATTCTCAACCTCGAGAATGAGGACACGATCGGCGTTGGCGACATCATCGCCCGGATTCCTCAGGAAGGCTCCAAGACCCGGGACATCACCGGTGGTCTGCCGCGAGTGGCGGACCTCTTCGAGGCTCGTAAGCCGAAGGAGAGCGCCATCCTCGCCGAGGAGACGGGAATCGTCAGCTTCGGTAAGGAAACCAAGGGTAAGCGTCGTCTCGTGATCACGCCGCCTGATGGCGATCCCGTGGAAACGCTGATTCCGAAGTGGCGGAATATCGGTGTTTTCGAAGGCGAGAGTGTGGAGCGCGGTGAAGTCGTCGTCGACGGCCCGCCAAGCCCTCACGACATTCTGCGTCTGAAGGGCGTCGAAGAGCTGGCCAAGTACATCATCAATGAGATCCAGGAGGTCTACCGCCTCCAGGGTGTGACGATCAACGACAAGCACATTGAAGTGATCGTCCGGCAGATGCTGCGCAAGGCCGAGATCACCGATTCCGGTGAATCGCACCTCATCCGCGGTGAGCAGCTCGAGTACATCCGTCTCACGGAGGTCAACGAGGAGCTCGAAGCCGAAGGCAAGCAGCCTGCGGACTACGAGCGGGTGCTGCTGGGTATCACCAAGGCCTCGCTGGCCACGGAATCCTTCATCTCCGCTGCCTCCTTCCAGGAGACCACGCGGGTGCTGACTGAAGCTGCGGTGACCGGCAAGCAGGACTTCCTGCGCGGCCTGAAGGAAAACGTCGTCGTTGGACGACTGATTCCGGCAGGTACCGGCCTCACTTACCACAGCGACCGCAAGCGTCGCCGGGAAGAGGAGCTCGCCGCCCGGATTGCCAAGGAACAGGGCGCAACGGCCGACGAGGTCGAAGCGGCACTGTCCGAAGCGCTCTCCGGCGAAGGCTCCTAAGGCCGGAAGCTGTGTGAGGCAGGCGCAGGCGCCTGCCTCCCCGGTTGCTGAAACGAACTGGCCGAAAGCCCCGGATTCCGGGGCTTTTTCGTGCGGGGCCCGGTCCTGCGGAGAAGATTGCTTCTCAGCACCGAGGCGATTAGAATGCCGCGCTCTTTCGGGGGTGACCCCAGAAAACGCAGGTCGGAAGCCCGCTTCGAAACGACCTAACTGATTGAATCGAAGAGTTTTTGTGGCGTGGCTACGGAAGCTCGAACGAACTAGAAAGCAGCTCTGAAGCGTCGTAGTAACTGCAAGTGAAACGCCGCTGAGCGTGCAGAGGAAAATAATGGCAACGGTAAGCCAACTGATCAGAAAGCCGCGCAAGCGCAAGGCCGAGAAAAGCATCGTCCCCGCGCTGCAGGGCAGCCCGCAGAAGCGCGGCGTATGCACCCGCGTGTACACCACCACGCCCAAGAAGCCGAACTCGGCGCTGCGCAAGGTCTGCCGCGTGCGCCTGACCAACGGCTATGAAGTGACGTCCTACATCGGTGGCGAAGGCCACAACCTGCAGGAACACTCCGTTGTGCTGATCCGCGGCGGTCGGGTCAAGGACCTGCCCGGTGTCCGCTATCACACGATCCGCGGCACCCTGGATACTTCCGGCGTCTCCGACCGTCGGCAGGGGCGATCCAAGTACGGCGCCAAGCGGCCGAAGTAATGGCGACGCGATGACGGCTCTGTCATCGACGCCAGCGAGAATTCACTAAACCAGAAACTTTCAGAGTTACATTGCGAGAGGGGGCGGACACCCAGTTGGCCCCCAGCTCTCAAGTAAGGCCCCGGACATGGACCGCAACGGTCATCTCGGGGACCCACCTGAAGCAAGGAGAGAGAAATGCCCAGACGCAGAGTCGTCGCTAAGCGCGAAATCCTTCCCGATCCCAAATATCACAACCAGACGGTTGCGAAGTTCATCAACCACGTGATGGTCAGCGGTAAGAAAGCCGTCGCCGAACGTATCGTTTACGGCGCGCTGACCCGTATTCAGGAACGGGACAACAACGATCCGGTCGAAGTCTTCGAGAAGGCGCTGGATGCCGTGGCCCCCTACGTGGAGGTGAAGTCCCGCCGGGTTGGTGGTGCAACCTATCAGGTGCCCGTGGAAGTGCGCCCGTCACGTCGCCAGGCCCTTGCCATGCGCTGGCTCGTGGACAGCGCCCGGAACCGCGGTGAGAAGTCCATGGCCGCGCGCCTCGCCGGCGAGCTCATGGATGCAGCGGACGGCCGCGGCACGGCCGTGAAGAAGCGGGAAGACACGCACCGCATGGCGGAGGCGAACAAAGCCTTCTCGCACTATCGCTTCTAGGCGCTAGGCCCCCTAGTCGCGAGAAAAGAGGGCCGGCCGGCGACTTGTGTTGAGCGTCGGCCGGAACCATTAACGGAATACAACCTTTACGGAGAGCATCATGGCTCGCAAGACCCCCCTATCCCGCTACCGCAACATCGGTATCGTGGCGCACGTGGATGCCGGTAAGACCACGACCACGGAGCGGGTGCTTTTCTACACCGGCCTGTCCCACAAGATTGGTGAGGTGCACGACGGTGCAGCCACCATGGACTGGATGGAGCAGGAACAGGAACGGGGCATCACCATTACGTCGGCTGCGACGACCTGCTTCTGGAGCGGAATGAACCAGCAGTTCGACGAGCACCGCGTCAACATCATCGACACCCCCGGACACGTCGACTTCACCATTGAGGTGGAGCGTAGCCTGCGTGTGCTCGACGGCGCGGTTGTGGTCTTCTGCGGCACCTCGGGCGTTGAGCCCCAGTCGGAGACGGTCTGGCGTCAGGCCAACCGCTACGAAGTACCGCGCATGGTGTTCGTCAACAAGATGGACCGGGCCGGTGCCGACTTCCTCCGTGTGGTCGAGCAGATCAAGGAGCGCCTTGGCGCCAATCCCGTGCCGATTCAGCTGAACATCGGCGCAGAAGAGGACTTCAAAGGCGTGGTCGACCTCATCCGGATGAAGGCCATCCTCTGGAACGAGGAAGACCAGGGTCTCACCTATGACCTGGCCGACATCCCGGAAGACATGCAGGCCGACGCCGATCACTGGCGTGAGCAGATGGTCGAGAACGCGGCCGAAGCCACGGAAGAGCTCATGGAGAAGTACCTCGAAGAGGGTGACCTTACCGAGGAAGAGATCAAGCAGGGGCTGCGTATCCGGACGCTGGCCAACGAAATCGTGCCTGCGCTCTGCGGCTCTGCCTTCAAGAACAAGGGCGTGCAGGCCATGCTCGACGGCGTGATCGAGTACATGCCGGCGCCGACCGAGGTTAAGGCCATCGAAGGTGTCCTCGAGGACGACGAAACCACCGATACCCGCGGTGCGGACGACGACGCGCCTTTTGCGGCGCTCGCCTTCAAGATCGCAACAGATCCCTTTGTGGGCACGCTGACGTTCTTCCGTGTTTACTCCGGCGTCCTGAGCTCTGGCGACCAGGTCTACAACCCGGTCAAAGGCAAGCGTGAACGTGTGGGCCGGATGGTGCAGATGCACTCGAACGACCGGAACGAGATCAAGGAAGTGCGCGCTGGCGACATTGCCGCCGCCATCGGTCTGAAAGACGTCACCACCGGTGACACGCTCTGTGCCCAGGATTCCATCATCACGCTGGAACGCATGGAGTTCCCGGAGCCGGTGATCTCCGTTGCCGTGGAGCCGAAGTCGGTACCGGACCAGGAAAAGATGGGCGTGGCGCTGGGCAAGCTGGCCCAGGAAGACCCATCCTTCCGGGTGGAGACCGACGAGGAGTCTGGTCAGACCATTATTTCCGGTATGGGCGAGCTGCACCTCGACATCATCGTCGACCGCATGAAGCGGGAATTCGGCGTGGAAGCGAACATTGGTAAGCCGCAGGTGGCCTACCGGGAAACGATCCGCTCCAGCGTCGATCAGGAAGGCAAGTTCGTCCGCCAGTCCGGTGGTCGCGGCCAGTACGGGCACGTCTGGGTGAAGCTCGAGCCGTACGTCGATGAAGAGGAAGAAGGCAAGATCTACCAGTTCGTCGACGAGATCGTCGGCGGTGTCGTGCCGCGGGAGTACATTCCTGCCGTGGACAAGGGCATTCAGGAGCAGATGCAGAACGGCGTCATTGCCGGCTATCCGCTCATCGGCGTGAAAGCGACGCTGCACGATGGCTCCTTCCACGAGGTCGACTCCTCGGAGATGGCCTTCAAGATCGCCGGTTCCATGGCGCTCAAGGAAGGCGCGCAGAATGCGAACCCCGTGCTCCTCGAGCCGATCATGAGCGTTGAGGTGGTCACGCCGGAAGAGTACATGGGTGACGTGGTCGGTGACCTGAACCGCCGTCGCGGCATGATTGCAGGCATGGATGAAAATCCAGCCGGCAAAATCGTTCGTGCCGACGTGCCGCTGTCCGAAATGTTCGGCTACTCCACGGACCTGCGGTCGGCGACCCAGGGTCGTGCGAACTACACCATGGAATTCGCCAAGTATTCGGAAGTGCCTGACAGCATTGCCGAAAGCATCATTAACCGTTAGCGCCAAACAGCACCAAAGAGGGTAAGGAAAATGGCCAAAGAGAAATTTGAGCGTACAAAGCCGCACGTTAACGTGGGGACGATTGGACACGTTGACCATGGTAAGACGACGCTGACGGCGGCGCTGACGAAGGTCTGTGCTGAGGCCTATGGCGGCGAGACGAAGGATTTCGGCGAGATTGACAATGCGCCGGAAGAGCGCGAGCGCGGTATTACGATTGCGACCTCGCACGTTGAGTACGAGTCGAGCAACCGCCACTACGCACACGTGGATTGCCCGGGACACGCGGACTACGTGAAGAACATGATCACCGGTGCCGCCCAGATGGACGGTGCCATTCTGGTGGTCTCCGCTGCTGACGGCCCGATGCCGCAGACCCGCGAGCACATCCTGCTGTCGCGCCAGGTCGGTGTACCGAAGATTGTCGTGTTCATGAACAAGGCCGACATGGTCGATGACGAAGAGCTCCTGGAGCTGGTTGAGATGGAAGTGCGTGAGCTTCTGGACCAGTACGAGTTCCCGGGCGACGACACGCCGATCATCATCGGTTCGGCGCTGAAGGCGCTGGAAGGCGACCAGAGCGACATTGGTTCGCCGGCGGTACAGAAGCTGGTGGAAGCGCTCGATGACTACATTCCGGAGCCGGAGCGTCCGGTGGATCAGCCGTTCCTGATGCCGATCGAGGACGTGTTCTCGATCTCTGGTCGGGGCACGGTGGTCACGGGTCGTGTGGCCCGGGGCATCATCAAGGTCGGCGACGAGATCGAGATTGTCGGTATCCGGGATACGCAGACGACGACCTGTACGGGCGTTGAGATGTTCCGGAAGCTGCTTGACGAAGGTCGTGCGGGCGAGAACGTGGGCGTGCTGCTGCGCGGTACGAAGCGTGAGGAAGTTGAGCGCGGCCAGGTGCTGGCGGTGCCGGGTTCGATCACGCCGCACACGGTGTTCGAGAGCGAGGTTTACGTGCTGTCGAAGGACGAGGGTGGTCGCCACACGCCGTTCTTCAAGGGCTACCGTCCGCAGTTTTTCTTTGAGACGACGGACGTGACGGGAACCTGCGAGCTGCCGGCGGACGTTGAGATGGTCATGCCGGGCGACAATGTGAACATGGTGGTGACGCTGATCAGCCCGATCGCCATGGAAGAAGGTCAGCGCTTCGCGATCCGTGAAGGGGGCCGTACGGTCGGCGCAGGCGTGGTTACCACGATCAAAGAGTGATCCGTCGCGCCAACCGTACGGCTGAGCAGTTTGCTCCCGCAAACTGCCTTAACCTGTCGGTCGGCGCAGGCGTGGTTACCACCATTAAGGAGTAACCGTCGCCTTCCGTCAGCGTAGCTGACGAAAAAGCCACAAGAGCCCGGTTCTGTCGCTCCTTAACAGGGCGCCGTCCGGGCTCTTCCCTCTCCGGCTCCGCTCGAAATCGCGCCTTTGGCGCACGATCGTACCGGGCCGAGATTTCTCGAAGTTTCTTGAGTGTGAACTGTTGCGTGGCCCTGGGGCCATCTGTATTATTCGCGCTCCTTTTTTGCCGGCGGCCGAAGAGCCGCGGCAGGTGCGCTGCGGGGACGTCCGTGCTCTCCAGGAACCCGGAGACCGGACTCGAAAGGCGCAACGGGGTGGGATCAACCCCGGGGTCATCCAGAAGCCGCTATAACTAGTACTCATCGCGGCAGACGGAGCAAAACACTATTTATCGGAGTTTCAGCGGGTGCAGAACCAGCGGATTCGTATACGCCTGAAGGCGTTTGACCATAAGCTCATTGACGTATCGACTCAGGAAATCGTCGATACGGCAAAGCGCACGGGTGCCCAGGTGAAAGGCCCCATTCCGCTGCCGACCCGCAAAGAGCGCTTTACAGTGCTGGTATCGCCGCACGTCAATAAAGACGCCCGCGACCAGTACGAGATTCGTACCCATAAGCGCATGCTGGATATCGTCGAGCCGACCGAGAAGACCGTAGACGCTCTCATGAAGCTCGACCTCGCAGCAGGCGTGGAAGTACAGATCAGCTTGAATTAATGAAACCGCCGGACCCTGAAAAGTCCGGCGCTTTTTTTTGGCCACCGGAAAAGCCGGTGGCTCGACAAGGCCCCGATAGGGGGCTGGCGAAGAGCAGCGAACCGTTTACCAGCACTCAGCAATGAGCCAGCGGGTAAACGGTTTTGCCATCTTCAAGACGTGCGGTTTTGGAAACGAAGAGTCAGAGAACGGAACGAGCAATGGCAATTGGTCTGGTAGGCAGAAAGAGCGGCATGACGCGGGTCTTCACTGAAGACGGCGCCTCTGTGCCCGTGACGGTGATCGAAGTTGCACCGAATCGCATCACCCGGCTCAAGACCGAGGACAGCGACGGCTACACGGCCATCCAGGTCACTGCCGGTGATGTGAAGCAGAACCGGGTAACGAAGCCGGTGGCAGGCGAGTTCGCCAAGGCGAAGGTTTCCGCCGGTCGTGGTCTCTGGGAGTTCCGCATCGACGAGCTGCCGGAAGAGCTGGAAGTAGGCGGTGAGATGACCGTCGAGCAGTTCGAGGAAGGCCAGAAAGTCGACGTGCGCGGTGTATCCAAAGGTAAAGGCTACGCCGGCACCATCAAGCGCTGGAACTTCCGTGGCCAGGACAATACCCACGGCAACTCCATTTCGCACCGGGCGCCGGGCTCCATCGGCCAGTGTCAGACGCCGGGTCGAGTCTTCAAAGGCAAGAAGATGTCCGGTCACCTCGGCAACGTACAGGTGACCACGCAGAACCTCGAAGTGGTTCGCGTGGACAGCGAAAGAAATCTGCTGCTGATCAAGGGCGCCGTGCCCGGACCAGCAGGCGGCGACGTTTACATCCGTCCAGCGGTGAAGGCCTGAGGTAGCAAGCTGCTCTCGGGACACTTAAGGAAAGCAACGTATGAACCTGAACTTGGCAACCAACGACGGCAGCGTGGAGATCTCCGAAGCCGCCTTTGGACGAGAGTTTAACGAGGCCCTCGTGCACCAGGTCGTCGTGGCCTACATGGCCGGCGGCCGGCAGGGCACGAAAGCCCAGAAGAGCCGCTCCGACGTTCGCGGCGGTGGCCGCAAGCCCTGGCGGCAGAAAGGCACGGGTCGCGCTCGTGCGGGCACGATCCGCAGCCCGATCTGGCGTGGCGGCGGCGCGACCTTTGCGGCGCGTCCGCAGGACCACAGCGAGAAGGTGAACCGGAAAATGTACCGCGGTGCGCTGCAGTGCATTCTCTCCGAGCTGATCCGGCAGGATCGTCTCGTCGCCTGTGAGTCCTTCACGGTCGACGCTCCGAAAACCAAAGGGCTGGTGGCCGCGCTCGATGCGCTGTCTCTGTCGAACGTCCTGATCGTCAGTGACGACGTCGACGAGAATCTGTATCTCGCGTCGCGCAACCTGAAAGACGTCGACGTCCGCGACGTGCAGGGCGTGGATCCGGTCAGCCTGCTCTCCCACGAGAAGGTGCTGATTACCGTTGGCGCCCTGAAGAAGCTCGAGGAGGCGCTGGCATGAATCAGGAACGCGTTTTCACCGTGCTCGTCGAGCCGCACTTCTCCGAGAAAGTGGCCATCCAGGGTGAGCAGAGCAACCAGTACGGCTTCAAGGTGGCGAAGAGCGCCACCAAAGCAGAGATCAAAGAAGCCGTGGAAACGCTTTTCGGCGTGACCGTGGACAAAGTGACCACGCTCAACGTCAAGGGCAAGCACAAGCGGACCTTCCGCGGTACCTCCCGCAAGAAGGACTGGAAGAAAGCATACGTTCGAGTGGCCGCTGGCCAGGAACTCGATTACCTGGGAGCGGACTAGGCAAATGGCTGTTGTAAAAGCAAAACCGACTTCCCCGGGACGGCGCTTTGTCGTCAAGGTCGTCAATCCGGAGCTGCACAAAGGCAAGCCGCACAAAGGGCTCATTGCCAAGAAGAGCAAGACCGGTGGCCGCAACAATGCGGGCCGCATCACCACGCGGCATCGCGGTGGCGGCCACAAGCAGCACTACCGGATCATCGACTTCAAGCGCAACAAGGACGGCATCCCTGCCGTTGTGGAGCGCCTCGAGTACGACCCGAACCGGACCGCCAACCTGGCGCTGCTGAAGTACGCCGATGGCGAACGTCGCTACATCATCGCTCCCCGGGGTGTGAAGGCGGGTGACGAGCTCATGAGTGGATCCACGGCGCCGATCCGTGCCGGTAACGCCATGGCGCTCAGAAACATTCCCGTCGGTAGCGTCATCCACTGCGTGGAGCTGAAGCCGGGTAAAGGCGCGCAGATGGTGCGGAGCGCAGGCTCCTCCTGTCAGCTCGTGGCCCGGGAAGGGACCTACGCAACGCTGCGTATGCGCTCCGGTGAAATGCGTCGCGTGCTGGCCGAGTGCCGGGCAACGCTGGGCGAGGTCGGCAACAGCGAGCACAACCTGCGCTCGCTCGGTAAGGCAGGCGCCAAGCGCTGGCGCGGCGTGCGTCCGACGGTCCGCGGTGTGGCCATGAACCCCGTCGATCACCCGCACGGTGGTGGTGAGGGTAAGACCTCCGGTGGTCGTCATCCGGTCACGCCCTGGGGTGTGCCCACGAAGGGTTACAAGACCCGCAGCAACAAGCGCACGGACAAACTCATCGTTCGTCGCAGAGGTAGGAGATAAGCATGCCCAGATCGCTGCATAAGGGCCCGTTTGTCGATCTGCACCTCATGAAGAAGGTGGAGACGGCGGCTGCCAACAACGACAAGCGTCCGATCAAGACCTGGTCCCGGCGGTCCATGGTCCTGCCGGACATGGTTGGTCTGACCATTGCGATCCACAACGGCCGTCAGCACGTGCCGGTGGTGATCAACGAAGACATGGTTGGCCACAAGCTGGGTGAATTTGCGCCGACGCGGACCTACCGCGGTCACGCGGCGGACAAGAAGGCGCGGAGATAAGAACGATGCAGGTTAGTGCAACGGCCAAGCGGCTTCAGATTTCGCCGCAGAAAGCACGACTGGTGGTGGACCAGGTGCGTGGCAAGCCCGTGGCGGATGCCCTCGACATCCTGAACTTCTCCACGAAGAAAGGTGCCGTGCTGGTCCGCAAGGTGCTGGAGTCTGCCATCGCCAACGCCGAGAACAACGAAGGCGCAGACATCGATGAGCTCAAGGTCGCCGAGGTCTTCGTCAACGAAGGAATGACCATGAAGCGCATCCGACCTCGCGCTAAAGGTCGCGCGGATCGCATCTTCAAGCGTTCCAGCCACATCACCGTGACGGTCACGGACGAGTAGGAAAGAGCATGGGTCAGAAAGTACATCCCACCGGCATTCGCCTGGGCATCGTCAAGGACCACACCTCCGTGTGGTATGCGGATAAGAAGAACTATCCGGATTACCTGCTGAACGATCTGGAAGTCCGGGATTTCCTGCGCAAGCGTCTCGCTCAGGCGTCCGTGTCGCGCATCGACATCGAGCGCCCGGCGCAGACTGCGCGGATCACGATCCACACGGCGCGCCCGGGTATCGTGATCGGCAAGAAAGGTGAAGACGTCGAGCGGCTGCGCGGCGAGGTCTCGAAGATGATGGGTGTGCCGGTGCACATCAATATCGAAGAGATCAGAAAGCCTGAACTGGACGCACTGCTGGTGGCGCAGAACGTTGCCCAGCAGCTCGAGCGCCGGGTGCAGTTCCGTCGCGCCATGCGTCGGGTGATTCAGAACGCCATGCGCCTGGGTGCGGAAGGCATCAAGGTGCGCGTTGCGGGCCGGCTCGGCGGCGCGGAGATTGCGCGCTCCGAGGTGTATCACGAAGGCCGCGTGCCGCTGCATACGCTGCGCGCGGACATCGACTACGCCACCTGGGAAGCGAAAACCACCTACGGCGTCCTCGGCATCAAGGTCTGGGTCTTCAAGGGTGAGGTCATCGGTTCCGGTGAAGAAGCGGGTCAAGCCGCAGCACAAGGATAAGAAGTCATGTTGCAGCCAAAGAGAACCAAATTCCGTAAGCAGCACAAAGGCCGCAACCGTGGTCTCGCACTGCGCGGCGGCAAGGTCAGCTTCGGCGAGTTCGGTCTCAAAGCCGTGGGTCGCGGTCGCATGACGGCGCGTCAGATCGAAGCCGGTCGTCGCGCCATGACCCGGCGCGTAAAGCGGGGCGGCAAGATCTGGATCCGCGTGTTCCCGGACAAGCCGATCACCAAGAAGCCGCTGGAAGTGCGTCAGGGTAAAGGTAAGGGCAGCGTCGAGTACTGGGTCTGCCAGATCCAGCCAGGTCGCGTCCTCTATGAGATGGAAGGTGTGAGTGAGGACGAGGCGCGCGATGCGTTTCGTCTCGCGGCAGCCAAGCTGCCCTTCAAGACCACCTTCGTGAAGCGGACGGCAATGTAAGCCATGAGCGTTGACGTGAAAGAACTCAGAGAAAAGAGCGTGCAGGAACTCACCGAGCAGCTCCTCGATCTGCGCAAGCAGCATTTCAACATCCGCATGCAGAAAGCCTCCGGCCAGTTGGGTCAGGTGCATCTGTTGAAGGAAACGAAGAAGGACATCGCGCGGGTGAAAACGCTGATCCAGGAGAAGCGAAATGGCTGAAGAAGCTCAAGCAGCCGAAACGCTGGCGCGTACCGTGACCGGTACGGTCGTCAGCAACAAGATGGACAAGACCATCACGGTGCTCATCGAGCGCCGCGTGCAGCACCCGGTTTACGGAAAGATCATCCGCCGTTCCTCGAAGATCCATGCGCACGATGAGGACAACGCCTGTTCCATCGGCGACACGGTGACGGTCTCCGAGTGCCGGCCCCTGTCGAAAACCAAGACGTGGATGCTGAAGAGCATCGACGAGAAGGCGCGCGAGGTATAAGCCGGTGATTCAGACGGAAACCATGCTGGAGATCGCCGACAACAGCGGCGCCCGTAAGGTCCAGTGCATCAAGGTGCTGGGCGGCTCCCATCGCCGCTACGCGGGCATTGGCGACATCATCAAGGTCACCGTGAAGGAAGCGATTCCCCGGGGCCGGGTGAAGAAAGGCCAGGTGATGAACGCCGTAGTGGTCCGCACCCGTAAAGGTGTGCGCCGCCCTGACGGCTCCATCATCCGCTTCGATCAGAACGCAGCGGTGCTGCTGAACCAGCAGAACCAGCCGGTTGGAACCCGGATTTTCGGTCCGGTAACCCGCGAGCTCCGCACGGAAAACTTCATGCGGATCATCTCGCTGGCCCCGGAAGTCCTTTAGGACTGGATGGAAGCGATACGAAGGAATAGAAACGAGAACGAACGGAAAAACAGCTCTGAAGCGTCAAAGTAACTGCGAGTTAAATGCCGCTGAGCGTGTCCGGAAAACAGTATGTTGAAGATAAAAAAAGACGACGAAGTCGTTGTGATTGCAGGCCGCGACAAAGGCAAGCGTGGCGACGTTATCAAGGTGCTCGCGGACGGGCGGCTGCTCGTCTCCGGCGTAAACCTGGTGAAGAAGCATCAGCGCCCGAATCCGAATATCGGTCAGCGCGGCGGTATCGTCGAGCAGGAAGCGCCGATTCAGATTTCCAACGTGGCCATCTGGAACGACGAGGCAGACAAGGCTGACCGCGTCGGTATCCGCACGGAAGACGGCAAGCGCGTGCGTTTCTTCAAATCCAACGAAAAAGTCATCGACTGAGCGCTTACGAGAAAGCAATGACAGACCTATACAAAAAGTACCTGGACGAGATCCGGCCCCAGCTCCAGAAGGATCTGGGCCTCGATAACGTCATGCAGGTGCCGCGTCTCGAGAAGATCACGCTCAACATGGGCGTGGGCGAAGCCATCGCCGATCGGAAGATCATGGAGAACGCGGTCAATGACATGACGCTGATCGCGGGACAGAAGCCTGTGATTCAGAACGCCCGAAAGTCGGAAGCCGGTTTCAAGATTCGCGAGGGCTTTCCGAATGGCTGCAAGGTGACGCTGCGTCGGGCGCGGATGTATGAATTCGTGGAGCGGCTGATCAGCATCGCGATCCCGCGGATGCGCGATTTCCGGGGTCTGAACCCGCGCTCCTTCGACGGCCGTGGCAACTTTGCCATGGGTATTCAGGAGCAGATCGTCTTCGCCGAGATCGATTACGACAAGATCGACAAGATCCGCGGCATGGACATCGCAATTACCACCAGCGCGCGTACCAATGAAGAGGGCCTGGCCCTGCTCCGCGCGTTCAACTTTCCGTTCAGAAACTAGGAAGCGGACAGATGGCAAAGATTTCAATGGTCGAGCGGGAAAAGAAGCGCGCTAAGACGGTGGCCAAGTACGCGGCCAAGCGCGCGGCGCTCAAAGCGATCATCAACGACCGGAACGCCAGTGACGAAGATCGCTGGGAAGCGCAGATCAAGCTGCAGAAGCTGCCGCGTGATGCGTCGCCGTCGCGCCAGCAGCGCCGCTGCGGCCTCACGGGCCGGCCTCATGCCGTATACCGCAAGTTCGGTCTGGCCAGGAACAAGCTGCGCGAAGCGGCCATGCGAGGTGACGTGCCTGGCCTGGTCAAGGCCAGCTGGTAAGGAGCGCGCTTATGTCCATGCAAGATCCCATCGCCGATCTGCTCACGCGCATCCGTAATGCGCAGTCGGCGAATCATCCGGACGTTGTCATGCCGGCCTCGAAGGCCAAGGTGGCCATCTGCAAGGTGCTGAAGGATGAAGGCTACATCGAAGACTACAGCGTCGAAGAAAGTGCCAAGCCGAGCCTCTCCGTGAGCCTCCGGTACCACAACGGCGCGCCGGTCATCGAAGAAATTGCCCGGGTCAGCCGGCCGGGGCTGCGGGTCTATAAGGCCTGCGAGGAATTGCCGAAGGTCCGCGGTGGCCTGGGCGTCGCCATCGTCAGCACCAACAAGGGTCTGCTGTCCGATCGTGCAGCCCGGGAAGCCGGTGTCGGCGGCGAAGTGCTGTGCACGGTGTTTTAACGGTAGTCAGCTGAAGGTTTTTTGAGATGTCCCGTATCGCGAACAATCCGATCGCCCTGCCCTCGGGCGTCGAAGTGAAGATCGACGGCCAGCACATCAGCGTGAAGGGCGGCAAGGGCGCCATGGAAATGGACGTTCATGCCGACGTCGAGATCAAGCAGGGAGACGACAACGCGCTGACCTTTGCGGCCAAGAACGGCAGCAAGTCGGCCAAGGCGCTGTCTGGAACCATGCGCGCGCTGGTCAGCAACATGGTGACCGGCGTGTCCAACGGCTTCGAGCGCCGCCTGCAGCTGCAGGGAGTTGGCTATCGAGCTCAGGCGCAAGGCAAGAAGTTGAATCTGCAGCTCGGCTTTTCTCACCCCGTGGAGTACGAACTCCCGGACGGTGTGACGGCCGAGACGCCCAGCCAGACCGAGATCGTCGTATCCGGCATGGACAATCAGCTCGTCGGGCAGGTGTCCGCCGAGATCCGCGCTTTCCGGCCGCCGGAGCCTTACAAAGGCAAAGGCGTGCGCTACGCCGATGAGCGAGTGCGCCGGAAGGAAGCGAAGAAGAAATAAGCAGCGCCGAAACAAGCAGAGCGCAACAAGAGAACAGAGTCAGAAGGCACAGAGATGGATAAGAAAGCAGCACGGCTTAAGCGAGCCCGGCGAGGCCGCGCCAAGATGCGTGAGCTGCAGGCCGTCCGTTTGTCGGTCTACCGCACGCCGAAGCACATCTACGCGCAGATCATCGCGCCGGAAGGGGACAAGGTGCTGGCGGCAGCGTCCACGCTGGATAAGGACCTGCGGGCCGGTGCCACCGGCAACGTCGACGCGGCCAGCAAAGTCGGTCAGCTCATCGCCGAGCGTGCCAAGGCAGCCGGCGTATCTGCGGTAGCTTTCGACCGCTCGGGTTACAAGTATCACGGCCGGGTCAAAGCGCTGGCAGATGCCGCGCGCGAAGGCGGATTGGAGTTTTAAGGCATGGCATACACCGACGAGATTCAGGAAGAAGGCCTGGTCGAGAAGCTGGTTCAGGTGAACCGGGTGGCCAAGGTGGTCAAAGGCGGTCGGATTTTCGGCTTCACCGCGCTGACCGTCGTGGGCTATGGCGACGGACGGGTCGGCTTCGGCCGCGGTAAGGCTCGGGAAGTGCCTCTGGCGATCCAGAAGGCCATGCAGGCTGCGCGGCAGAGCATCGTCGACGTGGAGCTCAATGGCGACACGATCTGGTATCCGACGGTCGGCCGCCACGGCGCCTCGAAGGTTTACCTGCAGCCGGCCTCCGAAGGTACCGGTGTGATTGCCGGGGGCACCATGCGCGCAGTGCTGGAAGCGGCCGGCGTGCACAACGTGCTCTGCAAGAGCTACGGCTCCACGAACCCCGTGAACGTGGTTCGAGCCACCTTCGATGCCCTGCAGAACATGCGTTCGCCGGAAGCGGTAGCAGCGAAGCGCGGTAAGTCCGTCGCGGAGATCGGCGCCTGAGGCAGGCGTCCAGCGTTTAGAGCAGTTAAAGGTAGCAGTCATGAGTGAAAAAACCGTACGCGTGACTTTGGTCAAGAGCCCTGCGGGGCGGCTGAAAAAGCACAAGGCCTGTGTCGCAGGTCTGGGTCTGCGTCGCATCGGTCACACGGTGGAGGTGGAAGACACTCCTGCCGTTCGCGGCATGATCAATCGGGTTAACTACCTGCTGCAGGTGGAAGGAGAGTAGCCATGCGGCTCAACAGCATCGGCCCGGCTCCGGGCAGCAGAAAAACGAAGCGCCGCGTCGGTCGTGGCCCCGGTTCCGGTTGGGGTAAGACCGCTGCGCGCGGGCAGAAGGGTCAGAAGGCTCGGTCCGGCGGCGGTGTCCGTCCGGGTTTCGAAGGGGGGCAGCAGCCTCTCAAGCAGCGCGTACCGAAGTTCGGTTTCCGTTCCCGGGTGGGGCTCACCACCACGGAAGTGCGGCTCTCCGAACTGAACGCGATGGACGCAGACGTGATCGATCTGGCGGCCCTGCAGGCGGCCAATGTCGTGTCGCGGAACATGAAGCGTGCGCGGGTCATTCTCTCCGGAGAACTCACCCGGGCCGTAACGGTTAAAGGTCTCGGAGTCACCAAAGGTGCCAAAGCAGCGATTGAGGCTGCCGGAGGCAAGGTAGAAGACTGATGGCAAGCAATCCAGGACAACTGGCAGGCGCGGCCGCGGGGCTCTCTGAGCTTCGCAGCCGGCTGCTGTTCGTGCTGATGGCGCTGCTCGTGTATCGGGCCGGCACGCACATCCCTGTGCCCGGCATCAATCCGGAGCGTCTTGCTGCGCTGTTCGATCAGCAGCAGGGCGGCATCCTGGATCTCTTCAACATGTTCTCAGGCGGTGCCCTGGAGCGCATGAGTATTCTGGCCCTCGGCGTGGTGCCCTATATCACTTCGAGCATCATCATGAATCTCATGTCGATGATGTACCCGTCCCTGCAGCAGCTGCGCAAGGAAGGGGAGTCGGGCCGCCGCAAGATCACGCAGTACACGCGCTACGGCACGCTGCTGATCGCTCTGATTCAGGGTACGTCCCTGTCTGTCACCCTGGCTAACCAGGGTCTCGCCTTTGCGCCCGGCTTCGGGTTCCTGTTCGTGGCAACCACGACGCTGGTCACCGGTGCGCTGTTCATGATGTGGCTCGGTGAGCAGATCACGGAGCGTGGGGTGGGTAACGGCATCTCGCTCATCATTTTCGCGGGCATCGTTTCCGGCTTCCCGTCGGCGATCGGGCAATCCTTCGAGGCTGCGCGCCAGGGCGATATCAACATCATTGCTCTGCTTGTGATCGGTGCGCTGGCCATCGCCATTGTTGGTATCGTCGTTTACGTGGAGCGTGCTCAGCGCCGCATCACCGTCAACTACGCCAAGCGTCAGCAGGGTCGCCGCGTGTTCCAGGGCCAGGCTTCGCACCTGCCGCTGAAGATCAATATGGCCGGCGTTATCCCGGCGATCTTTGCGTCCAGCCTGCTGCTCGCACCGGCGTCGATCGCTCAGTGGTTTGGTAACTCGCCGGGCATGGACTGGCTCCAGCAGATCGCCCTCGTGCTGTCTCCCGGTCAGCCGCTTTACATCCTGATGTTTGCTGGCGGGATCATTTTCTTCAGCTTCTTTTATACGGCGATCATGTTTGATCCGAAGGACGTGGCCGACAATCTGAAGCGCCAGGGCGCGTACGTCCCAGGCATCCGCCCGGGGCAGCAGACGGCCAAGTACATCGACGACGTGATCACCCGGCTTACGGTCTTCGGCTCGCTTTACGTCACCGCCGTGTGTCTGCTGCCGGAATTCATGATCGTCGCCTTCAACATCACCTTCCAGCTTGGCGGCACGGCGCTCCTCATCGTCGTCGTGGTGGCCATGGACTTCATGTCGCAGGTGCAGTCGCACCTCATGTCCAGCCAGTACGCGAAGCTCATGGAGAAATCGAATCTGAAAGGCTACGGCCGTAATGCCCGCGTTCGCTGAGCGACGGGGTAAGAGGTAGGAACGATGAAAGTCAGAGCATCAGTCAAAAAGATCTGCCGGAACTGCAAGATCATCAAGCGGAACGGCGTTGTGCGGGTTATCTGCAGTGCAGAGCCCCGGCACAAGCAGCGTCAGGGCTGAGACCCGACGCCGAGAAGAGTAACTAGGAGCGTAAGCGCATGGCACGTATTGCCGGTATCAACATCCCAGACAACAAGCACGCGGGTATTTCGCTGACCTACATCTACGGAATCGGTCGCACCACCGCGGCGAAGATCTGCGAGACCGTCGGCGTCGACCCGAGCACGAAGATCCAGGACATCGGCGAGGACAAGCTCGACGCCATTCGTGCCCAGATCTCGGCCATGACGGTCGAGGGCGACCTGCGCCGGGAAAAGAACATGTCGATCAAGCGGCTCATGGACCTCGGTTGCTACCGCGGTATCCGCCATCGCCGCAGTCTGCCGGTGCACGGACAGCGCACCCGGACGAACGCACGGACCCGCAAGGGCCCCCGTCGCCCGATCCGCAAATAACGGTATCTAAGGAATCTCGAACGAACGGAATTAGAGCTCTTAAGCGTCGTAGTAGCGCAAGTCGAACGACGCTGAGCGTGTCCGGAAGGTAAAAAATGGCTGAGAAGAAAGGTACGAAGCGAGTTGTGGTAGATGGCGTAGCCCACATCCACGCTTCCTTCAACAACACGATTATCACGATTACCGATCGCCAGGGTAATGCGGTCTGCTGGGCAACGAGCGGTGGCTCGGGTTTCCGTGGCAGCCGGAAAAGCACGCCCTTTGCAGCCCAGGTTGCCTGTGAGCGGGCGTCCACCGTTGCTGTCGAGAACGGCATGAAGAGCGTGGACGTGCTCGTCAAAGGCCCTGGCCCGGGTCGCGAGTCCGCGGTACGTGCCCTGAATGCCGCCGGTCTCAAGATCAACAGCATCTCCGACGTGACGCCGATTCCGCACAATGGTTGTCGTCCGCCGAAGAAGCGCCGCGTCTGACGCCGCGCCAGAAACGAAGAAGAGGTAGGGAATGGCCCGCTACATTGGACCCAAACTCAAGCTCGCTCGCCGCGAGGGTACGGACCTGTACCACAAGAGCGGCGTGCGCCCCATCGATTCGAAGTGCCGGATCGACAATCCGCCCGGGGCCCACGGTCAGCGTCGCACGCGGCTGTCGGACTATGCGGTGCAGCTGCGTGAGAAGCAGAAGGTACGCCGCATCTACGGCGTGCTCGAGAAGCAGTTCCGCAACTACTACAAGAAAGCCGATCGGCAGAAGGGCGCCACGGGTTACAACCTGCTGAAGCTCCTCGAGTCGCGTCTCGACAACGTCGTGTATCGCATGGGCTTCGGCTCCACGCGATCCGAGGCGCGCCAGCTGGTGTCGCACAAGGCGATCCTGGTGAACGGCCAGCCCGTGAACATCGCGTCATACCAGGTCTCAGCCGATGACACGGTAGCGGTTGCTGAAAAAGCTCGCGGCCAGCTGCGCATTCAGGCGGCCCTGCAGGTGGCCAGCCAGCGGGCACCGGTCGAGTGGGTAGAGGTAGACGCGACCAAGATGGAAGGTGTGTTCCGCCGCCATCCCGATCGCGAGGAACTGCCCTCAGAGATCAACGAAAACCTCATTGTCGAGCTGTACTCCAAGTAAGCAGGCTCAAGGAGAATGAACTACATGGCCCAGTCCGTTACAGAATTCCTGACCCCGCGCAACATCGACATCCAGGAGATGGCGAAGACGCGCGCCCGGGTCACTCTCGAGCCCCTCGAGCGCGGCTTCGGACACACCCTCGGCAACACGCTGCGTCGCATCCTGCTGTCTTCCATGCCCGGCTGTGCAATTACCGAGGTACAGATAGACGGCGTGCTGCATGAATACAGCACCATCGAAGGCGTTCAGGAAGACGTCATCGACATTCTGCTGAATCTGAAAGGTATTGCCGCCGTTCTGCACAACCAGGACGAAGCTATCATCAGCCTCGCCAAGGAAGGTGGCGGTCAGGTGACGGCTGGCGATTTCCAGCTCACGCAGGACGTCGAAATCGCCAACCCGGATCACGTGATCTGCACGCTGAATGACAACGGTGCAATCCGCATCGAAGCGCGCGTGACCCGCGGTCGTGGCTATCAGCCCGTGGACAACATCGAGGAAGACGAGGAAGAAAGCCGTCCCATCGGCGTGCTGCGCCTCGACGCAACCTACAGCCCCATGCGCCGTGTTTCCTACAGCGTTGAAAGCGCCCGGGTCGAGCAGCGTACGGACCTCGACAAGCTGATTCTCGATCTCGAAACGAATGGCACCATCGATCCGGAAGATGCGATCCGTCGTGCCGCGACCATCCTCCAGCAGCAGCTGGCGGTGTTTGTGGATCTCGAAAGCGGCGAAGAGACCGTGGTCGAGGAGAAGGAAGACGAGATCGATCCGATCCTGATTCGTCCCGTGGACGATCTGGAGCTGACGGTGCGTTCCGCGAACTGCCTGAAGGCCGAGAACATCTACTACATCGGCGACCTGATTCAGCGCACGGAAGTGGAGCTGCTGAAAACACCGAACCTCGGTAAAAAGTCGCTCACCGAGATCAAGGACGTGCTGGCCTCCCGTGGCCTTTCCCTCGGTATGCGCCTGGAGAACTGGCCGCCCGCGAGCCTGCGCGCCGACGACTGAGCTGACTCGCAGCGCCAGAAGTAATTAGAGGAAAGAGACATGCGTCATCGTAAGAGCGGACGACACCTGAACCGGACCAGTTCCCATCGCCAGGCGATGTTCAAGAACATGGCCGCGTCGCTCATCGAGCATGAGGTGATCAAGACCACGCTGCCGAAGGCCAAAGAGCTGCGACGGGTGGCAGAGCCACTGATCACCCTTGCCAAGACCGATTCGGTGGCGAATCGCCGCCTGGCCTTTGCCCGGACCCGGGACAAGGCAGCCGTCGGCAAGCTGTTCAGTGAGATCGGTCCCCGTTATGCGGATCGCCCCGGGGGATACACTCGTATCCTGAAGTGCGGTTTCCGTCCCGGCGATGCTGCGCCCATGGCGTACATCGAGCTGGTTGATCGCCCGCGCGTCGAAGAGGACGACGATCTCGACTACGCAGAAGCGGCAGAAGAGACGGTAGAGGAGACGGAAGAGCAGAAGTAATGCCCTTCCGGATCCAGCAACGCCCGAACCGGTTCGCCGCTTCGGGCGTTTTACTTTCTGGGGCGTAGTCTGCCCCTCGCGATCGATGGCCCGCCGTTAGCATTCAGCGCCTCCTCCGGCATAGAATCTCCCGGTCTTCGGGGGGAATTCGCACAGTTGGCTGAAACGCTTCCTGACGGTGTGCGGATGCGCCGTCGCCTTTTCGTGCTTTCCAATCTTGCGATCTTCATGATTGGCCTGGGCTTCGCCGTGCGGGCCAACATTGCCGCCGACCTGCAGAACGATCTGTTTGATGCGCTGGATCTTGCCCGGTCAGCCGCCATGGTTGGTGAAGTCATCGCGGCCACCTTCATCGGATTTGCGCTGACGCTGTTGTTCGGCAGCGCCCTGCTCGACCGCCTCGGTATGCGCTGGATGCTCAACTTTGCCGCCTTCGGCTATCTCGCCGGTAGCGTCATGGTGATCGGTGCCTCTCTACTGGGGGCGAGCTGGGGCAGCTACTGGCTCGTTTACGGCGGCCTGCTGCTGACAGGTCTCGGCTGGGGCGCTGTGGAAGCGGGCACGAACCCGCTCGTCGCCGCCCTCTATCCGGAAGAGAAAACCCATCGGCTGAACATCCTCCATGCCTGGTGGCCGGCGGGGATCGTCGCCGGAGGATTGCTCGGCCTGCTCCTCGGTGCGCTCGGATTGCCCTGGGAACTCAATCTCGCCCTGCTGATCGGGCCGGCGCTGGTGCTGCTGTTTCTCGTTCGCGGTGCGGAATTTCCGGTGACAGAGCGTGTGGCGGCGGGGATCAGCTACGGCGATATGTTCCGTGAAATCGGCCGGTCCCCGGGTTTTCTGCTCTGGTTCTTCTGCATGATGCTCACGGCGACGTCGGAACTGGCTCCGGGCCAGTGGGTAGACATCACCTTGTCCAACGTCGTCGGCATGCAGGGCATCATTCTGCTCGTGTACGTGAGCGCGCTCATGTTCGTCATGCGGCACTTTGCGGGACCTATTGCGGAGCGTGTGTCGCCGGTAGGACTCCTCTTCTTTGGCAGTCTGTTTGCCGCCCTCGGGCTCTACACGTTGTCTCTGGCGGAGTCGCCCCTGCCGGCTTTCGCAGCAGCGACGCTCTGGGGCATCGGGGTGTGTTACATGTATCCGACCATGCTCGCTTCCGTGTCGGAGCGGTACCCTCGAGGTGGGGCCTTCTTTCTCGGTCTCATGGGGTTTGCCGGAGGACTCGCGGTGCAGTTTGTTCTGCCCTGGATCGGCGCTATCTTCGATCGGGCCAAGCTCGAGGCGGCTGGTGGGCTGGAAGCCTTTGGTGGTCTGTCGGAGGCGGAGCTCGCGGAAGTCACGCGGGTGGCCTCCGTGGAATCCTTTCAGGCCGTCGCTATCATTCCGGTGCTGCTGCTGCCGGTTTTTGGTCTGATCTGGTGGCGCGATCACCGCCGCGGCGGCTACAAGCCGGTCAGTCTCAACGTTGAATCAGCGGAGGCCCAGGGCAGTTGAGGAACTCGAGCTGATGGACCACAAGCGACGCGATCTGCTCAAAACCCTCGGTCTCGGCGCCGGCCTGGTGTTGTCACCTTCCTGCCAGCGGGCCTTCGAATCAGGGATCGATCTCTCGACTCCGCCCGTGTCCGGAGCCCTCGGCTCGGAACAGCTGGACGTCATCGCTACCCTGGCCGAACTGATCATTCCAACCACGGACACCCCGGGAGCCATCGAAGCGGGGGTGCCTGCCTTCATCCATAAGATTGTCGTCGACTGGTACACCCAGGCGGAACAGCAGATCTTCCTGGATGGACTCGCGGAACTCGAAGCAGGGGCGGAGCGGCACTGGTCGAAGGGATTCCTGAATCTCGATGCCAAGCAGCAGGGAATTCTGCTCACGGAGATGGAGCCGCCGAGCGAAGGTGCCCCGGGGAGCGGCGCGAGCGTACCCCCGGGCGCGTCTGGCGAAGTGCCCTTCTATCAGAAACTCAAAGAACTCACCGTCCTCGGCTATTACACGTCGGAAGTCGCAGCCCGGAGCGAGCTCGACTATCAGCCGGTGCCCGGCCACTACGATGGCGATGCACGCTGGGATACGGAGAGCCGGCAGTGGGTGCGCTGATGAAGCAGCGGCGGTGGAAGAAGCTATGAGCGAGCAGCCCCCGGAGTTCGATGCGATTGTTGTTGGTTCCGGTATCAGCGGCGGCTGGGCCGCCAAAGAGCTCACAGAACGAGGCCTGAAGACGCTGGTGCTGGAGCGCGGGCGGCCGCTCGAGCACGGCGCCGGCTATGTCGGCGAGCACCAGCCAGCCTGGGAAACACCGTATCGAGGGTTGCCGCTCCGAGATCTCTATCGCGACCAGTACGAGATCCAGCGCACGAGTTACGCCTTCAGCGAAACGACGCGCCACTTCTGGAACAACGACGCGGAAAATCCCTACGACTACGACCCGGACCAACCCTTTGAATGGCTCCGCGCCGGAGTCGTTGGTGGCCGGTCGTTGCTCTGGGCGCGTCAGGTTTATCGCTGGAGCGACCTCGATTTCGAGGCAAATCTCAAAGACGGCCATGGCATCGACTGGCCCATCCGCTATGCGGACATCGCACCCTGGTACAGCCACGTGGAACGCTTCATTGGTGTGAGTGGCGCCGCCGAGGGCCTGCCACAGTTGCCAGATGGTGAGTTTCTGGCACCGATGGCCATGAACGTGCTCGAACGCCATGTGCGCGAACGCATCGAGGCGAGTTTTCCGGAACGCACCATGACTATCGGCCGCACGGCCGTGCTTACTGAACCGCTGGCAGGATCGAAGCGCGGGGTCTGCCACTACTGCGGCCCGTGCCACCGCGGTTGTTCCGTAGGCGCCTACTTTTCGAGCCTCTCCTCGACCCTTCCGGCCGCGGAAGCAACCGGCAATCTGACGCTGGAAGCCAACGCGGTGGTGGCAAGCCTCGAGCATGATCCGCAAACCGGTCGCGTCAGCGCCGTGCAGGTGATTGATGCGGAAAGCGGCGCCCGGCGCACGGTCCGGGGCAAACTGGTGTTCCTCTGCGCCTCGGCGATCGGCAGCGCGCAGATCCTGTTGAACTCGAAAAGCGAGGCGCATCCGAACGGTCTCGCCAACGGCAGCGGCGCCCTCGGGCGCTATCTCATGGACCACACCTACGGCGCCGGCGCCCGGGGCATCTTCGCTGGCTATGAGGAGTTTTACCCGCAGGGTTCGCGACCGAATGGCATCTACATCCCGCGCTACCGCAATCTCCGGGCGGACGAAGAGCTCCCGTTCCTCCGCGGCTACGGCTATCAGGGCAGGGCCTCGCGTCTCGGCTGGCAGAGCATGGCGCGATTGATCCCGGGATTCGGTGCCGAGTTCAAGGCGTCCCTGCGCGAGCCGGGGCCTTGGACCATGAGTATTGGTGGGTTCGGCGAATGCCTGCCGAACGCAGACAACCGGATGACGCTGCATCCGAACAAGGTCGACCGCTTCGGTATTCCGCAGGTGAGTTTCGCCTTCCGCTGGTCTGAAAACGAACTGGCCATCATCGAGCAGATCCAGATCGACGCGCGGGAGATGCTCGCCGCGGCCGGAGCCAGGGAGATCAGCACCTACAATGCCGAGAAGGTCGGCGGTTCAGCAATCCACGAAATGGGGACGGCGCGAATGGGGCGGGATCCTTCTGAGTCGGTGCTGAATGCCTTCAACCAGGCCCATGAGGTGCCCAACCTCTTCGTCACGGACGGCGCCGCCATGACCTCGTCCTCCTGCGTGAATCCGTCCATCACCTACATGGCGTTAACCGCCCGTGCGGTGGACTACGCGGTCAGGCAGCTTCAGGACGGTGCGGTCTGAAGAGAAAACGGTGAGGCAGTCACGAGTCGCTCACCAGCTTTCACCACAATCGCAGATTCCCCGGTTAGGCTGGTAGCTCCTGAATCACTGATCTGAGTTTGAACCTCTATGTCTCAACTGACCTGCTTCAAGGCCTACGACATTCGCGGTCGTGTGCCGGATGAACTGAATGAAGACATCGCTGCTCGTATCGGCCGCGCCTTTGTCCAGGTGGAGGGCGCCCGCCGCGTAGCGGTCGGGCACGACATCCGTCTCAGCAGCCCGCGTCTTGCGGAGGCGCTGAGCGATGGGCTGCGCGCTGCAGGTGCCGATGTGCTTGATGTGGGTCAGTGTGGCACCGAGGAGATCTATTTTGCGGCCAGCAGTCTGGATGTGGATGGCGGTATCGTGGTGACCGCCAGCCACAATCCCATGGACTACAACGGCATGAAGCTCGTACGCCGGGGTGCGAAACCCGTGAGTGGCGACAGCGGCCTGTACGACATTCAGACACTCGTCGAGGCGGGCCGCTTCGACGATGCATCCGTAGCCGGGAACTACGAACGCATCGACACCAGGCCCTCTTACGTGGAACACCTGTTGACCTATGTCGATCGAGGGGCGCTCAAGCCCCTAAAGCTGGTTGTGAACGCGGGTAACGGGGGTGCCGGTGCCGTGATCGACGCGCTTGCGGCGCATCTGCCTTTCGAGTTCGTGCGTGTGTTTCATGAACCTGACGGCCACTTCCCGAACGGCGTGCCGAATCCGCTGCTGGAAGAGAATCGCGCGCCGACCATCGAGGCCGTCCAGGACTCGGGAGCGGATATGGGTATCGCCTGGGACGGTGATTTTGATCGGTGCTTTCTCTTCGATGCGGATGGGTCGTTCATTGAGGGCTACTACATCGTGGGGCTTCTGGCGGAAGCCTTTCTGAAAGATCACCCGGGGGAAAAGATCGTTCATGATCCGAGGCTCACCTGGAATACGGTGGATATTGCCGAAGCCATGGGTGGAGTGCCCGTCGAATCGAAGACGGGGCATGCCTTCATCAAAGAGCGCATGCGGAGCGAAAACGCCATCTACGGCGGAGAGATGAGCGCCCACCACTATTTCCGTGACTTCGCCTATTGCGACTCCGGCATGATTCCGTGGTTGCTGGTCTCGCAACTGCTCTGCACGAGCGGCAAAACGCTCGCTGAGCTGGTGGCTGATCGGAAAGCCCGCTTCCCCTGCAGCGGCGAGATCAACTCGGTCGTTGATGATCCGGTTGCGCTCATTGCTGACGTGGAAAGCCGCTACGGAGAACAGGCAGAGCGCGTCAGCAGGATCGACGGCTTGTCTGTGGCGTTCGATGACTGGCGCTTCAACCTGCGGATGTCCAATACGGAACCGGTGCTGCGGCTGAACGTTGAGTCCCGGGGTAACCAGGCGCTCATGGAGGACAAACTGCAGGAGCTCCTTGTCATGATTCGAGGGGAGGCCTAGGGGAGTTTCTACTGCCGCGGCTCGCAATAGAAACCAAAGCGGCGTCAGCTCCGAAATCAGCAGGTCCGAGGCTGCAACCGGCCGCCGGCGCCGCTAGCTTCTGACCCAGTCGTACTCCATCTGCCTCGCGGTTTTCTCTGCGAGGGCAGGGCTTGCGAGGCGGCCGACCAGGTAGAGACTCATGTCTATGCCCGCAGATATCCCGCCGGAGGTGACGACCTCACCGTCATCCACCCAGCGCTGCTCCTCCACAACGGTGAGTTCCGGATAGCTCGAGCGTAAGTCGGGGATGTCCTCCCAGTGCGTTGTGACTCGCTGATGCGTGAGGACGCCGGCTTCAGCCAGCAGAAAGGCACCGGTGCAGACGGAGGCGACCAGGCGGGCCTGGTCCGCCTGTTGCCTGATCCATGCGATCGCGCGGCGGTTCTTCATTTCGTTCAGGTGCACGCCACCCACCACGATGAGCAGATCCAGCGCAGGGTGGTCGTCAATACCGTAGTGAGGCTGCACGAGATAACCGCCCCGGGCCTGGATGGTGCGTTGCGCCTCGGCAATGAGGAACACGGAAAACGGGGCCGATGCCTCTGCGACTCTCGTTGCCGTGGAGAACACTTCGAAGGGACCGGAAAAATCCAGCACCTCCGCGTCGTCGTAGATGTAGATGCCGACGTTCATCGTTTGGTCCACCGCTTTCGCTGCTGACGCCGTGGTTCAGGTGAGGAGCGGCTTCAGGAACTTGCCGGTGTGCGACTTGCGTTTCTTTACCAGCTCTTCCGGGGTTCCCACGGCGACGATCTGACCGCCTCCGGAGCCGCCTTCCGGACCGAGATCGATGATCCAGTCCGCCGTTTTGATCACGTCCAGGTTGTGTTCGATGACGACCACCGTGTTGCCGTGGTCCCGGAGCCGGTGCAGCACGTCCAGGAGTTGTGCGATGTCGTGGAAGTGCAGGCCCGTCGTCGGCTCATCGAGGATGTAGAGGGTCTGGCCGGTGTCCCGCTTCGAGAGTTCCCGGGACAGCTTTACCCGCTGGGCCTCGCCGCCGGAGAGTGTGGTCGCACTCTGGCCGAGCCGGATATAGGAAAGGCCGACGTCCATGAGCGTCTGCAGTTTGCGGTTCAGCATGGGCACGGCGTCGAAAAACTCGCGGGCGTCTTCCACAGTCATGTCGAGGACCTCGTGGATATTCTTGCCCTTGTATTTCACTTCCAGAGTTTCCCGGTTGTAGCGTTTGCCTTTGCAGACGTCGCAGGGCACGTAGATGTCCGGCAGGAAGTGCATCTCCACCTTGATCACGCCATCGCCCTGGCAGGCCTCGCAACGGCCGCCTTTGACGTTGAAGCTGAAGCGGCCGGGCTTGTAGCCCCGGGCTCTCGCTTCCTGGGTCTGGGCGAAGAGTTCACGGATTGGCGTGAAGAGGCCCGTGTAGGTGGCCGGATTCGAGCGCGGCGTGCGGCCGATGGGGCTCTGGTCGATGTCGACGACTTTGTCGAGGTGCTCGAGGCCTTCGATGCCTTCGTGGTCTGCCGCCGTTAAGGTGCTGGCCTTGTTCAGCTCCGTGGCACTCACCGGGTAGAGCGTGTGGTTGATCAGCGTCGATTTGCCGGAACCGGACACACCGGTAACGCAGGTGAACAGGCCGCAGGGTACATCGACCGTGAGCCCCTGCAGGTTGTTCCCGGTTGCGCCGATCAGGCGGATAACCTTCTCCGCATCGTAGGGCGTGCGCTCTGCGGGCACTTCGATCTGCTTCTTCCCGGACAGGTACTGGCCCGTAAGGGATTTCCTGCTCTTGAGGATCTTGTCCATGGTACCGGCGGCGACGATCTCGCCGCCGTGTACGCCGGCCCCCGGGCCGATGTCGACGACGTGGTCGGCGGTACGTATCGCTTCCTCGTCGTGCTCCACCACCAGCACCGTGTTGCCGAGGTCTCTCAGGTGCGTGAGCGTGCGCAGCAGCCGCTCGTTGTCGCGCTGGTGCAGCCCGATGCTCGGTTCGTCGAGGATATACATGACGCCAACCAGCCCCGCGCCGATCTGGCTGGCGAGGCGGATACGCTGTGCCTCGCCGCCGGAGAGGGTATCGGCGCTGCGGTCGAGGGTCAGGTAGTTGAGGCCGACGTCCACGAGAAACTGCAGGCGGGCGCGGATCTCTTTGAGGATCTTGTCGGCGATCTCACCACGACGGCCGTCGAGCTTCAGCCCTTTGAAGTAGTCGAGAGAACCTTCCACGGACCCGGAAGTGATGGCCGGCAGCGTCACACCGTCGATGAACACGTGACGTGAGGCGGTGTTGAGCCGTGTACCGCTGCACTCCGGACAGCTTCGCACCCGGAGGTATTTCTGCAGGTTTTCCCGGACCATGGTCGAATCGGTTTCGTGGTAGCGGCGCTCCATGTTGGGAATCACGCCTTCAAAGCGATGCCGTCGTTGAATGACGTCGCCGCGGTCGTTCACGTAGCTGAAGTCGATGCGCTGGCTGCCGGAGCCGTAAAGGATGGCGTCGCGGTGTTTCTTCTTCAGATCCTTGTAGGGAGATTCCACGTCGAAGCCGTAGTGGTCGGCCAGAGACGAGAGCATGTGGAAGTAGTAGACGTTACGCCGGTCCCAGCCGCGGATGGCGCCTTCGGCGAGGGTCAGGTCTTCGTCGGCAACCACCAGCCCCGGGTCGAAGAACTGCTTGATGCCCAGGCCGTCGCATTCCTGGCAGGCGCCGGCGGGATTGTTGAAGCTGAACATGCGCGGCTCGAGTTCGGGGATCGAGTAGCCGCAGATCGGGCAGGCGAAGCGGGCGGAGAAGATGAGCTCGTCCGCGTCGGCCCCATCCTCCGCGTCCATGTCCGCGACCCGGGCGATACCGTCGGTGAGTTCCAGGGCCGTCTCGAAGGATTCGGCGAGGCGCTGCTGCACGTCGTCGCGGACCCGGAGCCGATCGACCACTGCCTCGATCGTGTGCTTTTTGTTTTTGTCCAGCGCCGGCGCTTCGTCGAGGTCGACGACGATGCCGTCGATGCGGGCGCGAATAAAGCCGTTGCTCATGAGCTCTGAAAAGACGTGCAGATGCTCGCCCTTGCGCTCGCTGACCACCGGAGCCAGCACCATGATCCGCTTATCCTGGCGCTGGCTCATGACCTGATCGACCATCTGACTGACCGTCTGCGCCGCCAGGGGTTCATCATGATCAGGACACCGCGGTTCCCCGACCCGGGCGAAGAGCAGGCGCAGATAGTCGTAGATTTCGGTGATCGTCCCCACGGTGGAGCGTGGGTTGTGCGAGGTGGATTTCTGCTCGATGGAGATGGCCGGAGAGAGCCCCTCGATGTGATCCACATCCGGCTTCTCCATCATGGAGAGGAACTGCCGCGCGTAAGCGGACAGCGATTCCACATAGCGCCGCTGACCTTCCGCGTAAAGCGTATCGAATGCCAGGGAGGATTTACCGGAGCCGGACAGGCCGGTGATCACCACGAGCTTGTCCCGTGGTATCTCGAGGTTCACGTCCTTCAGGTTGTGGGTGCGTGCCCCCCGGACCGAGATGCTGTCCAATGTGTCGTCCTTTACGCGTGAGGCGGGGAAACCAGCCAACATAGCGGCATGGCTTCTGCGGGGCAAGCTGACACCCAGGCGGACGCCGGACGCTCCTGACAGGGGGTGTCCGCTGAAGGGATTTCGGGTCGATTTCCGACCCGTCAGCGGCGAATCGCTCTGACGTGCCCGGTGCCGATGCAGTATATTGGCGCGGCTGCGAGCGCCATTGCCGGCGCGCGGAGCAGGCTCGAAACCGCCTGAAACAGGCCGCCTGAAGACGGGCGCTGTCAGAACAGGCGCAACAGAATTGGATAGATGGCCCCGCAGAGGGCCTTGGAAGGACTGCACATGGCTCGGGGCATCAACAAAGTCATTCTCATCGGTAATCTGGGCCGGGACCCGGAAACCCGTTACTCCCAGGGGGGCAACCCGGTCACCAACTTCAGCGTCGCCACCAGCGAATCCTGGCGCGACCGTCAATCTGGCGAGCAGCAGGAACGCACGGAATGGCACAACGTCGTCTGCTTCTCGCGCCTGGCGGAGATCGCCGGCGAGTACCTGAAGAAGGGCTCGAAGGTTTACATCGAAGGCAGCCTGCGGACCTCCAGCTGGGAGCAGGATGGGCAGAAGCGCTACCGCACGGAGATCATGGCCCGTGAACTGCAGATGCTCGACTCCCGCGGTGGCATGGGCGGCGGTGCGCCCACCGGTTTTGAAAACCAGGGCTCGAGCGGTGCTTACAGCGGTCCCCCGCAGCAGAGCTCGAGCAATGCTGCCACCCTGTCGGACGACGACTTCGACGACGATATTCCCTTTTAAAGGTCCGCTGAAAGCGGACCTTGCGGCGCGTGGCGCCGCTCGCTCAGGGTCGTTGGACTCGCTACTCCGTTGACGCTTTAGAGCTGTTGATCCGGGTGTTCTGATGACGATTAGCGGCTCTCTTCGACGGCGCGTGGCGCCGCTCGCTCAGCGTGTTAGTACCTGCGGTTCCGTTGACGCTTCAGAGCTGCTGATCAGTTCTTTCGTCTACTGACAGGCTCGATTCGAGGAGCCCCGCTCGCTCAACTTAGCCATCGTTTCGTTTTGCACGGCGGAGGTTGTGGCCGAGGTCCGCGTTGCCTGGCGAAGGCAGAGGATCAGATCAGCAGCAGCAGACCGGCGCCGAGCAGGAGCCGGTAGATGACGTAGGGCAGCATGCCAGTGCGTTCCACCAGAGCGATGAAGGCTGAGATGCAGAGGTAGGCGCTGATGCCCGCGAGGGCAGCGCCGGAGATCAGATCCAGCCAGCGCGCGGGTTCCGGCGTCGCCAGCAGGTCGAGGGTCGTGAGCAAAGCGGCACCAGCGATCGTCGGGATCGATAGCAGAAAAGAAAAGCGCGCTGCCCGGGTCCGAGACAGACCGAGGAGCAGAGCGGCAGTGATGGTGATACCCGACCGGGAGGTGCCCGGAATCAGGGCGAGCATCTGTGCGCCGCCAATGAGCAGCGCATCCATCCAGCTGAGGGTTTCCCGGGTGCCGCGCATGCGATCGGCGAAGCCGAGGAGCAGGCCGAAGACAATCGTCGTGGTGGCGATGGTGGTCATCGTTCGCCAGGCGCCTTCCACATCGTCTTTGAAAAGCAGTCCGGCAATGGCAACCGGCACGGAGGCGGCACCTACCTTGAGCATTTCCAGGAAACCGTCGCCCATGCCGCGACCGCTCACGGCGCCGAGGGTACTGTTCAGGTAGGTCAGCAGATCGCTGCGGAAGTACAGGCAGACGGCCGCGAGGGTGCCCAGGTGAACGGCCACGTCGAAGGGCAGACCCTGGTCCGGCCAGATGCCGAGCTCGGCCACCAGGATCAGATGTGCCGAGCTCGAGATCGGCAGGAATTCTGTTATGCCCTGCACCAGGGCCAGCACGATGATCTGCAACCATTCCACGGCGTGCAGTCTAGCCTGATTTCCCCCGCGCGCGCGGTCTGATGATTGTGAGTCAGCTGTTCGCCGGCTGTTCGAGTGGGGCTCGCTGCAGGCTGGGTGTAGAGTGTGTTCATGGACCCGACCATCGCCGAGCTGCCGCTGTTTCCGCTGGGTACCGTGCTCTTCCAGGGCGGTACGCTGCAGCTGCAGATCTTCGAGCCGCGATACCTGGACATGGTCAGCCGCTGCATGCGCGAGGGCGAACCCTTTGGTGTGGTCCTGATCCGTCAGGGCAGCGATACCTGGCGGCCCGGGTCCAGGGGCCCGGATCTCTTTGAGATTGGGACCGCGGCACGGATCGTCGACTTCAATCAGCTTGGCAACGGCCGCCTTGGCATCACCGCGCGTGGCGAGCGGAAGTTTCGCGTGCGCAGCACCCGGGAGCAGGCCGATCATCTGTTGCTCGGTCAGGTCACCTACCTGCCCGAGGAACCGGTCGTGGCCGTCGGCCGCGAACATCAGGACCTGGTGGATCTCCTTAGCGAGCTCATGACCCATCCTGGCGTGGAGCAGCTCAAGCTCGATATCGACCTCGAGGACGCCCGCTCCGTTGGCTGGCGCCTTTCGGAGCTGCTACCGATCGAAGCCGAGATCAAGCAGAGCCTGCTGCAGCTGCAGCTTCCCCGGGAGCGGCTCCAGGAGCTTACGCGCCTCGTCAACAAGCTCCGCGGATAAGGCGTATAATTTCCGCCCCGTTTCCTGGAGGTGCCCCATGAGCAGCACCGCGGAAAAAATTGACCAGCTCGGTCAGAAAGACATCGCAGGCTACATGCGCGAAGTCGGCACCGCCGCGCGCGCGGCTTCCCGGGCCATTGCCGCCGCGCCCACCGCGGTCAAATCGGCGGCGTTGAACGCCATTGCCGAGGCCATGGGTGCAGACCGAGAGGCCCTCAAGGCAGCTAACGCCCTCGATATGGAACGCGCTGCCAAGAACGGTCTCGATCAGCCTCTGGTCGACCGCCTGCTCCTCGACGATGCGGCCATCGATCGGATGATCGAAGGCGTCCTCCAGGTGGATGCTCTGACGGATCCGGTCGGTGAGATCACCGAGCTCGCCTATCGGCCCACGGGCATTCAGGTGGGGCGCATGCGGGTGCCCCTCGGCGTGATCGGCATCATCTATGAGAGCCGACCGAACGTGACCGTCGATGCCGCGAGTTTGTGCCTGAAGTCGGGCAACGCCTGCATTCTCCGCGGTGGCTCCGAGGCCATCGAATCCAACCGCGCCATCGGCGAATGTATTCGCCGTGGCCTCGCCGCGGCGGGCTTGCCTGAAGGGGTTGTGCATCTGGTCGGCACGACCGATCGCCAGGCGGTGGGCGAGCTGCTGAAGATGAACGACTGCGTGGACATCATCGTGCCTCGCGGCGGTCAGGGCCTCATAGAGCGTATCTCAGCCGAGTCGACGATTCCTGTGATCAAGCACCTCGACGGTATCTGCCACGTCTACATCGACCGCGATGCGGATCTCGACATGGGGGTCGCCATTGCGGTGAATTCAAAGACCGAAAAGTATGCCGTCTGCAACGCCATCGAAACGCTGCTCATCGACGAGCCCATCGCGGACGCGGCGCTGCCGCGGCTGCTCGAGACCTATTCCGCCGCTGGGGTGACGCTGCGCGGCTGTGAACGCACCCGGGCGCGCATCGCCGTCGAGGCGGCCACGGAGGCCGATTGGGGGGCTGAATACCTTGGGCCGACGCTGGCGGTGAAAGTAGTCGATGACCTCGATGAGGCCATTGCCCACATCAACCGCTACGGTTCGCAGCACACTGACACGATTGTCAGCGGCAACTACGGCCGCGCCCGGCGCTTCCTTACGGAAGTGGATTCCGCATCGGTCATGGTGAATGCCTCCACCCAGTTCGCCGATGGCTTCGAATTTGGTCTCGGTGCCGAGGTGGGGATCTCCACGGACAAGATCCATGCTCGCGGGCCTGTCGGCCTCGAAGGCCTCACCTCGCAGAAATACGTGGTCTTCGGCAACGGAGAGCTGCGGCACCGTTGATCTGTCTCTTCGGCGGCACTTTCGACCCGGTGCATCTGGGTCATCTCCACGCCGCCGAGCGGGTTCTGACCACACTTGCGGTGCCGGAGATCCGGCTGCTGCTCTCTGCCCGCCCGTCCCACAAAGCCAGCACCGGCGCAAGCCTCGAAGACCGCTGGGCCATGCTCAGCGCCGCCTGCGCCGAACGCCAGGGGCTCATTGCCGACAACCGGGAAGCACTGCGGGACAAACCTTCCTACACAGTGGATACGCTCCTCGAGTTCCGCGCCGAACAACCGCGGGAAGCGTTGACCTGGGTCATTGGCAGCGACGCCTATGCGCTGCTGCCGAGCTGGTATCGCTGGGAAAGCGTCCTGGAACTCGCCAATCTGGTGGTGCTGGCCCGTCCCGGGCCCTTCCCGACGCTCGATGCCACGATGACCGAACTGACCGAAAGGCATCGGGTCGATGACCTCGACGGCTGTCATGAAGGTGGCATCCTGCTCATGGAAGATGCGATGGAGGAGGTGTCGGCGGCGGAAGTCCGCGAGCGGGTTGCCGCAGGATTGTCCGTGAGCCATTTGCTCCCAGCCGTCGTCGCCAATTATATTAGCTCGCACCACCTCTACGGTGGCTGACATCAACCCGGCGTCCTCGGCAGAAGGCGTCCGCAACAGAGGAGCCACGGATTCAAAAAGTGATTAAAGACATGCTGTACAACTGCACAGGAGCATTGCGTGACACCAGAAGCGCTGCGTGACCTCGTCGTAGATACCCTCGAAGACCTCAAAGGCCGTGACCTGGTAACTCTGCCAGTGGCCGACCTCACCGATATCACCGATTACATGATTCTCGCCAGCGGCACGTCCAATCGACATGTAAAAGCGCTTGTCGATCGGCTCGTGGAAACCGCGAAGGACGCCGCTCACCCGCCCAACGGCGTCGAAGGCCGGGAAACGAACGAGTGGGTGCTCGTAGACCTCGGCGACGTGCTCGTGCACGTCATGCAGGCCGAAACCCGCAAGTTTTATGATCTGGAGCGTCTGTGGCAGGACATTCCCACCGATAACGAGTCGCTCGTCTGACTCCGAAGTGAAACTCCGCATGCTGGCAGTCGGGGCGAAAAGCCCCGACTGGGTGACCGCCGGCTTCAATGACTACGCCCGTCGCCTCCCTCGAGACTGCCCGCTGGCGCTCGAAGAAATCTCCCCTGCAAACCGCAAAGGCTGGCCCGCGGAGCGGGTTTTGGCGACGGAAGCCGAGGCGCTCCTGACCCGTCTCAAACCGGGCGAACATGTGGTGGCGCTCGAGGTGGGCGGGAAGACCTGGAGCACGGAACACCTGGCCCGGATGCTCGATGATTGGCGCATGCAGGGTAAGGATGTGAGTTTCCTCATCGGCGGTGCCGATGGCCTCGGCCCGGCGGTACTGGACCGGGCCGATCAGTCGCTGTCCCTTTCTGCGATGACTTTCCCGCACCAGCTGGTTCGCGTGCTGCTGGCAGAACAGTTGTACAGAGCCTGGACGGTGCTGGCCGGACATCCTTATCATCGGGCCTGAGACCGGACTTCCCCCCAGTTTTCCGGCGCGATAAAACCAACTACAGCAGCCAAGACCAGCGAGATGGCGTCAGCACTCAGCCTGAACGACCCTTCCTCGGACCGGCGCAACTTCGTCGGCCGTGCCGTCGTGCTTTTCATCATTGCCCTGGCCATGATCGGCATCCTCGTCGCCCGGCTGATTCAGCTGCAGGTGGTCGACCACGACACCTACCGTACCCGCTCCGATGAGAACCGGATTCAGGTGCAGCCCCTGGCTCCGCCGCGGGGGCTCATTTACGACCGCAACGGGGTGCTGCTCGCCGAGAACCGGCCGGTGTCTTCCCTGGCCCTGGTCACGGAGCGCGTTCGCGATTTCGATGCTCTGCTGGCTGAGCTTTCCACCCTTGTCGATATCAGCGAAGCCGATCTCGCCAACTACGAGAAACGGCTGAAACGCCGACGTCGCCCCTATGAGCCGATCACGCTCCGGGAAGTGCTGTCGGAGCAGGAGATCGCGCATCTGGCCGTGAACCGGCACCGCCTGCCCGGAGTGGAGGTGCGCACGGAACTCAAGCGTCACTATCCCTTCGGCGCGGTCATGGCCCACGCAGTGGGTTCCGTGCGACGCGTAACGGAAGAGGACCTGCGGCGCTTCGATACGGTTCAGAGTTCCAACTACAGCGCCACCGAGTTCATCGGTCGCCGGGGCGTCGAGCGGTTTTACGAGCAGTCTCTGCATGGGGAGGTGGGCTACCAGCGGGTGGAGATCAATGCCCACGGCCGCATCCTGCAGGTGCTCGACATCGAGCCGCCGAAATCCGGTCAGGACGTCCGACTGCAGCTCGACAACCGCCTGCAGATTGCCGCAACGGCAGCCCTCGGGGAGCGCCGTGGGGCCGTAGTGGCCATCGATCCGAAATCCGGCGGCATCCTCGCCCTCGTCAGTAATCCCGGCTACGACCCGAACCTTTTCGTGACCGGGATCTCCGGGGAACAGTACCAATCCATGGTGACGTCGCTGCAGACGCCGCTGTTCAACCGAGCCGTTAACGGTCAGTACGCGCCGGGTTCCACCTTCAAACCGCTGGTCGGTCTCGCCGGGATCGCCAATGGGCTCATCAGCTGGGACGAACAGATCGAGGACCACGGCTGGTTCAAGCTGCCGAATCAGGATCGCATCTATCGGGACTGGAGCTGGCGCCAGGGCGGCGGCGGTGGCCAGGGTAAGGTGGACCTGAACCGCGCCATTTACCGCTCCTCGAACATCTATTTCTACGATCTGGCGACACGCCTCACGATTCGGCAGCTCGGCGCGTTCGCCAATCAGTTCGGCATCGGCCGGCAGCTGGCCATCGATGTCGCCGACGCCAGCAGCGGCCTCATGCCGGATCCGATCTGGAAACAGGGCGCGAAAGGTGAGGTCTGGTACCCCGGTGACAACGTCAACGTTGGCATCGGCCAGGGTGACGTGCTGGTGACGCCGCTGCAGCTGGCTACCATGACTGCGGTGATCGCCAATCGGGGCCGTGTCGTCCGCCCGCGGCTGCTGTTGCCCGATGACGAGATGGCCACCCCCGTGGAGTTTGATCCGCCCCTGCCGCACCCGGACGTCGTCGGACCAAGTCCCGACGACTGGGAGCGCATGGTGGATTCCATGGAGGATGTGATCCATCGCGGTAACCGGCGTTTCAAAGACGGCTACGGCCAGAACGGTACGGCCTGGGCCTACATCGGCCGCGACATCGATTACCGCATGGCCGGCAAGTCGGGCACGGCACAGGTGGTGGAGATCAAGCAGGGCGAGGAATACGACGAAGAACTCCTCGACGAGTTCAAGCGTAAGCACGCCTGGTTCATCGCCTTTGCCCCGGCGGACGATCCCGCGATTGCCCTCGCTGTGCTGGTAGAAAACGGTGGCGGCGGCAGCTCCGTGGCGGCACCGGTGGCCCGGGAAGTGATCGACTATTACCTGCTGCCGCAGCTCGATGTGGCAGTGCGGCAGTGAGCAACTACGATTTCGTCCGCACGTTGCCGGGCAGCCGCACTGGCGGCGCCCGGCATCAGCTCATGAGCATCCACATTGATCCGCTGCTGCTACTGGTGCTCATGGGCATCGTCGGCTACGGGCTGGTCGTGCTCTACAGCGCGGTCAATCAGAACCCGGCCATCTTCAGTAATCAGCTGCTGCGCCTCGGTCTCGCCTTTGCCGTCATGGCCGTTGCCGCCCAGCTCGATCCGCGCCTCTATCTGCGCTGGGCACCCTTCGTCTACGTGGGCGGCGTGGTGCTCCTCGTGCTCGTGCTGCTGGTGGGGGTCAAGGTGAAGGGGTCGCAGCGCTGGCTCGAGATACCCGGGGTCGTCCGCTTTCAGCCTTCGGAACTGATGAAGATTGCCGTGCCGATGATGGTGGCCTGGTACTTTCACGATCGGCCCCTGCCACCCACCTTCAAGGACGTGGTAGTGGCCCTGGGGATCGTTGCGGTCCCTGCGGCCTGCATCGTTCTGCAACCGGACCTGGGGACGAGCATTCTGGTGGCGGGCGCCGGGCTTGCCGTTCTGGTCCTCGCCGGCCTCTACTGGCGCTGGATCGGTCTAGCCGCTCTGGCCCTTGCCGCGGCGGCGCCGGGGCTCTGGTACGCGTTGCAGGACTACCAGCGGCAGCGGATCCTGACGCTCTTCGATCCGGAGAGCGATCCGCTCGGTGCGGGCTGGAACATCATCCAATCGACCACGGCCATCGGCTCCGGTGGTGTTCAGGGCAAAGGACTCTTTCAGGGCACGCAGAGCCACCTGGAGTTTCTGCCGGAAAGTCAGACGGACTTCATCATTGCCGTGGTCGGCGAAGAGTTGGGTCTGATCGGCGTGCTCGCCCTGCTTGTCCTTTATGTGGTGGCGCTCGCCCGCGGCCTCGTGCTGGCGGCTCGGGCCAACGGTAACTTCGGCCGGCTTCTGGCCGGTGCCCTGACACTCACCTTCTTCGTCTACGTGTTCGTGAACATCGCCATGGTGTCCGGGCTCCTGCCGGTGGTGGGCGTGCCGCTGCCGCTCGTCAGCTACGGTGGCACCTCGGCCATCACGCTCATGGCGAGCTTCGGCATCATCATGGCTCTTGGCTCCCGCGGGAGTGCCAAGTGGCGATGAGCGAAGCCACAGGATCGGCGATGACGCTCGCGACGAGAGCGGACTGAGGATGCGGCGTTGAACTGGAACTTCAAGAGGATGCTCGCCATGGGTTTGCGTATTGGCCTTGTGCTTCTGATTGCGAGCCTCGCTTTGCAGGGCTCCGCCAGGGCGAACTATGCGGAGCGTCAGGAGGTGAAGGACTATGTGGCGCGGCTCGTCGCGGAGCACGGTTTCGACGAGGCGGAGCTCTTGGCGCTCTTTGCCGTGGCTGAGAAGCAGGAGCGCATTCTCGAGTCCATTGCCCGGCCGGTCGAGCGAACCCTCGAGTGGCACGAATACCGGCGCATCTTTCTCAAGGAGCCGCGCATCAGCCAGGGCGTGGCGTTCTGGGACGAGAACGCCGAGACGCTGGCGGCGGCAGAGGAGCGCTATGGGGTTCCACCGGAGTACGTCGTCGCCATCCTCGGGGTGGAAACCCGCTACGGCCGCATCACCGGCAACTACCGCGTGCTCGATGCGCTGACGACGCTCGCCTTCGACTACCCGCCCCGGTCCAAGTTTTTCACAAAAGAACTAACGGAGTATCTGCTCCTGACCCGGGAAGAGGGGCGCGATCCCACGGACTTCTTTGGTTCTTACGCCGGCGCCATGGGCTATGGCCAGTTCATTCCGTCGAGCTACCGGGCTTATGCCGTGGACTTCGATGCGGACGGAGCCAGAGATATCTGGAGCAACCGGGTCGATGCGATTGGCAGCGTAGCCAACTACTTCAGCCGCCACGGCTGGCGTCGCGGCGAGCCCGTTGCCTTTACGGTGGCCGTCGACGGCGATGCGGCAAGTGGCGTCGTGAACGAATCTCTGAAACCGAAGCGCACCGTTGGCGAACTCGAGGGGCTGGGCGTTCGGCTGCCGCCTTCTGCGCCGGCGCTGGCGGACGATGCGGAAGCGACCCTCTATCGCATGATGCTCGAAGACGGCCCCGAGTACTGGTTGGGCCTGAAGAACTTCTACGTCATTACCCGCTACAACCACAGCCGGCTCTATGCCCTGGCCGTGCACCAGCTCGCGGGGGAAATTGCCCGGGCCCGGGCCGCTACCCAGGACCTGGCTGCAGAATGACGGCAGCCCTGCAGCGGCGGCTTGGGCTGCTCTTTGTCGTGATGCTGGCGCTTGCGGGCTGCGAAACGAAAACCGCCAAACCAACGGGCGGCAAGGCCAAAGCCGCCGATCAGGATGGGCCACCGCTGGTGGTGCCCCCGGGGCTCGCCAGTCTGCCGGATCCCGAGGTGCGGCATGAACGGCCGACGAAAAGAGGCAATCCGAAGAGCTATGAGGTCTTCGGGAAAACGTACCACGTCATGCCGTCTGCTGCCGGCTACAGCGCTGTCGGGAATGCCTCCTGGTATGGCCGCAAGTTTCATGGCCGCCTGACCTCTTCCGGAGAGCCCTTCGACATGTATGCGCTCACGGCTGCGCACCGCTCCCTGCCGATCCCCACCTACGCCCGGGTAACGAACCTCGACAACGGGCGCACGACCGTCGTCCGCATCAACGACCGAGGACCCTTTCACGACAACCGGATCATCGATCTTTCTTATGCTGCTGCCGTGAAGCTCGGCTTTGCCGCTGTCGGGACGGCACCGGTGCGGGTGGAGGTGATCGAACCGGGCAGGAACTATGTGCTCCAGGCGGGAGCGTTCGCGGACCTGAGTCGCGCGGACCGATTGAAAGCACAGCTCACGGAACTCACGGGGAAACCCTCCTATATCGTCAAGGTGTCTGGCGAAACCCTCTATCGGGTACGTCTGGGTCCGGTCCGCGGTCGCCCGGAGGCCGAGCGGATCCGCGACCTGATCCAGGCTGCCGAGTACGGTGCCCCGCTGATCCTGCCCTACTGAGCCCGGAAACAGGGCGGTACGCCCGGGCTGGTGCCGGGCTCAGGGCCTAGGGTGTAAACTTGCGGGCTGCATCCCCCACAGAACCGAGACCCATCATGCAGAACGCTTTACTGGCCACGCTGACGTGCCTGGCCTGCATGCTCGCCGCATCGGTCCAGGCAGCGGCGCCCATCATCCCGCCACCTCCGCAGGTGGCGGCCAGTTCCTATCTGCTCATGGACGCGGATACGGGGCGGATTCTCGTCGAAGAGAACGCCAATGAACCTCTGCCGCCGGCGAGCCTGACGAAGATCATGACCTCGTTCCTGGCCGCCGTAGAGCTCGAGGCCGGTCGCGTGCAGCACACCGATCAGGTGCCCATCAGCGTCAAGGCCTGGCGGGCGCCGGGATCCCGGATGTTCGTTCGGGAAGGTACCGAGGTGCCCTTCGATGACCTGCTCAGGGGCATGATCATCCAGTCCGGCAATGACGCCAGCATCGCAATTGCCGAGCACATCGCCGGCAGTGAGGATGCTTTTGCGAGCATGATGAATCAGCAGGCGGCCGAGCTCGGCATGCACAACTCCCACTTCATGAATGCCACCGGGCTGCCGGCGGAAGGCCATATGACGTCGGCCTGGGATCTGGCGCAGCTCGCGGTGGCGCTCATAAACCGGTTCCCGGACCACTACGCCTATTACTCGGAACGGTCGTTTACCTATAACGACATCGAGCAGCCGAACCGCAACCGGCTGCTCTGGCGCGACAAAACCGTCGACGGCATGAAAACCGGTCATACGGAAGAAGCCGGCTACTGTCTGGTGGCTTCGGCCCTTCGCGACGGCATGCGCCTCATCTCCGTCGTCATGGGTACGGCGAGTGAAAACGCCCGTATGCAGGAAAGCCAGAAGCTGCTTTCTTACGGTTTCCGCTACTTCGAAACGCAGATGCTCTACGACGCTGACGTGCCGCTGAAGACGTCTCGCATCTACTATGGCGCCAGCGAAGAAGTCGAGCTGGGTCTCACGGAAGCCGTTACGGTCACCATTCCCCGCGGCTCATACGACGACCTTGCTGCCGAGCTGGTGATTCCGAATACGCTGGAAGCGCCCGTGGCCGCCGGCGCCGAGCTCGGTGAGCTGGTGTTGACCCTGGGCGACGAGGAGGTGCATCGGGCGCCGCTCGTTGCACTCGCGCCGATCGAAGAGGCTGGTATCTTTTCGAAGCTGTCGGACTGGCTGTCGCTGTTCTTTACCGATCTGATCGGTTAGGTGGCGTTCGTGTGACCAGGAGCGGTAAGGAGTGAGCGTGGACGAAAAGCCCGTCATCGAGTTTCCCTGCGATGACTATCCGATCAAGGTGATCGGGACCTCGAGCGACACTTTTGCGGCGAGCGTGGCGGCCATTGTCCTGCGTCACGATGAGAACTTCTCCGAAGCCACCCTCGAAACCGCACCGAGCAGCAAGGGAAACTATACGTCCGTACGTCTGACCATCCGCGCCACCGGTGAGCGGCAGTTGAAAGCCCTGCACCAGGAGCTCATGGCGCACCCGAACGTGAAGCTCGTCTTGTGAGTGAGAGGGCGCCGGCCACCCGCGTCGTCTCGGTAACGGATCTCGGGCTGACGCCTTATGAGGAAACCTTTGCGGCCATGCGACGCTACACGGAAGCGCGTACGGCGGAAACTGAGGATTGTCTCTGGCTCACGGAACATGAGCCGGTTTTCACGCAGGGTCAGGCGGGCAAGGCTGAGCATCTGCTCATGCCCGGCGACATTCCCGTGGTGCAATCCGATCGCGGTGGTCAGGTTACCTACCACGGTCCGGGCCAGATCGTTGCCTACCTGCTTTTCGATCTGCGCCGACTCGGCATTGGCGTTAGAGACCTTGTTACGGGCATCGAGGCATCGATGATTCGGGTGCTCGCTGCCTACGGCGTGGACGCTGCTGCACGTGCCGATGCCCCGGGCGTGTACGTGAACGGTGCGAAGATCGGCTCCCTCGGCCTCAGGGTGAAGCGTGGATGTTCCTACCACGGCCTCTCTCTGAACGTGGCCATGGACCTCGAGCCCTTTTCCCGCATCAACCCGTGTGGCCTGACGGATACGGCGGTGACGCAGCTCAGCGACCTTGGTGGCCCCGACGATCTGGATCTGGTTCGGGAAGACCTCCTCGAAGCCCTCGCCGAGAGTTACGGAGTCAGCCTTCGCCGCACACAGGGCAGGACGGATCCTTCGGCAGCCTGAGGCGCCGCCACTCCATCCGTTTCCCGTCGAAATAAAGCACCAGGCCGGTCAGGGTGTCGCCCACGCCGGTAATGACCTTGATGGTTTCGAGGGCCTGGCAGGTGCCGATGACGCCGACCAGCGGCGCGATCACCCCGTTCTCCGAGCAGTTCAGAGCACCGTCGTCGCCCTCCGCATAGAGACAGCGGTAACAGGGGGACTCGGGCTGCCGCGGATCGAAGACGGCCACCTGGCCTTCCCAGCGGATCGCGGCGCCGGAGACCATGGGGACTCCAGCGGCAACGCAGGCGGCGTTCAGTTCGAAGCGGGTAGCAAAGTTATCGGTGGCATCGACGACAACGGTGGCGCGACCGACGGCGGCTTCCAGGGTCGCGCCAGTCAGCCGTTCGGGGATCGTCTCCAGCGTCACGTCCGGATTGATGGCCGCGAGCGTGGCGGCGGCAGAGTCCACCTTCGGTGTGCCGATGTCTCCCTGACCGTGCACCACCTGCCTCTGCAGATTGGAGAGGTCTACCGCGTCGTCGTCCGTGAGGATCAGCGTGCCGACACCGGCAGCGGCAAGGTAAAGGGCCACCGGCGATCCCAACCCGCCCAGCCCGACGATGAGCACCGTCGCTTCGAGCAGGGCTTCCTGCCCGGCGATGTCGACGTCCGGCAGCATGATCTGCCGGCTGTAGCGAAGCAGCTGTTCGTCACTGAGATCCATGAGCGTTCTCCAGCCGGCCAAGGGTCACTCTCGGTTGTCCTCCGAGATCGCGCAGCAGATCCACGGCCCCGAAATCGGCGTCGGTGAATGCGTCGGCAACGGGTGCCCCCTGGTCGTAGCCGTGCTCCACGAGCAGCCAGCCGCCGGTGCGCAGATGCGCGGGCGCCGCTGCGATGATGTGGCGCAGGTCGTCGAGCCCGTCCTTACCCGCGACCAGGGCGCTACGCGGCTCGTACCTCAATGCTGGCAGATGCGGATCACCCTCGGCCACATAGGGTGGATTGGCGACGATCATGGCAAAAAATCCGCTGACCGCCTGGAACCAGCTGCTTTGCAGGAATTCAACGGCTGCGCCGAGGCGTCCGGCATTGTCTCGGGCCACGGCCAGGGCTGCGGCCGAGGCATCCACGGCAGTAACGTCGGCACCGCCGCTTCGAGCGAGGGCGATGGCAATGGCACCGCTGCCGGTCCCGAGATCCAACACCCGATCGCCAGGGGTGAGGCGGTCGAGGGCGGCTTCGACCAGGGTCTCGGTTTCCGGCCGCGGTATCAGTACCTCGGGCGTGACGGCCAGCGTGAAGTCCCAGAATCCGCGTTCGCCGGTCAGGTAGGCGAGTGGTTCTCCGGCGGCAAGGCGCGCGCAGTCGGCGTCCAGCGCCTGCAGCTCGCAGGTCGACAGCCGCTCGGCGCCGCGCTGAATCAGGGCCGTCCGATCCATAGCCAGCCGATGCATGAGCAGCAGCTCGCGGTCCAGTCTGGGCACGGCGGCGTCCTGGCGGAGCCAGCCGTCCAGGGTCACTGGCCGTCTCCGAGCTGACGGAGCTGGTCGGCCTGATCTTCCTGGATCAGGGGCTGCACGACCTGGTCGAGGTCTCCTTCGATCACCTCGTCGAGTTTGTAGAGCGTGAGATTGATCCGGTGATCGGTCACCCGCCCCTGCGGAAAGTTGTAGGTGCGGATACGTTCTGAGCGATCTCCGGAGCCGACCAGGGACTTGCGCGCCTCCGCCTGTTCCGCCTGCTGCTCCGCCTGGGCGGCGTCGAGGAGTTTGGCCTGGAGCAGCGCCAGCGCCCGGGCGCGGTTCTTGTGCTGGGACCGCTCGTCCTGGCACTCGACGACGATACCCGAGGGCAGGTGCGTCAGACGGATGGCAGAGTCGGTCTTGTTCACATGCTGACCGCCGGCGCCGGAAGCCCGGAAGGTATCTTCCCGCAGGTCTTTCTTGTCGATGTCGATGTTGTCGATCTCGTCCACTTCCGGCATGACGGCGACGGTGCAGGCGCTCGTGTGAATGCGGCCCTGAGATTCCGTTTCCGGCACCCTCTGAACCCGGTGCGCCCCGGACTCGAACTTCAGCTGTGAATAGACGTCCGTGCCGGAGATGCGGGTGATGATCTCTTTGTAGCCGCCGTGTTCTCCGTTGCGGGCGTTCATGACCTCGAGGGCCCAGCGTTTCCTTTCCGCAAACTTCGAGTACATGCGGAACAGGTCGCCGGAGAAGATCGCGGCTTCGTCGCCGCCGGTACCGGCGCGGATCTCCAGAAACACGTTGGCCCCGTCGTGTGGATCCTTCGGCAACAGCAGCTTCTTCAGGGTCTCTTCCGTTTCCGGCAGCAGGGCTTCGAGCCGCGTCACGTCCTCCTCGGCGAGCTCCTTGAGTTCGGGATCTTCAGCGAGCCCGCGGGCGTCCTCGAGTTCCTGCGCCTCGGCCTGATAGCGGCGGAAGGAGGCGATGACCGGTTCGAGTTCCGCGTATTCCTTGGACAGCGCCGTGAACTGATCCCGGTTGCCCATGACGTCCGGATCCGCCAGCAGCGCTGCGACTTCGTCATAGCGATCCTCGAGGCCGGACAGCTTGGCCGTCATGGAATCCGATAGGCTCATGATTCAGTCCAGCTGGTAGAGTTTTTTCAGAAACTCGAGATGATCGGCGCGGCCGTCGGCTGCCGCGTTGCGGATGGCCGTGGTGGGCGGGTGGATAAGCTTGTTGGTGAGTGCCCGACTCAAACGCTCGAGGACGGCCTTGGCGTCCATGCCTTTGTCGAGATCTTTCAGGGCTTTTTCCAGCTCCAGCTGTTGCGTGGCTTCAGCCCGATCGCGGAACTGTCGCAGCAGCGCCTGGCTGTCGTGGGCACGTCGTTCCCGGAGGTAGTGGTTGGCGCCGTCCACGACCATCGATTCTGCGGACTCGGCGGCTTCGCGGCGGGAGCGGACGTTTTCTTCGATGATCTCCGTCAGATCGTCGATGGTGTAGAGATAGACGTCCGGCAACGCGGCGGCTTCGGGCTCCACGTCCCGCGGTACGGCGATGTCCACAATGAAAATCGGCTTGTGGCGCCTTTCTCGAATCGCGGCTTCCAGAGCCCCTTTGCCAACGACCGGCAGGGAGCTGCCGGTGGACGCGATCACGATGTCGTAGTCCTGCAGGTGGGCTGCCACGTCCGTCAGCTGCAGTGGCAAGGCATCGAAGCGCGCTGCCAGGCTTTCAGCGTTGGTCAGCGTTCGATTCGCGATCGCCATACCCGCCACACCGAGTTCGTGCAGATGCTCGGCAACCCGCGTGATCGTGTCGCCGGCCCCGAGCAGCAACGCTCTTGTCGCTTTGAGGTCCGTAAAGATCTGTTGAGCCATGGTGACCGCGGCGTAGGCCACGGAGACAGGATTGCGACCGATGTCCGTGTCCGTGCGCACCTTCTTGGCCGCGGAGAGAGTGACCTGCGACAGGAGCGACAGCTCGGGGCCTACGGTGCCGGCCGTACGCGCCATGTCGTAGGCCGATTTCACCTGCCCCATGATCTGCGGCTCACCAAGGACCTGAGAGTCGAGGCCCGAGGCGACCCGGATCAGATGCCGCGCAGCATCCTGATCCCAGTGGCTGTAGGCAACGGCCTGGAGCTCGGACGGCGCGATGGACCGCGCATCGGCAAGCCATTCGACCACGTTCTTCTCCCGATCGGGATCCATGGCCAGATACAGCTCGGTGCGGTTGCAGGTGGAGATGATGGCGGCCTCGGAGACGGATGGGATGCTGCTCGTGGCTTCCTGCAGTGCATCGCCGAGTTTTTCTTCCGGAAAGGCGATACGCTCCCGAAACTCCACGGGTGCGGTGCGGTAGCTAACGCCATATGCCAATATCGCCATCGGTTGGCATTTTAACGTATGTGGCGCCGTGACGGTCTTGCATAAGCTGTTCCTGCAGAAGGCCCCTCCGAGAGGGCTCTACGCGCTCGGGCTGAGCTTCGCGCTCAGCTTCGTTCTCAGCCTCGGAGCCTGCACCTCGAAGCCGGCACCGCCGGGTCAGGGAGAGGCTTTTGTGCTCACGGGCAAGGTAGGCATCCGCGAAGGCGGCGAGAGCTTCAGTGCGAATCTGCTCTGGCGCCAGCAGGCGGAAGGCTTTCGTATGGATCTCTGGGGCCCGCTCGGCCAGGGCCGCGTTGAGATTGTCAATAAAGGTGCTCAGATTCAGCTCCGCAACGGCCAGGGTCTGATCACCGAAGGAGATCCGGACCAGGTCATGCGGGAGCAGCTCGGCTGGACGCTGCCCCTGACCGTTCTGCCGTCGTGGGTGCAGGGCCAACCTCTGGCCGACGTCCCCGCGAGCGCCGAGCGCCTGGACCAAGCGGGCCGACTGGCGGGCTTTGAGCAGCTCGGTTGGACCGTGGCGCTCGACCGCTATGAGGCGGTTACCGGCGCGGCTGGGGAGCGGCAGCTGCCGACGCGGATCACGGCTACGCGGGCGGAGACGAGAGTCCGGGTCGTGGTGGCTGACTGGCAGCTCTGAGGGCAGTCCGAGAGTCGGCACCGAAGGCGAATAAGCCTTTGATTTCAGTGCTTTTCAGCCCCAGGAGAGGGATGCGCCGCTCGATTGACAGCGAGCAGGCGCGTGAGGACAATAGCGCCCCTTTCGCCCGGGCCGCCCCGGGGAAAAGACGTCTGGGGTGTCGCCAAGTGGTAAGGCAGCGGGTTTTGATCCCGCCATGCGCAGGTTCGAATCCTGCCACCCCAGCCATTTAACCGTGAATCCGGCAGCGTACCGGCGTCACCTGTAAACGATCCAGCCCAAGAATTCCGACGTGTCCCAACTGATGCTCTTCAGCGGCAGCGCTAACCGGGCGCTGGCTCAATGCGTGGCCGAGAAGCTCGACCTCACGCTCGGTAAGGCCACCGTGGACCGCTTCAGCGATGGCGAAGTGAACGTCGAGATTCATGAGAACGTGCGCGGTCACGACGTCTTCCTGCTGCAGTCCACCTGCGCGCCGACCAACGACAATCTCATGGAACTGATGATCATGGCGGACGCGATCCGCCGCGCGTCGGCAACCCGGGTAACGGCGGTGATCCCGTATTTCGGCTATGCGCGTCAGGACCGACGGCCTCGATCGGCCCGGGTTCCCATCAGTGCCAAGGTGGTTGCCGACATGCTGGGCAGCGTCGGCATCGATCGAATGCTCACCGTGGACCTGCACGCGGACCAGATCCAGGGCTTCTTCAACATGCCCGTGGACAACGTCTATGCGTCGCCGGTGCTGGTTGATCACATGGTCTCGGCGGGCCTGAAAAATCCGATCATCGTCTCGCCGGATGTCGGCGGTGTGGTTCGAGCGCGAGCGATTGCCAAGCAGGCCAATGACCTCGACCTGGCAATCATCGACAAGCGGCGCCCGCAGCCGAATGAGAGCCGGGTTATGAACGTCATTGGCGACGTTTCCGGCAAAACCTGCGTACTCGTCGACGATATCGTCGACACCGCCGGCACGCTCTGTACGGCAGCCGGGGCCCTGAAAGAAGAGGGTGCGACCGCCGTGCACGCCTACATTACGCATCCGGTCCTGTCGGGTGCTGCCATCGGGAAGATCGAGGATTCGGACCTCGATGGCATGTTTGTCACCGATACGATTCCCCTGAGCGACGCAGCACAGGGGTGTAAGAAGATCACGCAGTTGACCCTTGGCAGCCTGCTGGCGGAATCGATCCGTCGGGTCAGCAACGAAGAATCCATCAGCGAGATGTTCCGCTAAGGGACGCGCTGGGATCGTCCGGTGCTGGTCGCAAGCATCGGGCGCAAGGTCGGCGGCCACGACCGTAGGTTGGCCGCTCGATGAACTGAAGGAACTGAGGAAACGACATGTCCCAGAAAATTGAAATCAACGCCGAAGTGCGTGCAGACGTGGGGAAAGGTGCGAGCCGCCGCCTGCGTCGCTCGGGCGACAAAGTGCCCGGGATCATCTATGGCGCTGAAGAGGCGCCCGTGAATCTGACCCTGAACGCCAACGAGCTGACCAAAGCCATGCAGAGTGAGGCGTTCTTCTCGCAGATTCTCGACGTGAAGTTCGACGGCAAGAGCACCCAGGCAGTGCTCCTTGACCTGCAGCGTAACCCGGCCAGCGAGAAGGTCCTGCACGTCGACTTCCTGCGGATATCCGCAAACAAGGCGATCCAGGTCAGCGTACCGCTGCACTTCGTCAACGAAGACAAGTGTAAGGGTGTTCGTCTCGGTGGTGGCACCATCGCCCATACCCTGACCGAGGTCGAGATCAGCTGTCTGCCGGCGGATCTGCCCGAGTTCATCGAGGTGTACATGGCCGAGCTCGACGTCGGCGAGATCATTCACCTTTCCGACCTTGCGCTGCCGAACGGTGTGACCATCGTCGCGCTGAGTCATGGTGACGACCGTGCTGTGGCCAGTGTTCAGGCTCCCCGCGGTGGTGCGGACGAAGAGGAAGAACTGGAAGCGGCTGCAGAAGGTGGCGCCGAGGCAGCCGAAGGCGAAGCTGCAGACGACGCGGACGCGGAAGCCAGCGAGGACTGATCGGGTTTTCGCGCCTCTCGAGGCGTTTTCATGGCCATCCGACTCATCGTGGGCCTCGGTAACCCGGGCCCACGCTACGCAGATACGAGACACAATGCGGGCGCCTGGTTCGTGGTGTCCCTTGCGCGGCGCTTCGGCATCAGTCTGCAGGAAGAGAATCGGTTCAAAGGCGAAGTGGGCCGCGGCAATGTGCTCGGTCACGACCTGCGCCTGCTCGTGCCGACGACCTTCATGAACCTCTCCGGCGAAGCCGTGGGCGCCCTGGCACGGTTCTTCAAGATCGGTGCTGAGGAGATCCTCGTCGCCTACGACGAGATGGCCTTCGAACCCGGTGTGTTGCGTCTCAAGACCGGCGGTGGCGCCAATGGCCACAACGGCATCGAGAGCGTGATCGCGGGCCTGGGCAATGACCGTGGCTTTCACCGGCTGCGCATTGGTGTTGGCCATCCGGGTCACAAAGACCGGGTGACCGCTTATCTCACGTCTGTGACTACGCCAGCCGCGGAGCGTGATCGCATCGAGAGCGCCTTCGAGATACCGGGTGCCGCCCTCGAGCTGTTGCTCGGCGGTGACGTGCAGAAAACCATGAACCTGCTCCATGCGCCGCCTGAAGCGGAAAGCGTGAAGAAAGACGGAGAAGACTGACGTGGGATTCAACTGTGGGATTGTCGGGCTGCCGAATGTGGGCAAGTCGACGCTCTTCAATGCCCTGACGAAAGCAGGCATCGATGCGGAAAACTTTCCCTTCTGCACCATCGATCCGAACACGGGCGTGGTGCCCGTGCCGGATCCGCGCCTAGACGAGGTAGCCGAGCTCGCCACATCGAAAGACGTCGTCCCGACGACCATGGAGTTCGTCGACATCGCCGGTCTGGTCGCCGGTGCGTCGAAAGGGGAAGGGCTGGGCAACCAGTTCCTGGCGCACATCCGCGAAACCGATGCGATTGCGCATGTGGTCCGCTGCTTCGAAGACGAGAACGTCATTCACGTCTCCGGACAGATCTCGCCCATCGACGACATCGAGATCATCAACACGGAGCTGGCCCTTGCGGACATGGAGACCGTCGACAAGGTCCTCGACCGGACCCGTCGCGTGGCCAACGCGGGTGACAAGGACGCCAGGAGTCTCATGGAGATTCTTGAAGTCGTGCACGACGGGCTCGCGGAAGGTAAGCCGGTGAGAGCCCTCAACCTCGCACCGGAACAGCTGGCGCGCCTCAAGGAATACCACCTCATTACCGCCAAACCCGTGCTCTACATCGCCAACGTGGCGGAGGATGGCTTCGAAAACAATCCCATGCTCGACGCGGTGACGGCCCTTGCGGCCGACGAAGGTGCCGAGGTGGTGCCGATCTGTAACAAGATCGAAGCCGAGATCTCTGAGCTCGAAGACGAAGAACGGGCCGAGTTTCTCGAGGCGCTCGGCATTGAGGAGCCGGGTCTGAACCGGGTGATCCGAGCCGGTTATCGACTGCTCGGGCTGCACCACTACTTCACCGCCGGACCGAAAGAGGCCAGGGCCTGGACAGTACCCATTGGCACCCGGGCCCCGCAGGCTGCCGCCGTCATACACACGGACTTCGAGAAAGGCTTCATCCGCGCCGAGGTCATCGGCTTCGAAGACTACATTGCCTGCAAAGGTGAGCAGGGTGCGAAGGATGCCGGCAAGTGGCGTCTGGAAGGAAAGGACTACGAAGTCCAGGACGGTGACGTCGTCCTGTTCCGCTTCAACGTCTGACTCAAGCCGCCTGATCCCTCGGGTTGTCAGTCGCACCGCTCGACGTCGCGCCGGGGGCAGCGTCAGCGCCGGATTCCCCGTCGGCGCTGACCGTCAGCCGGGCCAGCTCACCCAGTGAGCGGTGTACCAGAAACCAGAGCGCGTTGACGCAGTTTGCGGTGAGTTCCAACAGATGGCCCGGGATCAGATCCGCGTTCGCATCTGGCGCCTGGAAGCGCCAGCTGCGAAGGAAATCTCCGATCGTTTCCGTCTCCGCGGCGCTGGTCAGTGGGTTCCTGGCCGTCGCGAGGCGCCCGGCGAGCTTACTGATCTCGTCGCGGGTGTAGGTCCTGTAGAGGTCCAGCTTCTTCGAAAAGGGCTCGAACTCATTCTCTTCCAGATACTCTGCGAGGACGGCTACGACGTTCGCATAGCGACCGATGGTACGCAGGCATTGCTCCTCGGCTTTCAGCAGTCGGATCAGTTCGATCAGTTGGTCACAGCGCTCCTGCTCTGTGGCTGACAGCCCTTGCCGGGCGCTGCGGATGCGCTGGAAGTAGATCGCATCGCTGCGTTGAAAACCCCGCTCCAGTTCGTCGATGGCCGCATCGGACTCTGTCAGAGCCCGATCGATCGTTGCCGCGCTTGCCACGGGAAGGGCCCAGGCCTGCGCGTCGAGCTCGATGCCGGAGTCGGTGTAAACCGCAGCCAGGAACAGGCGCTCGCTGCGATCCACGTGCTGATCGAATTCCTGGAAGCGGCTGCTGTTGGCGTCCGCTGCGGTGCCCTTTCCGACCTTCACGTCAGGATTCGGGATGCGGGCCTGGGCCCAGGCCGGGAACACGCGTTCCAGGGCCTCGGCGCCGTCATCTCGAGCGCGGGCGATATCGAAGACCTGCTCGTTGGGGCTTGTGAGGGATCGCGCGTCCGTGAAGCCGTTTCGACTGTAGGTCTGCTGAGTCAGCTGCTGAGCGAGCTTCTCGTGGTTGCGAAGCAGTCGTTCGCTGCCGAACACGCCGCTGTCGATGTCGCTCACAGCCCAGCTTTCGGCGCGATCGATGCGCTCCCGGTCCGCCGGATGAGTGTGCCAGTATTCGGTTTCTTCTTCGTCCATCTGCGCACGAATGACGTTGCGCTTCGCGTCCGTAAAGCCTGCGCGCACGTCGCGCACTGCCGCGGACCAGTTGTCCATGAGCTTGTTTTCGCTGTAGCCCGCCATGTTGGCCTGCCAGGCGAGCTCCTGCGCGGCAAGCAGCTCGCGAATGCTGTTTGAAGAGTCGACGAAAGCCTGGGTCCCGATCACGTGCACCGCATGGTCGTCGGCGTTGAATTCCATCTCCTGTGAGAGACGCCGTGTAATCCGCGTGTTCAGGGCCAGCAGTCCACGCATGAGATAGCGGACGCCGCTGATGGACCAGAGGGCGCATTGGGCGACGAGGGCAACGCTCCAGTCGAGCTCGCGCCATCGGCCGAGGCGCGCCTCCCAGGGATCTTCGTACCAGGCACAACGCGCCATCCAGCCGTTCACGGTGTTCACGGCAGCGCCGGAGAACATCTCCACGGGCTGGCTGAAATGGCCGAATTCGTGGGCGATGACGCTCGCGAGTTCCCGGGCGTCCATGCCGTAGACCAGAGGCATGCCTACGGTAAGCTCCAGCTTCCGCCGCACCAGCGAGCCAAGCCCGTCGGTCGGCGAGACACTCGCGTTCACCTGATTGTCGATGTAGATGGCCTCTGGTTCTGGTGTGCCCACACAGATGCTCACCTGCCGGGCGAGGGCGAAGAGTCCGGGCGCGTTCTGCCGGGAGAGCTCGATTCGCGGTGGATCCGTGTAGCGAGTGAAGAACGGCCGGACCAGAAAGACAAACACCACGAGTCCGATCACGATGGGGGTAACGTACGCAAGCAGCGTGATGAAGTTCTTCGGTCCCGGTGCCCAGGAGACATAGGCACCGAGCCCAAGGACAACGCCGAGGACCATGGTGAGGTACAGCAGCGGCGCGACGACGGCAGCCGATGCCGCGGCGAGCGCCCAGTAGCGATAGGTGCTGGAACGCTCCACCTGTGCGGAGCTGCGGTTTACCGTCGCGATGAAGTTCTTCAGGCCGGTCTCGGCTTTTCGGTCAGGGGTGTCGTCCGTTGCTGCCGTGAGCTTCTCGACCCTGGCATGTACGCCCAGTTTCAGCAGCGTTTTCTTCAGGCGCAGGGCTTTGTCGTGGCCCGTGCGTTTAGCAACAACGGCACTGCCCCGGATCAGCTGCAGCGCTCTGGCTTCAGGGATTTTGAAGGCAGCCGCAAGGGCTTTCGCGACTTCGGTCTGGTCGGCCTGAGGATCGCGCAGACCCAGGGTGCGAACCCTGAAGAATTCGTCGCTGTTTGATGAGGTGCCGAGGCCCTGCTGGGCTTCCATGGCCAGCCCTGCGCTGCGGAGGATGGGCCCATTATCTGAAAGCGACCCCGGGGGCTCGGGAACCGGCGCACAGTTCCGCGCTGCGACTGACAAAGGCCCTACGATTGAGCGGTGCTAATGGGAACAAAGCTGCTCAATCCGGGGACGCGTGCGGGCCAAGCCTCAGGTTTGCAGCAGTCTTGCCTCGAAGTATTCGCAGACGAGGATCCAGCTCGGGCGACGGGCCCCATAGCGCCAGAGGCTGGCACGACCGATACGCCCGGTTCTGCGTTCCAGCAGAGGCATTGGGGCGCTCCCTCGCCGCCAGTGCGGATCGACGAACAGCAGTTCCGCGAGCGGGCGCTGGCCGAGACGGTTGATGACGTCGATCACGGGATCGTCCAGAGCACCCAGCGTGCGCGCGGCCAGCACCCGGCGGTTGCCCACGCGAAGCTCGATTTCCCGGCTGAATGCCCGAGGCACGGTAAGTCCCAGCAGCCGCTGCTCCCACTGCGCAGGGCGTGTCGGGCCTTCGAAGATGCGTTTAACGAGGGGGGGATCGAAGCGTTCACCAATCTCCCGGGTCATGGAGCCGCTGAGCCGGATCCAGTGCCGGTACTCGCTCGCCGGAGAGATCGGCGCGGGTAATGGACGGACAGAGTTGGGGTCTATACGGGCAGGTGCCGGGCGGCTCGTGGGGGTGTTTGACATCTCGAAGGGGGTGCCGGAAAATCGCGCCCCCTGAAAAAAACCGCCACTCTAGCGGCGGCTCCCAGGTCATGCAAGGCGACGCCCAGGCAGCCTGGATCATGGATCGCGTGGCTACGTAGCTCAGTTGGTTAGAGCACAGCATTCATAATGCTGGGGTCGGTGGTTCGAGCCCACCCGTAGCTACCAATTTCCCGCCAACCGGGGTTCGCCGCAGCCCTCAATGTTGCGGCCGATCAGCGGCAAGTCCGCTGGAGGCACCGCCATGCAGCTGTCCGATCGCGCTAAAACCATCCTCGATGGGCCCAACTATGCGCACATCGCCACCTTGCTCCCTTCCGGTGCGCCGATGGTGTCGCCCATCTGGGTTGCGCGAGAAGGAGACCTCATCCTCATGGGGACCGGTGAAGGCACTCGCAAGGCGAAGAACACCGTGCAGGATCCGCGCGTGGCACTGTCGCTCACGGCACACGATAACCCCTACCTGCAGCTGCAACTGCGCGGACGCATCATCGAGCGTCGACCGGATGACGACTTTGCCGGGATGGATGCCATCGCCAGAAAATACACGTCGGCGCCTTTCCCCTGGCGGCAGCTGACCGGACGCGTCATCCTGGTTTTCGAGCCGGAGACGGAACGCCTCGAGGAGATCCCGTTCCAGCACAAGCCCGGCCTTTAACCGAGCTGCGCGATCATCCGTGGGAACGCCTGTTAGCGAGGTTCTGCTTCATTGGCCAAAACCATAAACTGCCGATCGGATCTCCCCGACGCCGAGGCGATTCGCCTGGCCGCACGCACCCTCGCTGAAGGCGAGCTCCTGGCCATGCCCACAGAAACGGTTTATGGCCTCGCTGGCGATGCGGCGAATCCCGATGCGGTGGCCAGAATTTTCGCCGCTAAGGGTCGCCCCGCTTTCAACCCCCTGATCTCGCACCTCCCCACCCTCGAGCTTGCCGAACGGGAAGGGCGCTTCGACGATCGTGCACGCACCCTGGCAGAACGTTTCTGGCCCGGTCCCCTGACACTGGTCGTTCCAGCGGCAGCCACGGGTCGGAGCTGCGAACTTGCCCGTGCAGGCCTCGGCACCATCGCGCTGCGAGTACCGGCCCATCCTGTTGCGCTGGCACTGCTGGAAGCGTTCGCAGGACCAGTGGCGGCACCCTCCGCCAATCCCTCGGGCCGCTTGAGTCCAACGCGGGCGGAAGACGTGGTTCGGGAGTTGGGTGATGCGGTGGCGCTGGTCCTCGATGGCGGGCCCTGTGAGGCGGGTATCGAGTCTTCCATCGTTTCTCTGCTGCCCGGTGAACCGCCCAGACTGCTGCGGCCGGGGGCCATTGGCCGGGAAGCGCTGACGGCTGTGGTCGGTGAACTTGCCGCGCCAGTCAGCGGTGAAGTCAGCGCGCCGGGCCAGCTCACTTCTCACTATGCACCGCGGGCTGCGATACGACTGGGCGCGACGCAGGCGAAAGAAGGTGAGGTGCTGCTCGGCTTCGGACCGCAGGTGCAGGGTGAGGCAGCTAACCTCTCACCTGATGGGAATCCCGTGGAAGCTGCGGCGAATCTCTATCGTCTGCTGCGCGAGCTCGATGCAACCGGCGCCGCGGGCATTGCCGTCAGGCCGATACCCGAAGCAGGTCTTGGCGAGGCCATCAACGATCGCTTGCGCCGGGCAGCAGCACCGAGGCCCTAGTTGTTCAGGTTTGTCGACTGATGACCGTCCGCTAGGGGCTGGTGCAACCTGCCTGCTATGATCAACAGTTCGCTCCACGGGCTGTGTTTGGAAGAAGAGGGGCTCGCCTCATGAAGCTGAACAGGAAGCTGCGCATCAGAGCCGAACAGGCCGGTCTCGCAGGACTGGAGCTGCTGGAACGACTTCGGCACGGCCAGAGCATCAACCTCTTCTCCCGGGCCTTCCGGGACGACCCGCACAAGGTCTTCTCGGAAAGCCGGAAACGAGGGCCGCTCTTTTATTCGCTGGCCGTGCGGTCCTGGTGGGTAATCAGTTTCGATATGGTCCGCGAAGTCCTGCGGGACCCGCGCTTCTCGAGCGATGTCCGCAAGTTCCCAAAGCGGGCTGACGAGGTCCGTAAGCGTATCGGTGACGATGCCTTTCGCCTCGAGAGCTTCGAGAACCCGAGCATGCTCAGCCTGGATCCTCCGGATCACACCCGCATACGACGTCTTGCCACGCATGCCTTCACGGCCAAGTACATTGCTTCCCTGGAGCCGCGAATCAGGACGGTGGTGGAACGTTGTCTGGACGCAGTGGGCAACCAGCCGGTTTTTGACGTCATGGAGGCGCTGGCAAAACCGCTGCCGGCGATCGTGATTGCGGAGATGATGGGGCTGCCGGAAGCGGATCATGATCGTTTCCAGTCGTGGTCCGAAGATCTCATTGCCGGCACGGCAACGCGCGATCCGGCGGTCATTGAACAATCCCAGCGTTCCAGCAAAGCCCTGATCGACTACTTCGCCGCCATCATCGAAAGCCGGCGGGGGAATCCAGGTGAGGACCTCATTGGCCAGCTCATGGCGGCCGAAGAGGCGGGCGATAAACTCAACACTCAGGAGCTCTACAACACCTGTCTGCTGTTGCTCGTGGCAGGTCACGAGACCACCACGCGACTCATCGGCAACGGTCTCTACTGGCTGCTGAAGCGTCCCGATCAGCTGGAGAAACTCCGCGCAGACCCGGCGCTGGTGGCAAATGCCGTGGAAGAGATGCTGCGCTTCGAACCGCCAGTCATGGCCACCCAGCGCTTCGCGCTGGAAGATATGGCGTTCCACGGCATCGAACTGAAACGTGGCGATTCGCTTTTCATCGGCCTTGCCGCGGCGAACCGTGATCAGGCAGCCAACGCGAACCCCGATGACTTCGACGTAAGCCGGGACAAGGTCAATCAGGTGGCCTTCGGCTACGGTATCCATCTATGCATTGGTGCCACCCTTGCGCGCCTCGAGGGGCGCGTCGCCTTCGAGTGTTTGCTCGCTCGTTATCCCTCACTGGCCCTGGAGGGAGATCCTGAGTGGGGCTCGAATCCTTTCTTTCGCGGTTTTGATGAACTCAGCGTACGCACCCGCTGATGGAGAACGATGCATTTCATTTTTGAGGTCCACGTTAAACCGGGCTACACGGCAGAACAGTATGCGGCGGCCTGGGTGCGGGCGAGTGAGCTGATACAACGGGCGCCCGGGGCTCAAGGCACTCGCCTGCACCGGAAAATCGGTGAGCCCGGTGTGCTCCTGGCGATTGCAACCTGGGAATCGAAGGCCGCGCGGGATGCCATGGAAGCAAAGAACGATCCGAACATCGGTGCCCTTATTGCGCAGCAGGCCGAGTTCGTCGATGTGCGCCTCGTGGGCGAGTTCGAGGCGCCGGAGTGGGTTGTTCTGCCGGAGGCGCTTAAAGCCCGGGACCGCTGAGACTGAGCGCCGCTGATGCGATGCGGGTGCCACGGACCGTATTTCCGTAGCCGTCGTGCTGACGGACCAGCTTTACTGCAAACAGATTGTCCAGAGACTGACTCAAGGCCCGCGGTGTGATCGCCAGCTCGTCGCGGAGCTCGTTGAAACGGGTTGCGCCCTGCTCGATAGCGATGAGGGTAGGCACGCTCCATTTCCGATAGACGACGGATACAACGTCCAGCTCACCCACCAGTCCCTGGAAGGTGCTGCAGTGGTCGGCGAGTTCCCGCCCCGCTGCGGTGAGAACGTATTCCGGTCGCAGGGGATGGCCGTAGCCGGAGTTACGCGCTACCCAGCCCGCCGCCATCAACTCCTCGAGGCTGCGGGAGAGGGAATCGGCGTTGATGCCCAGCGCCTGCTTCATGACGACGAAGCGGGCGCCATGCAGATCATGGAGTAGCGCCAGCAGACGTATGTGCCAGCGCCTGCCGAATAGATTCAAGGTAGACAGCGCTTGACGGGATTGAGGGCTGAGTATACTTTTCTGACTCAACTCAGGGAAGGGAGAATCCCAATGCCGGACTACAAAGGAGACATCACGCTGTCCTCCTCGGTGAAGAGCCTCGATGCGTCGATTGCCTGGTTCAAGGAGATGCTGGGTTTCGAGCTGGTCATGCGCATGGATGAGGCCGGTTGGGCGGAGCTGAGCTCGCCCACGCAGGACGTGACCATCGGCCTTGGCGAGAACGAATCGGTGGATGGCCGCGGCGGTACAACCCCGGTTTTCGGCGTCACGGACATTGCGGCCGCCCGCGCCGAGCTGGAAGGCAAGGGCGTCACCTTCGATGGCGAGACGGTTGAGATACCCGGCATGGTGAAGCTGGCGACCTTCTTCGATCCGGACGGTAACAGCTACATGTTTGCCGAATCTCAGTAGTCGGCGATGCGGCCAGGCTGGCGTACGGCTCGTTTACGAGCCGCGTTCGTTTACGAGCCGCGTCCGCTCGCGGCCCGGCGCGCCTGGGTCAGAGCATGGCTGCGTTTGCAGGCACGCCCAGATAGAGCTTGCCCACGAGTTCGGTAATGTTCGGGCCCACCATGATGTGCTGCGTGGCCACGTGCACGTCACGGAAGTGGCGCTGCAGCTTCGAGGTCGAGTACACGGAGGTGCCGCCCGCCAGCGTATACATCGCATCCACGGTTTTAACGCTCGAGGTCACGGCATGATTGGTGGCAAGGCGCAGGTCGCGCCTTAGCTCCATGGGCACCTTGTCGCCACGCTCGGCGTAGGCCCAGGCGGCTTCGATTGCGTCGTAGTAGAACGCCCGGGCACTGCGCAGGTTGGCTTCCGCGCCAGCGACTTCGAGCTGCGTGTGTGCCTTTTCCGCCATCGTTGAGCCGCTGCCGACCCGCTTCTTCGACTGTGCCAGCGTCACCAGCTCATCAATGGCCGAACGGGCGATGCCCAGGGTCACGGCGGCGATCCCCAGCGCCAGGAAGGTGAAGTTCGGGAACTGGTAGAGCGGCCGGTCGGGATTTTTCGGCTGCAGAAAACCGACGGCCCGACCGTCCGGAACGAAACAGTCGCTCACCTGAAAATCCGTGCTGCCGGTGCCCTTCAGACCGGTCACATGCCAGGTGTCGAGAAACTCGATGTCGCTGGCCGGGAACAGCATCATGTGCTGGCGCGGATTGCCATGCGCGTCCAGCATGGCTTCGCCATCTTCCTTGAGCAGACAACCGCCGAGGACCCAGTCCGCGTTTTCCGTCCCGGATCCCCACTGCCAGCGGCCGTTGACCTGAAAGCCGCCTTCAACCCGCTCGGCCCTGCCGTTCGGTGCGAACACGCCGGCGATGAGGGTTTCCGGTGTGGGGAAACAGGCTCTGGCGACGTCTTCCGGCACACGCGCCAGGGTCGTGCCGCTGGTGGCGCCGATGAAGGCCACCCAGCCGCAGGATGCCTCGCCCTGGGCCAGGGTCTCGAAAACGCGACTGCCTATGAGCGGCGAAACCTCGAGGCCGCCGAGGGCTTCCGGAATGAACATGCGATAGATGCCGGCTTGCGCCATGGCGTCGGAATGCGCCTTCGGTACCCGGCGTGCGGCTTCGATTTCGTCACCGGCTGCCGCGAAACGTTCCGCGAGCGCCTTCGCCGAGGTGAGGAGGTCCGGTTGGTCTGCGTTCACTGCGATTTCTGCACTCATGATTCTTCCCATTTCTCTCAGCTGGCCAACCGCAGCCGGTTGGCGATGTTGTTCCGCTGCATGTTCGAGGAGCCGCCGACGATCGGCATGCCGAGGAGGTCCCGAACGTTGCGTTCCATGTCGAAGGCGTCTGTCAGGCCGTAGGCACCGAGCACCCGCTGGCAGCTGAGCGCAATCTCAACGGCCTGTTCCCCGATGAAGAGCTTCGCCATGGAGGATTCCACCGCGAGGGGTCTGCGCTCACTGGCGAGCCAGGCTGCGTGGTAGAGCATATGGGTGCAGGCCTGGAGCCGGGTGCGGGCATCGACGAGCGAATGGCGGATGGCCTGGTGCTGGCCGATCGGCGCGCCGAACTGTTCCCGCTCCTCGGCGTAGCGCCAGGCTTCCTCGACGCAAGCCCGCGCGAAACCGAGGGCGCAAGCCGATATCTCCAGCTTTTCCACTTCCAGCGCTTCGCCCGCCAGCACTTCCCAGCCGTGCTGCCATTTCTCGGGTCCACCGAGTATGGCGCTCGCCGGCAGGCGCACGTTATCGAAGGTCACATCGGAGGACGCCGTGTAGCGCAGGTTGGCGTGCTCGATCGGTGTGACCGTAACGCCAGGCGCGTCCGGTGGGATGAGCAGGAAGCTCAGATTCCGATAGCGCGGTCCGTCGGGGTCGCTGTTCACCAGGCAGATGATGAAGTCGGCGAAGTCCGCCCCCGTGCACCAGCGTTTGGCCCCATTCACGATGACTTCTGAACCATCGGGAGAGAGTGTGGCTCGCGTGCGCACGCTGGCGAGGTCGCCGCCGATGTCCGGCTCCGAGAGGCCGTAGGCGAACAACAGCTCACCGGCGGCGATGCGCGGCAGGAATTCCGCCTGCTGTTGTTCTGACCCGTTCTCCGACAGGTTCAGGCCGCCGTAGAAGGCAGCGTGGATGAAAGGGCCCGCCGCGAAGCTGCCGGCCTGGCACAGCTCCTCGATGGCGGCGATGGCAGCAACGATGTCCCGGCCCTGACCGCCGAAACGTTCGTCGATGGTCAGACCGCAGATGCCGAGGGCGGCGACCTTGGGCCAGAGATCGGCCGGGAAGTGGTGGTCCCGATCCCACTGGCGCACGGCTTCCGGGGGCATCTCTTTCGCGACAAAGCGTTTCAGGCTTTCCCGAAGCAGGCGGATGTGCTCCGGTTCCTCCTGGTAACTCCAGCTCATGACTCGCGCCGGTTGCCGAAGCGGTTGTCGAAAACGAGCGCCTCGATGCCGCGGCGGCGAATAGGCCCGTGGCCTTTGCCCACGGGATAGCCGAGCGGGATCGCCGCGGCGGTGCCCCAGGGTTCCGGGATATCGAGCAGCTCGAGAACTTCCGGTTCACGCTGGCACAGCAGGGTGGTGAGCACGCAGCCCAGTCCTTCGGCGCGGGCTGCCAGGAGCAGATTCTGCACCGCCGTATAGACGGAGCCGCCGCCAACGACCGAAACCCGTTCCAGCTTGATGTCGGTAATGGCCATCATCTTGGGGTTGAAGCAGAAGATGGCGATGGCCGGTGCTTCGTGAAAGTGTTCGGCGAGATAGTCGCCGGCAGCGAGGGTGCGTGCTTCCCGGGGCCGGTCGGCTTCCGGCAGGCGGGCAATGTTTGCGGCGTAGCCTTCGGCGAAGCCCGCCCACTGTTCGGCGTAGAGACGTCCTAGCACGGCCTTGGCTTCCGCGTCGCGCACGAGGACGATGCGCCAGGGCTGGGCGTTTCCTCCGGTGGGTGCCCAGGCGGCGGCGTCGAGGACGCGGTCGAGCACGTCGTCAGGGATCGGGTCTGGCTTCAGACGGCGGACGGCCCGCAAGGTGCTCATGGCTTCTCTGAGAGACATATCAGACATATCAGATTCCTTTGAAGTTCGGGTCGCGCTTCTCGCTCAAAGCCGCGAGGGCTTCGCGGTGGTCGGCAGACTTGAAAGTCACGATCTCGAGCGCCGTGGCGTGATCAAAAGCGGCATTCAGGTTCTGTTTCACGAGCTTGTTAACGGACTGCTTGGTGTACTGCAGCGCCAGCGGCGCTCCGGCAGCGAGCCGGCGGGCGAAGGCGAGCGCCGCTGTCTGCAGCTCCGCATCCGGACAGACGAAGTTGACGAGGCCGATGCGATGGGCTTCGGTTGCGCTTACCGGATCACCAGTGAGCAGGTATTGCTTGGCCAGAGCGGGACCGACGGCCATGGGCCAGATCACCGTACCGCCATCGCCGGCAACGATGCCAACACGCACGTGCGGGTCGAGGATCACGGCACTTTCGGCCATGAAGATGGTGTCTGTCAGCAGGGCGATGGAAGCGCCGAGGCCCGCGGCTGGTCCATTGAGGGCACAGACGATCGGCACATCGACATCAAGCAGGTCCCAGATGAGCTGTTTCGCATCCCGGCGGAGATGCTCCAGGGCTTTCGGGTCCTGCAGCGTTGGAAACCAGGAGAAGTCACCACCGGCGCTGAAGCCCGCCCGGATCCCGTAAGCAGCACACAGCGGGCGTCGTCCAGCTGCTTCAGATCGCGGAACAGGCGGGTGAATTCTTCGTGGAGCAATCCGTCGACGGCATTCATGGCGCTGTCCGGATGGTCGATGGTGATCTGCAGAACGCCACCCGCCAGAGCCTCGAAGCGCAGGGTTCGGTAGCTGTCCGGATCCATTGTTGCCATGTTGTGGTCTCCCCTTCTCCCCGGTCTTTTCGTGTCCGCCTGGTGTGGTACTCACTGTGCTATGCGGACCGGCTCTCCCGTGGTGTATACAATGTATCCACATAGAGATAGAATGCACAATGTATCTATTCTCGTCGGGACCTGCAATCGTCATGGCCGAACATGGGGCTGTCGCTCGTCGCTTCGCGGAGTTCCTGACCCGCATTGAGCTGGATCGGCAACAGTTCGTCGATGCCGTCGATGGGGCGGTCTCCATCCGAAGCCTGTATTCGATTCTGAACGGGCATCGCCGCCCAAGCCGGTCTCTTGCGGTGCTGATCGAGCATCTCTGGGGTTTCCGTGCCGACTATCTTCTCAGCGGCGACGGCCCCGCCTGGCGTTCGGCCGGGAAATCCCCGGTGGCAGGCAACGCTGATCGCGAAGCGGTGCAGGCGGTGGCAGCGCGGTCCCCGGAGCACGCCCGCACCCTGCGCCGCGATCTTGGCGATGCGGTGCTCTGGACCGACCTCTGGCAACGAACCAATCGGATGCTCGAGCGACTCGATACCCCCAGCGAAGCGCCTGCTCTGGAGCGGGCGCGTCAGGCGTTCAACGAGTGCGTTGACGTCGCCGACCGCTATGGAGAGCTTGCGGCCTGCAAGTACCGGCGCCGGGTGCTGCATCTGGTGACGGCATTCATGAGTCGCACCCTGGATTCAATGGCTCGAGACCGGACGGGTGACCTCGAGTTGGCGCGCTTTCAAGGGCTGCTGGCGCAGGTTCAGGCCGAAGAAGGGCGACTGAAGGGCGAGGAACGGGCACTCAGGTCGGCCCTCGAAGACCGGGCTGTCGCCCCGGATCCGCTGCTCGAGCTGGACGACGTCCCGGCCGATGCCATGGCCGCGCGGCTCCTGGAAGCCCGGGTGGGAGAGGTTCTGCGGCGCCGTTGAGGGCAGGGTGTCGCGGGCGGAACCCTGAGGGCCGACTTCAGAAAAAGGCCGACTTCAGAAAAGCTGTTCCTGCTTCAGGCTGCGCAGCTGATCGCTGCCGTAGATCTTGCGGATGAAGCGGGGGTTCTTCGACGACATTTCGATCTGGTAAAGCGCATCGTCACCGTGGTGCGGCAAATCGAGGATGTTGCAGAGATTCCTCGCGAGCCACTTTTCGATCTTCAGCACGACCATCTTCTTTCGCAGGCGACCCTGCTCGTCGCGATTCTGAATCGTCGGCAGCGTGTTCAGGGTGAGGATCTCGTCGATGGCCGTGCTCGCCATCTTTTCGCGCCCCTCTTCGCTCGCGTAGAAGTGGCTCACGGCGAAGACCATACGGCCCGGATCGATGGCCTTCAGAAACTGACAGGACTTAACGACGGTGGAACCCGTGCGCACCATGTCGTCAAAGAGCACCACATCGTGACCGCGGATTTCCTCGAAGGTTGATTCGCTCTCGTCGTGGAGCTTGATCTGCACGGCCCGCTCCCCGGAGCGTTCTTTGTCGAGGAGGATGAACTTCGCCTTCGGCAGCCCGAGCTGGCAGAACATCTCCTTCACGAAGTCCCGGGCGCCTTTGTCTGGCGCGCAGAGCGCGAGCCCCTCACCGTCGGCGCCGTAGCTGACGATGTTCGAGTGGCGCAGGTAGTCCGTGTAGATCTCATAGGGAATCAGGTTGTAGAACTGACCGCCAAACACCTCGGTGAACATGCGCTGCACCGAGTAGGAATGGTTGTGCACGGTCAGCACGCTGTCGACGCCGGCCAGCTTGAGCATTTCCGCATAGAGCTTTGCGGTGAAAGGCTGGCCATCGAACTTTTTGAGGTCCTGTTTGCTCCGTTCGAAGGCCGTTTCTCCGAGGTTCTGATGGGGTCCCCGATCCTGAGCGCTGTAGTAGAGGTCCGGTTCCACGAGCATGACGTGGGCAGCACCGTTTTCTTTGGCGCTCCGGGCAATGAGCAGGTTGCGCATGGCCAGGTTCTGCCGGCTGACGACTTTGCTCGAGGTGCTGACGATGACGACGCGCATGCCTTTCAGCTTGCTGCCGATGTGGGATAGGTCTTCTTCGTCGGAAATGAAACGCGGGCAGAACTCGGAGTTGGCGAAGGTCTTCATGCTGATGAGATCAGCAATGTCTTCGGTCTGGCCAACAGAGAAAGCCACGTCGATGGCGAAGGGATCGTCGGAGGAGTTGCCTACAACGATGACGTCGGACGGTCTGATATTTCGCACGGCGGCCCGGCTGGTCCCATCAGATGCCTATCCTAGCGGCTGGCGCTGGAGCCATCCAGCCTCTTTCGAAAGCGGTCAATCGAGGAGCGCGAAGGCATCCATTTCGTCGAGCGCGGTGAGGGAGTTGCCGAGCAGCGTTCGCGCCAGTGCCTTGCCGCGTTCGTTGCCCATGTCGAGGGTGCCGGCGATCACCACGGCATAGCAGAGCAGATAGAGCGCCGAGGTTCGGTAACGAGCGCGGCAACGGTCCAGGGCGTAGTCGTCGATGCCGTTGGCAACGAGCGCCTCGTAGTAGCGCAGCACGAGGTCTTCCCGGGCCAGCACGTCCCGCGGCACGCTCTGGGTCAGGAAGTAGGCGAGATCCTGCTCCGGTGCGGAAGTGCAGGCCGACTGCCAGTCCACGAGAACCACGTCGTTTCCCGTGCCGAAGAAGATATTGTCCAGGCGGACGTCGGCGTGCGCCATGGCCACGGGATCCCGGCACATTTCCTCGAGGAGCCCGCCGATCGCTCCCGGCATCTTCCCGCCTGCGTGGGCTGCGCTCGACGGGATGAGATCGGCAAACTGTTCCTGCACCACCGGCCAGCCGAGTTGAAAGCCGCCGATCATGCCGTCCCGCTGCATGTCGCTGCCGTGCGACTGAAGGCTCGGCACACCCGCTCCGCGCCAGGTGCTGGCGTGCATGAGGGCAATGGCGTCGACCACCGCCCGAGCCTCCTCGAGGGTACAGCCGGCCACCTGGTCGCCGATGCGGTAATTGACGAGGTCCTCGAGCAGCAGCACGAAGTCCTGGGACTCGGGATCGTAGGTCGTGTAGTAACAGGCCGCCGTTTTCAGCGGCAGGCTGCCGGCGATCTGCTGATAGAAGCGCACCTCCCGGCCATACATGTCGTAGGTGGCGGCGACAGCCCGGTTCTCCGGTGCGGGAGAAGGAAATTTGGCGATGAGCGTCGGCGGACCTTCCTCCACGTCCAGATGCACCCGAGTCACGAGACCAATGACGCCGGTGCCTTCGCTGAAGCGCTCAACCCGATGCCCCTTTACGGACCGCCCGAGCACCTCGCTCAGCCAGCTGTTGCTGAGTGCTTCCGGCGTCGTTGGAAATGCCTCGTTGCCCATCCTGTTCTCCCCCTGACCGGCCCCTTGGCCTGGACGGAGGCTACTCGGTAAGCTGGGTGGCAGGCAACGATCGGGATTCTTGGACGATGGCGGGGAACAACGCGGAACAGAGCGGCCGGATTGCCCTCGTCACCGGTGCGAGCCGCGGCATCGGTCGGGGCATTGCCCTGGCCCTGGCTGAGACGGGCGCCACGGTTTACGTCACCGGACGCTCGAGCGGGAGCGGCCCACTCACCGTCGAGTCGGCAGCGGAGGAAATTACGAGGCTCGGCGGAACCGGTCGAGCCCTCATCTGCGATCACGGCAGCGATGAAGACATCGCCCGCCTTTTCGAGACGCTTCGCAGCGAGGTCGATCACCTCGACTACCTCGTCAACAACGTCTACACGATCCCGGATCCACCCGCCTGGGAGGGCGGTTTCTGGGAGCATCCGCTGAAAATCTGGGATGACCAGGTCGGCATTGGTCTGCGCAGTCATTACGTGGCCAGCTGGCACGCAGCCGAGCTGCTGTTTGCGGCGCCGCCGGGTGCCGCCATCGTCAACGTCTCCTCCCCCGGTGGGCAGCAGTATCTGTATTCGTCATCCTATGGCGCGGGTAAAGCGGCCCTGGATCGACTGTCTGCGGACATGGCTATCGAGCTCGATCCAAAGGGCGTCGCCTGCGTGTCGCTGTACCCGGGTTCCGTGGCAACGGAGTTCGTCCGTTCCGTCGCTGAGTCCCGGGGGCGCGATGTGTCTGATTCGCAAACGCCGCTTTTTGTCGGCCGGGCAACAGCCGCGCTCCTGGCGGCGCCGGATCTCATGGCCCGCTCCGGCAGCATTCAGTGGGTGGAAGATCTCGCCGAAGAATTCGACGTGGTGGACGAGGCCGGTCGGCGGCCACCGGGCTACCGGCTCCGTCAGCGCTAGCGGGCGTGCTGCCCTTTCTCACCCTGTTCGGGGTCGTTGCGCTCGCCTTCGCCTCCACCAATCTCGATAACCTGCTTTTACTTGTGGGCTGGCAGCTCGATGGGCGTCTGAAGGTGGGTCAGCTCTTCTCCGGCTACATGCTCGGCATGCTGGCGATCCTCGGGATATCCATCACCATCGGGCTGGTCGGCTACCTCTTTCCCCTCGAGTACCTCGGGTTTCTCGGGTTCATTCCCATTGCCGTTGGCCTGCGCCTGCTGCTGAAACCGCCAGCCGCCGACACCGGTGAGGCCATGGCGCTCGGCAGTACCTCGGCCGTCGCGGCGACCCAGCTGTCGAACGGCGTCGATACGGTCCTCGTGTTCTCACCACTGCTGGCTGACTCGCAGTTCATTTTCGACGTGGAGATCGCAGTGCAGTTTGTGCTGCTGTCGCTGCTCTGGTTCGTGCTGGCCCGGCTTGTCGGTCGTCGGGCGGGGGAGCTCGCCTGGATGTCCCGGGCCGGTCGCTGGTTGACGCCGCTGGTGATGATCGCCGTCGGTTGCTACATCTTCGCCAACACGGCGACGGATCTGAATCTCTGAATCAGTTGCGGATGGCGTCCCGGAAGGCGTCCACTTCGGCTTCGAAGGCCGCCGGGTCACTGCAGTGGGCGAGCACCTGGGCCTGGGCCGCGCTGATGGCGGCGGTACGGGACTCCGCCTCCAGATAGACGCGGTCACCCCGGTAATCGTCGCCGCGCCAGGCCGCCCGATAGTCGCCTTCGACATCCCGATAAACCGGCAGCGCCGTGTGCAGCACGGCGAGCTGCTGTCTTGCGTCGGCACAGGGTCCGATGTGTTCGATCGGCAGGATCTGCTGATCCTGGTCGTGGAAAGGATCCGGCTGCCAGTCCTCCTGCGCGCTCGACAGGGCTGGCGCATCGCTGCTGTCTTCCGGTGGTGTCAGAGGTACTTCCTGGGCAGGTACGCCAACCGGTTCGAAATCCGTGTACTGGATCCGGCCGGCGGCATCGATCCAGCGCCAGTAGCTGCCGCTGTTCCCGGCGCCGGCAGCGCCAGCGTCAGCCGGCGCGGCAGCATTGTCGAGCAGGGGCACTTCTTCAGCGTGAATGGCGAGGGTGAGAGCCAGCATCAGCGTGCCGGCGGCGGTCAGTGCGGTGCGTCGTCCCATGCCCGCAGTTAGCCCCATTGCCCGGGAAAAAGGTAGTCAGCGGCCTTGAGCAGATCGTCGGGAAAAAGTAGCCGGAAAGTGAGCCATTGAAGCGCTGCGCCGGACGGGGTTTCATGGGTAAGCGGTCACTCAGGGGAGAAGAGATGCGTTGTTCGACAACCGCCGTTGAGCGATTTGTGAGGGCGGCTATCGCGTGGTTTCTGGAGGCTCGCCTGCTGGGGCCATGGCTTCTGGCCACGGCCCTCTGCGGGTTGCCGTCTCCGGCGGCACTGGGCGCCACGGAAACCGCATCGGTGGAACCCTCCGGCGATCTTGGAGAACTCGGCCGTTTCGAGATTTTTCTCGACGGAGTCATGGCTGCGCAGTTCCGGGACTACGACCTTGCCGGCATGACCTTCGTTCTCGTCAGGGACGGCCGCCAGGTGCTCTCCAGAGGCTTCGGTGTTGCCAGTCTCGAGACCGGAACCCCGGTGGATCCGGCGATGACCCTGTTCCGCCCGGGCAGCGTCTCGAAACTTTTTACCTGGACCGCCGTCATGCAGCTCGTGGAGGCCGGGCGCCTCGATCTCGATGCACCAGTGGCCGACTACGTGGACCAGTTCGAGCTGCCGGACGCCTTCGGCATTCCGCTGACGCTCACGCACCTGATGACCCACGCCCCGGGGCTGGAAGACGGTGCAGCTGGCTTCCTCTTCGCCGATGAAGCCGAAGACCTGGTCCCCCTCGCCGATTCCCTGGCCGCCCACGTGCCTGAGCAGATCTGGGCCCCGGGAACCTTTTCTGCGTATAACAACTGGGCCACGGCCCTGGCGGGTCTCGTGGTGGCCAACGTGTCCGGCATGAGCTTCGAGGACTATGTGGCGGCCAATATCTTCGGCCCTCTGGGGATGACGCAGGCAACCTTCGAGGAACCGCTGCCGGAACGGCTCGCGCCGCACATGGCGCAAGGCTACTGGAACGAGCATGGCGGCATCGCGCCCATGGGATTCGAGTTCATCAGGAACTTCGGTCCTGCCGGGGCGCTATCTGCCTCGGCCGATGCCATGGGACGCTTCATTATTGCCCACGTGAACGGCGGTGGTCTGGGTCAGGCGCGGATCCTCGAGCCAGCAACCGTCGAGCGTATGCACGGCCGACTCTTCGCTCATGATGACCAGGTTGCGGCCATGGCCCATGGTTTTTACGAGATCTGGCGGAATGGTGAGCGCTTCATCGGTCACGGCGGCGACACGATTGCCTTCCACTCGCAGCTGGTGTTGAAGCCGGAGCGTGGTTTCGGCTTCTTCGTTTCCTTCAACACGCCCGAGGGCGCGCAGGCCCGGACCGCCGTGGTCGATGCGATCCTCGACTACTTCTATCCCGGCGATGGTGGGCGAGTCCCGGAGCTGCCGGCGGGGCCGCTCGCTGGCAGCGCGGAACGTATCGCGAAGCTTGCTGGTGCTTATCGTCTGAATCGCCGAGCGTTCACGAAGCTGGAAGGGGTCGTTGGCCTCGCCGGTGATCTGGTGGTGGAGCCGGGCCTCGAAGGAGAAATCATCATCACCGGCAACCTCGGGGGACGCTTCGTGGAGGTGGAGCCCTATCGCTTCCGTCTGCGCGGTCGGCAGGAAACACTGATGTTTCAGACCGGGGAAGGTGGTGCCGTCGAGCGGGCCCTGGTTGGCTCCCTGCCGATTATGGTGGCCGACCGGCTGCCGTTCTGGGCCACCGCGGCGAACCATCAGCTGGTGATCGTGCTCGCGCTGCTGTCGGCGCTGTTCGTTCTGATCAACGCCTGCCGCCCCAGGCCCGGACCTGCACTGGCGGGTCCGGCGCGCTGGGCGCGTCTGAGTCTTATCGGTGCTGCAGCGGCGTTCCTGGCCTTCGCCCTGGGTTTTGCGGCCGTCTTTTCCGGTTCGTCGATGAACGAGATGCTGTTCGACTTCCCGCCGCCGGGTACCGGGCTCCTGCTGCTCCTGCCGCTTCTCGGTACGATCTGCACCGTGCTCTGCCTGGGGCTGCTCGTGCCCGTGTGGCGGTCCGAGGGCTGTAACCGCTGGCAACGGCTGCGCTACAGCTGGGTCTGCCTGATCTTCGCGCTGCTTGTGGCCGTCCTTGCCTACTGGAATCTGCTGGGTTGGCGCTATTAGAAAGTCAAATAAAATGCTTATATATGGCAGAAAGCTGTTCGAAAACCCTTCGGACTCAGCACGGATGAGATGAGCGCAAGCGTCGGTTCTATCAATGCGAGGTGCCTTGCAAACAGCGCCTGAAACCCTATATAACCTAGTGCAACACTTGGATTTAGAGGCAACGAAGTCATGGCAGAACGTCCTGTGAGCACCGCCCGTGCGGCGACCCATCCGGGCGCCGGCTACGCGGTCGAAATCAACAAAGTCCTGCGCAACACCTATCTGCTGCTTGGCATGACGCTGGCCTTCAGCGCCGTAGTGGCGGGCATCTCCATGGCCCTGAACCTGCCCTACCCGGGACCGATCCTGTATCTGATCGGTTTCTTCGGGCTGCTGTTCCTGGTCCACAAAACGGCGAACAGCCCCATGGGTCTCGTCAGCGTATTCGCCTTTACGGGCTTCCTCGGCTATGGCCTGGGACCCATTCTGAACATGTACCTCGGGCTCTCGAATGGCGGCACGCTGGTTGCCGCTGCGCTGGGCACCACGGCCTTCGCCTTCGTCGGGCTTTCTGCTTACGCGCTGATTACCCGCAAAGACTTCAGCTTCCTGTCCGGATTCCTGGTGGTCGGATTTTTCGTGCTTATGGGCGCCGTTGTCCTCGGTCTGTTCATGGACCTGGGTGCGTTCCACACGGCAATTTCGGCCGGTTTCGTGCTGTTCGCCTCCGCCGCCATTCTCTGGCAGACGAGCGCGATCATTCACGGCGGCGAGACGAACTACATTCTCGCGACGGTCACGCTCTTCGTGTCCATCTACAACCTGTTCCTGTCGCTGCTGCAGATCTTCGGCGTCCTCGGCGACGAATAGGCAACGCCTGGCGGCCTGCTGAGGTCGCCCGTGCAACGGCCCGCCTGTGCGGGCCGTTTTCGTTTCAGCGTCCAGCCAGGGTCTGATACACGGCGGAGAGCTTCTCCGGCAGATCCTCGATTTCGTCGATGATCAGGTAGCGGTTCGGTGGGCACATGCGCTTCAGATAGTCGTTGCCCGACTTGTCGACGGTCACGCAGAAGACTTCCACCCCTTTTGCCTGAGCTTCCGTCAGCGCCTTGGCCGTATCCTGCAGCCCGTACTCGTGATCGCCGCGGACGGGGCCGTAGTCTGAATCCTGAGGAAAACCGTCGGAGAGCACGATCAGGAGCTTCATGGCGTTCCCGGACGCGATGAGCTTGGTCACCGCATGGCGGATCGCCGGGCCCATCCGCGTGCTGCGCCGGGGTTTCATACTCGCGATGGCCTCGAGGGTGTTCTGCGTGAAGGATTCTGCGGGCTCTTTGGCCACGTAAAACTCCACACAATCGCGGCCATAGCCCGAAAAGCCATAAATCCCGTAGCTGTCGCCGAGGCGTTCCAGGGCGGCGGACATCACGAGCATGGATTCGCGCTGCACGTCGATGATGCGCCGCTTCGGTTCCGGATCGGGCTCGAGCTCCAGGCTGAGATCGTCGTCGTAGGGATCGCGCAGATTGATTTCCACGCCCTCCGGGAGTGGCGCCGGGGCCTCCGGTGCCTCGATGGGATCGTCCGTGGAGGCGGAGAGATCAACGAGAAAGGCGGCGCAGACGTCCCGATTTACCCGGTCCTTCCGGGAGTACACGCGTTCGTCCGGACTGATTCCGGCGCGGACATCCTGACGAGCTTCCATGAGCGCGTTGAAATCCAGCTCGTCCCCGTCGGCAACGCGGCGTACGCGCTGATAGCCGAGCGGCTTGATCTGCTCGAGTTTGCGCATGACGGCGGCGGCGTGCGCTTCAATGACCCGGCGCAGCGCCGCAGGGTCAGCCTTGCCATCAGACTCGAGGCGTTCCTCGAAGAGTCGACACCAGGCGCGCAGGTAGCGGTGCTCCTGGTGATTCCATTCGTCGTAGCGGTAGCTTCGGGTCCCCGGGCGAGCCTGGCCCAGCGCATCGCCGACGCTGGAACGTTCCATGTCGAGACGGCGCTTCAGATTGTCGCGCTCGTCGTTCAGAGCCTTGAGGTCGATGCCTTCCTCACGGAGCTCGGCATCCTCGAGTCCTTCTGCCTGGGCCGTTTCCACTTCCGTGCCTTCGGCGAGCTCCAGCAGGAGGGTCTGATCGATGTCGTTCAGGGACTGTTCCCAATCCTCGAGCCGGGCTTCCCGCTGCATCCATTCGAGCGCTTCTTCCGGTGCGGCGGCAGCGCTGTCCTCGAAGATATCCGGCGGTGGAAAAAGCCCCTGCCAGGCGAGGTAAAGCTCGAGGGCCAGTCCGGCGCTGGCGTAAACGTCCTGATCGGGTGCAGCGAGTTGCTCCATTGCGGTCAGCGCTGGGGACAGGAGTCCCGTTGCGTCGTCAAAACGGTCCGGCGCCAGGCCGTTGGCATAAAGTTCCAGCGCTTCCAGCAGCCCGAAGGCGTCGAGCACCGTGTAGGCGTCGACACCGGCGCGGCGATGTGCCTGCCAGCGATCGAGATGGCGTCCGAAGCCCGGATAGCGGCGGCGCAGGCAGGCACCAATGCGAATCAGCTCGGTGCTCTGGAAAAGCTGACGGAGGATGCCGGGGAGCGGCACGCGGGTAAAAAACGCAGTGAAATCGCTCTCCCGCGTGCGCCGGTCGTCCCGGATCAGGCTTTCGAGGAGCGGGATGCGTCGGCGCGCGGTGTTGAGATTGAAGCGGAAGGTGCCGAATTCCCGTTGGCCAAGTTGCAGCAGCACGAGCACCCGATAAGCCGCCGGATCGCCCACCGTGAGCTCGTCGGGCACATACACCGTATCGCTGGCCATGGCGGTCTGATCCGCAGGCAGGTCGATGTGGCGGGAATGAAACTCGCTCGTGGGCTTTATGTGGTAGTAGCGGCCGGCGATGCCCTCAGCGAAGAGGGTCAGGGCAGCTTCAACGTCAACGAGGGCGACCATGACTCCCGTCAGGGCAGGATCACATCGACGATGTCGGCGATGGCCTGCTGCACGGCTTCGTCGTCGGATACCGCGCTGACAATGCCGATGTCCGCGGCGCGGCGGGCGTCGATACCCTGCTGCATGAGGCTGCCGGCGTAAATCAGCAGCCGCGTACTCACCCCTTCTTCGAAGCCATGCTCGCGCAGGTTGCGGACCTTTGCGCCGATGAGGGCCAGACGGGCAGCTTCCTCCGGTCCAACGCCGGACTCGTGGGCGATGATGGTCGCTTCGCGCTCCTCGTCCGGGTAGTCGAAGGTCAGGCTTACGAAGCGCTGGCGGGTGCTGGGCTTGAGGTCTTTCAGCACACTCTGGTAGCCCGGGTTGTAGCTGATCACCAGCAGAAAATCCGGATGTGCGGCCAGCAGCTCACCCGTTTTGTCGATGGGCAACAGGCGCCGATGATCGGTGAGGGCATGAATCAGCACCGTGGTGTCTTTGCGGGCTTCGACGATCTCGTCGAGGTAGCAGATTGCACCGCTGCGCACGGACTGCGTCAGCGGGCCATCGCGCCAGACGGTTTCGTCCCCTTGGAGCAGAAAGCGCCCGACCATGTCTGTGGCCGTCAGGTCTTCGTGGCAGGCGATGGTCATGAGCGGCACATCGAGCTCGGAGCTGCGTTGCTGCCGATACAGGCGCCAGGCCATGTGCTCTACGAAGCGGGTTTTGCCGCAGCCGGTGGGGCCCTTCAACAGCACCGGCAGGCGGGCCTTGTAGGCGGCCTCGAAGACGGTGACTTCGTCGGCAAGCGGCAGGTAGTAGGGTTCCGTGCGGAGCTCGGCGAGTTCCGCGTCTGTTTTGATGGCTTCGCTCATGCGGGGGTGAAGATCTCGTTGCCTTTCCGGTAAGTGAAGAAGTTCACCGCAGGGTTCCGGTTGACCAGATTGCGGTGATACATGGCGTGGGACAGCGAACGCACCTCGTGCTCAATCTCGACCAGGGTCTCGCCGCTGTCGGGATCGACGATGGCCTGAAAGCGATACTGGTGCTGATCGGATTCTTCGGTAATCAGTCCCCGCTCGTCGAGCCAGCCATGGGGGCCGGAGAAGTTGCTCACGTAGACGGCGATGTGGTGACCGTCGTAGTCGGCGAGGTTTGTGACTTCACGGAAGCGCATTTCCTGGTTGTAGCCCATACGGATCCGGGCCAGTCCGTCCGCGGCGGTTGCGGGACAGCCGATCACCTGCTCGTAGAAGCGGGCGATGCCTTCGGCAGAGCCGGTGGGTACGTCCATCTCGACGTAAGGCATACCCAGGTCCATGAGGGGGAAAGTACCGGCCGGATAGGCACGCAGCTGATTGCCCCAGGGACAGGTCAGCGCGATGTGATCTTCCTGTTCCTCCCAGGCAAAGGCCGTGCCCTGCATGGGCTTGGCGATGAACGCCAGGCGCTTTTTCAGGTCTTCCAGATCGGGCACGACGACGCCGATGTGACCGCGGAACACCTGGGCATCCGCCTGCGGCAGGTGAAACTGCTGCTCGCCGAGGTTCACCCACATGTTGAAGGTGCCGAAGTCGATGTAGGGGTCGCGGGTGAAACCGAGTCCTGTGACGTAGAAGAGGGCGGCCACGCCCTGATCCGGCACGGTCAGGTTGACGTGCTCGAGCATGACGATGTTGCCGACGTCTTCGGCGCTGCGATCGAAGCGCCTTTCTATCGCTTCTGTTCGGGATTTTGCTGCTGTTTTTGCCGCCACAGTCTCTGCCATGGTCAGGTCTCCGGCGTTGCAAGTGTCCCGGAGGACTTTACCCACATGGGTCAGCAGAAGCGAGGTGGACGCGGGCATCGTTGGACCCGCGATCGGCAAGGGCCGCGGTAGGTGGGACTTCCCTGGCTGTTATAGTGGTCCAGGGTGGAAAGCGAGACTGCGACCATGAGTGATGAACCGGACGATCGGCAGACCGATCCTGATGCCGCTGCAGACGATACGGATGTGCTGCTCGAGGCAACGACGGCGCTCATCCCGTCGCTGCTCACAGCGCTGGATGCGCTGGCTTACGTTGGCCGGCACCTGCACCCTCCGGCCATGGGCGATCTGGTGCCCCAGGTCGCCCAGTTCCGCGCACCGGTAGCGGATGGTCTCGAACAGTTTTCCGCGGCGCCCTGGCCCGAGCATCTCGCTGCGTTTCGGGAGCATGCGGAGCGGGCGGCGCAGGAAGCGCTCCAGGCCTTCGACGGACTGGAGAAGTGCCTCACGCAGAGTAATCCGGCGCTCGGCGCCTATCGCGCGATGAGTTTCAACACCCGGGCCGTAGAAGCGCTCTATCCGGTCAGCGCCATGCTGCCGCCGGTGAGCCGCTTCTATCTCAGTGAGAACTATCGTGGCGACGATGCGCTGCAGGAAAAACTGGCCGCGGCCGATCGCAGCCGCGGAGATGTCGGCATCCTGCATGCGGGCAACGAAGCAACGGAGCGGGGCGGCTTTTCGCTCTATGTGCCCGAGTACTACGATGGCAGTGAACCCATGGCGCTGGTGGTGGCGCTCCATGGCGGCAGCGGCCACGGCCGCAGTTTCCTCTGGTCCTGGTTGAAGGATGCCCGCAGTCGCGGCGTCATCCTCGCATCGCCGAGTTCCCGGGAAGGGACCTGGTCACTCATGGGGCCGGATGTGGACAGCGGGAGTCTGCGGGCCATCGTCGAGCGGGCGCAGGAAAACTGGCGGATCGACGAGTCGCGACTGCTGCTCACGGGCATGTCCGATGGCGGGACGTTCTCCTACCTGGCGGGGTTACCGAGCGATTCGCCGTTTACTCATCTGGCGCCGATCGCCGCCAGCTTTCATCCCATGCTGCTGGAGATGGTGGACCCCGAGCGGCTCCAGGGACTGCCCGTCTATCTGACCCATGGTGCCCTCGACTGGATGTTCGACATCGAGGTGGCTCGAACGGCGCGCGATGCCTTCACGGCGGCGGGGGCCGACCTTACCTATCGGGAGATCGACGATCTGTCGCACACCTACCCGCGGGAAGAGAACGACCGCATTCTCGACTGGCTTTTGGCCTAGCTAAAAGCCACGGCTTTCTGGCCTAGCTAAAAACCACGGCTTTCTGGCCTAGCTAAAAGCCACGGCTTTCTGGCCTAGCTAAAAGCCACGGCTTTCCGGCCTAGCGAAAACCCACGGCTGTCTGGCGCAGCCGGAAACGTCCCGGCTTGCTCAGCGCGCCATGGGAAAGGGGACTTCTTTCGCCTCGTAGCAGCTGATGTCCACCTGGCTGGGTGCGGCCTTGGCCATGGCCTCGTTGAAAGCCGCCATGTGCGGTGTGGCGAAGTGGGCCTTGAGCGCGTCCTCGTCATCCCAGCACTCAGTGATGCGCAACTTGTCCGGATCGTTGAGCTCCACGGCAAAGGTGTAGTCCCTGCAGCCGGCCTCGGCACGGCTGGCCGTTTCCATGGCGGCGACGGCTTCCTTCAGGTTGGCGATGTTCTCGGCGGTCGAATGAACGCTGACGACGAGTACGAGCATGGCTGTTCCTCCCCTGTGAGTTGATTGGTCGCGACGCGGTGTCGGCGAGATCCGTTCCGGCTCAAGCCGGCACGGCGGGCTCCGCGTCGCCGAACAGTGTCTCCTGACCGGCAGCTTCCGACCGCCCGAACCACTGCATGGCTTCCCGGACGCGATCTTGAACGGTCATGAACGGTGAATCCAGCGCCTCGATGCGTGCCAGCCGCGGCAGCAGTCCCTCGGCGTTGGCGATCTGAATCGACAGTCCCGGCCGGGCGTTGAGTTCCAGCAACAGCGGGCCCCGGTGGCGATCGATGACGATGTCGCAGCCGAGATACCCCAGCTGCGTGGCTTCGAAGCACCGGGCTGCGAGGCTCAGGAGGTCCGGCCAGTTCGGGACAGCGATGCCCGTTAGGTCGGCGCCGGTGTCCGGATGAGTGCTTATCAGGCGATTGTGCTGAACGGCCGCGATGGCGCGGCCACTGCCGATATCGAGGCCAACGCCCACGGCGCCCTGGTGCAGGTTGGCCTTGCCGTCGGATTCGTGAGTGGCGAGACGCAGCATGCCCATGACCGGAAAGCCTTTGAAAACGATGAGCCGGATGTCGGGCACGCCTTCGACGCTCACGGCTGAAAAGGTGTCGGTGGTTTCCACCAGCGATTCGATGATGGCGACATCCGTACGCCCGCCGAGACTGTGCAGGCCGCTGATGGTGTTCGTCAGGTGCCGTTTGATGTCGTTGATGCTCACCAGGTCGCCGCTGCTCTTCCGGTAGCCCTCCGGGGTACGGCCGCGGATCACGAGAATGCCTTTTCCGCCGGAGCCCTGGGCCGGTTTGACGACGAAGCTGTTCAGATCTTCCAGCAGCGCCTCGACACCCTCGATCTCGTGCTGCGTGTTGATGACGTGTAAGAGCTCCGGAACCTGGAGTCCCAGCTTGCGGGCCATAAGCTTGGTTTTCAGCTTGTTGTCCACGAGCGGGTAGTGCGCCCGGTCGTTATAGCGCCCGATGTAGGCGACATTGCGCCGGTTCATGCCGAGCACGCCGCGGTGCTTCAGGACTCGGGGATCAATCCAGTTCATCGATTCTCGAGACTCGCGAAGCGGCCGAGCTCCAGGAGCCGGTAACCCGTGTAACGGCCGACGATCATCACCAGCGCCAGGATCGACAGGTGCAGCTCGGGGAAGTTGAAGGCCAGGTGCCGGACCAGCGGCTGATCCATGAGCAGAAAAGCCAGCGTTGCCACCAGCAGGCTGCCGCCACCCTGCACAACCACCTCCTTGGGACCTTCCTCTTCCCAGATGATCGACATGCGCTCGATGGTCCAGGCCAGGATGATCATGGGGAAGAAAGTGATCGTCAGCCCGCCGATGAGGCCGAGCTGATAGCTGACGACGCTGAATACGGAAATGATGCCGATGACGAGAATCACCAGCGTGGCGATCCTCGCCACAAGGAGCAGGTTGAGACTCGACAGATAGGAGCGGATCAGGAGGCCGATGCCCACTACCAGCAGGAAGCTCGCCAGTCCCGGCAGAAGGTCCGTCTGCAGAAACGCGAGCGCGATCAGCACCGGCATGAAGGTGCCTGAGGTACGCACGCCGACCAGAATGCGCATGATGACGACAACAAGCGCGCCCACGGGGAGGAGCATGATGAGTTTGAACATGCCCTGTTCGGCAATCGGCAGACTGTAGAGCGACAGGGCGAAGCCCGGGTCGCGATTACCTTCGGCCAGCTCGAGCATGGAGCGGGACTGGCTGATCATGGAGAAGGACACGCGGGAGTTGGTGCCGCCCACCACCTCGAGTACCGCCGGTGTTTCCGTCTGCCAGAGCAGCAGGTTCTCGGTGTTCGTCACCGGGCCTGTGACCGGGTGGTAAAGCGACCAGCGATCTCCGCGCCAGACCTGCACGTGCTCTGTGAGTGACTGGCGGCGGCGGCCGTCTTCGAGCTCCAGCACCTGTACCCGGCGGGCGGCGATACCGGCGCTCTGCAACAGCCGGGCAAGAAGCTCCGGGTCTTCGTAGCGGTCCCGGAGCAGACTGACGTTCTGATCCGCAGGTTGGCGCTGCATAATGCCGATGAGCTGCACGGCCATTGAGTGGGCATCGGCGGTGATGGGTAAGAGTGACTCGATCAGCTGGCTCTGGGCCGTTCTATAAGGTTCATCCCAGCGTGGAAAAGTCAGAGGTTCCGGGGGTATCGGGTCGATCTCCCGGCCGGCATCCTGCACGAGCTCGAGTTTGTAGAAGAGCGTCTGCACCCCGCTCGCCTCGCGCTTCGTCCAATGAGCCCGGCGCTGCGTGCCGCGTTGCTCGACGCTGAAACCGAAGCCCGGCGCCGCGCCGGTTTCTTCCATGGGCTGGAAGCCGGTCTGTTCCGGCGGCAGGGTCAGGAAGATCTGCGTGCTGCTGCCCAGGGCAAGAAACTCGATACGGGCTTCCACCTGCCAGACAGTCTGCTGCTCACCAGGAAGCAGCGGTATTCGATAGGTCTGGTGGCGGAAGCTGGCGGTGCCGATGCCGGCAATAAAGAGCAGGGCGACCAGAAAAAGGAAAGGCCCCTGGTGATTCACAAGCGATCCGGCACGTGGGTGGCTTACTGCGGCGGCGTGTAGCGAGGCTGAATGAACTGGCTACCCACGTCAACAAGGGTCACGTCGGCCAGAAAGTTGCGGCCGAGGATCACGCCATTCTCGAGGTGGGATCGATCCGCGAGGGTAAATTCGAAGGTGTCCTCCACATCGCCGAGACGCACGCGCATCTCGACCACCGGGCGGCGCGAGCCGTCGGGGTCAGCCTGCTGAATCACCCGGGCATAGCGGATGATCTGCCGCTCCACGGTCACGGTTTCTCCATCGCTGAGCAACATATCGAAACGCACCCAGTCGTCGCCATCCCGCTCGAAGGGCATGATGTCCACGGCGTTCAGAGAGCTCGACGTTGCACCGGTGTCGATCCGGGCGACGGCGGAAACCCCCGGGGGATCGATCCAGACGTACTCGAGCTCACCAACGAGCATTTTGTCGCCGCTGACCACCACTCGCGTTACGTCCTCACAGGAACTTTCGTTGTCGGCCTGCGTTTCCGGGCAGCTGAGCTCGAGGCTTTCCGGGAGCGCGGCCAGCTGTTCGGAGAGGCCGTGGAGCTGGCTGTTGAGCGCCACGCGGCCCTCTGCGTCGCGCGCCTCCAGCGTGTCCAGCGCCCGCTGGGAGCTGGCGAGCTGGGCGCTGAGTTCGTCGAGGCGCGCTTCGAGCGTCGTCAGCTCGGACTCTGCGGGTGCAGACGTCAACTGCTGACAGGCGCTGAGCCACAGCAGGGCGCTGAACGTGAGGAGAAAACGGCGGATGATGGGGGCCTCGGGGTGCTTCATGGGCATTTACGTCAGGAGCGGCGTAGTCTAGCGGGCGCTGCTGGTCTGACAACCCTGCTGCCAGCAGAATAACTGTACAAATATACAGTATCGGGCGTAGACTGACTGACCTTCCCTCTGCTCATGGAGTGAACACCGTGCAAGGGTCACTGCCCGGAAAATCGCCGGAGAGTGCGCGAAAAGCAGCAAGGCAGCAAAAAGCAGCAAGGCAGCAAAAAGCAGCAAGGCAGCAAAAAGCAGCAAGGCGGCAAAAAGCAGCACCGCAGCAAAACACGACGCTGCATAAAGGCAGAGGTGCCGTGAGCAACCAGGCGAGCCGCTTTGTGCCCACTGTCAGCCTGCCTGTCGACGACGGTTGGGATCTGGAAGAGCCTCCCGAGCCCAGCCCGGAAACGCTGCTGCTGCCCGACCGCACCGTTCGTCTCATTACCCGCAACCGCTCGCCGGACATCCCCTTCGATCGCTCCATCAATCCTTACAAAGGCTGCGAACACGGTTGCGTGTACTGCTTTGCGCGGCCAACCCACGCGTATCTCGATCTCTCCCCGGGCCTCGATTTCGAAACCCGCATCTTTTTCAAGACCGACGTGCGGCGGCATCTCGAAGCCGAGCTTTCGAAAAAAGGCTATGTGTGCAGCCCCATCGCCATGGGCACCAACACGGATCCTTACCAGCCAGCGGAGCGTGGGCAGAAGATCACCCGGCGCATACTGGAAACGCTCCTCGAGTGGCAGCACCCGGTCACTATCGTCACGAAGAGTCAGCTCGTGCTGCGCGACCTTGATCTGCTCACAGAGCTTGCCGGGCAGCAACTCGTGCATGTGAACGTCAGCGTCACCACGCTGGATAAAACCCTCAAAACCCGGCTGGAGCCGCGCACGGCATCGCCCGCCGCACGGTTGCGCACCCTCGAAACGCTCGCCGAGGCCGGCGTCCCAGTCGGGGCCATGGTTGCGCCCGTGATCCCGTTCCTCAACGATCAGGAAATCGAAGCCATCGTTGCAGCCGCGGTCGCTGCCGGGGCGAAATCGCTGGGCTACATTCTCCTGCGGCTGCCACGGGAAGTGGGGCCGCTCTTTCAGGAATGGCTGGAGACCCACTACCCGCTCAAAGCGTCGCGTATCGAAAACGCCGTGCGCGACATGCGCGGCGGCAAACTCTATCAATCGGGCTGGGGCAGCCGCATGCGCGGGCATGGCGCGATGGCCGACCTCATCGAGCGCCGCTTCACTCGAGCTCTGGCCGACCATGGCATCCACCGTGACGCCCGCCTGGCGGAGCTGCGCTGCGATCTGTTTCAACCGCCGGGCTATCAGGGATCGCTCTTCTAGCGCCCTTAGAATGCAGCCATAGACTTGCAGCTACAGACCGCCAGCAACAGAGAAGTCCACGGCGTGATGGCGCCGGGTGCGTCAGAAGGCGATGCGAAGCTGTCTTTTGAAATGCATTCGCCGCTGAGCTAGCTTCTTCCTCTGGTGCATCACTCGGACACACGCACTGCCAGGGCCACATGGCGATAGCTGCGCGGTAATGACGGTGCCGGAGTGGATGCCAGGCGGGAAGTTGTTGTTGGGGAGCGACGTCATGAAAACGCTGGGAACTGGATTGTTGCTGTGGTTTGCAGCGAGCGCCGTTGTGGCAGCCGAAGGGGCCGCCGATTGTGTGGCGATCGAGGATCCTGCAGAGCGCCTCGCCTGTTTTGATCGGCAGTTCAAAGAGGCGCCGCCGGTGCAGGCCACGGACCCGGAGGTGGCGCCTGCGGACACCCCTGCGGAAGTCGATGCGGATCCCATGGACGCCGCGAAAACCGCTGAGGGCATGGAAAAGCCGGCGGAAACCGTTACGTCCGAACTTGTCGAGGAAACCATTGCGCCCGCTGCAGTCGCCGCTGAAGCGGCTGAGCCAGCCCAGGCGCCGACCGCTGACGCGGAGCCGGCGTCGGAAAAAGCCAGTGATCGTTCGGGTTTCTTTGGTGACGAGAAAGTCGATATGGATGCCACGATTACCACCGTCTATCACCGCGAGCAGCAGAAGATGGTGTTTGTGCTGGACAACGAGCAGGTCTGGATGCAGTCGTCGCCACGGTTGCTGCGCATCCGCGAAGGCGATCGCGTGAACATCAGGAATGCCTCTGTCGGTGGTTACATGCTGCGCACCCAGGGTGGGGTGACCACGCGCGTGGATCGCGTTCGCTGAACGTCTGACAGATTTCCTGCAAACCCTTTAGAGGTTGACATCGTTCCGGCTGGTTGCTGTAGTCGAGAGAGCCGGTAGAAGGAGAGATCTGCTGGCGGGTTCCCGACTCGGGCGTAGTAGGCAGTGCCCCGGTCGAGAAGGGAAAACCTCAGGGGAGAAAATCACTGTGAGAGGAAGGAAGTTATTCCTGCTCCTTGCCGGCGCGCTGCTGGCGAGTGGGCAGGCAGTCTATGCTCAGGAAGAACCCATAGAAGAGATCGTTGTCACCGGAAGCTTTCTGAAGCGGACGGCGCAGGACTCACCATCACCGCTGTCGGTCATCACATCGGCAGACATCGAAGATCTCGGCGCGCAGGATATGGCGGAAATTGTTGCCGCAATGCCCTGGCAGTCGGGTAGCCAGACTCAGGCCACGACCTTCGGCGGCGAAGGCGCGAACGGCCAGAACTCGATCAACCTTCGGAACATGGGCCATGGCGCCACCTTGCCGTTGGTGAACGGCAAGCGCCAGGTTGCGTCCTGGTACAACGGCCGGGCCAACGCGTCGGTGAACGTCAACGCGCTGATTCCGAACATCGCCATTGAGCGGATCGAAATCGTCAAGGACGGCGCTTCGACCATCTACGGCTCAGATGCCATGGCCGGCGTAGTCAACTTCATCACCAAGAAGGACTTCGAAGGCTTCGACATCAGCTACGAATTCAATATCGATGAAAACACTGGCGAGGGTGCCGCAAACAACCTCCAGGCGATCTTCGGCGTGCAGGGAGACAGAGGCGGCATCGTCGTTTCTGCCGGCTTCCTGGACCGGAACGAGATCACGATCGGTGACCTCTACTCACGCCACGGCGGCTCCAGCGCCTCCAGTACCGGTCAGCCGGGTCGTCTGCAGCCGGTCAGCGGCCAGACGTTCACCTGGGCGGCAGACAACCCGCTGGCTCCGGACGGTGCCGGTAACCCGGTCGCCGACAACAACTTCCCACGCCGCCCCGATGGCAGCTCCTTCGGTCAGGCGGACGTCGATTGTGAAACAGCAGCGGCGGAACGCGGCGGTGTTGCGGAACGCGGTGGCGGTGCCATTGGCCTCGTCGGACCGAACATCTGTGCCTATGACTTCGGCTCCTTCTTCGCCCTGCAGGCGGAGGAGCAGCTGCGGAAGATCCACACGACCGGTAACTACGATCTCACGGATACCTTCGAGGTGTACTTCGAGTTCGGCAGTTCCTACTCGCAGTTCAATCGGGATAACTCTCTGAACCCGAACGCCCTGAATCTGACCATCGACAGTCAGATTCTCGATGGCGGCGCGGCAGCACACTTCGGCAACATCGAAGATGCGGCTCGCCGCGGCATCGATCCCGTTGCCGTTCTGAACCGTACACGCCTCATTGGCGGTACCGCTGACCAGGCAGGTACGCCAGAACGACCGCTGGAGACCTTCACGGATCTCAAGCGGACGGACGATCGCTACATTCTCGGCGGCGTGTGGGACATGGTGCTCGGGGACGATCTGAACTGGACCCTCGATATGTCCTACACGCGCAGTGAGCACGTGACGGCGTCCACGCAGGTCCAGGACACGCTCTCAACCGAGATGAACCTGGCCATCAACGGTCTTGGTGGTCCCGGCTGTGATCCCATCAACGGCACGCCCGGTGAAGGCAACCTGGCTTATGCGGCCTCCGGTGGTGATTTCCTCGCGGGTAACTGCTACTTCTTCAATCCCTTCGGCAACAGCCAGTACGCCCGCGACGGCAGCCGGCAGACGGACCTGACCCTGGTCAATGCGCCCGAGCTCTATGAGTGGCTGCTGGGCCGGATCACGAGCGATCTGCAGTACACGCAGGACGTCATCGACGTCGTCTGGTCCGGGGAACTGTTCCAGACCGATTCCGGGGCCGTGGCGCTCGCGCTGGGCTACCAGCGTCGGGAAGACAAAGCCAACGTAATCTTCGACGCAGCCGCCAACACCAACAACCTGGATTTCGCCTTCGGCGCCCAGGACTGGGATGGCAAGCTGACGGCGAACGCGTTCTTTGCAGAATTCGGGATTCCCATCGGCAACTGGCTCGAGATCAACCTGGCCGGTCGCTACGAAGACTTCAAAGAAATCGGCGAAGACACCTTCGATCCCAAGGTCACGTTCCTCATCCGTCCCACGGAAGGGCTCGCTCTCCGGGCATCGGCAAGCAGCTCTTTCCGCGTGCCGTCGCTGCAACAGCTCTTCGGTGTTCGGACGGACGTGGCAAACATGGACGACCTCGGCGACTCGGCCTTCCGGCCTTTCATCTCCGAGGGTAATCCGAACCTGACGCCGGAAACGGCAGAGACCTGGAACGTCGGTCTCTCCTGGGTACCGGTCGACGGGATGTTCCAGGGCCTGTCTATTGATCTCGACTACTACGACATCAAGTATCGTGACGTGATCACCCGGGAAGACTTCTCGACGATTCTGGAAGCGGACAACAACGCCATCCTCGCGGCCATCGACTCCGGTCAGGCGGTGGATGCCGGTGACGCCGTTGCCCAGGGTATCGGTAACCGGGAACAGGTCATCCGGAACGGCGAGGGTGCCCTGCTGCGGGTGCTGCCGGACTTCGTCAACGCTGGTGGCGCGGACATCTCCGGTCTCGACATCACGGCTTCCTATACCTGGGACACGCGAGCAGGCCTCTGGCGCCTTGGCGTCCAGTCAGCCTGGGTGAACACCTACGATACGGAGACGCCTGACGGCGTTGGCGGCGTGCGTGAACTCGACGCGGTCGGTCAGTACAACCTGCGGAACCCGATTGCCCGGCCGCTGCCTGAGTGGAAGACCAACTTCACGCTCAACTGGACCCTCGGTAACCACAGTGTCTTCGGACTGCTCCGCTACGTCGACTCTTACGAGTTCCCGGAAGAGCAGTGGAACTCGGCCCAGGGCTTCTGGGGCGCGACCGTCGGTATCGCCAACGGGCCTGAGGCGTCAGAGAATTTCCTCACGGAGAAGATCAAGTCCTGGACCACGATCGATCTGCAGTACAGCTACACCTTCCCGGCCGCCGGCTTCCTGTCCACGTCGCGTATCAGCTTCGGGGTCAAGAACCTGACGGACGAGGGTCCGCCGTGGGTACCGGATAACACCGGTTGGGATACGATCACCCACGACTTCCGCGGTCGCATGTACTTCGTCCGGCTCTTCGCCGGCATGTAACGGATAATCGCCAAACAGGGAAAAAGCCCCGGCTCAGCCGGGGTTTTTTTTGCCGGAAACCACGGCCCCGCAGGCGCCAGCGATGTTATTCACTGTTTTTGGCTCCAGCTACCCGATCGGCGGCAGCGCGAGTCCCACCCCGAAAGCGCATGAACAGCACGATGCCCAACACCGTCCAGACGGTGATGGTCATCCACTCGTAAGGCCATGTCAGCGCCGACGGGCTGCCCGGCAGATAGGCGCTGATCAGCGCCAGGGCCAGGAGAATCGCGCCAACGCCTACCAGACGGGGATGCGACACCCGGAAGGGACGCTCCAGCCCTGGCTCCTTACGTCTGAGCGCCAGAAAAGCGATGGGGACGAACAGATAGGCCACGATGGTGGAGAAACCACCCGCGTTGATCAGCCAGACGAGAACCGTGCGGCCGAAGAGCGGCGCCAGACAGGACAGCGCACCGATGGCGATGATGCCGACGTAAGGGGTTCGGTACTTCGGATGCAGTCGGGCGAAAATCTGCGGCACCATGCCGGACTCCGCCAGCGCAAACAGCAGGCGGCTGCCGCCGATCACGAAGGCGTTCCAGCTGGTGAGGATACCGGCAACGCCGCCCAGCACGAGTAGCGCACCGGCAACAGGATGTCCCCATAGCCTGGTCGCGGCATCACCGGTCGCCATGGCGCTTTCCGCAAGCTCCGCCCGCGGCATGGACAGGGCCGCTGAAAAGCTGATGAGCCCGTACCAGAGCACCGCCAGGGCGACGGAGATCACGAGCAGCATACCGATGCGCCGTGGCGGCAGATTGATCTCTTCCGCGGACTGGGGGATCACGTCGAAACCGACGAGCAGAGCGGGCACCATGATCAGCACCGTGAGAATGCCTGTTGCCGGAACACCGATCCAGGGCTGGGCGTGCCCGGTGCTGCCGAAGGCAAAGGCGCCGGTCACGAGGGCGATACCGGCGATGAGGATCATGGCCAGCGCTACCGTCTGGAACCAGGCTGCGGGCTTGATTCCGAGGACGTTGATGATTGTGATCAGCACAGAGGCACCCGCCCCGACGAGCACGAATCCCACCGGCACTTCGGCACCAAAGACGGTCCAGAGCGTGCCGAAGCGGATCTCCGGTATCAGATACTCCATCGCCGTCGGCAGCGCCACGGCCTCGAACAGACAGACGTTCACGTAGGCGAGCAGCAGGGCCCAGGTGCAGACGAAGGACCAGCCGGGGCCCAGGGCGCGGTGTGTGTAGACGTGCTCGCCCCCGGCTTTCGGCATGGCAGAAACGAGCTCGCTGTAGGTCAGGCCGATGAGCGCGATGGCGAGGCCGCCGCCGGCGAAGGCGATGAGCGTGCCGAGGGAGCCCGCCTCGGTGACCCAGAGTCCGGTCATGAGCACCCAGCTCCAGCCGATCATGGCCCCGAAAGAGAGAGTAATGACCTCTCGGTTGCGCAAAACGCGGCTGAAACGGGGCTCAGAACTTTGACGATTCATGGACTAAAAGGTTGCTAATATTGCGGGCCGGCTAGCATAGCGCCTGTCAGACAGAGGCGCTTCCGGGATTCAGAAAACGATTCAGGAACCCATGCAGCAGTTCGATTTCCAGCACCGACACAAGTCTTACTATCTGAGGATCACCGATTCGGGGACCCTCGAGCTCTATGTGGACGATTGCCTGCGGAAAGACCGGCCCAGGACCGGTCGGGAACCGCAGTATGTCTGGACCAACGTCGAACTCGAGTGGGAAGAACACCACTACATCGAAGCCCGCTACTGGGCCTCCAGCGGCCGACTCCAGGTCACCATCAACGGTGATCCGGTTTTCGACGAAGCCGTAGCAGCCTGACAACCTGCCGCACCGACGGCCGCACTACAGACCACGAAAGGGAGAAGCACCCATGGCAGAAGCACACAGCGACGTTTACGCAGAAACCCCTCGCGAAGAGATGCTCGATACGCTCGAGCGACAGCGGCAGAACTATCTTGCCGAGGGCACGGTGAGCGCTGCAAAGCGTAAGGACCGGCTCGAGCGAGCCGTGGGACTGCTCATAACCCATCAGGATCGGCTCGTCGCCGCCATGCGCGACGACTTCGGACACCGCAGCGAACACCAGTCGCTGTTTACGGACGTTGCGGGCAGCATCGGCCCCCTCCGCCACGCGCAGGCCAATCTCGAGAAGTGGATGAAGGCGGAGAAGCGCAAGGTGGGCCCCTTCCCCTTGAATCTGCTGGGTGCCAAGGCCCGGGTGGAATATCAGCCGCTGGGCGTGGTTGGGGTCATCAGTCCCTGGAACTTCCCGGTGAATCTCACCTTCACCCCGCTTGCAGGCATTCTCGCAGCTGGCAATCGCTGCATGATCAAGCCGTCGGAATACACGCCCGCGACTTCCGAAGTCATGGCGGAGATCTTCCCGACGGCCTTTGACGAGCTCGAGATCGCCGTAGTGACCGGCGGCCCGCAGACCGGCGCCGACTTCTCCGGGCTGCCTTTCGACCACCTGCTCTTCACAGGCGCCACGTCCGTGGCGCGTCATGTCATGCGAGCCGCTTCGGAGAACCTCGTCCCTGTGACCCTTGAGCTCGGTGGCAAGTCACCGGTGGTCATCGGCCGCTCGGCGGACGTTCAGAAAACGGCCGACGCCATCATGATGGGCAAAACCATGAACGCCGGACAGATCTGCCTGGCCCCTGACTACGTCTTCGTGCCGGAGGAAAAGGTCGACGACTTCGTCGAGTCCGCTGCGCGCTCCGTGGAAAAGATGTTCCCGACGCTCCTCGACAATCCAGACTACACCTCGGTGATCAACGAGCGCCATTTCCAACGACTGAACGGCTATGTGGAAGAAGCGAAAGAACGTGGTGCCAAGGTCGTGGAAGTGAATCCTGCCGGTGAGGACTTCCGTCAGCAGCCGAACCACAAGATGGCGCCGACCTTCATCGTCAATCCCGACGACGATCTGTCCGTCATGCAGGATGAGATCTTCGGTCCCGTGCTGCCGGTCAAGGGCTACAAGGACGTGGACGAAACCATCGACTACGTGAACGCCAAAGCCCGGCCCCTGGGTCTCTACTACTTCGGTCAGGATTCCGGAGAGGAAGAAAAGGTCCTGACCCACACGACCTCCGGCGGGGTGACTGTCAACGACGTGGTCATGCACGTTGCCCAGGAAGACCTGCCTTTCGGCGGTGTCGGGCCTTCCGGCATGGGTGCCTATCACGGTCACGACGGCTTCAAGACCTTCAGCCATGCAAAGGCGATCTTCACGCAGAGCAAAATCAACGTGGCCGAGCTGGCGGGCCTGAAACCGCCCTACGGCGAAAAGATGCTGAAGGCCGTCAAGGCACAGATGAAGTAATGACCTCGGCGGCGACCCTCGAGACCCGGGCCTTTGCCCGGGACGGTTATCTGGTGGTGCGCGGGCTCTGCCCGGCACCCCTGCGCGAGCAGCTGCTGACGCTCTCGCAGGCCCAGCTGGACCCGCTCCTCGGTCCCGTCGAGTTTGAAGCCGACGTCGGTTATCCCGGCTCTCCGGCCAGCCGCGCCGCAGAAGGGGGCAACACACCGCGGCGGCAACTCAATGCCTACACACGGGGCTCCGTGGTTCGCGAGTGGGCGACGGGGCCCCTCGTGAGCCGTGAGCTCGAGGCCCTGTTTCTGGAGATGGAAGGGCAGGACGAGGTCCTGCTTTCGCAGTGTCACCACAACTGCTTCATGACCAAACATCCGGGCTATTCGAGCGCTACCCTCTGGCACCAGGACATCCGCTACTGGTCCTTCGACAAGCCTGCGCTCATCTCCAGCTGGCTTGCCCTCGGCTCGGAGAACCTCAAAAACGGTGCCCTGAAGGTGATTCCCGGCAGCCATCGCCTCGAACTCGACCGGGGACGTCTGGACAGCGAGTTGTTCCTGCGCCCGGAGCTGCCGGAAAACCAGACCCTGCTGGCCGACGCGGTCAGTGTGGAACTCGAGCCGGGCGACGTGCTCTTTTTCCATTGCCGTCTCTTTCACGCGGCGGGGATGAACCTGACCGACACGATCAAGCATTCTCTGGTGTTCACCTACCACAGTGCGGACAATCAGCCCATTCCGGGCACCCGGTCCGCCCAGCTGCCGGGGATTCCGCTCGACGCGAGGCGCTGATGACCGACGACGATTTCCGCGCCGCCATGAGCGACGTGGCGCCGCTCAAGGCTGACGTACAGAAGAAAGCCGCGCACCGCGAGCAGCAGCTCGAAGCGGAACGCGAGATGCCGAGGGCCGTCTCGCTCACGCAGCTGGAACGCCGCTACGCAGCCCTTGGTATCAACCGCACCCCGGCCGTGGACCCGAATCCCCTGACTCTTGGAGAAGTGCCCCCGGTCGAACCCCGGGAGGTGCTCGAATGGAAGAAGGACGGCGTCCAGAACGAGGTCTTCGCCCGCTTACGGAACGGCCAGTACCCGATTGAAGGCTCCCTCGACCTGCACCGGCTCTCCGTGAAGGAAGCCCGGCAGGCGGTGTTCAAATTCCTTCATCTGGCCGACGCGAAACGCTGGCGGACGGTGCTCATCGCCCACGGTCGCGGTGAACAGAGTGCAACGCCGGCCCGGTTGAAGAGCTTCGTGAAGCATTGGCTCGATCAGCTGCCGCAGGTCATCGCCTACTCGAGCGCCGACCGGCGTCATGGCGGCACGGGCGCGGTGCTCGTACTGCTGAAGAAATCGGCGGCAGCGAAGGAAGAAACACGGGAAGCTTACGGCTTGAAGTCGGATCCGGACGATAACGGCGCCTGAAGCGGGTTAGATCCGGCCGGCATCCAGTTCGAGGGCCCCTTTCGCCAGGTTCAGCCGCAGCACGTCGCTCGGGCCTTCGGCGATGCGGAGCGCACGCACAGAACGATAGAGCGCCTCCAGCGGGTGGCCGACGATCAGCGCTCCGCCACCCACCAACTGAATGGCCGTATCCACGGCTTCGCCAATGAGTTCCGTGGCGAAGACTTTGCAGCAGATCCCCTCGTTGCGAATGTTCTCGCCGGCGTCAGCCAGGCGCGCGGTGCGATAGACCATGCTTCGCGCGGCGTAGGCCTTGAGGCGAATGTCCGCGTAGCGCAGCCGCACACCATCCTTGTCGCCCCGGGGTTTGCCGCTGCGGTCCACCTGGCGCAGATGTGCCACAAGGTAGCCGTCCACCCAGCGCAGACTGCCAACGGCGCTGGCCGCGAAAGCCAGACGGGTGTCGCCGATCTGCTGCAGGGCGCGCGGCATACCTTCACCCGGACGACCGATCATGTGGTGCCCGGGAACCCGCACGTTGTGAAACTCGAAGGCCGCATGATGGCTGCCGTCGAGAGAGTTGAAGCGGCGCACGAGGTCCACACCCGGCGCATCGGTGTCGATGACGAGCATGGCCGGTCCGGCATCGGGCACCTGCACCAGCGTGTTGATGAAGTCGGCGCTGCCTCCGCCGGTTACATAGGACTTCTGGCCGTTGACGATGAAGTCGTCGCCGTCCGGGACCGCCGTGGTCGGCGTCGGCGCGTCGTCCGGCTCCGTGAATCCGAAGCCGCCGCGTTTTTCTCCCGCCAGCACCGGTTCCAGGTGACTTTTTCGCAGCGCGCCTTCCGCACCAACGAGGACGCCGGGCCCCGGACCGAACACGGCCCCGGCGAACGGTGCGTTCAAGGCGGCCAGCTCGTCGCGGACGATGGTCAGTGCCAGAGCACCGGCGGCGCTGCCGCCGAACGCTTCCGGTTGGGTCATGGCGAAGAACCCCGCTGCTTTCGAGGCGGCGATGACCTCACGCCGACCCTCATCGGGGTTGGTGTCGGCGAGGGGCAGAAGCACGTCCCGGGCAAAGGTGCGGGTGCGCTCAGCGAGGGCGCGCTCCGAATCGGTGAGCATTTCAGGCATGGTCGATGATTTCCTGCAGACGACGCTCAGAGCGCCGGAGCAACGAGAATCGCAACGATGAGCAGGATCGACAGCACCATGGTTGCGAAAGCGTAAAGAATGAAAGATTCCCGACGAGCGCCGCGCAGGAGCAGCAGCTCCACGTCTTCCCGGGACCGTGCGGCCGTGGCGCTCGTCAGGCGGTAGCGGGTAATGCCGTCGGGACGCCGCGGCAGTTTCACGAAGAGCTCCGGCGTGGCATCGAGTCGCGCGCTCACTTCCTGAAAGCCGATGCCCGTATGGCGGGCAATCTGCGTCGGGTGCAGCCCCACGCCGGGGTGGTCGAGGAAGCACTGGTAGATCCGCGCCAGGCGACGCAGCTTGCCCCGGAAGCGGAACTGAATGGGGATGATGCCGAAGATCATGATTTCCGCAGTCTAGCAGGGACGGCCCTGGGACAGGGACGACGGCCGTCGTCCGGGACGCGTCAGGCTCTGGGTCGGTGCGCGAGAAAAGCGGCGCGCAGAGGCGCTGGATGGCCTTCGACGGTAGTCTCCGGTTGCCTTGGATCCAGCGCTTCCGCTAGGGACTCGAAGGTCATCCAGGGGGTGCGTCGCTGCTCCTCGGTCGTGGTCGGGCTCTGGTCGACGAGCTCGACCGCGTCGAAACCTGCGGTTTCCAGCCAGCGTAGAGTGCTCGCCACCGTCGGTACCACCCAGACGTTACGCATGCGCGCATAGCGCCCGTCGCCGACCGCTGCCGGCAGGAGATCGTGGGCTCCCTCGACGATCAGGGTCTCGAGCAGGAGTCGCCCTCCGGGGGCCACACAGGCATGGAGCCGCTTCAGGTGCTCCATGGGGTCTTTCCGGTGGTAAAGCACGCCCATGCTCAAGACGAGATCGAAAGCGATGGCGGGGACAGCTTCGAACGGCAAAGGCAGCAGCCGGTTGCTGCCGGAAACCACCGGCGCCAGATAGCGGCTGATGGCCTCGTGTTGATAGTAGAACAGCACGGACGGATCGATCCCCAGAACCTCCCTGGCACCGGCGCCGATCAGGCGCCAGCCGAAGTAGCCGTTGCCACTGCCAACGTCGAGGACCCGGGCGCCTTCCAGATTGCCAAGGGCTGGCGCGACCCGCGCCCACTTCCAATCGGAGCGCCATTCCGTATCGAGTTTCAGGCCGAAGAGTGCAAAGGGCCCTTTACGCCAGGGGTGCAACCCCTTGAGCGCGCTTTCCAGCGCCCCTCGTTCCCGGTCCGTGCAGGCGCCTGTTGCAATCACGCCGTCCTCGAGTGAACACGCCTCAGCGTGGAGCGCTGGCAGTGCCTCCAGGGCCGCCGTCCACCGCGGCGTGTCGCCGTGACCCGCCAGCCGCGCTGCCGCGGCCGCGGCCAGAGCGGGCCAGTCCGGGTGATCGGCGAGACTTGGCGGGGCGGTCAGTTGCGTGGGAGTCATGGGAGGACGGTAGCGGCGCGCAGCAGGGTCAAACCCGGGCGGCAATCGATACCCAGTTCAGGCACTGGAACCATACCTGTACCTCCCGGAACCCTGCCGCTTCGAGGCGCTCGATATGGGTGTCCAGGTCGTCCGTACGCATGACGGCTTCCAGGGACGCCCGCTTCTGGCTGATTTCGAGGTCCGAGTAGCCGTTGGCCCGTTTGAAGTCCTCGTGGGCGGCGAGATTGAAGGCTTCCCTGGCGGGGTCGGCCGTCCGTACTTTCTCCGATAGAAGCAGCAGGCCGTCGCGCGTCAGGGCGCTCCGAAGTCGCTCGAGCACGCCCAGGCGGGCTTCCGGCGGCAGAAACTGCAGGACCCAGTTCATGGTGATGGCCGCACAGGGTTCGAGGTCGAGGGTCTGGACGTCGGCCTGAAGAAGGCTGACGCGGGGATCTGTGAGGTTTTTCCGGGCTTCCGCGAGCATGGCGGCTGCATTGTCCACGGCGATGATCTCCAGGGCTTCCGGCGCGCAGTCCAGGGCCTCGAGGGCGTGCAGCAGGGCCAGGGTCGTGGCGCCGAGTGAGCAGCCCAGGTCGTAGGCCCTTGGGGTGGGTGCATCGCGCAGGGCCCGGGCCGCCAGCAGACCCGTCATCGGCACAACCAGCTCGTAGCCCGGCACCGAGCGCCGGATCATGTCCGGGAAGACGCTCGCCACCTGCTCATCGAAGGCGAAGTCGACGATCTGCGGCCGTTCTTCGCTGTAAACGCGATCCTTACTCATAACAATTCGACTGATCCTGCGTGCTATTCTCCCAGGCCCCCTGTCGCTCCCGCCAGGCACTGTCGGGAACAGCCCGGGTGTTCTGGCTGTCGGTGGCGGGGCAGTTTAGGCCAGCGTAAACCTCGCGAGAATTATGGCGCACAACGGCGAAATGGACCTGACGAGCCCGGAACTCTACATCAACCGGGAACTGTCGCTGCTGGCCTTTAATCGCCGGGTGCTGGCTCAGGCGCAGGATACGGAGACACCGCTCCTCGAGCGCCTGCGCTTTCTCTGCATAGCAAGCTCCGTGCTCGACGAGTTCTTCGAGATTCGCGTTGCCGGGCTGAAACAGCAGCAGGCGGTCGGTGCGACCCAGCGGGGCGCGGACAATCTCTCCTCATCCGAACAGCTGCGGCACATCCGCGGCGTGGCCGAGGAGCTCATCGACGAGCAGTACCGCGTGCTGAACGAGGATCTGATTCCGCAGCTGGACCTGCAGGGTATCCGCATTCTCGACGCCGAGGACTGGAACGACCGGCAGCGCCAGTGGCTGAAGCGCTACTTCAAAAAAGAGCTGGCGCCGATCATGAGCCCCATCGCCCTGGACCCGGCGCACCCGTTTCCGCAGCCTCTGAACAAGAGCCTCTGCTTCATCGTTGCCCTCGAGGGGCAGGATGCCTTCGGGCGGCAGATTGGCCGGGCGATCGTGCAGGCGCCGCGGGCTTTCCCAAGGGTCGTGCGTCTGCCGGAAAGCGTGGCAACTTCGGACAACGAGTTCGTCCTGCTTTCGTCGATCATCGAAAGCCACGTCTCCGGCCTCTTTCCAGGCATGAAGGCGACGGGCTGCTATCCGTTCCGGGTCACCCGTAATTCCGACCTGTTCGTGGATCTCGAGGAAGTGGACGATCTGCTCCGCGCCCTGGAAGGGGAGCTGTCTTCCCGCCGCTATGGCGACGCCGTGCGCCTCGAAGTCGACGTCGATTGCCCGGACGATCTCGAAGCCTTCCTGCTCGCCCAGTTTCATCTCAATCGCGAGGACGTTTATCGCTGTAATGGGCCCGTGAACCTCATGCGTCTGGCGACGCTGCCGGATCTCGTTGATCGCCCGGAGCTGAAGTATCCGGGTTTCACACCCCGGGTGCCGGAGCGCTTCCGTAAGGCGGCTGATGCCTTCGAAGCCATTCGCGAGGGCGACATTCTCGTCCACCACCCCTTCGAATCCTTCGCGCCATTCATCGAGTTTCTCCGGCAGGCGGCGGCAGATCCGCAGGTGCTGTCGATTCGCCAGACCCTCTATCGAACCGGGCCCGGTTCAGCGGTGGTGGAAGCCCTGACTCAGGCAGCCGCCAGCGGTAAAGAAGTGCTCGTTGTGATCGAACTTCGGGCCCGCTTCGACGAGGAGGACAACATCGAGCTGGCGAACCATCTGCAGAGCGTGGGGGCGCAGGTGGTGTATGGCGTCGTCGGCCACAAGACCCACTCGAAGATGAGCATGGTCGTGCGTCGAGAGGGCCGTTCCCTGGCCCGTTACGTGCACCTCGGCACGGGTAACTACCATCAGCGCACCACGAGGCTTTACACGGACTACGGGCTCTTCACGGCAGACCCGGACATTGGCGAAGACGTGCAACTGCTCTTCCAGCAGCTGACCTCCATGGGCAAAGCCGGACGCCTGAAGAAGATGCTCCAGTCACCCTTCACACTGCACAAAACGATGATCGAACGCATCGAAGCCGAAGCGGCAAATGCCGAGAAGGGTAAAACCGGCTACATTTTCGCGAAGATGAACTCCCTCGTGGAGCCGCAGGTGATTCAGGCGCTCTATCGTGCCTCCCAGGCCGGTGTGAAGGTCGATCTGGTCGTGCGGGGCATCTGCGCGCTGCGGCCCGGTGTGAAAGGGGTATCCAGCAATATTCGCGTGCGCTCCATTGTTGGCAGGTTCCTGGAGCACACGCGGGTCTTTCACTTCGAGAACGATGGCGATCCGAAGCTGTATCTCTCCAGCGCGGACTGGATGGGCCGTAACTTCTTCAATCGCGTGGAAACGTGTTTCCCCGTCGAAGAGCCCCAGCTCATGAAGCGCATTCTCTCCGAGTGCCGCCTCTACCTCACGGACAACTCTCAAGCCTGGCAGCTGAATCAGGATGGCAGCTATGCCCGGGTGCAGACCGGCAGCGGTGGTCGCAAGAGCGCGCAGGAAACGCTGCTTCGGGATCTGGCGGGAGACTGAGCGCAGGGCTCAGGTGACGACCTTCAGGCGGTAGCCGATGCTCGTCAGGTAGTTGTGTTCCGTTTCCAGATCCAGCTCCGTGAGCGGATGGCGGCTCAGCCAGTCGTCGGGAAACTCGAGGTGGAGGTCCTCACCGGAAACGGTGAGGTTCACGTGCGGCAGCGCATCGTTCGTACGGCTGCGATGCAGAACGACGCTGATGCGGAGCAGTATGGCGAGACGCCGCACCCGCTCGGAAAGCTCCAGCTCTTCCACGGGCAGCTTGCGCCGATGCGAGCGCACGAGCATCGCCAGATGGTGCTGGTCCTGGCGTGAGAAGCCGGGCATGTCCATGTTTTCCAGGAGATAGCCGCCGTGCTTGTGGTACTGGCTGTGGGCGATGTCCATGCCGATCTCGTGCAGGTCCGCGGCCCAGGCGAGGATGAGCTTGTCTGAGGGGTCGGTGAGTCCCCAGGCCAGCGCCGATTGCGCCAGCAGCGTGATCGCCGTTTCCCGGATCCGCCGGGCGTGGACCTGATCGATGTGATAGCGCTCCGTGAGGCTCCGCACCGTGGACTCGCGCACGTCCTGCTGCTGGACGCGGCCGAGGAGGTCGTAGATGAGGCCTTCCCTCAGGGCACCGTTCGTCGCCTGCATCTCCTCGATGCCGAGGGCTTCGAAGATCCCGTAAAGCACGGCGAGCCCCCCCGCGAAAACCGGCGCCCGTTCGCTCGGTAAGCCCGGTAGATTGATCTTCTCGATCTGCCGCGTATCGACGAGGCGCTTCTTGATGGCCTTCAGACCTTCCAGGGTGATCGAGGGCTGGTCGGGCATCAGCGCCGTGAGGATGTCCTGCACCGCGAGGATCGTTCCTGAGGCGCCAATGGCGAGGTCCCAGCCGCTGTCGCGGTAGACCTGCTCGATGGGCTCGAGCTCCTGGCGTGCGAGATTGACGGCGTCTTTGAACTGACCGGCCCGGAGTTTTCCGTCTACGAAACAGGCCTTTGTCATCCCCACGCAGCCCATGTGCAGGCTTTCCATGACCTCGGCCCGGAACTGACGGCCGAGAATGAGCTCAGTGCTGCCACCGCCGATGTCGACCACGAGGCGGCGTTCGGCGTTGTCCTGCAGGGCGTGGGAGACACCCAGGTAGATCAGCCGGGCTTCTTCGCGACCGGAAATGATTTCGACTTCCGTGCCGAGGATACGTTCTGCTTCATCGAGAAAGCGCTGGGCGTTTGTTGCCCGGCGCAGTGTGTTGGTGCCCACCACACGAATGTCTTCCGGTGCCAGTCCGCGAAGGCGCTGGCTGAAGCGGTCCAGGCAGTCGAGGGCCCGGCGCACGACGTCTTCGCTCAGGGACTTGTCGTCCGTAAGACCGTCGGCCAGACGGACCATCTCCTTGATGCGGTCCACCACCTGCAGTCGGCCGCCGGATTCCTGTGCAACAAGGAGGTGAAAGCTGTTGGAACCGAGGTCGAGCGCGGCGAGCTGGCGGCCGTCGTCGGAACTCTGACTGGTGCTCCGGCGGCCTGGATTCTGTGGGGCGGCTTCCGCCATGTTCTGCTGCTGCTGACCTTAGCTCGGTGGGCAGGCGACATTGTAGTTGCGGTGCCGCCCCTGTAAACCAGCCCTCAGCCGGCCCGGTAGATGGAGGGTGGCAGCGGGCAGTCGAGGGCCGCTGCCACGCCCTGCAGGAGCGCACCCTCGAGCGCGCTGACGTGGCCGTCGGCCGTGGTCGTCGCCGCGCAGGCCTTGATGAGTTTCGGCTTGGCGAGCGGCTTCAGCTGCATGAGCGTTCGGATGGCCTCGTTCAGGCGCGAGAAATTCGGATCGTCCTCCGCCTCGAAAGTGAGCTCCCGCTCGCCGAGTTCCAGAGCCTCGACGCCGGTCCGGAACGCGAAAGCGCGGGACGTGGCGTCATCATGGCCGAAACGGGCCAGGGTCGAGAGCAACACGGCGATGGCGTCGGTCACCTCGTCGAGTTTGCCGTAGCGGATGCGAACGCGGCGCGGCCCTTCGAAATGTGGCTTCAGCTCCTTCACGAGCAGGCGATGCAGCACCCATTCCGGGAGCGTGATCTGCCGGTCCATCTTGATGAGGGCCACGATGTTGGCGATGAAGCGGTCATACTGGGGTCGCGAAAGACGCTTCAGCGCGGGCATGGCCATGTCCACCAGGGCCAACTGCTGCGGCGGAGCCATGGCATCGAGCGCGGCAATCAGGTTTGCCGCATGGCCCGGCACCCCGGCTTCGGCCTCTGCCTGCAGGTACGCGAATTGTTTTTCCCGGAGTGTGGGATCGGCGTCCAGCAGAATTGCGTAAATCAGGCCGCGACTGCCCCAGGGATCGTGAGCGGCCTCACGCAGCAGCGGATCGGTGCTGGCAATGAGCGCCTGAGCGGCGATCAGTCCGTTGCCATCGAGGCGGCCGACACTGTCGGCGATGGCGTCGGCATCCGCACCCAGACGAATGGATTCCGGCGCAACCTTCAGGCTGTCCCGGTAGGCGTCTCCGACGTCGCTGAGGCTCCGCGCTTCCCTGCCGTTACCGGCGAAGGCGCTGACTGCCTCGCTGCCGCTGCCTTCCGGCTGAAAGCGGGCAGACATGACCGTGGGGTACTCGCCGTTCCAGCGGGGATCGATGGCTTTGATCCTTTTCTCGAGGGGCGGGTGCGTGGCCGTGAGCCCGTTGAGGAACTGGCGCTGTACCTGTCCGAAAAACATGTGGCTGGCTTCGGATGCGGCTCGGGCGTCGATTCCGCTGCCTTCACTGTAGCCACCGATCTTCTTCAGCGCCCCACCGATGCCGTCCGGATTGCGGGTGAACTGCACGGCTGCCGCATCGGCCAGATACTCCCGCTGCCGGCTCACGGCGGCTTTGATGAGGTTGCCGAAGAAGGTGCCGGCGTAGCCGATCACAAGCAGGCCAACGCCCAGGGCCAGGACCGGTGCACCCCCGCCGTTGCTCCGGCGACCGCGGCCGGAGCCGCGGAGAATGCCGTAGCCGATCATGCCGATGAAAAGAATGCCGTGCAGAAGCGCCACGAGACGCAGATTGATGCGGACGTCCCCGTTCAGGATGTGACTGAACTCATGGGCGATGACTCCCTGCAGTTCGTCCCGGGAAAGCAGGTCGATGGTGCCCTGATTAACGCCGATGACGGCGTCTTCCGGGCCGAAGCCGGCGGCGAAGGCGTTGATGCTGTCTTCGGGGATCAGATAAACGGGCGGCACCGGCACTCCCGAGGCGATGGCCATTTCCTCGACGATGTTCAGAAGTCGGCGCGTGTTGCCGCTTGTGTCGTCGTAAATCAGCTGTCGGCCGCCGAGCGCCTCGGCGATGGTTCGGCCGCCGCCGCGGACCATCATGTACTTGTAGAGCATGGCCAGACCGACCACACCGATTACGCCGAAGCTGATGAACACCCAGGTTTCCGTGGGCAGCGCCGTGAGCAGGCCGATGATGTTGAGCTGCTGAGGCATGGCGTAGTTGCTTGTCCAGACGTAAACGCCGGCGACGAGCAGATTGGTCAGCACGATGAGGCTGACGATGGCGGCGAGAAACAGCACCACGAGACGCCCGGTCTTTTTCCGGGCGTCGTCCTGGGCTTCAAAGAAGTTCATGGCCGGGCGCCGGGGTTCAGTTGAAGGAGACGCTCGGCGCTGCCTGCATGGCTTCGCGATCCTCATACTCGAGGAGTTCGCCATCTTCCGTGTGGCCGAAGGCGCTGGCGAAGAGCACGGGCGGGAAGGTCTGCTTGTAGGTGTTGTAGTCCGTCACCTGGTCGTTGTATGCCTGACGGGAGAACGCCACCTTGTTTTCGGTGCTCGTGAGTTCCTCGGAGAGCTGCATCATGTTCTGGTTGGCCTTCAGATCCGGATAGGCCTCCATGACGACGCTGAGGCGGCCGAGGGCACCCCCGAGCACACCTTCGGCACTGGCCAGTTCCTTGATGGCGGCAGCGTTGCCGGGATCAGCGGCGGCCGCCTGCAGGCCCGCCATGGCCTGGTTCCGGGCGGCGATCACGGCTTCGAGGGTTTCCCGCTCGTGGCTCATGTAACCTTTGGCGGTTTCCACGAGATTGGGGATCAGATCGTAGCGCCGCTTCAGTTGCACCTCGATCTGCGAGAAGGCATTCATGAAGCGGTTTCTGAGAGTGACGAGCTTGTTGTAGATGCTGACCACATAAAAGCCAGCGGCGGCGAGCACGACGAGTACGATGATGGTTTCCATATATCCTCTTCCAAGCGCCCGCCGAGGCGGGCAGACCACGTCCTATGGGTATATGGAGTTTAACTCATTAAAATCAATGGGTTACAGAAAATCTCCAGTATTGGTTCACAGTTTTCGCAGTTCCCGGGCTCTGGCGCTCCCGGTCAGTCCGGGAGGCCCAGCACCCGCTTGGCGATCACGTTCAGCTGCACTTCGCTCGTGCCGCCTTCGATGGAGTTGGCTTTCGAACGCAGCCACTGTCGCGTGGTGCCGAGCTCGCGGTCCTCAAAGCTCGTGCCTTCCCAGCCGGCGGCCTGGGTACCCATGACATCGAGCAGCAGCTCGTACTTCCGCTTGTTCTGCTCCGTGCCGTAGTACTTGAAGATGCTGGCCAGGTTGCCGTCAGCCTGGCCGGCTTTCGCCTCTTCCCCGGCCCGCTGCAGCGTGAACTGAAAGGCCCGGTCGTTCATACGGTGCTCGGCCACCTGCCCGCGCAGAGCCGGATCGCCGATCTGCCCCGCGTTCTCGCCGACATACTCCTTGGCCACGTCTTCGAGACTGCGGCCGGACCCGCCCAGGGCCGAGATGCCGCCGATGCCGGAGATCATCTGCCGTTCGTGCTGGAGCAGGCGTTTGGCGATGGTCCAGCCTTTGTTGAGCTCACCCACGAGCTGTCCCTTCGGCACCTTCACGTTGTCGAAGAAAGTCTGGCAGAACGGCGAAGCGCCGCTGATGAGCTGAATGGGCGAGGTGGTGACCCCTTCGCTGTCCATGTCGAAGAGCAGGAAGCTGATGCCTTCGTGTTTCGGCGCGCCGGTATCCGTGCGCACCAGGCAGAAGATCCAGTCGGCCTGGTCAGCGTAGGAGGTCCAGATCTTGGAGCCGTTCACCAGGTAGTAGTCACCCATGTCCTCGGCTTTCGTCTGCAGGCCGGCGAGGTCCGAGCCATAGCCCGGTTCGGAGTAGCCCTGACACCAGCGGATTTCTCCCCGGCAGATGGGTGGCAGGTATTCGAGCTTCTGCTCGTGGCTCGCAAACTCGAGGAGTGCCGGGCCCAGCATCCAGATACCGAAACTCTGCAGCGCCGGGCGGGCGTTGATGCGTCGCCGCTCCTGCTCGAGGATCCGGTTCTCGTCGGCGCTCAGACCGCCACCGCCGTATTCCTTCGGCCAGGTGGGGCAGGTCCAGCCTTTTTCCGCCATACGATCGAGCCAGAGCTTGGCATCGGGGTTCGCGAATTCCTGGCGGCGTCCACCCCAGACCGTCTCGGCTTCGGGCATGGGCGTGCGCATGGACTCGGGGCAGTTTTCCTCGAGCCAGCTGCGGGTTTCTTCGGCGAAACGGGCCAGGTCGGTCATGACGTCGATCCTTCCTCTTACTTCTGAACAGTGAATGGGTAAGTCGGCCGGGGATTCTAAGGCAAAGAGCGCCCACGTATAGTGCTGCGATTTGTGGGGGAGGCGCCATGCCGGACAAAGGCACAGAGATCGACAGTCAGCTATTCAGAAACACCATGGGCCAGTTCTGCACCGGTGTGGTGGTGGCTGCGGGGATGCTCGACGGAAAGCCCGTGGGCTTTGCGGCGCAATCCTTCGTTTCGCTGTCCCTCGATCCGCCGCTGGTGGGGCTCTGCCCGGCCAAGACCAGCAGCAGCTGGCCGCAGATCCGCGATTCCGGCGCCTTCTGCATCAACGTGCTGGCCTCTGATCAGCAGTCGATCTGCGACGCCTTCGCGCGCTCCGGTGGAGATAAGTTTGCCGGCCTCGACTGGTCGCCGGCGCCCAGCGGTTCGCCGCAGCTCGCCGGCATTCTCGCTTATGTGGACTGTGATCTGGTCGCGGAGCACGATGCCGGGGACCACACCATCGCCATCGGCCAGGTGCGTTCGCTCGAAGTTCTTAGCCAGGGGACGCCGCTGCTGTTCTTTCGCGGTGGCTACGGAACCTATGAGTCCCTGACGGTGTCCTGAGGCGCCCTCAGGACCTCAGGCTCACCCCCACTCAGGAGAGACCGCTCACCGGCAGGGCCGCGCCGTGAATCGGTGCGGCGGCGTCGGAGGCCAGAAACGCAATCACCTCCGCCATGGCTGCCGGGGTAACCCAGCGGCTGAAGTCCGCATCCGGCATATCGGCTCGATTCCGCTCCGTATCAATGATGCTCGGCAGAACGCAGTTGACGTTGATGCCCTGCTCCCGGAGTTCGTCGGCCATGGCTTCCGTGAGCCGGATCACCACACTCTTCGAAGCGCTGTAGGCGCCCATCTGGCCCAGGCCTTTCTGTCCCGCCCCGGCGCCGATGTTGATGATGCGGCCGCCGCCCTGCGACAGCATGCCGGGCACTACGGCCCGGGCCATATTCAGCACCGAGTGGGCGTTGAGGCCCATCAGAAAATCCCAGGTTTCCGCGCTGGTTTCGTGGACGGCCTCACCCATGGCGAAGCCGCCGGCGATATTGGTCAGCACGTCGACCGGTCCCAGGGTATCTCTGACGGCAGTAACAGCGGCCACGCAGGCATCGGCGTCGGTCAGATCCGGCGTGGCGCTGTAGTGATCGTTGTCGATGGCGATCACGTCGAGCTGGGCCACCGTTGCCCCAGCGCCGGCGAAGCGTTCGACGACCGCGTGTCCGAGCGCGCCGGCGGCACCGGTAACGACTACTACTTTTCCCTGGAACTCACTCATCGGTCTGTCTCCCGGGTTCTTTGTGGCTCAATTCAGCTCCGAGAGCGCCTCGAGGACGTCCCAGTGCAGATCGCCGAACTGCCCGTTCGGATTCACCGGCTGCACGCAGACGTGGGTGGCACCCGCGTCGAAGTGCTCCTGGATTCGGGCCTTGATCGCGTCGATGTTGCCCCAGGCGAAGGTTGCGTCGATGAAACGATCGCTGCCGCCGTTCTCGAAGTCCGACTCCTCGAGACCCATTCTCAGCCAGTTGTTCCGGTAGTTCGGCAGTCCCGTGTAGATGGAGGCCACCGGACGGGCCAGCTCCCGCGCTTTGGTGGCGTCTACTTCGAGGATGACTTTCTGCTCGACGCAGAGCATAGGGCCATCGCCCAGGATTTCTTTGGCCATGGCCGTGTGGTCCGGGGAGACAAAGTAAGGATGGGCGCCGTCCGTGTGGTCCCGGGCAAGCTCCAGCATCTTCGGGCCCAGGGCGGCGATCACGGTCTTCGACTTCTCTGCCGGCGGAACGCCCTGGTAGGGCGCGCTGGCCATGCCTTCGAGGTAAGCCTTCATGGTCTTCACCGGCGGTCCGTAGTCGAGACCGCGGACCCCTTCCACGAGCGGTTTGTGTGACACGCCCATGCCCAGCAGGAACCGGCCGCCGGACTGCTCATTGAGCGCGTTCTGACCGGCAAGGCTTACCCCGGGTTCGCGGTGGTAGATGTTCGCAATACCGGTAGCGACGTTCAGCTTCTCGGTGTTGGCAAGGAGCCAGCTGGCATGCACCAGGGGGTGGCGGCCGACGGTCTCCGGTATCCACAGGGTGCCGAAGCCCAGCGATTCGATGCGCTTTGCCGCTTCTGCGGCTGCAGGTGCAGGCAGGCCGTCGAAAAAGTACCAGACGCCCAGTTTGCCAACGTTCATAGAGGTCTCCTTGTTTGCGCTTGTCAGCCGGAGGCTAGCGCATTGTGGTCAAAACGATGTCGTAATCTCTTCTGCGCTGCGGTCAGCCCAGGCTCGCGTCTGCAATCCGGGTCACCGTCAGTGGCCGCCAGCTTTGGTCAGCGGCCCTGAAAATTCCCGGGACGGCGCTCGGCGACGGCGCGAATACCTTCCATCGCGTCTTCCGTTGCCCGCAGGCGTTGCTGTTCGGCGAGTTCGTGGTCCGTTGCCTCGGCGACGGCCTCTGCCAGCCCCGCACGGAGCGTGGCCCGGACCGACGCGACGGCCAGCGGTGCGTTTTCGGCAATCTCTGCCGCCAGCGCCATGGCCCGCTCCCGAAGCTGTTCCGGGGCGACCAGTTCATCGACGAGACCCAGGCCCAGGGCCTCTTCCCCGGTGACCCGACGGCCCGTGAGGAGCATGCGCGCCGCCTGCTGTTCACCCAGGAGCCGCGGCAGGGTCACGGAGATGCCAAAGCCCTGATGGATACCCAGCTTCACGAAGTTGGCACCGAAGCGCGCGTCGGCCGTGGCGATGCGAAAATCGGGCACCAGGGCGAGACCGAGGCCGCCTCCGATGGCAGCGCCCTGAATGGCGCCGACGATGGGCGTCTTGTTAGCGAAGAGTCGGGCGGCTTCCCGGTAGAGAATTCCGGTGGTGTTCCTGAAGCCTTCCTCGGTAAAATCATCGCTCCCGGAATCGTCGTCCTTTCCTGAGCCGAAATTCGCCCCGGCACAGAAGTGTTTGCCCTGTGACGCCAGCACGAGGGCCCGGCAGTCGCCGTCCTCGTCCGCTGCATCGAACGCGTCGGCGATCTGCCTGATCAGGCTGTGATCGAAGAAGTTGGCCGGAGGTCTCTGGATCTCCACCGTGGTCACGTAACCATCGCGGGTTACGGAGATGTCGGTGTCGTCGCTCATGATGTCCCCCTGATATGGCGCAGTCCGACGGAAGCGGCGAAGTCTAGCAGGAGCCTGAGGTAGGCGACCACGTGTCCGAAGAGCGAGAAACAGCTGCCGAAGTGGGTGCCCCGGAGGGTGCTTCAGAGAACGCCTCCGAGGAGGGGGCTCTGCTGCCGAGCCTCAAGGATCAGGCCGACGCGCAGGCGGCAGCCGAGACGCCCTCGGAACGACCCGGCATCTGGGAACTCGCCTTCCCCAGCATCCTCGGTAATCTCTCCTTCACCGTGGTCGGCATGGTGCAGACCAAGTTCATCGGCGAACTCGGTCCTCAGGCCCTTGCCGCCGTTGGTGCCGGGCAACGGGTTTTCTTCGCCATGCTCGCGGTCCTCATGGCCGTCAGCGCCGGTACCACCGCGCTCGTGGCGCGGGCCTGGGGTGCTGGCGATTATCGGGAGGCGAGCCGGGTCACCATGGCCTCCCTGGTGCTCGCCGCCATTCTCTCCCTGGGCGTGACCGTCCTCGGCCTCTTTTTTGCCCCGGCGATTGCCGGCGTGTTCGGTCTCGACGAGGCGACGCTCGCCATGGCCTCTGAGAACATCCGCTGGCTCTGCGTGTTCATGATCGCCTTTGCCGTGAACTTCATCCTCAGCGCCGCGCTGCGCGCCTCCGGCGACGCCTGGTCACCGCTGTGGATCGTTGCCGGGGTGAACGTCATCAACATCCCCCTGCTCTATCTGTTCATCTTCGGCCAGTACGGATTCCCCGCCATGGGTGTAGCGGGGGCAGCCGTCGCGGCAGGCCTGTCCTTCACGGCCGGTGGCCTGGTGCTCCTCGCGCTCTGGATCAAACAGAAGTTCCGGGTGAAGCACGTGAGCGGCGGCTGGTGGCGCCGCGACCGACTCCGGCGGCTTCTCGATATCGGCTATCCGGCCGCCCTCGAGCAGGGTGTTTTTCAGCTCGGCTTCTTCATCTTTCTCATGCTCATCGGCAACTTCTACGGCACCGAGGCGTTCGCTGCCTACAATATCGGCGTCAACGTGCTGCAGATCTGTATGACCGTCGGCTTCGGTTTCTCCATTGCCGGCTCCACCCTGGTCGGCCAGCACCTCGGCGCCAATGACCCCGACGGGGCAGCGCGAAGCGGCTGGCGCTCCACCTGGCTGGCCATGGCGGCCATGGGTGGCCTCGGTGCCGTGATCATGTTCTATGCGGAGCCGCTGGCGCTGTTTTTCATCGGCGATGATGAGATCACGGTCCGCCGTACCGTCGAGTTCGTTTATCTGCTCGGTGCCATGATGCCGCTGCTCGCCGTCGACTTTTCCATCGGCGGCAGCCTCCGCGGCGCTGGCGATACCCGCTTCCCGTTGCTCGCCACCATGGTCAGCCTCATTGGCATGCGCTGCGGGCTTGCGGCGCTCGCGACCTTCCTGGGGATGCCGGTGGTTTGGGTGTACGCTGCTCTGGTCGGCGATTACCTGCTGAAGGCGACCATGCTCATCTGGCGATTCCAGCGTGGGCGCTGGAAGACCATCGTCCGCACGGAGGATCTGAACTACAGCGCCAGCTGATTGCGGAAGCCTGGCTTGGCCCGGCGGCAACGAACCGGGCGCAAAGAAGGGGAGCGAAGCGATTGTGCCGGAGCTACCGGATCTGACGGTTTACCTCGAGCATATCGAGCGGCGCCTGCAGGGCGAACGCCTCGAAGCCATTCGTCTGGCGAGCCCGTTTCTGCTCCGCACGGTGGAACCCGGTATCGATGAGGTGACCGGCCGCCGCCTCACCGGCACGCGCCGCCTGGCCAAACAGCTCGTGCTCTGCCTCGAAGACGACTACTTCCTCGTGATCCATCTCATGATCTCCGGTCGCCTGCAGTGGCGGGATGCAGGGGCTGGAATTCCCAAACGGCTCGGACTTGCTGCCTTCGACTTCGAATCCGGCAGTCTGCTCTTCACCGAGGCGAGCAAGAAAAAGCGGGCCTCACTGAAAATCGTGCGCGGCGAAGACCATCTGGCCGCCCTGGACCCGGGTGGTCTCGAAGTGTTGACGATCTCCCTTGCCGAGTTCGCCAACTGCATCACCCACAGCAACCACACCCTGAAACGCGCGCTCACTGACCAGCACGTCTTTGCCGGCATCGGCAACGCCTACTCGGACGAGATCCTGCTCCGAGCTCAGCTGTCGCCTTTCAAACGGCCAGCAAACCTTTCCGACTCGGAGATGGAGAAGCTCTATGAGAGTTGCCGAACGGTGCTCGAGGAGTGAACGGAACGGCTCCGGGAAGAAACCGGTGAACGCTGGCCGGCCAAGGTGACAGCCTTTCACTCCGAGATGGCCGTTCATGGCAAACACAAGGAACCCTGCCCGGTGTGCGGCGCGCCGGTGCAACGGATCGTCTACGCGGAGAATGAGGCCAACTACTGCGCGCGCTGCCAGACCGGGGGCAAGCTGCTGGCGGATAGATCGCTTTCGCGACTGCTGAAGGACAACTGGCCCAAGCGCCTGGAAGACCTGGAATAGGTCGGGTGCTGCATACGACGGATTCTTCCCCGATCAGGCTCAATCGATGGCTGTTGGCGGTGCTGCTGCTGGTTCCGCAAGCATCGGTGTTCGCCGATCACGTGGTCGAGACCGTGCAGCGGCTCGAAGCCGAGCTCGGTGGCACCATCGGCCTGTTCGTGCGCGATCTGCAGACGGGACAAACCATAGCCTATCGCGCCGATGGCCGATTTCCGCTCAACAGCACCTTCAAGCTCTTCGCCTGTGCCGCGCTCCTGGCCCGCGTTGAATCGAAAGAGAGCGATCTCGCTGAGCGGATTGATCTTCGAAACGCTGAGCTCGTGACTTATTCACCGGCTGTGCAGCGTTCGATCAGCGAAGGCCGGACCGAGGCATCCCTCGACGCGCTTTGCGCGATGATGCTCGCCGTGAGCGACAATACCGCAGCCAATCTCGTGCTCCAGGAACTCGGGGGCCCGGATGGCTTTACAGCCTATATGCGCGCCATCGGGGACGACATCACGACCCTGAACCGCTGGGAGCCGGCGCTCAATGAGGGGCTGCCAGGAGATCAGCGCGACACGACGACGCCTAGAGCCATTTCGGATTCCCTCGAGCGACTGTTGCTGGGCGACGCCCTGTCGCTGGCTTCCAGGGAAACGCTGAGTCGCTGGCTCGCCGGTCATGCCGTGGCGGACGATCTGTTTCGTTCCGTGCTGCCGCGAGACTGGTCGATCCAGGACCGCACCGGCGCTGGAGCGAACGGCACCCGAGCAATCGTTGCCATTCTCTATCCACCTGCCCGGGAGCCGATCGTTGCGAGCGTTTTCATGCGGGATACCACAGTGAATATCGGCCAACGCAACGCAGCCATCGGCAGGTCCCTGATCACCGGCCTTGATGGGAAGTAAAGGCTTGGGCCGCTGAGCGGCTCGTGGATTACTTTGTTTCCGGCTGTTCGCCAGAGCGCGGCTCCCCGTCGATTGCGCGCCGCAGCCCGGTCGATGAGATGGGATTCTGAAACCGATCCGCGCCGATGCCCCGCGATCGCTCGACGATGCGTTCCGGCAGCCTGTCGACGACGTTTTCCAGCACCTTGAACTCGCCGTCGAGGACCCGGCCGAAGACCAGATATCGGGCGTCCTGCTCAATGAGCTCCGTGAGCGCTTCGTCCCGCAGCGTCGCGTTGCCGTAGTAGCGGACGTCGGCGATGCGCACGAGAGTGTCGAGCCCCACCACGAAGGTGGCGCTCGGGAAACGCCGGGCCTTTTCCAGAAACGTTGGCAGTCTTGTCAGCCACACGGGTCGGTCGAACTGTGCGAGGCGGGTTTCGATCTCCCGGTAGTCGAGGAAGGGCTTGTCGACGTTTGCCACGGAGAGTTCGTAAGCGCCTGTGAGACCGGTGATGGCCTCGGCGATGTCGAGCATCTGCCGGTGACCTTCGTGCAGCGGATTGAAGGCGCCGGGAAAGATCAGGTCGCCGTCGTGGGGCGCCGTGGCCACGGCGAGCTCGTCGCCGAGCACAAGGGCCTGCCAGGCCGGTTTCCCGGCGGTGTGCTCAATGACCACTTCCCCTTCGACGCCGGGAATGTCGAGGGCCTGGCCGAGTTTGGCCCACAGGGCTTCGGAAAGGGCCTGCTCCTCGGCGGTCCGATCGCCGTCGAAGGTCCAGAAGGCGGTGTAGGTGTCTGTGGGCGTCTGAATCGCGGCGTGGGCGCGATGCTCGCCTTTTTTCTGCCGATCCGTGGCGAGGCTGGCTGTGCAGGCGAAACCAAAGGGTGCTGAGGCTGACGGTGTTTCGTCTGCGGCCTGCAGCGCCCTGGCCTGCTGGAAGGCGGCCATGGCCATGGCCCGGGCCGTTGCTTCCGAGCAGGCCTGTTCGGGGGTGGCCCCGAGCATTTCGCGCATGGCGGCGCTCGCATAGGGGATGCGTACGTCGAGCACCGTTCGCGAGGCGCCGGCCGTCCCGAGCATCTCGTTGACGAGGGAAGTGCCGCCGCCGGCGAGGTAAAACACGCCCTGCCAGGGCGCGTCGTGGAGCCGTTGCGCGCGGTCGCTCAAAGTCAGTCCGCGAGGAACGCGCGCACCAGGGTCAGAAACTCGTCGAGCTGATCGTGGTGCACCCAGTGGCCGGCGTTCTCGATGTTGGCAACGGTGGCGTTCTGGAAGTGATCGGCGCGGCCGTCTTTGGACGGATCAGAGGCCCAGGATTCCGTACCGCGGATCAGCAGTGTCGGGCAATTGATCCGCTTCCAGAGCTCGTACTGCGCCTCGAAAGGCAGGCCGATGGGCGAGAAGTTGCGCACGTAGTTGTCGAACTTCCAGCTGTAGCTGCCGTCTTCGTTCTGATTGCTGCCGTGGATCGTGAGATGCCTGGCCTGGGCTTCCGTGAGGTGGGGGTTTTCCGCCTGCATACGCTCGTAGGCTTCTTCGAGACTCGCATAGCGCCGTGGGATGCGCCCGGAGGAGGTGCGCAGATCGTCCACCCAGCCATGGAGACGCTGCTCGATCGGAACGTCGATGCGGTCCTTGATGATTTCAGGCGGCGGGCCCATGCCTTCGATTGCGACGAGCTTGTGCACGGTCTCCGGATAGAGGCCGGCGTAGGTGAGGCTGATGGAGCCGCCCAGAGAGTGGCTGATGATCGTGACCGGCGTCATCTTCTTCTGGAACAGCAGCTGAGCGATGTCGTAGACGTAATCCACCTGGTTGTAGCTGCCGCCCACCATCCACTGGGAGTCACCGTGTCCGCGCAGATCCGGGGCGATGATGTGGTAATCCTCCCGGAGGGCCTCCGCCACCCAGTCCCAGTTCCGGCAGTGGTCGCGACCGCCGTGCACCAGCAGCATCGGTGGCGCGTCCTCGTTGCCCCAGTCCACGTAGTGGAGCCTCAGGCGCTGCGAGAAGTATGTGTGAGAGGTCGGGCCCTGCATCGGTTTCGGTCACTCCGCTGTTTATTGTGCAGTGCATTCTACCCGCTGCATGCCCGGCGCATGGGGGTTGTCCGGTGATCGCTGCCGATGCCCGGCGCCGGCGGGAAGCCCGGCCGCACCTGGGGGCGATTAGCGTTTGAAAACGCGCTCGCCGTTGGACCAGGTTTCCTCGACCTGCAGCCGCAACAATTCCTCCCGGGGCACCGGCAGCGGGTTTTCCGACAGGATCACGAGATCGGCCTGTTTGCCGGCGCTCAAGGTGCCTTTCCGGTCGCCCTCGAAGTACTGGTAGGCGGCGTGGCGGGTGACGGCCGTCAGCGCCTCATAGGTCGTCAGGCGCTGCTCCGGGCCGAGGGTTTTCCCGCTGCGGGTCTCCCGGTTAGCCGTGGCCCAGATGAGGCGCAGCATGTCCGGCGGGACGATGGGTGCGTCGTTGTGCACCGTGAACGGCATGCCGCGTTGCACCGTCGAACGGGTCGGGCTGATGCGGGCACCCCGTTCCGGGCCGAGCACGGAATCCCGATGCCAGTCACCCCAGAAGAAGGTGTGGGCCGAGAAGTAGGACGGAATGATCGCCAGCTCGGCCATACGATCGAGCTGGTCTTCCCGCACGGTTTGAGCATGGATCATGACCGTGCGGTGGTCGCCCCGATCCTCCACGGCGGCAACGGCGTTGATGAGCTGATCGGCCGCCGCGTCGCCATTCGCATGGGCAAGGATGGGAATACCGGCGCCGAGGTAGGCGGCGAACATGGCATCGACCTGCTCGTCGCTGTGAATGGGATAGCCCCGGTAGTCGGCGTCCTGCCCGGCCGGCGGCACGTGGTAGGGGCGGGTCAGATAGGCGGTTTTCCCCTGCGGCGAGCCATCGAGGATCATCTTTACGCCGCCGAACTTGAGCCGCTTGTCGTAGGCGCCGAATTCCATGGCCTGCACGGCATCGAGATTGCCCACGCTGACCACGGGAAAGATCACGACATCCAGGTTCAGGCCGCCACTGGCGGCCGCAGCTTCCAGGAGACTGATCATGGGCTCGGCGATGGCGCCGTCCTGCACGGTGGTGGTGCCGTAGCTGGCGTAACTGGCAAGCGCCTCGGCCAGATCGTCCATGGGATTGCCGCGGGGTTTGGCGATTCTGGATCGAAGCGGGTAGGTGGCCGTTTCTTCCAGGACGCCGTTGGGGATCTGGCTGTCTCCTTCGCGGCGGATGAGCCCGCCGGGGGGATCCGCCATCTCCGAGTCGATGCCGGTTTCCGCCAGGGCCAGACTGTTTGCGGCCATGAGATGCCCGGACACGTGCATGAGTGCAATAGGATGTTGCTGCGATACGGCATCCAGCACGTGCCGGTCAGGGTGCCGTTGTTCCGCCAGCAGAGAATCGTCGTAGCCGCTGCCGATCACCCAGCTCCCTGGGGGAATCTCGTTCTCCTCGATGTAGGCGGTCAGGGTCTCCGCAAGGTCGGCCAGATTTTCAACCGGACCCACCGGTGGTGGCGCCAGATTGGCCCAGGAGATTGTGGCCGCAAGAAAGGTCAGATGGCCGTGTGCGTCGATGAACCCAGGCAGGAGCGCCCGATCGCCCAGCTCGTGGCGCACCGTCGCTGGCCCCGTCCAGCTGTCCGCCGCTGCCGCAGCCCCGACCCAGATGATGTCTTCGCCTTTGACAGCCAGCGCGGTGGGTCCTTCCGGATCCGGCGCCTCACCCACCATGGTCAGGATGTGTTCGCCGATGAAGAGGTGATCTGCGGGCTGGGCGGCCGTCACCGCGCCGCAGGCGGCGAGCAGCAACGCCATGAGCGTTGCCGACAACGGGGTGGGGCGGTCAGTCAGCAGCGGGTGCCGGTGCGCGGGCCGTAGAGGCTTCATAGTCGGTGAGCTCCTTTTTAATAAGCGGGGCGAGGAGATAGAGGCCCAGCAGATTGGGTATGGCAACGACGAACACGAGTGCGTCAGAGAGATCCACCACGGCGCCAAGCTGCACACTGGCGCCGAGCACCACGAACAGCAGGAAGAACACTTTGAAGCCGAGGTCCGCCCAGCGGTGGTGGCCGACGAGATAGGTGAAGGCCTTAACGCCGTAGTAGGACCAGGTGATCATCGTGGAGAACGCAAACAGGATGGCGGCAATAGACAGCGGTATCGGCGACCAGGCGAGGGTGCTCTCGAAGGCCCGGGTGGTGAGTTCGATACCGCTGACGCCGGTGCCGGCCAGCGCCGGATCGTAGACCGTGGTGATGATCACCAAGGCCGTGATCGTGCAGATCACGACCGTGTCGATGAACGGTTCCAGGAGAGCCACGTAGCCTTCACGCACCGGATAGCGGGTGCGCGCCGTGGCGTGGGCGATGGCGGCGGAGCCGAGGCCGGCTTCATTGGAAAAAACCGCGCGGCGGAAGCCGATGATGAGCGCCCCGATGGCGCCGCCCGCCACGCCTTCCGGCGAAAAGGCGCCGGTCCAGATGGCCGTGAGCGCCCCGGGCAGGGCGGATGCGTTCAGAGCGAGAATCACGAGGGCCGTCAGAACGTAGAGGAGTGCCATGGCTGGCACCAGCCGGCTGGTGGTTTTCGCAATAGAGCGGATGCCGCCAATGATCACCAGCGCAACGGCGACCGCGAGCCCCACACCAACGAGCCAGGCCGCGCCGGCCAGAGGACTGGCTGCGCCGCCGGTCACGTCGATGAGAATGGCGGCCGCCTGATTGGACTGGAACATGTTGCCGATGCCGAGGCAGCCGATGACCATCGACGCCGCGTAAAAAATGCCCAGACCACGCCCGATACGAGGCAGGTTGCGCTCCCTGAGGCCGGCTTCCAGGTAGTACATGGGTCCGCCGGAGACGGAACCGTCCGGATTCTCCTGGCGGAACTTTAGACCGAGGGTGCACTCGGCAAACTTCGTGGACATGCCGAGGAAGCCGGCAACGATGAGCCAGAAGGTGGCACCGGGTCCGCCGAGGGAAATCGCGACGGCTACCCCCGCAATGTTGCCGATGCCGACCGTGCCGGACACGGCCGTGGTCAGCGCCTGAAAGTGGGATATCTCACCGGGATCGTCATCCTGCGCGTGCCGACCGGCAACGAGGTTCAGTGCGTGCCTGAAGCCGCGGACGTTGATGAAGCGCAGATAGGCGGTGAAAAACAGACCTCCCGCCACGAGCCAGACGACGATCAGCGGCAGCTCCGTTGCCCCGAGCGGCACCGCGAAGAAGATGAAGCTCGCGACGGCATCGGCCACCGGGCGCATGGCCTGATCAATGAGTTCGTCCATAGAGGTTCTGTTTTTCTTATCGCGGGAAGATCATACACAGCGCCATGCTGAAGAGCTTACACATCATGCTCGCCTACCTGACGGTGCTCGGCTTTACCGTCCGCGGGCTCTGGGCCGTCACGGACTCCCCCCTGCGTCGGCAGGCCTGGGTGCGCGTCGTCCCGCATGTCATTGATACGGCGCTCCTGGTGCTTGGCGTCGCCCTGGCTGTGCAGCTCGGTGCGTCGCTGGCAGATCCCTGGCTCGCTGCCAAGCTTTCCGCCCTGCTCGCCTACATCGCCTTCGGTGTGCTCACCATGCGCGCGACCGCTCGAGGTCTGCAGCTGCTCGGTTTCGCGGGCGCCCTGCTGAGTGTCGCCTATATCTTTGCGGTTGCTTTTACCCGCTCGCCGCTGCCTTTCGCCGCCTGAAGCACCACCACGGTTTCGATGACGAAGCCCAGAATCAGAATGAAGGACGCAGTCAGGTGGTTCAGCCAGCCGAGTTCGAAACACGCCCAGGCCATGACGTAGATGCCGGCGACCCGGAGCATGCTGGCCACGGCCATCCCCGAGGTGCGCCGCTCCACCATGAGCCGGCCGTGATAGTAGTTTCGCCAGATGATGACGCCGGGCATCAGCGTCATGATCAGGAATACCTGCACGGAAATTGCCCGCACGTCGTCGGGAATGCTCATGAGATCGCGCCAGATCACTGCCAGCAGTGGCGTCAGGGCCAGCACTAGCATGAGGCCGGTGATCACCGCCGCCGTCAGCGCCATGAAGCGGCGTTTGGTCGGCAGATCGTCCAGCCCGAAGGTGACGAAGAAGTGCCGGAACTGATTGGCGGCGGCCTGAAAGATCATGGAGAAGTCGAAGGCGACTCGTAGCGCGGCGATGTAGAGAATGCCGTTCGGAACCCGGCTGACGAACCCGTAAAGCACCGGACGAGACAGCGCGAACATGACCCCGGTCATGGACACGGGTACGAAGAAAGCCGTGAGCTCACGGTAGCTGAGGTCTTCGTGCTCAGGTTCTGCCGGGAGCCGGTAGAAACGGCGTTTTACGATGAGGGCGCCGAGGAGCTGACCGATGATGGCGATCACCTCCGAGCCAACGAGCACGTAAACGGGCCGGTAACCCAGGCTGAAGCCGACAATCAGGCCGATGCTCACCATCACCAGGAACATCACGTTCAGCACCGTCACCCAGCCCGTCAGCCGCGCCTGCACCAGAAGTCCTGTGTAGAAGAAACGCTGAGCCCCGAGCAGGATGATCGGCGCCAGGTAGACCAGATACTCCTGCACACGGCTCGTGAGCTCTGCATCGATCCGGAAAGCCGTTGCCAGCAGCCAGGCGCCTCCCTCGCTGTGTCCCAGGTAGATGACGGGCAGCATGATGAGCACGCTCACGGCCGTCACGTACCGGTGGCAGCGGCGGGTGCCGGCTTCGCTGCGTGCGAAGACGTTCGACAGCTGGGCGATGAAGTTCAGGCTGGCTCGGAAAAAGCCGAAGGTCGAGTAGCCGAGGGCGAAGATGGCGAGCTCTTTCACGGCCTCCGGGTAGCGGGCCAGGGCCGCGTTCTGGAACTGCACGGACAGCACCATGGCAACCCCGGTGAGCGCCAGGGGCCAGTAAAATCGCCAGTACTGAAGCATCAGGCTCTCAAGCGCCCGTGACGCGGCAGCCGATCAGTGCATCGATTGATCAATCCAGCGTCCGGCCGATGAGCTCCTTCATGATCTCGTTGGTCCCGCCGTAGATCTTCTGCACGCGCGCGTCCGCATACATGCGGGAGATCTCGTATTCGTCCATGTAGCCGGCGCCGCCGTGAAGCTGCAGGCACTCGTCGATGATCTGGCACTGCTTGTCCGTGCACCAGTACTTGGCCATGGACGCCGTGGCGGCGTCGAGTTCCTTGTTCAGCAGTCTGGTCAGGCACTGATCCACGAAAGTGCGGCCGATGAGGGCTTCGGTTTTGCACTCCGCGAGCTTGAAGCGCGTGTTCTGAAAGTCGAGAACCCGCTGGCCGAAAGCCTGGCGCTCGCGGACGAAGTCCGTGGTGATCTCGATGGCGCGCTCGGTCTGCACGACGGCCGCCTGAGCGATGCTGAGCCGCTCCTGCGGCAGCTGCTGCATGAGCTGTATGAAGCCGCGACCTTCCTCCTCGCCGAGGCAATTTGCCACGGGCACCCGGCAGTCGGAAAAAAACAGCTCCGAGGTGTCTGCCGCCTTCTGGCCGAGCTTTTTCAGATTGCGGCCCCGTTCGAAGCCGGGTGTATCCGCCTCCACGACGATGAGGCTGATGCCCTTGGCGCCCTGATTCGGATCGGTTTTTGCCACGAGGACGACGAGATCGGCGTTCTGCCCGTTGGAGATGTAGGTTTTCGCACCGTTGATGACGTAGTCGTCGCCGTCCCGGAGCGCCGTCGTCCGCACGCTCTGCAGGTCGGAACCGGTGTTCGGTTCGGTCATGGCGATGGCGCCGATGAGTTCGCCCCGGGCCATGCCGGGGAGCCAGCGCTGTTTCTGCGCCTCGTCGCCGTACTGGTTGATGTAGGGGGCGACGATGCTCGAGTGCACCTGGTGGCCGAAGCCCGTAAGGCCGCGTTTCAGGAACTCTTCCATGACGACGGTCTCATGGCGGTAATCGCCGCCACCGCCGCCGTATTCCGTCGGCATCTCCGCACAGAGCAGGCCAGCCTCGCCGGCTTTCAACCACGCTTCCCGGTCGACCTTGCCTTCTTTGAGCCAGCGTTCGTTTTCCGGTACGAACTCCTGATCGAAGAAGCGGCCGGCCGCCTCCCGGAGGATCTTCAGTTCTTCGTCGAGCCAGGGGGATTCATAGTTTTCGTAGAGCGAGTGAGGCATACCGCGTTTCCGTTCTCTCAGGGCCAACCCGCGCGTGGATGGGGCGCGGAAAAACACTCGATTGTACCCGTGCGCCGCGCGCGACACTTCTCCGGGTCCGAGGTATCCGCGGTCAGCACATAAAGTGTTCTGCCGTCGTTGCCCCCGAGCATGCAGGCGAAGGCCCCCTGATCGACCTCCACCCGGTGCGTGATCTCACCGCCCTCGAGCTGACGGATGCACTCGCAGGTGGTGGGTGAAGCGGACCAGATCCCGCCGGCTTCGTCGAGGCAGATGCCGTCGGGTACGGCCCCTCGCGGCAGCTCGGACCAGACGCGACGCCGGGACAGATCGCCGCTGGCTTCGATATCGAAGGCGGTGAGGCGCGCGCCGATGGTTTCCGCAACGATCAGCGTGTCCCCGTCCGGCGTGATGACCGTGCCGTTCGGGAACATGAGGTCGTCGGCGACGATCCGGGCGCTGCCGTCGGCCTCCACACAGATGAGCTCCGCCGGCGTTGGCTTCACGCCGCTGCCGAGGTTGAAGCCGAAGTTGCCGACGTAGGCGCGTCCGCCGGCATCCACCACCATGTCGTTGCAGTGGAAGCTCGCCAGCTGTGAAAGATCGGCATGCAGATGCAGGCGCTTACCGTCGAAACGCCGGACGCTCCGATCGAGCATGGAAACCACGAGGAGCTGCCCATCAGGGAGCCAGCCGAGGCCGGACGGCTGCTCCGGCACACTGACCACATGCGTTCGCACTCCATCAGGCGTGAGCTTGAGCACCTCATGAGCGTGCATGTCGGAAAACCAGAGTGCGCCATCGCGCCAGCGCGGCCCTTCACCGAAGCACAGACCTTCGGCGAGCCGCTGCTCGCTCTTTTCAGTCACTGATATCCCCCCCAGCGATTGACCCGGAAGCTTAGCATGGGCCTCGAGAGCTGCGGAAAAACCGGCGCGTCTGACCGTTTTTACGGTCATTTTGCGGTCTGTGTGTTGCTGGTCAGGGGCATGGACCCGCGTTAAGATGCCCGGCTCTGTACCAAGCTGGTTGGTGAACTGCCCGCGCTGGCTACAGCCATTCGCTTCTGAACGGGTCGCGTTCTAAATCAGGGCCCGGCGGAAGGGAACGGCGCTCGCGGGGACGCTAGCCGACTCTTCAAACCATTGGGGGAATCCTATGAAAGACGTGGTAATCGTCGATAGCGTCCGTACCGGCCTCGCGAAGGCGTTCCGGGGCAGCTTCAATCTGACCCGGTCCGACGACATGCTCGCTCACTGCATCGACTCGCTCCTCGAGCGTAATCCGAACGTGAGCCCGGACGAAGTTGAAGACGTTGTCGTCGGTGCTGCCAGCCATGCTGGTGAGCAGGACGGCAACCTGGCCCGCCTCGCCGTCGTACTCTCGAAGCTGCCGATCACGACCGCTGGCATGACCATCAACCGATTCTGCTCGTCCGGTCTGCAGTCCATTGCCCTCGCCGCGAACCAGATCGCCTCCGGCCAGAGCCAGGTCGCCATCGCTGGTGGTGCCGACTCGATCTCCATGCGCACTCGCCAGGAGCCCGGCAAGGCGGAGCTGAACAAGCGCCTCCTGGAAGAGAAGCCCGACATCTTCATGGCCATGGGTAACACGGCCGAGGTGGTCGCACGGCGCTATCAGGTCACCCGGGAAATGCAGGACGAGTACGCGCTGCAAAGCCAGCAGCGTTACGCCGCGGCTGTCGACGCCGGCAAAATTGCGGAAGAAATTGCCCCCATGAAGGCCACCATGCTGAAGGTGGACAAGGAAACGGGTGAAGAAAGCCGCGTGGAAGTCACCGTCGACAAGGACGAGTGCAACCGTCCTCAGACGACCCTCGAAGGCCTCGCCGGTCTGCCGCCGGCTTTTGAAGAAGACGGCACGGTTACGGCCGGAAACGCGTCGCAGCTGTCCGACGGTGCGTCCATGACCATGCTCATGAGCGCCGATCGCGCCGCTCAGCTCGGCATCGAGCCCCTCGGCATCTTCCGCGGCTTCACCGTGGCGGGCTGCGAGCCTGACGAAATGGGTATTGGCCCGGTATTCGCGATCCCGCGGCTCCTCGAGAACGCCGGCCTTCGCCAGGACGACATCGACCTGTGGGAACTCAACGAAGCCTTTGCCTCGCAGTGTCTCTACTGCCGCGACAAGCTCGGTCTCGACAACGAGATCTACAACGTGCTCGGTGGCTCGATCAGCATCGGTCATCCCTTCGGCATGACCGGTTCCCGGCAGACGGGCCTCGTGCTCCGTGAGCTGCAGCGGCGCAATAAGAAGTACGGTGTGGTGACCATGTGCATCGGTGGCGGCCAGGGTGCTGCCGGCCTCTTCGAGGCAGCCTGACGCACGGGCCCACTGGCCTGAAAAGCCCCGTTTTCCGCTGGTTACAAATTGAAACTGGCGGGAAATGGCGGTGAAACAGCCGCCGGTCAGAATACCGGCGGCTGTTCGCCAGGCCAGGCGTACCCGGGGAAACATGTTATTTATCGGTCAGTTACGTCAGGAAAACATCGCTAGCCAGCTCGCTCCCGCGGCTCGGCCCCTGTCGCTCTGGTCCATTCCCTTCCTCTCCATGCTGTTCAGCTTCGCTGGCGCAGCGACCGCAGCGCCTCAGGAAGAGGTTGCTGGCGCCGATGCCGTGCAGAAAGTGGCAGCCGAGCAGCTCGTTAACTCTCCGATGATGCCGCCAGCGCCCGATTTCTCGCGGCGCTCTGACTACGAACTCACGCGTCTCGGCGCCCGCTGGGACAGCCTCTCCGGACCCGAACGGGAAGCCCTCCTGCGTGAAGTGAAGCTGCGCATGGCCCAGCGCAAGGACGCCGACGGCGTGCTCATGATTCGCACCCAGCGCCGCTACGGCCGCGTCGTCAGCGGCGGCCGCTATCTGAAGATCGAGACGAAGGTGGTGGTGCGGCCGGTTGATGGCCAGGGGCGAGGGCGAGGCGGCTATGGCATGGGCTACGAGCAGCGTAACTCACAAGCCCTCCCGACCCCGGTGGATGGACCGGAAGAAGCGGCCCCGCCGCCGGTCGTCCGGGTTTCCGACCCCTAAGCCTCGGCGATTCCGCCTTGGAACCGGAAGCGGCTCACCTGCTGGTCGTCGACGATGACCCTGAGATTCGGGAACTGACCGAAGCCTATCTCACTCAGCAGGGTTTCAGCGTTCATTGTGTCGACAGCGGTGAAGCCATGGATGCTTATCTGGCCGAAAACAGCGTCGATCTCATTGTTCTCGATCTCATGCTGCCCGGCGAGCACGGCCTGGCAATCGCCCGGCGGCTGAAAAACGAGAGCCGGATTCCCATCGTCATCGTGTCGGCTCAGGGAGACGACATCGATCGTATCGTCGGTCTCGAAGTGGGCGCCGATGACTACCTGCCGAAACCCTTCAATCCCCGGGAGCTGCTCGCCAGAATTCGCGCTGTGCTGCGCCGTGCCGGGAGCGGAGAGGCAGCCGGGGAAGCACCGGAAAGCCGGGTGGTCTTCGGCGAGTTCGAACTGGACGTCAGCTCCCATCGCCTGACGAAAAACGGTGAACCCGTTGCCCTTACCTCCGGCGAGTTCGACCTCCTGTCGATTCTCGTGGCCAATCCAAACAAGGTGCTCGACCGGGATCGTATCCTCGACCTGCTGACCGGTGCCGAGCGTTCCCCCTTTGATCGAAGTATCGATGTCCGGGTGACGCGACTGCGCGGGAAAATCGAAGCCGATCCCTCTGCGCCGGTGTTCATCAAGACCGTCTGGGGCAAGGGCTACATGTTCTGCCCGGATGGCGATGGCTGAGGGACCCGGCGGCTTCGGCCAGGGATCGCTCCTTGCGCGGACGAACCTGACCCTGGCGGTCAGCTCCTTCCTGATTGCGCTGACTTCCATTGCTGCGTTGAACGCGTTTCTCATCGAGCCGATCGCCCGGCAGTCGGCGAACGACGAAGCAGCGCTGCTCGTGCTCTCGGCACAAACCTGGGTGGAGCTGCCACCGGCCGCGCGCCCTTACTTCGAACTGGAGCTGGCAGAGAACCACGACCTGATCATCAGCTCCGACCGCCGGGAGCTTGCGAAAGCAAGTCTGGAGCAGCCCTACCTCGGGCTGGTGCAGGAACAGCTCGGCGAGCGTCTCGGCGAGCCTGTGACGCTGCTCGAAGGGGATGAGCTCATCTGGCTCGATATCGGCATGGGTGGCTATCAGCTGCAGATCGGCTTTTCGCCTTCCCGGCGCGACATTCAACCGCTCTACGTGGGCATCATCATTTTCGGCCTGGGTGCGGCCATCGTCTTCCTGACGTCGCTCACCATCGTGCAGCGCATTACCCGGCCTCTGGTGCAGGCGGCCGACCGGGCGGAGTCTTTTAGAGGCGGCGAGGACTTCGAGCCGCTGCCGGAGGAGGGACCCCGTGAGCTCGTCTCCCTGGCGCGGAACTTCAACACCATGGCCCGGGAAATCGCCACCCTGCTGTCCAATCGGACCACGCTCCTGGCTGGAATCTCACACGATCTGAGAACGCCTCTGACCCGCATGCGGCTGGCGCTCGAGCTGCTCCCGGACGATGTGGACCCGAAGCTCATCAGCCGCTTCGAACGCAATCTCGAAAACATGGATGCGCTCATCGGCGACGCCCTGCGTTTCGCCCGAGGTGCCAGCGAAGGGCGCCAGTCCGTTGCGGTCGCGAGCTTCGTGGCGGACGTGGTGGAGAGCTACCACGCGGCCATACCCTTCGAGGTGGTGGGCAGCGAAGACCTCGAACTGCCGCTGGCGCCTGGTGCGCTGAAACGGGTGCTGAGCAATCTGATCGGCAATGCCCAGCAGCACGGCGAAGCGGTCCGCGTGCGTCTGGAGGGGGCGGAGATTCACGTCATCGACGAAGGAGCCGGTATTCCCGAGGAGTTCCGGGAGCAGGTCTTCCAGCCTTTCTTCCGCCTCGATAGTGCCCGGACCAGCACGACGGGCGGCAGCGGCCTTGGTCTCGCCATCGTGCTGCAGCTCTGCCAGGCTCAAGGGTGGCGGGTGCGGATCGAAGAGCCGCCGGGTGGCGGAACGGACGTGGTCGTCACGCTGGCGTATTGAGCCTGCGGCGGCTGGTCCGCGACGCGAACGGTGCAATAAGTCACCAGGATCCGGGGCACTGGAAACAAAATGACACAAAAAGCTGAGCCGACGTAATCGGCGGGAAACAGCTTTACGCCATAGTGACCATGCCACGAGACGAGAAGCGCTGAATCCGGCAACCAACCAGTTTCATCGCCCAACGCCTCGCGGTCTCAATCCCCTTGAGACCTGGCCCGCGAAGGTCCTCGATCTGCTTGAAAGAGGAAGGGCAATAGGTCACCTCTAAACCGCCGGCTCCCTCTCCAGGCCGGCGGTTTTCTTTTTTCTGCCTCAGCCGTTCTGCTGGAACAGATGCACGTCGCGCTGCGGGAAGGGAATCGAGATGTCTTCCGCGTCGAAAGTCACCTTCACCTTCTCCATGAGGTCGAAGTAGAGGCCCCAGTAGTCGGACGCGTTTACCCAGACCCGAACCGTGATGTTCACGGAGCTGTCAGCCAGTTCGGAGACGACGATCTGCGGTGCAGGGTCCGAGAGGCTGCGCTCGTCCTCTGTCACGAGGCGCTCGATCGTACTCTTGGCCTTGGCGATGTCGTCGCCGTAGCCAATGCCGAAGACGAAGTCCACGCGGCGCGTCGCTTCCATGGAGAAGTTGGTGATGATGCCGTTGGAGATCGCTCCGTTCGGCACAATGATCACCTTGTTATCCGGCGTCTTCATGATCGTGTTGAAAATCTGGATCTCGTGCACGGTGCCCATGACGCCCTGAGCTTCGACGAAGTCGCCCACCTTGTAGGGTCGGAACATGAGGACGAGCACGCCACCGGCGAAATTCGACAGGCTGCCCTGCAGAGCCAGACCGACGGCGAGGCCGGCGGCGCCCAAAACGGCAATGAACGAGGTGGTCTCGATGCCGACCATGGAAGCGACACTGATCAGCAGCAGCGCTTTCAGGCCGATGGATGCCAGGCTGGTCAGGAAGCGGGCGAGCGTGGGCTCGGTGTTGCTTCGCTCCATGCCGGCCGCCACCACCCGCACGAAGCGGTTGATGATCCAGAGACCGATGATGAGGACCAGGATCGCCAGCACGAGCTGGGGACCATAGGTCATACCGAGATCGACGGCCTTGTCCACGTAGCCGGCCATCTGTTCAGTCGAGATTTCTTCCATGATGAAACCCTCCCTTAGTAGCAGTTTTTTTGTTTTCGGACCGCGCATGATGCCTGCTTGCCCGGCGTCGGACAACGCGGGAAACCCTTTTAACGCCTGGTGTAAGTGCGCCTGTACAGCCTGATGGCCATCACCTACCCTTGCGGGTTTCGGCTTGGGGATCAGCAGGCATGCGCGGAATCGCGGGGATGTTGCTCATGCTGGCGCTCGTCGGTTGTGAGAGTGCTTACTATGGCGCCTGGGAAAAGGTGGGCGTACACAAGCGCGACATCCTCGTGGACCGGGTAGAAGACGCCTCAGAGGCGCAGCAGGAGGCCAAGGAGGAGTTTCAGAACGCCCTGGAGAAGTTCTCGAGCGTGGTAGACGTGCCCCCTTCGGCGTTGAAGGACACTTATGAAGACCTTGCAGACACCTTCGACGACGCCGAGTCCAGGGCCGAGGAGGTTCGCGATCGCATCGATTCCGTGGAATCCGTTTCCGAGGCGCTCTTCGAGGAGTGGGGCGACGAGGTGGCGCAGATCACCAGTTCGAGGTTGCGCTCGGCCAGCGCCGAACAGCTGCGTAAGTCGCAGGGGCAGTATCAGGAACTCATCGGTGCCATGCGCAGCGCGGAATCGAAGATGGATCCGGTCCTCGATGCCTTCCGCGACCAGGTCCTGTTCCTCAAGCACAACCTCAATGCGCAAGCCATCGCCTCGCTGGAAGGTGAACTCGGCATGATTGAAACCAACGTGGCCGCGCTGATCCGGGACATGGAAACCTCCATCGCCCGCAGCCAGGCCTTCATCGAAGACATGCAGCTCTTAGGAGGTGAAGCATGAAAGCCATTGGATGGCTCATTGGTATTGTCCTGCTCGTGGTGGTCGGTCTCGGCGTCTATCTGGTCATGAATGCCGGCGATCTCATCAAAACTGCCGTGGAAACCCTGGGGCCACGTTATCTCGGGGTCGACGTGAAGCTGGGTTCTGCCGACATCTCGTTCACCGAAGGCACCGGCGAACTGCGCGGCCTCGTGATCGGTAATCCGGAAGGTTTTGATGGCCCTCATGCCTTCAGCCTCGGCCGGGTGACCCTGGGCATCGATCCGAGCGCCCAGAGTGAAAATCTGATCGTGCTCCGGACCGTGGAGGTGGATTCCGCAGACCTGGCGCTGGTGGCCCTTGGCCAGAATACGAATCTGCAGGCCATCATGGGCAACCTGGAAGGCGACGGTTCCTCGGCGGCCCCCGCTGAAGAGAGCGCGGGCGGTGCTGAGCCTCAACTCATCATCGACAACTTTGCCTTCACGAACGCACGCACGTCCCTCGACTCCGATCTTCTTGGCGAGATGGCCGTTTCCGTGCCTGACATCGTTCTCGAAGGCATCGGCCGGAAATCCAACGGCGTGACCATCCGGGAAGCGCTGACTCAGATTCTGAGACCCATCACGCAGGCATCCACGGAGGCGCTGGCCCGGGAAGGCCTGAACGTCGACGAGATCAAGGCCAATGCCGAGGAACGCCTGAACGACGAGCTGAAAGAGCGGATCGGGACGGACATCGACGGCCTCAAGGACCTGAAGAAAAGCTTCAACTAACCCGAGAATCCAACAAGAGAACGCAGCGACTGCCGATCAGCTGAAGGTCGGCAGCCTGCGCGCAGGCAATGAGCTACGAGAACATCCTCTATGAGGTACAGGGCCCCATGGCCCTGATTACCATCAATCGCGCCGAGCGCCACAACGCCATTTCCCTCGGCACCCTGGACGAGCTCCAGCAGGCGGCCGCCGTCGCGGCGGACGACGATGCGGTCAGGGTGATCACCATCACCGGCGCCGGCGGCAAGTCTTTTGCGTCCGGGTCCGATCTGGAGGAAGTGAAGCACCGGGACTTCAGGAAAGCCCTCGAGCCCATTGTCCAGGGCCTCGCGGATCAGCTCGAGCGCATTCCGAAACCGACCATCGCCGCCATCGACGGGATCTGCATGGGTGGTGGCCTGGAGGTGGCGCTGGGCTGCGACCTGCGCATCGCAACACCGCACTCCCGTTTCGCCACGCCGGAAGGCAAGCTCGGGATCATCCCCGGCGGCGGCGCCACGGCGCGGCTGCCGCGCATCGTCGGTCGCGGCTGGGGGATGGAAATGCTGCTCATGGGCGATCCGATCGGCGCCGAGCGGGCGCTTTCGATCGGGCTCATTACGCGCATCGTCGAACCGGAAGAACTGCTGCCTGAGGCCCGGCGCATGGCGGACCAGCTGGCGAAGTTTGCCCCGTTTGTGCCGCGAACCATGAAGGCCATGGTGAATTTCGGCATGGAGGCGAGTCTGGCCGGTGCGCTCATGTTCGAGAAGTACGCCCAGGGTGCCCTTGTTCAGACCGAGGACAAAATGGAAGGCATCAGCGCGTTTCTGGAGAAGCGTGATCCCGAATTCAAAGGGCGCTAAACTCGCTCGTCCACTTTCTGGAACGCTTCCCCGGCGATCATGCCCGGGAGAGAGACAAAGCGCGCTTGCAATAGCGCGGTGACACACAGGGGGGATGCCATATGGCCATCGACAAGTTCGCCATCGAGGCGAGCCACATCATGATGTTTGCTCGCTCAGTGGGCGACGACAATCAGATCTACTACGACGAAGATTATGCGAAGGGCACGGAACCCGGCTCGATCATCGCGCCGCCGACCTTCGCCCAGTCCAGTGCCCAGTTCGATCCGGACTACTTCCTGCGCCCGAAGGTGGGTGGCGAAGGCTGGTTCGGTTCCGGGAAAGAGCCAACGGGTATCAAGAAAGAAGCCGGCTCCGGTGGGGGCGGCGGCGGTGGCGGCGGTCTCCACGCCGAACAGCACTTCGTTTACCACCGGCATCTGAAGCCTGGCGACGTGCTCACGGCTGAGACCAAGCCCGGCAAAAGCTGGGAAAAGGAGAGCAAGCGGGCGGGTAAGCTCATGTTCTCCGAGTCTGTTACCGAGTATCGCGATCAGAACGGCGAACTCGTGATCACGGCCACCGGCGTGGGTGTACGCACCGAACGCCCGGTAGACAGCTAGGGGGAGACATGGCACTCAAAGCAAGCGATCTCAACATCGGCGATACCTACAGCGAAAACCTCGTGGAAGATCTGAAGCGTACGCAGATCGTTCAGTACGCGGGCGCCTCCGGCGACTACAACCCGCTGCACACGGACGAGATCTTCACCACCAAGGTGGCGGGCTATCCGACGGTATTTGCCCACGGCATGCTCACCATGGGCATGACGGGCGGCATGCTGACGAACTACGTCGGCGACGGTCGTCTCACGAAGTACGGCGTGCGCTTCACCAACCAGGTCTGGCCCGGCGATACGCTCACCGGCACGGCCACGGTGGAAAGCGTGGAAAACGGCATTGCCCGCTTCCAGGTGGAAACCAAGAATCAGGATGGCACGACCGTGCTCTCCGGCTACGCGGAAGCCCGCGTCGACTGACAGACCGGCCGGGTCTTCGGGCCCGGCCTGTTTCTCCCCCTCTATTTCTCGCTGCGCGACTTCCGGCGCTAGCCCCGACTACGAGCCGCCGAGCTCGTCGATGCGCCCGGCCAGACGCTGGCTCAGGACGCTTTCCGGCTTCATGACGAGTCGCTCGTTCAGATAGCGCCTCGCGAGCTTGTTATTGCTGCCGTGGGCAGCCGCGAAGATCAACGTCCAGGTGATGAGGTCGCGTTGGGCGTGGCTGCCGCCAAAGGCCTGGGCAGCGTCCCGGAGCCCGACGAGGGCGGCAGCTGCGCCTGCGAAATCACCGAGCACGAAATCGCGCAGGGCAAGCACCAGCGGCAGCGCCAGCTCGCGATTCAGCGTTGGGTCGCAGTCGCCGTTGTCTGCCGTTGCGAGGCGCTCGGTGAGCAGCTGGAGCGCGTCTGCATCCTTAACGAGGGCCAGGGCGACCGCTGCATGAAAGTCGTTGAAGGCGTAATAGGCGCCGCCGTCGTCGATCTGCGCACGCCAGAAGTCGGCAACCGGCTCCCCGCGGGTGCCGATGTCTACGCCCAGCAGCTGCAGACGCCAGAGCAGCGCGGCCGCATCGATCATGTTCAAGGCAAAGCGTGCATCCGGTGCGTCGAGCTCCCGGTCGTAGACCCCCAGCGCTTCCTCATCCGCGCCCTGTTCGAGGTGAAACAGCGCCAGATGCCACCATATGTGATACGCGAAGCCGCTGTCCGGGGCCCAGAGGGAAGCATTTGCCGCCAGGTGCTCAGCACCCTCCGCGGCGCGACCCTGCATCTCCAGCACATGGGCCAGAGCATGATTGGCCCAGGGGTTTTCCGGCGCCAGAGCCAGGGCGCCGCGGGCGGCGGTTTCAGCTTCCGGGTAGTGATTACATTCCTCGAGACCGAAAGCGTGCATGCCGAGGACTTCCGCGTAGCCCGATCTATCTGGCGTCCAGCAGGGCAGCACGCGATTGACCCGGTTGCGCAGGCTCCAGAGGTCACCGCGGAAGAAATCCAGATTGTGGCCGAGGTGCAGGGCGAGCAGATCGGTTGGTTCCGCGAGCAGCAGCTGCTCGTAGGTGGCTGAGGCCGCGTCCCAGCGGCGGGCGAGCATCTGTTTTGCTGCCTCGAAGAAACCACGTTCGCGCGGCGAGCTGCCGAGGCAGGCCTCCGCCTTGGCGAGGCTGCCTGCGGCTCCGGCTGCAAAGCGCCGTTCCGTAAATCCAAGCAGCACCAGCGCCCGGAAGCTGTGCGCGAGAGACCAGTCGGGCCACTCGCGAATTACCGGTTTGATCAGCGCCAGCGGGTCGCCCCGAAAGCGGGTCAGGGCCTGCTCAGCGGTCGTGAACGCCTCAGCGGCCGCCCCGGTCGGTGCGGCGTCGAGGAGCCCACGGGTATCGTTCATGACGCGGGAATCACCTGGCGGAAGGGCCGAATGGTTACCTGGCCGAAGAGCCCGGCCTGGGTGTAGGGGTCGTCGGCGTTGATGGCGGCAATTTCGTCGGCGCTGTCTGCTTCGATAATGAACAGGGAGCCCACCATGCCTTCGCCGTCGTCGCTCAACATGGGTCCGGCGAGGCGGATACGCTCGTTCAGGGTGCCCACGTAGGCCAGATGCTTCTCCCGGTTGGCGAGCCTGAGCTCGAGGCTGTCGGGTTTGTCTTCGCAGATGAGGGCGAACAGCATGGGGGTCTCCTTCAGATCAGTCGGTGAAGTCGGTGAACAGGATCGGCGGGTTCAGCCCGCTGCTGCATCCGGTGGCGGTCTGCACTGAATGCCCGTCTATACTCGCTGCCTCAGTGCAGGGCGGCTTTCAGCGCCGCCGCGACCTCGTCGAAGGCGGCTTTCGATGAGGGGAACAGGGCGGCTGTCGCCAGAAAGTCGTGCACGAGGCCATCGAAGCAGCGCAGCTCGGCCTGATTGCCCGCGGCCTGCAAAGCCTCTGCATAGGCGTTGCCTTCATCGCGGAGCGGATCGTATTGGGCGGTGATCACGAGCGCTGGTGGCAGTCCGGCCAGGGAGTCGGCCAGTAGGGGACTTGCCGCCGCTTCGCTGCGCTGGCCAGGGTCCGGGCAATAGGTATCCCAGAACCAGACCATGGTGTCCTTTTCGAGGAGATAGCCCTCGCCATTTTCCGTGTAGGAAGGGCGGCTCAGGTCGTGGTCCACCACCGGATAGGCGAGGAGCTGGAAGTGGATGGCAGGCCCGTTGTCATCCCTGGCCATCTGCGAGACCACGGCCGCGAGATTACCGCCCGCGGACTCGCCGCCAACGGCCAGCTTGCCGTTGCTGCCGAGGGCATCGGCTTCAGCGGCTGCCCAGACCGTCGCCGCATAGGCATCCTCCACCGCAGCGGGGTACGGGTGTTCCGGCGCCAGCCGGTAATCTACGGAGACGACGATGCAGCTGGCCGCTTCCGCGAGGCTCCGGCAGGCGCTGTCGGCCGTGTCGAGATCGCCGATCACCCAGCCGCCGCCGTGAAAGTTCACGAGCATCGGGTGCGGGCCATCGCCGGTGGGATGGTAGATGCGAACCGGTATCTCACCGGCGGGTCCTGGAATGGTTCGATCCTCGACACGCCCGATGGGCAGCTCTGGATTCACCGGGCGCATGACCTTGTACATCTCGCGCCCCTCCGCCGGGCTCAGATCGCTGATCTTGGGCCCCGGCTCTTCGGCGAGCTGGGCAAACATGGCCTGATATTCCGGTGCGAGCATGAACTTCCCCCCTGTCTGGTCGCAGATCAGCCCGGTCCGATCCGCCGTCTCATGACGCGGTTTTGCCGGGCAGACGTTGTAGAATGTGCGCTTTCTATCGAGAGCACAACTTGAGCGAGCGCCTCACGGCCTCTGGAGCAGCAATGAGTTCACTGAATACCCCCTCCTCCCACCTCCTCGACGGCGAAGAAGACATGGCCGATGCCGCCAAGCAGTTCGGGTTCCTGGAAAACACCCTCATGAAAAACCGGACGGTGACCCTGTTCGGTGAGATCGACCAGGCCGTTGCCCGACGCACGGCAGAGAAACTGCTGGCTCTGTCCTTCGAGTCGGACGATCCGATCACCATTTACATCGGCTCGCCCGGTGGTCACGTCGAATCCGGCGACACGATCTACGACATGATCCAGTTCATCAAACCGGTGGTCCGTACCGTCGGTACCGGCTGGGTCGGCAGCATCGCGACCCACATTTATCTCGCGCCGGAGAAGGAAAACCGCTTCTGCCTGCCGAACACACGCTTTCTCATCCACCAGCCCCACGGCGGCTTTGGCGGCACGGCGGCGGATGTGGAGATCCACGCCCGGGAGATCCTGAAAACCCGCGAGCGCATCAACCAGACCATCGCCGAGCGCACGGGTCAGCCCCTGGATCGGGTCGCGAAGGACACCGATCGCGACTACTGGATGAGCCCCGAGGAGTCCGTCGACTACGGCATCGTCGGCCGCATCATCCAGAACATCGGCGACATCGACTGAGCCCATCCCGATGACGTCGGCGGCCGAATGCACGGAGCTCAAGGTCGCCGGCAGACTCTCCGCGGAACTGCTTCGCCCCGAAGCGGCAAGCGCACTGCTGGTGCTGGCCCATGGCGCTGGCGCCGATTTTCGTCACGCGAACATGACGTCGATCAGCGACGCCCTGGCGCGTCAAGCGATCGCCACCCTGCGCTTCAACTTTCCCTTCATGGAAGCGGGCCGGCGCCGGGTGGATGCCCAGGCGGTTTCTGTCGAGACGATTGCGGCTGCCCTCGAGACGGCGGCGAGCGCTGCCGGTGATCTGCCGTGCTTTCTCGGCGGCCACAGCTATGGGGGACGTATGGCCTCCCACGCCGTGGCGGAAGCGGTACCCGGCAGTGATCGCGTTCGCGGCCTCGTCTTCACTTCCTTTCCCCTGCATCCGCCGAAAAAACCGGCGACCACACGGGCCGCTCATCTGCCGGCCATCACCGTGCCCATGCTGTTTCTGAGCGGCAGCCGCGATGCCCTGGCCACACCGGAGCTGCTCGAAAAAGTGGTGGCAGGGCTCAACGGCAGGGCGCAATTGCACTGGCTGGATACAGCCGACCACAGCTACAAGGTGCTGAAGCGTTCCCGACAGGTGACCGAAGACGTGTTTGATGAGCTGGCCCGTGTAGCGGCAGCCTTCATGCAGTCGCTCTGCTGAAGTTCGTTGCGGCAATCCTCGTCTCGAGGAAGAGCCGCTGAGAGCGCGATCCCGAAGGCGGGTGTCGGTCTCAGCCCTTCCCGAAGTTTTTGATGCGCTCTGCAGTGTCCGGACCGGCCCCGGGACTCGTGGCCCGCTCCCAGGCAAGGCCCTCGGACAGGTTCCGCTCTAGGCCACCGTTGATGAGTTGCTTGTCCATGCGCAGCGTGTGCCAGGAGTTCTCCAGGAACGTGCGCGCCATGGCGATGGCCTCGTCGAGGACGGTCTCATCGGCAACGCAGCGATTTGCGAGTCCCATAGCAGCCGCTTCGGCACCGCCGACCACGCGACCGCTGAACATCATCTCCCGGGCGGCGAGCAGTCCCACCCGACGCGGCAGGCGCTGACTCATACCCCAGGTGGGCGACATACCCCACTTGCCGTGCGTGTCGGAAAAGCGCGCCGACTCACCGGCGACGAGCAGGTCGCAGGCGATGGCGAGCTCCAGGGCGCCGGTGTAGCAGTGACCCTGCACGGCTGCGATGACCGGCTGCGGCAACTGTTCGATGGCCTCGAGGGTTTCCGCCTGAAAGGTCGGCGAGGGCGCACGCTCTCCCGCCTGAATCGCCTTCAGATCGTTTCCCGCCGAGAAAGAGCGGCCTTTGCCGCAGAGAATGACGCAGCCGATCTCGTCGGTGGCCTCGGCCAGAGCATCCACGTGTTCTCGGAGGGTCACGAAGAGATTGGGCGACAGCGCGTTGAGCGCGTCGGGACGATTCAGGCTGAGAATGGCCAGTCCGTCCTGATCTTCGCGGGTTACCAGTTGTTCGCTCATTGTGCCTCCCGGGTCGTGTGCCTTTGCCACATAATGCACGGCTCCAGGAGCAAGGAACACCATGAGCACCAGCAAACCCAGGCTTGCCGTCATCGGCGGCGGCATGGCCGGAATCTCTGCGGCAGCCCGTGCGGCGGACGACTTCGAGGTGACGGTTCTCGAAGCTGAAGCGCAGCCCGCCTACCACAGCTCGGGGCGCTCGGCGGCCGTGGCCATCGAGTGCTATGAAAACGAAGTGGTCAGAGCGCTCACAGTGCCGGGCATGGACTACCACCGTGCTCACGGCGCTACACCGATCGGCTGCGTCACGCTCGCCGATGAAGAGCACCTCGAGGCGCTCGATGCCTTCGAGGCGGAATGGGCACCGCTCTCCGGCTCGCTCGTCGAGCTGCCCGTGGACGAGCTCCTCGAGCGGGTGCCTGTGCTCCGTCCGGAAACTGCCGTCCGAGTGCTGATCGAAACGGAAGCCCTGTCTCTCGACGCGCATGCCCTGCTCGAGAGCTTCCGTCGTCAGCTACTCGACCGCGGCGGTCAGCTGCGCGGCAACGCCAGAGTGGATAGCGTTGAACGGGTGGACGGTGTCTGGCGCATCGGCTGTGCCGATGGGGTCGTGGAGGCCGACGTCGTCGTCAATGCGGCCGGCGCCTGGGGTGATGAGCTGGCGAAGCTCGCCGGTGTCCGCCCGCTCGGGCTGCAGCCGCTGCGACGCACGGCGTTCCTCCTCGATACGGGCATGGACGTCAGCAGCTGGCCGCTCGTTCATCGCGTTCAGGGCGGCCTCTATTTCAAGCCGGAGGCCGGTCTGCTCATGGTCTCGCTCGCGGATACGACGCCGAGCGCACCCTGTGACGCACAACCGGAAGAATTCGATCTGGCCGTCGCCGCCGATCGCTTCGAGCAGATGACAACGCTGAAGGTAGAACGGATGGCCCACAGCTGGGCTGGATTGCGCACCTTCCTGCCGGACGAGGTTCCGGCGGCGGGTTATGACCCTGAGGTCGACGGCTTCTTCTGGCTCGTGGGCCAGGGCGGCTTCGGCATTCAGACGGCGCCCGCGCTTTCGGAACTTGCGCGGGATCTGCTCGTTGGAAAAGACCATGCCCTGGCCGGGCGCGTCTCTCCGGCGCGATTTCGCTGACCATCGGGGATCATCAGAGTGAAACGGCGGGAACTCATTGTCGCCCTGGCGGCGACAGCACTGGCCCTCAGCACCGGCTGTGCCTCCATGCGCTCCCGGAGCGAGATCGACGGCGCTTTTCTGGAGCTAGAATCCCTGCTCAGCCGCCTCGATCCATCGGAGCTCGAAGCGCTCAGGACCGTGGTTCGGAAGATGCAGGAGGACACCGCGCAGTTGGTGGAGACGCATGAAGGCTTTCTCCGGACGTTCAACGAGCAAGCTCTTGAGCGAACGACGGAAGCGCAGGCACTCAACGCTCTGGTTGACGACTATCTCGTGAGTCGACGTGAACAGTGGGATTCACTCCTCGAGCTGCAGGACCAGCTGAAGGCCCTGTTGCCGGAGGACGCCTGGTCAGAGGTCCTCGGGATCCTGAATCGTAAGAGCCGGGCCGTTGCTGCGGGAAGCATATAGGAGACGCCATGCCAGTTGTCACGACCATGACCTTGATCGCGCTCTTTATGCGCCGCGGCGGCAGCGATTTCTCGCTGTTCGATGCTGAGGGGCTCCAGTCCCGCCTGGAAACGGTCCTTGAGGACACACCACCTGAAACCCGCGACGCAGCACTCGCCACGGCAGCAAAGGTGGCCGCGCTCCTCGACGACTATCGGAGCAACGTAGACGCGAGCATTGATGCATACATTGCCGAGACGAATGACGAAGACGCGGCTGCCGATGACCTCATTGAGCGAATTGCGCCCATTGATCAACAACGCACGGCGATGCTGAGGCAGCTCATCGAGTACCGTCAGGACCTCGTCGAGTTACTCGACGATGCGCAATGGGAAGCCGTGTTCGCTTGAGGCTGTCGCCGAGGGATTGCTGGTGGTGATGTTCAGCGCTCGATCGCCCTGACAGCCGCTTCCAGTTCGAACACGTGCTCGTCGTGGACCTCGAGGTCGCGGAGCGCGGCAGCGAGTTCCAGGAGGTAGTCGATGTTGCGCCCGCTTGGCCCTTCTGCGCCGTGGATCTGACGCGCGATCTGGGTGACCGGCGCGGGCCCGAGGTAAGCAAAATTGTCCACGGGTGCGATGTATACGATCCCCTCGGCAACCTCGTCGTGCTCATGAAACTCGAGACTGACGCTATGGCGTTCGTAGCCGTTCTTTTCCCGATGGTCGAGCTGCGCAAAGGTCTCCTCCACAACGGCGGCATCCACCAGATAGCCCATCCCGGCGCAGCTTTCACCGCGAGCCGCGATCAAGGTGACAACCCGTCCCGGTGCTTCCGGCACACCGCGATGATCGTGAGAGCCCTGCCAGAAGCGTCGGCTCCAGCCCTCGATCCTGGCCGGACGACGATCCAGATAGTCGATGTCCGGGCGCCAGATGAGCGATCCGTAGCCGAAGAGCCAGACGTGCACGGGATCAGGTGAGGCCCACGGAAACGTCGAAGGCCTGCTTCACCTCTCCCTGCAACGCCGGGTCGAGCAGATACTCAGCCGTGGTCAGCGCCATGGTCTTGGCGCCGTCCAGCGCCGCCGCATCGCCGGACTCCGAGCCTGCATAGCGGGCGAAGTCCGGGTGGTGGATGACCACGTTCGGCGGCGAGCAGGCGAGCATCGGATGAATGGACGGAACGCGATAGCTGACGTTGCCCATGTCGGTACTGCCGGCACCGCCGAGGGCGTTGGGGCTCAGGAAGTCCCGGCCCAGGGTCTCTCCATGGCGCTGAAAGACATCGGCGAGCGGCCAGTTGGTGTTCAGATCCAGGTAGTCGACGCCCGCCCAGCGGACCTCGAGCTCCGCACCGCTGCCTTTGGCACCGGCTTCGAAACAGGCCTGCACCCTGGGTTTGAGGGCAGCCAGGCGGCTCTCTGTGGATGCGCGAACGTAGAAGTTGCCGGTGGCCCTGTCGGGCACGATGTTCGGCGCCTGTCCGCCTTCGGTGATGATGCCGTGGATCCGTTCTTCGTCTCTGATGTGTTGACGCAGGTTGGAGATGGCCTGATAGGCCAGCAGCAGACCGTCGAGGGCGTTGATGCCTTTGTGGGGCATGGCAGAGGCATGAGCCGAGCGGCCGTGGTAGATGACTTCCACTTCCGCCACGCAGATACAGGGCATTGTCGTGAGGTTCACGCCGGCTGGATGAATCATCATCGCGGCATCAACGCCGTCGAAGGCCCCGGCCCGGGCCATGAGCTCTTTGCCGCCCCCTTTCTCTTCCGCCGGGGTGCCGATCAGGCGCACCTGTCCGGGGAGCTCCGGTGCCACCGCCTGGAGCCCGAGGGTAGCGCCCAGGGCTGCCGTCGCGATGAGGTTGTGACCGCAGGCGTGACCAATCCCCGGTAACGCGTCGTACTCCGCCAGGATCGCGACCGTGGGGCCGTCCCCTTTGGTTGGCAGCCTGGCTTCGAAGGCGGTCTCCAGCGTGAAGACTCCGCGCTCTGCCGGTAGATCCTGCGCATCCAGGGTGTCGCAGAGCAGCGCGGCCGCCTTGTATTCCTCGAAGGCGAGCTCCGGATTCGCGTGGATTTGGCGGGAGACGGCAATCAGTGTCTCGCTCAGATCGTCGATTCTCTCGGTGATGGCGGCTGCCGTGGCCGCGGGCAGCTTGCTGCCGGGCTGATCGCTCATGATGTCTTCCCAGGAATGCGTGTCCGCCGTCGATTATGCAGGAAACGGCTGACTTCCGGGGCATGTTGCGGCGAGGGGCTCGACCTGGCGAGCCTGGCGCCGCGTTGCCGTCGGCAGATGGGGATGCCAGTATCTCCGTCGAGCGGGTTGTTCGGAGAGAGGGGGAAAACCGTGGCCTACGACTACGAGATGCTGAATGTTGAGACCGAGGGCCGGCTGGCGACCGTGACGGTGAGTAATCCACCGATCAACCTCATCTCCATTCCCTTGTATATCGAACTCATGCAGCTTTCCGAAGAGCTGGCTGCCGACGAGACGCTGACGGTGGTTGTCATGAAGAGCGCGGATCCGGACTTTTTCCTGGCGCATTTCGACGTGGAGGCGATTCTGACCTTTCCCACGGACGAGCCCGCGGAGCGCAGCGAAGCGCTCAACGACTATCACCAGATGTGCGAGCGCTTCCGCACCATGAACAAGGTCACCATCGCCCAGATCGAAGGGCGCGTGGGCGGTGGCGGCAGTGAGCTGGCGGCGAGCTTCGACATGCGCTTCGGTGTTCGGGGCAAAACGAAGATCAACCAGATGGAGGTGCCTATCGGCATCCTGCCGGGGGGCTCCGGTACCCAGCGGCTGCCGCGCCTCGTCGGGCGTGGCCGGGCACTCGAAATCATTCTCGGCGGTGACGATCTCGATGCGGAAACCGCCGAACGCTGGGGCTATCTGAACCGGATCTTTGCCGTCGACGAGATCGACGGCTGGGTTAGGGCTTTCGCCGAACGTATCGCTTCTTTTCCGCCGGAGGCCGTGCGCCTGGCGAAAGCTTCTACGGACGCGGCCAGCCTCGAGCTCGAGGAAGGGCTCCGGGAAGAGGCCTACCTCTTTCAGCAGCTGCTGCGCACGGAGGAAGCGCCGGCCGCCATGCGTCGATTCCTCGAGCTCGGCGGTCAGACGCGCGAAGGGGAGCTCCGGGTCAACGAACTCTCCGCAGAAGTGGGTGCTGGTGGCTCACTCGGCAAGGATTGATTGAGTCATACGATCCGCTGGTCTTGTGCCCGATCACCGCTTCTGAGTCTGCCAGGACAGGAAAACCTCGACCGCCTTCCTGCTCTCCGGTCTGAGGTTCTCGATGCCGCCGTAGGGTACGTCTTTGACCAGTTCGGAATGCGGGTACTGTTGAATGGTCGCCATGTGCCGTTTCACCATGTCCTGGAAGCTGGCGGCGGACCACAGCGAGGTCCCGATTTGCACGTGGACGGGCGCCTCCTCCCGTGGATCCCGAAGCAGGTCGAACACCGGTGCTCCGGCGCCCGGTACCCCGGGCGGAGGAAGGTGCATCTTGAACTTCTGCTTCACCACTGAGCGCAGCACGGTGCCTTCGTAGATGTAGACATAGTCGCGCCGACCGTTGCCTTCGCCCAGCAGCGCCAGTGCCGTCTGATCGATCCCATCGATGACCCGGTCTCTAGGAATGTACTCCGTTGCCTGAGCGATCCTCGCGAAGGTGGTGTAGAGGTCCGTGACGTGGACGATGTCGCCCGCCGCGCTGCCCGCCTCGATGACGCCGGGCCATTGAACGAATGCGTCAACGCGAACGCCGCCTTCGAGATGCTCAGACTTTCCGCCGCGATAGACCAGTTCGCTCATGCCGGAGGTTCCGGCGTACTGGCGGAAGATGCCATTGTCTGCCATGAAGACGATGACGGTGTTTTCTGAGATACCGAGCCGCTTCACTTCGGCGAAAATCTCGCCGACCCACCTGTCCAGCAGTTGGAGCTTTTCCGCCATCATCCCGCCGTTCCGGGACGTGTTCTGCGCCTGATCGTGCACCAGGTTGATCGGGTACATCGGCCAGTACTGCAGGAAGAAAGGCGCCTCATCCGCGGCCAGGCGACGCAGCTCGTCCAGCACCTGACGCTGATAGCGTTCGTTCAATTCGCGGTAGTGCGCTTGCGTCCACACCTCGCCAGGCTTCATGTTCACCTCTCTCGCCATCTTGCCCTTCTCCGCCTCGAGGCCCGTAACGAGGCCCTGGGGCTTGAAGTAGCCGTCAACGGCGAAGGGATCCGACTGAGTGGAACCGTTCCAACCCAGCAGGGCGGTCGATTCGGCGGCTTCGCGGGTCATCCAGGCCAGCTGGACCTGCTGATGCACAGGAAAGACGGCCCGGTCGAAGCCCTGGTTGTGGGGGAAGGATTGCTCGATGTCGCCCATATGCCACTTCCCGACGTGGCTGGTGTTGTAGCCCGCTTCGCCGAGCACCTCGGCAATGGTCACTTCCTCCGCGCCCAGACCTTCACCGACCAGCGCCACTTTGACCTCCTTCAGGCCGGTCCTGACCGGGTGCCGTCCGGTCATGAAGGCGGTTCGGGTGGGTGTGCAGGAGGGTTCGGTGTACATCCGCAGGAGAGAAAGCCCTTCGGAGGCGAAGTCGTTGATATTCGGTGTATCGATGCCGGTGACGTAGTTCATCGTGCGGTTTCCCATCAATCCGAAGCTCACGTCATCGATCAGCAGATAGAGGATGTTCGGGCGTTTTCCGCCGTTGGCCTGGCGTATGGCTTCGAGGCGCTGCTCGACCAGCCGGTCCTGCTCGGCCCAGGCCTCTGCGTGCTGCGCGCGCAGGAATCGGTGTTCGCCGTCAAAGACGATGCCTTCTCTGGCCACTGCAGCAACGCTGAAACACGCTACGGTCAAAAAAACGAAGAGTCCCTTCATCACCAATCACTCCCAGGCAATCCAATGGTTCTCGAGAAACGCCGGAAGACAACCGGACACGGTTTCAACCGGGATTGGCTGAACCGTTCAGGGGCGAGGGTTGGTCCCAGCAGCGTTGTTTCGCGCCTGACGGGCACGCTAGCATTGCCGCAGAACCCAGGGCATCGAGATCGCGCAACTCACGGATGTTTAATGGAGAAGTATCAAGAAACCGAAACCGACGACTCGCGGCAGCTCAGCTTCACCAGGGAGGTCTTCAGCGGCCTCCGTATCAGGCCCTCAGCGAACGTCGAGATCTGTGCAGCCGGACGGAAACCGATCACGGTGCATCGCCTCACCCTCGCCACGGACGACCTCAGGCTGATTCACTCTTCCGTGCGCGGCGCGAGCATTCGCCGCGGCACGCTCCCTGCCCCCCGCTCTTTCGGCCTGACGAAAACCGGCCGCGTGCCGAACAACTGGTGCGGTCACGCAGAGGACGGGCGTTCGATCTGTTGCTTCGCGGGAGAATTCGAAGCCTTCTCGGCGGGAGACTTTGAAGGGGCCACCATGACCTTCTCTCCGAAGCTCATGCGTGCGATCTGCGGCGACACCCTAGCCATGGGGGAAAGCGCTAAACCTTCGCTCCACCTCCCGACTGCCGAGGTGAGGATGATGGCCCACCGCACGCTGGCGGGCCTTGAGTCGTTGTGCGGCAGCGGCTCCGATGCCGATCTCGAAGCCATTTCCCGAGAGACGCGCCGAGTCTGCGATCTGCTCGTCACGTCTGTGCACGTGCAGAAGTCTGACTCTCAACGCCCAACGCGAGGGCGCCAGCGTCACTTCGAGGTGGCGGTGGCGTTTATTGAGTCCACGCTCGCTGAACCGATGACGCTGAATCGACTCAGCTTGAAATGTGGCGTCAGCGCCCGAACTCTGGAGTACGCTTTTAAAGAGTGTTCAGGCATGAGTCCCAAGGCGTACGTCAAATCCCGGAAACTGCAGCGGGTCCATGCCGAACTCGTCAGCCGTGACGGCACCGAATCCATTGCAGACGTCGCGAACCGCTGGGGCTTCTGGCACATGGGCCAGTTTGCGCGGGACTTTCGGCGGCAGTACGGCGTACTGCCGCGGGAAGTCAGGCGAGGCTAGACGAGCGCCCTCGTACGACGTCTGGCCGACACCGGTCGCAGCTATCGTTGCTGCGATGCCTCAGGGGTCGAAGCGTTGGCATTCAGGATGGCGTTCCCCGTTGATGGTCAGCATCGCGGCACCCTGGTGCTCCCAGAATTCGACGCCGTCGCCTTCATAACGTGCGCCTGAGGCAGCGCGTGCCTGGGTGAGCGCATAGCGCTCACCGTTGCTTTGCAGGACAGCACTTCCCTCGCTGTAGCTCAGGCTGATCAGCAGCTCGCCGCAGCGGAACTGGAATGCGTCCGGCCCTGGCGCCTCAGTGCAGGCGCTGAGGGCGAGACCAACGAGCAGTGTCAGCGCGAGTCCGCGTGCCGTCAGGTCAACCTCCCACGAGGGGCAGCAGCATCTGCCGTATCGGCTCGCCGCCGACGGCACCGATGGCATCCACGGCCGCCGGTAAAAAGCGCTGTACCGTCTCCGGATCCATGCCGACTTTGCCGAGGGCCGAGGTCAGGCCCTCCGCACTGTTCAGAGGCAGATCGAGCAGGCCCATGGACCGGGCTTTATCGACGTAGCCGCTGACGCCGGGGATGGCCTCCAGAACCTTGGCGTAGTCATCGCCGGACAGCTGGTTTTTTGCCAGTTCGAAAAGCCCGCCGAGGCCGCCCTCAACCGCATCTGTGTCCGTGCCCAGGCTTCCTGCGAGCATGCTCGAGAGCGAGTCGCCGCCCATCTCCTTGGCCTGATCCAGCAGGTCGCCGAGCTGCGCCTGGGCCGGCGCCATGGCCGTGAGCGCCAGGACGCTGAAAAGAATCGCTGCAATCCGTGTCATTGGTTGTCCTCCTTGATGAACTCTGCCGCGTCAGACGATGCGGCTGTCGGTTTTTCCCCAGTAAGCATCTTTGATGATGCGTTTATAGAGCTTCCCGGTTGGGAGCCGGGGCAGCTCGTCCATGAAATCGATGGAGCGTGGACACTTGTAGTGGGCGATGTGTTCGCGGGCATACTCGAGGAGTTCCTCCGCGAGGCTGTCGTCGGCAGCGATGCCTTCGGCCACCTGCACCACGGCTTTGACCTCCTCCCCCATCTCCTCGTTGGGTACGCCGACCACGGCCACGTCGGCCACCTTCGGATGCAGGATCATGGCGTCCTCGATCTCCTGCGGATAGATGTTCACGCCGCCGGAGATGATCATGAAGGTGGCCCGGTCCGTGAGGTAGAGAAAGCCGTCGTCGTCGACGTAGCCCACATCGCCGAGCGCACTCCAGTTGGCGTGTTCCGGATGTTGCGCGTCTTTGGTTTTTTCCGGGTCCTTCAGGTACTCGAAGGGCATGGCCGGTAATTCGAAATAGACGATGCCTGGTTCCCCGTTCGGCAGCTCTTTGCCGTCCTCATCGCAGATATGGATGGTGCCGAGGATCGGCTTGCCGACGGTGCCCGGATGGGAGAGCCACTCCTCTGGCGTGACGTGCGTGAAGCCGTTCAACTCCGTGCCGCCGTAGTACTCGTAGATGATCGGCCCCCACCAGTCGAACATCTGCTGCTTGATGCCGGCCGGGCAGGGTGCTGCGGCGTGGATGGCGACCTTGTGACTGGAAAAGTCGAAGCCGCTGCGATCTTCCTCCGGCAGCTTGAGCATGCGGGTGAACATCGTCGGCACCCACTGGCTGTGAGTAACCTTGTGTTCCTCGATGGCTTTCAGGGCCCCGATCTCGTCGAAGCGCGGCATCATGATCACCGTGCCACCGAGCGCAAGAGCCGCCGTGCAGAAGCCGATCGGTGCCGAGTGATAGAGGGGCGCCGGGGACAGATACACCGTGTTTTCGTCGAAGCCCCAGAGGGTGCTCTGCAGGGCCCCGACGGGTCCTGCATCCTCGTGAATCATGGCGCCGCTGAGCGGGCGGAGAATGCCCTTGGGTCGGCCCGTGGTGCCTGAGCTGTAGAGCATGAACTGCCCGGCGGGTTCTTCTGCGAGAGTCTCTGCGGGATGATCGGCAATGGCGGCTTCGTAGGATTCATAGCCATCGACCGGATCGCCGACCATGAGCCAGCGTTTGCAGTTCGGCGCGAAACGGGGCAGTTCCCTGGCGATCTCGCCGAGGTAGCTGGAGGTCACCAGCACCTGAGCTTCGCAGTTGTCGAGGATGTAGCCCGCTTCTTCGTCGGTCAGGTAGCGGTTGATGGTGGTGATGTAGAGGCCCGAGCGCATGGCCGCCCAGATCACCTCGAAGTAGCTGAGGTGATTTTCCATGAAGATGGCGACGTGGTCGCCGGGTCGGAGCCCTTCAGACCACATGAGCTGGGCCAGCTGGTTGGACCGGTCGTTCAGCGCCTTATAGCTTAGGACCTCACCGCTGACGGCATGGATGGCAGCCGCCTTCTCCGGAAAATCAATCGCCCACTTGCCTGGATACATGCCCTTCCCTCCCCGAAGACAGACGCCCCTGACACAGAGGATCCGAGCTTACTGGCAGTTTGCGCTCGAAAAAAGCATCTCAGGTCTGAGCGGCTAGGTCGCGCATGGCCTGGTCCGTGGTGAAGTAGATGCCGCCCTTGAGCGCATCGACGAAGTCCGTTTCGTCCAGCTGATCCATGACCGGCGCCTTAACCTCGGACAGGTGCAGGGTGATGTTCATGGACTCGAGGTTGGCGTTGATTCGATAGAGCATTTCCAGCCCCGACACGTCGATCATGTTCACCGCACTGCAGACCAGCAGCACGTGTTTCGTGCCGGGCCGCCGCTGGATGATCTTCAGCAGCTTGCTCTCCACCTGATTGGCGTTGGCGAAAAACAGGCTCTCGTCGACGCGGATGGCGGCCACGTGAGCGAAGGTTTCCACTTCGTAGCGTCGGGTGGCGCGGAAGGCCTCCGACTCGCCGACCCGGCCAACGATGGCGATGTGCGGCCGACTTACCCGACGCACGAAGAAAGCGATGGACAGCGCCACGCCGGTGATGAGCCCTGCCTCCACGCCGAAGGCGAGCACCGTTACCAGGGTCACCAGCTGTGTGATGGAATCGTCGCGGTGCACTTTCCAGTGCGCGCGGATGCTCGAGAAGTCCATGAGTGAGAACACGGAGACGATGACGATGGCTGCGAGGGCGGCCTGCGGCAGGAGCGTGAAGAGCGGCGTGAAGAAGAGCAGGGTGGCCAGGATCACCACCCCGCAGACGAGGGAACTCACCTGGGTTCGGGCCCCGGACTGGTAGTTCACGCTCGAGCGGGTAAAGCTGCCGGCGACCGGATAGGCGCCCGTCAGGGCGGCGCCAACGTTGGCGGCCCCCAGCGCAATGAGTTCCTGATGGCTGTTCACGCGCGTCCGCTCTCTTGTTGCTAACGTGGTGCCGATGGAATAGCTCTCGACGTAGCTCACCAGTGCGATCATCACCGAGGTCGGCAGGAGATCGACCCACAGGTTCCAGTCGAAGGGGGGCAAGGTCAATGCCGGGAGCCCGCCCGGGACTTCGCCGATCACCGCCACGCCCGCAGACCGGTCGAGCTCCCACCCCCAGACCACGGCGACGGCCGCCACGGCCACCAGCAGCGGACCGAGCTTGGTGACCGGATGATTCTCATCGAGCTCGATACCGAGGAGTCGCAGGGGCACGGTCACGTAGCGTTGGATAAGCCACATGCCGACACCGGCTCCGATGCCGATAGCGAAAGTGGTGGCGTTGAAGCCGTCCATGGACTGCCCGAGCGTCAGCAGCCGATCCAGGGGGTCGAGGCGGGCGTCGGTGCTGATACCCAGGAGCGGGCCGAGCTGGCTGATGATGATCAGCAGGGCCGCTGCGTTGACGAAACCGACGATCACCGGATGGCTCAGCAGATTGACCACACCCCCCATGTTGGAAAGGCGCAGGAGCCAGAGCACGATGCCGGCCTGCAGACAGAGAATGGTCGTGATGCCGAGATAGGCGTCGCTGTACGCCGGGGCGAATTCACCGACCGCCGCGGCGACCATGAGCGCGGCGACGGCAACGGGACCGACCACGAGCTGCCGCGACGAGCCGAGGACCGCGTAAATCACCATGGGCAGCAGACAGGCGTAAAGACCGGCTTCCGGCGGCAGGCCCGCGAGAAAAGCATAGGCGATGGCCTGGGGTACCGTGATCATGCCGACCACGAGACCGGCGATCAGGTCGTGGTTGAAGTCCGTGCGGCCATAGCCTCGAACCACGTCGATGAGCGGTATGAAGCTCTGCCAGTCTTTGACCCGCAACTCGAACGCCAAAGGGTGCCTGCGTCAGGAATACTGGTCGCGAATTGTACTTGTTCTTGTTTATGCTTTCCGGCCAGCAACCGGGGATGAGGGAGAACCGCCATGGATACCAGGGCCGCCGTCGCATTTGCCGCGGGTGAACCGCTCAAAGTGGAAACCGTGCAGCTCGAAGGACCGCGGGCCGGTGAGGTGCTCGTGGAGGTGAAAGCCACGGGTATCTGTCACACGGACGCGTTCACCCTTTCCGGGGCGGATCCGGAAGGTCTGTTCCCGTCGATCATGGGTCATGAAGGCGCCGGGGTCGTCGTCGAGGTCGGTGAGGGCGTGAAATCCCTGGCCGTCGGCGATCATGTGATTCCGCTCTACATTCCCGAGTGCCGGGCATGTAAGGCCTGTACCTCCGGCAAAACCAATCTCTGCATCGCCATCCGCGACACGCAGGGCCAGGGCCTCATGCCGGACGGCTCGAGCCGCTTCTCCCTGAACGGCGACCCGCTCTTTCACTACATGGGCACCTCCACCTTCTCGAACTATACGGTGGTGCCGGAGATCGCCCTGGCGAAGATCCGCGAGGACGCCCCCTTCGACAAGGTCTGCTACATCGGCTGTGGCGTCACCACCGGCATCGGCGCAGTCATCAACACCGCCAAGGTGGAACCGGGCGCAAACGTTGCCGTTTTCGGTCTCGGTGGAATCGGTCTGAACGTCATCCAGGGCGCCCGCCTCGTTGGCGCGAATCGGATCATCGGCGTGGACGTCAATCCGGACAAAGTGCCGCTCGCCACGGAATTCGGCATGACGGATTTCGTCAACCCGAAAGATGGCGATCCCGTCGAAGCCATTCTCGAGCTCACCGGTGGCGGCGCCGACTACTCCTTCGAATGCATCGGCAACGTCAACACCATGCGCCAGGCGCTGGAGTGCTGCCATCGCGGCTGGGGAGAGAGCACCATCATCGGCGTGGCGGGGGCCGGTGAGGAAATCAGCACGCGGCCCTTTCAGCTGGTCACCGGCCGGGTCTGGCGCGGCACGGCCTTCGGCGGTGCGAAAAGTCGCACGCAGGTGCCGCAGATCGTCGACTGGTACATGGACGGTAAGATCAACATCGACGATCTCATCACCCACACCATGCCCCTCGACGAGATCAACACGGCCTTCGATCTCATGCATGAAGGCAAGAGCATCCGCTCCGTCGTCATTTACTGATCCGCACCCATGACGATCGGCACCGCTGAATGGCTCACGCAGGTTCAGGAAGAGATCCTGGAGCCGGAGCTGCCGATCTGTGACCCGCACCATCACCTCTGGGACAGCGAGCAGAGCCGCTATCTGCTCGATGAGCTGCTCGCCGACACGGGTTCGGGACACAACGTGGCCAGCACCGTGTTCGTCGAGTGCTCGAGCATGTATCGCGCCGATGGGCCGGAGGCGTTAAAGCCCGTCGGCGAGACAGAATTCGTCAACGGTATCGCGGCCATGAGCGCGAGCGGCAGCTACGGCGGGGTCCGGGCCTGTCTCGGCATCGTGAGCTTTGCGGATCTGAATCTCGGCGCGGCCGTGGGTGAGGTGCTCGATGCGCACATGGCGGTGAGCCCCCGCTTCAAAGGCATACGACACGCAGCAGGCTGGGATGCGAGCCCGCAGGTCCGCAACTCGCACACGCATCCCTTCGAACACATGCTCCTGGACGACACGTTCCGCGAGGGCTTTGCCGAACTGGGCCGCCGCGGCCTGTCCTTTGATGCCTGGCTCTATCACCACCAGATTCCCGAACTCACGGACCTGGCCCGCGCTTTTCCGGACACGACCATCGTTTTCGATCATTTCGGGGGACCCCTGGGTATCGGGCCCTATGCCGGGGATCGGGAAACCATTTTCGAGGCCTGGAAGGCGAACGTAACGGAACTGGCGCGCGCTGAGAACGTCGTTGCCAAGCTCGGAGGCCTGGTCATGCCCATCAACGGCTTTGGCTTCCACAAGCGGGACCTGCCGGCGAGTTCCGATGAAATCGTGGCTGCAGCCGGCGACTACTATCGTCATGCCCTCGAGGTCTTCGGCCCGTCGCGCTGCATGTTCGAATCGAACTTCCCCGTGGACAAGCAGAGCTGTTCCTACCCGGTGCTCTGGAACGCCTTCAAGAAACTCGCGGCCGGATTCTCCGCGGCGGAAAAGGCGGATCTGTTCCACGATACGGCGACCCGGGCCTACCGGCTCGGCTGATCCTGCTTGTCCGTATCGGAGCCCCGTGAGCCGAAGGCGTTCTGGCGCGCCTTCAGCGCCGTGGTGGCTCAGCCGCGGGTCAGCCGTCTGGCCATGGGTCTGGCAACGCGGCTTGACCGGCCGCTCCTGAAGGCCACAGGTGGCCGGCTGCGTCTTTCTTTCGTGATTCCCTGTCTGCTGCTGCGTTGTCGCGGTGCCAAAACCGGCACCCTGCGCGAAGTGCCCCTGCTCTACGTGCCCGATGGAGACGACGTGCTGCTCATGGGCTCCAATGGCGGGGCGGCACGGGCACCCGCCTGGTGTGCCAATCTCGACGCCGAAGCGACCGTCGAGGTGCTGCGGCGCGGCCGACGGGAGGCGCGCATTGCCGAGCGCCTTCGGGGTGAAGCCCGGGCGCGGGCCTGGCGCCTGGCGGTAACTGAGTATCCCGGTTACGCCCGCTATGCAGAGCGTATCGAGCGGGAGATTCCCATCTATCGCCTCAGGTTGGCGGACAGCGCTTGCTGAATCGCGACGCCGCTCGGCAGCGTTTGCCGATGCCTGACGGTCCGATAATCCGCATTGCAATGACGACGCCCGCCGTGCCACGGTAAGGCGCTTCAGCGCAGGGGAGAGCGGGACATCAGTACGGGCAACGAGACAGCGGCTGACAGCAGCGCCGTTTCCGGGGGCGCGTCTGGCGGTATCGGGCGGGCACGCATGGCGCTCTATGGGCTCGTGAACCTGCCGACGTCCATCGTCGGCTTGCCCATCGCGCTTTACATTCCTGCCTTCTACTCACAGAACCTGGGCCTGTCCCTGGCCATGGTCGGTACGCTCATCGCGCTGTCGCGACTCACAGACGTGGTCACGGATCCGGCCATCGGCATTGCCTCCGATCGCTGGCATACGCGCTTCGGTCGCCGGAAACCCTGGATGGTCGTCGGCATGCCGCTCATGGCGCTCTCGTTGTGGATGCTCTTCGTGCCCCACAGCAGTCTCGCGACGAGCCTCTGGCAGGCCATGGGCGGCGAGGCGATCAGCAACCTGTATCTGTTCGTCTGGATCAGCCTGCTCTACCTCAGCTTCACGCTGCTGGACCTGCCCTACAAAGCCTGGGGGGCGGAGCTGTCGCCGGACTACGACGAGCGCTCGCAGGTGACCGGCTGGCGCGAAGCCTTCGGCTACGGCGGCACGCTCATGGCGCTGCTGATTCCCCTGATCATGTCGCTGGTCTTCGAGATGCCCGGTGCAGACAACGCGCTCTTCGGCGTTGCCGTGGTGGTGGCGGTAACGTTGCCGCTGTTTACGATTCCGGCGCTGATCTGGGTGCAGGAGCTGCCGAAGCGTGCGGCCCCGGTATCCCGGGTGAGCTGGCGCCGGGGTCTGAAAATCGTCTGGGCCAATGGTCCTTACCGGCGCCTCGTGATCTGCTTTCTGTTTCTCGTGGCCGGGGTGAGCATGACGGCGTCTCTGTCGTTCTTCTTCGTGGCCTCGGTCATGGAGGAGACCTTCGACCGCTACGCCATCTTCATCCTCGCCTATTACGTATCCAGCAGTGCGGCCATTCCCGCGTGGTTTGCGATTTCCCGACGCCTGGGCAAACACCGGACCGTGGTGCTCGGCATTCTCTGGCTGTCACTCTGGAGTGCCCTGATCCCGCTGCTCGGACCCGGCCACTACTGGCTCTTCTTCGCGATCATGATGCTGAAAGGATCCGCGGTCGGTGCGCTGGTGTTCCTGCCGGCCTCCATGGCCGCGGACGTGGTCGATCTCGATACGCTGCGAACCGGGGAACAGCGCACGGGGCTCTACTTTTCCCTCTGGGGCATGGTCAACAAAGCCGCCGTGGCGCTCGGCGTGTTTCTCGCCACCAACGGGGTTGCCTGGTTTGGGTTTGATCCGTCGAGCGATGAGAACACGGCGACCGCGAAGCTGGTGCTGGCGCTCATGTACAGCGTCATTCCGGCTGCCCTTGCCTGCGTGGCGCTGCCCCTGCTCTGGAAGTATCCCCTGACCCGGGAACGTCAGGCGCGCATGCGGGCACACATCGAGAAACGCGACCGGCGCCGGGAGGCTCAGGCAGCGGCAACCCCGGTTAGCTGAGGGAAACTGCGTCAGCCCGCCCGGGCCACCTCACCGGCAGCCTGAGGCTGCATGCGCTGCACCTGCCAGAGCTTCGAGGTAAGCAGCAACACGACGATGGTGCTGGCCATACCGATCACGGGGACGAGCACTGCGTTGCGCACTCCGAACTGGCCCGCGCACCAGCCGAGCAGCAGACTGCCAATGGGCATGCCGCCCATCATCCCCAGGGAATACACGGACATCAGCCGGGCCCGGTGCGTGTCCGGCGCAGCTTCCTGCACGATGGAGCGGGACATGGTCATGCTGATGCCGCCGCACATACCCCAGGCGTACACCACGAAATAGAACAGCCACTCCGGCAGCTCCAGGTGCAGCAGCGACAGCACCCCGCAGCTGACGATGCCGGTTGCGAGCAGGGCACGTCCGGGCCGCTGTACCCCACCGCGACGGATCAGCAGCAGGATCGTCGTGCAGGTGCCGAGCATGTTGGCGGCAAACACGAGCGCAATACCGCTGGCGCTGCCGGCGTACAGGTCCCGGACCATGAGCGGCAGGAGCACCACATAGGCACCTGCGAAGAATATGCCGACGGCAAAGGTCTGTACGATCGAGGGACGGATCACTTCCGAGCGCCAGGCGAGCACCAGGCCTTCACCGATTTCCTTCAGAGGATGCCGGCGTTGGGGCTGCGGGACGGCCTCGAGCTTGGGGATACGTGTCGTCGCAAACGCGGCGGCGAGCATGAAAGCGGCCATGGTGACGAGCAGCAGCGGCGCGCCCACCAGGTCCGCCGTGGAGCCGAGGGCGAAGCCAAGCACCTGAATGCCGAACTGCACGCCGATCGCCATGGTCACCACGCGCTGGATCTCGGCGCCGGCTACCCGATTCAGCAGCGCGTCTCGGGCAGGCTGGGCGAAAGCGCCGAAGCAACCGCCGATGACCGCCCAGAGTATGAGGGCCTCATAGATCACATACCCGGAGCCGATGAGTGCCGCCATGACGAGCGGCGGGCCCATCATGCCCAGCTGCAGAACGATCAGCAGCCGTCGCTGATCAACGCGATCGCCAAGGAGGCCGCCCCAGAGAATGAGCAGCAGCATCGGCAGCTGGCTCGCCATCTGCGCAAAGCCGAGGCGCTCGGGGGATTCGTTCAGCGTGACGGCAACCAGATAGGGAAACAGCACCATCTGGATCCCGCCGGGAACCAGATAGAAAGCCGTGCTGGTGAGATACCAGCGTAAAGGCGCATTGCTCACGGGGAACCGGATTAACCCAAAGGGATCAGGGTAACCGATTCCGCTCTATGACCGGCGGGGTTCAGGGTTCGTCGAAGCAGACCAGGACGGCAGCGTTGGCAATGACCAGCTTGTCGATGCCCGCTTCCTCGGGCACATCCAGGCCCCCGGTCACGGGTACCACGGTCACCTCGCCGTAGGGCAGTTCGGCTGCAATGGCGTCCAGATCGAGGGCCTCCGGTTCCTGCACGCCGATGCGCACGGTGATGCGCATGTCGTTCGGGGACTTATCGAGCACCCGGAAGAAATTGAGACTCGAATGGCGAATCGCATCGGAGACGGCGCGCTTCGCAGCCTTCGTGTAGTCGCCGCCGTGCACGTCTGTGCCCATGCCCATCTCGGTGACGTAGCGTTTCAGCGCCATGGTGTGACCTCGCCGTTCAGTCGTAGTAGGCCGGGGCCAGATCGAGCGTCTCCGCGAGGGCTTTGTCGTGCTCGATCCACAGGGTCGCGTTTTCGGTTTTGATGAGCGCTTCCACTTTGTCCATGGCGGCGAATGTCTGCTCGGCGTCATAGTTGAAGGTGGGCGCACGGCGCAGGTCGCGGCTCTTGCGGAAGTGGTAGAGATCGCCGGAGAGCACCAGGTTGCCGAGATTCTCGAGCCGGAGCAGCAGCACCTGATGTCCGGGTGTATGTCCCGGGGCGGACACGAGCGTGACCGAACCATCACCGAACACATCGTGGTCGCCGCTCAGCACCTGACGTTCGTTGTCGGCGATGCCCATATAGAGGTCCGCCTGAAAGAACGGATTGTTACCGTCCACGAAGGCCGATTGATACTCCGCATCCTGAATGAGGTGTTTCGACGCTGTGAAAACGTTGGCGGCGCCAACGTGGTCGTAGTGCATGTGGGAGAAGGCGATCAGATCGATGTCTGCGGGGGTCAGGTCCATGGCCGCGAGTTGGTCGATGAGCGAGCGCTCGTACTGGTGGTAAACCCCCGGCTCCGCCTCGTCTACGATTTTGCCCTGACCGGCCATGGCGAGTGGCAGTCCGCCGTCCCAGAGCATTCGGCCCTCCGGGTGTTCGATGAGGTAACAGGGCACGAAAAGCTCGCGCACCGGGGTTTCATCGTTGGAGAGATTGAACATGCGGATGTCGTCTGCACCGATGACGCCGCAGTCGAAGACGTAGAGTTTTACGCTGGCGGCAGCGGTCTGGGTCAGCAAGGCGGCAGAAATCAGTGCTGCAAGAGCGGCAGCTACTCGAATGGTCATGTTGATCCTCCCTGGCGAGACTCGCGAGCCTAGCTGAAGACCGCGTAGATGCCCAGTTGCACGATCACGAGCACCAGCGCCCACCAGCGGATGTCCCGCCAGGCCGACTGGTCCGGCGCATCGCTCATGAAGACGCGGCGCGGCACGAGAAAACAGGCGGCGGCGATGAGCACGAACAGCACCAGGGTGATGGCGTTTGCCCACCAGACGGGGAGCGTGCCGATCCAGTCAGCCATCGGCCACCTCCGCATCGCCGTCGCGGGTGGCCATTGCCCGACCCCAGATGGCGTCTCTGCGATAAACAAGCGGCTCGAGCACTTCGTCCGTCTGCTTTTCCGTGAAGTAGCTCGTCAGCCAGAGTGCCGCCAGGGCGTAGCAGAAGCTCAGGAAAGCGACATAGAGCATGTTCATACCACCGGCCATGAGGGCGCCCGAGAGCGCCACGCCGCTCACGAGGGTGAAGAGCCCGGCGTTCGGTGTCACGTGCCGGGTGAAAGCGCCCAGCACCAGCAGGGCGAGCATCGGCCCCTGAAAGAGCGACAGCAGCGACTGGATAAACACGTAGATGCCTCCCATCTCGCCAATGAAGGGCGCAAAGGCCATGCCGCCGAGCAGAATCAGCAGCGTCAGCAGCCGCCCGACCCGGAGATCGGCGACCGGGTCCACTTTCCGGATCAGCACACCGCGGATGTCGCGGGTGATCATCAGGGCCGTGGAGTTGATGGAGCTGTCGATGGACGACTGCAGGGCGGCGATGATGGCAACGAACATGAGCCCTGAGAGACCGGGCGGCAGCACGTTCTTCACCACCCAGGGCAGCGCCATGTCCGGATACTCGATGTCGGCGTGCATCACGAGCGCCAGCAGGCCGGGGAAGACGATGAGCAGCGGTACGAAGGTTTTGGCAAAGGCGGCGAACATCATCGACGCGCTCGCATCCCATTGGCTGCGCGCGCCGAGCGTACGCTGGAGGATCGCCTGGCCGCCCACCCAGTAAGCGGGAGACAGCACGATCGCGAGGCCGAGAATCACCCCCGGCCAGGGAAAGTCCGGGTTGTCGGCAGGCAGATAGGCCTGCAGATGTGTGGGGTTTTCCTCGATGAGAGTGCGCGAGAAGGCGGCAGCCCCGCCGGCGTCGCTGATGCCGATGGCAACGATCGCAACGCCGCCGAGGAACATGATCACCACCTGCAGGGCGTCGGTGAAGGCCACGGCCGCGAGGCCGCCGGAGATGCTGTAGAGACCGACGACGGTGCCCGTTACCACGATGCCCACCCAGATCGGCCAGTCCAGATAGCTCTGCAGGGTGAGCGCGATCGCCCAGAGCGAAACGCCGATGGCAAAGGTGGCGAAGATGCTGGCAATGAGGGCGGCCAGCACGCGTACCGGCTGGTTGTAACGCAGGCCCAGGTATTCGGGAATTGAATAAACACCGGCACGCCAGTAGAGGGGGATGAACACGAGGGAGGCAAGGATCATCGCGGGAATGGCGCCGATCCACTCGAAATTCGCCTGTGCGATGCCGGAGTTGTAGGCGCCACCGGAGGCGCCGACATAGCCATTGGCGCTCACGTTGGTGCCGATGATCGACAGGCCGATGATCACCCAGGTCAGCGACCGGCCAGCGAGAAAATAGTCCTTCGCATCATGCACGCGCTGGCTGAGGCGAAAGCCCATGAAAACAATGGCCGCGAGGTACGCGACGATGATGGTCAGATCCAGCGGGTGCACGGGGTGCTTGGTTCTTGTTCTCTCTCCCGCGGGGGAGTGTACCTGAAGGGAGCGCGCCTGCCGGTCCCAAAAAAAGAGAGCGCCGCGGGGGCGCTCAAAGACCTGGGGGGTCTAACTGGAACTCGGGCTGGTGCTGGGGCGGTTCAGGCAGCAGCCACCTTCAGGGACATGGCATCGGCAGCCACCACCCTGACCCGGGTCCCGCCCGCAAGAGCCGCCTCGGTCTGCACACGCCAGAAGGTGTCGCCGATCTGCACCCGACCTGCCCCCTTGGGCAGGGCTTCGGAGAGATCGAACTCGGTGCCCACCAGGGCCTCGGCCCGCTGGTGCAGCTCATCCGGCATGGCGTCCTGTTCGCTCCGGAACACCTTCAGATACAGGTAGCTCGCGACCACGGCCGTGATGGCGAAGAGCGTGAGCTCTGCGGCAATGCCGAGGCCCGGCAACAGCAGGGACAGCAGCCCCACGACCAGGGCAGCGGCTGCCGTGCCGAGCAGGAAGCCGGCGGCGCCGAGCGCTTCGGCCGCAAAGAGCAGCAGCCCAAGGGCGAGCCAGTGATAGCCGTTAATTTCTGTGAGCCATTCCATCGTCAGTCTCCTTCAGTGGCTGCGGTGCTGCCGTCAGGCGGAGGCGCCGAGCCGTGCCGGTCGGCTCGCTTCCGGGCGATTGCCGAGGGCTTCCTGGGCGATCTCGCTGATGCCGGCCACGCTGCCGATCACGGAGCTCGCCTCGAGCGGGATCATCATCACCTTGTTGTTGTCGGACTCGGCGAGCTTGCCGAGGGCGTCGACGTATTTCTGGGCAACGAAGTAGTTGATGGCTCGGCCGTCACCGTTGGCGATGGCTTCGGACACCATGGACGTCGCGTTGGCTTCCGCCTCAGCGAGCCGCTCGCGAGCCTCTGCCTCGCGGCGGGCAGCCTCGAGCTCACCTTCGGCCTTCAGCACCTGCGCTTCCTTCGCACCCTGAGCGACGGCGATGGCCGCTTCCCGCTCACCTTCCGCATCGAGGATGGCCGCACGCTTGTCCCGCTCGGCCTTCATCTGTCGGGCCATGGCTTCCACGAGGTCGTGGGGCGGCGAGATGTCGCGGATTTCGACGCGGGTGACTTTTACCCCCCAGGGGTCCGTCGCCTCATCAACTTTTGCGAGCAGCGACGAGTTGATCTTGTCGCGGTTCGACAGCATCTCGTCGAGCTCCATGGAGCCGAGCACGGCCCGGATGTTGGTCATCACCAGGTTCTGCATGGCCCGGGTGAGATCGTTCACCTCATAAGAGGCGCGCACCGGATCGAGGATCTGATAGAAGCAGACCGCGTCCGTCACGACCTGAGCGTTGTCCTCGGAGATCACTTCCTGGGGCGGGATGTCGAGCACCTGCTCCATCATGTTCTGCCGGTGGCCGATACGATCGACGAAGGGAATGATCAGATGCAGACCCGGGGTGAGGGTCCTCATGTAGCGACCGAACCGCTGCACGGTCCAGTTGAAGCCCTGCGGAACCATCTTTATCCCTGAAAGAACGGTCACCACCGCAAGGAGTACGAGCAGCACGGCGATTACGGTGCTTCCGTCAAACATAGTCTTCTCCCGTCAACTATTAGCAACATATGTCTTATATAAAAGACGTTACGCATAGTAACGTTTGGGGCTGGAAAATCAACATATGTCTCGTATAATCCACTTTTAGTCCATTTTCGTGACACGATAAGCTGCACTGGGCAGATCGCACGATCGTTAACGTCAAAATGGATGACAAAATATCCAGTAAAAGGAGTTGCTCGTGGCCCACAAGCTCTTCGACTCCCCGCCGATGCGGGAAACCATCCGTCGGCTGATCCGCTCGCGGATGGCCTATCGTGGCTATGAGTACAAGGATCTGGTCCGGCGCCTTGCCGAGCTGGGGGTCGAGCAGTCCGAGAGTAATCTGCGCTCGAAGGTGAACAACGGCTCACTGGGTGCGCAGCTGTTCGTCTATATCCTGCTCGCGCTCGATCAACGGAGTCTGGAAATGAATCAGGTGGAGGAGATCCTTGCGGAACTCCAGGCGGACGACGCGGAGGCAGCGACCACATGAGTCTGAAAGTCATCGGCGCCGGTTTCGGGCGCAACGGCACCCTGTCGCTGAAGCATGCCCTGGAGAAACTCGGGTTCTCGAAGTGCTACCACATGATGGAGGTCAATCAGGACCGGGAAGAGGATGTGGCCTGGCTGCAGCTGGCCCGCGGCGGTGACGTTGATTTCGACCAGCTCTTCGAAGGTTATCAGGCCTCCGTGGACTGGCCCTCCTGCAACTTCTGGCGCGAGCAGCTCGCCTGGTCGCCGGAGGCCAAGGTGATTCTCTCGGAGCGGGATCCTGAGAAGTGGTACGCGAGCATCATGAACACCATCTATCCCATGTCCGTCGCGGCAAAGAAGATCGAAGATCCGCTCATGCAGCGCCGTTCGGAGATGGTCTTCGAGGTGATCTGGGACGGCCTTTTCGACGGTCGCCTCGATGACAAGGACCACGTCATTGACGTGTACCTAAAACACAACCAGGCCGTGAAGGACGAGCTACCGCCAGAGAAGTTGCTGGTCTTCGAAGCCAGCCAGGGCTGGGCGCCCCTCTGCGAGTTTCTTGAAGTGCCGGTACCGGAAGCGCCTTACCCCCGGGTCAACACGACGGAAGACTTCAACACCATGATGGCGGCCCGTCGGGCTGAGCGGTCGCACGACGGCAACGCCTGAGCAGCGTGTGCTGATCGCTCAGCAACCGCGGCAATCCACCTCCGCGCAGCACTCGGCGGTCAGGTAGTCGATGAGGCTCTGCATGGTCCCGTAGCGGGCCGTACAGCGGAGCACGCGACCCTCCCGCTCCTGCGCGAGGAGACCGGCCCGGACCAGGTGGCCGACGTGATGGGAGAGCGTCGAGCCGGGAATCTGCAGGCGTTCCCGGAGCTCACCGACAGCGAGCCCGGCGGGACCGGCGCGCACCAGTGCTCGAAACAGATTCAGCCGGGTTTCGTTGCCCAGGCTCTCCAGGGCCGCGGCGGCTTCCGTTGCTTCCATTGGGTTGAACCTCTGTCTGTCCTCTAGCTTGAGCCGCCGGTTTATCCGCGGGTATGAGTTCGAATTATTTCGAATTAACTAGAAATAACGAAATATTATTGGCTGGACCGGGCAGCGAGCCGTTAGCATAACAACTGTTCGACTATTCTAGAAATGTAGATTTATGAAGTGCCTGCGCGTCAGCGAGACCGACGCCGAAGCGCTCAGGAATGGGTTAGGAGAAGAACCATGCGAATGCAGCTTGCGCTCAACGTTGATGATCTGGACGCAGCCATCGACTACTACGGCCGTCTGTTCGATGTGCCCCTGAACAAACGGGAGGCTGGTTACGCCAACTTCATCGTCGAATCTCATCGGCTGAAGCTCGTGCTTTTTGAGAATCCCGGCGCGGAGCGACTGAATCATGTCGGCTTCGAGGTGGAGACCGATGCGGCCGTTCTCGACGCGACGGCGCACCTCGAGGCTGCTGGCGTGCTTGCCGAAACAGAGAATCAAACCGTCTGCTGCTATGCCCGACAGAACAAAGTCATCGCCTATGACCCGCAGGGGCTCATGTGGGAATGGTACCGGCTGCTTGAAGACTCGCCGACGTTTTTCGCGGCGCCCGAGTACGACGGAGCACAGCCGCAGGGTACGACGCCGGCCGAAGCGGCGCGGTCGGGTGCCGCGGCGACCTGCTGCTGACCCTTCCACTCGAGGTGTTGGGTTCAAGCGTCGTTACGCAGGGCCTGCAGCCGTCGTATGGCTTCCAGTTCGTAGTTGGCGTGGAGGCCGTTTTTCCGGCGCAGCTCCTCAACGTCGGCTTCCTTGAACCAGCCGAGTTCGAGCAGCTCGGAGTCATCCCATTCCCGGATCGGCTCGCGGACTTCGGCCGCAAAGACCATGTGCATGGCGCGTTTGTAGCTGAAGGCGCCGATTTCCATGAGGTCGGGCAGATAGAGACTGAGCTCTTCTTCGAGTTCCCGTTGTGCTGCAGTAGCGGGCGATTCGCCGCGTTCGATCTGGCCCCCGGGCAGCCCCCAGCGCCGGTGCGAGCTGCCCCAAAAGCTGCCGTGAATGGCGAGGAGGAATTCGTCGTCCCGGTAGAGAATGCAGCGTGCGGTTTTGTAGTGGGTCACCGGTCCACTATGCCTCGTTGAGGCCCGAGAGTCGCTCGAGCACTTCCTCCGGCCGCACCCGCCGACCGTACTCGGAGACTTCGAAGGCTTCCGCGTACTGCGCGCCCGGCAGATAGCGGCGGGCAAGGGCGGCCGGTCTGGCGCCATAGAATTCAGTCAGCCAGCGCTGCGGATCGTCACCGATTGGTGAGCCCGTGATATGCGGGAGCCACTCGAAGACCTGCGACTCGTGGCAGCTGAGCAGGGCGATCACGTCTGCGAAAACTGCATCGATGCCGAGCACCACGTCGGCCTGGAAGGGAACCGGTCGGGTGAAGAAATCCGCGCAGGCGAGAATCACCGGGTCCGAAGCCAGTACCGGTAGCTCCGGCACGATGTTGGGCACCCGCAGCAGGTAGCTCGCGTCCTGCACGAGCTGGGCCGTGGCACGGTGGTCCGGGTGATAGTCATTCGCGCGATGGGTGATCACAAGGTCCGGCGAGAAGCGACGGATCTCGGCGATGAGCCGATGCCTGAGTTCGAGGCTCGGCACCAGCTCGCCATCGGGTACGTCCCAGATCGTTACCGTGGCATCGATCAACTGTGCGGCCGCTTCCGCTTCCCGACGACGTCGTCGCGCAAGGCTCGGACGGTCCAGGGTCTGGTGTCCGGCGCTGCCATCGGTCAGTGCGAGGATGCCGATCTGGCTGCCGCGCAGGCCTTGTGAGACCATGAGTCCGCCAGCGTGAAACTCAGCGTCGTCGGGATGGGCGCCCACCACCAGGATCCTTTCGTAGGGTCCGGGGCGGTCAGCAGCTCCGGGCGCGCGAGGGTCTGAAGGTGTGGAAAGGTCGGGAGGACGACCGGACGGCCGTTCAGAGGCGCTGGAATCAGACAAGGTTCACATCGACGTTACAACCGTTGCCCCGGGTTTTACATCATCACGGCGCGGTCTGGATAGACTCGCCATTGTTGGGGCAATTGCGGCCGCGCAAACGATCCAGAGAATCGGGCGGCATTAGGCGCCTTTGCCGGCAACCCTGGAAGGACACGGGTGCCGGTGACGAGCAACAGACAGCTGGCGGCAGACGAATTAACGCTGCCGCCCGGAATGAGGACAGAACGACCACAGATGAAAAAGGATTATCAGTTTCTGATCGGACAGCGGTTTTCCGTCGACGGCGTGACCTACGTCGTCCGCGACCTGACCGCCGCTGAAGATCGAACCTACGTCGAGGCACGCAGTTCCGAAGCGGAGTCGGAAGGGCGCGATGTCAGACGTCGGGATCCCCACCCCCAGGAAGATGCCCGCACCTTTTCTCTCCGGGACGTCATCGAGTCCCTGGTGGTGGACGAGGAAATCGAGCTCTTCAATCCCAACTATCTCGCCGCGCGCTGAGGCTGCGACTCGCGCGAACGCAAGAAGTCTCGGCGCTCACCCTCTCTCAAGGTGCCAGACCGTCACATCGAGCGGTAAGCGCAGATAGAGTCCCCCACCGACGGGCTGAAAGTGCCGGGCCAGGCGTCGCTGGTAGAAGGCCACCGGCCGGGCATGCTGCTGATCGTCAGTCCGATCGGGATCACACAGTGCCAGGTCTTCGCGGGTGAGCACGCCGAGGTAGAGCGCGCCGCGGGCAAGTCGAGAAAGATGCTCGAGGGCCCTGGCGCAGTCGGCGTTGTTCAGATAGCCGAGCACGTCATTGCAGATCACCAGATCCGCCGGACCGCAGTCCGGCTCCGTGTCAATGACGGAACCGCGCTGCCAGCCGTAGGTGTCGCAGAGGTACTCGCTGAATTCCAGCCCATGGGTTCGCGCCCGGGGAAAGGTCCGGCCCAGGGCTCGGAGCAGCGTGCCGGTGCCACAACCCATGTCCACGATCGAACGGACGGGCACCTCCAGGTGTTTCAGGTAGGCGGCGATGAATTGCGCCTGGCGCCTGACGGCCGCGGGGGTCACGGCGCGCGTCTTCGGATTCCGGTAGAAGCGGTCGTAGTAGGCCTTGTCGAAGCGGGCGCTCATGGTCGACCCTTAAGGTATCCTGGCCTGCTCGGGTAATAAAGCAGTCGGACGACGCGCGCCCGCGGCAGAAGCAAAGCACAGAGCAACAGGGGAACGGGAGAAGGACCATGAGCAACGTCATCGAAGCACTGCGACAGGCCCTCGGCGACGACTGCCTGATCACCGGCGAAGCCGTGCAGGAGCGGGCTTCTGGGATCTGGCGTTCGGATCCGATTCAGGCGAAAGCCATCATTCGTCCGCGCAATACGGAGCAGGTGAGCGAAGCCCTGCGGATCTGCTACGAACACGATCAGCCGGTGATCGCCCAGGGCGGTCTTACCGGGCTCGTGGAAAGCGCCATCACGTCACCGGACGATGTGGCGCTGTCACTGGAACGGTTGAATCAGATCGAGGAGATCGACGCCGTCGATCGGACGATGCTCGTGCAGAGTGGCGTTGTGCTGCAGACGCTGCAGGAAACGGCCGACGAGCACGGTCTCATGTTCCCGCTCGACCTCGGCGGTCGAGGCAGCTGCACCATCGGCGGTAACATATCGACGAACGCTGGCGGAAATCGGGTGATCCGCTACGGGATGACCCGGGACATGATTCTCGGCCTCGAGGCGGTACTCGCCGATGGCACCGTTGTCTCTTCCCTCAATCAGATGATCAAGAACAACGCCGGCTACGATCTGAAGCAGCTCTTTATCGGTACCGAAGGCAGTCTTGGCGTGGTCACCCGCGCCGTGCTGCGCCTGCGGGAGAAGCCCTCGGACCTTGCCACGCTGTTTGTCGCCGTGGACGCGTTCCCCCGCCTGCCGGAGTTTCTGAAGCACATGGATGCCGCCCTGGGCGGCTGTCTCTCGGCCTATGAGGTCATGTGGAACGACTTCTACCGGCTCGTGACCACACCCCCCGCCAAGCAACAGCCGCCGATCGGCCAGGACTATCCGTACTACGTGCTTGTGGAGGCCATGGGGGCCGATGCAGCGCGAACCGAAGAAGCGCTGGCGGCGGCGTATGAGAAGGGGCTGATCGTCGATGCGGTCATTGCTCAGAACGAAACGCAGCGTCAGCAGCTCTGGGCCATGCGCGACGACGTGGAGCAGACGTTTCAGTTCTCGCCGAGCTATGCCTTCGATGTGAGCCTGCGGATCTCGCGCATGGAGCGTTACGTCGAGGAGGTGAACGAGCGCCTGCGGGCGGCCTTCGATGAGGTCCGCAATTTCACCTTCGGTCACCTGGGCGACGGCAATCTGCATCTGGTGATCTCTGTCGGCAAAGGCGGTCCGGAAGTGCGTCGGGCCGTGGAAGGTTGTGTGTACGAACCACTGGCAGCCATCTCCGGTTCCGTATCCGCCGAACATGGCGTTGGCCTCGAAAAGAAGCCCTACCTGGGAATTTCCCGAAGCGAGACGGAAATCGAGCTCATGCGCACACTGAAGCGGGCCCTGGACCCGAAAGGGATCCTCAATCCCGGCAAGATCTTCGACCTGGAAAGTGCCGCTTGAGCGACCTGCACTATGAGAGCCTCGGGTCCGTATGTGCGCGGCTGAAGAGCGGTGAGCTGACGTCCGTAGATGTGACGCAGGCGCAGCTGGCGCGCATCGCCGATCATGCGGATCTGCATGCTTACGTGCGTGTGCTGTCCAACGAGGCTCTGGCGCAGGCCGAGGCGCTCGATGCGGCCCGCCGTGACGGCGAACCCCTCGGCGCGCTCCACGGGGTACCCATCGCGCTGAAAGACCTGCTTTTCACCCGCGGAATTCCCACGGCGAGCGGGACGCGGGTGATGGCCGATTTTGTGCCCGATGAAGATGCCACGGTTGTTGAGCGGCTTCGCGCGGCGGGGGCGGTGATCCTCGGCAAAACTCAGCTCACCGAGGGTGCCTACGGCGTGCATCATCCGGAGCTCGACGCGCCTTTGAACCCCTGGGATCGAGGACGCTGGCCGGGTGTTTCTTCCTCCGGCTCGGGCGTGGCCGTCGCTGCGGGCCTCTGCTACGCCGCCATCGGTTCGGATACGGGTGGGAGCATTCGTTTTCCGTCGGCAAGCTGCGGTACCGTCGGGCTGAAACCGACCTATGGCCGGGTGAGCCGCCACGGCGGCTTTCCGCTGGCCGAATCGCTCGATCACTTCGGCCCCATGACGCGCACCGTGGCGGACGCGGCTCGAATGCTCCAGGTCATGGCGGGAGAGGATCCCCGCGATCCCACGACCCTCGCCGATCCTGTTCCGAACTACGCGGCGACGCTCGAGGGGGGCGTGCAGGGACTGCGCCTCGGCATCGACTGGGCATACGTGGAACGGGGCGTCGAAGGCGCCGTCGTCGCTGCCGTGCGGGAAGCGGCGGATGCTTTCGTGAATCTGGGTGCGGAGATCGTCGAGGTGGCGATCCCGGAGAGCTATCGGGATCTCGTCGACCAGTGGGGCATCACCTGCGGCGTCGAGTGTGCCCGGGCCCATGCCGACTACTATCCAGCCCAGCGGGAACGCTACGGGCCCGTACTCACCGATCTCATCGAGCTCGGTCTGCATCCACCGCCCGGCGCTTATGAAGCGCTCGAAGGTGCCCGGGTGGCGTTTCGCGACGCCTTCGACGCCAGCTTCGAGGCCATGGATCTCATGCTGACACCGAACATGCCGTACCTGGCGCCACCCACCGAGCAGGTTCTCGAGCTCACCGTCGATCCCGGCCGCGCCAACGGACTCACGTTCACGGCACCTTTTGACTACTCCGGGCATCCAACGTTGTCGCTGCCAACTGGCCTCTCGTCGGAGCGGCTCCCGCTGTCGGTGCAGCTCATCGGACCCCGCCTGGGGGAAGCGCTGCTGCTCAGAGCCGGCGCTGCGCTGGAATCGGTCCTGTCATTGTCGGAGCGCCCGCTGCCCTGAGTGGGCAGGGCAGCCTTAAGCGAAGGAGAGGAAAATGACGAGCGAAGACTATCTGCGGGAAGCCTACCTCGGCGAACTTGGCGGCGAGGCGACCTTCCGGGCGCTTGTCGAGGTGCTGCCTGATCGAGCCGCCGACCTGAGTCTCCTTGCTGACGTTGAGCGGGTTACGGCCAACTACCTCAAGCCGCACTTGCGGGCCGAGGTGCCCGAAGCTCTGGTGGTCGAGCGCCGCAAGGCAGGAGAGCAGGGGGTGTCCGCCCTTGGCGTAGAGAGCTGGGAGGGTTTCCTCAAAATCGCGCTGCCCGTTGTTGAGAAAGCGCTGGCGAGGATGAAGGACGCCGAAGCCGGGGCGCCAGAAGCCCTGCTCGAGGTCTATGAGACCTATTCCGCGCACGAGCAGGCCCTTGCCGACTTCATGCACCAGGAGCTCGAAGGTAATGCAGGCGCGCACGTGCTCGAGCGCTATCTGGAACGGGTCGCGCCTTAGCTGCGCAACGTGCGATGACGCTCTTTGAATACATCTCCATCGCAACGTCCCTGGTCCTGTCCTTCAGCCTGGCACGAACTCTTTCCAACATAGCGCCGATCTTCCTGTCCGAGCATCGCTACTGGGTGCACAGTCTCTGGGTGCTGACGCTGCTTATCAGCCATGCCAGCCTGTTCTGGCAGATCTGGCTGTTTCAGGTGGTGGAAGCCTGGACGCTGTTGGAGTTCGTGCTGCTGCTGACGGGGCCGGTGCTGCTGCTCGTGGGTGCGTCGCTGCTTGTGCCCCTTGAGCCTGTTTCAGATTACCGCGCCTACTTCGAGTCGATTCGGGTGCCCTACTATCTGGTGCTGGTTCTGTTGAATATTCAGACAATCCCGCTGCTGCACCTCATGTTCGACGTGCCGCTGGTCGGTCGGTCCACCGCGGGTCCGCTGGTTGTCGTGACCTCAGCCGCAATCGCCCTCGCTCTCCGCCACCCGCTGGCAGACAAGGTGCTGGTCTGTTTCTGGTTTCTGGCCGGCCTCGCCAGCCTGGTGAGCAACAATGATCCGGAAACCATGCGCAGCCAGCTGGAATCGCTGCAGCGCTGACACCGGATCGATCCTGCGTCAGCGCTGCTGCATACCGGGCGATGGTGCTTGGGTCAGTCCGCGGGCGGCGGTGACCGATTCGCATCCTCGAGGGGCACCATGATGTGGGCATAGGGCGTGTCGCCCCACATCACATAGGGTCCACCAGCGTGCGGGTCGTCGGTGATCCCCTCCAGCATGGCTCTGGGCAACGCGATCATCAGATGGGCGCCTTCCTTGATGAAGTCTGGCGCGTTCGTGCCATCGGGGTGAGCCGGGTTCGAGTTCGAAACCCCCGCATCCCCCTGCAGCATGTAGGAAATGCCCATCCGGGTAACGGTGTAATCTTCGCCGGCACCCATGGCGCCCATCAGTTCCATCCACACCGCGTCATTGCACATCGGGGCGTTGTCGTCAGGCAGGGTTTCCGGGAGGCAAACCCAGCCGTTGGTGCCTTCCGCAAGGACTTCTCCCCGATACATGACCGTCGCCTCGGCGCTGACAAGATCGGGGGCTGCTGATCTCGCCTGCTGGATGAGTGCTTCGTGCTGATCGCCGTAAGTGTTCTGGCCGGTCATGCAGGCCAGCAGAATCGTCGTCGCGACAACAAGTGTTCTCACGTTTTATCTCCCTCACTCCGTAAGTCCCCAGAACTTAGTGTCAGGATCAGCAATTTGCAACTGTTGGCTTGTCAGAGAACGACTGAGGCGGAGGCGGTACCGGACAGATCAGATGGGTCCCGCGCACTGCGGGCACCAGAAGTAGCGGTCGAAGACAAAGAGAATCACGCTGCCGCTAAGGAGCAGGATGCCCAGGAATGCAAGGATATCTCCGGGCGGGTTGTTGAAGGTTGCGAGCATGGCACCCTGAGCTGCCATATGTGAGAGCAGATAGACGACGCCGGCTGGCTTCGGTGCCGGCTCGAAGGCCTTCCAGAGAATCAGTGCCGCCAGGAAGTGCACGACGATGGCCACGGGCAGCACAACGGTCGGGAAGTAGCTGGCCGTCAGGTCCGCTTCCGCTGGCACAACGTCGAGCCAGAGCATGCCCAGGACCTCCATGAGCGGTGCGCTCAGGAGGCCGGCCAGCACGAGGATCGGATAGCGGACCATGATCTCAGGCTCAGCTGAAAGTGAACGTGCCCTGGTCGATCACTACGTCGCCATTCTGGTTAGTGGTTCGGAACAGCGCCGTGTTGCCGTCAACCCACATGGAGACGGTAAGCGTATCGCCGGGGATTACCGGCTTTGAGAAACGGCTCTTCATGCTCTTGAAGCGGCTGGCATCGCCGTCGCAAAGCGTGTGCAGCAGCGCACGCCCGGTGAAGCCCCAGGTGCACAGGCCGTGCAGAATTGGCTTGTCGAAGCCGCCCATGGCTGCGAAAGAAGGATCCGAATGCAGCGGATTGCGGTCGCCGGAGAGTCGATAGGTGAGCGCCTGGTCTTCGCGGGTTTCGTAGGTCACCTGGTGGTCCGGATCCCGGTCCGGAAATTCGATCTTGTCCGAAGGTCCGCGATCTCCGCCCCAGCCGCCTTCGCCCCGACAGAAGAGGCTGGACGTAGTTTTCAGAAGCGGCTTGCCGGTCGCGACGTTCGTTGCGGTGGATTCGAAGTTGAGCACGGCGGCCGAGCCCTTGTCGTAGATGCCGGTGATCTTGCCGACGCTCTCGATTTCTCCGTCCGCGGGAATTTCATCGTACAGTTCGATGCCCTGTTCGCCGTGCACCATGAGGGCGGGATTGAAAGAGCCGACTTCCTGCATGGGCACGCCGCCGCCGCCGATAATGACTGCGAAGGTGGGAAGCACTTTTTGCGGTGTATCTTTGGTGTTTTCCGTGGTGTAGGCGAGCTCGTCGGTACCCGCACCCACGCCCACGGCGTAGAGCAGCGCGTCTTTCGAGGTCCAGCTGCGTTTGCTTGGGGTTCCTACGGCACCAACGGCATCGGGGTTGATAGGCACGTCTCATTCCTCCAGAAAATCAAGAGCGGGCTACCTTAGCGCAATCGTCGAATCTCTTGCCAGCAGGCGAATTCGTATACACTTGGCCGCCATCTGGACCCTGTTGGAGTGGTAGTTGCGTCCCGTAGTTCTGCGTCCTGGCGGTATGGCGGCCGCCGTCGCCTTCAGCCTGGTGGTTTTCCTGGCGCTGGCCCCCCGATCCGAAGCTGCGTCCTACAAGCTTCCCGAGAACGGCGACAACGTCGTGGGTGCGGTCACCCGCATGAAACTCAACTACGAAGACACGCTGGCTGCCGTGGCGGAACGCAACGGCATCGGCTATCGCGAGATTGTCGATGCAAATCCCGACGTGGATCCCTGGATCCCCGGGGAAGGGACAGTGATTGAGCTGCCCACGCAGTACGTGCTGCCGAGTGCACCCCGCGATGGTCTGGTGATCAACGTGGCGGAATACCGCCTCTACTTCTATCCAAAAGACTCTGACCGGGTCATTACCTATCCCGTGGGCATCGGCCGCTCCGATTTCCGCACACCGGTCATCGAGACGAAGACGGTCACCCGCATCGAGAATCCGAGCTGGACGCCAACGCCGGCGGCGAGACGCGAACATGCTGAGGCGGGCGACATACTGCCTCACGTGGTCCCGCCGGGTCCGGACAATCCCCTCGGCGAGCTGGCCATTCAACTTGCAGCCGATGGCTACTTCATTCATGGCACGAATATGCCGTTCGGGGTCGGGCAGCAGGTCAGCCACGGCTGCATTCGACTGCACAACGCGCACATTCTGACGTTGTCGGAGCTGGTGCCGAACGGCACGCCGGTCTACATCGTCAACGAGCCTGTGAAGATCGGGCTGCGCTATGACGAAGTGCTGCTCGAGATTCACCGGGATCTCTACGAAGAACCCGATCTCGACTCATTGCAGCTGGTGGTGGAGGAGAAGGCCAGCCACCACGCTGCCAATCTCGATTGGCAGCGGGTAGCTCAAGTCCTGGATGATCTGAAGGGGATTCCCGTCAGGATCGGACCTCAAGCCGCCGTAGCGGCGAGAGGTCAGTAGCAAGCGGACCCTACTTGCGGGCGCAGCAGGTTTCAGCCATGCGCTCGGCGCGCTCGTTGGCTTCGTTGGCTGCGTCGAGGGCGCGGTCGGCAGCGGCTTTGGCAGCACTGGCTTCGCGGCTGGCAGCCTGAGCGGCGGCGGCAGCGTCGGCACCAGCGTCACCAGCAGAAGCGACCTGGCTCTCCAGAGCGGAGACGCGGTTCTGGAGGGCGTCGAATGCTTCCTGGGATACGCATCCGGTGAACAGGAAAAGCGCCGCGAGGGCGAAGAGTACGTTTTTCACTTTATGGGTCTCTCTAGGTGTCTAACAGGACACGCGAACCCTACCAATAGCCGTGGGGAATTTGAAGCGTTTATACGGCCTCCGGAGTGGCTTCCGATCAGCCCCGCAGCCCCGCCAGATGGGCCCGGATGGCGTCCGTCCAGGCCGGTGCGTTTTCGTATTGTGGACTGTGTCCCGCTTCCGGGATGACGTCGAGGTGCGCCCCGTCCACGGCTGCCGCCATGGCCTTTGAGGAGGCCACAAAGGGGGTATCTTCAGCGCCAACGAGCACCGTAAGGGGGCAGTTCAGCTCGCTCATGCGCGGCGTGAGGTCTTCGCGGGACCCGAAGTAGTCGCCGAGGTCGCGGAAAGCCGCTGGATCCATCTGCTCGAGCTTGCAGGTGATCCGGCGCCAGTGCTCTGCCTCACCCAGGAAGTCGATGCCGCGCTGAGCGGCCGCGTTCGGTGGTGTGCCGCGCATCCCTTCCAGCAGGGCCTGGCAGCCGCCCCTGGTGACGAGCTGGTCGAGGTATGCCTTGATCTTTGGCGGGAAGAGCTCCAGCGGCCCCGGAGCCGTATCCATGAGCACAAGTGAGCGAAAGCGCTCAGGATGGTCCAGTGCCGCACGGAGCGCCACCATGCCGCCGAAGGAGTGCCCGAGCAGATCACAGCGGTCGATACCCAGGGCATCGAGAAAGCCGATGAGGTCGGCCACGTACTGGGCTTCGGTGTAGGGCCCGGTGTTCGTGGAGGCGCCATGTCCCCGCTGATCCAGGGCGATCACCTGTGCGTCCGGCGCAAGCGCCGGGAGCTGATCCACGAAATCGAGGCTCGAGCCGGTAAACCCGTGCACGAGCACGAACGGATCGCCGTCCCCGAGGCTGACATAGGCGGTTTCGATACTGCCGTTCGCTACCTTGTCGATTTCCAGCATAGACATGCCCTGAGTCCGGGAGCTGGGATACTGCTCGCAGCCCGAGTGAGAAGCAATCGTGGTTCCGCCGGGGCGGGCGCCGCCGAAGCCCGTCAGCTGGGCTAAGATAGGGCCATGGACGAAAGGTATCGTCTGGTATTCCGTGGCGAGATCCTCGAAGGCCAGCACAAGGCGGTGGTCAAACGCCGTCTTACCGAGCTCTTGAAGCTCGATGATGCGCGCCTTGCGAAGCTCTTTTCCGGAAAGCCCATCGTGTTGAAGCGTGATGTGGACCGGAACACCGCCGCGCGCTACCAGGCTCTCTTCAAGGAAGCCGGCGGCCAGCTGCGCGTGCAGCAGGAATCACCGACCGGCAACGACGCGGCCGATGCGCCTGCGGGTCCGTCCCCTGTGGCGAAAGCGGCAGCGCCGGAAGCAGCTCAGAACCCGGAGCGAGTCCCGCTGGCCGAGCGGCTGGGTGATGCTGCGGAAACGCCCACCGGCAAAGGCTTCGCTGCCATTGCCGCAGAGATCGACGCTCCCGACTTCGAAGTGATCAACACTTATCTCCCACCGCCGGGAGCGCCCAGAACGGAGATCGACGCCCCCGAATACGAGATCGCCGAAGTGGGCGTGCGTTTGCGCGAGCCGGTGGAAGCACCCCTGGCGCAGGTCGCGGAAGTGGACTTTGAGCTGGCGGAGGTCGGCTCGGACCTGCTCCTCGATCGCCCGGCAGCCGTTGTCACCGACATCGCGGCCATCGACTTCGAGCTTGCCGAGGTTGGCGCGGATATCGGCCCGGCGCCGCTACCGGTGACCGTTCAGGCCCCGGACATATCGCATCTCGCCCTCGCCGAGCGTTAGCTCGTCGTCACCCGTAACGTCTTGAAGCCGGCTGCTTCCATGGCGGCGGCCACCTGATCCTGGCTGTCCGGGCACAACGCAATCATGGACCCGCCGCCGCCACCACCGGTGAGCTTGGCACCGAGGGCGCCGTTGGCGCGAGCGATGTGTACGAGCTCCTCGAGTTCCGGCGTGGAAAGTTGCAGTGCGTTCAGGTAGCCGTGGCAGAGATTCATGAGCTCGCCGAGCTCGCGGAAATGGCCGTCTTTGAGGGCGTCTACGCCGTGGCGCGTCAGCGTCGCGATCTGGTCGAAGATGCCGTCGTAGCGCGGTTGATGCGTTTCCCAGGCCTGCCGGACACGCGCGACGGTGTTTGCCGTGAGGCTCTCCCGGCCGGTGATGCCGATCACCAGCGGCACGGGCTCCGCCAGCTTGATACTGTCGAAGCGCGCGTCCGCATCGCCGGACGCATTGTCGTCGGTTGCGTTGCGCTGGTAGAGCAGGGGGGTGCCGTACGTGGCGATCGTGTTGTCGATGCCGGAAGGCGTGCCGTGCGCGGCCTTTTCGCACTCATAGGCGAGACTGTTGATGCGCTCGCTGGACAGACCCAGGGAGAATGCAGCATCCACTGAGCGGATGATGGCCACGGCCAGGGCCGAAGAGCCGCCGAGTCCCATGGCGCGAGGCACATGGGGGATCACCTCGATGGTCATGTCCTCCTGGTCGAGGCTGAGCTGTTCGAGGATGTAGTAAAGGATCCCGGAGAGGCCCTGGCCGCTGCCGGCTTTGACCCTCTGCTCGAGGCCCCAGCGCGGAATCACCAGATCGATGCCGCTGCCGCCCTTTCGGACCAGTGCTTCCACGGCGAGCGGAATCGGCAGAGCGATGGCCGGCCGTCCGTAGACGACGGCATGTTCGCCGAGCAGGATGATTTTACCGCAGGCCGAGCTGCGTTCGCCGTGCTCCGGCACAACACTGCGCCGGGCCAGATTTTTGGCGATCTCCTGTGCTTTCCAGACCTTGATTTCACCGGATTCGATGAGCGCCTCCACGACATCGTCGAAGAGGTCTTCCGGTACGTTCGCGGTGCTGGCCACGCTTCTGGCATGAAGGGTCATATGGCCCTGCTGAATGCCGTCCGTAGAGAGCGCCCGCAGTGCGGCGAAGTTCTGGGCGAGGCCTACGGTGGCCATGATGCCGGCGAGTTCCGTGGCGTTCGGCGAGCCGAGGAGCCGGTGATTGATCCGCACGCTCGTATTGGTTTCCAGGCTCCCCCCAACGGTGCCCACCTTCATGGGGATCTTGATTTCTCCGCAGAGGTCGCCGTTTTCATTGGCGTACCAGCGGGTCAGGGAACGGTATTGGCCGTCGCGTGCCGCAAAGGCATGGGCGGCGGATTCGATGGCACGCCAGTCGTTGCCGGTCGCGATGGCGACGGCGTCCACGCCATTCATGATGCCTTTGTTGTGAGTGGTCGCCCGATAGGGATCCACGGTGGCGAGGTCTGTGGCGAGAATGATGCCGTCGCGGACTTCTTCTCCGGTGAAGCCTTTACCTTCCAGGTTCTTGGCTGGAATCCTCACGCTGGCCGTGGCGACGGCGCGGTCCGTGAGGTTCGAGAGAATACGCAGGAAAACCTTGCCGCCGGTGATGGTTTCCACCAGCGAGGCCACCCCTTCGCACATGGTGTTCACGAGGTTGGCGCCCATGGCATCGCGGGTGTCCACGAGCAGATGCAGCACGACCATCTCGCGACCGTCTTCGGGGGCGTGATGACGGAAGACTTCGATATCCAGAGCGCCGCCGCCGCGCGCAACCATCTTCGGGTGCAGGCTGTTGGCCAGCGCGAGGATTTCTTCCTTCTGCGCAAGCAGCGCCTCCATGGCTTTGTCAGGGTCGCTGATGTTCACCGCCTGCACCTGGCCGATGAGGATCGGTTCGGTGCTGCTTGCGGTGTAGCCGCCGCCGAGCCGCGCCATGCGGGCGGCACCGGAGAGCCCGGCGACGATGGACGGCTCCTCCACGACAAGAGGAATCACGTAGTCGCGTCCGTTGATCAGGAAGTTGAGCCCGAGGCCCATGGGCAGGCCGAAGACGCCGACGACGTTTTCGATCATCTTGTCAGCCACGGCGAGGCGCAGCGTATGGTCGGCAGTAGCCAGAGCGCGGACGTCGTCCTCGCTGAGCAAATCGCGTTCGCGAAGCGCGGTAATGCGTTCAGCGACGGTCATCTTGAAGAAGTTAGGGATTCGGGAGCCGCTAGGGGCCGATTCTGTGGACGCCATGAGCAGCAGTCTCCAGGTCCAGAGGCAAGACCGAGTCTCGGATTGCCTGCGTGAGGAAGTCGTCAAGAGCAGTTGGATTGTCGCTTACGGCGACGCCAATGTCGCCTCCGCCAGCGCCGCACGGTTTGTAGACTACTTGCGTGCCAACTGCAAGGCCGAACAAGCGTTCGTGGACAGGCCCGAAAACTCCGAGGCCGGCCTCTTCGTCCATGGCGCGCAGCGCCGCCACGTAGCGCTCGAGACCCTCGAGCGACGGTTCTTCGAAAAGATCGCTTGCAGCGGCGCTGAGCGCGGCCAGCGGTGCCGGTACCCCATGGCCCCGCCAGCGGTTGAAGGCCGCTACGTGATTGACCGTGCTGGTGCTGTGACCGGCCCAGAGAAACCGGTAGTGGAGGGCTTCGGGCCAGCTGGCCGGGGCACTCTCCCCCTCCTGGAAGCGTATCAAGCCACCGCGGCAGGCGGCGGCAACGTCGAGCCCGCTGCCGGCTTTGCCCTGTAGTGCCTGATGTGCCGCCAGTGCCTGGTCCTCCGTAAACGGTTGCTCGAAAAGTTCGGCGAAGGCCGCGCAGCTTGCGGTACAGATCGCCGCGCTCGAGCCAATGCCGAGCTTGTTGCCTGCTTCGTGGAAGGTGCTGGTGTCCGTGTGCAGCGCAAGGCCTCGCGGGGCAGGGGGATGTCCGTAAGCTGCGAACACGGCTTTCACGAGACCGGGCAGGCCGCCCGTTTCGGCGGGATTTGCCAGCAGTTCTTCGAGGGTGAGATCCGCCTGCGCGTCGAATCCCGTGCCACGCAGCGTCCAGCGGTCGCCGGTGACGTCGATGTGGCACTCGGCGTAGCGGTCTACCGCCATGACCAGTGCCGGTGCACCGGCCAGTACGGCATATTCACCCCAGATCACGGCTTTGCCGGGCGCCGCGAAGGAAATCATTGGCTGACGACTCTCGCTCCGCCGCCAAGCCCCACGCGATGAGTTGCCAACACCCCGGACAACGCGCCGAGTCGTTCCGCCACCTGGTCGGTTGCTTCCGGGAGGCAGACTGCTTTGACCTGCGGGCCCGCATCCATGGTGAAGAACACGGGCACACCCTCGGCCCTGAGTGCCTGTACTTCGTGCATGCAGGCGACGCTCGCCGGGCGCCAATAGATCATGGGCGGCAGACTCGACTGCATGACGCCGTGCATCTTCAGACAGCTCGACTCCGACAGCACCGCCAGGCGCTCGAAATCCCGGCCGGTCAGCGCCGCATAGGCCGAGTCGTAGTCTTCGGCGGTGGTTCGAACCCAGGCCTCGTAATAGGGCGAGGTCGCTTCCGAGACGCCCATGCCCGCCGAAGAGGAGACTTTTTTCCGGTTCTCGTCGGTAATGGCGATGACAACGTTGAGCGGCCAGTCTCCCGCGTCGAGGAGAGGTTCGGCGATCCACTCCGGTGCCTTGAGGCCCACAAATCCGCCATAGATGGAACGTGCCGCAGAACCAGAGGCTTTCCGCGCATACTCCGAGCGCGCATCGTCGCTCATGCCCAGTCCGGCGTGGGCGTTGATGGCCGTGATCAGAGCCGCGAAGCCCGAGGCGGACGACGCGAGTCCCGCGGCGGTTGGGAAATTGTTGGCACTGGTGATCTCCAGGGGGCCGAGTTCGAAGTTTTCCCGGAGCATGGCCAGGCAGGCGGCAATCTTCGGATCGTCCGTTTCCTCGCCATCCAGAACGATGCGATCGCGATCCCCGTCGGCGACAGTGGTGGTGGAGCAGAGGGTATCCAGGGTGATCGAAAGGGACGGAGTGGCCGGACGGTTGCCCGGCCCCGCCTGCTTGCCCCAATACTTGATCAGCGCAATGTTCGGGTGCGCCTCCGCAGTCGTCGCAGCCATGGGATCAGAGGTAGGCCGGCGGTGGCTCGAAGCGGAAGCCCTGCTCCTCGAGGGCGCTGGCGGCGCCGATGGTGATGAGGTCGCCGTATTCCGGGCCGACAATCTGCACGCCAATCGGTAGACCCGCGGGATTGAGCCCTGTGGGGATGACCGTGCTCGGCAGGTAGGAAACCCCGGTGAGTCCAGCCCAGAAAACCTGCTCGAAGTAGGGCCGTTCCTCGTTGTTCACCCGGATCGTACGTTCGCTGAATTCGCGCTGATCGTGCGGGAAGGCGGCCGTCGGCATCATCGGTGTAATGAGCACATCGTAATCGCCGAAGAACTCATGCCACTTCCAGCGCAGATGATCGCGAAGCTCGTTGTGCGCTTTCCAGTCCTTGAAGCTCGCCACCTGCGCGCGCAGCACCCTGGCGGCCGGACTGTCGTCACCAGCTGCGAGGTTGTCCACGTAGCGCTTCAGACTTTCGTAGTCTTCATCGGGCATCCGCGCGGCCATGGTGGCCTGCAACAGGTTCTGGTAAGTCTCGTGGGAGTGCTCGGCCGTGAAAGCCGGACGCGCGTCGTTGTGGACCGTGGCGCCGGCGTCCCGGCAGGCGTCGGCTACCCGTTCCACGCGGTCCCGGACTTCTTTGTCGACCGGGCACTGCTCGTCGTCGCTCCAGACGGCCACTCTCAAACCCTTCAGCCCCTGGGCAGGAAACTCCGGCAGGGACAGCTGGTAACCGCGCGCCATGATTGGATCAGGGGCCGCCATCTGCCGAAGGGCCGTGTCGAGGTCCTTCGCGGAGCGAGCCATGGGTCCGATCACCGAGATGTCCGGCTTGCTGCGCAGATCGCCTGGCGGTGAGTGGCCGCGAATCCAGAGCAGGTTGTGCGTCGGCTTGTGCCCGAAGATGCCGCAGAAATGCGCCGGATTACGGATAGAGCCACCGATGTCGGAACCCGCCTCGATACCGGTCAGCCCGGCAGCCAGGGCTGCGGCGGAGCCCCCGGAAGAGCCCCCGGGAATCCGCTCGTGATCGTAAGGGTTATTGGTGGTGCCGTAGACGTCGTTGTAGCTCTGAAAATCAGCCAGAGCGAGGGGGACGTTGGTTTTTCCAAACAGCACCACGCCGGCCGCCTTCATCTTCTTCACGGCCTCGGCATCTTCTTCGGCGATGTTGTCCTTCCAGGCCGGATTACCCCAGGTCGTCGGCGTTCCGGCAACGTTGTAGGACTCTTTAACGGTCATGGGTACGCCATGCAGCGGTCCCAGAGGCTCCCCTGCCGCCAGGGCTCGGTCGGCAGCAGCGGCAGCGGCCAGGGCTTCTTCGCGAAGCTCGAAAACGATGGCGTTGAGCGCTTCGTTGTAGCGGTCGACGCGGCCGAAGTAGAGCTCCATGAGCTCTACGGCGGAGATGGTTTTGTTCTGGATGGCCGCCGCGAGCTCGGTGGCCGATGCAAATGCCAGATCGCTCATTGCGCCTCCTCTAACTTCGAGGCATGTTAGCAGACCGCTCGGGGCAGGGTGAGGTTGATGCGCGCGGAACCGAAGTGAACAAGCGCGCCGCCATGAATTTGCGAGGAGGCAAGCAACAATGAACAGCAACAGACAATGGCTACTGGCAAAGCGGCCCTTTGGGGTGGTGACGGAGGAGAACTTCGAGTACCGGGAAGAACCGATTCCGCAGCCGGGACCGGGTCAGGTACTGCTGCGGAACCTCTATCTGTCCTTCGACCCCACCCAGCGAGGCTGGATGGAAGATCGTGAGAGCTACATGCCGCCGGTTGCCATCGGCGAGCCCATGCGTGCCGGAGCCGTGGCGCAGGTGGTCGAATCCAATCATGACGACTATGCCGTAGGTGATCTGGTGCAGACCCTCGGCGGCTGGCAGGACTATCTGGTGGTAGACGGCGCTGCCGGCGGGCTCGGTCTGTCGAAGCTGCCGGAAGGCGTCACGCCGCAGATGGCCCTCGGTGTGCTCGGCACCACCGGCCAGACCGCCTACTTCGGCATGCTCGATCTTGGCGAGCCCAAGGAAGGCGAAACGGTACTGGTATCCGGCGCGGCTGGTGCGACGGGTTCCGTGGCCGGGCAGATCGCGCGCATCAAAGGCTGCCGTGTGGTGGGAATTGCCGGTGGAGCGGAGAAGTGCCAGTGGCTGAAGGACGTTGCCCGGTTCGACGACGTGATCGACTACAAATCCGAGGACGTCGACGCTCGCATCGGCGAGCTCTGCCCGAACAAAGTGGACGTGTTCTTCGATAACGTCGGCGGCGACATTCTCGAAGCGGCCCTCAACCACATCAACATGAAGGCGCGCGTTGTGCTCTGCGGTGGGATTGCCAACTACAACGCGACGGAACCGCAGCCGGGCCCGACGAACCTCATGAACCTCGTGGTCATGCGGGCGCGCATGGAAGGCTTCATCGTGATCGACTACATGGATCGCTTTGCGGAGGGCGCCGCGGCTCTGGCCGGCTGGATGCAGAGTGGTGAGCTCGTGCATCGGGACGACGTCCAGGAAGGCTTCGAGAACATCCCCGCAACGCTGAACCGGCTCTTTACCGGCAAGAACATCGGCAAGCAGATGCTGAAGATTGCCGATCCTGCCTGACGTGGCAGGCCCGGATTCAAGCTAGCCCTTAAGCGGACCAATGGCGCCATCGGCAATCATCTGCTCGATGGCGTCCGCTTCGTAGCCCAGCTCCGCCAGAATTTCCGCGTTGTGCTCGCCGATCGACGGTGCACGACTGCGGATGCTCGTTGGGGTGCGCGAGAAATTCGCCGGTGGTGCAGCGAGTGGTACCTGTTGTCCGTCGATGTCCAGGGTCTGCAGCATGTCGCGGGAACGCACATGACTGTCCCCGGCCACGTCCGCGAAGCTGTTCACCTTGCAGGCCGGCAGGCCGCGCTCGGAGAAGGCATCTACGACCTCGGCGACGCTGCGCGTGGCGCACCACTCCGCCAGGAGCACATCGAGCTCGTCGCGACGGCCGATCCGGGTCGCCAGGTCGAGATCAGCCAGATCTTCCCGGCCCAGCAGCTCCGTGAGGACGCGCCAGTGGCTGTCGAGCAGCACACCCGCGAACACCTGCCCGTCCGTGCATGGATAAGCGTTGACAGGTGCGGCGATGCCGAACTGGTTTCCCCAGCGGGGCAGGTCGATGCCCAGGGCACCGGCGGTCGGGAAGCCATCGCTCTGATAGACGAGGCTGTCGACGAGAGCAACGTCCACGTGCTGACCTTCTCCCGTCTGGTCTCGATGCCGGAGCGCGGCCATGGCGGCGAGCGCCCCGTGGAGACCACTGATGTCGTCACCGAGGTAGGTTGGTGCTTTTACCGGACCGCCGTCAGGATCGCCGTTCAGCGAGGTGAAGCCCGAGTAATTCTGGGCCACCGGGTCGTATCCGACCCGATCGGCCAGTTCGCCGAACTGCCCGTAGCCGCTGACGGACACGAAGACGATGTCGGGCTTCACGGCCCGGACGTCTTCGTAGCCGACTCCCCACTCTGAGAGCGTGCCGGGTTTGAAGTTCTCGATGACGATGTCCGCCGTTCCGCAGAGCTTCAGAAACAGCGCCCGGCCGGCTGGGGTTCGCAGTTCGAGGCTCAGATTGCGTTTGTTCCGGTTCACGGTTTCGTTAGCGACCGTATTCGTCGAGTCGGGAATCAGGGGCGGCAGTCGACGGATCACCTCGCCGTCCGGGTGTTCGATTTTGACGACGTCGGCGCCGTAGTCCGCGAGCAGGCAACCGGCCATGGGGCCTGCCCAGGTGGTTGTGGCTTCCACGACCCGAACGCCGGCGAGGGGTCCCGGCAAATCCCGGCGGGCGTTCGCGAAGAATTGTTCTTTGTTCATGTGGTTATCTGCTCAGGAAACGGGCGCTACGGGAGAATGACCGTCGAACCGGTAGTGAGTCGTCCTTCGAGGTCTTCATGCGCTTTGACCAGTTCACTCAAGGGATAGCGCTGATTGATGTGGATTGTCACGGTGCCGTCGGCAAGCAGGCCGAAGAACTGATTAGAAAGCGCACGTAACGCCTCGGTGCTTGCGGTGTAGTGCGCCAGGGAAGGTCGGGTGAAGAAAAGAGACCCGCGGTTCTGCAATTCGTGGGGCGGCACGTTCGGTGCATTGCCCGAGCTGTTGCCGTAGCTGACGAACATGCCAAGGGGTGCAAGGCTTTCCAGGGAAGCCTGAAAGGTGTCCTTGCCGACGGAGTCGTAGGAGACGTTGACTCCCGCTCCATCGGTGAGCGCTCGCACGCGTTCCGAGACATTTTCCGAGCGGTAAAGGATGGTGTGATCGGCACCGTTTTCCCGCGCCAGTGCGGCTTTTTCATCGGAGCCTACCGTGCCGATGACTGTGGCGCCCAGGTGGCGCCCCCACTGGCAGAGGATGAGGCCCACGCCGCCGGCTGCGGCATGAACGAGGATCTTGTGTTCCGCGGACACAGGATAAGTCTGGGTGAGCAGATACGCGGCGGTGAGACCCTTGAGCAGACTTGCCGCTGCCAGCTCCTCGCTGACCCCATCCGGCAGCAGAACCAGGCGTCCGGCGGGCATGATGTTTGCCTCGGCATAGGCACCGAGACCACCGGCGTAGGCCACTCGATCTCCGGCTTTGAGATCCGTAACGCCTTTGCCGACCGCGTCGACCACCCCGGCAGCCTCGACCCCTAGCCGGCTTGGCAGCGGCAGCGGGTACAGGCCGCTGCGGTGATAGGTGTCGATGTAGTTCAGGCCGATGGCCGTGTGGCGAACCAGCACCATGCCGGGACCGGGCGCTCCGAGGTCCTCTTCTTCCCAGACCATGACGTCCGGCGCGCCAGGCGCGTGCATGCGATAAACGCCTGTCATCACTCTCCCCCCTTTCCCAGGTTCAGACACCGGCCCGCGGCCGGTTGCTCAGTGGACGCTTTCTGCCGTGTCCTCGAGATGGAGGCTAACCCATCGGTTTACCTTGTCCCACTCCGCAAAGAAGGCTTCCTTGCGCGCGGCGACGCTGCGGGGGATCTCGGCGAAGGGGATACGCCAGAAGTGAATGCGGATTCGCGCGCCCCGCCAGGCGCCGTTGATCAGGTTGCTGAAGTGGGTGGAGCCTTCAAAGCCGACGTGTGCACAGAAGATCAGGTCTTTCCCGGGATTGGATTCCAGCGCGGCGAGGGTCCCGCCGATGCGTGGCGGCAGCACGCTCTTCCAGCGCTCGAGCTGGGCCAGTAGCTCCGGGCGATCTGCCCAGCGCTTCGCCAGTGCGGCAACTTTGGAGGCGGAGTGCCGCGTGCCCTCCGGATAGAGCAACAGTCCGTCGTCGCTTTGCATGTCGGCTGTCAGCGCGCCAACCCCGGCGACCGCACGTTCCGTGTCCTGGCCGCCGCGATCGACGAAGAAGTTCGGTAGACGGTTACCGACGATGTCGAGGCAGGGGTCGAGCAGCAACTCACGCTTCAATACGTAGCGCAGGCGGATGGCTTTGGGGATGGCATAGAACACCATGGGAATAAAGGTGTCGGCGAGGCTTACATGCCGCGGAAACATGATGGCCCCATCGCCATCCAGTGCTTCAGCGCCGGTGATTTCGAAGGTCACGCCATAGAGACGTTCCATGATGCGCTTCAGGGTGCTGGCCCACCAGTATTGCAGGCGGTAATTGGCGGCCAGAAATTCCTCACGATCCCGGTGTCTCAACCACAGATAGAACGACACCAGGATCCCGATCGTTTCGCACCAGAAGTAGCCCAGCATCAGGCCCAGCGTCGGCACGGCCCCGCGACACGCCGGGATGATGCTGAGCACCCAGGCCACGATCAACAACAGGGGCGCCAACGCCGTGAACAGAGTAGTCAGCGCAAGATAGGCAGGAATCGTCAGGACGCGTCTAAGCAGCACCTGGAAAGAAACGCCGTTTGAACCAGAGATATCCGAGCATACCCATAGCGGCGTTACTTATCGCGGTGGCGATGAAGATTCCGTGATAGCCATAGAGCTGGTTCAGGAACAGGGCGAGGGGGAGATAGAGAAGGAACATTCTCGAGAATGACAACGCGGTGGACGGCAGCGGTTTGCCGAGGGCGTTGAAGGATGCAGACGCCATCATGAGCACACCCCAGAGCCCATAGGACCAGGGCACGATGGCGAGATACAGCGCAGACGTGCCAATGACGCTGTCGGAGCTGTCGAAGAGCGATGACAGCGAAGTGCCGAAGATCAGTAGTGGAATGGCGATCAGCAAACCCCATCCGATACAGAACTGATAGGTGACCCGCAGACCTTCCCGCACACGCTCGGCCTCTTTCGCGCCCCAGTTCTGCCCGACGAAAGGACCGATACTGGCCGAGAGTGCAAAGAGGATCATCACTGCGACAGATTCGATACGGGTGGCAACGCCAAAACCCGCCACCACGGCCTCGCCATGGCCAGCCAGAAGACGGGTGATCAATGCGCCTGACACCGGCCCGATGAGCTGAGTGGCCATTGCCGGCAGTCCGATGTGCAGGATTCGACGACAGGAATCACCGATGTCTTCGAAGAGGTGACTCGTCCGGATGAGTCCTCCACGGGCGATGTAGATCAGCAGCACAGTGACCGTGCCGAAACGCGAAATCGCCGCAGCCGTTGCAGCCCCCGCCAACTCCATGCGCGGCAGACCGAACCAGCCGAAGATGAGAATCGGATCGATGGCCAGGTTCGCCAGCGCGCCAAGCACCATGACCAGGCCTGGGACGTTGGCATTGCCGTTTGCGCGCATGATGTTGCCGGCCACCATGGTCAATGTGAACAGCAGCATGCTCGGGTAGTAGATGTCGAGATAGCTGTGAATCAGTGGCAGCACCTCGGCGCTCGCACCCAGGGCGGTGAATACGGGGTCGATCGTGAGATAGCCGATGCAGGAAAGGATCGCCATGGCACCGAAGACCAGCATCAGCGCGTGGGTACCCAGGCGCTGAACCTCGCCGGTGGCTCCGGCGCCGACACTCCGTGCGATAACCGACGATGTGCCGATACCGATGCCCAGCGCAATGCTGGAGAGAATCATGGTGACCGGGAAAGTGAAGGTGATTGCCGCGAGATGCTGGGTACTCAGCTGCCCGATGAAGCCGATTTCCAGAACGCCGACGAGGATGTTGGCGGAGATGCCGGCCATCATGGGCGCGGTGAGTTTGAACAGGGAAAGCGGTACGGGGCCCTGGGTCAGGTCTCTGCTGGACATTAACTGCTATGCTGCGACCCGGCCGCACCGAAGAGGAAAGGCGCTATTCAACTGGAACTGCTGGGGGATGTCGATTCGCGCTTTGCGCCGGTGGCGGATGCCTTCCTGAGCGGTTTCGACGCTGGCCGCGATACCGGAGCAGCGTTGGCTGTGTTTCTTGCCGGCGAACCGGTGGTCGACGTCTGGGCGGGCCATCGCGACCGACGCAAGACAGAGCCCTGGACCCGGGACACGCTCTGCTGCGTTTTTTCTTCCACCAAGGGTGTCGCCGCCTTCTGTGTGCTCCAGGCCGTGGCCGATGGTCTGATCGATCTCGATGCCCCCGTTGCCAACTACTGGCCGGAGTTCGCGGCGAACGGCAAGGAGGCACTGACGACGCGCCATGTGCTGTCGCATCAATCCGGACTCGTCGGATTGCGCGAACCGGTCGAAGCCAGCCTTCTCTATGACTGGGATGCCATGTGCGCCCGGCTCGCCGCCGAGGCTCCCTGGTGGGAGCCTGGGACTCGGCATGGTTATCAGGCGAGGACCTTTGGCTTTCTCCTCGGTGAGACGCTGCGCCGCGCCGCTGGTCTGCGGATCGGGGACTGGCTGAAACGCAGGATTGCGGAACCCCGCGCGCTCGATTTCTGGATAGGCCTGCCGGAACAGGAGTTCGATCGATGTGCGCAGATGGTCCCTGCCAGACTCAAAGCGGACGCACCGCCACCGCCTGAATCGGTGTCCAGGCTGTTCGCGGCCATGCAGGATCGAAGCACCGCGACAGGCGCCGCGTTTCAGAACCCGTCCATGGGTCCGGGCTACATGAATTCCACGGAGTTTCGGAGCGCTGAGTTGCCAGCCATGAACGGGCACGGTACGGCGCGCGCACTGGCCCAGATATATGCGCTGGTGCCTACCCTCCTGCCCGTTGAACTACTAGCTGAAGCTGCGGGCACGCAGTCCCTTGGGGAAGATGAGGTCTTGAAAAGTCTCACCCACTACGGGCTGGGTTTCATGCTGCATCATCCGGCTGCGCCGCTCGGCACGCCTGGCGCTTTCGGTCATGCGGGTGCAGGTGGGTCCATGGCGTTTTACGATCCTGCCTCTGAACTGGCCTTCTGCTTCGTCATGAATCAGATGGAGCAGGGGGTGGTGAATGGAGGCCAATCAGCGCAGCAGTGCGCTGAAGCCGTGTATCAATGTCTGTAGTCAGAAGGACGTCGTGATGAGAGTGGTAGATTGCGATGCGCACGTGCTGGAACCCGCCGATCTCTGGGAAAGCTATCTGGAGCCCGAGTTTCGTGACCGGGCCATTCGGATCGAAGAGGAGGGCGGCGTCGAGCAGCTGATTATCGGCGAGGAAGTCGTGCTGCAGGGCCCCGTAGCCGGCCTGGGTGGTGCCGAAGAAAGCAAAATCGATCTGTTCTCGGGCAAGAAGTCCTACGTCAGGGACAACCCACTCGACAGCTACGACCCGTCAGCGCGTCTGAGTCGCATGGACGCCTGGGGAATCGAGCGCAGCATCCTGTTCCCCACCATCTGCATTCTGCCGTTCCCGACCGATGATCAGGCGTTGGCGAACGCCTACTGCCGCGCCTACAACAACTGGATTGCCGAATTCTGCGAGGCGGAACCCGCACGCCTGGGCGCGATTGCCGTGATTAACTGGCATGACCTCGACGGTGCTGTCGTGGAGCTCGATCGCTGCATCCAAAGAGGATTCAAAGGTCTCTTCGTTCCGCCCGAGACCGTCCGGGGAAAGCGACCCGGCAGTGACTACTTCGATCCTATCTGGGCGCGCCTGCAGGACGCGGATATCCCCGGATGCTTTCATGTGATCGTGCGTTTTGGCGGCTCGGCGCTACCGTTTGCCGACTGGCACGCAACCTCTCCCGGTCCAGTTTTCAGTTTCGGCCTGGGGGGCACCGGTCAGTTGATTCCCGCGATGACCAGTGTCATCGCCGATCAGCTCTTCGAGAGATTTCCGAAACTCAAAGTAGTCAGCGTGGAAGCGGGCTGCGGCTATGCGCCGTATCTCATGGATCGACTGGATGCCAAGTTCGAAGCCTTCCGTGAGGTGCTTCCGCTCAAGCAACGTCCCAGCGAAACGATTCGCGAGAACTGTTACTTCGTTGCGGAGCAAGGCGAACGGACCATCGACCTGGCGCTCGAGCTGGTTGGTGAGGATCGCATCATGTGGGGCACCGACTACCCGCACATCGACGCTCTCAACGTGTCTGAGCACCTGCCTCAGAACCTGGACGTTCTGGCCCGGAATGCGGATCTTGTGTTTCCTCCGTAGTCCGAGGAAAGGTAAGCGTGAACGTCGTGTGCTCTCCTTCTTTCGAGTCGCAGGTGATCTGACCGTTCATCGATTCCACCACGAGCTTGCAGAAGCTGAGTCCGATACCCGCACTCTGGCTGGTTGGCGTTGTGGTGTAGAAGCGCTCGAAGATGTGCGGGAGTACTGAGGGCGGGATGCCGGTGCCGGTGTCTTTGACAACGGCTAATCCAACCTTATCGGTGGAAGATAGACTCAGTGTGACCTTACCCTTGCCTGCCCGTTGGACGAAGTAGAGACCGTTCTTGATTAAGTTAAAGATCACGTGAATGAACAAAACCCTGTGGCCTGCAAGTAAGAACGTCTCTTCCGTTTCGTTGAAGACAAGTCCTCTCTCTTTTTGATTGTTGAACGGGAACCGTTCTATAGCCTCTGTAACAGCTGTTCTCGCGTCGAAAACCTCACTGTCCTGCATCGATATTGGCTTGTCAGCCGTATTCAGCAGCAGCATGTCGATAATAGTGTTCGAGTAGGTCACTTCGTTCTGGATGGCAGCGAGAGCCTCGTCTAGGTAACTGAGTTGCGAACTACGCAATGGTTCTACGGGTAGGCCGGCGTCCTTGGCCTTTCTGTACGCGTCTGTGAGAGTGGGGAACAGATTTCGTGCTCCATTCGCAGTGGTTCCAATGCTCGCGAGTGGTGTCCTCAGTTCGTGTGCTAGGTTGGCACCAATCGCAGACGCAGCAGCATTCTTCTCCGTATTTATTATGTCTGTACGTCTATTCGTCGCGATTCCCACAAGTAGTGCCGTCATATAGCCAGCTATCGGGTAAAGAAGTATCCGCTCCAACTCTTCCACGTTGGGTTGTTGGAACAGTAGCAGCGGCAAGAGCGCCGCAGCACTAGCCAATACCCAAAGGATGGTCGCTAGTTTTCCGTCAACGATCAGTTGGAGGTACAAGAACAGAGCAATGAAATACTGAATTATCCAGAACATGTGGCTCTGGTCGCCCGGGAGCGTAGTCGCGGCGTTCATCGCCATCATGAAGCCGAAAGCGAAAGGGAAGCAGTACGCCATAGCGAACACGAAGTACCAATGGAAGTTCCTACGGAGCACCTGTGGCAGGCTCCGGTGGACGATCAACGGTATAAACAGCACGGCGACAGATAATCGCAGCGGAAAAGTATTGAAGGTTGGTTCGGCAACTAGTAGATCAGATAGTGTTGCTAGTGGATGAAGCCATCCCAGCCAGCCCAGGAGAGCGAAGTCCGAATCCGAGTACCGAGCGCACTTGCGAGCCGCTTGATCTAGTTCCTCAAGCCAAAGTGATACTCGTGTTTCCGCCATCAGGATTTAGTAGATTGTCCGGAGATGTCCCTCAGGATTGGAGATCACGGCCCCTTGGCTCTTGAGCACCGCGATTGCGCAGCAAGCGAGCGAGTTAAGCTGCAGTTCTGTAAGACCTCTGCACATTAGATCACCTTGAGCCCTATCTTGAAAAACTAACCGGCACTCGAGTTCAGACGCTTCTGAGTAAGTGAACTTGAACTCGATACCCAGTGCATGACAGGCGAGCAAGGAGCTCGCTTCCCATTGCCATTCGCGTCGTAGCGCCTGGCGAGTTGAATCGCGGCGTGAGTGGTTGACAAGCAGCGCATTGGTTCTGATAAACGGCGCTGGTTCGAAGAAAAAGGGCTCGCCCAAGACCGCTACGGTTGTAGAACTGGATTCCCTTGACTTACTCGAGATCGCGCCCCAGAGGCAATATCGATTTGGATAAAGTGCCTCAAGAGTTTCGGTCGCTTCTGAGATAAGGGTTTGAACCTGCTTAGGATTCAGCTTGTCGGTGTAACTTGAGAAAGGGCCGGGACAGATTAGCCGGGTAGGATTCTCGCTGTCCTCGTAGCAGTAGGAGTATAGGCCCGATGTATGTGCTAAATGACCCGATCCGGAGTCGAAGGACCAATCGTTCCTTGATTGCTTCGTGGCACCCATGCTTCCCAGTTTCCACCCTAAAGGTTTGACGTTGTGTGCGAATTATCTGATTGCCGCGTGAGCCCTGTCACACCGGCTTATCGGAACGGAGCTACCGTTCATCTGTAACCAAGATCTACGATTGGAGTTGGAGGTTTATGCTCTTCGTCAACTCGCGAGTGTGATCTTGTTCACGCCTGGTTAGCTGGTTGCGTTCATACTCTTGGGTCGAGGATGTCGATCCTCTCTCAGTCTTTGAAGGAGCTTAGGCTGGACGACAGTCTGTCGTCGCTGATCTGGATGATGAAGTGGTTTGAGTCGGTTATTGCTTGGATGTTCCCGTCTATCTTGGTGGACGGGACCCCTTGGAAGAGTATGTGGGAGGAGAAGGACAAAGAGTCTTTTCTCTTTGCTGCACGAATCTTCTATCCGCTAGCCGCCGTGGTCTATGCTCTTCACTACTTCTTCTACGATGTACCTAACAATCTTGAGCCCATAGAACATTGGTTGATGTTCAGGATTACCATGGCGTCGATCACCATGGCTGCATTTGCGTTCTACATGTCGCCCTTGACCAAGTTTCGGTGGTTTAGGTTGCCGGCGATTATTGCGAGTTGGTGCATCTGTCAAGCACAAGCCTACGTGGCTCTATGGCATGGTCTAGAGAGTTGGGTCTTTTGCTACATATTGATTGCGCTTGTGATCATACCGCTTCGGATGACAGCTTTGATGAGTTCTTTGTTTGTCATACTAACCGTCTCGACTCAAGCTCCTATTTTGATCGAGGCGGGGATTCCGAATACCTATATATATACGGGAGCAATGGTTTCTCTACTCTTTGTCGTCGTGGTGCGGTCTTCGTATTTGGCAGAGGTAAGGACTTTCCTGATCGATCAAGAGAACATCGCGGCGCAAAAAAAGATCATTGAGCTAAACCTGGATTTCTTTGAGCGCATTCGTTCGTTTATACCGAGAGTAATTGCTGAGCGGATGGAGGACTACGTCGAGCGAGCTAGGATGACGGTGCTTGAGGCCTCGATTGAAGTGCTTTCCCCGAGAAAGATGGACGTCGCATGCCTATTCAGCGACATCAGGGGTTTCACCCAGGGGTCCAAGGATTTAGATGCTTTCATTGGTGAAAGTGTTATGCCAGAAGTCAAAGCATGTTCCGATGCAGTAGAACGGTATAGAGGTATTCCTCGCAAGATTGGCGATCTCATATTCGCTTATTTTGATGACCCGAACGTGAGTACTAATGTCGTTTGTTCTGTGCTCGGCGGAATGGAGATCGCTCGCCTGAATCACGACATGAACGCAACATCCTCTACCGTTGAAATACATCGGTATGTGTTGATATCCGCCGGAGAAGCGCTCGATTCTTCTATCGAGATAACTGCCTTGGGATCACCGGTCAACTACTTAAGCAGAGTTGACGAGATCACTAAAACCCCTCTGGTTAAGAGCAAACTGGAACCCGGGGACTTGATTCTCTGCGAAAGATCCAGTCGCATCATCTCCGATCTGGTTCCAGACCTCGAGATTGCGAGAATCGAATTGGATGGCCTGACGATCAGAGACTTCCCAGAGGTGACTTGTATATACTCATTGAAGGCTACTGATTCTAATTACGCCGCCGTTCAGGCTGCCTATAAAGCCAGTAGAGACGGGAAGTATGAACTCTTGGGGAAAGGGCGACTCGTCGCCGCGTGACAGATTTGATTTAGATTTCCAGGAAGTCCATTCAGGTGTAAACCCCGTTGATGTTCGGTACCACGATCGAATTCTGGCAAGAATCCGACTCAGGGATTCCAAAGGCCAAACAGAGTTCAGGCCGATACAAGTCTGGAAACTTACTCCTCTTGGCGTAGAGCTTGTTCAGGATCCTCTTGAGCAGGGTTTTCAGAAAGGGGATCCCGTTGATCTAGAGATCACCTTAGCTGGGCAGCGAACCAGTTTCGAAGGCTTGGTCGTTGACCTTGTCCGTTCCAATGAGTCCATTCAGCTTCTAGGTATCAGACTATCTAGGCGTAGAGTTGAGGACTTACCGAGAGATGATCGTCGTAATGCCGTTCGATGGCTGTGCAGCGACGAGTTTTTTCCCACTTGCGTTGCGCCGACCCCGGGCAGGTTCGACGATTTCGTCTACTTCCAGATACGCGATGTCTCCAGTGAGGGTCTCCAACTCGTTTGCAGTTTGAGAAACAAGTTCCTGTTGGCTGGAATGCGGTTAAGGCTGACAGCGGTTTTCCCGATGGGAAGCGTTACGAATCTGCAGGTCGAGATCACTCGTATTGGAATAACGTCCATTGGTGGGCGAGATAAACTTGTCGTTGGCTCCCGATTTGTTGAGCTTTCTTCATTTGCCAGGCAAGCCATCGGGCAATATTTGGTCCAGTTTAGCGATGTTGAGTCGCTTGAGGAGCTTCGGGCTGCGGGGCTAGCGCCTAACACAGTCGCGCTCGGCGTTGACTTCTACAATCTGAAATCTGAGCAAGACTACTTTGAGGTTTTGGAACTCCGTCGAATGGCACATGAGCTCGATGGGAATCTCAGGGAGTCAGTCTCAGCGCTTGAAATGGGGAACATCGACGACGCGAGGGCGCGCATTGTAGTCGGCAAGTTTCACGGCAAGGTGGTTGCAACCGCTCGGATTAGATACAACGAACTTGATGAACCTTTAGAGCACGAAGCGTATGTAAACTGGCCGAAGGAGCTGCCAAGGCGCGATCAGATAATTGAAGTGTCGCGCGTCGCCACCCATCCGGATTTTCGGAGGGATAATCTGCTTGCGGCACTTTTCCGATTTACGTGCCACAACTGCGTGCAGCCTGAACGTCCGTATATGGTCATGTCATGCCTCGACCGAATGGTCCCCTTTTATCGCAAGATAGGCTTCAGAACTACGGGATTGCGGCATACCGAGCCTATCTGGAAAGACGACAGGGTGCTGAATGTGATGATGTCGGACATCACGGATATGGTGCTTGGTAGAGATGTGAATCCGATCTACTGGAACCTCATCTGGAAGGAGTTGGCGTTCCTTCTCATCGAACAACAGTCAGTCACACCTAGTGGGATGGATAAGGTGAGGCTGATGCTCTACAAAGCTATGAGTCCATTCGCAAACATAGGCATGTCCTTCCGCCGACCGAAACGATCTAAGAAGCCCAAGTCTTAGATTTAGCGCAGTATGAAAACTCAGGATCTTCTCCGTTATAAGTGGTTGGTGCTGGGTGGTTACTTTCTACTGCTAGTTGTTGGTTTGTTTGGTGCTTCGAGCCTAGGTGTCGATCCAAACAACCGTGTCTTCTTTGCGCCTGGGCATGAGCAATTTGAAGCCTTGCTACGTTTCGAAGACGAGTTCGGCTCAAACACCAACCTGCTGATAGCCATTAACAGCTCGACTGGTACTTTGAATACAGACAAAGACTTGGTTCGCGCGATTAGCTGGTTGAGCGATGAAGCATGGCGAGTCCACGGAGTTACGAGAGTGGACTCCGCTGCGACGTACCCCTTCGGCCGCTACTCGGAAGACGAGTTGGTGCTGAGTACACTGATCGATGAGTTCTGTCCGACCGTGTGCGATCTAGAATCCACGGTCGAGTTTTTGAAGCCCCACTTAAAAAACAGATATGTAAGTGCGGATCTGAAGACTGCTTCTGTCGTTGTGTCGGTCGATATCGACGAATCGGATAGTGAAGTGGTTTCAAGAATCGATAGGGAAGCACGGTCGTTGCTCGGTGACTTTAAGTCACAGTTCCCGGATCTGGCCGTTTACATGACAGGGGCGGTGCCGATGATGCAGGCCTTTGTCGATGCGTCGAATCAGGATCTAGGCAGTCTTGTGTTGGCGGCGGTCATACTCTTCGTGCTGCTTCTCTGGGTTTTTCTTCGAAGCGCCTTTTTGACTCTAGCTTTGGTCGGTATCGGGGTTTCCTCCATCGTGATCACGCTAGGTTTGGCTGGGCTGATGGGTCACACGATAAACACGGCAACGGCTACATCGCCGCTAGTCATATTCACTTTGGTGGTTGCTGGATCAATGCATGTCTTTCTACACATCGCGAGAGATCCTTGTGCAAACGCCGCGGAAGTTCGGCTTGTCGTCGATCGCTCGTATTCGGCGAATACCACTCCGATTCTGATAGCGGCCGCTACGTCGGTGGTCGGCTTGCTCTCTCTTGCCTTTGTTTCGGCCCCTCCGATTAAACAGTTGGGGATGCTGGCTGCTCTTGGGGTTGTCGTAGGGACAGCTATTCTGCTGCTAGTTGTTCCTATCTTTCTCTCGCGCTTATCGGTCGTGCGCCCAGCTCCGGTGTTGTTGCTAATCCAACGGGCCCTCAACAGAAAGGCAAAGAAAATTGAAACTGGCGACGACAGATATGGGTTTGTTCTCGCAACATTCCTCATTGCTTCTGCATGTGTCTTCTTTCTTCGAATTGACGAAGACTTCGTTCGCTACTTCGGAGCAGATAATATCTTTCGGGTGGATTCGGAGTTTGTGACTTCTAGTCTAGCGGGGCCCTATCATGCTGAGATCGTGCTCGATACTAAAGAAACAGGTGGTATCTACGATCCAGAAACGATTGAGACTGTCTCTGAGTTGGTGGCTGAGATTCGGCGACACCCAGACGTCGCAAATGTGCTATCGGTGTTAGACGTTTTGTCAGAGGTGTCGCGTTCGCTGTCTGGCACCGAATCGATTGAATCCGTTGGTGAAGAGGCGCTCGCGCAGTATTTTCTTTCGTTTGAGCTTGCTCTTGCCAAAGGCCAAAGCACGACCGATTTCGTCGATGTTGATCACAGTAAGGTCCGGGTCTCAGTGCTGCTGGGTGATGTATCCATGGCCGACATTCGCGGCTTCGAGCGACACATAGAAAACTGGTGGGAAGGTCGTTCTAACGAGGCGATTGAGTTGACCATTACCGGTGAGGGGTTGCCGACGGCACATCTCTCGAGTGGTTCAATCCGTGAGTTGGCCCTAGGGATCTTCTTGAGCCTAACTTTTTCGTCCTGCTTGCTTGGGTTCCTATATCGGAATGGTCGCGTTGCTCTCGTTGTGCTTCTTGCTACCACGATTCCGGTTCTATCTGGGTTTGGTTTGTGGGGAGTCTTCGTCGGTGAGATCGGTATGGCGGCGACACTAGTTGTCGCCGTGACTATCGGTGTAGTCATCGACGACGTCATCCACTTGCTATACAGGTTTCGGGATGGTCGAGCTGAGCTCGATCTGTCGCCACGGGAGGCAGCGGGGTACAGCATTCATCGGACGGCGGCTGCGCTGGTTACAACATCTGTTGTTCTTGCCGGTGGTTTCTCGATACTCATGCTCTCTGAGTTCCGTATGAATAGCGCCTTTGGAATATGCTCTGCGCTGGTAATCGTGTTGGCGCTTGTGTACAACACGTCCCTGACACCTCGCGCCCTTGTTTGGGCAAGCCAAAAGTAGCCAGCGTCTGGGAGTAGTAAGTGGCCACCACGCATGACGAAGTTCTCTTGCAGCCCGATTCGGGGGAAGGTCATGAGGGTATTGATTGGGATGCCTACGCCACTCAGTACGACCTCATGGCTAAGTTCAATCCAAGTTACCACGAGAATATCGAGACTTTACGATCAGGACTCGACAAGTGGGGTGTGGCAGCGGACGCAGCCATATGCGACTTAGGCGCAGGCACTGGGAACTATATCTCTGCGCTGTCGCGCGTGAGACCAGAAGCGACATTTACGCATGTTGACTTCGATAAGGTCATGAACGAAATCGCCCTTGAAAAGTATAAGCGTTTGGGGATTCGTGACATATCGATCAAGGAAGAATATCTCCAACGCGTAGACTTTCCTGACTCTTCATTTGATTTGGTTCTTTGCATAAACGCGCTCTATGCGATCTCGCCTCAGAAAGCGATTCTCAAGAAGATACAGCGATGGTTGAAGCCAGACGGTGTCTTTTTCGTAATTGATTTCGGACGACGCAACCGCATGATGGACTGGAGCTGGTTCATCATGAAGCACATTGTTCGTGATCACGGGGTTGTCGAGTGTGCTAAGTTTTTCTTGAATAGTGTAGAGACTATTCGGCAGAACAATCGCGGATCGAAAAACCAAGACGACGGTTCCTACTGGCTGCACACCACCCAAGAGTTTGGTGAGGCGCTAACCGCTGCGGGATTTGTTGTAGAAGACCTGCACCCCTGCTATCGCGACTATTGTGATTTAGCGGTATGCCGCAAGGGCGCAGTTACCCCGCCACAACCTTAATCTCCACCCGAGCCCCAGGCACCGCCAAATCCGTACATCCGATTGCGGTCCAGGCCGGCCAGGGCTCGGAGAGAAACTCATCCCGGACCTTCATGAACTTGCCCAGGTGGTCGTGCATGTTCACGTGGTAGCTCGTGTACTCGATGATGTTCTCGTAGCCCAGTCCCGCTTCCTTCAGGATCTCTCCGACGGCTGTCCAGGCATTGCGGAACTCTTCCTCTGCCGTTTCTGGCACCCCGTCTGACCCCGTGCCTATCTGACCGCTGCAGATCACCAGGCCCGCGGCTCTTGCTGCGGCTGAGAAGTGGAAGCTGGCGGCGGTTTTGGCGTGCGCCTCCGGATTGATGACTTCAATGCTCATGGCGTTTCTCCTTTAAAAGGTGTGGTCCGGTGTTTGAGTTTAGGTTGGCGAGCCTGGCTGAGCCATAATTGGAGGATGCTTAGCTTTACTGATCCCGTTGCCGTCTCTGCCGAGCAGCGCGGCGAATTCATGGAGTTTGCGGTCGAGGCTGCTGTGCGCGCTGGTCGCGAGACGCTGCCCTATTTCCGTACTCAGTCGACCAGCGTCGAGAACAAACTGGCGGATGGTCGTTTCGATCCCGTGACTGAGGCCGATAGGGCTGCGGAGCAGGTGTTGCGGGAGGAGATTCGGCGCCGCTATCCAAGCCACGGTATCTGTGGGGAGGAGTTCGGCGTTGAGGCCGGGAATGGACTGACCTGGGTCATCGATCCCATCGATGGCACGCGGGCGTTCATGAGCGGCATGGTCCACTGGGGCCTGCTGCTGGGATTGTTTGATGGCCAACGGCCGGTGGTGGGGGTGATGGTTCAGCCCTACACGGAGGAGGTCTGGTGCGGGGACGGCCATCGGGCCGAGTTCAGGCGGGCCGGCACGTCGATGCCCATCAGCACCCGGCAGAATGTGCCTCTGGCCGACGCGGTGGTTGCCACTACCACGCCCGTACTCTTCGAAGGTGTCGAGGGGGATGGATTCGCCCGTCTGGAGTCGTCAGCCAAGCTGACGCGCTACGGAGGCGATTGTTATCTCTACGGCATGCTCGCCATGGGGTTCGTCGACGTTGCGACTGATGCGGGCCTCAATCCCTACGACATCCAGGGGCTGATCCCCATCATTGAAGGGGCCGGAGGCATCGTCACCACGGCTCAAGGGGGGAACGCGAGTCTTGGCGGCACAATTATCGCTGCTGGGTCCAAGGCGTTGCATGAAGAGGTGCTGGAGCGCTTCAACGATGCTGGTTGAGCGCGTTTCGAGGTAGATTTTCCCAATCGCGCTCGGTTTTGGAGCGCTCATTTCGGTTTTTGTGCGAAGTTGGTGCGCGGAGTCCCATGCCGAATACCTCTGGCGTTCATTGCGCGGCACCTGAACGACGAAAACCCCCGTCTTTTTGCTGATTTACGGGCCTTCATCTGATTGTCACCGTACCTGGCACGGGTCCTGCAATTACCTGAAGCGAGTAACACCGGCGCATCTCTCTCCCCTACAGACCCATGTCGGTGTTGCACGAAAGGCGCCCAAGTCGCTCCCCTCGACTTGGGCGCCTTAATTTTTTCTACTGGCGATTTCATGCGTGCTGCACGGAGGCCAGCGATGGGCAGGGAGAAAATCGAGTTTACGAACGGACGCAGAGTGACCCTTGCCGCGCTCCTCGAGACCCCAGACCGACCGCCCAGAGCCTGCGCGCTCTTTGCCCACTGCTTTACCTGTGGCAAGGACATTGCCGCGGCTGCACGGATCTCGCGCACGCTGACGGCGCGCGGGATCAGTGTGCTGCGTTTTGATTTCACGGGCCTTGGCGGGTCCGAAGGAGACTTTGCCAACACGAACTTCTCTTCGAACGTGGCTGACCTCGTTGCCGCTGCGGACTATCTGCGAGAAACAGGGATGGCCCCGCAGCTGCTCATCGGCCACAGCCTCGGCGGTGCGGCGGTGCTGCACGCCGCTGCGCAGATCCCTGAGTCCACGGCGGTGGCGACCATCGCGGCCCCCGCTTCGCCGGAACATGTGGTCAAGCAGTTTGGCGCGAGCATCGAGGCCATCGAGCGCGAAGGGGAGGCTGAAGTTTCGCTGGCAGGCCGGAGCTTTCGGATTCAGAAGCAGTTTCTCGACGATCTTGGCGGACATGACCTGGGCGCAGTGATCGGTAGCTGGAAGAAGGCCCTGCTGGTGCTGCACGCGCCGCTCGATGATGTCGTCTCCATCGATGAAGCAAGCCGCATCTTTCTGGCGGCGCGCCATCCGAAGAGTTTCATCTCCATCGATGGGGCCGATCACCTGCTCTCGGCCCTCGACCGTGCTCAGTACGTGGCCGCCACGATTGCGGCCTGGGCGGAAAGCTATCTCCCGGCGCCCGAGGCGGCAGCACGCGAACCCGTTGCCAGCGGCGCCATCCGCATTGGCGAAGGGAACCAGCGTTTTCTTAGGGACGTTTACTCGGACGACCACCACTGGTTAGCAGATGAGCCGAAGCGGATGGGGGGAGACAATCTCGGGCCCGATCCCTATGAGCACCTTCTGGCGGCCCTCGGCACCTGCACCTCCATGACGATTCGCCTTTATGCGAACCGCAAGAAGTGGCCGCTCGAAGACGTGGATATTGTCCTGACGCACAGCCGTGAACATGCCAGAGACTGTGAAGATTGTGAGGACGGTAAGCATCAGCTCGAGGTGCTGCGCCGCGAGATCCGCTTTACCGGGCCGCTTGATGAGGCGCAACGAGCGCGGCTGCTCGAGATCGCCGATCGGTGCCCCGTGCACCGCACTCTGGAGGGAACCCTCCGCATAGAGACCACCGCCCGCTGAGCCGACGCTACAACAGACAGCAGCCCGTCGGGCACCGGCGGTCTCCCCAAAACAAAAAAGACCGATTCGTGACGGCCGTCACAGGTTTCCGTTTACCTCTGCGTATAAATGGGAATATATTCCCGTTTATAAAGTGATGGGAAAATATTCCCCGTTCTTCGTTGATGCAGTGCGTAAACTAGGAGCCGAAGCATGGATACAAGGATCAGATCGCTCGTATTGTCTATAAGTTTGCCTTTATTGCTGACAGCCTGTGGTGGCGGTGACTCAAGCTCCGCGCCGGTTGCCGGTCCTGCGTCTGGGTCCGCAACGACCGGGCCATCGACCGTGAAGGTTGGGCCGATTACCGGCTTTGGCAGCGTCTTTGTGGATGGTGAGCGCTTCGAAACCAGTGGCGCGAACTATCGTAAGGACGACGACGAGGTCGATGAAGATGATCTCGAAATCGGCATGATCGTTAAGGTGCGCGCTTCCTCGAAAAACTCGGCAGGTGAATGGATCGCCGACGACGTGGAGTTCGACGAAGAGCTGAAAGGCCCCGTCGATTCAGTAGGCACTGATTCGCTGGTTGCCATGGGCCAGACGATCCTCGTCTCCGCGGACACCTACTTCGATGATGGCATATCCCTGGCTGACATCGATCAGGGCGATATCGTCGAGGTCAGCGGCTACCGCAATGAGAACGATGAAATCGAAGCGCTCTTCATCGAAGAGAAGTCCTTAGGCGAGGTGGATGAGTACGAGGTGCTTGGCCAGATCCGCGACCTGGATACTTCTGCGCAGACCTTCCGTATCGGTGGACTTCTCGTAGACTACTCCGGCGCCGAGCTGGACGATCTCGGCAGCGGTCTGGCCAATGGCCGTCTCGTGGAGGTGGAAGACGAAACGCGTGCCTATATGGCCGGTGATCTCGCCCTGAATGCCACTGAGGTGGAAGGCGAATACCGCGTCGAGTTCAAAGATGAGGACGATGACGATCTCGATGGAGACGGCATCAGCGATTCCGACGACGACTCTGATTCAGACAGCGATCGCGAGTTCGAGATCAAAGGTCTGGTCACCGAGGTCATCAACGACGTTCGATTCTTCATAGGATCCATTGAAGTCGAGCACAACTCCTCTACAGAGTTCTCGGGCGGTGCTGCCGAAGATATTGAGCCCGGTGTACGGCTCGAAGTGGAAGGTAACCTGCTTGAAGGTCGCCTGCTGGCGGAAGAGATTGAGTTTGAAGACAACGAAGCCCGCGTATCGGGAATCATCAACTCCGTGGGAGACACCAGCATCGTAGTTCTCGGCGTAGCGGTTGACCTCACCTCGGCTGAACTCGAAGACAGCATAGGTGACGATGACGCTCTGTCCATTGATGACCTCATGGCGGGAGACTTCGTTGACGTCGAAGGCATGGAGCGGAATGGGACGATCGTCGCGGAAGAGCTGGAACGTGATGAGGAAGATGAATCTGGCCTGCGAGGCACCGTCGAGTCCTTTGACGAAACGGCCGGTACGCTCACGATTCTCGAGCAGACGATCGTCACGGACGGCAGCACTCGCTACGAAGGCTACGATGATGAATCGCTTACGGCAGAAGCGTTTTTCGACCGCCTCTATGCGGGTCAAAGCGTCGTCGACGTGGATTGGGATAGTGCTCAGATGGATACACTGAGCCCTGCGAAGGAGCTGAGCCTCGAAGACTGAGGCGAGGGCTTTAAGGAAGTAATGTCCATAGAAAGTAAGCTACTCGATGCGGCACGGCGGATTCTCTATCCGCTGGTCCGCATCCTGCTGCGCAATGGCATTCCTTCCGACGCCCTTACGGAGCTCGTCCGTAAGACCTATGTGGATGTTGCCGAAGCCGAGTTCGGCCTCGAGGGCAAACGCCAGACCACCGCACGAATCTCAGTGATCACCGGGTTGAACCGGAAAGAGGTCGCTCGCCTGAGAGGCGACGCGCTCGCCAACGATGACCGTGCGCGCTGGAATCGTGCCGCAACCGTCCTCGGCGCCTGGCTCAGAGACGAAGACTTTCAGGATGCCAATGGCGACCCGCAGAGCCTGAGCTTCGACGAAGGCAACCCAAGCTTCGTGGCTCTGGTCAAGAAATACAGTGGTGACATGCAGCCACGAGCCATTGCCGATGAACTCCTCCGCGTTGGCGCGATAGAGGAGATGGAAGGGAAGCTGCAGATGACTTCGCGAGGCTATGTGCCCGCTGAGGACCCTGAAGCCGTTGCAGAAATCCTCGGCATCGACACAGCCGAGTTCATCGAAATCATTGACCACAACATGCAGGCTGGCCCGGACGACACACACTTTCAGGTCAAAGTGCTCTCCGACAATGTGCCCGCGCAGCACGTGGAAGAGTTCAACGCCTACTCGCGCCAGCTTTCCAAACCCGTCATCGAAGAGCTCAACCGCTGGTTGAGCGAACGCGACATGAAGCGGGACTGGTCGGGGGACGACGACCGCTTCGAGCTGGGTGTCGGCGTGTATCAGATCATTCGCCCGGCCAAGCGTCCAATGGATAACGACGAGGACCCGGAAGGGACCAAGGGATAACAGGACATGAAGATTCGCGGTACTTTTCTGGTCGCAGCGTTCCTGCTCGCAGGCTGCAGTCCCGCCGCTCAGGACACCGGCGTCGGCGGAAGCGGAGGCTTTGGTGGTGGTGGTGGTCCGTCGCCGTCCTTCCAGTTCGGTAGCGGTGCTGGTGGCAGTGGTGGGGTCGTTGGTGACATCGACGGATTCGGCAGCATCCTCATCAACGGGCTGACGCTCGAAACCGACGACGCCGAGTTTTACATCGAAGGCGTGTCCGGCTTCTCCCAGGATGATCTGCGCGAGGGCTTCTACGTGGTGATCGTCGGCGACCTCGACGAGGACGAAGCCGACGAAGTCTTCTATCGCTCCAACCTTCGCGGTCCTGTCTCCGCCACCCCGGTTGCTGTGGATGCGGCTGCAGGCATCTACGAACTCACGGTGCTCGGACAGACGGTGGTGACCTCGGCATCCACGCTCTTCCAGGGTGTCCTCGTGGAAGACATTGTGGAAAGTGATCTGCTCGAGGTGAGTGGGCCGATAGATGGCGCAGGCCGTGTGCTTGCGACTTATGTGGGACTCGAGACGGCGCTCGCAGAGTACAAGGCAATCGGAGCGGTCTCCGATCTCGACAGTTCTACCGCCACCTTCACCCTGGGCGGGCTGAGTGTCGCTTACAGCGGCGCGACGCTCGTCGACTTTGATGGTGCGAGTCTGACCAATGGCCAGCTCGTGGAAGTGCGGTTGGCGCCTGGTGACTTCACAGCGCCGGCCAGCGCCACCGTTGGTGCCGTCGAGCTTTTGCCGGAGCCCGAAATCGAAGAGGGCGCAGAAGTCGAGCTGGCTGGCCTGATCACCAGTTTCAGCTCGGCCACTTCTTTTTCCGTCAACGGCCTCTCGGTCACGACGACGGCAAGCACGGTCTTCGAAGATGGCGATATCGGCCAGCTGGCTGCTGGTGTTTCCATTGAGCTGGAAGGTACGGCGAATGCCAGCGGTGTGATCGTCGCCGAGGAGATCGAGTTCCTCGACGATGCCCTCGTTCGAGTCGAAGGTGTCGTAACGGACGTGGACGTCACTGCAGGCACTGTGACGGCGCTTGGCGTTACCTTCGAGGTGCGGGCGAGCACGGAACTCGAAGACGATGAAGGCGACGTGGAGCCGTTCACGCTCGCGAACCTGATGAATGGCGATTATGTGGAGATACGCGGCTTCCCCTCAGGAAGCGCGGTTGTCGCGGTGGAGCTCGAACGTGAATCTGCAGATACCGAAGCGAAGCTACGCGGGCCGCTGACGGGTTTCGATCAGGTGGCCGAAACGGTGGAGATCCAGGGCGTCGCGGTGCGGGAGCTCCTTGGCACCACCAGGTACGTGGACCTCGACAATGAGACGGTCACCCGCTCAGAGTTTTTCGCACTCCTCGCTGCCGGTCTCAGCGAAGGACGCTCCGTTCAGGCGGACTGGGATGACTTCGGTTCTCTGGCGGATCCCGCGGACACCTTGAGGCTCGCCGCCGAGGACGACTGACGGGCAGCGCTCAGTTTGCGCTCAGCAGGCGGATCATGTGCAGTTCGCCATGGTCCGCGCCGTCCACGCGAAGCGCGAGTGGTTCCTCACCCCAGGCCTTGAAACCGGCGCTCTCATAGAGCGCCTGGGCCGGCCGGTTGCCGACGGTGACGCTCAGGCCGATGGCTGATAACCCCTTGAGTGCCTCCAGCCGCCTGAGCACCTCGTTAAGGAGCTCGGCAGCAAGACCTGCTCCACGATGGTCCGGGTGCACGTACATGCCCCAGATCAAGCCCAGGTGCCGTCGTTTCGGTTCCTGCTCCCGCAAACCTCCGGCACTGCCGATCAGCTGCCCATCGGCGTTTGCGCTGCTGAAAGCGCCGATGATGAAGTTGTCTGCGGCGTAGCTCGTCCGTTCTCGAAAGTGTTCCAGCGGGCGCTGGGCTGCCTCGTCGTGGTCGGCGCCGAATGCGGTCGGTGCCTCTGCGAGCATGAACAGTCGAAACGCGCGGTAGACCTCCGCATCCTCGGCCGTCAGGGGCCGGAGGTGGTAATCAGTAATTGGAGGCCTCGCGGCGGCTCGCCAGCTCCTCCAGGGTAGTGACGATCAGCTTGCGTTCGGCTTCCTTCACCCGGGCTTCCAGCGACTCGACGGTGTCGTAGCTGCGCACGGGCACCTTCACCTGCGCGAGAATGGGGCCCGTGTCGTAGTCGCCGTCCACCAGATGCACCGTTGCGCCGGATTCCCGGTCACCGGCCTCGAGCACTGCTTCATGGACTTTTCGTCCGTAGAATCCACGGCCACCGTAGCTGGGCAGCAGGGCAGGATGCGTATTGAGAATGCGGCCTCGATAGGCAGCCAGCGTCCGATCGCCGAGCTTTTTCATGTAGCCCGCGAGCAGCACCCACTCAGCGCCTGCCTCCACGAGAGCTGATTCAATGGCGACGTCGAGTGCCGCAGGATCCTCGTGCGTCCTGCCGGAGAGGTGGGCGGTCGGGATATTGTGCTGCCGTGCCCGTTCCAGCGCGCCTGCTTCCGAGTTGTTGGAAATCACCAGGGCGACTTCCGCATCGAGGCTCCCTGCTTCGCAGGCATCGATCACCGCCTGCATGATCGACCCTCCGTGAGAAGCCAGGACGGCAATACGCATCATTCGGCCACCCGGAAAATTGCCGTGTGAAAGAGCTCTGTGGTGACCTGATCGAGGCGGCTGTAGGTGAGATACAGGCGAACAAACTGGTGGCCTTTGCGCTCCCACTTCTCGAGGGGCACGGCGTTAACCGCTAGCGTGTCGCCCACGCGAACCAGGTCCCGGAAGCGGATCTCTGACCCCACGTGGATCCACGCGGGCATCTGATACTCGCGGGTGAGCGCCTGATTGGCCACCGAGAGCAGCCAATGCGGGTGCGCGATATGCCGGTACAGGGGCAACTCGTCGGCGATCTGCTCGCTGTAGCGGGTGTTCTCGTCCGTGATCACCTGGAAGTGCCACTCCGGGAACGGCTCACCTTCCGTAATCGTGTCCCAGCTGATCTCCAGGCGCTCAGCGTCTCGTCTGGGGGCCCTGAATGGCGTCTGATCTTCCAGGGGAAGCGGTGTCTTCGGGAAGCGGCTGCGCAGCTCCGCGAGGAGGGTCCCCGCCTCGTTGTGGCCCTGCACCAGCATTCCGTCGGCCTGCTCCGCCAGTGAGATGATCAGACGGTCCCCGTCGTAGGCGGGTTTCAGAAAACGGGTTTCATTGACCGATTCGCTCAACCAACGCTCCCCGAAGCGTTCCACCAGCGGATGGGTGAGATGGCCGAAAACCGCAACGCCGGGGACCAGAGCCCCCGCGAACCCGTATTTCTGGGCGATATCGTCGCTGTGCATGCGGTTTTCGTGGGCTTCGGAGAAGTTCCGCGCGACGACTTCGTAGGTACTCATGGAATTTCACCCGCAGGCGCTCTGTCCTTGACGCCTATTTTGCCGCAACGGGCGATAATGGAGAAACTGCAGTGGTGCCCCGCGCTGAGCGCAGGGTCCGGCGGCAGTTTGGCAGCGATTGGTTAGAGCGTGTTTCAGCAACGTCTGGTACTGGTCAGTGGTAAAGGGGGTGTCGGCAAGACGCTCATTGCGAGCGCCCTCGCAGATCTCAGCGCGCGCCGGCGCCGGACCGTGCTGGTCAGCTTCGATTCGATTGCCGAGCACCACCCGGTCTTCGAGGTGCCGCTCAGTTACGAACCCGTTGAAGCCGGCCAGAACCTGAGCGTCATGCGGGTGCAGGCGCTCCCCGCCATCCGCGAATATGTGCGTCGAAAAGTGCCGTTTTCCGGGTTGTACGATGCGTTCCTCGGCAGCAGCATGTTCCGGGATTTTGCGGAAGCGGCGCCCGGTTTCGAGGAACTCATGTGCCTCGGCAAGCTCTACGATCTCGCCACCGATTCTCCCTTTGAGCAGGTAATCGTGGACGCGCCTGCGACAGGGCATCTCAAAACGCTCCTCGATGTGCCGGCCGCAACCCTGAAAGCCGTGCTTGTTGGCCCGCTGAACCACAACGCCCGGAAAATCCAGGACCTGCTCCTCGACCCTGAACGCACGCGCACGGTGCTCGTTACCCTCGCCGAGGAGATGGCCGTGCGCGAAGCGGGCGAGCTTGCCGGCTTCTGTGCGGACCGGCGCATGGCCACCGGCCCCGTGGTGATCAACCAGCGGGTGTTGTCACCCTTCAGCGACGCGGAGTTTGAGCGACTGATGGGGCTTGGTGCCGCCGATGAAGCGCTGGCGACCCTGCGCGACTGCGCCGCCGAGGTTCACCAGCGGTCGACCAGTCAGTCGGAGGCTTTGGCCGAGCTCGGTCATCTTGCGTTACCAACCATCGAAGTGCCACGGGTCGTCGACCACGAGCCCGGACCGCTTCTGGATGCGGTGGTGCGTGGCCTGGAGGGCTCGAGTCTTGGCTGAAGCGGAAGCTCCGCTCGATATGGAGGCTCTGGTTCGGGAGCGACGAATCATTGTCTGCTGTGGCGCCGGTGGCGTTGGAAAAACCACGAGTGCGGCGGCCCTTGGCGTGCTCGCGGCCCGCGCCGGTCGGCGCGCCGTCGTCATGACCATAGATCCCGCGCGGCGTCTCGCCCAGGCCATGGGGCTCGACAGCCTCGACAACGAACCCCGCCCGGTAACCCTGCAGGCTTCCGGGTCCCTGGCCGCGATGATGCTCGACAGCAAACGCACCTTCGATCGCATGGTGGAAACCTATGCGCCCGATGCGGGCGTGCGCGATACGATTTTTGCCAACAGCTACTATCAGCAGCTGTCGACGACGCTGGGTGGCTCCCGGGAACTGATTGCCATGGAGCGGGTGCTCGAGATTGCCGACGGCGGCGACTACGATCTGCTCATCGTCGACACGCCGCCAGCGCAGCACGCTCTGGACTTCCTTGATGCGCCAGCGCGCCTCATCGACCTCCTCGACGGCACCTTCACGCAGATGTTACTGGCGCCCTATGGGGTGGCCGCCCGGGCTCAGTTCAATTTCTTCCGGCAATCCTCTGCCCTGACCCTGAAGTTCCTCGAGCGTCTCACCGGCCTCGAGATGCTGGCCGATCTCTCCAACTTTCTGCTCGCGTTCTCGAGCATGTTCGACGGTCTGAAGGCGCGATCAGAGCGGGTGCTGTCTCTCATGAAGCAGCCTGAAACCCGATTTCTGCTGGTCTGCGCGCCGGAACCCGTGAGTCTCGGCCAGGCAGAGCGTTTCGCTGCGCGACTCGAGACCGATCGTATCGGCGTCAGCGGCGTGCTCGTCAATAGGGCCCACGGCGCACCCCGCGCGGTCGAGCTGTCGACGAGTCAGCGTAGCTTGCTCGATGGCCTCGGCGATCCAGGGGCCGATTCTCTGACCGAGCGGCTGCTTGGTACCCATCGGGAAGCCGTTGCGCTTGCGGCCGCCGATGCCCGTGCGCTCACGATGATCGACCATCTCGATCTGGAACGGCGCCTGGTGCCGCACTTCAATAGAGACCTGCACAGCATGGCCGATCTCGAGGCCTTTGCGGACGTCCTCGCGAGCTGACTACAGCGCGTAGGTTTTACGCAGGTAAGCGAGAATGTCGCTGGATTCTGCAAGCTCCGTCGACGTGTTTGGATCAGCCAGATAGGGGATCGAGATGGCGCCAGCACGGTCCAGCAGGGCCTTGCGGTTGGGCGTGCCCGGGTCCGCGCCGATTGCCATGGCCTCGCGCACCGGGGGAGGGACCCAGTCGGCCGGGGTTCGACGTCCCATGGAGCGGAGCAGGTAGGGGACTTCGAGTTCGCAAAGATATTCCCGTACGAGGCGGGCAAAGGGGCTGGATTCGAAACTGTAGAGTTCCAGCGGCTGCTCTGGCGCGCGCGAGGGTCGAACGCTGCGCCCGGCGGCTGAGCGAGGCAGACCGGCCAGCGACGATGCGAGCACCTGAAGGGCCATGGCGTTCCAGTGCAGGGGCAGGTTGCGTTGGCCGTAGGTGCGATAGAGATAGGCGATGATATCGGCGGATTCGTAGAGTGCTTCACCGGTGTTTGGATCAACCAGCAGCGGGAACTGAGCCTTGCCCCCGATGTCGACGGCGCGCGGCCGGAAGCGGGTCCCGTTTTTGGGGCAGGGATAAATGAGAACGTCCAGGTCCAGCTCGGTCAGCGCTTCCCGCACCAGGCGGCAGTAGGGGCAGGCTTCGAACTCGTAGAGCACCAGGGGTTTTTCGGGGCGAAGCGCTGCGGGTTGCGTGGCGATGCCCTGACCCGCGCGCGCGAAGGTGGCAAGCACCGAACTCGCCAGCTTGAAGTTGTGTTGCATGGATGTGCCGTTCATTACTCGCATCGAATGGGTTGCTGTCAGGGTCGGAATGTAGCTGATCGGGGTGAGCGCAACGTGATCGGCTGGCTGGGAACGGGAAGCGCCGCCTTTGCCGGCAGCCGGTGGTGTCTAAGAGCCGTAAGCCTGTGCGGGCAGCCAGGTCACCAGGGCTTCCCAGTTGAAGAGAATCACCAGCCCGATGAGCTGCAGAGCGATAAAAGGCACGACGCCCCGGTAAATGGTACCCACGTCGATGCCTTCGGGCGCCACGCCTTTCAGATAGAAGATGGCAAAGCCCACCGGTGGGGTCAGGAAACTCGTCTGCAGACACACGGCGAAGAGGATCGTGAACCAGACCGGATCAAAACCGAGGTTGACGACGACCGGCGAAACAAGGGGCAGAATGATCAGGGTCAGTTCGATCCAGTCCAGGAAGAAACCGAGCAGAAAGGTCGCGATGAGGATGCAGATGACGATGCCGGTGGCGCCGAAAGGCAGGCCCAGGAGTGCGCCTTCAATCAGCTCGTCCCCACCGAGGCCGCGCAGCACCAGGGAGAAGGCGGTGGCGCCGAGCAGCACCGCGAAGATAAAGGCCGTGGTGCGGGTGGTTTCGTCCAGGACCTCCCGCATGACGCCGCCGCCGAGCTGCTTCTTAAGGGCGGCGAGGAGCCAGGCACCCGCTGCCCCGACGCCCGCTGCCTCCGTGGGCGTTGCGACGCCGAGAAAGATGCTGCCGAGCACCGCCAGAATCAGAAACGCGGGCGGCAGGATGGCCTTGAAAAGATCGACGATCGCCGCCCAGTCGATGGCGTCGTGTTCAGCCGCCGGTGCCCCGTCCGGTTTCAGCAGGCCGTAGGCGAGCAGATAGGCGATGTACAGCCCGCCCAGAAGCATGCCGGGAAACACGGCGCCCAGGAACAGATCGCCAACGCTCATGGACATGCGGTCAGCCATGAGCACCAGCATGATGCTCGGCGGAATGAGGATACCAAGCGTCCCGACCGCGCAGACGGTGCCCGTGGCGAGGGACTTGTCATAACCCTGATTCAGCATCACCGGCAGGCCGAGCAGCGCCAGCAGCACGACCGATGCGCCGATGATTCCGGTGGTTGCCGCCAGGAGCACGCCGATCAGGGTGACCGTGATGGCCAGGCCGCCGCGGATGCCACCGAACAGTCGGGAGAAACTGACCATCAGCTGGTTGGCAATGCCGGAGCGGTCGAGGAGCAGGCCCATGAAGATGAACATGGGCAGGGCGACCATCACCCAGTTCTCCATGACGTTCCAGACCCGATCGACGGTGAGCGACGTGTAATCCCAGCCCATGCCCACGGGCACGTTGAAGTCGACTTCCAGAACGATGGCCAGAGCGGTGAACAGCACGGACAGCCCGCCGAGGATCCAGGCCACCGGGAAGCCGGTGAACACTAGCGCAATGAAGCTCGCGAACATGGCCAGGGCGAGAATCTCGTTAGCCGGCACGGTTGGGGTCTCCCGCCCGCGTTGCAGTCTCGGCGTTTGCAGCCGGGTGTCCGCCGTTGTCTCCGTCAGCACTGGGACTGAATAGGAACTTCCAGACCCGCGACAGCCGCGAAACCGTCGCCAGGCCCAGCAGTGCGAAACCGAGCGGCAGCATGGCTTTGATGGCCCAGCGGAAGGGCAGACCACCCGGCGCATTGGAGGTTTCCGAGAGCGCGAAGCTTGCAGCGACGAAAGGCACAGAGAAAAACAGCATCAGCGCGATGAAGGGCAGCAGAAAGAGCACAATGCCGTAGAGCTCGATCCAGGCCTGCGTCGTCGGGGCGAAACGTTCGTGGAGCACGTCCACGCGGATGTGGGAGTCGGTCTGCACGGCGTAACCCAGGGCCAGGAGAAAACCCGTCGCGTAGAGGTGCCACTGAATTTCCTCGAACTCCACCCGACCTTCCTGAAGCAGATAGCGGAGCACGACATTGGTGACGATCACGCCCAGGAGCACGACCCAGAGATAGCCGGTCCAGCGACCGATCAACGCGAGCAGCGGTTCCACGACTCGTGAGAGTCGGGTCTCCGGCAGGTCCAAGCTAAAAGTCCCGCGGCAGGTAGGCGCGGGACTTCCAGTGCCGGTAGTCGTCGCGAAAGGCCCGCTGCGAGGCATAGATGGCGGCGAAGTCCGCATCGCGAGCCGCTTCGTCGGCCATGACGGCTTCCGTGATCCGCTCGAGCTCCCGCAACACGTCCATGGGTAATGTCTCTGCGGTGACACCCACGTCCGCGAAACCGGCGATGATCGCGCCCTGTTTTGCCTCGGAATTGGCCAGGTTTCGCATGGCGCCGGCCGTGCAGGCGGTTTCCAGGAGGCTCTGATCGGCCGCGGACAGCGCGTTCCAGGTCTCCAGGTTTACGGCCAGGTGCGAAAAGGTGCCCGGCTGATGCCAGCCCGGGTAATAGTTGTAGCTGGCGATGCGATTGAAGCCGAGAGCCTGATCGACGATTGGCAGCGCGAACTCCGTAGCGTCGATGGCGCCTTTCTCCAACGCCTGGAAGATCTCGCCGCCGGGAAGCATGGTCACAGAAGCCCCGGCCTGCTCGATGACTTTGCCGCCGAGCCCAGCGAAGCGGATCTTCAACCCCTCGACGTCTGCAAGCGAACGCACGGGTTCCCGGAACCAGCCGGCGGTTTCCGGGCCCGTCATGCCGCAGAGCAGAATGTGCGAGCCCTGCTTGTGATAGAGCGCCTGGCCGAGTTCCCGACCGCCGCCTTCGTACCACCAGGCGGCGAACTCCCAGGGTTCCATCCCGAAGGGGACCGCTCCGAGCAGCGGTGAGGCCGGCACCTTACCCTGGTCGTAACCCAGCCAGGTGTAACCCACCTGCACCTTGCCGTCCCGAACCGCGTCAGTGATGCTGAAGGCGGGCACGATTTCGCCGGGTTCATAGATGGTGATGTCCACTTCACCGCCGCTGGCAACGCGAATCTGCTCCGTGACGTAGATGGGATTGTCGCCGAGCACAGGCATGGTGCTCTGGAAGGAGACCGGCATGCGCCAGCGGATCCGTGCCTGGGGCTGGTCCGAATCGGTGGTCAGGTCAGCGGTCGGGGCAGCGTCCCCTGGAGGACGGATGGCCAGCGAGACCAGCACGCCGAGCACGAAGGCGACGCTCACGCCGACCAGAAAGGCACGTCCGGAGGTGCCGGCGCGGGTGTTGGCGGCTGTCATTTGGCTCGAGATCCCCTCCCCTGAGCGGTCGAAGGATTGTGGGAACTGGCTTGGCGGGTTGCAAGGCGCTTAAACAATTCGGGAGAGATTGTGCATGGCACAAGTTGTTTTCGCCCAATCGTTTAGCTAAGTTGCCCCATCGCGCGGGGGACTGATCTGCGCTTCGAACTATAACGACCTGGATTGGGGGATTTGCATGCTTATCGCTGTGCCCAGGGAAACCTGGCCGGGCGAGCTGCGCGCCGCGCTCGTGCCGCAGAACGCAAAAAAGTTAATCAACGCCGGCTTCGAGATCGCCGTTGAGTCCGGTGTTGGCAACAACGCAGGCTTTCCGGATGCTGCCTTCGAAGAAGTGGGCGTCAAAGTCGAGTCGGATCGTGCCGGGCTTCTGAGCCGGGCGGACATCGTGTTCCGGGTACGCAAGCCTGACGACGAAGACGTTGCTGCCCTCAAGTCCGGCGCGATTCACATCAGCTTCCTCGATCCCTTCAACGAGAAGGAGCTGGTTGCGAACATGGCGTCGCAAGGTGTTACGTCGATCTCCATGGAGATGATCCCGCGCTCGACGCTCGCGCAGAAGATGGACGCACTCTCGTCGCAGGCGAACCTCGCGGGCTACGTGACAGTGGTCCAGGCTGCTTTCCACTGCCCGAAAATCATGCCGATGATGATGACCCCCGCTGGCACCATTGCCCCGGCCAGGGTCTTTGTTATTGGCGCAGGCGTGGCTGGGCTTCAGGCCATCGCCACCGCCAAGCGTCTCGGCGCTCGCGTGGAAGCTTTCGACACCCGCCCGGTCGTTGCCGAGCAGGTGCAGTCCCTTGGCGCCAAGTTCGTCGAGATCGACCTCGGTGATACGGGGCAGACCGATCAGGGCTACGCCAAAGAGCTCACACCCGAACAGATCGAGCTGCAGAAAGAAGGCCAGAAGAAGGTCATCAGTCAGTCGGACGTGGTCATCACGACGGCACAGCTCTTCGGCCGCCCCGCGCCGCAGATCGTCTCCCGGGACATGGTGGAAGCCATGCAGCCGGGCAGCGTCGTCATCGACATGGCCGTGGAAACCGGCGGCAACGTCGAAGGCTCCGAGCTCGACAAAGTGGTCGACATCAATGGGGTGAAGGTCGTCGGCCAGGGCAACCTGCCGAGCGAAGTCGCGAAGAACGCGAGCGAAATGTACTCGAACAATCTCTACAACCTCATCGACCACTTCTGGGACGACGAGGAGAAGAAGCTCGAGCTGGACCGCTCAGATGAAATTGCCGCCGCCAGCATCATCACCCAGGGTGGCGCCATCGTTAACGAAACGATCAAGAACCTCTAAGGGAGCCCAATCATGGAAGCGATTTTTCTCGGCTTTGTGTTGATGCTGTCCATCTTTCTGGGCTTCGAGCTGATCTCCAAAGTCCCGGCAACCCTGCACACGCCGCTCATGTCCGGTGCCAACGCAATCTCCGGCATTACGCTGGTTGGTGCCCTCGGGTCTGCGGGCGCTGGTCTTTCCGAGTGGGCCACCTGGCTCGGTACCCTGGCCGTGTTTTTTGCCACCATCAACGTGGCCGGTGGTTACATGGTGACCAACCGCATGCTGAGCATGTTCAAGAAAAAAGATGATGCGGGCGCGGGAGGTCAGTCATGAGTGCAGAACTGATCAACGGCATCTATATCGTTGCTGCCGTTCTCTTCATCTTCGGCCTCAAGCAGATGAGCTCGCCGGCAACTGCCGTGCGGGGCAACCAGCTTTCTGCCATCGGTATGCTGCTCGCCATCGTGGTGACGCTCGCGTCCCGCGGCATCGTCGAATACCAGTGGATTGCCGCAGGCATCATTCTCGGCACCATTGTCGGTGCCTTTGCTGCGCAGAAGGTCGCCATGACCTCCATGCCGGAGATGGTGGCGCTCTTCAACGGCTCCGGGGGTATTGCCAGTCTCTTCGTCGGCTGGGCCGCCCTCTACACGCCGGGTAACACCACCTTTACGGTCGTGACCATCATGCTGTCCGTGCTGATCGGTGGGGTGACCTTCTCCGGTTCGATCATCGCCTGGGGCAAGCTGTCCGAGGTGATGACGAGCGCCGCGATCGTCTTTGGCGCCCAGCGCATCGTCAACGCCGGGATTCTCGTCGCTCTCGTGTACTGCGGCGTCATGTTCGCGCTGGATCCGTCTGTCGACTCACCCTACTTCTACGCGGTGATTGGATTGTCGCTGGTGCTCGGCGTCATGGCGGTGATTCCCATCGGTGGTGCAGACATGCCCGTGGTGATCTCGCTCTTGAACAGCTACTCGGGCCTCGCTGCCTGTGCCGCAGGTTTTGCCATCGGCAACAACATCCTCATCGTTGCCGGCTCCCTCGTGGGGGCCGCGGGCATCATCCTCACGAACATCATGTGTAAGGCCATGAACCGATCCCTGGCCAACGTGCTGTTCTCCGGCTTTGGTGCTGTGAAGACGGCGACCAAGGTGGAAGGCGAGGTGAAGCCGATCAACACGGAAGATGCCTATCTCATCCTCGAGGCAGCGTCCTCTGTCACCTTCGTGCCCGGCTACGGCATGGCCGTTGCCCAGGCGCAGCACGTGGTGCGCGAGCTCGGTGAAATGCTCGAAGACAACGGCGCGGAAGTGACCTACGCCATTCACCCGGTGGCGGGTCGAATGCCCGGACACATGAACGTGCTCCTGGCTGAAGCGAACGTGCCCTACGATCAGCTCGTGGAGATGGAAGACATCAACCCGCGCATCGACAACGTCGATGTGGCTGTGGTGATCGGTGCGAACGACGTCGTCAACCCGGCAGCCCGGGAAGACGAAAACAGCCCGATCTACGGCATGCCGATCATCAATGTCGATCAGGCCCGCACGGTGTTTGTGCTCAAGCGCTCCATGGCTTCCGGCTTCTCCGGCGTGGATAACCCGCTGTTCTTCGGCGAAAACACGCGCATGCTCTTTGGTGATGCGAAAGAGTCCATCTCGTCGGTGATCGGCGAGTTCAAGGGCTGAGCTGCTGACGGTGCCCGTTACCCGGACTGCCGGGTAACAGGACCCGGAGATCCCCCATGTCGAAACGGGAAATCGTCGAAGCTTTTTATGCCGCTGGCGCCGGTGGCGGTGTGGAAGCCCTCATGGCGTTCTTCGCCGAAGATGCGGTCTGGGACAATCGGATCGACGATGATCCCATGGGCGGCATCTACGAAGGCCGCCAGAACATCCATGACCGACTGATCTCGCCCCTCTTTCAGTTCCTGCCGGGAGGCATCAGCACAACCGTTGAGCGGTTTGTTGAAGAAGGCAGCACCGTGCTCTGTCTGAACGCCGGGAGAGGAACCACGGTGGAAGGCGCACCCTTCGAAAGGCGTTACGCACACCTGTTTGATTTCGACGGGGACCGCTTCGTCCGCGTGACTGAGTTTCGCAGCTGACGGTAGTGCCCCCGCTCATGCGGTGCCGGGGTGATTGACGGCCGCCGCCACGAACACGAGTAAGCGTTCGCGGACCAGGCCCGTCGAAAGGCCATGGAGGCCAAAGCTCTCCCACGGCGCATAGGGCGTCACTTCCGGCAGGGCGCTGAAGGCATCATCGAGATCCCAGTAGGGTTCGTGCTGGTAGCCGGGCATCGCTCGCTTGTAACCGGCCAGAAAACGATCGGCGGCCGACTGGCCGTACATGAGCGCGAGGTTCAAGCGGCAATGCGCCACGTCCACCCCCGCCGGCCCCATGCAGGCATTGATCCAGTCGACGATGCCGCTGATCCGGTCTGCTTCCCAGAGCACGTTCACCGGGTGGTAGTCACGGTGTATGAAGCCGGGTGTCCATGACGGTGGCTGACGCAGTCGCGACCACGCCGACTCCCACAGTGCCTCGTCCGACCACCAGTCCGGACGATCCTCCTGGGTGGCGTTGTTCCAGGATTCATAGGTCTGCTCGACAAGGACTGTGGTCTCGTGGATATCGCTGAGGGTACCGGCGAGCGCGTCCAGCCAGTGCCCGGGTGGCTCAGCGGGCAGATGGACCCGGCCCGGCAGCAGTGACATGAGCACGCCGTTCTCCGGCAATCGACCCAGGGGGCGGGGTGTCTGCAGATCGACGTCGGCGAGGGCTGCGAGTATGTCGAGCTCCCGCTGCACGAGCATGTCCGCCGACGCCTCCCAGCGATCCTCGCGAAACCGTCTCAGCACTGCATCTCCCTGGTCCATGCGGATGCGATAAAGATCGGCGGAGGTGGCGCCATCCATGGCGGTGACGTCGAGCGGGGCTGCACCGAGGATGCTGCGAAGGGCTGCGCGCGTCCGCTCGTCCAGGGCATGCTCGTTCACGGCGTTCAACTCAGCTGTGTCGTGTCTCAACAGGGGTCGTACTATAGCCAGCCACCCGACGGGAGCCATGCCTATGACCACGGAAGCCCTCACCGCGCAGGTCCGCGCCGAAGTTGAAGCGTTACACGAGTTCTTCGTCGGCTGGTTCGGGGGCACCTTGCCGGAAACGGTATTCAAAGCGGATTTTCTTGATCGCTTTGCGGCCGATCTCGTGTTCATCCCGCCCGCGGGCCACTTCTTCGGCCTCGAGGACCTCGCCGGTTCCGTCCGGCAGGGCTATGGGAGCAACGCAGACTTCCGGGTGCAGATCCGAAACGTCAACGTGCACCACGTGTTCCCGGAGCATGTGTTGGCCACCTATGAGGAATGGCAGCGCAACGCCCGGGCGTCCACGCCGCCGGATAATGCGCGCCTGGCCACGGTGCTGTTCCAGATCGACGGCGATCGCCTGCGCTGGCTGCACATCCACGAGACCTGGTTGCCGCAAGCCCTCATGGCGGCGGGTCCCTATGACTTTTAGACGATCGCTCAGACGCTGAGCAACGACGCGCTGACGCCGTTGCCCAGCGCGAGCCGCTATTCTTCGGGTGGCGCCACCATCTGTTCGGCGAACCAGAGGCTCGTTGCACACTCGAAGGTGGTGTTGAAGTGGCGCAGCAGCATACCCGAGCCCGGCGATGCTGCGAACGCCGCCTGTCCATCTGACCAGGCGGTCACGCTTGGGTTAACGCTGAAGATGTAGCGATCGACCGAGTTCGGGCTGTGCGTGATCGGCGTGGCGATGTAGATCGCCGTCTGGTCGTAGGCTTCCATGCTGCCCAGCACACCACGAGCGTGGCTTTCGAAATCCAGCACGTCCTGATCGCTGATGCCGTGGCGCAGTGTGCATGCGTTCGAGGTGATGAACGATGTTTCAGCCCCGGGTGCTGCGCTGCTGCCCATGTGAATCGGCTTAACCGTGAAGAGATTGTTTTCGCAGTCCCCGTCGACGGAGGCGAAACGCTCGTCTATGCGGTCCGTATCTGCCGCGCCATAGGCCGCAATATCTGCGGCGAAGGCGCCGAGATTTGCATAAAGGTCAAACCAGACGTGATCGAAGGGAACGCCGCCTTTGAAGAGGTTCCAGACGTAGGCCGGTGGGGTTTCGAGCCCCTCTTTCCCCGACTCTCGAACGTAGTAGTCCCGCGCAGCACGCAGGTCGTCCATGTCCTTTCCATCTTTGAAGTTGCAGGCGAAGGTCGCCATGACGCCGGGACCGTCCGCCGCCTCGCCGTGGTTGTCGGCGTAGGTGACGCCCGATGCGAGACCGAAAGTCACGACGGCGGAAATGAGAAAGTGCGTTAGCTTAGTCACTGAGATCTCCCGTTAACTGATGATCAACGGGGACGGGCGAACCGCTGGCGTGCGACTTCCCACCTCAAATCTCGTCCTCCCCTGTCTGCAGTGTCTGTCAATTTGCCGTGCACCACAACAGGGCGGCGCACGACGATGGACGCCTGCCCGCGGGTTGGATGCCGGGGAACCAGGGGCCACGGGTGGTTTCAGACCGTATATCGGAGCTAGGGGCGCATGCCCCGGAGCCGCGACAGGCGTCACGTACTGAACGCTAAGCTACTGATTTTTCTGGATGTTGTTGTCTCTGCCAGGCACTCTTGGGGTTCGTGACGTGAAGAGGACACTTCATGCACTACCTGCTTGCCTTCGTGGGTGCGCTCCTCGGGTCGGGGCTCGGCATCAATGGCGGATTTCTCATCGGCGCTGCGGTCGGATTGCTTGGCGGTCTGCTGTGGAAACAGCACCAGGCGCTGAAAAACCTCGAAGCGCGGCTCGATGCGCTCGCTGGCGGAGAGCCGGCGGAAGCACCTACTACGGGGCGCGAGCCGGTGCCTGCAGCCTCGTCTCAGGCCTCGCCGTCAGCCATTGCCGCGCCTGAACCAGCCGCTGATCAATTGGGAACCTCCGAGCCTGGAGGTGCGGCGAACGCCTCACAACGCCCGCCAGGCCAGCAGTTGCCGCCCCCTGCGGCATCCGGTCCCCGACCGCCTTCGGCCCTGGTGCAACGCCTCGGCGCCCTGGTGGAGGGCATCAAGCGCTTCCTCACCACGGGCAATCCGGTCGTGCGCATCGGCGCCGTGGTGCTCTTCATCGGTTTGGCGTACCTCATGCGTTATGCCTACGAGCACTCGCTGGTTCCTCTCGAGCTCAGGCTGGCGGGGGCCGCGCTGCTCGGCGTGGGACTGCTCGCGATCGGCTGGCGCCTGCGAGGCCGGACGGACACCTATGGCTTGATTCTCCAGGGTGTGGGTCTAGCGATCCTGTATCTCACCGTCTTCGCCTCGTCGCGGCTGTACGAACTCCTGCCCATGAGTGCCGCTTTCCTGATGCTCGTTGTGCTCGTGGCCGGTGCGTCGGTGCTCGCCGTGCTGCAGCGCAGTCAGGCGCTCGCTATTTTCTCCATGAGCGGCGGTTTTCTCGCTCCGGTGCTCACCTCCACCGGCGAAGGTAGCCACGTCGCCCTCTTTTCCTACTACGCACTGCTGAACGGCGGCATCCTCGTCATGGCCTGGTTCCGGCAGTGGCGCTGGCTGAACTGGACCGGCTTCGTGTTTACCTTTCTCATCGGGGCGAGCTGGGGGATCGAGTACTACCGGCCCGAACACTATGCCTCCACGCAGCCGTTCCTGATTCTGTTCTTTTTCTTCTACCTGGCTGTGAGCGTGCTCTTCGCGCGCCATCGTGACGTGAAACTCAAGGGCCTGGTGGACGGAACTCTCGTATTCGGTACGCCCGTCATAGCCTTTACGCTACAGGCTGCACTGGTGCAGGACATGCCCTTCGGTCTTGCCTTCTCCGCCCTGGGTGCGGCCATCGTCTACACGCTTCTCGTGGTCTGGCTGCGGCGCAGCGGCCATGGGGCGGCGCTGCTGGATCGATCCTTTCTGGCGCTGGCGGTGGTGTTCATGACCCTCGCCGTCCCCTTCGCTTTCGACAATCAGCGCTTTACGGCGGCGACCTGGGCTCTGGAAGGGGCGGGGATCTTCTGGGTCGGTGTGCGTCAGGGTCAACGTCTGCCCCGGGCGTTTGGACTTCTGTTACAACTGGGGGCCGGCGTCGTCTTCGCGGCACAGATCGGCCGGCCCGCGGCGGAGGTCCTGTTCCTGAACAGCGCCTATCTCGGCTGTGCGTTCCTTGGTCTTGCCGGAGTCTTCACCGCCTTTGTCATCGGCCGTCATGCAGACGCCTTGACCCGCATCGAGCGGGCGCTCGGCTATGGGTTGCTCGCCTGGGGCGTGTTCTGGTGGCTTGCGGGAGGTTTCCGGGAGCTGTCGCTGTCCACACCCGGCGAAGAGCGGTTCGTTGCGACGAACACCGGCGAACACCTGTTCCTCGTGTATGCGGCGCTGTCCGCGTTTCTGCTCACCTTTTTTGCCCGCGCGCGCGACTGGTCGCAGGGCATGGGTCCGGGCTTTCTGATCCTGCCGCTCGCTGCTCTTGTTCTCGCCGCGGTCGACATCAGCTGGTCGCGTGGCACCCTCTTCGGGGATTTCGGCTGGCTGGCCTGGCCGCTGGTCTTCGGCTTCCTGCTCTGGCACCTGCGCGCCGTTGACGCAGCACCCGCTGAAGACCAGCCGGCGAGGATTGCCACTCGCCTTGCGGTGCTCTGGCACGCGGGACTCTGGTGGTTTGCGACGCTGTTTCTGGGCTGGAATCTGGCGGCCGTGGTCGATGAGTTCCTTCCTGCCTCGGTCTGGACCTATGTCCTCTGGGGCGCCGTTCCGCTCGGCGTCATGGCGCTTCTGCTGCGCTTCGAAGGCGTTCAGCGCTGGCCCTTTGTGGCCGAACCAGGCGCCTATTTCGGCTGGGGCTGGCTCGTCGGCTACGTGTACCTGCTGAGCTGGCTGCTCTCGACGAGCATCGTGCCCGGAGATCCGGCGCCGATTCCCTATCTGGTGGTGTTCAATCCCCTGGAGCTGGTGCAGGCAGCCGTGCTGCTTCTCGGGGCCTGGCAGGTGAAACGCCATCCGGAGCTCGGTCAGACCCTTCAGGGCGGTGCTGCCGCCCTGGGACTCATTGCTTTCGCCTGGTTGAACAGCGTGGCGGCCCGGGCCGTACATTTTTACGGCGGCGTCGACTACCCCGTGGATCGGCTGCTCACGAGCGGTGCATTCCTCACCACGGCGACGATCCTCTGGACGAGTCTTGCCCTGGTGCTCATGGGTTATGCCACCCGGCGCGCCGTGCGGGGCTACTGGGTCGTTGGCGCGTCACTGCTCGGTGCTGTGCTGGTAAAGCTCTTCTTCGTGGACATGCCGAACCTGGATCTCGTGGGTCGCATCATCTCTTTCATCAGCGTTGGTGTGCTGATGCTGATCATCGGCTACTTTGCACCCATCCCGCCGCGGGCTGAGCACAAGGACGATATGGAACCGGTTCGATGATGAGACTGCTCACCTCCTTTGCCCTGGCCCTCGCTCTGACCCTGGCCCCCGGTCTTGTCACGCAGGCTGCAAGTTCGGACTTTGCGCGTGGACTCCTCCTCGCGACGACGGAGGGCCTTCACGCCCATCGGGTACTGCTCCCCGACGAGCTTTATGGCTGGGTAACCCGGGCGGACCTCGGTGACGTGCGGGTGCTCAACCGCGATCAGGAAGAGATGCCTTACACCCTGCGGCGACCCCAGGGCAGCTCGGAGTATTCGGCGTGGGTGCCGGTGCCCCTGTTCCCCTTACCCTCGCTGGATCGCCCGGCGGCGGAATCGGGTCAGCTGGAGATCAAAGTCGATGATCTTGGTGCCGTGGTGTCGGTGACCGGGACACCATCGGACAGCCCGCACCGGGCTTATCTGCTCGATCTATCCGGCGTTAAGCCAGTTCCCTCCGAACTGCAACTCCAGTGGACGCAGCAGGGCCGCGAGTTCGTTGGTCGGGTACGTCTGGAGACGAGCGACAACCTCGATGACTGGCGGTTGCTCCTCGAGTCAACGACGGTGGCGCAGCTTCGCAACGACGCCCAGGAGGTGCGCCTCGATCGCCTGACGATCCCCGTCCGCAAAGCGCGCTACCTGCGCATCGTCCAGACCGAAGGCAACGCCCCGCTTGAACTGGTGGAAGTCAGCGCCCGCCAACGCGCGCTGGCGCTGCCGCAGCGGCGCTTCCAGGTGCTGAGCCCCGAGGCGGGCGATGAGGACTGGTTCAGCTTCGATGCGGGTGGGTTCTATCCCGTCGACCGGGTGCGGGTCGTCCAGGACGGTGGCGGCGGCAACTATCTGATCACCGTGCGCCTCCAATCCCGAGACGATGCTGAAGCGCCGTGGCGGGAGCGGGGTCTGCGGACCTTCTACCGCACGACGATTGCCGGCCGGGTGGCGCAAGCCGAGCCGCTGAAGGTCGCCGACCCGGATCGGTTCTGGCGATTCTCTCTCGAAGGGGCGTCACTCACGGCGCCGCGCCTGGAGCTTGGCTGGCTGCCGGACGAACTGGTTTTTCTCGCTCAGGGGGCGGCGCCCTATGTGCTCGCCTATGGCCAGGCTGGCCTCGAGGGCCGCCCCTGGCCGCTCACGGAACTGCTGCGGCAGCTCAATGGCGGCACCCTGCCGACCCTGGATGATCTGCCCGAGGCCCGTCTGGGCACGCCGGAGATGCTTGGCGGCCCCGAGCGTCTCCTCGCAGCGCCGGAGCCCGTTGACTGGCAAAGGGTCGTGCTCTGGGCCGTGCTGGTGCTCGGGGTGCTGGTGGTCGGTTTCTTTGCCCTGCGCCTGCTTCGGGAGTAGTGACTGCCGGCCGTTGATCGGTCAGCCAGGCCGCCTGCTCAAAGCTGTTTCCACATGAAGGTGCTGTTCGGATCCTCCCGGTATTCAGCGAAAGGTCCGCACTCATCAAAATCGAAGCGCGTGTAGAGCGACAGCGCCGGCGCAAATTCCTCCATGGGGCCCGTCTCCAGATAAAGCGCCCGGTAGCCGCGGCTGCGGGCGGTTTTGATGATGTGTTCGAGCATGCAGGCGCCAACGCCGCGGCCCCGGAAGGCTTCGGCCGTGCGCATGGATTTGATCTCGCCGGTATTGTCACCGAGATCTTTCAGGGCGCCGCAGCCGAGGAGCGTATTCTCGTCCCAGATCGACCAGAAGGTGATGCCCGGCGCCTGGAGCCCCTCGATGTCGAGGGCATGAACGGACTCGGCTGGCGTGATGGCATGCATGTCTTCGAGGTGGTCTGCCAGCAAGGTACGGATTTCCGTGCCGGTGATCGGATCTTCGATGATGCGGAAGGGGTGGCTCATGACGGCTGGCCGCTCGCTTGCTGCTGAGTCGTGGAGTATGGTCCGTCGTCCGCAGTTTTCCAGGAGTTCGAGCGCGATGGCTGCGCTCTACGACGAGATCGGCAATGGCTATGGCGCCCAGCGCCAGCCGGAACAGCGCTGGCAGGCGCACATCGAGGCTGCCCTCGGCGATGCGGCGACGGTGCTGAACGTGGGCGCCGGGGCAGGCTCCTATGAATCAAAGGATCGCAAGGTGCTCGCCCTCGAGCCGTCCTGGACCATGATCCGCCAGCGTCCCCCGGCGGCCGTGCCAGTCGTCTGCGGCCGCGCAGAGGCGCTGCCCTTCGCCGATCGCAGTTTTGCCGCAGCGACGGCGCTGCTCACGGTGCATCACTGGCAGGATCTCGCACAGGGGCTCGAAGAGCTTCGTCGCGTTGCCTCGAAGCAGCTGATCCTGACCTGGGATGCAGCGGTTTTTGCGGAATTCTGGCTCATCCGCGACTACCTGCCGGAAATTGCCGACTACGAAGCCGGTATCGCCACGCTGGACGACGTCACCTGTCTGTTACCGGGCACGGTGGTGCAGCCCATGCCCGTTCCCGCGGCCTGTGCGGACGGTGTGCTTGGCGCCTTCTGGCGGCGGCCCGGTGCCTATCTGGATCCCGCCGTACGCAGCGCCACTTCGGGCATCGCGCTGCTCGATGAGGCGGTTGTAGCCGCGGCCATGCAGCGGCTGGCCGCCGACCTCGAGAGCGGCCGTTGGCAGGCGGCGCACGGAGAGCTTCTGGCCCTCGAGAGTCTGGATCTCGGCTATCGCCTGGTGCTTGCGTCGGCATGATCAGGGTTGCTCAAGAACCGGCGGTCGAGCCGGTATCCCGGCGCAAGGCGCGGCCATGACGATCACGACGCTGCTGCTTGATGCCGATGGCGTGGTGCAGCAGCCGCCCGGTGACTGGCGGCAGGGTCTGACCGCCCTCTGCGGACAGTCCGGCGCTGAGGAGCAGTTTCTCGCGGAGATTTTCGAGGCGGAAGGGCCGGCGCTCCGCTCGCCCGTTGACTTCGCACCGCGCCTGGCGGCCGTGCTCGAGCGATGGCAGAGCCAGGCCAGTCTCGAAGAGGCGCTTCTGCACTGGCAGCGTATCGAGCCCAGCGACGCCGTGTTGTCGCTTGTCAGTGATCTGCGTGCGCGGGGCATCCTGGTCGGGCTGGCCACGAATCAGCAGCGGCGGCGCGCGGATTACATGACGGAAGCGCTGGGCTACGGCGAGCGCTTCGATGCGTTGTTCTTCTCTTATCGCATGGGCCACGCGAAGCCTGAGACTGAGTACTTCGAAGCGGTGCTGGCAGAGCTTGGCCGTCGTCCGGAAGAGGTGCTGTTCATCGACGATCATCAGAGGAACGTGGACGTCGCCCGGTCGCTGGGCCTGGCTGCGGAGGTCTTCGAACTTTCCACCGGCATCGGCGCACTGGAAGCCCTGCTGCAGGCCCACCGGCTCTGGGAGTTGCGGCCGTGAGTGGGCCGGCGTACCGCATCCGCGTCGCAACGGCCGCCGACGTGCCGGTGCTGCCCGCCATTGAAGTCGCCGCCGGAAAGCTTTTCCCCGCCACGCGGATTCCGGATCCGGAGGCGCATCTGCCGGAGGCGGACCTCGAACGGGCCCGTCAGAGCAGCCTGCTGTTCGTGGTCGTGCCCGCACTGCAGCCCCCCGCGGGGGGCACCGGGCGGGCAGCCTGCGAGGCGCAGGGAGCCGATGATCGGCCGGTTGGTTTTGCGGTCTGCGAAGCAGGCGACGCTGAGCTGCACCTTGTGGAACTGTCCGTGCATCCGGATCACGGACGACGCGGCCTCGGGCGGCGCCTGGTGGAGCGGGTGATCGAAGAGGCCATCTCACGCAGCCTCGAAGCAGTGACCCTCACGACCTTCGCCGACCTGCCCTGGAACGGGCCTTTCTATGCATCCATGGGTTTTGAAGTGCTCTCCGAGCAGGCGCTGACGCCGTTTCTTGCCCGTGCGCTGGACGAGGAACGGGCGCTGGGATTGACCGAGCGGGTCGCCATGCGGCTTGCTGTCACGGACGACGAAAGAGAAGGGGGTGCACGTGGCTTTCGAGGGTAGCTGTCTGTGCGGTGCCGTCCGCTATGGGATCCATCGGCGCCATCTCAAAGCCATGCACTGCTACTGCGCCATGTGCCGGAAAGCGCATGGCACCGCGTTTTCCACCCACGCCGTTGCACGACCGGAACAGATCGAGTGGCTGAGCGGTCATGACGGGCTGCGGGCCTTCGAGTCGTCGCCTGGCGCTGTGCGCGCGTTCTGCCCGACCTGCGGCACCCATATGCTCGTCCATGGCCAGACGGGTGACGGTACGCATGCGATTCCTGCGGGCACCCTCGAAGGAGATCCGGCGCTCACGATTCTCGGCCACATGTTCACAGAAGACGAAGTGAGCTGGGTCCGGCTCGATGACGACCTGCCGCGCTATGGCGGCTGGCCACCGGGCTTCGGCCCGGCTGCCGGCGGACCTTCGTGAGCAGCATGGCCCGAATCGCCGGCAAATCTCGCCGCGCACCCATTCAGCAGGCGTCCAGAAGGAACCCTCATGGCAAAGATCTCTGACGCATTGCGCCTGACGCCGGAAGAGGTGAATACGCTCATGACCGGGGAAAGCAGGCTCCGTATCGCGACCATTGGTCCCGGCTCGGACATCAACCTCACGCCCATGACCTTCGGCTGGGCGGACGGTCGCGTCTACATCTTCGGTCGGGGCCAGAAAGTCGCCAACCTGCGCCGCAATCCGACCGCCACGGTGCTGGTGGATGTGGGCGACGCCTGGCGGGAGCTGAAAGGCGTCATGCTGCGCGGTCAGGCCCGCGTCCTCGAAGATCAGGCCGCCGAGCTGGCGGATCCGGGGCTTGCGGCAGCGCGCCTCAATCTTGGCGAGAAACACGGGCTCCGGGACGCGTCTGGTCGCCCGATAGGCTACGAGGCCACGGCAGCGGGCCGCAGCCGGCGCTGGATTGTTTTCACGCCGGAGAAGTTCGTCAGCTGGGACAACGCCCGTCTCTGATCGAACGCCAGCACAGGAGAGCGGAAATGGAACTCACCATCGTCGATGTTTTTGCGGAGCGGCCGCTGGCGGGTAATCAGCTGGCGGTGGTCCGGAATCCCGGGGATCTCAGCAGCGCGCAGATGCAGGCCATCGCCCGGGAGATGAACTTCTCCGAAACCACTTTCGTGACCCGGGAGGGGGACGGCGAGGCCGACGTCCGGATCTTTACGCCGGCGCAGGAGCTGCCTTTCGCCGGCCATCCCACCGTGGGCACCGCCTGGGTGCTCGCTGAAGGCGCCGGCACCTACACGCTCAAGCTCCCGGCGGGCGCCGTGCCGGTCGTTTTCGATGCAGGCATCGGATGGATGACGCCACCGCCAGTGGTTCTGGGCGAGCACTTCGATGCGGCCCGCGCCGCCGAGCTGATCGGCCTTGGCGAAGGCGATCTCGATCCGGCGCACCCGGTGCGCTTCGCGGAGGTGGGCCCGCGCTTCATCCTCATCGGCCTGAAGAATCTGGCGGCACTGAAAGCAGCGCGCTTGAACGGTGACCTTCATGCCAGGTATCTGGCCGAGGGTCTGTCCGTGCAGTGCGTGTTCGTCTTTACGAGCGAGGCTTATAGCGCCGACGCGGACTATGCGAGTCGCATGTTCTTCAACACCGGCGGAATTCGTGAAGACCCGGCTACCGGCAGCGCCAACACCGCCTTTGCCGCCTATCTCCGGGATCTCAAAGGGGCGCCGTTCCGGGCCGTGGTGGACCAGGGGGTTGAGATGTTGCGGCCGTCGCGTCTCTATCTCGCCGTCGACGACACGCTGCGTGTCGGTGGCCGGACGCAGCTCGTCTCCACCGGCCGCTTTGCTCCAGGTCTTTTTTAGCGACTGAACTGCGGCGCCGCCTGGCCCAGGGCGCGCTGAGCGTCCCAGCAGCTGGGCGTCGCCCGTGTGGCCTACGCCAGTCCAAGCCTCGTGAGCTGCTCTGCGGGTGCTTCGAGCGCCTCGAGCGCGGTACGCAACAGGTCCTGGAGTCGTGCCTCCTCGGCGCCGCCGAGACGATTCTCGAGTTCCTCAGGATCGTTGTGCAGATCGTAGAGGCAGTGCCAGTCCGTTTTCTGACCGGCACACCAGTAGGGCAGCAGATCGCCGGGTTGAAAGGGCTGGCGGATCACGGGCACGTCAGAGCCGGGCATGAAGTCGAGGAAGGCGTTGCGGTTCGGCTTCGGCAGCTTGAGGGAAGGCATCTGCGTGACCGGCATGGTGGACCAGCGGTTCGACCACATGGACAGCGGCAGGTTGTCGTCGCTGACCGGGCAACGGGCGTATTTGTGGCGGCCGTCGTGCACGTGCACCCAGCGTCCGTAAATGCCGGAAACTGCCCACTCGCGGATCGAGGTCGCCGTGCCTTCCAGCAGCGGGCGCAGCGACTCCCCGTGGGTGACGTGGCCCGGTGTGACGTCGAAGAGATCGCAGAGCGTTGCATGGATGTCGACGTTGGTGGTCAGCGCCTCCACCTGCCCGGGGGCAATACCCGGCCAGCTGATGAGCAGCGGCGTGTGGCCCATGGTTTCGAAAATCGGCACTGCGGGTTTCCCGAAGATGTCCCGTTCGCCGAGGTAGTGGCCGTGGTCCGTACAGACGATGACGGCCGTGCTCTCCCAGAGATCGCAGGCGTCCAGCGTGTCGAGCAGCTGGCCGAACCAGTGATCGATCATGGACAGCTTGGAGCCATAGTTGGCGCGAACGTGGTGGGCCTCGCGCTCGCTGAGAAGACCTCGCTCAGTGGTCTTGACGGAATAGGGTGGCCAGATCAGCAGCTCCTCGGACCAGTCCGGGTCGTAGCGGTTTGCCCAGGGCGCTGGTGTGTCGAAGGGTTCATGGGGATCGAACTCGTCGACGAACAACAGGAAGGGGGCGGCGTCCTCGTCGCTGGCGTGGCCGCTGATCCAGTCCGCGGCGGCCTGCATGGTTTTGGGGCCCGGGAAGTCGGCCTCTTCTTTGAACCAGGTGCGCGAGACGTTGTAGTACTGATTGTGACCTTTGCTGGCCGGTAGCGCCGGGGCACCAAGCCAGGAAGGATCCGGGCGCGTTTTCCAGGGGTCGTTCTCGTGGCCGCGCAGGTAATCCCAGCCACGGAACTCCGTGTGATAGTTCTCGCCGCCGGTCTCGAAGAGATGTGGGTGGTCGCTGATCAGCATGGTCGTCACCCCCTGCTCCCGGAGCGGCGCCGTCACCGGCTCTTCCCAGAGCTCGATGGAACCCCAGGGCCGCCAGAGGAAATCGAGGGCGCCGACGAGGATGTCGTGGCGCGCCGGCATACAGGGCAGCGAGCCGACGAAGTGGTTGTCGAAGCGGGTTGCCTGGGCGGCAAAGCGATCGAGATTGGGTGTTTCGAATTCGCGCCCGCCATAGCAGCCGAGCATGTGCCGGTTGGTGCTGTCGAGCAGCACCACCACGGCGTTCTTCGGTTTCTGCGCCTTGCTCATGAACCTCTCCCCCATCGAACCGGCAGCAGGAGTGTTACATGCCGCGGAATAGATGTCCGTACTTCGCTGAGGTGCGTAACAACTCCGGGCGAGAGTGAAGCGTTAAGGTATAGCGGCCGCGGAGATCCCGCCGTGCCTCACTGATCTCCGCCACACGGACAATCGTGCTGCGATGCACACGCCAGAAAGTGCGTGGGTCGAGCGACGCTTCGAGCTCGCGGATACTGGTTCGGATCAGGTGCTCTCGTGTCGGTGTGATGACGGACGTGTATTTGCCGTCGGCTTTGAAGTAGCACACCGAATCCACAGGCACGAGCTCTGTCGTTTCGCCGGTCTGGGTGCGCACCCAGCCGAGGTAATCTCCCGGATCCTTTGCGAGCGCCCGCAGCACGTCTCGAATTGTGTCTGTCCCGAGGTCATCGCTCGTCGTTTTCAGGCGCTCTATGGTTTTCTCGAGCCTGTCGTCTGCCACCGGTTTCAGCAGATAGTCCACCGCGGCAGCTTCGAAGGCGTTGACGGCGTACTCATCGAAAGCGGTGACGAAGACCACGCGGATCTCCGGGTGCAGCTGCTCAGCCACCTGCAGACCTGACAATCCCGGCATCTGGATGTCGAGGAAGACGATGTCCGGCGCGAGCTCTTCTGCCATGGCGAGGGCCTGACGGCCATTGGCTGCGCTGCCGAGGACTTCGAGCTCCGGCCAGAGCTCGCCGAGTTTGCGTGCGAGATAACGGCTCAGGGTTTCTTCGTCGTCGACGAGCAGCGCGGTGGTCACGGTTGTGCTACCGCCGCGGCGGCGATGCTTGTAGCGCCGTCCGTCAGATCGTTCCTGGGCAGCGTCAAGGTGGCGATGGTACCTGTGGGCGTGTTCTCCGTGAGTGTCAGTCGGGCGGCGTCACCGAAAAGGGCGGTGAGTCTCTCCTGCACGTTGGCGATGCCAACATTGAAGCCATCGCCAGGCTCAGTGCGTGTGCCTCCCGCCAGGCCAGCGCCGATGTCGCTGATCACGATCTCGAGGGCCTGCTCAGAGGCGGTGGCGCTGATCGTGACTTCGCCGCCTGCTTCCAGCGGTTCGATGCCATGTTTTACCGCGTTTTCCACAAGCGGCTGCAGCAGCATTGGCGGTACCGGCAGGGCGCGAAGGGTTTGCTCGACGTCGATGTGCCAGCGCAGGCGTTCACCCATGCGAACGCCGTTGATGGCGAGCAGCGCTTCGATGATGTTGAGTTCATCATCGAGGGTGATGACTGCCTTGCGGGTCCGCTGAAGGGTGCTTCGCAGCAGGGTGGTCAGGCGCAGAAGGGTCGATTCTGCGGCTGTCGGGTCCTCACGGATCATGCCGATGACGTTCGACAGGGTGTTGAAAAGAAAGTGCGGCTCGATCTGCGCCTGGAGCAGTTTGAGCTCAGTTTCCAGAAGGGTCTTTTCCCGATTCAGGCGTTGCGACTCCGCCTCCGCCAGCAACATTCGTGACTCCTTCAAGCGCTCCTGGGTCTGAAAAAAGAGGAATCCGAGCGTACCGAAGAAGAGACCCAGAAGTAGCGTGGCGTGGCCTTCGAAGAAGGTGCCGCCGTCGTCGACAACCAGTAGACCGCCGATCAGAACACCGGTACCGATGCCGACCGCGGCCGTCAGAGTCAGTGCTGCAAGCGGCGGCATAAAGCGCATGAGCACCGGTTGCAGGAACACGGATACCGTGGTGATGGAATAACCGATGATGAGCGAAATGAGGATCGCGCCCCAGAGCGGTGACGCCACGCCGAGCGCCCAGATCAATATGCCGATGGCGACAGAGAAAACCGTGGTGCGTGCATAGGCCGGCAGTACCGCTCGCCCTGCGTGTGGTGGGCGCTCAGACGAATTTTGCATGCAGGCCCAGAGGCAGCGCGTAGGGCAAAGCTGCCGTGACCACGGGTCCATCTGCGAGTGCTTCTGCGCGGAACACCCGCAGCTCAGAGCGTTCCTCGCGGTAGTTCAGAGCGCTGCCGACGATCCAACCGCCCTGCTCGGGGCGACGGCTTTGCTCAGGAACGTAAATGTGCTCTTCCGGGATGACGCCGTTAGGGTAGCGGTAAGTTTCGAGCTTGCCGCTGTCGAAATCGAAGCGTGAGACTTCGTTCAGCATGCTGTGGTCCGTTTCCCCCTGGCCGGTGAGCATGACGATTTTCGAGTATCTCCGGCCGCTGACGCGAGGGTCAATGACCGGGAACTCACTGGCGGTGCTGGCATCGAGAAGCGGTGTTTCCGTGACGCTGCTTCGCTTGAGGTCGATACGGTACTGGTAGTGCTGCGTCTCGCGGCTGTCGTCGCTGACCTCCCCACGCATGATCGTCCGGAAGCCTTTGAGCATGACGCCCGGATCCGGCGCCCGAGCCGCATCGAAGCGTATGATGCCGTCGCTGTCTTCCCAGGCGTTGCCGTAATGGAATATCCACTGGGCGGGCAACTCCATGGAGCGGTGGTTGCTGAAGTCGTTTTTGTCGACGACGAGTACTCGCGTTGGGCGATCGGGATGCCACTTGTGCGCATCGAGGAAGGCGCCAGGGCCCTCGGGTTCGAAGTGCAGCGGTGGGATCAGCAGCACGATGTGGCGCTCCGTCACCAGGAAGTCGTGAGGGGCACTGATCGGGTCGCAGTCGACGAGTCCTGCCTTCACGAGCTTGCCTGCCTTCGAAATGTGCCAGAGCACGAGTTTCCTGGCCGAGCTGACGTAGCCGAAATTCCACAGCGTGCCGTCCGGTTCCACCCGCGGGTGTGCAGAGAAAGGCAGACCTTCTGTTTCCGGAGAGAAACGATGCAGGCCCTTCGTCTCCAGCGTCTCGGCGTTCATTGACCAGGGCGACCCTGCTTCCCAGAGCGCGTAGAGCTCGCCGTGGTGGGCCAGGACGCTGATGTTGGCCACATTGATGAGGTCCGGGCTCGTCACGGGCTTCGGATTGGGCGGGATCGTGGCGAAGCCTCGATAGAGGGCGCGCCCGGCGTCGAGCTCGGCCAAGTACTTGCGGGTAGCGATCATGCGCGCCTCATGGCGAATGCCGCCAGGGCCGATGCGCCAGGCCTGCAGCATGCCGTCGCCGTCAAACCAATGGTGGTAGCGGAACTCACCGATCTCGTGGCGCGCAGGCCCGTTTCGAAACAGCGTGCCCTCGAGGCCTTCCGGCATGGTGCCTTCGACAGTGGCGGGCGCGTTGTACGCCTCCCGCTCTACGGAGCGGAAGGCAAGCAGCCAGGGTTCGCGCTCGAGGGCCGTGGCGAAGGCTTCTTTCCAGGAGTCCAGGGCATGGACGAGCCTTGGCAGTGCCGAACCTGCGGCACCAATCACCATGGCGACAGTCGCCCGATGTATGAATTGTCTACGCAGCATGGCTACCTCGCTCAGTGGTTCAGATTGATGACCTGTTCTGCCTGGTCGGTCAGTTCGAATTGAACGTCCTGCCAGCTCGGCGGGCCGAAGTTGCCCATGGCGTTGTTCGAGAAGCCCCAGCTCTCTGTCGGCATGCCGACGAGATTGCTGTCCATCTCGCCGTTGTCGTTTTCATCGTGCATCACGCGTATGCCATAGGTGCCGGGCGGCAGCGCGTCGGTGCTGAAGGTGACCGCTGCCTTGCGCGGCGGCATTCTGAGCGAGAGCGCGGGGGTGCCGTTGCCGTTGAAAGCGTCCTCGCCGGCAACGACGGCGATCAGGATCACGCCACGGTCAGAAGAGATGTTGTCGATCGTTACCCTGAGGTTCGCGGCGAAGGCGTCCGGGACGGCCAACAGCAGTGGCAGGCAGAGGAGAACGTGAGAAACGGGTGGTGATTTCCATGACATGGCGGCTCGAAGCTCCTTGCGCGGTGGCTGGTTCGAGGCTGCATGCTGGGCGAGGGAATGACTTTGTGGGTAACGGTGTGACAAAACGGCATTTCGGGGGTCTCAAGCGGTATCCTGAGATGGCAGCTGGTAGCGCGGCGGGGTGCGCAGCTGTCTGAACATGCGAGTCACGGGGGGACGCTGTCGTGGAGATGATGGAACTACCGCTACTGATACTGTCGATTGCCGTCGAGCTGTTCCTGCTGTTGTTGGGCGTCGGGCTGGTGGTGGTGATCGTTCTTTACGTGATCGACATCCGCCAGACGGAGCATGCGATCCGGCGCAACTATCCGGTGATCGGCCGGTTCCGCTACCTCTTCGAGCACCTTGGCGAGTTCTTCCGGCAGTACTTCTTCGCCATGGATCGGGAAGAGCTGCCTTTCAATCGTGCCCAGCGGTCCTGGGTTTATCGCGCAGCCAAGGGGGAAGACACGACCGTCGCCTTCGGTTCCACGCGAGATCTGCGGCCTCCGGGGACCATGATTTATGTCAACACGCCCTACCCCACCCTCGAGGAAGACGCCGTAGAACCGGAGCCCATTACCATAGGACCTGACTCGCCCAACCCCTACACCCCGAAGAGCTTCTTCAACGTTTCGGGCATGAGCTTCGGCGCGATCTCGGAGCCTGCCGTTCGGGCGCTTTCCTATGGCGCCGCCAAAGCCGGCTGCTGGGTGAACACCGGTGAGGGCGCGCTTTCTCCCTTTCATCTGGAGGGTGGCGCAGACATCGTGTTCCAGATCGGAACGGCGAAGTACGGCGTCCGCGACGCTGAGGGGCGCCTCTCGGAAGATCGCCTGAGAGAAGTCGCCGCCCACGAGCAGGTGAAGATGATTGAGATCAAGCTGAGCCAGGGTGCGAAACCCGGTAAGGGCGGCATGCTGCCGGGCGAGAAGGTCACGGAGGAGATTGCCAGGATCCGTTTCATCGAACCTGGACAGGACTCCTTCAGCCCGAATCGCCATCCGGAGGTGAATGCGCCCGGCGAATTGCTGGATCTCATCGACCGGGTACGGCGCGTCACCGGCAAGCCCGTCGGGTTCAAGTGCGTCATCGGCGACGATGCCTGGCTCGCGGATCTGTTCGTGGAAGTCCACCGCCGGGGCATTCATACCGCGCCTGATTTCATCACCATCGACAGCGCCGATGGTGGCACCGGCGCGGCTCCGCAGCCCCTGATCGACTATGTCGGGCTGCCGATTCGCGAGTCGCTGCCGATGGTCGCAGATGCCCTTGTCCGCTATGGCCTGAAGGAGCGCACACGACTCATCGCGAGCGGCAAGATGATCACGCCGGGGCTCGCCACCTGGGCCTTGTGCATGGGTGCGGACTTTGTGGTGACGGCCCGCGGCTTCATGTTTGCGCTGGGCTGTATCCAGGCGCTTCAGTGCAACAAGAACACGTGCCCCACCGGCATAACCACACACGACAGAAAGCTGCAGAAAGGTCTGGTACCGGAAGACAAGGCAAAGCGCGTGTACCGCTACGCGAAGACGCTCCGCAAAGAGGTAGAGACCATTGCGCACAGTTGCGGCGTTTCGGCCTCGCGCGGCTTTCAGCGACACCACTGCCGGATACTGACCGCCGAGCGGCAGTGGCGGTCCATGAGCGACCTCTACCCATTGCCGGAGCCGCTGAGCTGGCCGGTGGAAGGCGGCGTCCGGGAGGAAAAACCTGCCGCTGCGGCTGATACGGGAAGCCACACAGGATAGAGTGCCTGCGTCTGACTGACGCGTCCGAACCGCTTGAGGTGCTGCATTATGGTCCACTTTTGCCGGTGCCCCGAACCTCCGGGCCTTCTGGGCCGATGGTCATGGGGGCTCCTGCTTCTGAGTTTGGCCTTGCCCTGGTCGTCTCCTGCAGCAGCCAGCGATGCGGAAGTGGTGGTCCTGGCCGGCTTCGAGGAAACCCGAGCCTGGCTGGAAGCCGAACAGTGGTGGGGCGAGGTCAAGCGCGGGGAGCAGCTGTCCTGCCCGAACGTGCTCATCACCGGGATCTCCAACCGCTGGCGGGAAACGGCGGCCAGCCTGCCGGTGTCTGAGAAGAAAGAGATCTTCTATCGCTTCCTGCTGCCGCTGATCCTGCATGCCAATGACATGGTGCTCCGGGCCCGCGCCGACCTCGAAGCCGGTGCGTCGCAGCTTGCTCGTGGGGAAGCGATCGAACCCGCGCTGCTCGAACAACTCAAGGAGTTTGCGCCGATCCTGCGGATTCGAAGCGCCGAGGCGGCGGCATCGATCGAAGCCGCCGGTGCCGAAACGAAAGCCATCGTCGATGAGATGCTCTACAAGCTCGACGTCATTCCAGCCGGGCTGGCTCTGGGCCAGGCCGCCTACGAAAGCGGCTACGGCACCTCACGGTTTGCGGCAGAGGGGAACGCCCTCTTCGGTCAGTGGACCTTTGGCGGCAAGGGGCTCACGCCCGAGCAGCAGCGCGCAGAGCTCGGCGATCATCGGATTGCCGCCTTCGATTGGCCCTTCGACAGCGTGCGCGGCTACTTCATCAATCTCATGTCGCATCCGGCCTATGAACCGTTTCGAGCGCTCAGGGCAGAGCGTCGGGCTGCCGGCGAACCGCTCAGTTCGCTGGCGCTCGCGGACGGACTCAAAAGCTACTCGGAGCGGGGTCAGGCCTACGTGGATACGCTGAAGAGCATCATTCGTGTGAACGCGCTGGAGATTGCCGACGATGCGGTGCTCCGCGATGAGCCGCGGCGCTTCATCGTTGGCGCCGAAGACGCAGCCGATGCTGCCCGCCTGCGGGAGGAAATCGTCGAACTCCGCCGCTCCGGGGAGCTGGCGGAGATCATCGAGCGCATGGACCTGGACTAGGTCAGCCGCTGGCGACGGTGCGTTTGCGTCCGGGCGGATGTCGGTCGCCGATGACCGTGCCCCAGTCGGCCATGAGCGCACGCCGCAGGTTGCTGACGGTCTCGTAGCCGAGTCGCATGGCCAGCGCCTGTTCTGCCTGGCGCAGCGTGGCCAGGGCTGCATTGATGAGCTCTGAACCTTTTTCGCTGAAAACGATGCGGTTGGCGCGACGATCGTTCGGGTCGGGGATCTGGGTGACCAGTTCTTCCCGTTCCAGCTCGTTGATCTGTTGCTGAATGGCCTGCCTCGATACCCCGAGCACTCGGGCAAGTTCCGCTGCCCGGGTAATGCCGTCGGAGATATTGATGAGAATCATGGTCTGGGTGCGCGTGCGGGGGGTATAGCCCGCCTGCTGCAAGCCGTTCTGCAGGCTTTCGTCCATCCAGTAGTAGGCGCGGAGCAGGCCGCGCATCAGCAGTTCGGGTGGTTGATCTTCCATATCAAGCCCTCACGATTTGCTTAAGGTGCAGGGTCACAGGGCCCTCGAGCCCGGTACCCATCCGCCTATTCTTTCGCAAAGGATCTTGTCAGGCAACCTGATTTATTTTCCCGGTCCTCCGGCGCCGCTGAAAGCCCCGCGGGGCGAGGTCTGCAGGGTGGTTGACGGCGTTGCCTCGTCTTCCCGGATCATGCGACCCTTTACTGCTCAGACGAGAGACCGCTCAGGCGAGCAGTGACGGACAGTGGGGGCAGGATTTGGAACAGACCGGTGAGTATCGAATTCAGGCTGGCCTCGACGAGGTCTGGGCCGGGCTGAACGATCCCGATGTGCTTGCCGACTGTATTGATGGCTGCCAGTCCATGGAGAAGGTGGCCGACGACCGCTTCGAAACCTCCGTGAAAGCCAAGGTCGGTCCGGTCAGCGCGACCTTTCAGGCCGTGCTCGAGCTGAAGGACGTCAATGCGCCCACGAGCTACACCATCGACGCCAACGTCAAAGGCGGTGCCGCCGGCTTCGGGAAAGGGACGGCGGCCGTGCAGCTGGCACCGGACAGCGAAGATGCGACGGCGACGCGCCTCAACTACACGGTGACGGCCAACGTTGGTGGCAAGCTTGCGCAGGTGGGTCAGCGACTCATAGATGGTGCCGCCCGAAAAATGGCGGATGATTTTTTTGCGGCCTTTGGTGAAAAGGTCAGTGGCGTTGCTCCGGAGGCAACCGGGGAGGCGGCAGAGGCCGCAGAAAGCTATGAAAGCTCCGGGCAATGGAAGATCTGGCTCATTGTGTTCGCCGCTTTGTTACTTGCGATGATCTTCGCTTTCTGAACCGTCGGCTTGCCGCGCAGGCTCAGAAACTCTCGACCAGAAGCCGTCAGGGGTCGGCGGAAGGGAATGAGGAAATCGACTCGCCATCGGAGTCGAGCAGAGAAGCTCAGAGAAGAAGCTTCGGCATAACGGGATAGGCATAGGGAGGACCGAATGGAGATTTCACTGACGGTGAACGGCGAGGCGCGCTCGCTCGACGTACCGGAAAACACCCTGCTCGTGGAGATCATCCGCGAGCACCTGGGACTCACGGGCACACACGTTGGCTGCGATACGTCGCAGTGCGGCGCCTGCACCGTGCACATGAACGGCCGCGCCGTGAAGGCCTGCTCACTGCTTGCCGGGCAGGCGGACGGTGCTGAGATAACCACGATCGAAGGGATCGGCACGCCGGACGACCTGCATCCGATGCAGGCTGCCTTCCGCGAGTGCCACGCGCTGCAGTGCGGCTTCTGCACACCGGGCATGATCATGCGCGCCATCGATCTCGTGGAGAACACGCCGGATCTCGACGGACCTGCGGTTCGCGAAGGCCTGGAAGGCAACCTGTGCCGCTGCACCGGCTATCACAACATCGTCAAAGCCGTGCTTCGCGCGGCCGAACCGGCTCAGGGGGCGTCATGAGTGACACGGGGATCGGAGCATCGGTAAAGCGCCGGGAAGACGTGCGCTTCATTACCGGCAGCGGTTGCTACACCGACGACATCAATCAGCCGGGCCAGGCTTATGCGGTTTTCCTGCGCTCACCTTACGCCCGGGCCCGGATCGGTGAGGTGGACGCCTCCGGTGCCCTCGCCATGGACGGAGTCGTGGGCGTGCTCACCGGTAAAGACATGGTGGCCGACGGCCTGGGGGATCTGCCCTGCGGCTGGCTGGTGAAACAGAAAGACGGCTCGGACATGGTTTCCGCGCCGCATCCACCCCTTGGTGCGACGGTGGTGAACTACGTCGGTGAACCCTACGGCATCGTCGTCGCGGATTCCCTGGCTACCGCCCGGGCGGCGGCAGAAACGGTCATGACGGAATTCGAAGAACTCGACCCCGTCGTTGATCCGGTGGCAGCAAAAACCGACGCGCCGCTTCACGAGGGCCTGGCGGATAACCTCGCCTACGACTGGGAACTCGGCGAGCGTGAGGCGACGGAGGCAGCGCTCGCCTCGGCGGCGCACGTGACCCGGCTGGATCTGACCAACAACCGCCTCATTCCCAACGCCATGGAGCCGCGTGCGGCCGTTGGCGTTTACGAGGCTGCAACAGGCGAACACACGCTTTACACGACCAGCCAGAATCCGCACCTGGAACGGCTCATTCTGTCCGCCTTCGTGCAGGTGGCGCCGGAACACAAGCTGCGGGTCGTTGCCCCGGACGTTGGGGGCGGTTTCGGATCGAAGATCTTCGTCTATGCGGAAGAGACGGCGGTCATCTGGGCGGCCCGGCGTCTTGGACGCCCGGTGAAATGGACGGCTGATCGGAGCGAGTCTTTTCTCGCCGACGCCCACGGCCGCGACCACGTTACCCATGCGGAGCTCGGCATGGATGCGGATGGCCGCTTCGTGGCGCTGAAGGTGCAGACCACGGCGAATCTGGGCGCCTATCTGTCCACCTTCGGATCCTCGGTCCCCACCTATCTCTATGGGACGCTGCTTGCCGGTCAGTACGCAACGCCGAACATCTATGTCGAGGTGGCAGGCGTCTACACCAACACCTGCCCGGTCGACGCCTATCGAGGCGCCGGTCGGCCGGAAGCCACCTACGTGGTGGAGCGGATCGTCGAAACGGCAGCCCGGGAGCTCGGCCGGGATCCCGCCGAGTTGCGGCAGCTGAACATGATCAAGCCCGACCAGTTTCCCTACGAAACGCCCGTGGCCCTGGTCTACGACACGGGCGACTACGAGGCGAGCCTGAAGAAGGCCCTCGAACACGTGGACTATGCCGGTTTCCCGGCCCGCCGGGCAGCCTCTGAAGCCGCCGGTAAGCGTCGCGGCATCGGCTTCGCCTGCTACATCGAAGCCTGCGGCCTCGCGCCTTCGCAGCTCGCTATCCAGCTGGGGGCGGGCGTTGGCCTGTACGAGAGTGGCGAGATCCGCGTGAATCCCACCGGCAACGTCACGGTATTCACCGGATCACACAGCCACGGGCAGGGGCACGAAACCACCTTCGCCCAGGTGGTCTCGGACAAGTTCGGCATTCCCTTCGAGGACGTGGAAGTTGTCCACGGCGATACGGGACGCGTCGAGTTCGGCCTCGGTACCTATGGCTCGAGATCTCTGGCCGTGGGTGGATCGGCCCTCGTCACCGCCGCGGACAAGCTCATCGAGAAAGGCCGGAAGATCGCCGCGCACATGCTCGAGGCAGACGTGAACGCGGTGGATTTTCAGGACGGGCAGTACCTGGTGCGGGACTCGAATCAGTCCCTCGGTTTCGGCGAAGTGGCCTTCGCCGCCTACGTGCCCACCAACTATCCCACGGACCTGGAGCCCGGCTTCAGTGAAAAGGCGTTTTATGACCCGGAGAACTTTACCTATCCGGCGGGCACCCACATTGCCGAAGTAGAAATCGACGAAGCCACGGGCGTGGTTGAGCTCGTGGACTTCGTGGCCGTGGATGACTTCGGCCACGTCATCAACCCGATGATCGTCGATGGCCAGGTACATGGCGGGGTAGCACAGGGCGCCGGACAGGCGCTCCTCGAACATGGAATCTACGACGAGTATGGCCAGCTGGTGACTGGCTCCTACATGGACTACTGCATGCCTCGAGCCGACGACGTGCCGGATTTCACCGTCGACACGACCGTCACTCCATGCACCCATAACCCTCTGGGCGTGAAGGGCTGTGGGGAAGCCGGAGCCATCGGTTCACCGGCGGCGATCATGAACGCGGTCACCGACGCCGTTGGAGATAACGGTCTGTCGATGCCGGCCACGCCTGAAAAGGTCTGGCGGGCGCTGCGGGCCTGAGGGAGGAAAGCATGTATCAATTCAACTACCACAAGCCGACGTCCCTTGCCGACGCGGCCGCGCTCTTCAAAGGCGCGGAAGACGGCCTGTATCTGTCCGGGGGCCAGACACTCATTCCCACGCTGAAACAGCGCCTCGCCGCACCGTCAGACGTCATCGATCTCTCGGCCATCGACGAACTGCAGGGCATCGAGGTCACGGATGGGATGGTCAAGGTCGGCGCTTTCACCCGCCACGCGGAGGTTGCCGGCAGCAGTGCCGTGCAGAGCACGCTGCCGGTGCTGGCCCACCTTGCCGGACTCATCGGTGATGCGCAGGTTCGCAATCTCGGCACCATGGGCGGCTCTGTGGCGAACAGCGATCCCGCGGCCGACTATCCGGCGGCGGTGATCGGCCTCGGTGCCACGGTCGTGACGGACAGCCGCAGCATCGCCGCGGACGACTACTTCAAAGATCTCTTTGAAACGGCCCTCGAGCCCGGCGAGATTCTTACCCGCATCGAGTTTCCGGTGCCGGATCGGGCAGCCTACCGGAAGTTTCCGAATCCTGCCTCGCGGTACGCGGTGGCCGGCGTGCTCGTCGCCGATTTCGGGGGTCGCATCCGCGTTGGTGTGACCGGCGCCGGACCCTGCGCCTTCCGGGCGACGGCTCTGGAGGAGGCCCTCAGCGCCTCACTGGCGCCGGAGACCGTGCGCGCGATCGAAGTGCCGGATGCCGGCCTGAACAGCGATCTGCATGCTTCCGCCGAGTACCGGGCGAATCTCGTGCAGGTCATGGCCGAGCGGGCGGTGGCCGACCTCCTCGCCGCGTGAGGCGATCGATCGGCAGATGCCGGGCCGCAGCACTCGGCCTGGCAATACTCCTCGGCGGCGCGGCCGGGGTCGCTGCCGAGGAGGCGCTGAAGCTCAACGAAGTTCAGGTCCTCGGCAGCCACAACAGCTACAAGCTGGCGATGGCCGCCGAGCAGTTTGCGGCCCTCAAAGCACGGAATCCCGAGGCGGCGGCAAGTCTCGAATACAGTCACCGATCGCTGACGGAGCAGCTCGAGCTGGGGATCCGCAAGCTCGAGATTGATCTCTTCTACGATCCGGAAGGCACGCTGTTCCCCGGCGTGGCGGTCTCCGGGAGCGCCTTTCCGGTACTGCACGTGCAGAACCTCGATGATCGGTCGAACTGCGCTGACCTCATGGTGTGTCTCGAAGAACTCGTGCGCTGGTCCGACGCGCATCCCGGGCACGTGCCGCTGTTCCTCTCCTTCAACGCCAAGGATGCGGTCATCGACGAGCCGGGATTTCTTCGCCCCCTGGCCTTCGGGGAGGATGCCTGGCTCGCCCTGGACGCAGAGCTGCGGGCCGTGCTCGGAGATCGCCTGCTCACCCCGGCGAGCGTGATCGGCGCCACCGGCCCTGACTGGCCGGCGCTGAACGCAGTGCGGGGACGTTTCCTGGCGATTCTCGATGAAGGCGGAGAGAAACGGGCAAGCTACGCCAGCCGCTGGCATGAGCGGGCCATGTTCGCCAACCTGCCGGAAACGGAGCCCGGTGCGGCGATCCTCATCGTCAACGACCCGGTCGGTGATTTCGACCGTATTCAGCGCCTGGTGCGTGCCGGATTCATTGTCCGCACGCGGGCCGATGCGAACACCCTGGAGGCCCGGCGCGGCGACACAGCCCGCCGTGACAATGCCTTCGCCTCCGGCGCCCAGCTGATCAGCACGGACTACTACCTGCCGGCTGCACACTTCGGCACGGACTATGTGGTGAGCTTGCCTGGCGCCATGCGCTGCAATCCTCTGCTGCGACCCGAACCATGCAGCCTCAGGGAGCCGCCAACCGCTTCATCGACGCCGTCATCGACAGAGGAGTGACATGACAGCCAATACCAACGCAATCCGCCGGGTCCTGCTGACAGGCCTGTCCCTGATGCTGCTGCTCCCGGGCGCTCTGGCAGCGCGGGAGCTGACGGAACACGAGCAGCTCGCCCGGGACATCTTCGAAGAGCTCATCGAGATCAACACCACCCACTCTCAGGGTGACAATACGGCGGCCGCCCGGGCCGTAGAGGCACGTCTCCTGGCTGCCGGTTTCCCCCGGGAAGACGTGCACGTGATCGTTCCCGCGGAACGCAAAGGCAATGTCGTTGCGCGACTGCGCTCACCAGCACCCACGCAGAAGCCGATCCTCGTCCTGGCCCACCTCGACGTCGTGGAAGCCAGTCCCTGGGACTGGTCCGTGCATCCCTTCCGCTTCCTCGAACGGGACGGCTATTTCTACGGCCGGGGAACCACGGACGATAAGGATGAAGCCGCCATCTATACGGCAAACATGATCCGCATGTTCCAGGAAGGCTATCGCCCGAACCGCGACATCATCATGGCGCTCACCGCCGACGAAGAAGGTGGTACCCACAACGGTGTGCAGTACCTGCTCGAACATCACCGCGACCTCGTCGATGCCGCCTTCGTGCTGAACGAAGGTGGCGGCGGCGCGATTCGGAACGGTCAGCGCATCGCGAACTCTGTGCAGGCGGCCGAGAAGGTCTATCAGACCTACCATCTCGAGGTGCTGAATCCCGGTGGCCACAGCTCGGTACCCCGCACGGACAACGCGATCAACGAGCTCGCCGCCGCCCTCGGCAGGATTGCCGACTATCAGTTTCCCATTCAGCTGAACGAAGTCACCCGCGCCTACTTCAGTCAGAGTGCCGCGTCTCTGCCGCCGGAACAGGAGACGCTGGTGAAAGGTCTCCTGCATCAGCCGCCGCAGCCCGACGCCGTTGCCTACTTCTCGGAGATCCCGGCCTACAACGCCCGTCTCAGAACCACCTGCGTCGCGACGCGCCTCGACGCCGGTCATGCGGACAACGCGTTGCCCCAGCGGGCCCGGGCGACGGTCAACTGTCGCATCATGCCCGGCGTAGATCCTGCGTCCGTGCAGGCAACGCTGAACGAGGTCGTGGCCGATTCGCGGGTTGCGATTACCCCTGCCGCTGAGCCCACACCGAGCCCGCCGTCACCGTTGACGGAAGAAGTCATGGCGCCGATCCAGGAAATCACCGAGGCCATGTGGCCGGGGGTCCGGGTGGTGCCGAACATGAGCACCGGGGCCACGGACGGGTTGTTCTTCCGCAACGCCGGTATTCCTGTGTACGGCGTTTCCGGTCTCTTCGGCGACATCGACGATGTCCGCGCTCATGGCCGCGATGAACGTATCGGCACGGAAGCCTTCTACGAGGGCCTCGAGTTTCTCGACCGGCTGGTGCGCAGCTACAGCTCCGACGGCTAGCGCCTGGCGGGACAAAGGGCGGCAGGGCCGCGCGTTCGCCCGTTAATCCGGCAGGGCGAAAGCAACCACGTGGTCACCTATGGTCGAGCCCATGCGGCCGTGGCCGCCAGCGGCGATCACCACGAGCTGGGTTCTGGTGCCGTCGGCTTCCGTCACCGTGTAGCTCATGGGGGTTGCCTGCGGCGACGCTGGCAGCCGGGCCTGCCAGAGTTCTTCGCCGGTGTCTGCATCGAAGGCTCGCAGCGCGTTCTCCCAGGCGGCACCGATGAAGAGCAGGCCCGTGGCAGTGACGATGGGTGCGCCGAGGCCGGGAACGCCGAGTTCGAGGGGGAGGGGCACCGGGGCGATGTCGCGAACGGTGCCGTGGGGCACCTGCCAGAGCTGCTGTTCTCTCGCGATGTCGACGGCCGTCAGCATTCCCCAGGGTGGCGCATTACAGGGGAGACCCCAGTCCGAGAGGAGTATCTCCCGGGCCATGGCGTAGGGAAGGCCTCGCTGTTCGGCCACTTCCACACTCCACTCGAAGCCTTCCCGACCCTGGAAATCTGCCCGGGGAATGAGTTTGACCACGTAGGGGACGTTGCTGGTTCGGGCGTAGAGGCGTCTGCGTGCTGCATCAACCGCAACGCCACCCCAGTTGATGCCGCCGATGTTGCTTGGGGCCACGACGGTCCAGTCTTCGGTGATCGGCGTGTAAATCGGTCCCGTGCGGACGCGTTCCAGGCGCTCGCGGCAGCCGCGCTTGTCGATGGGCGTGAGACCCCAGGCGTCATCCACACTCACTTCGGGTGCAAGCCGGAAGGCCGGCGGCGGAAAGGGCTGCACGGGGGAGAGTTGAGCGGCGAGGGGCCCTTCCTGCGGCACGGGCTCATAGTTCACGGTGATGACCGGAGCGCCGGTCAGGCGGTTCAGAACGAAGACGAAGCCCATCTTCGTGCCCTGGATGAGCGCGGGGACCGTTTCACCGTCGAGGTCGATGTCCGCCAGGGTCGGTTGGGCGCCGACGTCGAAATCCCAGAAGTCGTTGATGACGGCGTTGAAGTGCCATTGCACGGTGCCGGTGGCGCCGTCGAGGGCCACGACACCGGTCCCGTAGTAGTCCATGTCGGGCTCACCGCTCCGATAATAATCGGGCGATGGATTACCCGTGGGGACGTAGACCCAGCCGAGGTCCGGATCCGTCGTCATAACGCCCCAGACGTTCGGGGTGCCGAGGGCGTGGCCTTCGTCACTCACGAGGTCTGAGGCATAGTCGAAGCCCGGCGGCGCCAGATCGAAAGCCCAGACCTGGGCGCCGGTGATGGCGTGGAACGCGCGGATGACGCCGCTCGGCGCATCGAGACGCCGGTTGTCACCAATGGCGGCACCCACGATCACGTGATCGCCGACGATGGCCGGCGGCGAGGTCTGCTGGTACTCGCCGAGATACTCTTCGCCGCCGACGCCCGCCTTCAGATTGACGCGGCCCTGGGTGCCGAAGTCCCGGCAGAGTTCGCCGCTCCCGCTGTCCAGGGCAAGGAGATAGCCGTCGTTCGTGGCTGTGAAGATCCGGCTCGAGCAGGCGTCTCCGGAGGCCCCGCCCGCCCAGTGGCTCACACCCCGGCAGATCATCTGATTGCTGTAGCGCCCGGAAAGATCCAGCTTGTGGTCATAGCGCCAGAGCTCGCCGCCGGTGAGAGGGTCGAGGGCGATCACATCGTTCAGCGGGGTGCAGAGAATGAGGGCGCCGTCGGCAAGGATGGGTGTGAGCTCAAAGGCCGTCGTCGAGGGGATTTCCGCCGTGCGCGCCGGCACCACATCGCCGGTTCGATACACCCAGCGCAGGGCCAGATCAGCAACGTTGCCGCGATCAATCTCCGTGGCCGCGACGAAACGACGGCCGCCGCCGCCGCCATACTCCGGCCAGCTGCTCGTGGTCCGCGTCGTGGCCGCTTCCGGCACCGTGGCCTCGAAGCCTTCGCTGCAGGCCGTAAGGCCCAGGACGGCGGCGGCCAGCACGAATGCCCTGCCGGTTCCCGAGCGGTGTCTGCTCTGCATCCGGAATCCCCTGTAACCGCTGCTGCAGTCATTAGATCTTCCCACGCATTGATTTTATAGTGCCGTGCCCTGCGCAGGACCGAGCCTCATGGCGACGCTGTTTACCCTTGATGAGCTGAATGATGCCCGCGATACCGTGGGCGCCGTCATGGATCCAACCCCCCAGTACGCCTGGCCTCTGCTGAAGGCGCGGACGGGTGTCGATGTCTGGGTGAAACACGAGAACCACACGCCAACTGGCGCGTTTAAAGTGCGCGGCGGCCTCGTCTACATGGAAAGCCTGAAACGCCGCGATGCGCTCCCGGGCGGCTTCATCACGGCGACCCGCGGCAACCATGGCCAGAGCATTCCCTTTGCAGCCGGCCGCTACGACCGGCCGGTTACGGTTTATGTGCCCGAGTGCAACAGTAAAGAGAAGAACGCTGCCATGCGCGGCTGGGGCGCAGAGCTCGTCGTCGATGGGGTTGATTTCGACGAGTCGCGGCAGCTCTGTGCGCGCCTCGCGACCGAGCGCGGCCTGCACTTCGTGCCGTCCTTTCATCGAGATCTCGTCTGCGGCGTTGCCACCTATGCCTTCGAGCTGCTGACTGCCGTGCCTGAGCTGCACACGGTCTATGTCCCTGTCGGCATGGGCTCTGGCGTTTGTGGTCTTGTCACCGTGCGGGATCTACTGGGACTCGATACGCGGATTGTGGCCGTGGTAGCCGATGAAGCGCCGGCCTATGCGCTGTCCTTCGAGGCGGGTCAGGTTGTTGAAACAAACAGTGCCAATACCTTCGTCGATGGCGTCGCGTGCCGGGCCCCGGACGCTAGCGCCATGGCGGTCATTGGTCCCGGAGTCGAGCGGTTCGTGCGTGTTTCCGAAGACGAGGCGGCCGAGGCCATGCGGGTGCTCTATGTGGATACGCACAACGTAGCGGAGCCCGCGGGTGCCCTGGCGCTCGCGGGGCTCATGCACGATGTGGCCGAGCAGGGTGCGGCGCGCTTCGATGACCGACCCGTTGCTGTGATACAGACCGGCGGCAACGTCGATGCCAACCTGCTCGCGGACGTTCTGGCGGGAAACACGCCCGATGTCTGATTGGAGGCTGCGCGAGCCACAGGCACTGACGCCGGTCAGGGACTCGATGCGCGTGTTCGGAACCTCGCTCCTGATCCTGACTCTGACGCTCCTCGCCGGCCCGGTCCAAGGCGCAGGCGCCCCGATCCAAGGCGTAGGCGCCCTGGTCCAAGGCGCGGCCTCCCTGGCGCGGCATACCGTCTCCGTCGACGATCACCCCTTTGCCGTCTGGGCGAAGGTGCCTCCAGCGCCGCGGGCCGTCATGCTCCTCGTCCACGGCCGCACCTGGAGCACGCGTCCGGACTTTGATCTGCAGGTGCCCGGAGAGGCGCTGTCGCTCATGGACGGTCTCGTCGAACTCGATGTTGCCGCCTATGGCGTCGACCTGCGCGGCTACGGAGAAACGCCCCGGGATGCATCGGGCTGGCTGACCCCCGATCGGGCGGCGGCCGACGTGGGCGCGGTGCTCCACTGGCTGGCTGAGCGGTATCCGGAACTCCCCGTGGTGCTGTTTGGCTGGTCCTACGGGGCAACCGTGGCGCAGCTGACGGCGCAGCGTTTCCCCGGGCGTCTCGACCGGCTCATCCTGTTCGGTTATCCCGTGCGTCCCGGCTACACGGAAGGTCCGAGCACCGCAGCGCCTGCCCGAACGCCGACAACGGCAGCCGCGGCGGCTTCGGATTTCATCCTGCCGGGGACCATCAGCGAGGCAGCCATCGAGGCGTTCGTGGCCGCAGCGCTGCGACATGATCCGGTGCGCATGGACTGGCGGGCGCTCGAGCAGTGGGCGGCCCTCGACGGCGCGGCCGTCAGCCAGCCCGTGCTGCTGCTCGAGGGCGCTGCGGACCCGCTGACGCAGACCGACGTCCATGCGGAGCTGTTTGCGGTGCTGCCGAGCGACGACAAGCAGTGGACGGTGATTCCCGGCGGCGACCATGCCGCCTTCCTGGAAACACCGCGAGGCTACTTCCTGAAACTCATCGAAGGTTTTCTGTTCCGGGACGCAGGCTTGTGACTGCCCTAGCGGCGGACCCAGCGGCTCGTTGCCGCCACGTCTTCGACGGCCCGGCCCGCTTCCTGCCAGCCTTTGAAGCCAGCTTCCAGATGAGCGACGTTCGTGAAGCCCATGTCTTCGAGGGCAAGTACCGCGAGCACGGAACGACCGCCGCCAGCGCAGAACACGATGGTCCGGCGATCTTCCTGAAACCAGTCCCGGTAGTAGGGGCTCGAGGGATCGGCCCAGAACTCGAGCATGCCCCGCGGGACGTGGCGCGCGCCGGGGATCGTGCCGAGGTCAACCCGTTCCTGGAGTTCGCGGAGGTCCACGAGCAGTGGATCTCCGTCTCCGTCGAGCTCACCCGCGAGCGCCTCCACGGAGAGGTTCTCGATGGCCGCCTTCTTGGCTTCCACGTCGGCGAAGATGTTCTTGATGGCCATAGCTGTCTCCCGGTCCCTTGCTGTTGGCCCGATTGTAGATGAACGGTGGCATCTATCGCGGCTGGGCTGTGGTTGCCGGGCTCTTCTGCGTGCTCACCGTGTCGTCGGGTCTCGGCTTCTACAACCTTTCCGTGTACATGAACGTGCTGGCGGCGGAAACGGGGTTTTCCGTCTCGGAGCTGTCCTTTGCCGTCAGCCTGTTCTTCATCATCGGTGGCGTCAGCGGCATGTGGGTGGCGGCCCTGCTCGAGCGCTTCGACGTTCGCGGGGTGATGCTGGCGGGCGCTCTGCTCGCGGGGGTGTCCCTCGGTGCATCGGGACACGTCACCGCCCTCTGGCAGCTTTATGTGCTTTACCTGCTCTTCGGCATCGGCAACAGCGGCGTTTCCATCGTCACCAGCACAACCCTCGTAACCCGCTGGTTTCCCGGCCGGAACCGCAGCGTTGCGCTGTCCGTGGCGTCCACGGGATTGTCCATGGGTGGCGTGCTGCTGACGCCGCTGTCGGCGCGGCTGTTCAACGATTTCGGTGTACCGACGGTCATGCCCTGGCTCGGTGCCGCCTTTTTTCTGCTCATGGTGCCGGTGATTCTTGCGGTGTTGCGACCGCGGCCAACCACCTTGGAGAATTCCGCGGAGTCGGGGATGCTCAGCATCGGCTGGTCCTATGCCGATGCAATCGGGAGCCGTTTTTTCCGTCTGCTGACGGCCGCCTATGTGCTGTGCATGGGTTCACAGGTTGGTGGGATCGCCCATCTCTACAACCGGGCCGAGGGAGAAGTCGGCTATGCGGTGGCGGCCATGGCCGTGCAGGCGCTGACCATCATGAGCATTCTCTGCCGTCTGCTTGGCGGTGTGATCGTCACCCGGGTCCCGATCCGGCTCTTTACGCTCGGTAATCTGCTGGGCCAGGCGGCGGGTCTGGCGTTGATTGCTGCCGCCGATACGAAACCGATGATTTTGCTGGGCGCCGCACTCTTCGGCGGCACCGTTGGCAACCTGCTCATGCTCCATCCGCTCTGGCTCGCAGAAGCCTTCGGCGTCAAGGACTATGCGCGGATCTTCTCCCTGTCGAATGCCCTGACGGTGCTGGGTGTTGCCGGTGGGCCAGTTGTGCTGGGTTTGCTTTATGATTACGCCGACTACCGGCTGGCCTATGGCGCCGCGGCAGCGGCATCGGTCGTTGCCCTGCTGGTCATGATCGCTGCCGGTCCGACCCCGGCAGAGCACGGCCCGGCCGCGGAGAATGCCGATGGCCCGGCCGGCGTCTGAAGTACGGTCCGAGATCACGATTCTGCTCATGCCCCAGTTAAACTCTTCCAACGCGTCCACCTGCGACCCACACGCTGGCGCTGCCTCTGCGAAGTCGGCGCTGGTGCTGCTCGTGCTGCTGTTTGTGACGCTGGCCGGTCCGCCGGTGCTCGCGGCGCTGCCCGGGGAGCTGGCAGACGGTCAACCGCTGCCGAGCCTTGCCCCCATGCTCGAGCGCACCTCCCCGGCTGTGGTGAATATCGCCACCTACAACACCTACGAAGTGCGCAACCCGCTCCTCGAAGACCCGTTCTTCCGCCGCTTCTTTAACATCCCGAATCAGCAGCGACGCACCCGGAGTGCCGGTTCCGGCGTCATCGTTGATGCGGAGAACGGTTACATCGTGACCAACAACCACGTGGTGAGCCGAGCGGACGAAATCGCCATCACCCTGTCCGACGGGCGGAGTCTGAAGGCAACGCTGGTCGGCTCTGACGAACCGGTGGACCTCGCCGTGCTCAAGGTGGAACCCGACGATCTCACGGAGATCCGTTTCGCCGATTCAAGCGAGGCCCGGGTCGGCGACTTTGTCGTGGCCATCGGCAATCCCTTCAGCCTCAGTCAGACCGTGACCAGCGGGATCATCAGCGCCCTGGGGCGCAGCGGCCTCGGCATCGAGGGCTATGAGGACTTCATCCAGACCGATGCGTCCATCAATCCCGGCAACTCCGGGGGTGCCCTGGTTGATCTGCACGGCCGCCTGCTTGGCATCAATACCGCCATCATCGCGCCGAGCGGGGGCAATGTCGGAATCGGCTTCGCCATTCCCTCGAACATGGTGCGCGCCATCATGGACGAGCTCATCGTCAGAGGGCAGGTGCAGCGCGGCTACATCGGCATTGCGGTGCAGGGTATGAACGCGCAGCTGGCGGAAGCCTTCGGTGTAGATCGCACGGAAGGGGTGGTTGTGCTCGACGTTGAACCGGACAGTCCGGCCAGTGCGGCCGGGCTGCGGGAAGGCGACATCATCACCAGCGTCGACGGCCGGACGATCCGGCGCGTTGCCGATTACCACAGTCAGACGGCCGTGATCTTCGTCGGAGATGAAGTCGAGCTCGATCTCACCCGCGACGGGCGCAACCGGGAGGTCACCCTGGAGATCGGCGACAGCAGCTGGGAGCGCATGCACGGTGACCGCATCGACCGGCGCCTGTCCGGCACCTTCCTGCAGAACTTCCGCAGCGAAGATGGCACCTCCGGTGCCGGAGTGGTGGTCACCCAGGTAGACGGCGACAGCAACGCCTGGCGCTATGGTCTGCGACCCGGTGACGTGATCGTGTCAGCCAATCGGCAGGCGATCCGCAATCTGAGCGAGCTGCGAGATGGGGCCCGGAACGGGCGTGGCAGTGAGCAGCTGCTGCTGCGGGTGTACCGGTCCGGTCAGTTCGGGTACGTCGCCATCCGCTGAGAGCGGCGCGCATGCGGCGCTGGAGACGGGGCGTGACCGACGAAGGGCCACACCCCGGACGACTGTCAGTCGAACATGATCACAGAGCGGGCAACCTCGCCGGTTTCCAGCGCCGCCAGGCCTTCGTTCACGTCCTCGAGCTTGATCTTCCGGGAAATGAGATCGTCGAGATGCAGGCGCCCCTGCAGATAAAACTCGACGAAACGCGGCATGTCGACGCGGAAGCGGTTCGAGCCCATGTTCGAGCCCTGGAGCTTGCGCTCCATGAGGAACTCGGGGCCGTGGAGTTCCACGTTAACACCCACGGGAATCATGCCGATGATGGTGGCGGTACCGCCCCGGGCGAGCATCTTGAAGGATTGCTCGGCCGTGGCCTTGAGGCCAATGGCTTCGAAGCTGTAGTGCACACCGCCGCTCGTGAGCTCCTGAACCTGAGCCACCGGGTCGCCGTCGGCTGCGTTGACCACGTCTGTGGCGCCAAACTTCCGGGCCAGTTCGAGTTTGCCCGGAACCATGTCCACGGCGATGATCCGAGCCGCGCCGGCAATGGCGGCGCCATTGATGGCCGAGAGACCCACGCCTCCGCAGCCGATCACAGCGACGGTGCTGCCGGGTTCTACGGCAGCGGTGTGGATGACGGCGCCAACGCCCGTCGTCACGCCGCAGCCGATCAGCGCCGCCTGAGCCATGGGCATGTCCTCGCGGATTTTGGCGATGGCGTGCTCGTGCACGAGCATGTATTCGGCGAAGGAAGATAGATTCAGAAACTGCCAGACGGCTTCGTCGCCGTTCGCCAGCCGGGGCGGCTGTTCCGGTGCCCGCTGCAGCTCCGGTTCCTGACAGAGCGACATGTGCCCCGTGAGGCAGTGCTCGCAGTGACCGCAGAAAGCCGACAGGCAGGTGATGACGTGGTCGCCGGGTTTCACGTAGGTGACATCGCTGCCAACGGCTTCGACGACACCGGCGGACTCGTGACCGAGCACCGCGGGAAGCGGGTAGGGGTAGGAGCCGTTCTGAAAGTGCAGGTCTGAATGGCAGACCCCGGCAGCAACGGTGCGCACCAGCACTTCCCGGGGGCCAGGATCACCGTGCTGAATGTCTTCGATCTCCAGCGGCTTGTTGATCTCTCTCAGCACTGCAGCTTTCATGGCCCTTCCCGTGTTAAATCAAGTGGGCGAAGGAGTTTGCCAAACCGATGTCGGGATTACTACTATCGGCCGTCCAGAGGACACAGACAGGACGTTCAGCCAGTGGTACTGATCGGTCTCGGGTCCAACCGGGGCGACTCCCGCAGCATCGTGATCGAGGCCATGGAACGGCTCTCGGAGTTCGCCCTAGGAGACGTTTACTGCTCCGGCCTCTACCGCACCTCGCCGGTCGACTGTCCCCCTGATTCAGACGATTTCATCAATGCCGCCGCTGCCTTTGAAGCGGCGCCGTCGCTCGTGCCGGAAGCGCTCCTCAAGGCGCTGAAGGAGATTGAACGCGAGTACGGTCGTGGGCCCGTGGTGGTGCGCAACGCCCCCCGGGAACTCGACCTCGACCTGCTCCTCTATGACGATGAAGTGCGGGATACGGAGCACTTCGTACTGCCCCATCCCCGGGCCGTGAACCGGCTGTTCGTGCTCGCACCGGCGGCGGAAGTGCTCCCGGACGCGATCTGGCCCGGGACCGGTCAGACCATCGCCGAACTCCTCAACGAACTCGAAACGGACGAGGTGGTAGAGCGCCTCGAGACCGTCGGGGTCTGAGGCCGCGACCGGTGACAAGATTCGGCAGCCGCAGGAACCCTGCACACGGAACCGCCGTGTCCGGACACCGGTCTCAGCGGCTGGCGCGTCTGTTCCGTTGCGCACTGTGCATCGCCCTGTTACTACCCGGCACCGGCTGGTCCTACGAAGGCTCGAATCACCAGTTCTTTACCTTTCTTGCGGCCAAGCAGTTCAACCGCTGTGTGGAAGGCTCCGACATACCCCCGTTGACCCCGCTGCAGGTCCGCTATATTGCCCGGGCCAACACTGGCCTCATCGATCGCAGCGTTTTTGCCCGCATGTTCAACTGGCGGTACTACGACCGCGCCGAGCAGGCCGAGCAGAGCATGATGTGGGTCGTGGACACCCGCTTCCACGAGCACTTCAATGAGCTGTCCGGTCGCCTGCTGACCGTCAACGATCCGGTGGCCGCCTATCAGGATCTGGGACGGGTGATCAGCTATGTGCAGCTCATCACCTCGCCGGCCCGGGTCGTGCCTGTCTACTCGGCCCGCTTCTGGCGCTTCAGCTTCGGCGATCGCTTTGATGGCTTTCCCATCGACGAAGAAGCGCTCATCGAGGCCGTGGAAGGGGACTGCAGTTTTCTCGATGATCCGCCGGAGAGCTACGAAGCCGTGCTCACGGGCATTGCCGAACGCACCATGGCCGCCGTGCTCGCGCCGATCAGCGGGCAACCGGCAGAGTGGACGGCTTTCTGGAATCCCAGTGAGAACGCCGGCAGCTTTGGCGACTATGGTGCCGCGGGCAACAACTTCGGCCGCCGCACGGAGTTTCGCTGCGGCAACCGCGAACGCTGCGTTCTGCTGAACGACGATCCCCTCTATTTCGAGTTTGCCCTGGCCCGTCATGTTGATGCGGTGCAGGGCACGCTCCAGGCCATGCTGCTCATGCAGCGCAGCATGCGCGACACCATCGCCAGTGCTCCATAAGCTCCGCGTCCTGGATCTGTCCGGCGAAGTCGGACTCATGTGCGGACAGCTGCTCGCCGATATGGGCGCGGAAGTGCAGCAGTGGGTGCGCTTCGAGGACCGGAAACGACTCGAGACCGACAGACACTGGCAGGCCTACAGCCTGGGTAAAGGCGTGAGCGTGTTCGACTGGCCTTCGGACCCGGAAGGCCTCGAGACGATGCTCGCGGGCGCCGACGTACTCATCGAGAGCGAGGACGATGCTTTCTGGCGCGATCTTGGGTTCCCTGACCTGGAAGCACGCTTCCCGGGGCTCATTCGCGTGCGGATCAGCTACTTCGGTCGGACCGGTCCGAAAGCCGACTATGCGGCAACGGATCTCATCGCCCTTGCGGCGAGCGGCCATCTGGCGGCTTCCGGGGCCGCGGAAGCGGCACCACTGCGCATCTCTGTTCCGCAGGCTCACGCCCATGCCTGTGCTGACGCGGCGGTTGCCGTGCTCCTCGCCCTTGCCGAACGGGCCCGCAGCGGCCTTGGACAGACCATCGACTGTGCAGCTCAACAGTCGACGACATTCCCGCTTTTGTCCCGGGCCCTCGACGGTCCGCTGGCGCAGCCCGGCGTGGCACGTTCGGCCTACGGTGCCCAGCTCGGCGAGGTTTATCTCCGGAATCAGTTTCAGGCCGTGGACGGCCCTGTTGTCGTGCTGCAGGGCATTCTGCCGCCGCTCGCGGCGTTCATGGAGCGGCTCATGGCCTGGGTGCACGAAGCGGGCCTGATCGAAGCGCAGCATCTCGAGCTGCCCTGGGGGCAGGCGGCCATTCAGCTGGCCACAGGCGAGCTCACGGCGCAGGACTGGGCGCCGGTTCAGGATGGTATTGCCGCCCTCATCGCCCGCTACCGGAAAGCCGAGCTCATGACCGAGGCGGTGCAGCGGCGCCTGCTCATTGCGCCGGTGCTCGGCATCGACGATCTGCTCCGGTCGGAACACCTGCAGGAACGCGACTTCGTCCGCGAGGGCAGGGCCGGACGGCGTCTCGGACCCTTTGCGAAACTGCCGGCCTCACCGTTGGCGTTGGCCGAGGCGGAACCGGCCCGCTGGACGGAGGCTTCCAGCTATGAAGCAACGCCCTTGAGTGACGGTTCCGCAGACCTGCCGCTCGCCGGGGTCAAGATTCTCGATCTGTTCTGGGTGGTAGCCGGTCCCGGGGCGACGCGCATGCTCGCGGACTACGGGGCCACGGTCATTCACGTGGAATCGAGCCGGCGCTTGGATATGGTGCGCAACGTACCGCCCTACGTGGGGGGAGTACCGGAGCCGGAACGGGCGGCCTGTCATCACAGCACCAATGCCAACAAGCTCAACGTCTGCCTCGATCTCAGTACGGACGCCGGTCGAGCCGTGCTCGAAGACCTCATCCGCTGGGCGGACGTCTTTACGGAGTCCTTTGCGCCTGGCGTCGTGGATCGGATGGGGTTCGGCTACGAGCAGGTGAAGGCGCTCAATCCGGGCATCATCATGATCTCGAGCTCGCTCATGGGACAATCCGGTCCCTGGCGTGACTACGCCGGCTACGGCAACTCGGCAGCGGCGGTGACGGGCTTTCATGGACTGACCGGCCTGCCGGCAGTGGAACCCACGGGCTGCTACGGCCCTTATACGGACTTCACTTCCGTGCGCTTCAACGCACTGGCGATTCTGCAGGCGCTGACGCACCGTGCACGCACGGGCGAAGGGCAGCACGTGGACATGGCGCAGGGGGAGGCGGCCCTGCAGTTCCTCGCACCGGCCTGTCATGCCGTTCTCGCCGGCGAAGCCCCGCCCACGGCGAACGGCAACCGGGATCTCAACATGGCGCCGCACGGTGTCTACCCGAGTCTCGGCGACGACAGCTGGATTGCCATCGCCGTGCGGAACGACGCGGACTGGACGGCACTCTGCGACCTTGCGGCCATGGAGGATGTTCGCTCGCTGACCCTCACGGACCGGCGGGCCCGGGAAGACGAGCTCGATGCGAGGCTCTGTGACTGGACTTCCCGCTTCGAGGCCGGTGTGCTCGAGCAGACGCTGCAGGCGCAAGGCGTGCCGGCCCATGCGGTCCTTGGTTCTGCGGAACTCGTTGCCGATCCGCAGCTTGAGGCTCGAGGGCACTTTCTGCCGGTCGGCCACGCGCACCTTGAAGGATGTGTGGTGGAAAGCACGCGTCTGTCCCTGTCACGGACCCCCGCGCGCGCGCCGGAGCTGGCGCCCTGGTTCGGCATCCACAACGCCGAGGTGCTCGGCGGAGTGCTCGGTTACAGTGAGGCTATAATCCAGCGCCTCGAAGCGGACGACGTCCTGCGCTGACATCGGCTGCTCCGTACAGCGGCTTCTTTGGAAAGGTAAACGGCAACGCATGAAACTGGGCGTCACTCCCTGGGACTTCACCGGTCTGTCGGCGAAAAGCCTCGCCGAACAGGCGGCCCGCGCCGAGGCACTCGGCTACGAGTCCTTCTGGCTCCCGGAGAACCACTTCAACCGCAACGCGATTCCAGACCCGCTCATGCTGCTGGCGTCCGTTGCTGCGGTCACGGAACGTATCCGCCTGGCCACCACCTCTTATCTCCTGCCCTTGCGCAACCCACTGCTCGCGGCGGAACAGGTTGCCGTGCTCGATCAGCTTTCCGGCGGGCGGGTGGTGCTCGGCATTGGTCGTGGTTATGCGCCGACGATGCTGAAGGCCTTCGAGGTGGCGCCGAGTGAAAAGCGGCGTCTCTTCGAGCGGCGCCTGGGCGTCATGATGCAGGCCTGGCGTGGTGAACCGGTGCCGGTCGGAGAAGCGGGGGATGAAACGGTCGTGCTTGACCCGCTGCCCGTGCAGCGTCCTCATCCGCCGCTGTGGGTTGCTGCCTTCGGACCGAAGGCACTGGCGCAGGCCGGACGCCTCGGCTTTCCTTATCTCGCCTCGCCCATGGAGACCATCAACCGCCTCAAAGACAACTATGCCCGGCACGGCGAGGCGGCGCGCGAAGCCGGTCATGACGCCATCGAGACCGTGCCTGTCATGCGCACGGTTTTTCTCTCGAAAGACAAGCGGCAGAGCGAAGCGATCCGTGAGCAGGTGCATGGCGAGGCGCAGAAAACCGGGCGCCTCGATGAAGGCGCGAGCATCGACGACTGGACCATCATCGGCGATGCGGCCATGATCCGCGATCGCCTGAGCGAGTACCGCGAGGACCTGGGTGTGAGCCATCTGATCGTGACGCGTCTGCGCATCAGCGGCATTGACCGGTCGGAGGCGGAGGCGTCCATGGCCGAGCTGGCCGCGCTCATGGCCTGAGCGATGGAGAGACAAGGGGATACGTAATGACCTATCGAGTGCTGTGGCCGATGATGCGCTGGCCCGAAGGGCGCGAGATCGAAGAAGCCAGCATGGGTGAGCTTGGGCGTGCGGAATTCTGCAACGCCTTCAGAGACGTGACCGACGAGCAGTGGGCCAACTGCGATGCCATCGTTTCCGCGCCGGATGTGCCGGAAGAATTCCGCTCGAAGCTCGAGAAGTGCCGCATTTTCGTGACCCCGAAAGTCGGTTTCGACAACATCGATCTCGAAGGCTGGGGTGCTCTGGGCATTCCGGTATGTAACGTGCCCGACTATGGCACTCAGGAAGTGGCCGACCACGCCATGGCGCTGCTGCTTTCGCTCATGAAGGGGATCACCTTTCACACCCGGGAGTTGAAGCAGGACCCCCGCGGTCTCTGGCGCCCGGCGCTCAACCCTTACGGCAAACGGTTTTCCGCCTGCACCTTCGGGGTGGTGGGTCTCGGCCGCATCGGTACCGCCGCCACGCTCCGGGCCAAGGCCTTCGGCATGGACTGCGTGGTCTACGATCCCTACATCACGAACGGCTCCGAGCTCGCCCTCGGCATCCGCCGCGTGCACTCCCTCACGGAGCTGTTCTCTCAATGCGACATCGTCAGCCTCCATGCTCCGCTCTCGCCGGAGACGGAGAAGCTCATCAACGCCGACGTCCTTGCGGCGAGTAAACCGGGTCTCGTCCTCATCAACACGGCCCGGGGCCCGATCATCGACCTCGACGCCCTCTTCGACGCGATGAAAGCCGATCAGGTGCAGGCAGTGGGCCTAGATGTGCTGCCGGAGGAACCGGCAGATCCGGAACATCCGCTCATCAGAGCCTGGGCGGCCAACGAGGAATGGATCGATCACCGGCTGCTCATCACTCCACACTCGGCCTTCTTCACGCCGGAGAGCGTCTACGACATGCGCTTCAAGGGTGGCGAAGTTGCGCTGACCTACCTCGACCAGGGTCGTCTGCAGAATTGCGTGAACGAAGCCTTCCTCGCGGAGCGGCGCTGATCTTGAGTACACCGGATCCCTCCCTCGAGGCCGTTTACCACAAGCGCCGGCAGCGGGTGTTCCTCGTGCTGTCGGGGATCTTCCTCGGAACCCTGGCGCTCCTCAACGTCCTCGGCATCAGCCGGTTTCTCGACATGTCCTTCGAGGTTTTCGGCATCACGATCCCTGTGGTCGTCGCCGTCGGGGTGCTGCCTTATCCCGTGACCTTCATCTGCACGGACCTGATCAGCGAGCTCTTCGGTGAGAAAAAAGCCCGGGACATGGTCTGGGTCGGTGTGATTCTTAACGTCTGGGTGATCTTCCTGCTCTGGCTTGGCGGGGTGCTGCCGGGCTTCGAGAACATCAATCCCGAGAGCGGCCTGCCGTTCCCCGATGAAGCGGGGCGTCTGCCCGTGTTCTTCGAGATACGCGAGCTCGCCTTTGGCGCGGTAACCGCCTCGATGATTGCCTACATGGCCGCGCAGTTCTGCGATGTCCGCCTGTTCCACTTCTGGAAAAACTTCACGGACGGCAAACACCTCTGGCTGAGAAACAATGCATCCACCATGACCAGTCAGATGGTCGATACCACCGCGGTGATCCTCATCACCCATTTCTACGCCCAGGCCCTGCCGGTGAATCCGGATGAGCCGCTCTTCGGGCAGCTCATGACCTTCATCCTCTCCGGCTACGTGTTCAAGCTGGTGATCGCCGCGGCCGATACGCCGCTCATCTACCTCCTCGTCGGTAAACTGCGCCCCTATCTCGGTTTGAAGGGTACCGAGGAGGCGGCAGACGAGATGGTGTTTGGTTGACCGACGCGCCTGCTCAGGGCAGGCGGGCAACGATCCGCAGCGGACCGCCACTGCCGCCTTCGATCTTCACCGGTAAGGCGACGACGAAGGCACCGGTCGCCGGGAGTTGTTCCAGACCCGCGACGTTCTCGAAGGCGGGAATGTTTGCCGTCATCAGAATGACGTGGCTTTCGAAGCGTTTTGACTGGCCATAGTCGATGCTGGCCGTGTCGATGCCGACAGCGCGCACGTTGCGCTCGACGAGCCAGCGGGCCGCCGCTGGATGGATGCCCGGGAAATGCAGGGCGGCGACCCCCGCTTCGCCGCGGAGCGCGGTGCCCAGGTAGCGCTCCGCATCGGGCCAGAAGCGGCTGTAGCCGGTACGAATCAGAACGATTGAGCCGACGGGCAGTGCGCCGTGAGCGGCCTCCCAGCGGTCGAAGTCAGCGACGCTGACCTGATAATCCCGATTGGCCAGCGACGCCTCCGCTACGTCGATCACCACCGCGGCGCCGATGAGGTTATCGAGGGGGACTTCATCGACGGTCCGTTTCCCGGCAGCGAAGTGAATGGGCGCATCCAGGTGGGTACCGCCGTGTTCGGCAGCAGAGAAGCTGTAAGCGGAGTAGTAGTAGCCCTCGTCGGTCATACCCTCCGCCTCGGTGCGCAGCTCGAAGGGCGCCGCCGTTGGCCAGAACACCGACTCACTGGACAGGGCATGGGTCAGGTCCACCCATTCCTCGGCGGCAGCCGACAGAGGGATCAGGGCTGCCGCGATCAGAAATGCCAGCCTGCGCATCTCAGCGCTCGATCTGTCCGAGGTTGGCGTGCATGACGGAGCCGTTGATCACCGGATTCTGTGCGGCCCAGTAGAGGCATTCGGCGATCTCGTCCGGGTCGATGAGGCGTTCGAAGGCAGACATGGAGCGGACCGCGTCCATGGCGTCGGACGGTACGTGGGCGCGGAGCATTTCCGTATCGGTGAAGCCCGGGCAGATGCAGGCCGTGTGGATGCCGCGACCGGCAAGGTCCTGGGTGGTGGCCCGCATCATGCCGATGCTCGCGTGTTTGGTCACCACGTAGCTGTAGCTCCCCGGCACGGCCTTTTCCGACAGCGTCGATCCGACGTAGAGGATCGAAGAGCCCGGCTTCATGAAGGGGATGACCGAGTAGTTGAGGCTGTTCGGTGCCACCAGGTTCACCTCCAGCACTTCGCGGAACGCATTGCTCGGCGTTTCCACGGCGCTGTCGTTTTCCATGCGGGCGGCATTGTGGATGAGAACAATTTCATCGGCCTCTTTCAGCTGCGGCGTCAGCTGCGAAGAAATGGTCTCCAGAAAACCCGGCGAGGAGAGGTCACAGTTGATCTGGCTCACGGCGTCGACGGGGCAGCGCCGGCGGGACAGGTTGATGACCGAGTAGCCCTCATTGAGAAAGCGTTGCGCCGTGTGCAGACCGATGCCGGCGCTGGCGCCGGTGATGAGCAGACATTTCACGGGAAGTCCTCCTTGCGGGGTTGAGCGTTGCCGCCTCCCGCCCCAGCCTCTTTAGAGGCCCTTAAGCGTTACGAATCCGGTCGCTGGGCTGCCGCCCACTGGCCCGGGCCTGAAGACACTTCGATCACCAGGCGTGTGATGTTCTGCGCGGCCACAGCCGCGTCGTTCTCGAGTTCCTCGAGAAACCAGGGCGCAAGCTCCTCGACGGTAATGTTCCGCACCGGCAGCGTCAGCACATCGCGGGGCAGGAACGGCAGTCGCTCGGCGCCGTAAACGGCGATCACGTAATCGCCTTCCTGTTCGAGACTCAGATGCGGCGACCGTTCCGGCAGCAGCACTTTCTCGTCGAGATGATCGCACAGGGCCAGCAGGCGCTTTTTCAGAATGTTGTAGTCGAAGGCCATGCCGTTTTCGTCGATGGGGCTGGTGACCCGGGCTCGCACGTAGAACGTGTGGCCGTGCAGATCCTCCCGTTCCGTCGCAGAAAAGATCGTGAAATGTGCCGAGTTGAAGTGCAGGTAGTCCTTGCTGATCTCGATGGTGGTTTCGGCGGCGGTGCTCACGGTCTCAACTCCAGGCGGCGGCGAACTCTGCCATGGAGCTGAAGGTCCAGGTGGGTGAAGCCTCCACGGGGCGGGTAGCGTCGATCGTCGGCCGGTTGATCCATACGGTGTCGAGGCCGGCGGCCGTGGCCGGCAGGATGTCGTGAAAGCGGCTCTGCGCCACGTGCAGGATCGGTCCCTCGGCCTCTGCAAGGAGCGCTTCGAACATCCGCGGATCCGGTTTGTAGGCGCCGACCCGTTCGGCGGAAATCAGCGCCGTGAACGTGACGCCCATGGCCTTCGCACTGTGCGCGAACAGCTCGTCGTCGATGTTCGACAGAGCGATCAGCTGGAAATGCTCCGCCAGATTCGCCAGGGCTGCCTTCGTGTCCGGGAAAGGCGGCCAGTATTCGATGCTCTCGGCGAAGCCTTCGAGCTCCTCCTCCTGCGGGGTGAAGGCGAGGCGCCGGGCATAGGCTTCGAGCACACGGCCGAGGACAGAACCATAGCTGCCGCCTTCGGCCTGAATGGTGGGTTCGAGTTCCGCGAAGGTTTCCAGAGTCCATTCATCAATCACGTGTACGTCGTAGCGGTCGAAGAGTGGGCGCAGGTAGCCGAGGATGCCGTGCTCCCAGTCGATGAGCGTGCCGTAGCAGTCGAAGGAGAGCGTGCTGTAGCGGCTCCGCTCGAGTGTTTTCTCAGCGCCCATGGTGATCTCTCCTCCCCTTGTCTCATGCCGCCTGTGAAAGCAGCGTCCCTGGCCCTCGAAGTGCCGTTTACTGTCCCGTCAGGATCTCTCAGCCGGAGGCGTCATCGGGGTGACCGTCGTCGCCACCATCGCGGATGTAGTCGAGAACCAGACCATAGAAGTATGCATCGGGGTTGTCGAAGTACCAGCCGAGATGATGCTGGCAGTTTTCGCAGCTCGCGATGCGCCAGCGGAAGCCGGGAAACCAGGTGTCGGCGGCCATGCGTTCTCCGGAGATGGCGCAACCCAGCGCTTCCGCGAAGCAGCCGACGTGGTACTCGACGCCGTAGGGGTTCGTGAAGAAGTGGCTGTGTGCATCGTTCACTTCGATGCGATCCGAGCTTCGGGCGATCACGTGACTGCAGCTGGCGCAGAGCACGAAGTTCCGGCGATCCTGCGGCTCCCGATCGACGATCTCCTTCAGACGCGGATCGAGTTCTTGACGCTCCTTGTCCAGCACATCGATCATAGCTGCCCGCTCGAACTCCCGGGTAAGTCCGCCAACGTGGATTCCTTCGATAGCATCTTTCTTACGGCGGCCGCGCGCAAGGGTGGTGCCGAAGCCCTCGAGGACATCCTGCCGCAACCGGCCAGCAACCGTCGTCTGAAGGCCCGGCAGGACGATCGCTACCTCGCGGAGATGACGGCGTGTGTGTTCCGCTCGGGCTTTGTCTGGCAGATCATCGAGCGCAAGTGGCCTGGCTTCGAGGCAGCCTTCGATCACTTCGACGTCAGCGGCTGCGCCATGCTTTCGGACGAAGACCTGGAACGGCTCACGGCGGATGAGCGTATCGTCCGCCATGCCAAGAAGATCCAGAGCGTTCGGGCCAACGCTCAGTTCATTCGCGAGATCCGCGCTGAGCACGGCAGCTTCGGCGCGTTCCTCGCCGGCTGGCCTCGAGAAGACTTTGTCGGTCTCTGGGAAGTCCTGAAAAAGCAGGGCGATCGCCTCGGCGGGCAGACGGGCCGCTTCTTCCTCCGCTTCTCCGGCTGGGATAGCCCGGTTCTCTCGGAAGACGTGGTGAAAGCGCTCATGGCGCAGGGTGTCGTCGACAAAGCCCCGACGAGCAAAAAAGCGCTTGCGGCGGTGCAGGAGGCGTTTCAGACCTGGCAGGCCGAGAGCGGGCGACCGTTCAGTCAGATTTCGCGCATTCTTTCGGCGACGATCTGAACCATCGGAAACAGTGAGTCCGGCGGAACCGGGCTCTGAAGCAGGGCACAATGGGTCCGCGACATTGGGTCTGCAAGCAGGGGCAGAGGGGAGCCAGCCATGAAAATCAGTCTCACGCCGGAGCAGGCGGCCTTCGACGAGTCGGTGCGGGCGTTTCTGCGGGAGGCCCTGCCGCCGGAGATTGCCGACCGGGTCAGGCAGGGTAAAGCCGTCGGCAAAGAAGCCCTGGCGGCCTGGACCCGCACCCTGAACGCCCAGGGCTGGGCAGCACCGAACTGGCCGGAAGCCTATGGAGGTACCGGCTGGTCGCTCGTCGAGCGGCATCTCTTCGACGTTGCCTGTCGGGCCGCTCATGCGCCGGTGCTCTCCGGCTTCGGTTTCAACATGGTCGGACCGGCCATCATCCGCTACGGCACGGAGGCGCAGAAGGCGGAGCTGCTGCCGAAGATCCTCAATGCCGACCTCTGGTGGTGCCAGGGTTACTCGGAACCTCAGGCCGGCTCGGACCTGGCGACGGTGCGTACCCGGGCGATCCGCGACGGCGACGAATACCGGGTCACCGGCCAGAAGATCTGGACGAGTGCTGCCGAGGATGCGGACTGGATCTTCGCCCTCGTGCGCACGGATCCGGACGCCAAACCTCAGCGCGGCATCAGCTTTCTGCTCATCGATATGCACAGCCCCGGTGTCAGCGTCGAGCCTCTCATGGCCTTCAACGGCAAACGCCTCTGGAACCAGGTGTTCTTCGATGACGTTCGAGTGCCGCTGGAGAATCGTCTCGGCGAGGAGCATCAGGGCTGGACCGTTGCCAAGAGCCTGCTCGGAGACGAACGCCTGCTCGTTTCCCGGGTGGCGGAGAACAAACGGCTGCTCGGGCGTATCGAGGAGCTCCTGGGGACCGTTGCGGAGGGTGCCGATGCGTCAGACCCGCAGCTCGAGGGAGTGCGCGGCAGGGTGACTGAGCTGACCATTCGCCTCCAGGCGCTGGAGATGACGAGCCTGCGCATCCTCACCGAAGCCGATGCCGGTGGTCAGATCGGTGCCGAGCCGAGCATGCTGAAGCTCAAGGGCAGCCAGCTCGTGCAGGACATGGATCTCGCGCTCCTGGATCTCGCCGGCTACTGGGGTCTGCCACGGGACACCGGTGCAGACGGCGCGCAGAGTGAGCCGGTCGGGCCGGACTGGGCTGAATACCTTGCAAGCGGACTGTTTCATCATCGCGGTTACACGATCGCCGGTGGGACCAGCGAAGTGCAGCACAACATCATTGCCAAGCAGGTGCTGGGTCTGTGACGTCGCCACCGCTGCCCACTGTTCAGTCCTGGGCCTGAATCGCGGCCGCAGAACCGAGAGAGTTTGTCCATGGCGCGCCCCTACCGTTTTTTTGCGCTCGTCTTTCTGCTGTCGATCCCCTTCTGGCTCTTCGGCGCGCTGACCGACGGGCAGATACTCCCGGGCCTGCCCTTGAGCGCGCTCATGGTGGTCTGTCCCCTGCTCGTGGCCATGCTGCTCGCTTACCAGGCCGGTGGCTCGAGCGCACTGAAGCGCCTGCTGAGCGGCATGGTCGATTTCAGGCGCATGCGTCCGTGGGCCTGGCTCATCGCGCTCGGCACGATGCCGCTGGTCATGGTGCTGTCTGCGGCGGTGCTCCTCTGGCAGGGCATTGCGCTGCCGCCGCCGGAAATCAGTCCGGTGCAGGTGGTGAGTCTCTTTGCGCTGTTCATCGTCGCCGCCACGGCCGAGGAACTCGGTTGGACCGCCTACGCAACGCGCCCGCTGGCGCAACAGCGTGGCCTGCTCTTTGCGGCGCTCGTCATTGGCCTGGTGGCCGTAATCTGGCATCTGCCGCCGCTGCTTCAGGCCGGGCGCGCCTGGGACTGGATTGGCTGGTGGGCGCTGGGAACGGTTGCCCGGCGTGTGATCATCGTCTGGCTTTACCTGCGAGGGGGCGAGAGCGTGTTCTCAGCATCGCTCTTTCATGCCATGAACAATCTCAGCTGGATGCTCTTTCCGGTGCTGGGCTCCCACTACGATCCGCTCAGCACCGCGCTTATCGTCAGCACCTTCGCGACACTGCTTCTGGCTGTGGGCGGCACGCGCGGAAGCAGCAAAGACCGACCTTAGGCGCGGCGCTGGCCCGCCCGGCGATCGGCAGTCAGGACGTGCAGCGGAACGCCCGAGCGCCATTCGGACTAAAAAAAAACGCCGGATCCTGCGACCCGGCGTTTTCTCTGGTTGTCGCGGTACTGCCGGCAACAACCCAGCGGATGGGAGGGGAGAGGAGGAGACGTTCCCGTCCGCTGCTGAGGAGAAGTATCTTCAGGCGGACGGTGTGTCGATATCAGGGGTTCTACCTAGCGGGAAAGGCCCGGTGTGCCGGGCTTTCCGGCGCCGGGCGGGCAGCCGGGGATCCTTCGGTTCAGCCGTTAACCCAGGAGGGCCTTCAGATCCGATTCCGGATCGGCGAGGGCGTCGGCATCCACGGCTTTGCCGATGAGCTGCTTGCAGATCATGAACTCCTTGGGGCTGTTGACCGCATCGGCCGCCACCACTTTGCCGTCTTTCAGATAGAACACGGCAAACTCGTTGGCGTCCATGTCGCCCCGGACCACCTGGCTGTCGCCGTCGGCGGAGAAGCCCACCATCTGCAGCTTCAGCTCGTACTGATCGGACCAGAACCAGGGTATGGAGGCGTAGACCTTGTCGCCCCCGGTCATGTTGGCCGCGACGACCCGTGCCTGCTCCATGGCGTTGGGTACGGACTCGAGGCGCAGGCGCCGGTCGAGCAGCGGGTTCGGATGGTTCGTGCAGTCCCCGGCGGAGTAGACGTCCGGTGCGGAGGTGCGGCAGTGGTCGTCGACGACGATGCCGTTGTCGCAGGTGATCCCCGCGGCCTCGGCAACCTCCGTATTCGGAAGGATGCCGATACCGACAATGACGAGATCGGCGGGGAAGGATTCGTCACCACATTCCACGGCGCTCACCGTACCTTCGCCGGAAAAACCGCTGACGGTAGTGGAAGTGTGCAGGTGCACGCCGCGCCCCGAGTGCAGCTGATGGTAGTAGGCGGACATCTCCGGCGTGGTGACCCGCTGCAGGATGCGCTCCTCCATCTCCAGCACGTGGACTTCGAGCCCATACTTCACGGCCACGGAGGCGACTTCGAGGCCAATGTAGCCGCCACCCACGATCACCAGCTTTTTTCCTTCCGCGAAGTCGTCTCGAATCGCATCGACGTCGGCGATGGTGCGGAGATAGTGAATGCGCCCCAGGTCGCTGCCGGGAATGCTGAGCTTGCGCGGTCGTCCGCCGGTGGCGATGAGCAGGTGTTCGTAGGCGATGGTTTCACCGGCGTCGGTGGTGACGGTTTTTACGTCCGTGTCGATGGCGGTGACGGCGGTGTCCGTCTTCACGGTCACGTTCTTGTCCACGTAGAACTTTTCCGGCCGCAGGTAAACGCGCTCGATACCCTGCTCGCCGGAGAGGTAGGCCTTCGACAACGGCGGCCGCTGATAGGGGACGTGGGCCTCATCACCGATGATGATGATTTCGTCCTCATAGCCTTCCTGCCGCAGGCTGGCGGCAGCCTGTCCTGCCGCGTGACCGGCGCCGACGATAACGATGGCCATGGTGAGACTCCTGGATGCTTGGCAAAGGGCCATTCTACTCGAGCGTGCTAGCATGTGGAGCCGGTCTGGCGGGGGCTGCGCTAAGGGGATGCACCTACGCTGGCGCGCCACCGGGCTTTGGAAACCGTTGCACAGAGAAGGGGGACGCGTGGGTTTCAGGACGCTGCAGGACATGGCCCGGCAGGCACAGAACAATCTCAGTCGCGAGCACTGGGACTATCTCATCGGCGGCGCGGACACGGAGTCCTCTCTGAAACGGAATCGCTTCGGCCTCGATGCATGGGTGTTCCGGCCGAGGATTCTCAACGACGTGAGCGAGGTGGACGCGAGTACCCGCTTTCTCGGTCAGTCCCTGCGCATTCCCGTCATGCTGCCACCGATCGGTTCCATCCAGGTCTTCGACGAAGCGGGCGGCGAGGCGGTGGCGCGCGCCGCACAGCAGTTCGGCGTGCTGCAGACCCTGAGCTCCGTCTGTCTGCCCGATTTCGAAACCGTTGCCGAGCGGGTACCCGGACCGCGCATCTACCAGCTTTATCTCATGGGCGATCAGGGCTGGATGGACGACATCATCGCCCGGGCCATGGAAGCCGGCTACACGGGATTCTGTCTCACCGCAGACACGCAAACCTATTCCCGCCGCGAGCGCGACATTCTCAAAGGCTTCATCCCACCTTCCGGAAGCCGACCTACGCAGAACGACTTCACGGCGCAGGCTCGCATGTCCTGGGAAACCGTGGCCCACATCAAAAGCGAGTTCGACATCCCCCTCTACATCAAGGGTGTGAATGCCGGCGAAGATGCCCGGCGCTGCGTGGAAGCCGGCGTCGACGTGGTCTGGGTGTCGAATCACGGGGGGCGGCAGCTCGACCATACACGGGCCTGCATCGATGCACTGCCCGAGGTTGTGGCAGCGGTCGAGGGTGCGGTGCCCGTCATCGTGGACGGTGGTTTTCTCCGCGGCGCGGATGTCGTGAAGGGGCTCTGCCTCGGCGCAGATCTCGTGTCCATGGGCCGCTTCGAGGGGCTTGCCATGGCGGCCGGGGGCGAACAGGCACTGCTGCAGGCGCTCGAGATCATCGAGCAGGAGATCCGTATCTCCATGGCCCTGCTCGGGGTCGCAAGCCTCGAAGGCCTGGGACCGAGCCTCGTGGAGCGGACCCAGCCGCTCGGCCCCGGGAGTGTGCTGAGCGCCTTCCCGCTCCTCGACGAGGACTACTGAGGGAGGCCGCGAAGGGGCAGGCCGGCGGCTTCGTAGCAGCGGTCGATGACGGTCATCTGCCGGGTGCCGTCGGCACCATCGGTCGGCAGGGCCGCACCGTCGTTCACAGCCGCCAGAAACGCGTCGAGCTGATAGCTGTAGGTCGGCCGTCGGTCCCGGGTTTCCCATCGGGTCTGGCCGTCGACGGTGATCTCGATGCGATGCCCGGTCTGTGGGGTTAGTGGATTCAGCACCCGGAGCGAGCCGCGGCTGCCGGTCACGGTGAACTCGGCTTTGAAGGAGGTGTTCGGACGCATGTCGCCGGAGGTGGTGGCCCTCAGTCCGCCGGGGAACTGCATGTCCGTCTCGAGCTTGAGGTCGACCTTCGGGGGGCCTGTCTCTGCGGTTGCCTTCAGCGTCTCCGGTTCCAGATCCGTCAGGTGCCGGACCCAGGAGATCGGATAGCAGCCGATGTCCATGGTGACGCCGCCGCCGGTCTCATAGCGCATGCGAATGTTGTCGGGGTCGTTGACCGGGATGTGAAAGGCGGCATCGATCGTCTTGATCTCGCCCAGTTCACCGCTCCCGACGATGTTTTTTGCCCGCAGAAAAACAGGGTGATAGCGGTAGTGGAAGGCGTCCATGAGAACGCGATCGGCGGCAGTCGCCGCGGCCGCCATTTCTGCCGCTTCCGCGCCGTTGGCAGCCAGGGACTTCTCGCAGAGCACGTGTTTACCCGCAGCAAGGGCTTTCAGGGTCCATTTGTGGTGGGCTGTGATGTGCAGCGGGATATAGACGGCATCGACGCGCTCGGAATCGATTACCGCCTGATAGTCGTCTACCACGTGACGGATGCGATGCTGCTCGGCAAAGGCTTCCGCCCGGCGACGGTCCCGGGCGGCCATGGTGCTGACATAGGCATTTGGCTCATCTATGCAAGGGTAGAGCAGCGCCCGCGGTGTGATGGCCGCGGCGCCTAGCGTCCCGAAGCGGAGCATTGAGGTCCTCCCGGCTGTCGCGCCACAATCTCGTAAGGAGGATAACAGGCTGGTGGATCTGATCTCTTGAGGGTGACGTCGGCACGCCAGGGGCGGTTGGCCGGCTGCCCGGCGCTGAAGGAAAACGCCAGCGGCGTCAGACCAGCTTCAGCTTCGGCCGGGTCTCTTCGTTCTGCCAGTCTGCCAGCAGATGCAGAAACTCTTCGGTGGTTTTGGCCTGGGAAACGAGATAACCCTGCACGTAGTGGCAGTGCGCTTCCTCGAGGTGCTTCAGTTGCACCTCCGTTTCCACCCCTTCGGCCACCACTTCCTTGCCCAGGGTGCTGGCGATGCTGATCAGGTGCTGGGCGAGAATCCGGGCCTGTTCGGAGCTTTCGATCTCCGTGATGAAAGATCGGTCGATCTTCACCACGTCCAGCGGCAGCTCTCGGAGCATGTTCAGGGAAGAGAAGCCGGTGCCGAAGTCGTCGAGAGCGATCTTGATGCCGGCGGCCTGCAGGATCTGCAGTTCCTGCACGACCATGTCTTTGTCGTGGGCGAAGACGGATTCGGTGACTTCGATTTCGATTTTGTTGTGCGGCAGCATGCGTGAGTCGAGCATCGACAGGAGCGACATGGCGAAGCCTTCCGTCATGAGCTGCTTGGCGGAGGCGTTGATGGCGACGTTGTCGAGGCGCACGTCCACGGAATCGGCGGCGGCGATGAGATCGGCGGTTTTGTGAACCTGCACGGCCGTGAAATCGTGGATCAGATTGGTTTCCTCGGCGATCGGCACGAACTGATCCGGCGGCACATCCCCGAGGAGGTCATCGGACCAGCGAATCAGCGCCTCGGCGCTCGTCACAGAGCGGTCCGCCAGCCTCAGCTTCGGCTGGAAGTGCAGCTGCAGCTCGCCGCGTGCCAGCGCGCCGCGCAGGCGGCTCTCCACGAGCACGCGGTGTTTGCTGGCTTCGTTCAAGGTGTCGTCGAAGAAGGCGAAGCGGGAGCGCCCGGCTTCCTTGGCCCGGTACATGGCCGAGTCCGCCTTCATGATCAGCTCGTCCACCTTCTGTCCGTCGTCCGGGAACAGGGCAACACCGATGGAGGCGCCGATCGTGTGTTCCATACGGTCGACGACCACTGGTTGGATGGCCGATGCGATGATGCGTTCGCAGAGGTGGGAAATCGATTTCTCATCGTCGCAGCCGGGGACGATGACTGCGAATTCGTCGCCGCCCATGCGGGCAATGGTGTCCACCTCGCGCAGACACCCTGTGAGCCGCTCGGCGATGATTACCAGCAGCCGGTCGCCGGCCTTGTGCCCTTCCGTATCGTTGACTTTCTTGAAACCGTCCAGGTCGATGAACAGCACCGCACCCTGTTCGCCCCGCCAGGATCGGGAGATGTGTTCCCGGAGCTTTTCCTGAAAGGCATGACGGTTGATAAGGCCTGTGAGCTCGTCGAAGTGGGCCTTCTGAAAGAGAATCTCCGAGCGCTGAATGTTGGTGATGGCCACGGACAGACGGTCCGCGAGATCCGTGAGCTGTTTGGTTTCCGCGCTCTGCAGGCGACGCCGGGCGCTGGCGAACAGGGCGCCGGTGATGGCGCCGTCCGCGGCAACGGGAACGCAGGCCCGAACCGTGTCTCCGGTCAGGCGGCCGGCAATGCTTTCGTAGCCGTCGATGTCACGCAGGCTGTCCTCGGAAATCTCGAGAAGGCCGATCGGCTCTTCCGCCAGGGTCCGATCCTGGAGGCGATAGCGGGTCAAGGCCCGGCGGCTCTGGTCGTGACGCAGCAGCAGAGAGATCTCCACGCTTTCCATGCGGGCCGAGAGCAGCACCTTGCGGACAACCGTATCGAGATCGGCGCTCGACAGGATGAGCCGGTCGATGTCGGCGACGGACTGGCTGGATTTCAGCGACGACTGCAGCTGGTCGGTCATCTCGTTGAAGGCGTTGCCCAGGGACTGGAACTCGTCCCGGTTTTTTACGGTGACGCGATGCGCGTAGTCGCCGCGGATGATGTGCCGGGTGAGTTGTTCAAGGCGGTTCAGCAGTGCGAAGCGTCGTCGCAGCAGACGGACCATGAGCCAGGCGGTGATGATGAAGGCGACGCCGACGGAACCGGCGTAGACCCAGACGGGGAGCGGCAGGATTTCCAGGGCGATGCTCGACAGCGCTGCCAGCGCCACGAGCGCAAAAAGACTGACCAGCGCCAGCAACTGACGTTCGACCCGATATCCTGCTCGTTCTCTGCGTCCGCTGCCCATACTGCCTTACTGTCTCAGCCAGACTCTGTTCCGTGCCAACGCAGGATAGAACCATGACCGTCACGGCCGTTCTGTGACCTCTGCCACGTTTGCCCGGGCGTCAGTCTTCGAGAAAAGGTTTTTTGAGCAGTTCTTTGTACAGCTTCCCAGTCTGATGACGGGGCAGCGCCGCGTGGAAGTCGATTGCCCGGGGGCACTTCAGGTGGGCCAGCCGGTCGCGGCAGAAGCCGATGAGGTCGGCGTCGGAGACGTGACGGTCGGGCACCAGTTCGACGGCAGCGCGCACAGTCTCCCCGAACTCGGGGTCCGGAATCCCGAACACGGCAGCATCCTGCACGGCCTCGTGTTCGAGCAACACGTCCTCCACCTCCCTTGGATACACGTTCACGCCGCCGGTGATGATCATGTGCGAGGCGCGATCGGTGAGGTAAAGGTAGCCGTCACCGTCGACGTGGCCGATGTCGCCGAGCGTGGACCAACCGGCCTGGTTGTAGGCGCGGGCGGTTTTGTCGGGATCCTTGTAGTACTCGAAACGTGGACCGCCTTCGAAATACACCTGGCCCGTCTCCCCCGGACCAAGCAGCTCGCCACGCTCGTTCGTGATGCGGACCTCACCGAGAATCGGTCGCCCGACCGAGCCTTTGTGCTCGAGCCATTCCTGCGGATCGATGGCTGTCTGGCCGTTGCCTTCGGTGCCGGAGTAGTACTCGTAGAGGATGGGCCCCCACCACTCGAGCATGGCTTCCTTGACGTGCACCGGACAGGGCGCAGCGGCGTGGATGGCATAGCGATGGCTCGCGAGGTGGTAGGCCGCCCGCTCTGACGGCGGCAGCTTCAACAGGCGCACGAACATGGTCGGCACCCACTGGCTGTGCGTGACCGCTTCGGCGTCGATGAGGGCCAGGCTCCCGGCCGCGTCGAAGCGGGGCATGATCACGCTGCGTCCGCCGCTCCGGTGGACCATGTTGTTATAGCGCAGGGGTGCTGAATGGTAGAGGGGCGCGGTGGAGAGATAGACGGTCTGCCGGTCGATGGCGTGGAGATCGAGGCGACGGCGGAAGAGTTCCGAGACCGTGCCCAGGGGCGCACCGGGTTGTGTCGCCCGTACGCCTTTCGGTTTCCCGGTGGTGCCGGAGGAATAGAGCATCTCGGCACCCTCTGCCGCATCGGCGATCAGGGTGGCCGGTTCAGCGGCGATCGTATCGCGCCAGCTTTCGAGTTCGAGGGTAACCGGCTGCGGGGCGCTGATGTCTTTTTCCCGCTGCGCGCGGCTGATGACGAAGAGCCTGGCGTCGCAGTCGTTCAGGATGTATTCGATCTCCCGCTGCTGGAACTGAACGCTGATGGCCGTGTAGTAGAGGCCGGCCATCTGCGCAGCCCAGAACAGGAGCAGACTGTCCGGGTGGTTCTCACTGAGGGCGGCGATGCCGTCGCCGGTCTCGAGACCAAGCCGTCGCAGCGCTTGAGCCCCCTTCAGGGCCTGGGTGGCGAGGGTCTCGTAGCTGGTCCTGACGCCATCGAAGGTCCAGGCCGTCGCCTCCGGACGGGATTCGGCCTGAAAGAGTGGATGCAGGGCCGGGGCGGGCACTGCTCCTAGGAAGGACCGCTGTCGCGGGGCATGGGCATGGGGAAGGGCGTCACGTTCGAGCCGTTCGACTCGGTTACCTTGGCGACCCCTTCCTTTTCGACCTCGTCGATGCGGATGACCGCGTGCATGGGGATGAAGCTCCGCTGCACGCCTTCGAACTCGGTACGCAGCTTGTCTTCGCTCGGGTCCACCACCAGCTGCGATTTGGAGCCGAAGATGTAGTCCTCGACCTCGATGAAGCCGTAGAGGTCGCTCTGGTAGATGTTGTGCGCGTAGACCTCGTAGATCTGCCCCTGGTTGTGGAAAACCACTTTGTAAATGTGCTGCTGGGTGTCCGTCATGTTGGTCTGTTTCGCGAAGTTTGGTTAATTAATCTGACTTTTCAGGCCTGTGCGGTGGTCGCATTCCCTGGCTTCGCCGTTTCCTTCACCGTGGCGCCCGCCCTGACGCCGCCTTCAGTCCACAGGGAGATATATGGCTGTCTGCGTGAGAATCAAGTCATTATAATCGCCGGCCCCCGAAATGACCGCAGTGTCCTGATCGGCGGATTCCCGCGCGGGACGCACGATCTGGGCCTGGACCGAAGGAATACGGCGACCCAGCAGGCGATGAAAAAGCTCTACATCAAGACTCACGGCTGCCAGATGAACGAGTACGACTCGGCGCGCATGGCTGATCTCATGCGCGAGACGCAAGGCTATGAGCTGGTGGATTCGGCGGAAGAAGCCGACCTGCTGCTGCTCAACACCTGCTCGATCCGGGAAAAAGCCCAGGAGAAGGTCTTTCACCAGCTCGGCCGCTGGAAAGCGCTGAAAAAGGCGAAACCCGAGCTGGTCATCGGCGTCGGCGGTTGCGTGGCCAGTCAGGAAGGGGACGCCATCCAGCAGCGCGCCCCCCATGTGGACGTGGTCTTCGGCCCGCAGACCCTGCACCGGCTGCCGGAGCTCGTGCCGGCTAAACCGGCCGCCGAACGGGTTCCCCTCGTGGACATCAGCTTCCCGGAAATCGAGAAGTTCGATCGCCTGCCTGAACCCCGGGCCGACGGCCCCAGTGCCTTCGTGTCAGTCATGGAAGGGTGCAGTAAGTACTGCAGCTTCTGCGTGGTGCCTTATACCCGCGGCGAGGAAGTCAGCCGTCCCGTGGCCGACGTGCTCCGGGAGGTCGAGGAACTGGCTGCGCAAGGCGTGCGGGAGGTGAATCTGCTCGGTCAGAACGTCAACGCGTACGCCGGTTCCATCGACGGTGACAGCGCCGACCTTGCGGAGTTGATCCATTACGTGGCGGCCATCGAGGGTATCGATCGCATTCGCTACACCACGTCCCACCCGGTGGAGTTCTCCGAGAGCCTCATCGAAGCCTATGCGAACGTGCCGGAGCTGGTGGACCATCTGCACCTGCCCGTGCAGGCGGGTTCCGATAGAATCCTCGCGCGCATGAAGCGTGGCCACACGGCCGCGGAATATCGGGCCAAGATCGAGAAGCTCCGGGCCGTGCGGCCGAAGCTCAGTCTTTCCTCGGACTTCATCGTCGGTTTCCCCGGCGAAACGGCAGAGGACTTTGAAGACACCATGGCTCTCATCGACAGCGTCGGCTTCGATGTTTCCTTCAGCTTCATCTACAGCGCCCGACCGGGGACGCCCGCGGCCGCTCTCGCCGACGACACGCCCATGGCGGAGAAGAAAGCCCGTCTCGCTCGATTGCAGGCGCGCATCAGAGAGCAGGCGGCGGCGATTGCCGAGGCCATGGTCGGCGGTGTTGAGGCGGTGCTGGTCATGGGGCCTTCGGCAAAAAATCCGGCCGAGCTGCAGGGACGCACGGAAAACAATCGGGTGGTGAACTTTGCCGCCCGGGACCACAGCCTCATCGGTACCTTTGCTGCGGTTCGCATCGATGAAGCGCTGCCCAATTCTCTGCGTGGCACGCTCCTGTCCGAGCAGCTCGAGGCCGGCGCCGCCGGGTCGCCGACGAGGCGCGTGGATGCCGTTGGCAGCGCCTAAAGTTCATTTGACAGCCCGGGTGCCGGGGCTATGCTCAACTTTCGAAGGACGCGCCGAGGCGCGGGGGCAAGTTTAGACTTTGAACGAAAAACCCTCCGGTTTGCGGAGCACGCCTGATGACCTGTCCGGTCAGAGCAGGCAGCACGGGGCTGACGACGACGCAGCGTCAGCGGGTTCAACAGACGGCGCCAGCGGTGCCGGACCTGCCGAGGTGAGCCAAACGGCTGCCGGGCAGGACGCAAAGGTGGTGGCGCTCACGACCAACCTCACCCTGGAACCCAACGATCCCCAACGTCTGGCTTCGCTCTGCGGTCCCTTCGATCAGAATCTCAGCCACCTCGAAAAACGCCTCGGCGTGCACATCCGCAACCGCGGAAACCTCTTTCAGGTGAGCGGTCCGGAGCATCGCATCAAGGCGGCAAGCGCGCTGCTGTCGCAGCTCTATCGGGAAACGGTGGGGCAGGAGACGATCGATCCGGACACGGTGCATCTCTTTCTGCAGGAAGCCGGCGTAGACGAGCTCCTGGCCCGGGAAAGCGACGGCGCCGAGGTACCCGCCAGCGATGTCATCAAAACCACCCGGAAAACCATCAAACCCCGCGGTGGCAACCAGGCGAGCTACGTCGCGAAGGTGCGCGCCCACGACGTTAACTTCGGTATCGGGCCGGCAGGTACCGGCAAGACCTACCTCGCGGTGGCCTGCGCCGTGGAGGCGCTCGAGTCACAGCGGGTAAGCCGCATTCTTCTGGTTCGACCTGCCGTCGAAGCGGGAGAGAAACTCGGTTTTCTGCCCGGTGATCTGGCCCAGAAGATCGACCCATACCTGCGGCCCCTCTACGACGCCCTCTACGAGATGATGGGCGTTGAACGCGTCAACAAGTACATCGAGCGCAACATCATCGAGGTGGCACCCCTGGCCTACATGCGCGGCCGGACGCTGAACAACGCCTTCATCATTCTCGACGAATCGCAGAATACGACCGTCGCGCAGATGAAGATGTTTCTGACCCGAATCGGCTTCGGCTCCACGGCCGTCATTACCGGCGACGTCACGCAGATCGACCTGCCTCGGGGCGAACAGTCCGGCCTCATCCATGGCGCGCGGGTCCTCGAAGGGCTCGACGGCATCAGCTTCACGCACTTCCAGTCCAAGGATGTGGTCCGACATCCGCTCGTGCAGAAGATCGTCGATGCCTACGATGCCTATCAGGGCGACCGGGACGACCCCCGCGGGCGCTCGCGGACCCCGCGTAGAGAGGACCCGGCTCCCCCGAAGGACTCGAGTGGCGATTGACGTGCAGTTTGCGGTGGACATTGAGCAACCTCCTGCCGCCGAGCTCGCCCAGGCTGCGGAAGCGGTCATGCGTCGCCTCGATGAGAAGGTTGCGGTAACGGACGTGTGTCTGCGGATCGTTGACGCAGAAGAATCCCGGCAGCTGAACGGAACCTATCGGGGCAAAGACAAGGCAACAAACGTACTGAGCTTTCCTGCAGACGTTGCGCTGCCGGATGGGGGAACCAGAATTCTCGGGGATATCGCCATCTGCGATGCGGTAGTCCGGGCTGAGGCTGAAGCACAGCACAAGTCTCTGCAGGCCCACTACGCACACATGGTGGTACACGGCATGCTGCACCTTTACGGTTACGATCACGAAGAACCGGAAGATGCCGATGCCATGGAGGACATAGAAAGGGAGGTACTCGGGCGCCTCGGTTTTGCCGATCCATACGGCGGTAGCTGAACGCGTCAGACCTTGAAGCGATGAGCGAACAGGGAGAAGGGCGCCGATCCTTCATGGATTGGCTCTCGGAGATGTTTTCCGGAGAACCGGCGGATCGCGTCGAGCTCCGGGAAACTTTGCGCGACGCCGCCGACCGGCAGCTCATGGGCGGCGACGAGCTCAACATCATTTTCGGTGCTCTGCAGGTATCGGACATGCAGGCGCGGGACATCATGATCCCGCGCACGCAGATGGCATGCCTGAAAGACGACGAGCCACCGGACCTCATTCTGAAAAAGATCATCGAGGCACGGCACTCGCGCTTCCCGGTGATCGGCGACGATCTCGACGACATCAAAGGCATTCTGCACGCCAAGGACCTGCTGCAGCTCGCCGTCGACGGCAGCGACGACTTCGACATCAAGGACTGGATCCGGCCTGCCACCGTCGTCCCCGAGAGCAAGCGGCTGAACGTGCTGCTCCAGGACTTCCGCAGCACGCGTAACCATATGGCCGTGGTCGTGGATGAATACGGACACGTCTCCGGCGTGGTCACCATCGAGGACGTGCTCGAGCAGATTGTCGGTGACATCGAAGACGAGCACGACATCGATGACGACAGCGGAATCAAGCAGCTCGACGAGAGCACCTGGAACGTTAAGGCCACGACGCCGATCGAGGACTTCAACGAGACCTTTGATCAGGAGTTCGACGAAGAGGAGTTCGATACGATCGGCGGTATCGTGATGAAGGCCTTCGGCCACCTGCCGGAGCGGGGCGAGCGGATCGACATCGAAGACCTGGAGTTCAAGGTCCTGAACGCCGATTCTCGGCGAGTCCGGCTCCTGCAAGTCCGCACCTCTTGAAACCGGCGCTCACCGCCCTTGCAGCAGGCGTGCTCCTGCCGCTGTCCATGGCGCCCTTCGGACTCTGGTTCCTCGGACCGCTCGCGCCAGCGCTCTGGTTTCTCGCGCTGCGTGCAGAACAGGGCAGGGGGCTCCTGAACGGCTGGCTCTACGGGGTTGGCAGCTATGGCCTCGGCGTGTCCTGGGTGTACGTCAGCATTCATGAGCACGGCGGTGCCCCACCGCTGCTTGCCGGAACCCTGATCGTGATCTTCGCGAGCGGCATGGCGCTGTTTCCCATGGTGCAGGGTTATCTGTTCCGACGCCTGGCTGGTGGAGGCTCCCCGGGGGCGGAGCCGGGCAGGGCGGCGCCATCGGCGCTGCTGCAGGCGGTCTGGTTCGCCATTCTCTTCATCACCTTCGAGTGGCTCCTCGGATGGGTACTCACCGGGTTTCCCTGGCTCGCCGCCGGCTACGGTCAGCTCGATGCGCCGCTTGCGGCCTACGCCCCCCTTGGCGGTGTTTCCCTCGTGTCCTTCATGGTGGTGGTTTCCGGCCTCGCGCTGGCGCTGTTCAGGCTGACGCTGGAGCGCGGCCGGCTGCGCCGGGACTGGCGCGGAGAGGCGAAGCCCGCCTGGCTGTCAGTGGCCGTGCTGCCCTGGCTTCTGGGTCTCGCGCTCGGATTCATCAGCTGGACCGAGCCGGGCCCGGTGCGCAGCGCTGCGCTCGTGCAGGGCAACATCGATCAGGCAAGCAAGTGGGACCGGGACAATCGCCTGCCGATCATCCGGCATTACCGGGCCCTCTCGGAGCCGCACTGGGGCGTGGATCTGCTGCTCTGGCCTGAGGCGGCTATCACCGTCTTCGAACACCAGGCCGAGGAACTCCTGGCAGTGCTCGATGCGCGCGGCAGGCGTGAGGGCACGGGCCTGGTGATCGGACTCCCGGCGCTGGAAGCCTATCCCGGCGGAGACTATGCGTTTCTCAACACCGCTCGGGGCCTCGGGACAGCGAGCGGCCGCTATGTGAAGCGCCGCCTCGTTCCCTTCGGGGAGTACGTGCCCCTGGAGGGCGTGCTCCGAGGCCTCATCGAGTTTTTCGACCTGCCCATGTCCCACGCGGAAGCGGGTGCCTGGCGGCAACCGCCGCTGACGATCGGCACCGCCTCGGCCAACATGGCCATCTGCTACGAGATCGTCTATCCGGAGCTCGTCCGGGATCCTGTGGACGTGCTCCTGACCATATCCAACGACACCTGGTTCGGGGCCAGCATCGGTCCCCATCAGCACATGGCCATCGCCCGCATGCGGGCGCTGGAGAACGGTCGCTGGCTGCTCCGGGCCACGAACAACGGCATTACGGCCATCGTCGATGCGGACGGTGTGATCCGGGACCGGCTGCCGCAGTTCAAGGCCGGCGTGCTGACCGGCGAGTACCGCGAAATGACGGGCCGCACGCCCTTTAACCTGCTGGGTCCCTGGCCCCTGTATCTGGGCCTCCTCGGCCTCGCAGTCTGGCTCGGCGTGCGCCGGTTTCGCAGCGGTAGCGTATAGCCCGGAGGTCGGCTCCCGGCTGCGCTCAGGCGGTTGGGAGTCGCTCCCGCACCCTGAGGCCGCGCGTGGGAGCACAGGGGTTTTGCTGCTATCCTTCGCGCCCGAATTTTCAAGTGATGGCTGAAAAGCGATGAGCTGGCCCTACGACCCGCATCAGGTAGAGCGGGAAGCACAGCGTCTCTGGAATGATGCCGAGACCTTCAAGATCACCGAGTCCGAGGATCGGGAGAAGTTCTATTGCCTGGCAATGTTCCCCTACCCCAGCGGCCAGCTGCACATGGGCCACGTGCGCTGCTATACGCTCGGCGACGTCATCAACCGCTACCGGCGCCTGAAGGGCTACAACGTGTTGCATCCCATGGGCTGGGACGCCTTCGGCCTGCCTGCGGAAAACGCGGCGATCAAGAACGGCATCCCGCCGGCGAAATGGACGCGAGACAACATCGATTACATGCGCGGGCAGATGCAGGCCCTCGGTTTCGGGATGGATTGGAGCCGCGAGTTCGCCACCTGCGATCCGTCCTACTATCACTGGGAGCAGTGGTTCTTCACCCGTCTGTTCCGGAAAGGCCTCGTCTATCGGAAGAGCTCGGTGGTGAACTGGGATCCGGTGGACCAGACGGTTCTCGCCAACGAGCAGGTGGAAGACGGCCGCGGCTGGCGCTCCGGAGCACTGGTGGAACGACGGGAAATGCCCCAGTGGTTTCTGAAGATCACGGACTACGCCGAGGAGCTCCTCGACTGCCTCGACGATCTCCCGGATTGGCCCGACTCCGTGAAAACCATGCAGCGGAACTGGATCGGCCGCTCGGAAGGGGTCGAGATCGATTTTCCGGTCGTGGGGAAGGACGAAGCCCTCACGGTGTACACGACGCGACCGGACACGCTCCTGGGCGCCACCTACGTGGCGGTGGCTGCCGGTCATCCGCTCGCCGCGGAAGCCGCCGGGCGGGATCAGAAAGTCGCCGACTTCGTGGCGGCGTGCACCCAGGCCACCACCGCCGAAGCCGATATCGCCACCATGGAGAAGGCCGGCATCGCCACGGACATCGAGGTGGAGCATCCGCTGACCGGCGAAGCCCTGCCTCTCTGGATCGCCAACTTCGTGCTCATGGAGTACGGCTCCGGTGCGGTGATGGCCGTGCCGGGCCACGATCAGCGCGACTGGGAATTTGCCTCGAAATACGGCATCCCCATCAAGCAGGTGATCGAACCGGCCGATGTAAAAGACGCCGACGGGTGCGATCTTGCGCGGGCCGCCTATGTGCCTTACGGACGCCTCGTAAATTCCGGCGAGTACGACGGCCTGAGCTCGGCGGAGGCCTTCGACGCCATCGCCGGCGCCCTCGAGGCCAAGGGCCGCGGTCGCCGTCAGACCAACTTCCGGCTCCGGGACTGGGGTGTGTCCCGGCAGCGCTACTGGGGTTGTCCGATTCCCATGATCCACTGCCCGGCTTGTGGCGTGGTGCCGGTGCCGGACGAAGACCTGCCGGTGGTGCTGCCGACGGAAGTTGAGTTCGAAGGCGTGCGCTCACCGCTCACGACCATGGAGAGCTTCTACAAGACCACCTGCCCGGAGTGCGGCGGCGAGGCCCGGCGCGAGACGGATACCTTCGATACCTTCATGGAATCGTCCTGGTACCAGGCGCGCTTCACGTCCCCCGATGCCAATCGGCCCATGGTCGACGAGCGGGCCAAGCACTGGATGCCCGTGGACCACTATGTGGGCGGCATCGAGCACGCGATCCTGCACCTGCTCTACGCGCGCTTCTATCACAAGCTCATGCGCGACGAAGGCCTCGTGGAAGGGGATGAGCCCTGGCAGCGCCTGCTCATGCTCGGCATGGTGCTGAAGGACGGCAAGAAGATGTCGAAGTCCGCCGGGGATGCCGGCAATCCGCAGCACCTCCTCGACAAGTACGGGGCCGACGCCGTGCGCACGGCCATGATGTTTGCCGCGCCGCCGGATCAGTCCTTTGAGTGGTCCGAGGCCGGTGTGGAGGGACAGGGTAAGTTCTGCCGGCGCCTCTGGACGCAGGTGCACGATCATCTCGAAGGCGGACCGGTGGGCGCCCTCGACGTGGACGCCCTTTCCGATGCGGGCCGCGATCTGCGCCGGAAAACCCACGAAACGATCCAGCGTGCCGACGATGACTTCGGTCGCCGCGGCACCTTCAATACGGTGGTCAGCGCCGTTCATGAGCTTGTGAATCTCGTGGCGAAGACGCCTGCGACCCACGAAGCCGATCGCGCTGCCGTGCAGGAGGCGCTGACCACGGCCGTGGTGGTGCTGTCCCCCATCGCGCCGCACGTGACCCAGAAGCTCTGGGAGTCCCTCGGCGGTGAAGGCGTGCTGCTCGAAGCGGGTTGGCCGGCTGTCGACGAAGGGGCCCTCAAGCAGGACACGGTGGAGCTCGTGGTGCAGGTCAATGGGAAGGTGCGCGGCAAGGTTCAGGTGGCCGCGGATGTCGATCAGGACACGGCCCAGGCAGTAGCACTCGCTGAAGAGAACGTCGCCCGTTTCGTGGCAGACAAGACCGTTCGCAAGGTGATCCTCGTTCCGGGTAAGCTCCTGAATATCGTCGCTTCCTGAGGACCGCCGCTCATGCCCGCCGCCATCGCCCGGAAGGTTGTCCTGGCCGTGCTCACGCTGGCTCTGGTGGCCGGCTGCGGCTACCAGCTGCGCTCCTGGGACCTCGAAGGCAACGTCGAGACGGCGAAGATCACCTCGAATCCGCGAAATCCTCTGGCCACGCCGCTCGGTCAGGCGCTGCGCAGCGCCGGGGTCGAACTGGTGGACAGCGGCTCGGCAGACGTATCCATCGAGCTCCTCGAACATCGCAGCGGCCGGCGCAGCGTGTCCGTTACCGATCAGGCCCGGGCCGCCGAATACGAGGCAACGCTGGCCGTGCTCTACCGGGTGGTGGATGCCAAGGGCGAGGAACTGGCGCCGCCGCGCTGGGTACGCGGCAGCCGGGTATACACCGTCGACCGGAACAATCTGGTGGGCAGCAGCGAAGAGCAGGCGCTCCTCGAGCGGGAAATGGTCACGGACCTCGTGCAGCAGTTGATCCGCGGGGTAAACGCGGTCGTCACTACCCCAGCCAGTGCAGCTTAAGGCTCACGATCTCGCCAGCCACCTCGAGGGCAAGCTCAGCCCGGTCTATTTTCTGAGTGGCGACGAAACGCTGCTGGTGGAAGAGGCTGCCGATGCGGTGCTCGCCGCGGCTCGGGCCCAGGGCTTCACAGAGCGATCCGTGCTCCACGCGGAGGCCGGTTTCAAATGGCACGAACTGACCGCCGACGCGGCCAGCCTGTCGCTCTTTGCGGAACGTAAGGTGCTCGACCTGCGCAATCCTTCGGGGAAGTTCGACAAGGAAGCCTCCGAAGTGCTCCGTGCCTACTGCACCGATCCGGCCGAAGACAATCTGCTGCTCATCCGGGCGCCGCGCATCGAAGGGCGGCAGAAGAACGCGGCGTGGTTCAAGGCCATCGATGGCATCGGCGTGGTCGTTCAGTTCTGGCCGGTCAGCCTCGGTGAGTTACCGCGCTGGCTGACGGCCCGGTTGAAGCGTGCGGGACAGACCCTGGAACCGGCGGCGTTGACCTATCTGGCCGAGCGGGTGGAGGGCAATCTGCTGGCGGCGGTGCAGGAAGTGGAAAAGCTGAAGCTCGCCGAGCTGCCGCAGCCGGTGAGTGCCGAGGCCATTGCCGCCGTGCTCGAGGACGCCGCCCACTACGACACCTTCGAGCTGCTTGATGCGGTCTTCAATGGCGAGGCCGAGCGGGTGCCGCGCATGGTGCGGGGTCTTCGCGCAGAGGGCGTTGCGCTCTTTGCCATTCTCGGCGCGCTGACCAGTCAGCTTCGCGCCATTGCCGAGAGCCGGGTGCCGCAATTCCGGCGTCGGGTCACGGACCGGCTCGTGAAGCGCCTCGGCTCTCTACAGGCTGTGGATCGGGTTCTCGCCCAGTGCGCGATCGTCGATCAGCAGGGGAAGGGTCAGCTCCTCGGCGATGCCTGGTTGTCCCTGGAAGATCTGCTCCTGCGCCTGGCCGGGGTGAAGCTGCCGTCGCTCGAGACGCAGCGCCCGGCCCTCGAACGACGATGAGTTCTCCCTGAGAATCGACAGACCGCCTCAGGCGGGTTTTACGAGCAGGCCGGAAATGGCCCGCGGCAGCTGCGTGGTGATGATGCGCGCCCCGGCGCTGATGGCCGGAGACCGCACCAGGATCTGGTGTTCGCCATCCGGTCCGCGCAGCTCGCCGACGCGCTCGACGGTGATCGCTTCGAGGCGGTATTCCCGTTCACCGCCGATCGCGCTCTGTCCGTCCGCAGCACCCGCCTCCGGGTATCGCAAGGCATAGATGCGGTCGTTCTCGTAGATGGACTGCACCGGCAGGGCAACGACCGCATCTTCCTCCGGCAGGGTGATGGAGAGTTCCAGGAGTTGACCGAGGGCGGTGTCCGGTGAACCGGGGACCACGGGCAGCTCGAAGAAGGCGTCGAGCCCGGACTGGCCCTGGCGAACCTGACCGGACAGGCGCGTCAGGGGCAGTGCGAGGCCGCTGCGGGTCCGGGCCGTCACCGTCTCCGCACCGGCGAGGTTGCCGTGCAGTCTTTGGCTGAAGCGTTCCGGGATCTGCACGCGGACTTCGAAGGCATCTGCGTTTGCGATGTCGGCCAGGATCACACCGAGATTCGAGCGGTCACCCGGGGCGACGGAGACGCCGAGGATCGGTCCCCGGTAGGGGGCAACGATACGCGTTTTCTCGATATCGAGCTCAGCCTGCTCGAGCTGCGCCTGAGCCTGGGCAACGGCTGCCTCCTGGGCGGCGAGCTGATTCGGAAAATCGGCCAGTGCGCGCATGTGGGTCTGGTATTCGATATTCGCCTGGTTGGCCTGGGCGGTGACCTCGTCGAGGAGCGCCTGGCTGATCAGGCGCTGAGCCATGAGATCCTGGTGCCGCTCCAGCTTTTTCTGCGCCACCTGGCGCATGGACCCATAGTGCTCGGTGGATTCCTCGAACATCGATTGTTCGATGCGGGTCGACGCAAGGGCGGCCTCCAGCTGTTTGAGCTCCGCCTGCTTTTCCAGCAGGGCGAGGCGCAGCTCCCGGTCGTTCAGCGTCATGAGCAGATCGCCGGCCTCCACCCAGTCACCTTCCCGCACGTGCACGGCCTGCACCTCGGCATTCAGATCCGTGCGGAGGTGGGCGACGTTGCTCGATTCGATCCGGCCGTAGGCCGTGAAAGTGGGTTGCATGGGAGCCGGAACGACCTCCACCACAGACACGGGCCAGGCCTTCTCGGTGCGTTCGGCCGGTTGCGGACTCGGTCCGGTGGCGAAGATGGAGACACTGGCGAGGACGGCGGCGGCAATGATGCCCGTGCCGACGACGAAACGTCGGCCCCGGGGACGTGCACTGAGCTTACGGAGTCGAGCGAACATCATTTCTCTCTCTCGGGGAGCAGTTTGGGATCGGCCCCGGACTGGCCTGCGGCAGCAAGCTCGGCCCGGGCCGTGTTCAGGAACTGGCGGAGCTGATCGGCGAGGTGCCCGTGGCTGGCCTCGAGCAGCGTCAGCAGCGCCGGGATGACGATGAGCACGAGGAGCGTCGCGAAAGCCAGGCCGAAGCAAAGCGTGACGGCGATGGGTGCCATGTAGAAGGCCAGCGACGAGCTCTCGAACATCATCGGTGTGAGTCCGGCGATGGTGGTGAGCGATGTCAGCAGCACGGCCCGGAAGCGTGAGCGCACCGCGTGCTCGAGAGAAGCACGGATGCTCTCACCCGCCTCCAGATGCCGTTTGAAAAAGCTGATGAGCACGATGGAGTCGTTCACCACGATGCCCGTGAGCGCAAAGAAGGCGAGCATGGTCATGGCGCCCACCTCCCAGCCGGTCACCCAGTGCCCGAACACGGCGCCGGTGAAGCCAAAGGGAATCGCCATCATGATGGCCAGCGGCCACAGGTAGGAGGAGAAGGTCCAGGCCAGTATCAGATAGATCAGCACCAGGGTGAGCACGCCGCCGAGGGCCATGGTTTCCAGGACGATCTTGTCCTGCTCGGACTTACCGCCGAGGCCGTAGCTCAGGTTGTGCCGATCCAGGATGTCCGGGAGCTCTTTGGCGGTAATGCTCTGGGTGATGGCCAGGGCGTTGGCCTGCTGCGGATCCACGTCGGCGGAGACCGAGACCGTCATGCGGCCGTTGGTATGCCGGATCACGTCGATGCCGCGGCGGTTATAGAGGATGGCAACGTTGGACAGGGGAACGAAGCGCCCTTCGGGCGTGCGAACCGGGAACTGCTGCAGCCGACCCAGGTCGTCCCGCTCGGCGTCGGTCAGCATGACGCGGACTTCGAGCTCGGCTTCGTTTTCGTTGAAGATCTGTACCCGCGCGCCGGAGTAGGCGGCCCGGAGCTGCCGGCCGATGGTATCGGAGCTCAAGCCCAGGGAACGGCCCATGGGCGTCAGTTCAAAGATGATCTGCTCGCGGCCGTAGGGGAGATTGTCCACGACGTTGGACACTCCGGGGTAGGAAGCCAGCGCTTCTGCGAGCTCCTCGGCACCGGACTTCAGCGCATCGATGCTGTCCCCTGAGAGCACCAGCGTCATGTCCGGCATGCCGTTGTTCTGACCGCCGCTGACGGCGAGCGTGAGCTGCTCAACCGTGGTGGGCTTTTCGATTTTCGCGCGCCAGCGGTTCACGAAATCCTGGGGCGAGGCCGAGCGGTTTTCCTCGAAGGCATAGCTGCCCACGATGGAGGCGTACTGTTCGCCCGTCATGCGCTCATCAGAGAAGTCGGCGAGGTTGTACTTGGTGGTCCAGCCGAGCAGATTCTGCTGGTCGGTTTCTTCATGGGTCGCGATCAGGGTGTCTTCGAGCTCGGCAAGGAACTCGGCCTTGTCGCGGTCCGTGGCAGACGAAGAAAACTCGACGTTTGCTTCGATACCCTCGAAGTCGAAGCCGGTGACGAAAGCGAAGCCGACGTGACCCGAAGCCATGAGGGAGATGGCGATCATGAAACCGCCGACGGCCGTGCAGACCGTAGCACCCGGATAGTCGAGGGCGCGGCGGACCAGGGGCATGAAGCGCTCGTCCCGGAAGCCGAAGAAGGCCCGGTCGAAACGAGCGCGCCAGCTGGAAGGCGCCGGTGCTTCCACCTTGCCGAGGCTCGCCGTGAGATGGCCGGGCAGCACCAGGAAGCACTCCACCAGGGACGCGATGATCACGCAGAGCAGCACCGTCGGCAGCGCCAGGACCGCATCACCCATCTGCCCGCCGATGATGATCAGCGGCAGAAAGGCGGCGAGGGTGGTCATGGATGACGTCACGACCGGTACCCACATGCGTGAGGCGCCGGCCACGGCCGCATCCAGCGGTGACTTGCCGGCCTCGAAATGGGTGACCGCATCCTCCCCGACGACGATGGCGTCGTCGACGACGATCCCGAGGGCCATGACCAGACCGATCAGGGCGATCAGGCTGATGCCGTAGCCGAAAGCGAGATGGAAGATTGCCAGGGCCAGCATGAAGCTCACGGGAATGCCGAGCATGACCCACCAGCCGACCCGGCCGTTCAGGAACACGAACAGAATGCCAATCACCAGCACGAGGCCCGTGAGACCGTTCTTCACGATCATGCCGAGCTGTGCGCCGAGCAGTTCCCAGACGTCGCCGGTGATGGAGACCTCAACGCCGTCGGGCAGATTCGGAGTTGCTTCCTCGAGCCAGTTCACGACGACTTCGCGGGCGCGGTAGGCGTCTTCGTCCGTTGCGCGCCAGAGTTCCATGCTGACCGCCGGGCGGCCGTCGTTGGTGACGATGGGCTGGCCGCGCTGCGGGCGCCTGAGCACTTCGGCGATGTCCCCGAGGCGGATGACCTGGTCTCCGGAGGTGAGATAAAGCTGCTCGAAGGCGAGGGGATCCCGGCGCTGGTCGAGGCCGCGCAGCTGGCGGCTGCCCTGGCCGGCGCCGACGGTCCCGGCGGGCAGGTTCTGACTGACCCGGGCTACCTCTCCGGCCAGTTCGTCGAGGGTAAACCCCATGGCCTGCAGATTTTCGCCGTTCACCAGCAGGGCGATCTCTTCCAGCGGCAGGCCGTCGTAAAAAATGCCGCCAATGCCCCGGTCGAGGAGCTCCTTTTCGAAGGTGCGGATGTGCGGGATGAGGCTCGCCACGTCGTCGCCGCCGGTCACCAACAGCTCGACAATGGGTTCCGTATCCATGGGTCGGCGGACCACCGGCGGCTCGATGCCGGTGGGCAGATTGCGCAGGTTCGCCACGCGCTGCTTGACGCCTTCGAAGGCGATGCTGATGTCGGCATCGTATTGGAAGCGGACGTTGATGAAGGTGTTGCCGTTCCGGGTGCTCGAGGTGATCTCCTTGAGCTCGGGCAGCGTGCGCAGCTGCTGCTCGATGGGGTTGGTCACCAGGGTCTCGAGATCCTCGGCGCTGGCGCCGACCCAGGTGACCTCCACGAAGACCTGCGGGAAGTACATGGGAGGATCCAGCTGGGTCGGCATGGCACGGATCGCCCAGATGCCGGCGAGCGTCATCATGATCATGGCGAGGTTGGCAGCTACCCGGTGCCTGGCGAAACGTTCTATCAATGGATACCCCTCGATCCACCTGTGTCTGAGCCGTTCAGGCTGGCCATGCACGCCAGCCGCAGGGAGGGGGTTTTCAAGGTCCGTGCCAGCTTTGCCGTTTCGCCTGAGCCCCCGGTTTCCGGGGCTCTCGTCGAGGGCGCGGTGACGGGCCGCGGTCAGAATTGGCGAAATCGACTATTTTTTGGTGGCGCCCCTCGGAAGCCTGGCGCGGGCGGCTGGTGATCGGTCAGCGGACTGTCGAACAGCGCTTTTCCTGTCGGTTTGGTCGCCGGTTCCCTACAATAGGCGGCTTGCCCGAAGTAGGGGAACGCCCTTGACCACGCAGCACAACGGCGGCTTGTCGCCGGACTTCATCCCGGACATCAAAGTCAACGTCAGAGAGATGTTCAACATCGACCAGGACCTCGAGGTCCCGGCCTTCAGCGAGCGCACGGACTACGTGCCCGCCATCGATGACGACTATCGCTTCGACCACGACACCACCCTGGCGATTCTGGCCGGGTTTGCGCACAACCGCCGGGTGATGATTCAGGGCTACCACGGCACCGGTAAATCCACCCACATCGAGCAGGTGGCCGCGCGCCTGAACTGGCCCTGCATCCGGATCAATCTGGACAGCCACATCAGCCGTATCGATCTGGTCGGTAAGGACGCCATCGTCATCGAGGACGGCCAGCAGGTGACGGAATTCCGCGAGGGGCTTCTGCCCTGGGCCATTCAGCATCCGGTGGCGCTGGTGTTCGACGAGTACGACGCTGGCCGCCCGGACGTGATGTTCGTGATTCAACGGGTCCTCGAGGTGGAAGGTAAGCTCACGCTCCTCGACCAGAACAAAGTCATTGCGCCCCACCCGTATTTCCGGCTCTTCTCCACCACCAATACGATTGGTCTTGGGGACAGCACGGGTCTCTATCACGGCACGCAGCAGATCAACCAGGGCCAGATGGACCGCTGGAGCGTCGTCACGACCCTGAACTACCTCGAGCACGAAGCCGAAGTAGACATCGTGCTGGGCAAAGCCAAGCACTACCAGGAAACGGCCGAAGGCGAGCGCGTGATCTCCAATATGGTGGCGGTGGCCGACCTCACCCGGAAGGGTTTCATCAATGGCGACGTGTCCGTCGTGATGTCGCCGCGGACCGTGCTCACCTGGGCCGAGAACGCGGAGATTTTCGGCGACGTCGGTTTTGCCTTCAGGCTCACGTTCCTGAACAAGTGCGACGAGCTCGAGCGCCCGATCGTGGCCGAGTATTACCAGCGCTGCATGGGTGAGGATCTGGGCGACGCGACGGCGGGTATTACCCTGAAGAGCGCCTGATCGCGCAGACCATGTCCGAGCAAGACCACCCACTGGAGCCCTTCAAGCGGGCCACCACGGCGACGATCCGTGCCATCGCCGGCGATGACGAGCTGGAGGTGACCTTCGGCCAGGGGCCGGCGTCCGTGCGCGGCAACCGGATCCGGGTGCCCCTGCCCTCCGTGGGCGCGGACGCCGAGGAAATCAACGCCGTTCGCGGCATGGGTGACGAGTTTGCGCTCAAGCTCCGCTATCACGACGACGCCCTGCACGCGACCCGATCCCCGCGCGGCGGTCCCGCACAGGAAATGTTCCAGTGGATCGAGGACGCGCGCGTTGCCGCCATCGGCTCCAATCGCATGGAAGGGGTTGCGCAGAATCTCGAAGCCAGCCTCGAGCTTCAATGCCAGGAAGCCGCCTTCGACACGATCACCACGGAAGCGGAAGCGCCGCTGTCTGTGGCCGTCGGCCTGCTTGTCAGGCAGCGGCTGACGGGTCGCGAGCTGCCTCCTTCGGCTGAGAACGTGGTGCGCTTCTGGCGTGACTATGTGGAGGAGCATGCCGGTTCGGACATCGACCGGCTTCGTGAAGTGCTCCTCGATCAGAACGATTTTGCCGACGTCTGCCGGACCATCATCGATGACCTCGGGCTCATGACGGAGCTCGATGAGCCGCCAGAGGCCGACCAGGACGATCAGGACACGGAAGCGGTCGACGAAGGTGCCGAGGCCGACTCGGAGTTTCTCCCGGAAGATGTGGTCCTCGACGACGAGAACATGGCCGACGAGAACGCCGAGGGCGAGTCGACCATGGTCGAGATGGACGCAGACATGGACATGGACGAGCTCGGGGCGGAAGCAGATCCCGACGAAGCGCCCATGCAGCTGCCGGACGATTCCGGCCGCATCAAGGTCGACGTCAACTACCACGCTTATACGGAAGAGTTCGACGAAACGATCCGGGCCGAAGAGCTCTGCGAGGCCGACGAAATGATCAGGCTCCGGGCGCTCCTCGATCAGCAGCTCGTGCCTCTGCAGCACGCCACCTCGAAGCTTGCCAACCGGCTGCAGCGCAAGCTCATGGCCATTCAGAATCGCACCTGGGAGTACGATCTCGAGGAAGGCATTCTCGATACGAGCCGCCTCACGCAGGTGATCATCGATCCCATGAACCCGCTGGCCTTCAAGCAGGAGAAGGAAATGCAGTTCCGGGACACGGTGGTGTCTCTGCTCATCGACTCCTCGGGTTCCATGCGCGGCCGGTCCATCACCATTGCCGCCATGTGCGCAGACATCCTCGGCCGGACCCTGGAGCGGTGTTCCGTGCGGGTGGAGATTCTCGGGTTCACGACCCGCGCCTGGCGGGGCGGTCAGTCCCGGGAACGGTGGATTGCTGAGGGTAAGCCGTCGAATCCCGGCCGCCTCAACGACCTCCGGCATATCGTCTACAAAGCGGCGGACGATCCCTGGCAGCGCACGCGGCGCAACCTCGGGCTCATGATGCGCGAGGAACTCCTGAAGGAGAACATCGACGGCGAGGCGCTGATCTGGGCCCATAACCGGCTGGTGACCCGCCATGAGCAGCGCAAGGTCCTCATGGTGATCTCAGACGGTCTGCCCGTGGACAACTCGACGCTGCTCGTGAATCCGTCGAACTACCTCGAGCAGCACCTGAAATACGCCATCGACATGATCGAGAACCACTCGCCGGTGGAACTCATTGCCATCGGTATTGGTCACGACGTCACGCACCACTATCGGCGCGCGGTGACGATCACCGACGCCGAGCAGCTTGGCGGTGCCATGACCGATCAGCTGGCGGAGCTCTTTCAGACCGAGCCGGCCATGCAGCGCCGCGCCGCCCGGGCTTGATACAACGGCTGCGCTGCTTGTGGAGAGCCAGGAGTTTGGCGCTCAGCCAGAACTCCGGGCGATCGAGCGGCGATCGCCCCGTGATCGCGTAGCGGTCACCCGCCTTCAGCCGATAACTTCCAGGCGGGTGATCTCCGGCGCCCCAGCCATCAGACCTTTGAAGCCCGCCCCAGCGGCCTTGAAGTGCTCGGACTGGCCGTGGGCGGCAAGGGCCTCGGCATCTTTGTAGAGCTCGAGCATTAGATAGTTGCCGTCCTCGTCCTTGCAGAGCGTGTACATGTCATTGCCGGGTTCATTGGCGCGGACCTGTTCGGCGAGGCCGAGCATGTGTTTTTCGAAGTCCGCTTCTTTGCCTTCGGCAACGTTGAGTTTTGCGATTACTGCTAACATCGAATTCCCCTTTCTTTAGGTGCTCGTAACGTTCAAATGAGCCGTCGAGTATCGGGATATCATGGCACACAGGCAACGGCTGCTTCAGCAGATCCACGAGTACGCCCAGCGTCACCCTGACGAGGGCACGGTCGTGAACCGCTTTGTTACCTTCATCGAGGACAACGAACGGTGCTTCGAACGGGACTGCTGGGCCGGTCACATTACGGGCTCCGCCTGGCTCGTGAATGCGGCTCGAACGCACGTGCTGCTCACGCATCACCGGAAGCTCGGTCGCTGGCTGCAGCTCGGCGGTCACAGCGACGGTGAGCCGGACACGCTGCTCGCCGCCAGCCGGGAAGCGGAGGAGGAGTCCGGCCTGCCGGTGCTGACGCTCGATGAGCGGATCTTCGATCTGGATGTGCACGAGATCCCGGCGCGCAAGTCCGATCCCGCACACTTTCACTTCGATGTGCGCTTTGTTTTCGAAGCGGCTCGGGAGGACTTCAGCGTGTCGGCCGAATCCCTGGATCTGGCGTGGGTGGACATCAGCCAGCTCGAGGCCTTCACGGATGAGGAATCCATGCTGCGCATGGCTCGAAAGTGGGACGCACGTTACCGAAGGTAACAATCACGCGGCGACGCGGCTTCCTGTCGCCCTTTGTGTGCACACAACCGCCCGCTTTTTTATTGACTCCGCCTCCGTTCGGTAATTTACTGCTTAGTACCCGAAGATAGGGATCGGGTCCGGCAGCCCGCAATGGGCGGCCAAAAAAACTCTTATGGAGGGGATATGAGCAAGCCATTATTGCGTCTCATGGTTGGGACGCTCTGTTCTTTGGTCAGTTTCAATCTGATGGCGCAAGAGGCCGGCACCGGCATCGAAGAAGTCATCGTCACCGCTCAGCGCACCGCTGAGAGCATTCAGGACGTACCGATCGCCGTGACGGCAATGACCGGTGACATGCTCAACGAGAAGCAGGTCATCACCATATCGGATCTGCAGATGAATGCACCGAACGTCAGCTTCACACCGACCAACTTCGGTTCCAACAGTTTTGCCATTCGCGGCATCGGTCGGCTGCTTACGTCGGCGACCGGTGATGCAGGCGTGTCCATCCATGTCAACGAAATCGCCATGCCGCTCAATCTGACGGCGGCCGAGTTCTACGACATGGAGCGGGTGGAGGTGCTGCGCGGGCCGCAGGGTACGCTGTTCGGGAAGAACGCTACCGGTGGTGCCATCAACCTCGTGACCAAAATGCCGGACACGGAGAGCGTAAACGGCTTCCTGGACTTTGAGGCAGGCGATTATGAGCACTACCGCCTGAAAGGTGCCGTCAACGTACCCCTGGGCGAGCGTTTCGCCCTGCGATTCGCAGGCATGAAGCTTGATCGCGACGGCTACACGGACAACCTCGCTGCTGGCCAGGTTGGCCTCGACGGCCGGGTGCTCGATGGTTTGAGCGACACGGTCGATGGCCGCGACATCCTCTCGCTCCGGCTGACAGCGCTCTGGGACATCACGGACAACGCCAGCGCCTGGCTCATGTACAGCCGCTTCGATGAAGACGACAACCGGGCGCGGATCACCAACCAGGTCTGCACCCAGAACAACCTGCCGACTTATGGCTGTGCGCCGCTGGAGTCCGGCCTCGAGTCGCCGCACGCGACGGCCCGATTCGACTATCTGGTGGGCGGTCTTTACGGCCTCGTGCCTTTCGGCGCCGCCAATGGTACGGGCCAGTTCAACTGGCCGCGGCCGGACATCACCAGCCTCCGCGACATGCACACAGACTTCGAGCCCGTTTACGAGAACGAGGAAAACGCGGTACTCGGTGGTTTGACCTGGGAGTTCGAGGATTACACCTTCACGATGATCGGCGGCTGGCGGGAAGAGGAATACATCTACCGTCAGGACTACAACATGGACGTGAGCTTCGAGATGGACCCGAACTTTTTCCGGTCCGATGGGCTCTATCCGGTCTCTGACGCGGCGGGCGGTCCCGGTGATGACTGGCGCCCGGGTCCCTGTAACCTCTTCGATGGCACCTCGGGCATCTGGGGCGGCTGTATCTTCGAGGATGATCTGACCCGGCTCTTCAGCTTCGACCAGGCGGACAGCAAGTCCGAGTACTGGACCCTCGAAGCCAAGGTCAACTCGTCCTTCGAAGGACCGTTCAACTTCCTGGTCGGCGCTTTTTACTCCGATCTGAAGGCGAACGGCGACTACTACGTAAACACCAACCTGCTCGATGCCCGACCGGACTTCTACCCCGGATTCTTCAACAACACGGGCTCGCCGAACGGCGGTACGTTCATCGAAACCTGGGCGGTCTTTGGCGAGATGTACTTCGACATCACGGACCGGATTAAACTGACCGCGGGTCTGCGCTACAACGAAGACGACAAGCGCGCCAACGACACGTCGGTACTCTGGAACGCGCAGGACGCCAATTTCCCGGGTTCGCTGCCGCTCGATGATGATACGGTTTCGCCGCTCTGGACGCGGGTGCTCAGCATCGTCAATGGTGATCCCGGCGGAAATGCAGCGCCCGGTGAGCGCGAACTGGCCAACTTCTATGGGGTCAGCGACCAGCAGATTGATGCTGCCCTGCAGACGCCGTCCCAGAGCGACGCGCGACTGGCCGTCAACAGCGCGGTACCCATCGTGCCCGGCTTCAGCGAAGCCCGTGATCTGTCCGGTTCGCCCAATCAGCTGCAATGGAAAGAAACCACTGGCCGCATCGGCATCGACTGGGCGGTTTCCGATGGAACGATGCTCTACGGCTTCTACAGCCGCGGTTACAAGCCGGGTGGTCTGAACCCGGCCATTCCGCCGCAGTTCCAGTCTGACTCGGCCTTTGATTTCGAACCGGAGTTCATTGACTCCTTCGAGTTCGGTTTCAAGAGCTCGCTCATGGACAGCACGATGATTCTGAACGGTGCGGTGTTTGTCTACGACTACCAGGGTCTCCAGGTGGCGCGGATCAAGAACAACACGTCTCTGAACGAAAACATCGACGCGGACGTGTGGGGCGCTGAGTTCGAGTGGTACTGGCAGCCCGATCAGCTTCCGGGTCTGCAGCTCGATGCGCACTACTCCTACCTGAATACCGAGGTGAAAGGGTCCGAATCCGTCGACCCGCTCGATCGCGAAGGCGGCGATCCGGACTGGATTACCTTGAACGATTTCGCGTTCCTCTACGCCGCCCGAAGAGACACCCTCACCCAGGATCGGGTCAATGACCTGATTGGTGCAGGCGCTGCAGTGTCCGCTCCCGGAGCGCTCTACAATCCCACGGACGCCGCCGATCCTAATGCAGACGGCAGCGCAGCCGTCGCTGGCATTCCGAATGATACGCCTGTCGTGATCTCGCGTGCTGCTGCCACGGCATTCGGGGTTGAGACGGTGGAAGGCGTCGCCACGGACTTGAGCGGTAATCAACTACCCAATGCTCCGGAAAACACGATTCACCTGGGCGCAGGCTATACCTGGAACATCAACGCGATTGCCGGCAGCCTGACGGTGCGCTGGGACTACTACTGGCAGGACAAGTCCTACGCCAGGGAGTTCAACACGGTGGCGGACAGGATCGACTCCTGGGACCAGCACAACGCTTCTCTGATCTACGACAGCATCAATGGCCGCTGGCAGGCACGGCTCTGGGTGCGGAACATCGAAGACGAAGAGAACGTCACCGGACACTATGTGACCTCCGATACCTCCGGCTACTACCGCAACTACTTCATCACGGAACCCCGCATCTGGGGCGCCTCGGTGCGGTTCATGTTCGGTTCGTGAGCCGAGTCGGTTTGAACCCATTGGGTTCAGCCTGAAAGGATAAGGGGCGCTTCGGCGTCCCTTTCTTTATCCAGCTCGCAACCTTTGCACACACCTGTGCAGAGTGCTTTTTCAAGCCTTCCATGTAAGCGTTGTTAACATGCGCGGCAACAATCAATCCCGGCAGACCGGTTGACTCTGCGTGCCCCAGCCCGTTTACTTCGCTGGCGCTCGATAAGAGGGATCGAGTTACGAAGCCCCGAACTCGAGCGGTGCAGTACATTCATGGAGGGGATTAATGACCAAGTCGCTTTCGCGCCTAGGCTTAGGCGTGGTTTTTTCTTTTGTCAGCTTCAATCTACTCGCCCAGGATTCGTCTCAACGCATTGAGGAAGTAATCGTAACGGCGCAGCGCACGGCTGAGAGTATTCAGGACGTACCGATCGCAGTAACAGCCCTGACCGGCGAGATGCTGGAGGACCAGGGGGTCATCACCCCGTCGGACCTGCAGATGAACGCCCCCAGCCTGACCTACACGCCGACCAACTTCGGCGGTTACAGCTTCAGCATTCGCGGCATCGGCAATCTGGTGATTGGCGGTGAGTCCGGCGTATCCACGCACGTGAACGAGATTCCGATTGCCTCGCAGATGACGGCCGTCGAGTTCTACGACATGGAGCGTGTCGAGGTCCTGCGAGGACCCCAGGGCACGCTCTACGGTCGAAACGCGACCGGCGGCGCGGTGAACTTCGTGACCCGCATGCCCGACTTCGACAGCGTTAACGGCTTTGTTGATGTGGAACTCGGTGACTACGACCACCGGCGGATCAAAGGTGCGGTTAACCTGCCCATCGGTGATACCTTCGGTCTCCGCGTGGCCGGCATGTACCTGCAGCGCGATGGCTACATCGAGAACACCGCCTTCGGCCAGGTCGCCGACAACGGCGTTGGTGCGGGCACCGATACGATCAGTGGTATCGACAGCGACATCGACGGCCGGGATCTCGGTTCATTCCGAATCACCGGTAACTGGGACATCACCGACCGGGCGAACCTCTGGGGTATGTACTCCTACTTCAAAGAAGACGACGACCGGGCGCGGATCACCAACCAGGTGTGTGTGACCGCTGAGTTGCCGACGATTGGCTGCGAGCCTAACGAGGTCGGCTTCGAATCGCCCCATGTGTATACCGGTACCGGTGGCATCATTTTCGGTCTTGGTGCGGGCGTTCAGTCGGGTGTCGGCGGTGCCTACACAGGCGGTGCAGCGCCTGGCTCCACGCCGGTTTATGGACCGACAGCAACACAGAAGTACAACCGGCCGGACAACGTCGGCTTCCGCAAGATGCACACAGACTTCGAACCGATCTACGAAGAGCGGGAAGACATCTTCGCCTTCGGCTTCACCTATGACTGGGACAACCTGCAGTTCGGCTGGAACGGCGCCTATCAGGAGCGCGACTATCGCTACCAGCAGGACTACGGCATGGATACCGGTAACCTGCTTTACGACGGTTCCCTCGACTTCCCTGTGTCGGCAGCAGCCGGTGGTGCCGGCGACGACTGGCGGCCGGGCCCCTGTAACTACAACGACGGCACTTCCGGTGCGACGACGATTGCGACGCCGGATGGCGGTTGTACCCGTCCGAACACAGACGGTTCCGTGTTCTTCGTTTACGACCAGGCCAGCGGCCATTTCGAGTACTGGACCACGGAGGTCAAACTGCAGTCCAGCTTCGAAGGTAAGTTCAACTTCGTTCTCGGCGCCAACGCTTACGAAACGGAGTTCAACACGGACTACTACGTGTTCTTCAACGCTGGTGACGACTCCGGTGCCTATCCCGGCTTCTTCAACAACACCTACGACCCTTCCGCGCCCGGTATTTCCGACGGCTGGGCGGTTTTCGGTGAGGCCTACTACGACGTAACTGACCGATTCAAGCTCACCTTGGGCCTGCGCTACAACGAAGATACGCGTGAGAGCCTGCAGACCAACGTGCTGTTCAATTCTGCTGATCTCAATGGGATTTTTGGCGGCGCACTGGGTGAAACCACCTATGCACGAACGTCTCTGATTCCCTTCGTGCTCGGTGCACCGGCGGGCGACCAGACGGCGCTGCTGAACCTCTACGGCGTAACGGACGAACAGATCGCGGCAGCGGAAGGTACGCTTCCGGTCAGCCCTGAGCGTCTCGGCGTAGCGACCACTCCGCCGCCTGTTCCGCAAGCGGGAGAAACGCGTTTCCTCACGGGTTCGCCGACGAGCTTCGACTTCAACGAAGTCAGCGGCCGCCTCGGTTTTGACTGGTTCGTCAGCGATGACAGCATGATCTATACCTTCTACTCCCGCGGCTACAAGCCCGGTGGTCTGAACCCGGCCATTCCGGTGGAGTTCCAGGACAGCTCGAGCTTCTCCTTCGCGCCGGAACAGATCGACGCCATTGAAATCGGCACGAAGAACACGCTGCTGAACGGCAGCATGGTGCTCAATGGTGCCTTCTTCTTTTACGACTACTCGGATCTGCAGGTCACACGGATCGTCAACAACAGCTCCATCAACGACAACATCGATGCGGACATCTGGGGCATCGAGGGTGAGATGTTCTGGCGTCCCGACCAGCTGCCGGGCCTCGGTATCGATCTGGCGTACTCCTACACCAATACAAAGGTGGTAGACAGTCAGTCCGTAGATCCGACGAACAGAACGGCGGGTAACCCTGATCTGATCACGCTGAACAACACCGACACGGGTGCGTCCACCGGCATTAACTTCGTTGCGGATGCAGCGGGTGCGGCGGCGAATCCACAGTGCGGTGTGCCGATCCCCGAACTGTCCTACCCTGACGGCACACCGGCGCTCATGTCGGAGGCGTGCCTCCGTGGTCAGGGCGTGCTCACGTCCGAAGGTTTCAACACGGACCTCGACGGCAATCAGCTGCCGAACACCCCTGAGCACAACGTGAAGCTCGGTCTAAACTACACTTGGGACATCCCGGCCATCGCCGGCTCGCTGATGGTCCGCTGGGATTACTACTGGCAGAGCAAGGCCTTTGCCCGTGAGTTCAACACCGAAGGCGACCGTATTGCGGCCTGGGATCAGCACAATGCACAGCTCGTTTACTCGAGCAACAACGGCAACTGGCAGGCGCGTCTCTTCGTCCGGAACCTGACGGACGAAAACAACGTGACCGGCCACTACCTCACCTCCGATACCTCGGGTTTCTTCCGGAACTACTTCCTGACGGAACCGCGGATCTGGGGTGCGTCGCTGCGTTACGCTTTCCAGAACTGATGGACCTCGCCGGCCGAACGGCCGGCATGGATCAGGGGCGCTTCGGCGCCCCTTCTTTTTTGGCCGACCGTGGTGGGTGCTATTCGTAGAGGTGGCAAGCCACCGAGCGATGCGGCAGCTCGCGCAAGGGAACCAGTTCCGGCGTTTCCGCCCGGCAGATATCCATGACCTTCGGACAGCGGCCGGCAAAGCGGCAGCCTGCGCCGACGTTCACGGGGCTCGGGATCTCTCCGGCGATGTGGGTCGATGCCCGGTGTCGTTCGGATTCCGGGTCCGGCTCCGGATTCGAGCCGACGAGAATCTCCGTGTAGGGGTGCTTCGGCTCGAAGAACACTTCATTCGCGGGCCCCACCTCGACGACGCTCCCCAGATACATCACCGCCATACGGTCACTCACGTAGCGCACCATGGACAGGTCGTGGGCGATGAACAGCATGGTCAGGCCCATGGAGTGCTTCAGAGCATCGAGCAGATTGACCACCTGCGCCTGCACGGACACGTCCAGCGCCGAGATGGGTTCATCGCAGACCACGAACTGCGGCTCCATGATGAGCGCGCGGGCAATGCCGATCCGCTGTCGCTGGCCTCCGGAGAACTCGTGCGGATAGCGGGCCATGTGGTCGGCATTGAGCCCGACGCGGGTCAGCCAGTCAGCGACCTTGTCGCGGATCTGGCTGCTGCCGAGGTTCGAGTGCAGCTTCAGGCCCTCGCCGATGATCTCGCCCACGGTCATGCGCGGATTCAGAGACGAGTAGGGATCCTGAAAGATCATCTGCATGCGCTGGGCATTGTGCTCGAAGTCCCTGGGCTCATAGCGGGCGGGCAGGGTCTCGCCGTTGAACAGCACCTCCCCGGCCGTTTTGTCGTGGAGACCGATGAGCGTTTTCCCGTAGGTGGATTTGCCGGAGCCGGATTCACCCACGAGGCCGACGATCTCCTGTGGAGCGATGGCCAGGCTCACGTCATCGAGCGCATGGACGATCTGGTGCTTTCCGAGTTCGAAATGTTTCGTCAGCCCCCGGGATTCGACGAGGGGCGCTGCCGTCGTCAATGGCGCGTGGCTGGCTGTGTCCTCGGTGGATTGCTCACTCACGGTGTGATCTCCGTTGCCTCGCTATCAGCCTGCCCATCGGCGTAGTAGAGGCCGTCGATGCGCACCGGGGCGGTGTCGTGGTGCTGCCAGCAGGCAGCACGGTGTTGATCGCTGAAGCGGAAGGCCTCCGGGTCGTGCTGCTCGCACACCTTCATGGCATAGGGACAGCGGGCGAAGTAGCCGCAGCCGACCGGTGGATGAAAAAGATCGGGTGGGCTGCCGTCGATGGGGGTCAGGCGCTGCTCGCGGTTGGGGTCGTTCGACGGCATGGCGGCCTTCAGACCCAGGGTGTAGGGGTGCGCGCTGCGATAGAACACATCGTCGACGGTGCCGCGTTCGACGATCTGCCCGGCATACATGACAGCCACTTCGTCGGCCATACGCGCGACTACGCCCAGATCATGAGTGATGAGGACGATGGCCATGCCCGTGTCCCGCTGCAGATCGCGCATGAGATCGAGGATCTGCGCCTGAATGGTCACGTCCAGGGCCGTGGTGGGCTCGTCGGCGATGAGGATGGCCGGCTCGCAGGCGATGGCCATGGCAATCATGGCCCGCTGCAGCATGCCGCCGGAGAATTCGAAGGGGTACTGGTAGGCGCGCTTTTCCGCCTCGGGGATGCGGCTCATCTCGAGCAACTCGATGGCGCGGCTCATGGCCTGCTTCTTCGAGTAACCGCGGTGCACTTCGAGGGGCTCGGCGATCTGCGCGCCTATGGTCATGGTTGGATTCAGGCTCGTCATCGGATCCTGAAAAATCATGCCGATCTCGCGGCCGCGAATGTCCTTGCCGTCGATGGTTTTCCGCCCGAGGATGTCCTGGCCTCTGAGCAGGGCGCGACCGGACGTGATGCGCCCCGGCGGCATGGGTGTGAGACCCATGATGCTCTGCACGGAAACGGATTTGCCGCAGCCGGATTCGCCGACGATGGCCAGGGTCTCTCCCTTGTCGACCTGGAAGTCGATGCCACGCACGGCTTTGACGATGCCGCCGTAGGTATCGAACTCGACCCGCAGGTCTTCGACGGTCAGCAGCGTTTCGCTCATTCTGTGGACCTCATGCGCGCGTCGAGGGCATCCCGGAGACCGTCGCCGAGGAGATTGAACGCCAGCACGGTGATACTGATGAAGAGTGCCGGGAAGATGAGCTCGTGGGGCGTGGTGAGCATGGTCTTGATGCCTTCGTTACACATGCTGCCCCAGCTCGGCGTCGGCGGTGCGACACCCATGCCGATGAAGGACAGGAAGGCTTCCGTGAAGATTGCGCTTGGTACCGCGAAGGTCAGGGTCACCAGAATCACGCCCATGGTGTTCGGGATCATGTGCCGGAGCACGAGATAACCGCGCTTCGCCCCGAGCAGCCGGCTGGCGTTGATGTAGCCCTCCTCGCGGATCTGCAGAATCTGGCCGCGCACGAGTCGTGAGGTGGCTGGCCAGGAAAGCAGTACCAGGGCGACGAGCATGGGCAGAATGCCGGATTCTCCCGGGCCGATACCGAAAGCGATCTTGAAGAGGATCATGAACAGCAGAAACGGCAACGCCACCACGAAGTCGGCGAAACGCATGAGCAGCTGGTCGGTGCGACCGCCGATGAAGCCTGCGGCACTGCCGTAGATCACGCCGAAGAGCACGTAAAGCAGCGGTGCCACGATGCCGATGAAGAGCGATACCCGGGCGCCGTGCATGAGCCGCGAGAGCATGTCGCGGCCGAGATAGTCCGTACCGAGAGGGTGCAGAGACAGGTAGACGATGTCGCCGATCTGCACGTCGTCCACCGAGTCGACGAGACCCCGTTCGACGGCCTGTTCGGCGGTGATCACCCGCTCCACCGTCACGGGCAGCGTCTCGAAAGCCAGCTCCTGGCCGGCGGCGTCGTAGGCCAGCACGGAGTAGTGGTAGTCGCGGGGCTTCAGATCAAGGCGGTCTTCGAAGGCCGTGTTGTCGTTGCCGAAGAGATCGATGAGCGGCAGGCCCAGGGCGCGATCGGCGCCCGGGTCGAAGAGACTCCGGTAGATGGTGTAGGAAGCCGCGCCCGGCACGGGATCCCAGAGCAGGCGCACGGCTTCACTGGTCGCATCGTCGGCGAGGCGCAGGCCGTCCGTCAGAGGCAGTACCGATCCGCCGGTCCAGGGTTCGTAGCCTTCGACGATGCGCGCACTTCGATCGGAACCCGGCGGCAGGCTGATCTGATCGACGTCCTGGGCGGCCGGATCCACGGTCCAGAGCAACGGGCCCAGCAGGGTGAAGGCCAGGAGCCCGAGCACGATGTACAGAGAGATCAGAGCCCGGGTGTTGCCCTTCAGTCGGATCCAGGCGTCCTGCCAGTAGGACAGGGATGGCCGGGACAGGGACTGGACTTCGTAGTCCGCGTGAAGCGGCTCGAAGTCCGCGGCGCTGAGCCTCAGGTTTGCTTCAGCCACGATCAGCTCACTCTCACCCGGGGATCGATCCAGCCGTAGAGCAGATCGACGACGATCACCATGAATACCAGGAACGCCCCATAGAACACCGTGGTGCCCATGATCACGGTGTAGTCGAGCTGCTGCACGGCCTGCACGAAGTAGCGGCCAAGCCCCGGGATCGCGAAGACCAGTTCCACCACGAAACCGCCGGTGGTGATGGCGGCGATGGACGGGCCGAGGACGGTGATGACCGGCAGGATGGCGTTGCGCAGCTGGTGACTCGTGAAGATTTTCGTCGGCGGCAGGCCCTTGGCTTTGGCGGTGCGGATGAAATCGGAGTTCACGATCTCGAGCATGGAGGAACGCATGAGCCGCGTCAGATAAGCCATGGTGCCGAGGCCCAGCACGAGCGACGGCACGAGCATGTGCCAGATCGTGCCCCAGCCGGCCACGGGCAGCAGCGAAAATCCGAAGAGATCGTTCAGGTTCACGAGCGACAGCTGTGCCAGTGCTGCCACCACAAAGCTCGGCACGGAGATGCCGAGGATCACCAGGAACATGATGACGATGTCCGGCAGTCGGTTTCGATAGAGCGCGGTGAGCGCACCCCAGAGCACGCCGCCGAGGCCGGCGAAGACCACCGCAAGGATGCCGAGGATGGCCGACACCGGAAAGTGTTCGCGGATGATGTCGTTGACCTGACGGTTCTTCTGCGTGAAAGAGATACCGAAATCGAAGCGCAGAATGTTGCCCATGTAGATGAGGTACTGCTGGTGCAGGGGCTTATCCAGGCCGTACTTCGCTTCGAGGTTTGCCCGGATTTCCGGGGTGACGCTGCGGTCGTTGATGAGCGGATCGCCGGGGACGTTGTGCATGGCGAAGAACGTTGCCGTGGCGATGAACCAGACCGTGATCAGGCCCTGTACCAGCCGTGTCAGCGTGTAGCGGAACATGAGCCGGCCTTACTCCTCGATCCAGGCGTTGGTGAAATCCGGATCCGGTCCAACGGCCCGGCGCACCATGCCCTTCATCTGGGGATGGGTTACATAGGTCACTCCCCGCTCATAGCCCGGCAGGATCACCGCATCCTCGATGATGATGCGCTGAATCTCTCCGAAGGCATCCATGCGCTTCTGCACGTCCTGCTCGTTCTGGGCCACGCGCACCCACTTGTCGAGCTCCGGGTTCTGGTAGCGGCCCCGGTTGTTCAGATTCCAGGAGGCAAACAGATCGCCGAAGGTGAGTGGGTCATCGTAGTCCGGGCCCCAGCCGCCGAGGACCATGTCGAACTCACCGGCGAGCATTTTTGCCAGGCGCTGCTTGAAGATCTGCTTGTCGATCTTGAGATCGAGGCCGAGGTTCTTCCGGAACACCTGCTGGTAGTACTCGGACTGGATGTTGGAGATGGGATTGTCGCCGGAGAGCAGAATGAGCGGCGGAATCTCGTCCACGCCCAGCTCTTCCTTCGCCCGTTCGAGATGCCAGCGCGCCTGCTCGAGATCCATCTTCGGGTAGTTCGGCGGATACTCTTCGCGCAGGAACCCTTCCACCCCTTTCAGCCAGGACGGAAAGAGCGACTCGCCGGGCAGGTAGCCGGGCAGCTTGGTCACTTTGTAGACGAGTTCCGCCGAGTCCGTCGCCAGCTGCATGGCCTTGCGCAGATGATAGTTGGCCGTGGGTCGGCCTTCCCGGTTGTTGAACTCGATGTAGAAGATCGAGCCGTCCATGAAGCGGTTGATCTGCCAGCGCTGATTCATGGCGTCGTTGAGGTTTTCGGCCTGCAGCGAGGCGTAGGCGATCTTGTTGTCCTTGAACAGATTCAGCGTCGCGTTGGCATCGGAGGTGATGTAGGCGAAATCGATGGTGTCGAGCTTGGCCCGCTCAGCGTCCCAGTATTCGGGATTGCGATCCATACGCAGGGAGGCCCCGTGCACCCAGCTCGTGATTGCGAAGGGACCGTTGTAGAGAAGCTTGTCTGCGTCGGCGCCGTAGGCCCCGTCCATGGCTTCGTAGAAGTCCTGGCGGATCGGATAGTAGGTGGAGAAGGTGGCGAGCTTGTCGAAGTAGGCGAGGGGCCGCTCGAATTCCACCTCGAGGGTCCGGTCATCGACGGCGCGGACCCCGAGCGCTTCCACCGGCAGTTCACCCTGGTTTACGGCCTCTCCGTTTTTGATGGCATAGAGGATGAAGGCGTATTCCGACGCGTTTTCCGGATCGAGGCCGAGGCGCCAGGAGAAGACGAAGTCGTGGGCCGTCACCGGAACACCGTCTGACCAGCGCGCATCCTCACGGAGCCAGAAAGTGGCACCGTTCTCCCGGAGTTCCCAGCGCTCGGCCACCCCGGGCGCAAGCTGGTTGTTCTCGTCGTAGCGCAGAAGCCCTTCCAGCACGTGGCCGAGCACGCTGCCGCTGACCGTGTCCGTGGAGAGAGAGCTGTTGAGCTGTGGGGGTTCCTCCCGGAGGAAGACGGTGATCGTGTTCTTGCTCGAATCCACCGCATCGTTGCTGCCGGACGCCGCGCCGGTTAAGGAGGAAGCCCAGGACAGCAGCATCAGCAGCAGCGCCAGGCCACCGAAGGCGGCCAGGAAAAACAGCAGCAGCTGCTTCCCGGCGGCTTTGGTAAAGGAGTCTTCTGATGTAACGACGCTGCTCATCGGACGGTCATCCGTTTGTTGTTTAGCCGCTGCCGCCGCTGGGATCGGCAGGGGACCGTTGTCAGTTGACGGACCTCAACAGGTTTCCGACAACCCGCTCGAGGTGCATGAGCGAGTTGCACTCGTCAGCCTGATGACAATATGCCATGTACTTCCGCATTTCCGCATCGCCGACGGTCCAGGAGTTGCGCGGTTCCGGGTTCAGCCAGATCAGGCGCTTACAGCGGTCGTAGAGCTCTTTCATGATCTCGGTTTTCGGGTCGCCGTAGTTGTTCCGGGCGTCGCCGAGAATGATGATCGTGGTGCGGTTGTCCACGTCGTCCAGGCAGAGCTTCTTGAAGTCTTCCAGGGCCTGACCATAGTCCGTGGAGCCGCCGCTGTAGTCGCGGAGCGTTTTGGCGATCGCGTCTTCGATCGAGTTCCGCTCGAAGAGTTCCGTGACCTCCGCGAGATCCGAGGAAAAGGCGAAGGAGCGTACCTTCGGCATCACCTCTTCAAGGCTGTAGAGAAACATCAGCATGAAGCGCGCGTAGTTGGCCACGGAGCCGGATACGTCGCAGATTGCGAACACCTTGGGCCGGTCCACCTTCACGGACTTCCAGTGCAGATCGAAGATGGCGCCGTCGTAGCTCATGTTGTGGCGCAGTGTGCGCGGCACGTTGAGCGCACCCCGTTTGAAGACTTTCTTCCGGCGCGAGTGCAGGGCGGCGAGCTTCTTCGCCATCTTGTAGACGATTTCCTGGATGAGCCGGAAGCTGCGGTGTTCGACGTTCGAGAGCTTCACCCGACGCAGGAGGTCTTCCCGCAGGCGCTTGCCGGTAGCATCCGCGTGCAGCAGGAACTGTTTTTCCACGTAATCGCGGACCTGCTCCCGGAGCCAGTCCCGGCGCTTGCGCAGTTCCTGACCGAGGCGCCGGTCGGGAATGGCGCCGGACTCTTTCATGTCCGAGATTTCGCGGTTCAGGCCGCCGAGGCCCATCTCTTCCATGATTTTCCGGGTGTAGAGGCCTTTCTGAGTGAAAACCTGGATTTCCCGGAGGTCCACGGCCTCGCCGGCTGCCGCCATGGCAACGGACAGTTCCACCCGCGAGTTACCCATGAGCAGCTGGCCAAGCGGTGACTGAGCGTCTGAGGTTTCCCCGGGACCGAGATCTTCTTCGATTTCTTCCTCGTCGAGGAGCGACGACTTCTTCTTCTTTTTCTTCGACTTACCCTTGCCGGATGCGCGCTGACCGGGCTGGGACTCGCCGCCGGCACCGCCCCCTTCGCCGTCGCCGCCGGCTTCGGAGTCGGCCTCGACGTCGCCCTCAGCGCCACCGCCTTCGCCCCGCTCGCCGCGGACATCTTCAAAAGAGAAGAACTGATCGAAGCAGTTCTCGAAGGTTTCCTTCTCGTCCGCCGTTTTCGGCAGCACGAGGGACAGGGTGCGTTTCAGGAAATCCCGGTCCTCATAGCCAACGAGCTCCACGGCGTTGAACGCGTCGAGCGTTTCAGCCGTAGAGATCCGAACTTCGGAATTGCGAAGGGCTCGGATGAAGTTGGCGAGGGTGCGATCCACCGCTACTTGAGCGCGTTCGAGGTCAGCGTGGTGATCTCCGCATCCACGTTCTCGATGTCTTCCTGGAACTTCAGGATCACGTTGAGCGTGTCGCGCACGAGCTGCGGATCGAGAGATTCCGTATGCAGCAGTACGAGGGTCCGGGCCCAGTCGATGGTCTCGGAGATGGCCGGCACCTTCTTCAGATCCATGTCCCGGAGCTGCTGGATGAAGGTAACGAGCTGCTTCTGCAGATTCGGCGGAATTTCCGGGACCCGGGCGTGAATGATGCGCTGCTCGATGTCTACGTCCGGGAACGGAATGTAAAGGTGTAGACAGCGGCGCTTCAGGGCGTCGGAAATTTCCCGGGTGTTGTTACTGGTCAGGAAAACGATGGGCGGTTCTGCAGCCGCTTTGACGGTGCCGATCTCCGGGATGGAAACCTGAAAATCCGAGAGCATTTCGAGGAGCAGGCTCTCGAATTCGTGGTCGGACTTGTCCACCTCGTCGATGAGGAGCACGCAGCCGTTTTCTTCTTTCAGGGCCTTCATCAGGGGCCGCGGCTCGAGGAATTCCTCGGAAAAGAAAATATCGCCGAATTCGTGCAGACGATTGACGGATTCCGCGAAGCCCTTGGCGCCCTGGAGCACCTCGTCGAGGGTTTCCTTCAGGACCTGCGTGTAGAGCAGCTGCTTGCCGTACTTCCATTCGTAAATGGCCTTGGCTTCGTCGAGGCCTTCGTAGCACTGCAGCCGAATGAGGGGCAGCTCGAACATTTCCGCCGTGGTTTTCGCGAGCTCGGTTTTGCCGACGCCCGGCGGGCCTTCGATGAGGATCGGCTTGCGCAGGTGGTAAGCCAGGTAGACGGCGGTTGCGATCTGATCGCTGCAGATGTACCGGTGGTCCTCGAAGTCGGCCTTCAGCGAGTCGACGGACTCGACGATCTTCTCGATTTTCGCCGCGTTTGCGGATGCCTCTGCCAAGTAAAAATCCCCCAAAAAATCAGCCCGATAGCGGGCCCAAACGGCACATTATCGCTGCACTGCACCATGATATCCACCGAGCCTCGGCAGCCGGTGCCGGCGGCGTCCGGCAAGCCTTTGCGTCATCGGCGCTGGCGGCACAGTCCGGGGATGATCTGATCCACGGTTCCCGCCACAATGCGGAGCAATAAAAACACCAATCAGGTTCCAAGAGGGAAGGGGGAAACCATGGACAACCGGTCACGCCGCGCCCGGCGCAGGCTCAGGGTCGGTCGCACGATGCGGCTCGCAGGTGCTCACGGCCGCATCGGCCAGGGGATCCGTCGCGTGCTGCTGCTCGGGGTCGCGGCGCTTGCCAGCGGACTCGTCAGCGCCGAGACGACGCTCATCCATGCAGGACGCCTCATCGACGTGGTGCAGGCCGAAGTGCTCGAGGCGCAGACCATCGTCGTGGAAGGGGAACGGGTGGTCGCCGTGGAGGCCGGCTACCGGCGGGATCCCGGCGCCACGGTCATCGACCTCACCGGATCCACGGTCATGCCCGGCTGGCTCGACATGCACGTGCACATTGCCAGCGAGCAGAGCCCGCGGCGGCAGGTGGAAGGCTTCACGAAAGATCCGGCGGATTTCGCCTTTCGCTCCGTGGTGTATGCAGAGCGTACGCTCATGGCCGGATTCACCACCGTCCGCGACCTCGGCACGGTCGGCGGCGTTGCCCTGTCCCTGCGAGATGCCATCGCCGAAGGCTGGATCGTGGGCCCACGGGTGTTCACGGCCGGCAAGGCGCTGGCCAGCACCGGCGGCCACGGGGACCCGAGCAACGGCGTCAACCGGCGCCTGGCCAGTGACCCAGGGCCGATCGATGGGGTGGTAAACAGCGAAGCCGATGCCTACAAAGGGGTCCGGGCCCGTTATAAAGACGGCTCGGATCTGATCAAAATCACCGCCACCGGTGGTGTCCTGAGCCAGGCCAAAAGTGGTCAGAATCCCCAGTTTACGGTGGCAGAGGTCGAAGCCATCGTCGCCGCGGCGCGGGACTATGGCTTCAAGGTCGCCGCGCATGCCCATGGCACGGAAGGCATGCGCCGGGCCGTGCTCGGTGGCGTCGATTCCATCGAACACGGCACCTACATGAGCGACGAGGTCATGCGCCTCATGCGCCGGCGCGGCACTTACTACGTGCCGACGATCATCGCCGGGCGTTTCGTTGCCGAAAAAGCCGAGGTTCCCGGCTACTTCTCTGAGCTCGTCCGGCCGAAAGCCGCGTCCATCGGCCCGCTCATTCAGGACACCTTCGCCCGGGCCTACCAGACCGGAGTGCCCATTGCCTTCGGCACGGACACCGGCGTCTCTCCTCACGGCGACAACTGGAAGGAGTTCACCTACATGATCGAAGCCGGCATGCCCGCCATGGAGGCGATCGTCAGCGCGACCGTGAATGCCGCCGATCTGCTGGGGGAAAGTGAAAACCTCGGATCCCTCGAGGCGGGTAAGTTTGCCGACGTGATCGCCGTGCCTGGGGACCCGCTCACAGATCCGGCCGAGTTCGGGCGGGTACATTTCGTCATGAAGGCCGGCACGGTTTACAAAGGAGGGCAGTAGTGAGCAGGTATCAAACAACCGCGGGCCGCTCTGGCGGAGGCGGGTCTATGTCCCTGCCGCCGGGCAGCGATCGTTTGCTGCGCGGCCTGACGATGCTGCTGGCCGTCGTCCTGAGCGTCGGGTTGCCGCTGACCGCGGGCGCCCGGGAACCCTATGAATCCACCTACGAGCCACGTGCTTCCGGGCCGCTCCTGATCCGTAATGCCATCGTTCTGACGGGCACCGGTGACCGTCTCGACGGTGCCGATGTGGTGGTCGTGGACGGCCGCATTCAGGCCGTGGGTGAACGCCTGAGCGCGGAAGGGGCCGAAATCGTCGAGGCGGACGGCCGCTGGCTGACGCCGGGGGTCATCGACGTGCACTCGCATCTCGGCAATTATCCGGCGCCGGGAATCGCCTCCACCTCGGACGGCAATGAAATGACCGGTCCCAATGGTTCCCACGTCTGGGCCGAACACTCGGTCTGGCCTCAGGATCCCCAGTTCCCGCTGGCGTTGGAAGGGGGCGTTACGACCCTGCAGATTCTCCCCGGCAGCGGCAATCTCTTCGGCGGACGCGGGGTCACTTTGAAGAACGTTCCGGCGCGCACCGTGCAGGCCATGAAGTTTCCCGGGGCGAAGCAGTCCCTGAAGATGGCCTGCGGTGAAAACCCGAAACGCGTTTACGGCAGCCGCAATCAGATGCCGTCGACGCGCATGGGCAACGTTGCCGGTTTCCGCGCTGCCTGGGCGAAGGCCCGTCACGCCCTTGATCAGGAACAGGCGCGGGCGGCGAATGGCGATGACGATGGAGACGATGTGCCTCCCGCACGGGACCTCGGCGTGGAGACGCTGGTCGGCGTGCTCAAGGGAGAAATCATCATCCACAACCACTGCTACCGGGCTGACGAGATGGCCTGGATGATCGATGTGGCCAGGGAGTTCGGTTACCGCATCGGCACCTTTCACCACGCCGTCGAGAGTTACAAGATTGCCGACCTGCTGGCCGAGGAAGGCATCTGCTCGGCCATGTGGGCGGACTGGTGGGGCTTCAAGCTCGAGGCCTTCGACACGGTCAGCCAGAACGTAGCCCTGGTGGATGCCGCTGGCGCCTGCGCCATCGTGCACTCGGACTCGGCGACGGACATCCAGCACCTGAACCAGGAGGCCGCCAAAGCCATGGCCGCCGCGAATCGCCAGGGTATGGCCGTGGACGAAGCCCGGGCCATCGGCTGGATCACTCTGAATGCGGCCCGTTCCCTGGAGATTGACGACGAAACCGGATCCATTGAGGTGGGCAAAGCAGCCGACCTGGTGCTCTGGAGCGGCAATCCCTTCAGCGTCTACAGTCACGCCGATCAGGTGTACATCGATGGCTTCCGCTACTTCGACCGGGCAGCAGGCGTGCGCCCGGTAACGGACTTCGAACTGGAACAGACCGTTCATGGAGGTGGGGAATGATGCTGAAAACGAGACTGCTGCTCGCCCTGCTGACGCTGCTGCCGACGCTGGCTCTGGCGGACGTTGCCATCACCGGCGCGACGGTCCATACGCTGACCGATGCCGGTACCCTCAAAGACGCGACCGTCCTCGTCCACGACGGTCAGATCGAGGCGGTGGGCAGGAACCTCACGATCCCTCCAGGCTATGAACGCCTGGTGGGGAATGGCCTGATCGTCACACCCGGGCTCATCGAGTCCTACTCGAGCCTGGGCCTCGTGGAGATTGGCGGAGAAGCAACGACCGTGGACTCCCGGGTGATCGAATATCCCTCCGGACCGTCTTTCAACGTTCGCCACGCGTTGAATCCGAACGCCGTGGCGCTGGCCGTGAACCGCCGCGATGGGGTCACCCGGGCCGTTGTCGCACCGGCGCCCGGCAACGATCCCTTTGCGGGCTCCGGGGCAGCGATCCGCCTCGGTGGCGAGCCCATGCTCGTGGCTGCAGATCTCGCCCTCTTCGGCAGCATCGGCGTCGGGAGCACCGAGTTCGTCGGTGGCAGCCGCAGCGCGGTGATCCAGCGCCTCGATCGTGGGCTGACCCTCGCCGACGGTTACAGTCCGAACCGCTATCGGCCTGGACCGGGAGACTACGGCCATCAGGACATGGCTGCCCTTGCCGACTATCTGGATTCCGACGCACCGCTGGTGCTGGCGGTCAACCGGGCCAACGAGATCCGGGAGGCCGTGGCCCTGGCCGACCGGCACAAACGCGATCTCATCATCCTTGGCGGTGCGGAGGCCTGGCAGGTGGCCGACCTTCTGGCGACGGAGCAGATTCCCGTGGTGGTGAACGTGCTGGCGAATCTGCCGGTCTCCTATGACCAGCTCGGCGCCCGCAGTGACAACGCAACGCGCCTGGACGCGGCCGGTGTGCCGGTGCTGCTGACTGCGGCCGAGAGTCAGAACGCACGGAAGATCCGGCAGATGGCCGGCAACGCCGTGGCCCATGGCATGCCCTGGGACGCGGCGCTCGCTGCCATGACCCGGAATCCTGCGCGGGCCTGGGGCCTCGAGGAAGGGTTGGGCACCATCTCGCCTGGCGCGCCGGCTGATCTCGTGGTCTGGACCGGTGACCCTCTGGAACTCACGGAGTGGGCCGAAGCGGTGATGATCGATGGCGTCTGGCAGGACATGGCGTCCCGGCAGACGCGGCTCTTCGAGCGCTATCGGGACCCGACGGACCCGGACCGCGCCTATCGGTGAATGGAACCGGCTTCCCTGGACCCTCTCATGCGCTGAACGCCCGGCGGGCCCTTCAGTCGTCTTCGTGGATGCGGATGAGCCCTTCCTGGGCGGCGGAGGCGACGAGATTCCCGGCCTGGTCGTAGATCAGGCCGCGGTTCAGGCCCCGGGCGCCGCTCGCTGACGGGCTGTCCTGCACATAGAGGAGCCATTCATCGGCCCGGAAGGGGCGGTGAAACCACATGGCGTGATCGAGGCTCGCCATCTGCATGTTGGTCTGCGTGAAGCTCACGGCGTGGGGCAGCGTGGCCGTATCGAGGAGCGACCAGTCAGAGAGATAAGCCAGCACGCACTGATGCAGTCGCGGGTCGTCGGGGAGCGGATTCCGCGCTTTCATCCAGCAGAGCTGCTGTGGTGGCCGCTTTTCCGGCTGAAAGATGTCCACAGGATCCACGGGTCGAATTTCGATGGGGCGTTCGCTCGTAAAGGCGTCCGCGTACTCCTCCGGCAGCTTTTTACGCCATTCCTCGCGCAGCTCCCTCTCGCTTTTCAGGCTCTCAGGACCGGGCGCCTCCGGCATGGGCAGCTGGTGTTCGAAACCTTCCTCAGCGACCTGAAAGGAGATGGACATGTTGAAGATCGGCCGGCCGTGCTGAATGGCCACGACCCGACGGGTGGTGAAGCTCCTGCCGTCGCGAATGCGGTCCACTTTGTAGAGGATCGGAATGGTGGTGTCCCCGGCCCGGAGAAAATAACCGTGGAGCGAGTGCGCCCGGCGGTCTTCGGGAACGGTCTTCGAGGCCGCAACGAGGGCCTGGCCGAGCACCTGGCCGCCGTAGACCCGCTGCCAGCCTTCGTCGGGGCTTGTCGCTCGATAGTGATTCTGCTCGATCTCCTCGAGGTCGAGGATATGGATGAGCTCGTTGATGGTTTCCGTGTTCACCGGACCACCCTCGGGTACTGCTAAGGGGGCGCTATTGTAGTCACGGCAGGCGGTAGGGAAAATGGCCGGCCACCTGATTAACGGGAGAGAGACTGTGCCGTCACGCCGGGAACTCATAGCGCTTAGCGACACGGAGCGGCGCGAATACCTCGACGCCGCACAAACGCTGATCATCGTTTCCAATGGCAAGGACGGTTATCCACACCCCATGCCGATGTGGTTCTACGTGGACGACGCCGGGGCGTTCTACTGCACCACCTTCCGCAAGGCCCAGAAAGTGCTGAATTTTCAGCGGGATCCGAAGGCGAGCCTGCTCGTGGAGTCCGGGGAGGAGTACGCGGAATTGAAGAGTGTGCTCGCCTACGCCGACTGCGAGGTCATCGACGATTTCGACGTTGTCGCCGACACCCTGGTAAAGATCAACACCAAAGGCCGGGATGTTTCTGAAGCGGAAGTGGAGCAGCTCCTCGGGGCCGTGTCGAAGACGGCGGAGAAGCGGGTGGTGCTCAAATTCACGCCAACGCAGATCATCAGCTGGGACCACGCCAAGCTCGGCGGGAAGTACTGAGTTACCGAGGCACCTCCTGCCCCCGGCCCCCGGCCTCCGGCCCCCGGCCCCCGGCCGCGGGCAACGCGGGCGATCTGAGCAGCAGCGGCGCTGGGCGCCCTACTACCAGCACTGCTCCGAGACGGGTTCACCTTCGATGATGACGGTGCACACCTGGCTCGTGTACTCGAAGGGATCGCCGTTGAAGAGCACCAGATCTCCATCCCTGCCCCGTTCCAGGGTGCCCACGCGATCATCGATGCCCAGCAGCTCCGCCGGGCTCGAGGTGATGGCGCGGATGGCATCCTCAGGCGCGAGTCCGTTGGCGACGGCAACGGTTGCCTCGAAGAGCAGCAGGCGCGTTTTCGGGACGTACCCTTCGTGACCGGTCTGGATCGCGTAAGGGATGTCGGCGGCCTGGAGACGTGCCGCCGCCTCGAAGCTCGCGTTCCGCCGCTCGCCGCCGGCGCGCATCATCGTCGGGTGCAGCAGCACCGGCACCTCAGCCTCGAGGAGCGACTCCGTCATGAGGTGCGCATCAGCGGCGCCGTCGAGGAGTAGCTCGAAGCCGAATTCCTCTCTGAGGCGCAGGGCCGTGGCGATGTCGATGCTGCTGTGGGCCGTGATCATGGCTTTGATGTCACCGGCAAGGACTTTCGCCAGCACTTCTTTCCTGAGATCCCGCGGTGGTGGGACTTTGTCGTCCTGCTTGGCGGCGTAGTCGGCGGCCTCGATGAGGGCCGAACGGAGCAGCGCCACGGTTTTGGCGCGGGTGCCCGGGGACTCGAAGTTATCCGTCACGGAAGGGCCGAGGGTGATGGCAATGGCCGTGTCTTCGGCCACGAGGGCCTCCTCCGCGGTTCGGCCGCGGGTTTTCACGATCATGGTTCGGCCGCTGATCACCGCACCGGGTCCATGACCCGTGTGCAGGGTCGTGGTGCCGAACTGCCGCACCCAGGTCACCAGGGGATCCGCGGCGTTGTAGGCATCGATGGGTCTGAGTTCCGGCTGCAGGGGATCTGAGTTTTCCAGCTGATCCTGGTCGCGAACCTGGCCGGCGCGGCCCCCGTAGACGCCCGAGAGGCCGACGGTGGAATGGGCATCGACGAAGCCGGGCGTGACCACGCGGCCTCGAGCACGGGGATGCCGTCAGGGACCCGAACGCGATCACTCGGTCCCACCCGACTGACTTTGCCGTCCCGAACGAGCACGGTGGCGTTCTCGAGCGGCGCGCCGCTGCCGGTGTAGAGGAGGTCGGCGCGGACCGCGATGTCGTTGGCGCGGGCGCCGCTTATGGCCATGACCAGGCACAGAACGGCCAGCGAAGCGACGGTCGTGTTCGAGCGCACGCGTCTCAACCTGAACAGGCTCATTGCCCACCTCCCAGCGCGTGATGCACCCCCTGACTGCGGTAGGTGTTCTCGTCGCCCACCGCGTAGCGGCGATGTTCCGGGTCGGAGAAGTCGAAGACGCGTTCCCCCTCGACCCAGGTCTCGAGTACCCGCGTATAGGTGGAGAAGGGCGGTCCCGAGAGCACAACGAAGTCGCCGTCCTTGCCAGGCTCCAGGGAGCCGACCCGCGCCTCCAGGCCCAGATGCCGGGCGCCGGCCAGGGTCAGCGCTTCCAGCGCGCCGGTTTCCGACATGCCGTAACGGACGTTCAACGCTGCATAGCGCAGGAACAGTCGCGAATCGAGGACATAGTCGTCTGTGTTGAAGCTGAGATCGACGCCCGCCGCTTCCAGCAGAGCGCCCACCTGCATGTTCACGTCGAGGGTTTCTTCCTTGCCCCCGGGCGCTTCCACGTAGGTCACGGAGACCGGGATGCCGGCGGCGGCAATCTCTGCCGCGACCTTCCAGGAATCGGATCCGTGCTGGATCACCGGGGTGAAATTGAACTCCTCGGCTAGGCGCAGCACCGTGAGGATGTCGTTGTGCCGATGGGTGTGGAACTGGACGAGGCGTTCGCCCGCAAGGATTTCCGCCATGGCTTCCATGCGCAGATCCCGTGCCGGCGGCTCTGCATCTTCGTCGGCTTCCGCCCGGCGCTGCTTGGCCAGATAGTTCTGTGCTTCCACGAAAAGTCCGCGCTGCAGAGCGGCCGATTTCGAGCGGGTGCCGGGAAAGGGCTTCTCCCGGATGGAGTTCGTGCCGTTCGCCATCTTCATGCTGCCGCAGATGCCGGTGGTGGGATTCGCGCAGAACAGCCAGTCCTCGATGCGGCGGGGATTGCGGCGGATCTTCAGATAGGTGGTCTGACCGCTCATGAGGTGCCCGGACCCGGGCATGACGTTCAAGGTGGTGATGCCGCCGGCTCTGGCGCGCCAGAAGCTCGGGCTCAGAACATCGATGGCATCGAGAGAACGCGCCTCGGGATTCAGGGGTGCGCTCGAGTCACCACCGGCGGGTCCGCCGATGTGGGAGTGGGTGTCCACCATGCCGGGGATGACGATACGACGGGACAGGTCGAATTCTTCCGCACCGTCAGGGGTTGGTATCTCTACCGATGGTCCAACCGCCAGGATCCGCCCGTCTTCGATGACCAGCGCTCCGTTGGCGATGGGTGCCGTGACAACCGGGTGGATCTCCGCGTTGCGGAAGACCTTGAGCTCTGCGGAAGCCGGCGGCGTGAAGCCGATTGTTAAGCCCATGCAGGCGCCTAGAACAATCGACGGCGTGATGAAACGTTGCCTGGAAAGACGCGGTGCACGCGCCCGGCTGGCCGCGGCGGACGCCGCGGCCGATGGTGAGTTCTGCATTGGTTACCCCTCCCTGCCGGGAAGGGTTCGCCTTCCCTAGTACTTGTAGGATTCTGGCTTAAAGGGACCTTCCTGTTCCACACCAATGTAGTCGGCCTGGCTTTTGGTCAGCTGCGTGAGCACGCCGCCGAAGCCTTCCACCATGAGTTGAGCCACTTCCTCGTCGAGTTTCTTCGGCAGCACCTCGACGCTGATGGGCGCCCGCTGGTTCTCCGGCTGGTCAGCCCAGCGCTGTTCGAAGAGGTGCATCTGCGCGAGCACCTGGTTGGCGAAGGAGCCGTCCATGATGCGCGACGGGTGGCCCATGGCGTTGCCGAGGTTCACGAGTCGCCCCTCGGAAAGCAGCAGCACGTAGTCCTGGGCATCGTCGCTGCGGAAGATCTGATGGACCTGGTCCTTCACCATCTCCCAGCGCCAGTGTTCGCGCATGTAGGCGGTGTCGATCTCATTGTCGAAGTGGCCGATGTTGCAGACGACGGCGCCGGACTTGATGGTCTGGAGCATGTTCTTGTCGCAGACGTCGGCGTTGCCCGTGCAGGTAACGATGAGGTCCGTGTCCTCCATGAGGGTCCGGTTCACGTCTTCGAGCTTGCCCGTGTTTACACCATTGTTATAGGCGGAGACGACCTCGAAGCCGTCCATACAGGCCTGCATGGCGCAGATCGGATCGACTTCCACCACGCGAACGATCATGCCTTCCTGACGCAGGCTCTGAGCGGAGCCTTTACCCACATCGCCGTAGCCGACCACGAGGGCCCGCTTGCCCGAGAGCAGCATGTCCGTGCCGCGCTTGATGGCGTCGTTGAGGCTGTGGCGACAGCCGTACTTGTTGTCGTTTTTCGACTTGGTGACCGAGTCGTTGACGTTGATGGCCGGTACTTTGAGATCGCCGGTTTTCATCATTTCGTAGAGCCGATGCACACCGGTGGTGGTCTCTTCGGAGATGCCATGGATGGTGTCGAGCATCTGCGGGTACTTCTCGTGGATCATGACGGTGAGGTCGCCACCGTCGTCGAGGAGCAGGTTGGCGTCCCAGGGCTCGCCGCCTTTGAGAATCGTCTGCTCGATGCACCATTCGTACTCTTCCTCCGTTTCGCCTTTCCAGGCGAAGACGGGAATGCCTTTGGCGGCCATGGCCGCGGCCGCGTGATCCTGCGTCGAGAAGATGTTGCAGGACGACCAGCGCACGTCAGCGCCGAGTTCCACGAGCGTCTCCATGAGCACGGCGGTCTGGATGGTCATGTGAATGCAGCCGATGATCTTCGCACCGGCGAGAGGCTGCTCGTCTTTGTACTTCTTCCGGAGCGCCATGAGCGCGGGCATCTCTGCTTCCGCGAGGGCGATCTCTTTCCTGCCGAAGTCGGCGAGGTCGATGTCAGCTACTTTGTAGTCGGTCATAGGTCGGGTTCCAGTTGGTGTATCAGAGCGTGTCGAAACGGTGCACCTGCACGCGGAAGCCGTTCTTCTGCGCCAGGTACTGAGAATCTGAGTTCGAGAAGCCGGCGGCGGCCGCCCAGCCGAGGAGCTCGTCCGGCTCAAAGCCGAGCCACTGATCGCCGCAGGCGCTCTTCGCCCATTCCTGATCGTGCAGGCAGAGCTCGGCGACGAGCAGCGTGCCCGGCGCCTTCAGAAGCTTTCGGGCGTGGTCGAAGAATCGGGCCGGTGACGCCTGGTGGTGAATGACCATGGCGGCGACAATGGCGTCGTAGTGGCGGCGGGCCGGCAGTTCGAGAAAATCCGCCCTGCGCAGCCGCACGCCGGTGCCTTTGCCAGCGGTCGCCCGGGCGACTGCCAGCATCTCCGGGGCGTTGTCGATGCCGGTGGCCCGCTCGAAGCGGCTGGCGAGTTCAACGAGCAGGGTGCCGCTGCCGGGACCGACTTCGAGCACGTGCCCGCGACCCAGAGCCCCATCGAGGGCGGCGTCCAGCTGCTCGAGCAGCACCTCCGCGTAGGTGCCCGGTTCGCAAATCTCGGCCTGCTGGGCGGTGATCTCTGCGGCGTTGGCGCTGAAGAAATCGGCGGAGCGCCGGTTGCGCTGGTCATGGAGCTGCTCGAGACGGCGGGCGAGGCGCGTCGGGAGCGATTCTTCGTCGAGACGGGCGATCAGCGCTGCGGCCGCCGGGATGCTGCTGGCGCGGCGATAGAAGATGCTGTTTCCCTCGCGCCGGCGCGCCACGAGACCGGCCTGATGCAGCACCTTCAGATGATGACTGAGAGCAGGTTGCGGCACCTCGAAGAGCTCGCAGAGTTCGCTCACGGCATAGGAGTCCTGACGAAGGACCTGCAGGATGCCGGCGCGCAGCCGATCGCCAACGGCTTTGCCGATGGCAACGACGTCGTCGACGGCAGGCAGGGTCGGGTCTTCGGCGGTGAGTCGGGTGGGTTGGCTGGCCAGGGCCGGATACCTCGTGCTCTGTGCGGCTCATGCGCACGTCGACGGACGCAGCGCTCGAGCGATGAGGGCGGCATGCTAGCAGCGCCTATTTTCAATATCAAAATATTTTGATATTGATCTTTGTAAGCACCAGCCTGCAGAATCGCACCCGCATGGAGACACCAACACTCACCAGCAAGCTGCCGGACATCGGCACGACCATCTTCACGGTCATGTCCGAGCTGGCCCGCAGCGAAGGGGCGCTCAACCTGTCTCAGGGTTTTCCTGACTTCGACGGACCCGCCGCGCTCCTCGAGCGCGTCACGCACCACCTGCACAACGGTGAGAACCAGTATGCCCCCATGATGGGGGTACCGGCGCTGCGGGCGGCCATTGCGGAGAAAGTGCGGTCACTCTATGGCAACGCCGTGGACCCGGATCGGGAAGTCACCGTGACCTCGGGGGCGACGGAGGCGCTGTTCTGCGCCATTGCCGCGGTGGTGAATCCCGGCGATGAGGTGATCGTCTTCGATCCCGCCTACGACAGCTACGAGCCGGTCGTCCGACTCCAGGGCGGACTCACGCACCATGTGCCCATGCATCCGCCGGCCTACCGCATCGACTGGGGCCAGGTGCGTGATCTCGTTAATGACCGCACCCGCCTGATCATCACCAACACGCCGCACAATCCCACCGGGTCCGTCTGGGATGGCGATGACATTGCGGCGCTGAAGGACATCGTAGCGGGCCGTAACCTTTATCTGCTCGCGGACGAGGTTTACGAGCACATCATCTTCGACGGGCGCCGCCACGAAAGTCTGACCCGCTATCCGGAGCTTTATGAGCGGAGTTTCGTCGTCAGCTCCTTCGGCAAGACCTATCACACTACGGGCTGGAAAATCGGCTACTGCACGGCACCGCCGGCTCTGACGGAAGAGTTCCGGCGGATTCATCAGTACGTCACGTTCACCTCGAACACACCCGTGCAGCTCGGTCTCGCCGATTTTCTCGACGAACACCCGGAACACCACCTCGAACTCGGCGCGTTTTACGAGGCGAAGCGCGACCGCTTCTGCTCGCTTCTGACGGATGCCCCCTTCGAGGTGGTGCCATCGGCGGGCACCTATTTTCAGCTTCTCGATTACTCCAGCTGGAGCAACGAACTGGATGCTGATCTGGCCGTCCGTCTCACCCGGGAAGCCAAGCTCGCCGCGATCCCCGTGTCACCCTTCTACGAGGTCGACCCCGGGCACCGCGTGCTGCGCTTCTGCTTTGCCAAGGACGACGACACGCTTGCTCGCGCGGCTGAGATACTCTGCGGGCTCTGAGCCCATTCACGAGAGGTAACGATGAAGAACGGACTCTGGACCCCGGCTGCTGCACTGATGCTGACGCTGCTCGCCGGTTGCGCCGAAGACGGCGGGGGGGCCGCTCACCCCGGCGAGGCGGTCTACAACCGCTCCTGCTTCTCCTGCCATGCCGGCGGTGTCGCCGGTGCGCCGGTGCCTGGCGATGCAGAGGCCTGGGCGCCCCGGATCGCCAAGGGTCGGGCGGCACTGCTGCAATCGACGAAGGAAGGCATCGCCCCGGGCATGCCGGCCATGGGGCTCTGCAACAGCTGCACGGACGAGCAGCTGGCGGACGCCATCGACTTCATGCTCCAGGGCCTGTAACCGGACCTTCGCCTGCCGTCCTCTGGATTGCCCGGAACCACCGTTCAATGGTCTGGACTGTTGCGGGGCGCCAGAGGTTGGCGAACTTGACCGGAGGTTCGCTGCAACGGCCAGGACACCCGCTTTGCTTTCCAGAAAAATACATAATATTCAGTAGCTTATGTTTAGGCACGGTTCCTGCTACGCTTTCGGGATGAGCAAACGACCCGTGAGGATGCCTTCATGAGATACCGACCCGGAGATGTGGTGTCGCGCCGGAAAGGGCTGGTCATGCATCGAGGCGTGGTGCTCTCCGACGGCAGCATTCTGCATAACAGCCCTTTCCGTGGGGAGCATGTGGTGAGCGAAGCAGAGTTCCGCGACGGTAAACGCCTGCACGTCAGCCGCACGGAGTGTCCGCGTCAGCGTCGCTTTGCGGCCTCTGCCCGGCCGAAGGACACGGGCGGCTATAACCTCTTCACCAACAACTGCGAGCATACGGTCAGCCGTGCCATCACCGGGGAAAGCTCGAGCCCGCAGCTGAAATCCTGGGTGGCCGGTATTGGCGTGGGTGCCGTTGCCTTCGCGCTCACCCGGCATCCAGCCATCACGGCGGCCGGCTACGCCCTCGGCCGCAAGCTGGGCGGCAAGCTCTAACCCAACCCCGGCGGCCTGAAGTCCCCGGCCGGCGCCGACCAGCTGCCCCGACCGGGTACCACGAGGCGATGAGCGTGCAGAAGCAGCCGATCGCTCGCCTGCAGCTCGCTATCCGGACGGCCGTAGAGACGATCACCGACGATCGGATGGCCGATCCAGGCCAGATGAACCCGCAGCTGATGGGTGCGACCGGTCACCGGCTTCAGCAGCAGCAGGCTTCTGCCACCGGCCCTGGCCAGGTGCCGGAAGTGCGTTCGACTGTCGTGGCCGTCGGGGAGGGCACTGCCGGGCTGAAGCTGCCAGCGCTTTTGCTGCTCAGCGATGGCCTCCCTGGGGCCGGCAACACGATAACGGTTCTTCCGACCCTTCTTCAGTGGCAGGTCGATCTCGCCCTTCGCCCCGGGATCACCGGCCACCCAGGCCAGATAAAACTTGCGCACCTGCCTGGCCTGAAAGGCCCGGGTGAGACTCGCCTGGGTGGCGGCGGTGCGGGCGACGATGAGGAGGCCACTCGTGGGTTTGTCGAGGCGATGCACGAGGTAGGGCCTGCCATCGAGGAGTGCCGGCAGCATCTCCCAGAGACAGGGCGCCCCGCTCCGGTCCTTCAACACCGACAGCCCCGCGGGTTTGTTGAGCACGATCAGTTCAGCGTCCGAGTGGAGCACCTCGACACCGAGCTCCTCTGCTGAGGCATTCGCGGTCCCCATGGGTTCCCCTTTCTTCTCCCGGGCCCTCTAAGATAGCGGCACAGATTACTCGGAACCCAGAGCAGGAGGACAGATGCGCGCGGCCATCATGCGGGACAGAAAGATCGTGGTCGATGAACTGGCGGCACCGGAGCCCCAGGTCGGAGAGGTGCTGGTGAAGACCCTCGCCTGCGGCATCTGTGGTTCCGATCTGCATGCCTTTGAGCACTTCGATCAGTTCACGAGCTTCGGTGAGGAAGGCTTCGCCGGTGGCCTCGACGGTGATCGGGACATCGTCATGGGTCACGAGTTCTGCGCGGAAATTCTCGATTACGGACCCGGAGACGCAGCCGGCGAGCGCCTGCCCGTGGGCGCCCGGGTGTGCGCCATGCCCATGCTGCTCCGCGGCGGCGCTCCGACGACCGTTGGCTATTCGAACGACGTGCCCGGCGGCTACGGCGAGCAGATGCTGCTGTCGGAAAGTCTGCTCCTGCCCGTGCCGAATGGGCTGGCCGATGAACAGGCGGCGCTCACGGAGCCCATGGCCGTGGGGCTCCACGCCGTAGAGATGGCGCGCCTGACGCCGGATGACGTGCCCCTGGTGATCGGCTGCGGTCCCGTTGGGCTGGCGGTGATCGCTGCCCTGAAACTGAAGGGCGTTGGTCCTATTGTCGCCGCGGACTTCTCACCGGCGCGACGGGCGCTCGCCGAGCGCCTCGGCGCGGATGTCATCATCGATCCGGCGAGTCAGTCGCCTTACGATTCCTGGCGGGCGGCGGCTGCTGCCAGCGCCCAGGGTCTGAAGGCGCCGGTGAATCCCCTGAGCGGTGAGCGGGAACTGCCGCCCGGCGTCTACTTCGAGTGCGTCGGAGTGCCCGGAGTGATCGATCAGATGATGGTGGGTGCCGAACGCGGATCGCGTTTTGTGATCGTTGGGGTATGCATGGAATCCGACCCGATCCGTCCGCTGCTTGCGATCAACAAAGAGCTCAACCTGCAGTTCGTGCTCGGTTACACCGGTGAGGAGTTTGCGAGCACCCTGCGTCACATCGCCGAGGGCGAAATCGACGTGGCACCGTTGATTACCGGTCGCGTTGGGGCCGATGGCGTCGCGCAGGCCTTCCGCGATCTGAAGAACCCGGAAGCCCACGCCAAGATCATCGTCGAGCCCTGGCGCTGAGGAGCCGCGAGTGAATCTGAGAGATCTCAAGTATCTGGTGGCCGTGGCCGAGCATCGTCACTTCGGTCGCGCCGCCGAGGCCTGCTTCGTCAGCCAGCCAACGCTGTCCACGCAGCTGAAGAAGCTCGAAGAAGAACTTGGCGTTACCCTCATCGAGCGCACCAACCGCCAGGTGTTGCTCACCCCCGTGGGTGAGCGTGTTGTTGCGCAGGCTCAGCGCGTGCTGCGGGAAGCCAATCAGCTCGGCACCATTGCCGAGGAATACGCCGATCCCTTTGGTGGCGATTTCCGCCTCGGCGTGATCCCGACCGTCGCGCCTTATCTGCTGCCGAAGATTCTGGCACCGATTCGCAAGGCGCTGCCCACCCTGAAAATTCAGCTGACGGAAGGGCAGACGGCGGTGATCAGCCGGCTGCTGCGGGAAGGCGATCTCGATGCGGTGATCCTCGCGCTGCCCCTGGAGGAGGAAAACGTCATCGAAGCACCCCTCTATGAAGAGCCCTTCTATATGGCAGTGTCGAAGCAACACGAGCTGGCGGGTCGTAAACAGGTGAGCGTCGACGACCTGGACGACGAGCAGGTGCTGCTCCTCGAAGACGGCCACTGTTTGCGGGATCAGGCCCTGGAGGTCTGCAATTCACACAACGCCGTGGAAAACACCAACTTCCGCGCCACCAGCCTGGAAACGCTGCGGCAGATGGTGGTGGCCGATGTGGGCATTACGCTCATGCCGGAGCTCGCGGTCCCGGCGAAACCCGTGGCCGGCATCCGCTACATTCCCTTCAAGGGAGAAGTGCCGCATCGGGTGGTAGGGCTCTGCTGGCGGCGCAGCTCACCGCGGGAGCCGCTCCTCGAGAAGCTGGTGGCGCTCTTGCGGGAAGCGCTGGACTGAAGGGGTGCGGCGAGCGATGGCGCTCGCCGGGGCGGTTGAACCCCGACTCAGTCGAAGTCGGCGGCCAGGCTGGCGACCTGCTCGGCGCTCAGGGTCACGGAACCCTCCAGCACGCCGGCGTGGTCAATGCCGAACTTCACTTCGGTTCCCGAGCGGAAGGCGGCGATGGTATCGGCGCCGAGTTCGAAGCGCAGGAAGTGCACGGCTGACGCCTTCTCCTCTGTACTTCGATCCAGGTCTTCGTTGGCAATGGCGTAGATCTTTTCCGCCCCACCGACGCTGAGCCAGAGGGTCTCTTCGATCCCCGCAAGGCCGGCGAGCGCCTGGCGCCGTTCCTCGACGTCACCGTATTCGATCATGAAGGTCGCCTTCAGATTACTGCCGTCGGGGATCAGCGGGTTGTAGGCCTCGATTTCCTCCTCGATGCCGGCTGCTTCGAAGATGCGTTCGGCCCGGAGCATTTCCTGCACCTGGTACTTCATGGTTATGAAGTCTTCGAAGTAGAGGGTGGCGTGGGGGCCGATGGCGACGCGCCTCGGGCCTTTGTGGGCCATGACCTCGGCACGGAAGCCGGGCCGTGCTTCGGCGTATTCTTCCAGGCTCCAGAGAGCCGCTCGGTTCAGTTTCTGCATCACTACACTCCGTATGCGCGTCTGACCATGCTGATCGGGTGCTCGGACTCGCCGGTGTCTTCCATGCCGTGGGCGATGAGGCGCCCGGCCATGGGGCAGTCCGAACCAAAGCTGTCTGCTTCGGCCTGCTTGACCCGATTGACGACCGGGCGGGCGATCTTCATGGCTTTCTCATAGGTTTCGCTCTTCACGGCATAGGTGCCGTCGTGGCCCGAGCAACGCTCGATGGCGGTGACTTCCGTGCCGTCGATGAGGTTCAGAAATTCGCGCGTTTTCATGCCGATGTTCTGCACGCGCTGGTGGCAGGCCACGTGGTAAGCCACTTTGCCGAGAGAACTCTGGAAGTCGGTTTTCACGAGACCGGCCTTCTGCCTGAGCATCAGATACTCAAAGGGATCGAAGAATGCCGCCTTCACTTTTGCCACCTCTTCGTCGTCCGGAAACATGAGCGGCAGCTCCTGCTTGTACATCAGCACGCAGGACGGAATCGGGGCGATGATGTCGTAACCCTCCTCGATGGCCTCGAGGAAGAGGGGCAGGTTGGCATCCTTCAGACCCTCGACCTTTTTCAGGTCCCCGAGCTCGAGCTTCGGCATGCCGCAGCACTTGGCATCCTTCAACAGCTTCACTGCAACGCCGTTGTGGTTGAGGACGGCGATCATGTCGTCCACGACCTGTGGTTCGTTGTGGTCACCGTAACAGGTGATGTAGATGGCAACTTTGCCGGTCGTGCGCTCGCAGGCTTTTGCCGGTAGATCGGCGCCGATCAGGTCGGGATGCCGTTTGCTGGTGGTGTCTGCGTGGAACACGGGCAGCGGTGCTTCTGGATGAATGCCGACCGCTTTGTCGCCGAACTTTCTCAGGGTTTCGGAATTGGCCGCCGCGTTGGCGATACCGGCAATACCCGGGGTGCTCAGCGTATCGAAGATCGGATCTGTGCTGGTGATCAGGCGGTCGCGCCATTTCGTGTCCTGGTGCTGGAACTTGTAGGCCTTGGCCCGGAGCATGAGGTGCGGAAAGTCCACTGCCCACTCGTGCGGAGGCAGATAAGGGCACTTCGTTTCTGCACAGAGATCGCAGAGGTAACACTGGTCGACGACTTTCATGTAGTCGTCCTTGTCGACGCCATCTACCTCGAAGGTGTCGGACTCATCCACGAGATCGAAGAGCGTTGGGAAAGCGTCACAGAGGCTCACGCAGCGGCGGCAGCCGTGGCAGATGTCGTAGACGCGCTCCAGCTCCTCGTAGAGTGATTCTTTCTCGTAGAACTCCGGGTTCTTCCAGTCCAGCGGCTGGCGGTCGGGGGCTTCTAGGCTACCTTCCCTCATGATCTTCTATCCCTTGCAGATGCTCTCTGTCTGATCTCGCCCCCGGGCTCAAGCGCCAGGGGCACGGAAAAGCCGGCGGAGACAAAAAAGGGGGCTCTTGCGACCCCCCTTCTCATCGCGGCGTGGCGCCGACGATCAGCCCATGGAATCCAGCGCTTTCTGGAAACGGTTCGCGTGAGAACGCTCGGCTTTTGCCAGCGTCTCGAACCAGTCGGCGATTTCATCGAAACCTTCGTCGCGGGCGGTCTTGGCCATGCCCGGGTACATGTCCGTGTACTCATGGGTTTCACCGGCGATCGCCGCTTTCAGGTTGTCGCTCGTGGTGCCGATCGGCAGGCCCGTTGCCGGGTCGCCAACGGCTTCCATGTATTCGAGGTGGCCGTGCGCGTGGCCCGTTTCACCTTCGGCGGTGGAGCGGAATACGGCGGCGACGTCGTTCTCGCCTTCAACGTCTGCCTTCGCAGCGAAGTAGAGGTAGCGGCGGTTGGCCTGAGATTCGCCGGCGAAGGCGTCCTTCAGATTCTGCAGAGTGTTGCTGTCCTTAAGGTCCATGTTTTCCTTCCTGTCTCCAGTTCTGTGAGTCGACTCACCGGATGGTGATGATCGCAGTATAGGGGCCGCGGGGAGCCCCGCCATTCGTTTGTTGCTATCAGCCCAATAGGCGATGCCTATGGAAATCCCGGAATCACTAGTTTCTGTAAATCATAATTATTCTCATTGGCGATGAAAAACCGGTGAACGTCCTCGAGAGCCAGCGCGTACAATGCGCGGCTCTTCAAAGCAGGGCGGGTGACCAGGGGATCGCCGTGTCGGGGACTGGCGGAGAAATCAGACGGGAACTCGGTACGCTGAGTCGCCTTGCGGCGCCCATGATTCTGGCGCAGGTCACCCAGATGGGCATGGGCGTGGCCGACACGATCATGGCCGGCCAGGTGGGTGCCGTGGACCTCGCCGGCATCGCCCTCGGCGGCAATTTCTACTGGCCGTTCATCCTCCTGCTCTCCGGCGTGATCATGTCGCTCACCCCTTCGGTTTCCCAGCTGCACGGCGCCGGGCGAGAGGCGGAAGCCGGTGAGGTGGCGCGCCAGGCCATCTGGGTCGCCCTAGGGGGAGGCCTGGTCATGATCCTGTTCCTGCACAACGTCGAACCCCTCTACCATCTGCTCGGCGTCGATGAGCGCGCGATCCCCGTCGCCGTGGCCTATCTCGAAGCGCTGTCCTTCGGTGTGATACCCGTGCTCGGCTACTTCACGCTCCGCTATCTCTGCGAAGGCATGTCCTGGACTGTGCCGGCCATGTGGATTGCCGCCGGAGCGCTGACCTTGAAGATTCCCCTCAACTATCTGTTCATTTACGGCGCCTTCGGCATTGAGGGCATGGGCGGCGTCGGCTGTGGCTGGGCCTCGGCGATCGTGCTCACGGGCCAGCTCCTTGCCATGGTGGCGGTGGTTGCCCGGTCGCGGATCCGGGTGACCGGCGTCTTCAGCCGCGTCAGCCGGCCGAACGGTCAGGAGATCAGCCGCCTCGTAAAGCTGGGCCTGCCCATCGGGGTGACCAACTTCATGGAGATCGGGCTCTTCTCCATCATTACGCTGCTGATCGGGCGTCTTGGTGCGGAGGCGGTGGCGGCCCACGTCATAGCCTCCAACGTTGGCGGCATTACCTTCATGGTGCCCCTGGCCCTGGGTATGGCCGTTTCGATTCGAGTCGGTTTCAACGTCGGTGCCGGAGATCTCCCTGCTGCCCAGCGCTCCGGGTGGGTTGCCATCGGTCTGTCGCTCGTCTTTGCCTGCGTCGCGGCGCTCATCGTCTTCAGCTTCCGGGAGTCCATCGCCGGTCTCTACAGCTCGGAAGCTGCCGTGGTGCTCGTGGCCGCTGATCTGCTTGTCTTCGTGGCCCTTTATCAGTTTTTCGACGACTCCCAGGTGACGGCCGTAGGCGCGCTGCGGGGTTTCAAGGACACCCGGGCAACCATGTGGATCGCCATGCTCAGCTACTGGGGTGTGGGACTGCCCGTGGGGGTTCTGCTCGGTTTCGGTCTGGTTGAGTTCGAAGGTCTGACCGGTGTGCGCGGTTTCTGGGTCGGACTCCTCGCGGGTCTCGGCGTCGCGGCGCTGATCCTCACGACACGCTTCCGCTGGCTGTCCCATCGTCCGGAACAGATTCGCCGCTTCGCTCTGCGTTGATCGTGGAACTCTGGATTCCCATCACGGTTTTTGCCGCGTTTCTGCAGAACGTCCGTTCCGTGCTGCAGAAACGGGTCACCGGCGATCTGTCCGTGAACGGCGCCAGCTACACGCGCTTCTGCTTCGCGCTGCCGTTCGTCTGGGTCTACCTCGGCTGGCTCGCCAGCCGGGGCGCCGTGCCGGCCATCCATGGAGAGTATCTCGCCTACTGCCTCGCCGGCGGAATCGCGCAGATTCTCGGCACCGCCTTTCTCGTCGCCTCCTTTACTCACGATAACTTTGCGGTGGGCACGGCCTTCTCGAAAACCGAAGCAGCGCAGACCGCGCTCTTCGGTCTGGTGATCCTTGGCGACACCATGACTCTGACCGCTGCGGGCGGCATCCTCGTGAGCCTGCTCGGCGTCCTCGTGCTGTCCACGCCGGGGCGTCTTGACCGGCTGCGCGGTAACCGGGCGCTCTGGCTGGGTCTGGCGAGTGGTGCCGGTTTTGCCGTTTCTGCCGTGAGCTATCGGGCGGCGGCCCTGTCCCTCGATGAAGGCGACTTTCTCATGCGGGCGGGACTGACGCTGGCCATCACCGTGACGCTGCAGTCCCTGCTCATGGGCGCCTATCTGCTGGCCCGGGAACCGGGTGAACTCGGTCGGGTGGTCCGGAGTTTCCGGATCTCCCTCTGGGTGGGTCTCGTCGGCGCCGTTGCCTCGGCCTGCTGGTTCACGGCCATGGCCCTGGTCAACGCCGGGCTGGTCCGTGCGCTCGGGCAGGTTGAGCTGCTCTTCACCTTTGCCGCCTCCATCTGGTTCTTTGGCGAGCAGGTCAAAGGCCGTGAGGTGCTCGGCGCCCTGTTGGTGGTGGTCGGCCTCTGGCTGCTACTGCTCTGAAGCAGGCAGGGCGGGCTCGGAAATCTCATACCAGCCGGCTTCCGCGGTGGTTGACGCCGGATCCTGGCCACAGCGGAAGTAGCGATGTTCGCCGCTCGCTTCGATGACGAGATAGAGGCCGTCTTCGTCTTCTTCCCAGCGTCGGCTTTCGGCGGGCGCTGGTAAGGGACCGCAGGCTTCGATGAGGCGGGCTTCGAGGGCTGCAGTGTCTTTCGCATCGGCTGCAGTGCTGGGAGACGGCGTTTGCGCCTCGATCGGGAGATCGCGTGGAGCAGCCGTTGCGGACAGCGTCGCAGGTTCGGAACGTCCGCTACCGGCAGGCTCCGGCGTCTCCCGCTTCCGCGCGAGGGCCTGCCGTGGTGCGACGGCTTCTTCCAGTGACTCCGGCTCGGCAAGGTTCTGCGTCGCGACTTCGGCTTGTTCGAGCCGGTCCTCGAACTGGACCTCCGCCAGGATGGCGGTGCGCTCCTCAGCAGTCGGGACTGTTTCGCTGTCCGGGCTGATCGCCGTCGATTCATCGCTCGCGGTCTGCCCGACCGTCGGCATGGCTTCCGGGGCAGACAGCTCCGGGCCCGGCTCGTAGAAACCAATCAGCACCACGATCACGAAGCTCGCGGCTGCCGCAAGACCGGTGAGGCGCCGCGGGTCCCGGTACCAGGGCGTAACGCCGTGGCTTCGCGCAGCTTCTCGAATCGCGGCGTCCAGGGTCGCCGGCGGCTGCTCATCGGCCCCTTCCGTGTAGAGCGTTTCGACCCAGTCGGGCTGATCGGCGTCGGGCTTATCCGGCATAGCGCGCCATTCCTTCCTTCAGCTTGTTACGGGCATAGCGGAGTCGGCTCTTGATGCCTTCTTCGGAGCTGCCGGTCACTTCGGCGATCTCCTGCGTCGACAGATCCGTCTCCTGCCGCAGGAGCCAGGCCTCCCGCTGGGCGAGGGGCAGGGCGGCGATCAAGGCGTGCAGTCTGGCCATGAGCTGGCTCCGTTCCGAGCTGTCGGCGGGATCCGGGTTGTTGGACGCCACCTCGTCGAGGTCCTGCTCGCTCGAGCGCTCGCTGTTGCGCATGTTTTTCCGATGCTGATCCATGAGCACGTTGTGGGCGAGGGTGAAGAGAAAGTTTCTGAACGGTGCGTCGCTCTGGTAACGGTCCCGGTGGTCGATGAGCTTCAGCCACAGGGTCTGAAAACAGTCGTTGGCTTCCGCTTCCGGCAACTGGCGTTTGAAGTAGCGATAGAGGGGGCCTTTGTGTCGCGCGTAGAGCGCGTCGAACGCGGCAGCGTCTCCTGCCACGTAGGCCAGCATCAGCGCTTCGTCCGGGGTTCCAGCGGTTGCCGTGGAGCTTCCGGTCGCGGCGCTCCCGGCCTCAGCCGGGGCGCCATTCCTCATATCGTCATCTGCTCAACATCACTGCCGTGCGTTGCCTGGCTAGCCGCCGGAGAGCGCGTCGGCGGTCCGCACCAGGCTCAGAAACTCGCCGCGGTAGCCGAAGGCGTCGTCACCCCGGGCGGCGCCTGCGAGCTTCGCCGCCGCTTCGAGATCGAAGGTGCCCGTGTACTCGCTGCCTCGGAGGATCTGTCCAAAGCCTGCCACGGCAGCCGAGAAGCGGTAATTGTCGCTGGTTCGGCCCAGATCGCCAATGATCGCGTCCCGATCGATGGGGCGGGTGATTAGCTGGCTCACATCCTCCTGCGGCAGCTTGTAGCGCAGCTTCAGGAAAGCGAGTTCGTCGCCGGTGCCTGCCGCCTTCGGAGCGTCTGCTGGTTTGTCAGTGCCGTAGCGCAGGGGATCCATGAGGGTGCCGCCGGACCCCGTGAGGGCGATCTCGTAGAGGGCCGTCACCGTGTGACCGGCGCCGATGTCGCCAGCGTCGATGGCGTCGTTGTTGAAGTCCTCGCGTTCCAGGTGTCGGGTCTCATAGCCGATGAGCCGGTACTCGGCGACGGTCTCGGGGTTGAACTCGATCTGAATCTTCACGTCCTTGGCGATCATGTTCAGGGTGGCGCCTATCTCTTCCACGAGCACCTTGCGGGCTTCGCTCAGGGTATCGATGTAGGCGGCATTGCCGTTGCCGATCTGGGCGAGCTCCTGCATGAGGGCGTCGTTGTAGTTGCCGCCACCGAAGCCGAGCACGGTCAGGGCTACCCCGGATTCGCGCTTGGCTTCCACGAGGTTCTTCAGGGATTCGGTGTCCGTCGTGCCGACGTTGAAGTCGCCGTCCGTGGCCAGGATGACGCGATTGATGCCGTCTTCCATGAAGCCCTGTTCGGCAAGGGAGTAGGCGAGGCGTATGCCGGCGCCGCCGTTGGTGGAACCACCCGCGGTGAGCTGATCGATCGCCGACAGGATTTTCGCACGGTCGCTGCCCGGCGTGGACTCGAGCACCGTGCCTGCGGCCCCGGCGTAGACGGCGATGGCGAGGCGGTCTTCCGGCGCCAGGCGCTTCGCAAGCATTTTCATGGACGACTTCAGCAGGCCGAGTTTGTTCGGGCTCTGCATGGAGCCTGAAACATCGATGAGAAACACCAGGTTTGCCGGCGGCAGATCTTCCTCCGGAACCTCATAACCCTTGATGCCCACGTGCAGCAGATGCCGCGCTTCGTGCCAGGGACTCGGTCCGACTTCCGTATAGACCGCAAAGGGCTCGTCGGCCTCGGTCGGGGTGGGATAGCTGTAGGAGAAGTAGTTGATCATCTCTTCCACACGGATGGCATCGTGCCGGGGCATAGCGCCCTGGTTCAGCAGGCGGCGTACGTTCGCGTAGGAAGCCGTGTCGACATCGATGGAGAACGTGGATACCGGCGACTCGCTGACGAGGTGCACGGGATTCGTGTCGAAATGGTTGTAAGCCTCCCGGTCCAGAGGCTCACTCGGCAGGCGCAGCCCATCGAGGTGGGTTCGACCGGCGGCCTGAGGCAGGAGAACGGATTCGGCGAGCACGGCCTTGTTGGCCGGCATGACATGGCGCTGAGGTAAATCGGCACGGAGCCGCTCGTCTTTGAGTTCCGCCCCGCGATAGGGGCCGGCGAGGTCCTGCTCCTCGAGCGGTGCCTCCTGCCGGGTTTCCACGGTTTTCGGGGTGGCGGTGCTGCTCGATCCTGCTCCGGAGTCTGTGTTTTCCGGATCCGCACTGGAGCAACCGATGAGAACCGCGCAGACCGCGGCGATGATGGTGCCGCGGTGGGCGCGGCGCACTAGTAGCTCTGACATGTTGTTTCCTCTTTGGGCGCCCGCTTTAGGGGGCGTTCAGAGAGGTAAACGCGGCGGCTTAAGAAAAGGGGTCAAATTTTTTTGGGCGTTGCACGCCCGGAACCGCAGCCCTCAGCCGTGATACGGGGGCAGCCGATCGGCGAATTCACGGGTCAGCCGGTCCCATTCGAGCTTCAGCCAGGGAGTGAAGCGCTCCGGCTCGGCGTCGATTTCCGCAGACAGCTGAGCGGGTGCAATCCAGCGCCAGTCCATGATTTCCGTGGTGTTGATGACCGGACTGCGGTCGGTCTGACCGACGTAAACCCAGCAGAGCTCGTGTTCCGTACCGAGATCCCTGAACGGCGCGGAGTACTCGAACTTGTAGGCGTAGCTGAGCATGGCCGTCATGCCCAGTTCCTGCTCGAGGCGTCTGTGCACCGCGGTGCTCATCTCCTCACCCTGACGCGGGTGTGAACAGCAGCTGTTCGACCAGTACTCGGGCCAGAGGCGTTTGCCCGGTGCGCGCTGCTGCAGCAGCAGTTCGCCGGCGTCGTTGAAGATGAAGAGGGAAAAAGCCCGGTGCAGCACCCCGGCGCCGTCATGGGCGGCGGACTTGTCGAGATGGCCAACGACCTCGTCGGCAGAATTGACCAGAATCAGCGCCTCCGATTCAGAGGAGACGATTTCCGCCTTCGTCGCACTGCGCTGAGTCATGGGCTGCCGTCGATTCCTGAGCGCCGCAGGAAACCGCGGCGGGCGGCGCAGTGTAGCGGAATCTGAGCTACCATGCGCGGCTTTGCGACCAGCGGACGGCTTGGATGAAAGGCACAGAACCCCGGCAGCACGAGTTCCAGACCAGTGGGCCGAAGCTCTGTTATTTCGAGTGGGGCGAGCCCGGCGGGCAGACCGTGCTGCTGTTACACGCTACGGGTTTCCACGCCCGCTGCTGGGATCAGACCATCGCTCGCCTGGGTGATGGCTATCACGTGTATGCCGTCGATATGCGCGGCCACGGCCGCAGCGATCGCGTGCCGCCCTACGTCTGGGCGAGCTTTGCGGCGGACGTCGGCGAACTCATCGAGGATCTGGGACTCGAAGGCGCCATCGGCGTCGGGCATTCCATGGGCGGCCACTGTCTCGTGCAGGTGGCGGCCAGTCATCCGGACGCCTTCGAGCGGCTCGTGCTGGTCGATCCGGTGATCTTCGAACCGGACGCGTACGCCCACGACCGCTACCGAGGCTTCGACAGCGCTGCCGATCATCCGGTGAGCAAACGCCGGGACGACTGGGCGAACTGGCAGGAAATGTATGAGCGTTTCAAAGACCGCGGCTCCTTTACGGTCTGGGAAGACGCCGTGCTCGTCGACTACTGCCGCTACGGCGTGTTGCCCAAAGACGATGGCCGTTTCGAGCTCGCCTGTCCGCCGCTGGTGGAAGCGTCCATCTATCTCGGCAATACGAGCACGAACATCTACGAAGAGATCCCGAAAGTGCAGATTCCCGTGACCGTGCTGCGCGCCAGACCGCGGGATCCTTCGGAGCACGCGATCATGGACTTCTCGACCTCGCCAACCTGGCCCGAGGTGGCGGCCCAGTTTGCCAACGGGGTGGACGTGTTCCGGGAAGACCTCACCCACTTCATGCCCATGCAGGATCCCGAGTTCGTTGCGGGTCATATTCGCGGCACTGCCGCAACCCGCTGAACCTTCTACCCGCGCAGGCTGCCTGCGCAGGGCTGCTTCAGAGCCGGGCGGCTTCGGGTCGATAGGTCCAGAGACCGCTCCAGCGCAGCCCCAGCACGAAGATGATCACCGAAACGCCGATGCCCGGCAGCAGCGCGGCCAGAGGTGTGGTCTTGCTGATGAGATAGCCGAGGAGGATGGACGAGATCGGCGACGACACGAGAAAACTGAACAGCAGTACCGAGAGAATCTGCGCTCTGACGGGGGCCGGGGCCTGTTCCTGCACCGTGGTGCGGACCAGGGTCGTGGTGACGCCCATGTTCAGACCCCAGGCAAGGATCCCCAGGTAGAACAGCCAGATGCTCGGCTGCAACCAGAGCAGCAGCAGGATGGCTGCCCGCGTGAGCTGCATCAGCAGAAACAGCCGTCCGGGTCTCGCGAGCGGCATGAACGCGAGGAGCACTACGTTCGAGCCAATGCTGCCGACGGTGAAGATGGCCATGACCGTGGCAAAAAAGGCGGCGTCCCCGCCGTAGACCTCCCGGGCGATGTAGGGGATCGCAACGATGTAGGCGCCAGCGTTGAAAAGACTGGAAATGAAGTTGAGCCCGATGACGTTGCGAACCAGCGGTAGTGTCCAGAGCGCCCGGAGCCCGGCGCTGAGCTGACTGCTCGAGGTTGGCACTGGCGGCAGATCCGGCAGCCGCCAGGTGGCGAGCGTCGCCAGCGCGAAGATGCCCGCCTGCAGCGCGAGGATCGTGGCGAGGCCGAGGGCGTCGAGCTGACCGCCGAGGTAGAAGCCGGCAATACCCACTCCGGAGGTGAAGATGGTCATGATGGTGACGGACCGCTGCACATCCAGCCGGGATACCCGCGACAGTGCTGCCTGCCGCGCAGGGTCGGAGAGGGCCTGGATGCTGGCCATGAGCACGCCGAACAGCACCACCCACCCGTAAGAAAGCGCATCCGCACGGACCACCAGCATCATCATGAGCGGCGGTAGTGCCATGAGGCCCGAGGTGAGGAGCAGAAACTGCCGGCCATTCAGCCGGTCGCCGAGGAGGCCGCCGAGCAGCAGCATCAGCAGGGGCGGAAACTCGGCAAGCGAACGGGCAACGCCGGCCTGATCCGCCGGGACCGCCAGGGTCCCGACGAGGAGCCAGCTGAACAGGAACCCCTGCAGCGTCATGCCGGCCATCCACAGGCTCGAACCGGTCAGGAACCAGGGAAAGGCGGCGCGCGCCGGGGCAGCATGTTCGAAGGTGTTCGGCATGGCGCCGCATGATACCGGGAATCGCCTGCCGCTATCGGGTGGTTTCAAAAAAACATAGACTAATCAGTGTGTTGGAGGCACACATCTGGCTTAAGAGCGGCCACGAAAACTGTGAAAGCGTTAACATCGCGCGCACAGACCCGCCCCGGGCGAGACCGCAGACTGCGCTGCATGTCAGGAGTTATGACAGCACTATGAACGCAGCCCGCCAAGACGAAAGCCCCCGCACCTGGTTCCGCTCGGACCGGGTCTTCCTGAGCGACGGTAAGTGGTTCTTCCACACCCGTGAAGGCGTCGACGTGGGCCCCTATGAGTCCCAGTTCGAAGCCGAAATCGAAGCCGGCATGCTCAAGGAGCTGCTCCGCGAACGCGGGGTGAAAGGCGACGGCTGCATGTCGGTGATTCGCGAGTTTGTCCTCGACTCCTACGCCATGGGCCGGCCGCTGACGCCGAACTTCAACCACACGATGTCAGAGGTCGGTTGAAGGCAACGCCTCAGGCCTGCTGAACGCGCCTTCTCAGGCCGGCGCCAGACCCCTCCCTGAATCGATATCTCCCCGTCGCCGGAGAACCTTGGGTTTCCCGGCCCCGTGCCCGCATAATCGGTTCAGAAAGGTATAGAAGGGAGGGGATCATGCCGAGACTCAGACAGGTCAGTCGAGCGGACGCGTCAGAAGAAATCCAGCAGTTTTACGGACACCTGTTCGGGGACCGGGACCCGGTCGCCGAGCCCGGCACCGACACGGGAACGCCCGGCAACTGGTGGACGGTCTTTGCCCTGGTGCCGGACTGTTTCAAACACGCCGTCGAAGGTTTCCGCTTCTATCGGAGCCCGAAGCGCTCCCTGGATGCCAAGCTCCGCGAACTCGGTCAGACCCGGGCCGGCTACGCCCGGGGCAGTCAGTTCGTATTCTCCCAGCACTGCAAGTCCATGCGCTATCTCGGCTTCACGGACGAGCAGATTGCCGCGATTCCTTACTGGCAGGCGGCCGACTGCTTCGATGAGGTCGAGCGCCTGGTGCTCGCTTACACGGACTGTCTGGTCCTCGACGGCGGCAGAACGCCGGACGGGCTCTTCGACGCGCTCAAGAAGCACCTCTCCGACGAGGAAATCCTCGAATTCACCTACATCACCTGTATGTACGAGATGCACGCCACCATGAGCCGTGCGCTCATGCTCGAGTACGACAACGTCACCGAGCGGGTCGAGGAGATTCCGGCACCGGAAGGCGCCGGTGACATTCTCCAGGCGGTCGATCAGGACTAGCGGACGGCGCCGAGGTATTCCTCGATGCGGGCGAGATGCCCATCCACGTCTGTGGGGCCCGCGTTGTGCGTGGCGATGGCGAGATGTGTGGCACCGAGGGCGCGCCACTTCTCGGCATGACCCGCCCAGCGCTCCGGCGTGCCGCCCGCATACTGCGCCTGGGCCTGAATGCCAAAACCATTCCATGATTTGCCGGCCGCTTCCCGATGGGTGCGGATGGTCTCGATCATAGCCTGAGACTTCTCGTTCGGACTGCCTAAGGGAATCCAGCCGTCCCCCAGCTCGCCGCAACGTTTCAGGAGTGCCGGGGCGCTGCCGCCAAACCAGACGGGGATCGGCGCCGTCGGTCGGGGGTTGATGCTCGCTTTGTCGATGCGGTGGTAGTCGCCGCTGTAGTCGAGGCTGTCCTCACTCCAGAGCTCGCGCATGAGCGAAACCTGTTCCGCCTGTCGCTTACCGCGGTTTTTGAAGTTTTCGTTCAGACCCACGTATTCCACCTCGTTCCAGCCGGTCCCCACGCCGAGGCGGAAGCGGTTTTCCGACAGCAGTGCCAGCTCCGCGGCCTGCTTGGCCACCAGCACCGTCTGCCGCTGCGGGAGGATGAGCACGGCGGTGCTCATCTCGAGGGTGGTGGTGCAGGCGGCGATGTAAGCGAAGGTGGTGAAGGGCTCGTGGAAGGCCACGTCTTTGTCGTAGGGGCCCTGAAAGCCGCCAGGGCGATCGGGATCTGCGCCGAGGACGTGGTCATAGATGAGCAGGTGGGTGGCGCCGAGGGCTTCCACGCCCTGGGCGAAGGCGCGCAGGGCGCCGGGATCCGTACCGATTTCGTTGTGCGGCAGTACAGCGCCGAATTCCATGTGGTCTCTCCCCTGGTGATGAGCGTGCCGTCCGGATACGGCGGCCGAGGAAGCTTAGAGCCCTACGGAAAGGGGGGCAATGGCGGTACAATGCGCCGCTTTTTCCGGCGCGAGGCGCCTGACGAAAACGGCTGAACGACATGGCTGCAGCAGCACAAGAAACCGCGACCTTCTCCTTCGTGGACATGGAACACGAGATCCTCCGCTATTGGGAGGAGCACGACGTCTTCCAGCAGAGCCTCGAGAACACGCGGGACAAGAAGCCCTACATTTTTTATGACGGCCCACCCTTCGCCACGGGCCTGCCTCACCACGGGCATATCGTTGCCAGCACCATCAAAGACATCGTGCCCCGCTACTGGACCATGAAGGGGCGCTACGTCATGCGCCGCTTCGGTTGGGATACGCACGGTCTGCCCATCGAGCACGAGATCGATAAGAAGCTCAACATGTCAGCTCAGCAGGCTGTCGAAGAGATGGGGGTCGCCGCCTACAACGACGAGTGCCGCGCCATCGTCCACCGCTACACGAGCGAGTGGCGCAGCACCATCACCCGCCTCGGCCGCTGGGTCGACTTCGACAACGACTACAAAACCATGGACCCCTGGTACATGGAGAGCGTCTGGTGGGTGCTGAAGCAGCTCTGGGACAAAGGCCTCGTCTACCAGGGCTCGCGGGTCATGCCCGTGTCGACGGAGCTCGGCACGCCGCTGTCGAACTTTGAAGCGAACCTGAATTATCAGGACACGCAGGACCCGGCGGTGACCGTGCTCTTCAAGCTCACCGATGAGGATGCCTACCTCACGGCCTGGACCACCACCCCCTGGACGCTGCCCTCGAACCTCGGCGTCTGCGTCGGTCCCGACATCGATTACGTGAAGGTCCGGGACCCGGAAGTGGGCAAGGACTTCTATATCGCTGAAGCCTGTCTCGGCAGCTACGGCGAATTCGAAGTGCTCGAGCGCCTGAAAGGTACCGCTCTCAAAGGCAAAAGCTACGAGCCGCTCTTTCCCTACTTTGCCCATGAGCGCGAGCGTGGTGCTTTTGTTGTGCTCACAGACGACTACGTGACCACGGAAGCAGGCACCGGCATGGTTCATCAGGCGCCGGCCTTCGGTGAGGACGACTACCGGATCCTGAAAGAGGCCGGCATCGAGGCCTTTGTCGTGCCGGTCACGCCGAACGGTATCTTCACAGACGAAGTCACGGACTTCGCCGGCCAGTACATCAAGGACGCGGATAAGGACATCATCCGCTACCTGAAAGAAGCGGGCACGCTCTACCGCCACGATACGATCCAGCACAGCTATCCCTTCTGCTACCGCTCGGACACGCCGCTCATCTACCGGGCCATTCCGTCCTGGTATGTGCGTGTGACCGACATCCGCGACAAGCTGCTCGCCGCTAATGAACAGATCCGCTGGGTGCCCGAACACATCAAGGAAGGGCGTTTCGGCAACTGGCTCGAGAACGCCATCGACTGGTCCATCTCCCGGAACCGGGTCTGGGGCACGCCGATCCCGATCTGGATCAACGACGTGAGTGGCCGCGAAATCTGCATCGGTTCCCTCGATGAGCTCGAGCAGTACACGGGCGTGCGCGTGGACGATCTGCACCGGGAGCACGTGGATCCGCTGACCTTCGAAATCGAGGGCGAGGAGGGTACCTACCGGCGTATCGAGGAAGTGCTGGACTGCTGGTTCGAGTCCGGCTCCATGCCCTATGCGCAGCTGCACTATCCCTTCGAAAACGAGAAGGTCTTTGCCTCGGGTTACCCGGCAGAGTTCATCGCCGAAGGTCTCGATCAGACCCGTGGCTGGTTCTACACGCTCACGGTGCTGGCCGCGGCGCTCTACGATAAGCCGGCGTACCGCAACGTCATCGTCAACGGCATGGTCATGGCCGAAGACGGCAAGAAGATGTCGAAGCGGCTCAGGAACTACACGCCACCGGACGAGCTCATGGAGACCTTCGGCGCCGACGCCCTGCGCCTGTACCTGATCAACTCCGGTCTCGTTAAGGGGGAAGAGCAGCGCTTTGCCGATGCGGGTGTGCGTGACATGACCCGCCGCGCGCTTCTGCCCTGGTACAACGCCTTCTCCTTTCTGAAGACCTACGCGGACATCGATCAGTGGTCGCCTGACAAGGGGCTCCACCAGGGCGACAACATCCTCGATCAGTGGATCGTCTCCCGGCTGCAGACGCTGAAGGCGAACGTGGCCGAGCAGATGGAAGCCTATCGGCTCTACAACGTGGTCCCGCAGCTTTTCGATTTCATCGAGGACCTGACGAACTGGTACATCCGCCTGAACCGGACCCGCTTCTGGGGTGAGGACGTAACGGCAGACAAGATCGCCGCCTACTCGACCCTCTACACGACCCTCTACGAGCTCGCACAGGTCATGGCGCCCTTTGCGCCGTTCCTGGCCGAACACCTTTACCTCGAGCTTGCGACCCTCGGTGACCGCGAAGCGAGCCCCATGTCCGTACACCTCTGCGACTATCCCGAGGCGGAAACGGAACGGGTGCGAACGGATCTGGAGACGGCTGTTGATCGAATGCAGCAGGTCATGCTGCTCGGTCGCCAGCGCCGGGAAGAGGTTAAGGTCGGCATTCGTACGCCGCTTCGCTGCCTGACGATCATTCATCGCGATCAGTCGCTCCTCGACGGCATTCGTGAGCTCGAGGATTACGTGAAGAATGAGCTGAACGTCCTCGAGGTGCGCTACGAGGCGGATGAAAACGCCTACATCGAACTCGTGGCCAAACCCAACTTCCCGGTCCTCGGCAAGCGCCTCGGTAAGCGCATGAAGGAGTTCCAGGCGCTCATCAAGAATCTCGATGGCGAAAGCATTGCCGCGCTGCAGGCGGATGGAGCGCTTGAGCTCGGCGGCGAAAGCTTCAGCACCGAGGAGATCCAGGTGCTGCAGCAGGCCCGGGAAGGGACCGGGACGGTGTCTAACCGTTTCATCTCCGTGGACCTCGACTGCGAGCTTGACGACACGCTCATCCGCGGCGGCTATGCCCGGGAGATCACCAACCGTATTCAGCAGCGGCGCAAGGAACTCGGACTGAATGTGGCTGATCGTATCGAAGTCGTCTTCGATGGCGATGCGGAGCTGCTGCGTGCTGCCGAGGAACACCGCGAGGCGATCATGAGGGCAACCTTAGCCCTGCGTTTCGAACAGGGTGCGGTCACTGGCGGCACACACACTGAAATCGATGGTCGATCCTTCGAGTTCAGTATCGCGAAAGTTCGCTGAGGCAAGCGCAGACGACAAGATCATGAGCGCAGGCGAGCACCCGGCCCGATCGAGCTACCACCACGGCGATCTGCGTGAGGCATTGCTGAATGCGGCTGAGGCGCTGCTCGAGGAGGAGGGCGTGCAGGGCCTCACCTTGCGCGCCTGCGCACGCCGGGCGGGTGTGTCTCATGCGGCGCCAAAGCATCACTTCGCCGACGTTTCCGTGCTGCTCTCGGAAGTTGCGGCCAGGAGCTTCGATCGGCTGACGACGGCGCTCAGGGAAGACCGTGACGCAAAAACCAGCGCTGAAGCCGTGATCATCGGCGTGTTCCGCACCTACGTGGCCTTTGCCCGGCGCTACCCGGACCACTTCCGCCTGATGTTCCGCTGGGATGCCATGTCATCGGACAGCGAGGTGCTCCGTTTGGCGGCTGCCCGAACGTTTGCGGAGATGACCACGAGCATCACCCGCCAGCGTGGGGACTCGGATGTGACCGCAGAGACCCTGACGGAACGGATCAGTGAACGCGGCCTGCAGAACGATGTGATTCTGGCCTGGAGCCAGATCCATGGCTATGCACAGCTGCTCCTGGAAGGTCAGTTCGCCAGCTTCGCGGAGACAGGAGACACTACCCTGGACGCCTTTGTGGAGCGAACCGTGGTCGAGAATGGGCAACGACTGTTTCGCGTTCTGCAGGAGGGCGGCTGATATACTTCCGTTTTGCTACCCCCCATCGAATTGGAGCAAACCATGTCGATCCTGAGGATGCTGCTCTTGCAGCTCGCCATACTCTGTTTTCTCACCGTCAGCCTCAGCATGCCTGCCCAGGCGGCCGTGCTCGGCACCGGCGAATATCTGGCCCTGGAACAGCGGCAGGCCAACCTCGATACGGTGGCCGCGGCCTTTGCCCGGGAAGACGTTCGTCAGCAGCTCATCGATATGGGCGTGGATCCTGACCAGGCGCTTGCCCGCGTCGCCGATCTGCCGGAACACGAGCTGGCCCGGGTTGCGGGGGAGCTCGAAGATCTGCCGGCCGGCGGCAGTCTCCTCGCGCTCATCGGCGCGGTTTTTGTGGTCCTGCTCATCCTCGAGCTGACCGGCGTCATCAACATCTTCAACAACGTCTGAACGCCTACCCACCGCGCGAGCCCTTCCCCGTGCGGTGGTTCTGCCTTGCCGTCTGGCTGAGTCTCGCCGCGGGCTGCGTCCAGCAGCCGGCGAGCAAGGCGCCGGCCGATATCCTCGAACTGACCGACATTCCGTTTTTTCCGCAGACGCGCTACCAGTGTGGCCCGGCGGCGTTGGCCACGGTACTTGGCGCCAGTGGCGTGGCGGTAGCGCCCGACGATCTCGTTGACGACGTTTATGTGCCGGAGCGGCGGGGCAGTTTTCAGTTCGAGATGGTTGCGACGGCACGGCGCCACGGACGGATTCCCTATGTGCTCGACACGGCGGCGGCGGATGACGCGACCCGGCTCGAGGCACTGGCAGGGGAACTGCTCGGTGGACGACCGCTGCTCGTGCTGCAGGACTACCGCCTCCTCTGGACTTCCCGCTGGCATTACGCGGTTGTCGTGGGTCTCGATCAGGATCGGGAACGGGTGATTCTCCGGTCCGGCCGGGAACAGCGGCGGGTGGAGGATTTCGAGGTTTTTCTGCGGCGCTGGTCCCGTTCCGACGCCTGGGCCGTTGTGCTCCTCGAGCCCGGGGAACTGCCGAAGCAGGCCTCGGCGGATGGCTATCTCCGGGCCCTGATCGATGCGAGCGGGCAGCTGTCGGCTGCCGATTTCAATCGATCGCTGTCGGCCGCGCTGGGGCGCTGGCCGGCATCGGCGGATCTCAGCTTTGCGGCGGCGAACGCCGCGCGGTCTGCCGGCGACCTGGAGGCCGCGCTGAATCGATTCCAGAAGACGCTGGCATTGCAGCCGGCACATCTCGGCGCGCTGAACAACTATGCCGATCTGCTCCTCACGCTCGGTTGTGCGAGTGCGGCCAGGATGACCATCGAGACCGCCCTGGACCTCGCCGAACCGGCGTCGCCGCTCAGGGCGGTTTTAGAGCAGACCGGACTGGAGATAGCGGCGGCTGCAGGAGAGCCGGAACCCGCTCGCTGTCGGGCGATCGGGCGCTGATCCGGCAGGCGCGGCGGAAACCTCAGGCGGCTTCGCGCTTCTCTCGCCGCTGCTCCGCCATCCGTGACGGAGCCCGGGCGTAGGCGCCCTTTGCGGGGATCGTGTCGTAGGCCCGGGCAAGACCAAAGCGGGGCATGTTGTTGTAGACGCATTCGAACCTGCCCGGCTCCACCACGTAGGTTTCGTGCCAGATGCCGACGTCGCCGTTCGAGCCGATGAGCCGGTTGAACTCGCCCCAGGCGGGTACGTGTTCTTTGGCTTTGTGGGTCGCATAGGCCTCCAGGGCGTCGAAGGATTCCCAGTACTGAACCATCATGGTCGTGCGGCCGAACCAGCTTTCCACGTGTTTGAGTCCGAGTTCCGGGGCAGCGTAGAGCTCCTCGATCATGCGCCCCATGGCCCGCGCCACGGGCAGCCAGCGATGGATCTTCCAGGGCTTGTTGATGCGCATCCCGATGAGGAAGACGACGAGCTCATCGTCCTCCACGCGGGCCGTGACCCGATCCTCGATGATCCGGTCGGGCGTTTCGTAGTCGATCATGGCTGTGCGGCTCCTCAACTTAACTTGACACCATCAAGATTGATTCAGATTAGGCCTTTTTCATCTTCTGGTCAACAAAGGCGGGCCTGACGGTGGCAATGGCCGGCTGGGTCGTGCTATCTAATGAAAAACGTTAAATCACCGGACTCCTGAAGCCGCTGCTCCTATGAACCACCCGACGCCCAACAGCAATCTGCCCGGCCCTGCGGCCAGTAACAAAGGGGCCAAGAAGTCTGCGCCTACCGCCTCCTACCGGCTCATCAACGCCTCGAGTTACGAGGAGTGGAAGGAAGCGGCCATGGCGCAGGACGAGCGGATGGGGGGCGCGAAGTGGCGGCGCACGGACAAGACGACGCTCTACGACTACGAGGTGATTCGCCGGCGCCTCGATGAGGTGCGCACGGTTCGCTCCTCAGGCGATCCGCACCGGCTGCTCTTCTATCTGAACGAGGGGATTCACGGCAACATGGGCGGCATGGGCAATCCTGCCCTCTATAACCGCTCCCGCTTCGGCACGAAAGATCTCATCACCGATTACATCCGTGAACTCACGGCGGCCATTCGCCAGGTGGCGGATACTTCCGATGCGGAAATCCCGTTCACCGAGAAACTCGAATTTTTCCGCCGCGCCAGCCACTGCTTCGGACGCAGCGCGCTCATGCTGTCCGGCGCTGGTGCCCTCGGCCCCTTCCACCTCGGCGTGGTGAAAGCCCTGGTAGAGCAGGACCTGCTCCCGGACGTCATTTCCGGCGCCAGTGCGGGTTCCATGATTGCGGCATTTGTCGGCACCCATGACGACGAGAGCCTGACGGAGCTGTTCAATCCGAAAACGCTGGTGCAGTCCTTTGATGCCTTCTCGGAGAGCTCGCGCAAGGCTTCCATCGGCTCGCGCATGAGCATCGAGCAGGTGCGCGAGGTTGTGGCGGGACTGATTCCGGATCTCACCTTCGAGGAGGCCTTCGAGAAGACCGGCCGCAAGATCAACATCTCCGTATCGCCCCGGGAGTTCCATCAGCGCTCGCGGCTGCTGAACGCCATCACCTCGCCGAACGTCTATATCCGCGAGGCCGTGCTCGCCTCCTGCGCGATTCCCGGCATCTTTCCGGCGGTCACCCTCGCGGCTCAGAACAACCAGGGCCAGCGCCAGCCCTACGTGCCGTCCCGGAAATGGGTGGATGGCTCCATGACCGATGACATGCCCGTGCGTCGTCTGACCCGCCTCTACGGGGTGAACCACTTCATCAGCAGCCAGACCAATCCCGTTGTGCTCTGGTCTCTGCGCGACGATCAGGCGAACGACAATCTCTTCACCCGCACCCTGAACATCTACCAGAGCGCCGTGAAGGAGTTCTACAAGGCCAGCTATCCCGTGACCATGGGCTTCGTTGGCAACATCTATCCGTTGAACGTCGTGACCCGCATGGCCTACGGTCTCGTCACCCAGGACTACACGGCGGACATCAACATTCTGCCGCGCCGGCGCTTCTGGAATCCGACGAAGCTGCTGTCGGTGCTGTCTGAGGCGGAGACCCGCTATCTGATCTCAGAGGGTGAAGCGGCAACCTGGCCGAAGATCGAGATGATCCGCAACTGCACGGCCATCAGCCGTACGCTCGACGACATCCTCGAACCCATGGAGCAGAAGGTTTCCGACGGCCACCTGCACCAGCAGGAACCGGCGCTCTAAGGATCGCGGGGGCTGGCCGCGGCCGACAGGGGTGGCGCGCCTGAACAGACGCGGATGTCTGCCGCTGCCTTCAGTTGCCCTTTCAGTCAGTGGGCGTGGAGCCGGACCGGCAGCTCGGCGTAACCCTTCACGAAACTCGACTGCACGCGCACCGGCTCGCCGACCACTTCGACGCGTTGGAAGCGCTTGATGATCTCTTCCCAGACGATACGCAGCTGCATCTCCGCCAGACGGTTGCCCATGCAGCGGTGGATGCCGAACCCGAAGGAGAGATGATGCCGGGCGTTCTTCCGGTCGATGATGAACGCGTCCGGATCTTCGATGACTTCCTCATCGCGGTTCCCTGAGACGTACCACATGACGACCTTGTCACCTTTGCGGATGGTCTTGCCGCGGAGTTCGACGTCCTGGGTTGCCGTGCGCCGCATGTAGGCGAGGGGCGTCTGCCAGCGGATGATTTCCGAGACCATGTTCGGGATCAGGCTCGGGTCCGCCATGAGCTTCTCGTACTGATCCGGGTTCTGGTTCAGTGCCAGCACACCACCGGTGATGGAGTTTCGCGTCGTGTCGTTGCCGCCGACGATGAGCAGAATCAGATTGCCCAGATACTCCATGGGCGCCATGTTCCGGGTCGACTCATCCTTCGCGAGCATGGTCACGAGATCGAAGCCGCCTTCCCGATTCACGCGTTCCTCTTTGAGTTTCGTGAAGACCTCGAGGCACTCCATGAGTGCCGCGCGCCGAACCGGCTCCGGCGTCGGGCCGCCGGCGAGCTCGCCGGAGGTGGCCATGTCGGACCAGTAGGTCAGTTTGCGCCGGTCTTCGAAAGGAAAGTCGAAGATGGTCGCGAGCATCTGCGTGGTGAGCTCGATGGACACGCGGTCCACCCAGTTGAACGTTTCGTCGAGCGGCAGGCTGTCGAGAATGCTCCCGGCGCGGCTGCGGATCAGACCTTCCATCTCGGCCAGGTTCCGGGGTGCAACAACCCCCTGCACGGCTTTGCGCTGTTCGTCGTGCCGTGGCGGATCCATGCCGATGAAGTTGACGGTCTCGAAGTCTTCGGGCCGGTCCGCAAGGATGATGCCGGGCGCCGACGAGAAGAGCTCGTGACTTTTGTCGACGAAAACGATGTCGTCGAATTTGGTGATCGACCAGTAGGGTCCGAAGGCACTGTCCGGGCAGTAGTGCACGGGATCCTCTTTGCGCAGCCTTTCGAAGTAGGGCCAGAACTTGTTGGCTTCAAAAAGCGCGGCCTGGCTCACGTCGATCTCGTCGAGCGGCACGCTGTGAGGGTCAGCGGTGAGTAGATCGATCTTGCTGGTGGCGGCTTCAGCCATGGTGACTCCCCTGTTCAATCGCTGGTTCGCATCTCCTGGAAGGACGGTAGCGGAATCCGTGGGTCGGGAAAAGCGGGGAAAAGCAGGGAAGCGCCACAAGCGGCGTGCAAAATCGATGGGAGCTCGATGGACCGAGCGGTTGCGCCCTGGTCGGGTTGAGAAGCCGGAACGAAAACGGCCGAGCAAATCTGCTCGGCCGCCCCTCGAAAAGGGTGCGCGATGCTCCCCTTTCCTCCCCGCCCCTGATATCACTACAGGTCGAAAAAGGTGTCAATCGTGCACTGCGCAATGAAAAATGGCCCTTTCAACCCGTCAACAAGGGAATGGCACATGCCGGAACACGAGATCATCCCCGCTTTCGAAACGTCGAAGGTCCCCCACGTCGGAACCTACCGGCGCGTGTTGCCGGTGAGCCTCACGCGCATGTACGAGAACACCCTCGACTGGGAGCATCTCCCGCACGTGCACGCGGGGAGTTTCGCGAGCATCGAGTGCCTCGAAGCAGGCGCCTGGGGTTGGCGCGCAAAAACCGTGGGCAGCCGCGGTGATGAAAACGTCATCGAGCTGCGCCTCGATCGCGCCTGTCGACGCTGGATCACCCGCACCCTGGAGGGACGCAATGCCGGTGCGGAGATCTGGACCCATGCGTTCCCCATTGACGAAGACCGGGTCGATATCGTTGTCGATTTCTTCGTGCCGGGGGTGGCGCCGGAAGTGCGGGAGAAAGTCGGTCAGGTCTACGCCGGCCTTTACAGCCAGCTCTATGACGAAGATGTGGCCATGATGGTTGAACGGCAGCGACAGCTCGATCGTCGGGTGGAACGCTCGGTACCCGGGGAACGGCAGCTGGATCTCGGTCTCCGGGCGGAGCTGGACTTACCGGCGACTCATACCCTTGCCGGTCGAGACTACGTGCTTGCGGAGTTTCGCGGGGATCTCGTCGTTTACCCGGCGCTGTGTCCGCATCAGCTCGGTCCGCTGCCGAGCGCTCCAGCCGAGGACGGCACCGTCACCTGCCCCTGGCACGGCTATCGCTTCGAGGTGGCGACGGGCGAGTGCCTGACGGGCCAGCCCTGTCGTTTCGGAGAACGTCCCGAGATCAGAGAAGATCAGGGCCGGGTGACCTTGATTGCCAGCCACTGAAGGCTGCTCGATCTGGCTGCGGCTTCCTGACGCTTCTGTATCAACTGTCAGGTCAGGGCCACCGCACCGCCAGCGAGTGGGTGCGAGTGGTTGAAGGCGGCGCGGTGGCCGCCGACGGCGAAACCGGCGCGGCTCAGTCGGAGTCCGAGGACCACTCCAGGGAGACGTTCTCGGACTTCACGGAAACGATACGACCGCCGAGTTCCTGACCGGTGGCGAGTCGTACCACCTCTTCTTCCGCTGCCGCGGGTGCCTCTGATGTCACTTCGGCCATGGCAGGCTCGGTAGCCGGTTCTGCGGTCGCGGCCGTCGCCGGTGCATCGGCTGGTACCGGCTCAGCCGCCGCAGACTCCGTGGCGTCTGGCGCGGTCGCCAGTGGGGCGGTCTCAGCGGGGGCAGATGGCTCCGGTACCGTGGCTGGCTCTGCCGGGGCCGGTGTCTGTGCAGGCGCGACGGGCTGTTCCAGCGTGGCGAGCTGCACGCCCTCTCCCACCTGACGCAGGTGGCTGCCGCCCGTTGCCAGGGCGCCAACCAGCACGACGAAGGACAGGCCCATAAACACCAGCCCTGCGGTTTTGCCGCCGGTGTAGAGCTTGAAGCCCCAGTAGCCAATGACGATGGCGCCAAAGACGATGGTAATGCGTTCCAGGCCGCCGAGGGCGGCAATACCCAACAGGTCCATCGTTCAATCCCCCAATCGAACTTGTGATGGACAGAGTCTACGCCTGACTCGACACGGCGCGCAATAAATTTGACTAGTTGCCCGTGAAGCTCGGCCTCGTTTTGTTCAGGTAGGCGTCCACGGCCGCCCGTCGGTCCTCGGAAGTGCTGGCGAAGAGATTCTGATCCACATCCATGTGCATGATGCTCTGGTCCAGGGCTGAAACAAGACGGTTGACGCTCTGTTTGATCATCTGGACGGCCACAGGCGGTTTGTTCACGTAGTGGCTGGCGAGACGTTCCGCGGCAGGCAGCAGGTCCTCACGGGAAACGAGCTCGTCGAGCACGCCCCAGCGCTCGAGCATCTCGGCATGAATCCGTTCGCCGCCCGCCACGAGCCGTTTGGCACGGGCCGGCCCCACCAGGTGCACGATGAGCGGCAGGCTCTTCCACATCAGGTTGAGTCCGATATCGACTTCCGGGTACTGCATGAAACAGTCGTCGGCGCCGATGCGGAAATCGAGGGCCGTGGCGATACAGGCGCCACCGCCCATGGCGGCACCGTTCCAGGCCGCGATGGTGATCTGGTCGATCTCATAGAGGGCGCGAATGGCCCGTTCGCCGATCCGGGAACGCCGCCTGCGCAGGGTCAGGGGCCCTGCGTAGGCCTGACCCGGATCACTCAGGTCTGCGCCGGAAGAGAAGTGTTTTCCCGCGCCGGTGAAGATGACCACGCGGGTGTCGGCATCGTCTCGAAAGGACAGGGCGGCGGCTTCTATTTCCGCCAGGTGTTCATAGTTCAGCGCGTTCGCGCGATCGGGCCGGTTGAAGGTGACCGTGGCGACGTGCCCGGATCGGCTCACCTCGAGGTGCTGATAGCCCGGGCCCGCGCTCGTGTCTTCAGGGGTGGATCCGCGGCTGGTGCTGCTGGAGGGCTTATCGGTCGATGACATGGCGGACTCGGGACATGCGCGTGCTGGCGGGTCATGAAAGGTAGTGCGGTCCCGCCATGAAGGAAAGCAGGAAAGCCATGGGCTGAGAAACGGCCTGTGGCGGCGCCGGGGAGAAAGCCTCGGCGCGAAATGCGGTATCCGGAAAAAACGTGGCAGGGTTAGTGATCTGGTGATCGCTAACCCTGCCCACTTGTTCAGGGAGGGGTAGATTGGAGGGATACCCGAAGGGAGGGGAGGGGAGGGAGGTTTCGGGTATCCCTCAACAAATCTGGATGCAATGTTACCTGAGGTAACACCAGGTGCAACCTTTGGTAACGCAACGACATGTTGCATAATTGCAACGACTACTGCATGCGTTGCATTAATCCGCTAACGAAGCGGCAGGGCAAGGGAGCGCTGATGGCCAACTGGGATGATTACCGTTTCTTCGCGAATCTCGTGCAGACGGGGTCTGTTCGCGCGAGTGCCGACCGGCTCGGAGTGAACGCCTCTACGGTCACGCGTCGCCTTGATGGTCTCGAGGGGCGCCTCGGAGTGAAGCTGTTCGTCCGCAGTCACGCCGGCCTGCAGCTCACGGCCGACGGCATCGAACTCAACAGCCGCCTCGAGCCCCTCGCTGCCGACCTGAACGATCTCGAGGCGACCCTCTCCGGTCGACCCGACGACGTCGCCGGTATCGTCCGCATCACCATTCCGGACGTCCTGGCCATCACGCTCATGCCGGAACTCGCGGCTTATGCCCGGGAGCATCCGCAGGTGCGGCTCGAGTTCATTCCCGGCTACCAGGCCCTCGATCTGGCCCGGGGTGAGGCAGACATGGCGATCCGGGTCACGGATTCGCCGCCGGAGGATCTCATCGGCCGCCAGCTCGGTGCGTCCCGGCTCGCCGTCTATGGTGCGCGCACTTATCTGGCGGACGTGGATCCGGTTGCGGATCCGGAAGCCGCGCTCTGGATCGAGTCGGGTATCGAGACCATTCGTGCGCCGGGCTACAAGGCTCGTTCCTTCGCGAAGGTCCCCATTGGCGCCCGCTGCAACAATATTCTCTTGCAGCAGGCCGCCGCCGCCGCCGGTATGGGCATCACGCTGCTGCCCTGCTCTCTCGGCGATTCCGACCCGAGGCTCGAAAGGGTCGGGAACATCGATCCCCTCGAGGCCCAGCAGATCTGGCTGCTGATTCACCCGGACCTCCGTGGCGTCGCTCGGATTCAGTCGGTGTCGAGCCACATTCTGGGGGCTTTCCGGCGTCTCGAGGACAGGCTCCTTGGTCGCGATCCCGCAGGGCAAGCCGACGCATCGGCGCTAAGCTAGACACCGCCGCCGGAAGCGGCAGACCACAGGCAGTGCGGCGCAGCCATTGCGCCACGAGTGTGCCCCCTAGGCAGGAGACTCCATGAACCGAAAACCCACGTCCCACAGCTACTACTCGCAACGCCTGCGGCTGCATTACCTGGACTGGGGAAACGAAGGGGCACCGCACATGCTCCTCGTACACGGGGTCCACGACCACTGCCATACCTGGGACTGGTTCGCCGAACGCTTCGCCGACGACTACCACATCATTGCGCCGGATCTGCGTGGCCACGGCGACTCGGAATGGGTGCGGGGCTCCAGCTACCACCACGTGGACTACGTCTACGATCTGGCGCAGCTCGTCAGCCAGCGCGGCCTCGACCCGGCCGTTGTGGTGGGCCATTCCATGGGCGGGACCCTCGCGGCGCTCTACGCCGGTGTCTATCCCCAGCAGGTGAGTCGCCTCTTACTGCTCGAGGGTGTCGGACTCTGGCCGGGTCTGTTCGAAGGTGTGGGACCAGCGGAGCGGATCCGCGGCTGGGTCGACAACACCCGATCACTGGCCGGCCGCCAGCCACGGCGATACCCAACCCTCGAAGAGGCCTACGGCCGAATGCGCACGGCGAATGCTCACCTCTCCGAGGAACAGGCCCGGCACCTCACGGTGCATGGCAGCAATCAGAACGAGGACGGCACCTTCAGCTGGAAGTATGACAACTATACGCACGCTTTCCCGGCCTATCGGGTACCGCCGGAAGAAACGACCGCCATCTGGGAAGACATCGACTGCCCGACGCTGCTCATCAACGCCGCCGACGGTTTCGATCACCGCACAGGCCAGAACGACACGCTCAAACACTTCCGCCAGGGCACGCTCGTGGACATCGCCGATGCAGGACACTGGGTGCATCACGACCAGCTCGACGCCGTGGTTCTGGCCACGCAAAATTTTCTGGCGCAAACTTAAGGGCGCTTGATAAGGATAAGAAGCAGGAACACAAGCTGCATGCAAGGCGCGCCTGTCCGGCTCCGCTGTGAGTATCTGAGCGATCCCCTCGGGATCGATAGCGCCCGACCGCGACTCGCCTGGTGGTCGGGGGATGAGCGCCCGGCTGAACTCCAGACCGCCTATCAGATCCTTGCCGCCTCGCACCCGGATCTCCTTGCCATGGACGAGGGCGATCTCTGGGACACCGGACGCGTCGAAGGTCGCAGCAGCGCTCAGATCGAGTATCAGGGCAAACCACTCATCTCCGGACGTCGGGTCTGGTGGAAGGTGCGAAGCTACGACAGCGACGGTCTGCCGAGTCCCTGGAGCGAACCGGCAACCTTCGAACTCGGGCTCCTCGAACCGACCGACTGGGGCGGCCGCTGGATCAGCGCCGGACTTTCCGGGTCCCGTCTGACTTCCGTGCCCGTGCCGCTCCTCGGTCGCAGCTTCGAGCTGAAAACTGAGCCGCAGCGGGCGCGACTTTACATTGCCGCTCGAGGCCACTTCAGCGTGCGCCTGAACAACGTGCCCCTCACTGACGAGCTGACCACGGCAGGCTGGGTCGACTGGCGGCGGCGGGCCGAATACCTCACCTTCGACGTCACGGACCGCCTCGAAGCGGGTCTCAACCGGCTCGCGGTGCTCCTTGCCGACGGCTGGTACGCAGGCGACCCGGGCACCGGCGTCCGCCAGCAGTACGGCGACCGGCCGCAGCTGCTCGTTGAGCTTCGGGTGCGCGGTAACGATGGCAGCGAATTCCGGCTGTCCTCGGACAGCGGCTGGCGCTGGCGGCCGTCCTGGATTCTCGCCGCCGATCCCAGCCGCGGCGAAACCGTGGACGGCCATCAGCAGCCGGAGGACTGGCTGCCGGGGGAAACGTCGGAACTCGGCTGGTATCCCGTGGAGCAGGGGGCCCGGGCCACGGATGAGACCCTGAGCCTGTCGGCTGCGGGTGCCCTGCCCGTTGCCGGCGCGCCCCGGGAGATGGAGTGCGTGCGCTGGCAGCCGAATGCGGGAGCCGCCCTCTTCGACCTTGGTGAATCAATCATCGGTCGGGCAAGTCTGAAGCTCAAAGAACCCGATGCAGGCGCTTTTCGCGTGCGCTACGGTCTCACCCTCGACGAAACCGGGGCGCTCATGGCAACGGGTGAGGACGCACACGTTGCCGGAGACAGCGAAACGCCCGCTCCCTGCGACGTCACGTTTTCGCTGCAGGGATTTCGCTACCTGGAAGTCAGCGGTGACCTCTACCGGGAAGATGCCCTGAGCGTCGATGCGGTACCCGTGGCCGTCCCCATGGCAGCCGATGCCGTGCTCGTGGCCGATCATCCGCGGCTCAATCAGCTCTTCGATCGACTCACGGCGCACCTGCGTGCAACGAGACAGGGGGCGAGCTTCCGCGGCCTCGGCCCCCGGGATCGCATCGGCGATGTGGCGGCAGCCGGTGCGGAAACCGGAGCGCTCCTGCTCACGCTCGATTCCGTGCCGGCGGTGGTGGACTGGGTCCGCGACATGCTCGACGCTCAGTTTCCGGAGGGACTCTTTCCGGCCGTTGTACCGGCGCTGCCGGCGGAAGAAGGCTGGAATGGAGAGGGAGCGGCCGGAGCCTCGGAGACCTTCATCGAAACCCTCTGGCATCTCTATCGGCACACCGGAGACCGGCGCCTGCTGCGCCAGACCTTCCCGGCTGTGAAGCAGCTTCTGGCCGGCAGTCTCGGGCGCGCCGTCGACTTCATCCGCGAGGACCTCGACGCAGATTCCGCTTATCCAGCCGATCTCGCCGCAACGGCCTGGTTCTATCGCGGCGCCCGCCTTGCCGCGCGCATTGCCGGGGTGCTCGGCAACCTCACGGATCTCGAAGACTGTGAGGAGCTGGCCGCCAACGTGCGCAATGCCTTCCGACGCCGCTTTGTGACGCCCGACGGACGCATCATTGGTGACAACGCCGCCGTGTCGGCCCTGACGCTCGCCTTCGGACTCCTCGATCGGGCGGAGCAGCGCACGGCACGGGAGGTGCTTTTCCAGGCGGTTACCGCCGCTCTGAACGGCACGGCCCTCGAGCGCAGGCTACTGCTCGAAACGCCCTGGCTGCTGACCGTCCTCGGCGAGCAGGGGCGCCTGGATCTGGCCTACCGGCTGCTGCTGGAAACCCCCTTCATCGGCGAGCCGGCCCTTGGCGGCACGGACATGGCGCGGCTGCTTCGGGCCGGTGTGGCCGAGTGGCTCTTCGGTACCCTGTCGGGCTTTGCCCCGAGCCGGGATCTTTCGGAACGGCAGAATGCCTATCGGCACGTGCTCATCGAACCGAGACCGCCCCTGGGTCTTGGTTATGGGGAAGTGGCCGGCGAACCGCCGGTGCGCGCCGTAGAAGCCGAACTCGCCACCCAGAGCGGACGTTTCGAGGCGAGCTGGCGCATCAGCGAAGAGGCCTTCGACATTCAGGTGCTGGTCCCCGGCAACTGCTCGGCCGAGGTGGTGCTTCCCGATGGCACGGCCCATGCCGTGGAAGCCGGTGCCCACGAGTTTTCCATGCCCTTTGGGGAGGCCGGCGATGGCATTCCCATTCTCCGGGAGGTTTCCTGATGGACAGCATGCACGATCTCGGCGGCCGCCAGGGTTTCGGGCCCGTGGCGCGGGAAGAAGATGAACCAACCTTCCACGCTCGCTGGGAAGCGGCCGTCTACACCATGACCAACGCTGCCATGCGCGAAGGCATCATCAGAAACGTCGATCAGTTCCGACACGGCGTTGAGCGTATCGACCCCGTTGCCTATCTCACTCACGGTTACTACGGCCGCTGGCTCGGCGGCCTGGAAACGCTGCTTTCAGAAGCCGGAGCGCTCGACAGCGAGCAACTCGATGCGGCAGTGATTGCCCGGGGCGGTGATCCCCATCTCGGACGCGCAGCGCGTCCCTCGCCGACGCCGGACCAAGTGCCACCACCGTCGGCCCCTGGCGCTGCCCGTGCGGTGGCGGCGGCACCGGCCTTCGCGATCGGTGACCGGGTCCGAACCCGGGGCGAGCCGAGTACCGGCCATACGCGCCTGCCCGCCTATATCCGCGGTCACCAGGGCATCGTGGTTGCCCATCAGGGAGGCTGGGTGTTGCCGGACAGTAACGCGCACGGCCGTGGAGAAGCGCCCGAGCACCTCTACTCGGTGCGTTTCGAAGGCACCGAGCTCTGGGGCGCCGAGGCAGAGCCTGGGCAGTCCGTACACATCGATCTGTTCGAGTCTTATCTGACCGGCGTCCCTTAGCTGACGACGCTGAAACAAACAGCCCAACGGGGAGAAGCAGTCCATGAGCAAGCTCAGCGGTGACGGCGGTGGCGAAGCCCCGCCAGCGGCCCATCATGAACAGGCGCCGCAGGCGTTGCGGGCGGAAGCCCTGGAGGCCCTGCTCATCGAGCAGGGCGTGATCAGCGAACATGCCGTCGACGATACGGTCGCCCTGTTCAACGATCGCGTCGGTCCCCTGAACGGTGCCCGGGTCGTGGCCCGCGCCTGGCTGGACCCGGCTTTCCGGGAAGCGCTCCTCGCCGACGGCACGGCAGCCATCGAACCGTTCGGCTTTCAGGGTGGCGAGGTGCAGAAGCTGGTGGTGGTCGAGAATACCCCGGCTGTGCACAACGTGGTGGTCTGTACGCTCTGCTCCTGCTATCCCTGGGCGCTGCTCGGTCTTCCCCCGACCTGGTACAAGGACCCTGCCTACCGTTCACGCATCGTGCGTGAACCGCGGCGCGTGCTCGGCGAGTTCGGCCTCGAGGTCCCCGCTGCCAAGGAAGTTCGGGTCTGGGACTCGAGCGCCGAGGTTCGCTATCTGGTGCTGCCCGAACGCCCGCCAGGCACGGACGATCTCGACGAGGAAGCCCTGGCCGCCCTCGTGCCGCGGGAAGCCATGATTGGCGTGGCGGTGCTCTAGGGTCCGAGCCGTGTCAGAAGAATCCTCCAAGGGAAAAACGGCTGCTTTCGACGAGCTGCTTCTCGACGGGCCGGCGGCACCTCCCACCGCAAACGGGGAGGTGGTCTTCGAGGCCCCCTGGCAGGGGCGGGTCTTCGGCATGGCGCGGCTCCTCTCGGAGCAGGGCCACTACAGCTGGGATGAGTTCCGGGTTCATCTCATTCAGCAGATCGGCGCCTGGGACAGGACGGCGGAGCCGGAAGACGAGTACCGCTACTACGATCATTTCCTGGCCGCGCTGCAGGCGCTGCTGGCGGAAAAGGGGCTTCTGGACGACGCTGCCCTTAGTGCGAGGAGCGCGGAATATGCCGCCCGGCCGCATGGCCACGACCACGACCACGACCACGACCACGGCCAAAGCCACGGCCCCTGAAGCTTGCCGGACATGCTGGCTCGAAGGGCCGAACCGCTCCGCGTTTCAGGCAGCTGCCTGACCCATTGGCTCAGCAGGGTCGATCGCGGGTGCCGGCTGATTCCTGCTGCTGAGTCTCGAGAAACTCGATCACGGCGGCTGCTTCGCCACGAAAGATCACCCGTGCGGTTTTACCCTCCAGCTGATAATCGTACATGGGATCGTAGTACCCGGTGAGGAGCGCTTCGATCCAAGGCCCGTGCTCGCCGGTCCTGAAACCCGCTGCAAGGGTGCCGCTGATTTCCTTGTGGCGCTGGCCGCCGAGGCGTCTCCTGATGCGGTCGAGGGCGTTCTGCAGGCGGGCGTGCAGCGTCGAAGCGGCGAGCCCCGCCGCGAGCGGTTCCCAGACGTATTCACGGGCGATCTGGGCGCTGCGCTCCTCGAGTGGCGCCTCCAGGAGCACCAGCGGGGTTTCCTGCATGGCGCCATGCCAGGCGGTTGGCAGCCCGAGTCGGCCGATGGTGCGACTTTCGTCTTCCAGGATCACGAGCGGCGCCTTGTGCCGGAGGGTGGCCACGGCCAGGGCATTTTCGAATGCGATGGGCGTCGGCTGCGGTGTCAGCGCCGCACCGAAGGCGGAACCCCGATGATTGGCGAGGCCTTCGAGATCGATGGCACCGGTGACCTGATGCAACACGCGGGTTTTGCCTGTGCCTGTGCGGCCGCCGAGCACCAGCCAGGGTTTACTGCCGGGCGCACGCTCGAGCACCTGCAGGCAGCACTGTCGCAACGCCTTGAAACCACCGGGTACCCGCGGCAGCGTCACCCCCTCCGCTGCCAGCCAGCGGGCGACGGTTTCGCTGCGCAGGCCCCCACGCCAGCAGTAGAGCCAGCTCTCCGGGTGTGCTGCTGCGAAGGCGAGCCAGGCATCCATGCGCGCCCGGCGCACGGTCCCGGCCACGAGCCGTTCACCCAGGGCGATGGCTGCCGCCTGGCCCTCTGCCTTGTAGCAGAGGCCAATCTGATGCCGTTCGTCGTCGCTGAGCAGCGGCAGGCTGACTGCCCCCGGCACGGCACCGGCGCTGAATTCCTTCGGAGAACGGAGATCGATGAAAGGGCCACCGCGTGCCAGCAGGGCCTCCAGGTTCATGGCGCCGTTTCGGTGATCGTCTGCCCGTCGCGGAACGCTTCGAGGTGCTTGTTGAGGATGTCCAGGACGCTCTCGAACTGCATCCGTTCGGCAGCGGCGAGGGCCTGTTCCTGGAGCTCGATGGCCCGGTCGAAGTCGCCGTTCGCCGCATAGGCAGCGGCCCAGGTGTCCAGATATTCGGGTCGCGCCCGGGCTTCCTCGTTCGCCGTCATCATGGTGTCCATGATCGTGCGGGCATAGCGGGTGCGCTTGAGCTCCTCGAAGTTGCTCACCGTCAGGGTCCAGGCCACTTCGTTGACGATGGAAGCATCGGTTGGGGCGGCCTTCACGGCGTCCTTGTACCAGTTAACGGCCCGGCGGAAGTTCTGCTCCGTGCCCACACCCCGGGCGTGGAAGTTGCCGAGGAGCAGCATGGCCTCGGAATCCGCCTCGCCGGCTAGGGCCTCGAGCCACTCGAAGACCCGCGGGTCAGGCGCCTGCTCCGCGGAGCGGTCGAGGAGAAAGCGGGCGTAGCTGCGCTGGGCGAAGTCGTTGTCGAGCTCGGCGGCCTGCCCATAGAAGCTGCGGGCCTGGGTGAGATCCTGCTCAACCACGTCCCCGGTGTAGTAGAGGTGGGCCAGGAACATGGCCGCGTCCGAATGCGATTGCTCCGCGGCCTGCGTCAGCAGCGTGATGCCGGAGCTGCGGTTCTCTTCTCCGTAGCTGTTGTTCAGATAAAGGGCGGCGAGGGCGTACATGGCATCCGTGGAGCCGAGGGCGATGGCGTGGAGATAGTGCTCGAGCACCCGGTCCAGGGCCTCCTCCTTCTCCGCGGGATCTTCCGTGCTGCGGGCTTTTTCCCAGTAGAGGCGCGCCAGAATGTTGCTCGCGACGAGGTTGCCGGCCCGCGAGGAGGCGCGCAGCCAGTCCACGGCATCGTCCGTGCGGCCCCGGCCGGCCAGGAAAGCGCCGATGGCTGCCTGGGCGGCCGTGTCGTTCTGCTTGGCGAGGAAGCCGATGACCGAGAGGGGCGAAAAATCCCCTTCACCGTCCCCGGTGGCGGAGAAATCCATGCGCATGGCCTGGTAGACGGCGGCCAGATCGAAGTTGAGATTCACAATGGGGCCCGACTCCGGTCGGCCCTGGATCAGCAGAGAAAAGGGAACGGCGTCGCTGGTCTGGTAGATGGCGCCAACGGGGCTCAGTCCCTCGCTGATGGCGTACATCTGGGCTTCCACGGTGGTCATGGCCGGGAACGGGGATTCCTGGGTGCCGTCGCCGACCGTGTGCATATCTTCCCGGATCCGCGCGAGCCACTCGAGGTGGCCTTCTGCGGCCTGGGGCGTTTCCACGTGCTCGTAGAAGCGGCTCATGACGTAGTGGCCGGTGATGCTCGCCTGATAGGTATCGAGAATGGCGCTGCCGATGGAACCGAGCTTCAACGGTTCGTCCTCCACCAGCTGCAGGGCCTGTTGCTCGAGCTCTACGAGGCGCTCCATGCGCACCGGCAGGCCCGGATCCTGGCGGAAGGCTTCCCGGAGCTCCCGCACCGACACCGCCTCGCCGTTGGCTGCTTTGTCATGAAGATCGCTGTAGCTGGCAGGCGGCGTTGTCTGACAGCCAGCAAGCAGCGTCGCCAGGCTGAGCGCGGCGAAAAGGGTAAAGGGACGCGAAACCATGCGCGCACTTATAGCACTTGTGTAGGGGTGGATGAAGGGTATGATTTCCAGCCTCCTGGGAAATAGGCACCTGCCATGGCGTTTGACCAGATCTTCGGAAAAAAGCTCCGTATTCCTGAGGCAACGGAAGCGCTGCCGGGCAGAGCAGAGTCCATGCCCGTGCCACCCGCCCACTTCGTGAACGGCAACCCCCTCGAAGGGCCCTGGCCCGCGCCGCTGCAAACGGCCGTTTTTGGCCTCGGCTGCTTCTGGGGCGCGGAACGCAAGTTCTGGGAAACGGACGGTGTGTTCAGCACCGCCGTGGGTTATGCCGGTGGCAGCACGCCGAATCCGAGCTACGAGGAAGTCTGCTCCGGGATGACCGGGCACACGGAAGTGGTGCTCGTCGTGTACGACCCGGATCGGGTCGATTACGCCACGCTCCTGAAAGTGTTCTGGGAAGCCCACGATCCGACGCAGGGAATGCGCCAGGGGAACGACGTCGGCACCCAGTATCGCTCCGCCATCTACACCACGGATCCCGAGCAGACAGAGATTGCCCAGCGATCGGCGGAGGCCTATCAGCAGGCCCTGACGGCGGCCGGCTACGGGGAAATCACCACGGAAATCGCCGCCAGTGGGCCCTTCTACTACGCCGAACACTACCATCAGCAGTACCTCGCCAAGGTGCCGAATGGGTATTGCGGGCTCGGCGGCACCGGGGTTGGTTGCAACGTGCAGGGGCTGGTTGCCGCGGAATGAGCGTGCCGTTCCGATGAGGCGGGCTCCATGAGTGAGAAAGCCGGCACTGACCGGACCCGTATCCGGCGGCTCGGAGATCGCGGCCGCTACGAGCCGGAAGATCTCAAAGCCGTGTTCGATGCGTGCCAGACCTGTCACGTGGCCTACGTGGTGGACGGGGAACCGCGCATCATTCCCACGCTCTACATGCGCCAGGGCGACTACGTGTATCTCCATGGCAATCGCCAGGCGGCGCTGCTCAAGCACCTGGGAGCCGGCGGCTTCGCGGCGCTGTCGGTCATGGCCGTGGACGGTGTGGTGGTGGCGCGCTCCGGCTTCCACTGCTCCATGAACTACCGGTCTGCCGTACTCTTCGGCCACGGCGAAGCGGTGCCGGACGATGAGCGTGAAGCCATTCTCGATGCTTTCGTCGACGCGCTGGTTCCGGGCCATGCAGCGGCCGTGCGCCGGGCGACGCCACAGGAGCTCGCGGCCACGGCCGTCGTTCGCATCCCCATTCGCGAAGGCTCCGTGAAGCTCCGCAGCGGCGATGCGATCGACGCCGAAGGCGATCTCGGCAGCGACGTCTGGGCGGGCGTGATCCCGCTCCTAACGACTGCCGGAGCGCCTGAGTCGAACGGCGATCTGAAGGCCGGCATTACCGTCCCCGACTACATCGAGTCTTATCGACCGCCCGCATGAGTGCACCGCTTGCAGGGATCAAGGTTCTGGATCTGTCCCGGGTACTCGCCGGGCCCTTTGCCGGGCGCATGCTTTCCGATCTTGGCGCCGACGTCGTCAAGGTGGAACCGCCGGAAGGGGACATCACCCGACTCTGGGGACGCAAGATTGCCGGATTGTCCGGCTATTACGTGCAGCACAACGCCGGGAAGCGTGACGTCAGCATTGATCTGAAAACGCCGAAGGGCGTTGAGCTCGCCCGGCGCCTGGCCGCCGAGGCGGACATTCTCCTGGAGAACTATCGGCCCGGCGTCATGGATCGTCTCGGTCTCGACTACGAGACCCTGAAGGCTCTGAATCCCGGGCTGATCATGCTGTCCATCTCCGGCTTCGGTGCGGACAGCCCGGAGGCAGGGCGGGCCGCCTACGCGCCCATTATCCACGCAGAAACGGGCCTCGTGCACGGCCAGAGCCAGCGCACCGCCATGGCTGGCGGCGAGCCTTCGGCGCCGGTGGAACTGGTAACGTCCATCGCCGATACGAACGCCGGCCTGCATGGGCTCGTAGCCGTGCTCGCTTCCCTGCACCTGCGCGCCAGCACGGGCGAGGGCCAGCACATCGATCTGTCGATGGTTGATGCCACCCGCGTCACTGACGATCGGGCCCACTATGCCCTCGACGGCATCCGTGGCCAGGAACCCCTGAACGCCGAAGTCTGGGAGACCGCCGGCGGACCGCTGATGATTTCGGCTGACTTCCGCTTCGTCTGGCAGCGCCTGCAGGCCGTCTTCGATCTCGAAGACCCAACGCCCGCCGGTGCGGAACTCGAGGAGAAGATCCGCTGCCGCCGCGAGGCTGTCCGGGCCTTTTTCAACGAGACACTCAAGGATCGCGCCGCAGTAATCGACGCCCTCGATCGCATGAACCTGGCCTGGGGCGACGTCCGCACCCGGGCAACGAGCGCTGAGCTGCCGAGCGTTGCCCATCGGCAGAGCATCGCCTACGTCGATGATCGCGCTGGCGGTCAACGACCGGTGCCGCAGACCCCCTATCGGCTGAGCAACGCGGAGTCGGGGGTCCGGGGCGGCGCGCCTTTTCTGGGTGAGCACAACGCCGAGGTGCTCGAGGAATGGCTGGCCCTCGATTCAGCAGAGCTCGAGCATTACGCGGACGTCCTTCATGCGGAAGCGGTGGAGGACGGTGGGTCTTGAGCCGGCAGGGTATCGGTATCGACTTCGGCACGACGAACAGCGCCGCCGCCGTTTATGACGGTGAGACGGTCACGCTCATCCCCCTCGAGCGCGACAATCCCATCATGCCGTCCGCCACCTACATTGACCGGGAGCTGCAGACGGTCACGGGCCAGGGTGCCATCGATCACTACATTCAGGACAACACCGGGCGAACGGTGGAGCTGATCCCCGAGGTCATTGCGGAAACGAGCCAGTTCGTCGAACACGGCGACTCGGAAAACCCGGCCCCGGTCGATACGGTAACGCAGAAAATCTACGGGGCTGCGGTCATCGACAGCGGTTTGCAGGGCCGGCTCTTTCGTGGCACCAAGCGCCTCCTCGGCGACAGCCGGGTCCGGCGGCTCATGGTCTTCGACCACCCCTTTCGCCTCGTGGCCCTGATCACGCCCATCCTTCTGAAGATCCGCAAAGCGCTGAGCGCGACTGTGGGCGCTGTGACGGCGGCCCACCTGGGCCACCCGGTGAACTTCGAAGGTCGCGAAGATTTCCGCAACAAGACGGCGCTGACGCGCCTCGGTGAGGCCTACAAATACGCCGGCATCGAGGAACAGCATTTCTATGCCGAGCCCATTGCCGCTGCCGTCAGCTATCTGGCGGCGAATCCCGATGTCGAGGGGGAGTTACTTTTCACCCTCGATTTTGGGGGCGGCACGCTGGACTTCTGTGTGCTGCGGCGCGACGGCGACGGCTTCGACGTCGTGACCACGCACGGGATTGCCCTGGGCGGCGATCACATCGACCAGCGCCTTTTCCGTGAGCTGCTCTTTCCTCTGCTCGGCAAAGGCGAGCGCTGGAAACGCCGGGGCATGGATCGGGAGATCGAAACGCACTTTCCCTTCGAGGACTACGAGGACCTGCTGCTCAACTGGGCGGTGACCTATACGCTGAATCAGAACAAGTACACGACCCCGGTGATCGACTGCATCGAGCAGAACGGTCCCGGCGTGGCGAAGTTCAAGCGGCTGCGGGAACTCATCACGCAGAACCTCTCCTACGTGGTCTTTCAGTCCATCAAAGACTTCAAGGCGGAGTTGTCCTCGGCGGAGGAGGCCGTCCTCGACATTCCCGAGCTCGACGTGGCCATCCGTCTGACTCGCAGCGAATTCGAAGCGCTCATTGCCGACCAGCTGGCCCTCGTGGAAGCCGCCCTGAACGATACGCTCACCCGTGCCGGCCTGTTCGGGCAGGAGGTCGACATCGTGCTCTGCACCGGTGGCTCGAGCCTGATCCCTGCGGTCCGGCGCATTCTCGAAAACCACTTTCCCGGCCGCGTCGTGGAGCACGATCCGTTCACGAGCGTGGCAGCGGGGCTCGCCATCGCCAGCTATCACGGCTGGGACGCGGCGTCCGGCTGACGGCTCGACGACAAGGCGGCCCTCAGCGTTCCGGCGGCGCCTCCCAGCTCGGATCCAGCGTTTCGAAGAAGGTTTTCAGCATCCGATAGGTCAGGCCCCAGACGAAGTGGCCGCGCTCGAGTCGATAGCCGTTGAAGACCGTGGGCCGACCGGCCATGGGTCGCGTTTCCCAGTCGTGGCGATCGCCGCTGACGAGGCCCCCGAGATCGGTCCACACCACCTCGTCGACTTCGTAGTTCGGCGCGAAAGCCGGGTCTCCCTTCAGACTGAAGACATGGGGCGCAATGAGCATGTTCAGGGGTCGTCCGCGGGGCATGGCACGCTGCTGGTCGAGAGCGCCGAGATAGGTGCCTGCAGAGAGATCGAGGCCGATTTCCTCCAGGGTCTCGCGCATGGCGGCGGCTTTCAGGTCGGCGTCACTCTCCTCGCGGTGGCCGCCGGGGAAAGCCATGTGCCCTGACCAGGGGTCGCCCGGCTTCTCCGCCCGTTTGATGAATAGGATCTCCGTTGCCCGCGGATCGCCGTCAGCTTCATTGCGCAGGATCACGGCCACAGCCGCTTGCCGGGTATTCTCCTTCACGGAGAAGGCTTCCGGCTGATGCTCGGCCAGCCGGTCGCGGATGAACTCGATGGGATACACAACTACCATGATACCCGTGATCAGTGCGGACGGGTCCTCGCTCGAGCGCCAAGAAGGAGAACTGCCACCCCATGAGTCGCGAAACAGCCCTGCAGAATGCCTCCAACGGATGCTTCGTCTGCGGCCCGGGGAATCCCATCGGGCTGAAGCTCGAGTTCCGTATGGACGGCGACGTCTGCCGCGCCGAGTTCACCGCCAGAGACGAACATGCCGGTTATAAAGGGGTTACCCACGGCGGCATCGTTTTCAGCCTCCTGGACGACGTCATGGCCAACTGGCTCTGGCTCCAGGGAATACAGTGCATGACGGCAAAGGCCGAGATCCGCTATCGGGGCGAGCTGCCCATCGGCACGCCGGTGCGCCTCGAAGGCCGCTGCCTGAAGCGCAAGGGGCGCCTTGCGCAGATGGCAGGACGGGTCCTTCGAGCCGCGGACGACGAACTCGTCGCCGAGGCGACCGCGAGCTTCATGACCCGCGTCTGACTTTCGTTGCCCGGCCGACGCACGCCCAGCAAACCACAGGAGAATCAGAAGCCATGGCCTACGCCACGATCATCGCCATGCTGGCGCTCATCCAGTATCTATACTTCGGCGCCGAGGTCGGCCGGGCTCGTGGCAGAACGGGGGTTGCGGCACCGGCCGTAAGCGGCGATCCGGCCTTTGAGCGGGTTTATCGGGCGCATCAGAACACCCTCGAGCAGCTGGTGATCTTCCTGCCGGCCCTCTTCGCAACCGCCTGGTTCGTGCACGAACTGCTGGCCGTGGCGGCTGGACTGGCTTTCCTCGTGGGGCGGGCGCTCTACTTCCGCACTTACGTCGCCGATGCCGAGAAGCGGGGTCCGGGCATGCTGGTGACGGCGGCGGCGAACGTCACGCTGATCTTTGGTGGCCTGATCGGTGCGCTGCTCGCCATTTTCTGACTCCGGGTTCTGACTCTGGGTCGGACCATCAGGCCGGGTAGCGACGCCCGAGCCAGTCGAGCATGAGCGAATTGGTTTCCGCGGGCCGCTCCTGCTGAATCCAGTGGCCGCAGTCGAGGGTGGCCGTTTCGAGATCGGCGACGAAACTTCCCAGGTTGGGAGACGGCGGCACCATGTCGTGGGCGCCGTAGATCATGAGGGTCGGCTGCCCGATCTTCTGCTCGACGCGGCCGACGATTTCCCAGTTGCGGTTGAAGTTGCGGTACCAGTTGATGCCGCCGGTGAATCCGGATGCCTTAAAACTGTCGACGAAGACCGCGAGATCCTCCTCGCTCATCATCAGTTCGCCCGGCATGGTCTCGACGCTCGCCATGTTGATGAACGGCATGCCGGGGCCGAGGTCTACGGGCTCGGCCCGCCATTGGTTGGTCCGATACAGATTCCGCAGCAGGCGCTCCGGACTGGCCGCAAAGGCGGCATCGGCCACGCCCGGCTGGCGGTTGAAGTGCACGATATAGAAGTCGCCGCCGAGCATCTGCTCCCAGAAATCGACCCAGGGCGTTTCCCCCCGTTCCATGAACGGCACGCTCAGATTGATGACGCCGCTGACCCGTTCCGGGTGCAGGAGCGCCATGTTCCAGACCACGATGGCGCCCCAGTCATGGCCGACGAACAGCGCTTCCTGGTGGCCGAAGTGGTCGAGGAGGGCGGCCAGATCCCCGGTGAGGTGCTCGATGTCGTAGTCCGTGACCGGCTCCGGTCGGCTCGATGCGCCGTAACCACGCTGATTCGGAACGATGACGTGATAGCCGGCGTCGGCAAGCACGGGGATCTGATGGCGCCAGGAGAAAGCGTGCTCCGGCCAGCCGTGGCACAACACGACGGGCCGACCGTCCGCGGGTCCGGCCGTAAAGGTTTCGAGGGTGACGTCGCCGAGCTCAATGAGCGTGGCATCAGGAAATGGTGTTTTCATGGCGGGCAAAGTACCGGGGTTGTTGCGCTCCCTCAAGCCATTGGGAAGAATCCCGGGTTCGATTCGAAGCACCAGGAACCGCGACCCATGGCCCAGCTCACCGCCAACGGTATCACCCTCGAGTACGACACCTTCGGCCACCGTGACGCCCGGCCGCTGCTGCTCGTCATGGGTCTCGGCGCGCAGATGATCCACTGGCGCGACGAGTTCTGCACCCAGCTCGCCGACCGCGACCACTATGTGATCCGCTTCGACAATCGGGATGCGGGCCTGTCGGAGAAGTTCGGCCATCTCGGCATGCCGGACATGGGTGCCATCGCCACGCAGCTCCTGGCCGGTGAGCAGGCGGAAGCCCCCTACAGTCTCGACGACATGGCAGCAGACGCCTTCGGGCTGCTCGACGCTCTGGAACTGGCGTCTGCGCATGTCTGCGGTGCCTCTATGGGCGGCATGATCGTGCAGGCCATGGCGCTCAGCGCGCCGGAACGGATCCGTTCCCTGACGTCGATCATGTCGTCCACGGGGAATCCCGAGCTGCCACCGAGTTCAGACGAAGCTGTGGGTGCCATGCTCAGCCCAGCTGCCGACTCCCGGGAAGGCGCCATCGAGCGGACCCTCATGGTGTCGAAAGTGATCGGGTCGCCCGCCTATCCGGTGCCGGAGGAGGTGGCCCGCACCCGGGCAGCAGAAGGCTACGACCGGGCTTTTTATCCGGAAGGCGTTGCCCGGCAGATGGCGGCCATCGCCGCCCACGGCAATCGCCGACCTGCTCTCGAATCTCTGGAGCTGCCGGCGCTGGTGATTCATGGCTCGGAAGATCCGCTCGTAAGACCCGAAGGCGGGCACGATACCCATCAGGCCCTGCACGGTTCCCGGATGATGCTCATGGAAGGCATGGGCCACGATCTGCCGGAACCGCTCTGGCCCGAGATCGTCGACGCCATTCACGAGCTCACGGTGGCCGCCAACGAACGGGTCGGCTGACCCCCAGGGCCCCTCGGCCAGCGACATACGCGGCTGACACGACCTCGAACGCCCCGAAGCCAGTCACTCCCAAATTGGTGGAGGAGTGGAAAAGCGCAGGCAGTTTTCTATGATTGCCTCGAGAGACAGGGGAAAGCGATGTCTGGCCAGCTGGAAAGATGGCTCGTCAGGCGGTTGCTCGATGCGGTTGGGGCACCGCCCGTTACCATCGAACTCTCGGACGGAGAGCAGGTCCATGTGCTGCCGGCGGGCAGCCATCCCGTTGCCGTGGTTCGCCTTCAGGACCGCCGGGCCCTCTTTGCCCTCATGCAGAAACCGGAAAAGTCCTTCGGTGAGTTGTTCACGGACGGTCGTCTGACCGTCGAAGGCGATCTCGTTGCCACCCTCGATGCCATCGACGTTGCCATTCAGCGGGCCAAGCGGGAAGCCGGTCCCTTTTCCAGGATGCTGCGCAAGGCGCTGGAAAAACGCCCCCGGGCCAACACGCTGGCCGGATCCAAGGAGAACATTCACAGCCACTACGACCTCGGCAACGACTTCTACCGTCTCTGGCTCGATCACGACTATCTGCAGTACACCTGCGCCTACTACCCCACGGATGCGACGACCCTCGAAGCTGCACAGCAGGCAAAGCTGGATCTTCTGTGCCGGAAGCTGAATCTCAAAGCCGGTGAGGCGGTTGTCGAGGCCGGGGGCGGCTGGGGTGGCCTGGCGCGTTTCATGGCGAGCCGCTACGGCGTACGGGTCCGCTCTTACAACATTTCCTCAGAGCAGGTGGCCTATGCCCGGGCGCGAGCGGACGAGGAAGGCCTCGGCAATCTCGTCGAGTATGTGGAAGAGGACTACCGGAACATCAGTGGCCGCTATGACGTCTTCGTTTCCGTCGGCATGCTGGAGCACGTCGGCCTGTCGAACTACGCGGCACTCGGCGGGATCATCGATCGCTGCCTGAAGTCCGACGGCCGCGGTCTCGTACATTCCATCGGCCGGAACGTTCCCCGGCGCATGAACGAGTGGATTGAGGCCTACATCTTTCCCGGCGCCTACCCGCCGACCCTGAAGGAGATGATGGAGATCTTCGAGCCCTTCGAGTTCGTGATCATGGACGTGGAGAACCTGCGCTCACACTACGCCCGCACCCTCACGGACTGGCTCGACCGCTATGAAGCCAACGCGGCGCAGATCGTCGAGATGTTCGACGAGCAGTTCCTCGCTGCCTGGCGACTGTATCTCTCCGGATCCATCTCGGCCTTCCAGCACGGCCAGCTGCAGCTCTTTCAGGTGCTCTTTCAGCGTCAGGGCGCCGACGTGCTGCCGATCACCCGCGACCGCCTCTATCTGAATGGCGCGGTCGCATGACCGCCGAGCATGACGTCATCATCGTCGGCGGCGGTCCCGCGGGCGCTGCCGCGGCCTGGGCCCTGCAGCGGGAAGGTGTGGACTGTCTTGTGCTCGACCGTGAGACCTTTCCCCGGGAAAAACTCTGCGCGGGATGGATTACCCCGGCGGTGCTGGAAGCCCTCGAGTTCACGCCGGCCGATTACCCGCATCGCTTCCTCACCTTCGAGGCTCTGCGCATTGCCGTGAAAGGCGTGCGCTTTCCGTACCGGTCGGCGCAACACTCGATCCGGCGCTTCGAGTTCGATCACTGGCTCCTGGAGCGCGCCCGTGTGTCCGTACAACAGCACAAGGTGCGTCACGTTACCCGCGACGGGCACGGTTTCCGCATCGACGATCAGTTTCGCTGTCGTTATCTCATCGGTGCCGGGGGGACGCGCTGCCCGGTGTTCCGCGAGCTCTTCAAAGGCCGGGAGCCGCGGAACCGATCGCTGCAGGTGGTGACACAGGAACTCGAATTCGAGCAGCGTGCCCGCGACGGCGATTGCCATCTCTGGTTTTTCGAGCACGGTTTACCCGGTTACAGCTGGTTCGTCCCGAAGGAAAACGGCTACGTGAACGTCGGCATCGGCGCTGTGAGTGGCAAGCTCAAAGGCCCACGCGACATCCGCTGGCACTGGCAGGCGCTGGTCGACCGGTTGCTCCGGGAAGGCTATCTGGAAGACGATCCCGGCGCTCCGGGGGGCTACAGCTACTTCCTGCGCGAGGCGCCGCCCGCGCCACGCTCCGCTCAGCAGGGGAACGCCTTCCTGGTCGGTGATGCGCTCGGTCTCGCCACGAGAGACCTCTGCGAGGGGATCGGCCCGGCCATCGAGAGCGGGCTCATGGCGGCCCGGGCCATCGCCGGAATGGCCCCCTACGAGCCGGAGACCATCGCTGCCCACACCCTGAGTCAGCCGCTTACCGGTCGCGCCCTAGACTGGGCTCTGACCCACTGAAGCGCCTGTTTTCAGCCGTAGCGGGCGCTCTTCACGCCATAGTCGAAGTCGTCGAGGCCCACGGCCGCGCGCAGACTGCCGGTGGTCGCCGCCGTATTCTCATCGAGGGGAATGCCCGTGGCATCGGCGACCCGCGTGATGCCGTTGAAGGCGCTGGCAACAACCAGCGCGTCTACCATCTGCTGTTCACCCATGGCTGCTGCGGCTTCGTGGCGAGTGGCCTCGAGGGCCTGCCACTGGCTGCCGGCGGTCTGTTCCGCCAAAGCCCGGAGCAGCCTGTCGTGGGCGAGCCCCGAGTCCGCATCGGGATCGGTGACCGCCTGGAGATCGTAGTCCCGGTCTTCGCGCTCGCCGCTCGCCCGGAGCAGCATGGTGTGTGAGGTGGTTCAGTAGAAACATTCGTTCCAGGCGGAGACCCTGGCGGCGACGAGCTCTGCCTGGGCCTGCGACAGCGAGAGCTGGATGTCCTTCAGGGCGTAGTGCGGTCGGAAGGTGCCGAAGAAGAGCGCCACCGCCTGCGGAACACGACCCATGGCGCGAACGATGTTCGGCACTTCCGGCAGGCCCGTGTCGGCCATGGTCCGCGGCGCGGCTGTGATCGGCACCCAGGCACCGTCGTCGATCACGTCACCGGGCACGTCGCCGGTCGGTGCGCCGGGCTGCGCCGCAGGGAGCGGCGCCAGGGGCAGGTCCAGAGCCTGATGCAGCGTGTCGATGATGACGGCGCTTGTCACCACGCTGACCAGCTCGAGGTAGCCGGCAACGCCCAGGTCTGCGCTGGCGGCGTCGAACCAGCGCTTTGTCAGTCGGTTTGGATCGGTTCGGATTCGATGAATGGCGTCAGTCGCCGTCGGCGACAGCACCTGTGGACCGTCATGCTCGCCCAGGAGTGCCGGGCTCAGTCCGTCTTTTCGTGCTTCGCAGAGCTTACAGCCGACGGCGGCGCGGGCTGCTTCGACCATGGCCAGGCGCTCTGCGCCGGAAAAGGAGGGCCCCGGCCCGGCAATGGTCTCGAGGGCCTGTCGGTGTGCCGTACGCAGGGTCTGCGACAGCGGCAGTGCCGCCGGATAGGTGTCGGTGGTTCCAGTCATGCGCTCGCTCCCCTTGGCTGCAGCCCGCTGCCATCGATTCAAGCAAAAAGCCTGGAACTGCGATAGTTTTCTGAGCCACAGCGTTTTCACGGAACCGCCATGAGCAAACGAGAGCACCGTGGCCCCCGGGGCCCCGGCTTCGATACCCTGTCTCTGCACGCGGGTGCGCGACCGGATCCCAGCACCGGTGCGCGGGCGACGCCGATCTATCAGTCGGCGAGTTTCGTCTTTCCGGACTCGGACTTTGCGGCGGGCCTGTTCAACATCGAGCGAGCCGGGCACGTCTATTCGCGGCTTTCCAACCCCACGAACGCCGTTCTCGAGGAGCGCATTGCGGCTCTGGACGGGGGCGTGGGGGCCATTGCCACGGCGAGCGGACAGGCCGCCATGCACCTGGCGGTGGCGACGATCTGCTCCGCCGGCGATCACATCGTTGCTTCCCGGTCGCTCTACGGCGGCACGCACAATCTTCTCGAATACACCCTGCCACGCTTCGGCATCAACACGACGTTCGTCGACCCCAGAGACCCGGCCGCCTTCGCGGCCGCGATCACCGAGCGAACGCGCCTGCTCTTCGGTGAAATTCTCGGCAACCCGGGCCTCGAAGTCCTGAACGTGCCGGAGGTGGCGCGCGTTGCTCATGAGCACGGCCTGCCCCTCATGGTCGACGCAACGTTCACCACACCCTATCTGTGTCAGCCTGTTGCTCTCGGTGCCGATCTGGTGATGCATTCAGCCACCAAGTTCCTGAGCGGCCATGGCGTCGTCATCGGCGGCCTGCTCGTCGACGGCGGTACCTTCGACTGGGAGGCGTCGGACCGCTTTGCCACCCTCACGGAGCCCTATGCGGGTTTTCACGACCTGGTCTTCGCGGAAGAGTTTGGCCCGGCGGCCTTCATCACCCGCGCCCGGAAAGAAGGTATACGCGATTTCGGCGCCTGCATGGCGCCCATGACGGCCTTTCAGGTGCTGCAGGGGCTGGAAACGCTGCCTCTGCGGATGGACCGGCATGTGGCCAATACCCGCGCCGTCGTCGACTTTCTCGCGGGAGAAGACCTCGTCCGCAGCGTCAGCTATCCCGAACTGCCCGAGCATCCGGACCACGACCTGGCCAAGGCCCTGCTCCCGAAGGGCGCCGGCGCGGTCTTCAGCTTCGAGCTCGAAGGCGGCCGGGAAGCGGGCAGGGCGTTCATTGAATCCCTCGAGCTCTTTTCGCACCTGGCAAACGTGGGGGATGCGAAGTCCCTGGTCATCCATCCGGCGAGCACGACGCACCATCGGATGGACGCACAGGCCCTCGCGGCCGCGGGGATCGGGGAAGGGCTCATCCGCCTCTCCGTCGGTCTCGAAGACCCCCGGGACCTCATCGGCGATCTCAAGCAGGGCCTGAAGACCGTTGCCCGGCTGACGGGAGCGCGGACATGAAAGTGACGGTGCTGGGTCAGGAAACCCATGTCGGAACCGGGAGCCGGCCCTTCGCGCCGGAGCAACCGGCCGTGCTCTTCGTGCACGGCGCCGGTATGGATCACACGGTGTGGGTCATGCAGGCCCGATACTTCGCCCGACAGGGTTTTGCGGTGCTGGCACCGGACTTACCAGGTCATGGCCGCAGCGCCGGTGAACCGCTGACCAGCATCGAAGCCATGGCGGACTGGCTTGCTGAACTCTTTGCCACGCTGGCGGTGCCGGCGGCAACGGTGGTCGGACATTCCATGGGGTCCCTCGTCGCCGTCACCTTTGCGGCGCGGCATCCTGAACGGACCTCCTCGATTGTGCTTTTTGGTGCCTCCCTGCCCATGCCCGTGACACATCTGCTTCTCGATGCGGCCGAAGACGACGATCATGCCGCCTTCGACATGGCAAACAGCTGGAGCCACAGCACCCGCGGCAGCCTCGGTGGGAATCCGGTGCCGGGGATGTTCGTGCTTCGCGGCGGAGAGCGGCTGCTCCAGCGGCTGGCGCCGGGGGTCTACTTCGCCGATCTCACCGCCTGCAATGCCTTCGACCCTTCGGAACTCGGACCGGTTACGGCCCGGGCGACGGTTGTGGTCGGCACGGAAGATCGCATGACGCCGCAGAAGGCCGGTCTCAAGGTCGCTGAAGGCCTGGGCCCGGATACCCGCGTGCACACCCTCGCGGGCTCGGGCCATTCCATGATGTCCGAGTGCCCGAACGAGGTGCTCGATATCCTCATCGACGCTGTCGCCGGGTCTGGCGCCGCCTAGGGCCGGGCCCGTCGCTCCCGCCGCGCTGGTGTGAGCGGGATTACTGGCTCATGTGCCAGCCGCCGTTCGGCGACAGGGTCTGGCCGGTCACGAATCCGGCTTCGTCACTGGCCAGATAAACGGCGGCCCAGGCGATATCGTCCGGTTCACCCATGCGGCCCATGGGTGTCTGCATCTCCAGAAAGGGATGCATGGGCGCCAGCGGATCGGTCATGTCCGTATGGATCCAGCCCGGCGCAATGGCGTTGACCCGGATGTTGCGCGGCGCCAGCTCGTGGGCGAGGGCCCGGGTGAAGCCGAGGATGCCTGCCTTGGCGGCACAGTAGGCCAGGCCCCCGCCACGGCCGAGGGTGCCCATGATGCTGCCCATATTGATGATGCTGGCGCCGTCCGGCAGGAGCGGTGCGGCAGCCCGGCAGCAGTTGAAGGTGCCGTCCATGTGCACCGCAAGCATGCGCCGCCACTGCTCGTCCGTGACCTCGGTGATTCCCCGGTCGTCTTCGGGCACCTCTCCCCGAGCCATGGCTTCGGCGCGAAGCCTGATCCGTTCCCGGGCATCGTTGTCGCCTTCGATGCCGCTGATTCCGGCATTGTTGACGAGCACGTGCAGCTCGTCGGTGAGCTCGCGGACCTGCTCGAACATGGCGGTGACGGAATTCGAGTCGGCCACGTCACAGGCAAGCGCATGGCCGCCCAGACGCTCGGCGGTGCCTTCTGCGGCAGCCAGCGACAGGTCGTTCACGATCACCCGCGCGCCCGCTTCCGCAAAGCGTCCGGCGATGGCGGCCCCCAGCCCCCGGGCGGCGCCGGTGATCAGCGCCGTCTTCCCTGCGAGTCTCTGCATCGGTAGTGTCCCCTCTTGGTTCGGCGCCTACCTTAGCCCATGCGCGCCGCGAAGGAACGGAGGCATCTTGCAGGCGACAGGACAACGGCAGCGGCGCGAGGAACGGCGGAGCAACGGGCGGTGGTGGCAGCAAGGCGGCCCGGCCCGGCACCTCATCGGTGTCGCGCCGTGAGTCTGTTACCGGCGGCCCTGCTGTTTCTCGGCACCCATCTCGGGCTCAGCAGCACGCCGCTGCGCGCCCGCATGGTGGCCGTGCTCGGCGAACGGGGATTTCTGGCGTTCTACTCGGTGGTTGCGATCGGCACCTTGTCGTACCTCATCTGGCTCTACAACGATCTGCCGCGCTTCGAATATCTGTGGACACCGTCGCCGGAACTTTACCTGGCGGCGAAGCTGCTCATGCCGCTGGCGCTGGTGCTTGCCATCGGCAGCTTCCTGGTCAGGAATCCGACGCTGGTCGGCGCCGAGGGGCTGCTCGATGCGGCGCCGGACCGCGCGGACGATGAGCTGGCCAGGGGGGTAATCCGCATCACCCGCCATCCCTTTCAATGGGGCGCGCTCATCTGGGCTGTGGCCCACATGCTCGCCAATGGAGACAGCCACTCGGTCGTGTTCTTCTCCAGTTTCCTGCTGCTCGCCGGTCTCGGCACCGTGCTCATGGACCAGCGCAAGGCGGCAACCCTCGGCGACCGCTGGACGGCCTATGCGGACGTCACCTCGAACGTGCCTTTCGCCGCGATTCTGTCCGGCCGAAATCGCCTGGTGGGACGCGAACTGATTCTCCCGGTGATCCTCGGCCTGATTGCCTACGCCGGGCTCTACTATGGTCATCAGTGGGTCGGCGGCGTCCGGCTGCATTGAGGCGCCTCGCCGCGTGTCAGGGAAACGTCAGGGACGTCGGCCTCAGGGCGCTGCTGATGGCCGCCTGCAGCTCGGCGACGGCGGTGCCGAAGAAGTGGTCGGCGCCCGGGAGCACGTGGATGTCGGCCTGCGTCCAGGCTGCTTCGAGGGCGTTGAGGTCCACGAAGGCGTCCTGATCTCCGACAAAAACATGCACTGGGATGGTCCCGTCCGGCGCCTTGGTCTCGAGATTTCCCACCGGTGGCGCGATCAGCAGCACCCGTTCCGCAGGTCCGGGATCCTCCAGGGTGGAGACGACGCTGGCGCCGAAAGAGTAGCCGCCGAGGAGCAGCGTTGCGTCGGGATGGCTGGACCGCAGCCAGTTGAGGACCGCCTCCAGGTCGCTGCGCTCTCCCCCCTTGCCGTCGTGGGATCCTTCGCTGCCACCGACGCCGCGGAAGTTGAAACGGAGCGCGGCCACCCCGGCACTCGCCAGCGCATCGGCGAGAATCGCCAGCACGCCATCGTGCATGGAGCCGCCGTAAAGCGGGTGCGGATGGCACAGCACGGCGATGCGGTCCGTAACCGGCCCCGTAAGCCGGGCTTCGAGGGCACCGGCCGGTCCCGGGATGTGCAGGGCTTCGTTCAGAGTCTCAGTCATGGTCGAACCCTAGCAGGGGGATAGCGGAGCCGCACCTGTTTGCGAATTCGAGTTGAAATTTTGAGCCCAATCCCTATTTTCCGCGTCTTGAAAAACTTAAGCGCCAGGAGGATCCCTGCATGGTCGAAGCCGAGCAGCTCGCCCGCCGCTACGGTGACTTTCTTGCCGTAGACAACGTCAGTTTCGCGATCTCCCAGGGGGAGATCGTGGGTCTTCTCGGACACAACGGCGCCGGGAAGACGACGATCATGAAGATGCTCACCGGTTATCTCGAGCCGAGCGCCGGTCGGGTGGTCGTCGATGGCATCGATCTCAGCGAAGATCCGAAGACGGTCCAGGAGCGTCTTGGCTATCTGCCGGAAAACCTGCCCCTCTACCCGGAACTGTCCGTCGCCGACTACCTGGACTATGCGGCGCGCCTGCGAGGCATCGAACCGGCCCCAGCGGTCCGCCGCGCCATCGAGGCGACGGAGCTGGAAAGCAAAGCCCTCGAGCCGATAGCCACCCTGTCCCGGGGTTTCAAGCAGCGGGTGGGTGTCGCCCAGGCGATTCTCCACGAGCCGCGACTGCTGATTCTCGACGAACCGACGAATGGCCTCGACCCGAGTCAGACGGAGCACATGCGGGAACTGATCGAGCGCCTCGCGGAGCAGGCGACCGTCATCCTGTCGACGCACATCATGCAGGAAGTGGACGCCATCTGTGATCGGGCCATGATTCTTCGCGGCGGCGCGCTCGTGCTCGATGAGCGCCTGGCCGATCTCAAGGTCAGCGACCGGTTGCAGCTGCGTTCGGCGCCCGGGATCGATCTCACCGCAACGCTGCACGGGCTGCCTTCGATCGACGGAGTCGAAGCCGGGGAGAACGGCGCCTGGCACCTCAGAGCCACTGGCGACCTCGACGCCGCCGCCGCTGCCGTTGCAGAGGCCCTGGCCGCCGCCGGGCAGCCGATCTACGAGCTGAACCCCAGCCGTCGGGATCTGGAAACGGTGTTCCGTGAAGTGAATACGGCACCGGCGAAGGAGGTGGCGCATGCGGCCTGACCTCGTCACCCGGATTGCCCGCAAGGAGTTGACGCTCTTCTTCGCGTCGCCCATCGGCTACCTGTTCCTGCTCGTGTTTCTGGCGGTGACCCTCTTCGTTTTCTTCTGGGGAGAGGCGTTTTTTGCCCGCAACGTGGCCGACGTCCGCCCCATGTTCGAGTGGATGCCCGTGCTACTGATTTTTCTTTCGGCGGCGCTCACCATGCGGATGTGGAGTGAAGAGCGGCGGACCGGCACCCTCGAGTTCGTCGTCACCCTGCCGGCGACCACCTGGGAGTTCGTCTGCGGCAAGTTCCTCGCCTGCTGGGCGCTGCTTGGCCTCGCCCTGCTCCTGACCCTGCCGCTGCCCGTGAGCGTGGCGCTCATTGCCGATCTCGACTGGGGTCCGGTGTTTGCCGGTTACCTGGCGGCCATGATGCTCGGCGGTGCCTATCTCGCCATTGGCCTGTTCGTCAGCGCCCGCACGGACAGCCAGATCGTGAGCCTGATCATCGCGACCTTTGCCTGCGGCGTGTTCTATCTCGTCGGCAGCCCGGTACTGACGGACCTCGTCGGCGGCCGTCTCGCGGATCTCATGCGAGCCCTCGGTAGCGGGTCGCGTTTCGACGCCATCACCCGAGGCGTCATCGACTTCCGCGACCTCTATTTCTACGGCTCACTGCTGGTCCTGTTCCTGGCCCTGAACGTCTATTCCCTCGAGGTGCAGCGCTGGGCCCGCGATGGTGACCGGGGCCATCATCGCGGCTGGGTGCTCGGGACCACGCTGCTGGTGGCCAACCTGCTGCTGGCGAACGTCTGGCTCGCGGGTTTCGGCAAGCTCCGGGTGGACATGACCGAAGGCCAGATCTATACGGTGTCCGACGCGACCCGCGGCTATCTCTCGCAGCTCAGGGAACCGCTCAAGATTCAGGGATTCTTCAGCGCCAAGACCCATCCGCTCCTGGCGCCGCTCGTGCCCCAGCTCCGCGACCTGCTCGAGGAGTTCGCCGTTGCCGGCGGTGCGGACGTGCGGGTCGAGATTCTCGATCCCATCGACGATCCGGCCCTCGAGGACGAGATCAACACCAAGTATGGCATCCGGCCGGTGCCCTTCCAGGTTGCCGACCGCTATCAGTCGAGCCTCATGAATTCCTACTTCGATGTCCTGATCACTTATGGGGATCAGTACGAGGTGCTGGGTTTCCGCGATCTCATCGAGGTCAAGGTGGTTGGTGAGTCGGAACTCGACGTGCAGCTTCGAAACCCGGAGTTTGATCTCACCCGTGCCATCAAGCAGGTGCTCTTCGGCTTCCAGGGCGGCGACAGCATCTTCGCCAACATCGCCGATCCCGTGCGCTTCGTCGGCTACTTCTCCGCCGACGACCGGTTGCCGGAACCGCTCGTCGACTATCGCGGCGTGCTTGCACAGGCCCTCGAAGAGCTCGTGGCTGAGTCCGACGGCCGCTTCAGTTTCGAGTTTCTCGATCCGGAGGCCGGTGACGGCACGCTGGCGCTGGACATTGGTGCCAACTACGGCTTTCAGCCCATGGCCCTGAGTCTGTTTGATCCGGAGACTTTCTATTTCTATCTGACGCTCACGGATGGCGAGACGGTCGTGCAGATACCGCTGCCGGAAGGGCTTTCGGCAGAAGCGACGACCCGCGGCATCGAAGAGGGCCTGAAGCGGTTTGCCTCCGGACTGCTCAAGAGCGTGGCGCTGGTGGCGCCGGAAACCCCGCCTTACATGGGTATGGGGCCGCCGCCGGCCGGTAACCAGTTCCAGCAGCTCACTGAGTTTCTCCAGGCGGACTTCGACGTTGAGCTCACTCAGCTCGAAGACGGTGTGGTGCCCGACTCGGCGGAAGTGCTGTTTGTGGTCGACCCGGACAGTTTCGAGGAGAAACAGGTCTTCGCCATCGACCAGTTCCTCATGCGCGGCGGCACCGTGGTGCTGGCCACCTCGCCGTTCAATGCGTCCCTGCAGCAGCAGTCCCTCGTGGCCATGCCGCGAAGCAGCGGGCTCACGGACTGGCTGCGGCATCATGGGATCACGCTCGACGAAAGCTTCGTCATGGATCCGCAGAACGCCGCGTTCCCGGCGCCGGTGACGCGGCAGGTCGGTGGCTTCAGCTTCCAGGAGCTGGTGATGCTCGACTATCCCTACTTCTCAGACCTGCGCCCGCCGGAGGGTATCAACGAGGAAGCGGGCTTTTTTGCCGGGATTCCACAGCTCACCATGAGCTGGGGCTCGCCGGTCAGAGCGGAAGTGCCGGAGGCCGGCGGTCGAACCGTGACCAGGCTGCTCGAGAGTTCTCCGGGCAGCTGGCTTTCGGCGGATCTCGACGTCATGCCGCGGATCACGGAAGCCGGGCTCTCTGCCTTCACTCCTGCCGGCGAGCTCGCAGCGCAGCCGCTGGCGGTGATGGTTGAAGGCCGCTTTGAATCGGCCTTCGCCGGCGAACGCTCGCCGCTCCTGGCGCCGCCGGAATCGGAAGGCGAGATCGAGGAGACGGGCAGCGAGGAAGACGATACGGAACCCGAGTTCCTCGTCGGCAGCGTGATTGATCGATCGCCGGAGAGTGCGCGGCTCATCGTCTTTGCCTCGAATACCTTCCTGGCGGATCAGATCCTGAGATTCATCGGCTCGGCGGAGGGGGTGATCTACAGCAACACCACGCAGCTCATGGCAAACATCGTCGACTGGTCGCTGGAAGACCGCAGCCTGCTGGAGATTCGCGGTCGCGGGCAGTTCAACCGCACGCTGCCGCCCATGGACGAGTCCTCGCAGCTGGCGGTGGAGCTTGCGAACTACGGCCTTGCGGTGCTTGGTATCGGCCTCGTCTTTTTCATCCATCGGCGCCGCCTGGCGGCGAGGCAGAGTACCTATGCATCCTGGGTAGCGGGAGGTGCGTCATGAACGGACGCTTACCGCTGCTTGCTGCCCTGCTGATCGTGCAGCTGCTGATTATTGCCGCGGTGGTCCTCGTCGGCGAGGAGAGCGGAGACGCTGCCCTGCTCCTCGAGCTGGAGCCGGAGGCCGTTACCGGTCTCGAGATCGAAGATGGTGAGGGTGCAACGGTGATGGCGGTCCGGGCGGACGGTGGCTGGACCGTCGACGGACTGCCGGCCGATGGTGACAAGCTGCTCGACGCTATCGAAGCCCTCGGGGCCGGTCGCGCAGCCTGGCCCGTGGCGACCAGCGCCGGCGCTCGGGAACGCTTCGAGGTCGAGGATGATGCCTTCCAGCGGCGCGTGCAGCTGACGCTGGCAGAGGCGGACCCGGTGACGCTCTATCTCGGTACGTCGCCGGGCTTCCGGCGCGTGCACGCCCGCCGCGAGGGAGAAGACGCCATTTACAGCATCGACTTCGGCGTACACCAGCTGCCGACCGACCTCGACGACTGGCTGGACAAAGGGCTGCTGCAGAGCAGCGGTCTCGAGGGAATCGTCTTCGATGACGGTCGCCGCCTGCAGCTCGATGCGGAAGGGGCCTGGCGTCTCGACGATGCGGCCACAGACGCAGAAGCGGTGATGGGGTTCGTGGAGCGGATCGAGGGCCTGACGGTGCTCGGGCGCCATGAAGAGCCGATCGGTGGCAACGGCGGTGAGACGGCGGAAGACGCCGGGGAAGCGGGCACGGCATCGGTGCCGGCCATCGCCTCTGGCTCGCTCAGCCTGGAGACCGCAGCGGGCAGTCAGCGCCTGGACTTCCGCTTTAATGCGGACGCCGATGAGTACGTCGTGACCAGCGACCGTCACCCAGGGGCGTACCGGGTCGCGAGCTACCTCGTGGAGCAGATGCTCATTGCCCCCGAGGAACTGCTTGCGCCTCTGGCGCCGGATGCGCCCGCAGCGGATACGCCAACGGCGGAGTCCCCGGCGGCGGCAGACGGGCCCGAGGTGCTTACGCCGTAGCGGAAATGTCTGCGCAGCAGACGGCGTTGCGCCCGGCGTTCTTCGCCTTGTAGAGCGCTTCGTCGGCGTGGTTGAGGACGTTCTCGAGGTCCTGACTCAGGGCGCCGACAGTGGCAACGCCAATGCTTGCGGTCACTTTGAGCTCTGCCTGCTGCGTTGCCGGATGGGAAATCCGGGCGATGGCCTGGCGCAGGCGCTGGGCCGTGCGCACGGCACCGGTCTGATCGGTTTCCGGCAGCAGCAGCGCAAATTCCTCGCCGCCGATGCGCGCCGCGATGTCCGTGATCCGCTTCACCTGGGTGCTGACGTCGGCCACGGCTTTCAGGATCTGATCGCCCGCGTAGTGCCCGCAGCTGTCGTTCACCTGCTTGAAGTGGTCGAGGTCGAACAGCAGCACGGAGAGCTGACTGCCGTGGCGGCGGACCCGCTCCACCTCTTCTGTGAGGCGCTGCATGAAGAAGCGGCGGTTGTGAATGCCGGTGAGATAGTCCGTGTGGGCGAGGCGCACGAGTTCTTCCTGCGCTTCCAGGAGGTCCTGCTCCGTCTTGCGCCGATCGGTGATGTCCCGGAGCACGAGGACCACGTCGGCTCCCGGGTTCGAGTGATCGAGGGAGCTGGCGCTGATGTCGTAGCTTCGACCGCGAAGCGTCGTCTCCAGGCCCTGGCCATCCGGTCGGGGTTCCCTGAGCTCATCCATGGTCAGGGTCGTCAGAAAACTGGTGATCGGCTTGTCGTTGAGCTCACCGCGGCTGGTGCGCAGCACCTGCAGGGCCGACTCGTTGATGTCGACGATCATGCCGCGGGTATTGATGACGATGACGCCGTCCCGGAGCTGCTCCACGACACGATCGCGGACCACGGGGATTGTCTCGAGAACGCCGTAGCGCAGCACACCGCTGTCGAGAATCATGGCCGCGGCGGCAAAACCCAGCGTGGTGAGATCGAACCAGGGCAGGGGATTCAGCGAGGAGAAAGAAAACAGGTTCGCCAGGGCGACCACGGTCGGCGCCGCGATCACCGCCATGACCGGCTTCCAGGCGCCGGTGGTATGGCCGATGGACCAGGCGAGAATCGTGGTGGCGACGATGGCCAGACCGTAGGAATAGAGACCGTGCACGTAAAGCCAGGGCCCCGGCGCCGTGACCATGCCGACGTTGGTCGCGGTCTCCATGAAGCTGATGTCGGACCAGACGAGCCCATGCCAATCGTTGCTCATCACCAGCACGATCGTGGTGGCCGGAATGATGCAGATCACGTTGAGCGCCGAGCGCGGCAGACGCAGCTGTCGGCGCGTGTAGCTGACGGCAAAGACGAGCCAGGCCACCGGCGTCATGACCATGCCGACGTAGGCGAATTTTGCCGTCAGGATCTTGATGATCGGCACCGTGAACAGGGAGCCGAGAAACTCGGCCCCTGACCAGAAGAGCACGGCGGCGAGGAGTGCCAGGAGGGCCTGCATCCCTGGCACGCGCTCCATGCGCCGCACGCGCAGGTAGACGCCGACGCCAACGAGGGCGGCAAGCAGTGGGGGGATGGACCAGAGGGTTATCTGGAACATGGCAGGACGTCCGGTGTCTGCATCAGGCGCGCGCGGATTGCTTCACGAGGACCATCCCTCAAGGGGCGGAATCTCACAACGACCGCACTGTAAAACTGTGCGCCCGTTCACGTCCGGCCTGGCTTTGGGGGGCTTCAGACGGTTAAATAGCGGCCCCCGACCCCCCTTCATCGCGCTTCATACGCTTTTCACCGCATGGCCAGGTCAGTCAGGAGCAAGCAAAAGTACAGCACCGATTTCTCGGCCTATCTGGCTGCGTTGACGGCGCTGGAGGATACGGATCCAGGGTCCGTGGTTGCTTACTTCGATCTCGATCGAACGCTCATCGACGGCTATTCGATCACCGCCCTCGCCCTGGAGAAGATGTGGTCCGGCTCCCTCTCGGCGCGGCGCATCATCGCCCACGCCGGTATTTTTCTGCACTGGGGCCTGGGCCGCTCCGACTACCATCAGCTGCTGGAGGCCACCGTGCAGGGCCTCGTGGGCATGAGCGAGGCGGAAATCACCGAGCTTGGAGAGCGGGCCTTCCGGCGGCGGATCAAGCCCATTATCTATCCGGAGGGCCGCCAGCTCATCGATGCGCACAAAGCCCTCGGCCATCAGGTGGTGATCATCACCTCGGCGAGCCGCTATCAGACCCTGCCCATTGCCCGCGAGCTCGGCGTCGAACAGATTTACTGCACGGAACTCGAGATTCATCAGGGCCGGATCACCGGTAACGTCAAGCCCTGCTACGGGGCCGGGAAGCTGACGGCGGCGGAGGTGCACGTCGGCTTCATGGAAGCGCCGCTGGAACGGGCTTACTTCTATTCCGACAGCGCCGAAGACCTGCCGCTGCTGGAGGCCGTCGGCCGCCCGATCGCCGTCAATTCGAAGGCCTCGCTTGCCCGCGTGGCGCAGGACCGCGGCTGGCCGCAGCTGTTTTTCGAACCTGCCGGCAAATCCTGGGTGGCGCGGGCTGCCTGAGCGGTGAGGAACGCCTGGTGATTGATCTCTACAGCTGGCCGACGCCGAACGGACGCAAGATTTCCATCGCCCTCGAGGAGTTCGGGGAAAGCTATCAGGTGCATGCGGTGAACATCGGCGAAGGTGAGCAGCATCAGCCGGCCTTTCTCGAGCTGTCTCCCAACGGCAAGATCCCGGCCATCGTCGATCACGAGACTGGCACTTCGCTCATGGAATCCGGTGCCATCCTCCTTTACCTGGCGGACAAACACGGGACCTTTCAGGGAGACGACCGCTGGCAGACCCTCGAGTGGCTGATGCTGCAGATGGGCGGCGTTGGACCCATGCTCGGGCAGGTGCACCACTTCAGCCGCTTTAATCCCGGCAAGGCGCCCTACGCCGAGGAACGCTACGGCGCCGAGGCCAGGCGCCTGTACGGGGTCCTCGATCGGCGTCTGGACGGGCGCGATTACCTGGCGGGCAGCTACTCCATCGCCGACATGGCCACCTGGCCCTGGATATCCCGCTATGAGTGGCATCCCATCGACTGGGCGGACTATCCGAATCTCAAGCGCTGGTATCTGGCCATCGCCGACCGGCCGGCCGTGCAGCGCGGCTACGATGTGCCCGTGCACGTGAACGACATCCCGCGACCGCCGGAGTAGAATCGACGGCTTTCGGCCGCAAACAACGAGCCTTTACAGGGGGAAGACCATGAGAGAAGCCTGGATCATCGATGCCGTCCGTTCACCGAGAGGACGCGGTAAGCCCGGTGTGGGCGCACTGTCCGAGATGCACCCGCAGCGCTGTATGGCGCAGGTGCTGAACGGCCTGAAAGACAAGGTGGGGTTCGACCCCGCAGACATCGAAGACGTGGTGGCCGGCTGCGGTTCCGGCAGCGGCGATCACGCCCACGACATTGCCCGCATGTCCGTCCTCGATGCCGGCTGGCCTCTGACGACCACCGGCGTGACCCTGCACCGCTTCTGCGGCAGCGGTCAGCAGGCCGTGAGCTTTGCCGCCATGGGCGTCATGTCCGGTCAACAGGAAGCCGTCATCGGCGGCGGCGTGGAATTCATGTCCCGTTATTCGCCCGTGCACGCGGACGGCTTCCACGCGAACAACGAACACCTCGCCGCCCTGCATCCGCAGGTGCCCCAGGGGATCTCCGCGGACCTCATTGCCACCATCGAGGGTTTCAGCCGGGCAGATGTGGACGGCTACGCCGTCGAGTCGCAGAACCGGGCAGCCCGCTCCATTGAGGAAGGCCGCTTCAACAATGCGCTGATCCCCATGTTCCACGAGAACGGCGAACTGGCCCTGGACCGTGACGAACATCCACGCCCGGGTACGACGCTCGAAAGCCTCGAAGGGCTGAAGCCGTCCTTCGAAGCCATGGGTGCGGCCCAGGTGCCGGGCTTCCCGGCGCCCTTCGACGAAATGGCCAAAGCCAAGTACCCGGAAGTCGACGAGCTCGTGCACGTGCATCATGCCGGCAACTCCTCAGGCGTCGTCGACGGTGCCAGCGCCGTGCTGGTCGTGAGCCCGGACTATGCGAAGGCCCACGGTCTCACGCCGCGGGCCCGTATCCGGATGACGGCGACTGCCGGTACGGAACCGCTCATCATGCTCACCGCGCCCGCACCGGCCGCTGAGCGCTGTCTGGCCAAGGCGGGTATGTCGAAGAACGACATCGATCTCTGGGAGATCAACGAAGCCTTTGCTTCCGTGGTTCTGAAGTTCATGAAGGACATGGGCGTGGACCACGATGTGGTCAACATCGATGGCGGCGCCATTGCGCTCGGTCATCCCATCGGCGCGACCGGCGGCATGCTGATCGGCACGGCCGTTGATCAGCTCGAGCGGGAAGACAAGGAGACGGCGCTGGTGGCCATGTGCACCGGTGGTGGCATGGGCACGGCGACGATCCTCGAACGGATCTGAAGCCGCCCTTCAGAGCCGTCCGGCGAAGGCGGCGCGCAGCGCCTCGCACAGCGGCGCTGCCCCGCCGGGCTCATAAGGCACGGCGGTGCCGAAACCCCAGACGGGATCCGGCCAGGCCGGGTCCCCGTCGTGTCTTCCCAGCACATGCACGTGCAGCTGCCGTACCCGGTTACCCAGGGCGCCAACGTTCAGCTTCTGCACCCCGGGCCAGGCCGCAAGCACCGTCGACAGGGTGCTGATCTCCTCACTGAGCGCCTGCTGATCGGTGCTTCCCAGATGGTGCCACTCGGTCACGTCGAGGCGCCGTGGCACGAGGATGCACCAGGGATAGCGTGCATCGTTCATGAGCAGGAGGTCCGAGAGCCGCAGGCTCGCCACGGCGAGCGTATCCTGCTTGAGCGTCGGATCCAGGAACCAGTCCATCAGCGCGTGCCGTGGCCGCCCACCCAGATGGGGCTCGACCAGGCCATGGCGTCGTTGGCCTGGCGCACGCGAACGAAGTAGTAGTCGCCCTGACGGTCAGAGCTATCTGTGACTTCGAACTCGACCACGGTAGCCCCATCCCTGATCTGCCGGCGAAGCAGCACCCGGTCTGTGTAATCGCCGACATCCACCTCGCTCTCCAGGCGGCCGCTGCCGGTCAGTTCCCGGAGTGGCAGCTCGACCGTTGCTGCCGGAGAGATCTGCGGCGGTCGGTAGGCGGGCGGTGCGCCGCCGCTCTCGCGGGCTTCCTCGAGCGCCAGGGTGATGGTCGTGTTTCGTTTCACCGCCTCGAGGTCGAGGGCGATGGAGCTCGTGTCACCGCGGGTCAGGGTGCGGAAAGTCAGGCGGTTCGGGACCTCTGGATCGGCGTTCACGTCCTGCAGCAGCTGGTTGTGAAAGTCCATGGGCTGGAAGCCGGCCAGGGTGCCGTTGCTGACCGTCAGGGTGCCCCGCCAGTGGCGCCAGCCGCGGGGGTTGTCGCCGGGATGATAAGGTGCTGCCTCGGAGCCGAATGACAGCAGCAGCGATTCCTCGCTCGAGAGTTTCTCTGCGGCCTCGCTCAGATAGTCGCGGCTCCAGAGCACGGCGTCGTTCTTCATGACCGTGATGCTCTCGATCGGCGCGGTACCGATGACCCGACCCTTGAGGAGGCGCTCCTCGCTGAAGGGGGCGCGCTGACCCATGCCAGTGCCGTTCAGATCCACCTCCAGAATCATGCGATCGCCGGTGGTCGCATAAGCCTTCAGGGCCTTCATGGCGTCGAAGAGGGCGTCCGCTGTTTTTTCCCGGGCCAGGATGGCGCCGAGGCCGCCGCGCTGCGCCAGGGAGCTGTTCTTCGGGGCGCCGTAGCCTGGCTGGCTCAGGTGGTTGTCCGAGGCGGCGATGAAGCCCACCTGGTGCCCTTGCTTCAGATACATGCGGCCGAACCACTCGAAGCTGCCGTGCTGAGACATGATCTCGATGAGCGGTTCGAGCTCCGGATCACTCTGCCGGTAGTCGCCGGCCTGATGGGCGTGCGGGATTACGACGACATCCCCCGTGTCTGCGGAAGCGCGGAGTCCCTGATAGAGGCGCGACAGGGTGGGATAGAACTGGACCGGAATCCGGTCTCTGCCCTCCGGCGTGCGGAACAGAACGTTGTGGTGGCCGCCGAAGAAATTGCGCACGCTCCATTCGTAGCCGAGAAAGGCGATGAATTCCCCGTCGCGGCTGTAGCGACGGACGTTGTTGCGCAGGACCTCCCATTCGGCGTCGTCCATCCAGATGTCGTGTTCCGAGTGCGTCACATAGTCGAGGCGGGCATCGTCCCGGGCCCACGTCATGAAGCGGTCCGGCGTGCCGATCCCCTCGGCGAAACCGGAATGGCCGTGGGTATCGCCCCAGAAGATGCGATCGCGCGGCTCATTGCTGACGAGGATGGGATTGACGACGCCGGTTACCCGGTCGCGTCCTGTCGCCAGCGTCAGGTTGTAGATGCCTGGTTCGTCAAAGCTGAGCTCCAGCAGGCTGATGGCGTCGCGGCTGGCCGGCACCCGGGCGATGACGTCTTCCCCGTGGCGCACGGTCACGGCCGGGTGGCCGTCTTTAGCCCGATTCCGATAAGCGTCTTCGCCGCGCACGGAGAGGGTGAACGTCTCGCCCGGACGCACGATGGAAGGCGCGAAACCGTGCAGACCGGCGAACGCCGTACCGGTCACGACGATGGGCTGGATGGGCAGGGTCAGGAAGGGCTCATCCCCGTTGAAGGCGATATAGAGCGGCAACGGCATGCGATCGCTCGAGAAGTCGGCCATGAGAAAGCCGCGGCTGCCGCCGCTGCGGTCGCCGTAGGTCAGCACGACTTCGTCTCCGGGTTCGAGGCGCCCCCGAGCCAGGCGGAACACGAGCGCCGGTGCCGGTGCCCGGAAACCACCGTGCATCCCGCGGACCGGCGTTGTCGCCGCCTCGAAGGCGACGTTTCCGTTGCTGCTCTGGATGGTCAGGTAGTTGTCGGCGTCAGGGTCCGTCGTCTGCCAGACGCCGTAGTTGGGCATGAAATGGCGTGCGACCAGGAAACCGCCGCCGGTTTCGATGGCCCGGGTGCCGACCGTGTAGGTCTGCCGGATGGTCACATGCTGGCGCGCCTCATAGGGACCTCCGTCCGCCACCAGGGTGCCGAGGGCCCCCGGTTGCTCATCCAGGAGCGTCATCTCGAAGATGAAGTCGTCGAGGATCACCGGCAGTCCCCGGGCAAGCTCCTGATAAGCGGCAACGGCACCCACGGCCTGGGTCAGATTGACCGGCAGCTCCCCGCCGTCGAGGGCCCAGGCGTTGGCCCACTGCCAGAGGATGCGCGAACGTTCGCCCATGTTGAGGGTGTCTGTCGGCAGGAATTCCCGGTCGGCTTTGAGCTTCTCGACCCTCGCCCGCAGATCCGGACTGAGGTAGTCACCGTTGGCCCCCTCGACAGCGGGGGCGGCAGCGAGCAGAAAGCCGCTGAGGCAAAGCAGCAGGCCGCGTTGCCAGGCCCGGCAGGTTGCTTGTCGGCGGAGCTCGCGCTTCCCTGAACCGGTACTTGACAAGTCTCTCAACGTTTCGCTTTTGGGCCGGACACTGATCATGGCGTAACCCCTCCCCGGGAAGCGGCTCATGTTAAGCAGGGTGCTTTCCCTTCAGCAAATCGGGTGTGGCAAGCGTCCGGGCGATTCCTGAAGGAATGGTGAAGATGAGCGCTGGGCGATTGACCCGCCGGGCTGCTCATGGACACTAGGCGGTCCGGCTTCGGGAGGACCCGGGCCCGGCGGCGGACACGCTGCCGGGCGCAGAAAAGGGAGGGCGGACCGATGGAAAACCGCAGAAGCGCGGCACAGCGCGAAGGGAAGGACAGCCGCCAGGCGAAGGCGCCCGGTCGGGCCGGGAAACGCGCGGCCGCCAGTGGAAAGCCGCAGGTCCTCGCGGGTACCAGCGGCTACAGCTACAAAGAGTGGCGGGGCGTTTTTTACCCGGAACAGGCCCAGCCGGACGAGTGGCTCGAGTTCTACGCGAACCGCCTGCCCACCGTCGAAATCAACAACACCTTTTACCGCATGCCGCGCAGCCACGTCGTGGAAACCTGGCGCGACAGTGTCCCGGAAGATTTCCGCTTCGTGATCAAGGCATCGAGGCGGATCACCCATCAGAAACGCCTCAAAGATGCCGGCGAACCCGTGGGCTTTCTCCTCAAACAGACGAGCCTGCTCGGCGCGAAGCTCGGCGCCCTGCTGTTCCAGCTCCCGCCCCAGCAGCGGATGGATCTCGAACGCCTGCAAGCTTTTCAGGCGCTGTTACCGGATGGCCTGCCGGCAGCCTTTGAATTCCGCCACACGAGCTGGGATGACGAAGCGGTCGATCATGCCCTTGCCGATCGGGGCCATGCCCGGGTGCTCTCTCACGACGGCGGCCTGGAAACACCCGCCCTCGGCACAGGCCCGCTCTGTTATCTGCGCCTGCGCGCACCGGATTACACGACAGAGACGCTTGCCGGGTGGCGCAAGCGAGTCGACGCGTCCGGTGCTGATGTGGCGTTCGTTTTCTTCAAACACGAGGATGCCGGCGGCGGTCCACGCATGGCAACGGAGTTCCTCAGCGTCGACCGTGAGGAGGCCGCTGCCGGATCAGCAGCAGATCACTCGACGACCGGTACCCGGAAAGCACCGAAACGCGCCCCGGCCAAACGGGCCGGCCGGTTCGATCAGAGCTCGAGCGGTGAGGCGGTGAAAGGCAGACGCAGCCCCCGCTGAAGAGGTGGCGCTCAGGCGAGGACGCCTTCGACCACGAAGAACGACAGCACCGCAACGATGGCGCCGACCACGAGGATCAGAATGAAAGTGCCGGTGTCGGAAGCGTCGCCGTCGCCGGCTTCGTCCTGGCCCCGTTTGGTGCGAGCAAGCAGGTACACTACCACCACCACGATGAGGGCGGGGACCAGGAACTGAACCAGATAGCGCATGGCGCGAGGATAGCACGTGGCCTGGTTCAGTGATCATTGGGTAGCCGGTGTGCTGCTCGTGGTCTACACGGGCGTGCTCCTCTACCACGCCCGCATCGGCGCCCAACGCAGCCACAACATGACCGAGTACTACGTTGGGGGTCGGAGCCTGGGCGGCCTGGTTGTGGGTATCTCCTTCTTTGCGACCTTTGCGAGTACCAACAGCTACATCGGCCATGCCGGTAAGGGTTATGAGTATGGTCTGCCCTGGATGGTCATGGCGCTCTTCATCGTCGTGTTCACCTGGCTCTCCTGGACCCTCGTGGCGCCGCGCCTGCGCCGATTCACCAGCCACTGGGACGCGCTGACGCTGCCGGACTACCTGGCTGCCCGTTTCGGCGCCGACAATCGGCGCCTGAGAACCTTTGCGGCCGTTGTCATCCTGCTGTCGAGCCTGCTTTATCTCGTGGCGATCTTTAAAGGCGCCGGAAATCTTTTTGAGCGTTTCCTCACCATTCCCTATGAACAGGCCGTGGGTCTGACGCTGGTCATCGTTGTGCTTTATACGTCCATCGGCGGCTTCGTCTCCGTGGTACGAACGGACGTGGTCCAGGGCATACTCATGATTCTCGGCTCCACGACGATCTTCTTTTTCGTTTTTCGTGCCGCGGGTGGCATGGACGCCTTTCCGGCGCTTGCAGCCGAGCCTGAAACCCGCGAGCTCTTCACCCTGAACGCAGGCATTCCCTTCGTCGTCCTGCTCGGCATTGCGCTCTCCGGGTCTCTCAAGCTCCTGGTGGATCCGCGACAGGTGTCCCGCTTTTACGCGCTGAAAGACGAACGCTCAGTTAAGCTCGGCATCTGGGTGGCCGTGGTCGGCATTGCACTCATCCAGCTCTGTCTCTTCCCCGTGGGGCTGCTGGCCCGAGCGCTCCTCGATGGGGTGACTGACACGGATCTCGTGATTCCGACCCTCATCAACGATCCACTGATCTTTCCGCTCTGGGTGGCTGATTTTCTTGTGGTGGCCATGGTGGCGGCGGCCATGTCTTCCATGGACAGCGTGCTCCTGGTGGCTGCCTCCGTGCTCTACAAGGACGTCGTGGAGACCGTGCATCCGACCGCCCATCCGCTCACCTGGACCCGTATCGGGGTGGTCGGTTTCTCCGTGCTGGCGGCCCTCATTGCCCTTGACCCGCCCGGCGGTATCGTCGAGATCACCATCTTCTCCGGGAGTCTTTACGCGGTCTGTTTCTTCCCGGCAATTCTCTTCGGGCTGCACTGGCATCGGGGTACGGCAACGGGAACGCTGAGTTCCATGGTTGCCGGAGTCACTGTGCTTCTGGCCTGGATGCTGTTCGGTCCCCGGGATGTGGTCCACGAGGTTTTCCCGGCCCTAGCGACCTCATGCGCGGTCTACGCGCTCGTCGCCTGGCAGAGTCCGCCGGCGCTTGCCGCACTCCCGGCCCCGTCGGAGTCGGTCAGTCCGTGATGGCCTGGTAGGTGAGGACCTGGAAGTCCTGGCGGATGTTGATGTGCGTATAGGGGCGCACCTGAGTCATCAGCACGCCAACGATCTCCGTTTCCGGATCGAACCAGCTCAGTGTGCAGTAGGCGCCGCCCCAGTAGGCAGAGCCCTCCGACAGCGGGGTAGCCGCCGCGCCCCGGTCGACCACGACGCCGTAGCCGAGGCCGAAACCCATGCCGGGGCCGGGCAGCCACAGCGGCAGATCCCCGGTGTGATTCTCGATCATGAGCGAGACCGTGGCCGGGGCCAGCAGCCGCACACCGTCCAGTTCGCCGCCGTTCAGCATCATCTGCTGGAAGTGCAGGTAGTCGTCGATCGTGGAGACGAGGCCGCCGGAGCCGCTGAAAAATGTTTGCGGGCCGGTGATCCAACGGCTTTCGACGGATCCTGGATCCTGGAGCACGATTTTGCCGTCTTCTCCCGGCGTGTACTGAGCCGCAAGCCGCTCGGCGTAGCTCTCATCCAGGTAAAAGTGTGTGTCCGGCATGCCGAGAGGTTCGAAGATCCGCTCGTAGAAGAAGCGGTCGAGAGGCAACCCGGATAGCACCTCCACCAGCCGGCCAACGACACTTGTGGCGTTCGAGTACTCCCAGCGGGTGCCGGGCTGGTAGTTGAGCGGCAGACTGGCCAGATGCTCGACGTAGCCGGCCAGGGTGCCCGCTCGATCGAAAGCGTCCATGTGTGCCCGGAAGGTGGCGACATTGCCGCGATAGTTGTTGGCGAGGCCCGCTGTGTGCGTGAGCATGTCACGAACCTGCATGGGTCGTGACTGAGCAACCAGCTCACCGGTCGCGCCGCTCGCATCGGACGCCGTCGAGACCCTGGCGTCAGCGAACTCCGGCAGATACTTCGCCACCGGATCCCGGAGCTGAAAACGGCCTTCCTCCCAGAGCATCATCAGGGCGACGGAAGTGATCGGCTTGGTCATGGAGGCGATACGGAACACGGTGTCTCTTGCCATGGGCTGCTTTTCGGCGGCATCCATGGCGCCCTGCACCTCGAGGTGCACGAGTCGGCCGCGCCGGGCGATGGCCGTAATGGTGCCGGGTACCAGTTCGGCGTCGATGTAGCGCTGCATGGCCGGCGCGATGCGTGCGAGTCGTTCGCTCGACATGCCGACGGACTCCGGGCGTGCCGTTGGCAGATCCCGGGCAGCCGCCGGAGCGGTGGCCAGTAAGCCCGTTGCCAGGACGGTCAGCGTCAGCAGCAGCGTCTTGGCCGGGCGCGCAGGGGCGGCGCCGCTCACGAGGTCGCGCCCTCGACCTCACGGATCGTTGCTTCTCCGGCGAGACGCTCGGTGAGGGTCCGCACCTGCGGCAATTCGGCCAGCAGGTCCGTGCCATAGATCTTCTCGACGATGCCCGAGGCGAGGCCGAAGGAATAGAAGGTGTAGAGATCGGCCAGATTGCAGCTGGCGCCGGTGGCGTAGGGATCGCAGACGAACAGACGGGCGACGGCACGCACGCCTCGAGCCAGGTCTTTCTCAGTGCTTTTTTTCAGCTCGTCGCTGGCCGTTGCGCCAAAGAAAGCGGCCGGCAGCACACGCCGCGCCACGAGTTCGATATCGAGTTCCACGTGACGGATCAGCTCGAGGGTTTTGGCGCGGGCGAAGGCGTCGGTTGGGAGCAGTGGGTTGGCTGGCTCAATGGCGTCGAGATATTCGGCGATCGCCAGGGTTTCGGAGATGAAACCGGCTTCCGTTGCCAGGCAGGGGACCTTGCCCATAGGGCTTTTTACCAGGTAGTCCTCTTCCTGATTCGGCACGGCGTTCACTTCCTCGAAGGGCAGGCCCTTCCAGACCAGGCAGGCTTTCGCCAGACGGTAATAGTTGCTGCGGGACATCCCATGCAGTTTGAGCATCTCTCTCTCCTTCAGTGGCATCTGTAGCCGGATGAGGCGTGTGCCGCTCTTCTGCCGGACTCTTCCGTAGGCAAGGTTCTCAGCGTTTGCGGCGGCGCCTGGGTTTGAACTGGAAATAGGTGCGATTGATGAGCTGGTCGACCTCGGCCAGTGATTCCTGGAAGTCGTCCATGAATTTCTCCACTGCGTCGAGTTCGAGGTCAGCGAGTTCCCCGGCTGCAAACTGCCGGCGCAGGCGGTTCACGGCCTGCAGTACCCTGTCGTTTCGCGGCAGGCTGCGGACGCTGTTGCGCAGGGAGTTCAGGGCGTAGGCGATGGAGCGGGGTAGTTCCGTTTGCCCGACGAGAAACTCGAGCACGGCTTCCTGGCTGACGGGGCCCTGCACCACCTGGTTGTAGCTCTGGGTGGCATCGAGGGACAGCAGCACGCTGCGCCACTGAATGTCGACGAAGGGTTCGAGCTCTGAGGCGTCGTCGAAAATGTCCTGACAGCCGACTTCGAGGATGCGGCTGGTCATGTCTGCCCGCTCGATGAAGTTGCCGAGCCGCAGGAAGGTCCAGTGAGCGTCGTGCAGCATGTTTCCGGACAGGAAGCCTTCGATGCGCTGCAGGTAAGACTGCACTTCGGCGAGACCTTCGAGCCGCCGTGAGCGCGACAGGGGTTCCGAGAGGTTCTCTCGAGCGTAGCGGTGCAGGTCGTTGATGTACTCGACGCTCCGGCGCGGAATGATGCCTCTGAGCGTGCGGACGTTTTCTTTGGCGTAGTCCAGGGAGCTGAACAGAGAACCCGGGTTCCGCGTGTCGTTGATCAGGAAGCGGGAAATGCTTTTCTCATTCGGCTCGTCGAAGAGTTCGTCGAAGTGTTCCCGGGCACCGGTGATGTCGACGAGACCCACCCAGGCCAGGGGCAGGCGTTTCGGCAGGTCGTAGAGCAGCCGGGCGTTCACGGTCACCAACCGGGCGGTGCTGTCCGCCCGCTCCAGGTAGCGCCCGAGCCAGTAGGCGCGCTCGGCCGTACTCGAAAGAATCCGCGTGCTGCTCATGTGTCGAGGTCCACCACCCAGGTGTCCTTGCTGCCGCCGCCCTGTGATGAGTTGACCACCGTCGAGCCTTTACGGAGCGCAACGCGAGTGAGGCCGCCGGTGGTCACGTAGGTCTTTTTTCCGGAAAGGATGAAGGGCCGCAGGTCCAGATGGCGCCCTTCGGCGACGCCGCCAGGGGTATTGGGTGCATCTACGAGCGTCGGTGCCGTCGACAGCAGCAGCATCGGCTGCGCCATGTAGTTGCGCGGATTGGCGAGAATCTGCCGGGCGAACTTATCGCGCTCGGCCTTTGTCGCCTTGGGTCCGATGAGCATGCCGTAACCGCCCGATTCGTTGGCCGGCTTCACCACCAGCTTTTCGAGATTGTCGAGAACGTAGTCGCGTTCTTCCTTGTCCACGCAGCGGTAGGACGGCACGTTAGGCAGCAGGGGCTCTTCGGAGAGGTAATAGCGGATGATGTCCGGCACGTAGGTGTAGATCACCTTGTCGTCGGCAACGCCGCAGCCCGGCGCGTTCGCGAGCGCCACGTTCCCGGCGCGCCAGGCGCGCATGAGCCCGGGTACGCCGAGGGTCGAGTCCTCCCGGAACACTTCCGGATCCATGAACAGATCGTCAATGCGCCGGTAGATCACGTCTACCTGCACGAAGCCGTCGATGGTGCGCATGTAGACCTTGTCGTCCTTGTCCACGACCAGGTCTGAACCCTCGACGAGCTGGGCCGCCATGGCGTTGGCGAGGTAGGCGTGCTCGTAGTAGGCGGAGTTGTAGATCCCCGGCGTGAGCACGGCGATCTGCGGCGACTTCTTCGGCGACAGTGACCGCAGGCAGGCGGCAAGCTGCGCTGGATAGTCGTCCACCGGATGAATCACGTAGTCCTCGAAAAGCTCCGGGAAAACGCGCTTCATCACTTCCCGGTTTTCGAGCATGTAGGACACGCCGGAAGGGACGCGGAGGTTGTCTTCCAGCACATACATCTGTCCGTCGGCATCGCGGACCAGATCCGAGCCGCAGACGTGCGACCAGACGCGCTCGGGTGGCGTGATCCCACGGCACTCTTCGCGGAATTCCTTGGACTTCTCGATGTACTCCCGGGGCAGCACGTCGTCGTCGAAGATTTTCTGCTCGTGGTAGACGTCGTCGATAAAGCGGTTCAGGGCTTTCACCCGTTGCGCGAGGCCGGCGGCAACGCCGTCCCACTCCTTCTTCATGATGAGGCGCGGGATGATGTCGAAGGGCCATTCGCGGTCGATGGAGCCGCTGCCTTCGCCGGTGTAGACCGTGAAAGTGATGCCCATGGAACGGATCGCGAGCTCGGCGGCCGTCCGGCGCGCGGCGAGTTCTTCGCCCGAGAGATCCGCGAGGACCTTGCAGAGATTACCGGCGCCTTTCCGCGCCCGTCCATTGGCCGTGATCAGCTCGTCCCAGAATTCCTGGGTGTCATAGGAGCGCCAGTCGATGCTCATGTGTGATTGCGTCGTTGCAGTCGAGTCCCGCGGTCATTCTATGGGAAAATGCCGTCATGCTCGATGGACAGATACATCCGGACTACGCGGACGTGGCCGCGTCGCTGATCCGGCAGATACCTCGCGACCAGCACGCCGGTTCCGCCGTCTGCGTTTATCACGAAGGCCGATCCGTGGTGGATATCTGGGGCGGCATCAAAGACTCGGAAGGAAACCCCTGGGCCGAAGACACAACCGCGCCGAGCTTCTCCACCACCAAGGGTGTCATGTCCACCCTGGTGCACATCCTCGTCGATCAGGGAAAAGCCCAGTACGACGACACGATTGCCAAACACTGGCCGGAGTTCGGTGCTCACGGTAAGGAGAACATCACGATCCGCCAGGCGCTCTGCCACCAGGCCGGCCTCTACCGGATTACCGATCTGATCAATCATCCCAGTGAGATGCTCGACTGGGAGCACATGAAGTTCCGCATCGCCGATGCCGCACCCGCCCATGAGCCGGGCGGGGAGCACGGCTACCATGCGCTCACCTATGGCTGGCTCATCGGCGGGCTCATCGAAGCCATTACCGGTAAGTCTCTGCAGGCCGTACTGACGGAAGAGCTCGTCGATCCGCTCAAGCTCGATGGGATGTTCATCGGCATGCCGCACAACGAACTCTACCGGCGGGCGGAACTCACCCGCGGTCTGTCGGAACCGGCGCCGGAACGGGAAGAGTGGCAGGAGCGGGTCATGGGCTGGGTGGAAACCGGCCTCGGGCACCTTGGCGTTGAGCTCTCGGAGTTCAATTCGGCCCTCAACCCCTTTACGGAAACCTTCGACTGGAATTCGGAGGACGTGGTACAGGCGGTGATTCCCGCGGCAAACGGCCAGTTCACGGCCCGGAGCCTGGCGCGCATGTACGCCATGCTCGCCGGCGGCGGCGAACTCGACGGGGTGCGGGTGCTTTCCGAGGAACGCGTGCGCGAGCTCTCGCAGGTGCAGAGCCGGGCCCGGGACCGGGTGCTGTTCATTCCCATGCACTGGCGCATGGGGTACCACAAAGCCTTCACGCTCGGAGTACGGGCGCCGGAAGCCTTCGGCCACTACGGCTATGGCGGCAGCGGTGCTTTCTGTGATCCGAGCCGGAAGCTGGCGGTTGCACTCACTCTGAACAGCGGGGCCGGCACGCCCATGGGCAACTCGAACATGCCCCGCATCGCCCGAGCGGCGATCCGCTCCGTCGATCGCCTCAACTGACATGTCTGCAGACGCACTCGGCGCGTATCTGAGCCGCGCCGACAGGCTCTTCGTCGTCACCGGTGCCGGCATCAGCGCCCCCTCCGGCATCGACACCTATCGTGATGACAAAGGCAGCTGGCAGAAGAGCCAGCCGATCCAGCATCAGGACTTCGTTGGCAAGCTGCGTTCGCGGCAACGTTATTGGGCGCGCAGCATGCGCGGCTGGCCGATGTTCCGGGACGCGCGGCCGAACGCGGCGCATGCGGCGCTGGCAGTCCTGGAGGCGGCCGGTAAGGTTCAGCGGGTTGTTACCCAGAACGTCGACGGTCTGCACCAGCGGGCCGGCCAGAGCCGGGTTGTCGAACTCCATGGCAGTCTCGCAACGGTCGTGTGTCTGGCCTGCAACCGTCGGCAGAGCCGGGACGTCGTGCAGCAGTGGCTCGAGGCGGAAAATCCGCGATGGTTGGCCGAAAAGGTGGAAGCCCGCCCAGATGGCGATGCGGCCTTTCTGGGTGTCCGACAATTCGATGATTTCCAGGTGCCGACGTGCGACTGTGGCGGCGTACTTAAGCCGGACGTCGTGTTCTATGGAGATTCCGTGCCGCGCGACCGGGTAGATGGCGTCAGGCAGGATCTGGCGGACGCCGACGCCGTGCTGGTGGTAGGAAGCTCGCTCATGGTGTACTCGAGTTTCCGCTTCATGAAGGAAGCCCGCGCCCTCGGGTTGCCGATGGCGGCTCTGAACCGCGGTGCGACACGGGCCGATGACTGGTTCTCTTTCAAGTGGCAGGAAGACTGCGCCGTGGCACTGCCGGAAGCGCTGACGCGAGCCGGCCTGCATTGAGTCCTGAAGGCACCGGACAAGGGTGAGTCATGAGGATTAGAGCTTTGATCTTTGAGCCGGTCGCGGAGACCAGGCTGCGACGGGTGCTGCTGGCGCTGCTGCTGGCGCTGATTTGCCCCGCTGCAGTCCAGGGGGCAGAAGAACCGACGCCCGTGGCGGCAGTGGATGAAGCCGGAAGCGGTGACAACGACCCTGAAGGCGCACCGGAAGAAGCCAACGCTGATGCAGACAGTGATGCCGACGCCGCCCGTGCATCGATCGACGAGCGTCTCGACGCGCTGCTCAAAGAAGCGCTGCCCGAGGACGAATATCGGGAGGAACGACGCTGTCTGACTCAGCGCAGCTATCGCTCCGTCGAAGTGCTCAGCACGGAGTATCTGCTCTTCTACAAGAACAACACCTACTGGATTAACCGGCTGAGTCGACCCTGTCCGATGCTGAAGTTTGACGATGTGCCGGTGTTTCAGCATCGAGGGACGACGAGTCTCTGCGAGCGCGATGCTTTTTATCCCACCAACCGCATGGACCTGGGTCGTGGGTTTGATGCCAGCGGGCGGCCGCTCATTTCTTCAGGCGTGTGTTTCCTTGGTACCTTCGAGGAGATCAATCCCGAGCAGGCAGCCCTGCTTCGTGGCCGCTGATCTCCCATGAAGCGCTCTGAAGTACGCAGCACCTGGCCTTTTGGATCCCGCAGCAGCTGGCTCGCTGCTGCTTGTCTCTGCCTCGCTGCCTCAGCTTCTGGCGCTGAGGAAGAAGCTCAGGCCGATCCGCTCTCCTTTCCGCCGGAGATCGAGGCGCTCCTCAACGAGTCCTCGAGCGCCGAGGACTACACGGAACGGGAGCGCTGTATCAACACCCGATCAATCCGCAACACGCGGGTGCTCGATGACCAGCACATCGTCTTCGAGCTCACGTCGAACCGCTACTATCTCGTGCAGTTCAAGCACCGCTGCTTCCGCCTGCGCCCACGCTCGACGGTCATCTACGAAACCCGCTCGAGCCAGCTGTGCCGCCTCGACGCGATCCGGGCCGCCGACAGCAGCCTGGCAAGCAGCGCGGACATCGGTCCGCCCTGCACCATACCCGGCTTCATTCCTGTTGAGCCGGAGCAGGTCGCTCTGCTGAAGGAATCTCTGAAAGCCCAGCGTCAGGCCGCACAGCCCTGAGCGTGTCAGGGAAAACAGCCCTGAGCGTCATCCGGCAATCTCCGCAAGCCGCTGCAGTGCACGCTCGAGATCGGGACGATCGTCGAGAACGGGCCTTAGGGGATCTTCGTCGAGTCGCTGCATGCGCCGCACGGCGTTGGTGATGTGGTAGTTCCCGTTGGCCAGGCGTCCGTTCACCTCTGACCATCTGAGTGGCATGGAGACGGAGGCGGCCTCTTCCTCGCGCACGCTGAAGGGCGCGACGAGTACCCGACCCTGACCGTTCTGTCCGAAATCGACGTACACCTTTCCCTCCCGGGCCTTCAGGGAGCGGGCAACGGTGGCGATGTCCGGATAGCGCGACACGATGACCCGGGCCATGAGCTCCGCCAAGGTTCTCGCGTGGTCGTGGTTCAGCTGCCTGGCGAGGGGAATCACCAGATGCAGGCCTGATTTCCCGGAGGTTTTCGGATAGGCGGGGAGGCCCAGTTCATCTGCGAGGCTGCCGATGGCCTGCGCCAGGGTGACCACGTCACGGAACGGCGCCGACTTCGGATCGAGATCGAGCACACACCAGTCCGGGTGCTCGAGATCGAGCACGGTGCTGTGCAGCGTGTGGATCGGCAGGGTGCCGAGATTGGCCAGGTATTTGAGGGCTGCGGCCGATTCGATGATGAAGTAGCGCACTTCCCGCTCGGCGTGTTCCGACCAGAGCACTTCGCGGCGGATCCAGGCCGGCACGAAGTCGGGCGCATCGCGCTGGTAGAAGGATTTGCCGTGAATGCCGTCGGGATAACGCGTGAGAACGATGGGGCGGTCTTTCAGGTAGGGCAGCATCCAGCGCGCGATCTTCTCGTAGTAGCGGGTCAGGTCGACCTTCTTCAGGCCGCGTTCGGGAAAAAAGACCTTCTCCGGGTTGGTGATCTGAACCTCCGGCTCGGGCGCCGCCGTCAGCGTCAGGGCGCCCGGGTCGTCATAGCCGCCCGTGCACTCCGCCGCTGCTTTGTCATTGCGCAGACGGACGATCACCGGATGCCTGAGATGACCGTCCCGGGTGTATTCCTTGTAGCTCACCTCCACAGCAACGGAGGGTGCCAGCCAGTGCACGCGTCGTGCCTGGCCGGCAGGTACGCCGGCGGGCGCCTCGGCCGCGGCGGCTTTTACGAAGCGATCGGACAGCTCGCGGCGAAGCTCGGCGTTGAGTCCGGAGCCGGCCCGGCCGACATAGACGAACTCGCCGTTGCGGTTTTCCCCCAGCGCCAGGGCGCCGATGTCGTTGCTGTTGCTCCGATTCGGCGTCCAGCCGAGGACGGCGAAGTCGGCGGTTCTTGCGTGCCGGACTTTGATCCAGCTGCTGCTGCGACCGGCTTCATAGCGGCTGTCCTGCTGCTTGCCGACGATTCCCTCGAGGCCGAGCTCCCGGGCGGCCGCGAAGGTCGCGCGGCCTTCACCGGCAACGTGATCGGAAAAGCGCAGCGCACCGGCAGGTGGCAGCAGCTTCTCCAGGAGACCCTTGCGGCGCAGCAGCGGCACGTCGCGCAGATCCGTTGCGCCGAGGCTCAGGAGATCGAAGGCAAAAAACGTACAGGGCAACTCGATGGCCCTGCGCGCCACCTCGAGCTCGCCGGAGAGCTTTGCCCGGCTCTGCAGGAGTGAGAAGTCGGGTACCCCGGCGGTGTTCAGCACGACCAGTTCGCCATCCATGAGATAGTCGTTCACGGGCAGGCGGCTGGCGCTCGCGGCGATCTCCGGGAAACTGGCGGTGAGATCGTGTCCATTCCGGGATCGCAGCACGACCCCGTCCGCGTGCTTGTCGATCAGCAACCGGTAGCCGTCGTATTTCAACTCGAAGAGCCAGTCCCGGCGATCGAAGGCTTCGCCGGCCGTGGCGAGCATGGGTTTCGGTGGAATCGCGCCTTTGAGGGGCCGGGCCCCTTTCAGGCGTCCGGCGCTGGCGTGGAGGCGTCGGGAGACCTGTTCCGGAGCGGCGAGTTCCGTCACGGTGAGTCCTGAAAGCACCGAGCGATCCGAATAGGTGGTCTCCGTGCCTTCGTGCTGGTCGCGTTCCTTGATGAACAGCCACTCTTTACCGTCCTCGGAAAGACGACGTTGCTTCGGCCCTTTCATGCGCACCAGGGTCCAGCGGCCGCGGAGTTTGAAGCCCTGCAACTCGAAGAGCAGTTTGCCTTTTTTCAGCCCGTCCCGAACGTCCGCCAGGGGTGTCCAGCGGCCGCGGTCCCAGACGATCACCTCACCAGCGCCATAGTTACCGGCGGGTATGGTGCCTTCGAAGTTTGCGTAGTCGAGGGGATGGTCCTCCACCAGGGCCGCGAAGCGTTTGTCGCGCATGTCCGCAGAAGGCCCCTTAGGCACCGCCCAGGACTTCAGCACACCGTCGATTTCCAGGCGCAGGTCCCAGTGCATGTGCGATGCCCGGTGCTGCTGCACGACAAAGAGCTTGCCCGTGGCAGGCACCAGCGTGCGGCCGAAGGGTTCCGGCGTTCGGTCCGCGAGACGCTTGTCACGGTACGTTTGCAGGCTTCTTGAGGGCACAACGAGCGTTACGTTATAGTCTCGGGCCGCTCAAGTCGAAGCTCCTGCAGAACCTGCAGGGAAGAGGAGGGGAGACGATGGCAGCGCGCTCAATAGGTTCCGGGACCATAGCCTTCGGTCTCGTGTCCATTCCCGTAAAGCTCTATTCCACCGTGGACACCACCAAGGCCGTCCGCTTCAACTATCTGTCGAAAGACGGCTCCCGACTGAAGCAGCAGTACATCAGCTCGGCGACCGGCGAGGTGGTTGATCGCGAAGATCGCGTGCAGGGTTATGAGTTTGCTAAAGGTCAGTACGTGCTCTTCACGGAGGACGAAATCAAGGCCATGCACGTGGAGTCGACGAACGCCATCGATATTGCCGAGTTCATCCCGCTCGAGGATGTCGAGCGTATCTATATCGAAAAGGTCTACTACCTGGGGCCGGATAAGGGCGCAGCCCGTTCCTACCACCTGCTCCGGGCAGCGCTCGAACAGACCGGCCGGGCGGCTCTCGCTAACTACGCTGCCCGAGGCAAGAGTTATCTGGTGCTCGTGCGACCTTACAGCGAGGGCGACAGCCATGGTCTGATCATGGAGCAGCTCAAGCACGAAGATGAGCTCCGGCCGTTTACCGAAGTCACCCTCGATGAAACGGAGATCAACGACGACGAGCTCGAGCTTGCGCTGACGATCATCGATCAACGGGTGAACGACGCTTTTCAACCGGAGCGCTACGAAGACCAGGTGCGCTCCAAGATGATGGAGCGTATTCAGCAGAAGATCGACGGCCAGGAGATTACACTGCCGCCGGAAGAAGCACCGGAAAGCAAGATCATCGACCTCATGGAGGCTTTGAAAGCCTCTGTGGGTGGCGGGCGCGGCAAGAGCGCCGCCGGCGCGGGAGCCAAAGCGGCCGCAAAGGCGGGTGAAAAAGCGCCGAAGCGTGCGGCAAAAAGTAAGACTGCGGCCAGGACGCCGGCGAAAGCGAAAACCGCTGCAAAAACGAAGACTGCTGCCAAGGCTAAGCAACCGGCCGCTCGGGCGGCTAAGAAGCCGGCCAGCCGAACACGCAAAACGGGCTGAGCAGGCAGGGGAGCAACGCTAACCGCGCATGGGCGGCTACAGCACGCGAGAAGTATCCGAACTGATCGGGATGAAGCCGGACCAGGTGCGCCACTACGTGCGCCGGGAACTCCTCGACCCTGACCGCACCGAATCCGGCGAGTACCGCTTCAATTTTCAGGACGTGGTGCTGCTGCGCACCGCCAAAAGCCTCCTCGATGCAGACGTCTCTGCACGCAAGGCCTATCGCATCCTTCTGAAGCTGCAGTCCGAACTCACCCACGTCGGTTCCCTCGCCGCCGTGCGGATCTTCGCCGATGGCAACAACGTGGTGGTGCGGGAAGACAATCAGCTCTGGGATGCAGAGACGGGCCAGACGCAGCTCGACTTCTCCGTCGCAGAACTCGCCGACAACGTTGCCACCCTTGCCAATCGCAACCTCATTCTCGCGAAAGAAGGCGATGAGCTGTCGAGCGACGAGTGGTACAACCTCGGTCTCGACCTGGAGGAAGTGGATCCCGATCGCGCCCCGGAGGCCTACCAGCGGGCCATCGAGCTCAATCCCGGCAACGCCGATGCGCACGTCAATCTCGGCCGCCTGCTGCAGCTGAAGGGGAATCTGAAACAGGCCAAGCGCCACTACGAGAAAGCCCTCGACGCTGTAGCAAACCACCAGCTCGCCTACTACAACCTCGGCACCGTTTTCGATGAGCTCGACCAGGTCGAGCAGGCCGCCGAGTATTACCGGCGAGCGCCGTCGGTGCCGGACGCGCACTACAACCTGGCGCGGATCTTCGAACTCAAGGGCGATGAGCTGGCCGCGCAGCGGCATATGAAGAGCTACCGCAAGCTCCTCGACGGGGATCTCTGAGGGCCGGACCGGTCGGTCAGTCGGACTTCTTGCGGACGAACAGCACCAGTTCGTGGTCCACGAGTTCATAGCCGTGTTCTGCGGCGATTTCGTGCTGCAGCGTTTCGATTTTCTCGTTGACGAACTCGATGACCTTGCCGTCGTCCACGTCCACCATGTGGTCGTGGTGCTCTTCACTCGCCAGTTCGTACACGGAGTGACCGTCATCGAAGTTGTGGCGGGAGACGATGCCGGCGGCTTCGAACTGCGTGAGCACCCGGTAAACCGTCGCAAGCCCGACGGAATCATCGGAGTCCATGAGCTTCTTGTAGACGTCTTCAGCGCTCAGGTGGTGGGGATCAGCGTTTTCCAGCACTTCCAGTACTTTCAGGCGCGGCAGCGTGACCTTCAGGCCCGCTCGCTTGATGTCTGATCCCGGCATAGCTCGTCCTCGCAGTTGAAGCGCAAGTTAGCGGAACGGCGCCGAAGGGTCCAGCCGACCCGCTACAATGGGGTTTTCGACGCGGTAAGTCATGGCGGACCTGAAAGACAGAGTGATCGTACTCATCGGCACGGGCTCGGTGCTGGATCGGGGGGTTGCCGAAGGTCTGGCCGAAGCCGGCGCCAGTCTCTATCTGGCCCGCCCCCGGACGGGGTCCGGATCCGATCCTGCGGACAGTGACGGCGAGCTGGAAACAGCCCTCAACGACCTCGGCGGCACCGGACGCGTGGTGGGCTTCGATCCGGCCAGTGAAGAATCGCTGAAACGCCTCTTCCGGCGGGTGGAAGCCGAAGCGGGCCAGCTGGATGTGCTCGTCAGCCTTTCGGCGCTCGGTCTCGGTATCAATGAGGGTCCTTTCTGGGAGCAGACCCTCGACGATTGGGACGATCATGGCGCCGAGCTGATGCGGAACCTGCTGGCCGCCAGTTCCCTCGGCGCGCGTCTCATGATTCCTGCCCGACGCGGCTTCCTGGTGCAGGTTGTCCCCGGCGCATCGGGCACCAGCGTCGACGGATTGCTGCTGGCCGGTCTGGAAGCCATGACGGTGCGGATGGCCAGAGCCTTTGTCGGCACCGGTGTCGGTGCCCTGGTGCTGGATCCGGGCCTCGAGTTCGCAGCACATGACCGGGAGGCAGCAGCCTCACCGAGCCCTCGACTCCTCGGGCGCTGTCTCGCGGCGCTCGCCATGGACCCGGATGTGCTCGAGAAGACCGGCGCCTGCCACAGTCTTCAGACCCTTAAACGGGAGTATCGCTTTGCGGAGTTGGGGGAAGATCCATGATTGAGACCGAGCTCGATCTCGACACGGGCGAGGGTGCGATGAATACCTTCATCGTCCATCCGCGGAGTCCGGGTCCGCATCCGCTGGCGCTGTTTCTCATGGATGCACCCGGCAAACGTCCGGAGCTACACACCATGGCGTCCCGTCTTGCGGAAGCCGGCTATTACGTCATGCTGCCCAACCTCTACTACCGCCGCGTGCGTGAGTTTGTCATTAATCCGGAGCGTCGGTCGGAAATGGTCGCGCACATGAATTCACTGACGAACGCCATGGTCTGTGCGGACCTCGAACGCTGCGTGGCGCATGCCGAAGGGGATCCTGCGGCAGCCACCGCAAAGGTTGGCGTGGTCGGCTACTGCATGAGCGGGCCTTTCGCTTTCGCGGCGGCAGCGCAATTCGCCGATCGCATCCAGGCGGCCGCGTCCTTTCATGGCGTGCGTCTGTGCACCGAAGCCCTCGATTCACCGCATCGCGATGCGGGTGCCATCAGCGCCGAGCTGTACTTCGGCTGTGCGGAAACGGACGAATGGGCCTCGGCGGCGATGATCGATGCGCTCCGGGAGGCGCTCGAGGCCGCCGGGGCGCACTTCACCATTGAGTGGTATCCGGGGACGGCACACGGCTTCGTGTTTCCGGAGCGTGCGGTCTACCAGGAGGCCGCCGCGGAACGACACTGGTTGCGACTGATCGATCTTTTCGGGCGGAATCTGAGCGCCTGAGCCGGTCCGATCAGCTCGTGAGACCGGTGATGTCCGCTTCGGACAGACCGGCAACGCCGGCTGCTTTGAGAATACCCGCCCAGCTGTTTTCGTCGATGGGAATACCCTCGGCTTCCCGTCTGGCCAGAGATTCCCGCTCGGGATCTCCCGGAACGCGGACCCGGTCGACGCCCGCCGCCGGGGTGGTGCTGTGCAGATAATCGACCATGGCGCCCACTTCCTCCTGAAAGCGCTCGAGGCCCCCGAAGGCGGCAGGATCGAGCACGATCATCAGCATGTGATTGACGATGGTGTTCTCCCGGGGCTGGCCGGGCTGAGCGGTCCATTCACCGGCCAGGCCACCGCCGAGGAGCTCGCAGAGGACGGCCAGTCCGTAGCCTTTGTGGGCGCCGAAAGGGCCCAGCGCGCCGAAGGGTTCTTCGAACATGACCTTCGCCTCGGTCGTCGGCAGGCCTTCGTGATCGAGGAGTGCACCTGCCGGCACCGGTTCTTCCTTCATATAGGCCACGCGCACCTTGCCCTGAGCGATGGCGCTCGTCGCCATGTCGAGCACGATGGGCGGTTGCTCACCGCGCGGCACAACGGCGCAGAAGGGATTCGTGGACATGCGCCGCTCCCGGCCGGCGAAAGGTGAGACGAGGGGGCCGTGGCCGACGACGTTCACGAAATGGACCGAAACGAGACCGGCCGCCGCACACTGTTCGCCGTAGCTGCCGATGCGACCGAGATGGTGGCAGTTGCGCACACCCATGCAGACCACGCCCGTGTCGCGCACGCGCTCAGTGGCCATGGCGACGGCCTGTGCCCCCACCACCTGGCCGAAGCCGAACTGGCCGTCAACGAGCATGACGGCACCCTGGTCGCGGACCAGCGCCGCCTCGGCGTCCACCTTGAGATGGCCCGCACGAATGTTGCCCACATAGGCCGGCACCATGCCGACGCCATGGGAGTCGTGGCCTTTGAGATTGGCTGCCACCAGATGATGCGCCACCTTCTCGGCAACGGCAGCCTGACTGCCCGCGGCGATGAAAATCTGACTGACGAAGTGTGTGAGCTGCGTGGCCTGGATAAGCATGGCGTCCCCCTTCCGGCCGGCTAGTGTTGCCTCTTTCCTCGCGCTGTGACAAGGTTTTTTGCCTTTCGGGGGAAGGGAGAAGGCCAGGGCCTGTGGGTCCGGGCAACACGACGGTGATCACTCGGGAAATCAGCGAACCGCTTGTGCGCGGCTATGGGCTCATCGAAGGGCCGGTCTGGGATTCTGCTCGCGGACTGCTGTTCAGTGACGTGCTCGGCGGCGGCGTTTACTGCTTAGGCCGGGACGGCAGCATCAGCACGGTCTTCGAACACCGCAAAGGCATCGGCGGCATGGCCCTGCACACGGCTGGTGGTCTCGTCGTGAGCGGTCGTAACGTGAGTTTCAAACCCTTTTCCGGCGGCGCCACGCAGCTGCTCCTCGACCGCGATCCGGAAGCTGGCAACGTGGGCTACAACGATCTGACCACCGATGCACAGGGGCGCATCTACGCGGGCTCGCTTGGTAACAGCCCGGTCTTCGAAGACGGGCGCGAACCTCAGGCCGGCAACCTTTACTGCATCGATCTGGATGGATCGTCGCGTCAGGTCGCGGAGGACGTGCGGCTCACGAACGGACTCGGATTCTCGCCGGACGGCTGCACGCTTTATCACTCGGACTCACTCAGGCGTGCCGTCTTCTGTTATTCGGTCGCCGACGACGGTGGACTTGGAGAGAAACGCCTCTTTGCGGAGTTTGAAGACGGCGTGCCGGACGGGCTGGCGGTGGCTGAAGACGGTTCCGTCTGGGTGGCGCTCGCCGCCGGCGGACATGGCGTTGCCGTCCTTGAGGCTGACGGTTCCCGGCGCGGCCATGTCGCCATCCCCGACCCCATGTGCACAAGCGTCTGCTTTGGCGGCGACGACCTGAAGACGCTCTACATCGTTTCCGGGTCTGACGGCGCGCCGAGTGATCGTCATGGTGCCGTTTACAAAACTGCCTGCGACGTGGCCGGTGTTCCGGTCGCCGCGGCGCGCGTCGCGTTACCTGAGTGACGGGCGCGAACCATTAGAACTGCCAATCGGCCAGGAGCGAAGCCCAATGAGTAGCGAAGCAACAAGACAGGAGCTGGACACGGGCACGGAGGACATCCTTGCGCATCAGGAAGATGGAGTGGTGGTCATCACTCTGAATCGACCGCAGGCGCGCAACGCCATGTCCGGTCCCATGAACGCGGGTCTCGAACAGACCCTGGACTACGCAGAACGGAGCGCTGACGTGCGCTGCATCGTCCTCACCGGGGCAGGCGGTGCCTTCTGCGCTGGCGGCGACGTCAAAGGTATGGCGGCCCGTGGCGACAGCGGGCCCGGACCGACGCTCGACGAACGTATCCATGCGCAGCGCCTCAATCAGCGCAATACGGCCGGACGCATGTACCTGATGCCGAAACCGGTGATCGCCGCGCTGCCGGGGCCGGCGGCCGGGGCAGGACTGGCGCTTGCGCTCTCAGCGGATCTACGCGTCATGGCCGATTCGGCATTCATCACCAGCGCGTTCGCCCGGGTGGGTTTCAGCGGTGACTATGGCGGCAGCTTCTTTCTCTCGCAGCTTGTCGGCAGCGGCAAAGCGAAGGAAATCTATTTCCTCTCGGATCGCGTCAGCGCGGAGGAATGTCTGCGCCTCGGGATCGCCAATCAGGTCGTTCCGGCGGCAGAGCTTGAGGCCGCGACCATGGCCCTGGCCCGGCGCCTGGCTTCAGGTCCGCCGGTGGCCTATCGCTACATGAAGGAGAACTTCAACCGCGCGGCCATGGGTGGGGACGTGATCGAGTGTCTGGATCTCGAGGCCACGCATCATGTGCATACGGGCCTCACCGAGGATCACCGGGAAGCGGCCAAAGCCTTCGTGGACAAGCGCGAGCCGGTCTTCAAGGGTCGCTGAGGTTTCCAGGGCACGAGGCCTTTCTCAGCGAGGAAGGCTTCGTTGTAGAGCCGTGACTGATACTTGTGGCCCGTGTCGCAGAGGATCGTCACGATCCGGTGACCGGGACCGAGCTTCTTCGCCAGGGCCACGGCCGCGCAGAGATTGATGCCGGTGCTCGAGCCGTTGAACCAGCCCTCGGTCAGCAGCTCCTGATAAACCATGGTCACCATGTCCTGATCGGCCACCTGGATGGCGTCGTCGATTTCCGTATCTGCGAGGTTGTCCGTGACGCGACTGTTGCCGATGCCTTCGGTGATGGACGGTCCCTGACTCATGGCCGCCTCACCGGTGGTCACCCAGTTGTAAAGGGCGCTGCCCATGGGATCGGCAAGGACGATCTGCACGTCTCGGTTCTGCTCCTTCAGATAACGGCTCACGCCGGCAAGGGTGCCGCCGGTGCCCGTGGCCGCCACGAATGCGTCCACGGTCCCTTCGGTCTGGGCCCAGATCTCGGGCCCAGTAGATTCGTAGTGGGCGAGCCGGTTGGCCGTGTTGTCGAACTGATTCGCCCAGACGGCCCCCGGCAGGGACTCGGCGAAGCGACCGGCCTGCTTCTGATAGTTCATCTCGTCCCGATAGGGCACCGTTGGCACGACCCGGACTTCTGCGCCCAGAGTCTTCAGAATCTCCACCTTCTCCGGTGACTGGTTGTCCGGCATATAGATGATGCAGTCATAGCCGCGGGCGTTGCAGACGTGGGCGATGCCGATACCCGTGTTACCGGCGGTGCCCTCGACGACGGTGCCACCGGGCTTGAGGGCCCCCGATTTCTCGTGCTCCCGGATCATCCACAGGGCCGCGCGGTCCTTGACGGAGCCGCCGGGGTTGAGGAATTCGGCCTTGCCGAGAATCTCGCAGCCGGTCATTTCCGACAGGCGCGACAAGCGGATCAACGGCGTGTTGCCGACGCCGGCTTCGAAGCTTTCGATGATGTCTTTCATGGGGCGGATTCTAGCCAGCATCCGTTTGCAGCGTATAGCGCACTTAGGTAATCATCGGGAATATTCATAGATTTCAGGGTCATAGACCTCTGGGGGTGCCTGCGGGCCAACCCGGGAGGAAAGGGCCTCAGCCGGAGAAACGCATGAGCAGATTCGAGGTGGCCGGTCCCAGCGCGCTCGGACTCGACGACGGTGCTGTGGCGGCCTTTCTGGAGCGGGTGCGCCGCGAAGTGGACGAGGGCCTCCTGCCCGCAGTGCAGGTGGCCGTGGCTCGAAAAGGCGAGCTGGCGCTCTTCGAGACCTTTGGCGACGCCGCCGAGGACAGCCTGTTCTGCATTTTCTCGGCGACCAAGGCGATCACGTCATCGGCCATCTGGCTCCTGCTTCAGGAAGGTCGCCTCGAGCTCGGGGAACGGGTGGCGGACATCATTCCCGCCTTCGCCTCGAACGGAAAAGAGGTGGTCACGGTCGAGCAGCTGCTCACCCACACGGCAGGCTTTCCGGCGGCCCCCTTCAAAAGCCTCGACTGGGTGGATCCGGGGCGCCGCTACGAGCGCTTCGGCCAATGGCGCCTGTCCTGGGAGCCCGGTAGCCGTTTCGAGTACCACCCGACTTCTACCATGTGGGTGCTGGCCGAGCTCATCGAACGCCGGGGGGGTATCGCTTTTCAGCAGTTCATCCGCGAGCGGATCTGCGTACCACTCGGGCTCGAGGACCTCTGGGTGGGGCTGCCGGCATCGGAAAACGACCGGGCCGTGCCCTGCGGCCACAGCGGTGACGCCATTACCGACGAAGAGTATGCGCGCATGGGCATGCCGAAACCGCCGGTCACCGAAGTCACCGAAGAAGCCATTCTGTCCTTCAACGACCCGGCGATCCGCGCTGTTGGCGTGCCGGGCGGCGGAGGCTTCACCAATGCGGCGACGCTGGCGCTTTACTACCAGGCGCTGCTTCACGGCGGTCGCGGCGGCCTTGAGCTCTGGTCCCAGGAAACTCTGGCCAATGCCCGTCGGGTGCGCACGGAGGGTCTCCTCGATCCGCTCTTCAGAAAGCCGGTCAGCCGTGGGCTCGGCATCGTCATTGCCGGCGACGAAACCCGCAATTTCCGGGGTTTCGGCCACACCAATTCACCGCTGGCCTTCGGCCACAACGGTGCCGGTGGCCAGCCCGCCTGGGTAGACCCGGCGACAGGCCTGTCGCTGGCCTATCTCACCTCCGCCCACGACCGGAACGAGATCCGCCAGGGTCGGCGGGGCGTTGCCATTGGCAGTCTCGCGGCGAGTCTGGTGTCTTGATGGGAGCAGGGCTCAGAGCCTCCTGTCTGTTCCAGCTTATGTGCCTGCTGCTGCCGGGAACGGGTGCCTGGGCAAACTGGCATGAAGTCACGGAACCGATCATGGGCACCCGCGTACACGCGGAGCTCTGGCACGAGGATACCGGCGCGGCGGAAGCGCTGCTTGCGGAAGTGCTCGCTGAGATGCGGCGCATCGAACAGACCTACAGTCCCTACATCGAAGCCAGCGAACTCTCCCGCATCAATCGGGAAGCGGGCAAAGGCTGGGTAGCCGCCAGCGCGGAGATGATTGACCTCCTGGACCGCAGCGCCCGCGTGTCGCAGATGACAAAGGGGGCCTTCGACATCACCTATGCGTCCGTTGGCCGCTACTACGACTACCGGGCCGGCGAACGGCCCGACGATGCGAAGCTGGAGGCGGGTCTCGAAGCCATCAATTACGAGTTCGTCGAGCTCGATGCGGCTGCCGGTCGGGTCCGCTTCGCGCATCCGCTCGTTTACATCGATCTCGGCGGGATCGCCAAGGGGTATGCGGTCGATCGCTGCATTGAGCTGCTGGCCCGGGCCGGCATTACTCAGGCCTCCGTCGCCGCGGGCGGCGACAGCCGTATTCTCGGGGACCGCTTCGGTGAGCCCTGGACCGTTGGCATTCAGGACCCGCGGAAACCCGGCTCCATGGCCGTGCTCCTGCCCCTCGTCGACGTGGCCGTCTCAACGTCCGGGGACTACGAGCGCTTTTTCGTCGAGGACGGTATCCGCTATCACCACATCATCGACCCCACCACCGGAGATTCGGCGCGGCAGAGCTGGAGCGTGACGATTCTCGGTATGGAAGCCACCTTGACAGACGCCCTCTCCACGAGCGTTTTTGTTCTGGGCCCTGATAAGGGTCTTGCGCTCATTGACCAGCTGCCCGGAATCGACGCGATCATCATCGACGCCGACGGAACCCTGCGTTTCTCCGCCGATCTCGCCGAGGCCGGCGACCCCTGAAGCTCCGGCGCCGCAACCGGCGCCTGCTCCATTGATGTCGTTCTCATTGTGTCCGACGCCCCCGGCAGTGGGCGGCGAACTGTGACCTCGAGCACGTTCTCCGGAACCTCCCTCAACTAACGTGCGTAGCTCGGGCGGCATGGAGTCTGCCCGGCGGGTCGAAGGATGGACCCACGATCGCTGGAAGCGACAACAGTGTCAGCCGGCGGTACGAAAGGCTTTGCCCGGTCAGGTTCGTAAGGACGACGAACGGGTGGAAGACCAGGCGCGCCCAGTGCGTGTTCTGGAAGCTTGTAGCTGCCAGGCCTTTCGACGGCGCACTAATTTGCTGGTCTCGACGATCGGCTGTGAGGAAGCCCTGTAAAGGAAGCACTCTTTAAGGAGCCGAAGCAATGACAAGCAGAGCAACGAACATCACGAAGCGCTGGCTGACCGGTGCCGGTCTGATACTGGCGCTCGGCCTTTCCCTCAGTGCCCACGGCGTTGTGAGCCTTCGGGAGGAAGCGCCGGACTTCACACTGAAGAGTCTCGACGGCAGCAATCTGCGCCTCGAGGAGTATCGCGGCCAGGTGGTGCTGATCAACTTCTGGGCCAGCTGGTGCGGACCCTGCCGACAGGAGATGCCCATTCTCGACCGGCTGCATCACCGCTACGAAGACACGGGCTTTGCCGTGCTCGGTGTGAACGTCGAGGGTGAGATCGATCCTGCCCAGGAGATTGTCGACAAGACCAGCGTAACTTTTCCGATTCTCATCGACGACGGTCAGAAAGTGAGCCAGCTCTACGACCTGCCGGCCATGCCGAGCACCGTCGTCGTCGATCGCGATGGCGTCATCCGCTACATCCACCTCGGTTACAAGCCCGGTGACGAAGCCAAGTACGTCGAGGTCGTGAAACAACTGATCCGAGAGTAACCGGTACCCAAGCAATGCAAAGGACAGCAACGCATAAGCTTCTCATCATCCTGCTCAGCCTGGCCCTGCCAGGCCTTGTGCTTGCAGGCGCCCCGGAAAGTGCCGGGCCGAAGGTGGTGGTGACTCCGGTCAAGAGCGCGGCCGAGGCTGACGCCTCTGCCGAAGCACCGGACACGGTGCCGCCGCAGCCTCTCGAGAACGATCTGGAGCGCATCAAGAAGGATCTTCTGACCCTGAAACGGGATCTGGTGATCCTCGAGGAAGATCTGCTTTTCCCGGCGAGCTCGCAGGTTGCCGTTTTTCTCTCCATGGATCTCGGTGAGCTTTTTCAGCTTGATGCCGTGACCGTGAAAATCAACGGCAAGGAGGTCGTTCACCACCTCTACACGGACCGTCAGGTCGACGCCCTCTATCGGGGTGGCGTGCAGAAACTCTTCGTCGGCAACGTGAAGCAGGGGCAGAATCGCCTCACCGCTTTCTTCACCGGTCGCGGACCGAGCGGCCGCGATTATCGGCGCGCCGCCACGGTGGAGTTCGACAAGACCTTTGAGCCGGCTTTCGTGGAGCTCGCCATTTCCGATTCCGGCGCCAAGTACCAGCCGGAGTTCACGGCAGCCGTCTCCAACTGACCCGCCGGTACGGACGGTCCGCCGCTCATGAAGCACTTCATCTGCGAGCTCATACTGAGCTGCGTCGTTGCCAGCCCCGTCGGTAAGCCCATTGAGGAGCTGACCTACGGAACCATGCTCTACAGCTATTACCAGCAGGACTTCCATCAGGCCCTGCTCGATACGATGGTGGCTGAGGCGCAGGCGCGCCGCGGAGAGGAGTTCGCGCGCTTCGACCTTGCGAAAGGCAGCTTCGCCTTCAGCGACGGCATGTACGATCTGGCCCGCACGACCTTCGATGCGGTCGACCCCGAAGAGCTCTCAGAGCTCGATCAGATGCGCCTGGCCTTTCATCTGGCCCGGGAATATCACCGCCGCGGCGACTATGCGGGGGTTGAGCAGGAACTTGCCAGAGTAGACCTCAAGTCGAACTGGCTCGGCCGCAAGCGCGTGCACCCGGAAGTGGAGTTCATGCGCGCCGAAGCCGCCATGGCAGCAGGCCGTAACGACGAGGCGGAGAAGCTGCTGAAGGTGCTCGACGAGGACGAGCCGCTCCTCGCCTACGGCCTTTACAACCTCGGCATCGCCTATCGTGAGGCCGGGGATCTGGAAGGCAGCCGCCGCGCTTTCGAACGGCTGGCCGGTTTCAAGATCCGCAGCAAGGGCAAGCGGCAGACGAACGAAGAAACCCTCGACCTCATCCAACGGGCCAAGCTTGCGCTGTCTTTCGTTGCCCGCGAACAGCGGTCCACGGCCGACGCGGCCCAGGTGCTCGACGGGCTGCCGGCCGACGGCCGCTACCGCGACGTGGCGCTCGCCTCCTACGGCGGCCTTGCCATGGATCAGGGCGACTACGAACTGGCCGCCCGGATCTGGCTGACGCTGCAGGAACAGAGCTACTGGACTTCGAGCACCGCGCAGGCCCGGCTCGCTTTCCCCATGAGCCTCGAACAGCTCGCCTCCCGGGAGATGGCGCTCCTCCAGTATCGCGAAGCGGAGCGCAGCTTCGAAGCGCGGTTGGCGCTCCTGACGGCACTGTCCAGTCAGGCGGAAGACCCCGCCTGGGTCAAGAATCTGCTGCTCGTGTTCTCGGCCCCGGAAACCAACGACGAACGCATGAGCGAACTCGTGGAGCGCTGGCGCGCGCAGCTCGGCCACACGGACTGGCTCGAGTGGCTGGCTACGGAAGACACGCACCAGGTACTCATGGAATGGCGCGAACTCCTCGCCATGCGGGAGTGGCTGACGCTCCTGCCCGGCGAGCTGGGTGCTTTTGAAGAAGTTGCCCGGGAACAGCGCCGCCGGGGCGCCGAAGCGAACGCGCTCCTGCACGATGACGCGCTCCTCGCGAAACGCGATGCGCTCGAGGAAGTCATCCTCACTCAGTCCACCACACTCGATGTGCTCGAACGCTCCGACGCCGAACGCAGCCTCGAGTGGATGCGTCAGCTTGCCAGGCCGGAAGAGCTCGAACTCCTCGAGGAGCTTGCCGCCATGCGCGAAATGGTGACCGCTCATATGCCGGCGAAGGATCGGGCGAAGTGGCTCGGAAAAATTGATCGCCTGGAAGGCAGACTCTTCTGGCAGATCGCCGACGATCGCTCCAGTCGAACCCGGACCCTGGCGAAGCAGCAGACGGAAAACGTCGTGCTGCTCCGTGACCTCGATGCGCGGATCGCTCGCGTCGCCAACGCCGAGTCGGAATTCATCGCCGGCGTCGAAACAGATTTTCTGGCCCTCACGGATCGCGCCGACATGCTGACGGCAGACGTGTCCCGTGCCCTCGTCGCCCGGGAAGTGGCCCTGGCCGGCGAGCTCCGTCGGGGTATGGCTCGAGAGATGAAGGAAGTACAGCAGTACCTCCTCGTCACGCGCATCGGTATCGCCCGGGCAACGGATGAACTCGCCCTTGAAGGCGAAACTGTGGAGGGCGAGTGATGACTCATCGCACCTTCGCCATGGTGACGCTGCTCCTGGCCGTGAGCCTGGTCCTGTCGGGCTGCGTCTGGAAGAAAAAGTCTTCGCGTCGGGCCGATGACGGCACCATTGCCGGCGTTATCAGCGATCTGCCGGAACTTGAAATGCCGGAAGGCGTTGCCGTGGAGAAACCTTCCCGGGAAGAAGTGCTGGCGGCCTACGAGCGCGTCTACGGACTCATCCCGGACAGCGTCGAGAACCACGCCGTAGGCAAACGCCTCGCGGATCTGAAGATGAGCGTTGGCGAAGACCTCGACATCGAAGGCGCCGACAATCCCTATCAGGACGCGGTCTCACTCTATGAGCAGCTCCTCGACTCGGCCGAGGAAGAAGGACGCGATCAGATCCTCTATCAGCTCGCCCGGGCCCACGATCTCGTGGGTGAAACGGACGCCACCGTGGCTTACCTCGATCGCCTCATCGACGAGTACCCGGCCAGCGTTTATGCGGTGGAAGCCCGCTTCCGCCGTGCGGAGATTGCGTTCTCGGCCGGACGCTATCGCGATGCGGAAAACGACTACGGCTTCGTGGTCGCGCAGGGGCAGGAAACGCCCTACTGGCAGAACGCCACCTACATGCAGGGCTGGGCCCAGTTCAAGCTCGGGGACCTCGACGAAGGGCTTGGCAGCTTCTTCAAGGTCGTGGACAGCGTGCTGGGTGAACAGTCCTTCGAAGACCTCCCGCCGACGGAACAGGAGCTGCTGGCAGACAGCCTGCGGGTTGTCACGCTGGCCCTGGCGTATCTGGACGGACCGGAAACGCTGGCTTCGCACATGCGCGGTCTTGGCCGGCCGGCCTGGCAGTACGAAGTTTATCGATCCCTGGCGGACGACTATCTCGAGGACGAGCGCTATCTGGACAGCGTTGCGACCTGGGCGACCTTCATCGAGCAGAACAGCCTCGATGCACGGGCGCCGAAAGCCCATATCGGCATGATCAATACGCTGGTGGAAGCCGACTTCCCCAGTGAGGTGCAGCCGAAGAAAGAAGAGTTCGTTGCCCGCTACGGTGTCTACAGCGAGTTCTGGACCATTCACGACGCAGAGGTTCGGGCTGGTTACCTCCCGGAGCTCCACGACTACCTGAAGGAGCTCGCGAATCTGGCGCACGGTAAGGCGCAGGACACGGAGGCCGGTAGCGACTGGCTGGTGGCGGCCGAGTGGTACGACCAGATCGTCGTGACCTTCCCGGAAGATCCGTCCACGGCGGAGTACCTGTTTCTGCTCGGCGAGGTCTACACCGAAGCCGGGGAACACGGTCGTGCCGTGGCGAGTTATCAGCGCGTGGTTCACGAGTTTATCGACTATCCGCGCGCTAACGAAGCGGGCTACGCGGCCATTCTCGGCTTCGATGAGCTCGTCGCCTCGGCACCGGATGAAGAGCTCGAACTCTGGCAGCGGTTGAAGATCGACGCGCAGATCGAATTCGCCATGCTGTTCTCCGCGGACGAGCGGGCCCCGGCGGTTCAGGGTGCTGCCGCGGACAGCCTCTTTGCCCTCGCTGAGTACGAAGAAGCCGTGGATCTGGCGGCCAACCTGATCAACACCTGGCCGGAGCTGCCGCCGGAGCTCGAGCGCACGGCGCTCCTGATTCTCGGTCACGGCTATTTTGAACTCGAAGACTTCGTTACCGCAGAGGCGGCTTACCATCGCCTGCTGGCCATGGACCTCGAAGCCGAGGATCGCGAAGGCGTTGAGGAACGGCTCCTTGCGGCGGTTTACAAGCAGGGTGAGGCCGCGGAAGCCCTCGGCGATACCGACACGGCCGTTGCCCACTATCTCCGACTTTCAGACATCGATCCCACGGCGCCGCTGGCGGCTCAGGGTCAGTTCGACGCCGTGGCGGTGGTTGAAGAAGCCGGTCAGGTGGCGGAAGCCGCCGTGCTGCTTTCTGCCTTCCGGGCCGCGCATCCGGACCACGAGCTCAACGCCGATCTGGAAAAGCGCCTGGCCGACATGTACGAGCGCACGGGCGATTGGGAAAACGCGGCGCTCGAATATCTGGCGCTGTCCGAATCTGCCGACGATGTGGAAGTCCGGCGTCAGTCGAAGTATCGGGCGGCGGAACTCTACCTCGAGCTTGGCGCCGTCAACGAGGCCGTCGAGCAATTCACCGGTTACGCCGAGGACTATCCGAAACCCTACGACCTGAACCTCGAAGCCGTGCACCAGCTCGATCAGCTCTATACGAGCGTCGGCGATGAGCAGAGCCGCCGCTACTGGCTGGACCGCAAAATCGACATACACCGGAAGATGGGCACCGGTGCTTCCGAGCGGGCCACCTTCCTTGCAGCGGAAGCAAGTTATGTCTTCGCGGAAGACGAGCGCATGAACTTCGAAGTCATCCGCCTGACCCATCCGCTGCCGAAGAGTCTGAAGCGGAAGCAGAAGGCGCTGACCCGAACCGTCAAAGCCTATGAGGCGGTCGCCGACTATCAGGTGTCCCGTTACTCGACCGCTTCCACCTATCAGATCGCCAACCTCTATGCGTCCCTGTCGAAGTCGATCATGGACTCGGACCGTCCGGATAACCTCTCGGCGCTCGAGCTCGAGCAGTACGAGATTCTTCTCGAAGAACAGGCCTTCCCCTTCGAGGAGCAGGCCATTTCCCTGCATGAGATCAACATGCGCCGGAGCTGGGAAGGCACCTACGACGACTGGGTGAAGGAGAGCTTCAACGCCCTCAAGGCGCTCATGCCGGCGCGCTTCGACAAGCAGGAGATAGACGTTGCCTACGTTGACACCATTCACTAGAGCAGTTGCGGGCGTGCTCCTGCCCGTGCTGCTGACCGCCTGTGTCTCGGCACCCGGTGGTGGCTCTTCCGCCTCGCCTTCGGCGTCGACCGGTGCGTCCGGTCAGGACCCGAGTGGCCAGCGTGTGGAAGGCGGCCCGGGTGACGAGATCACTCCTCCTGTTGTCGCAATCCCCGAGGTCAAAGGCAGCACGGCCTCGGACTTCGAGCGGGCTGTGGCCCTCATGCAGGATGGCCGGCCCCTCGAAGCAGAAGTCCTGCTGCTGAGTATCACCTCCGAGCAACCTGAACTCGCCGGACCGTGGATCAACCTGGGGCAGATTTATGTGGCTCAGGGTCAGCCTGAAGAAGCCCGACGCGCCTTCGAAGCGGCCGCTCAGGCAAACCCCTACAACTGCACCGCGCACAACGAACTCGGGCTGCTGTCGCGGGTGAACGGAGACTTCGAGGCTGCCGAGCAGCACTACAAGAACTGTCTCAACCTCGTGCCCGGGAACAGCGCCGCGCACCTGAACCTCGGCATTCTCTATGAGCTTTATCTCGGCCGTCTTGCCGACGCGCTGGTCAGTTATCGCCAGTATCAGTCTCTGCAGAGCGAGGAAGACCGTCGCGTGAAGGGCTGGGTCATGGATCTCGAACGGAGGCTCGGCGTATGAAACGGCTTGGCATGAGCGGGTTCCTTTCGGTCATCGCCGCGGCTCTTTTTTCCGCCGCCGGCTTTTTTTCCGCCGCAGGCGCTGTCGCAGAAGAAGCAGAAATTCCGCGGGGAGTCATCCGACTTGACGAAACCGTGATCTCCGGCAACCAAGAACTGCCGAAAGTTCTATATATCTTGCCCTGGCGGGATCCGAACGGACTGCCCGAGATAGAGCTCGATGCCAGCTATGCCGAAATGGACGTGTTTGGCCGGCTCTACCCACCCGCTTATCGGCGGGAACTGAAATATTTTGAATCGCTGGAAACGGCGAAAGACGCTGGAGATTCGCGCCCGAGGCGCTGATCGGCAGTACCAGGCAGCCGACGAGAGCAAGACGCTCGAAGCGGCAGAACGTCGAGGCGGTAGACGCCGCCGAGACGGAAATCGGAGGAGTAAGAAATGGACATGTACACAACCGTGGTCAGTTTCTTCCAGGACGGTGGTCCGTTCATGTATCCCATTGCCGTTGTGCTCGGGATCGGACTGGCGATCGCGCTGGAGAGATTCCTGTACCTCATGAACCAGATGCGGGTGAACCGTCGTGACTACGACAAGATCCTGCCTCTGCTCAAGCAGCGCCGCGCCCGGGAACTGGCGGAAGTCACCCGCAAATCGAACTCGGCCATGGCGCGCATCATTGCCGACGGTATGAACCGTCGCTCGTCTTCCCGGCGCCGCTCGGACATCGAGTACGCCATGGAGGAGGGTCTCCTCGAGATCCTGCCGAATATCGAGCGCCGTACGCCGTACCTGGCAACCTTTGCCAATATCGCAACGCTGCTTGGTCTCCTCGGCACCATCATCGGTCTCATCGCTGCCTTCACGGCCGTGGCCAACGCCGATCCCGCCGAGAAAGCCACGCTGCTTTCCTCGTCGATCTCCATCGCCATGAACACCACGGCCTTCGGCCTCATGGCTGCCATTCCGCTGCTCCTCGTGCACTCGATGCTGCAGTCGAAGACGGCCGCCATCGTCGAAAGCCTGGAGATTGCCGTCGTGAAGTTCTTAAACCTCATGGACGGTGACGAGAAGCCTGCTGCACAGGGTCAGAAGGCGGCCGCGGCGAAAGCCTGAAGCCACCGCTGAGTTGAGACCCCGCCCCTCGAGGCACAGGTCTCTGCCCTGAACACAGCTGCGAAGGAGTATTGGCAATGGATCGCGTCAAGCATCGCAAGTACAAGCACCAGGACGCTGCAGACCTGGACGTTACGCCGTTCATGAATCTCATGATCGTGCTCGTTCCCGTGCTGCTCCTGTCCATGGTGTTCACCCACACCACGGTCATCGATTTGAACTTCCCGACCGGTGAGGGTGCTTCCGACGCCTTCGACCCGGATGCCGTGCACCTCGAAGTGGTCGTAAAAGGTGACACGCTGGTCGTGGCTGACGGCCGCGGCGGCACCATCAAGACCATCCCGATGGTCGATGGCACCTACGACTTCAACGAGCTCTCGCTCGTGATGCAGGAGCTGAAGCGCCGCATGCCCGAGAAGCAGGACATTACCGTGCTTCTCGAGCAGGAAACGGACTATCAGACCCTGGTCACGATCATGGACAAGGTGCGCTCCTACCCGACGGTGCAGAACCTCGAGGTGGTCAACGCCGAGCTTTTCCCGGTGATTTCACTGGGCGATGCGCCGGATAAGGGAGCTGCATCGTGAGCAAGATCCGTCATCAGCAGCGGCGCGTTGCGCAGAAAAAGCATGGTAAGGCTGGCGCCTTGAACCTGGTTTCGCTCATGGACATCTTCACCATCCTGGTTTTCTTCCTGATGGTGAATTCCTCCGAGGTGGAAGTGCTGCAAACCAGTTCCAAGATCAAGCTGCCGGACTCGACGTCAGAGCAACAGCCCGAAAACCAGCTGGTTATCTCCATCAGCCAGGACGACCTGGTGCTTCAGGGCCGCCCTGTGGCGCGCGTTGACGAGATCGCCGATCCGAAGGTCTCTGTCATCGACGGTCTCAAGGCAGAGCTCGAGTATCAGGCCGCTCGCAAAGGCGAGATCCCCGAGGGTGGCTTCGAGATCACCATCATGGGTGATCGGGAACTTCCCTACTGGCTCCTGAAGAAGGTCATGTTGACCTGTCAGACCACGGACTTTGCCCGCATCTCGCTGGCGGTTAACAAGCTTCAGGGTGTGACCGACCCCGCTGAGCTCGAAGGCGCTCAGGACACAGCCGCTGTCAGTACAGTCCAGCCGGGAGGTGCCTCATGACAGCACCGACCCATTTCAACGGACCCGTTTTCAGCCTGCCCTGGGACCTGGATCGCTCCGATCGCAGAGAATTCAAGCGCTGGCTCGGCGTCATGATGATCGTGATTGTCGGTGGCGGCGTGGCCATTCCTTTCATGCCGGTACCGGATGTGGGCCGCGAGGAGCTCGAAGAGCTGCCTCCGCAGCTCGCACGCTTCATGCTCGACAAGCCGGAGCCGCCGCCGCCTCCCCCGCCGAAGCCCGAGCCGGAAGATGAAGCGGAGCCGGAACCGGAACCAGAACCCGAGCCGGAGCCGGAAAAACCCCCGGAGCCGGAACCTGAAAAACCGCCGGAGCCGGAACCCACTGTCGCTGACGCCAAGGAAAAGGCGGCCGTGTCCGGTCTGCTCGCCTTCCAGGATGCGTTTGCAGACATGCGCGACGCGGTCGACATGGACGCCCTGCAGGATACGGGCTCGATTCAGCAGGGATCCGGTGAGGCAGCCAGCATTGATCGTTCCGTCCTGACTTCGAAGCACGGCACGCGCAGCTCGGGCGTCAACGTCACGGAGCTGTCGCGCGATACGGGCGGGGTTGCCCTCGCGGGTCGCGAAACCACCAAAGTCGAGGTGCCGGAAGGCAGCACCGGCGAAGGTGGCGTCCGCGCGCCGGAAGAACGCACCCTCGACGCCCGTCAGCGCAGCATTGAAGACATTCGTCGCGTCTTCGATACGAACAAGGGCGCGATTTTTGCCATCTACAACCGGGCGCTCCGTCAGGACCCCACCCTGCAGGGCAAGGTGGTGCTGGAACTCGTGATCAACCCGGAAGGCCAGGTCATGGACGTGAAGGTGGTAGCGACCGAGATCGACGACGAAGCGGTGATTGCGAAGATCGTCAATCGGGTGCGGTTGTTCAATTTCGGGAAGCGGGACGTGGGTACCACGACGATCAGCTACCCGGTGCACTTTCTCCCGAGCTAGCCTTGCGGCTAGCTTCGTCGCGCTTCGGGCGAGCGCCTACAGATCTTTCGGGTCGATCCGTTCGATGCTGTCGATGGGACAGGCGCGGCCGTCCGCCTCGATGGCATCGAAACCGGCCCAGATCGTGTTGTTCGACATGGTGACGGTCACATTCTGTGCCCAGGCGAGGCCGTGGCACTGATGCTTGAGGGTCAGCAGATAGCTGTCCTGCTCGTCGAGGCTGAGCAGCACCCGCTGGTTGTCCACCGTGGACCAGCCGGCGATGCCGTTCTCCGCTTCGATACTGCGCACGGATTCACCGCTGAGCTCCGGCGGGATGGCCATAGCCCCGGCGCTCAAGGCGCCGGCGACCAGGAAAACTGCGATTCTGACTTTCATGTTCGGGGTTCCCTTGCTTCCCTTCCTGTTGCGCCTTCAGGCACGTCGGTGTGACCTGAGGGGCGCTGACTCCCTGTGTTTCCGGGGTGCTTCTCTAAACGGGGCGGCGTGCCGGAAAGCGTCAGGTATACGCTAAGGCGGGTCTGCTGAACAGAACCTGAACGGCAGAGTCGCTTGCAGGAGTCGACGTCCCTGAGCTTCCGCCCGGGTCCGTCAAGGCTTCGTGAAAGGTCCATGGCCCCTGTTCAGACCGTGAAAGGTGCCCGGAAAGCCGCTAACTTAGGGGCTTTCCAGGGTCATCGGAGGTCAGATACACCATGCGCAAACTCACATCCAAGGCGGGCTTTCTCCGGCATCGAGTCGTGCTCCGAAGGGTTCTCTGGCTGGCCCTGCTGACCGGCAGCGCAACCGCGGCGCAGGGCTCGGAGATTTCCGGACTGGTCGATGAGGCGCTGCCCGGAGGCGTTGCTCTCGCCGATCAGATCTGGCGAGCGGCGGAGCTCGGGTACCTGGAGACCGAAAGCAGTGCGGCCCTTCGCGGGCATCTCGAAGCCCGGGGCTTCCGCGTGGATGCGGGTGTCGCCGACATACCCACGGCCTTTGTGGCGAGTTATGGCCGCGGTGGGCCGGTCATCGGCATCCTCGCGGAATTCGATGCATTGCCGGGTCTGTCCCAGGCTGCCGTGCCCGTTCGTCAACCATTGACGGCGGGCGCTGCTGGCCACGCCTGTGGGCATCATCTCTTCGGTGCCGCTTCGGTCACGGCCGCCATTGCTCTGGCGGACTGGCTCGACGGCGAAAACCGGCCGGGAACGATCCGCGTTTATGGCACACCGGCCGAGGAAGGCGGCTCCGGGAAGGTGTATCTCACCCGCGCCGGTCTTTTCGACGACGTGGACGTGGTGTTGCACTGGCACCCCGGCGACCGCAACAGCGCCGCTGCCGCGAGCACGACGGCAAACAAGTCCGGTCGCTTCACCTTCCACGGCGTCGCCGCGCATGCGGCGTCAGCACCGGACCGCGGCCGCTCGGCACTGGATGGTGTGGAAGCCATGAACTATATGGTGAACCTCATGCGCGAGCATGTGCCGAGTAATGCGCGCATTCACTACGTCATTACCGATGGCGGCGACGCGCCGAACATCGTTCCGGAAACCGCCCAGGTCTACTACTACGTGCGTCATCCGGAAGCCGCGCGGGTGGTAGAGCTCTTTGAGCGGGTCGTGACGGCCGCGGAGGCCGCTGCCCTCGGCACGGGAACGGAAATGAGTTACGAGGTGATGCACGGTAACTATCCCGTGTTGCCGAACGAAACGCTGGCGCGGCTCGTGGACGGCAATCTGCGGAGCCTCGGCGGTTACCTCTATGACGACCAGGAGCTCGCCTTCGCCCGGCAGATCCGGGAAACCCTGGGTGATGACCTGCCGGCTCTCGAGTCGACGAACGAGGTGGCGCCTTTCGCGGTGACGCAGGGGATGGGATCCACGGACGTCGGCGACGTCAGCTGGAATGTCCCGACCGTAGGGTTCCGGACCGCCACCTGGGTGCCGGGGACACCGGCGCACAGCTGGCAGGCGGTGGCGGCCGGCGGTACGAGCATCGGCCATAAAGGGATGGGACTGGCGGCTAAGCTCCTCGCGCGCACGGCCCGGGATCTGATCGAGAACCCGGAGATCATCAGCGAGGCACAGGCTGAACTCGAAGCCAAGCAGGGCCCCGATTTCGACTACGAAGCGCTGCTCGGTGACCGCAGTCCGCCCCTGGACTACCGGCTGTGAACATCGGTCTGGTCAATCCCGGCGCCATGGGCGCAAGTCTCGGGGCCGCGCTCGTTCGGTCGGGCCATGAGGTGCTCTGGATGGCAGCCGAACGCAGCCCGGCGACCCATGCCCGGGCAGAGGCGGCGGGCCTGTCGCCGGTGCAGAACATCGAAGCGCTGGCGGCGAGCGAGGCAGTGCTCTCCGTGTGTCCGCCGGATGCGGCCCTTGCCGTCGCCGACAGGGTGCTCGCGGCTGGCTTCGGCGGCCTCTACGTGGATGCCAACGCCGTCGCACCCGCCTCGGCGAAAGCCCTCGCAGCGAAAATCGGTGGCCGCTTTGTCGACGGCGGCATCATCGGGCCGCCGGCGGAGCGGCCCGGCACCACGCGTCTCTACCTGTCTGGCGAGCACGCCCCGGATGTCTGCGACTGGTTCAGGGACCCGGTGCTCGGGGTCCATGTGGTCCCTGGAGAAGCCGGTGCGGCCTCGGCCCTGAAAATGTGTTTTGCCGCCTACACGAAAGGCACGAGCGCGCTGCTGCTGGCGATCCGGGCCCTGGCGACCGCAGAGGGTGTCGACGATGCGCTGCTCGAGGAATGGGCCATCTCGCAGCCGGACCTGACCGGGCGTTCGGAGGGCGCCGCCCGGGGGACGGCAGGGAAAGCCTGGCGCTTCGTTGGAGAGATGGAAGAGATTGCGGCGACCTTCACGGCGAACTCGCTACCCGGCGATTTCCACCAGGCGGCCGCTGAAATTTATCGGCGGATGGCGCCGCTCAAAGACGAGCCGGGTGCAGATCTGGCCGCGGTGCTCGAACGGCTGCTGGCCGTAAAGAGCGCTTCAGGGTGAAAGCGTCAGGTTGAGGGAGCCGCGTCGGGGGTCTGGTCCCCGGTGCTTTCCCGCTCTGTCGCTGCCTCGCCGGCGGCATCCACCGCGTCTTCGACGGCACTGTCGAGCGCACCCGGTGCTCCGGTTGCGGCGGCAGCCGCTGCACAGCGCCAGCCCGAGCCCTCGAGCTTGGCCACGAGTCCCGCAGCCTGTGTCTCGCAGTAGCCCGCTTCAACGTTCGCCTGCCACAGCGTCTCGATGCTGCCTTCGGCTGACTTGTCGTAGATGACCTCGCAGGGCACGGCCTGCCCTGGCTCTGCGTAAACCACTTCGATCGTGCGGGTGAGATCGCCGAAGCTGCACCGGGTCGGGTTGCCGAGGGCGCCTGCGCTGATCAAGAGCAGACTCAGGAGGATGGAGGCTCTGATCATGGCCGGTACCAGAATTGCGCGGGTTGCGTGTTCAGCGCCCGTCTTGCGAGCTTCGCCCACCGGGTCAGCACGCTGCGGGTGTCCCGGGGATCGATGATTTCCTCGATCTCGAAGTACTCCGCTGAACGAAACGGTGAGCGCACCCGATTGAGCCGCTCTTTGATTTTTGCCAGATGCCCGTCGTAGTCGTCCACCTCAGCGAGCTCGGCTTTGTAGGCCACCTCGATGCCGCCTTCGATGGGTAGGGAGCCCCAGTCCCCGGAAGGCCAGGCGACGCGGATGTGGTGGCTGCCCGGTTTGTGATTGGCACCGCCAGCCACACCGAACGCCTTGCGCACGACCACGCAACAGAAGGGCACCGGCGACTGGCCGAGCGCTGCCAGGGCCTGGGAGCCGAAGCGAATCGTCGCCGTTTCTTCCGACTGCTTGCCGATCAGGAATCCAGGGCAGTCCTCCAGGTGCACAATGGGCAGATGGAAGGTCGAGGCCAGATCGATGAGGCGAATGAGTTTCTTACAGGCATCGGCGGTCCAGGCGCCGCCGTAAACCATAGGGTTTTCTGCGAAGAGCGCCACCGGAATGCCGTCGAGGCGGGCGAGGCCCGTGGTAATGCTCCGACCCCATTTACGGCCGATTTCGAAGAACGAGCCGTCGTCCACAACGGCGTCGATGACCGTCTGCATCTTGTAGACCTTGCGCGGGTCTTTCGGAACGATCTCGATGAGTGCTTCTTCACGCCGATTGGGATCATCTGCGGACTCGATTACCGGCGGTAGTTCGTCCGTGCTCGAAGGTAGATAGGAAAGAAAGGCCCTGGCCCGCTCGAAGGCCTCGGCTTCGGTCTGCACCTCGTCGTCGATGGCGCCGTTGCGCGTGTGGATCTTGGACGCACCAAGCTCTTCTTTACTCACGTCGCCAAGGCTCGCCCAGTCAACGAGAGCCGGGCCGGCGATCATCATCTGCGCCGACGACTTCACGATCACGCTGTAGTGGCTGGTGGCAACGCGGGCGGCGCCGATGCCGGCGACGGAGCCGAGGGCCAGCGAAACCGAAGGTGCCACGCCGAGGTGGCGAACCACGGTCTCCCAGCCACGCAGTTCCGGAATGTAGGTACGCCCGGCCATCTCGATGGTTTTCACGGAACCACCGCCGCCCATGCCATCCACGAGGCGGATGTGCGGCAGGCGCAGCTCGTAGGCTAGACCTTCTGCCTGGGTCCGCTTACCGGCAATGGAGGCGTCCGCGGAGCCGCCGCGAACGGTGAAATCGTCGCCGGACAGGATCACCGGGCGGCCGTCGATGTCGGCAGTGCCGAAGACGAAGTTCGACGGCGTGAAGGCGGTGAGATTGCCCGCTTCATCGTAACTGCCGACGCCGGCGAGGGCGCCGATTTCATGGAACGACTGACCGTCGGCAATGGCGTCGATGCGCTCACGGATCGTCAGCTTGTTGAATTCGTGCTGCCGGGCGACTTTTTCCGGGCCGCCCATGGCGTGAGCCAGCTGTTCACGCCGTTTCAGCTCATCAACTTCTTCCTCCCAGCTCATGCTCTCCCCCGCGGATGGCCAGGCCGGAAGGTCAGGCGCGGGTGCCGGTGAAGTCCGCGTTGCCGAAAGCGCCGAGCTTCACGGAACCTTTGATCTCGTCGCCGTCCACTTCCGCCGAAAACTCGAGGGTCATGGCCATGGGCGAGGTCACGCTGGCCGTGAAGGTCAGGTTGTTGCCGTCGACGGTGCCCCCTTCGTCGATGTCGATTTCACCCTGCGGACTCGATAGCTTGCCGGTCAGCGTGCCGCCATCGGTTGCCAGGGTCAGGGTTCCGTTCTGGGCGCCCATGGGGGTGTTCATGGTGGTGTTCCAGGTGCCGTCTGCGCTCATGGTGTCTCTCCCTTGCGTTGCGTTTTGGCTCGTTGTTGGACGGTTGAGTATGCACAGGTCCCCACGAGGCGTCACCCTGCCGGCTGGCACGCGCTGGCCGGATGCGGGCCTGCCGGTGCCGGACCCTGACCGATGCCCCCGCTGCGTCTACAATGCCCGCCCGTGAGCGCACATATCGGAACCTTGAACGAAGGGCCTCTGCACCAGGCCCTGAAGTCCCTGTACTGCACGCCCGATGCGGAGGAAGAGGTGGCCGTCGGCAGCTTTGTCGCGGACGTGCGTGGTGCCGACGACGTCCTTTACGAGATTCAGACCGGCGGCTTTGCGCCGCTCAAGCGGAAACTCGCGACGCTGCTCCAGACCCACCGGGTGGTGCTCGTGCATCCCGTCGCCGCCGTGCGCTATATCGTCAAACTCCCCGAGGAAGAAGACGGCCAGGCCAGCCGGCGTAAGTCGCCGAAACGGGGCAGTGCGGCGAACATCGTCGAGGAACTGGTCAGCATTCCGCAGCTACTCGACCATCCGAACTTCGAGGTAGAGGTGGTGCTCATCGAAGAGGATGAAATCCGCGTCCACGATCCCGGTCGCGTACGGCGACGGGGCGGCTGGCGCGTCGTCAGCCGGCGGCTCAACGCCATTGTGGAGCAGCGCCGCATCGGTTGCCGGGACGACCTCTACAGCTTCGTGGAAGGACCGTTGCCGGAAGCGTTCACCACCGCCGATCTGGCGGCCGCCATGGGTCAGCCGCGCTGGCTGGCGCAGAAACTCGCCTACTGTCTGCGCGAATCCGGGGCGGCGGCGCTGTGCGGCAAGACCGGTAACGCGCTGCTGTACTCCAGACGCTGAACTTTGCCTGGGTGCTTGCCGGTCGGTGCTCAGTTTGGGCTTGAGGCGCTCGCGCCTGCCGCGCTCAGCTGGGAAAGACGGCGGCGAATACCTCTTCGAGATTAGCCACCAGTACCACGTCCAGATCCTGCCGGGCTTTCTCCGGCACCTTGGCAAGATCGGACGCATTGTCGGCCGGCAGCAGCACCCGATGCTTTCCAGCTCGATGGGCGGCGAGGAGCTTTTCCTTGATGCCTCCCACGGGCAGGACCAGACCCGAGAGCGTGAGCTCTCCTGTCATGGCCAGGTCCCGGGGGACGGCCTTGTCCGTGTAGGCGGAATAGAGGGCTGTCGCCATGGTGATGCCGGCGGAAGGCCCGTCTTTCGGCACGGCGCCGGCCGGGACGTGGATGTGCACCCCGTTCTCTTCGATACGGGACCGGTCGATGCCGAGGCTTTCCGCCGCGGACCAGAGGTGGCTGCGGGCTGCCCGGGCTGACTCCTGCATGACCTGACCGAGGTGCCCGGTGAGGGTCACTTTTTCGTCTTTGGGCGTGAGCGTTGCTTCCACATAGAGCACATCGCCACCGGCTTCGGTCCAGGCCAGGCCCGCGGCGACTCCCGGTTCGGCGCTGGCCCGTTCCTGCTCGGGTCTGAACTTTTCCGGACCTAGGAGCGTTTCGAGGTCCGCTTCCGTGATGGATTGGGTAATCGTCTCGCCGGCGTCGACCACCTGTCGGGCCCGCTTCCGGGCCAGGCTGCCGATGACCCGCTCGAGTTCGCGCACGCCCGCTTCCCGGGTGTAGGCGCGAATGCATTTTGTCAGCGCCTCGTCGCTGATCTGGAGCGATTCGGCATCCAGGCCGGCCTCAGCGCGCCGCCGCGGAATGAGGTACTGGCGGGCGATGGCCTCCTTTTCCGCGTCGCTGTAGCCCGACAGGGTCAGAATTTCCATGCGGTCGAGGAGTGGTCGCGGAATCCCCTCCAGCGTGTTCGCGGTGGTGATGAACAGCACCCGGGACAGATCGAAGGGCAGGTTCAGGTAGTTGTCCCGGAACTCTTTGTTCTGGGCCGGATCGAGGATTTCCATGAGCGCCGCGGCCGGATCACCGCGGAAGTCGCGGCCGAGCTTGTCGATTTCGTCGAGCATCAGCAGCGGGTTGGTTACGCCAGCTCTACGGACGCCCTGAATGATGCGCCCCGGCATTGCCCCGACATAGGTGCGCCGGTGACCGCGCAGCTCGGCTTCGTCGTGCAGGCCGCCCAGGCTCAGCCGCTCGAAGCGCCGGCCCATGGCGCGGGCGATGGACTGCCCGAGCGAGGTTTTGCCGACACCGGGCGGGCCGACGAAGCAGAGGATGGGGGCTTTCGCCCCCGGGTTGAGCTGCATGACTGCGAGGGCGTCGAGAATCCTTTCCTTCACGTCCTCGAGGCCGTAGTGATCCTCATCCAGTACCGTCTGCGCATGGGCGAGATCCAGCTGGTCTTCCGTGCGCGCGTGCCAGGGGAGTTCGGCAATGAGTTCCAGATAGGCGCGGCTCACCTGATAGTCCGCTGCGCCGGCGGACATGCGCCCAAGACGGGCGAGTTCGCGATCCACCTCTTTCTGCACCGCTTCCGGCAGCCGTGCTTCCTTGAGCAGGGCCTTCAGCTCGGCCACGTCCTCATCGTCGTCGCCTTCCCCGAGGGCCTGTTCGATGGCCCGCTTCTGCTGGCGGAGCAGGTGCTCGCGCTGCTGCTGGTCCATGTCGTCGCGGGCCTGTTCAGCGATCTGCCGGCGCACCTCCGTGACCTGCAGCTCGTGGGTCAGGATGCCGTGCACCACTTCCATGAGGCTTGTGACGTCTGCGGCTGCCAGTACTTCCTGCTGCTGATCCACGGTGAGATCGGCGAGGTTTGCGATGCGATACATCTGCATGACCGGGTCCGGCAGGCTGCCGATGAGCTGCTGGTAGATCTGCGCGCCGTTCTCACTGTCCATGAGCCGGGCGATGCGTTGGGCGAGCTGCAGGTTTTCCCGCAGCAGTGCGTGGGCCGCGGCTTCCTCAGCCGCCTCGCGGCTGCCGCTCTCTGCCATGACCAGCGCGGGCAGTGGCTCGGTGACCAGCGACAGGTACTCGGTTTCCTCCGTTGCTTCGATGAGCCGAACTCGATGGGATCCCTGGACGATGACCTGCGCACCCTGATCCTGACGCTCGATGCGCTTGACCTCGACGACGGTGCCGACCGGATGCAGGTCGGAGAAGGTCGGCTCGTCGATGTCCGGGGCACGCTGGGCTACCGTGAGCAGGCGCTGCTTTTCCTGGGCGGCCGCAGCCAGGGCGGCAAGGGAGCCCCGGCGACCGACCGCGAGATGCTGAACGATCTGTGGGAAGACGACGACGTTCTTCAGCGGTAAGGCCGGGTGGATCGTCGTCTCGCTCATGGTCAGGCCACGAGATCCTGCAGTCGCGCGGCTTCTTCGCGCACCTGCTCCGGGGCGCCGAGGAGCTGCCGGTTGAAGCCGATGCGTTTGAACCAGTAGTGCAGGCCGAGCAGGTCCGTGAAGCCCATGCCGCCATGCACTTCCGTGGCGGTTTTGGCGACCATTTTCCCGACTTCAGCAAGATGCGCCTTCGTGTGGCAGGCGTTCAGAGTGGCTTCTTCGGGCAGTTCGTCGAGGGCATGGGCTGCAAACCAGACGAGGGCCCGGCAGGGCTCGAGGTCGGCGGCCATTTCCGCGCACATGTGCTTCACGGCCTGGAAGGAGCCGATGGGCCGGTTGAACTGCTCCCGTTCTTTGGCGTAGGCGACGGCCTGATCGAGCATGTTCTGGGCAGCCCCGAGCGTGTCTGCCGCCAGCATGACGCGCCCGAAATCGAGGCTCTTCTGCACAACCGCCGGGTCGTCACTGATGCGCTCGGCGGCGACCTGGTCGAACACCAGCTCGCCGGTGCGACGGGTACGATCGATGGTCGTGAGATTCTGACCGCTCAAGCCTGCCGCATCTGCCCGGACGAGGAACAGCGATCGTGCGGCATCTGCCACCAGGTAGGCGTCGGCACCGTGATCGAGCACAAACAGCGCCTTGCCGGAGAGGGTATCGCCGCTGCTCGTGATCCCGGCATCGGCCCGGGCAGCGATCGCTTCCCCCACGGCAATGCCGATGCGCTGCTCTCCAGCGACGACGGCACCGAGGAGGTCGCCGGGGTTTTTGCCAGCGGCCTGCAGGGCGATGGGCGCCATGACGGCGGAACCCAGGAAGGGCGCCGGCGCCGTGTGCGACCCCAGAGCCTCGGCAACGATGGCGGCGTCGAGAGCCGTCATGCCCAGGCCACCATTTACTTCGCTGACGAGAATACCCGGGACCCCAAGCTCCACGAGGCCGGACCAGACATCGGTGTCTGGCGCTTCAACGAAGGTCCGTACCTGGTCGAGGCTCGAGTTTTCGTCAAGAAATCGATTGACGCTGTCCTGGAGCAGGGTCTGTTCTTCAGAAAGTCCGAAATCCATCGGTAGTGGCCTCCTCAGCTCTTTGCCGTTGCGAAGGTCAGCTGACCTTTCTCGAACTTCGGCTCTTTCGGCATGCCGAGGCCGCGCTCGCTGATGATGTTCTTCTGAATCTGCGACGTACCGCCGCCGATGATCAGGCCCAGGTAAAACATGTACTGCGCCTGCCAGGACCCGTGGTCGCGCAGGTACGGATTGTCGCCGTAGGCGATACCGAGCTCGCCCATGGCATCGATGGCGAGCCCCTCGAGATCGTGGCGCAGCTCCGTGCCCTGGAGCTTGACGATCATGCGGGCGAGCTTGGCATCGGCGTTGTTGAGCCTGGCGGAGAGCACGCGCAGATCGTTGCAACGCATGGCCATGACCCGAGCCTGAATCTGCATGAGCCGATCCCGCAGCACCGGATTGTCGATGGCGCGCTGGCCGTTGACCGTTTCCTGCTTCATGAGCTCGATGAGTGAGGTCAGGCGCGCAAGGGTCACGTCCGGATTGCCCAGAGAGTCGCGCTCGTTGCCGAGGATCGAGTTCGCGACCATCCAGCCCTGACCGCGGGCGCCGACGATCTGATCTTTCGGCACCCGCACGTCGGTGAAAAAGGTCTCGTTGAAATTGGCCACGCCGGTCATGTCCACCAGAGGCCGGATTTCGATGCCCGGCGTGTCCATGCGGAACAGCAGGAAGGAAATCCCCTGGTGTTTGGGTGCCTCCGGCTCCGTGCGGACGAGGCAGAAGATCCAGTCGGCGATGTGTGCCGTGGAGGTCCAGATTTTCTGACCGTTGATGACCCACTCGTCGCCGTCGAGCACGGCGGAGGTGCGCAGGCTGGCGAGATCGCTGCCGGCCCCGGGCTCTGAATAGCCCTGACACCAGACCATCTCGCCGTGGAGTGTGGGACGGATGAACTGTTCTTTCTGCGCCTCCGAGCCCATCTCCAGCAGCGTCGGCACGAGCATGGAGATCCCCTGGCCGCCGAGACCGCCGGGCACCTTTCCGCGGGCAAACTCCTCGGCGATGATGCGCGACTTCAGGATGTCCGGCTCGGCGCCATAGCCGCCGTACTCCTTCGGGATCGTTCGCGCCGCATAGCCATGTTCGATGAGCAGCTTCTGCCAGGCGAGCGTCTCCGGCGCACGTTGGCCGGCGCCCTTTGGCGCTTTGTCACGATGCGCCGAGATGAAGTCTCTGACCTCCTCCCGGAACGCCTCGTAGTCCGGTCCGTAGGACAGGTCCATGGTTCCCCCTTTCCGCCCGGGCGGGCAGCACAAAAAATTCAGGACCAGCGATTCTACGCGAGTCTGGCGAGCTGTTCCCGCCGCACCAGATGCTTCAGGGCCCGGCCGCTGGCGAAGCGTTCGACCTCGGCGACGATGAAGTCCGTCAGACGCTGGGCCTCGTCGCCGAGGGAGCCGGCGATATGCGGGGTCAGAAAAACGTTCGGCAGCTGGTAGAGGGGTGAGCTCGGTGGCAGCACCTCAGGCTCCGTGGTATCGAGGACGGCGTAAAGCCGGCCTTTCATGAGCTCGTCGATGAGGGCGGCCTGGTCGACCAGGCCGCCGCGGGCCGTGTTGATGAGCGTCGCGTAGTCTGCCATGAGCGCGAGCTCCCGAGCCCCGATCATCCGGTGCGTGTCCTTCAGGAGCGGCGCATGGAGGCTGACCACGTCGGAAGCCGAGAGCAGCTCGGAGAGGCCCACTTTCGTTGCACCGAGTTCCCGAGCCGCCAGGGGCGTCACGTAGGGGTCGTAGAGCAGCACCCGCAGATCGTGAGGCTTCAGATAGTCGATCACCAGGCGGCCGACCTGCGAGGCGCCGACGATACCGACGGTTTTCTGATAGTTGCCCACCTGCGGCGCCTCCCGGGTCCAGGGGGCGCGGTTCTCCTTGTGCTGCACGTAAAACTGATTGAGCTGAAAGACGCGCTTGTTGGCGAAAAGGATGGCCGCGAGGGTGTACTCGGCCACGGGCACGGCATTCGCGGCAACCGCATTGGTCACCCGGATCCCCCGGCGCCAGACCACGTCGTCGAGAAAACCTTTGACGCTGCCGGCGAGATGGGCGATGAGCTGCAGCCGTGGCAGGCGGTCGATGATCTCCGCATCGATCGGCGGACAGCCCCAGCTCGTGACGAGTATCTCCACCTGAGGCAGATCGGCCTCGAGCTCGTCGAAGTCCCGGAAGGGCGTGTCGGCCACGAGCTTGGTGGCGCGTCCCAGGCGCTCCAGGTGTTCAGGACGTATGAGCTCGTCGCGCACCACCGGGTGCATGACCATGGCCGCTTTGTGCACTTTAGCCATGACCGGAAGAATACCCCATAATCCGCAGCCGGCCGTTCCGGCCCCGGACCCATCGGGGTGCGGCGGGTCGCGCCTGGAATGCACCTTGGGAGGAACATGAGCCTCGACACACGGGCGAGCGGGATGCTTGCCACCATGGCCGCCATGCAGGAGGCCCACAACCGGCATGTCCATCCGGAGTGGCGGACACAGGGTTACGAGTACTACCGGGCCATCTGGGTGGAGTGCGCGGAGCTTCTCGATCACTTCGGCTGGAAGTGGTGGAAGCAGCAGCATGCCGATCTGGACCAGGTGAAGCTGGAAATCGTAGACATCTGGCACTTTGCCCTGTCGGATCTGCTCCGCGCTGATGCGCTCAGTGACAGCCTGGCCGCGCCGCTTGTCTTCGAGGCCGCCGGCGAGGGGGATCCCGTGGCGTTCAGGCTGGCGGTAGAAGATCTCGCTCAGGCCACGCTGCAGGCGCGCGCCTTCGTCATGGCCCCCTTCGTCGAGGTCATGAAAGCGCTGCCCTTCGGCTTCGAGGAACTCTTCTCCCTCTATGTGGGTAAGAACGTTCTCAATACCTTCCGCCAGGATCATGGCTATAAGAGCGGCGACTATCAGAAACTCTGGCACGGCCGCGAGGACAACGAGCATCTCGTCGAAGTTCTCGCTGACCTCGACTGCGCCCCCGAGGAAGTGCCGGAGCAGCTCTATACGGCCCTTGCAGCGCGCTATCCGGACTGAACGGTCAGAACCCTCTCAAGCGAGTGTGCGTTCGTAACAGGCGAGCGTTTCCGCATCGAAGCAGAGAAAGCGCACCAGCGTGAGGGAGGTGGCCTCATGGGCGCGGACCGTCGTCACGGCGATCTCTGTGGCAGCCTCCAGCGGATAGCCGAAGACACCGGTGCTGATTGCCGGAAAGGCGAGACTGTTCAACTGTTCGGCTTCCGCAAGCGCCAGGCAGCGCCGGTAGCAGCTTGCCAGCACGTCCGCTTCCCTGTTGTTTCCTCCACGCCAGCGCGGGCCGACGGTATGGATCACATGGCGCGCCGCGAGGGCGTAGCCGGCGGTGAGTTTTGCGTCCCCGGGTGCACAGCCGCCGAGGCCGCGGCACTCGGCAAGGAGTTTAGGCCCGGCGGCCCGGTGGATGGCGCCGTCTACGCCGCCGCCGCCGAGTAGCGTTTCGTTTGCGGCATTGACGATGGCATCCACTTTTTCGGTGGTGATGTCGCCGCGACGGGCCTCCAGCTGGAGCGTTTTCAAGCCGTAATCCTGCCTTGTGATCGGGTGCACAATCCGGCGGATTGTCATGTTCCGGTCATGCTTCTGTCACCCAAAGATAACCACCCCGCACTAGCTTTAGCGAAACCATTCAGTGGCTTATCAATGAATACTCGTTCACTTCCTGAACCCGATAAGACGCACTACCGCACCATCTTCCTCTCAGACATCCACCTCGGCACCAAGGGTTGTCAGGCGGACCGGCTGGCCTCGTTTCTCAAGCAGCACAGCTGTGATCAGCTGTATCTGGTCGGTGACATCATCGATGGCTGGCGGATGAAATCATCGGGCATCTACTGGCCACAGAGTCACGTAAACGTGATCCGTCGTGTGCTGACGATGACAAAGCGCGGCACGGAAGTCATCTACGTCACCGGTAACCACGACGAGTTTCTGCGCGACCACTCGCCGATCGAGTTCGGCAATCTGAAGGTGGTTGACGAGGCGCAGCACCGCAGCGCCGATGGTAAGACCTTCTGGGTCGTGCACGGCGATCAGTTCGACGTGGTGACCCGCTATCACCGCTGGCTGGCCTGGCTCGGCGATGTGGGCTACACGATTCTCCTCGAGATCAACCGCCTGATGAACCGGCTTCGCAACCAGTTCGGCTATGGCTACTGGTCCCTTTCCGCCTGGCTCAAACATCGGGTCAAGCAGGCGGTGAACTACATCGGTGACTACGAAGACGCACTTGCCAGGCAGTGTCACAAGCAGGGCAACGACGGGGTGATCTGCGGCCACATCCACCACGCCGAGATCAGCGACTTCGACGGCGTGACCTATATGAACTGCGGCGACTGGGTGGAGAGCTGCACGGCGCTGGTGGAAGATGCTCAAGGCCGTTTTCAGATCATCGACTGGTCCAGAGCCGAGGCCGAACTGCCAACGGTGATCCCTTTCGAAGAAGAGCGGTTGAGTGCCTGACAGGCATGTCTGTTTCAGTAGGCCCTGAACGTCTGGGGGTCGAGCAGCCCGCTAAGCTCATGCTCGTGACCGATGCCTGGACGCCGCAAACCAACGGTGTGGTGACCACGCTTCAGGCCGTGATCGAACGCCTGCCGGCATTCTCCCTGGAGGTTGTGGTGGTCCACCCCGGCCAGTTCCGGCAGATGCCTCTGCCGGGTTATCGGGAGATCCCGCTGGTGCTCAATCCCTGGCAGTTCGGTGCACACTTCGAGCGCGAAACGCCCGACAGCATTCACGTGGCAACGGAGGGCCCCCTCGGTATCGCCGCCCGCTGCTTTCTCGCCCGGCGGCGAATTCCCTTCACCACGTCGCTGCACACGAAGTTCCCGGAGTACTTCAACGAGCGGGTACACACGCCGCTGAGTGTCGGCTACCGCATTCTTCGCTGGTTCCATCGGCCGGCGGTATGCACGCTCTGCACCACCGCCTCGCACCGTGAGGAGCTCCTGCGCTGGGGTCTCGAGGATCTCGAAGTCTGGGGACGCGGCGTGGATACGACACGTTTCCAGCCGGATCCTGCCCGGGCGAGCGGCCCGCGACCGCGACTTCTTTACGTCGGTCGCGTTTCCGTGGAAAAAAATCTGTCCGCCTTCCTGGCGCTGGATCTCGATGCCGACAAAGTGGTCGTTGGTGATGGACCTGCCCGGGCCGATCTCGAAGCCGCTCACCCGGAAGTGAGCTGGCTAGGTTTCCGGCATGGTCAGGCCCTCGTCGACGAGTACGCCAGGGCGGACGCCTTCGTCTTTCCGTCGCTGACCGACACCTTCGGCCTCGTCATGCTCGAAGCCATGGCCTGTGGCACACCGGTTGCCGCTTATCCCGTTACCGGGCCTATCGACGTGGTCGTAACCGGGACAAACGGTGCGCTCCATGCCGATCTCGGTGAGGCCGTTCGTCAGGCGCTCACCGTCGATCGGGCTGCCTGTCGGCGCTACGCCCTCGACAACAGCTGGGATCGCATCGCCGCCCGCTTTGTGGAGGCTCTCGTCCCGACCGCAGCTGCGGGACGACGGCCGTTGCGGTGCCCGGTAACGCCGGAGCTGGCATTGCAGGAGGAGGGCTCGCACCAGACAATGGCCGGCCATGCGCCGGCCGGAAGCTGACAGTCCCATCGCCCGGAAGCTCCTCCGCGAGCGCCTGCAGGGCTGGGCGCCGGATCTCACCGGCACACTGCTGTTCCTCCGAGACGAAGATGCCGTGCTCCTGATCCGCAAGAAACGTGGCCACGGCGCGGGGAAAATCAACGGCCCGGGCGGCAAGCTCGATCCCGGGGAGACACCGGCCGCCGGTGCCATCCGGGAAACCCTCGAAGAAACCGGCATCGAGGTGCTGGATCCGGAGCTGCACGGTCGCTTCCGCTTCGTGGATCTCGTCGCACCGCAGTGGTTCGGCTATGTGTTCCTCGCCCGACGCTACCAGGGCGAACTCGTGGAAACCGCGGAAGCCTCACCCTTCTGGTGCCCGATTGCCGAGCTGCCCTTCGCGGAGATGTGGGAAGACGATCGTCTCTGGCTGCCGAGGCTCCTCGCCGGCGAACACCTCGAGGGCGACTTCCTGTTTGACGACGGCCGGCTCCTGGCGCACCGTCTGGACACTGTCCGCAACTGACCCATCGCCATGCGTATCGGCATATCTGTCTGTTCCAGCTATCCCGGCGTCGAACCCAGGACCGGCGCTCGCCACATGATCGAACGAGCCCGTGCCGCCAGGGAAGCGGGCCTCGATTCTCTGTTCGTCGGTGATCACCACGTGACCCCCACGGCCTACTATCAGAACACCCCCCTGCTCGGCCGCATGCTGGCAGAGTGGGGCGACAAACCGGCGGGGGCCCTCTATCTGCTGCCGCTCTGGCACCCGGTGCTGCTCGCGGAGCAGGTGGCCAGCCTCGCCTGCATTGCCGAGGGACCTTTTATCCTCCAGTGCGGTCTCGGTGGCGATCCCCGTCAGGCTGCGGGTATGAGCGCGCCCCTCGGTGCTCGGGCGGCAATGTTCGAAGAAAGCCTCACGCTGCTCAGGCGTCTCTGGGCGGGGGAGACCGTAACCACGGACAGGTTCTGGCACATCGCCGAGGCGCGTATCGCGCCGTCGCCGCCGGAGCCCATCGACGTCTGGATCGGGGCTCAGGCACCCCCGGCCCTCGAGCGCACGGCGCGCATGGCTGAAGGCTGGCTTGCGTCACCGAGCCTCACGGAAGCGCAGGCTCGCGATGGCCTGAACCGCTACCGGCAGGCCTGTGCGGAACACGACAGGACGCCGAGTGCCGTTGCCATTCGTCGCGACCTTTACATCGGAGCCAGCGCCGAGGAAGCACAGCGCGTTGTGGCGCCGTATCTCGAGCAGGGCTATCGGGGCTTCGCGCCGGAGGCGCTGCTCTATGGCAACGCCGAACAGGTGGCCGAGTCGCTCCGCCGACTCGAGCAACTGGGCTACACGGACGTAATCGTTCGCAATCTGTCCCGGGACCAGGGCGAGAGCCTTGCCACCATAGAGCGCCTGGCGCAGGTGAAGGCCCTTCTGGGGGGAACCGCGGAGGCGGGTGCATGAAACACGAAGACTGGCGGGAAGCCTTCAAACGGCTGCGGGCCATCGCGCAGACGGGTCTCACCTACACGAAGGATCCCTATGACCGGGAGCGCTATGAGGAGCTGGAGACCATGGCGCTGACGCTGCTGGCGCGGCTGCTCGACTGCCCGCCGGAGATCATGCGCAGCGTTTACCTGCCGGAAAAAGGGTATCCAACGCCGAAGATCGATGTCCGTGCGGGCGTGTTCCGTGACGGGCATATCCTGCTGGTGCAGGAGTCGGCGGACGGTCGCTGGACGCTACCGGGAGGTTGGGGGGACGAACACGAGTCACCGACGGCGAGCATCGAGCGGGAAGTGCTCGAGGAATCCGGCTTCGAAGTGCGGGCCGAGCGGCTCGTGGCGGTCAAAGACCGGCACCTGCACCCCTACACACCGAAGCGCCTCGAACGGATCTACAAACTCTTCTTCCTCTGTGATCTCACCGGGGGCGAAGCGCGGACCAGTCTCGAGACGGATGCGGTGGCTTTTTTCCCCCTCGACGACCTGCCGCCCTTGAGTCTCGGACGCACCCTGCCGGCAGACATTGAGCTGCTCGCCGCCTATCGGGAGGCACCGGAGCGGGCCTGCTACATCGATTGAACGGCATGCGTCGACGGAGCGTCCACTGCCTGTCATGGCAACTCGCGGCGGTAGTTACGGGAGCGCGGCGACCAACTCCGGTCTGGGGCTGCATCAATCGCCGAGAGACGGGTCTGTGGGTGCTTCGCCCTGCTCCCGGGCTTTTTCCATGTAGCTCATGAGCGCCAGGAATTCGTCGATGTCGAGGCCGCCGTCGCCATCGGTATCCACGGCGCGAAAGCCCTGCACGAGGCGTTTCTTCATCTCCCGGGGCAGTTCCCGCCAGCCAACCTTGCCGTCCATGTTTTTGTCGAGGAAGCCGACCAGCTGTGTTGCCTGGCCGAGGGTGCGGTCGTGCGTCGGTTCTGCCGTCGATTCGCCGGCCCAGCTGTAGCTGAAGGAGCCATAAAGCATCTCCTCGAAGCTCTGCAGCCCCCAGTGCACGGTCTGGTCCGGATTGGGATTTGCCGGATTGAGCGCGGAGTTGTCGTAGACCGTGCGATGGATGAGACGGCTGCCAGCCGGCAGCCGCAGCGGCGCTACCGGGTTGTAGCCGCGCTGCCAGTTGAAGTCGTAGTTCGGCACCGACAGTACCGTCTCCTCCCGTCCGTCCGGGTACCGCACCTCGAAGGAAGACGACCGGCCCCGGTAGTGGGCGTGTGGAAAGAGCGTATGGATGATCACGTCGTCGCGGAACTCGTAGTAAGCCGCTTCCTCGTGAGCGGCGGTGTTCGGCGGGATGTTCAGGTCCGGGCTGATGACCACCGCATGGCGGAGGAAATTCGCCGGGGCTTCTTCTGAGAGGTAGAGGCCGAGCCGGGAGTTATCCACCACGGCTTTGCCGATGGGCGTGTAGTGCATCTGGAAAGTGAAGTGGCCCCCGGGGGCGAGGTACACGCCGGTCCCTTCAGGCATCACATAGCTCTCGGCGCCGGGGGCATAGCCGATGATGTAGTTGTCCATGACGCTGTCGCCGCGCCCTGGCGGGGTGTCTCCTTCCACGGAGCCCGCAAGCACATGGTGCACCACGCGGCGGTCACCGGGCAGGACCGTGGCCGCCCGGATCCAGACCCCATGGTCGAGTTGGTTCTTCACGTAGGGGAACTGATAGTCGACGATTCCACTGGCGGGCACTTCGTAGTCGGGAATGTCGATGACGAGATCGGGTTCACCGAGAGGCCAGGCGCTGGCGACGGGCTCGAGTGTTGCAAGGGGGTCGGCGCCGGTGCCTCGCGGCGCGCCGGCGTCCAGCCAGGCCAGGAGCGTCGCTTCCTCTTCCGGCGTCAGCGCCCGGTCACCCTGCCATTCTCCGATGTGCGGGTCCGCGTGCCAGGGAGGCATGCGTCGGGTTCGGAGCACCTCCCGGATCATCGGCGCGAATCCGCGCACCATGTCGTAGCCGTTCATCGCCCAGGGGCCGATACCGCCTTCCACGTGGCAGTAGGCGCAATGCGATTTCAGCAACGGCGCGATGGTATCCGCATAGTCGGCGGGCTCCCCAAGGGGCGCGAGCGGCAGCGGGCAATGGCCGGCGGCGCCGACGCTGGCGGGTAAGGTCGCTGCGCCGGCTTCGCCAGACGTCAGTGCCGCGGCGACGGCGCCCGAGACGCTGCCGCGATAACGCAGGGTCCAGTTCCCCGTATCGAGCACGATTGCTTCGCCCGCCTGACGAAAGCCGAAGGCGCGGCTGATCGCCTGGGCCCGGTCTTCCAGGATCGGTGTTTCGATACCTGAGGCCCCCAGAACCTTGGCGGGGTCGATGGGATTCAGAAGCCAGACTCTAAGCTCCGGATGGTCGGCCGCGAGGGTGGCCAGGGTGGCCAGATCGTCGCCGAGGGCTGCACACTCCAGGCGGTGGGCGACGATGATGACGGCCTCCGCATCCTGCTGATAGTAGAGCTCCCGGGCCTCCCCCCGGTGGTCGAGGAGCAGGAAGTTGTCGATGCGGTCACCGACGGCGCTGGTCCCGGCCGGGCTCGTGGCAGCGGCACTGGTCGAAAGGAGGCCTGCGGCCAGCAGCGTGAGCGATTTTGTCAGAAATCCCCACGGGCGGGGTTCGTCACGGCCTGCGACCGTCAGTGCCCGCTGTGAGAACGGGTGATTCAAGCGTCTATGCGGCATGGCCTGCTCCTCAGGGTGACCCTGACCCGAACGTGTCGGGGCTGCGGCCGCTATCGCCGGGCCCCGGACTGATCGGGTAGAGTAGCGCGTTTTTTCCGGCCAGCGGCGGAGGAGTGAGCCCATGAAGCCCTATCGGGACGAGATCGAAGCCCTCGAGCAGAACGGCATCACCAAGGTCGCGTTCAAGCGCATGGACGATCCCGCCGTGATTCCGCTGTGGTTCGGCGAGGGTGATACGGTCACACCGGCCTTCATTCGGGAGGCGGCAAAGGCAGCGCTCGACGATGGCAACACCTTCTACTGCCACACCCGGGGACGGCCGGAGCTGCGCCAGGCGCTGAAGCGTTATCTGGACGCCCTGTACGGCATCGACCTCGACGAGCGGCGCATCACCGTGCCCGGCGCTGCCATGCTCGGCGTCACCATTGCCGCCCAGATGGCGCTCACCACGGGCTCCCATGGCCTCATCGTTGGTCCCGTCTGGCCGAATATCGATTCGGTGTTCCGTATCACCGGGGCTGAGGTGAGCTATGTCCGGCAGCGCCTCACGGAAAACGGCTGGCAACTCACCGCGGACGAGATCATCGACGCCGTCCGGCCGGAGACCCGGGCCATCTTCGTGAATTCACCCTGCAACCCCACCGGCTGGGTCATGTCTTCGGCCGAGCAGGAGAAGCTCCTCGCCTTTGCCCGGTCCGCGGGCGTGCTGATCATTGCCGACGAGGTGTATCACCGTACGGTGTTCGACAGCCCCGTGGCACCAAGCTTCATGACCATCGCTCGCGACGACGATCCGGTGGTGGTCGTGAACGGTTTTTCGAAGGCCTGGGCCATGACCGGCTGGCGCATCGGCTGGGTTGTGACACCCGCTGCATACGAGATCCACTGGACGGCCCTCTCCGAGTGTTTCAACACGACGACCAATGTGTTTGCTCAGCTCGGGGCGGTCGCAGCGCTCGAGCAGGGGGAAGCCTTCGTCGCCGGGCAGCAGGCCCAGTTTGCGCGTGGCCGCGAGCTCGTGGACGCCGCCTTCGGCGGACATCCGCTCATCGACTATGTGTCACCGGCGGGGGCTTTCTACGCGTTCCCGCGAGTGCCCGGCTGCACAGACAGCCTGGCCTTTGCGGAAGGGTTACTCGCGGAGGAAGACGTCGGCACGGCGCCCGGCTACACCTTCGGCCCCGGCAACGATGCGCATTTCCGCATCTGCTTTGCGCAGAGTCACGATCGTCTCGAAGACGGTCTCGGCCGGATCGTCCGCTACGTGGAGCGGCACTACGGCTAGCTCAGGACGTGGTCTCCCTGGCGCTGTCCGCCAGGTCGTGCCAGAGGAGGGTCCCGCCGGCAACGGCCACGGGAATCAGCAGAAAATTCAGAAACGGGATCGCCAGTGCACCGGTCGCACAGGCGCCGAAAGCGAGCGCTGCGGTCCGGTTGCCTTTCAGTCTGGCCAGCGTTTCCTGAAAAGGCCGCTGGCGGTTTTCTGTCGGGTAATCGGCGAACTGCACCGCGAGGGTCCAGGCGCCGAACAGCAGCCAGATGGCCGGGGCCGCGAGGTTGATCACCGGTATCAGCGTCAGGATGAACACGCCCAGGAGCCGCGGCAGGTGGTAGAGCAGCTTCCGGGCCTCCCGGCCGATGGTCGTGGTGAGATCGGTCCAGAGACTCGTGTCCGTCTGCGGGGCGCTGCCGAAGCGGACGCGCTCCAGAGCCAGGGACAAAGCGCCGAGAAACGGGCTCGCGAGAAGCACCGCGATGAGTCCGAAGAGCCAGGCGCCGGCTAGGATGCCGACGAGATAAATCAGCGGCACGAGCACTACGTCCAACCAGCTCAGCCAGTCCGGCAGCCCCTCGATCCAACCCCGGGACAGCTCCGTGAGATAGCCCAGTGCAAAGTAGAGGCCCGTGCCACAGACGACGAAGCTGAGCAGCACCGGGATCCAGACGTAAAGACGCAGCTCCGGGTGGCGCACAACGCTGAAGCCCTCGACGAAAGCCTGGATGCCGACGGCGGGATTCACGCCACGACCCGGTCGATGGCAGCGGCCAGCGTATCGGCCATGACGGCGACGTGTTCGTCCTCGATGATGAGCGGCGGACCCATACAGACCACGTCCCGGTAGTCGCCGGTACCGCCACCGTAGAAGAACACGCCGTCTTTCATGCCTTCGCTGACCACGCGACCGCTGATCCCGTCGGCTTCCGGAAAGGGCTCCAGCGTGTTCCGGTCGGCGACGATTTCCACGGCCTGGAGCAGGCCGCGGCCGCGGACTTCGGCCACGTTCGGGTGCTGGCCGAGACGGTCGCGCAAGGCGCCCTGCAGTTTCTCGCCCATGACCGCGGCACGGTCAATGAGGTCTTCTTCCGTGAGAATGTTCAGGACTTCGGCGGCGGCCGCGCAGGCGGCCGGGTGCGCGCCGAAGGTGTGAAACATGACGTTCATGCCGGCATCGCGGATCGCCTGGCCGATGGCCTGCGAAGCGAAAACGCCGCCGAGGGGTGCATAGCCGCCAGCAAGGCCTTTGCCGCCAACGAGGATGTCCGGCTCGAAATCCCAGTGCTGGTAGCCGAATGCTTTGCCGGTCCGGCCGAAGCCGGTCATCACCTCGTCCATGACCAGTAAAACACCGTAGCGGTCGCAGATGGCGCGGACCGCCGGCCAGTAGTCGTCCGGGGGCACGAGGGCGCCGCCCGAAGATCCGGTGATGGGCTCCGCCAGAAAGGCGGCGACCCGCTCCGGGCCCGCCGCTTCGATGGCCGCCGCGACGGTGTTGGCATACCACTGGCCGGCTTCCGTGCGGCTGACCCCCTCCGGCAGGCGGAGCATGTTCGGCGTCGGTACGACCGGGTGGACGGACAGGGCAGCCTCCAGGCCCCGTTTCCTTGCGGCGTGGCCGGAAAGGCTCGCGGTCGTGAGCGTGGTGCCGTGATAGCTCGGTACCCGGGCGATGACGATGCCCCGATCCGGTTCGCCGCGGGCGGCGTGGTACTGCAGAGCGAGCTTGACCGCGGTTTCCACCGCTTCCGAGCCGCCGGATGTGAGGTGCACGTGCGGCAGCGTTGGCGGCAGCCAGTCCCGCGCGAGCACGTCCACCAGGGCTTTGCGTCCGGGGGTGATCCACGGCGGCACCACATAGGTCGTGTTGCGGGTGGCCTCCGCCACCGCAGCAACAACGCGCTCCCGGCCGTGACCGATGTTGACGACGATGGCGCCGCCGGCTGCATCGAGGATCTGGCGGCCATCCGCGTCGATGAGGTAGACGCCCTCCGAGCCGGTGATCTCGGGCATGGGGGCGGGAATGAAAGGCCAGTTCACGTTCGCCATGTGGGCTCTGCTCCTTGAATGACGCGGATTCAGGACCCGCCTTCACCACCGCCGAGGGCTTCGTAGCCGCGCAGTCGTTCGCGCATGTCCCTGACCTCGGCGCTGTCCTCGCCGAGCTCCAGGGAGGCCGCGCTGATGGCGCGATCCAGGGCGGCGCGCGCCTGCTCAAAGTCCTCGAGGGCCGCGTGGGCGGCGGCCAGCGTGTCCAGATGGTGCCAATGGTCCTCCATGAGGGCCAGCGGGGCGATGAGTGCGAGTGCCCGGTCTGCGTCGCGGAGGTCGTCCCGCTCCGTCGTGGCGAGTACCCAGGCGAGGTTGTTGCGAGCGGTCATGTCGCCGGCGTCTGAGGCGACCTCGAGATAGGCAATGGCCCGAGCAGGATCCACTGGGACCAGCGTGCCGGTCAGGTAGTACTCGCCGAGGAGCGTATTGGCCTGCGTCTGGCGCGCACCGGCAGCGCTTTCCAGCCAGCTCAGAGCCTGCTCGGGGGTATTCTCGAGGAGATTCAGCGCGAGGCGGAACTGCCCGTCGGGCACCCCGCCGCGGGCCGCCGCCCGGAAATGCCGGGTGGCTTTGAACTTGTCGGGCTCGGGTTGCCTGAAGTCCGCATAGGCGGTGCCGAGAAAAAAGTGGGCATAGGGGTCGTCCGCTGCCGCCTGGTCTTCCAGCCACGCCAGGAGCGCCGGCTCCACTTCTGTGTTCTGTTCTTTCAGCAGCTTGCCGGCGTACTGGGCGCCGGAGGGGAGCACCATCAGGCCCGAGCGAACGCTGTTGGCTGTCCAGACGCCCGTGATTTCGATACCGGTTCGGTCGCCGCGCGTGCCCGGTCCCAGGGGCTGATCGCTGGCCCAGATGCCTTCGTGATAGCTGCCGTCGGCGAAGCTCTCCCGACCCTGGCCTTCCCGGAGCCCGCCTGCCCATTCACCTTCGTAGCGGCTGCCGTCCAGGCGAACGGTGATGCCGAAGCCCTGCCGTTTGCCCTCCGTCCAGGTGCCTTCGTAGCTGGCCCCGGCGGCGCTGCGGGATTTGCCGTAGCCGTTCTGCGTGCCCGAGCGCCACTCGCCCTCGTAGCTCGAGCCATCGGTGTTGCGCAGCACACCGAAGCCGTCGGGCTGGTCGGCGTACCAGGATCCTTCATAGTGGTTGCCCTGGGAGTCCACGTAGGAGCCTTCTCCCTGGCGGACGCCATCGCGCCACTGGCCGCGATAGGTGGCACCGTCGGTACCGTGGAATTCGCCGGTGCCATTCGGCAGATCGCCCAGCCACTGGCCCCGGTAGAGACCTTCGCCCGATTGCTCCACGCCTTCGCCCTGGCGCACGCCGAGGATGAAGTCGCCGAGATAGCGGCTGCCATCGCTGCGGGTCAGTTCGCCGTGGCCGTGCTGCACGCCGTCGCGCCAGGTACCGCGATAACGGTCGCCCGTCGGCCAGGTGCCGAGACCCATGCCATTCGGCTGCCCGGCCTTGAAATCACCCGCGAAGGTCCGCCCATCGGGCCAGCGGTAGCTGGCGGTACCGGTGTAGGCGAGGGCCTCGGGATAAATCCAGTAGCTGCGGCCGGAAGGCAGGGTGAGCTCCCCGGCGCCTTCCGCACCCCGGGGTGCCGTTGGTCCGCCGAGGGGGTCGCTCGCGCAGGCGCCGAGGAGCAGGGCCAGGCACAGGACCGACAGGCGCCAGCGGACGCGCGAAAACCCCCTGAGGCCGGGCGCGGGCCCGGGGTCGCCGTGGGACGGAATGCTGCCTGCCATGATCGGCGCATGAGAAACCATCTCATGTCAAAACTCAAAGAGTTTGGGTAACGTAAGCGGCCGTGAAATTCTGCTGGACCGAGATGCGATGAGCGATGATAACGATTCCCACGGCGGCGCCCCGGAAGGGATTGAACTGGAGCCGGTAACCCGATGGCTGGAAGCGCAGATCGACGGTCTCGAAGCCCCTCTCGAATTCAGCCTCATCGCCGGTGGTCACTCGAACCTCACCTATCGTTTCGTCGATCGCGGCGGACGGGCCTTCGTGTTGCGTCGCCCACCCCTCGGTCATGTCCTCGAGAGCGCTCACGACATGGGACGTGAGCATCGCATCGTCTCGGCTCTGGCCGGCAGTGGTGTGCCCGTAGCGCCCACCTACGGCTTCTGCGAAGACCCGGCGGTGAATGGCGCACCGTTCTACGTCATGGGTTTCGTGGAAGGGGCCGTGCTGCACGATGCGGACGCGGCCGAGCCCATGCCGGAAGCGGAACGCCATGCCCTTGGCCTCGACGTCGTGCGCGTGCTTGCAGCGCTGCACAATCTGAACCCCGATGATGTCGGTCTCGGTACCCTGGGCCGGAAAGAAGCCTACCTCGAGCGCCAGCTCAAGCGCTGGAACAAGCAGTGGGAGGCATCGAAGACTCACGAGATACCGGAGATGGAGGAAACGGCGCGACGCCTGGCTGATCGCATGCCCGAACAGGTGGGTGCGGCGATCGTTCACGGCGACTACCGCCTCGGCAACATGATGGTCGCCGACGGTCGCATCCAGGCGGTCCTCGACTGGGAGCTCTGTACCCTCGGCGATCCGCTTGCCGACGTCGGCTATCTGCTGAACTCCTGGGTCTCGCCCGAGGAAGCCGAAGAGATCGTCACCCCGACGGCCCTCGGGGGTTTCCCGAGCCGCGACGATCTCTGCGAACGCTACGAAGCGGCCACGGGCCGCAGTCTTGGCGGTATCGACTACTACCGGGCTTTTTCCCACTGGCGATTGGCTGCCATTGGTCAGGGGGTCTACAAGCGTTACCTCGTCGGCGCCATGGGCTCGAATCGGGACATGGATCTGGACGCCTACAAGCAGAGCGTCCACCTTCGGGCGGAGGCCGCCCTGGCGCTCCTCGGCGGTTGACTCAGCGCCCCTCGGCCGGTGCAGTCGGCGCCGCCGGAGCCGGTTTCCGGAAAGGAATGGCTCCGGCGTTGTCGTCAGCGCCCGCACCGTCCACGCGCTTGTCAGCCGACGCGCTGTCGGCGAGAGCCTGGGTCGTCAGGACGGCGCGGAATTCGGAGACGAAGTCCAGATCCTCGATGGTCGGGGTGGTGCGCGGATCGACGTTGATTCGCTCCTGAATGTCCAGCGTGCGGAAGGCGCCGCAGGATTCACCGGCGTCGCAGAGGAAGTCGTCGTTGTCCATGTCCGACCCGGCAAAGATCCGGTAGCTGCCCGCGGGAATGTCGTTCAGCACCCACTCGTAGATGCCGTTCCGGGCGGCCACGACGGCAGCGTTCCCTTCCGAGGAACCGTCCTCGTTCACCGCAATCACGAAGAAGAGCCCGGCATCGGCAGCTGGATTCACCCCCGGTACCTGGAGCGTCACGGTGACCGTGACGGGATTGGTGGCCGGATCCAGGGGCACGAATTCGATGGTCGCATTGTAGGAACCTTCCCCGAGTCCAGCTCTGTCGATGCGCAGCTGGTAGTCCCCGAGACCGTTGCCATCGACGGCGGCAGGGAGGGCGGTCAGCCAGGGTTCGCTGGGGTTGATCTCGTTGATGACGATGGTCCCGCTGCCGAGGTTGGACAGGCGCACGACCTCAGTGGTGGCCAGCACGCCGAAATTGACGCTGGAGAGGGAGGCGCCCAGCACGGGCAGAGGAATACCGCCGCCGCCGGTCGCCAGATCGAGGGCCGTCAGCACGGCTTTCTGGGCGTTTATGAGTCCCCAGCCGTAGGCCGTGTCATAACCTGCAACCCCGAGATCGTCGGTCAGATCGCCGCTTTCCAGGGCCACATCGAACTGGGCTGGCGTCATGCCGGGATGCACGGCTTTCATGAGTGCCGCCACGCCGGCGACATGGGGGGCGGCCATGGAGGTGCCGCTCAGAGACCCGTAGCCCAGCTGCACGGGTCCGGAAACGCTGTCGTCGCCCAGGGGGCTGACAACTCCGTCCGGGAAACCGTCGCCGTTCAGGTCGGTGCCGTTGAAGCCCCCGGGGGCTGCGACGTCGATGGTCGCGCCGGTGTTGGAGTAGGGCGCCAGCGTGCCGTTGATGGTGCTGGCAGATACGGAGACCACGCCGTTGTAGGCGGCGGGATAGTTCGGTGCCGTGGATGACTCGTTGCCGGCGCTGGCAATGATGATCACACCCTGGTTGCGGGCTTCCGTCATGGTGTCCTGGGCTGCCTGGGAGAAGAAGGGGCTGCCGAGGCTCAGATTGATGATGTCCGCCCGCCGGGTGGGCAGACGTCCGGAGTCGTTGTCGAGGCCGGCGGCGTAGCGCACGGCCTGCATCACGTCGTAGGCCGTGCCGCCGTCCACACCGAGGGCACGCATGGGCATGATCTTCGCGCCCCAGGCTACCCCAGCAACGCCTTCCGTGTTGTCGGAGCGGGCAGCCACGGTGCCTGCAACATGAGAGCCGTGAAAGCTCGAAGAGCCACCGTAGGCAAAGTCGCCCTGATCTGTCGGGTCGTTGTCGATACCGTTGAAGTCCCGGGCCCGACCGGCATCGGCGATGAAGTCATAGCCGGACACGAGCTGGTCCTCGAAGTCCGGGTGGTTCGGCAGGATACCCGTGTCGACGACGGCAACGATCACGTCCTGGGGGCCGCTGGATTCACCGGTGGTGATGTCCCAGGCCGCTGGCAGTTTGATCTCCGGGTAGTGCCACTGCAGGGGGTAGAGCTCGTCGTTGGGGGTGCGATGGGCGATGAGCAGCGCGTTGACCTCGGCATGGGCCACTTCCGGATCCTGCGTGAGGGCTTTCAGGGCAAGCAGCGTCCGGTACTTGGCGCGATAGGCCTCCGGGAGGCTCTGCAGCCGGGTCAGCGCGCCATCCATGGTGCGGTGTCCGCCCTGACGGGCACGGATCCGCTCGAGGGTGTCCGCGCCGAGCTGTGAGCGAGCAAAGCGGCCCGAGCGGCCGCGCTCGGTCGCCGCGTAACGACGCTGCATGGCGGGGCGCATGCGGCTCGAGTGACCGGCGATGAGCACCTCGTCCGGCACGAAGGCGTCCGACAGACGCGTCGGGCGCCGCGCGGTAACGCCGAGGTCCTGGCCGATGCTGAGGACGTAGTTCGAGCCTCCGGAGATGTTGGTCGGCCCGTCGAAGGGAACGACCTCCAGGAAGTAGCTCCCTGGTCCCGGCGCCGGAATCGATTCCGTGGCGTCGGTGCCGAGCGAGGAATCGAGAATCGTCGAGCCGGTGGCATCCCAGAGGTAGAGATCGAGATCTGCCGTCGCATCGCCGACGTTCAGCAGGATCAGCTCGTTGCCGTTCAGGGTCACGGCATAGAAGTCCGCCGGGTCGCCGTCCGTGAAAAAGTTGCCGCTGCGGGCGCCGGTTCCGGGCAGGTTCACCCAGCCCCCGAGACGGACCGGGTTGGGGATCGCCTGGGCGCTGAAAAAGTCGTCGTTGGGAATGGGGCTCGTCAGCCGGTCGTTGACGTCCGAATCGACGGCCGAGGTGCTGAGAATCTGGACCGTGCCGGAGAGGCGCGCCCCGCGTACGCGGACGTTCTGCAGCACCGTGCCGCTGTCGCCGTCGTCGTCCGTCACGGTGAGCTCGACGTTGTAGCCGCCGGGATCGGTAAAGGTGTGCGTCGGGCTGCTGCCGCTCACCACCGGCGAGCCGTCCCCGAAGTCCCAGCGGTAGCTGGTGATCTGGCCGTCGAGATCTCTGGAAAGCGTGCCGTCGAAGGTGACCGTGAGGGCGGCGAAGCCGTCCACGGTTGATGCGCTGATGACGGCCGCCGGCGCCACGTTCGGCACCGGCGTGTTGCCAACGCGAACGCCGTTGTCCCCGCCGCCGCCGCCGCAGGCGCTGAGGCCCACCGCCAAGGTTGCGGCGAGGAGAATCTGGACTGGCCTGCAGGCGCACATGGGCCGGATCATCCCATAAAGCCTGGTGTTGGGATGTGATCCCGGTCGGTTGTCCGATTTTCGGACGCGCAAAAGAAAACGCCCCGGCTGATACTGCGTAAGCCGGGGCGTTGTTCGGTTACCGGACCGTTGTCTGGCCGGTTAGAATAAAAAAGGCGTGTCAGCGGTGGGCACCGCTGAAAGTAACTCCTCTTCTGGGGGAAGGACACTTGAAAGGGAGGACTGCATTGGAGTTACGTGCACGCCTGAACTGAAACTGGTGACCATTATGTACAGTACAAATGTGCTGTCAACAGCTATTTTCACTTTTCGTACAGGTTTTGTTCACCCCGCCTTGATTGATCGCTAATCAAGCCTGCGTCCCGGCCGGTTCCGGCGAGGCAATCAGTCCCTCAGCCATGGCCAGCGCTTCCAGGGCCCGCTCCAGCCGGGCACGCGCCTGGGTGGTACCGACGTGAATCTCTTCAAAGAGTCCTGCGTCCCCGGCTTCGAGGGTCCGGCTGTAGTCGGCAAAGGCGTTCAGCTGGCTGATGAGCTCCACCAGATGCCCCGGGCAGCCGTTTGGATCGGCCAGGGTGCTGGCGGCGATGGCGACCAGCTCCTCGTCCGAGAAGCGTCGCGGGGCGGCGTTTTCCGGGGCGTTTGCCGCTCGGTGAACGCTGGCCACGGCGCTTTCGATGTCTGCCCAGGGGGTTGGCCACGTAAGGGCGGTCAGACCCAAATCGGCGAAGGCCTCGAGGTTGTTGGCCGTCGCAAACTGATAAAGAGCCACCCGCTCCGCGGAAGGGAAATAATCGGCAAGCAGCGCCATGGGCGCAGGATCGAGCACCGGCAGCTGCACGACGATGGCATCGAGGACATCGACCCCGAGCTGATCGCGCTCGAAAGCCTCCATGTTCGCCCAGCGCCCGACGATCTGAATGCGCAGATCGGCCTCCTGCTGCTGTTCCAGGACAAGCAGATTCGGACCGATCAGGCCGGTTCTCGCGGGTTGCCCGCCCACGGTCGGCGCCCCGGCTGCCTTCGCCGGCACCGCCCGCTGGCGCTCATCGAGCTGCTCGTCGCTGAGTTCCACGAGGGAGCTGATCGGTTGCCCGGCATCGATGAGCCGTTTGATCTTGTGCAGCCGCTCGAGCTGCGATGCGCTGTAGAAGCGGGTTTTACCGGCGCGGTGTACGGGCGCCAGACCGTAGCGGCGTTCCCAGGCCCGCAGGCGCTCGACGGAGATGTCCGTGAGCTGGGCGACCGTGCCGATACGATAGAGATCTTCGGCCGTGGTATCGGCGTCGTGATCGGGACTCGTTGCTGACGTCGGGTCGAAGTCTGACATGGCAGTTCGCCGCAGCTTTCGAAGGGTCGTGAACAGTACAAGACCTGTACAGGCCTGTCCAGGAACTGTGTCCGCAAGGATCCTGCCTAAATGCATCGCCAAACGCACCGAGGTCGTTGTGCAAGGCTCGTCTGTCCGGTGCGGTCGGGAAGAGAAAGGGAGAGGCGTGGCGACAGCACATTGTGGCACTGTCTTCGCGGCATAGGGAGGAAGGGGAGAGAGACACCGCGCCACGCCTGTTCTTGTTCAGGCCCGTACTGGCGCCTGAAAAGAAGTCGCGCATTCTACGTATTCGCAAAGACCGCACAAGGGGATTTTGCTGCACCTGCACATTTTTTTTGTTACGAATGGTTTCGAGCGTTGGGAGCCCCGTCCGGTGGGCCCGGTTCAGCCCTTCAGGCATCTGCCTGCGCCGCTGTTGCGCCTCGATACAGACCGAAACAATCGCTGCACCACCGGCCACTGGCACCGGACGATCTCCCCGGTAGAATCCGGCCTCTGCGACCCTTGAACGCCCTTGCTTCGAAGCCGGGCCGCAAGGCCTTTGCCCAGTACCGGAGAGCAAAAAAATGGAAAACAACCTTGGTCTGATCCTCACCCGCCGTGCCTTCCTGAGCCCGGAGCGTGAGGCCTATGTGGATTCCCATTCCGCCCTGCGACTCACCTACGCCGAGCTGAACGAACGGTGTAATCGGATGGCCAATGCGTTTCTCGAAGCCGGTATCAAGAAGGGCGAGCGGGTTGGACTGCTGCTCATGAATTCTGCCGAATTCATGGAGAGCTACTTCGCGCTTGCGAAGATCGGTGCCGTGGTGGTGCCACTGAACTGGCGCCTGGTGGCCGATGAGCTCGAGTTCATCCTGAAAGACAGTCAGACCGAGCGCCTGATCTTCGACACTGACTTTGTCGATACGGTGGCAGATCTGCACAGCCGCGGCGACAAAACGGACGTCAAACAGTGGCTCCAGGTCGGCGAACCCGCGCATTTCGCCGAGTCCTACGAAAGCTTCCGGGACGGCGCCAGCGCCGATGAGCCGGCGCCGGGTGCGGCCGACGACGACATGCTCTACATCATGTACACCTCGGGCACGACGGGACTGCCGAAGGGTGTCGTGCACACCCACAACACCGCAATCTGGGCGATCCTCACCATTGCGGCCACCACCGACTACCACGACGGTGACATCTATCTGGGCGCGCTGCCCATGTTCCACGTCGGCGCTCTGACGCCCCTGGCCGTGAACGTTTATGCGGGGGCAACATCCGTCGTGATGCGCGCCTTCGATCCTACCCTCGCCTGGGAACTCATCGAGCGGGAGAAAATCACCACGGGGCTTGCTGTGCCGGCCATGCTGAATTTCATGGTGCAGGTGGGCGAATATCAGAGCCGCTTCGACTTCTCGAGCCTGCGCTGGATCATGACCGGCGCAGCACCGGTGCCGGTGGCCCTGACGGAGCTCTACCACAGCCTCGGCGTTGGCCTGCTGCAGGTCTACGGACTGACGGAATCCTGCGGTCCCGCCTGCGTCATGGACTCGGCGAACGCCATGCGCTTCCCGGATTCCACCGGCAAGGCGTTCTTTTTCACGGAGGTGAAGATCGTCGGCGAGAATGGCCAGGAGTGCGCCCCGGGTGAAGCCGGTGAGGTCTGGGTGAAGGGTAAGCACATCATGGTCGAGTACTGGAATCGACCGGACGCCACGGCCGAAACCCTGGTCGATGGCTGGCTGCGGACGGGCGACGTGGCCACCATGAACGACGAAGGCTTCGTCTCCATCCAGGATCGCATCAAGGACATGATCATATCCGGCGGTGAAAACGTTTATCCGGCGGAAATCGAAGGGGTGCTTGCCCAGCATCCGGGTATCGTCGAAGCGGCCGTGATTGGTCAGGCCTCGGAGAAGTGGGGCGAATCCCCCCTGGCGATTGTCGTCAAAAGCGACGACAGCCTGACCGAGGCCGACGTCATCGAATTCTGTCGCGGCAAGCTCGCAGGCTATAAGCAGCCCAAGGGCGCCGTTTTCATCGACACGATTCCCCGGAACCCGAGCGGCAAAATCCTGAAGCGCCTGCTCCGGGAACAGTTCCCGGACGCAGCGCCCGTCTGAAGCGTCGACGGACGCACAGTTACCACGGCAAAGCGCCGGTAAACTGCTCTCATGCGCAGTTATCCGTCACTAATGCCAAGACCGCTGAATTCCGCCCTGGCCGTGGTGACGCTGCTGCTTGCACCCCTGGCAGCTGCGGACCTGCCCGTGGAGCGGACGGTAGAAGGCGGCCGAACGGTCACCGTCTACGGCGCCGATCCTAGGCCCGTTGGCGCCATCGATTTTTCCTCGAACGGCAGCGCCAGTCGGCGTTACGGTCCCTGGACCGTGGAGACCGACGCCTTTGACGATGCCGATCGGGTGATCCTCTACGACGACGGGTCCGCCCGGGGAGACGCCGTGCATCGGGACTATCAGCGCAATCTGCAACCGCGCTGCATGCGCAAAGGCGACGTCACGGTCTGCAAGTAGCCGCCTGCCGGCGCTCCTCTCGCCTGCTCAGACCAGTCAGTCAGCCGCTGCTCGACGGGCGTCGGCATGGCAAGCCGAAAACGCTCAGCTCAAGAGAAAGTTGTGCGCACCAATCAGAATCCAGGTGCCCACGGCCATGATCAGCGACAACATCACGGCGGCCGAGCCCATGTCCTTGGCCTGGCCGGCGAGATCGTGGTGCTCGTGGCCGACCCGGTCCACCACGGCTTCCACCGCTGAATTCAGAAGCTCGACGATGAGCACCAGAAAACAGACCCCCATGAGCACCGCCACCTCTACCCAGGACTTGGCGATCAGAAAAGAGATCGGCAGCAGAATCAGCCCGATCACGAGCTCCTGGCGGAAGGCCGACTCGTGGCGCCAGGCGGCCTGCAGGCCCTGCATGGAGTAAATGGTGGCTTTCCAGACCCGGGTGATACCGGTGTTCCGTGGTTTGATCATGCGTGATGGTCCGGGCACTGGCCGTGATCGACCTGTACCGTCGAGTGGTCGATGCCGAAGTCTTCGTTCAGGACGGTCTTGATGTGCCGCATCACCTGGGAAAGATCCGCGGGTTCGTCGACGGTGGCGTGCAGCGTCAGCAGCGGCTTCTGCGCGGTCAGGGCCCAGGCGTGGAGGTGGTGGACGCCGTTCACCGCCGGAACCTTCTCCGTCAGGGTCCGGGCGATGACGTCGAGGCTGATGCCATCCGGGACCCCTTCCAGCAGGATGTGCGTCGCCTCCCGGAGCACGCGCCAGGCACCGCGGCCGAGAATGCCGGCGATGAGCAGTGCCAGCAGGGGATCCGCATAGGTCCAGCCCGTGGTCCAGACGATGAGCGCGGCGGCGATGGCCGCAACGGACCCCAGCAGGTCTCCGAGCACGTGCAGGGCGGCGCTGCGCACCGCGGGACTGTCCTGATGGACGTGCAGCCAGCGGTAGGCGATCACGTTCACCACCAGACCCACCGCAGCAACCACGAGAGCCGGGAGCGGCAGCATGGTCTGCGGAGTCTGCAGACGACCCCAGGCCTCCAGGAGAATCCAGAGGACCAGGCCGATCAGGGTGATGCCGTTGACGAAAGCGGCGAGCACCTCCCAGCGGTGATAGCCGTAACTCAGACGCTCGTCCTGAAGGCGTCGGGAAAGATGTACGGCGTACCAGGACAAGGCCAGGGCGCCGGCATCGAGAAACATGTGCCCCGCATCGGCGAGCAGCGTCAGGCTGTTGGCGAGGATGCCACCGACGATCTCCACCAGCATGAAACCGGCAATGAGCACGAAGGCACGGCCGAGCACGCGCTCGTTGGCGCGCGAGTGACTGTGGCCATGGCTGTGAGAATGGGCCAAGGGCAATCCGGAACAGGCGTTGTAGAGAGTATAGCGAGACCCCGGGAGCGGGGCTCAGCCGAGTCGCTGGCGAATCTCCGCGACCGCGTCGATGCCGGCGGCATCATCCTCGGCGATGGGCATGATGTTGAAAAGCTCGCAGCCCGCGTCCCGATAGCGGGCCAGAAAGTCGGCCACTTCCGCGGCCGTGCCATAGGGGCTGTACTTTTCGAAACGCTCGAACGGCACGTGATAGAAGTTCTCCATGCCTTTGGCCAGCCGCGCCCGGGCGCGATCGCGGTCGTCGTCGATGCCGACCCAGAGCTGCAGCCCGTGGTGCGTCGGCGCCGGCCGCTCGAGCTCGGCGGCGCGGGCATTGACCGTGGCCGTGGCCCGTTCGAAGCGCTCCGGAGAGACCCAGACGGCGAGCCAGCCGTCGCCGAAGCGCGCGGCGCGTTCCAGGGACGCGTCGACCCGGCCGCCGATGAGCACGGGGATTGCGGGATCGGGCGGCGGATCGATGATGGCCCGCTCGAACTGAAAGAAGCTGCCGTCGTAGGAGAAAGGCTCGCCACCGGCGACTCCGGCGAGGACCTCCAGGCACTCGTCGGTACGCCGGCCGCGGGTGGCCGGATCCACACCGCACATGGCGATCTCGTTCCGGTCTTCGCCGCCGACGCCGACGCCCAGCAGCAGCTGACCCGGGGCGGATTCGGCGATGGTCGCCAACTGCCGGGCCACTACCAGGGGATGGCGGAGCGCCAGCAGATAAACGCCGACCACAACTTTGAGGCGTTCGTCCTGAGCCGTGAGCGTCGCGGCGTTGATCAGGCCGTCCATCCCCAGGCCGTTGATGAAGCTCACGTGGTCGGCGATGAAGACGTGGTCGATACCCTGATCGAGGATCCGGGCGATGTGCTCGCGGCGGGTTTTCTGCGGCGCCCGGAGGATCCCCGGGGATGCGATGGTGCCGATCAGCACGGAATCAGGTCAGCGATCCCGGAGCCGCAGCTTCATCTGATAAGCCGCCTGCTTGCCGTCGTAATAGCCCGGGATCAGTGCTTCTTCCTGATAGCCGAACTTCTGGTAGAAGCGGCGTGCCGTGTGGTTGTCGCTGCGCACCTGCAGTTCGATGTGCTCGCAGCCGGCAACCCGGGCGGACTTGTGCAGCCAGCGCAGCAGCTGACCGCCGATGTTGCGCCGGCGGATGTTCGGATGTACGGCGAGCAAGGTGAGCTGGGCTTTTTCCATGGTGCCGCCGAGCTCGAAATCCATGACCGCGAAGCCACCGATGAAGCGCACACCGCCGACGTCGAGTTCGGCCACGAGCACCACCGTTTCCGGGTTCCGGATCTTCCGGGCGAGGGCCGTCGGCTTCCAGCGCCAGTTCAAGCCCTGCTCGATGTAATCCCGCGACATACGCGCCAGCAGCCGGGCGTCGCCCGGTCGGGCAAGTCTGAGTTCGCAGGTGCCGATTGCAGTCATGGCCTGATTATTCCTCAATCGCAGCGCTCAAGAAAATCTGGACAGGGCGGGACCGATAGGCTTACGAAATTGCCCAGTTCCCCTTGCAGATAAAGGCTCCCGGACCGGTCACGGACGAAAACGGCGGTAATGGCCGGATCATCCGGGCGCCTGAAACGGCCCTGGCCGTGGGGAATCAGCCGGGTAACCCGCTCTCCGCGATGCACCAGCAGGTGGTCGGCGAAGGCCTCGACGCGAATCCGGTCGCGCTCGCCGCGACGCCAGGGGTCGGCGGCAAAACGGGCGCTGGCAGGGTAGTAGGTGCCGGCGAAACCGGTCAGGGCAGCCGCCGTCTTTCCGTCGACTTGGCTCGGCGGCGCCGGCGCCGCTGGCAGATCCGCGGTCAGGACCGCCTCGATCTCCCGGCGGAAGCTGCCCAGCAGTCGGGGATTGTCCGTGTTGATGACCACGAGATAGGCCCTGCCGTGGTCTCGCAGCAGCCCGTAGCGCGATCGGTAGCCGTCCGCATCACCGCCATGACCGTCAAAACGCTGGCCGTGTGCTATCCAGCCATAAACACCGGCGCCGTAGCCGATCTCTAAGCCTGCAGAAGCGCCAAGGCTGCCGAGGGGCTCGAAGAAGCGCGCGACACGTGCGGCCGGGAGCACCGGTTCTCCGTCAAGGTTGCCCTCGTTCAGCAGTGCCGTGAGAAAACGCGTCATGGCCGCCGTGGACGCGTTCAGCGCACCGAAGGCCCGATAGGTCATGTGCCAGTAGGGAATCTCCGAGGTCCCGTCGGCCTTGAAGCCGCCAGGCAGGCCAGCCACCGGTTCGAGGCTGGCGCCTTCCATGGCCAGCGGCGTGAAGACCGTTTTGTCCAGATACTCTTCGAAGGATCGGCCGCTCTCGGCCTCGATGATGGCTGCCATGAGCCCGGGCGGTGCATTGGAATAGCTGTGCTGCAGCCCCGGCGGCCACAGCATGCGACGGGCCGGTGCGAAACAGCGGAGGGCATCCCTCAGCGCATAGGGCTGATTGTCGTTCCATTCGTCGCGGGACAGGTCCGTGAAGCCGGCTGTCAGAGCCAGCAGGTGCGCAACGCTCAGCGGTGCGGTCGTCGCCCAGGGATTGTCGTAGTAGTCGGCAGTGAGAACGTCCCGCACGGGCGTTTCCAGGGTCAACGCGCTTTCTTCCAGAAGCGCGAGCGCGGCCAGGCCCGTGAACGATTTTGTGATCGATCCCCAGCGGAAGGGTGTGTCCAGGGAGGCGGCGCCGAAACTGCGCAGCAGCACGGGCCGACCGCCATCGAAGAGCACGAGACTCATGGCGGGAACGCGGGCGGCCGTGCGTGCTTTGTCCAGGCGTTCGGCGAGCTGTACCCACTGCGCGGGCGCCGCCGTCGCAGCCGTTCTCGCGCCGCCCGACGGAGCCGTTGCCGCTGCCGCGAGCGCAGGGGCTGCGAGCAGGATGCCACTCAGCCAGAGGAGTCGGCTTCGCAGACTGACCGTTGTCGACATCAGCTGGCAGGCTTCACGGGCGCACCCGAGAGCAATCCCATCGCGGCGAGCTCCGTCTCTAGGGTTCGCGCATCTGCGAAAGTCAGCGTGCGAAAGCCGAGGGCGGCGGCGCTGGCCGTATTCACCGGCGCGTCGTCGATCACCAGGATGGTTTCTGCCGGTTCACCGAGGAGCACGGCGGCCTGCTCGTAGGCGCGCGGGTCCGGTTTCGTCCGGCCGATGTCGGCGGAGAAAATCCTCGGCATGAAGGGGGCGAGGACGGCTGGCCAGAGCGCCTCGAGACCTTCCCGGACGAGTTCCGAGTTGTTCGTGAACAGGGCGATGGGTGTGTTCTCCTTGAGCCGCAGAGCCAGATCGAGGACGGTTTCGTCGGGCCTGAAAGCAGAGACCCAGCCGTGCACGAATCGTTCCCGGGAGAGCCGTTGCCCGAGGAGCCGATAGGCTTCGTCGTAGAGCCGTTTACCCCGATAGCGGCCCGTATCGCAGGCCTGACTGTAGCCGGAGGTCGACAGCCGTTTCTGCACCTCTGCGGCGCTGAGCCCCGTCATGGCGGCAAGCGCCGTCCAGCGGCGCTCGGGCTCATAGTGAAAGAGCACGCCGCCGAGATCGAACAGCACGGCGGCTGGTGAATTCTCCGCCACGGTCAGAAGCGGCGGAACGCGAAGTGCAGTTTCCGGCGCCGGATGCGCCAGCCTTCCCCGGTTTTTTCGAAGCGGTCTTCGTAGTGCCCGACCGCCGCCGGGCCGTCGAAGGGGACCGGCTCTCCCTTGAGGCTTTCCGGTCCCACGTGGCGATAGAGCGTGAGATAAGAGATGCCGCGGGCCTCCGTTGGACTCAGCACATCGATGAAGATGTTGGTGAGCACGTGCCGGGAGCGCAGTTCGTCGGGTCGGCCCATCATGCGCGCAGCAATGGCCTTGCGACCTTCCATGGTCTCGGTCGTGTCGAGCACACCGTCCTCGGTGAAGAGCTCCGGCACCGTGTCGTAGTCGCGGAAGTCCACGGCGCGGGCGTAGGCGATGGAAAGTGCTTCGCAGGCGCGGCGGATCGCGTCCAGCTCGCTGGCGGCGGGAGGGGCGGAGGCTTGGCTCGAGCTCATGGGTGTCCTTGCGGGCAGGGCTTACGTTAAGGTGTCGGGCCCGAAATCTTACCGTTTCCAGGAGGCACCATGGACAGAATGAGTCTGGAGATCGACGATGGCATCGCCGTGCTCAAGTTCAATCACCCGGAGGTCATGAACGCGATCGGCTCGCGCATGCTCGAAGACTTCTTCGAAGCGCTGGCCGAGCTCAAGCGGCCGGACAACGGGGCCCGGTGCCTTCTGCTGACGGGCGAGGGTCGGGGTTTCTGCGCGGGTGCCAACCTCCAGGACGAAGACCGTGGCGAACGGCGCGGCGGTGCCGGCGACGGTCTCAGAACCGCCTATCACCCGATCCTCATGCAGCTCAGAGATCTCGAGATGCCCATGGTCACCGCCGTGAACGGCGCTGCCGCCGGTGTGGGTATGAGCTTCGCCATGATGGGCGACATCGTCTGTGCATCGAAGGGCGCCTTCTTCCTGCAGGCGTTCGCCCGTATCGGCCTGATTCCCGACGGCGGTGCGACCTATATGCTGCCGCGTCTCGTCGGCTGGGGCCGCGCCATGGAGCTGTCGCTGCTCGCGGAGCGCCTGCCGGCAGAAACCGCTCAGGAGTGGGGCATCGTCAATCGCCTCTTCGATGACAACGAGGCACTCATGGCCGGGGCGATGGCCATCGCCAGGCAGCTCGCAAACGGTCCACGTTCCCTGACCCTCATCCGCAAGGCCTACTGGTCCACCTGGAGCAACGCCTTTGAACAGCAGCTCGAGCTCGAGGCACAGCTGCAGAATCAGGCGGGGTCGAGCCGTGACTTCGCCGAGGGTGTTTCCGCCTTTCTCGAAAAGCGCGACGCGCAGTTCAAAGGCGAGTAGCCGACGAACACCAGCCGCCGGGGTCCGGGGCCTGGCGGCTCAGGCGCCGGCGAGCGTTTCCAGATGCGCGCCTACGGACCGCGCCAGCGCGTTCAGATCGTAGCCGCCCTCCAGGGCTGAAACCACGCGACCCTGGGCACTGTCGGCTGCTGCATCGAGGATCAACGTCGTGATCCAGCGGTAATCGTCTTCCGTCAGCTCGAGACCGGCCAGCGGATCGTCCTTGTGTGCGTCGAAACCGGCGGAAACGAGCACGAGCTCAGGCGCATGGGCCTCGAGGGCCGGCAGCCAGTCCCGTTCGATCGCTGCCCGAAAGGCCGCGCTGGCCGTTCCAGCCGGGAGCGGCGTGTTCACGATGTGCGGCCGCGCCAGGTCGTGGTAGCGGTGTGGATAGTAGGGATGCTGGAAGCTCGAACAGACGAGGACCTCCGGGCGATCCTGCATGATCTCCACGGTGCCGTTGCCGTGGTGGACGTCGAAGTCGAGGATGGCGACCCGCTCGAGGCCACCGGCAAGGGCGGCGTCCGCCGCGACGGCGACGCTGTTGTAGAAACAGAACCCCATGGCCGCATCATGTTCCGCGTGATGACCGGGGGGGCGTACGGCGCAGAAGGCGGTTTTCGCTTCCCCGGCAAGCACGGCCGTCACCGCATCAACCACAGCGCCGGTGGCGAGGGCGGCGGCGGTCAGGGAGGCAGGACCCAGTGACGTGTCCGGGTCCACGGCAACGAGACCCTCATCCGGGGCGAGCGCTTCCAGGCTCGACAGGTACCCGGCGTCGTGAATGGCCGCGAGACGCGTGCTGTCGACGGGGGTCGCCTCACGCTCGCTCAGCTCATCAAGCAGGCCGGTCGCCTGCAGGTAACTCGAGATGGCCCTCAGCCGGTCCGGGCGCTCGGCATGGCCGGGCACCATCTCGTGCTCGAGACATTCGGCGGGACTGTAGTAGAGGGGTTTCAGGGCTTAAGAACGCTGCTTCTTTTCGCCCACGGATAGTAGCTGATGAAAGTCGCCGAGCGGTACTGGCGGCGCCAGCAGATAGCCCTGGATTTCCATGGGGCCGAGTTCCCGGAGCACGGCGAGTTGCTCGGGCGTTTCCACACCCACGGCCACGACCCGGAGCTGGAAGCGTTCGCCGATGGCAGCAATCTCCCGAACCAGATCACGACTCGCTTCGTGCTGCGCCACCTGTGCGATGAGCCGCCGATCAATTTTCAGGGTGTCGGCCGGACAGCGGAGGAGCCGATCAAAGTTGATCAGGTCCGTGCCGAGATTGTCGATGGCGAAACGGACGCCCAGATCGCGCAGCTGGTAGAGCTGATCGCGGTGTTCGTCCACGAGCAGAAGCAGGCTGTCCAGGGACAGTTCCAGCTCCAGCATGGCCGGGTCGAGCCAGCGTTCACCGCGAAGCCGATCGATCTGCCGGGTGATGGCTTCGCCGGTGAACTGCTGCGGTGAGACGTTTACGCAGAGATAGATCGGCTGGACCAGATGTTCGAGCCAGTTCGTGGCGGCCGTGCTCGCTTTCTCGAGCACCCAGTCGCCGATGCGGGTAATGAAACCTTCCTGCTCGGCAATGGGGATGAAGTGACTGGGCGCGAGTTCACCCACTTCCAGCCCCTGCCAGCGGAGCAGGGCTTCGACGCCGGTCAGACGTTCGCTCGACCACTGTCCCTGGAGCATGAGACCGAATTCCTCGCGCTCGAAAGCCGTGGGCAGGCGACTCGAGACGTGATCCGTGGGTCCGCCTTCCGTGCGGTTGCCGCCTTCCTGGACGGCGCGGTTGACGGCCTGCCAGGCACCCTGCCAGAGCAGGTCGAAATTCTGATAGTCGGCCACGTGGTTGCAGCCGATGCTGACGGTCAGATGGATCTCGCCGCCGGTGTAGCACAGCGGCGTTTTCGCGGCCGTGCGAATGCCGTCTGCGGTGCGCATGAGCGAGTCCTGAGACTGATTCGGCAGCACGACGATGAAGCAGCCCGCATCGTAGAAACCGATCATGCCGTGGCTCGGCACGGCGAGCTTCAAACGGGTGGAGAGCGCGTCCAGGAGATCCGTGCGGCTCACGGGATCGAGATTGGCATAGAGGTGTTCCGCGTGATCCACCTGAACCACAAGGAGCGCCACGGATTGCCCGCGATGACCGACCAGGGCGCTGACCAGCTCCTGGTGCCTCGGCAGGCGGGTGATGGGCTCACGGCTATCACCGGCCTTGAAGCGTGACTTGAGTCGCGCCGTGTTGATGCAGTTGAAGAGCTGCTGGCGAATGGCGTCGTCTTCTTCTGCGACGTCGATCACGAAGCAGCTGGGATCGATGGCGCTTTCGGTCTGCGGCACCGGTCCGGCATCGAGCCCCTTCGCGTTTTCCAGCGGACGACTGTCGACCAGGAATATCCGCGCCAGTCCCGGCTGGGCGAGGTCTCTGAGAATCTGCTCGTCGTCGGTCACCACGGCATCTGCGGGGCTCGCCAGGGCTTCCATCATAGGCGGCAGGAGGGCGCTGTCGTGGGTGATCCAGCTGTCCCAACCCAGGCTTTCCGCGAGCGCACAGAAACGTGCCCGAAGCTCCGCATCGGCGATGGAGCCGCACAAGATCATTCAGTCCTTCCCAATCCAACTCGTTGCAGCTCTGAAACTACCGGGATTCGAGCGTGATTAGCTTGTGGTCCTTCACACCTTTGAGAATTGTGCCGATCGGCTCCAGATAGGGGCTCTGCCGGGCATCGAGGTCGTTGATGGTCTGCACGGCAATGCGGCGCTGGCGGCGGACGAGATGCGCGAGGGGCTCCAGGGCTTCGACGAGGCGCGGGTGGTCTGGCGGCAGGTGAAAGGTCAGCCGCGCGCCGCCGTTCTCGATCACCAGGGCCAGCTCGTCGTCGAGGTAACTCAGGTAGTTCTGCGGGCGCCGCTGTGGCAGCTCGGCGGCTTTCAGTGAAAGGCCGGTCGGTGCGGCCGGATCGCAGGCGTTCATCCAGAAGGTGCCCGGTGTCTGGCTGCGGCTGAAGGCCTGCAGAGCACCCGGGGTCATGAACTGTGGTCCCGAGAGATCTTCGAAGAAGTAGCCGGAGACGATCTCACCACCCAGCTCCATCATGGCCAGGGCTCGGAACAGCCGGGCCCAGCGCAGTCGACCCCCTTCCCGGTTCGCGAGCTCGCGGCAGACGAGGCCGTAGCGGTCGAGCAGCAGTCTGGCGCGCTCTTTGTCTTCCTCGAGGCGGGTGAGCGGGTCGTCGCTGTCGGCAACGGGTGGGGTCAGCTGCCAGTAACCGGCGAAGGTGCGCGGTTGCCCATAGGCGCCGCGACGGGCACGCCGCATGCTGCCGGCCGTTGGCGTAACTGCCTTGAGTTCAAAGCCCCGTTCGAGGCCTTGTCGAAGCGGGGTAAGGGTGTCGGCGCTGAGCTGACCCGCCCAGACAGCAGCCCAGAATCCGGCGGCGAAGCGGTCGAGGGATTCGTTTTGTGCGTCAGCGAGCTGGCTGAAGTCGTAGCGGGCACTCGGATCGCTGAAGCCGACCGTGAGCATTTCCGGGAGGGGCTCCGGGGCGGTTTCCGGCTGCAGCAGCGGCTGATCCTCCGGATGGCCAACGGTGATCTGTTCCCGGCCGGTACCCCACCAACGGAGCTCGGCCGCTCGCAGGGCTTCGTCCACGGCCGGGGGCGGGAGCGCCTCGAAGCGTGCCGGCAGGAGGTCCTGGAGCCAGACGTCGAGGTGCGTTGCGAAGCCCTTCAGACACAGCAGCGCGTCGATGAGATTGTCTTCCGTGGGGGCTTCACCGAAGCCCTGCCAGCGTGCCAGCCAACCGGGCAGCGCGGTGCTCGGGCGGGCCTGAATGTCCGGCCGCAGCGCCGCGCGCTGAAAGCGGAGCAGAATCTCGTAGTTCTCCGCGTTGCAATACTGCTTGGCGTCGACCCCCTCCGTCAGCGTGCCGGTGACCCAGTCGGCTTCGTCGCCGAACAGGCCTTCCGGCACCCGCGGCAGCAGGTCGGCAATTTCCGCCGCGGTGCGGGGCCCGTAGAAGGACAGCATCTCGCTGGCCAGCTGAATGGTATCCCGGGGGTCTTCAACGGCCGGTGCCGTCCCTGAGAAGGCCTCCGCGGCGACCAGCCCGCTGTTGATCAGCGCCGCATGCAGCTCGCGGTGGGCCAACCAGCGACGATCACCGATGTCGATGAGCAGCAGCCCGGGTCCTCCAGCGCGGCGGTCGTCAGGGACTTCCGCCAGAGGGATCAACACGCGCTCCTTAACCCATTCTTCCCAGTCCGCGTCGCCTTCCGGAACGTAGTCGGTCTCCCGACGCTGCCGCTTCGCCTCGAAACGGGCAACGGTGGCGGCTGCAATCTTTGGTCGCAGCTGCTCGTTGGCCACCACGTCGGCGATGAGCCGATCGGAGAGGGCACTGGGTCCGCCGACCTCCGGGGAGTCGTCGGCGTACATATAGCGGTTGATCTGATCGAAGGTGATGTTGGCGGCGAAGGGGCTCGGTGTGCCCGTGCTCACGAAGGACCATTGAATGACCCCGTCCGCGAGTTCCCCGAGCATCCGTTCCAGGGCGTCGAGATCGAACTCGTCGTCGAGACAGGTGCGCCAGGTTTCCAGAAGCACTGGAAAGTCACTATAGCGGCTCACGGTGCTCATGAGTTTCTTGGCCTGCAGGCGGCTCATCCACAGCGGCAGCCGTTGATTGAAACGCTGCCGGGTGAGGAGCAGGGCCCGGCCTGCACACTCGCGGAAACGGGCGCCGAAGAAACCGGACTGCTCGAGAGAGTCGCGAAGCAGCGCCCGGAGATTGTCCGGCCGGACGAGGCCCAGGAGCTCCGCCGGATCCATGGGGCTTTTCAGCTGGATCGCAATGGCGTTGTTGTCGGCATGAATCTCCGGGGCATAGCCGAGCTGGTCTTCCAGGGCGGCTGCCAGGGCCAGGGCCCAGGGCCGGTTCAGGCGACCGCCCCAGAAGCTGTGCAGCACGAGCTGGGAAATGTCGTCCGGTCCCTTGTAGCCGCCGGGACCGGTCTGCACCGATTCCATGAGCAGGTGGTGCCGATGCGGCAGGGCAGTGCCCGTCGCTTCGCGCTGTCGGGTGAGGTAGTCCGTGAGTTCGCGGGCGGCGGCGGCTTCGAAGCCGCGCGTCTCGACGAGGCCCGCTTCGAGGGCTGCCGCCGTGCCTTCCGCCAGAAGGTCTTCCGCATCCTCCAGGTAGCTGCCGATACGTGCCGAGAAGTGGAAGCTGCGGTTGTAGCTCTCGGAACGCCAGAATGGGGGCGCCTGGGTATCGGGGGCCGCCGGTCGCACCAGCACGTCGTTGTGGGTAATGCGCTGAATCTGCCAGTGCTGGCTGCCGAAGGCGAAGGTCTGACCCACGGTGGCTTCCCAGACGAACTCCTCGTCGAGCTCGCCGATCTGGGTGCCCGATTCTGCGTGGCGCAGCTTGTAGTAGCCCCGGTCGGGAATGGTGCCGCCGTTGGAGTAGAAGGCGAGCACCGCGGATTTCAGTGCCTTGATGGTGCCCTTGATCCGGTCGTAGCTGATGCGTGGCTTCAACTCACGCACCCGGGACCCTGCGTAGCGGCCAGCGAGCATCTCGATGACCAGCTCGAACTGTTCGCGGCTGAGCGCATGATAAGGCGCAGAACGTCGGAGCAGCGCGTAGAGATCGTCGACGTGACGTTCCTGCACGGCGGTGCAGGAGATGAGGATCTGGGCGAGGACATCCAGGCAGCCGGTCAGGGGCTCGAGCGGCTCGATGTCGCGCTCGTCGATGGCCGCGGACAGCACGGCCGCCTCGAGGAAGTCCTGCGCATGGGTGGGATACAGGCTGCCGACGCTCGTCTCACCAACCCGATGGCCGGCCCGGCCGATGCGCTGCAGGGTAGCCGCCACGGAAGGTGGGGACTGTACCAGCACCACCTCGTCGAGATGGCCAACGTCGATGCCCATCTCCAGGGAGCTGGTGGCAACGATGGCCTTCAGCTCGCCCCCCTTCAGGCGCTGCTCAACCGAGCTGCGGATCTCCCGGGCGAGGGAACCGTGGTGGGCATAGGCCAGGGGTGCCGCGCCGTCTTCGTTGATCTTGAAAGTGATTTTCTCGGCCAGGCGCCGGGAGTTGGTGAAGAACAGCGTCGCCGTGTTCCCGTCGATCCGGTCCCGGAATTCGTCCGCGAGGGGATCCCAGATTTTCTGGCCGTTCTCGAGCGCTGCGTGCACGTCTTCCGGAAAACGCACGTGGAAGTCGATGCTTTTACTGCCGGCGGCTCGGACGATCTGCACGGGTCGCGGCACGTTGTCCCTGTGGTAGCCGCCGACGTAGGCGGCGACCGCCTCCAGCGGCTCGACCGTTGCCGACAGGGCCAGCCGCTGAAAGTCACCGGCGAGCTCGCCGAGCCGTTCCAGGGCCGTCATCAGCTGCACGCCGCGGCGGTTGTCGACGATCGCGTGCACCTCGTCGATGATCACCGTTTCGATGTCTGTCAGCGCGTTCTGGCCGTTCCGCGTCGTCAGCAGCAGCGCCAGGCTTTCCGGGGTGGTGATGAGAATCTCCGGCGGGTGCCGGAGCATGCGCTGGCGGTCACCTGGTGAGGTGTCGCCGGAGCGCGTCTGCACGCGGATTTCCGGGAGCGCCCCGGCAGCCGCGAGCTCCTCCAGGGGGTTGAGCAGGTTTTCCCGGATGTCGTTGTTCAGAGCCTTCAGAGGCGACAGATAAAGCACCCGCGTATGGCCCGGTGCCCAGGCGCCGCTCGCATACTGGTTCAAGGCGTAGAGGAAAGCCGTGAGGGTTTTGCCGCTGCCGGTCGGCGCGGTGGCTAGGACGTTTTCGCCGGCGGCGATGAGCGGCCAGCTTGCCGTCTGCACCGAGGTCGCTGCGGAAAAGTGGCCGTCGAACCAGTTCAGCACCGATGGCTCGAAGTGGGCCCGCCAGTCGCCGCTGGAAAGCGTCTGCTTCGGGGTAGCTTCCGGGGAAGCGCCGTCGCTCATGGCGGTCGTTGTCCGCAGCTGAAGGAACCCCGTATCCTCGCACATCCGCCGGCGCCACGGAGCCACAGCGGAAAGCTCCTGACAGGGCCTGGCAGGAACATCCGGCAGCGGAACGGCGCCGGGGCCTTACGTTTCAGCGACACAACACAGGATGAGCCATGAGCCAAGACAGCGGCGCCCTGGAGTCTCTCTTCGAAGCAGGTCAGCGGATCTGGGTGGCCGGTTCTTCGAATGAACCGCAAGCACTCCTCGAACTGCTGGAAGCGCTGACTCTGCCCGCAGACCTCACCTTCATTCAGTTTCCCCTACCGGGTATGAACGGCACGGACTTCACAGGGCTGGGGACCAGCTCGCGTATGGAGACCTTCTTCATGTCTCCGGCGCTGAAGCAGGCAGCGAGGGATCGGCTCAGCTACGTGCCCATGCAGATGCGCGCGGTTTACGACTACCTGGCGCGCGACGTTGACGGCGTTCTCCTGCAGGCTGCGCACAACGCGGAAGGTGAACTCTGCCTCGGGCCGAACGTGGATTTTGCGGCTGCTGCACTTCGAGCGGCGCGCTTCCTGGCGGTGGAGGTGAACGAGGCCATCACCGCCCCCGCCGGTGCTCCGCGCCTCGAACGGAAGCCCGACTTTATCGTCACCTCCTCCCGACCCCTGCCGGAGCTTGCAGCACCGGTCATCGACGATGCGGCAGCCACCATCGGCCGTCTCGTGGCCGGGCTAGTGCAGGATGGCGACTGCATCCAGACCGGGATTGGCTCGATTCCCGCTGCCATCCTCCGAGAGCTCACGGAGCACAACGATCTCGGGCTGCACGGCGGCCTCATAGACGACGGTGGCATGGCCCTGGTCCGGGCCGGAAACGTTACCGGCGCCCGGAAAGCCATCGATCGCGGCCTGCACATCACCGGCATGGCGCTCGGTAGTGCGGCGCTCTATGACTGGCTTGCCTCTGAGCCGGCCGTGCGCTTCCGCGGTGCCGACCATACCCACGAAGTGAGTGTGATTCGCGAGCTGGAGAACTTTGTTTCCGTGAACTCCGCCGTGGAGGTGGATCTCTTTGGTCAGGTGAATGCGGAGTTTGCCGGGGGGCGGCAGCTTTCCGGTAGCGGCGGTTCCGTGGACTTCATGCGCTCAGCCCGGGCCAGCCGCGGGGGACGCTCCATCATCGCCATGAACGCCACCGCCCGGGGCGGTACCGTGTCGCGCATCGTGCCTCGCGTGGAAATGGTGACAGCCCTGCGCACGGACGTGGATAGGGTTGTGACCGAATACGGCGTGGCGGCACTGGATGGCGTTGGGGTCGAGGAGCGGGCGCGACGGCTTATTGCGATTGCGGCACCGGAGTTTCGCGACGCTCTGCGGGAGGCGGCGCCGCTCTAGTCCGACTCTCACCCGACGCCGACCCGACTTTCCGCGTGCGCTCGTTCACAGTTCTCGGCATTGCGACTTCGCGCTCACGGCCAGACGCATACAATTGGCTTACGAAAAGGACTTTTGTGATGGCTCGCCACCAGGAGCCCTCCACCTGGCAAAGGATTGAAAGGAGTTTCGAACGTCATGGATTACGTCGGCCTCGACCCCGCAGTAGGCCTCGAGTGTTCTCACTGCAACCACATCTCCCGCATGCCCTACAGCGAGTTGCTCTCGCTGGTGGTGAAAACCGAACAGGCCACCTGCCTCAGCTGCGAACGCCTCATGCTCCATGACTGGACGACCGTTTCCGTGGTGCAGAACATCATCAAGAAGCGGATGGAACAGGCGAACGAGATGAAGTCCCGCCGCGCCAGCCAGCTCACCAGCGTCAGCTGAAGCGAGTTACGTTACTCTCACCCCATCTGATTCCAGGTGGGGTTCATGGAACCGGTTCAACCGGACGCCGCTCCCGATAACGACCCGGCCCGCTCGCGAACGTCGCCCGTGGACCCGACGCTCCAGCCAGCCGACAGGGCGCCTCTGACTGCCGGTGATTTCGACCATTGGTTGCTGGCCATGACGGCGAGCCTCGAAGGACGGCAAGGCAGCGATGTCCCCTGCGGCGACTGCAGGGCCTGCTGCCGGGCCGGCTACTTCATCGCCGTGACCCCGGACGATGAAGCCGCGCGACGGCGCATTCCAGCCGCGCTGATCTTCCCTGCGCCTGGCGCGCCTGCGGGCCACAATCTCCTTCCCCACAACGAGGCAGGTGCCTGCCCGATGCTCGAGACTGCCGGCTGCAGCATCTATCCGGACCGTCCCTTCACCTGTCGTCAGTACGATTGCCGGGTTTTTGCAGCCACGGGGATTGTTGACAGTGAGTCCCACCGGACCGAAGTGATGGCTCAGGCCAGGCGCTGGCGCTTCGATTTCTCCTCCGACGCCGCCCGCGAGCGCCAGCAGCATCTCGCCGCCGGTGCGGCATTCCTGCGCCGGGAAGGCAAGCAACTCCATGAAGCCGTACCGAGCGATGCGACGCAGCTGGCGCTGCTGGCCATCAAGCTGCTGCCGGTCTTTGCAACGCTGGGGGGCCGGCTGCATGACCCCAGCGCGGCGACGAGAAAAACCGTTGTCGACGCGGTTCGAGCCGTTTACTCAGGCTGAACCGGTGCCTCCAGGCCGAGAACGGCGAGCAGGAAGGCATACTCTTCAGCCACTTCCTTGAGGCCTTCATAACGCCCGGACTGGCCCCGATGGCCGGCGGTCATGTTGGTTTTCAACAGCAGCCAGCTGTCATCCGTTTTCAGATGTCGCAGGGCCGCCACGTATTTTGCCGGTTCCCAGTAGGTGACCCGGGGATCGTTCAGGCCGGCGGTCACCATCATGGGCGGATAGGCGCGTGCCGTCAGCTGGTCGTAGGGTGAGTAGCTGCGGATCAGATCGAAAGCCGCGGGGTCTTCGATCGGGTTCCCCCACTCGGGCCATTCGATGGGTGTGAGGGGCAGATCACCGTCGAGCATCGTATTGAGCACGTCCACGAAGGGTACGTGTGCCACCACGGCGGCAAAAAGCTCTGGTGCCTGGTTCACCACGGCGCCCATGAGCTCACCGCCGGCACTGCCGCCGGAAATCGTCAGGCGCGCCGCTGACGTTCGCCCGGAGTCGACCAGGAAGCGGGCGACGTCGACAAAGTCGTTGAAGGTGTTGGTTCGCTTGTCAAGCTTACCGTCTTCGTACCACTGATAACCGAGGTCGTCGCCGCCGCGGATGTGGGCAATGGCATAGCTGAAGCCTCGATCGAGAAGCGACAGACGGCTTGCGGAGAAGCCGGGTTCGATGGCCAGACCGTAGGCGCCATAGCCGTAGAGGTGCAGGGGGCTGCCGGGCGCCGTGCCTTTTCTGCGCACGAGGCTCACAGGGATCTCGACGCCGTCGCGGGCGGTCACCATGAGGCGCTCACTCTCATAAAGGCTGCGATCGTAGCCGCTCGGAATCTCCTGCACCTTGAGGGTCACGAGGTGCCGGTCTGCGAGGCGATAGTCATAGACGGTGACGGGCGTGACCATGGACTCGTAAACGAGGCGCAGCGTGCCCGTTTCGTATTCGCCGTTCGCCCCGAAGCCCACCGCATAGCTCGGTTCCGGAAAATCGATCCGGTGCGCGTCAGCCGTGCCATCCGGATCCTCGATGACCCGGATCTGATCGAGGCCGGCGAGGCGCTCGCTGACGATCAGATGATCCTTCAGACACAGGTGACCGGTGAGGTAGACCTGGTCGCTGCCTTCGATCAGCGTTTCCCAGGCCGTTTCTTCAGGGTTGTCTTCTGGGGCGACGGCAAGGCGGAAATTCTGGTGCCGGTCGTTCGTGCGGATGTAGAAACGGCCTTCGCGGTGGTCCAGGTGATACTCGTGTCCGGTTCGTCTGGGTGTCACCAGCCTCGGCGTTGCCGCTGGATCGTCTGCCGGCAGCAGGTGCGTTTCCGTGGTCACGTGATCGCCGGCCGTGATCATGATCCAGCGCTCGGACTGGCTTTCGTCGATACCCACGAAGAAGGATTCGTCCGCCTCTTCGTAGAGCACGCGATCTTCGATCAGCGGGGTGCCGAGACGATGCTGCCGCACCTGATAGGGTCGCCAGTTGTCGGAGAGCTGCAGGTAATAGAAATGCTCAGAGTCAGCAGCCCAGACCGGCGCGTCCAGGGTGTTGCCGATCGGCTCGTCGTGGGCCGTGCCGGTCTCGAGGTCGGTCACGGAGAGCCGAAAGCGTTCGCTGCCGTCCGTGTCGGCGCTCCAGGCCAGGTAACGTCCGTTCGGACTCACGGAGAAACCGCCGAGGCTGAAGTAATCGGTGTGTTCGGCGAGCGCGGGCTCGTCGAGGAGGGTCGACCAGGCCTCCGGATCCGTGACCGGGGCTCGCTCCCAGAGCCGATACTCGGCACCGGCCTCGAAGCGCCAGCGATAGAAGTAGGCGCCTTCCCGGAAGGGAACCGATTCGTCGGCTTCCGGTTGCCGTCCGCGGATTTCTTCGAAGAGCTGGTTCACGAGCGGGCGGTACGGCGCAAACTCCTGATCGAAGTAGGCGTTTTCCGCTGCCAGATAGGCGAGGACCTCCGGATCCGTGACCTTGGGGTAGCCGGGATCCCGGAGCCAGTGATAGGGATCTTCGAGGGTGACGTTGTGGATCGTCTGCCGGTGCGGTTTCCGGGCGGCGACGGGTGGCGTTAGCGGGTTTGGCGGTTCGGACATCGTCAGCGGTTTGCATCAGGACGGTAAAAGTCGCGGCGATGCTCGGCGAATGACCGTGAAAAGGCAAACCATTAAGATCGATGGTCCACGCCGCCCGGAGACCGCCCTATGGCCCACGTCGAACCTGTTGCCAGAGAAGCCCACCCGGAGCTTGCCGGAGTTTTTTCCGTGGCAGAAGGCGCCATGGGGTTTCTGCCGAACAGCATGCTCACCATGGCCCACATGCCGCAGCTGCCCATGGCTTTCATGATGTTGACGTCCGTGACCTTCGGCGCCGATCTCAAGGGACTGCTCGCTGCCTTTGCCGATGCCGTGCCGGACCAGGGCGCTGCAGAAGAAAACCTGCCACCGGCGCTCGTGCAGCTCGTCGCTTTCGCCTCGAGCCTCGCCGCCGGCTGCCGCTACTGTCAGGCCCACACCTCACACAACGCCCACCGGGCCGGTGAAGACGAAGAGAAACTGGGGCGCATCCTCGCTTACGAAACCGATCCGGCTTTCAGCGATGCGGAACGCGCGGCCATCGGCCTCGCGCTGGCCGCAGGGGCCGTGCCGAACGAGGCGTCGCCCGCTCACTTCGAGGCCCTCGAAAGCCACTTCAGTCAGCGCCAGATCGTGCAGATCGTTGGGGTGATTGCCATGTTCGGCTTTCTGAACCGCTGGAATGACACCATGGCGACGCAGCTCGAGGACCTGCCGACGAGCTTTGCCGGGGCACACCTGGGCGCCATCAACTGGGAAGCCGGTAAGCACGGTTGAGCAGCATGTGCGGTCGTTTCAACATCACCTCCGACCCGCTGACGGTGCTGCTCATGGAACTCGTCGGGCTGCCGCATCCCGGGCCGGACAACTTCAATACGGCGCCCACGGAGACCGTGCCGGTGCTGCGCCTCGATGATGCTGGGGCGCCGGAAATCGTGCCCATGCGCTGGTGGCTCACTCCCTACTGGTCGAAAGGGCCGAGCACCAGGTACGCCATGTTCAACGCCAAGTCGGAGACCGCGGCAACGTCCCCGGCCTTTCGAGAGCCCTTCAGAAAGCGGCGCTGTGTGGTGCCGGTGAGCGGTTTTTACGAATGGACCCGGCAGAACAAGCAGAAACTGCCCTACTACCTTACGCCGCATGAGGCGCCCGGGCTGCTCCTCGCGGGACTCTGGGATCGCTGGCGGGATCGTGACACGGAGACGGTACTCGAGAGTTTCACGGTGCTGACGGTAGCCGCGGCGGATGCCATGGCCTTCGTGCACAAGCGCCAGCCGCTGATGCTCTCCGTGGACGATGCGCGGCGCTGGATGGATCCGGAGAACGAAGATTTCGAGACGCTCATCGGCTCGGAGCTGCCGGTGGCGCTCGATGCCGTGCCTGTATCGACTCATGTGAACAACGCCCGCAATAAGGACAGCCGCTGCGTGGACCCGATCGGAGCGCCTGTTCCGCTCACCACCGAGGCAGCACCGGGAGACGCGCCATGATTCTCAGACCAGGACACTGGCTGGGGCGCGGCAGCGTGCTCGTTGAAGGGTTCAGCCTCGGCAAGACCATCGAGTGCGATGCGCGGATCGAAGCCGATGACACGGGGCTCACGGTCAATGCCGAGCTCGCCCAGCAGGATGGGGAGAAGAAAACGCTCAACGTCCGGGTGGCGAGCAACGAGGTTGGCACCTATACCTTGCGTCTGCAGTCCGGCGGGGAGGTTTTTCACGGCAGCGCCAAGCTCGACAGCCCGCCGAATCTTGGCCTGCTCTGGAACGATTCCGAGACCGTTCACCTCACCTTTACCCTGTTCACACACCAGGAAGGGTACGGCTGTCGCGGCTTTCTCCGCGACGGGGAAACCACCTACACCTGGGAGATGGCGTTCTCCCTCAAGCAGGATGTGGTGAAAGGCGACAACGTCGTCCCGCTGTCCCGCCGGAGACGTTGAGCGTCAGCTCAGCAGCTCCATGACCGCCCGGTGACCCTGGTCGATGGCCTCGTCGAGGTAGGCTCTGGCGCCCGCATCGGAATTGGCGATGGTGATGTTGCCGTGCGGCGTACGACCGATTTCGTGCGGTGCGGCCCCAGGCTCGTAGTCCGGGTCGAAGAGGCTGTGGTGCCCGTAGGCGTAGCCGTGCGGCCAGCGGTTGACGGTGATGGCAGCCATGTCCCGGTCGGCGTCGAAGCCATAGGCGCCGAGTATTTCCTCCAGCGTACCGCGCACGTCTGCTTCGATGGTGCTGAAGGGGGTGCCAAGCAACTTTGCCCGGCCGATCCGGTGTTGCTCCCGCGGCGGCAGCCCCGGGGCCGTGAGGGCGGCGGAGAAATGCAGCAGCACGGGCGCTTCCGGCCCCGTTGAAAACGGGTAGCCCGGCAGACTGACCGGGAAGTCGACCATGAAGTAGTCGTGGAAGGCGCCGGGCGTCATGGCCATGCCCACACCCGCTTGCGCGAGGGCGGTCCAGTTCCGCAGGGCGACGTTCGTATAGACGAGGGGCGCCTTCACCAGGCGCTTGAGGGCCGCCTTCTGCTGCTCCGGCAGCTCCGGGCAGAGGTGGGGAATCATCATGTTGTAACAGGCAAGCACCGCGTGCCTGCCACGGGCGGCATGTACCCGCCCCCCATTGACGTACTGCACGGCGACGCCGCCTTTGCGATTGGCCGCCGTGATGATGGTGCTCGACAGCCGTATACGGACGTTGTGTTCCGGTCGGTCGAGCTCGCCGTAGTCGAAACGTTCGAGCACGAGCTGTCGCGCGTTGCCTGCCGGGCTGATGCTGGGAATCAGGGTTCGGACGAGCGCGCGGGCGATGGCCGCGTTGCCGTCGGGGTAGTGATGAATGTAGGGCTCCACAAGCCAGCCCACGGCCTGGCGTGCGAGCCAGTTCGCACCGGGAACCCCCGTTTTGTTCAGTCCCGGCAGCCCGAAGAGCATGGCCTCCAGGGCGGGTACGGCATCAGTGCCGACCCCGAAATAGCCGGCCGGCATGTTCCGCAGGTAGGTGAGGAGCCGCTCGGAACGGAGCCCGCCATGCCTTTTCAGGAAGGTCTCGTAGCTGATGCTGTAGAGATAGTCCTCGAGGTCGCCCAGAGCCACTTCCGGGAGCGCATCTTCCCGAACGGTCAGGAGTGCTGTGAGCTCGGCGCGTTCGGCGTCGTTGAGCGGCGCCCGTGCCAGAACTGCAGGCACGTCGAGGTCCTCCCGGGGCAGTTCCAGGAGTGAAAGGTCGGCGAGCAGCTGCCCGGGCAGGAGAGCGCTTTCGCCCCAGGTGGCTGTATCGAAGAAGAGCTTGGTCCTGAGCCCGTGACGCCGGTAGAAATCACGGTCGAAGTCTTCGTTGAATCCATCGAGGTCCACCTGCAGATCCGCAAGGAGGCCGCTGGCGACTTCGGAATAGGCCGAAGGCGCTTCCAGGGACTGGCTGCCGCCGTAGCCGATCAGCTGGGTGCCATCCACCAGAAGCTCGTTGCGCTTTGCGTGGCCGCCGAAATCGTCGTGATTGTCCAGAATCAGAATGCGTGCGTCAGGCTGTTCCCGACGATAGAAGTAGGCTGCGGCCAGGCCGCTGATGCCCCCGCCAACCACGACGAGGTCGTAGTCTGTGCTGTCGTCCTCGGCAGCGGGCTGCCAGTCGCGATGGCCTTCCATCGCGAGGGCGTGTGCTGCTTCGAAGGCACCTTCGTGAGAGCCCCGGAGCCCCGTCAGCGCCGGTGGATAAGCGCCGCTTTCTGCGGCACTCGAGCCCGAGACCATGGATCCGGCCGCACCGAAGGCCAGGCTTCCGCCCAGGAAGTCGCGGCGGCTGATGCCGCGTTTTGCTGACGATCCGCGCCGGTGGGGGTGGCCTTTTACTCGCTTGCTCAACGGTCGGCTCCTCTGCCGCTGGTCGCCTGTGTCAGTCCTCGAGATTCAGCCAGGCACATTCGGCGGTGCTCAGGGCAACGTCCAGGGCGGCCAGGGAGCTCCGGGTTTCCTCGAGCTGCCGCGGTCCAATGAGGGGAAAGCAGGGGAACGGCTGGGCGATGACGTAGGCCAGCGCGATCTGAATCGGGGTCACGCCGCGTTCCTCCGCGAGGGATACGGCCCGTCGTCGTCGTTCGAAGTTGTCTTCGGAAAACCAGGTTTCCGCCAGCTCCGCCATAGTCGGCTGCACGCCGGTGATGACCGGGTTTTCCCGGCCGGTCTCCGCCATGACCGCTTCTGCCCAGGGCGTGAAAAAGCCCCTCGCCTGTGATGACCAGGGCATGAGGGCCATGCCGGTCTCCGCCAGATACGCGCGGAAGGCGGGTTCCGTTGCCGTTTTCACCCCTGGCCACAGGGCTTTCACCATATGGGCCAAGGAGAAGTTGTTGGAGATGGCGCTCATGCCCTGCTGCCCGGTCTCGGCGGCGTAGGCGTTGGCCGCCTGCACCCGCTCCAGCGTCCAGTTCGAGCCGCCCCAGGTGCTGATGCGTCCGGCGCGGATCTCGGCGTTTACGGCGTCCACAAACTCGCCGACGGGAACGTCCAGGTTGTCCCGGTGCAGGAAGTAGACGTCCACGCAATCCGTTCTCAGTCGGTCCAGACTTTCCGCCAGCTGCGGGGCGACAGCCTCGGGATGATCGTCCGGTGTGTGCGCGCCTTTGCCGATGATCACGAGTTCGTCGCGGATGCCGCGGGCTTCCTGCCAGGCACCGAGTAGCGCTTCCATGCGCCCGCCGCCATAGATGTAAGCCGTATCGAAGCAGTTTCCGCCGAGACTGAAGTAGTGGTCCCAGAGTATGGCGGCGTGGGCCATGCCCGGCTGGTTGTCGCAGCCCATGACAAGGCGAGACACGGGTTTTTCGAGCCCTGGCACAGCGCCCGCCATGGCGAGCACTGGGGGTCGTTTCAGAGTCCCGCGGATCGGCCCCGGATGGCCGGCCATCGTTTCCCGCTCGAAGCGGACGCCGGCGGCCCGGCGCCAGTCGTCGAGACAGCGGGCGTTGCCGAGGCTGTCCTCCCAGGTCATGAGCGGGGAGCTCAGGGTGCTGGCGGCAATACATTCTGCGACGTGGTCGATTTCCAGGACGTAGAGGGGCGCTGCCTGGCCGCGGACGATCTCCGGATCGCTGTCCTGTCTCGCCAGGGTGAAAGCCCAGTTGCCGTCGGCGTCGGCGCCCCACCAGGGGTTGGGCACGCTGATTCGCCCCTCGCTGCCATAGAGCTCGACGGCGTTGTCGAGGTTCAGGGTGATGCCGGTGGACAGCTGGGCGCTGAGACCGTCCTCGAAGGCCAGGGTAGCAGTCGCCCAGTGATCGACGCCGGTGGCCCCGAGCTTGGCCGTGCCGGTGACTTCCAGGGGTTCGCGACCGGCCAGCAGCCTGGCCACGGAGACCGGATAGCAGCCGACGTCCATGATGCCGCCGCCGCCGAGATCGTTGGCGAACAATCTCGAGCCTGGATCCTCCGGCACCTGGAAGCCGAAGCTCGCCGTGAGGTGTCGCAGTTCGCCGATGGCGCCGTCACGGACGAGCTCGAGGAGCCGGTGGGTCTGCGGATGGCAGCGGTACATGAAGGCTTCCATGAGGAAGCGCTCGGCGTCGCGCGCGGCGTCCACCATGGCCATGACTTCAGCGTGGTTCAGGCCCAGAGGCTTCTCGCAGAGCACGTGTTTGCCGGCTTCGAGGGCCTCGATGCTCCAGCGCGCGTGCAGTGGGTGCGGCGTGGCGATGTAAACGGCATCGACCTCGGCGGTCCGAAGCAGTTCTTCGTAGCTCAGGGCCGCCACGGTGCCGGGCTGCGCCTCGGCAAAGGCTCGAGCCTGCTCAGGCCTGCGACTCGCCACGGCGACGAGCTCGTTCTGGCTGGATTGTTCCGCCGCCCGGGCGAAGGTGTGCGCAATCGCGCCGGTGGCGAGAATGCCCCATCGAAGCGTCATGGCCTTGCTCTCTTTCTGCTGGCGTTCTGCTGGCTGCCTGCCAGGCCTGTGGACCTGCTAGGAAGGGACGGCCGGATCGGCGCCCCTGGTCAGGTAGGGTGATACCACAATTCGCAGCTGCACGCCGAGGGTCCGTGCCGCGGTCTCCGCGTCCGCCGTTGCGGCCAGGAGAAAGCGGAGCAGGGCGTTGTCGGCGAGATCGAAGAGCGTCGCGGCCAGGAGGCGGGTATCGATGCTGGAGACGAGCTCACCGCTCGCCTGCGCTTCGTCGAGCAGAGCTTCGAGCATCCTGTGGGCACTGCCGTCGATGAGCTGCAGGGCGGCGTTGGCGTCGGCATCCTGATTGAGCAATTCCCGCAGGACGATGCGCCAGAGTGCTGCGTCTTCGCCTTCCACCATGGTGAGCGTCCGGCGGAAGAGGGCGTCCAGCGTTTCCAGCAGGCCACCCTCATAGGCCTGGAGCAGCGCTCCGTAGTCGCTGGACATGTCCTCCAGGCCCTGCTTCAGGAGCTGATGCAGGATGTCGCCCTTGCTCGGGAAGTAGTTGTAGAGCGTCTGGTAGGAGACCTCCGCCGCGGTAGCAATGTCGCGCATGGTGGCTTCCTCATAGCCGCGACTCTGCATGAGCCGTGACGCTGCCTGCAGTATTTTCTCCCGGGCGGCGGCCTTTTTGCGGGCGCGGAGGGACTTTTCCGGATCGGAAGCCAAAAAATAGACTCAATCTAAATATAGAGTTAATCTAAGTTTAAGGCAGTGTCGTTCCCCGTCAAGGTGCTTTGACAAAATGACCGAAAGAGTTAAACTGGTCAGTTATGAGCGTTGAACAACAGCCCTCGCACCTGTCCGCGGCCGCCGGCGACCAGGCCATCGAAGCACCGCCGGGAAGTCCGGCCGCCAGCGCCCGGGCAAGCGCCGAGCGGCAACTCCGCGAGATTGAGCGCTGGATCGCGGAGTTTCTCTGGCCCGAGCCGGATGGCAAACAGCGGGCCAAACGCGAGCGTATCCTCGCTTCGGCCACAGACCTCTTTACCCGTTTCGGCTATCGGAAGACGAGCATCGATGAAGTGGCTCAGGCTTCCGGCGTCGCCAAGGGCACCGTCTATCTGTATTACCGCAACAAGGCGGAGCTCGTGCTTCATGCCATCGCCCTGGAAAAGCTCGTGCTCATGGACCGGCTCTTCGGCCTCCTGGCCCTCGAGGCGCCGGCCGCTGAGCGGCTCAGGCAGCTCATCGCGCTCGGGCTCCTCGGGGTGCGGGAGATGCCGCTCCTGGCACGGCTCACGGAAGACGGTCAGGAGCTTGCGCTGGCCCTGGCTGAAGCCGATGTCTCCGTCCTCGAGCGCATCAACGGCTGGCGTCTTGCGTTCATGATCGACCTCCTCGACGAAGCCACCGAACACCGCCTGACGCAGCCGCTGCTCGCGGCTCGAGCGCAGGCGCTCATCGATCTGATCAGCACCGTGGCAACCTCGGGCCAGCTCATCCGCGATCACGAGGGCCTCGGCAGCTATGTGGAAACGCTGGCGCACACGCTCGTCCATGGCGTTGTGGCCAGCACTGCCCCTCGATCCGTTCAGGAGTACACCTCATGAAACTGCCCCTCGTCGCCGGCCTTATCGCGCTGCTGCTCCTGGTGATTGGCGCGGGACCATCGAACGCGGATACGGTTGCTGCTGAGGAGCCGGTCACTGCGGAGAGTCTCATTGCCGGGGCTCTCGATCTGCAGCGCGGCGCCACCTCCTATACGGAGATGACCATGGTGATCTCGCGCCCGGACTGGGAACGAACGTCGTCCCTGGTGAGCTGGACTCGCGGGCGGGAAGACGCGCTCATCCGCTTTACGGCCCCCGCCCGGGATGCGGGCAACGCGACGCTCAAACAGGGTGACAAGATGTGGACTTACACCCCGAAGCTGAACCGTACGATCCGTCTGCCCTACAGTCTCATGTCGCAGAGCTGGGCGGGTTCCGACTTCTCCTACAACGATCTCTCGCGCACGGACGACCTCCTGCGCCATTACCAGCTGACCATCACTGCGGAAAGTGAACATGAGGGGCACCGCGTTTACACCGTGGAAGCCGTTCCCCATGACGACGCCCCGGTTGTCTGGGGCAAAGAAGAGTGGGTGCTGCGGGACGACTACGTGCTGCTCACGGCGACTTACTACGACCAGACTCTGACGCCGCTGAAACAGATGGAAACGCTCGAGGTCGGCGAACTCGGCGGTCGCACGCTGCCCGTTCGGCAGCGCATGAATCTCCTCGATGAGCCGGACAAGTACACGGAGATCATCCTCGACACGGCAGAGTTCGATATCGACATCGAAGACCGTACTTTCACGGTCTTCTCGCTTCAGTCCGGTGGGCGCCGGTGAGCGAAGCCGCCCTCCAAGGCGCCGGTGCTCCGGTCGCGGATCAGGGTCGACTGCTCAGCGTTCGCATCGGTTGGCGCAATCTCTGGCGCAACCGCCGTCGCACTTTCCTGACCGCCGGCGGCATCGCCTTTGCGGTGTTTCTCGTCGTTTCCTTCATGGCCATGCAGGCGGGTCAGTACGCGGTCATGGCCGAGAACGCAACGGCGCTCATGGAAGGGGAAGTGCAGCTGCAGAATGTCGACTATCTGGAAGACAACCGCTTTGAGGACACGATCGGCGATGCGGCGTCGCTCGTCGCGCAGCTTGAAAGCACGATGGGCGTGGCTGCGGTCGCGCCGCGGGTGGAGGCCTTCGCCCTGGCGTCGGTCGGTGAGCGCAGCTTCGGTGCCCAGCTCCTCGGGGTCGACATCGATGCGGAGCTCGATACCGTCCGCTTCGTGAAGATGCTCCGGGAGGGGCGAACGCTCGCCGGCCCCGATGACACCGTAATCGGCTCGGTGCTCGCGCGAAATCTCGGGGCCCGTCTCGGTGACGAGGTTGTGGTACTCGGTACCGGCAAAGAAGGTGGCGTGGCGGCCATGGTCTTCAACGTGGTGGGCATTCTCGAAACCGGGATGGCCGATCTCGACCGCGTGATCATGCTGGCGCCGCTGGACGCCGTTCAGGTGGGCTACGGCCTCGAAGACGAGGTGCACAGCATCGTCCTGCGCACGACGGATCTCGAGCGGGCTCCGGAGCTCGTCACCCGACTCGAGGGGGCGGTGCCGCCGGACGTGGCTGTGCGCAACTGGGACCAGGTCCTGCCGGAGGTGAAGCAGGGTATCGAAGTGGACAAGATCGGTGGCCGCATCATGTACGGCATCATCATGTCCCTGGTGGTCTTCAGCGTGATCAACAGCTTCATCATGACCGTCTTCGAGCGGACCCGGGAGTTCGGCATGCTGCTCGCCATCGGCATGAAGCCGCTGCGCATCATTTTCATGCTCCAGTGGGAGGCGCTGTTCGTCTCGCTGCTTGGCATTGCCATTGGCCTGGTCCTGGCCGTCGGTCTGACCCTCTGGCTCATGGATGTGGGCATCTATCTGGGCGAAGCCATGCAGGAGTATGCCCAGCAGTTCTACATGCCCGATCGCATGTACCCGGCGCTTTCGGCCGAGGCGCTGCTCGTATCGCCCCTGGTCCTGATCATCGGCACGCAGCTCGCCGCCCTCCTGCCGGCGCTCCGGATCCGGCGTCTGAAGCCCGTGGAAGCGCTGCGCGGTGAATAGCCGATGAACCGCCTGAAAACGAAGGGGGGTGCTGGCCATGAGTGAACAGGCTCAGGTTGCAGCGCCTACGGACCTGGCGTTGTCCGCACCCCGTTCTCGAGGCAGCGCCAGCGTGCTGCTCATCGCCTGGCGAAATCTGTGGCGCAATCGCCGCCGCACCTGGCTCACGGCCGGTGGCATCGCCTTTGCCGTCTGGCTGCTGATCTTTTCCATGTCCATGCAGGACGGCTCCTTCGAGATGATGATCGACAACGGCGCCCGCCTCGCCCTCGGTCACGTCCAGATCCAGCACCCGGACTATCAGGACGACCCGCGCATGGAGTACACGGTGTCGGGCAGCAGGGCACTCATCGCCCTTGCCGAAGCGGATCCGGAGGTCACCATGGCCAGCGCCCGGCTCTATGGCTTTGCCCTGGTCAATCACGAGGAGCGGAGTTTCGGGGCGCAGATTTTTGGGGTCGATGCTGCCCGGGAAGCGCAGTGGTCGTCGTTGCCGGGCATGGTCCGGGAAGGGCGCTACCTTGCGGGGCCCGGGGAGGCTTTTCTCGGCTCGATTCTGGCCCGGAACCTCGGCCTGGCGGTCGGGGCCGAAGTCGTTCTCCTGGGGACCGCGCGGGAGGGCGGGGTCGCTGCCGCCGTGGCTCAGGTGGTGGGTACCTTCGAAAGCGGCCAGGCGGCCCTCGATCGCACCCTGCTGCAGATTCCCGTGGAAGACTTCCGGGCGGCCTGGGAACTCGATGGTGACGAAGCCCATGCCATCGTCGTGCTCGCGGGCACCGTATCGGACAGCGTTGGCGTTGCCGATCGTCTCGCTGAGCAGGCCGGACCCGGCTGGCGCGCCCTCGACTGGCGCGAGCTCATGCCCGAAGCCGTTCAGACCATCGATATGAAGCTCATCGGCACGCTGCTGTTCTTCGGCCTCATCGCCATCATCGTGACCTTCAGCATCGTCAACACCTTCATGATGACGATCTTCGAGCGAACTCAGGAGTTCGGCATGCTCATGGCCATCGGTATGAAGCCGGGCTGGATCATGCGTCAGCTCGCTCTCGAAGCGCTGTTTCTGGCGCTGCTCGGCGTGGTCATCGGCTTCGCACTTTCTGCTGCCGTTCTGATCCCGCTGGCGAGCACGGGTATGCCCTTGCCGGCGTCGGCAACTGAGATTCTCAATCAGTACAACATGCCGGACCGCATGTACCCGCGCTTCTCCAATCCCGCGGCCCTGGCTTCGGCGGCGATCATGATCGTTGGTACGCAGCTCGCTGCTTTCATCCCGGCTCTGCGCATCCGCCGCATGACGCCGGTGGAAGCCTTGCGGGGCACGGAATGATGGCCCGGACCGCCAAGGAGATCACCCTGTGCCTGTGAATCTGCTGCTGCAGCTCTCCGTGCGTAATCTGTTCCGTCACAAGCGGCGCAACTTCATGCTCCTGCTGGCCATCACCGTGGCGGTGGCCGGGGTGGTGGTGACCAACGCCCTCATCCGTGGCATGCAGTACGACATGCGCGAGGCGGCCGTCGCCAATCTCACGGGGCACATCAAAGTGCTGGCGCCCGGCTATCTCGACGATCCAAACATCGAGAAGAGCTTCAGCCTCGACGCGGACTGGCAGCCGGATCTACCGCCGGAGGAGATCGAGGGCTGGGCACCGCGGATCCGTATTCCCGCTGTGATCATGAGCGAACGGGAAACCCGGGGTGTGCAGTTCGTTGGCATCGACCCGAGCCGTGAAGGCATTTCCTTCCTTGGCGACGTCTCCATCGACGGTGAGGGGCTCGCCGATGCAGCGGACGGCCGGGTGCTCATTGGGACCGAGCTCGCCCGGCAGCTGGAAACGGTCGTCGGTCGCCGCCTCGTACTCATCACCCAGGGGCTCGACGGGCGCAATCGGGAGGCGGGGTTCCGCATTGCCGGCACCTACGACGCCGAAGGGACCGCGCTCGAGAAGCAGTTCGTTTTCACGGGCGTGGAAGCGCTGCAGGGTCTCGTGGAGGCTGAGGTGGTCACGGAAGTGTCCATCAAACTGAAGGACGAGGAGCATGAGGCCAGCATCAAGGAAACGCTTGCCGGGTTCTTTTCGGGGCTCGAGGTCATGAACTGGCAGGAACTCGAGCCGCAGGCCGCGGCCATGTTCGTTTACGTCGACAGCGCCATCTTCATCTGGTTTCTGGTGATCATGGGCGCGCTCATCTTCGGCCTCGTGAACACCCTGATCACGGCGGTCATGGAACGCATCAAGGAGTTCGGCATGCTCCGCGCCGTGGGCATGAAGTCGTCGGCGGTCATCGTGCAGGTGGTGCTCGAGTCGACGGTCATCATGCTTGCCGGGGTGGCGGTCGGCGTCGTCGTCGGCTGGCTGCTCGCCACGCAGTGGCTCGGTGACGGCATCGATCTCACGGCCTGGGCTCAGGGTATCGAGCTGGCCGGCATGCGCAGCGTGCTCACACCCTATCTGCTGCTGCAGGACATCGTTCTGGTCACGGTCATGAGCCTGTTCTTCGGCGTTCTCGCCGCGCTCTATCCGGCCTGGCGGGCCGTAAAAATCAAACCTCTGGAGGCCCTACGCAGATGAGTGATCTGGTCGTACGCTGTCAGTCCGTCTCGAGAACCTATCAGGACGACTCCGTCCCCGTTCGTGCCCTCGTGAACGTCGACTTTGAGGTGCATCGTGGCGAGTTCGTCAGCCTGGCGGGACCTTCCGGTTCCGGTAAGTCGACGCTGCTGAATGTCATCGGCGGCCTCGATCGGCCCGATGAGGGCACCGTGGAAGTGGACGGTGTTCGGCTCAATGACCTCTCGGAGAGCGCCCTGTCTGATCTGCGCCTGGAGCGCATGGGGTTCGTCTTCCAGGCTTACAACCTGATTCCCGTGCTCTCGGCGCTCGAGAACGTCGAGTTCATCATGCAGCTTCAGGGGGTTCCGGCCACGGAGCGCCACAGCCGCTCCACGGCCATGCTCGACGAGCTGGGCCTTTCGGGCATGGCCGATCGTCGTCCCGGTGAGATGTCCGGTGGCCAGCAGCAGCGCGTCGCCGTGGCCCGGGCCATTGTGACCCATCCGGTGCTGCTGCTTGCCGACGAGCCGAGTGCGAACCTCGATTCGAAGACCACCGAAGAACTGCTGAAGCTGCTCCGACGCCTGAACGAGGAGCAGGGGGTGACCATCGTCACGGCAACCCACGACCCCCTCGTCATGAGCTATGCGAAGCGCCAGGTCCGACTCCGCGATGGCGAGATCATCGAGGACAGCGCCCGCGTCGAGGCCGCGTGAGCCCTTTCGCGTGACCCGCTCCGGGGCCCGAGTGCCGGCACCCGCCGGCGCGTCTCGCCGCTTACTCATGGCGGCAGTGCTGCTTCTGGCAGGGTCCAGCCAGGCCCTGGAGCTCGACGTGCGAACCAAGTTCTTCGGCGCCGGGGCCGCGCTGCCGGAACACAGCCTGCAGCGACAGCTCGCCGGTACCCCGGCCTACGACTACACGGCGGATCTGCGTCTGCTCTTCAAGCAGGAGTGGGGTCGCCTGTCCTTCACCGCGCACCACAACACGATTCTCAACGGCGGTGATTCCTTCGCCTTTCTGACCAACCCCGGCGCCACCCTCGACCAGTCACCGACGGACGACGCGTTCCGGCTCATGGATCTCACCTGGGAGCTGCACAGCGGCGATCGGCACCGGCTCGTGCATCGTTTTGATCGCCTGGCTTTGCAGTACCGGGCCAGCACCTGGGGGCTGACCGTGGGCCGGGAAGCGGTGAGCTGGGGCAGCGGAGTGGTCTTTCAGCCCATGGACCTGTTCAGCCCCTTCGCGCCGACTACCGTCGACCGGGATTTCAAAGCCGGCGACGATCTCCTGATCTTCGACAAGCTCTTCGACGACGGCAGCGATCTGCAGCTGCTCGGCGTCGCCCGCCGCGATCTTGACGGTGACGCCACGGCGGACGTGGCAAGCGCGGCACTGAAGTGGCGAAAGTTTCTGGGCGCCAGGGAGTTCGAACTGTTCGGCGGCAAGCACTACCAGGATCAGGTCTACGGGGGGTCCCTGCGTGTGCCCGTCGGCGGGTCCATGGTCCGCACCGATCTCGTCGCGACGCGTCTCGATGCGGACGGAGACTGGCGCTTCTCCGGTGTGATCAATGCCGACTACAGCTTCGACCTCAGCGGGCGCTCGGCCTACGTCTTCGCCGAGTTCTACCACAACGATTTCGGGGTAAAGACGCTGCCCGACGACATCCGCGAACTGCCCGAAGAACTCACCGAGCGGCTGGCCCGGGGCGAAGTCTTCAACCTGATGCGTGACTATCTCGCCCTCGGCGGCTCACTGCAGTGGCACCCCCTGTGGACCCAGGCGCTGACGTTGATCTCGAATCTGAACGACGGCAGCTCGCTCCTGCAGACGACGCTCTCCTACGTGCCGAGTGATCACGCCACCCTCGATGCGGGCGTGACCGTTCCCATTGGTGATGCCGGTCAGGAGTTCGGTGGCGTGCCGATTTTCGGCGAGAACGCCACCACGGGCGGTGCCTTCCAGGGCTATCTGCGCTGGGTCTACTATTTCTGAGTGGACGCCCGGGCGCAGAGCCGGGGCCTGCTGAAGTTCGAGGCTGTGCAACCCGACCCGGGCGATCAGACGGCGTCGAGCGGACGCCGTCCGTTCACACTTTGATGGCCGCACCCGCGGCATCTGCCGCTTCCACGTTGGCCTTCTTTGCTTCGAGGAGCTGCGGGACCACGCCGTCCAGCTCGTCGAGGCTCCAGACACCGGTGGTCTTCTTGAACTGCTTGATGACCTTCGGCTGCTGCATGATGGCCACGCCGCCATAGCCGGTGTGGAATATCTCCGAGGTGATGCCGCCTGCCTCCGGCGTCGCCAGCCAGGCGACGATCGGCGCGATGTGCTGCGGTCCGCTCTCTTCCATTTCCGAGTCGCCGACTTCCTCGCCCCGGTTTTCCCGGAGCGGGATGGTCATACGGGTCAGGGCCCCGGGAGAGATGGTGTTCACCGTGCAGCCGTACTTCGCAAGCTCCAGCGCCAGCACCCGGGAGAAACCGGCGATACCGGCTTTTGCCGCGCCGTAGTTAGCCTGGCCGAAGTTGCCATAGAGGCCGGAGACGCTGGAGAAATTGATGATCCTGCAGCCGGTGCGGTTTTCCGCGCGGATGTAGTTGGCGAAGGGCCGCGAGCAGCAGTAGTGGCCCTTCAGGTGCACGGCGATCACCGCGTCCCAGTCGGATTCCTCCATGTTGAAGATGGTTTTGTCACGGAGGATGCCCGCGTTGTTGACGAGGATGTCCATGCCGCCGAAGGCATCGAGGGCGGTCTGATGCAGGCTCTGCCCGCCGGCCACCTCGGCGATAGATTCCGTGTGTGAGACGGCTTCACCGCCCAGGGCGCGGATTTCCGCAACCACGTCGTCAGCGATTTTGCCGGTGCCGGTGCCATCGGTGTTGCCGCCGAGATCGTTGACCACAACCTTTGCCCCTTCGCTCGCCATGAGCAGGGCGATTTCCCGGCCGATACCACGGCCTGCGCCGGTGACGACGGCGATTCTGTCTTCGAGTCTTGCCATTTCTCTCTCCCTTACTGGTCCTGTACGCCCCCTGGCGTTCCCCTGAGCAGGCGAACCTTGTCGTCGCGCTCGCTACCGATACTAAACTAACCGCTTTCGACGGCGCGACCTTGGTTGCGCACGCGAGGCAGTGGATTCCAGGGACAGGTGAGAACTATCAGAAGGGTGAAGAGCCGTCTGGCGGCAGGAGGAGCAAAGTGAGTGATGCAGAACGGGCGGACTATGGCCGACGGACGGCGGCGCTCGTCGACGAAGTTTTCGAGCAGGGCGTGGATCGCGCCGTGCTCCTGCTCCGCCACTCCGCCCGGGAGTATGTCGAGGGGCGCCATGATCTGGACAATCCGCTGACCGAAGCTGGCCGTGAGTATGCACAGCGTCTCGGTGAAGCCCTGCCGAAAGCGGCTACCGTTCGGGCTTACGCAAGCCCGCCTCATCGCTGCATGGAAACGGCTGAACGGATGCTCAGCGGCCATGAAAGCGGCGGTGGGTCTGTCACGAGGCACCGGCCGCTCGAGGCTCTCGGGGTCTTCTATGCGCTGGATCAGATGAAGCTCTGGCGGGCCATGGGTGAGGCGGGCGGTCTCGTGCCTTATATCTCCGGGTGGATGGCGGGAGCGGTGGGTCCGGATGTCATGATTCCCGCACAGACGGCCGCCCGGCTGCTCCTCGACGTGCTGGCGGATAAGCTCAATAAGCCCGTTGCGGAAACCCAGCTGGACCTCTGCGTTTCTCACGACATGACGCTGTACCTCATGCGCACGGTGCTGCTCGGCGTACCCCTCGAAGCGCAGCCCGTGGCCTATCTCGACGGTATGGTCCTGTTTCGGCGAGGTGACGAACTGCTGGTCCGCGGTCTTGGTCCGGATGGGATGACAGTGGAGGCCGCAGCACCCTAGAATCGGCGGGAGAGAGGGATTCTGAGGGGGAATCATGACGGACATCTACGCGTCGCTGGACGCCGCGCTCGAGCGGGGTATGGCGCTTGCCCATCATGCGCGGGCTCAGGGCGAAGCCCTTGCACTCGCTACACCGTTTGGTGATCGCAGCTTCAACGAACTCAATGGCCGGACCAATCAGCTGTTGCGGCTGCTCCGCGACCGCGGCATCGGCGCGGGCGATGCCATCGCTGTGGTGTCCCGGAACCGGCCCGAGTTCATCGAAGCCTTTGCGGCCACGCAGCGCGGCGGGATCCGCTTCACACCGGTGAACTTCCATCTCACCGGCGAAGAGGCCGGCTACGTCATCGACAACTGTGAAGCCCGGGCGGTGATCTACGACGCCGACCTCGGGACCGGCGTTGATGCCGTGGCGCATGCCAAGAACTGCGAGGTACGCCTGGCCATCGGCGGCAGCATCGACGAATTCGAGGACTACGAAGCGGCCGTTGCCGCGTACGACAGCGCCGACATCGACGACCCTGTCCGGGGCACGACCATGCTCTACACGTCGGGCACCACGGGCCGTCCGAAGGGCGTCTACCGGAAGGAGCAGCCCGTTGCGACCTCGGCGGCCCAGCAGGCCTCCGCAGGTGGGCCCGGCAAAGTGAACCTCTGCACGGGACCGGCGTATCACGCGGCACCCCTGGTTTTTAACGTGGCCGCACCCCTCAACGCCGGCGCCGCCATTGTCATGATGGACAAGTGGGACCCGGAAGAAACGCTGCGGCTCGTGGATGCTCACGGTGTTACCCACACGCACATGGTGGCCACCATGTTCCATCGGCTGCTGCAGCTGCCGGAGGACGTGCGCAACCGCTACGACGTTTCTTCCATGGAGTACATCGTCCACGGTGCAGCGCCCTGCCCGGTGCACGTGAAGCACGCCATGATCGAGTGGTTCGGACCCATCGTGAACGAGTACTACGCCGCCACGGAAGGTGGCGGTGGGTTCTTCGTCGATTCGGAAACCTGGCTCAAAAAACCGGGCAGCGTCGGCAACACGCCGAACCCGGAAGGGACCCGTATCGTCGATGACGATGGGAACGAGGTGCCTCAGGGTGAGTCCGGCTATATCTACTTCAAGGCGCCCGAGGTGGGCCGCTTCGAGTACTTCAAGGCGCCGGAGAAAACGGGCGAGTCCTATCGCGGCGACTGGTTCACGCTCGGGGACATGGGCTATTTCGATGAGGATGGCTTTCTCTTCCTCAATGGCCGCAGCGCTGAGACGATCATCTCCGGCGGGGTGAACATCTATCCGCAGGAGGTCGACGCAGCCCTGCTCGAGCATGACGCCGTGCTCGATGCCTGTACCGTGGGTGTGCCGAATGACGAGTGGGGCGAAGAGGTGAAGGCGGTGATACAGCTCGCCGAGGGTTTCAGCCCATCGCCGGACCTTGCCGACAACATCATTGCCCATGCCCGTGGACGTCTGGCGGCCTTCAAGTGTCCGCGTTCCGTGGACTTTGCCGATGACCTGCCGCGGCTGCCGAGTGGCAAAATACAACGGCGCCACGTACGGGCGCCGTTCTGGGAAGGTCGGGACCGGCAGATCTAGCGCGCGCTTCGCTCCGCTTACCAGGCGGTGCGGTGGCCAACCGTGCGTGCGACCCGCAGTTCCGCGGCGCGACGCTCCGCCCTGCGTTCGGCTTTCAGTTCCTCGGCGCGCCGTTCCGCCCTGCGTTCGGCCTTCCTTTCGGCTTTCCGTTCTGCCGTGCGTCGCTCAGCCTGCCGCTCGGCGCGGCGCGCTGCCCGGGCCGCATCCTCGGCCTGTTCGCGGGCAAGTTCAGCGGCGAGGCGCTCACGCTGGTGCTTCAGCTTCTTGTTCCGGTCGCGGCTCGAGTCGAGACGATCTCTCGTGCGTTCGAGCTCTGCCTCGGTGCGGGCCAGCTCAGCGCGGGTCTGCTTCAGAGCCCGCTTCTGCCGTTTTGCCGCCTTGTTCTCTTCGGCTTCAGCGATGAGCCAGGCTAACCCCACCAGCGGATTGTCGATCTGCCGCCTGCTCGAATAGTGGTCGCGACGCGGCTGCACGTGATGGTAGTCGTCGCGATTCCGATAGTCGTGATGCGCGTGCCGGCGAGGTTCCAGCACGGCGGTGACGGAGCGGACCTGCGTGCCCGGTCCCAGGCGCAGACGCCAGCTGTCGCGGGCCCGGCTTGGGGCCGGAATGCGCGTGCGTTCATAGCCCGGCAGGAAATAGCGGCCGCTCTTCCGATCGCCGGTTCGGAGCGTCGCATAGCCGTTGGAGAAGGGACCGTTCTTCACAACGACGGCCCTGAGCCGATAGTCGTTCGGATTCAACCCGGTTTCATGACGGATGAGACGCTTCAGCTTCAGGGTTTCCGGGCCATGCTCGCGGATGGGAATCCGCACCCGGACCACGTCCCGGTAGGGGGCCACGGTGACTTTATGACCCCGTTGATCTCCCCACTGGGCGTCGTACCGGTGTTTGCCATGGTCGGCGGCGGCCGGCAGGGCGGCGCCAGCGAGGGCGAGGCTGAGTGCTGAGGCGGCGATCGTTCGGTTGACGAGGTTGCGCTTTCCGCGCGGCTGCTCCTCGGGGGTTTGCGTTTCGTGCTTCTGCTTTTCATGCTTTTTCATGGGATGCCTCCATGACAACTGATCGTGCGGTCAAGGTAGGCGGGAGGCGCTGAACTGCCTCTGAATCGGGAATGAACGGAAACTAAACGGTGAACGGTGGCGCCGTACCAGCGCCTCAGCCGGCCAGCGCCCTCGCCACGGGGGCCTGCCAGGCGCTCGGCGTGCACCTGGACAGGATGATCTCCGGGCAGCCGTTGAACGCCGCGAAGCGCTGCACGGCTTCTGCCAGCGCCGGTAGAAAGTCCTCGTCGAGCACTCTGTCATCAGCCTCTGCAGCCTGCTCGAGGTGCAGGTGCTTCAGTTCGAAGCGGCCGTCCTCGCGATGGGCCTTGCAGTCGGCCCGGCCCACGAGTCGATCCCGGTAGACGATGGGCAGGCAGAAGTAGCCGAAGCGACGATCGGCTTCTTTCAGATAGCACTCGATCTGGTAGTCGAAATCGAACACCGACAGCACCCGGTCCCGGTGGATAACGGCCGGATCGAAGGGAGAGAGCAGCAGCGCCCGAGCCGGTGCTCGCGGTGCCCGGCCTTCGAGGCGCTCCGGTTCCGTATAGGCGAGTACCCCGCAGGGCTGGCGCAGGGCCAGGAGCGTACCGGCCGTCAGGCGATCGTCGATGGCTGCCGTCAGGGCCTGGCGAATGGCCTGGCCGCGACGCAGGTGTGTGACGGCCTTGGGGGCGATGAAGCCGTGTGCACGGATCGTTGTCTCCAGCAGGTGTTCGGCCAGCTCCCGCTGCGTCGGCATGCGGGTGTCGGTGTCCGGCGGCAACACGCGCTCCCGGAGATCGTAGCTCTTCTGGAAACCGTCCCGACCCGTGACCATGAGATCACCCTGCATGAACAGCTGCTCCAGGGCACGTTTCGTCGGCTTCCAGTTCCACCAGCCGGTTGCACCGGCGGGCGGCGATTCGAAGTCCCGGGCCATGAGCGGACCTTCGTCTGCGACCCGGGCCAGCACCTCTGCCATGAGTTTCTGGTCACGGCTGCGGATCCACCGTTCCTCGAAGTTGCGCATGCGCTCCATGTGCGGGAGGGCGAAGCGGTAGTCGCGCATGGGCAGGTAAGCGGCGGCGTGATACCAGTATTCGAACAGCAGACCTTCCAGCTGCAGCCGGTCGAGATGTTTCGGCTCGTAGTTCGGGACGCGACTGTGCAGCACGTGGTCGTGGGCGCGGGCCACGACGGAAATCGTATCGATCTGCACGTAGCCGATTTGTTCCACCGCACGCTGCACCGCTCCCCGGCCGCGGCCGAAAGGCGCATTCTCGAGCAATCCCTGGGCGTGCAGGGCCATACGGCGCAGGCGCCCGGTGCTGACCGGGGCGACTACCGGTTTGGTTGCTCGTCTGGAGGCCATTCGTGATACTCGCCCTTTGGCTTGCCGAGGGCAACGGATGGAAGCGGAATTCTGGCTGGATCGCTGGCGCAACAACCAGCTCGGCTGGCACCGTTCGGACACGAATCCGCTGCTGGCGAAGCACTGGCCGGCGCTCGGCATTACCCGCGGGGCGGCCGTTTTCGTGCCGCTCTGCGGGAAGAGCCTCGACATGCGCTACCTCGAATCCCTCGGCCACCCGGTCATGGGTATCGAGCTCTCGGAAGCTGCGATCGAAGCCTACTTCGCGGAGGGTGGGGAAGCCGCAGAGCGTACGGAAGGCTTCTACCTGACGCGCTTCAAAGGCCCGAATGCGACGCTCTATCGTGGTGACTTCTTCGATCTCTCCACGCCCGACATCCTCGGAATCCGCGCGGTGTACGACCGCGGCGCCCTGGTTGCCTTACCACCGGAAACGCGCGCGCTCTACGTCGACCACATGCTGCGGATCATCCCGGAGCACGCTCATATTCTGCTCATCACCCTGGAATACGATCAGGACAAGGTGCAGGGGCCGCCGCATTCGGTGTCCGAGCAGGAGGTCCGGCACCTCTATGAGGGCCGCTGTCGTGTGGAGCGCCTCGAGACTGCCCGTGCCACGGATCTGCCGCCGAAATTCGCCGAGGCCGGCATCAACGAAGCAGTCGAGTCCGTCTACCACGTGATCAAGGATCACTGACGTGAGCGAAGCGAACGTCGGCATCGATGACGCGAACACTCGCCTCATCGAAGCCGGCGGCCTGACCTTTGCCTGGCAGCGGCACGGCTCAGAGGCCGGCCCCGCCCTGGTGCTCGTGCGCGGCCTTGGCACGCAGCTCATCGAATGGAGCCCCGTGTTCCTCGAGGCGCTGGTGGCCGGGGGTCTGCAGGTGATCATTTTCGACAACCGCGACGTTGGCCGCTCGAGCCGCCTGACCGAGGACTACCCGCTGTCGGCCATGGCCGGAGACGTGGCGCAGCTGACGAAAGCCCTGGCGATCGATCGCTTCCATGTGCTCGGTATTTCCCTCGGAGGCATGATCGCGCAGCTCACGGCCGTGGAGCATCCCGAGCGGGTGCTCTCGCTCATTTCCATCATGTCGAGCAGCGGCGATCCGACGCTGCCGCGGCCGTCCAGCGAGTCGGCCCGACGCTTGCGGGTGACCGCAGACGCACGAGCCGAGGCCATTGCCCTGGACGTGGAAAACCGGGCTTTCTGGGGTTCCCCCGGCTATCCGGAGTCTGAAGCAGAGCGCCGGGCCATGGCGGAGGCGGTCTACAACCGCGCCCATGATCCGGAGGGGGTGAGTCGACAGATGCGGGCGGCAATTGCGGACGGCGATCGCACGGAGCGCCTCAAAGGGCTCGAACTCCCGGCGCTGGTGATTCATGGTGCGGACGACGTGCTCGTGCTGCCGGCCGCGGGAGAAGCGACAGCCCGGGCCATCCCCGGGGCGGCTTTCGAACTGGTGCCCGGCATGGGCCACAACATCCCCGCCGGGCTCGCCCCGCACATCGCGAGGCGAATCCTCGAATTTCTGCGGCGTCACGATTTCTGCTGATTTCCGGCAGGTCTGGGGACAGTCGAGCGTTTTTCAAGATCTTGGAACGGCGTTTTTCGGACCCATCAACAGGGGGTCTGAACAGTTATCCGCGAATTCCAAGAGGAGAACGCCATGAGCATCGTACGCTTCAATCCTTTCTTCGAGCTGGACCGCAGTGGTCCGGCAAACTGGGTCCCTGTCGCCGACGTCTGGGAAACCCCTGAGGCCTATCGCATAGACCTCGACGTGCCTGCTGTAGCCGCTGCCGACGTCCACGTTTCCGTGGAAGACGGTGTGCTGCTGATCAAAGGTGAGCGCAAGCGCGCCGAGCGGGACGAAGGTGACCGTAACCACCGCCTCGAGCGCCGCTACGGCCACTTCACCCGTCGTTTCCGACTGCCGGAGACCGCCAACGCTGATGCGATCACTGCCCGGGTCACGAACGGTGTCCTGGAACTGACCATCGGCAAAGCCGAGGAAGAAAAGCCCCGTCGTGTCGAAGTGATCGCCGCCTGAGGCAATCCGTCCGACTTCGGTGCTCACCGCGAAGGTGTCGGTCTCTGATCGGACGCCTTCGTGGCTTCCCGCGCGCGCCAGGCGCCAGGGTGCCGCGTCGCGGGTCCCGGCACAGCCTGGGGTAGAATGCCCGGCCAATGACCGAGCCAAGCGCAGCCGAGCCTGAGCCCCTCAAGACGGGTCCCTCCCTGAAAGATCGGGTGCGGATCGTCATCTTTGAAGCCCATACACCGGCCGGCAAGGCCTTCGATGTGGGCCTCATCATCTGCATTCTGCTCAGCGTCCTGGCGGTGCTCCTCGACTCCGTCGCGGCGCTGCATGCGGCCTACGGCAACTACTTCTATTTCATCGAGTGGGGCTTCACGGTGCTGTTTACCGTGGAGTATGCCGTTCGGCTCTGGTGTATCGAGAATACGGGACGCTATGCGCGCAGCTTCTACGGCATCGTCGACCTGCTCGGCATCATCCCGACCTATCTGAGTCTGCTGTTCACGGACAGCCAATACCTGCTCGTCATCCGCATCCTGCGCGTGTTGCGGGTCTTTCGGGTGCTGCGCATGGTGCGCTATGTGGGAGAAGCGCAGCTGCTCACCCAGGCGCTGGTTGCCAGCCGGCGCAAGATTACGGTGTTCATCTCCACGGTCCTTGCCCTCGTGGTCATCTTCGGCTCCTTCATGTACCTCATCGAAGGCGAGGCCAACGGGTTTACGAGTATTCCGCGCAGTATTTACTGGGCGGTGATCACGCTCACGACGGTCGGCTACGGAGATCTCGTGCCGCAGACGCCGCTTGGTCAGGCCATGGCCACCATCGTCATGATCATGGGCTACGGCATCATTGCGGTACCGACCGGTATCGTCACTCTGGAGCTGTCCGAGGCGAGCCGCCGTGCTGCGAATACCCGCACCTGTCCCGGCTGCTCGGCAGAGGGCCATCTTCGGGAAGCCAGCTACTGTTATCGCTGCGGTGATCCGCTCTACGAGCGGCCAATCGGTAAGACCGGCGGCAGTGCCGGTGGGGAGAGCACCGTCGACCCTGCACCGGCTGCGAAGCCATCCCCGCAACCGGGCTCCGGCGGGGAACCCGGCGAGGGCCTCTGACCGGACCAGGCGCCGGACAGTCGCCGCGCCGTCACCTACTCTTCGACGGTTCGGGCTAAACTCCCCAGCCTACTTATCTCAGCCCGACAGGAGTCCGCGCTATGAGTCACAACAGCTTCGACACCCGTAAAACGCTCGTGGTGGGGGACAGAACCTACAGCTACTTCAGTCTGCCGGCGGCGGCCGCCGCCGGTCTCGGGGACGTTGCCCGCCTGCCCATGTCCCTCAAGGTCCTGCTCGAGAACCTGCTGCGCTTCGAAGACGATCTGACGGTCAAAACTGCGGACATCCGGGCCCTCGCCAGCTGGGCTGAAGACAGCGGGTCGGGCGAGGATGCGGAAGAGATTTCCTTCCGCCCGGCGCGGGTGCTCATGCAGGACTTTACCGGCGTGCCGGGGGTAGCCGACCTCGCCGCCATGCGCAGCGTGGTCGTCGACGCGGGTTACGACCCGGAGATCATCAATCCGCTGTCCCCGGTGGACCTGGTCATCGACCATTCACTCATGGTCGACCGCTTCGGTACGGAAGCCGCCTTCGATGAGAACGTGGACCTGGAGATGCAGCGCAACGCCGAACGCTATCGCTTTCTCCGCTGGGGGCAGCAGGCCTTCGACAACTTCAGCGTCGTTCCGCCCGGCACGGGCATCTGCCATCAGGTGAATCTCGAGTACCTGGCGCGAGCCGTGTGGACCCGCGAGGAGGACGGTGAGACCGTCGCCTTCCCCGATACGCTGGTTGGCACAGACAGCCACACCACCATGATCAATGGCCTCGGGGTGCTTGGCTGGGGCGTGGGTGGCATCGAAGCCGAAGCGGCCATGCTCGGCCAGCCGATCTCCATGCTCGTTCCGGATGTGGTGGGATTCCGGCTCACGGGTGCGCTCCAGGAAGGCATCACGGCCACGGATCTGGTGCTCACGGTCGTCGAGATGCTGCGCGCCAAAGGGGTAGTCGGCAAGTTCGTCGAGTTTTTTGGCGACGGCCTCGATCAGCTGCCCCTGGCCGACCGCGCCACCATCGCGAACATGGCCCCGGAATACGGGGCGACCTGCGGTTTCTTCCCCATCGACCAGGAGACCATCAGTTACCTGAAGCTGACGGACCGGCCCCCCGAAACCGTGGAGCTCGTGGAAGCCTATGCCCGGGCCCAGGGACTCTGGCGGGAGCCGGGGGCACCGGAAGCCGCCTACACGGACACCCTGCATCTCGATCTTGCCGACGTGGTGCCGAGCCTGGCAGGTCCGAAACGGCCCCAGGACCGGGTTGCCATGGGCAACATGCGCCGGGCCTTCGAAGAAGCGCTGGAACTGCAGGGCCGGGCGAAATCGGCCGATCTGCGGGTGCCCGTGCCCGGCACAGACTACGATCTCGGCCACGGAGATGTGGTGCTCGCCGCCATTACCTCCTGCACGAATACCTCGAATCCTGCTGTGATGGTGGGTGCCGGTCTCGTCGCCCGGAAAGCGCTGGCGAAAGGGCTTGGCGTCAAACCCTGGGTGAAAACCTCCTTGGCACCCGGTTCTAAGGTGGTGACCGACTATCTCGAGAAGACCGGCCTCCAGGACGATCTCGATGCCCTGGGTTTCAACCTTGTCGGCTACGGCTGCACCACCTGTATCGGTAACTCCGGGCCGCTGCCGAAGCCGATTTCCACGGCCATTGGTGAAGGTGATCTGGTCGTGGCGTCCGTCCTGTCCGGGAACCGCAACTTCGAGGGCCGCGTGCATCAGGAGATTCGCACGAACTGGCTCGCCTCTCCGCCCCTGGTGGTGGCCTATGCCATTGCCGGGACGACGCGCATCGATCTCAGCAGCGAGGCCATCGGTCAGGATGCGGACGGTAAGGACGTCTATCTGAAGGACCTCTGGCCCTCGAACGCGGAAATCGCCGAAGCGGCGGCGGCTGTGTCTGCGGACATGTTTGATCGCCAGTATGCGGACGTGTTCACTGGCCCCGAGGCCTGGCGGGCCATCGAGGTGAGCGACGCGGGCACCTACAGCTGGGAAGACTCCACCTATATCAAACAGCCGCCGTTCTTCAGCGTGGGTGACGACATCGATCAGACCGTTGATGTGCGCGGCGCTCGCATCCTGGCCCTGCTCGGCGATTCGGTGACTACGGACCACATCTCGCCGGCCGGTGCGATTCAGGCCGACAGCCCCGCCGGCCAGTATCTCCAGCAGGCGGCGGTGAACGAAGCCGACTTCAATTCATATGGCTCCCGCCGCGGCAACCACGAAGTCATGATGCGCGGTACCTTTGCCAATATCCGCATCCGCAATGAAATGGTTCCCGGCGTTGAAGGCGGCTACACCCGTCACGTGCCGAGCGGTGATCAGCTGTCAATCTATGACGCCGCCGTGCGTTATCAGGGTGAAGGGACGCCGCTGGTCGTCATCGCCGGCAAGGAGTATGGCACCGGCTCTTCCCGGGACTGGGCCGCGAAGGGCACTCGATTGCTAGGCGTGAAGGCTGTGGTGGTCGAGAGCTTCGAGCGCATTCACCGTTCGAATCTCATCGGCATGGGTGTGCTGCCGCTGCAGTTCAAGGATGGGGAGGGGCGTGAGTCCCTGGGTCTGACGGGCGAAGAGCTCATTGACGTTCAGTTCCCGACCGGGGTCACCGAGCTCGCGCCGCGGCAGGATCTTGAACTGACCGTTACCCGCCCCGATGGGACAACGGTCTCGACGATGGTCATGAGCCGCCTGGATACGGAAAACGAGATCGCTTACTACGAAAGCGGCGGCATCCTGCAGTACGTGCTGAACAACCTCACCCGTGCCGCCGACGCCGGACGCTGAACGCCCGGCGGGCGTTCTCTTCGACATGGATGGCCTGCTGCTCGACTCCGAGCGGCTGGCCCGCGACGCTTTTCTCGAGGCCTGTGTGGAGGCGGGACGACCCGTCACGCTCGAGATCTACCATCGGTGCATCGGTACGACTGCCGAAGCCACACGGCAACTGCTGCTGACGGCCTGCGGCGACGATTTTCCCCTCGAAGCTATTGAAGCTCGATGGAGCGCGCACTACCATGCGCGCCTCGCAGAGGGGCCCGTTCCGGTGAAGGCCGGTGCCCGAGCCCTTCTGTCGACCTTGCGTGAGCGAGCCGTACCTCTGGCCCTGGTGACGTCGACTCGACGCCCTCTGGCGGAAGGTAAGCTCGAGGCCACGGAGCTGCTGGCGTTCTTTCGCTGCCTCGTCTGCGGCGGCGAAACGGAGCGGGGCAAACCGGCCCCGGATCCCTACCTGGCAGCCGCCGCGAGCCTTGGCCTCGATCCCTCCCGATGCTGGGCGCTCGAAGACTCCGCCAATGGGGTGCGAGCGGCTCTCGGCGCCGGCTGCACGGTGTTCCAGATCCCCGATCTGGTCGCACCGGATCAGGAGCTGGTTGCCCTCGGGCATCGGATTCTCGACTCACTCAGCGAGGTCAGAGACGCCTATCTCGCCCTGGACTGAACTTCCGGATCGGAAGTGTGGTCTACCGGATAGGTTCGGATCTGCCGGCCGGTACCCGGCGGCGATCTGTGAGCGTTTGTGAAACTGTTAGGTGCCGCACACTTCGCGCGTTCGGCCTCTGGTGTAATCGCTGCCAGTGTGCTTCGCGGCGTACGCCCGGAAGGGGTGTAACCCTGCTGCCTGGACAGCCAGCTGTCCTGCAGGGACCGGTCTCGAAGGCACCGACGGATCACAATCCGGCTCGAACTCTCTTGATGAGAGCGCCTCTAAGCAGAGGCAGAACAAGGAAAGGGTGATTGAATCACCTGCGTTAGTAGTACTCCCTGCCGAGGAGAGAAAAAGTGATCAACCGCAGTGAGTCCCAGCTCATCGCTAGGGATCAGAACAACCAGCTTCGCAAGTCCACGCAAGTGGGTGGCCAACGGAAGATGGCCCGCACCTCTGTCGCCCGGCGTAAGCCGCTTCAGAAGTAGAGGGCACTGAGCACCCAGGTCAGGGTGCCCCACATCAACAGCGTCAGCGGAACACCCACCTTCACGAATTCGTTGAAGGTGTAGTTGCCTGCGCTCATCACCAGCAGATTCGTGTTGTAGGCCATGGGCGTTGCATAGCTCATGTTGGCGCCGAACAGCACCGCCAGCACAAAGGGCTCCGGTGGTAGGCCGAGCTGCGCGGCGATGCCGACGGCAATCGGCGTGCCGATCACAGCCGCCGCGTTGTTCGAGACGATGTTCGTCAGTACCGCCAGCAGCAGCATCAGTGCCGAGAGAATGAAGGTGGGCGAGGCCCCTTCGGTCCAGGAAAGAAACAGACTGGTGACATAGGCAATGGCGCCTGTGGCGACGAGCGCGTGACCCAGGGCGAGGCTCGCCACGACCACGAAGTAGACCGAAGGGCTGATCGAGCGGATGGCACCGCCGAGATTCAGACAGCGCGTTGCCAGCAGCAGGGCTGCACCGGCAACGGCACTGACGGCGATCGGCATGATGCCGGTTGCCGCGAGGGCGATGGCGCCTGCCAGGATAGCCAGGGCAAGCCCCGCCTTATCGCTCTTCGGCAGATCGACGCTGGCGTCGAGCACGAGAAAGTCCGTCGTTTCCTTCAGGTTGGCGATCTGCTCACGAGGGCCCTGCACGAGCAGGATGTCCGCGGGCTGCAGCAGCACGTCCTCGATGTCTTCCTTGGCATGCCAGATATCCTTGCCGGCTCGATGCAGGGCCAGCACGGCCAGCTGGTAACGATCGAGAAAACGCGCAAAGCGCAGATTGGCCCGGTCCAGGGTCGAACCCTGAACGACGGCGATCTCCGCCAGCATCTGATTTTCCGCCAGAAGGGGATGAGCCTCATCCACCCGGTGCTCGGCGCCGTAGAGGCTGGCGCCGAGTGCTGTCTCGAAGGCTTTCAGCTGCGCGGGGGTGTCGTTCACCCGCAGCCTGTCGCCGGCTTTGAGGACCACGTCCGGGAGCGGCAGGATGAAGTTGTCGCCCCGGCGGATCCGGGTGACCTTCATCTCACCGTCCGTCGCCCCGATCGCGTCCGCCAGCGTCCGGTCGATGAACGATGAGGTCCCGTCGATCTGCAGGCGCGCCTCGAAGACGCGCGGCGAGGGGTTCTCCAGGTTGATCGAGCGGTTGGGGAGCAGCCGTGGAGCAATGAGCCAGAGATAAACGATGGCGACGCCGCCGGCGATGGCTGCCGGCAGCACAAAATCGAACATGCCGATCTCTTCGAGACCGAGATCCCGGGCCACGCTGACCACCAGCAGGTTCGTCGACGTGCCGACGGTGGTGGCCATGCCGCCGATGAGCGTGGCGAAGCCCATGGGCATGAGCACGGCCGCCGGTGAAGAAGCCGTGCGCAGGCAGACGCTGACCAGAATCGGCAGCAGCAGTACGACGATCGGCGTGTTGTTGACGAAGGCCGAGAGCACGGCACCGATCACCAGCGTGGCCAGGAAGGATAAAAAGGGTGCTTTACCCCAGAAACGGCCGAGCATGCGTCCAACCGGCTCCAGGGCGCCGGTGCGCACGAGCCCCTGACCCAGAACCATCAGCGCGCAGACGGCAATCAGCGCCTCGTGGGCGAAACCGGCGAAAAAATCCGCGGGTGCCACGCCCGGATAGGGGAACAGGGCAAAGCCGACGGCGAGCACGGCGATGAGTCCCAGGCTCGACAGCTCCAGGGGGATCCGATCGCGGGTGAACAGCACCAGGGCGACGAGCGTCAGCACCATCATGGCGATGGCGTGCGGATCTGGCGATGCGATCACGGGAACTCTGCCGGCGGCCCCTGGCCTGAGCGGCTATGGTAGAGGAAAGGCCCGGGGCGCAACATGCCGGAAAGGCAGTTGCTTACCAGGCGCGAACAAGTGCAGCGCAAGGTGCTCAGAAGTTGCCGCTACGGGCCGTTTTGAGATCGGCGGGGCGATCACCCAGGATCGCGCGATGCCCGCCTGGTGATCCTGGCGCTCAGAAGACGAGCGCTTCCACGTCTTCGAAGCGGGAGACGAAGTGCACGTCGATGCCGCGACGGATGTGTTCCGGCACCTCTTCATAATCCCGGCGGTTTGCCTCCGGCAGAATCACATTGCGGATCTTCTGCCGCTTCGCGGCCAGGAGCTTCTCGCGGACACCACCGATGGGATACACCTGACCCGTCAGCGTGAGCTCGCCGGTCATCGCAAAGGTGCGTCTGGGCGTTTTGCCTCGGGCCAGCGACAGCAGTGCCGTCGCCATGGTGATGCCGGCGCTTGGCCCGTCTTTCGGGGTGGCGCCAGCGGGCACGTGCAGGTGAACGAAAGCTTTGTCGAAGAAACCAGTCGGTACCCCGAGCCGGTCTGCGTTGGCGAGCAGGAAACTGTGCGCGATGTTTGCGGACTCCTGCATGACGTCACCGAGCTGCCCGGTGAGCTTGAGACCGGGTGCGCGCTCGTGAACGAGGGTTGCCTCCACGGGCAGGGTGGCACCACCCAGGGCCGTCCAGGCCAGGCCCGTGACGATGCCAACGCCGTGCTCCCGCGCTTCTTTCTCGTAGATGGGTCGCCCGAGGAACTCGGAGAGGTTCTCCCGCGTGACGCTGATTGGCCGGCTTGCGCCTTTCAGGATCTTCACGACGGCCTTGCGGACGATCGCGGCGAGCGACTTTTCAAGGCGCCGGACGCCGGCCTCCCGGGAGTAGCCCTCGATGATGCCGCGAAGTGCTCCGGCGTTGATGGAGAGGTCGCCGCGCTTGTTCAGGCCAGCCCGCTCCAGCTGTCGGGGCAGAAGGTGCTTGCGGGCGATGGCGAGCTTTTCCGTATCCAGATAGCCGGACAGACGGATCACCTCCATGCGATCGAGGAGCGGGCCGGGAATGGTATCGAGCTGGTTTGCGGTGCAGATGAACAGCACCCGCGAGAGGTCGACGTCCACGTCCAGGTAGTGATCGTGAAAGCTGCCGTTCTGCTCCGGATCGAGCACTTCGAGCAGGGCGCTGGCCGGATCACCCTGATAGGAGGAGCCGATCTTGTCGACTTCGTCGAGCATGATCACGGGATTGGCCACGCCCGTGTCTTTCAGGGCCTGAATGAGCTTGCCGGGCATGGCGCCGATGTAAGTGCGTCGGTGCCCTTTGATCTCGGCCTCGTCGCGCATCCCACCGACGGAGAAGCGGTAGAAGGTGCGGTTCAGCGCCTCGGCGATGGAGCGGCCGAGAGACGTCTTGCCGACCCCGGGTGGCCCGACGAGACAGATGATGGAACCGGCGACGTCGCCCTTCATGATGCCGAGGGCGAGAAACTCGAGGATCCGTTCCTTCACATCCTCGAGGCCCTCGTGGTGTGAGTTCAGAATCTTTGCGGCTGCCGGCAGATCGTCCGTGTCTTCGCTGTAGCGGCCCCAGGGTACGCTTGTCAGCCACTCGAGGTAGTTGCGGGTCACGCCGTACTCCGGGGAACCCTGCTCCAGCGTTGAGAGTTTTTTCAGCTCGTCGTCGATGCGCTTGGCGGCTGCCTCCGGAAGGTCGAGCTCGGCGATTCGGCCCTGAAACTCCTCCAGTTCCGCGGTCTTGTCGTCCTTCGCGATGCCCAGCTCTTTCTGGATGTACTTCAGCTGCTGGCGCAGGATCGCCTCCCGCTGGTGGCTCTGGATTTCCTGTTCGACGTGCTTGCGGATTTCCTGCTGGGCGCGAGCGATCTCGAGTTCCTTGTGCAGCAGCTCGATCACCTGCTCGAGGCGACGCTGGAGGTTGACGGTTTCGAGGACCTCCTGCAGTTCCGGTGAGGAGGCCGTGGTCAGACTGGCCGCAAAGTCGGCGAGCAGCGACGGTTCGTTCGGATTCGATCGAGCGAGAAAGATCTTCAGCTCTTCTCCGTAGAGCGGATTCAGGGGGATGAGTTCTTTGATCATGTTGATGATCGCAACGGCGTAGGCCTTCTGGGCTTCCTCGTCCTGGCCGCCGGCGCGTTCTGGGAAGTACTGGGCGGCGGCCGAGAGGGGTGGCACGTCGGTCACCCAACGCCGGACGCGGAACCGCTGCAGGCCTTCGAGGAGGATCTGCAGCTGTGATTCTTCCCGGTGCACCCGGTGAATGCGGCACAGGGTACCCATCTCGTAGAGGGCATCCGGACTCTGGACGGCGTCCACGCCGTCGCGGATGGCGATCAGGCCGATGACGTCCTGTTCGCGCTTCTGCACGGCCTTCAGGGTAGGCATCCATTGCTCGGCATCGACGATCAGCGGGATCGCCTGGCCGGGGAAGAAAGGCCGTTCGTGGGGCAGCACGTGAATGATGCCCGGGTGCGCTTCACTCGGCAGCAGAACCTGGCCGCCGGCATCCGGTTCGATGACGTCTCCCTGCTGGTCTATGTCCATTGCCTCGATCCTTCCAGAGTCGTCTGGAGTATCTGAGGGCGGCGGTGGCGCTTTTCAATCCACCCAAAAAAAACGCCGCGTACCCGGGGCGCGCGGCGTTCTTTCGCGGCGGCCTGCCGGCCGCAGCAGCGGGCAGCTACTGGATGCTGGTGCCGTCGGACTCCGGCGACCGCTCCACGAGGGCGACCTGTCGCGTCAGACCAATGTAGTCCAGGAGTATGTGACCGGTTTCCGTCAGCAGCGGATCGTCGGCCGGGTCGGGCTCTTCATCCGCTTCCTGTTCCTCCTTGCGCAGCTCTTCGAGGGCGTCGAGGCTCTCGACGGGCTCTTCACCTTTCGCCAGGCGCAGACCGTTCTCGAGCTCGAGCAGCCAGGCGTCTTCCGCCTCCTTCTCCTGGGCGCGGGTGCTTTCCTTCAGCGACAGGTGGGTACGCTGGCTGTTTTCCTTGGCCTTGGCGGACAGTGAACGCATGTAGTTGAAGTCCGGATGGTCTTCCGTGCGCTGGTCGTGCGCCGCCTGCAGTTCCGGCAGCAGCGTCTCGATCTGATTGGTCTGCGGATAGATGGCTGGCTGGATCACATCCCAGGGCAGGGCATCGTCCAGGGAGCTTTCGCCAATGCGTTCCGCATCGAAGGTTTCGGGAAACTCGATGTCCGGGAGCACACCCTGGTGTTGAGTGGACTGACCGGAAACCCGATAGAACTTGGCGGCCGTAATCTTCAGCTGGCCCCGGTTCAGCGGGACGAGCGTCTGTACGGTACCTTTGCCGAAGGTCTGATTGCCGATGATGATGCCGCGGCCGTAGTCCTGGATCGCGCCGGCGAAGATCTCCGAAGCAGAGGCCGACAGTCGGTCCACGAGCACCGCCATGGGGCCGTCCCAGGCGACTTCGTCGTCGTTGTCTGCGTAGACGTTGGCGCGACGGCTTGCGGATTTCACCTGCACCGTCGGCCCGGATTTGATGAAGAGCCCCGTCAGCGAGTCGGCTTCCTGGAGAGAGCCGCCACCATTGTTACGCAGATCGATGATCAGACCATCGATGCCGTCGCCTTCCTTCAGCTCGGCGATGAGCCGGCGGACATCGCGCGTGGTGCTCTTGTAGTTCGGATCACCCTGCTGCACGGCTTTGAAATCGACGTAGAAGGTCGGGATGCTGACGATGCCGATGCGCTTCGTCTGGCCGTTTTCCGTGAGCTCGAGGACCTGCTTCTGAGCAGCCTGCTCCTCCAGCTTGACGGTGTTCCTGGTGATCTGGATCACCTTGGTGCTGTCGTCGTCGGAGCTGCTCGGGATGACCTCGAGACGCACCGTCGAGCCCTTCGGACCTCGAATCAGTTCCACGACGTCGTCGAGGCGCCAGCCAACGACATCGATGAGCGGCCCGTTTTCGCCCTGGCCAACGCTGACGATGCGATCGGAGGGTCCGATGAGACCGGACTTGTCCGCCGGACCGGCCGGGACGAGCTCGACGACGGATGTGTATTCATCCTCGTTCCGCAGGACCGCGCCGATGCCTTCGAGGGACAGCGACATGTTGATGTTGAAGTTCTGTGAGGTGCGCGGTGAAAAGTACTGCGTGTGCGGATCGTAGGTGCTCGCGAAGGCGTTCACGTAGAGCTGGAAGGCATCCTCGCTCTTGGTCTGACGGCTCTGCTTGAGGCGGTTCGTGTAGCGCTTGGTCAGGAGCTCTTCGATCTCGTCGATCTCCTTGCCGTTGAGCTTCATGCTGAGCGCTGCCGCTTTCAGGCGCTTGCGCCAGATTTCGTCGAGCTCCTTGTCGTCAGCGGGCCAGGAGGCGTTTTCCCGGTCGATTTCGATGGACTCATCCACTTCGAAGTCCACCTCCAGCAGCCCGGCTTCCAGCTCGCTGAGCAGGAAGTTTAGCCGGCCATCGAGGCGGGACTGGTAAAGGTTGAAGATTTCGAAGGCGGGTTCCAGGTTGCCGCGGACCAGCGCGTCGTCGAGAACGTAGCGATACTTCTCCAGGTCTTTGACGTCTTCTTCGAGGAAATAGACCTTGGCGCCGTCGAGCATGGACAGGTACTTCTCGAAGATTTCGCTCGACAGCTGATCGTCGAGGGGCTTCTTGATGAAGTGGTTGTGCCGCAGCTGGTCGACAACACCGAGCACCGTTCGTGGATGCACGTCCAGCGGTGACAGGGCGACAATTTCAGCGCGGGCCGCATCGATCGGCTCCGGCGTCGTGGAGATCGCAACCTGCGAGCCTGCCTCGACGGCTTGCGGTTCAGCCCAGACCCGGGCCCAGGGATTGATGAGCAGCGCGGTGACTGCGAGTACTACTGCAAGGCCCATGAGCGGCGACGTCTTTCCCGTGAAAGCGTTGCGCGCCTGTGCCTGTCTCGCCGAAGCGGTTGTCGTTGTCTGCATGTGTCCTGTCGCTTCTATCCTGTTGTTGTGCCGGTCTGTTTCATCCGGTTACGTCATTACCGTTGGTCTGTAGCCGTCATCGGCTCATCTGATCGCGGACGGCGCTGGGCCGCCACACCGCGCTGCAACGCAACCCGGCATGTTCGCTGGTACCGATCGGTCCGGACCGGTCCTTCTGGCTGTGATCCTGATTGATCCTGCAATCGACCAGCCGGGCAATGTCGTTGTCTTTTGTCTGACGGCGTTTCTTTATTCACGCCGTTTCTTATGGAACGGTTGCATTGCCGTTGTGCGCAAGCTAGGTGACAGCTTCTTCGAGAAGTCAGTCCTAGTGCCCGTTGCCGTCACACGTCCTGTGGCGTTTCCTGTGACATTTGCGCTTTCAACACGGGTTGCACCTTATTTATGATGCCCGGCCGCTGGGTAGGTTCCCCCTAACCTCTTCAGCGAGACTAGCCAAAACCCGAAACAGGACCTATGAACGGAATGTAACCCGGTGCTCAGGGGCTCGGCAACCGGAACGAGGAGACTGTATGACCCTCTCTAAACGTCCGGCATTTCTGCCGGCATCGTCAGCCCGGCCGCGGCGTGCGACCCGACTTCTGCTCGGCCCGGCGCTCGTCGCAACGGCCCTGGTGCTGGCAAGCCCCACGGCGTTTGCTGCCGAGGTCGAGCTCGACAGCGACTCGCAGAAAGCGAGTTACAGCATCGGCTATTCCATGGCGACCAACATCCGCCGCGAGTTCGGCGCAGACATGGACCTGGCGGCCTTTGAGGCCGGCGTGCGTGACCAGATTGCCGGTGCCGACAGTCAGCTGACGGAAGCAGAAGCGAACGCTGCCCTGCAGTCCCTCGTGCTGGCTCGACAACAGGCGGCGGAAGCAAAAGCATCGGAGAACATCAGCGTGGGTAAAGAATTTCTGGCCGAAAACGGCAAGCGGGAAGGGGTGGTAACGCTGCCTTCGGGGCTGCAGTACGAAGTGATCACGGATGCCGAGGGGCCCAAACCCCTGCCAACGGACCGGGTCACCACGCACTATCGCGGTACGCTCATCGACGGGACGCAGTTCGACAGCTCCTACGATCGTGGTCAGCCGGCGACTTTCCCGCTCAATGGCGTCATCGCCGGTTGGACCGAAGCGCTGCAGCTCATGTCGCCGGGTGCCAAGTGGCGTCTCTACATCCCACCGGAGCTTGCTTACGGCGATCGTGGTCAGGGTCCGATCCCGGCCAACTCGACGCTGATCTTCGACGTCGAACTCATCTCCATCAACTGACCGGAAGCGGGCGCGCGGGCGGTTTCCAGCCGCTAAGCGTCCGGGTCGATGACAATCTCCAGGGCCTCGAGAATGCCGAGGCCCTGGGCCAGCCCCATACGCACCCCGGCAAGGCTCATGATCCGCGGATCGAGACTGTTGAAGCTCGTGCCGCGGAGATCGGCGCCGGTGAGATCCAGCCCCTGACCGGTCAGACCGTTCAGATCCGAACCCGAAAGATCGGCGCCGGCCAGGCTGCAGTTGTGGGCGAGCAGATCAATCATCCGGTTCGCCGTGAGCTCGCACTCGGCGAGATAGGTGTTCGAAAGATCGCCGAAGGCGAAGTTGCAGTCGTGCATGCGGAAGCTCGCCAGCGTGCTGGCGCCGCGGATGGGCAGGGTAAAGTCGCAGTTCGAGAAGTCGGCCCCCTGCAGCTGGCAATGTTCGAGCACCAGATCGTAAGCGCTGGCGTGACTGAACAGAGCCGTCGTCAGATCGCAGCGGAGAAAACGGGCTTCTTTTAAAGTGGCGTAGGAGAAGTCGACGGCACTTTCCCTCTCACTTTCCGGAAAGGCGCGGCAGGTCTCGAAGCTTGCGGCGGTGAGATCCGCATGGCGGAAATTCGTGCCGATGAGCGTGCAGCCTTCGAAGCTGGCGCCGGCGAGATTCGCATCGGCGAAGTCGGCGCCGGAGAGATCCTCGTCGTGAAAACGCTCGGTCATTGGGCTACCTTACCCGCCATGGTCGATTCGCTGCTAGAAGACAAAACCGGCAAAACGCCCAGCTCCCGCCTTGGCAGCCGCCTGGCGCGCACCATCGTCCTCGGCTCCATTGCCGTGGCGGTGGCCCTGTACTGGCTGGCTCGGAGCTACGGGGTCGAACTCGAAGAATTGCTCGGCTATCTGAAAACGAGTCTGCTCTTCGTGGGGTTCTTTGCCCTCTTCGGCATCCTCGCCGGACTCACCCTCTATCTGATCAGAAGCTTCCGCCGACGTTAACCCGGCGGCTGCTCGGCCAGCGGGGCAAAGAATCGTTCCGAGCGGGGGCGGTAGTAGTTGTCGTAGTCGAGAGAGAAGGCCACGGCGTTGGCGCGGCCGAGAATGCGTTCCCGGGCGACGAAGCCGATGAAGCGGGAGTCTTCGCTGATGTCCCGATTGTCCCCGAGCATCAGATACTCACCCTCCGGGACCTCAACGGGGCCGAAGGAGCTGCGGCTGCTGGCGAGGGTTTCCGGATGCAGCATGATCATCCGCTCGTGGCCGAGAATCGATTCGCGCAGATAACGGTAGTCGCGGCGCAGGTCGATGCCGTTCGTCGGCAGGGACTCCCCGGGCAGCGCCGCGTAGCCCGCGCGCTCGCCGTTGATCACCAGCACGTTGTCCTCGAGGGCCACGACATCGCCGGGGACCCCGATGATCCGTTTCACCAGCAGCTGCTCGTCTCGCGGTGAGTTGAAGGTCACCACGTCGCCGCGGGCGGGTTCCTCCCAGCGGGCCAGGCGTGTGAGGGTGAAGGGCAGGCGCAGGTCGTAAGCCAGTTTGTCGACGACGATGCGGTCTCCGGCGAGGATCGTCGGCAGCATGGATTTCGTCGGCACCTGATTCCAGTCGGCGATGGCCGAGCGGAACACGAGCATCACGGCGATGAACAGCACGAAGCCGCGCCAGTCCCGCCAGATGCTGGTGAATCGTTCAGCCATGATCGGGTTTGCTGGCCTCGAAGTTCTTGAGCTGTTCCGCGGACGCTTCCGCCTGGTAGCGGTCTTTCCACTCGCTGTAGGGCATGCCGTAAACGCGTTCCCGGGCCCGGTCGTAGTCCATGTCCACGCCGGCTTCTTCGCAGGCCGCGTTGTACCACTTCGACAGGCAGTTGCGGCAGAAGCCGGAGAGGTTCATGAGATCGATGTTCTGCACGTCCTTGCGCTCGTCCAGGTGCGCGAGAAGGCGCCGGAACACGGCTGCTTCGATGGCGTCGGTCTGACTCTGGTCCATGGTGAACGGTCCTGCTCTTGGGGGGCTAAGTGTAATGCGCAAGGTCGATGGCGCCCAGAAGCCGGTTGCCACACCTTTTTGTGTTTCAATCGCCGGAAGCCGCGCGCGTCGGGTCGCTGCGCACTCACCGGCGGCGGATTTACTGCAATCAGGACCGGAGCACAGGTGTTAGAGCTATTCACGAGCCCGGAGGTGTGGCTGGCTTTCCTCACCCTCACCGCCCTCGAGATCGTTCTCGGGATCGACAACATCATCTTCATATCCATCGTCACGAGTCGACTGCCGAAAGAGCAGCAGGCCCGCGGACGGTTCATTGGTCTGTCGCTGGCCATGGGGTTGCGGATTCTGCTTTTACTGTCGCTGTCCTGGCTCATGGGTCTCACGGCGGATCTGTTTTCGATCTTCGGCATGGGGTTCTCCGGCCGCGACCTCATCCTGCTCATCGGCGGCACTTTCCTCATGGCCAAGGCCGTACGCGAGGTGCACAACTCTCTCGAAGGCGAAACTCATGGTCATGGACCCGCTAAAGCGGTGAGTTTTGCGAGCGTCATGTTCCAGATTGCCATCATCGACGTCGTCTTTTCTCTGGACTCGGTGATCACGGCCGTGGGCCTCGTGGACCACGTCGAGATCATGATCGCCGCTGTCGTGGTGGCCGTCATTGTCATGATGCTGGCCGCCGGGGTCATCAGCCGTTTTGTCGAGGAACATCCGACCGTGAAGATGCTGGCCCTGGCCTTCCTGATCCTGATCGGCTTTACGCTCATGGGCGAAGGGCTCGATCTGCACACGCCGAAGGGCTACATCTACTTTGCCATGGCCTTTTCCTTCGGCGTGGAGGTGCTCAACATCCGTGCGAAGAAGAAGCGGTCCGATCACGTGCGGCTGCGCAAAGCGCAGCTTGCGGACATCATCGAAGGGGCGGCGCCGGTGGAGGCGCCCATTGAGAGCAGGGGTTAGCGTTAACGCGGTTTGTCGCGCAGGAACACCCAGTTGTCCCCGCGGGATTGCGCTTCGCTGAAGTAGTAGCCGTCGGCGTCGAAATCCCTCAGACCTTTCAGGGTGCTGATCCGGTTGTCGATGATGTAGCGGGCCATGAGGCCGCGGGCTTTCTTGGCGTAGAAGGACAGGAACTTGTACTTGCCGTTCTTCAGGTCCTTGAAGGTCGGGGTGATGATGCGCGCCTCGATGGCATTCGGGTCCACGGCTTCGAAGTATTCGTGCGAGGCGAGATTCACGAGCACGGGCTGGCGCTGCTCGGCAACGGCCTCGTTCAGTGCCTTCGTCAGGCGCGCGCCCCAGAAGTCATAGAGGTCGTCCCCTTTCGGCGTGCCGAGTCGCGTGCCCATCTCCAGCCGATAGGCCTGGATCAGATCGAGTGGCTTCAGCACCCCGTAGAGACCGGAAAGGATCCGCAGGTGTTTCTGTGCCCAGGTCCAGTCGCGATCGCTCATGGTTTCGGCATCGAGACCGAGGTAGACATCGCCTTTGAAAGCGAGCGCGGCCGGTTTTGCGTTCTCCGGCGTGAAAGGCGTTTGCCATTCGCCGTAACGTTGATAGTTCAGATCGGCAAGCTCAGTGGAAAGGTTCATGAGCGACGCGATTTCGTCCGCAGACTTTCCGCGCAGCACCTTGATGAGCTGTTTTGATTCCTTCAGAAAAACTGGCAGGCTATGTTTTGCCGTCGTGGCGGCGCTCGTAAAATCGAGCCTCTTGGCGGGCGATATGACTGCCAGCATTCAAAGATTCTCTTGGCTTAGGAAATGGAAGGGCGGAGTAGTTTAACGAATTCTGCCTGGAACGGAATGGAGATAGTCGCGCACAGCGATACGGGCAGGGTCCGAAGCAACAATGAAGATGCGGTCGCCTTCGACCGGGCGCGCGGCGTTGCCGTGCTCGCCGATGGCATGGGTGGCCTCGACGCGGGCGAGGTGGCCAGTCGCATTGCGGTAGAGCGTGTGCTGGCGGAACTCGGAAACGATGAGATCTCCGAGGTGGCGCTGCGCGAGGCGGTGCTGCAGGCCAACCGCGCCATCGTCGATCGGGCGCGCCAGGCCCGCGTCGATATGGGGACTACGGTGGTTGCCTGGCTCCTGGCGGAGCACGGCCAGTGTTTTGTGGCTCACGTTGGCGATTCCCGTGCCTATCGGCTGCGCGGCGGCACGCTGCGCCGTCTGACGACGGACCACAGCATGGTTCAGCAGATGATTGATGAAGGGGTTCTCAGCGAGGCAGAAGCACAGACGGCGCCGAACCGGAACGTCATCACGCGTGCTCTCGGGCTGGGCCATGCAGTCGATGTGGACGTGCGCTCCTGGGTGACGACGCCCGGCGACGTCTATCTGCTCTGCAGTGATGGACTGACGGACATGGTGCCTGAGCCGGACATCGAAACACTTCTCGCGGAGCTCGCCGGTCGCGGTCAGACCCTGGGCGAGGCAGCCAGCGCGCTGATCGACCGGGCCAACGACTCGGGCGGTCACGACAACGTCTCCGTGATGCTCATCCGTCCCGCCTGAGCCGGCGCTGCTCCCGGAAGACGGAGGGCGCCGACGGCAACCGCTATACTAAGCCGCTCAAACGGGTCGCCGCCGGCGGCTCGATCAGCTGCGAGAACCTCTGTGACAACCCTCGACATCATCAGTGAAAAGCTCGACGCCCGCTTTGCCCTGAAGCACCTGGACGTCGTCAACGAAAGCGGTAACCACAACGTACCGCCGGGCTCGGAAACCCACTTCAAGGTGGTGCTCGTGAGCGAAGACTTTGCCGGTCAACGCCTGCTCGCCCGGCACCGGGCCGTCAACGAAACGCTCGCGGACGAACTCGCCGGCGGCGTTCATGCCCTGGCACTGCACACCTACACGGAAGACGAATGGCGTAAACGCTTTGGCGAGGCGCCACTGTCGCCACCCTGTTTGGGGGGCAAGGCCGGGGAAGCGTCGTGACTGCCGTCGTGACCTTTTATCAGTTCGCGCCGCTTGAGGACCTGGAGAGCGTCCGGGCGTCTCTGCACGGTGCGGCCGAGCAGGCGCATCTGAAGGGAACGATACTGCTGGCCGAGGAAGGCATGAACGGCACGCTGACGGGCGATCGTGAGGCGCTCGAGCGCTTTGCTGCGGTGCTCCGGGCCGTGCCCGGTTTTCAGGACATGCCGTTCAAGTTCTCGACCGCGGAGGCGGGTAATCCGGTGTTCTATCGCCTGAAGGTCAAGGTGAAGGCCGAGATCGTGGCCCTCGGGAAGCCCGAGGTGAAGCCGGCGGAACGCACCGGCACCCACGTCGATGCGGCGGCCTGGAACGCGCTCCTCGACGATCCGGAGGTCATCGTCATCGACACTCGTAATGACTACGAGATCGGTATCGGCACTTTCCCGGGCGCCGTGGACCCTCACACCCGGTCCTTCAAGCAGTTTCCCGATTACGTGGCGGGCCTCGATCCTGCGCAGCACAAGCGCGTCGCCATGTTCTGCACCGGGGGCATTCGCTGCGAAAAAGCCTCAGCCTACATGCTCGATCAGGGGTTCGAGGCCGTCTTCCAGCTCGACGGCGGCATCCTCAAGTATCTGGAAACGGTGCCGGCTGCGGAGAACCGCTGGGAAGGCGAGTGTTTCGTGTTCGATCAGCGTGTCTCTGTGGACAGCGGTCTGGGCGAGGGCAGCTACGTGCAGTGTTTTGCCTGCCGGCGGCCGCTCACGGCAGCAGACGTGGCCTCGGCGGACTATGCGGAAGGGGTGAGCTGCCCGCACTGTATTGACGAGCAGGACGAAGCCCAGCGTGCGGCCTTTCTCGAACGGCAGCGGCAGGTGGAGTTGTCCCGGGCAAGGGGCGAACTGCACGTCGGGCAGGCCATGCGCACCCCGGGCTCAGGGTCCGAGCAGCGGTTCGAGGTGCGGCCAGAGGGTCTCGAGCAGTAGCGGCTGAGCCTCGGCGGTGGGATGAATCCCGTCGGCCTGCATCAGGCCTTCCTCCAGCGCAACCTGCTCGAGAAAGAAAGGCACGAGCGGCACGCCGGTTTCCTCGGCGATGCTGTCATACATACCGAAGAAAGCCCGGGTGTAGCGCGCCCCGTAGTTGGGCGGAATCTGCATACCAACCAGCAGTACTGCACGATTGCCGGCCAGCGACAGATCGACCATCTGCCGGAGATTCGCCTGTACGGTATTCGTGGGATAACCCCTGAGACCGTCGTTGCCGCCGAGCTCGATGATGACGATGGCCGGATCGTGGGCTTCCAGGGCCTGGGGGAGGCGGGCCAGGCCGCCGGAGGTGGTTTCGCCGCTGATGCTGCCGTTCACGACGACGTGCGGATATTCCCGCTCCTGCAGCGTTTTGCCGAGCAGGTGCACCCAGCCTTCCTCTGTTTGAATCCCGTAGGAGGCGCTGATACTGTCGCCCATCACCAGAATTCTGGGGTTCTCACGTGTTTCTGACGCCGCGGCCGGCATGGTCGTCAGGCTGAGCGAGAACCACAGGAAGACCCATATGACGGCCAGCGTAAGCGACGTGCTTGTCAGCAAACCGCTGAGAGAGGATGGTCTCGAATCCATGAACCCTTCGTCGACGAACCCTTCGGCCGTGAGCCCGTCGCCAGCCACCACGGATGCGGCGGTGGAAGCGGTCATCGAAACCCGGGGGGTCGCCAAAATCGTACCTACTGCGGAAGGCGAGCTCGTCATATTGGAAGGGATCGACCTCGAAATCAACGCGGGGGAAACGGTCGCCATCGTCGGTGCCTCCGGCTCTGGAAAGACCACGCTGCTGGGCATTCTGGCCGGCCTCGACGTTGCTACGGCCGGGGAAGTCGTGCTCTGCGGGGCCACGCTCACGGACCTCGATGAGGAAGAGCGAGCCATCGTCCGGGGCGAGCAGATCGGCTTCGTGTTTCAGACCTTTCAGCTCCTCGGCAGCCTCACCGCCCTGGAAAATGTCATGTTGCCTGCGGAACTCCGCGGTGACAGCCGCGCCGAGGCGGACGCCCGGGAGCTCCTCGACAAGGTCGGACTCGCGGAACGCCTGGATCATTACCCGCGGCAGCTGTCCGGTGGCGAACAGCAGCGCGTCGCCATCGCCCGGGCCTTTGCCTCGCGACCCAACGTGCTCTTCGCCGATGAACCCACCGGCAACCTCGACACGAGGACCGGGCAGAAGGTCATCGAGCTGCTGTTCGAGCTCAATGCCGAATTCGACACCACCCTCGTGCTCGTGACCCACGACGATCGCCTCGCCGCCCGCTGCCAGCGGACCGTGGAAATCGCCAGCGGTCGCATCGTCTCGTGAATTTCGCCTTCGTCCTGCGCCTGGCCTGGCGCGACTGGCGGGGCGGCGAGCTCGGTCTGCTCGTGATTGCGCTCATGGTCGCGGTGGGGACCGTCACGGCGGTGAGCCTCTTTGTGGACCGCCTGCACCAGGCACTGCTCAAGGAATCGGCAAACTTCCTCGCCGCCGATCGTTACATCGGCAGTTCTCAGGAGATTCCCGAGGCGTTCCGGGCGGCTGCCCGTGACCTCGGTCTCGACATTGCCGACACCATGTCTTTCCCCTCCATGGTCTTCACGGACGATGACCGCAACGAGCTGGTCAGCGTCAAGGCGGCCGGCCTCGGCTATCCGCTGCGCGGCACGCTCCGCGTCACCGACGAACCCTTTACGCCGGGCGTGCCGACCAGTGAGCTGCCGGACGTCGGCGAAGTCTGGCTCGACGCCCGCCTGTTTCCGTCTCTAGACGTCGCCCTCGGCGACGAAATCGAGGTGGGTCTCGCAAGGCTGCGCATCAGCCGGGTGCTGACCAGTGAGCCGGATCGCGGTGGCAGCATGTACGATCTGGGCCCGCGGTTGCTCATGCGCATCGAAGACGTGCCGGCCACCGAAGTCGTGCAGCCTGGCAGCCGGCTGTCTTATCGGTTGCTGCTCCGGGGCGAAGATGCGGATCTGGAAGCACTGCGAACGTCCCTCGATCTCGGGGAAGACCCGAACTACTGGTGGCGGAGCATCCGCGAATCGAGCCCGACCATCGGCTCGGCGCTCGAGCGGGCCGAAAGCTTCCTGCTCCTCGGCGGTCTCCTGGGGGTGCTGCTGGCCGGCGTCGCCGTCGCCCTGTCTGCGCACCGCTATGCCCAGCGGCACTATGATCACGTCGGCGTCCTGAAAACCCTGGGTGCCACCCCGAACCAGGTGCTCGGCTCTTACCTGGGCTTGCTCGGTACCGTCGGTGCGGTTGCCGTGGCGCTCGGGCTCCTCGTTGGTGCCGGGCTGCATCTGGCCATCGTCGCGCTCCTGCAGAGCGTGATCCCCGTCGCCCTGCCGGCGCCCAGCGTGCGGCCCTTCCTGCTCGGCGCGGTCACCGGCCTCATCTGTGCCATGGCTTTTGCCCTGCCACCGCTCCTGCACCTGAAGAACATTTCTCCCATGCGGGTGATCCGCCGCGACGTGGGTGCTGCGCCACCCTCGCAGATCCTCTCCTACGGCGCGGCGGCGGTCGGCAGCCTCGGGCTTCTGATCTGGTACAGCGGCAGCTTTTTTCTCACGGCCTGGACCCTCATCGGCACCCTCGGGGCCCTCATCGTCTTCGGCGCCATGGCGAGCGTGCTCCTGCGCAGCGGTCGCGTGGTCGGCATGCAGGCAGGCAGCGGACTGCGCCTGGCGCTGGCGGGATTGCAGCGGCGTCGAAAGGAGAACATTGCACAGATTCTGATCTTCGGTCTGGCCATCATGCTGCTGCTCATCCTGCTGCTGCTCCGCACGGCACTCCTCGACGAGTGGCGTTCGCAGGTGCCGGAAAACGCGCCGAATCACTTCGTGCTGAACATCTCGCCCAACGACGTGGAACCCATGGGTGCCATGATCGAGGCCAACAGCCGCGAGCAGGGCGGTCTTTTCCCGATGATCCGCGGTCGCATCACCGCCGTGAACGGCATCGACGCGGAAGTCTGGGAAGAAGAACACCGCTCGCAGATGGGCGACGGACCGCGCCTGCGCTCCGGTCGCAATCTCACCTGGGCGGCGGACATGCCCGACGACAATACCCTCGTTGCCGGTGACTGGTGGGCGCCGGAAGACGACCGGGCCGTGGTCTCTCTGGAAGATGACTATGCCGAAGACCTGGGGCTATCCATCGGCGACACCCTGACCTTCGACATCGCCGGCCAGTCCCTCGACGTGGAAGTGGTGAATCTGCGCCGGCTCAACTGGGAGAGCATGCGACCGAACTTTTTCATCATTTTCTCGCCCGGCGCCCTCGAGAGCTTCCCGGCAACCTTCATGACGAGCTTCTATCTCGAGAAGGACAACAAGCTGTTTCTCAACGATCTCCTGTCCCGCTATCCGACCATTACCGTGATCGAGGTGGATGCCATCATCGCGCAGGTGCAGAGCATCATTGCCCGGGTGACCCAGGCCGTGGAGCTGGTGCTCGGTCTCGTCCTCGCCTCGGGCTGCCTGGTGCTCATTGCCAGCATTCATGCGAGCCGCGATGCGCGCATGAGCGAACACGCCCTGATCCGGACCCTTGGCGGTACCCGCAAGCTCATCGCCAGCTCGCTCACGGCGGAGTTCATCGCCCTCGGTCTCTTTGCGGGCATCGTGGCCGTGGTCGGAGCGGAGGTCACGGTCTTCATTCTCCAGACCCAGGTTTTTCAGCTCGGCGGTGAAGTGCACCCCTGGGTCTGGCTCGTCGGCCCGGTGATCGGCGCGCTGCTGATCCTGGTGGTCGGCATCTTCGGTACGAGAAAGCTGGTCTCGGCGCCCCCCATTGCCGTGCTGCGCGGTTTAAACTAGCGCCCCTGAAACGCATCGACTGGGACCGCTCATGAGCCGCGCCGCGGAGAAGGCCCGCTACGAACAGAACAAGCTTGCCAAGAAGCTGCGCCGTCAGGTGGGCAACGCGATCGTCGACTACGGCATGATCGAAGACGGCGACAAAGTCATGGTCTGCCTCTCCGGCGGCAAAGACTCCTACACGCTCCTCGACGTGCTCATGAGCCTGAAGCACAACGCGCCCATCAGCTTCGAGCTCGTCGCCGTGAATCTGGATCAGAAGCAGCCGGGTTTTCCGGAAGACCTGCTGCCGACCTACCTGGACGGTCTCGGCATCGACTACACGATTCTCGAAGAAGACACCTACTCGGTGGTCAAACGGCTGACACCGGAAGGCAAGACTACCTGCCCGGTCTGCTCCCGGCTGCGGCGCGGCATCCTCTACAGCCACGCCAGGAAGATCGGCGCCGGGAAGATTGCCCTCGGTCATCACCTCGACGACGTCGTGGAAACCCTGTTCCTGAACCTCTTCCACGGCGGGCGCCTGAAGGCCATGCCACCGAAGCTGAAAAGTGACGACGGTGCCAACATGGTGATCCGACCCCTCTACTACTGTCGGGAGAAGGACATCGCCCGGCACTCGGAGGCACGCGCCTACCCGATCATTCCCTGCAATCTCTGCGGCTCTCAGGAGAAGCTGCAGCGACAGGTGATCAAAGAGATGCTTGCCGGTTGGGATCGCGAAGCTCCGGGTCGAGTGGAGAACATTGCCCGGAGTCTTCGGCACGTGGTGCCTTCACATCTCGGCGATGCGGATCTCTTCGACTTTGTTGGACTGAGTCTCGATAGCGCGGAAGTGCTGTCGCTCAAGGACATTACTTACGACGCGACTGCGGAACGGTAGCTAGTCCACGTTCGAGACCAACCCTTCAGTTTTCTGCCGCGTCGACGCAGGTGGGTTGACCCTGCCGGGCACGCTCGACGGGCGCTGCGCACCCGCCTCCATCCATGGCCGCTCAGGCGCGGGCCCTCCCTGGCCCGCGACTGGCCCGGCAGGGCCAACCCACCCGCGCCAACGCTGCGTTAACGGCCGCGATGGGTTCGAAAGCGAATAGTGCCGGGACGTTGCGCCGGTTCCAGTTCATAGGTGATCACTGACTGATGGTTACTTCAGACGAGACGAATGGCATGCGTTCCCGTCGATTCAAACGAGTTATGAGAGGTGGTCCTATCAAGTAGGCAGACGCTATACGGTTCACCGATCGCGTCACTGCCTGAACCAGGCAGCAGCTTTGCCCCGGGGTGGCGGTTGATGGGGCAGTCGCGGGCCAGGGAGGGCCCGCGCCTGAGCGCCCAGGGATGGCGGCTGGCGTAGCCAGCCGAGTGTCCCCAGCAATCGCCACCCCGGGCGAAGCTGCGGGAAAGTGCCGATGAAGGACTTGAGCAGAAACTGGAAGTCGTGCGACAAGCCGGTGAACGCGAGAAGCTGAGTTCGAAACCTACGAGTAATCGCTCGCCCGGAGCTTAACCTCATCCCGCGCCATCGCTTCCGTAGACTCCAGCACCTCAGTCAACGCCACCTCGAAGCTCTGCACGAGCCCGATCAGGTTCTTGTCATCCCCGTTAGCGATGGCGAGCTCTAACGTCTTCGAAGCGTCCTTCAGGCGCTTGGCCCCGAAACTCCCGGCCACGCCGTGCAGGTTGTGCGCCAGACGCTCGGCTTCCTCGAACTGATCCTGCGTGACGTAGCCGCGCATCTTTGCGCCCGCGTCGCCGTAGTAGGTGCCGAAGTCGCCCATGAGCTTCACCATGAGTTTGATGTTGCCGTTGTGGCCGCGGATGGCCTGGCCGATGTCGATGCCCGGGAGGCGCTGGATCGGCATGGCCTGGAGCGCGGCTTCCACGGCTTCGTCGAGGCTCTGCGCTTCGCCGCGGTCGCTGGCCCGGCGTCGCGGTGGTGCGTCGCTTTCCTCGATGCCCGGCAGCAGGTCGTCGAGTTCGAGCAGCATGACGTCGAAATCGATGGGTTTGGTGATGTAGGCGTTACACCCGGCGTCCACGGCGGCGGCCTTGCTCTCGGCGAGGGCGTCCGCGGAGACGGCGATGATCGGCACGTCGAGGGCCTGCCGGCGGAGGATGGCCGCCGCTTCGAGGCCGTCGAGCTCCGGCATGTGGATGTCCATGAGGATCACGTCGTACTGTGCGTCGGTCGCCTTGTTCACGGCTTCCCGGCCGTTTTCTGCGATATGCACCTCGGCGCCACGACGCTGGAGAAACTCGAGGGCCAGCTGCTGGTTGATGGGATTGTCTTCGGCCACGAGGATGCGTCGACCGGCCAGCGAAATGTCGCCTGCGCGCCTTTCCGTGCGGTCGGCGGCGAGGAGCGCTTCCGTGTCCGGCACCGAGACGCAGACCGTGAACTGGAAGCATGAGCCCTCGCCTTCCGTGGAGCTCACGTTGATCTCGCCACCCATGAGATCGACGAGACGTTCCGAGATCGTCAGACCCAGCCCCGTACCGCCATAGCGTCGGGTGGTGGAACGCTCCGCCTGCTCGAAGGATTCGAAGAGCCGGGCGAGATTGTCCTCGCTGATGCCGATGCCCGTATCGGTGACGGCAAGGGTCAGCACGAGCTGACCGCGTGCTGCGGCCGTGACTTCCGCCGACAGGGTGATGCCGCCGGTCTCCGTGAACTTCACGGCATTGCCCACCAGGTTTACCAGCACCTGCTGAATCCGGAGCGCGTCGCCGACCAGCATGCCGTCTGTGGGAAAGCCGCGGTGTTCGGGGGTGTGGTCTTCGATCGTGAAAGTGAGGTTCCGGCGCCGGACCTCCGTGCGGAACAGGCGCTCGACCTCCGAAAGGGTGTCGGAGAGCTTGAAAGGCCTCGCCTCGAGCATCAGCTTGCCCGCTTCGATCTTCGAGAAGTCGAGCACGTCGCTGACGAGATTCAGCAGGTTCTCGGCGGCGTTGCGGATCGAGGTGACGTACTCGTGCTGTTTGCGGTCGAGGCTCGATTCGAGCGCGAGCTTCGAGAAGCCGACGATGGCGTTCATGGGCGTGCGTATCTCGTGACTCATGTTGGCGAGGAATTCGCTCTTCGCCTGGGTCGCTGCTTCTGCGATCTGCCGCTGTTTGTCCGCCTGTTCCCGCTCCATGCGCTCGGAGATGTCGATGAGCGAGCCGTCGATGTAGTCGCCGTGTTCCGGGTCATGGTTGAGCCGCGCAGTCAGCGCCATCCAGAAGGTGCGACCGTCGCGGGTGACCCCCTGAGCTTCGAAGCCGTTGACGAGCTGCTGGTCTTCCAGGGCCGATAGAAACTGTCCGGCCTGCTCGTTGGTCAGGAACACCCGGTCGATGAGATCCCGGTATTCGTCCTGCAGGGCTTCGATGCTCGTGAAGCCGAGAATGCGCGCCAGCGTTGGATTCGCGCTGACGAGGAGGCCGTCTGGGCTGATTCGAAACAGGCCTTCGATGGCGTTGTCGTAGAGCGCGCGGTATTCGTCCTGACTCGCCTGCAGGTCGGCATAGAGCCGGGCGTTTTCGATGGAGATAGCCGCCTGGGAGGCGAGGAGCGCCAGAACTTCCACACGCTGAGAGGTGAACACGCCGGTCAGCCAGCGGTGCTCCACGTAGAGAATGCCGGTGATGTCGCCCCGGTGGATGATCGGCAGGCAGAGCACGGAGAGCGGCTGCAGGCGTTTCACGTAAGGATCCTGGGTGAAAACGTCTTCCGCGGTGGCGTCCGAGAGCACCAGAGGCTCCTTGGTCCGGCCAACGAACTGAATGATCGACTCCGGGACTTCGTCCGTGGCTTCCAGCGGTTCCGGTGGGGTGACCCGTCGGGTGGCGCCGCCGTCAACGGAAGCGATGGCCTCCAGGTAGAGGCGCTTGTCATGCGAGAGCAGCATGCAGGCCTTCTGGGCGCCGGCGTGTTCCAGGGCCAGGCGCAGCAGCTTGGTCAGAACCTTGTCCAGGAGAATCTCGCCGGAGATGGTCTGGGCCGCCCGCAGTACCGTCGTGGTGTCGACGATGCGCTCGTTGAACTCCGTCGATTCGAAACTCTCCGTGTTGGCCTGAAAATCCCGGACCGTCAGATCGGCGAGGTCACCCACGGATAGGGTGCTGCCCGCGGTCACGGACAGGTGATCGGTGATCAGATTGTGGAATTCGCGTTCCAGCTGGTTGGCCTTGGCCGTGGCACCCCAGCGCAGGTAAGCCTGGTATGCGTTCCGGGCGAAGAGGCGGGCGAAGTCGGCGCGACCCTGGGTTTCGCAGGCCCGGGCCGCGAGCTCGTAGGCCAGGGCTTCGTCATTGGCCTGGCCATGGCGCCGTGCTCGATCGGCGGCGACCTCGAAGTACTCGAGGGCTTTTGTCGTGGCGCCGCTCCGCCAGGCGAGATCCGCCTGCAGAATCATGCGCTTCGAGGCCACGTGGGCGGCGCCCTGTTTTTCCCAGCTCTTGAGCTCACGCAGGTTCCGGCGAGCCAGGCGGCGGCCGGCGGCGGTATCCGAGCGCAGGGAAACGAGGCCCTCGGCGAGCTTGAAGGTACCGACGAGCGGTGAGCCGGCGAGTGCGCCCACATATTGAGCGGCGAGGCCGAGGACGTTTTCGGCACCGCGGAAGTCGTTGAAGAGCGTGGCGAAGTAGAGCCTCAACACGTAGACGTAAGCGTGCGCGACCACGTCTTCACCGTTGGTGATGGTCAGCTCGCGATCGCCGCGGCCTTCGGATTCGTTGTGGCCCAGGAGGCTGCCGACGATCTGCAGCACGAAGTGGGTGATGTTGATGCCGGTGATGTGCCGGAACTGGGCGATGTCGCTGATCTGCTGCGTGAGCTCCCGCTTCAGGCTCGACAGCTCCATACCGCGGAGCAGGGCGTTGGCCGCAAAACAGGCGCTGGCAGTGGCGGCGAACTCGAAGTCCTGGCGCGCCATGCTGCGGCCGATGTTTTCCGACAGCAGCGACAGCGTGTGATCGAGGGTGTTCGACCAGGGGTCCACGAGGCCCGCGAGGAGCGTCAGGGCACGGATCGACGAGGCCTCGTTCGGAAAGAGGTTCGCCAGGGTCCGCGCTTCCATGGCGTAAGCCTGGGCTGCGGGGACGTTATCCTCGGAGATGCTGGTGACGGCCCGCGCCGCGTAAGCGAAGGCCGTTTCCGCCGAGTAGCCGTAGCGGGCTGAGCGGGCCAGCACATCGTCCGTGAAGTCCACCAGGTTGCGCATGCCCAGGTGGTAGCCCGTGTGCAGCAGGTAGCTCACGAAGCGGAAACTCTGATGCAGGTTCACGTCTTCGAGGAGCGACGGGGAGGGCGGCACGTTGATGATGCCGGACCGGGGCAGCTGCGAACGCAGGCGCCGCCAGTCACGCTGGGTGCGGCGGAAGGCTGCGCCGGCGCCGGCCGTGGCAGGCAGGCGATAGCCGAGGTCCGCCAGCGCCGAGAGGGTCAGATCCCGGGCTTCGCTCAGGTGGTTCTGGACGACGGCGGCGCGAATCTTGATCTCTGCGAGGGTGGAGTTGTGTTGTGGCGCACCCGCCAGGACCCGGTCGAGCTGTTCGAAATCGCCGCAGAAGAACGCGGCTTCCGCCGCACACTGGCAGAGATCGAGGTAAATGGGTTCCGCAGGTTGCTCAATCAGCGCCAGGCCCGAGCGGCAGTACTTGTAGGCCTGCTGAAAGACACCCTGGCGCAGGGTTTCCCGGGCGGCGAGGAGGTTGTAGTGGGCGACTTCCGCGCGGCGCTCCGGATCCGATTCCGTGGGATTGGTGGCCGCGTTGAAATGGTCCGCAATCTGCAGAAGCTTCGCCCCTTCCGGACGGCTGCCTTCCATGAGGAAACGGGCGATGCGCACGTGCTGCTCGGGCTTCGCCACCTCGTCGATGCTGCCATAGACGAGGGCTCGGATCCGCGGGTGCGCGAACTGATACTGCATGAGCTCCGAGTAGTCACCCACCGGCAGCGTAACGAGTAAGCCAACGCCGACGGCTGGCCGCAGATCAGCGGCAGTATCTGCTTCGGTCCGATCGAGGAGCTTGGCCAGAAAAGCAACCGTGAACTGTTCTCCGATCGCCGCTGCCGTGGCCAGCTGATTGCGCGTGCGCGTCGGCAGATTGTCGAGATGCGCGAGCACCCGCTCGGTGGTGTTGCGACTGAAGAAGTGGCCGCGCACCCGGTCGATGTCCCAGGTCCAGCCGCTCGGATCGTGGCTGATGCCGCCCATGCGGTGCAGCTCTTCCAGCAGGGCGAGCACGTTCGACGGTACCCCGTCGGTTTTCAGGTGAATCTCTGCGGCAAGCTCCCGGACCCGCGCCTCGGACTGGCTGAGCACGTCGGAAACAAGGCTCCGCACGTCCGCCCGGTCGAAGGGCTGCATCTCGATGAGCGCACGCTTCGTGGCGGCCCGGGGATTTTCGAAGAGGTCTTCGTGGCCGTGCTCAGACGCGAACACGAGGATGAGGTTGCGCGTGTCGAGGGAGACTTCGAGGAGCGCGCCGAGACACTCGCTCGGCACCTCGTCCGTATGTTCGAGGATCAGGCACAGCGGCTGCGGTGCCAGGGCCCGGAGCAGGGTGCGGATGCCCCGATTCGGCAGCCCCGCAGAGGCTTCGTGATTCTCTTCGAGGAGCGTTTTCAGTTCGGGAATGAAGGGCTTCAGGCACTGCAGATCCGGGCCGTCGAGGGCGCTTACCCGCGCCATGATCGCGTCGCCGGCGCCGGTGCCGAGCGACAGCGCCTGGCGCAGCAGCTGGCGCAGGAGCTCGAGCCAGATGGCGTCCGTGTCCCGGAGATCGAAGCGGGGCCCGCTGGCCCGGGCGACCAGCAGTTCACTTTCCGCCCCCTGGCGACTGATCTCCGAGAGGAGGGCGCCTTTGCCCATCCCCGCGGCGCCGGTGACTTCCAGGAACAGCACTTCGCCCTGCTGGGTCCGGCGGATGAGCTCGCCGATCTGGTGCACTTCCTGGGAGCGCCCGTACAGGCGCTTCGGCATGGCGAGCTGACCCGGGGCGTCGGTCTGGCCGAGGCGGAAGGGGATGACGTTCGAGTGGTTCTGCCCCTCGAGGAGATCGTCGCGGACCGCGGCGGCGGACTGATAGCGATCTTCCGGCTGCTTGGCGAGGAGCTTGAGCACCACCTCCGATAGCCAGCGGGGCACCTGCTCCGCCACCGCGGACAGCGGCCGGGGGGTGCTCGCGATGTGCGCGTGAATGAGTTCCAGCGGATCCGTATTGGTAAAGGGCGGGTGACCGCTGAAGAGTTCGTAAAGGGTGGCTCCCAGGGAGTAGAGGTCTGTGCGGTAGTCCACGACCCGGTTCACCCGGCCGGTCTGTTCCGGTGAGACGTAGGGCAGGGTGCCTGTCAGCTGGCTGAAGGGCTCGCTCTCCGGGTACTCCCGGGGCACGAGGGTCGCGAGGCCGAAATCGATCAGATACACGACCGTCGGGTCGTCGCAGATGACGATGTTGCCGGGATTCAGATCCCGGTGGATGACCCCTTCGTCGTGGATCGATTGCAGCGATTTGGTGATTTCGACGGCGATGTCGATGCGCTCGTCGAAAGTCAGGTTTCTCGATTGCAGAACTGTGCGCAGGGATTCACCGCCCGGATCGTCGAAGATGATCTTCGGGGCGCGATCGTCCATGGCGAGGGCCCGGCAGACATAGGGGCTCGTCAGGGACTGATTGATGTTGAATTCGTGGTGATAGCGGGCGATGGCGTTCGGCGTCTGAGCGCTCGCCTTCAGGGACTTGGTCACAACCGGCTGGTCGTGCCAGGTGGTGCGTCTCACCAGCGTGGACGCGCTTTCGTAGATTTTTTTGTCTACCACGGTCTCAAGGCCCGCATTCCGCGGCAAAGCTTAACCAGATGGACCGGCACATGCATGGTCCCATAAACCGGGGATCCACACGGTTGAGTGACCGTCACGCCCAGGGCTGCTGCCCACGGGCGCGGCATCACGCCACTTCGGGCGTAAAGAGGTAGCCGGTGCCGTGGATGGTGGCGATGATCTTGGCGTTGGCGGCCCGCTCGCCGAGCTTCTTGCGCAACTGACCGACGAGCACGTCGATGTAGCGGTCGTCCGGGAACCACTCGCGGTTGCGGATGCGGTTCATGAGCTGGTCGCGATTCATGACTTCCCCGGCCTTTTCCATGAAGGCCAGCAGCAGCTGGTATTCGCCGGCGGAGAGCGTGGTCTGTTCGCCGTCCGGGGCGGTGAGCTCGCGCTTGTTCAGGTCCAGCTGCCAGCCTTCGAAGGTCCGGATGTGGTTCTTCCGGCGCTGCTTCTGCTGGATGTGTACCCGGCGGATCAGGTTTCGAGCCCGGGACTGGAGTTCCCGGGGATCGAAGGGTTTCGTCACGTAGTCGTCGGCGCCCGACTCGAGGCCGAGGATCCGATCGATCTGCTCCTGCTTGCTGGTTACGAGAATGATGCCGACATCGGACTGCGTGCGGATTTCGCGCGTCAGCGTGAGGCCGTCTTTTCCCGGAAGCTTGATATCGAGGAGCACGAGGATGACGTCTGAGTCCATCACCAGCGACAACACTTCGTCGCCGTTACCGGTGGAGGTCACTCGAAATCCTTCATCTTCGAAATAGGAGACGAGCTGATCGCGCGTTATCGGTTCATCCTCGACGATCAGGATGTGGTCCTGCTGTTCTGCCATGGTTCCCTGTCCTGTTGGAACGCCAGTAAACTACTGATTTGAAAGATAAGTAAGGCACCTCGGGCGCCCTTTTTCAAGGATTCGCCCAGGCCAGCGGCACAAGATGGGGCACAGTTCACGCTTCTCGTCTGCGCCGCGTCATGACTGGTGTGAGGAGCGCCGTGAAGATTCCCACGAACAGCCTCTCGGCGGAAGCGCTTCGGAGTATCATCGAGGCCTTCGTGCTCCGGGAAGGAACCGACTACGGTCCCGCAGAGCATGACCTCGACAGCAAGTGTGCTGCCGTGCTCCGCCAGCTCGAAGCCGGCGAGGCTGAGATCGATTTCGACCCGGACACGGAAAGCATCGACATCCGACCGACAAGGACCGCCTGACCATGACGCCATCCGCAGGAAACCGCCAAGACCGCACCTGTTTTTCCGCCAGCCGTGCCGGCCGACTTGGCCTGTTTGCTTTGCTCATGGGCATCGGCGTGCTGGCCCAGGCCGGTGTCACGCTGACGACGACCGTGGAACGGGTGACGGATGCCACCGCCGCCTCGACGACTGCCGGGGTGATCGATGCAGGCGCCATTGCCGTGAACGAGGCAATGACCGAGCCCCTCACGGAGGTTTACCCCGGTGACGTGCTGCGCTACACCATCACCTTCGAAAACACCTCCACGCAGCAGGTGGCCCCGGGTTCGGTGGTCATCACCAATCCACTGCCGGATGGCACCCTGTACCTCGACGGCTCTGCCCAGGGCCGGGCGACGACCATCTCCTATTCCGTAGACGGGGTGACTTTCGCGGACCCGCGTGAGCTGATGGTCGGAGAGGGACAAACCGCGCGAGCGGCTTCTGCGGCCGACTATCGCGCGATCCGCTGGGCCTACGGCCCCGGTATGGCCCCGGGCGAGGTCAGCTCCGTGAGCTTCGATCTCCGCATGCCCTGAGGCTGACTCAACGGTCCGGCCTTACCTTGCGGCCCCCCCTGCGATTGCTTTAGTGTCCACGCCGCGTTGGGATTCTCTGAAGGCTGCGCCGCTGGCGTGGCGGTCAGGCTGTCCGAACGCTTTGCTGGAGAGGAAAACAATAATGAAGCAGTGCGCAGCCCTTCTGGGCGCAGGACTGATCTACGCGGCCGGCGCCTCAGCGGCTGATGAAGGCGACGGGCAGCCGGCTGCCGGTACCGATGTTGCCGGACCGGTCATCGAGGAGATCCTGGTCAGTGGCGACGGTGCCCTGGCCACCCGCCTCGGGGAAGTCGGCAGCTGGAATGCCATCGACACGGAAGAACTCGAGCTCATCGGCGCCATGCATCCCACGGAAGCGCTGGTTCGGGTGCCCGGCGTCTGGATTTCCCGGGGTTCCGGTCAGGAGCACCTCACTGCCATCCGCTCCGCCGTGCTCACGGGCGCCGGCGCCTGCGGCGAGTTTCTCTTCATGGAGAACGGCATCCCGGTCCGCCCTGCCGGTTTCTGCAACGTCAACAACCTCTTCGAGCTCAACACGGAACAGGCGGGCCGCATCGAAGTCTGGCGGGGGCCTGCCAGCGCGGTCCTCGGCGGCAACGCGCTTCACGGCGCCATCAACGTTCTGAATCGGATCCCGACCCGGAATCGCATCGGCGCCGAGTACGGTTCTTACGACACCTACCGCCTGACCGGCGAATTCAACGTGGAGACGGAACGACACCAGTTCGCCGGCACGCTCTTCGGCAGTTCCACAAACGGCTACCGGGACGACACGGGCCACGACCAGCAGAAGGTCTCCCTCGTGCACCGGACCACCGTCGGCGGCTTCGACGTGGAAAACACCCTCAACTTCACGAATCTGAATCAGGAAACCGGCGCCTTCGTGAACGGCTTTGAGGTCTACAAGGACGACGAGCTGCGCAGCACCAACCCGGCGCCGGAAGCCTATCGGAACGCGAGGTCCATCCGCTTCGCCTCCCGCTGGGCGAAGGACAACTATTACTTCGTTCCTTACCTGCGCGCTTCCGACATGGACTTTCTCCAGCACTTCCTGCCCGGTCAGCCCCGGGAGCGGAACGATCAGGTGAGTGGCGGTGTCGTTTTCGGCATGGATGCCATCGAGCGGGATGACCTGCGCATGACCGTCGGCGCGCAGGTGGAGTACATGGCGGGGCATCTCGATCAGTTTCAGGCAGAGCCGCTCACGGACTCGTCGCCCTTCAACAACGCCGTTCGGCCCCAGGGCCAGCAGTACGACTACGACGTCGACAGCTTCCTTGCCGCCGGCTACTACGACCTTGCCTGGGAATTCGCCGAAGGCACGCGCCTCGTGCACAGCCTGCGGCTCGAGTATCTCGGTTACGACTATACGAACCTCATGCTCGACGGAAACACCCGGGACGACGGCACCGAATGTGGCTTCGGCGGCTGCCTCTACAATCGGCCCGAAAGCCGCGAGGACGACTTCACGAACGTCGCCGGCCGCATCGGCGTCGAGCGCGACATCGCCGCCGGTATCGGCTACCTCACCTTCGGCTCGGGCTTCCGCCCGCCTCAGGCAACAGAGCTCTACCGGCTGCAGCGCTTCCAGGACGTCGCCGATCTGAAGAGCGAGGAGCTCGTCTCCCTGGAGATCGGCTATCGGGGCGGCTGGTGGAACGTCGCCGGTTACGCGGAGCGAACGGACAACTTCATTTTCCGGGATTCCGCGGGCTTCAACGTCTCCGATGGCAAGACCAAGGCCTGGGGCATCGAGGCGGAAGCCTTCCGCACCTGGGGTGACCACACCTTCGCGATTTCCGGCACCTACGCGGAACACAAGTACGACTTCGACTCGAACATCGCCGGCGGCGAGCCCATCGAGAAAGGTAACTTCGTGGACACTGCGCCCCGGTGGCTCGCAAACGGTCGCTGGGGCTGGCAGGCGACGCGCTGGCTCGATACGGAGCTCGAGCTTAATTATCTGGGGGAGCACTACATCAACGCGTCGAACACGGCCGAGTACGATGGCCATCTCGTCACCAACTTCCGTGGCCGGGCCGTGCTGAACGACACCTGGACCTTCTACGCGCGGATCATCAATCTGTTCGACGTGCAGTACGCGGACCGGGCCGACTTCACCCAGTTCAATCCCCTTGGCTATCGTTATTTCCCGGCCATGCCCAGGCAGTTTTATGTCGGCGCCACGATCAGCTTCTGAGCACAGCGACCACAAGGTCGACATCACCGTCGGCCCCCGGGGTTCCCTCGAGCTCCTTTCTCAGCGTGAGATAGACACCCTCACGGACACGGCCGGTCAGCAGACTCAGCTCTATTCGCTGTTCCGCCAATGTGCCCTCGCCGTTCTCAATACGGGCAGCGAATCCGACGATGCAGCGGCGATCTTCGAGGCCTTTTCGGACTTCACCATCGCCATCGGCAAGCGTACCCGGGGCCTGAAGCTCGTCATCAAAAATGCACCGGCCTCGGCCATCGTCGATGGACGCATGATCGAAGGGGTGCGTCAGCATCTCTTCGCGGTGCTGAGAGACATCGTCTTCATCGGCACCGACGTCTCCGACTCGGATCTCTTCGACCTCGGCACCTCGGACGGCATCACCGATGCGGTGTTCCACATCCTCAAGCACGCCCGGGTCCTGGATCCGGACCTGCCGCCGCGGACCGTCGTCTGCTGGGGCGGACACTCCATCTCCCGGGATGAGTACGACTACACGAAAGAAGTCGGTTATCACCTGGGCCTGCGCAACCTGGACATCTGCACCGGCTGCGGCCCCGGCGCCATGAAAGGCCCCATGAAGGGGGCCGTGGTGGGTCATGCGAAGCAGCGGTTCCGGGAAGGTCGCTACCTGGGGCTTTCAGAGCCGGGCATCATCGCCGCGGAACCGCCGAACCCGGTGGTCAGCAACCTCGTGGTGCTGCCGGATATCGAGAAGCGCCTGGAAGCCTTCGTGCGCCTCGGGCACGGTATCCTCGTGTTTCCCGGCGGTGTCGGCACGGCCGAAGAGATTCTCTATCTCCTCGGTATTCTCCTCGAGCCCGCCAACCGGCACATCGCGCTGCCGGTGATCTTCACGGGCCCCGCTTCGGCCAAAGCCTATTTCGAGGAGCTGGACGCGTTCCTGCGACTCACCTTTGGTGACGAAATTGCGAGCCGTTATCGGATCGTCATCGGTGACGCGGCGGAAGTGGGCCGGGTCATGGGTCGGGCGATCCGCGATGTCCGCCGGCAGCGCCGTCGCGACGGGGATGCCTACTACTTCAACTGGCTCCTGGACGTGCCGGAGGCGCACCAGCATCCCTTCGATGTCAGCCACGACAGCGTCGCGGGGCTGACCCTGTCCCGGGATCTGCCACCCCATGAGCTGGCCGTGAATCTGCGCCGGGCGTTCAGCGCCATCGTCACAGGCAACGTCAAGGACCACGGGATCCGCATGATCCGCAGCGATGGGCCCTTCGAGCTGCACGCCGACAAGTCCCTCGCCAGCGCCCTGGACAACCTGCTGCAGCAGTTCGTCGCTCAGGGTCGTATGAAGCTCGCCGGCGTTTACGACCCCTGCTTTGTGGTGAAGCCGGCGCGCTGAAACGCCACCCGCTGAACCGGTGCAGGGCGGACAACCGGCCCGTGGCTTATGGCATATACTGCCCGGCGCCAAGCACCTTCTGTTGAGAGCCCGCCCCCCACCGAAGTGAATGATCTTCTTCTCAGGATCGAGGACCTGCGCTGCGAACGCGAGGGCCGACGGCTCTTTGCGGGCCTGAACCTCAGCCTCGGAGCCGGTGAGTGCGTGGCCCTGACCGGCCCGAACGGCAGCGGCAAGTCGACGCTCCTGCGCTGCGTGACCGGCTTCTTTCCTGACTATGAAGGCACCATCGAGGCCGCTGAGCTCGCCTATCTGGGGCATCGCCCGGGGATTGCGGCAGGCCTGTCGCCGCTGGAAAACCTGCGTTGGTACGCGGGGCTGACAGAGGTGCAGGACCAGGATCTGCCGGGGCTGCTCGAACGGGTAGGGCTGGCCGGCTATGACCACATTCTCGCCGGCCGCCTGTCGGCCGGTCAGCAGCGTCGGGTGGCGCTCGCCCGCCTCATGCTCGACCGGGCGCCCCTGTGGCTCCTCGACGAGCCTTTTACGGCCCTCGACGCCGACGGCATGGCCCTGGTCCAGGCGCTGCTGGTGGCACACCTCGAGGGGGGTGGCGCAGCGTTGTGTGCCACTCACCAGGCGCTCGACGTTCCAGGCAGTACGGTGCTCGAGCTGGGAGCATTGCCGTGAGCGGCTTTGCTGCCCAGCTTCGGCGCGAATGGCTGCTGCTCGTGCAGCACAGCGAGGAGGTCTTGAATCCGCTGGTGTTTCTCTTCCTCGCCATCAGCCTCTTTGCCCTCGCGACCGGTGGCGGACCCGACGCGCTCAGAGACTATGCCCCGGCGATCATCTGGGTGCTTGTGCTCCTCGCGAACCTGCTGAGCCTCGAGGCGCTGTTCCGGCGCGACTACGAGGACGGCAGCCTGGAGCAGCTGCTTCTGAAGGCCGAACCGGCCTTTCTGGTGCTGCTGGCGAAGGTGCTCGTGCACTGGGCCATGAGCGGCCTGGCCATGGCACTGCTGGCACCGCTTGCCGCGCTCATTCTGTATTTGCCGTCAAGTGCCCTGCCAACCCTGATGGTCGGGCTGCTCATCGGCACGCCGGCTTTGAGCTTCATCGGTGCCATCGGTGCGGCGCTCACGGTGGGCCTCCGGCGCGGCGGTGTGCTGCTCGCGCTCCTGGTGCTGCCGCTCTATGTGCCGGTGCTCATTTTTGGCGCCGGAGCCGTGTCCGAGCAGATGGCCGGGATTGAGACCATGGCGCAGATTTATTGGCTTGGGGTGATTACCATGGCGTCGCTGACCCTGGCCCCCTTCGGCATTCACGCGGCGCTCAAGGTCAGTCTGGAACAGTAGACGGATGAAGCTCAAAGAGTGGTGGCACAAGATGGGTTCGCCGCGCTGGTTCTACCAGATCAGCGGGCCCTGGCAGGTCGGCTGCGGCGTTCTCGCCGCGGTCCTGCTCACCGTGGGCACAGTCTGGGGGCTCGCTTTCGCGCCGGAGGATTATCAGCAGGGCAACAGCTTCCGGATCATCTATGTGCACGTACCCACCGCCATGCTGGCGCAGAGCGCCTACATGCTCATGGGCGCCGCCGGGCTGGTGCTGCTGGTCTGGCGCATGAAGCTGGCGGATATGGTGCTGGCGAGCGTCGTACCCTTCGGCATGTCCATGACGGCGCTGGCGCTCTTTACCGGCGCGGTCTGGGGCAAGCCCACCTGGGGCGCCTGGTGGGTCTGGGATGCCCGCACCACCTCCATGCTGGTGCTGCTTTTTCTGTACTTCGGACTCTATGCCCTGCGCCAGGCGATCCCCCGTGAAGAGGCGGCCGGCAGGGCCTGTGCGGTGCTCGCGCTGGTAGGCACCATCAACATCCCAATCATCAAGTATTCTGTCGACTGGTGGCTGACCCTGCATCAGCCCGCGACCTTCAAGCTCACGGAAGCGCCGGCCATGCCGCCGGAGATGTGGGTGCCGCTGCTGCTCAATGCCGTGGGCCTCTACTGCCTGTTCGGCGCCAATCTGATCGGCCGCCTGAAGCTGACCATTCTCGAGCGGGAGAAAAACACCAGCTGGGTGAAACAGATCGTTGCGGGGGCGGCAGCATGAGCTTCGACTCCTTCAGCGACTTTCTGGCCATGGGCGGGCACGGCTTTTACGTCTGGCTCGCCTACGGGGCGACGCTGCTGGTGCTGGCTGCCAACGTCTTCAGCCTCTCGGCGGCGCGTCGGCGATACCTGCGCGACGCTCAGGCACTTGCGAAACGTCAGGCGGGAACGGAGCCCCCGTCTCGTGATCAAATACCGGATGCGGAAAGCTCTCGAGGTCTGGGGTGAATCCGAAGCGAAGAAATCGACTTTTTGCCGTGCTGTTTCTCGTCGCCGGCGCCGGGGTGAGCATCACCCTCGTGCTCATGGCGCTGAACGAGAACATCAACATGTTTTATCCACCGGAAGCCGTCGCCGCCGGTGAGGCGCCGGTGGATGCGCAGATCCGCGCCGGTGGCATGGTGCTCGACGGCAGCGTTGCCCGGGACCCGGACAGCCTCGATGTGTCTTTTGTGCTCACGGACTATGTGGGCTCGGAATTCACGGTCCGCTACAGCGGTATCCTGCCGGACCTGTTCCGGGAGGGGCAGGGCATCATCGTGCAGGGCAAGCTCGACCGGAACGGCATCTTCGAAGCCAACCAGGTGCTCGCCAAGCACGATGAGAACTACATGCCACCGGAGCTCGCAGAAATGTCGCCGGGGCACCAGGGGAAACCCAATCCTCTGAACTATTAGTCAGTCCCTTTGATAGAGATCCAACGCCAGCATCATGATCGTTGAACTCGGGCACCTCGCCCTCGTCATTTCCCTGGGCCTCGCCGGACTCATCAGCGTTTTCGGTCTCGCCGGGGCGTCCCTCGGGCGGCAGAACTACATGGCGGCAGCCGGCACACTCGTGGCTGGTCAGTTTGTGTTCATTGCCCTGTCTTTTGCGGTGCTCACCTACGCCTTTCTCGTCGACGACTTCTCTGTGGCCTACGTGTCGTCGAACTCGAACACGCTGCTGCCCTGGTACTACAAATTCAGTGCGGTCTGGGGCGCGCACGAAGGGTCTTTCCTGCTCTGGATCCTGATCATGGCCGGCTGGATGCTGGCGGTAGCGATCAAGGGCCGCGATCTGCCGGCCCCGTTCCAGGCCCGGGTGCTCGGCGTCATGGGCCTGCTGAACATCGGCTTTCTCGCCTTCCTGATCTTCACCAGCAACCCCTTCGAGCGTCTCGTACCCATGACCCCGGCGGAAGGTGCCGATCTCAATCCACTGCTGCAGGACTTCGGACTCATCGTCCATCCGCCCATGCTCTATATGGGTTACGTGGGTTTTTCCGTTGCCTTCGCCTTCGCCATCGCCGCCCTGCTCTCCGGACGCCTCGACGCCGCCTGGGCCCGCTGGTCGCGACCCTGGACGAACGTCGCCTGGGCTTTCCTAACGGTCGGCATCGCCCTTGGCTCCTGGTGGGCCTATTACGAACTCGGCTGGGGCGGTTGGTGGTTCTGGGATCCGGTGGAAAATGCGAGTTTCATGCCCTGGCTTGCGGGCACGGCGCTCGTGCATTCTCTCGCGGTCTCCGAGAAGCGCGGGACCTTCAAATCCTGGACGCTGCTACTGGCAATCACGACCTTCTCCTTATCGCTCCTCGGTGCCTTCATCGTTCGCTCCGGGGTACTCACCTCCGTGCACGCCTTTGCCGTGGACCCGACCCGGGGCCTGTTCATTCTCATCTTCCTGGTGCTCATCGTCGGCAGCTCGCTGCTGCTCTACGGGCTGCGTACCGGGGCGATCCGCTCGAGCGCGAGCTACACCTTCTTCAGCCGCGAAGCCTTTCTGCTCATCAACAACATCGTGCTGGTGATCTCCATGGCCTTCGTGCTGCTGGGTACGCTCTATCCGCTCGCCTACGAGGTGTTCACGGGTGGCGCGAAGATCTCCGTCGGCGTGCCGTATTTCAATGCCGGCTTCGTGCCCCTGATGCTGGTGCTGGCCCTCGCCCTGGGTGTTGCTCCGGTGCTGAACTGGAAGCGCACCCCGGGCAGCAAGCTCGTCCGCGAGCTCCGCTGGGTGGCCATCGGCAGCCTGGTGCTGGGCGTGGGCCTGCCGCTCGTGGTCTCCGGCGCCGTCGACCTGCTCGTCGCCCTGACCCTGGTGCTGGCGTTGTGGATTCTGGGCACCCATGCGGTGGATCTGTTCAAACGCCTGCGGAAGAGTCGGCCACCGCTTGCCTATGTTGGTATGCAGCTCGCGCATCTCGGCTTCGCCGTGACCCTGCTCGGCGTTGCCCTGACCAGCCAGCTTTCTGCAGAGCGCGATCTGCGCATGGCGCCCGGGGACAGCGTCGTGGTGGGAGAGCGGGAAGTCCGCTTCCTCGGCGTTAACCGGGTTAACGGACCCAACTACATCGCCGACCAGGGCGAGTTCGTGATCGTCGAAGGCGACCGGCGCCTGACGCTGCGTCCGGAGAAGCGTAACTACCTGGCCCGGCGCAACGTCATGACCGAGGCGGCCATCGATCCCGGCTTTACCCGCGATGTTTACCTTTCCCTCGGCGAACCCCTCGAGGCCGGTGCCTGGGCGATCCGCATTCAGGTGAAACCCTTCGTCCGCTGGATCTGGCTGGGCGCACTGCTCATGGCTCTCGGCGGTTGTGTGGCCGTAGCCGATGCCCGCTATCGGCGCCTGAAGCGTCGTGAAACGGCGCGGGACGCAGCGCCTGCAGAGGCAGTGGCAGGAGCTGCGTCGTGAGTCGTGCGAGCCTCTTCGTGCCGCTCGGGATCTTCGCGCTCATCGTCGTGCTCGGCTATCTGGGCTTTCGGCTCGAGGACCCGCATCGCCTGCCCTCGGCGCTCCTCGACAAACCCTTCCCGGAGTTCAACGCCACCGTGCTCGGCGATCCCGCCCGCGAGGTGACGCGCGCGGACCTCGTGGGGGAGCCGGTGCTCGTCAATGTCTGGGCGACCTGGTGCCCCACCTGCAAAGCGGAGCATGAAGAGCTGCTGCGCATCGACGCGCTCACCGATCTCAGGGTGGTGGGTGTGAACTACAAGGATGACGCGGCCAAAGCCTTGCGCTGGCTGGCGGAGTTCGGCGACCCCTATGAATTTGTGCTCGAGGACGTCGATGGGCGCCTCGGCGTCGAGCTTGGCGTCTATGGCGCGCCGGAGAGCTTTCTCCTCGATGGCAGTGGCAGGATCATTTACAAGCGGGTCGGCGAGATTAACCCCCGCGTCTGGCGCAACGAGATTGCGCCGATCCTCGCGCAGCTGGAAATCCGCTCTGACTATGAGTAGTGCTTCATTCCCCGTCCCCTGGCTGACTTCGCTCTGTGCCGGATTGCTGCTGGCGATCTCGAGCGGCAGCTTCGCAGCCGGTCAGGTGGACATTCACGAATTCCCGAACCCGGATCTCGAAGCCCGCTACAAGCTGCTCATCGACGAGTTCCGCTGTCCGAAATGCCTGAACACGAACCTGTCCGGCTCGGACGCACCCATCGCCAAGGACCTGCGCGACACGGTCTACCGGCTCCTCGTCGAGGAAGCCATGAGCGATCAGCAGATCCGCGAATTCCTCCAGGCCCGCTATGGGGACTTTGTGCTCTACAACCCGCCCTTCAAGCCGGGCACCTGGGTTCTCTGGCTGGCCCCGGTGGCCTTTGCGCTCATTGGCCTTGTCGTGCTGCTGCGCATGGTGCGCCCGCGGCCGGTCGTCACGCTCTCGGCAGCCGAGCAGGACCGGATCCAGCAGCTGCTCCGCGAGCGAGGCAGCTGAGATGTTCGTGCTCTGGTCCCTGATTCTCCTCGGTGCGGCCGCCGGCCTGGTGCTGCTGGCGCTCAGGGAGCGGGAAGTCGGCACCCCGGAAGCCCGGGATGAGACCGTGCGGCGACTTTACGAGGACCGTCTGGAGGAACTCCGGGGCGAGCTCGCCGGTGGCGTCGGCCAGCCAGAGGATCAGGAAGTGCTCGAAGCTGAGCTGGGCGCTGCACTCCTGGCGGACTACGAGGGCGGCGAAGCGGCACCGGAGCCCGGGAAAAGTGGTTCCTGGCTGGGTCTGGCGGGGGCTGCTGCAGCATTGCTGGTGCTGTTTACAGTCGGCGTTTATCAGGCCGTTGGCGACCCGGCGGCGAACGGGGTGGCGGGCGCCGAAGCGCTGCTCGCCCTCGATCCGGCGTCCGATTCGGAAGGGCTCGACGAGTGGCGTGAGCGCCTCCAGCAGCGGGTCGATGCCCGGCCCGACGACGCCCGAAGCTGGTTTCTGCTCGGCCATGCGAACCTGCGTCTCGCCCGCTTCACTGCCGCGGCAGAGGCCTTTGCGACGGCACACGGTCTCCACGGAGACGATCCGAGCATCGATCTGTTCTGGCTGCAGGCGCGCTATCTGGCGGCCCGAGGGCAGCTCGACAGTACCTCGAAGACCATTGCCGAGCGGGTGCTGGCGAACGACCCGAACCAGCCGCTGGTCCTGGAAATGCTCGCGGTCGCCGCTTTTCAGGAAGCTGCCTATGGTGAAGCGGTAACCCTGCTCAATCGCGCCCTCTCGGGCGAGCTGGCGGCAACGCAGCGGGCCAATCTGCAGGCCGGCTTCGAAGAGGCGCGCGCCCGGCTCGGTGACCTGCCGGGCAGCATCGATGTCGCCGTGGCAGCCGGCGAAGCCCCGCCGCGCAACATGACGCTGTTCGTAATTGCCCGGCCTGTGGGCGGCGGCATGCCCTATGCCGTGGTCCGGCGTCCGTCGCATCAGGTCCCCGGGACCATCCGCCTGGACGATGCGGTCAGCATGAATCCCGCGCTGCCGCTGTCGAGCGCCAGCGAAGTGGAGGTCGTCGTCCGCCTCAGCCAGGCGGGCACGGCCATGGCGCATCCCGGCGACTGGGAATGGGTGTCCGAACCGGTCGCGGTTGCGGAGGTCGCTGCCGCACCCCTGCAGCTCGAGGCGACACTCGCGCCACCGCTGGAAACCTCGCTCGGCCCGAGCCAGGCGTCGCCGCCGGGGGGCTAGGAACCGCGCCGCGAATCCAACCCGGCCCCGCTGGATTCCCGGCATCCGGGAGCGAACCAATCGGGAAGGCTGTGGTCCAACAATCAGGCGAGTCGAGGCCTCCCCTCGACGCGGTAGCCCGGTCCGGGCTGCTACGCCGGCAGTTACGAAGGAATGAACAGCGCTCCGACACCCGATCAGGGCGCGGTGACCTTGAGATCCGAGGGCTCGGAGAAGCCCAGGATCCCGCGCCCAGGGTCACCTCCAGGAGCCAAGACGAGGCAGTACACATGGCACACATGGAGAGGAACATGAATTTCGAACCGGCGCTCACGCTCACGGAGCAGATTGCCGATCATCTGGGCGGTGAGATCATCGCCGGGCGTCTCAAACCAGCGACCCGGATCCAGGAGCTGAAAGTGGCCGGAGAGTTGGGCGTCTCCCGCGGCTCCGTGCGCGAGGCGCTGCTCATACTCGAATCCCGGCACCTCATCGAGATCATTCCGCGGCGCGGCGCCGTCGTCAGCTCCATGGAGAGCAATGAAATTGCCGATTTCTGCGAGGTCTTCACGGAAATGCAGTCCCTGTGTTTCTCCAAGCTCGCGAGTCTCAGAAGCCCCGATCTGACCGAACTCAAAGCGGCGCTGGGAGCCATGCGCGAAGCGGTGGCGGAGGAAGACGGGGATGGCGTACTGGCGTCACGGAAAGCTTTCCTGCTGGCCAGCCTGCCACCGCTGGATAACTTCTATCTCAGCTCCGTGCTGCGGGGGCTGGTCCCGGCCGGGCTGCGCATGGAGCGCCTCGTGGCCGCGCACCCGACCTACGATGCGCGCGACACGCTGCGCTATCACCAGGCGCTGTTCGACGCCATTGGCGAGAAGCAGGTGGAGCGGGTGCAGGAACTGGTCCGCGCGTTCCACGGTCGTGAGAAGCGGCTGGCGGCTGGCTGTCGGGACGGGAACGGCGGCACACACTGAGCGGTGCCGCTGCTCGAGCGCACGCGAGTACCGACAGGTCCGCGGGCGCTCGGCGTTGACCGCAAAAAAACAGGGCCTCATTCGGCGTTCGACCGGGCGTCGGGTGTTACGCTGCTCTGACAATTGCATTAGACTAGCGCGAACTCAGCCAAGGGCGATCTACGCGCTACCCCCCTCTTGCCACAAGCGTCGCTGAGGTCCCAGGCCTCGACGAGGCGCTCGCTCAGGTACTCGCGTACTACTGAGCCATAAGAACAGGCATAAGAACGGGCATGCGCCGTTAAAGAATGCGGCTCAAGCAGATAAAGCTCGCAGGGTTCAAATCCTTTGTCGATCCGACAACGGTCACCCTCCCCAGCAACCGTTGCGCGGTTGTTGGTCCGAACGGCTGCGGCAAATCCAACATCATCGATGCCGTCCGCTGGGTCATGGGCGAAAGCTCCGCCAAGCAGCTGCGCGGCGAAAACCTCACAGACGTCATCTTCAACGGGTCGAACTCCCGGAAGCCGACGGCCATTGCGAGCATCGAGCTCATCTTCGATAACCGTGACGGACGCATTGGGGGCGAGTACGCGGCTTACGCGGAAATATCCATCCGCCGCCAGGTCACCAGAGACTCTCAGTCCGCCTATTTCCTGAACGGCAACAAGTGCCGCCGCCGGGACATCATGGACATCTTCCTCGGCACCGGTTTCGGACCGCGGAGCTACTCCATCATCGAGCAGGGCATGATCAACCAGCTCGTGGAAGCCAAGCCCGAGGATCTGCGCGTTTACCTCGAAGAGGCGGCGGGCATATCCAAGTACAAGGAGCGGCGCCGGGAAACGGAGAATCGCATCCGGCACACGCGGGAGAACCTCTCGCGCCTGAACGACATCCGCGAAGAGCTCGAGAAGCAGCTCAAGCATCTCGACCGGCAGGCGAAGGCTGCCGAGCGCTATCGGGTCCTGAAGGAAGAGGAGCGCAAGCTCACCGCCGAGCTCTACACGCTCCGCTACGGCGCCCTCGAGGGGGAGCTCAAAGCCCGCCAGGAAGAAATCAGTCAGCTCGAAATCCAGCTCGAACAGGCGGCCGCCGCGCAGCAGCGCGTGGACACGGAGATCGAAGGTGCCCGGCAGGCCCATGCGGATCAGAGTGAATCCTTCAACACCGTGCAGGGCCGCTACTACCAGCTCGGGGCAGACATCGCCCGCATCGAGGAAGCCATTCAGTTCAACCAGGAGCGGGTCAAGCAACTCGAGCTGGATCTCGAGACCGTAGCCCAGCGCGCTCAGGAAACCACCCGCCAGCTGGATATGGACGAAGGCCAGATCGGCGAGCTCAAGCAGCAGATCGCTCGCGTCGGCCCGCAGGTGAGAGAGTCGGAGTTTGCCGACGGCGAAGCCCGCAAAGCCGCTGACGCCCTGGAAGAAACCTACCGCCAGTGGCAGGCGGACTGGGATGCCTTTACCCGCGCGGCCGCCGAACACGAGCGGGACGCGGAAGTTCAGGCATCACGCATCGAACACCTCGAGCAGCTGCTGCAGCGGCTCAGGGGCCGCCACGGACAGCTGGAAAGCGATGCGGCGGCGCCGGCGCCAGTGGCTTCCGACGACGTTTCCAGCCTCGCGGCGGAAATCGAACTGGTCGAAGATCAGCGGCGCCGCCTCGAAGCGGAGGTCGACGAGTCGCTGAAAGGCCTCGCCGCGGCCCGGGAGGATCTGCTCATGCGCGAGCGGGTGCTCGACGAAGCCCGGGAAGACGTGCAGAGCCTGCGTCATGAACTGGCGAGCCTCGAAGCCATGCAGCGTGCGGCCCTCGGTCGGGAAGCCCGGGAGGCGCACGACTGGATCGAGGCCCAGGGCCTGGCCGGTGCCGAGCGCCTCGGCGAGGTGTTGTCCGTGGTGCCGGGCTGGGAACAGGCGGTGGAAACCGTGCTCGGCGATCACCTGCAGGCGATCCACGTTGAGCGGGTCGACGATTACGCAGCGTCCCTCGGTGCCTTCGACGAAGGCGGCGTGACGCTCATGGAAGCGACCATGGACGTGAGCATGACGGGCGATCTGCCCAGCCTTGCGTCCCTGATCCGCAGCCACGATCTGCGCCTCGGCTCCGTGCTGCAGGGCATCTACGCCGCCGAATCGGTCGAAGTGGCCATGGCCAAGCGCAGCCAGCTTCAGGTCGGTGAAAGCATCATGACCCGCCAGGGTGTCTGGGTTGGACCCGACTGGGTACGCCGCTATGCGGTGGCCGAAGACGAAGCGGGCATCATCCAGCGGGCCCAGGAAATCGAAACGCTCAACCTCCGGGTGGAAGAAGCCGAGCAGACGCTTTCCAATCTCATGGGCCAGCTTGCCGAAGGGCGCTCGCGGATCGAGAGTCTCGAAGCTGTTCGGGAAGAACGCCAGGCGGAAATCAATCGTCTGAATCAGTCCCTCGGGGAGCTGAAGACCGACCACGGTGTGCGCCGGGTGCAGCTCGAAGAAGCCGACGCCCGTCGCGAACGGCTCGCCCGGGAACGGGAAGAGCTGGCCGCGCAGATCGCCGAAGAGGCGGCGCGCCTCGAGGAAGCTCGAACGCGCCTGGCCGCGGCCCTGACGGCGCAGGAAGGTCAGGCGGAAACCCGCGACCGACTGTCGACGGTCCGGGAGGAAACGGAAACCACGCTGGCGGCCGCGCGCGAAAAGGCCCGGGCCAGCCGCGACCGCTACCACGGCCTCAATGCCGAGTGGCAGAGCCTGCAGAGCCGCCTGTCGGCCTCGGAAACGGCTCGCGATCGGCTCGTCCGGCAGCGCAAGGAGCTCGCCGAACAGCAGGAGAACCTCCAGCTGGGGATCGCCAACAGCGCAACGCCCCTGCCGGAGTTGAAGAACGACCTGGAGGTGAAGCTGGCCGAGCGCCTGGAAGTGGAAGGCTCGCTCACGGAGGCCCGCAAGGCCCTCGACGACATCGACGCCCGCATCCGCGAACTCGAAGGTGAGCGCGGTCAGGCAGAAGAGGGCCTCGCCAAGGTCCGCGGCAAGCTCGAAAACGCCCGGGTGACCGAGCACGGGCTGAAAGTGCAGGCAGAGAACCTGCTCGAGCAGCTTGCGGGCACGGATATGACCCTCGAAGCGGTCCGGGCCGAGCTGCCCGAAGACGCGACCGAAGAGAACTGGATGGAAGCGCTGGAGCGCACGGATCGGCGCATCAGCCGGCTGGGCCCCATCAACCTGGCGGCAATCGACGAGTTCGAGACGCAGTCGGAGCGCAAAATCTACCTGGATCAGCAGAACGACGACCTGGAAAAAGCATTAGAAACCTTGCTCGCTGCGATTCGGAAGATCGACCGGGAAACCCGGGCTCGATTCAAGGAAACATTCGAGACGGTAAACAAACGTCTGGGGGAACTGTTTCCGAAAGTATTCGGCGGAGGACACGCCTATCTTGAACTCACTGGGGAGGATCTGCTCGATACGGGCGTCTCGCTCATGGCGAGACCACCCGGCAAGCGTAATGCCAGCGTGCAGCTGCTGTCTGGCGGTGAAAAGGCAATGACAGCGGTTGCGCTGATTTTTGCCATCTTCCATCTCAATCCGAGCCCTGTGTGTATGCTCGATGAGGTGGACGCACCGCTCGACGACGCCAACGTCATGCGTTTTGCAGAGCTGATTAAAGACATGTCCGAGGACGTGCAGTTTGTCGTCATCACCCACAACAAGTTGACCATGGAAATGGCCGACCAGCTGCTGGGTGTGACCATGAACGAACCGGGTGTTTCGCGCCTGGTGTCCGTGGACGTGGAAGAAGCTGCGGCAATGGTGGGCTGACCCGCCGTTGCTTGTGGGCCGCACCCGGGCAGTGCGGAACACAGGGCAGCAGTTCAGGAAAGAGTGGTGTGTAACGGTCGCGGGAGCGACCGGGGAGCCGAGTGTGGATATCAAAGACTTCATCCTCATTGGCGGTGGTCTGCTCATCGCAGCCGTCGTTGCCCATGGGTTCTGGATTGCCTGGCGGGATCGGCGTCAGGATCTCAGGATCGACATCAAACCGGATCTGATTCCCGACGACGAAATCGACGAAATCGATCGGCTTCGCGGTGAGCTGCCGAATGGCGGCGGCCGCCTCGTCCAGGGCCCGGACCCTGAGCAGGGCAGCTTCGAGCTGGAACCGCCGCCGCTGCTGCTCGAACCCACGGAACAACCGCGCGAAAGGCGCGCTTACGCAGCCCCCGAGCGGGCTGCGCCGGAAGAAGTCGACGCTGTGTTGCTCGGCGACGACTGGCAGGAAGAAAAGCCGCAGCCGCGCATGGAACCGGTGCTCGACGTTGAGCCCCTGAGCGCAACAGCGCCGGATCGATCGCTCGTCGCTGCCGAGACTGCGAGCGGGGACGCTGCCGATCCTTCAGCAGCAAGCCCGGACGCCGCGGCCGATGATGCCCTCGTGACCACGCCGCGCGCAAAAGTTGCCGACGTTGCCATGCCCGATCCGATTGTCGCCGATGAGCCGAAACGGCCGCGCCGCCTCGGACAGCGCAAAGCCTCGGAGCGATCGGCCCTCGGCCGGCGCGGCGGCCGGCGCGGAGCTTCGGAAGATCCCGTGGAGCAACCGGCCGCGGCGCCGGTGGAAGAGCTCGTTGTCATGAACGTTCTGGCAGAGATCGATCGCCCCTACACCGGGGACGAGCTGTTTGCCGCGCTCAGAACCTGCGGGCTCAAGTTCGGCGATATGAATATCTTCCACCGGGTGGAACCGCTGACGAAGTCCGTCCAATACAGCGTCGCCAGCGCCGTGGAACCGGGGACCTTCGACATGGCCGACATGGAAGCGATCCGCTGCCCGGGACTCTGCCTGTTCATGCAGCTGCCCGGACCGGAGGAGCCGCTGGCAGCCTTCGAGGACATGCTCAGCGTCGCCCGGAGTATCGTCGGCTCCCTCGGTGGGGAACTGAAGGACGAGCATCGCAACGTCATGACCGCGCAGACGGTGGAGCACTATCGGCAGCGCATCGTGGACTTTTCCCGGCGCCGGATGTCTAAACGCGCATGAACACGGAAGCCCGGCTCGCCGAGCTCCGGGCGCTCATCCATCATCACAATCACCGGTATCACGTCCTCGACGACCCGGAGATTGCGGACGTAGAGTACGACGCGCTGTTCGACGAGCTGCTCGAACTCGAAGGCAACCACCCGGAGCTCGTAACCGCCGATTCGCCCAGTCAGCGCGTTGGCGGCGCGCCCCTGGACGGGTTTCATTCCGTACGCCACGAGCGCCCCATGCTCTCCCTGGAGAAGGGCACGACCATGGGCGAGCTCGAGGACTGGCTGGCGCGCTGCCAGGCGCGCCTCGGCGAGGGGGCGGAGATCCGCCTTACCTGCGAGCCCAAAATCGATGGCGTTGCCGTGGCCCTCACCTATGAGAACGGTGTGCTCACCCTTGCCGCCACTCGGGGTGATGGCACCACCGGTGAGGACATCACGGCCAACGTGCGCACCATCGGCGCCGTGCCGTTGAGGCTGACGGCCGACGACGTACCTCCGCGCATGGAAGTTCGCGGCGAGATCTACATGCCCCTCGATGCCTTCGAGCGCTTCAACGAGCGCGCTCGAGCGGCCGGGCAGAAGGCCCTCATCAACCCGCGCAACGGCGCCGCCGGAAGTCTCCGGCAGCTCGACCCGAAGCTCACGGCCGAGCGGCCCCTGACGCTCTACTGCTACGCCCTTGGCTGGGCAGAGGGCGGCTGGGCGCCCGAGAGCCACAGCGAGGTGCTGGAAACCCTGGCCGGCTGGGGTTTCCGCATCAACGGTGACGCGGCGTCCTTTGCCGGCATCGACGGCGTCGAGCAATACCTGGATGACCTGCTCGCCCGGCGCGAGAGCCTCGGCTACGACATCGACGGCGTGGTGATCAAAGTCGATTCGCTGGCGCAGCAGGCGGCGCTCGGTACGGTTACCCGTAAACCCCGCTGGGCCATTGCCTTCAAGTATCCGGCCGAGGAAGCCACAACCCGACTCCTGGACGTGGAGTTTCAGGTGGGCCGCACCGGTGCCGTCACTCCCGTGGCGCGCCTCGAGCCGGTGTTTGTTGGCGGCGTGACGGTGAGCAACGCAACGCTGCACAACATGGATGAGGTCGCGCGGCTGGACGTCCACCTCGGCGACACGGTCATGGTCCGGCGCGCCGGGGACGTGATCCCTCAGGTGGTCAAGGTGGTGGAAGGCAAGCGACCGAAAGGCGCCCCGGCCGTGACCCTGCCGGAGGCCTGCCCGGTCTGCGGCAGTGAGATCGTCCGCGAGGAGGACGAAGCGGTCGCCCGATGCAGCGGCGGCGTGCTCCGCTGCGAAGCGCAGCGGAAGGAAGGGATCAAGCATTTCGCTTCCCGCCTGGCCATGGACATCGAAGGCCTCGGCGACAAACTCATCGAGCAGCTCGTGGATCTCGAGTTGATCCGCGATCCGGCCGATCTCTATGGTCTCGAACTCGACCCGCTCGCGGAGGTGCCCCGCATGGGTAAGAAATCGAGCGAAAACGTGCTCGCCGCTATAGAGGCCAGCAAGCAGACGACGCTCGTTCGCTTTATCTACGCCCTCGGTATCCGTGAGGTGGGGGAGGCGACGGCCCTCAATCTCGCCGGCCACTTCGGTGATCTGAAGCCGCTCATGGAAGCCAGCGCGGACGCCCTGGAAGCGGTCGACGATGTGGGTCCGATCGTTGCCCGGAACATCGTGCGCTACTTTGCCGACCCGCTCCATTGGGAGATGATCGAGCGGCTCACCGGGGCCGGAATCAGCTGGGAAGTGCTCGAGGTGACGGCACCGGAGACCCTGCCCCTGGCCGGTCAGACCTGGGTGCTCACCGGCACGCTCGAGCGCATGACCCGCGATCAGGCCAAATCCCATCTCGTTGGCCTCGGCGCGAAGGTCGCCGGCTCCGTGTCGAAGAAAACGAGCCAGGTGGTGGCAGGCCCTGGCGCGGGCAGCAAACTGACCAAGGCGGAAAGCCTGGAAATCCCGGTCATGGACGAAGCCGCGCTCCTCGAGTTCCTGGAGAGTCACGATGTTGTCCCTGACTAAGCGGGCCCTCGGCTTCGTGGATCCTCGCTGGGCGGCACTGCTCACGGCGCTCGTGCTCGTGGGCTTGAATGCCTGTACGAGCAACCCGCCGAAAGAGCCGGACAATCTCTGCGACATCTTCGAGGAAAAACGCAGCTGGTATAAGCACGCCCGGGCCGCGGAAAAACGCTGGGGCATGCCCGTGTCCGTCGGGATGTCCTTCATCTACAAAGAGTCGAGCTACCGGGCGAAGGCCCGGCCCGAGCGGGACAAGCTGCTCTGGGTGATTCCCTGGACGCGGCCGTCGAGCGCCTACGGTTATGCCCAGGCCACGAACGACGCCTGGAAGGACTACCGCAAGGCCACGGGCCGTCGGTTTGTGGAGCGTGATGACATTCGCGACGCCCTCGACTTCATTGGCTGGTACAACCACCGCACCCACAAGATGCTCGGCCTCTCCAAAGCCGACGCCTACAGCCTCTACCTCGCGTATTACGTGGGCCCAACCGGGTATAAGCGGGGGGTCTGGAAATCGCAGCCGGCCGTGCAGGACTATGCCCGGCGCGTCGCCGACCGGGCCTATCGCTATCAGCAGCAGCTGAATCGCTGTCAGAAGAAGCTGAAGCGCGGCTTCCTGTTCTTCTGACAAGCCGGGCCGACGAATTCCTGGCGTCTCCTCGCCAGCGTCGCTGGCCGCGCACCCGGCCAGCGGCTAAGCTCCGCCGATGAGTGAAGCCGCTGTTGCCACCGATCGTCTGAGTGATGCCCTGAAGGCCGAGATTCAGAGCGCCTATCGGGCCTGGCTCGGCGCTCGGGACTTCCGAGCGCGGCGGGGGCAGCGGGAAATGATTGCGCAGATTGCCCGCAGCCTGACCGACGAAGCTGATCGCATCGCCGTCATCGAAGCGGGTACCGGCACCGGCAAAACCGCCGCCTACTGCCTTGCTGCCATCCCCGTGGCTCGCCATCTCGGCAAGACGGTCGTGATCTCCACGGCTACCGTCGCTCTACAGGAGCAGGTGGTGCTCCGGGACCTGCCCGATCTGAAAGCCCGCTCGGGGCTCGAGTTCAACTTTTCCCTCGCCAAGGGCCGCGGCCGCTATCTGTGCCTGAAACGGCTGGACGATCGCCTGCGCTACGGCGGCACCTCCGAGATTCCGCTCTTCGAGCAGGACACGGGTGCGGACAATGACGCGCTCTATCAGACCCTGCTGCAGGCCTTTTCCGAAAAGCGCTGGGACGGCGAACTCGACAGCTGGCCCGATGCCATCGCGCCGGAAGCCTGGAGCAGCGTGACCACGGACCATCGCGGCTGTACCAACAACCGCTGCGGCTATTTCAAGCAGTGCCCGTTCTTCAAGGCCCGGAACACTCTCGAGGGCACGGACGTGATTGTGGCCAACCATGATCTGGTGCTCGCGGACCTGTCCCTGGGCGGCGGCGCGGTGCTGCCTGAGCCGGACGACGTCATCTACGTGATCGACGAAGCGCATCATCTGCCGGAGAAAACGCAGCAGCACTTCTCCGCGAGCGCGCGGCTGAGAAGCTCGCGCCTCTGGCTGGAGAATGTGCAGGCGGTGATCGGCGGGATGACTCAGCGCTTCGGTCGGCCCCAGGAACTGATCGACATTGCCACCCGCCTCGCCGACTTCGGCGCCCAGGCCGGGCAGCAGCTGACCGCCCTCGAAGGGGCACTGGAAGCTTTTTCCTTCGAGCCCCGGGACGACACCCTGGAAACCTGCCGCTTCACCGTTGGCCAGGTGCCGGAATCCCTCGCGGTCGTCGCCGGTGAAGCGCTGGAACCTCTTGCCACCCTGGCCGACGAGCTCGACCGCACCCACGAACTGCTGCAGGAGGTGCAGGAAGGCAAGCGGGACTGGGAGCGATCTTTCGAAGCGGAAGACTGGCAGCCGCCCGTCGGTCAGCTGCAGACCCGGGCCCTGGCCATGCTCAAACTCCTCGAAGCCTACAGTCGCGCCGACCAGCCGGGACTCACGCAGGCCCGCTGGGCGAATCGGCATCTGGAAGACCTGGAACTGGTCAGTGCGCCCATCGAACCCGGCTCACTTCTGAAGGAAGCTTTCTGGTCCCGCTGCTACGGCGCGGTACTCACCTCGGCAACGCTCACGGCCGTTGGCCGTTTCGATCGGTTCCTGGAGCGGTCCGGGCTCGAAGGGCGCACCGCCGTGCGCATCGCCAGCCCCTTCGATTTCCCGAACATCGCCCGCTTCGTCGTGCCGCCACTGCGTTCAGAGCCGAGCGACTTCGAAGCACATACGGACGAGATCGCGGCGCTGCTGCCCGAACTGATCGGCACCGACCCGAGTGCCCTGGTGCTGTTTACCAGCTGGCGGCAGATGCTGGCGGTCCTCGACCGCCTGGAGCCGGCGCTGAAGCCGCTCCTGAAAGTGCAGGGGGAAGGGTCCAAGCAGGCCCTGCTCGAAGCCCACGCGGAGGATGTGAACGCCGGGCAGCAGAGCGTCCTCTTCGGTCTTGCCAGCTTTGCAGAAGGCGTCGACCTGCCGGACGATCTCTGCCGCCACGTGATCATCGCCAAGCTGCCCTTTGCGGTCCCGGACGATCCGCTCGATCAGGCCATGGCCGAGTGGGCGGAAGCCCGCGGCCGGAACCCGTTCTACGAACTCTCCGTCCCGGACGCCGCCCTGAAGCTCGTTCAGGCCTGTGGGCGACTTATCCGCCACGAAGGGGACTGGGGGCGAATCACGCTCCTCGACAAACGCATTGTCACCCGGCGCTATGGGCGGGATCTGCTGGCTTCGCTGCCGCCCTACCGGAAAGAGCTGGCGAACTGAGGTTCAGTCGGCGAGGCTTTCGCCGTTGCCCTGCAGAGCGCTGCTGTCATCAAGCTGCCGGCCCAGGGTCGGCACCGTGTCGAAGCGTCCGCGGTTGTAGATGAGCAACCGAGCGTCTTCGAGTCGGCCCATCGTCTCCGTGAGATAGGCAGTGACGTCCTCCAGGGTCAGGGTGCTGACGATGGCGGCGATGCGTTCCTGGGAATCGAAGGTGGTGACCTCCGCGTCGAGGTCGGCAAGATACCGGGCGCTCCGCTCCCGGAGGTTCTTCGCCCGCTCCGTGAGGCGGCTGACGAGTCCGGCTTTGAACTGCTCGAAGGCGGCATCGTCGAGCGCTGCGACCTTCGGCAGCTCGGTCTCCATGAAGGCGAGGGTGGCCGCCTCGAGGTCTGCAGGCGACGCGACCGGCGATTGGATGATGAAGACCAGGGCGCCCCGATCGCGGAGCGTCCGGTTCGTCATGGTGACCACGTAGCCGAGCTGCTGATCGGTGCGCAGGCTCGAGAAGAACGACTGGCGGAGAATCTGGCTGGCCAGGGCGCTCCGGGCTCTGGCGTCGAAGGAGGCGTCTGTATCCTGCACGTAGAGCACCATGGAGGCGTCGTTGTGCTCCACAGGGATCTCGAGCAGCAGCGGCTCCTCCACCAGCGCAAGCTCCGGCCGGAGCAGCGGGATGTCTGCAAGGGTCAGGGTGCTGGCGAAGAGTTGGTCGACGGCGGTCAGCGCATTACTGTCCAGGTTACCGTGGGCGAGGCCGACGACGGCGAAGCGGTCGAAGCGTTCGGCTCGCCAGGCGACGAGATCAGCCGCTGTGAGTCCTGCCGCGGCTTCGGCGAGGTCTTCCGGTGCAAAGCTCGTGCTCAGCACGGTGTGGGACAGGGCCGCGTAAGTCTGAGTGTAGGGTCGCTCGTTCCGGAAGTTGCGCCAGTTGCGCTCGAGCTCCTCCAGATACAGATCGAAGCGTTCCGCGTCGATGTCCAGGGTCGTAAACGTGTCGAGCACCTGCTCGATGAGCACCGCCTGTTTGTCGGAATAGCCTGAGACAGACAGCCGGAATCCGGCCGGGCTCGTGCTGATGTTGTAGGAGAGACCGGCGAGCATGGCCGGATAGGCGTACGGGTTGAGCGCATCGTTGACGAGGCGCGCGTAAAGCTGAGCGAGCGCCAGATCCCTGGGAGTCGCAAGTCCGCCGTCGATGGCAAGGGTGTAGGTCTGATTGGCTCTCGGCACCCGGAATTCCACGTCCGGCGCGAGCCAGAGTTCAGCCCCGGGGCGGTCGACGGCAAGCCGCGGGATCGCCGTGGCCGACTCCGTGAGCGCCAGAGCATCCGGCAGGAACGGGTTCGCTTCCGGCAGATGCATGGTGCCTGGCGCGGCGGCGATCGCGAGCTCGAGATCGGTTTCCAGCCGGTAAGGCACTTCGAACCAGCGTTCGACATCGTCGGTCTCGAGATCCGGCCCGGACAGTTCGATGAGCACGTTGTCCTGGCGCAGGTGTGAGAGGTACTCCCGGATGAGCGCCGCGTCGAAGCCTTCCATCAGGTAGTCGGCGACGAGGATTTCCTCCGGCGGATACAGCGCCATGTTCGGACTCGTCCGGTAAACAAAACCGGTTGCTGAGGACTTTTCCTGAAAGCGGAAAGACAGAGCGGCAGCATCCGCCTGCTCGTCGTAGCGCCAGGCTTCGGGCTCGCTCGCTTTGAGCAGTTCGATGTAGCCGAACAGCGCCGCGCTGATCTCGTCGATGGACTCCCGGCCGGCCGGGGTCAGCTCGATGGTCACGGAAAGGGCTGCGTTGCCCGCATCGAGACGGTTCACGCCCGCGGCAAGGGACTCGATCCAGCCTTCGGCCTTCAGGCGCTGATGCAGGCTGCCGTCTCCCTCGTGCCCGAGCAGGTTCGTGAGGTAGTAGGCGGGTTTACTCCGATAGTGCGGATCGACCGGCGGAATCGGAAAGTTGAAACTGATCTCGTAGCGGTCGTTGAGCGACTGATAGCTGAGCCGGGCAGGCAGGCCGTCGAAGTCGAAGGCGGGCCCTGGCGTCGGCGCAGGGCCGATGTTGCGATTTTCGATGTCCTCGAACATGGGCCGCACCCAGGATTCCATGCTGTCCAGGCTTTCGTTGGACAGCGCCACGAGCACCATCTGATCGGCGCTGTAGGCTTCCTCGAAGAAGGTTTTGAGAGCTTCATCCACACCGTCGCCGAGGGTTTCCAGGGATCCGATGTAGAAGCGTGAGCCCACGTAGGCCGGATCCATGGCCGTTTTCAGAACCGCACCGGCGCGCCAGCCGTCGTCGCGAATCTGCAGCTGATACTCGGAATGCACGGCGTTCTTCTCGCGCTCCACGTAGGCGGGGTCGAGCAGCGGGCTGATGAAGAACTGTGCGAAGCGATCCATGGCCGGTTCGAAGTGTTCGGGCTGCACTTCGAAGAAGTAGTTCGTGTGTTCGGAAGAGGTGTAGGCGTTGGAAGACCCGCCGTGGGCCGAGATGAACTGCTGATAGGCGTCCACTTCCGGGTACTTCTCCGTACCGATGAACAGCATGTGTTCGAGGAAGTGCGCCAGTCCGGGGTATTCGGAAGGCTCGTGATAGAAGCCGCGCAGTACGGCCAGGGAGGCGGCGGCTTTGTCCGTCGCCGGATCGCTGACGAGGAGGACCCGAAGCGCATTGTCCAGCACCAGATAGCGGTACTCACGGTCGTCGTTGGGACTTTTCTGGATCTCCACGGTCCCACCGACGGCGGGTTCGCTGGCCGGGGCCGGCGGCTGCGTGGCGCAGCCGGTGATGAGGGCAATGACGGTGGCGATCAGGAGCGCCGCGGCGTTGGTGCGTAGGGTCGGACGATGACTCATGGAAGCTCGATTGACTCGATTGGATGGCTGGGCTGTGGATTATAGGGGAGTCGCTGCAGTGCGCGTCATTCCCGCCTGAGGAACAGTGACAGATAGTAGTCGAGGCTCAGGTAGCGACCGCCACCGATCACCACGAGAGCAAGCAGCATGGCGAAGTAGATGGCGGCGAATTCGATCCCGCCGTTGAGCTTGACGATGCTGCCGCTGCCATTGAGGTAGCGGTAGTTGCCGTGTTCCCGAAGGATGCTCTTCGCACGGTCCAGTCGCTCGGCCGCCTCGATGGTGCGCTCGTTGACGTTCAGGCACTTGATATAGCGTTCGATTGCATTCGATGCGGCGTGCGCTTCCGTGTCCGGAATACAGACGGCGGGCGGGTTCGAGGGCGCGATGGCGGCCCAGCCGTTGTCCAGGTGCACGGCATAGGCGGCCACAAACATGGTCACGGCCAGAGGGATGGCAATCAGCCGCGTGCCGAGTCCGAGGAGCAGCAGGATGCCGCCCAGGAATTCCGTCCAGGACGCGAGAAACCAGGACAGCTCGGCCGGAAGCACGTTGAAGGGGAAGGGAAAACTCTCGAGCTGAAAGCCGAACCAGTTTTCGCCTGTGAGCTTCTCCCAGCCAGCGGCGATGAGCACCGGGCCGAGGATCAGACGCAGCAGGAGTGAGGCGACTCCGTCGAAGTGGGCGGCGATGCCAGTGAAGCGGTCGTAAAGGGTGTTCAAAGCGGCTGTGGTGGTCATGGGTTGTCCCGTCCTCTCGTCGTACCCATCATTAGATGCAGTTTTCTCTCAAGGTTCCGACGTCCGACAAGGCAGATGATCCATGGAGTTTGAAGCCCTTCTGCACACCCTGGTGCCCGCCGTGGCGTTGGATGATGCCCGTCAGCTGCTGGCGACGCTGCCCGACGGGCCGCCGGACTGGCAGGCACTGGCTGCTGCCCTGGCGCTCCGGCACCGCGCAGCAGAGCGCCCGTCTGGCTGGGTGCTCGGCGTCAGCGGTGGTCAGGGCGCCGGCAAAAGCACACTGACGGCGCTCATTGTCGAAGCCTTTCACAGTGCCGGACTTCGCGCCGTCTGTCTGGGTCTCGACGACTTCTATCTGACCCGGGCGGAACGCGAGGCCCTTGCTGCCTCGGTGCATCCGCTGCTGTTCACCCGCGGTGTGCCGGGCACTCACGACGTCGATCTCGCCATGGCCGTCATTGATGCCCTCCGCCGCGGCGAAACCGTGGAAACCCCGGTCTTTGACAAGTCGTCCGACGACCGGTTGGCCGAGCCCCGGGTCCTGGCCGGCGGTGCGGACCTCATCCTCTTCGAGGGCTGGTGCGTGGGCGCGCACGCGCAGCCTGCGCCGCTGCTGAGCAGCGCCGCAAACGCCCTCGAGCGGGAAGAGGACGCCGACGGCCGCTGGCGTCGGACCATCAACGAAGCCCTTGAAGGGCCCTATGCAGCGCTCTTCTCGCGTCTGGACGAGCTGCTTTTTCTGGCAGTTCCAGGCATCGACGCCGTGCTGCGCTGGCGCACGGAGCAGGAACAGCAGCATCCGGCTTCCCGGCGCATGAGCGCATCGGAACTGGCGCGCTTCGTCGCCCACTACGAGCGGCTGACCCGGTGGATGCTCGCAACTCTGCCGGACAGCGCCGACATTGTTGGGGTGCTTGACGAAACGCATGCCCTGGCAGGCTTGAACTGCCCGTAAACCGGGCTTCTCAGCCGCTTCCCGGGACGGCCTTTTTTATTCAGACAGTGTTCAGCCTGCCGGCCCTAAGCTGCGCGCAACCTCACTACAAACCGCGAAGGAAAAGCCATGTTTACGCGCAGACCCCTGTCACCCACGCTTCTGGCGACGTCGCTGATGCTGACGGCGACGCTTGCGGGCGCGCCGGCTCAGGCGAGCTCGAGTCTCGAGCGCGCTGAGGTGCTGGCGGCCGATCCGGTCTATCGCACCGTCAGCTATTCCGTGCCCACGGAGCAGTGCCGGTTGATCGAAGAACCGGTGCGCTCCGAGCGCCGCTATCGCTCCTTCACGGGGCCGATTCTCGGCGCCGTCATCGGCGGTGCCATCGGTAACGCGGTCGGCCACAGCAAAACCAACAAGAAGGTGGGCACCGCAGTGGGGGCAGTGGTCGGCGGGACCATCGGTCGCGACATTCAACGCCGGGCCGAAGCCAATCGCTATGAACGCCAGGCCGTGCGCTGGGAGACTCGAGAAGTCTGCGAAACGGTCTATGAAACCCACGAGCGTGAAGAACTCGACGGTTACGATGTGACCTACCGCTACGCGGGTGTTACCCAGACCACACGCATGGACTACGACCCCGGTCGTTACCTGAAGGTGCGGGTGCGCGTCACACCCGTCTGATGGTTTTTGGGAGTACAATGCACGCTGTTGATCAACCGGTGTTCGAGCATGATTTTTCTGCGCGGCAGTAGCTCGAAAGCGTCGGGCGCCGTCAGGACCGCCCGATCGGAAGCGCCTGAGCGCCGAGCGCTGAGCGAAGCGCCGAGGCGTACCAGTCGGGCTCGATGGCGCCTGTGGTCAGTGCTTGTACTCCCCCTTACTGCCCTTACCCTGCTGACGACGTTGAGCGTTCCCTCCGCCGCGGTCGCTGCGGAAATCGCTCAACCGCAGCACTACGCCCCTCCGGTCGGCGGCATCAGCCTGGAACAGGCGGCGGACAAGGTGCGCCGGCAGACGGGCGGCCGCATTCTGTCGGCAACCCCCACGGAAAAAGGCGGTCGCCGCGGCTACGAGATTCGAGTGCTCGTCGACGGCAAGCGCGTCAAACAGTACTACGTGGATTCAGAAGGCCGCATGTCCTCGCGCTGAGCGAGCCGCCAGCTGGACCGGCCACGAGGCTGACAGGAGGAGATCAACGATGCGCATACTGATTGTCGAGGACGAACCGAACCTCTCAGCGCAGCTCAAAACCCGGCTCACGGAAGAAGGCTTCATTGCCGACGTGGCCAACGACGGCGAAGAGGGCCTCTACTTCGGCCGCGAATACGACTACGACGCAGCCATCGTCGACCTCGGCCTGCCGAAGCTCGACGGCATGGACCTGATCGCCGAACTGCGTCGGCAGAACCGTGATTTTCCTGTGCTCGTGCTGACAGCGCGAGGCAACTGGCAGGATAAAGTGGAAGGTCTCGAAGCAGGGGCCGACGACTATCTGACCAAACCGTTTCAGCCGGAGGAGCTGCTCGCACGACTCAACGCGCTCATGCGCCGGGCGGCAGGCTATGCATCGCCGGTCATCGAGGAGGGTGCGCTGCGCCTCGATACGGCCAAGAAAGAAGTCCGGGTTGAAGAAGCGCTCATCGAACTCACGGCTTATGAATACAAGGTCCTCGAATACCTCATGCTCAACCCGAGCCGCGTCGTTTCGAAAACGGAGCTCACGGACCACCTCTACGAACAGGATTTCGACCGCGACAGCAACGTCATTGAGGTCTTCGTCGGTCGTCTGCGCAAGAAGCTCGCTCCGGTTAATCCGATTCGCACGATCCGAGGCCAGGGCTACCGCTTCTCCATGGAAGCCACTGCTTGAAAGCAGGCATTCAGACCCGCCTGCTGCTGATCACGACGGTCGTTCTCGGTACCTTCCTGTCCCTCGCCGGCGTCGTGCTGGATCGCTCCTTCCGCGCCAGTGTCTTAAGCGGTGCGCAGGAGCAGCTGCGCATCATCACCTACTCACTGATGGGGGCCATGGACAAGGATGGGTCCCGACTCTTCTTCGACGGCGAGCTGCCGGAGCCGCGCCTGCATCAGCCGGAAAGCGGTCTTTATGCGGCGGTGAGCGGTCGGGACGCCGGGGCCGTCTGGCAATCTCCCTCGGCGGTCACGACTTCTGTGACCATGCCGAACACCGAGTGGGGTGAGCTCGGCGTCTTGGAGTTCCTCGAGCACGAGGGTGCCGATGGTGTCGATCGCTTTGTCAGCCACTACGTGGTGATCTGGGATGACGAGTCGGAGCTGAAATTCAGCGTGGCGACGGACCAGCGCCCCTTTGTCACCGCGATTGCCGATTTCCGTCGTAACCTCTACGTGGGCCTCGGTGCCGTAACCGTGTTTTTCGTGCTGGCTCAGGCGCTCGCCGTGCGTTGGGGACTCAGACCTCTGCGCACCATGGCCGGGGAAGTTCGTGAGCTCGAGGAAGGGCGTCGGGAACGGCTGTCCGAGGCTTATCCCACGGAGCTCCAGGGTCTGGCGGGCAATCTCGATCGTTTCATCGCCCACGAGGAGCGCAGCCGCTCACGCTACCGGAAAGCCATGGAGGACCTGGCCCACTCCCTGAAAACGCCGCTCGCCGTCATGCGGAACGAGTTTTCCGGCAACGGGCATAGCGGCGGAACTGAGCTGGTTCAGGAGCAGCTCGACCGTATGGAAAGCACGGTCACCCACCAGCTGAATCGCGCGGCGGTTGCCGGGCCGGTGGTGGTCGGGCGCCGCGTCGATCTCAAGCATCTCGTTGCGCGGCTGCTGCGGGCCCTGAATACGGCTTATCAGGAACGGCAGATCGAGGTCACCGAAGCCTTACCCGAAGGTCTCGAGGTGCGGGGAGACGAACGCGACCTCATGGAGCTCCTCGGCAACCTGCTCGAAAACGCCTTCAAATACACGAACGGCCGTGTTGCCGTTCGGGGCGAGACCGCTGCGGTGGCGGGTGCCGTGACGACGGGCGACGGTGTGGCCATGATCGCCGTCATCATCGAAGACGATGGTCCCGGCATCGATCAGGCGCTGCGGGAAGAAGTGCTTAATCGCGGCACCCGCGCCGATGAGATACAGCCCGGGCAGGGCATTGGCCTGGCCATGGTTCAGGAGCTCGTCAGCAGCTATGGGGGCAGTATCGCCATCGGCGAGAGTCCCTGGCAGGGCGCGTCCATCCGGGTGCTGCTGCCCGCCTGAGGGTCGCGGCCAAGGCCCCGGGTTCAGCGCCTGGTCAGTACCCGAATCGCTTTGAAGAAACGCGGTCTGAGGGCATCGGCGGCAGCGTCTTTCGGTCCCGCCTCACACCAGCGCCGGGTGAGATCGTCCGGATCTGCTTCGAGGGCTTCCCGGCCGCGACCGGCGTTCATGAGTTCTACCTGCAGGGTCATGCGGAGCTCTGTCTCCGCGGATTCGAGATCGGCAGCGATCTCAGCCTCGATCACCAGCCGGCTCAGCGTCTCCGGATCGAGCGCCGGACCGGTTTCGCCACGGCCGCTGAAAAGCGCATCGGGGGCTTCGAAGGCGACGTCCTCGCCGGCCAGCCGCCGTTGTTCGAGGGCCGAGACTTCTGCGTCGAAACGCTCCAGATCGTCGATTCTGGCGACGGCGGCAGCCGCCCTTGCGTCCCTCAGCACCTGCTCACCGGCGCCCATCAGCTCATCGAAGGCCCTCACCAGGGGCCGGCGCAGCCGCTCCGGCAGGCTTGGCAACGCGTCGAAGCGGGTCTGGAAGTCCTTCAGGGTCGCACGGTCCAGGGCAGCATCGTCGTCACCGAGCCGCTCACGAAACGCGTCGATGAGCGTCCGGGCTTCTGCTTCCGTCGCCTGGATGGCCGCATCGGCGCTTCGTCGTGCGTCGTCGCGGGCATTGAAAATGGCATCGCAGGCAGTCCGGAAATCGCGCCAGAGTGCCTGATCGGGACGCCGGGGCGTGGTGCCGACGGCTTTCCAGCGCTGCTGCAGGTTTTTGGCAGCGTCGATGCGCTCTCGTAACTCCTGGTCGCTCTCGACCAGCGCCTGCGCCTCGGCGACGATGTCCCGCTTTCGTTCCAGATTGCGATCCCATTCCTGCTTGATTTGGCCGTGAAGCCGGCTCTGCAGGGCCTCGAAGCGGCTCTCCAGGGCCTTGCCGGGTGTGCGATCCACCGGGTGATAACGCCGCCATTCGTCTCTCGCCGTCCGGAGGATGCGTTCGGCGGCCTTGAAGTCCGCCTGTGCCCAGTCCGTCGCCTCCAGATAACTTTCCAGTTCGGCGCAGATCTTCTCCCTGGCGCTCAGGTTCTCTGCCCGGATCTCCGCCTGCTCCGCAAAGTAGACGCGACAGGGCTCGAACGCGCGTTCCGCGAGCTCGTTGAAGCGGTTGAGGAGCTGATGGTCCTCCGCCCGGCTCACCGGTCCGAGGCCCTGCCAGTCGGCCCGAAGGGCTTTGATCCGATCGGCCTGATCCCGCGGCGGCAGCGGTGTCTCGGCGATCAGGGTCATGGCTTCCACGAGCGCTTCCCGCTTCGGGGTGGTGGCGTAGGTCTGCCAGTCCGACAGCTCCCCAAGGCGGGCCGAGGCTTTGGCGAGCGCCCGATTCAGATCACGGGCCTTCTGTTCCGGGAGCGCCTTCAGCGCTGCGCGAATTTCTCCGGCGGTGCCTTTGGCCGTTTTCAGCTCGCCGGCATCGATGGCGGTCTCCAGGACACTCATGCGTTCCGAGAGTCGGTCCAGTTCTGCCTGCAGCGAGGCATCCCAGCGGGCCAGGTTCGCTTCCAGCAGCGTGAGCCGCGCTCGAGCCTCTGTGAGCGCAGCAGGGCTTGCGGCCCAGTCCGGCCAGTTCAGGGTCTTCAGCTTGCGGCTGACCTGTTCGGCTTTGCGATGCTCTTCGTTAACGGCGCGAAAGGACTCTGCCGTCAGCTTCTGGCTGTAGGCCTCCGGGACCCGTTCCGGGGTCAGGGCCGGCAGAGCCGCCTCGTGGAGCGCCTCGTGGGCCCGGGCCAGGGTCTGGAAACGTTTGGAGACGCCTTCGAAGATCCGATGCTGTGCCTCGGAAGGCGGGGCGTGATCTGCATGGGCGAGCCAGCGGTCTGTCAGGCGCTGGCGTTCGGCAGCGAGCCGGGAAAAATCGCTGTCCGTTCCCATGGCGGCTTCCAGGCCGCTGAACGCGTCGGCGAGCGCGTCGAAGTCTTCCTCCGGCAGCGCAGGCGGCTGGCCGCTGTCGCTCGAGTCGCCAGGGTGCATCGCCGGGGTAGTGACTGCTGCCGTGGGTGAGTCGACCGACGCAGGGGCCGGATCCTCGGGGCCGACGTCACTGCCTGCCGCTGAGCTCTGCCCGGGCGTGATTTCTGCGGTCGGACGGGACGGTGTCTCTACCCGATTCTCTGCCCGATTTTTTGCCTCGGCGAGACGCTCCCGCAGCACCTGGAGATCGGCAACCGGTTCTCCAGCGAGCGCCAGGGCCTCTGCCAGTTGCTCGTAGGCGCCAAGGTCACGCTCACAGGCACCGAGCAGGACCTCGCGCTTGCGCGCCTCCGTTGGATCATCGGACGACGCTTTTTCGAGGCTCGTGAGCCGGTCGTCGATAACGGCCGCAAGACCGCGCGCATCGGCGCGCTGGGTGCGGATCTCGTCGAGGCGGTTGCGGGCAAAGCGATTGCTGGTCTTGTCCTTGTCGCGGGTCCTTCGCTCGAGCTCCGCGAGCAGATCCGCCCGGTGGAACGCCGGCAGTTTCAGAAGCTGACCACGCTGGTCGCGACTGGCAGCAAGCACGGCTGCCAGCAGTACGTCGTGATCAGCGCTCTCGAGCTCTGCCATGACGCCGGGATCCGTTGCCAGTCGCAGGGCGAGCAGGCGCGGGTGGTTGCGCAGAGTGCCGGCTTCACCGCTGGCGTTCAGCTCGGCGATGCGCCCGGCGGCGGCGGCGGCGAGGGGTTCCTCATCCAGGCAGCGGCTGAGCAGTGCTTCGTCGCGGATGTGGCCAATTGCGGCTTGACGCACACGGGGATCGGGATCGGTTTCCACCAGCCGGGCGAGATCGTCCGCGGCCGTGGCGGCATCCTTCGCTGAGAGGGCTTCCAGGGCCGCAAGGCGATCCTCGGCGGCCTTGGCATCCAGGCGTTTGCGGCCCCTGAACAGTCGGCTGATCACCGCGCGCTCCCCGGGGCGTCAGAGGGCGTTATGAGATCCGTCGCAGAGGGGCACGCCGGACGTGTGCTTGCAGCCACAGAAGTAAAGGGTGCGGTCCTCTTCGGCGGTGTACGAGTAGGGGGTGAAGTCCGTGCCCTCATGCGACCCGTCGCAGAATGGCTGACGCTCGCTTTTCCCGCAGGCGCACCAGAAGTACTTCTTGCCGGCTTCCACGTCGACGGGAAAAGGGGCTTTCTTGGCGATGACCGGATCCGTCATGGGGGTATTCTCCTCAGCTTGTTGTGGGCCCGTTTTCTCGGGCTCGTGTTCCGCTCTCTCTATGCGAACGATCTATGCGCAGCAGGCGCTCCGGGAGTCAGGAGAACTCCCGCGGTTCCCACCAGGGGTAGTAGTCGGGCAGGTCCCTGGATACCTTGCCGGGAAACGCCGCCGGTCGTTTCTCGAGGAAGGCGTTTACCCCTTCCTTTGCATCGGGTGACCGGCCTGTGTGGTAAACCCCCCGGCTGTCGATCTTGTGAGCTTCCATGGGATGGTCGGCGCCGAGCATGCGCCACATCATCTGCCGGACGAGCGTCACGGAAATGGCCGACGTGTTTGCGCTGATCTCTTTCGCAATGGCGCGAGCCGCGTCGAGCAACTCGTCCGCGGGGTGGATGCTCCGGATCAGCCCACCCGCGAGGGCCTCTTCTGCAGGAAAAACCTTACCGGAGTAGCACCAGTCGAGTGCCTGGCTGATGCCGACGACCCGCGGCAGGAAGTAGCTCGAGCAGGCTTCCGGGACGATGCCGCGACGGGCAAAAACAAAGCCGAACTTGGCGTTGTCTGAAGCGATGCGGATGTCCATGGGCAGGGTCATGGTGACGCCGACGCCCACGGCTGCCCCGTTGATGGCGGCGATGATCGGTTTCTTCAGCTCATAGATGCGCAGCGTGAGCTGGCCACCACCGTCGGGCTGCAGCCCACTTGCCCGGTCGTCGCGGGAATCGGCGTCGAAGGTGTTACCGCCCGAGGACAGGTCTGCACCGGCACAGTAGCCGCGACCGGCGCCGGTCACGATGATGGCGCGAACGTCGTCATCGGCATCGGCCTGATCGAAGACTTCGATCATCTCCGTGAGCATGGTGTGGTTGAAGGCGTTCAGAATCTCCGGGCGGTTCAGCGTCAGCGTGAGGACGCCGTCCTCCACGTCGGTCGTGATGGTTTCAAAGCTCATGGCGATCGTCTTGTGTCCCTCGAAGGCCAGGTATGTTGCCTCGATTGCAGGACCAATGCCATGGTCCCGGCCCTGCTACCATCTCCAGCCGTGCCGAACCATGGGTCCAGGACAGAACCCAGTGCCCACTGCATTCCAAGCAGACGTTGATGCCTACTTCGCGACCCTCGAGGGACCGGCGACCCGCGCCGGTGTCTCTTTTCTCGAGGGGCTCCGCTCCCGCGGCTGGCTCGTGCCGGCCTGGGGTGCACCGTGGGGCGGCGACACCACGCTGACGCCGGCGGAAGTCCTGTATCTGGATCGAGCCCGGGTGCGATCGGGTCTCGTCGATCCGAATCCCCTCGTGGCCGACTTTCTGGGGCCCCTGCTCATGGAGCGTGCAAGCCAGGAGCAGCTCGAGCGCTGGTTACCTGCTACGGCCGTCGGCAAGCTGCGCTGGAGCGTTCACCGTTCTCTCCTGGCCCTGGACCCGCTGCCTTTCGAGGGGTCGGAGCGAGGTCCAGTGACCCTCGCGGCGCCGCTGACCCTCTCGGCTGAGCACAGGGCAGAAACTGGTTCCCCGGCGCCGGATCTGATCATCGCGCTTGGCCATCGGGAAGCCTCGCGAGCAGCTGGGGGCCAGGGCCGCGAAGAAAGCGCGCTGCTGGTCGCGCCGCTGGCGGTGGTTTCGAGCGATGACCTGCCCGCGGCGCCGTCGGGATCCTTCGAGGTGGTAGGCGAGCTGGAGAACGCCGCGGCGCTCAGCGATCGTATTCACGCCCTGCACAGGCGCGCCGAGCGCCAACCCCGATCACCGGCTGCCGCCATTGAGAGGCTGCTCGAGAAGGCGGCTCCTGTGCTGGAACCGGAAGCGCTGGCCGCACAGGAAGTTGCGCTTCGGGCGCTCCGGGCGCTCGAGGAACGGGCCTTTGGGGCAACCGTCGACGCGGATCTTGCCGGAGCGGTGCGCATCCGTGGCGCCGAACTCGGGACCGCCGTGGCTCATCAGACCCTCGACAGTCTCGGCTACTACGCCCTGGCAGCCGTGCCGCCACGACGGCACAACGAGTTCCCGGACGCTGCTTTCCTGGCTCAGGATGCGGTCGCCCGGTTGATCCGGTATGTTGGTGGGCTCGAATCCGTTCGGACCCGCGACGCCATTGCCAGCCGACGCTTCGGTCTCGGCGCGGTTCCGGAACCGGTTGATCCTCGGACGGGTACCGAAGAGCGAGGCAGCGAGGGCGCTTAGGGGAGCTTCTATGGATTTTTCATTTTCCGACGAACAGTCGCTCCTCGCCGATAGCGTTGAGAAGTTTGTCAGCAACGATTATCCCTTCGAAACCCGACAGCAGCTCAGCCGTTCGACCCTCGGCTATGGCACTGATAACTGGCAGACCTTTGCGGAACTCGGCTGGCTGGGCGTGCCTTTTCCGGAAGCCGACGGCGGCTTCGGCGGCAGTGCCGTGGATACGATGATCCTCATGGAGCAGTTCGGAAAAGGGCTCGTCGTGGAGCCGTTTCTTGCGAGCGTGGTCCTTGCCGGTGGTGCCCTTCGCCACGGCGGCAGCGCGGCGCAGAAAGACGATTGGCTGGCGCCGCTCATCGAAGGCTCGAAGCAGAGCGCCCTGGCCTTTGCGGAGCCGAAGGGGCGCTTCAATCTGGCCGATCTCACCACCCGCGCGGAAGCCAGCGACGACGGCTATCGGCTGACGGGTTACAAATGTGTGGTGCTGAACGGGCCAAGCGCCGACTTTTTTGTGGTCAGCGCCCGTACCAGCGGCGAGCAGCGGGATCCGGCCGGTGTCTCGCTGTTTCTGGTGCCGGCCGATGCGCCGGGGCTTTCCCGGCGGGACTATCCAACCGTGGACGGCTTTCGCGCATCAGAGCTCACCCTCGAAGCGGTGGCCCTGCCGGCGAATGCGCTGCTCGGCCCGCTGCACGAGGGCCTGCCGCTCCTCGAGCGGGTGATTGACGAGGGTACCCTCGCGGTCGGCGCCGAAGCCGTCGGCTGTATGGAGGTGCTCTACAAAACGACCGTCGAATACTGCAAAACCCGGGAGCAGTTCGGACAGCCGATCGGCAAGTTCCAGGTGCTGCAGCATCGCATGGTGGATATGTTCATGGAGCACGAGCAGTCCAAGTCGCTCATGTACATGGCTGCCATGCGGATGGACGAAGGCTATGACGACGCCGCCAGAAAAGCCGTCTCCGCCTTCAAGGTTCAGGTCGGCCGCTCCGGCCGATTCGTCGCTCAGGGCGCCGTGCAGCTTCATGGGGGGATGGGTATGACGGACGAGCTCAACGTCGGCCACTACTTCAAGCGCCTCACCATGATCGACACGCTGTTCGGCAACGTCGACTTTCATCTCAAACGATTCGGAGCACTCTAACCATGGCACGCTGGGACAAAGGCGATACGGGACCGACGATTCCCGAGTGGTTTTTCGAAGCCATCGAGACCGAGTACAGCACTCACTCGGTGGAAGTGGACGAATGTGATGTCGTCTATCAGAGGTGGGGCAACGACGACTCGAAGCCGGGGCTGCTGCTCATTCACGGCATGTTCGCCCACTCTCACTGGTGGGATTTCATCGCCCCCGCCTTTCTCGACGACTACCGGGTTGCGGCCATGAACCTGACCGGCATGGGCGATTCCGACTACCGCTACGACTATGACTCGACCACCTTTGCCGAAGAAATCGTCGCCGTCTGCGACGATGCCGGCTTCGGCTCCGACGTGGCCGTGGTGGCGCACAGTTTCGGGGGCGCCATGGCCGTGAAGGCAGCCGGTCTCTTTCCGGAACGATTCGGCAGCCTGATCCTCGTTGATTCCGGTATCCGCAATCCGGATGACCCGCCGCCGGAGCACCTGACCATGATGATGGGCGGGCAGACGAAGGTGTATCCGGACAAGCAGACGGCCATCGGCCGCTTCCGCCTGCAGCCGCCCCAGCCCTGCGACAACCAGTACGTCATGGATTACATTGCCCGGCATTCGGTCATGGCCGTGGACGGCGGTGGCTGGTCCTGGAAATACGACGAGGACCTCTCGGCGACCATGAAGGGCGGTGAGCGTCAGCCGGAAGAATATGAGGCGCTCAGCCTGCCCTTCGGACTCATCTACGGAGCGGACAGCGAGCTCTTCTCCCGCTCGACCCTCGACTACATGCGTACGCTCGTGCCTCAGGACTTTCCCGCGGTGGCCGTGGAGAACGCTCAACATCATGTGTTTCTCGACCAGCCGCAGGCGTTCATCGAGGCACTGCGAACGATGCTCACGGATCTCAAGCGCTGACAGGAGAAGCGTCCATGAAGCTCTACCATGCCCCGATCTCCACCTGCTCACAGAAAGTGCGTCTGGTGCTGGCTGAGAAAGGTCTCCACTACGATTCCGAGTTTCTCGATCTGCAGAAGGGTGATCAGTTTGCGCCCGACTATCTGGCAAAGAACCCCGCTGGCGTCGTCCCGACGCTGGAAGACCAGGGCGCCGTCCTCATCGAATCGACGCTCATCAACGAATACCTGGACGATGCCTATCCGGAAGTCTCCCTGAAGCCCGAGGCAGCGGTCGCGCGCCACAGCATGCGGCTCTGGTGCAAGCGCATCGACGAGCTGCATCCCTTCTGCGGGATTCAGACCTATGCCATCGGCGTACGCCCGGGCCTGCTCAAGCGGCCGAAGGCCGACGTCGATGCGCTCATCGAAGCCATTCCCGACCCGGTGAAACGTACCGTCCGACGCTCCGTGATCGACCATGGCGTGGCGGCGCCGGAGTTTGCAGGGGCTTATGCCGCCCACGATCGGCTCTTTGCCCGAGCCGATGCTGAGCTGGCGGCGCACCCCTATCTGGCGGGAGAGACGTTCAGTCTGGCTGATGCGGCGTTTCTGCCCTACGTGCTTCGCGTCGACCATCTCGGCCTCGATGCCCTGCTCAGAGACCGGTCGGCTCTCAGCGCCTGGTATGCGCGGGTCATGGAGCGGCCAAGTTATGAGCCGGCCGTGAGCGCTTATCTGCCCGAGGCCGCCGTTGCGGCCTTCCGGGCTTCCGGTGCGGCCGTCGCGGACGAGGTGGCGAAGCTCGCGAGCGCCTCTTGAGCGCCTGGCTGCAGGGGCTGCCCGAAGCGATTGCGGCAGCCCGGCACCGGCTTGCCCCGCACATCCTGGAGACGCCCGTCAGTCGGGCCTGGTGGCTCGAAGGTACGAGGGGTGATGCCGACGGTCCGGCGGAAGCCTGGCTCAAGTGTGAGCATCTGCAGCACACGGGCTCCTTCAAGTTCCGTGGTGCGCTCAATCGGCTCATGTCTCTCGATGCGCAGGAGCAGGCTCGCGGGGTGATTGCCGCAAGCACCGGTAATCATGGTCAGGGGGTTGCCAGGGCTGCCCGAATCCTGGGCATTGCTGCTACGGTCTATGTGCCGGAAGCGGCGGCGCCAGTGAAGCTCGCGCCCATGCGTGCCCTCGGGGCAGAGGTTGTGCCAGTGCCCGGGGATGGCCTTGCCGCCGAACTCGAAGGGCGTCGAGTCGCAGAGACGGACGGTCGGGTGTTCGTCTCTCCCTACAACGACCCGGTCGTCGTTGCCGGTCAGGGCACCATCGGGCTCGAACTCAGCGAGCAGCTGCCGAAGCTCGATGCGCTGTTCGTCAGCGTCGGTGGCGGAGGTCTCATCTCCGGCATTGGCGCCGCTCTGAAAGCCGCGAATCCGGGGCTCAAGCTCGTTGGCTGCTGGCCGGCGAACGCACCGGCCATGGCGCGCTGTCTGAGCGAGGGCCACATCCACGAAGTTGCGGAAACGGAAACGCTTTCTGATGGCACGGCAGGCGGTGTGGAGGCTGGCGCAATCACCTTTGAGAGCTGTCAGGCGCTCATCGACGAGCAGCGTCTGGTGAGCGAAGCAGACATTGCGGCAGCTCTGGAACGCCTCGCCCGGGAGGAGCGCTGGATCGTCGAAGGCTCGGCGGGCGTCGCGCTTGCTGCCCTGATCGCCGACCGGGCAGCCTACGCGGGGCAGCGCGTTGCCGTCGTGCTCTGCGGTCGCAACATCGGCTTCGAACGTTTCCTCGAGGCGGTCGGGGTGGCGGGCAGCGGATCCCTCGCCCTAGTCTGACGCCGATGGGGTGAGCGTGATGCGCAGCGCAGCGTTCGCCTCTACGGCGTCGCGGGAGTAGAGCAGAGGGAACGACGAGTCCTTCGCCCAGCCCTCGAGGAGATTGTCGTAGAAGGGAGATCGAGGGTCTCCCGATTGCCCCGGTGCGTTCGTCATCTCTGCGTCGTCCCAGCGACCGACGTCCAGGACCATGCGGAAGGATGCCCCGGAGCGGACATCGAAGCTGCTCGCCGAGAAGCTCGTGTTGTTGGTCGTGTTGGCGGTTCCGCCGCGGGGATAGCTCGGATAACGCATGGCCTCGGCAAGGTCGCTTGCGTCGGCTTCCGCCTCGGCCAGCCCGAGCAGCGGATGCTCGAAGGCGATCCTATGCAGGGTCCCCCAGCGCCAGTCGCTCGGATCAGCGCCCAGCACCTCAGCCGTCGCGCGCCAGGCCACGGCCAGACTGTCGAGGGCTGCATCCACACCGGCACTGTCATCCAGGGCCGCAAGCACCGCCTGGGTGTCCATGCCCGTGATGTGCTGCCGGCCGTCGGGAAGTGCCGCATCCAGGAGCGCCGTCTGCAGATGCCGGTAGAACCAGACCGCGTAGAGCGCTGCGGCTGCAGAGTCGGGGTCCAGGACCGCATCCCATGCCTTCAGCATCGCAAGGCCCGCGTGCTCGGGGTGCAGAGCGGCTGCCGGCAGGCGGGCGACCACTTCCCGGGCAAGGACCGAGTGATAGTCCCGCTGCAGCCCGCTGGAATCCGAGAGGCTGTGTTCCGATTGCTGGTAGAGCACTTCGAAGAGCCGGCGATAGCGCCACGGTGCCGACCACTCGAAGCCCACGCGTTGCTCGGCAATGGGGTAGCCCGGCGGCAGGCTCATGGCGTTGGCGGTGCCGGCGAACCCCCGGCTGGGGTTGTATTCCTCCGGCAGCACATCCATATCGAAAAAACCCTCCCACTCGTAGCGGCCATCGCCGGGCACCGGCAGCAGCCCGTCCCAGGTCGTGCGCCGCGGAAAGAGTCCGGCAGGCTTATAGCCGATGTTGCCATCCGTGTCGGCATAAACCTGATTCTCCGAAGGAGCGCCCCAGCGATTCAGCGCCGCGACGAATTCGCGCCAGTTCTTCGCCCGCATGTATTCGATACTGCCGAGGTACGGTGCCATGCCGGGTTCGAGCCAGGCGGCCCGCACGGCGTAGAGGTTCCGATTGGTTTCGTAGACCACGGGTCCGTGCCGGGTAAAGCTCAACGTGACAGTCCGGGGCGCCTCGTCGCGCACCTCGATGACCTCTTCGATCACTTCGATGCCTTCCGGTCTTCCCTGATACACGTAGGCGCCGCGGCGGTTGTCGCCGCGCGTGCGCAGACGGGTACGGTCGTAAACGTAAAGGTCCTCCTGATCGATCCGGAAGATCGTGAGGCCGAAGGCGATGGTGCCGTTGTGGCCGATGGAGATGCCGGGCAGCGCCGGCTCACCGGCGCCGATCACGTCGAGGCCGGGCGCACTGAGATGGGTGATGTAGCGGAGTGAAGGCACACCGTGGCTTCGGTGCGGATCATCCGCGAGGATCGGCCGGCCCGTGGTCGTCCTTCCGGGTGCGACCACCCAGTTGTTGCTGCCGAAAGTTGCGTTCAGATCGGCTGCCCGGGCCTCGGCGATCAGCTCGCCCGTCGGGGCGCTCCGCAGCGAGAGCGAGTCCGCGGCGAAGCGGACGGGCGCCTTGGCCAGACTGTAGTCGTCGAGAACCCCCTCCGGCAGGGCGCAGGGGTCGAAACCCTCGGGAATCTCCGTTTCCCAGGCCGGTTCCAGCACCTGATTCAGCGTCGCGGCTTCGAGCCCGTGCTCGCAGGCGATGCGCGCCCGGCGCACTTCCGTGATGACGTTCCGCCAGAGGCCGTTGGAGCGGATACGCAACACGTCGGAGGGATCCCAGCGGGCCGGCTGGTAGCCGAGCAGTTCGAACTCCGGCGGCATGAGTTCCGGGTGCGTCTCGAGCAGCTCGACGTAGGCATTGATACCCGCCGTGAAGGCCTCGACGATGCGCTTGCTGTCCGATCCGTAGGCGAGCCATTCGCGATACATGTCGCCGCGATAGAGAAAGAGCCTTGCCGCCCGGTCCTGCTCGACAAAACTCGGCCCGAACACGGCCGACAATTGACCGAGGCCGCGTCGTCGCCAGAGGTCGATCTGCCAGAGACGATCGCGGGCGGCGTTGAAGCCCTGCAGGAAAAATGCGTCGTAGTAGGTGCCCGCATAGATGTGCGGCACGCCCCAGTGATCGACGATGATTTCAGCCGCTGCTTCAAGGCCGTCGAGGTGGTAGCGGGCCTGATCAGGCTCCTGGAGAGCGTTGGCGCTGACCGCAGCGTTCAGAGTGACCGGCGCCAGCAGCAGTGTCAGTCCGAGCGCTAAGCGTCGGCTGGCTGGTGGGAGAGTTCTCAGCGGTCTGCGCTGCAGGAATCGAGGGGGCAGCAGGCGTTCGAAGTGCAGAGCCCGGAAACTGGCAGGTGAAAACAAAGAACCTCTCCGGTTGTCATCGGCGCGATGGCCGTCGCTATTAGGAGGGTAAAGTGTACGGGTCGTCGGGGCTTAGGGAATACGCCGACGCGGAGGGAACCGCGCCGGCGTGAGCTGGTGCTCAGTTTGGACTCAATCCCAGCTGAGGGCTTTTACCTTTCGGATTTCGCTTCGCTCAATCCCAGCTGAGGGCTCTTCACCGTCGCACCTTCGGTGCTCCTGGACTGAGCTGTCGCTCAGTCCCAGCTGAGGGCTCCACCCGTCTGGTATTCGGTGACGCGGGTTTCGAAGAAGTTCTTTTCCTTCTTCAGGTCCATGATTTCGGACATCCAGGGGAACGGGTTCTTCACGCCCGGGAACTGCTCCGGGAGACCGATCTGCGCCAGACGCCGGTTGGCGATGAACTGCAGATACTCGGCCATCATGTTGGCGTTCATACCGAGGATGCCGCGAGGCATGGTGTCTTTCGCGTATTCGATTTCGAGCTGCGTGCCCTCGAGGATCATCTGCCGGGCTGTCTGCTGCATCTCTTCGTCCCACAGGTGCGGGTTCTCGAGCTTGATCTGGTTGATCACGTCGATGCCGAAGTTCACGTGCATGGACTCGTCCCGGAGGATGTACTGGAACTGCTCCGAGGTGCCCGTCATTTTGTTGCGGCGGCCCATGGAAAGGATCTGTGAGAAACCGCAGTAGAAGAAGACGCCCTCGAGCACACAGTAGTAGGCGATGAGGTTCTTCAGCAGTGTCTTATCGTTTTCCGGCGTGCCGGTCGTGAAGGTCGGATCGGAAATCTCCTTCGTGTACTTGAGACCCCAGGACGCCTTGCGCGCCACGCTCGGGATCTCGTGGTACATGTTGAAGATCTCACCTTCATCCATACCGAGCGACTCGATGCAGTACTGGTAGGCGTGGGTGTGGATCGCTTCCTCGAAGGCCTGGCGCAGCAGGTACTGGCGGCATTCCGGGTTGGTGATCAGCCGGTATATGGCGAGCACCAGGTTGTTTGCCACCAGCGAGTCTGCCGTGGAGAAGAAGCCGAGGCTGCGCTTCACCACGACCCGCTCGTCATCCGTGAGGCCGTCCTCGGACTTCCACAGGGAGATGTCCGCGTTCATGTTCACTTCCTGCGGCATCCAGTGGTTGGCGCAGCCGTCCAGGTACTTCTGCCAGGCCCAGTCGTACTTGAAGGGCACCAGCTGATTCAGGTCTGCCCGGCAGTTGATCATGCGCTTCTGATCGACGGTGACCCGGCTGTATTCAGCGCTGTCGCTGACCATGGGGGCGTCCAGCTCGGCCAGAGACGCGCTCGCCTCAGCCAGGGCATCCTCCCGGGTAACGGTCGCCTGCGGTGCCGGCTCCGGAACGTCGATAGGTGCATCGAGGTTGGTGCGCACGGGATCTTCCGTGCTTGCCGTGCCGGCGAGCGACGCGGGTTCGGGGGCGGATGCGGGGGCAGATGCGGCTGGGTTCGGGGCCGGGGTGGCCGCGACCGCTGCAGGCTCTGTTGTAACACTCGCCTCCGCTTCCACCGGTGCGGCTTCGGGCGTCTTTGCAGCCGCGGGCGCTACCGCCGCGGGCGCTACCGGCTCCGGGGCGGGTTCCGCCGCTGCAGTGCCGGCACCGCGGGCGACGATGGCCGGTTCCGGGGCGTCGTCGTTGTAGTCGTCCCAACTCAACATCTTCTTATTTCTCCTTACCGCTCGCGGCTTACTGACAGGCTTCGCAGTCTGGGTCGTCAATGGAGCAGGCCAGCGGCACCTCTGCAGGGCCGCCGTCCAGCACCAGCTCATCGGCTGCAGCCGCCGAAGCGGTCGCTGCCTGGGGGGAAGCTGCGGGTGCCGCTTCGCTGGCCTCCGCGGGGGCTGCAGCGCTCACGGCGTTGAGCTTGCCCCGGTCCAGCGTCGACTTCTCGGTGCTGGTCGCACCGAGGGCCCGCAGGTAGTAGGTGGTCTTCAGGCCGCGGATCCAGGCCATGCGATAGGTGATGTCGAGCTTCTTGCCCGAGGCTTCCGCGATGTACAGGTTCAGGGACTGAGCCTGATCGATCCACTTCTGGCGCCGGCTGGCGGCGTCCACGAGCCAGCGAGGTTCAACTTCGAAAGCCGTGGCGTAGAGCGCCTTCAGCTCCGCCGGGACGCGCTCGATGCTCGCCAGGCTGCCATCGTAGTACTTCAGATCGTTGACCATGACTTTGTCCCAGAGGCCAAGGCTTTTCAGGTCCCGGACCATGTAGGGGTTCACCACCGTGAACTCACCGGACAGGTTCGATTTCACATAGAGGTTCTGATAGGTCGGCTCGATGGACTGGGAAACGCCGGTGATGTTCGCAATGGTCGCCGTTGGCGCGATGGCCATGACGTTCGAATTGCGCATGCCGTTGATCTGCACTTTGCTGCGCAGCTTGTCCCAGTTGAGGGTGGCAGAGAAGTCGGCGTCGAGGTAGTCCGAACCCCGCTCCGTCGCCAGCATCTTCAGGGAATCGATCGGCAGAATACCCTGGCTCCAGAGGGAGCCGGAGAAGCTGGCGTAGGAGCCGCGCTCCTTGGCCAGTTTGCTCGAGGCATCGATGGCGTAGTAGCTGATGGCTTCCATGGACCTGTCTGCGAAAGCCACGGCTTCGGCGCTGCCGTAGGGAATCCGCTGCTCATAGAGCGCGTCCTGGAAACCCATGATGCCGAGGCCCACCGGGCGGTGGCGCATGTTCGAGGTGCGCGCCTGAGGCACCGAGTAGTAGTTGATGTCGATGACGTTATCGAGCATCCGCACTGCCGTGCGCACGGTCTTCTTCAGCTTCTTCAGATCCAGCTCACCATCGACGATGTGCTGCGGCAGATTGATGGAGCCGAGGTTGCAGACCGCCACTTCCTCTTCGGAGGTGTTCAGGGTGATCTCCGTGCAGAGATTCGAGGAGTGCACGACGCCCGTGTGCTGCTGCGGCGAGCGGACGTTGCAGACGTCCTTGAAGGTCACCCAGGGATGCCCGGTCTCGAAGAGCATCGACAGCATCTTGCGCCAGAGCTCCTGAGCCTTGATGCGCCGGAACAGCGTCAGCTCCCCGGAACGGGTCATTTCCTCGTAGTGCTCGTAGCGCTTCTCGAAAGCGCGGCCGTAAAGGTCGTGCAGGTCGGGCACGTCGGAAGGGGAGAAGAGCGTCCAGTCGCCGTCTTCGAAGACCCGCTTCATGAACAGATCGGGAATCCAGTTCGCCGTGTTCATGTCGTGAGTCCGGCGCCGGTCGTCGCCCGTGTTCTTCCGGAGCTCGAGGAATTCCTCGATGTCCAGGTGCCAGGATTCGAGGTAGGCGCAGACGGCCCCCTTGCGCTTGCCGCCCTGATTCACGGCAACGGCCGTGTCGTTCACGACCTTGAGGAACGGCACCACACCCTGGGACTTGCCGTTCGTGCCTTTGATGTAGGAGCCGAGCGCTCTTACCTGGGTCCAGTCGTTACCCAGGCCGCCGGCCCACTTCGAGAGCATGGCGTTGTCCTTGATGGCGCCATAGATGCCTTCGAGATTGTCGGAGACCGTGGTCAGGAAGCAGGACGAGAGCTGCGGGCGCAGGGTGCCGGAGTTGAACAGTGTCGGCGTCGAGCTCATGTAGTCGAAGCTCGACAGCAGGTCGTAGAACTCGATGGCCCGGGCGTTCGGATCGTCTTCCCGGGCGGCCAGACCCATGGCCACCCGCATGAAGAACACCTGCGGCAGCTCGAAGCGGATTTCATCGGAGTGGATGAAGTAGCGGTCGTAGAGCGTCTGCAGGCCGAGATAGGTGAACTGCTGATCCCGCTCGGGCTTCAGCGCCTGGCCGAGAGCGTCGAGATCGAAGCCGGCAAGTTCCGGGGCGAGCAGTTCGAGCTCGATGCCGCGAGCGATGAACGCCTTCAATGCCGCGGGATAGAGGTCGATCATTTCGCTCTGCGTCGCGCGATAGTCTGTACCGGCGGCGACGTCGAGGAACTGCAGGGCTTCCGTGCGCAGCTCATCGAGGAGCAGGCGTGCCGAGACGTAGGTGTAGTTCGGCTCCTCTTCCACGAGGGTGCGGGCTGTGATCAGCAGCGAGGTGGAGACGTCCTTAGCCGAGATGCCGTCGTACATGTTGGCCATGGCTTCGTCGATGATGCGCTCGGCGTCGACGGCTTCGAGGCTCGTGCAGGCCTCCCGGACCAGTGTCCGGATCCGGGCCACGTCCAGCGGCAGGCTGCGACCATCGGCCTGGACCACATTGATGGTGGCGGTGCTTTCTCCCGCCGCGGCAGGGGCCTCTTCCTGGCGCTCGGCCCGGGCTCTGGCCCGCTCTTCCCGGTAAAGGACATAGTCGCGGGCGACCCGATGCTCGCCGGAGCGCATGAGGGCGAGTTCCACCTGGTCCTGGATGTCCTCGATGTGCAGGGTGCCGCCGGAGGGGAAGCGACGTTTGAAGATGGCGGTGACCTGCTCGCTCAGGTGCGCGACCAGCTCACGGATCCGCGGCGACGCGGCGGCCGTGCCGCCTTCGACGGCCAGGAAGGCTTTGGTCAGCGCCAGCGCGATTTTGTCGTCCGTATAGGGCACGACGGTACCGTTGCGTTTGATCACGCGGAGCTGACCGGGGGCGGTGGCAGCAATCGCCGGCGTCAGCGGCTCGGCAGCGCCGTGCGCTGCTGAAGTCCCCTGGCTGCTGGGGGTGGGTTCGAAGCTGGATTCAGATTCGGTGTGCATTGTTGATTCGGTACTCCCCGAAGGTGTCGGTAGTGGACAGTCTGCCGTGTGCCTGCGGTTTGCCGCGCTGCTGTCAACGCCCGGGTAACCGGCGGGACGGCAGGAGACGGACAACCGGTGGAAAGGCCGTTTCCACGCAGTGAAGGCCGGCAATGGCCCTGCTGTCTGATCGCTCCTGCCGGTGTCAGGCTGCCACCTTTTCAGGTGTTTGCCCTGCCGGCGCCCCTCCGATGGCTCTGCTGCGTCATTCGTGTGGATCTCTCGGTTCCTGGATCTCTGGGTCCCTGGACCTTTCGATCCCTCGACCTTTCGATCCCTCGACCTTTCGATCCCTCGACCTTTCGATCCCTCGATCTCACGACCGTAATGACGCCGGGTTAAGCCACCCTGCAAACGGCCGGTGCAAACCGCACCGACACACAGAAAATCGCCCCCTCCGAACAGTTTTCTGATTGTTTGTCTGTCTCTGGATCTGTATTCCAGATCCCTTTCTGGTTCTAGCTCTCGTCTCTGGCTCTAGCTCTCGTCTTTCGAACGGTCGCACTTTCGTTCGTACTGCGTTCTTTCGTATAAGAGCTGTCGTATCTCTCTATGCTCTAAGAGCTCTCTTCTCTAGAACTCTCTTCTCTAGAGCTCTCTTTTCTCCAGAGCGCCAGTAGCTCTCTGAGTCTGCCCGCTAAGCGCGCGGTAGCGGATTTGCTGGACCGCTACATGTTGGGGTTGGCGGGACGGGCGTCTGTCTCTCGAAGCAGCCTCCGTGCCGGGGTGAATCCGGCGCTGAAGGGGCTGCTTTGATGGCCTCATTCGGCGGTAAACCGATCAGCACTGCCCGTTTCCTGAGATCTCCGATCGCCACGCTCTTCCCGATGCGCTCAGAGTTTCAGCTTGAGATTTCACTCTGGGAATAGCTTCGAAGCGGCCAAATCTTTGACTCGATCCAAAATTCCCTGGGCGATTTGCGAGGATTCTCTGATGCCCTGCAAGGGCCGAAAATCACCGCTTATGGTGTCAAGCTGATCCGTCAACCTCAACATCTTGGGGTTTTCGCCCCAAGCCAGGACAAGGTAAACCGATCGCCGGATCGTTGCAAGGAATTAGCTGTTCATTGGCTGTGGATAAGTTGTGCACGGCCCGTGCATGGCCTGTGGAGAGTCCGCCAGCGCCGCCAGGGCGCCTGATTTCCCCGCTCTGGCGCACTCCGGCGCATTGACGGGCCGCATGGATCAGGCGTTACCGAAGCGTCGATTCGGTAATTTCCAACCCACCGGGAGGCGCCGGTGGTCGGTTTTCGGTGACCACTATATATTGTGTTTCCCCGAATTCCGCGTGAGAAGCGAAATGAGCCACTTCATGGCCATCGATCAGGGCACCTCCAGTTCCCGCGTCATCCTCTTCGATGCCATGGGCCGCATGCTGGCGGCTGCTCAGCACGAGTTCGATATGACTTTTCCCGCCGACGGCTGGGTAGAGCAGAACCCGGAAGTACTCTGGCGCACGAGTCTGCTCGCCGGTCGCGAGGCACTGGCGAAAGCCGGGCTCGAGGGTAAGGACATCGCCGCGATCGGTATCACCAACCAGCGGGAAACCACCCTCGCCTGGAATCGTACGACGGGCGAGACCATTCATAACGCCATCGTCTGGCAGGACCGGCGAACGGCCGCGCGCTGTGCCGCCATGCGCGCCGACGGCATGCAACAGGAAGTCGCACGGATTTCGGGGCTCGTGATCGACCCGTACTTTTCCGGCTCGAAACTCGCATGGCTGCTCGAAGAGGTGCCGGAAGCGAGTCGCCTGGCCGCGCGTGGGGAGCTCTGTTTCGGCACCGTCGACAGCTACCTCATCTGGCGCCTGACAAAAGGGGCCAGGCACGTCACGGACGCGACCAATGCGTCCCGCACCATGCTCTACGACATTGGTGCCGGTGCCTGGTCGGAGACGATGCTCGAGCACTTCGCCATTCCGGCGTCCGTGCTGCCGGAGGTCCTGGACAGCGCCGGAGACTTCGGTGTGTCAGATCCCGAGTGGTTTGGCGCGGCCATTCCCATCCTCGGCGTTGCCGGCGATCAACAGGCCGCACTCATCGGTCAGGCCTGTTTCAGCCCCGGCATGGTGAAAAGCACCTACGGTACCGGCTGCTTTCTCATGAGTAACACGGGTGCGGAGATGGTTCGCTCCGAGCATCAGCTGCTCACGACCATTGCCTACCAGATCGACGGACAGACGAGCTATGCCCTGGAAGGCAGCATTTTTTCGGCCGGCGTTGCCGTGAAATGGCTGCGCGATCAGCTCGGGCTCGTCACCGATGCGGCGGAAACGGAAGCGGCAGCGCGGCGCACGGATGGTGAGACGGGTGGGGTGTTTCTCGTCCCCGCCTTCACCGGCCTCGGCGCCCCGCACTGGAACCCGGACGCCCGGGCGCTCTTCTCGGGCATGACCCTGGACAGCAGCCGCGATGATCTCATCACCGCAACCCTCGCCAGCGTTGCCTATCAGACCGTCGATCTCATCGATGCCGCCAGCAGGGACGGGGCGGGGGTCGAACGCCTGCGGGTGGACGGCGGCATGGTCGTCAACGACTGGCTCTGCCAGTTCCTGGCGGATGTGATCGACTGCCCCGTGGAGCGGCCGGAAAACGTCGAAACCACGGCCCTCGGTGCGGCCGTGCTCGCAGCCCTGGGTGCCGGAGCCGTCGGCAATCTCGAACAGGCGAGTCGTATGTGGGGCCTCGAACAGGAGTTCCTGCCGGCCATGGAAGACCTTCGACGTGAGCGTCTCCTAACCGGCTGGCGCAGTGCCGTCGAGCGCTCTTTGCGCTGACCGCAAAGCAACAAGACCGTTACAACGCATCACCTGAGAGAACAACCCGGCTCCTAAAATAGTGGCTTCGAGTCGTAGTCACCCCGGAGCCCCGTTTGCTGCTCACGCAGTCCGATCTCGGCCAGAGCCGAACCGTGCGCATTCTCCTCGTCCTCTGTGGACTGGGGATCTATGCGCTGTTCTGTCTGGGTCTCGCTCGGAATGGCTACCTGCAGGTGACCGGGAGCGCCTTTGGCCTGCTGTTAGGGGTCTGGGTCGTCGGCTTTCTCGGACTGCTGTTTGCCGACGAAACCCAGGGCCGGTTCGACGCCGGTACCCTCACTTTCTCGAAGGCGCTCTGGTGCAATCTCGGCGTAGTGATGACCGCCGCCCTGGTGCCCCACGTACTGCGGCTGTTGCTGCTCATGGTGCCGCTCATCGGCGTGCTCTATGGCGCTCTGCACCTCGACCGGCGCCATATGCTGATCATCGCCTTCGTCACCTGGGTGGGCTACCTTGTCAGTGCGGCCGTGCTCGCGGTGCTGCGCTCCGCTGACCCCGCCTTCGAAGGCCTCGTCGCCGTCGCCTTCACGTGCATGCTCGCCGCCATGACCGTCATGGCGGCGGAAGTGACGGCCCTCAAAGAGGCCTTTGAACGACGCCGGGAACGGCTCAACGAAGCCATGGCGCAGCTGTCCGATCTCGCCATGCGGGACGAACTGACCGGGCTCTGCAACCGGCGCTACATCATGGACGTTCTGGTCCGGCAGAAAGCCCTGGCCGATCGCGGCCATCTCTCCTTTACCGTCTGCTACTGTGATCTGGATCACTTCAAGGCCATCAATGACCGCTATGGTCATCACCGTGGCGACCAGGTGCTCAAGGATTTCGCCGACGTGGCCTCGAGCGTAGTCCGCTCTGTGGACTTCGTGGCCCGGCTTGGTGGTGAGGAGTTTCTCCTGGTTCTGGTCGGCGCCGACGAGGAAACCGCAGGACGGGTCGCCAATCGCCTCTGTGCCCGGACGCGCTTCCTGGCGGCGATTCCCGAGGCACCTGATTATCGCCTCACCGTTTCCGTGGGCGTGGCCGCTTTTCGCCGCGGCGAGCGGATTGAAGATGTGATCCAGCGCGCAGATCGGGCACTTTATCGCGCCAAAGCACAGGGGCGTGACCAAATCGTGAGCGGATCCTAGGAGGGTAGCGTGAACAGTCCAGCCAGTTCGGGTAATGTTCAGGCGATTTCGCAGATGGACACTGCAGACGTGAATCGCCGGAAGTATCCGCGGCAACCCATTTCCCTGTCAGCGCTCGTGCACCCGGATCAGGGCCGATCCTGGCTCTGCACGATCCGTGATTTCTGTCAGGAAGGGATGCTGCTGACGGGTACCGGCGGCTCCCGCTCCCTCGCGGCGACCGGCGCCGAGGCGAACCCCGGCGACACCATCGCTCTGCATTTTTCCGTGGCTACGCCCAAGGGTCAGAAACACTTCCGGACCCAGGCAACCATCGCCCGCATCACCGATGCCGGCAATGGCATCGGCGTGCGCTTTGATCAGGGTGTCCCGGACGACGCTTTTACCTCGCTCATCGATTTCGCCATCGCCTCCGGCATGCTGAGCCGCTCGGCGGCCGAGTCCGGCAACGTCATCGAAGGCGAGTTCAGCGAGGACACCGGTGCGGCGCGACAGGATCAGGATGCCGGTGCGGCGCCGACGTCGCCCCTGGCACCGGGTGAAGAGAAGGACCTGCCGGATAAGCTGCTGCGCGATCGCCGTGTCAGCGACGAAGACGCCGGCGAGATCAAGAACAAGATGCGCCGGGTTACCCAGCGCGCCCTCGATCGGATCTGCACGCAGTTCTTCGGCATTGTCGACAATGAGCTGCTTGTCAAAGCTCGCGATGCCGGTACCAACGCCGTGCAGATGATGTATTTCGAAGGCCTCGAGATCATCGAAAAGAATCAGGATCGGATCCGCCACGATTTCATGGGCGATGCGCTCAAGCAGATCGATCAGATCTCCGAGCTCGGAGACGTGCTCGAGCGGCGCCGGCGTCGGGAGACCGGGAACAGCCCCAAGCTCGAGCTCGTGGACACGGAGCAGTTCGAAGAGTGGCTTGCGGTTGCGGAGGTCATCTCCAAGGCCGAAAACCGCTACAACGACCAGCTCCTCGATCTCCGTGCGCAGCTCGGTCTGGTGGCCAAGCCCTGGACCCATAAGGACGTCATCCCGGTCGGTCCCTCGGTGCTCACCTGGTCCTTCGACGATGCGCTTAAAGAGTTCGAGTTCCGCCGCGTGGTGAAGCAGGACGTGTACCGCTGCTTCGAGTCGGCCCTCATGCCCATGCTCGGCAATCTCTATGCAGCCCTTGCCCAGGTCCTCGAGGAATCCGGCGCCTTCCCGTCGGTGGAGGAACTTCGTGATTCCCTGCAGCGACTGACAACGCCGCGCACGGCGTCGGGTGTCCGGGTGGAGCCCGAGGCCTATCAGGAAATGGATACGGCCGTGCGTGAAGCAACCATGGCCGCCGAGGGCATCAGCCCGGCCGCGCCGCGGGTGGATCACAACCCGTTCCTGCAGCCGGCTCAGGCCCGCCGGGACGTCTATTCCACGGCGCGCAGCCTGCTGTCCGTCGATCGGCGCAGCCGGGAAATCCTCGGTCAGCAGGTCGACGGCATCCTTGCGACGCCCGACACGCCGGCGGCGGATACCTTTGAAACCACGGACATCCTCTCGGCCCTGTCCACGATCGAGACGGAGCTCGGTGACGAGGCGTCCCTCGCCGACGTGCGTGTCCGGCCCCGCCTCATTGAATTGCTGCAGGCGAAGCACGGTGACCGCAAACGCCTGAACGAAGCAGACTACGACACCCTCAACGTCATGGAGTCGCTCGTCGACTCGCTGCAGGAAGACTCCTTCCTCACGGAAGGCATCCGCGAGTGGATCGCGCGCCTCGAAATCACCCTGAACAAACTGGCGGCTCGGGATCCGAATTTCCTCCAGCCGAATGACGACGGCCCGCACAGCGCCGTGCAGATGCTCAACCAGCTCGGCCGTCTCGGCAATCAGAAGGACATACGGGAAGGCATTGATCGGGAAGTGGGTCGCCGGGTCGATGAGCTCTTGAAGAAGGTCGTCAACGAATACGACGACAATCCGGAGGTGTTCGAAGACGTCGTTGATGAACTCAATCCCCTTGTCGACAAGCAGACGCGCGCCTACCGCGGCAACATCGAACGCACCGTGCGTGCCAGCGAAGGGCAGCAGAAGCTGGCCCGGGCCCGTCGCGCCGTGCTCTCGGAGATCGACGAACGTATCTCCGGCAAAGAAGTGCCCGACCTGCTCCTCGAGCTCCTCAATCCCGGCTGGCGGAACCTGCTCGTGCATACACACCTGCGCAAAGGCCAGGACAGCCATGAGTTTCAGGATCAGATTGCCCTCATCGATCAGCTCTGGGGTCAGCTCGATGGCTCCATCGAGGAGGGGTCCGACGGCTATATGGATCCGGACGCGCTTCTGAAGCGCGTAGTCAACGGGCTGAACAGCATCTCCTTCGACCCGAGCAAGCGCACGCCGCTGATCATGTCCCTGTCGTCGGCGTTGGTCGGGGATACCACGGGCAAAAAATCGGATGTCAGCTATTCACCGGTCGAGCCGAGCGGCGTAGCCGACGCCCTGGGCCTCGACGGCCTGCTGCCGGAAATTGAACCGGCCCTCGATTCCGACGACGAGGAGATCCGCTCGAGCTGGTCCAAGGCCGTGGAACGGGCACGCCGCATTCAGGTTGGCGAGTGGCTGGCGGCGGCGGATCCCCAGGGGCGACCGCTCATTCTCACGGTTGCCTTTGTCGGCGACGACGCGTCTGTTTTCGTACTGGTGAATCGTAAAGGCATCAAGAACCGGGAGCTTGCGCTCCGGGAAATGGCCGACGGTCTGCATAAGGGCGACATCACGCTCCTCGACGACTACGACCTGCCGCTCATGGAGCGGGCCTCCCAGCGCATGCTGGAGAACATGCACAACCAGCTCGCTTATCAGGCGAGCCACGATGATCTCACGCAGCTCATCAACCGGAAGGAATTCGAACGCCACGTCGAGTCGGCCATCCAGAGCGCCAAGACCAACGAATCGCAGCACGCCCTCCTTTATCTCGATCTCGACCAGTTCAAGATCGTCAACAACACGAGCGGTCACACGGCCGGCGACGAGCTCCTGAAGATGATCGCCGACGAGCTCGCGAAGTCCCTCTCGAACCGGCAGGCGCAGGTCGCCCGCTTAGGCGGCGACGAGTTCGGCGTGCTCGTGGAAGACGTCGAAACCCAGGATGCCCGGGAGCTGGCCGAGGACTTGTTGAACAGCGTCCGTCAGGCCCGCTTCGAGTGGGACGGCCGCATGTACAACCTGTCGGCCAGCATGGGCCTGGTCTTCGTCGACCAGACCATGGACAACGTCGACAACGTCATGCAGTTCGCCGACGAGGCCTGTTACACGGCGAAGGATGCGGGCCGCAACCGGCTCCAGGAGTACGAGCTCGGTGATGCCACCATGATGCGCCGGCACGGCGTCATGGAGTGGGTCACGCAGCTCGACAAGGCCCTGGAAGAAGACCGCCTCATCTTGAACTGCCAGCGCATCGAGCCCATCAACCGCACCGGCGGTCAGGAAGACGAGCGGCACTACGAGATTCTGCTGACCATGATCGACGAGCTTGGCGACACGATGCCGCCAACGGACTTCATCATTGCGGCCGAGACCTACAATCGCATGACGGCCATCGACCGCTGGGTCATCGAGCGGGTCTTCCACTGGATGAGCGTCAACCGGGACAAGCTCGACCACTTCGGTGGTTTCTCCATCAACGTCTCCGGCCACTCCATCAACGACGAAACCTTCCCGGACTTTGTTCTCGAGCAGTTTTCGAAGAGTCAGGCACCGACATCGAAGGTCTGTTTCGAGATCACCGAGACCGCGGCCATTGCCAACCTCGACAATGCCGTCGACTTCATGAACCGTATGAAGATCATCGGCTGTCAGTTCTCCCTCGACGATTTCGGCACGGGCCTGTCGTCCTACTCCTATCTCCGCAACCTGCCCGTGGACTACGTGAAGATCGACGGTGTGTTCGTGCGCGACATTGCGAACAACCCCGGCGACTATGCGGTGGTTCGATCCATCAACGAGATCGGTCACTACATGGGTAAGAAGACCATCGCCGAGTACGTGGAAGACGGTGAAGTGCTCAAGCGCCTGCAGGAGATCGGCGTGGACTATGCGCAGGGCTGGCAGATTGCCAAGCCGCTGCCGCTGGAAGACCTGCGGATCTGATCGCGCCCTAAGGTTCGAGGAGCGCCCGGGCAGGATCGTTGCGGGTGCCGAGGGCATCCAGGACGGCCTTTAAGCCCCGGCGCAGACGTTCGACGCGAATCTCGTCATTCGCGCGCCAGCCGCAGCGATAGGCGAGCAGCGCGGCCTCGAGCTGCGCCCGCTGGCGAACGAGATCCTGCCGATCCTGCTTATCCCGGGCTGAGAAACCCTCTGCTGAAAACGCCTGCGCTGCCCGCGTCTGCTTGTTGCTGTTCGGCATTTCGACCTCGCTTTCATCCTTAACTCGAGGCTTCAATGTAGGGGCTTGGCGACCCTGACCCCGGGCCCCATGGGTCAGGGCCCGGTCCCACGAGGCCAGAAATGGAGAAGCGCTGGAGCCTCCGGTGAGACTAAGTGAGGAGGAACTCCAGGAGGGCTTTCTGGCTGTGCAGGCGGTTGCCGGCTTCATGGAAGGCGCAGGAACGGGGGTCGTCCAGGAGCGTGTCACTGATTTCCTCGCCGCGGTGGGCGGGCAGGCAGTGCATGAAGAGTGCGTCCGGAGCAGCCTGGTCGAGGAGCTGCTCGTTGACCTGGTAGGGGGCGAAGGCCTCGAGGCGTTTGTGTTCTTCCCCCTCGTGACCCATGGAGGACCAGACGTCCGTTACGACCAGATCGGCACCGCTCACGGCTTCCTCGGCGCTTGCCACCAGCTCCGCATTGTTCGTCGTCTTCAGGAGCTCAGGATCCGGCTCGTAGCCTGCCGGCGCGGCAATCTTCAGATGGAAGCCCCACTGCCGGGCAGCGTTGATGTAGGAGTGACACATGTTGTAGCCGTCGCCGACGAAGGACACGGTGCGTCCCTCAATCGGTCCGCGCAGTTCTTCGAAGGTCTGCACGTCGGCGAGCAGCTGACAGGGGTGGTAACGCTCGCTCATGGCATTGATCACCGGGATCGTTGCCGCGGCGGCAAACTCCTCGAGCAGCGCCTGGGAAGAGGTGCGGATGATGACGGCGTCCACCATCTCCGAAAGCACCCGGGCCATGTCTTCCACGGGCTCACCGCGGCCGAACTGGCTGTCGGCAGGGCTCAGGATCACCGCGTGACCACCAAGCGTCTTCAGTCCCACTTCGAAGGCGACGCGCGTCCGCGTCGAGTTGAGCTGGAACATCATGACCGCCGATTTACCCGCCAGGCTCTGCGGCTGAGTATCCAGGTTCCGGAGTTCCGTACCGCGGCGGGTGATGGACTTCAGCTCTTCCGGAGAGCAATCCAACAGGGTCAGGAAATCTCGCTTGGCCATAGGGGAACGTCTCCGGCGGAGCAACCTGGCTCCGCATGGCGTGAATCAGTGGTCGTTAATGAGGCGCGACAGGGTTTCGACGAGGCTGTCTGCGTCGGCGTCGGTCATGACCAGCGGCGGCAACAGGCGCACCACGTTGTCGCGGGTCACGTTGATCAGCAGTCCGGCTTCCAGGGCCTCGCCGACCAGGCTACCGCAGGGATTGGCAAGTTCCACGGCGATCATCAGGCCGCGTCCGCGGATGTCTTTCACCGCGTTGTTGCCTGCCAGGGCTTCGCCCAGGCCGTTGACTATTCTGTTACCCAGCTCTGTCGCCCGGTCGAAGAGACCGTCGGCCTCGAGGCTTTCCAGCACGGCGAGAGCGGCGGCACAAACGAGCGGGTTGCCGCCGAAGGTGGAGCCGTGGTTGCCGGGCTTGAGCAGTTCGGCTGCCTCGCCCCGGGCCAGGCAGGCACCGATTGGCAGGCCGTTGCCGAGGCCCTTAGCGGTGGCGACGACGTCGGGCATGATGCCCGACTGCTGGTAGGCGAAGAGGGTGCCGGTGCGGCCGTTGCCGGTCTGCACCTCGTCGAGCATGAGCAGCCAGCCGTGCTCGTCGCAGATGCGGCGCAGGTCGGCGAGATAGTCATCCCCGGGAATGATGATGCCGCCTTCGCCCAGCACCGGTTCCACCAGCACGGCGGTCACGTCGGGATTGTTCTGGCCGATCTGTGCGACCGCGTCCGCGTCACCGAAGGGTGCCCGGACAAAGCCTTTCAGGAGCGGCTCGAAGCCTGCCTGGACTTTACGGTTGCCGGTGGCAGTGAGCGTGGCCATGGTCCGGCCATGAAAGCTGCCTTCCATGACCACGGCCGCGGGTTTGTCGATGCCGCGAGCGTGGCCGTGGAGCCGCGCAATCTTGATGGCGGCCTCGTTGGCTTCGGCGCCGGAGTTGCCGAAAAAGACCCGATCCATCCCCGACATGGCGCAGAGCCTGTCGGCCAGCTCCGTCTGCCGCGGAATCTCGTAGAGATTGGAGGTGTGGGAGACCTCGGCGGCCTGCCGGGCAATGGCGCGGGTTACGGTCGGGTGTGCATGACCCAGACCGCAGACGGCGATGCCGGTGAGCGCGTCGAGGTAGCGCTTGCCGTCCGTGTCGAAGAGGTATGCGCCTTCACCCCGCTCGAAGGCCACGGGCAGGCGCGCATAGGTGTTCATCAGATGGCTCATGATCGGACCGTTCTCCCCGTCGCGCCTCGAGTCTCCCCTGAAACGACAACAGGCAGCCTGAGGACCGGTTTCGGCGGGGGCTGCCTGCGAGAAAAACGGCGAATGCTACGCCAGGGTCACAGGGAGTTCAATGGCCCCTAGGCGGCCGCAGCGCCCGACCGGCGTGCGCCTCAGCGCAGTGCCTCCAGGGCGGGACCGAGCCGTTCGAGGCCCTGCTCGAGGAGTGCTCGGGGGCAGGCGAAGTTGAAGCGCACAAAGCCCTGAGCGCCGAAGGGTCCGCCGTCTGAAAGCCCGACGCCGAACTGCTCGAAATGGGCGCCCGCGTGGCGGGCAATGCGGGTGTCCGTGCAGTCGATCCAGGCGAGGTAGGTGGCTTCTACCGGTGTCATGCGCTCGCCGACCAGCGTCTCGAGGCGGGCCAGATTGGCCCGGAGGTAGTCGAGGAGCGTCGGCAGGTAGTCCGACTCGTCAGCGAAAGCAGCTTCCGAGGCAGCATAGGCGAGCGGCCCGATATCGGGGACCAGGCCGCTGCGGGCCTTCAGGAAGCTGCGCCGGAGTTCGGCGTTTGGGATTACTGCCACGGCGCAGGGCATGCCGGGGATGTTGTAGGTTTTGGTGGCGGCGAAGAGCGACACGGTTCGCTCGCCGATTTCCGGATAGAGGTTGGCGATGGGCACGTGTTTCGCGTCCGGATCCATGACGATCGGCGCATGAATCTCGTCCGAGCAGAGCACCAGGTCGTTGCGCATGCAGAAATCGGCCAGGGCCGTGAGCTCTGCCTTGCTGTACGCCCTGCCCGTGGGATTCTGCGGATTGGACAGGAGCACGAGCCGCACGGGCCCGGGGGCATCGTCGACGGCCTGCTGCATGGCATCGAAGTCCATGACCCAGCGCGAACCGTCCTTTACCAGCGGCACCGTCAGACCGGTCTGGTCGGCGTTGCCGGGTACATCGAGAAACGGGTAGTAGACGGGGGTGGGAATGATGATGCCGCCGTCCTGTTCTGCCACGGCGCGAGCGGTGAGGTTGACGCCGGGGACCACGCCGGGAATCCAGACCAGCCACTCCTCCGGCACGGTCCAGGCGTAGTTCCGCGACAGCCAGCCCTGGAAAGCCGCGACGATGCTCGGCGGCGTGCGGGTATAGCCGAGGATCTCGTGCGCCAGGCGTTCCTGCACGGCATCGCGGACGAAGGCGGGCGTTGGAAAGTCCATGTCCGCGACCCAGAACGGGAGGATGTCCCGGCCGCGGTAACGTTCCCACTTGGAGCTCGCCGTGCCGGATCGGTCGATGACGCTGTCGAAGTCGAAGTCCAGGTTCAAGGGATACCTTCTACGAACGGTCCCTGGCCAGGCGCGCTTCACGGCCCTTTGCCATGGTCTGAGTCAGTCTTCACAGAGAGCCCGGGGAAAACCCCCGACCCGTCGCGCCTCCTTAGCGCCCGATGGTCTAATCTCATGCTTTGGCGGCAGTCGCAGGGTCCGGGGCTCTTGGATACAATCGATCGCCCCGGGCCGGCCCAGCCGCCCCGAAGTGAAGGAGCATGTTACATGAGCGAAGCCCAGAGCGAAGAAGTCATCGCCACGATCAAGGAGCAGATCGAAAGCAATCCGATCCTGCTGTACATGAAAGGCTCGCCGGCAGCGCCGCAATGCGGTTTTTCCGCGCAGACGGTGCAGTGCCTGATCGCCTGCGGCGAGCGGTTTGCCTACGTCGACATCCTTTCCAATCCCGAGATTCGTGCCACGCTGCCGGGCTACGCCAACTGGCCCACCTTCCCGCAGCTCTATGTGAACGGTGAGCTCATCGGCGGCTGTGACATCGTCACGGAAATGTTTGAGGCCGGCGAACTCGAACCGCTCATCAAGGAAGCAGCGCCCGCTGCAGACTGACCGCCCGGTCAGCGGCCTGCCTGCCAGCCGTTGACCACCGCGCAGAACAGCTCCGCCGCCTTTTCAGCGTCGTAGAGGGCACTGTGCGCCCGACTTGCCTCGAACTCGATGCCCGCCCGGGCACAGGACTCCGATAACACCGTGTGACCGAAGGCCACGGCGGCCAGCGACGCCGTGTCGATGAAGCTGAAGGGGTGGAAAGGGCTGCGGTTCAGACTGCAGCGGTCGAAGGCCTCGAGCATGAACTGCTGATCGAAGGCCGCGTTGTGGGCAACGAGGATGGCTCGCGTGCAACCAGCCGCCTTCATGGCTCGGCGCACGCGCCGGAACAGCTCACGGAAAGCTTCCGCCTCGTCGATGGCGCCCCGATCCGGGTCCTCTGGATCGATGCCGGTGACCTTCAGCGCCGCGGGGTCCATGCGGCTGCCCGCGTAAGGCGCTACGGCCTGACACCAGGATTCGCTCAGGGTCAGGCGCCCGCCGTCGAAGTCGACGAGCACCATGGCCATCTCGAGGATCGCGTGCGTCTTTGCGTCGAAGCCGCCGGTTTCCAGGTCGACGACCACCGGCAGGTAGCCGCGGAAGCGGGTGGCCATGTCGGTGCCCGGCTGCCAGGCGCCGGTTTCCGGGGTGGGATCGGTCATTCGGCAGCTGTGGCTCCGTGCATGGCGGCACGATAGCACAAGGCTCCGGCCGCACCCGGATCACCTCGTAAAGCGCAACGACTTTCCTTACCATTGCGCCCCTTTTCTCGACAGGAGGGCGCCATGAGCAGCAGCAAGCCCCGGAAAATCGTGCTGGCCTACTCGGGAGGCCTCGATACGTCGGTCATCTGCCGATGGCTGCAGGAAACCTATGATGCGGAGGTGGTCACCTTCACCGCCGACATCGGCCAGGGAGAAGAAGTCGAGCCGGCGCGCGCCAAGGCCGAAGCCATGGGTGTGAAAGAGATCTTCATTGAGGATCTGCGGGAAACCTTCGTGCGCGACTATGTTTTCCCGATGTTCCGCGCCAACACCATCTACGAGGGTGAGTACCTGCTGGGGACCAGCATCGCCCGTCCGCTCATCGCCAAGCGCCTCGTCGAGATTGCAGTGGAAACCGGCGCCGATGCCATCAGCCATGGGGCGACCGGAAAGGGTAATGATCAGGTGCGCTTCGAACTCGGCGCCTACGCCCTGGCACCGGACATCAGCGTCATTGCCCCCTGGCGCGAGTGGGAACTGAACTCCCGGGAAGCGCTCATGGACTTCTGCGAGAAACATCAGATTCCCGTCGACTACCAGCGCGGCAAGAAGTCGCCCTACTCCATGGACGCGAATCTGCTGCACATCTCCTACGAAGGCGACAACCTGGAGGATCCCTGGGTCGAGGCCGATGAAGACATGTGGCGCTGGACCGTCGCTCCGGAAGCCGCGCCCGATACGCCGGAGGAGATCACCCTTGACTTCCTGCACGGCGACCCGGTGGCCCTGAACGGGGAAGCCATGACACCGGCGGCGCTCCTGACGGCCTTGAACGAGGTCGGCGGCCGCCACGGCGTCGGTCGTGACGACATCGTCGAGAACCGCTTCGTGGGCATGAAATCCCGGGGCTGCTACGAAACCCCCGGCGGCACCATTCTGCTGAAGGCACATCGGGCCATGGAGTCCATCACTCTGGACCGCGAGGTCACGCACCTCAAAGACGAGCTCATGCCGCGCTACGCCAAACTGATTTACAACGGCTACTGGTGGTCGCCGGAGCGCCGCATGCTGCAGGCCGCTATCGACAGCTCTCAGGAAGCCGTCAATGGGGTTGTCAGACTTAAGCTCTACAAGGGCAGCGTCAGCGTCGTCGGCCGTCAGTCGGAATCCGACTCCCTCTATGATGCGAACGTCGTCACGTTCGAGGACGATGCTGGCGCGTATCATCAGGGCGATGCGGCGGGATTTATCCGCCTGAACGCGCTACGCCTCAGGCTAGGTGCAAGGAGCGGTCGGCAGCTTACGGAGTGAGCGATGAACCACTATCAGGTGCTCTTCAGCGGCGAACTGGCTGAAGGTGCCCGACAAAATACGGTACGCGACAACCTGTCACGCGAGCTCGGCATCGACGAGCGGAAAGCGGGCATGCTGTTCAGCGGCCGTACGGTCGTCATCCGCTCTCAGCTCTCCCAGGAAGACGCGCTCGCCCTGCAGGCGCGCTTTGCGGACCTCGGCGCCCTTGCCCGCATCAAGGACCTCACGCCTAAATACGAGAAGAAGCTCGACTACCGGATCGATCGGGGAGAGCGCGGTGGTGACCACACGCTCCGCGACATCACCGCCGCTCATGTGGAGTGCCCGCGCTGCGGTCATCTGCAGCTCGAAGCGAGCCATTGCGCGCGCTGCGGCATCGACATCGCCGCGGCCATTAAAGCCCAGCGGAAAGAAGATCTGATCATCGAAAAGAAGATCAGGGAACTGAAGAGCCGCGGCGGTCCGGCACCGGCGAAAGTAAAGAACGTCACGGAGTTCCATACGCAGGCGGACTTCGAAACGCAGTCGGCGGACGCGAAGGGCGGTAAACTCAAGGGCTGGTTCCGGAAGTCCTCATAGCCCCAGATTCATGACCGAACCCCTGGCACCCATCGGCGTCTTCGACTCCGGCATGGGCGGCTTGACCGTGCTCCGCGCGCTGGAGACGGCGCTGCCCGCTGAGTCCTTCATCTATCTTGGCGACACGGCCCGGCTGCCCTATGGCAGTAAGAGCCCGGCAACGGTCGAACGTTACGCCCTGCAGGCGGCGGAGATCCTGGTCGAACGGGGTGTGCGCGCGCTCGTGGTGGCGTGTAATACCGCCTCCGCTTTCGCCCTGGAAGGCCTGGCAGCCAGGCATCCGGAGCTGCCCGTTTTCGGTGTCGTGGAACCCGGTGCCATTGCTGCCGCCGAGGTACAACAAGGCGGCAGCGTCCTGGTTCTCGCCACCGAGTCGACGGTGAGCGGCGGCGCCTACCAGAAAGCGATTCTGGCCCGCCGCCCGGACCTCAGAGTGCATGCGCGGGCCTGTCCACTGCTCGTGGCACTGGCGGAAGAAGGCGAGCACGACGGCGCGTTCTGCGAGCAGGTGCTGGGCCATTACCTGCACGGCCATCAGCGCAGCGGCGGAAACCCTGGCAGCATTTCCGAGCCCGCAACCGTTGTCCTCGGTTGCACCCACTTTCCGGTTTTTGCTGAGCCGCTGCAGCGGCTCCTGCCCCCGGGTACCGTGATCGTCGATTCCGCGGCCACGACCGCAAGGACCGTGGCTGCCGCAGTGGGTGGCGGCGCCGAAGGTGGCACGGTTGAAGCCGCAAAGCCCGCAGCGGCGAGTCCAGCGGAAGACAGCCCCGGCAGGCTGACCCTCCTCGCCACCGATGGCGAAGATCGCTTCCGGCGGGTGGGCGGCTACTTTCTCGGCCGTCCTGTCGTTCGGGTCGAGCTCGTCGACCTCTAAGGTCGAGCGCTACTCGTATTCGGTTTTCTGCTTGTACTCACAGAGGTCTTCGATCACGCAGGCACCGCAGCGCGGCTTTCGCGCGGTGCAGGTGTAGCGCCCGTGCAGGATGAGCCAGTGGTGGGCGTCGCGTTTGTAGGGTTCGGGAATCAGGCGCACGAGGCGGTCTTCCACCGCCCGGACCGTTTTCCCCGGCGCGATCTTCGTGCGATTCGATACGCGGAAGATGTGCGTGTCTACGGCGATCGTCGGGTGGCCGAAGGCCGTATTCAGCACCACGTTTGCGGTTTTTCTGCCAACGCCGGGCAATGCCTCCAGGTCGGCCCGGTCCTCGGGCACCTCGCCGCCGTGCTCGGCAACGAGGATGGCGCAGGTTTTGATCACGTTTTCGGCTTTGGTGTTGAAGAGCCCGATGGTCTTGATGAAGGTCTTGAGCTTTCTCACACCGAGGGCGTGAATGGCTTCCGGCGTGTTCGCCACGGCAAATAGTGGCCCTGTCGCCTTGTTGACGCTGACGTCCGTTGCCTGCGCAGACAGGATCACCGCAATGAGCAGCTCGAAGGGTGTTTCGTACTTGAGCTCGGTGGTAGGCGCCGGGTCGTTGGCCTTCAGCCGTTCGAATATCTCTGTTCTCTTGTCCTTGTTCATGAGTTCTCCACAGGCCCCGCGGGCGCGCCGGCACGCCTGCGGATGAGATGCTGGCCGAGGGCCAGGAGCAGGGCGGCGGTAATGAAAGCGCCGGGCGGCAGGGCGGCGATGGTCAGCCCGCCATCCAGGAACTCGAGCTGCCAGGCATCGGCCGCGGGTCCGAAGAGTCGCTCCATCCCCGCGAAGAGGCTGCCGGTGGCAACAAGCTCTCGAACGGCCCCGAGCGTCAGCAGCGCCAAAGCGAAGCCCGCGGCGGTACCCGCTGCATCGAGCAGAGCCCGGCCCACGGGCTGGCGGCTGGCGAAAGCTTCGGCGCGGCCGAGAATCATGCAGTTGGTGACGATGATCTGCACGAAGAGCGCAATCTTCAGGTAGAGATCGTAGGCGAATGCCTGCATGAGCAGCATGGCCAGCGTCGTGAAAGCGGCAATGATCAGCACAAAGCAGGGCAGCCGGGCAAAGGCGGGGATCTGACTGCGCAAGGCGGCGATGGTGCCGTTCGCGCCCAGCAGGACGAGCGCGCTCGCGAGCGCCAGACCGAGGGCATTCACGACGGAGCTGGACACGGCAAGGAGCGGGCAGAGACCGAGGAGTTGAGCCCAGGCCGGGTTGTTGGCGATGGCGGCCTGCTGAAAGGTACCACTCATGGATCGCAACCTGGTGCGTCGTCGGCAACGCGGGGGCCGAGGGCGGCAGCCGGTTCCCGGAGCACGGCGCTCAAATGGCGGCCGATTGCCTCGCTGGTGATTGTCGCGCCGGTCACCGCATCCAGGGTTGCCAGGGCAGCGGCGTCCTGGCCTTCGAGGGCCGCCCACCAGGCAGCGTCATTGAGGAAGTCGGTGATCCCCGGCGTTTCCTGATGGGCGACGAGTTCAACTCGGCCCAGTCGACCTTCGGCCGGTCGCAACGTGTAGAGGAGTCTGAGCGGACCCGCGTAACCGGATGCGGAGCTCTGCGCGAGCAGCGCGTCGCCGCAGAGTGGCCAGGCACCGGGCACGTCATCGGGTGCTGGTAGAGGTTCCGGCAGGGTTGCCCCCTCGGGCAGGAGCAGGCTCAGGGCACTGCGGAGTTCCGCGGTTTCATTGCGCAGGATGCGCTCGCTGGTCAGGCCGTGCGTCAGGGCGAGGAGCGCCGCAGTGCCGAGACCCAGAGCAGTGACCTGCAAAACTCCGGTCACGCTGGCCTTTGCCGCCGGCGTGTCAGTCATGGGCAGGCGCCTGGTGCGACAGGCGCCGGTCCAGGTAGGGGCCGACGGCGTTGCCGAACAGGACCGCGAAAGCAATGCCGTCGGGATAGTTGCCCCAGGCCCGGATCGCAAAGGTCATGAGCCCCACCACGGCGCCAAACAACCATTGCGCCCGGTGGCCTCGGGGATGCGTAACGGGGTCCGTGAGAACGAAAGCGGCGGCCATGAGCGAGCTGCCTGAAAAGACGTGATAGCTGGGCGAGCCGAGGCTCTTTGAGCTGCCGTTGTCGTAACCGAGCAGGGCGGCGACGGTCAGCGCCAGCAGAAAACCCGCGGCCGGCCGCCAGGCGGCGAGGCGCCGGTAGAACAGTACCGCACCACCGGCCGCGTAAGTGATGGCGATCCACTCGTAGCCGAGGCCGCCCACCGTGCCGAAGCCGGCATTCGCGGTCCAGACGTCGTCGACCGTTGCCGCCCCCCGATACTTGAAGGTTGTCAGCACCGTTGCGCCGCTGAGCGCATCGGGCGCCTGAGCCGGCCAGTTGAAGGCGGCGGGAAAGCTCACCAGGACGAGGCAATAGCCGACCATGGCGGGGTTGAAGAGGTTGTTCCCGAGACCGCCGTAGGCCTGGCGTCCGAGGCCGACACCGAGGGCGGCGGCCAGCGCCGCAAAGGCCCAGGCCCCGGGGGGCAGAGCGGCGGCGATGATGAGGCAGGTCACCAGGGTCGTCGCATCCAGGGCCGAGTAACCGCGCGGCAGGGTCCGGCCCCGGAGTCCCTCGCAGCCGCGCTCCGTGAGCACCCCGGCCGTCACCGAAGCCAGCACGTTCAGACTGACACCGAAGGGATCGAGGAGCAGGCCCTGCAGCAGAAGGCCTGGGGTGAGACACAGGGCGACGACCGTCATGATGCTGCGCGTGTCGCGGCCGCTCAGATCGATCATCGTTTCAGTCCGGCCAGGCGCGCGGCCCGACGTGCCTTTGCTGCGGTTTCTGCTTTCGCGAGCCGGTCGTTGCGCTCATCGAAGTAGAGCCGGGCGCGCTCGGCGGCAACGGCGGCGGCCTGTTCCCGGGCCCGTTCGGATCGGGCCTGCTTGAAGGCACCGACGAGGTCGAGTCCGCTCGGGCAGGCGGGATTGCAGAGTCCGCACTCGATGCAGTCGTCGAGGCCGGCGGCGACCGCTTCCTCGAGATCCGCTTCCCGGCTCACCCACCAGAGCCGCTCAACGGGCAGGGCTTCCGGGCAGACCGGCTCACAGCGCCCGCAGCGGATGCAGCCGGCCGTTGCGAGCTCCGGGATCTGCTCCAGAACGGACAGTTTTTCCGGCTTCGCTGCCTCGATCGGCACCAGGTCGATGCAATCGACGGGGCAGGGCGGCAGGCAGAGCTCGCAGCCCGTGCAGCGATCCTCCAGCACCGTATGCAGATACTTCGGGGCGCCGACGATCGCATCGACGGGGCAGGCTTCCACGCAGAGAAAGCAGCCGATACAGCGGGTTTCGTCGATCCGGGCCAGCACCGGTTGTGCCGGGGGCAGCGCGGGGCCCGGATCCCGCGCCAGCAGCTCGGCGAGCTTCTGCTGGGTTTCGACACCGCCCGGTGGGCAGAGGTCGAGGGGTGCGCCGCCGACCACCGCCTCGGCGTAGGGCCTGCAGCCCGGATAGCCGCACTGGGCGCATTGGGTCTGGGGCAGCACCGCATCAACGGCGCGGATGACGGCATCGTCGTCCGGCGCATAGCGCCATCGGGCCAGAGCGAGAAGTCCGGCCAGAGCGCCAACGAGGACCGCGAGGAGCAGCAGTTCCGCACCGGCCACGGCGCTCAATCCGCAAAGCCGGCGAAGCCCATGAAGGCCAGGGCCATGATGCCGGCGGTGAGCAGCGTCACCGGCGCACCGGCAAAGGCGGCCGGCACGGCCGCGTGCGCGAGCCGTTCCCGAAGTGCGGAAAAGAGCACCATCACCAGCGTAAAGCCGGCTGCGGCACCAACGGCATACACGAGGGTTTCCGCGAAGCTCAGCTCGCGCGCGAGGGCGAGCAGGGCAACGCCGAGCACCGCGCAGTTCGAGGTGATCAGGGGCAGATAGATGCCCATGACTTTATGCAGCAGTGGACTCGCGCTCGCCAGATAGAGTTCCGTGAGCTGCACGGTACCGGCGATCACGACAATGAAGGCAATGATGCGCAGGTAGGCGAGGTCCAACGGTACGAGCAGGAAGTGGTAGATCAGCCAGCTCGCGGCTGCGGCCATGGTCAGCACGAAGGTGGTGGCCACGCCCATGGCCGCCGCCGTGTCGTAGCGGCCGCTGGCGCCGATAAAGGGGCACAGCCCGAGAAACTGGGCCAGCACGAAGTTGTTGACCAGCAGGGCGCCGACGAGGAGAAGGGCCAGGTCCGCCATGGAACGCTGGTCAACGCACGATCATGCCCGGTTCGGCGCCGCTGTCGGGCCGGACCAGGAAGATGTCCGAACCTCCGGGTCCGGCGGCAAGCACCATGCCTTCGGAGGTGCCGAAGCGCATCTTCCGCGGCGCGAGATTGGCGACCACCACGGTCAGCTGACCGACGAGGGTTTCCGGGTCGTAGGCGGCCTTGATGCCGGAGAAGACCGTACGCTGTTCGTCGCCGAGGTCGAGGGTCAGCTCGAGGAGTTTGTCGGCGCCTTCCACCGCCGCGGCGGCGACAATCTTCGCGACCTTCAATTCGATCTTCGCGAAGTCGTCGATGCTGATGCTGCTGTCCGATCCCTGATCGTCCGCTGCAGCGTTGGCTGGCTTGTCTTCGGCCTTCGCCTCGCCGGCATCCGGCGCCCGTGACGCCTCGATAAGCGCATCGAGCGACTTCCGCTCGAGGCGGGCGAAGAGCGGTTTGAAGGCTTTGATCTGATGGTTTGTCAGCGGCGTTTCCAGGTCGGACCAGCTGAGGGGCTCGACGTTCAGAAAGGCTTCGGCGTCCGTCGCCATCTTCGGCAGGATCGGCTTCAGATAGATCATGATGGCCCGGAACAGGTTCAGCCCCTGGCTGCAGACGGCCTGCACGCGATCGCGCTGATCGGCTTCTTTGATGAGCTGCCAGGGCGCGTGCTGGGCGATGTACTGATTGGCCAGGTCTGCCAGCCGGGTGATCTCCCGCACCGCTTTCGAGACATCGTCTGCCTCGAAGTGCGCGGCGATGGTGTCCGCCGCGCCGGTCACTTCCTGCCAGAGTGCTTCGTCGTCGAGGCTGGCGGCCAGCGTGCCGTCGAACTGCTTGTTGATGAAGCCCGCGCAGCGGCTGGCGATGTTCACCACCTTGCCGACGAGGTCCGAGTTCACCCGCTGGACGAAGTCATCGAGGTTGATGTCCATATCGTCGACGGTGCCCGAGAGTTTGGTCGCGTAGTAGTAGCGCAGGTATTCGGGCTCGAGATGTTCGAGATAGGTCGCCGCGTTGATGAAGGTGCCCCGGGACTTCGACATGCGTTTGCCGTCCACGGTAATGAAGCCGTGGGTGTGGATACGCGTCGGCGTGCGGAAATCGGCGCCGTCGAGGACGGAGGGCCAGAACAGGGCGTGGAAGTTGATGATGTCCTTGCCGATGAAGTGGTGCACCTCGGTGGAGGCACCCTTCGACCAGAACTCGTCGAAGCTCACTTCGTTGTGCTGATCGGCGTAGTTTCTGAAGCTCGCCATGTAGCCGACCGGAGCATCCATCCAGACATAAAAGTATTTGTCCGTGGTGCCCGGGATCAGAAAGCCGAAGTAAGGCGCGTCCCGGGAGATGTCCCAGGGCTTGAGGCCAGCCTCGAGCCACTCGCCGAGCTTGTTCGCCACTTCCGGCTGCACGGTCCCGCTTGCCAGCCATGCTTTCAGGAAGTCCGTGTACTGGGGCAGATCGAAGAAGTAGTGCTCGGATTCGCGCACCACGGGCGCCGCCCCGGAGAGCGTCGAGCGCGGATTCTTCAGCTCCATGGCATCGTAGGTGGCGCTGCAGTTGTCGCAGTTGTCCCCGGGCTGGTCCGGCGCGCCACAGTTCGGGCACTCGCCGCGCACGAAACGGTCGGCGAGGAACAGCTGTCGCTCCGGGTCGAAGAGCTGCTTCACCTGGTCCGTGAAGATGAGGTTCTTCGCTCGCAGCCGCTCGAAGATCAGCTCCGAATACTCACGGTTTTCCTCCGAATGGGTGGAGTAGTAGTTGTCGTGGCTGATCAGGAAGCCTTCGAAGTCCCTGGCGTGCTCCTGGCGAATCTCCTCGATGAGGGCCTCCGGTTCCATGCCACGCGCTTCTGCCATGAGCATGGTTGCCGTGCCGTGCGTATCGTCCGCGCAGACGTAGATCACCTGATGCCCACGCATGCGCTGGAAGCGGACCCAGATGTCGGTCTGTACGTGTTCCAGGAGGTGGCCCATATGAATGGCGCCGTTGATGTAGGGCAGCGCGCTCGTGACCAGAATGCGGCGTGACATGGGACGGTCGGAGGTGAAAAAAACGCGACTATACCGGCAACTCACCTATAATGCGCGGCCCGGAAAGGCACGGAAAACGGTCGGATTCATGCGTGTGGAGGCATTTCCCGATCCCTGCCTGGGCACTCCCTGGGGAGAGCTCGGCGCGCGGATTCTCTCGAGCGGTAAACAGGTCTCGGTGACCCTGGGCTATCCCGCGGCGGCGGAGCGAGACGGCTATGCCGCCGCGCTGGCCGGGTTTCTCGAGGTCGACGCCGTGGACCTCGATCTCAACTTCAGCCCCCCTGCCGGCCGGGGCATCAATCAGGTCAAACACATCATCGCCGTGGCTTCCGCGAAGGGTGGCGTCGGTAAATCGACCACCGCCGTGAACCTGGCGCTGGCGCTCTCGGCGGAAGGCGCCAAGGTGGGGCTCCTGGATGCGGACATCTATGGCCCGAGCCAGGGCATGATGCTTGGTGTACCCGAAGGCCGCCGGCCGGAAACGAAAGACGGTAAGACCTTTCAGCCGATCCGCGCCCACGGCATTCAGGCCATGTCCATGAGCTTCCTCGTCACGGAGTCGACGCCCATGGTCTGGCGCGGTCCCATGGTCTCCGGGGCCCTGCAACAGCTCCTCGGCCAGACCGGCTGGCAGGACCTCGATTATCTGATCGTCGACATGCCGCCGGGAACCGGCGACATCCAGCTGACGCTGTCGCAGCGGGTGCCCGTCTCCGGTGCCGTCATCGTCACCACACCTCAGGACATTGCCCTCCTCGACGCGCGCAAGGGCATCGAGATGTTCCGCAAGGTGGACATCCCGGTGCTTGGCGTCGTGGAAAACATGAGCACCTTCGTCTGCCCGAACTGCGGCACGGAGAGCGCCCTCTTCGGTCACGGCGGCGGCGAACAGATCGCAGCAGAAACCGGCGCACCGCTGCTTGCCGCGCTACCGCTGGCCATGGCCATCCGCGAGCAGGCCGACGGCGGCACACCGACGGTGGTGGCAGAACCCGACGGCCCGCTCGCGGCCAGCTACCGGAAGGCGGCCCGGCACATGGCGGCGCGGCTCTGGGCCGCCAGCCAGGGGGCGGCGAGCGCGGGCTCCGGCATTCAGATCACCATGACAGACGACTGAGGACTCGAAAGGCAAGATGACGATCAAATCGGACCGGTGGATCCGGGAGCAGGCGGCCCAGGGCATGATCGAGCCCTTCGAGCCCGGCCAGGTGCGCTACCGTGGGGAGGAGAAACTGATTTCCTTCGGCACGTCGAGCTACGGCTACGACGTTCGCTGCGCCTCGGACTTCAAGGTCTTCACGAACATCTACTCAGCCACCGTCGATCCGAAGAACTTCGACGAGCGCAGCTTCGTGGACGTGTCCGGTGAGGTCTGCATCATCCCGCCGAACTCCTTTGCGCTGGCGAGCACCGTCGAGTACTTCCGCATCCCGAAAGACGTGCTCACGGTGTGCCTCGGCAAGTCCACCTATGCCCGCTGCGGCATCATCGTCAACGTCACACCCCTGGAGCCCGAATGGGAGGGTCATGTGACACTGGAGTTCTCCAACACCACGAACCTGCCCGCGAAGATCTACGCCAACGAAGGGGTGGCGCAGATGCTCTTCTTTCAGTCCGACGAGCAGTGTGAGGTGACCTATAAGGATCGTGGGGGCAAGTACCAGGGTCAGCGTGGGGTGACGCTGCCGCGGCCCTGAGGGCGTTTCTCTGACGTTCCTGGCTGTGCCTCAGCCAACGTTCCGGGCTGTGCCTCAGCCAACGTTCCTGGCTGCGCCTCAGCCAACAATGATCTGACCGTCTGCGGCAACCGCACCCGCCTCGACCATCTCACCAATCACCACCGGCGCTTCACCGGCTTCCGTCAGGCGTTCGAGGGCGGAAGCCGCGTCTGCCGCCGCCACGGCGATGACAAAGCCGATGCCGAGGTTGAAGGTGCGCTGCATCTCCGCTTCAGCGACATTGCCCGCCTGCTGCAGCCAGCTGAAGACGTCCGGTCGGGACCAGCTCAGCAGATCGATCCGGGCCGCAAGACCAGTGCCTTCGAACATGCGCGGCAGGTTTTCCGAGAAGCCGCCGCCCGTGATGTGGCACATCCCTTTCACGGTATGCGCCGCTGTCAGGGCCAGAACAGGTTTTGCATAGATACGGGTCGGTGCCATGAGCTCGTCGAGGAGGGAGCCCTCGAGACTTGCGCCCGTGCGCTCGAGAATCTTCCGGATCAGCGAATAGCCGTTCGAGTGAGGACCGCTGCTTGGCAGGCCGATGAGCGTATCGCCGGCCGCGAGCGCAGCCCCGGTGATGATCGCTTCTTTCTCTACCACGCCGATGCAGAAGCCGGCGAGATCGTAATCTCCGTCCGGATAGAAGCCGGGCATCTCCGCCGTCTCGCCGCCGACGAGGGCGCAGCCCGCCAGCTCACAGCCGGCGGCAATGCCTTTGATGACCCGCTCGGCAACGTTCACGTCGAGGCTGCCGGTGGCGTAGTAGTCGAGAAACAGGAAGGGTTCCGCGCCGGTGACCAGCACGTCGTTGGCGCACATGGCGACCAGATCCTGCCCGACGCCGTCGTGTCGATCGTGATCGATGGCGAGTTTGAGTTTGGTCCCGACGCCGTCCGTGCCCGTGACGAGCACCGGCTGCCGGTAGCCGCCAGGCAGCTCCGCGAGCGCGGCAAAACCACCGAGGCCCGAAAGCTGCTCCGGTCGCCGCGTTGCCCTGGCTGCCGGCGCGATGCGGCGAACGAGCTCGTTACCGGCATCGATGTCGACGCCGGCGTCGCGGTAGGTAAGGCCGCGGCTCTCTGGCGGTTGGGGGTCGCTGCTCAAGGCGGAAGTCCTCGTTCTGGCCCGTTCCGGGCGGCTGCGGGGTTCGGAGGGGGCGAGAGTCTACCAGACCTGCTTTTGCTAATTGGGTAAACTTCCGGCCCTCGATTTCTGAATGCTCAACGGCGAGGCAGCTTGCGCGCGCTCTTCTCATTTCCGCCGGTTCGGCGGCGCCCCCCCGGCAGACGGTTCACAGCGGTCCCTTTCCTGCTGGCGCTGCTGACTGCATTGGCCTTAGCTGCCGGCAGCGGTCCCCTGCGGGCGGCGGAAACCGTCGGCTGGCTCTATGAAGTGGCCGTCCCCGTGAGCGATCAGTCTGCCGCTGAGCGCAAACGGGCCTCCGGCGACGCGCTGATGGTGCTGCTGTCGCGCCTCACGGGCCTCGCCTACGTGCCACGCACGGAAGTGGTCACGGCTGCTCTGGCGGCTCCCGATGGCTACTACAGCCAGTTCGGCTTCGAGAGCGCAGACGATGACGGCCTCATGCTGGTGGTGCAGTTCGACCAGGGGCCGGTGCTCGATCTCGTCCGGGAAGCCGGTTTGCCCATCTGGCGCGCTCAGCGTGAGCGGGTGCTGGTCTGGGCCGTGCTCCAGGATGTGGATGGGCGGCAGATTGTCGGCACCACCAGTGAACTGCCGATCGTTGCCGCCATGAAGGAGCGGGCGCGGGATCGCGGCGTGCCCCTGGCTCTGCCGCTCCTCGATCTCGAGGATCAGCTCGCCGTCGATCCGGCGGCGGTGTGGGGGCGTTTGTCACAGGTCGTCGATCCGGCCTCTGCGCGCTATGGCGCAGACGTACTGCTCCTCGGGCGCATCAGCCCCGGTGCCGAAGGCGCCTGGGTGAGCGACTGGGAATTCTGGGTGGACGGGGTGGTCGTGCCCTTCGATCTGGAGGAACAGGATCTCGCCGCGCACGGCATCCTGGCCATGGACGTGCTCGCCGATGAACTGGCCATCCGCCGGGTGGTGCACGGCCGTCAGGCCGGGCAGCTGCGCCTTGCCGTGAGCGGTCTGGAGTCGCCCGCGGACTATGGGGCGCTGCTCGGCTACCTGCGTGCCCTCGAGTTCATCGAGCAGGTGGGGGTCGTTGGCGTTGAGGACGGCCGTCTCTGGCTGACCCTGGAAACGCCCGCGGAACCGGGCCGCCTCCTCGACACCTTCGAGCGGGACCGGCAGCTCTTCGACGACCAGCTGGCCCGACCCGGCGCCGCGGACCTGAAGCTCGTCTGGCGCGGTGGTGGCTGACCTGAACCTCTCGCAGCTGCCCAACATCATCACCATCGCGAGGATTCTGCTGGTGGTGCCCACGGCCTGGCTGCTCCTCGAGAGCCGCTATGTGGAAGCCCTCGTGCTCATGGCCGTGGCCGGCGCCTCCGATGCCCTCGATGGCTGGATGGCGCGACGCTTCGGCTGGATGAGCCGCTTCGGCGCGGCCATGGATCCGGTCGCGGACAAGCTGCTCGTGGCCGCGACCTTCATCATCTTCACGCTCCAGGGACACATCCCGATCTGGGTGGCGGCGATCGTCCTTGGTCGGGACGCCGTCATCATGACGGGCGCCGGTGCCTACCGGCTCTTCTTCGAACCGATTCAGTTTGCGCCGACGTTCATCAGCAAGGCCAACACGGCCATGCAGATTGTGGCGCTGCTCATGCTGCTGCTCGGACTCTGCGGTTTTGGAGCGATCTCCGAGCTCGCCCTCGCGCTCGTGGACCCCTGGTGTTTCTATCTGCTCGCGGTGCTGGGGCTGAGCTCCGGCGTGGATTACGTGATTACCTGGGGGCGCAAGGCCTGGCTGCAGGGCCGCGCTCGGGCACATGGCGATTGAGCGCCGGCCCCCAGCCGGGGCGGGCAGCCGGCCCCGGCAGCTGCCGATGGCGCTCAAGCGCGAGGTCGAGCGCGCCTTCGAAACCTTTGATGTCGGGGCCAACGGTGAAGTGGTCGCGAGCCTCAAAGGACTCGCACAGCGAGGCAGCGCGCCGGGTCTCTGGCTCTGGGGAAGCGCCGGCAGCGGCCGCAGTCATCTCCTTCAGGCCAGCTGCCAGCTTGCCGATAGCGCGGGCCGCAGTGCCCTTTATCTGCCGCTGGCGATGTTGCCGCCAGCACCCGCGGCCGTCGAGATTCCGCACCGGGACCTGGTGGCCGTCGACGACGTGGACGTCTGGCTCGGCCACCGGGAGCTGGAGGTGGCGCTCATGAGCCTCTACGAGCGCCAGCGGCAGGATGATGGCCAGGTGCTCATTGCTGCGACCGCCGGCGCCCGGGGCCTCGACTTTGCGCTGGCCGATCTCGCCTCCCGCTGCCGGGCCCTGCCAAGCTTCGCCCTGCTGCCGCCCGACGACGATGGTCTGCGGCGGATTCTGCGCTCGAGTGCCGCCCGCCAGGGCCTTGAACTCGACGAAGCGGTCCTCGACTTCTGGCTGCATCGGGTCGACCGGTCGCTGCCCCTGCTGCTGGGTGAGCTCGAGCGCCTGGACGAGGCGGCCCTCGTCGATCAGCGGCGCATCACCATACCCCTCATCAAAGACGTGCTCGGTCTGTGACGCACCTGCTTTGCACCGGCGGCGGCACGGCGGGCCACGTGGTGCCGGCGATTCCGATCATGCGCGCGTTCCTCGAGGCAGGTGCCCGGGTGGATTTCGTCGGCAGCGGGAGCGCCATGGAAAGGGACCTGCTTGCTGATGTCGACGTGACTTATCACGGCATCATGGCCGGCAAACTACGCCGCTATTTCTCCCTCGAGAATCTCCTTGATGCCTTCCGGGTGCTGGGCGGCATTCTCCAGGCGCTCTGGTTGCTGGGCCGGCTGCGGCCCGACGTGGTGTTCTCGAAAGGCGGCTTCGTCAGCTTTCCCGTGGTCTTTGCGGCCTGGTGCTGGCGGGTGCCCGTGGTGGCGCACGAGTCGGATCTGAGCCCTGGCCTTGCCAACCGTCTGGCGCTGCCTTTTGTCCGCACACTCTGCGTGAGCTTTCCGGACACACAGGTGCCGGGTTTCTCCGGAGATCTTCGCTATTCGGGCACGCCCGTGCGGCCCGAGCTCCTCGCGGGCGATCGCGACCGCGGTCGGGCCCTGCTCAGTGCGGCCCCGGAGCGGCCCGTAGTGCTCGTCACCGGCGGCAGCCTGGGCGCCGATCGGCTCAATGACATCGTCCGGGCGGCGCTGCCCGGCCTCCTCGAACAGGCCGTGCTGGTGCATGTCTGCGGTGCCGGTAAAACCGTGGCGATCGATGCCCCCGACTATCATCAGTTCGAGTACGTCCGCGAAGGCTGGGGTGATCTCCTCGCCGCCGCGGACCTCGTGGTCTCCCGGGCCGGGGCCAACGCCCTCTACGAGCTGCTTTCCCTCGGTAAACGCAATCTGCTCGTGCCCCTGCCGCGGGCGGCCAGCCGCGGCGACCAGATCGAAAACGCCGCCTGGGCGGAAGAACAGGGCTTCAGCCGGGTGATCCAGGAGGCGGCGCTGACGCCCGAAGGTCTCACGGCGACAGTCGCCGAGTGCCTCTCGGCCGGGGAATCTGGCAGAATCGCGCGTTTTTCGCCGCCGGACTCGGTCCGGCTCATCGTCGAAGCCGTGCAGGCAGCGGCCGACGTCTAAGGATTCGCCATGTACAAGATCAAGACTTACAACCAGATCGCCGTCCGCGGTCTGGAGCGCTTCCCGCGCGACGGCTACGAAGTGGGCTCGGAAATCAGTGATCCGCACGCCATGCTGCTGCGCAGCCACAAGCTCGCCACGGCAGAGCTCACACCCAGTCTCCGGGCCATTGCCCGGGCCGGTGCCGGGGTCAACAACGTGCCGGTGGATGCCTGCACGGAGCAGGGTGTGGTGGTCTTCAACACGCCCGGCGCCAATGCCAACTCCGTGAAGGAACTGGTGCTGGCAGCGCTGCTCATCGCGGCCCGGGATCTCGTTGGCGGCATCCACTACGTGCAGACCCTCACGGGGATCGACGACGAGGCGGAGCTGAATCGTCTCGTGGAGGCGGAGAAAAAGCGCTTCAAGGGGCGCGAGCTCTACGGCAAGTCCCTCGGCGTCGTGGGCCTCGGTGCCATCGGCTCGCTCGTCGCACGAGCCGCCCTCGATCTCGGTATGGACGTGCTCGGCTACGACCCGGCGATCTCCGTGGACGCCGCCTGGCGTCTGCCGGCGGAAGTGCAGCGCATGGAGAACCTGCCGAGCCTCTTTTCCCGGGCCGATTTCGTGACGCTGCACGTACCGCTCCTCGAGGAGACCCGCGGCCTCATCAACGAGGAAAGCCTGCGCTCCTTCCAGCCCGGCAGCGTCCTGTTGAATTTTGCCCGGCAGCCCATCGTCGACACGGAAGCCCTTACCGGGGCCCTCGCAGATGGTCAGGTCGGTCTTTATGTGGCGGACTTTCCCGTCCCCGGACTCACGGACCATCCGCGGGTCCGGCTGACCCCGCATCTCGGCGCCAGCACCGAGGAAGCTGAAGAGAACTGTGCCGTCATGGCAGCCAACCAGCTGGTCAGCTTCCTCGAGACGGGCAACATTCAGAACTCGGTGAATTTTCCCGCGGTGAACCTCGAGCCTGCCGGCGGCTTTCGACTGGCGGTCACGAACCGCAACGTGCCCGGCATGCTCGGCCAGATGACGAGTGTCCTTGCGGAGCAGGAGATCAACGTCGTCGACATGATCAACAAGAGCCGCGGCGACGTCGCCTACAACCTCATCGACGTGGTCGACGAACCGAACCAGTCGCTCATCGACAGCATCTGCGCCATCGACAGCGTCATGAACGTCCGCGAGTTTCAGATGGATTGAGCCCGAGGCTCAGGGCGTTCCCTGTCCTGTCAGGGAACGGCCCCAAAGCGGTAGCCGCGTCGCGCCTGACGGGCACGGAAGCGGGCCGGATCGACCAGCTGCCCCAGCTCCCTGTCCAGCACCGGCGGCAGCCCGAGCAGCAGACTCTCGATGATCGCGGCACCGAGATGGGCGGTGACCGTGCCCATGGAGCCATGGCCAAGGTTGACCAGCCGCTGATTCCGGTTCCCCATGCCGACAGCGCCACCGTCTTCGCTGTCGTCAGCCGTATAAGGCGCCCCTTCTACCGTCGTCAGGCAGCCCGCTACCGGGTTGCGGTCTGATGAGGTGCAACGTTCGCCTTTTTTAAATGCGAGGGCGGTCCCCTCCGCTTCGGTGAGCCGCCGCACGTGCTCGAGATTCGCCGCCGTGGCCCTTGCAGGCGTCCAGGGTTCGTACTCGTAGGTGGCGCCGACGCCGACGGTGTTGCCACCGCCAGCAGCCGTGCTTCCCGCCGGCAAGGGCGCCAGATAGCCGTGGCCAACGATGGCCGTGGTCAGGGGACCGCTCCGGGCCGGCAGGGCGACCAGATCGATCTGCCCGGTCACGGCCCCCAGTTCGAGGTAACCGGCGCCGGGAAACGCCCGGGCGCCCATACCGCAGGCGAGCACTGCAGGGGCTCCGGGCCAGTCGCCTTGCGGGCACCTCTCCCGCACCTCGATCTTCGGATGGTCCAACAGGAAGCGGGTGAAGCGCGGCGTATCGACCAGGCAGGCATCGGTGAAATGGAGGAGCTGGCCGGGCAGCGTGAAGCCCTCGAGCGTGCAGGCAGCGGCGGCCTCCACGCCGGACAGGGCGGCGACTCCGAGACCGGCGCTGCCGTAACGTTCGGCGACGGCCAGGAGCCGTTCGACGGGATAATTCGGCGACGGTACCTGCAGGGCCCCCTGGCGACTGATGCCGCTCTCCGGATCCTCCAGATAACCGGCGACGGCACTCAGGGCGTGGGTGTAAGCGAGGGCCTTCAGGCGGGCCGGGGGGCTGCCGTCGTGATGCAGCCGCGGATGCATGACCGTGACCGGTATGGCACTGGCGCCCGCTGCCGGTGCCTCGGCCTCGCTGACGACCACGGAAATGTCCCTTTCCGCCAGCCGGCGGGCCGTCGCCGCACCGGCGATGCCGGCGCCGATCACGTGTACGAGTGCCGGCGTCTCATAGGGACCGGGTCCCTCGGCCATGATCCCTGCCAGGCTTTCCCGTTTGTGGGGGCGCTGGTCGACGCGGCGCATGTCGAAGCCGGCGGCAGCCAGGCCCCGGCGCACGCGACCGGCGGCGGTAAAGGTGGTCACTGCCGTGCCGCGAGCCGAAAGGCGGCCGACGCTCCCCAGCAGCTCGTCCACCCAGAGGGCAGGATTGCGGTCGGGTGCAAAGCCGTCCAGGAGCCAGAGATCCATGGGCGCCACGGCGGCGGCTTCCAGCTCTGCCAGTCCAGCGGCCCCGTCCCCCCAGTAAGCGTGAAGCGTGACGCGGCCGCCCGCCAGAGTCCGGCGATGCCAGCCCCGCAGCAGCGGTGGATAGTGAGGTGCCAGCGCTTCATACATGGGTTCACGAGCCGCGCGTTCGGCCGCGATCCTGGCAAAGTCGGCAGGCGCCACGGGCGCTGCCTCCACGGTCACGAAGTCGAGGCGGACGCCCGCGGCCAGGCAGTGCCGGGCCAGCACAGCGAAGTTGAGTCCCGTTCCGAAACCCAATTCGCCGACCCGGAGTGACGCCCGTCCCTGGAGCCCTTCCGGCAGGCCGGCCGGTGCCAGGAATACCCGTTCCACCTCGCCGATCCCGTCCCGGTCGTGATAGATGTCCTGGAAAGCCTCGGCGAAAGGCTGGCCGTCACGCCAGCTGAGATGGGCCGACGCGATGCGCTCGGCGTCTTCCATGAGAACGGCTCCGGGCCTCAGTTTGCCGGCGCGGGCTCTGCTGTCCCCGGCCCGGTACCGACGGGACGCTCGGGGTCGCGGATCCATTCGCTCCAGGAGCCCGGGTAGAGATAGGGCTCCGGCAGCCCGGCTGCACACATGGCGAGGACGTTGTGCGCGGCGGTCACACCGGATCCGCAGTAGCAGACCACGTCGTCACCGGCAGGGAAACGGGCGGCCAGCACCGCCGGACTCTGGAAGCGACCGTCGGCGCCCAGATTGCCCTGAAAGGGCCGGCAGACGGCGCCGGGAATGTGGCCGGCCACGGGATCAATGGGCTCTTCTTCGCCGCGAAAGCGCGCTTCGGCGCGGGCGTCGATCAGCTGATAAGCGGTCAGATCGGCGCTCAAGGTGTCGGCGTCGATGGTCCGGGTCAGCGTCGGACGGCGGGAAAAGTTGCCGGGTTCGATGACCGGCAGCGTCTGCGTCAGCGGTGCCGGCCAGGCGGTGAGGCCGCCGTCGAGGACGGCCACCGCGTCGTGACCGAGCCAGCGCAGACACCACCAGGCTCGAGCGGCAAAGGCCCCACCGGCATCGTCGTAGACGACCACCTGATCGGTGTCGTTCATGCCGAGGGCCTGGAGATGCGCGGTCAAGGCGTCGGGATCGGGCAGCGGATGGCGTCCTCCGTCCCCGGCGGGGGCCGCAAGGTCGTCGTCGAGGCTCAGGTATCGGGCGCCGGCGATGTGGCCTTCGGCATAGACGCGCCGGCCGTACTCGGGATCCCCAAGGGCGGCGCGACAGTCTATAAATTTGACAGAATCTTCCAGCTCGATGGCGTTCAAAGGGTCGATGAAAGTGCGGTGCACGGTGGATTCTCTTCCGGAATTGATCGTGATCGGCGGCTTCAGGCAGGAATTTTGACACGATGCGCCTCGAAAGCGCCGCGTTTGTCCCGTTCGGCCCGGCACGCCGCCGCTATACTGTCACAATCCGTTTTCAAGGGTGATTTTTCCGGGGGCTCGGTTCAGAATGCCGCGCAATCCGAGACTCGACATCCCCACTGAATCTGCTGGAGGCATCATCAGGTGAACGCCCTTCTGGACTGGCTGGCTCACGGACTACTGAATCTGTCGCCGCTCGCGCTGGTGGCCCTTACCCTCGTGCTCACGCACATCACCATCGTGTCCGTCACCGTCTATCTGCATCGCTTCTCGGCGCATCGCTCCCTGGAACTGCATCCGATCCTGCAGCACTTCTTCCGCTTCTGGCTCTGGATGACCACGGGTATGACCACCCTCGAGTGGACGGCCATTCACCGTAAGCACCATGCGACCTGCGAAACCGAAGACGATCCGCACAGCCCCCAGATCAAGGGGCTGAAGCGGATCCTCTGGGCCGGTGCCGAGGAGTATCGGGAAGAGGCGAAAAATGAAGAGACGCTCAAGCGCTACGGCGCCGGCTGCCCGAACGACTGGATGGAGCGTAACGTCTACAGCCGTTTCCCCATTGGCGGAATTGGCGCGATGCTCGTGATCGACGTGATTCTCTTCGGCGCGCTCGGCCTCACGGTCTGGGCCGTGCAGATGATGTGGATTCCCTTCTTTGCCGCCGGGGTGATCAACGGCATCGGCCACTACTGGGGCTACCGCAACTTCGAGTGCCCTGATGCGGCGACGAACATCTCGCCCTGGGGCATCCTCATCGGCGGTGAAGAGCTGCACAACAACCACCACACCTATCCGAACTCGGCGAAGCTCTCGCAGAAGTGGTTCGAGTTCGATGTCGGCTGGATGTGGATCCGGGGCTTCGAGATGCTCGGCCTGGCCAAGGCCCGCAGCACCGGACCGGTAGCGCACAAGGTGCCGGGTAAGCAGACGCTTGACCTCGATACGGCCTGGGCCGTGGTCAACAACCGCTTTCAGGTGATGGCCCGCTATGCGGAAGACGTGGTGAAGCCGCTGGTCAAGCAGGAACTGGCCAGCTCTTCCAGCGACACCCGCCGGGCCAAGCGTGCGCTCACCCGGGACGAGTGCCTGGTAGACGACGCCCGCCGCAGCCACATCGATGAGCTCACGAGCGCGAGCCCCAAGCTCGCCACCATCTACGAGTTCCGGCAGCGCCTTCAGGAAATCTGGGGCCAGCGCGGCGGCAACGCCGAGGAACTGCTCGCTGCTCTGAAGCAGTGGTGTCTTGATGCGGAAGCCACCGGCATCCAGGCGCTGAAGGACTTTGTTGCGGAGCTTCGCACCTATAGCGTGCCCAAGGCAGCAACAGCCTGAACCGGCGAGCTTTCGCGGCGCTCCGGTAACAGGCGCCCGGCAGAAATCTGCGAAAAAGAAAACGGCGCCTTCCGGCGCCTTTTTTTTTGGCTGGCCGGTGGCTCGCCGGCCATTCCAGGCCGGATAGCCCCTCGGCGCGGGACAACTACATGCGCGGTACCGTGCGGATGCCAAGCAGGCCCAGGGCCAGCTCCAGACGCGCGGCCGTATGCTGGGCCAGCTTCAGGCGCGCGTCGCGTATGGCCGGTTCCGCAGAGAGAATCGGACAGGCTTCGTAAAAACGCATGAAGGCCGTGGCGAGGTCGTAGAGCCAGGCCGTGAGCAGATGCGGGAAACCTTCCGCGGCGACCTGCTCGAGCACTTCCTGGAGCCTGAGCAGCAGCACGGCCAGCACCCGTTCCTCCTCTGTGCCGAGTTCAACGGTCGTATTCAGCCCCGCAGGATCAATGCCGGCCCGCCGGAACACACTCTGAATGCGGCTGTAGGCGTACTGCAGGTAGGGCGCCGTGTTGCCGTCGAAGGAGAGCATCAGGTCCCAGTCGAAGACATAGTCGCTCGTTCGGTTCTTGGAGAGATCCGCGTACTTCACGGCGCCGATCCCCACTGCGTTGGCAATGTCCTGGCGTTCGGCGTCGTCGAGCTCCGGGTTTTTTTCACCCACCAGGTCGTAGGCACGATTCACCGCCTCGTCGAGGAGGTCGTTGAGCTTCACCACACCGCCGTCGCGGGTGGCGAAGGGCTTACCGTCCCGGCCCAGCATGGCGCCGAAGGGCCGATGCTCGAGAGAAATGCCGTCGCCGGTGAAGCCGGCGCGTTCCGCAACGGCGAAGATCTGTTTGAAGTGCAGGGCCTGGCGCGCGTCGGTGAAGTAGAGGGAACGGTCTGCCGCCAGGGTACCGGAGCGGTAGCGCACGGCGGCCAGGTCCGTGGTGGAGTAAAGATAGCCACCGTCGGATTTCTGCACGATCACCGGCAGCCGCTTGCCGTCCTTACCGGTGAACTCATCGAGAAACACGCAGCGCGCACCGTCGTCGGTTTCCAGCAGGCCCTTGGCGTCCAGATCGGCGACCACCTGCGGCAGATCATCGTTGTAGGCGCTCTCGGCCATGACGTCGTTCATGGTCAGCGTTGTGCCCAGCCGGTCGTAGGTAGCCTGGCAGTGGGACAGAGAGATGTCGATGAACTTCTGCCAGAGCGCCCGGGTTTCCGGCTCGCCGGCCTGGAGGGCGACGACCCGCTGCCGGGCTCGCTCGGCGAAGTCGGCGTCGCTGTCGAAGCGGCCTTTTGCCGCCCGGTAGAAGGTCTCCAGGTCTGAGAGTTCCTCGGAACCTTCGCCGCTCTCTTCCAGATAGGCGATGAGCATGCCGAACTGTGTGCCCCAGTCGCCGACGTGGTTCTGGCGGATCACCCCGTGCCCCAGGGCCTCGAGGACCCGGGCCACCGCATCACCGATGATGGTGCTGCGCAGATGGCCGACGTGCATCTCTTTGGCGAGATTCGGACTCGAGTAGTCGACGACCACCCGCTCAGGGCTCGATGCCGGTGTAATCGCTGGTGCGGCCAGGGCGTCAGCGAGGAATTCCGGTTTCAGGTGAATGTTGATGAAGCCCGGACCGGCAACTTCCAGCTTGGCCGCCAGATCGTCGACCTCCGCCGCGGCAACCACCGCTTCGGCGATCTCCCGGGGCTTTTTACCGAGCGTCTTCGCCGCCGCCATGGCGCCGTTGGCCTGGTAGTCCCCGAACTGCGGCTTACCGGATAGTTTCAGCTGCGCGGGCACCGCGCTGCCGGTGGCGGCCTCGAAAGCCCGATCAAATCGTTCGGTGAGCAGCGCGCGGAGATTCACGTTGAGCTCCTTGTGAAATCGAGTGCCTCGGGAGTGCTGCCGTCAGGCCGGCGAGACTTCCTCGGCCTGGAGTCCCTTTTCCCGATCGGCGACGACGAAGGTGACCGCCTGGCCGTCCTTCAGTGCCGGGCGACGCCGGTTTTCCCCGGTCCCTTCGGCGAGAATCGAGCGCTGATGCACGAATATCTCTTCGCCGGACTCGCGGATGATGAAGCCGAAGCCTTTGGAACGATTGAACCACTTCACGGTGCCATTCTCTCTCGGACCGCCGCTTGGGGGCTCTGCCGCTGTGCTATCGGCGGTTTTCTCCTGGCGGGCAGGCTGCGTGTCGCGCTGCTGGCGACCGGAGTCGGCTTTCACCGGTGCGCTGTCGCGCTGTTGCCGCGCCGCGCTTTGTTTCCGTCCGGAATCCTTCTGCCGGGCGTCTTTCTGTCGCGGTTCCCTGCGGCCCGCCTGTTTTGCCTGCGCCGCGGCGTCGGCTGCCCCTGCGGGTGCGAAACGGAGGCTCAGGTACCCCTGGGCGAGAAGCGCCAGGGCTGCGATGACCAGCAGAGCCAGAGAGCTGTCGGGCCAGAGCCGGGTGGAAAGTTCGACGGTGACGGCGGCGAGCAGAAGCGCGCTGGCCGCGAAGATGAAAAAGGTCCTCATGGTACTACCTTGTCAGTCGTTGCCGGTTCTCTGTGCGGGTACCGGCATGTTCAGACGGACCGTGCGGACAGAGAGCTCAGGGGCGCAGCGCCGGGAGCGCTTTCTCAAATGGATCTTCCTCAAAGGGAACTCAGTCAGAGAGAGGTGCGCCAAAAAAAGCGCTGCATGATACCGAATGGCCCGGCAGAACGTGAAGGGCGCGCGTCAGAGGCGGAAGGCTCGATTGATGACGACGTCTTCTTCCGGCACACCGGCCATCCCCGCCTCGAGGCCCGTGTCCACGAGCTCAATGGTGGTGACAACGTCTTCGCCGCTGACAACACGGGCGAACACCGTATAGCCGGGCTTAGCGGCGGAAGCGTCGAGGTGGGTGTTGTGCTTGACGTTGATGAAGAACTGCGTGTCCGCCGAGTCCGGGTCCGAGAGTCGGGCCATGGCGACGGTGTATTTTTCGTTCTGGAGCCCGCCGACCGATTCGTTGACGACCGTGGCCGGTGGGGAACGGTAGCTCAGCTTGTGGTCGTAGCCGCCGGCCTGGATGACGAAACCGGCCACCACGCGGTGGAAAATCAGTCCGTCGTAGAAGCCTTCGTCGACGCGGGCGAGAAAATTGGCCACGGTCTTCGGCGCTCGATCCGGATAGAGCTCGAGGTCGATGTTGCCGAGGGTCGTCTCCAGACGGACGCGAGGTGCCTCGGCCTCATCGGCGCTCGCCGCCCCCGGCACCAGGGCCACGCAGAGGCAAAGCACGGCGGCGCCGAGCACGGTGCGAGCGGCGGTTCCGGACATACGGGTGCGGGTTCTCATGGCGCGGTACTCTTCTTCAGCTGGTCGTTGTTGCGGGTCTTGATCGTGACACGGCGCAAGGGATCAGCAACGGAGTGTAGCGCCCGCGGCAACCCCGGACCAAGGCGGCTGACCGGGCGACGCTGGGAACGGCTGGTCTGACGGTCCGGCCGCACCGGTGCAATTCTCAGGCGTCTGCGAGTACCTCGAGATAGGCGCGCACGGCGGCATCGAGGCCCATTTTCAGGGCGTCGCTGATCAGTGCGTGACCAATGGACACTTCCGCGACTTCCGTGATCTCCCGAAAGAGTACGAGGTTGTCGAGATCCAGATCGTGGCCGGCGTTCACACCGAGGCCGAGCTGGCTGGCAAAGCGGGCCGCGCCCAGGTAACGGTCGAAGTGTTCGCGCGTTGCTGCCGCGTCGATGCCTTGGGCCGCGGCGGCGTCGGCGAACGGTCCCGTGTAGAGCTCGATGCGGTCGGCACCCACGGCCCGGGCCCGCTCGATCTGCGCTTCCACGGGATCCATGAACAGGCTCACCCGGGCGCCGAGAGACTGATAGCGGGCGATGGTCTCTTCCAGGCGGCTCACGTCCCCGGAGAGATCCCAGCCGTGGTCGGAGGTGAGCTGGTCGTCGGAATCCGGGACGAGGGTGGCCTGGGCTGGACGGGCGGCTTCGATGAGTGCATCGAAGCCCGGATAGCCGTTGTCCCTGGGCCCCGCAAAGGGATTACCTTCGATGTTGAACTCGATGTCGGGATGGTTCTCGAGCAGCGCTGCAAGAGCGTGCACGTCGTCCGGGCGGATGTGCCGCTGATCGGGTCGCGGATGCACGGTGACCCCTGCGGCGCCGGCCGCGATGATCGTCTCCGCCGCCCAGCCTACGTCCGGGGTGCCACCTTCCCTGGCATTGCGCAGCCAGGCGACCTTGTTGATGTTGACGCTGAGAACGGTCACCGCATCAGTTCCAGGCGGAGCGTCTGGGTCTGGCTTTGATGGCGACGCCGAGCAGCAGTCCGGCCAGGACCAGGCCGCCGCCAATGAGCAGCCAGCGTTCCTGCACGTTGTCCTCCAGGCCGGAGATGGTGCCCACGAGCTCGTCCACTTCCGCGCGCAGCCGGTCGTTCAGCGCCATGAGTTCCTTGTTTGTTTCGTTCTGCGCCAGGGCGCCGGCGGAGATGCGCTTGATCTCTGCCAGCTCCGATTGGAGCGACTTCACCTGCCGGGAAAGATCGGCGCTGTTGGCTTCGGACGCCGACTTCCCGCTCGAGAGAGAATTGATGGTCGCTTCCTGCTGCTGCACGGTGTCCGTGAGCTCTCTGATGCGCCGATTGGCTGCCACGAGCCGGTCCCGGGCGATGGGTTCGTCGACCAGATACTGCCCAGGCAGCCAGCCTTCTGTGCCCCGATCGGTGCGGATCTGCACGAAGCCGCTGTCGCCGTCCCGGCCCAGAATCTCCAGCCGGGTTCCGCTCGGAAGGCCGCGATGGAGAATACGGTTTGCGTTCGATGGCCCGCTGCGCAGCGGCACCGTGAGGTTGTCCGAGATGTAGGCCGTCTCCGCCTGCACGACCGTGGGGCTCATGGCGAGGGTTGCTGCGAGGGTAACGGTGGCCCAGAGCAGCAGGGCGGGTAGCGGGTGAGGCCCGGAGGCCTCCTGAAGTGTAGCGGTCATAGCGGTTTCGGTCACAGAGAAGTCCATGTCTTCGGTGTGTTGCGGGATGCTTTGGTGTAGTTGTCGACGTTGCGTGGGTCTGGGGATCTCCAGCACGGCTGCCTGAGCAGGCTGGCGGCGCGGCTCAGGACCCGCCGCCAGCGGATCCATCGGGCTTGGCCTCACCCCCGCCCACGGCGTCGTCCTGCTCTTCCAGGTAACCCTTGGCCGCCAGGTAGGCGATGGTTGCGATGATGTAGATGAAGGTCAGGGCGAAGCCGCCGATGAGCTTGTAGCTCACCCAGAAATCGAGGGAGAAATTGTAGGCGACCACCAGGTTCAGGGCGCCGGCAAAGAAGAAGCCGAAGGCCCAGCCGAAATTGAGGCGTGTCCAGACTTCCTCGTGGAGCGTGAGCTGGCTGCCGAGCATGTGCTGCAGAGCCGTTTTGCTCGACAGGAAGTGTGTGCCGATGAGGATGGACGCGAGCAGCCAGTTGACGATGGTCGGTTTCCAGAGAATGAAAGTCTCGTTGCGAAACGCGAGGGTCAGGCCGCCGAAGATGATGCTGGCCCAGAAGGTGATCTTCAGCTCGCGACTCACGGGCTTCTTCAGGGCCAGATAAACCAGCACCTGTACGGTCACGCCGGCCATGAGCGCGGCCGTGGCGTAGAAGATGTCCGTCATGAAGAAAACGGCGACGAACAGCGCGACGGGCACAAAATCTAGGAGCTGGCTCATGACAGGGTTCTTTCTGACTCAACAGGGGTCTGAGTTTCGCGGCCGATGATACCCTAGTCTATTGGCCGGTCGCAGGAACGGCGCCGCAAACACGCTTGAGTATTCCGTGAGTCAGTACTTCTCGATCCACCCCACCCATCCGCAGCAGCGGCTTCTGAACCAGGCCGCCGGCATCGTCAGCAAAGGCGGCCTCGTGGTGTATCCGACGGACACCACCTATGCCCTCGGCTGCCATATCGGCGACAAGGCAGCCCTGGATCGGGTACGTCAGCTGCGGCGCCTCGACAAACACCACGATCTGACGCTCATCTGCCGGGATCTGTCGGAGCTCGGCAGCTACGCCCGGGTGGACAACGCCGCCTATCGGATTCTGAAGCGCCTGACGCCCGGTCCGTACACTTTTCTCCTGCCGGCAACACGCGAGGTGCCCCGGCGCCTCATTCATCCGAAAAAGAAGTCCATCGGGCTGCGCGTACCCGACAGCCCCATCGCCCTCGGGCTCCTCGATGCCCTCGGAGAACCCATGCTCACCACCACGATGCTGCTGCCGGAGGAGGAGTTGCCCCTCGTAGACCCGGAAGAGATCCGCGAGCGCCTCGAGCACGCCGTCGACCTCGTCATCGACGGTGGCTTCGGCGGCGTGGAACCGACGACGGTGGTGGATCTGACCATCGCCGGTGGGGAGGTTGTGCGGCCCGGTGCCGGCGAGTTCTCCTGAGCGGCGCGTTCCTCCGAGCTGCGAGTTCACCTGAGTCGAAGGTGCTTGAAGGTGCCTGAAAGGTCCGGCTGCCGCGGGTCCCCCTCTGCGGCCGGCTTTCTCCGGCGCCAGGCCGCGCCAGGGCTGCCGGTCCCGGGGAAAACGGGCATAATGCGCCCATCTGCATACCCCCACCCGCCAACATTGTCCGCGTCGCGCAACACTAAGGTCCCCCATTGAGCAGTAACGATTCGAGCCAGCGAGTGGTGTCTGGTATGCGGCCCACGGGGCGCCTGCACCTCGGTCACTACCACGGCGTGCTGAAAAACTGGATTCAGCTCCAGCACGAGTACGAGTGCTTCTTCTTCGTGGCGGACTGGCACGCCCTCACCACCAACTGGGAAGACACGGGCCGGATCGACCAGTACACCTTCGATACGGCCGTGGACTGGCTGGCCGCCGGCGTAAACCCGAATGCGGCCACGCTGTTTGTGCAGTCGAAGGTACCTGAGCACGCGGAACTGCATCTGCTTCTCTCGATGATCACCCCCCTTTCCTGGCTCGAGCGGGTGCCGAGCTACAAGGACCAGCAGGCAAAGCTGAACGACAAAGACCTCTCCACCTATGGATTCCTTGGCTACCCGCTCCTGCAGTCGGCGGACATACTCATGTACCGGGCCGGTAACGTCCCCGTGGGGGCCGACCAGGTGGCGCACGTGGAGCTGACCCGGGAAGTCGCCCGACGCTTCAACCACATCTACGGCCGCGAGCCCGGCTTCGAAGAGCAGGCCGAAGCGGCCGTGAAGAAGATGGGCAAAAAAGCCGGCCGCCGCTATCAGGAGCTGCGCAAGAGTTATCTCGAGCAGGGGGATACGGAATCGCTCGAGCGGGCCCGGGCGCTCCTGGCCGAGCAACAGAATCTCTCCATCGGTGATGCGGAACGGCTGTTCGGCTATCTCGAAGGCGGTGGCCGCATCATCCTGCCGGAGCCCCAGTCGCTCCTGACGGAACAGGCCAAGGTGCCGGGGCTCGACGGCGAGAAGATGTCCACGTCCTACGGGAACTACATCGAAATCCGCGAAGCACCGGAGTCGACGGAAGAGAAAATCCGCACCATGCAGACGGATCCAGCGCGCGTTCGGCGCACGGACCCGGGGAGTCCGGAAAACTGTCCGGTCTTCGGTCTGCATCAGATCTATTCCGATGAGAAGACGCTCCAGTGGGTCACGGAAGGCTGCACGAGCGCGGGCATCGGCTGCATCGACTGTAAAAAGCCGCTCATCGATGCGATCTCCGCCGAGCAGACCGAGCGACGGGAGCGGGCAGCACAGTTCGAAGAGGATCCCGGCCTCGTCCACGCCATTCTCCTCGAGGGATCGGAGAAGGCGCGGGATGTGGCAAAAGAAACGATCGAAGACGTCCGGGCCGCCATCGGCATCGGCGCCTGAGGAGGGGAACAGATGGCGACTGACAGCGACGAGCAGAGCGCGCCTTACTCCGAAACGGAGGCAGCGCCGGCGGATGCGTCCACCAGCGCCGCGCTGACCGGTCCCGGCACGCTCACGGAGCCGGCAACGGAACCGGCTGCTGCGGCCCCGGAAGGTCCTGCGCCCGGCGGCGGTGCCACGGTGCACCGCCTCGAAGCGATCCGTCAGAACGACGAATCCGGGCAGATGACCCTGGCCCTCGTGCAGGGGGAGACGGTCAAAGAGCTGCCGAAAGACCTCTACATTCCGCCCCACGCTCTGGAAGTGTTTCTCGAGACTTTCGAGGGCCCTCTGGATCTGCTCCTGTACCTGATCCGGCGCGAAAACCTCGACATCCTCGAGATCCGGGTGGCGGAGATCACGGAGCAGTACATGAGCTACATCGAGCTCATGAATGCCCTGCAGCTCGAACTCGCCGGTGAATACCTGGTCATGGCCGCCATGCTGGCGGAGATCAAGTCGCGCATGCTGCTGCCGCGCCCGGTGGAAGCGGACGACGACGAAGACGATCCCCGCGCCGAGCTGATCCGCCGCCTGCAGGAATACGAGCAGATCAAAACCGCCGCAGAGAACATCGACGAGTTGCCGCGCATGGAGCGGGATCTGCACCAGGCCAGGGCCGGGCGGCCGAAACTCGTGAGCGAGCACGCCGATCCGGAGGTGGATCTCAAGGAAGTGCTGATGGCGCTGGCCCGGGTGTTGAAGCGGGCGGAGATGTATCAGCGTCATGCGGTGCAGCTCGAACCGCTGTCCGTCCGGGAGCGGATGAGCAACGTGCTGTCGATCGTCAACGAATCCACGGATTTCATTCCTTTTTCCGCGCTCTTCACCCCGGAGGAAGGCAGACTCGGCGTGGTCGTCAGCTTCCTCGCCATCATGGAACTGCTCAAGGAGTCACTCATCGATTTCGTGCAGAACGAAGCCTTCGGGCCCATCTACGTCCGCGCTGCGGGTGATGCGACCAACGGAGCCCTGTGACATGGAGCCTCTGAACAAAACGCCTGGAAAGCTCAAGCAGATCGTCGAGGGAGCGCTCCTCGCCGCCCACGAGCCGGTCACCCTCGATCAGCTCGTGAAGCTCTTCAAGGCGAGCGAGATCGACAAAGACACGATCCGCGCCGACCTCAGGGAAGCGCTCAAGAGCCTGGAAGCCGAGGCGGAAAACCGCGGCTATGAGCTGGCCCGCGTTGCCTCCGGATTTCGCTATCAGGTGCGCCAGGAACTCTCGCCCTGGGTGAGTCGCCTCTGGGAAGAGAAGCCGCCGCGCTACACGCGTGCCCTGCTCGAAACCCTGGCGCTGGTGGCCTACAAGCAGCCGGTGACCCGCGGCGACATCGAGCAGGTGCGCGGAGTCAGCGTCAGTCAGAACATCATGCGCACGCTCCTCGAGCGAGGCTGGATCCGCGTCGTTGGTCAGCGGGAAGTCCCCGGCCGCCCGGCCATGTACGGCACCACGAAGGAGTTTCTCGACTACTTCAACTTGAAGAGCCTCGATCAGCTCCCGCCGCTGGCGGAGATCCGGGAGCTCATTGAGCCCGTGATCGTCGAAGAGGCCGCGGCGGCTGAGGAAGCCGATCCGGCGGAGGCGGCAGCCGATGCCGCCGGCGCGGACGATGCGGCGCATGAAAGCGTGACCGAAGGCGCTGCGGCCGACGCTCCGCCAGGCGGGTCGGTCCCGGGCGATGACGTCACCGCAGACGATGCGGCACCGGCCGATAGCGCGGATCCGGGCGACACCGATGCCGACCAGGCAGGGGCGATCCTCTCCGCGGAAGTCGCGCAGTCCCTCGAAGACGATGACGTGGACATCGACTCCGACGCCTTCGACGAAGAAATTGCCGCGGCCCTGGCGGCCGCTGATGCAGCCAGCGAACGGTTCAACAATCCCGCGGGTGCGGCGGAAGACGACGCGGAAGCGCCCGGCGGTGAGGTGGCAGCCGACAGCGAAACTCTGGCCGACACGGCCGATGCAGCTGAACGTCCCGCCCAGGTGGTTGATGTGGTCACGGGTCTCGACGGCCCCGAAACGCCGGAAGGTGCCTCGGAAGCGGCATCGGAGGAGGACACCGTCGAGCAGCAGCGGGCCGAGGTCGTGCAGCTGCCTCGCGCGCCTCACTGAACGGCCATGACCGAAGCCGCCGCCGGCGAGAAACTGCAGAAAGTCCTTGCTGCCCGGGGCCTCGGTTCACGCCGGGAGCTCGAGGGGTGGATCAGAGACGGACGGGTGACCGTCAACGGGGAGCCCGCGCATCTCGGTCAGCGGGTGACGGACGGCGCCGTGATCGAAGTGGACGGCAAACCTCTCGGCCGCCAGGGGGCCAGCACCGTGCCCCGGGTGTTGCTCTACAACAAGCCTGTCGGTGAAGTCTCCACCCGAAGGGATCCGGAAGGGCGCAAGACGATCTTCGACAACCTCCCGGACGCCGGTAAAGGGCGCTGGGTCTCCATTGGCCGCCTGGACATCGCCACCAGCGGCCTCCTGCTTCTGACCACGGACGGTGAGCTCGCCAATCGCATGATGCACCCGTCCACGGGACTCGACCGGGAGTATGCGGTGCGGGTGAACGGCAAACTGTCCGAGGCCGATCGCGCCGCGCTCATCGAGGGCATCGAGGACGACGGCGAGGTGCTCGCCTTCAGCGACATTCAGTATTTCAACGGTCGCGGCACGAACCACTGGTACCACGTGGTGCTGCTGGAAGGTCGGAACCGCGAGATCCGCCGTCTCTTCGAGTCGCGCGGTCTCCAGGTGAGCCGCCTGAAGCGCGTTCGCTATGGTCCCGTGGTGCTGCCCTCGCGGCTGGCCCGGGGGCGGTCTGAAGCGCTCTCCGATGACGACCTGCGTGAGCTCTACCGGATTCTCAAGCTGCCGCTGCCGGCGGCGGCAGGGCGCCGAAAGCGGAATGAGGATGAGCGGGAGAAGCGGGCCGGGAAGAAGAGCTCGGTGCTGATTCCTTACCCGGAACTCTCGAGCTGAGCCGGACTCCAGTCCCGCGCATCGATCGCCTGACCGTTCACGGCCTTCGAGGCATCCGAGAGCAGATACAGATAAAGATCCATGTGCGCTTCCGGCGCAGGTACGTCCATGGGATTTTCTGCCGGATAGGCGGCGCGGCGCATGGCAGTGCGGGTGCCGCCGGGGTTGAGGCTGTTGAAGCGGATGCGCCCCGTGTGTTCGTACTCGTCGGCAAGAATCTGCATGAGCCCTTCCACGGCAAACTTCGATGCCGAGTAGGCGCCCCAGTAGGCGCGACCGACGCGACCCACGCTCGAGGAGGTCAGCACCACGGAGGCGCCGTCAGCGGCCTCCAGGAGCGGCAGCATCTCCCGGGTGAGGAGAAAGGTGGCGTGCACGTTGACCTGAAAAGCCTTTTGCCAGTCGGCGGTGGGATAGTGGGCAATCCCGACCTTCGGTCCGAGCAGAGAGGCGTTGTGCAGCAGGCCGTCGAGGCGGCCGAAGGCTTCGCCTATGGCGTTACCCAGGGCGGCGGCGCTGTCGTCGGCCAGGGCCTCGAGGTCGGCGGGCACGATCACCGGTTCCGTGTTCGTGTGCGCTGAAATCCAGTCGAAGACGGCTTCGAGCTTGCTCCGAGTCCGGCCGAGGAGCACGACGCTGGCGCCGTAGCAGGCAAAGGTTTTGGCGGCGGCGAGACCGATGCCGTCACCGGCGCCCGTGACGAGCACGACCTTGCCCTGCAGGCAGTCCGGTTCCGGTTGCCACTGCCAGTCCGCCCGGGCGGCGGCGAGTTCGGGGTAGTCGGCCATCCTCAGGCGTCGGGTTTTCTGGCGTGCATGAGGTAGTTCACGTCCACGTCATCGTTGATGGCCGTGTTCCGCGTGAAGGGGTTGTAGCGCATGCCCCGTACCTCCACGACCTCGAGACCCGCCTCACGCACAGCAGCGGCCAGCTCGTGGGGTTTGATGAACTTCGCGTATTCGTGGGTGCCCTTCGGCAGCAGCCCGAGCACATATTCGGCGCCAACCACCGCGAGCGCCCAGGCCTTCGGATTGCGGTTGATCGTCGAGAAAAAGAGGTTGGCCCCCGGCCTCGCGAGCTCGGCGCAGGCACGGATCACGGACCGGATATCCGGCACGTGCTCGAGCATTTCCAGGCAGGTGACGAGCTCGTAGCGGCCCGGGCGTTCGGCGGCCAGGGCCTCGGCCGTGCTGTCGAGGTACTCCACCTGGACGCCGCTTTCCATGGCATGCAGACGGGCAACGGAGAGAGGACTGCCGGCCTTGTCCATCCCTGTGACCGTGGCACCGGCCCGGGCCATGGCCTCGGCCAGGATGCCGCCGCCGCAGCCGACGTCGACGGCATTCACCGACGGCAGGTCGACGCGCTCGGCGATGTAGCCGAGGCGCGACGGGTTGATGTCGTGGAGGGGCCTGAAATCCCCTTCCGGGTCCCACCAGCGGTGGGCGAGGGCGTCGAATTTCTCGATTTCGGCGGGGTCGACGTTGCTCATGCGGGACGAATCCTCTCCTGCCAGCTTCTGGCGATGCTGAGGATTTCATTCTCGTCCACGCGTGTGAGGGTGCCGTCATCGAGCAGACACTCGCCGTCCACCCAGACGTGACTGACGGAGTTGCCGCTCGAGGTGTGCAGCACCTGCGCCACCGGATCATAGAGCGGCTGATGGCGCACGGCGCTCATGTCCACGGCGATGAAGTCGGCGGCCTTGCCGGCGGTCAGCGTGCCGCTCTGCTCGCCGCGGCCGAGGGCCCGGGCACCGTTTCGGGTGGCCATGGCCAGCGCCGTGGCGGCCGGTAGAGCGGCCGCATTTTCCTGCTCGAGCTTCGCCAGCAGGGAGGCAAGGCGGGCTTCGCCGAGGAGATCGAGAACGTTGTTCGAGGCGGCGCCGTCCGTGCCCAGGCAGACGTTGACGCCCGCCTCGAGCATGGCCGTGACCGGGCAGATGCCGCTTGCGAGTTTCGCGTTCGAGGTCGGGCAGTGCATGACCTGCACGTTGTTCTCGGCAAAAAGCGCCAGCTCTTCCGGCGTGATCTGGGTGACGTGCACGGCCTGCAGATGCGGGCCCAGCAGGCCGCGCTCGTGCAGGTGGTGGATGCCCGAAGTGCCATAGCGCGCCGCGTTTTCCTCGAGCTCGGCGGCGTTTTCGTGCAGGTGGATGTGGATGCTCGCATCCAGTTCTTCGGAATACATGAGGATCCGGTCGAGGTCCGGATCAGTGACGCTGTATACCGAGTGCGGACCGAAGGCCACGTCGATGAAGGGGTCGTTCCGGTACTGATCGTAAAGGCTCAATCCCTTGTGGAAGCCTTCTTCGCTGTCCTGGCTCCAGGCGTTGGGAAACTCGATGACAGGGAAGGCCACCTGGGCGCGTACGCCGGCCCGTTTTGCTTCCTCGGCGCCGATCTCCGGGAAGAAGTACATGTCTGCGAAGCGGGTAACCCCGGCACGCACCATCTCGGCGATGGCGATCTTCAGCCCATCGCGGACGAACTGATCGCTCACCCACTGCGCTTCCAGGGGCCAGATCTGTTCCGTCAGCCAGGCCTGCAGCGGCGCGTCTTCGCTCGAGCCGCGCAGCAGGGTCATGGCGGAGTGGCCGTGGGCGTTGACGAGGCCCGGCATGAGCACGTGCATGGGCAGGTCCAGGTGCCGGGCCGTGGGGTGCGCGGCGACCAGGGTTGCTGCGGGCCCGACGGCGAGAATCTGCCCCTGGCCAACGGCAATGGCACCGTTCTCGTGCACGCCGGCGGGATTGCGCTCCGCGACAGCGGCGTCCGGATCGAAGGTGAGCACCCAGGGTGCGCTGACAATCAGGTCGGCGGTGGCTGTGGCGGGGCTGTCTGGCGGCATCTTCTTCTGCGGGCTCTCGTGCTGACTCGGGGTCGCGGTGCGGCGAACACCCTGTAATTCGGGGCTCGCAGGCGGCTGATTCCGGCCGATGAGCTGCCTGCGCGGCGATCCGGCGCGGCAGTATAACCGCTCAGCGGAAGTTACGAATCGAGGGCCGCTTCGTGCTAAAATTCGGCGTTTACTCAGCCCCGCTCAGGAACCCACCAGCCCGTTCTCGAGACCCCGTCCAAACGAGGTAAGGAACGCCCCGCGCGCGGCAAGGAATGCTCTGAGGTCGAACCCCTGAGCGCTCACGAAGACAGCGAGAGAGTCCACTGATCTATGTCTGAATTGGAGTCCGATCAGCCTGCGGGCGGCGGTCCCGAGGGACCTGACGGTCCTGGTAGCGACAGCGGCGGCCCCGAGGGGCCCCAGGGTCCTCTGGGGAGAGAGATCCTTCCGGTCAACATCGAAGACGAGCTGCGGCAGTCCTACCTCGACTATGCCATGAGCGTCATCGTCGGGCGGGCCCTGCCTGACGTCCGCGACGGCCTGAAGCCTGTGCATCGTCGCGTGCTCTTCACCATGAACGAGCTCAACAACACCTTCAACCGGCCGTACATGAAGTCGGCGCGGGTGGTCGGTGACGTCATGGGTAAGTACCACCCGCACGGCGACGTGGCCCTTTACGAGGCCGTGGTCCGTATGGCGCAGGATTTTGCCATGCGCTACATGCTGGTGGACGGCCAGGGCAACTTCGGCTCTGTCGACGGCGATCCTGCTGCCGCCATGCGTTACACGGAAGTGCGCATGATGCGCATGGCCGGAGATCTGCTGGCGGATCTGGATAAAGAAACCGTCGAGTTTGTGCCGAACTACGACGACACCCTGTCCATGCCCGAGGTACTCCCGACCCGGGTACCGAATCTGCTCGTCAACGGCAGCTCCGGCATCGCCGTCGGCATGGCGACGAACATCCCACCGCACAACCTCACGGAAGTAATCGACGGGTGCCTGGCGCTCCTCGACGACCCGGCCATCACCATCGACGGCCTGATGGAATACATCAAAGGCCCCGACTTCCCCACGGCCGGCATCATCAACGGTCGCGCGGGCATCGTGCAGGCCTACCGCTCCGGTCGCGGTCGCATCTACGTGCGGGCCCGGGCCGAAGTGCAGCACGATGACAAGACCAACAAAGACACCATCATCATCACGGAGATTCCCTACCAGCTGAACAAGGCGCGCCTCATCGAGAAGATCGCCGAGCTGGTGAAAGACAAGAAGATCGAGGGGATCACGGAACTCCGGGACGAATCGGACAAAGACGGTCTGCGCATCGTCATCGAGCTGCGCCGCGGTGAGCCCGGTGAAGTGGTGCTGAACAACCTCTACGCCCAGACCCAGCTGCAGTCGGTGTTCGGCATCAACTGCGTGGCTCTCGTCGACGATCAGCCGAAGGTCCTGAACCTCAAGCAGATCCTCGAGGCCTTCCTTCAGCACCGCCGCGACGTCATCACCCGCCGCACGATTTACCTGCTGCGCCGGGCCAGGCAGCGCGGACACATCCTCGAAGGCCAGGCCGTGGCGCTGGCCAACATCGATGCCGTCATCGAGCTGATCAAGGAATCTCCGGCCACCGCCGAGGCCCGGGAAGCGCTCATGGCCCGGGGCTGGGCCGGTGAAGGCATTGCCGAGCTCCTCGAGCGGGCTGGCTCCGACGCCTGCCGGCCGGAAGATCTCGGTGAGGAATTCGGCTTCCGGGAAGGCCTTTACTACCTCTCGGAAGCCCAGGCCCAGGCAATCCTCGAGCTGCGCCTGAATCGCCTCACGGCCCTCGAGCAGGACAAGCTCATCGAGGACTATCAGGGCATTCTCGACGAGATCGCCGACCTCCAGGACATCCTCGATTCCACGGAGCGGCTGCTTTCGGTGCTGCGCGAGGAACTCGGCGAAATCCGCGAGCAGTACGGCGACGAGCGCCGCACGGAGATCCTCTCCACCCAGGAAGATCTCTCCGTGGAAGACCTCATCAACGAGGAAGACCTGGTGGTGACCATCTCGCACCAGGGTTATGCGAAGACGCAGCCCCTCGACAGCTATCAGGCCCAGCGCCGGGGCGGTCGTGGCCGGGCAGCCACCGCCGTGAAGGACGAAGACTTCGTCGAACATCTGCTCATCGCCAACAGCCACGACACGGTGCTCTGTTTTTCCAACCAGGGCAAAGTCTACTGGCTCAAGGTCTATCAGATTCCGCAGGCGAGCCGCGGCGCCAAAGGCCGCCCGTTGGTGAACATGTTACCGCTCGCCGGTGACGAGCGGATCACGACTATTCTGCCGATCCAGAACTACGACGCCGACCACTACATCTTCATGGCCACGGCCAACGGCACCGTGAAGAAAACACCGCTGGAGCAGTTCAGTCGCCAGCGGGCAAGCGGCCTCATTGCCCTGGAGCTCGAGGAAGGCAACACGCTCATCGGCGCGGCGCTGACGGACGGCGCCAGCGACGTGCTGCTCGTGGCAAGCTCCGGCAAGGCCGTGCGCTTCAAGGAGTCGGACGTCCGCGCTATGGGCCGCACGGCGCGCGGGGTCCGTGGTATCCGGCTCACGGGTGGTCACAGCGTGATCTCGCTGATCATTCCGAAGGCCGACGGTTTTGTGCTCACGGCGAGCGAAAACGGCTTCGGCAAACGCACGGAAGTCACCGAGTTCCCGGTCAAAGGCCGCGGCACCCAGGGTGTGATCGCCATGCAGCACAGTGATCGCAACGGCAACGTCGTCGGCGCCGTACAGGTGTTTGCCGGTGAAGAGCTCATGCTGATCAGCAACATGGGCACGCTCGTGCGCACGGGCATCGACGAAGTATCCGTGCAGGGTCGTAACACGCAGGGCGTGCGGCTCATCAATCTGCGTGGCGAAGAGAAGCTCGTTGGCGTGGAACGCATCGAAGAACAGGAAAACGGCGACGCCGGTGACGAAGACGACGCGCGCGGGGACGACGCAGGCGGAGACGAGTAGCCGTGGTTCCCCACCTGTCTGCTGGACTTCTGTCAGCCAACATCGATTTTTTTGGAAGCTAGCGCATGAGTCGCGTTTTTAATTTTTCTGCCGGACCGGCGGCCCTGCCGACCGAGGTGCTCGAGCGCGCCAGCGCCGAGATGCTCGACTATGCGGGGACCGGCATGTCCGTCATGGAGATGAGCCATAGAAGCAAAGCCTTCGTGGATATCGCCGAGCGGGCCGAGGCGAGTCTCATCGAGCTCCTCGAGATTCCCGACGACTACCAGGTGTTGTTCCTCCAGGGTGGCGCCACGCTGCAGTTCGCCATGGTGCCCATGAACCTTCTCGACGGCTCGGTACGGGCCGACTACGTGAACACGGGATCCTGGTCGAAGAAAGCCATCAAGGAAGCCGGCCGCTTCTGTGATGTGAACGTCGCCGCGACTTCTGAGGCCACGAACTTCGATCGTATCCCGCCCGTTGCCGAGTGGGCCCTGTCGAGCGATGCCGCCTATCTGCATCTCTGCTCGAACGAGACCATTGGCGGCGTGCAGTTTCAGGAGTTCCCGGAAGGCATCCAGTGCCCGGTGGTGGCGGACATGTCTTCGGACATCCTGTCCCGTCCCGTGGACGTCAGCCGTTTCGGCCTGATTTATGCCGGGGCTCAGAAGAACATCGGACCGGCGGGACTGACCGTGGTCATCGTCCGCAAAGACCTTCTCGGTCGAGCCGGAGCGGGTGTGCCGAGCATGCTCGACTACGCCGTGCACGCCGAAGCGGACTCCATGTCGAACACACCGCCCACCTACGCCTGGTATCTCGCCGGTCTCGTCTTCGACTGGTTGAAGGCTCAGGGCGGTCTCACCGGCATGGCTGACATCAATGCGCGTAAGGCAGGCAAGCTCTACGGCGCCATCGATGCGAGCAACTTCTATCGCTCTCCGGTGGCCGTGGAGAACCGTTCCTGCATGAACGTGCCCTTCACGCTGCCGGATCCGGAGCTCGATGCCGTGTTCGTGGCTGCCGCGGAAGAGCGTGGGCTTACCAATCTGAAAGGTCATCGCAGCGTTGGCGGCATGCGGGCCAGCATCTACAACGCCGTGCCGGAAGCGGCCGTGGACGCATTGGTCGACTTCATGGGTGAGTTCGAGCGTGAGCAGGGCTGATCCCGGCAAGCTCGAATCGCTGGAGGCGGTGCGCGAGCGCATCGACGCCATCGACCGGGAGCTGACGCAGCTTCTCAATGATCGCGCGGCCTGCGCGTTGCGCGTGGGTGAGATCAAGCAGGCGGATCCGAGCGGTGAGGCCCCCGTTTTCTATCGCCCGGAACGGGAAGCGCAGATTCTGGCACGCATTCAGGCAGACAACCCGGGACCGTTGCCGGACGAAGATCTGGCGCGCCTCTTCCGGGAAGTGATCTCCTGCTGTCTGAACCTCGAGCAGCCGCTCACCATCGCGTACCTCGGGCCAGCGGGCACCTACACGGAATCGGCCACCATCAAGCAGTTCGGCCACTTCGCCCGCACACGGTCCTTAAGCTCCATTGACGAAGTGTTCCGGGAAGTGGAGTCCGATGGCGTACATTACGGCGTCGTGCCCGTGGAGAACTCCACGGAAGGCATGGTCAATCACACCCTCGACTGTTTCATGGATTCGCAGCTTAAGATCTGCGCTGAGGTGGAGCTGCCCATTCATCACGCGCTCATGGTGGCGACGAGCGCCGGCTCGGCAGAGCTCGACGAAATCGTTTCCCATTCGCAGTCGCTCGCGCAATGCCGCAGCTGGCTCGATGCACACTACCCCGGGGTGGACCGCACGCCGGTAAACAGCAATGCGGAAGCCGCCCGCCTTGTCGCCGACGTCAAGGATGGCAAGAACCGCGCCGCCATTGCCGGGGAAATGGCCGCCGAGCGCTACGGCTTGAGAATTCTCGCGAGTAACATCGAAGACAACGCGGATAACAAGACCCGCTTCCTCGTCATCGGTAAACAGAAGGTGGGCCCGAGCGGTCGCGATAAGACCTCGCTCCTGGTCTCCACCCGGAACGAACCCGGTGCCCTCTATCAGGTGCTCGGTCCCTTCCACAACCACGGCATCAGCCTGTCGCGGATCGAAACCCGGCCGGCAAAATCCGGCTCCTGGTCCTACGTCTTTTTCATCGACTTCGACGGCCATCAGTCCGATCCGGCCATTCAGGCCGTGCTCGCGGAAGTGGCGGAAGTGGCCATGGAAGTGAGGCCTCTCGGCTCCTACCCGCAGGCCGTGGTCTGAGCAGCGCCCAAGGACACACGTTATGACCGCCCTCAAAGGCCCAGTGCATCCCGGCGTTGCCGGTCTCACCCCCTATCAGACCGGAAAGCCCATCGATGAGCTGGCCCGCGAGCTCGGCATCAGCGACATCATCAAGCTGGCCAGCAACGAAAACCCGCGCGGCCCTGGTCCGCTCGTGCAGGAGAGCGTGGCCGCGGCAGCCCGCGAACTTTCCCGCTATCCCGACGGCGGCGGCTACCTGCTGAAACAGGCGCTCTCGAAGCGCCTGGACGTGGCGCCGGAGCGGCTGACCCTCGGCAACGGCTCGAACGACGTGCTCGATCTCGTTGGCCGGATTTCCCTCACCCCCGGCGCCGAGGTCCTGGTGCCGGCCCACGCCTTTGTCGTTTATCGCCTGGTTGCCGCCAGCTGCGGGGCCACCCTCGTGGAAGTGCCGGCTAAAAACTACGGCGCCGATCTGCCGGCCATGGCCGCCGCGGTCACGGAACGCACGGCGGTCATCTTCCTCGCCAATCCGAACAACCCCACGGGCACCTGGGTTACCGAATCCGCGCTCCTCGATTTTCTCGAGGCCGTGCCCGAAAGGGTCTGGGTGGTTCTGGACGAAGCCTATTGCGAGTACGTGGAAGACGCCGAGTATCCGAACGGGCTTGCGCTCGCGGCGCGGTATCCGAATCTGATTCTCACCCGCACCTTCTCGAAGATTCACGGCCTGGCTGCCCTGCGCATCGGCTATTCGGTCTCTGCACCGGAAGTGGCCGATCTCATGAATCGCGCCCGGCAGCCCTTCAACGTCAACGCCATCGCCATGGCGGCGGCGGAAGCGGCGCTCGGTGATCAGGAGTTCGTTTCCACCTCGCGGCAAATGAACCGGGAAGGAAAGGCCGCGCTCGTGGCCGGCTTCGAGCGCCTGGGCCTCGATTACATCCCCTCGGCCGGGAACTTCGTGGCCGTGGCCGTGCCCGATGCGCCGGCAACCTATCAGGCGCTCCTCGAAGCAGGCGTGATCGTGCGGCCCATCGCCGAATACGGTCTGCCGCAGCATCTCAGAATCAGCGTCGGTCTACCGGCGGAAAACGAGCGCTTTCTCACCACCTTCGAGCGCGTGCTCGGCGAGGGCTGAGCTTGTCTTCGGAGCAGTCCGGCGAACTCACGATCGTCGGCATCGGCATGATCGGTGCTTCCTTCGCGCTGGCGTGCCGAGGTGCCTTCGACCGCATCAGTGCCGTGGATCCGAACCCGGCGCACCTCAGTGCCGCTGAAGCGGCCGGTATCATCGATCGCGGCCTGGAGGCGGTGCCCGCGGAGGCGACGGCAGTACTCATCGCCTGTCCGAGCGATCGCATTGCCCGCTGGGTCGTGGAACTTGCCGACCACCCCGGCATCGTCTTTGACGCGGGCAGCGTGAAAGGCGCCATCCTCGAGGAAATTCTGCAGCTGCACGGATCAGTGCCGTCCAATTTCGTCGCCAGTCATCCCATTGCCGGCCTCGAGCGAAGCGGCCCGGAGGCGGCCGATGCGACGCTCTTCCAGGACAGGAAGGTGATCATCACCCCCACGGGGGAAACCGATGCGGCCCGGCAGGCGCAGGTTGCCGCGTGGTGGTCGGCAGCCGGCGCGCAGGTGGAGACCATGGAGCCCGCGGCGCACGACGCGGTCTACGCCCGCACGAGCCACCTGCCGCATCTGCTCGCCTTCGCCTACCTGCTGGGCATCGAGCGGGACGACCTCGTGCATACCGGGGGCGGCTTTCGTGATTTCAGCCGGATCGGCGGTTCAGACCCCGTCATGTGGTCGAGTATCTTCGAACGGAACCGCGGGGCGCTGCTCGCCGGCCTCGGCCGCTTCGAAGCGGATCTGGCGGATTTCCGTGCAGCCATCGAAGCTGGAGATACCGAGCGCTGTCGGGCGCTCATTGCAGCAGCCCGGGCGCGGCGGGAGGCACTGGATCAGTGACGGAGCAGCCAACAGCACCGGTACTCACCATCGATGGGCCGAGCGGCTCCGGGAAAGGCACGATTGCCGCCCTGGCAGCGGCGCGCCTTGGCTGGCACCTCCTCGACAGCGGTGCCCTCTATCGCATCGTCGGGGCTTCGGCCCTGCGGCAGGCGGTGCCCACGGACGATGCCGACGCCCTCGCCACGCTCGCCGGTGGGCTCGACATCCGCTTCGAAGGCGAGCGGGTGACGGTTGACGGAAACGATCTCACCGACGAAATCCGCACCGAGGCGGTCAGTACCGCAGCCTCGGAGGTTGCGGCCCTCGAGCCCGTACGCGCCGCCATCCTCGATCTGCAGCGGCAGATGCGCCGCCCGCCGGGGCTCGTGGCCGATGGCCGTGATATGGGCACCGTCGTCTTCCCGGACGCGGAGCTCAAGGTTTATCTCGACGCGAGTGCGCAGGTTCGTGCGGAGCGTCGCTATAAGCAGTTGAAAAACAAGGGCTTGGATGTTAATTTCCGCGCCCTTCTCGCGAACCTGGAAGACCGGGACGCGAGAGATAAGGAGCGCGCCGTCTCACCCCTGGTGCCCGCGGAGGACGCCCTGATCATCGACAGCACGGCACTCGACATCGATGCCGTGCTGGAACGGGTGCTCGGGGAGGCCCGGAAGAGGCATCTGACCTAGACGTCGCTAAATTAACCTCGACATGGTCCCGCCATGTCTACAAACAGCACCGGTCGTCGGATGAGCAGTCATCACGCCGCGGTCGGTGGGGAAAAAGCACTTAATGAGCGAAAGTTTTGCCGAACTCTTTGAAGAGTCATTGCAGACCATCGAGATGGCCCCTGGGTCCATCGTTACCGGCACGGTGGTAGAAATTGATAGCGATTGGGTAGTGGTGCACGCGGGCCTCAAGTCCGAAGGCGTCATTCCCAAAGCACAGTTCGTCAACGAGGCAGGGGAATTCACGCTGTCCGTTGGCGATCAGGTCAAGGTGGCCATGGAAGTGGTCGACGACGGCTGGGGCGAGACCCGTCTCTCCCGCGAGAAAGCCCGTCGCGCCGAATCCTGGCAGATGCTCGATTCGGCCTTCGAGAAGAACGAAGTGGTCACGGGCATCATCAACGGTAAGGTCAAGGGCGGTTTCACGGTCGACGTTTCCGACATCCGCGCCTTCCTGCCCGGCTCCCTCGTGGACATCCGGCCCCTGCGCGAAACCGCGCACCTCGAAGGCAAGCCCCTCGAGTTCAAGGTCATCAAGCTCGACCAGAAGCGCAACAACGTGGTGGTTTCCCGCCGCGCCGTGCTCGAGGAAGAGAACAGCGTCGAGCGCGAAGCGCTGCTGGCACAGCTCCAGGAAGGCCAGACCGTCAAAGGTATCGTCAAGAACCTCACGGACTACGGTGCCTTCGTGGATCTCGGCGGTGTCGACGGCCTCCTGCACATCACGGACATGGCCTGGCGCCGTATTCGCCATCCCTCCGAGATGGTCAGCGTCGGCGACGAAGTCGATGTGAAGATCCTCAAGTTCGACCGCGAGAAGAACCGCGTCAGCCTCGGCATGAAGCAGCTCGGCGACGATCCCTGGGTCTCCATCACGGGCCGCTACCCGGAAGGTTCCCGGGTTATGGCCACGGTCACCAACCTCACCGACTACGGCTGCTTTGCCGAGATCGAAGAGGGCGTGGAAGGCCTCGTGCACGTCTCCGAGATGGACTGGACCAACAAGAACATCCACCCGTCCAAGGTGGTCCACGTGGGCGACGAAGTCGAGGTGATGATTCTCGACATCGACGAAGAGCGTCGTCGGATTTCCCTCGGCATCAAGCAGTGCCGCTCGAATCCCTGGGAAGAGTTTGGCGTTACCCACGTCAAGGGCGATCGCGTTTCTGGCAAGATCAAGTCCATCACGGACTTCGGCATCTTCATCGGTCTCGACGGCGGCATCGATGGTCTCGTGCACCTCTCTGACATCTCCTGGAACGAACCCGGCGAGTCTGCTGTGCGTCGCTATTCCAAGGGCGAAGAGATCGAGACGGTCATCCTCTCCGTGGATCCGGAACGTGAGCGCATCTCCCTTGGTGTGAAGCAGCTCGATCAGGATCCCTTCACCGATTACACGGCGGTCAACGATCGCGGCACGATCGTGAAGGGCGTGATCCGGGAAGTGGAGCCGAAGGAAGCCATCATTGACCTCGCCGAGGACGTCTACGGCATCCTCAAGGCCTCGGAGATCAGCATCGATCGCGTGGAAGACGCGCGCAACGTGCTGACCGCCGGTGAAGAGGTCGAAGTGAAGGTGATCAGCATCGACCGCAAGAACCGCGTTGTTGGCCTTTCCATCAAGGCGAAGGACATCGACGACGAACGTGCGGCCGTGCGCGAGCATCGGAGCAAAGAAGCGGATCGTCCCGGCGCGCAGACGCTCGGCGATCTCATCAAAGCTCAGATGGACGCCCAGGACTGACGGTCAGTCCCAGCCTCCCGGCGGCTGTCGGGAGGCCTGGCCCCGTTTTGCCCGGCCTGAGCTGGGAGACGGGGCCGGTCCGGACCGCCCGAGGTCCCCGTTTGGCCCGGGATACAGGCAGGCTTCAGGCCCCGGTTTAACAGCAAATTCTCTGCGATCTGGGACCACCGCCACGAAAAGACATACAATTGGGCGGAAAAAAGCTATAAAAATCAAAGACAAAAGCTTTATCATCGGACCATGACGAAATCCGAGCTCATCGAGATCATCGCTGCCAAGCAGTCTCAGCTGTCCGTGAAGGACGTTGAGCTCGCGGTCAAAACACTGATCGAGCAGATGTCCGAGACCCTGGCTGCTGGCGAGCGGATCGAAATCCGTGGTTTCGGCAGTTTTTCTCTCCACTACCGCGCCCCGCGTATCGGCCGCAATCCCAAGACTGGTGAATCCGTGGGCCTTGCGGGCAAATACGTGCCGCACTTCAAGCCCGGCAAAGAGCTTCGGGACCGGGTGAACAAGGGCATGGAGCGCGATCGCATGCTGGGCCTGGGTGAGACCTCTCACGCGGACGGTGCGCTCGAAGCCGGTGACGGTCAGGCGGCACTCGACGCTCAGAGCCCTCAAGAAGCCGGACGCCGGTTCGAGTAGTTCGGTGAGCTGGCTCGCACGCGCGTTCTGGGCCGCTCTTGCCATCATCGGTTTCTTTCTCGCCGCGCTGGCAGTCAATCAGGATCCCGTCTCCCTCCGCTTTCTGAACTGGGAAACTCCCGCCTACAGCGTCTTCTGGTTTCTTCTCGGCGCGTTTCTTTCCGGTTTGCTGTTGGGCCTCCTTGGCATTACCGTGTTGACGACCCGATTGAGCCTCAAGAACCGGAAGCTCACACGGCAGCTCGGCGATGCAGAGCAGGAGCTGCACAAGGTACGCAACCTGACGCTGCAGGAGTAGGCGGACACCCTCTCCGGCAGGTGCCGACGACTGTCGAGAAACCCTGACCGACCCTGATGCCGGAGAACATTGCTTTATACGTGCTGCTGGTTGTTGCCCTTGGCATCGGCTATCTGCTCGGCCGTCGGGAACGAAGGGTGAAGCCCCGGGACCTCGGCATGGTGGCCGAGGACTACTTCAAGGGTCTCAATCACCTGCTGAACGAGCGCCACGACCTCGCCATCGACACTTTCGTCGAGTCCATGGCCGTCGACAACGACACGGTCGATACCCACCTCGCGCTCGGATCCCTCGTCCGGCGCCGCGGCGAAGTCGACAAAGCCATCCGCATTCACCAGAACTTGCTCGCGCGCCCGGTGCTGTCCGCCGACCACCGCACGCAAACGGAGCTCGAGCTGGCCCGCGACTACCTCGTCGCCGGACTGCTCGGGCGCGCTGAAAATCTGCTCAAGGAACTTGCTGCCCGCAACGGCAGGGAGAAGCAGGTGGCCCAGGAGCTGCTCCTCGAGATCTATCAGCGTGAGAAAGAATGGGAACGCGCCGTGGCCATTGGCCGGGAACTGGCTCGCGGCGACAAGAGCATCAGAAGTCAGCTCGCGCACTTTCAGTGCGAGCTCGCGATGGCGGCCCTCGAGGCGGGCGATCTGCGTGGGGCAAAAGGTGCTCTTGCCAGGGCCAAGGAGTTCGACGCCCAGTGCGCCCGGGCTGCCCTCGTCGGTGCCGACGTCGCCTTTGCGGAGAAACGTTATCGCGAGGTGCAGCGGTATCTGGCGCGGGCCTGCGAACTCGACCCGACGCTTGCCCAGGAAACCCTGGCGTTGTTTCAGACCGCCAGCGACGAGCTCAATGACCCGGCGGCCTTTGTCGCCCACCTGAAGCGCTGTCTGGAAGCGGCCCCGGTGCTGCCGGCGGTGGAGTGCCTGGCCGCCGACATCGAACAGAAAGAGGGACCGGAGGCGGCGAACGAATTTGTCGTGGAGCAGCTGCTCAGAAATCCCACCCTCGGAGGCTTTGTCACGCTGCTCAATCGCCTCGACCGGCACGGTGAACCGCTGCCGCCGGAACGGCTCGCGCTGGTCCGCCGTTTCTCCCAGTCGCTCCTGCAGCGACAGCCCGACTACCGCTGCAAGAACTGCGGCTTCTCCGGCAAGACCCTCATGTGGCAGTGCCCGAGCTGTCGCAGCTGGGGCACCATCAAACCGATCATTCAGCCGGGTCGCGAAGAAGTCTGACGGCTGCGCGGGCTGCGAACCCACGACGACCGGTGCCGACGTCGTGCCCTGAACTCAGCCGCATCCGCTGTGTCGGCAATGCCTGCCCATTCATCATGCCGCTCCCGTCACCACCAGGAGTGCATATGACCCTGAAAACTCTGCTCGGAGCCCTCGGGCTCACCCTCACGCTCATGGCGCAAAGCGTGTTCGCCACGCCCATGTCCGTTAACGTCAATGCGGCCGACGCGGAAACGCTGGCTGCCGTCCTCGACGGCGTCGGCCTCAGCCGTGCCGAGGCCATCGTCGCCTATCGCGAAGCAAACGGCCGTTTCCTCGACGCCTACGATCTCGCCAACGTGAAAGGCATCGGCGACCGGACCGTGGAGTTGAATGAGGAGCGGATCCGCCTCGAGGACTGACAGGCGGCGCCTGGCGCCGCCCCTAAAGAGTTGCGACGGGATGCCTCTGGCTCCCGTCGCAATCTCGGCGTAGCCCTTGTAGTTTCTACGCTGTGGCCGAAGCAGTTCTCGAAGCGCCACCGCCCTCGTAACGGTGTTCGTCACGAACGGCTTCGCGAGCCGGGATCCCTCGACTAAGATACGCGGCGTCCTCGCGCGGGAAGCTTCCCATAGATCACGCCTCCACAACGCCGGATTCACCGGCCCCTGCCGGGCGGGTGCTGGTTACCGGTGCTTCCGGTTTCATCGGTGGTCATCTGTGCCCGGAACTCGTCCGACGCGGCTTTGAGGTCGTGACGCTGGCTCGGGACCAATTGGGTGGCCGAGCGCTCGATGTGACCGCGGAGAGCAGCGAGCTGGACTGGGCCGAGGCGCTCCGCGGCATCACGGCCATCATTCATCTGGCCGGTATTGCGCATCGTCAGGCCGACCCGGCAGAGTACGAACACGTCAACGTGGCCTGGCCTGTGAAGCTCGAACGCGCTGCCGCCCGCGCCGAGGTTCAGAGTCTCGTTGTCATGAGCTCCATCAAGGTCCTAGGGGATCTGAGCATGCAACCGCTTCGCGAGTCGGACCCTTACCGCCAGGACGATGACCCCTATGGTGCCAGCAAGATTGTCATGGAAGAGGCACTCCTCGCGGAGCCGTCGATGGCGTCAGGCCTGAAGTGTGCGGTGGTGCGTACCCCATTGGTGTATGGGCCGGGGGTCAAAGCTAACTTTCTGACGCTGCTGGCCTGGGCGGATCGAGCCAGCCGTGGTCTGCCACTCCCCTTCGGCCGCGCGACGGCGCCGCGGAGTTTCATTGGCGTGCGCAATCTCTGCGACCTGCTGATCGCTTCGATCGGCCACGATGGCGTCATCCATGGCGCAGATCCGCAGGACCTGTCCGTTCGCGAGCTTCTGCTTGAGCTCGGCGTGGTACCCAGCCGCTTGTTACCGGTGCCGCCGGTGCTCCTGCGTTTGGTTCTCGCCGTCGTCGGGCGCCGGGCGCTGTACGAGCGACTTTTCTGTCCGCTGCAGCTTGCGCAGGCAGACAGCAACGCCCGCTTGGACTGGGCGCCGCCACACAGTTGTGCTGAACAGCTCGAGGAAACCCTGGCGTGGTATCGATCGCAGCGTTGATTGCGCTGATCGGCGCGTTTCTCAGCAGCACGCTTCTGATCGCGCTCGTGCTGCGTTTTGCCCTGCGCTTGGGACTCGTCGCAGAACCCAACGAACGCAGCTCACACAGTGATGAGCGACCCACCGGGGGTGGCGTGGCGATCGTGTTGCCGGTGCTTTGTGCATTGCTCTGGCTGTTTCTCGGCGGTGAGTCCCTCGCCGGCGGGCTTGCCGTCGCCGGCGGTGGACTTGCGCTGATCGGCTATTTCGATGACGTGCGTGATCTTGGTGCGGGTTTACGCTTCGGGTGCCAGGCGCTCGCCGTGGGCATCGCACTCTGGGCCTTACCCCTGAGTTATCCCTGGTGGGCGTTGGCTGCGATTGGATTTCTACTGCTCTGGCACGTCAATCTCTACAATTTCATGGACGGTATCGATGGCATTGCCGCCGTGCAGACGCTCGTCTTCTGCCTCGGCGTGCAGTTGCTGGCAGGGGGGCTGTCGGGCGCCGCGGGCCTGCTGCTCTGGGCCGTCATCGGCGCGACGCTCGGTTTCGCCGCCTTCAACTGGCCTCCAGCCCGCATCTTCATGGGCGATGTCGGCTCACTGTTCCTTGGCCTGCTCATCGGCAGTCTGGCGCTGCTGCTGGATGAACTCGGGCAGGTGCCGATGATGGCATCGCTCATCCTGCTCACCGGTTTCTGGTTTGATGCCAGCTACACCCTTGGGATCCGCATGCTCTCGGGACAGAAGTTCACCCAGGCCCATCGCAGCCACCTCTATCAGCGGATGAGCGATCGCCTCGGACATGGCGGTACAACCGTGCTGTTCGGCGCTATGGGCGCCCTTTACCTGCTGCCGCTGGCATGGGCCTCGATTCGCTACCCCGGCTGGGCCTACGCTTGCCTGGCTCTGGCGACCTTGCCCTATCTCCTTAGTGCCATGCGTCTCAAAGCCGGTCGACTCCTGGAATCGACTTAGCGCCCCGCGACGCCCGCGGCGCCGCGCCCGGCAATACAGCCGAACACAGCGCCGGAAGTCAGGCCGCTGCCGCCCGGATAGTTGAAGTAGAAGAGCCCGCCCACGAGTTCCCCTGCGGCGAAGAGTCCGGGTATCGGCGCACCATCCTGGGCGATGACGCGGGCCTCGTGATCCACGTGCAGGCCGCCGAAAGTGAAGGTCACGCCGCAGGTGACGCCGTACGCTTCGAATGGTGGCGTATCCAGCGCGTTGGCCCAGTTGCTTTTTGGCACGGCCAGGCCCCGGGTGCAGCGGCCGTCTTTCACGGTCGGATCGAAGGGCACGTCTTCCGCCACGGCGGCGTTGAAGCGCTTTATGGTGCGCAGCAGGCCCTCAGAATCGACGCCTTCCATGCGTTCTGCGAGGCTTTCGAGATCGTCCGCCTGCACCCGGGTGACTTCGCGGATCCGATACTCATCGCGCAACACGCCGCTTACCTTCGCATCGAAGATCTGCCAGGCCGCCTGCTGGGGTTGCTTGAGGATTTCGGCGCCGTATTTGGCATAGGTGTAGTTGCGGAAGTCGGCGCCCTCATCGAGGAATCGCTCGCCGAGGTTGTTCACGAGGATCCCGAGGGGGTAGGAGTGTTTCTGGAAGCCGTCGCCAACGGTCAGGTCGCCGTACTCCGGGGCGTTCAGATCCCAGGCCACGGCGTGGCAGCCGGACCAGTGCCCTCGCGCCGCCGCACCCGCATCGAGGGCCATCTGAATACCGTCGCCGGTGTTGAAGCGGGTGCCGCGCACCCGAGCCAGATCCCAGCCGGGGCCAAGGTAGCGCGCCCGCCAGGTGGCGCTTGATTCGAAGCCGCCGGAAGCGAGGATCACCGCGTCTGCGTGGTAGTCGTCGGGACCGGCCGCCGATTCCGTGCGCACGCCCGTTGCGCGCCCGCCTGCCATGATGAGTTCTGTGGCGCGTACGCCGTAGCGGATGACGACGCCGCGTTTGCCGGCGATGTCCGTGAGGGAGTCGACGAGGCCGGGGCCGCCGCCCCAGGCTTCTACCGTGAGTCCGCCCCAGAACCGTACCTTGCCGTCCACCTCGTAGGACTGGCGCCCGTAGAGGGGCAGGAAACGCACGCCCTCGCTGTGCATCCAGCGCAAGGTGTCGAAACTCTGTTCCACGAGCACCTCCGCCAGGGCGGGATCGATGCGATAGTGGGTCACGCGCCCGAGGTCGTCGTAGAACTGGTCGCGCGTGTAGGCACCGAAGTCCGTGCGCTCGAGTTCGCCGGGAGTGAGTTCCGGCATGAGTTCGAGGAGATCTTCCACGCCGTTGTAGACCACCCGCATGGCGCCCGCCGTAAACCGCGAGTTGCCACCGCGCAGGTCCTCCGGAGCGCGTTCCAGGAGCGTTACCCGGGCGCCATCAGCGGCGGCGCTGATGGCGGCGCAGAGGGCGGCGTTGCCGCCACCGACGACGATCACCTGTGGTCTTGTCAATTTGCCCCGCCTCCCAGGACCCCTTAGGCTTCGAGAGCCTAGCATAGCCCGGGGACACCACGGGCCCGTGAGCCACAGGGGAAGGGGCTGACGATCATTCGGGCAGGGAGCGTTTACGGGGGGACGGGGAAGTGCAGATTCCAGCGACAGCGTTCGCCATGGTGCAGACAGACACGCGTGTGCTCGAGCCGCGTGATCTGCCGGTGCCGGACATCGATGCCGATTCGGCGCTCCTGAAGCTCGAAGCCTGCGGTATCTGCGGCAGCGACTACGAACAGTTCGAAGGCATGCTCCGCACCCCGGTCCCGGTGGTACCCGGTCATGAGCCCCTTGGTGTGATCGCCAGGATCGGCGATCGGGCGGCAGCCCGCTGGGGCGTGGACGTCGGCGATCGGGTTGCCGTGGAAACCATGATCTCCTGCCGGCACTGCAGCCACTGCCTCGGCGGCAGCTACCATCTCTGCGACGACCGGCGCATCTATTCCTACATTCCCACCACGGAAGCGCCGGGCCTCTGGGGGGGTTATGCGCAATACATGTATCTGCACCCGAACTCGGTAGTACATCGGGTGGCGCCGGAACTGCCGCCGGCCCTGGCCGTGATGTTCAATCCCCTCGGTGCCGGCTTCCGCTGGGCCGTGGAGATGCCGGATACGCAGCCGGGCGATACGGTGGTGATCCTCGGCCCGGGTCAGCGTGGGCTGGCGAGCGTCATCGCCTGCCGGGAGGTTGGTGCCGGGAAGATCATCGTCACGGGCCTCGAAGCAGACGAGGACAAGCTTGCCCTGGCCCGCACCTTCGGTGCCGACCACACCATTGACGTCGACAACGAGAACGCCGTGCATCGGGTGAAAGAGCTCACCAACGGCCGCGGCGCCGATGTGGTGGTGGACGTGAGCGCCTATGCCACCCAGCCGGTGGTGGACGCTCTGTCCATGGTGCGCACGGGAGGGACCGTGGTGCTCGCGGGTGTGAAAGGCTTCAAACCCGTGGAGGGGCTTGTTTCCGATCTCATCGTCATGAAAGAGATCAACATTCGCGGTGCCATCGGCGTGACCTCGAGCGGTTACCAGGCCGCCATTCGCGTGCTCGAGCGCGGTGATTCACCCATCGGACAGATGCATACCCACGACTTTGCCCTGAGCGATGCGGAACTCGCGATCCGCACGCTGGCCCGGCAGGTCCCGGACGATGAGTCCATTCATTCCTGCCTGATCCCCGAATTCTGAAACAGAGAGAGATATCCATGAAGTACGGCCTCATTCTCCAGGCCCCGACGATTCAGGGGCAGGTCGATTCGGCAAAGCGCGCAGAAGCCGCTGGTTTCGAGTCGGTCTGGACCACCGAGTTCTTCAACGCCCACGGCCTCGTGCGCCTTGCGGCGGTGGCGACAGCGACGGAGCGGGTGAAGCTCGGCACCGCCATTGCCTATGCCTTCATGCGCACACCCATGCTCGCCGCTTCCGCCGCCATGGACATCGACGAACTCTCCGGCGGACGCATGGTGCTCGGTCTCGGCAGCGGCACGGAGCGCATGAACCGCGAGTGGTACTCCATGCCCTTCGACGATCCGCCGGCGCCGCGGATCAAAGACGCAATCGGTCTCATCCGGGCGGCCTTTGCGGCCAAAGACGGTGGCGGCTTGAGCTACGACGGCCCCTATTATCAGGTAAAGATTCCCGCCTTCGGCCGGCCCCGGGCGGCCCGGGACAGCGTCCCCGTGTGCCTGGCGGCCGTGAACAAAGGCATGATTCGAGCGGCCGGTGCCGTGGCCGACGGGCTCATCGGCCATCCGGTCTTTACCCGCAAGTACATTCGCGAGTCGGTACTACCCGTCCTCGACGGCACTCAGTGCGAGATGTTGCCCTACGTGGTGACGGCGATCGCTGATACGACGGAGCAGGCGCGGAACGAAGCCCGAGGTCAGATCGCCTTCTACTACACGACCCGTCTCTACCACTCGATCCTCGAGCCGCACGGCTGGAAGGCGCAGGGGGAGGCCATCGCCGCGGCCTTCAAGGCCGGGGACTTTGCCGCCATGGCGGCGGCAGTGACCGACGAGATGATCGATGAAATTGCGATCGCCGGCACACCGGACGAGGTTCGCGATCAGCTGAAAGCCTGGGAAGGGCTTGCGGAGCACGTGATCCTCTACAGTCCGAGCGTCGGCCTGCGGGGCGGCCGGGTGCAGGAAAATCTCGACGCCATCGTCGACACCTTTGCCCGCTGACGGACACTCGAGTGCGCCTCGGGGAGATGGCGGCCCCTCTGGACCGCCGACGGCTCCAAACCTCACAATGAGGAAAACACTCACCTTACCCACGGCAACGATCTACCCATGAGCACAGCAAGAAAAGAGGTCCCCTTCGACGAACGCATCGCCGAAGGTTTCATGAAAGCGCCCCGGGGGGCCGGCGGCGGACTCACGGAGTTCCTCGGCTTCGAAATCACCGCAGCGGGCCCGGGCACCATGACCGGGCGCTTCGAGGTGCGTGAGGAGCTGCTCACACCCATGGGTAACATGCACGGCGGTGTGCTCTCCGCCTTCTGCGATCACATGCTCGGCTGTGTCTGCTATCCGGCCATGAAAAAAGGGCAGTGGGCGGCAACGACGGAGTTCAAGATCAACCTCACCGCGCCGGTAACGACCGGAGCCGTGGAAGCGCGGGCGGAGATCGTGAATCTCTCCCGCACTCAGGCGGTGGTGCGTATCGATGTCGAGAACGAAGGTCGCCTGGCGGCCACGGCTCAGGGCACTGTCACGATCCGGGATCCGCGTTGATGAGACATAAGCGTCCTGCGGCTCTCTCAGTCTTTCTGGTTACCCTGCTGACCGTAGTCCTGGTCGGGTGTGGCAACGTACCGCTCGAACCAACAGCGCCGGGCGATTTTGATCTGAGCGGTGTGTGGGTTCTCGACGATGAAACCACGCTGGGTGCGGGAGAGGGTCGGAGCCTCCGCTCCGGCTTCATGACCCAGGACTTTCCCCTGCTCGTGGCGCGCCAGATGCGCATCGAACAGGACGCGCGCTCCATGGGCATCGAGTACGAGCGAGGCTCCTACCGGGACGTGTCCTGGGGAGAACGCCGCCGCGGCATCTGGGAAGTGCGGGCCGGCTGGCACGAAGGCGCGCTGCACATCTACTCGGAAGCGCCGGATACTTCCGCCAGCGAGGTCTGGAGCCTGAGTGAAAACGGCGAGCGCCTCGAGATCAACATCCAGGTCCGCGGCAATCGGGATCAGAACTTCCGGCGAGTGTTCCGGCGCCGCTCGGTCATCTAGCCAGCGCCACCGGCGGCTTCGTCCAGCAGACGCAGGGACTCTTCCGCGAGCACCCGCCAGACCTCGGCGTCGGCCCAGTTACGGGCGTTGGTCAGGTAGCGGCGCGCCCGCGTATCGCCCGTGAGCCGATAGGATTCCCCGACGAAGTAGTTCACCACCGGCGCCCAGGGCGCCCGCTGATGGGCAACCTTCAGGTAGTTGGCCGCATCCCCCGGCTGACCGCGAAAGAGATAGGCGAGGCCGAGGCCCAGCACGGCGTCGTAGCGTCTGGGATCCTGCCTGAGCGCCTGCCGGTAGAGTCCGGCTGCCGTCAGCCAGCGCTCCGGGCAGTCCTCGGCCCGCTCGAAAACGCAGTGCCCCGCCGTCAGATCGGCACTCAACACCAGCGCTCCGGCGTGGCCTGGCGCGGCGGCCAGGGCCTGGCGAACGTAGCGTTCGCTGGCGTCCCGTTGTTCCTCCGTGAGCGCCACCCGGGCTTGTGCGACGTAGAGATCTGCGGCTCGGCGACCGAGCGTGGCCTCGGCATTGCCATGAACAACTTCGGGCAGGTGTGGTGCCAGCAGAGCCCGCGCCGCCGCCGGGTTGTGAGGCGTTATGGCTTCTGCAAGGGTGAGATCCCGTTCAACGTCTTCGAGACAGCGGAAACTCCGCGTCACGGTGGGTGCCGGCGCAGCGTCATAGAGGCTCGCGCGGGACCGCTGCAGATGTCGTTCCAGCTCCCGCAGCAGTGCCCGGTCGCTCAGGCCGAGGTGTCTGGGCAGGGTCCGGGAACGATCGGCCAGGTAGGCCTCGAGGGTGGAGCCCGCCACCGGTGCGCCGTCCAGAACGCCGAAGTAGAGGTAGTCGGTGATGAGCCAGGACCAGTCATAGAAGCCTTCTATCTGACTGCCGGGAAGGTCATCCATGGCCTTGAGGGACAGCGTGCGGTTCAAGCCGCGGCGCGGGCTGGCGTCCCGCATGAGCAGCAGCTCCAGACGCGACGGCAGATCCCCGAGGCGGGCGCTGTCGGCTTTGAGCGTTGTTTTGCCGAGCAGCGAGGCGAGCCCTTCATCGAACCAGAGCGGCAGACTCGAGGTGTCGCGATTGCGCAGCAGGAAGTGCACGTATTCGTGCTGAGCCGTCTCCGTGAGATCTCCTCGAGTCGGTCCGATGAGCAGCCGGTTGGTTCTCAGCGAGGGTTGCATGAAACCGGCGAAGGCGCGGGCGCCGGTCAGGCGCACGAAGTCGCCGCGGCGGCTGAAGACGATCACCGGCAGGGCATCGCTGCGGGCCCGCGGCAGGCCCGGAAGAAAGGGCTCCACCACCGCCTCGAGGCGCAGCAGGTTATCGAGCAGCGCCCCCTGCGCGGCTTCGTCGAGATCGCTCGTCAGCACAAAACGATCGCTGCGGGTTTCGCACCAGGCGGCGTCAGCGGCGGGGGCAGGTACCGTGTGCAGGAGCGCGGTAAGGCCCAGGAACAAGCCGGCCCTGAGCGCCAGATCCTGTCGAACCGCCGGATGTCCCGCTTCCCTCGAGCGGGGTATGCTCGGCGACAGCCTGGCGAGGATGGAGGAACAGTGCGCAATCAGTTCCAGCGTGCGGACCGGCAGGGAAACCGATGGACGTGGCGAAGGGGTGCCTGGCTGGTGCCTGCAATCGTGGCAATGGCTGCTGCCAGCCCGACCTCGCTCGCCGCGCAGACGACGACCACTGCCGATACGGGCGCCGCGGAGGCCACGACCGTGGTCACCGGTCTCCCTGCCATGCACTGCGCCGCCGAGCAGACGGGCGGTTTTCACGACTACCCGGGTGACGACGAGAGCTACGAACCGGCGCTGTTTCATCCGCAATCCTTTCAGCTCGAAGAGAACATCGTGCTAATGATGAATCTCGGCGGCGGGGAAGGAAATGGATCGGGTACCGTTGATCTGTTCCTCACCATGACCCGGACCCTGCCGGCGACGGAGGAGGCGCCGGAAGCCTTGGAAACCTCCGAGCTGGAATGCCGGCAGGTGCGTGGCGCCGATCAGAGCTATGGCTACAGCTGTGTCAACGTGCCCCCGTCCGAGATGATCCTGATTAACGCCGAGACGCTTCGCTACACGCGTACGGCCGTGGGCGGCTGGACCTTTGCCGGCGCCACGGAAGAATTCAATGGGGATTCGATTTTTGTGGAGTACGGGCAGTGTCAGGCGACAGCCCCCTGAGGCAGGCGGGATTTCAGACAAGGGCGCGGGGCGCGCGAAACGCGTACGCGAGCAGCAACGGCAGCCTTTAGCGACTGCCGGAGCAGCTTGAATCCAGGGCCCTGAGCGCAGGGCCTCCGGTCTTATTCCTCGGCGTCGAGCTCGGCGGCTTCGTCGAGAATTGCCTGCAGCTCGGCGTCGGGCGCCTCCGCTTCATCGCTGGCCGGCTTCTCGGCGGTCACGTCGATGAGCTCGAGATTCTGCACCCGCTCTTTGACGTCGAGGCTGTAAACCTTGACCACCGCGCTGTCCGCGAAGGCGGCGCTGGTGAAGAGGCAGGCGGCTGCGAAGAGCAACGTTCTCATGCTGGCTATCCTTTTGCTGTGTCTCTGGTTGTGGCTGTGGCTGCCGTTGGATCGGACGCCGTTGCCTTGGGGTTGCTGGCGGAAGCTGAGCGCTTCCGTTTCCGGTCGTTCCGGGCTGACTCGGCGGCTGCCTCGTGATCCCAGATCGAGTTTTCATTGACTGAGTAAACGAATCGGTACGTATGGTTTCTGCCGCGGCGCACGGTGTTGTCTGATTCGAGCAGCAGCACCTCGTCGTCGTGATGGACGGCGAGTACCGCGTGGTAGCCACGGGCCTTGCGATCCCAGGTGACCACGACGCGCAGAGCTTCGGCCTCGAAGCCGAGGCGGCGCAGCAGGTAATACTTGGTGGTCGCGTAGTCTTCGCAGTCGCCGCCGCGGCGCATGAACTCTTCCACCGTCGCCCAGCGGCTGCGATAGCGCACGGCTTCGTCGGAGAGCGGCGTCTCCAGACTCCGGGTACGGTCGTTGGCGTAGCGCTTGCGGTTCACATAGTGGTTGATCAGACGGATCTGCCGGTCCGCGGGGATGGCGTCTGCCCTCAGCAGCAGGTGGCGCAGACCCCGGTAGTGGCGCGGGCAGGCCTCGGCATCAGCCATGCAGGCGTCGAGGCCGGCGGCCTGCTCGGCCTCGCGGAGCATGGTGGCGGACCAATCGGGCAGCAGCGTTGCATCGCCCAGGTAGCCGCTCCCGTCGAAAACGTAATGGTTGCCTGCCACTGCGCCCTGGGCCAGCGTGAGCAGTGCGGCCGTGATGAGCGTGCGAGCGAATTGACAGAGAGGCGTTGCGTCGCTGACGGCAGTGCGAAGGAGCGGTCGGCGATGCCAGCTGGTGCGGCTGGGCGCCTGGCGACGGGTGTGGATAGTGAGCCGAGCTGGACCTGCAGCCTGAATTGGCCGCTGCCTCCCGATGCCGGTCCCTGTTCCGCCAGGCTGGCTCAGCCAGCGACGCGTATAGGTTCCCAATGATAGAGCCCTCTGGTCCATCATCTCTCCACCCCGCCAACATCCTCGCGCATAGTTTTCCCGAGTGCAATCGCAGGCTGCAGCGAACGGTTTGTCCGACAATCTGGCTCTTGTGGAGCGGGGTGCCCCCTTTGTTGTCCGGCTCGATGGGGAGAGCTAGTATCGGGACAGGGTCGTAGAGGATGATGCTGTGAAAGACAGTCGCTGGCAGGCGCTGTGCACAGCCGCAATGGGGCTTGCGGCGGGGTGGCTGCTGGCCGGCTGCACGGCGGCGCCCGTCGACCCTGAACTCGACACGCGCCAGCAGGATCTGATTTCCGGCGAGCTCGCCTTTGGCGAGGTGGTCAGTGGCGATGAGCTGCCGGACGTCGACGTGCTCGAGATCAGTGACGAGATGCGCGAGTTCGTGGCGGCGGAGCTCGGCGACGGGGGCATCCAGTCGGTACGCTTCCGGCGAATTTTCCGCGGCCTGACCCGCGAGGGCTACTTCAATAGTTCCTATTCAGCAGACACCACTCGCACGGCGGCAGACACTTTCGCGACCAAGCGCGGGAACTGCCTCTCCTATACGAACATGTTCGTGGCACTCTCCCGGCTCGCGGACCTGGACGCGCGCTTCCAGATCGTCGACGTGCCCGCCACCTGGGACGCGGACGCTGACTACCTGATCCGCTACACGCACATCAACGTGATCATGAAGGGATTCACCTTCGACACGGTCTACGGCGAAGACTTCAGCGTGGACTTCAACGATGTGCTCCCCGATCCGGATCATCCGCGACGTGAGATCTCCGACACGGTCGCTACGTCCCTCTACTACGCAAATCTGTCGGTCGATGGGCTCCGCGCTGGCGAGCATCGCAAGTCCTTCGTCTATCTGAAGAAAGCCATTGAGCTCGATCCTGATAACCAGGACCTCTGGATCAACCTCGGCGCCTTCTATGCCAAACAGGACCTGCATGAGGCAGCACTGGGTGCCTACCAGGTGGCGCTCAGCTACGACGGCCGGAGTCGTGGCGCGCTGTCGGGCCTGTCGCGGTCGTACTACCTGCTCGGCGAACACGACAAAGCCGCCTACTACGAAGAGCAGGTGCGTCGCTATCGTGCATCGAACCCCTACTATCACTATGCCATTGCGCAGGCGGAGTTCGAGCGCGAGCGCTATGAAGCAGCCCTCAGTGCGATCAACGAGGCATTGGAGCTGCGCTATAGAAGCGGTCGCTTTCACTTCCTGAAAGGGCTCACGGAACACATGCTCGGGGACAAGGCGGCGGCCGAGCAGAGCTTCCGCCGTGCCAACCGCTTCGGTAACTACCGGGATCTCAAAGAGCGCTACCTGCCGGAAATCGCTCAGGTGCAGCCTGTCGGCTGAACGGTCTCCGGTTTTACCCTGCGCCCGCTGAAGCGGACCAGCCGATAACACTCCTCTTAGCTGCGCCCGCTCGTTTTCCGCGAACTGTGACGCCCTGCGCACGCTACCTGCGGCTATCCCGCAAGCGGCTACGGGGAACTACCGAGGCCTCCGCAGCGGCCGCGGGCCTACACTCTGTCATGGAACTGCAATAAAGCTGAACAGCCGGAGAAAGAAGCCGTCGAGCCGCCACCGGGCGATGCCCGGCAGGGTTCTCAAGCCACGGCTGCTGGAGAGGAACATGGCCGAATCGATCGTTACCGCACTGCCCGAGTCGGGGGGCAAGAACGCGCTCACCCAGGAAGAAAAGCTCGTCGGGCGCTCCCTTAAGAAGAGCCTGGCTCTGAGCCCCGAAGACCTCGAGGCGGTGAACTCCAAGCGCGGATTGCTGCAGCTCCTCGACACCAAGAACGTCAACGTCGAAAAGGCGCTCATCAAGCTCCGCTATGAGCAGGAGCTGGAAAAGCTGCAGATCGAGCTCGTGAAGCTGCAGCGTGCCGTGCAGCTCGAAGGACGGCGGGTGGCCATCATCTTCGAGGGTCGCGATGCGGCCGGAAAAGGCGGCACGATCCGGCGCTTCATTGAACACCTCAATCCGCGCACGGCGCGGGTGGTGGCGTTGCCGAAACCCACGGACCTGCAGCGCGGTCAGTGGTATTTCCAGCGCTACGTCGAGCAGCTGCCGAATCCGGGAGAAATGGTGTTCTTCGATCGCAGCTGGTACAACCGGGCCGTGGTGGAGCCTGTTATGGGCTTCTGCAGCGACTCTCAGTACCGGGTGTTCATGCAGCAGGTGCCGGAATTCGAGCACATGCTCTATGAAGACAATCTCGAGCTGGTGAAATTCTGGTTCTCGATCTCCAAAGGCGTGCAGGAAGAACGCTTCGTCTCCCGGCGCGTGGATCCGCTGAAACAGTGGAAGATTTCTCCGGTAGACGAGGAAGCGCAGGCCAACTGGGACACCTACACCCACTACAAAGACGAAATGTTCTCGAAAACACACACGTCTTATGCGCCCTGGATCATCGTCAAAGCCAACGACAAGAAGAAAGCGCGCCTCGAGAGCATGCGTCACGTGCTCTCGTCCCTGGACTACCCGGGCAAAGGTGAAACGGACACGCCGCTCTCACCGGACCCGGATGTTGTGCTGCGCTACCACCGATCCCAGCGAAGCATCGACTGACGTCGCTTTTTTCGGCGCTCTGCTCAGGCGATCGACTGGTTTTGCGGGGCTGGCCCGGCCAGATCCTCGAGAATGGGACAGTCGGGCCGGTCGTTGCCCTGACAGGTGGCTGCGAGATGGGCCAGCGTCGCGCGCATGCTGCTGAGCGCTTCGATCTTGCCGTCGATCTCAGCAACCTTCTCCAGGGCCAGCTGCTTCACGTCGCTGCTGGCCCGACCTTCGTCGTCGTAGAGCGAGAGCAGCAGCCGACACTCCTCGATGGAGAAGCCCAGACTGCGGGCGCGCTGCACGAAAGCGAGGCGATGCACGTGGGTCTCGTCGTAGTCCCGATAGCCGTTGGCCGTGCGCGCGGGCACTACCAGGCCGATCTCCTCGTAGTAGCGGATGGTTTTTGCAGGCAAGCCGGTCTGCCCCGCGGTGCTGCTGATGTTCATGAGGCGTGCACTCCTGCTGCGCTGCCTTCCAGCACGCCTGCCTGCGTCGTCACGCGCCGTGCTCGTGCGGGCAGTGCGTCAGTTACAGGCACAGTGTCTCACAGCGAAAGGCGTCGCAGGCGCAGCGCATTGCCGATCACCGATACGGACGACAGGCTCATGGCGAAGGCGGCCAGCATGGGCGACAGGAGGGCACCCGTGAGCGGGTAGAGGATGCCTGCGGCAATCGGTACACCGGCGGTGTTGTAAGCGAAGGCGAAAAACAGGTTCTGACGGATGTTGCTGAGCGTTGCCCGGGCCAGCCTGCGGGCGCGGAGGATTCCGGCGAGGTCACCCTTGAGCAGTGTGATGCCCGCGCTCTCTAGGGCTACGTCTGCGCCGGTGCCCATGGCGATACCGACATCGGCGGCGGCGAGGGCTGGCGCGTCGTTGATCCCGTCGCCGGCCATGGCCACTCGAGCGCCGGATGCCCGAAGGCGGTCCACGAGCGCCTGCTTCTGTTCCGGGAGCAATCCGGCGTGGACTTCGTTGATGCCGAGTTCGCGGGCCACGGCGGCTGCCGTATGCTCGTTGTCGCCGGTGGCCATGACGATGCGCACCCCATCGCTCTGCAGGGCCTCGATGGCGCTTCCGGCGCTCGGTCGGATCGGATCCGCCACCGCAATGAGGCCGGCGGCGACACCGTCGACCGCGAGCAGCATGACCGTTTGCCCCTCGCCTCGGCGCGAGGCGGCTCGACTTTCGAGTGCCTCCGCGTCAACGCCCGCTGCGTCGAGCAGCTTGTGATTGCCGAGCATTACGGTCCGGCCGTCGATGGTCCCGGTAACGCCTTGGCCGATGATGGCTTCGAAGGCCTCTGGCTCCGCGAGGGTGAGTCCTTGCGCTTCGGCACCGGCGACGATGGCTTCCGCAAGCGGATGCTCGGAGCCGCGCTCGAGGCTGGCGGCCAGGCGGAGCAGCTCATTTTCGGACTGGCTGCCTTCCGCTGAGACAGTTCTAAGAACCGGTCTGCCTTCCGTCAGCGTTCCGGTCTTGTCCACCAGCAGCGTGTGTACGGCGGCAAGGCGCTCGAGGGCCGTCGCGTCCTTTACCAGCACGCCATGTTCGGCACCGCGGCCGGTGGCGGTCATGATCGACATGGGGGTTGCGAGCCCGAGGGCACAGGGGCAGGCGATGATGAGCACGGACACGGCAGCGATGGTGGCGAAGGCCAGCCGCGGCTCCGGGCCAACGGTCATCCAACTTATGAAAGCGATGAGCGCCACGAGCACCACCGTCGGCACGAAGTAGCGGGCCACCCGGTCGGCGAGGCTCTGAATGGGGGCTCGTGAACGCTGGGCCGTAGCAACCATTTCGACGATGCGGGCAAGCAGCGTGTTCTGCCCGACGTGGGTGGCGATCATGATCAGGGTGCCCTGGCGGTTCAAGGTGCCGCCGGTGATGGCGTCGCCGGGCCCTTTCTCCACGGGTACGGGCTCGCCGGTGAGCAGGCTTTCGTCGATGGCGGAAGTGCCCTCTTCGACGGTCCCGTCCACGGGCACGCTCTCACCGGGACGCACCCGGAGCCGGTCTCCCTCGAGGATGTTGGCCAGTGGCGCGTCGTACTCGTCGCCGTCCGGGGTGATGCGGCGGGCTGTTTTCGGGGCAAGGTTCAGGAGTGCGCGGATGGCGTCCCCGGTCCGGTCCCGGGCCCGGAGCTCGAGTACCTGTCCCAGGAAAATGAGCGCCACGATCACCACGGCCGCCTCGAAGTACACGGGTACATGACCGCTCGCCATGCGCACGGCATCGGGAAAGATCCCCGGCGCGAGCGTCGCCATTACGCTGTAGCCGTAGGCGGCGCCGACTCCGAGCATGATCAGCGTCCACATGTTGAAGTTGCGGGTCGTCAGCGACGTCCAGCCGCGCGCAAAGAACGGCGCGGCGGCCCAGAGCACGACAGGAGTAGCCAGAGCGAACTCGAGCCAGAGGGCGGTGGTTTCCCCGAGCCAGGCGCGCACGGGCAGGCCGAGCATGGGGCCCATGGTGATGATGAGCAGCGGAATGGCTGCGGCGGCACTCAGCCAGAGACGACGGGTGAAGTCCTCGAGCTCTGGGTTTGGCGCATCAGCCGTGGGCGTCATGGACTCGAGGGCCATGCCGCAGACCGGGCAGGTGCCAGGGCCCTCCTGGACGACCTCCGGATCCATGGGGCAGGTGAAGAGCGCGCTCGTGTCGGCGCTGGCCTGCACCCGATGCTGATGGCCCGCCAGGAAGAAGTAGGGGTCTTCGCTGAAGCGGTCGTGGCAACGCTGACCACAGAAGTGATAGTCCCGGCCGCGATAGCTGTGTGCAGGCTTACCGGCGTTCAGGGCCACCGTCATGCCGCAGACGGGATCAATGGCTTCGGAAGGTGCGCTGTTGGCTGGGGTTTCGCTCATGGTGTTGTGCCAGTGGCCGCTGCCGAACTTTCAGTTCCGGAAGGCGCTGGCGCACTCGTCTCAGTGTCCCTCCACTCTAAACCTTCCAGTTACTGGAAGGTCAAGACGCTCGCGCACGACCACGCGCCAGCGCTTCCAGCCGAGGAAAGCCGCCGGCAGCACCAGCAGCGTCAGCAGCAGGGCGCCCACCATGCCGCCAACCATGGGGGCGGCGATGCGACTCAGCACCTCGGCGCCGGTGCCGCTTGAGTACATGAGGGGCAGGAGGCCGAGGATCGTCGAGAGGGCCGTCATCACCACGGCGCGGACTCGGCGCAGGGCGCCTTCGCGAGCTGCTTCCAGCAGATCAGCGTCTGACAGATCGTCGCCCCGGGTTGCCATGCGCTCTTCCAGGGCCTGGTTCAGGTAGGTGAGCATGAGCACGGCGAGCTCCACGGCAACGCCGGCCAGCGCAATGAAGCCGACGACGACGGCCACCGAGAAGTTGTAGCCGAGGCCAAACATGAGCCAGAGGCCGCCGGCTCCAGCGAATGGCAGCGTGGCGAGAATGATGGCCACCTCGCCGAGGCGGTGAAAGTTCACATAGAGCAGCACCACGATCACCGCGAAGACGAAAGGCACCACCAGCGCGAGCCGAGCCTGGGCGCGCTCCATGTATTCGTACTGGCCGGCCCAGCTCAGGCTGTAGCCCGGCGGCAGCTCGAGCCCGTCGCGAACGACCGCCATGGCGGTGGCGACATAGGTGCCCACGTCCACGGCTTCGATGTCGACGAAGGTCCAGCCGTTCGGCCGGGCGTTTTCACTCTTGATGGCCGGCGGACCGTCGGCGATGGCGATGCGCGCGACGTCGGCCAGGGCAATGCGCTGACCGTTTGGCGTCACCACCGGCAGCTCGGCGAGCTGCTCCGGCGAGTCCCGGTAGTCCTGGGGGTAGCGCAGATTGATGGGATAACGCTCGAGCCCTTCCACGGTCCGGGTCACGTCCATACCGCCAATGGCCGTGGCCACCACCTGCTGCACGTCGGCGATGTTGAGCCCGTAGCGGGCGGCCCGGAAGCGGTCCACCTCCACTTCGATATAGCGGCCACCGGCGACCCGTTCCGAATACACGCTGGCCGTGCCGGGCACTGTCTCGAGCAGCTGTTCGAGGGCCTGGCCGATGCGCTGGATCTCGCCGAGATCGGGGCCGGCCACCTTGATGCCGACGGGGGTTTTGATGCCCGTGGCGAGCATGTCGATGCGCGTCTTGATGGGCATGACCCAGGCGTTGCTGAGGCCGGGCATGCTCACGCGCTCGTTGAGCTCTTCGATCAGCGCCTCGGTGGTGAGCCCCTCGCGCCATTCGCTCCGCGGTTTCAGCTGGATGAAGGTCTCGATCATGGTGAGCGGGGCCGGATCCGTCGCTGTATCCGCCCGCCCGATCTTGCCGAAGACCGTTTTCACTTCCGGCACCGTGGCGATGAGCTTGTCGGTCTGCTGCAGGAGCTCCCGGGCCTTGCCGATGGACAGCCCCGGATAGGTGGTGGGCATGTACATGAGGTCGCCTTCGTCGAGGGGCGGGATGAACTCGCTGCCGATGCGGGTGAGCGGCCAGAAACCGAGGAGGGTGACGAGGCCGGCTACGGCCAGCGTGGTCCCAGGTCGTTTCAGCACCGCATTGAGGATCGGGGCGTAGCTGCGCAGCAGCCAGCGGTTCAGCGGGTTCTCCTTTTCCGGCCGCACGCGGCCGCGGATCAGGTAGCCCATGAGCACCGGCACCACGGTCACGGCGAGGGCGGCGCTTGCTGCCATGGCGTAAGTCTTCGTGAAGGCCAGCGGCGAGAACATGCGGCCTTCCTGCGCTTCCAGGGCGAAGACGGGCACGAAGCTCACGGTAATGATGAGCAGGCTGAAGAACAGCGGCGGCCCCACTTCCGTGGCTGCCCTTGTTACCACTTCCCAGCGGTTCTCATCGGTGAGCGGCGTGCGCTCGATGTGCTTGTGGAAGTTCTCGATCATGACGATGGCGCCGTCGATCATGGCGCCGATGGCAATGGCGATGCCGGCGAGGGACATGATGTTGGCGTTGATGCCCTGCCAGCGCATGACGATGAAGGCCGTGAGGATGCCGAGCGGTAAAGAGATCACCGCCACGAGCGAAGACCGCGCGTGCGCGAGGAATATGGCGCAGACCAGGGCAACGATGAGGAGTTCTTCGAGCAGGCCGATCTGTAGCGTGGAGACGGCGGCTTCGATGAGGGCCGAGCGGTCGTAAACGTTGACCACCTCCACACCTTCCGGCAGGCTGGCCTTCAGGTCGTCGAGTTTGGCCTTCACCCCGTTGATGGTCGCCTGGGCGTTCTCGCCCATACGCATGACGATGATGCCGCCCACAACCTCTCCGCGGCCGTTGAGCTCCGCGATGCCGCGGCGCATCTGCGGGCCCAGGTTGATGTCGGCCACATCCTCGAGGAGCAGGGGCGTGCCGTTGGCATCCACCCCGAGCGGCACCCGGGCGAGATCGTCCACGCTCTGGATGTAGCCCGTGGCGCGCACCATGTACTCGGCTTCGGACATCTCCACCACGGAGGCGCCCACTTCCTGATTCGCGCGGGTGATGGCCGTCTGCAGATGGGCGAGGGGAATACCGAAGGCGCGCAGTTTCTCCGGATCCACCTCTACCTGGTACTGGCGGACCATGCCGCCAAGGGTGGCGACTTCTGAAACGCCGGGCACCGACTGCAGCTCGTACTTGAGGAAGAAGTCCTGGAGGCTCCGGAGCTCACCGAGGTCCTGGCGCCCGGTAGGGTCAGCGAGGGCGTAAACGAACACCCAGCCGACGCCCGTGGCATCGGGTCCGAGCTGCGGCTGCACGTTCGGCGGCAGGAGCGGGGTGACCTGCGAGAGGTACTCGAGGACCCGGGACCTTGCCCAGTAGGGGTCCGTACCGTCATCGAAAATCACGTAGACGTAGGAATCCCCGAAGAAGGAGAAGCCCCGGACCGTCACGGCGCCGGGGACAGAGAGGAGCGCCGTGCTTAAGGGATAGGTGATCTGGTCTTCCACCACCTGCGGCGCCTGGCCAGGGTAGCTGGTTTTGACGATCACCTGCACGTCGGAGAGATCGGGGATGGCATCCACCGGCGTGCTGCGCAGCGCCACGGTGCCGGCGGCGGCGAGGATCAGCGCGGCCAGGAGCACAAAGAAGCGGTTTTTCACGGACCATTCGATGACGGCGGCGATCATGACTGCGGCTCCTGGTGACTATCGTGCGCCATGTCCTGGTGCTCGTCGGATGCCGGCATTGTGTGGTCACCGTGCGCTTTCAGCCCTTCGTCCTCGGGTGCCTGGTGTTGCGTATGGTCCATGGCCGGCATCGCCGCCGGGCGTTGCTCGTAATCCATACGCCGGAAGTCCGAGGTGCGGCTCGACTCCGAGTCGATGAGGAACTGCGCAGAGGTGACGATGCGATCGCCTGCCTCGAGGCCGTCGAGAATCTCCACCTGCCGGCGACCGATGCGTCCGGGGGTCACGGCCACGGATTTGAAGCGGCCGATGTCGAGGGCGAGCACCACGCGATTCTGGGCGCCGGTGCGGATGAGCGCCTCGCGGGGGATCAGCAGTGTGGCCGCTTCCTCGCGCACAGGCTCGATGCTGAGCTCACCGAACATGCCGGGCTTGAGCGCCCCGTCGTCGTTCTGAAACTCTGTGCGCACCCGGATGGTTCGGGTTTCTTCGTTGAGGCTCGGATACACGTAGTCGACGGTGCCTTCCCATTGCCGACCGGGCAGGTAGTCGAGACTGAGCGCCACCCGATCGCCGGCCTGGACCAGCTGCGCCTGGCGTTCATAGAGCTCGCCGACCACCCAGACGTGATCGAGGGGGCCGATGGTCATGACGTTCATGCCTGGCGAGACGTACATGCCCTCGCGAACCGCCAGCGTTTCCACGACGCCGGTCTGCGGCGCGTAGACGGTAATGGTCTGACTCACGCGGCGTGATTTGCGCAGCGCTTCAATGGCGGAAGGCGGGACTTCCAGTGCGGAGAGCCGTTCGACCGCGGCGTCCACGAGGGCCGGGTTGTTGCGGTTCAGGGCAAGGACCAGCTCCTCCTGGGCATTCACGAGGGTCGGGGAATAGAGGTCGAAGAGCGGCGCCCCCGCTTCGACCGGATCGCCCTCGGCCTTGACCGCCAGCCGTTCAATCCAGCCTTCCACTCTTGGGTGCAGGTGCATCAGCTGGTTCTCGTCGTAGATCACGTGGCCCACGGTTCTAATCTGCGGGGCGAAGATGCCGCGGCTGACGAGCGCCGTGCGCACACCGAGATTGTTCACGACGTTTGGCGAGATGTAGACCATTCCGGGATCGTCTCCACCGATTGCGCCGTCTTCACCGGAAGGGCGGTTGCCGCCAGCGCCGTTCTCATCGGCGTAGACGGGCACGAGATCCATGCCCATAGGGGATTTGCCGGGACCATCGCGGCGATAGTCCGGGTCCATGGGCGCGACCCAGTAGAGGGGTTCGGGGCTGTCTGGCGTTTCGTCGTCCGTTGCCGACTCGGTCAGGAACCAGGTTGCGAGGCTGCCGGCGACGAGACCGACGGCGATGAAAAGGAAACGTTGAGCGAGGGTCATGGGTCGATCTCCTCAGAGGGTCTCGAGGTCGGTGACGCGGGTGAGAAGATAGTTGGCGCGGGCCAGCGTCTGCTGCCGCGCCACGTCGATGGCGAGGGCTTCGATCTTGCTGTCGAGCTCGGCAATGCGGGCGCGGACGGCTTCGGCAAAATCACCGTCGGCGCTGTTGTAGGCCGCCAGAGAAGCTTCCGCCTGCTGGCCCATCTGCGGCAGGAGCCGCTCCTGATAGAGCCGCTGCCGCTCCGTCAGACGAATGAGCTCCGCGCGCACGGTCTCCAGACGGCTGACCAGATCGCGCACGAGCAGCGTGCGGTCCGTGCGGGCCGCCGATTCCCGGGCGACGGCGGCGTTTACGGTGCGGTCCTGGCGATTACCCCGGAACAGGGGCAGATCGAAGGTGAGGCCGAGGGAGACGAGATCGTCCCGGGAGCGGCCCTCCGGGTCTTCCGCTCGATAGCCGTACTGGGCACGCAGGCCGAAGCCCGGCCGGTACTGCTGGCGGGCAAGGTCGACGCTGGTGGCAACGGAATCGATGTGCCGGTCTACCGCGCGCACGGCGGGATGGCCGGCGATTCTGGCATAGAGGGCGTCGGGGGTAGGCCGGGTGACGAGGAGCTCACTCATGCGTGTTTCGTCGAGCGAGGGCGCCACAGCGACCACCGGCCGGGCTGCCGTACCCGGCGCCAGCTCGGCAAGCCGCTCCTGAGCAACCTCCTGATCCTGCTGCAGTCGCGTCAGGCGGTCATCCAGGCGGATGAGCTCCAGCTGGGCGCGGATCAGATCCTGCTGCCGCGCGCGCCCGGCGCCGGAGGTGTACTGGGCTTCGGCGGCATCCACCAGCTGTTCGAAGAGCGCCCGGTCACCCTCGATGAGCGAACGGCTGGCCTGGGCCAGATAGGCTTCGAGGTAGAGCTCGATCACCGTTGCTCTCAGGGCGGCGCGACGGTCGGCTCGGCGCATGGGTTCCATGGCGGCGAGGGTTTCCTTCTGCCGGCGCGACAGTGCCCGCGTTTTGCCCCGGGGAAACTGCTGGCTCAAGCCCACGGCAAGCTGCGTCATGTTTTCCTGGCCGATGTCGAAGCTCTGCGCCGGCAGGTTCAGCGCCAGCAGGCTGAGTTCCGGATCCGGCAGGGCCCCGGCCGCTACTGCCTCTTCCCGGAGCGCCGTTTCCAGCTCGCGACTGCCGCCGAGCCAGGGGTCGGCATCCAGCGCCAGGGCCACGGCGTGCTCGAGGCTCAGCGTTTCGTTGCCATAGGCGACGTGCCCGCAAAAGAACAGGCTTCCGGCCAGGCTGATCAGAACCGCCAGGCGCGCGAGCAGGTTTGGTGAACCATTGTGTCTTCCGGTTCTTTTTCCGGTCTTTTCTCTGGTCTCTTTTCCAGTCATGAGGGGCCATCTCCAGTGGCAACGCCGATCCGCTTCGCACGAACACCGGCGCGCTTTCTGGCCAGTCAGTGCGGTAACTTGTTAGCTCGAGGGTGGCTCGAGGAGCAGAGTCAGGAGATGGGCGGTCGGTAGATGACGGAAGCGGGGGTAGGGTAGTGCTGCAGGCTATCGAGGAGCCGCAGACGGGTTTCCCGGCGTGGGTCTGCTTTCAGCAGCATTCCGGCGGCGACAGCCGCACTGCCAGCGGTGGCGACACACACGGTCGCGCAACGGCTGGCGGCCATGGATTCGCAGCAGTCGTGCGGTATGCCGGCTTCCTGATTGGCAGATGCGTCGCTCATGCCGTGATGGTCATGCGCTGAGGCTTCGGCGTGGGCAGCGTGGTGCGCATGGCCGGTGGCCTCGAGGCTGGACGGGTCAACCGTGACATCGGACCCGCAGGGCATGGGCGCGGCCACAGACACGGCCGCCTGGACCAGAAGGCCCAGGACGACGGCGGACATGACGACAATGCGCTTCACGGTTTGCGGCGGTTGCTCAAGAAAATCAGCTTTTTAGAGTAGCACGGGAGAGGGGTGGTTCCCTGATCAGCCGCTCGTTTTGAGAGCTGCACCCCGGTATGAGGCGCTCCGGGCGGCGATCATCGGTTACCGGTGCATCCATACGTCAATCAGCGGATGCACGCTCGCATACGGATCTGCGCGGCCATGCCCCGAACTCTGCGTTACATCGCCTATTCAGCCCTCGCCTTCACGGGCCTGGCGCTGGCTGTGATTGTGTTCGGTCCGCAGGAAGGTCTCGAGACGCTGGCCGGCGGCCTGCTTGCCTACTTCGCACTGCTTTATCACATCCTCGTCGGCCTCATCTTTTTCGCCTACTGGCTGAGCACCCGCAAAGTCACGGCGGGTTTCGCGGCCATGAGCGCTTACCTGCTGGTGATCTACGGCATCGGGCTCTACCAGTTCATCCTCATCAACGACCTCGATTCGGAAGCACGTGACTTTCTCGACGCCCGGGCCGATCCGCTGGGCTATCGGCTTCGGGAGCTCGGTCGGGAACTGCACTTTCAGTTCCTCCGCGAGCAGCCTGTGGACCAGGAAGGGCGCCATGAATGGCTGCGCCTGGCGCGGGAAGCGGAGGATGTGAACGAGGAAGGCGAGCAGGGCATGCCGGCGCTCTGGTACGCGGCCGCCATGGGTGATCTCGAGATGGTGGAGGCCCTGCTCGAGCGCGGCGCCATCGTCGATGACCCGAATCTTTTCTATAAATCGCCGCTGGCAGCGGCCGTCGACAATGGCCATCTAAATGTGGTCCTGCGCCTTGCCGACGCTGGTGCCGACATCAACGCGGGCGAAAACCGCGACAGACCCTCCCTGACCGTAGCAGTTCTGAATGACGACATGGTCATGGTCGAGACGCTGCTGGCCCGCGGTGCCGATCCCGACCTCGGTCGCCCCACCCCGTTCTCCCTGGCCGTCCGCCGTGGTGATGCAGCGCTCGTAGGCATGCTCCTCGACGCGGGTGCAACACCGGTGCTCGATTCTGCAGAGCTCCCCGTGCGACTCGCCATAGAAGAGGAGAACGACGAACTCCTCGCCGTGCTCCTCGAGAAGACCGACGGTTTCGAGGCCCGCCTCGAAGGGCGCGATCCGATCCTGTTCAGTCTGTTCTTCGACTGCAACCTGGACGATTTCGTCCGCTTCCTCGAGCTCGGCGCAGATCCGAATGTGCTGTCGAACAAAGGCCAGCCGCTCTTCATCAGTCTTATTTACGCGAATTCCCGCAAGTGCGACTTCGAACCCGTGCGCGCGGCCATGGCGAAGGCGCTCATCGACGCCGGCGCCGACCTTGATGTCACGAGCACCACCGGCGATCGGTTGGCCCCCTTTGCGCTCTGGAAAGGCAAGGATGAGGTGGCGCGATTACTCGTGGCGGCCGATGCGGATCTCTCCGGTGAGGTCGTAAAGAAGGATTTCCTCATGCTGGCCGCCGGTCGCGGTCTCGAAGATCTGGTGCGTGCGGCCCTGAAGCGCGGCTTCGATCCCAACTACCACTCCCAAGGTATGAATGGCTCGAACGCGCTCGTGCAGGCGGCTAGCGGCAGCCATCGGGACGTGCTTGAGATGCTCATTGATGCCGGCGGTCGTCCGTCGGCCGAGCTCACCGATCTGCGCAATCTCTATCGGGAGGCGGCGAAGGATCCCGGGACGCTCGCGCTGCTGCTCGAGCGGTTCCCGGTCACGGCGTTCAACGAGGATCAGCGCAAACGCATGCGCTGGGGTGTGAACAGCACGAAGAACGAAGCCTCGAATGATCTGCTCGAGGCTTATCTCAAAGGCTAACGGCGGGTCAGCTTCACCGGCATGCTGCGGATGCCGCGGATGAAGTTCGATTTCAGTCGCGTTTCCTGACCTGTTACCTCGATGCGCTCGAAGCGCGCCATGATCTCTTCCCAGAGCACGCGCAGCTGCATCTCCGCCAGGCGGTTGCCCATGCAGCGGTGGATGCCGAAGCCGAAGGAGACGTGTTTGCGTGCGTCCGGTCGGTCGATGATGAGCCTGTCGGCGTCCGGATGCGCGGTCTCATCGCGGTTGCCGGAGATGTACCAGAGCACCACTTTCTCCCCGGCCTTCATCTGCCTGCCTTCGTACTCGTAGTCTTCCTTGAGCGTTCGGCGCATGTGCAGAACGGGCGTCTGCCAGCGGATGATCTCGGAGACCATGTTCGGGATCAGGCTCGTGTCGGCCCGAAGCTTGTCGTATTCCTCGGGGAACTGATTAAGCGCCAGCACCCCGCCGGAGATGGAGTTCCGCGTGGTGTCGTTGCCGCCAACGATGAGCAGCATGATGTTGCCGAGGAACTCCATGGGCCGCTCGATCATGGTCCTCGTCTCATCCCCGTGCGCGAGCATGGTGATGAGATCGTTCCTGCCTTCCGGATCGGCGGCAGCCCGCTCAGCCCAGAGGCCCATGAAAGTGGTGGCGAGATCCTGGAGCCCGGCCTGCACCTCTTCCGCGCTGAAGCCTTCGTCCATGCCGGTGGTTTCCGGCGAGCCGATGGAGATGTCTGACCAGTAGGTGAGCTTGCGCCGGTCTTCGAAGGGAAAGTCGAAGAGCGTGGCGAGCATGCGCGTAGTGAGCTCGATGGAGACCCGATCAACCCAGTCGAAGGCTTCGCCGTCGGCCGGGAGGCTGTCGAGGATGTCTGCGGCGTGGCCGCGGATCACGGGCTCGAGGAGCATGAGATTCCGGGGCGCCACCACACCCTGCACGGTCTTCCGCTGCTGCTCGTGCTTCGGCGGATCCATGGCGATGAAGTTCTCGATGTACTGATCGTTCGGGCTGTCGCCGATGGCGATGGTCGGGAAGGAAGAGAACACCTCATGGTGGCTCTCCACATGGACGATGTCCTGATGGCGCGTCACGGACCAGTAGGGACCGAAGGGGCTATCCGGTGTGTAGTGCACGGGGTCTTCGTTACGGAGGCGTTCGAAATAGGGGCGCCAGGCATCCTGCTGATAGAGGCGCGAGTCGCTCACATCGAGCGTCTCCAGCGGCGTTGTCCAGGGATCGGGGAGCGGCCCCGTGGGCAGAATACTCGCGCGGTCTGCGAATGATTCGGACATTGCTGGCTCTCTCCTGGATACAACGAACGACAGAAGATGGCATCCGTCGCTGGGAGACTCAAGTCGGACTGGGTTCCCGCATTGATTCGGGTCAAACTGAAGCTCGGCAGAGGCAGACAGGCGTGGGGAGTAAAGGGTGAGTGAAGCTACAGAGATAACCTTTGTGGACGCGTCAGCGCACGCGCGCCGGAAGATGCGGCAGGCACCGGCTGTCTCGGAGGCGGAGCTCATCGAACGCGTCCGGGCGGTGGCGCCTTTCGTGGCTGAGCATGCGCGACAGGCTGAGCAGGAGCGCAAGCCCGTGGACGCCGTCATGGACGTCCTTGAAGACACGGGCCTCTATCACTGGTTTGTACCCAAGGCCTATGGCGGCTATGAGTTTTCCCTCGACGGCTTCATGGAGATCGGCCTGATTCTCGGCGAAGCCTGCGTGTCCACAGCCTGGGTGACCACCTTCTGCATGGAACACAACTGGCTGCTTGCGCTCTATGGCAAGGAAGCCCAGGACGACCTCTTCGGCAGCCAGCCCTACATCATCGCCCCGGGGGCGCTTTCCCCAAACGGCCATGCCGAACCGGTGGTTGGCGGCTACAAACTCTCCGGCCGCTGGCAGTGGGGTACCGGGGTGATGCACGCGGATTGGGTGATGCTGGGGGCGGTGACGCAGAACGACGAAGGCAAACCCATGCTGGTGATGGCGCTCGCACCGCGCGATGAAGTTCAGGTGCTCGATACCTGGAACACGGCCGGCATGCTCGGGACCGGCAGCAACGATATTGCCGCGAAAGACCTCTTCATACCTGCGCATCGCGCCCAGAACCTCGCGTGGTTTGCTGATGGCACGAGCCCCGGCAGCAAACTCCACGATTCCCCGATCTATTCGATGCCCATGCTCCCGGTGCTGGGGCTTACTGCAGCTGCGCCGCTCGTGGGCGGTGCCCGACGAGCTGTCGCACTCTTTGAGGAGCGTCTTAAGGAACGCTTCGTTTACGGCACGGGTACGAAGCAGGGCGAACGGGCGGCGGCACACATCCGCGTTGGTGAACTGAACGATCGCGTCGAGAGTCTGACCGCGACGCTTAAGGCCACAGCCGCGGAAGTCACGGCCTGGGGCGAACGGCGTGAAGCCTGCCCGGTGCCGGAGCGGGCCCGGCTGCGCACGCGTATTGCCGGGATCGGCGAGGAAGCGCGGCGCATTGCTCAGGACGTGGTTGCCGCGGGTGGTGCCAGCGCCCAGTTTCTCGATAACCCGCTGCAGCGCATTCTTCGTGATCTGCAGACGGCCTCCTGTCACACGGTCTTTGATCGGGAACTGGTGGCGGAACAGTACGGGCGCCTGCGCCTCGGGCTCGAGCCGAACGCACCGGTTTAGGGCGCGACTTGCTGTTGGCTTCGCGCCGCTGTGGTTTTTCAGTCAGGCGTGTTATGACACTGTGGGTATTCACTCAGGCGTATTTTTCACACCCGTGTGTTTTTTCCTGAGCGTGCTTTTTTCACGCCCACGTGTTGTCTCTCTCCCCAGACTTTGCGTAAGGTTCGCCTCGGCGAGGGGAACCGCCGCGTCGCTAAGACGCTATCGTGAACAAGGATAGAGAGGACTCATGAACCCAATCGCCCGACTGACCGCAGCGAGCGCGCTTGCTGCTGCTGCCATTCTCCCGAGCACCCAGGCCCTGGCCGACATCGAAGCGCCGTCCGGCACTTACGTACTGGAAGACACCCACGCCTACATCACCATCAGCTATTCGCACCTTGGCTTCTCCACGCCGCACGTCGGCTTCAACAGCTTCGACGTCACCCTCGACTTCGATGCCGCGGCACCTGAGAACAGCAGCCTGAATGTGGTGGTGGACGCAACGAGCGTCGACAGCCGAGTGGCCGACTTCGATGACCACCTGAATGGCGAAGACTTTTTCCAGACAGACCAGTATCCGGAGATCACCTTCACCTCGACGAAGATCGAGATGACCGGTCCGGATACGGCGATGATCACCGGCGACCTGACGATCAAGGATCAGACGCATCCGGTCACCCTCGATGCAAAGCTGAATAAAGCCGGCATGCACCCGATGCTGAAAACCACCGTCATGGGCTTCAACGCCAGCGCAACCCTCAACCGCTCCCAGTGGGGCCTCGGCTACGCCGTACCCATGGTCGGTGACGAGGTCGATCTCGAGATCACGGTGGAGATGATGCCGAAGGGCTGATTCCCGCTTCGATCTAACTCCGATCTAAAGAGGATGACCGCAACGCAGACGATGACCGGCTACGGCCTGGCAGCCCGCTGGCTGCACTGGCTCGTGGCCGGGCTCATCGTGCTGCAGTACGTGCTGGCCGAACTCGCCGATGAGGCGGGCGAGGGCGGCGAACTGTTGCGCCAGCTCGCGCTGCTCGCGAATCACAAGTCCGTGGGTATGACGATCCTGGCGCTGGCGCTCGTGCGCCTTGGCTGGCGGTTCGGCCATGCGCCGCCGCTTCTACCGGAGCATACGGCCCCCTGGCAGGCGCTTACCGCCAAAGGTGCCCACTGGCTTCTCTACGGCCTGCTCCTCGCACTGCCGCTATCCGGCTGGCTCATGTCTTCTGCATCGGCGTACTCCGTGAGCTGGTTCAGTCTCTTCACCTTTCCCGATCTCGTGGCCGCGGACGAAGGGCTCAAAGAAACGCTCGTGGTCGTGCACGAGTTTCTGGCAAAGGCATTGTTCATTGTCGCGCTCGCGCACATCGGTGCTGCCCTCTATCACCACGTCCGTCTGAAAGACGATGTCCTGCGCGGCATGGCGAATACCGCCGCTATTGGTGTGAGTGTGCTTGTGGTCGCGGTGGGCATTGGCTGGCTGGGGACTTTGAGTTCCGCTCCGGAAGAGGCGTTGGCAGCAGCACCGGAAGCGGAAGACGCTGCGGTGGTTAGAGAGGGTGGCGCCGGTTCGGACGCGGCGCCTGCCACGCCAGCAGCGGCGGAAACACCCCGGGCGGCTCGGAGTGACGCCGACGCCGATGCCGCAGTTCGTGCATCCACCCTGCCACTCTGGAACATCGATCCAGACGCTAGTGAAATTGTCTTCGTCGGTGAACAGGCGGGTGCTGCCTTCGAGGGGCGATTCAGCGAATGGTCCGCAGAGATTCGCTTCGATGCCGAAAACCTCGCCGAAAGCAGTGCCGACGTGACGATCACGCTGGCCTCCGTCTTCACGGACGACTCGGAGCGGGATTCGCAGCTCCTCGGCGACGAATGGTTCGGCGACGGTAATGCCATCTTCCGCGCGAGCGAGTTCTCAGTGCTCGAGGACGGCTCCTTCGCCGCGACGAACGCCACCCTCGACTTCGGCGGTGAGGCCTACCCGGTCGAGTTCAACTTTGCTTTAGCTGAGACCGAAAGAGGCCTGCGCCTGGAGGGCTCCGCGCGCCTCGATCGCCTCGCCATCAACGTCGGCACCGGCGAATGGCGCGACACTACGTGGGTGGGGCAGTACGTGGATGTCCGGGTGACGGTCGTTGCGGACTGAGGCCGCGTCAGGCTCCCTTGCTCTCGAGCCAGCCCACGATCCGATCCGCCACCTCATCCCGCGCGCCTGCCGGTTCTGTGAGGTAGTGATCGCCCGCCATCGTTTGCGCTTCCTTATCAGTCGTGCCGAGCGCGTCGAAGATCGCCTCGGCATCCGAGGGAAAGACGCCCGTATCGGCATCCGACTGAATCACCAGCGACGGCACCCGAATGCGGGCGAGATGCGGCGCGCCACGGCACTGCGATTCGCTGAGGCTCCACATGGAAAGCCAGGTGCGCAGCGTATTCGTGAGGCCGATACCGCGCGGTGAGTAGTTGGCGCGCTGGGGATCACCGGCGTAACACACGCCCACTGGACGATTCGATGGATCGAGCTCGCCGTCCATGAGCCGCGGATCGGCCCAGGTCCGGTAGAGGTTGAAGGCCCGGTCAGAGTGGCCGAGACCTTTGAGGCGCTCGAGCTCGGCAATACACCAGTCTGTGATGCGCTGATTGCGCGCCACCTGAGCGGCCCGATAGCGCTCGACGAATTCAGGCGAGTAGGGCGGGCCGTTGTCCGGGTTGTACATGTCGAGGGAGGGCTCGGTGCTGATGGGATCGGACTCATCCACCACGGCCGGATCGAACCAGTTCGTGAGCACTTCCGGGCGCCCGGGGTGCGCGTTCAGCGAGATGTAGTAGTCAGCGGCGGGCAGTTCCAGTACCGCATCGGGCAGCTTGAGATCCCGGCTCGCCACAATGTTCGGCTCCGTCGCCTGGGACTGATAGGCACCCATGAGAGAGCCGCCGCCGGAGTTACCGATGATCACCACCTGCTCCACGCCGGCTTCCTCCTTCAGCCAGCGCACACCCACGCCGATGTCCACGAGCGCATGCTCGAGTAGAAAGAAAGCCTCGTTGCCGCGAAAGCGCGTGTTCCAGCCGAGAAAGCCGTGGTCCCGTGCCGCGAGATAGTCGCCCAGGTAGTGTTCGGCGAAATCGACGTTGTAGTGGGTGGCGATGAAGGCCGTTTTCGGCTGCTTGCCCCGCGGGGTGTGATAAAGGCCCTGACAGGGCATGAAACCGGCACCATTGCGCCCGGCGGTTGGTGAAGGCAGAGAAACGAAGGTGCGATCGATCGCGGGCATGGTCAGGTCTCGTTGGTTGCTTGTGGAGCGGCCGCTACTGCGGCCGATACCAGATCGGCGAACTCCAGGCCCGTTCCTGGATCATCACGTTCGCCTCGGGGTAAGCCTCGCATTGATCGAGCTCGGCACAAAGAAGCTTCGACCAGCGCGGTGTTGGTGCTTCCAGCACGCGAACGTACCAGTAGGCAGGGGCAGCCGCGTCGAAGCCTGGGTCCTGCCAGGTGAGGCACTGGGTCGCCGAGTCTTTGTTGATGGTGGCAATGGTGCGCACGCTTTCCTCGATCTCGCCGCCCTCGACCATGGTGCCCTTCACGATCTCGATGCGGTCGAGGGGTGCCTGATCGCGGGCGACGAGTATGTGGAACTCGGGAGACTTCTGATTCGTCAATGTGCCGCCCATGGCAACGCCCCCGATCGGCCCAGCTTCAGCACAGTAAGCCTCGGTCCCAAAACGCAGGCCGATGCGCGGTCCGCTGGTGGCATAAGCCTCGCGCCGCTGCAGCGCATCAAACACGCCCGTCCGAGTGTTTTCCTCGGCCCACACCGCCACCAGACCGCCGCCGTTGAAGTCGAGGCGCGCCAGCCGCCCCTCCGCGGAGGCAAACATCAGCGCAATGCCGCCGAAGAAACTCGATTCCGCCACCATGCCCGGCGTGCCGAAGTGCGTATCCGTTGAGCCGATAGCGCCAAGCTGGAAGGGATTCTCTTCGTGGGCAAGACCGGCGCCGAGCAACGTGCGGTAGTAGCTTTGCCGTGCCTGCTCCCAGGCAGCGTCTTCGTCTTTGTTCGGACCGCTCATGCGGTGTTTGGCGGCGTTTTCGGTGACGAGCTCGAAGCGGCAATCCTCGGACGCATCGTCCCGGTCGGCCGGCAGGCATTCACTGCTGCCTTTCTCCTGATGCATTTCCGCCAGGCGTTCGTAGCGGCGTCGAAGCGAGGTCACAGCCGGTGCTACTGTGGTGAGGTCGAAGGTGCCGCCGTCTGCCCAGTTGATGTTGTGCGGGATCGTGAGCACATCGCAGCCGTCTTCGACGCTGCAGTGCCGATCGAGCTGCTGCCAGAGCAGGCCCACCTCCGGAAAACGCACGTAGTCGAAGGCCTGGTCAGGCACCTGGTCGCTTCGATAGATCACGTTCCTGTGCCAGTGGCGGCCGCCGGGTGAGGCCGTCCATTCATAGCCGATGAGCGCCGTGAATTCACAGGGCTCGTTGGCGGCATTGGCGGCGGTCTGATGACGCTGCCACTGGCTCATGCGCGCGGCCGTGCAGTCGACCGAGGCGCAAACGCCGGGGAGGCTCGGTGGCGTCAGGCTCACGATCGGCAACAGAAAGTCGTTGAAGATATTCCGGGAGTTCAGGGCTTCGCGATTCTCGCGCAGCGACTGGCAGTAGGGATCGTCCGATTCGCCAGGATCCGTGCAGGCCCACATGAGATCGAAGGTTTCGGCGTGGTCCGTGACGGCGGTGAAGTCGAGGGGTCGGTCGATCTGCGCCACTTCGCCGGAGGCAAGGGTTAGCTTCTCGCCGCGGGCGAAGGCATAAGCTTCTTCGGGCGTGGCCAGGGCGCCGAAAGCGTAGGCGTCGAGGGAATAGGCTGTATGGACGTGGAGGTCGCCCCAGAGGAGTTGCTTGTCGTTACTCTCCGGCGCGCAGGTAGCTGCGACGGCAACGCTGGCGATGCCGAAGAGGGTGGTTGAGAAGATGAACGCCAGGGGCGCGAAACGGCGCGCGCCCATCATCGCTCAGACACTACGCACGGCCTCCGCGATGTTATCGAGGGCCAGTTCCAGCAGCTGCCGCGACGTACCGATGTTCATACGCATGCAGCGCTCGCCGCCCTTGCCGTAGTCCACACCCTCATTGAGCTGCACGCCGCTTGCGCCTACGAGCCAGCGCTCGAAGACCTGCGTTTCCGTTAAGGGATCGTCCGTCGCCTGGCTGGCGGCGGACGCCTCGACCACACCGACGGCGTCCATGATCTCGTTGAAATGCAGCCAGGAGAGGAAGGTGCCTTCGGCGCGCGTGTAGCCGACTTCCGGCAGCTTCTCAGCGAGATACGCCTCCACGAACCGATGGTTACCATCGATGTAGGTCAGTAGCTGATCGAGCCAGGGTGCGCCTTCCTTATAAGCGGCTTCGTTCGCCACCACGCCGAAGGTATTGATCTCAGGCCGATGACGCTTTTTCACCCGCTCGAGATAAACAGGGTTCGTGGAGAAGAAGTAGGCGTTCTTCGAGGCCGGCATGTTGAAAGTTTTGGTAACGGCCTTGCACGTGATGCTGTTATTGACCACTTCCTGATTCCGAAGCGTCGCGAAAGGCGTGTACCGGTGGCCGGGGCGGACGAAGTCCGAGTGGATTTCGTCGGCGATCACCACGATCTCGTGCTCGAGGCAGAGCTCGCCGATGCGCAGCAGATCCGCCTCGGACCAGACGTTGCCCGTCGGGTTCTGCGGATTGCAGAGGAGCAGCGTGTGCGTGTCTGGCGTCATGCGCCGCTCGAGATCGGCCCAGTCGATGCGATAGCGGCCGTCTTCGAAGATGAGGCGGCTTTCGTTCGGGATCGTGTTGGTGTTGTCGAGGTCGGTGTAGAAGCCGTTGTAGGTGGGCGTCATGAGCAGCACCCGGCTCCCTGGCGGCGAGAAGGTTTCGATGCCGGCGACCACACAGGGGTGCACACCGGCGGCAATCTCAATCGTTTCCGGGTCGATTTCGAGGCCGCAGCGTGTCGCATTCCACTGGCAGATGCCGTCTTTAAGCCCCTCGTATCCCAGGTCGCGGTTGAGATAGCCCCAGTTCTCGTGCTCCAGGCGTTTACGCAAAGCATCACCGATGCAGGGTGCCGCGCGGAAGTCGAGATCGGCGATGCCCATGCCGACTTTCACTGCACCGAAGCGCTCGATCTGTCCATCCCACTTGGTGCAGTTGGTGCCGAGGCGGCTGTAGACGGTGTCGAAGTCGAAGCGGCCATCGACGAGATAAGGCTTGCCCTGACCCGCAGCCGGCGTCGCCGAGAGCAGGGTCCCCGTGCCCAGTGCCCCTGCCGTTACCCCAGACAGGGCGGTGGCGCCGCTGCCTTTGAGAAAGCCCCGGCGGCTCAGATCCAGATGCGTCATGGTTCCCCTCCCCAAGGTGGCCTGCCGCAGAGCGCGGAACCGTCAAGGGGACGGATCTCATCGCGCTGATGCACAGGCTAACAGATCGGGTGAACAGCTGCCGGGCCGTTGTTTTTAATGGCCTCGGCGCGAGCGACCGGTCTCGACACCAGTGCGTCAGCGCCAGTCGCCGCGCATTTCCAGGATGTGCGACTCGAGGGCCTGCACCTGCACCTGCTCCGGCGGCCAGGCAGCGTCCGCGATCACCTCGATCTTCGACCAGATACGCTTGAACGGATGCTTGAAGAAACCGGCCCCGGCGGCGGAGAAGAAGCTGCCCCAGAGACCACGGAGCGCCATGGGAATCACCGGCACGGGACGGCGCTGGAGGATCTTTTCGAGGCCCGGGCGGAACTCGTGGAGTTCGCCATCCGGTGAAAGGGAGCCTTCCGGAAAGATGCAGAGCAGATCCCCGGCGGCAAGCGCCTCGTCGATGGCCTCAAAGGCGGCCTCGTAAGCCGCGGGATCGTCCTTCTTTGAGGTGATCGGAATGGTCCTGGCAACCCGGAACACGAAGTTCAACACCGGGAGGTCGTAAATCGTTTTTGTCATGATGAAGCGGATGGGCCTGCGCACGGCACCGGCGAGAAGCAGGGCGTCGACGAAGCTCACATGGTTGCAGGCGATGATGGCAGCACCCTTGTCGGGAATGTGCTCGAGACCCTCGTGACGCACCCGGTAGATCGTGTGGCTCAGGATCCAGACCAGGAAGCGGGCGGCAAAGAGCGGCACCTGCTGGAAGATGAAGAGCGACACGGCCACGTTCATGAGCGCCATCACCAGAAAGAGCTGCGGGATCGTGAGCTCCGCAAGGGTCAGCAGCACGGCACCAACCACGGCGGCGATCAGCATGAAGAGTGCGTTCATCAGGTTGTTCAATGCGAGGATCCGGGCCCGGCGCTCCTCCGGCGCGTTGTGCTGCACGAAGGCGTTCAGGGGCACCACGAAGAAAGCGCCGAACAGACTCAGGAGCACGAGATCGAGAACGATGCGCCAGCCTCCGGCGGCGATGAAGGCTGCGATCTCATAGGTGGTCTCGGGCGCGGGCATGGCAAGCGTCGTCAGGTGAATGGCGGCGATCGAGAGACCCAGCGCGCCGAAAGGCACCAGCCCAACTTCGATTTTGTGCCCGCAGAGTCGGTCGCAGGCGAGCGCGCCAAGGCCGATCCCGGCAGAGAAAGACGCAAGCAGCAGCGTGACCACGCCGGTTCCGCCGTAGAGGTGACCGGCCACGTAGTTCGGAATTTGTGTGACGTATATGGAGCCCATGAGCCAGAACCAGGAAACGCCAAGGATGGATAGCAGCACGGCGTAGTGGTGTTTGCGGGTGTGGCTGAAGGACTGGACGATCTGCGTGAAGGGGTTCCAGTTCACGGTGAGATCCGGCGCCGGAGGGCGTGCCTCCGGAATGAAGCGGCTCGCCAGATAACCGATCGCGGCGATCACCACGATGACGGGCGCCAGCACCCAGGGGATCTCCGAGCCTGCAATGATGCCGCCGAAAATGGTGCCGAGGAGGATGGCCACGAAGGTGCCCATCTCGAGGAGCGCGTTGCCGGCGATGAGATCTTCCTCGGCCACGTGCTGCGGCAGGATGGCGTACTTGGAAGGGCCGAAGAACGCCGATTGCGCGCCGAGCAACAGCAGCACGGCAAACATGAACCAGACGTTCCCGAGCGACCAGGCCAGGGCACCGCAGAGCATGATCAGAATTTCAGCGATCTTGATGCGGCGAATCAGGCCGGCCTTGTCGACTTTGTCTGCCACCTGACCGGCGGAAGTGGAAAGAAGAAAAAAAGGAAGAATGAAGAGTCCCGCTGCCACGTTCACCATAAGATCCGTATTCGTCTCGGTGAGCGTGAATACGATCCAGAGCGTGAGGCTCGCCTTGAACAGGTTGTCGTTCAGAGCGCCCAGAAACTGAGTGATGAAGAGCGGCAGAAACCGCCGGCGCTGAAGTAAAGCGAACTGACCTTTTGGCTCGTGCATTGGATTGTTAGTCGTTTGAAGCGTTGTGCTAGCGTTGGACGAGCGCATGCTGGCACAGACGAGCCGGGTGGCCCAGTGCCTTTCGTCATAGTCCCGGTGGCGGGTGCACCGGAGTGCGAACAAGCGCACGCCTGGCCCCCGAACTGCTCGCCGAAAGCTGGGCGCTGGTTCTCATAGTATTAACCGGCTGGAGACTGGATTATCCATGGCAGAATCGAACACACAGCTCAGTGAGACGGCGGGGACCCTGGCACGTCTTTTTTTTTCCCGCAGGGGCCGAATCAGCCGCGGTCATTTCTGGCGGGCGACACTTGCTGCCTGGGCCTTGTTCTGGGTCGGCTTTGCGCTCCTCGATGGGGTCAGCACCTTAGATCTCACCCGTATTCCGGCGGCTCTCCTCATCGCCAGTCTCTTCTGCCTCATGAGCAAGCGCTACCACGACCTCGATCGATCTTCCCTCTGGCTGCTGCTGATGCTCGTGCCGGTGATTGGGCTGGTGTTCGTGATGTTCGAACTCGGCTTTCGCCGCGGCTCCATCGGTGAAAACGGCTACGGCATCGACCCGAGAGATCTCCGCGAACTGACTCGCGATTACGCGACGGTCAGCTGACGAACTGAGACGAACTGAAAGGAACGCCCCTGTGTCCGCCAATCCCTTAGTCATCAACGAAGTCACCGGCCTCTACCCGGTGGAAGTCTTCTCCGTCGTCACACCCACATCGGTGGAAGAGGTGCAGGAAGCCATTGAGCGCTCCAGCGGGCCGCTTTCCGTTGGCGGCGGCCGCTTCAGCATGGGCGGTCAGACGGCGAGCCCCGGCTGCCTGCAGATCGACATGCGGCGCATGAATCAGGTGCTCAGTTTTTCGCCGGTGGAGAAGACGATACGCGCGCAGACGGGCATCCGCTGGTGCGATCTGCAGCGTTTTCTGGATCCGCACGACCTCTCCGTGAGCATCATGCAGACCTATGCGAACTTCACCGTGGGCGGATCCCTGGGTGTGAACGTGCACGGCCGCTATGTCGGGCGGGGTCCGCTCATTCTCTCGGTGCGTGCTATCAGAATTGTGCTCGCAAGTGGCGAGTGCGTGGACGCGACGCCCGAGCACAACAGCGAGATCTTCTTCGGTGCCATCGGCGGCTACGGCGGCCTTGGTGTGATCGTGGAAGCCGAGCTTTCCCTTGCGGACAACGAGCGCATCGAGCGCACCAACATCAAGATGCCGACCGCGGAATACCTCGAGTACTTCAAGCAGAAGGTGCGGGATTCGGGGGATGCGATCTTCCACAATGGTGACCTCTACCCGCCGCACTACGAGAAGGTCCGCGCGGTCACCTGGGCACGCACCGAGCGCGGGGTGACCGAGCCGAATCGCCTGCAGCCGATCCGCAAACACTTCCTGCTCGAGAAGTACTTCTTCTGGGCCTTCACGGAGACACCCTTCGGCCGCTGGCGCCGGGAGTTCATCGTCGACCCGCTCATCATGCGCAAGAAGATCGTGCACTGGCGTAACTTCGAAGCCGGCTACGACGTGGCCGAGCTTGAACCCTATTCGCGCAAACACTCCACCTATGTGCTGCAGGAGTACTTTGTGCCCATCGACCGCATCGATGCCTTTGTGGACGCCGCCGGTGAGGTGCTGCGGCGCTACCAGGTGAACGTGGTGAACATCTCAATCCGCCACGCCCTGCCGGACAGCGGCTCGCTCCTGGCCTGGGCCCGGGAGGAGGTGTTTGCCTTTGTGCTTTATTACAAACAGCGCACGCGCGAGAGCGCGCGCAACCGCGTTGCGATCTGGACCCGGGAGCTGGTGCAGCGCGCAGTGGAGCTGGGTGGCACCTATTACCTCCCGTATCAGGTTCATGCGACGCCGGAGCAGTTCCACCGGGCCTACCCGCGCGCCCGCGAGTACTTCGAGCTCAAGAAGCGGCTCGACCCTGAGTTTCGCTTCACGAACGTGCTCTGGGATGCCTACTACCCCGAGAGTGAGCGCTGCCGGAGCGAAACCGCTTCGATCCGAGAGGGAGAGCCCTCCGAGTTCAAGCGCGTGTTCGCGCGGCTCCCCTACCATGATGGCTTCTATCTCTTCCTGCAGAACGTCTTCAGCCTGCGCCCGGAAGACCGTTTTCACGCGCTCATCCTCGAAGCCATCGCGGCGCGAGACACGGACGAGTCCATGTATCGGCACATTCAGGAAGGCCTCGGTGATATCGACAGCCCCCTGGGGGCACTCACCCATGCGCTGCCGGCGCTGGCGAAGCAGAAGGCGGTGCTGAAAGGGCAGACCGTCGAGCTGCTGGGAGACACCACCAGCGTCGACGGCTATCTCGAGATCGGCACCATCGGCCGCTACTACAGCACGCTGAAGAAGGCGGTTAAGTTCAGCGGGCCGCTCTACATGATGAATGACATCGCCCCGACGAACTCGCCGGTGGACATGATCGACCGCGGTCAGATCGGTCAGGTGGGCAAGTTCCTGCCGCTTGGCGACTACGAGACGCTGGGCAGTCACGGCATCGATGACGCCAGCCTCGAACTCATCACCTGCTACATCGGCCTGCACCACTGCCCGCTCGAAGGGCTCGACGACTTTGTCCGCTCCATCGTCAAGGCGCTGAAGCCTGGTGGCCTCTTTGTGCTCCGGGACCACGACTGCACGTCGCCGGAGATGGTGGAGTTTGTCTCCCTCGTGCACACGGTGTTTAACGCCGGCACGGACGTGACCTGGGCAGACAACGCCGCAGAACTGCGATTCTTCCGTGCTGTAGATGAATGGATCGAGTATCTGCGCGGCTTTGGTCTCGAGCATCAGGGGGAACGGCTCCTGCAGGAGAACGACCCGACAGACAACGTGCTTATGGCGTTCCGGAAGGTCTCATGAGAGGCAGGGCGGCTCTGATCGGGCTCTTGAGCCTTTGCCTTGCGGCCTCGGTGCCGGTCTGGGCGGAAACCGTGGTTGCCCCGGAAGAACATCAACGCGGCGAAGATCAGACCTACCTCACCTATCCGGAGTGGTTCCTGGTGTTCAGCCCCGCTGAGTACGCCCGGTTCCTGGCCCGCGAGCCTGCCTCTGAGTTTCCCTACTTCGGCCACGTCGGTCAGTTCTGGGATGCCTATGGTGCGATGACGGGCGCCATGGAAGATCGCTACCCCTTTAACTTCGGCTATCACGTGATGGTCATGGTGATCGGGACGAGCACAACGGTGGAATACGCCCTGAAGGCCGGCTACGAAGCCGTGTTCGGGCGTTGGTTCGAGGGGGCGGAAGGAGCGAAAGGCGCGAAAGGTGCGGAGACTCCGGAGGATGAGTTTGCCGCGTACATTGCCCAGGACTACGTCGACTTCATCCTGCAGACCCCCTGGTACGAATACGATTTCTTCGGCGCGCTGAACACGTTATGGACGGAAGTGCCGCTCACGGGACCGAGTCTGGCCCGGAAGTGGGAGCGACGCTACGCGCTCACCACCGAATATCTGGTGAAGGGCGGTTACGCGATCCTCATCAAGGCAGGCACGCAGGCGGGTTACGAAGCGCCGATCCCGTTGACGACCGTGCTGCTCGATCATCTGCCATCGCTCCTTGCCGAGCCTGGCGAACCACCGCTCGAAGTGGAGCTCTTAAAGCGCATGGACGATGGACGGGTACTCGTGACGCTGCCGCGCTACGACGCCTTCAAGGACAACGCCAGTGCGCTGGCCCGTGCTGGGGCCGAATTCGAAGAAATCGCCGGTAACCGCGGTGTGATCATCACGAGTGTCGTCTCGGAAGACTCGCTCAATCTGGCGGTGCCGCATGTGGTGCTGCTCGAACAGGAGATCCTCACGGAGTCACCCAGGCGGCGCTATGTGGTTCAGACGCAGGTGGCGGATCTGGCTGGATTGCTCCGCAGCGTCCACTCGCAAGGCGTGATGCTGGAGCATGTTTACGATTTCTAGGCGGTGAGCCGGGCAACGCTCTGCTGCAGCTTCGGCAGAACGTCTTCAGTAAACCACGGGTTCTGCTTCAGCCAGCGGTTGTTCCGCGGACTCGGATGCGGCATGGGCAACACGTCAGGCCAGTAGCTTTCCCAGGCGCTTACGGTTTCCGTGAGCGTTCGCTTCTGCCGCTCGCCGAGATGCCAATCCATGGCGTACTGGCCGATGATCAGCGTGAGCTGAAGCTCAGGCAGCAGCTTGAGCAGCTGATCCCGCCATTGCTCGGCACAGACCGGCGGAGGCGAGAGGTCGCCACTCTTACCTGTGCCCGGGAAGCAGAACGCCATCGGTAACACCGCGATCAGTTTGTCGTCGTAGAACTGATCCTTTGATACACCCATCCATTCTCGAAGGCGGTTGCCCGAGGCGTCGTCAAAGGGGATGCCCTTTTCATGGGTCTTTCTTCCGGGGGCTTGTCCGGCGATCAGGATTTTCGCTTCCGGATTGAGTTGTAAGATTGGCCGAGGTCCGAGAGGCAGGTTCTGACAGGTCGAACAGGCTCGGACCGATTTTAGTACACGCTTGAACTCGCTCATTGAGTGCAGGCTAGCAGATCTGGCGTGGGGTGATTATCTGTCCCTAGCAGCAGTGCCGGCCTGAACAGCGTTGCCAATCGGGCAAGTGAGCGCGCATCAGCTCTGGCGTTTGTCGCATAGCGAGGGTAGCGATAGGCCGACTGCGGCGCCGGCTTTCTGCAAGCACTCTTCTTCGATGCGTACGCTCGGCGATGCCATGGATGCCTATCAGGCGTCGACACGATTCCAGCGCCTGGCGCCGAGCACGCAGGTTGACTACCAACGAGCGATGGAGCGGTTGCGTAAAGTCTTCGGTCCGCTGTCGCCAGAGCAGTGGCGACCGGCGGCAGGCTACGCCTATCTCGAGTCCCAGGATGGCCTGGTCCAGGCCAATCGTGATCTCAGCGTGTTATCGAACGTCATGCAGCTCTGCGTGCGCGCCGGTGTGGTCGATCGAAACCTCGTCCGCGAAGTCGAGAAGCATCGCGAACGCGCTCGAGAGCGCTACGTCACCGATGCCGAACTTGCCGCTTTTCTGGTCCACTGCAATCCGAAGCTCAAGGCCTGGGTGGGCCTGAAGATGCTCACGGGCCTGCGTCAGGGACAGATGCGCGAGCTCCTGGTGGCAGACTGGCGAGAGGGCAGGTTATGGGGACCGAAGGCGAAAGGGGGACGATCGCTTGTCTTCAGCGGAGAAGGGCTCGCCGCGGCAGTTGCCGATGTATTGCGGACCCACCATGGCGCCGGCATTCGCTCCCGCTACCTGTTCTGCACACGCAGCGGCACCCAGTACACGGCGGACGGCTTCCGAGCCATCTGGCAGCGGGCCATGCGCAAACACGTTGATGGCGGTGGGGAGCGTTTTACGGAGCACGACCTGCGGGCCAAAGTAGCGAGTGATAGTGAAACGCTCGATCTTGCCCAGGCTCGCATGGGGCATCAGACGCCGAATACGACGAGTCGGGTTTATCGGCGTGGGCCGTTGGTGGTGGAGGTTCTGCCGCGGAAGAAATCGCTACGTTAGCGGAACAGCGCGGCAACGTCTTTCATGCGAACCATCAGCTTCAATGGATCCGCTTTGAAGTACGGCTTGAATCCGAAGTTCTCGTAGATGCCCGCAACGTCTTCGGTTAGCGCATCGACGAGGACACCAACCACGCCAACCTTACTTGCCGTAGCAAGGCTCGTCAGGAGGGCGTGCTTGATGAGGCCCTTAGCGATGCCCTGGCCCTGATAATTTCTGTCTACAGCCAGCTGGCCCAGAAGCAGGACGGGAATTGGATCGGGCATGCCGTGTGATCGTTTAACCGACCGCCTTGCAACGCCACTCGCGCTGAGTGAGTAGAATCCGATGACCTGCCGATCACCTTCCGCAGCTACAACATAAGTTGTCGATACCCCAAGGTTTTGGTTATCGATTGCACGTGTCTTCAGCCAGTTGTCGGTCGCAGGTTCCCCTGAATCGAACGGATCGAGTTCATGCTCAAGGGATAGGATTTGCGGCCTTGTTATTCCCAAGGGGCTTTCGTGGTCAGTATCGACTTCAGGCGGTCATTGGGGGCTGCAGGTGCGTTCAGGGCGGCGACGAAGGCGTCGTACAACTCATCATCCATGTGGATGATCGGGGACTCCGAAAGCGCCGCGATCGCCTCACGGTAGCTGCTCTCGATGAGAAATTCAGACCGGTTCTGCCCACGCGCGGCAGCGCCTCTATCAATAATCGATAGCCGATCCTCTGGGACCCTGAGGCTGATTGCTCGTGCAGGCATCCTGGTTTCTCCGAGGTTTCCTTTTACAAGAGGCAGCATAGCCTATGTATATACAATTGCAATACGAATTCTGATTTGGCCAAACGGTGTTGAGAGGACTGCAGTTTCCAGTCCGTCGGCTCGAAGCCGGAATCGGATTTTGCTGCAGCCTTTGCACTACGATAGTGGTCTCGTTTGTAGGCCAATGCTGCTCATGAAATTTGTCACCGTCCGCGACCTCCGCGGCAAAACCTCCGAACTCTGGAAGGACCTCGAGCAGGAGCGGGAGCTGGTGGTCACCAACAACGGCAAACCGATTGCCATACTGAGTGCCACGGATGAAGGGTCTTTCGAGGAATGCCTTTGGACACTGCGACGCAGTCGCGCAAGCGATGCGCTGGCCAGACTGCAACGGGATGCTGCTGAACGCGGACTGCGTGAGACGAATCCCGAGCAAATTGACACTGAAATCCAGCAGTCGCGTCGGAAGAGTTCCAGTTGAAGATTGTGCTCGACACCAATGTTCTGGTGTCTGGGGTTCTTTCACCAAATGGTCCGCCCGCAGCGGTCCTGCGTGCCTTGCTCACCGAGCACGTCACGCTTTGCTTCGATGAGAGAATCGTCTCGGAGTATCGGGATGTGCTGACGCAAGCCCAGGCCGCCTTCGACCGGGAGCTCGTCGAAGATTTGATAGGTTTTCTCGAGTCAGCCGGATCGCCGACACTCGCCGCTCCTCGCGTCGTCGACCTGCCCGAACCATGGGATCAGATGTTCATCGAAGTCGCTCTTTCCAGTGGAGCCGACTTCCTGGTTACCGGGAATATCGAACACTTTCCTGAAGAAGGCCGAGCAGGGGTGAGGGTGGTGTCACCGCGTGAGTTCCTGGATGTGCTGATTGGGGGTAGCTGAGGGACTATGTCTGTTCGGCCTGAAATTCAATGAAGCATTCCGACCCAGCCTAAACGTACCGGTTCGAAGATGCTCTTAAGGGCGCCCTAAGTGGGTTAAGACGCTCTTAAGAGCAGCTATAACTTCGCACCTCATCGGCCGCGAAGAAGGTCGCTGCGCGAACGCTCTTAATCTGCTAAGCCGATACGATCTTGGATTCGGCGGCAAAGGTGGGACGGCCAGGAGCCTGGATGCGCCAAAGGCCCGTGGAACGTGGCTTGTGGGCCGGTTGAATTTGTCCGACCCGGCAGTACACTACGCCCCCTGCTTCGGGCCTCGCTCGAAACAGTTCGTCTGGCAGGCCCCCGGACGCATTCGGCACCAAGCCGGATGAAACCCCTTCCGCCTTAGCTCAGTTGGTAGAGCAGCTGACTGTTAATCAGCGGGTCGCTGGTTCGAGCCCAGCAGGCGGAGCCATCTATCATGCTGAAAACAACGGATGTTTTCAGTGTACGAGCCCTTGCGTAGTCGAACTCAGTGGTTTTGCACAGGGAGTTCGTTACCGATCGACGTGAAAGCCATTCTTAGGATTCTCGCCTCGCAGGAATTCCTAGAACTGGAAATGCCGCGTTTCGTAGTTCGACTAAGCATCATTGTGATGTGAATCAGCCCATAGGACTATTCAAGTGGGCATACTTGTTTGTTGACTAGAGGCTATTGTCAAGCGAAGGGCAGTATGGGCGTTAGCTATAGAGAACTGGATATCTATTCCGTTGATTACGACATCACCAATCCACGAGTTGCTCATCTCTTTGAGACGGTGGATAACCCGACGCCTGACGAGATGGCAAGGGCTCTCAGGGACGAGTCTTCAGAATCGCTGAGACGCTCGATTAAGCGGTGCGGGAAGATAGAAAATCCTATCAAAGTTGTTGAAGTTTCCCCCGGACGTTACAGGGTTTTCGAGGGGAACACTCGACTCTCCATCTATCGAAAGTTCCATGAATCGGGCGAGCCAGGAACCTGGGAATCTATTCCTGTTGTCATACATCGAGACATCGATGAAGCGACGATGGACCAGATCCGCATACAGGATCATTTAGTCGGTCCGCAGCCATGGTCGGCATATGCGAAAGCGAAGTACCTTCATGACCTGGTCTATGTTAAAGGCATGATGCCGAATGAGATCGCCGATCTTTGTGGGATATCACAGAAGTCGATAATGGATTCTATAGGTACCTTCGTCTTCATGAACAAAGACTATCGGGAGATAGTGGAGAATGAGGAAATTGACGGTCCGAATCCTGATCCGATTTTCAATCAAAAACAGTACACCGCTTTTGAAACCTTCGTCTCTCGAACAGCCATACAGGACGCAGTCTACGAAGCTGGGTACACAGACCGAGACTTTAGTCAGTGGATCGCGGGGGGACTGTTTACGCGAAATGAGCACGTCAGGGATATCGGTCAAATTCTAGAAAAGCCTGAGGCCAAGAAGGCATTTCTGAAGTATGGAACCCAAGAAGCCAAAAAGCTTCTAGACACTCCGGAGCTAACCAAACAACTTCGCGAAGCCACCCTAGTAGCCTTGTGTGCGGCTATTTGCGAGAAGATCCCGACAGTCCCAAACGCAGAGATCCAGTCGATTATCGGCGAGCCAAGTAACCTCATGCGTCTCAGAGACGCTCAGATAGAGTTAGGTTCTTTCGTCAATACCTATAAACCAGAAGAGGCTGATTAGGTGTGCAGCTTACGCATACAGAGTTGGTTTGTGTCTTACTTCGCTGGTTGGAAGAGAACTGTGAGCTAGACAGTTCGCTGCTATTCGTTGACGACGCAGGCTTCCAGGCAGAACAGTCACCGGCGATCGGGTCGTCCGTACCCGACGTATACGTCAAGTGGTTTGTCCCAGATCGAGAAATCATCTGTGAAGCGAAAACAGAGGACGATCTGTTCACACGCAGAAGTGCCAAGCAACTCAACGACTACATTCAATACATTAAGCATAGACCTAGAGCGACTCTGATTCTGTGTACCGAAGCCGGCGCGGAAGGAGCCGCGAAGAAGGTAGTGTTTCCGATACTGGACAGGCACGGTGTGTTACCCGAGAAAGTAATCTACGTATGTCCGTGAGATCAAAGCCAGGGTACCTGAGCGCCAAGTTTGATGCGCTGCCATATCAGCTAGAAGCGTTCGATGCTGTCAAAGACCTTGAGTACGCAGCGATATTCCATGAGCAGGGATTAGGCAAAACCAAGATCGCAATTGACATAGTGTTGTACTGGCTTGCTTCAGAACATGTCGATTGTTCCCTCATAGTCACGAAAAAGGGTTTAGTGGAGAACTGGCGAAGGGAGCTGGCGCGACACACTCACGTTACACCGCTTGTGTTGAGTGAACGGTCGTTTCGTAGTCTTAGCTCGGTTATTGGAAATGTTCTCGTATATGTCACCCACTATGAACTACTTAAAAGTGATGCCGAGCTAATTGACCTCTTAGTTAGATCGAAAAAGGTCGGAATAGTGCTCGATGAGGCGCAGAAAATAAAGAATCCCAGCGCTGCGCTAAGTCAGATCTACCATCGTTTTTCTAACTCGTTTGTTAGAAGAATGATTCTCACAGGGACTCCCATTGCTAATAGACCGTACGACATCTGGTCTCAAATATTCTTCTTAGACCAAGGCGATAGTCTTGGATGCGATTTCGCACAGTTTAAGTCAGAGCTCGATATACCGAAGGTGAAGGATTCGGATAATCTGACAGAGCGAGAAGAAGAAGCTATCTCCAACTTCGAGAGCCAGCTCACAAACGTCTTCTCAAAAATAGATGGCTTTACTGTTCGTGAAACCAAGAGTAGTGCCGGGATCAAGCTTCCAAACAAAGAGTTCGAAGTCATAGTGGCAGATTGGGAGCCTGAACAAAGGATCATCTATGAGCAGGTCAGAGACGAGTTGCGCATCGAAGTGCTCCGGGACTCTACGCTACAAGAAGACGTTTCCGAGAGTTTGCTTAAGAGGTTGTTGAGGTTGGTTCAGATTTCTTCCAACCCGCAGATAGTTGATCAGAGATACAACCACGTACCGGGCAAAGCGAACACGTTAGATCGGCTGATCGCCAAGATAGTCGATTCCGGAGAGAAAGTAATTGTCTGGACAGCATTTACTGAGAATGTGGATTGGATCGCGAGCCGGTATAGCCATTATGGATCTGTGAAGGTGCACGGGAAGATGGACTACCACGCTCGCAATAGGTCGATAAGTCTGTTCTTGGACGATCCTGAAGTCTTCGTTTTCGTAGCGACGCCAGGTGCTGCGAAGGAGGGGTTAACACTCACTGTGGCGAACCATGTCGTATTTTTCGATCGATCCTTCAGTTTGGATGACTATCTTCAGGCTCAAGATCGTATACACCGGATTTCCCAGAAAAGAACTTGCTACGTCTACAACGTTGTGCTGCCGGACTCGATTGACGAATGGGTGGACTCACTACTTGTGTCGAAAGGGGCCGCTGCTTCGCTTGCCCAGCGGGATATAGATGTTGAGGAGTATCAGTCGCTGGTTACGTACGACCAGCATCAACTCCTTAGGAACGTTCTGAACATAGATGAGGAGCCGAACTAGTGGGATGGTCGAATGAAGTGGCTGGTTTTGCTGACTCCACAATGCCGATTTCCCAGAAAGAGTATCCAACGAAGGTCGGGAAGCTGGATCATGCAATGCTTCGTTACTATCCCGACAATCCCCGGATATACACTGCCATTCGTCAAACAGGAGATTCCCCAGATCAAGACTCCATTCAGGAGTACCTTCAGTCATTGCCTCACGTCCAGAAACTCAAGAAGGAAATCGTTGATCAGGGTGGCAACCAAGAAGAGATCATCGTCAGGGACAAGTCTTTTGAGGTGCTTGAAGGAAATAGCAGGCTCGCAGCGTTCAGGGATCTCAAAGGGCTGGGGTACCAGCAAATTAGATGCACGGTCCTACCAGAGAACATCAGCGACGATCACATCTTCGTGCTTCTTGGGCAGATACATATCAATGGAAAAACCCCGTGGGCGAAGCACGAACAAGCGCGCTATCTCCAGCGTATGGAACAGCAAGGAAGAGACTTGTCTGTGCTGGCACAAAACATCGGGCTCTCAGCTAGGGAAGGTAGGAAGTACGTTAGAACTATCGAGCTGATGGAGAAGTACAAGGACGGGAAGAACGAGCACTTTAGTTATTGGCATGCATTTCTTAGCAACCGCAAAGCGCAGGAGGTACTTGCGGAACATCCGGTGTTGGAGAAGCTCGTAGCTTCAGAGATTAAGGACCAATCGTTTCAAAAGGCGACGGATTTTCGTGATGCTCTAACGCCGGTATGCTCCGATCGTACCGCGGTGCGGTCGCTTCTAAACGGCAAGAGGGATTTGCAAGAAGCGTACGCACATGTGGTGCACAAAGGGGCGACTACGCCTGTTGTTAAGAAGGTAGGAAACGCCAAAACCGCGATCGCCGAAATCGACCGAGAAGAACTGCTAACGATTACCACGCCTCAGCTCAATAAGGTTGAGCAGGACCTAAAACGAATACAGCAAAAATCAGCTGCGCTCCTTAAGATAGTTGACAGTATCAAGCATGAAGAAATCTCGAACTAAAAATATGTCAAATATAATGACATACTAACCTGCTGCGTTTTTCGGTTCTAATTTGTAGGGATCTGCTTCAAAATTGCATTGGTGAAGTGCAACTTTGACGGCGTTATTGGTGTTTGTGGAGGGAGGCGGGTCTTCATGGGATTTGCTCCTGCCCGGCGCTTGTTCGATGCATCTATCGCTGATGTTCTCGACGAAGATACCGGCGAAGGATATCAACGCAGATTCAATAAACAGCACAGTCTCGACTTTCGCCGCTATATCCATCAGCCGTCTGCGACGACTATCCCTTTGACCTTCAACCTTCGCGCGGAAGACTCTACAGCTTGGGAGATCAAGATCGCGGACGGAGGTCGGGCCACCTTAGAGATCGACCTCGATCGGGGGAGACCGCTCTATCAGGTCGATTGCCAGCATCGAATCGGTCACCTCGGAGATTCAGAGGTATCGCTAGCCTTTATGGCTTTTGTCGGACTCAACGCTGTTGAAGAGATGGAGATATTTAACACCATCAACTCGAAAGCGAAGGGGTTGAGTACTAGCTTATTGGATTATCACGAGGCGAGACTGGCCAAAGATCTCGAGCTGGAACGCCCTGAATTGTTTATCGCTCTGCAACTCCAAGAAGACCCGGAATCGCCTTGGTATCAACGACTAGACCTAGGCGGCACAACGACATCTGGGCTTCAGCGAAAGGCTTCGCTCAGGACGATGCAGAAAGCAGTTAAGCGATTCTTGCGCTTAACAAAGATCCTGGACAACAAATCCGCTGCTGAAGCTTATGTAGTGGTTCGAGATTACTGGCGAGCTGTTGTTGAGGTTCTGGAAGAAGAATGGGCCACGCCACGTAAGCACTTTCTTACGAAAGGTATTGGCGTATATGCGCTCATGACGATCGCTGGGGACTTGTATCTCGACGCTCTAACGTCAGGCGCCCCAGGATGTGAAGTGACCTATTTCGAATCTAAGCTGGCTGATTTCGCTCCGGACTTTGATTGGTCAAATACAGGCCCCCTTAAAGGGCTAGGCGGTGAATCCGGAGCAAACGAAGCGGCTAGTCTGCTCCGAGAGCTGAGAAAGGTGAGAGCTTTGAAGGTGGTTGGTTAGTGGCAAACAAGAACATTCTCCTTATCGAGCCGAGATATAAGAATAAGTACCCACCTCTTGGGCTCATGAAGATCGCCCAATATCACGGGCCTGAGGGTAAGAAAGACAGCGTACGATTCGTGAAAGGCGAAGATAAGTCCGTGCTTGCTCAGCCTTGGGATCGGATATACGTGACATCGCTGTTTTCTTTCGAGTGGAAGAAGACGGCTGATGCCATAGATTTCGCTATTCAGGCGGCGGCCGGTCAGACACAAAAGGTTTTCGTCGGAGGAATTGCCGCTTCGCTAATGCATGACGCATACGTTGCTGAGCGACGTTGGCGCGGCGTGCGCTTCATACAAGGTCTTCTTGATAAGGCACCGGCGATATCACTGCAGCTCGATGAGTTTTCTGAGGAGCTTTATTCAGACGACTACAGTAGTACGCCGATCGAAGACCTGGTGCCGGACTACTCTATTCTCGAGCAGATAGCTTACGAATACCCAGTGCGCGATGCGTACTTCACCTACGCGTCTCGTGGTTGTGTTCGCAAGTGTTCTTTCTGCGGGGTGCCTAAGCTTGAAGGTGCGCAGCGAGATGCGGTCTCCCTTTCGAGTGTTGTAGAGGGAATCGAGTCGAGATACGGCGCGAAGAAAGACCTGATTCTGATGGATAACAATGTAGTCGCATCAGATCGATTCAAAGAGATTGCTGCTGAAATACGAGATCTTGGATTTGAAGCTGGTGCTCAGATCACGAGGAATGGGCGAAAGATCCTACGACGGGTCGACTTCAATCAGGGTGTAGATGCTCGGATCCTCTGTAAAGATCCCATGTACCTTCGAGAGCTCTCTACGATCTGCATTGACCCACTCCGAATCGCGTTTGACCACTGGGGTCTGCGGAAGCCCTATGAAACAGCTATACGTTACTCCGCGGATAGTGGTCTTCATAAGCTCTCAAACTACATGCTCTATAACTTCAAGGACACCCCAGCTGATCTGTATCAGCGTATGAGGCTGAACATTGATCTGAATGAGGAACTAGGAATACGGATTTTCTCCTTCCCGATGCGCTACCAGCCGGTTGACCTAAAAGATCGCTCCCACGTTGGCAAAGGGTGGAACCGTTACTACTTGAGATCGCTACAGCTGGTGCTTCAGGCAACCCATGGTGTTGTGAGTGGGGCACCGGAGTTCTTTCGGCGAGCATTCGGTCAGTCCGACGCAGACTTTGAAGAGCTGCTGATGAGACCGGAGCACTTCATATTCAATCGTGATTGGTATGAGCAATTAGGTGGTCGCCCTGAATTTGAAGAGTATCAAGCGGAATGGTCTCGCCTAACGGAGGCCCAGAAATCAGAACTAATCACCGCGCTGTCTGCCGTCAAACCCAGCCAGTATGGTTCTTTGAAGTTTCGCTCACCTCGATTGCGAAGCGTGCTTAGGTTCTATGAGCCGCTTAATCATGGCCAGCTTGCGGAGCTTTGGGACCAGCGGCGGAACTACCATGAGACTTACGAAAAAGTGTCTGCGTCGATTCCAGAAGATGAGCGCGTGGAAGACGCAATGCTTGAGGAGGCGGTTTAAAAACTATGAGTGAAGCGATACCCGTGCGCATGGTGCCGAGTTCGAGCGCCGTACCGCTTGAGAATGTAGTAGTCGGGAAAGATGTCCTAGAGCTTATTACTGGTTCGATGTATGTGAATCCTCTCGATGTGTATCGCGAGTATGTTCAGAATGCCGCGGACTCTCTGGATCGGGCGGGGAAAGCGGGTGGCAGGATCGACATCGAGGTCGACGTCGCCAATAGAAATGTGAAGATTAGAGATGCGGGCATTGGCGTGCCCTCCGCCGACTTTGCCTCGCGCATGACCTCGATAGGAGGGAGCGAAAAAAGAGGTAAAGAGGCTCGAGGATTTCGCGGGGTCGGTAGACTCTCTGGATTGGGGTACTGTCGCGAACTCCTTTTTCGGTCGAGAGCCGAGGGGGAGAAGGCAGTCACCGAGATACGGTGGGATGGACTAAAGTTCCGTCAGATACTCCGTGATCCCGAATACCAGAATGACCTTCCTCAGGTGATCCGAGACGTGACCTCAATTCAGAAAACTGAAGAGGGAACTGACACTGACGAGCCGTTTTTTGAAGTTGAACTTCGAGGGTTGGCGCGGCTTAGCAATGATGTCTTGCTGAACGTGGACCGGATAAAAGACTACCTGGGGCAAGTAGCGCCAGTACCTTTTCATGCTGAGTTTCCGTTCGGTGATCAGATCCAAGCCGCCTTGGAGTCTGTTGGGATTCACGCCGGCTTCGAGTTGGTTATTCGTGAAATGGGCGTAGCGGACCCGCGAGAGGAGCCGATCCACAGACCGCATCGGGCCGCGTTTGAGCTGTCTCCCTTTAAATCTGGAACGTATCAAGACCTAAAGCTGATTGAGATTCCCGGCATCGACGGGGGCATCGATGCAATTGCCTGGATTGCCGATCACGAGTATTTCGGTGCGATACCTGCTGATCAGCTGGTGCGAGGTTTACGCTTTCGCGTCGGGAACATTCAAGTAGGTGAATCGGATGTGGCATCAAGTTGGTTCCCGGAAACCCGTTTTAACGCATGGTTTGTCGGAGAGGTCCATATCCTCAATGACAAAATCACGCCTAACGGTCGTCGTGATAACTTCGAGGTCAGCGCGCATCTGTCAAATCTGGAAACCAATCTAATCCCGGAACTTAAGCTTGTTGCGCAGCGATGCCGAAGGGAGTCCGCAAAAAGGCAGCACTTGCGTCGGTTTGAAGGGCTAGAGGCGGAGGTCCGAGAGGACCTAAAACTCCTGGAAAGTGGGAACACGTCAAAGCGACACGTCTCCAAGCTCGCCAAAGAAGTAGACCAGAAAGTACTGGATCTTGAGGAACGTGCTGCGAATCCTAGCTATGAGCTGAGCTCTCTGCTGTCTCCCAGAGTTTCTGCTATCCGAAAGGAGCTCGATACGCTACGCCAGCGCGACCGTGACGACGATGATCCTTTGAGTGTAGTTCCTTATGCCAAGCGTTTGGCTTTTCAGGAGGTTTTCGAGCTGATCTACAAAACTGCGGTTAGCAAGCCGGTAGCGAACGGTATTGTGGATAAGCTGGTTAAGCAGCTTGCTGAGAAGTATGGGGCCTCATAAAGCAAACGGCTGCGCGTTGTGCTCCGCGGAGGTGAAAAGTAGCTTCCGAGAAGCCTGTCGATAACAAAACCGAAATGGAGGCTTAGACAGCATTGGGTGACGCCCAGGAAAACAAGCTCGTAGCATATCTCCTCAAGGAGTACGAGGTGATCTCCAATGCTCACTTTGAGGCTAAGGCGACGTCGACAGCCTTCTTTCGCTATTACCTGATCTTAATGTCGGCCCCGTTTGTAGTTTTCGCTCTTTATGATGTTCCAGTCGTAAAAGACTTCGAATCGATTCCGGACTTTGCGGGTTTAGTCATACTTATCGCGGGAATAATCGGTCACGGAATGGCTTGGCATCATGCGGAGCTGAAGATAGATGCGACACTCTACGCCAGAGTGTGTAACGGATTGCGTAGATACTTCTATTTCATTGAAGACCTTCCTCCAGGCATACGAGAGGAGGAAGTCCGAGTGCTCCCGACAGACAAAGCGTTTCCTCGATTCTCGATGTGGAAGTCTGCTTTGAGTTGGGTTTATGCGGTCTTCAATGGTGCCTATGCGTCGTTTGGCGTCTTCGTGCTTTCGGATGCTTTGTTGATGTCGGTAACGTTGTTCTTCCTCTCTGTTGCCTTGCAACAACTTGGTTTTGTTCTCTTAGCTTGTCGCAAAGAACAAACCTGGGCCGGGGAAGCTCTAGACTCTCATCATTGAGTTCTAACTCCGGACATCGTCGGACGGAAAGAAAGTCGCGATTTTTCTGGAAGAGCTGTGACTACTTGCAAATTATGATCGGTGCTTTCGAGAACACCGCTTCAGCTCAACGTGCTTCCTGGCAGGAGACTCTTCCGGGAAGCGCGTATGCCGTGTGTCAAACTGCCGGTGGATATCTGCTTTGGCGACAGGCTTTGAAGCATTCGTTTTGATTCGGCCTACCGGTTTCCGTCACCAGCGGGATTGTTTTCGATCAGTCTAGTCGGTTTAGAGCGGTGGAAGCTGTTCACACGTCCTGGTAGGCGCCGGTCTCGCGTTCGTACGCCTTGCAGAAAATCAACGCAAGCGTGCACGCGGTTTAAGTCAGCCACTTCGTGCGTCAACACGTGCTCCCAGTTGATGCCGGTCTCTGCGTACAGATGAATCCGGTTTCGCACTTTCATCAGCCGCTTCAGGTCATTGTTGATCGGAGCGATCTCCTTTCTGTGCCGAGGTACACGGTTCCAGGCCTTCAGAGTGCTTCCGAAGGTGGATCGGTTATCTAGTGGGAGTCTTCTTGAGTGCCCAAGAAAGAGAAGCACACCCTCGATGACAGAAACTCCAGCGATGATGGCGCTCTTCACCATGCCGGCCCGGATCGTGAAGTGCAGCTCCAGCGGCGGGAGATCCTTCTCTGTGTGCGCATGCCGGATTCGCTCGAGCATCATGAGGTGAAAGTCGAAGTACTGGTGCGCCCCGAGTATCGACTCGATTACCCCCTCATCCTCTCTAAGCTTCAGCTCGCGGGGCTTGAGGTGCGGCCATCGACTCGAATACTCATCGAGGGTGGTGACTGAGTAGACGTCAGGCTCGAAGAGGTACTTCCTTCCCATGGTTACGTCCCTTTCTCGATCACTGTCGCCAATTCAAGGTACCGGCAGAATCCGTTAGCCATCTTCATTTGCCGCGGCGTTCTGCATTCTGGTTCTAAGAGTGCGGGCGTGCCGACGAGCACGCAGAGCGCTCGCGCGCGAGAGGTTGCGACGTTGAAGCGATGACCGTCGTAGAGGAAATCCATGCCTCGCGGTGCATCCTCCGGGCTGGAGCTCGTCATGGAGTAGATGACGATAGGGGCTTCCTGACCCTGGAAGCGGTCTACTGTGCCAATCCTGTGGCTGAGCTCGGGTAGTGCGTCGCTCAGTGCTGCTACCTGTGCGTTATAGGGGGCGACCAGGAGAATGTCGTCGACGGTGACCTGGTGCTTCGCGTCTTTCTGATCCGTCCAGCTGGCGCCGCCAAGGAGGTCATTCACCAGCTCTGCGATTGCAGCGGCTTCCTCCGGCGATTTGGCCTGTCGACCGGTGTGCGTCGTTGGCAGGTAGCGCAGACCTGAGCCTTCCAGGCCGGCATAACTGCTGCCTGGGTGGTCGACTTTTTGTTTAGCAAGCTCAGGGCGCGCGCTGAGCTTTCCTTCGTAGTAAACCTCTGATGTGAACGAGGCGATCGAAGGGTGCAGCCGATAGGTTTCTTCGAGAAAGAGACCGAGCTCAGCCGGCATGGTTTCGGCGCCATTCAACCAGTGCTGCAAAGCCGACACTTCGCTTCCTTCGGGATGGCTGCTCTGTAGGGGTTGTTCGAGCTGCTGCGGATCCCCAAGCAGCACGAGACTCTGGCCTGCTGGCGCGGCAGCAAGCGTGTTGCTCAATGCCATCTGCCCAGCCTCGTCGACGATCAGCACGTCCACGGCACCCTCGAACTGATCTCTAGCCCAGCCGAAGGCAGTTGCACCCACGACGTCCACAGAGCCATCCGCCAGGCCGCCTAAGGTCTTTGGATAACTGCTGGTGGTCTCGATGCCCCAGCACCCGTCGTATTCACGATCCGTTTTGTGCAGCACGTTGAGCTCAAGGCCCATCTTTGCGGCCTCCTCGCATGCGCCTTCCAGTAGATTGGTGATCACCTTATGGCTCACGGCCGTCACGCCCACCTTGAGGCCTAGTTGCTTGAGCGTGCAGATGATGTGGGCGCCGGTGTAGGTTTTGCCGGTGCCTGGTGGGCCTTGCAGCGCAAGGACTTGTCCATTGAGTGCGCCGGTAATGCGGCAGGCGGCCTCCAGCGTGGTTTCGTCAGGCTGCTTCAGTGCGTGGGATCCCTGAGGCAATACAGGTGGATTACGCAGAAGCAGCGAAGTTGCTGACTGATAGGTCGGGTTGCCAGAGAAACCGTGCGAGAGAATCGCTTCTCCATAGCGCATCAGTGACTTGCGCAGGGCGTCCTGACTTACGCGCTTGTGAAGGATTACTTCAGTTGCCTGGTCATCCGCCGTAGCGATGCGCTGCTTGATGTCTACGGTTCGTTCGCTGTAATTCACCGCCGCGATCGTGCCGAAATCTGTCTCGTCGGCAAGGTAGGTGGTGTCGCCGCGACGTGCGTCGAGTTCCTGGTTTTGGAACCGATAGCGAAGTACCGGGGAGCGAGCAGCCTCGACCACCTCCAGAAACTCCAGCCCCATCAGCGCCCGTCGCTCGGCAGCGTAGTCTTCGATCGGCAGATCGATCAGGCGGTAGTATTCCCAATAGGTCGCTTTCTCTTCCCGCCGATGAAACTCCATCATGTGGGCAAGGGCGACGGTAGCTCGATCCTGATCTGACCAGTCGGTGCGATCATCTGGCACCTTTTGCAACAAGCCATCTCTCAGTGCTCTCAGCTCCTGGTCGAGGTCTGAGAGGCCTTCTGAAGCTTCGCCGTCGACCAATTCAGATCTTGGAATCTCCTGACCTTTGTCGACGGCTTCTTTTCTGAGGTCTTCCAGCCAGTCTCTGAGTCGGCGGGTCGATTCGCAGTCTTCCCGGTTGTAGGCCTCCACAGCGCCACGCAGATCTGCCCAGGTATCCGGTGCTGCGCCAGCTTCCATCGCCTGCTCGATCATTCGGCGGGCGAGAGAGGCTTCGCGGAGATCCTGCTTGCGGGTGTATCCGAAGAAGGGCTCCAGATCCTTGATGGAATAGCGTTCAACGCCGGCGATCAGCGCCCGTTTGACCACCGCGTGCAGGTCCACGAAAGCTCGACCCCGGAGTAGCTCGTCCAGCTCGGTTTCCCGGGTCGCGTAATTGCCCATCAGTCGCTTCATAGCGACGGGCTCATAGGGTGCGAAGTGGTAGATGTGGGCACCTGGGTTCGCGGACCGAATGGCCAGCGCGGTGTCTACGAAGTGCTCGAAAGCGGCTTTTTCTTCGGCAGCAGTGGTTGCCCAGAGCGGGGTATATCGCTCGCTGCCGTCTTTGTTCAGTGTGACGTAGCCGGTTAGGTACTCGCTCACGCCTTCGTCGGTGAAGTGGTTGCCCTCGAAGTCGAGGAAGATGTCCTGCGGCGTTGGTTCCGGCAGCAGGCGGAAGCCGTGTTCCTCGTCGATCGGTTCGCGGATCTCGAAGTAGGTCTCTCCGGTTTCGCGGGCGATAAGCTGGGTTCTCGCTTGGTCTCGCACCTTCGTCAGAGACTCGTGGGAGCCGCGTCTTGGCTTCGGCACCGTATCCAGGGTTGCCAGGGCTTCGAGTCTGTTGATCCCCGTGTCTCTGAGCTCGCCGATCTGGCCTTTGGAGATGCCGGCCACATAACAGAGATGATCATCAGCGCGGCGCCGCTGCTCGCAGAGTTCCCACCAGGCGCAGAGGTCACAGAAAGCGACTTTTTCCGGATAGGTTTCGGGCAGGGTAGTGACGAAACGCTCGAGCCCGTTCTCGACGATGCGGAAGTAAGCGCTGTAGTCGTCGGTCCGATAGCTGAGCGGCGCGAAGTCGTTTGCTGGCGTGACGACGTGCATGCGTTCCGGTCGAGCGCCCTGGAGCTCCTCGACCAGGCGGGTGTAGACACACAGCTGCAGAATGGTGCCCGCGCGGGTATCGCGGGCGAGCTTCGTGTCTGCTACTTCATAAGACCAGTCCCAGTGTTCAGAAGGGCGTTCTACTCTCAGGAGGAAGTCCGCCTGCCCGGACCAGCCCTCATCAGCAAGCCTCGGCTGGTAGATCACATCTCTGCCTTCCGCCATGGCCGCGATGGTCTCTTCCCGACCGATCAGCAGGTAGTCGCCGGGCTGCTGCGGGTCTGGTTTCGCCAGCACCTCTAGGCCTTTGGCCTGCAGATGGGCCAGATAGGCTTTTTCGTGCTCGATGCCTTTCTCGCGCAGGAGATCAATGTAGGGCCCGTAACGGGTGGGCCGATCGGTGCCTTTGCGTGCTGCCGTCGCATCCAGCGCGGACGCATGGCGGCAGCTCAGAAAGTTGCTGAGGTCGGTGGGGGCGAGGATGAGGTCGTTGTCTTTCAGGCGCATTGGAGATGTTGATCCCTGAACACTTCACGATGGGCGCGACTTCCTATCCTGCTTCGTGAACGGATCACTGTCTGTGCGCTGGATATCGGCAGAGAGAAGTCATCAAACAGTGAACTAACAAACGGAAGCCGTCAGTCGACTGAGATAGGCTCGCAGGTTGACGAATAAAGTCTCGAATGCCGTCCAGGGATTGATCATGGCTAATCAGATCACTGTCTCGGTGCCGGATAGCCTGGCACCTCACGTTCAGATCAGCGACGTGCGGGGTAACCGCCGCCAGAACGGCTCCATTTCATCCTATGCCGTTGAGCTCGTCTGCCAGAAACTCCATCTGCAGCGGACGATCACCGCCAAGCACCCTGATCTTCTGATCTCGAAGGTCGAAGTGGCACTGGGCGCCTGGGCCAAGAAGATGGACCGGCAGTTGAAGCTGGATGCTCAGGCGGCATCGGCCGCGAAAGCGGCTGCGATGACAACGGATGCCCAGCAGCAGCTCGAAACGCTCGCGTCGCTCCTTGAACACACGCTGTCTGTGGATGACGCGATTGATTGGAATCGGGCGATGCACCTGGATCGGTTCTCAGACCCCTCTTCAGCGGATCAGCGCAGCAGCTTCGTGAACCGGGACCGCCAGGGCCGACCGACCAGCTATGAGAAGGTCGAACAGCCGAGCAAACCCGAGCTGAGTTCAATACTCGCTCAGGCTGGTCTCCTCGATCGGTGGTTCCGGAAGAAGCAGCTGATCTCTGAATGGGTGCAGAGCAAGAATCAGAAACGCCAGGCCAGGTATCTCCAGGAAGTCGAGAGCTTCGTGAAGGCGGAAGCGGCGGTTGAGGAGATGCGTGCGCGCTACGAGAAACTCGAGCCGGATGCGATCGAAGAGTACTGCGATCTGGTGCTCATCGAGTCGGAGTATCCGGAACTGGTCCCCAAGCGATGGGATATTGAGTACTCGCCAGAGAGCAGAACCCTGGTGCTCGTCTACGATTTACCGGCGCCAGATGATCTCCTGGATGCGGAATCATATCGATACATAAAGAGCCGGGATCTGATTGAGCCTAAGCGATTGAAGGACGCTGAGCGTAGGCGAATTTACGACTCTGTCATTCACCAGCTCTGCATCCGTACGCTTCACGAACTTTTCGAAGCCGATACTGTGAACGCCCTGGACGGCATCACCTTTAACGGCAAAGTGACGAGCGTCCATCCCGCCACAGGAAACGAAGAGGCGAAAGTGATTCTCTCCGTACATGCAGATAAGGGAGAGTTTCTCGCCTTTGACCTCGCCAGGGTCGACCCGAAAGCGACCTTCAAGCATCTGAAAGGCGTCTCTGCCGCACAACTGACCGATCTGGCAGCCGTGCAGCCGCTTGCGCTTCCGCAGAGCACGGACAAGCGCCTGGTAGAAAATCGAGAGGTCATGGCGAGCGTCGACAAAGGCACCAATCTGGCGGCCATGCACTGGGAAGACTTTGAGCACATGGTCCGTGAGCTCTTCGAGGCAGAATTCGGCGGAGACTCCGCGGAAGTACGGGTAACGCAGGCGAGCTCGGATGGCGGCGTGGACGCCATTGTCTTCGACTCTGATCCGATCCGTGGCGGAAAGATCGTTATTCAGGCGAAACGCTATACGAAGACGGTTGGTGTCTCTGCGGTGCGGGACCTCTACGGCACCATGATGAGTGAAGGCGCCATGAAGGGGATTCTGGTCACCACGTCCGACTTCGGCTCGGACTCCTATAACTTCGTGAAGGACAAGCCGATCACGTTGATCGGAGGCAGTCAGCTGCTGCACATGATGGGTCGGCATGGTGAAAAGGCCTACATCAATCTCCAGGAAGCCAGGCAGCAGCTGGCGAGTTAAAGATGGATACTCAGTTCCCAAGAACCCCGGAGAATCGGCGACCAGTCGGGCGGCTGCTAGAAGAGATCTCCTGGGATGGCGGGCGCTGTACCAGGCTGCGCGATGCTGAGCGTGGCAAGGAAAACATGCTCACCACGGAGGTGTTTCAGGCGCTGGATCTCCTTCCACGCTCAGACTTTTTGGCCAGGCTCCCGCTGAACGGAGAGTGTGGTGGTGAGAGCACGCGACGCCGGTTCGCCGAAGAGGCGGAAGACTTCGAGATCACCATCCTGCCGGGCAGTGTGTATCTGAATCCTTCGGAGTCTGTTTACTCAAGAGCCCTACCGGTCCAGCCGGATGTGCTGCTGCAGTCTGATTCCATGTATGGCTACGTAGAGGCGAAGGCCATTGCCGGTCAGCCAGGATTTCAGGTGGAGCAGCTGGCGCGTCAGTTCCTGGCTGTGCACCACTACGCGGGAGTGCGGTTGCCGTTCATGCTGCTGGTGTTGCCTGCACCGCCTCCAATCCCGGTTAAGTCCCAGGGCAGGAAGTTGGTGGTAGATGCGATAGAAGATGATCTGGCCAGTGTTCTGTGTAAGTCAGAGCTGAGTCTGCCTGACGATATGGATGTTCGGTCTGCCGTCTCCGAGAGCGTTCACTGGACCACGTGGGGCCAGATAGCGCGGATGGTCCAAGCGCGGGCGGATGAGGTGATGTCGGAATCTGTCGTCCCTTTATCGATGCGGAGGTCTGTGATGCGGACTGCGGCGCACCTTATCGATTCCATCGAGTGGCACGCTTCCAGATGAGCAGCGTGATGCCGGTCGGTTTGATTGTGTCTACTCGGTTGGGTCAATTCAGCCATGGGTGAGCAATCAGGTTTAACCGACAAGGAACGCTGGATCCTGAGTCGTGCTCGTCGCATTCTGAAAGACTTCCCGGAATGGTCGAGGGAGCGGGCATTGTCGCTGGCCACGGAACTCTACGCGAAGGAGGCTCGCCCGAACGTTGCGGTAGCACAATCGAAAACAGATTCTGCAAAACGAATTGCCAGGGCGACGCGTCCCGCGGAGAAGGCGCCATCGAAGCCTCTCGAGTCGGAAGATAAGCCTGAGGTCCGGCTGAAGAGTCGAAGAGGATCGAGGCAGTCGCTGGAACGGTTCTGTGTGAACTGTCGGAAACGCTCTGAACAGACCTGGCGGTATGCCGAAAGCAACCTGGGGCCCGTCTTCATCTGTCGTGATTGCAAACCCGAGGTGTTTGATCGGTCCTTCGGTTCGAAGGATGCCCTTGATCACGCGGTCAGCGGCGGCGCCTGGGAGCAGAATCGAAGGAAGCACTAGGTGGTCGCCGCCATCGCCGGTTGCGGCTGAGCACGTTGAGCTATGTCGTCTGCCTGAGGATCTGGGGTTGGCGTGGTGATCAGAGTGCGAAGGTCATGCAGTCAGGACCAGCGGTCGAACCGCATTACCTCGTCGACGGGTTTACGAGTGACCGGACCGAAGTTGCCCATCGGGAAGCCGACGGGGATGAGGCAGAGTGCTGCAAAAGTCTCCGGCAGATTCAGGATCTCGCGTATCGTCGCCTGATCGCGCAAGGCCAGCGTTGTCGGCGCCGCACCCAGGCCAAGGGAACGGGCGGTGAGCAGCAGGTTCTGGATGCCTGGCCACACGGAGCCGGCCTGGCGGTACACGCCCAGATCCTTAACCGGTTCGGGGTAGTCGAAGCACGCAACGATCAGTGCCGGGATCTCGTGCATGTGATCCATCTGCCAGACGACTGCCTGCAGCATACGTCCCACTTGTTCTGACGGCGGATTGGCCGCGTCCGCAGCGATGTAGGGTTCTGCGTGTTTCCGGTTTTGCTCCGCAATCTGGCGTTTGAGGTCGGGGTCGCGCACCACTACCCAGCGAGCGCGCTGCGAGTTGGACCCGGATGGTGCCTGGTTTGCGGCATCAATCAGCTGCACAAGCAACTCCTCCGGTACCTCGTCCGGTTTGATGCGGCGCATCGCACGGCAGTTGTAGATGGCTTCCTGCAGGCCGAATTGGTCCGCCACTTGATCTCCCCTCACTTGTCCGGTTACTTGGTACCTTATGACTGACCCGTCATCGCATCAAATGACTACGGGTAAACCCATACCCGGTTGGGCACCCGGATTCGCTGGTTTTTTGCTGTTGGCTGGTCTTGTGGTCGTGGGGTTGGTGGCAGTCCGCCAGTCCTGGAATCCTGGGTTGGCTTACTTCGCAATCATGGTGGCGGTGCTTGCGATCAACATCCTGAGTGTTGCGATCTGGAATCCCGTGCTCATCGGTCGACGAATAGGTGTTAAATCGGGAACCAAGGGCTGGGACTGGGTTGTCATGCTGGTGGGTTTTGCACCCGGGCTTGTGGGGATGTTTGTTGCCGCGTGGTGGCAGAACGGCGCGACCGGACTCGCGCCTATCGACGCCGTGTGGTGGCTGGCGCTCTTCATACTGGGGGTGGGTTGGGGATTCGCCAACTGGTCGATGATCGTAAATCCCTTTTTCGAGAAAACCGTGCGCATTCAGTCGGAGCACGACCATCAGGTCATCGATTCCGGTACTTACGCATTTGTCCGGCACCCGGGTTACGTCGGCTTCCTCGCCTGGATACTCACCACTCCGGTATTGCTGGGTTCGTCCTGGGCTTGGCCGCCCGCGATTCTGGCGGCGGGAGCGCTGGTGGTTCGAACCTGGCTCGAAGACCGAACGCTCAAAGATGAACTGTCCGGTTATGCCGATTACGCGGAACGAGTGCCGAATCGTTTGATTCCAGGGGTCTGGTGAGATCCGGCGTACTTTCGAGATGGCAGGTAGGCTCGAAACTCCCAAATCCCAAGCCCTGGCTCCTCTCAGGGCCGCCTGAGTCTGCAGCCCGTCAACGGCACCGTTGTCCGGCCACCGCTAGCCCGCTACGCTGACCTCGGGAGAGGAGCAATATAATCAGTACCAGCAGCATCAGCGCGGGGGCATCCCCGCGGCTCGGCCAGTTCAGTTGGGCGCTCTTTGAGTGGGCGCGAAATCCCTACTACATCCTCATAGTCATCTACATCTTCGGCCCCTACTTCTCCACCGAAGTCATTGGTGATCCGGTCCGGGGCCAGGCGATCTGGGGCTACATCAACGGTTTTGCCGGCGCCGTGACCGCCTGCCTGGCGCCCTTTCTCGGCGCCATTGCGGACAAGGTCGGGCGTCGCAAGCCCTGGATCGGCGCCTTCGTGCTGATGATGTTTCCCGCGATCCTGCTGCTCTGGTTCGCGGTGCCCGGGGAGGCGGGCCCGGGCATCCTCACCGTGGCCGTTGCTCTGGCCATAGCGGGGACCGGCTTCGCCTTCTCAGAGGTTTTCCACAACGCCATGCTGCCCTCGATCGTGCCCTACCCGAAGCTCGGTGCACTCTCGGGCCTGGGTTTGAGCCTCGGCAACGGCGGCGCGCTGATCATTCTCGTGGCCATGCTCTACTGCTTTGCGCTGCCTGCCTCCGGGCTTCTCGACTGGCCCTTTCTCCCGGATGAGGTGCTCTTCGGTCTCGACACGGCGACCTTCGAGCACGACCGGATCTCCGCGCCAATCGCAGCGGTCTGGTTGCTGCTCTTCTCGCTGCCGCTGTTTCTCTTCACCCCCGATCAGGGTGCTTCCGGCACCAGCGCCCGGGAAGCCGTTCGCGCCGGGCTCAGGGATGTCTGGCTGACGCTGCGGCGCCTGCGCCAGTACCGGAACATCGCGCTCTACCTGCTGGCCCGCATGCTCTTCAACGACGGCAAGGTTGCGATCATGACCTTCGGCATGATCTATGCCTCGGGCATCTTCGGCTGGGGTGGCGCCGAGCGGCTGCTGGTCGGCGTGTTTCTGACTGTGTTTGCCGTGCTCGGTGGTCTCATCGGCGGCTGGCTCGACGACATTGTCGGCTCACGTCGGGCCATTCTTTTCACGATCGGTGGCAACTCGCTGGCGCTGCTCGTGGCCGTTTCCATCACACCGGAGACCGTTTTCTTCTTGCCCTTTGCCGGCCTGTCGGACCCGGTCTGGGACTTCGCCTATTTTCAGACCCTGCCGGAAATCGTCTACGTGCTCACCTCTGTGCTCTTCGCACTCTTCATCACCTCTGCTTACGCCAACAGTAGAACCATGCTCGCCCGCATCGCGCCGGAAGCGGAAATGACCAAGTTTTTCGGCCTCTACGCGCTCTCCGGGCAGGTTACGACCTTCGTCGCACCGATCATGGTCGCGTTCTTCACTGCCTATTTCGCCAGCCAGCGCATCGGTTTCGCATCGATACTCATCCTGCTGCTGGCCGGCTTCGTTCTGATGTTCTGGGTCCGGGAAGAACGCTCAGAGCCGGCCGCCGAGAGCGGCTAGTCCGTCGGCATCGCCCTTAGGCTCGATGAACCAGCCAAAGACTGGTGCCGCGAGTAAGGCAGCACGGGCGCTGACGGAGTGTCAGGAACACCTACCTGACTGCCTCGCACCAATCCGGACGATCATTGGAATTCCCAGAATAGGTATGACTCTAGCCAATCTGGGCACGTCGCCGATGGTAAAGGCGACTTTGCCCATTGCTTAGATAAGTAAATTAATCTTTACTTAAGCCTGCGCATGGTAAAGAATTGCTTACCATGACTGCGCAGCCTACAGGCCAATACGTCACCGCTTCCGTCGCCGGCGAATCCTTCGAAGCCTTCGTGCCCGAGGCGCTGCCGCCAAGGCTTGCCGCGAAGGAGTTGGCGACCCTCGATGAGCCTCTAAGAAAGGCGGACGCAGCCCTTGCGCGGCTGGACCTCGCCGGTGAGATGATCCCGTCCCTGGATTGGTTCATCTACGCCTTCGTCCGCAAAGAAGCCCTACTGTCGTCCGAAATCGAGGGCACGCAGGCAACGTTGGTGGACGTGCTCGCCTGGGAGCAGACCGACCAGGCCGGGGATTCCCGAATCGAGGACATCGAAGAAGTCACGAACTACGTCGCTGCCATCAACCATGCCTTCGAGCAGATCCATTCGCCGAAGGGAGCGCCGATCTCCGTCCGGCTCTTCAACGACTGCCACCGCATCCTGATGCAGGGCGTGCGTGGCGCCAACAAGCAACCCGGCGAGCTGCGCCGCTCCCAGAACTGGGTCGGCGGCAGTCGGCCGGGCAATGCCGTATTCGTTCCGCCGCCACCGGAGTGGGTCGCCGATCTCTTAGCCGACCTGGAGCGTTATATCCATGCCAAGGACAACCTGGCGCCGTTGCTGCGCGTCGGCCTCGTCCACGTCCAGTTCGAGACCATCCACCCGTATCTGGACGGCAACGGGCGGTTGGGCCGCATGCTGATTGCTCTCCTGCTCGACCACTGGGGCGTGCTGAAGAGCCCGCTGCTGTACCTGAGTCTGTACCTGAAGCAGAACCAGGCCGCCTACTATCGCTGGCTATCCGCCGTACGCACGGAAGGCGACTGGATCGGCTGGCTGCAGTTTTTCCTGGACGGCGTATCCGAGATTGCAGACGACGCAACGCTAACGGCGCGCAGCCTGTACGCTCGAGTAAGCGAAGACCGCCAGATCTTGCTCGCAACGCCCGGAGCCACGGTCACCGCCATCCAGTGCTTCGAGCTGTTGCCGGAGCACCCGGTCATCACAATGCCGCTCATGACGCGGCTGCTCTCGATCACCAAACCCACCGCCGGCAAGGCGATTGACGTGCTGATGAAGGCTGGCATCCTCGCCGAAGTGGGGACGCGCAAGCGCGACCGGCTGTACCAATACGATCGCTACCTCCGGCTTCTGGACTGACGGCAGCGAACCACGGGAAGAACGCTCGGAGTCGGCCGCCGAGAGCGGCTAGGCCGTCGGCATCGCTGTCGCATGCGCACGCTGTGCGTCGCTCAACCCGGTGCGGTCGTCTCCACGACCCCGCTACTGTCGTGCCGAAGATTCATCTCATAAATACGCCAGCCGGCTTCCGTGCGGCGCACCCGATCGATGTAGGTGCCGAGAAAAACGTAGGCGCGCCCGTCCGGAAACATGTGCCAGGCGTTCACGTAGCTCTCCATTCTGGCCTCGTCGCCGTCGAGCATAACGAGCTGGGTGCCGATGAGATGCTGGGTACCCGTGTAGATGTCTAGGGCTCTCTGCACCACCTTGGCCCAGCCGTCCGGGCTTTCGGCCGTCAGCGGATCAGGACCCGTGTTGCTGGTGCGGATCGAAACGTCCGGGGTAAAGATGCGGCGGTAGATGTCGCGGCCTTCCGCAATCGATTCATCGGTGCCTAGCCCGATCAGGTCGGTGGCTCTGGCGTAGAGTCGCTGGAGCTGCTCGATTTCCAATCGATCCGCAATGGCGTTCTCGGACATGCGCTTTCTCCCCTGTCAGGCGTCCGCAAGCATCCAGCTTGCCCTAGCGACGCCGCGCGAGCCAGATCACGTGCCGAGATCCTTTGCCGCGGTGAGCGCGCACGCGCCGCTCATCCACCTCGAATCCGGCCGCTCTGAGCCGCCGGGTGAAGGGGCGCGATGGGGCGGCAGACCAGACTGCGAGGGTTCCACCCGGCTTCAGGGCAGCGTGCGCGGCCGCAAGGCCGGTCACGTTGTAGAGGCGATCGTTGTCTCTTTGGGTGAGACCTTCCGGCCCGTTGTCTACGTCCAGCACGATGGCATCCCAGTACTGGCTGCGCGGCTCGATCAGCATGGCAACGTCCGCGACTTCTATGGCGACCCGCTTGTCTCTCAGCGGATTGCCCGCACATTGGCCGAGCTGCTGCCGGTTCCAATCCACCACGCCAGGCACCAGTTCCGCCACGGTAACCTGAGCGTCGTCACTTAAGCCCGCCAGTGCAGCGGCTAGCGTGAACCCCATCCCCAGACCGCCGATGAGCACGCGTGCGCTTGTGATCCCAGCGACTCGTTCGGCGACGAACTGTCCCAGGGCATCTTCCGACCCGTGCGTTCGGCTGTTCATCAGATCGCCCTGGCCGCCGGCGATTCTGATGGCGAACTCATCCGCCCGCCCGAACAAGCGTAGCTCGCCGTCGCCGTTCGGCAGAGGAGTGCTGTCAATCAGCTCCCATCGACTCATGAAATCTGTCTCCGCTCATAGGGGGCGGCCGCTTTGTGGATAGTGAATCGGCTAGTATGAACGATCTCCGCCACTGGGATCCCGCGTGAACGACCGCGAAACCATCGAATCCGTTGAAGCCTGGGTTCGAACGATGGTGGTCGGCGAACATCTCTGTCCCTTTGCCGACCGTGTGCTTAAGGACGGCCGGGTTCGGTTCACGGTCACTCATGCGACGAGCGAAGAAGCGCTGCTCGAGGCGCTGGCGGAGGAGCTCACGCGACTGAATCGTGATGCCGGGATAGAAACCACTCTGCTCATTCATCCCTACGTCCTGGTTGACTTCTTCGACTACAACCAGTTCCTCGACCGGGCAGACCTGCTGCTCCGGGAGCTCGACTGCGAAGGTGTCTTTCAGATCGCAAGCTTTCATCCCGACTATCAGTTCGCCGATACCGCGCCGGATGCCCCCGAGAACTACTCGAACCGTTCAACTTATCCGCTGTTGCACATCTTGCGGGAGGAGAGCGTAGAGCTCGCCATCGCGGGATACGGTGACATCGAAGCCGTGCCGAGCCGGAATATTGCTCACCTGGAGAGCCTGGGTGTTGAAGCACTCAAGCGCATCTGGGAGGCGAGCAGGAAGCCGCGGGAGAGGTAAAGGGCGAGCCCGGTTCGGTATTTTCCGCCTCAAGAGAGGAACCTTGCGTTCAGTTCTCCAAGATCAGCCGCCATGAAGAAGGCAATCTGGACCAGGCCAAGCGGCCAGCAGAGCGTATGGAACCAGATACGGGTGGTCACGGCGAGGGTCAGGTTGATGCCCGCACCGACTCCGAAAATCAACCAGACTTCAAGCGTCACGTTGTCGAACCCGGCGATCACGCCGTCCGCAATCACAGAGAGCAGTCCCCCGATGGCGATCGGCACAAAGATGGCCGCCCGGCGGGACAAGTAGTACTCGCGACAGTTGAGTACCTTATCGGTCGGCGCGTCAGGCGAGATTGCGAAGGAGGCGACAACCAGGAAGAACGACGGGATGATCAGGAAGTACACCTGGAGCACACTCGATAGTTCAAGTGGGCTGTACGCCCACATCCCCACCCAGTACTGCACCGTCGTGAGGACGAGGTTGGTGCTGTGGCCCGCATGAAGCCAGTCGTAGCGGACGAGCGACTGGTCGCTGCGCAGTAACTTGCCCCAGGAACCCAGAATCTCTGCAAGGCCGACGGCAATCACAACCGCCGCCACCATCATGAGGAACTCAAACTGCGTCATGTGGCCGATTCTTTACCAGTGAAACGCGATTACATAATCAGAGAATGCGCCCGGACTCATCCCTACTCTCGGCGAAGGACTTTGCCACGTACCCTGCCGGGTCGGGTATCCGCTTCAGTTGCTGCAAAGCGAGGAGCGCGTCTGTGAGGCCCACCTGTCGACACACCTTGCCATCGCGAATGGTCAGGAACAGGAACTCATCGTATTTCACCGGCAGGTTCGTCGCTGGAATCGAACCCCAGTCAGCAACCTGGATGCCCGTGATCGTAAAGCGAAGGGCGACACTTTGTTCGTCCGCCACCACCTGGTGAACGGTCTCCTTGAAGTCCTGAAAAGTGGTATGCGATGCGCACACCATCTTTTCGATCTCGTCCCGCCCCTCTCGGATCACCCGGGGTGAATAGTCGGCAACAAAGTCTTCTGTAAAGCACTCCGGGATGAGCTCGAGCTTCTGTTCATTCCAGATTTCCTGGTTGATCCGGAGTGCCAGGCGCCGGTTGTAGTCAATTACGTCTTGCATAGGAGCTTCTCCCATTCATCGCTTGATCGGACCGAAGTCGACATCGCGGTAATGAACCATATCCGCGCCTAAAACTACTGGACGCTCTCCAGGGTGGGACCCACGAACACTCTAACCGTGATGAAGACTGTCAAGGATAGCCCCACCAGCCAGTGGACGATGCGGTTTGTGGTCATCGCTCCTATGAGCGTGACCACGATAAAAGGTGCGGAGAACAGTATTTCGGGCCAGCTGAAACTTGCTTCGAGATACATCAGCCGAGAGATACCGGCAACAAATGTGAACGCATACAGCGCAGAGAAGCTCCTGCAGACTGTCTCGTAGTAGCTCCGCCAGGAAAGTACTGCCTCTGGTTCATTCGGAACCAGTACAAGAGACAGCAGGTAATAGACGAGAGGCGTGGCCACCAACAGCACATAGCCGAAGAAGTCCCACTGCGGCACGCTGTTGTTCTCCCAGAGAACCCACCACATGCCTAACAGCCAGTAACAGAAAACGACGTAGATAAAGCTGAATAGAGGATCGAAAGCCGGCCGTCGAAAGAGATAAAGTGCTGCTGTCAACGTTCGTCCCAATGACAGGGCAAAGAGCACGGAGGAACCAATCGCGAGGTACTCAAAGTGTGTCACTGGATACCCTGGTGACTAAGCATCGGTGGGTGCGGCGGCAGTGTGGCCCATGCTGAATCAGCTCACTCGACGATCAACACCTTCCCAGTAGGGTTCCCGAAGATCCTTCTTCAGCACTTTGCCGCTGGCGTTTCTCGGCAGCTCCTCGATGAAATCGAATAGTCGCGGCACCTTGTATCCAGCCAGGCGCTCGCGACAGAACTCCACCAGTTCCTCTGCCGTCAACGCTTTGCCCGCTTTCGTGACCACAACGCCGAGGATGGCCTCACCCCACTTCTCAGAAGGCACGCCGATCACGGCTGCATCGGCGATGTCCGGGTGTTCGAACAACGCGTTTTCGACTTCGCGCGGATAAACGTTTTCCCCACCGGAGACGATCATGTCTTTGATGCGGTCCTGAATGTAGATGTAGCCTTCGTCATCCATCGTTGCCGCATCGCCGGTATGCATCCAGCCGTCTTTCAGGGATTTTGCGGTCGCCTCATCGAGATGCCAGTAACCGGTCATCAGCTGTGGACCCTTTACCGCGACTTCTCCTATTGCGCCGTTCGGTACCGGGTTGTCGTTTTCATCCACAATCTTGATCTCTGTGCCCAGAACCCCTTTACCGGCGGAGAGCAGTAGTTGAGGTTCTCCGTTCAGCGCTCGGCGATGGTCGTCGGGCGTGAGGCAGGTGGCGGCAGCAGAAGTTTCTGTCATACCGAAGATCTGCACGAAATCGCAGGCGAAAACCTCCATGGCAGAACGCAGCGTTTCCTCGGCGATCGGAGAGGCCCCGTAGAGCATGCGCCGCAGCAAGGGGAACTGCCTTTCCTTGATGTCCGGCACCATAACCAGACAGGCCTGCACCATTGCTGGTACGAGACCGGCGATGGTGATTTCGTCATCGATGAGGCTGTCGACAAAGTCGCCCGGGATGAAGTCCTTATGGATCACGAGCGTCGAGCCCACAGTGACATTGGCCATCGATATCACACCAGCGCCGGCGTGATACAGAGGGGCAACGATGATGGCGCGCTCCTCGCACTGTCGAAGGTCCATCATCCGCGCCAGCATGGCGCAGTTCGTGTCGATCGCCCTGTGCGAAATCATTGCGCCCTTTGGCAGCCCGGTAGTCCCACTCGTGTACATCTGATAGAGCTGATCAGACTCTTCAATAGGCAGGTGCAGATTGCTGTCGTCCTGGCCGGCGATCCAGGATTCGTGTTCCTGCCAGCCTTCCGCCTCCGAGTTGATGCTGACGAACCCGGTGACCCGCTCCAGTTCATTGTGGATCGATTGGATACCTTCTACGTACTCGGCGTCAGCAACCAGCAGCTTGGTTTCCGCATCGTTGATGATGTAGAGCCATTCTCTCGGTGCGAGGCGATAGTTGAGTGGAACAGGCACCACGCCTGCCTTTGCGGCCGCAAAGTACATGAGGACGTAGTCGGTGCTGTTTTTTGATAAGTACGCTAATCGGTCGCCGCTGTTCAATCCGGAGCCCAGCATGGCTCGCGCCATCTGGTTGGCCCGCGCGTTAGCCGCCGCGTAACTGATCGTTTGCTTGCCATCGGGCAGGTTGTATTCGGCGAACGTTCTGTTCGGCGTTTCGCGGGCGTAGTACTCCAGATAGTCGTGAAGGCGCATGCTCTCTCCCCCTGTTGAGTGCTCTGTTCACGTTCCACTGCATTCCCGCAGAAATGCGAGTGGTTTGCAATCAGGCTTCTTATAGTCTCGGTCTAAGCCAAAAGAAGAAGGGGAGAAAATGTAAGACTCAGAATTCGCGAACCGCCGCTCAGGAAGCGACTTCCTCAAGGATGTCCGGATGAGTTTGCGCGATTTTCAAGAGTGTCTTGGCTGCGCCGCGCGGAGAGCGTCTCCCTTGTTCCCAGTCTTGAACTGCATCAATAGAAACATTAAGTAGTTCTGCGAACTGTCGTTGGGTCAGGTTTGCAGATTTCCTGGCAGAAATCGCCAGGAGTTGCTCTTCAGTGTAAACCCGACCCTTCTTACCTTTCTTCATTTGCTGGACTGCTTTGAGCAGTTCGGCACCTTCGTCACTCATTTTGGATTTGCTAGCCACGCTCAATTGCCTCCTTGATTAGTTTGAGTTCATGTCCAGGAATGGTGGATCTTTCGTTCTTTGCATAGAGGGTGAGGAGCCAGACTTCTTCCTCCTCGAGCATGTTGTAGTAAATCACTCGCACACCACCACTTTTACCGGAGCCAGGCCGAGCCCACCTGACCTTCCTTACCCCACCAGAGCCTCGAACGACAGAACCCGCAGTTGGGTTGTACGGCAATGCCGCACCTTCTTCAATTGGGTGCAGAATCTTACTGCGCGTCTTCCAGTTCAGACCAACGCTGATAGGCCTGCTCGAGCTCGTTCGTCACATCGGCAAGCGACTGCAGCGCAGCCTCGACGCGCTCGCGATCCTGCTGATAGAAATCGGCCTCTGCGGTTTCTTCGGTCAACGCGGCCTGTTTTTCTTCCAGCTCCTCGATCCGGCCCGGCAGAGCATCCAGCTCCCGTTTTTCCTTGCCGCTGAGGCCGTTTTGTCGGCCTGAGGTTCTGGCGGGTTTTGCCGGCTTTCGCGAATCCCTGGGTTTATTCGGTCTGGCCTCTGCCTCGGTCTTTCGCTTTGTGTCCGCCTGGCGTTTCCAATCGGAGTAACCGCCGACGTACTCGCCGATCCGGCCATCGCCTTCCAGCACCAGCGTGCTGGTAACGGTCTGATCGAGAAAAGCTCTATCGTGGCTTACCAGAAGGAGCGTCCCATCGAAACCGCTCAAGAGCTCCTCGAGCAGCTCCAGCGTTTCCACGTCCAGATCGTTGGTGGGTTCGTCCAGCACAAGCAGGTTGGCTGGCTTCGCGAACAGCTTTGCCAGCAGCAGCCGATTGCGCTCGCCCCCGGAGAGGGTTTTAACGGGTGAGTTCACCCGTTCTGGAGCGAACAGAAAGTCCCGCAGATAGCTGATGACGTGGCGAGATTTGCCTGCGATCTCGATCTGATCCGTGCCATCGGCAACGTTGTCGCGCACGGAGCGCTCCGGCTGCAGCTGGATGCGCTCCTGATCGAAATAGGCAATCTGCAGCTTGGTACCCTGTTGCACGGACCCACTGGAGGGTTCGAGCTCGCCCAGCAGCAGCTTCAGCAGTGTGCTCTTGCCGCTGCCGTTAGGGCCAATGATGCCAACCCGGTCGCCGCGAAGGATGGTCGTGGAAAACTCCCGGAGAATCGGCTGATCGTCGAAGGAGAAGCTGACCTTGTCCGCTTCGATAACGATCTTCCCTGAGTCAGCGCTCGAGTCCAGGCTGAGCTTTACCGATCCCTGGCGTTCGAGCCGCGCCTTGCGCTCGAGTCGCATGGCTTCGAGGCGGCGCACGCGGCCTTCATTGCGGGTCCGTCGCGCCTTGATGCCGGTGCGAATCCACACCTCTTCTTCGGCGAGCTGCTGGTCGAACTTGCGGTTGCCTTCGGCTTCTGCCGCGAGCTCGGCGTTCTTTTGCTTGAGGTATTCGGCATGGGTGCCGGGGTAAGAGTTCAGCGTGCCCCGGTCTAGCTCGATGATGCGTGTCGCAAGATCGTCGATGAAGGTCCGGTCGTGGGTAATGAACAGCACGGCACCTGAATAGGTGAGCAGGGCGGCTTCGAGCGCCGTAATTGAGTCGATGTCCAGATGGTTGGTGGGCTCATCCAGCAGCAACAGATCGGGCTCGCCAACGAGCGCCTGCCCCAGCATGGCGCGGCGCCGGATGCCGCCACTGCATTCAGCCATGAGCGAATCTGCAGGCAGCTTGAGCCTGCTCAGGATGGCGTCCACCCGCTGCGAGGCATCCCAGGCGCCGATTTGGTCGATTTCCGCCTGCACGGTGCTCAGCGCTTCGAGCGTCTGCGCATCTCCCGTAGCGACCTCGTGGCTCAAGTGGTGATAGCGGGACAGCAGGCCACTCAGATCCCCCAGTCCCGCAGCGACCGTATCGTAGAGCGTGGCCGTCGCTGCCGCGGGCACTTCCTGCGCGAGCTTGGCGACCTTAACCCCGCTGTCGATCCTGAGGGTGCCGGAGTCCAGCACCTGCTGGCCGTTCAGCACGTTCAGCAACGTGGATTTACCCGTGCCGTTGCGGCCGATCAGACAGACCCGTTCCCGGGCCTTAATGATGAGATTCACGTCCTCGAGCAAGGGCACATGGCCGAAGGCGAGATGGGCATTTTGCAGCTGCACCAGGGGCATGATCAGACCAGCAGCGATTCGGTGATGGGATGAAAGGCGGTCGCCGCTCGAATCAGTGAGTCCGCCGTCAGCGCCTGCACACCGTAGACCTCCATCGGCGTATCGTGCTGCGACTGGACAGTCTCGATTAGCAGATCGAAGTCGCCGTCCCCTGAAAGCAGGAATATCCGGTCCAGTTCCGGTGCGTGCTGCAGCACGTCGATGGTGATCCCCACATCCCAGTCACCCTTGGCTGAGCCGTCGGCACGCTGAATGTAAGGCTTGAGCTTCACGGTGAAACCAATGTGGCGCAGCGCCGCCTGAAACTTCCGTTGCCCCTCGTCGCCACGATCGGTGGCGTAGGCGTTGGCCACTTTAATTGCGCCGCGTTGGGCCAGGACGTTCCAGAGAGCGCGGTAGTCGAATTGCCTGCGGTAGGTGTGCCGTGTGGTGTAGTAGATGTTCTGCACATCCACAAACACGCCGATCCGTTCCATGTGACGTCATCGCGTCGAATGAGGCGGGCATAGTAGTGGGGCGGGCTGTGCAGGGCCAGCCTGGCGGCGCTTTGGCTCTGATCCAGGCAGAGGTCTCTGGGCGATGTCATAACGGTGCATAATTTGCCTATGAAGCCCTGCAATCAGTGCGGCAAGTGCTGCATCAAGTACGGCGACGGTGGGTTGGTTGCGACCTCTGAAGAGATTGCCTGGTGGGAGACGCATCGACCGCACATCGCCCGCTATGTCCGTGCCAACCAGATCTGGATGGATCCGGAGAGCGGCGAGCAGCTGAAGCGATGTCCATGGCTGGAGGTCTCAGCCGACGGGAAGCTTTACAGCTGCGCGATCTATCTCGATCGACCGGCCGACTGTCGGCACTATCCGGTGAACGTGAGCCAGATGGTTGTCGATGAATGCGAAATGCTCGAAGTGCGTGACCTGCTCGACACCGATCGCGCCCAGCAGAAGCTGGACAGGATGATGATCGACAGCCGTCCGGCGGGATGAACGGGGGACTACGGGTTCCTGTCCACCATATCTCTATCCAGCCGACGCCAGGTCAGCAGGAAGAACAGTGATGCTGCGGCGTAGAGGAGCGCCATGATGACCATGGCTGACTGCAAGCTCTGGGCGTAAACCGCACCGCACACGTTCTGCAGATTTTCGCTCAGCTCTCCGACAACGCGCGGGTGGCACTCGTTTCGAGCCAGTTCCGCAGCACTGACCCCGAATTCAGCCGCACCGCTCACGAAGAAAATGTCCGAGGTAAAGCCAATGAACAACGGGCCAAAGCCGTAGCCGATCAGATTTGCGATAAAGAGCAATACCGCCGTTGCCATCGCCCGCACACGCATAGTCACGACACCCTGGCCGATGGTGTACTGAGCCGTGATGTATCCGTACTTCACGAAACCGCCGATGATCAGACCGATGGCGGCAAACACCAGCGTCTGCGTGGTGAAGGCGAATAAATAGAAGGGGATCGACAGGGCCAGTCCCGCGGCCGGCACCCAGGCGATAGCGCCGGGATGGGTTTTGTAGAGTCTGGTTGCGAGCCACCCTGTCGCAAAGGTGCCTATGGCAGCTGAGAGCGCCACGGGTGTGTTGATCCAGATGGCTGCTTCACCGGTGGTTATGTCGTGCGTGCGAACCAGGAAAATGGACTGAAAGGAGGAGATTCCGTAGCCGCAGAAGGCGGCGATCGTGGCGCCAGCCGTCATCAGCCAGAAGGCGGGCTTGGTGGTCAGCTCGCGCATGGCATCGCGCAGCGCAATCGGCTGGTCTGATTTTGATTGTGTTCCCTTCGGGTCCGTAAAGCCGCGAGGCGGCTCTTTGACCGTCAGCTTGAAAATCACGGCAATCAACACACCTGGCATGCCAACCACGAAAAACGCGGTTCGCCAGTCGAAGGCATCCGTTACCCAGCCACCGATCAGATTGGCAAACATCCCGCCGAGCGTGACACCCATGGAATAGACACCGAGCGCCTGGGATCGGTCACGCGGTGCAAAGTAGTCGGCGATCAGGGAGTTGGCCGGTGGTGTGCAACCGGCCTCGCCGATCCCCACGCCGACGCGACACATCAGCAACACCCAGAACGCACCAATGGTGAGCGAGCCGATGGTGATTTCGGTGGCGAGGCCGCAGAGCATGGTCATCACCGACCACAAGGCCACGCAGATGGTCATGATCCACACGCGGTGCGCTCTATCGGCATAGCGCGCCAGGGGAATGCCGACGATGGTGTAGAGCAGGGCAAAACCGAATCCGGTGAGCAGACCGAACTGGGTATCGGAGAGGCCCAGCTCGGGTACTAGATCGGGACCGACGACGGCAAGCAGGCCGCGATCGACGAAGTTCAACACATAGATGAGCGTCAGCGCTGAGAGCACATAGGTTCGGTAGGGTTTGGTGCCGAACCCTTCAATCTCATCGGGTGCTTCGTCTCGTGCGGGTGCGGTTACTGCTGTCACGGAATCTGTATTCCTTCAGGGAGATAGGTTGGTCTGCGCAGCCATTGTCGCAGATCGGGCGGATCTCAGGAGTCCGGGTAGATGCCTAAAGCGACCTGGCCGACATAGCCGCGAATGTCCACGGCGGCATGGGGTTGCATGAAGGGCCCGGCGCGGACATCCCGATAAAGCTGGGACAGTGCGTTGCTCGTCATGAAGCCTGCGCCGCCCGCAAGGTCCATGGCTTTGTCGACGATGGAGATGGCACCGCGATTCACCACCCACTTTGCGGCCTGATAAGACTGCATGAGTTCGTGGGCCTCTTCGAGGGAAGGTGGGTGCTTGGCTGCCTTCGCAAGCCAGTCGTCCACGCCTGAACCTGCCTGGGCAAGGGTGCCCCGGCATTGAGTGAGTTCAATTTCGAGCTCGCCCACGCTCTGCTGCACGCCTGGGTTGTCTCGCACCGGTTGATCCAGTTTCTTCTGGGTGCGCAGCGATGCCAGCGCGAGCGCTCGAGCGTGTTCTGCGATACCGAGGAAGGCGGCCACCAGTGTCAGGTTTCCCAGCGTGCGATTGATCAGCACCGAGGTGCTCCACTCGCCCCAGGGGCCGAGTTTACGAACTGCACCGGCTGCGGTTCTGACATTTTCAAATTTAATCGATTGGCTGCCGGAACCACGCATGCCCAAGGCATCCCAGTCGTCCTGTTGAAGCAATCCCGGGGCGTCGATGGGCAACATGGTGGTCGCGAGGAAATCCCCTTCTTCATCCCGCAGCCGCAGATTCATTGCAAGGTGGGTGGCCAGCGGCGACATCGTGACGAACATCTTGTGGCCATTGATCAGCCACCCCTCGTCGCTGGCGGTGGCTTCCGTGAAGGGGTGCAGATTGTCCGTGCCACGCTCGGTGGCCGTCGCACAGATGAGCATCTCGCCTGCCGAGACTGCGCGCAGTGGGATGGCGGCTCCCGAATCCGCACGACTGCCTCCCATGACGTACGCCTGGGCCATGCCTCGGGTGACAGCCAGGTGCATGTTGATCGCAATCGCTGCTGCCCCGTCCCCCTGGGCGAGGGCGCGTATCCCCAACATCCAGTCGTAAACCGAGGTGAGCCCCCAACCACCCAGCTCTTCGGGTACGCAGGCGGCAGCGATGCCTGCATCCTGCAGCGATTTGAACGTCTGTGCGGACATCGTGGAATCTCGATCGGCGATGGGTGCCGCTTCGCGCAGTGCCGGGATCAGATCGGTCGCGGCGTCAACGAAGCGCCGTCCCGCTTCAGTCTTGGGGTGCAGGTCGAAGGTCATGGTTTCTGGGCATTGCTCCCGACAACCGCAGCCAGCGGGTCGCTGGTTTGCGGCTGGGAAGACGGCGCCCGCTCCAAGCTATTCCAGATTGGCGCCTACTGTTTACTGAGACCTTGGCTCGAGCCGCAGAAACTCCCTGGGCGGAAACCCCATGAGGAACCGACCCACGAACCCGATGGGATTGTCGGCGAGCACCCGCTCATGATCCGCATCACTGATGGGTACCACCGTATAGTCGCCGGTCAGTTCGGCGCGCTCGCCGCTGAACTCGAGGTGTACGTCTGGGTTGCTTTTTACCTGCCGGAACCAGGCGCGAGGCCAGTGGTTTGCGGCGAGGTACAACTCGCCCTCACTCTGGAACAGCGAGAGGACGCGTTTGCTCTCAGCGCCATCGTCATCGGTCATCGTCAACACCAGATTCTGCTCGCCGCGCGGCTGGCTATAGCCAAGCCATGTCTCGAATGCGACCACGAGACCGACGTAGAAAATGGCGACTGCCAGCAGGATTTTTACCCAGAGCTTCACTGTCTTCCCCTTTTGTCCGAGGGGTCAATTCTGAGCCCTGGAAGGCTTCTGAGCAAAGCCTCCCGGGAAGGGCACAATCGGGTCGTCTGGCCGTGCTACTTGCCTGCTCAACTTTTGCGGATGCGCACCACCTTCATCACCTCGAATTCCATACCGCCAATCTGTTCCACCTGGCGGTAGTAGGTGAGATTGACCGGCGCGCCTGCCAGATTCTTATACATCTTCTTGCGGCTGTATCTGAAGGGAACGTCATAGCCTTCCAGCATCAGCGTGTTCACCACCCAGCCGTCAGCCTCGCGTTGCACATGGCTCGTCACCTTCGCGCCATCCAGCTGATTGAGTTGGCTTCTCTTTTTCAGGAGAACGTCGACGTCTGACTTCATTCGGCGCTCGGCCTCGGCCTGTTCAAGGCGGCACCATGCTGCAGCACAGCGTCAATGGCAACTGGGTGCGAAATCCGAACAGCCGATCGAACTGATAAAATAGCGGGCTTTATCGAATCGGTCCGTCCCGTGCCCGCTGCAACTGACCTGGCTGCGCAGACTTACACCTTTGGCGAGTTCACGCTGGATCTCGGCAGTTTTACCCTGCGCGAGGGCGATGCGGAGATTGCGCTCGAACCGCAGGTGATGTCGCTCCTTGCGCACTTTGTGCAGCACGGCGACCGGTTGATCACCCGGGATGAACTTCTCGACGAGCTCTGGGGTCATCGTTTTGTCAGCGAGTCGGCGGTGGCGACGCAGATCAAAACCCTGCGCAAGGCCCTGGGAGACGATGGCCGCACGCAAGGCATCATCAAGACCGTGCACGGTCAGGGTTACCGCTTCATTGTGCCCGTGGAGAAGAGCCTGGGTGCTGCGACCAAAACCACCACAACGGCATCCAATCGCACGAGCAACCTCGGCTACGAGCGCACCAAGTTCATCGGTCGAGACAGCGAGGTGCAGAACTGCATCGCGGCCTTCGACCGCTACCGGATGGTGTCGCTGCTCGGCATTGGCGGTACCGGCAAAACGCGTCTGGCCAAAGCGGTGGGCCGCACCGTGCAGGCGCAGTATCCGGGGGGTGTCTGGTTCGTGGATCTGGTGCCGGTTCGGGACGCATCCGGCATAGACACGGCCATTGCATCGGCCATGGGGATCAGCATTCAGGCCGGCGAGGCTCGTGAGCAGATCGCGGCCGCGGTTCGGGAAAGCAGCGTGCTGTTCATTCTGGATAACTGTGAGCACATCGAAGACGAAGTGGCGGCAGCCCTCGACTATCTGCTCGAGCACACATCAGGGCCGAGGTTCCTGATCACCAGCCGCGACCCGATCGACCTAGCCGACGAGCTGCGGATGTTCATCGAGACACTGCCGGTGACGGCGGATGCGGGTGTGCCAGCGGCCGTTGAGCTGTTCCGACTGACCGCTGAGCGTCATGGCGTTCCCACCGACGCCTTGAACCCTGCCCGGATCCAGGAGATCTGCACGCGCCTGGATGGACTGCCGCTTGCCATTGAACTGGCGGCCGCTCAACTCAAACAGCTCACGATCGATGAGCTTTCCGACCGCCTGGACAGGCGCTTCGAGCTGCTCGCCGGTCGGCAGCGCGAAGGCGACCATCGGCAGGACAGTCTGATTCGTGTGGTGGAGAACACCTGGGATCTGCTGGACGATCAGGAGCAGCGTCTGCTCGGGCAGCTCGCCGTTTTTCCAGGGCAGTTCACGGTCAAGGACATCGAAGAGGTCTTCGCCGGTCAGCTGCCCAACGGGATCTCCTTTGCGATGTCGCGCCTGGTCGAACTGTGCCTCTTGAGCCGCACGGCGCGGAGCGGTGGCTGGTGGCGCCTGCTGGAAACGGTGCGGCTGTTTGCCCTGGAAAAACTCGAGCCTGAAGCGCGCGAGGAGAATCAGCTCAGACACGCGGAATGGGTGCTGAAGCGGCTGGGGGTCTATCCGGACGATCAGGTGCAGAGTCTTGCCCAGGCGCGTTGGGCGACCGACCACTACTCGGATCTCTCCGCGGCCGAAGGGTTCTTTGAGGCATCGGGTCGGCAGCGCGACGCCATTGAAGTCTGTTGCGGGGTGGGCCTCATGATCCAGCTGGACGATGGCGCGCGAGCCAGTGCGAAGCTGCGACGCATCGAGCGCTACCTGGAAGACACAGGTGAGCTCTACAGCCGCCGCAGTCTGCACGGCATGGCGGCACTTTGTGCGCAGGCGATCCGTAACCCGATGCGGCTGGCGCAGGAGGCCAACCGCTATCTCGAGCTGTGTCAGCAGATGGATGATCCCGGGCGCATTGCGGGTGCGTTGATCCTGACCTCCCTGACCAACAACTTCCTGGACCCTGAGCTCGCGCGCCAGCAGGTCGCCGACGCCATTCGACTGGCGGAGGAGAGCGGCCGTGAGTCCACGGTCGACAACGTGCTGATTTATCAGATCTGGTCGCTGGCGGTGACCGGTGAACTGCAGAAAGCCGTTTCCATGGCGAAGCCTCTCGCCGAACGCCTGCTGGATGAGCGGCGGTCACTCGACTACCCGACCTACAACGCCGCTTGTGCGACCACCGCGTGCCTCGCCTTCGAGCAACCTGAAGCAGCGCTCGAGTGGAGCAAGCGCCTGCAGGCGCGGCCGGAAGCGCACTGTGTCTGGGCCGCCACCGTACTCTATGCGAGCACGCACGCCGGAGCGGGAGAGGTCTCCACGGCGGTTGGTCTCATGAACGATGTTGCGGGGCGACTACGCCGGGCCGGTCGCAGCCCCTGGCCGGACCTGCTGGTGCCTGCCATCGTGTTGGCGCACCAGGCAGGAGAAACCCAGCTGGCAGAGAACTGGTACGGGGCGATTCGTGCGGCGAAGAAGCCGCAGCAGATGTTTCACACGATCACCCTCTACCGCCAGCTTCGTGGGTTGTTGACCCCTTCGGCCTCGCCGCCGTCGCTGGAAAGCGCCGGTGCCGCAGCGCTCGATTGGTGCAACGAGCTCTGACGTCAGTGACGCGTAACCCGCGCCTCCTGCGTCGTCTCGCCAGGCTCTGAGCGCAGCAGCGCCGTTCGCAGCGCCACATCGTCCACGGAGGCCGCGATGCCCCCGGTGGCGTGGCAGTCCCGGATCAGATCTTCTACGGCCCGTTCTAAAAGCGCCCGGGCGGCGCCGCTGTGATCGACCGCATCAGCCGCCAGCGTGTCGAGGTGGAAGCTGTTGCCGGGTTCCACCAGATTCAGGCGGACGCCTGCCGTATTAAAGTTCGGCGGGCGCAATGCTGCGCGGTCGGGATCGAGAGCGGCGACCACCACGCCCTGGCTGCCGATCGCCTGGATGCGACGCTCGCCGCCGACAATGACCAGTCCGGAGCCTTCGCAGAGTCCGAAACCGTAGCGATGCCGCTCGCCGGCGCAGGCGACCAGCAGCCGGCCGAGGCGGTGCCGCTCGAGAAAGTTCTGATCCACCAGGCCGAAGGCGGTGAGGCCGATGCCCTGCTCGACGATCACGCCGGAGAACCCGGCGTCCTCGGAGGATCCGTAGCGCAGGGCGGCTTCGCTGTCCCCTTCCACGATCATGCGGTGGGCGAAGGCGCTGGCCGCCGCCGCCACGCCGATGAGCGGCACGCCGCGCTCGTAGGCGCTGACGATGGCGTGCAGCACCGGTGTGGCTTCTGCGCAGTGCAGCAGCGTCTCGGTCAGGCGCCGCTGATTGCCGCCGGTGAAGAGCAGGCTGGCCATGTCGCCGATGCGCTTGAGCAGGCTGCGGTCGCGGCTGGCGCGTTCCACGTTCGACAGACGGATGTCGAGGATCTCCGCCTCGCGGCCTAGGCCGCGGAGCCAGTCGCGGTACTGCTCGGCCTGTTCGGCCGGCTCGCCAGACGCCGTCGGGAAGATGCCGACGGGCTCCTGGAGTTCGTCGAGGAGGGGTCCCAGGCTTTCCGGCGCCCACTTGAGCGGTGAGTTGCCGAGCAACACCAGCCGCGCGCCGGGCACGGGATCGGGGGGCAGCACGGCAGGCGCTTCTCCACGCCACTCGTCCCGGGTCACGCTGGCGGAGCGAAGATGCAGGTGATAGTGGAACGCCGAGTAACGGATCTCCCCGTCGCGCACCGCACGCAGGTTGCGCGAGCGCATGGGCACGCGCTCGAGCTCCAGGCAGAGCTGCGTTTCAGTTTCCGCGCTGAAAGCCAGGGCTCTGTCGCGGCGGTAGTGAGCCGGGTCCCCTTCCACCAGCCGCAGCATGAGGTCGTGCAGGGCGTAGCCGGAGAAGGCGTGGCGGCGCACGGGCGCCGGGCGGCGGTAAGAAGACCGCGAGACGCGCACCCGGCGCTTGTCCGGCGCCGGTATGGGTTTGCCGCGACGCAGATCGACGCGGTCGCCGTCGTCCAGGTAGGAGAGGCGGGCCTCGCGTACGTCGTAACCGCGCTCATCAAAGCGGGCTTTGCGCAGGTCCAGCAGCACCACACCGGTCTCGCCGATCACCGTGCCTTCGTCGCCTTCAACGATAAGTGCACTGTTCTCGTCGATGCCGTAAGCGAGCGGCTCGTCGAGCGCCCGGCAGGCGGCCAGCAGGCGGCCGAGACGCCCTCGCTGCAGGAAGTGCTGGTCCACGAGGCCGTGGCGGAAGAAGCCGAGGCCGCGGCCCACGCGGAAGCCGTCGTCGTCCTGCTCGGCGCTGGTGACGCCCACGGTCAGCGCATCGAGCGAGGTGCCGCTCTCGATCATGGGCCCGGACATGATCGCAGCACCCGCCGAGGTGCCGGCGATGAGGCCGCCGTTCAGGTGGCAGGCTCGGATTTGCTCGAGCATGGGGGTCTCGGCCCCCTGTTGCACCAGGCTGCCGACGATCCTGGACTGGTCACCGCCGCTGAAAAACACGCTGCCGCACGCGGCCACGCGCTCGATGAGCGCCGGATCGAAGGCGGCCGTGGTCCGGTTCTCGAAGAAGAGGGGGATCAGTTCGGCGTCGACGCCGTAGTGCTGGAAGTCTTCTACCAGCTCCTGGCCCACCTCTTCAGGGTAGCCCGAGGCCATGGCCATGACGGCAATGCGGCCGCCGCAGCGGGCTCGCATGGCCTCGAAAAGGGGCGCGTTATCACTCTCGAGCCGGCCACCGATCATGGCCAGCGGGCCCGTGCCCGCGCTCTGCTGCAAACCCAATACGTCTCCTCGCGACTGACCGGCTATTCTCGGCGTATTATGCGCGTTTTCCTGGACCCTTCGCGAACCGGCAGCACGCCTGGTGCCGGCCAAGGACCGCCAGTGCCCGCAGGGTCTTTGCACAGCATCAGGATCGAAGTCTCATGAAGATCGTCAGTACCAGCATCTACCGTGGACCGAACGTCTATGCCCTGTTCCCCGTGATCCGCCACACGGTGGATCTCGGTGTTCTGGAGGAGTGGCCCACAGCCCGCCTCGGCGGCGATTTCGTCGACCGCCTCGTGGAGCAGCTGCCGGGCCTCGCGGAGCACGGCTGTTCCTACCGTGAGCCCGGCGGGCTGATCCGCCGCATGCGCGAAGACGAAGGCACCTGGCTCGGTCACGTGCTGGAGCATATGGTGCTCGAGCTGCAGAACGTTGCGGGCTCTCACGTGAGCTTCGGCAAGACCCGCTCCACGGGTACTCCCGGCGAGTACGACATGATCTACGAGTTCGAGAACGAGTTTGCGGGCGTGGAGGCGGGGCGCCTCGGCCTGGATCTCCTGCATTCGCTGCTGCCGCGGGATCTGCGTCCCGAGGACGCGGTCACGGACTTCGACTTCGCCAGGGAGCTCGAAGACTACGTGCGCGCCTGCCAGCAGCGTGCCCTGGGCCCGAGCACCGAGGCGCTGGTCAAAGCCGCCGAGGCCCGGGACATTCCCTGGATCCGCCTCAACGAGCACAGCCTGATTCAGCTGGGCCATGGCCGCTACCAGAAGCGCCTGCAGGCCACCATCACGAGTGAAACGCCCCACATCGCCGTGGAGCTGGCCTCGGAAAAAGACGAGACCAACCGCATTCTTGCCGATCTCGGCCTGCCCGTGCCGCGACAGGCGGTGGTCGGCCGGCTCCGCCGGGCGGAGCGCGCGGCCGAGCAGATCGGCTACCCGGTGGTGGTGAAGCCGCTCAATGCCAATCACGGCCGCGGTGTCACCACGGACATCCGCGATGCCGGGGCGCTCGAGGTGGCCTATGACAAGGCCAAGGAGCACAGCGACTACGTGATCGTCGAGACCTACCTCGAAGGCCTCGACCACCGGCTGCTGGTGGTGAACGGCAAGCTGATCGCCGCGGCCAAGCGCGTGCCGGCCCACGTGGTTGGTGACGGCCGGCGCACGGTCGCGGAGCTGGTGGAGGCGGTGAACGAAGATCCGCGCCGGGGCATTGGCCACGAGAAAGTGCTCACGCGGATCAGCCTCGACGCCCAGGCCGACCGGATGCTGGCCGATAAGGGGTACGATCATGGCAGCGTGCCCGCGGACGGAGAGACCCTGTATCTCCAGCCGACGGCGAACCTGAGCACCGGCGGCACGGCCGTGGACGTGACCGACGTCATCCACCCGGACAACACGTCCATGGCCGAGCGGGCGATTCTGGCCCTGGGGCTCGACGTGGGCGGCGTCGACTTCATCACCACGGACATCACCCGTTCCTACCGCGACGTCGGCGGCGGCATCTGCGAATGCAACGCCGCACCCGGGTTCCGTATGCACGTGGCACCCTCCGAGGGCACGTCGCGCGACGTGGCAACGCCCGTCATCGACATGCTGTTCCCGGAGGGCCAGCCCAGCCGTATTCCCATTGCGGCCATCACCGGCACGAACGGCAAGACCACCACCTCGCGCATGCTCGCCCACATCCTCAAGATGGCCGGCCACACCGTGGGCAGCACCAGCACCGACGGTGTTTACATCGATGGTCGGCTGACCGTGGCCGGCGACATGACCGGCCCGGTAGCGGCGCAGATGGTGCTGCGCGATCCGTCCGTGGATGCCGCGGTCATGGAAACGGCCCGCGGCGGCCTGTTGCGCAGCGGCATGGGCTTCCGTTATTCCGACGTCTCGGCCTGCCTGAACATCTCCGCCGACCATCTCGGCCTCAAAGGGGTCGAGACCCTCGAAGATCTCGCCGAGGTGAAGCGCGTGGTGGTGGAGGTGGCGCGGGACGCGGCCGTGCTCAATGCCGACGACCCGCATTGCCTGCAGATGGCCGACTACTGCACCGCTGAGAAAGTCTGCTACGTGACCATGAACCGCCAGCACCCGCTGGTCCGCGAGCACATCAAGGCCGGCGGCACCGCGCTGGTGCTGGAGCAGGGCATCAACGGCAACATGATCACGGTCTACGATGAGCACGGACACAACATCCCCCTGCTCTGGACGCACCTGATCCCGGCGACGCTCGAGGGGCGGGCCCTGCACAACGTGCAGAACGCCATGTTCGCTGCAGCGCTGGCCTGGCATATGGGCATTGATCTCGAGAACGTGCGCCACGGCCTGCGCACCTTCGACAGCACCTTCTTTCAGGCGCCTGGACGGCTCAACGTGTTCGATGAGCTGCCGTTCAAGGTCATCCTCGACTACGCCCACAACCCGGCAGCCATCAAGATGGTCTGCGACGTGGTCGATCGCTACGAGATCAGCGGCCGGAAGATCGTCGTGCTCACCCTGCCCGGTGATCGCCGGGACGAAGATGCGCTGGCAGCGGCAGCCACGGCGGCCGGCCACTTTGATCACTACATCTGCCGCCGCGACGACAACCTGCGCGGCCGCGGGCCGCGGGAAGTTCCCGAGCTGCTCCGGCGCGGTCTACTCGAGGCGGGCGTGCACGAAGACCGCATCGAGATCATCGAGGAGGAAGAGGCTGCCAACGAGGCGGCACTGCGCATGGCGCGCGCCGGCGATCTGGTGCTGGTGCTGGCCGACAACGTTGCCCGGTCCTGGAAGCAGATCATCTACTTCGAACCGGACGAGGACGTGGTGGCGGAAGCCAAGCCCGCCAAGGTGGTGGAGATTCCCCAGGAGTTTTTCGGCGAGTTCGAGATGGACGACGACATGGAGCTGATTCAGGACGAGCGCGGGGTACGCATCGCCCGCGAGTCCGACGACTGACGGCGAGCCATGCGTCTTCTCGATTCGCGGCGTCTGCCCGGACCCAACCTGCTCATGGCGCGCCCCGGCGCCGTCATCGACGTCGAGTTCGGCCGCCAGTCGCCTGACCTTGCCATTGCGGCCTGGGAAGCCGCGGCGCGCTGGCTCCTCGACGACATGGGCTGGAAGGACGAGGTCACCTGCGTGCGCCGCTTCGAAGGCGGCGCCAGCCTCGCGATCTCCGCGCCGGTGGACGTGCTCTACACGGCCACGGAGATCAACGACGCCGCCTGGGATGCGGCCCTCGACCTGCTCGAGGGGGGTAACCGGCATCTGCTGCGCCGGGTTGGGCAGCAGCTGCGCACGGAAATCCGCGACGAGGAGCGCCCGCGCCTGCGTCGGCTGCTGCGCGCGGCGCGTGAGCGCGGCAAGCCGGTGGTGCTGGATACGGAGGCGGTGTCCATCGGCCTCGGTCGGCACAGTCGGTGCTGGGATCTCGCCGAGGTTCCGCACCCCGACGACGTGGACTGGCGCGCGCTCGAATCGATTCCGCTGGCGCTGGTGACTGGCACGAACGGCAAAACCACCACCGTGCGGATGATGTCTGCCATCGGAGCGGCGGCGGGTCTGGTCACCGGTGTGAGCTCCACGGACTGGCTGGCGATCGGCGGCGAAGTCATCGAGCGTGACGACTACGCAGGCCCTGAAGGCGCCCGGCGGGTCCTGCGCAGCCCCGAGTGCGAGCTGGCGGTGCTGGAGACGGCGCGGGGCGGTCTGCTGCGCCGCGGTCTGGCCGTGGAGCGCGCGGACGCCGCGCTGATCACCAACATCGCCAGCGACCACATGGGTGAGTTCGGCGTTCAGACCCTGGATGAGCTTGCCGACGTGAAGTGGGTGGTGACGCGCGCGCTGGGTGCCGATGGCCAGCTGGTGCTGAACGCCGACGATCCGCTGCTGGTCGCGCGGGCCCCGACAGCGCCATGCCCCATCGTCTGGTTCAGTGCCGATGCGGACCACCCGCTCCTGGCCGACCATGCTGCTCGAGGCGGACGCTTCTGCACGGTGCAGGACGAGCGCATCGTCCTCGGCGAAGGTGATGCGGTCACGGAGGTCGTGAAGGTGCGTCGGATCCCGCTCTGCTTCGACGGCAAAGCCGCGCACAACGTCGCCAACGCGCTGGGGGCCGCTGCCCTGGCCTGGTCCCTGGGCCTGCCCGCGAAGGCCATCAAGCGCGGGCTTAAGGCCATGGCGCCGGACGACAATCCCGGTCGCGGCAATCTCTACTGCATCGATGGTGTCAACGTGATGCTCGACTTCGCCCACAACCCCCATGGCATGCGTGCCATGGCGGCGATGGCGGCAGGCATGCAGGCAGACTGCACGGTGCTGATCATCGGCCAGGCCGGTGACCGCAGCGACGACGACATACGCGATTTTGCACGGGCATCGGACGGGCTCGCCTTCGATCGCGTCCTGATCAAGCGCATGCAGAAATACAATCGCGGCCGCGGCGACGGTGAGGTCGCTGCGCTCTTGCGGAAGACGTTCCTGGAGATGGGCTACGGCGCAGATCAGCTCGAGGATGCCGAAACGGAGGTCGATGCACTGCATGCGGCCCTGCGCTGGGCAAAGCCCGGCGACCTGGTGCTGTGCCTGGCCCACGAAGACCGCGACGGCGTGCGCGCGCTGCTCGAAGCGAGGAAGTAGTTGTGCTCACGCTCATCACCAATGCCGAGATCTACGCGCCAGAGGCGATCGGCATCCGCGACGTGCTGATTGCGGGCACGCAGATCCTGGCGGTCGACGAGCACATCGATCTCGTCGGCGCGACAGTAGAGAGGGTTGATGCGGCGGGCCGCTGGCTCCTGCCGGGCTTCGTGGATGCGCTCTGCCACCCCTGCGGCGGCGGTGGCGAGGGTGGCTTCGGGAACCGCACGCCGGAGCTGTCGGCGGCGTCTTTCATCAACGCTGGCGTGACCTGCCCCGTGGGCGCGCTTGGTACCGATTCCATCACCCGGAGCCTGGAGGTGCTCTACGGTGCTGTCATGCAGCTGCGTGCTCAGGGTATCGATGCGCAGATGTACACGGGCGCCTATCGCGTACCGGCACCTACGCTGACGGGCGACATCGCCCGGGATCTCACTTTCGTGGCGCCGGTGATCGGCGTTGGTGAGGTGGCCATCGCCGATCATCGCTCCTCGGAGCCGACGGTAGACGAGCTGCGGCGCCTGGCCGCGGACAGCCGCCTCGGCGGCCTGCTCGCGGGCAAAGCCGGCACGGTGCTCGTGCACGTGGGGGAGGGTGAGAGCCGTCTCGAGGTTCTGCGCGAAGCGCTCCGCCGTGGCGATCTGCCGGCCGGCACCTTCTACCCGACCCACGTGAACCGCAACGCGGCGCTGATTACGGAGGCGGCAGCGTTTGCCGCAGCCGGAAACTGGGTGGACGTTACCGCCTCCACCACGCCGGAGCTGATCGCCGCCGGCGATATCACCGCACTCGATGCCTTCCAGCAGCTCCTCGACGCGGGTGCGCCGGCCGAGCGCATCAGCCTGTCATCCGACGCGGGCGGTTCTCTGCCGCTTTATGTGAACGGTAAGCTCGAGGGCCTCACTGCGGCCACCCCCGATTGCCTCCTCGAGCAGGTGCAGGCGGCCGCCGACGAATCCTGGCTGCCAGCGCTCATTGCCGCGCTCACGGCCAATCCGGCCAGTGCTCTCGGTCTCACGCAGAAAGGCCGTATCGCCGCCGGCGCGGATGCGGATCTGCTGCTGCTGGAGAGTGGTACCGGGGCGCTATCGGCAGTGATGGGGCAGGGGCGCTGGCTGTTGCGCTAGGGTCTTTTCGCCCGCTTCCTCACGGTGAATGAAGTGCGGGTCGCTTCAGCAAGCCCTCAGTCGACGCCACCCGTCGGTGTCAGCTCGCCGATTCGCTCCGGCTCCGGTTCCACGCGCCCCACGGCCGGCGACTCGATTCGGCCGTAGGCATTCCAGGGTTTGAAGCCGAGGCGATCCTTGAGCTTCTCCGGCAGCTCGTCCCAGAGGGCCCGGTCGAGACCGATGGTCTGATTTTCCTGCTGACGGAACTGCGGCGCACAGAAGGTGGCGAGCACCCCGAGCCGCTCGTCGTTGCCGGTGTTAGCCCCGGTGCCGTGCCAGAGTCTGCCGTCGAAGACCATGAGCGTGCCCGCCGGGCCTTCGGCCTGGATGATGTCGTAGTCCGACTGGTGTGCCGGATCCGGGTGCGCGCCGCTGAGATGCGAACCAGGCACGAGTTCCGTGGCCCCGTTGCTGGCCGTGAAGTCCGAGAGCATCCACATGGTGTTGCAGACCACCGCCGGTGAAATGCCGAGGCTGGTATCGGGCTCAACAAAGCCGCCCACCGGTTGCCGCGTGATCTCCGACGCTTTGACGGAGGCGTTCGCTGGCGCGTTGGGCCGCACGGGCTGCGGCATCCACCACTGATCCGTGTGCAGTCCCATGCGCATGCCGCCGGGGCGGGCGATGTTGGCGGAGTGGGTCGAGAGAATAAAGTCTTTGCCGAGCACATGACCGACCAGCGCATCGGTCAGCGGATGGATCACCATGTCCCGGAAGCACTGTCCTTTATTGACCAGCATCCACAGGCGCTGATTGATGCCGCCGTTGGCGGCGGTAAAGGCCTCTTCCAGACTGCCGCGGAAACCCTCACCGAGTTTTTGCTTCGCCCCGCCGTCGCGAAAGGAGAGCCCCTGTTCCTCTTCGGCCTGTGCCTGGGCGACGAGCCGCTCGCGGGCAACGGCCACGGCATCTGCGTTGAGCGCATCGGCAATGAGGCAGTAGCCCAACCGGTCGAGGTCGTCCCGAGCCTGGTCGAGATCCGTCGTTAGCGTCGCCTGCATCGCATCTCCCCTAAAACACGAAAACAAGGAGGGAGTATACGCGGAGTGTGGCGTGGCGGTCGGGAGCCATCACACTGCGCAGGAGGCTTGCCTGAGAAGGTCATTGCACGTGCGAAACGTTGTTTTTTTCACAATTTTTATACGTCAGCGCCTTTAGTTTCTCGCCCGACCGGCCAGGTCGCCGCACACCATAGGCTTGTCGCAAAGGAATCTTGTTATAGATTTGGAGGCAAGGAATGACCCTCAAAGACCTCAAGCGACTCTCCCACTCTCGAGTTTTTCGCGCCGTTGTCAGGCACGAAGACCGCAATCGTTACTCCATCGAGCTGAGCCATGAGCACGGCGCCGGATTACTCCGGGGCTGGACCGGCGAGCCGCTGAGCTTCAAAAGTCTCATGGAAGTCCACCGCGTCATGCATGAGTATGGCGTTCAGCAGATCGAGTTGCCCGAGTCCCTCGCAGCCTGATTGCTTGCGCCAGCTGGGCGCGGATCGGTTACCCCACACGGTGAGGCCGCTGAGAACGCCAAGCGGTCTCCATCGTAGCGCGACGCTAGAAGGTCAGTAGCGTGAGTGACCGATCCGCGCGCTCGATCAGTTCTTCGTCGGTCAAGCCCGACTCATCGAACTTCGCTAATCCATCCATCTCCTCAGACTTGTGGAAGAGCAGCAGATAGCCGCCGACGATCCGAAAGTTCTGCGGGTCGAGGGGCAGACGCTGGCCCATGGTGAGGCTGAACGGACAGATCTCGTAGCGTGGCAGATAGCGATCTGGATCCGCCTCGAAGAGGGCCTGCTGCTCTGCATCAGTGAAGAGGTAGCGCCGCCCGTCATGATCTACAGCGTGGAAGGGCGACCCCTGTTCCGGGCGTCCCGCCGTGAAGTAGGAGACGACGCTGTAGCCCTCCAGCGCGATGGGCGGCGCCTCGTCGTTGCCGAAGGCCAGCGCGGCGCCGGTTAAGCAGGCCAGTAGAGCGGTTAGGTTCGCGATCATTCGTGTCATAGTCGTGGGTCCCCCTGCACGACTTACTGACCGCACCTCACCAGATTTGTTCCGACGTTTGAGCCTGCTGGTCTTCCGGTCGACGCCTAGTTGCGCCGCAACGCCTGCCAGGCAAAGCCGATCACCAGGAACAGCAGCGCCAGCACAAGCCGCGGATCACCCAGCTGAAACCACGAGTCGAGCGGAAATGCGATGGTTTTCGTGATGGCGGCGACCTTGAACTCGTGGCGCCCTGCGAAGCCCGGGTTCGACAGGATGTCCATCAGGTCGCGCCGGCTCCGATAGCGCATCAACGCGGCCTGGTCCCAGACGTCGATGCCCTCGACCTCGAGTCCCATCAGGTCCATCGCGCGATGTGCGGCGGACCCAAGCATCACGGGATGGCACGCGCGGGCGAAGAGCGCGGGATACATGAACTCCATGTAGCGATCGACCATCTCCTGTGCGTCCGCCGCCGGCGGAGAGCCCTCGACGACCAACGGTGTCTCGCGGTAGTCGACGATGTTCAGCATCACGAAGTCATCGCCGGTGTCGTTCTCCAGGAAGGCGCGGATGTCCTCCACGGCTTCCGGCGGCTGCCCCACGCGCACGAGCTCCGCGAGGTAGCCGTCGATTTCTTCGGTCGTGAGCGGTCCGCCGAACGACGTGTACCAGGAGAAGAAGGCCAGGTAGACCAGAGCCAGGATCAACCAGATGCGGGAGGGCCTCATCGCCGAGGTCCTCCGCCGAGTCCAGCACTGACCGCGCCCCGTTCCGAACCCGAGGCTGGACCTTTTACTGGGAATTGTGCCCTCATCACACCTCCGATCATGGAAACTGCGGCTGTGGCCACCGTTATTAACATACTTTATGCCAATAGATCCTGGCAGCGACAGTGAGTCGATTTGCCCGGACATCACTGGTGCTGGCGATCCTCCTGGTAGTCGGGGGATGGATCGCGTGGCTCGCCCGCGTCGAGATCGTGCTCTACACCGTGGAGATCCTGGTGAACGTGGCGAATCCGGTGGCGCCTAGCGGTGAGATCGAGTGGTCGCAGGCTCCGCCCGGCGCATCCTTGCCGCCTCGATCCGAAGGCCCGCCGAACGTTCTCTTGATCGTGACCGACGACCTGGGATGGAACGACCTCAGCCTGAACGGCGGTGTCGGCAATGGCACCGTGGCAACGCCGAACATCGATTCGATTGCGCGCGAGGGCGTCAACCTGGTCCAGGGCTACGCAGGCAGCGCCACCTGCGCGCCTTCCCGCGCCGCGCTGATCACCGGGCGCTATGGCACGAGTTTCGGTTTCGAACTCACACCGGTGCTGCCGGGCATGATGCCCATCATCGCGATGATCCGGAATTCGCGCCAAAGCGATGGCCCGCCGACGATCCTCGAAGCGGCCGACCACAGCGACGATGAAGCCGCAGCGCTGGGTCTGCCCCCTGCTGAGATCACGCTCGCTGAGCTCCTGAAAGCCCAGGGCTACTACACGGCGCACATCGGTAAATGGCACCTCGGGCTCAGTGAAGGTATGACGCCGCTCGAGCAGGGCTTCGACGACAGCCTCCTCATGTTGGGCGGCATGTATGCGCGGGAGGATGATCCGACTGTCGTGAATGCCCGTCAGGACTTCGACCCCATCGATCGGTTCCTGTGGCATGCCACGCAGTTCTCGTCGTCCTTCAACGGCGGTCCGGCCTTCGAATTGCCGACCTACATGACCGACGCCTACTCCTCCGAGGCGGTCAAGGTCATCGAGCGGAACCGCGATCGCCCCTTCTTCCTCTACCTCGCTTACTTCGCGCCGCACAATCCGCTGCAGGCGCTACGTGAAGACTATGATGCGCTCGAGCACATCGATCTCCATCGCGAGCGCGTCTACGGCGGGATGATGCGCTCTCTGGATCGGGGGATTGGAGCGGTGCTGGACGCACTGCGCGGCAACGGACTCGACGAGAACACGCTGGTGATCTTTACCTCCGACAACGGGGGTGCCGGATACATCGGTCTGCCTGCGGTGAACCGTCCCTACCGCGGCTGGAAGAGCACCTACTTCGAAGGCGGTATCCATGTTCCCTTCCTGGCGCGATGGCCCGGAACGATCCCGGCCGGGACGGTCTACTCGGAACCCGTGCACCACGTCGACATCTTCGCGACGGCAGCCGCGGCGGCCGGCGCGGAACTGCCGGGCGATCGGGTGATCGACGGCGTCGACCTGCTTTCTCACCTGCGCGGCGAGATGACCGATTCACCGCATCGGGCCTTGTTCTGGCGGAACGGGGCCGCACGAAGCGTTCGCCGGGGACGCCACAAGCTCATCCTGAGCGAGCCGCCGGGCGGCACGAGCCAGCAGTGGCTCTTCGACCTGGCAGTGGACCCTCACGAGAGATCAAACATCGCCGACGAAAATCCAGAGCTCGTGGCCGAACTCCGCGCAGAGCTGGAGGCGCACTATGCGACTCATCGCGACTCAGGCTGGGCCCCCTATCTCCATGCGCCGATCAACGTCGATCGCGATGAGAGCCAGTCCGCGCTACCTGAAGACGAGTTCGCCTACTGGTCGAACTGAGTCGGACTGATCCAGAGATGTGAACATATAGAAACATAGTTGACAATAAATCCAGTAATCGACCCTCCGGAACTTTCCCTCATCCTTCCATCATGGCTTTTCCCCTCAGTCAGCCACTAACTTAGGCAGGCTGCTTGGAGGATGGGCGAATGGAACTTGCACCTCGGGGACGACGGCTGGCGCGCTACCAACGACTCATTTGGGGGCGCGCCTTATGCGGTCTGCTCGCCTTCTTCACCGCCGGCAGCATCCAGGCTCAGGAAGTTCCCAGTACAGCCTGCCCGGGTGCGCTGGAGACCCTTGCCAGTGGTGGCTCGGTGGTCCAGCGGGTGATACCGGCCGGAGGTTCTGCCACCTGCATCGAAACTCCCTCGCAGACCCTTGCGCTTGAGCCCGACATTCGTGGCACCGGCAACGACATCACTCTGGCCATTGCCGCAGGCGTCCTGGTGCCGAGTTTTCTGCTCGAGGGCAACCGCATAGAGCTGCTCAATTCCGGCAGCGCTTCCGGTGACATCATCGGCAGCATGGCCCTTGTCGCCACTGCCGTGGATTCGCGACTCAGCCTGAATGTCGATGGCGACGGAACCGCGATCGAAAACCTCGGCTGGCTGGAACTCGACGGAGCCGGAGACTTTGCGAATATTGCCAACGGGGGTGTGTTGCGTCTGCTCCAGGAGGGGGCCAACGCTCGCGTACGCAACGATCCCGAAGCGGTGTTCGAAGGTCTCATCGTCGGAGACAGCGCCATTGTCGATAACCTGGGTGTGTTGACCCGGTTGGAGATCATTGGTGGCGGTGCGGAGATCACCAATGACGGGTTCGTCGTCAGCGGTGGCCTGGATGGATCCGACGATACCATCGGCATCCTCGTGGTCGGCGCCGACGCGAAAATCACCAATCTCGGCGATGTGCAGGAAACCGCAGTTCCCGGGAGCGACGAAGGGGCACTAGCCATCGCCGTGCAAGGGGATAGGGCGCAGATTCGGAATCTCGATGGGTTCGTCACCGCCAGCGGCTTCGATGTGGTGGCTATTGGTGTCGAAGGGGCCAATGCAGAAATCGACAACGCGGCGGTGGCATCCGTCCTCGGTGAGGAAGCCACGGCCGTCTTCGTGGAAGGTGCGTCAGCGCGCGTCAGCAACACAGGCAGCGTTGGTGCCTGGGGCGCCGGGGCTACGGCGATCTCTATCGAAGGGAATGACGCCGAGATCGAAAACGTCGGTGCGGTGGCTGCGCAAGGCCTTCTCGCAAGTGGCGTATTTGTCGCCGGTGACAATGCGATGCTTGACCTCAAAGCCGGCGGCGCCATAAACACCAGCGAGGGTGCGATCGCCGCAGCGGCGGTGTTTGGCGATGGGGCGGACATTACCCAGGCCGGTGACGTTGAAACTTCCGGAAGCAATGCTTTCGGAATCGCCGCTCTTGGCCTTGGGGCAGATCTGAAGAATCAGGCGAGCGGCACGATCAGCACGTCAGGCACCAATGCCGATGCCATCGTCCTTGGTCTCGAATCCGTACCTGCAGAGTTCTCGGGGCTGCCGCTGCCACCGGGGGCGCTGCAGCCCGCCCAAGGGGGCGTGACGAACGACGGGACGATCGAGACCAGTGGTCAACAGGCGGATGCCATTGCCCTGTATGCCGATGGCAGTACCGTGCGCAATCGGGGCACGCTGGATACGGCAGATCAGGACGCCTATGGCGTGCGTGTGCGCGGTGATGGAAACCTCGTTGAAAACGGCGTGGAGGGGGAGAGTGTTTTATCCGGCGTCATAAGGACGCAGGGTGCAGACGCCCACGGCATATCGCTGACGAGCGCAGATCCCCTCATCAGCGGCACCGTTGCCAACTTTGGCCTGATAACCACCGACGGGGCGCGGGCCCATGGGGTGTTTGTTAATGCCAACGATGCGGTGATCGCCAACGATGGCGTCGTGCTCGCAACGGGCGAAGGGGCGACGGCGATTGCTTCGGTGGGTCGCGGCACCACGGTCAACCGTGGCGTTTTGCGCGCGGGAGATCCGGAGAGTGCCACTTCGCAGAAGGCAGGCGGCATTCAGTACGCGGCGGATCAAGAGGTCACCAACAGCGCGGGTGCAGAAATCGTTGTGTTCGGCGACTCCGGGCGCGGCATCTTCCACGACCCGAATGAGCGGACCAATGGCGCCAGCATCGTCAATCGTGGAGAACTGACACTCACCGGCGCCGATGGAATTGGCATTCAGGCGCTCGGTCCTGCAGCCTCGCAGCCGCAGAGCCAGGTGCGCAACATCGGCCGCATTCGTATGGGTGGCGAAACGTTGATCGACCCGGGCGAGCCACAGGATCCCGTGCTCAATCCATTGCTCGGACCCGCGGCGCGGGGTGCAGCGATTGTGGTTGGCGGCCATGTGCAGGTGGAAAACGAAGCGCAGGGTCAGCTCATGCTGCGTGGCGACGACTCGGTCGCCATTCGTTCGACCGAAGAGGTTCCGCTGACGACGGGCGCCATCATCAATCGCGGTGCGATCTCGGTACAGGGTCTCAACAGCGGTGCCGTTGCGGTAACAGGTGACAACGTGACCGTGTTCAACGGTTCCGTCGCCGACACCGCAAAAATCAGCGTCAGTGGCGCGAATGCCTTTGGTCTCCGCTCTGAAGGCGTCGACCAATTCATGGTGAATTCCGGAGAGCTGGTTGTCGACGGCGACAACAGCACGCATATGGAAGTGCGCCTCACCGACGATGGACAGTTGTGGATGGACAGTAGCTCTGAACTACGCGTGACGGGCACCAGTGGGATTGCGATGCATGCGCAGAGCCTTGTTGCAGATCGCGAGTTACGCATCACCAACTCGAGCACGACGGCTCTGAACTGTGTGGGTGGGGGTCTTGCCGGTGGGCGGATCATCAACTGCGGAGGCATTGCTCTCACGGAGAGCCAGGGGGCGACGGCGATGCTTGTCGAAGGAATTGGAAACACCTTTATCGAAAACCAGGCGGGGATTGCCGGGAGCGGCAATCAGCAACGAGGCATCGTTGTGGAGGCCGCGACGGGCTCGGGCACACCGGAGGGCCAGGTGAATTTCATCGAAAATCTGGCGGCCATCGAACTGAGCGGCCAGGGGGCTACCGGGGTGTTGATTAACGGCTCGGGGAACTTCCTGCTGAACGGCACCGGGGTGACTCGCTTCGATCTCGCCCCGGGCCTGCCCGAAGGGCTGACAGGAACCATCTCATCGAACATAGACAAGATGGAAAGCCGCGGAACGGCAACGGGACCGATCGAATCGCAACAGATTGGTGCCGCGGGTGTGATCGAGGTCAGTGGTCCTGGCGCCCGAGCGCTGGTCGTTAATGGCACGGGCAACCTGATCAGTAACCGCATCAGCCAGGTGACGGACACAGACGGAAACACCACCGACGTCGCCGGCCGCATTGCAGCCAGCGGGGTAGGAGGAATTGCCGTGGAGATGCAGGGCAATGCCCACGTTCTCGATAATGACGGCGTGATCAGTGGCACCCAGTTTGCCGTGCTGGCGGACGACGGCGCGCAAACGCTGATCAACAAGAACACCATCAACGGCGAAGTGGCGCTCGGCGGCGGCGACGACCGGGTCGTCTTCATCCCGGGAGTGACCTTCAACGGGGGCGTCGACGCTGGAGAGGGCGAAGACACTTTATCCGTGGTTTTCGAAGGTGACGCCGATATCAACGCCGACTTTCTGAGTGGTGGGCCGGTGAACGGCGATACGTTTACGAACTTTGAGAAGTTTGTGGTTGATCTCGAAGACCCGATTGTCGACATCACGCTCCAGAACACGCTGGTGGTGGATCAGGTGCGTTTAGAGAGCGGCTTCATATTGCTCGATGACGCCTTCCTGAACTCTCCGGACATTTCCCTCGGGGCGTTCACTGGCATTAGAGGCACAGGCGTCCTTGGTTCGACGCCCACTGGTGATCCAGGCAATTTTGGGGTGTTCGGTGATATCACCCTTGCCGACGGCTCGAGCGTTGGACCAGGACAGAGCCCCGGCTCGCTGACGTTTCTCGGGGATGTGACTTCCGAGGCCGTTTTTGACATTGAGATTGGTGGTCTGGACATCGCCCTTCACGACGTCATCAACGTGGAAGGTGATCTGACGCTGCTGGGCGGCGCCATCAACTTCATTTTCATCGACGGGTTTCTGCCGAGTCTCGGTGACAGTTTCGACGTGTTTAACGTGTCTGGTTTGTTGAGCGGCCTCAGCGAGGTGAGTTTGAGCTTTGCGGGCTTACCGAGCGGATTCGACTTCGGGCTCGAGGCAACGCCGTTTGGACTGTCACTGGCCGCCCTTGGGACACCTGACGCCAGTGTGCCGGAGCCGGGAAGCTGGGCCTTGCTGGCGGGAGGGTTGACGGCGCTCGCCTGGCGACGTCGGCAACGCCGCAGCCTGAGGACCTAGTCAGCCGAGGCGCGCTTCGAAGGACGATCGCCACTCGGCCATGCTCTGAAATTCCGGCTCCGACTCGATGAGCGCCTGGGTGGAGGCCGCAATCTCCTCATCGGACTGATCCAGATCGAAGCCGCTGGCAAAGGGTTGGGCGACGTGGAAAGGCGTATCCACGAAGCACTCGAGACCGTTGCCTTCCGGGTCATTGAAGTACAGCGACCAGGCGTTGCCGTGGCAGATCGGCAGGATCGGATCGATGCCTGCGGAGGTCAGCTTCTCGCGCAGGATGCGCAGGTCGTCCAGGCTGTCGGTGCGAAAGGCCAGGTGATCGGCCATCACGAACCCGTGATTCGGCAGCTCCTCCCCTTCCACCAGGGCAAGCTGGTGGTGGTTGTTCGGATCCTGGCTGACGAACGACATCCTGCCCCCACCGGGGACTTCGCCCTCATTGGTCACATGAAAGCCGAGCACGTCACGGTAAAACGCCAGCGTGTCATCGAACTGTTTAACGGCGAGGGTGGCGTGGGCGAGGGTGAGTCTTGGCGTGTGGGACATGGTGAGCTCTCACGGTTGTTGGAGGGGTCAGGCGGCAGCGGAGTTGCTGCGCCAGCGCTCGTAGTCGCGCGGCAGCGACTTTCTCAATCGGTTCAGATGCCGGTAGACAGAACCGCCAAGGCGGAGCATGAGCGGGCCCGCGGCCACCTGTTGCCTGAAGGCAGGGCGTTCCGAGATTCGCGCGAGATAGGCCTCAAGCTTCGGGTGTTGGCTGAATGGATAACCGGCCAGGTTGAGTCTGTGCAGCGTGATGAACCAGGAGATGTCTGCCAGGGTCATGCGTTCACCAAGCAGATAAGGCTGGTTCTCGAGCCGCGCGTCGAGTTGCGAGAAGGCGGCATGAAAGCGGCCGATATAGCTGAAATCATCGCCTGACACCGATGGCGCATGGTCGCTCGGATCCGGCGCCAGATAGGTGAAGGTCACCGTGCGCAGATCCGGGTGGAGTTGATCTTCCAGGCTCATGAGCTCGTGCATTTGCGCCTGTTCGGCTTCGCCCACAGGCAGAAAAGACTTGCCCGCTTCAGCGAAGGACCGGTCGAGATACTCGATGATGTCGTTGCTCTCGATGTGCACGGCGCCGTCGTGAACGAGCACCGGCACCAGCCCATTGGGATTGATGCCGCGGTACCAGTCCGAGCGTTGTTCGTCGCGCATCAGGTTGATCGGGTGCGAGATGTAGTCGATGCCTAGCTCGCCCATCAGGATGCGCACCTTCTGGGAACAGGAGGACAGGTCGAAGTGCAGGAGGTGCAGGCCTTCCCACGCCAGGACTTCCCGGGTTTTGATATCGCTGTCAGAAAGTAGCATCGCGCACCTCTGTCGTTTGAGTCCCAAAATCTATAGAGCCGTCCCGGTTCCTGAGGCTCAGGGTGAGCACATCGCCGGGCTGCAGATAGCGAACGGACTGCTGGGTTTTCAGCAGTCGGGCGCGGCGTTTTTCGTCGTTGGTGAAATTCAGGAGTATTGCCAGACCGACCTTCAGGTTGGCATTCAGGGTCACCCCGCCGGGGGTGCCCGTGAGCAGCATGTCGCCCTTTTTCAGGTCGGCGAAGGCGGCGACCTCCGTCAGGGTTTCGTCCGGCGTGAAGATCAGCTGATCGGTGGTCGCGTCCTGGCGCACTTCGCCATTGAGACTGAGCGTGAGGTGCAGGTTGGCCAAAAGATCACCCTCGCCTGGCTCCAGCAGGTAGAGGATGGGGCCGGTGGGGCAGAAGGTGCGCTGCCCTTTACCCTTGAACCATTGAATCATCGGCGCCCCGAACATGAAATCCCGCGCGGACACATCGTTGGTCAGGGTGAAGCCGCCCACGTAGTCGAGCAGGTTGTCCGGACTGACCTGAGTGTGCGGCGGCAGATCCTGCTTCAGGATCAGGGCCAGCTCGATTTCGTAGTCGAGCAGCTTGCAGCCCCTGGGGCGGATGATACTGTCCGTGGGGCCGCTGATGGTCGATGGCGGCTTCGAGAAAATCAGGTTCTGACCCTTGGCCGTATTCACGCCGCCTTCTTCGCGATGCGACGCGTAGTTCAGGCCCTGGCAGAAGATCTGCACATCATTGCTCACGGGCGCTAACAATTGGACCTCACTCAAAGGCACACGGCGCAGGCCGTCCGTGTTGAAGCGGCCGGCGTCGCGGAAGTAGTCGTCCATCAGCTCCCGGTGGGAGGGATAGGCGTTCTCGAGTACGGCGACCTGGTTCTGTTCCAGCACTCCCCACTGAGCGTGCTGGTCCGGTTGATTGAATCGGATGATCGATATGCCCATGGTCGTCTGCCTTACCCTGCTGCCGCCTGCGATCGTGCTTTGAGCACCCGCAACACGTTCTTAATGACTTTGAAATTCCAGCGGGCGATAAGAAATCCAGGTGTGGGTCCTGGCCCCCAGTAGTCTTCCATCTCGGCGATGCTGCAATCGCCCGCTTCATGGGTTTCGTTGACGAGGTCCGTGTCCGTCCAATGCTCGTGGATCAGGCCGAAGGGGCTTTTCCAGTAGTCGAAGATCTGCCCGCCGAGTAGATGCCGGCCGATGCCCCAGACGTGTTTGCGCCTGCGTCGCTTCAGGTGGTCGTGCCCGGCCATCAGATCGTCCAGATTGCCCACTTCGAAGGCGACGTGCTGGACTCGAACGCCTTCATCCAGGGCAAACTGGAAGCCGACCACATGGTGGTCCACGAACTGATCAGCGCGGTCGAGGCGGGAGAAGATCATCTGTGCTGATTGATCGGGTAGGCGCACCGCGTCTGAGACCGTGAGCCCGAAACGTTCGTGATACCACTGATAGAGCGTTTCCGGGTCTGCGCTTTCCAGAACCAGATGGCCCAGGCGTTTCACACACGAAGGCCCGCGCGTCACTGCGGGCAGCTGGCCCACCCGTGCCCGCAACCCGTTCATGTTGAAGGCGTGGGCCGGGGCTGCTGCCAGCGGCTCGAGTGCCGTCCGACCGTAAACGATCTCGACGCCCATGCCGACGGGGTCGGTGAGCCGGACCACGTGCCCGCCCGCGGGCTCGTCCAGCGCTTCAATGGGTGAAGCCCCCTCGAGTTGCGCGACTTTCTCGAGGTCTTCGTAGCGCTCTGCCTCGAAGGCAATCGCCGTTACCCCTCCGGATCCTTTGCCCAGCACATAACAGGGTGGCTCGGCGTCGGTGCCCCGGAAGTGCAACTGATCGCCCATGCGGGCGGCGACCTGCAGGCCGAACTCCTGCAGGAATTTCTCCGCTTTTGCTGGATCCGGTGCCCCTACTCGGACGTACGCCAGTTTCTGCACTTTGATCGTAGGGTTCGCCATGTCAGTGCTCCTTTGCTGCAGGTGGCTCATTCATCCGTCGCGAGGTGACGCTCGAAAACCCGGGTCACCAGCTTGGCCGCTCGCTTCGGCGTCATGCCCAGGAGGCGCAGGACGGCTTCGCAGGTCTGCGCAACGGTGGCGTCACCCATCTCCGGATCCAGCAGCAGAGCGGCGCGAATCAGAGAGAGGATCTGATTGATGAGGAGCAGGTTGATCTCGGTCGAGAAGTGGCCCTGCTGAATGCCCATCTCCAGATCCTGCTTCAGGTACTGAACGACCGCCGACTGAAGTTCCGGAACGATGAAGAGTCCTTCCAGCATTACGCGGAGCCATTCCGGTTCCCGTCGCGCGATCTTCAGCAGGCGCGCAGTGGCGAGTGCCACCCGGGTCGGCCCATGGCGGAGGCTCTCCATTTCGTCGTTGATGCGGCCGGTGATCTCCACAGCCAGCCCCGCTGCCACGTCACTCAGCAGCTCGTCCTTGTCCTGGTAGTAGTTGTAGAAGGTGCCGTTCGCCATCTCTGCGTGGGTGGTGATGTCTACGATGCGCGTGGCCTCGAAGCCTTTGCTGGCAAAGACGCTGATGGCGCTGTCCAGCAGGGCACTGCGGGTTCTTTCGCGCTTTTTCTTGCCGGCGCTCTGATCGCGAAACAGCTGATGAGTGGTTGCAGACATCCGTTCTCGCCGCAATGGGTTGGCCGGCAATTTAGCGGAGTTGTTGACAGGTGGCAAGAAAAATGAGGACAATCTCAAAAATGAGATGTATCTCAAATATTTTTCCGAAGCTAGCAGGGGAGAGGTCGGGTGGAAGCCGCCGATAGTTCAGCACGGGTACTGATTGTGGGCGCCGGGCCTGTGGGTCAACTGGCAGCGCTTTTGCTCTCAAAGCACGGCGTCGGCTCCCTGCTGATTGATAAACGATTAACGACGCTGAGCGCGCCCAAGGCCCATGCGATCAATGCCAGAACGCTGGAGATCTGCGACAGCATCGGGGTGAGCGCAGAGCGTCTGCGAGAGCTTGGCGCTAATGCCAATGACGGCGGTGAGGTCCGCTTTATGGGCACGCTCACCGGCCCCGAGTTCGGCTGCCTGCCTTACGAGCGCCAGGATGAAGGCGCTTTTGAAGCCACACCGTTTCCCTTGAGCAACATTCCGCAGCCGGTTTTCGAGGAAGAACTCATCGCCCACGTCCGCAAGGATCCCGGCATCGACTTCCGTCGGGGCGTGGAGTGCAAAGCGTTGAACGAGGTGGATGACCATGTGCAGGCGGTCCTCGCCACTGCGGAAACCGGTGAGGAGCTCACGCTACCCTTCGACTACGTGATTGCCGCCGATGGGGCAGGTTCGAAGATCCGTCAGTCCCTGGAGATCGAAATGGAAGGGCCCGAGGCCCTGGCCAACTATCTGATGATCCACTTTTCCGCGGACCTGCGGCCGCTTACCGAAGGTCGGCGTGGCGTGCTCTATTTTCTGTTTGAACCGGGTGTGCGGGGGACCCTGATCTCCTACGACCAGGCGAAGACCTGGGTGCTGATGCATCCCTGGAATCCGGAAGCGGAGCAGCTCGATGACTACGACGATGAGAAGTGCCTCTCGCTCATCGAGCATTCCGTCGGCCAACCCCTGCCGGAAACGGTGGTCGAGAACGTCAGCCCCTGGACGATGACGGCGCAGGTGGCGAAGCAGTATCGCAAGGGCCGGATTTTCCTGGTGGGTGATGCAGCGCATCGTATTCCACCGGCCGGCGGGCTCGGGATCAACTCCGGGGCCGGGGACGTGCAGAATCTGGCCTGGAAACTCGCGGCCGTGCTTCGAGGGGAAGCGGGTGATGCACTGCTCGACACCTACGAGACCGAACGACAACCCGTGGCTCGGAACAACAATGAGCAGAGCCTGACCAACGCCATGAAGCTGATGGATCTGATCGTCGCCCTGCACGGCACGGAACCGAATGAGACCGCCAAGCGCTATGCGGCGGTGTGTGCCGATCCCGGCGCCTTCCCTGAGCTTGCGGAAGCGGTCCAGGCTCAGAAGCCGCACTTCGACAGTTTCGACTTACAGCTCGGGTACCGCTATGCGAGCCCGGCAATTCACGAGCCGGCCCCCATACCGGAGATCACCGATGTCTCTGACTACCGGCCCTCGTGGGACGCGGGCGCCCACTTTCCACATCGATGGGTGAGCAGAGAGGGCAATACCGTGGCGCTGCAGACGCTGTTGCCAGCCAACCGCTTCACCTTGCTTTGCGGTCCGACCGCCGCGGCAAACGAGTCGGCCCTATGCCAGCTCAGGTTCGGCGAAGACTTTAAGGACAGCGAGAGTTGGGAGGCCCTGACCGGCCTGCCGGATAGCGGAGCGCTGCTGATTCGGCCGGACGGGCACATCGCCGCCCGGTTTGAAGCCATTGCTGGCGAAGCGGTGGATTCGGTGATGAACGGCATTCTCGCGACGGAGGCCTGAACATGGATCTCGGATTGCACGGTAAGAAGGCGATTGTCTGTGCCTCGTCGCGGGGTCTGGGCAAGGCGTGTGCCCTGTCATTGGCGCGGGAAGGGGCGGATGTCGTGATCAACGGCCTGCATCAGGACCGGCTCGATGCCGCGCAGGCTGAAATAAAAGCGCTGGGAGCCGGTGCGGTTACCGCGGTATTAGCAGACATCAACACCGAAAGCGGTCGGGAAGCGCTGGTTGCAGCCTGTCCGGACGCAGACATCCTGGTGAACAACAACGAAGGTCCCCCGCCCGGGCGCTTCGATCAGTGGCAGAGGGAGGATTTCCAGGCGGCGATCGATGCCAACTTCATGGCGCCGGTGTTCATGATCCAGGCGCTGATCGAGGGCATGAAAGAACGACGCTTCGGCCGCATCGTCAACATCACCTCCGCCATGGTGAAGTCGCCTCGAAGCGCCATGGGTCTCTCCACATCGGCGCGGACCGGCCTGACGGCGCTGTGCAAGGGCCTCTCCGTCGACGTGGCGCCGTTCCACGTCACCATCAACAACATGCTCCCGGAACGGTTTGATACGGACCGGCAGAAGTTCATGGCCGAGATGGCGATGAAGATCAAAGGCATCTCCCGGGAAGAAGCGATTGCGGAGATCCATAAATCGATTGCGGCGAAGCGGATGGGCCTCCCTGTGGAGTTTGGTGACGCCTGCGCGTTCCTCTGCAGTGCGCAGGCAGGGTTCATTTCCGGTCAGAACCTCCAGCTGGATGGCGGCTCTTACAGCGGACTGATTTAGGGGTTTACTTTGATAGATGTTGTCTTCGTGCTCATTGCGCGGGTGCTGGCCTGTGTTGCCGTCAGTCCATATGCGTCGCGGCAAACACCAACGGGGCGCCCTAGATGAGGATCCTGGCGTTTCTGACGGCGCTGATCAGCGCTGCCAGCTGGGCACAGTCCCCGAACATTGTGCTGATCGTCGCGGATGACCTGGGTTGGAAAGACGTCGGCTACAACGGCAGCGAGATCAATACCCCCAACATCGATGCTCTGGCGCGGGGTGGTGTGACGCTCACCGACTTCTATGTCCATGCCACCTGTAGTCCGACCCGTGCTGCTCTGATGACCGGGCAGTCGCCCATGCGTCATGGCATCTATCACGCCATCGGCAAAAACACGGAAGGCTCACTGCCGTTATCGCTGAAGCTGTTGCCTGAGTATCTCGGCGAGGCGGGCTATCAGTCGGTGATGGTCGGCAAATGGCATCTGGGGCACGCCACGTCTGCCATGCTGCCGATGGCCCGTGGCTTCGAGTCGGTGTACGGCCACTATACCGGTGGTGTGGGTTACTGGGACCACGTCCATGGCGGGGGCCTCGACTGGCACCGCGACGGCAAGGCGTTGCGGGAAGAAGGTTATGCGACCCATCTGCAGGCCGACGAGGCGGTCCGGCTGATCAGAGCGCGGGATGAGGAACGACCGCTTTTCCTCTACACGGCATTTGGCGCCCCGCACCTGCCTAACGAAGCGCCAGCGGAAACGATTACGCTCTACAGTGGCATCGACAATGAAAACCGGCGGATTCATGCAGCCATGGTTGATGAGCTCGACCGCGCCATCGGCCGCATCTTGGCGACGCTGGAAGAAGAGCAGATGCTCGATAACACGCTCATCTGGTTCTTCAGCGACAACGGGGGACTGAATCCCGCGGCCGCGAGCGAGGGTGTGCGCAGCCTGGTATCGCGACTCGTTTCGGTGTTCGGGCGGCCTGTGCCGACCGATTTTCTCGAGTTTCTGCGCCACAACACCGAGGACGGTGGATCGGATAACGGGCCTTACCGACGCGGCAAGGGCGCCATCTACCAGGGCGGGATTCTGGTGCCGTCGGTCCTCTCCTGGCCGGGCACGCTGGAACCAGCGTCCGTGGTTGAGCGCGTGACCGTCCAGGATGTGTTGCCGACGCTCGCTGAGGCGACAGGCATCGAACTGCCGCCTGACCACCTGCTTGATGGCGAGGCACGCTGGGCATCGATCAGCGGTGCGGGCGAGCCAGCGAACGCGGACTTTGTTGCAGTGAGCAGGGGTGACAGAGCCGTGCTCAGGGGGCCGTGGAAGCTTGTGGTCAGCGCGGATGGGGCGGAGCTCTATAATCTCGCCGAAGACCCCTTCGAGGAGATTGATCGCGCGGCCGACCATCCTTCACTCGTCGAGGCGTTGCAATCCGCCATCGATCACATCCCGCAGCGCGCATCGATCAACCAATCGATGTTTCGCATCATGATGGATATGGATGGATTCGGCGGTGAAGAGGATCGGCCACCCTGGGCTGATGTGGTCACGCAGGTCGGGGACTAGTCTGCTTCCCGGCCACTCGCAGGCCCGATGTCCAGGATCGCATTCGGCAGCCTCACGCGTCGAACTGTGTGACCAGACCAGTCTCGCCTGAACTTTCGCCAAGACGAGAGATCACAGCATAAGAGCACCATTGGGGGCAGCATGCAGATCTCACGCGTTCTTCTAGCCATGAGTTTGATTCTCAGCGCCAGCTTCAGTCAGGCTAAATCCTGGACCGTGAAGAGCACTGCTCAGCAGGCGCAACTCGTGGAGCTCTACACGTCGGAGGGATGCAGCAGCTGTCCGCCGGCGGATCGGTGGCTTTCCAGCTTGAAGGATCAGCCTGAACTATTCCGTACCGTGGTGCCCGTGGCCTATCACGTTACCTACTGGGACTACCTTGGCTGGGAAGACACGCTGGGCCTGGCCGCGCATGATCAGCGCCACCGGCAGCAAGCGGCTTTTGCCGGTTCGGGCGTCTACACCCCCGGTGTCTTCCTGCAGGGCAGGGAGTGGCGCAGCTGGCGTCGCGATCCGAACGGGCCCGGGCCCTCTGAGTCTTCGAACGTGGGTGAACTCTCGGCTCTGGAGGAAGACGGGAGGATCTCCGTAAGTTTCACCCCGGAGCCCGGAGTTGAGGTCACGCGACCCGAAGCGTTTGTCACGTATCTCCGGATGAATGAGACCACTCAGGTCCGGGCGGGTGAAAACCGCGGCCGGAAACTGAACCATGACTTCGTGGCCGGCGCGGTGGTGAGTAAGCGCCTCAGGCTGGAGGAAGGCGCCTGGCTGGGAACCCTGCCGGAACCAGCATTAGAAGGTGCGGATGCCGTTGCGATCTGGGTGAAGCAGGGCAACGGTGCCTTCCTGCAAGCCGCCGGTGGATACCTTAATCGCGATTCCCTCTGAAGGCGCAGGTGCGCCTTATACCTATGTCACCACGGCGGAGTAGTTTTGCTGCCCTTCAGGTTGCTGCCGGCACGGCCTGCTGTTCCGCTGGTGCACGCCGTGCGACGAGCAGCCAGCTCGCGGCACAGCCGATGAAACCCAGAAGCAGCGCAAGGATGAGGCGCGGATCCCCGAGCTGGAACCAGGGATCAACCGGGAAGGCGATCGTTTTGGCCATGGCCGCGACCTTGAACTCATGGGCGCCCTGGAACTCCTGATTCAGGGATATGTCCAGCACGTCGCGGCGGGAGCGGTAGCGCATGCCCGCGCCTCGGGTCCAGTGATGCATGCCATCGGCGTTCATGATGTCCATGGCGTTTGCGGCGGCGGTACCCACCAGCACCGGATGGGAGGCGCGTTTGAAGAGCTCCGGGTACATGTACTGCATGTATTTATCGAGCACCTGGTCGCTCGTTTCGCCCGGCTCGACGCCCTCGATCTGCAGCGGCGTTTCGTACATGTCGATGACGTTGATCATGACGAAGTCATCGCCCGTGTCTTCTTCCATGAAGCGGCGCATCCGGGTCAGCTGTTCCTCGTCCGCGCCGCCCTCGATCATGATGTTGAGGTAGTGATCGATCTCTTCGTCCGTGAGCGGTCCACCGAAGGACGTGTACCAGCTGAAAAATGACAGGTAGATCAGTCCGATCGCGAGCCAGAGGCCAGTCAGTTTGTTCATCAGTGTTCCCCTTTGGATATTGCGCCGGTAGGTTGCCCGTCTTACTAGTCGACGAGTTGTAACTGGAAACCGGCTTTTTCCAGTCGCGGCGCTGGATCGTGATGGATGATTGCGCTCCATCCCATGCGCGCGAAGAGTGCGTCAGCCTCCGGCTTGCGGTCGCCGGGTAGCGCCGCATAGCGCTCATTGAGAGTCTGTAGTTTCCACAGGATATAGGGCGAGACGTTGCGCCCCATAGGCGCGCCCAGGAGTTCGGACTGTACCGTTGGCATGTTCTCGCCACCCCCGTTTGAGCTCGGCGGGAAGGTCTGACCTGGTTCGACGTCAGCCAGCGCCGCTGGGGCGGCATCCAGCATCTTTTCGAAAAGGTCGGCAGAGTTGCTGCCTGCCCAGGCCAGTACCTCGAAAACCTCGTCGGCCAGGCGGAGTTCTCCCTCGTCCGCGGTGCCGGCAGCCGCGTGCATCCGATCCACCCAGTCAGAGAGCCAGATGCACTGGCGGCGCACGTAGTCGCTGGCGGGGCCAGGATCCCGATAGATATGCCCGAACATCGCATTCATCATTGCGAGGTCCGCCAGACTGGGTCGTTCTCCAAGCAGGAACAGTTCCTTTCGCAGTAGCGCCTCGAGCCGATCATAGAGGCCCTCTGAAAAACGTACGCAGGCGGCGTCGAAGCCGGGGAAGACCGACTGCAGCATGCGTACTCGCGCACTGATCATCGTCGCCGCGTCGTTGGCTCTCGTTTCCACCGCCTTTGCGGATTCGGGTTTGGCGAGATCATTGCCGAAGGTATGGCGAAAGAGGCGGAAGCCATACTCGCGTGCTTCCTCTGCAGCCCACCTCTGCGAGCCTCCCGTCATGTTGAGGAACTCGTCCGCCAGGAAATCGAACATATAAGCCACCAACTCCTGGATGGGGTCTGTGGGGATAACGGGGCGTTCCGGGTGACGGGCTTCTAGCGTCTCTACGATCGTGATGCTGTCCTGTAACACCTCACCATCCGGACAGATGAGCACCGGCAGGAAATGGCTTCCGGTCCTGGGGACGACGATGCCTGAGATCCGCTCGAGATTGCACAGCCGTTCTACGTACGGAAGGCGTTTGTACTGGAGGCAGGCGCGCGGTTTTGCCGAATAATAGGAGGACTGAGTGGCGATCAGCTCGTAGTTCTGAGTCATGGCGATGTGGACCTGATTCGGCGCACGAGCCGGTGGCGACCATCGCCCGAGATAGAGCTGACCGCGGGTCCTGACTGACCGCAGCGCGACGCTCGCGGCACGAGCGTCGTCGTGCGCCTTAAATAGAACACGAATTCTATTTACCAACGGTCCTCGACGTCAATCTGGCGTGGAAATGAAGTTCCACGCTGTAGACGGCTAAGGGCACGGCTCTCGCTGCTCGGTTACTGCGCCACCGCATCGTCGGCAGGCGCGGAGTTCGCGCGCAGACTCAGGCAGCGCTGCCCATCAGCAGGTCTGCCAGCCTGGCGCGGTGATAGGTCGCGTCCCCGTAAAGCACCTGGTTGTGCATCTGTCGCTTGAAGAAGATGTGCACGAAACACTCCCAGGTGAAGCCGATCCCCCCGTGGAACTGCACCGCGCGATTGGCTGAGAAAGCGGCCATGTCGCTGGCGGCGGCCTTGGCCATGCGCGCCAGCTGCCACGCGTTCTCGGGTTCCTCGTCCACGGCGCAGGCGGCCGCGTAAGCCAGCGACTTCGCTCGATCGATATCGATCATCACGTTCACCAGCGGATGTTTGATCGCCTGAAAAAAGCCGAGCGGTCGGTCGAACTGCGTTCGCGTCTTGGCGTATTCGGCCGTCGTCTGCAGCAGCCATTCCCCGGCACCGGCCATATCCGCCGAAACGATGCTCAAGATTGCGGGCATGGCGCGATCGACAATTTCAGCGCCGGAGCCCGGAGCGGCCAGTTCGGTGGCTGCTGCGTCGCTGAAATGCACGTGCGCCTGGTCGCGGGTGAGATCGACGATGCCGTCGGGAATCACGTTTACTCCGTCGGCTCCTGTGCTGATCAGATAGAGACCAACGCCGGCAGCGCCGCGAGCCTTCACCAGCAGGCTGTCTGCCTTGCCCGCATCCTGTACGAACCAGGCGGTGCCTGTGAGCGTGCCGTCGACTACTTCCACGTCCGTGTCGTCCGCTTCCCAGGAGCCGGACTGGTTGGTCATCGCGAGGCTCACGGCCTGGCCGGTTGCCACGTCACCCAGCGCAGCGGTTGCCGCCGGTGAATCGCATTCGCGGAGCACCATGGTGCTGCAGAGCGTGGCGATGAGGGGCGAGGGGAATGCGACTTTGCCCGCTTCTTCGGCGAGTGCTACTGCGGCAACTACCGGGAGCCCGATGCCCCCGGCGGCTTCCGGCACACAGGCGGCCGTCCAGCCGAGTTCCGTAATCTGGCGCCAGAGATCTTTGTCCCAGATGCATTCGATGGGCCGGTCGACGTTGTAGTCGTGGGCGACCTGCGCGTGGATGCGGTCCGGCGGGCAGTTGTCTGCGAAAAACTTGCGCGCGGCGTCGCGCAGCATGGCTTCGTCGTCGCCGAAGCCGAAGTTGTTCGATTGCGGCATGTTGCTGGTCTCTCTCTTCGTGCCGGAGTTACTTGGACTTGGGCAGGCCGAGCACACGCTCGCCCAGGATGTTGCGTTGCACTTCGCTGGTTCCGGCGGCGATGGTGCTGCCGAAGCTGTTCATATAGGCCATTGGAAACTGGCCGCCGGCCGGCGCGTTCGGATCGTTCACGTAGAGGCTGCTCGCCGCACCTTCGATCTTGTAGGCCAGGGCGCCGATGTCCTGACCGATCTCTGAGCCCAGCAGCTTGTTCTGCAGGGGAATGCGCGTGGCGTCGTCCACGAGCGCCGGCACCCGGCCGAGCCGCTGCGTCTGCCGGAAACCCTCCTGACGAATGATGAGCTTCATGATCTCGTCGCGAATCACGGCGTCGTCGGCGGCCGTTTTGCCGTCGCGGGGCGACTGCCTGGCGAGCTCGATGAGGCTCTGTGCACTCGCCGGATTCACGGCGTTTTCCTGCTTCACGGCCATGCCGCCGGCGGCTGGCGTGGTGAGCGGGCCGGCGCCACGCTCATGAGCAAGCGTGGTCATGGCGACTTTCCAGCCGGCGCCCACATCATCCAGGCGGTAGCGGTCTTCGACGATGAAGTCTTCGAAGATCACCTCGTTGAAGCCGGTGCCGCCGGTGATCTTAATCAGCGGGCGGACCGTAACGCCTTTACCTAGCGAAGCGCGGATGGGCACCACGAAGTAGGAGAGACCGTTGTATTTGTCGTCCCTGCTCGTCCGGCAGAGCAGAATCATCCACTCGGCGAAGTGCGCGAGCGACGTCCACACTTTGTGGCCATTGATCACCCAGTTGTCGCCGTCGCGTTCGGCGAAGGTCTGCTGGTTGGCGAGGTCGGAGCCGGCGCCCGGTTCGCTGAAGCCCTGGCACCAGATGTGTTCACCGGAGAGCAGCGGCGGCAGCAGCTCGCGCTTTACGTCTTCGCGGGCGTGGAAGTTGAGGGTGGGGCCGGCCATGCCCATGCCGACGATGTTCGGCAGGTACGGCGTCTTCGCCCGCTGCATCTCCTGATTGGCGATGAGCTGCAGGCCTTCCCGGCCGCCGCCGCCATAATCTTTGCTGTAGTCCGTGCCGACGAGGCCGGCTTCCCAGGCAGCCTTCTGCCATTCCTGCAGCCAGGCCATGGCTTCGGGCTCCTTGAGCTCCAGCGCGCTCTGCGGGATCGGCACGGGCGGTGTGCCGGGATGGTTGTCCTTGAGCCAGGTCCGGCAGTACTCGCGGAATTCCGCCTGCTCGGGGGTTTCGATGCGCTTCGCGTCGGCCATGGGTTGCTCTCGACTGCTTGATGTTGGGCTTATCCTAATGGAGGACATTATGTGGCTCCAAGGACTCAGGGCGGCTATCGTCGGTGCCGCCTGGGCGGAAGCGGGGCGAACAGTGAAGCCGAGAGTCTAGAAGCAGCACCTCGAGCATATGCGCTGTCACTAATGAGAACGGGTTTTAGGGGAGCTTTGTGATTGAACTCTACGCCGGGCCCACGCCGAACGGGCAGAAGGTCGCCATTCTGCTGGAAGAGCTGGGATTACCGTACAACGGCCATCACATCGACATCCTGCGCGGCGATCAACTGACCCCTGAGTTTCTGGCGATCAACCCGAACAACAAGCAGCCGGCGATCGTTGATCCCGACGGTCCTGATGGCGAGCCGATCACCCTGTGGGAATCCTGCGCGATCCTCGTTTACCTGGCGGAGAAGCATCACCGTTTCGTGCCGGAATCGGCCGCCGGGCGCGCGCACGTCATGAAGTGGCTGTTCTTTCAGGCGTCCACCCAGGGACCCATGTCCGGCCAGTTTGCGCACTTTGCTTTTTATGCCGCCGAGGAACACCGGTACCCCTACGCGGTGGAGCGCTACGCCAGCGAGATGAACCGGCAGATGGGCGTGTTGGACCGCCATTTGGCGGACCGCGATTACATGGTGGATGACTACTCCATTGCCGACATCGCGCTGTTGCCTTACGCGGTCGGCTCCCTGGCGCTCAGCCAGACACCGCGACCGCATCTGAAGGCATGGATCGATCGTCTGCTCGAGCGACCGGCGGTACAGAAAGGCATGGCCATCATGGCGGACGAGGTTCGCAAGGAAACCATCGCCGGGGGGATGGAAGGATTCGGCGAGCAGCATCGCGATGTGCTCTTCGGTGAGGCGCAGTTTCAGGAGCGTTGAGTCTCCCGCTACATGAACGTTTGTACGACAGCGTTCTGCGTCAGTCAGCGCTGGTGTCGCAGTTCTTCGAACCTGCTCTGATCAGCCAGCACTGCACGCAATCCCAGATCCGCCGCCGTATCCGCCACCGTGTCCGGGTCATGGCGGCTGCGATCTCTTTGAAACCAGGTCAGCGTCGATTCGCCCAGTGAGAAGAGGAAGTTGGTCACGATCTCCAGATCATCGAAGTCGAACACGCCCTGCGTCTTACCCAGGCGCAGATGGGCACGATACGTATCGATGATCTGCTCCCGCATCGCCCAGAATTCCGGCTGGGATTCCTCGGTCAGCTCCGGGAACTGGAAGGGGGAACCCAGCACATTTTCGTTGGTGCACAGGTGGTGGGTGTCGTGCCGGATCAGGCGATAGAGCGCGACGTCGACCGGATCGCCGCGCTTGGACTCCGCTTCAATGAAATCGAGCACGGGCTCCACCGTGCGGGCAACGACTGCACGGAAGATCTCGTCCTTGTTCTTGAAGTAGTGAAACAGTGACGGCTGACGCAACCCTGCTGCTTCTGCGATTTCGCGGGTGGTGGTGGCTTTGAAGCCCTTCTGGCGGAAGAGCCGCCGGGCCTCGGCCAGAATGCCTTCGGCCGCCGGCTGACTGGATTTACTGGGGTTCGCGCGCGGTCGACCGATCCTGGGTTTTGTCGTCTGCGGGGGTGGCGCCTGCTTCGCCATGGGGTTCCTGTGCTTGACAGCAAGGCGCAGTATACGGATTATTAGTTTTCTATCAATTGATAGAAAGAAACTGATTGAACAGTTTATCTCGTGCGAGGACGAGGAGAATAACCATGTCCACCCCAGCCCAGACACTGATCCAGTCCGATGCCCTTGAGCGCATCCGAAATCCCCTCGAGGAAGCGTGGACCCTGCCGCCGGACGCTTATACGTCGGCCCGGGTTTTCGAACGAGAACGGGAAACCCTGTTCAGAACCGGCTGGTTGTGTGTCGGTCGCGAGGAACAGTTCGCCAACGCCGGCGATTACCGCTGCATTGATCTCCCGGCGCAGCCGATTGTGGTCGTGCGCGGGCGCGACGATGAGATCCGCGCCATGTCGCGCGTCTGTCTGCACCGTGCGATGCCGGTCGCCGAGGGCACCGGCAACGCGACCCGGTTCGTGTGCCCGTACCACAACTGGACCTACGAACTCACCGGCGACCTGCGCAGCGCACCGATGATGGAAGGCGCGCGGGACTTTGACGCGAAGCAGTGCCGCCTGCCGACGCTGGCTGTTGAGCTCTGGCAGGGCTTTGTTTTCGTGAACGTCAATCCGGAAGCAGAACCGCTCGCGCCGCAGCTGGCAGGCCTTGAAGAGCTGATCGAGAACTACGACTTCGAGCAGATGGTCGTTGTCGACACCATCGAGTTCGACAGCCCCTGGAACTGGAAGATTCTGGTCGAGAACTTCATGGAGGCCTACCACCACATAGGCACACACAAGACGACCTTTCAGCCGGTGTATCCGGCCCGACTCTCGAGCGTTGACGACAACGCGGGGGAACCCTGGGTGCTGCTGCGTATGCCCGCAAAGCCCGAGCATGCAAGCGAAGAGGCCGTATTCACAAAGCTCGAGGGTGAGCAGAAGAACGAGCTGCTCGCGATTTGCGTCTTCCCGACGCTGCTCTTTGCGGCATCTGCCAACGGTGCTGCCTGGTATCAACTCGAGCCGACTGCCCATGACCAGATGACGCTCCGGATCCACGCGATGACAACCCGCGCTGCAGCGGAAGCCATGGACGACGCCAGCCGTGCAGAGCTCATGACCATGCTGCGCACCATTCACGAGGAAGACATCGAGGCGAACCGCGGTCCCTGGCTCGGACTCAACGGGGCCATGACGACCCAGGGCCGGCTCAGCCTCTATGAAAAGTCGATCTGGCAGCTGAATCAGCTCTGGGCGGATGCGCTGGGGCTGGACACCGCGCCGGCCAGAAGAGCCTGACATGGACGTGCTGATAACGGGTGCTAGCCGGGGTATCGGTTTGCACCAGGCGCCCTGACTGGCGCGACCTGCCAGCGCCAGGGTGCGGATTTCGCGACTCGATGAGCCTTTGACTCATCGTCGGCGCTTGGCAAATATGCGCCTCTGCCAAAGGAGGAATGTCAGATGAGTGATGCAGCGCCCATAGGTCCGAAGTTCGTAACCCTCGACGAAGCGGCCGCGATGAAAAGCGGCACGCGGGTAACCTTCATTCCGGGGATCCCCGCCTTGTACGCGGAGGCTTTGAAGAATCTCTGCTTCGTGAAAGGCATTCCGTTGATTCGCGCGCTGCACCCCATGATGGGCGTGGATAGAGAAACAGGCGCGGACCGGCAGGCGAGGCTTTACGAGCTCACCAGTCAGACGAGCATCCCGACCATGTTCCACGACGAGGAGCGGCCGCGGAATGTCTGGAGTGAACAGCTGGCGCTCGCAGAACGCATCGGTGCGCCGGGTTCCCCAAAACTGATTCCGGATGACTACGAGCAGCGCGTTGAAGTGTTCGGGCTGTGTGCAGTGATTCTTGGTGAAGACGGACTGGTCTGGAACATGCGGATCCTCGCGGACAGTCCCTTGGCTCAAAAATACGGCTACAGCGACGACGCGAGCGCCGCGGCGCCAGGTAAGGTCGCCGACGTGCTCAAGCTTCTCGATCGGCGTCTTGCCAGCCAGGAAGCCAACGGCTCCCCCTATCTCGTCGGCGACGCAGTGACCGCCGCCGACGTCTACTGGGCGACGATGAGCATGAGTGTGCTGCCGCCATCGCCGGACATCATGCCGCTCACGCAGCAGAACAAAGGCATGTTGAAGTACTTCGCGATGAATGGGCAGATCCCGGTGATTGCCGAGGCGTTGGGGGAGCGGATCGGGAAGCATCAGCGGTACATTCTGACGACTTATTGCGAGACGCCGGCGGTGTTGGGTGGGGATCCTGTTTAGAAAGTAACAACTCACGCTGTCCTGATCGCGGCCCTGCTGGACCTTCAGCATTGCCTCGTCAGACCGATTCTAAAGCACGTTGGCGCTCCGCAGGCGCAAGCGGCAGTGATCGTTTTGTGAGATAGTCAAGATCCCTCCCCGCAGGTGGAAGGATCTATGAAGCGGTTCTTGTCTTCGTTCGTATCCTTACTCGGACTGTCTGCGCTGGTCTTCTGCGGCACCACTCAAGCCGCTGTGAACTGCACCACGGTCTTCGACCGCAATTACTTCGTCATGGAGATCCGTTCTTTCGAGGGCATCCAGGAGCTGTTTGATGCTGCCCAGGTGTTGGTTCTCGACCGGAGGGGCCCTGATGAGTTTGTGGTCTCGCTACCGAACACGGTGGATGCAGGCGCATTGATGGAAAGGACCTTAAGCGTCACTTCAAGCCCTCCGACGATTCTGGCGGACGAGAATCTGGGTATCGAAGAAAAGGTCGTGCCTGCCATCAGCCGCGCGGACCCCGATGAGACGTTCGAAGTTCTCGTGCAGTTTTACCGCGGCGTGCGCCGAGAGGCGATCGAGTGTGTATTGCAGGAGCTCGATCCGGCAGCAGAGTTGCATGCCCCCAGAACCTGGAAAGCCCGAATCAGCCTGGAGCGCATCAACGCCCTCAGCGCCGTGGAGCGGGCTGTCATCCGCAGAATCGAGCGAGGCCCTGGCGTTCTTCGGCCGTTGAATGAGCACGCGAGAGCGGCTACTCGGGCCGACGGCCCCATGAACATCTGCCTGCCGCCTACCTGTCCCGGCAGGACCTTCGATCTTTCGGGTCAGGGCGTCAAACTCGCGATTGCCGACTTCGGCATCTACGAAGAGCACAAAGACCTGACCGGCCGGATCTACATCAAGCGCAGCCCGGATATCGATCTTTTCCATGGCACCCATGTGGCGTCCATTGCTGCCGGTGGTGGTATCGCAGACGAAAAGCGCTATGGCCATGCGCCGGAAGCAGGGATCGGTGATTACCGGGCCATGGGCACCAACTTCAGCCGTTACGCGGAGGCACTCGCCACGGATGGCTCACACCTGATCAACCACTCCTATGAGATCCACCCACCCGATGGATTTGACACCTACCGGTCCGAATATGGTCTGCTCGATGACTATGTCCGCGGAGGCTTCTTCGAGGATTTCGACGTGCTGCTCCCAGCAGTGCCCCATGTGTGGGCGGCAGGCTTCTGCCAGCCGGGTTATCCCGGCTGTCGGACCAAGGGTCGCAGTGCGCCGACCAACATTTCGAAGAACACTATCCTTGTGGGCGCTGCGGAAGCAGCGAGCTGCGTCGCCGATCAAGTCCGCTGCGTGGTCCCGGGCGCCAGCAGCGGCCCAACTCTCGATGGGCGGATCAAGCCCGATCTGATTGCCCCCGGATGTCATGACAACCCTGATGACTACAACGGCATCTGGGCAGCGATGGCGCTAACCGCGGACTATTACTACCCGGATTGCAGTACCTCGATGGCGGCCCCGGTGGTGAGTGGGATCGTCGCTCTCGTGATGCAGCGCATGAACGATGCGGAGCTCCATGCGGCGTTGCCCTCCACCATCAGAGCGCTTCTGGTGCACACGGCAGTGGATCAGCTGGGCCCGGAAAACGGTAATGAACCCGGTTATCACGAAGGCCCGGACGGCATGACCGGTTGGGGATTGGTGAATGCGGAAGCGGCCGCTTCGATGGCTGGAGAACCAGGACTCTGGCTGGAAGCGGCGCTGAGCTCGGAGGAGCCTGCGCTCGAGCGCTGCGTGATGCTCACGGAAGCGCAGCAGTTGCGTGCCACGCTGGCCTGGGACGATCGAGCAGGGGTGAGTTGCGACGATGAAAACTGCGACCCGGCCACGCCCGTGCTTCGCAACGATCTCGACGTTGTGCTGATTCAACCCGATACCGGAGCCAAGGTGTTGCCCTGGACGCTGAAGCCCGACGCGTTGAGCGGCTATGGATATTCCGCCGTGCGGGACCAGGATCACATTAACAACGTCGAGCGGGCGGAATCGCCCGCGCCGGTTAAAGATCTGTGGAGAATCCGGGTATCCGCCACCAAGCTCATGGAGCCGCAGCCGTTCTCCCTGGTGCTATCTCATGCCCCCGTTGATTGCCCGAAGAGGAAGGATGGTTCTCGGAAACCGGATTCTCTGAAGATCGAGGACGCTTAATAAGCCCGCCAGCCGCCCCGATGAGTATTCGGGCATGCAGGTTCCGTTGGGCTGCTGTTCCGCACGTTGTCTTTGAAAGCTTCGGTGATCAGAGTTTTGCAATCGACAACGGGACCTGAGGGAGGCCGGGAGTGTAGAAAGATCTCCAGGCTTTTCGTGCCGTTCACGTCAGCGCGCTCAAGCAGCAGGCACTCGTCGTGGACTTCTGCGGAGCCTGGCAACTGAACTACTGCCCAGAGGTAGTTGAAGTCCACCGGATCAAAATCTTCGACCGTCAGGCCGATGGTCGTTCCGCTATTGATCAGGTCTACAGCCTTCGAGTTCTGAAAGGTTTTTAACTTGTCTCCCACCGAGATGTGAACGCCCCCTGCGTTTGGCGGACAGTACGCTTCTGCGATCTCCCAGTTTTTAGCGAAGACCCCCTTGCATCCGGTGAGCAACAGTATCGTGGATATCAGTAGCAGCGCTCTGAAGTAGTTCATGGCTAGTTTCCCGTGTTGATTTAAGGAATTCCCGTCTACCACCTACTACCGACGAGCGATTTGTCTCAGCAGCGCCCACCAGCACGAACGCGCCCCAATATCGAGGGCCACCGAACCGGCCGCGGCTGGCGAGCTCCTGCTGTGCGAGTTGCAGTGCGACGGACGGACTTCTGCCCTCTATCCAGGCGGCGTAGAACGCCGTCATCAATTCCTGGGTCGCCTCGTCGTTGACTGGCCAGAGACTCGCGATCACCTGGCGAGCTCCTCCAATCAGAAAACCTCGGGCCAGGCTGATTGGGCCTTCGCCCACCACCTCGCGGCCGATGGCAGTATCACAGGCGCTCAGTACCACCAGATCCGCCTTCAGATGGAGACCATAGATCTCCGATAAAGAGAGGAGACCTGTGATTGGCTCGCCGCTTTCGGTTACGGAAGCGAACTGCAGACCGGATGTCTGGGGAAACTCGTGGTCTGCGACACCATGGGTAGCCAGGTGGATCACCCCTGCACGAGCCGCGTTGTCGAGCAGGTTCTGCTTGTTTGCGGCATAGCCACGAAGATCGGTCACGTCGAAGCCGCCACCGTTCAGTGTCTTGCGGACTGACTCTGCTTCCGCGCCGGAGTAAACCAGTCGCGTGAAGCTCGATTCGGGCATACCAGGACTGCCGCGAGGATCGTCACGCCCGAACACTGGATCAGACAAGATCAGTGCACTTCTGCTGCTTTCAGCAACCGGGCGTTCCTGGAGCATGGCGGCTCCGGGAATGACCGTCACTGGCGTCTGCTCGATCAGGGGGGTGCCTTCTCTGGTCATGGCTGCCCAGGGCACTAAGGCGGTCACGCCATCAGGGATCACGAAGATTCGGCTGAACTCGCGTGGATCCGTATCACCGAGCAACTGGGCCGTGAGTTTGTCTGAGGGAGGCGTCCGCCGTCGTGCACCGCGCACCGCTTCCCGCAACTCGCTGATGTCGCCGGCGATTGAAGACCGACCCGGCAGCGATGCCACCCGCGTAACGTCCGATCGCACCTCCCAGCGCCAGCTTCGATCTTCGCCGAGCCAATGCACCACCAGTAACGCATTGTCCGGTATGAGGGCCCCAAGCTCAGTAGCGGACAACGCCGGCAGTTCTCCGATCCGTCCCGACATGAGCTGGCTCTCTAAGGTGTCCAGTTCGTTGACAATGTCTGCCAGTTCCGCGTCGATGTTTGTCAGCTCGTCGCTTTCCGGCCAGCGCATGACAAGCCGGCGGCGGGCTTCCGACTTGGCGGCAAGCTTGGTTCGGAGGTTACGCGCTCGCACCTCCAGCGGGTCGTCGCCGCGAGCGGTGTCGTAGACCAGTGACTCGAACAGAACACGGGTCCGGTTGCGCAGGGCGATCTGAAGCGCTCCGTCCGAATCACCGGCATCGATGAGCAGATTTATCTTGCTGCTGTAGACGTCCATGTGAACGCCGGTGAAGTTCGCCCTGAGACTGTGATTGGCCACACCGAGGCGGGATTGCTCGAGAGTGGCGATTGCTTCATCGAGCGTTGCCATCGCCGCGGCGGTATCCCCCGCTCTTTCCTGACTGACGGCGAGCTGATGCAGGGTGTCGATCTGCGCAAAGGTATCGTCGATCAACCTGTCGTAGTGGAGTGCCTGCTGATAGGCGGCGATCGCGTCGTTCGGTGTCACAGAGCTGCTACCCAGCAGGTAGTGGTAGCGACCATAGAGACGCAGGTCTTCCACCTGAGGAAGTAGTTCCGCTGCATCCGCGAGCACCTGATCAACAGGTTCTGCGCGCTCCATGATGATGTGATCTCGAGCCTGTTCGATCAGCGATTCGAACTGGCCGTCGACATCGTCGATCCGAGCAAACTCTTCGAACGCCTGCCGATGCAGTTCGACTGCTTCATCGAACCTGCCCTGCTCACGCCGCAGAGAGCCGAGTTTCAGCGCGGAACTGCCGAGGCCGCTCAAATTGTTCTGCCGTCGGACCTCGTAACTCTTTTCCAGAAAGTGAGCTGCGTTGTTTCGATTTCCAAGCTTCAGATAAAGAGAACCGATCTGATATTCAATATGCGCTGCTTCGCCTTTATCGTGCTCGTCACGGCGATAGTCGAGCGATTCGCGGAAGTGCTCGATGGCTTGATCAATCTGGCCCGTCATCATGTGCACGGCGGCTATGTTGCCCAGTGCCATCCCGGCCTGGTGGTGATTGCCCGATTCCAGCGCGGATCGTCGAACTTCGTCGAACGAGGCCAGTGCGGAGGCATGATCACCACGCATGAGCGCAACGCCACCAAGGTTGTTAATCAGTAACCCGTGTATGTCGTTTGCCCAGTCGGGCGTCAGTGTCTGCGCCGTCTGATACCACTCGAATGCGCTCTCCAGGCGGCCCCTGTGGTGTTCCAGCAGCCCCATGAACATGGCGGACCTTCCAGGCCAGTATGTGTGCTCGAAGGCTGCGGACTGCACCGTCGCCACGTTACAGTCCGACATCGTTGCTGCAGTCCTGAATGATTGACAAAACGCGGCTTCCGCTTCGGCGTAACGGTCCTGCTGATTGTAAATCGCGCCGATTTCGTTCCAGATCCAGGCTTCGGGCAATGCCTCGTCCTCGAGTTTTCTTGCCAGCTCAAGGGCCTCGGTTGCATGATCCATGGCGCCTTGAAAGTCCAGCTCGCGCCTCATCAGATCTGCCTGACGCATATGCAGCACTAACAGGTGCGCTGGTAATGCGTCACCGGGCCAGCTCTGCAACGCACGATTGTTAAGAGTGATTGCATGGCGTCGGTCACTGCTCTGATCGTCGTTGAGCCTTGCCGCTGCTGTACTCGCAGTCAGCGCTTCACTGCCCTCAGACACCGAAGCACCTGGCAGATAGTGAATCCAATAGGGCGTGCTTTGACCAACCTCGACGGTGTACACCCGAATCGAGTCGACACCTGCTGTCACCCAGGCCCATTGAAAGTCGACGCCGCTCGGTGCATATGCCTGCCCCTGCGCATCGATCGCAGAAGCTGCCCGTTCCGCCCTTACGGTGATCAGGCCGCCTCTCTGATCGGGTAGATGGAACCGATGGATTTCGTTCGCCTGGAGTTCGAAGCGCTTCTCGGTGCCAGCCCAAAGTTCATGGGTTGCGACCGGTGGTTCTGATGCTGCTCCGACTCCGCCGCAGTGTGCCAGCGCCACGATCAGGCAGAAGACGTTGCTGTGCCGTCTTACCATGGGAGGTTAAGCCGCCCCGAAGCGAATCGGATGATGGCAATCAAACATTTTGTGGATCATATCCCTTTCAATAATTCTGCGTCCGGCAAGTATGTTCACCGAAGGTGGCATCGAGCCTCTCGCCTCGGGTTTAACGTGCGTGTGGACACATGCGGGTGTTTTGGGCTATGTCGTTGTCAGAATGACTTCGCTGACCTCCGCGACGATCCGCTCTGCCGCGGTGATCTCGAGCGCCAGCACGTTGTCTACCTGAATGTTGAAGGCGATTGACGTCAGGTAGCGGCCGGCTGACAGGTCGATCACATGAGCCAGTACGTGCGCAGTGCCATCAGCGAGCAGAAGACTGCCCGACAGTGCCAGTCTGCGTGTGAATTCCTTTGTTGCAATCTGTTCTGTGTGCGGGAGTACCTCGATACCGTCCAGATTGATGAGCAGGTGTTGCAGTTCGTTGTGGATGGCCTGGGCAAGCTCTGCAGCATCGGCGGTGGTGGATTGAAAGGACAGCTCACTAACCACGACTCTCGGAGGCATTTCGCGCGCGGTGATGGAAGCCAGGACGGTTTGCTGGTCTGTGGAAAACTGCAGCAGGAGCAGACACGACAGAACGATTGAAGATAGTAGAAGAAGCAGATTGACCAGCGTATCCAGGCGCCGCTCTGTACCCGCGCTGGTCTTATCATCGCTGTCGACCACGATACCCTCAGGAGTCACCTGAAACACCCAGGCCATTAGCAGGACGACGGGAAAGCCCATCACCCCGACGACGATAATGAGAGTCAACGACCAGTCCGGCAGGCCGAGCATCGGAAACATAACGTCGCCGATCTGCAGATTCAGCCACATCACCAGCATGTAAGAGATCGCCGTGCGGCAGACCTTGCGATCTCGCAGCTCCGCGGCAAGGTCCCATGCGCGCCTTCGCGGCCGCTGTGACGGCGACTCGTCCGAGATCTGCGTAACTTCTGTGAGTTGTGGTTTTGAACCCATTCCTGCCGTCCCCGTTTTCTCCCTCGGATATCCAGCTACTGCAGGCACAGCTGTTTTTGTCTCATCTACGCGGGAACGATTTTTCTCGCCTGAAAGTGAGACATTCCGGGGAGTCGATGCAGTAGTGAAAGAGACGGCGGGAAGAGATCGAGACGATGACCGACGAGAGGCATAGAGCGACCAACCGCCGAGCGATTGCCACGGCGTTCGGAGTCTGGACGGTTTATCTGACGCTTGACCGCTGGGGCGCTGATAGTTTTGTGGCCCTTTCGGGTAACAGGCTCGCGACCGCCGGCCTGATTGCGCTATCGATCGTGCTGACGTGGACCTGGTTCAGACCACGCCTGGGAAGAGCCGATGGGGTCGGGGAAGAAAGTGGCGGGGACTATCGACATGAGCATCTGGTCAGTCTGGAGATAGCCGCGCTCTCAGGAATGCTGATTTTTCTCATGGCTCAGGTTCCGCTATGACAGATCTCACGGAAGCCAATGATGCGGAACGCGAGCATCTGATCGAAGAGTCGGACAACGTCATCAGACTTGTCAGCGCCGATCAGCAGGGTAGCCTAAAGGCGTTCGTCCGTGAGGCCGGTGCTCGAATGGATGCCCAGCAAAGCGAACTCGAAGAAAGCGAGATCGCAAAAGACCTGGTCCGCAGGATCCGTAAAAAGGATCCTGCGGCCGAAGACGCGCTGGATCAGCGCTACCGAGGGCGCCTGCGCTATGTACTCATGCGGCAGATGCCTCAGTTTCCTCATGACGTTGAAGATCTGGTTCAGGAGTCTCTATCAATCGCCATCTTCCGCCTGCGTGAGGGAAAGATTGAAGATCCCGAGCGGCTCGGTGGTTACATCTACGGTATCGCCAGGAATCTTCGCTTCAGGAAAGTCGAGGAGCTTTCCAGGCGAGACAAGCTCAGCGATCCGGACTTCGTCGATAGCATTCCTGATGACCAGCTCCCGCCTGACGAGGTGGTGGCCAATGAAGAAACAACTCTCATCATGCGGCGGGTAATCGCTGAGCTGGGTACCACCACAGGCGAACTGAGGGACAGGGAGGTGCTTCTGCGCTACTTCATCTACGAGCAGGACAAAATTGAGATCAAGGAAGCGCTGGGCATTAAAGATCCCGAACATGTGCGTAAAGTGGTTTCGCGAGCCAAGGGCCGCTTGAAGAAGCTGTTGCTCGAAGCGAAGACGGGTCTTGGCGGGTCGCTGGAAGATTGAACGGAGATCCGCCACGGCGGAGACACAACATGAGCAATTACAGCAAGTACGATATCGCGAAGTCGCTACCTGAACTGAGTGATGAAGACGCTAAGGCCATCATGGAGGGGCGTGTGCCGATGGCGGAAACGTTGGAAACGAACGAAGTTGCTCATGAGTTGGTGGTGAAAGCCTTGGAAGACGCTCTGGACTCGAACGAGTCGGCTGTCGAGCAGTCAGCGCAACCGACAGAACGGGCATCCAGCAGCGTGGTGCAACTGATTACCGGGCAGCCATGGATGCGGATGGCAGCAGCGCTGGTCGCCGGGATTGCTCTTGCGTCGATCGTCAGCGTTCCCCGGGCGCCGATAGACGCACCGGAGTCCGCCGCCGCGCTTGCTTCTACGAACGTTGCGTATCTGGAGGTGATGCGAAGCTCAGGTTCAATTGATGTGCCGGTTCTGGAGGTTTCGCCTTCAGAAACCTGGTTGACGCTCATTGCTTATCCAAATTTCGCAGACGCTGAACAGATGAACATTCAGGTTGAGCGTGCCCTGAGCACGACAGGTGCAGAGGTCTCCTGGCAGACGGTGATGGAACAAACAACAGGGGTCGGGTCGCGCGATTCGCTGGTAGTGACTGTGCCTATGGCAAGCATTGAGAATGGCCTCTACCGGCTGCGCATGGATTCCGTGCGGCAAGCAGATGTTCTGGAAAGATCGACGATGGAATTCCGCGTGCAGTTGCAGGCGGAGTAGATCTACGCGAGCGCTCCCGCTACGCCCCTCCTGCGACCAGGGTCGTCGTCCGCTCAGCGATCCGCCAGTTGCCTCCCTCGCGACGATAGCGATCCCGCACATCCGCCAGCGCGCTCGGCGTGGAGGCGCGGTTCTCGCCGAGCACGAAGAGCATCAGTGTGGCCCTCACAGTCGCCTCGCCAGGCGAGCTTGCGTTGAACGAGAGGTTGCTCAGGCAGTGGCGAGTCTGTCTGCTGCTGTCTGCTTCCCTGGCTGAAAAGAACTCGGCAAGCGCCGCTTTGCCTGCAACGTCTACAGCGCCTGTGACCGTAAAGCGGCCGTCGTCGGTGAAGAGACCCGCAACGCTGCTGGCATGACCTTCGTCGACCAGTCGGTAGGACTCGACCATCAGGTCCTCGCAGGCGAGGCGGGCGCTGATATCCGGCGCGTTCATGGTCCGTAGGCCGTCAACGATTCCGCCGCTTCGCCGGATTTGCGTCGCTCGTTGATTTCCTGCGGATCGAACTCTATGCCGATCGGGTTCGCCAAAAAGGCGTCGCTTTTCACGAAGTCGATGGCCTCCGTCAAAGACATGGCATCGATCTGCAGTTCCACCTGGTTGGCCATCGGATCGAGGTAATACATGGAGAGCGTCGGCCCGTGGTTGATGCACCAGTGCGGTCTGATATCGAGCGCCTGCAGCCGCTCAAAGGTATCGAAGAGATCGTCTAGGCTTTCGTAGGTGAAGGACACATGGTGCAGGCCGGCCGAGGCCCCGCCGGGCTCATAGCCGTCATCCTGAGCAAGCACCACGCGGTGATGCTCATCGTCATAGGTCAGAAAGCAGAGCATTTCGTTCTCGAACACGGCCTCTGCGTCGAGTACGTGTTTGTACCACTCACTCGATGCCTTGATGTCGTTGGTCTTGAGTGCAATGTGGGCGAGCTTTACGGGTGAGACCATGTCGTTCTCCTTGAGAGTCCGAGGGTTATTTGGCGAGGCTCCGGGCGAGCGCCTGATGGATGTCTGATTCGTCGATCGCTCCGGTGGCGCGCCAGGCGACGTGACCATCCGGTCTGATCAGCACCGCGCCGGAACGATCGATACCGTAGTTGCGCTGCCAGTCGCCGGACGGATCGATGAGATCCGCCTCTGATCCCGGGGCGCCGATGCGGTAGGTGCAGAGCGCCGCAGGGGCTGACGCTAGGTGTGTTTCGATGTCGGGTGTCGTCAGCAGCGTGAAGCCGGTATCGAAGAGGTCGATGGTGGAGAGTGGCGTCTCTTCCTCCGGGCGGGTCAGCCAGCAGTGCGGTGCGCGGGCGCCTGGCCGGGCGTTGGCGACGTAGGTGTGTACGGGGTCTTCCACCTTGTGCTCGTCGGCGTAGTGCAGGCTGCCATCGGGTGTCACGAGCGGGGAGTCCCAGTAGCCGAAGCCGATTTCCTGACCGAGAAAGATGAAGTGGGACGATTGTGCGGCAATGGCGTCGCTGCGCACTTTGCGCTGCCGCCGACCGCACTCCGTATCCAGCTCGAGCTCGTCCGCGTCGAGCACCTCAGCCCCGACACCGGCGCCGGTTTTCCGGATGTTGTAGGCGTTCTCGCGGCTGCGCTCGATGTTGTAGACGGCGATGCCACGCCGTTCTGCGTCGTAGCTGTCGAGCAGGGCATCCGGGGCACGCCCCTTGAGGACGTAGGCGAGCTTCCAGGCCAGGTTGTGGATCTCCTGCATGCCCGTGTTGAAGCCGAAGCCGCCGGTTGGAATGTTCAGGTGGGCCGCGTCGCCGCCGAAGAAAACGCGCCCATCCCGCATCTGATCGATGACCTGACCGCAGAGCACCCAGGAACCAATGCTCAGAATCCGGACGTCGATCTGGTCGGTACCGATGGCTCGATAGATCTTCTCGAGGCATTTTGCTTCCGTAAAATCTTCAGGGGCTTCGCCCCGTTCCGGAAAGTAGCTGAAGTTGAAGCACCAGTGCTTCCAGTCGCCACCCAGGCCGATGAAAACGCCAGCCGCTTCAGGTCGGGTGATCCAGTAGAGCGCCTGGTGCGAGGGGGCGTTGAGGAGCGTCTCGATGTCCGCTTTCAGATACACGTTGATCTGGTGGCCGAAGGCCGGTGGTCCGATCAGTTCCCGGCCCAGCTCCTTGCGGGTGGGACTTGCGGCGCCGTCGCAGGCGATTGCGTAGGCCGCTCGCACCGTGAGCGGCTGGTCCGCGGCACGATCTATGGCATCGATGGTGACACCGGAGTCATCCTGCTGCAGACGGGTTTTTGCGGTGTTGAAGCGCACGTTGATCAGTTCGTTGGCGTCGGCATGTTCTTTCAGAATGGCTTCCAGGACGATCTGCGAGGAAATCGTCAGCGGCGACGGCGTGGAGGCCAGCAGGTTCTCCACGTAGCCAGGCGCGTCCTGCATGGAGATTTCTCCGAGCTTGTAGCCCGTGAGGCTCGTGTAGAAGGACACGCCGCCCACGGGTCCGGTGTTGGCATAGACTTCATCAGCGATGCCGAGCTCGCGGAGAATTTCCATGGTGCGGGTGTTGAAGGCAGAGGCTTTCGGATGCGTGGCCGTGGTGGGGTGTTTTTCCAGCACGACGGAACGCACGCCTTGACGGGCCAGCAGCAGGGACGCAGCAAGACCGACGGGGCCACCGCCGATGATGGCCACGTCTGCTTCGACGGTTGCCTGAGATTCAGTCATCGTTGATCAGCTCCAGAATGAGTCGTTTGATGGCCAGCGTCAGCTGCGCCTGGCTGAGCTGGTTTTCCCCATGCAGCTGGTTCAGCAGCCAGCCCTGGAAAGCCAGGCGGAAGGTCGTCACGAGCGCCTCCGGATCTTCGAAGCTGATGATCCCCTGATCGATCGCTTGCCGGACCAGTGCCACACTGTGCGCGTCCACCCGCTGCAGAACCCGCCGGGCGTGAGCACGAATCCGGACGTCTGCAACTCGCGATTCGTAGACGAGCAGGCTGGAAAGCAGCGGGTCCTCGGCGATCGCCTCATTCAACAGGCTGACGCCCTGAAGCAGCGCTTCCACCGGATCGTCGATTTCCCGCACGCGGGCCAGGTGCCGTTCTTCGAGCGCTTCCAGGCGCCGTTCGATGGATTGCGCAAGTAGGTCGTTTTTGTCTTGAAAGTAACTGTAGATCGTCGAGGTGGATGCCTGCGCTTCCTGGGCCAGCAGCTTCATGTTCGTACCCTGGTAGCCGTGCCGGGCGAAGAGCTGCGAGGCGGTATCGAGAATTTCGTTGCGCTTCAGCGTGGTGCGGACGTTCATGAGGGCTCCGGTCTGGATGAGTCAACGGTAGGCGAAACAATCGAAACATAATATGCCGAATGTTTCGATTAGCCTCAGTAGCCGGAACCTGATTAGGTCGCACTGCATGGCATTGCGGCTCTAAATAAGCGTCTATATTGAAGATATCGTCAATATAGACGCATAATAAAGCATGTTTTCCGATACTCAGCTTCGCGAAGCGTTCCACCTCTATTTTCTGGATCGACTTCTAAAACTGTCTGGGCCCGACCTGTACGTGCTCAAGGGCGGCGTCAACCTGCGCTTCTTTTTCAACAGTCCGCGCTACTCTGAAGACATGGACCTGGACGTGCTGGCCGGTAGCGTGGAGACCCTCAAAAAGAACGGCTACAAGATCCTTGAGGATGCAGCCTTCCAGCGCAGCCTGAGGTTTGTGGGCATCGACGCCATCCATCTCAACGATCCAGCGAAGGCCAAGCACACGCAGACCACACAGCGCTTTCGTTGCACGTTGCTTCGCTCCTCAGGTCAGAGGCTCCCCACGAAGGTTGAGTTTTCCCGGCGTGCTGGTGGTTCTGAAGAAGAAGCTCCTGGGGAGGAGTCCGTTCACGAGACGTTGAACCCACTGGTCACCCAACCATATCGCAAGCTTGCCTATGCCTGCCGCCACTACACGGGCAGGGCAGCGGTTGTGCAGAAAGTCGGGGCACTTGACGGTCGAGCGGCCACTCAGGCACGCGACGTGTTCGATCTGAACGTGCTCATCCAGGGCGGTCACTTTGCGGCGGCGGCGCAGGCCAACGCTCTGGCGGGTGCGCCGCTGGCGGGTGCGATGGATGCGCTCATGTCGCTCGATTGGCAGGACTATGAAGGCCAGGTCGTTGCTTTCCTGGACGATGACAGCCGAAAAAGCCTGGGCAATCGGGCTGCCTGGGAAGCCATGCAGCTGCGCGTGCTCGAAGCGCTGCAAACCCATGCTTGATCTTCTCGGCACAGACGACTTCATCGTCTTCACGACTCGTGACTACGCAGCGGCAGGTGGGCTTTCCCCCTCCGCCGCCTCGCACCAGCTTGCCCGGCTGGCGGACAAGCGCGCCGTAACCCGGGTGACGAAAGGGGTCTGGGCCGACACGAAACACCCGTACTTCCATCCGCTGGCGTGTGTGCCCTACGTGCTGGGTAAGGAGCAGGGGTACGTGTCGTTCCTGACGGCGCTGCACCTGCACGGCGTCATCTCCCAGATTCCGCGTGCTTCACAGGTGGCTACGACCGGACGCGGCCGCACGCTCGACTCCCCAGTGGGACGCTTTGAGTTCTTCGGCATGAAGCCTGAGCTCATGAGGGATGGCATCGAATGGAGCGACACGCGCCAGTCTTACCTCATTGCCTCCGCCGAAAAGGCCATGCTCGATGTGCTCTATCTTTCTACGCGGAAGAGTCAGCGGTTCGCCCGGTTACCCGAGCTGGATCTAACGGAGAGCGGATTTCAGGTGCGGGAGTTCGAGCGCCTCTTGCGCGAGTTGCCTTACTCGACGCGCCTGCGCTCCGCGATCCGTTCGCGTTGGTGCCGACTGCAGGACGTCGCCGAGTAAGGGTGAGCTCGGTTTCAACTGCCGGGCCAGTCTCGTAGGCTAGACGGCTACGGCGCAGCCCTGGCTGTACTCAACATACCCTAGGGAGGACTACCCATGCTGAACCACGTGATGATTGGATCCAGCGATATCGAAAAAACGAAGGCGTTCTACAACGCGGTACTCGGCGTGCTCGGCGCTGGGGAACCTATGGTGCATGTGAACGATACGGGGCAGACGCGCCTTTTCTACATGCATGACGGCTCGACATTCAGCGTGAGCGAGCCAATCAATGGCGAACCGGTGACCGTCGCGAACGGGTCAACCATTGGTTTCGTGTGCAGCTCCCCGGAACAGGTGAAGGAGTTTCACGACGTTGCTATTGCCAACGGCGGTACGAGCATCGAAGAGCCGCCCGGTCCACGCGAGGGCTCCATGGGTGTAATGCACCTCTGCTACTTCCAGGATCCGGACGGGCACAAGATCTGCGGCCTTCACCGGCCGGCGTAAGGCCAGTCGACGCTCTGAACGACGGGAGACCCTGGCCGTGATCAAGACCTACACAGCAGACCTCTCGATCTGTTCGCAGATCTGCCGCCTCGCGGTGCAGGAGGCCGGGCTGCTCGAGGCACAGGATGTCGAAGTCGACATCGAGTATGCCATGGACAACTTCGAACCCTGGTTCGTCAGGCTTCAACCGGCGATGACGGTGCCGGTCATGGACTATGGCGGCACACTCATCCAGGACAGTAAGGAGATTCTCTACTTCCTGGCCGAGCAGCATCCGGAAGCCGATCTCTACCCGAAACGCCAACGCGATGATATTGATGCGTTCATCGATGGCTTCTACGAAAACTTCCTCTTTGTGGGGGTTTTCTCCTTTGGGCACCTCCAGAGTCGCAGTGACGAGCTCCGCGACTTCATCCTCATGGGCAAAACGGACGTCACGTTGAAGAAGCTACGAGCGCTCGCGGAGAATCCGGAGTTTGCAGAGGTTGCCGCGGGCAAACTCGCCCAGGTGGAGCAGCGGGATTTCTCCCGCCTGGCCGATCCGGGTCTACTCGGCAGTGCCGATGAACGCGTCCGCGGGATGCTTTCGCAGCTCGATGAACGCCTGGCCCACGGCCGGGCATTTGCCTGTGGGCCAGGCTATACACTGGCAGATGTGGTGGCCACGGCGCTGCTCGCTCGTGTCCATTTCATCATGGGCACAGATCCGGACTGGTTTTCGCCGCTGCTCAAGGGGTATTGGGAGCGGATGCAGGAAAGAGCCTCGTTTTCTGCCGCGAACGTCTGTGCCACCTGGGAGAGCACGCTGATGTCGAAACAGTTCGAGGCTCACCTGGCGACCGTGAAGCAACCATGAAGCACACTCTGAATCGCCGGCGGTTTCTCGCAGCGGGCGGTGCGAGCGCCGCAGCGGCAAGTGGAATGGCCGGACGGGTTTTCGCGGCGGCGGGAGTCGGCGACGATCTAGCGGTCTTTCGCCACGGCGTCGCCAGCGGCGATCCACTCCCCGACGGCATCGTCCTCTGGACGCGGGTATCGCCGGCTGAGCGTGACAACGGCGCCGTCGACGTCGAATGGGTGCTGGCCAGCGATTCCAACCTCGAGGAGATCGTGGCCCGCGGCCAGGTCCAGACCCACGCCAACCGGGACTACACGGTGAAAGTGGACGTCCGCGGCTTGCAACCGGGCCGCCGTTACTACTATCGGTTCCACGCTGCTGGCCAGCAGAGTTCTGTCGGCCGAACCCGCACCGCACCCGTGGGCGGGCTGGATGCGGTCTCCTTTGCGGTGACCAGCTGTGCCAACTACTCCCTCGGCTACTTCAACGTGTATCGCCGCATCGCCGAGCGTGATGAACTGAATGCCGTCATCCAGCTGGGTGACTATCTCTACGAGTATCCCGCGCGGCGCCGCGAGGACGAGCTGGACCTGCGCCGGCACATCCCCACTGAGGAGATCATCCGCCTCACCGACTACCGCATGCGCTATGGCCAGTACCGATCGGATCCCGATCTGCAGGCGGCCCACCAGGCGCATCCCTGGATCTGCGTCTGGGACGATCACGAAAGCGCGAACAACAGCTGGATGCACGGCGCGCAGAACCATTCGCCGGAGGCGGAGGGTGACTGGGCGCTGCGCAAGGCTGCTGCGGTCCAGGCCTATCATGAGTGGATGCCGATTCGCTCGCAGCCTATGACCGTTGCTGTGCCGCGCATCTTCCGGGGCTTCCGGTTCGGCAACACGGTCGATCTGCTGATGCTGGATACGCGTCTCTACGGCCGCAGTCAGCAGGTGGCACCATCAGACGCAGCGGGTCTTGCCGATCCCTCACGCTCGATCCTCGGCGTTGAGCAGCGCGCCTGGTTGCAGCATCAACTCACTGCTTCAGCGGACCGCGAGGCCCATTGGCGTGTGCTCGGTAATCAGTGCATGTTCGGCCAGCTCCTCGGTGAGGGCGGCGCCGTGCTGAATCCGGACCAGTGGGATGGCTATCCGGTCGATCAACGGGCGGTGATTGAGCATCTGCGTACCGGCGGCATCAGGAACAACGTCATCCTCACCGGTGACCTGCATTCGAGCTGGGCGCTCGACATACACGCCAATCCCTTCGGCAATGACTACGCCAGGGGCCAGGGCAATGTGGCGGTGGAGCTGGTCACCTCTTCGGTGACCTCGCGCTCGCGCTACAACGATCCCGTTGAGGCCCGACCTCAGGAAGAGCAGATCCTCGCCGGCATGCCGCACATGAAATGGCTGAATCTGAGTGAGCGCGGCTACCTGGTCACGACGCTCACGAAAGAACAGATGCGGGCCGAGTGGTGGCTGGTGAATACGGTGACCAGCCGTGAGCACGAGCAGACGCTGGGCGCTGCCTTTGTAAGCGAGTCCGGCAGCAATCGCCTGACCACGGCATAACAGCACGCTGTGACAGCAATTCCGAGAGCTGTCTCAAGGGCGCTCTTCCACGCTAGACGCCCGCCCGTGCAAGCTCCCGCGACATCTCATCGATCAGACCCTGCGCCTCCGGAGCCAGACGCCGCGCCCGATGTTGGGTAACGCCGATGCTGGCGTAGGTGCCTGATAGTTCGAGGTCCAGCGTACGGATGTTCTGATCTCGTCGCGCGAAGAGGGCAACGTCTCTGGGGATTGCCACGAGAAAATCCGAGCGGAGGGCCAGATTGAAAGTCAGCGGGATGTCTTCCGTTTCGATCTGCACCTGCGGCGGCGGGAGATCGGCATCGAGGAACAGCGCCTCAACGCGATGTCGGAGCGGATGTCCGGCTCCCGGGAGCACCCAGCGGTAATCGATCAAGGCCGCGAGCTTCGGCCGGCGGCTCCGCACCGGGTGTTCGCGCCGCACCATGATCACGGCGTTGTCCTCGAAGAGCGGCGTTTCCCTGAGGTGCCGCGCCTGTCGATTCAGCGGTCCGATCACGAGATCCAGATCACCGTCCGAGAGGGCTGCGATAAGGCCGTCCGGTGCACCCACGGCGATCTGGAAGCGCAGCGTTGGATGCTCCGCCTCCATGGTGGCGATGGCGCGCGTCACTGGTGCCAGGGACACGTAGGGCGCGATCCCGACCCGGAGCAGCGGTGCGTCGAGACGCACCTGAGCTTCCACCTGCACACGCGCAGAGCGGGTGATCGCCTGCACCTGATCGGCGTGTTGCAGGAGCGTTTCGCCACAGGCGGTGGGAGCCATGCCACGCGGCAGGCGCTGAAAGAGCCGAGCGCCGATGCGCGTCTCCAGATTGTTGAGACTGCGGCTCAGCGCCGGTTGGGATGTGTGCAGGGCCTCGGCGGCGGCGGTGAGACTGCCGTGGTCGTTGATGGTTTTCACCATGAGCATGTCGTCGGCGGAGAACATGAGGTATGCATATCCGGATGATATGGATGGATATCATATCGATTATTCTCGGCCATGTGTCCGTTCCCTATGCTTTGCGGGTTTCCATAGAGGACGGGCGGGATGAAATTCGGACACTGGTATGCCTCGATCGGTCCCTTTGCCTTTCCGGACGGGGCAGTGAAGCTCGCCAACGCGGCGGAAAACGCGGGCTTCGAGTCTCTCTGGACCGGTGAGCACGTGGTGGTGCCGAGCACCATCAACTCCACCTATCCCTACAGTCCGGACGGAAAGATGGCCGGCGGAGGCCAGATTCCCATGGCCGAACCCTTCGTCTGGCACGCCTGGGTGGCGGCGCACACGACGACCCTGCGCCTGGCCACCGGGGTGCTCGTGTTGCCGCAGCGTCAGCCGCTGGTCGTCGCCAAGCAGGCGGCGACGCTCGCGGTGTTGTCCGGGGGACGCTTCAGTCTCGGCATTGGCGTTGGCTGGCTACGGGAAGAGTTTGCGGCCCTCGGCGCCAACTTCGAGGATCGGGCCCAGCGACACGACGAGTACGTGGCCGCCATGAGAACGCTCTGGGCGAACGAGTCGGCGTGTTTTACCGGCGACTACATCAGCTTTCCGGAAGTTGCCCTCTGCCCGCGACCGCCGGGCGACGCGGTGCCCATTGTCGTGGGCGGACACACGCCGGCAGCAGCGCGCCGCGCAGGCCGTCTGGCCGATGGTTTCTTCCCGGCGAAAGGCACGCCGGAATCCGTCGGCAAACTCTTCGACATCGCCCGGGTGGCCGCGGAAGCGGCCGGTCGCAATCCGGAGGCGCTGGAATTGAGCGTCTACGAGCCAGGGGTGCTCGATGCGGAACGCGCGGAGACGCTCATAGACCAGTGGCAGGCCGTAGGCGCCAGCCGAATCATCGTGAGCCCGAAAACTCTTGATCCTGGCCAGCTTGCCGACCACATCGATCAGTTTGGAGAGGAGGTGATCCGTCATGTCAGTCACTCCTGAGGTTGCACAGCTCAAGGCCAATGTCGCCGACATTGCGCCCTGCCTGCAGGCGGGGATTAGGCAGAGTGAGGCTGAGTCACGCCTTGCGGATTCGTCCGTCGCCGCCTTGCATGGCGCCGATTTGTACAAGCTCTGGTGGCCGGAAGAACTGGGCGGTCCCGGAGTCACGCTCACGGAAGCCGTTGAGATCGTGGAAACGCTGGCGGCTGCGGAGACGACGAGTGCCTGGAACCTGGCCATCGGCACCATTCACTCGGGCTTCGCAGGGGCTTACCTCTCCGATGCGGCCGTGGCCGCCGTGTTCGCCACGCCACCGGTGATCGCCGGTCAACTGGCACCGATCGGCCAGGCGGCCGTTGCGGCGGGGGGCATACGGGTGACCGGCCAGTGGTCCTTCGGCAGCGGCATGCACCAGTCGAACTGGGTGCTCGGCGGCGCCATGCTTGCCGACGGCGAACAGAAACTCGGGCCCGTCGTTTTCGTTGCACCCCGGGATACGGCTGCCGTAGACGACGCGTCCTGGCAGGTGGCGGGTCTCGCGGGCACGGGATCCTGCGACTACGCCATAAACGGTGCCCTCGTGCCGGACGGCTACTGGTTCGGCTTTCCAGTGGCGGAGCGAAAGCGCGGCAGTCGCGCCTACGATCTCTCGCTCTTTGCCCAGAGCCTGCAGCTTCATGCCGGCTTACCGCTCGGCGCCGGCCGCCGCGCCCTCGAGGAGATTACGCAGCTGGCGCGTACCAAGAAGCGCAGCGGCAATCGCAACACGCTCGCCGAGCGGGCAACGTTCCAGACCGAACTCGCCACGGCCCACGCGAAACTCGCCGGGGCACGGCTGCACATGTATGACTGCATTGCCCGCCTCGAGGTGGCGGCGCAGGAGCGTGACGTGCTGCCGGAAGCGCGGGCCGCCGCGCGCTACGTCACCGACGTCGCTTTCGAGGTTGCGCTCTGGGCCTATCGGCAGGCCGGCGGCAGCGCCCTGCGCCTCGAGAGCCCCCTGCAACACATCGTCCGCGACCTCATGGGGGCCACCCAGCATGTCTTCGTCGACGAAGCCACGCTCACTCAGCACGGCGCTGCGCTCCTGGGAGACGACTAGTGGAAACCTACAAACACTACACCGCCTTCAAAGCCGACCGCCCAGCAGACGGCGTGCTGCGCCTGACGATCGATACAGGCCACAGGAACAACGGCATCACTCATGCCAATCACCACGAGTTCGGCGATGTGTGGCGCGACGTGGCGCGTGAACCCGATACCCGTGCCGTACTCGTGCGTGGGGTGAACGGTATTTTCTGCGGCGGTGGCGACCCGAGCTTTCTGCCACCGCTCTTCGACGACGCCGAACGTCGCGCCGAGGTTCATGAAGACATCCGCGCGCTGGTGTTCAACCTCCTCAATTGTCCGATTCCGGTCGTCACCGCCCTCGAGGGGATCTGCACCGGCGGCGGCCTTGCGGTAGCCCTCATGGCGGACGTCGCCGTTGCGGCAGATACGGCTCAGATCGTCGACGGCCACGTGATGGCAGGACTTGCCTGCGGTGACCATGCCGCCTACTGGCCGCTCATGATGGGTATGGCTCGAGCGAAGTATCACCTGCTGACAGCGCGCCCCATGACGGGCGAGGAGGCTCGGGATGCTGGACTTGTCGCACTGTCCGTACCGCAGAACGAACTGCAGGACGTTGCTCTCGAGACCGCAACACACATTGCCGCCATGCCGCCGGAAGCCGTGCGCCTGACGAAGCGGAGTCTCAACAGCTGGTATCAGCTCGGCCACGGAGCCTTTGAGATGTCCGCCGCCTTCGAGGCGGGCGGCTTTGCTGGAGATGCCGTTCGTGACTTTGCCGCGAAGGCCCTCGGTACAGCCTGATGGACGTCAACCTGTTGATCCCAGGGCTCCCTCTGCTCTCTAACGGGATATCCCCCCTTTTTCCCCCGTTCCAGGGATCCCAATAACCAGATCCCCCGCCGATAATCGCTGGCGTCTCGGGGATGACGTCGACCGCGCCCCATCCGTAGCGACCAGGGAGTAGACCGGTGGATGCCGCACTGCGTAAACGCGTTCATGAACTGGTGGAGTTCGGCTGGGAGCCGACGACGACAACCGAAAACACGGCCTCTCTCGTTGGCCGCCAGCCTTTTGCCTGGTGGTTGTTTCTGATCGTCATTTTTCTGTTTCCGTTGTTTGGCGGGATTCTCTATCTCATTTTCTGGTTGCTGACATCGCGGGCGACGATCTTCCTGCACAAGGAAGGCAACGAACTGGAGGTCGCTGGCGATCAATGGCTCATCCGGCTTCACGAAGCTCAGTCAGCTGCCGCCCTCGAGAGGCAGCGGCAAATCAAAGAGAAGGGATTCCTGAGAGTGATGTGGCCGCAACTTCTGGCTTCGCTGTTCCTCATCGGACTCTGGGTCTACCTGCTTCGGACCTATTTCTGAATCTTCTGGTGATAACAAGGGGGAATCACATGCAGTTGCTCACACGGGGAAACGCTGCCAAACGGTTGAGCTGGGCGTTGCTGTTCGTCTTTTCCTTTTCTGGCACCGTTGGCGCGGAAGAGGGCCAGTCAAGCACCTTCGACGGGCTGATTGCGGTGGAGGAGAGTTCGCTGGCGATGGCCTACGTCGACCCGAAGGCGGACTTCAGCGTGTTCGAGCGGGTGATGATCCTCGATCCGATCGTCGCGTTTCGAAGCAACTGGCAGCAGGACCAGCGCCGTCAGCGGGCGCAGAGCATTCGCGGCAGCGATATGGAACGCATCCGGCAGGACACCGCGGCGCTCTGGAAGCAGGTGTTCAGCGAACAACTGGAAACCGCAGGTTTCGAGGTAGTGAATGCGCTGGAGGAGGATGTCCTCACGCTACGACCCGCAATTATCGATCTCGACGTCGTTGCGCCGGTCATCCAGCGGGGTCAGCGGAGTACCCTGGCCTACACCGCCACCACTGGTTCGGCGACGCTGATTCTTGAACTCTTCGATGCATCGACAGGGGACCTGGTCGGTCGCGTCGCAGACCGGCAGACGGCAACCAAGGGCGAAGGCTATGAGACGCGGGCCAATCGCGTGAGCAATCGTTCAGCGGCGGCAACGGTGTTCCGTGGCTGGGCAGACGCACTCATTGACATGCTTAACATGCACTACGCAGTGAGTTCAGAGACCGCAGCGCCTTAGCCCCCCGTCAAGCCGTCATCGATGCACAATCACCTTCCGGCTGAAGGGCTCACTGGTTAACGCTTCGATGGCGTCTGTGAAGACCCAGTAGGCCGGATTGATGGCCTCGAGATCCAGGCCGTCCTGAACCAGTTCCAACACCCGATGCAGACTCGCGGCGCTGTTGACCCTTCCCGTGTGGAACGTGATGCCACGCATATTCAGATGGAACATGGGCACGGGAATGGGGCCGCCGAAGAAAATTGACGACGACGTGCACTCACCAAAAGGTGCCGTTGATTGCAGGACAGCGCTCAAGCCCGCCACGCTGTTCGTGCAGTCGATGGTGATGTCGTGGCTCGGAAAGCGTTTCGGCCATTCCTCCACCGGCAGGCATTCCGCTCCGATTGCCTCCGCGGTTTCGAGGACGAAGGGATCATTGGAAGCCACGGTGATCGCAGAGGCGCCCAGGTGTTTTGCACAGGCAACGGCATAGAGGGGAATGCTGCCGCGCCCGGCGATGAGCACGCTGGCACCAGGATTGCGCTGCAGGGGCCCATCCACGCCGCGCAGTCCGTCGGCAACGTTGTCACTCGCCGAGGCGATGCGAATCGGATCGCAGTTTTCCGGCAGCCTGGCGAGATTGTAGTCTGCCCAGGGAACCCGCAGCGCATCGGCGAGGGCGCCGCCCCAGTCTCCGCCCGTGGGTCCGATGCCATACATGGTGCCATTGGGGACCGCCTGACAGACCGAGGAGAAGTGCCGCCGGCAGCGGGGGCATTCGCCGCAACTTGGTTGGAAGGAAGCCAGCACGATATCTCCCGGCACTAGGCCGGTAACGTCATCCCCGATCTCTACGACTTCGGCCGTGAACTCGTGACCGAGGGCAAATTCGCCAGGAAAAGGGGAGCGACCGTCGACAATGCTGCGGTCCAGATCGCAGGCGGCCACGGCAAGCGGTCGCACGATCGCATCGGTGGCTGCTTCGAGCGCGGGACTGGGCAGCTCTCTCCAGGCGAGTGGGTCGGCGGCGTTGCCGGTCGCGAACAATGCCTGCATCACGGGATCTTCCTCGTCCGTTTGAGATTGCAGGCACTATGGGTCGAGCAGCGCTGACTCTACAAAAGGATCTTATGCACCCAGCATGCAGGACGTTCATTGCAGCGCATCACGGAGCCAGCCGATACATCGCCCGATCAGCGGGTTGGTCTGCTGGAAGGGGGCGTAGACCGCGCAGGCGCATTGATCCTCGAGCGGCAGGGCGAGTTGACTCAATGCGCGCACCTTGCCCTCGCTGATCCAGCGCGCGAGATACGGCAGCACGCCCAGGCAGGCTCCCTCGTTACGCGCCACGGCAAGCATAGCGGCATGAAAACTATCGGTCTCCAGGCTGAAGCCGGGGGCCTCGCTGTCTGGTGCGAACTCAGCGAGCCAGCGTTCCCAGCCCTGAAAGGGGCCGATCACCCGGATCAGCGGCTGCTGGAGCAGCCACCCGACGTCGTTCCCGGTGGTGTCCGATCCCACGATCGGCACCAGTGCAACGTCGGCCAGCTTCTCCGCAGCGAAGCCCGGAAACCTTGCGCTGCTGGGACCGTAGCGGATCACGAGGTCCAGACGCTCGGCGGCGCTCACCTGCGTGAGGGCGTCGAGATCCGTGTGGGTGAAGATCCGGATTTCAGCGCCGGGGAGCGCCTGTCGCAGGGCGTTGATGTTCGGCGTGATGATTTCGTTGGCGAGAAAAGGGAAGGCGCCGATGTGCAGGCGGTTCGTGGTGGGCCGCGCAGCCGTGCTCGCGCGGCGAATGCTCTCGAAGCCCAGGGCGAGATCCGGCAGCAGATTCTGCCCTTCTTCCGTGAGCGCCACCTGACGCCGGCTGCGGCTGAAGAGCAGCGTGCCCAGATGCGCTTCGAGGTCGCGCACCTGATGGCTGATGGTGGACGGTGAAACGTTCAGCTCCTCTGCCGCAGCTTTGAAACTGCCGGTACGACCGGTGGCTTCGAAGGCCTGCAGCCAGTTGAGAGGAATGCGCTTCATCGCCGCACTTTACCGCGAGTCGAACTAGACTAGAGCCCCCATGAACGCTTCGCCGAACATCCTCTTCATCACCGCAGACCAGTGGCGCGGCGATTGTCTCTCCGCGCTCAATCACCCCTGCGTGCGCACGCCACACCTCGATGCGCTTGCCGCAAGTGGCGTGCTCCTTGCCGCGCACTATTGCCAGGCCGTACCCTGCGGCCCGAGCCGGGCGTCGCTGCACACGGGCCTCTACCTGATGAACCACCGTTCCGTGAGCAACGGCACACCCCTCGATCGACGCCACGTGAACTGGGCCCAGCGTCTCCGCGAGGCAGGTTACGACCCGGTGCTGTTCGGCTACACCGACACGAGTGCCGATCCTCGCGATTTTCCGGCCGAGGCGCCGGAGTTGCGGACTTACGAAGGTGTGCTGCCGGGTTTGACGGCGGAAGTGCTCCTGAACGAAAGCGACGTGGCCGCGTGGACAGACTGGCTCGCCGGGCAGGGCGTGCCTGTCCCGGAGCGCGGCTACGACCTTTATACGACCAAATCAGACCAGCTCGAGTGGGAGCAGGGCGGACCGGGTCCTGCACCGCTGGCGCTCAGCGCGGAGCATCACGACACCCGCTTTCTCACCGACTGCGCCATCGACTACATCAACCGGCAGTCGCAACCCTGGTGTGTCCATCTTTCGCTCCTGCGGCCGCACCCGCCGTGGATCGCCCCTGCGCCCTACAACCGCCTCTATCCACCAGACGAGATACCCGGCTTCTGTCGCGCCGCGACTGTGGAAGCGGAGGCTGCCCAGCATCCCTATCTCGCCTGGCAACTCGAGCAGCGTTACTACAACGCGCCGGTGGAAGATCGGCTTCGGCGCATGAAAGCCAGCTACTACGGGCTCATGACCGAAGTGGACGATAACGTTGGCCGCCTCGTCAGTGCGCTTAAGGCGAGCGGCGAATGGGACGACACCATCATCATCTTCACGGCCGACCACGGCGAGCAAATGGGCGACCACTGGCTGCTCGGCAAGTGCGGCTACTTCGATCAGTCCTATCACGTGCCGATGATCCTTCGAGACCCGCGGGCGGCAGCCGACGCGAGCCGCGGAAGCGTACGCGCCGAGTTCACGGAGCACGTCGACGTGATGCCGACGCTCCTCGACTGGCTGGGGCTCGAGCCGAATCCGGAGATTGACGGGAGATCGCTCCAGCCCCTGCTTCAGAACGCGGGGCGGCTGGAGCACTGGCGGGAGGCTGCGCACTGGGAGTTCGATTTCCGTGATCCGATCGACGGCAGCGCGGAAACCGCCCTCGGGCTACCGCAACATGCCTGCAATCTGGCGGTAATCCGCGATCGCCGCTTCAAATACGTGCACTTCGCCGGCTTGCCGCCGCTGCTGTTTGATCTGGAGGAAGACCCTCAGGAACTGAACAACCGGGCGGATGACCCCGGTCTGGCACCCATACGGCTCGAGTACGCCGAGCGGCTCCTCGCCTGGCGCGCCCGCCACCTCGACCAGACATTGACGCACGTGCGGCTCACCGCCGACGGTCCGGTAGCACGCCCAGCACCGCGCTGGTAGGTGAGGTCGCGCCTTACTCTACTTTCATCATTCGAGAACCGTGATAGCGCACTGAGACAACCGCGCCGTCATCATTGCGCTCGAAGAACCAGCCCTCGCCGGGCCCCTCCTCGTCTTCCCGGATGCGCTGAAAGTGATCGTCCGCGACCTGCTCGAGCTTGCGCTGATTGGCGGACGGGTCGTCTGCGGGCAGTGACAGCACCACCAACTGCTCTTCCACCTGGACCACGGCAATCTCGCTGGCCCAGGGATCACTGTGATAAAGACCCGTATAGTCGGAAAAGTCCGCGGGCACTTCATCTGCCGTAGCTTGCGCAGTGGTGTCTGTGGCTTCCGCTTCCTCCGCCGCGGCCGTCAGTGCCGGTCGCAGCACCTTATAGATCCCATTGATCAGAGCGAAGGGATCCGTACCGCTGGCGTTGGTGAGAACGATCACCGCCATGTTGTGCTTCGGCTGCAGGGCAAAGCCCGTGGTGTAGCCGGGGCAGCCACCGCCATGGGTCACGGTGGTGTCACCATCGGTGTTCGACACGTTGAAGCCGAGGCCCCAGGTGGTCTCCCAGTTCGGATCCACCCACTGCACCCGCTGCATCTCCCGCAGTGTGCTGGCCTTGAGCACTTCTTCGCCACCGTCCGCCAGCAGTTGCAGCTGCCAGGCGGCGAAGCTCGCCAGATCCCTGACGTTGGAGGTGAACCCCGCGGCCGGGACGATCCCTGCCGTGTCGAAGGCTTCGACCCGTCGGCGATCGCCGCTCCGCTCGAGGGCGCTGTAGCCGAAGGCGAGCTCCCTGCCGTGCAGGTCTTCCGGGAAATAGGGTCGGGTTTCCGTCAGCTCCAGGGGGTCCAGAATCTCTGCCTGAACCAGCTCCGCATAGGGCCTACCCGCGCGGGCGGCAGCGATTTCGCCAACCAGTGTCAGTGCCAGATTCGAGTACTGGAAGAAGGTCCCGGCCGGGTAGAGCGTCTCCTGCCCGCTGAGCCCTGCGATCAGTGCCTCGCGGGTGGGAAAGGGATAGTCCGGGTTCCAGTACATGCCAACCGCTTCCCTCGGCAGACCGGAGGAGTGGGTGAGCAGCGTCCGCACGGTGATAGGGCCGCTCTCCTCGTGGGCCTGCGGAAGGTCGAACCAGTCGAGATGCGAAGCGACCGGGTCGTCGAGCTGCAGTCGCCCCGCGTCACGCTGCTGCATGAGGGCGATGCTGGTGAAGAGTTTGGAGATGGAACAGATGCTGTAGAGCGTGTCGGCGGTGGCCGGCGTTTTTCTGCGCACGTTGGCATAGCCGTAGCCGGCTTCCCAGACGAGCTCTTCGCCATAAACCACGCCCACCGAGAGACCGGGCACCCGTTCGTAGATCTGATGTGCCTCCAGCCAGCGGTCCAGCAGGGCGATGCTGCCCTGGACTTTCTGGTGGCTGGAAAGCTCGGCTGCCTGCGCGGTGGTGATCCACAGGCAGAGCAATGCAAAACCGATAGCGCGACCTGATCCCTTCCTACTCATGATGACTCTCCTCAGCGAGCTGCTGAGGCTACTCTTCCCGGTGAGTAAGGGGTAGTGAGGGTTGGAGAGTGCTGGAGAGAGTGACTGGAGAGAGAAAAGATCCGGCGGACAGCTGTCCGCCGGATGTTGGCCGATAGATCGGATCAGAAGTTGTAAGCAGCCTCCAGGAAGATCTGGCTGCCACGTCTGAAGTTGCACTGCTGATCATCCCCGGTCGGGGGTCTGAAGGGTGCAGGTCCGCAGCCGGTGATGATCTGCTCATCGGTGAGGTTGGTCCCAATCAGGCTGAGCCGCCAGTTGTTGGCGATGTCCCTGAGCGAGATGTTCAGATCGAGGGTCTGATAGCTGTCCTGCACCAGGTCGCCCAGAGGATTGGTGATGGGATCGAAGGTTTCCAGCGTGGTCCCGCCAGCGATGTAGCTGTCCGAGAAGAAGACGTTCGGCATGACGCTGAGCCGCAAGGTCCGTCCAAGATTGATGTCCCAGACCATCGCGATGTTGCCCGAATAGGTGGGCGCTGCGCCGGAATCCCGACCGGTGAGATTCTCGCCGCCAGCCGTTTCGGCGCCCTCGGTCACTTCGGCATCCAGGAAGCCCCAGGCACCGAAGAAACTCAAACCTTCAACCGGGGTAACCCAGGTGAAGTCGACGTCCAGGCCGCGGGTCCTCACCTCACCGGCGTTGAAGGTGTCGAAGCCGAAGACCTCCGGATTGAAGAGCTGCACCTGCTGGTCCCGGTACTCGTAGTTGAAGGCGGTCAGGTTCAGAACGACCGTTCCCTCGGCGAGCGTCGAACGCATGCCGAGCTCGAAACCTTCGGAGGTTTCGGAATCGAAGCTCAGGGTATCGACTGCGGCCTGGCGCACTTCCGGATCATCGCTGTTCAGGTCTTCGAAGAGCTGCCCCGAGGTGGGAAGCGTGTTGTTGTCGACCCCGCCGGATTTAAAGCCCGACTTGTAGGCGCCGTAGAAGGACAGGTAGTCGTTGTGGATGTAGCGAAGCACCAGCTCAGGGTTCCAGTTGTCGTCCTCGAACTCGACGTCGGTGGTCTCGAAACCGCTGGGAACAGCGCCGAAGACGGCCGATACGATCGTGTGGACGTACGGGAAGCGGGCCACGGTGGACTTCTTCTCGTCGGTGTAGCGGATGCCGCCTGAGAGCTCCCACTTCTCGGTGATCGCCCAGTCGGCGGCCGCCAGGAACGAAGTGGCTTCTGCCTCGATGGGGCGATCGGCGAGCCAGTCGAAGGTGAAACCTGTAACGGGATCGGGGCCGAAGGGCGGTACGAGGAGGCTGGGATTGAAGGCGTTCTGCGACGTTCTATGACCGATGTCCCGGTCTTCCCAGAAAGCGGCCAGCTGGAAGTTGATGGGTCCGTCGAAATCGCTGAAGAGCCGCACTTCACTGGTGAACTGCTCCAGGGTGTTTTCGAACGGTGCCACGAGGCCGGCTGGGCTGCCGTCCGGCAGTTGTCCGGTGGCGTTGAAGGAGTCGTTGTACTCGTTCTCCATGTCGACCCAGCCCAAAAGGACAGTCAGGTCGAAGTACTCGCCGAGACCGGCATCCACCTGCAGGCGGGTGAACCAGGTGTCCGTGTCGTTGTAGGCCTGGCTGATGTCGCTCCGGTTCTCGCCCGGTGAACCGTCGGGCACGCTGTTGATGCGTGCGTCTCCATCGAGGCCAATGAACTTGCTGTCGTTCAGGTCGCAGTCGTGGGTGGGCAGGAACAGGTCGTAGCCGGGGATTCCGCCGTTGGTCAGCGCACCACCCAGCAGCACGGACGGATCGGGACCGTCCACGCCGCAGAACATGTCGATCAGCCCGTTCAGCGCCTCTGACCGCTGGCGGTTGTAGTTCACCTTGAGGTCGGCTTCGAAGTTGTCCGTCGGCGCCCAGTTGAAGGTGAGCCGCGACATCAGATTGGTCAGGCCGCGATCCGGGTTGATCGTCGAATCGGTATTGGCGACCTCCATGTACCGGTCGATGTCCTGGTATTCCGCGGCGAGTCTGACCCCGAGCGTGTCCGTAATGGGGCCAGAGACGAAGCCGCCGATGGTGGCCCCTTTCTCTTCGAGCTCGTAAGAGGTTCTGCCGCCGACAGTCCAGGTTTCCGTGGGTCCAGCGGACGTCACCGCCAGCACACCGGCAGAGGCGGCCTTACCGAAGTAGAGCGCTTGGGGCCCCTTCAGTACGGCCACCTGGTCGATGTCGAAGAAGGCGCTCTGCAGCAATCGCTGCGTGCTCACGGATATACCGTCGAAGTTCAGCGCGATGGCGGAATCAAAGGCGTTGGAAATGCTCGAAGAGCCGACGCCACGCAGGTTGATCTGGGCGCTCTGGCCTGAGCCACCGACGCTGACCTGCAGCGCAGGCACGCGGCTCTGCAGGTCCATCGGTTCATCGATGCGGAACACATCGAGGGTTTCCCGGTCGACGGCCGTGATGGCCACGGGCACCTCCTGCAGAGACTCTTCGATGTTCCGGGCGGTCACCACAATTTCTTCGATCGCGTCTTCCGACGCAGCATCGTCATTGTCTGCGGCTTGCGCCCATAGAAGACCGGGTACCATCAGGGCGATCGCCCCGGAGAAACATGCAGACGCACGGACTGCCTGCGCGGCACGAGAACGTGCGCGCTCGATAATCTGAAAACTCATATCCCCTCCATAAACCGCGATGCGGCTCTCTCCCGTTATTGGGCTCCCGTTACTGGGTTTTTGTGATCCCTTTCGTACTTCTCCCTAGCTTGGATCGTATGCGGTTCCGTTCGTCGAGTCGAGCCTCCGTTAGCGCGGTTTTCAGCGAATCGGATTGCCGACGTTGAACACGTCTGCATTGCCGTAGTCCCGCCCGGGCTCGCGCTCGACGTCCGGTGGAAAAACGGCCCGTTTCTTCGCGTAGTAGGCAAGCCGATGATCACCCTCGGCAGCCCTGGCATAAGTGAGGTAGACGGCGCGCCTGGCCTCTGCGGAATGATTTGCACCAGAACGGTGCGGCAGAAAGGAATCGAAGAGCAGCAGGTCGCCTGGTTGCGTGGGCACGGGCATCCAATCCAGTTCGTTGGCAACTTGCGCTTCGATGGTGAGATCGGCAGCAAGCGGCAGGGTCTGCTTTGTACCGGGATGAGGCGCGATCTCGAGGCAGCCGTTCTCCGGCGTGGTGGCATCCACGCTCAGCATGGCGGTGATGTGCAGCGTCTGCGCGAAGGAGGTGAAGGCTGGCGCATCCTGATGCGCTTCGAAACCGGCGCCGCCGGGAAGCTTGAAGTTGATTTTCTCCTTGAAGAGGATTGCCCGTTCGCCGAGCAGCTCGCTGAGGAGCTCGAGCATCGCTGGACCGCACACGAGCTGTGTAAAGTCCCGGTGGTACTGGAGGAAATTCTCTACTCGACAGAGCTGCCGCTCATCGTCGGGACCGGGCTCGAAGTACTTCATCCATTTCCCCGGTGTTTCTGGTCGTTCGGCAAGATCGTCGACCCACGTCCGCATGGGTTGTGTGTCGTCCAGATAGCCAGGGACCAGCAGCCAGCGCTGAGCACGCCAGAAGTTCAGTTGTTCAGCAGTCAGCCTCATGCAGCTCCTGTTCGCGATTCGCTGCGGTTCGCGGGTTGGCCGCGTCTCTCGAGCGCCAAGATTCTGTCATGACGGTGGCGTTTACTGCCGTGGGGTTTTGTGGAGAATGCGTCCCATGGCGAGAGTGATACAACATAACGTTTGTTTGAGGCTCGGCGCTGCGCTGTTCCTGCTGTCGCAGGTGGTCGTGACCGTGCTCACGATCGAGCATGCCTTTGAGCCCGAGCTGCACGAGTGTGAAGTATGCCTCGCCGCCCTGAACGATGAGCAGGACGGGCTCACGCACGAGATTGCGCCCTCTACACGCCTGTTCAGCGCGAAAGACGCCCGCCGTGCTGTCGTTCTGACACCGGCACTCGTCCAATATTCCTTTGAACTTCGACCACCACCGACCGGCCCTCCTGGTTACTGGCGCTTCAGCTAGCGCTGCATCGTCTCCCGTGCGTGACGCCCACCCGGTTGGCTGTGGCACGTGCGGACCTTGAAATTACTGGTCGGAATCATGATTGAACACACTTACAGGGCAGCCGCACTCTTACTGGTTGCCGCAATGACCTACACCCAGGCCGCGCCTGCCAGCGCAGAAGCCGCTGCCACCGGCGGCGCCGTGATCGAAGAAGAGGTCTTCGTCCTCGGCAAACGCCGCGCCTACCAGGGCAACTTCGAACCGCTCGAGAACCCTTCAGCGGTGCAGGTGATCGACAACACCCTGCTTGAGGAAGTGGGCGTACTGGATCTCAACGAAGCCCTTGATCTGTCCGCGTCGGTTGCGCGACAGAACAACTTCGGCGGCCTCTGGAACAGCTTCTCGATCCGCGGTTTCCAGGGCGATATCAACGTCCCAAGCGGTTTTCTGGTCAACGGCTTCAACGCCGGCCGGGGTTTCGGGGGCCCGCGGGATATCGTGGGTATTGAATCGGTAGAGGTTCTGAAGGGCCCGCGCTCAGCGCTCTTTGGACGCGGAGAACCAGGCGGCACCATTAATCTCGTTACCAAACGTCCGCAGTTCGAAAAAGGCGGCTACGTCCGCGGCGTCATCGGCAGTTGGGATCAGTACCGGCTGGAAGGTGACGTTCAAACGACCTTCGGCTCGGACGACAACGTGGGGTTCCGCTTCGTTGGTTTCTATGAAGACGCCGAGAGCTTCCGGAGAACCGTGGAAACGGAGCGCCTCGGTCTCTATCCGTCGATTACCTGGGATGTCTCAGACAGGACGAGCCTGACCTACGAACTGGAGTACACGACGCAGGAAATCCCCATGGACCGGGGTGTGGCCTTCACGGAGGAGTTCGGCTTTACACCGCGTCGGACGTTCGTCGGAGAGCCTGGCGATGGTCCCATCGAAACGGAGGTCATCGGCCATCAGTTTGAAATCCAGCACAATTTCTCAGAGAGCTGGAGCCTGCTCGGCGGCATTGGCTACCGGGAAACGAGTCTGGAAGGCGACGCCTCCGAGACGAACTTCGGAGGACGCCAGACCCTGGTTGCGGATGGGCAGACGTTGTCGCGCTTCTTCCGCTCCCGGGATTTTGAGTCGGAATATTCCGTGTTTCGCGCTGAGCTCGCCGGTGACTTCAACACTGGCTCCCTTCGTCACCGACTGCTGGTCGGAGCCGACTACGACAAGTTCACGCCCGACACCTTCATCCTCCGTTTCCGGCCTCCGGGCGGCGTGAACGCGGACACGGATCTGGACACACTCGACCCGGCAACCTACCTGTTCCTCGATGTCTTCGATCCCGTTTACGGGCAGTGGCCACAGCCTGAGCCCGGTCCGAACACGGACAGGGAGGAGGAGTTTGAGGGCTTCGGCATCTACTTCCAGGACCAGATCGACATCACCGAGCGTTTTCAGCTTCGCCTGGGTGGCCGCTATGACGATGTCGAACAGTCCGTGACGAACCTGCGGGCGGATCCCATAACGACCAACTCCCGCTCTGACTCCCGATTCTCGCCGCAGCTTGGGGCGGTGTACTTCATCAACGATGGCTTCAGCCTCTATGCGTCCTATGGGGAAGGCTTCCGACAGCAGACCAATGTCGATTTCCAGGGCAATCTGCTGGATCCGAACGTCACCGAGTCCGGGGAAATCGGGTTCAAGCTCGATGTGCAGGACTTCGCCAACGGGGCCAGCGGTCTCCTGACCGTTGCGCTGTTCCAGGTTGATCAGAGCAACATCACGGTGAACGAAACGCGGCCCTTCGCGGTCGAGAGCCCGGGGTGCGGCGGCTTCTGCTCCAGAGCGGCTGGCGAAGCCCGAAGTCGCGGCATCGAGGTTGATGCAAGCGTTTCCTGGGATATGGGCCTCAGCCTCTGGTTCTCCTATGCCTACACGGATGCAGAGTTCACCAGTGACTCTGCGGATCCGGACTTCGGATTCAGCATCGAGAAGGGGGATCCGCTCATTAACGCACCGGAGCATCAGTTGAATATCCAGGTGAACCAGAGCTTCACGCTGGCGGGGATGCCGACGCAGGTGGGGGGTGGTATTCAATACACCGACGAGCGCCTGGGCTGGACGGGGGCCGATTTCTTCCTGCCGAGCTACACCACCGTGCGGCTCTCCGGTCAGATCGACCCGATCGAGAATCTGACACTCCGGCTGGACGTGGACAATCTTCTCGATGAGACTTTCTACACGAACTCCTTCGCGGACGTGTGGGTGCAGCCCGGGACGCCGCAGCGTTTCCGGCTGTCCGCGGTCTATTCCTTCTGAGGGCAGGTTAAGACAGTGAGCAGGTAGCGATGTCTGCCGTGGTACAGACGCAACCGGTTCCGGTTGCGTCACCGGCCGCGCGCATCGCCGCCATCGACGTCATGCGCGGCGTGGCCATCATCCTGATGATGCTGGACCACGTTCGCGAGCGGTTCTACATGCACGTCAGGACCGGAGATCCGATCGCGGACGCCATCGAGCCGGATCTCTTCTTCACCCGCTACCTGACGCACTTCTGTGCGCCGGTGTTCATCTTTCTCGCCGGGATCTCGGCCTGGCTTTATGCCCATCCCGGTCCGGGAGAGACCCGGTCACCGGCCGCCTTTCTCTTCAAGCGCGGGCTGGTGGTCATCCTCATCGAGCTGATCTTCTACTATCTCCTCTGGATCGACAGCTACCCCGGCTACCTGTTTCTGCAGGTGCTCTGGGCCATCGGGCTGTGCATGATCGGCCTGTCCCTCGTTTGCCGCCTGAACCACTGGCTGCTCGGCGGCCTGGGCTTCCTGATCGTCTTCGGGCACAACACGCTGGCATCGATCAGCGTGCAACCCGGTGAGTTCGGCTATGTGCTCTGGACGATCCTCTACGCGCCGGGGGAGCTCGGTCAGATCGGTCCCCTGACGGTCAGCCTTTCCTACCCCGTTCTGCCCTGGTTCGGTGTGATTCTGCTGGGCTTCTTCATGGGGCCGCTCTATGCGCAAACGGTGGCATCGGCACGGCGACAACGCGCGCTCCTGCTGCTGGGTGCTGCCTGTCTTGCACTGCTGCTTCTGTTCCGAGGTCTGAACCTTTACGGAGAGGCAGCGCCCTGGGCCGTTCAGGAGACGGTGCTGCGAACGATCATGTCCTTTCTGAACTTCACGAAGTATCCGCCGTCCCTCGACTTCCTGCTCGTTACCCTCGGGATCGGACTGCTGCTGCTCGGCCGGCTCGAATCCGTGCACAAACCGAATCGGCTGCTCGGTGCCGTGCAGGCCTACGGATCCGTGCCGATGTTCATGTACGTCCTGCACCTCTACGTGCTGCTGGCGGCCTACTGGGTGCTCTATCCGCTCTTCGGCGCAACGCACGGGGAGCGCTTCGGCTTCAGCAGTGTGGGCTGGATCTGGGTGGGTGCCGTGGTGCTGGTTCTGGGGCTCTATCCCGTTGCTCGCCTCTTCGCGGACTACAAACACCGGGAGAGGCGCAGCAAACCCTGGCTCAGCTACTTCTAGTCGAGCAACGCTCAGGTGCTGTCGTTTTCGCCGTCCCAGCACCGACGCAGGATCGGCTCGTAGCGGCCGAGATCCGCCGCCTGCCCCGGCACCTTGGCTGCTTCATCCCAGGTACGCAGCTCGAGAATGCGCGAGAACAGCGGATGGCGCTCGAATTCGCGGGCTTCGGCTTCGGTCATGGGTCCTCCCTGATAGCGCAGGGTGGCTTTGCTCGCCTCCGAGAGACGCTGGTGATAGTCCGGTTGTTTGAAGGTGAGGTAGCGTTTCGCGGCGACGTGGCCTTCCACCAACTGCGCCACGCGCTCGCCGAAGCCGAGGGCCCGCAGGTACTCGGCGCCCAGCGATTCATGACCGGCCGTGCCCCAGGTGCCCATCCGCTTCGCTTCGCTCGCACAAAGGTGGCCCACGTCGTGCAGAAAGGCGGCGGCGACCACGTCATCGCCAAGGCCTTCCCCTAAGGCACAGTCGGCGGTTTGTGCTGCATGCTCCAGCTGGCTGACCGCCTCGCCGATATAGTCCCGGTGACCGGCACTTTCGTAGAGCGCAAGCACCTGGCCGACGGGATCGTCAGTCACGGCGAGTTCCGCACTCCGGCCAGATACACCGCCGCTTCTCTGAGCTCCGGGAAGTCCCGGTCCTGCCAGACCTCGGCAAGCTGTCCGTAGAGCTCGCGAGCCGCCTCCCGGTCACCCATGGCCACGTGGGCACGGGCCAGGCCGAGCAGCGACAGCGGCCGATTGGGCATGCGGGTCAGGAGAATGCTGAACTGCTCTGCCGCCGCTTCTGGCTGCTCTGCCGCAAGCAGCGCCTCGCCGTAAAACTCGTGGGCGGGTTTGAGCGGATTGGCAGCGCCCCGGGGCAACGGCATCTGCTCGGCAATCGCCGCCGATTCCTGCAGGAGCGCCAGGCCTTCCTCAACCTCGCCGAGGCCGATCAGTCGCGCACCGGCAACCTGCCTGTGCATGATCCTGAGCGGCATGGTCTGGCGGTTGTAGAAGGATTCCTTGGCGGCCGCCGCGTCGGCAAGTCTGGCAAGGGCGTCTGCGGCCTGCTCTGCCAACGCATAGTTCTCGAGCGCGACGGCGCTCAAGCCGGTGGCCAGCAGCTCGGGGGCACTCGATGCTTCGGTGACAGGTTCGGTGTGCCATTGGCGAGTCTCGATGATGTATCTCGCCTTCACCCGGGGCAGCGCTTCGATGACTCGCGCCTGGGTGCTGTTCTTCTCTGCGATCGGCTCCATGCGTCCGATCCACATCAGCGCGCGCTCGTAGTCACCGAGCTGCAGATCCCCGTACTGGCCCCAGTCCAGCGCGTGGGTCATGTCGCCGGCGCTGTCTCCCGGCTCCCAGAGGTCGACGGCCGCTTGATAAGCCGACTGGTTCGATGTGGAGACCTCTGCCCACATGCCGAGCTGGATGAAAATGTGGGTGGGCATGTGGCGCGCGTGAGACACGGCCGGGGCGATGCTGGCGAAGCGGCGTGCGGCTGGCAGGGCCAGCGGAGCATGAATGGGATCGTCGAAGGCGTGGATCGCGTAGTGGGCAGCACCCGGATGGTCAGGTCGGCGCTCGAAGAGCTGCAGGGCGATGGAACCGGCGAGAATCCGCTCGCGCTCGCCGGCTTTACCGACCGCACCGCCGGAGCTGATCAGCGATAGCGCATAAAACGCGGCAATCTCGTCATCGTCCGGATACGCCTCGTGCAGATCCCGCATGACTTCCATGTAGGCCGTGCGTCGGGCTTTGAGATCCCCGTCGCCGAAGAAGAGCGCTTCTACTGCCATGAGGAATCCCTCCTCGCGGCCTGTCGGCGCTTTGGCCAGGCGGGCTTCGAGGCTGGGTCCGAGGCGCTCGAGCACTGCCTGCGGTGTCTGCCGATCCATCTCCGGCAGCAGCGGATGGTTGTAGCAGAGCGATTCGCCCCAGTAGGCGAGGGCGAAATCCGGGTCGGCGGCCTGCGCCGCCTGAAATTCCTCGATGGCCTGTTTCCAGCCGAAGCTGTGCAGAATGGTTGCGCCACGCTCGAAGTGCGCCTGGGCTTCTGCGGATTGGGTGGACGTTGGAAAATCGATGGTTCCGACGTCGCTGGCGGTGTAAGCGGCCTGGCCCCAGAGTATGAGCGCGGCAGCGGTGATCCACTGTTTCATGGTCCTTTCCCCTCCTGGTCCGGGTGAGAGTTTACCGGAAAGGGCTCGCTGCATTCGCAGCATTGACAGACCTCCCGAACCCCTCCAAGAATGGGTTTCTGGGCACCGCGTCCGCTGGCGCGGTCGGGCACGATAAAGGGGACATCATGCGACTGACTGAGACAGACGCGGCTTTCATCTACGGGGAGTCGGTGTCGAGCCCGATGCACATTTCATCGGTGTACACGCTCGATGGCGAGCTGGACTTTCAGCGTCTGCTGACCCGCTTTGAAAAGCGCATTCACCAGGTGCCGGCCTATCGGCGCAAGCTCCAGCAGATTCCGCTGAGTCTTGCCCATCCGGTCTGGGTGGACGATCCGGATTTCGATCTCACCAATCACGTCATCCACCACGAGTTGCCTCAGGGCACGAGCTACGAGGACGCGCTGGATGTGGCGGTCGAGTTGAACGAGGCGCTCCTGCCGCGGGACCGGCCCCTCTGGCGCATGGTCATGATCTCCGGGGTTCCCGGGAAAACGCTGCTGCTGCAGCAGACCCACCACGCCATGATCGACGGGGCGTCGGGCATAGAGCTCACCCTCGTGCTCTACGATCTCGATCCTGATGCTGGCGAGCCGGTGGCTCCCAACGAACCCTGGCAGCCCTCGCAGCCGCCGGCTCCCGGCGAACTGATCGCCGAGGCCGTGCAGGACAACATGAAGGCCTTTCGCGAAAAGAGCGTGCTGAATCTGGCGAACCAGGCGGTTTCCAACACGCAGCAGCTGCGCCGCGCGGCCGAGGTCGTGACCCGCTTCGTCGCGCAGCCGGCGGTCACGGCACCGTTCAATGCCGGGATCGTTGGGCCCACGCGCAAGGTCCGGTGGATCAAGAAACCCTTCAGCGACATCCGGGAAATCCGGCGCCAGCTCGGCGGCACCATCAACGATGTGGTGCTCACGGTCGTCTCCGAAGCCGTGGCCCGCTATCTGGCCGGGAAAGACGAAGCTGCGAAGAGCGGCGATTATCTGCGGATCATGTGCCCGGTGAACGTGCGCACGGAAGACAAGAAAGGCGCCCTCGGCAATGAAGTTTCGGCCATCTTCCCGCGTCTGCCGGCAGAAACCCTCGATCCGGAGCAGCGTCTGCATGCGGTGATCGGTGAGACCGAGCGGATCAAGCGTGAGCAGGAAGCGCAGTCGGTGACCGTCATGCAGGAGTCCCTCCCGTACGTGCCGCCGGTCGCCATGCTCGGCACGCAGCTCGTCGGCACGCCAATGGACCCCACGGCCGCCGTTGCGCGTATGAGTTTACCGGCGATGCCAGCCATCGGCGGCAACCGGCCCCCCAACGTCGGCATCAATTTCGTCTGCACGAACGTGCCCGGTGTGCAGGTGCCGCAATACATGTGTGGCCTCGAGGTGACCGATACCGTTGGTCTCCTTGTGCTCACCGGCAACATCGGTTTCAGCGTCACGATCCTGAGCTACAACCGGCAGCTCTTCTTTTCCTTCATCTCGGAGCGGCGCCTGCTGCCTGATCTGGAGGTGATCGCGGCGGCGGCGGACGACGTATTCAACGAATTACTCGAGGCGGCCGGCAAAGCGGCTGGCGCGAGAGCAGGTTAGGAGAACGAAGCAGTGCTTGATTACCAGAAGACGATTTCCCTCGGCGACAGCGAGATAGAGATTCACGCCATGACCCGGGATGACCGCGACGCCGTGCTGGCCTTCGCGCAGAAGCTTCCGGACGACGACCTGCTGTTCCTGCGCGTCGACATCACTCAGCCTGAGGTTGTGGATCAGTGGATCGACCAGATCGAGGAAGGCCACTCCGTGTCGCTCGTCGCCTACGACGCAGAGGGCCTCATCGGCTACGCCACCGTGCATCGGACGGAAGCGCGCTGGACCCGGAACCTGGGCGAGCTCAGGGTGAACGTCAGCGCCGACTATCGCGGCAAGGGTCTCGGCCGACACCTCACCTCAGAGATTTTCGATGTGGCCCGGGGCCTTGGCCTGCGGAAACTTATGGCGAGCATGATCTCCGATCAGAAGGGTGCCCAGGCGGCCTTCCGGCGTCTCGGTTTCGTTACCGAAGCCATGTTTTCGGATCATGTGGACGACATGAACGGCACGCCGCGGGATCTCGTCGTGATGACGCATGACATCACCGGCCACTCGGACGTGCTGGAGCAGGCGGCCAAGCTCTGAGCATGAAGCGGATTGGACGTGGATTCAGCGGGAAACGCATCTTCCTGACTTCCGTCTTTGTGGTAGTGCTTGCAGCGGCGACCGGCGTGTCGGCGGAAGAAACCCTCGAAGGGGATGCCGCCCAGGCGAACAATCCCCTGGCGGACATCCGTGCCTTCAACCTGCAGAACTACTACATCCCGGAACTGTCCGGCCCGGGAGACGAAACGGCCAACAGTTTCATCCTCCGCTATGCGCAGCCCTTCGGAAACTGGCTCATGCGCGCTTCGCTGCCTTTCAACCGTGTGCCCACCGGGCCTGGCGAGACGGCATCGGGCCTGGGCGACCTGGACGTGTTTTTCGCGTACCTCTTCGACACGGGTAACCCGGGACGCAGCTTCGGCATCGGGCCGCAGTTCGTGTTGCCGACGGCCAGCCGGGACGCCACGGGTAGCGGCCAATGGCAGGCCGGGGCGGCGGCTGTTTACTTCGACGCGACGTCGCAGCTGTTTCAGTGGGGCGGTCTCGTCACCTATCGCACGGACATTGCCGGCGACGACGATCGTGACGATACGAGTGTGCTCGCAGCGCAGCCCTTCTACTTTCTGCAGCTCGGCGGTGGCAACTATCTCCGGGGTGCGCCGATCTGGGTCTTCGACCTCGAGAACGATACCTACCACGTGCCCATCGGACTCGGGTTTGGCCGGGTGATTCCTTCCAGAAAAATCATCTTCAACGTCTTCGTCGAGCCGCAGTTCACGATCCTCGACAAGGGGCCGGGCCAGCCCGAGTTTCAGCTCTTCATGGGCTTCAATATGCAGTTCAAGTAGCCGTCTACCTGGCTGCTTCCTTGTTTCATTGAGGCGTGCTACGCGACCGCGTGGAGCACGATCTCGACGAACCATGCGAGTGTAGTCACTGCGACCGCAGTGGCCATGACCAGGAATGGTGCGAGCAGGATTTTCAGCCACCAGGGACGTTTTCGATGCCTTGAGAAGGCAAAGATCTCGTCCCCCGGGGCCCGGGTGTGTTTATCGGGGCGATCCTCGGGCGCTTTCGGCGTGATCCTGGGATGGTAATCGGCTGGTGGGCGAGCCCAGGTGATCTGTGCTAGGCCCGCAGCCGCTGTGGAGCGGCTTCCTCTCGCTTGTTGCTGCGCCTATTCTGACCGCTGCTGAAACCAGCCTGGTCACATATGTCCACGATCAACAGAACGCTCACCGGCGCCGACGCCCCCTTCGACATCGTCTGGGACGAAATCGGCGTTGCTCATGTCTACGCCACCACCGTGGCCGATGCTTATCGGGGCATGGGCTATGCCGCGGCCAGCGAGCGGCTCTGGCAGATTCACATGAGCACGGCCTATGCGAACGGGGAAGCGGCGCAACTGCTCGGAGAACGATTCCTGGCGCAGGATGCGATCCAGCGTGCCTGCAACGTGCATGGCGGTGAGACCGGGTTGCCCGAGAGCAGCGGTGATTGGATAGCGGACGCTTATCTCGAAGGCATGAATGCGTTGATTGATAGTCTGGACGAGCCGCCGCCGGAGTTTCTCAGCGCTGGCGCCGAGCCCCGCCACTTCAATCGCGCGGATATCGCGGCACGCTACCGTTTCACCTCCTGGTTTCAACACAAGAGCTGGACCGAGAAGATGCTCGCGGGCCGACTCATGGCGACGCATGGCGTGGAGTACTTCAGGAACCATCTCCTGCACTTCTCCGAGGCCGATGCAGCCTTGATCGGGGAGCTGGCCGAGCCGCTCCGGCAGCTGCCGATTTCCGCCTTTCCGCTCGCGTACCCGGAGTTCGCGACGGAGGCGGTGACCGGGAGCCCTCTGTCCGGCAGTAACAACTGGGCCGTCACCGGCGCCCACTCGGCGTCCGGTAAGCCCATGCTCGCGACAGACCCCCACCAGCCGCACACGATCCCGAACACCTTCTTCTACGTGCATCTCCATGCCGGTGACTGGGACGCCTTCGGTGCCGCCTTTCCGGGGGTGCCTTACTTCATGATGGGATACACCCGGGACATTGCCTGGGGCCTAACCACCGGATTCGTCGATTCTTACGACGTTTATGTGGAGCGCATCAGAAACGGCGAGTACTTCACCGGCGATGCCTGGCAACCGCTCCTGCGGCGCACGGAGCGCATCGCGATAAAAGGCGGCAGTCATCGGGAAATCGAGGTGCAGAGCACGGCGCACGGACCGCTCCTCGAAGCGCTGACCGATCAGCTTGGCCTCTCGACTGCCGATATGCCGCAGGGCGATGGAGAGGGTTACGCCACTGCCCTGCACTGGGCCCTCGCCGACGTGCCATCTGCTGCCGGGGCCCTCGCTGAGTTGCCGCTGGCGACGAGTGCTGAAGCCTTTGGTGAGAAGCTCTTCGAAAACGACGTTTGTCCGCTCGTCAACAACATCATCTGCGTCGATCGGGAAGACCACCTGCGGCGTTTCATCGCCACGACCCTGCCGGCTCGGCAGGCCGTAACCGGCAGCGTGCCGCTGAAAGGCTGGGAGAATGCCTACGACTTTCCTAAGTCGACAGCAGCCGAGCTGACCGTGGAAGTCGATCCGCCCGCCGGCTTCGCCCTGACCGCGAACAACGACACCATGGGTGAACGCGGTCCCTATCCCATCCACAACTTTCCTACCCACAGTGCCCGTGCTGATCGTATTCAGGAGATTCTCGGGGCGGGCGGCCCTTTCACGGTTGCGGATTTTCAGCAGGCGCAGCTCGACCTCACGGATCTCAGAGCGCGCGTGCTGCTGCCTGATCTCGTGGCCGTGCTCGAAGAAAGTGACGATCCGGATGTGTCGCTGGCTGCCGGCCTCCTTGGCGAATGGGACTGCGTAGCCGACGTGGACGCAAGCGCCCCCTGTCTTTTCTATCCCTTTGTGGATCGCCAGTGGCACCGACGCTTTATGCTCGATGTCCTGGAGGATGCGCACCTCAAAGCGCTTCCCGTTGGCGCGCCGGGTCTGAACCGCTTCGAGATCGCCCGGTTTCTCGCGCCCGGCAGCCCCTGGCTTGCCCATCGGGAAGCGCTCGTGCGGGTGGTGCAGAACACCATGAAAGGCGTCGTTCAGGACGTGCGCGCCTCGCTGGGCGATGACCCGAACCAATGGCGCTGGGGCGATCTGCATCAGATTACTTTCGCCCATCGCCTGGTGAAGAAAGCGCCCTGGCAGGCCATGCAGGTAGGGCCGGCACCCATCGGCGGCAGCCCCACGACCCTTGGCATGGCCATGCACCTGGGACCGGGTCCTGGCACCGAGCAGCGAGAGCAGGGGGCAATCGCCTGCCGCGTCTACCACGGGCCGGCGTTCCGGCTCGTCGTTGACCTGGCGGATCCTGATCACGCCCAGTTTGTGATTGCCGGCGGCAACGGCGGTCGCCCTGATAGTCCGCATGTGACGGATAACTTCGAGGCCTGGCTCAGCGGCAGTTTCTATCGATTGAGTCTGCGGCGAGAGTCGCTAACGCCATCAGCGGTCTGGCAGATGAGTCCGGCCTGAGTTCGCCTGGTAACGTTTACCGGGGGGCTTCCAGACCAGGCGGCGAGTTCCTAGGTGGTCATGCGACGGATGGCGATAACGCTCGGTCGCGGTGGCATGCCATCGGCGAAATCGGGCCAGCGGGTAGTTGGCGTTTCGAAGGCGGCGGCGTCTCCATCACCAGGATGCTGTACTGCGAGGAACAGCGTGCGCCCATCCCAGGAGAAGTGCGGGCCGCAGACCTCTGCACCGATGGGCGCTCGGAAAAAAGCTTTGCCGGTACCGCGAAGATCACCGCCGGTCTCCATGGCCCAGAGGCCGTCTGCCGCCCCCGTGGCGTCGTTCCCATCGGTTGCAATCCAGAGGCGCCCGGAAGGATCGAGGGCGCAGTTGTCCGGGCTGCCGAACCAGCCGTTCACGCTTGTGGCTGGATTCCAGTCAGCGGCAACGGCTGGATCGTTCGGGTCGCCGCACTGGACCAGCATCTCCCAGCGCGACGTCGTTGCGGCGAAGTCTGCGTTGGGCTCCACGATCTGGATGATGTGGCCAGAGGCATTCTCCGGTCGCGGGTTGGCCGCATCCACCTGTTCGCTGGTTCGCGCCGTGTTGTTCGTGAGCATCAGCCAGACGGAACCGGTTCGTGGATCTGGTTCCACATCTTCCGGTCGATCCATCGGCGTGGCGCCCAGTAGGTCCGCAGCCCGGCGGGTTTCGATCAGCACGTCAGCCTGCGACATGAACCCATTCTGGGCGGTCAGAGGGGCTTCTCCGTGCACCAGCGGCAGCCAGCTCACGGTGCCATCGGCGTCGAATCGCGCAACGTAGAGCGTGCCGCTGTCGAGCAGGCCATCGTTTGCAGCGCGATCGTCTCGATTGACCGGGTCTCGCGAAACGAACTTGTAGACATAGTCGAAGCGCTGGTCGTCACCCATGTAGACAACCAGCCGCCCGTCCGGCGCAACCACGCTTTCCGCCCCCTCGTGTTTGAAGCGACCGAGGGCCGTTCGCTTCTTTGGCGTCGAGGCAGGGTCCAGGGGATCGATTTCCACCACCCAGCCGAAGCGATTGGGTTCGTTCGGTTCCTTCGAGACATCGAAACGGTCGAAGTGCCTGCCCCACTGGAACCAGCCTCCCGGAACGCCGTAGCGCCTGTGGTTGGCGGTCTCAGGGTGGTCTTCGGCCAGCGTGCCGGAAAAGTAGCCGTTGAAGTTCTCTTCTGCGGTGAGCCAGGTGCCCCAGGGTGTGATGCCGCCGGCGCAATTGTTCAACATTCCCGCGGCCAGGCTTCCGCTCGGGTCCTCAGTGGTCACGAGTCTTGCTGAGCCTGCGGCGGGACCGGTGATTGCCATGGGCGTGCGATGGGGCGTGATGCGTCGGTTGAAGTGGGAACCGACAAGAGCGCGCCAGCCTGCCCCGGTCTCTTCGATTTCCACCACGGTGCCGCCGTGAGCGGCCATCTCTGTCAGGCAAAGAGCGGCGGTCATGGAGGCCGGGTACTCCCCGGCCACGCCGGGCAGCATCAGGAGTGTGGAGGTGTATTCGTGGTTGACGCAGAGCAGGGCTCGCAGCTGTCCGTCGGGACCGTTCGGTAATCCGAGGAAGCCGAGATAGTCGTTGTTGTAGCCGAACTGGCGGAGTTGTGCGGCTTCACTCTGGTTCCAGGGATCAAAGGGCGGGCTGTCTTCGAACAGCGGGTCTCCCCAGCGAAGCAGGATGTCGGCGACGTAGCCCTCGGGCACGTGATGGCTCTCGTCCAGACCTCTAGGAATCTCGGTGAACTGAAAGTCGATAGGGCCGGTGCTGAGCCGTGTCGATGCGCTGCTGGGGCCGCAGCCATTGAGGGCGAGACCCGCGGTCCCGGCAGCCAGACCGCCGAGAAAACCCCTTCTGGACAGCCGCGCCCTGATGACTTCGTTCAGCGTTTGCTGGCCGGCAGCTACCCGTGGATTGGATGTCTGGTTTTCCGATTCGTCGATATTGGCCATTGTTACTCTGACTGGCTTGGAATTCCGCCGACGTTCAGGCCGCGACAGCCATCAACTAGCCAGCAGTCGCCATTTCTGTCTCCGCCTGCTCGAACCAGGAGATTACGCACCGCCAGTGTTCGTCGCCATAGAGGCGCCGAAAGCGCAGTGTCTCTTCGGCTTGCTCATTGCGCCAGACGGTGAGCCGGTCGTTGATGAATTCGGAGGTGAGCGGAATGCCACAATCCACGGTGATGCAGTGATGCCACTGTTCATAGTTCTCAGGAATGGGGTTCGACATGATCCTGATCTGATGCCTTTTACTGATAGGTTATAACATAGCTATGAGGCTTTCTGACTGCCTGCGGTGTGATCGATTCGGCGAATTACTGATAACGCTCTCCTTTTCGGGGCGCTAACTTATTCGGCAGTCCAGTCGAAGATCGCCGGAGGTCTCCCAGCCATGAAGCGCGCCATCTATTTCACTTTCATAGTCTCGCTCTTGGCGTTTCTTACCAGCTGCGACGGCAAATCGAAGCCAGCCGCCGCGCAAGAGGGTCAGGTCCAGTCCGAGGACGCTGAGATACCGGTAGCGTTGCCGTCGGCCGAGGAGGCACCCGAGCGGCACATCAAGCTCGAGGGCGAGCCGAACTTCCGCGATCTGGGCGGCTATGAGACGGCCGACGGCCGAACGGTGAAGTGGCGGGAGGTTTTCCGGACGGGCGAACTCGGCAAGCTCACGGACGCGGACGTGGAAACGCTCGAGGGCCTGGAGCTCAGAACGGTGGTGAATTTTCTGCTGCCGGAGGAAATCGCGCAGCATGGAGAGGATCGTCTCCCGGCTGGCGTTGAGCTGGTGAACGATCCGATCACCGGAGAGCGCTCCGCGGAACTTTCGCTGGTGGCGCAATCGGCAATCAGCACGGCCAACTTCGACGCGCTGCCGGCGGAGATCAACTACGACATTCACGCGATTCTCATGGAAGACGCGATGGTCCAGTACGCGCGACTCCTGCGAACCATTGCAGATCCCGAGGCGCGGCCGATTGCCTTTCACTGCTCTCACGGCGTGCACCGAACGGGCACCGCCTCGGCCATCCTGCTCAGCGCCCTTGGCGTGCCCTGGGAGACGGTGCGCGAGGATTATGTGCTGACGAACGAGGTGCGTGCAGACACCACGGCGGCGAGCCTGGCGAAGCTCCGCGACATGGCAGCCGCAGCGCAAGGCATTGCGCCAGAGGCGGTGGATATGACGAATGTCGAAGCCTTCTACGTGCTCGAAGGCGCGTACATCGATGCCGCCCTCGAGACCGCGGAAGCGAAGTACGGTTCGATGGATGGTTACATTCGTGAGGGGCTGGGTCTCAGCGAGGCGGAGATCGATGCGTTGAAATCGGCACTGCTTGAGTAGTTCAGTCTCAGTGGCCGGGGTTGCGGCCAGAAAGCCGACCCGAGAGCTTCGCTTGTCGCCGCAGCTGCGGTGGCGAAGTTGAACCGGAAAGGCTGTCGGCCTGCAGGCTCTCGCCCTACACTCCGGTATCCATCCAGGATTCCGGAGTAACCAGTGAGTAAACCCTTTGCCTCAGTCCTGGCAGCGGTGGCGGCCGTTGCTGTCTTTGCCCTGCCGGCGATGGCCCGAGCTGATGATGGCGTCGGGCCTGTACCCGGGCGGTCGATGGTCACCACTGAATACGGCATCGTTGCCGCCAGCCAGCCCCTGGCTGCTCGCGCCGGGGTCCAGGTGCTGGAGCGCGGCGGGAACGCCATCGATGCGGCCATTGCGGCGAACGCAGCCATCGGTCTCATGGAACCCACGGGTAATGGCGTCGGCGGCGATCTCTTCGCCATCGTTTATCTGGCGGAAGAAGACGCGCTCTACGGGCTGAATGCCAGCGGCTGGTCACCGGCTGGTCTCAATCTGGAACTGCTCCGCTCCCTTGGCCACGAGGAAATGCCCTTCCGTGGCATTCATTCGGTGACGGTGCCCGGGGCCGTGGCAGGCTGGCAGGCGCTCAGCGACCGGCTCGGACAGCTGCCCCTGAGTGAGGTGCTCGCACCCGCGATCTTCTATGCCGAAAACGGCTTTCCCGTGTCCGAAGTCATCTCCGGCGGCTGGGCGCGGAGTGAAGAACTGCTCGCGGCGCATCCGAATTCGGCGGAAACGTTCCTGATCGACGGGCGAACGCCAGCGGCCGGAGAGGTGTTTCGCAATCAGGACCTGGCTCGCACTCTCGGCCGCGTTGCCAAGGAAGGCCGGGATGGTTTCTACAAAGGCGCTACGGCAAAGGCCATGGTCGCGCTCAGTGACGCCGAAGGCGGCACGCTGACGGCCGCGGACCTCGCGGACTACGAGCCCGAGTGGGTGGAGCCGATTACCACCACCTACCGCGGCTGGACCGTCGCAGAGATCGGTCCAAACACGCAGGGGATAGCCGCCCTGATGATGCTCGATCTCATGGAGCGATTCCCGATCGGTGACTATGGCTTTCACAGTCCGGAAGCGCTGCACGTGATGATCGAAGCGAAGAAGCTCGCTTACGCGGACATGCTGCGATACGTCGGTGATCCCAAGTTCTCACCGGTACCGGTTGCCGAGATGCTGGACAAGGCACACGCCGCCCGCCGCGCGGCGCTCATCGATCCCAAGCAGGCCACCTGCGCCGTGACTCCCTCGGAGTTCCGTACCATCACGACCGCGAAGGGCGGAGACACTATCTATCTTTCGGCGATTGATCGCGAAGGCAACATCGTCTCCCTGATCCAGAGCAACTATGCGGGCTTCGGCTCCGGCCTGGTGCCGAAAGACATGGGCTTCATGCTGCAGAACCGCGGTGGACTGTTCACCATGGAAACCGGGCAGCCCAACACGCTGGCGCCGCGCAAGCGCCCGCTGCACACGATCATTCCGGCCTTCCTGTGGAAGGACGACGTGCGCATCGGCTTCGGCATCATGGGCGGCTGGAACCAGGCGCAGGCTCACGCTCAGTTCGTCGCCAACGTGGTTGATTTCGGCATGACCATTCAGGAGGCGCTGGAAGCCGGCCGCTTCACGAAGGGCACCTTCGAAGGCTGCGACCTCCGCATGGAGACACTGATCCCGGCAGCGACGCGGGCGGAGCTTGAAGCACTCGGCCACCAGATTGAGCCGCGGCCGCCGCGAACCGGTGGCTTCGGGTTTGGTCAGGCGGTGATGTCGAACGGCCGGGGCGTGCACTTCGGCGCTTCTGAGCCTCGCCACGATGGTGCGGCAATCCCCGAGGCACCGGGTGTGTTTGATTGAGGACGGCCGGCGTGGAAGGCAGCCCGCGCAGAGGGCTGCAGTTTCAGCACCGGCTCATGCGTTCGCGATCCGCTCGATGCCGGCCATGATGTAGCTCAGGGCGAGGTCGATGGTCTCTTCGCGATTGAGTTTAGCACCGGCGGCAAACTCGGCCGCGGCAATAGATGCGCCGGAAGACATGCTGACGACCAGCTGCGCCTGACGCTGGCTGAGCTGGTAGGTGTCGGCCGCCGCGCTCACCAGAAACTTTGCGTTCTGCCTGCCCAGGCGCTGCTGTTCCGCTTTGATCGCTTCCGCCAGCTCCGGCTGGGACATGAGCAGCGGCAGAATGTTGCCCGGGGCATGGTGATCGAAGTTACTCGTCACCGAGAGGCGCACGATGTCCTCGAAATTCTCTGCCGAGCGTACCGCTTCCACCGTCGCCGCCACGAACCGCTCGTACTCTCTGGTCAACAAGGCCTGCAACAGCTCCGGCCGGCCTGAGAAATAGTTGTAAACGAGCGGAGCAGAGACGCCGGCTTCCCTGGCTAGACCTTCCATGGTGAAGGCCTGCAGACCGTGGGCGACCACCAGCGTTTTTGCGGTATCGAGCAGCTGTGTCCGTCTGGCCTCGGGCGAGAGACGGGTGCGGGGTCGGGAGGCAGTCATACCCATATCTTACGGCTATTGTTGACACCCTTAAATAGAGCCGCTACTTTAGGCTCACTTAAATAACGGCAAAGACGTTCTCCCCGCACAGGGAGAATGGTTTGGAACCGGTTTCAGAACAGGTTTCAGAATAGGTAAAAGGGGAGAGAGCCATGACCTACGCAGCCCATCGCCGCATCATCGATGTGGATTCCCATCTCATTGAGCTGGACGACTTCCTGCACAACGCCGCCCGGCCGGAACACCGCGACAAGGTGCCGTCCATGCACGACCAGAAAGGCCTGCCGGTCGTGCAGGCGGGCCTCGATCGGGGGCGCGAGCTCTTTGCCAAGCGCCAGCAGGATCCGGTCACCATGGCCAAATTCGAAGCGTCGCTCATGGACAACACCAAGAGTGGCTGGAACCGACTCGGTGCCTTCGATCCGAAGGAACGGTCGCACACGCTCGATCTGCTCGGCTTCGAGATGCAGTGGGTGTTGCCCACCTTCTCCTTTCACCAGACCGTGCACGCGGCTACCGACGATGCCCTCGCGGCAACGTCCATGACCCTGAACAAGGCCATGGCCGATTTCTGCGCACACGACGAGCGCCTGAAAGCGGTCGGCTACCTGCCGCTGAATCTGGGTCCGGAGGTCGCGAAGCGGATCATGGATCAGGGTTTTGCGGACGGCTGCTATACCTTCATGGTGCCGACCAACGAGCCGGATCCAAGCAAGCCGTCTTATACGCACCCGGATTTCGATCCCATCTGGAACGGCTTTGCCCAGCGGCGCACGCCGGCCGGTGTGCACGTGGCGGCGAACGGTAACTACACCGCCGTGTCGCCGAGCTTCAAGAACAACGGCAAATCCGAGCTTGCCCTTGGCGGTGACGCGCCGGCAGGCGAGCTGGGACTGCTGAACATCGGCACGAGCGCGCAGCTGTTCCTCTCTGCCATGATCTTCGACGGAGTTTTCGAGCGGCATCCGGCGCTGCGTATGATCAGCATGGAACACGCAGCCACCTGGCTGCCATCCTGGCTGCATCAGCTCGACTTCACGGCGCACATGTTCAAGCGGCGCCGTGAGTTTCCGGAGGCCCCTTCCGAGACCGCGCGGCGACACATCAAAGTCTCACCCTTCGCCGATGAGCCCGTGGGTTGGATCATCGACAACGTCGGCCCGGACATGCTGGTGTTTGCATCGGACTACCCGCATCCGGAAGGCACCGGGAATCCGATCGGCAAGTTCGAACGCAACATGCCGAACTGCGATCAGGAGACCATGGACAAGTTCTACTTCGGCAACATGCTGGAGGTCATGAACGTCGCCTGACGTTGCCTGATCCGTCGCTGCCTCACTCGGAGGCAGCGAGTTCTTCCCGCAGCTTGCTGCGCACGTCCATGAGCACCTGGCCGTAGGTGTTGTGACCCCGGCGGTCGCGGCCGCAGCCCCAGTAGTAGTCGTACTGACTACGCTCGATGAGGCGAAGCTCGCCGGTTCCGAGCAGGCGCTCCGCGACTTCCGGATGGGTTCGGCACTTGGTATAGACCGCCCGGGTCATGATCACCCGGCGCAGCTTCGACCAGTCTTTCCGGAGCTTGCGAAAGCGGCTGCGGCCGAGCTTGCGGGCTTTTGCCGGGTGAGGGGCCAAGCGGACTCTATCCTGATCCGCCGGATCTTCGAACTTCATACCCTGGAAGTAGTGCTCCACCGAGGGCCAGAACCGGCCTTCCAGCTCGAAACCGTGCCTGGAATAGGTGGATAGCGGGTCGTTCACGTCGGCCCGCGAGAGGTAGATGTCCTGTGCGTTGTCGGCCGTGGGTGTTCCCTCAGGCGAGTTGCAGGGGACCGTGGTTGTCGCAATGACCGTCGTGCGGGTGATGCAGGTGCCCGTCTACCAGGTAGTCGACGTGATCGCCGTGGGGGACGGCCGGGTGGCCGCAATCGGGGCCGTGCACGTGGCTTGCGTCGTGGCCGCTGCAATCGTGCGCGGCGCAGTCTGCAGGGTTGTCTGCGGAGACTTCGATCACGTGCTCGTCGTAGTGGCCGTCGTGCGCGCAGTGCAGGTGGCCATCATGGAGATAGCCGACGTGGTTCTCGTGCTTTACCGCGACGTGGCCGCAGTTGGGGCCATGCTCATGGCTGTGGTTTTCGTGAATGTCGTGGTCCATGGATGAATACTCCTAGTCTGATCCGTGGTGGTGGCCGCTCGGATTCGCGTGATCGAGCACGTTCTGAATGAGTGTCTTCACGTGCGAGTCCGACAGCCGATAAAACATGTCGCGCCCGTCACGGCGCCGGCTGACGAGGTTTTCCTGCAGCAGGACCCGCAGCCGCTGCGACGTCGTGGACATCTCGGCGTTGGTCAACGCTGCGATCTCAGACACCCGATACTCTCCCTTCAGAAGCAGTTCGAGGATCCGCAATCTGGCCGGATCGCCGCCCGCCCTGAGCATGCCGGCGGCGCGCTCGAGGATGCCCGTCGAGGTCATCGGGAAAGCGCCGGCCGGCCCTGGCTGCGGTCAAAGGTGCTGTTCAAGCTGAAGATTCTATATTTCATCAAATTATGAAATATAAAACTATCGCACATTTCTCGGGATGTACAGGTCTGCGGAGCGGCAGTCGCTTCAGAGTCTCGCGGTAAGGAACGCGCTGATGTTGCCGATGGCTTCTCGGCCTTCTGGAAGAAAAGCGGACAACACGGGGAACGCGTGGGGCATCCCCGGCCAGACGACGAGTTCCGCTTCGCCGCCGGCGGCTTTCAGTTGCTCGACGAGCGACTCCGAGTCGCTGAGCAGCACTTCGCCGCTGCCAACGATCACGTAGACGGGCGGCAAACTGCTGAGGTCCGCGTGCAGCGGGGAGGCCAGCGGTGAGCGAGGGTCCTGGCCGTTCAGGTAGTGCGTTGCGAAACGGTTGATGGCCTCCGGTGAAAGCATCACGTCCTTATCGGCGTTGCCGAGCAGGCTTTCGCCGAGCAGGGTCATGTCTACCCAGGGAGAGATCAGTGCAGCCGCCTTCGGTAGCGGCACGGCCAGCGTTTTCAGGTTCACCATGAGCGCCGTCGCCAGCCCACCGCCGGCGGAGTCCCCGGCGAGCACAATGCGGTCTGCCGCATAGCCTTCCGCGAGCAGGAACCGATAGGCCGTCGTCGCATCCTCAACGGCCGCCGGGAAGGGGTGTTCCGGGGCCAGCCGGTAGTCGATCAGCAGCACCTTCAGTCGGGTCTCTTTCGCCAGGCGCCAGGCGATATCCCGATGGCTGTCGGGACCGCCAAACACGTAGCCGCCGCCGTGGAGATACAGCAGCACCGCATCCTCCGCCGCACCTTGGGCGGTCAGCCACTCTGACGGCACGCCGCCGGCGCTGTCGGTTTCCACCGTAACGTCCGCCGGTGGGTTACCCGTCGACCGGCTCATCTGCTTGCGCAGCGCCGCCGGCTCCTCGAAGGTCGACATCTGCTTCCGAATCGTGTGCCGCAGCACGAACGAGATGATGCTGGCTCGAATGCTCATTGCTCTGGATCTCAAGCTGTTCCCGCCTGGAAGCTAGACGTTGCTCGGCCTGGCGTCCAGGGGTGGCTGTGTGGACGGTGGCAGAGCGCTCTTTGTGCCGGTTCAATCCATCTGGTCCGGGCAGTAGCGGTATGATCGAGCAATGACGACACCCCCCATGCTCGCCCCCCTCGAGAAGCTGTCGGCACGCAGACGCGCCGATGTTTACTGGTTCCTCGCCCTGCTCGGTCTGCTGCCGGCGCTGCGGGACGATCTGCTCTTCCCGCACTCCTGGATCACGCCGCTGCTCGCGAGCTATTCGCTGCCACCGATCGAGAATCCCTTTGCATTGATGGCGTTGCCGCTGGCCCTCGTGGTCGGTGTGCTTGCCCTTGGGTCACCGCAGCGAATCCGGCTGCTCGCCATGCTGCCGTTCGTCACCATTGCCGTCGCCGACTTCGGCATCACGCTGGAAGCAGGCTTGAGCACCCAGCTCGACGGGCTCTACAGCGTTTATGTTGGCAGCGCCTTCGTCGTCTTCGTCTACTTCGTTATCGCCGGAACGGTGATATCCGCGCCGTTCTTCGCGTTTCTGTTCCTCCTGGTGTCGCTGCAGCTGCTCGAGGGATCGATGACCTGGCCGCAGATCACCGTGTTCGTGGTTGCGACCCTGGCCGCACGTTTGGCGGTAGAGGCATGGCGCCAGAACCGCCCGCTGCTCCGCCAGCTCGGATGGGCCAACTTCCGCGTCCTCGCGCGGCGAACGTTGGCGCTCTGGTGGCCCATGCTGTTTTTGATTGCCCTCGGGCTCTGGTTGAGCGCACGCCTGATGTCCGGAACCGAGGAGCTGCTCTACGAAAAAGATGTTGTGACGCCGTATTGCGCCGCCGATCTGGAAGACCTGCAGGCCGAGCTGGCCTGCCCGGGCGGTGAGCTGGTCCTGAAGAAAACGGACGTCCACTTTCTGCCGCTTGTCCGCTCCGACGTGATCGTGGATCCCCCGGAGTGTGAAGTCTGGGATCAGCGTGGCCTGGAAATCCGCACGGAACCGCCGCCGAAACCCTTTGCCTGCCCGCCCCGCGATTCCCTCACGAGCGAGTGGCCACTGACCCGGCTGCCGTTGTTTGAAAGTCTGGACCGCATGACGGCGCGCCGCGCGGAGGTGAGCAAGTGGCGCCTCGACCAGGCCATGGTGGCCATCAACGTTGCCACGCTTCGAGCCGCCGGTGAGTTCGAGGAGGAAGCGGACGCGGAGGCGAGGCGTCTGTTCTCGGTCGTGCCGAAAACTACGGGCATGAAAACGAGCACCTGCTACTTTCCGGATATCACCTGTGCGGCGGCCAACGTCGTGATCGATGGACTCAATGCGGCTTACGCCAGCGGCCGACGAAAGACGGAGCGCGAATTCGTTGACAAGATGAAGGAGCATGCGCGTGAAGGCAGCGAAGTGACGACTCAGCTCGTCGACAGCACCACTGAGCTGGCTCAGAAAGAGCTCCAGCACCACATCGACGTGGCCGCGGCCCGCACCCGCCAGGCCATCGATCGCGTCCGCATGGCGGCGAATCTCACCGGTCAGCTGCTGTTTCTGTTACTTGTCGTGGCAGTCATCAAGAGCCTGCTTTACGTCTTTGCCCGGGTTGCCTTCGACAAATCGACGGACATCGACGTGGATATGCTCGACCCGGAAGACGTCGTTGCTGAAGGTACGGTCACGCATCTGCAGGAAGTGACCATTCCCGGCAGCTATCCCTACAAGATCTTCTACAAAGCCAACTACCAGCCTCTCGGCTTTGCACCGCGTCTGGCAATCCCACAGTGGCGCGCATCGCTCCTTTCACGGCTGCGCTTCGGCGCCTGGAATATGAACTGCGCCGATCTTCCCCTGGAAGACGAACATGGCATCACCTTCAACTCCATCGAAGCGGAACATCTGGTGGACTGGGAGATGCAGGAAGGGGAAGAGGTTGTGTTCAGCTATCGCAACTTCGTGGCCATGAACGAAAACGTGCAGCTCAGGACCGTCATCAGTCTGCGCGTTGCGACACTGCTTCTCGGCCGCATCGTTTTCCACACGGCACGCTGTAACGGCGGACCAGGCCGACTCATTCTGCGCACCCGCGGCAAGCCGGCGACGGCAGAGCAGGTTGGCCGGAGCATTCCGGCGGCGCGGTTGGTGGCCTGGAATCGCTACGCGCGGTTCTCCGTGGACAGTCATCTCACCAAGGCCGACATTTTCCTGAACGGCTTCAACCTTCAACGCAGCAGGCGCTCGACGGGGGACGCGGAGGGCAGCGAAGGGCCGCAGGGCATCCTGGTGGTAGAGGCCGATGCCCGCGATGGCGGTCTGCTGGTCGGCACGCTGCGGTTTGCCCGTAACTTTCTGCTGCCGGTCTAGCCCGGCCTGGCTCCAGGCGTCGGAGTGTGCTCAGGCGGTCAGCGCTGCCAGCTCTTCCGCCAGCAGGTCGAAGACCACGCGGATACGCCGGCTCGTATGGAGTTCCCGGTGTGAGAGCAGCCAAACGGGGATCTCCGGGTCGAAGAGATCGGGTACCACGCTCACGAGGTCGTCGAAGATATCGCCGGTATCCATGGGCAGGAAACCGAAGCCGAGCCCTTCCCGAATGAGCTGCAGCATGCAGTTGCCGCTCGCGGCACTGGCGCGGAACTGCTCCGGGTGCAACTCGAGTCCCTGCTCGGCAACGCCCGCGATGAGTCCCGCTGTGTTGTCGATGCCGATGAAGTCCTTGTCTGTCAGATCGGCGAAGCTCCGGGGTGTCCCGACCTCGTCGAGGAGTCTTCTTGCGGCATAGATGCGACCGCGCAAGTTGCCGATGCGACGGGCAATGAGATCAGGCTGGGTGGGTTCCGCATGGCGGATGGCGATGTCCGCCTCCCGCTGCAGAAGGTCCCGTACCTGGTCCGAGGCGACCACCTCCACGACAATCCCCGGAGCCCGCTCCCGGAGCTTTCGCAGCATGGGCGGCAGATAGTAGGTCGCCAGCATCTCCGTAGCGGTGATACACACCTTGCCCTCGATGGCCTGGGATTGCCCGGACGCCGCGAGCGCCACTCGATTGGCTGCCTCGGCCATGGTGCGGACGTGCTCGAGGAGCTCGAGCCCGGCGCCGGTCAGCTGCAGCTGCCGATGGCCGCGCTCGAACAGGGTCACCCCGAGTGCCTGCTCCAGCCCCGTCACCTGGCGGCTCAGGGTTGGCTGGGTCAGCTCGAGGGCCCGGGCGGCGGCGGAGAGTGAACCTTCTTCAGCGGCGGCCAGAAAGGCGCGCGCCTGATTCCAATCGAAGGAAAGGTCAGACCAGTTCATTGATATTCGTATATCAGATCATCGAAAATGGGCATTCTATGCGTTATCTGCGTATGGCTAAATAGCGTCTCGATAACGCAGTTTTTGAGGTTTTCACCGTGGCAGTGACATCAAGCGAGTTCTGGGACCGAATCGCGCCCGGCTACAGCCAGCAGCCCATCTCCGATGAGAAAAGTTATGCCCGCAAGCTCGCGGCTACGCAGGCGCTCATGCGGCCGCAGATGGAGCTGCTGGAGTTCGGCTGCGGCACCGGTTCCACCGCCCTGACCCATTCCCCCCATGTAGCCCACATCCTGGCCACCGACGTTTCCGCGGAGATGATTCGCATCGGCCGCGAGAAGGCGGCCGATGCGGGCATCGACAATGTGAGCTTTCAGCAGGCTGGCGTTGAGGACTTTGTTGGAGCCGATGGCAGCTACGACATGGTGCTGGCGTTGAACCTCCTGCACCTGGTGCCCGACTATGGGGCGGCGGTGGCTCGGATCCATGGGCTCCTGAAACCGGGCGGTTACTTTGTCTCCAGCACTGTCTGCCTGGCAGATCGGTTGTGGTTCCTGCGTCCGGTGATTCCCGTGATGCAGTGGATCGGCAAAGCACCCTTTGTGAGTTTTCTCAAGGCGGACGAGGTGCACGAGGAGATCCGGCGCGCAGGATTCGAGACCCGTGAGCACTGGACCCATGGACGAGCCAACAGCTTCTTTCTGATTGCGCAGAAGCCGAACTAGCGCGCGGACTCAATCCGCGCGTGCAAAGAGAATGTTCATCCACCGAGCGAGATCGGCTTTCGTGATGCCTGTTGCGCGGAAGTCTTCGAACAGCGCCTCTGCCTTTTCCTTGCCGATGACCGACACGAGCTTACCCTTTGCATCACCCCAGAGCGGTCCCGTAGTTTCCCAGTCGCAATGCTTCTCCTTGCAGCGCGCGACCTGTAGATCATCTCCCGCGGGCTTGTGGTGCCGCTTGTCGTCGAAGACATGGGCGAAACCAGGCGCCGCTCTCGTGCGGGCACCGAACTCGTAGGTTGGCCCGTCGGCCGTGCGGAAGGGAATGTTCTGCCAGTCGAGGAGGGTTGCCAGCACCGAGGTATGGTCGAAGGGGAGATCCCCTGACTCCGGCCGGAGCACCACGCTGTCTTCGATCCACGGTGAGATGAGCAGCAGCGGTACCCGCACCCCATAACGCGTGAAGTCGAAGTAACTCGGCGACTCATCCGGGCAGATCGCGTTCGTTGGGGTCGGCATGTGATCGTAGGTGCCGCCGTGCTCATCAAAGTTGACGATGAGCAGCGTTTTGTCCCACTTCGGGCTTGCTCTCAGCGCCGCATACACCTCGAGGAGAAACCGCTCGCCGTCGCCGAGACTCGATGGCGGGTGGTAACTCGAGACTGGCGTGAAGAACTGATTGCCGATGAAGGTCGGCTCGAGATAGGAAAGCGCAGGGAGCTCGCCGGACTTTGCGCGCTTGAGAAACTCCTCATGGGGTCGAAAGTGCTCGCCGTCGTTCTCGAAGCTGCGCAGCGGCTCGTACATGTAGCGGGTGTAACACTGCAGCTCTTCACCGGCCAGCCAGGCGCCGTACCAGGGTTCCGGGTAAAAGATGGCCCAGCTCCTGTCGTGCGCGTCGAAGGCGTTGAACAGGGTCGTCGGGCATTCGAAAGGCTTGCCGACGCCCAACGGCCCCTCGTTGATGACCCGGCCGAGGGAAGTGCCTGCCAGGCTGAAGGCACGGTTCGGGTTGGTCTGGGTGGGAACGGAGGAAAAGTACTGATCGGAAACGGCGAAGGCTTTTGCCAGACCATGCAGCACAGGCAGCTGCTCGTCCGTGTTCATGACCATGATTTCGCTGGCTTTCGCGTCGCCACGATTGTCCTGCCAGTCGAGGTAGAAGCCGAGGTTCTGATGCGCTTCAGGCAGGCTCGGATCCCTCGGTGGGCCGTAGAGCTGCTGCAGTACGTCTGCGTACTGCTCGCCCGGGTCGGCGCTTGGCAGGCAGCAGTGCGTTTTCTCAGCCGGCGTGGGGGAAACCCACTTGCCGTCATACCCGGCCGGATCTTTATAGTAGCTCGGATCCTTCGGCAGCTTCGGCGCCGGATTCGGCACACCCTGAAACGCTTCGTCCGTGCGGCCCAGGATCCTGGCCGGGGCATTGCGCTTGTCGTAGAGATAACCGAGCAGGTGGTCGAAGCCGCGGTTCTCGAGCATCAGGTAAACCACGTGCTCGATCTCCCGGCGCATGCGGCCGATGCCGTCGACCCCGCTCACGCGTGATTACCCGGGAAGGCCGCCTTGTGCTCCACGCTCGACTCGAGGCGCTGTATGAGCTCCTTTAAGAGCGCGCCCAGTTTGCTGTGGTCCGTTTCGTTCTGCAGCTCGTGGATGGCCGTAACGACGAGTGAGACCTTCTCGCCATAGGCGATGATCTTGCGTAAATGCGGCGGCATGGCGTCGCCCTGAAAGGGTGACGGCGGCGTGGCAGCGATGACCTCCGTCAGCACCTTCGGTACGTCAGGTAGATCTTTCACGTACTCCCAGCTCGTGGAGAGTCCTGTGATCATAGGGTTGTCGAAACCGGAGAGTTCACTGATCGGTGTATTCTTGTAGATCACCAGCGGTTTCCCGCCGGTGTAGGCGACTGCTGCTTCGACGATACTGCCGCCGTCAGGCACCCGCCCATCCATATTGAACACGAGCGCGTCGCAGCGTTTCAGCACGTTGTAGAGATCAAGGGCGAAGCCGGCCTGCTCCACGAATCGCATGATGTCCGTAAAGGCGAACATGGCGAGCTCGCGGATGCCGGGCTTCTGGATGAGGTCCATGACGGCACCCACTTCGATGCCGTCCCGCTGAGGCAGGTAGGTCTTGAAACCAGCGCCTTCGAGAGTGCTGGCCAGCTTCTGCTGAAACCAGAGGTCGGCAGGGCTGAACATCGGACCTGAGCAGTAAACGATGATGTCGCTGGGGTTCACTTTCCTGGCCATTTTTCCTCCATGGACAGCGGTAGGCGGACTCTCTGTGAGAGCCGCGTCGTCTCATCAAATCCTTGTGCGATTCCCGGGCCGTCGTTGCCCGGCAGTCAGTCTGCGAGTGCCGCTACTTTCCGCGCCGCTCTGGCGCTGGCGACGGTGGCGCTCGGGTCTTCGATGCCCGCGAGGCAGTCCGCGAGCAGCGAACGTGCAGCCGCTTTCTCTCCGTCGGCTTCCAGCAGCTCTGCCAGGGGTAGCGCGGGGCGAATCGCGACGCCTCGGGCACCGCGCGCCTGTGCGTCGGCAAGCGCTTGCCGATACAGCGCGGCTGCTGCGCCCGGATCCTCGGATCGAGCCATCTCCCCCTGGAGCCTGAGTATCTCCGAGTCGTAGTAGTGTTGGCCAGTCTCCGCAGCGCTCGTGAGACCTGCCGCCAGAAAGGCGGCGGCGTTGTCCGTATCCCCTACGAGCCAGTACGCTTCACCGAGAAATCCCATCACCATGGCCGCGCCGCCCTGACCACCGGCGCGGCCGAGCAGTCCGACACCTTCAAGGAGTTCGTCCATCACGCCGTCGCGGTCGAAGTTACCGCGCAATCGCGCCATGGCACGCAGCACGAGTCCGAAGCCCCGGTAGTAGGCGAAGCGCAGCTCCTCTGCTTCCTGGATCAGCACATTGGCCACTGCCAGGGCCTGGGTCTGGTCGCCGCCAAAACCGTGCATGAGCGACTGCATGGTGAGGGCCATGGAGTGGCTGATGGGCGAGCCGATGGCGAGCGCCTGGTCGACGGCGGTGCGAGCGGCAGCGAAGGAGCTCGCGAAGCGTCCGGTCCAGTGGTTGGCGAAGGCACCGAAGGCATGGGCGATCACAGCCTGATCCGTGCCTATGCCATAGGTGACTTCCAGATAGTCGCCTTCGCGATACTCGGCGAGGGCATCGGTGGCGTGGTCGGCGGCCTGCACGGGGTTGCCGATGTAGAACTCGTGCTGGGCCAGCGTGCATTTCCCGCGGAGTCGGGCGATGCGGCTGTCCTCGCGTTCGGCGATGGCCAGAATCTGCTCCGAGAGGCTGGAAGCCTCGTCGACGTCTCCCTGCAGTAACGCGAAGACCGCAGAACCGTTCAGTGCTGAAGAGAGCTCCACAGCATCCCCGGTCTGCTCCGCAAGCGCTGCGGCCCGTTCCCAGACGGGAACCGTGGCCTCGGCCGCATACCCGTGCGCAGCCATGATGGCGTTACCGAGTTGGATCTGAACCCTGAGTTCTTCCGCCGCAGCGTCCTCTGCCGCGGCGAACAGGGCAGCGGCCGTTTCGTAGTGCGTGGAGGCTTCATGAAAAGCGGCTCGCAGTGCGGCTCTGCGACCGGCCTGATCGTAGGCTCTACCCGCGTCCAGGGGACGATCGGCAGCCGCCAGGTGCCGTCCGTACTCCTCAGGACGCTGCTCAATGCGGTCGGAAAACTCGTCGGCCATGATGCGGGCGATTCGATCATGCAGGCGCCTGCGGTCCTGGCGGAGTATCGAGTCATAGGCGATCTCCTGCAGCAATACATGCTTGAAGAGATAGAGCCCCGGTACCGCTTCGACTTCCATGACGAGATCGGCAGCGAGAAGTTTGTCCAGGTCGGGGCGCACGATGGTTCCGACGCAGCGTTCCAGCAGATCGAGGTTGAATTCCCGCCCGAAGGCGGACGCCGTTTGCGCCAGGCTGCGGGCACTGCCGAGCCGATCGAGGCGTGCCATGAGCGAGTCCTTCAGACTCATGGGCACCTGGTTGGTCGGGCCGAGGGCTCCCGATTCGATGGCTCGACTCAGTTCCTCGGCGAAAAGCGGCACCCCCTCAGCTCTGGCGATGATCTGCTCGATCAGAGGTTCCAGCATGCGCCTGCCCGCCGCTTCCACCAGCAGGCGCGTCTGCTGGTTTGTCAGTCGTGCCAGCTCGATGGCCGGAGATTCCAGTGCGGCGTCCCAGGTCGGCAGGAATTCCGGGCGGTGCGTGAGCAGGACGACGACGGGCCAGTCTGAGACGAAGGTCGAAAGCTCGGTCAGCCACTCCAGCGTGGTGGGGTCGCACCAGTGCAGGTCTTCGATGAGCAGCAGCGCCGGTTGATTCCTCGCCATGGCCTGTACGACTTCGGAAATGGAGCGGCGGGTGCGGGCGCGGATCCGCTCTGCGCTCTCCTCCACAAGGGCCGGAGTCTGCCAGTCCCACCCGATCAGGCGGGCGAAGAGGGCCGCACTCTCCGGATCCGAGAGCGAGAACTCCGCGACGGTGGCTTCGAAGTCAGCTCTGGCGGCTTCCGTTCTTGCGTCCGGTGCCTGGGCGAGCTGTCGTGTCAGCCAGTCGCTGATGGGCGCCATGGGAGATTGTGTGGCGAACTGCGTGCACTGGAGCCGCAGGAGTTGCATGCCTTCTGCTTCTGCCACTCGAGCGCCGGCTTCCGCGAGGTGCGACTTGCCGATACCGGGTTCGCCGCTGATTCGAACGATGGTGCCGCGTCCGCCGCGCGCCTGGGCGAGCAGATTGCTCAGCTGCTCGAGCTCCGCTTCCCGGCCGACGCTGGGCAACGTGGCAGCGACAGCCCGGTCTGCATCACCGTCACGGCCCAGCACCCGGTACACGGTGACCGGTTCGTCCACGCCTTTGAGCGATGGCTGTCCGATACTTTCCAAACGCACGCGACTGCTCAGCAACCGCCGGCAGGCATCGGAGATCGCCATGCCGTTCGCGGTTGCCGTGCCCTCGATACGGGCGGCGATGTTCGTTGTGTTGCCGACGGCCAGTTCCCCTTTCCCATCGCCGGTGGGAGAAATCACCACGTCTCCGGTATGTATACCGATACGGAACGCCACGTCGATGTCAGTAGGGTTTCGCGGTGGATCTTCCGCGAAGGCGGCAAGGACCTGCAGTCCCGCCTGCACGGCGGCTTCGGCGCCATTTTCGAGGGCCTGGGGATAGCCGAAATAGACGAGCACGCCATCGCCGAGGAACTGGGCGATGTGCCCCGAGTAGCGCTCCACCAGCTGCTGAATGGTCTGCTGGCAGGCAACGATCAGATCGCGGTACTCCTCCGGGTCCATGCGCCCGGAGATGACCGTGGAGTCCACGAGATCACAGAACATCACCGTCAACTGGCGGCGCTCGCCGGTGGTGGTGAGGATTGGAGCGGCAGCTGCCGTTAGGCGGACGCCACAATGCATGCAGAAGCGCGCTTCCGGTGCGTTCTGCGTGCCGCAATCGGTGCAGGCAGTTCCCTCTGGCAAGCCCGCTCCTCTCCCGCGGTCGTCGCTACCGCGAATCTAGGGTATTTGGCAGGTCGTGTCGATCAGACCAGGGAGCTGTTCAGAACTGATTCGACCAGTCGTCGCCGAGCACTTCGCGGCCGATGGTCCACGACTCGCCGAGTGGCGGGTGGATGCTGTCGCTGAAGTCATCGAGAGTCGCCGCCTGAGCTCCAATGTTCTCTGCCGTGTGCTGCTCGCCGGGCAGGTGGAGGCCGTTGCTCAGTTCGTTGCGCACCCGGTGAATATAGCCGCCACCGACTTCGAAAACCCCTCCGGTCTCGGCGGTGTTTTCGTGACACAACCACACCGCGAGCTGGGCGAGATAGCGGGGTCCGAAGGGGCTCTTGGCCTGTTCTTCGTTTGTCCGGCCGGTCATCCGACTGGCCGAGAAGGGTGCAACCGCGTTGGCGTGAATGTTGTGTTCCCTGCCTTCCAGGGCCAGCGCCTTGGAGAGCCCGAGCATGGCCGCCTTGGCGGCGCTGTAGTGGGCAAAGTTTGCGGCTGCATAGAGACCGAAGGGTGATGAAGTGAACAGCAGTCGGCCGTAACCCTGCTCGAGCATGTGTGACCAGGCGGTCTGCGTGCAGACGTAGCTGCCGTAGATGTGCACGGAGAGCATGCGTTTCCAGAGTTCCGTGCTCATCTCCGCAAACGGGGTCGGATAGGCGATGCCGGCGTTGTTGAGCAGCACATCGATGCGTCCCCACTCCGAGAGGGCGGCCTGGACGATCTTCTCACCATCCACGACCGAGTCGTGATTGGCGATGGCGTGGCCGTTGTTTGCGGTGATCTCGGCGACCACTTCGTCTGCCGGACCTGTGTCGCTGCCTTCACCGGCCACGGAGCCGCCAAGATCGTTCACCACCACCCGGGCACCGCGGCGCGCGAATTCGTGGGCGTAAGCCCGGCCAATGCCATTACCGGCGCCCGTAACGACGACGACGCGATCTTCGAAGGTCAGTGTTTCAGCCATGAGGTGCTCCCTGTTTCAGCAGCTCATGATCCTCGACGGCCGGGGGGAAATGAAGGGGGCCTGAGCCCCCCTCGTGTCAGGACTCGAGGCACAGCTTCATAACGCCGGGTGACCGGCCTTGACCTGCGCCCGTCCCCTGGATGCGGCAGTGCAGAACCGTTTCGTTGTCCAGTTCGTTACTTTCCGGAACGCGATTGCGAGGATCGACCACGGCGGTGATGGTCACCTGGTAGTCGTAGTAGTCATCGGGCACCAGGAAAACCAGATCCGATTGGAAGAGCGCCGACCACTGGGCATTGCTCTCACCGGCATCCAGATAGCCGAAGCCCAGGACGGCCGGCCCCTGACGGTTGATCTGAGCGGGGTTGATATCGCCGCTTTCAATGTCGTCGACCTTGATGAACTCGGCGACCACTTCGACCTCGAAGCTTCTGGTCACGTCGAGATTGCCGGCGTTCACCACCCGAACCTTGCCATCGACATAGTCGTTCGAGGAGAGTGCCTTCATCGTGACGATGTCGGAGATGCGCAGGTTGGAACTCTTCGGCGGTTCCCAGCGCTCGAATCCTGCTTCGCGCGCTTTGTACAACTGGAGGCCCTGCTTCACCTGCTCCGGGTCGAGCTGGCAGGCAGGCTTGTCGAAGTGACCGAGCTGAATGTCGATCGGAAGACAGGCATCTTCGTGCGCTTGAGCGGACGGTAGCCAGCCAAGCACAGCGCTGACGAGCACCGTCAGCAGTATCGGTTTGCGTTTCATCTGTGTCTCCTGGGTCGGTTGAGTGGCGGAGCAACGGCGCTCCGGAGTCTGGGTAACGACCGGGGAGAAAGGGGTTCAAAGAGATTTCAGGAGAGGGCGGTATGCCGGGATCCCTGAGTCAGTCGCCGGCGAGCTCTGCTTTCATCTTGCGTGCGACGCGCTCGGCGATCATCACGCAGCCGAGGTAGGTGTTGCCGGAGGGAATCGTGGGCATGGCAGATGCGTCTGCCACGCGCAGGCCCTCGAGGCCGAGCACCCGACAGTTTGCATCGAGCACCTGCCCCATGGGGCAGGTGCTGGTCATATGGCCGTAGCTCACCGTCAGACGCTGCAGGGCTTCCTGCACGGCACCTTCGGTGGTGAGATCCAGCGGATCAACCTGGGCGCAGCCCAGTTCCTTGACGGCGGCCGTCTGCTCCCAGGCGGCCAGGCGCTTGAAGCCATGCTGCAGTCTGGCAATGCCGTCGTCCGGTAGCGGAGGGACGGTAACCACGGGGCCTTCATCCGACGCGTCGGCGAGTCGGACCGTACCGAGTCCGGACGAGCGAAGCAGGAATACCGCCATCAGGCATTCGGTGGGACCGTCGCCCAGCGAAGACGCAACGGGAAAGAGGTGATAGTCGGGATTGGTGCCGTCCGAGGCACCGATGTAGAGACTCTGCGCGGGCCCGGCCGTGCCGCCGCGGGCGCCTTCGTGGCCATAGCGCAGCCCGGGACCGATGTGGTCGCTCATGGTTTCTCCAACAGGCAGATCCGCCCGTACTGCGATGCCGTGTTCGGCCAGATGCGCTGCCGGACCGATGCCGGAACGCATCAGCAGATTCGGCGTCCAGAGCGCACCGGCAGTGACGACGATGTCGTCGGCGCTGAGGGTCTCGCCATTCGCGAGCGTGACAGCGACGGCGCGGTTCCCGTCGAGGTTGATGGCCGTGACTTCTGCGCCGGTGCGAAGCTCGAGGTTCTCCCGGGCACGGACGGCGTCGGTCAGATAGGCAAGACTCGTGGAGAGGCGTTGTCCGGCTTCGTCGATGGTCACCGGAAAGATGCCGAGACCTGGGAGCTGGCTGCGGTCGTTGATGTCCGTGACGACCTCTGCGCCCGCCTCGACCATGCCGTCGTAGAAGGCGAGCTGTGCGTGCCCCATTTCCTTCCGGTGCCAGCGGCGGACGGTCAGGGGACCCTGGCCGCCGTGAATTGGCGTTGCGCCGAAGTCGCGATCTGTCTCTGCCGCTTTGAAGGTCTCTATGACATCAGCCCAGCCCCAGCCGTCGAGGCCGGCGGCCGCCCAGCCATCGTAGTCCTCCGGAAGACCGCGCAGCGTTGCCATGCCGTTTACGGCCGAGGTGCCGCCGAGCAGGCGGCCCTGCACCGTCGGAATCACGCCGGCGCCATTGGCCATGAGCGTCAGCGGCGCGTGGGGTGCGCCCAGCCAGGAATCCGCAGCCCGCGCTGGATCCAGCACGGCATCGTCATAGCTCGAGTCATCGGGCCCGGCTTCCAGCAGCGTCACCCGCAAACGCGGTGTTTCACTCAGGCGAGCAGCGATGACGGCCCCCGCCGTGCCACCGCCAACGATCAGGACGTGCCTGGCGTTCGTCGTCATTGGAGTTCTCCTGCAGGCGCTCGGACGATTCGCCTAATCATGCGGGAAAATCCGCCCCCTCAGGAACCTGTTTCCGGTTCGGTGAAGACCGGCAGCTCCGCGAGGGTGTCGGGGTCAAAGGGCAGGTCGTTGAACAGGAGCGGGTAGTAGAAAGCGCGCAGCGCCGCATGAAATTCCCGGATGGCGCCCTCATAGCGCAGGGCCGCGATGACGTCGGTCTCGGCGAGTCGCGCAAGCAGCCGTTGCGTCAGTAACGGTGGTGAGAGCAGCGCCAGGTAGCCGGCCGCCGCGTGCCTGGCTGCCATCGATTCACGCCTTGCGATCGACAGTGCCTCCACGGACTGGTCACCCACCTCCTGGAAGGCGTAATACCACTTCCATTCGAAGGGTGCGGTGATCTCTGATTGCTCGCGCCATTCCGGGTACCGTGCGACGAAAGCGTTCATCGTCGCCTCTTTCGGGAGGTCCCAGGCGCCGTTCACCCGCTCGCGTTGTCCCAGCACGATTTCGCTGTTCTCGGGGGCGGCAACGAACGCAGTGACGGCAACGCCGCCGAGAAACGGGACCAGCAGGGCAAGAACGACCCAGAGTCCCAGGAGCTGGGTTGCGATGACCGGTCCGCTGCTGTTGCGGCTGGCGAACCAGTACGCGAGCACAGACCAGAAGAGCAGGTGACCAGCCACCACCAGGCTGACAAGGAGTATCGTCTTCGGGCCGGTTCCCGCGACCGCTGCGCCGATCCACATGGGGAGAAGGATCGAGAGCCCCAGCAGGCTCGCGCGTGTGAAGGCTCTCGTTCGCCATAATCGCCGGTCGCTGCCCGTCGTTGCTGCGAGCAGAAAAAAACGCCCGGCGCTCTGCTCCGCTGCGAAGAGGTCGTAGAGCAGTACGATCACGAACAGCGGCAGCAGCACGCTCGCAAGAAAGAGATAATCGAAGGTGCCGTTGATAGCGAGGGCCGGATTACCGGCATCGGATTCGTAAATCTGACCTTCGAGCGCGAGCATGCGAATGCGGTGTTTCCAGGAGTGGTCGTCGCGCTGGCCGAACGCAAGAAACGCGCCGTCGGACGGGGCGTCATAGGTGAGATGAAAGCTGTAGTAGGCGGCGCTGCCATAGTCTGCCTGAGCCGCGAGCGTGGCCTGGCGGTCGATGCGGTCTTCGCTCACCAGGTGGTCGATGATCTGGTGCTGCTGACCGATCTCCCGCAGCCCGCTCCAGACCGTGAAGGTGGCGCAGGCGGCAACGAAGATCAGCAGCGCGACGGTCGCGCGCTGCCTGAGCAGAAACGCCAGTTCGCGGCCGAATTCCTGCAGCAGCTTCACAGGGCTCGGCGCCGGCCGATGATCCAGCAGAGCGCAACGCCCAGCAGCAGCCAGCCGAACAGTATCGAGGCGCCGCGCGTACCGTTGGCCAGGCGCTCCGGGCTTGTCCCTGCCTCGAAGCGATAGTCCTCGAGCACCTGCCAGTTTTCAGCCTTAGCGCGCGATCGACGCTCGGCGGCAGGATCGTTGCTGCGGTTCAGATCGTCCTGATAGGTCACCTGATTGGTATGCACGGCGTTAAGGCCCTGCACGAAGTCGAAGCGCAGAGCTTCTGCTTCCCGGAGAAAGCGGTGGTGTGAACTGAGATCGGTACCAGCCACCGCCATGGAAAGCTCGCGTATGGCGATCACCGGCGACAGCCAGCCATAAACGCTGGCGGCGGCTGCCTGCCGGGTCTCGCCGGCGTAGCGCTGCTCGGCGTAGCGTCTCAGCACCTCCGTCAGATCGGCTTCTGCCTTGGCGGCCACCGCGCCGCGAAAGTTGATGGGCAGATCCTCGATCCGATCGACGCCGTGGGTAGCGAGGAGCTTGTCTCTGAAGCTGGCGAAAGCCGGGTCTGCGGCGTTGTGGCCGTCGCCGAGCGTGCGGAGTTCCGCGAGCAGGGCGAAGTCCGATTCGATCTTCCCGGCGCTTTCGGTCGCGAGGCGGCTGCTGTTCGTGGCATAGCTTGGCAGGATCAGCGCCACCAGAGTCCAGGCGCTCAGCAGCAGCATCAGGCTGGCGCCGCTCGTTCGGCTTGCGGCGGAGGCGAGGAGCACAAACAGCACCCAGACGGTGAGGTAGACGCCGTAGCCGGCGATCAGACCAGTGACCATAGCGACCGCTTCCCCATGATGCAGCGCACTGAACGCCGCAATCGCGAGGGGAACCAGCATCAGCAGCGCAACGGAGCAGAGGGCCATGAATTTTCCGGCCAGCAGGCTCGCCGGAGAGACGCCCTGGCTGAAGAGCTGCAACGCTGTCTGACCTTCCCGCTCCCGGGTCAGGGTGCCGTAACCGATGAGAATGAGACAGATCGGGGCCAGTACCTGCAGCACGAAGGCGGGGGAGAGGCTGCCCAGCAGGTTCGGCACCGCGCCGTTTTCGCGCTCCGCAAACATCGCCGTGTTCTGCCTGTGCCCTTCGAGGAATATGACGTTGCCGGAATACGCGTCGACACCCGGGTCAACCAGGCTCAACGGGGGTGGCGGTTTGAAGGCGTAATGCCCGTAGTGAACCATGCGGTGCGGATGTCGATCAGGCTGCGCCTGAAAGGTCTCCAGGGCCTCGGTCTGCAGGGTCTCCCTTTCGTGAGCCAGGGCGTTCGTCCGCTGTGCGGTCGTCAGAGCCGCGAGCACCACGAGCAGCAGCGCGACCAGGGCCACGGTCAGTGCAAGCCTGGACCTCGCCCAGTAACGCCACTCCGCGGCGGCAATAGCAGTGATCTGTTTCATGCGACGGCTCCCGAGAAAGCCGCGTGCACGGCTTCTGTTTCGATCTGTCCCTGCTCTGGTGCTTCGAAGGCGCCGACGATACTGCCCTGCTGGAGCAGCACGATGCGGTCCGCTACCTGGCAGGCGCCGTAGACGTCATGGGTGACCATGAGGACCGTCGAGCCGGCTCGAGCGAGGTCGCTGACGAGGCTGCTGAATTCGTCGATTGCGGCCGGGTCGAGGCCCGAGGTGGGCTCGTCCAGAAAGAGCACGGGAGATTCACGGAGTATGGCGAGCGCGATGGCCGTCTTCTGACGCATACCTTTCGAGTAGCGTTCCATGGGAGTGTCGCGTGCTTCCGCCTGCAACGACACCTGATCGAGGACCGCGTTCACGGCGGCGGCCGTCCGATTGATCCCGGCCAGCTTCAGAAAATAGGCGAGGTTTTCCCGGGCGGAGAGATGACCATAGAGCGCCACGGACTCCGGCAGATAGGCGACGGCCGCCCGCACGGCGGCCACGTCTTCATAGACGGGCCTGCCAAGGACGGAAACCTTTCCGGACGCTGGCGGAAGAAAGCCGAGGAACGCCAGCAGGGTGGTGGACTTACCGGCGCCGTTGCCACCGAGCATGGCGAAGACTTCGCCCCGTTCGACTTTGAGGTTTACCCCGTTCAGCACGGTTTTCCCACCGCGCGCCACGCAGAGGTCCTCTGCTTCAATGATGCTCATCGATCACCCCCATCGGCTTTCTGGGCGCCGCTTCGGCGCCGGATTGTGTCCACGAGAATCACAGAGAACTTCCTCCGCAGTGGCTGGTTAACGGGCAGAGCTGGGAGCTTGCGTCAGGGTAAGTCGAAGTCGTTGCGGTTTTTTGTCAGCGTGCCGCTGTCGACTCCGGAAGGACTGACCGCCTGAACGGCCAGGCGCTCGAGCTCCGTTTCATCGAAGAGCAGCACCCGAAGCCCCGAAGGCCGCTCGCTGCACTGGTAGATCCAGGTGAGGTAGCTGTCCGAGTGTGTGTCTTCGTCGTGGTCTTCCCCAGCGTGGTGCTGCTCATCGTGGGCGGCATGATCCTGATCGCCGTGATGCTCTTGTTCATCGCCATGAGCATCATGGTGCGCCGGCGCATGTTCCTCGCCGGTTTCCTGCTCATGCTCGTCATGGTGCTTCGCTGCAGGGTGATGCGCCGTTTCCTGAGGCGCCGGATCTGACCATTCATCGTCGAAGGTGGGCGCTGTTTCCTCACGGCTGGCTGCAAGACTGCAGCTGACGTTGCCGAAGGAGAACAGGTCCTCGCGTTGCACGAGCGTTTCAGGGCTGTTGCCGCCGCTCTGCAGATCGCGCACCGGCGCTGTCAGAAAGAGTTCCAACCGATCACCTTCGATGGACACGTCCAGCGTGCCCTGGCCATGGACGTGTGCTCCGGCGGCAAACGCGGATGAGAACTGCATGGTCGTGAGCGCGATGACCGCAGCAGACAGGGTTCGGCTGGACAGCAACCGGGATCGGATAGGGCTCACTCGCTGGGCTCCAGATTGGATACGGGTTTGGCGATGGTCATCACACTTTCACCCGCCCGGACCGGTGGTCCCGCCAGGCCGTAGATCGCATAACCATCGATGGGTGCAGTCACTTCTTCTATCACCGTGCCCCAGTAGTCTCTGATGACCCCCAGCGTCTCTCCGGCGCGGATCTCTCTGCCAGCGCGTTGTTGGGGGTACCAGACACCGGAGTGTTCAACGGGCACAGAGGCGGTGCCGTCGAAGAGGCGCGGGATCCTTTCCGGAGCCGTCTCTGTTGGAGGCGTCATTTCAAGAACCTCGAGCACCCGCAGCAGGCCGCTGACGATTGCCTCAACGTGGCTTTCCTCACGGCTGCCGTTCTGGCCGATTTCCACGAGGACCGTTGGCGCCCCGGCGGCAACCGCCTGCCGGTTGAGGGATCGACCCTCGTCGATCTGCTGCTGAGTCTCCATACGATAGCGAACGATGTTCGGGAAGCCGAAGGCCTTGGAGACGGCCAGCGCTTGCGCGTATCCGGTTGCCAGCCTGCCGCCATAGACGCCGACGAAGGCATCGAGCCATTCAGCGCCGTCGCCGCTGTGCACGTCGATGACGAAGTCGGCCTTGGCGATGAGTTCCGACAGCTGCCAGGCCACCCGTTCCGTCTGGGTGCCGTCGGGGTTGCCGGGAAAGGACCGGTTCAGATTCTTGCGGTCGTAAGGGTTCACATAGGGCGTACGCTGCTCGAAAGCCGAGACGTGGGCGGCGTTGACGATCAGTACCGTACCCGACAGGGCCGCCGGTTCGATCTTGCCGGCCAGTCTCTGTGCCGCAAGGATCGACGCGAATTCGAAGCCGTGGACCCCCGCGACGATGAGCAGTACGGGTCCGGCGCTCGCACCATGAATGACAGTGACCGGGATCTTCGTTGCCGGGTCTGTGTCGCCAGCCGGCACGTCCAGGGAAAGGGTTGCCAGCGTGCCGGGCTGAGTGGCGATCCCAGCCAGCTCAAAGGGCTCCACGGCCGCCATCGCCAGAGCGCTCTGGAGCGACAGCGCGAGCAGGACTGTTCGCGCCACCGCCATATCAGGCATCCGCCTTAGCGCAGTCTCCGCAAAGCCCGGTCACTTCGACGATGGCGTTGCTCGGTTGAAAGTCGTGTTTGTCGGCGATGCTGCTGAGCAGGCTGCCAAGTTTTTCTGATTCGAGTTCATCCACGTGTCCGCAGGAAGAGCAGAGCAGGTACTGGCTTTCGTGGCTGTGTTCCGGATGGTCGCAGGGCAGGTAGGACTGGGTGGACTCCAGGCGATGGACCAGGCCGACATTCATGAGAAATTCGAGGTGCCGATAAACGGTGAGCGGCGCGATCTTCCGGTCCTCGCGTTTTTCCAGGCAGGCGATGAGTTCGTAGGCGGTCAGCGGACGGTTGCTTGCCAGCAGCTCGGCGTAAGCCCCGAGGCGCGCCGGGGTCAACCTCGCCCCCTGCGCTGCGCAGCGCTCTTCGGCGATTTTTCGCCACTTGGCCGGTAGGCGAGGGGTGTGGTGTTTCGCGTTCATAGCTTCTGCCGGATGTTGAATGCCGAAAGTCTACTCTCCTGCATCGTTCTGTTCAGGACTCACGGGCTTGAAGATGCTTCGTCGCGATGGGTCAACCGGTGCCAGAGATGGGCGCCGCCGAGGAGCATGGAACCGGTCATGGTCAGCACCGTTTCCATGCGGTGGAAGTACTCCACATAGGCACTGACGAACAGCAGGCTGAGGCCGCCGAGGGCCGCAGCGGCAAACCACCAGGAACCCCGCTCCGCCCAGACGACGAGCAGGGTCGCCGGCGTCGCCAGCAGCACGAACACTTCATGGAGCCAGTGCGCCTCAGACAGCGCGGCGACCATCGGCAGAAAGCTGAGCGGCAGGGCGAGGCAGTGAATCAGGCAGAGCGTGGAGATGACGATTGCGACCAGATCGAGCTGCCGGGTTCGCTGGTTCGATAGGGTTTCGACGGTCGCATCGTTCATAAGCGAGCAGGCGCCACTTCGCCCTGCAGATTGAATGAATTGATATAACATAACATTTTGTGAGCGATGCGGCAATCAAGGTGGTGCACGTAGGTGCGGGCTGCTGTTGCTGCATCACTGCGACATCCACGTATGGTCCACGGGGCGGTCTCTCCCTACGCTCACGGAAATGACCTGTTAGAGAACAACGCAATGCTGAAGATGGTGAGTGGCGACATCCTGAAAACCGAGGCGCAGATGATCGCGCAGGGCGTGGCGCCGGAAGATCATTTCAACCAGGGGCTGGCGCTGTCGCTGCGAGAGCTGTACCCGGCCATGGCCAAGGATTTCCGCCACTACTGCAAGATCTCCCACCCGAAGCCCGGTGAGGTATGGCTCTGGGCGGGAGCCGATGGCAGGCGCATCGCCAACCTCATGACCCAGGAGCCGGCCCCGAGCAAGCAGGGCCACCCGGGTAAGGCATCGAGCCACAACGTGAATCAGACCCTCAGAAATCTGCGTTCGGAGATCGAGAAAGAGGGGATCCGCAGCGTTGCGCTGCCGCGGCTGGCCACCGGTGTTGGCGGCATGGATTGGGAAGAAGTGTCCGGGCTCATCGAGAAGCATCTCGGCGACCTGGACATCCCCGTTTATGTCTACGAGCGCTATCAGCCGGACGTCAAGGCCGAAGAGTAGCTGCCGACGGATGCCGCCTCTTTCTGCGCGAAACGGGTGAGCCTGCCGGCGTCAGCGTTCCTGGCCTGAAACGAGCTTCACCCAGGCCACTGCGACCCGAAACGGCCCGTCAGTCTTGTCGGCCAGCAGCACGCCAAGCCCGTTGATGGCCGCTGCTTCCATGGGCGGCCGATCGAGTAAGCGGCCGCGCCGGCTGGCCTGAAAATCTTCGAGCGGCAGATCGATGACCTGCCAGCGGCCGGCTTCCGTGGCGAAGATGGCGCGGTAGCTGGCGTCGCTTTCCGCAGCGTAGAGCCGCAGCTGATAAGGGCGGCCGTCGCCGCGCACCCGCAGTCGGATGGTGTCCTGGGTGGTAGCGTCCGGTGCCAGCGGGCCGCTGCGTACGGAGGCGAAGCCGCCACCGTTGGTGTTCAGGGTGCCGGAGAATTCGAGCGCGCCGTCGATGAGTTCGAAGCGGCTGCTCGATCGCCCGCCCATGATCGTGTCGTTGACGATCTGCCAGCCGGGTTCGGCAACCCCGGCTGCGCTGAAATCAGCCAGGTTGATGTCGTTGGCAGCTTCGTCGGCAATGGTCGGCATGGCAAACAGGATCAGGGTTATCGATCCTCGGCGGTGGGATTGAAGAGTTCCTGTTCCTCGGCCGCCGCCTCGAACCATACCCTGGGCACTTTGCCGGCGTAGGGTTCGTATTCATAGCGGCAGGGCTGCTCCATCAGTCGCGGATCATCCTGCGCCTCGAGGACGGCCAGGAGCCGCTGCTCCAGCGTCGCGCGCACGTTCTCGAAAGCAGGATCCGCAGCCACGTTTGTCAGGTAGTCAGGGTCCGCCTTGAGATCATAGAGCTCCTCTCGAGGCCGCTTGCCGAAGGCAAGGTCGTAGAGCGGTTCTACGTCGTGTTCTTCCCGATGGGTCACCAGCCAGGCCTTGGTCGGACCGGCATCCATGTCCCGGAGCGTGACGAAGGTGTCTTGTTCCAGCTGCTCGGCCGTAGGCGTGGGTCGGTCTGAATCATCGAGTCCCAGGGGATCGCCCATGGGCCAGCGGTCTGGCTCGAAGTTGATGATGTAGAGGTAGTCAGCGGTGCGGATCGAGCGCTGCGGGTAGGGCAGCATGCCCTGGCGGGCATGGGCGATGTGTCGTTCACGACCGGTCACCACGTGGTCGCGGTCCGGCTCGACCTGGCCGCTGGCTTTGCTTCGGAGGAGCGGCAGCAGACTCCTTGCGGTCATGGTGTCTGGTGGACTGATTCCTCCCGCCGCGCAGAAAGTTGGCCCCAGATCCATGAGATTCACGAAATCGTCGATCACCCTGCCAGCGCCGATCTCACCCGGCCAGCGCGCCGCCAGGGCGACTTCGCAGCCGATGTCGTAAAGATTGCACTTGGCCCTGGGCATGCCGGGAATGCCGTGATCGCCGCTCACCACGAGCAGGGTGTTGTCCAGGAGATGGTCCCGTTCCAATTCTTCGATCAGCACGCCGAGCCCGGCGTCCGTGGCCAGGCATTCGCCCAGGTAGTCGGCGGCGTCTTCGCGGATGTCGTGCACGTCGGGCAGGAAAGCGGGCATCCTTCCCTCGAGATCATCTGGATCGATGTGCCAGAGTGCCTTCCCGGAGCCCCGCTCCCAGGTGCGATGGGTGTTTGTCGGGCCCCACCAGTAACAGAACGGCTGGCCGTCCGGGACCGCATCGAGGAAGCTGCGCACGTTCGCGCGAGTCTCCGCGAACATGGCGGCTTTTGCGCCTTCGATGCCGCTTTCGCCCTCGCCGAACTCTGCAGCGTGGTCGGTTACCCAGTGTGAAAACTGGTTGAAGTTGTACCCCGCCGGATTGAAGGCCGTGCGTCGGGCGCCCATCGGCGCGTTCATGCTCATACCCGGGCTCCAGACCTTGTAGGTATGGCCAATGAAGTAGCGGCCCTCCGCTTCGAGGGCGAGGGGGAAAGTTGGAATCGTTTCATCCCAGACCGCACCCATGAGAATCGCGCCGAGTCCCGTCTGCCAGAAATACTGTCCCGCCAGGATGGAGCTTCGGCAGGGGGTACAGGAAGGCGCAGGTACCAGCGCGTTCAGAAACAGCGCCCCCTCGTCGGCAACGCGGTCGAAGTGGGGGGTCTGGATGAGCTCGTTCAGGCCGCCAGATGGCTGATGGCGCGCGTAGGCGCTGGCGTAGCGGCCCCAGTCGTCGGCGAAGGCGAACACGATGTTGGGTTTGTTCGTCATTCCTGAACACCCGCAGCGGTACAGCAGACCATCTGAATCAGCGTCTCGAGAAGCCGGTCGAGGTGACGGCGATCGGTGGCCGAGTGCTTGGCTGCTGATGAGGAACGCTGCACGAAGTCCGAGAGCTGCTTCGCGGTGAGCTGCTGGTCCTTGAGCCGGTCTCGATAGGGCTTGAGCACTTTTTCGATCTGCAAACGGATGCGCTCGTCCTGTTCCAGGATCTCTTCTTTCGCCGACTGATTGAACCCTTCTATGAAGTCCGCCGCGTTTGGCGATTCCTGCAGCTGAGTGAAAGGTGCGATGACTGAGTGATCGAAAATGACTTTGAGCTGTGTTTCCAGCGTCTGTCCTTCGTCCAGATCGGCGTTGATTTGCGCCAGGCTGCGTTCACCGAAGAGTCTTATGGTCGCTCTCAGGACTTCATCTTTGTTGCTGAACGCGTTGTAGAGCGTCTGCCTGGCAACGCCGGCTTCCCTGGCGATGTCGCTCATGCTGGAGCGTTGGACGCCGTAGCGGACGAAAACCCTTACGGCAGCGTCCAGGATCTGCGCCTGCGTTTCGGTCATTCCTGCATCGGTTGTCTGGCGGAACCGGCATGATTGACAAAACTCCCTGAACTGTCCATTCTTCCCAGAATTAGACATTTAGTCGATAAATGTCTATCTGACTAAACTACTGGGCGGGTGAAAGGAAGGTCTGGTGATGGAAGTTTCCTGTCTGTGGCGGCGCACGAGCGCCGTGCTGAAAGGTTTCGTCCTCGCTGGTGCAATCGTCCACAGCAGCGCCTTTGCAGACCAGGAGAAGGGGATGAGTGTTCAGGAACTCGGAGAGCAGTGGGCGGGTGCCTTTCTGAAACCGCTGCACCAGCCGCTCAACAAAACGCCGGCCGATTACGGAATGAGCTACCGGGACGTGTCCTTCCAGACGAGGGACGGTCTCACGCTGCGAGGTTGGCTCGCTGAAGAAGACGCGGAGCGGGTAGTGGTGATGACGCACTTTGGCTATCGCGCCAATCGTTTCGGCTATCAGCTCGAATATCAGCCGGAGGGGTCAGTGCCCTATGAACAGGAAATCGAGTTCCCCAAGGTGGCGAAACGGCTGGTAGAGGCGGGTTACGCCGTGCTGATGTACGACCTCCGCAATCATGGAGAGAGCGACAGTACAGAACTCGGTGTCGGCACTGGCGGGCACGGCGAGCGTTTCGACGTCATCGCCGCCGTCGAGTTTGTCGCATCGAACCCCGGCACCCGCGACAAGCCCATGGGATTGTTGAGCTACTGCTATGGTGCCAACACGACATTCTTTGCGATGGAAGAGGATCAGGCTGTGTTTCGGCGCAGCGGCGTCAAAGCCATGGTGGCATTGCAGCCGCTCAGCAATGGGGACTACCTCAGATCCTTAGGCGTAGCGGATGCAGTTTATGAGGCCGCGGAACAAGCCTACGCCAGGCAGTCTGGCGGCTATCCGCTTCGGGCGAACATCGAGGAGGCGGCAAAGGCCACGGCCGTACCCACTCGACTGGTGCAGGCACGAAAGGATCCAAACACCAACCTGGCGTTCATTGCGGAACTCTTCGAGAACATGCCGGTGGATAAGGAGATGTTCTGGCTCGAGTCTCCGACACACCGCTTCGATGGCTACAACTGGTTTGCAGACCATCCGAGAGACATGCTCGACTGGTTCGATGCGTACGTCCGCAACTGAAACCGGGCTCGCTGCAAGTCAGGCGCGTCCGCCCTGCCAAGCGTCCTATTCGGTGCTTTTTGCCTGGTACTGATAGCTCCGCTGGGTGCGCCCGCCTGCCACGAGATGGTGCTCGCCCGTCACCCAGGCTGCGGCCGGTGAGCAGAGAAACAGCACCATGGCCGCGATATCTTCCGGTGTGCCTGCGCGGCCGAGTGGTATCGTGCGCACCAGCTCATCGAGCTTGTCTTCCACCCCGAGGATCTCCCGATAGGCTTCCGTAAAGACCGGCCCGGGTGAAACGGCGTTCACGCGAATGCCCTGCTCCGCCAGTTCCAAGGCCAGGGTCTGGGTGAGGTTGATGAGTCCGGCCTTGGCCGCGGCATAGGGCCCCGTCATCGGCGAGCCCCGGGTCCCCGCACCGGAAGTGATGTTCACGATTGAGCCACCCTGCTGCATACGTCGTGCCGCTGCCTTGGCGCCCTGGAAGGCACTGGTGAGATTCAGTTCGAGCTGGGCGCGGAAAGTATCGTCCGGCGTATCCGCGAGCGCGTGCACGGCCTTCTCGTCGGAGCCGCCGACGTTGTTCACCCAGATGTCCAGCCGCCCGAAGGTGTCCATGCAGGCGTCAGCCACTGTCTCTGAGTAGTCGCGAATGTCGCCGCACAGGATGAGGGCGCGGCGCCCACGCGCCTCGATACCGGCAGCGGTCGCGTCGAGATCGGACTGGCGCCGGGCGTTGAGCACAACGTCTGCGCCGGCATCGGCCAGGGCCCACGCGATGGCGCGGCCGATACCCTGGCCGGACCCCGTGACCACGGCGACCTGGTTGTCGATCCGCAGCCGGTCGAGGATGCTCATGAAGCCAGCAGCTCGAAGATCTCGAGGTCTTCGGAGGCGGCGCTGTGTCGCGCGAGACTGGCGGAAATCCAGGCATAGGCGGCGGCGTTCGATACGTCCAGGGTGCCGGCAATGACGGTTACATAAACCCAGTTGTAGAGCGTGACCCGGCGATAGTCTTCCCAGAGCTGATCGGGCGTCGGTGCTTCGGCGCCGTTTTCCTTCAGGGCTGAGCCGTAGCGGGCGAGCAACGCCCGTTCGTGGGCCCGACGGACCTCCGTGGTGGCGCTCTGGGTCAGGAACAGAGCAACGTCGTTCATACCGCGAGCTCTGAGCGGGCCTTGCCAGTCGAGGACGACCACCGGGTGGTGGTCCGGCTTGGTGCCGTAGAGCAGGTTTTCCATACGGTAGTCGCCGTGGCAGAGCGTCACCGGGGCGGTTGCCATGTAGTCCTGGAGCCTGGGTATCGCGGCGAGGAAAGCCGCTTTGCGCGCCTGGAGCGTGGGTGTGACCACGTCACCGAACTTCTCACACATCACGTCGAAGCCGCTCTCCGTGAGCGTGCGCATGTTGTCCGCGTGGTAGCTGTTGGCGATCGAGGGCACCCAGTCGAGATCGTCTACCTGGTTCTGAAAGGGCGCGTGGAGCCGGGCGAGCTCGTCGAGCGCCAGTTGGGTCTGCTCGAGGCTGGCGCCATCCACCTGGCTGCCGACGGCGTAGTCCCGCATGTCTTCCATGAGAATCAGCATTCGCTCGCCGTCGCAGGCGGAGTGGTGCGTGACCGGCGTGCACGCGGTTGTCAGTGCGTCGAGCTCGGCGAAGTAGCGGGTTTCGCGTTCGTAGAGCCGGTAAGAGAGGGCAACCTGGCGATTGGTTTCCACCTGGGAGGCGAACTTGGCGATGAAGCTGCCTGGGAGGGTGTGGTCGTCGCTGCTGTAGCGCACGGTGAGCGCGGCTACCTCGGACATCATGCCGGTCCCTTCACCCACCTGTGAGTGGGCGACGGCTTCGACCTGCACCCCGTCGGGCAGGAGGCCGGCGTTCGCAAGCACTTCGGTGAGCAGTTCCGGTGTGAAGCCGTCGGGCAGGTGGGGCAGTTGAATCATGGTCGTTATCGCCGCAGGAGTATGGCGGCCCAGCGGGCCAGATTGAGCACGTCGGCCAGAGCCGCAGCAACGTAGGTCAGGGACGCCGCGCGGAGAATTTTCGCCACGACCTTTTCCTCCGCCGGGGCCACGTACTGGCCCTCCCTGAGGATCGGCAAAGCCTTGCCGAAGCTTGCGTCCCACTCCGTCGGTAGCGTCAGCAGATGGACGAGCACCTTCACGCCGAAGCTGGCGAGACCCAGCATGAGCAGCAGCGAAAAGGGTGCCGGATGCCGGGTGATGATGCCGAGTACCGGAGCGGCAGAGATCGCAAAAACGCCGATTCTGGACACCTGATTGGCCAGCGGCGCGAGGCGCGTACGCGCCGCAAGGGTGGCTTCGCCGCGATGGTGCTGGATGGCGTGGCCGACCTCGTGTGCCGCAACGGCCACGGCGGTCAGCGACTTGCCTTTGTAGTTCGCCTCGCCGAGACGAACCGTTCGGTTGCTCGGATCGTAGTGATCGCCGCCTTCCGTCATTTCTACGGTGACCCCGTCGAGCCGGTACTGCGCGACGAGGTGCTCGGCGAGTTCTCCGCCGGTCCCGGGCATATCCGGGATCTCCTTCGCGTTAGCGCGCATGACCCGCCGCACCCAGATGTTGGGGCCGAAGATCACAAGGACGATGAGGGCGACGGCCAGGAGGGCAAACATGGTCCGAATTATAGCCGCGATGTGACGCGGCTCGAGGCGAGGCCTGCAGGCTCAAGTCGCACTGTCTGCTGTGGGCGAGGCTGCTGTTTGCGGCGGTGATTCATGCCCATTGTTGGCGATCTGCAGGCCTGGGCGCTGAGAGCCTTCAGTGAAAGCCGGCTTCCGTCACGACCTCCTCGAACAACTCCACCCGTGGTTCCAGGGCCGCCAGGGTCTGCCGCCAGAAATCCGCTGACGTGAGATCCGCATCGAGATGCTGGCGGGCGAGGGCTTCCGCCGGCATGCGTCCCGTGTCGCGCAGCAGGGCCTGATAGCGGGGGAAGAAGTCCTCTCCGAAGCGGCCGCGGCTTGCGTAAACGCTCAGGCTGAAGAGATAGCCGAAGAGATAGGGGAAGTTGTAGAACGAGAGCCCCGAGATATAGAAGTGCAGCTTGCTGGCCCAGAACATGGGATCCGGCTCCGACAGCGCTTCGCCGTACCAGTGTTCCCAGGCCTCGCTCATCATCTGCTTCAGCTCCCGGGGTTGGAGCGGCCGCTCCGCGCGGGCTTCGTAGAAACGTTTTTCGAACTCGTAGCGGGTGGGGATGTTCAGCACAAAGGCGATGAGCGCCGTCATGTCTTCCCAGATCACATCGAGGCGGGTCTGCAGCGAATCGGCGTTCGCGAGCATGGCGTCGCGGACCAGGGTTTCGCCGAAGGTGCTGGCGGTTTCAGCCAGCGACATGCCGTAGCTCAGCTGCGACTCCGGGAGATCGCGCATGACCCAGCTGTGGTAGGCGTGGCCGAGTTCATGGGCCAGGGTGATCACGTCGCTCGAACCGCCGGTGTACGTCATGTAGACGCGCGGCGTACGCGATTTCCGGAAGTTCGTGCAGTAGGCCCCCGGTCTTTTGTTTGGACCCACGGTGCCTTCGACCCAACCCTTGTCCACCATCATGTGCACGAACTCGCCGAGGCTCGCGTCCACCTGCCCGTAAGCACCCGCGATGATGTCGATGGCGGTGTCGAAGGGGATGCCCTCGTCCGCGTCGGGATTCAGCACCGGCGCCGGCGCGCGGTTGTCCCAGGGGCCGATGGCCGTTTTGCCATAGCAGCGCGCCTGGAGTCTGGCGGCACGCTGGGCCAGGGGCCGGTAGCTGTCTGCCGCATCGAGGAGTGCATCGAGCGTTGGGCGGGTGATGCGGTTCATGTGCACGGGGGCGTCGAGGAAGTGCACGGGCTTAACGGAGGAACGTTTCCGGCAGAGCTCCAGGCGCCAGCCGGCGATAGCGTTGACGGCAGCTGCACAGGTCTCTTCGTGTTCGTTCCAGGCGTCGTTGATCGCGGCCCAGGCGCCGCGACGCACAGTGTCGTCCGGCCTCTGCATGAGGCCGGCGGCCTGAGCGATACCCATGGTCTGCGTTTCGTTGCCGACCAGCACGTCACATTGAAGGGTGCCGGATAGCTGCGAATAGAGGCGCCCCCAGGCATGAATGCCGTCCTGGGCGAGTCCGTTGACGAGCTGCTCCTCGTCGAGGGACAGGGTTTCGTGACTGCGTTCCCGGGAATGCCGGACGATGAATTCTGCCGGTGCAACGTCCGGATCGGCCAGAAAAGCACCGATGTCGTCCTCCGGTGCCAGATCACAGAACTGCGACAGGGGCTCGGCGGCGTCTCCGAGTCGCTTCTGATACGACTGCAGGCGGCCCTGCAACGTTTGCGCCTCGGCATCGCGGCTGTCCACGGACAGCAGACAGTTGGCGTACACCGAGAGATTCTGCAGCATCGTACTGGCGCGTTCCCGCAGCTTGAAGAGCGCCTGGGCGGCGCTGACGCGATCATCGCCTGTAAGCTGTGTATTGAACGCAACCATTTCTTCGAAGATGGCATCGACGGCGCGCAGGTCGGCGTCGATTTCCGGCGCGCTGGTGCTCGCGTATTCACTGGTCAGCTCCCAGGCGGGGCCCTGTACGATCGTGTTCATGGTGTCTCGATTCGGTCGCGGGGCGCCTACCCTAGCACCGTGACTCTGCTGCGCGGTAGCTGCGGCTCGGGCTCGCCGCGAGGATTGCTCCGCCCTCCGGTTGCGGTTGCCGTTGACGGAAGGCGCAGGGGTCGTCCATTGACTTTGTCGAACAAGAACGTTCTTTTATCCCTTGGGATGGAGAGAGGCGGGCATCGCCAGACGGGATCATGGAACTACAGGACGATGTGCCCTATAGCGTAGATGAACTCAGCGCCGAGTGGCTTTCTCGAGGTCTGCAGGCATCAGGTCTGATCGACGGGTGCCGCGTCGTCGACTTTGCGCTCGAAGCCCTTGGTGATCAGGTCGGCTTCAACGGGGAAGTGGCGCTGATCACACCAAGCTACACCCCGCCCACCGCGGCGGCGCCGGCCAGTCTGGTGCTGAAGATTCCTGCGGCGACGAAGAATCGTATCCAGGGGCAGACCCTCGGCCTCTACGAGAAAGAGATACGCTTCTACCGGGATCTGCAGCCACAGCTCAACATACGGACACCCCGGCACTACTACAGCGCCCTGGACGCGGCTGACGACCCGGACGTGATCCTCGAGCGGCTGCTCGGCATGAATCGCCTGCCGCTCTGGATGATCCGGGGACTCATGGCGGCCGCCAGCTGGTTTGTGGGCGGCCATCCCAGGCATTACGCCTTACTCATCGAAGACCTGAGCGGCTATCGCATGGGAGACCAGGCGGCAGGCTGTTCCGGGGCGGACATGGAAGCCGTCGTTTCCACCCTGGCCCGTCTGCACAGCCAGTTCTGGGCAAGCGAGCTGCTCCCGACCATGAGCTGGATTGCGCCTTATTCGGCGACCAGCCGGATTATTCAGATGATGTTTCTCCAGGGCGCCGATCGCTATCTGAAGAATGGGGATGGCGGCGGTATCGGCGAGCTGACGCCTGACCGGCGGGCACTCATTGGCTGGCTGCACCGTAACGGCATTGCTCTGACGGAGACGCTCGGCCGTGAACCGGCCACGCTGCTGCATGGCGACGTGCGCCTCGACAACATCTGCTTCGACGATGAGCGCGGCGACGTCGTGTTGTTCGATTGGCAGACCATGCTGGCGGGGCCGGGGGCTTCCGATCTCGCCTACTTCATCAGCGCAACGGTTCCGGCGGAGGCGGCCGAGGACCGGGTAGAGGCGCTCATCGACCTTTACTACCGGGAACTGACGGATTCCGGCGTCGAACTCTCCCGGGAGCGCCTCCGCTGGCAGTACGAGCTCGGCATGCTGACCATGCTGCATCGACTGCTGCCGACCCTGTACTCGGATCGCATGGACCTGGGTTCAGAGCGCGGTCTTTCGCTGCTGCAGGCCTGGGTGGCGCGGATCTACGCGCGACTCGAGGCTGTCGATTACGAGGGGATTCTCGAACGGGCGCCACAGGCGCCCTAAGCAGCCCCAGACCGACTTACCCGCACACGACCGGCAGCCGCCAGCAGCTGTGCATCTCGCCGAGCGACAGGGCGCTGAGCCGTGGATCGGCGTCTGGCGCGAGCCGAAGTCCCGGTGCGGCCTCCAGCAGGACCATGGATGCGGCCACCGCCGTGTCCCGCACCAGGGCGTAGCTCGAACGCGGTCGATTCTCCGGCACGGCGGGATGTCGTGAGGGCTTGCCGGTGCCGAAGGAAATGCCCGAAGCCAGCCCGTCTGCCCGATAGTGGCCCCGAGGTTCCCGCTGGGCGAGATCAGACCGGTCGATCAGGAAACGATCGGGGTCCGCGAAGATTCTCGGGTCCCGATTTGCAGCGGCAGCAGAGCACACGAGGAGTGCCCCCGCCGGCAGCAGGCGTCCGAAGCGTTCCACCTCGTGGCGTGCGAACCGGTTTGCAGAGAGCACCGGCGGCGAGTGCCGCAGGGCTTCGAGGTAGGCAAGCTTCACGAGGCGCGGATCCCCGTTCAATCCTTTGAGGCTGCGGGGATGGGTCAGCAGGAGAAACCACAGGTTGCCGAGGGCACCCTGCAGGGTCTGATGGTCCCGTTCGAGGAGCGTCCGCACGACGTCTCTTGCGGTGGCCTCTGCGTCGACGGCAAGGCAGGCAGCCAGGAGACCGTCGCCATCTTCCGCAGATGCTTGCCGCAATAGCGGCTCGATCAGACCTTCGAGCTGCAGCAGCGCGGTCCGCCCCTGTTCCTGCAGCTCCGGCCGCCAGGAAGCGCCGCGCTGGGCTTGCCAGAAGTATGTGCAGAATGCATCCGTCTGTGCTTCCGGGACGCCCACCAGACGACACAACAGCATCAGTGGCAGACGGGCGATGAAATCGCCGATCAGATCGCCTTCCCCCTGCGCGGTGAGTGCGCCGACGAGATCCTCACTGATAGGAACCGTCAGCTCGTCGTAGCAACGCGCTTCCGCTTCGAGTACTGCGGGTGCTTCGTTGAAGTCCCGTCCGTAGTCTTCGAGTCCGCAGTACCAGGCTTTCGGGCGGCTTTCGAAGTTCGCGTCATCCGCGAAGATCGAGGTGACGTCGTCGTAGCGCGTTATCCAGTAGCAGTTTGCGACCCAGTCCCGGTAGCACGGATAGTGTTCGCGGAGGATGGCCAGGTACGGATAGGGATCCTGGCGGAACTCATCGGACAGGAGCTGTCGGGGTTTGATTCTTGCCGTGCTCTCACCTACTCGTTCGCGCTGATAGATCTCGTAGCTGCGATAACCGTTCTCCCGCTCATCGTCCCGCGCAACGGGTTTCACGATGACACCGTTGCGACCGGCCACCGGTGCATCGCTGCGATTCATGAGCGATCGAACTCCAGCCAGAGACTCCGCACCGAGACGATGCCCTGGGGCGCGGGCCCACTGCCGTCCTCATTTCTGGGCATGAGGTCTTCCCGGATTCGTACGTTCTTCATGCGTGCTGCCAGCAGCCTGGCAGCCTCTACGGTTTCCTGATGCGATATCCAGGCACCGGGGCATAAGTGGGGACCAACACCGAAGGCCATATGGCTGCATTTCCCTTCCTTGCGGTAACCGCTGCGCAGGAGCTTCCCCGTATAGAGGTCATCGCGGAAAACGTTGAACGACTCCGGGTCTTTGAAGACGCGCTCGTCATGATTGGCGGAGAAGTCGACCATCTGCATGAGCGAGCCCGCGGGTATCGATACGCCGTGCATGGTCAAATCGTAGCTGTTGTGGCGCGGTTGACCGCCGATGGGTGAGGAGTGCCGCAACATCTCATGGAAGGCTTTGTCCCAGTTGGAGTCGTCCGCGCAGACGGCTTCGAACTGATCCGGATGGCGCAACAGCAGGCACCACAGATTCAGGATCGCGCCTCTTGTGGTTTCGCCGCCGCCGCCGACGATGAGTGCGATGTTGGAAGTGATTTCCTCCGTTGACAGGTAGTCGCCGTCGACCTTCGTCTCGCAGAGTTTTGAGATGATGTCTTTGCTCGTGGGCGTGCCTGCCTCGTCGTAGAGGTAGGTGGGCTCAACGCGTCGCGCTTCCACGATCTCGGCCACGTAGTCTTCGAGGTGCTGGCGGGCTTCGAGTCCCTGCTGGTGGCGCTCGGAACCACCGAGGCCGCTCATCATCGAGTTGTACCAGTAGTAGAACTTCGCCTGGGCATCCTTTGGAAAGCCGAGAACCTCGCAGACCACCCGAATCGGAAACTCGTTGGCGAACACCTGCCCGAGCTCGATCAGGCGAGTGCCTTCACCATCCTGGACGAACTCTGAACCCTGGGCCGCGAGATCGTCCCAGCCATCGATCATCTCTCGAGCCAGCCGCTGGATCGACGGTACTCTGAGCGCAAGGGCCCGGCCGACGAGATGTTGGCCGTAAAGATTGCGCCGCCGACGGTGCTCTACGCCGGAAAGCTCCAGTTGCGTGTTGCCGAGCACGCCGCTCGAGCTGCCCTTGGGGATCGTGTTGAATCCTTCGTCGTCGAAGTAACACTCGGTGACGTCGTCGTAGCGTGTGACCCAGTAGCAGTTGTGGAGCTTGTCATGGAAGACCGGGTAGTGGTCCCGGAGGATCCGGTAGTAGGGATAGGGATTTCTGAAGAACTCGGCGGAGTCGAAGAGGCGCGGATCAATGAGCGGGGTGCCGTCCGGGGCATGCCCCATATCGATCGCCTCTCCCTCCGGCATCAACGGGAACCGGTTTTCGGACGCCGCTTCGCTCGCGGCGGTCAATTCGCGGATGATGGACTGCATGGCTCCCCCCAGACTGCTGGCCGATCACGCTCGAAAGAGTAGCGCGGTTGAAATTTTCGTTAAACTGCCGGCTACGCTCGGGATCTGAGCGTTGCCGGGAGACCGCATGACCTTCGTGATAACCAGTGCCTGCGTGGATGTGATCGATAAATCCTGCGTCGAGGTGTGCCCCGTCGATTGCATCTACTCGGAGGATGACGACCGCATGTGCGTCATCGAGCCGAACGAGTGCATCGATTGTGCCGTTTGCGAGGCGGCCTGCCCGGTGGGGGCGATCTTCCGGGATGCTGAGGTGCCGTCAGCCGATGGCGAGTTCACGGAGATCAACAGGCTCTGGTTCAGCGACGTCCAGCAGGCCAGGGAACGGATAGAAACGTTCATGGCAGAAGGCCCCTCGCTGAGCTGAACGAAGCGCCCGTTGTCGACTTTCCGAGCGACGACACTGCGTCTAACTTCAAGGGCCAGGCGCGATGGCATCGATGGCGATGAGGCTCTCTTCACGAGGGGTTCCGGTGTAGCCGAAGCGCCAGATATTACCGCTGGGACCGGCTTCCCCATGGGCCAGCACGTTGAGCACCGCCTGGCCGACATCCGCGGGTTTCATTGCTGCATCCGCATGGTCGGGTGCGAAGCCGCGCAGCAGCGGCGTGTCTGTCGCGCCGAAGGCGAGGCCGTTGACTCGGATGTTGCTCTTGCGAAGCTGATACGCCCAGGTTTCCACCTGTCGCCACAGGGCGAATTTGGCGCAGTCGTAACCCAGCGCCGGTAAGCGGGTCAGATAGTGACCCTCGTCGATGTGTTCGGTGATGATGTTGATGATGTTGCCGCCACCGACGGCAAGCATTGCAGGGGTGCAGGCCCGGGCGCAGAAGTAGGCGCCAAGGGCGCAGGTGTTCATCGAGCGCTCGTAGGCTTCGCATTGCAATTCGTAGGTGCCGCCGAGCAGCGTGGAGTCTTCGAAAACCGCCGCGTTGTTGATCAGCAGGTCGATACGCCCGTAAGCGTCCAGCACACGATTGATGGCCCCGCGAACCTGTGCCTTATCGGAGATGTCGCAGTCGATGGCAAGGCAGTCCCCACCCCCCTCGCGGACCTGTGCAACGGTTTCCTGATTGTTGACGACGTCGATGTCCAATCCGGCGATCCGGGCGCCCTCATTGGCGAGAGTCAGGGCCAGGCCACGTCCGACCCCGACGGCAGCACCAGTAACGACGGCAACTTTGCCTTCCATGCGCATTTCTCAGTCCCTCACCGTTTCCCGGCCGAGAATCCACGGCAGATCCAGAAGCGTTCTGATGCCCGGAGAAGCCTCGCAGACCTGTGGAATGGCGTTGACTGCGTGCATACCGGTCGCCAGCAGACCATCATTGATCCAGAGCGGATCGAATTTGATCTGCATGCGGGGTCGACCTTCGATGGTCACGGAGTGATCACCCTGGGGCCATTCGGGGGCGATGCTCGAGTGCATACGCCAGACGGTTTCATGGACGATGATTTTCTGCTCGTTCCGCACCCCCGCCCATTCCCAGTGCTGGCCGGCGACGGTGCCCGCCTTGAGCGGACCGGCAGCGGGCTGCAGATCCGTCGTTGCGTTCACGCGTGACGTCGTGGCGGTGATCTCGTCCAACTCGATCCCGAGTCCGTCAGCGATCATCTGTACGTTTTCCCGAAACAGCCCCGTCAGCCAGTAGCTGTAGCGTTCAACGTGTTTCTCGAACTCGTCCTCCGACTTTCCGAAGCCCATCATGCCGAACATGATTTCCGGTGACGGATAAAACTCGAAGTTGGTGATCTCCTGTACATAGATCTGGTCGATGCGGCTCGACAGGCTCGACATCGTGAGTGGCAGCACATCGCCCATCCAGCCGGGATTGAGCCCGGTGGAGTGAAAGGTGGTTCCTCCCTGCGCACAGGCCGCTTCCAGCCGTTCCGTCAATTCGGGCCCATAGACCTTGGGATACATGTAGCCCACCGTCGTGATGACGTTCTTGCCCGATGCGAGGAGTTCGCAGAAATGACGAACGTCCGTGTCGGGGTCCTCACCGTAGACCAGGGACGGGAGCGGGGTGTGGATGACGACGTCGGCGTCGAGGGCAATGATCTCGTCGAGGTTATTGGTTGCCCGGATGCCCGTCGCATCGGTGCCGATGATGTCTCCGGCATCCTGGCCGGCTTTCTCCGGCGAAAGCACGTAGAGCCCCGCAAGCTCCAGATGTTTGCGGCTCGTGATGGCTTTCAGGGCCCCTTTGCCGACGTTACCCGTGGACCACTGGATGACTTTGTAGGGCATATTCTCCTCCGCCTATGGCTGCTTTGACGCGGTAGCGGCCTCTCCGCCTTTGAAGACCTGCAGGCGCCCGTGGTCCTGCAGCACGCGGATGTCCGCGAGGGGATTTCCGTCCACGAGTACGAAGTCGGCGAGGGTGCCGGGCTGCAAAGTGCCAAGGGACCCGGTCGGATCCATGGCTTCACCACCATTGCGGGTCGCGCAGACGAGCGCTTCCGCCGGACGCATGGCAAAGAGATCGACGAAGTACTCGAGATCCTTCGCGTAGGTGCCATGCGGTGCGATGCTGATGCCGTAGTCGCCACCGACCACCAGGCGCACGCCCGCCTGCCGGAGCTTCTCCACGGAGACCACCGTCGCGTCAACTTCCGCTTCATAACCCTGAGCGCGGGCGACATCCCTGGGCACGCCGAGGTGCTCACACTGCTCGAGGTACTGGACCTCCCAGGCGATGGCCGGGCCCACCACAATGCGATCATTACACGCAGCCAGCAGGTCCACGGCTTCGTCATCGAGATAGTTGGCATGGCCGATGAAGTCGACGCCGGCCCGGACGGCCTGCTTCACTGCGGCAGCGCTGCGCGCATGACACGCCACCCGAAGCTGGCGCCGATGCGCTTCGTCCACCACGGCAACCACTTCCTCGTCACAGAAGCTCAGCTCGCCCGGTGGATTGACCGGATTGATCGCCTCCCCGTCGATGAAGATCTTCACCACATCGACCTGATCCCGCCGTTGCTCGCGCACGGCCTGGCGCAGGGCCCAGGGGCCGTCGGCGATCTGACTCAGTCCTCCGGGGGAATCCACGTTGCTGGCCGTGGCGCCGAGGTCACGGCCGGCGGCCAGCAGCCGCGGTCCTGGAATCCGCCCCGCATTGATGGCCTCGCGGAGTGCGACGTCGATCTTATAGGTCGAGCCGAAACTGATGGCCGAGGTAAAGCCCGACTTCAACATGAGCGCCGCGTTGCGCACTGCGGTAATCGTTGCCGTCTCTACCGGTGTTGCGCCAATCGCGAAGGGACTCGCATCGGCGAAGGACAGGTGCGCATGGGTTTCGGTCATGCCGGGCATGAGGAACTTGCCCTCTGCATCGACGACCCGCGTGTCCGCCGGCACCTCCGGCAGGTCCGCCGCGGGTCCGGCGTAGGCGATTTCCTCCCCCTGCACCCAGAGTGCACCGCGCTCGATGCTGGACTCGTCGATGGCGGGGAACAGCGTCGCGTTCTGAAAGACGGTATTCGCGGGCACGGATCAGCTCCCGATCAATCGGCGAAGAACGCGGTCTTGCGCTCGCCGGCTGGGCCATAGACGGGTTCGCCGCGCTCCACCAGATAGGCCTGGTTGATGCTCTGCCTGACCTTAGCGTTCTGCAGGAGCTCCACCATCTTCAGATAGTTCGGGTGTTCGAAGTGTGCGGCCAGGGAGTCGCTGTCCTCCCAGAGTTCGTAAACCTGAATCCGCGTCGGCACCGCGGGATCCGGTGCAAAGCAGTAGTCGCGACAGCCGGCCTCCTCGGTGCGCGTCGCCAGCTGTACCTCGGCGGTGATGGCGACCGCGTGGTCCCGGTCGGCCTGATTGTCGAATTCCAGTGCAGCGACAACGATGATCATGGCGGCATCCTCTTCAAGTCAGTGCGGCGCGGGTCCAGCGCCGATGCGAGGGCCCTGCCGGGCCGCGCTGCTCGCCGGCGTGTTCTGGATACACGGAGGCGGTGTAGAGGTCTCCGTGGGCATCCATGGCCAGCTGGTGAATGTAGATGGCGATGTTCTCGACCCGGCGCTGCACTTCGCCCGTGTCCTCGTCGAGGATGGCGAGATTGCTCATGCGGTCGCTCGCATAAATCTGTCCGCCGTAGCTCGCCAGGCTGAGCGGCATGATGTGCGTCCACTCGTCGAGGTAGTTGCCCTCGCCATCGAAGCGCTGAATGCGATGCTTCGCGCCGGGCTCCGGCCGGGTCCGCTCGTCGGCGATCTGCCCCGGGACGGTCATGTAATCGTGGAAGTTGCCGCCGACGAGATCGGCAACGAGGAGGCGATCCTTCGAGTCGATGGTCAGAGCGTGTGGCGTATTGAATTCCCCGGGGCCCCGGCCCCAGCCGCCTACGGAGCGGATGAATTCTCCGTCGGCCGTGTACCAGAGCAGTCGCGAGTTCCAGTACCCGTCGGCAACGACGATGTTGCCGTTGTCCTGCACGGCGACGGCGGTGGGGCCGTTGAAGTGCTCGTGATCGTCGCCCCATTCACCAAAGGTGCCGAGCTCCAGCAGCAGCTCGCCGCTCGGGTGGTACTTCCGTACCGTGTGGCCGTCCCGGTCCGTGGTCCAGAACATGCCGTCCCGTTCGATATAGAGCGTGTGTGCGCCGAGGGCAAAGCCGCGTTCGTCCGACGGTCCCCACTTGCCGAGGAACTCACCATTGCGGGAGAACTTGGAGATGCTGCTCTTACCCATCTTGTCCTGCATGGCGAGGGGGTGGGCGGCCCAGTGCTCGATATCGCGCGTGAAGAGATAGATGATGCCGTCGCGATCGACCGCGACACCGGAGCCCATCTCGAAGTGCATGTCGTCGGGATAGTGAGGCCAGTCTTCCACGAGCCGGTAGCCGCTCCGCGGATCATCGCTGGCGGTGTTGTTCTCCACATCGTGTGACGTGCACATGAACAGATCCCTCCCCCTGGATCGACCTTCGAGCCTATCGGCGGCCCGTGAGGGGTGCAAGGGAGGCCAGACGGTGGCGCGGGCTATCGTCCGGCAGGAACCGGCGGTGGTGTCATTGCGCCGATTGCTCCGCTAGGCTGCGCTGCCATGAATCCAGGCCCAGACGATCTCTACTTTCTCCCGCTCGGTGGTTGCGGCGAAATCGGCATGAACATGAACCTCTACGGCCACGACGGGGCCTGGCTCATGGTCGATTGTGGGGTGACCTTTGCCGGTCCCGGCGAGCCTGGGCCGCACGTGCTGATGCCGGATCCGGCCTTCATCGTTGAGCGCCGTGAGGCGCTCCAGGCACTGCTCATCACGCACGCCCACGAAGACCACATTGGTGCCGTGGCTCATCTCTGGCCGCGTTTGCGCTGCCCGGTCTATGCAACCCCTTTTGCCGCCGCCATTCTCCGGCGCAAGCTTGCGGAAGCCAGGCTGCTCAGTCGTGTCCCGCTCCATGAGGTTGCGGCCAATGAGCAACAGCGCCTCGGACCCTTCGAGATCCAGTGGCTCGATCTGACCCACTCCACGCCGGAGTCCCAGGCGCTCCTGATCCGCACGCCCGCGGGGGCCCTGTTCCACACCGGTGACTGGAAGCTCGATCCGGATCCGGTGGTTGGCGCCAACTTCTCTCAGCAGCGCCTGGAGGCCATCGCCGACGAACAGGTCATTGCCATGATCTGCGACTCGACGAATGCCATGGTGCCTGGCCGCTCACCGAGCGAGGGGGCTCTGTACGCCGGTTTGAAGGCGCTCGTTGAGGACGCGCCGGGGCGCGTCATCGTCGGCTGTTTCGGCAGCAACATCGCGCGCTTGAAGACCCTGGCCACCGTGGCGCGGGAGACCGGGCGCTATGCGGGCCTCCTCGGCCGTTCCCTCAGCAACTACTACGGCGCCGCATTGAGCGCCGGACTCTGGGACGATGTGCCCTTCATCGAAGCGGACCACCTCGGCTATCTGCCCCGGTCGGAAGTCCTCGCGATTGCCACGGGCAGTCAGGGGGAACCGCGTGCGGCTCTGTCGCGGCTTGCGGCCGATACCCATCCAGCTCTGAGCCTGGAAGCGGGAGATACGCTGCTCATGAGTTCCCGGGTGATTCCGGGCAATGAACTGGCGGTCGCATCGCTCACCCGCAATCTCGAGCGTCAGGGGGTGACGGTGGTTCGTGACGAGGAGCTCAACGCGCCGATTCATGCGTCCGGCCATCCCGCCCGCGACGAGCTGGCGGACATGTATCGCTGGATTCAACCTCAGGTCGCCATCCCCGTGCACGGCGAAGCCGAGCACATGGCGGCCAACGCGGCGCTGGCGAAAGCGGAAGGCGTCCCTCGACAGATGACGGGGAGCAACGGCGACCTGTTCATGCTCGCGCCGCAGCGGGGCATTCGTCGTGGCGCTGTGGTTGCCGGCCGCCTCGGCCTGGACCGGGATCAGCTGGTGGCGGTCTCGTGAAGAAAGGGAAATACCTCGCCCTTGCAGGCTGGCTCGCTCTGGCCTATCTGGCGTCCGCGGTGGGCGGCCTCGCGGCTGTGGATGCTGCCGCATTTTATGGCGCGTTGCAGCAACCGGGCTGGGGTCCGCCAGCCTGGCTGTTTGGACCCGTCTGGACGGTGCTTTACACCATGATGGGCGTGGCGGCCTGGCTGGTCTGGCGTGCCGGAGGGTTCCGGGGTAATCCCCTCGCGTTCAGTGTCTTTTTCCTGCAGCTGGCGCTCAATGCGCTATGGAGCTGGCTGTTCTTCACCTGGCGACAGGGGTCGCTGGCCTTCGCCGAGATCGCCGCGCTCTGGGTGTGCATCCTCGTCACCCTGCTGCTCTTCTGGCGCGTTCGCCCCATTGCGGGGGCCCTGCTCGTGCCCTATCTCGCCTGGGTGAGTTTCGCTGCGGCGCTCAACTTCGTGCTCTGGCAGCAGAACCCGACGGTGCTTTAAGTCCCGGGCGCGGCTGCGGAGGCGCGGGTGCTTCCACTACAATCGCTGCAGGCACGGGGCATTGAGGCAGCCGGCGATCGACGATCTGAAACCTGAAGAGGCGCGCGCGACAGCCGACGCTTCCGCCGGCAGCCACGCAGCTGGTTCCCTGGGTTTGTGGACGGCCACCGCCCTCGTGACGGGCAACATGATCGGCTCGGGGATCTTTCTCCTGCCCGCGAGTCTGGCCGGCTACGGCGGCATTTCCCTCTACGGCTGGAGTTTCTCGACTGCCGGGGCCCTCACGGTGGCCCTCGTCTTTGCCGGCCTGTCGCGACAGGTCCGCGGCTCCGGCGGGCCCTATGCCTACACGCGCGCAGCCTTCGGAGATCTGCCGGCATTTCTCGTAGGCTGGGGGTACTGGATATCCATGATCGCCGGCAACGCCGCCATCGCCATCGCGCTGGTGGGCTATCTCGCACCGTTTTTTCCGGAGCTTGCGAGCGAACCCCTGGCCGCTACGGTTACCGCCCTCGGCATGATCTGGTTGCTCGTGGCCGTGAACGTCTCCGGCATCCGGGAGGCAGGGAGGGTGCAGCTCGTGACCACGGTATTGAAACTCATGCCACTCGTTGCCGTTGGCCTCTTTGGTGTCGTTCTGCTCGAGCCCGCGCATTTCGAACCCTGGAACATGAGCGGCGAGAGTGACTTCGCTGCCATCACGGCAACGGCGGCGCTCACCTTCTGGGCTTTCATGGGTATGGAGTGTGCCAACATCCCCGCGGAGGATGTGCGGGAACCGGAGAAGACGATTCCCCGGGCTGCCGTAGCAGGCACGCTCATCGCTGCCGCCGTTTACATCCCCAGCACCATCGGTGTCATGGGCGTCATTGCGCCTGCAGACCTTGCCAGCTCCACGGCCCCCTATGCGGATGCCGCCGGGGTGATCTTCGGCAGCTGGGCCTACTTTGCCGTTGCCGCCGGTGCGGTGATCGCCTGCTTCGGCGCCTTGAATGGCTGGACTCTGTGTCTTGGCCAGATCCCCATGGCCGCTGCTCGAGACGCCCTGTTTCCGGAAGTGTTTGGCCGTCTGTCAAAGCGGGGAACCCCGGCAACGGGAATCGTGCTCTCATCGCTGCTCGTGTCCCTGCTCGTGCTGATGAACTACAGCGCCGGCCTCGTTGAGCAGTTCACCTTCGTCATTCTGCTCGCCACGCTGTCCGCGCTCTTGCCCTACCTCCTGTGCGCTCTCGCGAGAATTACCTTGGCCCTGCGTGGTGGTTCCCGCACGGCACTGTCTCGTCTCGATCTGATGGTGGCCGGCATTGCCGTGGTCTTCTCTGCCTGGGCCATTGTCGGAACGGGCGTGGAGGCCATCGGCTGGGGCGGCCTTTTACTGCTGCTGGGTCTGCCCGTATTCGGTTGGATGCGGTGGCAAAGAAAAATTCGGTAGTGGAGATCCAGCGAATGCTCACCAGTCAGTCAGAAGTCGGGCGCCTGCGTCGGGTTTTGCTGAAAACGCCTGAAGCCGCTTTTGTCAGCGGGGTGGCCGTGGAAGCACAGTGGCGCGAGCTCAACTATCTGGCGCAGCCGGACTTCACCGCAGCCGTTGCCGAATATGAAGCGCTCATCGGCTTGCTCGAGAGCCGGGGTGTGGCGCTGTGTTTTCTGCCCGAGCATCCGGCGACGGGGATGGATTCGATTTACGTCCGCGACGCGACGATCGTTACGGATGCCGGTGCGATTCTCTGCCACATGGGGAAAGCGGCGCGCCGCGGCGAACCCGAGGCCAGTGGCGAGATCTTCGTCGACGGCGGCGTCGAGATCCTGGGCGCCATCGATGCGCCGGGCATGATCGAGGGGGGCGATGTGGCCTGGCTGGATCCCCGGACGCTCGCCGTGGGTCGCGGCTATCGGACCACGGCCGAAGGCATCCGCCAGCTCGCCGCACTGCTGCCGGCCGAAGTTGAGCTTCTCGAGGTGCCGCTGCCGCACTGGCAGGGGCCAGCGGATGTTTTTCACCTCATGTCCATGTTGAGTCCCATCGACCGGGATCTGCTCCTCGTCTATTCGCCGCTGCTGCCCGTGCCTTTCCGGGAGACGCTGCTGGAGCGAGGTTTTGCTCTGGTGGAAGTGCCGCCGGAAGAATTCGACAGCATGGGCTGCAACGTACTCGCCCTGGCGCCGCGGCAGTGCCTGATGCTCGACGGCAATCCGGAAACCCGGCGGCGTCTGGAAGCCGCCGGTGCAGAAGTGATCTGTTATCAGGGAGATGAAATCAGCCGCAAGGGCTGCGGCGGCCCGACCTGCCTCACCCGACCGCTCCTCAGGGAGCTTTGAGCGCTCAGGCTGCTCCGAGTCAGTCGAGGGCGGCGTGCAGGTCCCCATGCAGCAGCTGATGAAAGCGCCGCTCGCCGCCTTCCTTCGCTGGCGACAGACGCCCCGTGTCGTAGCTGCGTGAGCGCAGGCCACGCTGCACCGCTTCACAGATCGCCACGTCCTCGGCCTGCACGCGGTCGGCCACGCTGATGCTCTGTTCCCGGAAGGCGGCGTCCTGATCGGCGAAGTAGTAGTCGAAGTGGACGACGCAGCGTTCCGGCCCCAGGGGCAGCACCAGATTCAGATCCATGAGCCCTTCGTACCAGTTGATCATCAGATTCGGGTAAAGCCACAGGTACCAGGCCATCCCTGAGCGGACGGCGCCGGCCGTGGATGCTTCACTGCTTGTCGGGCAGCTCTGCAGGCAGTGCCGTTCGCCAACGTCGATCTGGTAAGCAGCCGCGTCGAGAGCACCGTTCAACTCCCGATGCAGGTAGGGGACGTGGTAACCCCCATCGAGATAGTTGTCGACGAATACCTTCCAGTTGCAGTCGAGCTCGTAGCTGACGCGGCGCTCGTGTTTGAGCACGGTGGGGTCGAAGGGCAGCTGCAGGTCTCCAAGCTGCGCGGCAAAGGGTGCCGCATCAGGATCCAGGCAGACGAACACCCAGTCGTGCCATTGCTCTACGCGGACCGGCTGCAGATTGAACTCAGGGCCCTCAAGACCCTCGGCACCTTCGAACTGCGGCGCGTTCCGCAGCGTTCCGTCGAGGTTGTAGGTCCAGCCGTGGTAGGGGCAGTGCAGGGCACGAGCGGTGCCGCAGGGGTCTGTTGCCACTTGCGCAGCGTGATGCCGGCAGACATTGTAGAAACCGCGGAGTGCGTCGCCTTCATGGACGACGAGAATCGGTTCTCCCGCAAGTTCCGCGGTCACGAAAGCGCCTGTGTGTGCGAGCTGATCCCCCCGAGCGATCAGCTGCCAGGTCCTCGCGAAAACGGCATCGGCCTCGAGCCCCGCCACGGACGCGTCCGTGTACCAGCTGGCCGGCGGAGTGGATGCGCGCTCGAGTTCGAGCGTTGGGTCGAAGCCGTCGATTGCCTGGCGCACGTTATCTTTCACGGGAGCAGCTTAATCGCAGCGCTGGTCGCCGCAACCCTCTAGCTCGATGCGCGCACGGCGCGCTGATAAAGCACCAGGGCCACCCCACCGAGGGTCAGCGCCGAGGCGAGTACCAGGCGCATGGACACCGGCTCCGACAGCAGGATCACTCCACCGAGCGCCGCCAGCACTGGCACGGAGAGTTGCACCGTGGCTGCCCGGGCAGCGGTCAGGTGACGCAGCGCTGCATACCAGACCACGTAGCCAAGGGCAGAAGCCACAGCCCCGGACGCAACGGCGAGACTGAAGCCGGGCAGTGACGCCGCCTGTTCCTCGAGGAAGAAGAGGCTGACGATGGCGGCGAGGGGCAGCGCCGTGATGAAGCTCGTGCCCGTGGCGGCCAGTGGGTCTGTGGCGCTGCGGCCAAGCAGCGAATAAATGCCCCAGGCGATGCCCGCCAGCGCCATGAGGACAGCCCCCTGCGGGTCCGGCGCCGTCAGTCCCGGTGCGACGAGATAGACGAGACCGGCGGCGGCCATTGCCAGTCCCAGACTGGCCCAGCGATCGAAGCGCTCACCCTCCCGAAGGGCCACCGCGAACATGGTGAGCTGTACGGCGCCGAAAAGCAGGAGAGCACCGGTGCCTGTATCCAGCGACCGGTAGGCGAAAGAGAAACAGGCCATATAAACGAACAGGCTCAGGGTCGAGGGCCAGCGGACCGGCCACAACATCTGCAAGCCCGCACGGCGCCAGTGTGGGTGCATGAGCAGCCCGAGGACCAGAGCGCCGCTGAAGAGCCGGACGAGCGTGAAGCTTGCCGGATCGATCAGCCCGCTGCCGAGCGCCATGCGGCAGAGCAGTGAGTTCGCCGCAAAGGCGAGCATGGCGATGGCGGTGAGCAGCGCGGGGTGCATGTGTGCCTCGTCTTTCAAGCTTTCTGTTCGGGATGCCCTGTTCGACATCCGCCACCGAGACGCTAGGCTGTGCTCCTCTGGCCTTTGCAGTCGTCGAAGTGGGTATCGAACATGAGCGAGCGTGAGACGCCCAGAGCGTCCCTGTCCACCAAGCTCTTCTACGGTTCCGGCGCCACCCCCTTTGGTATCAAAGATACCGGCTTCAACTACTTCATTCTCATCTATTACAACCAGGTGCTGGGCCTCGATGCGTTCCTGGCTGGTCTCGCCCTCGCCATTGCCGTGGTTGTCGATGCGCTTTCGGACATCGCCGTGGGCTTTCTTTCAGACAACTGGATTTCGCGCTTAGGACGGCGGCACCCGTTCATGTATGCCGCGGCGCTGCCGATCGCCATCTCTTTCTACTACCTGTGGAATCCGCCTGAGGTCGCCCTGCAGGGGGATGGCGTGCTCATTGTCTGGCTCATCGCGATGGCGATCCTCGTTCGCAGCGCGCTGACCTTCTTTGAGGTGCCCAATGCAGCCATGGGCCCGGAACTCACTAAACACTACGATGACCGGACCGGGCTGATGGCCTTCCGCTACGTGTTCGGCTGGCTCGGTGGCCTGTCCATGGCGGTACTCACCTTCATGGTGTTGCTGCCCACGGACAGTGCCGGGCAGCTCGGCCCGCGAGGCTATCAGCTCCTCGGCATGGTCGGCAGCGGTGCCATGCTGGTGATGATCATGTTTTCCTCCTTCGGCACGCACCGGCATATCCCCACCTTTCATGTGCCGAAGGCCGCAGAGAAATTCCGGCCGGACATCGTGATTGGCGCGATAACGGCCATGTTTCAGAACCGCTCCTTCCAGGCCGTGTTTATCTCCGCCCTGTTCTTCGGCGCCGCGGCAGGCGTTTCCCAGGCCATGTCCGTGTACGTCGGCACCTATTTCTGGCGGCTGAGCAGCGTTGAGATCGGCTACATTCCCATGCTTGGACTCATTGCGGTGCCAACGGCCTTTGCGGTAGCGCCAAGGCTGGCGGCCCGCTTCGGCAAGAAGGAGGCTGCCCGGGGCAGTTTCCTCTTTGCCATCGCCTTTCTGCCGGTGGCTTTCATCGCGGCGCTCCTGGGGATCTTCCCGGCGCGGGAGAGCGACTGGTTTCTGCCGCTGCTCATGTCCCACTATCTCATCGAGACGACGGCCATCATCACCATGCAGATCGTCTTTGCCTCCATGAACGCCGATGTTGTGGAAGACCGCAGCGCCGAAACCCTGGGCCGGCGGGATGAGGGGCTGATCTTCGCGGCGCGCAACTTCGCCAAGAAAGCGGTTTCTGGACTGGGTGTGCTGCTGGCCGGCGCCATCCTCTGGCTGGCCGACTTTCCCGATCAGGCCATCCCGGGTGAAGTCGCGCAGCGCTCCGTCAACGCGCTGATCCTCATCTATCTCCCCTGCATCCTCGGGCTCTACCTGGCGTCCTGGTATGCGCTCCGGGGGTACGGCATCGATCGCGCCCGGCACATGGCGAATCTGCAGAAGCAGGCAGCTGGTCCGACGGGGTGAAACCGTCGCGAGCATCGGTCAGAAGAACATCTGAAACTGCACGTTGCCGCCACCGAAGCCGGCGCCGGTGACTTTGTGGCTCACGGAAATCTGCAGCTGCGCCTCCGGGGAGAAGCGATGGCGCCAACCGAGGATCAGCTTGTCAGCAAATGACTCCGGTAAGCGCTGGGCCTCCTCGACCCAGCCCTCGTAGCTGGCGTTCGGGGCGCTGACCACGGCGGCGGCCATGAGGCTGTTTTTCGTCCAGAGGCGTTCGTAGAACACGCCGCCGAGGGGTTCGTCGCGCTCATAGCTGTGCGCGTTGAAGCCCTCGGCGTTCGCCCGCTGAACGAGCAGATGCACGAGGAACCGGAAGCGGTGCACGTCGCCGACGATGCGAATGTGCTCGGCTGCCAGGTTGTAGCGTTCGCGCCGATACTCGTAGTCGAACTCGGGTGTGCTGTAGCTGCGACTGTCCTGGAAGTCGGCCCAGTCGAACCACAGCGACCAGAGAGCGCCGCTGTCGGTTTCATGAGAAAGGCGCAGGCGGGCTCGATTGTCCCGACGCTCTTCCTCGAGGAGGGCGCTTTCAGGCGCGCTTGCGTCGAAGCTGCGCCGATAGCCCGTGCCCACCGTGCCGTCACTGTAGATCCACCAGCGGTCGGTGCCTCGACGGATGGCCCAGCGCAGCGCCACAGGGGTGTTGTCCGTTGTGCCGCCGAGATCGTTGCGATCGTTGTAAACGATGTCTTCGAAGAGCAGCCCGATGCGGGTGTAGGTGGTGCGAGCCTCGTTGCCGTACTTGGTGTAGCCGGCGAAGAAGTCGATGCTCTCTTTGTCCAGACGCGGGTCCACCTGGGCGAACAGCGACGAATCCCCGAAGAAACGCTCCAGGCCGACGAGCAGCTCGTCGTCGTCGTTCTGTTCCGGGCTCTGGTCGCGACGGAAATGACCCTGGAAACGCCAGTGTTCGTTCATCGGCACGTTGAGGTTGATGTCCGCGCGGGTCGCGAGATCGTTCGAGGTGACGCTGCCTGTGTTGATGCGCACGCCGTTGCCGGCCAGCAGCTGCCGCTCCCAGTCCAGTTGCCACTCGACGTCGTAGGCATAGTTGCCGAGCTGATGCAGATTCACGAGAGAGTTGTCGTAGAAGTCTTCGTAGGGCCAGTCGGGCTCGGCGGTCTGGGCGAGCAGCGCCGTCCCCGGCGTGATCAGTGCGCACAGCGTAAACCACAGAAAGAGGCTACGACCCATGACTGACAGGCTCCTTTGCTTCCGCCGCCAAGCTGCGCCGGCGATGCCGAGAAACTAACGGCCTGCCATCCAGCGATCTATCTGCTTTATCGGAAGTGTCTCCGAGGCTGGCGATTACCCGCGCCGCCACAGCGAATCTGCACCGATCTCAGGCGATGCACCGAACAGGTGCGATCGATGTTTGGGCAAGGGCGGACTAGCAGCCTTTCATGACATTTATGCTGAACGAACGCCAATGTCCGACGAAATCTGGTTGACTTCTCGGTGCCGATTCGCAAAATCGGCCGCGCCGGTCCCTGACCGGCAACAGTGATCCGCGGGGTTGTCCATTCTCATCGCGCAAAGCAGATGAGTGATGAGGAGGGGGATGTAGCGCGGCATTGCCAAAAACAAGGGGAATATTCAATGAAGCACGCTATACGCGGTGCTCTCCTCGGGTGCTTGCTCCCAGCCATCGGCCTGTCTGTACCGGCCCTGGCGGAGGAAGCCATCGAGGAGATCGTCGTTACTGGTTCCTATCTGAAGCGATCAGCTGAAACCTCTGCCTCGCCGCTCGCGGTCGTGGAACAGGAGGCTTTCCAGAACATCGGCGCCACTGAGATCTCTGACCTGGTAAACACGCTGCCCTACAACTCGGGCTCGACCAACCAGACCAGCGCCTTCAACGGCGGCGACAGCTCTACGGGTAACACCAACATCAACCTGCGGAACCTGGGCCTCGGCTCGACGCTCGTGCTGATCAACGGCAAGCGTACCGTGGGCGCCAACTTCGACGGTCAAGGCAACGCCTACGTTGACGTTTCGAACCTGATTCCCGCCATCGCCATCGAGCGGATGGAAGTTGTACTGGACGGCACCTCGTCCCTGTACGGCTCCGACGCCGTGGCCGGTGTGGTCAACTTCATCACCCGCTCCGACTTCGAGGGGCTGGAGCTGAAGGTGCAGGGCTCCACCGACACGGAAACGGAGCTGCAGGATGACCTGCTCATCCAGGGTATCGTCGGCATCGTCGGTGATCGCGGCAGCCTCTCCGTAGCCGGCAGCTATCTGAACCGGAAGCCGCTGACCATTGGCGATCGCTATGACCGCTTCGGCCAGACGGGCCTTTCCTCGGTGGGTAACCCGCCGACCATTCTGCCGCTGGATCCCGACGCGCGCACCGACTGGCTGCTGTCGTCGATCCCGATCACCGGTCGGCCTCAGTTCGGCGATCTGAACTGTGAGCAGTTCGGCCCCGAGAGCTTCATCCGCACGAACACCTTCTGCGGCTACGACTTCTCGAGCTTCTTTGCTCTGGTCGGCGACGTTGAGCGCTACAACTTCTCCGGTAACGCCAACTACGATCTCGGCGGTGGTGTTGAGTACTACGGTGACTTCTTCTTCACCGACGACTCCTTCCAGCGCGACAACTCGCTGTTCCCGGACGTTACCTTCCCGGTGGTCAATCCGGATCATCCGGGATACCTGCTGGAAGCCCAGCAGCGTGGCGTAGCACCCAGCCCGTCGCTGCTTTACTACCGCGCCGCGGGCGGCTTCATCGGCGACGATCTGCCGGACAAGAAGACCCGCAACTCGCGTAACGCCTTCCGGATCTCCAACGGTTTCCGTGGCGACATCGCAGACAGCAGCTGGACCTGGGACGCGTCCTACACCTATTCCCAGCGCCGTGCCCGGACCCGGAACACGGATACGCTGACCCAGCAGACCGACCTGGCCCTGAACGGCTTCGGCGGCCCGCGCTGTAACCCCATCGATCCCGGCGAGTCTGCCGGTAGCGGCAACGCCGGCACGGGTGACTGCTTCTGGTTCAACCCCTTCTCCAGTGCCCAGATCGATGCGAACGGCAACCCGCAAACGGATCCGCTGTACACCAACCCGGATGATCTCCTTGCCTGGATGATCGGTGAGCTCAAGACCGAAGCCCTGTACCAGCAGGACGTGGTGGACGTCGTGTTTGCCGGTGATCTCTTCGAGATGGGCAACCAGATGGCCGGCCTCGCCTTCGGCGGTCAGTACCGCCGTGACCGCGGCGACGTGGACGTGAACCAGAACCTGGAGCAGAACAACTTCAAGTTCGCCTTCGGCGCACAGGACTGGACCGGTAAGCTGGAAAGCTGGGCCCTGTTCGGTGAGCTGTACCTGCCGATCACGGACACCTTCGAGGCTAACCTCGCGGTTCGCTACGAAGACTTCACCACACTCGATGAAGACTCCGTGGATCCGAAGCTGTCCCTCCTTTGGGCGGCCACCGACAGTCTGACCCTGCGTGGTTCCGTCGGTACCTCCTTCCGTACGCCGTCTCTGCTGCAGGCCTTCGGCAACTCCACGAGCCTGCTGAACATGAACGACCCTGCCGACGGCACCACCGTGTTCCGTCCGCAGATCGTGGCACCCAACGAAGACCTCCAGCCCGAGTCCTCCACGAACTGGAACCTGGGTCTGTCCTGGCGTCCCGGTAACTTCGGCGTCGACGTCGACTACTGGAACTACGACTACAAAGACATCCTCACCCGTCAGTCCTTCCAGGAGCTGATCGACGAGGATTGCGGCAACCCGCCTCCGGGCACGATTGTTGGCGTTGGTGCCTGTGGTGCACTGCCGGATCAGGTCGTTCGGTCTGACGCGGGCTTCCTGCAGCGCGTGAACGTGCTCACGGTGAACGCTCAGGAGCTGCAGGCATCCGGCCTGGATACCCGCTTCACCTACAACCTGTTCACCGACAGCGTCGGCACCTTCTTCTTCACGCTCGATTGGGTGTGGATGGCGAAGTACGACCTGACCACGGCGAACGGCATCGAGATCGATGGCGTCGGCAGCCGCAACGCCCTGAACACGGTGGGCCGGAGCCTGCCTGAGCACCGTCTGAATCTCGGTGCGTTCTGGAACCTGAACCGGCATGCCGCGAACATCCAGGTCCGCTGGGTCGACAGCTACACGGATGACGCGTTCGGCACCTCCGCCGACATCAATGAGATCGCCGCCAACCTGGGTATCGAAGATGATCAGATCGATTCCTGGACCACGGTGGACGCGCAGTACTCCTACGAGCTGCCGCTCGGCGACACGAACATCAAGTTCACGCTGGGTGCGCGTAACCTCTTCAACGAAGAGCCGCCGCCGGTGGCCAAGAACGGCGGTTACGACGAGTTCGTGCACAATCCGCTTGGCCGGACCGTTTATGGATCCGTCGGCATCGCTCTGTAGGTTGCCAACACAACCTGCTTGAGCAGAAAGGGCGGCCCTCGGGTCGCCCTTTTTTATTGGGCCAGCGGTCAGCCGTTGCCGCACACTCAGCCCCCAACACTCGAGACTTTCTGCGCATGGTCCGGCGGACACTGCTGGACCGTTCCCGGGTCATCCAATAGGCTCGGGGCTCCTGAGAGGTATCGAAGGCCATGGCGAAGTTACCGCTCCGTGCACTGGGACTCCTGCTCCTGACCGTGGCGATCGGTGTGCCCGGCTGTCAGGCGCTTTATCAGTCCACGACGATTCCCGATCTGCTGGAACAACAGCAGCGTTTCGAGGATGACGACTGATGAGTCTGGCCCGCCGCGGTCGAGCCTGGGCGCCGGTACTGAAGGCGGCCATGTTGTTCCTGTTGCCGCTGCCCCTCGGCTTTGCCTTCATTGTTGCCCTCGTCACGGGTGAATTTGTCCGGTTTGCGGCGATCACCGGGGCCCTCGTGGCCTTCACCGTCGCTGGACTGCTCACCTGGCGGGCGCTCGTGGCAGAGGCCCGGTTTTTCCTCGGGGAACGGCTCGATATGCCGGCGGTACCGTTCAGAATCGTCAGCACTTTCCTGACTGCCGTGGGTGCAGCGCTGGCCGCCTCGGCGGGCGGCTATGGCCTCATCGGGATGCTGGTTTTTGCGGCGCTTGCTGCCGCGGGTTACCTGCTCTTTTACGACCGCGATCCGCCGTGGCGGCGTTTCAGCGTATCCGCGGACTATGGCGTTGACGCCGCGGCGGTCACGGAACAGCTCAAGCAGGCCTATGGCCGGCTCCAGGGCATCGCGGCGGCGGCTCAGACGATTGCCGTTCCGGAGTTCGTGGAACGGCTGCGCCGGATCATCGACATCGGCAACCGGATCCTCGCGGAAATCGAACGGGATCCCCGCGACGCGCAGCGTGCCCGGCGGTTTCTCAACGTCTATCTGGACAGCGCCGAACGGGTGACGGCCGAGTACGCCCGCACGCACAAGCAGATCAGGAACCAGCCCCTGGAGGACAACTTCCGAGGGCTGCTCGTGGAAATGGAAAACACCTTCGAAGCCCAGTATGCGAAGCTGCTCGAGCATGATCTGGTGTCCCTGGACGTGGACATCGAGGTGCTCAACGCGCGGCTCAAGCGTGAAGGGGTTTAGGATTCGAAGCCGCTCAGGGAGACAGGCATATGGCTGACAACACACCTCCAACCCCCGTGACCGAGGTCGAACCCACCGCGCCGCTGCCGGAAAGCAGCATCCTCGCCTATGGAGATGCTTCCGGGGCAGCGCTGGCAGAGATCGATCGGGTCATTGCCGAGGTCGATCTCGACGACAGCAACTCGATCATGTTCTTCGGATCCTCCGCCCAGTCGGAGGTCACCACCGTTGCGGACGAGATGCTCGAAGGCGTGCGCAACAAAGACACGGGGCCTGCCGGGGAAGCGCTGAATGAGATGGTCACCACCTTGCGTGGGTTTTCTCTCGATGAGCTCGATCCCAACCGGAAACCGGGCTTCTTCGCCCGTCTCTTCGGCTTCGCGAAACCCGTCGCCAAAGTGCTGCAGCAGTATGAGCAGGTGCGTTCGCAGATTGATGCGATCAGCAATCGTCTCGACGGGCACACGAGCGAACTCATGCGCGACATCGCCATGCTCGATCGCCTCTACGACAAGACGCTCGACTACTACCACACCCTCGCGGTGTACATCGCCGCCGGCGAAGAGTGGCTGCGACGGCTGGACGGCGAGATTCTGCCGACGCTTACCACGGAAGCCGAAGGCAGCGACGACATGCTGAAGGCGCAGGGGCTCCGTGACCTGCGAGCCAAGCGGGACGACCTGGAGCGCCGCGTTCACGACCTCAAGCTCACCCGCCAGGTGACCATGCAGAGCTTACCCTCCGTGCGGCTCGTGCAGGAGAACGACAAAGCCCTCGTGAGCAAGATCGGCTCAACCATGGCCAATACGATTCCGCTCTGGCGCCAGCAGCTTGCCATGGCCGTGACCATCGCCCGCTCCGCGGAGGCCGGGGAGACGCTGAAGGACGCGACGGATCTCACCAACGAGTTACTCACTGCGAACGCCGACGCGCTGCAGGCGTCGACGCAGACGATCCGTGAGCAGATCGAACGGGGCGTGGTCGACGTCGAGGCTGTGAAGCAGGCCAACAGCTCGCTCATCGCCACGATCGACGACACCCTGCGCATTGCCGATGAAGGCAAGCGCCAGCGTCGGGAGGCGGAGCAGCAGCTCGTTGCCTGCGAGCAGGAGCTGAAGGAGGCGCTGCTCGCGGCCCGCGCCAGGACGCAGGCGCCCGGAGCACCGGCAGGCGAAGCAGACGGTGACTGAAATGTGTCGTTTGAAACGAATGCCCCGGGCGTAGGGGTCCGGGGAGGGGCGCTCGATGGCGGAGTTGGATCGGTCTCAGTATGAAACAACCCTGGATGCCGAGCGGCAGCCCCACCTCGGCATCCGGCGCGACGAACACGACGACCTGACCCGCGAGTTCTTCAACTGGGAAGTGCCTGAACTGCCGGCGCCGGTGCGCGCGGCGCTCGCTGCCGGGGTTCAGAACGATCTCCCCGCGCTGAATCTCAAAAACGTCGACGATCTGCTGGCGCCCGGCTACCTGCCCCTGGAGACTGGCCTGGCCGTTGCGGAAAACGGTGAGGGCTCCGTGGCGATCTGGACGTCCTGGCCGGGCACGACGCCGGAGATGATCGACTGGTGGTTCGGCTGGCATCTGTCCCGCACCGAGCGGTACAAGCTCTGGCACCCGCAGGCCCACTGCTACGCGCAGCCGAAGTACGACCTCAGCGATCTACCGGGTCTGACCGATCGCGAACGCTATCTTGGCAACACCTCCTGGGTCGATGAATACATCGGCCCCATCGTCTCGAGGCTCGCCATCAGCTTCCACGATCCTGCGGTGATCGGCCTAGACTACGAGCGCCTCGAGGCCGCGGGTTATGGCACGCTCGTGTATGCCACCACGACCCTCAGTGACAACGATCGGCCGGGCGCCAAACTGATTCACGCGGTACGCAGGACACCCTGGGGCAGTGAGATGCGCAGCCGCTTCATTCTGCCGCCAGGGCTCATCGAGATCCTCGGGGCGCCGCTCCTAGATCACTGCTATACGGAGATGACCCATCTCGCAGGCTTTCTACCGCACCTCTACGCGCGGGTGAACGCGCGCGGACCGGTGTGATCCGGTGACCGGGCGCTAGCGATCCGCTCCCTTACATGAAGAACACGCAAAGTTTGTTGCCGTCCGGATCGCGGAAGTAGCCGGCGTAGAAGCCATCGTCGCGGGGTCCTGCGGGACCTTCGTCCTGCGCACCGAGTTCCATGGCTTTCGCATAGAGCGCGTCGACTTCGTCGGTGCTGGTCATACGCAAGGCCACCATGGTGCCGTTGCCGAAGGTCGCATCCTTGCCGTCGTAGGGTCGCGTGGAGGCGAGGCAGGGTTCGTCGAGCGACTTGCCCCACAGCACAAAGTTGTCGATTTCCATGATGCGCGAAGCGCCGAGGGTGGCGAGCAGGCTGTCATAGAAAGCCTGAGCCCTGGCGGGGTCGCGGGTACCGAGGGTGACGTAACCGATCATCGCTGTTCTTCCCTGATTGAACGCGCAGCTGCGCAGTACCGGAAGCTTCCGGCGCTGCGCCGTCGCGTTCAATAACCTCTCCGATTACCTCTCGTGGCTTCGAGAGGTGCCGCGAGCAGTCGGCGCGGTTCAGCCGGGATTCTGGCAGGCGGCGATGTCTGATTCCTTCAATCCCAGATCTTTTGCCGCCTGATTGAAGTCCTCGACGGAAGCGCCGGTCTGATAGATGTCCTGGGTCGTCTGGGCCATGTCGTAGTTACCGAACTGGCCTGCCAGGCGGCCGACGCCGCGCATGAGACTGCCGAAACCGCGCTTCTGCTGCTGTGCGGCTTGAGCTTCCGCCATCTTCTGCTCGAGGCACGCCTGTTGAGCGGCCTGCAGGTCGGCCTGCGAGCGTGCAGTGGTCTGGCTGCTCGACGTGCCGCCAGCGGCGAGAATGCCCGCCAGTTGCGGGGAGGGCTCGCCGGTGACCTCCATGCCGTTTTCCGCCTGATACTGCGAGATCGCGATGGCCGTGGGTGTATCCATGGCGCCTGTCGGACTGACGTTGTAGCCGAGCGCTGCCAGCTGCTCCTGGATCATCAGCGTCAGCGAGTCCACCTCCGCAGCCACTTCAGCGCCGGCGTTGCTGACGACGACCGTATTGCCCACTGCCGGGGTTGCCTGAACGGCGGCCACGGCGCCGTTGTCGGTGCCCGGGCAGACATTGCCCGTTGCGTCGGTGAGCGGTGGATTTACACGGATATCCGCAATGAGGGTTTCAAACTCGATACCGCCGCCGCTCGCCATCTTCTCCATCGTCCGAAGCTGATCGCCCATCATCGATTCCATCATGGCGAGCTGCTGCGGCGTCATGCTGGCCTTCTGCTTCTCGAACTCGGCGAGTTGTGCCTGGGCCTCGGCCATCTGTGCTTCCTGCTCAGGCGTAAGCATGCCGGACATGTTCAACACCTGCCGATAGGACTCGTACATGCTGCTGCCCGGCACGCGTCGGTAGTCGGTCTGCAGTGATTCGAGGGTCATGGGCTGAGACCTGCCTTTGCTCTTCAGCGTGCCGTTCATCCGCATGGAAAGCGGCACATATTCTGCGGTATCCACGAACAGGCTGAGCGTTTCCATGATGTACTCGCCATCGTCGGTTCGTTCCACGTGATTCAAACCTTCGGCGCGGAGGTGCCAGGCCTCGCGACCGGCGATCGTCTCTTTGCCGATGAGCTCCGCCCGCTCCGTGAAGGTCTGCATGTGGTTGAGAAACTCTTCGGCGTCTTCAGAAGGATCCCAAGCCTGATCGGCTCGCTGCGCCTCTGCGGCAGCGCGCAGGAACTCGGCGTTGCCGCCCATCATCACGCGCGGGTCCATGGTGTTCCAGGGATCTGTGCCCGTGCCTGCGAGCATGCCCGGCGGTAAGCCAGCCTCGTCCATACGGCCGTCGATCTCGTCGCCGATGGCGTTACCCGACATTTCCGAACTGGCAGCGAACAGCTCCAGATCTTCCGCGGAGAGCACGACTTCACATTGCCGGTTGCGGATCTGGGTGGCGGTCATGGGCACGAAGAACACCTGCGCTTCGCCGTCCTCGTCCTCATACTCGGTCCGCACGAACCAGGTGGAGATCACCTGCCCCATGATCTTCTGATCCACCACGTAGCGGTCGACGCCTGCCCAGCGTTCCGCCTGCTTTTCCTGTGCGGTCTCGAGAATGCTGTGGACGGTTTCCGCGGACGCGGGCCCTGCCAGCAGCGCCGTGGCCACGGTCACCGCTGCAACGAGTTGTGCTTTCCCTTTCATAGTGCCTCCCTGTTTCCCCTGCGGCGTGGACACCTGCCCAGTCAGGTTCAGACAACGCCTTGCTACACGGTACTCGCAATTCTGCAACGGGACTATGAAACGGCCGGATCCGAGACGATCCCTGCCGAAGATTCGCCGGAAGACGGGCTTCCTGCTTTACAGGCTCTGAAGCCGCGTTAAGGTGCGAGACAATACCTAGGCTGGGAGGAAAATCATGGCGAAGGCAGTGCGCAGCGGACCCCTCGCGGATCTGACGGTCATCGACTGCACCCGGGCGCTGGCAGGGCCCTTTGGCGCAGGACTCCTGGCGGATCTGGGTGCGAACGTCATCAAGGTGGAATCGCCCGCCGGCGACAACTATCGAAACATTCCGCCCTTCCTGCCGGATCACGCCCCGGTACAGGCGGAAGAAACGGCGGGCACGGACTTCGGCGCGCCATTTGCGGCGGTCAATCGCAACAAGCGCAGCGTCTGTCTGGACTTCAAGGTCGAAGCAGACAAGGCGATATTCCTCGACCTCTGCGATCAGGCCGATGCGGTGCTCGAGAACATGCGCGCCGGCGTCATGGACCGACTGGGCCTCGGCTACGAGGTCATTTCGGCGCGGAACCCACGCATCGTCTACGGCTGCGTCAGGGGTTTTGGGGATCCTCGAACCGGTGAGAGCCCCTATGCGGATTGGCCCTGCCTGGACGCCGCGGCCCAGAGCTTTGGAGGTCTCGTGCATGCCAACGACAACCTGGTGACGCCCGCCATGGCCGACATCTTTCCGGGCACGCTCATGGCGCTCGGTGTGGTCTCGGCGATGCATCACGCTCGAGCAACGGGGCAGGGGCAATTTCTCGATGTGTCCATGTACGACGCGATGCTGTCGCTGCAGAAGAGCGCCGTTGCGCAGTTTGGCTTCACCGGGCGCCCGAATCCGGCCGGCCTGCAGCGCGCCATGACGCTCTATCCCTTCGACCTGTTCCCCGCGAGTGACGGACGCGTGGCCATCGCCGCCGTGCAACCGAACCACTGGGAGCGACTCTGCACCGCCATGGAACGTCCGGATCTCGTAACCGACCCGCGCAGCGCCACGAATCCCGCGCGTCTCGAGAACGTGGATTGGGTGGAAGCGCAGATCTGTGCCTGGACTACTCAGCACACCCGGGCAGAGATCCTGGAGACGCTCAACGGCACCATTCCCGCAGGGCCGGTGAACAGCATGGCAGACGTTTACGCGGATCCGCACGTAATTGCCCGGGACATGCTCCAGACCTGCGATCCCGGCGGGGACAACCCGGCCATTACCCTTGCCGGGAATCCCATCCATTTCAGCGCTACGCCAACGGGCCTCTATCAGCCGCCGCCGACCCTGGGCGCCCACAACGCCGAGGTGTACGCCGAGTTTGGCATTGAGCCGAAGCCGGCGTCGAAGCCGGAAGCTTGATCAGCCCCGGATGCGGTTCGCTGCCTCGGCGAACCGGTCCAGGAGCGGCAGAACCTCCTCCGCTGGTGCGTCCGGCAGATTGAAGATCAGCTCGTCGAAGCCCTGTTCGATACGGCCCTTCAGCTTGTCTTCGTTCAAGGGTGCGCCGAAGAGGGCCATTTCCAGATCCTCGATCTTCCGACCCTTCGCGGCCAGCGCTTCGGTCATCCGCTCGAGGTTGCCCGAGCCCAGGCCGCCGATGGGCATCCAGCCGTCGGCGTAGTCTGCAACCCGATCGAAGACCCAATTCGAATTGGCGCCGATCCAGACCGGCGGCCCACCGGCCTGCACGGGCTTGGGCCAGGACCAGATGGGGTCGAAGTCCACGTGTTCGCCGTGAAACTCAGCTTCGTCATTGGCCCAGATCGCCTTCATCGCCAGCACCTTTTCCCGGACCACCGCCCAGCGCCTGGGATAGTTCGCGCCGTGGTTTTCCATCTCTTCCCGGTTCCAGCCGGCGCCGACGCCGAGAACGAAACGCCCCTTGGAGATCGTGTCGAGGGACGCCACCTCTTTCGCCAGGGTGATGGGATCGCGCTCGATCACCAGGCAGATGCCTGTGCCAAGGCGGATGCGCTTCGTCACCGCGGCGCAGGCGCCCAACGCCACGAAGGGATCGTGGGTGTGCGAATACATCTTCGGGAGATCTCCACCGCCCGGAAAGGGCGTCGCCCGGGAGGTGGGGATATGCGTATGCTCTGGAAAAAACAGGCTGTCGAGGCCTCGCTCCTCGACCGCCTGCGCAAGCTCGACAGGCTGAATGGCGTAGTCCGTCGGAAACATGGTGACGCCGAACTTGGGATTGTCTGAAAAGGCCATAGAAACTCCCCTGGTAGCTGTGTCCTGGGAGCCTTTATAGCGGATGGGTTGTCCCGCGTCTCAGGGGGAATCGTTCTTCAGGTGCTTTCGCCGGCGTAAGTCCCTTCGGACGTCGCCACATCGCCCTGCGGCTGGCGCTGCCTGCCGCCGATGAGCAGATAGAAGGTGGGCAGCACGAAGAGAGTGAAGAGGGTGCCGACCAGCATGCCCGCAGCGATCATCAGTCCGATGGCAAAGCGGGCGTTTGCGCCGGCGCCGAAGGCCATGAGCAGTGGCACCACGCCGAGCACCGTGGCGAAGGTTGTCATGAGAATCGGACGCAGCCGCAAACCGGCGGCTTCGAGTACCGCGGCCTGGGGTGCCTGACCGGCTTCGATACGTTTGTTGGCGAAGTCGACGATGAGGATGCCGTGTTTGCTGATCAGGCCAATGAGCGTCAGCAGACCCACCTGTGTGTAGATGTTCAGAGTGGCGAGGCCGAGCGCTAACGGTACCAGGGCGCCGAAGATCGAAAGGGGCACGCTGATCAGGACGATGAAAGGGTCGCGGAAGCTGTTGAACTGCGCCGACAGCACCAGGTAGATGAAGACGACGGAAGTGGCGAAGAGCAGCAGGAAGCCCTGACTCTCCTGAATGAAGCGTCGCGACTCGCCCTGGTAACCCACCCGGTAGCCGAGGGGGGCAACTTCCGCCAGCGCTTCCTCCAGATAGCTGAGGCCATCGCCCAGCGAATTCGGTGGCAGTACGAGACCCTGCACCATCACGCTGTTGAGCTGCTGGTACTGCTTCAGGGTATTGGGTTCGACGGTTTTCTTTAGACGCACCACGGTGCTGAGCGGCACCAGGGAGCCGGTGGTGGTGCGCACGTAGTAGCGTTCGAGCCACTCCTTCGTGAGCCGGAATCCCCGATCGGCTTGTGGAATCACCTTGTAGCTGCGGCCTTCGATGCTGAAGCGGTTCGTTTCTCCTTCGCCGAGCATGATCTGCAGCGTGCGGCCGATCTCCTCCATGGAAATGCCGAGGCGGGCGGCGAGCTCCCGGTCGATGCTGACCTGGACCTCCGGCCGTGAGTAGCGCAGGTCTTTGTTCACGAAGGCGAAAACGCCTGACCGTCGCGCCTTGGTCAGCACCTCTTCGGCCACCCGATCCAGTTCCTCGTAGCCCACGTTGGCGGAGATGACGAACTGAATCGGCAGACCGGACTCGGCGCCGGGGAGCCCGCCAGAGGCGAAGGTGAAGACTTCCAGGCCGCTGATTCGGTTGTACTTCGCCTGCACTTCCTGGCGCACCTCCTCGAGCGTTCGTTCCCGCTCCGACCAGGGCTTCAGATTCAAACCGCCGAAGACCGAGTTGGGCCGGTTCACCTGCCAGGAGTGGGTCACTTCGGGCACGGTCCGCCAGGCCTCGACCATCTCATCGAGAAAGTAGGTGGTGTATTCGAGGCTGCCGTAGTCCGGCGGTGTGGCGATGGCGAAGATGAAGCCGCTGTCTTCCTCCGGGGCGAGCTCTTTCTGCGAAAGCAGATAGAACACGGGCAGGCTCAGGAAGATGAAGAAGGCGAAGAGCATCACCGCGCCGCGATGGTTCAGGCAGTGCGCCAGCAGCCCTTCGTAGCTCTTATGAAGCGCTTCGAAGCGCGCGTCGAGCCAGTCTGAAACTTTGCCCTGGTGATCGTGATCCTTGAGCAGATAGGCGCACATCATGGGGCTCAAAACGAGCGCGATGACCCCCGAGACGAGTACGGCACCGGCAAGGGTGAGCGCAAACTCGCTGAAAAGCACGCCGGTGAGTCCGCCAAGGAAACCGATCGGCAGATACACGGCCACGAGCGTGAGGGACATGGCAACCACGGGCAGCGCAACTTCCCGGGCGCCTACCAGGGCAGCCTCGAGGGGCTGCTTGCCTTCCTCGATGTGCCGATGCACGTTTTCCACGACGACAATCGCGTCGTCCACCACCAGACCGATGGCGATCACCATGGCGAGGAGCGTGAGCAGGTTGATGGAAAAGCCCATGGTCCAGATGAGAAACAGCACGGTGATCAGCGACAGCGGAATCGCAACGATGGGAATGGCCACCACCCGGAGCGAGCCGAGGAAAACCAGAATGACCAGAATGACGATGATCGAAGCCTCTGCGAGGGTTCGCAGCACTTCTTCCAGCGCTTCACTGATGTAGATGGAGGCATCGGAGTCCAGAAACAGGGTCATGTCTGCTGGTAGCTGGCTGTCCAGCTCCGCCAGCTTGGCTTTCACTCTTGCTGCCGTCTGCAGGGGGTTTGCTCCCGGTGCTTCGGTCACGGCAATGAACACCGTTTCCTGGCCGCTCGAATAGGCGGCCGACTCATAGTCCTCGCTGGCCAGTTCGATCTTCGCGACGTCCCCGAGCGTGACCCGCTGATCGCCATCCTGGCGGACCACCAGTGCGGCAAACTGCTCCGGCGTCTTCACTTCGGTTTCCGCGTCGACGCTGGCTTTCACCAGCTCGCCACGGGTGGTGCCTGCGGCGGAGATGTAGTTGTCGCGGCGAATGGCCCGATCCACGTCGGTTGCGGTCACTCCGAAAGCAGCCATGCGCTCCGGATTCAGCCAGACGCGCATTGCGAACAGCCCGCTGCCGAGGATTCGCGCTTCGCCGACGCCGTCGATGGTGCTCAGAACGGGCTGGAGCGAGCGCATGCCGTAGTCTGCGAGCTGCTGCACGGACATTTCGTCGGAGAGCATGGCGACGTACATCATTGCGTCGCCGCCCGTGCGGTTACTGACTACGGGGTCTTCCACTTCGCGCGGGAGCTCGAAGCGGGCCTCGTTGACCTTGGTAATCACTTCGCTGAGCACTTCCGTGGAGTTCTCCCCGAGCCGCACCCAGGCTTCAATCTGCGCGACACCCGGGTTGCTCTCGGAGGTGACGTACTCCACGCCCTTGGCTGCCGCAATACGTCGCTGCAGTGGTGTGGTGACGAAGCCCTGTACGGTAGCGGCGCTCGCTCCGGGATAGACGGCGGTCACGAAGATGACGCTCTTCTCCACCTCCGGGTATTCGCGGAGCTGAAGCTCGGTGGCGGCCTGCAGTCCGAGGAGCAGCATGACGGCACTGAGCACGAGCGCCAGTACCGGACGGCGGATGAAGATGTCGGTGAAGCGCGGCATCAGAGCTGGACCGTATCGTCGACGACGACGCGAACACCGCGGAAGAGTTTGTTCTGACCGACGCTGACAACCCGCTCCCCGGCTTCCAGACCATCGAGGACGGCAACCCGGCCGTCCCGGACCACACCCGCTTCAACCACCCTGGCGACGGCGGTGAGCTCTCCCTCATCGAGGGGTGAGAGCACGTAAATGGTGTTGCCCTGCAGAGCATAGGTCATGGCCGTCTCTGGCACGGTCACCACGTCCCGGGCGGCACCAAGATCCACGGCCAGCACGGCGAACATGCCGGGCAACAGGCCGTCCGTGGCGTCCAGTCGGGCGCGGAGCAGGACGTTGCGGGTGTTTGGATCGACTCGAGCATCCACCGCCGCGACTCGGGCCCTGAAGGTACGGTCCGGAAACGCGTCGACCTGCACCTGAACGGTGAGCCCTGGCTTGAGCTGCGGGGCATGGCGGGCAGGTACCGTGAAGTCGATTTCGAGTTCTGCGTGATCCTGGAGGCTTGCGATGATCGTGCCCGGTGAGACGTAGTCACCGACATCCACCTGGCGAATGCCCATCGTACCGGCGAAGGGCGCCTGAATGCGTTTGTTCGCGAGCCGGGCTTCCGTCTCTGCCAGCTGGGCCCGAGCCCGCTCGAGATCGGCACGGGAGCTGTCGAACTGGGTCTGCGGGATGGAACCCTTATTGATGAGGGTGCGATCGCGCTCGAAGAGAATCTCCGCGAGCTCCAGGGCAGCAATCTGATTGCGGCGGCTGGCGCGTTCCACCTCGTCGTTCAGCACGAGCAGAAGCTGGCCTTCTTCAACCCGATCGCCGGACTCGAAGAGGATGTCGCGAACTTCACCGCTCGTCTCGGACGTGAGATCGACGCCGCGAACGGCTTTGATGGTCCCTACGGCGTTGAGCGTTTCGTCCCAGGTCTCGAGGGTGGCCACGGAGACTGCCACGGTGACGGGCGGTGGACTGAAGTCCATGTTCGCGAAGGCGCTGAAGCGCTGGTACAGATAGGCACCGATGGATCCGAAGATCACCAGCAACAGCACGATGACGATGGCGTAGACTTTCAAAACTGCGAACAGACCCGTTCCCTGGACCCTCGGGTAATGCGGGTCCTTCGGCGCCTATCTTACGCCACCGGCCCTGACTTCGCGTCAGCGTCTCAGGGTCGACAGGAGATGCCGGACGTCGTACTCCTCATCCCCGACATAGCGCGGCGCGTAGCTCGCGTAAGCCTCGGTGATCTCGGCGTAGCGGTTGTCGATGTGCTCAATGTTGTACGCATGGGAGACGATGTAGAAGCGGCCGTCTGCAATCTGTTTAAGCACGATGGCTGCATACTCGTCCGTATCCATGGCCAGGTCAGCCACGGCGGCCGTGAGGCCTGATTTGACGAAACCGGGGATGATGAGACCCACGTGCACGTGGTCGGGCATCTGTTCGCGCAGATTGTCGGTCATGCCGAGCACCGCGTGTTTGGCGGCGAGATAGCCGCCGTTGTTCGGTACCGCATTGAACAGCGAGTTTTCGGAGCCCGTATTGAAAATCGCCGCCGGGCTGCCCTGATCGACGAAGCGTCGCCCGAAGACCCTGCAGCCGTGCCAGACGCCAAAGAAGTTCACGTCGAACATGGCCCGGAGTTCGTCCATGTCCGTTTCGATGATGGGCACCTGCCGTAGGCCGACGCCGGCATTGTTGAAGATCATGTCGACGCGGCCGAAGCGTTCCCAGGCGACGTCTGCCAGGGTTTCTACCTGCGCCAGGTCCGTGACGTCGCAGAGACAGTAACCCGCATCAACGCCGAGTTCCTCGAGGGCGGTCGTCGCCGCCTGCAATCGGTCTTCATCGGGTTCGGCGAGCAGCACGCGGCAGCCGGTGGCGCCAAGGCCTTTCGCGAGGGCGAAGCCGATGCCCGTGGCCCCGCCGGTAATCACGACGTTGCGATTGCTGAGGTCGATTGCTTGCGTCATCTGCTCGGTCTCCCGTGGCTGGCTCGAGACCCGACAGCGCTGTATCAGGCTGTGGTCCCCGGCAGCGATTTCTCGAAATGCTGTTCCCCATTGCTGACGGCAGTGGGGCGATAGCCGTGGCCAGCATAGAACCTGATTGCGTCGGGCCAATCAACGTTGGTCTCGAGCACCAGGCGTTCGTGACCCAGGGCGATCGCCTGCTGCTCAAGGGCCGCGAGCACGGCGCTACCGATCCCGCGCCCGCGATGTGACGCTTTTGTGTGCATGCGCTGGATCTGTCCGGTCGCGTCTCCCACCGGCAACAGGGCGCCGGTGCCGACCAGTGTCTGCTCATCGAAGGCGACGAGGAAAATTCCGGCAGCGAAGGATGCTGCGATGTCGAAGAGATCCGGGTTCATGGACGGGTCTGTGAAGCCGAAGCGTTCGCCGAGTCCGGCGTTGATCAGCGCGGCTGCGGCGTCCTGATCAGTGGCTTCGAAAGCCCGGAGGCAGATTTCGGTTCGCGGCGCCGATTCAGGCGGCTCTGATGGTGGCGGGGCGTTTTCCCGTGTCCTGTCTTCGCTCGGCACCGATCGCTCCCTGGATGAGGATCTCGAGGGTTTTGAAGAACTTCAGGCCATCGAGAATGGGATTCATCAGATTGGTGATGGTGCAGTATCGCACGGCAAACGGTGCGTGATGATGGCGGCTGTGGTGCCGCTGTGAGAGGAGCAACCCGAGCTTCTGCAGTCTGCAGACGATCGCCGGGACAGCCCCGGCCGGCATGTGGGCCCAGCGGTGAGTTTCATTGGCCTGGGAGCCGACAGCGATCAACGTCACCGCGAAGGGATTCAGCCATCCGGCCAGGCTGAAGGCCAGTCCGACGCAGGCAGCGATCACGAGTACGGGCCCGTTTCGCTTCAGATAGCTCGCCCGGGTGAAGTCGAGGGGCGAATAATGGTGGCGGATGTTCGGTTCGATCACCGCCGGCCCGAGCACCGGCATGTCTTCCCGGCCGTAGGCATCTTCGAGCCAGTGCACGAAGCCGCTGAGGAAATCTGCGACCAGCACGCCTACCAGGAGCTGCATGAGCAGCACAACCACTTCCGCGCCGGTCATGGTTGATTCTCGGGATCTGAGTCGTTGAGCATGTGCAGGCCATCCGCCAGGTGACGTGTGTCAGCCTCGCATTGGCGCGATCATCGATCCTTTTCTGCGTCTGCTCTTTTTCTGTTGTTTCTCTGGTCTTCGCTTTCTCTGGCGCCGCCGGAGCCTTTACCACTTCGGATAGATGACGATGTCGATGCGCCGGTTGCGGCGGCGACCTTCTTCGGTTTCGTTCGTTGCCACCGGGCGAGCCTCGCCGTAACCGAGGGCGGTCAGGTTCCCCGGAGAAACGGGCGTGTTGTTGAGCAGATACTCCTGCACGGCGTCTGCACGCCGCTGGGAAAGGGCGAGATTGTTCGTGTCTGAGCCGAAGGAATCCGTGTGGCCCTCGACGACGATGTTGCTCTCCGGGAACTCGGCGATGGCGAGGCGCAGGTTGTTGAGCAGCACTTCATGCTCGGGCTTGAGATCCGCCTTGGCGAAGTCGAAGCTGAGGCCGATCATGCGCAGAATGATGCTGTCCTGCTGACGCAGGACGATGGCTTCCGATTCGGAGAAGAGGGCTTCCACGTTCGCGAGCTTTTTCTTCTGCCGTTCCTGACGCGCCACAAGCTTCGACAGGCGCTCCATGGAAGCCGTTTCCTGGATGAGGGTGTTCAGTTGCACTTCCCGGTCCTCGAGGCTCGCCCGAAGCTCCTTATTCTCTGAGAGGACCTCCGCCAGACTCGTGGCGATGTCGTTTGCTGCCGCTTCCTGACCGTTGTCGAAGTGCACGGCGAGATCGAGCTGATCGGCGATGGCCCGGAAGGAACCCTCCCAGTCGAGAAGAATGGTCTCGAGGGTCGCTTCTTTGCTGCGTATGGCCTGTTCCAGATTGGCGATGTAGATGGCGTGAAGGGCCTGATGCTTGGCATCGCTGGCGAGGCTCCGCGGCCGGTCCGTGTCGTAACGGTTCGTTTCCAGAAGTTCGGCGGCTTCTGCGAGGAGCGAGCTGGCCCGCTCGTAGGAGATCGGCGCCAGCCGCGGGGCGTTCTCGTCGCGAGCCTGTTCGAGGAGCGCTCGAGTTTCGTTCAGGTAGTTGGCCTTGATGGCAATGAGTTCTGCCGTGCGGAACTGGTTTTCGGCTTCCACGCCTTCTCGCTGGGCCCGCTCGAGTCGGCCGTTTTCCAGCCGCACCGTGGCGTCGGCGAAGGTGTCGACGGCCTCGGCCCAGGCTTCTGCGGCGTAACTTTCAGCCCCGGCGCTCATGGCGTCGGCCCGGGCGTCGAGGGCGGTGGCGAAGGTGGTGTTGGCAAGCTCAGCATGCTCCGCGGCGCTCAGGAAGGTTTCTTCGGCGTCGTCCAGGTCGCGCCGGATCGAGTCGATGTTGCCGCCTCGCTCGAGGGTCGCCTCCGCTTTGCGATAGGACTCGGCCGCATCGGCGTAGCGCGTGGGCGAGAGCAGGCTCGCACGGGCTTCGTTGGCCTGGCCGAGGGCGGCGTTAGCCCCTTCGAAGAGGGAGTCGCGCAGTTCCGCCATGACTTCTGCGCTCTGGGCGGCGCTGACGGCGCCGCTGCTGCACAGGGCGAGCAACAGGATCGATGCCAGGCGACCGAACCGTTCTGGGCCGAAGACGCTATTCACTGAAGCTGACATAACCTGATCCTTGTTTTGTTGCCTGTCTAAAAGTAGATGCTTTCCAGCTCAGACCTCACCAGGCGCCGCCCCGGTCGTCTTCTTCCTCTGTCGACGTGATCACCACCGCGCCTTCCCAGCCCGCCCCGAGACCGAAAGCTGCGCCCGGGAATGCCCTTCGCCATTCCTGGGCGTCGACAGGTAGCGGCGTTGGGCCCGCGGGAGAGGTGACCATCTCCGTGAGCTTCTTGAAGTTTCCGTTCTGCAGGGTGACGGCGAAGCCGTTGAAGGCATAGTCGCAGCTGGTGTTGAAACCAAGCCCGAGGAAGCCCCCAACCTTTACCGGGATCCCCCAGGAATAGCCGCCGTCGGCGTTGCAGGCGCCGAGCGAGTCACCGCGGTACTGATAGCCGATGGACCAGTCAACGCCGCCGAAATGCCGCCAGGCGTTGTCGTTGGACAACACGCCGGAGGTGTACTCGCCGGTCAGTGCAATACCGTGGTTGAAAAACAGGCCATGGGAGTCTTTGAAATTGGTGGCGAACTGGAGCCCGAGGACGCCGGTTGCACTTTTCTCGACGCCTGCTTCACCAATGGCAGGAGACTTCTTGAAGGGAAAACTCACGGAGGTCTCGAAGACCATGCGGTGGTGGGGTTTGATCACCCGACGCACGGCGTTGGCATAGAGGACCTGCTGGCTGCCGAGCCCCGCGAGGAGGCTGAAGGGTCGGGCGGGACCGAAGCCCGCTGCCGCCATGGGAATGCCGATGACGCGGGGTTTTTCCAACGTCTGGTCGAGGCCAAGGCTGCCGAATCGGTAGGCGAGACGTTCCACGTCTTTACTGCAGATGAGGCTGACGTCGGTCAAAGTGTCCTTGATGGTGTCAATCTGCTCCGAGGCAATCTCGGAAGCCGTCACCAGACGCTCCATGACTTCCCGATTGTCTGCCGCGAACTCTTCAAAGCGGCCGGTGACCTCGGAGATGTCCAGGTTCTCGAGGGCCAGTTCTGCCGCCCGATGGAATTGCCCTGAGCTGAGTTCCAGGGCCTTGATGGCGTACTTCGCACCCGGTGCATCCAGCACGGCATCCTGAACGGACTGCCCCGTTGCGTTCGCCAGTTCGACCGCCTCGCGAATACCGTTCAGCGTCTTCACGTAGCTCTCGCAGGCGAAGTCTCGCGGCTTTTTACAGGTGTTGGTGGTGAAGTCTTCGACGAGACCCGCGTTGCAGGAAGGGACTCGTTCCCAGAGCAGGCACGGGCGGCCGCCTTCGGCGCCGCAGGCTTCAGACATACAGGCCCGGCTTTCGTCCACGGCATAGAGTGAGCGGACCGGATGGGAGGACGGGCATCGCCAGCAGGAGCCGCCGCCTTTCGGGTCGAAGAAGGCGCCTTGCCCCTGATTCGAGCAGCCCAGGGTGCTGGCGCCGCGCGCCGCCTGGACGAGATCGATGGGTTGGGTGCCGAGGCGCGTTGCGGGTTTCAGTTCCGGCAAGGCGGGTCGGAAGCAGGCCTCGGCCGTGTCTACGGCGGCGACGCCGCGTTCATAGCCCGCGGGGCAGCGCCAGCAGCTGCCACCGCGGATCGGGTCGTAGATGTCGTCCCCGCAGCGGGCGCTGACTCGGCTTTTATGGGTGGCGGCGAAAGGGATCTCCTTTTTTGGGATATAGCAGACGCCTTTTTCCTGCACCTTCTTCAACGGGTCGTGTTTCCAGCCGGATCTGCATTCGTAACAGTCTCGAGAACCGACGTTGGCGAAGGTGCCCTTGGGGCAGCTGTGGGCGAGGCTCTTCGTCCGCGAGTGCTTTCTGGCGTAGCCATCCTCTCGCGCGACGGTGCGTATGCAGGCATTGTCACCCTTGGCAGAGCCGAGCAGGTTCTGCCGACCGCCTTTGCATTCCCAGCAGCTGGCAGTCAGGGGATCAAAGTACTCTTTGCCCGTGCAGTTGTGCTTGTCCCGCTCGAGCATCCTTGCGGGTTGGAGGTCGTCACCGGGTGCCGTGACGCAGGCTTCAGGATCGTCGATCGGTTCCAGCGTGCGCGCGGCGTAAGCGCCACAGGTCCAGCATTCGCCGCCGTTGCGCGGATCCCAGGTGGCATCGGGCGGGCAGCCCATCACCTGCATGTCCGGCCGCTCGAGCTGAATGGCCGGTTCGTAGACGTTGGCGAACGCCGGTATCCCGGCCAAACACAGTGCCACCGCGACCAGCGCGGTCGACTTCCCAATCCATCCAGTCATGGGTCCCTCCTCGAACGGTCAGTCTACAAGAATCACTTCCCGTCCTGCTGCACTTCCGGCAGCCCCTGGATGATGGCGGCAGCCAGGACCGCCAGGAGCGAGCAGAACAGCACGGCGGCGGCGTTGCCGAAGCTCTGTACGAGCGCCGCGAAGGCCCCAACAGCCAGCAGCACCACGCCCATGAGCGTGTTGGAAACGGCAACGTAGTCGGTGCGCTTCGACCCGCCCGCCAGATCGAGCAGATAGGTTTTACGTCCGAGACGGACCCCGTCGTGCAGCATCATGAGCAGGAAGAAGCTGACGGGCAGAAACCATCGGGATGCGGTGAGTTCCGGTGTGTATCGATCGGCGAGAAAGACACCGATCCCGAGCAGGGCGACGGCAACGGCGCATCCTCGCAGCAGCTGCCGGCTGGAACGATCCGCGAGCCGCCCCCACAGGTTGCCGCTCAAGAGCGAGGCACTACCCTGCGCAATCAGGAAGAACGACAGCGGTACGTCGCTGCGCTCCCGGGCCATGATCACGAGGAATGGTGCGGCCAGACCGGTGCCCACGAGCAGGGCGCGAGCCAGCACGAAATTTCTGAAGGGCACGTCGTCTAAGAGCAGCCGCAAACTTTCCAGCGCGGCCTGCAGTCCGTTGACACCGCCCTCGGAGGCGCCGGGTTCCTCGTCGATCGATGCATAAAGCAAAGCTCCGAGCAGCCAGAGCAGACTGGCAACAACCACCAGCACAAGGTAGATGGTTTCGCTCGCCTCGAGCGGCAGGATCAGCACCGCAACGACAAGGGTGCCTGCACCAGCGATGCTGGCAGCAAGGCCATTGACCCGGCCCCGGCGCGTTTTGGGCACGGTCTTGCCCATGACGTCTTTCGACGCGATGGAACAGAAGCCCCGGGCAAGACTGAAAGCGACCACTGCGGCCAGTACCCCGAGGCCGGCCGCCAGACCGGACAGCGTGCTCAGGCAGATGGCCGCAGCGAACAACGCGATGGCTTGAGCCAGCGCTCCGGCCACATAGAACCATTTACGCACCGGTGCCTGGCGGACCCAGGCGCCAATCGCCAGCTGCGGCAGCATGGAGCCGCTCTCCCGGATCGGCACGAGAAACGAAATGATCCAGCCCGGCGCACCGGCCGCTGCCAGCAGCCAGGGCAACGTGGTCTTGGTGTTGGCCACGGCATCCGCACATTTTCCAAGAGCGACCGCAGCGGCATTGAGAAAAAAGTTGTGCGGGACGTTTGTGCATGCGGCATCGGAGATGTCCCGGCAGACGCGCGCTTCATCTTCTTCGTAGATCGCGTCGTAGACTTTCTCGGCGCCTGCTTTCAGGGGATGTTCGATTGCTGGCTCCTGCAGACGGTCAGCGATGGCTCAGGCGGAGCAGTATCCACGAAGCAGATGGACTTCGCGAAAAACGTTGTCATACCACCGCACTGACCTGCACTACGGCGACCGCGGCTCAGCTGTTCTGCGTGATTGCTCGCTGTCGCTTGCCCTGCTACAGGGCAAGCGGGCAGCTGTTGCTTTCCCTGCTCACATAGTTGGGTAACAAGCTGGCGAGTTCTCGTTCGATGTCTGCCATCTCTTGCTCGTGGGACAACAGTGTTTCACCCTGTCGGCGCAGCAGCGTCGAGCGGTACACGCCGAAGTCAGCAGCCTGGCCGTTGGCATCCACCATTGGTGAGCGTCGCGTATTCATCAGACTGCGCATGTCGCCCGCGGTCGCAGTCACTGCCTCCAGCCCGGTGCCGAGACCGGTGATCATTTCATGAGCGCCTTCCCAGATGGTTTCGAAGGCGTCGGCTTCTTCGAGACCGCCATCTTTGAGTCGATCCAGCCTGCCATCGATCCCTGCGGCGAAGTCGAGGGCGTGGTCGAGCCCCTGTTCAGCGATGGCAAGCTGGCGCTCCCAGTCCGGCGGCAGAAGATCGTCCGGCAGGCCCGCCATTGCCGTGATCATTCCGGCTCTCAGATTCTCGAAGGCCGGGCGCAGGGAGCCTGTTGCGATGGCTTCGATGGCTTGAATGCGCCGCCGCCGTTCATCGAACAAGCGCTGCCGTTGAATCTGTTTGTCCACTTCAGCGGCGACTGCGAAGGTGGCGGCCATGGGAGCGAAGAGTTGCCCGCCGGGTATCGAGATACCCGCGAAGGCGGCCATGCTGGTCGCGTTCGCAAGGACATCGGTGACGCACTTCGCCGTGCCGAGCTCGGACCCGCCACAGCCCGTGTAGCCGTCGAGGGCGAGAATTTCCCGATCGAGCTGAACCAGTCGCTGCGTTTCATCAGTGAGCCAGGCGGCGGCCTGGCCGAACTCCTGAAGATCATCCTCAAAGGAGAGGAGCGCGGCTTCGATGAGCGCGGCTTCGTTGAGATCGGCGAAGTTCTCCTGCTCCAGACGAAGAGAGGCTGCGGCCGTTTGCTCCGCTGAATCTGCCAGTGCGCCGGCCCGTCTCAGCAGGTAGCCGATCCGGTCATTGGCGTCGTCGCCGAGGTCGGCATCCGCCGCCGCGTTTCTGGTCAGCACGGCATCGACGTCGACCCCGGCTGCTTCAGCAGCTGACTTCATGGTTTCGAATTGCTGCAGGATTCGATTTTTCGTGTCGATGTTCTCAGCGGCGCTAAAAGTGATGCAGCCTGTTAGCAGCAGGCACGCAAATACGGTGATGCCGTGCCTCCCGAGGTTGCGCAATCCCTGTCTTTTCGTCGTTTGCATGATCAGAACCTCCAACGCACGTTGAGACTCCCGACATGCTGTTCGGAGTCGCGATTACCGAGGCGGGCGTCGTAATTGAGCCCGGCGACCAGACCGTTGTGGCGAACGAGGATCAGGCTTGCTCCGACGTTGAAGAAATCCCTGTCCGGCGGGTCGAATAGAACATCGGGGGGTAGCGAGCCGTTCGTCTCGTTGTCGGAAAACTCGTGGACCCAGGCGCCGCGAAGCTGTGGGAGGACGAGACCCCAGCGTGTCTGGAAGAAGTAGGCGTAACGGGCGCCCAGTGAACCCCGCAATGATTCCCGCTTCTGGGTCGGTACTGTGTTTACCGCGCCGCCGCCTTCGTTCAGCGACTCCGCATAGCCGTCGACCCGCGAGTCCACGTAGCCGAGGCCCGCGTTGAGGCCGAGCACGTGATGACCGAGGGTAACGTCTCTACCGAAAGCGGCATTCATGGCAAAGGCGCTGCCGTCGGTTTCTGAGAAGAGAAATATGCCGTCGCCTGAGTCTGGATCGCTCGGTCGCAGCTGCTCTATCTCCGACCGGGAGTAGCTGAGGACGCCGTTGGCGAACCAGCCGACGCGACCCGCCCAGGCCGCGTAGAGGGAACCAACGGCGCTGCGGTTCTCCGTAGTGCCGCCGAGATCGTAGCGTCCGTCGACGCGGCCATAGCCGGCGCCCAAGCCGACGGTAAATTCAGGGGTGACGAAATGGTCGACGCCCGCAGCGAGGTTGGTGATGTCGTAGTCATAGCCCGCCTGATTGTCGGTGGCTTTGTAATCACCAGCCCCGTAGGAACCGCTGATGTGAGCCGTCCAGTTGTCTCTGGCGGCGAGCGTGCGGCTGCCACGGTTCGCGTTCAAACCGAATAGCCCAACGGTTGCTGCATGTACGTCCTCCGCATCCAGTCGATTACCGGCGGCAGCCCCCGCGAAACCGAGCACTGCGGCGAAGGCTCCGAGGCCGTCTTTGTTCCTTTCGGCTTGACCGCTGCCACAGCCAGCGGCACTACGCTGATCCACAGACAGCGCTTGCGTGAGGGCATCTCTGGAGTCGCGGGCAAGCGGGGCGAAGGCTGCCGGGCCGCAGCTGTTTACGCCCGTGCGACCGAGCCGGTTACCGATTAGCGTCTGATGACCCTGCATAACGTCGAGGTTCCCGTCGCTGGCACTCGCCACGAAAATCTGGGATACGTTGCCGGGAGATCCCGATGGCGGGCTCGGTGCTGGATCCGATCCTGGACCCGGGTCTGGGTCAGGGCTTGGGTCTGGATCCGGATCGGGCACCGGGTCTGGGTCTGGGTCCGGATCGGGACCGGGGTCGAGTAAATCCACCTCCAGCACCACGGCGATGCTGTTTGAGGAAATCTGCACTTCCGCGTTGGCATTGTCGCGCAGGGTGATGTCATCGAAACTCCCGGAGATACCGCCATCTGACTCGAGCACGTTGAAGCGGTAGCTTCCGCTGAGATCATCGGGCACCACGATATCGAGGCGTCCGGCGATGGCGGCGGTCCCGGTCACCTCCACGAAGTCGACGATCGGCTGGTTCAACCCGTCGAACCCCAGGAATTCAATGACCAGCGCGCTCGACGGATTCAGGATGAGGTTGCCACGAACATTCAGGCGGCCCGTGGCCGGCCCTCCGCTTGCGAAGCCCGGGGACAGGGTGCCGAAGGCAACCAGATTGCGAACGAAACCCGTCCCTGTGAGCTGCGTACCCGCTGCCGTCGTCAATGCACCTTCTACCCCGGCGGGCTGGAAGCCGCTCGCGTCCTCCAGCAGTTCGAGGCGACCGCCGTTCAGCGCGAAGGTGCCTTCGCCGGGGACTCGCCCCGGCCCGTAGAGCGTGAGTCCGTTCTCGAGGCTCAGCGTGCCCGAGCCTGTCTTTTCGAAGCTTTCGAAAAAGCGCAGGGCAGAGCCGGAGAAGTCTGTGTTCTCAGTGCCGTGCGCATGGGAGAAATGCGCCGTACCTGTTGTGGAGTCGAAGGCCCCGTCTACCTCGCCGCCAGCCTCGGAGATGAAGGCGCCACCGTCGCCGGTGAAGGAGACGATGCCGCGAATGAATCCGGCGTTGCTGATGGTGCTGTCTGCGGCTACCGTGATGACCGGCTCCCCTGCCGTGGCTGCCTCGATCCGCCCGCTGTTGGAAATTGTCAGTCCGTTGGCGCCGGGTGCGTTGATGCCCGTGTCGCCACGAATGATTCCGTCATTGGTGATAGAACCTGCGTTGAACTCATCGGAGAGGCTGATCTGTATCGCCGCGCTACCGTTCCCCGGCGCCTCGATGAGGCCCGCGTTCATGAGGGAGATATCCGCTCCGGATCCGCCGAGCAGAACGCTTGAGAAACTGATGGCATCGGAGAACTCGCCTGAAGTCACCACCCGGCTGGTCAGGCCGAGGTCGATCAGTACATCACCGGCGCCTTGAAGGGTGATGGCGTTTGCGCCGAACCCTGCGCTCCGAATCTCGCCGTCATTCGTGAGGCTGGCGCTGCCGAATTCGTAGCTCACGTTGAGTCCGGCGGCGTTGTTCTCCGTCGCCGCCAGCAGTCCTTCGTTCACGACGTCGACATCAACGGCGTTGAGGGAAACGGCGGCCATGGAGTTGCCTCCCGCCACCGCTTCAACACGAGCGCCTGCGCGATTGCTGAAGTCGATCCCGGGTGCCGCTGCAAACAGACCACCCCAGCCGTCGATGGATCCGCGGTTGTCGAGAGTCAGCGTCGAGATGCCGACGCCACCCTGTATGGGGAGTTCCACCGCCCAGTCGGCCGTGGCAGTAATGGCGCCGTCATTCTCGAGGAGCAGGCTTGCGCCCTGTCGATGCCGAAGCAGGAGTCCCTGACCACCCGCGATGCTGCCAGAGTTGCGGATAGTGCCGGTGAAGCCGGCATCGACATTGGCGTTGTTGAGATCGAATCTGAGCGCCGTGGTGCCGCCTTCGATAGTGCCAGCGTTGTCGATGTCGAGGACCGACAAGGTCAGGGGGACCGCGACGACGACACCGTTCCCTGCGCCGGTGATTGGTGAGCGGATGATGCCGGAGACGGCGTTGCTGATGCTGAGAGCACCGCTTGGCTGGAGAATGTTGATTGCGTCACCGGCCACACCGGCTGCGAGACCGATGGTGCCGGCGTTGCGCACTTCAAGATTTTCGCTGCCGCTGGCGATGAGCGCCGCCGCGCCACTCGTTGGGCCAACGGCTTCGATGAGGCCATTGTTGATGATGAGCGTATCCAGTGCCCCACCGCCGACACCGATTCGAATGGGCTGCAGCGGCGTGGTCTGAGTGTTGTTGGCGGTTGCACCTGCCTGCACGTCGACCGTGATACCGGTCCCGACTAACGTGACGGTGCTTTCGTTGGTGTCGCTGCAGGTAACCGTTTCGCCATCTGCAGGATTTAGATTGCTGCAAGCGCCCCGGGCATGAGGGCCGAAAGAGAATTCCAGCAGCATGAGGATGAGAAGGCCGAACGCACGACTCGACCCACTTAGACACCATCGCCCGCCTGTTACTGTGCCGGTAGCTGTTTCGCTCATCACTGGAACCCTTCCGTTGCGAGTGCCCCAGTATTGGCGTGCGGTCGAGCGGTTGCGTATCACCAGAATTGGTGAGGACTAGCGGCTGAAGGTCACCGTGATACGAGTGCCATGCCTGCCGGAGGCGACTGAGAGCGTGCCCTGCAGTTCAGCCGCTCGCCCATGCATGCTCGTCATGCCACGACCGCCATCACCGTTCGTCGTGAAGCCGTTGCCGTCGTCCTGCACCCGGAAGGTCGCGGTGCGGGAGATGGGTTCGTAGGTTCCGGTGACGGTGAGTGCAGTGGCATGGGCATGTTTGACGACGTTGGTGACGGCCTCCTGGATGATTCGGGCCAGGTTCAGGACTTCGTGCGGGTTCAGTTCCAGAGCATCCAGCGCTGGATCGAGTTGCCAGGTGAATTCCATCCCTAAAGCATCCACGGTGCGAGCGACACGGGCCCGCAGCGAGCTGAACACCGCCTCGAAAGTGCCTTCCTCGGGGTCGAGGGAGTCGATGATCAGACGCAGATCTTCCAGCGCCGTCTTCAATGGATCGACCATGGACTCCAGTTGCGGGGCGCGCTCCGCGGTCGCCAGCGCGTGGACCAGATGGCCGCCGAGCCCGTCGTGCATCTCCTGAAGCAGACGCTGGCGCTCCTGCATCAGGAGCTGCTCCTGCTCCATCTGCCGCCGTAGCGCATGCTCCTGTTCCAGGGCATCGACTTTCTCTGCTACCCGCGCTTCTAGCTCTACGTTAAGGGTTTCCGACGTTTCCAGGGCGACCACAAAATTGCGGATCAGCATGATGGAGAAGGTCAGCAGTGCGATTCCGGAGGCGAAGGGCAAGTAAAGAAACGACTGCAGCGGTGGCCCGGCCCATTCGTTGAAATAGTAGTCACGCAGACCGATGACGATGAGAAAGAAAACGAGCGCCAGCAAACTGCAGTTGTCGGTGCTCGGTTTGCGCCAGAAATCCCGTAAGACTCGAACCAGCATGTACACACCGATGAGAATCACGCTCGCAACCCAGACCTTCCCGGAGAGGGTAAAGGACAGCGCGCTCGGTAGCTCAGCGAAGAGCAGAATTGCGGGAATGAGGGCGCCCCAGGCAAGGAGCAGCCGCTCCACCAGGGCGTCGCGTTGCTTGAGATAGCGGTTGATGAAGATCGCGGCCGCGATCACGAACCAACCAAGCGTCAGCTGGGAAGCCAGCACCCAGAAGTTCACGTCTCCGAAAGCCGGTGCTTCGTTCTGCCGGTGCCCGAGGTGTAGGGTCCAGATGAGCAGCATGAGTGCGTACCAGCCGTAAGCGTCGTCAGGGCGTCGGCGCAGGAGCTGAATGGCACCCATGATGAAGGCCATCATCGCCATGGTGGCCATGATCGCCCTGATAGTCGTTCGATGAATTCGATCCAGCCGCGTTGCCAGGCTGGTCAGTACCTCGGCCGGACCTACCCAGATCGGCGACATCATCAGGCCTGCACGATCGACGGTTGTCCTCAAATAGAAAAACTCAGCAGGTAGGCCTTCAGCCGGGTTGGTAACCTCAAAAGTCACCGGGTTCTTCGGTGTAGAGCCAATAGGATCACGGGTGCCAGCTCTGGCCAGGAGCCGGTTCTCTACCCAAAGTTCGTAGTTGGCGAAGAATGGGATCGGCACGATGACCAGCCAATGGGTCCGTGGATGGCGCAACTCCCGCGGTATTGGCACTCGCCACCAGACGCCCGTCGTTGGGGTGCCGTGTAGGATGGGAGCGAAAGGCAGATCCACTCCATGCCAGTCCACGTCCGGTGGTGGAGGCGACTCGTATTCCACGTCGCTGGTCATGCCCTCCAGGAACGTGACACGCCATTTCTCATCGACGCCAGCACCAGACTCCAGAATCTGCATGACCGTAAGGAACGCTACCGGCAGGCCGAAAAGGATCAGCCAGAATACCGGTGGTGGTTTGGCGTCAGCGGTCCAGGCGGGGCGCATCCACCAGCCCGAGACGGGTCGCTTCGAAGACCGCTTCGCTGCGCGAGGTCACGGCCAGTTTCCGGTACACGCTGCGTGTATGAGTGCCCACCGTGTTGACGCTGAGCCCGAGCAGGTCTGCCACCTCCTGATAGGTATAGCCTTTTGCCGCCATGCGCAGAACTTCGAGTTCACGATCGGAAAGCTGTCCTGCGGGGCTGGCGGACCTGTCTTCCCTCGCGTCTTGTGTCGGTTGGAAGTGCCTGATCAGGTAGCGGGCGATGACCGGGCTGATCGGTGCGCCTCCGTCCAATAACTCGGCCATGCTGCGGCACATGTCTGAGGAAGTATCTGTTTTCAACAGGTAGCCGGAAGCGCCAGCCCGGATTGCCCGGAGAACGCGCTGTTCGTCGCCGAACACCGTGATGACCATGATTGCCGGCGCGTTCTGAAGGGTTGCGGCGTGTTCGATCACCTCGGCGCCATCGCCATCCGGCAGGCCGAGATCGACGAGCAGGACATCCGGCGAGCAACCCGCCAACGCCGCCAGCGCTTCGCTTCTGCTCGCTGCGGTGGCAATGACTCGGTAGGCGTCTGAGCCGTCGATCTTCTCGACGAAACGCGCACGGGTTTCCGCATCGTCTTCGACGACCATCACTGAGCTGAACTTCTCTCCAACCATGCGGCTTAGTTTGACGGCCGTCGCTGAAGGCGCAAGCGCGCGGCATCACCAAGATTGGTGAGGCGAACCCGGGCTGAGTCTCAGCTATGCGAACGTGAGCTTGAACGCCGTCTTCTGCAGCGGAGCGGCGCCCGCGGGCGCTTCGAGCAGAGCTTCGCAGGCAGCTGCCTTCAGAACGGCGCTGCTCTGATCCTGGGTTTCGGCATCTCCATCGCGATGGATCGACCGCAGCCGCTGGATCTTCCAGGCGACATAGGTGCGTACCCCTGCCTTGAACGGCACGTTCCGCAGTGTGCTGTTGTACTCCGCAACACCCCTGGGCACTTCCGCGCCAGACACGGCGTTACCGGCGCACCATTCGGCGTAGGCATTTTCGAGCGCGCGAAGCAGAGGCACGGCGTCTGCGCCGATGAGGCTGAGCACGGCCTCTAAGGTCTCGGGATAGGCGCCCTTGAACCAGTCTCCCATCTGGCCAGGCACGGGCCGGTTGCAGCGCTCGATCCACATGCACACCTGAAGCGCCTCGTCGTAGAGCTTCTTCCGGGTCACCCGGTCGAGATAGAGGTGGGCATAGAGCGGCCCCATGAGGGCGCAGTCGGCGAGAGAGAGTCGCTCGCCGAGCAGGAACGGGTGCTCGGTGAAGTGTGCTTCGAGCGCGTCGAGCATTGCGTCCGTGTGCGCGTCGATGACCGGGATCGTCTGTTCCGTGACCCCGAGCATGGGCAGGTAGGAGCTCATGAGGTCCGCCACGGCGTTTCCGCGTGCGGCATCCCCGGAGAAAGCGCCAAAGGCCCGGCGGAGTTCTGCCTCGTTTTCTTGGTAGGCCCAGCGCGTTCGCATGCTGACGGTAGGGAAGAACTCGTCGGCGTAGAGCTCAAAGAGCCGGCACAGCACGCCGTCTGTGCCGGTTGGAATGAGAGGCGGTTCCGGAAACCGCGCTTCGAGCACGTCGATGATGTCCGTCGTGTCCTGAAAGACTTCGTCTTCGGGTGAGAACAGGACCGGCACGAAGCCGACGCCCGTGCGCTTGGCGATCAGTTGCTGATCGGGCGGATACTCCACATGGTGGATCGCCTTGTAGCGCAGCGCCGGTCGCAGCTTGGCGGAGAAATGCGAGCGGTCTACGCCCATGAAGATCCAGGGTTTGCTCATGCCGGCTTCTCGAGACGCTGATGTGTTCAGAAGCCTCGAGCGTAGCCACCGGGCTATGCCCTGGCAACGGCTACCGGTAAGCCCCTCAAGGTTCGATGGCGTTTCGAAAAGCACGCACCGCTGGTGTTGGTGCGTGTCGTGCATTCGTTGCCAGGACGAGCTGCACGTCGATGTTCGTGTCGAAGTCGACGACGGTAAGCGCCTCTCCGGTGCTGTTTTCCTTCTGTATTGCGACGTGAGACTGGGGGGCCAGAGTGATGACATCGCTGACCCGGGCGAGGGAAAGGCAGGCGGACAGACTGTTGAGGCGGTAGCGCGGGAGCACCGGCGGATCGGTCTGTTCGGCCAGCGTTTCAAAGAGCCGGTTCTCGTTGAAGTAGCGGCTTGGAATTGCGAGGGGGTAGGCCAGCAGCTCGGCAGGCTTGCGGGCACCGGCTGCCGGGTGGCCGCGTCGATGCACGAACACCAGATGCTCCCGGTGCAGACGCTCCATCCGCAGCGTCGGCGCGTAAGGAGAGATGGCGAAGTTTGCCTCATCACCCACCACGAGATCGCACTCGCCGGTGGCGAGATCCCGGTAGATGTCTGAGCTGCCGAGCAGCACATCCACCTCGAGCTCGGGGTGTGAGTGGGTCAGGCGCGCCAGCGTGTCGACAAGGAGCGTTTCTGCTGCCAGGGCCACCGCGCCGACCCGGATACCACCGAGCTCGCCGCCGGCGATCAGTTTCGCCTCCGCCTCGAAAGCACCGGCGGCCTGCAGGGCCCGCTCGGCTCGATCGATGAGCTGTCGGGCGCTGTCGGTCGGTTCAACGGATCGGGTGGTGCGATTGAACAGCCGCAGCCCGAGCTGCTCCTCGAGCTGCTGAACCCGCTTGGTGACGGAACTCTGGGCGATGCCCATCTCGTCGGCGGCGGACCGGAAGCTCCGGTGTCGGTAGACGGCAACGAACTGTTCCAGCAAGCGCAGGTCGCTCATAAGGCCCTCCGGTTCCGCGCCGATCATCGTTCTCGGAACGGATCCCATTGATTCTTTATTGAGAATAATAGCCTCTTACTGATTCGTTATCCTGGCTGATTCATCGGAGGAGGGTTGGCTTGGATAAGCGGGTAACAGGGGCTCGGGTGTTCCGGCGAGGCCGGGCTTTCGCGTACCTCGAAGAGCAGGATCGCTACCTCACGCGGTCGGAGGCGCCCGAGTTCAGCATTGGCCTCATCGGCTGCGGCATGATGGGACAGGAGCACATCCGTAATGCGCTCATGGTGGGCCGTGCGACCATCGGTGGTGTTTACGATCCTTCAGCAAACAGCATCCATCATGCGCTCCAGAGTATCGGCAGAGTGGCCGGCGCTGACGCGCCCACCCGCTATGAATCGCTCGAAGCCGCCTGCGCCGATCCGCAAACCGATGCCCTGATCGTTGCCACCCCGAATCACACACACCTCGACGTGATGCGCGTTGCCTGCCGCTACGACAAAGCGATCTTTCTGGAGAAACCCATCGCCACGACGGTCGCGGATGCCTTCGAAGTCTGCCGTCTTGCAGCGGCTCACCCCAAACCGGTTCGCTTCGGACTCCAGTATCGCTACAAGGCCATTTACGCGGAGGCCATCGCTGAGGTGTTCGAGCGCGACAGCGTCGGGCAGGTGCACAGCATCAACATGCTCGAACACCGGTTCCCCTTTCTCGACAAAGTCGGCCAGTGGAACAAGTTCAACAGCCTCACCGGTGGCGCCCTGATCGAAAAGTGCTGCCATTATTTTGATCTGATCAATCTCTTCGCGGGTGCGGCGCCTGAACGCGTTTATGCGCTCGGCAGTCAGGCGGTGAACTTCAAGGATTTCACCTACGACAACCGCCCTGCCGACGGCCTCGATCAGGCGCAGGTGAGCATGAGCTACGAGAACGGCGTGCTCGGTGCCTTTTCCCTCTGCATGTTCGTGCCGGGCTCCCGGGAAGAACTCACCGTTTGCGGCGATGCCGGTCGTCTGCAGGTTTCAGAGCATGCGCGCCTTGGCGAGGAAAACCGCAACGAGCTCGAAGTCTGGAGTGGTGAAAACGGCACGTCGCGACGGAGCAGTCCCAGTTATCCCTCTTACATTGCCAAGGCCGGCCATCATGGTTCCACGTTCTTCGAGCATATGGCCTTCGCCGAGGAACTTGCCACGGGAATCCCTTCGGGACCGAGCCTGGCCGACGGCTTCTGGTCCGTGGCGGTTGGTGCCGCGGCGCAACGCTCCATCGAGATTGGCGAGGCCGTCGCGGTGGCGGACCTGCTTCCCGACGACTTCGATGCGACGGTCCTCGAGGGCTGAGCGGACACCCATCACTTGAAAAGAGAACATCTATGAGCAATCTCATCGACCCGGGTCCGCGCAGGCTCGGGCAATCCCTCGAGGTCGGCGCGCTCGGCTATGGCTGCTGGCGGCTGGTCAACATGTCTGCCGCTGACGCGCAGCTGCGGATCGAGCAGGCGCTGGCGAGCGGCATGAACCTCATCGATACCGCAGACGTCTATGGCCTCGATTGGGGAGGCACGGCTTTCGGCTCGGCGGAAGCCCTGTTGGGGGAGGTGCTCGCCTCAGCGCCCGGTCTGCGCGAGCGCATGGTGCTCGCTTCCAAAGGCGGAATCATTCCGGGCACACCTTACGACTCGGCGTATCTCGCCACGGCCTGCGAGGACTCCCTCCGGCGCCTGGGCGTTGAGCAGCTCGATCTCTACCAGGTGCATCGCCCGGACCTGCTCACCCATCCGCAGGAAACGGCGCGTGTGCTGGAGGAACTGAAGACCAGCGGTAAGGTGCGGGAGCTGGGGGTGTCCAACCACTCGCCGAGCCAGACGCAGGCGCTTTTGAGCCATCTGAACGATGGGATCGCCAGCCAGCAGCCGGAATACTCGGCGCTGCACCTCGCGCCGCTGTTCGATGGCACCTTCGATCAGTGCATGGCTCACGGTCATCTCGTCCTGGCCTGGAGTCCGCTTGCCGGCGGTCGCCTGGCCGGGAAAGAGGATCTGCCGGCCGCTCTGCTCGAGGTGCTCGGCAGGCTCGCTGAGCGGGAAGGGGTCGATCAGGCGACCATCGCCCTCGCCTTTGTGCTTGCGCATCCCGCCAGGCCGGTGGCCCTCGTTGGCAGCATCGATCCAGGGCGCATTGCCCAGGCGACCCGTGCCCTGGAGGTGCAGCTCGACCGCTCGGATGTCTACGACATCATTGAGGCATCTCTCGGGGAGTCGCTGCCATGAGCGTGGAAGTCAGCTGGTTTTCAGCGCTCTGTGACGACGACTATCGATACCTTGGCGTGCACGATCCATCGCTCAAGTCGTCGTGGGCGCACTGCAGCTCGATCACGCGCCGCGCCGATGCCCATGGCTTCGACAGCATTCTGCTCCCCTCGGGCTACCAGCTCGGTATCGACTCGGTGGCTTTCGCCGGAGGGGTGGCGCCGCTGACCGAGCAGATCCGGCTGCTGGTCGCCGTTCGCTGCGGAGAACTCTGGGTACCACAGCTTGCGCGGCAGCTGGCAACACTCGATCAGATGCTCGATGGGCGCCTCGCGATCAACATCATTTCCTCGGACGTTCCCGGCGAAACGCTGTCTTCCGCCGAACGCTATGAGCGCACGCGCGAAACCATGCATGCGCTTCGTGATCTCCTGAACGGTGTGGGGGTTGCTGTGCAGGGGAAACACCTCGAGTTTGCGGTGGAACCACCCAATGCCCGAACCGTGAGCGGTCGGGCGCCGCTGTTCTACTTCGGCGGGCTTTCGGAGCCTGCCCGTGCCGTGGCCGCCGAGTGTGCAGACGTGTTTCTCATGTGGCCCAACACGCTGCCGGAAGTCGAGAAGGTACTGGAAGACATGCGGTCGCGGGCTGCAGCCTTTGATCGAAAACTGCGCTTTGGTTATCGCGTGCATGTGATTGTCCGCGAGACGGAAGCAGAGGCGATCGAAGCTTCCCGGACGCTGCTTTCGCGCCTCGACGAGGCGGAAGGTGCGAGGATCCGGGCGCAGTCTCTCGACAGCGCCTCCACCGGCGTGCGGGCTCAGGGCGAGCTGCGGGACGCTGCCGATGAGGACGGCTTCGCTGAAGCCAACCTCTGGACGGGCATCGGTCGCGCCCGCAGTGGCTGTGGGGCCGCGATTGTCGGGGATCCGGACCAGGTGCTCGAGAAGCTCGAGCAGTACATGGCCCTTGGCATCGAGGCCTTCATTCTGTCCGGCTACCCCCATTCGGAAGAGTGCGATCTCTTTGCCCGCTACGTGTTGCCGCGGCTCGACCATGGCGTGCTCTGCTGATGCCACTCGATCAGGCGACCTTCACGGGCACAGATCACATCGTGCTTGCCGTCCGCGACCTCGAGGCGGGGATTCGCAACTGGCGCGATGGGCTGGGCATGACGCTCAGTCATCGCGCTGATCTGCACGACGCGGGTATTCGGCAGGCTTTTTTTACGATGGCAGATCACACCTTCATCGAGCTGATCGCGCCGATGAATGCCAGCTCGAGCCTGGCGGACTTGCTGGCCCGGCGGGGGGAGGGTATTCATGTGCTGGCGCTCAGGGTTGACGACCTGGATGCAACGATTGCCCGCTTCCAGGAAGCGGGCGTGCGGCTGACCGGCGTCGGCACACCGCAGGTGTTCATCCACCCGAGCGCGACCAACGGGGTACTGGTGCAGCTCTGGCCAAGGGATCGTCCGCACCGGTGGCGAGATGAAGAGGCGAGATGAGGGGCGGGCGACGAAGCGGTGTGATGAAAAGCCACGATGAAAGGGTGTGAGGCCGGCGACTCGAGGGTAGCGGGATGAGCTATGAGGTAACCGAAGAAGAGCGTTCGCTCGGAGCGATAGGCGCCAAAAAGCTCGGTGCCATCGCTGAGGACATCGCAACCGTCGGCTATGCCGTGGTGGGTGATCTGATTCCGCCGGCGGTCTGCGAATCGCTGCTGGCATCAGTGCTCGAAGACGCCGAACAGGTCCGAAGCCAGGACCGGCCAACGCCCCACGAAATCGCGACGGGTGAAGGTCACCTGCAGCTCGGCCTGCGGCGCTATGCCCCTTATGTGGAGGCAGACCTCGTCGCGAATCCGCTCATCGAGCACGTGGTTGCCGCAGTGCTTGGCGAAGGGGCCTGGCTCGGTTTCTACAGTGGCAATGTCAACCTGCCCGGGAGCGTGCATCAGCCCGTTCACTACGACCGACCTTTCTCCTGGCGAACGAAAGAAAAAGCGGCTGCGGACGGTCAGCCCTGGCCGCCGCCAACGACGACTCTGTCCTGTTCTGTGGGTCTGACCGGGATTACGGCCGAGAACGGTGCCACGGAGATTTTTCCTGGCACCCATCTGGAAACCGCCGTCACGGAATGGCCCCTCGGCGAACGGGTGAGCAAACATCCGGAGCTCCTCGAACGCTGGGGACCACCCGCGCGGATGAGCATTCCGGCCGGTGGGGTCTGTTTCCGTGATCCGCGCATGTGGCATCGCGGGGTGCCGAATCCATCGGATGAGGTGCGGCCGATGCTGGCCCTCACCTATCACGCCGAACGCTGTCGGCACTGGCGGGGCCGGCTCACGAAGCACATGGATCCGGCGGACGTTGCACGTTGTCTCGAAGATCCGGCGCTAAGGGTGCTCGACGACGGTGAGCTCGGCGATGGGCGACTGGTCTTCGAGGAAAGTGCGCGGCCGGCGCTGCTTGCCAGGGAGAGCCGGCACGGCATCAATCGTAACGTGCGTTTCGTCGCGGCACCCGCGCGAGTGAATCACTTCCTCGATGCCCATCTCATCGGCGGCGCGCGGGTGGTCGAGGGTGACCCTTCCGGCCCCGAGGCCTGAGTCATGGCCGAACGATGAAGGTGCTCTACATCGGCGGCACGGGTGAGATCTCGAGTGCCTGCGTGGCCGAGAGTCTGGCGCTCGGACACGACGTCTCGGTGTTCAACCGCGGCAGACGTGAAGCTCCGCCGGCTGGCGTGGCGCAGATCAGCGGCGATCTCGGGGATCAGGACAGCTACCGGCGACTCGCGGCGCGTGATTTCGATGTCGTCTGCCAGTTCCTGGCCTTCGACACCGAAGCCGTTGCGCGGGATGTGGCGTTGTTCTCCGGTCGCTGCGCGCAGTACGTGTTCATCTCAACGGCGTCCGCCTATGAGAAACCGCACCGCGGCGGTCTGGTCACGGAAGACACGCCGCTCGGAAACCCGTTCTGGGCCTACAGTCGGAAGAAGGCGGACTGCGAGGCGTATCTCGCAGCAGCACAGGCAGAGGGGAAGCTGCCTGTGACCATCGTCCGGCCCAGCCACACTTACCGGACGCGCTTCCCGAGCACCGTCATCGACGGCGACCATCTGGCCTGGCGGCTGCTGCGCGACAAGCCGGTGCCCGTGCATGACGACGGCGAGTCGCTCTGGACACTGACGCACTCGATCGATTTCGCCCGCGCTTTTACCCGGCTTCTGGGAGCGCAGGCTGCCTGCGGTAAGACCCTGCATATCACCAACGATGAGGCCCTTCCCTGGAAGGCGATTCTCACGGCCGTGGCAACGAATCTCGGGAAACCCGCGAGGATCTTTCCCGTGCCCACGGCCCGGCTGATCGAGCATCGGCCGGACTGGGAAGGACCGCTCCTTGGCGACAAGGCCAACGACATGTGTTTCGACAACGGGCGGCTCCGCGAAGTGATTGGTCCCTGGGCCTGCGAGCTGGGGCTGTCCCAGGGGCTGGAGCTCGTGAGCGCGCATGTTGCCGCCCGCCTCGACGCAGGTTACGCGCCGGACCCGGAGACCGACGCGCTCATCGATCAGCTTGCGGTGCTCACAGCCCGCCGTTGACCACGATATCCTGCCCGGTGATCCAGCTCGAAGCCGGGGAGGCGAGGTAGACGACGGCAGGGGCGATGTCTTCGGGGGTGCCGACGCGACCCAGCGGCACACCGAGCTTTTTACCCATCTCAGGAATGTCTGCCTCGGTCATTTTCGTGAATTCGAGAAACACTTCTGTGGGTATCGGCCCGGGGGACACGGCGTTCACCCGGATACCGAGCGGTGCCATCTCAACGGCCAGGGTCTGCGTGAGATTGTTGACGCCACTCTTGGCGACTGCATAAGGCCCGTTGTAAGGCGAAGCCCGGCCGGCCACCTGCGAGGAGATGTTGATGATCGTGCCGCCGCCGTTGTCCTTCATGATGTTTCCGGCGGCCTGAGCGCCGGTCCAGACTGCTTTCAGATTGAGGTTGAGCTGAAAGTCCCATTGTCTTTCCGGCAGGTCGAGGAAGGTGCGCGGTACCCGATCGTCGGCGCCACCGGCGTTGCTTACCCAGCAGCTGAGCGCCCCCAGGTCCTTGAAGGTCTGTTCGGCCAGCGCCTGGACCTGTTCGATCTCCATCATGTCTGTGGTGATTGCCAGCGCCCGGCGGCCGAGCGCGCGAACCCTCTCGGCCACCGCTTCGATCTCGTTGGTGCGCCGGGCAGCGAGCACGACGTCCGCACCCGCTTCTGCGAGACCCAGGGCGATTCCTTCGCCGATACCGCGGCCGCCACCGGTGACCACGGCGACCTGGCCGTCCAGTCGAAAGCTGTCGATGATGCTCATCAACGATCCCCTATCGGTAGTGGTTGTTTCAGCTCATGCCGCGACGCTCGAGTTCCTTTGCCATACGCTTGGCATCGGACTCGAGGAGGGGGCCCCGTTCCTCGTCGCTCAGCTCGCCGGCCGTGTCTTTGGCCATCTTGTCACTGTCGAGCATGATCCACTTCTCGGGGACGATCTCGATGATTACCCTGAGCGGTGAATCCAGGCGCTGCTCGAACGCCTTGGCCTGAGCTTCCTGTTCCGGGGTCAACTCGCCGCCCATGCCGGTGTACGGCCCGCGGGCCAGGGCCGGATAGAACCAGGCTTTGGTTTCTTCGTCTTCGTGGATGATGGCGCGACCTTTGAAAGTGATTGCGCCGTTAGGGCCATTGGGTGCGGCCATGCCGCTGACCACCACAGAACAGCGCGGATCGCGGCGGATGGCGGCCACCCGATGACGATGGGCACCGCAGGTGATCCAACCGCGCCCGTCGCGCCAGACGAAGGCGTGGATTACACCAACGGGCCAGCCGTCCTTCGTGGACCAGTTGAACGTGCACTCCCGAGCCTTGCTCAGAAGCTCTTCCCGTTCGGCATCCGTAAATGGGTAGATAGAGACGACTTCGTGTTCTTCGCTGGACATGGCTCCCCCTCCTTTGCCAGATATGCAGCAGTTTTCAGCAGACGCCGATGCGGCGTCCGCAACGTAAGCGGCCAGCTTAGGCGACTGGCGCCGCCGCGCCTAGCTTTCGATGCCGTATGCCTTGCGGGCTGCTTCGCCGTCAGGGTCTGAAGCGATGTGCGGCCGGTCATCGAAGATCAGGCAGTTTCGGTCCGTGCTGTCGTAGTGAGGCCATTGCGGCAGACCCGCGCCATTGGGATCACCGGTCCGCGCGAATTGCACCATGGACGCCGACCAGATCTTCGCCAGCTGCCGGTTGGTGTCGTTCTGCTCGTGGAAGAACAGGCCCGACTCGCCACCGGCGAAGTGATTGAAGGTGAAGGCGATGTCGCTGCCGTGAGTGATCCCGAGGGGATTGTCCGTGGGAACCTCGAAGTTGTAGACCCAGCCGCCGGCTCCCGCAGCCGTTGCAGCCTCAGCGGCACGAAGCGCCTCGGAGCGGAACAGATGGAACCAGGTGCGCACCATCTTTGCTGGAGGCTCCGCATCCGCGTGTTGTGCGTCGAGGAAGGCCAGATAGTCACCGGGAGCCTTGAGGTTGATGGCGACGGCGTAGAGGCTCTGCACCATGGCCAGCACCTTCGGGTCCGTGCCCACCATCGGGCCGAGGAAGGTGCCTTCGTCGCGGCAGCAGCCGATGATCAGTGGTGGTCCCTCGGCACCTTTCTCGGCGATGGCCTCGAGGCCGGTTCGGGTGAGCACGTGACCGTCCACGCAGGGCGTTGGCTGCACGGCACCCTGGAGCTGCGCTGCCTTCAGGTCTTCTGCGGGTACTGTCAGCAGCGCCTCTGCGGCGTTCTCCGTGAATCCAAAATGTGCGCCCAGCATTGCAACGCCGTCAGGTGGGGGATGAGAGCCCGTATGACCACCGCTGAAGGCGATGGATCGGTGGTAAAGCCCGTCGGCGGCCGGTGCACCCTGCAGGGCGAGGACCGAACCGGCACCGGCACTTTCGCCCCAGAGGGTGACGCAGTCGGGATCGCCCCCATAGTCTGCGATGTTGTCTCTGATCCAGCGCAACGCGGCGATCTGGTCTTCGAATCCGCGATTGGTGCTGCCCACATAGTCGGGTCCCAGAGCGCTCATGTTGCAGAAGCCGAACACGCCGAGCCGATAGTTGATGCAGACCACCACGACTTCCTGGTCCCGTGCGACGAGGCTTCCGTCGTAATCGCTGGCTGCCCCCTGAAAGTAGGCGCCACCATGAATCCAGCAGAGTACGGGACGTTTGCCGCTGTCTGCGGCCGGGGTGTAGATGTTCAGGTAGAGGCAGTCTTCGGACTCCTCGCCGTGGACCTCGCCGAAGCCGAGGACCTCATCGTAGGGGTTCTGGTAGCAACGGTTCGGGTGTTGTGTGGCATCGAGGGTGCCCGTCCAGGGCAGGGCTGGCTCCGGTGCCTTCCAGCGCAGCTCGCCAACGGGTGGTGCAGTAAAGGGGAGACCGAGGTAGGTCTGCAGCCCTTCTGTCGAGTTACCCGCCACGGCGCCGAGCCGCGTTTCGATGATTGTCATCAGTCTCCCCCTCTTGTTTTGTAGCACATCTTCAGCGCGGTGCGCTCTGTCGGCCGGGCGGCTATCGTTGTGTGTGTTTGCCGGTCTGTCAGCCCCGGGCCTGCATGAGCGGCGAGGCGGCGAAATCGATCCAACCGGAGGCGAGGCCCGCGCTGTAGCCGCCATCGACAGGTATGTCGACGCCATTCAACCAGCCACAGCTGCCTCTTAACAGCAGATCAACCACCTCGGCGATGTCTTCCGGGCTGGCGGCGCGGCCGGTCTGGGCTTTGGTCCAGTCGCTCTGGGCTTTTCCCATCAGTGACTCGAAGGCGGGGTAGAGGGGTGTTTCTATGGGTCCCGGGCTTACGCAGTTCACCGTGTAGCCGTCCCGGATCCCACCTGCGGCTGCGCGCAGCGTATGCGCGGTGACGGCGCGTTTCGAGAAGGTGTAGGGATCTCGCGCAAGGAGTTCACGATGCGCCTGACACCAGGCCATGCCTTCTTCGAAGGAGCCGGTCTCGAGCAGCGGCGTGAGACGCTCGAGCTTTCCCTGCCAATCGCGACCGGCGATGGACGACACGTTGACGATACGTCCCCCTTTCGGCAGGCGCGGTATCAGACGTTCACTCAAGGTGCGCAATGCCAGGAAGTTCACGGCCAGCACGGTTTCCGGATCCTTCGCGGCCGCGATACCCGCCACGTTGGCCAGACCATCCAGCTCCTCGGGCAGGCTTTCCACGGCGCCCTCGATGGCGCCGGGATCGGCGAGGTCCGTGGCGACAAAACGATGGGTGTCTGCGAGACGATCTGGCGCGTTCCGGTCCAGAATCCAGAGCTCTTCGTCTTCGAGGCGTTCGACTAGAGCGGCGCCGAGACCAGAGGCACCGCCGGTAACTGCTATCTTCACTTCCTTACTCCTCCTTTGCGCTCAGGCTCGCGCGATCACCGGCATGGACCGGTAGCCCTGCACGAAGTTCGAGCGCAGGCGCACGGGTGTATCGAGCAGCTCGAAGCCGCTGAAGCGGTCCAGCATGCCTTCCCACATGTGCTGCAGCTGCATGCGCGCCAGGCGGAAGCCGATACAGTGGTGAATGCCGGAGCCGAAGGAAAGGCTCCGGGGTTCTTCCCGATCGAGGATCAGTCGATCGGCATCGGCGAAGGCCTCTTCGTCCCGATTCCCGGAGACGTAGAACATCACGACCTTGTCGCCGGCCGGGATGGTCTTGTCGCCGAGTTCGAAGTCGGAGACAGCGGTGCGGCGCTGATGTACCACCGGGGTCACGAAGCGGATCATTTCGTTGACGGCCGTCGGGATGAGCTCGCGATTCCCCTGGAGCGTGTCGTAGAGGCCCTGTTCGAGCACAGCTTCCAGGCCCCCGGCAATGCTCGTCCGGGTGGTGTCGTTGGCGCCAACGGTGAGCAGCCGCAGGTGATTCAGGTACATGCGGTTCGGGATGTCCGGATCGCGGTGGAGCAGATGGGAGACGAGATCGGGTTTGAGTTCCGGGTTCCGGGCGCGTACCGCTCGCAGCCTCAGGAAGTAGTCCGTGAAGGAGGGGTGTTTGGCGGCTTCTTCCTCGTCTCTTGCTACGCCACCGAACACTCCGACCTGAGCGTTCGTCCAGTAGAGCATGTGGTAGCGATCTTCCTCGGGAATGCCGAAGAGGGTGGAGAGCATCTGCAGCGGCAACTCGTTCGCGACCGTTGTGACCCAGTCGAAGGGCTCGTTCACGGGCACCCGATCGAGAATCTGGGCAACCCGCTCTCGAACCTCGTCTTCCAGAGCCTCGAGGTTTTCACGGCTGAAGACGGGCGTTACGGCCGAGCGGTGCTTGCGATGTTCCGGCGGGTCCATGTTGATGAAGCTCGAGTTGTCGTCCGGGTTCGTGTCGAAAATCGAGATTCCCCCGGCGGCAGAGGAGAAGACCCGATAGTTCATGTCGACGGCGACGATGTCCCGGTAACGGGTAATGGCCCAGTAGGGACCGAAATCGCTCTCTGCGCAGTAGTGCACGGGATCCCTGGCCCGGAGCTCCGCAAACAGTGGATGAAAGCTGTGTGTTTCGTAGAGCGCCGGATCTGCGACATCCATGGGTTCCCTTCCCGAGTTAGCCAAACAGGTGTTTGGCTATTAAACAAACGCTTGTTTGGTTAGTCAAGGCATCCTAGACTGCTCGAGTGGCCAGACAGATGAACAGCGAGACACGCAGGAAGGTTGAGCCGCGGGGCGCCAGGCGTGCCAACAGTCGTAATGACGCGCTCATGCGGGCAGCGGCGGAGCGCTTTGCGGTGCAGGGCTTCAAAGCCACCGTCATGCGTGACATTGCCAAAGCCGTCGGCATGCTGCCGGGCTCCATCTACTATCATTTCCCGTCGAAGGACGACCTGCTGCTGGCAATCTACGAAGCGGGCGTCGAGCAGATTACGGCTACCTTCCAGGCTGCCATTGATCCCCTCGAAGACCCCTGGGAGCGACTCGAAGCGGGCATGTCTGCACACATTCGGGCGATTACGGAAGAGAGCTCCTACACGCGCGTGATCTTCAAAGTGGAGCCGGGGGACGTGCCGAAGTATCGGGCGGAGCTCGTCGAACTGCGCGATCAGTTCGAAGCGCTGTTCAAGATGCTGGTCGGTGAGCTGCCACTCGAGCCCTCCGTGGATCGTCACCTGCTGCGCCTGATGATTCTGGGCGCCGGCAACCATGCGCAGCTCTGGTTTTCGGCCAGCGGTCCGTACTCCGCGGATGAAATCGGTGCGCGGTTCTGTCGCTATGTGAAGGACGCGGTGACCTCCGGCTGAACCGAGCTCAGCTCCCGCCACCGCCCGGAAGCCCAAGCGTCTTTGAACGGCCTGCCTCAGCAGCGGTCACCTGTCAGAGTTGCGTCCGTACGCTTGTCTGTTCAAGGGCGATGAATTCCCCCGTCAGGACGAACTGTCACGGCCTACAAGGCCATCCGTCATGTTTCTTAAACCGATCTGTCACGAGCCTTAAACCGGTCTGTCATGGTCGTTACATGGGCCTGTCACGGCCTCTCATTACCTTTCCCCGGCCTTCCGAATTTTGAGAGGACACTCACACCGTGACCAAGAAAGATCTTCAGATTGACGACGCTCCCATTGACGCGAGCGAAGACATTTCGAGCAATCCTTCCGGCAACCGACCCTTTAACGACGTGCTCGCGGCCAATATGTCCCGCCGCAAGGTCGTTACGGGCACCCTCGCGGGCGCTGCAACCACATTCCTCGCGCCGTCAGCGCTGGCCTGGAACGATGGTTACAAGTACGACAAGTGGGGATGGGGTAAGAAAAAGGGCAAGAAGGGAAAGAAGGGGCTTGTGGGCTTCGAGCCGATCAGCGTTGCTGAGGGCAGCGTCGACAACTCGATGCCGACGATCTCCAAGGACTACGAATACCAGGTGCTCATTCCCTGGGGAACGCCTCTCGAGCCCGGTCTCACGGAAGAGTACGACGGCGATCCGAACACGCGACCGACCCCGGAACAGGCGGCCAAGCAGATCGGCATCGGTCACGACGGCATGTGGTTTTTCCCCATGGATACCAAGTGGGGCGTGAAATACGGCCCGCGCTATCGCATGAACAGCGACAAAGGCATGCTCTGTATCAATCACGAGTTCGGCATCAATCCTCACGTGCTGGGTAAATCCATGCCTGAGAGCCTCGCCGACGTGCGGGTGTCGCAGCATGTGCATGGGGTGTCCGTGGTGTCCATCGCGGCAAACCGGCGCGGCAAGTGGCGCGTGCGCAAGTCGAAGAACAGCCGTCGTATCCATGTGAATACGCCGGTGTGTTTCACCGGTCCGGCAGCGGAGTCCGAACTGCTGCAGAATCACGCCGGAAACGTCCCGCTCGGCACCGTGAACAACTGCGGCTCGGGTCCGACGCCCTGGGGCACCTACCTCACCTGCGAAGAGAACTTCAACGGCTACTTCGGCTACACGAACCCGAACTACGTTCTGACCGAGAGCCAGGCCCGCTATGGCTTCGACGACGATGGATTCGGCTATGGCTGGTATCTCTATGACAAGCGCTTCGACATCTCTGACGAGAACTATCTCAACGAGTCGAATCGCTTTGGCTGGGTCGTCGAGATCGACCCTTTCGATGCCACTCAGAAACCTGCCAAGCGCACGGCCCTCGGTCGCTTCAAGCACGAAGCGATAGCCATCAAGGAAACCTATACGGGGCAGATCGCGGCCTACATGGGTGACGACCAGCGCTTCGACTACTGCTACAAGTACGTGTCCGATAAGGCCTGGAAGACCGCGATCGATGCTGGCGAGAGCCCGCTCGATGAGGGCAAGCTCTATGTCGCCCGCTTCGACGACGACGGTACAGGCGAGTGGTTGCTGGTCGATTTCAGCAACCCGATGCTCTCCGGTGCGTTCAGCAGTCAGGCAGAACTCCTGATCAACACCCGTCTCGCGGCGGATATTCTGGGTGCAACCCCCATGGATCGCCCGGAGTGGACGACCATCGGCAAGGACGGTTCCGTCTACTGGACCCTGACCAACAACAGCCAACGCACGGAAGCGGACGCGGCGAACCCGGAAGCGCCGAACAACGATGGCCACATCATCAACACTGTCGATGATCAGGATGGCCTCGGTACCACCTTCAAGTGGGAGATCTACATCCTCGCGTCCAGCACGCGCGGTACGGAAGGTGTGTTCACGGATCCGGACGCAGCCTATGCCGATCCCTTCGGGCGGCTCTTCATCGGCACCGATGGTGGGCAGCCCGATGATCTGCAGGATCAGCTGACGGTCTTCGACACGACGTCCGGCGACCCGGTGCCGAAGCGTCTGCTCGTGGGAGTATTCAGCGATGAGGTGACGGGCTGGGCGACGACGCCGGATTACAGAACGGCGTTCACCAACCTGCAGCATCCTGGCAATGGTTTTCCGACCGACTCAGATGGGAACATCACGACCAGCTTCCCGGCGAAGGCGGACGGCAAAACCATCCCGCGCGATGCAACGGTAATCATCACGCGCAAGAACGGCGGCATCGTCGGTTCCTGACGCGGACCTCTGCGTCCTTGTCCAGAGAGGGCCTGCCATCGAGCAGGCCCTTTTTCTGGAACGCGTCAGCTTTGCTCGGATCGAGTGGGCAGCGGAGTTGGGTAGCGCCGAGCGCTACTTCACCCGATCGGAAACGTAGATATCCCCGCTGCGTCCGAAGTGCAGGCGCTCCCCATCCGTGGAAATGGAGGAGCGACTCTCACCGGCGGCTGTATTCACGTTCGGCCCGAGATTCTGCGGCGTGGTCCAGCGCCAGGTCGGCCAGCGTGCCGTTGTGTAGTAGACGTCCTGATCTCCGTAGGCCGGTAAATCCTTCCTGCCCCAGGTTGGACGGTCGGAGTTGAAGACCATCTCGAAACGACCGTCGGCACGTCGTCGGACGTTGGGCATGAAGTCGTTTGACTCGGAGCTGACGCTCTGGATCACCCGGCCAGGGCCGAAGGTCCCATCGCGGCGCATACGACTCACGTAGATATCGTGGTCCCCTTCGCCGCCGGTGCTCGAATAAAAGAGGTAGGTCGCCCAGCGGGTTTCGACGATCCAGGGGCTGCGTTCCGGTCCACTCGAGTTCGGACCCTCCGGGGCACAGCCCAGCAGTCGCGGCTCCCCGTACTCACCAGCTGGATTCAGGCGGGCGATGTACATATCGCCGCCCCCGCACACGGGCGGTTCCCCCTCAGGGGCTTCCCGGTCGGAAACGAACAGCAGATAGTTGCCAAGCACCGGAGAAGGGCAGAAATCTGCTGCCGGGGTATTGATCGGGCCGCCCAGATTGCTGGCAGGCCCGAAAGGCGCGCCGATCTCCGGGCGGTCTGCAGACCAGATGTCCAGGCCGCCAGCACCTCCCGGACGGGTCGATGCGATCATGAGACTCAGGCCGTCGGCGGTCTCGATAGGGCAGCCTTCGCCTGCGTCGGTATTGATGCTCGTCTCGGGCTGCGCCTCGGTCCAGGCGCTCGTGGGCGCCCCGTAGTAGTCGCGAGCAACCGCCTCCGTACTCGCCATCCCCCCAGCCGCCGCCAGCAGGGCGAGAGAGAGCAAACCGTGGTAGCTCTGCGTTCCCAGTTTTCCTTCATTCATTGTCATTCCCTTTGTCCGTTCGATTCCATTCCCGCCGTGCGCCCGGCACTGCTGAACACATCAATCCCGAGTGACAGGTACCCGACATTGCGACCTCATCGTCCGCTGCTAGAGTGTGGTTTCGCGTGAGGGTTTGCGTGTGAATGGCAACCAGGGAGGCAGGGTGTCGGCAGATCTCACCATCAACCTGCTCGGCAGCCTGCGGGTGCAGGCGCACGGCAGTCCGCTCGCGCTTCCGAAATCCCGGAAAGCCCGGGCCATTCTCGGCTATCTCGCCGTGCAGAATCGGGCCATGAGCCGGGATGCGCTCTGCGAAGTTTTCTTCGACGATGTCGGCGATCCGCGTGGCGGGCTGCGCTGGTGCATGAGTCGGCTCCGACAGGGCCTGAACGGGAGTGGCTTCGATCTGCTTGTGCCTGGATCGGAGCGGATCGAGCTTCGCCCCGGGGCCTTTTCAACGGACGTCGAACGCCTGCAGCAGGCGCTCGCAGTTGGGGCACCGCTCGAAACGCTGCTCGAGATCGAAGAGACCATAGATGGCGGCTTCCTCGACGATCTTGCCCTCGACAGTCATGCCAGTTTCGCCTCCTGGCGTCTCGCGCAGCGGGCCCGGTGCCGCGACCTGCACATTCGTCTGCTCGAGCACATCCTGGCGACCCTGGAGCAGGACGGCACCCGGATTGAACATGCCCGCCGTCTGACCGAGCTCGATCCGGGCAACGAGACGGCCTGGGCGCTTCTCGTGTCTGCACTCCTGGAAGCGGGCGAGCGCCCTGAAGCGAGGCAGGTGCTGCAGCTGGCCCAGGAGCAGCTCGATCGCGCAGGGACCGCTGCAGAGGGAAAACTCGTGGACGCCGCGAGACAGCTCCGAGTCCGGGCGACCCGCGACTCGATGGTGGGGCACGGCAAACCGATACTTGCAGTGCTCCCCAGCGAAGGCGGCACTCACGCGGAGCTCGCCGGGCTACGCCGCGACTGTCACCACGCGCTCTTCGCAGCAGCGAGTGCGGTGAAAGCCGTCGTGCTCAGCTCCCAGAGCCTGATGCTCAGTGAAGACGATGCGGGCAGCGCGCTCGCCGCGGCGCAGCGTGCCGGTGCGGAGCTGCTCATAGAGTCTCAACTGCAAGACGCCGGCGGGACGAGCTTGGGTCTGGCAGTGCAGCTGACGCACGCGCGGACGCGAGCCCTGCTCTGCAGTTGGCAGGTTGAACTACCCGGGAAGGCGGCTGAAGCCCGCGAGCGGATCCTCAAGCAGCTCGGCTGTCGCTTCGAGCTCGATTTTCCCATCGTGCTGGTGGGTGTTGCCCGGGAGAAGCCGCCCGAGCGTCTGAGCGGCTGGGACCTCTACCACCTGGCGCTACCGAAGATTTATACGGCTGAGGGCTATTCGGCCGAAGATGCGCTCGCCCTTCTCGACAAGGCGCTCGAGGTTGATCCGAACATCGGTCCCGCGCTCTGCGCCAGCGCCTGGGTACGCTCGACGCATGCCGAACACAACACCTCCAGAGAAGATCGACGGGCTGCCGCCACGCTCGCGCGACGTGCGGTCGAGCTTTGTCAGGACGATGCCTTTGTCATGGGGTGGGCGGCGATCTGTATCGCGGCACTCGATCAGGATATCGATACGGCGCGGGACATCGCTCGGCGGGCGCTCGTGTTCAATCCCTATTCCTCCATGGCACTGATCGCCAATGGGGTGGTTGACCACTATGGGGGCGACGACGAAGCTGCCCTTGCCTGGATAGAACAGGCGGAAACCGGCGGTGATACGGAACCGCTGACCTTCCTCAGCTACGCGATCCGTTCCATGGCGAACTTTCAGCTCGGCGACTTCGATGCGGCCATCGACTGGGGGCGACGCTCCGTGGGGCGCAATCCACGTTTCGTCCTGCCGCTCCGGTCTTTGACCGCAGCCCTGGCGGCTTCCGGGCGCCTGTCCGAAGCAGCGGCATCAGGCCGGGAGCTGGTTGCGGCCGACCCTTCCGAGCATCTGAGTTTCTTCCGCGAGCGTTCTCCCTATGTGGACCCGGAGGCGACGGCAAGGCTCTGCGAAGCGTTGGCGCTGGCAGGACTGCCGGAAAACCGTCGCGCCTGAGCGCTGGAGAAGTCCCATGGCCATTCATCGCGGCGGGGACAACTTCACCTTGATCACCAAAAGATATGTTATAACGTATGCGTCCCGTGTACTGACGGGTAATCCCTGGCGTTGCGTCCCCCGCGCGTCTCGGAGGGGAGCCGATCATGCTGATCGGCTCCCCGTTATAGTTCCGCGTTCAGCGGGGCGCCGATTCTTCCAGGACGCGCTTTAGAAAGGCGGGCAGGTAGGGGCGTACCCGTTCGATCACGGCCTCCAGTTTCGGGTGGCCGTGACGAACCTTACGCACACGGGCCTTGACCCTTGGATTGACGCTGATCATGAGCCCCAGACCCAGCAGGATCATGATCGCGCCGAGCGGGATCGGCAGCGGCAGCACGACCAGGCCACCGGCGATCAGGACCACCGCAAGCAGGTGTGCTGATAAGTTGAGAAGCATGCCGTCCAGCTTCGCTGTCGAGGCGGGCGATGCAACCATGGCAGTGTTTCATATCCGTTAACCGGTTGTAGGACACCGCCACGGTTTGGCTTGCTTCGAGCCTCAGAGTCGATCGAGCAGATCGATGGCGTCCCAGTCCTGAATCGCTGCGACGAGGCGCGCGCCCATGGCGGCGAAGAGTGCTCGCGATCGCGCGTTGCCCATATCCATGTTGGCGCCGCCAATCAGCGGAATGGCGGTGAGGCTCAGCAGGGAGAGCCGGTAGTCGGCCACGAGGTCGGCCATGCCGTAGTCACTCACCCCGTGGTCGCGAAGGCCGCGCAGGTAGAGCGTCATGATGTCGCCTTCGATTTCCCGGCGGAGCTCGATGTCGATGTTCGTGCCAAGCAGGTAGGCCAGATCGTTGGCCGGGTTGTCCATATGCATCAGCTGCCAGTCTATGACTGCAAGCTCACCCTCGGGACCAAAGAACAGATTCTCCACGCGGAAGTCCCAGTGCGAGAGCACCTGGGTCCCGTTGATGATGGCGTCGCGAATGGCTGCGTAGCGCTCGCTGATGGGTTGCAGCGTTTCTGCAGCGCCTTCGGGCCACAAGTCTTCGAACCGATCGAGAGCCACCGGCAGACAGGCGGCGTGGTCTTCGGGAAGAGAGGCGAAGGCCTGCGCGTCGGCTGATCTCAGCCAGGGAAAACGGCTCTGTGGTTGCTCATTCCAATAGGCGCTTGCGAGCCCCGCAAGCTCGCCTGCCGCAATGGCGACCTGTTCAGCGGTAGCGCCGGTAACCTGATCCGGCGAGTGCCAGTCGGTAAACGCTTCCATGATGATCAGAACGCGGTCACTCGCCGCATCCATGGCGCTGACGTAGACCTCCGGCGTGTGCATCGGTACCTCGACGGCCATTTCCCGATAGAAATTCACCTCTGCGCCATAGTGGTCGTAGTGCCTGGCCACCTGGTGCATCTCCGGTACCGATGCCTGCAGCTTCACCACCAGTGGAACCCGGCGCCCGGAGCGGCAGCTGATTTCGGCCAGGGTCAGAGCGCTCAGTTGTCCGATGCCGTCGCCCAGGTTGGAGAGGCGTACGGTTTGGATGGGATCGGCCTTAAAGCTCGGGTGGTGGCTGAGGGAATCCGTGAGCCAGGCTTCCGTGACCTCATCGCGGGAGGCAGGAAAGCTGACGGGATCGATCAGGCCGGGCTGGCTGGTGGTCTCGTGAAGGGCGTGGGCGAAGTTCATGGTCAAGTCTCCTCATCGGGTGAAGCCAGTCTCGCGGCGGAGTCCGGCGGGATCTCGATGGCAACTTGATGCTTTTCTGATGGATGTCTTAAGTCCTTAACAATCAAGCACCTGGGCAGACTCCCGGGTTTCCCATTAAGATCCACCCATGCAGGAGGAGCACGCCAACGGGCAGCAGGGGAGCCGGCAGATCGGCACTCGGCTTGTCGATTTCGACGCGCTGACGATCAGCGGCCCTGAAGGCACCCTCTCTCTCGAGCCCAAAGTCATGGCGGTGCTGCAGGTGCTCGTTGCTGAGGCCCCCTCGGTGGTAACCCGGGACGTGCTGGTAGAGCGGGTCTGGGGCGGAGAATCCGGTGGTGATGAGAGTCTCTCCCGGGCCATTTCCCTGCTCCGCAAAGCCTTTGGTGATCAGCGCGGCCAGCATGGCCACATCGAAACCATCCCCCGCCGCGGTTACCGGTTGGTAGCAAGGGTGGATGTTCCATTCGAAGGGGCAGAACATGGCCCCGGCACGACGTCCCCCGGGGGCAGCACCTACCGGTGGCCCGGGTTGGCGCTGATCGCGCTGCTGGTGATTGGACTTATCGTCTGGACGGCGATGCCTGCGCCGGAATCCGTTCCGCCTGCCCCCGACTCGGCCCAGGCTGCGCCGCCGCCCGCTCCGGCGGACCGATCGATCGCCGTGCTGCCCTTCTCTGATCTCAGCCCCGCCGGTGACCAGGGCTACTTCGCCGACGGACTGGCGGAAGAAATCCTCAACGCGCTGGCAGGCGTCCGTGAGCTCAAAGTGGCCGGGCGGACCTCCTCTTTCGCGTACCGCGATCGGGACGTAGACGTTCGCACCGTCGGCACTAGCCTCGGCGTGCGCCACGTGCTGGAGGGCTCGGTGCGCAAGGAGGGGAATGAGCTGCGAATCACCGCACAGCTGGTACGCACGGACGACGGCTTTCACAGCTGGTCCCGATCCTTTGATGGCAGCGTCGATCGGGTCTTCGACTTTCAGGAAGAGATCGCTCAGGACATAGCCCGGGCCCTCGAAGTCACCCTCAGTCCCGATGACGTTGGCCGCCTGGCGCCGGCGTTGACGAGCAGCCAGGCCGCCTATGATGCCTTTCTGCAGGGCAGAAGCATCGCACGGCGGTTTGGCCCGGAGGAGAAGCTACGTGCCGCAGAGCTGCTCGAGCAGGCGGTGACCCTGGATCCGGATTTCGCCCATGCCTGGGCGGAGCTGGCGCGGACGGAGCTCTTTGTGCCTGTCTCCAATCCTGATCGGCCCCTGGCCCCGCACCTAGCCCGGGCCCGGGAAGCGGCGGATCGGGCCCTCACTCTCGACCCGGAACTGGCTATCGGGCACTACGTCCGCGGCCTGATCCATGAATCGGAAGCCGACTATGCGGCGGCCATGGATGCCATCGCCACGGCGCATCGTCTGGAGCCACAGAACCCCTTCATCGCGATCCGCTATGGCTACTATCTGGCGCTCCTCGGGCAGCTGGAGCTTGGGGTCGAGATGATGTCCCAGGGGCTTCGCCTCGATCCGACAGATGCCGCGGGGGTCGCGAATCTGGGCTACATCAAGCTCACACTCGGCGATCTCAATGAGGCGGAACGACTCATCCGGCGGGCTTACGATCTCGGCTTCAAACCGGCCGGTGGCATGCTCTCGGCTGTGCTTCAGAAACAGGGCCGCGTCGATGAATCGATGGCCGTCTGGCGTGAATACGGTGCGGCGGTCACCGGCCGCTATCTCCCGGAGTTCGAGGCGCCGGAAGCCTGGGCGACTTTCGGTGATGCGCTGCAGGGCCGCAATGCTGATGCCCGCGAATGGGCCATCGATGTGTTCCGGGACTACTTCAGCCAGGCAGACAGCCGCACGAACACCTATCGGCTCTACACGCTCGTGCAGCTCGGCGAGCCGGCAGAGGCCATGCGATTGCTGCTCGAAAGCCCCTATCCGATCAATGCCGGCTTCGTGGCATCAATCTGGCAGGACATCCATGGCTTCCCGGCCCTGCGTCAGCATCCCGACTTTCCTGACTTCGCCCGCGACATCGGGCTTGTGAACGCCTGGGACAGCTATGGCTGGCCCCCGCAATGCGAGCGTCTGCCCGTGCTCGAAGCGGGTGGACCGGCCTTTCGTTGCCGCTGATCAGGGCCGTTTCAAGCGCCCGGCGCCTTGAGCCAGCGCATGGCAATACCGGCCGGTACGAAGAGCGCGAGAAACAGGAGGAAAACCGGGTCGTAGCTGCCCATGAGGTCGTAGAGCCAGCCGGCCAGGAGCGGTCCGACGGAAGCCGCTGTAAGGCTCAGCATGACCAGCCCCATGACGCGCCCGAAGGAAGCGACACCAAAGCGAGCGCCGAAGATGAGCCCCAGGAGCGGCAGCAGGCCGCCGCCCGATAGACCCACGCAGATCACGCCCAGCGTCAGTACCCAGATCGATGCCTCGGTCTGCAGGATCACCATGGCGCTCGTCATGAACGTGAGCGATATCCAATACAGGTAACGATGGTCGAGACGGTCGCCCATGGCGCCGAAGAAGAACTTGCCGAGGACCATGCAGACTGACGACACGGCCACGAGTCTTGCGGCCACGTCGGTTCCGAAGCCGAGGTCGCTCGCGTAGGCGCCGATGTTGAACTGCACGGCGCCGAAGGCAATCATCATCGGCAGCATGGACAGCACCGGCAGCCAGAAGCGGCTGGTCGTCAGGATCTCCTTTGTGCTCCAGAGGCGGCTGTCGAGATGGTTTTCCGTGCCGTCAGAATCCGATTCCGGCGGCGGACGCCGCAATACCAGCCAGGTGAGCGGTCCGACGAGCACCAGGCTGACGCCGGCCAGATAAAGGAAGGTGTCGCGCCAGCCGTTGAGGGCGAGGAGCCAGGCGACAACCAGGGGAAAGACGATACCGCCGAGGTTCGTGCCGGTCGCAGAGATGCCGATCGCCAGCCCGCGCTGGTCCGCGAACCAGCGGGTGATGAGTGTCTGCGAAGCGAGGGTGCCCATGAACGCCATGGCCAGGGGAAACAGGGTCGCGTAGAGGAACTGCAGCTGCCAGAGGGCCTGGGCGTGCGCGCCGAGTACGAGGCCGAGGAGCAATAGCCCGAGGCCCGTGAACACGATCCAATACATGGGATAACGATCCATGAGGCGGCCCACCAGCGGGCTGAAGGCGCCGACGCCGAACTGCAGCAGGCTGGCAATCAGCATGACGTCCCGGCGCGGTGCGCTGAAGACGTCGAGCCAGGGCACGGCGAAGAGTGCGAAGCTGTAGAGCAGCACCCCGAGGCTCACGGCCTGAATGATCAGCGTGTAGCCAACCACGATCCATCGATAGCTGGTGTCCGGCATGCGGTGTTGGCAGGACCCTTCGGGTAACGCTAGACCTTAACCCAGCTCGACGGGGAAAAAACAACGGGGTCCGATTAGCAGGCGCAGCCCAAGGGCTGCGCCTGCGTAGTGGTCAGTCCTGGTAGACGACTGTCACCGTGCCGGGACTCGCAATGGGTTCACGGTTAACAAGCGACCGGGGGCGATAACTGTTGCTGCCGATGGCGAGATCGGCCCGACCGTTCTGATCGAAATCGCCCACCACCAGGGCGTGACCGAATTCCATGTTGGCGGTGAGTCTGCCGTTGAGATTCTTCTGATCGAACCAGCGGTTGTTTGCAGGCACGATGCCGTCCTTGGCGGATCCGTAGAAAATCTGCACGGCGCCCGCGTTTTTCACCGAGTTTTTAACCAGATCTTCGCCGGGAATACCTACGATCAGGTCGTCCACGCCATCGCCGTTCACGTCGCCCGCGGCCAGGGCCGCGCCGAAGCGGTCGCCGGCCTCAGCCCCGCCGGGCACATCCTTAGTGTTCTGGTGGATGCCGATCTCGTTGACCTTGCCGCCGGTTTTCAGACCGCCAAAGTTGGGATCGCTGAAGCGGCCTCTGCTGCCATAGACCACGTGAATCATGCCGGCCCCGCGGGTGTCACCGATGGCCTCACCGGGCGCGCCGATGGCGAGATCGTCGACGCCGTCGTTGTTGAAGTCTCCGGCGGCGAGAGCGGCCCCGAACTGATCCGGTGCTTCCGTGTCGCCAGCCACGCCTTTGTCGTTCTGACTGATGAGCTCATTGCCCTGGAGCGTCAGGCCGCCTTCGTTAATGGTCCATTGTTCGAAGGCCTGCCCGAAGATGATCTGCACAGAGCCGCCTCGCGAGTTGTCGCCGCGCCGGACATAGTCGTTGGGGATCCCGACGGCAAGGTCCGTCGCCCCGTCCCCGTTGAAGTCTCCGGCGGCCAGAGCCCGACCGAAGTATTCGTTCTCGTCCCGGCGCCCTTCGAGGTTCTGCTGGCTCCAGGCGGTGTTGTTGAAGGCGGTCCAGCCATCCGCACGGAAGTCGAAGTCGCGCTCCACATCACCCATGATGACGTTCACACCGCCGGCGCGCAGGTAGTCGCCGACGGCTTCCGAGGGCGCACCGATGGCGATGTCATCCCCGCCGTCGCTGTTGAAATCCCCGACTGCAAGGGCTGCACCGAAGCGGTCGCCGGTTTCGGTTTTGCCGATGATGCCCTTGGTGCCCTGGTGGATGCTTCGGAGCTGGCGATAGGTGCCGTCGGTGGGTATCTCGCCGACCGGCTGAACCAGCACGTTCACCATGCCGGCGTTCTCGAACTCTCTGGTGTTCTTGTTGCTCATGTCGAGTCCCTCTCCGGGGACCCCAACAAGAATCTTCCAGCACAGCTCAGCGACGGCCGGCTCGCAGTAGCCGCTGTTGTTTCCAGGGCGCCCGGCAGCCAGGGCATGACCGAAGCGGTCACCTTCTTCCGGCGATCCGCTGACGGCGGCGTAGTCATCATCCGCGTCGCCGGAGGCGGGGATGCCCTGGTGCCATTCCCGGGCGCTGCCGGCCGAGAGCGGCTCGCCTTCGGCGCTGATTACCTGATAGACGGCACCCGCTCGGACGCCGTCGACCAGCCGGCGGGGTGCGCCGATGACGAGAGAGTGGCCCGCCGCGGTGAGCGAGTAGCCGAACTCGGCGTCGTTCTGGTTGCTGAAGCCGAGGCTCTCAAGGGTGATCACATGAGCGGTGTTCGCCTGCAGGTCGGCCTGTGCCGTGCCCGCGCAGAGCAGTGCGGCAGTTGCCGCGCCGAGAAACGCTGAGTGTCTTTTCACGGGTGTCTCCGAAGTTGTTCACGATGAACCCATCCTCGGAGTTCCGGAGCTCAGCCGGTATTACCTGAAAGTACTAAGCCTCTCGGGTGATCTCGAGCGGTTGTGGCGCTGTTTTTTTTAGCGGTTGGAGGGCGTATCAGCAACTTCGTTACCACAACATTCCGGAAGAAATCTTATGGCGGCCCTGAAGCGAGCGTTTTTATCAACCGCGTTTGCGCCAGAGCGTGCGAAGGCACGATGCCATAGTGTGAACCGGGCCCCAATCCGGCGCCCGGGCCCCTAAACCCACCTGCTTCACCGCCGTAAAGCTGATTGGCGCTTTGTAGTTTGAGGCGAGGGCCCGCATGTGTTTCAGAACCGTTTTCAGCAGCCCGGGATACCGGGAACTCGGTTTCCGGCTGACCCTGCTGCTGCTGCTGATCACCCTGCCGGCAACGGCGAAAGCCACCGACTGGCTCACGAACAATACCCGGGCAACTCTCGACTTCAGCAGTCGCGTCATCGAATCGGGTGGCGAAACCTGGACCTTACATGCCGTCGGCCTGGATCTGCACAAGGTCTTCAGCAGCAGCCGGGGCGATATCGGCGTGCTCACCTTTCAGCCTTACCTCGTGCGCATCGATGGTGCGCCGACGGTGCCGCCGATCTTCGACGACGGAGATGACTGGGCCCTGCAGTGGCGGATCGCCAACTTCAACTACACGGGCCTAGGCCGCGGCCGCTTCAACGTCCGGCTCGGGCACTTCGAATTACCCGTCGGACTGGAACAGGTTGTGCAGACCAACGGCACCCTTTATCAGGTGCCGGTGATCGGGGGTCTGAAGGCGGACTGGGGAGTCTCCATCAACGGGGTCCTGCCCTGGTTCGAATATGAAATTGCGCGCACACAGGGCTCCGGTAACAGCCTCTCGAGCGATGCCGACGGCCTCGTGGTTGGACGTATCGGCCTTCCGCAGCAGCGTCTCTGGTGGGCGGGGCTATCGGCGCTCGAGGGTGAGGTCGAGCGAGGTCCGGGTTTTGTCGACCAGCGCCGTTTCGCGATCGACGGAGGCATCCGATTGCCACGCGGCTTCAGTCTGTTGCTGCAGCATGCCCGAGGTGAGGAGGGTGCGGCAGACGTCGTTTTCGACTACCTCGAGACCAGCTGGACCACGCCCAGAGAGACTACCTTTGTCTACGCCCAGTGGCGGAGCGAACGACGCGACCTCGATGTGGAGCGGCAGCGAAGGCGCGACTTTCATCTGGGTCTGCGCTTCGAACCGAATGCACATTTCAGTGCCAGCGTGGAAGCGCGGAGGCATCTGGACGCCGAGCGTGATTACAGCGGCGCCCTGCAGCTGCGTTTTCGCCTTTAGGAGTCTGCAACATGCACTGTCTACAACCCGTTCGCTGTCTTGCCATGCTGCTCATGCTCTGCCTCGCCGGTCAGACCCATGCGGTGGCCTACTGCTCCCTCCGGGACCCGGTTAACGCCATCTACGAGTTCTTCCCGGAAGCGACCAACTATCGTTCGAATGTGCGCAACGTCGGGCGTGAAGCGCGCCGCAGCGTGCAGGAGCAGCTGCCCTTCAGGATGCACTTCAACGAGCTCGGCCGGCATACCCTCTACGTGGCGCAGGAAGGAGAACAACGCCTGGGTTTTGTGCACGCGCGGAGCGAGGTCAGCAAGTGGGGACTCACGGAGTTTGCCTGGGCGTTCTGCGTGGACATGAAAGTGCGCAGCGTGCGGGTGCAGCGATCCCGGGATCTCAAGCTGCTCACGCACAGCGAAGAGGAGCTGACGGCGATCGTTGCCGGGAAGAACCTGCCTGCGCTGCGCGACCTGTATTACGGCAGTGAGCCAGGGAGTGTGGAGCACACACTCTCCGCAGCGGCCATGAAGGTGCTGGTGATCACCCAGTCTGTCTGGCCGGAAGAGATTCTCGGCGATGCGGTGCAGTCACTGCTTGCACAGAACTTCGGCGAGCGTGCGCACCTGCGACCGCTGGTGGATCTCTACGATGAGGCGGTCATGGGCGAGCTCGAGACCTTGAGCATGATGGAGTCGCCGCTCTTCCTCCGCGATCGTCTGAAGGGCTTCCAGGTACTCGACGCCGAAGGCGAGGTGCTGGGGATGGTGTTTCAGTCCACCTTCGATCTGGAGAGTCAGGAGAAGTCCCTCATCTGGATGATCGATCGGCAGGGCACGCTGCTCTCCGTGACAGAGGAAGGACAGGCATCGACTTATCCTGCTTTTGCGGGCGTGGTTGGCCATGCGCCGCACGGGCTCGAAGAATGTACGGGCCCGGCAGAGCTTGGCGCGCTGGAGCTCGCGGTGCTTGCCCGCGCGCATGCGGAAAGCTGAACGACGCTAGCCGATGGGTAGCGCAGCAACATGAGCGTCAGGGGATATCTCGTTCTGCTCGTGCTCGTCTGTGGATTGGGTGGTCTGGCGCTTGCGGGCTACATCTTCAATGAACAGTCCGAACTCGATGCGGAGAAGCAGCGCCTGGATCTGGCGAACACGCTGCACGCGGACGCCGAACGCTTTGCTGATCAGGCCCGCTATCTGTTCGTGACTTCCGATCTGCTGTTTGGCGCCGAAGAAACCTACATGGTGGGCCCTGCCGAGGAGCAGGTGGCCGTGGCGCAGCAGATGCTCGAAGTACTTGCGGCGCAGAGCCCCGGTGCCTGGCGTCGGGAGCACGACATCATCGGGAGTCTGGGTCGTGAGGTCGCTACCCTGGCCGAGGAAATCGGCAAAGCGGCGGAGTTGGCTCAGTCGCCGGACTTTTTAATCCCGGCCTCGCAGCTGCGCCGGGTCGACCTCGCTTCGCTGTCGATCATCCGCCACACGGAGGATCTGAGTCTCAGCTTCGCGGAACGCATCGAGCAGTTAGAGCTCGAGCGTGCCGAAGGGCGCAGTCTCTACGGCTATCTTGCGGCCGGTCTGGCCGTGCTTTACGTCATCGCCGTGCTCCTCGTGCTCCGTTTCACGGTGCTGGCCGTGAACCGGCCTCTCGTCACCCTCGCCGAGCATGCCCGGCTGGCGCTCGATGACTACGGCGCTTTCGATCAGGCCGCCGACGGTCCTAAGGAGGTGCGCGAACTCACCCAGCATATGCACTCGCTCGTGGGATTCCTCGACGGCAAGCTTTCGGAGTTTCAAGCCATCGTCGAGGCGATGCCCGATGCGATGCTGCTCATTCATCGGGAAAAAGGCGTGCAGTTCTGGAAACCGGGCGCCACGCTCCCCGATGCCGTGGGGGATATCGAAACGGAGGGCGTGAACCCCTCCGGCTGGGCCAGTGGCAGGCAGCGCTATGAAATGCAGCAGATGGTTGAGCTCTGCCTCGACAGCAAGACGCCGCAGCAGACGGAGCTCGAGATGGTTTTCGGCGAGCAGGCCCGCTTTTATGAGATGCGCATGATCCCGGCCAGCGACGATACGGTGGTGCTCATTGCCCGGGACCTGACGGACAAGAAACGCTCCGAAGAGCACATCAGGCACATGGCCTACCACGACGGTCTGACGGGTCTCCTCAACCGTCACGCCTTCGCTGCGAGCCTCGACGAGCTGATCAAACAGCACCCCGATCATGTGTTCACGGTGCTGTTCATCGATCTCGACCGCTTCAAGCACATCAACGATTCGCAGGGCCATGAGGTCGGCGACCACATACTCATGCACGTGGCCAGCTGCATTAAGTCCTCCTTGAGAGCGTCCGATCAGGTCGCGCTGGCGAAAGAAGGTCCGATCTCAGCCCGCGTTGGCGGTGATGAGTTTCTCGCGGTGCTGCCGGGCGTGTCCGATCCTGCCGTGGTCAGTCAGATCGCTGAACGGCTCCTGCAGGCGATCACTAAGCCGATCAACGTCAGAGGCGTCACCATCAGCTGTTCGGTCAGCCTGGGGGCCGCAACCTATCCGATTCACGGTGAAGGGGTCGAAGACGTCATCAAGCATGCGGACCTCGCCATGTTCGACGCGAAACGCCAGGGTGGTAAACGATTGTGCCTCTACAATACGGATCTGGGAGCTCGCACCTATCGGAAGATCTCTATCGAGGCGAGGCTCAATGGGGCGCTGGAGCGCAACGAACTGCACACGGTGTATCAGCCGAAACTGGATCTCCGCACCGGTCTCATCGTTGGCGCCGAAGCGCTGCTGCGCTGGCAGAGTGGCGACAAGCTCATTCCCCCCAATGAGTTCATACCCGTCGCGGAAGAGTCGGGGCTCATCATCGAGATCGGCGACTGGGTCCTCGAGCGGGTCTGTGAGGACATCCGCAGCTGGGAATCGCAGGGTATCGAAATCCCCAATGTTGCGGTCAACGTCTCCCTCCTGCAGCTGCAGAACCCGGACTACGTGCCACGTTTCGTCGAGACGATTCGTCGCCATGCGCTGAGCTTCGAGAAAATCTCCGTCGAGGTGACGGAAAGTGTGATGCTGAACGAGTCGGCGCCGGTGATCAGCAAAATCGAGCAACTCCGCCAGCTCGGCGTGCAGGTTGCCCTCGATGATTTCGGTACCGGCTACTCGTCTCTGAACTACCTGCGCGACCTGCCGGTCGACGTGCTGAAGATTGACCGGACGTTCATTCTCGATCTGGCGGTGGACCCGACACAGCAGGGCATCGTCTCCGCCATCGTTGAGCTCGCAAAGCAGCTTGGTTTACACGTGGTCGCCGAAGGCGTGGAAGACGAAGCCCAGATCGAGCTGCTGCGAGGCTTCGAGTGCGACGACGCGCAGGGTTACTTCTTCAGCCCGCCCCTGGCGGATCCGGAGTTCCAGGCTTTCTGGCGCGACCAGAGCCCGGTATCGCGACTGCTGGCCTGATCGCTGTGGAGGCGCTGAGGCTGGTGTAGGATCCGGCCATGAATCAGGCACCGGTTCTCATTGCCGGAGGCGGCATCGGCGGTCTCGCAACGGCACTCACGCTCCACCAGCTTGGCGTTCCCTGCGCGATCTTCGAAGCCGTCGAGTCGCTGAAACCGCTGGGCGTCGGCATCAATCTGCAGCCGAACGCGGTGCGCGAGCTCTACGATCTCGGCATCAGCGATGAGGCGCTCGCCAAAGTGGGCGTACGCTGCCGTGAGTGGGCGCTGGTGGGTAAGACCGGCAGCGAGATCTACTCGGAGCCCCGCGGTCTCGAAGCGGGTTATCGGTGGCCGCAGTACTCGGTGCATCGCGGCGAGCTGCATATGCTGCTCTACGAGACGGTGCTCGAGCGTCTGGGCCGGGACGTGTTTCACACCGGTTATCGTGTTGTCGGCTACTCCCAGGACGAGAGCGGTGTACACATTCGCTGTGAAAGCCCAGCGGGCGGGCGATCAATGGACGGCGCGCTGCTGATTGGTGCCGACGGTATCCATTCGGCGATCCGCGCACAGATGTGCCCGGATCAGCCGCCCATACACTGGGGTGGCGCCATCATGTGGCGTGGGACGAGCCGGGCTCCACCCGTGCGTACCGGAGCCTCCTTCGTCGGGCTTGGCACGAACCGGCAGCGGGTGGTGTTCTATCCCATCAGTCCCGTGGATCCTGCCACGGGACTTGCGACCATCAACTGGATTGCCGAGATCACCGTCGATCCTGCTGCCGGCTGGACGGAAGGGGATTGGAACCGGCGGGTGCCGGCGGAAGACGTGATTCGACATTTCGCAGACTGGCGCTTCGGCTGGCTCGACGTACCGGCGCTCATCGCGGCCGCCTCCGAGGTGCTCGAGTACCCCATGATCGACCGGGAACCGATTCCGAGCTGGCGCGATGGCCGGGTGGCTCTGTTGGGGGATGCGGCGCACCCCATGTACCCAACCGGCTCCAACGGCGCGACCCAGGCCATTGTTGATGCCCGCGTGCTGGGTAAACGGCTGCTCGAGAACGGGATCGGTGAGTCGGCACTCGACGCCTATGATCGCGAACTCTGCGAAAAGATCTCTGCGGTGGTGCTGCGGAACCGTGGGGCAGGTCCCTTCGGGATTCTGAACATCGTCGACGAGCGTTGCGGCAGCGTTTTCGATGACATCGACGAGGTCATGTCCCGCCATGAGATGGATGAGTTCCTCGGCGGCTACAAGCAGGCGGCGGGTTATGCCATTGATGCCCTGAACGATGCCCCGCCGACGATAGCTGCGGGCAGCCGCCTCGGTGGCTGAGGCGCAGCAGGACTTCGCACGGGTGGGCGCTGCCCACAGGCCGCTCTCCTTCGGCACCAAGGTGTTGTTCGGCACGGGTGCCATCGGGGAAGCCGCTTATCTCGGCCTCTTCAACACCTTCATCACCATCTACTACAACCAGGCGATCGGTCTCTCCAATACGCTGATTGGCGTTGCCATCATGCTGGCAATGATCGGGGATGCGATCACCGATCCACTGGTGGGCGTCGTATCAGACCGGTGGCGGTCGCGGCACGGTCGCCGGCACCCGTTCCTTTTCGTGGCGCCCATCCCGCTGGCTCTGTCGATCTTTGCGATTTTCAATCCACCGGAAAGTGCCGTCGGCGCGGCGGGGGAGGGCGATCAGTGGATGCTCTTTGCCTGGCTGTGCCTCTGGACCATCGCCAGTCGGGCCTTCAACACCCTCTATGCCGTACCGCATCTGGCGCTCGGCGGTGAGCTCTCGAAAGATCAGCATCAACGGTCGCAGCTCTTCAGCGCGAACACCGTCGTTGGCTATGTGGCCGGCGCTTCCTTCGCCTTTATTGCGTGGAGCTACTTCTTCGCCGGTGAACGAATCCGGGCGTCGGATGGGCAGCTGGTGCCGGGGCATCTCGATGCGGCGGCCTATGGTCCCCTGGTGCTGCTGGCCTGCGCGATCGTGCTGATCAGCATCTGGTGCTGCGCGGCCGGGACCTACCGGCACGTCGCGGATCTTTCCGTAGCCGAGGTTGATCAGAAACGACTGACGCCGTTCGCGCTGCTGGCGGAAATTCTCAGCACCATGCGCAATCGCAACTACATCATCATTCTCCTCGGCTACTTCTTCTTCATGATTGCGAGCGGTATCTACGACACGCTCAACGTGTTTCTGAACACCTATTTCTGGGAGCTCCTGCCGGAGCAGATCCGCTGGCTGGGGCTGATCGCCGCACCGGCGGCCATGCTTGGTGCACTCTGCTCGCCGCCGCTGATGCGTCGCTTCGACCGGAAGCCGGTCATGCTCTGGGCGCTTGCGGGGACCACCCTGTTTGCACAGCTTGTCGTGAATCTGCGGCTCCTCGAGTGGATGCCGGACAATGGAGATCCGCTGCTGCTGCCGCTGCTGCTCATGAACGCGGCGGGATTCACCTTTACGCTCGGCGTCGGTTCCGTGGCGATCATGTCCATGATCGGGGACATCGTCGATCAGAACGAGCTGGCGACGGGCCGGCGGCAGGAGGGGCTGTTCTACTCCGCCCGCGCCTTCTTTGCGAAGGCGTCTTACTCTTTCGGACATTTCTTCGCGGGCGTGACGCTGGACCTGTTCGTCCGGCTGCCTTTCGAGGCCGTTCCCGGGCAGCTGCCGGACGACGTGCTGTTCCGATTGGGCTTCACGGCAGGGCCCGTCATGGGTTTTGCCGCGATCATCGCGCTCCTCATCTACAGCCGCTACCAGCTGAATCGCGACGAGCATCAGCGGATTCTCGAGGCCCTCGAAGCGCGCGCGAACAGCGACCCCGCGAAGCTCGATCGAGGCGGCCATGGCTGAACCGGCTTGCAGCGTGCTGCTCATCCACGGCTCCGGTTCCGCGGCCAGGGCGATACTGCCCCTGGGGGAACGGATCGCTCGTGCGGTGCCGGGTGCCAGCGTGGACGCGGTGAAGCTTGCAGGGGGCTATGGGGGGCTGGCGCGCGATCCGAGTCTGCCCATCATCGAGCAGCATCTGGACGTTGTCCTGCAGGCCCTCGGCGATGAGTCCTGGCATCTCGTTGGTCACTCCATGGGCGGTTTCCTGGCTCTGCAGGCCGCCCTCGCCGTGCCGGAGCAGGTGCAGTCTCTGGCGCTCATTGAACCCATGGCTTTCGGTGTGCTTGATGCGGTGGCCGATGCCGAGGCGCTCGAGATCGACAGGCGTGCGATCCGCGCCTTTCAGGCCGGACTCGCCGATGGCTCCGGCATTGGCCACTTCATCGGCACCTGGAATCAGGCGGGCTGGTCACAGGTGCCGGAGGCCGTGCGCAACAGGCTCACCGGCATGGCTTCGCAGATTTACGAAGAGGCGGCGGCGGTGTCGTTCGACGAAACGCCGCTCGCAGGCTACGCCAACCTGCATCCGCCCATACTGCTGATGGCGGGTGCCCGGACGCTACTGCCGGCGCAACGCATCGTCGAGCGCCTTGCGACGCTCGAAGGCGCCACACGCGCGGAGCCCGTGGAAGGCGCTGGCCATATGGATGTGGTCCGCTTTCCGGAGCGTTTTGCGCCGGCCATCGGGGCCCACATCCTCGGCTGAGCTCAGAACTCGACGACTCTGCTGGGGGGCGGCGACTCCGACCATCCGTCCAGTGGGTCGCTGATTGTGCCCGGTTCCCCGAGGTTCCCTGGCACCTTGCTGGAAGGCTCTTCGAACGCCTCGATCAGGTGACGCAGGTAGTCGGGATCGTGCAGATGGCGACTCGCGGTGCTGGCATTGGCCAGCGCCATGGCCGCGGCTAGACGTACGGCCCAGGGGCGCCGGTTCTCCAGGCCGTGGATGAAGCAGCCCAGGGCTGCAAGCAGAAAGAGCAAGACGAGCAGGAACAGCACAACATCGATCGCCATGGTTTCCTCGGTCTCAGCGGGGGGCGCGGATCTTTCCACGACCGGAGAAAAAGCGATACGGTGAATTTTCCGAGGGGCGGCGTATAATAGAAATCATTGGGGAAACGCAGCGCTCGCGCTGTTATCCCGCTTCCCGTCTCTCTTAGTCTCTGCTGGCCCGAAGCGTTCGGCCGATGCGCGGTGGCGTTCAGCGACCCCTTTCGAAGGTGTTGAGGATTTTCCCTGCGCCGGCATCGCTGCCTTTCAGCGCTTTCAGCACTGCGACCAGATTTCGATCTCGCTGCTCGGTCATCTCATCAACGGGAACAGAGGCGGCCTGGGCATCAGATTGCGCCGCAATCTTTTCGATCAGCGCGTCATCCAGCTCCGGCACGTCCGTCAGCCGGCTCCAGGGCCATTGCAGAGCCGGACCGAACTGGGCGAGAAAGTGGCGCATGCCGCTCTCGCCCCCGGCGATTCGATAGGTTTCGAACAGGCCCATCTGAGCCCAGCGCAGACCGAAGCCGTTTCTGATCACCGAATCGATCTGTCCGGTGGTCGCAATGTCGTCCTTCACGAGCCACAGCGCCTCCCGCCAAATGGCCTCCAGCAGGCGGTCGGCGATGTGGGCGTCGATCTCCTTTTCGAGCAGAAGTGGACTCATACCGATATTCACGAGCACCTCGATCGCCCGCTCGGTGATCGCTGGACGCGTTGCTTCGCCCGGTACCACTTCAACCGCCGGCAACAGATATACGGGCTGAAAAGGATGGCAGACCAGCAGCTGGTCCGCGCAAGGTAGCCCGTCGGCGAGGACCGAGGGTTTGAAACCGGAAGTCGAGGAGGCCAGGGGCGTTTCCGGGGGGATGGAGTCAGCCAGCGCGGCAAACAGGTCGCGCTTGGCGGTGAGCTGCTCCGGAACACTTTCCTGCAGCCAGTCTGCGCCATTAACTGCCTGCCGCAGGTCGTCCGTCAGCGTAAGCTCACCGGTTTCTCCGAGCGGTTGGTCGTACAGGTCCTCGAGGCACGACCGAGCCCGACGGACCACATCGGTCACCCCGCGTCGAGCAGACTCGCTCGGATCGTAGACGGTGACGTTCCAGCCGTGGAGGGAAAAACGGGCCGCCCATCCGGCGCCAACGACCCCGGCCCCGATGATGGCGGCTTTGTTGTTCGCCATGGGTTCTCAGCCCAGCGGGGCGCGCTTAGTCAGCTGGAGACGCTCGCGAACCTCTCCGGGGCCGAGGACGGTGGATCCCAGGGAGCGGATAATCTGTGCGGCACGCGCCACGAGCTCGGCGTTCGTCGCAAGCACACCGCGCTCCAGATAGAGGTTGTCTTCGAGACCCACACGGACATTGCCGCCGGCCAGCACGGCGGCAGCGACGTAGGGCAGCTGATGGCTCCCGAGACTGAAGGCTGACCAGTGCCAGTCGGCCGGGACGTTCCCGACCATGGCGAGCAGTGTGTTCAGGTCGTCCGGCGCGCCCCAGGGCACGCCCATGCAGAGCTGCACGAGCACCGGCGGCGGCAGGACGCCTTCGTCCACCAGCTGTCGCGCGAACCAGAGGTGTCCCGTATCGAAGGCTTCGATTTCCGCCTGCACCCCAAGCGCCGCGATCATCGAGCCCATGGCACGCAGCATCCCGGGCGTGTTCGTCATCACGTAGTCGGCCTCGGCGAAGTTCATGGTGCCGCAATCCAGCGTGCAGATCTCCGGCAGGCACTGGACTACAGGCGCCATGCGCTCGGTGGCTCCCGCCATGTCGGTGCCGTTTCCCGGTGGGAGCGGCGCTTCCACAGAGCCGAGGATCAGGTCGCCGCCCATGCCGGTGGTGAGGTTCAGCACCACGTCGGTCGACGCCGCCCGGACGTGTTCCGTCAGTTCCCGATAGAGCGTCGGATCTCTTGAAGGAGCGCCCGTCTCAGGATCACGAACATGGCAATGCACGACCGCAGCGCCCGCCTCGGCGGCGGCGATCGCTGAGTCAGCAATCTCCCGGGGAGTTCTCGGGACGTGTGGACTGCGATCCTGGGTAGCACCGGAGCCGGTTACGGCGCAGGTAATGAATACCTCGCGATTGATGCTCAAAGGCATCAGGTGTTCCTCGCGTTGATGCCGGGGCGGCCAACGGGCAGGGGCATGGCTCGACCTCAGCCGTAGGCGGCTTCGAGAAGCTCCAGCATGCTGTTCCACTGCCGGATCCAGTACCAGGTGGCGAGGAGGAACACGCCGGTGGCAAAGGCGTAAGTGATGCGTTCCAGGTTTTCTTTACTCATGGGACAACCTCTGGAATCAGGAGAAACCGATCCAGCGACCGGACGCCGCGACCGTAAACCAGATGACGATCGAGCAGATGGCGGTCACCTTGATCGCAGCCGGGCTGATGCTCTCGTGGTCGAATTTCGTGAAGAGCGGCTTGCGTACGAAGTAGACGAAGACGATGCCGAGGCCAAGGCCCGCCATCTTCGCCCACCAGGCTTCGTTGTAGTAAAGCTTCAGGGCGACGGCCGAGGCCATGAAGATACCGCTGAGGATCAGCACGACGAGGGCGATGTTGAACAGCTTCTGCGTGTTCTCGAACACCACCTTTGAGGGCACGTCGGTCATGACCACGTTCAGCAGTCGCAGGTCGGCGAGAAGCACGGAGCCGCCCATGAGCGCCAGACCGAGAAGATGGAACATCTGCACCACAGCGAAGACGCCCCCATAGGCCTTGGAGATATCAGCCAGAAGCGAAGTGTCGAGCCAGTCGAAAAACCAGTAAACGTCCATCTAACCTCCCTGCTGGTCGATGGCTGCCATTTCGTCGACGCAGCCCGCCGCCCAGTACATGAAGTAGGGCAGTTTCTGAAAACAGTCATACCAGTCGTAGGCGATCGTACGCCCGGTGATGACGATGGCGGACCAGAGGCCGAGGGAGATGCCTGCACCCATGCGCAGATGTTTCGGCAGTTTGGCGTTGGTATCCCAGCTGCTGCCTTTCGCGTCGAGCATGCGCTTACGGAAGATGAGGGCGTTGACGATGGCCCCGATCATGAGCACCACCTTCATACGGAACCAGATGCTCTGTGTGGAGCGCACGGGAATGGCGAAGTAGAGCAGAAAGCCGGTGATCACCATCACGGCCATGCCGATCTTCATGGGCAGATCGAGGCGCTCGGCGATGGTGGACGCCGGTACGCTGGTGAAGGCGAAGCCGAGCATCCGCAGATCGATGATGAACAGCATGCCGAGAAACACCATGAGCGTGAGCACGTGGGTGGATTCGATCCAGGCATAGAGATACAGGGATTCGTGGATCTGGGTGCTCCAGGAAAAGGAGTCCAGCCAGCGGGCGAAAGCCAGTAACCATTCGTTCAACACAGAAAGCTCCCCTCGAGCGATGAACACTGCGGGCGTTCTGCCGCGCCCGCTCAACGCAGTTTACTGGATTGTGCGGTTCCTGTGTTGCCGTTCGCTGGCCCGCGCACGGAGGTGGATTGCTAGACTGTGGGCTGCGGAAGGACTTTGGCATCGGGAGGCACAGATGGACTTGCCAGCAGAGGGCTTTGCGGAAGCAGATGGCTTACGCCTGTTCTTTCGAACCTTCGGTGCCGGTCCGCCGCTGATGCTCGTGCACGGTTGGGGCTCCGATGGTGCGGGGAACTGGATGGCGACCGGTTGGGTCGACGCCCTGAGCAGCCTGCGGACGCTCATTGTTCTGGACGTGCGCGGCCACGGCCGCAGCGACAAGCCCCATCGTCGAGCGCTTTACAGCTATGGCGCCATGAGCCGCGACGTGCTGGCAGTGATGGACCAGCTCGAAATCGATCGCTGTGACTATCTGGGTTATTCCATGGGCGCGTTCATGGGCGCCTATCTGCTTGGCCATCAGCCGGGTCGCTTTCACGCCATGGCGCTCGGAGGTATCGGTGATGAAACGGCAGAGAGCGCGGCGCAGGGCGCGGCCATCGCTCAGGCACTGCGGGCGCCGGACAGGACGGCGACCGGCTACGCCGCCGCCGTGCATGCCTTTGTTGCCGGAACGCCGGGTCACGATCTCGAGGCGCTGGCCTGCTCCGCGGAGCAGATGTGGCCCGAAGGTTATGCGCTGGCGGTGGCGGGAGAGGGAGTCAGTCGGGCAGAGCTGCCCGTGCTGGTCATCAACGGCTCGGAAGATCATCCCTATGTCGACAGCGCCGACGCCTTTGCAGCGGCGCTGCCGAATGCTCGCCATGAGCGGATTCCGGGCCTCGATCATCTGTCTGCCGTGACCAGTGAGCGATTCCGACAGACCGTAGTCGACTTCTTCTCAGGGTCGGCCGCCGGAAGCCCGAGCTGACCGATCCGGCACGTGAATCATGGCCTGGTGTGGTTGCTCAGGCGTTTGGATCCACGTCCGCGAGGGCAACGTCCTGACCGGCCAGGGTCCGGGCGATGATGCGATAGACCGTGGGGTTGGCCCCGAGGCCAAGGTGTGAGCTACGCACCTCCACATGCCGCGCCTGCGGGTTGTAGCGGTCGATGGCCGCGCGCCAGCCGACAACGGCATCGGACTTGGAAAAGATGACGGTGAGCGGAGCATCGATGCCCCGGGCGTTGACCGCGTGCACGTGCGCCTCGAAGCTGTCCAGATCGATGCCCTGACGGGCCGCATAGAAGGCGCCCATACTCGTGTACTTCGGGCCCCCTTCAACCGGTGTTCCCATGGTGATCACCTCGCGCACCGCTTCGGGCGCGTGGTGGGCAATGAGTCGAGCGACGATACCGCCAAGGCTCCAGCCGATGAGTGTGATGGGCGCATCAGCGTCCTGCACGGAAGGAAGCCGTGCCAGCAGCTTTTCGGCGGCGACTTCCGGGTCCTGATTCACACCGAGACCCCAGGGCAGCGGCCGGTAGCCGAGGCTTGCGAGAAAACGACGGAGCGGCCAGGTGGAGCTGTCGTCCGCGCCGAAACCGGGCAGCGTCATGACCTGTCGGCCATCACCCCGGGGCAGGGTGAACAGCCCCGGGGCGGCCGGAAACAGGCTCGAGAATTCGAGCAGCGCCCGGGCTTCGAGAAAACCGGTGCGGGCTGCCGGGGGGCGCAGGCCAAAGCGTTCGGCTCGATGCGCCGCAGGTACGGTGGCTGGGCTCATGGGAGGTCTCCTTCTCCATATATAGGGGCCAGGTCCGGTCTGGTTGTCGATGGGCCGCGAAAGTAGTTAGCAAATGAACCATACTGCAGCGCAGCATAGTTCGCAAGCAAACTATTTGCGTCAGGCTGGTGGCCACGGATCGCCCACGCGTCCTTCCCTCTTCCGGATGACCAGCCTGCCGACGCAAGATGGCGGTTGGTGGGTCAGACCCACGTGAAATGTCAGTACCTGCTTCCCGCCTTTCGGCTGGCGCAGCCGCACCAACTGCGGCAGGCTCCTCCTTCTCGATTCGAGAACTGGCATGGCTGAAGAGAATACGCGGGTGATCCTCACCCGGCGCCCGGCAGGGGAGGCGGCTCCCGATTGCTTCGCAGTGGAGACCGTACCCCTCGAACCGCTTGCTGCCGGAGGGGTCCGCGTTGCCGTCGAGTATCTTTCCGTCGATGCAGGGACCCGCACCATGCTGCGCGGAGAAGGGTTCCATCAGCAGGTCGGGCTCAGTGAAACGGTGCTCGCCGGCGGCGTCGGCCGGATCGTGGAATCCGCCGATGCCGATTGGCCCGTGGGCCAGGCGGTGCGTGGCGGACTCGGCGTGCAGACGCTTGCCACGGTGACGCCGAAGCTCCTTGAGCGGGTTGATGATTCGGTCGCGCCACTCAAGGCCTATCTCGGTGTTCTCGGTGGCTCCACGGGGATCACAGCCTGGATTGGCATCCGCTGCGTGGCCAGGCCCGGCCCCGATGATCTCTTCGTCGTTTCTGCGGCAGCCGGTGCCGTTGGTTCCATCGCCGGGCAGATCGCAAAGCGGGACGGCGCTCGCGTTATCGGCATTGCCGGTGGGCCCCAGAAGGCGGCATACGTCGTCGACCGGCTCGGTTTCGATGCGGCCATCGACTACAAGAACGAAGACGTGAATGAACGGCTGCGGGCGCTGGCACCGGCGGGGGTGAACGTCTTTTTCGACAACGTCGGCGGCCCGATTCTCGATGCCGTGCTCGACAACATCGCCCTGCGCGCCCGGGTCGTCATCTGTGGCGCCATTTCCCAGTACAACGACATGGACAACGTCACCGGCCCTTCCCTGTATCTGCGCCTCGCCGAGCGGCAGTCACGCATGGAAGGGTTCGCCTACTTTCATTTTCCGGAGCAGATCCCTACGGCAGCAGCCGAGCTTGCCGCCTGGCTGGCTGAAGGTTCCCTGATGCTCGACGAGGAGATTCTCGAAGGCATCGAGCGCTATCCGGAGGCGCTCGCCTTCATGTTTGCCGGGGGCAACCTCGGCAAGCTGCTCGTTAAGGTCTGAGGTGGCGCTGACGGACCGCTAACGCAGGACCAGTTGCGTCTGCGTCACCAGAGCAACGGGCTTGCCGTCGGCACCGGAGAGCTTTGTCTGCCAGACCGACGTTTTACCTCCGATATGCACCGGAGAGGCAACGGCTTCGACGACCGTGCCGAGCTTCGCGGCGCCGAGGAAGTTGGTTTTGCTTTCGAGCGTGGTCGTCGCTTTCGCACCTTCCGGGAGATTCAGGAACGCACCAATGGCACCCAGCGTGTCTGCAACGGACATGATGGCGCCGCCGTGCATGATTTTGCCCGTCGTACACAGGGCCTCTGCCACCTTGAGGGTGGCAGTCACCTGCTCTTTCTCGGCGCGGGTGATCTCCATCCCGAGCTGTCGGGCGAATGGCATGTAGTCGATGAGATTCACGGCGTTTGAGCTCCTCGCCTGAGTCGGGAGATGAGCCTAGACTCTCTGTTGGAACCTAGCCAGTCCGGATCCTGTTGGCAGGGATTGGATCGTGCTGGGCAGAGCGGGAGAGCAACCATGACGACCCCACTGGAGCGGGCTCACGCCCTCGAAGACCTCGTGCGCCAGCACGCCGACGAAGGTGAGCGTCTCCGGCGGCTGCCTGAACCCGTGGCCGAAGCCTTCGCCGCCAGCGGCCTCTATCGCATCGGTGCGCCGGAGCATCTTGCCGGCCTCGACGCGGATCCCATGACGCAGATGGCCGTCATCGAAGCCGTGTCGCGCTTTGACGGCAGTGCCGGCTGGAACCTCATGATCGGCATCGAGACTTTTGCGCTGCTCGCTCCAGGCTGCGTGGCCTGCCATGAGCTCATTGCCGATCCCATGGTGGTGCTCGCGAGTTCCACCGCGGCGGTGGGGCGTGCTGAGAAAGAAGGCGCCGGTTATCGGGTGAACGGGCGCTGGCAATTCGTGTCCGGCTGCCACAACGCTGCCGTCTTCGGGGCGACTGTGCTGCTCTACGAAAACGGGGAAGCCGTGAGCCAGAACCTGTATGCCATGGTGCCGGAGCCGGACTTCCGGATTGACGAAACCTGGGAGGTGGGGGGCCTGTGTGGTTCCGGTTCCCACGATGTCTGTGTCGAGGACGTCTGGGTGCCTGAAAGCCAGATCGTCGCACCCCTCGGCGGCGCTGCGGCCACCACCAATCAGCTGCGTTTTCCCCTCGGTGCCCGGCTCGCCTTCAACAAGGTCGCGGTTGCTCTCGGTATCGCCCGGGCGGGTATCGATGCCTTCGTCGCCATGGCGGAGGGTAAAGTGCCGCGATTCTCGTCCTCGTCCCTCAGAGAGCGGCCGGCGTCACAGCGAGCGGTGGCGGAAGCGGAAGTCCGGGTTCGTGCCGGGCGGGCGCTGGTGTTCGAACTCCTCGAGGAGCTCTGGCGCAAGGTGCTCGCTGGCGAACACATCAGCACCCGGGAGCGGGCACTGTTTCAGCTTGCCTGTTCCGACGCCGTGCGCGGCTGTGTCAGTGCCGTCGATTCCGTGTGTGATGCGGCCGGTACCACGGCAAACCAGCAGGCCAGTCCCCTGGAACGGATCGCTCGCGACGTGCGGGTCGTTCGCCAGCATGTAACCGTCGCCAGCCATCAGATCGATGACGCGGGTCGGGTGCTCCTCGGCCTGCCGGCTCAGGGCATGATGCTCGCCGGCATGAGAAGCTGAGGGTCAGCCGGGCAGGGGGTCGAGGCGCAGAATGTCCCGCTCCGGCGGAAAGCCCATGAGAAAGTTCACCACGAAGCCGAGGGGAAACCTCTCAGACACCCGATCGAATTCCTCGCCTTCCACCGCCACGGCGAGGTAATCACCCTTCACGCCGTCGAGCTCCACCTGCACCTCCGGATGGGCCATCGCTTCGTGGTACCAGCCCCGGGGCCAATGGTGCGCAGACAGATAAAGCTGATCGTCCGTTTTGAATACCGCCAGCATCCGCTCTCGGGGCTCACCGGCGCTGTCGGTGGTGGTGATGACGACCATGGGGATGCCCTGGTCCTCGAAGGAGGGCTGCATGACGCCGAGATAAACGAACTCGAACAGCAGCACGAAAACCAGATAGATGCCGGCAATGGTGCCGAGCCATTTCAGAGCCTTCATGGTCGTCGATCCTCCAGGATTTCGGGTCGGGTGTGCGAGTGCCTGAGCGCTCAAAGTAATGATAAGCATTAAATTATGCAAGCCGGCATGTCGAAGGCGCTCTGCCCATGGCCATGCCGCAGCTGCCGGGGTCCGCAGAGCGGCGCACAGCAGCTGTGCCCGACTGCACCAGCGTTGCGCGAAGCTACGGCTTTTTGTGCCTCAAGGTAGAGCAGGGACGATGGTTGCCGTTGAGAGACTGACTGACGGATCGAGCGCAAGCTCCTGATCCCAGGGGCGTCTCAGGATGCTGCAGGCGCTGGCCTGCAAATTGCTCAAAGAACGCTTAATGAACTCTGCCGGAGTGGATTTACCGGCGGTGGCGAAACCAGCCAAGGAGGGGTCGGGGCTCGGGGTTCCGAGCCCGGGATCCGTTTCAAACAGGGAGCCTGCGGTGTTCGAAATCAGTCTCTTGCTCGGGGTAGGCAGTCTGATCTATCTGCGGGCGCAGGCTGCGAGACGCGTGCGCTAGCTTGTCAGGCGACCCGGTCGGAGTCGCTGTTCAGACCGTACTTACGGATCTTCTCCACGAGCGTCGTGCGGCCGACGTTCAGAAGTCTCGCCGCTTCCGCAACCACGCCCTGGGAGCGTTCGAGGGCCTGCTCGATGAGCTCGCGTTCCACCTGCTGCAGATGATCCTTCAGATCCACGTCCTCGTTGCCAACGGCGCTCTGGGTGGAACTTCGCTCCGCCGCTGGGAGGTCCACGCGGTAGTCGACCGGCAGATCGTCGATCTCGACGATTGTTTCTGCCTTCAGGATTGCCATGCGTTCCACGAGGTTGGCCAGCTCGCGAATGTTGCCGGGCCAGTCGAGCCAGGCGAGCGCTCTGAGTGTCTGCTCGCTGAAGTGCACCCGGGCACCGCCGGCTCGCACGTTCTCTTCCACCAGTTCGTGCACGAGACTCGGCAGATCTTCGATCCGTTCACGCAGCGCCGGTACCTCGATAGGGAAAACGCTCAGGCGATAATAGAGATCCTCACGAAACCGGCCGTCTGCAACGGCGGCTTTCAGATCCCGATGAGTAGCGGCGAGGATACGCACGTCACTGTTGATGGTGCTGCTGCCGCCGAGGCGCTCGAAGGAGCGCTCCTGCAGCACGCGCAGCAGCTTCACCTGCAGCTCCAGACTCATATCGCCGATCTCGTCGAGAAACAGCGTGCCGCCTTCAGCCATTTCGAAGCGGCCTTTGCGGGCGCTGACGGCGCCGGTGAAGGCGCCTTTCTCGTGGCCGAAGAGCTCGCTTTCCATGAGCTCCGATGGAATCGCGCCGCAGTTCAGGGGGACGAAGGGGCGGTCGCGTCTCGTCGACTGGGCATGCACGCTGCGCGCGACCCGCTCTTTGCCGGTGCCGGACTCCCCGAGAATCAGGACCGTGGCGTTGGACGGTGCCACCTGGCCCACGAGCTGTGCAAGCTGTCGGGCGGCCTTCGACGCACCCGTCGGTGCCAGAGGGGTGCGCGAGGCTCGCCGTCGCTTGGACGCGTTCCCAGTAGCGGGGGTAGAAAAGTCCTGAGCATCCAGCACCGGCAGCCCCGGTGTTGCGGCGACAATTGCCTGCAGGCGCGTTTTGTCGCTGGCGCTCAAGTCGCCGACGACGACAGCCGACCAGCCGATTGTGGCGAGTGGGTTATCCTGGGCCTTGTTGCCGCGATCTGTGCCGGTGGCGGCAGCGTCGGACGCGGGCCAGGGCTCGTAGCCGAGGAAGGTGAGCAGCTGGGCTACCTGGGACGCGCGCTCGGCGTCGCCCTCCAGGATCAGCACCCTGCCATGGGGGATCAAATTCGGTCTCCAACTTCGCGCGGGCCTGACCCTTCCCCGGTCGGCGCCGCCTGGCTCCCTTGCACGAGCAAGCCTAGTGGCTACCCCGCGCCGCTGCAAGCGGCTTGCCGCTTCCACCGGGCCTGCTTGCGCGGTCCGAAGGGCTACCGTATCTTCGCCGGTGGCGGGGCGGCTCTGCCCTGCATGACATTGCGGTAAACGGGCTTTTCAGGGAGGAATCACGCCCCAGTGGATCGGGCAAGCACATCCCCTAACGAAGACCGCTTTCGAGCGCTGGCCGAGCATTCCGATGAGGTCATTGTCGAAGTCGGCCCGGACACCCGTCTGACCTATGTGAGCCCGAATGCCGGTGCCGTCTTCGGCATCGATGCGGCCGCCCTCACGGGTCTCGATCTCGCGACCATCGCTACCCGTCTCGATGTCTCGCCGAAGGAGGAGCTCTCCGGATTCGCCGGACCGCTCTCGCTGGGGCAACTCATCGCTCGCGGTCCTTACCAGCGGGTTCGCCGCATCAGCCTGCCCAATGGTGTCGTGCACTGGATCGACATCGCCGTGACGGAATTTGAAGCCGCCAACGGCCAATCCCGTGCCACAGCCGTGGTCCGCGACATCTCGCAACGGGTACAGCTCGAGGAACAGCTCGTGCGTTCGCAGAAGCTCGAGAGCCTGAGCGTGCTGGCCGGCGGCTCCGCACACAGCTTCAACAATCAGCTGACCACCATTCTTCTGAACGTCGAGCTGGCGATCTCCGAGGTGGAGGACGGCGAAGGGCAGAAGATTCTGCCTTATCTCTGGGCTGTGGTAGAGGCTGCGTCCCGGGCAGAGGAGACGACCAACCAGCTTCTGACCTATGCGGGCAAACAGGCCCTGGAGGTGAGCGGTCTGGACCTTACCAGCGAGGTCCGTTCCCTGCGCGGCTTTCTGAGAGCAGTGGTGGCGGGCAGAGCCAACCTCGATTTCGAGCTGCGCAGCTGGCTGCCGAAGGTGCATGCCGATGGCAAACAGCTCAGCCAGCTGCTCACCCATCTCACCTTGAATGCCGTGGAAGCCTGTGCCGAAACCGGCGGCAGCGTGGTCATCTCTACCGGCACGCTGGAACTCGAAGAAAACTCTCCGGACGCCATTCGAACCGGCCTGCCGCCGGGCACCTACGTTTGCCTGGCAGTGCGCGACAACGGAGAAGGGATTGAGCCGGAAGCGCAGCTGAAACTCTTCGATCCTTTCTTCACTACGCGGGCTGGCAGCAGCGGTCTCGGCCTCGCCGAGGCGCAGGGTATCGCCCGGGCCCACGGCGGTACCATCATCGTCGACTCTCTGCCCCGCCAGGGCGCGGTCTTCAAGGTGCTGCTGCCGGTGGCAGATCGGGTTGTGGCGCTGGCGCCGGTGGAAACGGACAGCGTTGATACCGAGCGTGCGTCATCGAGCGGCCTGGTACTCGTGGTTGACGACGAAGACCATATCCGCACCCTCGCCGCCGTCGGGCTGCGCCGCGCCGGCTATGAGGTACTCACTGCCAGCTCCGGCCGCCAGGCCATGGCGCTCTTTGCCGAGCATGCCGATCAGATCGACATGCTGATCACGGATCTGGCGATGCCGGAGATGACGGGGGAAGAACTCATCGCCAAGCTCCGGCGAACGCATCGGGATCTTCCGGTCCTGCTCATGAGCGGCTACAGCCGCGCGGCAGTGAGTGACAGCCTGACCAACCTCTCGACCATCGCCTTTCTGCAGAAGCCTTTTCTGTTGAGTGAACTCGTTGCCTGCGTGGCGCGCATCGCGGAGCCCCCGAGCCGCACGCAGGGCTGAAAGCACGCCAGTCACCTGACACTTCGAACTGCGCTTTCAGGGTGAGCGTCCTGGAATCAGACGCCTTTCGACCACTCATTTTCCGTGTGTTTTTTAATCCGTGACCCCCTTCGCGAATCCCGCCTAAAGATTCCTGTGTACTGGCCGAACCTTTGGGCGACTCGGTCCGTCCGCTGGATGGGTACGGGTCTTGGATGCAAACAAACCAAGGAGCAATGACATGAAAGTCAAGACTAAGGTCAAGGCTGGCACGATCCTCTGGGATAACTAAGCCGCCGAAAGGGCTGGGGCGGCACTAGCGCCCCAGCCATCTGGGGGAACACCCGGACTCCTGACAGCTGGAAAAGCAGGAGCCGGTCTGCACAGAGTGCGGGTCTGTACCAAGTACAGGTCTGTACCGAGTACAGGTCTGCACAGGGTGGGGATCATTTACAGGTCAGTCTGTTCGAAGGAACGAGCGAGACAGTGGCAATACCTTTTGAAAACACGCTTGGAGCCGTGCGCTACGGTTCCCTACGGGCCGGCTGGTGGTTGGGCGGCCTAGGCTTCGTGCTGCTTGCTCTCTGGCTTGTCGTTGCCGTTTCCATAGCGCTTCCGGTCACCGTATCGAGCGCCGACGGCCGCGCGGTCTCAGCCACCGACTCCCTCGACATCACGAGCGTATCCAGCCAGCCGCTGGCAACCATTCCCTTCGAGCTGGGTGACCGGGTCCGGGCCGGCGACCTGCTCTTTGCCTTTGATGCACAGACGCTGCAGCTGGAGCTGGCGCGCAGCCGGGAACGACTGGCGGCACTGCAGCAGGAAATTGAATCGGTCGATCGGGAGATCGCGTCGATCGGCGCCACGCTCAATGATCAGCTCGACAGCTTCGACATGGCGGCGGCAGCCCTTGCGGCCCGCATCGAGGAAACCAAGGCCGAACTCGACTACGCTCTCGAAGCTGAATCCCTCTACCGGCAGATGCGCGCGGAGCGCCAGATCGACGCGCTGAAACATGCCCGTGCCGAGACAGAGGTTTCGCGGCTCCGACTTCGCCTCGATGCGCAGGAAGCGGAAACCAGTGAACTCCTGGCGAAACGCCGTCTGGCCGTGAGTCGGACGGAGACGATTCGCGCCCAGCTCATGGGGCAGCGCGCGCGTCTTGCGGGAGACGTCGCAGAACTCGAACCGGAACAGCGCCGCATTCAGCTGCGTATCGAGGAGCTCTCGGTCCGCGCACCCTTCGACGGTGAAGTCGGTGCCATGGCTCGTGTCTCCGTTGGCGAGTCTCTGCAACCCGGCGAGTGGCTCATGACGCTGGTGCCCTCACGGGAGTATGAGTTCCAGGCAACCTTCGCCGCGCGCGAGGCTGCCGGACGCCTGCATGCGGAACAGCCAGCACGAATCCGCTTTTTTGCTCTCCCCTGGACGGAATTCGGCACCCTCGACGCGCGAGTGCTGCGCGTCAGCAGCGAAGAACGGAACGGCACGGTCCAGGTGGATTTTGCGGTGGACAAGTCCTCGCCGCTGGCGGCGCAACTCAACCACGGACTCAAAGGTCAGGTCGTGGTACAGATCGATGAAGCGACGCTCACGGAACGACTCTTCTGGCTCCTCAACCGACCCGCCCAGACGCCGATGCTGGCCCTCGATCAGTCGTCATCCCGGTGATGCGGCGTAACGTACCGGAAGTCACCCAGAGTTCGGCCATGGACTGCGGCCCGGCAGTCCTGGCAGCAGCGCTCGACGGTTTTGGCATCGCCGTCAGTTATCCGCGCCTCAGGGAAGCCTGTCAGACGGACGTGGACGGCACGTCGATTGATGCGCTGGAGGAGCTGGCCAATCGGCTTGGTGTGGAAGCCGAGCAGGTCATGGTGCCCAGCGACTTTGTGCTCTGTCGGAACAACCGGAACCTGCCCTGTATTGCCGTTGTTCGCCTTCCGAATGGGCTGACGCACTTTGTGACCGTATGGCGTCGGGCGTTTGGCTTTGTGCAGATCATGGATCCGGCTCGCGGACGCTCCTGGATGCGGGAAGATCGTTTCCTCGATTCGCTCTACCAGCATCGCATCACCGTCGATGCGGAGGACTGGCTGGCCTACGCGGAATCCGACGAGTTCCGCGCCTGTCTGTTTGAAGCCTTCGATGCGCTGGGGGTAGAAGCTCACCGGGCGGAGTCGATGCTGACCGCCTGTTTCGCCGAGGGTGGCTGGGCGCCGATCGCCCGCCTCGACGCCGCGCTGCGCTTCTGCCGCACCGTCAGCGCCGGTCGCCGCGGCGTCGATGGTCCGAGGCTGCTCGAGGCGCTGCTCGAAACGCCGGCGCTCATTCCCGAAGACAGCTATCAGGTGCTGGCGGTCGATGAGGAGAGTCTTTCGCTTCGCGGGGCGGTGCTGCTGCGGATGACAAGCCTCAGAAAGGAGGTAAACAGTGGCGATCCCGTCGTCGCCCACAGCCTGGATCCGGAGCGTCAGTCGGTCCCTGCGGGGCTCTACAGGGTCTGGCGCGGGCTCGGCCTGCAGCCGATGGCCGCAGCCATGGTCGGCGTCAGCGTCCTCGTCGCGCTGGTGACTTTTCTGGAAGCACTGGTGTTCCGTTACCTGATCGGTTCACAGCCACCGGCGGAGCTGCCGCTGCTGGCACTCGTCGCGTTCATCGTTCTTACGCCGCTGCTGGCTGCACTGGCGCTGGAAGCGGCGGGCCTGCGCCTGACGCAAAGGCTCGGGCGCTGCCTCAGCACCACCCTGCATGCCCAGCTCCTGACCAAACTGCCGCGTATGACCGACAGCTATTTCGCCAGCCGCCTGCCCTCGGACCTTGCGGAACGGGGTAACGCCATTTCACAGCTGCGCGATCTTCCGGAACTGATCCGCCAGCTTCTGATGCTGGCAGCGCGGCTTGTCTTCGTGCTCCTTGGGCTCCTCTGGTTGCTGCCGGAGCTTTCTCTCGCGGTAGCCCTGGTTGGTGCAGCGGCACTGCTTGCGCCGCTGGCGATCTATCCCATGCTCGTGGAAAGGGATCTCCGTGCGCGGACGCATCTCGGTGCGTTGTCCCGCTACTATCTGGACAGCCTGCGCGGAGCCGAGACGATCGGCGCCCATGGGGCTGCGCCCCTCGTGCGTCAGGAGCAGGAGGCGCTGCTTCAGAGCTGGGTCAGCGCCGTCAATGAACAGCAGCGCCCGACGCTGCTGTTCGAAGGGCTGCAGACTCTGGTCCTTGCCGCCATCGGCATCCTGTTTGTCGTCCACGCCCTGGAGAGCACCATGGCGCTCGGCACGGTGTTGCTCATTGCCTACTGGTCGCTCTTCGTTCCGGTAGTGAGTCTGCAGTTCACGCAAGCGCTGAAGCAGCTGCCGACCTTTACCAACATTGCCCGGCGGGTGCTCGAACTCATCGACGCGGAAGAGGAAGAAAACACCGAAGCAGATGACGACGCGGCGCAACGGGCGGGTGGCGTGCGCGTGGAGTTCCGTGGGGCGACGGTGCAACGGGGTGACAACGCGCTCCTGGATTCCATCGATCTCGTCCTTGCAGCCGGTGAGCGGGTTGCCGTCGTCGGCGCCTCCGGTTCCGGCAAGAGCTCCTTTCTCGGCACGCTGCTTGGCTGGAACAGCCTCGATGCGGGGGAACTGCTGGTGGATGGTCAGCAACTCCATGCCGACGCGGCCACGAAACTGCGGGAAGAGACAGTCCTCATCGATCCGGAACTCTATCTCTGGAACCGCAGCCTCTATGACAACCTCGCCTACGGCGCGGATCGAGTGGCGGCTGAGGATACGGAGTTTGCGCTTGCGGCGTCGGAACTGCTGGCTGATCTCGGCCACATGGAAGAGGGGCTGGCGACCTCCACTGGCGAAAACGGCAGTCGACTCTCGGCTGGCGAGGGCCAGCGCCTGCGGCTCGCCCGTGGATTACTCCGTCGGGAGCAGCGGCTCGTGCTGCTCGATGAACCCTTCACGGGGATGGCGGCGGAACAGCGTCAGCGGATCTGGCGCGCCATCGAAAAACGCTGGCCCACGGCGACCATGCTGTTCGTCAGTCACAACGTGGCGGAAACGCAGCGCTTTGAGCGTGTGCTGGTCTTCGACGGCGGACGCATCGTCGAAGATGGTGCGCCTGAGGCCCTGGCAGCCCGTCCCGACTCCCGCTATGGCGCGCTCCTCTATGCAGAGCGTGCCGTCGAAGCACGGCTTGCGACGTCCGGCTGCTGGCGCAGGCGTGCGCTCCAGAACGGTGAGGTAAAGGCGCTGTGACAGCGCCGACAGCCCCGGTGTTCTGGCAGCCAGCTACCCTGGCAGACGGGCTGGCTCAGCTGAGCCCTTTTCTGGCGCCGGCTACCCGGTTTTGCGCCGTCGATGCTGATGGGGCGCCGGCGACGTTCGAAGATGCGCTTTCTGCCCTCGCCCCGGGTTTCGATGCGGAGCTGACGGCCCTCGAGTGTGCCGCCGACCGGGTGGCGCAGTGCATTGCCGAGTCCGCGCCGATGATCGTGCCCCTTGCCTCCTCGGAACGAGCCGTGCTGGTGATTCGGGCGAACGCACGAGTCGTTCATGTGCTCACCCACGACGGTCGGGCGCTGCGTGTGTCCATGGCGGAGCTGCTGGCGGAACTCGACAGGGGCACAGCCGATGAGCTCGAAGCAAAGCTGAACGATCTCGAACGGGTTGCGGGCCCAGCCGCAGCGGCTGCCTGTCGGGATGAACGCCGTCGCCAGCAAAGGGTGTTCGTGGGCTGGCGGATCCCCCTGGCCAAGGCAACGTTCAAAGATCGGCTGCTCGGGCGGGGGATCGTCGGCAGTGCCGCGGCACTGCTGGGGGTCCATGGCCTGCACTTCAGCCTCTGGGTGCTCAGCTGGGTGCTGCTCATTGGTGCACTGCTGAGCGTGGGTGATCGGAATGCCCTGCTCGTGCTCTGGGTCATTACCCTCGGTTCTTCCCTGCTGCTGCTGCCGGCAGAGTCGCTGCTCCAGCAGAGCATCGCCATGCGCTTTGGCGTGCTCATTCGCCAGTGGTTGCTGAAGACGGCGCTCAGGCTCGATGAACCGGCAGTGCGCGACAAAGGGATTGGCACGCTCACGGCGACGGCGCTGGAAGCGAACCGCCTGGATAGCCTCGCGACCCAGGGTGGGCTCCGCGTGCTGCTTGCCACTCTGGATACGCTGGCCATTGTCACAGCCTTTCTCTGGTTTGCAGGGCTGCAGCCCCTCCTGCTGCTCTTTGCTCTGGCTCTCCTGCTGTCGCTGCGCTGGTGGATGGCCTACTACCAGGCTCAGGAACGGCTGCAGGCGGCGCAGCAGCGACTGACCGCCGTGCACACGGAGGAGATGATTGGCCACAGGGCCCGGAAAGCATTTCTTGGCGAGGCGGATTGGCATCGACAGGAGGAGACCTGCCTGGCGGCCTATGATCAGGCCTGTGCGGCTGTCGATCGCCTCGAGTTGGCCCTCGCCACCGTGCCAAGGCTCTGGGCCGTGCTCGGGGTCAGCGTCATTCTGCTCGGTTTCTTCGGTCAGGGTGTGGCGACCCTGATGAGTGTGGCCATGATCGGCTTTGTGATCGTTGGCTTCGGCATTCTCAGCAGCGCCGGCAACGGCGTGCTGAAACTGTTGCAGGCCCTCGTGGCCTTCCGCTTTCTCGAGCTGCGCGAAGACAAACCTTCGCAGCCCCGCGATGCGCAAAGCGCACCATCCCCGACAGGTTCTGCGCAGTTCATCGTTCAGGATCTGGCGTTCAGCTACCAGGATGCGACTCGGGCAGTTCTGAAGGACGTGAGTTTTTCTCTGGCCCCAGGTGAAAAAACCTTGCTCACCGGCGCTTCCGGGAGTGGTAAGTCGACGCTTGGTTCGCTCCTTGCCGGGCGCCTGAAGGCGCGTTCCGGCAATGTGCTGAGCCAGGGGATGGATCGGCACGTGCTCGGTGAACGCGCCTGGCGGCGGCAGGTCTGTTACCTGCCGGAACCAGGCAGCAACCACGTGCTCACGGATACCTTTGCCTTCAATCTGCTCCTCGGCCGAAGCTGGCCGCCAACACCGGAAGACCTCGAGGAAGCCACAGAGGTCGCCCTGCAACTCGGGCTCGGACCGCTCCTGGAACGCATGCCGGGCGGCATGATGCAGATGATCGGCGAAGGCGGCTGGCGCCTCTCCCAGGGTGAGCAGGCCAGGCTGTTCCTGGCGAGAGGCATCCTTCAGGGCTCCCGGGTGCTGATTGTCGATGAACTCCTTGCACCTCTGGATCCCGCGACCCGCCTTGAAGTCCTCCGCGCTCTGGAAGCGCTACCGCAGCAGCTCATCCTGGTCGATCACGGCTGAGGGTGGGCGCCTGACGGGCAGGAAGCGTCCGGACGCCATTTCAATCTTGAAAGCTTCTCTGTTCGAGAGGATATTCATCCGGGGACTGGATTGCTGGATGGTGCTGGATTGCGGGACGCTCGCCTGCTGACAACGGCTGCGTTGCTATGGCTCTGTAGCCTGATCGGGCTGGCTGCGGCTGCGCCTCTCGACGCTGCGCGTTTTCAACGATTGTCCGTGGAGCAGGGTCTGTCGCAATCGGTGGTGCAGGCCGTTGCCCAGGATCCGCGTGGCTTCATCTGGATTGGAACCCAGCAGGGGCTCAACCGCTTCGACGGTCACGAGTTCATCAGCTACTTCAATCAACCCGGCGAGCCGAAATCTCTCTCCCACGACTGGATCTGGGCCCTGCACTTCGATCGCAGAGGCGTGCTCTGGATCGGCAGCAATGGCGGGCTCGACCGGCTCGACCCGAACGCCGGCACCGTGGAGCCCGTCTTCGCCCGCCGGGAAAGCGAGCTGGGCGCAACCCCGGTGCGGGTCATTGCCGAGGACGACCAGGGGAACCTCTGGCTTGGAACCGACGGCGGCGGCGTCGTTCGCTACGAACCGCACACCGGTGAATTGCACCGCTTCGCCCAGGATGGCGGCGAGGACTCCCTCACCAATAATCGGGTCAGAGCGCTGCACATCGATGGCGACGGCTTTGTCTGGATTGGTACGGACGGCGGTGGCCTGGGGCGCCTGGACCCGCTGAGTGAGCGCATGGTCCCTATCGAGCTACCCGGCAACGACGGGCGGGTGCGTTTCATCACCAGCAACGACCAGGGTGACATCTGGGTCGCCACCACGGAGCGCGGCCTGTATCGGCTCCATGCGGGGGGCGCTCTCAAGGCGCACTACACGGCGGCAGGGAGCTTGAGTTCGAATGCGGTTCGGGTGCTTCTGGAGGATGACCTCGGCAATCTCTGGGTCGGCACGGACAGCCACGGCCTGAACCGATTCGATCCGGCAACGGAGTCCTTCGAGGTGCTCCGGCATCAGTCCGCCAATGCCTTCAGCCTGAACACAGACCACATTACAGCGCTCTTCCAGGATCGGGGCGGTCTGCTCTGGGTCGGAACCCATGTCGGACTCAACACCTGGAACCCTCATGTGGGTGGCTTTTCGACCTACCGCCAGCAGGGTGGTGCGGAGCACCAGCTCTCCAGCAACTGGATCGCCGCCTTCGAAGAAGCAACCGATGGACGGCTCTTCGTGGCCACGGCTGGCGGCGGCGTGAACGTGGTCGACCTCGAGTCCGGCAAGGCTGAACGGCTGGGGCCGCAGGAAGGGCCTTATGGTCTCGCGGACAATCGGGTCATGGCGCTGGCCGTCGCGCCGGATGGTGGACTCTGGGCCGGCACCCGCGCCGGTGGGCTCAGCCGCTACGACGGCGCGACGGATCGCTGGAAAACCTACCGCCATGACCCCGACGATCCACAGAGTCTGCCCTTCGACGGGGTCACCAGTCTGCTCTTCGACAGCGCGGGTAGCCTGTGGGTAGGCACCTATGGGGGCGGTCTTGGCCGCTTCCTGCCGGAGCTCGATGGCTTCGAGAACTTCCGGCGGGATCCCTCCGTTGCGACCAGCCTCTGCTCCGATCGGATTCTCGCGCTCTATCAGGGTCGGCAGGGTGGCATCTGGCTCGGGACCCATTGGGATGGGCTATGTCACCTCGATCCCGTTAGCGGCACCTTCGTGCAGTTTCACCACGATCCGGACGATGCAACTTCGCTGTCGAGCGATTCGGCCTGGTCTTTGAGTGAGGATGCTGCCGGGAACCTGTGGGTTGGCACCGCAGATGCCGGTCTGAGTGTGTGGCGGCACGGCGATCGCCAGCGCGGCCTTGTGCGTTTCCAGCGGATCAGCGTCGCCGACGGCCTGCCGAGCAACGTGGTCTACGGGATACTCTCGGAGCCCTCTGGACGGGTCTGGGCTTCCGGCAGCCGGGGACTGGCGAGCGTGGATCTGGAAACCGACGTGATCCGCCGTTTCGGCATTGGTGACGGGTTGCAGAGCAACGAATTCAATCATGGTGCTCAGTTTCGCGCCTCAGACGGCCGCCTGATCTTCGGCGGGGTCAGCGGATTTAATGCGTTTTATCCGCGCAACATCCAGGGCAACAGTTATGCGCCGCCGGTGGCGTTGACCCGTTTTCTCCGGCACAACCAGCCCACCAGTCTGGATTCCCTGCGGGATACGAACGGTCTGGTGACCTTCGACAGCACGGACCGGCTCATCACCTTCGAGTATGCGGCGCTGGATTTCACCGACCCGAAGGGCATCGAGTATCGGCACCGTCTCGACGGTTTCGATGACGAGTGGGTCGGTGACAACAAGCGCCGCGCTGCTACCTATACCAATCTGTCGCCTGGCGACTATCTGTTCCGGGTTGTTGCGACCAACAAAGACGGTATCGAGAGCGAAGCAGAGTTTCAGGTGCCCTTTCGTGTGCTGCCGCCGATCTGGGCGACCTGGTGGGCCCAGACAGGCTATGTACTGGCAGCGCTGCTGGCCGGTCTGATCTTCTACCGCGCCTATGCCAGACGGGTGGCTCACGCGGCGGAAATCCATCAGATCAATGAAACGCTCATCCGCGAGATCCGGGCACGCCAGCACAAAGAAGCTGAGCTCGAACGCACCGAGCAGCGGGCGCAGCGCTACCTGGACGTGGTGGAGGTCATGATTCTGGCGCTGGATCGGGACGGCGCGATCATGATGGTGAATCCGAAGGGCACGCGGGTGCTCGGCTGCAGTGAAGCGGACATCCTCGGCAAGGACTTCTACGAAGCTTTCGTTCCGCCGGAGTTTCGTGCAGAGGTCCGGGCACGTTTTGAAGCAGTCGATCAGCACGACTACTCCGAATCGCCGATCGTGAACCAGAAGGGCGAGGAACGAATGGTCGCCTGGCATGCGATTGCGTTGCCGGAGACTGACACCAATCCCGCAGGCACACTGATCTCCGGGGAAGACATCTCGCAGATGCGTCGCCTCGAGAAACAGCTTCGGGACGCACAGAAAATGGAGTCTGTGGGGACGCTGGCTCGAGGCGTTGCCCACGATTTCAACAATCTGCTTGGCTCCGTGCTGGGTTATGCGGAGCTGGCCATGGCGGCCGGGAGCGACTCGAGACGCGCCGCTGATCATTACCGGAATCTGGAGAAGGCCGTCGGCAACGCCCGCTTGCTGGTCAAGCGCATACTCTCCTTTGGCGACAGCAGCGGCTCCAGAGCCCAACCGGTACGCCTCGACACCGTCGTCAGGGAAACGCTGCAGCTCGTGGAACCGACCATGGGGGCGAGCGTTCGCCTCGAACTTGCGCTCGACGCCGACTGTCCACCGGTCATGGCAGACGCCATTCAACTCGAGCAGGTGGTGCTCAACCTCTGCATGAACGCCGTGCAGGCCATGAGTGAAGAGGGCGGAACCCTGAGCATCGAGCTCTCCGCGCGGGACATCGACATGGAAGAGGCGCGCTCGACGACGACGCTCTCGCCAGGGCTTCACGCCCGCCTGGTGATCGCCGATACGGGGCCGGGGATGGATCATGGCACGCTGTCACGGATCTTCGATCCCTTCTACACGACGCGCCGGCAGGTGGGCGGTACCGGTCTCGGCCTTGCGATCGTGCACGGCATTGTCACCCAGCTGCAGGGTTCGATCTCCGCCCAGAGCGAGCCGGGACGCGGCGCCCGCTTCGAGATCCATCTGCCCTGCTGTGAGGCGGAACCGGACCCGGAATCCGACGCGCTGGACCAGCCCGCCCTCATTGCTCGAGGGAAAGAAACCGTGCTTTTTGTGGACGACGAGCCCGATCTCAGGGTCATCGCCGAGGAAGCCCTGACCAACCTCGGTTACCGGGTATTCACGGCAGCCGATGGGGACGAGGCCCTCGCGCTTTTCCACCGGATTGGCAATGATCTCGATGTGGTCATTACCGACCAGACCATGCCGAAGATGCTGGGTAGCGAGCTGGCTATCGAACTCAAGCGCCGCCAGCTGGCGTTGCCGGTGGTACTCATGAGTGGCGCCGACTTCCGCATTGGCGAGAACGCCGACGGGTTCCTCGAGAAGCCCTTTTCGCTCGATTCTCTGGCTCAGGCCGTGCGCTCGGCCCTGGAAGGTTCCGAGCAGCCGCCCTGAATTCATCTGCCGCCGGTGGGCTGATCAGCGAGCCAGGCTCTGCAGGTGCCGGGCCAGTTCCTCCGGTGCCGAAAAAAACGGGGAATGGTCTGTATCCATGGTCAGCACCGGGTCGCAGGGCAGATGCTCGACCATCTGTCGCTGCAGCTCGATGCGAATGGCGTTGTCCTGCAGGCACTCGATGTAGCTGCGCGGCACGCTGCCGAAGCGTCCTTCGGTCAGTGCAACCGGGGCCAGGAGCGGCGCATTGGCTTCCGGCTGGGCGAGGAGCCTCGCCAGGGCGACGTCTTCTCGGGGCGAGGTGTTGTAGAAAAGCGGCTCGAGGGCGTCCTCCCGAACCGTGGTCGCAAGACCATCGACCGCCAGCACGAGGCTGTCTGAAATCGTGGAGGCTTCGTTTGCCGGTGAGCGAATGACGTCGCCGATGGTCTCGCCGTCCTGCAGCAGGAAGGCGCAGAGGTACACGAGCCGCTTCACTTTCTCGGGTCGCGCTTCCGCGGCTTTGCTGATGAGCATACCGCCGCGGCTGTGGCCCACGAGAACGACGGGTTCGTGCGCCGCATCGAGTTGCTCGACGAGGTGGTCCGTCCAGCGCTCGGCGGTGATCTCGGTGATGGGAGTCTTGTCGCTGCCGAGGCTTGGCAGGTCGGGCGCGATGACGCGGTGGCCTTCCGCCTCGAGGCGGGCGATAAGCTTGTACCAGCACCAGGCGCCGTGCCAGGAACCGTGGACGAGAAGGAAAGTGGACATGGCTCAGCGCTCCTGTGTGTATGCCGTTGCCGAATGCAGGTCTCGAAGCGGGAAGTCGACGCTGTTTATGGGATCGGTGCTCCGCGAAACGTGCCGCGATCGATGACCCCGGTCTCAGCCTGAAAGGCCCGGGCGTCGAGTTCTTTGTCACCGACGCTCACGGCCCGGTAGTCCTTCGGCAACACGGCGTAAATCACCACCTGTTTCATGTCCGTGGTGCCGAGGCGGGGTGCTTTCGTTGCGTAAGTGACAAAGTAAGCCTGGCGGTTTCGCGATACGTCGACGGCGCTGATGCGCGCCGAGCCGGAGGTGAGCCACACGGACTGCAGAATCAGCCGTGACGCCTCGAAGTCGACGTCGATGACATAAGCTTCGCCGTTTGCCACGAGCTCGAGAGACGCCAGCTGTTCGGCGTTGTGGACCTCCACCATGCCATCGTCGCTTACCACAGCCTCGTCGCGCTTCGTGGTGTCCACCACCTGCCAGCCCCCGTCAGCAGCCTGCACCGTCAACTCGACGAAGAAGGGGATCACACCGGTCGGGCCTATCCCGGTGATGTAATCCGCACGCACGACGAGGCTTTGCGTTGCTTCGGACCACGTGAGGCTGCGCAGCGTCTCGACGCGCCAGCTCTCGTTAATGAGCAGGATCGGTTCGAAGCTCGCCCCGTCGAGCAGATGAAGTCCGCCGTCGCAGAGTTCTTCGTAGACCGCGAGAGGTGCCGGGTCACCGCCGATCGGGTGCAGATTCTCCGCCGTGAAAGCGTCCGAGCAGGCCGCCGGTCCCCGGGCCGGGTAGCTGTTCGGTGCCCCGGCCTCGTTGGCACAGGCCGCGGTCAGGAACAGGATGGCCGCGCCGAACAGGACGGCGGCACTCGCAGTAGTGGGCATGGTGATGTCGTCCGGTCTGCTCGCCCTGACGGGCGAGGCTTCGTCACTTGCTCATGATCTCCGGGAGCATAACCGATCAGCAACGCCCTGAGAGACCGCTGCGCCAGGTGCTCACAGAGCGTCGAGATAGGCGGTGACCGATGCGGCAATCGTGGCCCGATCGCGCGGCCCCTGTGCGGCATGATCTGTCCGGAATCTGAACTGACGGTACATGGCGATCACGTGAAAGCTCTGCAGCGGCTGCCCCGCGCGAGGAACGTCGGCGAAGAAGTCCCGGGCCTGTTGCCGGTCACCCCGTGCCTCGGCCAGGAGTGCCAGTGGGACGAGTAGATCCGGCAGGCCGTCCCATCCAGCGCGACCGAGGCGCTCGCGGATTTCGCGAATCAGGCGCTCGCTGTCTTCGAGGCGGTCATGCAGGGCGTAGATACAGGCCATGAGCAGTTGCGCGGACCAGAGCAGGTTGGCATCGGCGCTGGCTGCGATGCGCTCGGTCCAGCGCAGGGCCTCCTCCGGCTCGTCTCTGGCAGAGCTGGCGATGAGCGCGCAGACCGCGTTGAAGGTCAGGTTGTCGAAGCCCCGTCCGAACTTCCGCTCTGCGATCTCACGCGCGTAGCTTCGGGCCGCCTCGTAGTGCCCGGTCACGGCAAGGCGCCAGGCACGGAAGCTGTTTGCCGCATCCACGAGTACGGGCGCGTCGTGAGCGCGAGCGAGCTGAACGGCTTCGTCGAGTTGCTCGAGCGCCAGGTCCGGATCGACGAAGCTCGTCCGCACGGACACGAGATTGAGCTGCGCCGCAATTTCCACCGGATCCTCGAGGGTGCGGGCTGCCGCGAGGCCCGCTTCGGCATGCAGGGCAAAGCGGTCCGGTGCTGCGAGGATCATGGCAGAGACGCCGGCCACGGCGTGCAGGCGGCAGAGCGGTTGCGGTGCTTCGATGAGGGATAGATACCCTTCAATGCGGTCCAGCTGCTCCCGGGCCCTGGCCCCTTCGTCGAGCTGAATGGTCAGCGCCAGCGCCGAGGTCACCGTGCTCAATGCTTCGAAATCCTGCGTCGAGCAGAAGTGATCCTGAGCGGCAACGACGTCGTCATAGTGGCTGAGCATCCAGCGGGCGAGCTCGAAGTTATGGCGATGTCGGTTCACATCCTCAGCTGCCTGGGTAAGACACCAGCGGGCGTGAAGCTCAGCGTTGGCCGAACGGGTTTCCAGCGTCAGCTGGTTGCGAGCGAAGAGGCGTACCGTCTCCAGCAGCTGCCAGCTGGCTGCGGATCCTGCCCGGCTGATCAGACAGAGTTCCACGAACCGGGCCATGGCTGCGGACACGGCGCCTTGTCCAGCGCTGGCCAGCAGCGATTCCGCGTCTTCCATGGTGAAGGTGGCCGGAAACGCGGCGAGGGTGCCGAGCAGCGCGCGTTCCTGGCTCGCCAGTAGCGCCCAGGTGTCCGTCAGCACCTGCTTCAGATTTTCCTGTCGTCGATTGCCGACGCGCATGCGCCCGGCCAGCACATCGAAGCGTTTGTCCAGCCGGGCACTGAGTTCCGTAAGGGAAAGATAGCTCAGCTGGGCGGCCGCCAGTTCGATGGCCAGCGGCAGGCCGTCGAGTTGCCGGCAGATTTTCCGAACAGCCTCCTGTTCAGCCATCGGGATGCCAAACCCGTGACGATGGGCGGTGCTGAGAAACAGTTGCACGGCCGGTGGCGCGGCGCCCGAGTCGACGACCGCCAGCGGATCCAGATAGAAGCGATATTCGTCCGCCAGATCGAGGGGCTCTCGACTGGTGGTCAGAAATCTGGGCCTCCGGGTGAACTCCAGATACTGATCGAGCATGTCGGCGACGACGCCTTCCAGGTGCTCGCTGTTGTCCAGAATAAGAAGCAGCTCGCGGTCGAGGAGGTGCGCGATGAGCTGTTCCCGCGGATCTTCAGCGTTGAGTTTCAGACCGAGCGTGGTGGCAATGGCGTAGTCGATACCGACTCGATCGGCAACGGGCACCAGATCAACGAACCAGACGCCGTCCTCGTACGCCTTGGCGGCTTGCCGCCCGAGGTGTCGGGCAAAGGCGGTTTTGCCGGTGCCGCCGATGCCGAGGACCGTCACCAGCCGATGTCGGTCGACGGCATCGGTGCAACGGGCAAGGGCATCGTCGCGGCCGAACAGGGGCGCCCGCTGAGCGCCCAGGTTGCCCTGGACTGCCTGTGCCCGCCGCGACGCTGCGCCCTGGTCCAGCGTGCCAACGAACCGGTAGCCGTGGCCGCGGACGGTCTGCAGGTAACGCTGCGCCGTGCCGTTGTCACCGAGGCTTCGACGGAGCGATCGCAGCTGCGTAGAGAGCGCGGCTTCAGAGACGGAACGATCGCCCCAGAATGCGTCCAGGAGCTCGGCCTTCGGGACCACCCGATCGCGATGCCGGATCAGGTAGGCAAGCAGGGAAAACACCTGGGGTTCGATGGGCACCAGGTCGCCATCGGCGCGCAGCTCGAAGCGGGCCACGTCGACCTCGAAGTGATCGAAGTGATAAGGCCCGCCGAGCGATTCCGGTTCAGTGCGCACACGCGTGGGCAACAGCGCCGACGTGGCGCTGGTCTGTGCCACAGCAGCCGCCGATGACGCGCAACCCGGGTAAGAGTGAACGCAGCTGTCCGTTCAGTTCGCCAAACTCCTGCGGATTTCCGTCGTCGAGACTGTCACTTGCGTCGAGCTCCGCGTGGCTCAGGCGCGATGCGTTGGCCCGCAGGCCGCCGATTCGCGCTAGCCACGGTGCGCCGGCCGGCAGATCGAAGTGGTCCGGGTGGGCACAGTTGAGCATGTAGTAGGCGGGAGCTGCGGCGGCATCGCGGTCAACGCGACCGATGGCTTCCTCCAGCGAGATCTCCACCGGCAGGCGGCCATCCGTCTCCACGGTAAAGGAAATCACTGCCGGCAGTCCCACGGCTGCCGCTGCATTGGCAATGCCGAGGGCTTCTTCCGGATAGGTCAGCGTTACCGCGGAAACCATGTCCACGCCAGCGTCGGCGAAGGTCTGTATCTGAGGCCGATGATAGCGCTCCGCTGCCTCGACGCTCATCTGCTGCTGAGGTTCGTACCCGTCGTCCTCGGGACCGATGCAGCCGCTGATCAGCATCGGCAGGGTGGGCGACTGGTGCCGATCCCGAAGCTGTGCCATCAGCACCACGGCCTGGCGGTTCAGCCGGCAGAGGTCTGCGGCGTCGTAGCCGAGCAATGTTGCCCACTTCCGGCTCGCACGCCAGGTGGGCGCTTCCAGCACGAAACCCGTCCCGGCCCGGCGAGCGATGTCGATGTAGTCCTCATAGTAGGCCACGAGACGTTGACGCCCGGATTCTGAGTCGAGCAGTGGGAAGGCCGCCAGCTCCGGTAGATCGAGGCCGTCGTGAAACATGAGCGTCGTCTCCAGGCCGCCATCGGTCAGGAACAGAGGCACGGCGTCGTTGTTGAGTTGATCCTTCAGCATCGTCCGCACCTCCGGCAGCGCTGCGCCGAGAGCGCGTCCCCCCAGACCGTTGCCAGCCAGCAGCCGGCGGCCGTGGCGAGGACGGCCGGCGTGATCGCGGCCGCGCTCGGACTCATGGCGATGTTCAATGCGGTTTCCAACATGTTCTCTCTCCTTCTTGTTCCTACTCTTTTCGTTCTCTTTTCAGGGGCTCGCGGCCAGCGGGCGAGCACAGCTGTCCAGGTAGCCGTACAGGTGCTCGGCGAGCGCCTCCGTGTCCGCCGCCGTACCGGCAATGAACGTGGAGGCACGGCTGCGCATGAGCGGCAGGCCCAGGGCGTAGATCCCCGGTGCTGCCACCACACCGCCGTCGTGACGCAGGCGCCCTTTCCGGTCGAGGACGTCGACGTCCAGCCAGCTGTAGTCGGGCGCATAACCTGTCGCCCAGAGCACGCTGCTGATCTCATCGCCGAGTTTCACGGCGAGGCGCGGCCGTTCGAGCACCGTCGGCTCGACGGTCAGTTCGTCGCTGCGCAGCACCCCGGGCACCGCGGCCGCAAAGCGATCCAGCAGCCGCTTGAGCTTCAGATCGGCGCTCTTGCAGAGGTGGGGCAGGTTGCCGGAGAACTGGGCTCTGCCCTCGCTGATGCCGGCAAAGCGCCCCACAATCTCCACCCCCTCGGCGGCCAGGCGACCGAGGTTGAGATCAGGACCTGGCTCACCCACTAACTGCGGTGACGGCAGGCGCCGCGCTCTGACAAGGTCATCAACGTCACTGGCGGCTTCGTGCAGCACGCCGCTTTCGCTGAGCCACCAGTACACGTCCCGACCGGCGACCGTTCTAGGCATACGCACGTGCTCGCCGACGGAAAGCACGACTTCCCGGCCGCTCGCCCTCAGCTCCTGCGCGAGCTGCAAGCCGGTGGCGGAACCGCCGACGACGAGCACTTTGCCTTCCGGCAGGTCGTGGGCGTTCCGATAATCTCGGGCGGTCAGCTGCGTCACAGTGGCTGGCACGGCTTCCGCAAGCCGCGGGACCACGGCCCGGGCATAAGCCCCGGTGGCGATAACCAGGCTCCTGCAGTACCACTCACCCTGAGTTGTCGTCACCAGGTACCTGCCATCGACGGTGCTGACGCTGTGTACGCGGCTGTCGCGCTTCACGGGCGAGTTCTGACGCCGTGCGTAGGCAGCCAGGTAGTCGGCCAGGGCATCCTTGTGCATGAAGCCGTCCGGATTAACCCCGCTATAGGGTTGGCCGGGCAGCTCCATGGTCCAGTTCGGGGTCAGGAGCCTGAGCGAATCCCAGCGCTCCCGACGCCAGCGTTGACCGATGTCCCCCGCTTCCAGCACCACGTGCTCCACCTGGCGGGCTGCAAGCCGCGCGCTCATGGCCAGGCCGGCGTGGCCGGCACCGATGACGATGACGTCAACGGTGCGGGCCTGCCGGCGCATCGGGTAGGGCCGGCGGGGGCTCGGTTGCTGGAAGGGGGACAAGGTCCTTTCCATCGCTCAGCCCTCCACCTGCACCATGACCTGAGTCGGGTTGGTGATGATGTCGAAGACTGCCGAGCGCTTCTGGCTCTGGGCGACGAGGGCTTCGATTTCCTCGGGCGTTGCATCCGCATCGATGTCGAAGCGGACGGTGACGTCCTCGAAGCCGTTCCGCACGTCACCATCGATGCCGAGAATGCCCTGGATATCCATGGAGCCCTCGATCGTGGCGCTCACCTTGTTCAGCTGGATATCCCGGTTCTGGGCAACGCTGGCCACACCGGCGGTCAGACAGCCGGCCAGACCCACCAGCACATATTCCACCGGCGTGGCACCGGCGTCCTCTGCCGCAAAGATCTCCGGATGGTCGGAGTCGAAGCTGAAGGTCTGCCGATGGCTCTGCTCGTCGCCGAGGCCATGAAAGCCCTTCACGTTCGCCCGGGTGTGGGTGCCATTGATCCAGTCGCTCGTGGCGCGCCAGGTGAACTGAGCACCGGCCGGTGCCTGGGTCAGCGCCTCGCGAGCGCCTATGAGGGCCTCCACGTTGACCCCGTTATCCACCCTCTGCGCATCGACGTTTGTCGTTTCCATGCTTGCATCTCCTGTCGTTTGGTTGTGTCAGCAACTCGCCGGTCAGTGCCGCTGCGAGTGGGGAGCACCTTAGGACCGGGGCGGATGCCTTGCTTGGGGATCCCCTGAAGGTGTCATGAGGATTCCTTGAAGGTGTCTTCAACAAATCCCCATCTGGTCCCCAAGCAGCCCCTGCCGCCGCTCCCTAAAGTGCCTGCCACGACAAACCCCGACGGAGAGAAACATGGCTCGTTACGACAATATTCTTGACACGATCGGCAATACGCCTCTCGTTCGTCTGAATCGCATGGCGCCCGATCACGTCAATCTTTATGTGAAGGTGGAGTCCTTCAATCCCATGGCGTCGGTTAAGGACCGCATGGCGCGGGCCATCATCGAGGACGCGGAACGCTCCGGTGCCCTCGAGCCCGGACAGACGGTGATCGAAGCCACCAGTGGCAATACGGGTATTGGCCTCGCCATGGTCTGTGCTCAGAAGGGCTACCCTCTCGTGGTCACCATGGCCGAGAATTTCAGCGTCGAGCGGCGCAAGCTTCTGCGTTTCCTGGGGGCCCGGGTGGTCCTCACGCCGGCCTCGGAGAAAGGTTCCGGCATGCTGAAGAAAGCTGAAGAGCTTGCCGAGGCACACGGTTGGTTTCTCTGCCGGCAGTTCGAGAACCCTGCCAACGCCCAGGTCCACCGGGAAACCACCGTGCCGGAAATTCTTGCGGACATGGCCGGTGATCCGCTCTATGCGTTTGTTACCGGTTTCGGTACCGGCGGCACCCTGAACGGCGTCGCCTCGAGCTTCCGGGAGCTGTCGCCGGACACCCGCATCATTGCCGCGGAGCCGGATAACGCTCAGGTCCTCGGCAGTGGGATCCCTCAGCCCCGGGATGCCCAGGGCAAGCCGAGTGGCAGCCACCCGAACTTCAAGCCGCACCTCATGCAGGGCTGGAGCCCGGACTTCATTTCCCGGCTCACGGAAGAGGCCGCGGCGCAGAATCTCATTGATGCCATACAACCGGTGCCAGGCGACGAGGCCATGGCGACGTCGCGTCGGCTGGCGCGGGAGGAGGGCATTTTCGTCGGCACCTCCAGTGGGGCGACGCTGCATGCGGCCCTCGAGATTGCAGCCGATGCACCGGCTGGCGCGAACATCGTCTGCATGCTGCCGGACACCGGTGAGCGTTACCTGTCGACGCCGCTCTTTGCGGACATCGGCGAAGACATGGATGCCGCAGAGCTCGAGATTTCCCGATCGACGGCGGGCTTCCGCTTCGATCAGCCGACCACCCCGGCGCCACAGCCCGCAGCGGCGGCAGCACCGGCACGCCCGGTCCTCGATCCGGAGGCCGAACGAATCGTTGACGAGCTGACGGCGCAGGAGCCGGTGGTGATGTTCGCCCTGGAGTGGTGTGAGTTCTGCTGGTCGGCCCGCAATCTTTTCGGGGCCATGGGTGTGGCGTACCGATCGGTCGACCTCGACTCGGTGGCTTACCAGGCGGGCGAACTCGGCAACAAAATCCGCGCCGTGCTTGCACAGCGTACGGGCAGTCCGACGATTCCGCAGATCTACGTGGGCGGCCAGCTCGTCGGCGGCTGTACGGAACTCTTCGACTTCCAGCGTGACGGTGGCTTTGCAGAGGCGCTCGATGCCATGGCCATCGCCTACACGCCCTTCGAAGACGATCCCTACAGCCTGTTGCCGAAGTGGTTGCACAGCCGTGCAGGCTGAGTCCGATCAGAAACACAGCCAAGGAACCAAGCCAAGGAAATAAGCCAAGGAAAAAGCCGAGGAGGAATGACCATGAGTGAACGACCAAGGATGATCTCCCGCCGCGAGCTCTCGCGGCCGGAGACGCTCGCAGAACTCGATCTCGCCTGTCGCGAGTGGGGTGTCTTCTATCTGACTGACCACGGCCTGGACGCGAACGGTGCGCTGTTTGCCGAGGCACAGCAGTTCTTCGCTGCCGCGAAGACCAGGAAAAACCAGGTCCGACGCACGGCGGTGAATGCCTGGGGTTACTTCGACGAGGAACTCACGAAGAACACTCGGGACTGGAAGGAGACCTTCGACTATGGCCCGGCGGTCGGCGACTTCGTGCCGCAGTGGCCGGCCTGGCATCCGACCCTGAAGCGCCTCGGAGAGTCGCATTACGCGGCCTGTGAAGCCCTTTCCTACGAGTTGCTGGCGGCGATATCCGCCAATCTGGGTGTCGGCGGCTCCTTTCTGTTCCATGCTTTCGAGCCGGAACACGCGAGCTTCGTGCGCCTCAACTACTACCCGGAGTGCCCCGAACCTGCGGCGTCGGACGCTGTGGCCGTGCCGGAGCGCGGCCATCTCGGTGTGAACCATCATACGGACGCGGGTGCCCTGACGCTGCTGCTCACAGATGGGGTTCCCGGCCTGGAAGTCTTCGTGCATGGCGCCTGGCACCCGGTACCGGCGGTCGAGGGAGCGCTGATCATCAACATCGGCGACGTGATTCAGGTCTGGTCCAACGATCGTTATCAGGCACCGTTGCATCGGGTCCGCTGCCAGCGGGAGCGGTCGCGCATGAGTGTGCCGTTCTTCTTCAATCCGAAGGACAGCTTCGTCTACGCACCCCTCGAGGGCAGGGATGCAGCACCGGCCCGCTACCGGCCCATCAACTTCGGCGAGTTCCGGCGTCAGCGGGCGAACGGTGACTACGCCGATCTCGGGGAAGAGGTGCAGATTGAGCAGTACCGCATCGATCCGCCCCTCACCCTGGAGGGTGGCACCTTTCCAGAACAGAGGGAGCGCTGATCATGGCGTTCATCGAACGAAATCCGGCGGCTGAAAAGGCGCCGCATGTGCAGGCCATATACGAACGGCAGCGCCAGGCTTTCGGCTACCTGCCGAACTACGCGGAACTCTTCTGCCACCGCCCGGAGATCATCGATCTCTGGGCCGATCTTCAGCGCGGACTGCGTCGGCATGTCAGCCCGCGGCTCTTTGAGCTCGTGACCTTTGCCGCCGCTGTTGCGCTGGAGAGTTCCAGCTGCAGTCTGGCGCACGGCACGAAGCTCCGAGCGTTCTTCACGGACGTGGAAATCACGCTGCTCGCCCGCGGTGATTACGACGACATCGTCACACCCGCGGAAGCGGCAGCCATGCGCTATGGGGCGCAGCTGGCCCGGAGCGCCACGGCGGTGGCCGAGGACGCCCATGTTGCGCCGTTGCGTGCAGCGGGCTTCAGTGATGCGGAGATCTTCGACATTGCCGGCGTTGCCGCCGGACGGGCCTTTTTCTCGAAACTGGTGGAAGGGCTCGGTGCATTGCCCGATGCGGCCTACCGTGAGCTGCCGGAGCCCCTTCGGGAAGCCCTTACCGTTGGCCGGGCGATCGAATCAGAGCTGGCTCCGGACCCAGTCGATAGCGCTTAAGCCGGCACCCTCGAGGGAGCCCTGGGCGGCGCCGGGCTCCAGCAGATCGCGCAGCTGCCGGTAGACGACGATGCCGTGGAAGGTCTGCTGCGGCTGCTTCGATGCTCTGATCGCACCGTACCAGCCGGCGGCTAAGTCCGTTTCACCACGCCGGTACGCCAGCACAATGGCGGGTACCAGCAGGTCGGGCCAGGGACTGCGGCCAGCGCGGCGCAAGCGGGTTTCGACGGTTTCCATATGCTTCAGCGTTTCGGCCGGTTCGTTCACCGAGGCGAACACGCTGGCATAAAGCAGTGTCGCGCCCCAGAGGCTGTGTGCCTCTGGTCGCTCAAGAAGCCGGCTCGCCCAGCGCCGGGCCTGAGCCGGATTCTGGAAGAGTTCACAGGCGGCGATGGCGCAGGCCGCGTTGTAGGTTGGATTGTCCAGGGGCCGTTCGGCGTCCAGAAGCCGCCCGGCCAGGGGCTCGGCCAGGGCTACGGCCGAGGTCAGCTTACCCGTGACCGCATCGGACCAGACCCGGTAACTGAGGACCAGATCCCGTGTTGGCGGGTGCCCGTCCTCGTCGGCGAGGCGAATGGCTTCTTCGAGCTGGGTCCGGGCAAGCTCGGGATTGACGAAGTTGTTTGTCAGGGACGTGAGAATCAGCGCACCGCAGACGCGTGTTGCTTCGTCGACGATGCGGCAGAGCTCGAGATTGATCTCCGCCTCCCGGCGGAGGCGTTCGGGATTCCGGATCACCTGAGCGCAGAGCGCGGCCGTGCCATGGAGTTTGCTCAGGCTGAAGGTGTCCTCTGTGTCTGCCAGATAGTGCTCGATACGGGCGAGCTTGGCATTGGCGCGAGCGCCATCGTCGAGCTGGATCATGAGTCCCGTGGCGCAGCAGATGTCGAGGGCGTCGGCTCGCCGACCGATGGCGTCGAAGTGCAGCTCCGCCGCCGTCAGGTCCGAGTAGTGGTCTGCGCACCAGCGTGCCTGGGTGAAGGAGTGCAGGTGGTCTTCCGGATAGGCGCCGAGGCGCTCGAGGACCCATTCGGCATGACGCTCGGTGTTTTTCTCGCGCTCGATGGGGCTCAGCTTCTCCAGGGCGAAGAGCCGCACCGTTTCGAGCAGTCGCCACCAGCCGCCGCTGCGGGACGTTCGGCTCAGGAGACACAGCTCCACGAGCCGGGACATGGCAAAGGAGATGCCGTTCGGCAGCTCCCCGGCGAAAACCTCCTCGATGTCGTTGACGGTGAACTGGCCTGGAAACACCGCCAGTTGCCCCAGCAGGCGCTGCTCTTCCGAGTCGAGGAGCTGCCAGGTGTTCTCGACCACGCGAATCAGGCTGTCCTGGCGGTGATCGCCTTCACGCTGCCGGCCTGCGAGGAGTTCGAAGCGGCGGTCGAGGCGCTCGGCCAGCTCTTCGAGGGTCAGCTGCTTGAGCTGCGCGGCGGCCAGCTCGATGGCCAGAGGCAGGCCGTCCAGGCGTTCGACGATCTGTTGAACCTGGCCTGCATGGAGGTGCTCGGCCGGCATGCCGTGGCGCTCGGCCGTCAGGGTGAAGAGCTCCACGGCAGGCGCCGTGCCTTCGTCGCTGTGCACGGGTAGGGGATCGATGAAGAAACGCAGTTCATCGGCGAGGTCGATGGGGTCGCGGCTCGTTGCCAGGAACTTCGGCCCCAGGGTGTTTTCCAGCAGATAGTCGAGGGCGGCGGCGACGTCGTCTTCGATGTGCTCGCAGTTGTCGAGGATGAACAGCACCTGGCTGTCCCGGACGGCCTCGGCAATCTGGGCGCGTGCTTCTCCGGCCCGGACGCTGATGCCCATGACCGAGGCGATGGCCGTGTCGATCCCGGGACCGTCGCGCACGGGGACGAGATCGACGAACCAGACGCCGTCGGGATAGTCACCCTGCACCGTGCGGCCGATGGCTTTTGCCAGCCGCGTTTTGCCGGAACCGCCCATGCCGAGCAGCGAGACCAGGCGGTAGCTCTCGAAGGCTTCGATGCAGCGGGTGAGCTCCCGATCGCGACCGATCAGTTTGGTCCGCTCGTAACCCAGGTTGCTGCTGCGCTGGCTGGTGACGGCGGCCGCCGGTGGCGGGTTGTTGCGCCGCTCTCGGACGTCGGCGACGAAACGGTAGCCGCGGCCATGAACCGTTCTGATGATGCGTTGGTTCCGGCCGTCATCGCCCAGGGCTTTGCGCAGCGCCTTGATCTGTGTGGCCACGGCGGATTCGCTGACGTAGCGGTGGCCCCAGAGTTCGTCCAGCAGCTCTTCCCGGGTAATGAGCTTGTCGCTGTTCTGCACGAAGTAGGCGAGCAGGCTCATGACCTGCGGTTCGAGGGGAACTTCGTCTGCTCCGGCACGCAGGGTGAACGCGCCGAGATCGAGCTCGAAGGCGTCGAAGGCGTAGGTTGGCGCTGTGAGCTCTGACGTTGCGGCCACGGTGCGAGGGACTTCGCGCAAAGCCGCTTATGCTAGCAGAATCAGCCTTCCGACCCTTCCGCCAGGGCGGTGAGCCACGCCACTACATCGGTGCGAACGTCGTCGAGGCCTGGGCTCGAGTCTTTGTCGTAGTCGCCGAAGCCCAGAGCTTCGTAGAGCATCCGGTAGACGGCAATGGTGTGATACATCTGAATGGGCACCCGGCTCCAGCGGATGGCGGCGAGCCAGCGCCGGGCGCGAGCGGCGTCCCCGTGGCGATGAGCCAGCAGCGTGGCGGTGACCAGCACGTCCGGAAACTCGTCCCGGGCGGCGAGGTTGAGGCGCGCTTTAATGTCCAGGCAGCGTCGGGCGGCCGCCGTGAAATCCGCCGTGCTCGCTTCCACGCAGGCGAGCAGGTTCTGAATGCCCCAGAAGTTCAGCACCGCTGGGAAACCGTCGAGGCGGGCGGCCCAGCGGGCTGCGACTGCCGGTTCCTCGACGACGGTGCAGGTGATGATGATGCCGATGCCGTTGTAGGCGGAGTTGTCGATGGCGCTCGGGGCCGCGTCGAAGCGGGCGACCAGCGCCTCGGCCAACTTGCGTCCCTGGTCATACTCCCGGCCCATGACGTGCTGCCAGGCGCGGTAGCAGGTGCCGGATTCGACGAGTGACGCGTTGTCCGCTTCCCGTCCCAGCGCGACCATTTCATCGAGCTGGGCGACGGCAAGCTCCGGATCCACGAAGCCGGTCGTCAGGCTCTGCATGAGCAGCGCATTGGCGAGCAGTTCCGGATCGCCTTCGCGGCGGGCAAGCTCGAGATAGGCTTCGTTGTGGTGATTCAGCCGTTCCGGCAGTCGGTTTGCCTGGGCGCTCAAACCCGCGATGGCATGGAGTCGGGCCTGCCAGTAGGCGCTCGGACTGCCGCAAAGATAGTGCTCGGCGCGTTCGAGGCGATCCTTGGCCCGGGCCCCGTCATCGAGCTGGACCATGAGCCCGGTTCCTGCGCAGAGCGCGTAGGCCTGCTCGCTTGCGCCGGACTGGGCAAAGTGCTGCTCGGCCGCTTCGAGGTCCGCATAGTGGTCCATGCACCACTCGGCCTGTGTGAGATTGTCCAACTGGTCGTCGGGAAACCGACCGAGTTTGCGCAGCGTCCATTGGGCATGCCGCTCAGCGTTGGCTGCTTTGTCTGCAGGGGAGAGGTCTCGGACGGCGAATTCGCGCACCGTTTCCAGTACCCGCCACCAGACCCCACGGCTCGCCGTGCGTTGAATGAGCCCGAGATCCACGAGCCTTGCGATGCCGGCGGAGATCACCTGCCCTGGGGTGTCGTTCTGTACTTCCTCGATGGCCGTCATCGTGAAGCGCGAAGGGAAGGTGGCAAGCTGCCCGAGCAGCGCCTGCTCGAAGTCATCGAGCATCTGCCAGGTGTCCTCGAGCACCCCGAGCAGATTGCTCTGCCGTCCGGAGACCGTTCTTTCCCTTCCGGCGAGGACTTCGAAGCGTTTGTGCAGCCGTTGCCGAAGCTCCTCGAGGGTCAGATGCCGAAGTTGCGCGGCGGCGAGTTCGATGGCCAGCGGCAGTCCGTCGAGTTGCGCGCAGATGTGCTCGACGTCGCTGCTCTGCTCAGCACCCACTTCCACGCCGTGGCGGCTGGCGGTGGCGGTGAAGAGCTGCACCGCGGGCGCGACGCCGCTGCTGACCGCTGTGACCAGAGGGTTCAGGAAATACTGATACTCGTCGAGGAGGCCCAGCGGATCCCGACTCGTTGCCAGAATTCTCGGTTCCATCGTGTACTCGAGGAGATCGTTTACCAGATCGGCAACCGGAGCGCGCAGGTGTTCGCAGTTGTCGAGGATGAGCAGCACGGCCCGGTGTCGGAGGGCGTCGATCAGCTGCGGGCGCGTCGCTTCGGCGGTCAGTGCCATGCCGAGTACGTCGGCGATGGCCGTTTCCAGCGCTTCCACGCTTGTCAGCGGAATCAGATCGATGAACCAGACGCCGTCATCGAAGCGCGTCAGCGCTTCGCGCCCGACTCGGGCTGCCAGCCGCGTCTTTCCGGTACCGCCGATGCCGAGCACGCTGACCAGCCGATTCTCGGCAAGACGCTCCAGACACTGGGCCACGTCGGCTTCCCGGCCGAAGAGCGGGGTGCGCTCCCGGGGCAGATTGCTTGCAGCCGTGCGGCGCGGGGTTGGCGCGGGTGCCGGTGCCGCTTCGACGGCTGTCTCAACGGGCGCCACGAAGCGGTAACCGCGGCCCCGTACGGTCTGTATGACCGCCTGGCGCTGGCCGTCGTCGGCGACGGCCCGGCGCAGGGATTTGATCTGGGTGGAAAGGGCGGCGTCGCTGACGTAGCGATGGCCCCAGAGTTCGTCCAGGAGTTCTTCCTTGGAAACGACACGGTCCCGATGAGCGATGAGGTAGCTCAGCAGGCTGAACACCTGCGGCTCCACAGGCACCGGCTCGTCTCCCGCGAAGAGCTCGTAGGTGCTCAGGTTGACCCGATAGGCTCCGAATACGAAGGTCCCGTGCGGTGTCGTGTCACTGACTTCGGCAGACTCCGGCATGGGCACTAGTGTGGTGCTTTGCGCTGAAGGCGTCGAGTGTGCTGCCGGCACCGTCTTCCAGTGCCGGAATACGGCGCTGGTTCGCTTTTCCACGCCTGCTCTGCTGACGTATGCTCGCTGGACTTCGAACTCAGGGGGCTGACAGGTGACGACTGCGAATCAACCGGGCACGCCGCGCGGCTGCGAACGTATTGCCTATGTGGTTGGGTTTCTTGAGAACGCCACCTACAGCGACGTTTACGGCGGCGGTGGCGCCACCGTAGGCCTCGACTGCCACCTCATTCGGCCGATCGACCAGCCTTCCGACACGCTCATCGTGTTCATGCATCCCGTCGGCGGCGGCATGTATCTGCCGATGGTTCGGGAGCTTGCCAGGGTCGGCCACCATGTGCTCTGGGCCAATTCGCGTTACCGGGGTGCCGATTATGCGCTGATCATGGAGAAGGTGGCCTGCGACCTCGGAGAAGCGATCTGCGATGCCCGGGATCGGCTGGGCTACTCGAAAATTGTTCTTGCCGGCTGGTCCGGCGGTGGCTCGCTCGCCATGTGGTATCAGGCGCTCGCAGAGGCGGGAGAGGGTATCGTCGATACGGCCGCCGGGGACCCTTACAGCGTTGATGCAGCCCGGCTTCCGGCGGCCGACGCGGTGATGATGCTGGCCGCGCACGTCAGCCGCCATCGCATCTTCACGGAGTGGATCGATCCCTCCATCACCGACGAAACTCAGCCAGCGTCGAGAGATCCAGCGCTGAATCTGTACGACGCGTCGAATCCCAACCAGCCCCCCTACAGCACGGACTTCCTCGAGAACTTTGCCGCCGCGCAGGTGGCCAGGAACCGGCGCATCACTGCCTGGGTGAAAGACAAGCTGGCGGAAGTGCGGGCCTCGGAGAGCCCCTGGAGCGAGTTTGCGTTCACCGTGCACGGCACCATGGCGGATCCGCGCTGGCTCGATCCGAATGTTGAGCCGAGCGACCGGAAACCGGGGGTCTGCTATCTCGGCGATCCGAAGATCGTCAATGACGGTCCGGTCGGTCTGGCGCGATTCTGCACGCTGCGCAGCTGGCTCAGCCAGTGGAGCTATGACGATGCGCGCTGTGATGCCATTGCGGCCGGTGGGCAGATCAGCGTGCCGGTGCTGGTGGTTGGGAATACGGCCGACGATGCCTGCACCCCGAGCCATACCTCACGGCTCTTTGATGCGGTGAGCCACGACCGGAAAACGCTGCATATGGTCAAGGGTGCCACGCACTACTACACGGGCCCCGACGGGCGCGCCCACCTCGAAGAGGCGAGTGGCGTGATCGGCGCCTTTATCAACGGTCTCTGAGGACAGGCGACGCTGAACGGCATCGCTCTCGACCGCTGCTGCTTGTGCCGCCAATCACCCCGGTCTGTGCGGAGCTGGGGCTCCTGTGGGCTCAGCGGCTGGCCGTGCGCCAGGCGGTTTCGATGAGGCGGAGCAGATCCGCGTTCATACGATCGACGTCTTCGTAATCCGCCGAGGTCCAGAGATTGCGACCGTTTGCGGCTTTGACTTCGAAATAGTGGCTGCCGTCGTCACGCTGGAGCCTGCGGTAGCGGGATTCGTCCGCGGCGTTTCGGAGCAGGGCGTTCAGGCCGGTGCGCGCGCCTTTGCGATCTGCGTAGCTGCGGCTCGTGAGTATGGCACTGCCGTCGCGGGCAATGAGCTGGAAGCGATAGAGGTCGCCGTCGTCCTGATAGACCCGGGCTCGAGCCTCGGAAACGACCTCGGCGGGGCCGTCGCTGGCAGCCGCTTCCGGTGCGACGGCGAGTTTCGGTGCTGGTGCTTTTTGTGCGGCCCGAGGGGCGGTCTCGGTGCCCGCACCGCCGCAGGTGCCATCGTTGCTGGCCCCAGTGCCGGTGAGACGTCGGCCGAGGTGGGCCCAGGCGCGAGCGGCATCCCAGGCCGTCAGCTGCAGATGGAGCAGGCTGGCAGTGCCGTCGAGGCAGGCCGCGGTGAAGCGGGCGGCTGGGGTGGATCTGGTTTCGCTGAGTCCTGTCACTGCCGATACCTCCTGGCTGGCGACGAATGATGTTCGGGTGGCGGTCGACCGCAATGGGGTCGCGAAAATGCTAACGGCGGTCGCTCGCTGATTCCGAGACCCAGATCCAGATTCCGCGCTTACTCAGCCTGCCAGATGTCCAGGGCCCGGCCGTCGAGATCGACTGGCAAAGGTAAACCGAGGCGCTTGCCCAGTGTTGGTGCAATATCGATGCTGTGTCGCGAGTCTGCGGAGCGGCCGGTGCGAACGCCAGACCCATAGAAAATCATCGGGATGTGCCGGTCGTAGTGATACACGGTGCCGTGCGTCGTGCCGCCGCCGGAGTAGGAGGTCATCACGCAGGTTTCCTCCAGCTGGAGCATGAGATGACCGCTCTTGCCGGGTACGTAGGAGTTGCGCAGCAGCGCCGCGGTGTCACTGGTCCCGGTGAGAATCTCGGTTTCTGTCCAGGCTTCCCGGGTCCCGGCCTGGCTTTCGAAATAGTTTTCGAGCCAGGCAACAACCTCCGCGACACTGGTCCCCGCTTCCCGGGCCGCGCCTTCGTGCACGGTGAACCCCGCGGCCGAGTAGCCCACGAGGTCTGCCGGATTGCCGAAGGGGGCGGTAAAGGCCCAGTAAAGTGACCAGTAAAGTCCGACCACGGAGCGGACGGGGTTCAGACGGCCGTCTTCGAGCGAACAGGTGAGCTGTTCGTTGTCCGCAAGCCATTCCGGCAGCGGCATCACGCCGTGATCGGCGGTCAGCGCGAGCAGGTAGTCGCCTTCCAGGGATTCGTCGAGGAGCGCAAGCAGCTGTCCGATCTCCGCGTCGAGAACTGCAAGGGCGTCTTCGGCTTCGGCGCTGAAGGGTCCATAGAGGTGGCCGACCGTGTCGGTGGCGGAGAAGGACACCGCCAGCAGATCGGTCACACCTCGCTGCCCGAGCTGCTCTGCGAGGAAGACCTGTTTCGTCAGGGCGGCGGTTGCCGTGTCCAGATAGGGTGAGTAGCGGATCTGTTCGGCGCGCGCTGCCTGATCGCCGCTGTTCAGCGGATGACCGGAGCTTCTGCCGTGCTCGTCAGCCTCGCCGTGATAGTCGTCCGGGCGCAGCGTGCCCGGTCCGTGCTCCCATCGCTCGGGGAAGCGAGCGGCGAAACCATCGCTGAAAAAGTCAGTGCCGTTGAAAGCGTGCACGTACTGGGGTAATGGCGGGTAGTAGGCGGAGCTGGTGAAAGCGCCGACTGCGTCGGAGTACCAGTAGACCCCATCGGCCTGGTGGCCACCCATGGTGATGGCCGCACGATCTTTGCCGGAGATGGAAAACACGCGCGCACCCGGCTCCGCTGCTTTCAACCAGTCGCCGATGGTGCTGACGGTAATTGCCGTTGGCGCGCGGCGCTCGGTGCCACCGTACACCTGATGCGCCGGGTCGTCGGTGTCGACGCAGTAGCGCTGCTCGAGCGTGTCATGATCTACGTAGCTGTTTCCGGGAATGCCGGCTTTGTTTGGATTGACGCCCGTGGAGACGACCACGTGCCCGGGGCAGGTGTTGGTGAGCCCGTGGTTCAGCGTGGCGTGGCTGAAGACGAACCCGTCGCGGCTCAGGCGTCCCAGGCCACCAGGCAGCTGCGGGCCGATTCGATCCGGGCGCAGCTGGTCGATGGTGAGGAGCACGACGAGCCGAGGCTTGGAGGGCGCGGTCGGTTGCTGCGTCACCGCTGCGGCAGCCGCCGAGTGTGTCAGGACGAGGCCGGTCAGCAGCACCAGGCCCTCGGCGAGCAGCGGTCCCAGGGCGCGCGGCCGTCCTGAGGCTCGCTGGCAGGTGGGGCTGTTGCGTCTGGACACGGTTACAGAACGAGAAACTTGACCGCGAAGATCGCGGCGACCACGTACACGGCGACGGATACTTCGCCGGGGCGTCCGGCCCCGAGCTTGATGCCCGCATAGGCGAGGAAGCCGAGACCAATGCCGTCGGCCACGGAGAAGGTCAGGGGAATGGCCAGGGTGGTGATCACGGCCGGGCCGAACTCCGTGGCGTCCTCCCAGTCCATGTCGGTGATGCAGCCAAGCATCACGGACGCGACGAACAGAATGGCTGCCGCAGACGCATAGGCGGGAATGCTCTGCGCCAGCGGCGCGAAGAACAGGCAGAGCACAAAGAGCCCCGCCACCACCACTGCCGTGAGCCCGGTCCTGCCGCCGCTTTCCACACCGGCGGCGCTCTCCAGATAGCTCGTGGTCGAGGAAGTGCCGAACACAGAGCCAGCGAGGGTGGCTGCTGAGTCGGCGAAAAGGGCCTGGCGCAGCCGTGGCAGGCGACCATCCTCGCCCATGAGCCCACCGCGCGTTGCCACCCCGACGAGGGTGCCGGCGGTATCGAAGACGTCGATCAGCAGCAGCGACAGGATGATGGTGACCATGGACAGCTGCAGCGCGCCGGCAATATCCAGCTCCAGGAGCACCGGGGCAGGAGACGGCGGTAAGGCGACGGTCCCGACCAGCGTTGCGTCGCCGGCCGCCCAGCCGAGGAAGGCCACCGCGAGCATGCCGAGCATCACGCTGCCGGCAATGCGCCGGGCCGTGAGTGCGGCGATGAGCACGAACCCGAACAGGGCAGCGATCGGGCCGAAGCTCGTCAGGTCACCGAGGGTCACGAGCGTGGCCGGATTTCCGACGATGACGCCGGCGTTCTGCGTGGCGATGAAGGCGAGGAAGAGTCCGACCCCGGCGGCAATACCGAGTTTCAGATTCCGCGGTATGGCGTTGACGAGCCACTCCCTCACCGGGAGCAGCGACAGCAGCACAAAGAGTACGCCGGAGATGAACACGGCGCCGAGCGCGATCTGCCAGCTGGTCCCCATGCCGAGGACAACCGTGTAGGTGAAGAAGGCGTTCTGACCCATGCCCGGCGCAAGCGCGATGGGGTAGTTGGCCAGAAGCCCCATCATCAGGGTGCCGACGATGGCTGCCAGGCAGGTGGCGACGAACACGGCGCCGAAATCCATGCCCGCTTCCGAGAGAATCGTTGGATTCACGACCGTGATGTAGGCCATGGCCAGGAAGGTGGTAACCCCGGCGGTGATTTCGCGGCGCAGGGTCGAGCCGTGCGCGTTGATTTCGAAACGCGCGTCGAGACGCTCCCGCCAGGACGGTGCGCTGACTTTTTCCATGACTGAATCCTGCTTTGCTGAAGCGCTGCGGGTCGTCGACCTCACTGGCAGCCGCGGCTATGCTTCGCCGTCTGCTCATGCGCTGGAGGCCGTCGTGGTGGCGACCCCCGACAACATCTGTGTCTTTACGGGCTCCAGTATAGGGGCTCGCGACGCTTACCGTGATGGTGCGAAGCAGTTTGGCGAGCGCCTGGCCGCTCGTGATCTGGGACTGGTCTACGGCGGCGGATCGGTTGGTCTCATGGGGGTGGTGGCTGATGCGGTGCTCGAGCAGGGTGGGCGCGTCACCGGCGTGCTCCCGGAAGCGCTGGTCGAGAAGGAAGTGGGGCACACCGGTCTCACGGAGCTGCTCATAGAGCCGTCCATGCATGCGCGCAAGGCGCGGATGGCTTCGCTCTCCCGAGGGTTCGCCGTGCTGCCGGGCGGTATCGGCACGCTCGAGGAAGCCTTCGAAATCTCGACCTGGGTGCAGCTCGGCATCCTGCGAAAGCCCATCGGATTGCTCAACGTGGACGGTTTCTACGACGAACTCCTCGACTTCCTGGACAAGATCGTCCGGGAGTCTTTCCTCAAGCCCGAGCATCGAAACATTCTGCTCGTCGAAACAGATCCGGACCGACTCATCGACGGTCTGCTGGCCACCCCACCCGTCTACGACGATAAGTGGATGCGTGAACTGACCTGACTCAAGGGGACGGCACGGCGGCATCCCGGGCCTCGAGGAGCCAGGTCACCGCGTTGATCACCGCTTCGTCGAAGCTGCCGGCCAGCGGTTTGCCGGCGTCGTCGAGGGCGCCCGTCAGCATCAGGTTGTCGGTCATGGCGAAGCGTTCCACGTTCAAACCGTCCGGATCTTTCAGCGGCGCGTCGGTGTCGAAACGCAGGTCGTAGTAGGCGGCAACGCGCTCGGCGTAGCTTGGCGGCGTGCCGGTGAAGTCTGCTGCGCCATAGAAAGGAACGGCGTCGTAGTAACCGAAGACCGGCTTTTCCATACCTCGCGCCACGCCCATTTCGAAGGCGGTGCCAACATCCATGCTTGGGCTGCGAAAGCGCACCATGTTGGCAATGACCGCGTGGGCCCGTTCAAGCTGCGCCATGTTGGCCCGATAGATGCGGATGCCTGTCTCGCGAGTCTCCGCGAAGTCTTCGATCTCGTTGTCGAGGGGGTAGAGCCCCTCGACTGCCACCGGCCAGTCGTGTTCTTCCGCGAGCGCCTGAATCCGGGCTTTGCGTCGTTCGCCATAAGCCGCGGCGTCGTCGAGAAACACGCCAGGTCCGGCCAGATAGAGATACAGGGTTGCTTGGTTGGCGTCTGCCCTCGGTTGCAGGCTGATAACGGTCAGGGAAACGAGGATCACGCAACAAAGGCTGGGGCGGATAGCGGCGCGCATGGATGAGGAACTCCGTACTCGAAGGGCGGTGATTGTGCCCGAACCCGCCCGCCGCTCAAGGGCCTTGCGGGAATCTGCATGCTCGGGTTCTGCCTGATCACATCCTGCTTCGGACTGGTGCAAATACAGGCGCCTGCTGCGCTAGAATGGCGCGCCCTCTGAGGCCGGGTGTCCGAAAGCCGACCGTGAGACCCACCCGCCGCTGTCCTGAGCGGTTGCCTCGGGGCATGCAGCGGCTGCCAGGATGGTGGTCCGGAGAGCACCTTGGAACGGGCGACCAGGCCGAAAAGCTAGCACGCATATTGCATAGCCAGTTGCGTAGTCGGACGCACAAGTTGGGTCGAAGGCATCCAGCTGCAAGCCCTGGCATTAAGCGGACGAAGAAAGCCGCGACCCAGAAGAAGCCACTGTCGACAACGATTCGGCAGGCAACAAAACCAGAAAAACCTTAACGGGGAAATCGTTATGTGGAGAGTGAACGCGCCGGCCGTGGCCGGTCTGCTGCTGTTGGGCGGTGTGCCAGCAGCCGCCGAAGAATCGGGCATGGTGCTCGAAGAAATCACCGTGACCGCACAGCGGCGGCAACAGAATCTCGCCGAGGTGCCCATATCCATCTCGACGCTCGACAGCGAGCAGCTCGACTACATCCTCGAAGCCGGTGACGACATCAGAGCCCTCGCCACTCGAGTTCCGAGTCTCTATGCGGAATCATCGAACGGCCGCGTGGCCCCACGCTTCTACATCCGTGGCCTCGGCAACACGGACTTCGACCTCGCGGCATCGCAGCCGGTATCCGTTGTGGTCGACGAGGTGGTGCAGGAGAACGTGATCCTGAAGAGCTTCCCGCTCTTCGACATCGAGCGGGTGGAAGTGTTGAAAGGTCCGCAGGGCACGCTCTTTGGACGCAACACGCCGGCCGGCATCGTCAAGCTCGATACGGTCAAGCCCGACTACGATCCGAGCGGCTATGCGAGCCTGACCTTCGCCCCGGACGATGCGCAGACGACGATCTTTGAAGGCGCCGTTGGCGGCGGCCTCATCGACGACAAGCTGGCGGGTCGTGTTTCGCTCCTTTATCAGGACCGAAAGGACTGGATCGACAATGGCTTCACCGGGGAATCCAATGCCCTCGGTGGCTTCGAAGAGCTGGCTTTTCGCGGGCAGCTGCTCTGGGATGCCACGGAGCGCCTGTCGTTCCTCGGCAACCTGCACTTCCGGGAGCTGGACGGCACGGCGAGCGTGTTCCGCGCCAATATCGTTGGCGACGGCAGCTCCAAGCTGAACGACAATTTTTCCCGTGACGAAGTGTTCTTCGACGAGGGCGACAACAATCCGCAGAGCTACGACAGCATCGGCGGCAGCCTGAGGATCGACTACGACTTCGATTCGGTCACCTTCACGTCCATCACTGCCGTCGAACAGACGGACGGTTCGAGTCTGGGTGATATCGATGGCGGGTCCGGCTCCGGCGATACCGCCAATCCGCCGCCGATCCCCTTCAATTCGCAGACCGAAGACGGCATCGATGACCTCGACCAGTTCACGCAGGAATTCCGCTTCAGCCATGTGGGCGAAACCTTGAACTGGCAGGCCGGCCTCTACTTCTTCGACAGCGAATTCACGATCAGCACGAATCCGTTTTTCGCGCCTGCGTCAACGGTAACGCACTCGGACAAGTCCTGGGCCATCTTCGGTCAGGTTGGCTACGATTTCACCGAACGCTTCAACCTCACCGCCGGTCTCCGCTACACGGATGATGAGAAAGAGCTGGATATCGAGCAGTCCAACATCCCGGCGGACGTGCTCTGCGGTCCGGAGAATTCCCTGTGTGAAGCGTCTGACGACGAGATCAGCTGGGACCTGGCTGCCCTGTTCCGCGTTAACGAGTCGGTTAATCTCTTCGCCAGACTGGCTCGCGGCTACCGCGCGCCGTCCATCCAGGGGCGGGATATTGCCTTCTTCGGTTTCCCCTCCGTGGCGGATTCGGAAAAGATCACGTCTTTCGACATCGGTGTGAAAGCAGACGTCAACGATCGGCTGCGCATCAATGCCGCGCTCTTCTACTATGAGATCCGCGATCAGCAGTTCACGGCCGTGGGTGGTGAAGACAACCTGGTCCAGCTTCTCAATGCCGACAAGGGCGTCGGCCAGGGCTTCGAGGCGGACATTACCTGGCTGCCCGTCGATGGCCTGGTGCTGACCCTTGGCTACAGCTACAACGACACGGAGATTCGTGACGATGCTTTGCGCATCGACACCTGTGGCAGCGGCATCTGCACGGTCCTGGATCCCCTCGACGACGACGGCTTTGCCATCGTCGACGGCAACGCATTCCCGCAGGCACCTGAGCACATCGTTTACGCCACGGCTGGTTACATGCGACCGGTCGGCAACGGCGGCGAGCTCTTCGGGCAACTCGACTACGCCTATCAGGGTGAGACGAGCTTCTTCATCTACGAAGCGGCTGAATACATTGCCGGTGAAGAAAGCGAACTCGGTCTGCGCCTCGGTTATCGCCGAGCCGATGGATCCTGGGAAATTGCCCTGTTCGGCCGCAACATCACCGACAACGAGATTCTGCGCGGCGGTATCGACTTCAACAACAACACGGGCTTCGTCAATGAGCCACGCATCTGGGGTGCAAACTTCCGGATCGGTTTCTGAAGCCAGCGTTCACCGGCGGGCTCAGGCCCGCCGGTGACTCTTCCTCTCCGCCCGCTACTGGGCGCACAGCTCAACCAGCAGTTCCCGTAACCACCGATTGGCCGGATGTTCGCCGAGGCGCGCATGCCAGACGACGGACGTCTGCAGGAACGTATCGGGGGGTTCGATCGGGCACGGCCGAATCACACACCCGAAACGGTCTGCGGCCGGTGCCGCTATCCGATCGGGCACGGTCAGCAGCAGGTCAGAGCTCGCGACGATTTCTGCGGCTGGTGCGAACTGGTTGACGATCATGGCCACGTGGCGGGTGTAGCCGGCGCTCGCGAGCGCGGCATCAGAAAACCCGCGCTCGTCTCCGCGCGGGCTGATCAGTAGATGCCGGGCATCGGCGTACTTCTTCAGCGTCATTCTGCCCTGGGCCAGAGGGTGGCCTTTCCGCATCAGACACACGTAGTGATCCGTAAACAGTTGCAGCGATGCAAAGCGGTCCGGCAACTCGCCGAAGGCGCTCACTGCCAGGTCGGCTTCCTGTTGATCGAGCATCTCCAGGGCGCGGCCCTCGGTGGGTTTCAAGCGGACGCTGATCCCGGGCGCGATCTCACTCAACCGCTCTGCCAGTCGCGCGGCGACCACGGCGGTGAAGTAGTCGTGCGTTGCAATACGGAAGACCCGTCCCGACAACGCCGGATCGAATGTTGTTGGTCGCAGCGCCTCGTCGAGGGCGTGGAGGGCCTGGTTGATTGGCTCGGCAAGCTCCTGCGCTCTCGGCGTTGGCCGAACGCCGCCGGGCACCTTTATGAAGAGCGGGTCGCCCAGAGCGTGCCGGAGTCTGCCAAGGGCGTGGCTGACCGCGGGTTGCGACAAAAACAGCCGTTCGGCCGCGCGGGAGACGTTGCGATCCTGCATGACCGCGTCGAACACCCGCAGCAGGTTGAGATCCAGTGCGTTGAGCTGTGAGGTTTTCTGATTCACTAAGCTAATAATAAAAATATTGTTTATTCATTTCATGGATTATTTGGCGACCCCTATCTTTCTTGCCAACGGTTTCGACAGAAGCTGCCAACAATCAAGGAGTAGGAAGCATGAACGACGTAACGCAGAAGCTGGCCGGCAAGGTTGCCGTCATCACCGGTGGGAACAGCGGTATCGGGCTCAGCGCGGCAAAAAACTATGTAGATGAGGGCGCGAAGGTGGTGATCTTCGGCCGCAATCAGCAGACGGTGGATCAGGCGGTGGAAACGCTGGGCGAGGACGCGCTGGGTGTGGTTGGAGACGTGACTCGGACCGAAGACCTCCAGCGACTGGCTGAGATCACCCGGCAGCGTTTTGGCGGTGTGGATGTGCTCTTCGCGAATGCGGGGGTCGGGATATTCGCGCCGATCGAGCAGATCAGCGAAGCCGACTTCGATGCGCAGTACAACATCAATGTGAAGGGCGTGTTCTTCGCGGTGCAGGCGCTGCTGCCGATCATGAACGACGGTGCCAGCGTCATTCTCACCGGTTCGGCGGTCCATGAGAAAGGCGTGGCGACCGGTAGTCTCTATTTCTCATCCAAAGCAGCCGTGCGCTCTCTGGCAAGGGCGCTGGCGGCAGAGCTGGCACCGCGGGGCATCCGGGTCAACACCTTGAGCCCGGGCATCGTGCGCACGCACTTTGCCGAGCGAACCAACGTGCCCGAGGACGACTTCGAAGGCTTCATTCAGATGGTGGCGAGCCAGGCACCCCTCGGCAGAGAAGGCACGCCGCAGGACATGGCGAACGCGGCGCTGTTTCTGGCCAGTAACGATTCGTCCTATATGACGGCCGCCGATCTCGTCATCGACGGAGGCTGGATGAACGTCTGAGGGGAGGAAACCCGGGCCCCGTGTCGGGGCCCGGTTCAGTGGCCGACGCCTAGAGCGTGTAGCGCAGGCGGAGGTACCAGAGTCTTCCGCGCGGGTCGTGGATCGTCGACTCATAACCGTTGAAACCGCCGTTCGAAGAAGGTGGATCTTCATCGAAAAGGTTCACGGCACCAGCCGTCAGACCCAGGCCGATCCGGTCGAAGTTATAGGTGTAGGAGGCATCCACTGTAGTGAAGCTCGGTACCTTGTTATTTGCCGGGGTGGTCTGAGTTTCAATGATTGAATCGACGTAGTTGATGACCACGGTCGCGTAATGCTGGTTGAGCGCCCAGTCGAACAGCCAGGATGCCTTCCACTCCGGAAGCGGTCGTGCCAGCAACACGTTCTCACTCACACCGACCAGATCCACGGTTTCACCGGGATTCACGCGGGTATCGAACGGTGTGACTGCGCGGTCGATGTCGTAGGTCAGGAACCAGGACAGATCCAGGGTGGTGCCGAAGCTGCCCGCATTCGTGTCGAAACCCCAGCGTCCTAGGAAGTCGATCCCAGAGGTCTTAAGCTGAGTCCCGTTCGAATAGCTGGCCTCGACTGAAAGGGGATTACCCACAGCGTCCAGAATGATGTCCGGTGTTGCGGCGTTGCCGTCCAGGTTGCGGAAGTTGCAGGGCTCGACGTCCAGATAGGCTGCGTCTCCGGACGCTGGGCGGCCCGCCTGGGCCCAGGCGATCTGACAATCGTTCGCGAGTCCCACAAAGTCGTCGCCGATAATGATGCTCTGGAAGTCATAGTTCCAGTAGTCGACCGATAGGGTGAGGCTGTCCGTTGCATTCCAGATCACGCCGATGTTGAAGTTAGTAGAGTCCTCGGGCTGCAGCTCTTCGTTGCCGAAGGTCGGAACCCGGGCGAATACGCCGCTGCCGAAACTGGTGCCTTCCGGAAGCCCTGCAGCTTCGATCGACTCAGCCGGCGGTGGTGGCGTGAACTGCAGGCCAGTCTGCAGGCCGAAGGTCTGGTTGATAGAAGGACCGCGGAATGAAGTGCTCACGGAGCCGCGAAGGATCAGATTGTTGGTGACTTCCCAGCGGGCCGCGAGCTTCGGGTCGATCGTGTCACCGGTTTCGCCGCCATAGTCCTCGTAACGAACGGCGAGCTGCACCTCGAAGGCGTCTGTGATCGGGAAAGCCATCTCGCCGAAGACCGCCCAGATGGTCTGATCCGCATCGTAAGGGATGGTCGGACCCGTGAAGGCGAAGGGAAAGCTAGAGTCAGTGGCGAGCTCGTTGCCGCCGACCCTTTGGTCTTCGCGTCGATACTGGGCACCCAGTGCCAGGCCCACACCGCCGCCGCCCAGCTCCCAGCCGCCCACGGAACCGGTAGACAGGATCAGATCAACTACCGACAGGCGTGTCTCGAAATTGGTTACCCCTTCACCGAACAGCGCATCCGTGTACGCAGCATCGTTGCCGAGTGTGTGCGGGTTGCCGAAGCCATCCAGCACCACTCGATCCGGTTCGAGAACCGAGTTGCCGAAGGGATTAAACCAGGTGCAGAGGCCTTCGCCGGGATTCTGTCCTGGCGCATCCTTGTCGCAACCGATGCCGAAGAATCCGTTCAAGGCATCGTTCAGACGCTGTTGCACAGTATCGTAGAAGATCGTTGTGCTCTTCTCGCTCGAATAGGTATAGGACGTGTCAAAGCTCCAGGACTCGTTGATGTCACCGCGAGCGCCGATGGAGAAGAGGCGCGTTTCACGGCTGATCTTGCTCTGGTTGCGCCCTCTGAATATCTCGCCATCAGAGACAACACCATCACCATTCACATCTGCCGGCACGCCCTGCGCGTGGTCGAGGTGAACCACAGAAGGTCGCGCGACACCGTTGAAGTTCACAGCGTCGATCGCTCCCAGCGCCTGATCCGGCGTCAGCGTTGGAACGCCCAGGAAGTTGACTACCGGGAGCGGCACACCAGGTATGAAGCGGTTAGCGACGTCGTCGCCGTTCGGGATCTCGCCTGCGCCCAGTGCGGCGAAGGCGCTGTTTACCTCATAGATCAGCCCTGGGTTGTTGGCGTCATAAACGCTGCCTGAGGTGATCGGAAATGAAGGTGACTGATTGATCACCGTGTCGTTTTCTGAGCCGCCGAACATCCCGTAGATCTCAACGTTTTCGTTCAGGTCGTGGCTGAAGGTGCCCAGGAGCTGCTTGCGACGCTCTTGAGAGAAGAGATCTCGGGACAGCAGATCGTTTTTCGTGGAACAGAGTCCCGAGTTTCGGCTACGGTCACCGCCAACGGCCACGCAAGAGGAGTCGTTGATGAGGTTGGTCGGATCATTCGGACCCACTCCTGGAATTACACTTTGCCCTGGTGTGGTTGCGAACTGGTCCTGCGGCAGGTTGAAGGGGCTGGGATTGGACACAGTGGGATCGATCACGTATTCCGTGGCGAAGTCCCGCCCGAGAGTCGCAAGGGCGTCCCGCTCGAAATAGTTGGCGCCGATGACAATGCTGGTCGTATCGTTTCCAAAACCCCAGATCGCGCCGATGTCTGTGTCGCTGGCCTCGTCGCTGTTGAAGCCCTCGACGCCGCTGCGGTACACCTCCGGCAGACCGGTATCCTCAAAGGCGAAGGAGCGACCTTTGAAGGAGTCCTGATAGAGCGCCTGTATCTCGAAACCGCGGAAGTTGCTCCGGGTTTTGAAGTTCGCAACGCCCGCGACCGCATCAGATCCATACACGGCGGAGGCGCCGTCCTTCAGGATCTCGATGTTCTCCACCATGATGAATGGCAGCCGATTGATGTCGACGAACTGTTCACCGCGGTTCGAGAGCGAGGTGCCTACATTCACCCGTTTGCCGTCCAGCAGAACGAGCGTCGAGGCCAATCCCAGGTTGCGGATGTTGATGTTTGCAGCACCCGCACCGCCCACGCTCTGTTCCTGAGCGGTTACGTTTTCTGAGCCAACGACGCTGGGCAGACGCATGATCATATCCGCGAGCTGTGGCGTGCCTTTAGCTTCGAGTTCCTCTCTGCCGATTGCGCGAACCGGTGAAGGTGCATCCTCCGGGGCCCGTTTGATGTAGGAACCCGTCACCACAATCTCTTCGATTGCGCCTTCCTGGGCGATGACGCCGGCACTTAAGGTCAGTGCGGCGGAGGCGGCAACGGAAGTTGCCAGATAGCGTCGCAGACGCGCGGAAAGCCGCATAGGACTTGCGGGCATGACTACTCTCTCCCTTGTTACGAAACGAAACGTTTTGGTTGTAACAAAGAAGTTGCTTCACTCTCAATGAGTTAACGTCTGACCGGCGCCCGACTGTCAGACAATATGTTACAAATCGTTACGCCTGTCTGCGGGTGCCGAAGTTCTGCCAGGCGAGGAGCGCCACGGGAATCAGGCCGACCAGGAGGATGGCCAGGGAGGCGGTGGAGGCTTCTGCGATACGCTCGTCTGAGGCCAGTCGGTAGGCTCGGGTGGCGAGCGTCTCGAAGTTGAACGGCCTGAGGATCAGCGTCGCCGGAAGCTCCTTGATCACGTCCACGAACACGAGCAGCAGGGCCGTCAACAGGGCGGGCGTCAGCAGAGGCAGGTGTATGCGCGAGAGCAGCCTGCCGGGACCCGCACCCAGCATGCGCGCGGCACCGTCGTAGTTCGGATGTATGCGCGCCATGCCACCTTCTACGCTGTTGAAGGCGACGGTCAGGAACCGTGCGAAGTAAACGAAGATCAGCGCCGCGACGCTGCCTGTGAGGAGCAGTCCCGTGCGCAGTTCGAAGGTGGATTCCAGCCAGCCGGCGAGGGCCCGATCGAGGCTCGTTAGCGGCCCGATGAGACCAACGGCGAGTACCATGCCCGGAAGCGCGTAGCCCAGGGTGGCGGTCCGTACACCGAGGCGCAGCGCGCGCGCCGTCGATTCCATGCGCGTGGCGTAGTTGAGCCAGAGGGCGCAGCCGGTGGTGAGCAAGGCGGCCAGGGCCCCGACGGTGACGCTGTTGCTGGCGAAAGCAAGGAAAGAGCGGCCGAGGAGCGGATCTCCGGTGGTGAGGGCGTGGTGGCTGAGCACCGCACCAGGCAACAGCAGTCCGGCGAGTACCGGCAGGGCGCAGAGGAGCATTGCGGCCAGCGCGCGCCATCCGTGGAGGGGGATGCGCGGCGGTGGCTGGTTGCGGCTGACGGGGTTTGCATGCAGACCACGCCGGGCCAGCTGCTCGAAAACCACCAGCACCGCGACGATCAGAAACAGGCAGCCCGCCAGCTGCATGGCCGCCTGCTGTTCCCCCTGGGCATACCAGGTGCGGAAGATGCCGTTGGTCAGCGTGGGTACGCCGAAGAAATCCACGACCCCAAAATCGGCGGCGGCTTCCATGAGCGCGAGGGCCAGACCACCGGCGATGGCCGGCCGCGCGTGAGGCAGGGCAACGGAGAGAAAGGCCCGGCTGCTGCTGGCGCCGAGCGTGCGGGCTGCTTCTGAAAGCGGCCGCGCCTGTTCGGCGAAGGCGTTGTAGCTGAAGAGATAGACATAGGGGTAAAGGGTGAAGCCGAGCACCAGTCCAGCCCCGGGCAGCGAGCGGATCGATGGCAGGCCGCCTGTCAGGAGCCCGGTTTCCCGAAGCCAGCTCTGCAGGGGACTCGTGTAGGCGAGCATGTCAGCGTAGGCATAAGCCACCACATATGCCGGCGCGGCAAAGGGTAGAATCAGCAACCACGCGAAAACGCCGCGGCCCGGAAACTCCCGGTTGGCCACGAGCCAGGCACAGCTGACCCCGATAACGGCGGTCACCATCGCAACCCAGATCAGGAGCAGAAGCGTATTGACTACGTACTCGAAGAGCACGTTGTCCCTCAGGTGTTGCCAGACGTCGCTTGCGGGGGCTGCGAAAGTGAGCAGCACCGCGATGATGGGGATAGCAACGGGCAGCGCGATGAGCAGCGCACCGACGGTCCAGATCGATGGCCAGCGGAAGGGGCGTCCGGTGGCTGTGCCGGTGAGGGGGTGACTGGCCATGGGCGGGCAGTATAGCGAAACGGTTTCTGAGACCGCGGGTGTGGAAACTCCGGCGCCGGTACTTCGAGTGGAATCGCTCGGTCATTGCTATGGCGCTGTTCGGGTTCTCGAAGGACTGTCGCTGCAGGCTGCTGCTGGCGAGATCGTCTGCCTGCTCGGGGCCTCGGGCAGCGGCAAGAGTACGCTCCTGCGGGTGCTCGCGGGCCTCGAGGCTCTGCAGGAAGGGCAGGTGCACTTCTGCGGCGAGCTGCTGGCGAGACCCGGTGCCGAACCCCCGCCGGAAGCGCGCAACTTCGGTTTCGTTTTTCAGGACCATGTGTTGTTTCCGCACCTCACGGTCGCCGCGAATGTCGCCTTCGGACTCGGTGGGCTGGCGGCGGCGGAGCGGGAGGCGCGCGTGGCAGAGCAGCTGGCGCAGGTGGGGCTCGCTGCTTTCGCCGAGCGCTATCCGCATACGCTCTCCGGGGGACAGCAGCAGCGGGTGGCGCTGGCGCGAGCCCTGGCACCCCGTCCCGGGCTCATGCTGCTCGACGAACCCTTCGCCAGCGTCGACTCCACCCTGCGGCGGCGCCTGCGCGAAGATGCCCGGCGCACGCTGAAAGACAGCGGCGTGCCCAGCATCGTCGTTACCCATGACCCCGAGGAGGCCATGGAGCTGGCCGATCGCATCGCCGTGATCCGGGACGGCCGGATCGTGCAGGATGCGGCACCGGTGGAAGTCTGGCGAAAGCCTGCCGATCGCTTCGTGGCGGAGCTTTTCAGCGATACCGATGCCATCGGCGGCATTGCAACGGCCGATGGCGTTGAGACGGCTTTCGGTGCCTTCGAACTGCCTCATCGATCCGGAGACCAGGCCCCTGGGGCGCAGCCGGTTGCACCCGGTGCGGCCGTGGAGGTCATCGTCCGGCCTGGCGGTGTGGAACTCTCGATGGATCCGAATGGCGCTGCCCGCGTTGTGGACGTGCGTTTTCTCGGTGGGCGCTATCTCGTGGTCCTCGAGCAGCAGGAAGAGCGGCTGCGCACGATCAGCGTCGATCCACCGGCCTTCAAAGCCGGGGATTCTGTGGCGGTGCGTTTTGCGTCAGAAGACCTTCTTGTGTATGTTTGCGAGTGATAAGAATAATTCTCATTTAGCCTGACGGCGCAAGCGCTCCGGATCCTGGAGACGCTATTCCGGGCGGGCACCAGCGAAGAGGTACCCAGCTGTGAAGCACCGACCGTTCAGCCCCCCTGCACTGCGCACGCTCTTTCGGCAGATCCTGCTGCCCCTCGCGCTTGTCGCGGCACAGGGCGCCTTTGCCCAGGAGCAGGTGAACATCTACTCAGCCCGCCACTACGACACGGATCTCGCGCTCTATGAAACCTTTACGGAGCGAACGGGCATTGTCGTCAACCTCATCGAAGGCGGCAGCGATGCCCTCATGGAGCGGATCCTCAACGAAGGCCGCTACTCTCCCGCCGATCTGCTGATCACCGTGGACGCCGGTCGCCTCTGGCGGGCCCAGGAACGGGGTGTCTTCCAGCCGGTGGCGTCTGAAGTGCTCGAGGCGCGGATCCCGGCCCATCTGCGAGAGCCCGGCGGACACTGGTTCGGTCTCTCGAAGCGAGCCCGGGTGATCGTGCGCAATCGGGAAGCCGAATTTCCGGTACCTCTCGAACGCTACGAGGATCTGGCCAATCCGGCGCTGGCCGGCATGATCTGCATGCGCAGCTCTTCGAACATCTACAACCTCTCGCTCATGGCGTCGCTCATCGATGCCCATGGCGCGGAAGCGGCCGAAGCCTGGGCCGCCGGTGTGGCCGCCAATTTCGCACGTCCACCCCAAGGTAACGACACGAGCAACGTCACTGCCGTTGCCTCCGGCGAGTGCAAGGTGACGCTCGCCAACACCTACTACCTCGGCCGCTGGATCGGCAGTGAAAATGCGGCCTCACGGTCGGTGATGGACGCGCTCAGCGTCGTCTTTCCGAATCAGGAGGATCGCGGTACCCATGTGAACATCAGCGGTGCCGGCGTCACCCGGCACGCACCGAACCGGGAAAATGCCATCCGCTTTCTCGAGTACCTGACCGACGAATTTGCCCAGCGCCTCTTTGCGGAAGGGAACAACGAGTATCCGGTGGTGGGCGATCCGACGGGACCGATCACCACCCTCGGGACCTTTGCAGAGGACGAGATCAACGCGGCGCTGCTCGGCGAGAATCAGGGTGAGGCGGTGCGGATCTACGACCGGGCAGGCTGGCGCTAGCCGCCTGACTCAGTCGGCCCAGTCGCGGAGCAGATTGTTGCGGACGAGCTTCAGGCGCGTCATGCCGTCCGCGCGCGCCTTCGCTTCCTCGCTGCCGAGCAGGTCGGCGGCCTGGGCGAGATCGAACAGCGTCTGTCGGGCTTCCAGCGACCGCACGCGACTCTGCACCCAGCCGACCACGGCGAGGCGTGTGCCCGACGTCACCGGCAGCACGGCATGGAGCTGATTGCTGGGATAGACGATGGCGCAGCCCGCGGGGAGCTTGAGGGCTTGAGAGCCCATGGGCGTGTACAGCTCGAGTTCCCCGCCGCTGTAGCTGTCGGGATCGGAGAGAAACACCGTGAAGGAGAGATCCGTGCGAATGCCGCCAATGAAGGCGTCATCGTAGTGGGCGCCGTAGGTCATGCCCGGCTCGTAGCGGCTCACGAGCACGCGACCGATGCGTGCGGGCAGAGCGAAGCGTTGAAACAGCGGTTGTTTGTTCAACGACTCGCGCACCTCGGAGACGATACGCTTTATCTCGGGCTTGTCAGACAGCGCCTGCAGGTTGCTTTTCCGTTGCCTGGCCTCAGGTCCGGCGGTACGCTCTCCATCCGCGAAGAGGCTCTCGTCCTCGAGGACTTTAACAAACGCGCCCACATGGGCGGAACTCAACAGGTTATCCAGGCAGATCATCATGAGTGACAGTATAGCCGGCGACGGCAAGATCCGGGTTCAGTGGAAAACGGTGGCTGCAGTCGGGGCAGCAACCTGGCTCGTAACGACCCAGCTTGCGGGTTGTGGCGCCGGAGACGCCAGCGGTGGCGAAGGTGAGGGCGAGGGTGGCGAAGGCGCCATGACGCAATCGGCTCTCGGTGGCGAAGGTGAGGGCGAAGGCCAGGCCGTGACCGGCGGCGAAGGCGAGGGTGAAGGTACTGGCGACGAAGGTGAAGGCGCCGGTGGCGAAGGCGAGGGTGCCGGTGGTGAAGGTGAAGGTGGTGAAGGTGAAGGCGGAGAAGGTGAAGGTGGAGAAGGTGAAGGCGGCGAAGGTGAGGGTGAAGGTGCCGCCGCCGACGGGGCCGATCTCGCGACTGACGATACCGCCTACCTCACGCAGCTGGCCCTGATTCGCGGGCACCTGGCAGTAGGTTACGCCCTCTACCAGCAGGACCTTCCGGAGCTCGCCGAAACGCACATGAAGCACCCGGAGGCGGAGATCTACACGGCCGTGGAGCCGGCCTTTGCCGCGCGGGGCTGCGAGGGCTTTGCAGAAGGTCTGACGACACTCACCGCGGCGGTCACCGAACGCAGGTCGAAGGATGACGTCACTGCGGCCTATGAAAGTCTGATCGCAGGCATCAGCGCCTGTGAAGCGGTCGCCGCGGCAGACGACCCGGCAGTGATCGCCGGCGTTATCGAAGACCTGCTCCGTACCGCAGGGGTCGAGTATCAGATCGGCGTTATCGATGGTGCCATCGACAACCTGCACGAGTATCAGGATGCCTGGGGATTCACGCAGGTCGCGGCTGCCCTGGCCCGGTCTTCGGCTTTTGCCGGTGACCCGGCGGCGACCGCCGTTGCCGCCCAGCTGCAGACGCTCATCGACGGTCTCGATGGCCTCTGGCCGTCGCTCAACCCTGACGGCACCGTGGAAGGGGAGGCGGCCCAACTCTTTGGCGCGGCGGCTCAGGTGGAGATCACGGCGCTGCCCCTCAAGCGCTGACAGCGCTCCGGACCGCTGCGTGAACCTGCTGCCAGTCCGCGGGGCTGCTGGCATTCTTTTTGCTGCCCTGTTGTCGAGGCAGAGCTCTGCTGTAGCTCGCCCGGCAACAGAGGGGTGATGCAGTGACCGGTAAAGAAAAGACGCTCAACCGCAGAGATCTCGTCCTCTTTTCGGTATCGGCAATTCTCCTCCTCGAGACCCTCGCCGCGGGGGCCGTGACGGGCCCATCGGTGGTTTTCTGGTGGATCTTCCTGGGCCTGGTCTTTTTTCTGCCCTTCGGGCTCATGAACGCGGAGCTCGGCTGCACCTTTCCGGAGCAGGGCGGGATCTATGCCTGGGTGCGGGATGCCTACGGCGACCGCTGGTCGGCGCGGGTCACCTGGAGCTACTGGATCAACATCGCTGCCTGGTTGCCGGCGATCTACATTCTCTTCGCGGGGATGTTCTCGCAGATCTTCTCCCTGTCCCTCTCCCTGGCTGCTCAGATCGGTATCGGCATCGGTCTCTGCTGGCTCACCGTGGCGGTCAACGTGCTGGCCCTGGAGGTGGGCAAGTGGGTGCCGAATCTTGGTGCCTTCATCAAGATGGTCGCCTTCAGCGTCATCATCATCGGCGGCATCAGCCTCGGCTTCTCTGAAGGCAGCGCCAATGCCTTCACCATAGAGACGGTAATCCCGAGTCTCAGCGACTCTTTTCTTTATCTGCCGGTGCTGATCTACGGCATGCTCGGCTTCGAACTCGTGAGCGCGAGCAGTGAAGAGATGCGAGACCCGGCTCGGGATGTGCCTTACGGGATTTTCGTCTCCGGTGCGATCATCCTGATCGGCTACACGTTGGCGACCGTCGCAGTCCTCATTGCGCTGCCGGCCGATGACATCGATCTGGTGGAAGGCCTCATGGATGCGCTTTTCGTGCTTCTGGGAGAGTCGGCGTTTGGCCGCGGTTTCGCGATGGTCCTCGGCATCGGCGTGCTCTACACCCTTTTCTCCAATGGCGTGACCTGGGCGCTCGGCGGCAATCGAGCCATGGCAGAGGCTGCTCAGGCAGGTGAGATGCCCGCCCTGCTCGGGTCGGAGAGTGCCCATGGCACCCCCCTCGGCGCCGCCCTTGCCCTCGGGATTGCCTGCACGGCCGTGCTGCTCGTCTACGGTTACCTGGCGGGTTCCAATGAGGATCTCTTCTGGGCCCTCTTTGCGTTCAGTGCCGTGCTCTTTGTGTTTCCTTACGTTGTCCTGTGCCCGGCCTTTCTGACCCTGCGGCGGAAGTATCCGGATCGTCCCCGGCCTTTCCGCTTTCCCGGCGGTGCGGGAACGGCCCGGCTCATGGCGGGCTGGTGTATGGCCGTGCTGGTCCTCACGCTCCTGCTTTTCTGCTGGACTCCCGACGCCGGCGTGCAGTGGCCGGTGGTGATCGGCTCGGCAGTGCTGTTTCTGCTTGGTGAAGGGGTGATCCGTCTGAATGAGCGCCGTGCGGAAGCACCAGCCCGGGAGGCGCCGGCGCCGTCCCCTTAGAGCGGGCCGGGCAACGCTGGCCTGAGGCCAACGGCGCCCGCTCATGGCGCCCCTTTCTTCTCAGCTGCTCAGGCGACGCGCAGGCCCGGTGCCCGGTAGTCCGTGGCGCCCGGAATGTAGGTGGCGACCTTCGGCACAGCCGTGACGAGGGCGCAGAGGTCGGTGACGCCGAGGGCCGCGGCATTGCCTTCCATGGCTGCAGCCAGTTCGCCTACGCGTTCGGTACTCGTGATGCAGCGCAGGACGCTGTATTCCTCGTTAATGCGGGCACCGGCCAGATGGTCGTCGGTCTCTTCAGTCGGCTCAGCGAGGAGCCGTCCGTGATGGACGTTCAGGCCCGGGGCACCCGCATCGAGCAGGAGGTCCATGAGCGTGGCGAGATCGTCGCGATTGACGATGGTCGTGAGGCAGTGCTGATCTTCCAGGGTTGATGCCTGGGGTCTCAGACCGATGCCGGCGCTGCGGCCGCCGATCCCCACATCGGCCACTGCCTGGTCCCGCCAGTGGGTGTGTCCGGCTAGATGATCGATGGCGTTGATGATCTGCTGCATGTTGGCGGCGTAGTGGTGGTGCGAAAAGCGGCTCGGCAGGTTGAAGAGCCCGCGGTCCGCATCCTGCCGGTACATGAAGCCGCGGCCCGGCAGATGCAGCTGACCGGCTGCGGCCATGGCATCGAAGATGTCTTCGACGTCGCCCTCGTCCGCGATCACCGTGAGCACTTCCTTGTCCGGCTCTTTCGTAATTCTCAGCCAGCCGAGGCGATCGCGGATACCGCGCCCTTCGCTGTAGTAGACGATCGGGCCGTGCGCACCGGCGGCGATGGCAGCACGGCTGACCCGGTCAGACAGCCGGTGGTCGACGATGCAGTGGATGATGGCCAGACGGCCGGCCATGGATTCGATCGTTGTTGCGCTCGGTGTCTCCTGCCAGCAGTGATAACCCTCACCGAAGAAACTGTGTTCACAGGGGATGGAAAAGACGGCCCCGGTCGCCTGCTGGTGCAGGCGGGCGACCTCGACGATCTCGTCGACCACGGCCGGGGCATCCTGTTGTGGGACCACGGCACTGAGTGCCATGCGTTCCGGACTCACGGCGGGTAGCCAGCGTTTCCACCAGTGGTCGTGAAGCTCGGTCCCCCGGGCAGTCCAGGCGACCAGGTTGGCACCGGCTCTGGAGGTGACGGCCGCTACGGTCCGCTGGGCGCTGACCACGGGCATGACCGCGGTGATGAGTGCGCTCTCTGCATTCTGCCTGAACATCAGCCTGCGTCCACCGGTTGCTCGTTGCGGAATCCGTGCACGGGTGCCTGCGCCGACTCGAGTTCTCTGGCTCTGGCCTCGGCGTGCTGGGTGTAAAGCCCGACGGTGAGGACCGTCATGATCGGCCCCACGGACGCGAGGGCGAGAATGCCGAAACCATCGCTGACGCCCGGCACGTTTGCGCCAATCCCAAGGCCCATGGCCAGTACCAGCGGTACCGTAATGGGACCGGTGGTTACCCCGGCACTGTCCCAGCTGAAATTCACGAAACCGTTGGGCGCCAGCCAGGTCAGCACCAGCACCACGCTGTAGGCCGGTGCCAGCAGCCAGAACAGTGGCAGGCCGTAAGCCATGGTGATCACACCGGCGCCAATGCCGAGGCCGACGCCGATGGCGACGCTCTGCATGAGCAGTTTTTTCCGGAAAGCACCCACGGTGATCCGTTCGACCGTATCGCCAAGGGCGTTGAGGGCCGGTTCTGCAAGCGTTGCTCCGTAGCCGAGGAAGAAGGCGAAACCGACCGCGAGGAGTTTGCCGAGGTCCGGGGTATCCATGAGAGGTGGCAGGGCGCTGTCGCCACCCCAGGGAACGATCGATGCAAAGGTCAGCGGCACGTTACTGCCGAGCTGGCCCCCGAGCGGCGTCAGACCGAGGGCGATGCCGAGCCCGAAGAGGCACATACCACCGAGGGCAAATGCCACCCCGATGCCCACGTCCGCTCCGTGAGCCAGACGCTGCTTCAGCACGAGGCGCAGCACCACGTAGAGGAACAGGCACAAGGGCACGATTGCCCGTAAGGACTCGAGCAGTGCCTGCTCGAAACGTTCGCCCAGAGACTGTTCCTGATCCCATAGGGTGTCGGTGACGAAGGTCCACTCTGCTGTGTGGGTTTTGCGGATCACAATCTCGGGGGCGTCGAGCACGATGACGCCGTCGACGAGCCGCGGCAGGCCGCCTCGGAAGGTGATCTCGTGGCCTTCCGGGAGTTTGCCTTCGGTCAGATAACGATCGAATTCGGCCGCGCTGATGCTGTGCTCGCCGAGGGTGGAGGGGCGGTCGCCTGAGGTCGTATCCGCGTGCAGTGCAACGAGCGCCACGGAGCCCTCGTAGTTCGGAGCCCCCACATAGTCGTCTCGCACGTAGTGCACAAGTGCGAGGATGAGGACCGCGAGGATCGGAAACAGGGAGGCCAACGTGACGATGCCGAAGCCGGAGTGGCCGCCGCTGCCGGATCCGGAACTCACGACTCGACACACGCCGATACCAAGGGCGAGCACCAGCGGCACAGTGACAGGCCCGGTGGTGACTGCACCGCAGTCCCAGGCAAGACCGAGCACGTCGTTCAGCACGGGAATGCGGCTGAAGAAGAAGGACAGCGTCAGCAGCGCCAGCACCATGGGGATAGCCAGAACTTTCAGGGGCCAGGCGTAGAAGAAGCGCAGAACGCCGAGCATCACGGCGACGCCCACGCCAATCGCTACGGAAGCGACGAGCTGATCTGAAAAGTCGTTCAGCAGGCTGTAGAGCAATGGGGCTTCCTGCGGCCGAACACCGGCGCCGGCGGCCTTGAGAACGGCGATGGCCGGCTCCGCGAAGGTGGCGCCTGCGCCGAGCAGCACGGAGAACGCGAGGATCATGGGCATCTTCGAGTTTTTCGGCAGCACGCTGCCGATGACCTCGCCCAGAGGCATGAGCCCGAGCCGCAGCCCTTCCATGAAGAACATGAGGCCGAAAATCACCACCAGGATGCCGACGGCGATCATCGCCGCATGGACGAGCGGCAGCTGCAGGATCAGCAGTTGAAAGAGCACCAGGTAGGCGACGATGAACCAAACACCTTCGACCTGACCCATGAAGTGGCGTTTCACATAGGGAAGAATGATGCGCAGGGTGTCTCTGACACCGAGATGCATTCTCGGTCTGTTGTCGAGCTCAGCCATGAAGGCTCCGGATAGTCCTTTTCCGGCCTTCTGATCGGCGGCGCTGCAGGCGAGTTTAGGAATCCCGGGTGTGCGGTAGGCGAACTGTGCGCTGCATCACGCGTCGCCGGTCGCGATCGGCAGACTTCGGGCGAATGCCTCCACCTGCGCCCAATCGGTGTATTCGTAGTCGCGGCTTGTATCCGTGTCGCCTCCGGCAGCCCGGGCGATCTTCTGCATGATCCACTTCACGGGCCAGGGGTACTGTGAGTAGCGCAGGGCGCCGGCGATGAGTTCGATCCGCTCGAAAGGCAGGTCGAGCTGCTCGGCGATTTTGTGGCGCGCATCAGCAAGGGCACTTGCTTTCGCATCCGGGTCGTTCGTGGCGGCGCTCGGCAGCACAACGAAGAGCGCCCGGGGCTGCGCCTCGAGCTGTGCCCGGTGGTCCTTTAGGTAAGCACGGAGCTCGCGCTCGAGCCCGCCGGCGTGCATGGACGCACCGCAAAGGAGGTAGTCGAAGTCATCGGCTGAGAGCGCCTGGACCTGCGCGCGGTTTTTTTGCGTTCAGCAGCCTGACGCGATGGCCTGCTTCTTCGAGCACCGCGCCGATGCGCTGAGCGATTTTTTCCGTCTGCCCTTCCCGGGTGGCGTAAAGGAGCAGGACCCTTCCCATTGTGAACCCACTTGGAAACGCTCAGCGCGAAGGCCCGAGTCTACTGCGTTACCCACTTAAGCGTTGCGTTCAGTCTTCCGCGGCTGCGCCTGCCTGCTCAGCCAGCCGGGCGTCCGCCTCCAGCAACCGGGCAGCGCGCAGCATGCTGGTCATGGCGTAGTTGGCCTCGTGGCAGGCATATTCGTAGACGAGATCCTCCGTCTTCGGCCAGGGGTACTCGCCGCTCCAGGGTTTCGTCCAGCTGGATGGGTCCGTCACCGTGAAGCTGTAGTGCAGTGTGTCTGCGTCGATTGGTGTGAAGCGCTCGACCACGTGCAGATCCCGCGAAGCGCCAACAAGCGCCGGTGTGTCCTTGAAGTTGGTGGTGTCGACCACCAGCGTGTCCCCCTCCCACCAGCCGATGGAATCGCCGTACCAGCTGCGGATCTCCGGCGGTGCATGCTCACTGTTCAGGCGGATGATCCGGGCGTCGTGCACCATCTCGATCAGGATCATGACGTGATCCGGAGTCTGGACGATGCGCTTCATGTTGTTGTAGATCGTGGGCAGGATCGGCGGGCCGCCAGGAACACCCCGGCCCACCAGGCACCGGTCGACGATGGTCAGCGACTCCGGGTCGTCGAAGGGCCCCGGCTGGCCGCTTCCGAGCCACCAGGCGCCCTCCTGACGGAAGACGGAGCGGTCGTACTTCGCTGCCCGGGCTTCAGCAGCCGGCGTCATCGGTGGCTTGCGCCCGTTTTCCGGATCGATGATCACAGACGTCCGATATTCTCCGTCCAGTTGGAAGGGCTCGCTGCCGAGATCCACGTAGAACAGGTTGTAGGCACCGACGTTGCCGCCCACCGGTGGCGGCGCGCGATTCGGATCACTGGGTGCGGCATCGCGGGCCTTCAGAGCCGCCATTCGTTCGATTTGCGCTTCGACCTGCGCTGCGTCCAGGGCCCGCTGAGTGCCGAGGGCCGCGGGCCTTTCCACGCGGGTGGTTGTGGTGATGTCGTAGTGGCCGGAGAGGTCGGGGGTGCCGTCGGCCATTCGAGGGATTTCGGCGGCGACTGCGCCACCACCGAGCGTCCAGCCGAGCGTCAATGCGGCCGCACGCCGGAGAAGCTGGGTCGAAGCGGGCATGGTGATTCTCCTCTTCCCGAAGTCGCGTAGCTGGTTTCGAGGCATCGGCGCTGGGTGGCTTGGGCCGTCAGTCACCGGTTTTAAGGGCCTTCTAACAAGGGGCCTTCTAACAAGAGGCCTTCTAGCAAGATGTGTTCCGCGAAGGGAGTTGGCGGCTCTGGCCGATGCCGTCGCGCTCAAGGCGCGTTTGCGACCGATTCCCTGCACCAAGCTTGAAGGTCGCACACCAATCCTGCACCGCAAGAGGTCGTCGCCGCCGCTTCATGCGATGGCACTTAGAGCGTGTATCCGCCGTCTGCGGAGTAGCAGGTGCCGTCGTCCTTGCCGATCTCCAGGTCGATCAACTGGTTCAGCTGCGCATTGAGCTTGAGGATGAGGGTTTTCTCGGTGTCCGGGTCCCGTGCCAGATTGTCCAGCTCGTGCGGGTCGGTGGCGGTGTCGTAGAGCTCGAGCTCGTTGTGGCCCGTGAGAGTTGCCCAGTCCGCGGGTCGATGGTGCTCGGAGGGTTTGAAGTAGCGCCCGAACTTGTGCCGACCGTCGCTGATCCCCCGCATGCAGGCGTAATTGTCGAGGCTCGTGCCGCGTGCGAGCTGCTGCTTCTCCTCGTCCGTGAAGCCGCCGCGGACCTGGCCCCGGAACAGAAGCTCCACAAAGTCCAGATCCCAGGCGATGGACGCGGTGTAGTTGATGAGCATGCCTCGGTCGTCCCGCGCCGTCCGCTGACCCGTCAGGGCGCCGCTGACGTCCACACCCCGGAGCATGGGCCAGCGATCCTCGCCCTCTCCGCGTTCAACACCGGTCAGCCCGAGCAGCGTCGGCAGCAGATCCACGGACGTCGCGAGGCCCTCGGTTTCGCCCGTCTGCTGCACGTCCGGATGATCGATGAACAGGGAAACACCGATGTTCTCCTTGTAGAGACTGGCGCCCTTCTGACGCATGCCGTGGGCGCCAGCCATCTCTCCGTGGTCGGAGGTGAAAACGACGATGGTTCGGTCGGCCTCACCGGAGGCTTCGAGGGCATCCAGCACCTGCTGCACGTGTCGATCCACGTCGCGGATGCAGTTGAAATAGTAGTTGCGATAGTTCAACCAGCCCGCCTCGTTCTCCTTCGGCAGGAAGCCGTTCAGGAGATTGCCGAAGCGCAGGTCGTCGCGATGGGCGGCCGGCTTGCCGGAGAGATCGTCATTGAAGCTCGCTGGTAAGTCCGGCGCCAGCCAATCTTCGTAGATCGCGGCCTGAGGCGCGGGCAGCATCGGGGCAACCCGCACCGGATCCATGCGCTCGGCCGCCATGGTCCCGGTGGCGTCGAAGAACATGATGTCGTGGGGATTGATGAAGTTCACGGCCAGCAGCCATGGCTGATCCGTCGGCTTGCGGCCGCTCCGCCCAAGGAGCCAGTTGGCGGCGTCACCGGCAATCGATGCATCGTGCTTGAACCCTTCCCAGGCGATGCCGTGGTGGTCTCCGTCGTGGGTGAATTCCGAGAACCCCCAGGGCTCGAGGGCGCGGGTCGTTTCCGGAAAGCGCGGGCTGTGGAAATCCAGCCCGTGGTTCAGGTTCGACAGGTGCCACTTTCCCTTGTAAGCCGTGTAGTAGCCGAGCTCCCGGAAGATCGAGCCCAGGGTCGGCCGATCCCGCGGCAGCTCCGGGTGCGGCGGTATGTTCGGGTTCACGAACATGCGTGTGTGCTGGGTGTGCTGCCCTGAATAAATCACCGAGCGGGAAGGACCGCAGGGTGTGGAGTTGACCTGGAAGTTCCGGAAAACCACCGAGCGCTCGCGCAACCGCTCGCGGGCCGGCAGCGCCAGGGATGCCGGTAGATCCGCGTAGGACTGTTCCTGATCCGTGACGATCAGGAGGACGTTCAGTTTCGTCAAAGAGCACCCCCTCCGCCTGCAAGAATACGGGTGTCTGGCGGGGTGGCAAAGCACGGAAAGTGGCTTGTTAGGCAGGTTTCCGTATTGTTGCATGGCGTGTAATGTGGCCTGGGGAGAGATGACGGCGTGACGGCCAGATGAGGGATGGAGCGCGGTACAGCGCAGGGACCGGATTGAGATGAGCCTCGACGTTAATGCCTGGCTCGAGGCCAACGGTTTCGGTCGCTACCAGGAACAGTTTGCCGCCAACGAGATCGATGGCGAGGCGCTGGTCGGCCTCACCGACGAGCACCTTCGCGAGATGGCCATTCCCGTCGGCCCGCGCATCAAGCTCCTGAAAGCCATCGCAGAACTCACGACCTCCGAACCGGCGCCCGGGGCCAGTGTCGAGCCGGCGGTTGCCGAGCGGCGCCAGCTGACGGTCATGTTCGTTGATCTTGTGGGCTCCACGGCGCTGTCGGCCATGCTCGATCCCGAAGATCTGCGCGACATCATCCGTTCCTATCAGAGCGTCATCGCCGAAACCGTGGCCGAATTCGGCGGCCATATCGCCCAGTATCTGGGAGACGGGGCGCTGGTGTTCTTCGGCTACCCGGTGGCCGTGGAAGACGCCGCGGAGCGGGCGGTGCGCGCCGCGCTGCAGCTGCCGAAATCCCTGCATGGCCTGCATAACCCGAACGATCTCGAACTGGAAGTCCGCGTTGGTATTGCAACGGGACTCGTGGTGGTTGGAGACCTCATCGGTGAGGGCGATGCGAAAGAGAACGCCGTCGTTGGCGAAACACCGAATCTCGCGGCTCGGTTGCAGAGCGTTGCGCAGCCAGGGCAGATCATCGTTGCCGCCAGCACCCGGGAGCTCACCGGCCATCTCTTCGAGCTCGAACCGCTGGAACCGCTCACGCTCAAGGGCATTCCAGAGGCAGTGTCCGCCTATGTCGTCGCAGGAGAACACGCGGCTGAATCCCGCTTCGAGGCGCGCCAGCCAGGCACCATCACCCCCATGGTTGGTCGCGAGAGCGAGCTCGAGCTGCTGCGCGCGCACTGGCAGAAGGTCGTTGACGGCGAGGGGCAGCTGGCCGTCATCAGCGGTGATCCGGGCATCGGTAAGTCGCGTATCGTCCGGGCGCTCAGAGACACACTGGAGCCGGACAGCTACTTTCGAACCAGCTACCAGTGTTCGCCGCATCACGGCGGCAGTGCGCTTTATCCCGTTGTGCAGCAGATTCTCAGAGTCGCCGGCATCCGGCTGACAGACAGTCCGGATGCGCAGCTCGACAATCTCGAAGCATTGCTCGTCGGCACCTCCTCCCGGGCCAAGGAAGAAATCGCGCTGATCGCCGCGCTCCTTGGCATCGAGACGGGCGATCGCTACCCGCCCATCGAACTTTCGCCGGAGCAGCAGCGACAGCGCACCTTCGATGCGTTGATCAATCAGATTATGGCGCTCGCGGCCAGGCAGCCGGTGCTCATCGTCGTCGAGGACGCGCACTGGATCGATCCGACCACGCTGGAGCTCATCGAGATCTTTGCGTCCCGGCTCAAAGGCCGGCGCATCATGATCCTGGTCACATCGCGACCCACGGATCGTTCTTTCTTTGCAGATATCCAGGATGCGAGCCAGATCACGCTGAATCGCCTGGGCCAGACTCAGATTGCCGCACTCATCCAGACCCTGACCCGCGGCAAAAGCCTGCCGGACCAGCTCATGCGGGAGATTGCCCGGAAGACCGACGGCGTGCCGCTCTTTGCCGAGGAGTTGACGAAGACGCTCCTCGAATCCGGCGAGCTCGAAGAAACCCGCGAAGCCTTTGTGGTTGGCGAGGCGGATCTGGCCCTCCCAGCCTCACTGCAGGACAGCCTCATGGCACGCCTGGACCGTCTGCAGCCGGTCAAAGAGGTGGCGCAGAGTGCGGCCTGCATTGGTCGGGATTTTGACCTCGCGATGCTCGGCGCCGTGCTGCCGATTCCGCAGGATGCCCTGCTGGGAGCCCTCGACCGGCTCGTGGAAGCAGATATGGTCATCAGTCGTGGAGCGCCACCGGAAGCGACCTACACCTTCCGTCACGCCCTGGTGCGAGACGCCGCCTACGAAAGCCTGCTCCGGTCCAAGCGCCAGCAGATTCACGGCCGCATCTTCAGCGTGCTCGAAAACCGGGAAGCGGCGGCGCCGGAAGTTGTCGCCTATCACGCCACCCAGGCCGGGCAGCGGGAAGTCGCCATTGCCTGGTGGCAGAAGGCAGCAGCGAGCGCCATGGCCCGACCGGCCTTCAAGGAGACGGTCACCCATCTGAATCAGGCCATACGTCTGAGTGAGCAGATGGGCGATGACGCCCCCTGGCCGGAAACGCGTCTCGGCCAGCTCCTGGCCCTCGGCCAGGCGTGCATGGCGGCGCGAGGCTACGGCCACGCCGATACGGTCGATGCCTTTACCCGCGCCCGGGCCGTGTCCGAAACGCTGCCGAAAATGCCCTATCGGTTCACCATTACCTATGGGCTGTGGGTGGCAACCTATCTGCGCGGGGAGCAGGAAAAGGCCATCGCCATCGCCGAAGACATGGTGGCCTGGGCGGAGGAGGATCAGAAACCCGGACATATGATTTCCGGTCTGCGCTCCCTCGGGATATCTCAGAACATTTCCCGGACGTCGGTCAAAGCGGAACGCTCCTTTCGTGCGGCGGATCGGATCTCCGAAGACGTGCCTACCCTGCCGCCGGAACGGCGCGCGGCGGTGGCGCAACGCTTTGCCGCCGATCCGGAAATCGGGACGCGCTTTCACCACGCGCTCGCGGTCTGGGCGCTCGGTCGCGTGGCGGAAGCCTACGAGCGAACCGAGGCGGCCCTGGCAGAGGCGCGCGCCATGAACCACGTCCACACCCTGGCCCACGCCCTCACGCATGCGGGCATCTTTTCTGTGATCGCCCGGGATACGGAATGGGCCCTGGCCGTGACCACGGAAACGCTGGCCTACGCGGACGAATACGATCTGCAGATGTGGAAAGGTTATGGCCTCGGACTCAAAGCCTGCGCACTCGCGTTTCGCGGCGACGACGTCGATTCCGCGGAGCTGATGGAGCAGGGGTTTCAGCGCATGGCGCGCTCCGAGACCCGATCCATGATCTGCTTTCACCACGGCGTGCAGATGCGGACGCTGGCCCGGCTGAAGCGCTTCGAAGACGCCGAAGTTTACGCAGAGCTGGTCCGTCAGGAATTGCAGGCCGGATCCGAGCGTTATCTCTGGCCGGAGTGCCACAGACTGCTGGGTGATTACCTGGCGCTGTCGCCGGCCGGCAAGGTTGAAGCCGTCGGCGCGGCGTATCAGGCGGCCGTCGACTGCGCGAAAGAGCAGCAATCTCCGTCCTTCAGGCTCTACGCCGCCCTCGGTCTGGCCACGCACCAGGTCGAACGCGGTGATGAAGCCGCTGCCCGGGAGCTGCTCGAAACCGAGCTCGCTGGTTTTCCGGAAGACGGAAAAATGCCGGCCCGTGACGAGGCGCGGCAACTCCTGGAACAGCTGTAGCTGCATGGAATGCGGGTAAACGGCCCGAACGAACAAACGACAAAAACAACTGAGAACAAGACCCGGCACACCGGGTTTGGGGAGGAGGGACAATGAACGGGAACGTGCTCGGGGCGCTGCTCGCGCTTCTGCTGCTGCCGGGTGGTGCCTTTGCGGCGACTGGTGAAGTGGACCCCTGGAACTGCGAAGCGGTCCCCGCCGCCCCCTTCGAAGCGTCGAAACACGTCAAGGCACCGGAATCGGGTTTTGCCTCTGACAGCTGGGTGGACGAGGGTTTCGTCGGCTGGTCCGAGGAGCGTAAACGCCGGGAGAAGGCGCTCAACAACTATCTCTGCGACGACAGTGAAGCGGCAGCCGCCTTCTACGGCTTTGACGAGATTCGTCGGCCCCATGGCAAGCGCGGCAAGGCGACCGTTTCCCGCTTTACACCCCGGGAAGCCTGGGCCTTTTTCGACGAGCATCCCATCGGCTATGGCGGGGTGCCCTATGTGCTTCTGCAGACCCTCCTGTCCATCGACCCGGCTGAGGAAACAGACGAAGATCTGAAAAAGCTCGGCAGAATCTGGCGTGAGCCGTCGCTGCTCGCTGACGAGCAGCCCGAGGCGCCTGGCCAGAATGGCGGCCGGAAGCACTACACCCTGGATCATCTGGGTATCGGACCGCACCCTACGGATTACGAGGACGGCGTCGCTGTGGCGCCCATGCAGCGGAAGCGCCTGCCCAACGGCCTCGTTTTCGATCCGACGGTGGTGCCCGGAGATGTCGGACTCTTTGCCAACCTGCTGGGCCTCGTCAAGCCGGACTGGCGCACTGCGACTGACAACGGCTGGTTCATGGAGCAGCTGGTGTCCTTTGTTCGCTGGCTGGAAGCGGGTGCTGTGCGGATTCGGCTCTATCTCCTGAAGTGGGTGCCGACGGCCGGGCTCTTTGTCTCCAAGGCGCGCTCCACGGCGCACTCGCAGGTGCATCACCCCAAATACGATCTGGACATCAACACCTTCCAGCAGGCGCCGAAGGTGGACGCCGTGTTTTTTGCGTGCACCACCTGCCATCAGGGCCGCGTGGTGCTCGATGGGGAGATGGACGATGACGGACGGGTAACGCGCACGGGCAGAATGCACTTCATGCCCGGCATGCCCAATACGGAGATCGACGCGCAGTACTACTCCGAGCTGCTCATGGATACGGGTCTGGCGCTCCTCGAAAGCGGCTTCACGCGGGATTCCGTGGGGTTGCCCGAGAGTCAGAAAGCCATCAAACCCAAAGTGGCGCTGATCGAGAAGCTCGAGGTGCGCATGATCGAGCGGGCCCTCGACGATGAGACGGTGCAGACGATCTATGGCGGCGACGTCGAGCGCGCCAGGCTGCAGACCTACCACGTCGCGAGCGATTTCTCGGGCTATGTCGGCGATCTCATCGGGCTGGCCATCAAAACCCAGTACATCTATCTGCAGATCGCCGCTGGGAATGCTTATGCCCCGCAGGCGGGTATCCAGAAACCGGACGTGCTCCGCTATCGGCCCGGGCAGATGGATGCCTTCGGCATTGCCGCCGGACTGATCGATATTCACACGAAACGTGAGGAGAACAGCTACCTGCGCTACATCTGTCGGGACAACTGGCAGAACCCGATTTTCGGGCTCCTGGGCGTAACCCCCGGTCCAGAGTGCGATCGCGGGCAGTTGCAGGCGGCCGGGGCGAAGATTCGTGAGCAACGCGAACGCTGGGTGCCGCCGGTGCCCGCACCGATCGATATCCCGAGTCTGGTCTGGTCCTCGCAGCGGAAGCTGGCGAACTGGGACGGCAATCAGGGAGCGGATGCGCGCACCCTCGCCTCCGGCACGTCGGCCACCGGGGACCCGCTCAAGGTCAACGTGGCCATTCATCAGCCGCTGAATACGCTCATTGCCGCCATGCCTCCGGCGCCATACCCCTTCGACGTGGATCGGGAGAAAGCCAGGCGCGGCAAGCAGCTCTTCTGGGACCTTGACGTCGAGGAAGGCGGGAAAAAGACGCACTGCAGTGAGTGCCACCAGCCGAACAGCGCCGAGATCATTACCCCGGAGCACCTCGGGGGGGTGGATGAGAATCGCGCAAAGGTGACCACCTCGGAGGTAGGACGCTATGGGATGGCCGCGCTGGTCAAGGAAGCCTGCATGATCTTCGTCGCTAACTCAGGGGACGAGAACCGCTGGTGCATGCCCAAGCACGACGATACGGGAAAGACCATCGAAACCCACGATGCTGATCTCAAGGTCATTCCGGGCGGTTGGAAGAAGTCCATGGAGGACTACTTTCAGGACACGCCCGCACGGGTACGCCGCGGCGTAGCGGGCTACAAGGCGGAAATGCAGCATGGGATCTGGGCGCGGGCGCCGTACCTGCACAACGGTTCCGTACCCACACTCGGACACCTGATCTGCCACCAGGTACGGCCGGAAAAATTCTATCGGGGCAATGTGTTCTATGACGAAACCATGGTTGGTTTCCGCTGGGACGTGCCCGCCAGAATCAATCGCTACAGCGCCTTCGACACTCAGTGGACGGTTCCCTACGACACGAGCGTCGATAGCCGCAGCAACGGTGGACACACCTTCGGCTCGCACCTCTGCCCGGATTTCGAAAAGCTCGACATTCCTTTCAAACCGGATCTGTACCTTACCGATGCTGAGCACCGGAAGCGGGTAGACGACGCCATCGCCGAGTCGGATGCCGGCGCGCTCATCGAATACATGAAGACTTTCTGAGGGGCGCGGCTATGAAGGTTAAGAACAAGAACGGTATCGAACAGCGCCCGGATGCAGGGCCTTTCGGCGTCGAGGAAGTGCTCAAGGAGGAGCTGGATGTACTGCGCCCGAAAGGTGCTGACGGTGACGAGCCGCTGAGTGCCCTGTGTATCTCGGGTGGCGGCATCCGCAGTGCCACTTTCGGTCTCGGCGTGCTCCAGGGGCTGGCCGAGTTCGGGCTGCTCTCCCGCTTCGACTATCTGTCCACGGTCTCCGGTGGGGGCTACATCGGCAGCTGGCTAACGGCCTGGAAACACCGGGTGGGTGGAATCAAACGCGTGGCCCGGCGCCTGCGGGCCACCGGTCCCGAGAAAGACAAACTCGGCCCGGATCCCATCGCGCATCTCCGCGAATACAACAGCTATCTCACACCGAAGCTCGGTGCACTGTCCGCGGACAGCTGGACCGTGGTGGCAACGGTGCTGCGTAACCTGCTGCTGAACTGGATGGTGATCGTGCCGCTTCTGATGGTCGCTGTGCTCGTGCCACGGCTCTATCTGTCGCTGCTCTCCCTGCCGGAGCTGCTCTACGGCGACATCATTCATGCCACCGCTTTTCCGAATTTCCGTCATCCGGATCTGGATGTCATCAGCCACTCCTGGGTAGTGAGTGGCCTGTTACCGGCCCTCAGTCTCGGCGCCTACGGTTATGCGTTGTTTAACATGTTGCGATTCATGCCCTGTATCGGGGGGATGGACCACAGCCGTGCCGAGTATTTCTCGAAGATCCTGCTGCCAGTGATCGTGGCGGTGATGACCTTCATCATGATCGAAGCCCTCTACTACCTGGGGTCCAACTGTCATCCGAGTTTCGAAGGGGCAGTCGACAACTGCGAGGGGCCCGCTGATCTCATGACGTTGCTGCTTGGCTGGTCGCTACCGGGCTTTGCTGCCTGGGTGGCCTATCGGATCTGGGCCGGGCGCAACCAGAAGGAACGCCGTGTCTCGGTGCGCTCGATCCTCTTCGCGTTTCTGCTCATGGCGGGACTCGGCGCCTTCATGCTCTGGATATCAACCTACCTGTTCCTGCCTTACGTCGGCTGGGCCGGCTACGTGGCCCTCGGGCCACCGGCGGTGCTGGCCGGCTTCGTGCTGGGTTCGCACCTGTTTGTCGGCTTTTCCAGTAAACAGCTCCATGATGACGACCGCGAATGGATGTCGAGCAACATGGCCGGCATGTTGCTGTTCATCATCGCCTGGGCGGCTCTCTGTGGTCTGGTCATGGTGGTACCGGTCTGGGTTCTCGAGTGGCGGAGCTGGGCGCCGCATCTCGTTGCTCTGCTCGGCGGCATCAGCGGTTTTGCGGCAGCCTTCGGGGGTGGGCTCCTCGCCTCGCCGGAAGGCGGCGACAAGCCGAGCCGAGGCGCTGCCATCGTGTCTTCACTGGTTACCGTCTCGCCGTACGTCTTCATTGCAGCGCTGCTCATTGGCCTGTCGCTGCTGGCCAACTACGTGGTGACGCAGGCCTACCTGTTGCCGGGCGCCACGCTCTTCGAGGCTCAGTGGCTCACCTTCGCCGTCGAAAAATGGGACGATCCGAGCATCTACGGGATCTATCACGAGCCGGTACCCTGGGATCACCACGACATGGTGCTCGAACGCACGAGTCCCGGGTTGCTCCTCGGACTGATTGCCGGGTTCGGCATCATCGGCTGGTTCAGCTCCCGCTACATCAACATCAATACCTTCTCCCTGGGCGGCATGTATCGTCATCGGCTCATTCGTGCCTACCTCGGTGCTTCCAATCCCAAGCGTCAGGCACAGAAGTTCACGGGCTTTGCGGATGACGACGACATCCACATGCACGACCTCAAGGCAATGCAGCGTCCCTTCCATGTGCTCAACCTGACGCTGAATCTGGTGCAATCGAGTCGTCTTGCCTGGCAGCAGCGTAAAGCTGAGTCATTCACCGTGAGCCCCCTGCATTGTGGCAATTCCGATCTGGGCTATCGATCATCGGCCCGTTACGGGGGAGAGGACGGCATCACCCTCGGCACCGCCGTTGCCATATCCGGAGCGGCGGCAAGCCCGAGCATGGGATCGAAAACCACACCGGCCATGGGCTTCATCATGACCCTGCTGAATGCCCGTCTTGGTGCCTGGCTGGGGAATCCGGCCAACGCAGGGACGCGAAGCTGGCAGCACGCGGGACCGAAGCATGCCATTCGCTCCATCGTCAGCGAGGCGCTCGGGCTCACGACGAACCAGAACGAGTACGTGTATCTGTCCGACGGTGGCCATTTCGAGAATCTGGGCCTCTATGAAATGGTGAAGCGCCGCTGTCGAGCGATTGTGCTCATCGATGGCGGCTGTGATCCGGACTTCAGCTATGACGATCTCGGCAACGCCCTGCGCAAGATCCGCATCGACTTTGGCGTCAGGATCAGCTTTGACGATGAACTCACCCAGCCGCTCCGGGACCGGACGCGTCGCTGTGCCGTCGGCAGGATCCGCTACTCTGAAACGACGGAAGGCGACCAGGACGGCTGGCTCATCTATATCAAGCCCATGGTGCTCGGTAACGAAGCCCCCGACGTGCTCAACTACAGCCGGCGCAGTGAGGAGTTTCCCCATGAGACGACCGGGGACCAGTGGTTCAGCGAATCGCAGACCGAGAGCTATCGGATGCTCGGTCTGCAGACCGTCGAGCAGATGGCCCACGGCTGGGAAGGGGGCATGCTCGAGGATTTCTACCATCACGTGCAGCGCTACATCACCGAGGACGACGTGCCCGGGGTGAAGTTCAAGCTGCCGAAAGACCTGAGGATCGATGACGAGGATCCTGAGCCCGGCGCCCCGGATGACGATCGTGATCCACCCTTCGCCTTCAAATCCACCTTCGATGCAACCCGCTGGCCGGAGAATGCTCCGGGCGGCAGCTTCGACATCAGGAACATGGACGACAACTCCTTCAAGGTGCGCGTAGCGAAGTGGCTCTTCGACAACCCGCAATGGTGGATGGGGATATTCCGGCGCTGGTGGCCGGTGGCGAAGTTTCCTGGCGGCTGGGCGTTCATCAGCCGCTACGATCACGTCAAGGAAGCGCTCGAGCAGGAGGCCGTTTTCCAGGTGCCCTTTGGCGAACGCATGCGCGAGATGATGGGCGGGCCGAACTTCGTGCTCGGCATGCAGGACGGAAAACGCTATCAGCGGGAGAAAGCCCAGATCCACGAAGCCTTCGATGGCTTTGAGCGGGCGGACCTGGATCGGGTGGTGACCCCCGAGAGTGCGGCTCTTGCGGAGAAGGTCGTCGCAGAGTGCGGTGGCCAGCTCGATGTGGTCGAAGCGCTGCTCACCCGGGTACCCACGCATATCTGCGAGGTCTACTACGGGGTGGACATTCCCGATCCCATCCACTTCGCGCAGTGGTCCATCGCCATGAGCGGCTACATGTTCAGCCCCCCCGGCAAACGCCCCGCCTTTGCCGCCACGGCATTCGCCGCCTCGAAGTGCTTCACACCGGTCCTGCAGGATTCCATTGCGGCCGTTCGTGCGCTGCCTCCAGAGGAGCGCGGAGACACAGTGCTCGCACGCTTCGTCAACAAGCAGGACGGCGATCCGAGTCTTACCGATGATCTCATTCGTGCGCACCTGTCCGGCATGATCACAGGCTTCGTGCCGACGAACTCACTGGCAGCGGGCAACGCGCTGGAGGTGATGCTGAAGCGCCCGGACATCATGAATGCCTGCGTGGAAGCTGCGCTGGCCGACGACGATGAACGGCTGCGGGATTGCATCTTCGAAGCCATGCGCTTCAAGCCCATCAATCCGGGCCCGTTCCGCGCGGTCCACGAAGACTACTACCTGGGAGAGGCCTCGGGTTCGCCGAAGAAGGTCAAAGCGGGAACCCGGGTAATGGTCAGCACGCAGTCAGCCAACTTCGATGACCGGCGGGTGAAGAATCCGAAGGCGTTCCGCCCGGGAAGACCGAACGAAGAAACCATGATGATGTTCGGTCACGCGCTGCACTGGTGTATCGGCAGGTACATCGCGGAGACCCAGATCACGCAGACCTTCAAGCCGCTGCTGAAGCAGCCGGGGCTGCGTCGGGCGAAAGGGAAGGCCGGCAAGATGCGGCGCCACAGCCTCTTCCCGGCGCACCTGATCATGGAGTTCGATGTCTGAGCGGCCAGAGCCGCCGGACTCACTCGAACTGTTGTGCGTAGCTCTCGACGGCCGCGTAGGTTTCAACGGTGCCGTCTTTCTTCAGCAGCAGCACTTCGTAGGGGTTGAAGCGGTCCTTGTACTCCATGCCCGGGCTGCCGAGGGGCATGGCGGGCACCGTGAGGCCGATGGCGCCTTCAGGCGGGTTGGCCAGAAACTGTTTCACATAGCGGGCCGGCACGTGGCCTTCGAACACATAGCCCTCCTTGCTCACGCCGGTGTGGCAGGAGCCGTGGCTCACCGGCACACCCAGTTCGCGTTTCAGAGCGGCGAGTTCTTCCGGATGGTGGCCCGTGGTATCGAAACCATATTCGGCCATGTGGTCCATCCAGAGCGTGCAGCAGCCGCAGGTGGGTGATTTGTAGACGTCCAGGTGGATGGCGGCGTCGTTGGCGACAGCGTGGGGCAACGCTGCCAGCCAGAGCAGAATGGCAATGGGAAACAACTTCAGCATCTGGGGCCTCACAAGTTTGGGCTGTGGGTTCATGATAGCGCCATCCCTCTTTCGGCAGGACGCCGTTTCGTGAAGTCGACCACATACTCTCACGGTCAGGCCGGCAAGATGGTCCTTCGCCGGTGAAGGATTGCCCGCATGCCCTACTTGAACGCCTTTTTTCGCGTCACCGTCTCCGCGCTGCTGACGGCGCTGCTGGTCGCCTGTGCGTCGACGTCACCGCCCGTGCCGACGCCAGATGCCGAGCCGGTTGCGGAGCGTGGAAGCGCGAGGCAGCCGGCACCCGCTGGATCAGACAGTGCTGCCCAGCATTGTTTAGCCCTTGCCATGTACTGGGAGGCGCGCGGCGAAGGGACGACGGGGATGCAGGCGGTGGGAGCGGTGGTGCTGAACAGAGTGGCCGATCCGCGTTTCCCGGACACCGCCTGCGGTGTGGTCAAGGAAGGTGGGGAAACGCCTCCCTGTCAGTTCTCCTGGTGGTGTGACGGCAAAAGCGATCGGCCGACGAGCGCTTCGGCCTGGGCCGCCGCGCTCGAAGTGGCGGATGGAATGCTGTCGCACCCCTATCGGGATCGCACGCACGGCGCCCTGTTCTTCCACAGCACGGCGATGCGATCACCCTGGCAGCGCCAGCAGACGGCGGTCATCGGCAATCACGTTTTCTACCGCTGAGCTGCACTCAGCCTCCAGAGCCAGGCAGCAACTTACAGCGGCAGCGCTTTCTGCGGACGGATCACGATTTCCTCGATGTTCAGCTCGATAGGCTGGGTCACGACGTAGTGCACGGCATCGGCAATCTGCTGCACGTCACCCATGACCGGCTTCATCTGGCTTTGCAGGGACTCGATGCTCTCTCGGGGAAGATGCCCCTGTGCGTCGAACTCGACTTCGTTGATCCCGACGCTCGCGGCGAGTCCCTCCACGAGGCTCCGATCGAAGTTCCGTGCGAAATTCGTTGCGAACACCCCGGGCATGATGCTCGTCACGCGAATGGCGTCGTCTTCCAGCTCCTGACGCAGGGTGCCGTTGATGCAGTTCACGGCGTGCTTGGTGGCACCGTAGATACCCGATTCGCGGCGCAGGGCGGCGACGGAAGAGATATTGATGATGTGCCCTTCGCTGCCGGTATCGCGCATGGCGTGAATGGCACTCTGACAGCCGGCAGCCAGGGACAGCACGTTCACCTCGAGCATCTCCCGCCACTGCTCGGGATCGCCTTCGGCAATGGTCGACGGGTGCCCGAGACCGGCATTGTTCACCATGATGTCGAGACGGCGCTCGGTTTTTGCGGTCTCGACGATGAATGCCTGCAGCGCTGCCACGTCTCGAATGTCGAACGCGCTGAGCGTTGCCTTTCCGCCGTTCTTCTCGATGTTGGCCTTCGAGGCTTCCATGGGCGCGGCGCTGCGTCCGGTCAGATAAACGTGTGCGCCCGCTGCCCCCAGCGTTTCTGCGACGGCCTGGCCGATGCCGCTCGAGGCGCCGGTCACAATTGCGATTTTGCCTGCCAGCGTTGCCATGGGTTTTGCTCCTTGCGCCATTGGGATACCGGTAACAGCCCCGGAGTGTAGTCGAGCAGGGCACAAAAACGGCACGAATTGTCTCCGGCGGCTCGTGGGACAGGCGCAGGCGCCATCGCCTTCACATACCATTCATGAAGTCACCAGCAGGATCCGGCCTCCATGAGCAATGACATCCTCAGCCGCTATGCCTATGCCCTGGGTTACAGCGGTGCAGCCTTCGTCCCGGCACTGCTGCTGCTGGCGCTGATCAGTCCGGAGCTTGCGGGACCCATCCGGCGAGTCTGCCTCATCTATGGGGCAGCGATTCTTGCCTTTCTGGGCGGTATCCAGTGGGGCGTCGCGTTGCCGAACGCCACGCCGAGGATTGCCCTCAGACGGCTCTGTGTGAGCATGGTGCCGCCCCTCTGGGCGGTCATGGCGCTGAGCCTGCCCGTTGTCCTGTGCACGGCCCTGCTGTTGCTGGGGCTGGTGGTGTTGCTCGTGTATGAGTGGCTGGAGCGGGCGGATGCGGCTTATCCGGACTGGTATCTGCCGCTTCGGCTGCAGCTGACGACGGTGCTCACGGCGAGTCTGGCCCTGACGCTGCTGCTTTGAGGGCGAGGCTGCGCCCGAACCGCGCAGCCGGGGCTCAGATCCGGAAATCCACGAACAGGGTCACGCGGTCCCGTTCCTTGAACTGTCCGAAAATCCCTTCTGCCGTCCCGTAGAAGTAATCGCCCGAAAGCCCCACAGTCGCTCCGCCGCCCATGGTGTATCTCAGGATCAGGCGGGCCAGACCGTCGTTGTCCTCGAGGTTTCCATACCAGCGTGCCTCCACAGCCAAGGCTTCGTAGGCGAAGGTCCGGCGCAGCGTTGCCGTCAGAATGTGGTCGGTTTCATTGCGGATGAGGCCTTCCGGCGCGTTTTCGATCCGGTCGAACACATACTGAAAATTAAGGAAGGTGTCGAAGGGGGCATCTACGTCGAGGCCGAGGGCGGCGGTCCATTGGTCGCCGGTAGCCGCGTCAGGCAGGCCGTCGCTGCGCACCGGCAGAAAGCGCTTCGGTTGCGCGGCGAGTTCACCGCGGAGCACGTAGCCGCCGAAAGCGGTTTCGAGACTGGCACCGTAGATTTCCCGGCGCTCGTAGTAACGCTCGAGGACCGGCCGGCCGTCGGCGACGATCACCCGGCCGAGAGGCTCGTAGTCGAGGCCTGTCTGCGCCTGAAGGCGCAGCTCCGTGCCCCCAAAGCGTTTCGAGAGGCGACCGCCGATGGTGCCGTCCTCGAAGTCCTGAGGCAGATCCGTCCGCACCGGCAGGCCGGGCGCTTCAGGGTCGGCGCCGAAACGGAAGCGTGGTGCCGTGAGTTCGAACCAGGCGCCGGCCTCCGGTATGTCATGCACCGTCGTGTCCGGGTTCCAGAGAATTTCTGCACGGAAACCGAGCAGGCTGAGATCTCCGTAGACGCTCCAGAGATTGATCCGCGACTCGTCGAAGTCTGCGAGTATGAACTCGCGAAAGCTGTGCGGGTTCATCTGATCGAGGACTCTGAGCCCGTCGAGATTGCCCCAGACCACCTGCTGCTTGCCGACGATGAAGCGCTGTTCACCGGGGCGCCATTCGATGAAAACGTCCCGGAGGTCGACGCTCACCTCGTCAGTCGGCGTCCATGGCCGGCTGGCGTCTGAGTAGGTGTCGTAGTCCGGCGTACCCGGTTCCAGGCGATCGATGCCCTGGACTCGTCCCCGTACGGAGCCAACCACTTTGAGGGAATCGGTCAGGTTGTAGTCCCCGCGTAACTCGAGAAGCGCGCTGCCTTCCATGAACGTCGATTCCTGCGTGCCGTAACCTAAGCGGAGACTGCCGTCGAGGGTGATATCCGCCCGAGGGGTACCGCCGGGGAGGCTCAGAAGACCGGGAAGCAGGGCCAGAGACAGCGCCAGCGCAGAGACGCGGCGAGGAAAACCGCGGTCAATCACTCAGCGGCTGCCACCGTCGTCAGCTTCGGGCGACGATCCAGCTTCGACGGCTCGAACACCCCTTCCGAGAGGGCGAGGGTGTAGTCCACGTCGCGGTAGGCGAAGTGCGTGCTGTGACCGGTCTGATGGTGCGTCGCGACGATGTCCGTGGCGGTCCAGATGCCGTCGATGAGCGAGACGTTTTTTACCTCTACGGTCTTGAGGGCATCCAGCTTCGGATCGAGAAACTCGATCCGCCGCGGCATCCAGTTGCTCTCGTCCACCCAGGCTTCGAAAGCACCATAGCCCAGTTCCTTGGCGATCCTTGCATCCTTCGGCTTACCTTTGATGTGGTGCAGCACAGCGCCGCTGCCATCCGCTGCCGTAGCGGTACCGGCGTGCTCGAATTGGTAGTCGCCGAGATCGAATTTGAGCTCGCTCTGGATGTCTTCGTAGGTGAAGTCGGTGCCGAGGAAGTAGTCGCCGCGATCAGAGGCGGGAATCCGCCGTACTTTCCGTGCCGCGGGGATGAAGAGCCAGCGGTTGTCCGTGGCCGATGGGGCCACATGGTCATGACTCAGAAAAGACGTGTCCTTAACGGACTTGGGTGCCGTGTAGACGATGCGCGTTTTCCGGAGCTTGTCGTCGCTCGTTTTCAGCACCCAGGCTTCCCGCGTTTTCACCGCGCCGCGCCGGTTCGTGAGCGTCATCTCGATCGTTCGACGGACCGTCACACCTTCCGGACGCTCGGCGACGAGTCTGGCGATACGCAAGCCTTCCTCCGCGCTCGAGCGGTTCGTCTCTGCCTCGGCGTCCGGTACCAGGAACAGCGCGAGCAGCAGCGGCAGGCCCAGGCCCGCGTGACGGGCCCGGCGACCAGCGCCGGTGGCCCAGCTGGTGGTCCGGCGGCGGACGGCATGGGCGGCCGCGTATGCCGCGGGAATCACGATGAGGCCGATCACGAAGCTCGCGAGTGCCGCCGAGGCGACGAGGCCGCCGAAGCGCTGCAGCATCGGCAGCTCCGAAAAGAGCATGACCGAGAAACCCACCCCGAGCGCCGTGGCGTTGAAGAAACAGGCGCGGGCTGTGCCGGGCATGGCCACGTCAAGGGCGCGGCGCAGGTCATTGTCGTGGAGGCGCAGGGCAATACGCAGGCGATCGACGAGGTGGATGGCGAAGTCGACGCCCACCCCCACGGAGATGGCGGCAAACATGCTCGTGGCCGGCTCGAGGTAAACGTCGAAGCTCGCCATGAGGGCATAGATCATCAGGATCGTGAAGCTCACAGGCACCACGGAGACGAGGCCGGCGCCGAGCGAGCGGAACACGAAGATCGCCATAGCGAGCACCATGACGAGGGACAGGCCGACGCCCTGAAAGTGCGAGGCTTCGAGCCGGCTCATCCAGTGATAGGTGATGTTCACATCGCCGCCGAGTTCAGCGGTCAGTCCGTCGCCGTTGAACTCCTGCTCCAGGTAACGCTGCAGTGCTTCCACCGTGTCCCGGGTCAGAGAGAAATGCACGCTGTCGAGCACGCCGCGCACCAGCAGCGTTTCGTAGTTGCCGTCGATCTCTTCTTCGAAGTCCGTGGGATCTCCGGATGCTTCGTAAACGAGCAGATACTGGGCGATGGCGTCGGCTTCTTCCGGCAGGATGAGATCGTCCCGGATCGGATTGGTTTCGTTGACGGCCTGGTGCAGGAGTGAAAGGTAGTCGGCTATCCCGACCGCCGTTTCTACATGCGGCAGCGCCTCGAAGTGGCGCTGCAGGGTGGCGACGCGGGCCATCTGACGCTCGTCGAGGAAGCCTTCCGGATCTTCCGCTTCAACGACGATGTCCAGGAACGAGGTGCCGGCGAAACGATCGTTGATGAGTTCGTCGGCGAGGCGGATCGGCTCGTCGGGGGCGAAGTTCTCGACCTGCGAACGGTCGACCCGGAGCTCCATGGCCTGATAACCGGCAAGCAACACGAGGCCGAAGAAGCCGACCAGCACGAGGCGGTAGTGGCTGGCAGCCTGCTGGCTCAGGGCAGTGAAGAAGGCGCCGAGGCGGTTCGGCTGGCCGTCGGCCCAGCTTCGGAAGGCCGGGGAAGGTCCGAGGTTCAGCAATACCAGGGCGGCAGGCAGTGTGACCAGGGAAAAGAGCCAGGCGAGGGCCACGCCCAGTGCGGCATACCAGGCGAAGTAGGTGATCGGCGGCATGATCGAAGCAATGGCGATGCCGAGGAATCCGGCCATGGTCGTCAGCGTGGTCAGGGTGATGGGGCGGGCCATCTCCAGCATCGACTGGATGACCAGTTCCCGGCATTCCTCGTCCGGGTGCTCGGCTTTCAAGCGGTAGTAGTAGGACAGGATATGGATGCCGTCGGCCACGGCGATGGCCACGAGAATCACCGGCAGCGCGTTGGTGATCGCGAAGTAGGGCACACCGTTCCAGGCCATGATGCCCATGGCGCCGCCAGCGGCACCCAGGAGCACGACGAGCGGACCGAGCAGCGCCCCGGCGCGGCGGAAGGCGAGGTAGATGAACCCGAGCACCATGATGAAGACCAGCGGCTGCATGAGTCGGGCGTCGCCGTCGATACGCGCGGAGAGGTAAGCGCTCACGGCAGCGGGACCTGCCACATGCAGAGTCACCCCGGGGGTGTCGATGTCGGCAATGAGTGCCTGGATGTCTTCGTAAGTGGCCGCCGCCTGAGTGAGGTCCTCCACTTCCGCCATGATCACGGCCCCGGATTCGTCGTTGGCGACCAGCGTGCCGTGGTGCGGTGGCATGGCCTGCCAGCGGGCCTGGCTGGCTGCGGCCACTTCGGCTGTGAGCAGGCCTTCCGGTATGTAGGGTTCCACCAGCACGGCTTCCGGCGTGCCGAGGATGGCCGACTCTGTGGCCAGGCTCGTGATTCGCTCATGGCGCAGATTGCTGACGCTGTCGAGGCGCTCGGTGATTGAGCGGATCAGGGCCAGACGTTCCGCGGTGAAGATGCTGCTGCCGTCGTCACTCACCACCGCGATCGCGATGGGATCGGTCAGACCAAAGACCTCGTCAATGAGCGCTTCCGTGAGCACCGAGGGATGATCCGTGGGAATGAAGGCGCGAACGGAGGTGTCTTTCACCAGTGTCGTCAGGCCCGCGGCTGCCCAGACGACGAACAGGCCGGACAGGATGAGGAGTAGGCGCGGGCGGGCGGTCACCGCCGTGAAAAAGTTTCGGGTCATGCGACGGTTCGTCCATTGATGGTTCGCGACAGGCTGTCTTTGGGGGGTTCCCCGCTGAGCGGGGGCGCCTTGGCGGCCGGCTCCAGAGCCAGAGGATCCTCGCTCGGCGGTTCGTCGATGGCGTGCACGCACATGGCTTCTTCGAGCCTCAGCCAGTCGGTCACGTAGCTCGGTGGCGCGGGAGAGACGGCGCCCGGTTCCAGCGCCTCGACCATGTCTTCGGTGGCAAGCCAGCCGCGTTTCTGGCGGATGCCGGCCCGGGAAACGCCAATGGCAACCTGGCGTCCACGCTGGTCGAAGAACACGTGCTCGAGATACCACCAGCGCTGGTCCCAGCTGAGCAGCCGGGTTTTTACTTCGTAGCGCTGGAACGGTTTGAGGGCGTGACGATAGCGGATCAGACCGCCGCCGATCACGGCCGTCCAGCGATTCCGGAACATGGTTTCGACCACCCCGACTCGGGCCATCCAATCGGTGCGGGCCACATCCATGATCTGCAGGTAGCGGCCGTTGTTCATGTGCCCGAAGGCGTCGATGTCATGGGGCCAGACCCGGAAGCTGCTGATCAGGTAGCTCCGGTAGTCGAGTCGGTCGGCGAGCAAGCCGCGACTCAAGGCGAGTAATAGCCTCAGATAGAGATTCATCCCTGCTGCCTCTGCTCCCTAGCGGCGCGCTTCCCTATTTCCCTGATCCCATGCTCTCGTAGCGCAGTGTGTGTAACCGTGTGCATCGACGTGTGCACGCGGCTTCACTTACAACTCGGTCCACATACGCAACCACGAACGAAAGATAGACAAAGTTTCCGCGCCCTTATGACTGCAAGTTGACACAATTGGGGACTGCGTTGACGGCAAGCTATGTCTCAGCAGACGTCGATTGTCGTTGGAATTGGTTTCAGATCCGGATCGTTCCGAATTCGGTTCTGTTCTTTCAGGAAGCGCGCAACGTCGGACACCATTACCCGGCATCCATCAGGGAACAGATCGAGGGGGACCAGGGTGGTCCAGGGGCAGAGAAGGCCTCCGAAGCTTGAATTGAAACTCCTCGGGCCCATGCAGGCCCGGCGGGGTGGTGAGCCCGTCGACCTGCCGCGATCGCGAAAGGCGCGAGCGCTGCTCGCCTATCTCGCTCTCGCGCCAGGCGGCATACGTAAGGAAGAGGCCTGCCAGCTGCTTTTCGCCAGTGCCGACGATCCCCGCGGCAGCCTGCGCTGGTGCTTGAGCCGGCTGCGCGCGGCCCTGGGCGGCGGCGCCGACAGCTACATCGTCTCCGGCAAGAAACTCAAACTCTCGGATCGGGTGCGCACGGACGTCTCCCGCCTTGGCAGAGCCCGCCGGGGGTCCGCCTCACTCGACGAACTCGTTTCTCTCGATGCCGATATCGACGGCGTTTTTCTCGAAGACCTGGAGATCGACGAATGTCCCGAGTTCGAGGCCTGGCTCTTTGCCATGCGGTCGCGCTGCGGCGCCGATCACGCGGCTTTGCTGGTCCGTGTCATCGAGGCCTGTGCCGGTGAGCCGACGGCCATCGAACACGCGCGGCGCCTCGTCAGCGTAAACGGCGACAGCGAGGACGCCTGGGCCGTGCTCATCACAGAACTGCGCAGGAGCGGCAACGTCCGGGAAGCCCGCGCCGTTTACGAGACCGCCCATCGTGAGCTGCGTCGGGAACGCGTGCCCTTGAGTGGGCTGTTGCGAAAGGCCATCGACGTGGCCGGGCCCATGCCCGCGCCGGCCATCGAACCGCCGAGCTCAGTCACGAGCATTGCCGGTCCGAGTGCCTGGCAGCGGCCGCTGCTTCGAGTGCATCGTACGGAACTCGGCAGCGGTATCACGGAGTCTTTCGGACGGGAAATCGATGCCGCCATCTACTCCGCGGCAACGCGTTACAAAGGGTGCTCCACCATTGCAACAGAGTTGCTCGCGAGGCGGGCCGACGCAGAGCTGCCAACCGGTGATCTGCGTCTGCACAGCCGGGCGCGGAAGACGAGCGCCGGTGTGCTGCTCGACGTGAATCTGCTGGTCGGCGAAAGCGGCGCCAGTCTCTACGGCTGGCAGCTGCTGCTCGACGATTCCGATGAGATCGTTGCCGCCGAACGGGTCACCGCTTACTTCTGTAACCACTTCGAAGTGGACCTCGCGGTCGGCATGGTGGCCCACGCCCTCGAGAAGCCGGAGGAGCAACGCACGGTCCAGGATCTCTATCTGTTGACGCTGCCGCAGATCTACAGCGCTGAAGGCTATGAGCCCGAGAAGGTGCTGCGATCCCTGGAGTCCGTGCTGCGTATCGATCCCGGTTTCGGACCGGCGCTCTGTACCCTGGCCTGGGTGCGGAACACCCTGAAGAACTACAACAGCGATCCCGGTGAGCTGAGCGTGACGTCTAGCCTCGCGAGACGCTCCGTGGAGTTCAGCCAGGATGATCCTTTCGTGCTCGGTTGGGCATCCATCGTCATCGCCCATGCCGACCGGGACATTCCGCTCGGTCAGGATCTGGTGGACCGGGCGTTGTCCTTCAATCCCTATTCGCCCATGGCACTTCTGGCCGGCGGTTTCATGGCCCACTATAGCGGTGACAACGATCGTGCGGACCAGATGATCGATCGCCTCGAGGCGCACGGGCTGGCCGGGCCCATGGACTTTCTCTGTCTGTCCTGCCGGGCCATGATCCGCTACCAGCAGGGTCGTTACGGAGAGGCCGAAGAGATCGCCCGGCGTGCCCTTGGCCATAATCCCACCTTCATTCTGCCCCTCAGAACCCGCGCAGCCAGTCTCGCCAAGCTCGGGCGTCTGCAAGAGGCGCAGGAAGTGGCGGAGCTGATGGTGGAGCTCGACCCCTCCGAACATCTCAGCTTCTTCACGGAGTTTTCGCCCTACGTTTCCGCGGCGTCGGTAGAGGCGCTCTGCGACGGTCTTCGCCGGGCCGGCTTGCCGGATTGAGGCAAGCCGCGCCTGCATCGACCAGGCGCGGCGAGCAAAGCAGGCCGCGCTCGCCTGAACTGCCTGTTCTTACGCTGTCCCCCGCTGACAGGTGCCTGTCAGCGTGCCCCGGGCATCTCTGCTAGGCTTGCAGCTCCCCGAATCTCTTAGGAGCACCGATGAGTTCGTCTGTCTCAGCGGACCCCCTTGACGTTGTTGTCGTTGGCGCCGGATTTGCCGGTATGTACGCCATCTGGAAGTTCGGCCAGGCGGGTCTGAAGCTGCGCGTGATCGAGGCCGGTAGTGACGTCGGCGGTACCTGGTACTGGAATCGTTACCCCGGTGCCCGCTGCGACATCACCAGCATGGAGTACTCCTACGGCTTCTCCGAAGCGCTCCAGCAGGAATGGGAGTGGACGGAGATCATGGCTGCGCAGCCGGAGATCCTTTCTTATGCGAACCACGTCGCCGACCGCTTCGAGCTCCGTGACCATATCGACTTCAACACGCGGGTAACGAGCGCCGTCTACGACGAGGAGGCTGGCTTCTGGGAGGTCGATACGGACACGGGCGCGCACTATCGGGCCCGCTTCTGTGTCATGGCCACGGGCTGCCTGTCTGTGCCGAACACGCCTGAGATCGAAGGGCAGGATGCCTTCGCTGGCGAGGTTTACCACACCGGCCGCTGGCCCGCTGACGGTGTCGACTTCACGGGTAAAAGCGTGGGCATCATCGGCACCGGCTCGTCCGGCGTGCAGTCCATTCCCGTCATCGCCCGGGAAGCGAAACATCTGACGGTGCTGCAGCGCACACCCAATTACAACATGCCGGCCAACAATGCCCCGCTGCCCGATGACTATCGCGCCCGTATGAAGGCTAATTATCCGGAGGTGCGAGCCGCGCAGCGGCTGGCGCCGATCGGTGTGAGCGAATACAGCCGCGGACTTGGGGGCCTGGGCAGCTATCCGGAACCCACAGAATCGATTCTCGCGCAGTCCGAAGACGACCGCGCACGGGCGCTGGAGGAATTCGGTTTCGAAGCAATCCGGCATTACAACGACATCGCTCTCTCCGACAAAGCGAACGAGATCGCCTGCGACATGTTCCGGGAGCAGGTGCGGCGTGTCGTCAAGGATCCGGAAACGGCGGAGGGCCTCATGCCCAGGGATTATCCCTATGGGTGCAAGCGGCCGGTGATCGACATCGGTTATTACGAGACCTTCAATCGCGACAACGTCACTCTCGTGGACCTGCGCCGGGGAGGTATCGAACGAATCACCGAAACCGGTGTGCAGACCGCTCAGGGATTGTTCGAGTTCGATGTGCTCGTCTACGCAACGGGCTTCGATGCCATGACGGGCGCTCTGCTGCGGATGGACATCCGCGGCCGTGGCGGCAGGAGCCTTGCCGAACACTGGGATCACGGCCCGCGGACCTATCTGGGTCTGCAAATGAGCGGCTTCCCGAACCTGTTCACGGTGACCGGTCCCGGCAGCCCATCGGTGCTGAGCAACATGCTCGTGTCCATCGAGCAGCACGTGGACTGGATCTGCGACTGCATCAATCATCTCGACCAGCAGGGGGCGAGCACCATCGAGGCCACCGAAGCTGCCGAAGATGCCTGGGTGCGTCACGTCTTCGAAGTTGCGGACGGCACCATGCTGACGGCGGAAAGCTGCAACTCCTGGTACCTCGGTGCCAACATCCCCGGCAAGCCTCGGATCTTCATGCCCTACGTTGCCGGTGTCGGCCCCTATCGGCTGCAGTGCGACGAGATCGTCGCCGACGGTTATCGGGGCTTTGCGATCAGCTGACGCAACGGAGCGACGCCATGGACCTGGTGGTCTTCGACCTCGACGGAACTCTGTTGAATGCGAACTCCGAGGTGTCAGCGTACACCCGGGATACGCTGAGGCTCCTCTCTGAGCGGGGCATTCTCTACACCGTTGCTACGGGGCGTGCGCTCCATGGCGCCCGCGACATCATCGACGGCCATCCCTTTACGCTGCCACAGGTCTTCAAGAACGGGGTCATGATCTGGAGCCCGGTCACCGAAGGCTACAGCCATCACACACACCTGACGCTCGACGAGCTGCGTCATGTGCTCGAAGCCATGCTTTCGCAGGGCGTTACCGCTTTTCTCTTCACCCTCGAGCCTGGTGACGAACACGCGGTTTATCACCAACCCCTGCAAACGGACTACGAGCGGGATCTGGCGGAAAACTATCTGGCCCGCAATGGCGTGCGCGTAGAGCCGGTGGCGGCACTGCCGGCGGCTGCCGAGATCAGCAACATCAGCGCGCTCGGTCCTGAAGACGCGGTGGACCGGGTGGCGCAGATGATTGCCGACGAGCCGGGACTCATCGCCTACGCGGGACCCGCCATCGAGGGGGACGATCTCTGGTGGATCGACATTCATCACATCGAGGCGAGCAAAGGGAATGCGGTGCAGGTGCTGCGTGAAGAGCTCGGTATCAGCCGGGTGGTGTGCTTCGGCGACAGCGACAACGATCTCAGCATGTTTCAGATTGCAGATGAGGCCTATGCGCCGAGCAACGCCCGGGATGACGTGAAGGCGCTGGCGACGGCCGTCATCGGCCACCATGACGAGGATGGTATCGCGCGTTTCCTGCGTGAGCGATTTGATCTGTCTGCTTAGGAGGCAGGAACGGCGACCATCCCCGCTCTGAACCCATGGCCTTCACCGCTGCTGGCCCGGCGGCAACCCAAGCCGTAGACTGAACTCGCAGTCGATCTTCGGGGTCGGCAGAAGAGGGGAGATCATGGAGCCGGCGGAAAAGAGCAGCGTCGACGTATTTGTCAGCTACGCCTCGGAAGATCGGGAGACCGTTCGTGCGCTCGTCACCGATCTGGAAGCCAATGGTTTCAGCGTCTGGTGGGATCGATCCATCGGCGCCGGTGCGGCCTTCGACCGGGAGATCGAACGCGCCCTCGACGCGGCATCGGCGGTCCTTGTGCTCTGGTCGCCGGCCTCAATCGAATCGGACTGGGTGCGTGCTGAAGCATACGAAGGGCTAAACCGCGGTGTGCTGGTGCCGGTGGTGGTGGGCGATGTTCGACCACCGCTCGCCTTTCGGCAAACACAGGTCATTACTCTCGATGGGGGCCACCAGGCTGTCGTCGAAGCGGTGCGTGCGACGGTCCCCGAAGGTGCAGGCCGCGAGACCGATTCGGCCGCCAGAATCCGCTATTGCAGAACCCCGGACGACGTCCAGATTGCCTACGTCACTCAAGGCAGCGGACCGCCGCTCGTTCGTTGCCTGGCCTGGATCACCAGCTCCAGTCTCGAGTTGAGCGACCGCAGCCTGTTGTCCAACGAGCTGCGCAAGGACTTCTCGCTGCTCACCTACGATGGCCGCGGATGTGGCCTGTCGGAACGCGGCATTTTCGAGTGGACGCTGGAGGAGCGTCTCACGGATCTCGCCACCGTGATTGAGGCTTCCAGCATCGAAACACCCTTTGCGCTGTTCGGCATTTCGGAAGGTGCGCGCACGGCGATCGCCTTTGCGGCCCGCTACCCCGAGAAGGTCTCGCATCTGGTCCTTCACGGCCCCGTCGCCAGCAATCCGCGGGCCGTGGAGGAAAACATCGAGGCGGCGGCGTGGTTCATCGACTTCATCAAACTTCACTGGGGCACCACCATCCCCATGGCCCGGCGCATGCTCTGCGCCATCTGGAGCTCAACCTCATCGGAAGACGAACAGATTGCCTATATGGAGCAGATGCGACAGAGCATGAGTCCGGAGGCAGCGGCTGCTTATCTCGTTCAACTGGTTCTGCAGGGCAATGACGAGTCGCTTCAGCGTGAATTCTGGGAAACCGCAGCACGGGTGAGCACGCCCACCCTCATCGTCCACTCCGTGCGCGACCCGATGGTTCCCTTCGAAGGCGCGCAGAAGCTTGCGAGCGTGATGCCGAATGCGGAGCTCCTACCGCTGACCATCGAAGACCACGGCACCGGTTTGAGCCGGGAGCTCGATCGGATCCAGGCCCGGGAGACGCGGCGGTTTGTGTTGAATCAATAACCGATCCCACCGACGTGACGGGTGCTATCGCCAAGTTGCCAAGTCCCGCGACTGTTAGCAGACTAGAGGACCAATGCCTCACCGACTGCAGCCATGATTGAAATCAGCAAAACCCTGGCCGCAACAGGCCTCATCGTTCTGAGTTTCTCCGCCCAGGCGGACATCAAACGCACCGCCGACGGCAAGCCCGACCTCACGGGCACCTACGATACCGGCACGCTGACGCCCACGGAGCGCCCGGAGTGGCTTGGGGAAACGGAATACCTCTTTCCCTGGATGGCGCGCCTGCTGAACTGGACCTTCGAGAAAGCCTCGAACTGGGCGCAGAGCGATGTCAGCGATCCGAATCGGGAGGCGCCACCGGAAGGCGGCGATGGCATCAATACGGCCGGTGCCGGTGGTGTGGGTGGCTATAACCTGTTTTACATCGATCCGGGCAGTTCGCTCGGCGAAGTGAACGGGCGGATCCCAACGTCTGTTATCTACGATCCGGCGGACGGTCGTTATCCGGACACGCAGCCCGGCGTGTCCGATCGCCTGGGGAACATCTATCAGAGCTTCGCCCACGAAAACACCGGACAGGCCACCTGGCTGGATCACGATGGCCCCGGACCCTTCGACGGGCCGGAGAGTCTTGCGCCCTCTGAGCGCTGCCTGATTTCTTTCGGCTCCACGGTGCCGACAATTTCGAGCCTCTATAACAATTACAAACGCATCGTGCAGACGGAAACGCACGTGATGATCCTGCAGGAGATGGTTCACGATGCGCGGATCATCCGTATCGACTCCGAGCACACACCGGAGGAGAACCGCAAGTGGCTCGGCGATTCCATCGGCCACTGGGAAGGTGACACGCTCGTGGTGGAGACGCGCAACTTCCGGGAGGTGAGCAGTCTGCCGGGTGCGGATGAGAACCTGCGCGTTGTAGAGCGTTTCACGCTTCAGGAAGACGGTCACCTTTACTACGACTTCACGGTGACTGACGAAACGGTCTGGACGGAACCCTGGAGCGGCCGCTACGTCTGGCAGTCGAAGCCCGACGATCTCGTGTACGAGTACGCGTGCCACGAGGCGAACTACGCCATGGGTAACATCCTGCGCGGCGCGAGGCTCCTGGAGAGCGAATACGAGGGCGGCACCGCTGACACTGCTGCGCCGGAAAACGAAAGTGCCGCTAACGCCGGCGGCGGCTGACGGGACCTGGCTCTCGATCGACCGCTCAGCGGATGCCCGTGATCGCCTCGAGCCGTTTCAGGCCATCGTGATCCAGGGCGGCGGTGACGTGCCGGGTGGCCATGGTCTCCACCAGCTGTCGACCGCGCTCATTGGACAGATCCATGGAACCACCGGTGACCATGGCCGTGGCCAGGCCGCCCATGAGCTGCGCATGGCCGTAGTCATTCCAGAGCTGATCGAAATCGTAGCCTGAGATGCCCGCATCCAGGAGCTGCTGGTGGTAGCTGCGCACAAGCGCTTCTTCGTGGCTGCGCCGGAGGTCGCTGTCCATGGAACCGCTCAATACATAGGCCAGGTCGTAGGCGCCGGCGCCGCGGCCGATACCCTGCCAGTCGAGGACCACCACCTGGTCAGAGCCCGGCGGGCCGAACAGCAGGTTTTCCACTCGGAAGTCCTGATGCACCAGGGTCCAGGGGCTGCGGGCGCAGAGGGCCTGGTTGATCTTCAGGTAGTTGCCGGCAAAGCGCTCGTAAACCGTCCGCCCACCTTCCGGCAGGCAGTCGCCGAAGCCGTCGAGAAAAACCGGCAGGATCTGAGTGAGCAGCTGGTCCACGAACTCGATGCGCGGTCCGGTCATGGTGGGGATCCACTCGAGCTCCGGCGTTTGTGCGTTGTCCCACCAGACGGCGTGAACGCTGGCGAGCACCTTCACGGCGGTCGCCGCCTGCTCGACGGTCATGCCTTCGCTTTGATCGACGAGCGTCAGTGCGGACAGATCCTCCATCACGATCACAAAATCTGCGGTGCCCGATGCGATCTCGGCGTGGTAGATCTCCGGCATGCCGACCCCAATGCGGGGTGCGAGTTCGCGGTAGAAGCGTACCTCCGCCTCGAACATGCCGAGGGCAACACCCTGGGCCCGGTTTTCTTCGAAGGAAGAGGGCAGTTTGACGACGACGGTCTTCGGTCCCGGCGAGGCTTTGTCGGCATAGGTGATGGCGACCCGGTAGATGTCGCCCATGAGCCCAACGCCCTGGCCGATCTGCGTCGGTTCGTGCTCCCGGACCTTGGAGCCGAGCACGTCGCCGAGCCAGCCATTACTCACATCGGCGATGGTCTTTGGAATCACAGTGGTTGATCTCCCCTCTTTGCTCGCTTTGCTCTCTTTGCTGTCGTCGCTCTCGCTCCGATATGGCGTGGCGGCTGTGGTAGGCCTTTCGCCAGCGCAGCTTGCGTTTCCCCACTTCCCACTTATAGCGCAGCGGTAGCGCGTAAATTCCCATCGCCCTGCGCTATGCTCGGAAGCATCGCCCGAACCCTGGGGAAAGAAAAGCACCATGTTCGACTTCAACGGAAAGACCGTACTCATCACGGGCGCGTCCTATGGCCTGGGTGAGCAGTTTGCCTACGCCTTTGCCGATGCCGGTGCTGATCTGATCCTGACAGCCCGGAGCACGGAGCTGCTGGAAGGGGTGGCGGCGCAGTGCCGCGAGAAAGGCCGCAAGGTCACGGTCGTACCGGGTGACGTATCCGTTGAGGCCGACGTGCAGACGGTGATCTCTACCGGCCTCGAGGCTCATGGCCAGATCGACGTGCTCATCAACAACGCCGGCATCGCCGACCCTCGGGGAGTGGCTGCGGAACAGTTCGATTCGGAAACCTTCAACAACATTCTGGCGGTGGATCTTGTGGGTGCCTTTCACTACGCCCGCGACGTCGGCCGCCACATGCTCGAGCGCGGTCAGGGATCCATCGTCAACATCTGTTCGATCCTTGCGAGCGGCGGTAACGAAAACAACGTGCTCGGTTACACGGCGGCGAAAGGCGGGCTGCTGAACATGACCTATCAGCTCGGCGTGGAGTGGGCCGATCGTGGTGTGCGGGTCAACTCCGTATCACCGGGGTTCATCGTCACGGAGATGACGCGGCCCATGCTCGAAGCCATGGGCATCGACCGCTGGATTGCCAGCCGCACGCCCATGCGCCGGGTGGGTGAGGCGCAGGAAGTGACGAACGCGGTAATGTTCCTGGCCTCGGATCTCGCCAGCTATATCACCGGCGTCGATCTCCTTGTGGACGGCGGTACCAATGCAAGCAACGGTACCTTCCAGATTCCGCCGATACACCACGAATGGAACAAAGACACGCCCATGGTGCCGACGGCCTACGAACCGGTGCAGCCGCGGCCGGACTGGTACCAGGCGCTGGAGCAGGGTGTGCCTGGCGTTCACTATCCCTTACCCGACGCCGAGGACTGACGCCGGGGGGCGCGGTCAGCCAAGCAGGGGCTACGGTCACTCGAGCTGGCAGAGCCTGCCTTCAGAGACTGACTTTCCCCTCGAGTAGCGCGCCGGCGAGTTTCTGGGCGGCCTTCGCGATGCGGGGGCCTTCAGGATCCTGACCGCAGGCGTTGTCGAGCAGCAGGCCGCCAACACATAGCGCCAGGGCCGCCCGGGCCGCGTCGGCATCGAGCAACTCATCGCCGTCACCCCGGCGCATTTCCGCCAGTACCGCACCAACGCCTTCCACGTAGGCCGCTCTCGTGGCTTCCTCGGCGCGAATGGCATCCATGGACAGGGCTGAGATCGAACAGCCTCTCACGACCGCTTGCCGGTTTGCCGGGTCGAGGTAGTCCCTGGCGATCTTTGCGCTCTGCCGACGCAGGCTGAGCGTGGTTTTTCCCGGACGTTCCTTCAGGCGCCGGGCGAAATCGTGATTACCGCGAAGTACGGCGGCGAGGAGGTCGGCCTTTGATGTGAAGTGGCCATAAAACGCGCCGCGGGTGAGACCGGCGTGGGCGCAGAGTTCGTCGATCCCCACGCCGTTGTAACCCCGCGTCCGGAACAGATCGGCGCCCGCCTGAATGAGTGCCTGTCTCGATTGGGCCTTGTGCTCTGGGCTGTAGCGCGCCATGGCTGCTTCCGAAATTGAATGTCGACCATCATCCTACAGAGATATATGATGATCAACATCTATAAAGGTCCCGCGGATCGATGGCGGGACGATTGCGAGATAGAGAGACGAGGAGGGGAAGACCCGTGAGTATCACGCTGCATCAGTTTGCGTTTTCGCATTTCAATGAGAAGGCCCGCTGGGCTCTGGCCTACAAGGGAATAGCGCACCACCGCGAGACTTATCTTCCGGGGCCGCACATGGGTGCCATCAGAAAACTGTCGGGACAGACGTCAACGCCGGTGCTCGATGTGGACGGCAGCGTTGTTGCCGGCTCCGCCGCGATCATCGATTGTCTGGAGCACCTGCAGCCAATGCCGGCGCTCTATCCGGAGGAGGAGGACGAGCGCGAAGCGGCGCTCGACCTGCAGTCCCACTTTGATCGCGAGGTTGGTCCCGCTGTGCGTACCGCACTCTTCTCGGCGCTCGTCGAGGAGGGTGCCTATCTGTGCCGGATGTTCGGTGGCAGCAAGGGGTTGCCGAAACGAATCGCTTACCGGGCCATGTTTCCACTCGCGCGCGGCCTGATCGCGAAGGGGAACGGCGTCACTGACCCGGCCAACGTCGAGCGCGCCTTCGAAGTGACCAGGGAGGCGCTCGATAAAATTGCCGCGCAGACCGCCGCGACGGGCTACTGCGTGGGTCAGCGCTTCACCGTTGCCGATTTAACGGTGGCCGCGCTCTTTGCGCCGATTGCTCAGGTTCAGCATCCGGATATGAAACGGCCGGAGCCGATGCCCGCGCGCGTGCGCTCCGTCCTTGCGCAGTTTGCCGACCATACGGCCATCGCCTGGGTACAGGAAACCTACGCGCGGCACCGACCTGAGTCGAGTTGAAGCACCCGGGCGGTGGTTTGCGCGCACAACCCTGTGCCTCGCGGTGTTTCAGGAGGGGCTGGCGTCAGCCCGAGGCGCGACGGGTTCGGGTAATACGGATTGGCTGACTGAGGAGTTGCTCGGGAGGCGTGAGGATCAGGTCCCGGATCTGCGGCCAGCGCTCCTGAAAAGAAGGAGTGAGACGGTCGTCGACCTCGAGCGAGGCAAGGCCCAGCATGATGAGCGTGCGGGATTTGGCGGCGAGCTCGTCGAACCCGAGGTCCAGGAAGATCTGATCGAGGTTTGCCATGAGCACCTCGTCGTAACGGCGCACGGCGGCCAGGGCACGCCCGTCCTGATGGGCCCAGGCGCGCATGGCGATGTTGAGCTCGCGCATGGAGCTGCGGCCGAAAATACCTGTGGCTTCCCGGAGCCGGAGATCCGGATCGTCGCCGACCGCCTCCCGGGCCTGATCGAAGATGAGCTGCGCCTGCTCCGTGCCGTAGAAGTGGGCGAGTTCGGAGAGGTAGTCGTCGAAATTCCTGAAATGGTGGTAGAAGCTACCGGTAGAGACGGCCAGCAGCTCCGTCAGTCGGTGCAGCTTGATGGCGTCAATGCCGCCTTCTACGAGTAACTGCTGCCCGGCCAGCACCCAGTCCCTCGGTGTTTTTCCGGTCCTGGCCATGGGCTCTGGCTGTCCACCTTTCTTTCCGGTTGATCGAAGCTCCGCCTGACAGGCCTGCGAAGCGCCAGCAGGTCGTCTGAGCGATGCTGGACAATAACATAACCTATGTTATGGTATGAGGCAGCCTAATGCCAGTCAGAACCGATCCCGGCACTGAAACGAGACTGAAACGAGACTGAAACGAGACTGAAACGAGACCGAACAAAGGGGGAGCTGAGCCATGAGTGAGAGCGTTGTAGAGCAGGAAGCCACCGTACCGACCTTCCGGACGCCGGAGCAGGAGCAGGCGGAAAAGGGCGCCGGTGTGCCCGCTGCCGGTGAGCTGGCGCTCGAGGACATCAATCCACTGAACGCACATCTCTTCAAAGAGAACCGCTGGCAGGATCACTTTGCCCGGCTCCGGGCGGAAGACCCCGTGCATTTCAATCAGATCGAGACCGCCGGCCGCTACTGGTCCCTGACCAAATATGAGGACATCAAGCAGGTCGACTCGGACTGGGAGTCCTTCTCCTCCGCCAACGGCATCACCCTCGGCTTTCCCGTTGGCGTTGAAGTGCCGCAGAGCCCCTTCTCTGGCGCTTCACCCTTTATCGCTCAGGATCCGCCGGGCCACGACGAACAGCGGAAGACCGTTGCTAGCGTTGCCGCACCGGCGAACCTGGCTCGCCTGGAGCCGCTCATTCGCGAGCGCACCTGCATGGTCCTCGACTCGCTGCCTGAGGGTGAGACCTTCGACTGGGTGGATACGGTCTCCATCGAGCTCACTACGCTCATGCTTGCGACGCTCTTCGACTTTCCCCTCGAAGATCGGCGCAAACTCACGCGCTGGTCGGATGTCGTGTTCGCCATTCCGGAACCCGGCGGCGTAGTGGAGACCCAGGAGCAGAAGCGCGAAGAGTTCATGGAATGTGTCGGCTACTTCGCCAAGCTCTGGCAGGAACGCCTCGAAAATCCCGGCCACGATCTGGTGTCCATGCTCGCCCATGGCGAGTCCACCAAGGACATGTCGCCGGCTGATCATCTCGGCAACCTGTTGCTGCTCATCGTCGGTGGCAACGACACCACCCGGAACACCATGTCCGGCAGCGTCTATGCCCTGAACAAGTTCCCGGAGCAGTACGACAAACTCGTCGCCCGTCCGGAGCTCATTCCGCAGATGGTGGCTGAGGTCATTCGCTGGCAGACGCCCCTCTCTTACATGCGCCGCACGGCCAACGCCGACTGCGAAGTGGGCGGCAAGCAGATCAGGAAAGGCGATCAGCTGCTCATGTGGTATGTCTCAGGAAACCGCGACGAAGACGTGTTTGAGAACGCCGACGACCTCGACATCGAGCGGAAGAACGCGCGGCAGCACCTGTCTTTCGGCTTCGGCATTCACCGCTGCATGGGCAATCGCCTGGCGGAACTCCAGCTCCGCGTGCTCTGGGAAGAGATCCTCAAGCGCTTCGAGAAGATTGAGGTCCAAGACGAACCCGAGCGTACTTTCTCTTCCTTCGTGAAGGGCTACACCTATCTGCCGGTGAAGGTCACCCGCAAGGCGGGCTGATCGCCGATTGAAGCTCGGAGCGGGTCTCGAAGACCGGCTCCTCTGGTGCGGTTGCTGAGCCGCCCCAGCCGACCGGCTCCGGCAGAAAAAGAAAGGGCGCTCCGGAGAGCGCCCTTTTTCGTGGCGTGCTGTTGCCGCTACTTCGGCGCGAAGCGCTGTCCTGCATCAACGCGCACCGTGCCGCCGTTCATCATGGCGTTCTCATAGATGGAGATCGCCTGAATGGCATAGTGAATGGGTCGACCCATCCGCTTCGGGAAGGCCGCGTCCTTGGTCAGTGCCAGCGCGAACTCATCCGGGATGCCGGCCGTCAGACCCGTATCGAAAAGGCTCGGGGCGATGGCGTTGGTGCGGATGCCCATGCTGCCGAGGTCGCGAGCCATGACAAAGGTCATGCCGGCGATGCCCGCTTTCGCTGCCGAATAGGCCACCTGACCGATCTGACCTTCGAAAGCGGCGATAGACGCCGTGTTGATGATGCAGCCGCGTTCACCCTCTTCGTTGGGTTCGTTCTCCGCCATTTTCGCCGCCACCAGGCGGGAGATGTTGAAGGAAGAAATCAGGTTCAGATCAATGACCCGCTGGAACTCTTCCAGCGGATGGGGTCCTTCTTTTGTCAGCGTGCGCTTGGCAAGTCCGCCGCCGGCCGTGTTCACACAGAACTGCACGGAACCACCCAGCGCTGCCACTGCTTCATCGATGGCTTTTTCAGTGCCTTCGTAGTCCATGACGTTGCAGGGGTGAAAGGTTCCGCCAAGACGCTCGGCGACGGCCGCACCATCGGAATTCGGCAGATCGAGAATCGCAACCTTGCCGCCACGCTCTGCGAAGAGCTCAGCGGTCGCGAGCGCCATACCCGAGGCGCCGCCGACGAAGAGGCCGTTGCTTCCGGAAATTTCCATGTTGTGTCCCAGTAAAAAAACGAGGGGCGAAGATTAACGCGCCAATGGCTCTCTGGGCCAATGCCCCGCAGCTTGAGCGTCGGGCAGGGCTGGAGCCTGTGCGTCCCAGCGTGCACACTGCGGCCATGGATTATCGATCGGCAGCGGAAGCCCGAGATCTCCCTGGTCTGCGCCTGGCCCTGACTGTCGGGGTGCCCGGGCCCTGGGGTGAATCTGCGAAAAAGATCTTCGAATACAAAGGCATTCCTTACGTGCCAGTGGCTCAGTACGCCAGCCGGGCGAACGAAGATCTGGTCGCCTGGACCGGGATTCGCAACGCGCCCATTGCCGTGTATGAACAGGAACCGCCGCGAAGCAACTTCCAGGACATCGTGGCGCTCGCCGAGCGGCTCCAGCCGGAACCGCGGCTGGTGCCGCTGGATCCGGTCGAGCGGCAGGCCTGTCTGGGTATCTCTGCCGACATCTGTGGTGAAGGCGGCTTCGGCTGGAAACGGCGGATTCTCATGAGTCAGCGTCCCAGGGACGACGATCCGCCCGACGTGGGGGATCCCGGCCTCGACCGGAAGGTCATGGGGCAGGCTTATCGCCATTCGCCGGAAGAAGCGGCGCTTGCCCTGGACTACGTGGCTGCCCTGCTCGACGAACTCGCCGCCCGCCTGGCGCGGCAGCGGGTGCTCGACTCCCCCTACTTTGTCGGGAACAGCGTCACCGCCTGCGACATCCACTGGGCCTGCTTCTCGGCGCTCCTGGATCCCATGCCCCACGAGGTGAACCCCATGCCCGACTGGTTACGGCTCTCCTACAGTTACCTCGGGCCACTGGTGCCGCATCGGCACCAGATTCTGATCGACCATCGGGACCATATGTTTCAGACCCATCTGGGTCTGCCCCTCGATTTCTGACCCTTAGCGCGAATATTCATGGAGGAAGCTTAGCTGTGAGCAAGTTCAGTCTGACCGTCAACGGAGAGGTCCACGAGGTGGACGTCGCCCCGGAGATGCCCCTTTTGTGGGTCCTCCGGGACAAGCTCAAACTCACCGGCACCAAGTTCGGTTGCGGGATCGCTCAGTGCGGCGCCTGCACGGTGCATATGAACGGAACGCCCGTGCGTTCCTGTGTGCTGCCCGTTTCGGCGGTGTCCGGGGCCGTGACCACCATTGAAGGCCTCGGTGAGGGCGGTGATCTGCATCCGCTGCAGGCCGCCTGGATCGAACATGACGTGCCTCAGTGCGGCTACTGTCAGTCCGGCCAGATCATGAGTGCTGCTGCACTCCTCGCGACGAACCAGTCGCCGAGCGATGCAGACATCGATCAGGCGCTGGCCGGTAACTTCTGCCGTTGCGGCACCTACGTGCGGATCCGGAAAGCCGTGCACACGGCCGCCTCCTACTACGAAGCTGACGGAGGGAACCGCGGATGAGCATGAACATGAATCGACGCAATCTGTTGAAAGTGTCAGCGCTTGCTGGCGGTGGCCTCATGCTGCAGATGACACTGCCGAAGGAAGCCGTGGCCGCCGAGCACAACACGCTCATCCGCAATCGCGAGCTGAACGTTTACGTGCAGATCGCGCCCGACGGTGAGATCACCATTTACTCGGCCATCCCGGAGATGGGGCAGGGCATCAAGACCACGCTGCCCATGATCATTGCCGAGGAGATGGGCGCCCGCTGGGAAGACGTGACCGTCATCGCGGCACCCCTCGACCAGCAGCGCTTCGGTATGCAGGGTGCCGGTGGATCCACTTCAGTACCCCGGAACATCGGCGCCATGCGGCGCATGGGTGCATCGGCCCGGGAAATGCTGATTGGCGCGGCGGCGCTGCTCATGGAAGTGGACCGGGAAGAACTCGAAGCCCGGGACAGTCAGGTGGTGCACAGCTCCGGTGAAGCGCGGTCCTTCGGCCAGCTGGCGGCCCTGGCCGCGGAGCAGCCGGTCCCAGATCCGGAAATGCTTTCCTTCAAGGATCCGCGCTCGTACACCATCATCGGTACCTCGGTGGGCGGCGTGGACAACCTCGTGATTGCGACCGGTCGGACCGAGTTCGGCATCGACGTCGACGTGCCGGGCATGAAATACGCGAGCTACCAGCGCTGCCCGACCATCGGCGGCCGGGCCACGAGCTTCAACGAGCGGGAGATCCGTGCCTTACCCGGCGTCACCGACGCCTTCATCCTCGATCCCGATCCGCGTTCCGGTGAAGCGTCCATGGCCTTCCTCCGTGGCCTCGCGGAGCTCCAGGGAGGCGTTGCCATCGTCGGAGAGGACACCTGGTCGGTCTTCAACGCCAAGTCGAAGCTCGAGGTGGATTGGGATCTGTCCGGCGCCTCGGAGGACGACTGGGAAACCATGATCGAGCGCGGTCGTGAGCTCGCGGCGCAGGACGGCGGAGAGGTCAAGGCGCCCGGTATCAACGTTGCTGAGGCGCTGGCAGACACTGCCAACAAGCAGACGGAAGCTTTCTACGAGTTTCCCTACGTGGCGCACATCTGCATGGAACCCATGAACTGCACGGCCGACTTCCGCAAGGGTGAAAACGGGGAGCCGGACACGCTGGAGATCTGGTACGGCAGCCAGTTCCCGGCCCAGGTGAAGGAAATCGCCAAGAACATGCTCGGCGTCGAGCCGGAAAACGTCACCGTGCATCCGAAGCGTCTCGGTGGCGGCTTCGGGCGTCGGGCCGTTCACGACTATGCGGCTGAAGCCATGGCCATCTCGCATCGCGCCGGGGTGCCCGTGAAGCTTTCCTGGACCCGTACGGACGACATCCACAACGACTACTTCCGCGTTGGCGGTTTCCAGCAGATGAAAGGTGCGGTGAACGGCGATGGCAAGCTCGCTGCCCTCGACCAGCACTACGTGGGATTCAGCAAAGGCGGCCGGCCGGTGATCGGCTCGGGCCTGCGCGGCAACGAGTTCACGATTGCCGCGCTCGACAACGCCCGCGTCCGCCAGTCGCTCATGGACATTCGGACCCCCTGCGGGGCCTGGCGGGCGCCGGGGTCGAATACCAATGCCTTCGTCGAGCAGAGCTTCCTGCATGAGCTGGCCGTGCTGGCGGGGCGGGACCACCTGGAGTTCCTCCTGGAACTCATGGGCGAACCCCGCTGGCTCGACGAAGGGAACGTGAACGCTCTGAATACGGGGCGCGCTGCAGATGTGATCCGCCTTGCGGCAGAGAAAGCCAACTGGGGTAAATCCATGCCCGCAGGATCGGGGCAAGGTCTGGCTTTCTACTTCTGCCATGCCGCGCACATCGCCGAGGTGGCGGAAGTCACCGTGGATGCCGACCGGAATTTCCATGTCGATAAAATCACGGTTGCCGTAGACGTCGGTCCGATCATCAACATGAGCGGCGCCTTGAGTCAGGTTCAGGGATCCGTCGTCGATGGACTCAGCACCATGGCCCTGCAGCAGATCACCATGGCCGACGGGATCATTCAGCAGGACAACTTCGATGAGTATTCGGTCATGCGCATCGGCGCGACACCGGAGATCGACGTGCATTTCCTGCAGAGCGACAACCCGTCTACGGGGCTCGGCGAACCGGCGCTGCCGCCGCTGGCACCGGCGGTCACCAACGCCATCTTCGCGGCGAACGGTGAGCGGATCCGGACCATGCCGCTGAGCAAAGCGGGTTACACGCTCGTCTGACCGGTATCAGCCGGTGAACGGCGTAGTGCCTTAACGGAGCGGCAACCAGGACCTCAATCGGGGACCGGTTGCCGCTCTTCAGGCCACGACGCAGTCGCTCGCGGATTGACGAGTTACCAGGTCTCTTTGAACGGCCTGAGGTCCAGCTCGTGGGTCCAGGCTGAGCGGTGCTGGTTGTGCAGGGCCCAGAAGGCTTCGGCGATGGCGTCCGGCTCCAGGGCGCCATCTTCACCCAGCGAATCGAGGTAGCCGGCAAAACGGCCCTGAACGATATCGCCGTTGACCACACCATCGATGACCACGTGCGCCACGTGCACCCCCTGCGGCCCGTATTCGCGGCCCAGGGCCTGGGCCAGGTTCCTGAGCGCGGCCTTCGACGAGGCGAAGTGGCCGAACATGGGCCGCCCGCGCATGGAGGCGGATGCCCCGGTGAACAGCATGCTGCCTTTGCCCTGAGCCGCGAGCTGCGGCATGGCGCGCTTGGCTGTGAGGAAGGCGCCGAAACAGCCGATGCGCCAGAACTCTTCGAACTGTGTCTCCGTGAGGTCCTCGAAGGCGATGGGCAGATTGCCCCCGGCGTTGAAGATGACCGCCGCCACCGGTTCGCCGCGGGCGCGCACCTGCTCGAACAGTGCATCCTGATCAGCGGCGCTGGTGACGTCGACGGCAACGGGTTCCGCGGAGCCACCGCTCGCGTTTACGGCAGCGGCTGTCTCTTCCACTTTGCTGAGCGTTCGCCCTGAAACGAAAACATGGTGCCCGGCATCGGCGAAACGGCGGGTGAGTGCACCTCCCACGCCGTTGGGTGCTCCGGCGCCCAGGATCACAACGGACTCACTCATCGGTCTTCTCCCTGTCTGTTTTTTTCTTTTGTGCGGGGCGGCTGTGCGGGGCGGCGCCTCAGGCGAGCTGCACCACCACACCCTCCTCGAGGAGGCGGGTGCGCTGATCGGCTTCGTAGCCGAGCTCGCTCAGGATCTCGACGCTGTGTTCGCCGAGGCGCGGCGCTGGACCGGCGATCTCTGCCGGTGATGCGCTGAAGTGGGCGGCCGGTGTCGCCTGGCGGACCTCGCCGAAACCCTCGACGTCGAGCCGCTCGATGGAACCGTTCTCGCGGATCTGCTCGTGGTCCATGAGCTCCATACGGGTCAGCAGCGGTGCGCTCGGCACGTCATTCGCATCGAGGCGCGCGAGGATTTCATCCCGCGGCCACTTGGCGATTTCTGCCGCGGTGATGCGCTTGCGCTCCTCGCCGTTCCTGCCGCGGGCCTGGGGCGTCGCGAAGCGTTCATCCTCGATCAGGTCTTCCCGGTTCAGCGCCCGGCACATGCCTTCCCATTCGCTCGTCGAAATGGCACCGGCCGTGAGATAGCCGTCCCAGGCTTCGAAGACGAGATCCATGGTGCCCTGACCGCGGGTCACGTCGTATTCGTTGTCGGCGAAGGTCAGTCCGCCCATGCCTTCGGGCCAGAAGAAGGCGAGCATGGTCTCGAGCATCGAGAGGCGGATGTGCTGCCCGTCGCCGGTCCGCTCCCGGTGGAAGAGGGCCGAGGAGATGGCCTGAGCGGCTGTGACGGAAGTGACCTTGTCGGCAATGATGATGCGGAACATGGCCGGTTTGCCCGTCTCCCGATTGGCCTGGATGTCCGTGGCGCCGGAGAGTGCCTGAATCACCGGATCGTAGACGCGTTTATGCGCGTAGGGACCGTGCTCGCCGAAGCCGCTGATGGATACGTAGATGATCTTCTCGTTCAAAGCGCGCACGACGTCCTCGCCGAAGCCCATGCGTTCCATGGCGCCGGGCCGGAAGTTCTGCAGCAGCACGTCCGTCTCCCGGATCAGGTCCCGCAGCACGCGCTTGCCCGCCTCGGACTTCAGATCCAGGGCAATGGAGCGTTTACCGCGATTGCAGGAGTAAAACATGGCCGTGACGCCGTTGAAGGGATTGCCGAGATGGCGCATCTGTTCGCCATGCGGCGGCTCCACCTTGATCACGCTGGCACCCTGGTCGGCGAGCATCATGGCGGCGACCGGGCCGGAGACCATGGTGGTGAGGTCGAGAACGCGAATGCCCGCTAGCGGTCCCATGTTCTGCTCCTTGCTGGTAGCTGATTGCTGGTTGAATGAACGCGCTTTCTGGCGCCCGAAACGCCGCTAAGTCCCTGCAAAGTTCGCATCGTACGCCCTTCGATAAGCGGGGCGTTCGGCGACCCGCTTCCGGTAGGCGTCGAGATTCTTCGGGAGTTCGCGGCCGTAGGCCACGGCCCAGTCCAGGCAGGTCATGAGCATGAGATCGGCGAGACCGAAGCCTCCTGGGAGCAGCGTCTGCCGGTCGCCGAGACGTTCCGAGGTCACCCCGAGGTGCCGGTCCGCATAGGCACCGGCCGCCTCGACGACCTCAGGGGCATCGCCGTAGATGAAGCCGAGGTCGCCATGACGGCGCATGACATAGAGGCTGGTCTCGTCGAGCTCGCCATAGATATAGCAGCACCATTCGTCTTCTTCCGCCTGGGCCCAGGCATCCGCCGGGCGGTAGAGGTCGCCGCCTGGATAAGTGGCGAGCAGGTAGCGGCAGATGGCAAGGCTCTCGGAAAGCGCCCGATCACCCACGGTCAGGAGCGGAATCTTCTGCTTTGGATTGAGCTTCGTATAGGTGTCGGTCTGCGTCTCACCGGTGCGGGGTCCCATGGGGGTGAGCTCGTAGTCGATACCCAGCTCTTCCGCCAGCCAGATGGGGCGGATCGTCCTGCTTGTGCCCGTGCCCCAGAGCCGAATGGCATCCGTCATGTTTCTCTCCCGGTCTCCAGGTCACCCAGGGCAACGAGAGTAGGTGGCCGGAGCGGAAAAGGGAAATCAGGTCTGGCCGGGAGATGCCCAACTGAGCGCATCTGCAGCCCGCGTTCGTTCCTCGATGAGGCCGTAAGCGGTCAGGGCGAGGATTTCGTCGATCTTGTCCGAAGCTGATCCGGACATTGGCAGGATCAGCAGATCGGTGAGGCTCATGCACATATGCAGCGCAATCTCCACGTCGACGGGACGGAATGCCTGCTCATCGATACCGTCCTGCACGATCTTGCCCATGATCGTGAGCACTTCGGCGTAAAGCCTGCGCGGTGCTTTGAACGCCTCGGCCGTAGTCGTTGAGCTTGTGATGAGAAAGGCGAACTCGTAGGGGGAGTCGACGCAGGCTTGGCAGATTTCCTTGAGCAGCCAGAGCAGCTTTCTGTCAGGCGCTTCGGTCAGGCCCTCCGCTTGCCGGGCAGCGCCGAGCCAGGGCTGCAGAACCTCTTCGGCAAGCGCCAGGTAGATGTCGGCCTTCGTCGGGAAATGCCGGTAGAGGCCGGGTTGTGAAATGCCGACGGCTGTCGCGATGTCCCGCGTGCTTGTTCCTGCATAGCCGTGCTCGGAGAAGAGCGTGGCGGATGCCTTGAGGATCTTCTCGCGAGTGTCTTTCCCGACCTTCAATGTGCGCTCACTCACGAAGGGTCTTCTTGACAGTGTTATCGAACGATAACATACTCTCGTTCACAAAGTTATCGATCGATAACACGCTCGCACTTGAATACGTAGTTTGCGAGCAACCGGAGGGTCGGCCGGACTCAGGCTCCCTCCTTGTTAGTGCAGGTTCAGGAGGCCTAAACGATGACCAGCAAGCTGCCCTATCCCGTCATTTCTGCCGACGGCCACGTCAACGAACCCGATGAGCTTTTTGCGCGCCTCCCACCCGATCTGCAGGCTCGCCTGCAGATCGGCAGCCGCCCCGTTGAGGGTGGCACCGTCGTCAACCTGCTGGGTTGCGAGTTGTTCCTTCCCGATCTGAACCGCGAGCTGACGCTCGATGAGCTGCGCCGTGAATTCCGGCAGGATCCCAGCGGCGGACGCGATCTCGACAAGCGGCTGGCGCTGCAAGCCGAGGATGGTGTGGCAGCGGAGGTCATCTTCCCGAATCAGATGCTGGCGCTCGGTGCCGGAGGAGACTCCGAGTTGAACTATGCGCTTGCCAGCCTTTACAACGATTTCGTGCACGAGACCTTTGCGCCCCGACCTGATCGTTTCGTTGCAGCCCCCATTGTGCTGGTCGACGACATCAGCAAAGCCATCGCCGAGGCTGAACGCTGTCTCAAGCTTGGCTTTCGAACCCTGTTGCTGCCCTGTTCCCATCCCTGGCGGCCCTATGATCGGCCGGACTACGAGCCGCTCTGGAGTCTCGTTGAGGAAGCGGGTGTGCCGCTCAACTTTCACGTCTTTACCGGCAACGTGTTCCTTGGCACAGACTTCGCGAGCGTTGAGTACATGACGCCGGATGACTTTGCGACTCGCGAGAAGTCTGCGGGTGGACTGGGTGAGCGCCGGGAACGACTCTCGACGACGGTGATCGGGATGGCCGCCGGCATGGGCCCCATCGTTCACCTTACCGGCGGTGGTGTGCTCGAGCGGCACCCGGATCTGAAGTTTGTGGTCACAGAAGCCGAAGCCGGGTGGCTCGCCTGGACGCTGCACGCCATGGACGCCATGCAGGAACGTCGTCGCCTGGGTCTCGCTGAGCTTTCCATGAAGCCGAGCGAGTACTTCCTCCGTCAGGGTGCGGTGACGTTCTCGGATGACCCCGTAGCGCTCAATAATCTGGAGTTCACGGGGGTCGACAATCTCATGTGGGGGAACGACTACCCGCACGACGAAGGCACCTACCCCAACAGCGAACCCTACCGACAGCAGATCGTCGATGCGGTGTCCCCGGAAGCGGCCCGGAAGCTCCTGTTCGGCAACGCCGCTCGCGTCTACGGCTTCGACGAGGCGGAGTTGAGTGCGGCGGCCTGAAGCAGCACCAGGGACCTGGTCGGTGAGCGCGGGCGTTCGCGATCTGCAGAGCCCCGCTGCCGCGTCTGTTTCAGTGGACGGTCAAGGCCGGCGAAAGTCGGCACCGAACTCCGCCAGGAGCTCGTTCTGACGACGCCGACTCACCGGAACGACTGCGCCGTTCTCCAATTCACAGAGCACGCCCCGGTTCGCACGGCGCACACGAGTGACAGCGGATTTGGCGACCCAGTGGCTGCGATGGACGCGGAGCCCGAGATCGCCCAGCTCTGTTGCGGCAGCGGAGAGACTGTACAGCACGGTAGTTTCGCCTCGGTCTGTGGTGACGACGAGGTAGTTGAGGTCGGCCGTGAGCTGGACGATCCCGGTACCGAGGGCCGGTGGCAGTAGCGCCAGGAGACCGGTGCGCGGCGGTGTATCTTGCGGATCCTTCTGCTGAGCGGATCGCGACTCGACCCAGGCTTCGCGCAGTATCTGCAGGTTGACCAGAGCCCAGGTGGTCACGAAGGCGGGCGCCAGTCCCAGAAACTCCTCTAACACCTCGCGCCAGGGTGATGGGTTTGTGCGCCAGTCGTCCTGGAACGCCTCGGCACCCATGGCGGGAAAGACCATCTCGAAAGCGATGGCCAGTGGGGTAAAGACCGCTGCGCCTGCAACGCCGGTGACGAGCAGCTGAATCCACAACGCCTGGCGTATGAGACCCAGGCGACCCGCGGCAAGACCCACACCCATGAGCGTGAAGAGTCCACCGCCGATGTGGAGCATCCAGTACGCCAGGGCGCCGAGGAAGCCTCCGTCCGCATCGATCAGGGCAAACAACAACCCAAGTCCCAGCCACCAGCCTGCCAGCTCCCGATAGCGCCGTCGGCCGGCCAGTGCGTTAGCCGCGGACCGTTCGTGTATGAATGCTGCCACTCGTACCTAAACCTATGATTATTCATGTGTTTTTGATGGCGAGAGCCTAGCCTCGGGTTCGTCAATTTCCAATGAAAGCAAGCCAGGAGATAGCCTCATGCAGTATCCGATCTCTCAACGAAACCGCGCCACCACCGCGCTCGCAGTGCCACTGTTGGCGCTGCTCCTCGGAACGTCCCCGTTGTTAAACGCCGCCGGGGATGCGGGACTTTTCTTCAAGGCCATCGTCGGCCCCGGCTGGCTCGATGACGGAGCGATTATCTTCGACGGCACCGATAGCGATGCCCGATTCGACACGGGTTGGGGTGCCGGTGGGGAACTGGGATGGCGCTTTGCAAACGGGTTCAGAGTCGCCGGCGAGCTGCTCTATCGCACGAACGGGATCAAAGGACTCGACCCTGAACCGGTGCCGGGTGCCTCACCGGGAGACTTCTCTTCTCTTGCCGTCGCTCTGAACGGCGCCTACGAGTTCCCACTCTTCGGTGCGGAACGGGCCTTCGGCTACGCCGGTGGCGGGCTGGTCTGGGTGCAGGAGATCGATCTGGACTTTTCCCTGGCGGAAACGGAGCGGTCTTTCAGCAGCGACGGCGACCTCGGCTATCAGCTCTTTCTGGGAGCGGGATACCGCTTCGGTCAACGCTGGCGCGTCACCGGCGAGGTGCGCTACTTCGATGCTGGAACGCTTACGCTGGCAGAGGAAGATGCCGGTTCCGGCCTCATCGATGCGCGGTATCGCAACACCATGGCTCAGCTCGGCGTGGAATTCCGCTTCTGAGCTCAGGCTGCCGCCTCAACGCGCGCCATAAGCGCCTCATGCTCCGCTGGGCTCAGCACCTTCGGGATCACTCGCGGCTGACCGGTAGTGGCATCGAAGAAGAGCGCACGTTTCTGCTCGCCGGTCAGCTTGCCTTTCAGAATCACTTTCATGAAGCGAGCGATCAGGGACGGGGGCATACTGCCCGGGTCATAGTCGCCGCGGGCAAAGCGGCCGTGCACGGCCCCACGGATCTTGCCGAAGGCGCTTTCCTTCTGGGCGTCGCCTTGTCCCGGTAGGCAGCTGTGAATCACGCCGACGAAAGGCAGGCTGACGTCGCCCGTGTTGCCAAGGGGCGTGTTGCAGCAGCTGGCATACCAGCGAAAGATGCCTTTGTCGGAAAGGCGCATGCAGGCCACCTTGTCGAGGCCCTGGTCAATCCGGAAGCGGCTCGGCGACATCTGCACGATCTCTGTGCCACCGTGCTCATCGAGCACCTCCGCTTCCTGGTCGAGAAAGTAGGCGAAGGCCTGGCAGTCGTGGCAGTAGCAGACCAGGCGGTTTACGACTGACGGCGATACCTCTTCGAGGGCGCCGGTCACCTGACCGCAGCGGCACTTGAGGGGCATATCCATGGTTCTCTCCCGGGAATCACTGGCCCCATCTTGCGTTACTCGCCAGCCGCTGTCAGCGGGAACCTTTGGACCCTCAGAGCCTTTGCAGGGTGCTCAGGCGGTGGCGCCCGCTGTGTCTCCAGCCTGCTCAGAACGCCTCAACCAGCGCTCGAACCGGAGCAGCAGGGGCGGCAGGAACATGAGGTCCAGCAGCAGGGCGACGACGATGATGGGGGTAAGCAGCAGGGACACGTTCTGGAAGTAGAAGGTGCCGGAGAAGATGAGGATGAAGGTGCCTACGGCCAGCGACAGGGTCGTGATCGTAATCGCCGAGCCGCCTTTGTCGAGCGCGTACTGAACCGCGACTTCCGGTGCTTCGCCGCGGCGTTTGGCGACCAGGTATTTGCTCAGGATGTGCACGGAGTCATCCACCACCAGGCCGATGCTGATAGAGAAGAGCATCAGCACATAGGGACCGATCTCACCCATGAAGAGGCCCCAGAAGCCGAAGACGATGGTGGCGGGAAAGAGGTTCGGGATGATGGAAAGCAGGCCGTAACGCCAGCTGCGTAAGCCGATGATCAGCGTCAGCGTGATCAGCACGAGGCTCAGGGTGAAACCCTGCATGAGCTCCGTGGTAATGGACTGGTTGAGGCGCGCCATGAGGATGCTGTTGTCGCCGTGAAGCACCTCGACGTCGCCCTGGATGTTCTCGTCGATCCAGCCTTCGATGCGTTGGTTGAAGGCGACGATCTCACCGTTGGTCAGATTCGAGGTGCCCACCATGAGGCGGATGGCCGAGTAGTCGGAGTTGAAGATCGGTTCCAGGCTCGGCTCGATCTCCTGGATGAGCTGATAACCCACCAGGTAGTCGATGATCTGCAGCTGATCTTCCGGCAGCCGATCGAAAGCCGGGTCGTCGTCGTTTTCAGCGAGGTTCATGCTCCGGAGCAGATCGGCGTAACTCGTGACGAAGCTGGCTTCCGGCTGGGTTTCGAGCCACTGGGTGAAGGCGTCGACCTGGCCGAGGAATTCGTTTTCCGTAATGCCGTAGTAGCTGTCGCTGTAGATGCCGTAGGCGAGGGCCCGGTCGTTGCCGATCTTCTCCGCGAGCGCCGTCATCACGTGGTGCAGGTCGGAATCTTCGTCCACGAAGGAAAGGCGGCTGAAATCCATCTTGTTCAACGGCAGCATGGCCAGGGTAGCGACGATAAGGATCAACCAGCTCCAGAAGAGCAGACCCTCCCGGGTGGCGACCCAGCGCTTGATGAGCTCGATGAACTTCTGGATACCCAGGGGTTTCGGGGTCCTGGAGGTGGGCAGCAGCAGCACGAGGGCCGGCAGTACGAGGAGACTCAGCACATAGGCCCAGACCACGCCGATGGCGACGACGTTGCCGAAACCGTAGATGCCTGGCGAGGTGCAGTAGTTGAGGCTGAGAAAGCCCGTGGCCGTGGTGATGGTTGCGAGGGTCACGGGATTGAGATTGATGGCCAGGCTTTCGCGCATGGCGTCCATCCGGCTCATGCCTTCGTGAAGCCCCTGCGCATAGATCGACACCACGTGTATGCCATGCGCAATGGCGACCACAAACACCACGATGGGCCCGAGATTGGAGATCTGATTGAAGGCAATGCCGAGCCAGCCGTAGCTGCCGATCGCGAGCGCAACGCTGGTGAAGGAAACGGCGAAGAGTGCGAGCGCCGAAGTCAGCGAGCGCAGGCAGAACCAGAGCAGGGCAATGGCGATGACGATCACCAGCGGCATCAGCACCTGATTGTCGCGCACCTGGGCGTTGTAGCCGTCGAGCTCGAACATGGCGCCGCTCAAGGCGTAGATCTGCACGTCCGGGTGATCGGCGCGGAGCTTATCCCGGAGCGCGATGATCGAGCGGGCCACCCGGAGCCGGGCTTCCTGGGTGTCTTCCGGCGGCGTGTACTTGATGCTGGCGAGGGCCAGGTCGCCTTCCGGCGACAGCTGGCTCTGAGTCAGGTCCTCGTCGGCGAGAGCGATCTCGCGGATCTCGGCGATGTCTGCCTCCGTGAGATCGTCCAGGAGCGGAAACAGATAGTCGCGATCGTAGCGCTGGGCATCCGATTCGTTCAGGCGTCGGTTCATGATCGAGCCGACGGCCACCGCGCCTTCCACTTCCGTGTAGCGTCGCGTCAGGTCTTCCATGGCCTCGAGAGCGGCACGGCTGAAGAGATCGGGAGACCGCTCGAAGACGAAGAGTACGCTCGGGCTGCCCGGGAAGTCGTCGCGGACGCGATCCACCTCCGCCTTGTAGGGATCCCCGTCGGCCAGGATGGCACCATCCCGGGCATCGAGTTCGATGAAGCGGACGCCGGAGATGACGAAGGCGGAGATCAGGAGTGTCAGCAGCGCCAGCGGCCAGCGTCCCCGGAGCAGGAACTCGATCAGTTGACTCTGTCTCATGCGCGCCCGGGGACCTGTGCTAGAGTTCGGCGGTTAAAGCTGTGGAGCACGTGATGTTCAGCGTTGTGTCTGTCTTCCGGACCCGACCGTTCTCCCGGGCGGCAGCGGCTGCGCTGCTTGCGGCCTGCCTGCCCCTGCTGCCGCTGGCGGCGAACGGCAACCCCGAGCGGGTCGGTGATTTTGCGCTTCTGGACCATACAGGTGGCTTTCATCAGCTGAGCTACTACGGTGATCAGGCGGCCGCGGTGATCCTCGTGCAGAGCAACGACCACGTCGCGACGCGGCGTAGTCTCCCCCATTTTAAAAGCCTGCGCGACCGCTACACGGAGAGCGATGTGGTGTTCTTGCTGCTGGATGCCACGCCCGGTCAGGATCGCGATGCCATCGCCGCGGCGGCAGAAGCCGGCGCCTATGGCGCACCGGTGCTGCTGGACGATGCTCAGCTCGTGGCAGAGGGACTCGCGATCACCCGGGTGGGTGAGTTGATCATCATCGACCCGAAGACCATGACGCTCGTGCACCGCGGCGTGCTCGACGGCGACGATGCCCTGCCGCGCAGCGTGCTCGACGCGCTCGTGGCTGGCGAACGCTGGACAGAACCGGTGCCGCAGCTGTCGGCCGCCGCAAGCGGTGATCGCATCGACTATCCGGCCCGCGATACCCACGGTGAGCGTGTGATCAGTTATGCGGATACCATCGCGCCCATGCTCGAGGCCAACTGCGTCGAGTGCCATCAGCCGGGCGGTATTGCGCCCTTTGCCATGAACAGCCATCTCATGGTCCAGGGCTTCGGGCCCATGATCAAAGAGGTGGTGAAGACCCGACGTATGCCGCCGGGGCAGATCGACCAGCACGTGAGCCGACCGGTGCATGCGGTGGCTGGACTGACCGTCGAAGAGCGACAGCAGCTCGTGCACTGGATCGATGCCGGTGCGCCGAAGGATGGCGATGTGGATCCGCTGGCAGAGCTCACTTTCGAAGCCACGACCTTCACCATGGGCGAACCGGATCTCGTCTACACCATTCCCGCCCAGCAGATTCCAGCCACGGGTCTCGTCGACTACCGCTACATCCCGCTCCAGCTCGGGCTGGAAGAAGACATCTGGATTCGCGCCATGGAATTCGTACCCGGCGACCGGCAGGTGCTGCACCATGTCATTGCCTACGTGCAGACGCCGGCAGACCGGGGTCAGGCGGGTCGGCGGGATACGGTGGGCCGCGGTGAGAGTGTGGGTGGTTTTGCGCCGGGACGGGTCGGTGAAGACTTTGGTGACGACGGCGGTCGTCTGCTGCAGAAAGGGGCCAATCTGCTGCTGCAGATGCACTACACGACCTCCGGCAAGGAAACGGTGGACGAGACGAAGATCGGCATCTTTCTCCACGACGAAGCCCCGAAGTACGTCATGAAGGAAGTGGTTGCTGCGCAGCGCCGCTTCATGGTCCCGCCCCACGAGAAAGAGCACGAGATCGTCGGCGAAGAGCTGATCGAGAAGGACGCCTATCTCTACGCCATGATGCCGCACATGCACTATCGCGGGAAGCGCATGAGCTACACGGCCCGTTATCCGGACGGAGCGGAAGAGCTTCTGCTGTCAGTACCGAAGTACGACTTCAACTGGCAGTTCAACTACCAGCTCGAGGAGCCGGTGTTCATCCCTGCGGGCACGACCATCGTCGTCCGCGGCGCCATGGACAACTCAGAGCGGAACCCCGGTAATCCGGACCCGTCGAAGCCCGTGCACTTCGGACTGCAGACCCAGCACGAGATGTTTTTCGGCTTCATGACCATGCGTTTCCTCGACGTGGTGCCGGAGACCGGCTCGGACGTGGCGTCAGCCGGGGACGACTGAGCGGCGCCCCCCTGCGCCTGAGAGGAGCCACTGGTCTTCAGAGGCCCTGATCGTAGCTGGTGGTACCGACGATCCGGGTTGCCGCCGTGTCGAGAAACTTCGCCTCGTCCCCGCGTATGGCGGCATTCACTTCTGGCTGGCCGATGGTTTGATAGAAGGCATCCAGGGCCGCTTTGTCAGCAAACTCGATTTCCGTCACCGCGTCGTAGTCGACGTCTGCATCCCCGTTCGGGAGCAGTCCCGGGGTCACATAGTTGCGCCGGTAGGCGCCGACCATCGGCAGCAGTTTCCGCACGAGCGGCACATGGTTGCTCTCGTAGTAGTCGATGAACTCCTCTCGGGAAAGATCGGGCCTCGCCGTAACGTAGGCGATCAGTTTGAGCATTTCGAGACTCCTGGCTGGTTCGACGGGATAACTGGCGCATAGCAGTCTGACCCCTCTTTTTTTAAGGGTGTTCTCGAGGGCGCGCGTCTGCAGTCCGAGCGGTACGCTGGGCGCAGCTCCCCGGGCTCGCTATGCACGGGCGTCCACCGCTATCTTAGGGGCTGAGAGCAAGTTGTGGGAGCGAACATGTCATCCGCGATACCGACAGCCGCCGCCGCAGCCGTTCGTCCGCTGTTGCGCCTGCTGCTGGCGACGGTGGTACTCACCGTCGCTGGATGCCGGAGTCTGCCGCAATCCGATGCTGACACGTCGGCGAACGTCGTCGAGAGCGCGCGTCCGGCTGCAACGGTTGGCCCCATCTACGAGATGACCCGGTCTGCACTCGCCCAGGCCGGCGCCGGGGATGCTGCGCTGATCGTGCCTGATGCGCAGAGCGCCATGGAATGGCGTCTCGCCCTCATCGACAGCGCGCAAAGCGCCATCGACATGCAGTACTTCGTCTGGGCAGGAGACGCGGCGGGCACGCTGATCCTGGAGCGGCTGCTCCTGGCCGCAGATCGCGGGGTGCGCGTCCGCCTGCTCATGGACGATCTTTACCTCCTGGCAAACAGCGGCCTCGACGGTCCCGATGAGGTGCTTGCTGCCATCGATTCGCACCCGAACATCGGTTTCAGAGTGTTTAATGCAGGTCGCTATCGATCCGGGAAGCTCGGCATCGCCGGCAATTTCGCGGGCGGGTTCAACGCCTTCAACCGGCGTATGCACAACAAACTCATGATCGCCGACGGTCGCGTGGCCATGGTCGGCGGGCGGAACCTGGCGGACGAGTATTACGGTACCGGTAGCCTTTACAACTTCGTGGACCTTGATGCCGTCGTCATGGGCGCCGTTTTGGTCACGGTGAGCGACGCCTTCGATCGCTACTGGAATTCGACAAGGGCGCTTCCGGCCAGCGCCCTGAATCCTGACGCTGGCGGTCAGGAGCTGGCGCAGGTCAGAGAGGAAGTGGCTGAGTTCCTCGCCGATCAGGAGAAGACGCTCTCGACCTATCCTGCAGAGCCGGTGGACTGGTCGGCGTTCTTTGCGGCGGTGCCAGCGGGCGTGCACGGCGGCAGCGGGACCTTCCTGCAGGACGATCCGGAGGAGGACGACGACAACAGCTATCGCCTCTACGACATGCTGGCGGAGTTCGAGAGCCCCGACGACCGGCACGTTTACATGATCACGCCGTACCTGATCCCGCAGAAAGGCGGCCTCGCGGAGTTGCGTGAGATGGTAGCCAGCGGCCTCAGAGTAACGCTCCTGACCGCATCACTCAGCAGCGGCGATCTCGAGGCTGCGAACGCACACTACAAGCGTTACCGCAAAGGCATCCTCGAGGCTGGCGCCGAGCTCTATGAGTTTCACCATCAGCCGAGCGCGGCTCTGCGGGCCATGGCGGATGTGGCGCCGAACCAGGCGGAGTATGTGGCCTTTCATCCAAAGACGTCGATTACCGATGGCCGGCTGTGTTTCGTCGGATCTCTGAACCTGGACCCCCGGGCCGTGGTCATCAACACGGAGAACGGCCTCGTGTTCGAGTCCGAATCCTTCTGCGGCGCCATCGAAGCCCTTGCCGAGCTCTACATCAGGCCCGAAAACAGCTGGAAGGTAACGCTCGATGAGCGCGGCGAGCTGCAATGGACGTCCTATGAGGGCACCGTCCGCCAGCAGCCGGCACGCAGCGGCGGACAGCGTATGGCCGATTTCTTCTTCAGCGTCCTGCCCATCGAGGATCTGCTCTGAGTTGCCGCGCGGTGAAGACCTGCGCGACGGCTGGCGCGCCGGTGCGGGCGGATGTCACACTTCGCCGCTGACAACCGATTTCCTGAAGGTGTGATTATGAAGCGAGCCGGGACCACAACGGCATTGCGCAGGGGGTATCGCTGGGCAGGGTGTCTGTGCCTGCTCTGGTGCTCCGTTGCTGCTGCTCAGACGCAAAGTTCGGAAGCGCCAGGGTCGGAGGCGACCCAGACGGAGGCCGGACAGGCGAACGCCGCCGAACTGCTGAACAGCGCACAGCGTGCGCTCGGTCAGCTGGTGACGACGGCGGAGCAGGACGGCGCGTTCAAGGGCGCGTCGGCAAAAACCAAACCTTTCTGGGACGGGCTCAAGACAGCCAACCAGGAGCTGGCGAATGCCCGCACCTCCCTGACCCTGAAGAGCGAGGCGTTCTTTGATCAGCTCGCCACGAGCCTGGCGGCCGTGGAGCAGGCCGACATCGCCCGCATCATGAACGGTGGGGGCAGCGCCAAGCTTGCCGACGACATGGAACGGCTGCAGAAGATCGTGCTGCGTCTGAACGAGAACTTCGGACCCTACGCGCAGCGTCTCAAACAGGGTGGGGAACTCACCGCCGAAGAGCAGAAGGCCCTCGATAACCTCGTCGCCCAGCAGGGTGAGCTCGAGAAAAAGCTGAAAGTCGTGGAGCAGAAGCTCGGACGCAACAATCGGGACATCCAGAAAGGCATCGATCGGATTCGCGAGCGCTCCAGGCAGATCCGCTCATCGCGCAATCACCGTGGTTATGTGAGCGGTTTCTTTGCCGCGCACATGGTTTCCAGCTGGCTCTGGGCCTGGCACTGGTGGTGGGGACCCTGGGGAATCTGGTGCCCTGGCTGGATCGACATCAACATCGACATCTGGGTCGATGGCTGGGACGCCATTGAGTATGACTGGGCGCTCATGGACGACTATTACGACGTGGCCGATCTCGGCCTCGACGAAATCGATATCTCCGACGAAGCCCTCATCGACAGCGAACTGTATCTCGACGATGGCGACTTCGGGCTGGCCGAAGGAGACATGGCAGAACTCACCGGCGACATCCCCGGTGGCTGGGATGATGTCGATACCGATGCAGGCTACGAGGTGATGGATCAGATGGAGTCGAATTTCGATCAGACGCCTTATGAAGCCGACTTTGAGGTGAATACCTTCGACGATTATTCGCCGGCGGACTTTGGCGGTGACTTTGGTGGAGATTTTGGTGGCGGTTTCGACTGGTAGAACGATGCGCAGGCTCGGGGTACTGAGTCTGGCGCTGGGCCTGCTGGTTGCACCGGCAGGATTTGCCTCAGATGCCGGCCGAGGGGCCGCCATCGGCGCCTTTGCCGGGCTCATTCTCGGCTTCGACTTTTTTGATGTGGCGGCCGGGGCGTTGATCGGGGCGGGCATTGGCGCGGCTTCCGACGCTTCATCGGGGGAAGGTGCCCGGAGCGGCTCCGGAGACTGGGCCCTCGAAGATCAGGCGGACCGCCTCGCCGACCTGCAGCAGGATCAGGCGCAGCTGCAGGAAGACAAAGCTGAGATCGCCGCGGAAATGGTGGCCCTCGACCAGGAACGGGCGCAGCTCGAAGCCCAGATTGCGGCTCGGCAGGCGGCTGAGCGGGAAACTGCGGCGGCTGACGGCGTCACAAACGCGAGCGCGGTGCCCGTTGAGGACGCGCTCGGCGCGGAGACTGTCGCTGGCTTCGAAGCGCTCGTGCGCTGTGAGCATGAGGCAGCCATCCGCTTTTCCATGCCCGGGCGCCTTTCGGACGACGATCACCACCGTCTGGCTGCCCGGTGGTTGGAGGTGCTCATTGTCGACGATCTCGGCAACGCCCCCGATTTCAGCCGGGTGCTCGAGCTGGACCCGGACATCACATCGACAGCGGACGCCGAGACGGCGCTCCGGGAAGTCGCCGAAGCGATCGCCGGTGAACGGGCTGCCGGCGGCATTCACTGCAGCTGAAGAACGTCAGCGATCAAGGCAGCGGATTTGCGCCACGAAGAAAGAGGAGTGCCAGATGCTGTTACTGAAACCGAACTGTGAGTGCTGCGACTGCGATCTGCCTCCGGAAAGCGAAGCCGCCCGCATCTGCACCTTCGAATGCACTTTCTGCGCAGACTGTGTGGAGAACCGCCTGGGGGGACGCTGTCCGAACTGTGGTGGTAATTTCGTTCCACGACCCATACGTCCTGCCGCGCTGCTGAACAAGTTCCCGGCTTCGTCGGAGCGGGTATTCAACCCGAAGCACGCAGGCTGCTGACAACTTCAACCTTCCCGGGCGATGGCCAGCGCCTGGCTGACGATTCGATCTGTGAAGGATTTGCGGCGGGTCTGAGTCTGATAGGGGCTGCCGTCGATGAGCGCCGACAGGAGCCGGGCGCGCATGGCACACTCCGCCGGCGGAAGTCCCGGCACCAGTCTATCGATGGCGGTCTCCAGCACCCGATAGTGTTCCCGGTAGATGGACTGAAACAGCGTGCGGTAGGCCTCGCTGTGCAGCGATTGCTGATTCAGGATCGCATAGAGGGGGCCGCTCTCGCGCCAGCGGGTGAGCAGTTCCCTGACCAGACCTTCCAGCGCCTCGGCAGGTGATTTCGCATGGAGACTGGCGTTCTCCATGGATTCCACGTCCTTTCTGCTCTCGGCCTCGATCACCGCCAGCACCAGCGCTTCGGTCGTGGGGAAGTAGTACTGCAGATTGCCCAGGCGTATCCCGCACTGCTCGGCCACCTCACGCATGACGAGACCCTCCCGATCCCGATCAAGTAACGCAGCGCGGGCCGCGGCCAGGATTTTGAGCCGCGTTGAAGACCCCTTGGCGGTGGCCGCCTTCCTAGCCGTCATGGTGCTCGTGCTTGATGGTCTCTGTCGTTCTGATCATTGAAAAATTAGGTCATTGACATAATAGGTTGTTAACCTAAAATAGCCCCCGGACAGTCAGGAAGCAAGGGCGGACCCATGAACGACGATCAGCTGCAGGCATTTCTGCAACCCCCACGGCTGGCAATGCTCATCAGCAATCGTCAGAGCGGCGTGCCGATGGGTGTGCCGGTCTGGTTTGAATGGGCCGGGGGCGAAGTGCGCATGTTTGCTGCCCGGGGAAGCACCAAGCTGCGGCGAATCGAGCGGGATCCGCGCGTGTCCGTGCTCGTGACCAACCACATCGGAGAGCCAGAGCACTGGGTGGCCTTCGATGGCGCCCTGAGCGTTCAGGACGAAGATGCCAGCGCTCTGGTTGCGCGCCTCGGTGCCCGTTACTGGGATCTCGATGATCCGGAACGGAAGCAGACGCTCGAGTCCTGGGTCGCCAATCCTGCTGCCTTCGTTGCGCTCACCCTGGTGCCGGAGCGCATTCGCAGCGGCTCCTGAAAAATCCCTCACTGAACCGGAGTACTCAGACCATGGAAATCGTAGCAGCCGATGCCGCCCTTGCGGCGCGCTATGCGGATGAAATTCCCGAGCTGGTTTATGCCACGGGCCCCAGCTCCTACGACTATCACTTTCAGGATCGCGCTCTGTTCGATGCGCTGGTACGCAGTTCCTGGCTCGCGCCGGGTACGCTGTTTGCCTGGGACGGCACCCGTCTGGCGCTCGAGGGAGAAACGCTTCTCGGCATCGAGATCGGCTTCGAAGGCGCCGAATACCGCCCCCGTCAGGCAGCCCTCGGCCAACTCTGGCCTGAGCTCCTCGAGAGTGGCGCGGCCGATGAAACCGCGCTCACTGGCGTGATCACGCGCAGCGATCGTGCCAGCTGGCTGAACCCGGTGATGCGACCCGGCGTCTGGTACGTGCATGCGCTGTCCGTGAAACCCGAGGCCCGGGGAAAGCGGCTCGGCGCGGCGCTGCTGGAGAACGCCATGGCGCTGGGCCGAACCGCGTCTTTCAGAGCCCTGGAGCTCGATGTGCTTTCCGACAATCCCGCCGTCGAGTTCTACCGCGCCATGGGTCTCGAGCTGCTCGTGGAATCCCGCGCGCCGGATCCGGAAGCCCACGGCGTGCCGCCGGAATGGCGCATGTCCATCACCCTCTAGCTGCGGAGCGCCTTTAGCCGCGGAGCGCCTGGCGCCGTTTGACGCTCAGGAGGCGAGCTGAAACCATCGGCCTTTCAAAGGCGGCCTTCAGACAGCTGACGCGTTGGAGCCGCTGAGCCTCCGGCTGGGGACCCATGCAGGACGAAGACACACTCAGAGCAGAGCTGATTGATGCCTATGGCCGGATCGTGGCCATGGGCCTCACCGATCAGGCATCCGGCAACGTCAGCGTACGCGTGGCAGATGGCATGCTCATTTCCTGCTCAGGGGCGACGGCAGTAAATCTGACGCCGGAACGGGTCGTTAAGGTTCTGCCGGACGGCACCTCTGACGGGGCGCACCGCCCGAGCTCCGAATGGCGCATGCATCAGGCGATTTACGAGCGTCACGAAGGGGCGAACGCCGTTGTTCATACCCACTCCGACTACTGTGTGGCGCTTGCCTGCCACAACCAGCCGCTGCCGGGCTTCCATTACATGGTCGGAACCCTCGGTGGTCCTGATGTGCCCTGCGTGCCTTACTCCACCTTCGGCACGGAGCAATTAGCAGAAGACGCCGCCGCAGCGCTAACAGACAGGGTTGCCTGCCTGCTCGCCAATCACGGCGCCATTGCGCGCGGGGATGATCTCGACGGCGCCATAGCCCGGGTCGAACGGTTGGAGATTCTCTGCCGGCACTATGTGCTCGCACGGCAGCTCGGGGAGCCGGACCTGCTCTCGGAGGCTGACTGGGAAGCCTTTTTCGCCCAGGCGGATCAGACGGCGTACCGGCAGCTCTTTTAGCCGCGAAGCGCGATATCGCCTGATCCTGCTCGAGACGTTTGGTTCAGGTTACCAGGCGCAGAGCGAAGGGGTATCGATAGCGCTCACCGCCATTGGCTTTGACCCCGCCGATGATCGTCAGCACCAGGGCAGCCAGACCGACGATCGGTAGCAGCAGCATGCCGATCACGATCAGGCTCAGGAGCAGGCAGGCGAACACGGCGAGGGTCACGGTGATCTGGAAGTTCAGGGCTTCTTTGCCCTGATCGGCAATGAAAGACTCGTCCTTCTTCATCTGCCAGATCACCAGGGGTCCGATCACATTGCCAAAGGGAATGACGAAGCCGATGAGGGCCGAGAGGTGGGCGAACATACCCCATTGCTGGGCCTCGCGATTCGATTCCGTGGGCCCGGGTGCGTTATCCAGATCGCTCATGTGCGTCCTTCCTCGAGCGGTGCGTTGATCGCTGATCTTAGCGCCAAAGACCCTGACTGGGCACCCGTTGCGCTGCCGCCGATGGCATCCCCCGGACAGCAGATCTCGCCAGGCCCTTAGGATCGCGCAGCGGGGTCAGGCAGCTTTTGACCTTTGCCTTAAAGGTCTCCATGATCGCCGGGTGCTGACCGTCTACCTCGTCCTGGCGCTGGGCGTATCGTTCATCTGCTCGCTCCTCGAGAGCGTGCTTCTGTCGACGACGATCAGTCACGCCCATCTGCTGGAACGGGACGGCAAGAAAGCCGGAAAACTCTGGCTGACCCTGAAAGATCACGATGCCGTGCAACCGCTCACGGCGATCCTCACCCTCAACACGATTGCCCACACCGTCGGCGCGCTGGGCGTCGGCGTGGAGGTGGAAGCGGCGTTTCCCGGCGAATACACGGTTGCCATTGCCTCAGCGGTGTTGACCATCGCCATCCTGCTGCTCTCCGAGATCCTGCCGAAAACCCTCGGTGCCGCCTACTGGAAGCAGCTTGGACCGTTCGCCGCGCACACGCTCCTCTGGATGGTGAAGGTCATGAAACCCTTCATTGCCCTGATTCTGTTCCTGAAGAAGATGCTGCCGCAGGCGGACTCCCAGGTGATCACCCGGGACGAGCTTGCGGCGCTGGCAGACATCGGCGAAGCGGAAGGGGCCATCGGTGAGAGCGAAGAGGCGGTGATCACCAATCTGCTGCATCTTCGCGATATGCAGGTGCGCGACATCATGACACCGCGGGTCGTCGTCTCCAGCTGGTCCGTCGACTACACGGTGCGCGAGGCGCTCGATGATGTCCCACGGACTCAGTTCAGCCGCATTCCGCTCGTGGGTGAATCCATCGATGATCTGAAGGGCTTTGCCCTGCGGAAAGACGTACTGCTTGCTGCCGCCGATGGTGAATGGCAGCGGCCACTGAGCGATTTTCTGCAGCCGGCTCTCGTGGTGCAGATTGATCAGAACATCGAGCAGCTTTTTCGGGACCTGCTCCGCGAACAGTCACACCTCGCCTTTGTGCTTGACGAATTTGGCGGGACGGCCGGCCTCGTTACCCTGGAGGATGTGCTCGAGACGATCCTTGGCCGGGAGATTGTCGATGAGCATGACGAGGTCGAGGACATGCGGGAGCTGGCCCGCCAGCAGGCCGAGGAAAAAGGCGACGGCTGAGGCGCCTGTGTGCGCCAGGCCTCAGCGCTTGCGCGTCTCCGTCGTTCGTCTGATCAACTCGTGGCGGACGATCTTCCACTCGCCGTCAATGCGTTCCATATCCGTCACGTAGGTCGCCCAGAGCACGAAGAGCGTGTCCGGCGCCGCCTTGAGCTCATGCAGCGCCTGCACGTCGTTGCGGGTGTGGGCGCGATCGCCGTCGATCGTCGCCAGCTGAGGGCCGAGCATGTGCTGCGTGGCACCGTAGTTGTCGAGCGCTTGCTCGACGAACGCCAGCCAGGCCTCTGCGCCTTCGATGGGTTCCTCGCTCATACCCACAACGGTGACGCCGTCGGCAAAACAGCTCCGGTAAAGGGCCATATCACGATCGTCGACGCCGGCGGCATAGCGCAGCATGACGTCCTGCAGGGCGTTACGGTCAGATTCACTCATGGCTGGTCTCTCTCATCCCCAGGAGGGGAGTGTAAGGCTTCGGCACCTCTGACTGAATGGAGGGGTTGTAAATTGAACAATGTTCAAATTATAGTGCGCACCCAGACAAGACGATGAATCAGTGCAAGGAGAAAGGATCATGAACGAGCGCCCCGCAGTGGATCGTGCCTTTGGTGAGAAGTTTCTGCAGTCCGTCGATACCCCCCTGGAGTACGGCGTGTATTTCCTCTTTCACGAGTGGTGGGCAGAAGCGCCGCAGCAGGCCATTGACGAATATCAGGCCGAACTCGACGCAATCCCCGAGGCCCGCGCCTTCATCGATGCAGGCTTTATCTCGGAGCCACTGTCGCTCGAGCGTCTGGCCCGTTGTGCACCAGGGACCCTGGGCCACGGCTACCATGCGTTCGTCGTCGAGAATCAGCTCGAGGCGAATCTCGGCCGCAACTACCGGACCTTCAACGAAGAGCTTCACGCTGCCGGCAAGCTCGAGCGGCTCCCGGCGGATATGAGCTACATGATGGTGCGTGGCTTTCAGATCCACGATTTCCTGCACGTGCTCACGGGCTACGACTCGTCCCCCCTCGGGGAGCTGTCTCTGGCCGCCTTCTACCTCGCGCAATTGCGCTTCCCTTACCATGCCATGCGCATGGCGGTAACAACGGCGCATATGGCGTATCTGAAACCGTCCATGACGGTTGCCGCCATGGACGCCATCGTTGACGGGTGGGCCTACGGCCGCCGTTCGAAAAACCTGAACTTCGTGCGCTGGGAAGACGAGCTCGACACGCCGATCAGCGTGCTGCGTGCCCGGTTCGACCTCGAGCAGACCCGGGCGGCGGCCTGAGTCGACTCAAGGCGCCTCGATCCACTCCATGAGCAAGTCGACCATGTGCTGCGCTGAGCGCTTCGGCGGCTCCAGGGCCAGGCGATCGATGTTCGTCGGGAGGGCGATGGCGCCGTGGAGCCCTGCCCAGAGAGCCTGAGTGATCCGGCGGCTGTTGCCGCGTCGAAAGCTGCCGGCCTTCTGGCCGGCTGCGACCGTGCTCCTGAGCAGCGAAAACAGCCGGTCCTGATCCGGATCCATGGGCTCCGGCTTTTCCTGAGAGCCGGGCCTGATGAACAGGAAAGCGCCACGGTAAACGGCTTCCTGATAGAGGGCAAAGCTCACATAGGCCTCCAGCAGGCGCCGGAGACGTTTGACCGGATCCGGCGTGTTCTCGGCAATGCGACCCAGTTCGACGAGAAAGTGGCCGAGAGGCTCTTTCCAGAGCGACTGCATCAGATCCGTCAGGTTATCGAAGTAGGAATAGATGGTGCCGACGGAAACGCCGGCGGTCTCGGCGATGGCCCGGGCGGAAATGTCCGCCAGCCCGTTTTGCGCATAGAGCTCGGCGGCGGCGCGGCGGATTTTACGACGGGTTTCCCGGCGTTGTTCTTCGGTCAGGGCGGGTCTTGGCATGGTGCTGACTGTCTGGCGAGGCAGCATCCTTTCACGACCGGCAGGCACAGTCCAATACGGGTGCTGGGGCCCGCCGCGAACCGCTGACCGGCCGTTGAGCCGCGGTCCTTCGCTTGCTGGACCCCGGGCCCAATAGCGGGCACAGTGGGCGCAGAGGGAATTATTGAGGGAGTCTGACCATGACCGAAGCGGTCGATACCATTGCCATGCACCACCCGGATCCGCTCGATCCGTCGAACAGTGCGCTCTATCCGGCTGGAGACCATTGGGCAGTTTTTGACGAGCTCCGGGCCAGCGACCCGGTGCACTACACGGAAGACAGCCCCTTCGGGCCTTACTGGAGCGTGACCCGCTTCGACGACGTGAAGCACGTGGACACCAGCCACCAGATCTTCTCGTCGGAACCAGTCATCGTGATCGGCGATCCGCCGCCGGAAGAGATCCTGCCGCAGTTCATCGCCATGGATCAGCCCCGCCACGATGAGCAGCGCAAGGGGGTTACGGGTGCGGTGTCGCCGCGACAGCTCGCCACCCTGGAGCCGCTCATCCGCCAGCGTGTCTGCGGCATTCTCGACAGCCTGCCGGTCGGTGAGCGTTTCGACTGGGTGGATACGGTATCCATCGAGCTCACCACCCAGATGCTTGCGACACTCTTTGATTTTCCGTTCGAAGAACGCCGCAAACTCACGCACTGGTCCGACGCTGCAACGTCATCCCCGGCGCTCGTAGGCGCTTCGAACCTGACCGACGAGGAGCGCATGGCGATCCTCATGGAGTGCCTCGAGTACTTCAACCGGCTCTGGGCAGAGCGGGAAGGCCGTGATGCGAACGATTTCGTCAGCCTCATGGCCAACAGCGAAGCGTTCAAGGACATGGATCCCCTCGAGTATCTCGGCAACCTGATCCTGCTCATCGTGGGCGGCAACGACACGACCCGGAATTCCATCTCCGGTGGGGTTTATGCCCTGAACAAATTCCCGGAGCAGTTCGACAAACTCCGTGCAGACCATTCCCTGATCCCGAACATGGTCTCGGAAATCATCCGCTGGCAGACGCCGCTTGCACACATGCGTCGGATCGCGAAAGAAGATTCGGTACTCGGCGGTAAAACCATCAAGGCCGGTGACAAGGTGGTCATGTGGTACATCTCGGGGAATCGCGACGCGGCCGTGTTCGAAGACGCGGACCAGCTGATCATCGACCGACCCAACGCGCGCCAGCACATCTCCTTCGGCTACGGCATTCACCGCTGCATGGGTAATCGCCTTGGTGAGATGCAGCTCCGGATTCTCTGGGAAGAAATCCTCGCCCGTTTCTCTCATGTGGAAGTGTTCGAGGAGCCGGAGCGGGTGACCTCGAACTTCGTCATGGGCTATACCCACATGCCCGTGATGCTGCACCCAAAATAGGCGAGAGCACGCATAGGCGCGCCGGGTCCCGGCGCGCGCGATCGCTATTCCTTGACCATCTGCGAGATGAATTCCTCGTGGGCCCGGAGCCTTCCCGGGTCCGGCTCGCCAAAGGACTCGAGGAGGTTCTGCAGTCGCAGCTCTGTTGCCCCTTTGAGTTCCGGGTGCGGCAGCAGATAAAGCTTGTTTGCCTTGATCCCGTCGACCACCAGCTGCGCCACCTCTTCCGGTGGAATCGCCGCGTTCATGGCGTTCTCCATGAGGGCTTTGTGCGCCGCCGCGGCTTCCACGGCCGCACTGTCGTCCGTTGCCAGTGACTCGGGCCGATTGCGGTCGGCGTCGACGATTTTGGTCTGCACCATCCCCGGACAGAGCACCGACACGCCGATGCCGCTTTCTGCCAGTTCGTCGCGCAGCGCCTCAGACATGCCGACCACGGCGAACTTGCTCGTGTTGTAGATGCCGAGGCCCGGTGAGGTGGCGAGGCCGGCGATGGACGCCGTGTTGACGATGTGTCCGCCTTCGCCGTGAGCCTTGATGCGGCCGGCCCAGTTTTTTACGCCATTGATCACTCCGCCGACGTTGACCCCCATGACCCAGTCCCAATCTTCATAGGCCGCCGTTTCCATAGCGCCACCGTGATAGACCCCGGCGTTGTTGCAGACCACGTGCACGTGGCCGAGATCGGATTCCACCTGATCGGCGATCGCCGCGTAGCGGTCCCGGTCCGTCACGTCGAGCTGATAAGCGCGCACCTCGACGTTACTGCCACGCAGTTTGTCGACGGCCTCGGCGAGGGCGTCGTCGTCGACGTCGGCAATGGCCACCTTCATCCCTTCCGCCAGGAAAGCCTGGGCCATGGCGAAACCAATGCCGCTGGCACCTCCGGTGATGAATGCGGTTTTCCCTTCCAGCTGATCCATGATCCTGTCCTCCTCTCCCCGAACGCTGAAACCGTCGCCGGCGGCGACGCGGAACAGAAGTCTAGCATTCCGCCAGGCCGGTAAAGCTACCGGTTGCGTGCAGCGATCAGCCAGCGAGCTGTTCGAGCCGGGCGAGCACACCGGAGACGCCGTCGCCGGCAAGGATCTCTCCAGCGGCGGCTTTTGCGTAGTGGTCACAGTGTGCGGGTGCGGCGCTCGAACCGGCCCACTGCAGCATGGAAACATCGTTCACGCTGTCGCCGATTGCGAGCACCTCGTCGGAGCTGATCTGCAGTTCGGCCGCGAGCAGCGCCAGGGCGTTGCCTTTGCTCGCCCCGGCACAGTGCACGGCGGTTACCGACGGGAAATCGAGCAGGGCGAGGCGCTCGCCATAGCGAGCGGCAATTTCATCGTGCACGGCCGTGGCGTCCTCGAGGGAGCTGATGATGTCGATGCCCGTGGGTGCAACGGCCGATGTTTCCGGCGTGCGATGAATCTCCATGGTGATGCGGGAGACATCGGCGAAGTACTGAGCCTGCTCGCAGTGCTCGGTGACCAGGTACCGGGACGAGTCGAACCAGGCCAGGGGCCATTGATGGGCCCGGGCGTAGTCGAGCAGTTCGAGGGCGATACCGCGGTCGATGGCGTAACCGTGGCGCAGGGTGCCGTCGGCGTTGTGTACGGAAGCGCCCTGCTGACAGATGAGCGGTTGATCGATCTCCAGATGCTCGGCCACGGCCTGGGTGCCTGGGAACATGCGCCCGGAGGCGAGGACCACGACGATCCCTCTGGCCCTGAGGGCAGCAACGGCCGCGGTCATGGCCGCGTCCGGCAGCGCTGTTACCGGCACACCGGGATCGAGGAGCGTGCCGTCGATGTCGAGGGCCACCAGGCGGATCACGACCGGCGGCCCGTTGCGAAGTGTGAGTCCTTGCGGCTGATCAGACCGGTTCCGCCAGGAACACGGGGATCTTCCGGGTGGTCTTGGCCTGATAATCGTTGTAGGGCGGATAGGCGTCGGCGCTGGCATCCCAGAGCTTCTGGCGCTCTGCCTCGTCTTCGACTTCCCGGACACGCATCTTGGTGACTTCCGTCTTGTCGCGGATCTCGACGTCGGGATTGGCCCGCAGATTGTAGACCCAGGACGGGTTCTTCGGCTGGCCGCCCATGGAGCCGACGAGGACGTAGCTGTCGTCCACCTTGACCCGCATGAGGGGGATCTTGCGGATGCCGCCGGACTTGTTGCCCATGTGGGTGACGATGATGCAGGGCATGCCGGTGTCGAGGAGCGTCGTGCCTTTGGTGCCGCCGCTGCTTTCGTACTCTTCCACCTGCTTGCGGACCCAGTCCAGGGTCGGGGGTATGTAGTCGGCCATGTGTCTCTCCCTCAGAGCGAATGAAGCATCAGATGATTCTCAAGGCTGCGTAGAGTGGCACAAGTTCTGGTCCGGAGATACTTCCTGGGGGCTGACCTCGTTGGTGGCCAGCTGCTTGAGGGTGAGTCCGGCCAGCGCTTCATCGCGGGCCGTCCGCGTTGCGTGCTCGATGGCTTCGATCTGCGCCTCACTCACCTCCGGCGGCGCGTAGGTGTCTTCCGGCTGGTAGCCCTCCAGGCGATGCAGCACCTCGGCAATGGTCGTGGTGTCGAAGGGCAGCGCGGGAATGAATCGCTTCTTCGGCGTGTCGGTTTCCGTGAGGACCTTGAGGGCCACCAGCCGCTGCAGACAGCGCTCCAGCGCATGGTCAGGCAGCGCGTAGCTCTCCGCGAGCTCCTCGAGGGTGTAGGGTTCCGTGCCGTCTTCCCTGTCGTAATAACGGCGACCGATCCGCGCCAGAATCGACAGGCTGTAGCGGAGGTTCTGCCGGGGACTGAAATAGGCCTCCCGGAGGCCGGAAGCGACGATGGCCGGGTGCTGATGATAGAAGCCGATGCTCGCGCCGATAAGCAGGATCATCCAGTTCAGATAGAGCCAGATCATGAAGAAGATGGCCGTGGCAAAGGTCGCGTAGATGAGCTGGTAGTTGGATGTGCCGGCCGCGTAGCTGGCGAAGCCGAAGCTCAGGAGCTCCCAGAGAATACCGGCGACGGCGCCACCGACGAGGGCCGAAGGCAGCCGCACGCGGGTGTTGGGAATGAAGGCGTAAAGAAAGGTGAACGCGCCGATGATGAAGGCGAACGGCAGCAGGCGGGCGATGGCCTCGATGAGCGAGCCCACGCCGGGAATGGCCTCGAGCTGACTCATGAGCGTTGTGCTCATGAGAGAGCCTGTTGCCGCGATGGCCGCGAAGATCAGCAGCGGCCCGACGGTGATTGCCGAGAGGAAGGTGGTGAAGCGTTCGCCGAAGGTGCGTGGCGTGTGGATGCGCCAGGCATAGTTGAAGGCCGCCTCAATCTTCTGCATCAGTGATACGACCGTGTAGATCAGAAAGATCAGGCCGACGGCACCGAGTACACCGACGTTCATGTTGTTCACGAAGGTGATGAGGTTGTTGGTCAGCTCTGCGGCTTTCTCGTCGCCCAGCGGCGCAAGCGCCGTGCGCAGGGTTTCGTCGAGCTGATTCTGCACGCCGAAGCCTTTCAGGATCGAAAAGCTCAGGGCCAGGAGCGGCACCAGGGACAGCAGCGTGGTGTAGACGAGGCTCATGGCGCGGAGCGTGAGCTCGCCGCTCACGATGTCACGGATCAGGAGGACGAAGATGCGTGCCGCACTGATCAGCGTCCGCTGCCAGGCCGGTGCCGTGCGCCAGTCCCGCTCCCAGAGCTGCCGTCGTTCGAGGTCGCGCAGCGCGTCGAGCATGCTCAGCCCTTATCCTTCACTCCCGGAGCGATCAAGAGACCGAAATTGCCCGCCAGCGTCAAGGCTGCGCCGACACATGCGGGCGCTCGATCAGCTTTCGAACTCGATCACCGACAAGAGAGACCGGTCCTCGCGCCGGACGTGGAGAATCAGCTCGTCGCGGCCGTCCCCGTTGAGGTCGGTGGCCACGAAGCCTTCCGGTTCCTTGGGCAGCATGAGCTCCAGCTTCACGGCGTTTTTCTCGAAGAGCCGTTCGCTGGCCTCTCCGGGATAGACGAGGAGTGTGTCTTCGTCCCGCTGCACGAGCAGGTCCTTGCGGCCGTCGCCGTTGACGTCGGCACTCAGCACGGCCGGCACGAAGAGCTCGCCCTCGCTGAAGTCGAAGCGCACTTTGATTTTTTTCCGGAGTCGCGGCTCGCCGGTGAAGCGACCGTCTTCCATGCGATGGATGGCCACGTCCACAGAGGCTGAGCGCGTCAGCAGGGCGCTGATGATGGCGCCGAGGGTGATGTCCACGGAGGTAACCACGAACTCGAGCTGCCCGTCGCCGGTGAGGTCGAGCCGTTCGTTTTCGAGCTGGATACCGTCGGAACCCACCACGGACGATGCGGTTCGTTCGAAGGTAAGCGCACCTTCGCGGCCCGGCTGACCGCGGTGGATCTGGTAGCTGGTTTCCAGGCCGAAAATCCCGTCACCTTCCATAGCCTGGATGATCAGGTCCGCAAAGCCGTCGCCGTTGACGTCGCCAACGGCGTCGAGGAGCCGCTGAGGCTGGTCCGTCTCCTCATCGCCGCCCTCGCCGAACTCCACGGAAAGAAAGCTGCCGAGGACGTCGTTCATGTCCGGATCCAGGGTGATCGCCTCCTCGGCAAAGCGTCCCTCGGGTCCCTGTTCGTAGATCTGAAAGCGACCGTTTATCCAGAAGGCGAGATCCTTGCGCCCATCGCCGTTCGCATCGAAGACGTGCGGCGTCTCAGCGCGGAAGCCGACCATCTCGCTCGATTCGCTGAAATCCATGCGTGGTCCTGGCCCGAGGGTCTGCGGGTCCTGGAAGCCATCGGCCTCCTGCAGCGCTACCTGCCAGCCATCGAAGTCGGGCATGAGGAAGTCGTCGAGCCCGTCCTCGTTCAGATCGAGGAACATGTCGATGGTGGGCGAGGCGTCCCAGTTGCTGCCGATGTACATGGACCGGGCGCTGATCATGGGCTGGAAGGTGGCGGTGCTTTCCTGGAGCACGAGCACTTGGGAGCGTCGGTAACCCGCAAGGGCGATACCGTCCTGACGCTGCACGGTATCGACGAGATCCATCGCGCCGTCGAGCTCGGTGCGCAGGTAGCGCTCCCATCCCTGGCCGTTCTGGCGGAAGAGGGTCACGGTGCGCACCGGTTCCTCCAGTCCGAGGGCCTGCTTCTCGCGTTCGTCGAGGTCGGGCGTTTCGATCACCAGCAACATGGGAGCGGTCTGCCCCGGATCTTTGTCTCCGGAGAGGTAGGGCATGAAGGCGACCTTCTGGTCTGCGGCGAGGGGGATGGTTTCAGCCGTAAACTCCAGTGCCGTGGCGGCGGACGCCCAGCCAATCACCGAGCTGATGGCCAGGCAAAAGGTGGCCAGGCGGTGCAGGTTGCTGTTCTCGCAGGTGGTTTTCCAGGGGGTGATGATCCGGAGCGCGCGCATCATGGGGGCTACATGCGGTTGGAGGCGTAACGATATCGGACCCCCAGGGTCCGGGGAAGTTTCCCGGGAATCGCGGCTCAACGCTGGTTCAGCCGATCTGGCCGTCCGGCGGCAGCCCTGCGCCTCAGGCGGCGGGTTCGTCGGGGGCGCTGAGGTGCTTCGCTGGGATGACGTACGCCGTAGTGGCCCCGGCTTTGCCCTTGAGTTCCAGGCGCCGCTCTTCCGTGGACGGTTGCTCCGAGAGCTTATGGTAGAGAGTCTCGCTGAGGACAATCTCGAAGGGACCGGCCTGGGCCTGCAGCCGGGCTGCAGTGTTGACCACATCGCCGACGGCGGTGAAGTCTTTGTCTTCTCCCTTTGCCAGGGCGCCGACCTGAGCGGGGCCGAGATTCAGGCCCACGCCCACCGGGAGTGCATCGTTCTCCGCGTGCACCGCCGCGATCAGACGCTCGGCGGCGGCCAGCATGACATCGGCAGTGCGCTCGCCGAGCGAAGGCATGCTGGTCATGTACAGGGCCATGGTCTGGTCGCCAACGAACTCGACAAACGCGTCGTCCTCCGTGAGCGCTTTGTTGGCAATATCGTAGAAACGACTGAGCATCAGGGCGGCATCGCCTGTGGAATGGTCCTCGGAAAACTCCGTGAAGCCGCGGATATCCGCGAAGAGCACGCCGGTTTCGATCTCGTGCATGCCCGTCGGCAATCCTTCGAAGCAGCTGCGACAGTAGTTGGGGTTCTTACCCGAAGGGCGCACGCCCACCAGTCGGCCGATCCCGCCGAAGGGTACGAAACAGAAACGGCAGCGAGGATTGGCCGGCAGCGTTTTGAACAGCATCCGTGCGCGGCCGACGAAACCGGAGCGACACAGGTTCAGCATGGTCGCGTCGTCCTGCTGCACCATGCGCCTGACCAGCGGGTAGTCGAAGTTGAAGACCAGGTGGGTGAAGGCCGCGGCAAACAGCAGGAAGGCGGCAACACCGACGAGCAGGTTGAACTCCACGGCGAGCACGATGGCTCCGGCAAGGGCCAGGAGATAGACGGCTGCCACACCCAGTTCGAACATTCTGGCCTGCAACACCCGTCACGCTTCCTCGAGCAGCTTCTGCAGTGTTGGAAGCCTACCAGGCGTAGGCTTCGGGCGCCTCACCGCAGGGCGGGAAGATCTCATCGAGGCGTTGCAGTACCGATTCGCTCAGGGAGAGCTCAGGCACGGCGAGCACCGACTCCAGCTGGGCGCGACTGCCGGGACCGATGATGGTGGCGCTGACGGGCGGCTGGTGCAGCAGCCAGGTCAGGGCGACCACGCTCGAAGGCTGCCCGAGTTCCTGGCAGAGGGCGTCGAAAGCACCGAGTTGCTCTGCGCGGTCCGCTCGGGCCTGGCGCGCATCGTCGCTCTGGCGACGACCTGCCTCTGCGGACCCGTTCGTTGCGAGCAGACCTCCGGCGAGCGGGCTCCAGGGAATCACTCCCACTCCATAGGCCCGGCACGCCGGGAGCACTTCGAGTTCCGCCCGACGTTCGATCAGGTTATAGAGACTCTGCTCGGCAACGAGGCCGAGCTGATGCCGTGTTGCAGCCTGCTCATTCGCGCGGGCGATGGCCCAGCCCGGAAAATTACTGGAGCCCACATAGGTGATCTTGCCGTCTGCGATGAGCCGTTCCATGGCCTGCCAGATTTCTTCCATGGGTGCTGCCCGGTCGATGTGATGCATCTGATAGAGATCGATGTGATCCACACCGAGGCGTCGCAGGCTGGCTTCACAGGCCATTCGGATGTGCCGCGCCGATAGGCCGCGATCGTTCACATCGTCGGACATGGGTTCGTGGACTTTGGTCGCCAGGACGATTTTCTCCCGGACACCGGCACGCCTGGAAAACCAACGCCCGAGAATGGTTTCGGTGGTGCCAACGCCGAGTTCGCCTCCGTACTGGTTCGCCGTATCGATGAAATTGACGCCTGCATCGACGGCGGCATCGAGGATGTCGAAGGATTCCGCCTCCGATGTCCGGGGACCGAAGTTCATGGTGCCGAGGCAGAGTTCGCTGACGCTGAGGGCCGATCGGCCGAGCCTTCGGTATCGCATGGCTGCTTTCCTTGTACTTGAGGAGTGTCCTGTCAGGGGGCGCGGAGCGTCGCTCCCGTGATCAGCTCTTCGCTGGAGTCGAGGACGCTGAAGCGCGTGAGGCGTTGGGCGCGCTCTGAGAGTTTGCGGTGATCGGCGTAGCTGATGCCGGGCACCATGGGCTCCCGGAACCAGGGGGCGTAAAACTCGAGGTTCGGAATCGCCCGGGTGGCATCTGAAAGGTTCGGGGTGCCGCCGTGCCAGGCCCGGGTGTCGCGAATCATGATGGCACCTGCCGGTGCCGGGCAGACAGTGCTGAGCCGCATCCACTCGGGTTCCTCCTCCAGGCTCGGAATACGAGCCCGCGAGTTCTGGGTGCCGGGAATCTGGCGGGTCGGTCCGTTGAGACGGGTCACCTCCTGCGGCAGGAAGTTCACACAGATGTAGGGGCAGGGCAGGTCGCGGATCGTGATCGCTCCGCTCGGATCCTTGAAGGCGCTGAAAGGGGAATCCTTCTGGCTGACAAAATCGCGCACGTCGGCATGGAGGCGTTGATAGTCGGTGGTGCCCGCGAGGCAGAAGTCGCCGCTTGCCGCGCGCAGGATGAAGTCTTCAGAGCCGAACAAGGTGGCAACGAAGTCCGTGACGAACTCGATTTCCAGGAGCATCTGCCATTCGGGTCTGTGCAGCTGGCTGCGGGTCAGACTCGAGCCGCCGAAGGAATAGCGCTGCGCACCACGGTTACCTGAGCGGGCATCGTCCAGAGCCACGATCTCTTCGATCACCGCGTTGCAGCCTTCTGCCAGTTGGGCCGTTTGCTCTTCGCTGAGCACGCCTTCAATGACCACGAAGCCATCGCGGCGAAAGCGTTGTTCCGCACGCTCCCGGTCCGCCATCGTGAAGACCTCCAGCGACTGGATGCCGTTGCTGGCCTCCAGGTGGCGCCGCAGCGCCAGCACGTCCGGATCGTTCCGCGCTTTTCCGGACCACCCCAGCTCTCTCGCGGCGTCTGTCATGATCGACGGCTCCCTTTCCCTTCCCCTGAGGCTGCCACCTTGCACCACAAAGCGGGCGGCTGCCAGGGCGGGCGCGATGGCTCAGGGCCGTCTGGCGTAGGCGGCAACGATGGGCAGGTCTGCGTCGGCCCAGTCGAAGAGCGCGAGCTCCTCCTTGGTCACCCAGGCGATTTCCGCATGCTCCCGGGCGATGGCAGGCCCGCGCTTCAGATGGCACAGATAGGGGCGCAAGCGAATGGTCAGGTCCGGGTAGCGATGCACGTTTTCAGCCAGGGCATCGCGAACGAGCACCGTGCAGCCGAGCTCCTCGCCAATCTCGCGTTCGAGCGCCTGCTCGGGGCTTTCGCCGGGACGCACTTTGCCACCGGGAAACTCCCACTTGCCCCCCGCGTTGCCACCGGGCGGACGTCGTGCGATGAGGACCTCGTCGCCTGCCTCGATGAGGGCGCAGACGACGTCGACGGGCTCGCTCAGGCTCGCCAGACCCGCTTGTTCATGGAGCCGAACATCTCCGATAGCTCCACGCGCGTCGGCGTGATGCGAATCGGGCAGAAGTTCGGGTCTTCCGGGCCGGTGGAGCCGAACTGGGTGAGGTCGTAGTCGATGGCTTCCCAGGCGTGATTCTTCAGGGCCTGATCGGTGACGATCTCCGCCGTGCCACGCACCATCACGTGAACGAAATCCGGCGGGGCCACCTGATACTGGATATCCACGTGTGGATTGGCGCTCAGTTGCTTCGCCTTCGGTGACTCGGGACCGGTTGCGAACCAGAGCGTTTCGCCGTCCCAGGTGGGGTGGACGATGCGTACCCGCGGCTCGTCACCGGCGACCGTTGCTACGGCGCACCAGATCGCTTTTTTACAGGCTTCATCCACGGCGCTGAAAAACTCGGCCCGTTCGTCTTCGCTGATCGTACTCATCGCTGTTGCTCCTCTCTTAGCTGTTCGTTGCCTTGTTTATTCGGTGCGCTCGCCGGCCTCGTCGTAGGCGGCGAGCAGCTCGTACCAGCCGGAGCCGCCAACGCGGAGCGGGATGGTTTCGAACCTGCTGGCCGTGGCCCAGTGTTTGCCGCGGCCTTCCCAGGCATCCGGATTGGCCTGCCAGTCGTTGATCAGCCGCTCGGCTGCCTCATGACTTTCCGCCTCCACTTCGTAGAGCGACAGGTAGCGCGCGGGCGTGTCGATATCCAGGTGCGGTCCCGCGAGACGGAAAACCTGGCTTCTGACGAATCCCGGGCAGCGGGCGGTGTCTTCGATGTGTTCGTCGAGGAACCACTCCTTGAAGGCCGCTTCGGAAGCTTCGTCCGGTGGTTCGCAAAGGCCGATGAGCATGAACTTCGCCATGGGTGCTTCCTCAAGTGTTCGGTTTCTTGTCTCCCGGTGCGCGGATGATGAAGGCCGGTTTCGCCTCGCTCACTTTCGCCCAGCTTTTACCCGTCTCCCCCACGGTCATGAGCTGGCGCACTTCCTCGGCGATCGCTTCCGGTGACATGAAGATCGCCGCTTCGGTGCGCTGTGCTTCCGGAATGATGGCCGTGTCGATACCGCCGGGGCAGAGGGCGTTGATGCTGATATTGCGTTCCGCAAGCGTGGGTCCGAGGCTGCGGACCAGGCCGACCACGGCGTGTTTGCTCATGGCATAAAGCGGGTCCACGTCGTAGGGCGTGATGCCTGCGAGGGAGGCTGTGACCACGATAGCGGCGCCGGGTTCGAGCAGGGGCAGCAGGGCCTGAAGGCCGAACACGACGCCGTCGACGTTGACGCCCATCATGCGCCGGTAGCGGTCGAGGACCATCGCGTCGAAGCGGTACTCGGCCAGCGGTGCATCCGGCGGTGCAATCTGAATCCCTGCGTTCAGGTGAATTCGATTCGGCGTGCCGAAGTCCCCGAGGCTTGCGGCCAGTTCGCGCCAGGCCTCCGGGTCCGCAACGTTCAGGTGCCGATAGGCAGCACCCGTGTCGCCTGCAAGTGCTTCGCCGGCCGCGTCATCGATATCGAGCGCCAGCACCGGCTCACCGGCGGCACGGCCAGCGCGCACGACGGCAGCGCCGATACCCGAGGCTGCGCCGGTGACGATCCAGATCGCTTCAGCTTGCTCCTGATTCCTCTCCTTTGTCATCGGGGCTCCCCTCCCGCTGTGCTTTTCCGGCTCACCACCTTGCCGGTTTCTATCTGTTGACCTTCCCGCCAGCCGCCTTTTCCCGGACCGCTTTCCTCAGCCGAGGACAATATCCGCGAAGGTACGCAGCTGGCCGATGTTCTGAGTGGAAACCAGCAGTGACGTCACCGGCGTATCGCGCCAGGCATCGAGACGGTCCTTGATACGCTCCACCGAGCCCACGAGCGAAATCTCGTCTGCCAGCTCGGTGGGTACGGCCTGGGCAGCCTCGTCTTTCTTTCCGTCGAGGAACAGATCCTGGATCTTTTCAGCGGCTTCCTCGAAGCCCATGCGCTGCACGAGTTCGTTGTGGAAGTTGCGCGATTTGGCCCCCATGCCGCCGATGTAGAGCGCCAGATTCCGCTTCAGCGGCTGGAGGGCTTCTTCGACGTCGTCGTTAATGATCACGGAGACGCCCTGCATGATCTCGAAGCCCGGTTTCGCGTGGGCGATCTGATCGGCGTAGACCTCCTGGCGATAGGGCGAGTAGTAGAGGGGCAGCCAGCCATCGGCGATCTCAGCGGTCATGGCGACGTTCTTCGGCCCTTCGGCACCAAGGAAGATGGGTAGATCTTCCCGGTAGGGGTGAGTGATGGACTTCAGGGGTTTGCCGAGACCCCAGGCACCCTCTCCCGTGTAGGGCAGCGGATAGTGTTCGCCGTCGTTCGTGACCGGCTCCTGACGGGCCAGGACCTGGCGGATGATGCTCACGTATTCGCGGGTACGGGCCAGGGGCTTGCCGAAGGGTCGGCCATACCAGCCCTCAACGACCTGCGGGCCCGAGACGCCGAGGCCGAGAATCATGCGGCCCTTGGAGAGATGATCCAGAGAGAGGGCGGCCATGGCCGTGGCCGTGGGTGCCCGGGCCGACAGCTGGGCGATGCCCGTGCCCAGGCGGATGCGTTCCGTGTGGGCTCCGATCCAGGCCAGCGGGGTGAAAACGTCCGAGCCCCAGGCTTCCGCCGTGAACACGGCGTCGTAGCCGAGCTTCTCTGCCTCCTGAGCGATCTTCACCATGTCCGGGTTCGGGGCAGCGCCCCAGTAGCCAAGCTGCAGTCCGAGCTTCAGGTCCTTCATCTCTCTAATCCTTCCTCGCCAGTTCGGTCCGGTCTCCGCCGGGCCGGCCATGCTAGCAGAACCCCGGGGAAAACCGTCACCCCTGATTGTTTCCAGGGAGCAGTGATGCCAGCATAGGCGGCTGTCTGTAGGAAGACCCGAGCAAAATGTCAGAAACAACAAGCGCCCAGGCGCAGCAGGAGTTCCGCGAATACTGCCGCAGCTGGCTTGAGGAAAACCGTCCCGGACCCACGGAGCTGCCGCTGCCACAGGCGGCCTACGAAGTCACCTATGACGACCATCGCAACTACCTCTGCGACTGGCAGGCCCGCTGCTATGAGGCGCAGCTCATAGCCACGGACGTGCCGCAGGAATACGGCGGCCACGGTCACGACGGCTTTCAGGCCATCGCCAGCGCCGAAGTGCGCCGGGCGAAGGTGCCTTACTTCATCAACTGGATCGGCCTCGGCATGACGGCGCCGACGCTGCTGCAGCTCGGCACGGAAGAACAGAAGAAACGTTTTCTGCCGCCGATCTTCACGGCGGAAGAAATCTGGTGTCAGGGCTTCAGCGAGCCCGGTGCCGGATCGGATCTGGTTTCTCTGCAGACGTCGGCCGTGAAAGACGGCGACAACTGGGTCGTGAACGGCTCCAAGGTCTGGACCAGTCTCGGGGCCCTGGCGAGCTGGATGCTGCTCCTTGCCCGGAACGATAAAGACGACAAATACAACGGTGTCACCTACTTCCTGGCACCCATGGATCAGCCGGGCGTCACGGTGCGGCCGATCCACAAAATGACGGGCGAGTCCGGGTTCAACGAGGTGTTCCTCGAGGACGTGATCATTCCCGACGATCTCCGCGTGAGTGACGTCGGGGCGGGCTGGAAGGTCGCCATGACCACCCTGACGAGCGAACGCGGCGCCGGCATGGGTGTCGGCGCTGTCGCCAGCAGCGAATCACCGCTCACGGCGGTGCTCGAGCTCATCGATCTGGCCAAGCGCACGGAGCGGGATGGACAACCGCTCTGGGAGGATCCGGTCTGGCGGGAACGGATCATGAAGCTCTACGAGCGTACCGAGGCGAGCATGCAGAACGCGCGCCGTGCGCGGGTGAACGCGCTGAATGGGGGTGCCATGCGTCTGCCCCTGCAGGGCAAGCTGGTCGGCAGTGAGATTGGTCAGGAGCTGAACGAGGTGGCCCTGGCGATCCTCGGCATGCGGTCGAGCCTGTATGTCGGCGATCCGAACGCCGAAGCCGATGGCAAATGGGCCCTTGGTTACATGAACAGCTACACGGGAACGATTTCCGGCGGCAGCAGCGAAATCCAGCGCAACATTCTCGGCGAACGGGTCCTCGGCCTGCCGAAGACGAAGTAGGAGCCCCTCATGACGCAGCCGAGAGACTATGGATTCAACGAAGAAACAGCCATGCTCAAGGAGTCGGCGGAACGCTTCCTGACGGAGGCGCGCCCGGTGGATCAGCTCCGACCGCATCTCGCCGGCACGGAAGATCCCTATCGTGGCGACGCGCGCCAGGGCTGGTATGACGCCGACGGCTGGCAGCAGATGGTGGAGCTTGGCTGGACCATGCTCGCCGTCCCCGAGGCGAACGGGGGCCTGGGTATGGGCCTGGTCGCGGCGGTTGCCATTCAGGAAGAGATCGGCCGTGCCGCCTGCCCGACACCGCTCACGAGCACCCTGCAGGCAACCTTTCTGGCGCGCGCAGCCGGTGCGGACGAACTGCTCGGCCGCATCGCCGGGGGCGAGGCCGTGGCTCTCGGGCTCTTCGGAGAAGCGGGCTCTCTGGAGGTCGACTCCACGGACGTTGCGGTGTCCGGAGGCCGGCTGACGGGTACGAGCTGGTACGTGCAGGATCCTCAGAAGGCAACGGCCTTCATCGTGGCCGCGAAAAATGCCGAGGGCGTCGGACTGTACCTCGTCGAGGCCGCGGCGTTGACCATTGAAGCCGATCGCATCGTCGATCTCACCCGGGATCAGGGGCGCCTCGTGCTGGACAATGCGGAAGCCGTGGAACTGGCGCCGCCCGGTGCGGGAGAAGGCGTCATCGAGCAGGCGCTGCCGGCGATCCTGACGCTGGTTGCTGCCGACATGGCCGGCGCGGCGGAATGGCAGCTCATGGCAACCGCTGAGTACGCCAAGGTGCGCACCCAGTTCGATCGTCCCATTGGATTCTTCCAGGCGGTAAAGCACCCGATCGTAAACATGATGATCGCTGCGGACGAAACCCGGTCCCTGGTCTACAACGCCGCAGCGGCTTACGACCACGAACCGGCAGACGCCTTACGCTGTGCGCGCCTGGCGAAGTCGAGCGCCTCGGATACAGCCTCCTTCTGCGCCAATCGTTCCACGCAGCTGCACGGTGGAATTGGTTTTACCTGGGAAGCCGACGTGCAGGTCTACCACAAACGGCAGATGCACAGTCAGTTCCTGCTCGGGGACGGGTCCTGGCAGCGGCAGAAGCTGGCTGAGCTGCTCTAGCCGGCGGCAGTTTTTGCCGCGTTGGCCTCGATCTGTCGGCGAATCTCCGCGTGCTTGTCTTCCGTGATCGGGTAGTTCCAGACAATGGCCGCACCGGCCAGGAAAAACAGTGACGGGAAAGTCGAGAACAGGAAGCGCAGCCCAAAGAGTTCGTCCTCTCCGTTGACGGCTCCCGGCTCGGCGTTGAAGCCAAACAGCGCCAGGCCAAACATCGCAATGGCCGCTCCCACGGACGAGGTTGCTTTCTGAGCGAAAGACCAGGCTGAGAAGAAGATGGCCGCGCGGTTCTCGCCGCTGGCCACCGTATCCAGATCGATCACGTCAGCCTTCATGGAGTTCGGCAGCGACGCGGCGAAGCCGCCGGCCGCAAAGCCCGTGGCTACGGTGATGGGCAGCATCCACCAGAAGTCACCGGGACCGAGCAGCAGATAGAACGGGTGGGCGCAGGAGATCATCACGAAGGCGCCAATGTATGCCCGGTGTTTGCCGAAGCGATTGGCGAGCTTCACCCACACGGGCACGGCGAAGAAGGTCGTCAGATAGAAAAACGTGAGCATGTAGATGGCTTTGTCTTCTGCCCCAAGCACGTCGGCGACGAAGAAAAGATACAGCGGCGTCGTCACGTTGAGGCCGATGGAGCCGATCATGAAGGCGAGGACCAGCTGCTTGAAGGGACCGTTCTGCCACATGAGCTTGAGTCCCTCGAGCACGGGCAGCGTCGAGCGGATGTCTACCTCCGGCTCAGGGGTACGGAGCACCGTGAGCAGCACGCAGACCGGCATGATGATGAGCATGGTGATGCCCACGATCTCGAGGACTGTCGCGCTGCCGCCGAGGCCGAAAAAAAGCAGGGCGGCAGCCGGCACCAGCTGTGCGGTCAGGCTGCCGATCACGCCGGCCATGGCCCGGGCGCCGGTGATCCGCGATCGCTCCCGGTAATCGGTGGAAAGCTCGGCGCCCCAGGCGTAGTAGGGGATGAGCATCATGGTCGTGGAGAGGGACAGCGTCATGGACCAGAGCAGCATGTGCGTGGCCCCGGCGCCTTCCGGTGGCATGAAGAGCTGGTAGATCGAGATCATCATGATCGGCGTCGCTGCCACGACCCAGGGTCGGCGGCGGCCGAAACGGCTCTTCGTGTGGTCGCTCAGGTAGCCCATGAGAGGATCGGTGATCACATCGAAGATGCGCACGACGATCATGATCGTACCCACGAGCGCAAGGGACACGCCCACGTCGCTGGCATAGAAACGCGGGATAAACACGATCACCGGGAACAGGGACATTGCGACCGGCAGATCGGTGAGGCTGTAGTAAAACAGCGTAGACGTTTTCAGTGGTTTAGTCGTGGCGGCGGGCCTCTCTCCCCTGGCTACCGTCGGACTGACATCCTTATACCGCAGCGAGCGTTTCGCTGCGGCCTCTTTTCACGCACTTTGCTGCGAGCTTGCTGCGGACTCCCAGTGGCTCAGGCCTGGTCCGGAACCCAGGCCGCGTGGAAGCCGTGCGGAACCCGCTGCGGGATTCTGATCCGTGCAACCGGTTCCGCTTCGAAGTTCTGCGCGTCGATGATCTGGCATTCACTGGATCCACTGTTCGAATCCCAGACGAAGCAGATCACGTAGCCATCATCCTCGGCAGTGGCGCCGATGCGCGGTGCAAAGACGGCTTCGCCGGATTCGCGGCCCGGGCCGAAGTCGTGAATCTGAATCTCGCCGGTCTCGTTGTCGTACTTCATCTCGCCGTCGAAGGTGGGCATCTCCTCGATGCGGAAGCGAGCGGCGTAGGTGTAGCGGTTCTTCCGACCGACGAGATCGTCGTGGATCCGCGGGAAATCACAGTGGTACTCGGCATCCAGGGCCCGCGAGGCGACTTCCCCGGTCGCCATGTTGAAGCGCCACTCGTGGAGCTGGCCGAGCTGTTCGCGCACGTCGGCACCTTCCTGTGTTTCGATGCCTCCACGGTTCGACCGGCAGGCCTGGAAAACGACCTCGTCACCTTCCTCCCAGGCGTTTGCGACGTGGAACAGGAAGCTCTCTTCGATTTCGAACCAGCGGATCGAGCTGTCGTCGCCCGTGCGCGGAACGATACCGATGCGGCAGCCGTTTTCCGGCTCCCAGCCGACGAAACCGCCACCGGACAACATGCGTTCGAAATCGAAAACCAGCGGCAGGTCCGGGAAAATCGTGTAGTGCTCGGTGATTGCACAGTCGTGCATCATGATCGGCTTCGGAATCGTAATTTCCGTCTGGTGGGTGGCGCGGCCGTCGGTACCGACGACCGAGTAACTCAGAAACGGTGGGGTAATGCCGTAGCCGAAAGTCATCATTTCACCGGTCGCGGCATCGACCTTCGGGTGTGCGGTGAAGTTGTGGGTGACGGTGCCTTCGAAATCGTGTTCGCCCTCCGTGGTCAGGTCCGGCAGGGAAATCCGATAGGGGGTACCGCCCTCCATCATCGTGAAGAACTGTCCGTTGTGGAACACCATGGCCGTGTTGCCCGTGTTCTTTGCCTCAGGCACTTCACCCCTGGCAATCACGTCGCCGAACATGTTCAGCCCCGGGTAAATCCAGTGGCCTTCGGCGCGCTCCCTGCGAAGCCCGGGAGAGTCTACGAAGCGGTTGCGGTAGGTGGCCTTACCGTCGCGGATGTGGACACCATGCAGCATGCCATCGCCGTCGAAGAGGTGATAGCGCTCTTCGTCCGGCACGTAGTAAGGGTTCGGCCCCGTGCGCAGGAAATTGCCGGCGATGTCCGTCGGAATCTCTCCAATCACCTCCAGATTGTCGGCCGTGACTTCCTCATAGACCGGGGCGTTGTTCCGCGCCAGGTGTGGATTCGTCGATTCCTTGATGGCTTCAGCCATGGTGTCTCTCTCCCCAGTGAGGCTGCCTGAAGCAGCGTTCGTTTTACTTGGTACAGCCAGCGACCGGACGGCTGTCTGCCTTACGCTCCGCGCCCGGAGCTCAGTTCGGTTGGCCGCCAGCCACGTCGATGAATTGCCCGGTGATCCATTCGGCGGCGGGTGAGGCGAAGAAGACGGCGGCGGCGGCGCAATCTTCCGGCGTGCCAGTGCGACCGAGGGGGATCGCGCCGTCGAAGATTTCGTGTGCCTGCTCGTCGGTAACGTGCATGGTTTCTTTCAGCATGTCGGTCACCACCACACCGGGTGCGATGCAGTTGACGGTGATCTTCTTCGGAGCAAGCTCCACGGCCATGGTACGCGTCATGCTGATCATGCCGAGATTTGCGGCCGAGTAGACGCCGAAACCCGGCGAGGGCTTGTGGGCGGCGATCGAGATGATATTGATGATCCGACCACCGTCCGTCATCCGCCGGGCAGCCTGCTGGCCACCCCAGAACTTGGTTTTCATGTTCAGCGCCAGCTGCTCGTCGAACTTGTCGATATCGATGTCGGCGAGGGACCAGGTCTTCCGGTCGAGGTTACCGCCGGCGTTGTTGACCATGATGTCCAGGCGGCCGAGCGCTTCGACCACGCGGTCGAGGGCTTCAGGGACCGACGGGTAGTCCATGACGTCGACGGACAGGCCGATGCTCTTCCGGCCGAGCGCTCTGATCTCCTCGGCCACGGCATCCACATCCGCCTGGCGCCGCGCAAAGACGGCAACGTCGGCGCCGCATTCGGCGAGCGCCAGCGCAATGCCGCGGCCGATGCCGCGACCACCGCCGGTGACGACAGCCACCTGACCATCCAGGCGGAAGCGCTCGTGCATGCCCGCTTTGTTGTCCAAGGGACTACTTCTTCCCGCCGAGGACCGGACCGCCGGTACCGGCGAACTCGGCGTCCGGCTCTTTGCCGAACAGGATGCCGCCGAGCGTTTCGTAGAGCGGTGCCGACACCCAACGGTGCGACGCTGCGCCATGGGCATCCCGGAGCTTCCGCTCGAGGGGATTGGCCAGGTAGCTCGCGCTGGTCCCGCCGGCAGCATGGATGCCGTCGACCACTTCCATGCAGGCCTGAGCGCCGTGCACACAGGCGAGGCGGGCTTCGATGGTCGTCTCTGTGGAAGGTGCTTCGGCACCAGCCTCGAGCTCACGCTCGACAGCACCCATGGCCTCGTACACGTAGGCGCGTGCCGCTTTGTATTTCGCCGTCAGCTCGCCCATGCGGTACTGCGCAATGGGCCGTTCCATGAGTTTGGACGCGGACAGCATCGGCACCTTGTTGTTGGCGAGGTCGGCAAAGGCGTCGAGGGCGCCTTTGGCCACCCCAAGCGCAATGGCCACCTTGTTATAGGAGAGGCGCAGCGGCACGGGCATGCGGAACACGGGGTTGTCGTAGTGGGCGGGTGTGGTCATGAGATCCACGGGCACCCACTTGGCTTCCACCAGAGCACCTTCGGCTTTCACCGTATTGCTGCCGGAGCCGCGCAGTCCCGCGCAGTCCCAGGTATCGATGATTTCCCACTGGGAGCGATGCATGAACCACATCTTGACGATCATGTTGCCGTTTTCGTCTTTGCGGGGTTCCCCGTCATCGATGATCGGCGCGCCCATGAAACACCAGGTGGCGTTGTGGCAACCGCTGATGAAAGTCGATTCGCCCCAGATGCGATAGTCCCCGCCTTCCTGCTCCACGGCATAGGCCGGCTTCGAGCCGGGACCACCGCCGCCGCACATGATGACCCGCGGGTTGTCGAGGTATACCTCCTTGGCCAGTTCCGGTGGCATCCCGCCGGCGGCCATGGCGTTGATCTCGGAACCGAGCATCACGTTCCAGGCCACGGAGGCATCGATGGCGGCCATGGCAGCCAGCACGTCGATGGTCTCGAGGCTGGTGGCGTTCTCACCGCCGAGCTCCGGCGGCAGTGTGAAACGGAAGAAGCCTTCGTCGATCAGCGTCTCCACCACATCGTTCGGAATGCGGCGAAGCTGCTGGGCTTCGTCACCACCGCGGACGATCACGTCGCGGAGTTTTTCTACCCGCTCGAGGGGGGTACCTTCCAACGTCGGCAGCTCAAGGGCGGCATCAGACATAGCGTTCTCCTGAAGTTATTCCGATAGGGCGACGGTGGCGGTGCCTTCGAGAGGGGCGTCGGTTCCCTCCCGGTGCAGCCAGATACGGCAGTCGGCCAGCCGCTCGCCGTTTTCTTCCCGCAGCGCCGTCACTTCGCCCCGGGCGATGACGCAGTCCTCGTCGAGAACCACCTGCGGGAAACGCATGACGATCCGGCGAATGCTCGTCGGTCCGGTCCATTCATGCAGCATGTTGATCATGTAGCTCAAGCCCAGGGGGCCCTGGTTGATGACGCGCTCGCCGAAGCCGAGGGTTGCCACGAGTTTCCGATCCCAGTGCACGGGGTTCGGGTCCCGGAGCACGGCCGCCATGGTGCGCATGCGCGCGGCGCTGACGCTCTCCATGGCCCACTCGGGGATCTGATCGCCGACTTCGACATTCATGATTTCGGGTCTCCGGGTCTGCCGCCGCCGCGCCGATAGTGCCAGGTGATGGTTGTACGAGCCGTGTGGCTGCCGTCCGGGTGGGTGAGATCGAACTGAAACTGAATACGATCGAAGGTGCGTTCCGGCGTGTCTATCCGGTCCGCTTCCGTGATGCGTCCGGTGACGTGGTATTCGACCTCCTCCTCGAGGGGACGGTAGATCTCCCAGTCGTAGCTTTCGATGCCGATGGAAAAATCGGACTCCGCCTGTCCGAGGGCGAACATCTCGCCAATGCTCGTGCGGGCGCCGAGGATGGGCATGTGGAAGAGGGCAACGGGATGTGCCAGTCCGTCGGGTAATGGCTCTGCCCCCGTGCACTCGGTCAGCAGAAAATTTTCCCAGTGGGCGATGGTGTAGTCGCCGCCGGGAAATTCATGACCGACCAGGGCGGTGATGTCTTCCCGAGTGGGTGTCGTCGTCATCCAGTATTCCCCCAGCAGCCAGGGATCCGACGATAACCGTCAGCCGTGACTGTTTTGTGCCGAGGAGGATACCGTAAGGCGTCCCAGGGGAAAACAGTCCTTGAAACGCAGGCATTTCGCGGGTTTCGGGACCCTAGCGCACGCCTGAGTGCCGATGTGAGCGGACGCCTCCCGTTCTCAGCAGCATTGTCGATGCCGCCGAGCCGCCGCGTCAGTCGAGACCGCGGCGTCCGGCTTCGGCGATGAAGGGCTCGTAGTCGGCGAACGCGCCGGCAGTGGCCGATGCCCCGATGGTCACACCGGCATCGGTGGTGAGCGTCATGCCCGTGGTATGGCCGGATTCGTCGCTTGCAAGCCAGAGCGCCGCGTTGGCGACGTCTTCGGCAACCCCCGGCCGATCTTTGATGGGTGAGGTTTTTGCGAGGCGCTTCTTCGTCTCTTCGATGGCGTTCGGATCCCCGGCGATGAGCTGAGCGACCATGGTGGTGGCCATGCTGCCGGGTGCAATGCAGTTCGCCCGGATGCCGGAACGGCAGAGTTCCGAGGCCACGTTCTTGGTCAGGCCGATGAGGCCGTGTTTGCAGGTGGCGTAGGCGTGGGGCCCCTGGCCGCCGAGAAGACCAGCCGTGCTTGCCATGTTGATGATGCTGCCGGTCTCCCGGGGCATCATTACCCGCGCGGCATGCTTGCAGCCGTAGAAGGAGCCGTTCAGATGAATGTCCAGCGTGCGTTGCCATTCTTCGGCCGGGGTCGTGGCGATGGGGCCAACGGCACCGACGACGCCGGCATTGTTGTACATGATATCGAGCTGTCCGAAGTGCTCGACGGCTGCATCGACCAGGGCAGCGACGTCGCTTTCTGAAGTGACGTCGCAGCGGCGGAAGATGGCCGCGTCGCCGAGTTCGGCGGCAACGCTGGCGCCTTCTTCTTCCTGAATGTCGCCGAGCACAACCCGCGCGCCTTCCTCGACGAACCGCCGTGCTGCCGCTCGGCCGAAACCGCTTGCCGCCCCGGTGATTGCCGCAACTTTGCCTTCCAGTCTCATCGGATCCCCCCTTCTCTTGATCTGTCCTTTTGATCTGTCCTTTTGACCTGTCCGGGTCGCCGGCCGTTTCGCCGGACAACGCAGGGGGCGAGCCTAGCACGGAGATTCCCGGGCAGACACTTGTGACATCGACTGCCTGCTCGCTTAGCATTTTGCGGGAAACATCGGGGGAGAACTGCCATGTCTGCTGAAGAAGGCGCGGGTAAAGCCAAAACCAACTACGACGACGTATCCACCTATCCGCTGGACCTGGACAAGATCGAGCGCCTCTGTCAGCTGCAGAGCGAGTGTGCGGTGCTCTGGTCCACCAGCGATGGCTGGCCGGTTGGCGTCATGCACCGCTTCGTGTTTCAGGACGGTAAGTTCTGGGTGACCTGTGCCGGGCACCGGAAGCGCGTGCCGGCTCTGCGCAAGCGGGATAAAAGCGCCATCATCATCACAAGCGAAGGCACGGCGCTGGGTCGGGATCAGACCATGACCGTGAAGTGCCGGGCGACGGTTCATGACGACAACGAGGCCGTGAAAGGCTGGTTTTACCGGGCCCTCGCGCTGAAGCTGAACAACGGCGATGAGGCCGGAGCGGCGCGCTTTCAGCAGTTCGTCGACACGCCCGGACGGGTGATTCTCGAGCTTACGCCGGTGAAGTGGATTACCTACGACGGTACCAAGCTGGCTGCACACGTGGCCGGCGAGTGGACGCCGGAAGAGCCCTGGAAAGAAGAGCTGCCCCCGGCACCGGCCTGGGTAGGGATGCGCTGAGGCGCCGCTCGCGGGAACGGTTTCACCGGCCGGCCCGCGGGGTTAACGGTGCCCCTGGCCCGAGCCTACTGCGTCGGCATCGCCGGCACGCCTTCCTTGAGTTCCACCCAGTTCTGTTTGCTTTCGCACCAGACGTTGAACTGCGGCTGGAAGCTCGACGTGTCGTCCAGCGTGCCCGTCTTCAGGAACAGCATGTCCGGGTTGTCGGGCAGGGCGGAGTAGATCGGCGAGCCACAGGTGCCGCAGAAGTAGCGGGAAACCGAGTTGCCGCTCTTCGTATCGCCGTCTTCGTAGAGCTTGGGCTCGCCCGTCATGCGGAACTCGGCTTTGGGCACGCCCGCCAGCGTTGAGAAGGCGGAGCCTGCCTGCCGCTGACAGTTCTTACAGTGACAGATGCCGGTCATGGCCGGCGCGTTGTCGAATTCGTAGCTGATGGCGCCGCACAGGCACTGGCCGGTAATCGACATATGGTTCTCCCCCTGGATCGATCAGAAAGCACGAGTGTAGCGCGCCGCATCAGCGCGGGCGACGCCCGCCCCGACCCGTGATAGCGTTTGCGCTCTTTCTGGAGGAGGTGACATGAGCGACTCGCGACCCCTGATTCTCTATGGCGTGCCTTTTTCCCAGCCGGTGCGGGCCGTCATGTGGCTGCTGCTGCATAAGCAGACCCCCTTCGAGATGGTGCTCATCAACCCGGGCACGACCGGTGAGAACGGCAGCCGGCACCCGGACTATCTGGCCAAGAATCCGGCGGGCACAATTCCCACCATCGAAGAGCCTGCAAACGGATTTACGCTCGGTGAGGCCCACGCGATTCTCGCCTACCTGGCGAACAAGCACGGCTGGACGGACTTCTATCCGGATGAGCCGGAGGCGCGTGCCCGGGTCGACTGGTATCTGCACTTCCACCATCGCAACGTGCGGGAAGCCTCCACCGGACTCGTGGCGCCGAAGATCCGCAAGGATCTCAACATCCCCGAGGCCATGCAGCAGGCGGCGCAGGCCACGCTCACGCGGGCGCTGAAGGCCATGGAAACCGGCTGGCTGGCGAATTCGGCGTTTCTGGCAGGCGACCGTCCAACGATCGCCGATCTCGCCGCCTACGTTGAGATCGGCCAGCTGCAGCCGGAGTTCACGAACGTTTACGACTTCGAAGCGTTCCCGAAGGTCCGGGGCTGGCTCGACGCCTGTAAAGCCATCGACGGTCACGATGACGTGCACGTGGTGCTCGCAGAGCTGGGCGATATCAGTCAGGAGCCGCCCAGCATGGAAACGATCAAGAACGCCAACAAGAATGCGCTCCGGGCCCTGAAGGCGCGCCTGGCAGAACTGGCGTGAAGCTCGGTATCAATGGCACGGGCCTCGTGCAGAGCGCCGACGTTGCGCGGATTACGGAACATGCCGCCGCCGCTGCCGCGGATGGCTTCACCAGCTACTGGCTCGCGGAACACCCCACGGGCGGACTTGATGCCCTGACGGTGCTGGGTGCGGTGGGCCAGCGGGTCAGCGGCATCGAGCTCGGCACGGCCGTGGTGCCAACACATCCCCGCCACCCCCTGGCGCTCGCCGCGCAGACGCTGACCACGGCGAGCATTGTCGAGCAGCCGCTCACACTCGGCGTCGGTCTCTCCCATGCGGCGATGATGGCGGAGCTGGGTATCGGCTTCGACAAACCCATCCGCCATCTCCGCGAATACCTGTCGATCCTCATGCCGCTGCTTCGGGAAGGTAAGGTGGACTATGCAGGCGAAACGCTCAGCACCCGGGCCACGCTGTTCAAACCACCGGCCACGCAGATCCCGGTGGTGGTGGCGGCGTTGGGGCCCCAGGCTCTCGGCGTTGCAGGGCGGATGACCGATGGCACGACCCTGGCGTGGGTCGGTCCGAAAACCGTGCGCGAGCACATCGTCCCGAGACTGTCGGCAGCGGCCGCCGAGGCCGGGCGAGCGGCCCCCAGGGTCATTGCGACGCTGCCGGTCTGCGTGACGGAAGACGAGCAGACAGTCCGCGACACCATTGGCCGTGGTCTCAAGCTCTACGGTGAGCTGCCGTCCTACCGGGCCATGTTCGACCGGGAAGGGGTGGACGGCCCCGCGGAACTTGCGCTGGTCGGTTCCGAGAACGCTGTCCGGGATGGCATTGCCGCCATGGCGGAAGCGGGCGTCACGGACTTTGCCGCCTCGGAGTTCATTCTCAATCGCGCCGATGGAGAACGCACTCGAGCCGTGCTGAGGGACATGCAGACGGCGCTTTAAGGCCCGTCGCCAGCGTTCCGGCACTCTGTCGGGCGGCGGCCGAGGGGCGGCGCTGTCCGGTCTGTGGTCTAATCGCTCTCCCAGGGAACGATCAGGGGACAGGCCCATGAGCGAAGCAGCGGAGCTTCAGAGCGTCGAAGACCAGGTGAGCCCGGAGGAGTGGCAGCAGCGGGTGGATCTCGCCGCCCTTTATCGGCTGGTGGCAATGCAGGGCTGGGACGATTTTCTCTTCACCCATCTCTCGGCCCGGGTGCCTGGCCCGGAGCACCATTTCCTCATTAATCCCCTCGGACTCTGCTTCGAAGAAGTGACGGCGTCGAGCCTCGTGAAGGTAGATACGGAGGGCAACAAGGTCATGGCCTCCCCCTACGACATCAATCCCGCCGGCTTTACGATCCACTCAGCGGTACACATGGCGCGGCCGGATGCCATGTTCGTCATGCATCTGCACACCGATGACGGCGTCGCGGTCTCCGCCATGGAAGAGGGCCTCATGCCGCTGACCCAGCACGCCATGCAGTGCGGCCCCATTGCCTATCACGACTACGAAGGCGTCGCCCTCGATCTCGACGAGCGGGAGCGAATCGTCAGGGACCTGGGCGATGGTCAGTTCATGATTCTCAGGAACCACGGCACGCTGACGGTCGGCGCTTCGGCCAATGCCGCGTTCATGGCCATGTACTACCTCGAACGTGCCTGCACCATGCAGGTTAAGGCGCTCTCCGGGGGCGGTCGGGTCAACCAGCCGCCGCAGGGTTCTGCAGAAAAAGCGGCCGAACAGTCGCGCCTGCTTTTTGATGGCAGCACTGACGAGCTGGCCTGGCCCGCCTGGCTGCGCAAGCTGGATGCCCGGGACTCGAGCTTCCGGGACTGAGCCTCCGGCGTCGCCTGGCTGGCGACGCGCCTTGCCTTAAGCGAGAACCTTCAACGCGAACTCAACTCGAAGACGGCCCCACCCTGGGAGAACTCCTCCATGGGCGGGAAACCGGCGATGATGTCCGGATAGTCTTCCTTGTAGCGATCGATGTATGCCTGCAGCACGTCCACCATCAATGGGTGGCCGGCCGGGAGGCGATTGGCGCGCATCGCATAAACCGCGTCGCCGATGCGCAGATCGATATCCGGTGCGGCGGTGGTTCCCTTCACCCAGCTGCTCGACGGGTCGCCGACCACGAACAGGCTGTCGTCGTGCTCGACGACCCAGATGATCACCACGTGCGGCAGCAGGCCGGAGTAGCTGGCGAGCCGCACTTCATCGGGTAGTGTGACGCTCGACCAGCGTTCCGGCGCCACGGCTTCGCTGCCACCCAGACGGAAACCGGGCAAGGGTCCCAGGGGGGCGGCGACGGCGATCACGATGCCCGGTATCAGAATGAGTGCCAGTGCAATTTTCAGCCAGCGAGGCATGGTCTCTCTCCCTTCGTTGCTGTCTTTCCTCTCGCGGAGCGACTATCGCACAGTCAAGGACGAACCGCAGAGCGTCAGCGCTTGTGTTCGGGGCTCTTGAAGTCGGTGCGGCAACCGGCATCCCAGGCCTCCGGCTGATTGCCGTGGGCGGGGATGCCACCCGCGTCTTTCAGCATCCGGGCGAGATGCAGACAGTTCCAGACCAGAAAAGTGGTGTTGCGATTCGTGAAGTCGTTCTCCGGTCCGCCGGAGCCGGGATCCATGTAGGAGGGGCCCGGGCCCGCCTCGCCCATCCAGCCCGCGTCTGCCTGTGGTGGAACGGTATAGCCGATGTGCGAGAGCGAGAAGAGGATGTTCATGGCGCAGTGCTTCACGCCGTCTTCATTGCCGGTGATGAGCGTTGCGCCGACTTTGCCGTAGTCCCGGTACTGGCCTTTACTGTTGAAGTCGTGGGTGTAGCCGTACATGCGTTCCAGGATCCGGTTGCAGACCGAGCTTTTCTCGCCCAGCCAGACCGACGTGCCGATGATGACGATGTCCGCGGCGTCGATTTTCGCCTGGATGCCAGGCCAGTCGTCGCGCGCATAGCCGTCTACCCCCGTGTAGTCGTGCTCGAGACCGGCAGGAATCTCATAGTCCACAGGACGGAGAATTTCCGTAGCGACGCCGTTGGCCTGAAAGATGCCCTCGGCAACGCGCATCAGGCCGTCCGTGTGTGAGAGGTTCGGTGATCGGGTGAGCGTGCAGTTGAGCATGAGCACGCTGAGATCGTCGTAACGCGCCGGAGGATCCTGGCAGAGCTGGTCTGTGAGCTTGTCGAGCTGTTCCGTCATGGCTTTTCTTCCTTTGGAAACCAGTAGGTCAGGTATTCGGCGTAAAGTACCCGCTCATCCAGACCCTCTGCTTCGAGCTGATGGCAGGTTTTCAACAGGTACTCCCCGTTCCCTTTCGGCGTTGCGTCCATGAGGCTGATGTGCGAACGCAGGCGGACACCGTCGCCGATGACCACGGGCTTCAGCACCCGAACTTTATCGAGGCCGTAGTTCAGCGGGTTCTGTCCGTCTTCCGGCCAGAGCCCTGAGTCGCGGTAGAAGTGCGAAAGCAGAGACATCATGTGGAAGCCGTGCATGAGCGTGCCGCCGTAAGGTCCTTTCTTTGCGTACTCCACATCGCAATGCCCGGGCGTGCGCCAGCGGGTCACTTCGCCGAAGACGTTCACCTGAACCTGATCAATGCGCACCCAGTCACTGATGCCGAGCGGCTCGCCTATGCGCGCCTCTGCCGTGCTGAGCAGAAACGGTTCACTCATCTCTCTTCCCCTGTTCCCCGAGTGGAGTCATGGTAACCGGATCGGACCGCATTCTCAGGCAGCCACGCAGGGCGAGCGCCATGGCACAGGCCCTCGGGAGTCGCTGGCAGCGGGCCTCGACAGCCCCTCCGGTGGGCCTGCTAGGGGGTTCGACGCAACCTGATCGCCAGGAAGGCGATGAGCGGCACCGTGACCGGGAAGGCCAGCACCATGCCGGTTGCGCCCAGCCAGAAAGCTGCGCGCTCACTCGCTGTTGCGGAAGGTGGCGCCTCCTTGCCCGCCTGGAAGTAGGGCCGTGAGTAGAGGCGTGGATAGTCGGCGAAGTGATTCTGCATCCGCGTCAGCCAGGCGCGGAACCGCTCGAGTGACGGATCTTCCTGCAGGGTCGTGATCAGTGGGCGGTAGGGAATACTGCAGTGACATTCGACGATGCCGAAGAGGAGCAGATCCCGGGCGTCCGGTTTGTCTCCACCGAGAAAACCGTTTCTCGAACTACCCAGCTCGCTTTCGAAGGGATGGAACTGCGCCGCGAAGCTGCCCGGCTCCCGGGGTTTCTGCAGGGCAACGACCGTTCGGATCAGCAGAAACATGTACAGGGTGATGAAGCTGCGCAGAAAGTGGCGGCCGCTGCGCGACCAGAAGGATGGAGTGGCATCCGGGATCCGGCTGAAGGCGCCCCAGAAGGTGGCGGCATCGTCCGCACGGTGCATGACGCCCTGCCAGGCTCGAGTGATCGCCCGGAGCTCGTCGGTCGTTACCTCACTGAAGCCCAGCTCTTCGAGAATCTTCGCCGACTCCCACTGCCAGGGTCCGCCGTCGACCCGAGCTGCGGGCATCTTGACGCCTTCCGAGGCGAGCATGGACAGGGTCGGCACGGGGCGCAGCTGGCAGGGGCGCCGGCGTTCGTGGAGGCCCAGCAGCACGGCCTGCACCCAGGGAGAGTGGTCAGCGCCATAGACTTCGACGGGTGTGTCGCTCATGGGGCAATGATAGCCGAGACCTCAGCGAGCGGTTTCCGTCGAGATGAGCGACTGGGTGAATTCGTGCAGAGACGTTAGCTCTGCTGCGTGATGTGCCGCGTCAGGTGACGGGCGCGGCGGGGTCAGGCCGAGGCAGCTGTGCTGGTGAGCGGCGGTTCGATGCGAACTACCGTCTCGGCGCCGCTGCGGTCTCCGGCGGCGATGAGCATGTTACGGCCGGCGGCTTTTGCCTCGTAGAGCGCGAGGTCGGCTTCCTTGAGGGCTGGAGCAATGTCCATGCCCGGGCGCCATTCGGCGATACCGACGCTCAAAGTGACAGCCGGCACGGACAGGTCCGTCAGGTTCCGGGTCTGCCTGCGCAGCCGCTCGAGGACCGCAGTAGCCTCCGCTACGTTGGTGTTCGTCAGGGCCACGAGAAACTCTTCTCCGCCCCAGCGGGAAAGATAATCCGAATCACGGAACACCTCTTTCAGCAGGCCTCCGATTTCCTTCAGCACCCGATCACCCGCCTCATGACCATGCTGGTCGTTGACCTGCTTGAAGTGATCGATGTCGAGCAGCGCGAGCGTCACGGTCATCTCGTTGCGTTCGAGAAAGCTCGAAAGCTCGGCAAGGCGGCGCTCCATGCCCCGCCGGTTCAGCAGCTCTGTGAGTGGGTCGACGTCGGCGAGTTCCCGGAGTCGACTTCTGAGCTGGCGCTGCACCTGCTCATAGCCGATGGCGATACCGGTGGCAGTCACGTAGGCGAGGGCCACCTGGATCATCGTGCCGATGCTCATCTCCATCGGTGCCGGACGGTCGAGTGCGAAGTAGCTCCCGGCAATGAAGGCGAAGTGCGCGAGTGTGAGCATGCCGCCGAAACGGATTCCACCGATAGAGATATAGAGGAAGGGCATCACCGTGAACCAGGCCAGATTAGGCGCCGAGTCGAGTTTTTCCAGGCTGCCGATTGCCGCGAGCACAAAGGTCACGAGCAGGGCAACCTGGATGGCCCGTTGCATGCTGAGGCGACGGATGAACAGCAGCAGCAACAGAAGCGATGCGGCGGCGAGCAGTTCCACCGCCATGGCGAAGTAGTAGCCCTGCAGATAGTCCACCAGTGCCACAATCGGCAGGACCACCAGACCAACGCCCATCATGAGACGGACGAGGATCGGCTGTTTGACGATGGCGCTGGGCAGCACGGGGGTTTCCCGGTTCTTACCAGCCTTTGATTTTAGGAAAGTTACTTCGTGGGCGATGAGAACCAGCACACGCGATGGGCTCTGTGGATGTTCGGCTGACGCTGAACGACTATCCAGGTGTGCGGGAGATCACTGCGGCTGAAAGGGCAGATTGCTCTCCTGAACATAGATCTTCACATCGTCACCCCTTTTGACGAAGCCGAGCGTGTAGTGCACCTTGGTTTCACGACCGTCCAGGTCCGTGAAGTAGTAGTTGCCCATGGCAATTGCGGTAGTGCCGTAGGGCACGATCCCTTCATTTTCGAAACGGACTCTCGTCCAGGGATTGGTGGCGAAACCGCCGTCCTCTTTGTAGACCCTGAGCGTGGCGCGTTCCGCTTCGTCCATTTTGTCGAGAAACTGAAGCGCCGAGTCATAGCCCACGAAGTAGCTCAGCGCGCCGCCGATCGTTGGCCGATGCGGGACCGTGCTGGCAAGGGTCGGTTTGAAAAGCACCTCGCCGTCCTCGTAGTCGTAGAGGGCTTCGATGTGCTCCAGGGCTTCGCGGACGTAGTCACCACCCTCGGTCTTCACCTTGCCGATGCGAACGATACCGTCGCCCCAGCGCTGCTGTGCGTCCAGGACCTCTGCTTCGGTGATGTTGAGATTGGCGAAGGCGGAAGACCAACCAGCCAACGCCAGGGCGTAGGCGAAGGTTTTTCCGAGCAAACGACCTGAAAACATCCAGTCCTCCTTGACCGTGAACATTTGCGGGAGGGGACGATACAGCGGCCTTCTGACGTCGAAAATGCCGTTATCTGACGCGGACAGTTCGAGAAAACCAACGATCGCAGGGCGGCTCTCGTGATGGTCGGACTACGCCTGCTTCCCGCGACGTTTCCAGCCCGAAGTATCGTCCAGCGCCGCGCGGTATTCGCCGATATTCTCCGGGTCATAGGGCTCGAGATCGACGGGAATCATGCCCATGAACTCGAAGCCGTGCGGTTGCGTGTGCACCTTCGCCGCAAGGAAACGAACCCCCGCTGCTTGTGCTGCTTCGGCCGCCGCGGCGAAAGCCGGATCGTGCAGACGGCTTGGCCGCAGGCGGTCGGCATCCGGTCGCTGCAGGATGAAAAGCACGGTGGCTTTCCGTCCCTCGCCAACTTCCCGGGCGAGCTCCCTGAGGTGTCCGGCGGCCCGCTCGCTGACGGAGTCCGGGAAGTAGGCGCAGCGATCCGGATAGACGAGATGGCAGTTTTTGACTTCCACCAGGTGCTCCGTTGCTCCGCTCGTCAACAGCAGATCGATACGCGAACGCTCACCGTAGCGAACTTCCCGGCGCAGTTCGCGGAAGCGTTTCAGCCCTGGTATCTGCCGGGCTCGCACGAGCGTTTCGGCGAGGTGGTTGGGCACCACCGTATTGGCGCCGACAAAGATGCCATCGATTTCCAGCAGCTCCAGCGTGTAGCGGAGCTTCCGTTTGCTCTCCGGCGGTACCGCAGAGACCCAGGCCCGGGCACCGGGCACAACGAGGCCTTCCATTCGGCCGGGATTCACGCAATGGGCGTCCACCTGGCTGCCATCGGCGAGCTCGACGACGGCGATGAACCGGTCGTAGCGGGCAATCAGACGGCCTTCGAGGTACGGATTGAGGGCGGGAATCAGCATGGGCGCGGAGTTTAAGGCAGATCTGTGAACCGTGCCCGATTCGCTGGTAACGCGGGCCCTATGCTGCCTGGAGTCAAGGAAACCTACGAGAAGCCAGGATGGCTAAAACCCTCTGTGAATACCATTCCGGGAGCCCGGCGACCTGGGAATGCGAAGAATGCAGCAAGGCCTACTGCGGTAAGTGTGTTGTGCTGCGCGAAGAGCCCGGCAAGTACTACCCGCCGCGCTGTCCGCTCTGCCAGAAGGAACTCGAGTTTCTTGGTACGGGCCAGCATGCGAAGCCGTTCTGGACCGTGGCGCCGATGCTGTTCACCTATCCCTTCCGGGGCTCCGGGATTCCAATGCTGGCTGTGGCCGGTGGGCTTGGCTACATCAGTGGCACGGGTCTTTTCACGCTGCCGCTGCTTTTACTCCTGCTGGCGCTGATCATTCGTTATGCCTTCGGGGTGCTGATCCACATTGCCAACGGCAACGCCGGTTCGCCTTCCCTGACGGAAGTGATGCAGAACGACGAGCAGCATCTGTTCTTCAAGTTCATCGGACTGAGTCTGCTCATGGGCCTGATCGTTGGTCTGGCAGAGGCTTTTCTCGGTCCGGCCATGGGCACGGTCATGTCTATCGTCATGAGCATCCTCATGCCGGCAGCCATCATATTTCTCGCCTCCGACGCGGGTTTCTTTGCCGCCTTCATGCCGCACCGGTTGCTCTGGCTCATCGTCGTCATCGGCTGGCCCTATGCGCTGGTGGTTTTTCTGACAAACGTGCTTTCTGCGGCACCCATGCTCGTGGGCTTCTTCCTCAATGAAGAGTCTTCCATCGCCGCCGCCCTTGCCATGATGGCCGTCGCCTACGCCTACTTCACCAACGTGAACTTTGCTCTGCTCGGTTACGTGATCTTCGAGCGGCAGGGTGAGCTTGGCTATGTGGCCGGCTCCGTGGAAGACGTCATGGTCCCGGATACCACCGAAAACAGGCTGAACGAGGTGTTCGGTGCCATCAACGTCTTCATGAAGGAAGGTCGGGAAGAGGACGCCCTGAAGCTGCTGCACCGCGCACAGGGAGATTTCAAAGGCGAATCGAAGTTTTACGACCGTGCCATGCGGCTTGCGCTGGCAGCGAAAAACGAATCTCTCATCACCTCGCTCACCAACAGCTATCTCGATCTGCTGGTCAGCAAGGATGCGGTAGGCCAGGCCCTCGAGTGGTGCCGGAAAGCCATCGACGTGGTGAAGACCTATCGGCCTCGGTCACCCGGGGTAAGCCATCAGCTGGCGGAAGAAGCCTATGCGCGGAACCTGAATCGTGAGGCGCTGCTGCTGCTCGTGAATCTGCACAAGCGTTCACCGGACTACGATCGTCTCGGCGACGCCTATCGTCTCGCTGCCAGCATCTTCCGCGATGGCCTCGGCGACGATGCGAAAGCACGTCAGCTGGAGGACTTCATTGCGGCGAAAGGGCTCGCCTGAAGCGAGCGCCCCTTTACCCTAAGGCTTGCACCTCATTAACTTAAGGCTTGCGCCTCTTTTAGGTTAAGGCTTGCGCCTCTTTTAACTTAAGGCTTGCGCCTTGGGGAATCGGGCGATGATCTTGCGATAACGTTCTGCTTCCGGCTGCCGATCGGCGGCCTGGAGGCTGTTCGCCAGGGCGTTCAGATACTGCTTCAGTCCCTCGTCGAAACGTTTCGTCTTCAGCATGAGCTCGGCGACCACCGTTGCGCTCTGCAGTCGGTCAGTGCGGGCGAAGAGCAGGCCGAGATTGCGCAGCACTTTTGTCTGCTTGAAGACGGGCTTCGGGTGCTCGGCATCGTGGTAGCTTTCAAAGGTGTCCTCGATGAAGGCGGCGAGTGCGGCGTCCTTGACGCCCGCCGGGGCCATGGCCAGGACCCGGAGCACGGCTTTATGGTAATCGGGTTTGTCGGCATCCCGGCGCAGAATGTTCAGATACTGAGTCCAGATGCCGAGCGCCTCCGGGCGCTGCTCGAGGAGGCGTTCTGCGACCGTTCGCGCCCGCTCGAAGTTGAACTCGTCGAGGAGTTCTTCGAGTTTCAGCACCTCGCGATTCCAATCGTCTTCCCGGGCGCCTTCCTCGAGGTATTCCTCGTCCACGCCGCGCTTCAGGAACGACAGCGCCAGGCCACCGGCAACGCCGCCGAGCAGGCCGCCGATGTGTGCCAGATAGGCGACGTTGTCGTCGCTGAAGAACTGACCGTGGAGCTCTTTGGCGAGCCAGAACGGGAAGATGGCGAGGGCCGGGGCGCGGAACTCTCCGAACCAGACCCCGAAGTTGTAGAAGAAACGGATCTTCCGCAAGCGGTAAACGGCGATGTAGGCCCCCATGAGGCCCGAGACGGCGCCGGAGGCGCCAATGGTTGGGATGTAGCTGTCCGGTTGCAGGGCAATGGACAGAAACGAGGAGGCCAGCCCGGTCAGGTGGTAGAGCACGAGATAGTTGAGTGAGCCGATCGAACGTTCCAGGGAGAATCCGAACAGGAACAGAAACACCATGTTGCCGAAGAGATGCCAGACGTCACCGTGCAGATACGCGTTGGTAAAGACGGTGAGCGCCGACGGCTTGGCCGGCACGAGACCGAGGCCGATGCTGCTGTATTCGGCGCGGAGTGACTCGAAGCGGTCCCGATCGCCGCGCCAGGTGCGTGGCGCGTCTTCGGGCGGGTGCTCACGCAGATAGGCGTCGAAGGCGAGATCCCAGAAGATGGAGATCTGAAGCTCTTCCAGATCCCGAGGGGGTAGAGCTGCCTCAACCGGAACCGGCTCACCGGCGGCCTCTGATTTCAGAACCTCCTGATGCCAGTAGTCGCCGTAGGCCCGCGCTTCGATCTCTAGCAACGCGTGCGCTTCGTAGAATTCGTAGGCCTGGTCGATGGCTTCTTCATCGGGGCCGAGCATGCCGAAGTAGACGAGCGTGTTGACGAGAATGAGCGCGAGCGTCACCACCGGCGGGCGGCGCCAGTCGACCTTGTTCTCTATGGGCAGAATCAGCATGAAGCCATGCTAAGGGGCTGCGGCGCTTTCTCCGGTATCCGGAACGTTCAACTATGACGTGGTTCGCAGCGGAAAGCGGAAGTACGCGCCGATAGGCCGCTTTCCCGGTCGGTTGAGACGCCTCGGGTGAGACCCCGCCCTCAGCACGGATCAGTCGAGGCCGAGCTCCTTGAGGATCGTCTCCAGGTGGGCACGCGCGGTCTGATCCGGGCCCGGATAGTTACCGGCGATGGGAACGTTGCCTTCGTAGCCGAGTTCGCGCCAGCCAGCAGGGCTTGAATAGTAGATGCCTGTCATCAGCAGTCGCAGGCGATCGAAGAAGCGCCTTGGCGCCGCGAGATCCTGCCGCTGGTCCCGTTCCGGAAAGGCAATGTCATCAATGATGGTCAGCTGCTGAGGTGCCTTGAGCGCGACAAAGCCGGATCCGAAACGGCGTGCGGCTTCCGCGTCCAGCCAGCGGAAGCCCTGAAGGACCGTGTCGCGATCGGTCTGCTGCACGGGATAGGGCGCGCTCAGCCACTCATCGAGCACGTCCACGGCACCGATTTCCGTAGCGGCGGGTGAATCACCTTCCCGGGGCAGCAGAATGTCGGCGAGGGTGCTGGCGAGGGCGCGTTCGGACTCGCTGAGGGTATTGGGCCATGGCACGGGCCGGGGATGCAGCAGGTCTGGATCCGTGCCATAGCCCGGCGCGTTGATGGGTGCCAGCGGCTCCGCGGGGAATGGCGCGGCTACGGACTCGGTAGCCGCTGCGAAGCTGAAGGGCAGGCTGCCGACGCCAGACAACAACGCTGCACGACGCAGCGCTTCCCGACGGCTGAGGCGCCGACCGTTCACAGCGCACCTCGCTCGAGCGCCCGGCCGAGCTGGTCCGCGTTGCGCATGGCGAGCGTCATGATGGTCAGTGTGCAGTTCTTGTGCGGGTTCGAGGCGAAGACGCCGCCATCCATCACGAACAGGTTCCGGTGGTCCCAGCATTGACCCCACTCGTTGGTCACAGAAGTTTTTGGATCGCTCCCCATGCGCGTGGTGCCCACTTCATGAATGATCTCGCCGCCTTTCTTGATGAGTTCTTCCGGCGTCGCATCCGGGTCTCGCAGCGTGCCGCCCATGGTCGCGAACAGGCGCCTGGCCGTGGCCTGGCCATGTGCCACCTGGCGGAGTTCCTGCTCGGACCAGCGCCAGTGAAAGCGGGGCACCGGGATGCCGAAGCGATCGGTAAGCGTCGGATCGATGTCCATGTAGCAGTTTTCGCTCGGAACCATTTCTCCGCGGAGGGCCAGACCCATGGCGGCGCCGTAGCGGCGGCGCACCCGTTCCTTCAGCGCGGTGCCGTAGCCTGCCGCGGTGCGCCCGATCCCCATACCAGGCGCGCCGAAGCCGCCGCCGAGTTCGAAGTGGTAGCCGCGGGAGAAATCCAGCTCCCCACGCGCCTGGGCCTCGTGGCCCCACCAGGGAATGAACAGATGATTCGAGGTATTGCCGTCTTCGTTGTAACGCGGACGGCCTTCCAGAGCGGGAATGTGTGCTGAGAAGTTCGCGCCGGTGGAGTCGAGAAGGTTTCTTCCCACCTGGCCGCTCGAATTCGCGGCACCGCCGGGCAGTCTCCCGGTCGCGGAATTGAGCAGGATCCGGGCCGTTTCGCAGGCGCTGGCGGCGAGCACCACGGCGCGCGCAGGGAGCTGCTTCGTCGCTCCGGACCGTCGCTCGACGAAAGCAACGGATTCAACAAGGCCGTCGGTGTTGACGGCAACGGACCGGACCATGGCATCGGTGACGATCTTCAGATTTCCGGTGGCCTCGGCCAGCGGCAGAAGCGACGTTGGCGTCTGAAAAGCCGCGCCGATGCTGCATCCGCGGCCGCAAGGGGTGGCGTAGAAGCAGGCCTGGCGGTCGTCCAGGGGACGGGTGAGCACGGCGCGTCGCATCGGCGCGGTTGGAATACCCAGGCGAGCAGCGGCGGCGGCGAGCAGAAGTTCCGGCACCCGGGGTGCGGGCGGCAGCTGCAGAACGCCGGGCCCCGAATCGGGCACATCATCGAGGCCCGGGTTATTGCCCGAAACCCCCACAAGGGCTTCCGTCGCGTCATACCAGGGGGCGAGATCCTCGTAGTCCATGGGCCAGTCAACGCCGAAGCCGTCGCGACTCGCTGCCTTGAAGTCGTGGGGGCTGAATCGGAGCGAGAAGCGCCCCCAGTGATTGGTTCGACCGCCGAGCATTCGCGCTCGCCACCAGAGAAACTCGGTGCCCTCGCCGGTGCTGTAGGGTTCGCCGGGCACCTGCCAGCCGCCATCCACCGTGGCGTCGTAGAAACCGAAGGGTTTGTCCGGGGTGCCGACCCCCCGGAGCGGCGCATCGGCGGATGTCTGGAACATCGGCGTTTCTTCGACCGGATCGTAGTCGCGCCCCGCTTCCAGCAGCAGCACACGATGGCCCGTCGTCGCCAGCCGGTGGGCGGCCATGGCGCCGCCGGCACCAGAACCGACCACCAGCACGTCGTAGGCGAAACCCTGGTATTCGTTCATGAAAGTCCCCTCAACGGCCTGCGCACTCTTCGAGGCTCACGTGGCTGAAATCGTGCACCGGCGCCGTTTCTTCCGCGATGACGGTCTGCATGCCTTCCCATTCGTCCCACATGTTTGTCAGCGCCTGTTTTGAGCGCTCCCAGGGATTGTTGCCGGCTTCGAAGTCCAGCCATTCCCCCATCTGGCCGCGATCGGGATGGTCGCTGACGCCAGTCACCCGGACCCCCGGCTGCCGGGCTTTGTTGCGGATCCGGAAGATCATGTTCTTCCTCGACTCCGTGCCCGCCTCGTTGCGGGTCGCCGTGTGCGGCATCTGGAAAATGGTGATGGCGGCATCGCCCGGTTCCATTCTGATCGGTGTGGGCCGTGGCCAGGGTCGACCGTCGGGCGTGCATTCTGGTGGAGCGTCGTCCAGGGCCATCAGCTTTTTCTGCACCGCGTCCGGCAGATAGACGTGACCGGCACCGTTCGGTGCGCCGTAGTCGAAGCGCGGCCAGCCCGGCCCCTCGGGACCGATCTTGCCGCTTTGCTCAAATTGCCAACGATAGAACTGTTCGAGGACGTGGTGGCCACCGGGAATGAGCGAGGTCTGACCGACGCCGTCGTCCATCTGATCATTGAGAGGCACGATGCAGAAGGTGGTGAAGCTGCCAACGGCCAGGGTCATGGCCGGGTCCTGAAAGAGCGGGTCGGTGTTTGAGCCGATCACGTCCGCTGAGCGACCGATGTCGCCCTTCGGGCCTGAAGCAATCATCTTGCGGTAGATGTCGTCGGAATTGCCGGTGAGCGGTTCCTGGGGCGTTGGCGCCGTGAACAGGCCTTCGGCGTGCATGCCGTGGCCGTAGTAGGGCAGGTCGCGATCGCGATAGCCGAGAGCCGTATAGAAGTCGCCGGGCTCACTGCGCTTGATGACGCCGACCTGAACCCGGCTTGGCGGATCGAACTGACCCATGACCTCGTTCAGGATCGGCGTGACGTCGGAACGGTTGACCAGATCCGTCAGCGCCTCGGCGCCAGACAGGTTTTCACCCTTCTCGGCGGCGTTGATACGCGCCCGCGCCGCATCCACCAGGGACTGGCTGACCGCGTTCTTCAGGATCAGATAACCATCCTGAAAAAGCTTAAGTTTCTGTGCCGGCGTCAGGCTCGTGGGCATGGCGGCCTCCCCTAAAACTCCCGACTTCAACATAGAACGCCGCCGGATCCGAGTAAACGGCAGCGCCAGGCGCTATAATCAGTGCGTCCGTAGCCACGCCACATGGAGAGCCGGTGGACGCCGTTTCAAGACGGGGCTACGAGTCCCTCACCTATCGATTCGAAGACGAAGCCCCGGAGCCGGGGGCTGCCACCGAGGTCGCCGACGGCGTCTGGTGGATCCGCATGCCCATGCACGGGCGTCTGAACCACATCAATGTCTGGCTGCTGCGCGACGGGCCCGGCTGGACCATCGTGGATACGGGCATTTACGACGAGGCGGTGAAAGGCCACTGGGAGACGATCTTCGAGCGCTACCTGGATGGCCGACCGGTCACCCGCGTGATCTGCACCCACCTGCACACGGACCACACCGGTCTCGCCGGCTGGCTCACGGAACGTTGGGACTGCCCGCTCTGGATGAGTCGCGCCGACTTCTACATGTGTAAGGTCATGGCCGCAGATCGCCCTGCGGACGTGCCGGAGGACGCCATCCGTTTTTATCGCCGCGCGGGCTTCACGGAAGATCGTCTGGACCGCTACCGGCAGCGTTTCGGCCAGTTCGGTGCCAGCATCGCGCCGCTGCCCGCCGGCTATCGGCGCATCAGCGACGGTCAATACATCGATATCGACGGCCGCGAATGGCGCGCTGTGATCGGCCATGGCCATGCACCGGAGCATGTCTGTCTGTACTGCCCGGAGCTCAAGCTCATCATCGGCGGCGATCAGCTGCTGCCGAAAATCACGCCGAACGTCAGCGTGCAGCCCTCGGAGCCCCACGCAGACCCACTTCGGGAGTGGATCACCTCCTGCGACCGCTTCCGGGAAGTTCTGCCGCCGAATCTGCTCGTGCTGCCGGCGCATGAATTTCTCTACGAAGGGCTTCATGAACGGCTCACGGCACTCATCGACTGGCACGAGGTGGCCCTCGAGAAGCTCTACGACCTCTGCGAAGAGCCGAAGCGGGCCGTCGATACTTTTCCCGCCCTCTTCAAGAGCGCCATCAACGATTACAGCTTCTTCCCGGCTACCGGCGAAGCCATCGCCCACCTCCACTGCGCCCTCGGTCGACGCATGCTGACCGTGGAGGAGGATGCGCAAGGGGTCGCGTGGTGGCGTCAGGCCTGAAGGAAGCGGCATCAGGCGGGAGCGAAGCGGACGGCGCAGGGGATTCCGGCACTGGCCGTAAGCGCTTTCTCGGCTGGCGCATGGTTGGCGTGGCCTTTTTCGTCGACTTTGTCGCCGTTGGCTTCTTTTTCTATTCCTACGGCGTGTTCTTTAAGGCCATCGCCGCGGAGTTTGGTGATTCCAGACTCGGGGTGGCACTGGGTCTGACGGTGACCAATGCCGTAGGTGCCATTGCCGCGCCGCTGGTGGGCCGGGCCCTCGACCGGTACCCGCTGCGACGCGTCATCGGTGTCGGGGCCACGTCCATGGCCCTGGGCTTCCTCGCCTTGAGTCAGGTGCAGACGCAGCTGCAGTTCTATCTGGTGCTCGGACTGTTCATCGGTTTCGGGGCGAGCAGCATGGGGAATCTCGCCACGAGCAAGCTTGTCGCTAACTGGTTTGAACGAAAACGGGGCACGGCCCTCGGGATCGCAGCCACCGGCGTGTCCCTCTCCGGTGTGGTCATGCCTTACATTTCAGCGGAGATCATCGGCCTCTATGGCTGGCGCAACGGTTTTCTCGTCTACGGACTTTTCACCTTCTTCGTCGTCGTGCCTCTCGTGCTGCGCCTGGTCATCTCCCGGCCGGAAGATGTGGGGCTCCGACCTGATGGCGCCCTGAAGCTGAGCGACGGTGGTGCGAGCAGCGCCGGCCCGGTCCGACCTCGTCTGTCCATGCGCGACGTCAGCCGGAGCCGTAACTTCTGGGTGATCGTGCTCACTTTCTCCCTCATGTTCTGCTGCATGAGCACCACGCTCACGCACATGGTGCCGCGGCTCACGGACATGGGTCACGACCTGTCTCTGGCTTCGCTCGTCATGTCGCTCTGCGCGGGCCTGGGCGTGGCCGGCAAGCTCAGCTTCGGCTGGCTCGGCGACAAACTGCCGGTCCGGCGCATCATGCTGCTGATCATCGTCGTGCAGTTCGCCGGGCAGATGATCATGTTCCAGTCGGAAGCTCTGGCCTGGTTTGCCCTCGGCGCGGCACTTTTCGGCTATGGCGTCGGCGGCGTTGTCCCCATGCAGGGCAACGTGGTCGGTAAAACCTTCGGCTCGGAACGCTTCGGCGCGGTGCTCGGCCTCATGCGTCCGGCCATGTTCCCGATTCAGATTCTCGGCGTGCCCTTCGCCGGCTGGATCTTCGATACCACTGGCTCCTATGCGCTCGCCTTCCAGAGTCTCTTCGTGCTCTATGCGCTGGCGGCGCTGGCCATCACCTTCTACCGCGCGCCCGTGCAGACACCTGTGGAAGCACTGGCCGACCCGGACGACGAGCTGGACCCCGTCGAGGAGCAAGCCGGCGCCTGAGCGTGGGCGGTGATGACGGCTGCGCCATTTCGCTCTATCGTGGCCGGATCTGCAGTAACCGGAGCCCGGAAGTGCCTCAGGACCTCTTACTCGAACACGCCACCCCGAACTTCAGTCGCAGCTCCGGCAAATTGCCACGATGCCGGCATCACCAGGGCGCCTGGGGTCGCTGGAGTGCCGGCCTGCTCATGGGGATTGCGCTGACGTTCACGGTCGCTCTGGCGCAGGCCGCAGCACCCATCGTCCAACCGGGGGCACCCGGTGAAGCGGCTCGTGAACTGTCGGCCGACGAAGCGGTCGAGATTGCAGACACCGGCTACTCAGCAGCAGACGTGCGCTTCATGCAGGACATGATTCCGCACCACCACCAGGCTATCGAGATGGCGGCCCTCGTGGCGGACCGGACCAACCGGGCCGAACTCATCGACGTGGCGGGGCGCATAGACGCCAGCCAGGACGATGAGATTGCCTTCATGCGGGCGTGGTTGTCGGACCGCGGTGAGTCCGTGCCGGATCCGACGGCCCATCAGGGGATGCACATGAGCCACCAGATGGCAGGGATGGCATCTCCGGAACAGATGGCCGAGCTCGCGGCGGCCAGTGGCACGGATTTCGACCGACTCTTTCTGCAGCTCATGATCCGCCACCACGAGGGTGCCGTGACCATGGTCGAAGAGCTCCTCGAGCAACCGGGCTCCGCCTACGATCCCACGCTCTTCGAGTTCACCAATGACGTAACCAACGATCAGACCGCAGAGATCGAACGCATGAACGCGCTTCTCGTGAGTCTATCGGATGATCCTCGGGCGGGACTCGCCGCCGGTTATGACAATGCCGGTGTCGCGCTCTGGAACATGGAGCTCGTCGCCGAGCTGCGCAGGCCCGAGGGTTTCTACGATCCCGCGAATCCTGCCGATCTGCCCATCAGCCGTCTCAAAAAAGACGCCCAAGCAGCGGAAGTTGAGGCTGACGAGAAAGCGTCCGAGGAGTCCGAGGAGTCCGAGGAAAAAGCCGGGGGCGAGGAGCGCTATCCGCTGCTCTCTTTCTCGAACACCGACATCGCCTTCCGTGACGACGTGATGGTCGCCGGCAGCTACCACGGCTTCAACGTGTATTCCCTCGGCGAAGACGGCGTGCCTGAGCTCATGGCCTCCATCGTCTGTCCGGGTGGGCAGGGCGACGTCTCCATCGTCGGCGATCTGCTGATCATGTCCGTCGAGCAGACCCGGGGTCGTCTCGATTGCGGGCTCGAGGGCGTCAGCGAAGACGTGAGCGCGGACCGTTTCCGGGGGCTGCGTATCTTCGACATCAGTGACCTCACCCGGCCCGTGCAGGTGGGTGCCGTGCAGACCTGCCGCGGCTCCCATACCCACTCCGTGGTATCCGGGCCGGAGCCCGATGGCGTCATCGTGGTCTACAACTCCGGCACCTCGAGCATTCGCGACGAAGAGGAATTGCCGGGTTGTTATGACGAATCACCGGGAGACGATCGCACGGCGCTGTTCCGCATCGACGTCATTGCGATACCCGTGGACGATCCCGGCAGTGCGCGGATCGTCGACAGTCCCGCGGTGTTTGCCGACGCGGAAACCGGAGCGCTGGCCGGGCTCTGGCGTGGTGGCGACCACGGTGATGAGACTCAGGAGACGAGCGTCACGGACCAGTGCCACGACATCACGGTGTTCCCGAGCGCTGAGCTGGCCGCCGGTGCCTGTTCCGGCAACGGCATCGTCTTCGACATCTCCGACCCCATGAAGCCGCAGCGCATCGACGAAGTCGTAGACACTGGTTTTGCCTACTGGCACTCGGCGACCTTCAACAACGACGGCACCAAGGTCGTCTTCACGGACGAGTGGGGTGGCGGCAGTCGACCCCGTTGTCGCGCCTACGATCCGCTGGACTGGGGCGCCAACGCCATCTACGACATCGTCGACGGTGAGCTCGAGTTCCGCAGCCACTACAAGATGCCGGCCCCGCAGGTGGAATCGGAGAACTGCGTGGCGCACAACGGCTCCATCGTTCCCGTACCGGGCCGCGATCTGTTCGTGCAGGCCTGGTATCAGGGCGGTATCTCGATCATGGATTTCACGGACTCAACGAACCCCTTCGAGATTGCCTACTTCGACCGGGGGCCGATTCACGAAGAAGACCTCGTGGTTGCCGGGTTCTGGTCCACTTACTGGTACAACGGCCTCATCTACGGAACGGAGATCGTTCGCGGAATCGACGTGCTGGCGTTGACCCCGAGCGAGTTTCTCTCCGAGTCGGAAATCGCGGCCGCGAAGCTCGCCGATCAGGGCCGGGTCTTCAATCCGCAGCAGCAGTTCCCGGTGACCTGGCCGGCGGATCCGATTGTTGCTTTCGCCTACCTCGATCAGCTGGAACGGACCGGCGGTCTTGATGCCGACACCATGAGCGAACTCCGGGCACTGCTTGACGAAGCCGGCACGAAGCTCGCCACCGGCAGCCGCGATCGGGGCCTCGCGCGGCGTATCGACGGGGCTGCAGACGGTGCCCGAAAGGCGGAACTTGCCGGTATCGACCAGCGCCGCACGGCAGACCTGGCCGATACCCTGAACGGCATCGCCGAAAGGCTTCGGGGGCGTGGTGAGGCGACCGGTGACTGAGCGCGTCACCGGTGGCCGTTGCCGGTCGCCGAGGCGCTGATCAGGGCCGGGAAGAAGCCGGCAAGGGGAGAACAGATGGACAGCATGCGCGCAGCCCGGCTCGTGGAGCCGGGCAAAATGGTCTGTGAAGACACGCCGCTTTTCGAGCCCGAGGCGGGTCAGGTGGTGGTGAAGAATCTCATGGCCGCCATCTGCGGGTCGGACCTGCATCAGGTGTTCATGGATTCCTTTGCGCCGGTCAATCTGCCCGCGGAGCCCGGCTGGCCGGGGCACGAGGGCGTCGGCGAAGTCGTGGAATCGAGAGACCCGACGCTCGCCGTTGGTGACAAGGTGCTCACCGTACCCGGCTATGGATTCCAGCGCTGCTTTGCCGACTATCAGACGCTGCCCGGTCACTGGTGTCTGAAACTGCCCGACTACGACGGTCCGGTGGAAGACCTGCTCATGGCGCAGCAGTTCGGCACCACGATCTATGCGCTGCGTCGTGGCGCCATGGATTTCGTTGGCAAAACCGTCGCCGTGCTGGGTCAGGGATCGGCAGGACAGTTTTTCGCCTGGCAGGCGAAGCATCTCGGCGCGGCGAAGGTGATTGTGGCGGATCTGTCACCGGCCCGGCTCGCGCAGTCGGGTGTGTTTGGTGCCGACATCGCCGTCAGAGGGGATACGGAAGGCAAAGCGATCCGTGAAGCGGTTATGGATACCAGCGGCGGGCAGGGTGCGCACATCGTCATCGAAGCCGTTGGCACGAGTGCGACGATTCAGCATGCCGTCGACATCGCCCGCCCGCGAGGTGATGTGGTGTTCTTCGGACTGCCGGACACGGTTCAGGACGTGCCTTTCAGCTACACCAAGTTCTTCATGAAGCAGCTGCGGCTCTATGCGGTGGTGGGCGCGCAGGCAGAAGAAGACCTTTCTTCCTTTCACAAGGCCCTGGACTGGATCGCGCGCCGACAGATCGACGTCACGCAGATGGTGAGCCACCGGCTGGGCCTCGAGGCCATCGACCGGGCATTGCTGCTCGCCCATGAGCGGGACGAGGATGCCCTGAAGGTGACGCTGACCTTTTGACCTTTTGACCTTTTGACCTTTTGACCTTTTGACCTTTTGACCTTCTGACCTTCTGACGTCACAGCCCGGCCCGGGAATGCCTCAGGCGGTGACGCCCAGCTCCGCTTCAGTTTCCGTGATCCAACCCTGCACATTTGGCCGTCTTTCGAGGTCAAAGCCGCCTTCGTGGGCGAGACGGGTGTAGGCGAGGAGGGCAATGTCCGCCACGGTCAGATGATCTCCGGCAATGCGCGGGGTGCCGGCGAGATGGGCATCCATGAGATCGAGGGCGTTTTCGCCTTTCTGCACCCGCCCTTCATCCCGGTCGCTGGCGGACTTACCCAGGTAGAACATCTCGAAGCGGCAGACGGCGATGGCGGGTTCATGGCTGTACTGCTCCCAGAAGAGCCACTGATGAACGAGTGCCCGTTCCCAGGGATCCGCCGGAACCAGGGCGGTGCCGTTCCCGAGATACAGCAGGATGGCATTGGACTGGGCCAGCACGCGACCGTCGTCCAGGACGATGTACGGCACCTGTCCCGCCGGGTTGTTCGCCAGGGACGCGGCGGTGCGCGCTCCGCCATTGAGCACGTCGACATCCACCCACTCATGGTCGAGGCCGAGGTATCTGGCAGCGTAAAGCACTTTCAGGCAGTTGCCCGACTGGCGGTCGCCGTAGATCGTGAACATGGATGCTCCCATAGCGATGAGGGTCTGAGCGCGAGCATAGTGAAGGGGCCCGGCCGCGTCCGTTCGTTTGTGCTGAAGGGGCCGTTCAGCACAGGCACATGGTATCCCGGCTGCTGCGGACTAGAATGCCTCTATGGAGCTCTACCAGCTACGCACCTTCGCCGTCGTCGCGGCGGAAGGCAACGTCACCCGGGCGGCGAAACGCCTATTCACCACACCACCGTCCGTGAGTGCGCACATCAAAGCCCTCGAGGCTGAGTGGGGAGTCACGCTCTTCGAGCGCAGCTCGCGGGGCATGCGTCTCACGGAAACCGGTCGCCGGCTCCTCGCCAAGGCGGAAGCGACGCTCGCGGCCGCGCAGGATCTGGCGAACCATGCCAACGTGCTGCAGGGAGAGCTCCTTGGGACGGTGAAAATAGGGCTCAACGCCAGTGCCGAGTTTCTGCGGGTCCCGCAGTTGCTCACCCGGCTGCGGGCGGTGAGTCCCGGTATCGAAGTGCATCTCGAAGCCTCTTCGACCGGACACATCATCGAGGCCATCGAGGCGGGCGCGATGGATGCCGGTTTTCTCTACGGGCCACTCCCGGAAGCCTTGAGCGGTGAACCGCTCGCGAACGTAGGCCTCGTTGTGGCGGGCCCTGTGGCAGAAAGCGCGCATCTCAGGGAGGCAGACTGGCCGGCCCTGAGCCAGATGGCATGGATCTGTTCGGACTACTACTGCCCCTTCCAGACGCTGGTCGAAACGCAACTCGATGAGCTCGAGCTCACCATGAATAGAGCCGTCTGTACGGATGACGACGGTACGAAAGCCGAGCTCGTTCTGGCGGGTCTGGGTGTCGCGCTGCTGGAAGCCTCGGAAGCAAATGCCCTGGAAGCGGCTGGCGCCCTGGTGGTCGATCGGAGACTGAATCCACTGGCCTGCCCGCTCTGGTTCGGCACCGGTACGCCTGAGGATCCCCTGGTAATGGCGGTAACTAGGGCGGTAATGGGGGCCTGGGAGGTCGACCCTCAGGGGCTTTGAGACGCAAGCTGGAGCGAAGGGCCGGGAGTCCCGTCTTCCACCTTCTCAGATCCAGCGCTTTCCTCGCTGCGCCGAGCCAGGTTCTGCTTCAGGAGATACAAGCCGCTCAGCCACAGGCTCGCGGCCGCTGGCCGATAGATAGCGAGATCGGCAACACCGGCGATTTCTGCCCGTTGTTCCCCGGAACGGTCGTAAAGGTAGGCGATCGAACAGGCTCCGTTCTCCCGCCAGCGTTCGCAGAGGGGGCCATAGCGCCTTTTCAGCGACTCACCCAGGGAATCCACGAGCACCAGATAGTCCCGCCCCGGGACCGGCACGGGATTGCCGGGCGTTGATGACAGCTGCTGGACCGTAAGGTGTGAAAAAGCGGACAGCGATCTCGCCAGCGCCTCCGTTTCTTCCTTACCTCCCGTCACATGCAGGACCACGGGCTGATCGCGACTGATGCGGATGCCCGGCAGCATCAGTTCGAACAGCGTTCCCTGGCCCGGCGTCGAGCGGGCCGTGAGTTCTGCGCCCATTCTCTGTGCGAGTTGCAGGCAGAGCTTCAGGCCGACCCCCTCGCCGTCTGTCGACGTGTTACCCCGGCCGCCCTGTCCGCGCAGCAGTTGTTCGAGTTCTGCCGCCTTCAGGCCAGGCCCCGTGTCCCAGACCTGCAGGAGCGGTTGTCCGTTCCGGGTCCGCACGGCAACCAGCACGCCGCCAGTGGTCGTGTATTTGATGGCGTTGCTGACGAGGTTGTTCAACACCCGGGTGAGCAGGGTCCGGTCGGTCTGCAGCTGCAGCGCCGAAGGGCGAATGCGCAGCTCGAGGCCTTTCGCCCGGGCTTCGTCGGAGAACGTCAGGTCGATGGCCTGCAGGAGTCCCTGCGCACGGATGCTCTGCAGAGCGAGCAACTCGTCGCCGATCCCGCCGCTGCGGGCCGCCTCCGTGGCAGTGCTGAAGATGCTGCCGAGATCGTCGACGATGCTGTGCAGACGCGGACCGAGCTCGGATTCAGGCGCTTCGTCCAGCTGATCGGCGACCGATCGTGCCGCCAGCAGCATCTGCCGCGCGTCGTGGCCGGCGCCGAGCAGCAGCTGGCCGCGATCGGCCAGGTCCTGGAGAGCCCACTGTCGCTCCTGACTGAGCTGGGCACTGAGCTCGGACTCCGCCAGACGCTCCCGCAGGCTGTTCTCGAGAGCCTGGGCATTGCGTTCGTTTTCCCGCTGCAGGTCGCCGATACGCAGGGAGATCGCCAGGGCAAGGAACAGCGCTTCCAGGAAAACGACGATGTAACTCGATTCGCCGAGCGGTATCGATTCCATGAGTCCCAGAAACAGGGCGATGAGCGACAGGAAGTAGCCCGACATGATCAGCCAGGCCACGAGCAGGGGCCAGAAACTCCGCGACCAGACGAGTGTTGCATAGAGCGCGAGGACCGGCAGGCAGAGCCAGCTGGTGATCGCCGCAAGGTAAATGAGGTAGTTGGGGTAGGGGTGCAGGCCTGGAACCAGCAGGGTTACCAATGCCCCCAGCACCCCAATGAGGGCCGTGTAAACGGCTGTCCCCATGAGCCTGTCGACCCGAGGTGCGCGATTTGCCGTGTCGAAAAACAGGCGACCGAACTGCACCATCGCCGCCACACAAACGCCAAAGGTCACCGCCGAGAAGGCGCGGCCAAAAGCGGGAGAATCCGGCCACAGCAGCACGGTCGTGAAGCCCTGCATGTGCAGGTAGAACCCCAGAAAAGACGCATGGGCGACGGCGTAGAGCCAGACGATGCCGCGACCGAAAGGGGCAAAGGAAAGCACGCTGAACACGATGAGGCTCAGTACCCCGGCCATGACGGCCCCGTTTCCAGCGGCGTCCCGCAACCGGGCCTGAGTGAAGGTCTGCTCCGTGTAGAGCCAGAGCTGAATGGCCGACCAGTTTGCACCCTGGTAACGGACGAAAAGCGTGGCGCTTTCTGCCGGGGCAAGCTCGAAGCTCGCGGCAAGCGTGCCAAAGGCCTCGTAGCTGGCGAGTACCGAGCCGGCATCGAGAAGGCGCTCCGTCCGGCCGTCCTCGCGCAGCAGGGTGATCTCAGCAATGGGCAGCAGCGCTCGATTCAGTGAGAGCACGTAGCGCCCGGAATCTGAAGCACGATTGATCACGGGCAGTCGCAGCCAGGTGACGATGGCGCCCGATCCAGGGTTGATCAGGTCGTCGTCACTGACCCGGAAGTCGCCCCGTTCGAGCACTTCGCGCAGGTCGGCGTTGCCACGCTCATCAACCCACCATTCGGTACGCGTTGTGGCGTTGGGTTGGCCGGTGATCGTGGTCAGGTCCAGCGGCGCCGCCAGCGCAGAAAGGTTCGCGCCGAGCGCCAGGATCAGGAGCACGCGGCGGAGCGAACGCGAAGTCACTCCCGGAGGAGCCCCATGCGAGCGGCGGCCCGGGCGATTTCGACGCCATTGTGTGCACCCAGTTTGGTGCGAATGTTCTCCCGGTGCTTTTTCACCGTTTTCGGGGCGATGGCGAGCATCCCCGCAATCTGCCCGTCAATCAGGCCGTCGGCAATGAGGGCGGCAATTTCCCGTTCTCGAGGTGTGAGGGGATTGTCGCCGTCGAAAGGCACGTCCTCGAGGGGCGCGAGCAGCGCCCGAACCGTTTCGGAACGAAAGCGCCGGCGGGCCAGAGCGGCGCTGGCGGCTTCGGCGATCACCTGACGGCTGTCCTCCTTTGACACGATGGCCTCGGCGCCAAGGCGATCGACCTGCGCAAACTCCGCACCGGAGTGGATGCCGGAGCAGATCACGATGCCGGGCCTGGAGGGCGTGTCCTGCAGGGTTTCGAGCACTTTCAGGCCGCCCATCCCCGGCAGGCGCAGATCGAGGACCAGGAGGTCGGGGGCGTCGTTGGCGACACGGGTGATCGCACTGTCGCTGTCAGCGGCGCCGTCGAGCACGTCGAGGCCGAGCTCCTCCCGGAGCAGACGCTCGAGACTCTCCCGAATCAACGGGTGATCGTCGGCAACCAGTGCCGTGCGTTGCGGATTTGCCGTACCTGCCTGCATGGGAGTCTGCCGCGTTTTCGCGCCTGCCAACCATGCTTCTAGGTCCGAGGGCGTATGTCAAAGTGCAATGATCAATTTCATCTTAGAGGGGTTGTAAGTCCCAGGGAGGGACGCGTGTGGGCAGCAGGCACGGGAGGAGTGCTTTCAGCGAGACGGGCACAGCCAAAGGCTGGTGTTGTCGCGCGCGTGCCCGATGGCACAGCCCCCTCTCCAGACTGACGGCGCAGGTCGCCCAGCTACTCTTGTTGACCTTCGCGGTCGGCGGCTGTGTCACGGAAGAAGAACCGGTGCTCGAGGTCAGCCTGGCGGGGACCGTCGAGAAAGGCCTCTTCAGCAGCCTCTCTCTCACGGCGACTCCAATCGATCAGACGACCGGCCAGCGCGGTGACGCCATCGATGCGGCGATCGAAGGGCAAAGCTACAGCGTTGCGGTGCCTTCGAACAGCGTGGTCCTTCTGGAGGCGAGCGGTACCTTCACCAGCGAAGCCGACGGCGGCGACGTGGTGCTCGATCAGCCGCTCCTGGCACTCGTGGAAACCGGGGAGAGTGACGAAGCAGCCAACGTCAACCTCGCGACCACCATAGCCGCCACCGTGGCGCTCGACGCTACGGGTGATGATGCACCGATCACAGGTGCCGAACTGGTCGCCGCGAACGAACAGACCGCAACGCTCCTGGCCCTGCCCAGCGGGACCGATCCAACGCAGCTCAGCTTCCAGAACATTTCTCCCGACAGCACAGTTTCCGACCCGAATCTGCAGCTGCTGCTCTTCTCCACCGCGGTCACGGCCAGCCTCTCTGGGGATGCGCTTTATGCGGACGGCTTCGGCGCGCTCCTCGGGCCCGGGCTCATCGATGACGAGAATCTGCCTGGTGAGCTCCTCAGCTCGCTGAACGGGCTGCCTGCCGGTGCGCTCTATGACCTGGCGGTGGCGAACAGCGGTCTCCAGCTGCCGGCGCTGGAGTTGCTCGAGAACGAAGTCATCGTCTGCAACGACAGCGGCTGCGAGTTTCTCCCGCAGGCGGCGCCGGTGGTGGCCCTTGGCATACCCATCGTCTTCGAAGCGCTCGGTGAGGTTGTCGTCAATGTCAATCTGGGGCAGACGCCCACGGTCCCTGTCAGTGTGCAGGTGGTGAGTGCCGATGGTTCCGCCACGGAGGACGAAGACTACGTTGGGGTCGAGACGAGCATAGAGATTCCCGCCGGAACCTTCACCAGCCAGCTCAGGATTCCGCTCGTTGTTGACTCGGTAGCAGAAGGAACGGAGACGCTGACGCTGGCTGTGAGCACTGAGACGGCAGGCTGGAGCGTCCTGGCACCGACCGTCGGCGTCAGCGTCCGCGATGGCGCCCCATCAGGGCTCGATGGGCAGAACACGGCCGGACTCGCCGTGAGTGCTGCCTGCCTCAAGCAGACGGGTATCGCCGGTACCCTCGACGCGGCGGACTGTCTGCCACTCGATGGGCTCGAAGGGTTTCCCGCCGGACCAGGGACCGCGGCTCTGGTGGAGATTGTTCTCGATGGCGGCTGTACCGGCACAGGCGCCTGTCCGCAGGCGGGTTTGAACTGGCTCGTGGACTGGTTTCTCGTCGAAGGCGACGTGAGTGGGGCGAGCCTCGCAGAGCTGAGCCTCGGTGCGTCTGTCTATCCGGGTGTCGGGCTTACGGAAGCCGACTTTCGACAGACCCTGCTCGTCAGCCTGGCCCGGGTAGAGATAGGCGGCTTCGTGTCCAGAGCCCGCTCAGCAGGTAACGACCTGCGGCTGGAAGCCCGGCTGGTGGGCGATCCCGGGGACCGCCTTGCTGCCGCATTGCCGGCGCTCGTGGCGGTTCCGAATGAGGTCGTCCTGGGCGGTCAGACGCTCACCCTCGATCGGGTGGATGGAGTGACCGAATCTTCCAGCTGTCCCACCGGTAGCGTCAAAGTGACCGGCCGTTTTCAGCTGGATCCCGAATTTCCGGATGCCTTCAAGGAACTGCTGGCACCGACGGGCAGTCTCTGCCTGCCCTTCGCCAGCGGCGTCGGTGGACCGAGCCCGGTGGCGGCAGGAAGCCTCGATCTCGCAGGAGCCATCGTGCCGCTGCCCGAGACGCTGTCCGTGCTTTCCGAGATCACGTCGCCGGCGACCTTCAACGGCGTAGGAGATTTCCCAAGGTTCCTGTTCATCCCCGATGGCCCAACCTCGCCCACGAGCAATCGACTGCTGTTCCGGGAAGGGTGGCCCTTTGGCTTTCTGGTGAGCGGCGCCGTCCTCGACGATGCCGGTATCCAGCTTGCCTACAGCGACATGTTGCCGTTCCAGCAGGTCGACTACTCCGCCCTGGATCCGCGCGCGAATGGAGAACGTTTCGGTAACGATGCGCTCTACGATGGGGTCAAAGGCCGGAGCGGTGCGCTGCTGCTCCGGGACGGCGAATTGAGCGGCGTCGTCGATGTGGCGGCCGGGACTGGCAACACCGCGTTTCCGCGGGCCAACGTGAGCTGGGCCGCTTTTGCGCAATCGATCGAAGGCAGTGCGCTGCAGCCGGTCGAGGATGTCACGCTGGAATACTCGCTGACCCAATCGGCTGCCTGCCGCGATCCGGATTGCGCAGCCGATGCCCCGATCCGTTACCGGGCCCTGACGAATACGCTGCGCCTCGACGGTTCGGGCTACGGTGCCGGCTTCGGGACCATCAGCCTTGCCCAGGTGCCTGCCTGGGGGGCACGGAGTACCGGTGATCTGGCGTTCAGTCGGCCCTCGGATCTGAATGCGGATGCGCCAGTGGGTCTGGCGCTTGCGGGTTTCCGAGTCCCAGCCGATGTGCAACCCGCCGCGGGTCTGCTCGCCCACGTCGAGCGCTCAGCTGATGAGATCGTGGTGCACTATGGGGGCAGCGAGGCCTATCTCGACGGCAACTACCTGCCCACCGGGCTCAGCGTTGGCCCGGAGCTGTACCGCGATCCGGCGGGCAACGGGCAACCGGATGTCCGCTTCGGTCAGGATCTGACCGGGCGTCCCCTGGTGATCGACAACGAAGCGGAAGTGATCTCCCTCGCGGGTTCCGTCGGTAACAAGTACGTCATTCGTAATGCAGGCGTTACCGGCGTGTTCAACGCGGCGCCGGCGGCCCTTGCCGGCGCTGTCACCTATGGCGGTTATCCGCTGGCGCTCGACCGCTTTGCCGTACGTCTCACGGACAACCGTCTCGACACCTACAACTGGGTCGACGGCAGTCTTTCCTTCAATGGTGACCTCGGCGGGCCCGGCGGGGAAACCTTCTACTTCAGCAACCTGGTACTGAACTGTGCGGCGCGCCTCGGCGGCATGACGCTGGCCTTCGAGCGCTGCGACGGCGAAGACAACGACAATGACGGCGTCTTCGATGAAAACTGCGGCATTGGTCTCGCCAGCTGGCAGGCCGATGCAAACGTGTTTGCGGCTGGTTTCAGCAGTGCGCGCCAGTGTGTGGCCGCTGATCAGCAGTTCACGCTCCATCACGATCTCGATTTCATCGCCCTGGACCGGCCCCTGCCGTTCCGCACCCGTTGGACCCCGGCAGGTTCCCTTGCGGAGGGTGCCGCTCGGCAGGTGCGCGCGGTGCGTGTTGACGAACGTCCCGGTATCTCCAACAGCAGCTTCAGCGTGTTGCCTGGCTCCCTGGAGCTCGCGGTGGATGCGGTCGGCGCCGCACCGGACGGCCGTTACGGCTGGCTGGACCTGGAAAACAGCTTCGTTGCCGTGCCCTTCTGGGATGCGCTCAGCGCCAAGGTGCGGGTTGCCAACAGTGCCTCGGATCGTGCCGACGTCACGCTCATGGCACCCGGTGATGCCATTGAGAACCGCACCCCGCAGCGCAATGTCGATCTGCAGCAGCAGTTGCTCATGGACAGCGTCAATCTGTCAGCGAGCTATAGCTGGGGGACGAGTGGGTTCGGATTCAAGCTGCCCGTTTACTACCAGCCCTGGCAGGCAGATACGGCCATCGAGCAGCAGTCGCGTTTTCTGGGCCGGGGTTTGACCGAGGATCTGCTGGTGCTCGACGTGAATCAGGGCATCAACTTCATCGAGCCTCGACGCACTCGGCTCAGCTTCGGCGCCAGCGCCAACATTGCGGAGTTGAAGGCCGCGACGTTCTCGGTGGATCTGAATGATCCGCGGAGCCTGCGCAAGGTCGACGACCTGCTCGAGGAGCTGGGCGTTGTCGACGGGCCGGTCCTCGAGCCGACCCTGGGGGCCATCCAGGGCGCCATGGTGGACGTAAACGAGCTCGGTAACCGCGGTCTCGAGGATCTGATTCGCCTGGGTCTGGAAGGGTCCGTTCGTGAGCTGGGAGCGGTTGGCGCGGATCTGGCGCCGAACGGCCAGGACCCCTTCGTCACGATCAGCGATGGGCTGGCTCGGGCCAAAGTGTATCCGCAGCAGGTTCGCGCCACGCTGGAAGAAACACTGCTGACGCCGCTTACCGCCGTTCAGACCGAGGTCCGGGCGGTGCTCAGGTCAAGCCTCAGCGACGTGCGGAACGACATTCTCAATGCCAGTTCTCCTGCTGAGCTCGCAGCCGCACGGGCAAGTGTTGCCGCCCGCCGCGCCGAGGTGCAGGCCCTCGAAGCTCGGCTCATCGCCATCTACAACGGCTCGGCGGGCAACTTCACGCAGGTGAACGAGCTGGTGACGGAAGTGCGAGGTCCTCTCGAAGACATCGATGGCGCCATCTCCGCAGCACAGCTGGCGCTTCAGCAGGCGGTCGGTTTCTCCAGCAGCATCTGCAGTAACGGCTTCGCCTCCGGCGCCGAGATCGAAGGGTACATCGGTCAGGCCGTGCGCCGGTTTCTGGCCATACGGCAGGTGCTGGAGCTCACCTCACGAACCGATCTGCTCCTGCCCATCGCAGAACTGCTTGCCGATGATCCGGCGCTCGCTGTGCAGCTGCGGGACAGCGAGCGGCGGCTCAGGACCACCGCCGAGGAGCTGACCCTGTTTCTGAACGATGCGGAAGCTGCCGTTCGAGGGCAGGTCTGCGCGGAAGATCTCGCCAACGTGCTGGCCCCGGCCACGCAGCAGCTCGAAACGCTGCGCGGGCAGAGTACGAGCATTCTCAGCGGCCTCAGCGCCGTCGAGTTGCGCCTCGAACAGACGGCTGAAGGGCTGCAACCGGCTCTGGAGGCTTTGCGGCGGCCGTTGGGCACGGTGGACGAGGCTCTGGTCTTTGCCGAGTTTGCGCTCGCTGAGGGTCGGGGCGGTGCTGAGCTCGTGGGCGGCATCGACGCCTTTCTGGCTGAGACAACGGAAAACCTGTTCTATCGCATCAACCTCCTGGTCGATACGACCGACGACCCGAATCTTGCTGACCTGGCTGACGCGCTTGATCAGCTGGTCGCGGCAGTGGTGCGACCCCAGCTCGATGAGCTGTTCGACTTCGTGCTCCAGGATGTCGAAGGCCAGCTCGCCGGTGCCTATTTTTCGCCGGAGGAGCTCCGCCGGCTGCTCGTGTCTCAGATCATGGGTTCCGCGCCGATTCAGGATCTGCGCCGGGACATGAACGTGCATTTCGAGGAGCTGCAGTCGCGCGTCAATGAACTGCTTCTGGCGCTGCTCGGGCAGATCAACCTCGGCGTTCGCACACTTGTGGCGGGCGTTGAGTCGGAGCTGAACGACCTCATCGATGACGCCCTTGCGCCAGTGCGTGGTCTGCCGCTCGAGTCGGTGTCCGCAGATGGCTTTGCGGTCATCGCCGGAGACGAGCTCGAGCGTCTGCACCTCGGGGCCGAATGGGTGCTGGCGGCTTCCGCCAGTGAGCAGGACCCGACGACCTTCGGCGCTGCCCTGGACATCGTGCGCTGGGGCGCTCAGAACGGTGCCACGGGCTGCGGTGCTGGCGTCAGCGAGTCACGCCTCGACGCATCGATTTCGGCCTTCGGCATGCCCATGGATATCGTCGGCTCGTCGGTAACCATGGAGCAGCTGCTCCTTGGCTTCACCTTGGCGCCGGGCACCTCTACGCCCTTCATTCCGAGAGGCGTGTTCGGCGGCATTGCGATCCGCGGAGACATCGGCTTCGGCGAGGGGACCATCTTCGATCCTGCCTTTGCGGCCGGTGTCGGTGATGTTCAGAACTACCTCGGTGCCTCCGCAGGCGCCAGTTTCAGCGGCATCAGCGGCGACGCGGCTTTTCTTGTCGGTCGGGTCTGCCCGACACCACCCGGGATCACGGACGTGCTGACGGCCCTCGATCCTGACGTGGCCAGGTACATCACCCTGCCGGAGTCGGGTTTTGCCGGCGTTTATCTCCGCGGCGGGGCCAGCATTCCGCTCATCCCCGGCGGCTGTGCCCTGACCGTCGGCATACGCGCCGACTACGGTGCCTGGCTCCTTGCCGATGCACGGCCGGAATTTGGCGGTCTGGTGGGTGGTGGCGCCTACGGGGAGGTGGCCTGTATCGCTTCCATTCGCGGCCAGGTGCGGCTGCTCGTGGAAGGGTCTCTGGACGGCGGCTTCCGTTTCGTCGGTGAGGGCTTTGGCGCTGCTGGCGCCGGTTTCTGTGAACCGGAAACCTGGACCTCGGTCCGGCGCAGCCGTCAGGACAGCTGGTGCGGCACCGGTGACGCCCAGTTCGGCGCTGAGTTCGACGGCGAGTGGGAAATCCTCGATCTGAAAGTGGACTCGGTGTTCTGATGAAACACACGCTGAAACATCTGATTTTCACTGCCCTGCTGGCGGCGACCGCACTCCAGGCAGAAGAGGGGCGTTTCTATTTTGTGGGGTCCGTCGCACCCCTCGGATCCATGACTGCAAACGGCCAGAGTGAACTCGGCGTCTACCTGCGCTGGGATGTGCTCGACGGAGCCCTGCCTGTCGACCTCGACGAGCTGCGCCTGGAACGGATAGCCAGCGACAGCAGTCGCACCGTGCTCCTCGATGTCACCAAAGGGAGCGTGCTCAGCGAAGGTGAGATCGCCGCCCTCTACCAGGGCCCTGCGCAGTCCCGGCGTCTGCAGGAAACCCTGCTCGGGTTGCGGGAGCGGGCGGCGGCCGCGAACCGCAGCTTTACGGCTGCCGAATTCCCGGGCGAGTTGCGAGCAGCCCTGGTTGACCCCGGTTGGACCTTTTTCGGCACGCGCACGGACTTCAACGTCGCCCGGGCGTTGAATCGGGGGTATCTCGATCGACCCGCACCCGGCGTCTACGACTACGAACTGATCGGCGTCAATCGTACCGATGCACTCGAGGCCCGCCTTGGCCTGGTGCGCATCGACAGCAGAGTGCCGAGTCAGCCGCTTGGCGCCGCGTCCGACAGCTTCCAGCAGATCATCAGCACGGAGTTCCGCTGCGATCTGCCGGAGTCCGGCAAGGACCACTACTCCGTTTCTTTGAGCTGGGGAGCACCTGGCACCGGTAATCCGGCTGACGCCCTGGCCAGTCAGGTCTATCTGGTTGGCTTTGATCTGTATCGGACCGTGGACAACCTGGCACCGAGCGTCGACGCGGAGTCTGCACGGCAGGACATTGCCGCGCTGGCTCGAGCGGCGGACTTCGATGGACGTGGTCAGCCGGTGCTGCCGGGCCTCGAGAAGGTCAATCGCACGCTGATCAGCGAATCGGGCGGCACGGCCGCCGCGCCGAAGTGGCTGGAAACGGCAGCCGACCTCGCGCGCCGTGGTCTCGAGCCCGGCGATCGCCGTGCCTACTATCTGGTCGCCAGAGACTTTACGGGTAACTACGGCCCGACGGAGACGGCCATTGTGACGGTGCCGAATCTGGTGCGCCCCGCCACACCAGGACCGTTGCGAACGTTCATCGACGAAACGAACGGACCGGTGAGCGGTGGCTTCGGTGAGAATCTGACCCTCAGCTGGGATGCGGTAAACCTTGCGAACTACGTTGCCGCGTATGGCTCTACCCGACGCTTCTGCAACCAGCCGGAAGCCATCAGCACCGGGTTTCTCGAGTTCGTTGGCCTCACCGAGAGCTGTGATGACGATCCCCGGCGCAGCGTTGCGCTGACTGTCGAAGACTACCTCGTCTATCGTTTCCCCGATTTCGAGACGGCTGAACGCTTCAAAGACAGTGATGGGGACGGTATCGCGGACAGCGATGAGCCGACAGAAACCCGCTGCAACTTCAGACAGTTTCCGAGCGGCAAATCTCGCTATCTGCTGAACGCCGGTGACCTGCCTGGCTCCGTTGATGCGGATGATCCGAACGTTCGGCTCGAGCCTCGCACCTTGCCCTCGGGTCGGGAAGTGCTCTGGTTCCAGGACCGCACGCCCACCGGTACGACGGAACAGGTCTACTGGTATCGGGTGGCCGCGCGGACGCCGGATGGCCGGTTGAGTTTCCTCAGCGCCCCGCAGCGGGCGCTGGTTCCTGATCGGGAGCTTCCAGCGGCGCCAACCGTTTCCATGGAGCGCACGGCTCAGGTGCCGACGGGCTGCGAAATTGTCAACGCCGGTGCGAGTACGGTACCGCGCCTTACGGATCGCCTCGACTTCAGCGCATTTACCGTCGGCTGCGACACGGCCCAGGTGGTTTTTGACGAGAAGACCGCCTATCTGGACAGCTGTGCCGCCCTTGATGCCCTCTGCGGTGACGATGCTCTGACTCTCGACTATCCGGCCGGTCCGAAGGTGGGTCCTGCGGGTTGCGAGATCCCCGTGGACGACAGTTTCTGCGGCAATTTCGAGCTGGCGCTCGAGCCCACGACCGGCGAAGGGCAGGTGCCCGTGGCCGTCGGACAATTGGTGGGTGCACCGCTGGTCCTGGCGGCGGAGACCCTCGAGCCGAACACCTGCGTGAGCATGGTGGTCACCGTCAACGACGATCTGGTGCGCATCAGCGACAGCTGCGAAGCCGGTGAGCCGCGCGCGGTGGTCGAAATTCCAGCAGGGTTCGTCTGCGGCTACGCCGTCGCCCGTGATGAGAACAACAACATTTCGACGGCCACGCATTTTCCCTGCGTGCTGATTCAGCAGGATCTGCCGCCACCGGCGCCGCCGCAGATCGTTGCCTTCGAGGTCACGCCAACGGAGGCGGCCTTCCGCTGGCGCCTGCCACCGGAACCGCTGGCCGCAACGCTCGGTGAGCTCGACTGGCAGGCGCCTGATGGTTCTTCCAATCGCCGTTTGCTGAGTCTTCCGGCGGTGGTTGAAGATCCGGAGCGACCGCTGGCGGAGAGCGTTGCCGTGACCGCGTTGACCGGCCCGCTGGATCGCTGGTGTCTGCGCCTGCGTTCCGTCGCCGCAGCCCGTGAAGACGGGTCTGCGGAGCTTTCAGAATGGTCGCCGCGCCGCTGCTACGTGCGCCGCGCCGATGGGGTGGCGGTGCCTGAGTATCTCCCCTGGCCGGAGGTGCCCGGACCGGTGGCGGGTCCGGCGCTCGAGGCAACGCCACTCAACACCTTCGTGCTCGGGCTGCTACCGGTGCTCGCCATCGATCTCGTGGAGATTTCGGGACTCACGCAGTGTGTGCTTGCTCAGGAAAGGGGACTCACCGGCTTTCCGCAGGCCTTCGATGTCGACTGCACGGACGTGGGCCGCGCTCAGGCCGAAGTTGCGCTGGCGCCGGCCGTTGGTTTCCTCGCTTACCGGCAGCGGCGGAGTGGTGACGGCAGTCTCGGTGACTGGGTGCAGGTCGCGCCACTCATCGAGTTTGCGCACTGGGATCCGCTTTCGTTGCCAACGTCGCCCTTTAAACGTGCTCTTACGGCGCGTCTGAACGACCCCTATCTGGAACTCACTCCCCTCGAGGGATCGGGGAGCCGTTGGGCTTTTCGCTTCATCGACCGCTATCCCTATGAGTTTCTTCTCCCGGGAACGACGACGGCCTACCGCTATCAGCTGATTTACTTCGATGAAGCTCATCGTCCTGTGACCTCGCGCATGACGGATTGGATAGAGGCGGGCTCATGAGCATGCTGCGGCGGCATAGGTTCGACGTGTTGCGCTGCGGCGTCGGCGGGCTGCTGCTGCTGGCCGCCCTGGGCAGCCACGCCGCAAGCCCGTTCTTTGCGGGAACGACCGCCGATCTCTGGGTCGTCGACGCGGAGGGGCGCATCACCGGCTACAACTTCGATGCCTGGCTCGACAGCTATCTCGACGGTGGAAGTCCGCGGGTGGCACCGGGCCCCGGCGGCTTCGTGTTCGTCAATCAGCTGCCCGGCGGCTCGAGTCCGCTGGCACCGGGGCAACCGGTGGTTTCCTTCGCCGGCCTCGGTGAGGGGCTCGCCAGCGGCGAGCCGCCGGCGATCCTCGACGTCGACCCCGCAGGCGGCAGCTACGAAGGCACCCTTGCCGTTCGCATTCTTGTCAGTGAAGAACGGCTGCTGACCGGGGCTGTACGCCTGAGCTGGCAGCTCGGCGCCGAGGCACCGGAGGTGCGTAATCTCAGTGCCAGTAACCTCACCGTGGATACGGTCCAGAACGGTTTCTACGTGGAGCGGCTCTATGTCGTTCAGGACGGCGAGGTCGATCTGACGGTGACGCTTGAAACTGCGACCGGCTCGCCCCTCGCCAATACGACCCGACGTTACACGATTACGGCCGGTGCCGACGGTTTCCGCCGCGATAGCGACGGCGACGGCCTGCCTGATCTCCTCGAGGCAGAGCTGGGACTCGATCCTTTCGATGGTGATGACTGGCGTACGGACCTGGACGGTGATGGTTGGAGTGAGTTCGATGAGTGGCTGCGCCTGCTCTGTCTCGATACCTCCCTGCAGCCAACCGCGACGGGCAGCTGCGTCGATGCGGACGGGCTGCCCCTCGATACGGACCTGGATGGCTGGAGTGACTTCGACGAACAGCTGCGCCGCACCAACCCTGCAGATCCGGAACCGAACCTCACGCCCACGGAAGGCGAAGCGCTGGAGAGCCTGTCCTTCCGGGAGCGAGTGCTGCGTTACAAGGACCATCCGGCGGCCAGCTGGCTCTATGGCTCCGAGCGGCTGCTCGGCGGCGTGCTATCCGCTAGCGGGACTGACGCCAGCTGGGCAGAGGTGCAGGCGGCGACGCTGGCCGGTGCCCTGGTCTATGACACGAGAGCGCTGCTGCAGACCGGGGAGCTGGATGCTGCGCAGCTGGGCGCCGATGCGATCGCCGATCGCCTGCAGTGGACGTTTGCTCAGGCACGACTCGCCGGCGATGCATTCCCCGACATCCGGATTCCTGCAAGTGAATCCGTCGTGCTCGCAGCCGGTCTCGAGTCGGAGAACAGCACCCGCCTCGACAAGGTCTGGTTCCAGGCGCTCCCGGATCACACCCCATTGACCTTCCAGGAGAGCGGTGCGGCCGCCAGCTGGACGACCCTCGATGAATGGCGCGCAGACTTTATTGCTTACCTCGCGGCCAACCTGGTGCGCACCGAGACAGCCGCGGTCGATGCGACCAGCACAGGCGCGGTTGCGGTTCTGGAAGCGGCACTTGCGGAGGAAAGCCGCCTGGCGGGTGGGCCGCCGGTGCTGCTGGGCGGTGATCTGCTGCCGCCGCCGGAAAACCTCGCGGCTGAACTGACCGCCGAGCTCTCCCAGCGCTTCGCTCTGTCTTACAGCCTCGATGCGGCGTACGACCGAGTGCGGACCGCGCTGGCAGTGGGACAGCCGCTCGAGGCGCTGGGCAACTGGATTGACGACGTTCGCGGGGCAACGCCGGCTGCCATCCGCTCCGACTTGAACCTCCTGCGCAGTTTTCAGCGCAGCTTCGACGCCGAGTGCTTTCTCTCGGATGCAGCGCGGGCAGACCTGGCGGCTGATGCAGCGGCGCAGGCGGCCTTCGATGCCCGGTGCCCCATCTCTTATACGGAGCCGGAGCTGCTTGCGCTCCTTGAAGCCGATGCGGAGCGTCGCTATCAGGCACGACTGCTGCTGCTGCCCGGCGCGGCTGCAGCGCTGGTGCTGGACGGCACGCTCACTTCCGGCGCTGCGGATTCCGATGGTGACACCCTCGACAACGTCGCTGAGCTCGCGATCCCACTGTTTCGTGCAACGCTACCCTGGCTCCCCGACAGCGATGGAGACTCGCTCGCCGACGCCATCGACGAATGCGGCACCGACCCGCTGAACGCCTGCGCGGTGCAACCCGTGTTGCCACTGCTTTTCGTCGATGCCGACGCGACCGTCGCAGAGCCTGCCTCAGGGGAGGCCTTCGCGCTCGTTGGCGTGCAACTCTCCCGGGCTTCTGAGGACCCTGTGACGATCGGCTATGAGGCCGTTGCTGGTGCCGGCGCAGAAGCGGGTAGCGACTTCGGCAACGTGATTGGTGAAATCACCCTGCAACCCGGTGAACGTATCGGTCTCATCCGCATTCCGGTGTTTGCCGATGCGGAAAACGAGGCGGACGAGAGCTTCCAGCTCGTACTCACGGGGTTGACCAACGCCCGGCTTGGGGACGACGGACTGGCGCTGGTCACCGTGAACGACACGCCGCCGACCCGGCTGCCACCGGATGCCGTACTTCTTGCGGAGCTCCAGTTTGCGGGTGTGGGTGAACCGGTCACTCTGGATGCATCGCTCAGTACCGATCCGCAGGAAGAGACGCTCAGTTTCTTCTGGGTGCAAACGGATGCAACGGGCATTGCGATCAGCATCAGCAACGCCACGGCTGCCGTGGCCGGCATCGAGGTCCCGCTCGTGGCCGAGCCGACGGTCTTCACCTTCGAGGTCACAGTGACCAACGAGTCCGGTCTCAGCGATAGTGCGGTTGCGGCGGTGCAGGTCACTCCAGACGATCAGCCGCCCGTCGTCAGCGGTCCGCTGTTCTTGACGGCGGTAAGTCCCGCGCCCCAGCCGGTGCCTGCGGCGGACATTCTTGCGCAGGTCACTGATCCCGAGGGTGGCGAGCTTACTCTGGTCAGCGCCCAGGTTTCTGCCGGAGGTACGGTTGAGCTGACGGCTGACGGCATCGTTGTTACGCCCCCGGCCGATCCGGCCCTGATCACGATCAACGAAGGCGCGCTCGAGCGCTGGGTGCCCATGGCCTTTGACGGCGCGCTCATTGCAGAAGGTGAAGGCAGCGGCCTGGTGGCGGATCAGGTCTCCGCCGGCAGCATCTCCGGCGGCTACAGCGGCACCGTGGTGCAGACTTTCACCCCCGAAGCCGATGATCTGGCCGGGCTGGATGTCTATCTGAGTGGTACGGCGGCCTTTTTCTCCGACGTCCGCTTGAAGGTCTGGGCGGGACCGCTGCGCTCGGGTGCACCGCTGGTGGATGTCGCCGTTTCCGATGCGCCCGCGCGGAGCGTCGTTGAGTTCCGGTTCCCGCCCGTCTCCGTGAATCCCGGCGAGACCTACTACCTGGAACTCTTCCAGAACAATCTCACCTGGGGCGCGATCATTCCTGGCGCTTATGGCGGCGGTGCCGTGATCGAAGGGGGCGGCAATCTCTTTGGCGGCGGGGCGGATGTGCAGTTCGTCACCTACACGAGCAACACCGTACCCCGACAGCTCGTGCGGATCCTGGCTGATGGCCAGCTGCAGCGATTGCCCGTGCTGCCGCTCACGGGACGCCAGCTCGAAGCCCTGGTTGCCTCGCCCTTCGAGGAGCTTGCCTATGCGGTGTTGGGTGGCGACGGGGCCAACGACGTGCTGCAGATCGATCTGGATACGGTCCGTACCGCGTTGGTTACCGGTGATAACCGCCGGTCGGTGGTCGATCCGCGCACAGGCGATCTCTACAGCTGTGATGCGGGCAGCTGGCGGCGTATCGACCGCCTGGATCTCACAACCAGCGCGACTGGCATCCCTTGTGAGGATTCATCGAACCTGATGGCGACCATTGTCGGCACCAGCACCTGTCTCGCTCAGGAAACGCTGCTGGCCTGCACCAATGCCGCCGGCACGCTCGAAGCCGTGGACGCCTACCCTGGTGGCCAGATCATGGGCTTCAGCCCCATCGGCTTTCGCGGCGAACAGGGTGCGCTCATGTTCGTAGCCAATGCGGATGCCGCCACGAATCTCGAGTACCACACCTACGTGCTCAAACCCTTTGCAGCACCGGTGCTGCAGCTGGTCTGGTCCGAGGGTGAACGTTATCTGCCGCCGACGCTGCCTTATCAGGGCGGCGTGCTGATCTTCTACACGATCGGCAGTTCCACTCGCCCCTTCCTCTACTCGGAGCCCGGCGGCGTACCGCAGATCGCGGCCACACCGATCCCGGCGGTGGCCACCGTGCCAGGCGTCTCCGGTGGTGTGGGCCGCCGCGACGGGACAATCATCCGCCAGCGCCAGGATATGAGTAACGAGCTGCTCATCGGCCGTATTCTGGAAAGCGTCAACCCGCAGACCGGCGCCGTGACAGAGCTGGCGAGAACGTCGACGCCTTTTAATGCCGGCGTGCCTTTCGATCTCTACAGCGACTTCGAATTCGAAGATCTCTATCTGCAGGGTGAAGGCAGTCGCAGCGGTGTCTGCACCTTGCAGCGCCTGGAAGACGTCGATAACAGTCTGACCACGGTGGTCGCAGACATCCGCTGTGCGTCGCCGGTGCAAAGGGACTTCAGTTTCTACGTGGAACAGGGCGGCTTTGACGGTGAAGCGCTGCGGCTCGTCAACTTCAGCCTCACCGGTGGCATTGGAGATGTCACCGTCTTCGTGACAGTCGAGGATCCGGCCGGTAACCGGGTCGTCGTGCCCGTCATCCTCTTCCTGGCGTACTCGGACGGAGGCCTCTGATGCGCCGACTGACCAGCACACTCTTCGGCTTCCTCCTGCTCGGGCTGCAGGCCTGTGGGGGTGACTCCGGCGGAGCGGATTCCAGCGCCGGCATTCTCGATGCGCCAACACCAGAGCCGGTCAGCGGGACTCCGCCGGATGAGGCCTCCGCCCCACCTGCCCCTGCCGTGGAGGCGCCACCATCGTCGACGGCAGCCGCGGAACCGCTCAAGGTGGTAGCCGAAGCGTCCCTCGAGCCGCTGGACTCTGACCATGACGGGCTTCCGGACGCCGTCGATGCCTACCCCGATTCGCGGCCGGTGCCGGCGGAACCCGGCGGCACTCCGATCCTCAGAATAACAGGCGTTTACACGGAGCTGGACGCGGGTCGACTGCCGAGTGTGGCGCTGTCCGGTCGCTTCCTGCACCTTGAAGGGGAGGGCCTTGATGCGCGCGGAGAAGCCCCCTGGCTCGTCTTTGAAACGACTGCAGGCCCAAGGGCAGAACGCCCGGTACTTGGCGAGGATGGTCGCTGGAAAATTCTGCCGCCGCCCTGGACGGTTTCCGTTCGTGCCATTGTCGGGAATCGGCGTACGGCAGATTGGCCTCTCGAGTACCTGGGTGCGTCCGCGCCGTTGCTGCTCGCCGTTGATGAGATCGTCATGGCGGGCGACGTGCTCGAGCTGCGGGGTCGCAATCTGGATGCCATCACCCGGGTCACCCTGGGTTCAACGACAGTGCCGGTGCTCGCGGCGGAAGCCGGTTTGCTCCGCCTGCGCCTGCCCGAGCAGACGGACGGCTACACACTCCGAGCTTATGAGACCGACAGGCGGTCGAACAGCATCCTGCTGGACGTCCGCCGTAACGTGACCGTTTCCCTTGGGGAGGACCTTGCCTCCCTGGCCAGGGGCGCGCTCCGCACCCCTCGCGCCGATCAGCAATCTGGCCCATCGGCGATCAGCGCCGTACGCCTTCGTCTGCCAGCCTATGGAACCAACGTCCTGCGCTTCGACCTGACCACCCTGGTGGGGTCCTTCTACGGCGGCGCCGGGGCGGTGCTCTGGCCGGGAGATACCGCCGTTGCGGTATCGCTGCGCAGCAGTCTCGAAGCCTTTGCCTACGAGACGCGTCTGCCTCGGGCGCTCACGGACGATGAACGACGGGCCTGGCTGAACTCGGTGCTTGCCAGTGCGGAAGCCGATGGCTGGCTGGAGGCTCAGGCGCGCTATCTCGGAACAGGGGAGCCCTACGAACCCACAACGCTGCTCGACGATCTGCTCGCGTCGGTCAGCGTCACTGATCGCCCCGAAGCAGGGGAAACGGCTTCGGTCAGCAAAACGCTCTCTCTTTCTGAGCCCGCTTTTTCACCGTTCGGAACGGGCTTCGGGGTGACGAACGGTCAGCTCGACGAGCCGATTGTGTTTACGATCACCACCCTTGGCGGGGTCAAGCCTGACGTGCCCGTGAACGAGTACGCTCAGATCAGACTCACGGAACATACGACGCCCTTCGTGCCCTTCCTGTCCGGCTGCGATACCGGTAACCAGCCGTTACCCGGCGGCATCTGGCCCTCGGATCTGTGTTTGAACAATGCAAATCCGCACTATGCGAGCATCGCCGTCTATCAACCGGACCGCTTCACGGTGGGTCGCGGCTACACGCCCACCGAACTCGATCAGGTCCGCTCACACACCACGGGCCCCTTCGATCCGAAACTCGTCATTGGCGGCGGCACCTACCTCACGACAGACAGCGGCCGGCCGCTGTGCCGCATGAAAACCTGCTATGTCGAGATTCTGACGAGCGGGCTCGCCGATGCAGCGCTTGGCGTCGAAGTCACCGCGCGGGATGCAGCCACCATCACTGTGCTCCGCAAACGCTGGTTGCTGACGGAGGTGGTGGTACCACTGTTTGTGCAGCTTGCAGGATTACCCTCTGGATTGGATACCGAGTCCAACGATCCTGCGCTGAAGAAGGCGGCTATCTGTCTCGCTGATCAGGTCTACAAGGACCCGAACTTCGTCAAAGCCATCGGCGATCTGACGGTCGGCATCGAGCAGATTCCCGTGAGCTTCGAAAACGACGTTGATCGGTATCTGCTGCTTTTTGGTGAGACCTTCGATCGGACACTCGGCAGCTATCTCATCGACAGGTTGTCAGGAACCTCCGGTAACGCCCAGGATCTCTTCAAGTGCGTCGAGGATTTCCGTTTGCCTTCTGCGATTGCGGCGGCGGTCACACAGAAGCTGTCGCTGCTCCCACGCCTGGCTCGTGATGCTAACGTGGTTTTTAAGGTCTACGACCTCATCAAGAACGTTCAGGAGGTCGGCGGGCTGCTTCTGACGCCGGAGAAAGTGCTCTTTCAAGTGAGCTACCGGGCGGAGATCACCGGAATCAGTCCGGCCAGCCTCGATCTGGCGGAGCTGTCGACGCCGTCTGCGCCTGCCAATCTCATGATCGATGGCACCTGGATCATCGATGATGGGGTGACCCTGTCCAGTGGTCCGATCCTGCCTGTTGTGGTCTTCAAAGACACGGCGGGTCGGGAGAAGAAGTTCCGAACGACCGTGACGAACTTCGAGAACACCGGTGACTTCGTCGAGCGACGCCTCGTTCTGCCGTTCCTGGAGCTGGGCTTTCGGGAAGGGCAGGGTGAGTTTCTCCCGGAGTTCCGAGGTGGTCTGGATGAACTCAGAGACGGCCCGCTGGAGCTGAGACTGGAGATCGATTATGGCGGTCACCTGGGCTATCCAGGAGATCTGCTGCAGGTGCTTTCACCCGGCAGGGTGACGCTGGCCGGCGAGCCCAAGTTGCGCAGCTTCGATCCCCAGGGTGGAGCGCCGGGAGTGACAATCAAGGGGCGCGGCAGTCGTCTCGAGCGTTTTTCCGCACCTGTGCTTCGCTTTCTGCCGCTGGACGCAGACGTCGACGACGTTGACCGCGCGGTCGGTTCGCCGGCGCAGGGGCGGCTCAGCAGCGGCCAGGTCCTGTTCTCCGTGCCCGCGGATGTTCCTCCCGGACGCTATCGGCTGCGCCTGTCTGAGGCAGCAGAAGGGGCAGGCGGTGAAGACCTGGCGGTGTTGTCCCGTTCTCAGTTCGAGGTGGGCGTGGCAGAACTCTTTTCCGTGGCCTTCACTGACTATGGACCAAACGAAGACGACGAGCTGTTCCTCGAACTCCGGGATGACGCCTTCCAGAGCCTGCCGAATTTCCGGGCCCAGCTGCCCGACCCTGACGGCAATCGGATCAGCAATCTGGTCTGGGGCGCCAGCACGGGGGCCAGGTACCTAGAAGTCGAGTGCGTGAACCCCGGCAGTGATGGTTCCTGCACCTTCGGTGTGGAAGCACGCAACGTCCGTCTGCTGAAGCTGGAAGGGGGACTCCCGAGCGGTGAGCCATCTACCGCCGTGGGTGGGCAGTTGCTCCCGGAGCAGGTAGAGACCTTCGAAATCCAGGCTCCCTGATCAGCCGCCGTCTTCCTCTTTCTTTTCCTCCGCGGCTTCGTTTTCGGCTGCCGTGGCGTCCAGGTACTCCTGCTGATCGCCGTAGTAGTCGTCGATGGCATGCTCCGACGACACGGGGCTCAGGTAGTGTTTTTCGGTCAGCCCCTCTTCCCGCATGGCCAGGCCCGTGAGGCAGGCTTTGACGATGTGGGCGCTGTTCAAGGTAGTCTGATAGGTGGGATCCAGCGCCGGGTGAAGCTCGACGAGATCGAAACCGACGACGTTTGCTTCGGAACAGAGCCGGCGGACGATGCTGATCGATTCCCGCATGGTGAGACCGCCGGAAACCGGTGTGCCCGTGGCCACCATGAAGGCCGGGTCGAGGACGTCGATGTCGAAAGAGATGTGCAGCTTGCGCCCTTCTTCGCTTGCTTCGGCGACGACGCGATCGAGGACCGCATCCCAGCCCCGGCGTTCCACCTCAGCCATGTTGTGATAGCGCATGCCGATCTCCCGCATCCATTCGAAGGCTTCCCGATCCGGGCCGGCGGAGCGGAGGCCCATCTGAATGTAGTCGGCCGGGCGCACGTGGCCCTCGTTCAGCAGTCGGTATACGGGCGCCCCGTGGCTGATCAGGTGCGGTCCGCCCCACCAGGCGTCGTAGTGGGAATCGAAGTGAATGACCGACACCTTTTCTTTGCCGTAGACGTCGGCCAGCGCTGCAACGTTCGGATACTCGAGGGAGTGGTCGCCGCCGATGATCACCGGCACGGCGCCGGTCTCGGCAATCTCCCGGACAATTTCACGGACGTGTTGCATGGAGCGTTCCGTGCTGGCGTTGTCGATGGCGATGTCGCCATAGTCGACGATGTTCAGCACTTTCGAGGCGTTCACCTGCACGTACTGGTCCATGCTGCCGATGGGCCGGCCGAGGAGGCGCATCTCGACCGTCGCCGCGGCGCCCGAGTCCCGCCAGCCGGAACCCATGTTCAGCGGTGCCCCGACAATGGCGACGTCGACTTCGCCGGCTTCCAGATCCTCCGGTGTCAGTGCCAGGGGCAGGCCGCCGAAGGTTGGCGGACCGCCGAAGCGGCCATAACGGCCGAGGGGCAGGGGACCGGCTTCCCGTTCCGGGTCCATGGAGCGGGGTCGCTCGAGGCGCCAGGCGTTGAACTTGGGTGAGTCGGTGTTGAGCGGGATGTTATCGGCGTCACGGCCTTCGACGTAGCGCGTCGTATCGAAGGCGTAGAACATGGCCTGGACCCACTCCTTCACTTCTTCCGGGCTGAGCTCCTCGAGGGTCTCTACGGTCTTCTCGAGCGGGCCCGTGAAAGCCCGGGCGTCACCGCTCTCGAGAAACTCGATCTCCTCGGGCGTCAGCAGTTCGAGTTTCGGGGCAACTGCTTCCGGCAGTTCGATCGGCGGCTTTTCCTTGATGCGGGGATCGGCCATCTCGAAGGGATAGGCGTTCGTGCCGGTGACGTGTTCCGGTTCGTGCTCGGCGGCGAAGGCCGCGGTGCTCGCCAGGAGCGCGGTCCCGGCCAAGGCGCTGAGTGTGCGGTGAAGCATTGATTGTCCTTGCTGCGGGCGGGGCGTGAGGTGCGTGCGCATGGGTTCAGTCCTGACCATGGTCGAGGGCCAGCGGATGCACGTAGTCGGGGGCCAGGCCCGCCTTGCGTACAGCGATGCCCACCAGGCAGGCGTTCAGCACCGCGTTGGCGTTGACAGCGGAGAGCCGCGAGTAGTCGAGCATGGGCGCCATGTCGGTGATCTCGAAACCGACGATGTCCTTTGCCGCACAGAGATGGCGGATCGCGCCCGTGACTTCCTGCACCCGCAGCCCGTTCGAGGCGATACGCCCCGCGGCGACCATCTCTGTGGGTTCGATGACGCTGACGTCGATGGAGACGAACAGCGCGTCCGGGCCGTCCTCTGCTTCGCTGAGCACCCGCGCGAGCACGGCGTCGTAGCCGTTCTGCCGGATTGCCGCCATGGTGTGATAGCGCACGCCCTGTTCCCGGAGCCATTCCAGGGTGGCGAGATCGACAGCGGGTCCACGCAGGCCGACCTGGATCGTCGCTTCTCCCGCAACGATGTCCTCATCCAGCAGTTTGAAGACCGCCTGCGTGTCTGAAATGGTGTGAACGGCGTGACGATCTGCGTCCGGATGGGCGCTGAAGTGGACGAGACCGAAGGGTTCACCCTCCCGCGCCTGGGCAACGCCTTTTACACCTGGGTAGAGCATGGAGGTGTCGCCGCCGACGATCATCGGTACGGCACCGGTAGCAGCCGTTTCCGCAACCATGGCGGTCACGTGATCGATGGTGCGTTCCGTGCTCATGTTATCCACGGAAAAGTCGCCGTAGTCGACGACGGACAGTTCCTGCATGGGATCAACCAGGGTCTGAATGTCCGGGGTGGCAATGGTGTTGAGCGCGCGCATGACCCGGGGACCGTGCTCGGCGTTGCGTCGACCGCTCGACATGTCGTTCGGCACCCCGATGATGGCGACGTCCACGGCACCTGCCACGAGATCTTCCGGAAAGATGGCCACCATGGCGCCGGCGAACGTCGGCACCCCGGATTCCGGGAAGAGGTAGCGGTGCACGCTGAAGGGTCCGGGCTCACGCTCGAGCTCTCTGAGCGCCTCCGGCGTCGGCAGGGTGCCGCGATTGAAGTCGTCCGTTTCCGTGTTCAGCGGCATGGCGCCCATGTCCCGGTCGGGGTCGTAGCCCATCTGCTCGGCCATGGAACGAAGATCGGCGACCATGGCGCTCATGGCCTCGCTGCTGCGGGTCCTGAGCTCGTGCTCGAGCTGCCTTGCAGGCAGAAACTGCAGCGGCACGCCGCTTTCGAGAAAGCGGCGATCGGCCCGGTCGAGATCGTTGAAGGCGCCGCGCAGCTCTGCCGGGGGGCGCCATTCGGCGGCGCTTGCGGCAAGGGGCGCCAGCAATCCGACGCAGCACAGGAGAGCGGCCAGGCACTGGCAGCGGTGGTAGGCGTTCAAGATCAGTATCCCCCGGTTGTCGTTGTCCGGCAGCAGGGCCCCACGCCCGATCAGGCGGACGGTGCCGTGATGGCTGCGCGTCTTCAGATTTTGTCTACTTCAATGTCATACAAAAAAGGTGCCATGGTGCCAGCCGCCTGAGAGGCCGGTCTGGAGCGGTCTTCGCACCGAAGCGAGCCATTTCGTGCACCGATGCAAAGCATAGCCGCATCGCTTTGCACTATGCTGGAACCGTACTGCGTCCTTTTCCAGGGCGCCAGACTGGTCGTGTACCAGACCGGGTCACGGGCTGCTCAGGCGGCCGGTCGTTCTTCGAGCAGGCCTTCAGTGATGAGGAACTCACAGATCTGATCGAGGCCTTCGCCGGTGCGCAGGTTCGTGAACACGTAGGGCCTGCCTTCGCGCATGCGCGCCGTGTCCGCCTCCATGACCGCAAGGGACGCCCCGACATGTTCGGCAAGATCGATCTTGTTGATGATGAGCAGATCCGAGCGTGTGATCCCCGGCCCCCCCTTCCGCGGCACCTTTTCTCCCGCGGCCACGTCGATCAGATAGAGCGTGAGGTCGACGAGTTCTGGACTGAAGGTTGCCGAAAGATTGTCGCCCCCGCTCTCGACGATGATCATCTGCAGCTCTGGGTGCCGGCGCGAGAGCTCGTCGATGGCGCTGATGTTGATGGAGGCGTCTTCCCGGATTGCCGTGTGCGGACAGCCGCCCGTCTCCACGCCGATGAGCCGGTCCTCCGGCAGGGCCTGGGCGCGCAGCAGAATTTCCATGTCTTCCTGCGTGTAGATGTCGTTGGTGACCACGCCGATGTCGAAGCGGCCGCGGAGCTTGCGGCAGAGCTGCTCGACGAGCGTGGTCTTGCCGGCGCCGACGGGGCCGCCGATGCCGACTCGCAGGATGTCTCTGTTCATGGTGTTGTCTCCCTTGGTCTACCTGGGTGCCGGCTCAGGAACGGAACAGCCGGGTGGATTGCGTTTCGTGGGCGCTGCTCATGAGCGCAAGGCCGGGCGCGGTACCGCCGATTGCGTCGTCTTCGAGCGTCATGGCCAGCGCGACCGCGTCCTTGAGTTGCTCCGACAGCATCAGGAGCAGTCGCTGCCCGTCTGTCTGCCCAAGCGGTACGAGCTTCACGGCCGCCGCGATCTGGTTGTCGCACCAGACCCAGCCGTAGGCGGTCAGGCAGGCCTCGCAGGGCACCTGGAAGGCAATGCTTGCGCGGGCCATAGCTGAGGCAAAGCTCCCCGGCTCGTCGGGCGCCGACGGCGTCGGGAGTTCGAGATCGGCGGTGAGTCGGTCGAGGGCCTCACCCATGAGCAGATCCTCCTGCCGCAGTTCTGCTGTCTCCCGCTGCGCAAGCAGGCGCCGGTTCCAGTGGCCGGCCGCGCGCACGTCGCCGGCTTCGAGGCTTTCATAGAGGCGTGCGAGGATCGGGAGATCGACCCGGCTGATGGCGCCGTCGAGGAGGCCGCCAACCCACGCGGCAACATCGGCTGCCTGCCTGAGCCGGCCGCTCTGGACGGCGTGCTCGATGCCCTGAGAGTAGCTGTAGCCACCCACGGGCAAGGCAGGACTGACCAGCATCCAGAGCCTCGGATCGATGGCCGGTGCTGTGGCGGTCGCCTCAGCCACGATGTGGCTCTGGGGTAGCGTCGAGTGTCTCACCGCTGCTCAGTTCGCGGCTCTGCGCCCCGTGCTCATGAGCAGTGCCGTGATCGTGTTTGTGCCCATGAGCGTTGCCGTGCTCATGATCGTGGTCGTGATCATGTCCGTGACTGTGACTGTGACTGTGACCGTGGGTATAAGCACCACCCTCCGGTTCGAAAGGCGCAAGCTCGGCGGTTGGTGTCAGACCGAGGCCCGTGAGCATGGCATCGAGGACGTGATCGGCGCCGTAGCGAACCCAGCCTTCGCCCACCTCCACGGGCACGTGCCGGTTACCGAGGTGATAGGCGGCCCGGGCAAGCTGCTGTGGATCCGACGTTCTCACCGTGGAGACCGGTTCCGCTTCAGCCTGCACTTCGATGAGTGTGCCGTCTGCGGCCTGCAGTCGATCGCCGCCGCGCAGGAGCGTGCCTCGCGGCAGCTTCAGCCCTGCTTCCTGCCCTGAGGTGAGCGTTACCCGCTGTCGGGCTTTCTGGCGGGCATGAAAAGGCAGCGTCAATCGATCGACGACGGTTCCCTGCGCATCGTCGGCAACCTCCGAAAAGATCAGTCTGCTCATGGCGTCCTCAAAACAGGCTGTAGCGCTGGGCAAGAGGCAGCACGTCGGCGGGTTCGCAGGTCAACAGTTCCCCGTCGGCGCGGACCTCGTAGCGCTCCGGATCCACCTCGAGCGCAGGGGCATAGTCATTCAGCACCATGTCGGCTTTGCGGACAGCTCGTGTGTTGCGCACGGCGGCGAGGCCTTTGGCGAGGCCAAGCTCGGCGCCAACGCCGCCGTCGAGGGCGGCCTGAGAGAGAAAGGTCAGGCTCGTGGCGTGGCGGGCGCCGCCGAAGGCGCCGAACATGGGCCGGTAGTGCACGGGCTGGGGCGTTGGAATCGAGGCGTTCGGGTCACCCATGGCCGCTGCGGCGATCATGCCGCCTTTCAGAATCAGCGCCGGTTTGATGCCGAAAAAGGCCGGTTTCCAGAGCACCAGGTCGGCAAGCTTGCCGACCTCAATGGATCCGACATCCTGTGCGATTCCGTGGGTGATGGCGGGGTTGATCGTGTATTTCGCCACATAACGACGCACGCGCAGGTTGTCATTGCGGGCACTGTCTTCCGGCAGCGGCCCGCGCTGTACCTTCATCTTATGGGCCGTCTGCCAGGTGCGGCAGATGACTTCGCCCACGCGTCCCATGGCCTGACTGTCGGAGGCGATCATCGAAATGGCGCCGAGATCGTGGAGGATGTCTTCCGCGGCGATGGTCTCCCGCCGGATGCGGGATTCGGCGAAGGCAACGTCTTCGGCGATTTTTGGATCGAGGTGGTGACAGACCATCAGCATGTCGAGATGTTCGTCAACGGTGTTGACGGTGTAGGGCCGGGTCGGATTCGTGGAGGAGGGGAGCACGTTGGCGAGGCCGCAGGCCTTGATGATGTCCGGCGCGTGACCGCCGCCGGCACCCTCCGTGTGATAGGTGTGAATGGCGCGGTCTTTGAAAGCCGCCAGGGTCTGCTCGACGAAACCGGATTCGTTCAGGGTGTCCGTGTGGATGGCCACCTGCACGTCCATGGATTCCGCCACGTTCAGGCAGTTGTCGATGGCGGCAGGGGTGGTACCCCAGTCTTCGTGCAGCTTCAGGCCGATAACGCCGGCCGCGACCTGCTCCGTGAGGGCTTCCGGGAGACTCGCGTTGCCCTTGCCGAGCAGGCCGATGTTCATGGGAAAGGCGTCAGCGGCCTGGAGCATCCGGGCGATGTTCCAGGGTCCCGGCGTGCAGGTGGTGGCGTTCGTGCCGGTGCTTGGTCCGGTGCCACCGCCGAGCATGGTGGTGATACCGGAGCTCAAGGCTTCTTCGATCTGCTGCGGGCAGATCATGTGAATGTGCGCGTCGATGCCGCCGGCCGTGAGAATCATGCCCTCGCCGGCGATGGCATCCGTGCCGGGTCCGATGACGATGTCGACCTTGGTCTGCACGTCCGGGTTACCCGCTTTGCCGATGGCGGCGATGCGTCCGTTTTTCACCCCGACGTCGGCTTTGACGATGCCCCAGTGATCGATGATCAGCGCATTGGTGATGACGAGATCGACCACCTCGGCGGCCGGGCGCTGGCTCTGGCCCATGCCGTCGCGAACGACCTTGCCGCCCCCGAATTTCACCTCGTCACCATAGTCTGCGAAGTCGCGTTCTACCTCGACGATGAGGTCCGTATCCCCGAGGCGCAGGCGGTCGCCGGTGGTGGGACCGAACATTTCACCGTAGGCGCGGCGATCCATGGTGCTCATGTTGCGTCCTCCAGGGGGCCCATGACGGCGCCGTTGAAACCATACACGCGCCGCGCCCCCGCGTAGGGCACCAGCTGCACCGTGCGCCGCTGGCCGGGCTCGAAGCGCACGGCGGTCCCGGCGGGAATGTCGAGGCGCTGACCGCGGGCCTGGTCGCGATCGAAGTCGAGGGCAGGATTGGTTTCCGCAAAGTGGTAGTGGGACCCGACCTGAATGGGCCGGTCGCCGGTATTGGCGACCTCGATGGTCGTCACTGGCCGGCCCGCATTGAGCTCGAGGGAGCCCGGTTCCGTTAGCAGCTCTCCGGGGATCATCTGGGTCCTCGTGTCGGTCAGTCGATGGGGTTGTGGACGGTGACGAGCTTGGTGCCGTCCGGGAAGGTGGCTTCCACCTGCACTTCGTGGAGCATCTCGGGGATGCCTTCCATGACGTCTTCCCGGTTCAGGAGTGTGGTGCCGAGTTGCATGAGCTCGGCAACGGTACGTCCGTCTCGAGCCCCTTCGACGATCGCGCTGGAAATCAGCGCGACGCTCTCCGGGTAGTTCAGTTTCACACCGCGATCCCGCCGCTTCGCGGCAAGCTCGCCGGCCATGAAGATGAGCAGTTTGTCTTTCTCTCTTGGGGTGAGCTCCATGTTCTCTCTCGACTCAGGTTCTTTCTCGGCTTAGGTTTTCCAGATGCGCGGTGCACAGGCCGGTCGGCCGATGATCAATGGCCGCAGGGACGCCCAGCTGGCGACGAGGGCCGCGCGAACGGCTTCACTGCTGTTGCCGAGGAGACGGTGCACGAGCAGTTCGCCCATGCGCGTCGTCGCCTCGAGAACGGGTGCCGTTCGGTCTGTGTTCGGGGGGCGTGTCGCCCGGAACGCGGCCAGAATGTCCGCATCGGCTGGCCCCGCATAGAGCGTTGCAACCACCCGGCGTCCATCGAGCCCCCAGGGCTCTGCCAGGAGCCGGCCGCCGGCCTCGAGGCGCAGAGTTTCTGAGAGCAGTGGGCTGAAGCCATCGCCTTCGATTCTGAGGCGGGCAGTCACGGCCCCGGTCGTGAATGCATCGCCGTGGGCCTCCCGGCCCAGGCACAGGCAATCCCAGGCCATGAACCGGGCCCCAGGTGCGAGCGCTATGCGCGTTTCGATCTCCGCCAGGGCGCCTCCGAAGAGCAGCGTCTCCTGCGGCAGCCACTCGCAGCTCGCATCCCGTTCCACGCGGAGGGATTGCGTGAGCGCTGCGGGCCGGCCGTTGCTCCGATAAAACTTGTTTGCGGCCGGTGTCGTCAGGAGGGCGGCACTCCCCGGCAGGCACTGCACGTCGATGGCCAGCCGGTCGCCACCGGCAACGCCACCGGGCGGATGCAGCAGATAAACGTGGCAGAGGTCGCCTTCCGGATAAAAAGGTTTCTGCACGTAGAGAGGGCCGAAGCCCGGCTCGCGCTCCAGGCGCGTGCGGCGGGTGCCCGGCATGAAGCGCAGGCCGAGTTTTGCCCGCCAGTCGCGACCGGCTTGGTCTTCGCTGCGCGAAACCGTTACCGCGTTCATACGGTCAGGTATTCGCTGATGAGCGCGTCGTTCAGATCCCCCATGGCCCCTTCCGCGACCGTCTGCCCTTTGTCCATGATACAGAAGCGGTTGGCGACCCGACGGGCGAAGGGAAGTTTCTGTTCCACGAGCAGGACGCTGATGCCGAGCTCGGCATTCAGGCGCATGATGACGTCGCCGATCTCCGCAACGATGTTGGGTTGGATGCCTTCGCAGGGCTCGTCGAGGAGCAGGAGCCTGGGTTTGAGTACCAGGGCTCGGCCGATGGCGAGCTGCTGCTGCTGCCCGCCGGACAGATCGCCGCCGCGGCGGCTCTTCATGTCGGCGAGCACGGGAAAGAGCTCGTAGACGAGTTCTGGCACGGCGCGGCCTTCAGCCCGGCCGGCAGCCAGTGGTACCTGCAGATTCTCTTCGACGGTCAGCAGGGGAAAAATCATGCGCCCCTGCGGCACGTAGCCGAAACCGAGTCGCGCTCGAGCCTCCACGGCCTGAGTGGTGATGTCTGTGTCGGCGAAAGCGATGAGGCCCGAGCGGACCGGGAGCAGTCCCATGAGGCAATTCAGCAGCGTGGTCTTGCCCACGCCGTTCCTGCCCATGAGGCAGAGACATTCCCCTTCGGACATGGTGAGACTCACGTCCCGGAGGATGTGGCTCTGGCCGTAGTACTGATTGAGTGCCTCGATGCTGAGCATTACTCCCCCAGGTAGACCTCCACGACTCTCGGATCCGCCTGTACCTCGGCCATGGAGCCTTCCGCCAGCACCGAACCGGCGTGGAGGACGGTGACTGTTCGGGCGATGGAACGGACGAACTCCATGTCATGCTCGACCACGACCACGGAACGCTCGCCGGCGAGGGAAGTGAGCAACTCTGCAGTCCGCTCCGTTTCCTGGGCTGTCATGCCCGCCACCGGCTCATCCACGAGCAGCACGCGCGGCTGCTGCACCAGCAGCATGCCGATCTCGAGCCACTGCTTCTGACCGTGGGAAAGCGCGGCGGCCTCCTGGCTCCGGAGTTCCGTGAGTCCTATGGTTACGAGCGCTTCTTCGAGCCGATTCCGGTCCGAGCCCTTCAGGCGGGCCGTGAGACTGTTCCAGACACCCTTAGGGGCTTTCAGCGCAAGGGCCAGGTTCTCCCAGACGCTCAGATTCTCGAAGACCGTGGGCTTCTGGAATTTGCGGCCGATGCCCGCCCGGGCGATCTGCGCCTCGTTCATTTTCAGAAGATCGATACGCTGTCCGAGAAAGGCGGTGCCCGTGTCCGGTCGCGTGCGCCCGGTAATCACATCCATGAGCGTCGTTTTGCCGGCACCGTTGGGTCCGATGAGACAGCGCAGTTCGCCGTCGTCGATATACAGCGTCAGGTCGTTCAGCGCCTTGAAGCCGTCGAAGCTGACGCTGACGTTTTCGAGATACAGGATCGGTCCGTGACTCGTATCGATCGGCAGGTTGTCGAAGTCGATGACGGCATCGAACACCCGCTCCCGGTCCAGCCAGCCGTTAAGTGGCATGAGCCGTTCTCCGGACAATGAGACCGACGACGCCGCGCGGCAGGTAGAGCGTGACGAGCACGAACAGCGCACCCAGCGCGAACAGCCAGATCTCCGGGAGGGCGGCCGTGAAAAGCGTTTTGGCGTAGTTCACGGCAACGGCGCCGAGGGCGGCGCCATAAAGCGTGCCGCGGCCGCCGACGGCCACCCAGATGACGTATTCGATGGAGTTGAGCGGCTGAAACTCACTCGGATTGATGATGCCCACCTGTGGGACGTAAAGCGCGCCGGCAACACCGGCGAGCATGGCGGAGAAGGTAAAGATCCAGAGCTTGTATGCCTCGACCCGATAGCCGATGAATCGGGCCCGGGATTCGGCGTCTCTGAGGGCGATGACGACGCGGCCGAGCTTCGAGCGGACGATGTAGCGGCAGGCGAGATAGCCGGCAGCCAGGGCGACGGCCGAGACGACGAACAGCGCCGCGCGGGTCGTCGCCGCATTGAGGTCGTAGCCGAGGATATCCTTGAAGTCCGTGAGCCCGTTGTTGCCGCCGAAGCCCATCTCGTTGCGGAAGAAGGCAAGCATGAGCGCGTAGGTGAGGGCCTGAGTCATGATCGAGAGATAAACGCCCGTAACGCGGGAGCGGAAGGCGAGCCAGCCGAACACGAAGGCCAGGGTGCCGGGTACGAGCAGCACCATGAGCGCGGCGAACCAGAACTGATCGAAGCCGAGCCAGTACCAGGGCAGTGACTCCCAGTTCAGAAACACCATGAAATCCGGCAGCTCCGGGTTGCCGTACACGCCGCGGCTGCCGATCTGGCGCATGAGATACATGCCCATGGCATAACCGCCGAGGGCAAAGAAGGCGCCGTGACCCAGGCTCAGGATGCCGCAGTAGCCCCAGACGAGATCGAGGGAAATGGCCAGCAGCGCAAAACACAGATACTTGCCGAGCAGCGTGACCCAGTAACCGGACAGATGCAGCGGTGAGTCCGGTGGTGCCAGCAGATGCGCTGCAGGCACCACGACGGCGAGCAGAAGCACGGCGCCGAGCAGCACGGCGCCGCCCCGGTCACTGGCGACGAGAGAGCGCAGCATCAGCTTTCCGCCGCCCGCCCGCGCTGCGGGAAGAGACCGCTCGGCCGGCGCTGAATGAACAGGATGATGAACACCAGCACGAGGATCTTCGCCATGACGGCGCCCGCGAAGGGCTCGAGAAACTTGTTCGCGACGCCGAGGGAAAGCCCGGCCACCAGGGTGCCCCAGAGATTTCCGACACCGCCGAACACGACCACCATGAAGCAGTCGACGATGTAAGCCTGGCCGAGATTCGGGCCGACGTTGGTGAGCTGCGAAAGGGCGACGCCGGCCACACCGGCCACCCCGGAACCGAGACCGAAGGTCAGACTGTCCACCCAGCCGCTCTTCACTCCGAGGGCCCGGGCCATGTTTCGGTTCTGGGCAACGGCGCGGACCTCGAGGCCAAGGCGCGTGCGTTGCAATGTCAGCCAGAGCAGGCCGAACACCAGCAGGCTGAAGACGATGATGGTCAGCCGGTTGTAGGTCACAGCGAGACCGGCGGTGAGCTCGATGGAGCCGCTCATCCACTCGGGCGTGGCCACGGAACGGTTCAGGGGCGAGAAAATGCTGCGTACGGCCTGTTGCAGGACGAGGCTGATGCCGAAAGTTGCGAGCAGGGTCTCGAGCGGACGGCCATAGAGCCGCCGGATGACACCGCGTTCGATGGCCATGCCGACGAGTCCGCTGACCAGAAAGGCGGCGGGTATGGCGATGATCAGCGATGCACCGATGGCGCCGGGCATGAGCTGTTGCACGACGTACGTGGTGTAAGCGCCGAGCATGATGAGTTCGCCATGAGCCATGTTGATGACGCCCATGACGCCGAAGGTGATGGCCAGGCCGATGGCGGCAAGGACGAGCACGGAACCGAGACTGAGACCGAAAAACACGGTTTCGGCCATGGCCAGGCGGTCCAGGCGCCGCTCGATGGCGCGAAGCGCTTCGGCGGCTTCTTCACGGAGGGGTGCCGCGGCGGAGTCATCGTCCCGCAGCTCGGTCAGGGCGCCGCGAACGGCAGGGTGGACGGATCCTGCGAGGGTCTCCATGGCCGCAAGACGTTCGGCGTCGGTACCGCTTTCGAGATCGGCCAGGGCCAGGGCTTCCTCGATGGCGCGGCGCACCCGGGTGTCGGGCTCGGCGGTGATGGCCTCCTCGAGAATCGCTGCGGAGGCAGGATCGAGACTGTCGAAGAGCGCCTCCACGGCGGCCAGACGTATGGCGGGATCCGATGCGCTGAGGCTTCTCCGGGCCAGGAGCTGCCGCAGTTCGCTGCGCAGGGCATTGTTGACGGCAATCTTCCGCACGCCGCGGCGACGCACATCCTCCAGGGTCTCCCCGGTGATGGCATCGGACAGCGCGAAGCCGCCATCGATGCGTTCGGCGAACACGACCCGATCATCTTCCCGGCGCTTCTGCAGGCTGCCGTCAATGAGCCCTTCGAGGACGATCTCAACCCGGGGATGATCGAGCTCAGCCAGTGCGGCTGCCGCTGCCGCCCGATCGTCGAAGTCACCGTCGCGCAGTGCCTCCACGGCTTGTGCGAAGGCGGTCTCGGCATCGGAAGCCGTTGCGGCAACGGCGCTGTTGCCGCAGCCGAGGACGACCAGACAGAGAAGGGTGAGGCGGGTCCTGCGGGAGCAGCGGCTCAGTAGTTCTGTCCTGAGCACGTACCCGTCTTCACGTTGTAGTTCCCGCAGGCCAGGGGTGGGCGCCAGTCGGAGATGAGATCCCGGGAACCCGGGAGGTAATCGGACCACTCGTCACCGACCACCGTACCCGGCGTCGACCAGACCACCTGGAACTGGCCGTCGTCCTGAATCTCGCCAATGAGCACGGGTTTGGTGATGTGATGGTTCGGCATCATCGTGGAGATGCCGCCGGAAAGGTTCGGCACGGCCACGCCGATGATGGCCGCCTGCACGGCGTCCGGGTCCGTGGTCCCGGCCTTCTTCACGGCTTCTACCCACATGTTGAAACCGATGTAGTGGGCTTCCATGGGATCGTTGGTGACCCGGTCTTCGTCGTCGATGAAGTCGAGCCAGCTGTCGATGAAATCGTCGTTCGCGTCGGCTTCAACGCTCATGAAGTAGTTCCAGGCGGCGAGGTGACCGACCAGGGGGCTCGTGTCGATGCCGGACAGCTCCTCTTCGCCCACGGAGAAAGCCACTACGGGGATGTCTTCTGCCGACACACCCTGGTTGGCGAGCTCCTTGTAGAAGGGTACGTTGGCATCGCCGTTGATGGTCGATACGACGGCGGTCTTTCGACCTGTGGCGCCGAAGCGCTTGATGTCCGAGACGATGGACTGCCAGTCGGAATGCCCGAAGGGGGTGTAGTTGATGAGGATGTCGTCGTCGGAGACACCGTTCGCCTTGAGATAGGCTTCGAGAATCTTGTTGGTGGTGCGCGGATAGACGTAGTCGGTGCCGGCCAGCACCCAACGTTCCACGCCGAGCTCCATCAGATAGTCCACGGCTGGAATGGCCTGCTGGTTGGGCGCCGCACCGGTGTAGAAGACGTTCTTCGACGACTCTTCACCCTCGTACTGAACCGGATAGAAAAGCAGACCGTTCAGCTCCTCGAAGACGGGCAGCACCGACTTCCGGGACACGCTGGTCCAGCAGCCGAAGACGGCCGCCACCTGATCCTTCTCGAGGAGCGCGCGGGCCTTTTCGGCGAACAGCGGCCAGTTCGATGCCGGATCCACCACCACGGCTTCCAGCTGCCGGCCGAGGAGCCCACCGCGGGCATTCTGCTCGTCGATGAGCATGAGCATGGTGTCTTTCAGCGTCGTCTCGCTGATGGCCATGGTGCCCGAGAGGGAGTGAAGGATGCCGACTTTGATCGTGTCTTCCTCTGCCCGAGCCACGCCGAAGCCGAGGGACAAGAGCAGGCTCAGGGTGAGTAGGATCTGGCGTAGGGTCGTTGTCATTCTTGTTTTAGCTCTACCGGTGTCCGTGATTGAGGTGGGATGACGGTGCAGAATCCATGCCACGATTTGGGGCGTGTTTCGCCCAGATACCCGGGGATTTCCCGCCCGTGGTGCCTGAAGGGTGCCTGTTCCTGGTGCATTAATGGTGCAATGACCGCTGCCATGACCAACGACGGTGCATCCCATCGTGCTGCTGTTTTCGGAGGACGGGTCTCCGGACAGCCCTGCGCTCAGGGCCCGTTCTGATCCGCAGGCAGTGCTTCGAGCACCGCAGCGCGGAAGCTGAGTGGATCAGCCAGCGGGACCTTCCGTTGCGGCCCGATGACCTGGGCGTCGAAGGGCGGCGCCGGAACACCGGCAAAACGCTCGACCATCCAGGTCAGGAGCTCAGCCAGGGCTTCGTCGCTGATCGGTGCCTGGGCAGAACCGGGTACCCGGGCGAGGTAGGCACGCCCGGCTGGGAAGGTGGCCAGACGCCCCAGGTCTGTGCGCAGGTCGGGGACCAGAGGCGGCGCACCGGCCCCATCGGGCAGATGGCATCCGGCGCAATGCAGCAGGTAGTCGTAGGCAGGATCGGCCTGGCTGTTCATGGTCAGGCCGGCGCCGAGCAGCAGCCCGAGCCTGGCGACACCGCGCAGGAATCGCCGCCGCACTGCCGCGCCGGACGTCATCCGCTGGCCGTTTCCCCGCCCTGACCGATCACCAGGGCCAGCGTGCAGTGGTAGGCGTGACTCTGGGAACCGAAGCACCAGAGAATGCTGTTCGATTTGGACGGGAAGTAGACGGGTTTGTCCCCTTCGCTGCGATGACAGCCGCAACGCCCGCCGGAACTCTTGCCGCAGCAGTCGTTGTAGGAGATCAGGTAGTTTTTGCCGTCAACGGGGTTGTGACAGGTGCCGACCCAGGCGACCGTGGCAGGTTCGGAGCCTGCCGGACACTGGGTGTGAGACCCGCCGTAGCAGCTGCACAGTGAGCCGCTGAAACCGCAGTAGCGCCAGTAGTCGCAGGTTTCCGGGTCCCCGAGTTCCGGGACGCTCGCGGCGGCGGCTGCTTCCCGGTAGACGGGCAGGAGAGGGACCGCGCCCATGCCCACCAGAAACGTGCCGAGGCGGCCAATAAATGAACGCCGCGATGTGCCGTTGGAGATGCTGCGCGTCAGGCGGTCGGTCAGGCGATCCACGCCGCCAAGGAGATCGAGGTCGGCGACGAGTTGCTTGAGTTTCTGGCGTTCTTCCCGGGGCAGTGATGTATGGCTCATGCGCGCTCTCCCAGCAGCTTGCCGTCCGCGAGGTAGTCCTGAATGGACTCGTAGCCGGAGTCCATGGCTTCCACGAGACTTTCGAGGTGTTCACGGCTGTTCACGAGTCCTTTGGAGCGAAGGACACCATCTGCGCCAATGAGCACCGCATAGGGGAGCTTGCCAACCTCGAAGCGCATCCCGAGTTCCAGGGAAACGACGTAAGGGTAGTCGTCGAGGCCCATGCGTTCGACGTAAGCGTGGTGTTCCGCCGCCTCGCCGCCGTCGCTGGCAAAAATCAGCTCGAGGCGACGGCGCTCGTCTCTGGCGAGTGACTTGGCCGTTGGCACCAGCGTCTTACAGATCGGACAGGTTGGGGAAACGAAGAGAATGAGCTGGGCGTGGGAGCGTTCACCGCCAACGGACACGCTGTTGCCGGTCAGGTCGTCGATGGGAAAGGCGGGTGCCCGTTCACCGACCTTTGGTCCGGCGCTCGTCATCAGTGCACCGGCAGGCGCGAGGCGCGTATGCAGCAGGCCGATCTGGCGGGTGAGGGCGGCCACCATGACGATCAATAACAGGACGATGATCCAGAGCAGGCCGTAGCTCGCGAGAATGAGTTCGTTCATGAGTCGTTACTCCAGGCTTTCAGCTTCGCAGCGCTCCGGTCGAGGGCTTCGAAGGTCACGTAAAGAAGGGTCAGGGCGGCGCAGGCCATGGCGATGATCAGGTAGTCGACGCCGCCGAGACTGCGCGCCGCCGTTGGCAGCACCAGGGCGGCGGCGGCGGCGGCCAGGAAAGCGTTGCGCAGCAGCAGGGCACCGGACAGGCTGTGCGGGGTGTCTCCGCAGCCGCAATCGATGTGCCGCCGGCCGCGGGCGAGGTTGATGGCCATGGCGAGCGCATAGATCCCGAGCAGTCCGGCCGCCACCGGTCCCGACAGCGGCCAGCTGGCCGGCACGAGGAGCGCCAGGGCAAGCAACAGTTCCAGGGCACTCAAGGTTTTCCTTGCCGGCGTCAACAGCGCCTCCGGCAGCAGATCATAGGCGCCAAGCACCGCGTCGAAACGGATCCCGCTGCGCACCTTGTGCAGACCGGCGCTGAGAAACAGCAGGGACAGTGCCATGGCCAGCGGCAGCTGAACGGTCAGGTCGAGCATCGTCAGCCTCCCAGGTTCTGAATGAGTCCACCCCGCATCTCTTCGATCTCGCGGAGTGGATGTCCGGTCACGGCGTCGTAGATGCGGGTACTGTCCGTTTCCTCGGGCGCGAGGATCAGCAGCGGCTCTCCATCCTGGGTAACCTGGATACCCGATGCGAGCGCTTCCTCCTCGAGCGCCAGCCGATAGCCGCGGCGCTTGGAGGCCATGCTGAAGGCCCAGATCTCAGAACCCGCATCTTCGAAGGTCTCCTGGCCGCCGCCTTCGTGCATGAGGGTGAAGAGCAGGCCGAGTTCGGCGTTGTAGGCGAAGGGCTGACGTCCGCCGATGCGCCATTCGCTGCCTTCTTCCTCACCGGCGAGGACGGACCAGGGTTCGCTGACACTGATCTCCCCGTCATCAACGGTGGCTTCGAAAACCAGACCGTCCATGGACATGAACAGCCAGCCGCTGGCCGTCGGTACGGCGTAGTCGAATACCGGGTCTTCTTCGATCTCGAAAAACGCATCGCTGCGGGTGCGCGACGACTCGGTCCCGTCCCGGTTCAGAGCCACGTATTGCAGTGTGCCGTCGCCGCAGGGCATGAGGAAGCCGCGCCCTGTGGGATAAACCGCGGCGCAACCGGGCGTTGAGATTTCCGCGACGAAATCCTGGTCCCGGGTGTCGACGATGCTCACGGACATGGCCGGGGTGATGTTCCAGACGCCGATGAAGCGGTCGTCGATGAGGCCGATCATGCCGCTGTGGCCGATGCCGGCGGACTTCGACGGGATGATCACTTCGCCGATGGGCGCCATGGTCTTCGCGTCGAAAGTGAGCACGGCGTCCGTACGTTCGCCGTAGTAGGTGCGGCTGTAGAAGCTCCCGTAGGAGTAAAAGCGGCCTTCCGACACCTGCGGTGCCAGGGCAGGGGAGAACATGGACAGGGTCATGGTGCCCTGGACTTCACCGCTGTCGCCGTCGATGAGATAGGCGATGTGTCTGCCTCGGATCGTGAACCAGTGCGGGCCTGGTTCTCCCACCTCGGAGACGACGCCGATCATGGAATCCCATTCGAAGTCGGCGGCCAGGGCTTTGTTGCCAGAGAAGGCATAGCTGCCGATGAGTGCGGCTGCCATGAGCAGCAGCGCGCCGGTCCAGTTCGCTTGCATGTGCGTTTCCTGTTGTTCTGCCGAGAGTCCCCTGAAGCCGAAGGGCAGGAGCGGTCGCGAAAACCAGCCGCTCGAGAACCGCCGTGCGGTCCGTCCCTGGACCGCGCGGGGGTATGCAACTGCCGTTGGCTGTATTTGCGGCGTCCTGTCGCCCAACCGGTCTCGCGAAAGGCGCGTCCCGAGTTGGTGCAGGCGCAAAAGTCCCCGTGCCATTTTGTTGTTTTCGACAGGAAGATTGCAATGTGCGTGCCAGCGTTTGCGTCATTGTCGGCCGACGCGCTGGCCGACGCCGGGACTGCGCGACCTGCTGGGGCGATCACCCGCTGGCTCGTGCCTTTTTGTGCCATGACGTCGAGGTCGACTTGCACACCTCTGGCGCAGGCGCCTTACGATGGGGCATCCGTCGCCCTGTCTTGTGGCGGGAATGGATGGCCTGCAACGGTCTGAGAGGCGCCTGATCAACGCCGAAGGGCGGCTCGACGCCGCTGACCTGAAGTCGGTTGTCGGCGTTTGGCCCGAAGAAAACCAGGGAAAGCGCCAAGTCATCGCGGGACTCGGCGCGCCTGGGGGTTGTCACTGGTCGCGCCTGTGGCACCTGGGTAGAGCTTGCATGGTTTTTGCACAGCCTCCCGGGTAGCAACACGCCCCTCGCGGAGACTTTTTTATGAGCGATCAGGTCCAGGACTCTTTTAGCCGCGCCTCTTCGGGTGGTGGCGAGAGTTTTCTCGAAAACGCCGCCGCGGAACTGAAGCGTGCGCGATCATGGACCCGTCAGGACCTGCTTCGTGCCCTGGTTCAACCGATCCTGGTGCTGGGTTCGATGTTTCTGGTGGCGACGATGATCACCACGGAATGGATGAACCACGAACTGTTTGCCGCCGTCATGATCGTCCTGCCGATCCCGCTGGTCCTCTTTGCCGAGCGAATCTGGACGAAACGCAAAGACTGGCTCCTCGAGCCCAAAGAGATGATCGAGGATGCTGGCTGGCTCGCTGCCGCGGGTCTGGTGTTCGTGCCGCTCTACAGCGATTTCTACGAAACCCCCATCTCCGAAGGTATCCGGGCGCTGCGTGATCTCACCCCGCTGCATATCTCCCTCGAGCCCGATACTTTTCTGGGACTGATTGGCAGCGCCCTCCTGGTGCTCGGGGTGTCGAGCTTCGTTTACTACTGGCTGCACCGGGTGCAGCACGAGTCGCTGTTCTGGTGGCGCATCCACGCGACCCACCATCACATCACGAAGATGGGTTGCATGCGCGGCGATCGGACTCATCCGCTCGAATGGCTGGCGCTGTTCATGGGCACACCGGTCGCCCTGGCGCTGATGGGGGCAAGTGACCACGTGATGGCCGTTGCCGGCGCATTTGGCATCTGGAACGGCATCCTCAATCACTCGAACCTGCCGCTGAAATCGATGCCCGTCTACAACTGGTTCTTCGCCACCGCCCAACAGCATCACATCCACCACGCCCACGCCCTCGAACACAGCAACACCAATTACGGATGCAACATCATCTTCTGGGATCGTGTGTTCGGCACCTATTGTGGGGATGAGAACGAAGGGCAGATCGGCGCGGGCAAAGCGGTGCCGTTATCTCTGAAGGATCAGCTGCTCCTGGCGTTTTATCCGAAAGAGAAACTCACCGATCTCTGAAGCAGCGTGCGGCAGACCAGCCCGGGCTGACGCCCGGAGACGGCGGAAACGCGCACCTGCATGGTGCCATGGTGGTGCCCGGGCCCGAGGTCTGCACCATTACGGGCCGGAGGAATCGGGCGAACCGGCGTCGAGGCCGGGGAACTCAGGGCTCGCAGCAAACGCGCGATATCCTGCCGTCATGGCCTGGGCGCAGGCACCCGGCGTCGGGCCGCCGTCGAAAAATCCCCGGCAGGGACCTTCCATGACTTCGGGCATGTTCTCAACGACCCATTCGTAGGCCTGGTAATAGATGGGCTGATCATCGGAGTTCGTCTCGACCTTGGTGATCGTCGTGCCGTCGAAGGTGATCGTGAAGGTGTCGGTGACCTTGAAGTCGCTGCCGAGGGCCATGACCGGATCGTCCTCGACGGTGATCGGGCATCGAACCTGAGTGGCCGTATCGGCAACGCAGGATCCGCGCTCGACGATCCTGTAGTTACCGCCTTCAGCCCAACCCTGATAGTAGAGGAGCCGGGCCGCAGATTCGCCGGCCGCCGTCAGCAGGGGTGCGAGGCGTTCCGGATCGAAGGAGTAAAAAGCGTCGATCAATGCCTCTGCGATCGAGAGACGTTCCGCAACCTCCGGCGAGTCCGCCGCCGATAGCCCGTTTTCTCTCGAGCTGGCCTCATTGCCCGGCAGGGGCGTCGCTTCCTCCGGCACACCGGCGTTCTGCGGCTTGTTGTTCGACTCAGAGCAACCGGTCATGAGGCAGATCGCGCAGGTGAAGAGGACCGCAGCAGGGGTGAGTGATAGCGCATGAAATGACATCCGAATTCCTTGGGTTGGCGTTTGGCCCACAGCGCGGGCGGAGAAGATCGCTCCGGGGCCGGACGGTCCGGGTCATGCAATCCGCGTGCAAAGATCCATTGATCCCTCAGCCCGAACCGCCGGGCGCGAAATTTGCTTGCAAAGGATCACTCTCACTGTCGCCGATAGAGCGGCACTTGCCAATTACCGAGGCCGGTCGTTGCGCCGGACCCAATCGAAGGACCCCGCGTTCATGAGCTCAACACTCCTCCCATCGTTCTGTCGTGCTGACTCCATCCTGCCTGCCCACATGGGATCCGACCTCTGATGGGGGCGCCCTTTCAAGCGCAGCAGGCCGCCGACGAGGGCCTCCAGGAGCGCCTCGAACGCCTCGCTGCCGAGTCTGCGAACAATGCCGATCACAACGTCTGGATCGAGCGCCTCACCCCGGCAGAGAGCCTCCGCTACCGGAAAGACGAGCTGTCCGCTCCCCTGGCGGGTCTGGTGTTTGCCATCAAGGACAACATCGATCTGGCGGGTGTGGCCACAACCGCCGGCTGCCCGGCCTACGCCTATACGCCGGAAGCCTCGGCGACGGTCGTGCAGCGCGCGCTCGACGCCGGCGCCATCCCCCTCGGCAAAACCAACCTCGATCAGTTCGCGACGGGCCTTGTTGGCACCCGATCTCCCTATGGCGCCTGCCGCAATGCCCATGATCCTGAGCGAATATCCGGAGGATCCAGTTCAGGTTCAGCGGTGGCTGTCGCTCTCGGTGAGGCCGACTTTGCCCTGGGCACGGACACGGCGGGTTCCGGGCGCGTGCCGGCCGCGCTGAACGGCCTCGTCGGCCTGAAGCCAAGCCGGGGTCTGCTGCCAACGACCGGTGTGGTCCCTGCCTGTCGATCCCTCGACTGCGTGACCACCTTCACCCGCAGCGTTGCCGATGCGGCACTGCTGCTGGATGTGTTGAGCGGTGCGGATGGGCTGGATGCCGGCTCCCGGGAACTGCCCCGACGATTTCTGCCGCTGCCTGTCCGGGTCGGTGTGCCGCTGCCGGCAAATCTTGCCTTTCCTGACCCTGCCTGGGGACCAGCCGAGTTCGAGGGGGCCTGTGCCCGTCTCGAGGCCATCGGCTGCACGGTCATCCCCATCGACGTCGACCCCTTTGTTGCAGCCGGTGAACTGCTCTACGACGGCCCCTGGGTCGCTGAGCGGGCGTCGGCCGTGGGGTCCTTCATCAAGGACCATCCGGAGGACGTTCATCCTGTGACGGCAGCCATTATCTCCGGAGCGGCAGAGCAGGATGCGATCGCGGCTTTCCGTGGCTTCGATGCATTGCGCGCCAGCGCTGCAGCCGCCAGTGCCCTGTTTCTCGAGGTGGATGCGGTCATGGTGCCCACCGTCGATCGCTTTCCAACCATCGAGGCCGTGGCGGCGGATCCGATTGCCGTCAACACCGCCCTGGGTCGTTTTACGAACTTCATGAACCTGCTGGACTACGCGGCCGTTGCGGTGCCGGCCGGGGAAAACGAAGCAGGCCTGCCTTTCGGCGTAACGCTCTTTGCCGGCGCCGGCACGGACCACGCCCTCCTCGAGCTGGCTGCGCGCTTTCTGGATGAGCCCTGGCGCGCCACGCGGGGTTATCCGCTGGTCCTCGCCGGCGCACACATGGAAGGTCTGCCGCTGAATCATCAGGTGCTGGATCGAGGCGGCAGGCTGGTCAAGCGCTGCAGCACGGCCCCCGGCTATCGCATCTTCGCCTTGCCTGGTGGGCCGCCGGAGCGTCCTGCTCTGGTGGCAGATGCAGACAGCAGCGCCAGTATCGAGGTGGAGCTCTGGGATCTGCCGGAAGAAACCATCGGCAGCTTCCTGGCAGGCATCCCGGCACCCCTGGGCCTGGGCAAGGTCCGTCTCGACGACGGCAGCGAGGTGGTTGGTTTCATTGGTGCCGCCGGTTGTGAAGCCGGTGCCCAGGACATCACGTCTTTCGGCGGGTGGCGCGGCTGGCTTGCCGCTCGTGAGGGGTGAGTGAGCGCAGGGACCTCGGAGCTGGCACGGTTCCTGCTGCCTGCACCGTGACGCTTGAAGGACCGAACATGGCTCAAGAGGCCAACACCGCACGACCGCCTCAGCCGGGCAATGGCTACCAGCTGCCCCCGGAGGCTTACTACCGGGAGGACTGGTACGCCCGCGAAGCTCGCCAGCTTTTCCGGCGCACCTGGAATTTCGTCGGCGAATCCCGGGATCTCGAAGGTGCGGGCGCTTATCTGACGGCCGATATCGGCGGCGCGCCAGTCCTCGTAGTGCGCGACGAGGACGGCGAGTTGCGGGCCTTTCACAACGTCTGCCGGCATCGCGGCGCCAAGCTCCTGGACGGCAGTGGCAGCTGCTCCGCGATCGTTTGTCCCTATCATCGGTGGCGTTACGAACTCGATGGAAGTTTGAGCAACGTTCCTCAGCAGGCCGGCGAACTTGCCGACCTCGAGCGTTCCGAGTGGGGCCTGCTGCCGGTGGCCGTCGACCAGTGGGCAGGGCTCGTTTTCGTGAATCCTGACGGCAAGGCGCCGGCCCTCGAGCAATGGCTGGCCGGGATCCCTGAACTGCTCGGTGCTTTTCAGCCCGACCAGCTGCAGGTCATCACCTCAGGCACCTATGAATTCGAGGCGAACTGGAAGTTCTACATCGAGAACCACGTCGACTGGTATCACCTCTGGTACACGCATCCCAAGACCCTGCGTATGTGGGACCACCACGCCGGGGAGATGCTGCAGACCGGTGCCCACTGGGCGTCTTTCGAACCGGCGTCGCAGGTCGAAACCGCCTTTACCCCAGACCTTGTGCCGATCAAAGGCCTCGACGAGCGACAGCGCCAGAACGGTGCGCACCTGCTGTTTCCGAACCTCACGCTCTTTACCGGTGCAGGCTACTTCGCCACCGGATTGGTGCAGCCCTTGGGACCGGAGCGGGCCCGGATGCACTTTCGCGCACTGGTGGCAGCCGAGCAGGAGGTGAACGCGGAACTCTCGGCCTCGATGTTGCAGGCCTTTCGAGAGATTACCGAGGTGGAAGACGCCGCGATGACCCAGCGACTGCAGGCGGCAGTGCAATCCGATGCCTACGCCATAGGCCCCATGACCATGCACCACGAGGCACCGATTGCCCGTCTCCACGACGAGTATCTGGCGGTCTTCGATGCCTGACTGTGCCCCGAATGAGCGCGGCCAGCACGCGATTGCACCACTTTAGAACAAAGCTATGACCCCTATTTTGGAGAACAGGCCAATGAGAACGACCATGAAGACCCTCGCGACGCTGTTGCTGAGTGCACTGCTCTGGTCACAGGCGCTGGGCGCGCAGGCAGCAGACAAGCCGAGCTTCACAATCGCCTGGTCGATATACGTCGGCTGGATGCCGTGGGAGTACGCGGACTCGCAGGGCATCGTCGATCGCTGGGCGGACCGTTACGGGATCGAGATCGAGGTCGTCCAGATCAACGATTACATCGAGTCCGTGAATCAGTACACGGCCGGTCAGTTCGACGCCGTCACCGCCACCAACATGGATATCCTGACCATCGCTTCGGCCAGCGGTGTCGACACCACCGCCCTCATCGTCGGCGACTATTCGAACGGGAACGATGCGGTGGTCCTGCGTGACGCGGAGGAGCTAGCGGCGATTCGCGGTTTGCCGGTGAATCTCGTCGAGCTGTCCGTATCGCATTACCTGCTGGCCCGCGCCCTCGACTCCGTCGGCCTCTCCGAGCGGGACATTACCCTCATCAATACGTCGGATGCAGACATGGTGAGCGCCTGGGCAGGAACCGGCGTCGAGGCGCTGGTGACCTGGAATCCGATGCTCGCAGAGATCCGCGGCATGCCGGCAGCAAAGACCGTCTTCGACTCCAGTCAGATTCCCGGTGAGATTCTCGATCTCACGGTGGTGAACACGGAAACCCTCGAAGCCCATCCGGAATTCGGCCACGCGCTAGCCGGCGCCTGGTATGAAACCATTGCCCTCATGCTCGATGAGATGCGAGGGGGTGCCGTGCGCGAGCACATGGCCGCCGCGTCTGGCACCGATCTGGCCAGCTTCGACAATCAACTGGAAACGACGTACCTCTTCCCCACGCCTGAGGATGGCGTCGCCTTCGTGACGAGCGATGCGCCCCAGGAAACCATGCAGCGGGTCGCTGAGTTTTCCTTCAGCAAAGGCTTGCTTGGTCCCAGTGCCCCTGATGCAGAGTTCGTAGGCATCGAGTTTGCCGACGGTTCCGTCTGGGGTAACAGCGGTAATGTGCGCCTGCGCTTCACGGAAACCTTCATGGCCGCCGCCATGGAAGCGGCCATGGAAGCTGCAACGTCCTCCGGTCCCTGACGCCCGGCATTGCGATCTCGATCCAGCTCAAGAACTGTCTGAACGTGCCCCGCCTCATCAACCTGCGACCCAGTCGATCCCTGGCGCTCGGCCTGACCGCGGTGCCGTTCCTCGCACTGCTGCTGACCTATCAGGCAGCGTCGAGCGTCCGGCTGGCTGAGAATCCCCAGGACAGGCTGCTCCCTGCGTTCAGCACCATGGGCGATGCCATCGTTCGCATGGCGTTTACGGAGGACAAACGCTCCGGCGACTATCTGCTCTGGACAGACACGGTGACGAGCCTCGAGCGGCTGGCGCTGGGTGTGGGTACCGGTGCCTTCTTCGGCCTGGTCATCGGCCTGCTTGCCGGCCTGCTGCCGATGATGCGCGCGGTGCTGTCACCATCGCTGGCGGCACTCGCCATGGTGCCACCGCTGGCGCTGCTGCCGATCCTGTTCATCACCCTTGGCCTGGATGAGCTGTCGAAGATCGTGCTCATTGCGATCGGGGTAGGCCCTTTCATCGCCCGTGACCTCGAGGCGAGAATCCGTGAGCTGCCTGCGGAGGAGCTCATCAAGGCGCAGACGCTGGGCGCGGGAACCTGGCTTACGCTCTGGCGTGTGGTGTTGCCGCAGATGCTGCCGCGACTGATTGACGCGGTCCGGCTTTCCCTCGGCGCTGCCTGGCTTTTTCTCATCGCCGCGGAAGCGATTGCCTCCACGGAGGGGCTTGGCTACCGGATCTTTCTCGTCCGACGCTATCTCGCCATGGACATCATCCTGCCTTACGTGGCCTGGATTACGCTGCTTGCCTGGCTGACGGACTATGCCTTGCGCCGGATCAACCTCGCGCTTTTCCCCTGGTACGCGGCTCAGGTCGATGCCGAGGCGAAGACATGAGCGCACTGCAGCTCGAGCAACTGCGCAAGGTGTACGGCGAGACGGTTGTGCTGGATGGCATCGACCTCGAGCTTGCCAGCGGGGAGTTCTGCACGGTCGTCGGTGCCAGCGGCTGTGGGAAGAGCACGCTCTTGAAACTGCTGCTCGGTCAGGAGACACCGACCTCCGGCCGAGTGCTGCTCGACGGTAAGCCGCTGCCCGCGGAACCTTCGCCGGAGCGGGGTATCGTCTTCCAGCGCTACTCCGTGTTCCGGCATCTGACAGTGGCGGAGAACGTGCGCTTTGGCCTCGAGCTGCGCGACGGTGATCGGTTGCTGGGTCGCTGCTTCGGCGCCAAGCGGACGTCCATCCGCAAGCGCGCGAACGAGCTTCTCGAAGCCGTTGGGCTGACGGAAGCCGCCGAACGTTATCCGGTACAACTTTCCGGGGGCATGCAGCAGCGTCTCGCACTCGCCCAGGCCATCGCTCTGGAGCCGCCGCTGCTGCTGCTCGACGAACCGTTCGGCGCCCTCGATCCTGGTAATCGCGCCAGCATGCACGTGCTGCTCAAGGAACTCTGGGCGGGTACGAGTATGACGGTGGTGATGGTGACCCATGATCTTTCCGAGGCCTTCGGCCTCGGCACCCGCATGCTGGTCCTCGACCGACCGGTGCCACCGGAACCGGCGGCTGGCGCGAAAATCACCTACGACCTGGCGCTCGGCCGGCGACCCGTCGACGAGCCACTCGAACGAATCCCAATGGAGACTCTGCAACATGCCTAGCGCCGCTTCAGCTGCAACCGCCCAAGCTGCCGTCCTTGAAGAGGTGCTGCCGCCCGGCTGCCACTTTTCGCTCATCGTGCGTCGCGGCTACACGCTGCGTCTGACGGACCTCGAGGGTGGTGCAAACGTCGGTCTGCTGGTGTTCAACCAGGATGAGAAGACCGAGCGCTACAACATGGCCGATACGCTGAAGGCTCAGCACATCTCCCGGTTGACGGTGCCTTACGTCCTCTACTCGGATATGGGCCGGGTCATGATGTCTTTCACCCGCGACGACTGCGGCTGGCACGACACCTTCTGCGGGACCACTAATGCGGACATGATCACAGCCCAATATGGCGACCTCGACTTTCAGAGCGCACGGAACGACTACTACCGGAATGGTCGTGACGGATTTCTCGTCGAGCTCGGGCGCTGGGGTCTGTCCCGGCGGGATCTGGTTGCCAATGTGAATCTCTTCAGCCGGGTCGAAACGGACGAAGCCGGCAACATGATCTTCAAGGCCGACAACTCGCCGGCCGGCAGCACCGTTGAGCTGCGCGCAGAGCTCAACTGTCTGGTCGTGTTGAACAGCGCGCCGCATCCGCTGGCGCCCGGGGACCGTTACCCGACCGGTGATGTGGCGCTCTCGGTCCACTGGACCGGTCCGGCGCCGGCCGACGATCCCTGCCGCACGGTGCTCCCGGAAAATGAGCGGGGTTTCCAGAACAGCGAGCAGTGGTTTGCGCAGACGGGAGGTGTGGCGTGAGCGAGCTCATGAGCGAAAGAACGCCGCTGTCGAGCACCACCATCCGCGCGGGACATCCCTTCGTTGCGGAGCTCAAGGCTGGCCAGCACTGCCGCATCATCGACACGGAAGGCAACGAGGCCATCGACGCCTTTTTCTTCAGTGCGGAAGACCCCACGGAGCGCTACTCCGCCGTTGATACGATCCGCGCACAGAAAAACGTTTATCTCACCACCGGCACCACACTCCTCTCGACGGAGAACCGGCCCCTGCTGACGATCGTCGACGATACGGTCGGTCGCCACGACACCCTCGGCGGCGCCTGCGCCGCCGAGAGCAACACGGTGCGCTATGCGCATGACAAGAAGTTCATGCACAACTGCCGGGACAACTTTCTCCTCGGGCTGCTCGCCAAGTGCGACGGTCTGACCAAGCGCGACATCGGCAGCAATATCAACTTCTTCATGAACGTGCCGGTTACACCGGCTGGTGGGCTCACCTTCGAAGACGGTATCTCCGGCCCCGGCCACTACGTCGAGCTCCGGGCTGAGATGGACGTGCTCGTGCTGATTTCCAACTGTCCGCAGTTGAATAACCCCTGCAGCGGCTTCAACCCGACACCGGTCGAGTTCGTCGTTTACGACGGCAGCTGACAGACCAGGACACCTGACCATGATCCAACGCGTGCTCATCGCCAATCGGGGCGCCATCGCCACGCGCGTGCAACGAACGCTCGAGCGCATGGGCATCAAGAGCATCGCCGTGTTTGCGGAAGCGGATCGGGCTTCCCGGCATGTGGCACAGGCGACCGAAGCCTACAGCCTCGGTGCCGGTGGTGCTGTCGATACCTACCTCAACGCCGAACGGCTGCTGGACATCGCCCGGCGGGCAGAGGCGGATGCGATTCATCCCGGCTACGGCTTTCTCTCGGAGAATCCGGCTTTTGCCGAAGCCGTTGAAGCAGCGGGTCTCCGCTTTCTCGGACCAACGGGACCGCAGATTGAAGCTTTCGGGCTCAAACACGAGGCCAGGCGCCTCGCGGCGGAAGCGGACGTGCCGCTGCTGACCGGGTCGCCGCTGCTCGAGTCGATCGATGAGGCGCTCGCGGCTGCGGCGGAGATTGGCTGGCCGGTGATGCTCAAGAGCAGCGCCGGAGGTGGTGGTATCGGCATGCGTGCCTGCCGCACGACCGAGGAGCTCCGCGCCGCTTTCGACGCCGTCACCGCGCAGGCGGCGAGCAGCTTTGGTGACGACCGGCTCTATCTCGAGCGCTTCATCGACGCCGCCCGCCACGTGGAGGTACAGGCCTTCGGTGATGGCGAGGGCAGGGTGATCGTGCTCGGCGACCGGGACTGCTCCATGCAGCGCCGTAACCAGAAGATCATCGAAGAAGCGCCCGCACCCGCGCTCCCGGAAGGGGTGCGCTCAGCCATGCACGAAGCCGCGAGGCGACTGCTCGAGCGCGTTTCCTACCGTTCCGCCGGGACCGTGGAGTTTCTCTACGATGCCGATCGCGAGGATTTTCACTTCCTCGAGGTCAACGCGCGGCTGCAGGTGGAGCATGGCGTCACGGAGCTGGTGACCGGCGTCGATATCGTCGAATGGATGGTGCGCATTGCGCAGGACGAGCAGGACTTCCTGAAAGAGCCTGCGGTTTGCGGTAACGCCATGCAGGTCCGCGTCTATGCGGAAGATCCGGCCCGGGACTTTCGTCCGTCGCCCGGTCTGGTGACGGCCCTCGAGCTGCCTGCCCCGAGTGAATCCCTGCGCGTCGACGGCTGGCTGGAGGCCGGTGTGACGGTGCCGGCCGAGTTCGATCCCATGCTCAGCAAGATCATCGCTGTGGGCGAGGATCGTGAACAGGCCCGGGAGCGACTGCTGGCGGCGCTCGAGGTCGCCCGTATCGATGGGGTAGAGACCAACCTCGCCTTTCTTCGCGCCGCCCTCGCACTGCCCGATTTCATCGCCGCCCGCCAGACCACGAGCACCGCCGCGGCAGTGCCTGCACCGGGACAGAGTGTGGAGGTGCTGACGCCGGGCACGCTCACCAGCGTGCAGGACGTCGAAGGCCGTCTCGGTTTCTGGCATGTCGGTGTGCCACCGTCCGGGGCCTTTGACGGGCGCTCGCTGGCACGAGCGAACGCGCTCGTCGGCAACGACCACAACGCAGCCGGGCTTGAACTGCTGGCCCGGGGCCCGCGGCTCCGCTTTGCCTCGAAGGCCAGGGTTGCGCTCTGTGGCGCCAGCGCAGAGGCGTCTCTGGACGGCGTTCTGGTACCCCATGACGCGGTTTTCGACGTGGCTGCGGGCCAAACGCTGGACGTGGGTCGCCTGGCGGCGGATGGCGAAGGGATCAGGACCTATCTCGCGATTTCCGGAGGCATTGACGTGCCCGAAGTGCTCGGCAGCCGCGCTACCTTCGACCTCGGCGTGTTTGGTGGCCATGGCGGACGCCAGCTCCGTGCCGGTGACGTTCTGCCGATCGGTGTGGCCGGTGATGCAGGTCGGCAAGCCATAGTTCCGCCGGTTCCCCTTGAAGACAGAACGACCCTGCGTGTGGTGCAGGGGCCGCATATAGCGCCCGACTTCCTGACCGAAGCGTACCTCGACGAGTTCTACGCCACGGACTGGACCGTGCACTACAACTCCTCGCGCACGGGTATTCGCCTGGAAGGTCCTGTGCCACAGTGGGCTCGCCCGGACGGCGGCGACGCGGGGCTGCATCCCTCGAACGTGCACGACAATGCCTACGCCTTCGGCGCCATCGACTTCACCGGCGATATGCCGATCATCCTCGGGCCGGACGGACCCAGCCTCGGTGGCTTTGTCAGCCCCGCGGCGATCGCCGCTGCCGACCGCTGGAAACTCGGCCAGCTCAAAGCCGGTGATCGTGTCCGCTTCCAGCCCATCGATGCAGACGCCGCCGCCGCGCTCTTCGAGAAACCGGAGGTCGAGGCGCCCGCAGTGGCGAGTTGGCGAAAGTCGGCGGAGCAGGTCGTCGTCGAGGCAGACACCGATCACGATGTGGTGCTCCGATCGGCGGGCGACAGCTTCCTGCTGCTGGAATTCGGCGCCCCGGAGCTGGACCTGGCGTCACGGCTTCGGGTCGAGGCGCTGCAGCGCTGGCTCACGGACGCGGGCGACCCGGACGTGCTCGAGATGACGCCCGGTGTACGCAGCCTGCAGCTGCGTATCCCTGTCGGCGCCGACCGCCGGCGGCTGCTCCGGCACCTCACCGACGGCCTGGACGCAGTCGGCGACGGAAGAGGTGTGACCATCCCTTCACGGGTCGTCCACCTGCCGCTGGCCTGGGACGATCCGGCCACGCAGGAAGCGACGGAACGGTACATGCAGACCGTGCGCGCGGACGCCCCCTGGTGCCCGCGTAACATCGAGTTCATCCGCCGCATCAATGGTCTCGAAGACGAGGCCGCCGTGAAGCGCATTGTTTACGACGCGGCTTATCTGGTGCTGGGTCTTGGCGACGTCTATCTGGGTGCGCCGGTGGCCACACCCGTCGATCCGCGCCACCGGCTGGTGACCACAAAGTACAACCCGGCCCGCACCTGGACCCCGGAGAACGCGGTCGGGATCGGCGGCGCTTACCTCTGCATTTACGGTATGGAGGGCCCCGGGGGTTATCAGTTTGTCGGCCGCACGGTGCAGGTCTGGAACCGCTATCGCAGCGCAGCCCCGTTCCAGAAGCCCTGGCTGTTACGCGGCTTTGATCAGCTGCGCTTTTTCGAGGTGGCACACGAAGAGCTTCTGGAGATGCGCCGCGACTTCCCGCTCGGGCGCATGCCGCTCGCCATCGAGGAAACGACCTTCAGCCTTGCGGACCACGAAGACTTTCTCGCGCGGGAAGCGAGCAGCATCGAGCAGTTCAGAACAAGCCAGCAGGCGGCTTTTGCGGAAGAACGGGCCCGCTGGGAAAGCCAGGGTTACGATCCGGCCGCAGCACCGACTCCGCCTGCTGCAGAGGCGCTGGGCGAGGAGGAGGCAGGGACGCCAGTCGAAAGCCCGGTCACCGGCTCTGTGTGGAAAGTGGCTGCAACCGTTGGCGAGACCGTCGAAGCCGGCGATCTGATCATGATCGTCGAATCCATGAAAACCGAGATTCAGGTGCTGGCTACGGAGAGTGGACGGCTCGCGAGGCTACTGGCTGGCGCGGGCACGCCGGTGCAGGCCGGCCAGGCCGTTGCCCTGATCGATAACGCCGCGGTGCTGTGATCCATGCGCTGATGCGCCGTGCGGCATTCGTGCCAGCACAATCCGCTCGCTGTTTTTTCGCTTGCGTTCTTGCGTTGCTCTTCGCCGCACCCTGCCACGGGCACCTTCTGAACATGACGCGCGTGTCTGTGGCAGTGCATGAAACAGACCCCGGCGAGCTTCGCGTGGAGATCGACCTTGGCCAGTCGCTCATGACTGCGGCGGCGTACTGGTCTCTGGCGAGAGCCACTGGAGAGGAAAAGCAGCGACGCCTGCAGCCCGTGCTCGAGGCGCTCGAGCGTGGTCTGCGCCTCGACGTGGATGAGAAACCGATTGACCGGGTGTTCCTTGATGCGGACTTTGAGGCGGCCTCGCTCGCGGCAATCGAGAATCCCCTGACGCCGCAGATGGCCGTGTTGCGCTGGCGTCTCCCGCCGGTGCCTGACGCTCGGCTCCGGGTGGGGCTCGCCGAGGACTTCCAGGTGCCCTGGCCCTGTCTTGTCCGCGTGGACAGCGATCGCCGGTCCCTGCCGGTCTCGCGCCTGCTCACGGAGGATCGCTTGGCCAGCGGTGCCCTGGCGCTCGCTGATTCCGGGGACCCTGAGGCTGCCCAGGATTCACCGGTCGATCTCTTCCTGGTGTATGGTTTTCTCGGCTTCCAGCACATTCTGCCGCTGGGTCTGGACCATGTGCTGTTTGTGCTGGGGCTCTTTTTTCTTGGCGGTGGCGCCCGTCAGCTGACGCTCCTGGTGTCCTGCTTCACGGTGGCGCACTCGCTGACCCTGGCCCTTGCAACCTTTCGGGTGATCGATCTGCCGGCGGTGTTCGTCGAGTCGCTGATCGCCGCCTCTATCGTCTACATCGGCCTGGAGAAGCTGCTCTCAGCGGACAGCGGCGCCCGCTCTCGGCAGCGGCTGCGTTATGCGGTGGTCTTCGGCTTCGGTCTGCTCCATGGGCTGGGCTTCGCGCGGGTGCTCGGGGAAGTCGGGTTACCTGATGGACAGTTTCTGTGGGCGCTGCTGGCTTTTAACGTTGGCGTGGAACTCGGCCAGCTGTTTGTTCTGCTGCTGGCCTTTGGCACCGTCGGGCTGTTCCGGCACCGGTCGTGGTATGCGTCTTGCATCGCTACACCCGGTGCCATCGTGGTTGCCGGTGTCGGTCTCTACTGGCTCGTTCAGCGGGCCACCGGCTGGTGAGGCGATGAAGCGAAGCAGGGAGGAATCATTATGACGAAAGGGCTGGAACAGGGCAGGCGCGTGGGCAGTCGCCTGGCGGCCGTGGTGGCCGTTGCGGTGACGCTGCTGGCAGTGGATCACGCCGGGGCTCTGTTGAATGAACCCATCGTCTTCGATCCGGCGGGCCGGGCACCCGGTGCGTTCCCGGAGCGCTGGATCCACGGCTCGAAATCCGCCATGGACAACGACGATCCGCCCGTCCAGGTGCACGCCTACAACGAGCACACGATCATCATGCGTGAAAACAAGGCCATCAACTACGAAGGCGCCTTCATGTATCTGTTCTTCGGCAACGACCGTGTGCTGCTCATCGACCAGGGATCGACGTCGTCACCGGCGCTCTTTCCGCTGCGGGAAACGGTCGACCGCGTGGTCAGTCGCTGGGCGGAGGAGCAGGGGGTGGCGGAGCCACAGCTCATCGTTGCCAACAGCCATCTGCACGGCGACCACTATGCGGCCTGGAATCAGTTCGTCGACCGCCCCAATACGGTGCTGGTGGGGTTGACCCATGAAGAGATGATGGCTTTCTGGGGCTTTACGGACTTCCCCACGGAGCGCATCGAATTCGATCTCGGCGGACGGCTCTTCATCGTTACCGGCTCCCCGGGTCACGAGGGTTCGGAGCTCTCCTTTTACGATACCTGGACCGATCTGCTCTACACGGGCGACATGTTCTATCGCGGTCGCCTTTACCTCGACGACTGGCAGGCCTGGGCAGCCAGCATTCAGCGGCTCGGCGCCATCGCCGATGAGTTTCCCGTTGCCCATCTCGTCAACAACCACATCGAGATGACCAACACCCCTGGCGTCGACTACCCGATAGGCACGACCTGGCAGCCCGATGAGCCGCCCATGCAGATGACGCGGGCGATGCTCGATGTGGCCATCGAGGCCACGGAGGACATCGACAAACCCGGGATCTACATCTACGACGACTTCATGATCTACAACGAGATTCCCTGGGCAACGACCACCGATCCATGAGGGGGGAGGGCGAGAATGAAACGACTGAATGAGTTCCGCGCGCTGAGCCTGCTGTTCCTGGTATTCACTGCGATGCCTGCTCTGGCTCTGGAGATCGACTTCGATCCCGACGCCGCGGCGCCCGGCAACATGCGCTTCGCCTGGATCCACGGCAGCATCAGCGCTAAGCACAATACGGATGTCCGGGTGCAGGTGCATCGCTACAACGAGCACACCTACATCCTGCGGCAGAATCCTGCCGTGCACTGGGAGGCCCCCTTCCTCTACCTGCTCTTCGGCACCGAGCGGGCGCTGCTCATCGACACAGGCGCCACGGAAGAAGCCGAGTACTTTCCGATCCGTGAAACCGTTGATCGCCTGATCGATCGCTGGCAGGCGGCGAATGGTGTGAGCGACGTTGAACTGCTGGTGCTCAGCAGCAGCGACGCGCCGGCGCAGACGGCCGGAACCGGTCAGTTTCGCGATCGCCCGGCGACGACCGTGTTCGAGGTGAAGGCCGGGCTGCCCGCCTCTCGCCTCGTCGTGGCTGAAGCCGATGGGATTGGAACCATCGATCTCGGCGCACGCACGGTAACGGTGCTGTCCACGCCCGGCGTATCGGCTGCGGGACTCTCGGTCTATGACCCCTACACGGATTTTCTCTTTACGGGCACGACCCTGCTGCCCGGTCGGATCGTGATCCGCGACTTCGACAGCTACAAGGCGAGTCTCGAACGCCTGCTCGCCTTCGCGCAGGCGCAGCCGATCAAGTGGATCATGGGTGCGCACATCGATATGAGCGCAGCCCCGGGCGTCGACTACCGCCTGCGTAGCAACTATCGGCCCCACGAGCGTGCTCTGGAGCTGCCGGCGTCGTCGCTTCAACGCTGCTACGACGTCGTGAATCTCATCAACGGCGCGCGACGGGCCGAGATCCTTTCGGATTTCATCGTCATGAATGGGTTGGGTCGCGGCGAGCGGCTCTATGGCTATCCCGGGTACACGCCCGAGTTTCTCGAGCGACGCTTCCTGCGCTGAGCGGTCGACGCCTGCCCTGCTCTGATGCACCAGATCTTTGCCACATACGGTTTTGGTGCATCTGACGCGCCATTCTGGGACTCCCTTCAGGCGCTGTACCCATAAGGAGGCACCCTGAAGCGGTGCAGAGGTGCAAGCCATCAGCGCGGTCCATTGCGCCCTGATTCCCCTGAGCACGTGCGTTTCTGCTGTGGGTGCTTTTGTCAGGCGTTTCAGCCGTCGAGTTTCTGACTGCAGCTGCCGAGGCTCTGGCACCCATCTTGCACATGAGTCCCTCGAATCGTTGAAGCGAACGATTGAGTTTTGTGCAGGCGTTGCCTGACGAGGCTCAGCGACGCTGCTTTTTGGGGATAGCAGCGAACCAGCCGCTCAGAGGGACAGCCGTCTTTCAGCCCTGGCGTAGTCAACGGGTCAGATCTTTAGACATTGGAGAAAACAATGAAGAAAACACTGCTGGGGAGCACACTCATTGCGTTGCTCACCGCTTTTGCCTTGCCAGGAGGTGTTGCTCTCGCAGAGTCGGATGACGATGTTATCGAGGAGGTCGTCGTTACCGGTTCCCGGATCGCCAGGGACAGTGCGGTGGACGCCGCTGGCCCCGTTGCCGTTTTAGGTGGCGAACGCATCCGTGAATCCGGAAAAAGCGATATCGGCGAACTGCTGCGCGAGTCGCCGGCACTGAACAACACGCTTCCTTCGAGCTTCTCGGGCATTGTTGGAGATGAAACAGACGCGCAGACGACGGACTCACAGGTCGGCCTCGGTCTTCTGGACCTCCGCGGCCTGGGCAACGTTCGAACGCTGGTACTGGTCAACGGACGTCGCCATGTCGGTGGCGGACAGGGCTCTGCCGCCGTTGACGTCAACTCGATCCCAAGCCTCATGGTGCAGCGGGTGGAAACGCTCACCGGCGGCGCCTCTTCGATTTATGGCGCTGACGCCGTATCCGGCGTGGTGAACTTCATCCTGCGGGATGGTGGCGACTTCGATGGTCTCGAGTTCACCGCCCAGACCGGCATCTCCGGCGACAGCGACGCGAACGAAACCTACCTCGCACTGGCGGGCGGTTTTGAGTTCGCCGACGGCCGCGGTGAGCTGGTCTTCGGCATCGACGGTCTGTCCAACTCGGACGTGATCGAACGTGATCGAAGCTTCGCAGGACCTAACCGGGGCCTCGACATCAACAACACGCCGACGATCGCCGCCCTGACGGGCGTGGATCCGAACGCTACGCGGGCCTTCGTCAGACCGACGACCAACCCGATCTCCAACGCCCCCGGCGTTTTCAACATTGCCAGCGAAGATTCCTTCGGTGCGGTGCTGGATGCTGCCAACGGTGTCCGGGACGGGATCGGTGTACCCAACATCCCCGGAACGAACATCCCCGTTGCGCAGGTCATCGACCAGCCCTTTACCGGCGTCCCGCGGGTCTACAACCCGGGTACGGCGGTGGCGAACGTCAGCCAGGCCTTCGGTATCGGCGACGGTCTCCAGTCTGTCCGCCAGACGCTGCTGCCTGAGCAGGAGCGCTATTCGGTCAATCTCAACGGCAGCTTCGCCCTGACGAATTCGATGTCTGTCTTCCTCGAATCCAAGTATGCGTACTCGGAGAACAAGAACATCCAGAACGTCGACTTCAACGACGGCATCCCGATCTCCTACAACAACCCGTTCCTGCCGCCGGCTCTGCAGGCGCAGATCGCCGAACTGCAGACCGCTGGCGTAATCGGCCCGGATCCGGGTGACGGCAGCTTCTACGGCTTCACGGCGCAGCGCGACAGCGATGACGCTCAGGTAATGCCGGGAGACAACGTCGAGCGCGAAACGGTTCGCATCGTTCTTGGACTCGAAGGTGAGATTCCCGTGGCTGACGGCATCACCTACGAGGTGTCCTATAACTACGGCCGCACCGATGTGGATACGAACAACATCAATCTGCGCTTGGAAGACCGTTTCTACGCTGCCATGGACGCGGTCGAGGATCCCACGACGGGTGAGATCGTCTGTCGCACCAATCTGGACCCCAACGCGGTGATCCCGGTGTCTGACTTCACGTTCCCGTACCCGGTATTCAGCGACCCGGACGCGGGCGGCTTCACGGAAGCGGTCAGCTTCACGCCCGGTGCAAACAGCGGCTGTGTGCCGTTCAATCCCCTTGGCTTGAACTCGACCACGCAGGCCTACGCCGACTTTGTCTACGTTGACGCGCTGGACAAGTCGACCCTCGAGCAGAACGTCTTCCTCGCTACGCTGGCCGGCACAACTTCTTCGTTGTTCAGTCTGCCGGGCGGTGCGATGGGTTGGGCGATCGGCTACGAGTACCGGGAAGAGAAGAGCGAATTCGTCGTCAACGAGTTCGAGGGCACCGGCAACACCTGGGATGGTTCCAACGGCAATGCCGTATCGGGAATCGAAGGTGAGTTCGATGTCTCCGAGTTCTTCTTTGAACTGAATGCACCGATTCTGGCTGATCTTCCTGGCGCCGAACTCCTTGAGTTGACGGTGGCAGGACGATTCTCTGACTACAGCACCGCGGGCAAGAATGAGTCCTGGTCTACGGGCCTGCGCTATTCGCCCGGTTTCGGCCTGACCCTTCGCGGTACCTGGGCGACGGCCGTTCGCGCTCCGAACATCGGTGAGCTCTTCTCTCCGCAGCAGCCGAACTTCTTCGCCTTCCAGGATGATCCCTGTTCCATTGCGAACATCAATGCGAACGCCAACCGGGCCAGGAACTGCCAGCAGTTCGTGCCGGACGGTTATGACATCAACGATTTCATTACCGCTGGTATTCCCGGGGTAACGGGCGGCAACCCGGACCTCCTTCCGGAAGAAGCCGAAACCTATACGCTGGGTCTCGTCTGGGAGCCGGAATTCGTGCTCGGCATGCGGTTCATCGTCGACTACTACCAGACCGAGATCGAAGGCGCGATTGCCGCCCTCGACGTGGAGCGAATTGCCGAGGCCTGTGTTGATCTGGCTTCTACGGACAACCAGTTCTGCCCGCTGATTCAACGGGCGCCGGAAGGCTTCATCACGGATCACCGCTCCGGTCAGGTGAACCTGGGTGCCTTCGAAGTATCGGGTGTGGATTTCGGTTTCAACTACGCCCTGGATTCCAACGTCGGCACCTGGCTCTTCGGCATCACGGGTACCCACCTGCTGGACTTCGACGAGTTCCAGGATCCGGTTGATCCAACGATCTCCACCAGCCGTAAGGGCGAGTTTGGTTATCCCGATTGGATCGTGAACGCCAGCATCAACTGGAGCCTCGATCGCTTCAGCGTCGGCTGGAACGGCCGCTACGAGGACAGCCAGCTGCTCTTCGGCCTGACCAACGCGCAGTTTGATGGTAATCCCAACTTCGCCGATCCTGCGAACACGGGCGATGCCTGGGTTCACGACTTCAACCTCAACGTAGACATCACTCAGAAAGTGCGCCTCTACGCCGGGTTGAACAATGCCTTCGACCGGCAGCCGTACCTCGGCGCGCTGACCCGTCCTGCGGGTCCGCGGGGTCGCTTCGGCTTCCTTGGCTTGAACGTCAGGATCTGACCGCAGAGAAAACAGCGTCGCATGCCTGCGGCCTGTTGATCAGAAGGGCGCTCGATTGAGCGCCCTTTTTCTTTGGGCGGAGTAAAGGTCCCGCCGGCAGCTGCGGCGCTCTGGCTGGCCGATCTGTTTCTGTTGCTGATGCTGTGCTGCACAAGAATCCCGTCATCGCGCGAATCCAACCGTTCAGCGGGCATCCTTTGAGATCCGTCATGAAAAAGGTGTAGCCTCTGAGATGAGCACTGGGGAGTGCTCAGACAATTGAAAGTGTCACTGCGTTTTGCGGCTTCGGCCGCTCGACTTGGGTCAGTCGACGACTAGAGATAGTCGAAGGGGAAATTGTAGTGAAGAAGTTTCAGCAGATTGCTGCCGTGCTGGTAGCGAGCGCTGGGGTGACCGCGTTTGCCGGGTGCGCTTCAGCGCCTCAGTCTACGCCGCTCTACGCCAGCGCCTATCAGAGTGCCGATGCCATCGAGTGCCGTCGTCTGGTCAGGACCGGTACCCGGATCGCGAGTCGGGAATGCCGAACTCGCGGGGAATGGGCGGCGGATATGGCACGAGGACAAGCCTTTACCCAGGAGTTGCAGCAGCAACAGCGAACGCTGTTGAGTCGCTGACGCCTGCGGTTCGCGGAGACCGGCTGTCGGTTCACAAGGCGGCCAGGATGGCGTCTGCCTTCGCCTCCACTTCGCGGGCCAGCTTAGGCACATACTCCGGGTGGCCGAGTTCCGGCCGGGCATCTGCCCAGCCGATGGAGGCCAGTGCGCGAATGAGCAGGAACAGCGGAATCCGCTGAACCTGTCGCTCGCTCAAGGCTCTGAGCCGACGATAGCCCCGCAGCAGGGCGGCCTGGTAGCTGGCGAAGGCTTCGTCCTCCCGGTAGTCCTTCAAAGCGACGGCCAGATCGTAGCTGTGCCAGCCGAAGGCGGCATCGTCGAAGTCGATGATGTGCAGCCGTTCCTGCTTACCCACCACGACGTTCCCTGGATGCAGGTCGGCGTGGATGAGTGAATAGGCGTCCGCCGACTTGTCAAAAGATGAAAGTACCTCGTGCAGTTGCGTCCGCAGCGCTGCGAAACGCACCCGTTGCGTAGTGCTCAGCCGTCGGGCGGTCCAGAACGGGCCCCAGTGTGGTGCCGGTCCCATGAGGCCCGCGGCGTCCAGCTCCCGGCGGTAGAAACCGGTCGGAGGCGTCCAGGCGCTGGCCTGATTGTGCAGCGTGGCGAGGAGACCGCCGAGGCTTTCGAAGCGGTGGAGGAGTCCAGCACGATCCTGTTCTCCTGCGCTCATGAGGGCGTTCATGGTTGTTCCGTCCACCCATTCGAGCACGCCCGTGTGAACGTGCTCGCCGGCTACGGTTGCGGCTCCATAGAGTGCGCCCGTGCGGGTCGCTCGCGGCACCGGCACGTCGACGCCAGCCGTCCGGAGCGCAGCCGTCCATTGCTGCTCGGAAGTGAGTTCCCTGAGCGTGTGGTAACCGGGTCGGTGCAGGCGAAAGACGAAGCGCTCATCCTGTCTGGTGGCAACCTCGAAGACCACGTTCTCCGAATGCGAGACGAGCGTCAGCGTGGTGACGTCCAGATCCCATGCTTCGAGTGCCTGCCGGGCCGCGGCAGCGTAGTCGGGTTCAGACACGGGCGTCTGCGAGCACTTCCCGGAAAGCACCGATGAACGCTTCGGCCTCTGGGCGACCGAACACGAGCGGGGGTCGCAGCTTGATGACGTTGCCGTAGGCCCCGGCATTGCTGACCAGGAAACCTCGATCCTTGAGCGCATGGACGATGGCAATAGCGCCGTCCCGATCAGGGGCACGACTCTCCGGTGCCACCCATTCGAGGGCGTAAAACAGACCCTGGCCGCGTATGTCACCGAGGCATGGGTGTTGCCGCTCGTGCTGAAGCGCTTTCAGTGCCTCGAGCAGCCAGGCCCCGGTGCTCTGCACGTTGGTGAGTACCTGTTCCCCTTCGATGACGTCCAGCACGGCGTTTCCGGCCGCGGCCTGGGCCGGCGTCGAGGCGAAGGTATTGAAGTAGCGGGTGCCGTTCCGGAAGGCGGCCAGCAGCTCGGCGCTCGCGGCCGTTGCCGCCAGCGGCATGCCGGCCCCGATGGGTTTGCCCATGGTGACGATGTCGGGTTCGAAACCGGCGCTCTCGTAGCCCCACCAGTGCCCGGTGCGACAGAGACCCGCCTGCACTTCGTCGCAGATGAACAGGCCACCGGCGTCGTGCACGAGCGCCTGCGCCTGCTCCAGATAGCCCGGCAGAACCGCCGGTAAGCCTTCGTTCGCGAAAATGGGGCAGACCAGCATGCCGGCGAAGGCCACCCCGTCGCGCTTGAAGCCGTCGATGGTTTTCTGCAGCGCGTCCAGATGGTGGCTCAAGGGATCGCCGCTCTGCTCATCGAAACGGAAGGAGTCCGGGAAAGGCACGGCACGCACGTCACCTTCGCTGGACGCGCAGCGTGTCAGGCGGCGGACTTCGGTGCTGTTGCCATGGTAGGCGGCGTTTGTGCAGATGATGCCCTGAGCACCCGTGGCCGTTCTCGCCATCATCAGCGCAACTTCGTTCGCTTCCGTACCCGTGCAGCTGAATACCACGCTCTCGATGCCGGCGTGGTGTTTCGCCGTGAGTCGCTCCGCGTACTCGACGATGGCTTCATGCAGATAGCGGCTGTGAACGTTGAGGGTGCCGAGCTGCCGGGATACCGCTTCGACCACATGCGGGTGGCAGTGGCCGACGCTCGTCACATTGTTGTACATGTCGATGTAGCGGCGGCCTTCGGCGTCCTCCAGATAGACGCCTTCACCGCGCACGATATGCACGGGATCCCGATAGAAGAGGGTGGAGCCGCTACCGAAGGCCTGGTCGCGGCGGGTCTTCAGATCCGTCATTGCCCCCTCCTGTTTTGCTTTCGTTGGTCAGGCGGCGTTCTGATCGGCTCCCGCGTCCAGCGCCAGGAAGCGTCGTGTGTGTTCAGCCACGGCAGCCGCGTGCTCGGGTTCCAGATGAATGTGGTGTGGCCCCGGCAGGCGTAACACGGTCAACTGTGGGTGGTGGGCTTCCGCCTCGCCGATTTCACCCTGATACCACTTGTCGCCTTCCTCGGCGACCAGCAGCAGAGCGGGGGCAGTGCTGCCTTCTAGGAGCAGATTGATGGTGTCACGCGTGTGTCGGAGTGGGGTGGAGAAGCGGATTCGAGGATCGGTCCGCCAGGTCACACCTTCCTCGACGGGCTTGTGGCCACGGCCGACCAGGGTGCTTGCGGCTTCGAAGGACTGGTCGGTTGCTTCCGTGACGCGGCGGGCCATGGTGTCTGCATCGGGGTAGATGCGCGGACGCTTCTCGTGGGCCGTCAGCATCTTCTCGATGGCTTCGCGGTTCTGCCCCAGACGTTCTTCCATGGAGACGCCGCCCGTGGCGATGAAGCCGTCAATATGCACGGCTTTCAGAACCCTTTCGGGAAACATGGCCGCCAGTTCGCTGGCGATACTGGCGCCCATGGAGTGGCCGATGAGATTGAAACGATCCCAGCCAAGCAGGTTGGCCACGGCCATCACATCCTGGATATCCGTGAAAGAGTGGTAGTGCACGCCGGGGGGACGGTGATCGGAGAGGCCGTGGCCCGCAAAATCAAGCGCCACGAGGTTGAGCTCCGGCAGTCGTGGTGCCAGGCGGTCGAAGGTGGCGGCGTTGTCGAGCCAGCCGTGCAGGGCCAGGGTCGGTTCCCCGCTGGGAACACCCCAGAGCTTCGCAGTGATGCGCCGTCCGAAGACTTCGAAGACGGTTTCGTCCCCCTGTCGGATGCGTTCGCTCATGATTCTGTCCATCGCTTGAAAAAGCGCGCCAGTTTACCGGCTTCCGCCTGTCACTGCAGGCACAGCCGGTAGACGCCGTCTGCGGCTGTGCCTGCGGTCTCTGCCCGTCGAGGCGGCTGCCGGCGAGGCCCGCCGCTCGGATCAGCTCGCGGAAAAGCTCGGCCGGGCGCTGAGCATCTCGTGCCAGCGGCTCAGATTGGGTAGATCGTCCGGTAGCTCCACCTTCACGGCGCGTCCGAAATCGTAGGCGCAGCAGAGCGTGATGTCGGCGATGCTGAGACTGTCGCCCGCCAGATACTCGCTGTTCGCCAGGTGCGCATCGAAGAGGCGGATGCTGTCGGCAGCCACTTCCTGGCTGATGGCACCCCACTCCTGGCTGACTGTCTCCCGATCTTTGAAAAAGCCGGTCAGGTTGCGGAACGCCATGGCCACGTTCATGAGGAAGCCGATCTCGGCGCGCCGGTTCCACATTTCCACCTGGGCCTGGCTGAGCGCATCGGTTCCAAACAGCGGCGGCTCCGGGTTTGTGCCCTCGAGGTAGCGGCAGATGGCCACGGACTCTGCGATGCAGGTGCCGTCGTCGAGTTCGAGGACGGGAATACGGCCGAAGGGGTTCTTTGCCTTGAACGCTTCACCGATGTTCTCACCGCCGCGGATGTCGACGGCTTCGCGGGGAATCTCCACGCCCTTCTCGGCCATGAAGACGTGTACGCGGCGGGCGTTCGGGGTGCCCTGTGCTTCGAGTAGTTTCATCGTGCTCTCCTGTTGTGTGGGTAGTCCTGTTGTGGAAGTCGCCAGGCTGTGAAACTCATGGCACCACCGGGTTGATGGGCGATGCTGCCACTTCGCCGGGTTTGACGCCGGGCAACCAGAGCGCCGCATCTGCCCGATGGTTACGGTGCTGAGGCTCGAGCATGCGCATGTCGGCATCCATATAGATGATCGTGAAGGCGCCGCGGGGGCGTTCGGTGTGGTTTGCCGAGGCCCGATGACAGGTCCAGCCGCCATGGAAACTCACCTCGCCAAGCTCGTAGGGGCGATCGTCGACGGGCAGCGCTCGAAGCGCAGCGCCCAGTGTCCGTTCGCTGGTATCAGAGATTGCGAGTTCCGCCGCGAGCGCTCGCGCCACCCGCTGGGATCCTGGCGCGAAAGTCAGTGGGCCCATGGCCGCGCTAACGGCCTGGAGGGGAATCCAGGCGGTGATCGTGCGGTCGCTGGCGAGGGGCCAGTAAAACTGGTCGGCATGCCATGGAGTGTGGCCACCGCCGGCTTCCTTGTAGAGCGCTTGGTCATGGTAGATGCGAACGGCACGGACACCCAGCAGTTCGGCAGCCATCCCCGCAAGCCTGCGGGCGAGTACCAGCCGGGCGATCATCTCGTTGTCCCGCCAGAGATTCATGCGCTGTGTGAAGGCCCGGGCGTAGGTGTTCCCTTCGGCGGACGTCGCTGCGGCGCCTGCAGTGCTTTTGCGGGTGCTGCCGTCGTCGCCCGTCGCAAAGTGCCTGGCGAAACCGGCGGCGACGCCCGGGCCGCAGTCGGCTTCGATTCGCGCTATGAACTGCTCGGGCCGCCAGCGGCGCACGGCCTGGGTAATGACCGGCTCCAGGGTTTCGATGGTGTCGGTGGGTAACGCCCCGGGCTGACGCCAGTAGCCGTCGCGCGCGAAAGCGGCGACGGCTTCCTCGCCAAGCGCAAGCGGAGTGTTCAGTGCTGCCAGAGCGTCCCCCATGGGGAGATCAGAGCACAGGCGCACGCCCGAGGGAACCGGCTGCCCTGAGGCCTTGCCACCCTGCCCGGGTCTGCGACACTGAGGGACCAGGGCGAGTGAGAGAGAACAACCATGACCGACTTCGTGCGTACGGCGGAGGATAACTTCGTCGATTTGCCGGGCTTTCCCTACGCGCCGAACTTTCACGGCTGGCAGGACCTGCGCATGCACTATCTGGACGAAGGGCCGAAGGACGGGCCCGTCATGCTGCTGCTGCACGGTATGCCCACCTGGTCTTTCCTCTACCGCGACATGATCCCGCCGCTCGTTGCGGCCGGCTATCGGTGCATCGCGCCGGATCACATGGGTTTCGGTCGCTCGGACAAGCCCACAGACCTGCACTGGTACACGATCGCCCGGCACACGGAAATCCTCACGTCACTCATCGTCGAGCTCGATCTGCAACGGATCACGCTGGTCTGTCAGGACTGGGGTGGACCGACGGGCCTCGCGCAGGCGGCGACCATGCCCGAGCGCTTCGATCGCCTCGTGATCATGAATACCTGGCTGCATCATCCGGAGTACGAATACTCCGAAGCCATCCACAACTGGAATCGCAACTGGCACGAGGGTGGTCTGTTCTGTCGGCCGGAACCGGATCTTGGGCTCCTGCTGGTGCTGAGCACCGGGCTGGCGGGCCCCGATGTGATCTTTCCAGCGTTGACGGAAGGGGTCGATCCCGGCTTCACCGGGGCGGCGGCGGACATCTACCGGGGCTTTGCTGCGCCGTTCAGGGGCCTGCCGGATGAGGGATACAACGGGGCCCGGCGCTTTCCCCTGTCCATTCCTCTCGACAGCTATCACAACGGCAATGCCGCGGCGCAGACGCTGCACTACCGCACGCTCCTGAACTGGGAGATGGGCTGTCACTTCGTCTGGGGGTGTAAGGACGACGTGTTCACGGAAGCCTGGGGCCGCCAGTGGGCACAGCAGATGAACGCGCGCTTCGATCCGCTCGAGGATGCCGGGCACTTCCCGCAGGCGTCGCATGGCGGGCGGATCGTCGAGCTGATGCTGGAGGCGCAGGATGGTCGCTAGGCGTATCGGTTCGGCGCTGCTGCTGTGCCTCGCCAGCAGCTTGGCCGGCGCTAACGAAATCGGCCACGTCGACACGGAGTGGAAGATGATCGGTCCGGACCACAAGATCCGCATCGAAGGGTTTGACGACGAAAAGGTCGGGGGCGTTGCCTGCCATGTCAGCCGGGCGGTTACTGGGGGCATTTCCGGAGGGCTGGGTCTCGCCGAGGATACCTCGGATGCGTCCATTGCCTGTCGTCAGGTGGGCCCCATCGTCTTTAAGGGCAAGCTCGAATACGGGGAGGAGGTCTTCAAGGAACGCCGGTCGATCATGTTCAAGAGCCTGCAGGTGGTGCGCTTCTGCGACGAAGCCAGAAACACGCTCGTCTACCTCGTCTACAGTGACAAGGTGATCGAAGGGTCGCCGAAGAACAGTCTTTCTACGGTGCCGCTGGCATCCTGGGACGGTGGGCCGCCGGCCCCACGCTGCAGCGACGGCAAGTAGCGGGCCTCAAAGGGTATGAGACCGCCATGGGTGGTCGATGGTCAGAGATGGTCAGAGATGCTCAGAAATGGTTAGAGATGATCGGAATTGATGCGATGAACGAGGGGAACAATGACGTTTGAAGCAATCGAGGGCGGTGTACGCGCCAGGGGAGCCGGAGTGATGGCGGTCAGACAGAGGGGCGTCGTGGCGGCGCTGAGGCATGGGCTTGTCGTGCTGCTCATGGGGCTCGTTGCGGCCTGTTCGGAATCGTCCAGTGGACCGGAGGCCAATTCCGCGGACGCTGACAGCAGTCCGGCATCGGAAGCGGTATCCGCCTCATCGATGTCAGAACCGATGGCTGCCGATGAGGGCGGCGCCGTGCTGACCGAGGAGGCGATCATCGCCGCGCACCGGGCGGCCCTCGTGCTGGACGCCCATGCGGATGTGGAAATACCCGGTAGTCCCTCCCGCTATGCGCTCCCCGATGGCACGTCCCAGGTGGACCCCTCACTCATGCGCCAGGGCGGGGTCGACGCAGTGGTGCTTTCGATTGCCGTTGGTCCGGGGCCGCGGGATGCGGAGGGTTATGCGGCAGCGCGGGCAACAGCGGAAGCAGAGCTGCAGGCGGTGCAGGGTCTTGCTCGAGATCCGGCCAACAATGCGGTCATTCCGCGCACGCCTGCAGAGCTCGTCCAGGCTCACGCCGATGGCCAGCTGGCTTTTGTCCTGGGGTTGCAGAACGCGCTCATCCTCGGGACGGATCCCACAGCCGTTGATGAGTTCTTTGCCGAAGGGGTTCGGGTTTTTGCCCTGACGCACATGGGACACAACGACTATGCCGATTCCTCCCGGCCGCTGTTCATCGCAGAAACCGGTGAACACGAGCCCGCGGCAGAGCACGGTGGTCTCTCTGCCCTCGGCATCGCCGCCGTGGCAAGGGTCAACGCGCTCGGTGGCATTGTCGACATTTCACAGCTGTCCCGGGAAGCTGCCCTCGACGTCATGGCCCGCTCTACGGCGCCGGTCATCGCCAGTCATTCCAACGTGCAGGCGTTGTCGAACGTGAGCCGCAACCTGTCTGATGAGGAGCTCGATCGCCTGAAGGAAATCGGGGGCGTGGTGCACGTCGCTCCCTTCCGGGGCTATCTCTTCGATTCCAGTGACGAGGCGCTCGATGCAGCCATCCGGGCGGCGCGCCGCGAAGCGGGCGTGAAAGAAGACTATCTCTATCCCTTCGAACTCTATTGGGAGATCGATGACCCTGAGGCGCAGGCCGCGTTCCTGGGTTCAGTGAGCAGCCTGCTGGGACCTGGCCGTCTCGAAGACATGCTCGACCACATCGACTATGTCGCCCAGCGTATCGGCGTGGAGCACGTGGGCATCGGTACGGATTTCAACCACGGCAGTGGGGTCGAGGGATTCAGCCATGCCGGTGACGCCCTGAACGTCACACGTGGTCTCATGGAGCGCGGCTACAGCGCCGAAGAAGTGGCCGCCATCTGGGGTGGGAACTTCCTGCGGGTCTGGGCCGCCGCCGAGCAGCAGGCCACGATTGCGGCAACCGGGACTAGTCGAAGATGAAGGGTTCGAGGGTCTCCTGGGCCCGACGGCGCCATTTGTGCCAGTAGCCACCGCCGTAATAGGCCAGGCTGCCGGGTTCCGCATCACCATGACCGTTATAGTAGGACAGGCAGTCTCTGAGCGGTGCCGTGGCGATGTCGGCCGCGGCGCAGTGTTCCGCATAGGCGGCTTCCGGTGCCGCTTCCACGTCCACTTTCCGATAGCCGTGATCGCGCATGGTTTCCAGCATCCAGACGATGTAGTCGGCATGCGTGTCGATGGCGTCCGTAAAGTTGAAGCTGCCGCCGCCACCCTGGGGGCCTGAGACGATGAACAGATTCGGAAAGCCGTGGCTGTGTATGCCGAGGAAAGTGCGCGTGCCGTCCTGCTGCCAGCGATCGTGGAGACCAACGCCGTCGCGGCCGCGGATCATGTTGAAGGTGGATGTCGCCATCCACTGAAATCCCGTGGCGTAGATGAGGACGTCCACCGGATACTCGACCCCCTCATGGACCACGCCGCGCTCGTTGATCTCCTGGACGCCGCGGGGTGCCGTGTCGACCAGGTGCACGTGGGGCAGATTGAAGGTCGGCAGATACTCGTCGTGGAAGGTCGGGCGTTTGCAGCCGTAGGGGTAGTAGGGTTTCAGCGCTGCGGCGGTGACCGGGTCATCGACGATGGCGTCCACCCGTTCCCGGATCTGCTCCATGATGCGGAAGTTGGTGTCGAGCTGCTTCTGAATCAGCTCTTCCGGTGAAAGTTCGCGCTCGTGTTCTTTTCTTTCCTTGAAGTCGGGCACTTTGCCCGCCAGGTAGTCATCGTTGGCTTTGATGGCCGTGCGTCCGGCGGAGATCTTCGAGAAGCGGGCCCGTCGTGCCCGGGCCCAGCCGGGCTCACTTTTCCAGCCCTCGATTTCTTCGTCGGTGGTTGCACGCTGATCGCGGACGTCGACGGAGGAGGGCGTGCGTTGAAACACGTAGAGCTCGCCGACGGTCTTGGCGAGCTCGGGGATCGCCTGCACGGCAGTAGCGCCGGTACCGATGATGCCGACCCGTTTACCTTCGAGGTCGATGTCGTAGTTCCAGCGGGACGTGTGGAAGGCGTCGCCCTGGAATTTTTCCATGCCGTCGATGCGGGCAAGTTTCGGCGTGGTGAGAATGCCGTTCGCGAGCACCACGAAGCGGGCGCGCATGGCGTCGCCCCGGTCCGTGTAAACGGTCCAGCGGCCACTGCCTTCATCCCATTCCGTGCGCTCCACGGTCGTATGGAACAGGCAATGGTCGTAGAAGCCGAACTTCTCGGCCATGTTCTGGCAGTACTCCATGATTTCGAAGCCGGAGGCGAACTTCATCGTCGGGAAGTAGCCCATTTCTTCCAGCAGCGGCAGGTAGGAGTAGGACTCCACGTCACAGGCGATGCCCGGGTAGCGGTTCCAGTACCAGGTGCCGCCGACATCGCCGCCCTTTTCGCAGAAGCGCACGTCCGTGAAACCAGCCTGGGAAAGCTTGTGCCAGAGCAGCAATCCGGCGAAGCCGGCGCCGACGACGAGGATGTCGCATTCGTCGTCCAGGCTTGCGCGTTCGACGGGATCCGTGGAGTAGTGGTCTTCGAGGTATTTGGAAAATTCCCCCTCCATGGCCATGTAGTCCGCGGCGCCACGGCGGGCCTCTTTGAACTCGCGGTACTTCGCCTGCTCTTCGGCATTGAACACGGCCCCGGGCTTCTCCGGTGGCAGCGTCTTCAGAGTTTCACTCTCGGTGATTCCGTAACCGCGCCCGGTGATGCGATCGGATGCGGGCGCTGCCCGCGTGTTGAACAGCTTGCGGCCGGATTCCGGATCCTGGCGGATCGCGGGGGCGGAACTATCGAGTGCAGTCATGACAATGCTCTCTCCCTTACGAGCGGGCGACGGTTTGCAGCAGAAAGGCCCGAAAACGCGGCGACGGCCGCCGCCGGGCAGACCTGATCAAGCCAACGATGGTCCCACAATCGCCAGCCGGGAGCCATGTGTCAGACGGGTGCAGGTGCTCGACGCAGACCGAGCATCGACGTCGTCGCAGATTCAGTTTGGGCGGTCCGCTAAGATGGGGCCATGAAGCCTGTCCCAGCGATGGCCGCCACTGCCCTGCTGCCGCTTCGGCATGCCCGAGGCCGGCACGACGGCGCGAGCGTCGCCCGAGCGCTTCTGGTGCTGCTCGTCACGGTTCCACTCGGTGCCGCCGCGGAGATCTACAAATGGATTGACGAAAACGGCCAGGTCCACTTCACGGACTCGCCGCCACCGAACCAGGGAGAGCGCGTCGAGGTAGAGGTACAGAAACCACCCGCGGAACCCGATGAAGGCGAGCTGCGTCGCCTGGAACTCATCCGACAGGCAGAGGAGCGCCGGGCGCACGACGAACGGGTAGCGGCCAGAGAGGAGCAGGAGGTTCATGCCCCTGCACGGCGTCTTGCCGCCTGCGATCAGGCCCGGGTCAGCTGGTATGCCTTGAACCAGCGAATGCCCGTTTACTGGACCGAGGATGGCACGCTGCGCCCGCACTGGAACAACGATACCTACCGTGGGGAGCGCCGATATGTGGCCGACGCCGATCGCGCCGCAACGCGCGAAGAGCTCGAAGCCAGCATCAGCCGCAATTGCCCGAACGGCCACGTGGAAAACTCGGCAGGCACCGCTTATCAGCGCTGGCTCGCGGACGAGTGGTGTGCCGTCTATCGGGTCCGGTTGGAAGAGGCTCAGCGCGACGAAGCGCGTACGCCGGCGGACCGGATTGAAGCCATGGAAGCGCAGGTCCGGGAGACCTGCGCAAGCTGACGGGTCCTGCTAGCGGTCTGGCAGACGTCCGTCGATGTAGTCGTCGATGAGCTCGTGATAGCGGCGGATGCGCTTCTCCTGATTGGAGAGATACACCCCTTTGAAGCCTCGCGAGCGGAAGCCGCGCTGCTGAGTAACAAAGACCGCAACGTCTTCTTCGATGGCCGGGCCGATGGAATCTTCCCGTAGGTGAGCAGCCTGAGCTCTGCCTCGCCGTCGAAGTGGCTGCCCATGCCGCGCTCGCCAGCCTCAGGTCCTGCCGCGATCGATGCGGGGCTTGCGTACCACCAGTTGTCGAAGAGACATTGCTCCGGGTCGTTGTAGTGGGGCCGGGCTCGGAGGAAGTGAAACCCGTCGCTCCAGATGGAAACGGCGAAGTTTGGAAACAGCGTGTAGTGGAAGGCATCCGTGAACTGCTCATCCGGGATCTTTGCGTAGTGTGAAAACCCCCGCTCCGGTCCCAGTTTCCGTTTTGCGCTCTGAAGTGCCTCCCGGGTGTCTTCCGGGCGGCCCTTGAAGTCCTTCGGGTCAATATCCCAGTAGCGCAGCTGGCCCGCCAGGGGCTCGAGGATGTTGCCTTCTTTGTCCGTGGCGCCGTTGCCGTAGCCGCCCTGCATGATCATGCGGTTGTGGCCTTCGTCAGAGAGGTCGAACTTCGTTTCCTTGAAGTAGGTATTGATGTTGCCGCGGATTTCTTTGCGGTTCGTATCCGGCGTGGCCCGCATGTGCACGGTCGGTACGTGGTAGGACTCATTGAAGTTGTCGAGCACAACTTTCCAGTTGCAGGGCAGCCACATGGTGTTGGCCATGGTGCGCTGCCAGCTGTGGATGTCGCGACGCTCCCACTCGGACCAGATGGGTCCGAGGTAGTCCTTCAGGCTCATGCAGTCCGGGTCCATGTTGACCCAGATGAAGCCGGCGAAGGTTTCGCAGGCGAGCTCGACGAGGCGGACGTTGTCGCAGGGATTCCCCTCGGGAAAGTCTTCCTTGTCCGGCGCAAAGTTCAGGCTGCCGTCGGGCATGAAGGCCCAGCTGTGGTACTTGCACACAAAGCGCCGTTTGACGTGCCCTTTGGGCTCGGAAACCAGCGGATTGCCGCGGTGCTGGCAGACGTTGAAGAAGGCTTTCACGGAACCGTCGGTCTGCCGGACCATGAGAATCTCTTCCGGACCGACGGGCTCCATCTGCCAGTCGCCGGGCTCCGGCAGCTCGGACTCGCGGCCGAGCAGAAGCCAGACCTTGGTCCACATACCTTCCCATTCTTTCGCGAAGAACTCCCGGGACGTGTAGCGGTCGCCGGGAATCCGGTGACCGCGGGTTTCCTGATCCGGCCAGGTGTCTACGCGGCGGATGTCTATGGCCATTTCGACGCTCCTTCTGCTTCCCTTCGCAGTCTGCCTCGTTGTCTCCCGAGCTAGCGCTCGTCCAGACCCCGTTCGACGCGGAGTTTGTTCATGCGCACCTTGTCGGCCTCCATGCGCTCACCCAGCTCGTCTTCCTCGATGGTTCCGGCCATGTGTCGGCCGGCGGTACCGGAGTTGTACATGATCTTTTTCACCGGGGTCACGGCGATGATGGTCCTGAGCGGAGAATCGAGCAAGTTGTTGAAGTAGGTCTCGAAGTCCTCGTTGTCTGGACTGACCTTCTTCGCCAGCGCCGGGTAGAACCAGGCCTTCGTCTCGTCGTCGTTGAAGAACTCGGCCGTGCCTTTGAAGGTGATGGCGCCTCGCGGTGCATCGGCCGGGGCGTCGTCGCGATAGCTCATGCTGCTGACGTTCACGGACACCCGGTTGTCGCGCTTGATGGCTGCGGCCCTGTGCCGATGTTCGGCGAAGGTGAGCCAGATCTTGCCGTCCTTCCAGAAGTAGGCGTGCGTCACGCCTACCGGCCAGCCGTCCTTCGTTCCCCACATGAGCACGGCTTCGTGCGCGAGCGTCATCATCTGATCCACCTCTTCGTCGGTGAAGGGGTAGATGGAGACAACTTCATGATCGTGTGTCTGTACCACTGTTTTGGTCCTCCCGGAGCCCGTTCTGTTTATGCCTTGAGAAAAAAGCCCCCGCCTGGGCGGGGGCTCCGGTTGCATCAAGACGTCTCGTTACTGCTGCCATCCGGCGGTGACCGTCCGGACCAAGAAGGTGTGCGGGCGTGCGGCCGCCGGAGAAGAAGACGCCGACGTCAACCTGGCTCTCTCCCCATCGAGCATGCATTCGAGTATCCTGGCTCCCAACGAAACAGTCAATCATGACTGTTTTTCATCGGGCAGGGTTTGGGGAGAGAACAATGAGCGAGCAGCTTCAGGAAACGCCGTTCTGGCTGAAAGACAATTTCGCGCCGGTTACGGAGGAAGTCACCGTCGATGAATTGAAGGTCACCGGGGAGATCCCGCGGGCTTTGAATGGCCGACTGCTGCGCAACGGCGCAAATCCGCAGTCGGGCTGGTCGGCACACTGGTTTCTGGGCAACGGGATGCTGCACGGCCTGGAGCTCGCTGATGGCAATGCCAACTGGTATCGGAATCGCTATGTGAAGACCCCGCTCTTTCTCGAGCCGGAGGTCGAGGTCATGGAATCGCTCGGCGACATGTCGCGGTCTCTCGCGAATACGCACGTCGTGCATCACGCCGGGAAAATCCTGGCGCTCGAGGAAGGGCACTGGCCCTTCGAGATTTCGCCGGAGCTCGAAACGGTGGGTCCCTGGAACTTCGACGGCAAGCTCGCGGGTGCCATGACCGCACACCCGAAAACCTGCGGCGCCACCGGCGAGTTTCTGTCCTTCGCCTACAGCACGAGTCCGCCCTATCTCACCTATCACCGGACCTCGCCGACGGGGGAGATGCTCCAGGTCGAGCCCATCACCGTGAAGGGCCCGACCATGATTCACGATTTCAACATCACCCGGAACTTCGTCGTGTTCATGGATCTTCCGGCCGTCTGGAATCTCGAGGGTTTGAACAGCAGCGGTCTGCCCATCGTCTGGGATCCCTCCTACGGGGCGCGCCTCGGCGTCATGCCCCGGGACGGCTCAGATGCGGACGTGGTCTGGCACGAGATCGACCCCTGCTACGTGTTCCACCCGCTCAATGCCTATGAAGACGGGGACCGGATCATTGTCGACGTCTGTCGCATGGAAGACACCATGAAGCCGGGCTCGAATTCCCCGCCCATGCTGTATCGCTGGGTGATCGATCAGGGTGCGGGTACCGTCACGGAAACCCAGCTCGACGATCGGGTGGTGGATTTCACCCGGGTCTGCGATACGAAAGTCGGTCAGCCCTACCGCTATGGTTACGCGGCTGCCTTCGCCCCCTACGGGCCGGTGGCGGAAGGGTTCATGAAATACGACCTCGAGCGGGACTCGAGCGAGTTCGTTTCCCTGGAAGGCGGGCAGGGGAGTGAGCCCGTTTTCGTGAAGGACCCGGCAGGATCTGCGGAGGATGACGGCTGGGTCATGAGCTACGTCTACCGGCCCGACGAAGATCGCAGCGAAGTAGTGATCATCGATTCCCGGGCTTTCAGCGACGGCCCGATTGCCCGCATCCATCTGCCTGTGCGGGTGCCCGCGGGTTTCCACGGCAACTGGGTGCCGGACGGCTACTAGGTCGGCGATACCGGTCAGCTACATCGGTCAGCGATAGTAGCTGCGGCTCTTGTGCCGCTTGACCTGGGTGGCGACGTCCGGCTGCTCGCGGGCTTCCGCGAGGATGTCCGGGAGCATGGGTCGCAGCAGCGTCAGGCACGCCTCGACCTCTTCCAGGGTGAAATCCAGAGCCGCCGACTGATCGCTATGCGTCATGAGACGGTCGCTGCCCAGGCGTTCATAGAGGGTGGCGGCGTCCAGACGCCGCTCCGCGGCGACGGCTTCAGCGGCCGGGCCCGCAAGGGCGATGAGGCGGGTGTGCTCTGGGGTCGGCGTGCCGATGAGCTCGTTGCGGCCGCTGTGCCCGTCTTCTTCACCCCAGACCCACCAGCTGCTGTGGTAGCCGAGGCGTCGGGAGACCATGGCGTGGCCGGCCGTATGCACACAGGCGTCTCTCAGGGTTCGGCCGGGGAGGGCTTCGTCGTCGTTCATGGTCAGGCGTCAAGCTTCGATCGCGCAGCGTAGCGCGAATCCTGGGCGAGCAGTCATTTCCGTGACGTCAAAGGATGTCGTCGAGGGGTCGAGCAGCGATCTCTGCGGCTTCCTGCGCCTCGAGGCCGAGTGTGCGGAGCATGGTCGCCGTCGCCTGATCGATGAGCCGCTCCGGGTCTTCTGAGGCGATACCGGCCAGCAGAACGTTCACGTACCCCCCGAAGAGAAAGACCGCGGTTGCCTCCAGGTCGCCGGCCTGAAAGCGACCGGCCGCAAGACCGGCTTTGAAATCGCGGGTGCCGAAGGCGCCGATGGCCTGGCGCATGGTTTCCACCGGGACACCGGCCTCGGCGAGGAACCAGCGCCACAGGGGATCCCGGACCATGGTGATGCCGATGAAGCGTGCCGAGGTCGCGATGATCACCGCCGGATCCGCGTCGGACCCGAGCGCCTGCTGAACCTTCGCATCGAGCGCCGCGGCATCCTCCATCATGATCGGCAGCAGAATCTCGTGCTTCGATTTGAAGTGCAGATAGAAAGAGCCGTGGCCCACGTCGGCGGCACGGGTAATCGCACCGATGGTGACCGCCTCGACGCCCTGCTCGCGAAAGAGCGTGGCTGCCGCCTCGATGAGCCTGGACCGCGCCTCCTGACGCTTGCGCGCCACGCGCCCGAGCGGCTGCGCCTCTTGACCGGCGTCCATGGTCTCGGCAGATCCTTCGTCCGGCGCTCCCTTCTTTGCTTTCGCTGCGTCCACGGCTTCGCTCAACGCTGGCACCTCAATAATGACTGAAGTCAAAAATGATTGCATACAAAAATGAATTGAGTCAATATCCGCTCCGAGGCGAAGCACTCAAGGGGGTTGCTGAGACACATGGGGGACGGAAATCATGGCGCCTACTGACCTGCCGGCAAACGCCGGCGCTGCCGCAGAGGCGCTACAGGATCTGGCGGACGTGGTCATTCTCGGCCTCGGCCCGGTAGGGTGTTTCGCCGCCATTCTTCTTGCCGGGCGTGGTCTCAAAGTCCTCGCCGTTGAGCGGGATGAAGCCGTTTACAAGCTGCCGCGAGCCGTGAATCTGGATGGTGAGGTGGTCCGGGCCATGCAGCCCTTCGGTCTGGCTGAGTCGCTCAACGCCCTGCTGCAGCCTCTCCGGCCCGGGGAACGGGCTGGCTTCGCCAATTCCCGGCGGGAGTTTCTCTTCGGTGCCGCGTCCAGAGACTTTGGCGCTAATGGCTGGCAGCCCATGAACATGTTCGACCAGCCTGAGCTCGAGGCTTATCTGCGGGATACGGCCCTTGCCCAGGACGCAGTGACTGCCTACGTCGGTTACGAGGCAACGGCCTTCACCGATCACGGGGATCGGGTGAGGGTGTCGCTGGTGCCCGCGGAGCAGGCGTCGGATGCCGGGGGCAGCCAGACCATCGAGGCCCGCTATCTCCTCGCCTGTGACGGCGCGTCGAGCTTCACCCGGAAAACGCTCGGTATCGGCTGGCACGATCTGGGCTACAACCACGACTGGCTGGTCGTGGACGTCACGACGCTGCCCGGACATACCCTCGGCACCACCACCATGCAGGTCTGTGATCCTGACCGGATCTCCACCTATGTCTGTACGAAAGATCCCTACCGGCGCTGGGAGTTCAAGCTCAACGAGGGTGAAAGCTGGGAAGAGATGCTCGATCCGGCGCGCATCAGAAGCCTCATCGAAGCCTGGACGCCGGCGGGCACCTACGAGATCCGGCGGGCGGCCATGTATCAGTTCCACGCTGCCACGGCTGATACCTGGCGTGTCGGTAACGTCTTCATTGCCGGAGACGCGGCCCACCAGACACCCCCCTTTCTCGGGCAGGGAATGAACGCCGGGGTCCGTGACGTGATCAACATTGCCTGGAAGCTGCCGCTCGTCCGCTCGGGCTTGCTCCGGGATGACTTTCTCGAAAGCTATCAGGCCGAGCGGGATGCCCATGCCCATGATCTGGTTGAGTGGGCCGTCTCCATCGGACGGCTCATGGAGCACCTTGCGGCCGTGGAGGCAGCCGAGCGGGCCGGTGAGGCACCCCCGGAAACGCCTCCGGAACTCAAGGCCGCGGGCTACGGCCAGGGGCGCGGACAGCCGCCGCTCAGGGCCGGCGCCCTCATGACCGAACAGGTTAATGAGGACGGTCCCGTGGGTTTTCTTTTCTCGCAGCCCGTCGTTCGCGATGGAACCCGGGAGGTTCGCCTCGATGAACTCCTGGGCCCGGGCTTTGCGCTGGTGAGTCTGACCGCAGAGGATCTTGTGCTCAACCCGGAGAGTGAGCGCCTGCTGGATCGGCTCGGTGCGCGCCGGGTGGTGCTCGATGGCCTGGAGGCAGTGCGCGGCCGTTTCGATCGCGGCTTTTCGGATACGCGGGCCATGATCGTTCGCCCGGACCGCATCGTTTTCGGGGTGACGACGGAAACCCTGGATCTCAACGGTCTCGTGGCAGCGCTCGGTGAACGACTCTGCCTGAGCGACTGCGCCTAAACGTCAGAGCCCGACGCCAGCCCAAACAGGAAATCACAGACAGTCCTTACAGTTACCAAGGGAGCAAACATGAAACTCGCCACCTTCTCTACCGCCGCCAGCGGGACACCGCGGCTCGGCCTGGTCGTCGATGACGGCATCGTCGATCTGGCCGCTGTGGCTGGCGCGCCTGGCACCATGGCCGACTACCTCGCCGGCGGCGAGGCCGCCGAGGCTGCGGTGCGCGGCGCCGCGGGCTCTGAACGCCTGCCGCTCGCCGACGTTACCCTTCATGCGCCGATGCCGAATCCGGGGAAGGTGCTGGCGATCGGCCTCAACTACGGGGACCACATTGCCGAGAGCGGCATGGAGCCGCCGAAGTTTCAGGTCTGGTTCAACAAGCAGCACAACTGCATCAACGACCCCTACGGTCCGATCAATCTGCCGGAAGTCTCCGACAAGCTCGATTACGAGGCCGAGTTCTGCCTGCTCATCGGCAAGCGCTGCAAACATGTGCCGCGCGATCGGGCGCACGAGGTCGTCGCCGGCTACTTCTGCGGCAACGACGTGAGCGTCCGCGACTGGCAGCTCCGGGCGCAGACTTTTCAGATCGGTAAGTCTTTCGACACGCACGGCCCGATCGGTCCCTGGCTGGTGACGCCGGACGAGGTGGGTGATCCGCATGATCTCGCCATACGATGCCTCGTGAATGGCGAAGTCCGTCAGGAGTCGAACACGAAACACCTGATCTTCGACTGCTTCGACGCCATCGAGCATCTCACGCAGGCATTTACGCTCGACGCGGGAGACGTGCTGTTCATGGGTACCCCGGCCGGGGTGGGCGTCGCCATGGAGCCGCCGTCCTTCCTGAAGGTCGGCGACAGGGTTCGCGTCGAGGTCGACAAACTCGGCTACATTGAAAACGAAGTCGTGCCGGAGTCGGCAGGCTGTATGATCGAAAACGCATCCTGAGGGGGGAGCGCTATGGAACTCAGCTGGTCACACGCGGTGCTCTACGTCCGCGATCTCGAGCAGATGCTCGACTTTTACACGAACGTGCTCGGCTTCGAAGTTACCGACCGGGGACCGATTGGACCGGACGCGCCGGAGATTGTCTTCCTGAGCCAGTGTCCGAACGAGCATCATCAGATTGCCATGCTGCCGATCCGATCCGATCAGGATCGGCCGAACACGGTGAATCATTTTGCGTTCCGCGTGGCGGATTTTTCGGATGTGACGAGCCTGCTCAGTACCCTGCAGGGCATTGAGGGGACGAAGCCCGGGCCGCTCTCGCACGGCAACACGCTGTCGGTGTATTTCAGCGATCCGGAAGGCAATGGCATCGAAGTGTTCTGGGATACGCCCTGGCACGTGGCGCAACCGCAGGGCAAACCCTGGGATCCGAGCCTCAGCGAAGAGGAGGCGCTGGCCTGGGTGAAGGAGAATTTCTCGGACGAGCCGTCTTTCGAGCCCCGGGAGGACTACTTCGCCCGACGCCGGACCGAGGTCGCAGGCTGATCAGGCAGGGCGCTCGCGACACCCCGGTGAATGGTTTTTATTACCTCTGGAGGTAGTTGCCTGACACCGGGCGCCATCGCTAGGGTCCCTGCACTGCTTGCCAAGGAGATGAGCCCATGACCGCCTTTCGTGTTTTTCTCGTGCTGGTGATCGTGGTGGTCGGTGCCTATACCACCGTTACCATCGCGAACCACGGGATGAGTCTTTTTTCGGTCTTTTTCGGGGACATGGCGGAGATGGGCTGGCCGGGCCAGTTCAATCTGGACTTCATGTTCTTCCTGCTTTTCTCCGGGCTCTGGGTCAGCTGGCGGCATCAGTTTTCCGGTGCGGGAATCGCTCTGGGGGTTGGCGCCTTGTTTCTCGGCGCGCCCTATCTGGCGACCTATCTGCTGATTCAGAGTTTTCGGGTCAATGGCGACGTCCGTGCGCTCCTCCTCGGGGAGGAACGGGCCGCCGCCTAGGGCGGATGCGCCGTTAGCAAAGCGGCGTGCCGTCTGAAAGGGCGTGCCGCCTGAATTACGGCGTGCCGTTCAAAGGCATAGCGTTGTCCGCGAGCTCAGTCTTCGAGAAAGGCCTTGCGCACGGCAGCGAAAGTGTCCTCGCCGATGCCGATGTCTTTCAGATAGCCGAGGGGCCCGCCCCAGCGTGCTTCCAGGCCATCGAGAAAATCACTCATGGCGTTTTCCGGCACGCCAGCGTGGAACATCATGGTCGCGCGGTCCATGCCTTCGGGAAGCCCAACCGTCGCTTCGACGAAGTCCGCCTGCCGTTCCACTTCCCGGTTCGTGAGAATGTAGTCGGCTTCGATGAGCGCCCGCTCGACGCCGAGGACGGAAAGCAGGAATGCGGTAGAAACGCCGGTCCGATCCTTACCGGCCGTGCAGTTGAGAACGATCGGGTGCGAACCGGCGTCGGCGAAGATGTCGAACATCCTGAGCCAGGCTTCAGGACCGAATTCCAGGTAGCCGAGGTAACGTTTCCCGGAGATGCCCGTGTCGCCGACCAGGCGGGCAAGCTGATCGGTACCGCCGTCGGGGATTACCGGGATGTTGTGATAGCGGGCTCCCATCTCCGGCAGCGGCCCCGGACCCTGCTCGCGGATTTCTTCCGGTTTGCGCAGGTCGATCTGCGTTGCCACGGCCAGATCGCCGAGCCGCTCCAGATCGCCTGCGGTCATTCGATCCTGCCGCCCGGCCCGGTAGTAGCGACCCCAGCGCACCCGGCGACCGTCGCTGGTCGGATAGCCACCGATGTCGCGGAAATTGAAACAGCCTTCGAAGCGATGATGGCGATCGGTAAAGTCTTCGATCATCTGGATTCCAGAGTCCTCGGATAGTTTATTTGAGTTTCTGCTGCAGCGCGTCGCAGACCGCCTCGATGACGCGAACGCGGGCCCAGCGCTTGTCCTGAGAGGAGATCAGGTGCCAGGGCGCTTCCCGGGAATCAGTGTAGTGCACCATGTCATCCACGGCCGTCACGTATTCGTCCCAGCGGTCCCGGTTGCGATAGTCCTCGTCGGTAATCTTGTATTTCTTGTAGGGCGTCTGCTCACGGGCCTGAAAGCGACGGAGCTGTTCTGCCGGGTCGAGATGCAGCCAGAATTTCAGCAGCACATAGCCGTGTTCCACGAGCTGGCGCTCGAACTCGCGAATCTCCTGATAGGCACGGCCCCACTCGGCGGCGCTCGCGAGACCTTCGACCCGCTCCACGAGCACGCGGCCGTACCAGCTCCGGTCGAAGATCAGCGTCGAGCCGGCTCGCGGCAGATGGTGCCAGAAACGGCGCAGATAGTGATGGGCCAGCTCGTCCTCCGATGGCGCCGCAATCGGTACCACCCGGGTGTTGCGCGGATCCAGAGGCCGCGACAGGCGGCGGATCACACCGCCTTTACCGGCAGCGTCCCAGCCTTCGAAGACCAGCACCGTGGTGACCCGTGCTTCCGTCGCATCGTCGGCGAGGCCCTTCAACCGGGCTGAAGCAGCCGTCAGGGCTGTGTCGTAGGCACTTTTTTCGAGGCTGACGCTGAGATCGATGTTGGCAAGGGCTGGCGGGCTCGCCGAGGCGATCGCCGACGGCGCGTCTCCGGCGGCATTGCCGCTGGCTGCAGCCGCCAGCAGTGCGCTCTGGCCGTTTCCAGCCAGGCGTGCTTCGATCGCCTCCAGGGTGATCCTGGCAAACTGCAGGCTGGCCAGGGCCTGATCGCTGCCATCGATCACATGCCAGGGTGCGTCGATGGTATTCGTTCGATCCAGGTACTCGCCCGCGACTTCCATGGTCTTGTCGTAGTTTTCGTAGATCGCTTCGTCGCGGGCATCCACATACCAGAGCCGGCGCGGCGACTTCTTTGCCGCCCGCAGGCGCTTCCGGTGCGCTTTCTTGTCGAGATGGATCCAGAACTTCAGGACCAGGGCGCCATCGTCCGACTGACAGGCTTCAAAGCGGTTGTCGTGATCAATGGCCTTGAGAAAGTCTTCGCGACTGACGTCTCCGGTCATCCTGCCGGTGCAGGTGCCGCCGGCCCAGCCGCCGAACATGACGCCGATCTGGCCGTCCCGGGGCAGGGACCGCCAGTAGCGCCAGAAGCGGGGGCGCTCCCTTTCTTCCTCCGTGGCCGGTGCAAAAGATTCGAGTTTCAGATAGCGGGCATCGAGCCAGCTGCCGATTTCACCCAGCACGTGTTCCATGCCCGGCCGATCGTCGCCCGTGAGCAGGAGCAGCACTGGAAAGTCCGCCGTGCGCAGATCGAACTGCGCATTGAGCAGGCGCACGCGCAGCTCGTCGGCGAGCGCATCGGCGTCTTCGATCTCGGCGAGGGTGCTTTCGGCGTTGTCGAGCAGCCCCATGGGTCAGACAGGCTCCTGTTCATGGATCAGCGGGTTGGCCTCATGATCGAGGCTGGCGAAACGAACTGTCAAACAGACTGTGCTGCCCGGCAGGCAGCGAGCGTGCCCGGGCTGCGCTGAGTCGGCATACTGGCAGCCTGCCCTGATTCCCGGGGAGGGAGCTTTGGAGCCGAGCGATGCCATCGCCCAGGCGGGGGACGGCTATACACAACCGGACAATGCCACCGAGGACCCACCGGTCGGCTGGCGCGCAACGCTCAAGTATCTGGGTCCGAGCGTCATCATCTCGGCGACCATCGTTGGCTCCGGCGAAATCATTCTCACGGCGAGCCTTGGCGCCGCCGTCGGCTACGTCATGCTCTGGTGGGTGCTCTTCTCCTGCTGGAGTAAGTCCATCCTGCAGGCGGAACTCGCCCGCTATATCGTTCTCTCCGGCGATACCTATCTTCGGGCCCTGAACCGGGTGCCCGGACGCCTGCCGGGTCCGCGCGGACCCTTCGCCTGGCCCATTGCCCTGGGCCTCATCGGCTTCTTCACGGGGCTCACGGGCCTCGGCGGCCTCATTGGCGGGGCCGGGCAGGCGATCCTGATCTTCCTGCCGGACGCGAATCCGCTCGTGGCCGTTGCCGTGCTGGCGATACTTGCCGCCCTGCTGCTGGCCAGTGGCAGCTACCGGCGCCTCGAGAACGTGATGCTGCTGTTCGTCATGACTTTCACCATTCTCACGGTCACCGGGGCGCTGCTCATGCAGGGGACGGCCTTCGCCACGGAACCGGCGGACATCCTGGCGGGCTTTCAGTTCGAGTTTTCGACCGCCTTTGCTGTGCTTGCGCTCGCCGCCTACGGCTACACGGGGGTGAACTCCGGCGAGATCTCCGCCTACAGCTACTGGTGTATCGAGAAAGGCTACCCGGGCCGGATCGGCAGCTACGACGGCTCGCCGGCCTGGTATGCGCGGGCCCGCGGTTGGTTGAAGGTGCTGCGCACGGACATCTGGATCACCCTGGTGATCCTCACCTGCGCGACGATCCCGTTCTATTTTCTGGGTGCCGGCGTGCTGCACGCCATGGGTCAGCAGCCTCAGGGGAGTGAGACGATTACGGCCCTGTCGCACATGTTCACGGAGACCCTCGGCAGCTGGTCCCTGTGGCTTTTTGCCGTGGGTGCTTTCTGCATTCTCTACTCATCGACCATAGCCGGCGTTGCCGCCGGTGCCCGTTACGTACCCGACTACCTCATCGAGCTGGGGTTCATGTCCCGGGATCGTCTGGATCTGCGTCGCGGCATCATCCGTCTCTATTGCGTGATCGTGCCCTTTATCGGTCTCGGGCTTTACGCGGGCTTTCAGCGGCCTGTGCTCATGGTGACCATTGCCGCGAGTTATGCGGCCATCATGCTGCCGGTGCAGAGCGGCATCACCCTCTATCTGCAGGCGCGTCGTTTACCGGCGGATATCCGTCCCGGTCGCCTGGCCCAGGGACTTCTGGTGGTGACCTTCGGGCTGCAGGTCCTGCTGGCGCTTGCCGTCATATACTTCACCGTGCTGTGAAGGCTTTGGAGAGGGAAGGAGGTAAACGTGAGCGAACAGAAACATCCGGCGCCGCAGACTCTCTGGCCTGAGGCGCCGGCGCTCCGGCGTGATGAGGTGCGGGTCAGCCTGGCAGGACGTGAGTACGTCGGGCATCTTGTTGCGCCTCCTTCAGAGGTGGGACGTCGGCCGCTCGTGCTCGTGGTACACAACTATCAGGGCCTGAAATTCTTCGACGTGGACGTTGCCGAATATCTCGCGCGCGTCGGCTACGTGGGTCTCGCTGTAGACATGTACGGTGACCGGGTCCCGGCCGATCAGCGCGATTTCCCGACCGATCCCGCTGCGGTTGCGGGTTTTCAGAAGCAGTGTTTCGAGGCCATGGTGGCCATGGACCACGATCTACCGACCTTCCGGGCGCTGCTGGGTCTCTGGCTCGACGCCGGCCGGGGCCACGAAACAGTTGATTCGACGCCGGCACCGGCGGCCATCGGCTACTGCTTTGGCGGCGTGGCGGTCCTCGAGGCCGTCCGTGCCGGGCTCGACCTCTCGGCTGTGGTGTCCTTCCATGGACTGCTGCAGACCGGGGAAGACGGCAGCCCGGCGACAGCGGGCGTTACCCGGCCACCGCTCATTCGGGGAACGGACCGGCACAACAGAAACACCGTGGTGCTCGTCGAAAACGGCGCTGAAGATCATCTGGTGCCAGCGGAAAGCATGACGCGTTTTTTTGCGGAGATGGACGCGGCCGGCGTTGAGTGGATCTTTCATCACCATGCGGCCACACCGCACGGGTTTGCCCTGCCGCCATCGCTGGGCCCACCCGGGCGGCTCCACGCCGCAAGCGATCGACGTTCGACGCTGTCGATGCTCGCGCTGTTCCGCGAAGTGTTTCCGGAGGTGCCGCAACACCCTGTAGCGACGAACGCAGCCGCAACGCCGCTCGGTCTCTAGGCGGCCGCGGTAAATACGGTTCAGGCGTTCAGGGCCTGCAGCACGAGGCTGTAGCCGGCGTAGCCGAAGCCGCAGACCGAGCCTTTGCAGACCGGCCCGATGGTCGAACGGACGCCGCGGGCTGCCGGGTTGGAGGCATGCACCTCGTAGGCCGGGAAGGGCAGGGCGCCGATGGCGTCGGGGATCGGTCCGGTACTCGGGGTGAAACCGCCGGGATTGATGATCATGGCAGTGAAGGATTCTGCGGCGGCCGCGTCGAGGCGTTCGACCACGGCGCCTTCGTCATTCGACTGGAAGATATCCACTTCCATGCCGAGCGAAGTTGCAGTGGCTGAGATCATGGCGTTGATCTCGTCAAGGGTTTCGGGTCCGAAGACCTCAACGAATTCCTGGCCACGCCGATCCATGCCTTCGCCCTGAATGATGAGCACCCGCGTCATCGTGTCTCCCGTTCGAGCCGCGCTCTATTTTGAGCCGCAGGCGCTCTATTTCGAGCCGCCGGCGCTTTCCAGTTTCTCCATGACCTGGTCGATGCTGAAGCTCGCCGGTTTCTGCCGCGGTGGGAACTCCTGGAAGGTGGACAGGAACTCGGCAACGAACTGCTGCGCGGGCACCAGGAAGAAGACCCGGTCGATGAGCCAGTCGTAGTAGGTATTCGACGTGCGGTAGGCCCGCTCGTAGGGATCGCGCCGCAGATTGAAGATCAGCGGTACCCGCAGCTCGGTCCACGGTTCGATCCAGGCGCGCAGCGTCGCGTATTCTTTCTGCTCGAGGAAGATGGCCTTCCAGTCGTTATAGCGCAGTGCCGTCAGCTCACCGGTGTCGGCGAAGTAGAAGATCTCGCGGCGCGGCCCCGTTGCTTCCTCGCCGGTCAGATGCGGCAGAAAGTTGTAGCCGTCCAGATGCACCTTGTAGCGTCGGCCGATGGCCCGCACGTTTCCCTGCTTGAGGCGCTCCTTGATGTCCGTGGCACCGACGGCGGCGAGATAGGTCGGCAGCCAGTCCATGTGGTGCATGATTTCATTCGAGACGCTGCCCGCTTCGATCTTGCCGGGCCAGCGCACCATGGAAGGCACGCGCCAGCCGCCTTCCCAGTTCGTGTTCTTCTCACCGAAGAACGGAGAAGTAGCCGCGTCGGGCCAGGTGTTCATATGCGGACCGTTGTCCGTCGAGTAGTGGACGATGGTGTTTTCAGCGATTCCCAGGCGATCGAGAGTGTCGAGGAGCTGGCCGACGTGCATGTCGTGCTCGACCATGGCGTCCGAGTATTCGTCCTGACCGGAGATGCCGCGAATCTCGTCCTTGATGTGGGTGCGGAAGTGCATGCGCGTACCGTTCCACCAGACGTAGAAGGGTTTGCCCTGGGCGTTTGCCCGCTCGATGAAATCGATGGCGGCGGCCAGCGTTTCTTCGTCCACGGTTTCCATGCGTTTCCGGGTCAGCGGTCCCGTGTCCTGGATGCTGCCGTCGGCTGACGATTTGATCACGCCGCGGGGTCCGAAGCGCTCACGGAAGCTCGGGTCCGAGGGATAGTCGGGGTTTTCCGGCTCCTCTTCGGCGTTCAGGTGATAGAGGTTGCCGAAGAATTCGTCGAAGCCGTGGTTCGTCGGCAGATGCTCATCCTTGTCGCCCAGGTGATTCTTGCCGAACTGGCCCGTCATGTAGCCGTACTCCTTGAGCAGCCCGGCGATGGTGGGGTCTTCTTCCTGCATACCGAGATCGGCCCCCGGCAGCCCGACCTTCGAGAGCCCGGTGCGGTAGACGCTCTGCCCGGTGATGTAGGAAGACCGGCCGGCCGTGCAGGATTGCTCGCCATAGTAGTCGGTGAACATCATGCCTTCCTTCGCCACCCGGTCGATGTTCGGGGTGCGGTAGCCCATGAGGCCGAAGGTGTAGGCGCTGATGTTCGACTGGCCAACATCGTCTCCCCAGATCACGAGGATGTTGGGCCGTTCTTCGGCGCGGACGGAAGCACTCACCAGTGCGGTGAGTGTGAGTAGCAGCGCGAATATGGCGCGCACGGTAACGGGCTGCAGAATCTGCATGGTTATCCCTCCCCCGGGTGTGTCCCTGATGAATGCGGCCGGACAGAGCCTGAACCGGCGGCGCTGAGCTTACCGCGAATCGGCGCAGAAGACAGGTTTGTGCACCGCAGCGTTGCCGCCGCACTTTTCTACCGCTTTGTGTTCCTCCGACGTAAACTGATCGCAGGGAAGGGAGAAAACGCATGGCTGAAGTCATTGACCAGGCGAATGCCTGGCGCACGGAAACACCCGGCTGCGAGGGCTGGCAACGTACCGCCCGCGTCGACGATCCGAACAAATACTTCATGGTTTCCGCGGACGGCCACGTCCAGGAGCCGTCAGACCTCTGGGTCACCCGCATGGACCCCGAATACCGGGAACGCCTTCCTGGCGTGATCATGGATGGCAAGGGCAACAAGTTTCAGAAGACCGAAGGATTCCGGCCTCTGCGACTGCAGAACACCAAGTTCGAAGGCGAAGATCTGCGCCGGAATCAGTCCGGGAAGACGCCCGAGGAGCGGCTCCGGGATCTGGCCGCGGACGGCGTCGACGCCGAAGTGCTGTTCCCGAACAAGGGCCTCACGATCTGGGCGACCCCGGACGCCGAGTTTTCCCATGCCATGTGTCGGGCGTACAACGACTGGGCCTGGGAGACCTTCGCGGACTTCAATGATCGCCTGGCACCCATGGCCTGCATCGCGCCGGCGGCGCTGGAGAACACCATCGAGGAAATCCAGCGCTGCGCTGCCCTGGGTTTCAAAGGCCTGTCGCTCCCCTGCAAGCCCGTCTGGGGTGCGCCCGATCACAAAGACCTGAACTACAACCTCCCGGAGTTCGATCCGCTCTGGGCCTGTGTGCAGGAGGTCGATCTACCGATCACCTTTCACGTCAGCACCGGGCGCGATCCGCGCACTGCGCGCGGCAACGGTGGGGCTGTCATCAACTACGCCGTGCACTCGCTGGCCCCGACCATGGAACCCATCGCCAATCTCTGTGCTTCCGGCGTTATCGACCGCTTCCCGAAAATCCAGTTCGGCACCATTGAGGCGGGCATCGGCTGGGTTGCCTGGGCGCTGGAAGCGCTCGATGAGGCTTACCGAAAGCACCACATGTGGGTACGGCCGAAACTCGACCGGCTGCCGAGCGAGTACTTCCGGACGAACGGCTTTGCGAGCTTCCAGGAAGATCCTGCAGGGCTGAACCTGGCGCGGGCGCACGAGCTCACGGGTAATTTTCTCTGGGCAAACGACTTCCCGCATCACGAAGGTACCTGGCCCCATTCGGCCGCTGCCATCGAGCGCACCATGGGCGGCCTCGATGACGCTGAACGAGCCAGGATCCTGGGCCTCAATGCTGCGCGAATCTTCCGCTTTCCGGTGCCGGAGCGGTATCTCGATCAGCCGGACGTGGTGGACGTCGCGAAAACGACAGGCGTGCTGCGCGCAGACTCATGAGCGAACGATCGCTACGGGGCTCCGTGGCCGTGGCCGGCCTCGGCGAGACAGCGTATTACAAGCGCGGTGAAGCGCCGGATCCGGAGTTCAAGCTGGCGCTCGACGCGATCCTTGCAGCCTGTGTCGATGCCGGTATCGAGCCGCAGGCCATCGATGGCTTCGCCTCCTTCAGCAATGACCGCAATGATCCTTCCCGGCTCTCGGCTGCCCTCGGATGCCGGGATCTGCGTTTTGCGAACATGCAATGGGGCGGCGGTGGCGGGGGCGGGTCTGCTGCCGTTGCCCATGCGGCCGCGGCCATCGCAGGCGGTCTGGCCGAATGCGTGGTCGTTTTTCGAGCGCTGGCTCAGGGGCAGTTCGGTCGCTTCGGCCAGGGTCCACGGCGCAACGCCATCAGTGGTGAAGGGGCGCACACGGTGCCCTACGGCCTCATGTCACCCGCACAGATGTTTGCCATGAAGGTAGTCCGCTTCATGCACGACCATGGGGTCGAGCAGCCGGCGCTGCGAGCAATCTCGCTGGCGGCCTATCAGCACGCACAGAACAATCCCCGGGCCGTCATGTACGGCCGGCCGCTCGATGAAGCGACCTACGACGAGTCACGATGGATTGTCGAACCTTTTCATCTCTACGACTGTTGCCTCGAGAACGATGGTGCAGCGGCCATGATCCTGGTTGCGGCAGACCGGGCGGCGGATTTCCCGCACCGGCCCGCCTATCTGCTCGGTGCCGTGAGCGGCTCCCACCATCGTGCCGGTGCCCCGGTGCACAACACGCCGGAATACGCGTCCTCTTCCTTCCCCACGCTGGCGCCGCGTCTCTACGACATGGCGCGCCTGGGCCCGGAGGACGTCGACGTGCTGCAGAGCTACGAGAACTTTACCGGCGGGGTGCTCATGAGTCTGGTGGAACACGGTTTCTGCGAGCCCGAGGCCTGCAACGAGTTTTTCGTGAAGGAACGTTTTCTCGCGCCGAGCGGCGATCTGCCGCTGAACACGAGCGGCGGGAATCTTGCCGAGTGTTACATGCATGGGCTGGGCCTCATTCTCGAAGCCGTCCGGCAGGTTCGGGGGGACTCCACGAATCCCGTGTCAGACGTGGACGTATCCATGACCATCTCAGGTCCCATGGTGACGCCGGTGAGCGCCTGTATCTTCGGCTCGGAGGCGACGCTGTGAGCGACTCCTATCTGCCAGCCGGTCTGCCGCGGCCGGCTCCCGCGCCTGACGGACTGGATGCGCCTTTCTGGGCGGGGCTCCGTGAAGAGCAGATTCTCCTGCAACATTGTCAGAGCTGCGGTGCCTGGCAGTGGGGCCCCGAATGGATTTGCCATCACTGCCATTCCGATGCGCTCGCTTTCGAGGCCGTTGCCGGTGAAGGCGAGATCTACAGCTATGAACGCGTCTGGCACCCCGTGCATCCCACGCTCAGAGGGCATGGACCCTACATCGTGGTGCTGGTCTCGCTGCCTCAGGCGGACGGTGTGCGGCTCGTTGGCAACCTGCTCGGTGACCCGGAACAGCCGGTGCGCATCGGCGCGCAGGTCACAGCCGTGTTCGAACACCACAACGACGCGGATGATCCCTTCACGCTTCTGCAGTGGCAGACGCGCTGAGGCGCGGCGTCAAAGCAGCTCGGTGAGTTCGAAGAGGCGATCCCAGACGTAGTCGATTTCCGTGACGGGCGTGCGGCCCAGACGGACGATCACGAGATCGCGCTCGGGATCGCAGAGGATACGCTGACCGTCGTAACCGCTGGCGTAGAACTGCCGCGGATTGGCGGGGTTCATCCACCAGTGGGCGCCGTAACACTCTGCCTCCGTGTGTATGGTTGGTGAGCGGGCGTAGTCGATCCATTCCGCGGGGAGCAACTGCTGTCCGTCCCAGTTGCCGCCACGCAGATAGAGCAGGCCGAAGCGAGCGAAGTCCTGCGGAATCGCGAAGAGGAACGAGGAGCCGATGAAGGTGCCGGCAGTATCGAACTTCGGTGAGGCCGTGCGCACACCGATGGGTTCGAAAAGCCGGTCGTTCATGAACCGGAGCATGCCCGAGGCACCCCCCTCCACCGCGTCCCGGAGAATCCGACAGAGAATGTTCGTCGTGCCGCTGGAGTAGGACCAGTGCTCGCCCGGCGCATGGTCCAGGGCTTTGGCCGCGGCGTAGGCGCCGGTGTCGTGTCGCCCCTCGTACATGAGCATGGGAATGACGTCCGAGGCGACCCCGTCCTCATAGTCTTCCTGAAAGGCCAGGCCGCTCGACATGCGCAGCAACTGATCGAGGGTAATCTCCCGACGTGCGTCGTTCTGCCACTCGGGCACCGGTGCCGGGCCATAGAGATCGAGACGGCCTTCGGCCACGAGAAAACCGATCAGGGCCTGCGTGACGCTTTTGGCCATGGACCAGGAGTACTGCAGATAGAACGCGTTGGCACCGGCGGCGTAACGTTCGTAGCACAGTTCGCCGCCCTTCACGATGAGCAGCGCATAGGTCACACCCTGGTCGCCGTTGAGCTCGAAGATCTCGTTGGTCAGTGTGTTGAAACGGCTCAGGTCCTGCGGCTGCGGCTCCTGCCGGGGCCAGTGATCCGTCGGCCAGGCGACATGAGGCGGCTGGGGAGGCAGCGGATGAAGGTTCCTGGCGATGGATTCCGGATTCAACATGGGTGATCTCCCGCAACGTGCTGCGCAGTGTCGGAAGCCGAGTGTAACAGTGCCCCTGGGGCGCTTCTGCTAGACTCCAGCCGCCTTAACGCTTGAGTCCGTTCATGAAAAATCCGCTTGGCTTCCTGCTGCTGTTTCTGACACCCATGCTCGCCAGTGCCGACGATTTTGCCGGCGTCTGGGCGCTGAGTATCGACACCCCGCGCGGGCTGCAGCACCCGGTGCTGACCGTCAACGAGGCGGACGGTCAGTACTCGGGCACCTACGAAGGGCGCATGGGTCTCCTCGAGATCGAGAACATCGCCAGAGACGGCGATCGCTTCGAGTTTCCGCTCACGATCTCCGTGCCCATCGGCGAGATCGACGTCTTCTACTCCGGCACCATCGACGGGGAATCCATGGAAGGCGTCGTGCGGAACCCGCGCGGGGAAGTGCCTTTCACAGGCGTGCGGGAATAGCCGGGCCTCTGCCTTCAGGCTGCGTCGTGAAAAATCATCCCGAGTGTCATGCGCTCGCCGCGGCTGACCTCGCTGACACCGTGGCGCAGCTGCACCCGATGAAAACCGCGACTCCCTTGCCTGGGCCGTTCCCGGACAGGAAAGATCACCCCTTCGCCCGCTCGCGGTGACAGAACGACCGGGCGAGACTGCATGCGCGGCCGCTGTTCCACGAGCACGAGTTCACCACCGCCGAAGTCGACGCCTGGTTCCGACAGTTGAATGACGAGCTGCAGTGGGAAGTAACGGTGGCCGTAAAGGTCCTGGTGGAGGCAGTTGAAGTCGCCCGGACCGTAGCGGAGCAGGAGTGGCGTTGGCCGCTTTTGGCCCGCCGCGTGGCAGGCGTCCAGGAAGGTGTGCAGAGTCTCCGGCCACGGGGGCAGTCCCAGCCTCCCGGCCCAGTCGTTCGCGATTCGCGCCAGCGGCGGGTACAGCGAACGGCGCAGGCGATCGACCGGTTCCGGGAGTGGATAGTCGAAGTACCGGTACTGTCCGCGACCAAAGTTGTAACTGGCCATGTCTATCGTTGCCCGGAAGTAATGAGCCTCTTCGTAGCAGGCCCGCAGCGAGCGCCGCTCCCGGGCGTTGACAAGAGGTCCAACGGTTGCGTGACCGCTTTTGTCGAGATCCCGGGCAACAGTCTGCCAGTCGATGTTCATGGGCTGGGCGCCCTGGCCCGCTGCCGCTCGCGATCCAGAAGCGTCCGCTTGCGCGCTTCACCCCAGCGATACCCCCCAAGGCTGCCGTCGCCGCGCAGCACCCGGTGGCAGGGCACCAGCACCGCGATACGGTTGGCGCCACAGGCGGAGGCTGCCGCGCGGACGGCCTTCGGCGCATCGATGGCGCTGGCGAGCTCGCCGTAGGAGAGCACTTCGCCCTCACCGGTCCCAAGGAGATAGCGCCACGTTTTGATCTGAAAGGCCGTGCCTCGGAGATCCAGCGGCAGGTCCGGACGGGGTCCGTCGGCATCCAGGTGTGCTTCGAGTCCTGCGAGCCAGTCGGCCAGGTCCGGACACTCCGCTGCCTGTGATGCTTCCAGGCGCGCGGCAGGGAACTCCGTCGCAAGCTGTTCGAGAAGCTCGGCGGCGCTGGCGCCGAATTGCGCGAAGCAGACGCCGCGGTCGGTCGCAGCCAGCATCAGCCAGCCGTAAGCCGTGCGGGCTGTGGTGTGATAGATCACCTCACCTGCGCCGCCGGCCCGATAGGTGCTTGGGGTCATGCCGAGGTTTCTGAGGCTCTCGCCGTAGACGCGACTCGTGGATCCGTAGCCCGCCTCGAAGATCGCCTCGGCCACACCGGCCCCGCGCTTCAGTGCGGCCTTCAGACCCTGGTGCCGGACTGCTTCCTGAAACGCCGCTGGTGTGATCCCGAAGAGTTTTTTGAACTGCCGTGTGAGACGTGCGGCCGGGATACCGGACTGGACCGCGAGATCGCCTGTCGCCAGCTTGTCCGTGGCGTGGGCATCCAGATAGCGGGCCAACTCGATGAGGGCCGCCCGCTCCGCTAGAGTCGCTTCCGGGCGGCAGCGCTTGCAGGGGCGCAGCCCGGCGCGCTGCGCCGAGGCGGCGTCTTCGAAAAAGCGTACGTTTTCCCGCCGTGCGGGCCGGGCGCCGCAGGAGGGCAGGCAATAAACGCCGGTGGTAATCACCCCGTAGAAGAAAAGGCCGTCATAGACCGGGTCACGGCGTTGGATGGCGGCGAACATGTCGTCTGCCGATGGCACTAGCACTCGCTGTTGCTCGGTCACAGAAATCTCCTTGGAACGAAGCTGGAGATCAAGGTATCGGGCCGCCGGCCGGCTATCGCTCCGCTTTTGGCCGCCTTTGGGAAATATCCGGTGCAGCTGACGGCACCCCTGGAGACGCGCTGCCTCGTTTCAGGCGCTTTCGAGGGCCGGAGCGGCGCCGGCTGGTTCCGGTAACCGGGCGAGGAGCTCGTAGGACTTCACTCGCGCTTCATGGTCGAAGATCTGACTGGCGATCATCAGTTCGTCGGCACCCGTTCTCGCGGCGAAGGCGCTGATCGACGCGGCAACCGTGTCCGGTGCACCGACCGCAGAACAGGTGCTGAACTGGGCGACGATGGCCTCGTCTTCCGGTGTCAGCGTCGATGCGAAACCCTCGACCGGGGCGGGGAGCTGTCCTGGCGTACCTTTGCGCAGCCTGAGAATGGCCTGCAGGGACGAACTGCGCAGGTATTCGGCTTCCGCGTCCGTTTCCGCGGCGCAGACGTTGTAGCCGAGCATGACGTAGGGCGTATCGAGAAACTCCGAGGGGCGGAACGTCGAACGGTACATGTCCAGAGCCTGCATGAGAGCCTGGGGCGCGAAGTGAGAGGCGAAGGCGTAAGGCAGACCCAACAGAGCCGCAAGCTGGGCACCATAGAGGCTCGAACCAAGAATCCAGATGGGCACCTTTGCTCCGGCCCCGGGGACCGCGCGCACGCGCTGGTCGGCGTCCGGTTCGTCGAGAAAGGCCATGAGTTCCATGACGTCGCGGGGAAAGTCGTCGATGTTGCCGTTCAGGTTGCGCCGCAGGGCCCGGGCCGTGAGCTGGTCCGTTCCCGGTGCCCGGCCGATGCCGAGATCGATCCGGTCCGGATACAGCGCGGCCAGCGTGCCGAACTGCTCTGCGATGATCAGTGGAGCGTGGTTCGGCAACATGATGCCACCGGCGCCGACCCGGATGCGTTCCGTACCTTCCGCCACGTAGCCGATGGCGACGGCGGTGGCGGAGCTCGCGATGCCGGGCATGTTGTGGTGCTCGGCGAGCCAGTACCGCTGATAGCCCAGCCGCTCAGCATGCTGGGCGAGGTTGCGGCTGCGTTCGAGTGCCTGTCTGGCAGTCCCTCCTTCGACGATGGGCGCAAGATCGAGAACGCTGAGCTTGGGCAGGAAGGCGGGTGTCATTCGAGTTCCATTGCTTCAGTCAATGAATGGTCTGGTTCAGTAAATCACCGGTACGCCGGCAAGATACTCGTGGAAGTAGGCGACGACCAGGGTAAGGATCACGCCGATGACGACCAGAACGATGTCCTTCTGCACCGGCACCGCATCGGGCAGCTCCCTGGGACCTTCCCGTCGATTGATCAGCGGCATGGCCACGGCCGCCCAGATCCCGAGGCCGCCAAAGAGCACGACCGAGCGGCTGTCGCCGTTGGCCAGGAGGTGGGCGACGGCCCAGAGAATGACGCCGGTCAGCATCGGATGGCGGAGCAGGCGCTTCAGATTGGTCGGCGCATTTGCTGCGCCCATCAGAATGAAGGCCACCACCATCAGCAGCGAGGTGATCAGGGGCGCGCCGGCCAGCGGTGCGTTGTAGACGAATTCCGGCGTTGCCGATCGCCAGCCGAACACCATGAGCAGAATGGCAATGACGATGTCCACTGCGAAGAAGCCTTTGTAAGGTCCTTCGCCGAGTCGTTCGATGAGCCCGGCGCGAGCGCCGGGGGCCAGTGACGGAAACAGGTGCACGAAGGTCCACAGGACAACGCCTGCGATGAGCAATGGCATAACGGTCCTCTCCCCACGGTTCTATTCCGGTCGAGTATAGCCAGATTGTGAAGCGCGACACGTTTTCGGTAGATTGAATCGTCGATTGCCGAGCTGATCGGCAGCAGGATGCTGTCGGAGCAGCGAGAATTTCCGGTGATCGGGTCGGGGCCCCTTCGATACTGGCCGACCTCACATGCTGCACTCATCGAAGCGTTTCGATCGGGGTGCGGCAGCCGAACGAAAAGGAGTTCGATATGTACGAGAAACCGCAAGCACCGGCATCGATCGGCGGTGTCCTCGATGACGGCTTCAAGCTGTTCCGGGCAGCGTTCCCGAAAGTTGTGATCCTGACTGTCGTTGCGACGGTCGTCTCTCAGATCCCAAGCTATCTGCTCACCGCCTCCATCGGCGAAGACGGGTTGCCGAATGTCGGCCTCCCATTTTTCATCACGATGCTCGTGACCACGCTCTTCGGCATCCTCATCTATGCCGCCGTCGTGTCACGCATTTCGCGGATCCATGACGGTCGCGACATGAGTCTCGGCGATGCGCTCGGTGCGGGCCTGGCCTGTATGCTGCCGCTCGCCGTCTGCCTGCTGCTCTACTCCCTGGCGGTAACCGTGGGCATGCTTCTGCTGCTGATTCCCGGACTGATTCTCGTCGTCACTCTGGTCTTCGCGCCTTACATTCTGGTCGTCGAAGGCGGTGGCATGGTCGGCAGTCTGCGGCAGAGTCATCGGCTCGTCTGGGGTAACTTCTGGCGCACCTCGGCGATTCTTCTCATTGCCGGATTCATTCTCATGGTTGCCTACGTGGTTATCGGGGTTGTGCTCGGCGTGCTTATCGCCTTTTCTCCGGAAGGTGGTATGGGGACCGCGCTCATCGAGACCCTCGTGACCGGAGCGATGCTGGGTCTCGTGACGCCTCTGTTCTATACCCTTTCCATGGCGGCTTACTACGATCTCCGGCTCCGCAAAGAGGGCGACGATCTCGCCGATCGCATTGAAACGCCCGCGCCCGCATGAATAAGCGGTCCGCCCCTGGGGCGGGCCAGCGATTGTTGCAGCGTCTGACACTTTGTCTGGCGCTCCTCCTGGCGCCACCCCTGCTTGCTCAGGCAACACCGGAGCCGATCGGGGATCACTATCGCAAGACACCACCGGGACCGTCGATTGGCGCCGAGCACCTCGACGGGATCCTGCGTGATCTTGCGCGCCCGGAAGCAGGGTCCTTCGAGCTCTGGGAGCGACTCCGGCGCTGGCTGGAGGAAACCTTCGGTGCCGGTGAGTCTCTGGATCTGCCCCGGTGGCTCGAGGATTTCCGCGTTTCCGACGACACAGTGCTCTTCATTTTCTACGGCGCCTGCGCGCTGGTGGTGCTGTTGAGCCTGGCGATCATCGCGAACGAGCTGCGACTGGTACGTTGGCGCCGGCGCCAGAAGACGCAGGGCGCAGATGCTGCAGCGGATGCTCCCGTGGCGACACCGGTAGACCCAGACCGTCTACCGCTGCTGGAGCTTCCCGCTTTCCTCCTGAAACAGATTCTCGAACGCCTTGCGGAACATCCGACGTTTCCGCGCCGCCGCGTTGCAAGCCTCACCCATCAGGAGATCGAGCGCGCAGCCGCAACGCTCGCGCCGGCGCTCGCGAAGCCCCTCATCAGTACCGCCGCGGTGGCGGAACGGATCCGCTATGCGGCCGCCGCCCCGGAGAGCACGGAAATTGAACGCGCCGTCGCTGGCTCTCGGGCCCTGCTCGACACCCTCGAGCAGAACATCCGGACGCGCCCATGAACGAAAGACTGGTCACGGCACTGGGACTGTTCGTTGCGCTCATGCTTATTGTCGGTCTCTTTGCGCAGCCGGAGGAGCCCTCGACGGTGAGTCGGCCCACGAGCGAAGACCTGGGCCGGAATGGTCTCACGGGGCTTGCTCGCTGGCTCGAGCAGGAGCGGGTGCTCACGGAAAGTTTGCGCACCCGGTACACGGATCTCAGCCACGATCCCGCTGGGAGTAGCGTGCTCATCAGCCTCGCGCCGTACGAGCGGCCCATGCGCCTCGACGAACGGATCCATCTGCTCGAGTGGGTTGAGGCCGGCAATACCCTGGTGCTGCTGGCCGCGCTCGACGACACGCCGGACTGGTCCTTCAACACCGTCGGCTCGGGCTTCATGGATGGATTGTCGGAGCTGACGGACACGACCTTCGAGGGTGCGCTCGACGAAGCAGACGAACCGTTGACCGTTGGCGACTTTCTCGAAGAAGGCCGTGTGATATTCGAGCCCGGCTCCGAGGCGCATCCGCTGCTCGCCGGCGTTGGGGAACTGGTGGCGTACACAGACAGCACGGCTTCGATCTGGCGGGCGACCGAGGAGGGTGCCGGTCCTGGTACGCCCCTGTTCATCGAGCGCGGTTCCGGAATGCCGGCAGGCTGGACCAGAGCGCGGGGCGATGGGCATCTGCTGCTTTTTGCCGCGGGATCCCTCTTTTCCAATCGATCACTGGGGGAGGGTGATAACGCTCGGTTGCTGGCCAACGTGCTGCGTTGGCACCTGTCGGGCACGGGCAAGGTGATTTTCGACGATCTCCATCAGGGACTCTCCGCGCTTTACGATCCCGCCGCCTTCTACTCTGATCGCCGGGTGGGTGCTTCCGTGCTCTTTCTCCTGGGATTCTGGTTCCTGTACATGATCGGGACGCAGAACCGAATGTTGCCTTATCGAAGCGAAGTCGCCGCGCCCAGCCAGGCAGATTTCGTTCGGGCCATGGGTGGTTTCTTCGCCCGGAAGCTCACGCCGCTGGACGCGGGGCGCCTGGCCATCGAGCGTTTTCAGCATCGCCTTGCCCGTCGCGGGGTGCTCGGCGGGGTTGACGATGGACTCAGCGGTCTCGACGGCCACCCGCTACTGGCCGCAGAAGACGTCGATACCCTCCGGGCTCACGAACGTTCTCTCAGGTCGGGAAGGCCGGTGGATCTTAAGAACCTGCACAACTGTTTGCGACGGATTGACGAGGCATTGGGATGACAGAACAGGCGAGAGGTCTCGAGCAGACCCTGAACGAGGAGCTCGGCAAGGTGATCTATGGTGGCGAAGCCGTCATCCATGCGTTGACCATCGCGCTCATCGGCCGCGGCCACGTGCTCCTGGAAGGCGCGCCGGGGCTGGGCAAAACGCTCCTCTCCAAGACCTTCGCGGAGGTCTTTGGCGGCACCTTCAAACGTGTTCAGGGCACTGCCGACCTGCTGCCGACGGACATCACCGGCGTGCACGTCTTCGACACGGAGCAGCGTCGTTTCGAGTTCCAGCCGGGCCCGCTGTTTGCGGACGTTGTGCTGGCTGACGAGATCAATCGGGCCGGACCAAAGACGCAGTCCGCACTCCTCGAAGCCATGGAGGAACGCCAGGTCACCGTCGACCGGGAAACCTTCCCGCTGCCGGAGGACTTCCTGGTCATCGCTACGCAGAATCCCCGGGAGTTCGAAGGCACCTACCCGCTGCCGGAGTCACAGCTCGACCGGTTCATGCTCTCCGTTCCCATGAGCTATCCGGAGAGAGCCGCTGAGGCCAGGATCCTGGAGCGCTATGGCTCCCCAGGCGCGGGCGCCGGGCCTGCCCTCGCCACGGTTTCTGCAACGGCGCTGGCTGCCGCCCGCGAAGAAGCCGCGGCGGTCCATCTGGCAGAAGACCTGACCGACTACGTTCTCGACCTGGCAGCGGCGACCCGATCGAATGCGCATGTGAATCTCGGTCTCTCGACGCGGGGTGCCGTTGCCCTGACCCGGGCAGCGCGCATCGAAGCCTGCCTGGCTGGCGCGGACTATGTGACGCCCGACCACGTGCGGAATGTCGCACCCTGGGTGATCGCCCACCGGCTGGTGTTGTCTACGGAAGCCGCCCTGGACGGTATCGATGCGGCAACGGTGCTCGGCCACGTGCTCGACAACGTGGCGGTACCGCGCTGAGCCGCCGGCAGTGCCGAACCTCACCCCGCTGAGCTATGTGCTCATCGCCGTGATCGCGCTGCTCGGCATCGTCGGCCATTGGGCGGAGACCGCGGCGCCCTGGTGGCGACTCGCTGCGGCCGCTTATCTGGCCGCCCTGGCCTACGAATGGGCTCGCGTCCGCGCTGTGCATCCGGCTGCCCGGCTCCGCTCGAACAGCCAGCTGCGGCTCGGACAGCAGACGGCCCTCGAATTTGGTCTCAGCCACGATGCGCCGATGCCCCAGCCGGTGCAATGGGCCTTCGCCGTACCCGAGCTGCTGGCAGCCGGAAGGAACGTGCAGAGGGCGATGCTCGAGCCTGCAACGGAAACGACGATTGCGCTGCCGGCAACCGCCGTGGCGCTCGGTGAGGCTGCCCTCGACGACGTGCCTTTGCGGCTGCTCGGACCTCTGGGCCTTGGCTGGTGGCGCCATCAGGCGCCGCTCGAAGGGCACCTGAGCGTTGTGCCGGACACCCTGAGTCGAGGCGCGCTGAACGTTGCGCTGGATCGAGTTGGCGAAGTTTCCCGTCGGCGGCTCGGGATGGGTCAGGAACTGCATCAGCTCCGGGCCTATCAGCCAGGCGATCCGCGGCACCACATCGACTGGAAAGCCACGGCCAGGTCCGGTGATCTCATGACGCGGGTGTTTTCCGAAGCGCAGCTCCTCGAAGTCATGGTGATCCTCGACGTCGGGCGCACCAGCCGGAACCAGCTCGACGGTCTGTCTCAGCTTGGCCATTACGTGAACCTCGCGGCTCGGCTTGCGGAGCACGCCGTCGCCAGCGGCGATCGGATAGGCCTCGTTGCGGTCAGTGATCGGCCTCTGGCTTTCGTGCCGCCGGGTCATGATCAGAGCACCCTGCTGCGCATCCGGCAGGCGCTCGGTGCGCTGCGGTCGGAACCGCTTGAGTCGGACATGGTCGCGGCGGCACGGGAGATGGGTCGCATCGTCCGGCACCGGAGTCTCATCATCGTGCTCACGGATCTGTTTGGCATCGATGCAAGCGGCCGTCTCAGCCAGGCGGTCCGACTCTGGGTGCCGCAGCATCTGCCCGTAATCGTTGGACTCACGGGCACTGAGCTTAGGGCGCTCAGCGCTCAGGAAGCCGACGACTGGCTCGATCCGTACGTGAGCCTCGCAGCGGAAGACTATCGGCAGAATCTTTCCCGGGGCATGGAGGGACTGCGCGCGCTCGGCGCCGAGACCCTTTCCTCACGGCCGGAGGCCCTGGAAGAGAACGTGTTCCGACGCTACCAGCAGCTCAAGGCGCGACGTCGGGTGTGAGCGCTGTCCGAGGTCCTGCGAGTCGTTGCAGCCAGGGATGCACCAGCAGCAGGAGAAACAGGATCCAGTAGCCGATGCCGACGATCAGTCGCATGGCCAGACTGAAGCGGTCGTCCGGTGACACGTAGCCTTCGATGAGTCCAGCGCCCACCAGAAAGACGACGCAGACAACGAGCAGTGGACCACAGCGTCCAACCGCCTGACGGAAGCCGTCGATGCGGCTCAGGTGCCCCGGTCGGGCGAGGGCCTCGCCGATGTAGAGCCCCATGGCACCGGCGATGGCGATGACGCTCAGCTCGACGAAGCCGTGGGCCGCGATGAATTCGAAGAGCCGGCCAGCAAGGCCATACTGTGCCGTGAAGGCGAACACGCCGCCGATCATGAGCCCGTTCAGGCCGATGATGTAGATGGTGCCGAGGCCATAGAGCGCGCCCAGACTGACGGCAGTGAGGGTGACGACGATGTTGTTCGTGAAGATGCCGATGGACAGCAGCGACGACGGCGTGACGTTGAGGAGACCATCGGTCCACAGCTCACCGCTCTGCACGGTGCTGATCATGGCTTCCGAGGCGAAAAGCGTTGCCAGCTCTGGAAAGCTGGCCACGAGCCACCAGCCCGCGCAGCCAGCGAGAATGAAACCCAGGGTGACCGAGACGATGTGCCAGCGCAGCACCTCGAAGCTCTCCGCCGCACCGACGCGCAGAATGTGGCTCAGTTCCCGACGCAGGGAGTGGGGAGCCTTGAAGACGACCCGGTGGATGCGTCCGTAAAGGCGCTGCAGCTGTCGGCTGAGAGGGCTGCCGGGGGCCAGTGTGCGGCTCAGGGCGACATCCCGGGCCAGCTCCGGATAACCGCGCAGTACGGCGCTGGCCTGCTCGACGCTGACGGTGCCGCGCCGCTCCAGCGCATCGAGTTCTTCTTCCAGCTCGCGCCAGCTGGTGCCGCGACGTTCGAACCAGAGTGCCGCCGCCCGATCGGTGCCGGTCGTCCTGTTGGGTTCAATGGCTGCGGTCATGGGCGTCGTCTGGCGATTCGTGCGAGTTCCCTCTGCACCTCGTCTGCGGCAGCGGTGGCGGGGAGCCCGTTGCCGATCCGGGCGAGGAGCTTCAGACCGAGCTCCCGGGCGCGATCGGTATCGAGCGTCTCCCAGCGATCGAGGAGTTCGTTGGTGAGCTGCAGGTTTTCGAAGCCGACCTCGGCGATGGCTTCGGTTGCAAGCGGTGTGAGCGCTGCCGGATCCGAGTCCTCGTCGTAGATCAGCAAGGTGCCCGCAGCCATATCGCCGATCCGGACCGACTGGCTCGTCATGACGCAGGCGGTCAGGCCCACGGCGTACATGGCAGGGAGGGAATCGACGAGCCGAAGCACATTGCGCAGCAGGATAGCGCCAACGCCGGGGCTCTCCCCCTCCCGGGTAACGATACGCAGGCCGGCGAAACGCTTCCCGGGTGTTCGACCCTGCATGAGGATCTCGAGAACCGGGTGGTAGAGAAAATAGATGGCGGCCGCCGGCAACGCCACGGCGAAAATGAAGCTCGAGCTCGATAGCTCCAGGTCGGCAACGGCGACCGTGCCGAACAGCGCCAGGGTGCCCACCACATACCAGGCGAGGGTCAGGAGCAGGCGGATGTGCCAGTCGATGACGAAGGCGTAGCTGCGACCGCCCGGGCCGGCGATGGGCAGCTCAACGTCCACGCCGGTGATGCTCTGAATCTGGAGTGCGTCCTGCATCGTTGCCATGGGTCGGGCGGGTCCTCTAGCCAACTCGGCGCTACCTTGCGCGGACGATCATGATAGCGCGCCGGGGCGCCCGGACCAGGCGAGCTTCTTGTAAGGCAGCGCAGGGAACTGTGGATCTGGGAGCTGCGTCACGTGCCGATCGCGACTCACCGCACGGAGCCGGCGCCCGCGCGGGCCTAACGTGGGGTTGAGGGGTGAACCGCCTGGAGTGTGGTCAGCGCCCTCTCAGACACTCGGAGGAGGAGGAAGCGTGCTGCGATCGGTCCTCACGGAACGCGTACTACCCCTGGTCAGTATCACTCTGGCCCTGGTGGTGCTGCTTGTGCTGATCGCCGTCTCTACGTCGCCGCTCGGTGAGCTGTTCCGCTCGACCGATGCCCGCTCTCAGTACCTTCATGAGGCCGCCGTGGTCCTCGATCAACAGCTGGGCGGACCGGCGGTTTCTCTGGAAGGCATTCAGGCCGACGCGGTGGAACGGCTCGCATCGACGCTGCCCACCAGAGCCCGGGAACTCCACGACCAGCTCATTGCCCTCGAGACGCCCGGCAGTGGTCTCGCCTGGACGCGCCAGCTTGCGACCACGGCGTTCAATCTTGCGGACCCCGTACCCTTTACCCCGCATGGCGAAGATCGCTATCGACCGCTGGTGCTGTCGCTTCAGGCAGCCACCGGACGGGTGCACGGACATATCGACGACTTTCTCGCCAATCGTGGCGAGTACCTCACAGGGGCTGCGCGCTTCGAACGCGACGTCAGATCGCTTGTGCAGCAGCTACGGAGCAGTGGCCGGGACGACAGTGCCGATCAGCTGTTCCGGGCCGGTAATCAGATTCTCGACTATGCCCATTCCGGTGAAGCGTCCCGCCTCGATCAGATCAGCGTCGTGCAGGAGCGAATGCAGCTCACAACGGCGCTGCTCAGCGACAGCGAGCAGGCAGGTGGCAGAGAACTCGTGGAGATGGTGCCGGTCCTCGTCGACGCGCGCCGGGCCATGAATCAATCGCTCCAGCAGATGGATCTGGCAGGCCTGGCAACAGCCGTGACAACGCTCCGGGAACAGACGACCTCGGACCGGCTCCGGGCCCTTGCCATGATCAGCGATGCCCGGGTGTTGCTGAATCTCTATACCGTCTTCCTGCTTGTCATGCTCGGCTATCTTGGCCTGCGACTGCGGTCCAGCTACGCGGCTCTGAACCGTTCACACGATGAGCTGGAGGCCAGAGTTCAGGAACGTACGGCCGATCTCGAGCTCGCCTACGACGAGCTCAAGGAATCGCAGGTTCAGCTCGTGCAGGCTGAGAAGATGTCGTCTCTTGGCCAGCTCGTGGCCGGGGTCATGCATGAGATCAACACTCCGCTGCTCTATGCGCTGAACAACACCTCGGTGACCACGGAGGCCGTCGGCGAGCTGACGGAGTACGTGGAAGCGACGGTGCCGCTGCTCGAAGCACGCTGCACGGACGAAGTGAAAGTTGCGCTGAAGAAGCTCATGGCGCAGCGCGAGCGCTTCGACACGGCGAACATTCGGGAGAGTGCCGGTGAGGTCGCCTCCCTCAACCAGGACACGATCGAAGGGCTCAATCAGATCAGCGATCTGGTGCAGAGCCTGAAGGACTTCTCGCGGCTGGACCGCGCGACGGAAGATCGCTTCAACGTCTGCGAAGGGGTTGAGAAGACCCTGACGATCACCCGCAATCTTCTGAAGTATGGCATCGAGGTGGTGAAAGACTTCGAATCCGTGGACGACATCTACTGCTCGCCGGCCCGAATCAATCAGATCTTCGTGAACCTCGTGACGAACGCCGCTCAGGCGATGGACGGCAAGGGCACACTGACCATCGCCGTGCGCGACCTCGGCGACTACGTGGAAGTGTCTTTCCAGGATACGGGCTGCGGCATCGCGGAAGAAAATCTGCAGAAGATCATGGATCCCTTCTTCACCACGAAACCGGTGGGTGAAGGCACAGGGCTCGGGCTGTCGATCGTTCATCAGATCGTCCAGCAGCACAACGGACATCTCGACGTCCAATCTGAAGTCGGCCAGGGCACGCGGATTGCCGTGCAGCTGCCGAAGCATCCCTATACGGACGAGGAGGCTGCCTGATGACGCTTGCGGACACCGCGGTACCGGAAGGAAACATGCACAAACCAACGCTGCTCTTCGTCGATGACGAGCGCCGCGTGCTCTCCTCCATGCGGGCCATGTTCCGTCGGGACTACCACGTTTTCGTTGCGGACAACGGGCGGGAGGCGCTGGAGATCGTCGAACGGGAAAACGTCGACGTGGTCATTTCCGATCAACGCATGCCGCAGATGACGGGCGTGGAGTTCCTCACGGAAGTGAAGAGCCGCTGTCCTGCCGCCATGCGCATTCTGCTCACCGGCTACGCCGATCTCGAGGCCATCGAGGCGTCCATCAACGAGGGTGAGGTGTTTCGCTACCTCATGAAGCCCTGTCCGCCGGGGGATCTGAAGAAAGCCATTGCCATGGCCGTGGAAGCCGCTCGCAGCAGCGATTCCGTCGCTGAGACACCGGAAGGGCCCGTGCAGGAAGCCGCGGAGCTCATTCCCTTCCCGGGGAAACACAAAACGCCGACCCACAGGGCCACGGTGCACGCGCTGCCTTCCGCAAAGCAGCAGGCCGCGGCGGCGTCGCCAGTCCGGGAAGCTTCGAAACCGTCACCGGCTGCCAGGTCGGTGGATGGTGCGTCCGTAGATCTGCTCGTGCTGTCCCGTGATCCGGCACTGCACAAGGCCATCCAGGAAGTTGCCGAGGGTGGAACCGTGCACGGGGCCGTATCCGTGGAAGAAGCCCTGGCCCTCCTTGGCAGCCAGCCCATCGGCGTCATGGTCACGGACCTCACGGCCCCGGACGCCGACATCGAGTCGCTGACAAAGACCCTCAAGCAGGAAGTGCCTGAGCTGGTTGCCATCGTTGCCAGCGAGAGGTCCGATGCGCACACGCTCATCGGGCTCATCAACGAAGGCCAGATCTACCGTTTCCTCCTGAAGCCGATTTCCCGAGGCCAGTGCCGGCTCTGGGTCAGCTCCGCGGTGCGCAAATTCACCGAGCTCGCGGGCAACGAGGGCGCCGTCGCCAGACATCGGGTGGCGACCCCGGCAAAGTCGGTGGAAGACCCGAACCTCTTTACCAACCTGCGCGGGGCCTTCAGCCGCCTGCGTGCCCGCTTGACCGGCGCACAATCGTGACCGCCTTAGCCGCCAGCCGCACCCCGCTGACGCTCGTGCAGAGCTTCGGCTTCGCTGCCTTTCTGATTGCCGTCGGCGTCATGGCCACCTGGATTTATCTGAAACGCTCGGCAGGCAGCGACGGCGTTCTGTCTGCCGAGCTCGAGCTCCTTGCGCTCGCGCCGCTGGAAGCTGCGCCTGCAGCGCCGGCCCAGGCCGCCGTGAGCGAGCTTGATACCTGGGTGCAGTTCGCCGAGGAAGCGTATGCAGCCGGTCGTATCGTGACGCCGGTGGCCGACAATGCCCTGTACTACTTCGAAAAAGCCCTCGAGGAGGCGCCGGACCACGCCGCCGCCCAGAACGGCATGGAGCGGGTGCTGCGGCATCTCGTCAGCGGGGCGGAAAGTGCCATTTTCCAGGGTGACTGGCAGGGTGGGCGCAGCTATGCGGAACGGCTGCAGGAGATCCGTCCGGACGATCCCCGGGCCGCGGGACTGCTGGCCCGCATCAATCGTTTCGAACAGCTCGAGAACCTGCTGGCACGAGCCGATCGGCAGGAAGCCGCCGCCCGGCTCACGGAACCCCCGGGCGACAACGCCCTGGAAACCTATCGTCGCATCCTCGAAATCGAGGCCGGCAACGAGAGCGCAAAGCAGGGGATCGCGTCCATCGTGCAGCGCCTGCTGGGCTTTGCTCAGTCGGCGGCCCTTGCCGGCGAGCAGGACAAGGCCGTCCGGCATCTGCGCAAGGTGCGCGCCATCGACGCCCGCGCACCGGGTCTCGCGGATGCCGAACAGCTCGTCGCACAATGGTCTGAGCTGGTCAGCAATCAGCAACTCCAGGAGCAGCTCGAGGCGGCTTCCCTGGCCCTCGAGGAAGGACGCCTGACGACCCCCGATGAGCCGAACGCCCTGTCGCTCTTCGAGGCGGTGCTCACACAGGACCCGGCCTCGGAAGCCGCGAAACAGGGTAAACGGCTGGTGCTCCGGGCGCTCACGGAGCGGGCCTGGGGTGAAATTCGCGCCGGGCGCTTCCGTGATGCGGAAACGACCATCGAACATGCGCGCCTTGCGGGGGCGGAGTCCTATACCCTGGTAGAGCTCGAGGATGAGATCCTCTATGCGGAGGCTCTGGCGCGAGCCCGTCGCGGCGAATTCGATCGACTCTATGCAATATCCGATCTGGAGCCGAAACGACGCGGAGTGCCGGAATACCCCCGCACGGCCAGTGGCGAAGGCTGGGTGGAACTGCGTTTCACGGTCGACGAGGCGGGGCAGGTGGTGGATGCGACCGTCTTCGAGTCGAGCAATGCCACCTTTGAAGACGCGGCCGTGAAAGCCATCTACCGCTGGTCCTTCAAACCGCCGCTCTACAAGGGTAAGCCGATACCCGTGCGCAGCGGCGCCCGCTTCTCCTTCAAGGAGTAACGCAGCAGGCCTCTCCCCGGTGTGATCCAGCCTGCTGGAGGTCTCCCAAGAAGTCCTGCTGCTACGGTATGGTTGTCAGGGTATAGACAGCGGGGAAGCTGAAACATGCTGAGCATTCAACCGAGCGGCGCCGCCTGTGGTGCGACGGTCACTGGCGTCGATCTGAGCGGCGCTCTCGATGACGAGGTTCTGCGGCAGATCAGAGCAGCCTGGCTCGAACACCACGTGCTCGCTTTTCCGAACCAGGATCTCGACGATGCCGGACTGGTCCGGATAACCCGCGCCTTCGGTGGCCTCGGCGACGATCCCTTCTTCGAAGCCATTTCCGACGACAATCCTGTGGTTGCCTTGACCCGCCGGGCCGATGAACAGGCGCCGGTATTCGCCGAAACCTGGCACAGCGACTGGAGCTTCAAAGAGAGTCCACCGATCGGCACCTGTCTCTACAGCCTGGTCATTCCGCCGGTGGGCGGTGACACCAGCTTCATCAACCAGCAGAAGGCGCTCGAGGCCATGCCTGGAGAGCTCCGTGCCCGGATCGAAGGTCGGATCGCGCTGCACACCGCAGCCCTTGCCTATGGGCCGGATGGTACCTACGGAGAGCGGGAGATCGGTTCCGATCGGAGCATGAAGATCCGCTATTCCGACGAAGCCCGGGCGGTACAGAAACACCCGCTCATTCTCCGCCACCCTGAATCAGGGCGGGAAACGCTGTTCGGCTGCCTCGGCTACATCCTCGGCATCGAAGGCATGGAAGATGCGAGCGCCATGGACCTGATTCGCGAGGTCTATGACTGGCAGACCCGACCTGAATTTCAGTACCAGCATAAGTGGGAGGAGCGCATGCTGGTGATCTGGGACAACCGCAGCGTGCTGCATAAGGCCAACGGCGGCTACGACGGTTATGACAGGGAACTGCACAGGACCACAATCAGCGCCGATCCCGCGCTTTTCCTGGCCGCCTGAGCACTTTCAACGCCTACATTTCCACACTTTCCGGGCCCTTGGGTGCGCCGGTAGACTGGTGCGCATAAGAACGCGTGTGTTCTGAGCCTGGGGGCAGAAACGCACCATGAAACCTGACGAGCAAGACGCCGTCGTCGGCTGGCATTTAATCGCCAGAGGCGGGGATATGACCGCAAAGGTGCATGCCAGCATGCAGCTTGGCGTGCTGGCGTCTGGAGATCTCAGTTTCGAGCCCCTGGACGCGCTCATGGAGCTCGATCCCACGGCGGAAGAACTCAGGCTGCGGGTCCTGGCGGACGCCTTCGAGCTGGATGTGCCCGGCCGACCGCGCTGCCGCGAACTCACGGTCAGCCCGCAGACCCATGTGGTGCTCGATTTTCTCGGCCACACCCTCGATCTCGACAACGACTTCGCCCGCCCACGCCCGGTCGGCGAGGTGCTGGAAGTGCATCTGCTGCGCCTGGGCGAGCAGCGTCCGTCCCTGGGACCTCTGAGCGCCGGTCATCACGGGGACGACATCGTCCTGGCGGAAAGCGGCGTTGACCATGTGCAGCGCGAGCACGCCCTGGCCCGCTCGGAACGGCAGGCGAACGAGCTGGACCGGCCCGCCCGCCCGGAACTGCGTGTGCCGCTCATTGCGGCCGCCGCCATGCTGCTTATTCTCGGCGCCATTGGTTTGAGCGCCGTGCTCGGTAGTAGGCAGGTGCCGGAAGCGGAGGCACCAGTGGCGGCACCCGTGCAGCAGCCTCCGCTGCAGGCGCCGGCGGCTGACGGGGTGGTTGCCGCGCGGGTCAGTCCTGACGTCATGGAGCGTTTTGCGGCTCTGGTGGCAGCGGATCCGTTGCCGGACAAGGCGAGCCTCGACTTTGCCATCGAATCCCTGAAGTCCCTGCGCCTCGCCTATCCGGGGGACCCGTCCGTGGGCGTCGCGCTCGAACGCCTCACCGAGCGACTGGTCAACGAAGCCAGGCTCGCCTATGACCGTGGTGACGCCTTTGCAGCCGGCAGGCTCATTGAACAGGCGAGTTCCACCGGCGTGTCCCAGAGCCTGGTCGCCCGCACCCTCGATGCCTTTTCCAGCCGTGCGCCGGGCGCAGCGTCGGCCGAAATAACCGCGGCCGAACCGGCACCGGATCTGGATTCAGGCCCAATGCCTGCGGAAGTCGCGGATGCAGAGAATGCGGCTCTTGCTGCGGCCGGGGGCACAGCGTTGGCGGACTCTGCCGATGCAGACACTGCCGCAGCACCCGCGTCTGCACCGGATCCCGCGGCGACCCAATCCGCCGCCGCCGCAGAAAGCGCTGAGGATGAAGAAGGGTCCGCTGCGGCGATCGCGGCGCTGGCCGGAGCCGCTGCCGTTGCTGCCAGTGCGCAGAATGAGGCGGATGAGAGCCCGGCGGAAGCGCCGCTATCGAGCCAGGAAGCGGTTGCCGCGGGGGCGGTGGCTGCGCCCGTCGCCGCAACGGGGTCGGCCAACCGATCGACGGAAGCAACGCTAAGGCAGCCCGCGGCGACAAATACCGCTGCGCCGGATACCGCCACACTGGAGCCGGTCGAGTCGATGGTCGTTGCGGAGACGCCAACGGAGGCGGAGACGGCGACGGTTGCGGAATCTACCGCCGTGAGTGACACGGACGCTCTGGCGGATGAGGCTGCACCCGCAGTGTCTGCGGATGCCCAGGCGGACGCTGGCAGCGGCGAGCTCGATGCCCTGGTGACCTCTGCGACCGGACTGGCCCTCGGTGCCCTGTCCGTGGAGCTGATTGTCAACGGCGCGACGGCACCCGCTGCTTCCGACGTCGCCGCGGCGCCGGCCGGTAACCTCGTCGTCAACAACCCGACGCTGGAACCGGTGTATGCGCCGGACTCGCTGGAAGGCAGGGTGCGGGAAACGCTGGCACCGTTCCTCGATGAACCCACGGCCCCCAGCGCCAGCCGTCTGCCTGATGGTTTTGCCCAGGAAGATGCGTCCGCCTTCTCAGCACAACCGGCAAGCTACGATCTCACCGACGATCTGGAGGCGATTGCCGCAAGCACGGTGCCCTCGGGCCCGAGGTTCTTCCCCTTTTCGGAGCTGACGCCCACCTTTCAGGAGCCGCTGACCTACCCGCGCCGGATCATCGACACCGGCGGGGGATTCGTTGACGTGGAGTTCTCCGTGAACGAGCGCGGGCGCGTCGCTGATCTTGTGGTGCTGGGTGAGCCCCAGCCCATCTTCGCCCGCTCCGCTTCGCGGACCTTGCGGCGCTGGCGCTTCGAACCGGTGCTCGTCGACGGCAAACCCGTTACCGTTCGCACGGGCCTGCGGGTCACTTTTCAGAATCCGAATTAGTCAGGCTTTATGGCGACACTCGACAGAAACGGGGTGACACTGAACTACGAGGTCTACGGCAGCGGTCCGGCGCTGCTCCTGACCCACGGCTTCTCAGCCACGGCCCGCATGTGGGATCCACAGATCGAAGTGCTCAGCGCCCGCCACACGCTCATTCTCTGGGACCTGCGCGGCCACGGTCTCTCCGCTGCGCCCGAGGCGTCGGAAGCCTATCTCGAGCGCGAGGCGACCAGAGACATGGCGGCGCTGCTCGACGCGGTGGGGGCCGACGAGGCCATCATCGGTGGTCTCTCCCTCGGCGGCTATCTGTCCCTTGCGTTTCACTGCGACTGTCCCGAGCGAACCCGGGCGCTGCTCATCATCGACACGGGGCCGGGCTACAAGCGTGACGACGGGCGCGCGGCCTGGAACCGCCAGGCCAACGCCATGGCCGACAGCATCGAGCGCGACGGTATGGCGGCCCTGACCGGGGGCTCCGCAGAACGGGCGGCGGCGGTGCATCAGGACCTCAATGGCGTGGTTCGTGCCGGCCGGTCGCTACTGACGCAGCATTCTCCCCGGGTCATCGAATCGCTGCCGACGATCGATGTGCCGAGTCTTGTGGTTGTCGGTGCGCAGGACGAGCCTTTCCTCGCTGCGACAAACTACATGGCGGCGAAGATTCCGGGGGCAGAAAAAGTCATCGTCCCCGAGGCGGGCCATGCGGTGAATCTCGACCAGCCTCAGGCCTTCAATGCGGCGGTCTGCGATTTTCTCGATCGCCAGGGGCTCTGACCCCCAACTTTCTTAAGAATTTCACGGCTTCCGGGCCAGCCTCTATACTCGGAGTCGCCGCGAACCCGGCATGAAGCCGCTGGTTGCGTGTGGCCAGGAGAGACCATGATTGAATTCAACGTCAATGGCGTTCGTGAGACCGTCGATGTTGCCCCTGATACGCCCCTGCTCTGGGTCGTTCGGGAGCGCCTCGGCCTCACGGGCACGAAGTTCGGCTGCGGAATTGCCCAGTGTGGCGCCTGCACCATCCATCTGAACGGCCGGCCGGTCCGTTCCTGCGTGACCCCCGTCGCTGCCGCTGCAGGCGGTGAGGTGCTGACCATCGAGGGGCTCGCGAAAGACGGCGAGCTGCATCCCGTGCAGCAGGCCTGGATCGACCACCAGGTGCCGCAGTGCGGCTACTGCCAGTCCGGGCAGATCATGTCGGCGGTGGCGCTGCTCGAGGAGAATCCGAACCCCGACGACGAAGCCATCAATGCGGCCATGAACGGAAACGTATGCCGTTGCGGGATGTATTCGCGCATACGCAAGGCCATCAAAACGGCTGCCGGTGGTGTCGCCATCTACGACCCGGCGGCACCTGCAGCTGCGGATGCGCCTTCGAGCGTTGCCAGGGAGGTGAGTCATGGGTAAGTGGTCACGTCGCGGTTTCATCACAGCCGGCGTCGTTGCCGGTGGCGCGCTGGTCGTTGGCGTGGCGATCCGCCCGGGGCATCGCGCGTCGAAGCTCGCCCCGCTGGTGACGGAAGGGGACGAAACGCTCGTCAGCGCCTGGGTGAAAATCGATCCGAACAATCAGGTGACGGCGATCGTGCCGCACTCGGAAATGGGTCAGGGGGCGCAGACGGCCCTGGCGCAGATGCTCGCGGAGGAACTCGATGCGCGCTGGGAGGACGTGTCGTTCATGGAGGCACCGGCGCATGACGAGTATGCCAACTACATGCTCGGCAAAGGCTTCCTCCTGGGTGAAGCCGAAGTGCCGAAGGCCCTGGTCGGCACGGTTGACGGCGTCTTTCTGCAGGTGGCGAAGGCCATGCGCCTGCAGATTACCGGCGGCAGTCTGAGCGTTCGCGCTACCGGTGCCTACGGCATGCGCGTTGCGGGTGCGGCTGCCCGGGAACTGCTCGTCAAAGCGGCGGCTCAGGCCTGGCAGGTGCCCGTTGCCGAAGTTGAGGCCCGGGAAGGTCAGCTGTTCCACCAGGCCAGCGGACGTCAGGCACCCTTTGCCGAGTTTGCTGCTGCAGCAGCAGAGATGACGCCGTCCTACACGCCAGAGCTCAAGAATCCCGAGGACTTCCGCATCGTGGGTCAAAGCGTGCCGCGGCACGACATTCCGGCCAAGGTGGACGGCACGGCAATGTTCGGCATCGACGCTGAAGTCCCTGGCATGCAGATCGCTACGATCAAAGCCGCACCGGTGTTTGGCGCTGCGGTCGCGTCCGTGGACGATTCAGCAGCCCGCAGCCAGGCTGGGGTGAGCGACGTGGTGCAGCTCGACGATGCGGTGGCCGTGATCGCCGACAGTTACTGGACGGCCCGGCAGGCGCTCAGCAAGGTCGCCATCGAGTGGACCCAGCCCGAACAGACTGCCGTCAGCCAGGAAGACATCTTCGCCCAGTTCGATGCGGATATGGATCGTGCCAGGGCGGAAGGCGCAGAGCAGGAAGACGTGCGGGTTGGCGATGTTGCCGGCGCGTTCGGTTCCGCGAGCCAGACGGTGGAAGCGACCTATCGCGTGCCGTATCTCGCCCACGCCTGCATGGAACCCATGAACGCAACGGTTGCTATCGACGGCGAGCGCTGCACGGTCTGGGTCGGCTCGCAGAATCCGCTGGGCACCCGGTACGCGGTTGCTGAGGCGCTCGAGCTCGATGTCGACAAAGTCACGGTACACAACCACATGATGGGTGGTGGCTTCGGGCGCCGGGCCACGGACGATGCCGTGGTGCAGGCCGCGCTGCTTGCGCGCGCGGCAGGCACGCCGGTGAAGCTCATCTGGTCTCGCGAAGAAGACGTGCAGCACGACCACTACCGGCCGGCGATTACCAGCCGCTTCAAGGCATCCCTCGATGCCGATGGCGTCCCCACGGCCTGGGAAAACCAGTACGTGGACAAGCACGAGCCGGCGGAAGCGCCGCACATCCCTTACGCGGTGCCGAACCAGTACATTCACTATGCCGATTCACCGACCCACGTGCCTTTCGGGCCCTGGCGGAGCGTTGATCACTCACAGCACGGCTTCTTCACGGAGTCTTTCGTCGACGAGCTCGCCGGCGCCGCCGGGCAGGATCCCTACGGGTATCGACGCACGCTCCTGAAAGACGCGCCGCGGCACCGCGCGGTGCTCGACAAAGCGGCAGAGCTTGCTGGCTGGGGTGAAAGCCTCGAGACCGGTCGCGGCCGCGGGATCGCGCTGCAGAGCTCCTTCGGCTCCATCGTCGCCCAGGTCGTGGACGTCACCGTCAGCGACGGTGACGTCAGCGTCGATCGCGTGGTCTGCGCTGTCGATCCCGGGATTGCCGTCACCCCTGATGGCCTCACCGCGCAGATGGAATCGGGCATCATCTACGGCCTCACGGCTGCGCTCCATGGCGACATTCAGATCGATCAGGGCGCCGTCGTGCAGTCGAACTTTCACGACTACCCTATGGTGCGTATGGCCGACTCGCCGCAGATCGACGTGCACATCATCAACAGCGGTGAGGCCATGGGCGGAGCCGGTGAACCGGGCACCCCTGGCATTGCACCGGCATTGACCAACGCCATCTATGCCGCCACGGGTACGCGGGTGCGACAGCTGCCGGTCAGTCAGTACGACCTGACGTTCAGCGTCGAGGAAGCGGAAGAGGTGATCTGATCCGGTGAGCGCCGAAGGCCACTTCGGCGCTCCTCTCAGCAGCCGTCAGCGGACGCCGGTCGTCGCCTTCAGCCGTGGATACTCATCGAGCATCCAGGATTTGCCGATGGCCTTGGTCGGCAGGGACAGCCCCAGTTGAGGAACCTCGAGGCCGATCCAGGCCGTGAAGGAGTTGCTGTTCGGCCCGGGCCACATGACGTATTCGTTCGCAAAGGGATAGCTCACCGCCGCCGCATGGACCGACTCGATGAGCGGTTCTGCGTCGGGGCCCGTGATTTCGTGGAGCAGCGTTGGTTTCGCACCGAACCAGTCGCCGTCCGGATTGCCGGTGCTGATGGCCACCACCGGCTGACCCCGCCGCGCGCGCCAGCCGATCACCTGGTACTTCGTATAACGGTCAGCACCTGCGGGTTTGGTCACCACCCAGGTGTGAATGGCGAAGCGGCCCCTCACACCCCAGACGTCCGCCCCATAAATCTGAATCACCGCATCGGGATGAGCAGCCGGGTCCGGCGCTCGGGCAGGGCCTGCGGGCTTCGGAGTCAGCGCCCAGGACAGCGTGGTGAGCGCCATGGCGCCGACGGCGACGGTGGCAAGCATGAACATGGCGATCCTTCGCATGATGCGCATGGGCGCATGGAAGCAGAAAGGAAGTGGAACCGCCAGCCTGAGGATGCCAGCGTCCGACCGGTTCTGGACTTCTCCGGCAGTGGGTCCAGAATGCCAGGAAGCCACGGGAGGGGAGCCCGATGAGATATTCCGTAGCCTTCGCCTCGGAGGTGGATTCCTGGCGCTGGGCCAAGCGAGCCGAGGAACTCGGTTTCCACGCCGCCTGGTTCTACGACACCCAGCTGCTGAATCCCGACGTCTTCGTCTGCATGGCCCTGGCGGCCCATGAAACGTCAACGATCCGGCTCGGCACCGGTGTTCTGGTGCCGTCGAACCGCATTGAACCGGTTACGGCCAACGCCTTCGCGACGCTTGCCAAGCTCGCCCCCGGGCGCATCGACTTCGGCGTCGGAACGGGGTTCACGGCCCGCCGTACCATGGGGCTTGGCGCCATCCCCCTGGCACGGACGAAACGCTACGTGGAGAGGGTGCGGGCCATGCTCGCGGGAGAGACCATCGAATGGGACTTCGAGGGTAAGCGGCGGCAGATCCGCTTCCTGAATCCGGATCTTGGTCTCATCGAGTTGGGAGACATCCCGGTCTGGTTTTCCGCTTTCGGTCCGAAAGCCAAGCAGGTGGCGGCGGAACTCGGCGCCGGCTGGCTGAACTTCGGTGCTCAGGGTGCCGAGGAAAGCCTCGAAGAAACCCGGGAGATCTGGACGGCGGCCGGCCACAGCGCCGAGAGTCTGAAGAGCAATCTCTTTGTGCTCGGCGCGGTCCTCGAGGGTGACGCGGACGATGAAGCACGGCTCATGGCCCAGGCCGCACCGCTTACGGCGGTGATGTTCCACAATCTCGCCGATGAGGTAGGCGCTATGGGCGGCGCCAATCTGCCCGAGGGCCCCTTACGGGCGCTCCTCGATCAGTACATGGCCGTGCACCAGGGTTATGAACCGGCCGACGCCCGCTATCTCACGAATCACCGGGGGCACCTGATGTTCGTGCGCCCGGAGGAGACTCATCTGACGCCGGAACTCGTCATGGCGACGACCTTCTCAGGGACGAGAGAGGTGCTCGTCGAACGGCTGCGCGGGCTCGAAGCCGCCGGTTATGACGAGATCACCGTGCAGCTCGTGCATGACCACGAATCGGCCATCGAAGCCTGGGCGGAGGTGTTTCAGGCGGTCTGAGTGAGGCGCTCTTTCAGTGAGCGGTGAAAGTTGGTGATGGCGCGCTCGAAGTGTCCATAGGTGAAATGGGTGTTTGCCCCAGAAGCCAGGCCTTCCTGAATCCGGTAGACCATCTCCGCATCTTCCCGGGAACCGGTATCCGAGACGAAGTCAGCGTCGCGGCGCATGCGCTGGGCAGTCTCTCCGTTCGGGTCCTCGACGCGCTCGCCAATGCGGTAGGTGTAGTAGTGGGTGCGCGTCGTTGACAGGGGTTCCGAGAAGGAGACCACGGTGTGGTTCGAGAGCATGGCCACCGATGCCGTCGGGAAGATGCTGTAGGCGTAGGTGACCATGCCGCGGATATCGCGCTCTTCCGGCGGGACGTCGCGGAGTTTTTCGATGCGCCGGAAAGGAAAAGTCACCCGGGCGTTTGGGCCGAAGGTTTCCACAACGTTCAGGTTGTCATAGCCGTAGGGGTAAAAGGTTTCCCGGTGCGTCGGCTTGATGTGATAGCCCTCGAGCGTTGCTTCGATGTTGAGCTTCCAGTTGAACTCGTTGACCGCGTCGCTCGAGGCGAAGATGGCCTGATTCTCACCAATGAGCTCCGGCAGCTCGGTAAGCGCTCCGGCATCGATGGGGGCTTCGATGGCGACAAAAACCAGTCCACCCTGCTCGACAACCGAATGCACGGGCACGAGTCCGTGGGCTGACTTGTCAAGGCCCGGGAAGCCTGTCTCGTGGGGTACATGGGTGAGCGCGCCATCGAGGTTGTAGGCCCAGCCGTGATATCGGCAGCTGAACACCCGGGTGCAACCACTGCCGTGCGCGACGGTGACCCCACGGTGCCGGCAGGCGTTCCGATAGGCGCGGAGGCCACCGTCCTCGTGGCGGACCACGAGAATGGGCACGCCCGCCAGCGGGCGGGCGATGTAGTCACCGGTCTTCTCGAGTGCCAGGGAAGGGGCGAAAGGCATCGGCAAACGCCGCATGAGATCGAGCTCTGCCTGGAAGCGGGCTTCTGAGCAATAGTGCTCTGTCGGCTCGTGCCAGACTTCATCGCCGCGATCTGTGGTGCCCGCGTCGATGTGCTCGAAGACCCGTTCGATGACTTCCTGGTCGCTCAGCATCTTCACCCCTCCCGCTGGCTGCCCCTGACCCGTGCTGTCAGCTTACGTCTAAAATCCCCATCAGTCGAAATCGGCGGCGCTGTGCCGCTCAACCACCTGGGTCGCTTCGTCCCCCCAGGCCCGGTTTACGCGCCGGCCGCGCTGCACTGCCGGTCGCTCCTCAATGGCGCTCGCCCAGCGGACGACGTGCTCGTAGGAGGCAACGTCGAGAAATTCGGCGGCGTCGTAGATGTTGTGCAGCACCAGGGCGCCGTACCAGGCGTAATTGGCCATGTCGGCGATCGTGTATTCGTCACCGCCGAGGAACTCGCTTTCGGCCAGGCGGCGGTTCAGCACGTCTGCCTGACGCTTCACTTCCATGGCGAAGCGGTTGATGGGGTATTCCCACTTTTCCGGGGCGTAGGCATAGAAGTGGCCGAAGCCGCCGCCAAGGTAGGGGGCGCTGCCCATCTGCCAGAAGAGCCAGGACAGACACTCGGCGCGCTTTGATGGATCTGTCGGCAGGAAACGGCCGAACTTCTCGGCGAGGTACATGAGGATGGCGCCGGATTCGAAGACCCGTGTACCCGGATCCGTGCTCCGGTCGAGCAGGGCGGGAATCTTGGAGTTCGGATTGATGGCGACAAAGCCGCTGCCGAACTGATTGCCTTCACCGATATTGATGATCCAGGCGTCGTATTCGGCGTCGCTGATACCGGCTTCCAGGAGCTCCTCGAGCAGCACCGTGACCTTCACACCGTTCGGCGTGGCGAGGCTGTACAGCTGCAGGTCGTGCTCGCCAACCGGGAGCTCCTTGTCGTGGGTGGGTCCGGCGATGGGTCGGTTGATGTTCGCGAAACGGCCGCCGGACTCCGTGTCCCAGGTCCAGACTTTCGGCGGGGTGTAGGCCTCTGCCATGGTGTGTCTCCTCCAAAAAAAGTTGAGCGGAGACTCTACTACGTTCCCTTGAGGATTCTCAGCTGAAGTTCAGGCGCCCGTGAGACGGGCGGCAAAGCGGGCGGCCGGTGGGCTCAAGGCGTACCCCTTGCGCCAGACCAGACCCAGGGGCCGATTGATGTGGAGACCGTCCACGGGAACCTCCCGGACCAGCTCCTGACCCTGCAGCCCGAGCTGAGAAACGAAGGCGAGGCTGTCGGTGGTTGCCACCATCCGCAGGATGGCCGGTATGGAGCGCAGCTCCATGACCACGTTGATCACCACGCCGGCCTCCCGCAGGGCGCCGTCCACGAGCTGACGGATGGCGCTGCCGCCTTCGAAGCCGACAAAGTTCTGGCCATCGAGGCTGGCGACGGGGAGCGAGGGCTGCCCGGCCAACGGATTGTCCGCCGCTGCAACTAGGACAATCCGGTCGTCGCCGAGCGGTTTGATCTCGAGGCCCGCGGTGCGCACGGGCAGGGTCACGAGACCGAGCTCGAGGCGGCCGTCGGCGACGTCGCTTGCGATCTCGGCGGAGCTGGCTTCCTTCACCTGGAAATGGACCTGGGGTGAGGCGCGCTGAAAGTCGGCAATGGCGTCCGGCAGCATGAAGGACACGGCCGTGGCACCGCCGCCAACGCGCACGGTACCGCCTTCCAGGGTGCTCTGGCTGGCCACCTCGGCCTTTAAGCTTTCGTAGCGGTCGATGAGCACGCGGGCTTCGCGCTCCACGAGCTGGCCCAGCTCTGTCAGCTCCGCACCCTTGCGGCTTCGGTTCAAGAGCTCGGCGCCGAATTCGCGCTCGAGCTGCTGAATGCGGCGGGTGAGGGCCGGCTGCGTGAGGCCCAGACGGCTGGCGGCCTCCGTGATGGCCCCGGCATCCGCCACGGCCACCAGCGAGCGGAGCAGGCTCAGGTCCATGGGGATCCAGTGGGTCGGTCAGCGCCTTTCATGGCGCTATAATACATAATTAATTGGCATGCTATTCATGCAAACTATCCATTTTACGCATGAAAAGCCCTTTGGTAGATTGCCTCCCGTTACCCATCGAACCCGTTGCACCCGCTGCCCCCCGGACTGCGGTCCAAGCCCTTAAGAGGGCTGGATCATGGGGTGCTTTGCCGGGAACGAACAGAGAAAGGAAGAGATCACCATGTTAGAAGCCTATCGCGAACATGCGGCGGAGCGTGCCGCCCAGGGTATTCCGCCCAAGCCTCTGAGCGCCGAGCAGACGAGCGAGCTCATCGAGCTCCTGAAGGCACCGCCGGCCGGTGAGGAAGCCTTCCTCCTGAACCTGCTCACGGAGCGCGTGCCTCCGGGTGTCGACGATGCGGCCTACGTGAAAGCCGCCTTCCTGGCCGACGTCGCCAAGGGCGAGGTCAGCTGCGGGTTGATCGATCGTGCCAAGGCCATCGAGCTGCTCGGCACCATGCTCGGCGGCTACAACATCCTGCCCCTCGTCGAGCTCCTCGACGATGCGGATTTTGCGGCGAACGCGGCGGAAGAGCTCAAGGGCACGCTGCTCATGTTCGACGCCTTCCACGATGTGGCCGAAAAAGCGAAGAACGGCAATGCGCATGCCCAGGCTGTCCTCGAATCCTGGGCGAACGCCGAGTGGTTCGAGAACAAGGAAGATCTCCCGGAAACCATCAAGCTCACGGTCTTCAAGGTCACCGGTGAAACCAACACCGACGATCTCTCGCCGGCTCAGGACGCCTGGTCGCGGCCGGACATCCCCCTGCATTCCCTGGCCATGCTGAAGAACCCGCGGGAAGGCATCACCAACGCCATCGAGCAGATCGAAGCCCTGAAGAACAAGGGCAACGGCGTCGCCTATGTGGGTGACGTGGTGGGCACCGGCTCCTCGCGGAAGAGTGCAACGAACTCCGTGCTCTGGACCATGGGCGAAGACATCCCCTTTGTGCCGAACAAACGCCAGGGTGGGGTTGTGCTTGGCGGCAAGATTGCGCCGATCTTCTTCAACACCCTCGAAGACTCCGGCGCGCTGCCCATCGAAGCCGATGTTTCCAAGGTCGACATGGGCGACGTCATTGTCCTGAAGCCCTACGAAGGACGCATCGAGTCGGAAGACGGTGAGCTCATCACCGAGTTTGAACTGAAGACCGACGTGATCCTCGACGAGGTGAAGGCCGGTGGTCGGATCCCGCTCATCATTGGTCGCAGCCTGACGGAAAAGGCCCGGGAAGCGCTGAACCTGGGGCCAACCGACGTTTTCCGTCGTCCGGACAATCCCGGCAAAAGCACCGCCGGTTTCACGCTGGCACAGAAGATCGTCGGCCGCGCCTGCGGCCTGCCGGAAGGTGAGGGCATCCGTCCGGGGACCTACTGCGAGCCGCGCATGGGCACCGTGGGTTCCCAGGACACGACGGGCCCCATGACCCGCGATGAGCTGAAAGAGCTCGCCTGTCTCGGCTTCTCTGCTGACCTCGTCATGCAGAGCTTCTGTCACACGGCGGCCTATCCAAAGCCCGTGGATATCGATACGCAGCACACGTTGCCGGACTTCATTCAGAACCGCGGCGGTGTTTCCCTGCGCCCCGGCGACGGCATCATCCACAGCTGGCTGAACCGCATGCTGCTCCCCGATCAGGTGGGCACCGGCGGCGACTCGCACACGCGCTTCCCGCTCGGCATCTCTTTCCCGGCAGGTTCCGGCCTCGTGGCCTTCGGCGCAGCGCTCGGCGTGATTCCGCTGGATATGCCGGAGTCCGTGCTCGTTCGCTTCACCGGCGAGATGCAGCCGGGTATCACCCTGCGCGATCTCGTTAACGCCATTCCTTACGCCGCCCTGCAACGCGGACTGCTCACCGTTGAGAAGGCGGGTAAAAAGAACGTCTACAACGGCCGCATCCTCGAAATCGAAGGGCTGCCTGATCTCACCGTGGAGCAGGCCTTCGAGCTCTCCGATGCGTCCGCTGAGCGTTCCGCCGGTGGCTGCACCATCGCGCTGTCGGAAGACTCCGTCTCCGAATACCTGCGCTCCAACGTCGTCATGCTGCGCTGGATGATCGCCAACGGCTATGGCGACGTCCGCACCCTCGAGCGTCGCGCCCAGGCCATGGAAGAATGGCTCGCCAATCCGTCCCTGCTCAAGGCTGACGCCAACGCGGAGTATGCCGAGGTCATCGAGATCAACATGTCCGAGATCAAAGAGCCGCTGCTTGCGTGCCCGAACGATCCGGATGACGTGAAGCCGCTCTCGGAAGTGGCGGGTACCAAGATCGACGAGGTGTTCATCGGCTCCTGCATGACCAACATCGGCCACTTCCGGGCGGCCGGCAAACTCCTGCAGGCAGCAGACACGGTAATTCCGACGCGCCTGTGGATCGCGCCGCCGACGAAGATGGACGAGCAGCAGCTCATGGAAGAGGGTTACTTCAATATCTACGCGCAGGCCGGTGCGCGCACGGAGATGCCGGGCTGCAGCCTCTGCATGGGTAACCAGGCCCGCATTCAGGCAGGCTCCACCTGTGTGTCCACCTCCACCCGGAACTTCCCGAACCGGCTGGGTCAGGGCGCCGACGTATTCCTGGCGAGTGCCGAGCTCGCGGCCATTGCCAGCGTGCTCGGCCGGCTGCCGAGCCCTGAGGAATACCTCGAATTCGCCACACAGATCGATTCCATGGCGCCGGAGATCTACAACTACCTGAACTTCGATCAGGTGCCGGAGTTCCTGGAAGCGGCCGAAGAGGGCCGGTCGATCGCTAAGGAGATCGTCGTCCAGGCGTGAGAGCATGGGTAGTGTGAACCTGACGCGGAGATGAGCTCCGCGTCAGCGCCTGGAGTGACCATGTCCGCCAACACGATCGATAACAACCTCGCCGTCTTCTGCGACTTCGAGAACGTCGCCCTCGGTGTGCGCGACGCCAAGTATCCGAAGTTCGACATCGGTCTGGTGCTCGAGCGGCTGCTGGTGAAAGGCAACATCGTCGCGAAAAAGGCCTACTGTGACTGGGAGCGGTACAAAGAGTACAAGCCCGGTATGCACGAGGCGGCCTTCGAGCTCATCGAGATTCCCCACACACGCCAGTCGGGCAAAAACTCGGCCGACATCCGCATGGTCGTGGACGCCCTCGACCTCTGCTACACGAAAGAACACATTGATACCTTCGTGATTGTCAGCGGTGATTCCGACTTCTCGCCGCTGGTGAGCAAGCTGCGGGAGAACGCCAAACTCGTGATCGGCGTGGGGGTGAAGAGCAGCACGTCGGACCTGCTCATGAGCAACTGCGACGAGTTCATCTTCTACGACGATCTCGTCAAAGCGAGCTCCACGAAGAAGAAACGGCGTAAGGCGCCGAAGAAAAAGGCGGCCACCACAAGCGGCGCCACGGCGGCCAAGAAGAGCGAGGGCGATCTTCGCGACGAGGGCATCGACCTCGTGCTCGATACGGCCGAGGCACTGATCCTCGAACGGGGAGACAGCGTCTGGGGCTCCATGGTCAAACAGACCCTGAAACGTCGGCGCCCGGGCTTCAGTGAGTCTTTCTACGGATTCAGCTCCTTTGGCGACCTGCTGGAAGCCGCTGAACAACGCGGACTGGCTCAGATTGAAGCCGATGAGCGATCGGGGGGTTACGTCATCCGCTCGGTGCGGCGCGACTGATCCTGCACGATCAGCCACCGCCTCCGCAGCGGCTTGCGGTGCTCCCGGTGGCCCGTTTAGATCAGCCATTGAATAGCTCGGAGATTGATCATGGCAAGCTGGCGTAACTGGTCGGGCAAACTCCGGAGCAAACCCGCGGCACTGGCCTTTCCCCGCAGCGAGGCGGACGCTCAGGCCGTCGTCCGTGCGACGGCAGCAGCTGGGCAGCGTCTGCGCCTGGCGGGTGCCACGCACAGTCACGCCCCGCTCGTTGCCAATGATGACGGCGTGATTGCCGACCTTGCAGGTCTGGCCGGGGTCGTTGCCGTTGATGCCGGGAAAGAACGTGCCATCGTCTGGGGCGGTTCCCGCCTGTATACCCTCGGCAACCAGCTGCATCAGCACGGGCTCGCCTTTGCCAATCAGGGCGATATCGATCAGCAGGCCATCGCCGGCGTCACTGGTACCGGCACCCATGGCACGGGCCGGCGACTGAAAAACTTTTCTGCGGCTGTGACCGGCGTCCGACTCATCACCGGCGACGGCGACATCGTCAATGCCAGTGCCGAAGAAAACGCGGATCTCTGGCAGGCTTCACGGTTGCACCTTGGAGCTTTCGGGCTGGTGAGTCAGGTCGAGCTGCAGCTCGTACCCTGCTACAGGCTGAAGGAGCGCGGCTGGGAGGCGAGCCTCGATGAGATCCTCGAGCAGGCGCCCGCGGAAATCGAGGCGAACCGTCATTTCGAATTCTTCTGGTACCCGCAGGCCGATCAGGCGAACGCCAAAGCGATCAACGTCACGCAAGAGGATCCCGTGTACCCGCTGGCCGAGGAGGGTGCGCGCTGCGCCTGGAGCCACGAGGTGCTGCCGAACCATCGTCCGCATCCGCACACGGAGATGGAATACAGCGTACCGCTCGAGGCGGGCATCCCCTGTATGCGCGCCCTGCGTGATCTGCTGAAGAACGAGTTTCCGGACGTGCAGTGGCCGGTGGAGTTCCGCACGCTCGCCGCCGACGACGTCTGGCTGTCTTCAGCCTACGAGCGGGACACGGTGACCCTTTCCGTGCACCTGCAGGTCGGTACCGACGATGAACCCTACTACCGTGCCTGCGAGAAGATTTTCCTCGCCCACGAAGGTCGTCCGCATTGGGGCAAGGTGAACTATCTCAATGGGGAAGCGCTCGCGGCAATGCACGAGCGCTGGGAGGACTGGTGGGCCGTGCGCGATCGCGTGGATCCGGCCGGGACCTTCCTGAACCCCTATCTGGAACGCATCCGGCCCTGATCGCCCGGGTTGCTCAGGTATCCAGACGGTAGATCCGCCGCACGTTATCCCCGAGCACCTTCTGCCTCGCCCCTTCCGGCAGCGCTTCTGCGTAACGGGTCAGGTCGTCCACCCAGGTATGCGGGTGATCGGGGTGGGGATAGTCGCTGGCCCACATGAAGCAGTCGTCGCCGACGTGCGTAACGATGTGCGGCGCTGCCGTTTCGTCGGGATCGCCGGAGATGAAGCACTGGCGGCGGAAGAGTTCCGTCGCCCTCGGACGGTTGACGTTCATGGACTCACTGTAAGCATCGAGACGGTCGAGGAGAGCGCCGATCCAGCCGGAGCCTGCCTCGAGAACGCCGAGGCGCAGCTCCGGGAAACGCTCCAGGGTCCCGAGAGAGAAGAAAGAGATGAGCGCCTGCTGGACGATCGATCGCAGCCAGATGGCTTCGCCCCAGGCTCGACCTTCCCGCGGCCAGTCGAAGATGCCGTCGGCTGCTGCGTGCGGTGTGAAGGTGGGGTGGATCGCCAGCGGCACGTCCAGTTCAACGCATTTGGCAAACAGGGCGTCGTGTGCCTTGTCGCCGTGGATCGTGCGGTTGTGGTTGAAGGGATTCACCCAGGCACCTCGGCAGCCGTCTTTCACGGCCCGTTCGAGTTCTGCGACAGAACCGGGCACGTCGAGGAGCGTCAGCTGCGCGATCGGGACAAGCCGGCCGCCGCTGTTACGGCAGAAGTCGGCGATCCAGCGGTTGTAGGCCCTGCAGTAGGCGAGGGACAGCTCAGGGTCTGTGAGTTCCACTTCCCAGAGCAGACCGATGGTGGGATATAGGAGGCTGGCGCTCAGATTTTCCTGATCCATGAGCGACAGTCGCTCAGCCGGATCCGCGGCACCGAAGGGCATGTTGTCCGCGTAGCGCCGGTCGGGGCTCGGCCGCATATCCTCTTCCCCCATGGCGCCGAGGAGGCCGAGACTGCCTTTCCGGGATCGCTCGGACGGCGTCTGGTTGATTTCCAGGTACTCATAGCCGTCGTCGTCTACCTGAATCCGCAGTGCCCGGTCGCGATACTCGGTTTCCAGATAGTTTTCCCAGAGATCGGGCGGCTCGAGGATGTGTCCGTCGGCGTCGATGGTCCCTTCGTAGGGAAAACGTTTGATCTCGTAGGCCATGGTTCCTCCCTCCCCGAAGGTGTTGGCGTGTTTCGCAGTCGCTCTGGAGCGGTTTTGGGTTACTCCGAGGCGTTGATCAGATCCAGCATCTCACTCCGACTCGGTCCGCGCACGATGCGTGCGGTCGCGTTTCGAGATCGCCCCCGCAGCATGTACAGCAACACGATCAAACGGGTGCGCCGGTCTTTAAGAAAGTCGCCGGGTTTCTCCAGCAGATTGACAGTACGCATGACGCCGCGGACCACCCGCAGGTTGTTCTGGCCGGCGGCGGCCAGCGCGTCGCCAAAGGCGGCGGCGAACTTCTGTTTAAACGTCGTCGGTCGCTCGAGGAGTTCTCCACGAGCGCTGGCGAGTGCCCGCTGAATGCCCGTTTTGTCTTCCCGGAGACTCGTCGCGAAGATGGGCCGGAGCTCGGCTTCGGTTTTTGCATCGAAGGCAAGGGCCCGCGCTTCCGGATCGCGCTCCCGGGTGAGCACCTCGGCCAGCATGTGCGCATGGAGGATGCTCGTGGAACAGCCGCGCCCGTAAAGCGGATTGGTGCGCACGGCTGCATCACCGACAGCGAAGAAGTTTTTCGTCAGGGGTTTCCCGTCGCGTACGTAGTGGCGCCAGACGGCACGGATATCGCCGATGCCGAAGGGGTCCGTGGTCGGCTCGTACTGGCCCGGCGTCAGCCAGGGCAGGAGCCCCGGAATGCTCTGGCAGACGGCGTCGAAGGTGTCGCCGTCCTTAATGGCTTCACGCAGCTCGCTTTCCCCGTTGTGCAGGCAGACGATGACCGCAAAGTTACCCGCATCCCCCGGAAACACGCCGAATTTGATGTAGCCGAGATCGCCCGCCGAGCGATCCTTACCGCTGCGCGGGGGTTCTTCGACGCCGGGATTCAGCTTGTAGTGCCGGGTGTAGTAAACGATTTCCGCATCGTCGTTTTCTTCCAGCACCTCGACGCCGTGTTCGGCGAAGTAGCGGGGCAGTTTCGTGGTGCGACCGGAGGCGTCGACGATGACGTCCGCGCGAATCTCCGGGCCGAAACGGTCCACGCAGTCGCGCCGCACTTTGAGACCGCGGACCGTCAGGGTGCCTTCGTTGTCCTGATCAGCGATGACCCCATCGATGGTGATGCCGTTTTTGATCTCGATGTTCGGCATGCGCGCCACATAGCGGCGCAGTACGGTCTCGATGGTGGCCCGGCGGCAGAGCAGCATCCAGAGCTTCTCGTCGCCCGGCGCCGGCTCGTAGCCGGAGCGCATCTCCGGCCGGAGCATGTCCTGGAACTCCAGTCGTCGGGCTCCGGCGGCGTAGAAGTCTTCGAGGAGGTCCGGATAGTTTTCCTCGAGGAGATTGCACATGAGGCCGAGGAATGCATGCGGGTGCCGGAACTGAGCGGCTCCCCGGCGGGGCCAGTCGAAGAAGGCCTTGTCCGCATCCCCCTCCGGCGGTGGGGCATCCCGCTCGAGGACGGTGACGTTCAGGCCACGGCTGGCCAGCGCCAGGGCCGTACACATGCCCGAGATGCCGCTGCCAAGAATGACGATGGACTCGCTCACAGGCTCATGCACCCCCGTTCAACCGACCGCTTTGAGGAAGCGGAGCAGAGCGTCGTTCACAGCCTCCGGTGCCTCCTGCTGTGTCCAATGGCCGATACCCGGGATCAGTTCGTTGATCCGGAGATCCGGCACACGTTCCGGCAGTTTCTCGAGCGCCTCCGCGGCCATGAGAATCACGCCGTCCCGATCACCGGCAACGAACATGGCCGGCTGGGAGATGGTTTCCGGTGCACCGTCCGTGAGCTCCCAGGTGAGATCGTGGTTGCGATAGTAGTTCAGCGGCCCGCGCATCCCGGAACGGGTGAACTCCCCGACGTAAAACTCGAGGTCTGCGTCTGTCAACCAGGGCGGCAGTTCTTCCGGGTCCGGCAGGTCAGAGAGCAGGTCAGCATCCGGTCCTTTCTCCGGCAGCAGCGAAAGGTCGGTCTCCCCGGCTGCCATGTAGAGGAACTTTCGCAGGGCCGAACGGATGTCGGCTTCGAACTCTGCTTCCGCCACACCCGGCTCCTGGAAGTAGAGCTGGTAGAAGAAGCGGTCTTTGAAGACTTCGCGCATGACGGCCATGGGCGGCACCGGCGACCGCGGCGTGAAGGGCACAGAGAGTGCGCCCACCGCCGTGACCTGCTCCGGGTAGTGCAGGGCAGTCCCCCAGGCCGTTGGTGCCCCCCAGTCGTGGCCGATGACGATCGCCGTCTCATAGCCGAGAGCCGGGATCAGGCCGATGACGTCACGCATAACCTCCACCTGGTTGTAGGCGTCGATGGCCTCTGGCTTATCGGATTTGCCATAGCCGCGCATGTCCGGTGCAACGGCATGAAAACCGGCTTCCGCCAGGGGCGCAAACTGATGACGCCAGGAGTACCAGGACTCCGGGAAGCCGTGGAGCATCAGCACCAGGGGGCCTTTACCCTGCTCGGCGATGTTGAGCTCGATGCCGTTAGTGGCGATCCGACGTTCGCTGATGGCGCTCATGGGATCAGCTCGCGCTGCCGGGCAGCAGGGCGCCGTGGCGTTCGTCCGTGTAGCCGGCCGTGTCGGACCAGACCACAGCCCCGCCAACGATGACCGTGTCGATGCCAACAGAGTCACGCACGTAGCGGCTGCCTTCGCCGGGCACGTCCTGCACATAGTATTCAGGGCCACGGTCGATGGTGTCCGGATCAAAGATGGTGATGTCCGCCACGTAGCCCTGTTCGAGCCGGCCGCGCTCCGGGATGCCCCAGATGCTGGCCGTATCGCTGGTGATCTTCTTCACCGCGGCTTCGAGGCCGAGGGCGGCTGTTTCGCGGACAAAGCGGCTGAACAGGTAGCCCGTGTCGCCGTAGGTGGAGAAAGACAGGATGTGCGCGCCACCGTCGCTGGCACCGACGTGAACTCGCGGGTGGTCGAGGAGGGCGCCGACCCGATCGTCGTCGTTGTGGCCCATGTCCGCCGAGAGGAAGTGGGCGTCGAGGTCCTCTTCCAGTGACAGATCGATCATGGCGTCCACCGGCGTGGTCTGCCGGAGTTCGGCGATCTCGCCGAGGGTCTTGCCGACCAGGCTCTGATTCGCGTCGCTGGCCACCTGTCGCAGCACCAGGCGCGGCCAGAGCGGGCCGAGGGCGGCGGCTTCCTGCACGAGCTTTTCGCGCTGCTCGGCGTCGCTGAAGGCGGCAACAATCTCGTCGTGGGTGCCGAAACGCATGATCCGATACCAGGTGGGGAAGCGGATGAAGAGCAGGCTCGGCACGGCGAAGCTGAAGCTGATGTCGATGGGCCGGGTCTGTACCTGCGGCCAGACGCGGGCGCCCCGGGCGAACTGCTCGTCCACGCGGGCCATGACCCGGTCGACAGCGTCCGTGTTGTCGCCATTCACGAAGAGCGGCGAGAAGGTCGTGGGGATGCCGTGCTTGAGGGACAGCTCGGCGAGCTGATCGATGCGGGCGATGGTGAGGTCCGCATCGTAGAACTCGGGCACGATCTGCAGCACCCGGTCGTATTCGGAAAGCACCGCCGCCAGGGCATCGAGCTCGGTCACGTCCGCGTGACGGCTCGGCACCGGCTGCAGGGTTTCGTCCATGTCAACGAAGCTGGTGGAGAGACCCACGGCACCGGCCTCGAGGCACTGCCTGAGGAGCTCCTGCATGGCGGCCATTTCTTCCGCCGTTGCCGTGCGGTGCATGGCTTCATCGTCCATGACCCAGAGTCGCAGGACGCTGTGGCCGACAAGGGGAGCCACGTTGATGGCCAGGTCCCGGCCGATGCGGGTCAGGTACTCATCGAAGGTTTCCCAGTTCCACTCCACCCCTTCCTCGAAGGCTTTGTGCGGCATCTCTTCGATCTGGTTGAACATGCCGACGAGCTTCATGCGGTGCTTGGCTTTGAGTGGCGCGAGCGACAGGGAACAGTTGCCGGGCACGATTGTCGTCACGCCGTGCGCCAGAGCCGGCTTGGCATAGCCGTCCCAGAGCAGCTGCGCATCGAAGTGGGTGTGCGGGTCGATGAAGCCCGGTGCGACGACGCGGCCGGCGGCGTCCACTTCCCGGGTGGCGCCGGCCTCGATGCGGCCGATGCGGGCAATGCGTCCGTCTTTCACGGCGATGTCGGCGTTATAGGCGGGCAGGCCCGTGCCATCTGCGATACGGCCGTTTCTGATGATGAGATCGAACATGGGATTCCTCTCCTTGAAGCATCTTCGATGCTCCTTTGCTGTTTGGGTTTGCGGGCCTCAACCCGCGGAAAAACGATTCCAGGACACGCCGAGGGCGTCGCGCACTTTCTGCCAGGGCGCGCCGATCAGCGCGTCCGGTGCCTCTGCTTCGCAGGCGGCGAGGAGTGCAGAGGTGGCCAGGTGATCAAGGGCAATCTCGGTCTCGCCGCCGTTGCCGTAGGCGAGGGTGACCACGAGCTCGGCCACCCCTTCATGGGCGGCGGCAACGCGAACCGATGCGATGCAGGCCTCGGCACTCACGGCAGTCAGCCGGCGGCCTGCGGCGGCTCGAGAAAGATGATGTCGCTCGGCAGGATCGGATTACCCTGCCGGGGCGAACCTTCCGGAGCGGCCGGACGCATGAAAACGTGCATGTTCCAGCTCTGCAGCTGGCTGACAGTTGCGGCGTCGTCGGTGCTCAGCTCCCGGGCGGCGATGCTTTCCCAGCTGTCGCCCTCTGCCGGCGAGATGGAGCGACGTACGGTCGAGAGGGTGCTCATGGCGTGTCTCCTCAGGTTGTGGTTTCGAGATGGCGCAGCTGGTCGGCGAGCAGCGCCCGAGTGTCTTCGTCCAGGGTGCCCGCCTCCAGACGCTCGGCGAGATGCGCTCGCCAGAGCTTCTGCAGTGCTTCCTCGGCCGACCGCAGTCGGTTCATCAGGTTGCGGCGGCTGGCTTCCGTGGCCTTTGCGGACAGGGTCAGCGCCAGGCCATAGCGCATGCGGGCGACCATTTCCTCGAGGCTCAGGAGGCCGAGGGCCCATTCCTGGATGCTGGCGAAAAGCAGCTGACTCAAGGTCAGTGCAAAAGCGTCCGGGTCACCGCTCGGATCGAGCTCCCCGGCGCTCACAGCCTCCGCCAGCAGGCGTTTCCAGAGCGCGTAGCGCGGTCCGCTGAAGAGCCAGCGCAGTTCCCGTCCGCCTTCGATGAGCGCGGCGCCAAGCAGATTCTGATAAAGGGCTGGGTCTTCCGCGAACAGTTTCGCGGTCACGTCGATGGCCTGGAACAGGGTTTCGCAACCGTCGGCCTGAAGCGCATCGAGGTCGGCCTGATAGGCCGCCAGATCCTGGTCGAGCACGGCCACGAGGACGGCCTGCTTCGAGCCGAAGAGGTTGTAGGGAGTGGCAACGGACACACCGGCCGCTTCCGCCAGGGCGCGCATGGAAAACGCGACGCCACCGGGTTCGCGCATGAGCGCCCGGGCAGCGGTCAGGATTTCCTGTCGGCGCTTAGATTTGTTGCTTTCGCGGCTGGACAGCTCTTTTCCCCAAGGCCACAGATCCCCCAGGCCCACAAAGTTATAACGCGTTCGGAGAAAGTATATAACGCGTTATAGTTTGTCCAATCGACACCGCCGTCACTGAACTGCGGGATTCACGAAGCGTCGCAGGTCGCGCCGGCTCGCGAGAACCGGCTTCAGTTTGGCTTGAAAAAGGGGAGGGTTGCCCGGCGTGGGGCCGGGTGCGGCTCAGCCGGCCATCTGCACCTGCAGATGCAGGGAGTCCAGGCGCCGGAGCTGTTCCTTGAGGGCGCGTTCCAGAGCCTGAACGTGCTCGTTGGCGGACAGTTTGATGTCACGCCCGGTCGCGGCGAGGCGCTCGCGCGTTTCCTCGAGGGCCTCCCGGCGGATGAGGTTCCACTGCTCGAGGCACTGACGGAACGCTTCCACTTCCTGCTCGAAGAGTGCACGCCACTTGTCGGCGTCTTTCGCCTGGGCAATCTGGGCTTCCGTGCGTCTGAGCTGCATCGCTACCTGCGCCTCGCGAATCTTGAAGCGCTCCACCTTCTTCAGATCAGACGTGAGCCCCACCCAGGAGGCGGCTTTGATGAGCCACTTGGTCGGATCGTAGTCGTACCAGCGGATACCGTTCCGGTAGTCGGTCTGAAAGCGATGGTGGAAATTGTGGTAGCCCTCACCGTAGGTGAAAAAGGCGAGTACCCCGTTATCGCGGGCTGAATTCTCATCGGAAAACGGCTGTCGGCCCCAGTAATGGGCGAGAGAGTTGATGAAGAAGGTCGTGTGGTGGGTGATCACCAGCCGCGCGAAACCCATGAGCAGCAGGTTCGCCAGGTAGTCGCCGGTGATGAACCCAACGAGCAGCGGCGGCGCCAGATTCATGGTCCAGGTGATCGCGTGGTAGTGCTTTTCCTGCCACATGACGATGGGGTCGCGCATGAGGTCCTTCACGTTGGACAGATCCTCTTTGCCGCTCGGATAGCTGCGCAGCATCCAGCCCATGTGGGAGAACCACAGCCCGCGACCGGCGCTGTAGGGATCGCGGTCGTTGTCGTCCACGTAGCGGTGGTGGCGCCGATGCCCCGTTACCCAGCTCAGGATACTGTTCTGCACCGTTGCCGCGCCGAAGAGCGCGAAAAACAGACGCAGGGACCAGTGCGCTTTGTAGGCATTGTGCGCCCAGAGGCGGTGATAGCCGGCGGTGATCGAAAGCCCCGTGGCAATGCAGAAAAGCACGAAGGCGACGATGGCTGACCACTCGAAGCCGACGGCGATGGCGTACCAGGGCACACCGATGGCGGCAATCAGGAAGGTGATGGCGAACACGGTCGCCTGCACCCAGAGCAGCGGTGGCTTCTCTTCGCCTTGCTCGTCGCCTGGGCCGGGAACCGGGCCTTGGACTGCCGGGGCCGACCCCGGTTGAGACGGATTCGTCACGGTACCTCACGGAGGATCTGGGGTTATTGGCCGAATGCTACCACCGCAACATCGAATTTGTGTCAATTATCGGGACCGTTCGTCCCCCAGGCAGTCGCGGTGGTCGGATGGCGGTCCCGAGTTCCGCGCTTTTCGGGGAAACACCGGGGTTCCGGGCGTCTCAGGCGGTTGAGATGCCGTGATTCCCTCGCAGGTAATTGGCGCCATCACCCTGGCGTGTGACGCTCTGCCCTACGTTGTCTTGCGGAGAACACCATGAACAGCACTGCACAGAATCTCGGCTACCTGCTCGGCGCCACGGTAACCGCAGCCTTTTTGGCGCTCCTGGCTCTGGCGACGCAGGGACCGCTCGAGGCGGGGATCAGCACAGCACTGCGCTGGACCGGACGCGTTGCCTTCCTTGTCTTCCTGGTGCCCTGGCTGGCCACGCCGCTGGCTGTGCTCGCCCCAGGTCCCGCGGCAGGCTGGCTGCGCGCCTGGCGGCGCCGCGCCGGCATTTCTTTCGGCGCGATTCAGGCAGTACATCTCCTGCTCATCGTCTGGCTCTTCCAGGTTACCGGCGCTATGCCGGCTGCGGGCACGCTCATCGTGGGCGGTGCAGGCCTGGCACTGGCGCTGGCCATGCTCTGGACGTCCTTTGATGGACCGCGGCGCGTGTTGGGTCCGGTGCGCTGGCAGCGCCTGCATCGAACAGGCATCTACCTGTTCAGCTTCATCTACTTTTTCGACTTCGTCCTGGTGCCAGTTCGCGAGGAAACGCTGCTGTCCTATCTGCCGTTTACGGTTCTGACGCTGGCAGGTCTCACGCTGCGGGGTCTGGCCTCAGTCCGGGCGCGGAGGCACCTGCCTGCTTATCCCATGAGGTAGAGGTATTCCTCCTGCGCGACTTTGCCATCGCGCACGGTGAACAGACCGACTTCGGTCATCTGGCTGCGTTCCCCGCCTTTCGGTGTCGTGTCGAGGATGAAGCGGACCACAAACTGATCGTCGCGATGGCCAAGGAAAGGGCCTTCGACGTTCACGCCGTGTACCTCATTGTTGTCGTACCACCACTGATGTTTGCCGTGAATGGCATCGATGCCTTCGAGGCGACCGGGCATCTCCTCTGAGTCCTGTCCTTCGATGCTGACGATGTCCCTGGCGTAGTAGTCGCGAACGAAGGCCGCTTCTCCGTCGCGACCCTGACCAACCAATTCGACCATTTTCTGCCCGACTTCCATGGCGTTCATGGGCGTCTCCCTCCGTTGATGGTTCCGGGAGCTTAGCAGTCGCCTCCTGACAGGGTTGTGTCAGGAGCTGTGCGCCGAAATCCTGAGCGACGCTTTTTCTCAGGCACCGAGCACCAGGCGGTTCTCCGCCCGCTCGAGCCAGCGTAACGGCACAGCGGTCAGGAAGGCTGTCGTGCCGGTGTCCTCGGCGAAGGTCGCGCAGGCATCGCGTGCCGCATCCTGAGTGGCGGCGAAGTGCCGCTGGGCCCGTTGCCCGACCCAGGCGTGGTAAAGGTTGCAGGTCACCGACACCGGACTGCCGTTTTCGTCTTCGATCTCGGTGCTGAGGCCCGGCTGATCGCCGGCTTCCGAAAGCGCCAGTCCCGCTGCTTCGTTCTGGTGTTTCATCGCCAGCGCAGCCCAGGCCCGGGCGTTCAGCTCGAAGGCATCCGCGTAACGGTCAGCCAGGTGTGAGAGTACGGCGGTAAAGGTCTCCGGCAGCGCATCATCCGCGGGGTAGATGATCGGTCGGTCGTGGAATTCCGGCGACTGCACCTCGGGGACCAGCATGTGTTCCATCCAGCGGAAGACTCGTGGGGCATGGTTCTGCATGACCGACAGGGGTACGGGATCCCGGCCCATGTGGGCGTGCAGAGCGCCCATGAGGGCGTAGTCCGCGTTGCTCGGATGGCCACCGAGCAGGTAGGGATGCTCGGTGAAATGGGCTTCTAGCTTCTGCAGCAGCGCAACGTACTCAGCCTCCAGGGCTGCCCGGACGCCGTCGTCGCTTGCAAGCTGGCCGCGACTCAGCATGCGATCGGCGATGAGATTGCCGTAGTGCATCAGTTCGTCGTCGCTGCCTTGCGGCTTGAAGGATCTCCCGAAGTCCATCTTCACGAAGAATTCGTTGCCGGGAAACAACCAGCGGTACTGCCAGGCGAGACGGACCAGGCCTTCGCTGCCGAAAAGCTCCATGAGGTGCACGGCGAGGCGCTGGACGGGCGTTTCCGGCAGCGCCGGGAGTTCGGGGTGAGCGGCGTCGAGGTGGTCCATGATGGCGACCGAGTCCTGTAACACCTCGCCGGACGGCGTTTCGAGCTGAGGTATGCGGTGCGTGCCGGAGCCTGGTCGCACGACTTCCCGGAAGCGGGGATGGCTGGGCAGCTGCTCGACGAACGGGATACCCTTCTTGCGCAGCAGTCCGCGGACTTTCGCGGTGTAGTAAGAGGCATAGCTGCCGTAGAGGATGTAGCTCTCGCTCATGATCTTCACTCCACGAAGCGGGCGAAGGCGTCTGCGAAGTCCGGGTGCCAGCGGGACAGCGCCGGCCGATTCTCGATGAGATCGTCGGTGTTCCACTGAATGCGTTTGTGATCGAGTTCCACGCTCACGTCGTTGTCCGGGCAGAGCACGTAGAAGTCGCCGGCGTCGATTCGATCGAGCATGTACTCGACCACCTGCTCCGGCGTCCAGGCAGCCGGCGGTTGCTCCGCGATGTGGCGGGCAATCAGTCCTGTGTAGGTGAACCCCGGCACCAGCAGGTGTGCGGTGAGCTGTGCGCCGTCGACGTTGCGCAACTCATGCGCGAGAGACTCGGTCAAGGCGCGCACGCCGGCCTTGGCGACGTTGTAGGCGGCATTGCCGGGTGGATTGGTTATACCCTGCTTGGACCCGGTGTTGATCACCACGGCCCGTTGCTGCTGTTCGAGCAGCGTGGGAACAAAGGCCTGAACGCCGTGGATGATGCCCCAGAGATTCACGGCCATGACCTTCTGCCAGCCCTCGAGGTTCGAGTAGGCGCCGCCACCGGCGCCAATGCCGGCGTTGTTCATGAGGATGTGCACGGCACCGAAGCGATCGAACACGGCGTTCTTCAGGGCGAGCACGGCGTCGTAGTCGGCGACATCGGTCGCAAAGCTCTCCACCTCGCCAGCGGAGGCGAGGGCGTCGAGCTCGGCCTTTGCGGTGGCAAGCTGCTCAGCGTCCACATCCGCAATGCAGACGTTCATCCCTGCCCGTGCGTAGCTTTTCGCCGCCGCCAGGCCAATGCCATTGGCGCCGCCGGTGATCACCGCTGTGTTGCCCTGCTTGAGCAGTGCTTTCATGGCGTAGCTCCTCTCTGGTTCTCTCCATCGGCCGGCCACTCTAGTGCAAAACTGGCATCGTGCCGAGTCGCCACGTAGGCTCGATGCATCGATCTATCCCGAGTCATTGTAAGGGTGCCAGTGGAACACAACTGTCTGATCCTGCATCGCAAGTCGGCCAACGAACCGCGCATCAAGGCGGCGCTGAAAGCCGTACGAAAGGCGGGCATAGAGCTTCGAGTGCTGGTTCCATTCAACAAGGCAGAGAAGCCTCGGGTGGTTGTCGAAGCCCTTGAACGCGGTGCCCGACGCATCATTGCCGGCGGGGGCGACGGCACGATCAATGCTGTCGCCGCTGCGCTGGTGGCGAGACGGAACGACTACCCGGACGCGGAGCTCGGTTTGCTGCCCCTGGGCACGGCCAACGACTTCGCCCGCGGCTGCGAACTGCCCGTGGACGATCTTGCCGCCTGTCTCGAAATCGCCTGCACGCGGCCTGCTCGCGCCATCGATGTCGGGCAGCTCGGGAAGCGGACCTTCATCAACGTTGCCAGTGCGGGCTTCGGTGCGGAGGTCACGGCGACCACGCCGCAGGATCTGAAGAAAGCCCTGGGGGGTGCTGCCTACACGCTCATGGGCTTGCTCAAAGCCTTCAATCTTTCCCCCTACACCGGGCGGTTGCTGCTCCCGGGGCAAGCACCCATCGACGGTGAAATGCTGTTTCTGGCCGTTGGTAACAATCGCTTTGCCGGAGGCGGCTTCGAGGTCGCCAGTCAGGCCCGCCTCGACGACGGGCTGCTCGATCTCGTCTCGCTCCAGGCTGGAGAGGGCTTCAGTCCTCTGGCGCTGCGCCGGGAGCTCGAGGACCCGCTCAATCCGAACAACCGCTATCTGCAATACCGGCAGCTCGAGGCATTCACCATCGAGGCGGACAGTCCCATCCACTGCAATCTCGACGGTGAGCCTTTAAAACGACGGCGTTTCCGCTTTCGGACCCTGCCCGGCGCGTTGCGGCTGGCCGCCTGAACGGCAACGCCCGGTCCGAGTCCTCAGCAGGCGCGGTTGCGGTCGGTGTTGGTATGCCGGTGTTGGTATGTCGGCGTTGGTATAAGGTGTTCCCGGCCGGGTTTCACAGGGGAGAGGAATGATGAGCAAGGGGATCTGGTCAGCGACGCTGCTGCTGAGCGGTTTACTGCTCACCGTCGGCCTGGCCGCTGAGGAGTCAGGCGGGGGTTCAGATGATCTGAGCGTTTTCCTGGACGAGGGCAAGGTGAGCCTCGACTTCCGCTACCGCTACGAGTTCGTCGAGGACGACGGCTTCGACAACGATGCGCGAGCGTCCACTCTGCGTACCCGGTTGGGTTTTCAGAGCGGGGTCTGGCGAGGCTGGGACTTCAACATCGAAGTCAACGACGTCCGCCACGTGCTGTCGAACAACTTCGACTCCGGCGGTGGCTCGACGCCGGAGCGCACGGGCGTGTTCCCGGTGGTGGCGGATCCCAAAGGCACGCGGCTGAACCAGGGTTACATCAACTACACGGGTCTCGATGACTGGGGCTTCAAAGTCGGACGTCAGCGGATCAATCTCGACAATCAGCGCTTCGTCAGCTCCGTGGTGTGGCGCCAGACCGAACAGGTATTCGATGCCGGCACGGCAGCCTGGGGCAATGACAAAGCGGCTGCGTCGTTGACCTATGTGCAGTGGGTGCGACGGATCTTCGGTCCCAACGCGCCCGCAGGGAAACAGCGTCAGGACCCGACGGTGCTCCTCAACGGCGGGATCGATACGCGCATCGGCCGGCTCGTGGGCTACTACTATCACATCGAAAACCAGGACCAGGCGAGTTTCTCGTCAGGCAGCGTGGGGGTGCGTCTCACGGGCAACCCCGAGCTCAACGAGCGCTGGAGACTTCGCTACGAGGCTGAGTACGCCCACCAGCGGGACGTTGGTAACAATCCCCTCGACTACAGCGCCGACTACCTGCATCTTGTGGCGGCCGCGCAGATCGGCGTTTTCGATTTCGGTCTGGGCTGGGAACTCCTCGGTGGTGACGACGATACCTTGGGCAACGCGGCGTTCCAGACACCCCTCGCGCTCCTTCACGGGTTCAACGGCTGGGCTGACGTATTCCTCACCACGCCGGCCAACGGCCTCTCGGACGTACACCTGACCTTTCAGGCCAAGCCGGGTAAAGCCCTTTTCCAGGCGCGCTATCACGACTTCCGGGCGGATGCCGGCAGCGACAGCTACGGCACTGAACTCGACCTGCTCGCGAGCTATCAGTTCACGAAACGCTTCCAGGGTCTTCTGAAGATGGCGGTTTTTGATGGCCGGCAGAACCCGGGGACACCGAACAGTTTCAACGACGTCACCAAGTTCTGGGTGCAGTTCTACTTCAAGCTCTGAACCGCTCAGGCGGCGGGGCTGCTGAGCGCCGAGGGTGAGAGACCAGCATTTGCCGGGCTGTTCAGGGGCCGAGCGGACGTGGCGCCCCGCGGTCGAAAACGCCCTTGCGGAACGCACCGGCATCGATCTCCATCGGGGATGCGGTGCGGCTGTCGGTGCCTTCATGGACACAAACCCGCTCGATGATGCGCCACTCGTCCCCGCGCTTTTCGTAGCGGTCGAGATAGCGTCCGTACCAGGTGTCGAGCTGATCGGACTCCAGGTGAAAGAGCCAGGTCACGCAGTAGATTTCTCCCCGCGCTGCATCTGGCCCGTCGAGCTCGATCTGATGATTGAAGATGCAGTGGCCCGTAGAGCGGTAGCGCCGGTGGGCGACCATGCAGAATTCGCAGAACTCGTGAGCGTTGCCGACGAACGCGCCGTGATCGTCCGTGGCATCCGGCCAGTAGGAGGACTTCATCTCTTCGACGTCGAGCCGGTCCACGCCGCGGCTGTAGCGGTTGGCGGCCTCGCGGATGCATTGAATGTCGGACAGTGCTTCGACCGAATAGCTCATGTTTCCCCCACGCCGTCCGCAACGTAGCCGTCGAGCGTCTTGTGAAAGTTACGGATGCGGGCCTCCTGGTAATTGGCCAGCGTCTGACCGGCTTTGAAGGACGCCTGCATGCCGGCCCATTGGCGATGAAAGTTGGCTGTGTCCTGATCGAGCACAAAGGCCAGCGGGAAGCCGTCAACACTGGTGTAAGAGTCCTCGATGGTGAGATCAACGGGCTGGGCCGGTGTCGGTCGCTGCCTGTCGTCGGGCACCGGTTGCAGCATCAGGATCTCGTGCAGGCAGCGGTCGTAGCCGAGGGGTCGGAACCGGTAGATGAGCGGAATCGTGATGCCCGGAAAGAAACAGGCGTTCGGGAACAGGTGATATTCGATGGAGTCGAGCATGATCGATTCGCTGACCTCGGAGAGATCGACGCCCCAGGCTTGCCCCAGGCTTTCCCGCAGCTTGGCGGCATGCTGCCCGCGCGCCCGCGCGCCGTCCGGCAGGGCGTCCGGGTCGTAGCCGAGGGCGCCGTAGATCTCGGCCTCGCTCTGGCCCGCCAGGGGCTCGCCGCTCGACAGGGTCTGGAGAAAGCGGGTCACGTTGGCGCCGAAGATGTCGTACTGGGTGTTTGCCCAGGCCGACCGCCCAAGGCCCTCCGGATGGGTCGCCAGCACATGAAAGGCTTCGAGGAACGCTTCCATACACATCTTCCAGTTGCCTGGCAGCACCTTGCGGGTATGGATGGTGATGAAGCGATCTTCCAGGCCCCAGTTTCTGAAATGCTCCGGCAGGACTTCGAGGTAGTCCTCCAGGGGCGGGCAATCCCGATCGAAGTTCACGAAAACGAAACCCGCCCAGCTGGCGCAGGGGATTTCCGTGAGTCCGAAGGCATCGTCCTGCACGTGCGGAAAATCCCAGCGGCAGGGAATCTCCTTCAAGGTGCCGTCGAGGTGCCAGCTCATGCCGTGGAAAGGACAGCGGATGAACTGCTTGCCCCGGCCCGCGCTGCCGGCGTCGGCGAACTGCATCCCGCGGTGCGGACAGCTGTTCACGAAGGCGCGGATGCCGCCGTCCTGATCCCGGATGACGAGCGCGCTGAGGTGACCGACGTCGTAAACCTGATAGTCGCCGGGCTCGGGAATGTGTTCCTCGCGGCAGGCCCATTGCCAGACCCGCGGCCAGAGATGCTGCATCTCCCGTTCGTGCCAGGCAGGGTCCGTGTAGCGGGCAAAGGCCAGATCTTCGTCACCGAGAAACTCGTAGCGCTCGGCGGCCAGACCCGGGTCCTCGAGGCTGCCATCGGCCGCGAGCTGATCGCGGACCGACGGTCCGGGGCAGCGGGCGCTGCCGGGCGCCAGGGTCGGGTCACCGGCGTCGAGCAGCGTGGCGATGATGTCTTTGCGGGAAGTACTCATTGAGGCTCACCGGGGCCGTAAAAGTCCATGGAGTAGTCATCCGGCGCGCGGGCACCGATGATCGCTGCGGTATTGTTTTTCAAAGCCTCGTCGGCCGCCGGCTCGGTTCGGGCCCAGTCGTTCACCTCCGAGCGGAACTGGATCTGCCAGCGGCCGTTTTTGCGGCGGTAGCGATCGAGGTAGCGGCCGGAGATGAAGAGGTCTTTCTCCTCGCCGTCCTCGACGATCCGGTGGAAGGCCTGAAAGTAGATCTCGCCAACGGCGCTGTCGCCGTCTACGCGGATCAGCATCTGCCCGATCAGGTGGTGGTTGGCGAGGTGCGGAGTCAGCGCATCCCGGGCGAAGTCCACAAAGTCGATGGCACTGCCTTGGAAGAAGCCGTAGTCGACGGTGGCGTCATCGGCGAAAACGGAGCCGAGGAGTTCGACGTCCAGACGATCCAGTCCGCGCATGTAGCGCCTGGACAGATCGCGGATTTCTTCCCGGTCCAGATAGTCCTGCGTCCGATCGCTCAAGGTGTTTCCCCTTCTCCTGAGACTCCCTCGCGCCAGATATTACCTCAAGGTTCTGCCAGCGCGATGAGCCCGAGTTCCGCCTCGCCCTGATCTCCGGCGACGAATACCGATGGCCGACTCAGGGTGACCGTGAAGGTTGCCGTGCGTTCGGCGAGCGCGCCGAGGCGTTGCGCGTCCGGCCAGTCGATCTGCCAGAGGGTCGCTCCGGAGGCGGTCAAAGCATCGCCGTTCTGCCGCCACCAGACGGGTACCCGATGATTGAAAGCGTAAACGCTGACGGTGTCGGCGCTGCGGGCCGCTTTCCGAAGCCGATCCGGGGAAGGCTCGCCGACTTCGATCCAGTGACTGATGCGTCCATCGAGGTGGTGCGCCCAGAGATCGGGCTCGTCGTTTTCGGACAGTCCGCGGGTGAAGCTGAGCTCCGCGTCGTAGTTCAGACAGTAAGCGACCACCCGAACCATCATGCGTTCGATGGTTTCCGAGGGATGCTGGGCCACGGTGATCGCGAGCTCTTCGAAGCGGTTCCGATCGAGGTCGGCCAGGTTGATGGCGAATTTGAAGATCGTTGGTTTCAGCGCCATTCAGGGTGGCCCGCCTGCGGCGTTCTCTCGGTGGTCGCCGCCGCTGTCGGTTGCGCCTCGATCCCCGTCGAGATAGTGCCAGCCTGACGTGCTTCTCCGGAAGCGGCTGATCTCATGGAGTCGGTAGCCCCGGCCAGCGATCTTGTAACGGGCCACGAATTCGACGATGCCTTCGACGTCTTCGGTACCGCCGCCCCGGATGTCCAGCACTTTCAGTCCGAGCCAGCGCTGCTGGCCGTCGAGCTTCAGCGTCGCGGGTCGAGTACTTGGCGCCCAGCTCGATAGGAGGTAGTCGACGGCACCGACGGTGTAGGCCGTGTAGCGCGACCGCATCAGCGCTTCTGCGGTCCCGGCTGGTCGGTCACCGGCAATGATCGGCAGACAGCAGTCGTCGGCCGGCAACGCGCTGCCGCAGGGGCAGGTGTCTTCCGCCGCCTTTACGCGCTTCTGCGGCACGATCAGGCGTCCTCCAGGGATTGGCCGATCTCACGAATGTCGATGCGCGTCACGCTGACCTGCCCGTTCTGCACCACGGCCTGGTCCGAATCCGGTGCCGCGTCGATCTGGAACGGCTGCAGATCGTGATAGTACTGGTCGCCGCGCTGGGAGAAGCAGCGCTCGTAGTAGGTCCGACCGAGGCGGGTGCGAACAATTTCGTTGGAATCCGAGTGATCGGGGATGTTGAAGCTCCAGGTCACCGGTTCGGTCATGGCCAGCGCATAGTCCTGCCAGATGGCCGGCATGAGGCGGCGTACGGCACTCGTCATCCGGGCCAGAGCCTCGGCGGAGAAACGCCGCTCGCTGTACCAGAGCGTGTGGTCCTCGCGGCTCATGGCCTGCGACAGGGCGATGGCGGGAATCCGGGCGATGTTGGCTTCGAAACAGGCGCCGAGGGTGCCGGAGGCCATGAAAAATCCCAGACCGGTATTGATGCCGATGTTGATGCCTGAGAAGACGATGTCCGGCGGCTCGTCCATGAGGTTGTGAATGGCGAGGCTCACGCAGTCCGCCGGTGTGCCGGACACGGACCAGGCTGCTGTTCCATGAAGATCGATGCGGTCCACGTAGAGCTCGCCGAAACGGGTCATGGATTTCCCTTTCCAGCTCTGCTCCTGAGCCGGAACCACCACGGTCAGATCGCCGCAGGTGCTCAGCACCTCGATGGCGAGCAGAAACAGCGGTGAGTCGTGACTGTCGTCGTTGGTGAGGAGAATGCGCATGGGTGCCGATCCGCGTGAGCAAAGCCCGTGAGCCTAACGGATTCCCGGGTAGGGCGCGTGCCCTGTGGCGAATCGTTGGATTTGCTAGGCTCGCCGCAGCTCAGAAAGGGAGAACAGAGTACGCACCGCGCTCGGAGTGCGGGTGTCTGCCGTCTATCCATGCTGCTCATCGACTATGCGGCCCTCGGGGCCCTCGTGCTTTCCATCGGGGCGTGGTTTGCCACGGCTCTGCGTGTCAGGCTGCCGCTGGTAGCCGTCAGCGCACTGCTGGCAATCGCTTTCGCGACCCAGGGTGTGATCATTGGCCGCTGGCAGCTGGTGGTTGCGCTGCTTCTGGGGACGATGCTGCTCCTTGCGGCGGCGGTTGCGCTCTGGCGAAAACGCGGGGCAGCACCTCGGCGGCCCTGGGTCAGCGGGATCCTGTTGACCGTGTTGCTGCTGCTGGCGCTGCTGCTGCCCTGGCTGCATCCGGCGCCGCCGCTGCCGGTACCCGATGGTCCCTATGCCGTCGGAGTGCGCGATTTTGCCCTCGCGGACGAAGCGCGGCTCGGCGTGCTCGCGGCCGGTGACGACGAAGCACGAACCCTGCTCCTTCGAGTCTGGTATCCGGCCGCCGACACGGACGGTCATGTGCGTCGTCCCTACTTCACGGCGGCGGAGGCGGAAACCACGGCCGTCGACACGGGCGCGCTCATCGGCATGCCTTTCTACTTCACTTACCTGGGCCTGGTGCAGACCAACTCCTACGTGGATGCGCCACTGATCGACGGCGCCGGCCCGCTGCCGGTTGTGATCTACAGCCACGGCTACACGAGTTTTGCGGGCCAGAACACGGCGCTCATGGAAACGCTGGCGAGTCACGGCTACCTCGTGTTCTCCGTGCAGCACAGTCACGACAGCGCTTCCGCAGTCCTGCCGGACGGCCGAGTCATCGCCATGGATCCGGCCCTGGTTGCTTCCTTTTCGGAACGGGCTGCCGACCAGGCGGAGAATGGTGTGAGCGAAGTGATGGTCCAGGCTTTTACCGGCGTGAGCTACGCGGAGCGCCGGACTGGACACATCGCCAACCGGGAGAGCATGCGCGCGGAAGGGGAGCGCATTGCAACCCTGAGTGCGCCCGTGTGGCTCGAAGACCGCCGCTTCGTGCTCGATGCGCTCGCAGCGGGGGCGGTGCCCGCTCAGGTACGGGACCTGGTCCAGGCCGGAGACTTCGAGCGGACCGGGCAGATGGGCATGTCCTTTGGGGGGTCCACCACCGGCGGCTTCTGCCTCAGTGACCGACGCTGTGCTGCGGGTGTGAACCTCGATGGCGGCGACTATCACACGCCCATGGGTACCCAGCAGCCGGTGCCCTTCCTCATGTTCTATTCAGACATCGACCGGGTGCTCGAACAGTTTGGTGCACAACCCGGTACCCGCGGGCATGGATTCAACGACTTCTTCTATGAGCGTCACGAGCTCATCGGCCTCAACCCGGACATTACCCGGCTGCGGGTCAGGGACGTGATGCATCTCGGGGTGTCGGACTTCACGCTGTTTCTGCGCAATCCGCTGCGCGGGCTGCTCCTCGGGCCCATCGATGCCGACGCCATGATCGCCATTCAGAACGACTTTGTGCTCGCCTTCTTCGACCGCTACCTGCGCGGTCGCGACTCCGGCTTCCCGGCAGCCCAGTTTGCGCAGCACGACCGCTGGGTCGAGCCGGACAGCGTCGACGGCCTCCGCGAATGGTGGCTCGCCGAGCATCCCGAAGACCGCACGGTGCAGGTGCTGTTCGAGACGGACTTCGGCGAGGTGGAAATGGCCATCTACCCGGAGCGCGCGCCGGTCTCGGCTCAGAACTTCCTGCGCTACGTCGAGGCCGGCCACTACGATGGGGCCAGCTTCTATCGGAGCACGCGTAAGGCCGGAACGAGCAGTATCACCGTGCTCCAGGGCGGCCTGCTAGCGGAAACCATGGCGGGTGATGGGTCCGACTATGCGGAACCCGTGCGGCCTCTGCCGCCTATTCCCCACGAGACCACGACGGAAACCGGTATCCCGAATGAGCGTGGCACCCTGGCCTACGCGCGCCTTGATCCCGGGACCGCGGGCTCCGAGATTTTCTTCAACCTGGAAGACAATCCGGTGCTGGATCATGGAGTGACGGCCGAAGGCCGGGATGGCTACGGCTATGCAACCTTCGGCCGAGTACTCCGGGGCATGCGGGTGCTGGAGGCCATCGCCGCCGAGCCTACCGACGGTCAGGCGGGTATGGAGCGCCTTCGGGGTCAGATTCTGCGCGAGCCCGTAATCATCCGCCGGGCTTCCCTGCGCTGAGCGATTACCAGTTTTCCACCCAGGGTCGCAGCACCACCTCGAAAGCCCAGGTCGACCGGTGCTGTCGATGCAGCGCGAGATAGACGTCGGCGATGCGATCCGGGTCCGCCATGTTGTCGTCTACGGCCGTGCCGGCGAGACGATGGGAGCGGCTGCCATCCGCCTGAGTCCAGCCGATGGCGGCGTCGATGGGAATGTGCGCCACGTGAATGCCTTCCGGGCCCAGCTCGCGCGCCATGCTCTGGGCCAGCCCCGCCTTGCCATGGGATGCCATCGCGAAGGCGCCGCTCTTCGGATAACCCTTCAGCGCTGCGCTTGCGTTGGTGAAGAGAATGCTTCCACGAACGCCGTTGTCGTCCGGAGCCAGCTCGAGCATGGCCGTCGCGGCCTGCTGGCCGACGAGGAACGCGCTGAAGGCTGAATTCAACAGGGTCTGCCGGGCGAGACCCGCTGGTGCTTCGGCGATGCCTTTACGGAAGATGTCCGGCACCCGTCCGTCGATGTTGTGGACGACGAGGCGCGGTGTGCCCAGGTCCGCCGTGACTGCGCTGAACAGGTCGGCGACGCTGTCCGGTTCCACCGCATCGCATTGATAGCGGCGCACGCCGTGTTCTGCCTCGAGGGTCTCGAGCACGGCTTTGTCCGGATTGCGTGCGGCAACGGCAACGGCCATGCCTTCCTGGCGGAACAGGCGCGCGCAGCTCGCGCTGATGCCGGGGCCACCACCGATGATGAGCGCTACCTCGGGGTTTGCGGAATCTGTCATGACGATCTCCAATGCCGTTGAGTCAGGTCAGGCCTCCAGCGATGCGCCGGGAAACACTGTTTGGAATGTCCCTGCCGTTTTATGGGTTTTATAATAAAACTTCAACTGCGGGCGATTGCGCACGATCCGGCTGGTAAGCTCGAGACATGAAGAAAGACAGTGAGAAACCGGCGACACGCCCGAAAACCATCCGCCGGCGTCGGACCACGGCGACTATTGGCGGTACCACCCAGAGTGCCTTTGCCAATCAGTCCATGTCGTCGATGCTTGCGCAGCAGCAGGCCAACGCGGGCAGCAGCAGACCGGGCAGGTCGGACCCGGAGAGTGGTGCTGGGAAGCCGGCGTCTGAGCCTGTGCGCTACTGCGAGGCGAGTCTGAACTACTCGGACGAGAGCGGCTACCGACCGACGACGGTCGCCATCCTCGATGGACGCCGCAGCACCGTTCCGCCCTATGAGCAGTGCGGTTTCCAGCTCCTGCAGCACGAGTCTGCCGTTGCCGACTGGCGCGACGAAGAGGAACTCGCCACCGTGCACGGTCCTGAAGTCGAAGCACTGGCGCGGGAGCTGCTCGACTACGATCTCAGCATTGCTTATCCGCCGCTGGTACGGAGCCCCCAAACGGCGAAGTCCAGCGCCGACTACGCGCCCATCGAGTTCGTTCATTCGGACTTTTCTGCCGACTACCGGCCGATGATCGAAGACCCGGCGCGGCCCTACCGCGCGTTCATCGAACCGCTGCTCGACGCCAGGGGGCTTGCTCAGACCGATGTGCGCGGCGCCGAGCGGGTTGCCATGCTGCAGTTCTGGCGCAACATCGGCCCTGAGCGCCCGGACTACCCAATCGCCTTCTGCGACGCTTCCAGCGTTGACCCAACGCGGGTCTACGAATTCGTGGTAGACGAATATGGCGGCATGCCGCTGGCGTTCGAGACGACCTGCATCCTGCCACCGGCAGCCGGGGAGAGTCATGACTGGTACTGCTTTCCGGCCATGACGACCGCGGAGACGGTGGCTTTCCGAACCTACGACAGCCGCTGCGTGGAGGAAGGCCGACCGCTCTGGACTCCACACTCGGCCTTTCGCGATCCCCATGCGGGCGCCGAGGCGCCCCAGCGGGAAAGCCTCGAGATGCGGGTGCTCTGTCTCTGGGGTGTCTGAAGGCGAGGGCGGTCCAGCTCGACCGGACCTGGACCTGGGCCCGTGGCCGAAGCGCGCTGACTCAGACGAGATCCGTCATGCCATAGGCCTGCATCTGGGCCTGAAAGCCTTCCACGTCGTGCGAAAGGATGACGATGTCATGCTTTTCGCCGGCCTGGTCGATCACATGGTCTTTGAGGAGCGCCTCTGCCTTGAAACCCATTTCTTCAAACACGTTGATGGCGCCGGTCTGGTCCGGCGTCATCTGCGCCGTGAGCTTCTGCAGTCCGAGCGACAGGGCCACGAGGAAACTCTCCTGAATGAGCTGCCGGCCGAGGCCGCGGTCCTTGGCAACGGGTGCAACCAGTACTCGGAGTTCGCCGAGATGGGGCGACCAGCTGTGCTCGTCGGTGACGACGGCGCTGCAGCCGACCATGGTGCCGTTCTCATCGCGGGCGACGAGGCTTGTGATCTCGCCGCTTTCGATCTGCCTGGACCAGGCGGCCAGCACCTTCGGCTCGGTGATGTCCCGGCGCAGGAACAGCAGGTCGTGGGGCGGTAACGTCTTCGAGAAGGTGGCCACGTCCCCTTCATCGTCGGGCGTCATGAGGTTCAGCGTGACGTTGCCGTCCTTGATGGCGACGCTCTTCGGATAGCGGTTGGAATCGTTCATATGGATCTCTCTCCCAGCCAGTCGGCAAGCCGCGGCCACATGCGCCGGGCAGCGTTCGGGCCGGCGATGAGGCTCACGTGGCCGCCCTTGAGCACCACTTCTTCTTTGTCTTCGGAGCCGACGAGGTCCAGCAGCGGCTTGCTCGCCGCGTAGGAGACGATGTGGTCGTGTTCTGCCATGGCGGCGAAGACCGGCACGGTGATGTCTTTCAGCCTCGCGCTTTTGCCGCCGACCTTGAGCTTGCCCTTGTAGAGCTTGTTGCCCCACATGAGCTCCTTGATCGTGTCGCGGAAGTATTCGCCGGCAAGGGGCAGAGTCTCGGCGCCCCAGCGGTCAAAAGCCCGGTAGGAGGCGACAAAGTCGTCGTTCCACATCTGTTCCCAGACTCGCACCTGGCCGGCCGTCTTCTGTGCTGGCCGCAGCATCTCGAAGGAGGCCGTGACAAAGTCCTTCGGCACGACGCCGAGCGTGTCCACAAGGCGGTCCACGTCGAAGTGCTTCTCATCGGACCAGATGGCGCTCAGACCCATTTCGGACCAGTCCACGGGGGTCGTGATGCAGGCCAGGTTGGCCAGGGGGCCGTCCGCGTGACTTGCCGCATAGATGAGGCTCAGTACCCCGCCCATGCAGTAGCCGACGATTGAAAGATCTGGTTCGCCGGAGTCTTCGAGCACCCGTTCCACGCAGCTCGGCAGAAAGTCCTGGGTATAGTCGGCGAGGGAGAGCCCCCGCTCTTCCGGCAGCGGCGGTTCCCAGTCGATGACGTAGACATCGAATCCCTGCTTCAACAGGTACTCGACCATGCTCTGCCCCGGGGCGAGGTCGAAGACGTAGGCCTTGTTGGTCGTCGCCATGACGAGGAGCAGGGGAATGCGGTACAGCTCATCGGCGAGCGGGTGGTAATGGTAAAGGCGCAGCGTGCCGCGTTCGTAAATGACGTCTTTCGGCGTCAGGCCAACGGGCGCCGGCGGTCCGGTCAGGAACTCGAGGCCTTTGATGTTGCGCTGGATGGCGCGGTCGACCATCTTCCGGGCCCGGTCCATGAGGTCGGGAGAAACGTCCGGCTCAGCCATTGGCCTGCTCCTTTCTTGCGCTCGGTGGCAGTTTCGTCCGGGGCGGGCGACTTGGATCCGGTGCTGCGGCTGACTTTTTCTTTTTCTTCTTGGCCTGCTTGGCGAGCTGCGATTCGACTTTGGCGAGGCGCTGGTCGAGGGCCCGGATGCTTTCACCGAGGCGCAGAATGTCGTCCCGACTCGGCATGTTGAAGTTCGCGAGCTGCTCCGCCATGGCTTCGTTGAAGCGCTTCTGCATGCTGAGCTGCAGGTCCTGCAACTGATTCATGCCGCGGCTGAACTCCTCCGTGCCCATGATCCGGTTGGCCATGGTGTCGAAGCCGCGCTCCCACTCGGTGATCAGATTCCGGAAGGCTTCAGCCGGGTCAGGCTGTCTTTCCGGTTTTGCTTTCGGCTTTTCTGTCGCCATCGGCGTGTCCTGCCATCTTTCCCCTAAGTGGCGGAATATGTCATATCCGGGAGTCGAGGTCTGCTAGTGCCTTGTGTGCCGTGCACGGCCGCTTCTGCTACCTTTGGCCGTCGACATTCCACCGAGGCAGGCAAGCAGTCGTCTCATGGCAGAAGCAGCAAGCGGCTACCGGATCCCCCTAAAAACCAAGCTCGCCTTTGGTATCGGGGCATCCGGAGAAAGCATCACCAACTTTGCTTTCGCCACCTACACTTTCTTCTTCTACAACCAGGTGCTGGGCCTGTCCGGCACTCTGGCGGGCCTCGCGACCACCATCAGCATCTGTTTCGACGCCGTCTCGGATCCTCTGGTCGGTTCGCTTTCCGATCGCCTGAAGTCCCGCCTCGGCCGGCGCCACCCGTTCATGTATGCCGCGGCGATTCCGCTCGGCATCGTCTATTTCTGCATTTTCTCGCCGCCCACGGGACTCTCGGAATGGGCACTGTTCGCCTGGTTCACGGGTTTCTCCGTGCTCATGCGGCTGCTGCTGACGTGCTTTGCGATCCCCCATCTTGCCCTCGGCGCCGAGCTGTCGGAGGACTATCTGCAGCGGTCGACGATCATGAGCTACAACGCTATCTTCGGCTGGGTTGGCGGTGCGTCGACCTTCCTGATCGCCAACCTCGTCTATTTCTCCCGCTCCCCGGAATTCGATAACGGCCTGCTCAACGGCGCTGCCTATCCGGAGTTCGGACTGACGGCGAGCCTGCTCATCACCAGCTGCATCCTGCTTTCGGCGTGGTGGACGCGCGATCAGATTCCGCGGTTGCCCAAGGTCGATGAAAACGCGCCGCCTTTCGGTCTGCTGGTGCTGCTGAAAGAGCTGGGTCAGGCCATCGGCAATCGAAACTACCTGGTCCTGCTGCTGGGGTTGTTCTTTCTCAGTCTCACCCTCGGTACCCGAGAGACCATCAACCTGCACATGAATACCTTCTATTGGGAACTCGTGCCGGAAGAGCTGGTCTGGTTCGCCCTCGGTTCCGGCCTCGGCTTCGTGTTCGCCTTCGGCGCGACCAGACGCTTTCACGATCGCTTTGACAAGCGCACGACGGCCATGGGAGCGCTCGTGTTTCTGTCGTTCTTTGCGGCGGCACCGGTCGTCGGCCGCATGCTGGGGCTCATGCCCGGCAACGACGATCCCTGGCTGCTGCCGATCCTCGTGTTCTTCTCCGGGGCCGGCTACTGCACGGGCGCCATTCTCAATATCTCGGTCATGTCCATGCTCGCGGACATCGCCGATCAGCACGAGCTCAAAACCGGCCTGCGCAAGGAAGGGATCTTCTATTCCGCCCGGGCTTTCTTCGGCAAAGCCACTTCCGCCCTGGGTCATCTGGTCGGCGGGATTGCCATCGACGTGATCGGTTTCCCGACCGGGGCGCAACCGGGCACCGTCGAGGCAGACATTCTTTTCGACCTTGGGCTCATCGATGGGCCGATCTCCGCCATTCCCGCTCTCATCGCCATCTATTTTTACGCCCGCTACTCCATTACCCGTGCCGAACACCGTGAGATCCGGCGGGCGCTCGACGAACGGGCAGGAAAAGGCGTCAGCGCTGAAGCCGGCGAGTCGGCGCAGGCGGCAAGCGGGCGCCTGCCGGCGGGATGAAACTGCGCCCGGGGCCTGCCACGTGCACCCGGTTGCGAGCGACGATCAACGCCTCTCAATCAAAGCCTGTAAACAGGCGCTACTCGTAGGCGTCGTGCAGGCGCAGCCAACTCATGGGCGGTGGCTCCAGCTCATTGCGTCCGGCGGGGACCAGGTCCAGCAGCTGATAGGCGCCGTTCAGCGCATCCAGACCCCGGGCATAGCAGGAGTAGCTGTGGAACACCTCGTCTCCGTCTCGCGCGAAAACGCTCACGCCGGGTGCGTGCTCTCCGTAGTGCAGGCCCGGCTGGAAGTTGTAGGCGGTGTCACCGGCGGCCAGCTGTTCCGGCGTGTACCAGACGTGGAAGTCGTTGCTGAAGGTCGAATCCGCGGAGGAGACCCAGTTGAAGGTCCAGCCCATGCGGGCCTTGAAGGCGGCGAAGTCCGCCCAGGGCGCCTGGGAGACGGCGGCGAAGGCCACGTCTCTGGCGCGCAGATGGACCACGGCAGGATCGAACTGATCCGCCCAGAAAGCGCAGCTTCGACAGCCCTCGGTCCAGCCCGGTGCGTACATATAGTGCTGCACGATCAGCTGGCTTGCGTCCCCGAAGAGCCCGCGCAGGCTCGTGGTGCCGTCCGGGCCTTTGAAGGTGTAATCCGTCTCCATACGCACCCAGGGCAGGGCGCGCCTTTTTTCAGCCACGGCTTCGCGGGCCCGGGTCAGGGCCTTCTCTTCCTCGAGGAGCGCCCGGCGGGCTTCCAGCCAGGCCTCCCGGGTGACGATGGGCTGCCGGTTCATCGTCAGGCGGCGTCCCGGGCCTCGCGCTGGATGAGATCCATGGCAACTTCGAGTGCCGCGGTCCTTTCCGGCCAGGTGCTGCCGCCGGTGGCGAGGCGCAGCGTGTTGACGCCGCAATCGCGGAAGGCCTTGAGCCGTTCACGGACCATGGCCTCGGTGCCGATCAGGTTGCCCTGCAGGACCATCTCGTCCGGCACGCGCTTGATGGCCTGATCGCGTTTCCCGTCGATCCACAGGCTCTGCACTTCCTTGGCCACGTCCTCGTAGCCGGCGCGGCAGTAGGCGTCGTTGTAGAAGTTGGTTTTTGCAGAACCCATGGCGCCGAGGGTGAAGGCCATGGCCGGTTTCCGCTCGTTGACGAGGCGTTCCACGTCGTCGCCGACCTCGAAGTAGCCGCCGGTCTGAATATCGATGTCTTTGATGCTCCGCCCGGCCTTGCTGGCGCCCGCTTTCAGGTCGTCGAAGAAAACGTCTGCATGTTCCGGAATGAAGCTCGTCCCGAGCCAGCCGTCGGCGAGTTCTCCCGTCATCTGCAGCGATTTCGGTCCCAGGGTGGCCAGGTAGATAGGCAGATCCGGCCGCGGCGGTTGGGACAGGCGGATGGGTTTACCTTCGCCGCCCGGACGCGGCAGGAGGTAGTGCTCGCCCTCGTACTGGAGCTTCTCACCGGCCAGCGCGATCCGCAGCACTTCCACGCACTCGCGCAGGCGCGACAGGGGTTTCGCGAACGCCGCACCGTGCAGCCCTTCCACGACCTGCGGGCCGCTGACGCCGAGGCCGAGGATGAAACGGCCCTTCGAGACCGTATCGAGACTCTGGGCGGTCATGGCGATCATGGACGGCACACGCGAGCTGATCTGCAGAATGCCGGTGCCGAGGCGGATGTTTTCGGTTTTCGCGGCCAGATAGGCCAGCGGCACGATGGCGTCCATGCCCCAGGCTTCAGCGGACCAGGCCTGATCGACCCCCATGCGATCGGCGGCCATGGTGTAGTCGACGAGGGCATCCCAGTCCTCGCCGTTGTAGTAGGCGGAGCCTATGGAGATGGATGTCTTCATGGTGCTGGTTCTCCCCGGGTGTTTGCAGACTGGACTGCCGAGTAAGTCCGTCGCAGGAGACTCTGTCAAGCGCTGGCTGGCTCCAGGCTGAGGCCGCCGCCCGCGTCCCGGAGCTTTGCTCTGAGCGCGATACGGTAGAACACAGGGACGGCCACCAGGGTCAGCAGCGTGGCGAAGGCCAGGCCGCCCATGATGCAGACCGCCATTTCGAGAAAGAAGGCGTCTCCCAGGAGCGGCGACATGCCGGCGATCGTTGTCCCTGCGGCCAGCATCACCGGGCGGAGGCGGCTGACGCTGGCCTCTTCAATGACCGCAAGACTGGCACCGTCCTCTGCCATGCGTTTGTCGATCTCGTCCACAAGGACGATGCAGTTCTTGATGAGCATGCCCGTCAGGCTCAGCAGACCGAGGAAGGAGGGGAAGGTGAAGGACAGGTCGGTCACCACGAGGCTCACGACGACGCCGCAGACGACCATCGGCACCGTCAGCCAGATGACGATCGGCTGGCGCAGGCGACCGAACATGAGCACGGTGATCAGGAACATGGAGCCGAAGGTGAGCGGGACTTTGTTCAGCAGCAGAACCCTGGCTTCGGCGCTGCCTTCGAACTCCCCACCCCATTCGAGGCTGTAGCCCGGGGGCAGGGGGATGGCCTCGACGTCCCCGCGCATGCCGTTGAAGACGCGGGTGACGTTGTGGCCGTCCGGCGCGTTCGCCTGAGCGGTGATGGTGCGGATCCGCTGCCGGCGCAGGATCCGGTTGTCCTCCGGCCGCAGGTCGAAGCGGCTGACGACCTGCGACATGGGGATGTGTTCACCCTGGGCCGGGCTCCAGACCAGCCTATCCGGCAGAGTGCGGACGTCGTTGCGTTCCTCCCGGGGGGCGCGGCTGATGATCGGCAGGAGTTTGTCGCGATCCCGAAACAGGCCGATCTGCACACCATGGGTGGCGAAGGCCAGTGATTGATAAACGTCGGCTCGGCTGATGCCGGCGCGCCGGGCACGTTCCTCATCGAAGGTTGGCACGATCTGCAGCTCCCGCTGGCGCCAGTCCGTTTTCCGGTCGACCAGATCGTGATCCAGGTAAACGGCCAGCGCTGCGTCCGCCAGGCTTCGAAGCACCACCGGATCCGGACCGCTGAAGCGGGCTTCGATTTTGGAGTTGCCGCTCGGGGTGAACTCGCTGCGATAGACCATGTACTCCGCGTGCGGTGCCAGCTCACCGAGCAGGGCTTCGACGCGGCCTATGGTGGCATCCAGCAGCGTGGCGTCCGCGACCCTCACCACGAGCTGGGCCATGGCCGGATTCGGCTTTTCGGGTCGCATGGTGGCGGTAAAGCGCGTCATACCGCGACCGATGAAGCTGGTGACGTCTGTGGTGTCTTCGTCTTCGAGCAGCGCGGTCTCGAGGGTCGCAATCTCGCCGGCGGTCGCCTGAATGTCCGTACCCTGCGGCAGAAAGTAGTCCACGTAGAGCAGCGGCGTGTTGTTGCCCGGGAAGAAGCCCTGTTTCACGAAGGTGAAGCCCCAGAGGCAGGTGCCGGTGATCGTCAGAATGATCACGCTCGACAGCCAGGCCCGGCGCAGCCCGAAGCGCACGATCGCGCGATAGGGTCGGTAGGCCCAGCCGCTGTAAAGCTGGTCGTTGATCTCTGCAGGAGGACGCAACAGCTTCGAACCGAGCAGCGGCACCACGGTGATTGCCAGGACCCAGCTCAGCAGCAGAGACAGGGCAACGACCTGGAAGAGGGAGCGCAGGAAGTAGCCTGAGTTGTCGTCGGACAGCCCGATGGGCGCGAAGGCGAGCAGCCCGATGACCGTGGCACCGAGGAGCGGGAACTGGGTTCGATCCACAGCACGGGCCGCGGCCGCCTTGGGTGTCAGGCCGCGCTGGACACCCACCACCATGCCGTCAGCGACGACGATAGCGTTGTCGACGAGCATGCCCATGGCAATCATCAACGCGCCGAGGGAGATGCGCTGCAGCTCGATGCCGAGGAAGGCCATGAGGGCGATGGTGCCGAGCACGGTCAGGAGCAGGACGCTGCCGACCACGGTACCGGCGCGCCAGCCCATGAACAGACACAGCGCGCCAACGACCGTTGCCACGGAAAGCATGAGATTCTTCAGGAACTCATTGATGGCCGAGCGCACGACTTCGTGCTGGCGATAGATCGGTATCGCCTCCACGCCGACCGGCAGCTCCTGCATGAGCTCGGCCAGCCGTGCATCCACCCGTTCGCCGACGTCCACGACGTTCTGGCCATCGGTCACGGAGACGCCGAGGGTGAACACGGCGGCACCGTTGTGATGAATGATATGCGGGGGCACCTCGATGGCGCCGCGGCTGATGCGGGCGACGTCGCCGAGGCGGATGATCTCGTTCGACCCCGGCCGGCCGATGCGCATGTCGGCAATGGCGGCGACGCTGTCAAAAGCGAGTTCCGGTGCCACTCGCAGGCGCCTGTCCCCATAGGCAACGGAGCCTGCGGCGACTACGCGGTTCTCGGCGCCGATGCTCGAGAACACGGCGTCTACGGGCAGGCCGAGTCGCACCAGGCTCTCGTGGTCGAGTTCCACATGCACCGCCTCCTGTGGCTCTCCTGCGGTGTGGACTTTGGCAACGCCGGGGACCTGCTTGAGCCGGCTCGACAGGAACTTCGACATGTCGTCGATTTCCGCCTCGCGATAACCGGTGGCCTGAATGGCGTAGAGGATGCCGTAGACGTCGCCGTAGTCGTCCTCGACGAGCGGTGAATAGGTGCCGGGGGGCAAACGCTGCGCCGCTTCCGCGACGCGCCGGCGCATCTCGTCCCAGATCTGCGGTACGTCGCTTTCCCCGTAGATTTCCATGAGTTCCACCTGCACTTCCGAGCGGCCAGGCAGTGATTTCGAAGTGAGGATGTCGAGGTAGGGGAGCTCCTGGATGGCCGCCTCGATGACGTCGGTGACTTCCTGCTCCACCTCGAGCGCAGAGGCGCCAGGATAGGGGGTGATGATGAAGGCGTTCTTGATCGGGAATTTCGGGTCTTCCAGGCGCCCTACGGTTTCGATGCCGTACCAGCCGCCGAAAAAGCAGGCGGCCATGAGCATCCAGGTGTAGAGCGGCCGCTCGATGGAAAAGGAGGCGATGTCCCGCATGGCGTTGTTCTCAGAGCGTGCTGGTGGGCTGACCAAGCATGCGGACGCGCATACCCGCTTGCAGGTGCGCGGCGCCGCTCGCGACGATCAGGTCGCCGGGCGCCAGGCCCGCAAGCACGCTGATGCCTTCTCCGGTGGCGGGTCCGATTTCCACGGACTGCCGGCTCACGAGCTGACTCTCCGGATCGAACTTCCAGACGAAGTGGTTTTTCTCGGGATCAGACACCAGGGCAGAGGTCGGAATCTGAATACGCTCCCGGGCAAGAGCTGCCTCGAGCTCGACGAACACGGTGGCCGTCATGCCGGGCAACACGTTCCAGTTGTCCGGCCTCGGCATGGTGAAGGTGATCTCGAAGGTCTGGGCCACGGCGTTGGATTCGCCCCGGTTTTCCCGGAAGGTCAGGGCGAAGCGCTCGCCGGGAGCGAAGGCGAATTCCGCCTCTAGGCGTCGAACGCGATCAGGGGTTGCCGTGGCGAGCAGATTCTCCGGGACGTTGGCCACCACGAAGAGCTCTGAGAGATCCATGAGCCTGACGATGGGGTCACCCGGTCTCACGTTGACGTGATTGTCGGTGAAGCGCTGTGCCACGTAAGCCTGAAAGGGGGCGCGCAGCACAGTCCGATCCAGGTTCTGGCGGGCTTTCTCCACGGCGACCTGGCGCAGATCGAAAAGCGCACGGGCGTCATCGGCGATGGATTGAGAGATGCCGCGCTCAGTCAGGAGCTGCTGCTTGCGCGTGTAGTCCTGTCGTGCGAGCTCGCGCTGCACTTCGGCCTCCCGCAGGGCGAGGCGGTAATCGGTCGCTTCGATGGCGGCGACGAGAGCGCCGGCGTCGATGAATTGCCCTTCCAGCACCGGCAGTTCCGTGAGTGGTCCAGGCACCCGGAAGCTCATGTCGATGGTCTGCGCTGCCTCCACTTCGCCGACGAACTCGTGGTGAATCGTTGCCAGATCAGTGCCTACGGAAAAAATCCGCGCGGGCCGGATTGACTGATCCGCCACGGCGGGTGCTTCGCGGCCGTCGCAGGCGCCAAGCAGAAGCGCGACCAGCAGGGCGGGCAGGGTTCGAGTGCCGGGCGTCATCGTCAGGCCTCCCGAGCCAGTTGCTGGAGCCTTGCTTCCAGGTCCGACCGCTGCCGGGCGGAGAGGGGCAGCAGGCGCAGCATGCCGAGGAAGCGGAGACCTTCGGTGGCCAGCAGCAGGATCAACGCGAATTCCGGATCCTTCGCTTCACTCGTGATCTCACGAAAGCGCTGGCGGATCGTCGGCTGCGCAGCGTCGAGGAGCGAAGGGTCTTCGGCGGCGTTCGCCAGCAGCGCCAGGGACGTGGTGCGCTCGGCGTCACTCTGCGTACGCTCACTCTCGATCCAGGCTTCGAGGGAGGAGCAGCCCGTCTCGCGAAGGGCCGTTGCACGCGCATCTGCTTCGTGGAGGAGCTTCTCCAGCATGCCCTCGAGAAGCGCCCGCTTGCTTGGAAAGTGATAGAGCACGCCGCCTTTCGACAGGCCCGACTCCGCGGCGACACCGTCGATGGTGAGATTGGCAGCACCGGCCCGACCGACGATGGTGGTCGCCGCGTCAAGGAGGCGTTGGCGGCTGTCGGCTCGACTGCTCATGGCTGGTTTTCACTGGTCCGGCGAATGAAAGAATAACTATACCGTCTGGACGGTATAGTTTCACGAGCGTTTGTTAAGCACTGTGACCTCGTTCCCTGTCTCCTCGACGGGCGACGGGCGACGGGCGACGGGCGACGGGCGTTGGATACGGCTCCGTGCCGCAGGGGGTAGCGTGACAGCCACAGCCTGCTTCGGTCGATCCAGATCTCGAGGCTGGCGCCGAGTGGCTGAGTCGTTTGAGAGAGGTGTGGCGGAGGAGGCGCCGTTGGATGGCGACTCTGAGGATCGGAACTCCTGGCGTGGGCCGTTCCTTTTCAGGAGTAGCGCAAGCCCGGAGTTCCTGCTCCCCCGGCGCTCAGGCGCAAAGTCGGCGCTAGCGGGTGCTGCGCCGGCGGCGATCGATCAGATCGTCCTCCGTGACTTTGAGCCCGGCCTGCTTCAGGGCGCTCATGATGAAACCGCGCATGGTCATCCCGGAAGTGAAGGCCTTTGCGGCCAGTTCCTGATGCAGGGAGGCCCGCATCTTGATCGTGACCTGCGAGTCCGGCTCCGACTGACGCCGGGCAGGCGCCGGGCGGGCGCCCTTCTTGGCCTTCGTTCGGGCGGTCCTGGCGGTTTTTTCCTGGCTGCTCCGTTCGCTCATGAAGCGCGCTTGTACTCCTGCATGAAGGGCAGCAGACCAAGGTCGTTGATTTCCTGAACGAGGAGCTGACCCTGAGCACCGGCAGTGCCTTTCTTCGGTATCCGCCCGGTGAAGGTCAGATCCTTGAAGGCGACCAGATGGTGCAGGCGCGTTTTCATGGTGGGCAGGTTGAGATCGTCCACCGCCTTCCGCACTTTTTTGGCGATCTTTGTCTTCGGCACGTAGTCCGTGTAGAGGAGACGGGCCTTGATCTTGCGGTTCGTCATCTGAGCCGTGCTCTTCACGAGGCGATAGGTCTTGTCTGCTTCGACGACGTCCGCCTGGGACAGCTGCAGCGGGATGAGCACCAGATCCGAGCAGCCCATGGCGAATACCGTGCCCTGCGAGTAGCCGCCGGGAGTGTCGATGATCACGCAATCGTACTTGCGCTGGAATTTCTGAATCGTCGGCACAACTTCGGCTTCTTCGAGGACGACGGCGGTTTCGATCGCCATCTTGCTCGTGTTGTTGATCCAGCGGGACAGGGTCCGGTTCTCATCGCAGTCGATCACGCCGATCGTGTAGCCGAGCCGATGAATGGCGCCGATGATCATCTGCGCGCTCGTGGTCTTGCCGGCGCCGCCTTTCGTGGTGGCCAGAGTGATGGTGGTCATGGCTTTCCTTGCTTTCCTTTTCTTGTTGCTTGCTTCTTCGTTGCTGATCGCACACCCGGTTGCTGTTTCTGTTGCTTTCGATGTTCCTGTATCTGCCGGGCTTGCATCTGGCCGGCGAACCGACCTGGTTGTGGGGGAAGCGCGCTCCCTTTTGGTTGCGCGCCCTCATTGTAATCCTATTCAAACTAAATATGTATGAATGTATATACATATTTTAGCAATTTGCCCGCATTGAGCCCGAATCGATGATCGAGCTTGGTCGGGACACAGGCCGAACAGCGGAAGCACCGGGGTGGGAGGTACCGGGAGAATCTGCCTAGGGAGGCAGTGGCGCCCGATCGTCCGGTTGGCGAAGGGTGATGGCGGCGAGGAGCAGCGCCACGATCGCCGCAGCACAGAGCTTCTCCGCGGCCAGGTAGGCGCCGGTCAGCTCATAGCCGAGGCTGAAAAGAAAGGGCCCGATGGCGCTGGCAAAGACCGTCAGGGAGGTGTTCAGGCCGCTGATCTCGCCGAGGTGCAGGCTGCCGAAGAGGCGAATGAACGCGATGTTCGAAATGACCCCCCAGAGGCCGCCGCCGGCGCCGAAACCGGCAATGAGCAGGTAGTAACCGAGCTGTGTGTCCAACTGCATCAGGCCGACGGCACCCAGGAGGAATGCGCTCAGCATGACGATCAGGAACGGCTTGAGCGGTCTGCGGTCGACGAGACTGCTGCCGAGGAGATTGACGCTCGTGGAGACGATGGCCGCAGGCAGGAAATAGGCAAAGGCTTCGCTTCGGCTCCGTCCGGCTTCTGCGAAGATCGAGACGATGTGGAAAGTCACGGCGGTGCCGAAGAGGGCATGAATGGACAACCCGCCGCTGTAGAGCCAGAAGCTGGCACTGCGCCGCGCTTCCGCCAGGGTTCGGTCGACGACTGGGGCAGGGCGGGCGGCGCCGTCGTCTTCTCCCGTCATGGCGCGTCCGTCAGGCAGCAGGCCCTCTTCCTCGGGGCTGTTGCGCAGGAACAGGAAAGCCACGGTCGCAAACAGGAAAACGAGTACGGCCGCCATGAGCCCGAGCGCGCCGCGCCAGCCGTAGGCGTCGATCATGAGGGCCAGCAACAGCGGCGCGACGGAAAATCCGAGAGAAACGAACACGCCTCGGATGCCTGAAACGAGCCCGCGACGGCGCTCGAACCAGAGCAGGAGCACGTTGCGCGAGGCGCTGGTGAGGACTCCCTGGCCGGCAAAGCGGACGCCGAAGTAGCCAACGAGAATCAGCGGCAGCGTGACGGTGCCGAGCGTCAGACCGAGCCAGCCGGCGATGGCCGCGCCAACCCGATCCACGATACTGATGTAAGCCACCATCAGGCCAAGCAGCACGGAAGCACCCACCACCATGATTCTGGCGCCGACGCGATCGTAGAGGCGCCCGGCGCGGGTCAGCAGGAAAGCGCTCCCTACGGTGCCGCACAGGTAAGCGAAGGAAAGCTCGGAGCGGGTGAGTTCGAAGGCATCGATGAACGGATCGGTGAACACGGCCATGCCCATGGTCTGGCCGGGCACGCTCATGAGGAAGCCCAGGGTCGAAAGCAGCCAGATCACCCAGCCGTAGAAAAAGGGCGTTCGGTCTACCCGGAACGGCCAGCGGGCCGGCAGTTTCAGACGGCCGCGGCTGTCATTCCCAGCGTCTGTCATGGGGTGCGGGGGCGGGCAGGGGATCAGCTGCGGGAAAAGGCGGTGACGAGTTCGGCAAACAGCGCAGGTCGAAAGAACGGCGAGCCGTGGCCGGTCATCTCCATGATCTCGAAGGTGCAACCGGGTGTCGCCTGGGCAATACGCTCTGCTTCCGCGAGATTCATGTCCTGGCGCCCGCAGGCGATGAGAACGGGAACCTGCAGGTCGCCCAGAGATTCCGAGAGATCCGATTCCTTCTCGTGCGCCGTATGGGCCTTGAGCGCGGCGTCGCGGTTCTCGTAAAAACGCCAGGACTTCCGCGCCGCCACGGCAGGCTCACCCGCTTTCTCGAGCAGGCGCCGGGCTTCGCTGCCAAGTTCCCGCTGTCCGGTCTGCTGCACGGGCGGCGTAAGCGCCACGTCGAAGAGACCGAGGGCCGTGAGGCGATGGGGGTGTCGGACCGCGAAGCGGGCGGCCGTGCGGGCACCGTAGGCAACGCCGAGGACAAAGGCGCGATCAATGCCGAGTGCGTCCATGATGCCCGCCAGGTCGTCCGCGTACTGCGCAAAGGTGAACGCCTCGTCCCTGCCCCAGCCGCTCTTACCTGTGCCGCGGATATCGAAGCGCAACACCTGATAGCGTTCGAGGAGCGCGTCGAGCACAACCTCCCAGCAGGTGAGGTTGTGACTGGCGGGATTGACAAGCGCAAGCACAGGCTTGCCCGGTTCTCCGTCGAGGGCATAGTGAAAGGCGATCCCGTCGATGGTGACGAAGTCGTTTGCGAGTTCGTAGGGCTCTGGTGCCGTCATACTGTCTCCATGGGTGGCTCAGCACCCGCAGCCGGTAAGACCAGGCTCGGTCCCCGGAGGAGCAGGAGTTTACTTGAACTCATGGGTCAGCATCGCGGCCGTCCTCGAAAGCGGCGCTCCGGCCTTGGAGCCAGCCCAGGGCCAGCTGTTGCAGTTCGACGGCGAAACGGCTGTCGAGGGGCGCATGGCTGACCAGGACCCGATACCAGAGGGGGCCGAAGATCAGATCCCCCAGGAAGGTCTGCTCTCTGGGGGAGAGGGCGGAAAAGGCGTTGCTCCGTGCCATGACCTCGAACAGCGCCGCCCGGCGAACGTGCACGAACTCGTCGCGGAATTCTGGAAGAAATGTCTCGTCCAGCTGCGCGTCGGTGATGATCACCCGGAGCGCTGGCCGGAGGCGTTTCGCCTGACGCACGGTGGCCTCGAGAAACTGTGCGAAAGCAGCTTCGAAGGGTGCGTTGTTTGAGACGTGAATGTGCTCGCGCCCGCTCTCGCGAAGCGCTTCGAGAATGATCTGACCACGGTTGCTCCACCAGCGATAGAGCGTTTGCCGTCCGGCGCCGGATGCTTCGGCGATGGCTTTCAGCGTGACTTCTGTGGGCGGCCGCGTCTCCAGGAGCTTCAGGGCAGCCCGCAGGATTGCCCGACGGGTCTCCTCGCTGCGTGGGCGGCCGGCGCTCGCAGACTCGGATGACACTCCCATAGCAGCTCCTAGCGTAGGGGAGGGTCACAGTAGCATTTACAAGACACGGTGTCTCTATATTATAATACGAGACAATATGTATCGTAATTGAGCGCGGAGAACGTCATGAATGCAAACTCTGAGCGGGTCGGCCTGATCATCGGCAGTAATCGGGGCATTGGTCGTGCCCTGGCGATGGCGCTCGGTCAGTTGTGGGGAGCCGGAGACCGGCTCTATCTCACGGCGAGGCGGGCTGAGGATGCGGCGGAGCTGGAGGCTGCGGTTGCCGCAACAACTGCCGCTCAGGTGACCGCCTTCACCTTTGATCTCGCGGACGAGGCCGACGCTGCGCTCGCTGCCCGCCGCATCGAAGCGGACCAGGGCGGAATCGACGTGCTGTTTCAGAATGGCGCCTATGTGGCGAGAGCCGGGCGGCCGGCCCGGGATGACGCGCGTCCGATGATTGCTGCAAACAGTCACGGCACCCTGCGTGTGCTCGAAGCGTTCCTGCCGTTGCTGCGACCCGGCGGACGGCTCGTCATCGTCGCGAGTGGACTCGGGACCCTCGATCGTCTGCCCGGGCACCTGCAACCGCTTTTCGACGCGGACCGGCTGGATCCGGCGGCGGTCAACCGCAATGCCGATGGCTATGTGGCGCAGGTGGAAGCTGGTGAAGACCTTGCCGCGGGCTGGCCCGAATGGGTGAACGTTCCTTCCAAAGTGGCGCAGGTGGCGGTGACCAGAGCCTTTGCCCGGCAGGCTCGGGACAGCGGGGCTCTGCCGTCGGGCGGGCTGCTCTGTGCGGCCTGTCCCGGGGTGACGCTCACGGACGCCACCAGGGAGTACATGGGCACCGTGTTTCGTGAAGAAGATGCGCAAACGCCGGAGGAAGCGGCGCTCGGACTACTCCGGTTGCTCGATAACGAAGTGAACGTCGACGGTTACTGTGGCGAGCTCGTTCAACAGGGGCGGGTACTGCCGTTCAAAGGTGCTCAGGCAACGTACTCGTAGTACTCGATTCCCAGATCGGCGGCGTTGGCATCCGTGGAAGTACCGACGCGGCTGATGATGAACTCGTTGCCCACCTGCCGCTCCGGGCGGATGCACTGCCCCGAATGGAATGCCTCGTAGCCTTGCTGGTCCAGGGGGATGCAATGGCGCAGCGAATCCGCGACGCCGCTTCTGATCGCATAGTCTTCCCAACCGGGTACCAGCCTGGCGGGGATGGCTTCCGCGGCATCGCCGCTGCCGTAGCCGATCATCAGTACTTCTTCATCGGCGAGCGGTACGCCTCTGGTTGCCGCATCTTCCAGGCCGGCCGCAAGCCAGGCCGGCAGCGACGCCGTGTAGAGGTTGCCGAGCTCGGCGACGAAGTCGGCACCCAGGGCCTGTTTCGCGAGAATCCGGGTGCTGTATTCGTCGGTGCCGCGAAAGGCCCGGAGCACGTTCTGCGTGTGCGGGTAAACCGGACCTGCGCCCCGATCCCCATCATTACTGATCCTGGGGGAGGACCAGATTTCGGCGAGCACGTCTTCCGGACGAACCCCGGCAAGCTCGCAATACCGGGCCAGCTCGGCGCGGGCTTCACCGTCGCCACTGCCGAGCGCAAACAAGGTGCAGAGGGCAAGGCCCGTTTCCGGCATGCGCTTGTAGGGACGATGCATGAAGACCGCTGGCAGCGATTCCAGGTAGCCGTGCCGGGCACCGCGCTTGTCCAGCATGTTGCGCACTGCTTCGACGGTGGCTTCGAGATAACAGTCCGTCGAGTAGCCGCCGTTGAACAGCGGGAAATCCTGCAGCTGGCCATTGGCGCCAGGCTGTTGGCCGGAAAAACGGGAAAAGGGCTTGCGGAAGTCGTTGGTTCGATAGTCGGAGGCGCTGCCGCTCTGGCGGAGATCGATAGTCAGCAGCTTCGGATTGGCTTCGAGGAGCATGGCGACGGCCCCGGCGCCCTGGGTCTGCTCGCCCGAACTGCCGCGTTCGTATTCGGCAATGTCGGCGCTGACGACGATAGCCTGACGGTCTGCGCCGTCGCTCGCGAGCAGTCGCAGGGCACTTTTCATGGCATAGATGCCGCCCAGGCAGGCGTGTTTGAACTCCGGCACTTCGCAATCCCGGGGTAGGAGCGGCAGACCAAGGCTATCCAGGGCCTGGTTGACCATTCCTTTGACGATCACGGCGCCTGTGGCGTTGTCGGTGCTGGATTCGGTGCCGAGCGCCAGGAAGGCGACGCGGCTCGCGTCCAGGTCGTGGTTCTGGATGAGCCGCAGCACGGCATTGGCCGCGAGTGTGTAAACGCTCTGCTCCGGACCGCGGACCCGGAAGCCCGAACCTACGACGGCATTGATCTTCTGCCAGTTGTTGCCGGTCCAGTCGGACCAGGCTTCCAGGCAGACACGATAGGGTGGCACATAGGCGGCGAAGCCGCTGATTCCGACGGGGGAGGTGCTCATTGTCTTCTCGGCAGGGGGTCGCGGGGCGAAGTCTAACCGGATCGTGCGTTGAGCAAAACTTTCGCCCCTGTTTCGCTGCCCATCTCAAGCTACGCCTCCAAGCTCCGTTGAGGTTCTGCGCGGCTGGAGATTAAGCCGCCCCGTCAGGCAGGGTAGACTCAGCGGCCCTCGGAGGAGCTCACCTTGGCGAACGCGTTCTTCCCGACCTGGGAAAGGACCAGGCGGATCTTTGCGCTCGGCCTGCCGATCATGGCGGGTATGTCGACCTATGTGTTCCTCGAACTCATTGACCTGCTGTTCGTTGGGCGCCTCGGCACCACGGCGCTGGCGTCAGTCGGTATTTCCGTGTTTGTGGTGTTTCTCTTCCTCGCGATCTTCGGCGGCGTTTCCGTGGCCGTGCAGGCGACCACCGCCAGGCTCGTGGGCGAAGGGGAAACGGAGGATCTCGGACGCTTTCTGAGGACGGCGCTCGTCATCGTGCTGGTGCTCGTGCCCCCGGCTTCCTTCGTGCTCGTCTGGCTGGCCGAAGACGTGCTTGCGCTCATGTCCGATGACCTGGCTGTGGTTGAAATCGGCTACGCCTACCTCGCTTGGATGTTCGCCTCGAGCGCGTTGTTCGCCATCAACAACGCCTTCATGGGATTCTGGAACGCGACGGAACGGGCCAATCTCTACCTCCGGGTCGTAATTCTGGAAGCGGTCGTCAACGTGCCGCTGAACTACGTTTTCATGTTCGGTCTGGACCCGATTCCGGCCTTCGGGGTCACAGGTGCAGGTATCGGGACGTTCACGGCGTCCGTGGTTGGCGCGATCTATCAGTTCGTGCTCGGGGCGCGGCACGCCTCGGGCTATCTGCGCGGACCGGTCCGCGAGCATCTGGCTGTGGTGACTCGACTCATGGTCCCGGCAGGCATGCAGCAGTTTCTGGACAGCCTGGCCCTGACGCTCATGTTCCGGATCGTTGCCTTCGTCGGCACCGTCGAGGTTGCCGCATACAGCGTGCTGGTGAACATGGTGAGTGCCGTCGGCATGCCCGCCTGGGGACTGGGTCTCGCCGGTGCCACGCTCGTCGGGCAGGCCATGGGGGCGAAGGCCATGGAGGATGCCAACCGCTGGGCCTGGGACGTCGTAAAGATCGGAACCCTGGCCATGGTTGGCCTCGGCGTGCCTTTCTGGCTCTTTCCGGAGTTGATCCTCGGGCTGTTCATTCGCGAGCCCGAAGCCCTGGCTGCGGCCGTGCTCCCCTGTCGGATCCTCGGCGTGATGATCGGCATCAATGGCATGGGTTACCTCTTTGCTTCCATGCTCAATGGGGCTGGAGACGTGAAGCGGGTCATGTATGTGAATCTGGCGACCCAGTATCTCGTGCTGCTCCCCGGCGCCTACGTTTTCGGGATCGAACTCGGCTATGGGCTCCTCGGCATCTGGCTCACACACCAGCTCGGGTTCCGGGCACTGAACTCTCTGATCCTGACGACGCTCTGGCGCCAGAAACGCTGGCAGAAAGTCGAGCTCTGGTAGGGCGAGGCGCCCGGGCGCGCCGGGGTGTAAGATCCCGGGTCCGCATGACCAAGCCGGAAAGAGGGGAGAGCCGATGTCTGATCTGGGTGTGACCATTGCCGACCATGTTGCTGAAGTGGAAATTCAGCGACCACCGAACAACTTTTTCGACACGGATCTGATCAACGATCTGGCGACCACCTTCGAGTCCTTCGAAGCTGGGGACGATGTGCGGGCAGTTGTGCTCTGCGCGGCCGGCAAACATTTCTGCGCCGGTAACGACTTCTCGAAACGCGAAGGTGGGAACGCGGCTGCCGATGGCAGCAACCCGCTCTACGCGGCAGCGACCCGTCTCTTTGCCACCAAAACCCCGATTGTAGGGGCGATTCAGGGGGCAGCGGTCGGCGGTGGTTTCGGTCTGGCGCTGGTGCCGGATTTCCGCGTGGTCTGCCCGGAGGCCCGTTTCACGGCAAATTTCGTCAAGCTGGGCTTTCATCCAGGCTTCGGCCTGACGCACACGCTGCCGCGCATCATCGGCCAGCAGCAGGCGGCCCTCATGTTCATGACCGGTCGACGGATCACCGGCGAAGAGGCGCACGCCATCGGCCTTGCCGAGGTGCTCACGGATCAGGCCAATCTGCGTGCGGAAGCCCACAAGCTGGCCGCTGAGATCGCGGAAAACGCCCCCCTGGCGGTGGCGTCCGTGCGAGCGACCTTGAGGGCCGGTCTTGCCGACGCCGTGAAAGCGCAGACCGATCATGAAAACGCCGAGCAGGCACGGCTCCGGAAGACGGAAGACCATAAAGAAGGTGTACGTGCCGTGGCCGAACGTCGCCCCGGCAACTTCGTCGGCCGTTGAGGCTCCGGGTGGCGCATAGGCTTGCGGGAAGCGGTGGCTCGCTTGTCAGAGCACGGAACGATTGATGGAGCAGATCTATGAGTGAGTTGGCTGAGTTTCAGGCAGAAACCCGCGCCTGGCTGGCAGAGAACTGCCCCGAGGGCGCCCGCGGCCCTGGACCGATTTCCATTGGCAGCCGTTCCATCGATGTCGGCGCCGACACCCGACTCTGGCTGGAACGGATGGCCGAACGTGGTTGGACCGTGCCGACCTGGCCGAAGGCTTACGGTGGGGCCGAGCTCGACCGGGAGCAGTATCGGATCCTCATCGAAGAGCTCGGTCGCATCGAAGCGAGGCCCCCGCTCTCCGGCCGTGGTGTGAACTACATCGGTCCGACGATCCTCGAGCTGGGCAGCGACGAGCAGAAAGCCCGCTGGCTGCCACAGATTGCCCGCGGCGATGGGGCCTGGGCCATGGGTTACTCCGAGCCCGGGGCGGGATCCGATCTGGCGAGCCTGTCATGCAAAGCCGTCCTGGATGGCGATAACTACGTGCTGAACGGATCCAAGATCTGGACCAGCGATGCCGTGGACTGTGACTACATCTTCGTCCTGGTCCGCACCTCTCCGGACAAGCCCAAGCACGAAGGGATTTCGCTGATCCTCGTGGACATGTCGCAGGAAGGGGTTCAGGTCAATCCCATTCGTCTTCTGTCCGGCGCTTCACCGTTCTGCGAGACTGTGTTCGATAACGCGCTGGCCCCGGCAGCGGACGTCATTGGCGGTGTCGACAACGGCTGGACCGTCGGCAAACGCCTGCTTCAGTTCGAGCGTTCGACGCATGCGGGTATCAACATTTCCGGCTCGCAGGGTGGCCGCGCCGAAGAAAGTCCGGTGCCGGCCATGGTTCGAGACTATGTGCCGCTTAGCGATGGCCGGATCGCGGATACCGCGCTCCGGGAGCGCCTCATCCGATTTGCCATGAACGAACAGGCGCAACGCTACACGCAGGGGCGAGCCGTGGAAGAGCTGAAATCCCGGGCCCCGGGCTTCACGTCTTCGGCCGTCAAACTCACCGGCGCGCTGCTCAAGCAGGAAGGTGATGAGATCCTCGTGGAAGCCATGGGCACGCGCATGCTCGGCGGTGATGACAGCTTCCTGCCGCAGGAGCGTTCGGCTCAGCGCACGTGGCTTTATGGGAAATCGCTGACCATTGCGGGCGGTACCAAGGAAGTGCAGAAGAACATCATCGCCAAGCGGGTGCTTGGACTCCCGGACTGACAGCAGCGGGGCTGAAAGACATGAGCGCATCGGTTTTGAGGATCTTCTCTTACCTGCCGAACCCGCGGGTGTGGAAAGCGCTGATTGCCGCAGACCTCCTTGGGGTAGAAGTCGATGTGGTGGGTGACAAGCCGGCGAACCTGTCCGGCTGGCTCTGGGACTTCGACGCCCGGCCCCTCGAAGAGCGGGAGAAGCACGCAGACAGTCCCCACGCCCGCACGAGCCGGCGGGGCTTCAGCGGCCAGCTCTACAAGACCGATGCCTTTCTCGAGGCACACCCTTTCGGTACCGTCCCGGCGGCCTTCAGTCCTGACGGCGCCACTGGAATTTTCGAGTCCAACAGCATTCTGCGGGCCGTCGCCCGGGTGGGTGGCGGCAGTCTCTACGGCGACGACGCCTACTCGGCATCGCGGATCGACAGCTTTCTCGATGCGGACCTCGTCTTCGCCCGGGAAGCGCAGGTCTATCTCCTGGCCATGGACGCCATGACAGCGGAGATCCATGCGCGAATGGCGGCCGCCTACGAGTTTTTCCTGGCCGGTGTTGAGCGGGCGCTCGAGCAGGGGGCTTATCTCGCCGGTGACCGGCTGACCATCGCCGATATCGCCTTCGTCTGTGATCTCGCACAGTTTCTTCGGGAAGGGCACTACGAAGCGGCGCTTGCAGCAGCCGGCCTGCCGCTGGTCAGCAGTGATGGCCGCGCCCGCTATCCTCGCGCTTTCTCTCACCTTCTGACGCTGGCCGCAGAGCCTGCCTTTGCCGGACGGCTCGGCAGCTACCTCGACTGGTATCACCGCAAACTTGCGGACTCAGCCTGACTCCAGCGCGCGCGTGCCTGGCACCGCCGGTTCGAAGCGATAGTCCGGGTCGGCGCTCGCCCGGGCTTTGATCGCGAGCATTTCCCGCCAGGTGGCAAGGAGCCCGTGCGGCGCCGGTGGCAGGTCGTGCGCCAGTGCCTGACGGAGCTTAGGCAGATTGAAAAACGGGACAGCCGGGTACATGTGATGCTCCACGTGGTACTGCATGTTCCAGTAGTAGAAGGCGGGCAGCCAGGAGCAGGTGAAGGTGCGGGTGTTGTAACGAAAGTCCGGCACGTTCGGATTCATGCCGTAATGTTGTGGCAGCCCGCAAAGAAAGCCGAGCCAGCTGCAGTACTGGGTGCCGAAGGTGAATACCACGATGAGAAACCAGTGGCCGCTCAGGATGTAGAGGGCGGCCAGCAGTCCGTGGCCCACGAGGAGTAGACGAGCCCAGTTGCGGTGCCGGCGGCGCAGTGCAGGATCGCCCTCCGGCAGCACGTACTCGTACCACTCACCGCGGATATCCCCACGGGCGTGGCGCCAGGTGAGTTTGAGTCGCTGCCAGGTCACTGCCGGGTTCCAGGCCAGAAGCCCCAGCCAGACGCCGAAGCGGCGCAGGCTGAAGCGCTGCGGCAGAACCACTTCACCATCCTGAGCTGCGAAGCAGGTCGCCCGGTGGTGGAGCGCATGACTCTGCTGGTACCAGAGGTAGTCGGACCAGCTGATGAACGCGTAGACCCGCTCGAAGCAGTCGTTCAGCCAGCGGGTGCGGAAGACCGTGCGATGCTGCAGCTCGTGAATGGCGATGAGCCCCATGAAAGGTCCCATGGTGCCGTGCAGGAACAGGCAGCCGAAGAGCAGGGGCAGGGACCAGTACCAGGTGTCCGCATTCACCAGGGTGTAGCAGTAGTAGGCCAGCAGCCCCGTGGCGAAAAACAGTCCGAGGTGCGTGCCGGTCTGCAGGGCGCCTCGCAGGTTGCTGCGGACCATGAGAGATTGCAACGCCGCACGATCAATCGGCGTGCGATACCAGTTGATGGTGGGCTCCGTGCTGAAGCTCATGGGCTCGACCGCTACCCCCTGTCGAGATCTTGGAAACCGGTCACAGAAATGGAACATTAGCACTTTATGGTCGCCCGCCTGCTATGAGAAACCGCATCGTTGAAATCATGGCCGCCGTCATTGGCGTGGCCCTCGTCGTGTTCTTTTATCTGGATCGCGCGGGCGAGACCGAAAGCCCCGCCGAACCCGTTGCGGTACCGGTGGAGGTTCCGAGCGATGAACCTGAACCGGAAGTCCCCGTATTGCCGCTTGCGACTCCTGCTGAACCGGAACCGCTGACTGCGGAGGTTGAGCCTCTGGCGCTCGACTCACCGGAGGTCCTGGCTGCTCAGAACGCCTGGGAAACGGCCCGGGCGGAGCTCGAAGCCGTGGAGGCGGAGCTCGAGGAGCTGGATCTCGCTTTCGATGAGAAGGAGGCGGAGTTCGAAGAGCTCGAAGACGGCGGCATGGATCCGGAGGAAATTGAAGATCAGATGCTGGTCTATCTCGACAGCATCATCGATCAGTACGACGCTCTTGAGACCCGGCTCATGGAAGCGGAAGAGGCAGAGCTCGAAGCCGCGGAACGTCTCGAGGCTGCGCGCCGGGCCTTCACCGGGTCCGGGGATTCTGTGCCATGAGCCCGGTCCCGTGGTCTCGGCTCCGGATCAGGGGCGTGCACGGGTCACCAAAACGACATCGGATTCCCATCGGAATGAAACAGTTGTTCGTCACGCTGTTTGCGTAACTCTCCTGGCTTGAAAGCCTCGAGCCCCTCGCGACTCTCGAGCCAATGCGGACGGCGGCTCCCCTCCGGACGTCCGCCCACCTGGAGCCCCGCACACTGCGGGGCTTTTTTTTACTCGCCTTCCAGCTTGGCCTTGAAGCGGCGCATCCCGTTCAGCCAGCGGTCGTAGTCGTTGGCTTTGCGCTGGAAATAGACCTCGACCTCCGGGTGCGGGAGTACCAGAAAACGCTCTTCCCGGATGGCCTCGATACAGGTGTCGGCCACCGCTTCCGGTTCCAGGACCCCGTCGAAGCTGGCCTGGGTCGTGGGGCGTTTGCCACCTTTGCTGGGCCCGAGGATGTTGGTTCGCACGGCCTGCGGGCAGAGCACGGAAACGCCGATGCCCTGATTGCCGTAGTTGATGGCTATCCACTCCGCGAAGGCGACGGCGGCATGTTTTGAGACTGCATAGGGGCCGGAGTTGATCTGGGTCAGCAATCCCGCAGCGGAAGCCGTGTTCAGCAGATATCCCCCGCCCCGTTCGACCATACCTGGAATCACGGCACGAGCCGCTGCCAGGTGGGACCAGACATGCACGTTCATCATGCGCATCCAGTCCTCCGTCGAGAGATCGAGCCCGCCGCCCTGGCCGTAGCCGGCGTTGGAAACGAACAGATCGATGGGGCCGATGTCTGCCTCCGTCGCCGCAACCAGCGCCTCGATGGCTGCTTCGTCGGACACGTCGAGGGCGGCAGCTGTTGCACCTTCGCCGATCATTGCAGCGGTTTCAGCGGCGCTGTCACCATTCAGGTCCGTGCAGACCACGGCGCGCGCGCCGACCGCCCGCAGCGCAACGGCCAGGGAGCGGCCGATGCCGGACCCCGCGCCTGTGACGACGGCGACTCTGTTTTCCAGTTCCATGACCCCATCCCCTCCCGTGGTCGATCCTTTTTCGGCGTCGCGCAATATAGCACTTCATCTCCCGGGACCGACGCTCGCCCGTGCCGCCACGGACCCTCTGTCTTGACCCCGCCCGGGAAAAGGGTGAGAGTCTTCGTCCCTCCTTAGAGGGAGGGTCCAACAAGAATGCAGCATCTCGGCCAGCGGGAGAGTAGTCGGTCCGACGGTGCGTTGTTTGTAACGTTGCTCGTGAAAAATTGCGGTTCACGAGTGCAAGGGGAGGCAATCTGCACATGCGCTATGAAGCTCCAACGTCCTCGAAGGAAGCGGCAAAGCTCCTGGCTGGCGCCAAGGGAAAGGCCGTGGTCCTGGCGGGCGGTACTGACCTGCTGGTCCGAATGAAAATGGGTCACATCGAGCCGGACCTGATCGTGGACATCAAGCGTATCGAAGCGACGCAGGCCATTAAAAAGACGGCGAGCGGCTTCAAGATCGGCGCCGGAGTGCCCGGGGCGACCATGGGTCGGAACTCGGCGTTGAAGAAAGCCTGGCCCGGCGTCGTGGAAGCCGCCGAACTCATCGGCTCCGATCAGATCCAGGGTCGTTGCACCATAGCCGGCAACCTCTGCAATGCGTCGCCGGCGGCCGACAGCGTACCGGCCATGGTGGCCGCGGGTGCCAAAGCCGCCGTGGTCGGCCCGAACGGCCGTCGCAGCGTCGCCGTCGAGAAAATCCCAACGGGGCCAGGGAAAACCTCGCTGAAGAAGGGCGAGATGATCGAGTCGATTTCCCTGCCCAAGAAAGCGCCGCGTTCCGGCGATGCCTACCTGCGCTTCATTCCGCGCACGGAGATGGACATCGCCGTCGTCAGCGCGGGTGTCAACCTGACGCTGGACAACAAAGGCGTCGTGAAGAAGGCGCGGGTGGCTCTTGGTGCAATTGCGCCCACCGTGGTGCTTGTCGACGATGCGGCAAAGGCCATCGTTGGCACGAAGCTCGACGAGGAAGCCCTTGCGGCTCTGGCCACAGCCTGCGAAGCCGCCTGCAAACCGATCGACGATATGCGCGGCACCATCGAATTCAGAACGGAGGTGGCGGGTGTGCTCGGCCGCCGGGCAGCAAAAATTGCCTACGAACGGGCGGGAGGAAAGTCATGAGCGGTGTTCAGGTATCCACCACGATCAACGGTGACGTCGAGGAGTTTGTCTGTCATCCGGGAGAGACGCTGCTCGACGTGCTGCGCAATCGCCTTGGCCTGATTGGCGCCAAAGAAGGATGCGGTACCGGCGACTGCGGCGCCTGCAGTGTGACCGTGGACGGCCAACTGGTCTGTTCCTGCCTCGTGCTTGGCGCGGAGGTGGAAGGGCGCAAGGTAACGACGGTTGAAGGCCTGGCCGACGGCAACAAACTGCATCCCCTGCAGGAACAGTTTCTCGACAACGCCGCCCTGCAGTGCGGGATCTGCACCCCCGGTTTCCTGGTGGCGGCAAAGGCGCTCCTCGATCGCAACCCGGATCCCACGGAAGAAGAGATCCGCTACGCCCTGGCCGGTAATCTGTGCCGCTGCACGGGCTACGACAAGATCGTTCGCGCCGTCGATGCGGCTGCGAAAGACCTGCGGGCGGAAGCCAAGAAAGCCGCCAAGAAGAAGGCAGCGAAGAAGGCTAAGAAGGCGTAGGAACGAAGGTCTGAAAGATCAGATTACGCACAGAATCAAAAACATCAGGGCCGGAGCAGACCGGCGGAGAGCTCAGCGAACGCCAGCCGCCCTGAGGCGGAGGTAACAGGAGGACACAGAAGTGGCCGAGACGACATTCACGGATCAGGAATTCAAGGTAATTGGCACCCGGCCGCGGCGCCCCGATGGCGTCGACAAGGTAACCGGGCGCGCCCGCTACGGGGCGGATGCTTTCGCACCAGGGCAGCTCGTGGCCCGGGTGCTGCGCTCACCGCATGCGCACGCAACGATCAAGAAGATCGACACTTCCAAAGCGGAAAAGATGAAGGGTGTAAAAGCCGTCATCACGAGTGCCGATCTGCCGGATCTCACGGAAGGCAATCGCGGCAACTACGACATCCTCGAGAACTGCATGGCGCGAGGCCGAGCGCTCTATCACGGCCACGCGGTGGCTGCCGTGGCCGCCATCGATGAGCCGACGGCGCGGAAAGCGCTCAAAGCCATCAAGGTCGAATACAAGGTGCTGCCGCACGTGACTGACGTGGATGCCGCCATGGCCGACGATGCGCCGATCGTGCAGCCTCATGTGCAGCAGGAAGGTAAACCGTCAAACATCGCCAACGTCTCTCAGTTCGGTCACGGCGATGTCGACAGCGGCTTTGCCGATGCCGACGTGGTCATCGAGAAGAGCTACAAAACCGAGCAGACCCACCAGGGCTACATCGAGCCGCATGCCTGCCTCGCCAGCGTTGGCCCGGACGGTCAGGGTGAGCTCTGGGTCACGACCCAGGGACACTTCACCTTCCGCACGGTTTGCGCACAGCTCCTCGGTATGGACATCGCCAAGCTGAAAGTCACCTCTTCGGAGATCGGCGGAGGCTTCGGCGGCAAGACTCACGTCTGGATGGAGCCGTTGGCTCTGGCGCTGTCCCGAAAGGCCAACCGCCCGGTGAAGCTCGTGATGGGCCGCGACGAAGTGTTCATGGGCTCAGGCCCCACCTGTTCGACGTCCATGGACGTGAAGATCGGTGCGAAGAAAGACGGCACGATTACCGCTGCCGAAGCCACCCTGCGCTACCAGGACGGCCCCTATCCGGGCCCCTGGGGCATGCTCGGCGCCATGACGTCCTTTGCCTGCTACGACCTGCCGAACGTGAAGACCGTCGCCTATGACGTGCTCGTCAACCGACCCAAGGTGGCCGCCTATCGAGCACCCTCGGCGCCCATGGCCGCCTTCGGAGTCGAGAGCACCATGGATCTGGTGGCGGAAGCCATCGGCATGGATCCCGTGGAGTTCCGGATCAAAAATGCGGCGAAAGAAGGCACCCGCGCATCCTATGGTCCTACCTACGGACCGATTGGCATCGGCCCGACGCTCGAGGCGGTGAAGAACCACCCGCACATGCAAGCAAAGCTCGGCCCGAATCAGGGCCGGGGTATGGCCTGCGGCTTCTGGTTCAACTTCGGCGGCCAGACCTGTACGGATCTGAATATCGGCACGGACGGTACGGTGAATCTCACCGTCGGTACCGTCGACGTGGGTGGAGCCCGCGCATCCATGTCACTGATCGCCGCCGAAGAGCTCGGCATCTCCTATGACAAGGTGAAGTGCACGATCGGCGATACGGCATCGCTCGGCCACAACGACACCACGGAAGGGAGCCGCGGCACCTTCTCCTCCGGCATGGCGACGATCTTCGCTGCCCGGGCGGCCATCGACGTGCTCAAGCAGCGCGCGGCGCTCATGTGGGAGATCGATGTCGAAGACATCGAATGGAAAGACGGGGCAGCCCACGCTCAGGGCGTGGCGCACAGCAACCTGGCACCGCTGACCCTTGAGGAGATCGCCAAGAAATCGCCGCAGACCGGCGGTCCCATCGCTGGCCACAACGAAGTGGTGGCCGATGGTGCCGGGGTGTCCTTTGCGAGCCACATCTGCGACGTGGAAGTTGATCCGGAAACCGGCTCAACGCGCGTGCTGCGCTACACGGTGGTTCAGGATGCCGGCAAAGCCATCCACCCGGACTACGTGGAAGGCCAGTTCCAGGGCGCGGCAGCGCAGGGCATCGGCTGGGCGCTGAACGAGGAGTACGTTTACGGCGAAGACGGGCGTCTGCAGAACCCGAGCTTCCTCGACTACCGGATCCCCGTCTGCTCGGACCTGCCCTTCATCGATACGGAGATCCTGGAAATCCCGAACCCGAACCATCCCTATGGGATCCGCGGGGTCGGGGAAACGTCCATCGTGCCGCCCCTCGCGGCGATCTCCAACGCGGTATCGAACGCCGTGGGTGTGCGCCTCGACCACATTCCCATGTCACCGCCGCGGGTGTTGAAGGCCATCAAGGACAGCAACGGCGCCTGATGCGCGCCTGATGCCGACCGTCAGCCTCTCGAGCGGCTTTCGCGACGCCGCTGATGGCGCCGCCTCGGTAGAGATCGAGGCGGCGACGGTGCGGGAACTGCTGCGGCTGCTCCTCGAGCGGTATCCGCGCATGCAATCACACTTCGACGAAGGCGTTGCGGTCTCCATCAACGGGGACATCTATCGGGACATCCGCGATCTGACGATTCCGGCCGACGCGGAGGTCTTTCTGCTGCCTCGACTTCAGGGCGGCTAGGCCGGAGCGGGAGAGGCCCCGCACCGGCCAGCCGGTTCATCAGTTCCTTCGGAGCAGGGTGCGCTGAGGCCCGTGAGGGTCGACGAGTACCTCCGGCATGAGGCGGAACATCATCACGCTCCGTGCGTTGCTGCTGTAGGCGGGCCATTCCGGAAGCCCTTCATGGTTGGGATTACCTTTGTGGGCGAAGGCCAGCCAGGCATCGGACATGAGATCGGCGATCCGCTGCTGATCGGTGCCGAGGCCGGACATGGACGCCGACTTGGCGACGTTGTCGAAGACCATGCCGATTTCCAGCGCGTGGGGTGAGCGCCATTTGCCGCCATCCACCGGCGTATCCCAGTCGAGCATGTAGAAGTAGGTGGCCGCCCCTCCGAGATCGGCTTTCCGGTCCGCCTGCGTGTGGCTGTTGTTCAGGAAACCGGCGTCCGTGGTCGCGGTGAAGAGCAGGTCCGCGGGATCATAGCCGGGTTGCAATCGCCGGTACTCGGCGATGAGGCCGTCGAAGTCCAGGTCGTCGCGACCGAGCCCTGCGCGCAAGGCCGAAGGCAGGGCTTCCCAGCCGAGGTCGAAGGTCGTGGGGTTCTGTGCACCGATGAACAGTGACGTTTCCGTGCGCGTCGTGCCGATCAGCATCGGCACCATGCTCGTGCGCCGGTTTGGCGTTTCCCCGAAGGGGTGCTGATCCAGGTTCCGCCCATCGAGCACGGCGCGATTACCAATCAGCGTGCCCATGCTGTTCAGCGTTTCGAAGGCCGTGAGCAGCGTCTCCGGCGGCATGGTTTTCAGCTTACCGATGCTCTCCTGATTGAGACCGAGCATCTTCACCAGGGCGGCACTCGCCGCCGCGGCGTCTTCCTTCGGCAGGAACTCGAGGAGCGGCCCGCTCTGGACGATGGCCCGGTGGAAGAGGCCCTGAGCTGCTTCCATGGCCATGAGCGTCGAGACTTTCCAGCCGCCACCGGACTCACCGAAGATCGTGACGTTGCCCGGGTCGCCGCCGAAGCTTTCGGCGTTGTCGCGCACCCATTCGAGGGCCTGCACCATGTCGAGGATGCCGGCGTTGCCGGAATCGGCGAAGGCCTCACCGTACTCACCCAGATAGGTGTAACCGAAGATGTTGAGGCGGTGGTTGACCGTGACCACGACGACATTGCCGCGATTGACCAGGCGCACGCCATCGTAGGCGTTGCTGCTGCCGGAACCACGGGTCAGACCGCCGCCGTGGAACCAGACCATCACCGGGCGATTGCCACCGTCTTCGAGCGCGGGTGTCCAGACGTTGAGAAACAGACAGTCCTCCGCCACCGGGGGTGCCGGGTCCGTGAGCCAGCTGTTGAACAGGCCGCCTGCGGTGCCGGGCGGGTAGGGGGTCTGCATGCAGGAGGCGCCGAAGGTGCTGGCATCGGCGGCTTCGGTCCAGGGCTCCGGGAGTGCGGGGGCCGCGAAGCGTGTCGTGGCAGCATCGGCGCCGTAGCGTACGCCTTTGAAGACGAGTACACCGTCCTCGGTGAATCCGCGGATGGGACCATGGCTCGTGGTGACCGTGGGCGCCGCTGCTGGCGCTATCTCGCTCGTTGCCGGTGCTGTGCCGGTCCCGGCCTCCGGTTCTGTGGGCGCTGTCTGCTCCTGACCGCAGGCGGCGAGGCTCAGCAGGCCGAGGGCCAGCAGGAAACGGATCAGGGTCATGGTTGCTCTCCCGGCGAATCTCTCGCGGCGAGTATGCGCGATTTCCCGGCAGTGTTGCAGGCGCGATCCCCCGGAACAGCCGCGCGGGCGGGGCCTTTGCCGTGACAGATTCCGACACGCATAATCGATCGTTCGGTCCGCGATGGGACTATAGGGGAGAAGGCAGTGAGTGAAGGCGCAGCCGCGCACAGCGGGGCCGGGGCTGAGACGGGCGCACGCCCGGCGGTCACGAAACGGGTTCGCTGGCTTTACGGCGTAGGGGCCGCGGCCTACGGCGTCAAAGACAACGGGTTCTCTTACTTCCTGCTGTTCTACTACAACCAGGTGCTCGATCTGCCTGGCACCTATGCGGGCCTCGCCATCCTGATCGCCATGATGTTCGACGCGGTGACGGATCCCATCGTCGGCGTCTGGTCCGACAACACGCATTCGCGCCTCGGTCGCCGGCATCCTTTCATGTATGCCTCGGCCATCCCCGTCGCCGTGGCCTATCTTGCGCTCTGGAATCCGCCGGAGCTCTCCGAGTTCATGCTGTTCCTCTATCTCGTCGTGTCCTGCGTGGCCGTGCGCTTCTTCATCACGCTCTACGAGATTCCCTCGAGCGCCATCGTCGCCGAGCTCACCGACGACTACGACGAACGGACCCGGCTCCTGAGCTACCGCTACATGATGGGCTGGTGTGGCGGGCTGTTCATGGCCATGTTGAACTGGGGTGTCTTCATGGTTGCCTTCGGGACCACGTCTGCAACCACCTTCCAGGTTTATGGCAGCCTTGGCGCGGTGATCATGCTCCTCGCGATCCTCGGCTCTTCCTGGGGTCTGCACCGCTACATCCCCTATCTCCACGCGCCGCCTCAGCGCGCCACCTACCGGGTGACGCATCTGCTGAAGGACCTCAAGGTCACCCTCTCGAACCGCAACTTCCTCGCGCTGTTCCTCGCGGGACTCTTCGCCGCCACCGGCGCCGGTGTTGCGACGAATTTCGACGCCTACATCGTCACCCACTTCTGGGAAATCCCTCCGGACAAGTGGCGCTGGGTGATCTGCTCGCTGTTCTTCTCGGCGCTGATTCCAATCGTGACCGCGCCTTATCTCACGTCCAAGCTCGACAAAAAGAAGGCCGCCATGGCCATCTACGGCTTTCAGATCTGTTTCGGCGCTTTACCGTTCATTCTGCGTCTGTCCGGCGTCTTCCCGGAGAACGACAGCGCCTGGGTGTATCCGATCATCTGGGCACACACGCTGATCAACGTGGTGGTGATCGTGATGTTCGGGATCGTTCAGTCCTCGATGCTTGCGGACATTGTCGAGCACTCCCAGGCGAGCACCGGGCGCCGGGAAGAGGGCCTGTTCTTCGCCTCCCGCTCTTTTGCACAGAAGGCCACTTCGGGCATCGGCGCCTTCGTGGCCGGAATCGCCCTGGACCTCATCAGTTTTCCCCGTGGCGCAGGCATGGGCGAGGTGCCGGCGGACACGGTCTGGGATCTAGGGTTCATCTATGGGCCCGTGCTGATGCTCTTCTACTTTCTGGCCCTTGGCAGCATCAGCTTCTATCAGATCACCCGGGAAGGACACGATGACCGGGTGGATCGCCTGCGCGCCGAGGCAGGATCCCGGGCGACGACCCAGCCGGGTTGACGGGCCCCGGGCGGAGCGGCACCCGGTCGCTCCGCTCGGACTCTGCCGGCTCCCCGAAGCCTGACACCGTCTACGCGGAATTGACTATTCACAGCGCCCTGGGCGGCCTTTAGCGTCGGGGCATCTACCTTCTTCGCGCCTGCATGCAGCAGGTAAATCGGACACGCTCGAGGACTGAATCATGAACATAGCGACCCGCCTGGATGAGCAGGCTACCCAGGACGCCGGCTACGTGGACGTGCTCATCGTCGGGGCCGGCATCTCCGGCGTCGATGCTGCCTACCACCTGCAGCAGAACTTTCCGGACAAAACCTTCACGCTCCTCGACTCTCTCGAGGGCTTCGGGGGCACCTGGCTGACGCACAAGTACCCGGGGATCCGCTCCGACAGCGACCTCTATACCTTCGGCTACAAGTGGAAGCCCTGGACCAGCGCGCCGATCGCCACGGCGGACGAAATCCTCAAGTACATGGGTGAGGCCATCGAGGAAAACGGCATCGGCCCACACATCCGCTACCGTCACCGGGTACTGAAGGCCAGCTGGTCGAGCGAAGAGAAGCAGTGGACGGTGCTCGCAGAGAATCTCGAGAAGGGCGAGGTGCTGCGCTTCACCTGCAACTTCCTCTGGATGTGTCAGGGCTACTACCACCATGACAAGGGTTACACCCCTGAGTGGGAAGGCATGGCGGACTTCAAGGGCGAGATCGTGCACCCGCAGACCTGGCCCGAGGATCTCGACTACGAAGGTAAAACCGTGGTCTGCATCGGCTCCGGTGCCACTGCCGCCACCGTGGTGCCTGCCATGGCCGGGAAAACGAAACACATCACGCTGCTGCAGCGCTCGCCCACCTACTTCGCGCCGGGACTGAACCGCAACGAGGTGGCCGACATGCTCCGGGAGCTCGATATCCCCGAGGAGTGGACCCACGAAATCGTGCGCCGGAAGATTCTCCACGATCAGCAGGAGATTACCCGGCGCTCCTTCGAGGAGCCCGAAGGCCTGAAAGCCGAGCTGTTGGAGGGAGCCCGCGCCTACCTCGGCGACGACTTCGACATCGACAAACACTTCACACCCAAGTACCGACCCTGGCAGCAGCGGCTCGCCTTCATTCCGGACGGCGATCTCTTCCAGGGGATCGCGGCCGGCAAGGCGTCGGTGGTCACCGACGAGATCGAGCGCTTCACGGAGAAAGGCATCCTGCTCAAGTCCGGTGAGGAGCTCGAAGCAGACATCATTCTCACGGCCACCGGCTTCAACCTCTGTGTTCTGGGCGGCGTGGACTTCAGCGTCGACGGGGAATCCATCGACTTTGCGAAGACCGTCGGCTACCGCGGTTTCATGTTCACGGGCGTGCCCAACATGGCCTGGGTCTTCGGCTACTTCCGCGCCAGTTGGACGCTCCGGGCCGATCTCATCAGTGAGTACGTCTGTCGCATTTTCGGGCACATGGCGGAAAAGGACGCGACGGTCGTCATGCCCGCCCTGCGGCCGGAAGACGACAACATGCAGCTCAAGCCCTGGGTGGATCCGGACAACTTCAATCCCGGGTACCTCACCCGCAGCATGCACCTCATGCCGCAGCAGGGTGACCATGATCCCTGGGTATTCACCCAGGATTACTGGCGGGAGAAAGACGAGTTCCCGGTTGCTGACCTGGAAGACGGCGCCCTCCGCTACAGCTAGCCTGCCGCCGGGCCCGCCGCTCACTCGCGGCGGGTCCGGCGTTCCCGCCACACGAGAGGACGTGGCGATGCCTTACCGGTAGAATGCGCTCCCCGACGCCAGCTGCACGGTTATCAGCCCTTTGAGCATCGACTTTCTCGGGAAAACGCTCTCCGGACCCTTCACGATCCCCTCGGGTATCGTCACGACCGCTGTCCCCATCATCGAGTACTTCTTCCGGCATGTGCCGGAAGTGGGACTCCTGACCACCAAAAGCATCGGCCCCGAACCGCGCGCCGGCTACCGGGAACCGGTTTACAGCCAGTACGCGCCGGGGTGCTTCGTCAACGCCGTCGGTCTCACGAATCCCGGTGCCGAGCGCTCGGCGGAGCTGTTTGCCGCGCTCGAGGTGCCGGACGATCGGTTTCTGCTCACCTCCGTCTTCGGCGGCAGCATCGAGGAATACGTTGAGGTGGCGCGCCTGCTCGCACCTTACTCGGATGGGATCGAACTGAATCTGTCCTGCCCGCACGCCAAGGGTTATGGCATGGCCATGGGGCAGGATCCGGAACTCGTGCGGAAGATCACGGAGGCGGTAAAAAACGCCATCGACATCCCGGTGGTGCCGAAACTCACACCGAACGCCGAAAACGTCGGTGAAATCGCCGATGCGGCAGTGGCGGGTGGTGCGGATGCGCTCTGCGCCATCAACACGGTCGGCCCGGGTTACTACACGGCCCACGGCGCCCCGGTCCTGTCGAACGAGCTGGGCGGCATGTCGGGCAAAGGCGTGCTGCCCATCGGCCTCAAGTGTGTCCGTGAGATCCGGGCGAAAACCGACGTACCCATCATTGGCTGCGGCGGTATCTCCAGCGCTGACGACGTGCGCGCCTACCGGGATGCGGGTGCCCAGATGATCGGCGTCGGTTCGGCGCTCACGGGCATGACGACCGACGAGATCGGCGACTACTTCCGGGTCTTGAATGCGGATCTGAGCGAAGGCGGCGACGGCGCCGAAGACCGGGTGCGCTATGACGTGGACATGAGTTTTGCGCCGGTCACCCTGGTTGCCAACCGGCGCGTCTGCGAGGACATCACCATCCTCGAGTTCGACCGCTCCATCGACATTCGCGCCGGCGAGTTCATCTTCCTCTGGGTGCCTGGCCTCGGAGAGAAGCCCTTTTCCGCGCTGACCGACGATCCCTTCTCGCTTGTGGTGATCAACGTCGGCGAGTTCACGGGTGCGCTGATGGATCTCCCCGTGGGCACGGAGGCCTACGTTCGTGGGCCTCACGGTCAGCCGGCTGCACTGCCGGAAGGTTCAAAACTGGTCGCCGTCGCCGGCGGTACCGGGCTGGCGGCGGTTTATCAGCTGGCCCGGGACGAAGGGGATGCGACGGTCTTCATGGGGGCGAGGAGTGCCGATCGGCTCTATTTCCTCGAAGAGACACAAGCCTGCGCCGAGGTGCACATTGCAACGGACGATGGCAGCCTGGGCTTCCACGGCCGCGTCACGGAACAGTTGGATCAGTGGCTCGAGGGGCTCCCGGAAGCCGAGCGGAAAACGCTCGTGTTCTACAATTGCGGGCCTGCGCCTATGGTCCATGCGGCCGAAGCCGTTGAGCGCCGCTACTGCGCACCGGAACAGGTGTACTCGGCCATCGACTACCTGACCAAATGCGGGGTAGGGGTGTGCGGCGCCTGTGCGGCGCCGGACGGGCGCCGGATCTGTGTGGACGGGCCCTTTCTTACATCGGCCCTGGCGGAGGGCGCCGCCTGAGAGACGCCGTCAGGCGCGCTGGTCTTCTTCGATGTCCGGTGTGACGGGGCTTTCGTCCTCGTCGCGGAGATCCACGAGACCGACGTAGGCGTCGAGCTGCTCTTCTGCCTCTGCCTGGGTGTCATAGGGACCCATATCGCCTTCCCGGGAGGTGAAGAACCAGTCTCCATCGCGGCTGAACACCCGCGTGTTGCTTCGCTCACACTCCACCGGATCGATGTCCGACTGGCGCTTTTTCCACTCGCTCATTTGATCCTCGTATGCCCCGGTGGGGCCGATGAACTCGACGCTCAGGGTAGTCAGGGCCCGAGCTTGATTTTGTGACGCGGTTCACAGTTGCGCGGCCTGTTTGTGAGGGTCCGTCAGGCCCTTAAGCGTCTTGTGTGGCGTTTGCCCGGGGCGGGCGGTCGGGTATTCTCAACCTTCGACAACCGATGGATTGCCTGGGGGCAAGTATGGATACGATTCGCTCGCTCATCGTGGGCGCATTGCTCGGCGCGCTGGCCATGCCGGCCTGGCCTGGCGCCCTCGACGAAATTCGCGAATCCGGCGAACTCAGACTCGCGTACCGGATGGAGTCGCCGCCGTTCTCCTCAAAGGCGCCCGATGCGCTTGCGCCGGAAGGCTTCACGATCGACATCTGCCGGATCGTTGCGCGCGACATTCAGGCGCATCTCGGCCTCGAAGAGATGAAGATCACCTGGGTGAAGGTGGACGCCGATGAGCGGATCAGCGCCATCGCCGAGGGGCGGGCTCACATCGAGTGCGGCATCACTTCGGTCACGCTCTCCCGTCAGGAACACGTGGATTTCTCGAATCTGTTTTATGCGACCGGCGCGAGCCTCATGATTCTGAATTCCAGCGAGATCCGTAACATCGACGACCTCGGCAACAAGCGGGTGTCTGTGGTCGAAGGCACTACGACGGAAAAGGTGCTCCTGGAGGCGCTCGAGGAGCGCGGAATCAACGCCAGAGTCATTCGGGTGCCCAACCACGCCGACGGCCTCAAACGGCTTGTGAACAAAAACACCGAAGCCATGGCCGCTGATCAGGCTACGCTGTTCGGTATCGGTTTCCTCGCGGAAGGTGAGGAACGACTGGTGATCACGGAGGACATGCTGTCCTTCGAGCCCTACGCGCTACCGCTGCCGAGAAACGACGCGGATTTCCGACTGGTGGTGAATCGATCGCTGTCGAATCTTTATCAGCGCGGCGACGTCGGCCGTTCCTGGGAGCGACACTTCGGCGTGCACGGCGTGAAACCGACACAGATGTTGCTGACGCTGTACCGCTTGAACTCCTTCGCGGAGTAGCCGGCAGCGCCAGCGGCCCCGACAGGGGCAGCGTTCAGAAAACAGCAAGGGGGAGAGCGTCGTGAGCGACGAGATGGGGATTTTTGAGGTCATGTACAACTGTCGGGCCATGCGCCGGCTCGACTCGAAGCCCGTGCCGGAGGAGCTCCTCGTGAAGCTCATCGAGGCGGCCAATCAGGCACCTTCCGGTTCGAACATGCAGAACGGTCGCTGGATTGTCGTGCGCGATCCGGAGGTGAAGCAGAAGCTGGCCGATCTGAACCGCGCCGGCGTGGAAGCCTATGTCGGGCCGCAGAGCGGCCGGGCGGGTAGCCTGCCCCATCAGAGCGCAGATAAGCGTCAGCGCATGCTCGATGCCGTTCTCTGGCAGATGGAACACCTGCATGAAGTTCCGGCGCTGATCATTGCCTGCATGGAGTTCGGCCAGAAAGTCGATGCGACCATGGCCGCTCGCGGCGGCGGCTCGATCTGGCCTGGTATTCAGAACCTGCTGCTGGCGGCTCGCGCTCTGGGCCTGGGTGCGGCGCCGACGACGCTTGCACTCGGTGATCCGAAAGCCGTGGCGGAAGCCCTCAAGCTGCCGGAGACCATGGCTGCTTATTGCCTGATTCCCGTGGGTTATCCCCTCGGTAAGTTCGGACCCGTCACCCGTAAGCCTGTGACGGATATCCTGCGATTCGATACATGGTCGTGACGAACTGCACAGAAAAATGAGACCCAGTTAACAGCCCCGGACTGCCTTTCTGTCCGGGGCCCATGAATTTATCTAGAGTTCGCCTGCACTTGGACGCAGGTTCTAGAAGGATTCATGAGAACTGTCAGCACCCGCCCGGGACTGGGCCTTTCATACGCACTGGGAATGACTCTGACCGCCGCCGCGCTTGGCGCGCCGGCGCGAGCCGACGAGGCGTTTCCCGTACTCGAAGAGATGGTCGTTACGGCCCAGCACCGTGCTCAGGACGAGCGCGACGTGAGCATCTCCATGGCTGTCTTCGGCGCAGACGCCATCGCCGAGCTGGACATCACCTCGAGCTACGACGTTGCCCGACACACGCCCGGCATGACCATGACGGACTCCGGCGGCGCCGTTGTGCCTGTCTATACGCTGCGCGGTGTCGGCTTCGACGATCATCAGCCGAACTCCAGCTCAACCGTTGGCGTCTATGTGGATCAGGTTGCGCTGCCGTATCCGATCATGACCATGGGGCTGAAATACGATCTGGAGAGGATCGAGGTCCTCAAGGGTCCCCAGGGTGATCTCTATGGTCGCAACACCACCGGTGGGGCGCTGAACTTTATTGCCAACCGACCCGACGACACGCTCTCGGGCGGTATCAGCCTCGGTGCCGGGAACTTCGAAACCCTCGATCTGCGAGGCTACGTGAACGGTCCCCTCGGCGAGCGGGTCAATGCGCGACTGGCAGCAGCCGGCAAATCCCGAAACAGAGGCTGGCAGGAAGACGAACTCAGCGGTGAACTCGTCGGCGCCTACGATCAGTACAGTGTTCGCGGTATGGTCGACATCGCGGTGACGGACGATCTCGACATTCGTCTGACCCTGCGGACCGAACGCTACAACGGTGAGCCACAAACGCCGCAGTCCACGGTCGTGCTGCCATCTTCCAACGCCCAGGCTGCGTTCCTGAACAGCCTCGGTCTCTACCCGGTGGCGAGCCTCGATCCGCTCATGGTCGAAAACCAGGACAGCAACGAAGCCGTTCGCTTCAATCGCACACCCGATCACGACAGCCGTCACAGCGGCGGTGCCATGCACATCGACTGGCGCGTCGGCGAGCTCACGTTCACCTCCATCACCGGCTATGAGCGCTTCGAGCGCGAGCTCTCCCTGGATTGGGATGGCACGTCGGCGAGACTGCTCGAAGTCGATGCCGACACGGAAATCGAAAGCCTCACGCAGGAGTTCCGCCTTGCATCGCCGGATGGCGGGCGGGTGAACTGGCTTGCGGGCGTTTACCTCTCGGACGATACGGTCACCGACACGAGCAACTACGACGACTCCGAGTCGCCGACGGTGGGCTTCACTTTCGGCAGCGCCTCAGAACAGGAGACCCAGTCGGCCGCGGCCTTCGGTCACCTGCAGTGGCAGTTTGCTGAGCAGTTCCGCTTGAACGCCGGTGCCCGCTACACGCGGGAAGAACGCGCCATCGAGAACTGCACCACGGACACCGGCGATGGGTCTGCGGCGACGGCTCTGCTCACCTTCGAGTTCCTCGGCCTTTACACCCTGGAGAATCCCGAGGCCCTCGTGCCCGGCGCCTGCGTGCATCTCGAAGGCACGGGGACCAGCACCAATCCTCCCGCCCCTGACGTACGGGTGCCGGGTCTGCACATCGATGAGATCAAGACCAGCCGCAGCACGGGCAAGGTCGGCATCGACTGGCTGCCCGGCGACGAGTGGCTCGTCTTCGGTAACGTGGCCACCGGGTTCAAGTCCGGCGGTTTCAACACGTTCTCCGCCCTCGTGGTCGATCAGTTCGAACCCTATGACGAAGAAACGCTCATGGCCTATGAAGCCGGCTTCAAAGGCCGGGTGCTGAATCAGCGCCTGGCTCTTTCCGGGGCGGTGTTCCGTTATGACTACGAGGACAAGCAGGTCTCGACGATCATTCCGGATCAGCTCGGCATCTTCCCGGGGCTTGTCGGCATCGTGAACGTGCCGGAGTCGCGCATTACCGGCGTTGAATTCGGCGCGGACTGGCTGGTCACGGAAGGCCTGTCGCTGACGGTGAATGCAGCGTTCCTGGACGCCGAAGTTACCGAATACGATGCCGCCTTCGACGCCTTCAATCAGGTGATTTTCGATGCGGCGGGGCAACCACTCCCGAACGCGCCGGAACAGTCCTATCAGTTCCTCGGCACCTATGAGCGGCCCATTGCCGCCTCGCTGCTGATGCGTCTCTCCCTGAGCTACACCTATCAGTCCGAAAGCTATTCGCAGATCTCGGCGATCGATGAGTTCGAGGTGGATTCACGGGGTCTGCTGGACGCTCGGCTCACCCTGGCCGCCGCTGCTGGCCGCTGGTCCGTTGCGCTCTGGGGTCAGAACCTCACCGATGAGAACTACGGCTACTCGAATGCCATGGCCCAGGACAACATCGTCCGATACATGGGCATGCCGCGCACCTACGGTCTGGTCTTTGACTATCACCTGAACTGATTCACTGACCGCCGGGATCCCGCCCTTGCGGAAAATGCAACATCGTTGTACTTTGCAACGATGTTGCAAACTGCTGAGCTGACGTCCACCCGCGCCCGGTCCATGGCCGATCGGCGTGCCCGCATCCTCGCTGCCGCTCGCGAGATCATTGCTTCGAATGGGGTGGAGGGGCTTGCCATGCGCAAGCTGGCCGAGGCGGCCGGCGTGGCGGTGAAAACCCTCTATAACCTTTTCGGCGGCCGCGAGGCCATTCTTCAGGCGCTCGTCAGCGATTCCATGGACCAGATGGATGCCACGCTCGATGCGGTCGCCCCCCTCGACGACCCGCTGACCCGCTGTCGCGCCGTGGTGACCGTAAGTATCGGGCACATGCTCGAGAGCGAGGCCCTCTCCCGGGCCATGGTGCTCGCCCGCTATCAGGGTCTGAGTGAAGTGCAGCCTGCACGTGCCATGAGCCAGCGGGCCGCGCAGATGCAGGCGGTTGCCCTGCGCGCAGGTATCGAACAGGGCATTTTCCACTCGGCGCTGGACCCGGACGTGCTCGCCAGTCAGATCTATCACGGCTATGAGCTTGCCCACATCCAGTGGGCGTACGGCCTCATCGACGCTGAAGAGTTTGAAACCCGGGCGCTTTATGGCGTCTATCTTGCGCTGCTGGCGATTGCTGCGCCGGCCATACAGGGCGAGACGATCAGGGAGTTGCGCCGCCTGGAGGTGCTGCTTGAAGAGAAGTTCAGAGACGCCGTCGGATCCGATTCAGACCGCGACGGCATGCGTAGAACGTCGGCGCCCTGACGCCGATCGATCGTATCCAACGACCACAGGGGAGGGTCGACACATGGAAAGAGCAGAACAGCTTCGCGTCATCAGAGGCCTCATGAGCCATCTCGACAACGGCACTAACGTCGACGCTGGTGGCCATGTGCAGAATCCCGTGTCCGCTTATACCTGTCCGGAGCGGGCGAAAGCCGAATGGCAGACGTTCTTTCAGGACTACCCACAGCTGCTCGGACTCTCCGCGGAGCTGAAGGAGCCGGGTGCTTTTTTCACCTCCAGCGATCTCGGCAAGCCCATCATCTGCACCCGCGACGATGAGGGACACTTCCGGGCCTTTCTCAACGTCTGTCGCCATCGCGGCACCATCGTCGAAAACGAGCGTCGCGGCGTGAAAAAGCTCTTCAGCTGTCCGTTTCACGCCTGGGGCTACGCGCCAAGCGGGGATCTGGTGGCCGTGCCGAAGGAGGATCATTTCGGCAAGGTTGACAAGTCCTGCAACGGCCTCGTGGAGCTGCCGAGCGCTGAACGACACGGCCTGCTGTTCGTCTGCGCGAACCCCGATAAACCCTTCGATATCGATGCGCTCCTGGGAGCGCTTGGCCCGGAGTTCGCGAGCTGGAATCTGAACGCGGCCGAGCACCGCTGGGATACGCGTTACGACACGCCCATGAACTGGAAACTCGCCATCGACACCTTCGGCGAGACCTACCACTTCAACGCGCTGCATCGCGACACGCTGGCGCCCTTCCTGCACGGCAACTGCCAGATGTACGACACCTACGGCAACAACCATCGCATGGCCCTCTGCTCGAGGAGCATCGATCTGTTGCGCAACCTGCCCGAGGCGGACTGGCACGTGCTCAAGGCGGCGCTGCCCGTCTACTACATCTTCCCGAACGTGCAGCTCATCACCGGTGGCGCCGGTCCCACCCTAGTGCGGGTGTACCCGCGCGGCGAGGATCCGAACGACAGTTTCTCGGAGATCTCTTTCTACGCCCACGAGGCTATGCAGGCAGCAGCCACCTTCGAAGGTGCGGAAGAGCCAGCCCGCTCCATGGAAGAGCGCTCGAAAGGTTTTGCGGACGTCATAGAGATGGAGGATTACGTGGCGGCGGCCTCGAGCCATCGGGGCGCACTCTCCGGCGCGCAGGAGCACTTCCGGTTCGGACGGAACGAGCCGGCGCTCCATCACTACCACAACACCTATCGCCGCGAGCTGGGCCTGGAGCCGCTGCCTCTCGAAGGAGCCTGACGCCTGGATCGTTTGCTCCGGCCACCGCTGCTCGTGTTCAGAGCATCCGGTGGCAGTGCTCGTGGCCGCGCAGGCTCTCGATCAGGTAGGCGGCACTGTTGATGCCGAAGAGCCAGACGGCGGTGCCGAAGACCAGGGCGACATAGGGATTGCCGGTCTCGATGCTGACGCCGCCGACGAGCAGGTAGGCGATGTAGACGAGGATTTTGGCCAGCAGGTGGTCGGCGGCGTAGTGATCGGATCGGCTTTCCATGACTCGCTCCCACAGGTTCTCTGGAAAGTGGGTAACGACGGGCCACAGCAGGGTTCAATCCGGTTGATTGCGTACCGCGGAGGTCATCATCAGGAAGCCTGTGAAGGCTGCGTTGTTTGGTGAGAGCGAAGGGCTGACGGCGCCCTTCATGGTTTCGATGGCGTCCCGGTAGCGTGCGTAGAATTCCCAGCTGGGCTGCGGTTTGTAGACCAGATCCTCGAGTTCGAACTGACGGATCACGTTCTTCGTGGTCGTCGGCTTGACGAAAACCTCCGTGGTTGGCCGGTAGTAGAGCAGGCAGATGGTCATCAGGCTCCATTTTGCGAGCTTACCTTCCCGGAGCACGTCGGCCACTGCTTCGAAACCTTTCTGCTGATTGCCGTGCAGCAGCTTTCGATACCCTTCCAGGAGATAGGCGCGGTCCTCGCGGGCCAGTCCGTTCACGTAGTCACGGAACTTGGGCTTCTCGAACATGGATACCATGGATGAGCGGGAGACGATGCGCACGATGTCGTCGAGCACGGCCCCCGGCCTGCTGAACTGCTTTTTCGCCAGGGCGGTGCCGGCGTAGTCGGCCAGCTTGCCGACGTTGTGCTTTTTCGCGACCTGCTGCATGGCTTCGCTGTCGAAGCCCTCCGGGTACTGCTGCAGGAACAGGGCTTCTGCTTCCCTGAGCTTGGTGAGGTTCATGGCGACGCTCGGTGTTTTTCCGGAGTCTAGCAGCCTCGCCGTCTGCGGCCGTGGCTGATGCGCTAAGGCCACGGCCTCTGCCGGAACCGGGTTTGATGTTACCCCCGCATCGTCATGGGATCGTCATGGTGCTGATCCATGGTGCGGCGGTTGCGATTACCGGTACCCGCTCTTGCAGCCAGCGCTGAGAAACGCTCCCAACGCCGCGCGCGCGGAAACGCCCCTGGAGCGCCTGTCACCGGCGGAGCGGCTGAATTTTCTGATAACCAATCGTATCCCCCGCCGGGCAGCGACGCGGTTCATGGGCTGGTTCAGCAAGGTCGAGAACCCGCCGCTGGCACGGCTCAGCATCGCGCTCTGGCAGCGTTTTGCCGACGACCTGCGGCTCTTCGAAGCCAGGAAGCAGCACTTCCGCAGTCTCCATGACTGTTTCATCCGCGAACTGAAAGCCGGGGCAAGAACGGTCGATCCTGATCCCCTTGCGCTCACGAGTCCCTGCGATGCCGAGGTGGGCGCCTTCGGCGAGCTCGACGAGCTCGAGGCGCTGCAGGCCAAGGGATTTCCCTATGGGCTGGAAGAACTGCTCGGCGATCGGGCGCTTGCCGCCCGTTATCGCAATGGGCGCTATGTCACCCTTCGCCTCAAGTCGAGTATGTATCACCGCTTCCATGCGCCGCTTGCCGGTGAGACGCAGGAGATCGGCTATCACTCGGGTGATACCTGGAATGTGAATCCCATTGCCCTGCGTGTTGTCGAGCGGCTTTTCTGTCGGAACGAAAGGGCCGTCATCGAGTATCAGGCCGACGGCGAGTCGCTCCTGCTCGTGCCGGTGGCAGCGGTGCTCGTTGCCAGCATGCGGTTCCGAGGTGTGGATGTGCCTTTGAATCTCCGCTATCGCGGACCGAACCGGATTCCCTGGGCGCGAAGCTTCGAGAAGGGTCAGGAGATGGGCTACTTCGAGCATGGGTCAACCATCATCCTGATTACGACAAAGGGTTTTCAGTTCGATGGCGGCCTTGTGACCGGGCAGATCGTGCGGATGGGGAACAGGCTGATGACCAGGCGCCCGGACGAGCAACTGGTCTGACGGACAGGTTTCAAAGTGTTCGCGCCTGACACGATAACGCCATCAATACGCAACAAATTGATCATATTGGCGCTCTAGGCTTCGGCCGAACCCGTCAAGAGGATCACGCGTTATGGCTTCCCCCACAGCCTCTCTCGTCGACACGCCCCGGAAGATGAGCTTCCGGGAAGAGCTCCATCTGCAGCGTTGGGACGATCATCGTTACTACCACCAGAGCAGGGTGAATCAGTCTCTGCATTTCTTCAGCTCGATCTGCTTCCTCGCAACCTATGTCACGATTTTCTTAAGCCCCGGCGCTGCCGTTCTCATCGGCTGGCTGCTGGCCATGTGCTCGCGCCAGGCCGGACACTTCTTCTTCGAGCCGAAGCACTATGACGATGTCAACAAAACAACGCACGAGCACAAAGAGCACATCAAGGTCGGCTACAACCTGCATCGGAAACGCGTGCTGCATGGCATCTGGGCCGCAACGCCGATCGTGCTCTACTTCAATCCTTCGATGTTTGGACTCATGACGCCGGCACGGTCCTTCGGCGAGTACACGAACAATCTGGCGATGCTCTGGCTTTATCTGGCCGCTGCTGCGCTGCTCTTCCGAATGCTGCAGCTGTTCTTCCTTCGCAACGTGCAGACCGGACTGGTCTGGGCTACGAAGATCCTCACGGATCCTTTCCACGACTTCAGAACCTACGCGAAAGCGCCGCTTGCGCTCATGAAGGGTGAACGGCTGGATCCGATGCTGCATGTCAAGGAAGAGCTGCATGCCAAGGCAGCATTCGATGCGGCGAACGACGAGGTGATCCTCGAGCCCTCCGCCGCGACGCGCTAACCCGCGGTGCTCGGGCGAAAGCGGCTGGCGAGCGTTTCTCTCAGCACCTGCTTCCTGATGGCCCCATTGCTCAAGGCATCAGGGGCCGACCACCACCCGTCGGCACGCATGCGTGTGGCGGCGCTCACGAAGCGGTCCGCAACGGCCTCGAAGTCTGCGTCCGTGTAGTTGTGGCTGAAGATGAAGCGGCCGGTGCCCACCCAGGCGAGCGCCAGGCCCTCGGCGCGCAGATAGTACTGCAGCATCCAGTTGTAGCGGCCCGGTTGCTCGTAGGTGAGGATCCAGATGGAGGAGAGGTTGTGCACGCGGATCGGTACCCCGGCTTCCTCAAAGCGATCGTTGAGGACGGTGGCGCGTTTCGACCAGAGGGTGTCCGCAGCGCCGATGGCACTGGCGAACGCCGGTGACGTGGCATGGCGGAGAAACTCGTTCATGGCCGCCAGCACGTACGGGTGCGAGTTGAAGGTGCCGCGAGCGAAACAGATGTCTGCTGGATTGTTTGCCTTGTAGCGGCGCATGAGGTGGGCCTTGCCGCAGACGACGCCGACCGGCAGACCGCCCCCGAGACTCTTGCCGTAGGTGACCATGTCGGCCTTGACCCCGAAGTACTCCTGAGCGCCGCCGAGGCCGAGGCGGAAACCGACGAATACCTCATCGAACAGCAGAACGATACCGCGTTTCGAGCAGATCCGGCGCAGCGCCTGCAGCCAAGTGGTGTAGGCCTGCCGGTCGAAGCCCGCGCTTCGATCGCTGGCGATGAGCATGGCGTCGTTAGTCGCCGAGCGATTCGGGTGCAGCGCCTGGAGCGGGTTTACGAGCACGCAGGCGATGTCTTTCCGGGTCCTGAGCACCTTGAGGGTTGCTTCGCTCATGTCTTCCAGCAGGTAGACGTCGCTGGTGCGGCGCTGACCGCCGACCCCGGGCTGCACCCCGTCCCACCAGCCATGATAGGCCCCCGTGAACTGCACCAGGTGCGTCTTGCCCGTGTGGTAGCGGGCGAGGGCGACGGCCTGCATGACCGCTTCCGTGCCAGACATGTGAAAGGAGATCTGATCGAGGCCTGAGATGTCCCGGAGCAGCTGCACGTTCTCTGCGATGATCGGGTGGTAGGGGCCGAGCACCGGGCCCAGCTCGCCGACCCGGTCGACGGCTCGCTCGATGCAGCGCTTGTAGAAGTCGTAGCCCAGGAGGTTCACGCCGTAGGAACCGCCAACGTCGTAAGCCCAGTTGCCGTCGAGGTTCTGAATTTTTACACCGTCCGTAGCGACTGCCAGTGCGCCGGGTCGGAAGCGGTCGGCCACGAGGCGCCGATACTGAAAAGGCACGCGATAAGCATTCGTAAACTGCATGTCTGAGAGCTGGGGCTCCAGAGCCTCGCTCGCCGCAATGGTTTCGGGTGCAGCTGCCGCCAGGGTGTCTGCCAGACGATCGAAGGCCTGCCGGCGCCTCGCGACCACGTCGCTGGCTGCCCCGTCGGAGGCAAAGGCGGTGGCCGCCGTGTACTCATAAAAAGGCAGCAGCCTGGCCAGGCGCTTCGAGATCCGCGCATGGCCGGTGATGGACCGGTGCTTGGCGCGGGAGAGGCGGAGGCGGATCTGGAGTTTCCGCGCCAGGTAGAGCGCGATGGCAGAGGCGGCCAGAATGGCCAGAATGGAGGCGTTCATGGGCCCGGGAGCCTAGCCAGCGGCAGTGACCGCTTTGTGACAGCCCTGCAGGGGCTTCAAAGGCTTTTCAGGAACCGGCGAATGCGTCTCCGCGTGAGCCAGATGGCGGAGAGCGTCTGTGACTCGGACGCAAGCGCCGGGAAGCGCGTCAGGCCCAGGGCGCGGAAGGGCTCCGGATTCTCCATGACGTTGATCTTCTCCAGCTCGATGTCTGGAAAATCCGCCAGTTCGCGTTCGAGCGACAGACCTGCCGCTTTGCAACGGCCTCAGCCAGGGGAGTAGAAGTAGGTGACGCGCGCCATCTTCGTGGGTCCGTTCCTGGTTTCAGTGCTGGAGCAGCCTACCCACTGATCGCGCGCTTTGCCATGGCCCCGTCGGACAGTCGAACGGGGCCGGCGGGATCAGGCGTTTTTGCGGCGCCGGATGACGCTGAGGCCGAGGAGACCCGTGAGGAACATCGCCAACGTACCCGGTTCCGGGACCTGATGGACGGCAACGTAATCGATGAGGTTGCCGGTGGTGTCGCCGGGACCGTCGAGGGACATGAAGCTCAGCTTCGACAGATCCGATGTTGCCGTGAACTGGTAGCTGAAGGCCGTCCAGCTGCCGAGGACGTGGGTCGTGATGTCCTGGGTGAGGTCGCCGACGCTGACCTTAAAGTGCTCCTGACCACTGGTCCGCTTGCGGGCATAGAAAGACACTTCGTAGACGGCGTCTTTGGTGGTCGCGAAATCCTGGTAGATCGTGAACGCGCCGCTATCGGTGGCCGGGTGCGCGTTCAGCTCGAGAAGGTTGTCGCCGTGGTAAGCCGGAACCTTGAAGCCATCGGTCCAGATTTCGAGGTTCTGCGTGGTGTCCCAGCCAGGAATGCTGGAGTAAATCTGCCAGGTGGTCGGCGATCCGTAGCTCGGATTCGCAACTGCACCAGTCAGGTCTTCGAAACTGCCGTTCTGGATGAGCGAGGCATGGGCAGAACCGGCCATAAAGGCGAGCAGCAGGAATGCGGTACGCAGCAGTTTCAACTTTGACTCCTTGGAGGGGGACCTAACGCTGCAAGCATTATCCATCAAGGCGCTCGATAGGATGTAACATATTGTACGAAGCGGACCCATGAGTTCGGCTTATTGATTAAGGGGGAGTGATGACGGGAGTCCATGGCAATCAGATTCTGGAACTCGCCGCTGCGAGCATGGACCTCGAGGCGGCGAGCGCCGTCGCGGAGCAGCTTGGCGGCACGCTTTACGCCGATGAACGGGAAGACTTCCGGCGCCTGCCCTTCCGGGCGCTGGTGACCGCAGCCACCGACGATCTCGCCGCCCTCTGGGAAGTGGGTGACGTCGGCGTCTACGTGGTCTTCCGGCGGCTCGTGAAGCCCGGCATCCCGGGGCTTATCGGCCTGTTTCCCATGGTTCGCCACCCGGATCTCAGCCACGCCGAGTCCGATGCGCACTGGCGCGACACCCATGGGCCCCTGGCCCTCGAGCACCACGCGGCCATGACCCACTACACGCAGCTTTCCGTAGTGGCGAATCTTGCGGGCCTGCGCCTCGACGGTTTTGCGCTCTGCGGCTTCGAGAACGAGTACGACCTGCGCAACCGCTTCTATACGGGGCCGGAGAGCGTAGACGTGATCGCCAAAGATGTCAGGCAGTTTGCCGATCCAGGCGGCTCGCCGGCGCGGCTCCTGGCCCGGGAGTACCGCTTCGCTGCGGAGGCCTAAGGGCGCCCTCGATCCGTTCAGCCGTTCTGGATGAACTCCACCCAGTTGCCGTCTGGATCTTCGACAATGGAGATAGTCACACCCGGCCGAATCTCCATGGGCGGCACCGCCACCTTGCTGCCGGCGCCTTCGCAGGCTGCCGTGACCGCAGCGACGTCGGCCACCGATATGGTCCAGTAGCGGTAGCCGGTAGCGCCTGGAATGCCGCCGGGAATGGCGTCCTGCTCTGAGAGATTGCCGGGGGTAACCAGCTTGATGAGGCTCGTCCCGCAGTGGAGCCGCTCCATGCTGCCGCCGCCGGGCATGGGCATCTGGCCCTCGTAGTCGAAGCCAAGCGTGTCGCGGTAGAAGGCGAGCATGGGCTCCGGGTTGCGGGTGACGATGCCGAGATCGATGGAGTCTTTCGTGAGCGCAATGGCCATGGCGGGTTCATCCCCTTCAGAGTTTGCCGCCATGGTAGCGCATGGACGATCAGCCGAAGAGATCGCGGCTGATCACAATGTTCTGGATCTCCGTGGTGCCATCGAGATACTGGGCGATCTTTGCCCCGGCCAGGTGCCGCGCCAGCGGGTATTCCTGTTTCAATCCATTGGCCCCGAGCGCCTGCATGCAGGCACTGACGCCGCTGAGGGCTGCCCGGGTGGCGAACTTCTTGGCGTGAGCAGTCGCGATGGTGGCGAAACGTTCGGCGTCGAGGGCGGCTGTAGCGGCATAGGTGAGTAACCGGGTGGCTTCGAGGTCGGTGGCCACGTCCGCCAGCTGCCACTGCAGGCCCTGGCGGGTGGCCAGCGGTGCACCGAACGCTTCACGGTTGGCGACGTAGTGCACGGCGATGGCCAGGCTTGCACTCAGCATGCCCGTGCACATGGCGGCCACACCGGCGCGGGCGAGGTCGATACCAGCCATGGCAGCTTTGAACCCTTCCCCGGGAGCCACGAGCAGGTTCTCCGTTGGAACCAGACAGTCCTCGAAGCGGAACCCGCAGGTGCCGAGGGCATGCCCGCCGACGAGATCGTAGGCGTCCTCGCGGACGACGCCGGGTGTGTCCGCCTCGACGAGAAAAGCCGCAATGCCCCGCCAGCCCGCTGCCGGGTCGGTTTGAGCGTAAACGCTGAGCAGGTCCGCCTCCGCACCATTTGTCACCCAGGCCTTACGCCCGGAAATGCGCCAGCCTCGCTCAGTGTTTTCCGCATAGGTTCTGATCGCTGCTGCGTCAGAGCCGCCTTCGGGCTCGGTTAGAAGGAAAGCGCCAAGGCGCTCGACGGTGGCGAGTTCGGGCAGGTAGCGTTCCCGGAGGTGCGCCGAACCATAGCGGGCGATGGAGCCCATGTGGTTGTTATGGACCACGAGACTGAAGGCCAGGGCCAGGTCCGTCGCGGCCAGCGCCTCGAGGACCTGAGCGAGGGCGGTCGCGCTGTGTGCCTTGCCGCCGAGATCCGCAGGCACGAGCAGTCCCGTGAGGCCCTGTCGCGCGGCGTCCTGGAGGACGGCCCGCGGCAGCTGCCGGGAGGCTTCCCAGCCAGCCGCGTTGGGCGCTGCAACGTCTCTGGCGAAGGTGCGCGCCCGTGCAACGGTCGTCTGTTCTTCCGGTGTGAGTTCGTTCATGGGCTCCCCTCTGCGCACTCATGAGGGCGGGAGTGCGAAGCACTTCGAGCGTACACTAGGCGGTTCGGCTTTACCGGCACCACCACCAACGAACCTCTGGGGAGAATCCACAATGATCGATTTCGAAATACCTGAAGAAACGAAAGCCATTCGCGAGAAAGTGCGGACCTTCGTCCACGAGCACTGCATCCCGGCAGAAATAGAACTCGAAACCCGCGAGTACGAGGACGTGCTCTGGGAGCTCCGCGACAAGGCCCGGGCTCAGGGACTCTGGTGCCCGTTCATTCCCGAGGAACACGGTGGCATGGGCCTGAAGCCCCTGGCCAATGCCCTGGTTCAGATGGAGCTCGGCGAAAGCATGCTTGGCGCTCTGGCCCTGAATACGCAGGGCCCGGACGACGCCACCATGCTCACGCTCCTCGAGCATGGCACGGATTATCAGAAAGAGAAGTTCCTGAAACCGCTGCTCGAAGGCAAGAAACGTATCTGCTACTCCATGACCGAAAAGGCGGCCGGCGCCGACGCAACCGGCATGCGTACCAAGGCGGAGCTCGATGGCGACAACTACGTGCTCAATGGCGAGAAGTGGTTCTCTTCCTCCGCCAGCGTTGCCGACATCGCCGTGGTCATGGCGCGCACCGACGAAAACGCACCGCGCCACGAACAGTTCACGACCTTCATTGTCGAGTTGCCAAATCCCGGCTATCAGATCCTCCGCAATATCGAGACCATGCAGCCGCACACGGAGATCGGCCTGAAGCTCGGCGGCAGCCACTCGGAGATCAAGATCGAAAACCTCGTTGTGCCCCGGGAGAACGTGCTCGGCGGCATCGGTAAGGGCTTCGACATGGGTCAGCATCGACTTGCCTATGGCCGGCTGCGCCACGGCATGCACAACGTGGCCATGGCGCAGCGCGCCCTCGATCTCGCGGCGAAACACGTCTCCGAACGGGAAACCTTCGGCAGCCGCCTCGCTGATCGGCAGGGTGTGCAGTGGATGCTGGCGGACTGTGCGAGCGAGCTCTATATGGCTCGCCTCATGCTGCTGCACATCGCCTATAAGGCGGAGAAGGGCATGGATCTCCGTCAGGAGAACTCCATTGCCAAGGTGTTTCTCGCGCACATGGTGCACAAGGTCGTGGACACGGCCCTGCAGCTCCACGGCGCCCTAGGCTACAGCCATGACACGCCGCTCGCCCGCTGGTACACGGGCATCCGCAGCCAGCGTCTCGTGGACGGGCCGGACGAAGTGCACAAGTGGCGCGTGGGCCGGAACGTCATCAAGGCCTATGAGCGGGACGGCACCACGGCGGCAGCGGCCGGTGGTGATCTTCTCTAAGCCAGCGCGGCAACGAGAGTAGAGCAGGCGTCAGGACGGCTGAGAACCGTTCTGACCCGGCTCAGCGTCCTGCGGCGTAGCGGAGACCGGCGAGCAGCTGGCGGAGGAACTGCGGGTGCGTCCAGACTTCCGGGAAGTGTCCGAGCTTGGTGACGAACACCCGCGCCCCTCGATGTTCCCGGGTCCAGGCCAGCGGGTAGTCGCTGCGGTCGCCGAGGCTCGCATCCACGCTGCCGATATCCAACGTAGTGAGCACGTGGACCTGTCGCCGTGGGTTGTGGTCCAGCACGTAAATCTCGTCGCGGATCTCGAAGCTTTCCGGCACGCCGGCGTTGATGGGGTGTTCGCCGTCCTCGACCCTTACTGTGACCGTCTGTGTCCAGGGGTGCGACTCGAACAGGCCGCCACCGAGCAGTGTCCGGTATTCCGGCCACTCGTAGAGCGCGTCGAGGCCTGAATGGGCACTCACCACGCCGCCGCCCTGGTCGAGAAACGCCACGAGCGCCTGCTGATGCGCGGTCGTCACCGGCTGCTCGACGATGCTGTCACGCCAGCCGGGGGTCGGCCCATCGCGCCGTTCGGCGCGCAGGGTGCTGTTGTTGAAGAAGACAACGTCATAGGCGCTGAGGTGCTCGGCCGAGAGCACATCCACGTCCTCCGTGAGGGTGAAACGAAACTCGGTGACGGGCTCCAGGGCCTGCAGGAGCGCTTTGCTCCTGGCAATGGCTGCTTCGTGGCGAAAGCCGTGGGAGGCTGAAAGCACCAGCACATGGATGGGTTCGCGTACGTCCTCGACGCGATAGGCTGCAACCAGCGCCGTCAGCGGCTCAGATTCTGAGCAGCCGCCCAGGCCGAAGAGGCCCAGCAACACCAGCACGGCGCTGTGTCGGCGCCGCAGGCTTTGAGCGGAACGATTCAGCATGCTGGGAGCCTACTGCGCCTGGTGGGGCGGAGGCCAGTTTGCCGACCCACCTCCGGAGTGGCCTCGAAGCGACGACACGCCTACACTCCGCCGACGCTGAAACGTCCCTGGGGAGAGACCGATGAGCCTGCCGTCCCGGTGCGCCGTCCGATGAGCACGGGTGCCAATATCGAAATTCGCGCGGCCCGCGAAGACGAGATGCTCGAGATCAATCGGGTTACCGGCTACGCCTTCGCCATCAACGAGTTACCGAAAGACCCGCCGGAACCGCCACCGCTGCCCCCGGAGCACACGCTCTGTGCCTTTGATGGTGAGCGCATGGTGGCGAGCTCCGGCGCCTTCGAGTTCAAGATGCGATTCAACGGGAAGGCGGTCGCGGTCGATGGGGTCACGCTCGTTTCCTGCGATCCCGGCTACCGCCGCCGCGGCATCGTCCGGCAGCTCATGGAGGGGCTGCTGCAGCGTGCCCACGAGCGGTCCGTACCCCTGGCGATCCTCTGGGCCTCCATGGGGGCCATCTATCAGCGGTTCGGCTATGGGCTGACGACAACGTCCGTTGCTTACGAGATTCCGCCGCGGTTCATCCAGTTTCAGTTCGGTGAGCGGCCGGCGGGTGGTGTGCGGCTCATGGGGAAAGATGCGGCGCTGCCCCTCGTCAAAGCGATCTACAAACAGTACGCAGAGTCTGGAAACGGTCTGCTGCATCGCGGTGACTTCTACTGGGACATCATGCTCCGGCGGGAAAACAATCAGCACAGCTACATTGCCGTTTACTTCGATGCGGACGATGCGCCGCGCGGCTACAGCTTCTTCCGTACGCTGCACCAGCCGGAGCTCATGCCGGAGACCAGTCAGGTCATGGACGTCTTCGACTTCATCTGGCTCGACATGGCGGCCTATCGCGGCCTTTGGGAGTTCTTTGCCGGTCATGACCTGGTGGAGCGCATCCGCTTCGACATGGTGGCGGAGGACGATCCGGCGCCAAACCTGTTTCTCGAGCCGAGACGGCTCAGGCGTAAGACCTGGGACGGCATCTGGACCCGCGTTGTGGATGCGGAAGCCGCACTTGGCTCACGCGGCTACGACGTCGACGGCGAAGTCGTGCTCGAGGTGGTGGACGACGATCTCTGTCCCTGGAACAACGGCTGTTATCGACTGACCGCGGGGCCGGAGGGGTCGAGCGTCGAGCGCCTGACCGGAAGCACGGCGCCGGATCTCGCGACGCGGCCGGACGCGCTGGCGACACTGCTGGCGGGCCAGGCCCGGGCCAGCGATCTGGCTCGTATGGGCCGGATAACGATTCCCGACAGGGATCGGGCGGCCACGCTCGATGGGCTCTTCGCCACGAGACGCCGGCCCCACTGTCCGAATATGTTCTGAGCCTGCCTGCAGCCGGTCTAGGCTTCCCCGTGGTCGTCGCCGCGCAGCGCGGCGAGTTCCTGCTTCAGCGCGGCGACCTCGGCTTCCAGCGCGGACACCCGTGCTTCCAGAGCCGGGCTCGAAGGCGCCCGGTTTGCCGAGCCAGCCGGTGCGCTGCTTGGTGCGCCGCCATCGGAGCCGCTTGGCGATCGATCCTGAACGGCATCGTCGATCGGACCGGAGAGCAGGTGCATGTACTCCGAATCCCGACGGCCGGGCGTCCGCGGCAGTTCGGCGACGACGGGTCCGCCTTCGCGATGCCTGAGTGTCTCCAGCGTCGCCTGCACGTCGGCATTGTCAGCGAAGCTGTGCAGGCGGCCGACGTTGGCCTTCAGTTCCCCGGGCGTCCGCGGGCCGCGCAGCAGCAGCACGGTCATGATGGCGAACTGCGCCGGGTCGAATTCGTAGTCCGAAAAGGGCGTGTTACAGAGCCGGTGGGTGAACTTTTCCACCTGCGTGCGGAAGTTCTCTTCCGAGCGGACGAGGTGTTTGTCCTGCAAGGCGCGGACGGTGGCCAGCACCTCACCGGGCTCGAGGCTCATCACCGGATCCCGGGAAGACTTCTGATTGCAGGCGTTGGTCAGTGCGTTCAGGGTCAGCGGGTACTGGTCCGGGGTGATCACCGACTTCTCCATGAGGCAGCCGATAACGCGGGCTTCGCGATCAGTCAGTTCCAGGGGCACGGGATTCTCCTCCTTCGGGGCCGGCATCGTAGCAGTGGAGGAGACGCATCGGCAGCCGTGATCCGCGCTCAGGCGTCGTCAGGCCACCGATCGGCCAGGCGCCAGCATCTGCCGGCGCCGATAGTCCTGCGGGGGCACACCGGCAAAGCGGCGAAAGGCACGAGAAAAAGAACCAGGATCGCTGTACCCCAGTTCGAAGGCGATTTCCGTGATCGACAGCTCTGAGGCCGTCGCGAGCAGATCGCGTGCGACTTCAAAGCGGGCCTGATCGGCGAGCGTCGCGTGGGATATGCCGGCCTGCTGCAGACGTCGCTGCAGGGTCCGAATGCTCATCCGGGCGGCACGGGCCGTCTCTTCCAGGCTCAGCCTGCCGGTGCGGGCGTACCCCTGCATGAGGAGCCGCAGCGACTCGATGAAGTCGGGCTCGTCGGCGCTGCTGGATCGTAGCCGCTCGGTTGAGTCCTGGGCATTGGTCGGTTTCTGCCAGACCTCACTGACCTGAAAGTGTACGTGTGTGCCGTTGTCTTTAGACCTGAGCACGGTCAGCCCTGGCAGTTCCTGCTGATACTTCAGAGCCTCCGGTGAGGCGACGCCCACGGCCACGGAAGTTGGCAGCCAGCGCGCATCGGTATAGCCGCGCACATGCCCGATGAGGCTCGCCACGCAGAAGATTTCTGTTTCGGCCAGCGGCGAGCGCGTCGCTTTGAGCCAGCACACTTCGTTCCCGCTGATGCGGACCTTAAAGCGCGACCCGGGGCCATAACGCGGAACCAGGGCGTTGTGTCTGTGGATGGCGTCGAGAAGATTGACCGCGTGGGTGGTTCCTTCCCGGAAGGGGTTAGGTTGACGCCCGGCATTGTGCAGGCCGGCGATGGTGCTCAGCGCACCGGGAGGTGCGAGCGTCGTCGCTTCCTCCACGAATTCGTAGACATCGCGGGCTGAGACCATGAATTTGCCGAGACGTCCCGACTCGTCCGGCAGATGGTGTCGTGCAAGGAGCGGTGCAGGATCGACCCCCAGCTTCTCCAGCGCGAAGACGTAGGAAGCCAGGTAAGCGGCTCTCAAGATAAGAACGGGTTGCATGCCCTGCAAGGCGCCTCCGCCGATCGCCAAACCTCAGTTTCAAACAACGGTAGTACCTTGGCGCGAAATGGCAAGCCCGAGGCCTGCCGTTCACCTAGCGTGGCCGGAAGCTGCAGGGTGCGGGGCATCGCGGGGGGAGTCCGTCCTTGCCCTGCTGGAGCAGAGATGGAGAAAAAAATGTTCAAGTGGAACGCTTATGGGACCTCTACAGCAGAGACACCAGCACAGAGGTGCGCGTCGGTTTCGATGAAAGCGGTTTTCGTCGCTGTGGTGGCCCTCGGTCTTTCAACCACTTCCTTATCGGTTGCCAGCGAGGAGACCGAGAATCGAGTGCTGATCACCAACGTCAATGTCTTTGATGGTCGACGTGACGAGTTGGTCATGAGTCAAAACGTGCTTGTGGAAGGGAACCTCATACGGGCTATCTCCGGAGACGATATCGAGGTCGGTGAAGGTGCAGTCGTTCTCGATGGCCAGGGACGCACGCTCATGCCTGGTCTCATCGACGGGCACGCGCACGTCATGATCAATCAGGACTTTGGTGTGGTCGAAACGAATCTCGACCTGACCGACATGGCGCTGAACGCGACGATCGTCATGAAGCGCTTTCTGATGGACGGATTCACTTCCGTCCGCGACATGGGCGGTCCGGCCTTCGGACTGGCTCGCGCCATTGACGGTGGGAGGGTCGTCGGGCCCCGACTGTATCCTTCCGGGGCCTTTGTTTCGCAGACGTCCGGACACGGAGACTTCCGAGATCGCGCTGATCCCGGCTTCAGTTTCAACGACGCGGGTGACTTGTCCAATTTTGAACGTATGGGTATCGGCACCGTTGCCGATGGCGTGCCGGAAGTTCTCAAGGCCGTGCGTCTTAATCTGCGTAACGGCGCCACGCAGATTAAGATCATGGGCGGGGGTGGTGGTTCATCACGCTTCGACCCCATCGATACAACCCAGTATTCGGAAGACGAGATCTGCGCCGCGGTCGAAGCGGCGAAAGACTGGGGCACCTACGTGGCCGCCCACACCTTCACCGACAGGGCTGTCAATCGACTCCTCGACTGCGGGGTTAAAACCTTCGAGCACGGATTCTTCATTTCGGAAGACACCATGCGACGGATCGCCAGAGAAGATGCCTATGTGGTTCCGCAGATGTGGGGCATCTCCCCCGATCTGGCGAGGAACCCGCTTATGCCGGCAGAGAAGATCCCGATGGTTCAGGCCTTGGGTAAGCAGTTCGAAGACTTCGGTCGGTTGTTGCTGAAACATCGCGTCAATGTCGTGTTCGCGTCAGACTACGTTGGAAAATTCGAGGACGCGGAAAGAGCCCGCCGTTACGAGATCTGGTGGCGTACGCAGACTTTCGACAGTAACTTCGAGGTGCTCAAACAGCTCACTTCCACTGCCGGAGAGATGCTGGCGCTATCGGGGCCCAGAAACCCCTACAGCGATGGCGCGCTTGGTGTAATCGAAGAAGGGGCGTATGCGGATCTTCTCCTGATCGATGGCAATCCGCTGGAGGACATTGCAGTGATTGGCGGGACCACAGCCTGGTTCGATGCACCGCCTGAGTTCAGACTGATTCCCACGATACATCTCGTGATGAAGAACGGTGGCATCTACCGGAATGAGATTGATGGGCGCCTGTCTGAGGAGGCCGTCAGTTTTCCCGAGGGCAACTTCAGCGGCATTCTCAGGGACTACGTACCGGGCAACTGATGTCTGCAAGGCCCCGCATCAGACGCAAGGCAGTCTGTCTCTTTCTGGCGCTGACGGCGGCGGGCGTCGCTCATGCGGCGGAAGCGGCGTCCCGTGGAGCGGGGCCCGCCTTCGGTAGCCCGGATGCAGTCGCGAACATCCTCCGGGAGGATCCGATCACGGAGTGGAAAGCGCGGCTCCAGGATAAACAGGGGCTGGCGATGGGTGTCGACTACACGACCAATCTGTTCCGGGCAACGGAAAGCCTCGGTGACAAGGGCGCCTGGGGCGGCATGGTCCGGTTCTATGGCACCTGGGACCTCGCGAATCGCGGCGGGAGGAACACCGGTAGCCTGATCTGGAAGCTCGAGCACCGGCACCGAACCGGCGATATCGCCCCCAATGCGTTGGCGGGGGAGCTCGGCTATGCGGGATTGATTGCGCCGCCGTTTTCCAACGAAAAGCTGCGTTTCACCAATCTCTACTGGCGGCAGCGCTTGAATCAGGGCCGGTCGACGCTCCTGGCCGGATTTCTGGACGTGACCGACTACCTGGATGTTTATGCCCTCGCCAGTCCGTGGCTCGGCTTTTCGAACTTTGCCTTCTCCACGGGCACCCAGACCATCCCGATCCCCAACGACGCCACCCTCGGTGTCGCCTTCGGCACCATGCTCACGGAGCGGGCGTTCCTCATTGCCGGGCTGACCGACACGAACGCGGATCCGACCGATCTCGGTGAGACCGTCGAGTCGTTCTTCGATGACAACGAGTACTTCACCTCCGTCGAGCTCGGGATGACCTCCGCACAGGACCGGATCTATCTGGATAACCTTCACGTCACGGTGTGGCATGTCGATGCGCGCGCAGACGCAGGCACGCCGAGCGGCTGGGGCGCCAACTTCTCCTGGAACACCTGGCTTGGGGAACGCTGGATGCCCTTCGTGCGGGCGGGCTACGCGGACGAAGGCGGCAGTCTTCTGGAACTGGCTCTCAGCGCTGGTGCCGGGTACCAGACGGGCAGTGGCAACGTGCTGGGCTTCGCCGGCCACTGGGGACGGCCCAATGAAAACACCTACGGCGCCGATCTCCGCGATCAGTACGTCGGCGAGGTCTACTTCCGCTGGAAGATCGGCGAGCACTTCGAGGTCACCCCGAACCTGCAGCTGCTGGTGAATCCCGCGCTGAATCCCGTGGATGACAGCATCATCGTCTTCGGCCTGCGGGCGAAGGGCGCGATCTGATTTTCAGAAGATCGCGAAGCGCAGCACCGCGCCTGCCATCAGGCACTGAAAGACGAAGATCAGTTTGAGGAAAGTGCGCCCGAGCCAGCCGGGTTGTACCCGTGGATCGAGATGCCTCGCATGCAGATACAGGGTGAGGCCGCTCTGAATCGGCAGCACCAGGGCGCCCACAGAGGCCGCGATGGTCACCAGCTCGATGGGGCTCGGGTTGGCGAGGTACAGGCCCAGGCCAATCACCGGCACGATAACGGTGTAGAAGCGGATCCACAGGCGGCGGTTGATCTGCCAGCGATTCACGAAGCCGAGCTCGATGGCGTACTCGGGCAGGTAGCGGCCGCCGGCGCCCGTGGACGAGATGCTCGTCGAGAAGAGGATGAAGAAAGCCCCGATGCCGAACAGCCAGAGCGACCAGTCGCCGAGGGTGGCGGTGAACATGCTGGAAAGCACGGGGATCGTGTCCAGACCTTCCGGCGTCAGCCCGTTGCGATGCAGGACCCCGGCACCCAGCAGGTAGAAGGGCACCGTGGCGCAGGTGAGGATGATGAGGGTGGTCCAGACGTCGGTCTGCATGACCCGGATCCAGCCCCGGGCTCGCTCGACCCAGCCTGCCTCGTCCCGGTCGGCGCCGATAAAGCTCGGATAGCCCTTTTCCACACACCAGTAAGTGTAGGCGGACGTTTCGTTGCTGTTCACGCCGATGAAGCCATAGGTGGCCAGTGCCAGCACCGCGAGCTCCGGCGGAAACTCGAAGCGGAATCCGGCAGCAAGATCGGCAGCCGTCATGCGGTTGTCCGAGAACTGCATGAGCGCCGCGCAGACGATCGTGATGGCCGTAAAGGTGAGCACGAGCGCGAGCATGGCGCGTTCGAGGGTTAGATAGGCGCCGGTCCAGAGCACGCCTGCGGTTGCCAGCGCCACCAGGGCCGTGGCGGGGAGCGAGCCCATCCCGGTGAGCAGATCCAGCGCCTGGCCGGCGCCGCCCATGATGCCCGCCATGCCGGTGATCCCGGGGAGGAAAGCCAGGAGACCGATCACGAGGGGCCAGCTGATGGGCCCCTTCGGCCCCCGGATCCGACCGGGGATGCGATTCATGGCTCGAAGGTAGGTGTCCCCCGAAGTGATGATGTAGCGGGCGAGTTCCGCCTGGACGATGGACTTGCTCCAGCAGGCGATGAGTACCCACCACAGGAGCAAGAAGCCGGCGTTGGCGCCGAGGCTCGCCGTGAGGAGGATTTCTCCGGAGCCGATGATGGCCCCGGAGACGATCACGCTCGGTCCCAGGTGCCTGAAGCGTTCGACGAGACGTCGAGGCGCGGCGGCGGCTTCGCCCGGACGCTGAGTGTAGGGATCTGCGGGTTCCGTCGGGGCTACTCCGGGTCCACAGCGTCTTCGGCGTCGGCAAGCCCGTTGATGAACTCGAGCATCGCCGCGTTGGTGGCCTCCGGCGCTTCCTGCTGGACCCAGTGGCCGATACCGGGGAGAAGCACGATGTCTCTGAGGTCGGGAATCGTCTCGGCCATCTGCGCGGCCAGCTGCTCGCGGTTGGCGCCAGCGATGACCAGATCCTGCTCTCCGGCGATGAAGAGGGTGGGAACGCTCACCGGTGCGCTGCCGAGTTCCTCGGTCATCTGCCAGTTGCGTTCGAAATTGCGGTAGTAGTTCACACCGCCGCGGAAACCTGCCTGTTCGAACTGCGCGACGTAGTAGTCGAGGTCTTCTTCGCGGAGCCAGTCAGGCAGGCCAAGGGGAGCCCCCAGTCGCGGGATCCAGCCACCGGCCGAGCGTTTCGGATCGGTCACCTCTGGCGGGTGCCTCGGGGAATCCGGGGACTGGTAGATGCGACTCAGAAATCCCCTGGGATCACTGTCGTATTCCGCCTCGGCAACGCCCCCGGGTTCGTTGTGATAGACCATGTAGAAGAAGTTGTCACCGGTCCGGGCGCGCATGGCTTCCAGTGGATTGACCGGACTGCGACCGCCGTAGGGCACGCTCATGAGTATCAGGCTATTGAATCGCTCCGGATACACGAGCACCGTGTGTGTGGCCACGGGAGCCCCCCAGTCATGGCCGATCATCGTCGCTGTTTCGATGTCCAGCGCGTCGAGAATGCCCACCATGTCTGCGGCGAGCTCGAAGAGGTTGTAGCTGGCGACGTCCTCCGGTGCGTCGGTACCACCGTAGCCACGCATGTCCGGCGCCAGGGCCCGGAACCCGGCGTCGGCAAGGGCCTGGATCTGATGCCGCCAGGAGTACCAGGACTCCGGCCAGCCGTGGGCGAGCAGCACAGCTGGCCCTTCACCCATGTCGGCCACGCGCATGGTGATGCCGTTGCTCTCGAGGGCGTGGAAGCGAATGCCCGGCAGCAGTTTTTCTTCGACGGATTCCGTCACCGGCGCTGCGGCCGCCGTTGGCGCTTCCGGCGCCGTTGCTGTCGCCTCTGCCCCTGCCTCCAGAGGAGGAGTGGACTCCTGACAAGCGCTCAGCAACAGCGAAAGGCTTATGGCCAGCCAGGGTGTCTTGTTCTGCATCGTCAACATGGCAAGGTCTCCTCTGCGTTGGGTTGCAGCACGCGGGTACTGCTGCGCAGCAGCGACTCGCGGCAGTGGATGGGTGAGGCGGCGAGGGCCGTCTCGAGTGTGTCCGTCAACAGCGTGCGTTCTGCGTCGCTGAGGTCAGGCGCCTGCGCGAGGCGTGCCAGAGCGTCCTGAGCGAGCCCGACACAGAAGACGTTGTCGTCCGTGTGTGCGGTCACCGCTAGGGTGCTCACGAGACTTTTGAAGCTCTTTCCCAGATACCGCCTACCGTGAGTGCAGAGGATCACGCAGGCGGCGAGCGCGTTCTCCCTGACAGCCGAGCGCACGGGCGAGAAGCGATCGACGCCGTAGGCGATGCCGATTCCTTCGCAGAGATCGCTGTCATCGGTGGGGCGGACGAATTTGATGCTCCGGCCCTGCACGCGGTCCATAGACAGCCGGTTCTCTTCCCGAAGGAGCGAATCGACCAGCGCCTGCGCAAGCTCCGGCAACAGCTCCGTGCCCGAGCCACGGGCAGCGGCACGGCGGGCCAGACAGCCCAGTGCATGGGCAGCCGTGGAGCGGACCGCCACGGAGCCATCGGCCGCAAGCCTGGCCGTGACGGCGGTGAGCGTCTCATGCGTCAGTGCTGCGGTACTGCCAAGGCAATGCACGCCCGCTTTACGGAGCCAGCGGCGGGGTGAGTCACTGGCTGCCAGGCACACACCGGTGGCGTCTTCGCCACAGGCAATGAGTCCGTAGGTCGCGGCGCGTCGAACGGACTCCCGCTCGGCGCCGAGGGCCGCGCCGAGAATGGCGATGGCGGCCTCGCGGTCTGCGTGGTCCGCGAGACGATAGGCGGCGCCAAGACGCTGGGGTTCAGCGACGTCGTACTTTGCGGCCAGTTGTTCAGCCAGTTCGGCCACCGTGGCCGATGCTGTGGCGGGTGCTGGGGGTGTACCGCTGAGCGCCCAGTGGTAGTGGTGGCGCCAGAGGGTGGTCAGGTTGTCATCGGCCTCAGTGAGGTCCTGGGCGGTCATGACATCCTGCCGCGGAACGGCTGGAAAAGGTGTTGGCTCGCCCGTGGGATCAGTGGTGCGGTAGAGCCAGAAGCGCCACATGAAACGAGGCCGCTCGCGCCAGCGTTCGAAGGGATCCCGGCGATGATTGCCGCGGTGGAAAAGATTGTGGGAGTAGAGGAGCACGCTGCCGGCCTCGAGCGGCGCCGCCTCGAAAGGCGCCATGAGCGGCCAGCCGGTATCCGCGACCGCCTTGCGCATGCGGACGTCGTGCTCTGTCTGGCGGTTCACGATCGCTTCCCCGGCGTAGCTCGAACGCGGGCCGCTTACGGGTATCGTCTCCATACCGAGCAGCTGGTAGTCGAAGTCGAGATGCTCCGCACCAGCGAAGTTGTCGTGGTTCTCTTCGTGATTGAAGGTCCAGTACTGCGAGTAGGGGATCGTCGCCGTTGGGCCCATCTCGGCGGTGACGGCCTGAGGGAAGTAGAGCAGCTCGATCTGCACGGACTGGTGGTGGCGGGGCCAGCGGCCGTTGTAGGGGCCGTTGTCGTCCTTGTGCCAGTGCTGGTCGTAGGCGCCACTGACAAAGGGGGTGTTGTGGGTGAACGGGACGATGGCCCAGTCCGGCCCGAGCAGCCGATCGACGGCGGCAACCAGGCCCGGTGCTGCCAGCACCTCGAGGATCTCCGGAATGCTCGCGGAGTTGATGGTCTCCTTTGCGCGAAACAGAGCAATTTCCCGGTCGTAGATATGGTCGTGGAGGTCGGCTGGAATACCCAGCTGGTCCGGGGACAGCGCCACGAGGCCCCGGCTCACGAAGTCGCGGAGCAGATGAGAGTTTTCCGTGTAGTGCATGGCTGGACGGCGTGCGCCCGGTCTCTGGTCCCCTGAAAACAGTGGTATCTTCGATGCTCAGGGGAGAGAAGACAAACATGCACGCACCCTCGCTGGATGAGCAGGAAAAGCGCCGGTTCTTCGAGGACGGCTTCGTGGTCGTCAGAAACGCGGTGCCGCCTGAGGTGTTCGAAGCTGCCCGCGGGCGGATCGTGGCCGCGTTGCCGAAAGACGAGCGGCGTTTGCTCGTCCCTGCGGAGCTTGCCACCCATCCGGACATTCTCGGCCTGCTGCGTAATGGCTGCGTCGCCGACCTGCTGCGTCGGGAGATGGGACCGTTCCCCGACGTGGTGAGCTGCCAGGTGGCCGTGACGCCGCCCTTCGATCAGCTCGGTGGCGAACCCGGCACCCATGTAGATGGTGGCTGGAACGGCCCGCTGCCGGACTCGGCGGACGACATTGATCCGCTGACGCATCGTCCGAAGCACCCGGCACCCTACTTCGGCGACAACGACGATCGCCGGGGCAGCAACGACGGTCAGCTCTGGATCGACCCGGATCGGCGCATTTCCACGGGGAGCTATACGGCTCTCGTCGGCGTCTGCCTGAACGATCAGCTGGTGCCCGGCAACGGGCAGTTTGCGGTGGTGAAGGGGGTGCACGAAGACGTGGAGGCCGTGTTCCGGCGGCAGCGGGACAGCGGTGGGGTAATCGGCCCGGAAGGTCTGGACTGGCCTCGGGTCAAGATCGATCGCAACGGCCGGCCGTACATGAACGGGCTGCCGGACTCGATCCGCACCCTGGCCCGCGAGCGGGCCCACGGCGTCGAGGCGACGGCGCAATGGCCCTGGCCGGAATTGACGCCCGTGCTGCTCGCAGCCGGCGACGTCGTCATCGCCCTGCACAGCTGCCCGCATACGCCAACGCCGAACCTCGGGCCGAACCCGCGCATGAACGTCTATTTCCGTATCCGGCGGCTGCGCGAGGGGAATCCTCATGAGGGTTCGAGACGGGTTGCGCACGGCGTGAGCGACCATCCCGATCGCGGGTACTTTGGTCAGTTCCTCGACTATCCCGACGACTATGACCCCTGGCAGACGAGCATCGATAAGCTCTGCGATCACTGGAGTGAGTGGGACGGGTTCCAGGCGCTCGTGGCGGCAGAGCGCGCCGCCTCCGCGTGATTCGGTAGCTCGACGCTCAGCGTCTCCTAATCAACGGCGCCGCGCCGGCATGCGACTCTGGAAAGAGCTGGCCCGTTGGGCTCCATGTTGCCGGGCCCGGTAGTCCCGCTCCAGCTGCGGCCGGGCAGCCTGGTTCGAGGGCCGCTGATAGCTGCTCCTGTCCCGGGTAGACGGCTGCTGGGTCGGCCGCTCGGCGGGTCGTGTGTCAGCCGTCGCTGGGCGTGAGTCTGTCGTGCCTGGCCGGTTGGCCCGATCGAGATCCCCGGCCTGCTTCCATTCGCCGTTCTCACGGCGGTTCCAGCTCCCGGCCTGATCCTTCTGATAAACATTGCCGGCGCGGTCCGTGAGGACGTTGTTTGCCGCGCCCGTGGCCGGTCGTGCCTGGCGGTTGTCGGCTGCGGGCCGTTCAGCGACGCGGGCCCGGTTCTCCGGGCGGTCGTAAACGTTCGGCCGGGTGCTCGGGCGGTTGCCGCCGCCGATGTTGATGCTGTTGTCGATGTTCACGTTGATGTTGGTCTTCCGGTAACCGCCGCGGACGTAGGGGCGCGGGTAAGGTCGGAAGCCGCCGACACCCCACCAGGCGCCGCCGGTGGAGAAGGTGAAACGGAAGGGCCCGTTCGTCCAGCTGATGCCGAAGTTCCAGCCGGTCCAGGGGTTGTAGTGCACGTGAAAGCCCCAGGTCGGATAGCGGGGGTAGTAGTAGGGGCCGTACCAGGGGCGGTAGTACCAGCCGGTGCCGTAAACGACCGTGCCATAGGCGTAGTAACTGCCGTAGTAGCCGGGCGTGTAGCCGACGTAGACCACTTCCGGCGTCACGTCGTAGACCTTCACGTAGGTCACGTTGTAATGCGGGTTGTCGGCGGGGATCTTGTAGATCGCGTCGGGTACGCTCGTGGCGACGGTCCAGCCACCGGTCGGGCTCGAGGAGGCGTACCAGACACCTTCGTCGCAGGCATAGTAGGTGTCGCCGTACTTGAAGACCGCGGCGCTCGTGTTCTGTGCGTATTCGACCTGAATGTCTTCGATCGGTGCGAAATCCGGCTCGCCGTCATAGCTGACGCTGAAGGAGTCGTCGTCGCGATTGATGGCGGCTGTTTGCGGGATGCTGTTGTCGAGCACCGCATCGCGCGCTTCGTCCGTCCCGGCCACCTGGCTCAGCACGGCACCGTTGACGGAGTCCGGTGGGATGGCCGCAAAGGCGGCGGGCAGTTCGTCGTTCGGAACGTTGTCCCAGCGCAGTTCGCCGAGCATTTCCGCGGAGCGGTACCAGCGGCCCGAAAGGAGCAGGTAGTAGCGCTGGCTCGAGAGCTCCAGGAACACCTGGCTGTCGGTGTTTTCGAGATACAGAAGATCCATTCCCTCAACCGGCGCCCAGGTTGGCTCGCCGTCCGTGACGATGAGTTCCGTCGGCTCGGTGGCGACGATGATGCGGGTCTCCGAGAGGTCGGCGTTGTCGTCGGCCGGCTCTACCAGGGAGCGGATCGAATCCGGCACGCGGTTCGTGAGCGACCAGGGCCCGAGGGTGTCTCGAGCCTCGAACCAGGCGTTGCTCCCCACGTAGAGATACTGGCTGCGGCCGTCTTTGACGATCAGAAACGGCGTGTTCACAACGCGCTCGAAGCCGGCTCCCTCGATGTCCTGGAACACGGGATCGCCATCGATGCTCACGAGGATCGCCGGTTCTTTCGAGAGCACGATCTCAGGGGCATCGTGTTTGAGCTCGGAGGCCGTTTCGGACCCGGCAGCGCCATCGAGGTCGGCAACGATCTGATCCAGAGCGATTGCCATGGATGCCGTCTCGACGTTCGCTTCGATGAAGCTCGCCAGCGCCTGCCGCTGATCTTCGCTGGCTTCTGCCATGCGCACGTCGGTGACGTCGATGTCCCGGATCACTGCCGTGCGCGTGGAACGATCCACATCCAGGCGGGCGACGATCCAGATGGCGCCGTAGAGCGGTGCGCTGGCGTCGCGGGTGGTCACGGAAATGGCGGTGCGCGCTTCGAGGCTGTTGCCTTCGAGGGACTCGATCTGCGGTTGGAAAACACGGATCAGATCCCCGCTGTCGCTTTCGAGGTCCTGCGGCCAGCTGGCCGCGTAGCTGGAAGCCGCGAAGCAACCCAGCACGAGCCCCGGCAGCAAAGCCCATAGCCGAAACGCCCTGCCGCCCGTGAAACCGAAGCCGGTCGCCGTCATCCCTGATCCCTCAACCCTGTTGCTCCGGGCACCCTAACGGAGCCTCCGGGGATTGCAAAGCGAGGCGGCCTCAGCCGTCGTCGACGGGGAAGGGCCCGTCGTTGAACACCACATCGTGGTAACCCTTGCGGCCGATACGCTGGGCCAGGGGACTGACGAACTCTTCGCCGGCGGCGAGGCAGGCAAGCACATGAGCGAAGTCCCGGCGCGGCGTCCAGCCGAGGTCGCGCCGGGCCGCGTCGTTGACATACACGCGGTCGAGACGCGGGTTCATACGCCATCCGAGACTTCCGTAAATGACCTCATAGTCCGGAAAGTGCCGGGCAACCACGGCCGGTGCGTTGTCGTTCAACTCCGGCAGGTCAGCCTCGGTGAGCGGCGAGGTCGCGCTGATGATGTATCGCCCGAAGCCGAGACGTTCCGCATGGGTCTGCGCCAGGAGGTGCGCGTCGACGATGTCTTCGATGTCTGCGCGGCGGTAGAGGAACTCGTTGGCCTTCAGGTTCTGCTCGCTGAAGGCCTCACGGTTCGCCCGATTGTCATCGTCTTCCGGGAAAAAGCGCGATGTGCGCAGGACGATGCAGTTCATGCCGTGGTTGCGGTGGAAGAGCAGACACAGGTCCTCCGCCGCACTCTTGGTCACGCCGTAGATGTTTTTCGGCTTCGGCACCACGTCTTCCGTAATCCAGGCAGCCGGTGCGCCGGCTGGCGGTCGCAGAGCGTCGCCGAAGAGGCTCGTTGTACTCGTGAAAATGAACGCCTTCACCCCGGCCTCGAGAGCCGCCTCGAGCAGCACCAGGGTGCCGGTGACGTTGGTGTCGATGAAGTCCGCTTTGCTGTGCGTGGCCACGTGGGGTTTGTGCAGGGTGGCCGTGTGAAAGACGGTGCTGACGCCCTGCATGGCTTCGGCCACGGCGTTCCGGTCACTGATGCTGCCGACAACGTCGGTGGTGGCGCTGGCGTTGAGATCGATCCCACGCACGGGTGCTTTCCGCGCCTGCAGCGTGCGGATGAGCGCTTCGCCAAGGTGGCCCGTGCTGCCGGTAACGAGCGCCGTCATCTCAACGGGTGCTCAGGCGGGTGAAGGAGGCCGCGGGCCGGTTCAGCCAGCCCGTGATGCGCATGACCATGGGAAAGTGGGTGCGCCCTCCTTTCGCCAGAGCGGTCAGGGCGGCGGCGCTGAGCCCGCCGATACGGTCTGCCAGGGCCGTCCAGCTCAAACACTCGTCAGCGCGGGCGTGGTCGAGGGCACGGTGCAGAGCGGCGGTATCCCAACGGAGGATTTTTCCAGGGGGCGGTGGTTGCAGCAGGTAGGGCTCGGCGGAGCCATGGTGGTCACCGGGCACAAAACTCTCGGGGCTCCGTTCGAGCCAGAGCAGCACCTGCAGCACACCGTCACCTTCTGCCGTTGGTCGACTCCCGAGCTTGCTGATCGTTCCGGCCGAGACCGGCACGAAGCGACCGACGGCTCTGGCGACGCCCTGCCAGCTCAAGGCCTCCCGGGTTCGCTTCGCGGCGATGGCCTCTGCCAGTAGAGGCAGGCTGAAATCGGCTGTTCGAGGGCTGATGGGCTGGCTCACGATGGGTGTTCGGCGAGCAGTATCCCCCGTCGGACCAGAGACGTCATCTGCTTGCCTGCGACGATGCTTGCGGGCTAGCGTTCGATCATGAGCGGGCGACCACCCAAGGCTCCCAGGCTGTTCCTTCTGGCGTTCGGACTCCTGGGCGGGGCGATGCAGAGCGAGGCCAGCATGCGCTGCGGCGACGACGTCATCCAGCGGGGCTACACGTTTTTCGAAGTGCTCGAGCGCTGCGGCAAACCCGACCTCGAATACGCCTGGGATCACCGTTACGTACCTGGTGTGGAGGCCCGGGTAACGGAATGGGTCTATGAGCAGGGAACGAACAAGTTCCGGCGCGTATTGCGTTTCGAGGAAGGCCGCCTGCGGAGGGTGGAGCTTCGGCCGAAACCGGAAGTGCCGCTCGACAGTCTCAAAGCCAACTGATCACCTTCCGGCGCGCCGTCCCTGGCACGCCGATGAACTCAGTAGCGGCCGATGCCCTGGATTTCGCACCCGTCCGGCTGCACGACGCAGCTCGCAGGGCCTGGCGGATTGCGTTCGAAGAGGCCGTCGGAAATCAAAGGCAGCCGTCGAACGCGTGTCCAGCGATCGTCGATCCGGAACCAGCGGCTCTCTTCAATGCTGGCGATCGACTGCACTTCACCGGTAGGTCCATCCGCCGCCGCCCGCCCGATCGCCCGGGACGCGCCGTGGGCAACCGCCTCCGCTGCGGAGCAGTGAGCGGCGATGCCGAGGCCCGCATCCGCCAGCGGGTCGAAACAGATCCGCAGCTGGCTCACCGTGTAGCCGCCGGCAAGCGCTTCCCCCGTGAGACTGATCTCCGTGCTCAGACAGCGTTCGAAGAGGGCGACCAGGCGTCCGTTGCAGGGGGTCTCGGAGAAGTCGTCACAAACCCCTGGGAATGCGACATAGGTGAGTCTGGTCTCCAGAAACGGCCCGGGGACGGTTTCAGCGGTACAATCGACGAGTTCTCCAATCAGCGGTGGCGGGCCGCTGGAGAAGTCGATCCGGTAGGTTCCGGAAAAAATGGCCGGGGTCTGACGATCGACAAGGGCTTCTCGGGCGCTCGCTGATTGGGCGAGGAACAAGGCCCCGAGTACGGCAAATATCATCACGGATCGCATCGCAAACCTCTCTTCTCTTTCGTTTCAGCTTGGGCCTCCGAGTCTTGCAGGATTTGCCTGCGCGGCTCCTTTCCGGCGGCTGCCGAAAGTCTTTTCATTGCCTGTTCAGCGCCTCATTGCCTGTTCAGCGCCGAACCTCCGTCCAGGAGCGCGAGGAGCCGTTCGAGGAGCTGTCGCCCGTCGCCGGTGACCTTGAGTTCGATGTTGAGCGTTGGTGTCTCTGTCTCCGGGTTTACCGGCGGTACGACGAGCCAGTCCGCTTCCCGGGTGCCGCGCACGGCCGCGATCAGCCGGTAGCCGCGTTTCGGGATGGTCTCGATGTACTCCGGGTCCCGGGCCTGATCCTCGAGCTGACGGCGAAGGTCGGCGATGCGTCGATGGACGGCATCGCTCCCCGTGCAGCGTCCCGGCCAGAAACGCTCGATCAGCTCATCGGTAAGCACGAGTTCACCCGGGCGGCTGGACAGGTAGAGCAGGATGTCCATGGACAGCGGCTGCAGTGATCGTTCCGTGGCACCGCGACAGATTCGCGCGCGGTCCGGTTCCACGCGCCAGGCGCCGATTTCGAGTTCCGAAGACAGTGTGATCATGGACTCACCCTCCGCAGGCAGTTTTGAATCGGTACTCGGGCGTCCAGGCACTCGAGGCCGGGGTGCCGAAGCTCTGATAGTGGGCGCGCACCCGCCAGCGGTAGCGTTCGCAGGCGAGCAGGAGCTCTGGCGGCACGAAACGCGTCCCGTCGGTCTCATAGGTCGCGGTTTCCTCCCGCCCGCGCAACTCGAGCTCGTAGCGGACGGCGTTCCTGCCGGCCTTGCCGTTGCCGTCCAGAGCCGTCCAGATGAACAGGGGCCGCCGACCGGGAATCGTGCCCACGCCGAAAGCACCCCGGGAAACCGGCTCCAGGCCACGGACGCGGATCGCGGGTCGGGTGAAGAGCTCGGCGACGGTCTCAGCGGCGAGCGCATCGAAATCTTCATCCAGCGCCAGGGCGAGGCCTTCGCCGTTGTTCCCGGCCCAGCTGGAGACGGACTGGGTGGGCAGAATCTGCCGCCACTGGCGCGAAGCCAGGTTGGTCCCGGTGTGCAGGTTGGTGAGCTCGATGCCGTAGCTGGTCACGAAGTAGACGTGCATGCGGTTTTCTGCCACACGACTCGTGATCTGATCGAACTCGAGATCCAGCACCGAATCGAAACCTGCGGCGATGAGCTCGCTGTCACTGAGCTCCGATCCCACCTCCTGCCAGCGTACCGGCGCCTCCGCGGCGAGGGCGGCCTCGAAGCTGCGCGCCAGAATCGCCGGGGCGAAGTCCAGCGCTTCGCTCAGCACGGCGTTGCCCTCCTGCACCGCCTCTGCGGAGTCGGCGGCCGCGGCTCCGTACAGGGCACCACCGGCAGCAACCATGGGCGCTGTCGCCAGCCCGAAGAGGGCGATGAGAATCGCGCCTTCGTCCCCGGATTGGGACGCCATTTCCATAGACCCGCTCAACCAGCCGGAGCCGGCGCTCCAGGCGGTTCTGCCGGCGGCTTCGCCTTTGCCGTCCAGGTCTGCGGTAAGGGCGATCTTCGGGCGAACCGGAGCGCGGACGGCCATATAGCCGATCTGATCCCTCGCCGAGGTACTGAGGGCCGGGGGCTCGGGGGTGGGTTGGGTGACGCAGCCGCCGAGCAGCAGCGTACCGAGAATCAGCCAGTTGAACTTGTGCATGACCTTCCTCCACTCATTGCCGGGCCGAGCATGGGTGGATTGGGTCTGAGGGATCCTGACGGCGGGATTTTCAGACTTTAGGGATCTTTAGGTCGTCCTAAGTGCTTGAAATATCAGGAGTGAGGCTGAGCCTGAGGTTTTTCCGAGGCGTCCTCCGTGCCTTCGGAGTGACCCTTGTCGATGGTGGCCAGCCCGGGAATCCACAGGCGCAGGGCGAAAAGGCTGAGCCCCAGGAGGGTGGCGGCGAGCAGCAGCGCCAGATCGATGCCCCACCGTTCCGCCACGGCGCTCACGGGAATGATGCCAAGCGGCATGAACCCGTGGGCCATCATCATGATGGCCATCACCCGGCCACGAATCTCGTCCGGCAGGGCAATCTGGATCACGCTCATGTTCAGCGAGCCCATGACCGCGCCAAAGAGCCCACAGATGGCGCCGAGCACCATGGCGGCAATCAGGTTGCCGGAGAGGGCAAAGGCACCGATGAAGATGGCCCAGAGGTAGCCCGCCTGGAACATCACTCTGCCCTTGTGGCCGATGTCTCCGGCCCGGGCAAGAAGCAGCGACCCACCGAGGGCGCCGGCGCCCGCTGCAGTCATGAGCAGGCCGAGCGTGTCCGGTCCGCCGAGGATGACGTCGGCGTTGAACGCCGGCATCAGGAAGGTCACCGAGAAACCGAAGGTCATGGGCACGAAGCCCATGACCAGGAGCCCGAGGACCAGGCGCTCCTCGCCCATGAAACGGAAGCCCTCGCGGATATCCTCGAGCGGCGTGCTGTTGCCGGTGCCGTGCGGTTCACCCTGGTAGCGGATGAGGGCGGTACAGACGACGCTGACGAGATAGAGGGCGGCGACGGTGAAGATGACGATGCCGACCCCTTCCGCCGAGGTCGTATCACCGGCGGCGAAGATGGCGATGAGTCCGCCGGCCAGGGTCGGGCCGACGATGCGCGATAGGTTGAAGGTGGCGCTCTGCAGCGCCATGGCGTTCACCACCTGATCGCGGCCGACGATCTCCGGTGTGACGCTGGCCCGGGCAGGCATCGACAGGGCCAGCACCGTGCCGTTGAAGAGGCCGAAGTAGATGAAGTGCCAGAAAGTGACCTCGCCGCTGTAGACGATGACCGCCAGGGCCGCTGTGGCGACGGTGTTGAGGATGCCGGAAATGATCATGATGGAGCGCTTGCGCAGGCGATCGGCGATGACGCCGCCAGCCAGGCTGAAGACCACGGAGGGCAGCATGAAAGAGAGCATCACCCAGGTGAGCGCCATGGGTGAGGCGGTCATGTCGTAGATGAGCCAGCCCCGGGCAACCATCTGCATCTGCATGGCGAAGGTGGCGGCGACGTTGCCGAACCACAGCAGTCGGAAGTCGCGGAAGGCGAGGGAGGAGAACATGCCGCCGGTGCCCGCCTCAGTCACGTTTCAGCTCCGACTGGATGAGGGTGAGCCGTTCCCGGGTGAGCGTGTAGCGGGTCAGGAGAAAGATCGGCAGGAAGTAGCACAGCGGGATGGCGATGCCATCGGTGATCGCCATGCGCACCAGCACGTCGTAATCCACTTCTCCGGGCTGCGTGCCGCGGGGAAAGCGAATGTAGAAGTCCAGGAGAAAGCCGCCGACGATCAGACCGAGGCTGGACGTTGCCTTTGCGGAGAAGCCGATGGCTGAGGAAAACACACCTTCCTGACGACGCTGCACCCGATGCTCCTGCTCGTCGACGAGGTCGGCAACCATGGAGCCGAACATGATCCCGGCCGTGGTGAGCAGGAAGCTGATCATCCAGGCGTGTACCAGCAGCGCAATCAGCAGCCGGGGATCGCCGTTCTCCGGCCAGATGTCCCAGAAACGGAACAGCACTTTGATCATGGCCAGCACCATGGTCGAGGCGAGAACCGTGACCAGGATCGTCTGCTTCTGGTAGTGCTTCTGCAGGAGCGGGACGAAGACGAAGGCGGCCATGGCACCGATGATGGCGGTGGCGAACCAGCGCAGGTCCTCCGGCTTGAACTCCCAGAAGTAGGTATTCATGTAGATGTCGAAGACCTGACCCACGCCCGCGATGCCCGCAAAAAGCAGTACGCCAACAAACACCAGGCGGAAGTTCGGGCTCTGCAGCGCGAGGATCACCTGCCGCACGAGGCTCATGAGATTGAAAGGCGGCGTTTCCTGCACGGGCTGGAGCAGGTAGGGGATTTCCCGCCGCGTGAGGTGCGTTGTCAGCAGACACCAGAGCGTCATCACCGCGCCGAGGATCATGGCGAAGAGCGGATAGTTGCCCGGGTCCAGCTGCCCCGCGGGATACTCCGGTGAAGAGGTGAACACAAAGCTGTACATGCTGAAGGTGAAGATCACGCCGCCGATCCAGCCGACGAGGTAGCGGAAGGTGATGATTGATGTCCGTTCCACGTAGTCGTCCGAAAACTCTGCGGCAAGAGCGTTCCAGGGCATGATGAAAAAAGTGAAAGCCGTGCGCGTGGCGAGGGTGAAGAAGAACATCCAGCCGACGAGCACCAGCTCGCTGGCTCCGCTCGGGGGGCTGAACAGCAGGAAGATGGCGAGTCCCAGCGGTATTGCCGCCCCGTACATGAAGGGGTGCCGGCGTCCCAGGCGGGAACGGAAATTGTCCGAGTAGGCACCGACGAGCGGGTCGGTGATTGCGTCGGCGAAGAGGCAGAGCGCGAGGATCAGAGAAGCCGTCGAGGCGGGCACCCCGAGGATCTGGCTGTAATAGAGCAGCAGGAAGTTGTTGAACGCAAAATCTTTGTGGCTGTTCGGCAAGCCGCCGATGCCCTGAAAGATTTTGGTACTGACCGGAACCTTGCCCTCTCGTTTGCGCTCGCGCTGGTACTCGACTGCGGTATCGGTCATCACCGCAGTATACAGAGCCGCGGACACGGAGCGCGGGAACGCCCGCGGGGTGTCTCGAGCGGCCCCGGCCAAGTGCACCAAATTGACGCACAAAACTGGTGCATGGGATGTGGCTGAACTGTCCTGGTGCGAGTAGGTGCCACCGGCAACCACCGATCGGGGTCTCCGGGCTGGCCCGCCCCTTGCATTATCAGGGGGCAGGCAACCGAGTTCCGGAGATTCTCATGAACTGGCTGATTGTCACCGACCTCGACGGCACCCTGCTCGATGACGAGTACATGAACGCTAAAGCCGGTGCCGCCATCGACACCATCTCCGCCAGCTATGGCGATGCACGGGTGGCGCTGGCTTCGAGCAAAACCCCTTCTGAAATGATCGATCTCGTCCGCCACTGCGAATCGGATCCGGTACTCATCTTCGAGAACGGCTCCGGCATCGCCTGGCGGGAAGAAACGCTCTGCCGTCCCGGCAGGCAGCGCCTCGGCGGCTTCGAGCTGGAGTGTTTCGGTACCCCCTACCCGGAGGTGCTCGGCGCACTGCGCTCGCTCCGCTTTCGCGATGACTTCAAGTTCCGCGGCTTCTCCGACATGACCCCGGACGAGGTTGCCGAGCGTACGGGCCTGTCCCACAGTGCGGCCGAGAAAGCCCGCCATCGTCTCGCTTCGGAACCTATCGTCTGGGAAGGGAGCGACGCCGAGCTCGCCCGCTTCGAGAGCGCCCTCGAGGCCCAGGGGCTCAGCCTCGTCCTCGGCGGCCGCTTTCACCACGTCGGCTCGCACATGAACAAGAGTCGCGCCGTCGGCAAACTCTGGCGCCTGCTGCGCTTTCAGTTCGGTATTCATGCCCGCACCATCGCCTGCGGGGATGCGCCAAACGATCTGGAGATGATGGAACGGGCAGACCATGCCATCGTCTTTCCGCTGCGCGAGGGCGGCTACCTCAGCCCGGACAATCCCAACACGTCCCGGGCACCGGTTGCCGGTCCCGGTGCCTGGCTCGAGGCCGTGCGCGGGCTGCTCGATACACAGTGCCAGGCGGCGCAGGGAGCCCACGCATGAGCGACTTTTTCCAGAACGGCATCATCACCACGCTGCACAATCTCTGCGATCGCCCGGTTGAGGCGCTGGAAGCGGAACTCGAGGAATTTGCGGCGCAGCGGCCCATGGCCCTGGTGCTGCCCTGTCTCTACTCAGAGCTGGAACAGCCGGCGCTGGCGCAGATCGTCGCGGAGCTGTCGAAAGCGTCCTATCTCAGTGAGATCGTCATCGGTCTCGACATGGCAACGGAAGCGCAGTACCACCACGCCCTCGAGTATTTCTCCGTGTTGCCGCAGCGGCACCATGTGATCTGGAACGACGGCCCGCGCATGGGAGCGGTGCAGGAAAAGCTCGCCGCCGAAGGTCTCGCTCCCCAGGAGCGGGGTAAAGGCTGCAACGTCTGGTACTGCTTCGGCTATGTGCAGGCCCTGCGTACGACCGAGGCCGTGGCTCTGCATGACTGTGACATCACCACCTACGACCGGTCGCTGCTGGCACGCCTCATCTATCCGGTGGCCAATCCGCAGTTCGCCTACGAATTCTGTAAGGGTTACTACGCCCGGTTCGGCAACCAGAAGCTGAATGGACGGGTGAGCCGGCTGCTGGTTTCGCCGCTGATCCGGACCATGAAACAGCTCGCCAACGGGCACCCTTACCTCGATTATCTCGACAGCTTCCGCTATCCGCTGGCCGGTGAGTTCGCCATGCGCACGGACGTGCTGGCCGATCTCAGGATTCCCTCGGACTGGGGACTGGAAATCGGCCTGCTTTCCGAGGTCTATCGGAACTACTCGACGAACCGGCTCTGTCAGGTGGAAATCGCCGACAACTACGACCACAAACATCAGGACCTGTCGCCGGAAGATGCGAGCCGCGGACTCTCCCGCATGAGCCTCGACATCTCCAAGGCACTCTTCAAGAAGCTCGCCACCTACGGCGTGGTTTTCGACACGGGCGCGGTGCGCACGGCGAAAGCCTGCTACTACCGGATCGCCCTCGATCTCATCGAATCCTACGCAAACGACGCTGCCATCAACGGCCTGCATCTGGACCGCCATGCGGAGGAGCAGGCGGTGGAAATGTTCGCCACCAACATCCTGAAAGCCGGCGAGGCTTATCTGGAAGGTGGAGAAGAGACGCCGTTCATTCCTTCCTGGCACCGGGTTGCGAGCGTCCATGGAGACATCTTCACGGAGATGCTCGAGGCCGTGGCAGCCGACAAGGCCGACTACGACATCCCGGAATCGAAGGTCGCCTTTGCCTGAACGCGGTCGGAACAGTTCCTAAGCGCGCTCCGGGTCTTCGCTGCCCCGGCCCACAGCGGGCTCGGTGACGTCCAGCCATAACACTTCGTAGGGCGCCAGTCTCAGCGTATCCCCCACGGTCACCCGCCTGCCGCTCAAACGATCGGTGAAGGTGCCCAGGGGTAAGCCACTGCCGGCCACGGGCATGTCCTGAGGCTCCGGACGCACGGACGCGGCGACCACGAGCTGCTGCCCAGGGCACTCGCGCCGCAGGAGAAACACCCCCGGCGGGCTCGGGCTGACGTGTTGCTCCGCGGCTTCCCCAAGGGCCGGTTGCTCGTCCCGGCGCTCGATGATGTCCCGGCAATGTGCGAGCACCTGCGCCTGCGGCGAGGTCGGATCCTTGAGCGCCGCTTCGAGATTGTCGAGGCGCCAGTGGCCGCGGTTGATGGATCGGGTTCTGCCGGTCTGCTCGACGAGTTCCAGGTCGTTGAGCGTGGCGAGCAGGCTGTGAATGTAGAGCGCGGGCAGCCCCTGGAAGGACAGCAGCAGCGTGTGCGCGGCCAGGTAGGGCGGCAGGTCTTCGCCGAAGGCGCTGAACAGGGTGACGTTGATCTCGTAAGGGCGCTGCTCACCGTTACCGGCATCGCGCAGCGTGGCGAAAGCGCCGCGTTCGTGCATACGTTCGACCAGTCGCTCGACGTTCTCATCGGGGATCAGGCCTTCGAGCGGTCGCAGGCCGATCCCGTCGTGGGAGGCCATGAAGTTCAGATAGCTGCTGCCGGCCGGGGGTGGCGTCAGGCGCGCAGCCCAGGTGGTCAGGTAGCTCGCGTCGCCGAAGACGTAGCTGTAGAGAAGCAGCGGCGCCAGGGAAAACTGATAGACGAGGTGCGCCTCGTCACCGGTGCCGAAGTAGCTGACATTCTCCTCATGGGGGACGTTCGTTTCCGTAATCAGACGTACCCCGGGCGCGGTGCGATCAACCAGCAGGCGCAGGAGCTTCACGACCACATGCGTTTCCGGGAGGCTCATGCAGCTCGTGCCGAGGCGCTTCCAGAGGAAGGCAATGGCGTCGAGGCGAATCACCCGGGCACCCTGCTCGATATAGAAAAACAGGATCTCCACGAAGGTGGCGAGGACCTCGGGATTCGAGAAGTCGAGGTCGATCTGATCGTCGCTGAAGGTGTTCCAGACGTGTCGGATCCCGGCGTAGGTGTGCACCGTGGAGATCAGCGGGGTGCTGCGGGGCCGGATCACGGCCGACGTGTCTGAACCCTCCGTGAGCGTGATGAAGAAGTGCCGACCCGGATCCCGACCGCTGATGAAGTCGGCGAACCAGAGAGATTCCCGGGAGCAATGGTTGATCACCAGGTCGAACATGAGTTCGTAGTCCTCGGCGAGGCCGCGGATATCCTCCCAGCCGCCCAGATGGTGGTCGACCATGCGATAGTCGATGACGGCGAAACCGTCGTCGGAGGACGAGGGGTAGAAGGGCAGCACGTGGACCGTCCCCATGCTTGCACCAATATGGCGCTTCAGAAAGCGGCGCAGGGTAACGAGTGGCACCTCGCCGTCGTCGCGGATCGTATCGCCGTAGGTGATCAACAGCGGCCGGCGGGTCACGGCTCGCGACGTCGTGTCCGCCCGCAGAGCACGGGCGATGCGGGCCAGGCGCTGGGCCAGCGGGGTTGCCAGGTCATCGTGGTAAAGCAGGGCGAGGAGCGGGCGCAGGGCGTCGCTCAGATCGTCCGGCTGGCTTGATTCTTGCTCACTCATGGTGCGTGACTAAGCAGATAACGTGCCATAAGCGGTGAGCGGCTTCGACTGGACCGTTGTCGTCGTCTACCTCGCTGCCATGCTCGGCCTTTCGGCCTTTGTGGGGCGCCGGCAGCAGACACGGCGGGACTACTATCTGGGTGGCAACGACATGGGTGCATTGCCCCTGGCGACGTCGACGATTGCCACCCAGTGCTCGACGAACAGCCTGTTGGGCGCCCCGGCCTTCGTGGGTTTCGTGGCCGGCGGCGGCATGCTCTGGCTCCAGTACGAGCTTGCGGTGCCGCTGGCGATGCTGGCGCTGATGTTTCTGCTGGCGCCGGTCCGTGCCGGCGGACATCTGTCCGTCTACGCGTTTCTCGAGGAGCGCCTCGGACACCGGGCGCGAACCCTCGCCAGCCTGTCCTTCCAGCTCTTCCGCGGCGTGGCGACCGGTGTCACCGTCTATGGGGTTGCCCTGGTGCTGACGCTGCTTCTGGATATCAGCTATGGGCTGGCCGTCTGCATACTCATGGCGGTGACCATCACCTACGACGTGCTCGGCGGGATGCGTGCTGTGGTGTTGAGCGACGTGGTCCAGATGGTGCTGATCATTGCCGCCGTGCTCGTGACCCTCGTGCTCCTCGCCGGGCAGATCGATCTCACGACGATGTTCGACAGCGAACGTACCCGGGCCCTCGACGGTAACTGGGGCCTCAAAGCCGGTGAGAGTTATGGTTTCTGGCCCATGCTCATCGGCGGTTTCTTCCTGTACGCCGCCTACTACGGCTGTGATCAGAGTCAGGCGCAGCGGGTGCTCTCGGCGCGCTCCGTGGAGGGCTCGAATCGAGTCCTGCTCTTGAACGGCCTGCTCCGTTTTCCCCTGGTGCTGCTCTATTGTCTGCTCGGCCTGGCTCTGGCCAGCTATGCAGCGGCTCATGCGGACTTCGTGCCCGGCCTGCCCACCGGGTCGGACGGAGCACCGAACTTCAACCTCGTGTTTCCCGCCTATGTGCTCGAGCATTTCCCGCCAGGACTCCTGGGTCTCGTGATGGTCGGGATTTTTGCCGCGGCCATGTCCTCCATCGATTCGGCCCTGAATTCCCTGTCTGCCGCCACCATCGAAGACATCGTCGATCGGCGCGGCGCCATGGCCGAAGGCACGCTGTTCCGCGCCTCCAAGCTCGCAACGCTCGGCTGGGGGCTCTTTGCCGTCGTCTTCAGTTTCCAGGTGGAGCGCATCGCCCCCACGGTGCTCGAAGCCATCAACAAGATCGGGTCCATGGCCAACGGACCCCTCCTGGCCCTGTTTGTGATCGCCCTTGTCAGCGGCGGTGATGCAGAGGCCCGACGCCGCCTCGAAGGGCGGGCTCTGATTGGGTTCCTGGTTGGCCTTGGCGCCAACGGTGCCGTGGCGCTGCTGCTGCCGAACGTTTCCTGGCTCTGGTGGAATCTGATTGGTTTCGCTGTGGCTCTGTCGGTAGCCGGTGCCTGGCCCCTGCTCGCCGGGGCGCGCGGTGCCTTCAGCCGCCCCGCAGGTGCCCGGCGTCTGCTGCTCATGGCCCTTTTTATCTTCCTCGTCTGCGTCGCCTTTCAGATGCTGTGACGCCTGGCGCAGAGCCGGGCTAGAATGATGGTTTGCCCGCCCGAGGCATTGAGCCCGGTGCGGTCAGAGAGTGACAGCGCCGATCGGGCCCACCTTCGGGCTTGAAGGGGAAATTCTTGAAGGGGAAATTGATGAGCGAAGTGTCCATTCCGGGAACCGACGAAGACCTGCAACGTGCTCTGGCGGATGCGAATCTGCCGACGCTGCTCATGGTGATGACGCAGCTCTGCGGCGACGATCGCTGGATGGCCAAACGCTATCAGCCGGCGCCCATCGAGGTACCCGAGGGCAGTCTCTTTCCGGACGACTCCGGAAACTTTGCCGACGACGTGGCGGCAGAGATCCGCGAGGGCGCCTTCGTCATGCTGAAAGGCCTCCGGGACAACGGTGGCGTGCTGCCTCCGGTGCCGAGCCTCGAGCGCATGAAGGAGATGATGGAGTTCTCCACAGCGGAGCCGGTGGAAGACGAGTTCTGCGCCATGCTGCTGGAGGAAACCAACTTCGTCGACCGGGACGAGGTCTGGCGCCAGCCGCTTGAAAAAACGCTGGCCGGCAAGCCGGTGGAAAACTTCAAGGTCATCGTGGTTGGTGCCGGCATGTCGGGAATCTGCACGGGCGTAAAACTCAAAGATGCCGGTATTCCCTATGTCATTCTCGAAAAGAACGACGCCGTCGGCGGCACCTGGTATGAGAACACCTATCCGGACTGCGGCGTCGATACGCCCAATCACTTCTACAGCTTCTCCTTCGAGCGTAATCCCAACTGGTCCGGTTATTTTTCCAAGCGCGACGAGCTCTACGAGTACTTCGAGAACTGCACGGACAAGTTCGGAATCCGCGACCACATTCAGTTCAACACGGAAGTCGGCGCCATGCGCTACGACGAAAGCGCCGGCCTCTGGGAGGTGGACGTTCGCCGCGGCGATGGCAGCGAAGAAACGCTGACGGCCAATGTTGTCGTCAGTGCGGTGGGTCAGCTCAACCGGCCGAGCATTCCGGAGTTTCCCGGTCGCGAGACCTTCACCGGCGAAGCCTGGCACTCGGCCCGCTGGCGTCACGACGTGGACGTGACGGGCAAGCGCGTGGCGGTGATCGGCACCGGCTGCAGCGCCGTGCAGCTCCTGCCGAAGACGGCAGACAAGGCGGCCCACACGACGGTCTTTCAGCGCTCGCCACACTGGATTTCACCGAACAAGGACTATTACCGGCCGGTTGAGAAGGGCCTCATCTGGGCGCTGAACCACATTCCCTTTTATGCGGAGTGGCATCGGGCGCGCATGATCTTCGGCTTCATGGATCGGAACTGGCCGGCAGTGCCGCTGGATCCTGCCTGGAAGGACCGCGACCGGGCCATGAGCGAGGTCAATGACGGTCTCCGCGAGGCGCTTACGGCCTACATCAGCGAACAGCTCGGGCCGCGGCAGGAGCTCATGGAGAAGTGCGTGCCCGATTTTCCGGTCTTCGGGAAGCGTCTGATCATCGACAACAACTGGTACGGCACAGTCGCCCGGGACGACGTCAATCTGGTCACGGATCCGATCGTTGCCGTACACCCGAACGGTATCGAAACCGCCGATGGGACCCTCCACGAAGTGGACGTGATCGTCTATGCCACGGGCTTCAATACCAATCACTTCCTCTGGCCCATGGACGTAGTCGGCCGCTCCGGTACCAGCCTCGAGTCGCTCTGGGGTGAGTACCCACGCGCTTATAAAGGCATGCTGGTGCCGGATTATCCCAATCTGTTCTGTCTCTATGGACCGAACACCAATATCGTCCACGGCGGCAGCATCATCTACAGCATCGAATGTCAGGTGCACTACATCATGCAGTGCCTGGCACTCATGCTCGATCGCAAGGCCAAGGCCCTGGAGATTCCGGAGAGCGTCAACGACGAGTACAACGAAGAGGTTCAGGCGATCAGTCAGACCCTCGCCTGGGGCCACCCGGGAGTGGAGAGCTGGTACAAGAATTCGGACGGTAAGGTGGTGAACAACTCACCGTTCTCGAATCTGGAGTTCTGGGAACGCACCCACGACGTGGAGCCGAATCGCTACGCCATGAACTGAATGAGCCCGGTGCCTCAGAGTCCGAGGACGCGCTTGGCGATCACGTCGCGCTGCACTTCACTGGCACCGGAGTAGATGGTGGCGGCCCGCTCGCAGAGGTAGCTGGGCACCGCTGTGGCAGCAGCGCGCGGACCGACGATGTCCGGCCGGCCGCAGGGATTCAGGGCCTCCGGCTGGAAGGGCAGCCCGTACCAGCCCACCGTCTCCAGCGCGAGTTCCGTGATCTGTTGTTTCACCTCGGAGCCGATGGTCTTCAGCACGGAGGAGAGCGCGCCGGGGCTGTCGCCCTGCTGCTGTGCTGCGAGGAGGCGGAGTTCGAGTGCCGCCAGCCGTTCGAGAGCGATGTCTGCTTCCGCGAGTTTGCGCTGGAACGTTGCGTCGCTGCAGAGCGTCGCGCCCTGGCCATCAGCACTCCTGGCCGCAAGACGCTTCACCCGTAGCAAGGTGGCTCGAACCCAGCCGGTATTCACATTGTTCGATCGAGCGTGCTGCATGAGCACTTTCGCGATGCGCCAGCCGTCGTTTTCCTCGCCAACCCGGTTAGCTACGGGGACCCGCACGTCGTTGAAGAACACCTGATTGAACTCGTGTTCACCGGCAAGACCCAGGATCGGTGCCACGGTCAGCCCCGGAGAGTTCATGTCCAGGAGCAGAAAGCTGATGCCGTCCTGCTTTCTGCCTTCCCGGGAGGTACGTACCAGGCAGAACATGTGGGTGGCAAAGTGCGCGCCGGTCGTCCAGATCTTCGAACCGTTCAGCACATAGTGGTCGCCATCGCGGACGGCGCGGAGCTTCAGACTCGCGAGGTCGGAACCGGCGCCCGGCTCGGAGTAACCCTGGCACCAGACATGCTCTGCTGAAAGGATCCCCGGCAGGAACCGCTGCCGCTGAGCTGCCGTGCCCTCGATCATGAGTACGGGGCCGATGTGGCGGATGCCCATGTTGAAGAGCAGCGGTGCACCGGCGCGGAAGCACTCGCTGTCGAAGAGATAACGTTTCAACGGATCCCAGCCGGCACCGCCCCAGGCTTCCGGCCAGCTGTTGGCGAGCCAGCCCTGCCGTGCCAGGAGCTTGGCCCAGCGCCGCCCCGCTCGGGGATCGCTGAACACGCCCGTCGTCAGCCGTCCGGCCGCGACGAGGTCGGGCGTGAGGTGCTGGTCGAGAAAGGCTCTGACCTCCGCAAGGAACTGCTCGGCATTCGGATCGAGCGCGTCGAGCACGGGTTACTCCGCCACTGAATGACCCCCTGAGCCTAGAGGAAGGGGGTGGCTGGCAACTTGAGCAGGATCAAATCTGCTCCCACAGGCGGTGCGCTTTTCCTTTTTCCGCCGGTGCGGTAGCGTGCCGCTCTTTCCCGGCGGGCTTTGGTAAGAGGAGAGAGCGATCGTGGAACTTGCAGGCAAGGTGGCGGTGATCACGGGGGGCAGCGGCGGCATCGGTCGCGCCATGGCGAGGGCGTTTCTCGCCGAAGGGGCGAAAGCCGTCCTGCTGGCGGATCTGGACGCCGAGGCGGTGCAGGCTGCGGCCGAAGCCATTGGCTGTGATGGCATGGCCTGCAACGTTACGGTAGAAGCCGAAATCCAGGCCCTCGTGGCCAGCGCCATCGATCGCTATGGCCAGATCGATCTCTTCTGCTCGAACGCCGGTGCCGGCGGCCCCGGTGTGCTGACCGACGCCGAAAACGACGTCTGGCAGATGCAGTGGGATCTGCACGTCATGGCACACGTCTACGCAGCGCGGGCCGTGCTCCCGTCGATGATCGAGCGCGGCGACGGCTATTTACTCAACACGGCCTCTGCAGCGGGACTGCTGGCTGCGCTGGGTTCCGGTCCCTATACGGTCACCAAGGCGGCGGCGGTGAAGCTTGCCGAGTTCCTTGCCATCACCCATGGCGACGACGGGATTCGGATCTCCGTGCTCTGTCCCCAGGGGGTCAACACGGCAATGGCGCCGAAGAGCCTTGGCGATGGCCAGACCGACGGCATCATCGAGCCGGAGGCACTCGCCGAGACGGTCGTTGCGGCGCTGCGCGAAGAGCGCTTCCACGTGCTGCCGCACCCGGAAGTCGAGGAGTACGTTCGGCGCAAGGGCGACAACGTCGACCGCTGGCTGAAAGGTATGCGCCGCCTGCGCCGTGATGCCCTCGAGGGCTGAGCGTCAGTCGAGACGAACGACGCGGGTGCCGACGTTGCCCCCGGCAAGGAGATCCACGAAGGCCTCCGGCGCGGCGGCGAGGCCCTGCACTTCGTCCGTGAGGCTCTTCAGGCTGCCATCGGCGAGCCAGCCAGCGATTTCCTTGCGGGCTTCCTCATAGCGGCTGGCGAAATCGAAGACCAGAAAGCCACGCATGGTGAGGCGTTTGTTGACGAGCAGACCGGGTACCCCTTTCGGGCCCGGCTCCGGCGAGTCCGTATCGTATTGCGAAACGACGCCGCAGCAGGCGATGCGTCCGTGGACATTCATGCGAAACAGCGCGGCGCCCAGGACGTGGCCGCCGGTGTTGTCGAAGTAAACGTCCACCCCGTCGGGTGTGGCCTCTTTCAGGGCGGCGCGAAAATCCGGATTCCGGTAGTTGGCGGTGGCATCGAAGCCAAGCTGGTCTGTGAGCAGGGCCCCTTTCTCGTCGCTGCCGCAGACGCCTACGACTCGTGTGTTGCGGATCTTCGCCATCTGACCCACAAGATGACCCACGGACCCGGCAGCCGCGGACACCATGACCGTTTCTTCCGCTTTCGGCGCGCCCACGTCGAAGAGTCCAAAGTAGGCGGTCAGCCCGTTCACGCCGAGGGGCCCGAGATAGTGAATCGGGTCCAGATCCGGATCGAGACGGCTCAGGGCTTTGCCCGCATGTACGGAGAAACGCTGCCAGCCCGTCGGACCCAGAACCCGATCGCCGACGGAGAAGTCCGCGTGTTCGCTGGCGACCACCTCGCCGACACCGGTGCCGTTCATGACCACTCCGGTTGTCGGCGCGCCGGCGTAGCTGGCGCTGCCCTGGAGACCGGCGCGGGTGCCGGCGGTGATTGCAAAGGCCGTGGTCCTGACCAGAACCTCCCCGGCGCCGACGTCAGGCATCGGTGCCTTGGACAGTTCATAGTCGCTGGCTTTGAGTTTGCCGCTCGGCAGCGATGCGATGAGTACCTGTTCGTTTTCGCTCTTGGTATCGGTCATGGGGCGGATGTTCCTGGTTAGGGTTTGAGGTTCCGCGCTTGCGCAGAGGCAGCGCCGCGTGCCGGGGCTCAGTCGTTGAGCCCCTCTTCGCCGTAGCGGGTGGCGGGTCCGGGTCCATCGGGTCCGAGGCGGCCTTTGTTACCGAAGTGACCTTTGCCGGGAATGTGGTTGATCTCGATGCGGATGCCGTCCGGGTCCTCGAACAGCACCGAGTAGTAGCCCGGTGCGAATTCGTCACCGTCTTCCGGCGGATGCACGACATGGGCGCCGAGGGATTCGGCGTGGGCGTGAATGGCATCCACATCTTCCCGGGAGCGAGCCCGGAGACAGAAGTGATGCAGTCCGGCCGTCCACTGGTCGAAGGCCTTGTCGCGCTTCTCTTCCGGACCGAGGCGCGCCAGCAGCCCGGTGCGACCACCGATGCAGTAGACGGTTTCATCGTTGCGGATGAGGGTTTTCAATCCCATGAAGTGGCACAGCGATTCCCAGAACGCGAGGCCTTCCGGCCGTGTGATCGTGAACTGGATGTGTGCGATACCGTTGATCTCGACGCTCATGGGCTCCCCCTCCCGCGCAGCCAGAGGAAACCATAGAGGGCGCCGTTCACCAGGACAACCAGGGCGCCCAGCAGGAACTGCAGGTCGCTCGTGAGTCCTGCCGGGTAAAGCACGGGGAGCAGGTACGCTTCCACGAAACTGCCCGTGTAGCCGTCTTCCCCCGCCGCCGCACGAAGCTGACTCTCGAGGGGGGTGAGGGGGCAGATGCGTCCGGAGAATTCGACGTAGGCACCCCAGGCAGCAGCCGGCAGATGCACCCAGACGATGCGGGGCCAGCGAAGCGCGAGCAGCGCACCGAGCAGCACAAAGGCGACGAAAGCCAGGTGCAGGGTGACGACGAGATCTGCGAGGAGACCCGCCGTCATGGTCCCGTCCTCAGGCGCTCCGGTAGTTGCCGGGGCGCTTCTCGAAGAAGGCGTTGACCGCTTCCATGTGGTCCGCTTCGCCGTGGCAGACGGCCTGGAAGGCAGCGGACATGTCGAGGAGTTCGTTCAAACTGGCTTTTTCACTCGCGCGCATGAGCTGCTTGGTCAGGCGCACGGCGTGGGGCGGGTTGGCCGCGATGCTCGCAGCCAGAGCGAGGGAGCGCTCCAGCAGGGCTTCCGGTTCCACGACCTCCGACACGAGCCCCATGGAGAGCGCGTCTTCAGCGGAGACCGGGTCGCCGCTGAATGCCATTTTGCAGGCGTTGGAGTAGCCGACCGCGCGGGGCAGGAACCAGGCGCCGCCGTCACCGGGAATGATGCCGAGCTTGACGAAGCTCTCAGCGAACATGGCCTTGCTGGAGGCGATGCGGATATCGCACATGGTGGCGAGGTCGCAGCCGGCGCCCACAGCCGGACCGTTGACGGCTGCAATGACGGGGACGTTCAGGGCATAAATGGCCCGGGGGATGCGCTGGATGCCTTTGCGGTAGGCATCGGCCTGATCGAAGGGATCGCCGGAAAAAAGCCCCTTGCGATCGCGCATGTCCTTCACGTTGCCGCCGGCGCAAAAGGCGGAACCTTCACCGGTGAGCACCACGGCGCGAACCGACGCGTCGTCGTTGATCTCCGCACAGGTCTGTTCGAAGTCGTCGAATTGCTCGGCACCGGTCAGAGCGTTGCGGGTGTCCGGGCTCGACATGGTGAGCAGCAGCACGTGTTCGTGGCGTTCGCGGGCGAGGAAGCTCATGGCTTGTCTCCTTCCTGATGACTGGCTGAAAGCGGTGGATCAGTTAACGGGTTCAGAGTGGATGTCCAGCAGGTCTTCCACACACTTGATGAGCATGGGTGTCCCCGGTTGCACCCCGGAGGCGATGCACTGGCGCTCGAAGGTGGCGCGCATGCGCTCGGCGTCGGTCCCGGCCGAGTCAATGTCCGACTGGGTCGGGCTGACGTTGCTGCAGCCGGCGAGCCACAGCAAGGCGCCGGCCGCGAAGAGTTGCCTGCGGGTGGTGGATGCTGGCATCCGCCGATTGAGGCGCCAGGCGCTGATGGTTCTTCTCACTCTGATCGTCCCTGCATTACTGTTCCGGGTTGGCTCAACCATCCGCCTGGCTTTCTGCGGCCACGAGAGACAGCCCCAGCAGCGCTGCGATCGAGGACGGCAGGACGATGCGGATGAGCATGAACCTGAGGAGCAGGAGGATAACGCAGACCAGCAGCACTCCGCCTGCTGCCCAATAACGGGCGCGGATGATGGGCGCCTGGACTTCGGCGATGTCCTGCTCCGCAAGCACCGCCCAGCGTAAGCCTTCGAAGGCAAAACCCTGGTAGGCGGAGTAAACGGGGACGCCACGATAGTCGTCGACGATGTCGATGCCGGTTTCACCGTCCAGGGCGAGCCGTGTTGTTCGACCGGTGACTTCTGCCGCGAGCACCGTTGATTCATCGAAAAAGCGGGAAGTGCTGCGCATGAGACCGTCTTCGCCGACGAGATAGGTTTCCCCGGATTCACCCATGCCTGCCGAAAACTGCATGATCCGGTTGATGGGCGCTTCCGGAATCTGAATCGCATAAACACCGAGGAAGGTCTCACCATCGTAGACCCGGGAGCCGAGAAAGGCCGCCGGTTGATCGGCGCTTGGCCCGTAGCGGCTGAAGTCCTGCGTCGCGAGTTCCGGCGCATCGAGGTGCACCAGCGCCTGGAACAGGCGACCGAGACCGGTGTCCGCGTAAGGACCGTCGATGAGATTGGTACCCAGGTCCGCTTCCTTCGCCACGGTGTAGAGCACGTCACCTTCCGGACCGATGAAGAAGACGTCGTAGTACTGATGATGCTCGGCAAACGCTTTGACCCGCAGATCGATGGACGTACCTGCCTCCACGGCCCGGGTGCCTTCGAAAGATTCGGCACCGAGGTCACCGAAGCCGGCGATCCCTTCGTTGTCGTCTTCAGCCTGGGCTCGATTCAGCTGTTTGAGGATGTCGATCACAACCGGCCGGCTGGACCAGAGCAGCACCTCCGAGCGCAGACTTTCGAAGTAACTTTCGAGTACCGACTTGCGCAACATGAGCATGGTGGTCAGGTGGCCCACGGCCCGCGCCTCGGTACGCTGCTCATAGACCCGCAGCGCGGCGAGCCCGCCGACAACGATGGCGAGAAACACCAGGACCAGTGCCAGGTTGATGGAGCGGTTGCCTTTCATGACGCTTCGGGCCGCGCGGCCTGCTGCTCCCCTTCCAGGAGCTCGTTCACGGCCTGCCAGGTGAAGGAGAACTCGTCGAAACCTTCGCTCGATATCCGGTCGTTGTCGAGATCGTCGACGACCTTGATGAGAATATCGCCGAGGGCACTCCGGTAGTGGCCGACGTCATGGTCACCGGCTTTGGCGCTTTCATAGAGGGCGAGCAGATCCTTGTTGTAGGCATCCGCCCGGTCTTTCTGCCGACCCTGAAACCAGTTGCGGAAGCCGAAGAACATGGACGCAAAGATGGCGGTCAGGGACAGCACCGTGCGCAGGAAGTCGGCCTGCTCACTCCAGAAACCGGGCTCCTCCCGGGCGAAGTACTGGGCTGCGCCTGCATGGAGCGGCAGAGTAGTGCCGCTCGTGAAATCCGGTGCGCGGATCAGCGAGGCCAGGGAACTCTGCTCGCTCAGGGCTCGCTGTCGTTCGAAGAGCACGGTACTGATGGTGTAGACCACACTGGCGGGCAGATCATTGCGGGCAACGAGCAGGCGGTCGACGGTGGCCGTCGGCAGATCCTCTTCCGGCAGCGGCGGATTGCCCCGGTAGCTGCCTTTCGGGATGCGGCCGGAGTTGATGGCCGACTTACGCAGATGCAGGGCAGGGGCCTGCAGTATCGGGACAATGGTGATGTCCGCCTGCTCAACGAGCTCGCGCACGGATTCATCGCCCGGCGCCCGGACCCGGAACACGGCGTCAACGGCGCCGACGATGAGTGCCCATTCGGCGGAGCGGGCCGACATGGACAGCCAGTCGAGATCTCCTTCCGTGAGCCCGTAGTGGCTCGCCAGGTACCAGAAAGAGGTGAACTGAGCCGAGCCCCGGGAGGGCAGGGCGACACTCCGGCCGGCGAGATCGGCGACGGACCCGATCCCGGCGTCGCGGCGGACGATGAGCTGGTAGGCGTCCGGATAGAGAATGGCGACGAGGCGGGCGTTGTTGCTGGCTGCAGCATCGGCCTGAAGCAGCGCAAGATCAGCGTAGCCGGCGTCCATGAGCCGGGCGTTCTCGAGGGAGCCACCGGTTTCGATGACTTCGAGCTCGAGGTCGCGGTGATTGGCGTTCACCACCCGGGCAATCGCTTCCGCCAGGGCAAAGCCTTCGCTGGCGCGACCCCCGGCAGCGATGATCAGGGTCTGTGACTGCCGCTCCTGAAAGGCGAGCCAGCCGACCGCACCGACCGCCACGAGGGCGGCGACGGCGACGAGCAGCAGGTTGAAGGTGCGGAGCATCGGTTGATGCAGCCGCGCCGGCGATCAGAGCCGGCGCGGAGAGTCAGAGGCGCCCGTTCAGGGCAGTTGGACGAGCCAGCTGCCGTCCTGGAACCACTTCTGATTGAGTTTCTGAAGCACACCGCTGGCTTCCATGGCGCGCATGTAGTTCTGCACGAGATTCAGGAGCAGCGGGTCGCTGGCGGGCACCGCAATGCCGATCGGCTCGATGGTCAGCGGCTGGTTGGCAGCAACGAGACCTGCATCGGGCCAGCGCATGCGGTTGACCATGATGGTGCTGGCGTCGGCGACGAACAGATCCGCCTTGTTGGCGAGCAGCTGGTCGATGGCGTCTTCGTTGGTCTTCGTTTCGATGAGATTCGCGTTCGGGGCGACACCTTTGACGAAATCGACGCTGGTCGTTCCGGCCACCGCGACCACCTTGAGGTCCGTGGTGGCAAGCTCCTCGGTACCCAGCGCGGCGAGCGTCTCGGAGCGAGCCAGGATCGACTTGCCGTTGATGTGGTAAGGCGCAACGAACGCAGCTCGCATGTTCCGGGGCAGCGTCGCCGTCATGCCGGAGATGACGAGGTCGACCTTGCCTGCCTCGAGCGCGGTGAGCAGCTCGCCGAAGGGCATATCGACGATTTCGAGCTCCACGTCCAGGGCGACGGAAAGCAGACCGGCAAGATCGACGTCCATACCGATGGTCTTGCCGTCGCGATTGTCGAAGTTGAAGGGCGGCTGATCGGTAGACATACCGACCCTCAGCGTGCCGCTTTCGGCGATCCGCGCGAGGACCGGCGACTGTTCGGAGGCGCTGGCCGTAAAAGGCAGGGCGACCAGCAGGCCGGTGAGCAGGGTGAGGATGCCGCGACGGCTGATCCTTTTTACGAAGTTGAGCATGTGAGTTCCTTCTATGATGGCGGCATCCGTAGGCTTCTCGGCCCCGGAGCTTGCGAAGTCCGGGCGCCGTTATACATCGTGGGGATGAGCCGGACAAGAGAAGGTCCGAGCTGCGACGCTCCGCGCCTTCGGTCCGTCAGGGGGGCAGGCAGTCGCCTGGCAGGGTGCTGTCGATCTCGAGCACCGAATCAATGCGATACAGGCCGTCATAGCTGACGGCGAAGCCCACAGGCGACTCATCGAGCAGGGCACCGCGGTAGCGGAGGTACATGGGCTGATAGGGCTCTGCGGCATTCTTCTGCACGAAGGCTTTCAAGGGATCCAGCAGAGCGCCGGTGCCGCGGACCCAGAAGCAGGTATCCGTACCGCAGGGGCAGACGACGTTCACTTCTGCGCCGTAGTAGTACAGGCCGCGTTCCGGCGGAGGGTCACTGCAGCCGGGGAGTATCAGAAGCAGCAGGGCGCCGGCCAGCAGTCGGCCGGGCGCAAGTCGCTGGCGGTTCTGCGCCGGGGCTCGGCGAGGGATCTCCGGCATTTCAGGTGCGTGGCCGCTACTGCATGAGCTGTGTGAAAACGTCCACGGCATCGACGAACACCCGGTAGTCCTGGATCTGGCCGTTCTCGAACTCAAAGATGCTGCACACGAACCTCGGGATGACCGGTGAACCCTGCGCGGACAGAGCGCTGGGCTGGCTCGGTTCCCCCTGCCACTTCCACAGGCCCACGGCAGTCCGGTCGTCTGCAAAGATCTTCAGGACTTCGATCTCGACGTCCGGTGTGTTCGCGCAGAAACCGCGGGCGTGCGCATCGAGGGCATCGGGCCCGGAGCGGCCGGGCTGCGTGTGGTCGACCATCCCTGGCGCGGCGATCTCTGCGATGCGGTCGAAGTTCCTTTCAGCGAGCACCTCGTTGAGGTAGATGCTCATCAGTTGTCTGCCTTGTTCCGCACTCACGCTGGTGTTTCCTTGTTCGGGCCGCTAGCTTCGGGGTCTTTGAACGATCATGAAAGGAGGCGTCGTTGTGAGCAACCCGGTCTATATGGTGGGCATCATCGATGTGAAAGACTTTCAGAGCTACGCAGAGAACTATGGTGTGCCGGTTGGCGCGATGTTCGCTGAGGTGGGCGCTGAGATCGTGGCCGCTTCGACGGAAGCCGAAGTGCTGGAAGGAGACTGGGTGGGGAACTGGTCGGTGATCGTCAAAGTGCCGAGCGCCGACATCGCGAGAGAACTCTACCACTCCGAGAAGTACGCGCCTTTCAAAGCGGCGCGCCAGGAATCTCTGGCGAACAGCACGACACTCGCCATCGTGCCGGCGCTTGCCTGAGAGGATCGCTGTCGGGGGTCAGCGCAGGTAGCCGAGCCAGCGCTCGAACAGGCTCACCAGCAGCTCGTCGTTCGCCCGGTAGACCCGCTCCCGGCCCTGCCGCTCGACGCTCAGCAGGCCGCTGGTCACCAGCGTCGCGAGATGGCGGCTCGTGGTGGGCCAGGTACAGTCGAAGCGCCGGGCGATTTGTCCCGCCCGGGCTTCGCCGCGAAAGTGCACGGAGAGCAGGATCTGCCGCCGCAGCGGGTGGGCGAGGGCGCCGAACACGGCGTCGGCTTCCTCGACTTCCTGCAGCGCCCTGGACTTCACCGCCCTGGATCCCGGAGGCCCCTGCACGGCCCCGGTCACGGCGTGAACGCCTCCACGTGCGGAAACTCCATGTTCGGCTTGCTGCCCCGGGTCTCGCAAAGGCTGTCCATCGGTTCCCAGATCTGCAGGACTTCCGGGTGCTCGTGGGCGCGATTCACCGCGCCGTCGTGCCAGTGGAAGATCTCGAAATAGATGGGTTTACCGTTGTCCTGCTCAGCCCCGCGAAAATGCTGGGCGGGTGTGTCCGTCACGAGGCCCAGGCGATGCAGGGTAGGCCAGTGCTCGCGGAGCAGGGCCTCGAAGCGAGGCTCGTTGCCGGTGGAGACCCGATAGTGGCAGATCACGGTTTCGGACATCAGTGCCTCCTGTTTCTGTTTCGGCTGTTTTTATTAGCTGCTTTGCTAATAGTTTGGACGGTAGCCGGAAACTAATTGTTTAGCAAGTTAGCTAAACAAAACCAGAAGTCTGGTAGCTGGATAACTGGCCAAAGATGCCCGAGGTCTGCGCTACGCAGACGTTCGGCTCCGCCCCGTAATGCGCCTCTCAGAAATGCACTTCCCGAAATAGAAAAGGCGCCCGGAGGCGCCTTTTCATTCCGTGGCGAGTGCTTCGCCTACCAGAGACCGTACTTCTGCACTTCGTTGCGGCCGACCACCATGTGATGCACCTCGTCCGGTCCATCCGCAAAACGCAGGTGGCGCATGTCCATGTACATCTCCGCCAGCGGCGTCCACTGGGAGATGCCCGTGGCACCGTGGATCTGAATGGCGTCGTCGATGATCTGGCAGACCTTCTCCGGCACCATCGCTTTCACGGCACTCACGTAAACGCGGGCTTCTTTGTTGCCGAGCACGTCCATGGCTTTGGCGGCCTGGAGCACGGCCAGGCGCATGGCGTTAATTTCGATGCGTGCCCGGGAGATCACCTCGAGGTTCTTACCGAGCTTGACGATGGGTTTGCCGAAGGCTTCCCGGGTGGCGCCGCGCTTGACCATGAGTTCCAGCGCCTTCTCTGCCTTGCCGATGGAGCGCATGCAGTGATGGATGCGTCCGGGGCCCAGGCGCACCTGGGAAATTTCGAAGCCACGGCCCTCGCCGAGCAGGATGTTCTCTTTCGGCACGCGGACGTTGTTGAACTTGAGGTGCATGTGCCCGCGGGGCGCATGGTCCTGGCCGAACACCTGCATACCTTCGATGATCTCTACCCCGGGGGTGTCCGTGGGCACGAGAATCTGCGACTGCTGCTTGCTCGGTGCCGCATCCGGACTCGTTTTCACCATGGTGATCATGATTTTGCAGCGCGGGTCGCCGGCACCGGAAATGTAGTACTTCTCTCCGTTGATCACCCACTCGTCGCCGTCGAGGACCGCTTCCGTGGAAATGTTCTTGGCGTCGGAGGAGGGCAGGCCGGGCTCCGTCATGGCGTAGGCGGAGCGGATCTCACCGGCAAGCAGCGGCTTCAGCCACTGCTCTTTCTGTTCCGGGGTACCGACCCGCTCGAGGACCTCCATGTTGCCCGTGTCCGGTGCCGAGCAGTTCAGCGTTTCCGAGGCGAGCGGGTATTTACCGAGTTCCGCCGCGATGTAGGCATAGTCGAGGTTGGTCAGTCCTTCGCCGATTTCCGAGTCCGGCAGGAAGAAGTTCCAGAGCCCGGCCGCCTTGGCTTTCTCTTTCGCCCCGTCGAGGAGCTCGAGCTGCCGTGGATGCCAGGACCAGCGATCCTCCTTCTCGTTGTGCAGGCGGGCGAATTCTTCCTGAATCGGTTCGACGTTCTCCTGGATGTGCTTCTGCACCGCATCCATGAGGGGCTGTGCCTCCTCGGACATGGCCAGGTTAAAAAGATCTGCTTCCAGATCGGACATGGTTGCTTCCTCTTGCGTTACGCGACTTGGTGTTCAGTAAATCGTTGAGCGGTCCGCGGGTGTGCAGGTATCGCTTCCACCTATCCCCAGACCCAAAGGCTATCCCCGTACCGGAAGAACGGCCCCCCAGCGATCCGGGCTGACAGATGCGCTGCCAGACCGGAGAACGCCCGATACTAAGGGCTCCACTGCCTGCAAGAAAGAGCCTCCCTGGATGCGTTGGACCTTCGGACCGCGACCGCAGCGTCCGGCAGGCTGTCAGCCAGGGGGCTCGGCAAGGTCCGTGAGCTTTGCGCTAAAGTGGCTGCCCCGTAGTGTCCGGCGTTCAGCCTGAGGAGAGAACCCCGTGAAGATCGATGCGCCCGCCCCGGCGGCCATGGCCCGCATCGGCCGCGAGGCCCAGCGCCTCGAGGCCCTCGGCTACGATGGCCTGCGGCTGGCGGAGTTGAACCATGATCCCTTCATGCCGCTGGCGATTGCGGCCGAGCACACCGAGCGCATCGAACTGGTCACTTCCGTGGCTGTCGCCTTTGCCCGGAATCCCATGTCCATGGCCGTTCAGGCCCATGATCTGAATGCCTTTTCCGGCGGGCGTCTGGTGCTTGGCCTCGGCTCGCAGGTGCGGCCCCACATCGAACGGCGCTTTTCCATGCCCTGGCACAAGGCGGCGCGGCAGATGCGCGAATTCATCGAGGCCATGAACGCCATTTTTGACTGCTGGTATGACGGCGAGCGGCTGGAGTTCGCTGGGGAGTACTACCGGCACGACCTCATGCCGGCTACCTTCAAGCCCGAAGACACGGAGGGCCTCCGTCCCCGCATCGTGCTTTCCGCCACGGGACCGCTCATGACGAAAGTCGCTGCGGAAACGGCTGACGGCATGATCATGCATCCCTTCTCGAGCGAGCGGTACATGCGTGAGGTCACCCTGCCCGCCATCGAAAGCGGCCTGACGGCTCGTGGGCGAAGCCTCGGCGACTTCGAGCTCGACTACGCACCGATGCTCGCCGTCGGTGAGAACGATGAGCAGCTTGCCGCAGCCGTTGCGGCCGTGCGCGGACGCATCGCCTTCTATGGCTGCACCGTGGCCTACCGCCCGGTACTGGAGCTGCATGGCTGGGGTGAACTTCAGGATGAGCTCATCCCCCTGAACCGGGCCCATCGCAGCGAGGAGATGGCTGCCCTCATCACCGACGAGATGGTCGAGACCATCGCCATCGTCGGGTCTGCGGCGGAGGTGGTTAAGAAAATGCGCGAGCGCTTCGGGGGCCTCATCAGCCGCACGGGCTTCGCGGCCCCGGGTCTCGATGACGACGCGCTCACCGGGCATCTGCAGGATCTGCGCTCTGACTGAGCGAAGCTGAGGAGCTAACGATCATGCTGAAAGCCAGCCCAATGGTATTGTCGGCCCGGGAACACTGGCGCTACCGCGGTAAGGAGCGTCCTTCCTTTGCGGAACCGGTGGGCCCCGGCGAGGAGTCGGTCTGGGACTTTCCCCGCCCCCCGGCCCTGGAGCCCGTGCCCGAGGTGCTCGAGGTGCGCTGCGGTGCGGAACTCGTGGCACGCACGGAGGCGGGAATGCGGGTCTGCGAAACTGCCGGTGCCCCGACCTACTACTTTCCACCCGATGACGTCCTCGTCCCGCTCACCCAGGTTCCGGGCGAATCGCTCTGCGAATGGAAAGGGCTCGCGCAGCAGTTCGCTGTCGTGGTCGATGGGGCACCCTCCGGTCCCGTGGCCTGGTGTTACGCGAAGACCTTCCCGGAGTTCGCGCCGATTGCCGGTTGGTATGCCTTTTACGCCACCAAGCTCGACTGCTTCGTTGGCGCTGAGCGGGTAGAGCCGCAGCCGGGCGGTTACTACGGCGGCTGGGTGACCCGTCGCCTGAAAGGGCCCATCAAGGGCGAACCGGGGAGCGGTGGCTGGTAGGCCATGCCTTGGCGGAAGCGGCCGCCATCGTGTTTACTGCGGCCAGGGTAGCTAACAACGAGGGGAGTGGACATGCAGCTGCAGGAAAGAGTCGCCGCCATCACGGGCGGCACGGCGGGCATCGGCCTCGGCATCGCCAGGGCCTATCTGGCGGAAGGGGCGAGCGTCGCCCTGATGGCCCGGAATCCGGAGAAGGGAGCGGCTGCCCTCGAAAGCCTCGGCGCGGAAGACCGGGCCATCTTCGTGGCCGGCGATGCCACCAGTCAGGCGGACGTGGAAGGGTTTGTCGACCAGGTGGAGGCGGAGCTCGGTGCCGTGGATATCCTTGTCAACAACGCGGGTGGTGCGGGTGATCTCAAACCCCTCGCCGAGATGACTGACGATGCCTTCGACCTCGCCATGAAGTGGAACGTCTACTCCACCTTCTGGGCCAGCCGTCGCGCCGTACCACACATGGTGAAGCGCGGCTGGGGCCGGGTCATCAACATTTCGTCCCTCGAGGGCAAGGTGGGTAAGCCGGTGCTGACGGCCTACACGACGGCAAAGCACGCGGTCAACGGCATGACCAAATCGCTGGCCCAGGAGCTCGGGACCGCGGGTGTGACCGTAAACGCCATCTGCCCGGGGCTCATCATCACCGACATCGTTCGCGACAACGGACCGGCCACGGCCGAAGCCATGGGCCTCTCCTTCGAGGAGATGGTCGATCTGTTCTCACAGGAGTCCGCCATCAAGCGCCCGAACACCGTGGAAGAAGTAGCGGCCATGGCGGTGCTGCTGGCGTCAGAGAACGGCGCCGGCATCACGGGCGCCCTGCTGAGCGTCGACGGCGGCACCGCGCCTTATTAGGGTTAGGGCCAGGCCAGGATCAAGACCAGACCAGGGGCCCCCTCGCTAGTCGCCGCCCAGGCGCTTGAACGCCGGCGGGCGTTTCTCGATGAAGGAGCGCACGCCTTCTTTGAAGTCCTCGCGTTCCAGGGATTCGGCCATCCAGCCGTTCGATTCCTGCATGGCCTCGCCGAGTTCCATGTTCAGATGCCGGTAGACCTGCGCCTTGATCACCTTGAAAGAGGTCGGGGAAGCAACGGCGGCGAGCTCTTTCACGTAGTCGATGGCCGCCTTGAGCGCCTCGCCGGTTTCCACCACCCGTTCCACCACCCCGAGCTCGTAAGCCTCCTCGCCCTGGAATTTGCGCGCGCTCCAGAGCAGATCGAGGGCGCGTCCGGGTCCGATGAGTCTCGGCAGGAGCCAGCTCGAGGCATGCTCGGCAATGAGGCCGCGCTGAGAAAAGGCGGTGGTGAATTTGGCCTGGCGTTCGGCGAAGCGCAGATCGCAGAGCAGGGCATAACAGAAGCCGAGGCCGGCGCAGGGGCCGTTGATGGCAGCGATGATCGGCTTGGTCACCGAGAGGATGTAGGTGTAGGTCACCTGGAAGTTCTCCCCCATGGCCGGATCCCCAGGACTCGCTTTCAGCGCCGAGAGGTCTTCCCTCGGACCGCTCTCTCCGGAAGCCGTGGCGTCGAGGCCGGAAATGTCGGCACCGGCGCAGAAGCCCCGACCGGTGCCCGTGAGAACGATGCCGACCACGGCCGGGTCGTTCTCCGCGGCGGCAAGCGCGTGGCGGATCTCCGCCATCATGCGCCCCGTCAGCGCATTCAGGGCCTCTGGCCGGTTCATGGTGATGATCGCGACCGGATCCTGCACCTCGTAGATGATTTCTTCGTACATGGCTCGCTGCCCCGCTCGTTTCCCTGAAGTCGGTCTTGATTAGAGCCGTCTTTCTCGAGGCGCTCAAGGGTGCTGGCGGCCAGGGCGCGAAGCGCGCTAGGCTCAGCAGCCGAGGGAGGGAGTTTCGCCGCTATGACCATTCATCTACGTCAGATCTGTCTTGTGGCCCGGGAGCTTGCGCCGGTCATCGATGACCTCACCACGATCCTCGGCGTCAATCCGTGTTACGTCGATCCGGGGGTCGGGCACTTCGGTCTGGAAAACACGCTCATGGCCGTCGGCCGGAACTTCCTCGAGGTGGTGGCGCCGATTCAGGAAGACACGGCGGGAGGCCGCTATCTCGATCGTCGGGGTGGCGACGGGGGTTACATGGTCATCACCCAGGCCGATACGCTCGCCAACCAGCAGGCGGTGCGGCAACGGGCCCTCGACAACGGCGTGCGGGTCGCCCATGAGTCCGAGCGCGATGGCTGGCACCTCTGCCAGCTGCATCCGCGGGACATGATCGCAGCCTTTCTCGAGATCGAGTACGACCAGCAGGCGGATTTCGAGGGTCACTGGATGCCCGTGGGTGGCAGCGGCTGGGAAGACAAAGTCCGGCAGGATGTGACGGTGGATTTTCTCGGCGTGGAACTCCAGGGCGAAGACCCGGTAGGCCTCGCCGATCTCTGGGGACGGGTCACGGGGCTCCCCGTCAATCGGGAAGGGAGTGAGCTTGTCATCGAGCTGAACAATGCCCGCCTGCGATTCGTTGGCGTCCAGGATGGCCGCGGGCCCGGGCTTGGCGGACTCGATCTTGCCGTGGCAGATCGTTCGGCGATCCTCGCGGCGGCGCGGGACCGGGACTGCTATGTGAGCGACGATCGCGTCGATATCTGTGGAACTCGGTTCTATCTGCACGACGCCGACTAGCCCCGGTCCACGATCAGCACCCCGGCCCTGAAATCGGGGTCAGCCGCCCCAGCGGTCAGGCATCGAAGGCAGGCAGGAGCGTGATCGTGCCTCGGGACAGGTGCACGGCTCCCGCGTCCTGCCAGTCGCGCAGATAGCCGTTGATCACCTGCCGCGACACGCCGAGATAGTCGGCCAGCTCCTGCTGGGAGATCCGTATACGGACGCCGAGCTCCGTGGTCTCCCCGGAAGGGGCCAGATCCTGAAGTCGCCGCAGCATCCGGTCCGGCACGGAGAGAAAGGCTGAGTCTGCCACCAGACGGCTCGTCCAGCGCACCCGCTCGCAGAGCAGGGCCAGTAGATGCCGGCCGATCACCGGGCGTCGATCGAGGAGCTCGTAGAAGGGTTTGCGGTCGATGAGAAAACAGGTGGTTGGCTCCGCGGCCGTCCCTGTCGCCGTGCGCAGGCCGCCGTCGATGAAGGCGATTTCGCCGACAACTTCACCGGGTTCGATGAGGTTCAGATGCAGGTCCTGGCCGTCGTCGGAGGTCACGGAGATTCTGAGCTTACCGGCAATGACCCCGACGAGGCTCCGCCCTGGCTCACCCTGACGGAACACGGTCTCGCCCGGGCTGAAGCGCTTGTTCCGGCAGAGTGCTTCCATTTCGCGCAGGGATTCGCCGTCGAGCCCGCGGAATGCCGGGCTCTGGCGCAGAATTGCGCCGGCTGCCGGGTTGCTTCTTCCTTCCTTAGCTTGTGTTGCCATGGGACCGCTCCAACTATGACAGCCGCGTGAGCTGCCCCGAGCACGCCCGTCCACTGCCGATTTGTCGTCAGTGTCGTCAACTTGACAGTATTGCGCGCGCCGCGCCGGCCATTATACCCATGCCCGCGCGGAGACCTCCGGCGGGCGGGGATTCCGCCCTGCTTCCAGGGAGGAAGGTTTGAGCGGAACAGCGGACACGAGCGTCTAGCGACAGGGAGTTGAGTCATGTGGGGATTCAGTCAGGTACCAACCCGGGTGAGGACTCTGGCGCTGTGCTCCGCGCTCATTTACGTCGGCGCGGTGCTGGTGGCGCTGCTCTAGGTTTGCTGCCGGCGTGGTGCTGGCAGCAGCCGACACCCTGCCTCGCGATGCGCCCTGAGCGCTGCCTGGCGGGTCTGCCTAGGCGGCCTCGAGCAGGACGCCGCCGCCCCGGTGGCGGTTGATGCGGTTCTGGAACGCCGCGAGCACGAGCAGATTGATCACCCCCATGACCGCAGCAAAGGCGAAGGCCGGTTCGTAACGGCCGAAGACGTCGAAGACCAGCCCGCCGAGAAATCCACCCAACCCCATGCCAGCCCAGCCGAAGAAACTCGTAATGCTCATGGCCCTGCCGCTGTAACCCGGGGAAACCATCATGCGCGTGCAGACCAGGATGCTCGACATGACGCCCGAGTAGCTGAAGCCGAAGAACGCCGCGAGCAGGTACAGACTCGCGGCACCGTCCAGGTAGGGAAACCAGAACACGGAGATGGTCTGCCCGAAGGACATGATCATGTAGGCCGGCAGTGCACCGATCTGGTCGCCGAGTTTGCCCCCGAGAATCCGGCCAGCTACCCCGCAGAACATGAGCACCATGAGCGCACTGGTGGCGAAGCCGGTGCTGCGTCCCGCATCGGTGAGCAGCGGCACGAGATGCACGATGGGCACGGCCATGCAGTTACAGCAGAAAATGATGGCAATGCTGATCCACACGACGACCTCCCTCTCGGGCAGCGTCACAGCGCGCTGTGGCAAGTCTCCCGACTCACCGGAAGGCTCCAGGCGCCAGGGGGACTCGCGGATGAGGAAGGAGATCGGCAGGGCGATAACGAGGTAGCTCACGGCCATGAGCAGGTAGGTGGTCTGCCAGCCGTAGGCCTCGATGCCAAGGCCTGCGAGAAACGGCACCAGGCCCTGGCCGAAGGCGCCCCCGGACGCCGTGATACCGAGCGCGAGGCCGGGATTCCGGCGGAACCAGAAACCGACGTTGGCAAAGAGCGGAGCGCTCAACATGGCGTTGCCGAAAGCGCCGAAGAGAAAATAGAACGCGTAGAACTCGACGATGGTTTCCTGGCCGGCGAGGAGCAGCAGACTGCCGGTCATGACCAGGCTCGCAACGACCCCGAACCAGCGGGTCCCGTAGCGGTCGGCGACCTGGCCCCAGAGGATGCCGAAGAGCGCGCTCGAGAAGGCGATGGCCGTGTAGCCGAAGGCGGTCTCACCTCGGCCCCAGCCGAATTCCTCGGCGAGGGGCTTCAGAAAGACGGATACAGACCCCAGCGCCCCGAATGACAGCGTCGACAGGGTGAAGACCACGGCGACCATGACCCACCCGTAGGGCGGGTCACGGTCCGTTGGGGCCGCTTGCGTGTCGCTCACGGCCGCTGCCTGCGCCGCCGGGCAGGGCTACAGCCGGTCGGCGGCAGCCCTGGCGACGGATGAATGCCAGCCCGCGGCGGGATGGTCAGGCAGCCGGTGCTGCCTGGTTGCCGCGCAGCAGGCGGCCAGGCATGGCACCAGTGGCTTCGCCGTTTTCGTAGGTGACCTCGCCGGACTTGATCGTCATCCGATAGCCCTCGGCGGTCTGCACGAGGCGCTTTCCACCCGCCGGCAGGTCGTAAACCATTTCCGGCTGGTGCAGCTTGAGGGCTTCGTAGTCGATGAGATTGAGATCTGCGAGATACCCGGGCGCGATCACGCCCCGATCCTCGAGACCGTAGACCTCGGCGGAGTCCTGCGTGAGTTTGTGCACCACGAACTCCAGCGGCAGTCTCGGTCCGCGGACGCGGTCGCGGGTGAAATAGGACAGCATGTAGGTCGGCACGCTGGCATCCACGAGCACGCCGCAGTGGGCGCCGCCATCTGAAAGGCCGAAGACGCTCTGGGGATGCTCGATGACCTTGCGTTGCCCTTCGAGATCACCCTCGTAACGGCCAAAGAGGATGAGCAGGGGCCGGCCACTGGCCAGCACGTCCATCATCACTTCCCGCGGGTCGAGGCCGTCGCGCTCTGCCACAGCTGCCACGGTGTCCTCGAGGCCGGGTTCGTAGGAAAGCGCGTCGTCCATGATGTACTGATGCGCATGGTCCGTCAGGAATCGCACGGCATCGCGGTTCTTCGGCAGCTGCGGCTCGTCCGCCAGAATCTTTGCGCGGAAGGTCGGGTCCTTCAATAACGCCTGCTGCTCTGCGAGCGGTAGATGCTGAATCTCCCGATAGCTCGGGAACTGGCGCATGGGATTGATGGTGCCGTCGAGCGTCATGAGAATCGACGCCGGTCGTGCGCCGACCTGGGGGCGCAGCTTGAAGCCTTCCGCATCGAGTTTTTCCGCAAGATCCCAGACCGGGCCCGGACCGGCCGTGACCAGCGGCGTGACCGTGCAGCCCGTCTCCCGGGTGATGTGTTCGATCCAGGCGAGTTCCTCCGGATCGTTCAGGGAGTCGGAGACGAATTCCATGGTGCCGTGGGTCAGGCCGTCGAAAGCCGCACCGATGGTTTTCATTTCTTCCGCAGAAGCCCGGGTACCGGGGACCAGGTTGCCGGCTTTATCCAGATGGCCATAGAAGCGCGAGGTGGAAAAGCCGAGGGCGCCGGCTTCGAGCGCCGACCGTGTGATGCCGCGCATGGCTTCCATGTCTTCCGCCGTCGCATCGTCATAGCAGCGCTCGCCCATGACGTAATGGCGGATGGCGACGTGTGGCACCTGTGTGCCGACGTCGACAGTGTAGGGGGTGTCGATGCTGTCGAGGTACTCCTCGAAAGTCTCCCAGCCCCAGGGAATGCCTTCGTGGAGCGCAGTCCCCGGGATGTCCTCGACGCTCTCCATGAGGGCAACGAGTTCGTCTTCCGTGCCGGGTTTGACTGGGGCAAAGCCGACGCCGCAGTTGCCCATGACGATAGAGGTGACGCCGTGCCAGCTGCTCGGCGTGACTTTCTTGTCCCAGCAGACCTGTCCGTCGTAGTGCGTGTGGATGTCGACGAAGCCGGGCGTCAGCAGATCACCGTCCGCATCGACGATGCGGTGTGCCTCAGCGGGGCTCTCGCCAACAGCGGTAACGGTGGTGATACGGTCGCCATCGACGACTACGTCGCCGGTGAAAGCGGGCTTGCCGGTGCCATCGACAATGGTGGCATTGCGGATGATCAGATCGTGCATGGTTCCTCCTCCGGGGGCCGTTCGCCGGACGCGTGTTTTCAGCGACCGCAGATCGTAGCATGTTGGCAGCAACGGTCGAAAAAAGGGGAGGGGGCATGGCGCAAGCGCTGGCGAAACTGCAGTTGAGATGGGGTCTGTTCCTGGGGATAGCGGCACTGCTCTGGGCCTGCGGTGAGGAGCCGGCGGTGCAGGGGGCGGCGGATACGAGGGACGCGAGGGCTGCCGAGGATCAGCCGGCTGGCGCCGGTGCAACGCTCCCGGGGCAGGGGGACGATGCAGGCCGTACCGTCATTTACCGTGACACTTTCGGGGTGCCACACATCTACGCACCCAGCGTCGAGGCTGGCCTCTATGCCCAGGGCTGGGCCCAGGCCGAAGATCGACCGGAGCAGCTGCTCATGAATCTGAAGATCGCCATGGGTGAGCTGGCGGAAGTTTCCGGGGAAGACGGCGTGCCAACCTCGCTCATCGCCCGCATGTTCGGTCATATGAAGAACGCGACAGCGGCCGTGGCCGCGATGTCTGAGCAGGAGCGGCGGCGGATCACTGCCTTCGCCAATGGCGTCAGCGACTTCTACGCGGCCAATCCTGATGATGTGCCGGCCTGGTGGGGTCACGATGCCGTGACGCCGGAGATGATCGACGCATTCGGGCGCATGTTTCTCTACAACTGGTCCATCGACGAGGCGCTCGGCGACCTGCGTCGCGGCGGCATCGATCCCGCTTTCGTGACTGAGCAGCGTGGCTCCAACCAGTGGGCCGTGGGTCCTGCCCGGAGTGCGTCCGGCCACGCGATTCTGCTCATCGATCCACACCTGTCCTGGTGGGGGCCCAGCCGATTCTGGGAGATGCGCATCCACGCCGGGGAGCTGACCGGCAGTGGCGTTGGCCTGGCTGGTTCACCCTACATCGGTCTCGGCCACAATGCCGATATCGCCTGGGCCATGACCACCGGCGGTCCGGACACTGCCGACGTTTATGCCCTCACGCTCAATGACGCCGGAGACCAGTACCGTTTCGACGATGAGTGGCGGCCGCTCGTGCAACATACCGAGGCCCTGCGCTTCCCGGACGGCAGCGAGCGCGCTTTCCATTGGGAATCGTCGCATCACGGGCCGGTTGTTGCCCGAGCCGATGGCGTAGCCTATGCGGCGCGCATTGCCTACGACGGCGGCACGAACCGCAATGAGGCCTGGGAGGCCCTGAACTTTGCCAGCGACTATCGCGGTGCTGTGGAAGCCTGTGCGACGCTGTCGATGTTTCCGCAGAACGTCATGGTCGCGGACACGAGCGGTAACATTTACTACCAGCGTACGGGCCGGGTGCCCGTGCGCCCCGCGGGTTACGACTGGTCGAAGCCCGTCGATGGCAGCACCTCCGCGAGTGCCTGGCAGGGTATCCACCCGGCGGAGGACCACCTGCAGGCGCTCAATCCCGAAGCCGGCTGGCTGCAGAACTGCAACATACCGCCGGACGCCATGATCCCGGGCTCGCCTTTCGAACTCGAGGCACAGCCCGATTACCTCTACTCGAGTGCGGCCCATGGCGATACGTTCGCTGGCTGGACCAATCAGCGCGGTGCCCGGGCCGTGGAACTCCTGAGCGCTGATGCGGACGTGACGATTGAGGAAGCCCTCGCCTATGCCGTTGATACGCAGCCCTTTGGCTATGCTCGCTGGCTCGAGGTGCTCAGTCTCGCGAAGGCCCCGGAGTCGGCTGCGCTCAGCGAGCTGCTGGCCTGGGACGGCCAGCTCACCCGGGACAGTACCGCAGCGCTCAAGTACTACTACTGGCGCGCATCGCTCCACGAGGCGGACGGTGGTGCTGCGCTGCGCGGAAAAGTGGACGATCACTACGCGATCGTCGAAGGCCGCGAACCTCGGGCCCTCGAGCTCACGCCAGCGGAGCTCACCCTGGCCCGCGATGCCTGGGTGAGCGGTCTGGCGCGCATGGAGGCGGAGCTCGGCAGCCTGAATGAACCCTGGGGGCGGGTGTTCCGCGTTGGCCGCGATGGCGTGAGCTGGCCTGTTGGCGGTGGCGGCGGTGACCATCTGGGTCTGACCACGCTCCGGTCCATGGGCTACGCCGAAGCCGACGGGCAGTTCCAGCGCCACGGCAATCGGGGCCAGACCTCGACGCAGATTGTGGTCCTGTCGAAACCGATTCAGAGCTGGGCTTATCTGCCGGTGGGACAATCGGATCGACCCGACTCACCGCACTTCCGGGACCAGGCGGAGCAGGTGTTCTCACCGCGGACGCTGAAGCCGAGCTGGTGGTTGCCCGAGGATCTTGCGGGCAACATCGCCTCGCGGCTGGAACTGACGCCGCGGTTTTGAGCGCTCCGCAGTTTGTGGACAGTCTCAGCCGAAACTGTCCCAGCTGACCATCTTCTCCACGCCCTTCCGGTAGATGGGGCCGTGGCCGCCGCCGACGGGGTAGCCGATCGGCACATGGGCACAGGTGTACCAGCCTTCGGGAATGTTGAGGAGCGGCCTCACCTTCGCCTCTTCCAGGCAGAGCAGCGTCGTCAGCACGCAGCCGAGGCCTTCGTTCCGGCAGGCCAGGAGCAGGTTCTGCACCGCTGGATAGACGGAGCCGCCACCGACGACGCTCGGCCGATCCAGCGCGGCGTCGGTGATGGTCATGCGGTCAGGATTGAAGCAGAACACGGCGATCACCGGCGCTTCGTGGAGGTGATTGGCGAGGTAGGTCCCGGCGGCGAGGGTGCGGGCAGACTTACCCCGGGCTGCCTCGTCCATGTGTTCCATCTGCGCTTCGTAGGCGGGCACATACCCTTCCCAGTGCGGTCGGTAGAGGTCTTCGAGGGCCTGTTTTTTTACCGGATCCCGAACGGCGACGATGCGCCAGCCCTGGTGGTTGCCGCCCGTGGGCGCCCAGGTAGCGGCCGAGAAGACGCGCTCCAGGACGTCTTCAGGGATTGGATCGGGTTTCAGACGTCGCACCGCACGCTGCGTCGACATGGCGTCGTAGAGTTCCATGGGTTGCTCCCTCCCGGGCCCTGAGCCTTCGGTGGCTCAGGGCAGGTGATAGTCCAGGCCGAGCTCCACGGCCGTTTCGTTGTACCACTCCACGACTTCCCGGTGATAGGGAATGCCGTTCGCCTTTCGGCGTGCCGTCTCTTCGTGTTCGAGGAGTCCGGCGTAGTAGACCCGATCCTGGCCGCCGATCGGCGCCATGGTGCGGATCCGGCCGAGGAGTTGATCCATATCGGCTTTGAATTCACCGGCGTCCATGAGCGCCTCGATCTGGATGGCCATCACGAACAGCGAGTGTTTGCCGGGTTCCGCCAGGTGTCCGGGCCGGTTGCGCGCCAGAATCCCGGCCATGATGTCGACGATGGTGGCGAAGCCGTAGCCCTTATGGCCGCCGTTTTCCCGGGTGCCACCGAAAGGCAGCATGAGAAAGCCGCCGTAATCCGGCGAATCCACGGCCTCGAGAATGGGTTCGCCGTCCAGGCCGGTGATCCAGCCGGGTTCCAGCTGGGAGCCGATGCGGCGCGTGAGCATGAGTTTGTTCGCCGCCACCTGCGTGGTGGCCACGTCGAAAACAAAGGGCGGGTGTTCGACGCTGGGAGCGGACCAGGCGATGGGATGGGTCCCGAAAAGCGGCTCCGTGCCCCAGAGGGGAACCTGCAGATGCCCCCCGGCTGCAACCATGGCGACACCGATCATGTCGTGGGGCAGGGCCATGAGTGCGTAGTAGGCGAGCATGCCGAAGTGGCCACCGTTGGCGACGGTCACCGCGCCAAGGCCGCTCGTCGCCGCTTTGTCGATGGCCAGCTGCATGGCCTTTGGGCCAACCTGAATCCCCAGGCCGCTGTCTGCATCCAGGCTCGCGCTCACCGGCGATTCCCGCAGCACCCGGACCTCCGGCCGGGCTTTGAGGAAACCCGTGCCGTACATGCGCACGTAGTTACGCAGCATGTTCGAGGCGCCGTGGCTCTCGCAGCCGCGGAGATCGCTGGTGATGAGCACGTCCGTGGCGAGCGCGGCATCTTCCGGCGGCAGTCCCATCTTCTCGAAGATGGCCTGGGTTGCCGACCGGGCATCGGCTTCGGCCACGTGAACGCGGTCTGCTTCCGGGACGAGAAAGCGCTCGAGCATGGTCAGGCCGCGCTGACGTCGAAGCCGATGAGCGGAAAGTGGGTCATGACGGCGCCCGTTTCCGGCGTTTCCCGGGCGATCACGACTTCTTCGCTGGATACGCCAACCAGCGTGCCCGCCACGGGTATCCGGCCATAGTCCGTCGGCGTCACTTTCACCGGATCCCCCGTGCTGATCCCGGGCAGCTCGAGGGCCGTCAGGGTCGGTGCCACCGGGTTTTCGGCCGCGGCGTGTGCAAGGGCGTCTTCCCCCGTTGCCTCGGTGACGTCGCCGTGGCCGAAGGCCTGCATGCGGCCCATCCAGGCCAGCACGGCAGGGTAAGGGTCGATGAGCGGCGCGTTGATGGGATTCTGAGCCACGAACCAGAGGCAGTGATAGACGGCGAAGTCGGCGATGCTCGGTGCCCCCCCATAGAGAAAGTCGTCGCTCAGGGAGGCGTTCAGCTGGGAGAGGTAGGCGGCGAACTGGACCATGGCGGTTTCCGGAGCGACGCTCACCATCGGCGCATCGCCGGCCAGTTCAGCCCGGTCCGCCTGGAAGGCGGCCACCTCCTCGGCGGACAGCGGCCCCATGAATGCACCGATCGCTTCCGGCCGGAAGTTCAGCGCCACGGTGGTCCGGAACAGCGTGCTGTCGGCCCATTCGGCGGTCCGGTGGGCGCTGAACCCGGGGGCGAAGAGCGTCGCGTCCCCGGTGTGGCGAATGAGCGCAGCGGTGATGACTGCCGTATCGCAGTACACGTTGGCGCCGATCTGCAGCGTCGGCGTCTTTCGATAGCCGCCGGTCAGGGGCATGAGCAGCGGCCGCGGCATGATCGATGTGATCTCCACGGAGTGCCAGGGCACCCCCAGGTAGCCGAGTAACACACGCACTTTTTCCGAGAACAGCGAAGCGGGGTAGTGGTGCAGATAGACGGTACTCATCGAGGGCTCCTGACTTGGTTTTCACAGCGGTCGGCTAGCATGGCGAAGGCGGGTCAGGCAGACAAGCCGTATACTCGAGATGCCCACGGCGGTCCCTGCGGAACGCCCGAGGCGCCCCCTGGACCTTCAACACAGAGCTTCGACGTAAACCTTCGACGTAAGGAGAATCAATGAGACGCAGCACACGCCGGCTGACGGGACTGGGACTGTTCCTCACGGCCGTTTTTGCGAGCTTCACCCTGCAGGCTGCCCCCGACGTCGGTGACCCGGCGCCGGACTTCACGCTGCCGGGCTCAGACGGGCAGAGCCACACCCTGTCCGACCTGCGCGGTCAACACGTGGTAATCGCCTTTTTCCCGAAAGCCTTTACCGGAGGCTGAACCATCGAATGCAAGGCGCTGCGTGACAGTGACAAAGAAATTCGTCGGTTCAACGTCGTTTACTTCATGGCGAGCACCGATACGGAAGCCGATAACCGGGGCTTCGCGGAGAAAAACGAAGCGAGCTTCCCGATCCTCTCGGATCCCGGCAAAACCATGACGGCCGACTACGGAGTCCTTGCCGGTGGCAGCTATGCGAAACGCTGGACCTACTACATTGATGCTGAGGGCATCATTCGGATGATCGACAAGAACGTGGACCCGCGAACGGCCGGCGAACAGCTGGTCAGGAATCTCGAAGCGCTCGACGTTCCACTCGCCGAGTAGGCGGTCCGCCGTCATGGCGAGGATATCCGTGCTGGAGACGCTCACCGCCATGCCGCGGGTGAGCGTCTCGGAATGGCAGGCGGCGCCTCTACTGCTTCGCTGGCTGGTCACCGCCCGCGCCGGCGTTCTCGTCATGACCATCGCCTCCGCCGCCTTTGGCGCCCTGCTCGTGGCGGGGTCTCCGGGCGTCGACTGGCTGGCAGGCATCGTCTGTCTGCTCGGCCTGCTCTTTGCCCATGCGGCGAACAATCAGCTCAACGACCTCACCGATTCTCAGCGCGGAATCGACAGCGGCAACTACTTCAGAACGCGCTACGGCGCGCACGTGATCGAGCACGGCCTGCTGTCGAAAGGAGGGCTGCTCGGCTACTTCCTGGCGACGGCTACGCTCGCGCTCCTCTGTGGGCTCTGGCTGCTCTGGCGTGTGGACCTGTGGCTCCTGCTGCCCCTGCTCTGCGGCGCGGTGTTTCTCCTGTTCTACACCTGGCCCCTGAAGCAGTGGGGCCTCGGCGAGCTGGCCGTGGTCATCGTCTGGGGTCCGCTCATGGTTGGCGGTACCGCCTGGGCCGTGAGCGGCGCCTGGTCCTGGCTGATAGCCGTTATCGGCATCTGGTACGCATTGGGGCCAACCACCGTAATTTTCGGTAAGCACATCGACAAGCTCGGCTTCGACGAAAGCAAAGGGGTAGCAACGGCCCCGGTTCGGCTCGGGGAGCACCGTTCGAGGGTCTGGGTGCGGGGAATGCTGCTCCTCATGTACGGCGGCTTGTTTGCACTCACCGGCCTCGGTCTCCTGCCGTGGCCGACGCTGCTGGCGCTGGCAGCACTCCCCAGGGCGCGCCGTGCCTGGCAGGTCCTCGCGGCGGCAGCGCCAGCCGAGCGTCCGGCGGACTATGCGCCATCGATCTGGCCGCTCTGGTATTCGGCCGTCTGCTTCGATCACACCCGCGCATTCAGTATGCTCGCGCTCACTGGTCTCGCAGCCGCGCAGCTGTTCGCCTGATCGAAGCACACCCGAAGCTGCGGAGACGGGTCGAGCAGGCCGCCGCGAAGCTGTGAGTCGAAGGCCCGAGGCATGGGCCCCGGGAGAAGGACCCTATGATCGTTGAGCGCTGTTTCCTGAAGCTGCCCCTGGCTGTTTTACTGCTGGTTGTCTGTTGCCTCGCAGTCCCACCCGCTGCAGGTGCCGAGTGGCGTCCGCCGAATGTCGTGGTGATCCTCGTTGATGACGCCGGGCTCATGGACTTCGGCGCCTTCGGCGGCGAGGCCCGCACCCCGAACATCGATGCCCTCGCGGATGCGGGGGTCATGTTCAGCAACTACCACACCTCGCCGCTCTGCGCGCCGTCCCGGGCCATGCTCCTAACCGGTCTCGACAATCACCTGACCGGTGTCGCCACGATTCCCGAGGTGCTCATTGACGCCCAGCGGGATCAGGCGGGCTATCGCATGGCGCTTGCCCCCGGGGTTGAAACGGTGGCCACGCGTCTCAAGCGGGCGGGTTACCGCACTTACATGACCGGTAAGTGGCATCTCGGCAGTGGTCCTGGTGATCTACCCGTCGACCACGGCTTTGATCGCTCCTTTGCCCTCGACGCTTCCGGTGCCGATAACTGGGAGCAGAAGTCCTATATGCCCTACTACGAGGACGCGCCCTGGTTCGAAGACGGCGCGCCGGCCGAGCTGCCGGAGGACTTCTACTCCTCGGCATTCATCGTCGATCGGATGATCGACTACCTGCGCGCCGGTGACTCGGCGCAGCCGTTCTTCGCCTACCTGGCTTTCCAGGCGATCCATATTCCGATTCAGGCGCCGCGAGCGTTCACGGACCGTTACGAAGGCGTTTATGACGGCGGCTGGGACCAGCTGCGGCAGCAGCGCTGGGAGCGGGCGCAGCGCCTGGGATTGATACCTACCGGGGCCGACCTCGCGCCCATGCATCCGTCGCTTCGTCCCTGGGCGTCGCTCAGTCAGGATGAGCAGCGGCTCTACAGCCGCAGCATGGCGGTGAACGCCGGCATGCTCGATGCCATGGACCATCACCTTGGCCGCCTCATGGACTTCCTCAGGGAGCAGGCGGTATTCAGCAACACCCTGTTCATCGTCACCTCGGACAACGGACCCGAATTCAACGATCCCGTCAATGCGGCCGGTATGGGGCTCTGGATGTGGATGAACGGCTACCACCACGACCTGGAAAGGCTCGGAGAGCGAGGGAGTCTGGCCTTCATCGGACCTGAGTGGGCGAGTGCAGCAGCCTCGCCGGGGTCGCTGTTCAAATTCTATGCGAGCGAGGGCGGTCTGCGTGTCCCCCTGATCGTATCCGGGCCCGGGGTTGGCGCTCTGGGCCTGGTGGGGGCGCGGAGTTTTGTCACCGACCTTGCGCCGACGATCCTCGATCTGGCGGAGACCGACCCTCGGGAACGCGAAGGCCTTACGGGACGCAGTTTGCGCGACGTGCTCGACAGCACGCGCGTCGAAGTTTACGGGCCGGATGAGGCTGTGGCCATTGAAGTCTCCGGTAATGCCGCGCTCTTTCAGGGCGACTACAAGCTCGTTCGTAACACGTTGCCCCACGGTGACGGGCAGTGGCGACTCTATTTTCTGAAGGGAGATCCCGGCGAAACCCGGGATATGGCGGCCGCGCTGCCAGGCAGGTTCGAGGCGCTCAAGGCCGATTATGCGGCTTATGCGGAACGCGTGGGCGTGATTGCGCCGCCTGACGGATTCAATCCGCTCGAGGCGCTGCGGAGCAATACGATAGCAAGACTGCGCGGCGGGGTGCTGTCCGTGGCGTTACTGGTGGTCTTCCTCGTCGCAACGACGGCTGTGGCGGCGGGCGCAATTTACCGGCGGCGCCGTTCAGATGCCTGAGGCGTCGGCAGCGGCGCACGCGCCCTCGGCAACTTCGATGAGGATCTCGTTCGTGCGCCAGAAGGAGGGCATGAAGGGCGGATCGAAACGCGCCCAGACGGGCTCGGCGCAAGCGGTGAGGCCATCAGCCGCAATGGCTTCCATGAGCGTGGCCTCCTCTTTCGCGTAGCGGTGCTCGCTCCAGCCACCGCGGTAAGACCGGGCCGCTTTCAGGAGGCCTGCTCGCGCCACGACCTTGACCTCCGAGCCTTGCGGGGCCGGCAGGGCGTCACCGTCGATGGCTCGGGGCATCACGAAGCCGATCTCGTAACCGGCGTCCGTACGCTGCTGCGTGACCGGTGCCGTCATGCTGATGCTTTCACCGGTGGCGTTGCGCCCGTCGATGTAATTGAACAGCGGGCGGAATGCTTTGTTGCCGGCGCGTTCGAAGTCGGCATCGATCACGGTGGTGGCCAGGTGATGATCGTCGTATTTACGCAGCTCGTAGTCGCCGCGATCCTCCAGCAGCCGGTAGCCGAGACGCTCCACGGCGAGGGCAGGAACGACAACGACCAGGGCGGTCGCTGCCAGAGCGGCGATGCCGAGGGGACTTGGAATTCGCGAGCGCTTTTTCATGGTGCCAGGGTGCAGAACGCGCTGTGAAACGATCGTCAAGGAGCGGGCAGAAACCTGTGCTGAAACCCCCGTCACGAGGGCTTTGTGAGCAGAATGTGATGCGCTCGTCAGAACCATTTTGAGGGAGTTCTACACTCTGGATCACCTTTGAGAACAGGGACGTTTCCCATGAGTGAGAGCACGGATTACGGGGCGGAACGCGACCGCGCCGCCTGGAAACCAACGATGCCGGGATCTTCGGGTCAGAGCGGCGCCTCGATGATCGGCCCTACGGTCGTGATTCGCGGTGAAGTCACCGCTGAGGAAGACCTCATGGTCAAAGGCCGGGTCGAAGGTTTCATCGACCACAGCCAGACCGTGACGATCCACGCAGAGGGCACCGTTGCCGCCGAAGTGAAGGCGCAGGAAGTGCTGGTTGAAGGCACCGTCGAAGGCAATGTCTACGGCACCCAGCGGGTGCAGATCGCTGAAACCGGAAACGTCACCGGCAACGTTTACGCCCCGCGCGTTGGCGTTCTGGAAGGCGCTTCGTTCAAAGGCGCCATCGACATGGATTCGGACGTGGACGCCATCGAACGTCGTTTCCGCGAGCAGACGGGTACGGAAGCCAAGGCCAGCTCAGCCGAGTCCGCTTCGAAAGCGAAGGCAAGCTCACAAGCCAAGTCGGGCTCTAACGCCACCGGTGATCTGAAGGAAGAGACCAATGCTGCGCTATCTGAAGAGAAAGGAATCGACACCGCCGCCGACGCCGACGGAGCCGATAGCGACGCCTGAAGAAGCAGCGCCCGCGGAGGCGGTGCCGCAGGAACCGGCAAACTCAGCCCCGGAACCGGCGCAGGAGTCAGAAGACATGAAGCTCTTTGAGCGAGAGGAACCCACGAACGCCGCCGAGCCGGCGCAAGACGCGCAACTGCGAGAGGACGACGCACCCATGGAAACAACGAAGCAGGAAGAGAATTTCAAGGCCGCTGATGGCGGCACTGCGGGCCGGGATGGCTTGTCTGTGATCGGCAAAACGCTGTTCGTGAAGGGCGAAGTCGAAGCCGCCGAAGACATGGTCGTGGAAGGGCGCCTCGAGGGCTCGATCAAACACACGGCGAATCGTCTCATCATCGGCGTTTCCGGTGTCGTCAATGCAGACATCGATGCGAAAAACCTCATCATCGAGGGCACGGTGGAAGGCAACGTCGTTGGTTCCGAGTCAGTGGTAATCGCTGCATCGGCCGATGTGCGTGGCAACGTCTACACGGCGCGCATCAGCATTGCCGATGGTGCGCAGTTCAGCGGCACCGTCGACATGGATCTGTCCAAGGGCCCGCGCCACTGACGGGCCCCCCGCGTCGGCGCGCCGCTCGAGCCAGCGCCCGGCGCACCTGAAGCGTCATGGAAGCACATCAGCGGGCCCTGGTTGACCAGGCGATCCGCCATGCACTGACCCGTTACGACGATCAGCAGCATCTGCTGCGTTCGTCGGAGGATCCCCGTTTCCGCGTCGTTCAGGAGTCTCTTGCGTTTGCCGCCCTGCTGCTTGCGAGAGTCGCAAGCGGCGCCCGGGGCGGCCGCTCGGCGCAAGGGCGGAAAACAGAGCTCGGTCTCGCCCGGCTTCTCATCGATACGATTCTGCCCCTGCAGAACAGCACCCGGCGGGATCCAGGCCGCGGTGCCTTTCCTATGGTCTTCCTGCCGGATTCTGCGAGGCCCCAGGTCATGGACCCAGATTCCCGGGAGCTGCTGGGATCTCTGCTCGGTTTACTGTTGAAGGATCATCAGGCGTTCCTCGGAGAAAAACGGGCGGCGACAGTCCTCGACGCCGTACGGCTGACGATTCGCGGCCGCGATCAGGACCCGGCCGACAGCACCTGGGCAAAAATGATTGCGGCCTGGCTCGAACTCGAGTTCGGCGATCAGTGGCGCGGTGAACGGCTCGCAACGGATGTGGCCTTGACTGGTGCGGAACGGCTGGCCGACCTGCGCTTCGGTGATCCGCGGGCTTATGCCAACGAACTCTGGGCCCTGAGTCTCTGGCGGCGCAGCAACCGGCTCCATGCGAGCGTCGCAGGGCTGATGACCAGTCTGCGCGAAGATCTCCTGCGTTTTGCGCACCCGCAGGTCCCTGAACTCTTCGGCGCCATGACGGCAGGTGCGGCCGGTCCTGAGACGGCATATGCGGCCCTGGGCAGCTGGCTCACCTGGCACGCCTGGGGTGGTGTGCCTCTGCTGCCGAAGGACCTGGAAGATCCGCTGGCGTCCACCTGCTATGCCTTTCCCGCCCTGGCGCGTCTGAAGCTGCCGGCGGACGCCGAACCGCCCGCCCCGGAGCCGCTGCCGCGAAGCCTGTGCCAGGATCTCGGCGGTGACCATTGCACGGGCTGGTGGGAAGACCAGTTGCACATCGAGGCGAGACAGCTGCAGGCAAACGCCAGCGGAGGCCAGCGCCCGCCGGTGGTTGGTGCACGCTGGCTGGCGCCGGAAGGGCACGCCGTGTGGCTTCGGGCCCGCGTTGCCGGTCGTGCGAGCGCCGTCTGCCGGAAGCGTTTCGTGCACTTCGAGGACCCCGGGACCACGGTGGTGTCCGTGCGCAACATGGGGCCCGGTCAGACCCGTATGATCGACAACGGCTGGTGGCTGGCCGGCCTGCACTTTGCCTCGGAAGGCTTCCAGATGGTCGACGCGGAACGCTCCGAAACCGGGCTCGAACTGACTCTGAAACCCACGGCCGCAGAGCCCATGCTCATGTTCTCGCCACTGCCCTGAGCGGCCGTTGCAGGGCCCGATCAGGCGTGGCCAAATGCGTCCTCCACAGACAGACAGACGGAAGTTCCGGCATGAGTGATCTCGAGGACAAATTCGACGAACTCGTTGCGAAGCTCAAAACCGAGCGGGATGAGCTGCGGGTACAGCTGCATCTCATGCAGGCGGAGATGAAAGACGAGTGGGAAGAGATGGAAGGGCAGTGGGAACATCTCGAGGCCAGGCTCAAGAAAGTCGGCGACGCCGCCGCGGCCTCCAGCGAGGAGGTGGCTGCTGCCGGGAAACAGCTCGCCGAGGAGATTGGCCGGGCCTATCAGAAGATCAGGAAGTCCCTGGATTAACCGCCGTTGGATTACGCGGGCGCGCGGTGAATACCGCGCGCCACTGAGTCAGTTGCCAGAGCCTCCGCCCTATTCGGGCAGACCGAGCACCCGTTTGGCGATGATGTTGGCCTGAATCTCGCTGCTGCCGCCGTAGATGGTGGTTGTGCGGAGATGCAGGAACTCTTCCGTCGCCTTCAGCTCGTCGGCGGTGAAGCCGACTTCCTCGTGGGCGCCGAGACCGCGGAAACCCATGAGATTGCGTTTCAGGTCCGCGCCATCGCGCTGGAGCGTGGCGCCAACCAGTTTGAAGATCGAAGTGGCGGCACCCGGCGTGCCGGACTTCGATTCCTCGTTCACGCGGCTTGCGGTCAGGTTCAGGGCCTTGCGGGTCATGTTGAGGTTCAGCACCTTCTCCCGCAGCGCGTCGTCGGCGATCTGACCGTTGGCTTCACCCACGTAGTTCTTCGCGACTTTCACCAGCGTCTTCGACGGATCTGCCGCCCGGGCGCCGCCGGTGAGGCCGCCGATGCCGGAGCGCTCGAACTGCAGCAGACGTTTGCCGACGGTCCAGCCTTTGTTCAACTCGCCGACCAGGTCTTCTTTCTGGGCGATGGCGTTATCGAGGAACGTTTCGCAGAACGGTGAGGAGCCTGAGATCAGGCGAATGGGTTTGGTGGTGACCCCTTCCTGATCCATGGGCAGCAGCATGAAGCTGATGCCGTCGTGTTTCGGTGCATCCGGATCGGTGCGCACGAGAATGAACATCCAGTCGGCGGTCGCAGCACCAGAGGTCCAGATCTTCTGCCCGTTGATCACGTAATGATCGCCGTTGTCTTCGGCTTTGGTCTTGAGCGCCGCGAGGTCCGAACCGGCGTTCGGCTCCGAGTAGCCCTGACACCACTGCACTTCACCGCGCACGATCCGCGGGATATGGCGCTGCTTCTGATCTTCCGTGCCGTACTCGAGGAGCGTCGGCCCAATCATGGAGGTGCCCATACCCATGAGCGGCGAGCGGGCGTGCAGCTTCGACATTTCATCGTAGAGGATCCTGGCCTCGCCGGCGCTCAGACCGCCACCGCCGTATTCGGTGGGCCAGGTCGGCGTTGTCCAGCCTTTTTCCGCCATCCGTTCCAGCCAGAGGGCGACGTCCGGTTCCAGGGTGATCTTTGTAGAACCGGAGGCGATCTGGCCCGGGCCACGGACACCTTCCGGACAGTTATCAGCGAGCCAGGCTGCGACCTCGGCTCTGAATTCCGTTGCTTCGCTCAAAGCGTTTCCCCAATGAAATTTTGAGGCCGACAAACTACCGTTTCGGGCCCGGGATGTCGACGGGGCGGCGTCCTACCAGGTGTCGATGTAGGGGTACTTCTTCTCCGTCCGGGGCGCCTTCGGCGGCAGGCGTTTCAGGCTCCTGGCGATCCAGTCCCGGGTTGTCGCCGGGTCAATCACGTCGTCCAGCCCCCCGCCGGTGCCGGCGTTTACGGCCTTGGCCCCCTCGTAGGCTCGATTCACCCGCGCCTCGAAGGCTTCCCGGCGCTCGTCCGGATCCTCGATGGCAGCCAGCTCCTTCCGGTAACCCAGCTTCACGGAGCCTTCGATGTTCATGCCGGCGAACTCGGCCGTCGGCCAGGCCACCGTGAAGAAGCCGACCAGCGCCGAAGCCCCGCACATGGCCTGCACGCCGAGACCGTAAGCCTTGCGCACGATGACGCCAAACAGCGGCGTCGTGATGTTTGCGCCGGTGTTGAACATGCGCACCGAGTGTCGGACCAGGGCCGTCCGCTCCACGTCCGGGCCAACCATGATGCCGGGGCAATCCATGAGCGAGAGGATAGGAATGTCGAAGGCATCGCAGAGCTGCATGAAGCGGGCGCCTTTATCCGCCGCATCGGAGTCGATGGCACCGGCAAGGTGGTGCGGGTTGTTGGCGATCACCCCCATGGGCTGCCCCTCCACGCGGATGAAGGCGGTGATCACGCCGATGCCGAACTGCTCCCGGATCTCCAGCACCGAGTCTTTGTCGGCGATGGTTTCGATGATGTCGCGCATGTCGTAAAGACGCAGACGATTCTCCGGCACGACGTGGCGCAGGAGCCGCTGGTCGTGGGCCTCCCAGTCATCGGTGGCGCCCTGAAAGTAGGAAAGGTACTTCTTTGCCACCTGCACGGCTTCGGCCTCGTCTTTTACGAGGATATCGACGACACCGTTCGGTACCTGGAAGGACATGGGGCCGACTTCCTCTGGCGTGTAGATGCCGAGGCCCCCACCTTCGATCATGGCCGGTCCGCCCATGGCGAGGGTCGAACCTTCGGTGGCGATGATGACGTCGCAGGCGGCAACCAGAGCCGTGTTACCCGCGAAGCAGCGGCCGTTGGTGACCGCCACGAGGGGCACGAGGCCCGAAAGCTTCGAAAACTGGGTAAAGGTGTGCGTATCGAAGGCGACACCGGGCCCGGTGCTGTCGTCACCCGGGCGCCCGCCGCCGCCTTCCCCGAAGAGCACGATGGGGATCTGGAAGCGCTCGGCCAGCTCGAACATGCGGTCCTGCTTGTAGTGATTGCGTCCTCCCTGGGTACCGGCGAGCACCGTGTAGTCGTAGTGCACGACCATGGCCCGGGCCGCCTCTTCGCCGAAGAGGTCGGCGTTGATGGTGCCGGTGCCGGCGATGAGTCCGTCCGCCGGCGTGTTTTTCCGGAGCGTCTCCATGTCGTAGCGCTTGTGCTGACGGGCGACGATGAGCGGCCAGTATTCCGTGAAGGACTCCGGATCCATGAGCTCGGCAATGTTTTCCCTGGGCATCCGGTAGCCGCGGCTGTGACGTTTCGCGACGGCCTCGGGCCGATGTTCGTCGAGGGTGTAGGCGTGACGATCGATGGCCTCCTGCAGATCATTGCGGATGTGATCGAGATCCAGCGCCTCCTCGCCGGTGTCAGCGGCGCCGCTGACCTCTGCTTCCTCGATGAAGACGATGGGGAAACCTTCGCGGACGACGTCGCCCTCGGCCATGGTTACCTCACGGACCACACCGGCAACCTCGGCACGAATGACGTGCTCCATCTTCATGGCTTCCACGACCGCAACCTGCTGACCGGCAAGCACCTCGTTCCCGATGGCGACGTCGATGCTGACGATGGTGCCCTGAATCGGCGCGCCGACGCCCAGGCTTCCCTCGGGGCCTGTCGCCATGACCGGTGCCTGTTCCTGTTCTGCGGCCGACTGCTCCGCCTTTACGCGGGCATCGTGATCGAAGAGCGCGAGCGGGTCGCTCGTGTCGACTTTGGCGCCGGCGAAGCCGTCGCCGCTTTCGCCGGCTTGTGCTGCTCTACCTTCGGCTGCGCTTCCGGAAGCAGGGACCGCGGCGCTCATGAAACGGTCGCGGCTGTCCGCGGGCGGTGCCGCCAGCGCCACCAGGTGGTCGTCGGTCCAACGCGTATGCACGGTGCCCCCTGCGAAATCCGGGTGCTGCAGGATGTTCTTCAGAAAAACGATGTTGGTGCTGATTCCTTCGAGGCGGAACTCGGAAAGGGCCCGCTCGGTTCGGGCGATGGCTGCCTCGAAGGTACCCGGGCTATGACAGATCACCTTCGCCAGCAGCGAGTCGAAGGCGGTGCTGGTCTTGTAACCGGCGTAGCCGAAGCCGTCGGTACGCACCCCGGGGCCGTTCGGCGCTTCGTAGACACTGATCAGGCCGCCGCCCGGGCGCACGGAGCCGTCTTCACGGATCGTCTCCATGTTGACCCGCGTCTGGATGGCATAACCTCGGGGTGCTATCCGCGCCGGGTCGGTCACGCCCAGGGCGTCCAGGCTCTCGCCCGCGGCCAGGCGCAGCTGGCTTTGCACCAGGTCGATGCCGGTAACTGCCTCGGTGACCGTGTGTTCCACCTGCAGGCGCGCATTGGCCTCGATGAAAACAAAGGGTTGAACGCCTTCGCGGCCCGTCACGTCCACGAGAAACTCGAAGGTCCCGAGGCTCAGATAGTCCTCACTACCGGCGAGGCGCAGGGCGGCGTTGATGATGTCCTGGCGGAGGCCGTCATCGAGGTGCGGAGCCGGGGCAATCTCCACGACTTTCTGATACCGGCGCTGAACGCTGCACTCGCGTTCATAGAGGTGCGCGACTCCACCTTTGCCGTCGCCGATGATCTGCACCTCCACGTGCCGGGCCCGTGGTATGAAGGCTTCCACGTAGACGTCCGGCAGCCCGAAGGACAGTTCGGCTTCGGACTGGCAGCGGTTGTAGGCGTCTTCGAGCTCGGAACGGTCCAGCACCACCCGCGTGCCGCGGCCGCCGCCGCCGGCTACGGCTTTGATGATCATGGCGCCGTCCGGGCCGAGGCCGTCGAAGAACGCCGTGGCCGTCTCGAGAGTGACTGCATCGTCGATGCCGGGGAGCACGGGGACGTCCGAGTCCCGGGCTGCGGCGCGGGCCCGGCTCTTGTCGCCGAACAGACCGAGGTGCTCGGCATCCGGTCCGACGAACGTGATGCCTGCTGCCGTGCAGGCGCTGGCGAAATCGGCGCGTTCCGCCAGAAAGCCGTAGCCGGGGTGGACCGCGTCGCAACCGGCGTCCTGCGCAGCCCTGATCATCGCCTCGATGTCGAGATAGGCGCGCGCGCCCTTGCCCGGTAGTGCCACGGCGCGGTCCGCGACGCGCGTGTGCAGGCTCGACGCATCGTCTTCGCTGTAGACGGCAACGCTTTCGATGCCGAGATCGCTTGCAGCACGAGCAATGCGGATGGCGATTTCGCCGCGGTTGGCAATGAGCAGGGCAGAGAAGGGCATGGGTACTCCTGAAACTGATCGGTAGTGGGCAATGTGCTCGGGGGCTCCCGGGTCAACCGGGTCTGAACTCAACGCTTGGCATTGTTGAAGGTCTGACGCAGCTTGCTGTAGTCGGCGCCGCGGGGGCTGAACAGCATGTCGTCGCGACCGAGAAGCTGAGCCATGGGCGCACCGTGGGCGGCGATGAGTTCCTCCGCCTGGGCGCCGTAGTCTTCCACCTGACGCATCATCAGGCGCGTGTAGGTGATGTGGCAGACAACGCGCTCGCCCTCGAGGGCGCGTGGATAATTCGAGTGCCAGAGATTGCCGTCCCAGAGCGCCACGGAGCCCGCCGGACACTCGATGGGCACGGCACCTTCCAGAGCCTGAATCTCGTCGGCATCCGGGTGCCGCTTCAGTCGATTGGTGCCGGGGATGATCAGCGTGGCGCCGCCGGCTTCCGTGTACTCGTCACAGGCCCAGCAGGCGGTGAGGAGCATGTTGTGAGCCGGGAAAGGCGCCGGCAGCCAGTTGTTGTCCGCATGGAGGCCGATGGGTCCGGCTCCGGGCCCGCGCACGGAGGCGGCAACCTGGCTGATGAGGAAGCCGCGGCCAACGGAAAATTCGGCCAGTGCCATGAGTGTCGGATTGAGGATCAGGTCCGCAAAGATCGGATCCTTCGCCAGCAGCATGTTGGCGCCACCCTTGGGCGCCAGGCGCAGGATGGTCGCGCGGAGCTCGGCGTTGAACTCGGGCGAAGCCGCGCCTTCGATGACCGTCCAGCCTTCCTCGGCGAGCTGCCGGCAGTGCGGCTCGAGCTCGAGAGCCTCAATGACGGGTGCGAGCCCCGCGGAGATCGCCTCCGGCGGCAACGTGTCGTAATAGGTTTCGGCCATGCTGTATCCCCCTGCCGGCAGTCTGCCGCATCGTGCGGCGCGTGGCGAGACGGTCCCGGGGCTGCTAGCGTGGCGCCATGAGCGATATTGACCGCAAACTCGATCGGGACTGGAACACACCGATTCGCTACCCGGACCCGGCCATCGAGGTGCTGGATCCGCGCTTCCGCGAGTACGTGCTCGCTTCGAGCGCCCTCGAGCGGATCTGGACCGGTGGGCGCTGGACCGAAGGGCCGGTCTGGTTCGGCGATTACAGAAGCCTGATCTGGAGCGACATACCGAACGACCGGCTCATGCGCTGGAGCGAGGAGACGGGGGACGTGAGCGTTTTCCGGCAGCCGTCGCACAACGCCAACGGCAACACGCGTGACCGTCAGGGCCGGCTCATCACCTGCGAGCACCGCACGCGGCGGGTCACGCGAACGGAACACGACGGCACGATCACCGTGCTCATGGACCACTTCGACGGCAAACGGCTGAATGCGCCGAACGACGTCGTGGTCCACCCGGACGGAGCCATCTGGTTCACGGATCCGGGCTATGGCATTCACTGGAACTATGAAGGCGACAAGGCCGACTTCGAGCTCGACACCTGCGTGTATCGGCTGGATCCGGAGTCCGGCGAAGCCACCATGGTGCTCGATGCGCTCGAGAAGCCGAATGGCCTGGCATTTTCCCCCGACCATACGCTGCTCTACATCGCCGATACCGGCGCCTCCCACGTGCCGGGTCACCCGCGACAGATCTGCGTCTACGACGTGATCGATGGCGTCCGCCTGGAGAACGGCAGACAGTTCTGCGAACTGTCTCCTGCAGGCCCGGATGGCTTCCGCCTCGACATGGACGGCAATCTCTGGGCGGCGGCCGCCTGGGCGGGGCCCGGTCACGACGGTGTGCAGGTGTTTGCCCCGGATGGGATCAGGATCGGCGCCATCCATCTGCCCGAAGGTGCGTCGAATCTCTGTTTCGGCGGCGTGAAGCGTAACCGCCTGTTCATCACGGCCTCGCAGTCTGTCTATGCGCTCTACGTCGAAACGCAGGGAGTGCCTTACCTCTGAGCCGTACGATGGCTCCCCGCGCGCTAACCTCGATCCACGAACGCCGGCCAGCGCTCGACCAGCTGGCCGTCCTCCACCACCAGCAGATCGCCGAACTGTGCGAGCACCCGCTCGCTCTGCGTCGGCCGTAGAAACGCGTAGTCACCGACCGCCAGGGCGCCCCGCGCCGACGTGGTGAAGGGCTCCTGATTGGTACTGTGATACAGCGGTTCCGGAATTCCCCGCGGCGAGACGTAGCGCGCCTTCCAGTACCCACCGTAAATGTAGTGCACGTGTTTCAGGTTCGGGTTCCACCACTCGAGCGCCGACGCGAACCAGGGCTCCCCGGCGACATGGAGCCGGTCGTAGGTTTTCAGAACCGGTGCGGCGATGAAGGTGGCAGGCAGGTGCTCGCGAAGATGGTGCGTGTCGAAGTCCGTGGGCTTGACTACGCCGGAGCCAGCGGCGAGATCGTTCATGGTCTGATCCTGCTCGTAGATGCCGAGCGTATGGCTGCCGGCACCGTTCAGGGTCAGCTCAGCCGGATCGTAGCCGGCGTTTTCGGCGACCTCGATGAATGCCTGGTAGCGAGTGAGCACCTGTTGGACGGCAGGGTGGTCGAGGGATGCCTGGAGACCGGTCAGATGTGGCTCGTAACCCATCAGGCCGGAGAAGCTCAGGTGAGCGGGATCGTTCGCGATCACCGCAAGCATGGCTTTGAGCGTGGCGGGATCCTCGAGACCGCCGCGATGCAGGCCCACATCGATCTCCAAGTTGATACGCAGACGCGTGCGCAGAGTCTGTGCCAGGGCCTGATACTCGGCGAGGCGGGCCGGTGAGTCGACGAGCCATTGCAGCTGCGTGGCTGGATCGAAGCTTTGACCGGTCGTCGAGATCGAGGAGCTGGTCGCGGCTGCGTCCGCATGCTGTGCATAGAAAGTCCGCGCAGCCTGCACGGGCATCGGCTTGCCGAGCAGCACGTCGCTGTCAGGAAAAGACTCGGCGATCAGATTCAGGAACGGCTGATGGAAGACCATGAGTGCCCGGGTGTTGGCTCGATCCATCACGTAACGGAGCAGGTCGATCGATGGCAGGGACTTCACCACTACCCGATAGGTTTTTTTCAGACCCACGGAGCGGACCAGACAATCGATGTTGTGGTTCATGCGTGCCCGATCGACGATCAGGCTCGGGCGCCCCGGACCTTTTGCTTTGAGCAGCTTGTTCAGGGTGCTGAAGTAGTCGTCGTGCGGGGCGCCGTTGTCGGAGGGTTTCCAGAGCAGCGTCCCCGCAACGCCAGCGGCCGCGGCCCCGGTACCGAGGAGCAGGGTGCGGCGTTTCACGAAGCGTCCATCACACAATCTCTGCAGACCACGTCGGCTGCGTTCCCGGGTGCACGTTCAGGCATCGAAGAGTCGCCGCAGGTGCGCATTCAGCAGACGGCCGTCGGGGTCCATCGATCGGCGCAGGTCGCGGAACTCGTCGAAGCGAGGATAGAGTTCGCGGAGCTCGGCATGGCCGAGGCTGTGGATCTTGCCCCAGTGCGGGCGGCCGCCGTATTTCCAGAACACGGGCTCCACGGCGTCGAACAGTGGCCGGTAGTCTTCCGACGCGGTCCGGTGTACGGAGATCGCAGCCCGGTCTCCCCCTTCATCCATGGAAAGCCAGAGGTCGTCGCCTTTCACGTAGCGATACTCGAGGGGGAACACCACGTCGATCTCCCGCTCTGCGATGGTGGCCAGCACCTCCCGGACGCAGGCGGCACCTACTTCCCGGGGCACGGCATACTCCATCTCGTTGAAGCGGTTGCTGCGCACGTTGGAGAGAATGCGATGGGCCGCGTCGATGGTCACGGACGGATCGATCTGTTCCGCGAGACCGTTGATGAGCGGTCTGCGCTCTGCTGGAGGGACGGCCATCCAGCTGCGCATGGCCGCGCCGAAGGCGGCTTCCTCCTCCGGAGAAAGGGGCGGGTTGTCGATGGCTTCATCGGTCTCATCGATGGACAGGACCAGGGAATAGTCGGAATGGGTCAGGGGAAAGAGCTCGAAGTGCCGGTGTTGCTCGGCCCGTGCTTCGAATTCTTCGAGGGCCTCTTCCGTGCGCTGCGCCCAGTTGGTGGCTTTGAGGCGATAGGGCTCGCGGTTCTGCAGGGTGATTTCCGTGAAGATGCCGAGGGCGCCGACGCTCACACAGGCGGCCTTGAACAGGTCCGCGTTGGCAGCTTCGGTGATCTCGAGCACTTCACCTTTCGTCGTGACCATGCGCAGGGCCGTGACGTTCCCCGACAGGGAATGCAGCGTAAGCCCCGTGCCGTGCGTGCCTGTCGAAATGGCACCGGCCAGCGTCTGCCGGTCGATGTCCGGCAGAATCAGCGGCGCCTGATCGATGGCCTCCAGGGCTTCGCCCATGACTGACAGACGCGTGCCCGCACCGAACGTCGCTCTGAGCCGGTCCGGATCATGGCTGCGGAGGCCGGCCATACGATCGAGCACCAGGAGAGTGCCGTCCGTGGGTACCAGCGGAGAGAAGGAATGGCCTGCACCCACCGGGCGCAGGGGTCCGGTGGTGCTGCGCAACCAGTCCAGGAGCTCTGCTTCCGTAGCAGGCGCGACCCGTGCGGCAGGTTGCGCCGTGAGCCCACCGGACCAGTTGCGCCAGGGTAGGGTGGGGCGCTGAGCCCGCGCGGGGCTGCCTGCTCCATACAGGAAGGCCAGGGTGCTTCCGGCGAGAAAACTCCGACGGTTGATCATTGCAGGCCTCCCATAAAACGGATCAATGCCTGGAAATCGTCCGCCTCGCAGTCCATGCAGTAGCCGAGGGGCGGCATGTTGTTCAGTCCCTCGACGGTGTGCTTGAGCAGCAGGTCCTCACCTTGAGCGAGGCGTGGTGCCCAGGCTGCGGCATCACCCAGGACCGGCGCGCCGCCTTCGCCGCGTACGTGGCAGAGCGCGCAGTTGCGCGCCCACTGGTCCATGTTCAGAGCGGTGAGTCCGGCCGTTCCCCTGTCTGCGACTGCGGCGGTCGGGTCCGGCGTGTCTGCTGCTTCAGCCGTCGTTCTCCCGTTGGGCTCCGAGCCGCAGGCGGCGAGGACCAGCAGTGTGCTCAGGGTGATCCATTTCATGTGTGCAGGTTGGCAACTCGTGTCAGGACTTGAAGAATACCCCGTCCTGACGGGCGCCATCGACTGGCGGGAACGCCATTCGATGGCTCAGCGAGGAACCGGAATGGGTGCTGCGATCAGGAAGACGGCGGTGTCTGCGCCCTGTTTGCTGGGCGGCTGACCTTCGTCCGCCCCCTGACTTCTGCGATGGCTTCTCCGAGCCCCCGGATCGAGAGGAAGGCCGTCTCGATCGGTTCTGCCCAATGGTCGCAGGCAGCGTCGGTCATGACCACGGCCAGCGCCACCTGCACGGCAGCGAGTTCAACGGCGCCGATGCCGATCATGCTGCTGGCGCTGCCGGCAGGACGCTCGAGCCAACCCCATCGTGCGGGTGCGTGGCCGAGATCGAAGTCTTCGAGGCGGTCCACTTCGGCAGGCCCCCCCAACACCTCCTCGACGGCACCGGCCTGAGCTTCGAAAAGCGCCGCTCGATCCCTGTAACCGGCTTCCAGGGGGATGAGGCTCAGCGTGATGACGGGGGCGTCCACATCCGTGCTGCTGAACGAGAGGATGTCGGTACCGGCCGCATCCCGGCGTTCCTGTTGCAGGTAGCCGTCCGGAAGATCGATGGCGATGCCGTGCGCCGGGTATTCCATCGTTGCTGCGATAGCCTCGTAACTGAAGGCGCAGAGCATGAGCGCGAGTGCTGCGACAGGCGCTTTCATTGCGCACTTCCTCAATTCAACCGGCAGGCCGCGGCGCTCAGGGAGCCGCCGCTGAAGTTGGCGACCAGCGCGACCGGGTCGCCACTGCCATCACGCGCCATCGTCCCGGTGGCGTCGATGGACTGACCCCCACCGGTGGCGGTTAGCGAGACGCTGTCGCCGTTAGTCGTGCCGGTGATCTCGTAAGTGATGCCTTCGAACACTTCGAATACCTGCCCCGTGATCTGGTCCCCGCTTAGCGCCAGCGCCACGACACCGCTCAGTTCGGCGCCAAAGATGTCGCCAACCAGGCGCCAGGTGCCGTCATCGCCGCCGATGCGATCCACGGAATAGGTACCGCTGACTCCGTTGCCCGCTGACTCCCAGTTACCGGTGATGCGATCCGGTGTTTCGAAGCTGCCGTCGAAAGGTCCGGCGAGATTGACGCCCGAGTGATCGATAACGGGTCGCGCCGCATAGGTGATGGAGTTGGCGCCACCGCCTCCGGCAACGAATTCCTCCAGTCCGTCGAACGCGACCCAACCCGCGCTGGAAGGCGAGAAGGGCGCATTGCCGATACCGGGGAATCCGATCACGACCGCAAAGGCGCCGCTCAGATCGCCTGCCATGCGGCCAGCGAAAGCACCGCCGTAGGCACAGGCGGCCGTGGCCTCCAGATGAGCAAGGGCCGCCGCTGCGCCTGGCAGATCGTGCATGGTCTGATCGACACTGAAGGCGTCGGAAATGAAGCTGGCAAGTTCGGTGTCGAGATCTGCGGTGCCGAAATCGGGCTGAGTCCAGCTTTCGGCAATCTGCTGCACGGCGTCTGATATCTCGATGCCATTGTCCGGGTTCCCATCGAAATCGAGCATCAGCAGGAAACGGGCGCGATTGAGCGTCTCCACGTCGTCCAGTGCGCCACTTCCCGCGAGGGCCTGAGGCATCACCAGAGTGGCACAGGCCCCGGACCCGAGGTCGACCCCACCGATGGAGAAGTTGACGGTCGAGCCGGTTTCGCACTCGAAGGCACCGCTGCTGTTCGTGGTGCCCGTGAGCGCGCCTGAAGCATAGGTGAGCCCTTCGACGTTCGCGTCCTTGAAGATGCCGCTTTTGGTAGCTGGGGGCGGGGGAGGCGGTGGCGGCGTATTCTGCACGCCACCCCCGCCGCCATTGCCGCCTCCGCCGCCTCCACCGCAGGCTGCGAGTGTAAGGACGCCGATTACCAGCGAGGCCCGCATGGCCGGCAGACAGACCGCCAGTAAATCCCCTCTCATCTCCGCCTTCCTTGGTCGTGGTTGGAAGCGGGGACTATGGGTTCGTATCCCCGGCGGCCGCCATGATGGAAACTTGAGGGAAGTCTCCGGAGTGGGTTTCAGGGGCTCAGGGCAGGGTTTTAGCCGCTATCGCCGGCACTTCGGCGGTGAGGTTGAAACGGCGGGCGAAGGCGCGGTGTCGTGTTTCTGCACGACTGAGCGTTGCTTCGAAGTCGGGTCTGCCCGCCAACTGGTCGAAACCTGCGGCTTGTCGAAAGCAGGCAATGCAGAAAAAGCCGAGATTCACGGCCTCAGCGACTGCAGCTTCTGCCAGCACGTCCGCACCGGCCAGGGCGAGTAACTGTGCCTCGCGAAAAGCCGTCGACCCGTCCAGAGGAGCGCGGTGGTCTCGGCGCGCGCGAACGGCTTCCAGAATGACGATGACGGACTCTGGTTCGTCGTTCAGCCAGGCTTCGAGGGCAGCCGCGTAGTCGCTGTAGGTGCTCCGGTTGTCTTCCTCACGCAGATCTGCGAGCAACTCTCTGGCGCGTGTTGTCTCGCCGCTCATCGCGAAGGCAAGCGCGCGCTGATAGCGCATGAAATCAATGGGTTTGGTCGGCGCCAGGGCGAGAAACGCGGCATAGTTGCCGCTGTGCAGCAGGCTCATTGGGAGATCCACCATCTCAAGGGAGAGCGCGAGCGGATCTTCGGCAAGCACACGCTCGGTGATCTCCGTTGACCGTTCCAGGAAGCCCGCATAAATGAGGGTTTGGAGGGCAGCATAATTGACGTAAACATCGTCAGGATGCGCCGCCAGCAACGGCTGGAGAGACACCCAGGCCCCCTCTGCGTCGCCGGTTTCGGCATCGATGATGGCCTGCAGGTAGTGGGCGGCGATGTGCTCGGGATCGATCTCCAGAGCCTTTGCAAGCGCAAGTCGCGCGTTTTCGAGATACGAGCCATCCCGCCCGCAGCCCCAGATCTGCGCCCAGTGCGCTTCCGCCAGCTGCGCCCAGGCGCGTGGCGCCTCCGGGTTGAGTTCGACGGAACGTTCCAGCAACGAGCGTGCTCCGATGCCGCAATCTTTGCCGGAATAAAGCTCCCAGTCAGCGAACATGATCAGGCGAAAGGCTTCGACTTCGATGGGGCTGAATTCGTTGTGGACGTAAGGCAACTCGATGGTCAGGTAGTAGAGGATTCGATCGATGATGGCCTCCCGGTAGGCCTCCAGTCGCGGAACCGGCGTGTTGGAGCTGATGCGCGGGATCTCGAAGACGTTCAACGGCGAGGTGACGGTTTCGTTGCCCAGCTGGCTGTCGATCAACATGTGCAGCAGCACGTTCGTCTCGCCGGGGTTGTCGACGAGGCGGCCGTGGACGAGATACTGCGGATCCCCGATGTCCGCTTGAGCCTGCGTTGAACTGCCCGAGCGCCACTCGAGGGCAACGTTGTCACTACCCAGCTGCTCGGCGACTGCGGACCTCAACCGGTCGTTCAGTGCCAGTGCGACGACCGCCAGCGAAGGCACCTCCGGGCTGATGGTTATCGGTGTCACGGCGACCGACGGCGGAGGCGGGGGCTCGGGCTGGTAGAGAAAGAACGCGTAGGCGCCGGCGGTGATGGCCAGGAGCAGCAGCGCCCAGATGCCTCTCCGCAGCCAGTGCGATGAAGCGGAGACCTTGACGGGTGGTGCTTTCAGGCTGGGTTGTACCAGCAGTCGGTAGCCTTCTTTGGGGATGGTCTCTATGTACGCAGGTGCCGCGGAGTCGTCGGACAGTGCCCGTCGAAGCTGATAGACGCAGCGGGACAACACTTCGTCGCTCACCTCTGCGCCGGGCCAGACCGCATCGAAGAGTGTCGATCGACTTACTACCTCACCGGGATGCTCGGCCAGGAACGTCAGCACCGCGATGGCTTTCGGCTCGACCTTTGCCGTGTGCTCCCCCACGCTAATCCGGCGCTCGGCGGGATTCACGTGCACGTGATTCAGCCAGAATTCGCGGTAGGGTCTGCTCATGCTCACAGCATCCAAGGCCCGGCAGGCCAGGGTACCTAAATTGTGCCTGCGGGTTGTGAGTCAGATGCGGACGCTGCTCGCGCTCTCAGATCACGATCGTAAAGCAGGCCCCGCCGGCCAGCGGCGTGCTGTGGCTGATGTTGCCGCCGTGAGCGTTGACGATCTGTCGGCTGAGCGCCAGGCCAACGCCGGTCCCCTCCTTGCGGGTGGTATAGAAGGGAACGAACATCCGCGCGGCGACAGCCTCGCTGATGCCGGGGCCATCGTCACAGACCTCGATGGCAACACGGCCCCGGGCGTTCAGCCTGGCAGACAGCGCCAGCTGTGTGCCGCCGTTCTGAGCCATGGCCTGCCGGGCGTTCTGCAGCAGATTGATCAGCACCTGTTCGAGCATGCGGCGGTCGGCAGAGAGCTCGAGGCCCGCCGGCGCCACGGAGGTGGTCAGCGTCGCTTCCTGCCAGGCGGAGCCGGTCATGCGCGCGACATCGTCGAACAGTTCGGCCACCTCGAAGCGGCTTCGCTCGGGCTGCGGTACCCCGAGGAGCTGCCGGTAGCCGCCGACAAAGGTCGTCAGGCCATCGGCTCGTCGGGCCAGCGTCGCCACGGCATCCTGCACGTCGTCGAGTTCCTGCACGAGCGCCGGTTCATCGGCCAGCCGGTCACGCACGTCCGTGACGAGATCGGAAGCGGTTCGAGCCAGCGAGGAGACCGGCGTCAGGGAGTTCATGATCTCGTGGGTGAGGACGCGCACCAGGTCTTCCCAGGCGGCCAGCTGCATGCCGTCGAGTTCCGTCTGGATGTTCTGCAGGCTCGCCAGCTTTTCCGTGGTGCCGCTGGTGACGATGGCGCTCGCTGAAAGTGTGATGGTCTGCTCCATGCCGTCTAAGTGGATCGGCACCAGGGCGCGCTCCCCGGGTTCGAGGGCCTGCAACCTTTCCGGCAGTGCTTCGCCCCAGTTGCCGAGGTCCTCCAGGCGGGCGACTTTGTGTGCGGCGAAGAACCGTCGGGCGGCGTTGTTCCAGAGCTGCACGCGCCCGTCGCTGTAGAGGGAGATGAGCGGCACCGGCACGTGCTCGAGCAGCGCCTTCAGGCGGCGCCCGTTCGCTTCCTGTTCGCTGCGGCTGCTGCTGAAGCGGTCGAGAATCTCTGTGAAAGCCTCCCCGAGTTCGCGGAAACCAGACCCGAGCTCGCCGAGTTCGAAGCGCTGGCCATAGTCGGCGTAGCGTGCGGCATCGAAGAAGCGGGCGAGTTCCTGGTTCGTTCGCGAGACGAAGCGAATCAGCTCCAGCGTCAGCAGGATGGACGAGACCAGGGTGATCACGGCTGCGGTCGGATAGGTGCCGGCAATGGCGAGGCCGGCCGTGACGGCGATTGCAAGCAGCAGTGCGGTGAGTCGCAGCGCCAGGCGCAGGGCGAAGCCGCTAAAGCCCATGCTTTTCCATACGCCGATAGAGCGCCGCCCGGGTCAGACCGAGATCCCGGGCAGCGTGGGAGATGTTGTAACGGTTGCGGGTGAGTGCCCGTTGAATGGCGTGTCTTTCGATGTTTTCCAGGTTGAGCTCTTCAAGCTCGGGTTCTGTGGTGCTGGTGGTTGCTGGCTCTTTCGCGTAGCCATCGTTCAGGGGGAAGTCTCTGAGCGCAAAGGTTTCTCCCTCCGCGAGGATCACGGCTCGCTCGACGGCGTGGCGCAGGGCGCGCACGTTGCCCGGCCAGTCGTAGCGGCACAGGGCATCCATGACGTCTTCGGGAAAGCTGAGCGCCGGCCGATCGTACTTCCGCGCGTAGAGGGCCGCGTAGTGCTCGGCGAGCTCCGGTACGTCGGCACGTCGTGCGCGTAATGGCGGCAGGGTGATTTCTACCGTGTTCAGGCGGAACAGCAGGTCCTGGCGAAAGCGCTCTTCCCGGGCGAGCTCTTCCCGGGGCACGTTAGTGGCGGCGATCACTCGCACATCGACCGATACACCCCGATTACCGCCAACCGGGGTCACTTCCCGGCTTTCCAGCGCGGAAAGCAGTTTTGCCTGCAGATGGCGCGGCAGATTGCCGATTTCGTCGAGGAACAGGGTGCCGCCGTGAGCGGCCTGAATGCGGCCGATGCTGTCCCGCTTCGCGTCCGTGAAGGCGCCTTTGACGTGGCCGAAGAGTTCAGATTCGAACAGGCTCTCCGTCACGGCTCCCAGATCGACGGTCACGAAGGGGCCGTCGGCGCGGAGCGACTGACCGTGCAGCGCTCGAGCGGCAAGCTCTTTGCCGGTGCCGTTTTCACCGAGCAGCAGCACGTTAGCATCGGTCGGCGCCGCGCGTTCGATGGTCCTCAGCACCGCCGACAGGGCTTCGGAGCTGCCGAGCATCGGCTCGCCGCCTGGTGCCGCGGACTCGGTCAGAACCCGGTTGGCATCTTTCAGGCGACCGGTCTCGAAGCGGCTGGCTCTGAGCTTCACGGCGGCCGACAGCGTCGCCAGCAGCTTTTCGTTCTGCCAGGGTTTGGCGACGAAGTCCGTGGCGCCGAGCTTCATGGCCTCCACGGCCAGCTCGACCCCGCCGTGGGCCGTGATCAGCACCACCACGGCATCGGGATCGATGCTGAGAATTCGTTCCAGCCAATGGAAGCCCTCCTCGCCGCTGGAGGCGCCGGGTCCGAAGTTCATATCGAGCAGGATGGCGTGGTAGTCGCGGCGCGCCATCAGCTCAGGTATCCGGGCCGGATCGCTGGTCGTCTCCACGAGCGGGTACACGCGCTTCAGTAGCAGCTTACCGGCAGTGAGGATGTCCTCGTCGTCGTCGACGATGAGGATGGCGGCGGTATCCATGCGGGTCTTCGGCGGACTTCAAGTGTTCGATATCGTACATCAGAGTGTTCGCAAGCGAACACTTGTGTGTATCGGTAACACCGGCGTTTATTTCGAACTCTAACAAAAACAGAGGCTTGGCGACCTGGCACGACCTTTGTAATCCCTGTGGTAACTCAAGACATCGAAGCACCATGCGCGCCGTCGAATCTGAACGCTCCTCAGGTCCTACTCCGGTCAGCAACACCGTCTCCGGTGCCGCCATGGATCGGCCGGTTGCCCGCCGACGCCTGTCCGGCACCCGCCTGCTGGCGATACTGGCCGTGCTCCTGGTGGCCGGCGGGCTTGGCTATCTGCTCCTGGATCAGGCGGGTACTCGAACGCTGACCATCGAGAACAGCCGTCTGGTGGTTTCCCGGGTGACGCAGGGCGTGTTCGAAGACTTCATCCCCATTCGGGGTCGGGTGACGCCGCTGTCCACCGTTTACCTGGACATGATCGAAGGTGGCCAGGTGGAGACTCGACTCGTGGACGACGGTGCCATGGTCGAGGCGGGGGAGCTCATCGTCGTGCTGAACAACACGTCGCTGCAGCTCGACGTCACGCGCAACGAAGCCATGGTGACCGAGCAGCTCAACAACATGCGCAGCATCGAACTGCAGCTCGAACAGAATCGCCTGGCCCACAAGCGGAACCTGGTCGAGATCGACTATCAGATCACGCGCCTCGGCCGGCAGGTACAGCGCCTGGAAAACCTCGACACGGCAGGGGTGGCGGCTAAAAGCCAGCTCGAAGATGCGCGCGACGAACTGGATTACTTCCGGAGTCGCCGGGCCGTGACCCTCGAGAGCCAGGCCACCGATGCGCGCCTTCAGGAGACGCAGCTCGAGTTTCTGAAAACCTCCGCGGCTCAACTCGAAAACAACCTGGCCCTCTCCCGGCGCAATCTCGATGCACTGAACGTGCGAGCGCCGGTGAGTGGCAAGCTTTCCGGGCTCGACGTCGAAGTCGGGCAAAGCATTCAACGTGGCGGGCGCCTTGGTCAGATTGACGACCCGGACAACTTCAAGCTCCGCGTCGCGGTAGACGAGTATTACCTGAGCCGGGTCGACCTTGGTCAGAACGCTGTGGTCGACCGGGGCCGGGACACCTTTGCGCTGACCGTGAGCAAGATTTACCCGCAGGTGAAAGACGGCCAGTTCGAGATCGACCTCGTCTTCGATGGCGAGCAGCCTGCAGACACCCGCCGCGGCCAGACCCTGCAAGCGACCCTGACCCTCGGAGACGCAACGGAGGCGCGCCTGATTCCGAACGGCGCCTTTTTCCAGGACACGGGCGGTAACTGGATGTTCGTAGTCACGGACGACGGTGCCGAAGCCGTACGCCGCAACGTGGTCCTCGGGCGCCGGAACTCCCGCTACATCGAGGTGCTCGATGGGCTGGAAGTCGGCGAAGAAGTGATCACAAGCCCTTATTCGAGCTTCCGGGAAATGGATCGCCTGAGCCTCAGCGAAGGCTAAGCAGGCTCCGCCCGGCTGCACCCAACAAGAGAACAAACACGAGAGAGACCTGAAACGATGTTGAAACTGCACAATCTTTCTAAGGTGTACCGCACCGCCGAAGTAGAAACCGTTGCCCTCAATGCCGTGAACGTCGAGATCGACAGCGGCGAGTTCGTCGCCGTCATGGGGCCCTCCGGTTGCGGTAAGTCGACGCTGCTGAACATCATCGGCATGCTCGATAGCCCCACCGGCGGGCACTACTTCTTCCGCGACGAAGACATCGCCGGTTACTCGGAAACGCGTCTCAGCGATCTGCGCAAGCGCAACATCGGCTTCATCTTCCAGTCCTTCAACCTCATCGATGAGCTCTCTGTCGCGGAGAACATCGAGCTGGCGCTCCTCTATCACGATGACATTCCGGCGGCGGAACGCCGCGATCGCGTTGCAGCCATCATGGATAAGGTAGGCATCGCGCATCGGGCAAAGCACATGCCGAGTCAGCTCTCCGGGGGCCAGCAGCAGCGGGTGGCGGTGGCCCGGGCCGTGGTTGGCGGCCAGGCGCTGATTCTCGCTGACGAACCGACGGGCAACCTCGACAGCACTCATGGTCAGGAAGTCATGGAGATGCTCCAGGGCCTGAACGAGGAGGGCACGACGATCGTCATGGTCACCCACTCGGCGGCTCATTCGGACTATGCGCGCCGCACCATCAATCTCTTCGATGGCCACGTGGTCACCGAGAACCTGAGGGCCGTGGTCTGATGTTGAAGAACTACCTCGTCATCGCCTGGCGGTCGCTGCAGAAGAACAAGCTCTATGCGGCGATCAACGTGTTCGGCCTGGTGCTGGGTCTGGCCGTCTTTCTCTTCGCCAATCTGCTGGTGAACTACGAACGCAGCCACGACCTTTTCTATGCGAATTCCGATCGGATCTTCACCGTCGGCAGCACGTTCTCTTCGACTGCCAACATCGGGATCAGGGGAACGGATGGCGTCTACACGGCCTTCGCACCGTTTTTCGAGTCTGAGATCGAGAACGTGGAGGCCGTCGCCCGCACGGTGGCTCAGGAGTTCCTGCTTTCCGTCGACGACGATCGCTACTACGAGCAGATCCGCTTTGCCGATCCTGAGCTCCTCGAGATCTTCGATTTCACCTACCTGGAAGGTGATGCGTCGGCACTCGAAGACCCCATGAGTATCGTCCTGAACCAGGAAATGGCGATGAAACTCTTCGGAACCACGGACGTGATCGGGCGAACGGTGCTGCTGGACCACGATCACGCGCTCCAGGTCCGGGCTGTGATCGAGGACCTGCCGCCGAACACGCACCTCTCGGGCAACCTGCTGAACGACGATGGAACGGAGGTCATCGCTCCACTGGCGGCCTTGAACGCGATCAACGACTACGCCCTCGAAGGCAACTGGAACAACCTCTCCATTGGCGACTACACCTACTTGCTGATGCCGCCTGGCACGCAGGTGTCCGAACTGCAGCCGCAGGTCGATGCCATCTTCGAGCGCCACTTTCCGTACAAAGAGCTCATGGTCGTCGCCGGCATCAAAGTGCGGAAGCTGGTGGAGGCGAACTACGTGCTCTGGGATGCCATCGGTCTGCCGGTGCTCGAGTCGATTCGCCTGCTCGGCCTGCTCGTGCTCGTCGTCGCCATCGTCAACTACACGAACCTGGCAACGGCGCAATCCCTCGGGCGATCCCGGGAGATCGGGCTGCGCAAAACCATGGGTGCTGCCCGGGGACAGCTGATCGTGCAGTTTCTGGTGGAAAGTCTGTTCGTGGCCTTCATTGCCATCGTGATCGCGGTTGCGCTGGTTGAACTGCTGATCCCCGCGTTCAACTCGGCCATGGATAAGGGTCTCGCTATCAACCATCTGCAGGAGTTGCCCTGGCTCCTCATGACCACCGTACTGGTGGGCGTCGTCGCCGGTGCCTATCCCGCCTACACGATCACCAAGGCTTCGCCGATCGACGCGCTGCAGAATTCCGGCGCGAAGGGTGTGAAGGGCGGATACTTCCGCAGCATCATGCTCGGTCTGCAGTTCTCCATCACGATTTTCATGCTCGCCATGGTGATGGTCATGTTCACGCAGAATCAGAAAATCGAGAACTCGGCGGAGATCTATCCGAAGTCACAGATCATCACGCTCAACCGTATTGGTGTAGACGGTCTGAGGCCTCGTCTCGAGACGCTGCGCAATGAGCTTTCCACGATTCCGGGCGTCACTGCGGTGAGCTATACGAGCCAGCTGCCTTTCGAACAGAGCAACGCTGCGTTCAACGCTGCGGCGGAGGCGACGGACGAGGCGGATGACTTCCTCATGACTTACATCATCATCGACGAGCAGTGGCAGGATGCCTTCGATGTGCCGCTGCTTGCGGGACGCTTCCTGGATTCGACCCGCAGCTCCGACAGCGTCAGCGAGGACGCAACGGCGGCGAACGTACTGATCAACCAGCTGGCACTGGAGCGTCTCGGTTTTGGAGCGCCCGAAGCGGCACTTGGTCGGGTGTTCTATGAACTGAGAGACGGTTCGGAACCCAAAGCACTGACAATCGTCGGTGTGCTTCCGGATCAGAACTATCAGGGTTTTCATAATCGGATCAAACCCATGGTCTTCCGGCAGATTCCGGAGCGCTTCAATTTTGCTGCCATCAGGGTTGAAGGGGTTCCTATGGGGCGGGCTTTCTCCGATGTGGAGGCGGTCTGGCAGGACATCGTGCCGGACTATCCGATTCAGAGCCGCTTCCTGGATGACGAGTTCAACGAAGTCTTCAAAGTCTACGGTGGTCTCTCGTCGGTGCTGGGCGGCTTCGCCGGTCTTGCGCTGCTGCTCTCCCTGATCGGCCTCTTCGGGCTTGCCGCATTCATGGCGGCCGGTCGCACGAAAGAGATCGGGGTACGCAAGGTGATGGGTGCAAACATGATGCAGATCGTCCGGTTGCTCATCTGGCAGTTCTCCAAACCCGTGCTCTGGTCGCTGCTCGTGGCGCTGCCGCTGGCCTATCTGGCGGCGAATGCCTATCTGTCTTTCTTCGCAGAACGGATCAGCTTTGCGATCCCCATCGTCGGCGGCGCGGGTGCCCTGGCGGTGGTTTTTGCCTGGATCATCGTCGCCATTCACGCCGTTCGTGTTGCAGGCGCGAATCCGATCCACGCGCTGCGCCACGAATAGCGCCCGGGAGCACTTCCCGCCCTGCACCAACGGCGGCCTCCGGGCCGCCGTTCCCTTTCTTCCCTCCTGTCCAGGACCTTCGCTGCTCAAGTCCCCGTGGCGCCGGCCGCTAAATGAGAAGGCCGTCGGATCCCTCCGTCATGGGACTCCCTGCGCCACAGTGTGAAGCCCGTCACGTATCGGCACTGGAGGATGCCGCCTCCCTGCCGATGACGTGGCCATGAGAGATTCCAATAAGAAGGTGGACTGCACGGATGCAACAAACCGCTGATACGCAGGCTAACGACGAAGCCCTGAGCAAACTCCTGAGCGAACTCGAGCAGATGGACGATCTGCCGAGTCCCCCGGACATCGTCACCCGCATCATTGAGCTGCTGCGGGATCCGGAGTCGGACATCAAGGAGCTCATGGACGAGCTGACCAAGGATCCGGCCCTGGTGGCCAAGATCCTGAAAACGGCCAACTCGGCCATGTATGCGCGCCGGCGGGAGGTGACGAACCTCGCCCAGGCCCTGCTGACCCTCGGCCAGGCCGCGGCCATGACCCTCGCCCTCAGCTTCTCCCTGGTGAGCTCGCTGCGGAAGAATGAAGGCGGTGGTATCGATCTGGTCCGCTACTGGCAGCGGTCGCTGCTCACCGCCATCGGCGCCCGGGAGATTGGCGTCGCGCTGCAGGCGGATAACGTCGAAGAGCTGTTTCTCGCCGGCCTGCTGCAGGACATCGGACTGCAGGTGCTCGATAAGCACATGCCGGACCAGTACAAGGATCTCGAAAACGGCCACATCCATGCCGTGATCGCCCGGCATGAACAGGAACTTCTCGGCGTGGACCACGCCTGGATTGGCGCCTGGCTCCTGGAGCGCTGGGAGCTGCCGGAGCTCATCTGTCAGGCCGTGCGTTACAGCCACGACTCCGCTTCCGCGGGCGCTGAACCGGAAGCGCAGCGTTTCATCGACTGTGTCGGCGTTGCCAGCCGCCTGTCCGATATCCTCCTAACGGACCCCGGCGAGTCCGGCATCGCCGCGCTCGGTGTGATGATGCAGGACCGCCTCGGCCTCGATGAGCAGGCGACCCTGAGTGTGCTGCAGAAACTCGAGGTGCGCATCCCGGACATCGAGGCGCAGTTCGGCATGGAGATCATGGACATCGAGGTCGCGGCGGACATTCTCGATCGCGCCCGCAAGCTGCTCATGGATGTGACGCTCAATGCCCGCCGGGAGATTTCTGCGCTGCAGCAGGAAATCGACACCCTCGGCAACAAAGCCGAAACGCTCCAGGAAGAAAGCCATACCGACAAGCTGACGGGGTTGCGGAATCGCGACTTCATGGACAAACACCTCGCCGAGTGGGTGGCCCGGGCGCGCAAGCTCGGCTTTCCCCTGAGCGTGGCTTTCATGGATCTCGATGGCTTCAAGGCCGTCAATGACACCTACAGCCACAGTGCCGGTGACGAGGTGCTGCGCAGTACCGCAAGACTGCTTACCGCGCAGATCCGGGAGAACGACGCGCTGGCCCGCTTCGGGGGTGACGAGTTTGTTCTGCTGCTCGGCGGCGAGACAGCCGAAAACGCCCGGATCGTTTGCGACCGGATCCTCAATGCCTTCAACACCACGCGGCACGAAGTCGATGGTAATCAGGTGGAGCTCTTCATCTCCATCGGCCTGGCTACCTTCGATGGTGCAGACAGTGGCAGCAACTTCACCGGTGAAGAACTGCTCGAAGCCGCGGACGAGGCGTTGAAGTACGCCAAGCAGCACGGCAAGGCGCAGGTGGTCGAATACGCTGACATCAGCTGACGCCGAGCCAGCACCGCGGGCGCCTGACCGTCAGCGCGCCTGCGGAATCACCCGCACCCAGAGACGCTCGTCGTCCGGGCCACCGAGGGCGTTGCTCTCCAGCTTCTCCCAGCGGTTCAAACGCACAGACTTCAGATACTGACGGGTACCGTCCTCGATGATGACGCGAGCGCCCAGGGGCGTTGCCGCGAGTTCGATCGAACGGCGCAGCGTGCTCCCGGCCGCCGCCGGTGCGTAAACGAGGAACTCGTTGAAAGTCGTCCAGGCCGGTGGCACCGCCGTGCCGCCATTGAACTCGATCCGTTCCCCATCGCGCATTTCGAAGCGGGCCGTGCGGGGCTGCGTCCCCACGCAGCGGGTGCCAGGCGCCACGTTCTGACAAGGCGGCGTCGTGCCGGTGATCTCGAGCAGATACCAGCCGGGGAGGTTGCCGTTGTCGGCGGACTCGGTCTGGATTGTGCTGGCTGAACCGGCTGCCGCTGCCAGGAGCGCCAGCGTGAGTAGCGCTGTGCGGATCGCCTCGTGCCAGGTGGCCGTCGCTGTCATTTTCACTCCCATAGTGCCCAGTGTCTCACGCACCTGTTGAGGCTGCGCTCTGCGTTTGCCTGCAGTTTGTAGTGCGTCGCGCAGTCAGGGCGACTGCCTTCGGCGCCGTCAACGCACCCGTCACTTAGCAACCAATGCTGGTCGCCATTTCTGGGCGCTACTTTTCGAAGCGGCAGGAGAACCCGCGCGACCATTGCTCGCGTCGAAAGGGATTTAAAGCACCCCAGGGACTTATCGGCAGCGGTCCGTCGAAATTGAGCGCGGAAAGCGAGACGTGCATCACAAAACGCGCTGAAACCCAGTAAAAACGCGCGTTTTCGGCGCCTATGGCGTAGATCACATTCTGGCGTTGTGAGAATTTTGCGCCCCGGTTGTAGGTGATCAAAGCATCCGCTTTGCGCTACACGAACTTGAAAACTCACAACGAAGTGAAGGACTCAAAATGGACTTGAAACACCTCAAGAAAGTGTTGGGCATCGGACTGCTTTCGGCGGGCGCGATCGCTAACACCTCGGCTACCGCGGCCACGGGTAACGTTGCTGTCAACGTCGATCTACCGACGGTACTCATCATGTACTACTACAGTGACATCACGCTGGATCTCGATCAGACCGCCCTCGGCGGCTACATGGTCGGCGCCAGCGGTGTCGCCTGCGGCACGGACTGGTGTAATGACAACGGCTCCGCCGGCAGCGTCACCGTGAGCAACATCAGCGCGAACACAACGGTTCCGGTGACTGGTCTTGCATCCCCGGATTTCGAGAACACGGCGATGAATATTGAGCTCCAGAACATCGTCGGCGTACGCGCCATCGGTTGCCCTAACGGAACCTATGACGCCACCTACGACGTCACCGGTGATGCGGGTATAACGCCGGAAACGGGCACGGGTGTAACCAACATCAACACCGCGTCCTGCTCCGCTGCGCTGACCACCGGTAACCTGGACTTCGATCTTGACCTGGCGACGATTACGCCAGGCGCAATGAACGTGAATGCCACGCTGGCAGTAACTATCGTCGCTTTCTAGTTCCATTCCGACAGGGAGGCTCAAATGGAAGTGAGCATCCTCAGAACCGCGCCTGGCGTGTCTCGCGCCAGGCGCGTGCTTTTCCCAGCGCTGCTCTCAGTTGCAACGTTAATCAGCGTCCTTGGCTCGCACTCGGCGGCCGCTTATACACTGTTCCGCGTTTCTGCCACCGCGAGTGTGCGGCTGGATCCCGACGACATCATTCAGGGGGGTGCGGCCCTCGCACCCGGCGCCGATCAGTCTTTCGGTCAGGGGACCTTCCCCGTGGAGCTCAGTGACTTCAACCAGCCCCTGGACGTCAATCTGACCGGGTCGCTGTCTGGTGATTCGCTTTCCACCCGGCTGGTATCCGACCTTGCCTTTGCGATCCGTCTGAACAGGCAGGAGCGTCGGGACTGCCTCAATGACAGCGACTTCGTCATTCAGCTGCAGGCAGCGGACGGTCCCATTGCGAGTGGTGAGCCCGGTGGAGGCACGATCCAGATCACGACTTTCGAGCCGGTGTTTCGTGGCGGATTGGGGGGAGGCTGTCCGGTGCTCCTGGTCTACGGTTTCACGCTGGACATCGAGCTGGATTCTGCGGTTGCTGCCGGTGCGTATTCCGGCCTGGCGGAAATCAGCGTCCAGCCCGTCGGTGGCGGTCAGCTGGAGACGTCGCAGATCACCCTCGAGGTCGATGTCCCGTCCATGATGCTGCTTTATCACCCCGATCGGGTCGAAATCGACCTCCGGGCGACGGCGATCGCTGCGCTTTTCGGTGCGACCTCGTCCTGCGGCAGCGGCGGGTGTCTTGATCTCGGTGCCCGCAGGATGCGCGTCAGCAATCTCAATCAGCCTATCCCCCTCGATGTTGCGGCGGCCTTGCCCGCGGTAAATACGCTGCAGACCATCACCCTGAGGAATGCCGTCGGCGCCCGCGCTACCGGCTGCTCGGGCAACAGCTACAGCGACGCCAGTTACCAGATTGTTGCTGCCACGGGCGGCATTCAAACCGGCAGCGGCACCGTCGCGGGCCTGGTCGGCGCCCCCTGCGGCCTCGACTTCAGAGCCGGCGACCTCAGCTTCGATCTCGATCTCGCCCAGGCCGCCGGCAGCAATGCCAGCGCCACCATTCAAGTCACCGTTACAGGAATCTGATCATGATTAGCATTCGCCGGACTCTGGCGCGCACTGTTACTCCATGCCTCACTCTGCTCATCGTTGGTATTGGCATCGCCATTGCTCCGGCCGAGGTTCTTGCCGCGGATGCGCCGCCGCCGAGCATTGGCGTGTCGCCGTCCCGCCTGGAACTGTCTATCGACGGCCAGGTTGGAACAGGTACGGCCACGGTCCTGAATCTGAGCGATCGCGACATCCTGGTTAAGACTGAGGTGGTGAGCTTCGATCTCGACGAGCGCAACGAGTTCCGGGAGCTGCCCACTGAACCCCGCAGCCTGCCCACGGCCCTCATGCTGAATCCCAAGGAATTTACGGTACCGGCGAACGGTTCCCAGACCGTCCGCTTCGCCATCATGCCCCAGCGTCTCGACGGCCCCGGAGAATACCGGGCCATGCTGTTTTTCTCCGAGCTTGTCGACACGAGTGTTTCCAGCGTGAAAGTGAAGTTCCGCCTTGGCATGCCTATTTACGCCAACGTCGGCAACGTCCCGGCCACGGCCGTCATGCACGACGTGGTCTACGAGCCGCAGCAGAACGCATTGCAGATGGATCTTTCCGCGACGGGCGGCGCGCAGGTAAAGCCGAGCGGTTTCTATCTGTGGTGGCCGGTGGCCGATTTTCCTGCCGAGGAACGGGCCCTGGCGAAGGTGCGGGAACTGGCGAAACATCCGGCGAAACGACTGCCGAACGGCACCACCGGCGGCATGATCCGGAGCAAACCCGTGTTTCCCGGCGCGCGCCGCACCGTAGGGACTCAGCTCATCGCCCCACCCGAAGACGGGGGTGACTACAAACTGGTCTATGTCGTGGAAGCTGGTGAGCAGAGCATCGAGCGGGTGCTGGAATCGTCGCCTTCGCGTCTGCTGATAGTGGACTCGGAATGATCGAACCCGACTGAACAAGCCTTCTCCGGATGGACAGGATAGCCTCCAGACTCGCAGGGATCGCGATGGTGGCGCTGCTGGCGCTGCCGGGTCTGCGCCTGGCTGCGGCATCGGGCCCGGTGGAGAGCAATCTGATTTTCGCCGGCATGGACATCGCCAAGGTTCTCGGTGCTTCCAGCCTTTCGGCCTCCATGTTGAAGAGCGAACTCGTCGGCGTGATCGTCGATGGCCGCGAAGTTTCCATGGAACTCGTGTATCGCAATGGTGAGCGCTTTCTGTTGCCGGCACAGCTCTTCGGCAAGATGGGCGTGCGCGGTACGAGCAGGGAAGGGCGCCTGTTTCTCGAGACCCCGGGCGGCGAGGTGGAAGCACCGCGGGAGTATTTCGAGCAGGTGGACGGCGTTCTCTACTTCAAAGACACCCTCCTCGATGAGGTGCTGAAGATCCGCTGGGAGTTCTCTCCGGACAAGTACGCGTTCAATATGACCTTGCCCTGGTGGCAGCAGGACATCGGTCCTGCGGACCAGCTCACTCCGGGTGATGTTTACGGCGCCGTCGACATCGCGCCGAGCGCCTTTGGCCTCACGCAGGTACGTCTCGACCACACACACTTCTCCAGCGACAACAGCCGCACGGATCTCACGGAGCTGCTCATGCGCGGGCGCCTTGCAGACGGGATCTGGCGCGCCGAGGTCATTGCCCAGGACGACCGGTCGGCTCGCGCCGAGGACTATTACTGGCTCCGCGACTTCGATCATGTGCAGGGCCTCGTGGGTAACCAGGAAGTGCTGATCAATCCGCTGCTGCCCTCGCTCGAAACCACCGGGGTGCAGGCACTCTACAGCTCCCAGGAAATCGAATTCGACCCTTACCAGGACCAGACCCGGGGCCAGTACATCCGCCGCTTTGGGATACCCGTGAAAGACATTGAGGGTGTGGCTCAGCCCGGAGCCATCGCCGAGTTGCGCGTCAATGAGCGGCCCATCGCCAGAACCCGCGTCAATCTGGACGGCACCTACCGGTTCCGGCGAGTTCGCGCCAACTCGCTGCAGTTTCAGACCCTCACCGTACACATTCTCGATCAGCGGTCCCTGGTCGAACTAGACATGCAGGACTTCACCCGTACACCCATCGATCTGCTCCTCGGCAGTGGTCAGACGGTGGCCTTCGGTGGCGCAGGAGTGAATGGGAATCCCCTCGACGAGCGTACCGGCACAGGCGACGAGGCCGTCTTCGGTCTTGTCAGGCATGGCGTCTCGGAGCGCCTGACGCTCGAGGCGGGGCTGCAGTCCGTGTCCGGCGTCTTTCACCAGACCGTAGGAGCGACCGCCTCTCTGGCGCGCAACTGGGCCTCGACGCTGTCACTCGGGCACCGGGACGGTACCTACGGGCACAGCTTCGAGCTCTATGGCCGTTCGGACCGCTGGCAGCTGACCGCCCGGTCCCAGTATCACAGCGAGGGCTTCCGCGGCCGCAGCAGTCCCGAGAGCACGTCGAACGAGTTCCGCTACGAACACTGGCTGCGCCGCAACCTCTCAGTCGGTGTGCATGGCCGCTACCGGCAGACCGGCAGCGACAATTACGAATATCTGCTGCCCGGCTTCACCTGGCGCTTCAACAACCGCAACATCGTCCGGGTCTGGCCCGACTTCGACGGCAAATACCGCACGGAAATTCGGACCGTTCATCGGCAGCGTGACTGGTTCGAGTTCATCCATGACAGCGCCGGAGACCGCGCCGAGTACCGGTACTTCCGCACGCAGAACCACGAGTTCTTCGGTCGCCTGCGCCGCTTCAGCTTCAATGACAGCACCGTCGCCGAGCTCGGCACGGTGTTCTATCCGAACCGATTTGATGACCGCAACCAGATTGGCGGCAGCGTCCTCGGCAGCAGCGACGGCTTCGGCTTTCGTTTCCTCTGGCAGGCCACGCTGCTGCCGGGTCTCTTCTCATACCTCGAGCTCCGTGACGAGCCCGTGGCCATGGAGTTTTCCGATCCGGGCTTGCAGCTGCGCTGGACCGTCTCCGTGGATCTCGCGATCTCCGGTGGACGGCCCATTCCCGCGCGCAACGACTTCATTCAGGGCCGTCTCGGTTCCATCGGCGGGCGCCTGACGCTGCCGGGCGGCGAGTCCATTGCCGGTCTTGGCGTTGACCGGGTGACCATCTTGCTCGACGGCCGGGCCCACACGGCCGTCTTGCGCGGCAAACACTTCTTTCTGCGCAACATCCGACCGGGCATCTACGATGTCGAGCTGAGCGCTGAACATCTGCCGATGATGCTGTCGCCGCGGAACCGCACCTTTCGGGTAAAGGTGGCTCCGGCGGCAACGTCCACCGTCGACTTCGTCGTGCAGCACGAGTACGGCCTGCTCGGTCGGGTGAAGGTCGGCGATGACACCGGTCTAGGCAACGTGCGGGTGGAAGCCCGAAACGGCGACGGCGAGCTCATTCATGTGACCCTCACGGACGCCTATGGCTATTACCAGTTCAGCGGTTTCCCCCCCGGCGAGTATCAGCTTTCCGTGCTCCATGGCAGCGAGTCGATCGTTCGCCGGGTACAGATCGTCGACAGCTTTGTTTTCGATGCGGACTTTGACTTCGGTGCCGGAGCTGAGGGAAGTGTGAAGCTGGCCCTGGAAAGACCCGACGCAGAGGACGGCGACACCCCCTGACGCAGGTGATGCTGCGCGAGCGGCGGTCCTTCGCCGGTCGACCGGCCAAGGCTTGCCGCCGGAGCCTCTCTGGCGTCAGCGGCGCTCAAGAAAATCTCAAAAAAACAATGACATGACTCGTTGGCACGGCCTTTGCTCTTCTGCCGACATCGCCGCCGCAAGGCGCAGTCACTACGGAGCCAGCCGATCATGTCATCTCTCTTCGCCGGTGCGATCGACCACCACTTCGGCATCCACGCTACGGCCCTCGAGTTTCGCAGCGCCCGGAGCCGGGTGCTCGCGTCGAATCTGACCAATGCGGATACGCCGAACTTCAAAGCCCGCGACCTCGACTTCGACGAGGTGCTGAAAACCGAGGGGCAGAAGCTGACGCCGGCCGCCGTGCGGGTGGCCAGAACGCACCAGCGGCACATTGCGGTTGGTGGGGCAGACAGTGACGCCGGCCCGCTGCTCTATCGGAATCCCTATCAGCCGACCCTCGACGGCAACACCGTGGAAGCCGAGGTTGAGCAGGGCAAGTTTGCCGAGAACGCCGTGCAGTATCAGGCGAGCCTGATGTTTCTGACCCGGAAGATCCGCGGCCTGCAGCTCGCCATCAAGGGTCAGGCCTGATGGCGCTCTTTGAAGTATTCGACATCGCCGGTACCGGTATGCGGGCGCAGAGCCTGCGCCTGAACGTCACTTCCAGCAACCTGGCCAACGCGGAAAACGTGGCCACCCGCGCGGAAGATGCCTATCGCGCCCGCCATCCGGTGTTTGCCTCCGTCATGACGGGCAAGGACTTTGGTGTCGCCGGGACTTTTGCAACCCCCGGAGTGACCGGCGGTGCGGAAGCTACGGGCGTGCGCGTGCTCGGCATTGTCGAAAGCTCAGCCCCGCCGGTGCGCCGCTACGAGCCCGACCATCCCCAGGCCGACGAAGAAGGCTACATCTACGCGACGAACGTCAATCCCATCGAAGAGATGGTCAACATGCTCTCCGCGTCACGCTCCTACCAGAGCAACGTGGAGGTGCTGAACACCACCAAGGACCTGCTGCTCGGCACGCTGCGGCTGGGCCAGTAACGGAAGGAGTGAGCCATGCCTGATCTCGCTATGTTGAACGAGCTGGGTCTCACGCGGACCCCGCAGAGCACCGGCCAGTCGAATGATATCTCGAGCGGTGCGCTCCAGCAGGAAGCCTTTCTCGAGCTGATGATCGCCCAGTTCCAGAATCAGGATCCCTTCAAGCCCATGGAAAACGGTGACTTTCTCGGGCAACTGGCCCAGTTCGGCACCGTCTCCGGCATTGAGGACCTGCAGCAGTCCTTCTCTTCCTTTGCCGATTCACTTTACTCCGACCAGGCCCTGCAGGCCTCCAGTCTCATCGGCAGGGAAGTGCTCATTCCCGGCAGCACGAGTGCCCTGGGCCTGACCGGTGGCGTTCGTGGCGCTACGGAGCTGCCGACGAGCACGGCGTCCATGGTCGTGCAGATAAAGGATGCGAGCGGGGCTCTGGTCCGGCGCCTCGACCTCGGCGTGCAGGACGCCGGGCTCACCTATTTCGAGTGGGATGGTCTGAATCAAACGGGCCAGCGGATGCCGCCAGGCGCTTATGAGGTTGAGGTCGTCGCCGGGCCGGACGGCATGCGCGAGCAGATGCCCGTCTTCATGGAAGCCCGCGTGGACAGCGTCACCCTCGGAAACATCGGCGGCGTGCTGCTCAACCTCGAGCAGCTCGGCGAGATCCCGCTGGCTGACGTCCGCCGTATCGGCGGCTCGGCCGGCTAACTAAACGAAGCGCTAAGGAGAAAACCATGCCCTTCAACATTGCTTTGAGCGGCCTCAATGCCGCCTCAGACGACCTCGGCGTTACCGCCAACAACATCGCCAACGCGAACACGAACGGGTTCAAGCAGTCCCGGGCAGAGTTCGCCGAGGTGTTTGCGGCCAGTTCCGAATCGCTCACCTCCAATGCCATCGGCAGCGGTGTGCGTCTGAAGAACATTGCCCAGGAATTTACCCAGGGGAACGTCGACTTCACCGGCAATACGCTGGACCTGGCCATCACCGGCCAGGGGTTCTTCACGCTCAGCAACAACGGCTCCCTGAGCTACACGCGGGCCGGCGCCTTTGCGGCGGACCGGAACGGATTCGTCGGTGATGCCGACGGCCGCCGCCTGCAGGTTTATCCGCCTCTCGGTGGCGGTGTCTTCAACACCGGTGAGCTCACAGACCTCCGACTGCTGACCGGTCAGAATCCGCCCCAGGCCACCACGGAAGTCGAGCTCGGGGTGAATCTGCCTGCCGATGCGCTGACGCCGGCGAATCCGGTCTTCGATCCGAACGATCCTTTGAGCTTCAACCACACGACGTCGACGACGATCTACGACTCCCTCGGTGCGCCCCATACGGCCGCCGTGTATTTCGTGAAGCAGGCCCCGGTCAACGAATGGACCACGCACATGGTGATCGATGGTGGGGCTGTCGGTGGGGCGAACCCCTTGACCTTCGACTCCGCCGGACAGATCGTCACGCCGGCCGGCGGCCTGATCACCCTGCCACCCTACGCCCCGGGTAACGGTGCCGCGGACATCAACCTGGAACTGGATCTCGGGCTGACGACACAGTTCGGTGGCGCCTATGCGGTGAACACGCTCTCTCAGGATGGCTTCACGGCCGGCCGCCTCACGGGCATTGAGATCGATCCTACCGGCGTGGTCTTCGCGCGCTACACCAACGGTCGCGCCGACGAGCTCGGCAAGGTGGCGCTGTCGAACTTTGCCAGCGTCGGCAATCTCGGTCAGATCAGCGACACGAACTGGGTAGAGACCTTCGCGTCTGGCGATGCCCTGCGCGGCGAGGCGGGCACGGCGACCTTCGGTCTCATTCAGGCTGGTGCGCTCGAGGCTTCGAACGTCGACCTGACGGACCAGCTTGTGAACATGATCACCGCCCAGCGGAACTTCCAGGCGAACGCTCAGGTGATCTCCACGGCCGACGCCATCACTCAGACCATCATCAACATCCGCTAAGTCTGACGGGAGTTGAGGAGACCACGCCGTTATGGATGAGCTGATCTACGTTGCCATGAACGGGGCCAAGCAGCTGGAACGGGCCCAGGCCATCAACAGCCACAACCTGGCGAACGCCAACACCGTTGGTTTTCGTGCCCAGCTGCACAACTTCCAGGGGATCGACGTGGAAGGCCCGGGTTACGAAACCCGGGTCAACACCGTCGTAACGCCTGGAGGCTGGAGCGCTAATCGCGGGGCCCTGGTCCCCACCGGCAACGACCTGGACATCGCCGTGAGCGGTACGGGCTGGTTGGCGGTGCAGGCACCTGACGGCAGTGAAGCGTACACCCGCGCCGGTGATCTCAGGATCACGGCGCTTGGTGTGCTCACCAATGGGGCGGGTCATCCGGTGCTCGGCGAGAACGGCGGCCCCGTTTCCATCCCGCCGCATTCGAAGGTCTCCATCGGCGGCGACGGCACCATCTCCTTCATCGGCAGGGGGCAGGGGGCTGAGGCCATGGCTCCGTTGGCCCGCATCAAACTCGTCGATCCACCCGGTGAGGAGCTGGTCAAGGGTGACGATGGACTCATGCGTCTGGCGAACGGCGGCGCTGCTGATGCGGACGTCAATGTTCAGATCACAGCAGGCGTTCTCGAAGGTTCCAACGTCAATGTGGTCGATGCCATGGTCGAGATGATCAGCCTGGCGCGCCGCTACGAAATGCAGGTACGCATGATGGATGTCGCCAACGAGAACGCCCAGGCCGCCTCAACCACGATGCGCATGAGCTGACGCTCGGCGGCACACAAACAGGACTGAAGAGAGAGAAGCAGACATGACAGTGGGACTCTGGGCAGCAAAGACAGGACTCGATGCGCAACAGACGCGCATGGCGGTCGTATCCAACAATCTGGCCAACGCATCAACCACCGCCTTCAAGCGGGGTCGGCCGATCTTCGAGGATCTGCTTTATCAGAACCTCGCACAGGCCGGGAGCCAGACCTCTCAGGACACGCAGTCTCCCTCGGGTCTGCATCTCGGTACCGGAGTGCGGGTGGTGGCGACGGAACGGACCTTCACCCAGGGCAGCCTGAACAGCACCGGCAATGCCCTCGACATGGCCATCGAGGGGCGTGGTTTCTTCGAAATCCTGCTACCCGACGGTACCAACGCCTACACGCGAGACGGTTCCTTCCAGGTGGACCGGGACGGCCAGCTCGTCACCTCGAGCGGCTACATCGTGCAGCCGGGGATCAACCTGCCGCCAGGGGTACTGAACTTCTCCGTCGGCGCGGACGGGACGATTTCCGTGCAGCTTTCCGGGCAAACGGCCCCCACTCAGGTGGGGACCATGCAGCTGGTCGACTTCGTCAATCCCGGCGGCCTCCAGCCCCGGGGTAAGAACCTCTATCTGGAAACGGGCGCCAGCGGTCCACCGAATCCCGGGATTCCCGGACTCGATGGCCTTGGCACCATTGAGCAGGGCTATCTGGAAGGCTCCAACGTCAACGTCGTCGAAGAGCTGGTGACCATGATCGAGACCCAGCGTGCCTACGAGATGAGCTCGAAGGCCATCGCCACGAGCGACCAGATGCTCCAGTACGTGAACAACAACCTCTAAGCCAGGCGTCGAAGGAAGGAATTGACATGAAAGCGAACACGGCGACCAGACTGTCGATGATACCGCGGTCGATGCGCTTGCAGTGGCTCCTCTGCCTGGCAGTGCTCTGGGTCCTCGGTGGCTGCGTCTCCATCAGTTCCCTCACGCAGGGGAAGCCGGAACCGGACTACAGTGATGCACTGGCGACGCTTGAGCAGCAAAGGCCCAGCAACGGGTCCATCTTTGCGAGCTTTCAGAGTCGCGGGCTCATTGAAGACCCGAAAGCCCAGAACATCGGCGACGTGCTGACCGTCCTGCTCGTCGAACGGACCGATGCATCGAAACAGGCGAGCACAAACACCCAGAAAGAAACGACCGTCGACAATCAGAATCCGGTGATTCTCGGCGGATCCGTGACCGTCAATGGTCGGCCGATCCTGCAGAATCAGATCGAAGGGGATCAGAACTTCCGCGGCCAGGGCGCAAGCTCTCAGAGCAACAGTCTCGCCGGCACGATTACGGTCACGGTCATCGAACGCTATCCGAACGGCAATCTGAAGGTCGCCGGCAGCAAGCAGCTGGCACTCAATCAGGGTAGCGAGAAGGTGTCTATCGTCGGCGTCGTGCGACCCCTCGACATCAGCACGGAGAACACCGTCACTTCGGATCGACTGGCGGTTGCCGAAATCAGCTACGGCGGCAAGGGCGTTGTTGATGACGCCAACAGCATGGGTTTCCTGGCGCGGTTCTTCAACACGCCCTGGGCGCTTTTCTAGCGGAAGTTAAGGCAGGAGCAGCATCATGATTTACGCGCAGCGCACGCTCACCCTCTGGCTTGCAGTGCTCCTCTGCCTGCCGGCGGCGCCGGTCCGGGCAGACCGCATCAAGGACGTCGCCTCCTTCGCCGGCGTGCGGTCGAATCAGCTGGTCGGTATCGGCCTCGTCGTCGGCCTCGACAGCTCCGGTGACCAGACTGCTCAGGCGCCCTTCACGGTGCAGGCCCTGAAAAATCTGCTCTCGCAGCTCGGTCTGGTGATCCCGCCCGGCGTGCCGCCGCAGCTCAGAAACGTGGCCGCGGTTTCCGTCCACGCGGACCTGCCGCCCTTTGCTAAGCCCGGCCAGCAGATCGACGTCACCGTGTCTTCCATCGGCAACGCCCGGAGCCTTCGCGGCGGCAGCCTCCTGGTCACGGCCCTGAAAGGACTCGACGGCCAGGTTTACGCCATTGCGCAGGGGAATCTGGTGGTGGGTGGATTCGGCGCTGAGGCCAACGATGGTTCGAGCGTCTCAGTGAACATTCCCAGCGCCGGGCGCATTCCGAACGGCGCAACGGTGGAACGCTCAGTCCCGAGCGACTTCGCCTCACGCCCGAATCTCACCTTGAATCTTCATGCCGGTGACTTTTCCACGGCGGCACGCGTTGCCGAGCGGATCAACAGCGAGATGGGCGCCGGTTCTGCCTGGCCCCTGGATGCCATCTCCGTGGAAGTGCGCGCGCCGCAGGATCCCTCCCAGCGGGTGACATACCTCTCCATGATCGAGAATCTCGAGTTCACCCCGGCGGAAGCACCGGCCCGGGTGATCATCAACTCGCGCACGGGCACCGTCGTCATCGGCTCGAATGTCCGGGTGACGCCGGCTGCGGTATCCCACGGCTCGCTGGTGGTGACCATCTCCGAAGACTTCAACGTCAGCCAGCCCGGACCTTTTGCGCGACGGGGGCAGACGGTGGTAACGCCGGACAGTTCCATCGAGGTGAACGAGGAGGGTGGCACGATGTTCCTGTTCAATCCGGATGTCACGCTGGACAGCATCGTGCGGGCCGTGAACGAAGTGGGCGCCGCGCCCGGCGATCTCGTCGCGATCCTCGAAGCCCTGAAGCAGGCGGGCTCGCTGCACGCCGAACTGATCGTCATCTGATCCTGCATGAACACGCTGCCCGTCTACACCGACTTTCAGAGCATTGCCGCGCTCCGCGACCTTTCGGTCCAGAGCGAGGCGTCGCGGCTGGAATCCGTCGCCGGGCAGTTTTCTGCCGTTTTCACGCACATGATGCTGAAGAGCATGCGCGACGCCAGCCTCGGCGAAGGCATCTTCGACAGTCGGCAGTCACTGTTTTATCGGGACATGTTCGATCAGCAGCTGGCTCTGCATCTGTCTCAAGGTGAAGGCGTGGGTATCGCCTCCATGCTGGCCGACCACCTGCGGGACGTGACGGGCATCGAAAAACCGGACGAAAACCTTAAAGAACGGCGTCCTGCTGCCGCCGGCGCCGTTGACGCCTACGCATCGGTTCAGGCGCTCAGCAGGAACGGAGAAACTCAAGATCAGTCGCGCCCGGCCGATACAGGAAGTTCCCGGAACGAAACGCAGGGCGCTGCCCTGCACTGGAAGGGCTCAGCGCCCAGGTAGTAGACCCAGATGCCGGACATACTGAACACGTCGTTGACAGGTTTGCGGGCTTTCCAGAGCGCGCTGGCAACGACGAGCCACAATATTGCCAACGTCAATACGGAAGGCTTCAGCCGTCAGCGGGTGAACTTCGGCACCATGCCTGCGGAAAACGTCGGGGTGGGCTACATCGGCCGTGGTGTTCAACCCCAGGGCGTAGTGCGGATTCTCGATCAGTTCAGGGTCGACTCCCTGCGTAACAATCTCACGGAACAGTCGCGCCTCACGGCCCTGAACGGCCTGGCGGGCGGCATTGATTCGCTCCTGGCGAGCCCGGACTCCGGACTCTCGCGGCCCATGCAGGACTTTTTCTCGGCCCTCCAGACCGTGGCCGACAACCCTTCTTCCGTGAGCGCCAGACAGGTCGCGCTGTCGCAGGCGGAAGTGCTGGCGGACCGGTTTTCCACTCTCGACAGCCGCCTCTCTGGACTCAACGGTGAAGTCAACGCGAGGCTGCAGTCTTCGCTCACCCAGGTGAACACGCTGGCGGCGAACGTCGCCGATCTCAACCTCGCGATACGTGACGCGCAGGCAGCCGCGGGAGGCGCGCCGCCGAACGACCTTCTCGACCAGCGGGACGTGGTGCTCAATCAGCTGGCGGAGCAGATTGCCATCGACGTGGTAGCGCAGAACGATGGCTCCGTGAGCGTTTTCATCGGTAACGGCCAGGCCCTCGTGCTTGGACCCGATTCCAGCGAACTGGCCCTCGTGGGCGGTGATTTTCCGGCTGCAAACCCGGAGGTTGCGCTGGTGACCGCAACCGGTGGCAACCTGATCATGCGTGACCTGCAGGGCGGTGAGATTGGCGGTTTGCTCGACTTCCGGCGCGAAATGCTGACCCCGACGCGGAACACCCTCGGACAGCTCGCCACGGCGGTGAACGATGCTCTAAACGGGCAGAACGCGCTGGGCATGGACCTCGACGGCAACCTCGGAGGCGACATCTTCTCCCTCGGCGCACCAGCGGTTTACGGGGCGTCGAGCAATACGGGCACCGGTGCCGTGGACCTGACGGTTGCCGACGTCGGCGGCCTGACGAATGCGGATTATCTGCTTGCCTTCGATGGCGGTGGCTACACGCTCACCCGTTCGGATACCGGCGCGGCAGTAGCACTGACCGGTTCCGGCACGGCCCTCGATCCTTTCCTGGCGGATGGTCTCGAGATTGTCGTCAACAGCCCGCCCGCCGCCGGTGACACCTTCCTGTTGAGACCTACCGCGGAAGCGGCGGGATCCTTCGGTGTCGCTCTCACAGACCCGCGGGCGCTCGCGGCGGCTCTACCAATCGTCGCCAGTGCGCCGCTCAGCAATACCGGTAGCGGCAGCATTCAGGGTGAAACGATTCTCGATGCGAGCGATCCGAATCTGCTCGCTGACGTCACCATAGAATTCACCGGCCCTGCCACGTTCAGCGTGAACGGCGCCGGCAGTTTTGCCTACACGGCGGGCGCTGACATAGACATCAACGGCTGGCGGGTGAACATCACCGGTGCACCGGCCGTTGGCGATCAGTTTACGATTGCCTCCAACGCCGGTGGCGTTGGCGACAATCGAAACGCCCAGGCCCTCACGGCCGCTTTCGATGGCGGCATTCTGGCTGGAGGCAACGTGAGCGTCAGGGAACGCTTCGAAAGCCTGGTCTCTGAAGTTGCGACGGAAACCCGTCGCAGCGGGATCAATCTCACCGCCCAGACGGCGATCACCGAGCGGGCCCTGAACGATCAGCTGGCCACCTCCGGTGTGAACCTCGATGAAGAAGCGGCCAACATGCTGCGGTTCCAGCAGGCCTACCAGGCCACGGCGCAGATGATCAGCGTTGCCGATACGCTGTTCCAGACGCTGCTCTCGGTGGCAAGGCGCTAAGGAGCAGGCCATGAGAATTTCTACCGCCGCCATGCAGCGCATGGCCATCAACGCGATCCTCAACCAGCAGAGCGCTCTGAATCAGACGCAGCTGCAGATTTCCACGGGGAATCGGATCATCAATCCCTCCGACGACCCGCTGGGCACGCAGCGGATCATGGAGCTCGACGCAACGCTCGATCGCATTGGTCAGTTTCGCGAAAACAGTGAGCTTGCCCGAGTTCGCCTGTCTCTCGAGGACAACGCCCTGGCCAACGCCACGCAGGTCATGCAGCGGGCGCGGGAGCTGGTCATTCAGGGCAGCAACGACACCCAGACGATCGAAAGCCGGGGCCTCATCGCGACGGAAATACGGCAGCTGGCCGACTCGCTGCTGGAAGTTGCGAACAGTCAGAACGGCCAGGGCGAGTATCTGTTCAGCGGCTATCGCAGCCGCACCCAGGCGTTTTCCCGCGATGCCAGCGGCGTCGTCTACAACGGTGACCAGGGGCAACGGCTCCTGCGCATCTCCGAGTCACAGAGCATCAGCGACAGTGACCCGGGCTCGAAGGTGTTCGGCGAAGTCCCGAGCGGCAACGGCACCTTTGAAGTTGCCGCGACGGCGACTAACGCGGGTACCGGGGTGGTTGTGCCTGGTTCGGTCATCGACCCGGCCGCCTACGACGGTGACAGCTACCGCATCCAGATCACCGCGGCGGACAGCTATCAGGTCCTCGACTCCGGCAGCACGGTGGTCGCCAGCGGCACCTTTACCTCCGGTGAAAGCATCGCTTTCCGCGGCATCGAAGTCCGCATCGATGGCGAGCCTGCGGTGACCGACGTGTTTGCCGTGACGCCGAGTGTGAACCGTGACATGTTCGCCACCCTCGACGCCCTGGCTCTGGCCCTCGAGAACACTGGGGACAGCCCGTCCGAACGCGCTCTGACCCGCTCCGCCCTGAATGCCGGGCTCGCGAATCTCGATCAGGGCATCGATCGGCTGGTGCAGCTGCGCACGGAGGTCGGCACTCGACTCAATCGGCTCGATACACAGGGTCGTGCGAACGACGAGTACGAGCTTCAGCTCGAGACAACCCGCTCGGACATTCGCGATCTCGACTTTGCCGAGGCCGTTGGCCGCCTCAATCTGCAGCTGACCGGCCTGCAGGCCGCGCAGCAGACCTACACACGCGTGCAGGGCTTGTCGCTGTTCAACTTCCTCTGAGTTGAACCGGCCGCATGCTGGGCCGGTGAGTTCGCGCCCAGGGCGGTTGCCCGTGTCAACGCGGACCGTTCCATACCCGCAACAACTTGTCCCCAGTTTGAGGGCAAGGGCGCGCTTCTACGCCTCTTTGCTGTGCCCCGCCCGGTAACCGTGCACGCTGTAACTGTTAACGGGTCCTCAAACCCCCCGAAATCCCTAAGGTTTTCCCCGCTCTGCCGATACAGAGATTCAAGTGGTGAGTGATTCCCCGTCGGGGCGTGTCCTTTGACCACTCAGAAATGGCTGATGGTGAACAACTTAAGGAGTGTTATTCATGGCCCTTGGAATCAATACCAACGTTCTGTCGCTTAACGCGCAACGGAACCTCAATGCCTCCCAGAGCACCCTGGCAACTTCGCTCGAGCGTCTGTCCACGGGTCTCCGGATCAACAGCGCGAAGGACGATGCCGCCGGTCTCGCCATCGCCGAACGTTTTACGACGCAGATCCGGGGTCTCAACCAGGCGGTGCGGAATGCCAGCGACGGCATCTCGCTTGCCCAGACGGCAGAGAGCGCCCTCGGTGAACTGACCAACAACCTGCAGCGGATTCGTGAGCTGGCCATTCAGTCGGCCAATGTCACGAACTCGGCATCCGACCGTGCCGCCCTCGACAACGAAGTGCAGCAGCGCCTCGACGAGATCGACCGGATCGCACGGCAGACTTCTTTCAACGGCCAGAAGGTTCTGGACGGATCGCTCGGCAACGCCACCTTCCAGGTAGGCGCCAACGTCGGCGAAACGATCAGCATCAGCCTCGGTACCAGCGTGCGCACCAACCAGATTGGTCAGGTCGCCACCGCTACCTCGGCGACGGAAGTGAACACCACGGCCCTCACCGGTTCGAGCACGATTCAGGTCGGCTCCAACGCGGCCGTGACCATCGGTGCCTCCGTGGCTGGCACGAGCGCCGGTCAGAACGCCGGCAGCGCTTTTGCCAAGGCCGAAGCGATCAACAACTCCGGTGTTTCCGGCCTGACGGTAACGGCGGCAACGAACGTCGAGCTGACGATTGCCGATACCACGGGTACGGCTGCCGGTGACCTCTACAGCCTGCGTATCAACGGCCAGGACATCTTCGCTTCTTATGACCAGAACGCGAACGGGGTACTGACGAGCTCGCAGATTGCTGCAGCCATCAACGCCCAGTCCTCGAACACCGGCGTGACGGCAGCCCTCTCCGGTGGTGACCTCCGTCTCTCCGCCGCGGATGGCCGTGACGTCATCATCGGTCAGGACCTCGGCGGTGCCGCTGGTGGTGGTATCACGGCGGGTGCCGGTGGTGCTTCCACGGTCAACGGCGTCGAGTTCCTCGACGGCACCATTGGTACCGTTGCCAATGCAACGGCGACCAGCACCGACGCAACGGCAGTCAACGGTGGCCGTGTCACCTTCACCGCGAATGAGAACATCATTCTCACCGGCGACGGCACGAACCTCGGCCTCGGTTCCGCCAACTTCACGATTGCTCTGGACACCAACACGCTGTCCACGGTCAACGTGACGAGCGTCAGCGATGCCAACAACACGATCTCCCGGGTCGATTCGGCGCTGAACGTCATCAGCACGCTGCGCAGCGAGCTTGGTGCCATCCAGAACCGCTTCGAGTCGACGATCTCCGGCCTGCAGGCCGTCTCCGAGAATCTGTCCGCTTCCCGCGGCCGGATTCAGGATGCGGACTTCGCAGCCGAAACTGCTTCGCTGACCAAGGCGCAGATCCTGCAGCAGGCGGGTATTGCGGTGCTGGCCCAGGCCAACACGCAGCCGCAGGTTGTTCTGAGTCTGCTCCAGTAAGAACGGGCGCTCGCGCTCAAGCTTGAGCGCCGGCGCTTGAAGGACGCGCGCGCTAACGGATGAGCGCTCGATCGGGTCAGGCGGTTCGCCTGACCCGAAGGTCCTTGAGACAGCGGGTCTTGTTTGGAGGAAGGCCATGCTAGATGTCACATCCATAATCACGAGAACGGCCGCATCCGCCGATTCGGGGCGAGCCCGTTCCAGCGCACCGGTCAGCGCCGGCCAGGAGACGCCGGTCGACGGCAAGAATGTGCCGGTCGATCCGAAGGCCAAGGCTGAAATCCCTGAACTCCCTGAGCTCGAACGCCTGGCAGAGAGCATCTCCCAGTTCGCCCAGAGCATGAATCGGGACCTCACGTTCAGCGTCCACGAGGCGAGCGGCCAGACGGTGGTCAAGGTGCTCGACGGTGAGACCCAGGAAGTGATTCGGCAGATTCCGAGTGAGGAGTTTCTGCGCATCTCTGAAGCCCTGGCGAGCAGCAACTCCCTGCTCCTCGACACAGAGGCCTGAGCCAGACGCGTCTGCGCAATGGCGCGAGCTGCTGGTACGAATCATGCAAACCCTTCCGGCTACCGCTGACTTTCGGATTCACTGATGGCATCTCTTTCATCTCCAGGCATCGGTTCCGGTCTCGACGTTGCAGGCATCGTCTCGCAGCTGGTCGCCGCTGAACGGGCCCCAACGCAGACCCGAATCGATCGTCGCGAGGCGGAAGCCCTCGCGAAACTGTCCGCATTCGGCACCGTTCAGGGTGCCGTGGGTGCTTTCCGCAGTACGCTCGAACCGCTCCTGGATCTGAACAGCTTCCAGGGCCGGACGGCGAGCTCCGAAAACGAAGAACGGTTTACCGTCAGCGCCGACGTGAACGCGGCGCCGGGCCGCTACGGCGTGGAAGTCGTCGCGCTTGCGAGTGCGCAGAAGCTGCGAAGCGCTGCCTTTGCCGCACCGGACGCCGTTGTTGGCAGCGGCACCCTGACCATTGCGTCGGGCGGCGAAGCATTCAGCATCAACCTGGCACCGCCGCAGGACACGCTCGTCGAGATCGCGGCCGCCATCAACGACAATCCCTTCAACACGAAAGTGTCCGCGACCATCGTCAACAGCATCGATGGCTCGCATCTGGTCCTTACGGGCGCTGAAGAAGGCGCTGCCGGCGCCATTGAAGTATTCGCGACCGGCGATGCGGGTCTTGATGCCCTCGTCTACGACCCCGCGGGCGGCACGACAAATCTGGTCGAGGTGGAGGCCGCCGCAGACGCCACCGTCTTTATCGATGGCCTCGAGGTCAGCTCGAGCAGCAACGTCATCAGCGACGCCATCACCGGCGTCAGTATCTCCCTCGCAGAGGCCGAGCCTGGTGCGGTCTATGACCTGCGCGTTGCCTATGACACGGAAGGCGCTGCGGATCAGGTCCGTGCCTTTGTCGATGGCTACAATGAGCTGCTCGATGCGCTGAGTTCGCAGACCACCTTTGACGTCGAATCGCTGACAGCCGCGCCGCTCTTCGGCGAAAGCGCGGTACGGAACCTCGTTTTCGATCTGCGCAATGTCGTCGGCGGCAGTGCGCAGACCCAGCTGCTGCCTTTCACCACGCTGACGGAGATCGGTATCTCCACCGAACTCGACGGCAAACTCAGCATCGACGAAGGGCGTCTCTCGGAAGCGCTGGCAGAGGACTTCGACGATGTCGGACGCCTCTTCTCCCAGGAGGAAGGCTTCGCCACCCGCCTGGACGGGCTGCTGGAAGCGTTCCTGGAACCTGAGGCGGCTCTGACCACCCGTACGGAGGGCCTCGAGCTCCTGATCGACGATCTCGGTGAGCAGCGGGAGGCCCTCGATCTGCGGATGGAATCGGTGCGAGCCCGCCTGACGGCACAGTTCTCGGCGCTCGATTCCCTCATCAGTCAGCTCGATACGACCAGCGCTTTCCTCGGCCAGCAGCTGGCGAACCTCCCGGGCAACAGCCCGAGGACCGAATCCTGAGTAGATCCCTAAACCTTTGGCATTCCGGACCGATAACCCGGAGGTAAGGGACAACGACGAGGAATCAGTGATGAACAGCGGTGTGACCGCCTATCAGAGCATCGGTGCAGGAAGTGCCGTCGAGGAAGCCTCCCGCGAGCGACTCGTGCAGATGCTGCTCGACGGCGCCCTGGCGCGCGTCGCCACCGCCAAGGGTCATCTGCAGCGGGGCGACGCGGCAGCAAAAGGGGAACAGATCGGCAAGGCCATTTCCATCATCGAGGGCCTGAAGGCGAGCCTCAATCCCGAGGCCGGCGATCTGGCCCGCAATCTGGGTGATCTCTACAGCTATATGGGCGGTCGGCTGCTCGCGGCGAACGTGGAAGACGATGCGCTGATCCTCGATGAGGTTGCCGACCTCCTGCATGAGATCAAGTCGGCCTGGGACGTGCTGGCAGCGCAGAGCGTTGCCACCGAGCCAGTCCCCGACGGCGCGACAGGCTGACCATGAGTGAGGCCGCGGCGCGCGTGGAAGCCTTAACCCGGCAGATGCTCGAAGCAGCTGCGTCGGAGGACTGGTCGGAAACTCAGCGCCTCGCCGCACTCCGTGCCGCACTGCTCGAAGCCGAGTTTGCGAACCTATCCCCGGTCGAAGCGACGGAATTGGCCGCCAGCATCAGCCGCGCAGATCGGATGCTCAGGGAAGGTGCGCTCAGCAGGCGCAGGGAAGTTGAACGGGCGCTTGGTGAGTTCGGCGAACGCCTGAACGCGGCCCGGGCTTATCTCGACGCCGCGTCCGCAGAGGCCTGATTTGGCGGTAGCACCGGCTCCGGTGCAATGATCTGTGCGGATTCGCGATTCATGATCTCCTGGAGCCGGTCGGCCCAGAGCGCGAGCCAGGCATTGACGTTCTCGAGCGTCTGCCGGCCCTGTTCCGTGGGCAGCAGCAACCGTTTACGCCCGTCTTCGGGATCGTTCTCTTCTTTCAGCAGACCATTGGTCATGAGCGTGGTGACCGCTCGGGAGACCGTGGTTTTGCTGATACCGGTTTCGTTGGAAATCTGGGTGACCGTGCACGGAGAACCGCGGCGCCAGTAGCGGAACACCATGTGCATGACGCGGAGTTCCTTGACGGAGTAGATCCCTTTGTAGCCCGTGTCCGCTTTTGACTCGATATCAATGACGATGCCGAGGTAGTCCGTGAGCAGATCGCCTAAGGCGTCGACAAATTCTCGTGTCACGTATCGGGGCTTCCTGAAATTACGACGGCATCCTAGCAAAGGCCTTTTTTCGACGTCAGTGTGCAAATGCACTAGTTGATGGAATTTCCTGCGCCACCATAATCTGAGCGTCCCAAAGCTACGGTTTTACGGCGATTTGCCCCCATTGTGGGGTGAACTCGTCTCGCTTAGAGACGATACCGTTGCAAAGGCGAAACTAATCTTGCAATGCCGGTTCGGAGTCGCCACTTTTGACGCAAATGCGGTGCTCGGATTGAGCTATCAGCCTTAAGGGTTTCATTTTCTGAGAGTTTTTGCGGCGCGCTGTTTGGTCGAAGAAAGTCGGCAAAAAGCAGCAAAATGCAGCGAAAAAGCAACAACAAAGTTGCTCAGGAGAACCTCGAGGAGAGCCGGATCAGGCCGCTAAAAAAGTCCGGAATCACACCGGACGCGTCCGCAGAAGCGGATGAATAACGAAGAGATCGGGGAAAGACACAGGGATTCGGAGAAAGGGAGGCGCCTGGAAAGGCCGCGGCTCGAAGTCGTCGAACGCTCAGAGCACGAATACTGAGCAGAACGTGAGTCGCAGGTTGTAGTCACTGAACAGGAGTGCCGAAATTTGATCCCGCACGGGAACGTACTGGTCCTGGATACGGACCCAAACCGCGCGCAAAGGATTGCTCTGTTTCTCAATTTCTTCGGCTACGCGCCGCGCATTCACGACCCTGATAAGCCACTCAACGATGCCCTCTCACGGGTGTTGGATGGGGCGGTCGTTGCTTTGGGAAACGCGTTGGAAACCACTGCTGCTGTCGATGAGACGCCCCTTGCCGGTGTCGTTGTGCTTGGTGAGCGCAGCGACAGTCGCGTTGCTGCCTGGCTCGATGAGCTGGCGCTGCGCGCTCCGGAACTGGCGACGCTGCACTGGGATGGTCAGCAGAGTCAGACCCTGGCCGAAGTGATTGGCCCCGGGCCCACCGCGCAGCAACAGCAGCTCTACCCGACCGGGCGTACGCCCGCTGTCGGCCAGCTGGTTGAGCTCATCGGACAGGTCGCGCCTTTCAATACCTCGGTACTGATCCTCGGGGAGTCGGGTACCGGCAAAGAACGGGTGGCGCGCAGCATTCACGCGAACTCCACGCGCACCGGCGCCTTCGTGCCCGTCAACTGCGGGGCCATTCCCTCAGAGCTCATGGAGAGCGAACTCTTCGGCCACGAAAAAGGTGCGTTCACGGGTGCGGTCAGCGCCCGGAAAGGGCGTTTCGAGCTCGCCGAAGGCGGCACGCTGTTTCTCGACGAGATCGGTGACATGAGCCTCGAAATGCAGGTGAAGCTCCTGCGCGTGCTGCAGGAACGATCCTTTGAGCGCGTCGGCGGCAACCGGACGATCAGCTGCGATGTCCGCATCGTTGCGGCCACCCATCGAAACCTCAAAGCCGCCGTTGCCGAGGGCCGCTTTCGAGAGGATCTCTACTACCGACTGAACGTTTTCCCGCTCGAGGTGCCGGCGCTTCGGGAACGGCTGGCCGATCTGCCGCTGCTCGTTGAAGAGCTGGTCGCGGAGGTCAACCGCACCTCAGGCACCTCCGTGCGCTTCTCGACCAACGCCGTGCAGGCGCTGGCCCGCTACCACTGGCCCGGTAACGTCCGTGAGCTGGCGAACCTGGTCGAGCGCATGGCGATCATGCATCCGGGGCGAACCATCGCTGCCGTCGACCTGCCCGGCGATTACCGAACTGCCGATGCGCAGGAGAGTGCCGCGGAAGTCGCTGCGGCCGTCACGGAAGATCTCCCGGAGGCGGCCGTGCTTCTGGACGCGGTCGAAGCAGGGGTCGATCTCAAACGGCATCTGCAGCAGATCGAGCGGGAACTGATTGAGCACGCCCTGCAGCGGGCCCGAGGCGTCGTCGCCGAAGCGGCTCGAATGCTGAACGTCGGCCGGACGACGCTCGTGGAAAAGATCCGCAAGTACGACCTCGATGCCGACAGCAGTAAAGTCGCCTGAGTCTTGCCGGTGGCGTCCGATTTCCCACGCTTGCCCGTCGGAAACTTGACTGGACGCCGCCTCCAAATCCCCGCTTTTCCCTTAAGTCTCTGAAAAATCTATGAATTAGCGTTGCGGCATGTTTTTTGCTTTCTGTCTCTCACAGGAGGTGATCATGACCAACGCAATGCAGGCTCTGGCGCCCGATGCCCTGAACGCCCTGCGCGCAGAAGCGCCGACGGCGGAGCTCGAGTCGGCCTTTCGGCTCTTCAATGATCTTTCCCTGCGCCTGGAGGAGGCCTACGGCGAGCTCGAAGGTCGGGTCGCCAGCCTCGATGCGGAGCTGCGTATCGCTCGCCGCGAGCGGGAAGTCCAGCGGGCTCAGAAAGAGCAGCTTGCCGCCAGAATGGCCGGACTGCTGAAAGAGCTGCCGGTGGGCGTTGTGCTCGTCGGGGCGGGAGGTCGGGTCGAAGAGTCCAATCGGGCTGCTGACAGCATGTTGCGCGGTCTGAAGGAAGGGGCGGACTGGGAGGCCGTAGTGCGCGAGAACCGCCTCGGCGCTGATCCGGGCGGCGGGGTCATGCTCCCGCAGCGACGGCGGATCACGCTTACCCGTCGGGAGCTGGGAGGCGGCACCTGTGTCGTGGTGCTCACGGACGTCACCCAGATACACGAGCTGCAGGAGCGCGTTGGCCGGAACCAGCGCCTCTCGGAAATGGGAGAAATGGCCGCGCGCCTTGCTCATCAGGTGCGCACGCCGGTGGCGTCGGCCATGCTCTTTGCGTCGAGCCTCGAGCGTTCGACCGATTCCGGTGCCCGGAAAAACGGTGGCCGCATCCTGGAACGGCTGCGCCATCTCGAGACCCTCGTGAACGACATGCTGCGCTTTGCCCGCGGGGATCTTGGACAGCTGGAACGTCTCACCGCCAGGGACCTGATCGACGCTGCCGTACAGGCTGCAGACCCGCGGGTGAACGATGCCCTGAGCGTTCAGGCGTGGGTGGATGATGCCGTCGCCGTCCTCGCCAATCGCGACATGCTCGCGGGAGCGATCACCAACCTTATCGGCAACGCCGGTGAATGCGGGGCGTCACAGATCGAACTCGGTGCCCGTTGCAGCTCCGAAGGCTATCTGGAGATCTCGGTCGCGGATAACGGGCCAGGCATCCCTGAAGCCGTCACGGCCAGAATTTTCGAACCCTTTTTCACCACCCGGTCCGGCGGTACCGGCCTTGGTCTCGCGGTGGTGCGTTCTGCGGTTGAGGCCTTCGGTGGATCCGTGCATCACGAAGCAGCGGCCCTGGGCGGAGCCCGTTTTGTGCTGCGTCTCCCGACGGAGGAGCTTCCCGGAGAAGACCGGCCGGAATGCGCGGACCGTCCTGAAAGGCAGGTCCCGGCGCCGAGCCCGGAGGCGGTCGATCATGACTGACGCCGTAAACATCCTGATTGCGGAAGACGATGCGGCGTTGCGTACGGCGCTTAGCGAGATCCTCGAAGCGGAAGGTTATCGGGTGGCGGCTGCCGCAGACGGCGCCGAGGCCCTGCTGATCCTCGACGCTGAGGGGGCCGATCTGGTCATCAGCGATGTGCAGATGAGCCCGGTCGACGGTCTCCGCCTGCTCGAGCGTATTCGCGCAGACCATGTGGATGTTCCCGTGGTGCTGATGACCGCTTATGGGTCCATTGCGCAAGCGGTGGAAGCCATGCAGCGCGGCGCCGTCGACTACCTGGCGAAGCCCTTTGAAGCACCAGAGCTGCTGGAGATGGTCAGCCGCTACCTGCCCGAAGCGCAAAGCGGAGAGATTGTGGCGGCGGATCCGAAGACGGCAGAGCTGCTTGGGCTCGCGGCCCGGCTCGCCGCGAGTGATCTCACGGTGATGATCTCCGGAGAAAGTGGGACCGGGAAGGAGGTGTTCGCCCGCTATCTTCATGATCACTCCGACCGCGCAGATGCGCCGTACGTTGCCATCAACTGCGCGGCTATTCCCGAGAACATGCTCGAAGCAATGCTGTTCGGCTACGAAAAAGGCGCCTTCACGGGTGCGACGGCGAGTCACGCCGGTAAGTTCGAGCAGGCGCAGGGTGGCACGCTGCTGCTCGATGAAATCTCCGAGATGGGTCAGCCACTTCAGGCCAAGCTCCTGCGTGTGCTTCAGGAACGCGAGGTCGAACGCCTTGGCGGTCGCCGTCTGGTTGATCTGGACGTCCGGGTGATCGCGACCACGAACCGGGACCTGCGCCAGGAAGTGGATGAAAGCCGCTTCCGTGAGGATCTGTTTTACCGGCTCAACGTCCTGCCTTTGAGATTACCGGCGCTCCGGGAACGGCCCGGCGACATTCTGCCGCTCGTCATGCAGAGCCTGCGACGTCACTGCGAGGGAGCGGTGCCGGAGCTGACCGCCGAAGCGCGGTCGGCCCTCGAGTCCTATCACTGGCCCGGCAATGTCCGCGAGCTCGAAAATCTCGTGGCCCGGGCTCAGGTGCTTGCCGCGGGCAGGCCCGTGGACGTTGAGCATCTGCTCTTCGAAAGCGCGCCGGCGAAGGTGGTTTCCGTGGCGTTGCGCGCGGATGCCGACGTGCAGGAAACGGAAGCCGATGGGATCCCTGCGGCCGTGAGTCTGGAGGAAGACCTGAAAGCCCGGGAGCGGGAGGTCATCTTCGAGGCGCTGCGCTCCGGTGACGGCAGCCGCGAAGACGCTGCAAGTCGCCTGGGTATCAGCCCCCGGACCCTCCGCCACAAACTCGCCCGGTTGCGCGAGGAAGGGGCGGAAATCCCCGGCGAGATCGCTCGAAGCGCTTGAAGGCGAAGGAAAAGGAGGCCAGACAGCCATGAACACCATCGACGTTTCCAGCCTTCTCGCGGAAATGCGGAGTCTCGCGGCAGAGGCACAGGGCCTAGGCAGTGGTCCGGCCGCCGACCAGGCTGCCGCGCAGCCGCCCGAAGTCAGCTTTGCGGACGTGCTCGGCAATTCCATCGAAGCGGTGAACGGCAGTCAGGCAGAAGCCTCAGCGCTGGCACAGGCCTTCGAAGCCGGAAGTTCGGACGTCGATCTGGCGGAGGTGATGGTCTCCCTGCAGAAGGCGAGTCTGTCCTTCCAGGCCATGACCGAGGTGCGCAACAAGCTGGTCAGTGCCTATCAGGAAATCATGAACATGCCTGTCTGACGCCGAACGTTCGGCGGGCATTGAGTTGAACAGGAAGCCTTGAAAGAAGACTGAGAAGATGGCGGAAGTTCAGGACCAACCGCTGCCGGGCCTGGCGAGGCCCGCAGCATCATCGATTCCGGCCATGCGCCAGCTGGTGCTGCTGGCGGCGCTCGCCGCCGCCGTTGCCATTGGCGTTGCCGTCGCTCTCTGGACGCAGAGCCCGACCTATCGGGTACTGTTTCCGAACGTTGATCCCAGCGAGGTCAGTGCCATCACCGGCGTCCTCGAGGGGGCGGCAATCGATTATCAGGTCGATGCCGGCTCCGGGGCTCTGCTCGTGGACGCCGGTAAGGCGGCCCAGGCCCAGATGCTGCTCGCGAGCCAGGGACTTCCCCAGAGTCGAGGGGTCACCCTGGAAGCCCTCTATGAAGGTCAGGGTTACGGCACCAGCCAGTTCATGGAAACGAAGTTCTACACCCATGCCCTGGAGGCAAAGCTCGAACGCATCATTGCCAGCATCAATGCGGTGAAAGCCGCGCAGGTGTCCCTCGGTCTGCCGAAGCGATCCGTGTTCCTCCGGGATCGGAAAGACCCGACCGCTTCCGTGCTCGTGCATCTGTTTCCGGGCCGGAAGCTGGAAGCGGGCCAGGCGAAAGCCATCGTGCACCTCGTCGCCAGCAGCGTGCCGGGACTGGCCGCCGCCGACGTGACCCTTCTCGACGAAAACGGAACGCTGCTGTCGGAACTGGCGGGCGCCGAGGAGATGGGTGCTGCCAGCACGCAGTTCGATTACAAGCAGCGCCTCGAAGCCGCGCTCGCCGACAACATCGACAGCCTGCTCGTTCCCATCATGGGTCCGGGCCGCTCCCGGACGAAGGTCGTGACGCAGCTCGATTTCACGGACGTGGAGGAAACCACCGAACGCTTTGATCCCGCCAGTCAGGTGGTGCGCAGCGAACAGACCAGTCAGCAGGAGTCCACCGGTGCGCTCGCGGCCCTCGGTATTCCGGGTGCGCTCACGAACCAGCCACCGGTGAACGCCCTTGGGGCGCCCCCGGCAGCGGACGGAGCGGTGGACCCGGCCCTTGCCGGCGCCGAAGCCGCACCGGAACCACCGCGGAGTTCGGCCCGCGACTCGATCCTGAACTACGAGGTCGATCGGACCATCAGCCGCAAGCGAGCGCCGAAGGGGCGTATCGAAAGACTGTCCGTTGCCGTGGTGCTCGACTATCTGCCGCCGGCAGGAGAGCGGAACGCCGAACCGGTGGCCCTCTCGGAAGCGCAGCTGGCGGAAATCGAAGCCCTCATCCGGGAAGCCGTCGGCTTCGACGAAACGCGCGGGGACTCTCTCAATCTGGTGAATGCGCCCTTCCAGACGCCGCCGCCGCTCTCGGAAGGGGAGCCCCCTGCGTTCTGGGAGCAGCCCTGGGTCATGGACGTGGGCAAGCTCGTGCTCGGAACCGTGGTGGTGCTGGTGCTCGTTATGTTCGTCCTGCGCCCCCTGGTGCAGAACCTGCTGACGCCACCGCCACCAGCGACCGTTGCTCCGCTCCTGGAGGGTGGCGCGGCCCTAGGGCCGATGCAGATCATGCCTCGTGAAGACCCGATGCAGATCGCCCAGAACATGGCGAGCAACGACCCGAAGCGGATTGCCCAGGTGGTTAAGGACTGGGTAGCAGCTGATGAGTAATCCCGCCGAGGGACTTTCCGGCAAAAACCGCGCGGCCATTCTGCTCATGACCCTCGGGGAGGAAGCCGCGTCCGAGGTGCTCAGGCACATCAATCCGCAGGAAGTGCAGCATGTCGGCCAGGCCATGGCGGAGATCGGCAACGTGTCCCGGGAGCAGGTGGATGCGGTCATCGAGCATTTCGCCACAGACATTCAGGAATACACGTCCCTCGGCATCGGCAGTCAGCAGTTTCTGCGCACGGTGCTCGCGAATGCGCTCGGCTCGGAGCGGGCCAACGAGTTCATCGAGCGGATTCTTCAGGGCCGCAACACGAAAGGTCTCGAGACCCTGAAGTGGACGGATCCGGCCGTCGTTGCCGATCTCCTTCAGGAGGAGCACCCTCAGGTGGTCGCCGTGGTCCTGTCCCATCTCAGTCACGAACGGGCGGCGCAGGTGCTGCGTCGGCTGCAACCGGAGAAACACAGCGACATTCTGATTCGCATCGCCAATCTCGACGGTATCCGCCATTCGGCGCTCATGGAGCTCGACGAGATCATGGAGAAACGGATTGCGCAGAAGCGCGGCGACCAGGCCCAGGCCATGGGCGGTAAGCGGGCGGCAGCGGATATCCTGAACAAGCTCGGCTCCGAGTTCGAAGCCGATGTGATCGCGAAAATCAAAGCCATCGATGACGAACTCGGCATGCAGATTCAGGAGCTCATGTTCGTTTTCGAATCGCTGGCGGAGCTCGACGACCGGGACATGCAGACGCTGCTCCGGGAAATCTCCAGCGATCAGCTGGGTGTCGCCCTGAAAGGTGCCGATCCAGCGACGCAGGAGAAGATCCTCTCGAACATGTCCCAGCGGGCTGCCGCCATTCTCCAGGAAGACATGGAAGCCCGCGGTCCGGTCAAACTCTCCGACGTTGAGGAAGCGCAGAAGGAGATCCTCGAGCGCGCGCTGAGGCTCTCGGACGAGGGCAAGATCGCCCTGGGTGACACGGGCGAGGAATATGTCTGACGAATCCCGGATCCTCCGGGAACCGGCCGTTCGCTGGATCGCACCGGATGTGGGCAGTCCGCAGGCACCAGGCACGGCCGCTCATACGACGACGAGCGGCAAACCCATGACCGTCGACCGTCTCGAGGCCCTGCAGCAGGCAGCCTACGATGAAGCCTTTGCGCAGGGGCTCGAGGCTGGCCGGCAGGAAGGGCTGAAACGCCTCGAGGCCGATGCGGCGGCGCTCGGACGCTGTTTCGATACGCTGGCCGAGCCCTTCCGGGAACTCGATGAGGCCGTCGAGCAGGCTCTCGTGGACCTCGCCGTCCGGGTTGCCCGACAGATCATCCGCCGGGAGCTGAAAACCGATCCCGGCCAGATCATCGGTGTCGTGCGGGAAACCATCGGACTGCTGCCGGTGGCGTCCCGGCAGGTAGAAGTGCATCTGCATCCGGAGGATGCGGCCGTGGTTCGCAACGCCTTTGGTGACGGCCAGGGCGAGGTGGCCTGGCGCATCGTCGAAGACCCTGTGCTGACCCGCGGTGGTCTGCAGGTGACGACGGAAACCTCGCAGATTGATGCGCGGGTCGAGAAGCGCCTGGAATCGATTCTCGCAACCCTCGTCGGTGATGAGCGCGAAGCCGATGCTTGAGACAGACAGCGCAGCCCTCAACGCCCGCTGGACCGCGCGCCTCAGACACAACGAGGAAGCCGTCGACGAGGCCGGACGACTGGTGGTGGAAGGCGCCCTGCGGCGCATGGTGGGACTGACCCTCGAAGCCGTGGGCTGTGAAGCCCCCATCGGTTCCTACTGCGAGGTCATCCGTCCGGACGGCTCTCGAATCGATGCCGAAGTCGTCGGTTTTGCAGATGACAGAATTTATCTCATGCCGACCGGCCACATCCGCGGCATGGCAAGCAATGCCCGGGTGGTGCCGCGATTGAAGGGTGCGGAGGTTCGGGTAGGTCCCGGCCTGCTCGGCCGGATCATTGACGGCTCCGGGCAGCCCATCGACGGGCGCGGACCCATCGATGGCCAGGACCGGGTAGCACTCCACGCCGCGCCGGTGAATCCGCTCGCCAGGCAGCCCATTGATGCACCGCTCGACGTAGGCGTGCGTTCCATCAATGCCCTGCTGTCCCTCGGGCGCGGTCAGCGCGTTGGTCTCTTCGCTGGCTCCGGCGTCGGTAAGAGCGTCCTCCTCGGCATGATGACCCGGCACACGGCAGCGGACATCGTCGTTGTCGGACTGGTGGGAGAGCGGGGCCGGGAAGTGCAGGAGTTCGTCGATAACGCGCTGGGAGAAGCCGGCATGGCCCGTTCCGTGGTGGTGGCGACACCCTCCGATCATCCGCCGCTCATGCGCATCCACGGCGCTCTCATTGCCACCAGCGTTGCCGAGTACTTTCGCGATCAGGGGTACCACGTGCTGCTGCTGATGGATTCGCTCACCCGTATTGCTCAGGCGCAGCGGGAGATTGCGCTGGCCATCGGCGAACCGCCGGTCACGAAAGGCTATCCGCCTTCAGTTTTTGCGGCGCTGCCGGAACTCTGCGAACGCGCCGGGAATGGCTCCGCAGACCAGGGCTCCATCACCGCCATCTATACGGTGCTGACGGAAGGTGATGATCAGAACGATCCCGTTGCCGATGCGGCCCGGTCCATCCTCGATGGGCACATCGTTCTATCACGGAAACTCGCCGGTGCAGGCGTGTTTCCTGCCGTGGACGTGGAAGCCTCGGCGAGCCGGGTCATGAACCAGATCGCTTCCGAACGCCAGCTGCAGCTGGCACAGGCTTACCGGCAGATCTATGCCACCTATACGGAGAATCAGGATCTGATCAACGTGGGTGCGTACAGTGCGGGTTCCGATCCCGATATCGATCTTGCGATCCAACTCTGGCCGGCGCTTCGGGGTTTTCTCGTGCAGGGCCTCGACGAACCGGCGCGTCTCGATGAATCCCTGGCGGCGCTGGAAGCGCTCTTTACGGTAACGCCAGAAGGCGCGGAGTCTGCCGATGGCGACCGGTAAGCGACGGTCGGAACGCATGCGTTCAATCGAGCACCTGTCCCAGCGCGAAGCTCATGATCTGGCCGGGCAGATGGAACGTCAGGCGGAAGCGGTGCGGGCAGCGGAAGCGCGGCTTCGTGAGCTCACCGACTACCTGAACGGCTACGTCACGGAGCGGGCGGAGAAGAGTCAGAGCGGCGGTGTGAGCGCCATGCAGCTGACGGAATCCCATCTCTTTCTCGAACGTCTCAAGGAAGCCGTGAGCCTTCAGGAGCGGGTCGTCGAGCAGGCCCGGAGCGCGCTGGAAGCCGCGCGGGCCCGCTGGATCGCGCAACATGTCCGCACCTCGGCTCTGGGCTCAGCCGTGCACCGCTTCCAGGAAGAAGAGTCGAAGGAAGCGGCTCAGCGCGAGCAGCGGCTGCAGGATGAAGTTGCCGCGCGCTATCACAAGCCGCGCGTCGAGGAGTAAGGCCTCCGGCGTAGGGCGCGTCAGGATTCCCGGACCCAGTCCAGGGCTTCCTGTTCGTCGAGGAAAGCACGCAGGGTGACCGGTGCTTCCTGGCCCTCGCAGAGCGCAATGGCGATCTTCGCGATCAGCTCCACATCCTTGCTGATCAGGAGCGCCGTTCTGCCCCCAGCGCGGAGATCCATGATCTCGCCGAAGGCGTGGTTGATGTTGAGGATGTCTTCGCTCGACAGCGCCGTCGGGTCGGCACCTCGCAGATCCCAGAGGATTCGGGGGTGGCGGGTCCAGACGTCCTGGAAACGGGTGGCGTAAGCAGTAACGAAAGACAGCGTCGCCAGTCCGGCCACGGCAACCCGGAGGAGACCGTCGTGTTCCTCGTGGCTGATCGTGGGTTCTTTGCCGTCCGTTTGACTGTCCATCGTCAAACCCAAGTCCATGTTTCCTAAAGGAGTATGGCATTCGGCCGAAACCCGTCCAATTGCTTTTGCTGCCTTGTTTGGTGTTCTGTGGGCGGCATCACAGTTCAACGTTCTCCCGTTCAAGAAGGTGCTTCAGCGGTCGATAGGGTGCCTGACGGCCAGTTTTGGTCAGTTAACTGGTTGACCATGACGTCGGCCGTATTTGCATGCTGGGAGAAGGAGTCAGGCAGTGGATCTCGCCACTCTCATAGGGCTGGTCGGCGCCATGGTTGTGGTTGCGGCCACGATTATCGTTGGCGGACAACCGGTGGTGTTCATCAACCTCCCGTCGATGATCATCGTCCTTGGCGGCACCATCATGGTTGTCATGATGAAGTTCAGTCTTGGCCAGTTCCTCAGTGCAGCCAAAGTGGCCGTGCGCGCCTTCTCCTTCAAGCAGGACACGCCCGAGGCGCTCATCGAGAAGTCCGTTGAGCTGGCGCAGGCGGCGCGTAAAGGCGGCATTCTGTCTCTCGAAGAAGCAGAGATTCCGAACGAGTTCATGCAGAAAGGTCTGGGCCTGGTGATCGACGGTCATGAGCCCGAGGTTGTGCGGTCCATCCTTCAGAAAGACATCGGCCTGACCGTGCAGCGGCATCGGGAAGGTTCCGCGATCTTCACGCAGATCGGTGAAGTCGCGCCGGCCATGGGCATGATTGGAACCCTCATCGGTCTCGTGCAGATGCTCTCGACCATGGACGATCCGAAGCAGATCGCACCGGCCATGGCCGTTGCCCTGCTGACCACCCTCTATGGCGCCGTCCTCGCCAACATGGTGGCAATCCCTATCGCCGACAAGCTCGAACTCCGCAGTCGCGAAGAGAAACGTGTGCGCTCGCTGATCGCGGACGCCATCGCCGGGATTCAGGACAGCCAGAACCCGCGGGTTCTTGAAAGCCTGCTGAAGAACTACCTGCCGGAATCCAAGCGGGAAGGCGACGAGAAGAAAGTTGCGGCCTGAGGCCGCGCCTCTGACAGACGCAGTACACGCTCTTTAGGAGACAGGGACGTTGGAAGAAGAGTTCGAAGAAGAAGCCGCCAGTGGTCCGGCCGGTGCGCCGAAATGGATGGTGACCTTCGCCGACCTGTCCACGCTGCTGCTGTGTTTCTTCGTCCTGCTCCTATCCTTCTCGGAAATGGACGTTGCCAAGTTCAAACAGCTGGCAGGCTCCATGCGTGAAGCCTTCGGTGTCCAGGCGGACATCAAAGCCAAGCACATCCCCAAGGGCACGAGCATCATCGCCCATGAATTCAGCCCCGGAAAACCCCAGCCCACGGCCCTGAATCAGGTGCGTCAGTTCACCATCGACTCCAACAAGAATACGCTCGACTTCGTCGACCCCGAGGACATGGTCGAACGGCAGGAGATCGAGGAGTTCAAGGAGATTCAGGAGCTCGTGGAGAAGGCGGAGGAAGACGCCGAGCGGGCCCGGGAAACCCTGCAGCTGGAGATCGAGGAGGGCATGATCGAAGTGCGCACCATCGGCGCCCGGACGATCATCCACATTCGCGAGAAAGGTTCTTTTGCCCTGGGCTCTGCAGACGTTGAAGCCAACTTCCGTCCGGTCCTGGAGAAGATCCACGGTCTGTTGCGTCAGACCGAAGGGACCATCCGCATTGCCGGCCACACGGACAATCTGCCCATCTCCACCCTGCGTTTCCGCTCCAACTGGGAGCTGTCCTCCGCGAGGGCCGTCTCGGTGCTCCATGAGCTCATGGAGTTCGACGGGCTGGATGCGGAACGCTTCGTGGTCACCGGTTATGCCGACACGCGTCCCGTGGCGTCGAATGAGAGTTCCTCTGATCGCGCCCGCAACCGGCGAGTGGACATTGCCATCGTGCGCGGCAATGAATACGAGGAGATGGGCTACCTCAACTGAGGTGAGGCAACTTCTGCCGTTACGACCTCAGCCGCGAGCGGCTTTCAGCGCTTCCTTGAGACGAATTTCTTCACCGACGAGCTCGGTTTCGTGCTCTGACGCATCGATGGCTGGTGCCGACGCATCATTAGTGGATGCACCGCTGATCCTGCCGGAGCCTGCCTCAGCGAAAGCGACGGGTACCGCCGGCCGTTCATGCTGCTGATGCAGTCGGACCATGAGCTCCGCTTCGGCGTTGGAGAGACCGCAGTTGTTGACGAGGGATTCCGCGCTGCCGCCGTCCCGGACCAGCCGGGAAGCTTCCTCGAAGGTGGCGGCGAAGGCGTATTGGGACTGCAGTTCCAGGTGCCGTTCGCTGAAGGTCTTGAGCTGCGTTTCCAACTCCCCGAGGCTCGTCTGCATGCCGATCAGGGACTGACCGTAGGCGGATATCATGGCCTGCAGGTCGGCGTTGCGGCTCGTGGCGTCGGCGAAGAGCCGCCGCTGGGTTCGGAGCGCGCGCAGGCAAGCGAAGAGCATTCCCAGCGACAGCATGGAACCGACGCCGATGGCAAGGAGCAGAACCACCTCGTTTCCGGGTTCGGTCAACGCCTTCGTCAGCTGTTGCATGATTGTTCTGCTCCTTAACTCACGCCTGGTGCCCTTCGCCGGACTACTCTTCGATGCGCGCCCGCAGCCGCACGAGTGCCTGGCCATGAATCTGGCAGACCCGGGATTCGGAGATGCCGAGCACCTCGCCGATCTCGCGCAGATTCAGCTCGTCGTCGTAGTAGAGGGACATGATGAGTTTTTCCCGCTCCGGCAGATCCTCGATGAGCGCCACGAGGCGCTGGCGGCGGGATTGTTCCTGCAGCATTTCCGAGGGTTCCAGATCTTCTTCCCCTTCGACCTGCAGCGGATCACCGCTGTCGTCGGACGGCTGGTCGAGGCTGAAGAGTTTGCTGGCCGTGGCGTCCCGGAGAATCTCGTGATACTCCGCCGTGCTGATGCCGAGGGCTTCGGCGACGTCCTGATCGCGGGCCTTGGTACCCGTACGATTTTCGATCTCGGCGATGGCTTCCGAAACTTCGCGGATCTTTCGATGCACGGACCGGGGCGTCCAGTCCGACTTGCGGAGCTCGTCGATCATGGCACCGCGAATGCGGATACCGGCATAGGTCTCGAAGTTCGCGCCTTTGTCCGGTGAGTAGTTGCGACCGGCCATGAGCAGGCCGATGGTGCCAGCCTGAATGAGATCGTCGACGTCGACGCTCGATGGCAGTCGGCCCACCAGGTGGTAGGCGATGCGCTTCACCAGCGGGGCGTGCTGTCGGACCAGTTCGGTCTGATCTTTCTGCTCGTTCTTCAGGTATTCCGAGGATGCGCTCATGGCGAGAACCTTCTGGAAGAGTTGCCGGAATGCGGCGGCGAAACACCGGCCGCACGTTCGACAAAAAATTCGACGTGACCCCGTGGTGAGGTCGGCCGCGGCCAGCTCAGGGTCTTCTGCGCCAGCGCGTGAAAAGCGCGGGCGGAAGCGGAGCCGGGATAGCGATGTACCACCCCGGCCTGCTCCTGTATGGCGCGCTGCAGATAGTTATCGCTCGGAATCTCACCCACCGGTGTCAGCGTGACGTCCAGGAATCGATCCGCAACCCGGGCGATCTTCGTGTAGACGGCCTTACCCTGAGTAACGTTGTCCGTTTTGTTTACCAGCACTTTGAACTGGCTGACGCCGTGATCGCGGCTCAGCACCTTGATCAGCGCGTAGGCATCGGTGATTGATGCCGGTTCGTCACAGACCACGACGATGACCTCGTGCGCCGCCTTGCTGAAGCGCAGCATGCTCGAGGAGATCCCCGGTGCGTTGTCGACGATGAGCACATCCAGGGCGGACGTGAGCTCGTCGAAGGCGCCGATGATGCCTGCCTGCTCCGGGGCGCTGAGTTCAGCCATGCGGGTGATTCCGGACGCTGCCGGTACCAGCTCTACACCGGGGCAGACGGGTAGAACGATGTCCGCAAGCGTGCAGTCTCCGGCCAGTACGTGCGAGAGATTGGACGTGGGCTGCAGGCCCAGATGCGTGTCGATGTTGGCGAGGCCGAGGTCGGCATCCAGCAGCATGGTTCGTCGGCCGAGGCGGGCCAGGGCCAGGGCCAGGTTGATGGAGACCGTGGTTTTCCCCACGCCCCCTTTCCCGGCGGAGACGGCGATGACCTGAACGGGCCCGCGTGCGTCTCCCGGGCGTTGCTGACCGCTCCCGCCGGGGCTGATCGGTAGTACGTTATCCATAGCTCGCTAGGCGTCTCTCGGTGGTGGTAAGCGGAGGCAACTCCTCCGAGGTTGAGGGCTCCGCCGCTTCCGGCAGATCCGGGCGGCTCTGACCCGGGCGGCTCGTGGCGAAACTGCGGGCCAGACTCACGGCCTGACTGACGAAGCCGGCCCGATAGCGGGCCGCGGGACGGATGTCCTCTGGTACCCGCTGACCGTCGGTCACGTAACACACGGCGAGCTCCGCGGCGATGAGTTCGCTCAGCAGACCCCCTAGGGACGTCGCCTCATCTACCTTGGTCACGATGGCGCCATCGAGACCCAGGCGATCGAAGGCTCCGATGGCTTCCCGCATGCTCGCCGTCTGCAGATTTGCCGGCAGTGCGAGCAGGGTCTGCACCGTCGGCGTCAGGCGGGTCAGCCCGGCGAGCGACGCCAGCAGACTGCTGTCCCGCGGTGAGCATCCGGCCGTATCGATGAGCACCAGTTTTTTGTGCGCGAGCTGTTCGAGGGTGGCCGCTAGCGCTTCCGCATCCCCGGCAACCTGGACGGGCACGCCGAGAATCCGGCCGAAGCGCAACAGATGTTCCTGGGCACCGATACGAAAACTGTCTGTGGTGACCAGACCAACGGCATCGGCGCCGCGTTCCAGCGCGAAACGGGCGGCAAGCTTGGCGATGCTCGTTGTTTTGCCGGCGCCCGTGGGTCCGACGACAGCAAAGATGCCGCCGTCGGCGCAAACGTCCTGCTCGGCGATGGGAATCTGCCGGGCGAGGAGGGCGATGGCGTTGCGCCAGACCTTCTTCTGCGGATCGTCGGGATCGAGCCGGGCGACGATGCTGCGCACGAGCGGTTCCTCGAGCCCCAGCAGCTCCAGGCGTCGGATGACTTCCGCCAGGCGCGGCTCCCGTCGCTGGAGATCGTCCCAGGAGAGCGCATCGAACTGTTGCTCAACGGTTTCTTTCAATGCCTGCAGCTCGGCGGCAAGCGTTCTGAGCTCCCGTTCGTTGTTCGCGGCGGGTTCCGGCACGGGGCTGATGGCAGCAGCGGCGTCGAAAATCGCCTGGAAGCTCGACGGGTCTGTCCCGCCCTGTGATGCGTTGCCTGGCTTGTCTGGCCGCCGGTCGGACTGCTCCAAGGCGGCGCTGTCGGCATTCGTGGCGGAACCCTTGGCGAGCGCAGCTGCGGCGCCGGTGGCGTCCGGGGAGGTGCTTTCGGAGTCCGTATCAGCGACAGGTGCTGCAGCCTGGTTGCGGTAGGCGTCCGTGTAGCGGTTGCCTTGGCCGCTCTGTTGCTCGGCGATGCTGAGGTTCGGGGCTGGATGCGGTGCCTGGACGGACGTCTGCAGTCCGCTCGATGCGGCCGTCGTCTGATGCAGCAGCGCCTCGTCATAGTCCACGGCGGCGATCACCTCGATGCCGTCCGCCGTTTTCTGCTTCGACAGGATCACCGAGTCGGGGCCCTGCTCCTCGCGGACTTGCTGCAGGGCGGCTCGCATCGTTCTGGCGTAGAAACGTTTGATCTTCACCGCGCGCCCCTCATCCGCCGATGGCACCGATCAACCGCACTTTCCGGTCGTCGGGAATCTCGTTGTAGGCGAGCACGTTCAGTCCTGGAATCCCCTGACGAACGAAGCGTGCCATCCAGGCCCGAAGGGCCGGTGGTACCAGCAGCACGGCCGGGGAACCCACCATCTCCTGGCGTCGGGTCTGCTCGAGGAGCGCCTGATGAATCTGATCGGCGAGATTGGGTTCGATACCGAGCCCTTCCGGCCTCGGTGCTGGCAGCGTGCTCGAAGGCTCGTTGTTCATGGTGTCGCGCTGCTGTTCGTCCATTCTGGCGATTCGTTGATTCACACTGTCGTGCAGGATCTGTTCCAATTTGGGATCCAGCGTAAAAGCGGGAATTTCCGCTTCTAAACCATTGATTTTGTGAACAATTGACGAGGCAAGGGCAATGCGCACGGCCGCCAGCATTCTGGCGGGGTCGGCGTGCTGGCCGGCTTCTTCCGCCAAAGTTTCGACGATGGTCCGCATGTTGCGAATGGGGATCTGCTCCACGAGCAGGTCCTGCAGTACCCGAACGAGCGTTGCGAGAGGAACGGTCTTCGGCACGAGATCTTTCAGCGCGCCGCTGCCGTCCCGGGTCAGCCGATCGATGAGCTGCTGGGCTTCCTCGTGCCCGAGAAGCTGGTGGGCGTGCGTCTTGATGACCTGACTCAAGTGCGTGGCGACCACGGTGCTTGCGTCGACCACCGTGTAGCCGAGGGTGCGGGCGTGATCGCTGGCCGTCGAGTCGATCCATACGGCTTCGAGGCCAAAGGCCGGATCCCGGGTTTCGATGCCGACCGGCTTGCCGGAGACTTCTCCGGGGTTGATGGCGAGTTCTTTGCCGGGATGAATTTCCCCTTCCGCGACGGGGACCCCGTGCACGGCAATGCGGTAGCCACCGGGGGGCAGGTTCAGGTCGTCGCGGATGTGGATCGGCTGGATGAGGAAACCGAGCTCCGCCGTCAGGTTTTTACGCACGCCGCGAATGCGGGCCATGAGTTCGCCGCCCTGTTCGGGATCCACGAGCGGGATCAGCAGATAGCCGACCTCGAGGCCCAGGGCGTCGACGGGGCCGACGTCTTCCCAGCTCAGGTCTTCGCGCACGCCCTCGGGCTCCGGCTCCGATACTTCCGGCGTCTCCGGCTGAGCCTGTGCCTTCTGCGATGCCCGGTAGGCGCCGGCGAGACAGGCGCCGCCGATGAGCAGGAAAACCATGTTCGGCATGCCGGGGATGAGTCCGAGACCCGTCAACACCGAACCGGTGACCGTGAGCACTTTCGGCTGCTGAAACAGCTGGGCCAGCACCTGTTCGCCCATGTCCTGGGGCGCGGACATTCTTGTGACGACGATGGCTGTGCCCGTGGACAGAAGCAGCGAGGGAATCTGTGCGACCAGGCCGTCGCCGATGGTCAGCAGCGTGTAGTTGCGCATGGCGTTTTCGAAGGCCATGTCGTGCTGGAGCATCCCGATGGCGAGGCCGCCGATGATGTTGATGAAGAGGATGAGCACGCCGGCAATAGCGTCGCCGCGGACGAACTTGCTCGCGCCGTCCATGGAACCGAAGAAGTCGGCCTCTTCGCGGATTTCGTTGCGCCGCCGGGAGGCCTCCTGCTGATCGATGATGCCGGCGTTGAGATCGGCGTCGATGGCCATCTGCCGCCCGGGCATGGCATCGAGAGTGAAACGGGCGGTGACTTCCGAGACCCGGCCGGCACCTTTGGTGACCACAACGAAGTTGATGATCACGAGAATGGCGAAGACCACGAGGCCGATGGCGTAGTTGCCGCCGATCACGAATTCGCCGAAGGCTTCGATGACCTTGCCGGCGGCATCCGTCCCCTCGTGTCCGTTCAGCAGCACGATGCGGGTGGAGGCGACGTTCAGGGACAGGCGCAGCAGCGTGACCAGCAGCAGCACCGTCGGGAAGACGCCGAGATCAAGCGGCCTGGCCACGTAGATGACGGCAAGGATGATGATCAGGGACAGCGTGATGTTAAAGCTGAACAGCAGATCCAGGAGAAACGGCGGCAGCGGGATCACCAGCATGCCGAGGATCAGCACCAGGAAGATGGGGGCACCGAGGCCGCCGTTCAGATACGGCATGATGCGCTGCTGCAGGCCGTGCAGATTCAGAGCCTGATCCTCCTGTTCACGTTGCGAACTCCGACTCGTCGATCTCGATTTCCGGGCGCGCCGGCGGCAGGCCGCGACCAGCGACGTAGGCGTCGAGCTGATAGAGGTAGGTGAGTACCTGTGCCACGCTCACGTAGAGCTTCTCGTTGATCTCGTCGCCGATTTCCGCGGAGCTGTAGAGGGCCCGGGCCAGCGGCGGTGCTTCGAAGACGGGCACGCCGTGCTCAGTGGCGATTTCGCGAATTTTCAGCGCCAGGTGATCGATACCTTTGGCGACCACCTTCGGTGCGCCCATCTCGTCGGCTTCGTAGCGCAGGGCGACGGCGTAGTGGGTCGGGTTCGTGACGACGACGGACGCAATGGGGATGTCTTCGAGCATGCGCCGCTGGCTGAACTCCTGCTGCAGGGCGCGAACCTTGCCCCGAACTTCCGGCCGTCCCTCCGTTTCCTTCAGCTCGTCTTTGATCTCCTGGCGCGTCATGCGCAGCTTCTTCATGTGGTCCCAGACCTGGAAAGGCACGTCGACGGCAGCGATGAGAATGAGCGCTGCGCTGAACAGCACGAAACAGATCGCCATGAGCCAGGCGGAATGGGCCAGCGCTTCCATGAGCGGTTCCTGACTGAGCCCGATGAACTCGTCGGCCAGCCACTGCAGCACGAGGACGGCGACGGTGCCAACGAGAAGAAACTTGGCGAGGGCCTTTACCAGTTCCATGAGGCCGCGCAGGGCAAAGAGTCGCTTCAGACCGGCGATGGGATTGATTCGGTCGCCCTTGAACTGCAGCGCCTGCAGGCTGAAGGACCAGCCGCCGAGGGCCATGGGCGCGAGCGTAGCCACGGTGGTGATGATGAGCATCCAGGGAATCAGGCTTCCGAGCATGCCGGCCGCGGCAACGCTCAGGTGCTGCACCATGCCGTTCGTGGTCAGCACATCTTCCCGGGCGATGGCCAGATTTGCCGTCATGATGTCGATGACGCCCTGCACCACACCGCCGCCGAGGGCGTAAACGGCGGCCGCTCCAATGAGCGTGACGGCCATGGTGTTGAGCTCCCGCGACCGGGCGATCTGCCCTTTGTCCCGCGCTTCCTTGAGGCGCTTCGGTGTCGGCTGTTCGGTTTTTTCCTGGAACTGTTCCTGGTCCTGCTCAGCCATGCGTGCGCCTCGCTGTCATAACAGCACGCCGAAGAGGCCGGCCAGCGCGTCGAAGGCGCTTTCGAGGAGGTCGGTGAGACTGACCAGCACGGTCTGGAAGCTGAACTGGAGGATCAGGAAACCGAGCAGTACCGTCGCCGGAAAGCCGACGGCAAAGAGGTTCAGGGTGGGCGCCGCCCGGCTGATCACGCCGTAGGCGAGGTTGACCACGAGGAGTGCGACCACCGCCGGCAAGGCAACGAGCACGGCCCCGGCGAACATCTGGGTGCCCCAGCTGGCCACGGTCCACAAGCCGTGCCGGTCGAAGACGGCGGCGCCCGCGGGCAGGGTCGTGAAACTCTGCATGAGCACCTGAATGAGAATCAGGTGACCGTTCAGCGCCAGGAACATCATCGTGGTCATGATCACGAAGAACTGCGAAAGGATCGGCACGTTCACGCCGCGTTGGGGATCCACCAGCATCGCAAAGCCGAGACCCATGCCCATGGCGATGGTCTGGCTGCCGATGATGATGGCGTCGAAGACCATCTGCACCATGAAGCCCATGGCCGCGCCGATGATGAGCTCCTGAGCGATGATGAACACGGCGCCTGCAGAGAGGCCTTCGAAGGGCGGCGGCTCTGGGATCAACGGTGCGATGGCGGCAGCCAGCGCCAGGGCGAGAAAGATGCGGATGCGGGCCGGAATGAGCCGCGCGCCGAACAGCGGCGCGATCATCAGCATGGCAGCGATGCGGAAGAACGGCAGGAGATAAGCGGCTACCAGCGCGTCGATATCGGGAAGACCGGCCATGGTCCCGTGCTCAACCGATGATGATGGGAATGTCGGCGATCAGCCGGGTGGCGTAGCCGGTGATCAGCTCGAGCATCCAGGGCCCCGCCAGATACAGGGCGGCAACCAGGACGATGAGCTTCGGGATAAAGGAGAGCGTCATCTCGTTGATCTGCGTCGCCGCCTGCAGCATGCCGATGAAAAGCCCCACGAGCAGGGCCGAGAGCAGCAGCGGTGCCGCCAGCAGGACGATGACCTGCAGCGCCTGCTGACCGATGGTGACAACGGCTTCCGGGCTCACCGCCTGACCCTCACAGGTAGAAGCTCCCGGCCAGGGTGCCGATGAGCAGCGACCAGCCGTCGATGAGGACGAACAGCATGATCTTGAAAGGCAGCGACACCAGCATGGGAGAGAGCATCATCATGCCCATGGACATGAGCACGCTGGCCACCACCAGGTCGATGATGACGAAGGGGATGAAGATCAGGAAGCCGATCTGAAAAGCCGTTTTCAGCTCGCTGGTGATGAAGGCGGGTACCAGGACGGCGGTGGAAATCTCTTCCGGCGCGGTGACCTCCGTCTCGTTGGCAAGCTCCAGAAACAGCTCCAGCTCCGACTCCCGGGTCTGATCGAGCATGAAGGCGCGGATCGGCGCCATGCCCTGATCGAAGGCTTCTTCGACGCCCATCTCTCCTTCGAGATAGGGGGCAAGGCCCGTCTCGTAGCTGGTGCTGATCACCGGCGCCATGACAAACAGTGTGAGAAACAGGGCCAGACCGATGAGCACCTGATTGGGCGGCGTCTGCGCCGTGCCGAGGGCCTGGCGCAGGATGGAGAGGACGATGATGATGCGGGTGAAGGAGCTCATCATGAGTACAAAGGCCGGCAGCAGGGTCAGCGCCGTCATGAGCGCGAGCACCTGAATCGTCAGCGAGTAAGGCGCTTCACCCTCGACACCCTCGATGGGAATCAGCGGCGCATTCTGAGCGAGTGCGGCGTCGGCGCAGACGAGCAGCGCCAGGAGCAGCAGGACTTGTTTGATCAGCTGCTTCACGGAGTCCGCCTGGTCATGACCTGGCGCAGCGCCTCCGCAAAGCTCGGCGTGGCCGTGCTCTCACCGTTCGCCGCTGCGCTCGAGAACTCGACCGGTTCCTTCAGCGTATGCAGCTGCTGGATACCGGCGCCGCTTACACCAACGAGCACCTGTTCTTCTCCTGCCTGAATGAGCACCACCCGTTCCCGGGTAGAAAGCGGTAACACGCTGACCACTTTCAGATGGGCCCGACCGCTGCCCTGACCCTGCTGGACACGCTTCAGTACCCAGGCGACCAGAAAGATGAGCAGCAGAACGCCCAGCAGAGCGCCCAGCATGTCGAAGGACTGGCTGGACCAGAGCGGTTCCACGAGCTACTGCACCCGCTTGATGCGTTCGGCGGGGCTGATCACATCGGTCAGGCGGATGCCGTATTTGTCGTTTACAACCACAACCTCTCCGCGGGCGATCAGGGTGCCGTTGATGAGCACGTCGAGCGGTTCGCCAGCGAGGCGGTCGAGCTCGACGACGGAGCCCTGATTGAGCTGCAGCAGATTACGCACGCTGATGCTCGTCCGGCCGACTTCCAGAGACAGATTCACGTCGACGTTGAGTACCACGTCGAGATTGATGTCCTGAACGCCGCCACTCTCTGTGGACTGTTCCAGGTCATCGAAGGCGGCGGGTGCCACCTTGTCTTCCGCCGGCGCGGCTTCCGCCTGGCCGGAATCGGCTTCACTCATGGAGGTCTCCTGCTGGATTCGAGGGCGCGATCACTGGGCGCTCCCGAGGCGTTCGGTGATGCGGATGGCGTTTCTGCCATTGGATACGCCGAAAGTGCCCCGGAACAGCGGCACGTCGCCGGCCGTGAGTTCCACGGTCGGCGGCAGCTCGAAAGGCAGGATGTCGCCGATGCGGAGCTTGACGAGCTCACCGAGATTCACCGTGGTCGTGGAAAGGGTGGAGGAGAGCTCCACTTCGGTCTGCTGCAGCTGGCTCTCAAAGGCGTTGGCCCAGCGTGACTGTTTCTGTGAGGGGTCGCCCTGACTCGCGGCTTCCAGATTGCGGCGATAGGGATCTATGGCGGCTTTCGGCAGCAGAATGTCGATCCAGCCGAGGGGCTTCTCCGGCATGGCGACCTCGAAACGTGAAGCGACGAGCATGTCGGAGGGGCTGAAGAAGTTGGAAAAGGCAGGGTTGGTTTCCACGGCGCCACCTTCGAAGGTCAACGCCGCTGCTCCGGCCCAGGCTTCAGTCATGAACCGTTCGGCCTTCTGTTGCAGCCGGCCGGCAACGCCGCGCTCGGTCACCGTGAAGTCCCGGGTCAGGACTTCCTGATCTTCGTGAACGCCATCGCCCCCGTAGTAGAAGTCCACATAGTTCAGGATGAGATCCGTGCTCAGGACGAAGAGCATGTCGCTGTCGAGCGGCAGCACGTGGGTCTGATGAATGAAGGTGGGATGCGCGAGTTCCGCGAGATAATCGGCGTAGCTCAGCAGTCTCGGTTCGGTGGCCGTGACTTCGGCGATGTTGTTCAGAAGCGGCCGGACGCTTGCGGTGAGATGCCGCGCAAGCACCTGATTGCTGAACTCGAGCGGCGGGATCTGATCCCGGCTGAAGGTGTTCGGATCGGTCAGGTCGAGGGCGAGGACTTCGCCGGCAGGCACACCAAAGCCTTCGCCGGAAGCCACATCGCCGGAGGAGACGCCTTGCAGGAGCGCATCCACCTCTTCAGGAGACAGGACGTCGCTCATTGGAGGACGAGGCTCGTGAGATAGATCGCATCAACGCCGCTGACGCCGGCGAGCTCTTCGAGCACGCCGTCCGTCGTGGCTCGCGCGTCTTCCTGCAGGGTTTGTTTACCTTCGATGGAGGACAACGACTCCGGTTCGATGTCCGAGAAAAGCATGATCAGCGCGCTGCGGATGGCCGGCGCGTGCACTTTGGCAGCCTCGAAGACTTCCGGCTTGCGGGTCATGAGCTGCAGGGATGCCTGCACGTACTGTGACTTGCCGTCCTGCTGCTTCACATTCACGACGAGAGCCGGGTCCAGCGGCAGGTAGTTGGCCGGCTCCAGTTCGTCGACGGGAATCTCTTCGACTTCTTCCAGAGCCTCGGCGCCTTCTTCCGGCGGCAACACGGCCTGCGGCGGGAAAAACGTATCGAGGGTGAACTTCATGACGACCTGAGTGACGATCACCAGGCCAACGATCATGAGTATCTGCGTCAGCCCCAGCTTGGCGGTGGGCGCTGCTTCCTCGACATCGGGCTCTGCGTTCTCGGCCATGGTCGGCTCGCTTCCGTGGGTCGGAAGAGGGGAGAGCAAAAAACGTACCAGTGCCTCTGCGATTCTAAGGCGCTGATTTTATTGGCTTTTTTCTGGCGTTTTGGCGCCGGCAGCCGGAATTCGCGGAATTTTGACTGGCGGGGTCACGGTTCCTTGGCGGCCCTGGACGTCCGGCTGGCGACGCTCAGCGCTCAGGCCCAGGCATCCAGGAGGCCGAGTTTCGTGGTCCTGCTGCTGCCGGGTGCTTCGCCAGGGTTGCCCGGCTGGTCTTCGCCACCCGGAAGCTCCGCATCTGCGCTGCTGGAATCGGCCTCCGCGCGCCCGTCGCCCACCTGCGCGCCGGCAAGCTGAATCCCAAGTTCCTCGAAGAGGCCTTCCAGCCGCGACAGGGACTGCTGGAGGACGTCCCTGACTTCAGCGGAGGGACTCGCGAGCCAGAGCGTGGCCTGATCCTGCTGCATGCTGATACGGACTTCGAGCTGGCCGAGGCTGGGCGGGTGCAGGCGCAGCTCGGCGCTGTTGAAACCACCCCTGGCGAGCGCCGCGATGCGCTGTTGCAGCGGCTCTGCCCAGGTGCTCGGGTCGCCGAGGAGCACCACGGGTTGGGACAGAAGTGTGGCGCTTGTCGATGCCGGGGTTCCTGCGGCCGTGAGTGGTGTGGCTGCGACCGCGATGCCCGGTGCCTGCGTCGAAAAACTGATGCTGGGGGCTGACCGTTGGCCCTCTCGGGATCCCGACTGCTGCTGGTCCTGGCCCTGGCGGCCCAACTCCGCCTCGAGGCTCTGCGGCTGCTCGAAACTCGAGACGCTCGTGCTGCCGCGCTCGGTCGTGATCGCGGGGCCGTCCGTGGTCTGCCTTGTGGCAGGCAGGGGTCGTGGCTCGAGCGGGGGGGGCGTTTCCGGCTCTGAAGCAGAAGATGGTGTTTCGGTAACTGCGGAGCGACCCTCTGCTGCAGTCTGCGGCAAGGCCTGCGCCCTGCTGAGCGGTTCCAGGAGCCGCTTCGCCCCGGAGCGGTCGGCGACTTCTGACGTCATGGCATTGGTTGCCCCGCCGAGTGTCTGAGGAGCAGGGGTGACCGTGGCTGGGGTGGTTGGCGTGAAGTCCGCTGAGCCCGTCGCCGACGGAGACCCCGGCGGTGTGAGATTGGCTTCCGGGATCCTGATCAGCGGCGGCAGTTGGCCGTCCGACGCCGCCTCGTTGCCGGTAGGCGGCAAGGCTGTGCCGTCGGCCGGTTCGCGCTCAGCGACCGCCGCCGTGCTCGTGGCCAGCGCTGCGGCAACCAGCGCGGGGACGGGCCAGCTGGAAGCCTGGGCCCCGGTGCCCTCTGCAGGCGGTTCCGGCAGGGCCTGGTCCGGCCCTTCCCGGGTCAGCAGGTCAGCGAAGGCTGAAGTATTTTCCTCAGGAATAACAATGCCTTGCTCTCCCTCAAGGGATGATTCGAAGGGCCCTTCGGCCTGGTCCGCGGCGACCGCTTTGCCATTGAAAGTCTGCTGGGGGATGAGTGTCTGGGCCAGTACCAGGCTGGCTCCCGTCTGTTCGGACACGCTGGACGCCTCGCGCTTCTTCTTCTCGAGAAACACGGGATTTGCAGGAACCGGGCCAGCAGCGGTCGGAGCCGGGCCTAAGCCGTCGGGGTCTAGCGGCGCAGGGGCAGCACGTCCGCTGGTCGTCGGGTATCCACCCGTTTCGGTACGGCCCGGGAACGGCTCGGGTGGCTCCGATCAATGGCCAGGGCGAGACCGTCGTTGGTGACCCGAACCACGGTGACGGTGAAATCGTAGAGGCGGGTGAGGTTGCCGAGGTCAACGGCGAAGGTCATTTTCATGACGGTGCGTGCCCGAACGCGATCGGCGTGCGGAGTCACCACGAACACACCGCGCGGACTCAGATCGCGAGTCACGCAGGGATCGCCGGGCAGATCCGGGTGATGCAGATACACGCGGGTTTCGGTCAGCTTGCGGGTGCTGGTGCGCCTCTCCATGGAAACCATGATAGCGGCGCTGAGATGGCTGAGTGTCCGAGCTTGTGCTGTGCCTGTAAACCTACCTGAGCCGCCTGGGTTCTGTCAGGCTTTGGCGATTTCGTCCGAGCGCAGGCGCGATGTCGGCAGACCGTCGGCGGCGTAAACGTCCTGGCGGGTATCCCGACCGGCGAGCAGGTCGAGGGCCCGCTGCGTCTGGGTCTGATGGGTACGAACGATGGCGCCGTTGACCTCGTTGTCTTCCTGGCAGGTGCGCAGAGCCGTCAGCACTTCCTGCCAGAGGCCTTCCAGCCCCGGGACGATGACGTCGGTCATGGGGTCGAAACCCATGTGCTTGAGGAGCTGGCGACGTTGCAGCTCCAGGGCTTCCAGCCTCACGAGCTGGTCCTTCTTCGTTTCCGTGTGCTGGTTGAGGCTCGAGAGGTTGTGCTCCGTGAGCGCTTCCCGCTCCTGGATGAGGGTGGTGCTCAGGGCGCGGCTGCAGGCGAGGAGTTCCTCGAGGACCGTGCGCAGAGACTGAAGATCGGCGCTACCGGTCATCGTGACGTGCCTAGAGCTGGTCTTCGAGGTTCAGCAGTTTGTCGGCGATGCGGCCGGCGTCCACGTCGTAGGAACCGTCGGCGATGGCCTGACGGATGGCTTCGACACGGCTCTGATCGACTTCCGGCGCGGCAGCAACGGCATCGTTGAGCTCTTTCAGGAGCTGGGCCGAGCTCGTCAGGCTCAGCTGATCGGCAGTCTGTCCAGAGTCACCGGATCGGGCGGCATCGTTCCGTTCGGCACGGGCGTTCTGGCTCGGGTTAGGAACCGGAGGCCGCTGGCCGGATACACCGTCAATTTTGTTAACCATTTCAAAAGCTCCGGGAGCTGGTCTGGACAACACCCCAATAATCGGCTGGGGTCGCAGGAACTTTAGGTCCTGTGTCGTTGCGAAAATGTATCGTTTGTGCTGACGACCTGCGTTTCATGTGTGGCTCTGTCTAATAGCTTAGCACTTCGACGAGCTGAGGCGCGCGAACCACCCCTTCTACCGTGCGCTTGGAGGAAGCGTTCTCAACGCGTACCCGTTCGTTGATCGCCCCACTGCTCAAGGCCGTACCCGCCATCTGAACCACGAAGCCCGACTGCTCCACCAGCAGCGTCACACGCTCGCCGCGTTTGACGATATCGGCTTCGCTGAGCAGATCGACGCTCATGACCCGGCCTTCGGGAATCGATCGCTTCAGCACTTTGCCTGACAGCTGCGCTGGATCCGTCAGGTAGGCCGAGCGCAGCGTCGTGATATCCCGGGATTCAACGCGAACGTCGGCCTGGGTCAGTACCGCGCCGCGGCTTAAGGGGCGCACGGCCACCAGCACGGATCGGCGCGCCGTCACCTTGACGGGCACGTAAACCTGCCAGGGCGTGGTGCCCCGACAACGGACGCCGATGATCACGTTCTGCCGGAGTTCGGTGTTGGGCGGCGTGAAGGCTGACAGGGGCTGGTTGCAGCGCGCGAGCTTGAGGCGGCTGTCCAGGGCTTTGACCGCGGTCTCCACCTCAACGTCACCACGACCGAGCTTTGCCCGAGCGTGGGCTTCGGCGACGGCGGAAACTTCGGCCAGGGACTGCCACTTGGACGTCGAAGCAAAGCCTGCGGGCGCTGCGAGCAGTCCCAAGGCGCAGGTGATCGTCAAAAATCCGTGATTCAGGCGCTGACTTCTCATGGCGGAAGGTAAGTCTGCAAAGATCGAGCCAGGATGCCCGGGCGCCAGGGTGCGTTGATTGTGCGATGCTCCTGTCATGGCTATTCCCGTCATTCTCGATACGGACATCGGCATGGACGTCGACGACGTCTGGGCCCTGGCGTTTCTGCTGCGCTGCCCGGAGCTCGATCTCCGGCTCGTGCTCACAGATTACGGGGCCACGCGCTACGGGGCGGCGATCGCCGCGAAGATGCTCGTGGCAGCCGGGCGCACCGACGTGCCGGTCGCGGTCGGCATCAGTCAGGAGGAAACGCCGAAAACGCATGCAGCCTGGCTCGGCGACTTTCGCCTCGAGGACTATCCCGGCGTCGTGCACGACGATGGTATGGCGGCGCTCCGGGCGACCCTGGAAGCGGCGACGGAGCCGGTGACGATCATTGCTATCGGTCCGGTGCCAAATCTCGCCGCGCTCCTTGACGAGGACCCATCGTTGACGACCAAAGTTCGCCTCGTCGGCATGCTCGGGAGCCTGCGGCGCGGCTATCTGGGGGCTCCCAAGCCGATGCGCGAGTACAACGTGATGAAGGAACCTGTGGCCGCCGCCCGGGTGCTCGGCGCAGACTGGCCCATCACGATCACGCCGCTCGACAGCTGTGGCAACGTGATCCTCGACGGCGATCGCTTCGCACGGCTGCGAGCAGCCCTGGCAACAAAAAGAGACCCACTCCTCGCGGCCGTGCTCGACAATCACGACCGCTGGTTCGAGGCTGTGCAGGACTGGCCGTTGCTGAAGGATCTCGATCCCGCCACGAGCTCTTCGATTCTCTACGACACCGTTGCCGTCTATCTGGCCTTCTCGCAGCAGGGCCTGATCATGGAGCGACTCCCCGTGACCGTGGATGAGCGCGGCAGGACGATGATCGACGAGGCAGGCATACCCATGGACTGCGCCATGGACTGGCAGGACCGGGAGCGTTTCCTCGAGCTGCTAACAGAGCGCCTCACCGGGGCGGTCGAGGGCTGCTGAAGAAAGCTGGCGGCACCGCGGGAAATACGGCAGGCTGCCGCCATGCGTCCGCAGATTACCCGTTACCCGGAAAAGCCGCCGCTGAAGAGCGCGCTGATCACCTTCCTGAGCCTCGCCTCAACGGCGCTCGTGCTCTGGCTCATGACGGCGGGCGTGGGTGGCGCCACGCTCCTCACGAATCCGGAGCGCTGGCTCGCGGGTCTCGATGAAAACGGTGCGCTGGATGCCGTGGGTAATGCGGCCGAGGTGGTTGCAGCGGTTCTCGCCATCGCCATCACGGTCGTTGCCATCGTCGTCGAGCTTGCGGCCACACGCTACAGCCATCTGATTACGCGCCTGTTCATGCGCGAGCCGGTGAACCTGGTGGTGCTCGGGCTGTTTCTCGTTACGACGATACTCTGCGTGTGGGCGTCTGTGAGCTTCACCCACGGTGATGGCGCCGTGATACCGCATGCGGGTTTTCTCATCACGCTGTTCCTCGTCACGCTTTCGCTCCTCTGCCTGCTGCCCTACATCTTTTTCGTCTTCACTTTCCTGTCGCCGATCAGCGTTATCGAGCGGATCTGCCGGAACGCCGTGAACGCCATCGAGAGCGGCACCGGCGACAAGGTGGAGGCGGCCCAACGGATGGTGCTGGCGGCGGTCGACGAGGTGCAGGATGTATCACGCGGCGCCGTGGAGCAGGGCGATCGGAGCATCGCCATGAGTGGCGTGAACGGGCTCAGCAGCATTATTTATGACTACGCGGCGTTGAAAGGGGCGCTGCCGGAAGACTGGTATCACATCACTGAGGCGATCAGCCGCGATGCGGACTTCATCGCGCTGACCAGCGATGCCATGGCCGAGGTGGAGGCTGATCGGCTCTGGCTCGAGACGAAAATTTTCCGGCAGCTGAACTCGCTGATGTCGCAGTGCACGGACGGTGCCCGGGATGTCGCTAACCTCATCGGCATCAACACCGCGCAGCTCGCCCACGATCTCGGCACCGCGAATCCGGCGCTGCTGAAGCTTGTGATCCGCGCATTCAACAGCTATCTGCGCACGACCATCAACAACAACGATCTGCGCACGGCCTACTACCTCTTCGATCGCTATCGCGAGGTCGCCGAGCATCTGCTGGCGACCGGGCGCGATGAACTGGCCACGGAGATTGCCAGCCACTTTCAGAGCTATGGGCAGACGGCCCATCTCAAAGGCCTGTCCTTCCTGCTCGATGCGGCGGCCTTCGACGTGGTCCTGCTCATCGAGTTTGCTGTTGAACGGGACAGTCCCGAAATCGACGCGCTGCTGGACGTGTTACTCGATCTCGATCAGGAGATCCGTGAGGAAATGCAGGAAGACAGCCTCCTCGGCGTCCGCCGCTCGCAGATTCAGCTGGTCACCCTGTTCATGGCCCGCGGTGATGACGCACGGGTGGCCCGCATCGTCGAAGATCTGAAGGGTGAACGCATGAGCCGCCTCCGTCGCCTGAAGACGCAGCTCGAAAGCGAAGAGCGTCCGCAGTACTGGGAGCTCACGGACCGGGGTTCGAACTTCCGCTACCTGGCGCCGGAGCGTCGACGCTATCTGGAGCCGCTCTTCGAAGCGCTCAACTGAGGCCGGGTCCAACGCTGGCACCAGATCAGCGGCGGTGTAAACTTTCCCGGGAAGGCTCTCGCCTTCAGGCATTACCGCACGAAATCTACGCACAGATTCTCAGGAGAAGCATCATGTCCAGCAGCGTCAACTGGTACTACTTCCGCAAGGGCTGAACCAGCTGCAGCCGAGCATCCAAGTTCTTGGAAGCCAATAAGATCGATATCGAAGAGACCATTCCCGCGAGCCGCAAGCTGCAGGCGGAAGACGCGCGGGCGCTACTGAAGCAGGCCGACCGGCTGGTCGTCGCCAAGGGGAAGAAGGTCGCGGAGTTCGAGATCGGCAGCCGCGTGGCCGTGGAAGCCGTAGAAGCCATGCTCGGCCCCACGGGCAATCTCCGAGCACCCACCGCCGTGGTCGGCAAGACGGTGCTCGTGGGATTCAACGACGAAGCCTACGGCGGCGCCTTCTCCTGATTTGCTGACTGCGATCACCCTGCTCACCATCGCCGTCGCGGCGGCGATCTGGATCTACAACCGGCTCGTGGCCGATCGTAATCAGGTGAGCAACGCCTGGAGCGACATCGACGTTCAGCTGGTTCGCCGTCACGATCTGGTCCCACAGCTGGTGAACGCCGTTAAGGCCTACGCGGACTGCGAGCAGGCCACCATGACGGCCGTGACGGAGCTCCGGGCCCGCTCCGATGCCGCGGCCGCCCTTGCGGAAAAAGCCGCTCTCGAGGATTCCCTCGAAGCCGGCCTGCACCGGCTCATCGCTGTGCAGGAGGCCTATCCGGCGCTCAAGGCCGATGAGAACTTCCGTGCCCTGCAGGATTCCCTCAAGGAGGTGGAAGATCATCTTCAGTACGCGCGGCGTTTCTACAACGGTTCCGTGCGGATCCTGAACACACGCATCGAATCCTTCCCGCACCTGCTCCTGGCCCGGCCTCTGGGCTTCAGGCAGGCGGAGTTTTTCGAGGCGGACGAGGCCGCACGGCGGAACGTGGCGGTGCAGCTGTCGTGAGTGAGTGCAACGTCGCCGCAGTGCATTCGAAGCCCGGTGCGGCGGAGGTGATGGCGTCCTCGGTGGAGTGGCTTGCCGGATTCCTGCTGCCGGCGCTGCTGGCCGTGTTGCTGACCGCGGCTCCGAGTGCACCCGCAGAGGAGCGCATCCTCAGCTACCACAGCGACATTACCGTCGATGCGGAAGCGGAGCTGACCATTGCCGAAACCATTGAAGTCCGAGCGGAAGGCAATCGGATCCAGCGCGGTATTTATCGCGACTTCCCAACGGATTACCGGGATCGCTTCGGCAACCACTACCGGGTCACCTTCGACGTGCTGCGCGTTACCCGGGACGGTGTCGAAGAGCCCTGGCACAGCGAGCGGCGCCAGAACGGCGTGCGTGTCTATGTCGGGGATGCGAGTCGCAGGCTGGCGCCGGGAGACTACCGCTACACCATCACCTACCGGACCAATCGCAGCGTCGGCTACTTCGAGAACCACGACGAACTCTACTGGAACGTCACTGGGGTCGGCTGGGACTTCAGCATCGACGCGGCCAGCGCCCGGGTGCGCCTGCCCGGAGCCATCGCCGCCGGAGACATCACCGTAACCGGCTTCACGGGGCCTTTCGGCAGCCGGGCGAGGGAAGTGGAAACGGCCACTCGTTCCAGCGAGGCGACCATTCGCGCGACGACGGAACTCGGGCCCCGGGAAGGTCTGACGCTGGTGGTGACCTGGCCGAAAGGTCGGGTTTTCGAGCCGAGTGGCATGGACCGCTTCGGCTACCTTCTGCTCGACAATCTCGGGCTGCTGCTGGCGCTGACGACGCTTGTCGCGGTGGCAGGATTTCTGTACCTGGCCTGGCGACGCTATGGCCGCGATCCGGAAGCGGGCATCACCTTTGCGCACTACGAGCCACCGGAAGGCTATTCGCCGGGGGCCGTGCGCTATATCCGCCGTATGGGCTACGACAACAACACGCTGACCGCGGCCATCGTCAGTCTCGCGGTCAAAGGCTATCTGCGCATCGACCAGCACGGCGACGATTACACCCTGGAACAGAAGCGCTCTGACGAGCCGCTCGGTCCCGGTGAAGCGGCGCTCGTGAATGGACTCTTCGCCGATGGCATGACCCTCGTACTGGAGCAGAAGAACCACGCGCGCATCGGCGCGGCCAAACGGCTGCACCGGAAGGCGCTGAAGCGCCACTACCAGCAGACCTACTTCAAAAACAACGCCCAGTGGCTCGTGCCCACGGTGGTGGGTTCGGTCCTGGCCTTTCTGGCGATCCTGGCTGCGGACCTGGTCACGCCCCTGGTGGTTGTGGTCTTTCTCCTGAACGGTCTCCTGCAGGCGGCTGCGCTCTACCTGATGAAATCGCCGACCCGCAGGGGACGGTCGCTCATGGACAAGCTCGACGGTTTCGAGCTCTACCTGAGTGTGGCGGAGAAAGACGACCTGGAGATCCGGCACCCGCCGGAACTCACACCTGAGCTCTTCGAGCGCTATCTGCCTTTCGCCATAGCCCTCGGCGTTGCGACGGAGTGGGCGGAACAGTTTGCCGCGGTGCTTTCCGGCATGAGCGCCGCCGAGCGGTCGAGCTACGCACCGCACTGGTATCGCGGCGACTTCCATCCCCACCGGGTCCATCGCTTTGTCAGCGACGTGGGCTCGAGCTTCTCCTCGGCCATCTCGAGTGCAGGGACGCCCCCGGGCTCCTCTTCCGGCTCCGGCGGTGGCGGTTCTTCCGGTGGCGGCGGTGGCGGTGGTGGCGGCGGCGGCTGGTAGGATCGGCGCGCAACATCGAGCCGCCACAAGGACGGCGATGGCTCAGGCGCAAGCCGTCACGGTATTCTCTCTTCCCTTCCAGCGAGGAGAGGGGCAGCAGACATGGTCGCGGAATCGAAACCCGTCGGTGCTGGACGGTACCGGGAGAGCTATGGCCGTTATTTCGAGGACTTCGAGGTCGGTCACGTCTATGAGCACCGGCCGGGCCGGACCATCACCGAGACCGACAACAGCTGGTTCACGCTGCTCACCATGAATCAGCATCCGTTGCACTTCGATGCAGAATACGCAGCGGCCAGCGAGTTCGGCCGGGTGCTGGTCAACTCCTGTCTCACTCTCTCGCTGGTCACGGGGATGTCGGTCTCCGACGTGAGCCAGAAGACCGTTGCAAACCTCGGCTGGGACAGCGTTCGCCTGACCGGGCCCGTTTACGTTGGCGATACGCTCTATGCGGAGTCAGAGGTCCTCGCCAAGCGTCCTTCGAACTCCCGACCCACTCAGGGCATCGTTCGGATTCGAACCCGCGGCCTGAAGGCCGATGGCACCCAGGTGATCGAGTTCGAGCGGGCCATGCTCATCCCGCTGCGCGGCCATGCGGTCGACGACGAGGTGAACTACTGATGGCGGGCCTCAACGCCGGGACCGATGAGCGTCTGGTGCTCGACGCCGTGAACGCCTTTCTCGAGCGCGAGGTGCGTCCCGTCGCTCGCGAACTCGAACTGGCGGACGCGTATCCGGCGGAGATCGTCGAGAAAATGAAGGCGCTGGGTCTCTTTGGAGCAACCATTGGTGAAGTTTATGGCGGTCTCGGACTCCCCGCTGGCACCTACGCAAAGATCGTCGAGCGGGTCAGTGCGGTCTGGATGTCTGTTTCCGGTATTTTCAACAGCCACCTGATCATGTGCGCGGCCATCGAGAAGTTCGGCACGGCCGAGCAGCGTGAAAGCTGGTTGCCGCGACTGGCCCGGGGCGAGCTCCGGGGCGGCATCGCCCTCACGGAACCCGACTGCGGCACGGATCTGCAGGCAATCCGCACTCGGGCCCGGTTCGAGGGAGACAGCTACCGGATCACCGGCACCAAGCAGTGGATCACCAATGCCGTGGAGGGCAACGTCCTCGCCGTGCTGGTAAAAACGGATCCCGATGCAAATCCACGGCATCGTGGCATGAGCCTGCTGATCGTCGAGAAAGGCGCCGGCTACCGCGCAAGGAAACTCAAGAAGCTCGGCTACCGCGGCGTCGATACGGGGGAAGTCCAGTTCGACGACGTTGCCGTGCCGGTGGCGAATCTGGTCGGCGGGGTGGAAGGCCGGGGGCTGCAGCAGATCCTTTCAGGGCTCGCGCTCGGGCGCATCAACGTCGCCGCTCGAGGTGTGGGTGTCGCCCGGGCTGCCCTCGACGCATCCGTCCGCTATGCGCAGGAGCGGCAGACTTTCGGTCAGCCCATAGCCGAGCACCAGGCAATCCAGATCAAGCTGGCGGACATGGCCACTCAAGTAGAAGCTGCTCGGTTGCTGGTCGAACAGGCGGCGGGTGCCTACGACTCCGGAGAGCGCTGTGACATGGAAGCGGGCATGGCCAAGCTGTTTGCCACGGAAGCTGCCGTGAACAACGCCATGGAAGCGTTGCGCATTCATGGCGCCTACGGCTATTCCCCGGACAATGAAGTCGAACGCTACTATCGGGATGCGCCGCTCCTCGCCATTGGTGAAGGCACCAACGAGCTTCAGCGCATCATCATCGCCCGGCAACTCATTGAGCGGAATCCGATCTGAGGCACCGTCGAGGCGGGAGGCGCCGCAACTCCGGCGCCCTCCTGTGTTGCAACTGGCGTAACGGTCAGTCGAGTGGCTGGTAAATCCGGGTGCGCAGGTCGGCTGGCTTGGCCACTTCTGCGGGATCGTTCTCATAGACGTCCCAGCCGCCCGCACTGTGCAACCGGCCCCGCTCACCGCACCAGGCAAACAGGGCATCCCAGGCTGCGCCGACTTCGTGATAGGGGCCGAGAAACAGCGTGGTGGCCGTCGGTCCGCCGGGTAGTTCCGTGGCGATGATGTCGTCGGTACCCGGCATGGCCTCTGCCACCGGAACACCTGCCGCAATCTGCCAGCGATCACTCATTTCCAGATAGCGCAGAAAAGGCATGCCGCTCATGTTCCCGCCCTGGGCGGCAACATGGCCGTACACGGTGGGCAGCAGCTCTGCGAGGGCTTCACCGATCCCGTCCGGGGCGACGGTCGTTTCCATGACGAGCACGGGCTGTGGTTTCAAATCGACTACTTCGATGGAATAGTTCATTTGTTATCTCCTCTCCCGAAACCGATTGTGCGGCGCCTGCGGCCGCGCTTCAAACGGCCCTTGCAGGACTTTGTGCCTGCTGCCGCCCTGGCGCAGAATGGGGAGGCAGGGTGCAGACGAGCGGGGAGAGTCGACGTGGCGGAATCCAGGGAAGCGGGCAGGGTGTCCCGAGCGGCGGGCAGCGGGAGCGCCATGGCAGCGCTGTCTGCGGCACAACATGCCGCCGAGATGGCCGACTACATCGAAGCTGGCCGGACGCGAGCGCTGGCGCTCGGTAATCGTGGGCCCCTGCGTCTCGATGACGCGGGGCAGCTCCATCCAGACATCCTCGAGGCATACTGGGCGCACGGGTTTTACGTTTTCGAAGACGTCATTGAGTCTCGTGAGCTCAGTGAGCTTCGGGCGGGCATTGATGAGATGTTCGAACGGGCGCCGGTCGCGCCAGGTGCTGCGCTGGATGCAGAAGGACGACCTGCGCTCGGCCACGACATCACCCGCGATACCTATCTCTGGGTGCGTCCTCTCGCAGATCCGGTTGGCGGCACGTCCGCCAACGGCGGCCGGCATCCTGCGAAGATGTCCGAGCCGGCACCTGCCGTCGATGCGCCGGACAAGGTCATCTACATGATGTTCAACATGTGCGAGACCATGGATGCGGGCCTGCGCCTCTACGGCCACCCGGAGCTGCTTGCGGTGGCCGAAAGCATCAATGGTCCGGATTTCACCCCCTACAACGATGCGATCTTCGTCAAGCAGCCGGGTTTGGGGGCGTCCGTCGCCTGGCATCAGGACGGCCTCACGCACTGGGATGCGCCGAACTGGGACGAAGGGATTCACGGCTTCAACTTTCAGGTGCAGCTCTACGACTGCACCCCGGCCAACGGTCTCTGGGTGGTCCCCGGCACGCACAAGCTCGGACGGATCGATATCAAGGCCCTGGTGGCGGCCAACGGCGGCTCCGACCGGCTCCCGGACGCTGTGCCGCTGTTCTGTGAGGCCGGCGGTGTAACGATTGTCAATCGCCAGGCCCTGCATTGCTCCTTTGCCAACACCTCGGAACAGCTGCGTGTGTCCCTCACCTTCGGTTTTCACCGCCACTCGGCGGTCCTCGGCCAGAGAGGCGCGATCGTCGTGAGCGAAGACAACGTGTATGACGAAGGACGGATCTTCGAACGATCCAGCGTTATCGCCACCGCCATCAATGCCCGCTCGAAGCACTTTCCCGACGAGGCACCCTATCGCTACGCCCCCTTCGACGGCGTGATGGACCAGTATCGATGGGACGAGTCGGCCCGGGAACGGCTGCACGACTACAGCCAGCTGGACATCGGCATCTGAGGGTCCCCTTGCTGCGACCGTGACCGTGCGTTACAACGGGGCGGTCTGAGCCAGCGCAATAAAGGGGAGAGCGCCATGGGCCGATGGACGAAGATCGGCGGCATCGTTTTTGCCGTGCTGCTCATCGCCGGTGTTGGCATCTGGTTTGGTATCAATCGGGCCCTGCGGACCGACCCTTTCATGGCGAGCTACGCCGACAACTGCGCGGTGTGCCACGGCGAGCAGTTCGAAGGCACCGCTCAGGGTCCCGCGCTGGTGGGCCAGGCACTGATGCACGGCGACAGCGTCGCGGAAATTGCTCAGAGCATCGGCGCCGGCTTTCCGGAACGGGGGATGCCGGGCTGGTCCGGCGTGTTCGATGAAGGGCAGATTAAAAGCCTGGCGATTCTGGTGGCTGAACGCCGCGTCGACAGACTGTTCACGGACTTCAAAACCGAAAAACCCCTCGAGATTCCGGCGACCCCCGTGGCCACGGCGCTGGCGGATTTTCATCTGGAGGTCGTCGCCAGGGATCTCGCACCGAAGGCTTTCTCAATTGCAGCATTGCCGGATGGCAGTCTCCTCGTCACGGAGAAGCTCGAAGGGCTTTCCATCGTCTCCCCGGACGGTGAGCGCTCCGAACCTGTCATCGGCACGCCGGCAACCGGCACCAGCGGTGTGCGGGTTTCCGGCCTCGACTACGGTATCGGCTGGATGCTGGATGTGGCTCCGCATCCGGACTACGCGGAGAACGGCTGGATCTATCTCGTCCACATGCATCTCTGCGAGACGTGCGAAGACGGCGGCGGCGAAGGTGTCTGGGGCCGTTCCATGACGCGGCTGATTCGCGGTCGGATCCAGGACGGTGAATGGCGCGACGAAGAGGTGGTCTGGAGCGTACCCGAGCAGTTCTACTCCAGCGTGCCCGATCTCGGCGCCGGGGGACGACTGGCTTTCGATCCGGAAGGCTACGTCTATGTGAGCGTGGGAATCAAAGGGGGTTATTACCAGGGCATTCAGGATCTCGGTACGCCTTACGGGAAGATTCATCGGGTGCACGACGATGGCCGCATTCCGGAAGACAATCCTTACGTGGCAACCGACGGCGCCATGGCGAGCATCTGGACCTACGGGCACAGAAGCCCTCAGGGCCTCGAGTACGAGGCTGCCTCAGGCGGTCTCTGGGGGACGGAGATGGGGCCCCGGGGCGGGGACGAGGTGAATCTGCTGCAGCCCGGCCGCAACTATGGCTGGCCGCTTACTTCGCTCGGCGTTGACTACGACGGCACCCCTGTCGAGTACTGGAAAGATCTCGGTATCGAGTTCGATCTCGAAGACATCACTCAGCCGGTTGTCGATCTCACGCCATCGCCGGCGGTGTCGAGTTTCGTGATCTATCGTGGAGATGCCTTCCCCGGCTGGGAGGGTCAGTTCCTCGTCGGCTCCCTGAAAGCCACGGAGCTCTATCGCTTTCAGATCGAAGACGGCGCGCTCGTCGAGCAGGAGATCCTCCTTCGCGACCTGGCCCGGATACGGGACGTGGAAGTTGATGTAAATGGCGTGGTCTATCTGCTGCTCGAGCACGACAGCGGCTCCCAGATCGTTCGGCTGGTGCCGGACGAGCCTTCCGTCGCCGCATTGTGAGAACCGCCGTCTACATCGCCGCCAGCCTGGACGGCTACATCGCCGACAGCGAGGGCGGCGTTGAATGGCTCGACTGTGTGCCGGTTCCGGAAGGTGACGATCTGGGATTCTTCGATTTCATGGCAGACATCGATGCGCTGGTCATGGGAAGGCTGAGCTACGAGACGGTGCTCGGCTTCGGGCAGTGGATCTACAACCGCCCCGTGTACGTCTGGAGCAGTCGCGACCTGGAGATTCCCGCTGATCTCGAGGGCAAGGTCTACCCCGTGAGCGGTTCCGTGACCGAGGTGTGTGACGTACTTGCGCGGGATGGCCACGACAGTCTCTACATCGACGGCGGTCGCACCGTGCAGAGTTTCCTCTCGGCGGACGCCGTGGACGAGCTCATCATCACGCGCATTCCCATGGTGCTTGGAGGGGGTGTGCCCCTCTTCGGGCGTCTGGATGCGCCCCTGCGCTTCGTGCACGTTGCGACCGAAGTGCTTGCAGGAGAGCTCGTGAAGTCCCGCTATCTGCGGCAGCGCTGAGCCACATCCGCGTGGTTTTCCTCAATCGGAACACGGTCATCCTCTGCTTCGCTCAGTGCATGTTCGTTACCGGCACCGTGCTGCTCGTTACCCTTGGCGGTATCGTCGGCAGTGAGTTGGCACCAACGGCAGTACTCACGACCTTACCCATGTCGCTCATGGTGGTGGGCACGGCCCTCGCAACGGTACCCGCCAGCCTGCTCATGCAGCGTTTCGGGCGTCGGATTGGTTTTACTGCGGCAGCCCTTGCGGGGGTGCTGGCCTGTGGCCTCGGCGTGCTGGCCCTGTCGCTGGCGAGCTTTCTGCTGTTCACCGTGGTGGCCGCGTGCATCGGCATGACAATCGCCTTCAGTCAGCAGTTCCGCTTTGCGGCGGCGGAAAGCGTGGCTCCGGCGAGCGTTGGACCGGCGGTATCCTTCATTCTCGTCGGCTCCATTGGCGGTGCCTTGCTTGGGCCGGAACTCGCCTGGCGGAGCCCGAACTGGTCACCGGCATCACCCTATGCCGGTGCCTTTACCGTTGGCGCGGCGTGCTACCTGCTCGCGGCGCTGGTCCTTGCAGGCTTTCGTCCGGTGGCTCAGGCAGCGGCAGAGGACGGCAGCGGCGAGTCGGCGCGAGCGCTCTCGGAAATCGTCCGTCAACCCGCCGTGCTCGCCGCCATCGTCGCCGGCGTGGTTGGCCAGGGCGTGATGACCTTTGTCATGACCGCCACGCCGGTAAGCATGCATGTGGTGGACGGCCACAGTCTGGAAGCTACGGCGTCGGTGATCCGGGGGCACGTGCTGGCCATGTACGTGCCGTCGCTCTTCTCGGGGTGGCTGATCGCCCGGCTTGGCGTTCGTCTCGTCATGACCCTCGGCATTCTGGCTTTTGCGGCCACGCTGCTCCTGGGACTGCAGGGTCACGACTATCTGCACTACTGGGGTGCCCTCGTGCTGCTCGGCGTGGGTTGGAACTTCCTGTTCGTTGGCGGGACGACGCTGCTCGTTGAGAACTACCGGGCTTCCGAGCGCTTCCGCATGCAGGCGCTGAACGACTTCAGCGTTTTCGGTACCTCGGCGCTTGCGAGTCTCTCTGGCGGGGCGGTACTGCTGACGCTGGGTTGGGATGCCGTTCTGCTCCTCTCCGCGGTCCCTCTGTTCGCCGTGATTATTGTGCTGCTGCGCCTGCCTCGACAGCCTGTTCGAGCGTCCGTGGCGGAAAGCCCCTGAACCATGACGCTTGCCGACTGGCTCCCGACGCGAGCCGTGGCGATTCCCGGCTGGCAGGCGCCGCCAGAGTCTGCGGGCCTTGCCCCGCTCATGACACGCCTGGACAAGGCGCGCGTGCTGTTCCTCGGCGAAAGCAATCACTTCGTTCAGGAGAAAATCGAGTTCCGGCGCTTCTGGCTCGAGCAGGCGGCCAGGCGCCGGCCCCTCGTGATCATCGAAGAGCTGGGTTGGCACGACGGCCGGCAGATCGCGCGCTATCTTGAGAATCCTGCGTCTGGCGCGCTGGAATCAGTTTCCCTCTTCGGCTCGAACATTGACCGGCGCTCCGATCGGGACGATGCCCCAACGGGTGTGTTCCGAAGCGCCTTCGCCAGCTATCCCCATGCGCTCATGCATGCTGCCCATGAGCCGTTTCTGAATCGCCTGCGCAAGCTGCGCGTGCGGGGCTTCTACGGGTTCGATGTAGACGCACCGGGTGTGGGCCAGACAGCCCTTGAAGACTCAATGGCCGCGCGATCCGCTGTGGCACTGCAGAAACGCCTGGCGCGGCAGGCCGGGGAAAGCCTCGAAGAGGAAGCTGAGCGCCTGGATGCGCTCATCGAGGCGATACCCCGCCTCGCCCGTTCATCGACGACGGGACACGACACAGCGACAGATCAGCGAACGCAGTCGCTGCTCGTGGAAGACCTTGTGGCGCTGCGGGACGGGCTTCGCTACGCGGCGCTGCTCAATCCTGCCGTCGACTACGCGGCGAGCCGTCCGGCCATGGCGTTCCGGGAAGAGTGCATGAAGCGGCGCGTCGACTGGGTGCTCGAGCACACGCCGGAAGAGGTGCTGCTCGTGCTGCTTGGCCACGCCTTTCATCTGGTTAAGGACGACGCCCTGACCGAGGAACGTGGCGTCGGCCCCGGAGGCGGTGAGGTGGCCTCCCTCGGACATTATCTCACTCAGGAGCGCGGCCTCGAGCCGCTCTCGATCTGGATGCTGTATGGCACGGGCGAAGATGCGCAGCCGCTCGTCGATCTGCCGACTCGAGCCGAGTATCCGGCCAGCACGCTGAATCGGCAGCTGCTCGAACTTATGGACGCACCGGTGGTGCTGCCGGTCCTCGACGGGCCGCTGGCCGGCGAGCAGGCCATCGGTCACATGTACAACCTGGTTGCTCCCGTGCAGCTCGCGCGCCAGGCGGATGCGGTCACCTTTGTGCCCGAGGTCAGTCCCTTGGGGGGTTGAGGTCGAGGCCTCAGCCGAGGCGATTCACCGCTTCCTCTGACAGATCGAGAGAACGGCTGATCCGCTCCCGCATTTCCGGCAGATCGATCCCGTCCGTACTCTTCTTGCCCTCGCAGTAGCGCGCATAAACCCCGTGGACGATGGCCGCCGTCTTCCAGCGGTTGAAGCCCACGTAGTAGTCGAGCATGGAAAGATCCCGACCGGTCTGTTGTGCGTAGCGCTCGGCGAGTTCCGAGCGGGCCGGGAAGCCGGGCGGGGCCGTCGCACCTTCGGGCAGCGGCGGCTCCTTGTCCGTCGGATCCGGCCATTGATTCAGCGCGTAGGCGAGATCCGCCAGAGGATCGCCAAGGGTGGAGATTTCCCAGTCGACGACCGCGGCAACGGTACAGTCCGGACCGATGAGCACGTTGTGGACGCCGTAGTCGCCATGGACGACCCGCGCGGGCCCCTGGTCGGGCATGTTGTCGAGAAAGAACTGCTGCAGTTCGTGGGCCCGCGGATCGTCGAAATCGGCGGGTTCAATGGACGCCATCCAGGATCGATACCAGGTCTTCAGCTGCCGGCCGACGTAGTTGTCTTTTTTCCCCAGGTCCCCCAGCCCCACCTCGTCGGGGTCAACGTCGTGCAGCGCGGCGAGACAGTCGATGAAGGAGAAGGCCATCTTGCGCCGTTCGGGCTCGGGTACGTAGCGGTTTGTGTCGTCGGCGTTGTAGAGCGGGTGGCCGTCGATGAGTCCCATGATATAGAACCAGGCGCCGGTGACGTCCGGGCTCTCACAGAAGCCCAAAGCCGCCGGTACCGGAACCGGCGTCGGACCGAGGGCTGAGATTAGGGCCCATTCGCGGCTCATGTCGTGCGCTTTCGGCAGCAGCTCGCCCTGCGGTGGACGACGGATTACAGCGCTCTGCCCCTCTGCATCGTCGATGCGATAGGTGAGGTTCGAGTGTCCGCCTTCCAGGCGCGTCCAGGCAAAGGGTGGGGTCAAACTCGGGACGTTCTCCCGGATCCAGGCCTCGACGGGGCCGACCTCATAACCTTCCGGGCCGAGGCTTTCATCGTGCGTGCTCATGTTACTGCTCCAGGGTCGCGTTCATGCGTTCAACGGCGGACAGGTAGTCTTCCATGAACTCGCGTACCACATCGCGGGTGGACTGAACGCTGCTCATGAGGCCGACACCCTGGCCCACGAAATAGGTGGCGAGCTGACGCGCGCCGCTGTGGCCGCCTTCCGCGAGTTTCGCAACCTTCGCCAGCGGGGCTTCAGCGACCAGTGACTGGAGCGGCATGGGTAGCGGCTCGGGCGCGTCTTCCGACTCCCAGGCGTCCGTCCAGGCGGACACCAGCTGCCGCGAGTACTTACCCGTTCGGGCCTTGGAGCGAACCGTCTGCCGGGAACTGGCCTGCACGTATTTCTCTTTGATCACCGGGGAGGTTTCCGCTTCGGCCGTGGTCAACCACATGGAGCCGGTCCAGGCGCCGTGGGCACCCATGGCCATAGCCGCGGCGAGCTGCCGACCCTGGACGATGCCGCCGGCGGCGAGAATGGGCACTCCGGAACCCTCAACTGCCTGAGCGACCTCCGGCACGAGCACCATGGTCGATACTTCACCGCAGTGGCCGCCGGCCTCGGTGCCGGAGACGACGAGAATATCGACGCCGGCTTCCACCTGCTTCGTGGCGTGTTCCTTGGCGCCCACCAGCGCTGCTACGGCGACGCCGCGTTCTTTGCCCATCTCGAGCATGTAGCGTGGCGGCACGCCGAGGGCGTTGGCAATCAGCTTGATGGGATGGGAGAAGGCCACGTCGATGATGTTGGCGGCTTTGTTCTCCGTGAGAAACCCGCCGGCGCTGCCGCGCTGCTTCGCGTAAACGTCGGCAGTGTCGATCTCGTGCTGCGCCAGGATGCCGCGGGCGTAGTCCCGATGGCCTTCAGGGACCATGTCGAGAATTTCTTCCGAGGAGTTGTTGTGGTCGCTCACGGCCATGGACGTCGGCGCGATCAGATCCACACCGTAGGGCATGCCGTCGATGTGTTCGTCGATCCAGTTGAGCTCAATCTCCAGGGTCTCTGCGTTGTATCCCGCAGCCCCCAGCACGCCGAAGCCGCCGGCCTTCGAGACTTCCACGACGACGTCGCGGCAATGGGTGAAGGCGACGAGGGGAAACTCGATGCCGAGCAGTTCGCAGATCGGTGACTTCAGGGCCATTATTCGCCTCCTTCCACCGCTGCGCCGCGACCGATGGCCTCGGCACCGTGTTCCTCGATCCACTCCTTCTCGAGCAGGCGTGCACCGCGAAGGATGTTGCCCATGGCGTAGTTGCCTTCATGGCAGGCGTACTCGTAAACCCGCTCTTTGCTCTTCTTCCAGACGAATTCCCCGGACCAGGGTTCGGTCCAGGCGGTGGGGTCGGTCACCGTGAAGTTGTAGACGATGTCGCCGTTCTCCCGGGGCGTGAAACGTTCGACGACGTGCAGGTTCTCGTCTGCCCCGGACAGGGGCGAGCGGTCGCGGAAGTGTTTGGTTTCCACAACCAGCGTGTCGCCTTCCCAGTGACCGATGGAGTCCCCCAGCCATTTGCGGTTGTCCGGATCGCCGTGTTCGGCGTTCAGGCGGATGACGCGGGCGTCGTGCACCATCTCCAGAAGGATCATCACGTGGGTTTCCGTCTGCACGATGCGGCGGTAGTTGTTGTAGAGGCTCGGCAGGCTCGGTGCCCCGGAGGTGAAGCCAAGCATGCAGCGCTCTGCCAGTGACAGGTCTTCCGGTCCGTCGAAGGGTCCAGGGCCACCTTGCTCCAGCCACGAGGCGGTGCCGTCGTTTTCGTAGATGAAGGAGCTGGCATTGTCGATGGCCCTGGCGCGCGCCGATGGCGTCATGGGCGGCTGCCGGCCGTTCGGCGGATCGTAGATGATTGAGGTGCGGAACTTGCCATCCACTTCGTCGACGCTCGAGCCCATGTCGACATAGAAGGCGTTGTAGCCGCCAACGCCGCCGGCACCGGACCGGTTGTTGCCGTCGCCGCCCTTGACCGGCGCCCCACGGTTCGGATCGCTGTCCTGGGCGGCTTCGGCCAGGCGGGCTGCGGTTTCTGCGGCGATGGCATCCGCTTCGGCGCGGGTCATGAATTGTTTGTCGCCGAACTCCTGCGGCCGGTTCAGCGGTGTCAGGGTCCCGCCGTCGTAGTTGCCGGACAGATCCGGCAGGCCCGTCGATGTCCGTTTCAGGCTCAAGCCTTCGTCGCCCTGCGCTGACACTGCCATCAGCAGGGCTGTCAGCAGGAGGCCAGCCGACGGCGTCCTTGTGCGCCTCCTTCCGGCCGAGGGCGACCTGGCAATGTGGTCAGGCACAATTTCATGGATCACGACATCTCTCCCCTTTTCTGCGCCGACAGTCTCTGTGCTGTCATTCCCGGACACTGATTATGACAGTCTTCGCCGCAGCCGTGGCAAGACGCCTGGCGGCATAGCGCGCCCGGCTGTTCCTGGTCCGCGAACGCAGTGCTGCTGCTAGACTGTGCCGCGCCTGTAACCCCAATCGAGAGAGGAGCGACCATGAACGGTGCCGAGAGCATGCTGGAGACCCTGGTGAACAACGGTGTGGAGGTGTGTTTCACCAATCCCGGGACCTCGGAGATGCACATGGTCTCTGCCATCGGTGCGTCGCAGCAGATGCGCTCGATCCTGTGTCTCTTTGAAGGGAATTGCTCCGGCGCCGCCGACGGCTATGCGCGCATGGCCGGCAAACCAGCCTGCACGCTCTTTCATCTCGGCCCCGGTCTCTCGAACGCGTCTGCAAACATACACAACGCCCGGAAGGCCAACTCGCCGATGATCAATCTGGTCGGTGACCACGCGACCTATCACAAGAAGTTCGACGCGCCGCTCAATTCCGATGTCATCGGGCTTTCGAAGCCGGTGTCGCATTGGGTGCGCAGCGTTGCGGACGCGCCGAGCCTGCCTGCCGATGCGGCGGAAGCGGTGGTTGCCGCCCGGACCGGACCGGGACAGATCGCCACGCTCATCGTGCCGGCGGACTGTGCCTGGGATGAGTCCGTGACGCCCGTTGCCGGGCTGAACGTTCCGCCGCTGGCGCTTGCAGCGGAGAGCGCCGTGAGTGCAGCCGCTGAGATGCTCTCGAGCGGCCGGAACACGGTGCTGCTCATGTCGAATCTCGCCCTGACGGAGCGGGCGCTGGAGCTGGCCGATCAGCTTGCGCAGAAAACCGGTGCGCGAATCTTCTGCGACACCTTCATCCCCCGGCTCCCCCGGGGGCAGGGGCGACCACCGATCGAACGGCTGGGCTATTTTGCCGAACAGGCAACGGAGCAGATCAAGGACGCTGAGCAACTGATCATGGTCGGCACCAAGGCACCGGTCGGCTTCTTTGCCTATCCCGGTAAAGCCAGCGAGTTTTCACCGGAGGGTGCGCGGCAGCATGTTCTTGCCGAAGTGGCAGAGGATGCAGAGGACGCCCTCGCGCGGCTCGTCAGTGCTGTCGGCGCAGAGAATCTTGCGCCGCGGCGCACGGCGTTGGACAAGCCCGGCTTCGAAACCGGTGAACTCACCACCCGCAGCATTGCCGTGGCCCTCTCGGAGCTGCTGCCGAAACAGGCCATCGTAGTCGACGAAGGCGGGACTGCCGGATCGGCCTGCTTTCCGGCCTGCCGGACGGCCGAAGCCCACGACTGGCTGACGCTCACCGGGGGTTCCATCGGCTACGGATTGCCTCAGGCCATTGGTGCAGCCGTCGCCTGTCCGGACCGGAAAGTGGTCTGTCTCCATGGCGACGGGGGCGCCATGTACACGATCCAGTCGCTCTGGACCATGGCCCGGGAGAATCTCGACATCTGCATCGTCGTGTTCGCCAACCGCAAGTATCAGATTCTGCAGATTGAGCTGGCCCGGGTCGGAGCGCAGACCATGAACAAGAAGACCCTCGACATGCTCGACCTGTCGAATCCGGACCTCGATTTCGTGAAGCTCTCCGAGGGAATGGGTGTCCCTGCAGCACAGGTCACCACGGCGGATGCCTTCAATGAAACTCTGGCGCGCTTCATGAAGGAGCGGGGGCCCCGGCTCATCGAGGCCGTTCTGCCATAGGGGATGAGTCTGTCAGGCTCGGGCGAGGGTGATGCCGCCGTCAACGGCCAGCCACTGGCCGGTGATCATCCGCGCCGCATCGGACGCGTAGAAGGCGGCGAGCTCACCGATGTCCTGCGGCGTCTGCTCGGCACCTAACGGTGTGATCCCGGCCACGATGTTCTCGAAGATCTGGCGCTGAGGCACGTTCGAGAGCTCCGGCTGACTGGCCTGCATGCCAGCGGTCAGGAGCTCCCAGGCCCGGGTCCAGAGCAGGCCAGGGCAGATGCAGTTCACGCGGATGTGCCGCGGTGCAAACTGCAGGGCGAGCGACTTCGTCAGATGCACGACACCCGCCTTCGCGGCGCCATAAGCCATGAGATCCGGAGACCCGGCCAGCGCGGCAATTGAGGCGATGTTGATGATGCTGCCTCCGTCGCTCATTCGTGGAATGGCCGCATTCGCCGATGCAAAGGCCGTGCGCAGGTTGTAGCGCAGCTGCTCGTCCCACTCCGAATCGCTCATGCCCGACGCTTCGCTGCCGCCACTCAAGGCTTCCGGCGCAAGGTCCAGGCCGCCGATGCCGGCGTTGTTGACGAGCACGTCGAGGCCACCGAGGTCCTGCATGAGTCGGTCGAAACACGCACCCATGGCCTCCTGACTCGACGCATCGGCCGCATAACCCACGGCCTGCGTCGGCAGGGCCGCGGCCGCGTCTGTCGCCATGGTCTCGTCCAGATCGGTAATGGCGACCTTCGCTCCGCGCGCCGCGAAGACCTCGGCGATGCCATAGCCGATCCCGCGGCCGGCGCCGGTGATGAGTACAACTTTGCCTTCGAGACTCATGGTTCTCCCCTCTGCCAGTGTCGGTTGCTCTGGTCAGGCACGGTGGCACAAAGCGCAGCGGGAGTCATCGTGAGCGTACCGACCCCGGCTGATCGGCGGCGCCTTCCTGCCAATGCAGCGCGCTATCAACTTGACTTGATCCCAGGGGGCCGGGCACTTTGGAGGCTGAAGGAGGGGAGCAGATGGCAGAAGCGACGGAAGTGAACGAAGGAGGTGCGCTGGAGCGAATCCTGGCGCGCGTCACCGAGTTCGGCTTGAACGATCATCTCATCGAGCTGGAAACCCAGGGTTACACCGTGCTCCGGAGCGTGCTTTCGCCGGAGACCGTGGAGCGGGCAAAGACCGCAATCCTCGCCCGCGTTGCGGGGGAAACGGGACGCACCATCGACCCGGACTCGGCAACCGCCGAGGACTACGAGGGGATGACCTACCTGCCGTACCTGCTTTACGACGACGAGGTCTTCGAAGCCGTTCTCCTCGAGGAGAAGCCGCTCGCACTCATTTCCTATCTGCTCGGAGAGAGCTGCATCCTCTCCAGTCTCGGCTGCCATTTCAAAGGGCCGGGGGGCTTTCCGCTGCCCCTGCATTCAGACAACGGCAATGGCATGCCCGCGCCCTTTCCCAGCTATTCGCAGACGGCTAACGTGAACTACGCGCTGACACCCTACAGCACCGAAGCCGGGGCGCTCGCCATCGTGCCGGGCAGCCACAAGCTGGCCCGACAGCCACGGCCGGAGGAGATGGTGCTCGGCGGTGCGCAGACGAATCCGCGTGCTTTGTCGATGGACCTCGAACCCGGCGATGCGGTGGTCTGGCACGGCAACACCTGGCACGGATCCTTCGCCCGGCAGATTCCCGGGATTCGCATGAACCTGGCCGTTTACTTCTGTCGCCAGTACGTGCAGAGCCAGGAGCAGCACAAGGGCTGCGTTCCGGAAGCCGTGCTTGCCCGCCATGCCAACGACGAGCGCTTTCAGGTCCTGGTGCATCAGAAGCAGCCCTATGGCTGGCAGCTCGATGGGCCGGATTACACGCTCATGGCACGGAACCCGCGCGGGCTCTACGACTGAATCGATTCCTCAGGTTTTTCCGCGCGGCGCCCGCGGCGTTTGTGGCGCAGGCGCACGGGTACCTGTTCCGGGCTGAGCCCCCGGCTTGCGATCGTGAGACCCAGACCAGTAAGAGGGACGGCGAGCAGCCAGGCGAGGCTGGCCAGCTCACCACCGGAAATTCGCGCCCAGAGGAGAGCGCTGCCCAGCACGAAGACCCATCCGAGGGCCGTTGCGACCCGGGGCGTTCGGAGCCGCCGGCGCCAGGATTGCAGCAGCAGCGTCGATCCGAACAGCATGGCGAGAATGGGCGGTGCGTAAATCATTTCTGCGCTCCCGAGCACTGACTTCCCTGTCTTGTGCGGTTTTACGGCCCCGGAATGACTTTCCGTCGGCCCGGACCGAACCAACGGCAGACACACCATATCGCAAATGAGAATCATTATCAATTGTGAGGCGCTAACTCGGGTTCCAGGGAGCACGCACCCCCTGGCTCCGCTACCATGCGGACCTTTCAGGACCGCAGGAGTCGCGACGATGCAGGATGGAAGGTGGCAGGTTTATCTCTCGGGTGAGATTCATACGGACTGGCGGGAGCAGATTGCCCGGGGCACCGCGGCGAAGTCGTTGCCCGTGGACTTCACGAGCGCGGTCACGGTCCATGAGGACAGTGACGACTGCGGGGTCCGGATCCTTGGTTCGGAAACGGAAGGTTTCTGGAAAGACCACAAAGGCGCGAAGGTGAATGCCATCCGCACTCGAACGCTCCTGGAGCAGGCCGACGTGGTGGTCGTTCGCTTCGGTGACAAATACCGTCAGTGGAACGCGGCCTTTGATGCGGGCTTCGCCGCGGCTCTCGGCAAACCCATCGTCACGCTCCGCGACGATGCGCTCACGCATCCCATGAAGGAAGTGGATGCCGCGGCGCTGGCCGTGGCAACCACTCCGGAGCAGGTGGTCTCCATCCTCGACTACGTGATTACCGGTAATCTGGTGCAACAGACCGGCTAGGCGCGCCGCTTGGATCCCGTTACCCAGGGGGCGCTGGGTGCAGCCTTCGCGCAGAGCGCTGCGGCCCGGGAGAAGACTCGAGCCTACGCGGTGGCGGGCCTCGTCGGCGGTCTCGCGCCCGATCTCGATGTGCTGATCCGCTCCGAGTCGGATCCGCTGCTCTATCTCGAGTTCCATCGTCAGTTCACCCACTCGCTGGCATTCATTCCCCTTGGTGCCGCGCTCTGTACGGCGGTGGTCTACTGGTTCCTGCGCAAGCGCCTGAGCCTCGCGGAAACTTACCTCGCCTGTCTCCTCGGCTACGGTACCCATGGATTGCTCGATGCCTGCACCAGCTACGGTACGCAGCTCTTCTGGCCCTTCTCCGACTATCGGGTGGCCTGGAATCTCTTCTCGGTCATTGATCCGCTGATCTCGCTGCCGCTGCTCGGACTTGCGGGACTGGCTGTTCTGACAAGGCGACCGATGCTGGCCCGCAGCGCCGTTGCCTGGGTGCTGCTCGTGGCGGTCCTGGCCGCCTGGCAGCAGCAACGGGTGGAAGCGGCACTGACGGCGCTGGCGCAGGTTCGTGGTCATGAGATCACGCGGATGCTCGTGAAGCCGAGCTTCGGCAACCTGCTCGTCTGGAAGTCGGTCTACGCGCATGGTGACCGCTATTTCGTCGACGCATTTCGGGCCGCCCGGCGGATCAGCCTCTGCGCGGGTGAGCAGATTCCGGCCCTCGACCTGGCTCGTGACCTCCCCTGGCTGGAAGACAAGCAACGTCAGGCGAAAGATCTCGAACGCTTCCGCTGGTACTCGGATGACTGGTTGGCTCTCGATCCTGAAGTTGCCGACGCGGTAGTCGACGTGCGCTATTCCTCCGTGCCGAACCGATTCGGCGCACTCTGGGGCCTTGAGCTCAACCCCGCGGCGGAATCGGCGGACCGGGCTCGCTACCTCGTTTTCGATGCGCGTCGAACGCGGGATACCGCAGCACTCCGGTCGCTCTTTTCCGGCGCCGGCTGCGAGCCCGTCATCGCGAGCGTTGCAGGTCGTTCACACCCTTCCAGCCCGGCCAGCCCTTAGGGCACCTTGTCTCGCGGGTCGGCCAGCCTCTATGCTCCAGCGCTTCTCGAATGTTTTAGAAGGTTCCTTCGCGTTCAGAACAATCAGTCCACAGGGGAGAGCAACATGACAGGATTACGAACCGCACTCAGGGCGATCGCTGCAGCGGCGCTGCTCATCGCCGGATCGGCCCTGGCCAATGTCGACGCCGCAGCGCCGGAGCAGGTCGGTATGTCGGCGGAACGCCTGGCCCGGATCAGCGAGATCACTCAGGGCTACATCGATGAGGGCAAGCTGGCCGGCGTGATCACCATGGTTGCGCGACATGGCAAGCTCGTGCACTTCGACGCCGTTGGGCAACGGGGTGCTGACGATGACCGGCCTCTCGAAAAAGACGCCCTGTTCCGCATCTACTCCATGACCAAGCCGATCACGGCCGTCGCCGCCATGCAGCTCTATGAGCGCGGGCTGTTTCAACTCTCCGATCCGATCTCCAAGTTCGTGCCGGAACTCGAGGAGCTCATGGTGCTCAATGGCGATGGGGAAGAAGAGCCCGCGAAGGGCCCCATCACCATGCAGCAGCTGCTCACCCACACGGCCGGATTCTCCTACGGCTTCAATCCGGACGACCCGGTGGATCAGCGCTATCGGGAAGCCCGCGCCCTGGGTGCTCAAGACCTGGACGAGTTTGCCGCGCGGCTCGGCGAGCTGCCGCTCAAGTATCACCCGGGCGAGCAGTGGCATTACTCCGTGGCCGTAGACGTGACGGGCATCATCGTCGAGCGACTGTCCGGACAGCGCTTCGACCGCTACCTCGCCGAGCACATCTTCGAACCCCTGGGTATGAACGATACGTTCTTTGAAGTCCCCGAAGACAAGTGGGACCGGTTCCTGCCGAATCATCGCTGGGATGCAAAGGCTGGAAAACTCGTGACCCTCGGCGAGGCGTCTTACGACCGCTATCGGGACGTGACGCTCTTCTCCGGCGGCGGTGGCCTGGTCGGCACGGCCATGGATTACCTGCGTTTTGCGGAGATGCTGCGCAACGGTGGCAGCCTCGATGGCGCGCGGATTCTGAGTCCCCGTACGATCGAGTTCATGACCATGAACCATCTACCGGCATCGATTTCGAGCGGCGGCAGCGGTGAAACCCCGGGGCTCGGTGGCCGCTCCCTGAACGGCTTTGGTTTCGGTCTCGGCTTCGGTCTCGTCACCGACGTCCCGGCCTCCGGCGTCATGGGCTCCGTGGGTGAATACAGCTGGGGGGGTGCCGCCGGTACCATCTTCTGGGTGGATCCCGTGGAAGACTTCGTGGTCGTGGCCATGATCCAGCTCATGGGTTCGCCCTGGCCGCTCCGCTCGGAGCTCAAGGTTGCCGTCAATCAGGCCATCGTCGGCGACTGACGATCAGGCGATCCGGTAGACGTCCACCTGGGTGTCTTCGGCGCCGAGGTCCTGGAAATTGTCGTCGATGCGGGCCTGAATGAACTCACGCCAGGCGAAAGGCCGGTAGCGGGCTCCCTGCGACGCCAGGGCCGGGTGGGGGGCAATCGTTGCATCCGCCGGCGGGTTGTAGAAATAGGGTGTGCTCATGCGATCGGCCTCGTGCATGGGTGTTACCCGATGTACGGCGGCACGGTACTCATCATTCGTGAAGGCCTGCATGGCGTCGCCGAGATTCACGATCACCGCGTGCCGCTCCGGCGGCACGTCGATCCAGCCGTCGGCCCGCGGCAGGGCCTGGAGACCGCCCGTGCTGTCCTGGAGCAGGAGCGTGATGAGGCCCGGATCCGTATGGTGGTGCAGGGCCATGTCACCGAGTGCGTTGACGGCCGATCGCTCTTCTGCGGTCAGCGGGTCGGTAACGGGATAGTGGTTCAAGCGTACGTTACTCGTGGAAGGATCGCCGACGATGCGGTCCGCTTCCGGTAGCCCGAGGGCCGTCTGCACCAGGTCCAGGGTTTCTGCGGCAAGGGTACTCATGGCTTCGTAGAAGTCGCTCATGGCGGCTTCGAAGTCGGGCCGGTCCGCCGGCCATTGGTTGCGGCCTTTCCGGTCGGCCGCGGGCCGCATGTAATCGAAGACTTCCTTGAGATCTCTTTTCTGCTTGGTCAGCTCGCGATCGTAGTAGCCGAGCGGTCGTTCTTCCGTGCGCAGGATGGCGAGCCGTGCCTCCCGCGGTGCGGCGAAAAACGCCGCTGCTTCGGCCCACATACGATCGAAAACCGCTTCCAGGCCGTGGCCCGTGAGGAGGAAGAAGCCATGGTCGCGACAGGCATGGTCGAGGGCCCTGAGCTGCCCGGAACCGGTCCGTTTCAAGGCGGGATCGGAGATGTCGATGGTAGGCACCAGATCCATGGGCGTGCTCGCGAGAAAAAGGGCAAGCTTAGCACCGCCCGGATTGGAAAGGAGAAAGGCCCATGACCGCAGCAGGGGAGTCCCCGAGGGGAGAACTCGTGATCCTCGAGCACGAATCGAGGGTGCTCGCCGACAATGCGCTGGGAGATCCCCACGTCAGACGCTTCCCGGTCTGGCTGCCTCCGCAGTATACGACCGGACGGGGTGACCGGCGCTTTCCCGTGCTTTTTGATCTGGTGGGCTACACGGGTTCCGGCTGGTCACATACGAACTGGCAGAACTTTGCGGAGAACCTGCCCGAGCGCCTCGAACGGCTCAACGCGGAGCGGCGCATGGGGCCGGCGATCGTTGTGTTCCCCGACTGTTTCACCAGCCTCGGGGGTAATCAGTACATCAACTCCTCGGCTATCGGTCGCTATGCGGACTATCTGATCAGGGAACTGGTGCCGTTCATCGATCGTGAGTTCCGAACGCTGGCCAGCCGTGAGCATCGCGGCTGCTTTGGTAAGTCCTCCGGCGGTTATGGTGCCATCGTCCACGGCATGAAGTACCCGGACACCTGGGGAGCGGTGGCCGATCATTCCGGAGATGCCTACTTCGATTTCTGCTATCGCAGCGACTGGCCGAACACCCTCACTCATCTGACCCGCTATCGACGGCCGGCGCGGCGCGATGGCGGTTACGATGCGGCGCGTGCGGGCGCACGGCTGAAACGCGGCCAGGACGATGGCCGGGTGCGCCGCTTTCTCGACGCCTTCAAGGAGAAAGCGCGGCCCTCTGGTGACGAGGTCATGTGCCTCATGAATCTCTGCATGGCCGCCAGCTACGATCCGTCTCCTTCTGCGCCGAACGGCTTTCGCCTGCCTTTTGATCTGGAAACCGGAGAACTCATCGAGGCGCGCTGGCGGGCCTGGTTGAAGCACGATCCGGTGCACATGGTCGCGGGTCACAAGGCGGCGCTTAAGTCGCTGAAGGGTATCTTCGTGGATTGTGGCTGGCGGGATCAGTTCCACATCCATTTCGGTTGCCGGCAGCTCTCCCGGGCGCTGAGCCGGGCCGGAGTCGAGCACCGCTATGAAGAATTCGACGACGATCACTCAGGGATCGATTACCGCATGGACCGCAGCCTGCCGTTCCTCTACCGGGCGTTGAAGCCATGAGCGTGTTGGTGCGAAGTGGTGGCGCAAAGTGCCTCTTCCTCGGGTTCGTGCTGCTCGCTGTTGCTCCGTACTCGGCGGCAAGCAGCTACGGCTATGCGGAAGGTTTTCATGATGGCTGCCACAGCGGGCGGGAAGCGGCAGGTGACTGGTCGGATGGCTTTGCGAAAGACCTCAATCGCTTTGGCGTGGATCGTGATTACACGCGCGGCTGGTCGGATGGTTTCCGCCAGTGCGAGACGGCGCAGGAACGGCAGGCGCGTGGGGCGCGACAGGCGGCCGAGTGGCAGAAGCTACCGGCCGAGCAGCAGGAGGCGCTGCATCCGGCAACGCGGTCGGCGCTTGCCGGTGAGTCTCCCGCGCCTTAGGCAATACTGTCATCGAAGCACCATGTCCCTGCCGGTCGTCGAGGGGCGCTGGGCGTACTCGAGGCGTGGTGCTAGGCTCTTGGTCCTGGAGGCGGAGGTTTGCAGTCGTCCCTTCTGCGACGCGGCGCTTGGCGCCAGGGAGATACGTGATGACTGCATTTCGAATGCTGCTGACTGCTGGCCTTGCAGCGGCCCTTACCGCCTGCGGGGAAGCCCCCTATGAACCACCCCGCACTGCCTGGGGTGCGCCGGATCTCGACGGGCTCTGGGACTTCCGCACGCTGACGCCCGTCGAGCGGCCAGCCGAATTCGCTGGTCGGGAATCCATGACCCCGGAGGAAGCGGAAGCCTTCCGCCAGCGCACGATCGCCCAGAACGACGTCGACGGGCGCGATGAACAGGCCGTCGTCGACATCGAAGGCGCCTACAACACGTTCTGGTGGGATTTCGGCACGGAATTAAACGAAGACCTGCGAACCTCACTGATCGTCGATCCGCCGGACGGTCGCCTGCCGGATATCACGCCGGAGGCCCGGGCCCGCCTCGAAGAGCAGAATCGCCTGCGAACGCCGCCGGTGCGGGATCTTTTCTCCTACAGCGCCAATCCATCCGAATTCCGCCCGGCCGATCCGGAGGCGCTCGGTCTTTCCGAGCGCTGCCTGGTGGGCTTCAATGCCGGCCCACCGCTGACGCCGAGTGCGTACAACAACAATCTGCGCATCGTCCAGACGCCGGATCACATCGTGCTCGTCACCGAGATGATCCACGATGCGCGCATAGTGCCCCTCGATGGCCGGGCGCGTCTGCCGGAACACATCGAGCGCTGGTCTGGGGACTCCCGGGGTCACTGGGAGGGTGATACGCTCGTGGTGGTGACGAAAAATTTCACCGGCAAAAAGCCGACCTTTCAACTCCCTTCGAACCTGGAAACCGCTACCACCTCCGGAGCCGTAGGCACTGCGGCGGACATGACGCTGACAGAGCGCTTCACGCTCACAGCCCCGGGCAGACTCCGTTATGAGTACACGGTCGATGATCCGAACACCTTCGTGCGCCCGTTCACGGTGGCGATTCCGCTGAAGGCCACAGAGCAGCAGATGTACGAGTATGCCTGCCATGAAGGTAACTATGCCGTGCCGGGCATGCTGAAAGGCGCGCGACTGCTCGAGGCCGAGGAGGCGGCGACACCGGGTGGCGGATAGCGGCCAGGAGCCGGGTCTTCCCGATCCCTATCCCACCGAGCGCCTTCCTGACGGGGTGCGATCGCGGTTCGTTGAATCCATCAATGGCCTGCGCATGCATCTCCTGGAGGCGGGCCATGACTCACCCGGCAGACCAACGGTGCTGCTGCTGCACGGCTTCCCGGAACTCGCCTGGAGCTGGCGCTATCTGCTGCAACGGCTCGCGGAAGCGGGTTTCCACGTGGTCGCACCCGATCAGCGCGGCTACGGGCGGACAACCGGCTGGTCCGCGGCCTACGACGATGATCTGCAGCCCTATCGGCTTCTGAACCTTGCCCGGGATGCACTCGGTCTCGTGCACGCCCTGGCCGCAGAGACCGGTAACGAACAGGTGTACCTCGCCGGACACGACTTCGGATCCCCGGTGGCCGCTTGGGCAGCACTCCTGCGGCCCGACGTTTTCGTCCGGGTCGCGCTCATGAGTGCGCCCTTCCCGGGCCCGCCAATCCTCGGAGACGGAAAGCCCTCGCGCGCGGCCTACGTCTGGCCGCAGCGCTGGCGGCGCTGCCGGAGCCACGCAAGCACTATCAGCACTTCTACTGCACGCGGGAAGCCAACGACGATCTGCTTGGCGCGCCCCAGGGGGTCCACGACTTCCTCCGCGCCTACTACCATCACAAGAGCGCCGACTGGGCGGGCAACAGCCCGCGGCCGCTCGCAGCGGCGACAGCGGAAGTCATGGCTGCAATGCCGACTTACTACATCATGCGGCACCATCAGGGGATGGCGGAGACCGTTGCCGAGGTCATGCCGGGCCCGGAAGCCATCGCTGCCAACGTCTGGTTGCCCGATGCAGACCTGGCCGTTTACACGGGAGAATTCTCCCGGACGGGTTTCCAGGGTGGTCTCAACTGGTATCGGGCGCGGGGCCTGGGGCTGGCTGAGATGGCGCTCATGAGCGGACGCACGCTCGACCAGCCCAGTCTCTTCCTTTCCGGCGCCAGTGACTGGGGAACCTATCAGTCGCCGGGGGCGCTGGAGCGGATGCGCGAAGTGTGTACGAATCTCGAGGTGCTGCTCGTTCCCGGAGCCGGGCACTGGGTGCAGCAGGAGCAGCCGGAAAGTACGGCGGAGGCGCTGATCAATCTCTATGCAGAAACTGATTGCCGCGATTGAATCGGCATTCGCGGAGGGCGAGTTTCCCGGCGAAGACCAACTTACGGACAGCACTTACGGTGACGAACCAGCGGCGCTGATCGATGAGTTTCGGGATCAGCGGGATTGGCGTGCGCTGACGACGGAGTTTCTCAACAACGCGCCGGATGGCTTCGGGTCCGCCCTGTCTTTCTTTTCCGCCGGCGCCCTTCGTTTTTATCTGCCCGCCTATCTGATTGCGGATCTGGAAGACCGCCTGATATCCGGCAACGATCCAGCCTTTCGACTGTGTAACAACGTGACTCCGGGTGGTGAAAAGGTGAAGCTGGCCAAACTCTGGGGCGGGGGAACCATGGGTGAGCGGGATCGTGCCTGCTTTGACGCTTTCTCGGCGCAACAGGTCGCCGCAATCGTTGCCTATCTGTGGTGGAAGCTGGAGCAGTCAGGCGGTCATGACGAAGTCATCGAGCAGGCGATGATGCACTACTGGCTGCCGCGCCTGGATCAAAAATGACTCGACCCACGGTCTGCCGGTCGGCCAGGCGTTTCAGGGCGGCAGGTAAGCCGTCGAAACCGACTGTGCTGTCGATGAGCGGCTGGATGCGCCCTTCGGCCAGAAGGCCGTAGATTGCCTTGTAGCAGCGTTCGAAGGGTTCGCGATTCCGGGTCCGGTAGCCGCCCATGTGCACGCCCACGAGCGAATAGTTTTTCACCAGCAGATGATTGGCCGGCGCCTGGGGGATGTCGCCGCTCGCGAACCCGATGACGAGCAGCCTGCCTTCCCAGGCAACCAGGCGTCGCGCGATATCGAAGTATCGGCCGCCGACCGGATCGTAAACCACGTCGACCCCGATACCGTCCGTGAGCGTCATCACCCGTTCGTACAGATCCTCAGCTTCATAGTCGATCACCTCGTCTGCCCCCAGGCGGCGACAGACCTCGACCTTATCCGGTCCACCGGCGGCGGCAATGACCCGTGCGCCGGCTACGCGAGCGAGCTCCACGGCCGCAGCGCCCACACCACCGGCCGCTGCGAGGACCAGGATGGTCTCGCCGGCTTTGAGATCGTCGCGCACATGGAGCGCAAACCAGGAGGTTGAGTAGGTGATGTGCATGGCTGCGGCAGCATGGGCGTCGATGTCGAGAGGCAGCACTTCTGCCGTGACGTTCGTCAGCAGAGCTTCTTCCGCGTAAGCACCGAAACCGTCCACGGTGGGCCCGATGAGCCGTTGCCCGATCTCGAAGGGTGACCCCGGGCCGACTTCCTCAACGATACCGACGGCAGTCATACCCGGCACGAAAGGAGGATCCAGGCGCACCTGGTATTTGCCTTCGCACTGCAGGATGTCGGCGAAATTCAGATCGCTGGCTTCCACACGCACGCGCACGCAATCGGCGGTGGCCGCCGGCGAGGGCACATCCGTTTGCGCCATAACATTCCAGGGGAGACCGAGCTCCCGACACTGCCAGGCTTTCATCAGCAGAGCTTAATCGATTGGCGACGCAGCGACAGTGCTTGCGGCGGCCTGTCGTGGTCTTACGCTATGGTGGCTCGATGAAACGGGCGCCCGTATCGATGGCCAGGCCTTGGCAAACAGTACCCTCGACACGACCCGCAGCGTCACCTTCCAGATCACCGACTTCGCATCCGGTGAGCTCGCCGAACCGGAACTCGGCTCGACGCAGCTCAGCTTCTCGCCGGATCGAGGTTTCGAGATGGTGAACGTCTTCGCGGTGCATCCGGAAGGCAACCGGTACGTAGGGCACTACGACAACGACGCCCGGAAGTACAAGTTCTACTACGCGGGCACCAATGCCGAAACCTACTCAGGCATCCAGCGCACGGACTTCCGCCTGGAGATGCAACTGCGCGGAGGAGACGTGATCCTGATCGAAACCTGGGCCATGCTCGGCAGTGAGGACAAACGGGTGCAGTCGTACCGCCTGACCCGCCGGTAGTTCAGTCCGGCTCCAGCTCGCTTTCCATGGACTGACAGATGAACTCCGAGGGTACGCCCAGGCCGCGGGCTACCCGTTCCAGCACTGCTTCTTCTTCCGGGTGCACGTGGCCGCCGGCGCGGGCAACGAGACAGAGATCGCGCACCACCTGCATGGCCTGCGGCACGCTCGCCTGTTCCTTCACGGTGGCGATACGGTCGTCGAGATCGGCCTCGAGCTTCTCGAGATCGAGATCCTCGGTGAAGGCGCGGTTGCCGAAAAACTTCTCGAAGACGGCGATCTCTTCGTCCTCGATTTTTCCATCGGCATTGGCGACAACGAGGGCGGCCGCGAACAGCAGGCGGCGCATGTTCTCTGCCGTATCCGTGCGGCCATCGAGGTAGCTTGGTTCCATGAGGCTCATGACGCCCATGACGGCGGCCTCCAGGTCCGGCTTCTTGAGACTGCCGCCGGCAAGCTCCGAGTTGTGGAAGTGCTGCAGCGCCTTGACCCGCAATGGGCTGAAAGGATGGGTGGAGAACCAGTCCTCCTTGGGCGCGCCCTGACCGGGCTGGGCGTCCTCCACCTGCATGGCATCCACCTGGGAGAGAAAGTCGTCCAGGTTGAACTGAATGCTCTTCCCGGAAAGGCCGCTGGCGAGTTTGAAGAGGGCCCGGGAAACGGCCACGAGGTCATCCGCGCAGTGGGCGCCGGCTCGATCGGCTGAAATCTCCGCGTAGCGGGACCAGGTGAACAGGTCGAGGGCAAGCCTTGGATCGGGTCGCTCCTTGCCCCTGAGGATGTAGCCGATGGGAATGTCGTGGTGCCGGTACACGTGGTGGCCGAGCTCGTGGCCCATGACGAACTTGAGCTCCTTCTCGTCGAAGGCCTCGAGAAGGCTCGAGGCGAACATGACGAACAGCCGGCCGTCTTCCGGCTTGAAACACATGGCGTTGTACATGGGGGAGGCAAACACGTAGAGCTCGAGATCGATGCCGAGCTCGAGGCGCTCGCTGCAGTCTCTGGCAATCGTATGCAGGTCCGGCGCCATGGATTCGCTCATGCGCACGGAGGTTGCCAGCAGGTGCCGGCGGATACTCGACCGCTCGCTCGAGGATTCCTCCATGCGAGCCAGCTGCTCGTTGACCCGTTTCACCGTCAGGTCTTCGAGCAGCGCGTTGTACATGCTGAGATCCGATTCGCAGCGGAGCGCTGCCGCGTTGACTGCCATGAGAGTCCCTCCTCGCGGTCAGATCGTTCTCAGGCGGCGTCGGCCTGGCGCTCTTCCGTCTTGCTCGCTTTGCTGCTCGCCGCTCCCGGTGGATTGCTGAAGGTCAGGGCGCCGTCTTCCAGGGGCGCGTTCGGAATCAGCTTCCTATCCAGGAGATAGTTCTGGGTGTTACGCCAGGGATCCTTGTCTCCCTGCTTCGGGAACAGGTGCATGACGCGCTGCATGTAGCCGGCTGAGAAGTCGTCGATCCAGGGCTTGAGCGTCATGTCCTGGTCTTCTTCCCGGAGCCGCGGCGTCGCCTGCCGCATGCCGAGCTCGTCCATGCGATTCAGGACCCGTGCCACGTACTGCGCAGTGATGTCCGCGCGAAGCGTCCAGGAGGCGTTGATGTAGCCGAAGGTCTGCACCATGTTCGGAATGTCCGCATACATCATGCCCTTGTAGGCGATGGTGTCCGGCCAGGCGATGTCGTCGCCGTCGACGCTGAAGGCAACGTCTGAGAGCACCGAGAGCTTGAGGCCCGTGGCGGTGACGATGATGTCGGCCTCGATGGACTCGCCGTTGTCCAGCGCAACCCCGGTCTCCGTGAAACGTTCAATGCGTGCGGTAACGACTTTCGCCGAGCCTTCGTTGATGGCCTGGTAGAGGTCGGCGTTCGGGATGAGACACAGGCGCTGATCCCAGGGATTGTAGTGCGGAGTGAAGTTGGCCTTCGTCTGCTCGTCGCCGATGGCGTCGCGTACCCAGCCCAGCAACCGCTCTTTGACCTTCTCCGGGTTGGTCCGCGTCTGCCGGTACATGTAGTCCTGCATGCGCACGTTTTTGAAGCGGGTGATGGCGTAGGCCCACTTTTCCGGCAGGATCTTCCGCAGACCGTTGGCAATCTTGTCCTGGTCCGGGCGGGAGACCACGTAGGTGGGCGAACGCTGCAGCATGGTGACCTGTGCGCCGCGTTGTGCCATGGAGGGCACGATGGTCATGGCTGTGGCGCCGCTGCCGATGACCAGCACGCGCTTGCCCTCGTAGTCGAGGTCTTCGGGCCAGAACTGAGGATGCACCACCTCGCCCTTGAAGTTGTCGATGTCTGCGAAGCCCGGGTCGTAGGCTTCATCGTAGTTGTAGTAGCCGCTGCACATGTAGAGGAAATTGCAGGTGAGCTGTACCACCTCGCCGGTATCGGAACGCTCGGTGGTGACCGTCCACCGGGCGTCGTCCGTAGACCAGGAGGCTGCCTTCACCTTGTGGTTGAAGCGGATGTGCTCGCGGATGCCGTTCTCGTCGGCCGTCTCGTTGACGTACTTCCTGATGGACGGTCCATCGGCAATGGCCTTGGCCTCCCGCCAGGGTTTGAAGTCGTAGCCGAGGGTATGCATGTCGCTGTCGGAGCGAATGCCCGGATAGCGGAACAGATCCCAGGTGCCACCGATGGCGTCTCTGCCTTCAAGGATGGTGTAGGACTTGCCCGGGCACTGTTCCTGAAGATAGTAAGCGGCACCGATGCCCGACAGGCCGGCACCGACGATGATGACGTCTTGGTGGTTCATGCTGCTCCCTGGTGCGTTGACGAAAGCCGGCAAGTATAGCAGTGGTCGCTCGGGTCGTCTGAGAGATGAATTTCTTTGTAATTCATATAGATAAGGCAGTTATCTGATTCTTGAATCAGCTCTCGGGCTTCACGAACTTGAGCAGAAAGCGGTCGCTTTCACCAATGGCGGCGTAGCGTTCCCGATCTTTCTCACCGAGCGCGTAGCTCGGGGGCAGGGCCCATACGCCTGGCTCGTAGTCTTTCGTGTCCTTCGGGTTCTTGAGGATTTCCGATGCGCCGGCCAGTTCGAAGCCCACCGCTTCTGCGAGGGCGATGGTTCTCGCTCGGGATATGTAACCGTTAGCCGAGAGGGGATCCTCGTTGGCGGCGTCGTCCCATTCATGGTCGACAACGCCGAGCACGCCCCCCGGTTTCAGAGCATCGTACATGGCCTGAAAGCCGAGCCGTGCGTGGGCACCACCGTCGTAGAGATCCATGGTGAAGTTGTGGACGTTGCGGAACGTGAGGACCATATCGGCGGAGCCTCGCGGTGCAATGTCGAGGCTGTAGGGCAGATCGAATTCCGTGACGACAACGTCGCGATAAAGATCGGGTGTGCCGCCGAGCTTGGTGAGGAATGCACCGAGGCCTCGACGTTGATAACCGTAAGCGCCATTGGGGTTGTACTGGGCGGCATAGAACAGCCCGTCGTCCTGGAGCACCGGGGCCAGGATCTCCGTGTACCAGCCGCCGCCAGGCCAGATTTCGACGACCGTCATGCCTTGATCGAGCCCGAGAAAGTCGAGCGTTTCGAGGGGCTTCCGGTAAGCGTCGCGAGCGCGGTTGGCGTCACTGCGGTGATCCCCGGCGATGGCCGCTTCGACGCTGGCGCGGGTTTCCGGATCCATGGCGGCGACGGCCAGCAGCGGGCACAGACCCAGGACGGCGGCGACGAGCGGAACGAAGCGATGGCGGCGGAACATGGGCTCTCCTTGTTTGAGGCATTTAGCTGGGGCCCATGCTACGGCAATGCGTGTTCCAGCGGGAACTGTGGGGGTCGTTGCCGGAGATCCCGCCAACGGTAGACTGGCCCTGCGTCCTTCGAGCACGGGCGCAGGATCGAGGCGAGCAGGGCGTGATCAGGAACAGGACAGCATCTTCGGCAATGCCAGCGCGGCTGAGGCAGGCGGTGCGCGCGCAGCCGGTCGTCTGCCTGGGCATCTGCCTGATCGCACTGCTCTTTGCCGCCTCCGGGTCCGCTGCCGAGCTGCAGCGTCGCACCTATCTGGGTCTCCAGTTCGACCTGCAGGACAGGAGCGCGCCCGGGCTTGCCGTTACGTCCGTCATGCCCGGTTCAACGGCGGAGGCAGCAGGGATCCGGCCCGGCGATCGGCTGACGTCCGTGGGTGAGGTGAATCTCATCAAAGCCTTCGAAGACCTTCGTGCGGAGCTGGCCCGCACACCCGCCGGTCAGCGCATCTTCATGCGCTACTACCGGGGGCCGAATCGCGCCATTCGGGTCTCGCCGCCGCTTGGCGTGCTGCCGCGGGAAGAAGTGCCCGGTAGCCTCGTTCGCTACGAGCAGGTGAGCGTGGATGGAATCCGCCAGCGTCTGATTCTCACGGAACCCATCGACGGCAGCCGGGCGCTCGTGTTCTACCTGCAGGGCCTCAGTTGCCGCTCCGTCGACTACTGGCTCGACGTGGACCATCCGGTGAAGCAGCTCATCGACGGCTGGGCGGCCGCGGGTTATGCCACCGCGAGACTCGAGAAGCGGGGGCAGGGCGACAGCGATGGACCGGACTGTTCCGCCTTGAGCTTCGAAGACGAGCGGCGGGGCTATCAGGCGGCCATCGAAGCGCTGGCGGGGCGGGGCTTCGATGGCCGCATCTTTCTCTTCGGCCACGGTCTCGGCGGGGTGCTGGCACCGCTGATTGCCAGCCGCAACGTCGCTGGAATCATGGTTTACGGCACGGTCGCGGAGCCCTGGCTCGACCACATGATGCGCAACTTCGAGCGTCAGGACCGCCTCGCCGGTCTCTCCGAAGTGGAGATTGCCGAGCGTCAGGTCCTGAGGGAAGCGTTTCAGGAAGGGCTCCTCGTGGAAGGGCGGACGCCGGCGGAACTCCGCGAGCGCATCGACGGCGTAGAGTCCCTTGAAGACGTGCGGCTCGCCTCGGACGAACACTACAACGAACGCTCCGTGGCGTTCTTTGTTGCGCTCGGCGCCCACGATCCGGCTCGCGCCTGGCGGCAGGTCTGGCAGCCGACGCTCGCGATGCACGGCAGCTACGACTGGGTGAGCAGCCGGGCGGATCATGAACGCATTGCCCGGCTCACTGGCGGTAAGTTCCAGTCGCTACCCGGCCTGGGTCCTGAATTTCTCAGCTATGCGGGCGAGGCGCAGAGCTTCGTCTCCAGAGGGACGGGACGCTTCAGTGGGGAACTCGTCGACGCAACCGTCGCCTGGATGACGACCGTACCCTTGCCTGAACCTCTGCGAGGGTCCCGCAGCGGCGAGTAGTCGGCGGCGTACGCACAGGCTTTCGCGGTCCCGGGCCCCTGGGCTACTCTTCTCCGCTTGGGGATGGACTGGGGAGCCAGAAGCCGATGCGTCTCGTCACGGGCGTACCTAACGACGATCTGACCAGAGTGCCGAAGGCCATCGAGGCGGTCGAAGCGGCCGGTTACGACGTGGTCACCACTCAGGAAAACCGGCACGACCCCTTCCTGCCCCTGGCCGTCGCGGCTGTTGCCAGTCAGCGGGTGGAACTCGCCACCAGCATCTCCATTGCCTTTGCCCGCAGTCCCATGGTCTTTGCCAACCTCAGCTGGGATCTGCAGAAAGCCTCCCGGGGGCGCTTTGTGCTGGGTCTCGGCTCTCAGGTGAAAGGGCACAACGAACGACGCTTCAGCGTGCCCTGGTCCGCACCGGCGCCGCGGATGCGGGAGTGCGTGCAGGCGATTCGCGCCATCTGGGCCTGCTGGCGGCACGGCGACCCGCTCGACTTTCAGGGGGAGCACTATCGCTTCTCACTCATGACGCCGAATTTTACGCCCGAGCCCATGGACGAACCGCTGCCCGCCATCACCATTGCCGGCGTGGGCCCCGCCATGATGCGGGTTGCCGGTGAACACTGCGATGGTGCCCGGCTGCATGTGTTCTGCACCCGGAAGTATCTCGAGGATGTTGCATTGCCAAGACTGTTGAAGGCGATGCAGGGCGCGGATCGGCGCCGCGAACACTTTGAGATCTCCGGTGGGGGATTTGTTGCTACCGGCGCCACCGATGAGGCGGTGGCTCGGGCCTTCGAATGGGTTCGGGCGCGGGTTGGGTTCTACGGTTCGACGCGCGCCTACTGGCCCGTGTTCGAGGTGCACGGGCTCGAGGACCTGGGCGAAAAACTCAATCATCTCGCCCGGGTCGGTGAGTGGGACGCCATGACCGCTGCCGTCAGCGACGACGTGGTGCATCTTTTTACCGCCGTTGGCCGCCATGATGAGCTCAAAGGCGCCATGACGGAGCGCTTCGGCGGCCTCGTTGATACGGTGGGTACCGGCACCCCCGTCGACGACCCCGGCGGCCTGCCGCCGGATCTGATTGCCGAGCTCAAGACCATCGAAACCCCCTTCCGCGGATTCAACACATGATGCGAAAAACAAAGCCACTCGGGGCTATGGCGCTGTTGACGATGCTCGCCGCCTCGGCAAGCGCCGCCCACAATCAACTCACGGAGGCGGAAGCCGCGGCAGGCTGGATGCTGCTGTTCGATGGAGAGACGCTCGCAGGCTGGCGCAGTTACCAGCGCGAGAGCCTGGAAGCCGGCTGGGCGGTGGTGGATGGCACCCTGGCCTGGACTGAACGTGGCGGTGACATCGTCACCATCGAGGAATACGGCGACTTCGAACTCGAGCTCGAGTGGCGCGTGGAAGCGGGGGGCAACAGCGGCATCTTCATCCGCGCCGGTGAAACGGAACCCTACATTTTCATGACCGCCCCGGAGATGCAGGTGCTCGACGATGCCGGCCATCGGGACGGGCAGAGCCCGCTTACCTCAGCCGGTTCGAACTACGGCCTGCACCCGGCACCGGCCGGAGCGGTCAAGCCTGCAGGAGAATGGAATCACGCGCGGATCCGGGTGGCCGGACAGGAGGTCAGCCAGTGGTTGAACGGTGTCCACGTGGTGACTTACGAGCTGGGCAGCGAAGACTGGCGAGCTCGGGTTGCGGCGAGCAAATTCGCCCGCTGGCCGGCCTACGGCACGCTTGAAAGCGGGCACATTGGCCTGCAGGATCACGGCGATCCAGTTGCCTATCGCAACATCAAAATCCGCATTCCCGACGGGCGTGCGCACACAGGGGAGAACTGACATGGCCTACGCACCGGCCGATCGCGACTACTACGATGCAGACAGCCACATCATGGAGCTGCCGAACTTCCTCACCGCTTATGCGGATCCAGATATCCGGGCCGAGATTCCCGAGGTGAGCTACTCGGCCTCGCTCGTCTCAGACGAGGAAGTGGCAGAGATCATGGCTCAGGGCGGCCGTCACTCCGAGGCACACGTGGCGGAGCAGATTGCCCTGGGCGACAAGCTCATTGAAAGCTCGAAAGAGATTCAGGCCCTTGGCGCGTTCACGGCCTCGGACCGGAGTACGGCCATGGACCTGCTCGGATTCAAGAAGCAGCTGGTCTTTGCCACTCACAGCGTGGCCTTTCCGTTTCACCCGAGCTCGAAGAAGCCGCCGAAGCTTCGCTATGGTGCGACCCGCGCGCACAACCGGCACATGGCCGAGTTCTGCGCCGATGATGATCGGCTCATGGGAGTCGGCATCGTGCCCCTCGATGATCCTGAACACGCAATCCGGGAGCTGGACTGGGCCCTCGAGGCCGGCCTCGAGTCCATCTGGGTGCCGCACCGGGCGCCGATCGAGCGTTCACCGGGCCACGTGGACTTCGATCCGTTCTGGGCCCGCCTCGCCGAGTCCGGCACGCCGTTTCTGCTCCACGTTGGCGGCGCGCCGCTGCAGGTGCTCAATCCCTGGAGCAACAACGGCCGCGCGCCTACGAAAGACTGGATGGGCGGCGGTGAGAACGTCCGCACCAAGGACGCCGCCGTGCTCCATCAGCCGACGGAGATGTTCATCAGCATGCTGGTGCTCGACGGCGTGTTCGCCCGGCATCCGACGCTGAAAGGGGCGGCGGTGGAGCTCGGCGCTGGCTGGGTGCCTGAACTGCTCCGACGCCTCGATTGGGTTTCTCGGATCTACGGTCGTGTGGATGAGTCTGTTCGCTTCGAGCGCACGCCGACGGAGCAGCTTTCCGAGCAGATGGGTTTCACGCCGTTCCCCCACGAGGACGTTGCCAATCTCGTCGCCCAGTCGAACGATCAGCTCTATCTCTTCTCCAGCGACTATCCGCACGTGGAGGGCACCCGCGATCCCATCGCCCGCTTCGAGCGCTCCCTCGCCGATGCGGACGAGGCCATCAAGACCGCGTTCTACACGGAGAACTTCCTGCGTCTCTGGCCGGAGGCCCGGGTCGGCGCCTGAGGTCAGTCTTCGTCGAGTTCGAAGAGGGCGGCGTTGCCGCCCCGGGCCGTGATGTTGTCCGTGAAGGTCCGTTCCACGGTAAATCGTTCCAGATAGTGCGGACCGCCGGCTTTCGGGCCGGTACCGGAAAGGCCCTGGCCGCCGAAAGGCTGCACCCCAACCACCGCTCCGATCATGTTTCGATTCACATAGGTGTTCCCGGCACGCACGCGGCGGTGGATCTCCTCGGCGAAAGCCGCGATGCGGCTGTGTATGCCGAGAGTGAGCCCGTAGCCCGTGCCGTTGATCTCATTGATCACGCGATCAAGATCCTGAGGCCGGTAGCGCACCACGTGCAGGATGGGACCGAAAACCTCGCCCTCGAGGCTCGAGATCGAGTCGATCTCATAGGCTCTCGGGGCGAAGAAGCTGCCCTTCGATGATGGTGTTTCGAGAGCCGCAATGGGGGTAGCCTCTCGGTCCATTCGCTCGCTGTGTGCAAGCAGGCGATCCCGAGCCGCTGCGTCGATCACAGGACCAATGTCCGTCGCCAGATCAAGCGGGTCGCCGAGCGTGAGCGCCGCCATGGCACCGCGCAACATGTCGAGGACTTTGTCAGCGATTGCGCTCGGCAGATAGAGCACCCGGAGTGCCGAGCAGCGCTGGCCGGCGCTGCGAAAGGCGGAGGTGATCACGTCGTCCACGAGCTGTTCCGGAAGTGCCGTGCTGTCGGCGATCATGACGTTCTGCCCGCCGGTTTCCGCGATGAATGGCACTATGGGACCGGTCCGCGCAGCGAGCGCCTGATTGATCTGTCGAGCGGTGGCCGTTGAACCCGTGAAGGCAAACCCGTTGATACGGTCGTCGGCCGTGAGCAGGGCGCCGATGGTCGCACCGTCGCCGGGCAGCAGCTGGAGTGCGTTCTCTGGAACCCCCGCTTCCTGGAGCCAGTGGACGGCGCGAGCGGCCACGAGCGGCGTCTGCTCCGCGGGTTTGGCGAGCACGCAGTTGCCTGCTGCAAGGGCCGCGCTCAGCTGGCCGAGAAAGATGGCCAGCGGAAAATTCCAGGGGCTGATACAGGCGAAGGTGCCTCGGGGATGAATACCGAGGGCATTGGCTTCGCCGGTAGGTCCCGGCAGCGTTCGCTCCGCAAAGTGCTGCCGCGCCTGCCAGGCGTAGTAGCGGAGAAAGTCGGCAGCTTCCCTGATTTCGGCGAGGGCATCGGGCACCGTTCTACCGGCCTCGGCGCCGAGCAGATAGAGGAGGGTGTCTCTATCGGATTCCAGGGCATCGGCCGCGGCCTCGAGGCAGGCGGCCCGCTCCTCTACCGGGCAGGCTGACCAGAGTGGCTCCGCCGCTTTTGCCCGCTCGATGGCCGCACGCACAGCGTTCGGACTGGCTTCGCGCACGCGGCCGACGATGTGCTCGACGTTTGCCGGACTCCGGACGGCCGTCTCGGCGCTGCCGCTGGCAGCCGCCGCACTGAAGGACTCTCTCGCCAGCGTCGCAAAACGTGCCCGCAGACTCTGCCGCAGGGCCGGCACCGTCAGGTCCAATCCCGCCGAGTTCTGCCGCGGCTCGCCGGCCGCGCGATAGAGATCCAGGGGTTTCGGAATGCGGCTGTGCCGTGCGTCCGCTGCCTCGCGAACCTCGAGCAGGGGATCCTGAACGAGCTCATCCACAGGCACCTGTTCGTCGAGGAAACGATTCACGAAAGAACTGTTGGCGCCGTTCTCCAGCAACCGCCGCACCAGGTAGGGCAGCAGGTCCTGGTGGGAGCCCACGGGTGCGTAAACCCGGAGGGGCACCCGACGTTGCCCGGTTTCGCGATCGAGCTCCGCAAACATGAGCTCGCCCATGCCGTGCAGCCGCTGCAGCTCGAAGTCCTGGTCTCCCCCAAGCTCGAGGGCCTGACAGGCGGTGGTTGCGTTGTGCGTGGCGAACTGTGGGTAGATCACATCCGGTGCCGCCAGGAGTCGTGCAGCACAGACCTCGTAACAGAGGTCGCTGTTGGGCTTGCGTGTGTAGACCGGATAGTCGGGAAGGCCCAGTTCCTGAGCGTGTTTGATTTCCGCGTCCCAGTAGGCGCCTTTGACGAGGCGGACCATGAAGGCCCGATCGGTTTCCCTGGCCAGCGCAATGAGCCAGTCGGCGATCTGTGGAGCCCGTTTCTGATAGGCCTGCAGCACAAAGCCGAGGCCATTCCAGCCGGCAAGCTCCGGTGCACGGGCCAGGCGCTCGAAGAGATCGAGGGTCAGCTCCAGGCGATCGGCTTCTTCGGCATCTATGCTGAAGCCGAGCTCGTAGCTGCGCGCCAGCCTTGCGAGGCTCGTCAGGCTGTCCGTGAGCGTATCCAGCATGGTATCGCGCTGGCTCGCTTCGAAGCGTGGATGCAGCGCCGAAAGCTTGATCGAAATGCCGTGGTTCGTGCGCGGATCCGTGCCTGCGGGTGTGGCGCCGATGGCTTCGATGGCGTCCCGGTAAGCCGCTTCGTAGCGGCGGGCATCTTCCCAGGTGCGGGCGCCTTCACCGAGCATGTCGAAGGAATAGAGATCGCCGACGTCGTTCGGTCCGGCGGCCCTGGCCAGCGCCTCCTCGATGGTCCTTCCGAGCACGTACTGGCGGCCGAGAATACGCATCGCCTGCACCACGGCGGAGCGCACGATCGGCTCGCCGACGCGGCTGACGAGTTGTCGCACCCAGCTCCCCGGATCCCCCTCGGCTTCCGGCTCCACGGTGACCAGACGACCCGTGAGCATCAGGCCCCAGACGGAACCGTTGACGAACAGCGAATCGGATTCCCCCAGATGTGCGGCCCAGTCACCGGAGTTGATCTTCTCGGCAATGAGCCTATCGGCGGTGTCGTCGTCGGGCACTCGCAGCAGGGCCTCTGCAAGGCACATGAGGGCTACGCCCTCCGGATTCGACAGACCGAACTGTTTCAGAAACGCGTCGAGGGTGCCGGATTCTTCGGCATGATCCCGGCAGCGGCTGGTGAGCATCCGGGACTGGGCAAGGGCGGCCGCGCGGCGGCCGCTCTCCAGCCCGTCGCTGGCGGCTTCGATGAGATCGGCCACCACCGCTCGCTCATCGGCGAGTTTGAGCTCCGTGATGCGCGCGCGGAGCGCGTTCAGATCGACGGCGGGGCGTTCCATGCCAGGCTCCGGGAAGATGATCTATCGAGATCATCTTCCGCGGGGCATGGGGGGAATGCCAGCCCAGCCGGACGCGCGCTTACTGAGCGTCGAGGACGATGTCCGGTACCTGCACCCGGGCGATGGTCTGGGCGTCGATCCACAGCGGCTTGATCACCACGTCGATGCGGCGATTGCGTTTGCGGCCTTCGGGCGTCTCGTTGTTTGCCACGGGACGGGCTTCTCCGTAGCCCATGGCGTTCAGGTTCGCCGGAGAAATCGGCAGGCTGCCGAGGAGATGCTGCACCACGGCGTCCGCCCGCGCCTGGGAGAGATTCAGGTTATCGGCATCGGAGCCGAAGGCATCCGTGTGGCCTTCCACCACCACCCGGCTTTCCGGGAACTCGCTGATGGCCGCTTCGAGGGTGTCGAGCAATGTCAGATGCTCGTTTTTCAGACGCGAAGCGCCGCTGTCGAAGTTGAGACCGATCATGCGGATGATCACAGTGTCGCCCTGGCGGAGCACGGTGGCTTCGTTGGCTTCAAAGAGGGACTCGACCGTCGCGAAGCGTTCCCGGTGGCGCGCCTGCTGTTCCAGCCGCCGATTCTGCTCCGCGATCAACACCTCGAGCTCCTCAATGGTCTGGTTCCCGCCGCCGAGCAGTTCCTGCATTTTGCCGGCCTGCTCTGAGAGGCCAGCGTAGGCCGCGTCTTTGTCTTCGAGCTGCTGCGCAAGCGTGCGTTCGCGCATCTGGATCCGCTCGATGGCCTCGAGCAGAGTGTCGATTGCGGCCGCCTCGCCGTAGTCGAAGTAGACGGGTGTATCCAGCGTTGCCCCCATGCGGCCGATAGACGCCTGCCACTCCAGGAGGATTTCTTCTAGGGTGGTCTCGCGGCTGCGAACCCGGTGTTCGAGCTTGGCCACGTAGATGGCGTGTAAGGCGTTGTGTTTCGCGTCAGCGGCGAGGCTTCTGGGCTTGTCGGTGTCGTAGCGGTTGGCGTTGAGCTCCTGCTCCGCCGCTTCGAGGTACTGCCGTGCGTTGGTCAGCGACAGCGGTGCGTAGCGTTCCGCCTTCAGCTTCTCAGCCATGCGGAGGTACTCGCGGGTTTCGCTCAGATAGTTCGCCTTGATGGCGATGAGCTCGCCATCCCGGTAGGCGGCTTCCGCTTTGGCCGCATAGCGCTCGGCGGACTTGATGCTGCCGCGCTCGAGGCGCCGCGTTGCTTCGGCAAAATCTTCTTCGCTGTCGTCCCACTGCCGGGTCGCGTAAGCGGGTGCTTCGCTGGCAACCGCGTCTTCGCGCGCGCGGATCACGCTGTCGAGGGCCGTTGCGGCGATTTCCGCGGCTTCCGTTGCCTTGTTGAAGTGAGTCTCTGCCTTCGTCAGATAGCGGCGGATGCTGTCGATGCTGCCGCCGCGGCCGTAGGTGCTCTCAGCGCGCTCGTAGTACTCGACGGCGTCGGCGTAGCCGATCGGTGCGAGGAGAACGGCGTCGACGGCGTCGGCCCGGTCCCGGGCGGCGTCGGTGCTGCCGAAGAGAGGTTCGCGCATGCTGCTTAAGCCTGCCTGCAGGCTTTGTGTCGCGAGGAGCAGCACGGTCAGGGCGATGGCGCGGTAGCCGAGGCTCCGCAGAGAAGTCGAAAGGCGCATGGGTATCGTCCGTTATGGCAGATTCTTTAATGAATTCATGACATTACGGGGATCTCCGGGTGTGGGGTGCGAACTCGGCCACGGCCTGAGCCCTTGAGTTAGCATGAGCGGCTGCAAACTCAGGAATCAGTGCGTGAGTTCACAGACCACGAGCGACGCAGTCATCATCGGCGCCGGGGTAATCGGCTGCGCGATTGCCCTTGGCCTGACCCGGCGTGGGCTCAAAACCCTGAACGTGGATGCGCTGCCCGCGCCCGGCTATGGCTCAACGAGCCACTCGTCCGCAATCGTCCGTTCCTTTTACAGCCACGTCACTTCCGCGGCCATTGCCCAGGAGGCACGCTACCGCTGGCAGGACTGGGCCGGCTACCTCGATCACGAAGATCCCGCGGGGCTCGCCCGGTACCGGGAATGCGGTGGCCTGGTGCTCGTGAGGGAGGGTGAGGAAGACGCCTATGCCCGGAACCTCGAGGCCCTGGATGCAATCGGTGCCGCTTACCAGTGGCTCGATGCGCAGGCGGTGCTCGCTCTGTACCCGGGCGTTTGCCTCGACGCCTTCGGACCGCCGAAACGACCTGACGATCCTGCGTTTGGACTGCCCGTTCCGGGCCGGATGAGCGGCGGTATTTACCTCGAGGAAGCAGGCTACGTATCGGACCCGCAGCTTGCTGCGGGCAACCTGAAAGCGAGCGCGGCCGCGCGGGGCGCGGAGTTTCGCTTTGGCGCCCGTGTGGCAGAGGTCACGAGCAGCGCCGGCGGCGTAAGGGGCGTTGTGCTGGCTGACGGAACCCGACTCTCTGCGCCCATCGTCATCAATGCGGCGGGCCCGCACTCGAGGCGCATTAACGAGCTCGCTGGAATCGCCGCATCGCTCAGAATTCAGACCCGCGCGCAGCGGCACGAAGTGGCCTATCTCAGGTCACCGGAAGGGTTTCGAGAAGGGGGCAACGGGTTCGTCGTGGATCTCGATGCCGGTGTGTATCAGCGCCCGGATGGCCCGGATCTGCTCATCGGCACGGCCGATCCGCCCTGCGACGATGAGGACGTGGTCGATCCCGATGACTACAACGCCGGGTTCACAAATCAGTGGACGACCCAGGTGCATCGCACGGCACAGCGCTTCCCGGCACTGGCCATCGAAAACAGCGCCCGCGGTACCGTGGGTTTATACGATGTATCCGATGACTGGATCCCCGTCTACGATCGCACAGACCTCGAAGGCTATTTCCTTGCAATCGGTACCAGCGGCAATCAGTTCAAGAACGCACCCGTCGTCGGTGATCTCATGGCGGAGATCGTCGCTGCCGGGCCGGCGCACGACGTTGAGCCGGCGCAGCTGCTCCTGCCGCACCTGAAGCGGACGGTGGATCTGTCTTTCTATTCGCGTAACCGGGAGATTCAGGACACCCGCTCGGTGCTGGCCTGAGTTCATGGTCGACAAGATCCGTCAGCGACAGAGGGGAGAGTGTCAATGAGCCGCTGCGCGACCTGCGACCGAATACAAACGCGCGATGCCGGCGCTGCGCCGCTCTGGGACTCGATCCTTCGAACGGGGCTCTGGGATCTGGTGCATAGCTACGACACCTCGCTGCTGGGTTGGCTCGTGCTGGTCCCCGGACGGCACATCGAATCCATTGATCAGCTCACGGAAGCGGAAGCCCTCGAGTTGGGTGACCTGCTCAGGCGGGTGTCAGCCTGTCTGAAGCAGCGTCTCGGATGTGCCAAGACTTACGTCATGCAGTTCGCCGAACACCCACAACACCCTCACGTTCACTTTCACGTCGTCCCGAGAATGCCGGACATGCCAGAGGAGAACGTTGGTGCCAAGGTCTTCAACTATCTTGGCGTAGAGGACACAGAGCGTGTCACCGATGCCGCGATGGACGAGTTGGCCAGATGGATGCGCGACGCGCTTACCTAGCTGGGCCAATACCCCCTGAACAACCGTCCGGTTGCCCTTCGCGAACGAGGTTGTCTGAGGTCTCGCCATCCCCGCCGCGTTCCCTGGCGCCCTTAAGGTGCGGCAACCCATTGACGGAACACTGCCTTCCCGGTAAATTATGGATAAATAATGTCCATAATCGAAGAGACCCGATCACCATGAAATACCTGCTCATCGCTGTCGTTCTGTTGTTCGTGCTCGGCATCGGCGGCTTTTTCTATCTGGGGCAGCAATCGCAGTCCGGCGTGGCACCGGGTCTCGTAGACGGGCGACTGATCCCCTGTCCGGAATCGCCCAACTGTGCATCCAGTGAGGCTGGCACCGTAGCCGAGAAGCAGGTTGATTCTTTCCCGATTGACGTCTGGCCGCGGCTGCCGGCGATGATCGTTGACCTGGGCGGCGTGGTGACCAGGGAAGAAGCTGACTATCTGGCGGCGGAGTTTACGTCGAGCACCTTCAGCTTCGTTGATGACGTCGAGTTTCGCCTTGGGGAAGACGCGGTCCATGTGCGCTCCGCCTCCCGCGTCGGTCACTCGGATGGCGGTGTCAACGGCGCTCGCGTAGCGGCCTTACGTAACGGCCTTGGCCGCTGAGTTTCTCAGCCTCGAAGCGCGCCATAGCGGTTGCCGCGCCACGGCGTCGCCTCGCTCCGGCGGGGAGGGACAGTGAAGATTGGTAAAGGCGTCGAATGGGCCGCCCATACCTGCGCGCTGCTGGCTCTGCTGCCGCCGGGGGCGGTGCTGCCCGGCGATGCGTTGGCTGATTTTCTGGGTGTGCCAACGCCTTATCTCGCGAAACAGCTACAGGCGTTGAGTCGGGCAGGCATCGTGACGGCGAAGCGCGGCGCAGCTGGTGGCTACCGGCTGGCGAGAATCCCCGAGACCCTGTCGCTCTGGGACATCACCGCAGCGATTGAAGGGACTACGCCGAGCTTTCGCTGCACGGAGGTGCGGCGCAAGGGTCCCTGTGGCGCGTCACCGGCGGAGTGTACCGGACCCTGTACCATCGCCGCCGCTTTTCAGCGCGCCGAATCCGGTTACCGGGAGGCGCTCGCTGCCGTGCGGCTGACTGATGTGATCGAAGGCGTCGCCCGGGATTCCACGGTGGCGAGAAAGCAACGAATCAGCGCCTGGATCGCGCAGCATGTGGCGCAGGCGGCCTGATGCGTCGAAGTCAACAGGCCGCGGCCGGGTGCTGAGTGATGCGCCGGGGTTCCCCTCTCTCAACTCAAGAGTAAAGACCTATGTTTGCCGAACACCAGTTGCCCAACCATCAGGCTCTGACCGTTGCCGCCCGCGTGCTGTTCACCGCGCTGTTTTTTCTCTCCGGGATCACTCACTTCATTAACATCCCCTATTACCTCTCACTCATGCCTGAGGCGTTCCCCTACAAACTCTTCTGGGTGCTGCTCTCTGGTGTCGTTGAGCTTTCCGGTGCCGCCATGATTCTCTTCAACTGGCGTCCGCGCCTCGGCGGATGGCTGCTCGTGATTTTCCTGCTTCCCGTAACGATTGTGGTGCACGGCTACGAGATGATTCACGCAGAAGGAGAAGCCATGCGCGCCATCCAGCAGGCCTCCTTCATCAAAGGTTTCACGCTCATCGGCGCAGCGCTTCTCATCACCCAGCTCGGGGTCGAGCACCGGAGCGGGCCTGGGCCCGACTGAAGCGCCTGCCTGCGTGCTCCGGAATCTCTCCGGAGTCTCTCCGTAGTGTCGTGACGCTTTCCGGTCGTCTGGCGGCGGTCGAAACACGTATATTGCCGCTGTGTCAGTAGGGAGTTCGCCATGAAACGCGTCGTCGTCACGGGTATGGGCATCGTCTCGAGCATCGGTAACAACAAAGCCGAAGTGCTCGAGGCGTTGAAAGCCGGTCGTTCCGGCATCGTCAGCGCGCCGGAATTTGCGGAGCAGGGGATGCGCTCACAGGTGGCCGGTCTCGTTGACGTCGACTTCGAGGCGCGCATCGACCGGAAGGTGCGCCGCTTCATGGGCGACGGGGCTGCCTGGAACTATCTCGCCATGGAAGAGGCCATCGAGGATGCAGGCCTTGCTGGCGAGGACGTCTCGAATCCCCGCACGGGACTGGTCATGGGCTCTGGTGCCGGCTCCCTGGCGAGTTTTCTCCTCGCAACAGACACGCTCCGGGACCGGGGACTCCGACGTGTGGGGCCCTATGTGGTGACCAAAGTCATGGGTAGTGCGAACTCTGCCTGCCTCGCCACACCCTTTGGTATCAAGGGTGTGAACTACAGCCTGAGCTCTGCCTGTGCGACCAGCGCCCACTGCATCGGCCATGGTGCCGAGCTCATTCAGCTTGGCAAACAGGACGTCGTCTTTGCCGGCGGTGGCGAGGAGGTGCACTGGTGCATGGCCTTTCTCTTCGATGCCATGGGTGCACTTTCCACGAAATACAACGACTCACCGGAGAAAGCCTCGCGCGCTTTCGATCAGGACCGCGACGGCTTTGTCATTGGCGGCGGTGCCGGTGTGCTGGTGCTCGAGGAACGGGAACGTGCCCTCGCTCGTGGCGCGAAGATCTATGCAGAGCTGACCGGCTACGGGGCCACTTCTGATGGTGCAGACATGGTGGCGCCTTCCGGGGAAGGCGCCGTGCGCTGCATGCAGCTGGCGCTCGGCGAGCTCGAAGGGGGTGTGGACTACATCAACGCCCACGGAACCAGCACGCCGGCCGGCGACATGACGGAACTGGCGGCCATCCGGAAGGTGTTTGGTGATGCCTTGCCGGTCGTGTCCTCCACGAAGTCGCTGACCGGCCACGCCCTTGGGGCCGCGGGTGTGAACGAGGCCATTTATTCACTGCTCATGCTGGAGCACGATTTCATTGCCGGGTCGGCCAACGTCGATGTGCTCGACCCGGAAGCCGACGGTTACCCCATTGCCACGGAAAGGAAGGATGGCGCGGGGCTCAAGCGGATCATGAGCAACAGTTTCGGTTTCGGCGGCACCAATGCGACCCTGGTGTTCGATCGCGTGTAGCTCAGGGGCGCAGGTAAAGGGCGACCTCGCCGTCTTCCAGGCCCTTCGTCTCGAAGCCGAGACTGAGATAGAGGCCGAGGGCCACTTCATTCTCGGGTACGACGGAGATGCGGATCAGATCAACGGCAGGCTCCAGGGAACGGATCCAGTCTAAGGTCAGCTCGAGGGTCGCGCGGCCGAGCCCCCGACCCTGGTGAGGGCCGGCGATCATCAGGCGTACGATGTTCACGAGGCGGTGCTCGTCCCGGTCGAAGGGAAAGATCATCACATAGCCAACCGGTTCGTCGCCTTCGAAGACGCCGCGAAACTCGGCATCCTCGTAGACATAGGCGTCAGACAGGGAAGCCTCCACCGTCGCGACGAATCCTTCCTGCTCCGGGAGCACGCGAAGCGCGCGCAGGGCTTTGTGATTGTCCACGGTGATCGGTGTCAGAGTGATCCCGGTCATGCTGCAACCAGGGCGCGCTCGAGGGCCGCCGCGAGGCCCTCGGTATTGCCGAGCCAGAGGTTGTGATCGGCGGTCGTGAGCTGCTCGAAGGATCCGTTCGGCAGCAGCGCCGCCAGCTGTTCTGTCGGCCAGGCAGGCCGGATGTCGTTCTCCGGATAGATGAAATGGACCGGTGTCTCGAGCGTTGCCAGTGCCTGCAGGAGCCCCGGTCGGCGGCAGTAGGCACGCCAGGACTCGTTCAGTTGGCGGTTCACCTCCGGGCAGGGCGGTGCTGCGGTTTCCGGCAGGATTTCCTCGCTGCGCCGGGCTTCGTACTGCTGCTTCCAGTGGCGGTCGTTGACGATGCGACCGCCGGCAAGGCCGACGACACCCCGAACCCGCTCAGGATGATGGAGCGCTGTGGCCAGGGCCAGATCGACGCCCCAGGAATGGCCGACGAGGGTCCAGCAATCGTGGCCGAAGTGTTTGCGCAGCGCCTCGAGATCTCTGATGAAGGCACCGAGGGTGAGTTCTCCGGTGGCGCTCGAGCGTCCGCAGCCGCGCTGTTCGTAGCGGTAAACGGTGTGCCGGGGAGCGAGGAGTTCGGCCACGGGGCCGAGATAGTCGGCCATGCCTGGACCGCCGTTGACGAGAATCAGAGGCGCGCCGTCACCCGCGCTGGTGGTCCAGAGCGTCACGCCGGTCTCGGTGGTGACCAGGTCGTTCATGGGCTGATGCAGCCCTGGCACCTTCGCGGGCCCGACACGCCCGAAGCGCACCCTTGGTGGTCGCTCATCTTGCTTCCTCTCCCGGAACAGCGAGCCGCATGTTCCGTTCCTCGACGCCAGTGTAGCAGGGTGACAGCAAGTTCCGGCGCCGGGCTTTGGAACGGATATACTGCGCCGCTCGGACATTGGATATGGACGGCCGCGCGTCGTCGTTGCAGTTGGGGGAATCTATGGCCGTCTTCAAGAGTCGCGTTGACACGACGTCAGACGCTTTCGCCCGCAATCGGGCCGACATGCTCGAACTCGTGGATGAGCTCCGGGCGCTGGAAGCGAGAGCCGTCGCCGCGTCGAATCGGCGCGCAGCCACCTTCGAAGCCCGGGGTCAGCTGCCGCCCCGGGAAAGGCTCGCACGGCTGCTCGACCCGGGCATGCCTTTCCTGCGCCTGCACAGCCTGACCAACTACCTGCTCGAGGACGAGGATCCGGCGTCCAGCATTCCCGGGGGCAGCGTGATTCTCGGTATTGGTTTCATCCGCGGCGTGCGCTGTATGGTCTGGGCCGACGACAGCGGCATTCGCGCCGGGGCCGCAACCCGCGGCGGCTGGCTGGCGGCCTTGAACGCCCAGGAGATGGCCCTGCGCCTGAAGCTGCCCTTTGTGCACCTTGTCGAGAGCGCGGGTGCGAACCTCATGGAGTATCAGGTCGAGCTCTGGGCCGATGCGGGGAAGCTCTTTCGGAACCTGGCGCGTTTGTCCGCGCGCGGTATTCCCACGCTGGTCGTCCTCCACGGACCTTCGACTGCTGGCGGCGCTTACATGCCGGGGATGAGCGACTACGTGGTGGGCGTGAAGCACAACGGTCTGGCAGCCCTCGGCGGCGCTGCGCTGGTCAGAGCAGCGACCGGCGAGGTTGCCGATGAACGTGAGCTTGGCGGCACCGAGATGCATGCCGCGGTAACCGGGACCGTGGAGTATCTGGCCGAAAACGATGCGGAAGGGGTTGCCATGGCCCGCGACGTGCTGGGCCGTCTCGACTGGAATGCGCGCCTCGATCCGCCGCATCGTCGGGACTACACGCCGCCGATTCATGACCCGGAAGAGATTGCCGGGGTCGTGCCGGTGGACTACACCGTGCCTTATGACGTGCGGGAGGTGATCGCCCGCGTTGTCGATGGTTCTGACTTTCAGGAATTCAAAGCCGGCTACGGACCGGCGACGGTCTGTGTGCAGACGAGCATCATGGGTTTTGCCTGCGGCATCATCGGCAACAACGGGCCGTTCGATCCGGCGGGTGCAACAAAAGCTACGCACTTTTTCCAGCTCTGCGATCAGGCGGACATTCCCATCATCTTCCTGAACAACATCACCGGCTACATGGTCGGCACCGAGTACGAGCACGCCGGCATGATCAAGCACGGCTCGAAGATGATTCAGGCGGTGACCAACGTGCGCGTCCCGCGCATCGCCCTTTACATCGGCGCCAGCTACGGCGCCGGTAACTACGGCATGTGCGGCTACGCCTACGAGCCTGACTTTCTGTTTTCCTGGCCGAACGCCTCCACCGGCGTCATGGGCGGGCAGCAGGCTGCGCGGACCATGAGCCAGGTGGCGGAAGTTGCCGCAGAGCGGCGCGGCCAGCCGGTGGACGCAACTGCGCTTAAGGAACAGGAAGCCGCTATTGAGGCCATCTTCAGTCGTCAGGAAAGTGCCTTCTATACCTCCGGACGCAATCTGGATCATGGGGTTATCGACCCTCGCGACACCCGGCGTGTCCTCGGCTTCGCGCTGGAAACCTCCCTCGAAGCGCGCCGGCGCGAGCTGAAGCCGAACAGCTTCGGCGTGGCAAGGATGTGAGGGGCCGATCATGACGACAACAGCACACCAGCAACGGATCGGCAGTCTCCTCGTTGCCAATCGGGGAGAGATTGCCCTGCGTATCATGCGCACGGCGCGGGACGCCGGTATCCGCACCATCGCCGTTTATTCAGAGGCTGATGCGCAGGCTCCCCACGTACAGTTTGCGGACGAGGCCGTCTGCATCGGCGCCGCCCCCGTGGCGGAGTCCTATCTTCGCGGTGATGCGGTCATCGCAGCGGCTCGCGAACGGCAGGCCGATGCCATCCATCCGGGCTATGGCTTCCTTTCGGAAAATGCGGACTTTGCGAGGGCGGTGGAAGCCGCCGGGATCCTTTTCGTCGGGCCGCCCACCGGTGCCATCGAGGTCATGGGCGACAAGGCCCGCTCGAAGCGGCGCATGCTGGAAGCCGGAGTGCCTTGTGTGCCGGGTTATGAAGGTGAAAAGCAGGAGGACGCTGCTCTGCTTGCGGCAGCTCGGGACGTGGGCTTCCCGATCATGGTGAAAGCGTCGGCCGGTGGTGGTGGTCGCGGCATGCGGCTCGTGGAACGCGAAGATGCGCTGCCGGATGCCTTGAAGCTCGCTCGTTCGGAAGCGGAGAACGCTTTCGGCTCCGGTCATCTCATTCTCGAACGCGCCATTGTTCGCCCCCGACACGTGGAAATCCAGGTGTTTGCCGACAACCACGGCAACGTGATCCATCTGGGCGAGCGTGATTGCTCCGTGCAGCGTCGTCATCAGAAGGTGGTCGAGGAAGCACCCTGTCCGGTGATGACCGAAGACCTGCGTGCCGCCATGGGTCAGGCCGCCGTAGAAGCCGCCCAGGCTGTCGAGTACCGCGGTGCGGGCACCGTCGAGTTCCTGCTCGACGAGAGCGGTGAGTTCTACTTTCTCGAGATGAACACGCGCCTGCAGGTGGAGCATCCTGTTACGGAAGCGGTAACCGGCCTCGACCTCGTGGCGCTGCAGCTGGCTGTGGCTGAGGGCAGAGCCCTGCCGTTGACTCAGGACGACGTTCGTCTCGACGGGCACGCCATCGAAGTCCGCCTTTATGCAGAGGATCCGGCGCAGGACTTTCTGCCCGCCACCGGACCCGTACATCTCTTCCAACCCGGCTCCGGTGTCCGCGTTGATGCGGGCATTGCGACCGGCGGTGAGATATCTCCTTTCTACGACTCGATGGTCGCCAAGGTGATTGCCCACGGCGATACCCGCGACGCGGCACGGCGTCGACTTCTCGAAGGCCTGGGCCACACGGCGCTCTTCGGCGTGGCCAACAACCGCGATTTTCTCATCGACGTACTCTCCCAGGAGACCTTTGCCCGCGGCGAGGCTACGACGGCATTCATTGGCGAAACCTATGGCGAAGCGGGCTGGCAGCCCGGAGATCCCGATGCGGCTGTGTTTGCCGTGGCTGGTGTGCTCGAACACGCCCTCGGGCAGCGCTCCGCGGCCCTGGAGAGCTCAGTCAGCCCGGAACTCATGGACTTCGCCAGCGCCAGAGACCTCGCCACCATGCGTCGCTATCCGCAGGGTGAGGACATGGTGTCGGTTGTGGTTCGTCCCGGTGACTCCGGTGCCTATCAGGTCGACGTGGATGGCGAATCCTTTGCCGCAACCGTCGATGCCCTCGATGAAGGGACGGCGCGCCTCACCCTCGGTGGCACCCACCTCGTAGTGAGCTATTGGCTCGAAACGGGCGGGCGGCTGCATCTTGCTTTGCCCGAGCGGTCGCTCTCGGTCTGCGACTACGCGGCCCTGGGTGCCGGCGAAGAGGAAGCCGGTGGCGATGGCATCGTGAATGCCCCGATGCACGGGCAACTGCTCGAAATCCTGGTCGCCGAGGGTGATAGGGTGGCCCGGGGTGACAGGCTGGCGGTGCTCGAGGCCATGAAGATGCAGCACGAGATTCTTGCGGCCGTTGATGGCATCGTGAAACACATCGCCGCCGCTCCGGGCACGCAGATTGCTGCGGACACCCGGATTCTGGAAATCGAACCGGCCGAAGAGGCCTGAGGAGTATCCATGGAGCAGGCACAGGATTTTCTGGCAGAAAGCGAAGCGCTTCACGCGCTGCTGGTTGATCTCGATGGGGAGGCCTTCGAGCGCCCGACGGCTTTCAAGGGATGGACCCTCAACAACGTCATCCGACATCTGCACGTCTGGAACCATGCCGCCGATCTGTCGCTGACCGACGAAGCAGGGTTCGATGCGTTTTTTGCCAGCCTCGGCGATGGCATGAAGCACATTCGTGACTTCGAACGGGAGTATCTCGACGGGCTTGCCGGTGCTGCGCTTCTGGAAAGCTGGCGCAGTTTCTATCAGGCCATGGCGGGGCGCTTCGCTAAGGCGGATCCGGCGCTGCGTCTGAAGTGGGCGGGGCCGAGCATGAGTGCCCGCTCCTCCATTACCGCGCGCCTCATGGAAACCTGGGCTCACGGTCAGGAGGTGTACGACGAGCTTGGCGTCGTTCGGGAGAACGCCGATCGCATTCAGAACATCGTCGTGCTCGGTAACAACACCTACGGTTGGACCTACGCCGTTCGTGGGGAAACGGCACCGGAACCGAGGCCCCACTTGCGGCTCACGGCACCTTCCGGTGCCCTCTGGACCTACAACGAGCCGAGCGACAGTGAAGTGATCGAAGGCCCGGCGGAAGCCTTCTGCCAGGTGGTCACGCAGGTCCGTAACATTGCCGACACGCCGCTGAAGGTGACGGGGACTAACGCCACTGACTGGATGTCGAAAGCTCAGTGTTTTGCGGGGCCGCCGGAAACCCCACCGGCGCCGGGCACCCGCCGCACGCGCGGCACCTGAGATTTCGCCGGCTGCTTCGCGGCAGCAGGAGCTGGCAGTCGGAGGGGGCGCCAGAGGGGGCGGCTAGAGGCCGCAGCTAGAAGCCGCTGCTAAAGGACGATGTCGCTCGTCGGCGCCAGGTGCAGCGTGCTCAGATCGGCGCCTGGCCAGAAGGTGAACTGGCCCGGCAACACGTAGACGAGCGAGATGAGCAACAGCAGCCCGGCGAGCAGGCCGAGGCCAACGAATGCCACATCGAGACGGTGATAGCGCTGAAACTGCGCATCCGCCCCTGCGTCCCGGGCCCGGTTGATCGCTGGAATGAGCTGCATGCCCATGAAGAACAGCGCCGTCATGAGTCCCGCGAGGGCAACGACCAGACTGGTGTAGGCCAGGGGCAGAGCGCTCAACGGCAGCATGGCCGCAGCAACCATCGTAAAGGCCAGTCCGGCGATCACCGCGAAGCGGTGGTAGGCGGGCCAGTAGGCTCTGAGCACCGGGCCGCTTGCGTCCGTACCGAGCGCGCGAATGAGCAGCGGCGCCACCACTGAGCTGCCGAAGACGAGGGCGCCCAGGTAAGCCGCCAGCAGGCAGAGATAGGTGGCCATGAGATAGGCCTCCGTCAGGTGATACATAGCGGATCCTCCTGGAAGCGTGCGACGGTCTGTCAGACGCGTTTCCGTAGTCGGGTAGTAGGAATGAGGTTGTCACCGGAGCGGGCCGCCGCCGGTGTCACTGCGTGGTCAGGCGGCCCCTTGGGGTGCGTAGAGCGTGGCCGGCGCCCAGTTGCCGTCGAATTCTGCCGTGTGTCGCCAGACGCGGCGCTTTTCGTCGGCCGGGTCCAGCGAGCGTTCGATCAGACACACCGGTGCGCCTGCATCGGCAATCGCGTAGGCGCTCACTGCGCCGCCAGCGAAATCCATGATCGTCACCCCCGCGTGAGGACCCTTCACCGTGCCTGCGTTCAGCAGCGTGAGGCGCTCGAAGTCCACCAGGATGCGGAAATGCATGTGCCCATTGACGAGGTAGCGGTGTGTGCCCTGTTCGATGAGTTCATCGAGTTCATCCGAACGACGGATCTCATCCTGATGGTCTGGCGAACGTCCGGGCCAGACTCGGGCCATGTCGTTGTCCAGCACCCCATGGCAGAGCAGCAGGCGGCCGTGAATCGTGTCCAGCTCCCGCCAGCGCGGCAGCGTCGACAGATACGCCTCCGCATCGGCAGTGAGTTCTTCGCGACGGTGCGCATCGTCGAGATGTCGAACCTTATCGTTCAGGAGCCAGCGGTCGTGGTTACCGGCGACCGTGGCCACGTTGGCCGAGGCAAGCAGCTCACAGGACCGGTTGATGCAGCCACGGCCGTCGGCGACGTCACCGGTGCACACGACCGCATCGACGGCCGATCCGGCGAACCAGTCGAGGAGCGCCTCGAGACGCTGATGCTCGCCGTGAAGGTCGCCAATAATGCCTAAGCGTCTGATCATTGCCGGGGGGATCGAGAGTCGCGTTTTACGATCATTTCACGGTAGGCGGCCGATGGTGAAGTCATCGTGAAACGGAGTGGGCTGTGACCCTCAAGGAACTCGAGTCGTTGCTGAAGAGCGGCGGGGTAGCTGTGATTGAAGTGCATGCCGTCGATCCGGTGATTTATCTCGTGTTTCAACGCTTTGGTGAGCGGCTCCTGCCGGTACTCGACGGTCGAGAAACCGCCCGCTATCGAAGCCGCTACGCCGCGTTCAAAGCGCTGGCTGAGCGGGGCGTGCAGGAGGTGGATTTCGTCCACCGGAGCGCCTATGGAGAGATGATCGGGTTCGATACACCGCACAACCAGACAGAGCTCCGCCAGCGTGTGCAGATCGGCCACCTGCAGGCTTAAGGGGCCGAACCTCTAGTCATTTCCAGTCCGTTCGTGGACAACGCGAGCGGCCGCCAGATCCTGGGCCGTGTTGCCGAGACTCTTGTAGAGGGTGATGTCGGCCTCGTTCTGCCGCCCTGGCGCATCCCCGCTGAATACCCTGCCGATCTCCGTCAGTTCATGGGCGTGAAGCGCCCCCTCGGCCATGGCCAGCAGGATGTCCCCAGCTTCTTCCAGGGCGAAAGCGGTGATTTCTGTAAACACGCGACCCCGGCCCATGAGCAGGCCACTGGCTTCCCGTTGCCCCGGGGCATGAGCGCCGACGAGGTTGATGTGGGCGCCCGGGGAGACCCAGCTGGCGTCGATGATGGGTTCCTGACTCGCTGACACCGCACAGATCAGATCGGCTCCGCGCACGGCCTCCTCGGCAGTCTTTGCGGCGCGGACGGGGATCCCAGGATCCTGTCGATCCGCAAAGGCCTGAGCCCGTTCGACGCTCGGGCCCCAGACACGTACTTCCCGCAGCTTGCGCACGGCCGCCATGGCGGTCAGATGGGAATCGGCCTGCACGCCGTAGCCGAGGATTGCCAGCGAGGCGGCATCCGGGCGCGCGAGGGCCCGGGTAGCGGCGCCGCTCGCCGCCGCCGTGCGTAGCGCCGTGAGGCTTGCCGCATCGACCAGCGCCACCGGAGCCCCGGTTGCGGGGTCGAAGAGCAGGACGCTGCCTTGTATTGCCGGCCTGCCCTGACTGGGGTTGTCCGGGAACAGGCTGAGCATCTTGGCGCCGAAGACGTCGCCCGCACCAAGGCTACCGGGCATCACCAGCAAACCTTGCCCCTGCGCACCATGAGGGACGAGCTGCCGCAGCGGCAGTTCGATGTCGCCGCGGGAGAGTCTCATCTGCACCTCTTCCATGAGATCGATGCAATGGTCCATGGGCAGCGCGGCGGCGACGGCGTCCGCGTCGTAGCACTCGATCATTGCTTTACCTGCAGCGCCTGGGTGACGAAGCGATCGAAGGCATTGGCGAAGGTCTGCACATCCTTTGCTTCGAGGGCCGGCGGACCACCGCTGACCAGGCCGCTTGCGCGCAGCTCTTCGCGCATGTCGCGCCGGCCCAGATGGTCGCGGATGTTCTCCCGGGTATAGAGGGTGCCACGCGGTGCGAGGGCCGTGCCGCCTTTCTCGATAACGTCGTTGGCGAGGGGAATGTCGCCGGTAATCACCAGGTCGCCAGGATTCATGCGCTCGACGATGGCGTTGTCGGCGACGTCGAAGCCGGACTCCACCTGCACGGCACGGATGAACTTCGAGGGCGGGGTTCGCAGATACTGGTTAGCGACGAGCGTCAGCTGGAATCGGCGCTTCTCAGCCGCGCGGAACAGGACTTCCTTAATGGCGCGAGGGCAGGCATCTGCATCCACCCAGACTGTGAAACTCATGGCGTCAGTCCATCGTCCTCATTCACGGCCCACCCGTTCCGCTCAGCCCATAGCCGCCCGGTAGGGGCTGAGATCCCAGTCGGGATAACGGGCCGCCGCGCGCTTCAGGGTGGTTTCGGTCCAGAACCGGTGCCCGGGCGGATGCACGCCAAAGCAACGCAGCTGCTCCGGCGTGGCGTGAGCGAAGATGTGATGCCAGGGCTTGGTGTGATGAAAGGGCCAGGCGTGATAACCAATGGTGTCATCGTCGGCGCGTTTGAAGCAGGCCATCACCGCGAAGCGATAACCACCGGGTGCCGTGAGGTTGGTGCCGCGATGAAAGACGTCGATGGCGTAGGGAAAGATGCTGCCGGCAGGTCCTGCGCTCGAACGCTCGAAGGCGGTGAGCTGCTCCTGCAGGTCGGGCACACCGCCGTAAATCGCCTCCGGACCGCCCACCGTGTTGCTGTCCGGGCGGGTGACGTAGTGCATGGGACCGTGCGCTTCCGTCACTTCGCTGAAGTAGCAGAGGATGGTGACGGAGTTCAGTCGCGCGTCCTCGGAGGGCACGGTCAGCGTGTGGTTGCTGAAGTCGCAGTGCAGCGGCTGATCGTAGTCGGCGTCGCCGGTGAACTTCGCCCAGGCCTGACACTGATAAAGGTGCACGTCGTCTGCTTCCAGGGCACTCCGGGCGAAGCGGATCAGCGCCGGATGCACGCCAATGAGGTTGAGGGCAGGGGAACAGTCGAAAGGTACGGCTTCGAAGGTGCTGAACTGTTCCCTGGAAAAGGCGCCGTTCCGCCCGGCCTCCTTGAGGTCGAGGGCGGCTTCGGCACCGGCTTCGCGCCCGAAGACGGTGACGAAGTCGGCGGCGACGGCGGCCACCTCTTCGGCGGTGAAAAAGTTCTCGATGAGCACGCCACCGTCCCGGCGCCAGGCCGCCAGGTCTTCGGCGCTGAAACGATCGGTCATTCGTCTCTCCAGAGCCAGCGCAGAGAGTCTGCGAAGATCGCGCCGCCGTGGCGGAGATTGTGGCCACCGGTGCCGAACACGAACTGGTGGTCGTAGCCGGCGTAGGCGAGGGCATTGGCCATGGTCCTGTTCGCGAGGGGCCAGTCGCCAGCCAGTGTTTCAGCGTCGTTCTCGCCGGACTGGAGGAAGATGCGCAGGGGCTTCCGCTCTGTGGTCCGGATGAGATAGGGGTAGTTCTGTCCGCCTCGAATTGCCTTGAAGGAACCGCAGTGGGACAGCACCCGGCGAAAGCGATCGGGGTGCATCCAGGCCGCTGTGAACGCGCAGATACCACCGCTGGAGATACCGCAGATCGTCCAATCCTCTGGTTGCTCGGAGAACGTGATGCCATGAGTGTGGCCCACAAAAGGCAGCACCTCCTCGATCAGGAAGCTGCCGTAGTCCGGCGTCAGGGAGTCGTACTCGTAGCTGCGCTGCGCCATGGCCTCGGCGTTGCGTTCTCCGGGAACCGGAGTGACGCCGGGGGGCAGGCCCGGATTGACGAACACGCCCACGGTCTGGGCAATTTCCCCCCGTGCATGGAGCGTGTCCAGCACCCGGGTTGCGCGGATGGCGCCGTTCCGACTCAGGTAGCCGAAGCCGTCCTGGAAAACCATGAGCCGAGCGGCCTTGGCCGTATCGAAGTCTGCTGGCCGGTAAACAAACAGGTCGCGCCGCGTGTCCGGGTAGACACTCGATGCATCCCAGTCCCGATGCTTGTCGACGGTTCCTTCCCTGACGTCTTCCGCCGGATGGGCTTCCGGGCACGGGTGGTAGGGCGCATCGCCGGGGTGATCCAGGGACTTCATGATGTCGAGGTTCGAACGGCCGTTCACTTCGACGGGCTGAGGCTGGTCGAGGCCGAGGGCCCTATGAGTTTCGGTGCTGAGCGGCATGGACTGGAACCCCCTGATGCGGCCACCCATACTGCAGCGCTTGTGCGGGTCAGGCAAACGTCGGCCCGGTTCCAGACAGCAGCCGTAAGGTCAGGGCAGATCCGTAGTGGACAGCCTTCGATGAGGGGGAGAACCGTGACAGGCGATCAGGACAGCGCGTTTCCCGCAGAATTTCCTGAGTTTTTCGATCTGGTGGGTAACGTTCGTGCCATGCGGCGCCTGAAAGCCGATCCGGTACCGCTCGAGCTGATCCATAAAGTGCTCAATGCCGGTGTGCAGGCGCCGTCCGGGCAGAATCTTCAGCCCTGGGCCTTCGTACTGGTGTCGGAGGCGGCGCCGAAGCGCTGGTTTGCCGAGCACTATGGTCTGGCCATGGAGAGCCGCTTTGGTTTGCCGCGGGACCCGGGCAAGCGCGAAGGGATGCGCATCGGCAGGCAGTTGAAGGCGCTTTTCTACCAGATCGATCATCTGCACGAGGCGCCTTATCTGCTGCTCGTCTGTGGGAAGCGGGACTGGCCTTTCAAGGTGCCGGAGGCTGAGCGGGTCGGATTGGCGCCGCCGAACTATGGTGCGGTTTATCCCTGCGTGCAGAACATCCTGCTGGCCTGCCGGGCCGTGGGCCTCGGGGCGGCGCTGACGACCATGCATCAGGTCTTCGAGGACGAGCTGCACGAGTACTTCGGCATTCCGACAGACTATGGGGTTGTGGTGACCATGCCCATTGGCTGGCCCCAGGGAAAGTTCGGTCCCGTGACCCGGATTCCGGCCGAAGAACTCACACACTACGAACGCTGGTAGTCCGCGCCCGGCTTTATGGCGGCTGCGTGTCGCTGGCATCAAGGCAACGTCAAAGAAAAATCATCTGCACTTGACGGTCACTTCATGAAGGCGATGGGAATCTGCTCCCACCAATTCACGGACGGAGTGACTCTCTCATGCAAATGACCTTCTCGAAGCTGGCCGCAGCCGCGGTGCTGGCCATGACGTTCGCCATCGGTGCCGCTGCCCCGGCGCAGGCCGCACCGACGGTTCAGGTGGCCGGTGGTGCGACCGTGGTCAAGCTCGACCTCGGCTTTCTCGACGCCCTCGAGTCCCTGAACGTGGAACTGACTGCCGAGCGCCCCGCCTGGGTGTTTGGACGTTACGGTGTCTTCCGCATTCCTGCAGGCGCGCTGGACGCGGGTACGAACGCCGGTGACATCTTCCATACCGGCGGTCTGGGGCTCACGGCGGGCACCACCTCGGTGACGCTTCTCAACTTCATCATCGATACGACCAGCCTGGTTGGCGATGCCCCCCGACCGATCCTGACCGGTGTCGTTGTGGTCAATGGCGACACGGTGGGCCGCGTCCCGCTCTTTGATCTGGCCCTCAACCAGGCGCCGCGGATCAAAGGCCGGACGATCTCGATCAGCAACGTTGACGTGACCCTGTCTGAAGAAGCCGCAGGTGCGCTCAATGCGATTTTCGGTCTCGACAACGTGTTCACCGCGGGTCTGCCGATCGGCACCGCCCGGGTGAAGACCCGGATCCTGAGGAGCCACTGAGTTCCCGTTCGGGCCCCGTCTCTGCGGGGCCCTTCAGGCGTTCGCTCCGACGGGCGCCTTCCCTGCCAGAACCCGATGCGACCCCTGCGACGGTTTGCTCTAAGCTGAGCCAGGACACCGGGTGTACTCATGGTTGACGAATCCGCCAATGGCAAGGTAACGAGTCGGCTCGTGCTCGCCGCCTATCAGACGATCCTGGAACGCGGTCGGATGGTCGGCGATCGGGACGGAAGTCGGGAGCTCGATGGGCTCACAGTTGCTGGCGACTTCGACGGCTACACCGTGAGCGTCAGCGATGGTGTGGTGACGGTGCGGGCACTTTTTCACAATCAGCTCGACATCCAGGCCCCCGATGGCCGGGCGCTGGACAACTTCCTGAAACGTCTGCGGCGGGTGGCGGCGGGGCGTTGAGGATGACGGTGACAGGACCCATCAGGACGCAACGACCATGACCGGACCCTCGGGTGGACCCACAGGACAGGCACTCTGGATGCGCATCTACACGCTGGCACAGGCCGGCGCCGAGCCGCATCCGCAGCTCATCCAGCAGGCAGACGCAGAGCGCGGTCCTCTGGGCGAATCCTTTCTGCACTGGCTCTGCCTCGAGGGCGACACGGCGGTGATCGACCGCATCCTCGGCGCCGATCTGGACGTCAACGTTCAGAACGCCCTCGGCAATACGCCACTCATGGAGGCGGCGGCACAGGGTCGCTGGGATCTTGCGAAGGTGCTCGTCCGCCACGGTGCGGATCCGGAGCTCAGAAACCATGACGGCGAGGATCTGAGCGAGTACCTCGAACTCTATGGGGTGGAACTGCCCGAGGGCTTTTTCTAGCCCTCGCGTCAGGCGTCGTTGAGATAGCGCTCCGTGATGTGCCGTTTGTAGAAGTCGGCGTCGAGGGGGCTGCCGGTCACTGCCTTGAACAGGCTCTGCATGGTCAGGCGCCGCCCTGCTCCATGCACGTTGCTGCGCAACCAGTCGAGGAGCGGCTGGAGATCGCCTGTGGCGATACCCCGGGCAATCGCAGGATCTGCTTCCCTGGCCGTGGCATACCACTGGGCAGCGCCGAGCGCGCCGAGCGTGTAGGTGGGGAAATAGCCGAAGAGTCCTGCGTACCAGTGCACGTCCTGCATACAGCCGTCGGCATCATTCCCAGCCGTCGAGAGACCGAGATAGCGCTCCATGGCGTCGTTCCAGGCTTCCGGAAGCTGTGCCACCGGGAGGCTGCCATCGAGCAGGGCCTGCTCGAGTTCGAAACGCAGAATGACGTGTAGCGGGTAGGTGAGTTCGTCCGCATCGACGCGAATGTAGCCGCGTTCCACCCGGCGGGCATGCTGGTAAAGATTCTCCGCGCTCCAGGCAGGATCGTCGTCCGCCCGCCCGAATGCCGAACGGATGGCCGAGGCGAGGTGACCGATGAAATCGCGTCCCCGACAGACCTGCAGCTCCAGTAACAACGACTGGCTTTCGTGTACCGCGGCCCCCAGGGCATCGCCCACCGGTTGCTCGCGCCAGTCCACGGGGAGTCCCTGCTGATAGAGCGCGTGGCCCGTTTCGTGGCAGGTGGCCATGAACGATTCGAGGAAGCTGTCTTCGTAGTAACGCGTGGTGATTCGGGTATCGTCCGGCACGCCGCCGCAGAAAGGATGGTGGCTGATGTCCAGGCGGCCGCGCTCGAAATCGAAACCGAGGGTCCGCATCACAGCCTCGCAGAGCTGCCGTTGCTCGGCAATCGGGAAAGGCCCGCTGAGGGGCAGCGTCGCCTGCTGCGCGTCCAGCACCCGTTCCAGCGTCGGCGGCAGGAATGCCTTGAGATCCGCGAAGATGGGCTCGATGGCCGCGACCCTAAGCTCCGGCTCGTAGGTTTCCAGCAGCGCGTCATAACGGTCGAGACCCATGGCGTCGGCGAGAGCGTCGGCACGCTGCCGGGCCAGTCCCACCACTTCCTCCAGGAGCGGTCGGATGCTTGCCCAATCGTTGGCTGCGCGCGCTTCCCGCCAGGCCTGCTCGCAACGCACGGTCGCCACGGTTTCCGCCCGGACCAGATCCGCCGGGACCGCGGTGGCCTCAACGTAGTCGCGCTGTACGTTCTCGAGGTTCGCGGCCTGCCACTCCGTCAGCGCCTCTGTTTCGCCCCGCGCCCGGTTGATCAGTTCGCCGATCTTCGGATCCGCCTGACGTTCGTGGATCACCGTGGCGAGGGCGCCGAGGGCCTGGCCACGGCCGCGGGCCCCACCGGAGGGCATCATGCAGGCCTCATCCCAGCCGGCGATGGCCTGGATTTCACGGAGGCGGGTGACTTCGCTGGTGAGCGCTTCGAGTTCGGTGTAAGCAGCCATGAGCTCAAGTTGGGTAATGCGGGGCGCAGGAGTATAAATCGCGAATGCTTGTCTGGCTGGATTTCTTCGGGGTTTTCGTTTTTGCCATCAGCGGTGCCCTCGCCGCGGACCGTCGCGGTATGGACCTGTTCGGTTTTGTGGTGATTGCCCTCTTGCCGGCGGTCGGCGGCGGCACCGTCCGCGACATCGTTCTCGGGGTGCCCGTATTCTGGGTGCAGGACCCGACCTACCTCTGGCTGATTCTCGCAGCCGCGCTCCTTACCTTTGCCGCGGCCCGGCAGATTCTCCGGGTGGAGCGCTGGCTGCTCTGGGCCGACGCCATTGGACTCGCGGTTTTCTCCGCGGCAGGTGCGGCCAAAGCCCTGGCCATCACCGGCTCACCGGTCATCAGCGTTGCCATGGGGGTAGTCACGGCCGTGCTTGGGGGCATCATCAGAGACACGGTCTGCAACGAGCTGCCGCTCGTGCTTCGCCAGGACATCTACGCAACGGCCGCCTTCGCGGGTGCGCTGACGCTTGTGCTGCTGACCAGCTTTGGTGTCCCCAGCGCCTTTTCGCTCTGGGTGGGTACCGGCGTGTGCTTCCTCGTACGCGCCGCCGCCATGATCTGGGGCTGGTCATTGCCGAAGCGCCGAGCGCCCTGAGCCTTCGGCTCGCGCCGGTCGTTGCGTGCCGATTCGTCTTCTACAATGCGGGCTTTCTCAGCCTAGGGTCGTGAGCAGAGCATGGAGCAGGATCTATCTACGGAACCGGAATTTCTGGCGCGCTGGGCTGAGGCCACGGCGGACGCCGGCGAGGAACCCATGGCCCTTGCCCGGGCCGGTGGGCGAGCGGCAGACCGGCTTGCCTGGGTGTTCGCCAGCGGCTATCAGGCCGCCGTGCGCTGCTGCTTTCCCGAGTTTGCCCCACCGGCTGGTGCCTGGACCTGTTTTGCCGCTGCAGAGCCGCGTGATCTGCCGGGCTGTCGCCTCGAGAAGGTCGGGACTGGCTATCGGCTCGACGGCAACAAGTCCTGGGTGGCGGGCGCGGGGGTGATCGAACGCCTCGTCGTGGCAGTTGGTGACGGGGATTCCCGAGCCTTTCTCACGGTGCCTCGCGAGGCCGCCGGTGTAGAGATCCTGCTGCCGCGAGAACCGAACTTCCTCGCGGAGCTGACACAAGGGGCGGCGAGCTTCACCGATGTGGCCGTGCCCGCCGAGGCGGTGCTCGAGGACGTCGCCCGAGCGCAGTGGTTCCGTGGCGCTGAGCCGCTCTTCGTGCTGTCGGCCCTCGTGGCCTGTCTGGCGGAGCATGCGCGGCGCCTCGATCCGCACCATGCGCTGCTGGAGGCGAGCAGTGCCCTGGCTGCAGACGCCTCCGCGCTCCTCGAGGTGCTGGGTGACAAGGAACAGATCGTGCCAGGGCTCAGGGGGTTCCGGGCCAGCGTCGGTGCGTTTCTGCAGATGGCGGAGCCCGTGATCACGGCCGCTCCGGTTCTCGAGGATTCCTGGCGCCGCGACGCGCGGCTGCTGCACATGTTCGGTGTTGCCGGGGAAGCCGCGTGAGCCAGCCTCAGCAGAACGCGCTCGGCCAGCCGATTGGCGACCCCTTGCCGGACTGGACCGGGGCGAAAGCGCCCGGTGGTGAAACGCTTTCCGGTCGCTACTGTCGTCTCGAAAAGCTGGACGCGGCCAGCCACGCGAAAGACCTTTTCGACGCTTACGGGAAAGATACGAGCGGTGCCCTGTGGACTTATCTGTCCGACGATGCGCCAAGCGGCTTTGAAGAGTTCGAGCAGCGCGTTAACACCATGAGCACCCTGCAGGACCCGCTCTACTATGCCATCGTCGACCGGAGCAACGGTCGGGCGCTTGGTCGTGCGGCCTACCTGCGGATTGCCCCTGGAGCCGGCAGCATCGAAGTGGGCAGCATTGCTTACGGGCCGCAGCTGCAGCGAACACCGGCCGCGACTGAGGCCATGTTTCTGCTTCTGCAGCACGCCTTCGAAGCGCTCGGCTACCGGCGCTATGAGTGGAAGTGTGATGCTCTGAACGAACCTTCCCGCCGGGCGGCCGAGCGTCTCGGCTTCAGTTACGAAGGGCTCTTTCGACAGGCCCTCGTCTACAAAGGCCGGAACCGCGACACTGCCTGGTATTCGATCATCGACCGTGACTGGCCGCAGATACGCGCGGCTTTCGAACAGTGGTTCGATCCGGCGAATTTCGACAGCGCCGGGCAGCAGAAACAGCCCCTCGGTGCTTTCATGGCCGGCGTCCGGAGTCTCGGGGACTGAGGGTTCACCGCGTCTGCGAGGTTGCCTGCGTCAGTAGGTGGGAATGACTCGCCGCCGTTGCAGATCTCGAAGCCAGTGACAGAAACTGGCCTCGGTGTTCTGCACCTCCGTGAAACCCGCCTGTTTGATCTTCACGGTGCTGACGAAGGTCGGAGCCGGTGCTTGCTCGCTGCCGCAGGCGAAGCAGAGATCCGCGTAATGGTGCGATTCACCCGTCAGCGCAGGCAATGAAATCGGCTCGAGGTCGTAGCGGCGAACGATCTCCTGCCAGAGGTCACCGCGCGCCTCGAAATAGTCGGCCATGCTCATCGGTTCGTCGGGTCCGACTTCGATGCCGAGCGTCTCGCCCAGTGCTGGCCAGAGATCCCGCCAGAGAAAAACCTCGCCGTTGGTGAGGTTGTAGGTCTCGCCGGAAGCCACCGGCTCGGTGGCTGCCCAGAGGCAGGCGTTGCCGACGAGGCGAACGTCCACCGCCTCCCACACCCAGTCGGCGCCCCCGGGGAAGCTGAACAGCTTTCCTTCGGCCTTCCGCAGCGCGGCGTAGGCACCAATGATCGGCGGTAAATTCATGACCACCCCATGGTTCGGGCCAACGATCAGCTGCGGGCGCAGGATCGTATAGCCGAACTTCGAGTCAGCCGCCTTCCTCGTGATGTAGTCCTCATGGAGCCAGTAGAAGTTCGGATGGGGCACCCGCGGCTGTGCCTCCCGCGCTGGCACCCGCATGGGAGCCACCGCCGCGCCATAGGCCTTGGTGCCCTGCAGAATCGACACGTGCTGGAGATCGGCCGCGGCCGCGAGCGGCTCGATGAGGTTCTCGAGCATCCTGCCATTGGTGGCAATCTGCTCCGGATCGGACCAGCCCTGCAGGAGCCCAGGCAACTCATAAACCGCGGTGTACACCACGTGAGTAACGTCCGCCAGCGTCGCTGCTGCCGCTTCACAGGCCCTGGCATCCTGCAGATCAAGAGCGAGGTGCTGGTAGTTGCGGCCTGCCAGCAGCTCGGGCTCACGCCTCGAGGCGGCTACGACCTGCCAGCCGGCATCGAGAAACGCGTGGGCGGCAGCGGTCCCCACCAGGCCGCTGGCGCCTGCCACGAGCACGGTTCCGGTCATTGATCTCTCCTGCGATGGACGATCATCATGGCAGATTGTGAGATCTGCCGAGACAAACGGGAGAATCCGATGCTGAAGACATTGCACCTGCCGGGCGCCGCTCCACGGTTCTGTTTCCACCGTCGCTGGCCCCTCAGACCGGCGAAGAAGGCCGCTACAACCCGGTCTTCGTCGCCTGAGTGATGAAGTTCAATCACATCAATCTCGTGGTCCGGGATCCGGAGTCGAGTGCGGCGTTTTACTCGGGGCTTCTCGGCAGTGTTTCGACGAAGGAATGGCTTGGTGACTCTCTGCACCTGCGGAGCAGCGAAGGCACGGACCTCGCCTTTCAGGCAGGCACCCCGCAACCGATACCGGGCGCGCACCATGGTTTTCATGCCGACGACGCCTTCGAGGTGGACCGACTGCTCGTGAAGTTGTCTGGCGCGGGCGTGGAGATCGTCGACGACTGTACGGAAGACGGATTTCGGTCGATCAAGTTTCGAGACCTCGACGGCTACGAGGTGGAAGTCTACTGGGAGCGTGACTGTCCGGCTGCGGGTGGCGGATAGGCAACCGACGCGGTCGGTGTGCCGATGGCCTCCAGTTCCGCAATGCGGGCCATGGCCGCCTGGAACCGGGGTTCCTGGCGTAAGGGGTCAAGGAGTGTTGAGCGATGTAACTGGGGCAGGAGGGCGAGCAGCCCACCACGTTCATCGATGGCCCGATCCAGCCACTGGAACGCCAGGTCGAGGTCCTCGAGATAAAAAGCCGCATTGAACAACGCTCTCGTGTCGACCACGGCGCCTTTCCCGTAGCGCGACGCTGCCTCCCGCAGAATCTCCTCAGCGTGCGCCGTTTGCCCGAGCAGCGCCGCCGTTGCCGCGAAGTGGCTTGGGTGGTCGGCGCCGTACTGTTGCCAGGCGGCGTCGAAGAGCGCCTCGGCTTCTCCCTGTCGGTCCAGGCGATAAAGTGCGTCGACCATGAGCATCTGCACGGGTAGCTCAGCATAGGGACCGGTGCCTGCAACGTGCATGAGAGACGCTTCACCGGCGGCGAGCGCAGCCTCATAGTCGCCCATGCAGAAGTAGGCGTGCGCGATCAGCACCGATGCGGCCGCCTGATTCCCCCAGCCGCCCATGCGAAGCGCTGCCCGCAGGTGCTCGATGGCGTCTTCCAGACGCCCCTGATGGAGGCGCGTCAGGGCGATCTCGAATTCGACGATGGATGGGGGCGATCCGTGCTGGCGGGCATGCTCGAGATTGGCAAGCGACGCCGCGTAGTCGAGATCGAGCACGCGGTTGATGGCGGCGAGGGTCAGGGTCTCGTTCTCGTCGATCGAAAGGATGCGGCGTGCGTACTCGTGTGCGGGGCCAACGGCTTCCGCGTAGCGAAGCTGACCGTAGCGGAAGTTTTTGTAATCGTTGGCGATCATGCTGAGCGGCTCCAGGAACTCCGGATCGAGCTCGTTGGCGCGCTCGAGATGAGCAATGGCCACGTCGAAGCTGCCGCCCATGCCTTGCGTGGCTTCGAGATACTCGACCAAACCCGCGATGTAGGCGCGAGCTGCCTGCCTCGACGTCGTCATGGTTGCCGCTTCGGACCACTTCCCCGCCACCAGCAGTGCGATTGTCGCCAGATGCTCCGGCCGTGATTTCAGTACGGCCTGTGTGGGCTCGCTGGGGAGATCGATGGACTTGGACCAGAGCGACGCTTTTCCCTTTCTGTCGATGACCTGAAGGAACAGCCGTGTCCTGCCTTCCACATCACTCATTCGGCCTTCCACCACATACTCTGCCGCATCGACATCCGTTGCGATCATCTGGCCCCCAAGGCGAGCGAGATGGTGCACGAATTCCTCCCGAAACACGGTGGCGTATTCGCTGAGTTGGTTGTTACCTAGGGGGGCATCAAAAGCGGCGACAGCGAGCTTGGGTGGGGTTGTGGGTGCTTCGTCGAACACCTGGCGGTAGCCGATGACGGCGAAGAGCAGCACCGCGATGCTCGCTGCAATCCCGAGCTGGCTGAGTTTTCTCCGTTTTGCCGTCGCTCGCGGAACGACCGGTGATGTCGACCGCTCCTTTAAACCACGCACAGATAAGCCACGCTCGGAGACGTCGGTGCTGTTGCCGCCGAGTGGTGCCAGGAGTCGATAGCCGCGCTTCGGCAGCGTTTCAATGTAGCTGGGATTGCGTGGATCGTCCCCGAAAGCTCGCCGCAGCTGTGAGATGGCCTGGTCGATGACGTTGTCGCCGACGACCACATCCGGCCAGGTTCGACGCATGAGACCTTCCCGGCTCACGACTTCAGGCGCCCGATCGATGAGATGCAGGAGCACCGACTGTGCTTTCGGGTCGAGCGTGTGCGACTGGTCATCGCGAGTGATTCGGTGGGCGGCAACATCCAGAGTCCAGTCGCCAATGGTGAACTGGGTGGCGGGCGTGGCCTCTGGAAAATCCGTTCGCTGCGCCTCTGCGATGGCGTTAGTCAGCTTGGTTTCGTAGACGGCGGGGGGTTCCTCGTAGCGGAGAATGGCCTGCCGGTTGCTGAGCGTCAGTCTCAATCCGCTCGGTAGCTTCGTGGGTTCGAGGTGCACGGCGAGCATCCCGCAGGGTTGCTCGAGGGCATAGTTCACCTCCCGGCGGCAGTGCTCCGAAACGGCGGATCGTGGTGTGACGAAATAGAGGAATACGGCACAGCGCTCGATGCGCTGGGCCAGCGTGTCCGACCACTCTGAACCGGGGGCGATGCCTTCGTCGTACCAGATGCGGCAGCCCGCCTCTTTCAGGCGAACGATCTCCGGATAAACCTGCGCTCTGTCGTCGTGCGAGTAGCAGACGAACAGATAGGGCTCATCGCCTGAGTAGGCTTGAAACGGACGCTCCAACGGACCCCTCCCGGTGCGCTCGCTGGAAGTTTACCGACTTGCCGGAATCGCCTGAATAGCTGCGAGGTCTGGTAGTGGAATGAGTTTGCGGAACCAACTCGATTGTGTTCCGGTTGAGGGGCGGGACGAGAAGCAGAGGGGAGCATGGTTCACCCGAGGGCCAGTGCGGAGGCGCTGAGAGATCGGATTCTGAAACTCAGCGTCGATACGGTGGATAAACCGACGCTCGTTTACTTCGATGTGATCGGCATCGCCTGGCCGATTCGCGCCATGCTGCACCTCAGCGAAGTGGACTACGAGCTCATACAGATCTCGGTGTTCGAGTGGGCACAGGAAGATGGGGCGGGGGCGCGGTTGCTGAAGCCCTGCTTCACGAACGGGTACCTGCCGCTCTACGTTGATTCTGACGTCCATCTGAATCAGAGCACGCTCATCATCGAATACCTGGCGGACAAACACGGGTATCTGCCGGCGGCGGGCGCGTCGAGAATCTCCGCCCGGGAGGTGATGGCCCAGGCCTACGACGCGCTGTTTCACTCGAACGGCGTGCTTCCGGTGAACATCCGGATAGGCCTGTCGGACGACGATGCCGAGCGGCGCCTGGATGCCTTCATGGGTAATGGCGTGTACGGTCTGACGACCAACGGCTATCGGCTGAATCTCGATGCTTTTCAGCGTTACCTGAGTCGCTCAGAGGGCCGCTACTTTGTGGGTAACGAGATCACTGCTGCAGATCTGCAGGCCTTCAACGTGCTCAGGAACTGGTACAAGGCGTTTGCCCCGGAGGTCTTCCGCAGCGAGTATCCGGCGCTGGACGAGTTCGTCTGTTGCGTCGAATCGGATCCAGGGGTCCGAGCCTATATTGTGAATCATCAGGAGCCGACAACCTGGTTCAAGCTGCCCGATGTGGCGCTCAGACTGACGAGTGAGGCGGAACTGCATGCAATCAGCGTTTAAACTTCGCGCGCTTCTCGTGGGCCTGCTGCTCGCGGGATCCGCGGTCTCCGCGCCTGCCCTCGGCGGAGAAATCGAGGACGCCTGTACCGAGCTGGTCATGGGCTACGCCCTCTATCGGGATCAGTTCAACATCGATGCCTACGGCGAACTCTTCGCGGAAGACGCGGTGCTGTCTGTTCTTGGTAATGAATACCGGGGACGGGACGCAATCCGCAAACGCCTCGAAGACTCGCGAGGTAAGGAGGAGACGCGCCACCTCATGAGCGGTATCTGGATAACCGTGATCGATGAGCGCCGCGCGACCGGAGTCAGCTATGCGTCGATCTATGCAGCGGCGCCGGGCGAACTCCCGCTGGAACCGACCATCCCGGCGGTGGGCGAATACCACGATGAGTTCAGGCTGACGGAAGCGGGCTGGAAGATCAGTCGCCGAAGCTTCGTCCCGGTATTCCTCGACAGGAGCGTGCTGCCGGCTGCGACGGACAACGAGGACTGAAGCCGGTCTCAGACTGGCTCTGGCGCATTGACCTGCAATTCGGGCGCTGAACGCACGCGGCGACGGTTCAGTTTGCCGTTACGAGTTCATCATTTACCCAGCTGCCATGGCCAGGGGCAGGCCAGAGCGGTCCGACGAGGCGTCGGCCGTCGGCGATAGTCGCCCGCAGGAGGGACCATGCAGCGGCCGGGTCTTCGTTCAACGCTTCGCACGCGCCGGTGGCGAGATGTACGGCGGTGACGGACAGGTGTCCGATCAGGCTCGCGCTCGGGCTGGTCGGATCCGCGCCGATGTGCAGCACCGTGTGTCCGGGGCTGTGGCCGCCGCTGACGTCCGCGTGCACGCCGGGAGCGAGTTCATCACCGTGTTTGAAGCTGCTGACTCGCCCCTGATCGATCAGGCTTTGCCAGGCTTCCCTGGTAGGTTGGTTGCCTGACTCAGGCTCACCGGAGCCGACCTGGAACGCTTCCAGCTCCGGCTCACTGAGCAGCACCTGTGCGCTCGGGAAGAACGGCGTCCAGCCTCTGTTCGCAGAACGGCGCGCCACCATGCCGACGTCTTCGATGTGTGAAGCGATAACGAGATCCACGGAGTCTGGGGCAAAGCCTGCCTCGGTGAACGCGCTGGCGACGGCCGTTTCATGCGTCTGCTCGGCTTCGGGATCGGCGCGAAGCACCACGTCCAGGGCAAAAAGGGGGTCGTAGACGATGCGCTGACCGTCAAGGTCCAGAAACCAGGCCGCGGCCCCCAGCCGGGGCTGGTCATTCTCCGCCCACAGGGGTGCCGCCCAGGGAACGGCTGCAACCGCCTCCGGGGTCAGTCCCAGGAGCTCTGCGGGAACAGGCACATCGAGATAGCCGACCCGGGTCAGGGTGATGCCGTCGAGTTCGATGGTGTGGATGGTCACGGTGCCTCCTGGCGAACCCACCGACCGCCGAGCATGACCCGCTCGATGCGGCGGGTGTTGCGGATGTCGGCGAGCGGGTCTGCCTCGAGAAGTACCAGATCGGCGGTCATGCCCGGCTGGATACGGCCCACGGCTTCCTCTTTACCGAGAAAACTGGCGGCAACCACCGTCGCCGCGAGCAGTGCCTCGCGGGTGCTGAGCCCGGCCGCAACGAGCTGCTCGAGCTCCGTGTGCAGGCTCCAGCCCGGGAGCCCGAGGCCAATGGGCGTGTCCGTACCGGCACCGATGGGCACGCCGTTGGCGCGCAGGCGGCCGATGAGAAATTCACTCCACTCGCTGAATCTGGGATTGGCGACGAGGGCCCCATCCCGCAGGGCGTCTGCCTGCGCTTGCCAGGTTTCCTGGAGCGGCACCGGCAGCGCGGCGAGCGCGCGGGGCCAGTCGGGATCATTGAAAGGGAGCCTGACCGCCACGGTGTTGAGCCGCAGCGTTGGTACCTGAATGGTGCCGGTCAGCGTCTGGAGCACGGCGTCGCAGCGCGCTTCGTCATAATCCTCGATGGCGGGTACCCGCTGCAGTTTGTGCAGCGAACTTCGGAGGTCATAGCCGCGACCCTCCACGAAGCCGGAGATCCGCTCCCGTCGGGTTGCAAGCAGATCTTCCCAGCCCTTTGCACAGGCGAGTTCCAGATTGCGCAGATGTTCCATGGAATCCGCGAGGGGACCGGCATCGTCCGCCGTCATCATGAGCGGCACGTGAGAGGCGATCGGCAGGCGGGCCCGCCAGGCGGCGCCCACGAGGGCGGCGTACACGTCCGGGCTCACCAGCTCGTAGATTTTGATGAAGTCGGCGCCTGCACCTTTCAACTCAGCGACCACGCTTGCTGCCCGTTCCGGATCGGGTACGCCCGTGCCGAGCTTCGGCCGCCCCGGATCCCCCCCGTCGTAAACGACGAAGCGGCCGTCGAGGAGCGGCCCCGAGAAGTAGACGTTCGGCTCGGGTTCGGCGCTGTCCTCGAAACCGTCGAGGAGCGCCAGCATCTCCTGGAGATCGCCACCGGTATCGCGAACGCTGGTGATCCCGTAGTCGAGAAACAGGCCGGCCATGTGCGGTTTCATGGCCTGGTCATAGAGGAAATGTACGTGCATGTCCCAGAGGCCGGGGATGAGGAATCGGCCGCTGCCATCGATGCGCTCGGCAACTTCCTCCGGTTCGGTATCCATGGACTCCACGGCAACGATGACGCCGTTGCGCACGAGTACACGCCGGTCCGGCAGGGCGCCATCAATAGGATCGATGACCGTAACGCCTTCGATGGCGATCCCGCTGGGTCCACCGGGTGAGCAGGCGGCGAGGAGCAGCGTTACCTGTGTAAAGGCGAAGGCTAAAGCCAGCCGTGCGCCATGGGACCTGGACACGCGACAGGTCCGACGGCACCTGATCGGCTGCTGGCCGCGCTCGTTGCTGATCCGTTCCAGATTCATCTTCCGTACCTCATGCTTCTCCCCTCATTCGCGCGCCACGAATTCCTCCGTCGTCACCATGGTGATTATGGTCTAGCATCTCTGCATTCGGGAAATCGGGAACAGCGAATGAATTCTGTCTATGCTCTTGTTGCGGGTGTCTGTGGGACGCTGGTGCTGCTGCTTACGCCTGGCCCGGTGGCTCACGCCAACGGCCTCGCCGACGCCGTGCAGGCCGACTACGACGCACACCTCGGCGTGCTCTTCGACCATTTCCATCGCAACCCCGAGCTTTCGCTCGTGGAGCACGAAACCGCCGCCCGCATGGCGGCAGAGCTCCGCGAGGCCGGCTTCGAGGTGACGGAAGGGGTCGGCGGCACCGGCGTCATCGGCATGCTCGAAAACGGCGATGGGCCGCTGGTGATGATGCGCGCCGACATGGATGGCCTCCCGGTGGAGGAAAAGTCGGGCCTCGAGAACGCCTCCAAGGCCCTGCAGAAAGATCCGATTACCGGCGACATGGTGCCAGTGATGCATGCCTGCGGACACGACGTGCACATCACGAGTCTCGTTGGCACGGCCCGGTATATGGCAGCCAACCGCGGCGGCTGGTCCGGGACGCTCATGCTGCTCGTGCAGCCGGCGGAAGAGCGCGTGCTCGGTGCCCGCATGATGCGCGAAGACGATCTCTGGGAACGTTTCGGGCAGCCGGACTATGCGCTCGCCTTTCATGTGGCCAGCGAGTTTGAAGCCGGCAAGATCAATGTTTCCGGCAGTCCTTATGCCGGTGCGGATACCGTAGACATCATCATTCACGGCGTTGGTGCGCATGGTGCGAGCCCGCATGCCGGGAAAGACCCCATCGTCCTCGGCAGTCAGATCGTGCTTGCACTCCAGACCCTCGTGGCGAGAGAGCTCTCACCAAGGGCGCCGGGAGTGGTGACCGTCGGTTCCTTTCACTCCGGCACCAAGCACAACATCATCTCGGACCGCGCCCACCTGCAGCTGACCGTGCGCAACACGAGCGAAGAGACCCGCGCCGTGCTCCTCGAAGGCATTGAGCGGATCGCCGAAAACATGGGGCGCGTGGCCGGACTGCCGGAAGACAAGCTGCCCGAAGTGATCGTGTCCGAAGAGAGCGTTCCGCCTACCCTCAACGATCTGGCCCTCATGGAACGCCTGCGCAGCGCCTGGACGGAAAATCTGGGAGACGATCAGGTCATCAGCGTCACGAGCAGCGGCATGGGCGCTGAAGACTTTCCCTTCTTTTCGACAGATCCAGACATCCCGAGCGTCTACTGGGCCGTCGGCGGTACCCCGAAGGAGGACTTCGAATGGGCAGCGGCTGGTGGACCTCCGGTGCCGAGTCATCATTCACCGCTGTTCAAGATCAGTCCGGAGCCGTCGGTGACCCGCGGGGTCGAGTCGACGGTGCTCGCGCTCATGGAGCTCATGGGCAACACGGAGTGACCTGCGGGGCAGCGCAACCCTTATCCGCCAGTGAGCTGGCCGCCTATCGAGCCGACGGCTATCTGATTCGACCCGCGGTGTTCAGCGGCGAGGAAGTCGAGCGTTTCCGCGGCGCAGCGGAAGAAGCCTCCGAGCGCGCGATTGCGGCAAGCGCCGCGGGGCGCAGCTATCACCTCGACGGTAAGCGTTTCGTGGATGTCGGTCCCATGACCGTGCAGTTCGAGCACAGCCCCGGCAGCGAGCTCGTACGAGTCATCGAGCCGGTTCACGAGCTGAGCGACGCCTTCGGCCAACTGATCGGTGACGAGCGCATTCTCACTCCCATGCGACAGATCGTCGGCAGCGGGGAGCTTGCGCTCTGGACCGACAAACTGAATCTCAAACGACCGCGCGAGGGCTCGGGCTTCGGCTGGCATCAGGATTCACCCTACTGGGTCCATGACTGCGATCACGTCGACCGCTTGCCCAACGTCATGGTGACTTTCGACGACGCCCACGAAGGCAACGGCTGCTTCCGGGTGATTCGCGGCAGTCACACCCGTGGCTGCCTGCCGGGCACGGACGATGGCACACAGCTCGGTGGCTTTTTCACGGATCCGACCTGCTTCGAAGCAGCCGATCAGGTGCCCATGGTGGCACCGGCTGGATCGCTGATCTTCTTTGACGCGCACACGGTGCACGGTTCGGAACCGAACCCCTCTCCGCTGCCGCGCCGGGCGATCATCATTACCTATCAACCGGGGAACAATCCCACGCTCAAGTCGGGTGAGGTACTGAATTTCCCCGCCCCCTGACCGCTGGCGTCCTGATGACTCCTGCTGGACCGTAATGGCTGAGGAGCCGCGCCGGTGTCAGTCGGTCAGCTGCGCTCCGCGCCCCGTTTAGCGGCCGCAGCCTGGGTGGCCGCCATGATGGCGTCTGCGGACTGAGTGCCGGGGACAACCGGCTCGAAATACACGATCCGTTCCCGGTAATTGACGATCGCCGGCAGCACCGGGACGTTGGCGGCTGCCGAGATCCGGGCGAAGCCGCTCTTCCACTCCCGCACGACACCGCGCGTCCCTTCCGGGGTGATGCCGACAACGAGGGACGGGCGCGCGCGAAAGGCTTCGATCATGGATGTCACCATGCCGCCCGGTGCGGAGCGGTCCACGGGGATACCGCCGAGCGCACGCATGATGGCGCCGAGGGGAAACCAGAACAGGCTCGATTTGGCGAGAAAACCCGTCCGCAGGTCCAGGCCCCAGAAAACGGCAACGGAGAGGATGAAGTCCATGTTCGAGCTGTGTGGGGCGAGGGCGACAATGAGTCGCGGTTCATTCGGCCAGGATCCCACCATGCGCCAGCCGAGCAGGCGGAAGGCGAGGCGCCCGAGAAAACGCGTGAGCGGGTTGTAGCGGCGCGGGACTTCTGGCCCGAGAGTCTGCCATGTCATGAAGGGGTTGTGCCTGCGGGGGCTTCCTGAAGGGCGCCACGGTAACTCATAAGTTGCTGGAATTCCTTGACTTTCGAACCGCCGGAGCCCAAGGTCCGCCCGCCCCCGCAGAAGCAGTAATCAGATGAGCACCTTTGCCTCCCTCGGGATCGGCCCCTCCCTGTGTCGGGCCGTGGCCGAACTCGACTATGTGGAACCGTCGCCGATCCAGGCACGGGCCATTCCCGATCTCCTCGACGGCCGCGACCTGCTGGGTATCGCCCAGACGGGTACCGGCAAGACGGCGGCCTTCAGCCTGCCCATCCTCGAGCAGCTGCTCGAAGACCGGGTGCGGGCCGAGCCCAAGCGCCCGCCGGTGCTGATTCTTGCGCCGACGCGGGAGCTGGCCGGTCAGATTCGCGATGACATCGCCGCCTACGCCAGGCACACGCGACTACGCCATGCCTGCATTTTCGGCGGGGTAAAAGAAAATCCCCAGATCCGGACCCTGCGCGAAGGCATCGAGCTTCTCGTCGCTACGCCCGGTCGGCTCCTCGATCTCGCCGGAGCCGGTCATCTCGAGCTCGACGGGGTGACCCATCTGGTGCTCGACGAGGCGGACCGGCTTCTCGACATGGGTTTCATCCGCGATATTCGGCGCATCATTGCCCTCCTGCCGAAAAACCGGCAGTCGCTGCTCTTTTCGGCAACCATGCCGCGGGAGGTGGCTGAGCTGGCCCGGCAACTCCTCGATGATCCGGTGCGTGTTGAGGTGACGCCGAAGAAGGTGACCGTCGAGCGTATCGAGCAGCACGTGCTCATGGTGGAGAACGCGGCGAAGCAGCAGGCGCTCGTGCAACTGCTCGGTCAGCGGGAAGTGCGCCGTGCCATCGTTTTCACCCGTACCAAACACGGCGCAAACCGGGTGGCGAAAAAGCTCGATCGGGCGGGTATTGCCGCCGAGGTCATCCACGGCAACAAATCGCAGAACGCCCGCCAGCGTGCGCTTGATGCCTTCAAGGGCGGAGACGCCTGGGTGCTCGTGGCCACAGACATTGCCGCGCGGGGCATCGACATCGACGGTATCTCCCACGTGATCAATTTCGAGCTGCCGCACGAGCCGGAGAGCTACGTGCATCGCATCGGTCGCACGGCGCGAGCGGGTGCGGAAGGGGTCGCCTGGTCGCTCGTTGATCCGACAGAGGTCAAGCGTCTGCGTGCCATTGAACGGCTGACGAAGCAGAAACCGAAGCCGCTGGTCATTGACGGTTGGGAAGCGCCTGCAACGGCCTCAGAGGGCGACGAGACGGAGAACGGCGACGAAACCCCGTCCAGAACCAACGGCGGCGAGCGCAGCCGCCGGCGGGCTGGGCCGCCTTCGGCCGATGGTCAGAAGCGCGGCGGGCGTCGTCGCCGTCGGCGCCGACGTCCTGCGAAGGCCGCCTGAGCCGCAGATCGCGGCGCTGACTGAGCCAGCAATGGCTGCCCGTGCGGTCGTTCAGCGCATGAGGGCGAAGCAGGCCCTGAGCTCCGCAATGAAGAGCTCGGGCTGTTCGAAGGCGGCGAAGTGGCCACCTTTATCCAGCTCGTTCCAGTAGATGATGTTCTGGTAGCGCCGTTCGGCCCAGCTGCGTGGCGTCGGGACGATCTCCTTGGGAAAGATGCTGCAGCCCGTAGGCAGCGAAACGGTATTGTCGCCGCCGCCGAAGCGGTTGAAGCTTTCCCAGTAGAGGCGCGCTGACGAGGCGCCACTGGCCGTGAGCCAGTAGAACATGACGTTGTCGAGGAGCTCGTCGCGACTCAAGGCGTTTTCCGGGTGTCCGTCGCAATCCGTCCATTCGTAGAACTTCTCGATCACCCAGGCAGCCTGGCCCATGGGTGAATCGACGAGACCGTAACCGAGGGTTTGCGGTCGCGTGCTCTGCTGCTTCGAGTAGCCCGCGCCCCACTGCTGGTAATACTGCGCGCCGGCCAGCGCCTGCTTGTCGCGTTCCGTGGGATTCTCACGCGCTGCTTTCGTCGCACCGGCCGTCGGCATGTTGACGTGAATACCCGCGCAGGCGCCCAGATTCTGAATGCCGATCGCCGTGGTCACCGCCGAACCCCAGTCCCCGCCCTGGGCGAAGTAACGTTCGTAGCCGAGGCGCAGCATGAGGGTGTTCCAGGTTTCGGCGATTTTCTCGATTCCCCAGCCGGTGCTCGCTGGCTTGCCGGAAAAACCGTAGCCCGGTAGCGCAGGGCAGACCACGTGGAACGCGTCCTCCGCTTTGCCGCCGTGGGCTACGGGATCAACCAGCGGTTCGATGACTTTGTGAAACTCGACGATGGAGCCCGGCCAGCCGTGCGTCATGATCAGCGGTACGGCATCCGGGTGCGGGCTTTCGCAATGGATGAAGTGAATCGAGAGACCGTCGATGGTGGTCTGGAACTGGGGAAAGCGGTTGTAGTGGGCCTCCCGGGCTCGCCAGTCGTATTCGTGCTGCCAGTAATCCCGAAGGGTCTTCGCATAGTCGAGGGGCAGACCCTGGCTCCAGTCGTCGGGCGTTTCCGCTTCCGGAAAGCGGGTGGCTGCGAGGCGGGCTTTCAGGTCGTCGAGCTCGGCGTCGCTGACTGCCAGCTGGAAAGGTTCGATGGCGCTCAAGATGCTCTCCCGGCTTCAGATCTGGCCGGCCATCATGCCGGCGCCCGGCGAAGCTGTCACCAGCCGGCGCTCAGAGCACGGGTGCCAGGAGCCGTGCCCCCCTCGAAGCGGCGCGCAGCCACCAGGGGTCAGCTTCCAGGGCTTCGAGTTCCTCACTGGCGGCGAAGTCCGCCTCGAGCATGGCTTCCATGCGCACGGCCATGCCGGCATCGGCGAAGACCAGTGTGTGCTCGAAGTTCAGGCGCATGGAACGATTGTCGAGATTTGCCGTACCCACGGCCGCCAGATCGTCGTCGATGAGCATGACCTTCTGGTGCAGAAAGCCCGCCTGGTAGCGGAACACCCGCACGCCGGAAGGAATGAGTTCCGGAAGGTAGGCGCGGCCGGCCAGGGCGACGATGCGATTGTCCGTGATGCCTGGGATCAGGATGCGAACGTCGACGCCCCGGTAGGCAGCGAGTTTCAGAGCGTCGATGATCGAGCCGTTCGGCACGAAATAGGGGCTCACGATCCAGAGCCGTCCGCGGGCGGAGTGGATCGCATGGACGAACATGAGGGAGCCCGCTTCCAGTTCGTCGGCCGGACCGCTCGGCAGGGAGAGCACGTCTTCGCCCGCCGGCAGCGGCCGCGGGTTCCAGCTCACCGCTGGTACCGCGCCGGTCGACCAGTACCAGTCCTGAACGAACGGCAGCTGAGTGGCCGTCGCCACCGGCCCGCGCACGGCAACATGGGTATCGCGCCAGGGCGTCAAAACGGGATGCTGATTGAGATATTCGTCGCCGACGTTGTGGCCACCAACAAACGCTGCCTGCCCGTCCACGACCACGAGCTTGCGATGATTGCGGAAGTTCACCTGCAGGCGTCTCGTCCGGCGCGTTGTTCCCGTGAACGCGGAGACTTCCGCGCCGGCATCGACGAGCGGCTGCAGCCAGCGCCGGGGCAGGCCATAGGAACCCACGCCGTCGTAAAGAAGATAGACGTGCACGCCGCGAGCGAGGCAGGCCAATAGCTCCTCGCGCAGTCTTCCGCCGATCGTGTCGGCGCGAATGATGTAGAACTGGACGAGCACATAGTGCTCGGCCTCAGCCAGGGCCCTGAAAATCGCTTCGAAGGTCGCTTTCCCGTCGACCAGCAGCTCTGAGCGATTGCCGGCCAGAAACGGTGTGCCGGCGACGGTCTCGAAACCGGCGTAGCGGCGATTGCTGCGATCGATATCGGCCTCGAGGGGAGTACCCGTCTGACCCCTGAACTGACGGCCGACGTCGGCGATCGCCGCATCACCGGCGCGGCGTGCAACCACATAGCCGAGAAACCGGCGCCGCCCGAAGACCGCGTAGAGCGGCAGGGCGATGAACGGCACCGTCAGCAGGGCGACCAGCCACGCCGTTGCCCCCTGGGCCGTCCGCACATGCATGACGGCGTGTACGGCGGCGGCCAGGGCCGCGAGTTCCAGAGCGAGGTAGGCAACGGCGAAGATCAGCGTGCCCCGCTGCTGGAGAATGTCGTGCAGAATGTCGAACATCTTTACGGAGGATAGTCCTACCATGAGCGATATCGCCACAGACCCCGGCGCTGCCGGAGGCGGACGTAAAGTCGGCCTGGCCCTGGGCGGCGGCGGTGCCAAAGGACTGGCCCACATTCCGATGCTGCAGGCCCTCGATCGCGCCGGAATCCGGCCAGCCGGCATTGCCGGTACCAGCATCGGCGCCATCATGGGCGTGCTCTATGCCTCCGGCGCCAGCGGCGATCGGATTCGGGAGGGCATCACGGAACTCGTCGCGACGCCTAGAACGCTGCAGGAGTTTTTCGAGGCCAAGGAGATTTTCGCCTGGCTCGAGTTTTTCGAGTTCGACATCGGCCGCGGCAGCATTCTCCAGGTGGATCGCTTCCTGGAGCAGCTCGTGGAGGTGGTTGGCGTCAGCAATGTCGAAGATCTGCAGATCCCCCTGAAAATCGTGGCCGCCGACTTCTGGGCCCGGGAGGAAGTGATCTTCGAAACCGGACCGATCGTTCCCGCCGTATCCGCCAGCTTTGCGCTGCCGGGGATCTTCAAGCCGGTGGTGCAGGGTGATCAGGTGCTGATCGATGGGGGCAGCGTCAATCCGGTCCCCTACGATCTGCTCCTGGACGATTGCGACACGGTCATCGCCATCGACGTGCTCGGCAAACGGTCACCGACGGAAGAACTGCTGCCCAGCTATTCCGAGTCGATTTTCAACAGCTTTCAGATCGCGGAAAAGTCGATCCTGCGGGAGAAGTTCAAGCGCCGCCCCCCGGACATCTACATCGATGTGGACGTGCAGGACGTTGCCGTCCTCGAGTTCCACAAGGTCGACGAGATCTTTGCGCAGGCGGCACCCGCGGTCGCGGAGCTGGAAGCGGCTCTGGCCGAGCTGCCCGGCCAGAGCTAGCTGAGCTCAGGCGGCGTGCTGCCCGGCGGTCTCGAGGTCCTGCTTCAGGTGCCGCGAGGCCAGGAAGTAGTTGCCGAAGCTCACGAAGTACACGAGACCGCAGATCACCAGCGCCCAGCGCAGCGATTCCGTGTCCGGCATGGCGTAAAGCTGCTGGAAGAGATCGCTCAGGAAACCCACGGCCGTCGGTCCGAAGACCAGGCCGATGATGTTGATGATGAACAGGAGCAGCGCTGAGGCTGAAGCCCGCATGGCCAGCGGGGCCAGGGATTGGGTCATGCCGAAGGTGGGGCCCGTGTAGAGATTCACCGCAAACGCGGGAATGGTGTAAAGCGCGAGAATCACCCAGAGGTCGTCGAGCAGGAACACACCCAGGCTCGTTGGCACCGCCAGCAGGAAGCCGTAGGCGGGAATCCACATGTACCAGCGCACGTCGCGGGTACCGAGCCGGTCACCGACCACGCCGCTCAGGAAGGTGCCCAGCCCGCCGGCGATACCGATGATCAGTCCCAAGGCGGTTCCGGCTTCCCCGGACGACATGTCGTGGGTCCGGATCAGGAAGGCGGGCATCCAGGCAATGGCGCCATAGCCCACGAAAGCCTGTGTGGCGGCGCCGAGGGAAATCTGCCGGAAGCTCTTGAAGCCCCACATGGTCTTCACCACCGTGAGGAACGGCACCTGCTCCACTTCAACGGGCTTCGCCTCCGAGTGCCCGCGCGGCGGCTCTCTGACCGTCATTTTCAGCAGGATGGCCAGCAGAATCCCGGGGATCCCGACCACCAGAAAGGCGTTGCGCCAGCCGAAGAACTCGTTGATCCAGCCACCGGCGAGGTTACCGAAGAGGATGCCCACCGGTATCCCGATGGCGTAAATGCCCAGGGCGGTGGCCCGTTCGTTCGGCGCGAAATAGTCCGCCAGGAGTGAGTGCGACGGGGGACTGCCGCCGGCTTCGCCGATACCGACGCCGACCCGCGCAGCGAGCAGCTGCCAGAAATTCTGGGCCAGTCCCGAGATCGCGGTCATGGCGGACCAGATCCCCAGGCAGATGGTGATGATGTTCACCCGCGAGTAACGGTCCGCGAGGCGCGCGATGGGGATACCCAGGGTGGCATAGAAGATCCCGAAGGCGAGACCGGAGAGCAGTCCGATCTGGGTATCCGTGAGTCCGAGGTCGGTTTTGATGGACTGGGCCAGGATGGCGAGGATCTGCCGGTCGATGAAGTTGAAGACATAGACCACGAGCAGCACTCCGAGCACGTACTGCTTGTAGCGCCGGGTGAAGCTGATCTTCTCCGAACCCGCCGTTGATTCCTTGGTGACGGACGAATCCGACGGCGACCGTTCAGACGGCTCCGACATACTCCTCTCCCGCTTTATTCTTGTTGGTTTCTTTGTGGCGCAAGAGTAGCAGGATGGGAGCCGCAGCAGGAGCCGGCAGCGCGTTGACGGCTCCAGGGCCTGCGGGGAACAATGCGCTCCCGCGGTATTGCAGGACCGGAGCCTGAAGATGGGGTTTGAGCAGCGTAGCAGTGGACTTGTGCGGCACCGATCAGGCGCTGCAGAAGGCGGCGATGAGCGAGACGTCGGCGTTCACGATCGGGGACGCAGGGCGAGGCGCGGTTGCTTAACCGCCACTCTGCTCCTGGCAACCGTCGGCTCCCTTGTGGCTGCCACAGGTCATGCGCAGCAGGCGACGGACGACATTGGCGACCCGGACTCTCCGCGTTACAGCGAGTTGGAAAAAGCGCGGGGCAACTTTCAGAACACCTATGTGCTTCCCGGTGCGAGCCTCGACGGGTACAGCAAGGTGTATCTCTGGGACGCGCAGTTCGAATACCGGGAAGTGGGTGACGTACCGTCCAATCGAAGCAGCTTCCAGCGCAGCAGCAGAACCGAGTTTCCGGTGAGCGAAGAGGGGGCTGCGGAATTCGAGGCCGTGGTCAGCGAAGCTTTCGACAAAGAGCTCGAAAAAGGCAGAAGCTTCGAGCTGGTCGACGAAATCGGCCCCGACACCATCATTCTGCGCGGCGCGCTGCTCGACATCGTTTCCCGGGTGCCCCCGGAAACCATCGGCCGCACGGACGTTTATCTCGCCAACATCGGTGAAGCGACGCTCGTGATCGAAGTCATCGATGCGGAAACGGGTACGCTTCTCGCCATGGTGAGCGATCGGAAAAAGATCCAGCAACCTGGCGGTGGGCAGATTGATCAGTTCACGCAGCGGGCCAATCGAGTCACCATCAACGCCGAAGTGCGGCGCTGGGCCACCAACGCCGCCTCGCAGCTCCGGCGCGAGCTCGACAAGGCCATGAAGTAACCCCGGTCGAAGGAACTCCGCAGCCGTGCAGTCGCGATCGCTCCTCAAAGAACCTCTGCTTCATTTCTTTCTGCTGGCGGCGCTGCTCTTTGCCGTCGAACAGTATTTCGCCGCCGGCCAGAAGACGCCGATTGTGATCGATCAGGCAACGGCCGATTACCTGATCCGCCAGCGCGAGGATCTCGAGCTCCGGACGCTGTCCGCCGAGGAACGCGCAGACACCATCGACGCGTACGTGGAGGACGAGATCCTCTACAACGAAGCCTACCGCCGCGGTCTGGATCGTGGGGACAGCCGCATGCGCCGCAACATGATTCTCAAGATGCGCGGGTTGCTCACCGGTGACCTGGGGGAGCCGACGGAGGCTGAGCTCCGAAGTTACTTCGAGGAGAATCGCGAGCGCTTCCGACGTCCTTCGCGCCTCGACCTCGAACACGTCCATTTCCGCGATCCCGGCAGCGTTCCGCCTGATCTGATCGACGCCCTGAACGGCGGTCTGGATCCAGCAACGGTTGGTGACGACGGGCTGCAGTTTTCCCGTCGCATGCCTGGCATGACCCGGCGCCTGCTCTCCGGCACCTTCGGTCCCGAGGTGGCCCGGTCGGTGCTGGCGATCGATGACGATGGCTGGCACGGGCCCTTCGAATCCGCTCAGGGTGCGCATCTGTTCCGCGTTCGCGCTCGTATTCCAGCCATGGACGCGGATTTCGACACGGTACGCCAGTATCTGCAGGGCGACTGGCTCATGGCCGAGTCCCGCAAGGCGATCCTCAGCGAGGTGGATGGGCTCCTCGATGACTACGAGGTGCGCCTAGAGGCCGAGTTTTGAGGCCGTCGCCTGGTCAGGGAATCCTTGCGCTCGCTCTCTGCCTGCTGCTCGCACCGCCGCTGGCGGCCCACGACATCGGAGTGACGCAGGCGGAACTCATCGAGGTCAGCGAAGGGTACAGCTATCAGTTCCGCGCGCTGATCGGTGTGGGCCGGGCGGCTCAGCATGCGGGCCCGGAGCTCCCCGGGCACTGTGCCATGACCGGCCCGCCGCGCGGCCTGCAGACGCCCAGCGCCCGGGTCTGGGAGTTCGCCTGTGATGGGCGCCTGACCGCCGAGCATGAGATCACGCTCCGCTGGTTGCGCGATGGCGCCATGGTCACTGCCGAATGGCTCGACGGGTCTACCGGTCGGCGGCTCTTCGGCTACGAGAACGGTCAGATCACGCTGGTCCTTGCAGAGCTGCAGGCGGGCTCTGCCTCCGCGGCAGATGCCATCGGCCGTTACACGACTCTCGGCATCGAGCACATTCTCGAGGGCCTCGATCACCTGCTCTTCGTGCTCGGCCTGCTGCTCATCGTCGCGGGGCCGCCGGTCAAGGTGGTCATGCTCATCAAGACCATCACGGCGTTCACCGTTGCGCATTCACTGACCCTCGGTCTCGCTACCCTGGGTTTCGTGGACTTCCCCACGCGACCAGTGGAAGCAGCCATTGCGCTGTCGATCGTCTTCCTGGCCATGGAAGTCGTGCGGGGCTGGCAGGGCCAGCAGACGCTGACGCATCGGCAGCCCTGGCTCGTGGCCTTCGGTTTCGGTCTGCTGCACGGCCTCGGCTTTGCCGGTGCCCTGGCGGACATCGGCCTGCCCCAGGCAGAGATTCCTCTGGCACTGCTGTTCTTCAACATCGGCGTTGAACTCGGTCAGCTGATCTTCGTGGCACTGGTGCTGGCGTTGCGCTGGTTGCTGCTGCGGCTGCCGCTGTCCTGGCCGCGCTGGGCACCTTACGCGCCCGTATATCTCATTGGTGTGATTGGCGCCTATTGGGTCATCGAGCGGGTGAGCGCCATGTCCGTACCGGTGTGAACGCCGCCGTCAGAGCGGTGCTGGCCGCCGTGCTGCTGACCGGGGCCGCAGGCTGCGACAGCACGGAAGACCCGGAGGCCGCTTTTCTCGACTATGAGCGGGCGGTGGCCGAGGCCCTCGACACAGTGGTGGCGACCGCGCAGACCCTACGCATTCGCTACCCGGATCGTCCGGACCGTAAGCTCGCCATCGAACCATTGCGGCTCGATCTCGACGAGTTCTGGGGCTTCCAACGCTGTGGCCTGCGGACGCTCATTGCCGAGCACAACACAATTCTCGGCCGCGCGGAAAGTGACTTTCTCCATGCCCCCTACGAACACGAGCTGCGTGTCACCCTCGAGCGTTGCCGCGCCAGCGTGCTGCTAGACGCGGGCGGAGGGAACGGAGCGGCGACTGAGATCGGTGTGGAAGCAATACCTGACAGTGACGACGCAGGGGACTTTGCGGCTCTGATCGACACGGTGCTGGCGCGCAAGGATCAGGAGCGGGACGCCTTTCTCTGGAACCTGACCTTCGGCAGTCGCGAATTTGCCGGACTTTTTGCCAGTGCGGCGCAGCCCCTGGCCATCGGTGCGGAAAACCCCTACGCGCCGACCGCGGAGATTGAGCACCTCGCCGGACTCCTGGACGGCTTTGGGCGTGCTGATTACGACCTCGACGTCGACGCGCTGGCCGCTGCGATGCGGGAGCTGGAGCTGGGTCGCTTTGGCGGTTCTTATCTCGAGAGTCTGAGCATCGGGCAGCTCGGGCTCGAGCGGATCAACGCTCAGCTGCAGGCTGTTGATGAACGCGCACTTTGCCCCATGGCAGCGTCCACGCGGCGGGCGCGGGCGCTCGAGAGCGCCTTTCGCTGGCACTATGTTCGGACGCTGCAACCCTGGATGGCCGCGTTGAGTCGTAGCGGTGACCGCTGGTATCGAGCCACCGCGGCGCTGCTCGATCGGCAGCGAAACGTCATGCCGGAGCCTTTTACAACCTTCGCGCGAACTCATCTGGACCCGGACGCCGTGGAGGGTACCTTCGCCCGCCAGCGGCTGGCCATTGCAGAGCACGCGAAGCACTGGCAGCGAATCTTCGAAGCCTGCGGCATTCCCCTGGTGCGTGGGGACTGAGGCACGGGGACTCAAGGCGACGCCCGCGTATAGAATTCTCCGGGTGCGCGAAGGTCAGAACGACGGCGAGGCTTACATGGCAGATGACGCAGTGCAGCAGGTGCTCTTCTCCAACGAGGCGTTTTATCTCGCATTCAGTGGCAAGGACATCGACGCCATGGATGGACTCTGGTCGAAGCAGGCGCCCCTGGTCTGTGTGCACCCGGGCTGGCGGCGCCTCACGGATCGGGAAGAGATCATCGACAGCTGGCGGAGAATCCTGAGCAATCCGGACCAGCCTGGTATGGATTTTCTTCAGCCCGTTGTCCACGACCTCGGCAGCACGAAGCTCGTCACCTGCTACGAAGCGCTGCCGAGCGGCGTCTGCCTGGCGACCAACGGATTCGTCGAGGAAGTCGACGGCTGGCGCATGGTGCTGCATCACTCCGGCGCCTGTGCGCAGCCGATCGAGTGAGGGGTTTCCCTGTGAACGGGCAGGGTGACCGGCGCACGCGCCCTGCGGGCATGAGCCTGCTGATCTGTGCTAGCGTCGAAGCAATCCCTTGGGAGGGGGAACGATGACTGACAAGACGCCCAACCACACGCTGAGCCCCATGGCCTGTCCTGCTGCCCTCGAAGAGGTGGACCTGTTTTCGGCCGGGGCGCAGGAACACTGGTACGAGGCCTACGACATTCTGCACCGGGAAGCGCCGGTGCTCAGACTCGAGGGCGAGGGTTTAGGGCCTGGCTCCGATGGCTACGTCCTCTGTCGCTACGAGGACATCAGCCGGGTCGTGAAAGATCCCGTGCGCTTCCCGCCGACTCTATCGCTCGTGATCGAGCAGATGCTGGCGGCCGGGAAACCGCCGGAAGCACTGCCGAATGCGAACGCCATGATGATTTCCATGATGACCCTGCGTCCGACGATTCCGCTCTGGCGATCGCACCGTCAGGAGCTGACGGATCCCTGGGTTGGCCCGGGATCCGACCGGCACACGGCCATGATTACCCGTCACGTGGATGATCTCATTGACGGCTGGATCGACCAGGGTGAGGTGGAATTCATCTCCGCCTTTGCCCGGCCGCTGCCGCAACGGGTCATGGCGAGCGTGCTCGGTTTTCCTCTGGAGGACCTCGAACGCCTCGAGGCCTGGGGGAATGCCCAGGTCATGGCCTTCGTTTATGGCCGGGGCCACAGAAACCAGCTGGATCCGCAACAGCTGGCGGAACAGGCGGAAACGCTGGCCGGTTTTCGCGACTACGTACAGGAGCAGGTGGAGCGGAAGCGGTCGGAACCCGGCGACGACATGATCAGCTTCCTAACCCAGGTGGAGTACGAAGCCCTCGGTCGCAAGCTCACGGACATGGAAATCAACGGCGTCGTTTACGCCATGGTCATCGGCGGCCTGGAGACCACCCAGTACGCGCTGGAAGAGGGCGCGCAGCTCCTTTGCGAGCGAGCGGGGGTGTTCGAAGCGATCCGTGAGGACCGGAGCAAAGTCCGGGCCTTCATCGAAGAGTGTCTGCGCCTGCGCTCCCCGACGCAGGGATTGTCCACCCGCACGACCAGTCAGGATGAAGTCTTCCAGGGCATCACGGTGCCGAAAGGGTCGCTCCTGCATCTGCGCTGGGGGGCGGCGAACGTCGACGCGACGGAGTTCGAGTGCCCGCATGAACTCGACCTCACGCGCAAAGCCGCGAGTCGCCATCTGGCTTTCTCCGCTGGCCCGCGAGTCTGCCCTGGCGCGGGTATCTCCCGTCTCGAGCAGACCATCGCCTGGAACCGACTGCTGGACCGCATCGAGCACCTCGAGTACGGCGAAGACAACGATTTTCTTCACCAGCCGGGCATCATGCTCGGTACACTGAAGCTCAATCTCCGCTTCAGAGCAGTATCCCGATGAGCGAGTTCAATCAGCCCCTGTCCGGCAACGACATGCCGCGCTTTGCGGGTCTGACTTCCATGTTCCGCCTGCCAACGCAGCCCGACGCTACCGGGCTGGATGTTGCCATTCTCGGGGTGCCCCTCGATATCGGCACCAGCAACCGCAACGGTACGCGCTATGGCCCGAGGCAGATCCGCAGCGAGTCTGTGCTGGTGCGGCCCTACGGCATGGCCACCGGTGCTGCACCCTTCGATTCCTTTCAGATTGCCGATGTCGGCGACGTGGCCCTGAACCCCTACAGCCTCGAGAAGTGCATTCCCATCATCGAGGCGCACTACGACGAGCTGTTGAAACACGATGTGATTCCCGTCTCGCTCGGCGGCGACCACACCGTTGCCCTGCCGATTCTGCGCGCCATTGCCCGCAAGCACGGTTCTGTTGGTCTGGTGCACGTGGATGCGCACGCCGATGTGAACGATGAGATGTTCGGTGAACGCATCACCCATGGCACCATTTTCCGCCGCGCCATCGAGGAAGGGTGTGTGGATCCGGAGCGCATGGTGCAGATCGGCCTTCGGGCTACCGGCTATGCAGCCGACGACTTCGACTGGGCCAGGCGTCAGGGCGTTCGCGTCGTGCCTGCGGAAGACTGCTGGTATCAGTCCCTGGCGCCGCTCATGGCCGAAGTGCGGGAAACCTTTGGCACGGAGCAGCCGGTGTACCTGTCCTTCGATATCGACGGGCTCGATCCTTCGGTGGCGCCAGGCACCGGCACACCGGAACCCGCCGGACTTACCGGCGCCCAGGGGCTCGAGATCATCCGCGGTTGTTTCGGCCTGAACCTCGTTGGCTGCGATCTCGTGGAGGTCTCGCCACCCTACGACACCACCGGCAACACGGCGCTGCTGGCGGCCAATCTCGTCTTCGAGATGCTTTGCGCGCTGCCGGGCTGCCAGCGCCGCTGAGAATCCCCCTATCCGGGTCATGCAGACGCCTCTGGCGTTGGACAGGCGACAGGCGAGTTTCTAAGGTGCGCGAGAAATCTTCGCGTGGAGTCAGCCCATGACCCTGAAACTCACCGATCCAACGCTCTTCAGAACACAGGCCTTCATTAACGGCCGCTGGGTCGATGGCGATACGGGCGAAACCTTCCCCGTCACCAACCCGGCCACCGGGGAAACGCTGGCCGAGGTCGCGCACTGTGCGGCCGGGGAAACACGGCGCGCCATCGAAGCCGCGGAACGGGCGCAGAAGACCTGGGCGGCGGAGCCTGCCAGAGCGCGTTCCGTCGTTCTGCGCCGCTGGTTTGATCTCATCATGGCCAACGTGGAAGACCTGGCTCGGCTCATGACGGCTGAGCAGGGCAAGATCCTCGCTGAGTCCCGGGGTGAAATCGCTTACGCGGCCTCGTTCATTGAGTGGTTTGCCGAAGAGGCCAAGCGCGTATACGGCGATGTGATTCCGGCACCGCAGACCGATCGCCGAGCCGTTGTCATCAAACAGCCCGTCGGCGTGTGTGCGGCCATTACCCCCTGGAATTTCCCGAGCGCGATGATCACCCGCAAGGCCGGTCCCGCCCTCGCCGTCGGCTGCGCCATGGTGTTGAAACCGGCGAAGGAGACGCCGCTCTCGGCTCTCGCCCTGGCCGAGCTTGCCGACCGGGCCGGGCTGCCGGCAGGGCTGCTGAACGTGGTCACCGGACGGAGTTCGAGCGACATCGGGGTCGAACTCACCAGCAACCCGACCGTTCGTAAGCTCACCTTCACGGGATCCACCCCGGTCGGGAAGCGCCTCACGGAGCAGTGTGCGGCGACGCTGAAGCGGACGTCCATGGAGCTCGGCGGCAACGCGCCGGTGATCGTTTTCGATGATGCGGATATCGATGCGGCTGTGGCGGGCGCTGCGGCGTCCAAGTACCGGAACTCGGGACAGACGTGCATCTGCGCGAACCGCATCCTCGTGCAGGACACGATCTACGATGCGTTCGTCGAGAAGTTCACGGCCCTGGTCGGCACCTTCAAGGTCGGTAACGGCATGGACGAGACCACGACCCACGGCCCGGTGGTGAACACTCAAGCCGTGGCGGATATCGACGAGCTCGTGCAGGACGCGCTGGCGAAGGGGGCGACGGCCACCATCGGCGGCCACCCAGGGGAGCAGGGGCCGTGCTTTTACGACATGACGGTGCTCACCAACGTCGATGTCGGCATGCGCGTGCACTCGGAAGAGATCTTCGGTCCCGTAGCCCCGATCTTCCGCTTCAGCAGCGAGGCGGAGGCGATAGCGCTGGCGAACGATACGGAATTCGGCCTTGCCAGCTACCTCTACACCCGCGACCTCGGGCGCGCCTGGCGCGTGTCTGAAAGGATCGAGTACGGCATGGTGGGCATCAACGAGGTGGCCATCACCTCTGAGGTCATCCCCTTTGGCGGCGTCAAGGAATCCGGCCAGGGGCGGGAAGGCTCGAAGTATGGCTGCGACGATTACCTGGAGGTGAAATACCTCTGCATGGGCGGCTTGGACGCCTGAGCCACTGAGCGCAGAATGCGGTCTTTTCGCTGAAGAGGAACCGATCGTGCCTTACGCCGACATCAATGGCGCCAGACTCTGGTACGAGGTGCGCGGCCAGGGTGAGCCCATACTCCTGCACCATGGCTACACGGCATCGCGCGTGAACTGGATGCCGGTGGCCGAGCGTCTGGAACACCGCTACCAGATCATCCTCATGGAATGCCGGGGCACCGGGCAGAGCGAGCATACGCCGGATGGCTACACCCTCGAGCAATACGCCCGTGATGTGGTTGCGATGCTCGATCATCTCGGCCTAGACCGCGTAACCTTCGCCGGTCACAGCATGGGTGGCGGCATCGGCTATCTGCTGGCCCTGGATCACGCGCATCGCCTGGAACGCCTCGTGCTCATGGCGCCGATCCCGGCGGAAGGCGTTGGGCAGATAACGCCGGAGCTCCGTCAGCAGCGCCTCGAAGAACGGCGTCGAGGCGACAAAGAGGCGATTCTCGCCCGCTACCGCGCCATGCAGTTTCGCGACGACGTAGAAACGGAGGAGTGGTTCGTCGATCGTGCGGAGCACATCCTGAGCGTTTCCGAAGGGCACTTCGAACGCGGCGCGGAATCCATACAGGATCTCGACGTCGCCCATCGGCTCGCAGAGATCGCCACACCCACGCTGATGATCGCCGGTGCCGTGGACAGCCTGCTCTCAGCCAATCTCGAGGACTACATGCGTCTACCCAAGGCGACCCTCGAGGTACTTTCCCGGGCCGGACACGAGGTAGCCGTGCACGAGCCCGACCGGGTGGCGGCCGCCATCGACAGCTTCATGGTGCACGGGCCGGTGACGGCGGCGACGCTCATGGCGCGGCTGGCGGAGGCGGAAGACGGCTGATGAACCCGTGGTTCAGGCAGGGCTGATGAGGCGCTAGCCCAGTTGCTTCTCCATGATCACGGTCCCATCAGGGAGAGTCTGCAGTTTTTCATAACCCGCGTGCTCATAGAGTCGGACCGGCCCGCGGGCGTTGTGGGCATCCCTGCCGGCTTTTTCGTTCGGCGCAGCACCCATACTCCTGACGCCAGCCTCCGCCAGGGCGGTGCAGGCAGCCTCCAGCAGCAGTCCGGCGATACCCTCACGGCGCCGCCCCGGATCGATGACGAAGCAGGGTGTCGCACCCTGCAGCGTTGCATCGCCCGGCAGGTCGCGAAGGGTCGGGTAGGCGGCCCGGGGAGCCGCGTTGCACCAGCCAACCACCCGGTCTCCGTCGTAGGCGAGAAACCCCCGGGCGGCTCCGCTGCGAATGGCGTCGATCATGGCGCTGCGGTTCTCGTCCGCCGTACGTTCAGACCAGGATCCCGTGCTGGGATCGTGGTAGGGGAAGAAGCAGAAGCAACCCGCCCAGTCGGGGTTGTCTGCGAAGGCTGGACCATCGAAGAAGCGGAGAAAGTCCGCGAGGGTTGCTTCGCTGAGCGGTCTTATCGCCAGCGCGGACATACGGCTGCTCGAAGGACGGTGATGGAGGCCATGGATCAGCTCGATCCGCTCAGTGCAGCCCGCTGCGCTTCGGTCAGCGACAGGGAGCGGGGTTCCGGATAGGCGCCCGGCTCCAGCATGCGAAAGGCTTCGAGAAAGGGAACGGGTTTGTCCGTGGTGACGATGTAGGTGACCGGCTCAGTGATTTCGCCTTCGGCATGCAGCGCTCCGGCTGGGATGATCAGCTTGTCGCCGGCCTCGAGGTCGTGGCGTTCGCCGGCTTCATCGAGCAGGTAGGTGCTGCCCTCGATCACGTAGCCAATGGTGTCGCCTTCGTGCCAGTGCAGGGGCAGCTCCGGCGAGCGCTGGGAGACGTAGGTTGTGGGCCAGAAGCCGGTCTCTGCCATATCCCGGAAAGCGTCGGCTTTCGTCTCGAAGGCACCTTTTTCGATGCGCATGCGTGGTCGTTCAGTGGCCATTGCTCCTCCCCAGGGGCGCCTCGCTGCTGTGCCCCAACGCTACGGGAAGCGTGGCGCCGATGCCAGTTGGGATTGCCAGTGAAGAACCGGGCCCGTCGCTTCCGTGCCTGGCAGCCATCAGTAGAGATACCGCGCAGAAAGCTGCAGCTGTGCGGCGTCCCCGGAGGTGTTGTTGGAATTCTCCCGCTCTCCCCAGAGGAGTTCTGCACCGAACTCCAGGCGGGGTGCGGGATTGAACAGTACGTTGGCCGACATCCGCAGCGTCTGCTTGTAGGCAGGCCCGAAGGCCTCGACATATTCCGGATCGTCCTGATAGTCGAAGTTGTCGATACGCACCCAGCTGAAGGTGGCGTTCGAGCGCCAGCGGCGCGCCCACCAGTGCTGGTAGGACAGATAACCGGCGAAGACCGGCAGCGGGTCCAGCTCGCCCTCCGGTGAGAAGATGGCGTCCTGGCCGCCGATGGTGCCGAGGTCGTTGATGTAGCGGCCGATCCCCTCACCGAAGGTCAGCTGCCAGAACACTTTGTTGCGCTCACTGCTGGGAAGGGGAATGGTGCCGCTGGCGGTCAGACCCCAGCCCGGCGCGTCTTTGGTGGCGTCTTCTCCGAATTGTCGCGCTTTCAGCTGGCGACCGATGATGGCGGTCCGCGCCGTCCAGCCGTCGAAGAAGGTGCCCTCCAGCGTGTTCTGATGGTTCCAGTCCAGGCTGGCAACGAGATCCCAGAGTGTGTTGGAGCCATCACCGCCGCTGATGTCCGGCGCCGGGTCTTCAAGGGCAACGCGGACGTTGAAGTTCTGACCGAGCTTCGGAAAGTACCGCAGCTGCGGTTGCCGGACGTTGATCTTGCCGTTGATCCCTTCGAAGTCTAGCTCTTCCGGCCCGGCGGAGAGATCCATGAGCGTCGACCAGGTCTGCCCCGCCAGGAGCTGTCGATACTGACCGAAGGCATGGCGCAGTCGGAAAGACTCTCCGGCTGCACTGCCGCCGGCGAAGTCCCCCTCGACGAACGCCCTCAAGGTGCCGCCATCGGTCTTGTCCCGGAGATCGAGATTGACCCGCGATTGCGACACCGTGAGCACCGCACCTTTCTCCGCACCTTCAAGGGGGACGCCTTCCGGTGGGATGGTGCCGACGATGAAGCGGTCGCGCGTCAACAGCGGGTCGAAGCTGTTGACGATGTTCATCTTCACGTAGCCGCCAATGCGCATGGCGGCATTGGTACCAGGGATGCGCCAGGACCCGGGGAAGGTTTCGTCGGCCAGGGCCGTGAGTGGGTCTTCCGGTTCGTCGTTGAGGCGTTGTTCCAGATAATCGAGACGTTCGGTAAAGAGCACGTCACCCTGCTGCAGGGCCGTAGTCGTGGCTTCTTCCACCTGGCTCAGATTGGCGTTCAGGGTCTGCAGCATGAGCTGCTGGGTCTCGAGCTCAGAGCGCTGGTCCCTGATCAGCGCCTGCTGATCGGCGAGGAGTTGTTGTTGTTCTGCAAGGGCCGCCTGCTGTGTGCTGAGGGTCGCTTCCAGGGCCTGCATGCGCTCGAGCTGTGCGTCGAGTCTGGCCTCCAGACCCGCGAGCTCGTCTTTGCCGTCAGCGGGCTCCGGCTCGGGATCCTCCATACCTTCCGGTACGGCGATCGGCGGAGTTGCGTCTTCCGCCGGGTCCGTCGTCTGCCCCCAGGCGAGTGGGAAGGCCAGCGGCAGCATTGTCAGGGGCAGGAGGCTCATTTGCAGTACGCGCCTGAATCTTCCGGCAAATCGACGGCGGTTCTTCGTCATGGGTCTGCTTCCTTGTGACTGCAGCTTCGGGTCGTCGGAACGGGCTCTCGACCACGTCATGGTACCCTCTTGCCCTCTGAGGTCCGTTGGGAGGGGACGTGCAGGAACTCAAGATTCACGATCTCTGGGGTGCGCCAATCGAAGCGCGCGGCGCTCTCGATTTCGATCTGCGCGACAGTGCGGTCAGTCCGCGGCGGCTCCCGTCCTGGACCCGTCTGCAGGTGCCGGCCCTCATGGATGTGATGGTGCGAATGCCGTCCGGGGTCCGGCTGCGTTTTGCCACCGATTCGTCGCGCCTGGGCCTGAGCTTCCATGCCACGAATCTCTGCACACCGCCGGCAGCGAGGCGACCCATCCCCTTTGCTCTCGAGGTGGCGGGGCGCTTGCACGAGGTTCAGTCAGAGGCGGGCAACACGATTTTCCTCGACCGGAAACGGCCTGGTGCCTTCGAGCTCGAGCGGGGTAGCGGGGACACGGTCTGGTTCGAGGACCTGCCAGGGCAGGAAGCCGTCTGCGAGCTCTGGCTCCCGCACAACGCCTTCATCTCCCTCGATCGGCTGCATCTCGAAGAGGGCGCCGGACTCGTTGCAGCGCCCGTCGATGAACGGCCGCGCTGGATTCACTACGGCAGTTCCATCAGCCATTGCATGGAAGCCGATTCGCCGGCGCTTACCTGGCCGGCCGTTGCCGCCCGGGCAGCTGCCGTGAATCTGCAAAGCCTCGGCTTTGGCGGCCAGTGCCATCTCGACCAGTTTGTTGCCCGCACGATTCGCGATTCGGACGCGGACGTCATCAGTCTGAAAACGGGTATCAACGTCATCAATGCCGATTCCATGCGCGAACGGGTTTTCGCATCGGCGCTGCACGGCTTTCTCGACACCGTTCGCGAAGGCAAGCCAGATACCCCGATTCTCCTGGTGTCTCCGATTTATTGCCCGAGCGCGGAAACCAACCCCGGACCCACCGTGCCGAATGCCGACGGCAAATTCGTCACCATTCCCGGCAGCGAGGAGATCCGAGACGGCTGCATGTCGCTGCTTCGAGCCCGGGAAATCATCGAGGGGGTCGTCGAGGCCCGCCAGAGCGCGGGCGATGAGCGCCTCTTCTACCTCGACGGCCGCTCACTCTTCGGCATAGAGGATGCCGCTGATCTTCCGGACGATCTGCATCCGAACCCCGCGGGTTACATCCGCATGGGTGAACGCTTCGCCCCACATCTGAGTGCATTGCTGGACACCCGTTGAACGCAAGGAGGAATTGCCATGGCTGATCTGCTCGAAATGTCCTCGGCCGTCATCGACGGCAGCAAGACGGCTGACGATGTCGGCCCCATGAATCGCATCAATCACGAGCTTTCCGTGGTCGCGGATGGCGTCGCCATGGTGGAAGCCTTTTCCCACTGCGTACTGTTCGATACGGACGATGGGCTGCTCGCCTTCGACACGAGTGGCCCTCAGGGCGGCGGCCGCGTCGTGGAAGCGGTGCGTGGCTGGCGCAAGGATCGTTTCAACACGCTGGTGTACACCCACGGTCACCTGGATCACGTCGGTGGCAGCGGCGCCTTCATGGAAGACGCTGCCAGCAACAGTCATCCTGTGCCGCAGGTGGCCGGTCATGAGAACGTTTCGCGACGCTTCGATCGCTACGATTTCACCAGCGGCTATAACATGGTGATCAACCGTCGTCAGTTCGGACAGTTCTCCCGCCGCGGCTATTCACTGTCGGACGGCGACCGTTTCCTGCCCGAGTCTGCTGCCCGTCCGCAAATCACCTATTCGGAAGACCTCGATCTGACCGTTGGGGATCTGGCGGTGTCCCTCAATCACGCCAAGGGCGAGACGGACGATCACACCTGGGCCTGGATCCCACGCCACAAAGCGATCTGCGCCGGAGACTTTTTCATCTGGTGTTTTCCCAATGCCGGTAATCCGCAGAAGGTGCAGCGTTACCCGGTGGAATGGGCGGCGGCCATACGGGAGATGGCCGCGCAGGGCGCCGAGCTCTTTCTACCGGCGCACGGGCTACCGATTGCCGGGCGCGAACGGATCAGCCGGGTGCTCATCGATGTGGCCGAAGCTCTCGAGTTTCTCGTGGAGAACACGGTGCGCGCCATGAACGAAGGGGCGCGTCTCAATGAAATTGTGCACGAAGTGAAGATTGATCCGGCGGTGCTGGAGAAACCTTACCTGCAACCGATCTACGACGAGCCGGAGTTCATCGTGCGCAATATCTGGCGCCTCTATGGCGGCTGGTATGACGGCAACCCGGCCCATCTGAAGCCCGCGGAAGATTCATCGCTTGCGCAAGAGCTGGCGAGTCTTGCCGGTGGCGCGGACACCCTCGGCAGCAGAGCCGAGGCGCTCATGGCCGAGGACCCACGGCTCGCCTGTCATCTCGCCGAGCTCGCGGTGCAGGCAGCGCCCGCAGACAAACGGCTCCACGAGATCCGCCGCGCTGTGTATCAGCATCGACGCGGTCTCGAAACCTCGCTGATGGCCAAAGGCATTTTCGGGGCTGCTGCCAACGAATCGGAGCAGGCCCTGGACGGGGACGCCTAGCCCTGTGCGACCTGCATCGCCCGGCGCCGGAGCGCTTTGCCATGGTCAAAACCGAGCAGGCCGCGCAGCGCCGGTGAGGCGGCGCGCTTGAAGTCATCGGAGAAGGGTCCCATGGGCGTCATGGGTTGGATGGCGAGCTGAGAGTAGTTGATCAGCAGTGCCACCCGCGGCGCCTCGGCCCGATTCACGGCGGTGCGGTGCCAGAGCAGGCCGTGACTGACCACGGCGTCTCCCGCGTCGCCGGTGGCCTGCACAGCGGCATCCTCGAACCGGGCTTCCGACGGGTATTCGCCCCAGGTCTGACTCGTGGGGGCCACCCAGGTGCCGCCGTTCTCCGAGGTAAAGGGCTCCATCATCCAGATGACCTGCATCATCAGAGACGGCTCGACGGGCATGCCGGGATCCATGGCCCAGTAGGGATAGTCGACGTGCAGGCCGCCGAGATCGCAGTCCGGCATGAGAATGCGGCCGCCGACGGCGGCGAGACGGGCGTCTGGCCCGAGGACACGCTGCGCCATGGCCAGCAGCCGTTCGTTGGTCACCAGCGGGAGAAATATGTCGTCGAGGACCAGCAGGTTGGAAAGCCGCAGGATGCCATCGTTGTCGTGATCGGCCTGGTCGGCATAAGACAGTAAGGTATCCCGGACTCGCCAGGCTGCTTCGGGTTCGATGAGCCCCTTCAACACCGTAAAACCATCACCCCGGGTCAGTGCCTCATAGGCGGCTTCCGTTTCTCTGGCCATCTCCGGGTTGCTCTCAGACGCTTCCCTCGTTGCGCTCATGGCGCCTCCCCTGGCAGTTTGCTGGAGAGATCATAGCGAAATGGTGTTTGGACTGTCGGCCGCCTATGGTTTAGAAGTCCGGCAGCGACTCAGTTGTTTTAATGAATGACATTAGAGTAACCTCTGGACCCCGCCCGTCGAGCCCTGAACACTGGAGAAAAACATGGAAGTCCTGAGAACCGACGATGTCCGCTTTGCCGATCTGCCGGGGTATCCCTTCGAGCCTCACTACGCGGAAGTCGCCGATGGCGAAGGCGGTCGTCTGCGCATGCACTACGTGGACGAGGGCGCTGGTGAGATCGTGCTCTGTCTGCATGGCCAGCCGAGCTGGTCCTACCTCTATCGAAAGATGATCCCGCTCCTCGTGGCGGCGGGCTACCGGGTGATTGCGCCGGATCTGGTGGGTTTCGGGCGCTCCGACAAGCCGGCGAAGCGCGAGAACTACACTTATGCGAACCATGTTGCCTGGCTGACGGGCTTCCTCGAGGCGCTCGATCTGACCGGGATCACGCTGTTCTGTCAGGATTGGGGAGGGCTGATCGGTCTACGGACGGCGGCGGAGAATCCCGATCGCTTCGCAAGGATCGTGACGGCCAACACGGGTCTGCCCGATGCGCAGGGAGTGCCTGATGAGAAAATTGCCGAAGTCAGCGACGCCATGCGCGCCTACTACGACAGCCTCCCCGTGCACGAGAACGCCATGGCCATGGGGCTCGCCATGGCGGGCGACGACTCCGGCATGGGCTTCCTGCACTGGGTGAAATTCTGCGCCGAGTCTGAGGGTTTTGCGCCAGAAGACGTGCTGCAGTTCAGCTGCGGCGGTGCGCTCTCGGAAGGCGAAGTGGCAGCCTATGCAGCACCCTTCCCGGACGAAAGCTACAAGCAGGGCGGACGCCAGTTCCCGAGCCTCGTTCCCATCATCCCCGATAACCCCGCGATTCCGGCGAACCGGGCTGCCTGGGCGGTCTTCGAACAGTGGGACAAACCCTTTCTCACGGCCTTCAGTGATTCGGATCCGGTCACGGCCGGTGCTCACGTGCGTTTCCAGGAGTCGGTGCCTGGCGCCCAGGGTCAGGCGCATGTGACCATCGAAGGCGCCGGACACTTTCTCCAGGAGCAGGCACCGGAAGCCCTGGTGAACACCCTGACGGCCTTCATGACCGCCAACCCGCTGGCGAAGGGCTAGACCGTGCAAACGAAGAAATGCCCCATGGTGTCTCTCCAGTGTGGCGACCCGGCGGACCTGATTCGGGCACGCTCCGCTGTGCCTTGAAATTCCCCGGGGGCCTCAACAGACTGCGGGTTTTCACCGGACCGGAACACCATTGATCCCACTGCTGACGCCCCATCGCGCTCGTGCGGCAGCTGCGCTGAGCCTGTGCTGCCTTGGCCTGTTGAACGCGGGCTGTGTGTTTGAAGATCGAACGCTCACGCTGGTGAAGCCGCGCCTCGACATCGATCAACGGATCGCCGAGGACTTTGCCCGACTCTTCGATACCCCCGGAGAGTTGCAGATCGAGCTCATCGACAATCCGAATCCGGAGCAGCCCGGCCTGCATGCAGTAAAAATGGGGCTCGCCGATCTCGCCCTGGTCCCCAACACCGAGGCTTATGATCCGAGGGTTGCGACGGTCGTGCCGCTTTATCCAACGGTCCTGCACATCGCGTATCGGGTCCAGGGGGATGAGCAACCGGTTCAGGACCTCATTGCAGGCCTTACGGAAAACACCGTTTACGCAGGGCCGCCGGGGTCTCCCTCGCGGTTGTTGCTCGAGACAGCGGCCCGGCGCGATGGGGTCGATCCTGAGAGCATCAACTACGTCGACGAAAGCGCTGCCTGTGCTGATGTCGTCGTGCTTTATGCAGCCGTGCTGCCCGATCTCTCGAGCAGGGTGGAGGGCTGCGGGGAATACCGTCTTTACAGCCTGGCTGAACCGGAAGAGATCGGCACCGGCACGGCGCTTGATTCCGTGACGCTGCTGAACCCCAATCTCAAACCTTTCGTGATACCTGCGGATACTTACGGACGGCTGACGCCGGATCCGGTGGTTACCCTTGCCGTGGACAAGCTGCTCGTTGCCGGGACGGAGGTAGCTGATGCAGTGGTCTACGATCTGTTGAGTGAGATTCTCCGACTGAAGCCGGCCCTGTCGGCAACGCACCCGGGACTTTTTCACCAGCTCACGGACAACTTCGACATATCCGGGGCCGCCTTCGTCATGCACCCGGGCGCGCTCGCCTATGTGCAGCGGGACGAACCGGGCATTTACGAACGCTACTCGGGGATCGCAGAGGTGGTCGTCACGCTGCTGATCGGTCTCGTCTCCGGCATCTACGCCGTCTTCAAGATCTACACGATTCGACAGAAAAACCGGATTGATGCCTTCTGCCGGCGAGCGCTCGATCTTCGAGACGATTGCGTGGCTGAAGGCGTGAGCGTCGCCGCGACCATCGAAGCGCTGAAGGCTCTCCAGGACGAAGCTTACGATCTCATGATCCACGAACGTCTGGCGGCGGATGAGAGCTTCCGCATCTTCATTACCCTGAGCAACGACCTGATTGCCGATCTGTCCGGTGTGCCAAGGAGCGCTTCCACCTGAGCAGACGGATCCTGTTGCCATGTTGAAACGGGCGCAGCTGCGCGACGCGAGCTCCGGAGCCTGGCTCGATTTTCAGGGCCCCGAAGCTGTGCTCACGGCCCGCCTGCCCGAAGAGGTACGGCCCGTGCTCGAGCGCGTTGAGCGCTTCTGTCGGCAGGGAGGCTACGCCGCCGGCTACCTGGCCTATGAAGCCGCTGCGGCCTTTGATAGAGCTTTTCCCGTTGCCGCCACTGCTGCACACGGCCCATTACCGCTTGCGGTCTTTGGTCTTTTCGCGGCCCCGCAGCAACGGCACCGACCGGACTTCGACGCAGTTCCAGGAGGCGGCTGGCGCCTCGAAGAGTCCTTCGATGACTATGAACAGCGGATCGACCGTCTCCGGGGTGAAATCGGTCGCGGTAACGTCTATCAGGTGAACTACACCGTCCGGGCGCAAGGGGAGAACCTGCTGGGGGATGCGCGGCTGGCGGCAGAGGCTGTCCGCGCACCTTTCGGGGCCTTTCTCGACTTCGAAGCGGCGTCCGTCGTCTCAGCCTCGCCGGAACTGTTTTTCGACTTAAAGGGTAAAGCGCTGCGTTCGATGCCCATGAAGGGCACGGCCGCACGCGGACGAAATGCCGTGGAAGACGACGCGCAGCGGCGCTGGCTGCAGGAGTCTCAGAAGAACCGGGCCGAGAACCTGATGATCACGGATATGGTGCGCAACGACCTCGGGCGCGTGGCAGTGACGGGCACGGTGTGCGCCCGGGACGTGTTTGCCGTCCGGGACTATGCGACGGTCTGGCAGATGACCTCCGAGGTGCGAGCGCAGACCCGGGCGGCGCTGGCCGATGTGTTTGCGGCCTTGTTTCCCGCGGCATCGATCACCGGCGCGCCGAAGCTTGCGAGCGCGGCCCTGATCCAGGAGTTGGAAGTGGGCCCCCGCGGCATCTACACCGGTGCTATCGGCTTTGTGGCGCCGGATCCCGGCGGGATTCGCGCCCAGTTCAACGTGGCGATCCGCACCGGCTGCTTCGATCACGAGGCGCGCTGCGGCAGCTACGGTGTCGGTGGCGGCATCGTCTGGGACTCAGAGGCTCGCGAGGAGTACGCGGAGATCGCCACGAAGATGCAGGTACTGTCTGACGTTCGGCTGCCAGAAGCCTCTGACACGGCAGAGGCGGACGCGCGGACCGGCGACAGGGCTGGCAATGCGCCCTTTCTGCTTCTGGAAACGCTGCGCTGGTCGGAGGCCGAGGGCCACCATCATCTGCGTCGACATCTCGACCGTCTCTCCGGGAGCGCCCGCTACTACGGCTTTCCCTACGAGGAAGAGGCCATCCGCGAGGCACTGTCGGCGGAGGCGAAAGGAGCCAACGGGGGGCCGCTTCGTCGAGTGCGTCTCACGCTCGGCCCTGAGGGCGAAGTTCAGGTGGCCTCCTGGCCACTGCAGCTCGTGAGCGAGTCACAGCCCGTCATGCTCGCAAGCACGCCCGTCGACGGCCGGGATCTGCGGCTGCGTCACAAGACGACGCGTCGCGGCGTTTACGAGCGTGCGCAGGCCGAAGTGCCGGAAGGGGTCGAAGCTTTGCTCTGGAACGAAGCCGGTTTCGTCACCGAATCGAGCATCGCCAACGTGGTTTTCGAGCGGCAGGGCCGCTGCTGGACACCGCCGCTCAGCGATGGTCTCTTGCCCGGCGTGCTGCGCCAGACGCTCCTCGAGGAAGGCCGTATTCAGGAGCGACAGCTCGCCGTTCAGGAACTGGTCAGCGTCGATGCGCTCTATCTGATCAACGGTCTTCGCGGCTGGCGTCGCGCGAGGCTTGTGCCGGTCTCAGATCACTGAGAAAGCTGGCGCTGGGCTCAGGTCTGCAGAATGCTCTGCGCGTTCTTCGAGAATTTGTCTGCGGCTTCCTTGTCGTTTTCCATGTTCGCTACGCGAGCCGGGACTTCGATGCCCCGCTGGCAGGCCGGCCGCTCCCGGAGCGCATCCCGCCAGCGTTTCAGATGGGTGAGATCAGCGAGATCGAGGCCGGACCAGGTATAGGTGCGCACCCAGCACCAGTTGGCGATATCCGCAATGGAGAAATCGTCGGCCAGCCATTCCGACTCGCCCAGGCGCCGATCGAGCACCTCGCAGAGCCGACGGCTTTCGTTCTGGTAACGATCGATGACGGGCTGGATCTTCTCGGGGAAATAGCGATAGAAGACATTTGCCTGGCCCATCATCGGGCCGATACCGCCCATCTGGAACATGAGCCACTGAATGACCTTCGAGCGTCCTTTTTCGTCCGTCGGTAGCAGCTTCCCGGCTTTCTCCGCCAGATAGATCATGATGGCGCCGGTCTCGAAGACGGCGAAGTTATCGTTGTCCGTGTCGACGATGGCGGGAATACGACCGTTCGGACAGATTTTCAGATACCACTCTTCCTTCTGATCCCCTGCCTGCAGGTTCATGGCGTGCACGTTGTAGGGGATCTCGAGTTCTTCGAGGGTCACTGATGCCTTCCAGCCGTTCGGGGTGGAGGCGGTATAGAGCTCGATCATGAGTTGCTTTCCTGGGACGACCGGCGAACGGGAAGCATAGGACGAATTGCCGAGTCCGGGCCAGCCGGTCGCGTCGCGGACGCCCGCGGCGTTGTTGATGTGGTGGCGTAGGGAAAAGGCCTCGTTGCAGAAAGGCTCCGTTTCTGAAAAGCGGAGGCGGGCCCTATACTCGGGACATCAAGAAGGGGAGGTAGGGCTTTTGCCGGAACTCAAAGTCGGCCTGCTTGGGGGCGGGTCCTGGGGAACGACGGTGGCGTCGCTGGTCACGCGCAATGCGCCGGTTACGCTCTGGGCGAGAAACCCGGACACCGTCGCCGAAATCAACGACAAACATACGAACGAAACCTATCTGCCGGGTATCGAGCTTCCGGACAAGCTCGTTGCCACCAATGACATCGCCGCGGCGGTGTCCACGGCCGACGTGGTGGTCATGGGTATTCCTTCGCAGAATTTCCGGAAGGTGCTCGAAGTGGTCGCCGAGCACATTCGTGCCTGGGTGCCCATCATCAGCCTGACGAAGGGCCTCGAGGTCGAAACGCGCAAGCGCATGACGGAAATCATCGAGGAGGTTCTGCCTGGGCACCCGACCGGTGTGCTTACGGGGCCGAACCTGGCGCGAGAGATTATGGAAGGTAAAGCCGCCGCTTCGGTGCTCGCCATGCAGGGCGGCGGCAATGTCGAGCTGGTACGGCCGCTGTTCAACAGTGGCCTGTTCCGGGTTTATACCAACGACGACGTCAGCGGCTGCGAGCTCGGCGGCGTACTGAAGAACATCATCGCCATTGCCGTGGGGATGGGGGACGGCATGGGAGCCGGTGACAACACACGGGCTGCGCTGATCACCCGGGGCCTGGCGGAGGTGACCCGTCTTGGCGTTGCTCTGGGCGGCCAGGCCGAAACCTTCGCCGGGCTGGCGGGCATGGGCGACATGATCGCCACCTGTACCAGTGACCAGTCCCGGAATCGCCACGTTGGTTTTCAGCTCGGGCAGGGCCGGACCATCGACGAAATCGTCGGTGAGATGGTCATGGTTGCGGAAGGGGTGAAAACGGCGCCGGCGGTCATCGAGCTGGCCCAGGCGCACGGGATCGAGATGCCCCTGGCCGAGGAAGTCCACCGGATCATCATCGGTGAATCCAACGCGAGCCGGGCCCTGCGGGGCCTGTTGCGGGTCATGGCCGGGGCCGAGTCTGATCCGGGTTGAGCCAGGTTGAGTCCAGGTTAGAACGAGTAGTGTACGCAGAGTACGGAGCCTCGAGGGAGCCGCAACATGGACGCTGAAGTGATTCTCAAGCGTTTCGAGACGCCCGATGACGTGCAGGAGTTCGAAAAGGGGCGGTTCGAAACGGTGACCCTGGGGGGCATGACAATCGGGCGCGCCACCTATGAGCCTGGCTGGAAGTGGTCGGAAGACGTAGGTCCCGGGCTCGGCGAAGCGTTCTGCACCGTCGAACACGTGGGCATGGTGGTTTCAGGAGTGGCAACCGCCGCCTTTGCCGATGGGCGGGTCACCGAGATGCGACCGGGCGATCTCTTTTACGTGCCGGCAGAGCCTCACGACAGCTGGGTGGTCGGCGACGAGCCTTACGTTTCCCTGCACTTCCTCGGCGCAGGCAAGTACGCGCGTTGAAAGTGAGCGCCGCGGTCAGGTACCGCGGCGCTCCTCCTGCAGCCGTCAGCCGATGCGTTCGACGATGGTGCCCGTGCCCAGACCGCCACCGCAGCACATGCTGATGAGGCCATACTGGCCACCCGAGCGCTGAAGCTCGTGCACGGCCTTGGTGATCAGGAAGCAGCCGGTGGCGCCGAGCGGGTGTCCCAGGGAGATGGCGCCGCCGTTCGGATTCACCTTCTCCATATCGGCGCCGACGGTCTTCGCCCAGGACAGCACCACGGAAGCAAAGGCTTCGTTGACTTCGAAGACATCGATGTCATCGATCTCGAGGCCCGTATCTGCCAGGAGCTTCTCCGTGGCGGGAATGGGGCCTTCCAACATCAGTACAGGGTCGCAGCCCACGAGCGCTGACGCTTTCACACGGGCAAGCGGCTTGAGACCCAGCTCGGCGGCTTTGTCGGCGCTCATCATGAGCACGGCGGCGGCGCCATCTGCGATCTGCGACGAAGTCCCGGCCGTGTGCACCCCATCGGGGCGGGCAACCGGCTTGAGCTCGGCCAGCGCCTCGAGGCTCGTATCCCGGGGCACTTCGTCGGCCGTCACTTCGAGGGTGTTGCCCGTTTTCTCGAAGTTCTGATCCACCTCGGGCGCTTCCAGAGGAATGATCTGGCTGTCGAAGCGACCCTCGGCGATGGCTCGGGCGGCGCGCTCCTGTGATTGCAGGCCGAAGGCATCGGTGTCTGCCCGGGTGATGCCATACTTGTCTGCGACGCGTTCGCTGCCTTCGAACTGGCTCGTGAACTCGTGATGGGCGAAGTAGCTCTTCGAGATGGGCTTACCCATGGTCGGTTCCTTGCCGACGGCGTCGGACCCGATGGGCAGCCGGCTCATGTTCTCTACCCCACAGGCCATGACTACGTCGGCCATGCCCGAGGCGATGAGCGAGTGGGCGAGGGTCGTTGCCTCCTGCGAGGAACCGCACTGGCTGTCGATGGTGATGCACGGGGTGTTGATGTCGCCGCCGTGGGCGAGCCAGGCCGTGCGGGTGACGTTCATGCCCTGCGCAGCCAGCTTGTTGATGCAGCCGCCAACGACCTGGTCGACGACGCCGGATTCGAGTCCCTGACGTTCGAGCAGCTTCTGCATGGTGTGGCCGAGGGTGTCTGTCGGGTGGGCGCCCGCAAGCTTGCCCATCTTCCTGCCCACCGGGGTGCGGGCGGCGTCAACGATTACCGTATCGATCATCTCTTCTGTCTCCTCTCTCTCACTCGAGGCCGTAAATTTCGAGGCCGAGAGGCTAGCATGATTGGCGTGACGCGAGCGGGCTTTTTTCTTAACCTCCCTGGCTTGGGGAAGGAGCAGCCATGAGTAATGAGCCTTATCTGCTGATCACGGCGGACACACACGCGGGCGGCAGTCACGCGCAGTATCGCGAGTACCTGGATCCCGACTATCGGGAGGCTTTCGACGAGTGGCGGGGCGGCTACAAGAACCCGTCGCAGGAGCACTACGGCTCGAAGAAGATGCGCAACTGGGACTACGAGATCCGCACGAAGGACCAGAACAGTCAGGGGGTCGTCGGTGAGGTCGTTTTCCCGAACACGGTGCCGCCTTTTTTTCGGAAGAGCATCGTCACCGCACAGCCGCCGACGCCCGAACATTACGAATACGCCCTTGCAGGCATCCGGGCCCACAACCGCTGGTTGAAGGACTTCTGTGCAGAAGATCCTGATCGCCGGGCCGGCATCGGCCTGATTCTGCCGAACGACCTCGACGAGGCGGTGAAGGACATCGAGTTCATCGCCGAGGCGGGGCTGCGCGGCGGCGTGCTGCTGCCACTCATACCGCCGGACTGTACCTGGCTGAAGCCCCTCTACGACCCTGCCTGGGACAAAGTGCTTGCCGCCATTCAGGACCACGATCTGGTCATCAACCAGCACTCCGGGCAGGGCAGCCCGAGTTATGGCGAAGGTCCGGTGCCCGAATCGCTCTGGATCTCCGAGGTGACCTTCTACTGCCAGGCTGGCTGGCGCCACCTCCTCATGAGCGGCGCTTACGAGAAGTTTCCGAAGCTGAAATACATCCTCACGGAGTCCGGCTGTGCCTGGGTCGCCGCACAGCTCAAGCAGCTCGACCGCATCCACATGGGCTTCAAAGCCGGGGCCATCGGCGAGATGAACTACGAAGGGATGGAATGGGTGCTCAAGGACATGCCGAGTGAATACGCGGCTCGAAACTGCTACTACGGCGCGAGCTTCCCGAGCCTCGCGGATCTGGAAGGGATCGACGACGTTGGCGAGGATCGCGTGCTCTGGGGCAACGACTATCCGCACTACGAAGGCACCTTCCCCTACAACACGGAGTCCCTCCGGCTGACCTTCGGCTCGCTGCCGGAGGAGCGCCGACGCAAGATCCTGGGCCTCAATGCGGCGAAGCTCTACAACTTCGATCTGGAGAAGCTCATGCCCCTGGCAGAGGAGTTCGGACCGACCCCCGCGGAGGTCAACGAGCCGCTGCCTAAAGACGAGATCCCGCGCGATTCCATGTGCTACCTCTTCACCAACGCCCTCTACGGAGTCTGAGCGTGGCTGTGCCTGCCGGTATCGGCATCGTCGACACGATGATTGGCTTCCCGGCCGAGGACTTTAAGCAGTACGACTTCATCCGCGAGCAGTTGAAGGACGGCTCAGAGGACTTCGACTTTCCCGTCGAGTACATGTTCAAAAACGTGCCGAAGGAACTTTACGGCGCCAAAGATCCCATCGCCATCACGCTCCATGAGATGGATCGTTTCGGTATCGAGGTGGGATTGATCGGCGTTGGCGGTGATGTCAGCCGCAAGGCGCTCAAGGATCATCCGGATCGTTTCGTGGGCCAGGGGGCCGTGGACCCGAACCGCGGTATGGAAGGGATCCGCGACATGGTGCGCCAGTACGAGGAGTTTGGCGTGCGTTCCTTTGGCGCCTTCAACGCGGGCTACAACCCGCAGGTGGGTATCAGCGATCCGCTCATGTATCCAATCTACGCAAAGTGCGTTGAGCTCGACGTGCCCATTTTTTCCTGCGCCGGTGTGCCCGGGCCGCGTTTCCCCATGTGGCCTCAGGAAGTCCGGCTCATCGATCAGGTGATGTACGACTTTCCCGAGCTCGTCTTCGTCACCCGGCATGGGTGTGAGCCGTGGGAGGATCTGGCGGTGAAGCTGATGCTCAAATGGCCGAACCTCTACTACTCGACGACGGCATTTGCGCCCAAGTATTACCCGCAGGCCATCATCGACTACGCGAACAGCCGCGGGGCGGACAAGATCATCTATGGCGGCTATTTCCCCATGGGACTGTCGGTTGAGCGGATCATGACGGACATGCAGAACCTGCCGTTGAAGGAGCACGTCTGGCCGAAGTTTCTGCGCGACAACGCGCGCAAGGTGCTGAAACTCGACGCGTAGCGGCCGGTTACGAAGCGGCAGGTGCAGCCGCGCCAGCGACATGGGAGCAATTTGAAGAAGGAGCGCAGATGGCGGACATCACCCTCTACCACAACCCGAACTGCAGCAAATCCCGGGGCGCGAAGGAGATCCTGGAAGCCCGGGGTGCGGACTTCGAGGTGGTCGAGTATCTGAGGACGCCCCTCGATGCGGTGGCACTGGCGGCCCTCCTGGAGCTGCTGCCCGACGCGGCGTCGGAGCTCGTCCGCAAGGACAGCCACTTCAAGGAGCTCGGCCTCGACGCCGAGGCCTACGAAAGCGCCGAGGCCGTAGCCACGCTGCTGGCCGAGCACCCGAAACTCATGCAGCGTCCCGTTGCGGTGCGTGGCGCCAAGGCCGTCATCGCCCGACCTTCCGAGCTCATCGAGGCGCTGCTCGATTGATCGCTGAAGAAACAACAACCGAGAAAACTGAAAGAAACTGAGGAGAGAAACATGGCGACAGTACTCATCACCGGAGCCAACCGCGGTATCGGTCTGGAAATGGTCAAGCTCTACGCAGCCCGTGGCGACACCGTGCTGGCCTGCTGCCGGGACAAAGGCGCCGCCGAGGTCCTGGCTGCGGTAGAAGGCAATGTGGAGATTATCGAGGTGGCAGTGAGCGAGGCCGATTCCGTGGCAAAGCTGGCTGCCGGGCTCGGCGACCGCCCCGTGGACCTGCTGATCAACAACGCCGGCATGGCGGGCCCTGCCTACGACAAGCAGAACGCTTACGCCATGGACTTCGAAGGCTGGGCGGAAACTTTCGAAGTGAACACCATGGCGCCCGTGCGCGTGATGCAGGCGCTCATGGGCAACCTGAAGGCAAGCGACGACGCCAAGGTCGTCACCATCACCTCGCAGATGGGCGCGCTTTCCCTCGACATGCCCGTCGCCTACGCCTATTGCACGTCGAAAGCAGCGCTGAACAAGTTCATGAAGATGGCTGCCCTCGAACTCGGCAAGGAAGGCATCAACGTCGCGGTGATTCATCCGGGCTGGGTGCAGACGGACATGGGCGGGCCAAATGCGGAGATCACGCCGGTGGAAAGCGCTGAGGGAATCGTCAGCACCATTGATGGCCTGAACGCCGAAAGCAACGGCAGTTTCTGGAAGTGGAACGGCGAGGCGCACGGCTGGTAGCAGCGAAGGACCCAGGAGTCACCCATCAAGGATTACCAGCCGGAAGACAGCTTCGCCACTGAAGCCAGCGCGCGGTTTCACGACACGCGCGGCGACGAGGCGGAGTGTGTCGCCTGCCTGAAGTCCCTGGCGGGGAAGGGGCCGGTGCTGGAGCTTGCGATTGGCACCGGTCGCGTCGCGCTGCCGCTGGCGGCGGAGGGGCTGGAGGTTCACGGCATTGATTTTGCGCCGGAGATGCTCAAGCGCCTTAAGGAGAAACCTGGAGGCGCCGGCTTGAAAGCTCACCTTGGTGACTTCGCCGATGTCGCAGTCGACGGCAGCTATCGGCTGATCTTCATCGTCTGGAATTCCTTTTTCAATCTGCTGGCTCAGGAAGACCAACTCCGCTGTTTTGCCAACGTCGCAGCTCATCTGACCGACGACGGTCTGTTCCTGGTCGAAGGCTACGATCCGGGGGAGTTTCACCGTGACCGTCATGAGCAGTTCAAGGTGGAAGACGTGCGGGGTGAGCAAGTCCGTATCGGTGTGCTCAAACACGACCCGACGCGGCAGATCATCGAGCAGAATCACGTGACTTTGAGCGTCAGCGACGGCGTCACCATGAATCCGGTCGCACAGCGCTACGTCTGGCCCAGCGAGCTCGATCTCATGGCGCGCCTGGCCGGACTGGAACTGAAACACCGCTGGAGTGGCTGGCAGCGGGAACCCGTTACTGCTGACAGCACGCGTTACGTTTCTGTCTACGGCCGCTGAGGGCCTAAAGCTCCTGGAGTGCCTTGCAGAGGAAGGCGGCGCTGTCCGGGCAGAGGGTGGAAAATTGCGGTGAGCGCCGGATTGGCTCCGGCGCTTCCTCACGGGGGCATGGTTGATAGCCCTGTTTGAGGAAGAAGCCCTCGGCTGACTCCGTTAACAGATACAGGGACTGGATCCCGGAGGTTCTCCCTTGATCTTCGAGTACAGCGACGAGGGTCCGGGCGAGGCCGGTCCCTCGGGCGTGCGGTGCGACGACGACGGACCGGAGGAGGGCGTACTGTCCGTAAGGTTCCAGGCCTCCGACTGCCGAGAGCGCGCCCTGTTCATCGAAGCGACCGATAAACCCTTCGATGAGACGGTGATCAACGTCGTCTGTTGGCAGCCCCGCGTTCTGAAGCAGCTCTATTGCCGCAGGCAGCTGCTCTGCGGTGAGGGCGGAAAACTCGGGTTGAGGCATGGATCGGTGGTCCGGATTCCTGTTTAAACGGGCACAGAATCCACTAATCTACAAGATAATCAGCGGGTGCCAAGCCTGTACGCGACCGCTTGCGTTGCGAAGAGCAGACGCTACCAGAGGCTGAAACAAACCGTAGGCGACCAACACATCGATAGCGAAGCGTTACTCAGAGAGATCGAAGGGCTTGCAAAAGACGCTACCGTCCGCCGGTTTCCCTGCGGGGACGGTCAGATGCCCCTTCGACGCTGGGAAAGCAGAAGTGGGGCCCCTGCTGAGACAGTTGTGCTTCTGCACGGCGGCTCCGGTTCCTGGCTGCACTGGTTTCGGAATGTCGACGCCCTCAGGGAACGCTTCGATGTGATTGCCGTGGACCTGCCCGGGCTGGGTGATGCCGCGATGTGTCCCGTAGCATCAGACGCCCACAGCGCTGCTGCCGTTACCAGCGAGGCGCTGCTCGCCACCGTCGAGGCAGACTTCCACATCGTGGCGTTCTCCTGGGGATGCACCGTTACGGCGCTCATGATGCGAGCCATAGAGCCTCGGCTGAAGTCCATCATGCTGACCGGCCCTGCGTCGGTTGGAAACCTACCGCACCGGTCACGGATGAAACCGCTGATCAAGCGGACGCCAGCGATGTCACGGGAGGAGGTGTTCGCCGTTCAGCGCGAGAATCTATCGCGGCTGATGATTCACGATCCCGAACGGATCGACGACCTGGCCGTGCTCCTGCAGGAACTGAACACCTCCCGCGCCAGGTTCTCCAGTCCACAGTATGCGCGCGCCAGGATGGTCATTGAGGGACTAACAGGTACATCAACGCCGCTTTTTGTCATCTACGGCGAGTACGACGCCCCCGCCTATCCGGATCTGGAAGCGCGTCGAGCGGTTTTCAGCGCCATTCGCCCCGATGTGCGATTTGAAATCGTAAAAAACGCCGGCCATTGGCTGCAGTACGAGCAACCGGATCTGTTCAACGAGCGTGCAATCGAGTGGCTGGCGCTGAATCGGTGATCTGATTTGGCGAATCTGATTGACGAAAAGCGGACGACTACAGGTCCGCAAATATGTCGAGGGACTCTTTATGAAATCCAACGTCACAGTATTTCTGACGCTCCTTCTGGCAGCGGTTTCGTGGATCGGAGAACCTGCCGCTGCCGCAACGGGCAATCCCATGGAGCCGGAGCGAGACGATCAGTGGCGCTTCACCGTTGCCTTTCCCATGCTCTGGGCGCCGGATGTGAACGTGAAGATTCGCGGCGATCGCCGGGAAGACATCAAGATCACCTTCAACGACATTCTCGAAGGCCTCGATTTCGGGCTCATGGGCGAGTTCTACGCCACCCGGGGGCCCTTCGGGCTGGCCGCGCGCTTCAACTACCTCGATCTTCGGGGCGAACAGAGCAGGGAAGGCCTGGTGAACACGGAGTTGAAACTCAAGCTGGTCGCCGGCGTCAATGACCTGCTGGCGTCCTGGCGCGTGCACGACCGGGTGCGCTTGATGACGGGCGTGCGGCACGTGCACAGCGAGATGCGACTGGACATCATCAGCACCATCAACGGGTCAGAGATCGTCAACGAACGAATTCCCTTATCGGACCAGGACAGCTTCGATGCGCTGTTCGGCTTCTCCTATGATCAGTGGTTCGGCGAGCGTTGGGGCCTGATCATCAACGGCGATGTCGGGCTGTTTGGCGACAACGACCGGAACTTCAGCGCCGAGTTCCGTGGCATCTATCGCTTCGGCAAGCTGAACAACGTGTGGTTCGGCTATCGTTACCTTCGAATCGGCAACGACAGCGAAGAAGATGGCTTGCGCTATGAGCTGGATACGATCCAGCACGGCCCGATGCTTGGTTGGGCCTTCACCTTCTGAGCCTAACCTGCGTTCACCCTGAGTGCAGTCGGGCTGACCCAGAGGCGCTGATCACGTCGCCCTGTAAGGTCGGTAGTGAAAGTCGACGAGAAAGACGCGTTCGCCGGAGCCGTGTTTGGCGGTTTTCAGGAGATCAACGACGCCGGCGAAGCCGGTCTCGCGGGCGAGGGTGGCTGTCACGTCCTCCAGGGTGATTTCGCGGATCGCATCAATTACCACCTCACCATCACCCAGCTTGTACGCCTTGCCGACCTTCACTCTTGGCCGCTGCCAGATACGCACGCTGCGGGTGATCTCGCCATCGATGACGCGCTGCCGGAGCTCTCGGGCGAACTGCATGGTCGCTGTCGATCAGCCGGCGCTGAGGTCGGTCTGGTGCGTCTCGCTCAGGAGATAGACGGACAAGACCGTCAGCGCGCAGGCAATGGCGATATAGATGGAGATGCCGAGGGTGCTGCCGTAATAGGCGAGGAGGCCGGTCGCAATGATGGGCGCGAGAGCGCCCCCGAGAATGGCCCCCAGCTGGTAGCCGAGCGACGCACCGGAATAGCGAACGTGAGTGCTGAAGAGCTCCGCAAGCAGCGCCGCCTGTGGTCCGTACATCATGCCGATAAAAAGTTGCCCCACGCAGAGGGATAGCGCGATGAACAGGAACGTGCCGGTATCGATGAGCGGAAAGAGCACAAAAGCCCAGACACCCATGAGCACGGCACCGAGCATGTAGATGCCGCGCCGTCCGTGCCGGTCGGAGTACATGGAGGCCAGGAACAGCGCCGGCAGCTGGGTGGCCGAGGACAGCAGCACAGCCAGCAGCATGGTCTGACGAGGCAGGGCGAGACCTTCCGGGTTCGTGCCATAGGCAATGACGAAACTGATGAGAATATAGAAGGTCACCTGCACCGCGAGGAAGGCACCGGCCGCCAGTGCAATCTGCCGAGGGTAAGTCCGCAGCGCCTCGAGCACGGGGGACGGACGGGCGACGGCAATTTCGCGGGCGTCTTCCTCGTCGAGGGCCTGAATCGGTTTGTCTGCCTGCTGAGCCTGCAGAGCCTTGAAAGCGGGCGTATCTTCGAGGCGGAGCTGCACGTAAAGCGAGAGGCCGATGAGAGCGATGCTGGCCACGAACGGGATCCGCCAACCCCAGTTCATGAAGTCTTCTGGAGAGACGAGGGCCGTGACGGCCAGAAAGGCGGCGTTCGCCAGGATCAGGCCGACCGGGGCGCCGGCCTGCGCGAAGGCGCCGTAGAAGCCGCGCTGATCGGCGGGCGCGTTTTCCGTCACCAGCAGCATGGCGCCACCCCATTGACCGCCGACGGCGAGTCCCTGCGCAAAACGTAAAAGCATCAGCAGCAAAGGCGCCAGGGCACCGATCTGCGCGTAGGTGGGGAGCAGTCCGATGAGGGTTGTGGCACCGCCCATGAGCATCAGGGCAGTTACCAGCGCTTTCTTACGACCGAGCTTGTCGCCGAAATGGCCGAAGACGATGCCGCCGATAGGGCGGGCCAGGAAACCGACGGCGAAAGTGCTGAAGGAGGCGATGAGGCTGACGAAGTAAGGCATGTCTTCCGAGAAGAAGACCGTCGGAAAGACGATGGCCGCGGCCGTGCCGTAGAGGAAAAAGTCGAACCATTCGATGCTGGTACCGGCAAGTGCCGTTACCGCCACTTTGCGCATGGAACGACCGTCGGCCTGCGCCACCGTTTCCGCCATCTCTCCCCTCCTCGGAGCACCGGTGCATCGATCCTAACGGTGCGCCGACTAGGCTATTTTCGCCCAAACCGGGGACGAGACCTTTGTTTTTCTCTGACGCCCCGTGAACAGGCTGTATCTGATCGGGTTAGAACGCCCCGAACCCGGTTTCATTTTCTATTGATGTCGGGCTATTTCAAGGCCCGCCCACGCTTTTTCGTGGTCGAAACGCGGGCTTGTCGGTGGAGAGCGTGCGGTTCTACGCTTCGTTGGTAGATTGCTACACCGTTCCTTCGATAGATGGCAGGCGTTAGAACTAAGCAGCAAATTGGAATAGGTTTCGTCGCTCGATTGAAGTAACCGCGTGTCGCAACTGTTTGCGCCAAGCTCTCATCTGAGCTGATCCTTCCTGAAAGAGTGTGGCATCTAGAGCAGCGTGAACGTCTGTAAACTCAATCCAAAGGTGCGCCAGATTCCTATTGCTACCCGTACCGGAAGGCATACCAAAGTAGCGAACTTTACAATTCTGAAATCCTGCTTGATGTAGTGTTTGCTCCAGCTCAACGGCGACCGTCGGTAGCTTAAACAGCGCTTCCGCTATCGGCGCTCGGTAGACACTCCATTGCACGCAGCCATGAGGTTGAAGCGGCCCGTAGGACGCATCCAAGGTATCTTCCACCATCACTTGGGTATTCGCGACACTGACTTCTTGTTTGGATTGCAAACTAACCAAAGCGTCAAAGTAGCCTGGCGATGTTTGACCCCATACTTCCGCCGCTGTCCAGGCATGGAAATCTTCGTACTTTTCCACCATCAACAAAGAGTCCACCAAATCAGTGGTCAGTAGTGGTTTGTAAAAGTGCAGTACACCTGGAAACTCATTGTTAGCATGAACCATCTCCGTCGTGCGCAGCGCTGACTCAAGAACATCGGTTTCGCCTTTCGCATAAAACCAGCTCGTATGATAGACGTCTCTAAAGGCACGCCGGAATCCGGAAACATCAGGCATTTCAGACTCCATGTCGCTCAACCCTCACTCGATTCAGTTTCGCTATCTGAGTATAAGAGAACCTTAGTCAGCAAACGGGTAGTGATGGCACAGAATCGGCGACGCCGCCCGTGCGGGCGGTGTCATTGGCGCCTGAGGATCGAGGCCGGGGTCGGATCTCAGCTGCCGGTGAGTTCCAGGCCGTCGAGGGTGCCTTCGTCCCGCCAGTCGGCGATGACCTTGAAGAAGGCGTTCGGTCCTCCGCCGTAAGGCCCATTCTGGGCGCTTGCGCGTTCCGCCGGTTTACCCTCGTTGTTGTAGTAGCCGGGCGTGCACTCTTCGAGGAACTTCAGGTTACCCCGGGCGAGACCGATGATGGTCTGCACCCAGGCTTCCTCTGCTTCCTCGGAAGGCTCGATGGTGCGGACCTGATGGTCGAGACCGTGCCGGACGATGTAGGAGAGGTGTTTGGCCTGCTCGTCCATGGCGTGCGGGAAGTTCACCGTGAAGGCCGACTGCGAGTTCTGAATGATGAAGCAGTTCGGAAAGCCGCGGCTGGTGATGCCGTGCAGGGTGCGCACGCCGTCGGCCCACTTCTCGGTCAGGCTCAATCCGTCTTTGCCGTACACCTCGTAGCCGGAGCGTCTCGTGTATTCAGTGCCGACTTCGAAGCCAGTGGCGTAAACGAGACAGTCGAGTTCGTATTCCTTGCCGTCTACGACGACACCTTTCTCGGTGATCCGCTCGACGCCGCGGCCGTTTGTATCCACCAGCGTGACGTTGGGATTGTTATAGGCGGTGAGGTACTCGTCGTGGAAGCAGGGCCGCTTACAGAACTGCCGGTAGTAGGGCTTCAGCGCCTCAGCGGTGTCTGGATCTTCGATCACTTCTTCAACCCGGGCGCGGATCGATTCCATCTTCTGGAAATCAGCGAGCTCCATGGTCTCCGAGAGTTTCTCCGGCGTCATCTCAACGCCCTTGGTCTGCACCATGAGCAGCAGGTTACGGATGATGTCCGTCCAGCCGTCGTTGACGAGGTCCTTCTCCGCAAAACCGCCGGACACCAGCGTGTTGAAGTTCTCCATGCGGTCTTTGTGCCAGCCGGGCTCGAGGCTGTCTGCCCACTCGGGATCTGTCGGCCGGTTGTTGCGGACGTCGATGGAAGAGGGCGTGCGCTGGAAGACGAAGAGTTTCCTGGCACCGGCGGCGAGGTGCGGAACGCACTGCACGGCCGTCGCACCAGTGCCGATGATGCCCACGACCTTGTCGCCGAGGCGGTCGAGGCCGCCGTCGGAGCTGCCACCGGTGTAGTCGTAGTCCCAACGGCTGGTGTGGAAGGTATGGCCTTTGAAGGTGTCTACGCCAGGGATGCCCGGGAGCTTCGGCCGGTGCAGCGGGCCGTTGGCCATGACCACGAAGCGGGCGCGCATGGCGTCGCCGCGATTGGTGTGTATCACCCAGTGGGAGGTGCCTTCGTCCCAGCGGAGTTCCGTCACTTCCGTCTGGAAGCAGGCGTCGCGATAAAGGTCGAAATGTTCGCCGATGGCCCTGCTGTGGGCGAGGATCTCCGGTGCCCCCGAGTATTTCTCTTTCGGCATGTAACCGACTTCTTCGAGGAGCGGCAGGTAAACGTAGGATTCGACGTCACAGGCTGCGCCAGGATAACGGTTCCAGTACCAGGTGCCGCCGAAGTCGCCGCCTTTCTCGATCATGCGCAGGCTTTCAACGCCCGCTTCCCGGAGGCGGGCGCCGGCCAGCAAACCGCCGAAGCCGCCACCGACCACGGCGACTTCCACCTCGTCGGTGAGCGGTTCCCGTTCGAAGCCCGGCTCGACGTAGGGATCGTCCAGATAGTGCGCGTAGTCGTCTTTGATCTCGACGTACTGCTCGTTGCCGTCCTGGCGGAGGCGCTTGTCGCGCTCCTGGCGATACTTTTCACGTAGGGCGTCCGGGTCGAATCCCAGTTCTTCTGCTTCGGCCATGGATGACTACTCCTTGCTTGGCGGCTGAACGACATGCGGAACCTGCCCGCAAAAGCGAACCAGTATATGAGCGTCTGGCCTGGTGCTGCCAGCAAAGGCAGTTCGGTGTGGCGCGGTTGGGTCAGCGTCTGACCGACGGGGCTTTTTCTTGAAAAGCCCGTTTCGTGAGAATTTCCCGAAGAATTCCCACATAGGTCTCATAATACTTCATAGCGTATATGATACGTTATGAAATATTATGTGTTCAGGTGCTCAGGACCTGGGTAAATGACTGAAAACAATGAACTTCTGACCATGGAAGAGGCCATAGAGCGCCTGTCCACCAGTCGAGGCACCTTTTACCGCTGGTTGCGTGCCGGACGAATCAACGGTTTCAAAATCGGCCGGCAATGGCGCTTCGAGGAACGAGAGATCGAGCGCTTCCTGAAAGGCGCGGAGCCGAGCGTCGATCTGCCGGTCAGCCCGGCTTCCCTGAACGAAGCCCTGCGAGCCGACATTGCAGATCGGTCGATCACCGACAACCTGACCGATGACGCGTCGATCAAGCAGGTGGTTAATCTCATGTTGATCGATGCCCTAAAAAACGGCGCGGCATCGCTTTTCGTCGACGTGCTCGAGTCAAAAGAGGGCGACCTCGAGGGCGTCTTCAGTCTGCGCATCGACGGTCTCGTGCATCCCGTCACCAGCTACGACCTCCGGCTTCACCAGCCGATCGTCGACTGTCTCAAGCAGATGTGTGACATGGACGTTACCCGGAAGCGGGCGCCCCAGGATGGGCGCATGAAAATGAAGATCACACCAGGCAAGGCGATCGACTTCATGGTCAGCACCATGCCGGCATTGTCCGGCGAGTCCTGCACGGCCCGCGTCATCGATCCGGCCGCTGCCACCTTGGGCTTCGATGCACTGGGCGTGCTGGAGGAAGATCGTGCTCGAATCGATGCGGCGCTCAACCGCAAACAGGGGCTCTATATCTCAGGCGGCCCTGCCGAAAGCGGTAAACGGGTCACGGCCTATACACTGCTGAACGCGCTCAACGATGAGCAGTCGCGTGTTGTGACGATTGAGGACCCGGTGGCGATCAACCTACCTGGGGTTGTGCAATCGGTTCCGAACCGAAGCATGGGTCTCGGGATCAATGAACTGCTCAGTGCCTGTGCAAGGCAGAACGTTGATGTGCTCTACGTCAGCCAAACACAGGATCCGGGCACACTGACGCTCACTCTGCAGCAGGCACTCGTTCGGAAGGTCATTACCACCCTGCATCTCCGTGATGCCGTCAGTGGATTGATGAAAATCAGAGATCAAGGCGCGAGCGGATTACTGCCGACGGATACCGTGGCTCTGATTTCGGCTCAGCGTCTTGCGCGACGGTTGTGCACGCACTGTCGTATCGAAGAGCCGCCCGACGAGAGCTCAGCGGCGTTTATCGAGCGTGTCGCCAGGTTGAATGGCTTGCCGCAACCTCGAGGTGTTTTCTATGCACCGCAGGGCTGCGACAAGTGTTATGGCGGATACAGCGGGCGAATCGGCCTCTTCGAAACGCTGATCCCGACCCCGGCAATGGAAGCCGCCCTGGCCGCGGGCGCACCCTTTGAATCCCTGCAGCAGATCGCCATCGATGAAGGGATGACCACGCTGTGTCTCGATGGGGTTCGCAAGGCTGCCGAAGGCATTACAAGCCTGCGTGAGCTGCGCCGGGTGACTTCCGATCTGCCGGAGGCACTGGATCCAGTCGGATAGCAGGCTTCTCAGGCGTATCCATCATCCACTCAGCAATTTCCGGCTCGCAGCGTCGTCCAGCACCGCCTGCTCGAACTGCTCGACGAGACCGATGACAACGATGGCTGTCTGACCCACACCGCCGTGTGACTCCAGGGTTTGCCGCTGCCCGACCTGCTGGAAGAGCAGGCCCGCATCGTCTTCGAGTTTAAAGAAACCCTTTGCGCGGAGTACCCAGGTGGGCAGGGCAATCAGAAACGCATCGATCGCATCCCGGCTCAAGGCTCTGTCGCTTTCGAAGTGCCAGGTGGCGTAGTGCTCGTGTTCCGGTCGATCGCTTGTCAGTCCGCCGAGCTCGGTACGATGCGCCAGGTCGAAGAGTACCTCCCGCGGCACCTCTGCCTGGCGGGTCGTCAGTACTGGCACTGAGGGCGCAAGCTCAGTCAGCCAGCTTTGCACGCTGGCGCAGCGTTCCTCATCGATCAGATCGATCTTGTTCAGCACAATCAGGTCGGCGCCGCGCAGCTGGCGCTTCACGGTCTCCGCCACGTATTTGTCCCGGGCCTTGGCGCGGACGGTTTCTGCGTCCGCCAGCACCACGATGCCGTCGAGGCGGAGGCCGCCGTGATAGCCGTACTGGGCCAGCGACACCACGTCGGCCACGCCGCTGGCCTCAACGACGATGCGCTCCGGTGCAGGATCACGTTCCAGAAGCTCAGCAAGGGCCTCATCGAAACCTGCGCTCATGCCGCAGCAGACGCAGCCGTTGGTGAGATTGATCTGGTCACCGGTCTGCGACTCGATGAGTGCAGCGTCGATGTTGATGGCGCCGAAGTCGTTGATGATGAGCGCCAGGCGCTCGCCCTGCGGATCGGCCAGGAGCTTATTCAGCAGCGTCGTTTTACCGGCGCCGAGGTAGCCGCCGAGGATCGTCAGGGGGATCGTCATTGTGCAGGCATTCAGACCAGAGCGTCACGCCGGGTAGGGCACGCCACCCACTACCGTGCCCCAGACGCCGATATCGCGGATCGCCATGGGGTCGACGCTCAGCGGGCATTCCTCAAGCACGGCGAAGTCTGCCCGTTTACCAGCCTCCAGAGAGCCGATCTCGTGGTCCATGTGCAGCTGGTAGGCGGCTGAGAGGGTGACCGCCTTAAGCGCCTCGTAGGCGCTGATCCGCTCCGTGTCGCCGAGTACGCGGCCCTTGGGCGTGAGTCGATTCACGGCGCACCACATGGTGTGCAGCTGCCCGAGGGGCGTCACGCCGGCGTCCGAGTGAATGGCGAAGGGTACGCCTTCGCGCAGCGCCGATGCGCAGGGCTCGAGCGCGTTGGCGCGCTCCGGGCCAACGGTCTGCTCGTAATGCTGATCCCCCCAGTACCAGAGATGGTTGGCAAAGAAGTTCGCGCAAAGGCCGAGCTTCGACATCTTCCGGAGCTGCGCCTGCGTGGTGAGCTGCGCATGAGTGATCGTGTGGCGGTGGTCGAGCCAGGGCACCTCCTTCAGCACCGCTTCCACGGTTTCGATGGCGAGGTCCTGAGTTTTGTTGCCGTTGCAGTGCATGTGCACGTTGATACCGGCGCGATGAATGGGCAGCAGCCAGTCGCGGAATTGTTCTGGCACCGTGAGCAGCTGGCCGTGGTCGTTGCCGGTGAGGTAGCCGGGCTCGTTCAGGAGCGCCGTCCAGCCCTGAATGGAGCCGTCGAGGATGAACTTCACACCGGGGAAGCGGAGCTTGTCCGTTGCTTCCGTCTGCAGGTCCAGCACCGTCTCGGCGGCGGCCTCAAAGTCCGTGGCATCGCCTGGCATGGCGGGAATGTTGTACATGGCGATGCGGGCCGGGAACTCCGCATCGTTGACGATGCGCTGCCACATCTCTTTGCCGCCGCGCTTCGCATTCGGTGCCATGACCAGCGTGCCGCCGAGATCGGTGACCGTGGTGATGCCCGCGTTGCGGGCGCAGGCGCCGAAATTCCACAGGGCAGCTTCATCGACGTTGGCGCGCATCACGGCGCGGTAGCCGGTCTTACACAGGGACATGGCCGGTGGTTCGCGCAGCTCACCATCGAGTTCGCCGTCGGCATCGCGACCGAGACCCTCCACCTGCAGATCGCGGGTGACGTTGTTTTCCGCGAGCATGGCAGTGTTTGCCGTCGCGAGGTGGCCGCTTGCGTGATAGAGCAGGATCGGGCGTGTCGCGGAAACCTGGTCCAGGTGCTGGCGCGTGAGTCTCGGCTCTCCCTCGAAATAGATCGGGTCGAAGCCGCGGGCGACGATGGCTTCCTCCGGATCCTCCAGCGCGGCATCGATGGCTTTGAGCCGTTCGATGAGCTCGGGGTAGCTTCGCACGCCGGCCGCCGTGGAGCCGTCCGGCATCGGGCGATCAAACCAGCCCAGGTAAGGCATGAGCGCCATGGCACCTTCCATGACGTGGGCGTGTGCTTCCACGAAGCCTGGCGTGATCACGTGCTGCGCAAAGCGCTCGTCGAGCTCGTAGTCACCCCAGACAGCAACCTCTTCCAGGCTGCCAACGCCGAGGATCATGCCATCGCGCACGGCGATGTGTGTGCCCTCCGGATTGCTCGGATTCATGGTGATGATCTTGCGGGCGGAATAGATGGTGATGCTCATGGGTAGGCGTTGTATTCGTCGGCGCGGCTAACTACCGTATCGGAACAGATTGGAGGGGAGTTGTCATGACCATTGAAACGCTCGGCGATATCACCCGGGTACACGCTGCCGTGCAAGGGGAAAAGACGGCGCTGACGTTCGTGGAAACCTCTGTTGATGATGAGCATCGCAGCTGGACCTTCGCGGATCTGGATCGCGAGTCAAACAGAATTGCCAACGCCCTGCTGGCTGAAGGCATCGGGCCCGGTCAGCGGATTGCCTATCTCGACAAGAATGCGCCCGAGTATTTTCTCTATCTGCTCGGCGGTGCCAAAGTGAATGCGGTATCCGTGGCGGTCAACTGGCGCCTCGCCGTGCCGGAAATGGAATACATCCTGAACAACTCCGAAGCCCGGGTGCTTCTCGTGGGTGAGGAGTACCTGCCGGCCCTGGCGGAGATGCAGCTCACGGCCGCCGAGACCATCGTCGTGCTCGGTGATCCCGGCAGCAGCGGCTACCGGACCTTTGATCAGTGGCTATCGGGGCAGTCGGCGGAAGATCCGCACGTGCCCGTGGCGCCCGGAGACGTGTGTTATCAACTCTACACCTCGGGCACCACGGGCCTGCCCAAGGGCGTTGAGATCACCCACGGCAATTTTCTGCATGCCATGACCGCGAGCATGGCCCATCAGGAGTTCGACGCGGACTCGCTGAACATCGTCTGCATGCCGCTGTTCCATATCTCCGGGAGTGGCTGGGGCCTCATCGGCATGTACTTCGGCGCGGGCTCCGTCATGCTCCGCGACGTCAATCTTGAACTCATTCTCGACGTGATTCCTGCGTTTGGCGTTACGCACGCACTTTTCGTCCCCGCGGTGCTGCAGTTCCTGCTGGCGCAGCCAAAGTGTCGGGAGACGGACTTCACCACCCTCCGGAACATCACCTACGGAGCATCGCCGATCACCGAAGCCGTGCTCGTCGAAGGCATGGAGGTGTTCGGCTGCGACTTCATTCAGGTCTATGGGCTCACTGAGACGACGGGGGGCGTCACTTCCCTGTCTCCAGCCGATCACGATCCGGGCGGCCCGCGAGCGCACCTCCTGCGCTCCTGCGGCAAGGCCATCGAAAACCACGAAGTTGCCATCTACGACGCGGAAACGAAAACGCCGGTCGCCGATGGTGAGGTCGGTGAGATCTGGATTCGCGGTCCGCAGATCATGCGCGGTTACTGGAAGAACGAGGAAGCCACCGCCGACGCCATCCTCGAAGATGGGTGGTTCCGCAGCGGCGACGCCGGTTTCATGGAGGACGGCTACCTGTTCATCCATGATCGCGTCAAAGACATGATCATCTCAGGCGGTGAGAACATCTATCCCGCGGAGATCGAGAACGTGCTCATGCAGCACGACGGCATTGCCGACGCCGCCGTGATCGGTGTGCCGAGCGATCGCTGGGGCGAAACCGTGAAAGCCATCGTGACCCGGGCGGATGCCGAACTCTCGGAGCAGACCGTCATCGAGCATTGCCGGAAGCACCTTGCCGGCTATAAGTGCCCGACCTCCGTTGACTGGATGGACTCGATTCCCCGAAATCCCTCCGGGAAAATTCTCAAGGTCGAGCTGCGCAAGCCTTACTGGGCGGGCAAGGACCGCCAGGTTTCCTGAAGCGGTGCGGCGCGGTACCAGTCCAGCCCTTGTCCAGGGCGTCCATCGCATGACAGGAAGGCGAACGTGAGCGGTCTCCGATCGAAGCACAACGAAGCGGCCAACCTCGTGCAGCAGATGACGCTGGAGGAGAAAACGAGTTTTCTCTCCGGGCGCTCCTTCTGGTACCTGCAGCCCCTCGATCGCCTGGATATCCCGTCGGTCATGGTGACGGACGGCCCCCACGGACTCAGAAAGCAGGCCAAGGCGGCAGACCACGTTGGCCTGAACGTCAGCGTGCCGGCCACCTGTTTCCCCACGGCCTCGGCGCTGGCGAGTTCCTGGGATGTCGGACTGCTGGAGGAAGTCGGTGAAGCGCTGGGTCGGGAGTCGGCGGCAGAAAACGTCATCGTGCTGCTCGGACCGGGGATCAATCTGAAGCGACACCCGCTCTGCGGCAGAAACTTCGAGTACTTCTCCGAAGACCCGCTGCTGACCGGTGAGCTGGCCGCTGCATTTATCTCCGGCGTTCAGTCTCAGGGTGTCGGAACGAGCCTCAAGCACTATGCCGTGAACAATCAGGAACACGGTCGTATGTACATGGATGCGATCGTCGATGAGCGGACGCTGCGTGAGCTCTACTTGCGGGGATTCGAGATCGCCGTCACCAGATCCCAGCCCTGGACCGTCATGTGCGCCTACAATCGCGTCAACGGCACCTACTGCGGCGAACACGATTGGCTGCTGAATCAGGTGCTGCGCGATCAATGGGGTTTCGAGGGACTGGTCGTTTCGGATTGGGGTGCCACCAACGACCGCGTCGCCGGTATTGCCGGCGGCCTCGATCTCGAGATGCCCGCAAGCGGCGGGACGAACGACCGTCGGGCAGCGGATGCGGTTCGCGAGGGGCGCCTCGACGAAGCCGCCCTCGACCGGGCTGTGGCGAGAAACGTGGCCGTGGCGCTGCTGGGTGCGGAGCTTGCGGAGCAGGATGTCCAGGTCGATCACGAGGCGCACCACAGTCTCGCGCGGCGGGCTGCGGCGGAGTGTGCGGTGCTGCTGAAGAACGAGGGGGCGCTATTGCCGTTGCAGGCGTCCGAGCGTCTCGCGGTGATTGGCGCTTTTGCGAAAAAGCCACGCTATCAGGGCACAGGAAGCTCTCAGGTTCGACCCACACGCCTGGAGTCCGCCTTTGAAGCCATGAGTGAAACGCTCGGCGTCGAGCCGGCCTATGCACCCGGCTACGATCCCAAATCGAGCGAGCCGGACCAGGCCCTCATCGACGAAGCCGTGACGGTGGCCCGTGAGGCGGAAGTGGTCGTCCTGTTTGCGGGTCTGCCGGGTATCTATGAATCGGAAGGTTTCGACCGCAGCCATCTGAACATGCCGGAGCAACACGACCGGCTCATTGAGGCCGTCTGTGCGGCCAATGACCGGGTGGTGGTGGTTCTGCAGAACGGCGCACCGGTGCTGATGCCCTGGCTCGATGATGTGGAAGCAGTGCTCGAAGCGTACCTGGGCGGTCAGGCCGGTGGGGGTGGCATTGCTGAGCTGATCTTCGGCAGAGCGAATCCGTCCGGCAAGCTGGCGGAGACTTTTCCTTCGAGCCTTGATGCCGTCGGCTCCAACCGCTGGTTTCCCGGTGAGCATCGGCAGATCCACTATCGCGAGGGGCTCTACATCGGCTACCGGCAGCCGGACATCAAACCGCTGTTTCCCTTTGGCTACGGGCTTTCCTACACCACCTTCGCCTATGACCATCTGCGCCTGCCCGCTGGCGAGGTCGACGTGGCGGATGGCCTGCAACTGGAACTTGAGCTGACGAATACGGGGTCCGTGGCCGGCGCGGAAGTCGTGCAGGTGTACGTGGCTGATCCGGAATGCAGCGTCTATCGACCGGAGCGGGAACTCCGGGCTTTCGAGAAAGTGAAGCTGGATCCCGGGGAAACGAAGACCGTCAGTCTGCAGCTGGATCGGCGGGCCTTCGCTTTCTTCGATGCCGAGGCCGGGGACTGGGTTGTGGAGGCAGGTCGTTTCGAGGTTCAGGTGGGCGCCTCCAGCGCGGACATCCGGCTCCAGGGTGCCGTCGAGGTACGCTCCGATGACGAAGTGCGACGTGGCGTCATGACCGGACCTGTCGTCGAGAACGGCCGTCTGGTCGTCAGCGACGAGTGTTTTGCCGCGATGCTCAGGCGTCCCGTGCCCGCGCCGGAACGGAGTCGGCCCTTTCACATGAACTCGTCCGTAAACGAGGTGGGTGAAAGCTGGCTCGGCGCCCGCTTCCGCGAGAAGACCATTGCGGCCTTCCGCGAGCAGATGGGCGGGGCCAGCAACGATGAGGTGTTGAACAAGATGTTCGAGACCATGGCGGGGGAAATGCCCCTGCGTGGTCTGGCCATGTTCAGCGGTGGCCGTCTGAAACACAGTCAGCTGGAACTGCTGGTTGCGCTCCTGAACTGGCAGCTCCTGAAGGCCCTCAAGCTCACCCTGAAACGCTGAGCTGCGGTATATTCGATCTCTTCGGCCGGAAGGGGAGTACTGCCATCAAATTCGGGATTTTCTTCGAGCTGTCTACGCCGCGGCCTTTTGACCGCGCCGTCGAACGGGCCGTTTATCACAACGCGCTGGAACAGTGCCGGGTCGCCGATGAGCTCGGTTTTGACCACGTCTGGGCGGTGGAGCATCACTTCCTTGAGGAGTATTCGCACTGCTCGGCGCCGGAGGTGTTTCTCGCCGCCGTTGCAGGGCAGACGCAGCGGATTCGGGTGGGTCATGGTGCCGTGGTCTGTGTTCCCGAGATGAATCATCCGGTGCGGGTGGCAGAACGGGCCGCCGCACTCGACATCATTTCCGGCGGTCGTCTGGAGCTCGGCACCGCGCGGTCCTCCACCTGGACGGAGCTCGGCGGTTTCGAAGTGAACCCGGACGACACGAAGAAGACCTGGGACGAGTTCGTGCGGGTGCTGCCGAAGATGTGGACGCGGGACGAATTCGAGTGGCAGGGCAAAGCTTTCTCCATGCCGGCGCGCAACGTGCTGCCGAAACCGCTGCAGGATCCGCATCCACCGCTCTGGGTGACCGTGACCTCTCCCGGCACGGAACTTGATGCGGCGGAGCGAGGCCTCGGTTGCCTCGGTGTATCTGCCGCCGGCTACGAAGAGCAGGAGCGGCGCACGAAGGAGTATCACCGGCGCGTGGCGGTCTGCGATCCCGTGGGTGGCATCATCAATGACCAGGTGCACACCATGAACTTCCTCTACTGCCATGAGGACTATCGGCAGGCGCGCGATGTGGGCGTGCCGATGGTGACTGCCTTCAATGTCGCCAACAGCCATCTTTTCTGGACTCGCGAAGCCCATCCCACCCGGGCCTATCAGACCCTGGGTAATGCGGGCGCCGCCATGAAGGGCAAGAAACCACCGGCGGATGACCCCAGCGTGGCCAAGGGACTGCCGGAGGGTGTCGGTGTCGGGGATCCGGATCATCTCGTCGCAACCATCAAACGCTGGGAGTCCATTGGCGTTACCGGCATCAACTTTCTGTTGAATGCCATGGAGATGATCCCGCAGGAGCAGGTGCTCGAGAGCCTGCGCCTTTTTGCCCGCGAGGTGATGCCGCAGTTTCGTTCCCCGGAAGAACGCCAGCGCCCCGTGTTCACGCCAGCGTCCGTGGCGGCAGGCTGATGCTGACAGGAACGGCGGACATAGCCGCCCTGGCAGAAGGAGCGCCGGAAGTGCCGGTCTTTCATCCGGATCCCATCAGCTTCGAGGACGCGGTGTGTTTTCAGCTCACTGCCGAGATGAAGAACAGCGCGCGGGAGTCGCAGCTGCCGCCAGGCCTGCACCCGACCATTCCAGCTGCGCTGTCTCTTCAGGTCTTCGAGGTAGGCAACTCGCCCTGGGGCCATTTTCGTCTTGCAACGCTGCGCATCTCCTGTCGCAGCGGTGTCCGTGCCCGTGGCTTCACCAGGGCCGGGATCGTGGACAGCGAGGCGGCCTGCGCTGGACTTCGCAGCCAGCTCGGCTATCCCCTCCGGCCAGGCTCCGTTGCGTTCCGGCACGGCTACGATGGCGTGTCCATCCGCGTGGCGGAAAGTGACGGCGCTGCCCCGATCCTCGCCATTGAAGCCATCGATCCGGAGCCCATGGCACTGGACGACATCCAGTACACGGGCACGCTCAACCTCGCGCACACGACCAAAGGTCTGCGCCTCATGCAGGTGGAAATGAGCGCAGCTTCCACGCGCGTGGAGCGCCTTACGGCTCGCCTCGAAAGCTTCGATGGCGCTGCCTGGGGAGACCCGTTGCTCGTCCCGACCCGGTTGATCGCCGCGTCGGTGGCGAATCTTCGAGCGGAGTTTCCGCCCGTGCGTTTCGTCTGCCTGCCGGACGAACTCGCCTTTACCGGCACGGAAGCCGTCGCGTGAAGCTTGAGGGTCGGGTCGCCATCGTGACCGGCGGCGGACGCGGCGTTGGTGCTGCCACGGCGCGACTGCTGGCCGCCGATGGTGCGCGCGTGGTAGTCAACGATCTTGATCCGGAAGTGGCTGAGAAGAGCGCTCAAGAGATTCGCGAGGGTGGGGGCAACGCCATTGCCTGCGCCGGTGACGTTACCGCGAGCGAGTTCCCGGAACAGCTGATCGCCAGCACGCTGGACACCTTTGGTGGCATCGACATCATCGTCAACAACGCGGGCTACATCTGGAACGGGGCCATGCACAACCACAGCGACGAGCAGTGGCAGGCGATGCTCGACGTGCATGCCACGGCGCCCTTCAGGATTCTGCGCGCGGTCGCGCCCTGGCTGAAGGCCCGGGCCCGGGAAGAGATCGAAGCCGACGGCGTGGCCCGATGCCGGAAGGTGGTGAACGTTTCTTCCGTATCCGGCACGACCGGTGCTGCAACGCAGATTGCCTACTCGGCGGGAAAGGCGGCCGTTGTCGGCATCACCAAAACCCTGGCCAAGGAGTGGGGGCGCTACAACGTCACCGTGAACTGTGTTGCCTTCGGCCACATCGAAACCCGACTCACCCAGCCCTATGACGATGCGCCGCCGACCATCGACGTTGCCGGCCGGAGCCACCGGGTAGGACTTACACAGGATCAGATTGCGGGTGTGCAACGTGCGGCAGCGCTGGGTCGCAGCGGTCGCCCGGAGGATGGGGCCGGCGCCATTTATCTCTTCTGCATTCCAGAGTCTGATTACGTGACCGGCGAGGTGCTCACCTGCGCCGGGGGAAGCTGACCCGCACCCCCACGTCATCGCCAGCAAGCGCCTCGGCCGTGGAATCGCGGCGCCGGTTCGGGCCGAAGGAATAGACGAAGATCACGGCATCCTGACGGTCAGCGGAACACCGATGACGCAGCCAGTACGGCTGATTCCAGGGGTCCAGGTAGTAAGTGCGCCGCGTGGATTCCACCTGCTCGAGCGCGTGGAAAGCGCTGCCTTCCGGTCGGCCGCCGTAGTCCCGGGTAAAGGTGTAGAAGCGCTTGTGAATGCCGCAGCGTGAACGGAAGTGGCGCCGTCTGAGGTCGTCTGCCAGCGCTTCCACTTCGAGTCTGGCCTGCTCCAGATCGCCTTTCTGTCCTGCGCGGTTGAGCACGTAGGGTGTGACGAGCGCGAAAGCCAGGGCCAGGGTGACGGCGACCGCCTCTGTCCGCCAGCTTGTGCCTTGGCCGTATCCTGCCGCGGTAACGAGTAACCCCAGCCCCAGACCGAGTTCCACCCACTCCCCCGCGTAGGGCCAGGGGTAGGCGATGTAGACCGCAATCAGCGCGATGAAGCCCGGGATGATCCACAGGCTCGGAATGGGAATGCGCTGTGCCAGCCAGGGGCCGAGGCCGGGCAGGTAGCGACTGATTGGAAACAGGATGCCAAAGCCGGCAAGCAGGGCGAGCAGCACACCCTGGCGCACCGCATCGGCGGCAAGGTTATGCACGTTGAGTTCCTGCTGGAAGTTGTCAGCGAGGAAGGCTTCCGGCGGTTGATAGCCGAACACCCGTTGCCCCCAGCTGATTTCTTCTCCGGCGATGAGGGCGCAGCCGAGCGCGAAGAGCACCAGGTAGAGAGACAGCCATGGCTGTTTACTGCGTCCTGCCGCAAGGAGTGCCCTCACGGCCAGTAAAGCCGCACCGGCGAAGGCAAAAAACGACAGCCATTCGACGGGACCGTCCTCCTGGCTGAGTTGTTCGAAGCTTACGGGTGCAAAGCCGTTCAGCGCGGCCGCGGCCGTCAGCGAGACGAGTAAAAGGATGGACGTCAGGGCGCTGTTGCCGCTTCGCGGATCGCTGTCGAAGGATGCTGCTGTGCGCATCGGGTGATTGTAACCGCGCCGGCGCCTCACGGTGTCTGCCGGGGGGGGCGAAGCGGCGGCGGAGTGAAAGTTACAGTTTCGTGACTTTGGCGAACGCCAGCTGTGACGGGGCCTGCGGCGATTTGAGGGCCAGTTGCTCGCCACCCCGCGTCACACAAGCGTCATAGTCCCATCACCCCACTGTCATATTGCGTCCATAGCATGCGCTCGCATTAGGCAGGCCCGTCGGCATGCCTGTTTCGGTTATCACACAGTCTAAAAATCGACAATCCCCGGGGGATAAGATCTATGTTCCTTAAGAAAGTGCTGTTTGCGGGCGCGGCTATGCTGTTGCTGGCGGCCTGTGAAGGTGGCGACGTCAACATCAACGCCAACGACAACTCCGTAAACACCGATAACTCGGTCAGCGGCGGCGGCGGTTCCAACAATCCTTGCGCTCAGTATACGGACCCGGCCACGCAGAACGTCGTCCAGGGTTCCTTCGACGGTAACAACTGCACTTACGACTCGAACTTCGTTGGCGCAGGTAACCCACTCACCGTCGATCTGACCATTCCCTTCATCTCCGGGGTGCACATTTTCCAGGATTCGCTGTTTGTCGGCGAAAACTGTGAAGACAACACGGATTGCGGTGGCGCACCGCCGCAAGCGCCGAACACGCCCCAGCCGGGTGGTGGCCTGGCCGAAGGGGCGGTGCTGACCATTCAGGCAGGGGCTCAGCTCGCCTGGACCCAGTCGTCCGACTATCTGCTCGTGAACCGTGGCTCGCAGATCATCGCCGAGGGCAGCCCGACGGCGCCGATCATCTTCTCTTCCTTCACGGATCTGGTGACTGGCACCGCTGACCTCGAAGCCGTTGCGCAGTGGGGCGGCATGGTCATCAACGGCAACGGTCGCACCAACAAGTGTACGCAGGTTCAGGCAGACGCCCTGGACTGCCACATCACCTCGGAAGGGCAGCCTTCCCAGTTTGGTGGCAACAACAACGACGAGAGCTCCGGCATCCTGCGCTATATCCAGGTCAAGCACACCGGCTTCGAAGTCGTTGACGGCGATGAGCTGAATGGCATTACCTTCAACGCCGTCGGTCGCGGCACGGTCGTCGAGAACGTTCAGGCCTATTCCACCTCCGATGACGGTCTCGAGTTCTTCGGCGGTGCGGTGAACGTTACGAATTTCGTTGGCCTGTATATCAACGACGACTCCCTCGACTATGCGGATGGTTACGTTGGCACGATCACCAACGCCCTCATCATCCATGGTCTGAACACCGGTAACCGCTGCATCGAAGCGGACAACCAGGGATCTTCCGGCGACTGGGACGCTGAGCCGCGTGCTGCAGGCACCGTCAACAACATGACCTGCATCATTTCCGCTCAGGATGGCAGCATCCGCGGTGACTCCGAAGGCCCGCTGCTGCGTCGTGGTGCCGCGACGGTTATGAACAACAGCGTCATTATCGACGCCTACGCTCGAGTGCTTCAGAGCCGCGATGGCAACGAGTGTTCCGAGTTGAACAACCAGCCGACTTACGAGCAGGCCATCGCGAACACGCTGACTGCTTTCAGCAGCACCATCAACGCCTGTCAGAACCCGGCGCAGGACGATGCTGACGTACCGGCCGTTATCCCCGGTTTCGGTGCCTCCTTCACCGACTTTGCGGATTGGTGGCTGAACGCGGGTAACAACAGTGACAACGTCGTCATCACCGCTTCGGACAGCCCCAACCTGGTCGTCCTCAACGGCATCTACACCGCCCCGGCCTTTGCCGATGACGCCGGTGTTGCCTTCACGGTAACGCCTGTAGCCGTACCTGACGGTGCAACCAATGCCGATGGCGACCCGATCATCGGTGCTGTATCTGCCGACAACGACTGGACGGCCGGCTGGACCTTCGGTCTGGTGGACTCCGCAAACGGTGGCCGTCTCTGGTTCAACCCTTCCACCGGTGCTGCACCGTAAGGAATCCGTTGAACCAACCTGATCGAGGACACGCATGAACAATGCAAGAACAATCCGCTCGATTAGGCGTTCCGGCATGGCCATCGTCCTTGCGATGGCCAGCCTGGCTCTGAGCCAGGGCGCGAACGCTCAAGAGGCGGAAGCTCCACAGGTCGAGCAGGCGGATCCCGACCAGATCGTCGAGGAAGTGGTCGTGATCGGCCGCTATCGCGCGGCGGCGACGGACATCGTATCCGAGCGCATCGAGTCAGATGTGCCCATGGATTTCCTCGACGCCGAGGGTATTTCACGGGTCGGCGACACGAACGTCGCCTCCGCTCTGCGACGGGTTCCCGGGGTCACGCTGGTGCAGGACCAGTTCATCTACGTACGCGGCCTGGGGGAGCGCTATTCGAGCAATCAGCTGAATGGCTCGTCGGTGCCTTCGCCGGACCTCACCCGTAACGTACTCCCGCTGAACATTTTTCCGGCCGAAATCATCGATGCGCTGTCGGTGCAGAAGGGCTACAGCCCGGATCTGCCGGCAGACTTCGGCGGCGGCAACATCGACATTCGAACCAGAGCGATCCCCGAGGATCGGGTTTTTACGGCGAAGATCAATACCGGCTGGAACTCCGAGAGCAGCAACGACGGCGTCACCTACAGTGGCGGTTCCGACGATCGCTGGGGTACGGACGACGGCACCCGAGCCCTGCCCCTGGAGATCATCAATGGTATCCAGCAATACCAGGGGAACTTCTCGCCGCTGAACATCCAGAATCTGGCTCGACAGGCCGGTGAACCCATCACGTTCCAGGAAGCGCAGACGATCAACCGCGAACTGGCGACCTCTCTGAATCGCAATCTCGATCTCAGCACGAAGGAAATGCCTGCGGACTTCGATGCCGAGGTCACCGGTGGTTATCGCTGGTTCTTCGGCGAGGATTGGGAGCTCGGTTTCCTGGCTCTCGGCAGCTACTCGAACAAGTGGCGTAACCGGGACAGATCCGTCAAGGAAGTCACCCTGCCAACCCAGTCGTTCTCTGAAACCCGGCGGACGATCAACCAGGTCACGATGACCGCAGGGTTGAACGTTGGCTTGCGCTTTACGCCGGATCACGAAATCAAGTGGCTGAACATGTTCCTGCGCAACACGGAAGACGAGGCTTCGGTCACCGTCAACTGTAAGCAGGGTCAGTTCAACGACTGTGTCGATATTCAGACGCAGGAGGTTCTGCAGGACATCCGCTTCGAGCAGCGTGATCTCGACGTCACGCAGTTCATGGGTACCCACAAGCTCGGCGATGCGACCCTGGACCGGCTGCCGGAATGGCTCGGCTGGCTCGAAGGGGCTCGCGACAGCGAGGTTACGTGGTTTTATACGGATTCCCAGGCGACGACCGATCTGCCTCAGGAAACCCGGGCGAAATTCGTGGAGACCTTTGACCAGGACACCGGTGAGATCCTCACGTCGGAGATCCGCAACATCAACAACGCCCTCGAACTCCGCTATTCCGATCTCTTCGACGACCTGGAAAGCTGGGGCGGGACGCTGATGGTGCCGTTCACGGGCGGATCCTGGGACCTCGAACTCTCCGGTGGTGGTAAATACGACCGCAAGGGCCGCAGTTACCAGCAGACCAACATGGGCCTTGGCAGCTTCGACCCGGAATTCCTGGAGGTGGCCGGCGGTGATGTGTCTGAAGTCTTCAGCGACGAGAACGTGCTCAATCCCCGCTTCGGTAACGAGCTGTTTCTCGGTATCGGTCAGTTCGGTACAGAATCTTATGGAGCCGGTCAGATTACAGAAGCCGGCTTCGGTAAATTCGACCTGCTGATCAACGACACCTGGCGCTTCTCCGGGGGCGCGCGGTGGGAAAACTTCAAGCAGCTGTCCGTGCCGATCAACTACCTGAACTTCGACGGTCAGCGTATCCCGCTGACGACGGAAGAAATCGAGGCGTCGACGGTGATCACGGATGACTGGTACCCGGCTCTCGCGGCAACGTGGATTCGCCCTCAGTTCTGGAGCGACGAGTTCCAGCTTCGTCTCGCCTGGTCCGAGACGGCGGCACGGCCTGATCTGCGTGAGATCTCGGCGTCGACCTATCTCGATCCGCTGACGGAAGCGCGCGTGCGCGGTAACCCGAACCTGGTGCCCTCGGATCTGAAGAACTACGACCTTCGGGCCGAATGGTTCTGGGATAGCGGTGACAACTTCACGGTCTCGGCCTTCTACAAGGACATCAGTCAGCCCATCGAGACGATTCAGGGTGGTGCGACGGAAGACAACATCATCTTTACCTTCATCAACGCCGACACGGCGGAGATTTACGGTGTAGAGATTGAAGGTTTGAAATCCCTCGGCTTCCTCACCGGCGGTGGCTGGTCTGAGGCCTTTTATCTTTCGGGTAACGCGACCTTCAGTGATTCCGAGGTGAATATCTCCGAGACCATTGGTGGTGACATCACCAACCGTTCCCGGCGGTTGACTCAGCACTCCGAGTGGGTCGCAAACCTGCAGCTGGGCTTCGACTCCTTTGATGGTAAGCACGGTGCGACACTGGTTTACAACGCCTTCGGTCCGCGGATCTTCTTCGCCGGAATCAACGGTCAGGACGATGCCTTCGAGCAGTCGTTCCACTCGCTCGATTTCGTCTATTCCTTCTATCCGACGGAGAGCTGGAGCTTCAAACTGCGGTTCCAGAACATCCTCGATCAGACGACGCGCATCGATCAGGTGAACTCGGAGGGGATGGAGGTTCGGGTCCTCGAACAGACGGTCGGCACGACTTTCCTGTTCGACATCCGATACGAACTCTAGGCCTGCAAGGGGTCCCAACGCGGGCATCGGACTCAGGTTTTCCTGAGACCGATGCCCGTTTCTTGTTTTGATGAGCAATATTCTTGTTGTTCTCCGCGAAATCTGAACTGTCGGCGCAGAAAATTTTCATTTCCTGCCCAGCATTCAGGGGGACAATGCGCGCCATGCGTTGCGCTTTTCTGGCAAAACTTCCCAACCGCTCAGCGATGACCGCTGGACGACCGCGTAGCAGCGGGTCCCACCGGGGCCCACTGTCGATCGTGCTTACCGTGGGGATCGCCATGGCCGGGTTTAGCGGTTCTTTGCTGGCCATGGATTCTCGAGGGGTCGCGTCGGAGCGTGCACAGCCGCTGGTGGCCTCGCATCGAGGGTCCGTGCATGGGGCGCCGGAAAACACCCTCGCCGCCTTCGAGTGGGCAACGCGGGTCGGCGCCGATCTCATCGAAGCGGACCTTCGCGTAACGGCCGACGGGCACATCGTGGTGCTCCACGATTCGAAGGTGAATCGAACGACGGATGGGCGCGGCAAAGTCCGGAAAATGACCCTTGCGGAGCTTCGGCAGCTCGATGCTGGCCGCGGCGAAGCGGTCCCCACCCTCGAAGAAGCGTTGACCTTCGCACACAGCCGGGAGGTCGGGCTGCTGCTGGACGTGAAAGACAGCCGGCGGATGGATCCCAGCGTGCTGGCGGCGGCCATCGACCGGCACAACCTTCAGCAACGTGTACTCATCGGTACCCGATCGCTGGCGTTCGCGCAGGCCCTCGGGGCGCTCGACCCTCAGCTGAGACTCCTGGCAATGGTGAAGTCACCGGAGCAGATGGACGACTACCTGGCGCTCGACGTGCATGCGGTCAGACTCTGGTCACGCTGGCTGCGGGCGACACCCTCGCTCCTCGAAGCCATCGACGCTTCCGGAGCGGAAGTCTGGGTCATGACCGGCGGGCTCAAGGGACGAAGGCTGGCACACGCCCTGCAACACGCCGACGGTGTGATCACCGACCACCCGGGTCGCGCCCTGGCGCTTGTGCCTGAGCGTCGCCTCGTCAGCGCTTACTGAGATTTCACAGCCTTGGTGTAAGCTCCTGAGCCTTTCATGAAGTTGAGCGCGACCCGAGCGCCCCTTTTTCTGAAGCCCGACCCGCCCCAGGGTCCCGAGATAGCCGGAAGCCATGTCCGAAGAAAAACCCCGTGGGAAGCCACACCCATCTTCACGGAACGCTCCGCAAGGCGACCTCGTTACTTCCGCCGTCGGACGCCTGTTCCGGATTGGCTCCGTGGCGACGAAGGTCGGGATGTCCCTGGCCACCCAGCAGGCGACGAGCTTCTTTTTCTCGGATCCCATCGCTCAGGCGAGAAAAACCGAAAAATTCGTGCTCAATGCCATGCGGGTCACCGAGGCGCTCGGTGAGCTCAAGGGGGCGGCCATGAAGGTGGGCCAGATGCTCTCGGTGCATGAGGGCCTGCTCCCTCCGGAGGTGAGCAGTGTGTTGCGCAGTCTGCAGAACGAAGCGCCGCGCGTGCCTTTCGAGCGTATGGAAGCGGTGCTTCGGGCGGAGGTGCCCTTCGACGATGTTTTTGCGGAGCTCGAGCCCGAGGCCATTGCGGCGGCATCCATTGGTCAGGTTTACCGGGGCAGGCTCAAGGACGGTCGCGACGTTGCCGTGAAGGTGCAGTACCCGGACATTGATCAGGTGGTCCGCTCAGATCTCAAGAATTTGAAGAAGCTCTTCGGCGGTCTGGTGGCCATGGTTGCCGAGGTGGACTTCGACGAGGTCTGGGAGGAACTCAAGGACCGGCTCCTCGAAGAGCTCGACTACGAGCATGAAGCCGCGAACATCACCCGCATGGCGGAACTGCACCAGGGCATCCCGGAAGTGATCGTTCCTGCGGTCATTCCGGAGGCGTCCAGCCAGCGGGTATTGACCATGGAGTATGTGCCCGGTATCGCACCGGCCGATGCCTGCTCTGATTGCTACAGCCAGGAAGACAGAGATCGCTGGGGCCAGGTGCTGCTCGAGTTCACGATTCGCGGACTCCTGGAACAGCGTTTTCTGCATGCTGATCCGAACTTCGGCAACTACGCCTTTCTCGAGGATGGGCGGCTGATCGTCTACGACCACGGCTGTATGAAGGTGATTCCGGAAGACCTCGCCAGGAACTACGGCCGGGTGCTGGGCGCCCTGATTGAGCAGAACCTCGAGGTGCTGCCGCAGATCCTCTACGAGATGGGAATCTACAAGCGGAAAAGCGGCAAACCGGTTTCCCGGGCCATCCTCGATCCCATGGCGCTGGAAGCCATGACCATCGTTGGCTCGGAGCCTTTCCGCTTCAGCCGCGAAACGGAGATCTACGATCTCATCTTCGATGTTAAGGCCGAGTACCTGACCGAGCTGACGGACGTTGGTCTGCCGCCGGACCTCGTCTTCGTGAATCGAACCCTGTCCGGGCTGTTCGGAAATCTCTGCCGGCTCCAGGCCGAGGGGGCCTGGGCGGAGGTGCTCGCCCCCTACGTGGCGGAGGCGACGGCGCAAAGCGCTGACCCGTGCCCGGGCTGCTGACAGGCACTGTCAGCAGGGCTGGGTCATAATCCGGTCACTCATCGCGGGAAGGGAGAAGGCGATCATGTCAGCCACCGGTCAATGTCTTTGCGGCGCCGTGCGCTTCGAGGCCGAAGGGGTCGATACCCACATCCACAGCTGCCATTGCAACATCTGCCGGAACTGGTCCGGCGGACCGCTGCTCGCGGCGGGGGTGGCCAGCGTGCGCTTCAGCGGCGAAGAACATATCAGCCGCTACGACTCCTCTGAATGGGCTGAGCGCGGTTTCTGCGCGCGCTGCGGATCCAACCTCTTCTACCGCTTGAAGGAGGCCGATCACTACATCCTCTGCATGGGCGCGTTCACGGATGAGACGCCTTTCGAACTTGCCGGTGAGATCTACGTCGACGAGAAACCGCCGGGCTATGCCTTCGCCGGCGAGCACCCGCGGCAGACGGGTGAGGAATTCATGGCTTCCCTGCAGCAGGGCTGAGGCTTACAGCGCCTCTAGAACCAGGGGGAAGCTGTTGCCGTCGGCGGTTTCCACTCCCACGGTGAAGGTATCCCCTTCGCGACTGTAGGTGAGACCTGCCAGGCCTCCGGGTGTGACGGCTTTGAAACGCACCAGGTTGTCTTCCTGCGCAACCAGCTCCATGGTCTGCGGGCCGCCGGGCCTTGGCTCGTAGCCAGGACCCCACTGCTGAAGATGGAGCACGAGCGAATCTCCCTGCTCTTCGATGACGATGAACTCCACCATCGTCGTGCCCTCGGGACCGCGCATGCGCACCCAGGCGCCGATGGTGCCGGCCGCCGGCCGCGTCCAGTTTTCCTCGAGGGTCGCATCTGGCCCGGCGGGTCCTGCCCAGGAACCTGTCATCCAGGCGAGATCGTCGATCCCGGCCTGCACCGAGCCCGTCAGCACGCCGAGCAGCGTCAGCAGCGTGAGCCTGCTCGTCAGCGCACCGAGCCGCTTGCGGCCTGAGAGGATTGTCATTGCCCCGGGCTTGTTCATGAATCTGCTCCTGTTCTCGTGCTCATAGTCTCAGCGCCTGCTTGACAGGGCTTTGACGAGAACATGCGCTAGACTCAGGCTATTCGCAAGGCTCGCTGGCGACTTTCGCTGGCACAATCACGGCCAATGGAGGCAGGCATGGCGGAGAATGGCAAGGGAGGTGGCTCGGGAGGCATGCCGGCCTGGCAATCCATGGTGGGTACGCTTGCGGCCCTGACCGTGGCGTCCTTTGTTGCCGTCATGGGCAGCGCCGGCGGTCTGGTCGTCAATGGAATCTCTGCGCTTGCGCTCGCCTGTGTGGCCGCCTTTGCCATTCAGTGGCTCGCCTTCATTCCGGCCTTTCTCCGGCAGACGGAACACTTTTTCGATCTGACGGGATCCCTGACCTACATCAGTCTCGCCCTCTTCGGAGTCTTCATCAGCGGTGCGCCGCGGTCCTATCTCCTCGGCCTGCTGGTGCTCGTCTGGGCCGCCCGGCTCGGCACCTTTCTCTTCTCCCGGATCCGGGAAGATGGGGCCGACCGACGCTTCAACAGCATCAAGCCGGATTTTGCTCAGTTCCTGATGACCTGGACCCTGCAGGGGCTCTGGGTGTTCCTGACCCTGTCGCCGGCACTGGCCGCCATGACCTCTCAGGTGCAGCCGCCGCTCGGAGCCCTGGCGGTGCTGGGCACGGCCCTTTGGGTGGCGGGTTTCGCCATCGAAGTGGTCGCCGATAACCAGAAGCGCCGCTTCCGCAGCAACCCGGAGAACCGCCATCGCTACATCGACACGGGTCTCTGGGCCTGGTCCCAACATCCGAACTACTTCGGTGAGATTCTGCTCTGGACGGGCATCGCAGTGATTGCGCTGCCGGTGCTCCAGGGCACGCAGCTCGTCACCCTCGTGTCGCCGATTTTTGTCTACCTCCTGCTCACGAAAATCAGCGGCATCCGCATGCTCGATGCGCGGGCGCGCCGGCAGTGGGGAGAAGATCCCGAGTACCAGGCGTACCGGCGCCGCACGTCGAAGCTTCTCCCGTTGCCCCCGAAAACGGCCTGAGCGCGGCCGGGCCATGGGCCTCGAGCTTTCCTATCTGGGCAGCGTCAACCGCTGGGAGTGCGACGAAAACGACCACCTCAACGTCCGCTTCTATGCGGACAAAATGAACCAGGCGGCCCGTAGCTGGCTGGCCCGGACATCGGGCGTAATGCCGTCCCCTCAGCACATTGCGGTTCAGCACATCCGGTTCCTCGCTGAGGCCCGGATTGCCACACCCCTTCGCGTCGACTGTGGACTGCTGGCGCACACCGGTACTCATTGCGACGTGTTGTCACTCATGGTCCACAACCTCACCGATGAACCCGTAGCTGCCTTTACGACCCGTTTCTCCGGTGCCTTCGATCTGAACGCGACGTTTGTGACCGCACCCGAATGGGCGGCGCCCCGGGGGTTGGATCCGGCCGCACCATTCGGCTGGCCCGAAGTGCCGGAGGCGCTCGAGGCGCTTGGTTTCAGAACAATGGGGCTCGGCGTCATCGCCGAAGCGGAGTGCGATGATGGCCGCCTCCGCCCGGAACACTACATCGGCCGCATTTCCGATGGCATGCCGAACCTCTGGGGTTTGACGGGCGGTGACGCAACAACGTCCGCGCGCGAGGCAGGGGAGCTCGGCGGTGCGGTGCTCGAATACCGACTCGAGGTGCTCGCCCCGCCGGGACCTGGTGACGTGTTCCGGCAGCTCTCCGGGATCCGTGCCGTGGGTAACAAGACGCAGCACATGGTGCACGCCATCGTCAATGAAAGTCGGGGGGAAATCGCAGCGCGGGCTGAGGCCATCGGCGTTGCCATGGATCTCAAGGTCCGCCGTGCCGTGCCCATTGACGAGGCGCGTCGACGGGCGCTCGCGGACCTCATGCTGCGCGACAGCTGAGCGCTTGTGCCGGGTCTCGATCTCGCGCACAGTCAGACCCGGGGACGAACAACACCAGGGGGAGAATCATGTCCGCAGAACTTGCATCGGTGGCGCCGGCCTTTGTCGCCATGGCCCACGAGATTGTCTGGTGCACGGCGGCAACGGTAGACGCCAGTGGCCGGCCGCGGTCACGGGTGCTGCACCCAATCTGGGAATGGGACGGCTCGCAGCTCACGGGATGGATTGCGACGGGCCCCACGCCAACGAAGCGTGCCCACCTCGAGGCGCATCCTTATGTCTCCTGCAACTACTGGGCGCCGAGCCAGGATACCTGTGTGGCCGAGTGCGCGGCCCAGTGGTGTTTCGACATGCCGACCCGGGAGCGTATCTGGAAACTCTTCGCTGAGGGGCCGGAACCCGTAGGCTATGACCCGAGCATGATTCCCGGGTGGGACGGTCCGGAGGTTGATGCCTTTGCGGTGCTCAGGCTCGACCCCTGGCGCCTCCGCGTGTTCCCCGGCTCCGTGCTGCTCTCCGGGTCGGGCGAGGTGCTCGTCTGGCAGGGCTGACCGCCGCGGCCCGGCCTGCTTTCAGCCTTCTTTACGCTGGTAGTTGAGGAAGCCGGGGCAGGGGTTCTGGGTCCCCATGAGACGGTCCCAGACACCCCGTACGAGGATCGATAGGCCAGCCGTGGCAGTTGCAACGCTTGCTGCTACCGCGGCGCTGGCCGGATCGAGCTGCAGCGCCGGTTCCACGAGGGTGCCGCCGACCTTGAAATAAGGGTTCGTGATCGAGGCGGCACTGATGCCGATACCCCGTCGCGCCTGGGTTGCCAGCGAGAGATCCAGTTTTTCGGTGGCGAGATTGACGCCGCCGTAAACGAACATGTTCACCCGGTCGGTACGCATCACAAAGCCGGGTTCGAGCTTGAGCTTGCCGTCTTTCACCGCTGCGTTCACGACCATACATTCCATGGGCGTGAACTCTTCCGTTGCGACAAAGGGATTCAGCACCTCCAGGACGTTGCTCAGGAAGTCTCCCGTGAAAGCGTTGAGCAGGGCGTTGTTGATCTCGCCCCCATCTGAGTGAATCAGGATCTTGCCATTCAGCCCCGCGGCGATGTCTGCCACCGTCAGTCCCTGGCCGTAGATGTCGACGTCGAGTGAGTAGCGGGGCACGGTTTCCGGGGCCTGCTTGACATGGGTGAAGAGCCCGAGGTCAGCGTCTTCACCCAGCAGCTTGAACTCGACGTAGACGCCATCCGCCACGGGCCGGAACAGGGCCTGGGCGTCGAAGTAACCGAAGTTGTCCCGGAAGGCAGCCCGCTCGAGTCGCAACTCCCCGGCTTCGACCTGCAGCCTGAGATTGACGTCGTCGAGGCTCGAGCGGCGGCCGCGAAACTTGTCGATTTCGATGTCAATACTTGCGTCGAAGAGGGCGAAGTCCTCCATCGGCAGCGGACTGTCCGGGAAGAACCGAACGAGATCGTCCTCCGGTTCGATGTCTTCCCGTTCGCCGAAGAGTGCCTTCTGCAGATCGACGAGAATCATCGTTGAGGAGCGGCCCTTGAGCGTGAAGAACGGCTTATCGGTGAGGTCGATGTTGCCGCTGAGCACGAGATCGCTATCACCCCAGTTCGCCTCGGCCTGGGTAACGTTCAGGGCGTCCATGGTGCCATCGAGCTTGATGGCCAGGGCGAAGGGGACGTCCGGCCATGGCGCTTCGCCAGGCTGACCGATGTCTTTCAGAGAGTCGCCGCTGGCCTGGATCACGAGATCCGTGCGGGTCTGGTCTTCCGCATCGAGGATGCCGGCGATGGCCAGGCGGCTGGTGCCCACCTCGAGCCGCGTATCCAGGAGTTCCAGGTGACTGACCGTTGGGAGCTTGATTCCGCCAGACACGACCCAGGGGTTTTGGGGTGGTGCGTACTGGGGAAAGTCCGGAAGTAAGGCGGCGAGGTTGGCGCCGCTGCCCTGGAAAATGATTTCCGTGCCAACGAACGCTTCAGCGAAGGTCACGGTGCCATTCGCTTGCAGAGTGCCACCTGCGGTCGTCAGGGTCAGACCCTCCAGCAGCAGCGCCTCTTCGGCGCCGCGCACGTTACCCTCCAGCACGAAGGGAATGACGCGATCGTCGAAGCGCAGCGCATTGTTGAACAGTACGTCGATGTCCTGCCCTTCCAGGCGCAGCCCCGCGCTGGTGCCCGAAAACCCGGCCTCGAAATCCATGTCTGTAGAGAAATCCAGCGTCAACGTGCGGAACCGGGCTTTGCCTTCCCTGATGGTAAGGCGGCTGTCGGCGAGTGCTGCGCGGGCAGTCACGGCCAGCGGATCGGCCGGCAGGCCCTGGTAACCGAGCTTCGCCGCAAAGGCACTGAGGTCCGCCATCTCAACGGCAGCCTGGGCGTTCAGCGCAGTGAGCGCTGACGGTACGGGCCAGGTGACCTCCCCCTCGAGAGAAGCCCGTTCCCCGGTCAGCCGCAACTCGTTCAGCTGCATGCCGGCGTCGCTGATCCGCAGCTCCGCGTCGCCGCGGTAGGGACCGCGAAGGACATCCGGCTGTCCGGCAACGCGCAGCACTTCGGCAAAATCCTCGCCCGTCAGACGCAGCGTCAGGCGGGTGCCAAGCCAGTCTGGGAATTCGCCGATTGGCCCTGCCGCAGAAAGTTCGTGGGTGCCGACGCGAAGACTCGACTCGAGCACTTCGTCGCCGCTGGCATCGAGACTGAAATCCAGCTCGAAGGCACTTTCGGGCAGTGTGTCCACACCGAGTAGTGTTCTGAACTCACTCAGATCCTCGCCGGTCAATTGGATGCTGGCGACGGCGCCTTCGCGACGCGGAAAGGCTTCGAAGTCCGCGTTCATGAGAAAGCGGAAGTCTTCGGTCACGATCTCGATATTGGCAAGGTCGAGGTCGCCGCCGTGGCGATGCAGCGTGCCGGTGATCGTGAATGGACCGTCGGGAAAGCCTTCGATCTGCAGGGCCTTGCCGAACACACCGGCGTCGGGGCCACGGATGTCGACGGAGCCATCCCAGCCATCGAATTCCGCGAGGTTGAGAATCGTGCCGCTGGTTGTTATCTGAAAGCGCGACACATGACCCTGCACGGCGAGGGCGTAGCCCCGGGCCCTCGGTTCGATGCTTGCTTCCAGGGCAATGTCCTCATCGAAAATGTCGGGCATCGCGAAGAGCTCGCCGAGCACGTCGGCGTCCGGGCCGTAGACACTCAGGCCAAGATTCAGTCCGCTGAGGGTTGCGAGTTCGCCGATCTGACCATCGAGGGACAGTTCGGCGTCGTCGAGTTCCAGGGCCAGGTCGACGCTGACGCTCCCTCCGGCGAGAAATGCCTCGAAGGTGCCGTAGCGCCCTGCAAGCCGCCAGGGATCGCCGTTGAAAGTGCCGCTGCCGACGAGATCTACCATGCCCGTCGGGTCGGTCAGCTGTGCCAAGACCGGTATCTCCACGATCATCGGCGCGAGCTCGCCGATCCGTGCCTCGATGCGGCTGCTGGACACGTGGAGCGCCTCGAGCATGAAGCTCCAGTCGGCGCCTGCCGTGCCGTCGTCGGGAAACTGCGACCAGTTGGGCGTGCCGTCGACCGGATCTTCCAGGAAGACTTCGGCGTCTTCTACGACCAGATCGACGAGGCGTACGTGGTTGTCGAAGAGCGCGCCGAGGTCGATCTGCACGGCGACAAACCTTGCGCTGGCCATATAAGGCGCGGAGCCGCCCGGAGCGTTGGCGAAGGTGACCTCTCGAGCCGTGAGGCGCGGAATGGTGGCCAGCTCCAGCGTCAGCTCGCCGGCCACGACCAGCCTGCGGTCGAGATAGCGTTCGGTCAGATCGGCAATCAGCGGCTTGAGGACGTTGGGATTGGTAATCACGTAGCCAAGCCCGAGCGCGGCGAGCAGCAGCAGGCCGGCGAGCAGCAGGGCGCCGATCCGGATCCAGCCAGCCTGTCTGGCCCGCGTCATGAGGACCATGAGTTGCGCATGGATTGCCTTCCCCGTTGGCAACGATTCAGAGCGTGCGGCGTGTCACCCCGCCCGGGGAGAATAGCAGAGTCGCTTATCCGGCGACTGTCAGGCCGCCCGCTTGGCGAGCTTTGGGTCCGGTTTCAGGAAGTCGTACTCCGACTCCATGATGTCTGTACCCATGAGCTTGTCCCAGAAGCGGAAGTAGAGCGCGTAGTTGCAGCTGAAATGCTTGTGGTGCAGGTCGTGATGCGCCGCGGTGATCAGGTGTTTTCCGGGCAGGCCTCGAAGCCACCACTTCGGGAAAATTTCATAGCCGCAATGGTTGAACACCGCTGCGAGGGTCATGAGCGTCAGGATGAAGAGAATGCCGCCTACGTGGATGGGTACGAGCATGGCCATGACCGGCATGAACACGGCACCGAGGATCGATTCGTAGGGATGGAAGGAAAAGGCTGCCCAGGGCGTTGGCGGCCGGCTTTCGTGGTGCACCCGGTGCATGACCGGAAAGAGCGACTTCAGGTGCATGAGCCGGTGGGTCCAGTAGAAATAGGTGTCGTGCAGGAACAGGTAGATGCCGATACTCACGGGCAGATACCAGAGCGGGAAGGCGCTGAGATCGTTGTAGATGGCGGTGTAGCCGAGCTGCCACAGCTCGAGCACGACAGCCGCCGGGGCCGCGTAGATAAAGGAGGACAGGAGCGACCAGCGAATTTCCTTGGCCACGGCGCCCGGGCGGGGCTGCCCTTCCATGAGCTTGATGGCGCGCACTTTGTCGTCGCTGCGGCCCCAGAGGAGCCAGTAGAACAGCCCGGAGATCAGGAAATAGCGCACGGCGATGATGGCCGTGAGGGCCAGGAAGGTAATGAGCAGCTTACCTGGCGGTATTTCCGAGAGCTGCCCGAGCAGGGTTTCGAACATCTGGGGAGTTCCAGTAGTGGGAGATGGCTTCCGGTACTAGGAGCGGCTTGAGTCTCACGTACAATGGCGGCCGCAGTTTAGCCCAATTGGCCTCTGAGAGGAGGAAACCCGTTCCCATGTACGACGTGATCTTTGCCGGCGGTGGCCTGGCCAGCTGCCTTACCGCCTATCGATTGCGTCAGCTGCATCCGCACCTGAAGATCCTCATTGCGGAAGGGGCGGGCAGCCTGGGCGGGAATCACACCTGGTCGTTCTTTGCGACGGATCTCGCTCCATCGGCGCTCGAGTGGGTGGATCCGCTCATCGTGCATCGCTGGGCGAGCTATGAAGTCCGTTTTCCGGCCTATCGTCGTGAGTTGACTACCGGCTACTGCTCCACGAACAGCGAGTTTTTTCACACCTTCATGATGGGGGCGTTGGGAGACTGCGTGGAGCTCCGAACCCCCCTGGATGCCGTGTCACACAACAGCGTAGAAGTCGCCGGCGGCGACGTGCTCGAGGCCAAAGTCGTCATTGACGGTCGCGGCCCCATGCCGAGCCCGCACCTGATTCTCGGTTTTCAGAAGTTCACCGGCCAGGTGTTGAGTCTGAAGAACGAGCACGGCCTTGCCGGACCCATCATCATGGACGCGACGGTACCCCAGAACGGGGACTATCGGTTCGTCTACACGCTGCCAACGGGGCCGCGTGAGGTGCTTGTGGAAGACACCCGCTACAGCAACACGCCGAGCCTCGACGGCGCAGCAGATGCTTCGGCCATTCGTGAGTATGTGGCCGAGCAGGACTGGGAAGTCGAAAACGTCCTGCGCGAAGAGAATGGCGCGCTGCCGATTACCCTCGGCGGAGACATTGAGGCCTACCTGGCGGAAGGGGGAGACGTGCCCCGTATCGGGCTGCGGGCCGCGCTGTTTCACGCCACCACAGGCTACAGCTTTGCGGAGGCGGTGCGCACGGCGGACGTGCTGGCGGCGCTGCCGCAGATTGACACGGAATCTGTGCGGAGCGCGCTGGCGGCGCGCGTTCGCGAGCACTGGCAGGCGCAGAGCTACTGGCGCCTGCTGAACCGCATGCTCTTTATCGCCGCCGAGCCGGACCGACGCTGGGTCGTCATGCAGCGTTTTTACAGTTTGCGGCAGCGACTCATCGAAAGGTTCTATGCCAGCCGCTCGTCGCGTGCTGACAAGCTCCGGATTCTCACGGGCCGCCCGCCCGTACCCATTCATCGTGCGCTGCGCGCGCTCCCCGAGCGCAGCGCCAACGCTCTTTCTCATGAGGTAGTCCATTGACCAAGCAGACAGCAGCCGTTATCGGTTCCGGCTTCGGCGGTATGGCCCTGGCCATTCGCCTGCAATCGGCAGGCTTTCAGACCACGATCTTCGAACAGCGGGACAAGCCCGGTGGTCGCGCCTATGTCTATGAAGATCAGGGATTCACTTTTGACGCCGGGCCCACGGTGATCACCGACCCCGACTGCCTGCGGGAACTCTTCGCACTGACCGGGCGTAAGCTCGAGGACTATGTGGACCTGATTCCGGTGATGCCCTTCTACCGGCTCTGCTGGGAAGATGGTTATTCCTTCGACTACTCGAACGACATCGAGGAAAACAACCGCCAGATCCGCGAGAAGAACCCTGCAGACGTGGAAGGCTACCGGCGTTTCCTCGAGTATTCGGAAGAGGTGCTCAAAGAAGGCTACATCAAACTTGGCACGGCGCCGTTCCTGAACTTCTCAGACATGATCAAGGCCGCGCCGCAGCTCGTCCGCCTGCAGGCTTTCCGCAGCGTTTACAGCATGGTGGCGAAGTTCATCAAAGACGAGCATCTGCGCCAGGCTTTCAGCTTTCACACGCTGCTGGTCGGTGGTAATCCGTTCATGACCTCTTCCGTCTACACGCTCATTCATTCTCTCGAGAAGCGCTGGGGCGTTTCCTTCCCCAAGGGCGGCACGGGCGCGCTGGTTCAGGGTCTGGTGAAGCTCTTTCAGGACATCGGCGGCGAGATAAAACTGTCGGCGCCTGTGGAACAGATACTGACCGAGGGTGATCGTGTATCGGGCATTCGCACGAAAGACGGCTGGCAGGGCAATTTCGATGCCGTCGCTTCCAACGCCGACGTCGTGTTCACCTATGAAAAACTGCTGGGCCGCTCACCGCGAGGTCAGGAAGGCGCTCGCGCCATGAAGCGTCGCTCCTTCAGCCCGTCGCTGTTCGTCACCTACTTTGGCGTCGAGGGCGACTACCCGGACCTGAAGCACCACACCATCATTTTCGGGCCCCGGTACAAGGAGCTCCTGAAAGACATCTACTCCGGGCCGGAACTGGCTGAGGACTTCTCCCTGTACCTGCACGCGCCGACGGTGTCTGATCCTGAGCTCGCGCCCCCGGGCTGTTCAACCTACTACGTGCTGTCGCCGGTACCGAACCTGAAAAAGGCGAACCTCGATTGGGATGAGCTGGCACCGGTGTACAGCCAGCGGATCCTCGATTACCTGGAAAAGCACTACATGCCGGGGCTCAATGCTCGCATCGTCACCCGGCGGAACTTCACACCCTTTGATTTCCGTGATGAGTTGAACGCGCATCTGGGTTCGGCGTTCTCCCTGGAGCCCGTGCTCTGGCAGAGTGCCTACTTCCGCACACACAATCGCGACGATAAGCTCAAGGGCCTCTACTTCGCTGGTGCAGGCACCCATCCGGGCGCGGGCATCCCCGGGGTGGTTGGCTCCGGTAAAGCAACGGCATCGATCATGCTTGAAGACTTCGGTCAGAGTTACTCAGAGCTGGACGTTTCGCACCAGTTTGCCAAGGCCTGAGGCAACGCGGTGGATCCGGTCGTAGAACACGCCAGAGCCGTCATCGAGCAGGGCTCCAAGAGCTTCTCGACGGCGGCCAAACTGTTCGACCGTGCTACCCGTGAGCGAGCCTTCATGCTGTATGCCTGGTGTCGCCACTGCGACGATCGCATCGATGGCCAGGAGCTGGGTTTCGGCCAGTCGTCACCGGAGCCTGAAGAGCAGCTGCGGATCCTCGAAGAGCTCACCGTGCAGACGGAAGCGGCCCTCGACGGGGAAGCGGTTTCGGAGCCGGTCTTTCAGGCGCTGCAGCGGGTTTACCAGGCCTGCGAGATCGAGCGTCGCTACCCCCTCGAACTCCTGGAAGGCTTCGCCATGGACGTGCAGCGCCGCGAGTACCTCACACTCGACGATACGCTGCTCTACTGCTACCACGTGGCCGGTGTCGTCGGCGCCATGATGGCCGCCGTCATGGGCGTTCGCGATCGGGCAACGCTGGACCGGGCCATTGACCTGGGCATCGCTTTTCAGCTGACGAACATTTCACGAGACGTCATGGAGGATGCCGCCGACGATCGCATTTACCTGCCTCGCGACTGGCTCCTGGAGGCGGGCGCGCCGACGGTCCCTGAGGAATTTGCAGGCGCGGAAGCGCAGGTGTTCCGGGTGGTCGAGCGTCTCCTCGACGAAGCTGACCGATATTACGCGTCCGCCGTCCACGGCATCCGCGCACTGCCTTTCCGCTGTGCCTGGGCCATCGCAACGGCCGCCAGGGTTTATGGCGCCATCGGCACGGACGTGCGTCGGAAAGGGGCGGCAGCCTGGCAGGTGCGCGCAGGTACGACCAAGGCGCAGAAACTCGGCATGCTGGTCACGAGCAGCGGCACGGCTCTGGCCGCGACGCTGTCGAACGACCCCGGCCCGGAACGTACGGGCCTCTGGACCGCGCCCAGAACGGCATGAGGCGTGCCTTCGGCGCCTGGCGCCGTTCCGGCAACACGCGTGCACCGATCCTGAAGAAGCGGCCAGTGAGCTGAAGGCAGGCACCGGCTACCCGAACAATGACCGCAGGCGGCTTGATCGCCTGACTGGAGCGACCCCATGGACCTGCTTCTGAGAATTCTCATCGGCGCCATTGCGCTGCTGTTCCTGGTGATGGGTCTGGGCTATATGTTCGACCCCGCGTCCAATGCGGCGGACCTTTCCGTCACGCCGATCGGCGAGCACGGTCTGAACACGCTGCGCGGTGATCTCGGCGGTCTCTTTCTCGCCAGTACCGTTCTGCTCGTGCTCGGGCTGGTGCAAAGGAAGATCGAATGGTTCCTCAGCGTCGCGGTCTTCATGAGCGTGATCGCGACCGGTCGCATCATCGGATTCATCATCGACGGTAATCCTGCCCAGCTCGCGCTGGTGGCCTTTGGCTTCGAGCTCGGTATCACCGCGCTGCTTGTGCTGGCCAGTTACCGGCAGTATCGAGCGACCGCCCAGGACCGCTAGCCAAGGCGCTTATGGCCCGGCACACTTCGGGCTGCATGCGTGTCTATCTTCCTCCCGAGCACCCCCGAGTGGCCCTGATCGCGCAGCTGGTTTTTTACAGCCTGCTGTTGCTGCTGTGCGGTGCCTGCAGTCGCGGCGAAGACCCTGGACCGTCAGAACCCGAGACACCCAGGGAAGCGGTGACAACACCCGACGCAGAAGCCGCTGAGTCAGCGGCGACGACCCGGCCGGCGGTCGAGCGGCTGTCGCCGAGCATCCTGGGCAGGGAGCTCCAGAGCGCGCACTACGACCTCGACGGGCTCAAGGCGCGCGGCATTCTCCGCGTGCTCGTGGGCTACTCACACACGCACTACTTCATGGATGGGCTGCACATTCGTGGCATCAGCGCGGAAAACCTCAAGCAATTCGAACCCTTTCTGCACAAACAGCTGGGCCTTCCTAAACCTCGCGTGACGATTCTGCCGATCCCTGTCGCTCGTGACGAAATGCTCGACTTTCTGGCCGAAGGTCGGGGCGACATAGCCATCGGCAACATCACGATTACGCCGGACCGTGCTGAGCGGGTCGACTTCTCCGTGCCGCTGCGCCGCGACGTTTCCGAGATCATCGTGCACCACGAGGCGGTGGCGGGAATCGACGATCTCAACGATCTCGCAGGCAGACGCCTGCATCTGCGCAGTTCCAGCAGCTTCATGGCCAGCGTCGGCTATCTGAACGTGATGCTCACCAGCCAGGACCTCGACCCGGTGCAGGTCGTGCCGCTTGACGAACACCTGCAGACGGAAGACGTGCTCGAACTCGTCAGTGCCGGTGCCGTGGACCTGACGGTGGCCGACGACCACATGGCGGAGTTCTGGGCAGGGGTCCTGGACGGCATTGTCGTGCGTCGGGATCTGGTGCTCAGCGCCGAGCGGGAAATCGCCTGGGCCGTCCGCCGTGATTTCACCGGCATGAAGCCGATCGTCGATGCTTTCGTTCGGTCGCACCGGGAAGGCACCCTGGTCGGCAACGTGCTCGCCCAGCGTTACCTGAAGGAAAACCGCTATGTGCACAACGCGTCAGCCAGCAAGGATCGCCGGCGTTTCCAGAGCATGGCTGATCTGTTCCGCCGTTATTCGCAGCAGTACGACTTCGACTGGCTGCTGATTGCGGCCCAGGGTTATCAGGAATCCCGGCTCGTGCAGAGCAAGCGGAGCCCGGCGGGCGCTATCGGTGTGATGCAGCTGTTGCCGGCCACGGCGGCGTCCTCAGCGGTGGCCATCCCGAACATCGAAGAGCTGGAAGCGAACATTCATGCCGGTCATCGATACCTGCGCCACATTACGGACGAATACTTCGATGAGCCTGAACTGTCGATGCTCGATCGGCAGCTCCTCGCTTTTGCCGCCTACAACGCCGGCCCCACGAGGATCAGCCGCCTGCGCCGGGAAGCGGCCCGGCGAGGGCTCGACCCCAACGTCTGGTTCGGTCAGGTGGAACGGGTGGTGGCTGAGAAGGTCGGCATGGAGCCCGTGATCTACGTCAGAAACATCTTCAAGTACTACGTCACCTACCGGCTGATGCAGGACGCGGACCAGGGAGCACTCACCCCCGTTGCTCCCTGAAACGCGCCGCTTTCTGCTCCCGTCTCTCGTTGGCATCGGCGCGTTTCTGCTGCCGGTAACGATCGATGGCAGGCAGACGATCATCGTCAGCCTGGTGACCGATCTCCTGAAACAGGCGCTCCTCCCCGTGCTCCTGCCGGGCGTCGTCCTCATGACCGTGCTGTCGGTGATCGGAGGGGCCTACTATCTGATCAAGCGGCCGGATTGGCAGACGTCTCACCCCTATCTGCAGGCGTCCTGCAACGTCACGCCGGTCTGGCTGTTGCTGCGCACGATCGGGGCCGCCATCGGGGTCATGGTGCTTTTCGAGCTCGGGCCGCTGTGGGTCCGGGGCCCGGACACCGGCGAGCTCGTTTACCTGGAAATCGGTGTGCAGACCTTTGTCATTTTCATCGTGGCCTGTCAGTTCATGCCGTTTCTGACGGAATACGGCTTCATGGAGTTCGTTGGTGTGCTTCTGAAGCGGTCCTTCGAGCGCCTGTTTCGTCTGCCGGGTCGTTCCGCCATCGACGCGCTGGCTTCCTTCGTCTCATCCGCGACCGTTGGGCTGCTGATTACCATCGGCCAGTACGAGCGGGGCTACTACAGCGCCCGTGAGTCGGCGTCGATTGCGACGAACTTCTCCGTGGTTTCCATACCTTTCAGTCTCGTTGTGGCCAACGTCGCAGGAATAGGGGACATCTACTTCAGCTGGTACCTGTCGGTGATTGTTGCCTGCCTGGTCTGCGCGCTGCTCATGGTGCGGATTCCGCCCCTGTCCCGAATCTCCGACGACTATTTCCCGCCGGTAGGGCGCAGGGTTGTCGAAGCGGAAGACCGCGGCGGTTCAGTGTTCGCCAGGGCCCTCGAGGCAGCCCGGACGCGGGCGTCGAGTGCCCCGGGTCCCCGTGAGTTTCTGAAGTCTTCGTCGCTGCAGACCGTAAACGTCGTCTTTGTGGTGATTCCAGCCGCCATGGCGCTCGCCACTGCCACGGCAGTGCTGCTCGAGTACACGTCCTTTTTCGATCTGCTTGCCTGGCCGATCGGTGTCACGCTGACCTGGTTCGGGCTGCCGGAAGCCCAGGCGGCGGCGCCGGGCTTCATCGTCGGCTTCTTCGATCAGTTCATGCCGGCGGTGGTTGCCGCGCAGCGGGTCGACTCGACCCTGACCCGTTTTGTGCTCGCCGGTCTGTCCGTGACGCAGCTCATTTATATGGCGGAGGTAGGCGTCATGCTGCTCCGCTCTTCACTGCCCCTGCGCCTCGGACAGCTCTTTCTGATCTTCCTGCTGCGAACGCTGATCGTCACCCCGATTCTCGTACTCGCCGGCGTGCTGGTGCTCTGAAGTGGCGCCGGGACTTGCGTCCGGCCCGGTTCTCCCTCGATGCTTCGCTTCCTGCTGATCAACTGGTGTATGGCTGATGCTTCGCTGCGCTCCTCCCTCCGCTCGCTTCCAGGCAGTCGCTGAGCTGGCGATGCCGATGCCGATGCTGGTGCTCGTGCTGCTCTTGCTGGCGGCGCTGGTGCCGGTCGTCGCATGGGCCAAATACGACGATGTGCTGGTGTTGAAGAACGGCGATCGGATCTCCGGAGACGTCAAGGAGCTCAACCGGGAGCAGCTGCGCTATAAGACCGACGCCATGGGCACGGTGTATGTCCGTTGGGACGACGTGGCCTCACTGCAGACCGACAAGTTCCTGCGCATCGAGCTCAAGTCCGGGCGCCGCGTGGTGGGATCCATCAGTCCCGATGAAAGTGTCAGTGGCCGGCTGCTGATCGTTTCAGCCCGTGAAAATGAGAGCCACGCCTTCAGCAGTGTCATCGCGTTCGTGCCGCTGAAGCTGCGCTCCAACTGGGTCGACCGGATCGACGGCGACGTCAAATTCGGCCTGAACGGCACCAAAGGCTCGAACACGCTGCAGTGGAACCTGGGCGCCAATGCCATCTACCGGGGCCAGGACTGGGACGTCTCCAGTCGCTTCGACTCCATCATTACCGATAAGAGCGACGACACGTCCAGCGAGCGAATCAACTTCGTGAACACCTACCGGAAGCTCCGTTCGAACCGCTGGTTCTGGTCAGCGCTGGTGAGCTACGAGCGGAATGACGAACTCGGCATCGATCACCGCTACAGTGGTGGCGGCGGCTTGGGACGCTTCGTGATGCGGTCGAATGCTTTCGAGCTGGTGCTCAACGGTGGGGTGCTGGCGAGCCGCGAATTCCGTACGGACGTACCGAACTCGCAGCTCGAAGGGTACCTGGGATTTTCCATGGCCTGGTTCCGGCATCGGTTTCCGAAAACGGACGTTCGCGCCGATGCCTTTGTGCTGCCGAGCCTCACTGACAACGGTCGTGTTCGCACGAACTGGGACCTGAGTATTGCCCGGGAGATCATCCAGGACCTGAAGCTCGATCTCTCGATCTATTACTCCACGGACAACCAGTCACCGGAGGAAGCCGGTCGGAACGACTGGGGCGTGCTGACGTCGATCGCCTATACCTTCTGAACGGCCAGGGGCGGGTTGGACGCCCCGGATGACTACTGGCTGGCCGTGCGTCCGTTGAGCGGTGCGCTGGACATCGGCTGCTGACCTTCAGCGGCTGCCCGCTCAGCCTCGATGGCCTTCATCTCTGCGCGCAGCACGGGTACGGGCGGGGCATAGATGAAGCCGAATGACACAGCACCTTCTTTTTCTTCGAGCGCGTGATGCAGACGGTGTGCGTGCACGATGCGTTGCATGTATCTGCTCTTCGGTCGCCAGTTGTGGTCGATGCGGCGGTGCACGATCACGTCGTGGAAGCCGAAGTAGATGAGGCCGTAGCCGGCGACGCCGAGGCCCAGCCAGAGCGCCCAGGGATAACCGTTGGTGCCGAACCAGATGAGCACGATGGACGGTATCGCGAAGATGGCCGCATAGAGATCGTTCAGCTCGAACCAGCCCTGACGGGGTCGATGGTGCGATTCATGGAGAAACCAGCCGAAGCCGTGCATGACGTACTTGTGGGCGAAATAGGCAACCGCTTCCATGGCCGCGAGCGCCCCGAAGAAACACAGCGCGTTGATCAGAATATTCATGATGGTCTAGCTGGGGGGATAGACAAAAACGATGGGGCGGATCATACACCCACTCCCACCCGGCGTGCCTGACCGGGATCAACCTGGCCCTGATAGGCCTGCAGGACCAGATTGAGAAAGGCCGCGAACGGCTCGCTGTTGATGCCCGCGGGCTCGAGGGCAGCCAGGGCGTCGGACAATTCCTGATCTGCTCGCGCTTCCGCTTCGTCATGGCTCATGATTGCCGCGTAGGTCTGCTTGCCGCTGTCGGCCTGCTGATCTTTACCGGTGACCGCGCTGTGACCCACCGCGTCGAGCAGGTCGTCGAGAATCTGAAAGGCGAGGCCGGCGTGGGTACCGAAGGCGCGCAGGGGATTCAGTGCATCCCGCTCGAGGCCTGCAACACGGGCTCCGGCTTCCAGGCAGACGACGAACAGGGCGCCCGTCTTCTGATACTGGAGTTGTGCCAGCGCTTCGGCGTCTGCTTCCTGATTGATGTCGCGCAGGTCCCGTTCCTGGCCGGCGCAGAGACCGTCCACGCCGATGGACTGCGAGAGGGCGTTGACGAGATCCATCTTCACCGCCGGTGCAAGCCCCGGGTCGCGGCTGATCAGACCGAAGGCATCGCTGATCAGTGAGATCGCACCAAGAATCGTGATGTCTTCGCCGTGCGCGACGTGATTTGCCGGCTTACCGCGACGCTGTGTGGCGTCGTCCATACAGGGCAGATCGTCGATCATCAGCGAAGCCGTATGCACCATTTCGATGGCGCAGGCCGCATCGATGGCCGCTGCTGCACGTCCGCCGAGTGCTTCTGCGGTCAGTACGGTGATCAGGGGGCGCAAACGCTTGCCGCCATCGAGCAGGCTGTAGCGGATCGACTTTTTCAGACGGGGGGCAGACCCCGACACCGTCGGGGCAATCTCCGACAGACGGCGCTCTATCTGGTTGCGTATCCCTGCGAACTGTTGCGGATAGTCCGGGCTGTCCGCCTTTGCCTCACTCAACGGTGATGACCTCTCCATGAGACCGAATTCGTTTTATTCATTTTCGTAAGACCCCGATCCGTTGGCGTTTCTATCGCTTTCTTTTTCGCCTCAGTGATCAGCATCCTGCGCGCCCGCAATAATCAACAGGATTCTTGACAGACTCGCTGCGTCTTCGCGCGGGGGTAATTATCCATTCTCCGAGTCGATCCGCAAAATATTTACAAGCATTTCAGAAGAAGTAGAAGCGCTTGATTTCTCTGCGAATTTCCTCGGGAGATTGTTTCGGTGCGCTCACCCGCGCGATCAGCAGGCCATTTTCCCGGGCCATGCAGCGTTCGCAGCTGAACTGTTCCAACACCTGCACCTCTCCGTAGAGACTTTCCAGCAGCGCCCGGTCAAAGCCGACCGTGAGTAACTGACGGAGGTCTGCGTCCGCGTTCCAGAAGTGATAGTTGACGTGCCCCGAGTGTGCGGTGGGCAGACGGTCGCCATCGAGCTGATTCAAGGCACCGGCCTGACCGTAGTAGGCCGCCAGCAGTCCCGTTTCAGCCCGCGCGTTCTCGGGCAATGCTTCGTAGTGGTGGATCACCCGGTCGACGAGTTCCGGCCAGCCGTGCATCTCGGCGAAGTGGGGGAAGTAGCGGCCCATGGGCGCAGGCTCCGAACCGGGGCGCCCCTGCTCGCCGTCGCGGATGAAATCTGCCGCCGCCTGCAGCAGCGGCGGCGGCAGCACGGGCGCGGCGATGGGGATGGAGAACAGCCCGGAGATCGCCATGCTGACCAGGAAGATGCCGCTCGCGCGGTGTCGATTCGCGAGCCAGCGCTCCCAGAGCATGGCCCCGAAGCCAGCGAACAACAGAAACAGCGGCGTGGCGAAATAGAATTTGACCCCGGCTATGAGAAACAGCGCGAGGCACAGAGCGGCTGCGGTGCCGAGCACGCGATGCACGGGATCCTTCGCCAGCAGACCGTAGACGAGGCCGGGTAGCCAGATGAGTAGAAAGGGCGGATTCATGGTGGCAATGAGACCGAAGATCGGCTGATCGATGACCATCGCTTCCGGCGCCTCGGCGTTGTAGGCGGCCACGAACTCGAAAAACGGCCAGTTGTTGGCGATCTGCCAGTAGAGGAACGGACTCGCGATCAGCACCATGATCGCCACAGCCTGCCAGACCTCCGGGCGACTCAGGGTCCAGCGGGCGTAGACCAGCACGGCGGCTGCCAGCGCGAGCCCCCAGACTGGAAGTGCCAGCTTCGTGAGCAGCGCGATGCCGAACACGACCCCCAGCCAGCGCATGTCTGCAGCGCGGCGCGCCTGGAGATAGCGGGTGAGCAGGTAGAAACCCAGGGCCCACCAGAGCTGGTCGAGCACGTTCATGGTGAGGATCGATTGCACGGAGAGAAACGCCGGGGCAAACACCACGACGATGGCCGTGAGGGCCTGGGCTGTGCGCCCGCCGCCGAGAATGCGGACGAGGTCGATGGCGATGATCGTGACGAGGATGCCGACGAGGCAGGCGAAGCCACGCAGCACGAGCAGGTCCGCGCCGAAGATGGCCGTTAACCCGGCCAGGGTCCAGGCGATCAGTGGCGGGTAGTCCACGTAGCCGAGCGCGAGATGCTCGGCGGCGTCGAGGAAGTAGAGTTCGTCCGACAGATAGCCGTAAGCACGCCCGGCAAGGGCGAAGATCGCGAGCTTCACGCCGGCGCAGAGTGCCCACAGCCCGTAGGCCGGTCGGACCAGCGCCGGGTCGGTCACTTGGCGCGCCAGGTGTAGAGCTGAGTAATGGCGTAGTTCCAGACGGCACCGACGATGATTCCGGCGAGTCCGGCCAGGAACCAACCCGTATCTTCGGCAAACAGGTAACCGGCCACACCGACGTTAGCCACGGCGCCCACGCTGCAGGCGAGCACGAAGGAAATCCAGCCGGTGATCCAGCCCCATCCTGTCAGCTGCAGATCCCGATAGGTGATGAGGTTGTTGATCACGAAATTGGCGGTCATGGCGATCAGCGTTGCCCAGATCTGACTGGTCACGAAGCCATAGCCGAGCGCCTGATAGGTGAGCGCAAGCACGGCCATGTGCACGAACACGCCGATGCCGCCAACGGCGATGAAGGCGACGAAGCGCACGGGCACCCAGCGGCCGACGAGTTTGTCGAGCAGCAGCATGCCGTAGTCCCAGAGCGCCTGATTGTCGAGCTTCGACTCGCCTGCGTGACGCTCGCCGAAGGAGTAGGGCAGCTCCTTGAAACGCAGCGGCTCCGGCGCCGATGCGAAGAGGTCCATGAGAATCTTGAAGCCGATGCCCGAGAGGTTGCGGACGCTGGCCTCGAAGGCCTCCCGCTTGATCATGAAGAAGCCGCTCATGGGGTCGAGGAGCGTATCGGGCACCACCATGCGCGACAGTCGGGTGGCGAGCTCCGACTTTCGGGCCCGATCGTCGGAGAACGCGTCCGCGTCGCCGCCGTCCACGTGACGGCTGCCGACCACCACATCCAGCGCTTCCCCGGTCAGGGTGTCGAACATGCGTGGCAGCAGCCGCTCGTCATGCTGCAGGTCCGCATCCATGACGGCAATCACCGGCGCGCTGGTCGCGAGCATGCCCTCGATGCAGGCGGAAGACAGACCGCGTCGGTCGATGCGCTGCAGACAACGGACGCGCCCGTTTTCCTGCCCGAGGCGTCGGGCTTCCGCGGCGGTGCCGTCCGGTGAGTCGTCATCGACGAACACGACTTCCCAGTTCAGGCCCGTCAGCGCCTCATCCAGGCGCTCGACGAGCACGGCCAGGTTGGCGGCCTCGTTGAAGGTGGGCACCACGACTGATAACTGCACACTAGGCGCCATCTCGACTCACGCGCTATGCTCGGCTGCTTTTGAAGGGCGTGGATTGTAGCCGTTTTGTCGAACGCTGTTGGAAAACTTGGGGCCCTCTGGCGACGCTTCGCTCTGCTGGCCTCGCTGCTTGCCGGTGCTGCCGCGGTCCAGGCCGCTGGCGTGGCCGATGCGCCCATGGGCCTGAAGGATCAGTTCGGGGCAGTGGGTGGTCTCGACACCGACGCAACCGCGCGCCAGGTGGCCATCGTCGTCTCGGCCAAGCGCCTGCGACGGCTGAAGCCCTGGGAACAGGCCCTCCGGGAAATCGATGCGGAACTGTCCATCGTTCGTGTTGCCGACGTGCCGCGCACGGCGCCGACGGAATACGAGCGGGTTGCCGAAACCTTGAGAAAACGTTTGCCGCCGGACGTCCCCGTGCTCATCGACCTGGAGGGGGTCTGGGCCTCGACGTTCGAACTCGACGTGAGCGTGCCGACGGTGTTGATCTTTGCCGAGGACGGCAGGCTGCTCGCACGCCATGCCGGTATGTACCGAAAAACCAACTTCGATGCGCTTGCGGCCGATCTCACGGCCGATGCGGACCAAGCCGCGACTCAGGAAGCTACTGCTCCCGCTCCCTGAAAGAGGACTGTCCGGTACCCACGCCGGTCAATCGCCGTAGGCTTTCCGATGCGCGAGAACGCGCGCGAGGAGCCAGCTGACGATGCCGATGGCCGCCAGGAGGGCTACCGGAAAAACGACGCTCAGCAAACCTTCATCCCGCCAGAAGATGCCGCTGTAGGCTTCCAGCGCCCAGGTGTTCGGCGTGAGCCAGCCGAGATTCTGCAGCACGTCGGGCATGAGGAAGCGCGGCACCATGCTGCCGCCGAGGGCCGAGAGCACCAGGATCACGGTATTGGCTACCGTCTGCGCCTGGCGACGGGTCTGGCAGGCGGTGGCCAGGAGCATGGCAAGCCCGGCGCAGGCAACGGATGCCGCGAGGGATATGACGATCCAGGGTCCCAGGTGCCCGGGCAGGTCGACGCCGTAGACAAGCCAGGCCACGGTAAAGATGACGGTGACCTGGACGAAACCCTGGCCGACCACGTAGAGAAATTTGCCGTCCACCAGCACGCCCATGCCGCCGGGTCCCGCCAGCACCCGGTCGAGAATGCCGCTTTCCTGTTCTTCGAGGAGTGAAACGGCGCCATGGACGGATGCAAAAAGCAGGAACATGAAGGCAACGGCGCCGGCCGAATAGGCGACGAGATTCACCGCTTCGCCGCCGATCACCGATTCCCGGGCCAGCAGGTCTTCGAAGGACCAGCCCGTTTCCCGGCCTGCTTCAGCGTCGGCGCGCATCTCCAGGAGGCCGACGTCCACTTCTTCGCGCTGTTCGTCGTCCAGTGTGAGAAACTGGTTTTCGAGTTCCGCGACGACGTTGCCCATGGCCACGTCGGGCAGGGCGGCAAAGTAGGCGCGTCGGATCTGTCCGGTGAGCATGGGCTCTGCAAAACCCCTGGCCGGATCGAGAATCACGAGGATCGGCGCGGCGCCAAAACCGCCGGCTTCCTCGAGCGGTTCCGCATCGGCACGGAGTACCAGGCCGATGTCCGCCTCCCCGGCCTTGACGGCTGCGCGCACGGCGTCCCGGTCGCTGTAGCGCACCGGCAGGAAGGTGAGCATGTCGCTGCCTTCGAGGGCCTCGAAGAGCCGCACGGTCACGTCGCTCTCCACCTCATCCAAGCTGGCCACGGACAGGTTCAGACTGTCGCCGCTCGTGGCGGTGAAGATCTCGGCCATGATCACGAAGAACACGCCGGGTAGAAAGAAACTCATGAGCAGAGCCCCGCGATCCCTGAGCAGACCGAGCAGCATGGCCCGAAGGATCGCGCCGCTCACAGTATGAGCTCCTCGCCCGTGAGGCGGAGAAACACCCCTTCCAGGGTTGGTTCGCGAACCCGGATCTCCGCGGCCTCCAGGCCAGCGGCTTCGAGGCGGTGGTGCCAGTCGGCAACGCCGTCATAGCCCGCGGCGACGCCCCCGGTCCAGGACTGACCGCCCTGAATGGGGGTCAATCCGGCATCGAGGAGCTGTGTGCGCTGGCTGCTGTCGGGGACCGCGTTGAGGGCGATGTTGATCTCCTTCGTCTCGCCGAAGACCTCGCTGATGAGCTGCTGCGGCGCGCCTTCGATCCTGACCATGCCGCCAACGAGGAACACCACGCGATCCGCGAGCGTCGTTGCCTGCATGAGATCGTGGGTGGTGAGCAGGATGCCGAGTCCTTCGGCCCGGAGGCGCCGGAGCAGTTCGTGGATCCGTTCCCGGGCGCTTACGTCCACACCCACCGTGGGTTCGTCGAGCATGAGAATGCCCGGCTGGTGCAGGAGGCTGGCAACGATGTTCAGGCGCCGCTGCATGCCGCCGGAGAGGGTGTCGACTCGATCGGCGCTCCGGTCTCCGAGGCCACTCCAGCTGAGCGCGTCATCGATCCGTGCCGTCAGATCTGATTTCGCCACACCCATCATGCGACCGAAGACTTCGAGATTCTCGCGTACCGAGAGGTAGGGATAGAGCGCAATCTCCTGCGGCACGAAGCCCAGGCTCGAGCGGACACGCCTTTCCCGGCGCGGATCACCGCCGGCCAGGCGGGCTTCACCGCCGTCGGGGGCGATTCGACCGCAGGCGGTGCCGAGGAGCGTGGTCTTGCCCGCACCGTTGGGCCCGAGCAGCACAACCAGTTCCCCGGGCGCAACGGAGAGGTCGACGTCCGAGAGAACTGTGCGCCCGCCGAGGGCTTTGCGGATGCCGCTGAGTGAGAGGAGCGGCGCGGAAGGGTCGGGCTTCAACAGTCCCCCAGCAGCTTGCCCTCGATGATCGTCTGCATCTTCACTTCCTTATCGCCGACGGCGACGACAACATCGCTGACCATGTCATAGCCATCGTCATCGAAGGTGCCGGTGGTGGTCATGGTGAGTTTGCCGTCCGGAGCGTCACAGTTGATCGCCATTTCGATGGCCCCATCCGCCATGACGAAGTTGGTGATGTCGCAGGTTTTCCCCTCCGGCAGGTCCGCGAACACGCTGGCGGGATCCCGTTCGAGATCCTCTGCGGTCAGGCAGTTCTGCGTTGTCACGGTAGCATCGGGCAGGGGCACGCTCGAGTAAGTGGTCTGGGTGGTCACCTCGTACTGACCAGGCGCCGGCAGGTCCCGGGCCTGCGCCGCGCTCGCGGCCAGGCAAATCAGAGCGCCCAGGCTGATCAGGCGGACGGTCCGTGGGCCAGCGGTCATGGGGGTCATGGTGCTTCCTCCTGCCGGGATCGGCTCGGTTCGTGGCTCATCTCGAGTTTCGAGGGTCGCTATCCTAATGCACCGGGCAGCAGATCGATACGCAACCGGAGGGCCCATACACAATTGGTCGGGGGCTAGGCATACTCCCGTTCCTTTTTCCGGCTCGAAGAGCCATGCAGGGGACACAGATGAAAGGCACCGTTCATTACGAAATCCGCGACAACATCGCACTTATGACCGTCGACAACCCGCCGGTAAATCCGCTCTCGAGCGGCGTCCGCCAGGGGCTCTACGACGGCGTCGAGAAAGCGCTCGCCGACGACGCGGTGGAAGCCATCGTCCTGACCGGCGCTGGGCGGGCCTTCATCGCCGGCGCCGACATCTCCGAGTTTGGCGGCGGTTCGGAAAAGGCCGTGGGCCTGCAGGAAGCCCTGGTCATGATGGAAGGAAGCGCCAAGCCCATCGTTGCGGCCATCAACGGCACGGCTTTCGGTGGCGGTCTCGAGGTGGCGCTGTGCTGTGACTATCGCGTGGCGGCACCCACGGCGCCGGTAGGGCTGCCGGAAGTGAAGCTGGGTCTGCTCCCGGGGGCCGGTGGCACTCAGCGTCTGCCGCGACTCATTGGCGCGGAGAAAGCCCTGGGATTCATCCTTTCCGGCGATCCGATTCCTGCCCCCGCGGCGAAGGCACTCGGCATCGTCGACGAGGTGGTCGATGGCGATATCGTCGAAGGTGGGATTGCCTTTGCAAAGCAGGTGCTCGCTGATGGCGGAAAGACCCGGAAGATCCGTGACGAGGCCGACAAAGTTGAGGCGGACCGGGGTAACGAGCAGATCTTTGCCGATGCCCGAGCGCAGGCTGCGCGGAAGATGCGCGGGCGATTTGCCCCGGAGATGATCATTCAGTGCGTTGAAGCTGCCGTTAACGAAGCGGATTTCGACGCGGGCCTGAAAGTGGAGCAGGACTGTTTCCGCCAGTGTATGGCGCACCCGCAGCGCCAGGCCCTCATCCATCTGTTCTTCTCCGAGCGTGAAGTCGGCAAGATTCCCGACCTGCCGAAAGACACGCCGCTCCGGGAAATCAAGTCTGCGGGGGTGATCGGCTGCGGCACCATGGGCGGCGGTATTGCCATGAGCTTCGCCAACGTCGGGATTCCCGTGAAGGTGCTGGAAATGAACGACGAAGCGCTCGAGAAGGGCCTCGGGGTCATCAAGCGCAACTACGACATTCAGGTGACTCGGGGGCGCATGACGGCGGAAGACGTCGACGCACGTATGGCGCTCCTCACGGGCACGACGAGCTATGAAGATCTGGGCGAAGCGGACGTGATCGTGGAAGCGGTTTACGAAAACCTCGATCTGAAGGCCGAGATCTTCGGCAAACTCGACCAGGTTGCCAAGGCGGGCGCCATTCTCGCCAGCAACACCTCCGGGCTCGACATCGACAAGATGGCGGACGCCACCTCGCGACCGGGTGACGTGATCGGCATGCACTTCTTTTCCCCGGCAAACGTCATGCGGCTGCTGGAAGTCGTCCGCGGTGCAGCGACGGCACCGGACGTGATTGCCACCGTCATGAAGCTTGGCCGCACCCTCAACAAGATTGCCGTGCTTTCCGGCAACGCACCCGGTTTCATCGGTAACCGGATGCTCGGACAGTACACGCGGCAGGCCGGTGAGATCATCCTTCAGGGCGCGACCCCTTATCAGGTGGACAGCGTCATGAATGGCTTCGGTATGCCCATGGGGCCCTTCCAGATGAACGATCTGGTGGGGCTGGATCTCGGCTGGCGGGCCCGCAAGCTCGCCGGCACGGCGCCGGAAGACGTGCCGATCACCGCCCGGGTCGCCGACAAGCTTTGTGAGCTGGAGCGTTTCGGACAGAAGACGGCCCGGGGTTTCTATATCTATCCGGAAGGCAGCCGCGCCGGACAACCTGACCCGGAAGTCGTTGAGATCGTGGAGCAGACGTCGGCTGAGCTCGGCATCGAGCGACAGGACGTCGACGACGATGAGGTGCTGAAGCGTTGCCTGTATCCGCTCATCAACGAAGGTGCGCGGATCCTCGAGGAAGGCATAGCCCTGCGGCCCTGCGACATCGACATCGTCTACATCAACGGCTACGGCTTCCCGGAAGTTACGGGCGGGCCGATGTTCTGGGCGGACCAGCAGGGTCTCGACAACGTCCTCGCGGACATCAAGCGTTTCGGCGAGCTCTACGGCGGTCCTGCCTGGGAGCCGGCGCCATTGCTCGAAAAACTGGTGGCCGAGGGTAAAAACTTCGGATCGCTGCAGGGCTGATCGCGCTCTCCGGTCCGTCGCCGCGCGGCGGACCGGTCCCGCACCGGATTCGCAGGGCCGATGTTCGGTCCGGGTCGCTGTCCTCAGGGCCGGTAGTTAACCGGCAGCCACTCCTTCGGCACGTTGTCTTCCACGAGCTGCTTGATGCTGAAGGTCTCGATGTCGTGCTCGGCACCCACTTCCTGGGCGAGCTGCGAGACGTCGTTGGTGCGGGCGAAAACGAGGGCGTTCGGGTATTTGCGCTTGATCCAGAGCGCCGTGCGCAGGTTGACCTCGGCCCTGCCGGTGCCGAGCAGAATCGTCGGATGGTTCTGACTGAGGTCTTCTGCCTCGGTCAAGCGGCGCCACACATCGGGGTTGGAGATGTCCCCCTGGAGGATGATGCGTTCGTAATTGCCTCGGAGCCGCTGCTGTTCCTCTACGACCAGAACCCGCCGGTTGGCGTCGATGTCGATGAGGAATACCTTTTCGAGTTCCTCTTCCGCCAGCGCTTCCAGCTCCTCCATGATGGTCTGCCCGAAGCGGCCGAAGCCCGCGATAATCACCACGTCGCGATTCGCGGTGCTGTGGAACTGCGTGAGCAGGGCATTGTGTACCAGGCTCTGGGCGGCCAGATGGTAGGCGTTGAAGGTGGTGCAGAGTTTGGCGACGGAGGTGTCCTGCATGGAACGCATGAAGCGCAGATTGTGGCAATGGAGAACGATGCGCGAGCCGAAGGCCGGGTAATCGCGCAGCACTTTGCTCGCCGCTTCGTAGGCGAGGAAGTCGTTGTCTCCGAGGAAAACGAGCTGCAGGGCCATTTCCAGGCGCAGCTCCCGTTGCAGAAAGCCATGGGTGATGTCGCCGGTCACCAGCATGACGTCGAAGGTCTGCTCCAGTTCCTCGGCGCGCACGGGATCGATGGCCTCATCGACCACGACGATCGGTGTGTTGCCAACATGACCTCGAAGCATGCGCAGGTAGCTGGTGGTGAGCTCGCCGGAGCCGACCACGATGATGTGATTCGACAGGCGCCGGAGCTGCCACCGCTGGGGCCGCATGACCCGCAGGACCGCTTCGATGACGGCGGAGGCCATGAGCAGCGGACTGCCAAAGTAGGCGAACCAGAGCAGCGCTCTGCCGAAGGCAGGGCCGCCGGCGGGAATGCCGAGATCGAGGCCGCCGACCACAAACAGTCCGAGGCTGTAGTAGGCCTTGGTCAGCAGCGGCGCGTCGCCGAGGTCCGGTCTTTCGGAAAAGCCCACGCCCATGAGCAGGGCGGAAACTGACGACAGAAACAGGAAGATCGCCGCAATCCAGCGCCAGTTGAGGTTCAACGGCCGGGAGCGGGAACCTCCGAGTCTTATGGGGATGATCATCCGCAGCGGTCACCCAGGAGATGGGGGCGCAGGGTTGCACAAAGGATACCCATCCGCCAAGGTGCTGGGCTTCCTCAAATAGGCGCTTACGCAGGAGCTACCGGCATGAGTCAGAGCAATACAGAAAAGGTCCTGGCCTTCATCGACGCCTGGAATCGCATGGACTGGGACGCGATCGAAAGTGCCTTCGCCGACGACGTCGTCTACCACAACATGCCCATGGAGCCGCTCGAAGGTAAAGCCGCGGCCATGGGTGTGATTCGCGGTATGGCGCCTGAGTCCGTCAACTGGCAGGTGGTCGCCATCGCCGAGAACAGCGACGGCCTCGTGCTCACGGAACGGGTGGACGACTTCGTTATGGCCGGCGGCAAACCGCTGTCCCTGCCGGTCATGGGCACCTTCGAATTCCGGGGCGGCATGATCAGCGCCTGGCGCGACTACTTCGACCTCGCCAGCTACATGAATCAGCTTGGAGCCGGGGAATGAACTTCGAACGGAAAGATGCCGTTGCCGTGCTGCACTTCGACGATGGCAAAGCGAATGCGGTCGGTCATGAGCTGCTGGACGGGATCCACGAGGGTCTCGACCGGGCGGCGGCCGAGGCGAAGTCCGTGGTCGTCACTGGCCGCGACGGGATGCTCTCGGCGGGCTTTGATCTGAAGGAGATTCAGAAAGGGCCCGACGCTGCCGCGGCGCTGGTCGGCAAAGGGGCGAAGACGCTGCTGCGCCTTTTCTCGCATCCGCAGCCTGTGGTCATGGCCTGCACGGGACACGCCATCGCAGCAGGCGCCTTCCTGCTGCTGACGGCCGACAACCGCATCGGCGCGGCCGGGGACTTCAAGCTCGGTCTCAACGAAACGGCGATTGGTATGTCGTTCCCGGTCTTCGGCATCGAACTCGCCCGGGCGCGCCTCGATCCCCGCCACCTCACGAGGGCCTTTGTGCAATCGCATCTCTACGATCCGGACGGTGCCGTAAAGGCCGGCTATCTCGATCGGGTCCTGCCGCCGGAGCAGGTTCTGGAAGCCGCCATCGCCGAAGCCGCTGCGCTGGCAGAGTTGCCCGGGGATGCTTATGCGAAGAACAAGCGCGATATCCGGGCGCCGTACATCGCGGCCATCGAGGCGAGCCTGGGCTGAGGACGCTCAGGTCGGGACGTGCGTGGTGGTCACCTCCGCCAGGAGCCGATCGTCGTCGCCCCGCACCTCGGTACGAATGACCGTGATGCGCCGACCGACCCGCACGGGGCGCGCGTAGCCGCGAATCGTGCCGCCGAGCTGGTTGGCGAGCATGACGGCGTGGAGATCCACGCCAACCATGAACTTCTCTTCTCCGGTTTTCTCGAAGTAGGCGCGACCCGCCGCACCGGTCGAGATGTTGTCGGCCAGGGAAATGATGACGCCGCCGTTGATGTTGCCTGTGGGGTTGCAGTGGTGGGCTTCGATGTCGATCTGCGCCGTCGCGTAGGCACCGCGATCGTCTTCGCCTTCGAGGGTATTCATGCCGATGTAGCGATCGAAGGTGGTCATGGGGCCTCCGGCGGTCAGCTGATGAGACCTTCCAGCTTGCCCCAATCGGGCGTGCGCGCCTCTGTCAGGTTGGTGGGGATCAGAATCATGTGTGTAGCCCCCGCCTGCTCGCGTTCGGCCAGTTTCTCCAGCACGCGTTCCCGGGGGCCGAGGGCAACGAGTGCGTCCAGCAGCGCATCGCTCGGTCCATCTTTGAAGTCGGCATCCTGGAAACCCTGGGCGCGCCAGGCGCGCTGATAGTTCGGCAGATCCGTGTAGATGCGAACGGCACGGCGGGCGAGGCGTCGCGCTTCCTCGAGATCGTCGTGCACGGCGACGGGCTGCATCACGAGCAGTTCCTTGCCGGCCAGTTCCCGAGCGGCTTCGGCGAGGTAGGCACTGGTCGTCAGATACATGAAGGCACCGTCGGTGCGCCGCCGAGCGAAGTCGATGAGTTTCGGGCCGTGCGCCGCCAGGTAGACGGGTGGCTGTCCCGTTGCGGGAAAATGCAGCTGCCAGCCTTCGAAGGCATCGAGGTAGGCTTCGAGTTTTTCGACGGGCGGCAGCCAATCGTGACCGCGGAGCTCGTTGCCAACCACGTTCGACACCCCGAGCCCGAGGCTGAAACGGTCCGCATAAAGGTCCGCCAGTGTCCAGGCGCCCGCCTTGGTTGCCATGGCGTCACGCACGTAGACGTTGGCGATGGCCGTGCCGACACGAACCCGGTTGGTGGCGGCCAGCACCGACGCGGCCATGACAAAAGGTTCACGGCCGAAGATCTCGGGCACCCAGAGCGTGTGAAATCCCATGGCTTCGGCGGCTTGTGCCGTCGCCAGAATCTGCTCCCCCTGCATGAGATCGGCGTTCAGCATCAGTCCGGTGTGCACGATTTCCCTCCCGATCCTCGCGTATTCAGTAGTAGACGGCGTTACTGCCGCCACCATCCGCGGCGATCGTTTCGCCGGTCACGCACCAGGCTTTGTCGGAACAGAGAAACACCGTGAGATCGGCGATCTCTGCCGCATCGACCATGCGGCCGATGGCATTCGCTCGGGGTGCTCCTTCGGCGTAGTCGGCGGCTTCGATGGCTTCTGCCGTGGTGCCCTGCTTGTCGGCTCTGGCGGCGAGCATGACTGGGGTTCGTTCCGTGCGGGTAATGCCCGGATGGATGCAGTTCACCGTAATGCCGCGACGGCCGAGCTGGTTTGCCAGGGTTTTCGTGAAGTGTACGAGTGAAGTGTTCCGCGCGCCGCCCGAGAGGTTTCCGGCGATCCGGGCGTTGAGGCCGCTGATGTTGACGATGCGGCCCCAGCCCGCGGCTTCGAGATGAGGAATAGCGGCCCGGGCCGTGCGCAGGGCGCCCAGGTACTTGGTGTCGAAGTCAGCCAGAAAGTCTTCGTCGACGATGGTGTCTATGTAACCCACCGCCGTGCGCGAACCACCCGGGGCGGAGCCGCTGTTGACGAGGATGTTGAGCCCGCCAAGGGCACCGGCTGCCTCGTTCACCGTGGCGTCGACCTGCTCACGGTCCCGCACATCGCAGCTCAGGGCGACAATCCTGGTCCCGGTCTCTTCGCTGATCGCGGCAGCCGCCGCTTCGAGCCGTTCAGCGTTGCGTGCGGCGATGGCGAGCTCGACGCCCTCCTGAGCGAGGGCAAGGGCAATGGCGCGGCCGATGCCGAGGCTGCCGCCGAAAACGATGGCCTTGCGGCCTGCGAGACCGAGTTCCATGGTCAGAGCCTCAGCGTCAGGAAAGCGTGTCGAAGAGCGCCGGGAGCTCGGCGTCTTCCGTCTTCAGCAGCGTGTCCAGAAAGCCATGGAAGTGCTGACCACCGCCTTCGTTACGTCCAAAGAGCACTTCCGTGCCCGGCCGGTGCATGAGGGCACGCTGCTGAGCAAGGCCCGTGGCATAGTCCTCCTCTTCGACGACGTACTTCAGGAGTTTGAACTGTTCCTGCGCGGCGTTGCGCATCTCGTCCGTTGGCGGCAGCGTTTCCATGACATAGTTCTGCACGGTGCGGGATTCCTGAGGCGTATCTCCCGGAAAGAGCTGCGAGATCATCACGCCACGACCGCCGCCGCCGTCGAAAGAGGCAATGGAGATGTGCGGAAAAATCGTCCAGACGCTGGAGAGCAGCGGCTCCATGGGCCACTCGGCTTCCGGCGTGTCTTTCAGTTCGAACAGTTGGGGGTTCGGGCTCGATACACGCTGGTGCGGACCAAAGGCGTAGTAGAGCGCCTGATTCGGCATGTTCGCGCCGAAGGTGTTCTTGTGCAGGATCGGCAGATGGTAGAGATCCATGTAGCCGTCGTAGGCGATTTTCCAGTTCGGCCCGGCAATGGTGCGATCTTCGAACAGCGACCAGTCCTCGAAGCCGAAGTGGGCAAGCAGGTGGTCGTAGCCGCAGAGGTAGCTGTCCAGATCGAGCGTTGAGTCCGCGTCGAGATTTACCCAGATGAGCCCCGATCGTTCGCCGGTGGGCAGGCGGGTCAGGCCGTGGCAGGACTTGTCCACCTCGCCGAAGTCTTTTTCCGCGTAGATGGCGACGAGGTCGCCCTGCTGATCGTAGGTCCAGGCGTGATAGGGGCAGGAGAAACGTTTCCGGTTGCCCCGAGCCTCCTGGACGACCACTGCACCCCGGTGGGCACAGCTGTTGACGAAGGCCCGGGCCTCACCGTCTTCGGCGCGAATGATCAGCACCGGAACTCCGCACACTTCGATGGTCTTGAAGTCTCCAGGTTCCCTGAGCTCGCAGGACAGCGCGAGCATCAGCGGCAGCCGTTTGAACACGCGGTCCATCTCCAGCTGCCAGCGTGCTTCGTCGTAGTAGTGAGACGCAGGCACGCGAAGCACACTGTCGGCCCTTGCGAGCTCGCCGGCGTCGATCACGCTCATGTTGTGGTGTGCCATCTCGATGAGGCGGGCTCGCGAGTTGGCGGCGGTCAACTTCTCTGCATTCGCCATGATCCGGTTCCTTGCCTGCTGGCGGTGATTATCGATTACGCTCAGGGTTTCACCAGCAGCTTGCCCCGATGGCCGCCGGTGAACAACTTGATGAGCGCTGCCGGAAACTGCTCGATCCCGTTCTCGACGTGCTCCGGGAGGGACAGCTTGCCTTCCGCCATCCAGCCGGCGAGCGCCTTGATGGCTTCCGGGAAGCGTTCGCTGTAGTAGTCGACGGTGAAGCCGCCCATGCGGGAATTCCGCTCCGCGAGACGCAGGTACAGCTTCGGGCCGCGCACGTCGTCGAGGTCGTCGTACTGGGAGATCGCGCCGCAGATAGCAATTCGCGCGCCGCTGGCGATGCGATCCAGCACCAGATCGAGGATTTCTCCACCGACGTTGTCGAAATAGACGTTGATACCGTCCGGGGCCAGTTCGTCGAGGCGGGCGGCGACGTCTTCGCCTTTGTAATCGATACCGGCATCGATGCCGAGTTCTTCGGTCAGATAGGCGACTTTGTCGGGCCCGCCGGCGATACCGATCACCCGGGCGCCGTGGATTTTCGCGAGCTGACAGGCAACGCTGCCCACGGCACCGGCAGCGCCGGAGACCACAACGGTATCCCCTTCATTGACACCGGCCACTTCCAGGAGACCGAAGTAGGCCGTGAGTCCGGTGGTCATCCCGAGCACGCCGAGCCAGGCGCTCGGTGCTGCGATACTCGTATCAATCTTCTGGAACATGGCGGCTGGCATCTGCGCGTGGGTCTGGGCCATGAGCGGCCCGTTCACCCAGTCGCCGACCTGCAGGGTCTCCGAGGTGCTGTCGATGACCTGTCCCACCCCGAGGGCCACGCAGGGGGCGCCGAGGGGAATGGAACCGTGATGGCCGTCTCTGTCACCGAGGGTCGTACGGATGAAGGCGTCGATGGACAGTGTATCCACTGCCACGGTCACCTGATCGTCGCCGAGGGGGAGCAGTTCCACGTCCTCGAAGGCGAAGTTGTCCGGCGTTGGCAGGCCGTCCGGCCGGGACGCGAGCACACAGCGTTTTGCCGTCGTCATATCAGGCACCTCCATCGATACGAATGCATTGGCCCGTTACCCACTCAGAGGCTTTCGAGCAGAGAAAGAGCGTGGCGGCGCCGAGATCTTCCGGCGTGCCCAGGCGACCGGCGGGCAGCTTCAGCATCCGCTCGAGCTGCGGGAGGTCGT